>NZ_CP109280.1:1405000-6066002 GCF_045209695.1 Streptomyces thermoviolaceus | reverse complement strand
GAGCACCGGTCGCAGGAACTCGTCGGCGATCGTGTCGAAGCGGTCGGTCAGCGAGCCGAACACGCGGGTCCAGGTGCGGCCGTCGCGTCCTCCGAGGTGGCGGCCGGTCTTCTCGGCGGAGCGGTAGGCGGCGGCGCCGCGTCCATGGTCGAGCGGGTGGGAGTACTGCACCGGCGGTTCCGCCCACTGCAGGCCGTGTTCGGCGAGGTCGAAGGCCTGGGAGAACCGTGTGGCGACCGCCATTGGGTGGATCGCCGCGCACACGTCGTGCACGAGTCCCGGAAGGGTCAGTTCCGCCGAGCGGGTGCCGCCTCCCAGGGTGTCGGCGGCCTCGATGACGCGCACCCGGATCCCGGCGTCGGCCAGCACGAGCGCGGCCGCGAGTCCGTTGGGGCCGCTGCCGACGACGACTGCGGTCGTCACGGTGTCTCCTCGTCCGGGCCTGCGGCTGCTGTGTGTGTCGCAGCGACGGCGGCGCGCAGTGGCGCCTTGTCGAACTTGCCGGGGGGATTGTTCGGCACCTCGTCGACGAAGGTCACCGAGGTCGGCAGTTCGTCCTTCGCGATCCGCTGCGTCAGGAACGCGACGAGTTCGTCCTCGTCGGGCAACGCGCCTTCCCTCAGGGCAACGAACGCGACGGGCTCCTCGCCCATGACCGGGTGGGGACGGCCGACCACCGCGGCCTCGAGGACGGCGGGGTGCGCGTGGATGGTGTGTTCGATCTCGCCGCGCTCGCCCGTCGGCACGAGGGTGTCGTCGGGGGCCATGACGGCGACCGTCTGGCCGAGGAGGGCCACGCCGACCGTGCCGGGCTTGCGGACACCGTCGAGCGGGTTGCTCGTCGAAGCGCAGGTGCCCTCGGAGAGCCCGTGGCCGGCGATGAGCACCACGCCGAAGCGTTCCTCGGCCCGGCGGATGAGTGCGGCCGGTGTCGGGGCCGCTGCGCAGGCGACGAAGCGCAGTGAGCCGGTGTCCGGCTCGACCTCTGCGGGCAGGTTCGCGAGCATCGCGCAGATCGCCGGGATGCCGGGTAAGTAGGCGGGACGCACTGTTTCGAGGGTCGCGAAGAAGGTGTGGGGGTCGAAGCGTCCGGCGATGGTTGCCTGTCCGCCCGCTCGCAGGGGCGGCAGGATGCTGACCACGATGCCGTTCACGTGGAACAGCGGCAGGATCAGCAGGCTGTGGTCGCGCTCGCCGAGCGACAGTGCCTCGACCATGGTTCCCGTCATCGCGTCAAGGCCGGCGTCGGTGAGTTCACGCCCTTGGGAGGTGCGGTGGTGCCGCTTGTGCCAACGAGCGGGGCCAGGTCGTCGAGGTCCGGTTCGGCCGGGTCCGCGTCGGCTCCCGCACAGGGCGCTGCGAGGTGCTCGGGCGCGAGCGTTGTGACGCCCTCCGGCGACAGGCCGTCGTGGGTGACCGGCACGCGTGCTGTGGAGTCGGTGATCTGGTATTCGGTCTCACCGTGGGCCGGGGCGGGGTTCACCGGTGTAACGGCGGCGCCGGGGCGCCAGGCGGTGAACAGCGTGACCACGGTGTTCACGCGGTTGGGCAGTCGGACCGCGGCCACCGTGCCGCGAGCCGCTTCGTGGGTCGCCAACGCACGGGACGCTGTTTCGAGGCGTGCCGCGCATGCCTGGTTGGTGAGCGTGCCGACCGTCTCGTCGGAGAGGCACGGTTTGTCGGGCCTGGTGCCGGCGCGTTCGGAGGGGAGAGAGGCGACGTGCATGTGATGGCCTCCGGGAGGACAGGGGGCGGCGGGGAGGGGTCAGTCGGAGGTTGCGTCGCATCGGTTCGGGTCCGCTCCCAGGGTCTGCCGACGGTGGTAGCCGGTGGCGGTCCAGGTGACGTTCAGCGGGACGGGACCGTTGGGCAGCCACGGCTGCTCCGCTACGCAGTCGGCGACCTTCCAGGTGCCCCGCTCGACCACGCCCAGGGCGGCGTCGATCACCTCATACCGCTGGGTGCGCCGGTGGACGGGCTGGGACTCGGCCCAGACCACGACCAGGTCGCCGGGCTGGAGGCTGAGGCGTTTCTGCACGGCTGCGACGAGGCGGGCGTCATGCATGTGGCCGTCGCCGACGTTGAAACCGAGGATGGTGTTGCACACGAACTCCCCCTCGCGGACGGTGCGTGTCTCGATGTCGGCGAGGTGTGCATACAGGAGGGAGAACAGGCCGCGCCCCTGGCTGTGCATCGAGCGCCAGGCGAGTGCCTTCTGCAACGTCATCTCGGCGTCGTCACGTTCGTACGGAGTCGGGATCATGCGCTGCAGCTGGTCGATCTGGTTCTCCACCCCGGGCAGCTCGTTGAGCCGCTCCTCCACGCCGGGCTTCATCGCCCACACGGACGAGGCCCAGTTCCCGGCGTACTGGCGCATGGAGGGCAGGAAGGAGACGAGGTCGGGGCGCAGGTTGCCCAGGACCGGCCCGAACGCCAGCAGCGCCAGGACCGGGACGAGCAGGACCGGCTGTGAGAAGTTGACGATGGTGTATGTGCCGGGATCGAACCCGACCCACAGGACGATCGCGGTGAACCCGAAGAAGACGTTCCACTCCAGGGGGACGGCGATCGGGAATGTCGAGGCGATGAAGAGGTGGAAGGCCAGCATGCACAGCGCGCCGATCAGTGCCACGGTCGCGTTCGTCGTGAGCAGCAGGGTGATCGGGATGATGATCTCGACGGCGGTGCCGCCGATGTGAGCCATGGACCAGGCGACACGGGAGGGGCGCAGGTCGTTCGGGACGTCCCGGTAGTGCAGACGCTTGACTCGTCCGGGCATGGCCGGGCTGTTGGAGACCGTCGGCGGCACGACGTGCTCGAAGTGGGCACCGATCTTGGACACACCGGCACCTGTCCACACGACGCACGTCACGATCTTGAACACCACGACGAGGTCGACGAAGTCCGCGGCGCCGCCGATGCTCCCCATCAGCGCGGAGAACAGCATGACCGGCAGGTACTGCTCGGACCGGCCGGCCAGGAAGATGACCTTGTCCCGCAAGCCCATCAGGGGCATGAGGACGAGGACCGGGAGGAAGCAGTGCGGTGGGACGAGCTCCTGCGGGCCGGTGCCCGCCGGGAGGAACTCGCCCGGCACAGGCTCGGCCTGCGCGGCCAGCGGGTAGACGAGGGCGGCGGGTAGACGAGGGCGGCGAGCACGCCGGCGAAGAGCGCCACGTCGAACCAGGTGCGCTCGTCGCCGCCGGTGAACGGCACGCGGCTGCCCCAGGGCGCCATGCGGACCGTGCCGGGACGGATCCAGTACCGGATGTTGCCGATCATCGGGCGGAAGTGGCCGCACAAGGGCCCGAAGGCACCACCGAGTCCGGTCACCTCCAGCAGCATCAGCCACACGGCGAGCTTGTGGTGCACGACGATGTCGTGGTACCAGCTGCCGATGTCGGTGAACTCGGTCCCGGACGTCGCCGACGCGATCCGGATGCCGACGCCGAAGCAGAGGCCGAGCATCTTGACGATGTACATGATGTGCAGCGCCCGCGGTGTGCCGAAGCCGTCGTCGGCCCAGTGGGTGCTGAGGATGCGCACGCGTTCGCGCAGGGGAAGCTTCAAGAAGACCGTCGGCTCGACCGGCTGCGGAGACGGTTTGACGAATCCCAAGGGTGCTCCTGTCGGTGGTGGCCCGGACGGCACGCATCGGTGACCGCCCGTAAGGGGCACGCCGCCTGCTTCCGAGGGCCGCGTCACGCGATCTGGACGCACGGACTTCAGGAGGGTGGGAAGACCTGGGACACTGTGCGCGCGAACCGAAAAAGCGGGTGCGGATCGGTCTTCGCTTCCCGCTTCCGGCTACCGTTGCGGTGCGACGGTCCAAGGGCTCATCACACACCTGTGCCCGGGAACCGAGACAGGAGGAAGGGTCAGCCATGGGTCCCCGGGTGGACCGCAAGGAGATCGCCCGTCGTGCGGCCGCCCGTGTCGCCGACATCGCCGCGGCCTCGAGCGCGCAGCTCGACGAGGTGGCGCGCCTGCTCCAGGCCGAGCTCGCCGAGTCGATCCCGGAGCTTCGCGGAGACCAGCTGATGCTCGGCCTCCTCCACGCGAGTGTGGAGAGCAACGTGAAGACGTTCTTCCACATCGTGCGGTACGGGGTCCCGGTCGACACGGTGGAGGCACCATGGCCGGCCGTCGAGTACGCGCGACGCCTTGCGCAGCGCGAGATCTCCTCGAACGCCCTGCTGCGCGCCTACCGCCTCGGCCACCGGCGCGCCCTTGAGTGGGTGGCCGGTGAGCTGGCCGGCGTCGAGCCGGACGGCAGGGTCTCCTTCGCGGCGCTGCAGATGCTCCAGGACGCCGCTTTCGCCTACATCGACCGGGTTTCCGAGCAGGTCGTCGCGGAATACGAGACCGAGCGGGAGCGGTGGCTGGCGCATCGGAACACGATCCGCACGGCCACGCTGAGCGCGCTGCTCGCCGGGGAGGAGGTGGACGTGGCCGCGGCGGAGCAGGTCCTCGGCTACCGGCTCCGCCGGGAGCACCTCGGACTCGTCCTGTGGTCGGACGAACGCATGACGTCGACGGACCCGCTGGAGTTGCTCGGGCAGCTGACCGGTGCCGTGGCCCAGGAGGTCGGTGCGGACTCCTCGCCGCTTTTCGTCCCGCAGGACCGCTCGCTCGGCTGGGGCTGGATACCGCTGCGGGCAGGGGCACCTGTCGACCTCGACGGTTTGGCCCGCATCCTTGGTGAGGCGGGTGGTGAGGTGAAGGCCGCGGTCGGCGCGGTCGGGACAGGACTCGCGGGTTTCCGTGCGACACACCGCCAGGCCTTGCGGGCTCACCGGGTCGCGGTCCTCGGGGCCGAGCGGGCCCAGCGGATCACGTCGTTCACCGCGCCCGGGGTCAGGGCGGCCGCCGCTCTCGCGGGCGACCTCGACCTCGCCCGTGACCTGGTCACATCGATGCTCGGAGGGCTGGCACAGGACGACGAAGGTGTCGCACGGCTGCGGGAGACCCTTACCGTCTTCCTTCAGCAGAACCAGAGCTTCGTCGCGACCGCGGCGAAGGTCCATCTGCACAAGAACACGGTCAAGTACCGGGTGGACAAAGCAGTGCGGTTGCGGGGGCGGCCGATCGAGGAGGACCGGCTGGATCTCGAGCTCGCGCTGGCCGCATGCCGCTGGCTCGGACCTGCCGTGCTCTCCCGATCTGCGTGATCTCGGCCGAATCCCCGTACAGGCCAAAAGGGTTGGTCCACGACGACGGCACGAGCCGCTCATTTTGTTCTGCCCGGCCGACGACTTCTTCGTCCGCACGAGCGAGTCTGGGCGCCTCGCCCCGATGGAGATCACGCCGTCCCCACCGCGGGATCACCAGCACACGGGCGGGCTTCGCAGGGCTTCCGGCTCTTCCGGGGCGATCGTCGCCACGTCCCTGACGCCGCGGTGGCGCGGCGGCCGCCGAAATGCCGCGCACGCGCGGCATGCGCCGGCGCCCACCGCCCGAACGTCCTCCATCATCCTGGACAGTGGTGAGGACACACAGCGAGATGAGGAGTGCACCATGGCCGAGACGCACGACGGCACGTTCACGACGTCGGAGGAGTGGTTCGACTCCGGCGGCACCAGGTGCGCCGCGCGCGTCTACCGGCCCGCCGCCACGGATCAGCCGTCGCCCGTCATCGTGATGGCACACGGCTTCGGTGCGGTGCGTGCGCTGCGGCTCTACGCCTACGCCGAGCGCTTCGCCGCCGCCGGATACGCCGTCGTGGTCTTCGACTACCGCTCCTTCGGGGAGAGCGAGGGTGAGCCGCGCCAGGTCCTGGACATCGCGATGCAGCACGAGGACTGGCGCGCCGCCCTCCGCTACGCCAGGTCGCTCGAAGGGATCGACCGCACCCGGGTCGTGGCGTGGGGCACCTCGTTCTCGGGCGGTCACGTCATCACCATCGCCGGCCAGGGAGAGCCTCTCGCCGCCGTCATCGCTCAGGTCCCGCACGTCAGCGGCCCGGCGGCGGTGAGGTCGACGGGCCTGCGGGCCGCTCTCCGGGTCGGCCTGCCGGGGATCCGGGACGCGATCGCCTCCAGGCTCGGCCGTGCACCCGTGTATGTGCCCAGCGTCGGCCTTCCCGGCCGCACCGGCATGATGACCTCGCCGGACGCCTATCCGGGCATGCACGCTCTCTTCCGTGAGTCGGGGCTGCAGGAGGACACCTACCCCCGCACCGTGGCGGCCCGCATCGCGTTGAAGATCGGCTTCTACTCGCCCCGGCGCTGGGCCGGGAACATCACGTGCCCGGCCCTGGTCCAGATCGTCGCGCAGGACGCGATCACTCCCATGCGCGTCGCCGAACGGGCAGCGGGCAAGATGCGGCACTCCACCGTCCGCGTCTACGAAGGCGGCCACTTCGACCCCTACATCGAACCCTTGTTCAGCACCGTTGTCACGGACCAGATCGAGTTCCTGCACCGCCACGTCCCCCCTGTGAAGGACGCGTGAACCCGGTCCCTGACCGCTCTCGTCACCCGGTCTGCCCACAAGGACGAATCGCCTCTGCCGCTCTTCGGTCGCGAACGCTTCCCACGACGACCCGCGACGGCTGGGGTGAGCCGTCTCGCGGACGCTCCGGCCGCATGAAAGCGCTGCACGGATCCGGTCTGGTCAGAACCGAGCCGTGCGCCGTCCCGTGCAGCGGCGCTCAGCGCCGCTCTCGCGTGGAACGAGCCGCTGAGTGGCTGGTCCAGTCGCGGGCCGCTTCGCGGGACCACCGCAGGGCTGCACTGATGCTGATGCCCAGGGTGTCGCTCAGCACCGACGCGGGCAGGTCCGCAGGCAGCGGGAGCAGAACGGTGTTCCGGCCGGGGCGGGCCCGTGCACGGCTGGTCGGCATGGTGGAGGCCGGCGGCCCGAAGCTGTTGAGCGAGGCCGGACACCAGTGTGGTCGTGCCGTGGACCGGGTGGCGCCGGTGTCGTACCGAGCGGTTTCGGATGCGGCCCCCTCGTGCTGATACGCACGCCGCCGCTGCGCAGTCCTGCAGGAGGCCCAGGGCCCGCGTGCCCGCTGGAGCCGCGTCAGGCACCGTTCGCCCTGTTGGCCGCCTTGCGCAGCCGTTCGTCGGCGGCGTGCTGTTCCGCCGGATGATGCAGCGGCAGATCATGCTGCCCTGCTCCTCGTCCTCGACGCCCAGTGTCACCAGGTTCACCTGCTGGTTCATGCATCGCCCCATGCGCCGGCAGGAGATCGCCACCCGGCAGCAACGCTCCCGTGCCGGCGGGGCGAACGGTGCCTGATGCTGCACCAGTACCGGCAGCCCTCCGTCCCGCCCGCGCGTGCGGCTGACACAGGCAGCTTCGTTCGGAATGACCGGGGCGGACCGCAGGCAGCCGGGCCCTCCCTGCCGTCCGTCGTCAGGAAGCCGGGGGCAGTGTCCGTTCCGCCAGCTGCCGTACCGCGGCCATCCGCGCCGTGTCCCACCCAGGTCGGGGTGGAAGGCTTTGCAGCAGGCCGCGCAGCCGCTTCGCCTCCACCACGGTCACGCCCTGCAGTTCGAGCCGGCCGTGCGGCGCCGGGACCTTCGCCCCGTGCACGGCGACGACCGGCCGGACCGGGACGCCCAGCGCACGGGCCGCCTGACCGGCCTCCCACACCACCGTCTGCAGGGCCCGGGACTGGGCATACCGGCCGTACCACAGGGTGCCGCCCCGCACCGTCAGCCGGGACCTTTTCGACGTCCAGTTCTTCGTGTCGATGTAGAACGCGCCGGCGGCCGTGAAGACCAGATGGTCCAGGTTCGCGCGGCTCCCCGGAACGGCCCGGTCGTGAAGTATCACGGCGTGGCCCCGGCGGACGAGCGGGGCCAGAAGCCGCGCCGTCCGAGCCTCGCCGGCGGCGCCCACCGCCCAGCTGTTGCGGGCCCGCCGGTACAACCGCCACACGCCCAGCCCGGCTACGACGAGCCCGGCGACCAAGCCGAGCTGCCAGGACCCCACAGCGGCCACAGCCCAGCCGGCCACCGCGGCGGCCGCCGTGAGGAGCGGCAGCACCACCTTGGCCCGCCGATGCTGCGCCGCCCGCTCGGCGGCCCGCGCAACGTCTGCCATCCGTCTTGCGCTCGCGCCTGCACCGCCCCGGTACCCGGCCGTTGCCATGCCACCCCCTGCCTCGTCAGGTCCTGCACCAGGACGGTAGTGGTCGGCAGTGACACCGTGCAGAAAAATCCGCGGACCGCGGACCGGAAAAACCCGCGCTGCCGCGTTCGGCAGGATTCAGGCACCGGACAGGGAAATGGCCAGTTCTCGCTGCACGAGAAAGGCTGGAGAGCATGTAGCAGCTCTCACCGGTCCGGATCGGGTCAATCGACGCCGGAGGCAGGAACGCATCGATCTCGATCCCCTCGGCCGTGGGCAGAGGCAGGTTGCGCAGCTCGCTGTCGCTGATCGGGATGATGCGATCGCGGCTGACCTGGTAGCCCTTGCCGATCTCCCCCTGAGAGGCCTCGCGGTCCTCCAGCTCGCAGATCTCCTTGCAGCAGACCCGTCCCATGTCGGCCAGATGGTCCTGATGGAAGTGGACACTGTGGTCCTCAGCCGCGGAAGCGACATGGACGGGCACGGTGACCAGGCCGGACGGGCCTGGTCCTGGGCCGCGGCCTGATGTTCGTCCTCGGTGAGGTCGCCCGGTGCGCAGCCGCCGGTAGCCGAGCTCGGCCCCGCCTGCGATCGCCCGCATCGCCGCATCGGTCCGCCCGACGGCGCATACCGCACGGGAAGCCGGCGGTCAAGGGTGGTGTACCGGGCGGCGGGGTGGTCCAGGACGTCGCGGGCGGGACAGGCGTCGAATCTCGCCGCATCGGCGACGGCCTGTGCCAGGCGAGGTCGTGAACCATGGCGAAGACCTCGGACGGCGGGTACGCTCCGCCCGACACAACTGGGACGAACGCACCAGTGTGCAGCAGTGGATGTGCCGGCACATCCTCGGCATCACCCCGCAGGCCAAGACGGAAGACCCGGACCTCGCCGCACACATGCCGACAGGTGCGCGATGAGCGACGCCGTCGCTCAGCAGTACGACGAACGCGAAGGACACCTCCGGGTGCCGAGGAAGCACATCGACCGTATCGTCGTCGGCAACAGCGAGGAGCGGGAGATCCGGCTCGGGGCATGGATCAGCAACCGGCGCAGCCGGGCCGTCGCCCTGGCACCGGAGCGAATCAACGACTTTCCGCCATCGGCACGCACTGGGCATACCACCGGAACACCGACGACGTGCAGTACGGCTCCGCGGCGACCGCCGGAGACCAGGACGCCGTGATCCAAAACTTGCGTGCGACAGCGAAAGGCCGTGGTTCCGACTGTCCGGCAAGGGACTCGTAGCCGCACCTGCGGGTGGTGCGTCCAGAACGGTACTGGCCGGGTCCGGGTTCGTCCCGGCCCGCCGAACCAAGGGCGCGCGAGCGGACCGGCACTGGACGTACTGGGTCAGGCGGAACCAGCCGCCCGCCGGCCCCTCGGCGGAGACACGTCGAGGAGCCTTTTTGACGCCCCGACCCTGTCCCGGGCCCGGTAGCGTCCGTCAGGTGCGGTAGCAGAAGTAAATGTACCTTCCTCCGGCGCCCTTGTTGAGGTCCACGTCGATCCGTTGGAACCCGCTGGGCGGGTTGGCTCCAGGTCGCTGGAGGAGATGACGGCGAGGTCCTCGAAAGGGTCGCCGGGCCTGCGGGCGAACGCGGTGTAGATGTACTCCCCGCCCGCGCCCTTGTCCAGGTCGACCGGGATCTTCTCGTAGCCGGGAGGCGTCGGCTGCTCCTGGCCGAGAAGGAAGCAGATGCCGGCGACGGGGCGATCAGCACCGTCCCTTCGTACGCGAAGTAGACGTATTCGCCACCGGCCCCCTCGTTCAGAAAACGGGGATCTCGGTCCAGCCCGAGAGAGTGGGCTGGACATTCTCCAGGACGGTCAGGTTGGTGACCGCCATGATGTCTCCCAGTGTGTGTGCGGGCGGCGTACCGCCAGCCAGCAGATGCAGGCACCAACAACACCTCCCTCCGCAATCACGCCAATACGCAGAGTTCAGGTGATGGGTGTGTGCCAGACCGCAAGAGGAACGTGCCCGTGCGCCGACAGCGGCGAAGTCCATCAAGACCGACGAGAGTGAGCCGCGTTGCCACCCGAGGCCTGGAAGGCAATTCTCGACAGCACGCCATCACAGATGAGCGCTGCGCCGACACGGCAGCCCGAACTCGGCGCGCTCGACTCCAGTGGAACAGACCGCCTCCAGGCCGCCGACACGGCGGCCGTCGCCCTGGACGCAGACCTCGGTCGGCGATCCACCGCACCTGCCGCTCCCCCGCCCCGGCCTGCCGGGCTCAGCAGACGGGCGGCACAGCGAGGCGGGAAAACGACGGCGAGGTAGCGGAAGCGGGCGTCGCCGGTAGTGCCGACGGGTGCGGTACAACCGATGCGAACGCGGGCGCCGACAACCATCCCACCGCCAGTGGCCGCCTGCCGCCAGCCACCACCCGCCCTACGACCACGAGAACGGGCCCGCACACCACAGCACTGGCGAGCGTGTGCGGCACGGGCACTCCGCCCGCGTCCGCGACACCCGACAGCACCTCGAACAACCCCACCAGGGCGACGCCGGCACCGGGCCGACAGCACGCCGGCACGGCCGGTGAGCGCCATACACACACGCGCCCGCCGCGCATACAGGGCCAGCTGCCACCCCAGCACCGCCACCACCAGGAACAGCACCACACCGTCTCACGGGTTCGGCAGGTCGCAGGAAGCGAAGGAGACGAACACGATCAGCGCCGACAGCAGCAGCCGCCCGCGTAAGAAGCCGGACCTCACATACTCGGCACGGGACCGGCCGTGCCGCAGGCACACCTGATCCGGCGCGGCCCGTGCCTCGTCGGGCTCCATCGGCTTCCGCCTCTTTCCGGCCAACGTCCTTCGCCTCGGCCCGCGTTCTGGGCCGCGTGGGTGCCGCCCAGGAGGCGGTGCGGTCGTGGACGGGTGTGACGTTAGGAATCTTCGGGTTCCTTCGACTCCTCGGTCCTGCTCGTGCTCACGCAGGTGCCGGGGTGTCAGGCCGCGAAGAGGTCAACGGTGGAGGTGCGGCGGGGGCCTGCCACGACGTCCAGCTGGGGGTCGGCGGAGAGCATGGCCTGGTGCAGGCGCCGCACCTGCGGCGAGGGTTCGACACCGAGGTCCTCGACCAGGCGTGCGCGCAGCCGGCGGTAGACGTCGAGGGCGGCGCCCTGCCTGCCGGAGCGGTACACAGCGACCATGGCCTGCGAGTGCAGGCCCTCGTGCTGCGGGTAACGTGCCGTCAGTTCCGTGAGTTCGGAGATGAGTTCGGCGTGGCGGCCGAGCCTCAGGTCGGCGTCTATGCGCCGCTCGATGGTGCCCAGGCGGCTTTCCTCCAGGCGCAGCACCTCGATCTCCAGGATGGGTCCCACGCGTACGTCGACGAGGGCGGGCCCGCGCCACAGGTCGAGGGCGCGGCGGAAGCAGTCGGCGGCCACCTGGTCGTCGCCGCCCTCGAAGGCGGCGCGTCCCTGGGTGATCAGCTGCTCGTACTGGTGGACGTCCACGGATTGCGGTGGGATCTGCAGCAGATAGCCGCCGTGCCGGGTGGCGAGCACGTCCTTGGCGGTGCCGGGGGCGTCGGGGCCCATCGCGGTGTCGAGGTGGCGGCGCAGCTGGAGAATGTAGGTCTGCAGGGTGGTGAGGGCGCTCTGCGGCGGTTGGGCGCCCCAGATCTCCTCCATGAGCATGGACACGGGCATGACGCGTCCCGGGTACAGCGCGAGGAGGGAGAGGATCTGCCGCGGCTTGACTGCGGTGGGGACGACCGTTCCTCCGTTGACTTCGGCACTCAGCGGTCCCGGAACCTGAATCTCCACGGACTTTCCTCCGTGTTGAGAACTCGCCTCGGTGACTCTTCCCGCCGTCGCGAGCACAGTAGCGAAGAACGTGCGCAGGGCCGGTTTTCTCCAGCCGAGTTCAAGGGGAGTTCCGCCGTCCGTTTTTTCCGTACTGCCGTAGTCGTGCGTGAGGGGGTTCTGGACGGCGCCGGGTGGGTGTGATGCAGGTCACGCCGCTGGTTGTCACATCGGTGCGGGCGCCGTCGTCATAGAGGCACGTGCGACCGACTGCTTCGACCACCAGGGAGTGACCTTTTCATGACAGCCCGGCTGAACCTCTTCGGCAGCCCGCTCGCGGGGAAGGTGTTCGCGCGGATCGGCGGGGCGAGCAAGGCCGTCTTCGACAGCGGCCTGATCCCCAAGGCGACCCAGGACCTCGTCCTGCTGCGCGTGAGCCAGATCAACGGCTGCGCCTACTGCACCGACGTCCACAGCAAGGACCTCCTCCACGCCGGCGAGAGCGCCGAGCGCGTCAGCCTCGTCGCCGTCTGGCGCGAGGCCACCGTCTTCACCGACGCCGAGCGCGCCGCCCTCGAACTGGCCGAACACGGCACCCGCATCGCCGACGGCGCCGGCGGCGTCCCCGACGAGGTCTGGGACAACGCCGCCAAGCACTACGACGAAGAACAGCTCACCGCCCTGGTCTGCCTGATCTCCCTCATCAACGCCTCCAACCGCCTCGGCGTCATCACCCGCCAGCAGGGCGGCCACTACAAGCCCGGCACGCTCGGCTGAACCCCTGACACCGTGCCGGCCGGCACCGACCGCCCTGGGCGCCCCCGTACGCCCAGGGCGCCGTCGTGTCCGACGGCGCTTTCTCCAGCGGGAGTTGACCGCTGTGCTGCACACTCTGGGCCATGTGAGGCCGAGCAGCGGGTGGTCGCCGAGCAGTGTGCGCAGCCGGTCGGACGACGCCGGGCACTGGAACCCCGGACCGAGACCCTGCCGGGCGTCAGGCGATGGACAGCGTGCCGCTGGGCGACATGAGCGCCGTGAGCCGGGGCGCGCTGCACTTCCATTTCGAGACCAAGGCCGCGACCCGGGGGCAGTCCGCGCGGGCGGGTCTCGATGCCGTCGCCGTCGACGCCGTACTGCACGGGATCCCCGCCACGGTCGGTCCCGCACCGCCCCGTCCCCTCCGGTCGCATCACCCCCGTCCGCCGACCCTGCGGCCGCCGCGGCGAAGAACGCGGGACGACGCGGCTGCCCGGCCGGATGCGACGCGGCTGCCCGGCCGGCCGGCGGCTCGGTCCCGTCGGGACCGGCGGCCGGGTGCGTCGACGGTGCGGCAGAAGACGACCGGCGTCTCCCGACCGTGACGGGGTGGCGGCGCCCGAGTTCTGCGGAGCCGCCGTGGACCGGAGGGTGCCGGATCGACGCAGGGGGCAGCGCGCACGGGTGCCGCGCGGACCGGGGGCGGGCCGGCCTGATCTCGGCGAGCCGGGGAGAGCCGGCGGAAAACGCCACACCGGCGAGCGGTACACCTGCCGACAGGCGGTCACGGCACTCGGTCAAGCCCGCGTGGCCGCCTTCCGGGCACGGCAGGCGTGCGGCAACAGTGACACGCCCCGGCGCCCGCGCACCAGGCCGCCGCCCCACGTGACGTGGCTCACCACGGTGTCGGGACGGCGGCACCCGGACGCGGGACGCGGCGGGGACTCAGTCGCCGAAGACGGCCAGTTCCAGGTGGCGCAGCCGCTCCGGGTCGGTGATCACCTCGACCTCGGTGATCCGGTCGTCGACGATCTCGAAGGTCATGACCCGGTACCCGGCATCCGCGTACGCGATGACGCCCGGAGCACCGTTGACCAGTGCCGTCTGGGCCGCCGTGGCGAGCTTGGCCATGGTCGCGCCCCTCGCCACAGCCATGGCGCCGCGCACCACCGGCGGCGCGTCCTTGCTGTCGGAGCGCACCACGACATCGGGGTCGAGGACGGCCAGCAGCCCCTCGAAGCTGCCACCGCGCGCAGCGGTGACGAACGCCTCGACCACGTCCCGCCGGCGCGCGATGTCCGCGTCCTGCGCCGGGGTGCCGCCGCGCACCCGGCGCCGGGCGCGGCTGGCGATCTGCCGGGCGTTGGCGGGGGTGCGTTCGATGATCGGGGCGATCTCGTCGAAGGGGACGCCGAACATGTCGTGCAGCACGAACGCGATCCGCTCGACGGGGTCGAGGGTCTCCAGGACCACGAGCAGCGCGAGGCCGATCGAGTCGGCGAGCAGCGCCCGCTCCTCGGGGTCGGCGGTGCCGCCGCTCTCGTGCAGGGGCTGCACCGGCTGGGTGGTCGCTTCGAACAGCTCCACATGGCGGACGCGCCGGGCGCGCAGCATGTCCATGCAGACCCGGCCGACGACGGTGGTGAGCCAGCCGCTCAGGTTCTCGATGCCCTTGTCGTACGACCGGCTGAGTCGCAGCCAGGCCTCCTGGACGGCGTCGTCGGCGTCCGTCAGCGAGCCGAGCATCTGGTAGGCGACGGCCCGCAGACGGCTCCGGTCCTCCTCGAAGCGCCGCGCCAGCCACTCGCGTTCGTCCATCGGGCTCTCCCTCGTGGTTGGCGCCGGTGGACGTTCGTCCGGGGCCGGGGGGATTCTCCCGGCCCCGGACGCCCCCGGCCCCCGTACTGACGACCCGGAGCACGAAGATGTGACAAAGGGCGTCGCCTGGTCTGCGGAGGTCGTTGTCTGCCGAGGTCTCGTCTCGGAACCGCAGTGCGATCCTGCTGTGCCGGCCGCGCCGGAGGACGGGTGCTGCGCCGGTGAGACGGCGGGCCATCAGGCCGGTCGTGGCCGGCCGGATCACGGCTCGGGAGCGGGCGGGCAGGGTGTCGCAGTCGCGCGCCGGGCGGCGGTGGAACATCAGCCGGCCGCAGGTCCGCCCCGCGGTCCGGCGCTTGGGCAGCGGGCCGGCCGCCCGCACAGGCAGACCGTCGTTCACCGTCTGCTGCGCCTGCGCACGATACCCGTGCTCGTCCGATACTCGAGCGCCACGCGATGGGCCGCCCGCAGGCTGGGACGCACATGCTGAGCCGACGAGGGGACCGGCACCGATGGCAGGCGCTCGCCTTGAGGCGGCAGGAGTGACGAGCGGGCAGGTCACCAGCGGACAGGTGACGAGCGAGCTGCTCGATCTGTCCCTGGGATGTGCGTACTCGGCGGCCCTGCACACCGCTGCCCGCTTCGACATCGCCGACCACCTGGCGGACAGCCCGCGCACGGCCGACGCACTCGCCGCCGCGGCGGGTGTCCACGGCCCGCACCTGTACCGGCTGCTGCGGTTTTTCGCCGCCAAGGGCGACTTCCGCGAGGACGACGAGGGCCGCTTCCCCCTCACGCCGCTCGCCGAGCCCCTGCGCACGGACACGGAGCGGTCGCTGCGGGACTGCGTCGTGGTGCGCGAAAAGGCCGCCTTCCGGCAGTCGGCGGGCCATCTCCACGCGACGGTCCGCACCGGCACCACCGCCTCCGAGAGCCTGTACGGCGTCCCCCTCTACGACCATGTGGCCGCCGACCCGGCCTTCGGCCGGGCGTTCCACTCCAGCATGGCCGCGTTCTTGGAGACCCTGAGCGACGACGTCGCCGGCGCCTGCGGCTTCTCCGCTGCCGGCAGCGCCGTCGACGTGGGCGGCGGACGCGGCGGCCTGCTGCGCGCGGTGCCGCGGCGCGACCCGCACCTGACGGGCACCCTGTTCGACCTTCCCGCCGTGGTCTCACAGCACGTCCTCGACATCCCGGAGCCGGCCGGACACTGGCGCGTCGAGGGCGGTGACTTCTTCACCTCCGTGCCTGCCGGCGCCGACGCCCACCTCCTCGGTGATACACCGCGACGAGCAGCGGACGGGCACCAGTGCCGCCACGTTCACCTGCGTGTCCCCAGCCGTCTACCGTCGCCTGCACGCAGCCCGCACCGGCGACGGCGCCCCACTGCCGCTGACGGTCCCGACGGCGCCGCACGACGTGGGCCGGGTGTCCCCCACGGACGTCGTCCTGTCCCCCACCCCGGAACCCGGCCGCTGGCAGCTGAGGGCGGACACTTGCCACCCCGTCCTCTTCGACCACTCCGTCGACCACGTACCGGGCATGGTCCTGCCGGAAGCCGCCCGGCAAGCCGCGGCAGCCCTCCTCGGCCACCCCTGCCTCCCGATCAGTCTCGCCGGCGAGTTCACCCACAACGTGGAACTGGACGCCCCCTGCATGATCGAGGCCCGCACCCTGCCCCGGGACACGGACACCGGCGACCATGTCCTCGTCACAGGCCGCCAGGAGGACCGCACGGCATTCACCGCCACCCTGACCGCGGTACCCGCCACGCTCTGACGCCGCCTCATCACCGGCGGCGCACAGCCGGTGCCGGCCGCTCCGGTCAGACCACCGCCGCCTTCGGCAAAGCGTCGCCGACCGGGCGGGCGACGACGCCGCGGCCGCCGGTGACACGGCCACCGCACTCCGCGAACACCAACCCGGCGGCCTGCACGGCAGTCAACACGTCCGCGCGCCACGAGACCCACCCCTCGCCCGCGGCGATGAGCAGGCCGGCCACGGCAGACACCCCCCGGGGGGACGGACGCTGAGACATCATGCGCACCCAAGCCACGAGACTGGGCACCACGCACACGATGACGCCTCGCCGTGGGACGCGCAGGCCATCCGCGGCCGCCGGACCCAAGCTGAACCTGCAGGTGCCGTCCGGCACGTCCTCCACCCCGCTGCGCCCCGGCAACGCAGCCAAACGGCACCGTGGTGTGCAACCGGCACAGTTCCGGCTCGCCGGCCCCAGCCACCACCCCCGCCGGTTCACACCGCCACAATCCACCACCGCTTCGCATACTGCCCGGCCCGTCCACCCACACCGACCCACTCTCGGACGGGGCGAGACCCGCGAACATGCCAGATGGGCAACGCAGAGCGCGGGGTGCTCACCCTCCGGGCCGCCACCCGAGCGCCGGCCCCAGACGGGTGGCCATGTCGGTGAGGATCTGCACATAGTCCTCGTGCTCGAAGGTGAAGGGCAGCGCGAAGGCGACCTCGTCGACCTCGCGGAAGGCGGGGTCGGCGTGCAGCCGCTCGGCGATCTGCTCCGAGGTGCCGACGATGTCGCGTGCGAAGAGCAGGCGTGCGGGCCCCTGCGGTGTGGCGGTGCGCGGTGTCCGCTGCCGCGCGAACGCCTCGTACTTCTCGCGCTGCGCGGTCGTCGCGGTGTCGGTCGGAATGACGACGAGCCCCTGCGAAACCCGTGCGCGCTCCCCGTCGGGGTGGTGGGCGCGGAAGGCACGGATGTGGGAGAGCTGGATAGCGGCGAAGTCGAAGGAGCCCTCGGTGCCGGAGCTTGTGCCCTCAGCGGTGCCGCCGGACTCCCCGGAGCCGCCGGCGGGCTCCTCGACCTTGACGACGCTGCTGAGCAGGAGGTTCATGCCGTTCTCGCCCGCCCACCGGGCGGACCGCAGGCTGCCGCTCCCGTACCACATACGGCCGCTGAGCCCGGGAGAGTGCGGCTGGACGCGGTCGGAGTACACCTCGAAGCCTTCGGAGCCGGAGAAGTCGGTGGCGGGTTCGCCGCGGACGAAGGACAGCAGGCGCCGCACTCGCTCGAAGCTGAAGTCCTCCGCCTCGGCGGTGTCCGGATACAGCGCGGGCAGGACCCGGTCGGCGTGCATCGGCGGCCCGACGCTGACGCCGGGGTTGAGCCGGCCGCCGGAGAGCAGGTCGACGGTGGCCAGGTCCTCGGCGAGCCGGAGCGGGTTCTCCCAGCCCAACGGGATCACGGCAGTGCCGAGTTCGATGCGGCTCGTGCGCTGAGAGGCGGCGGCCAGCACCGCGATGGGCGAGGAGATGCCGTATTGCAGGTGGCGGTGGCGCACCCAGGCGCTGTCGAAGCCGAGCTGCTCGCCCAGTTCGATGAGTTTCAGTGTGTTCTCGTGGCCGGGACGGGGATCGGCACCGTCGAAGAGACCGATGGTCAAAAAGCCCAGTCTGCGCAGTGGTTTCGAGCTCGGCGACACGGTGTCCTCCCAGGTCGGCGGCACGGTCGTCCGGTGGCCGCGCACGCACGTCGGTCAGGTCATGGCGGGAGCCCTTGTGTCCCGACCGCACCCGGCGACCGGACGATGATCGCCCGCAGCGCAACACACGGCCCCTTCTCCGGCAACGCTGGGCGGCGGCCCCGCATTTCCGTCCGGGCACGTCCCCGCCGAAGCGGCACGGCGGGCGACGGCCGCCGGCCCTGCCCGGACAGGGCCGCGGTGACTGGCCGACGCGGTGCACTCGGGCACGACCGGCGGACCCGGGCCGGGCCACAGGGGCTGGGCGGTACGGCGGTCCGGGTTCCGTCCGGGGTCCGTGCACGCACGCCCCGGACAACACGTTCGCCGAGGTACCGCCTGTCTTTCGCGGCGGACGGGACCGCGCTGTCCGGCACCGGCAGGCACGAGGAGCGGGGGCAACTGCCCTGCGGCGGGGAGCCCGCGTGGAGCCCGCCCGCGTGTGATCACGTGCTCGTCCCCCGGCCGTCACGACCAGCGGCCCGGCGTGTCGGCGGGACCACGCCGAGGTCGTGCACGTCTCCGACGTGCGCACCGGCTAGCAGGCCGCTCGGTACGGGCCGGACGGCGCCGGGAGGATCCGGAGCCCGTCCATCACCGGCGGCACGTCTGCTTCGGCGGGGCCGGTACGGCCGCACCTGCGGACTCGGCTCCGGGGCAAGCGCCTGTCCGGTGCCGGCCTCGGTGGCCCGGACGAACAACAGCACGGCCCTGACCGGCGACGGCGCGCTGAGCACCACAGCAGCGCCATGCTCACCGCCATCAGTGACGGCGTACGGCGGGAGCCCTGCCGGACGACCGCTGCCTGCGTGCCCAGAAACCCGACACCGCGGCAACCAGGGCAGCCCGTCCCACCCCGGCCGTCACCCCTGGGCGTCTCCATTGCGGCTGCGGCTGCCGGGTCCCGTGTGCGGACGCCTGTCCGTCGTTGCAGCCGGCAGGACCCGGGCGCTCGGCGTCGGTGGCCGGCGCCCCTGTAGCAGAACCTGTGGAGAAATGACGAGGGAGTTCGCCGGGCGGCGGGGACCGGGCAGGCCGGAGGGAACGCCGCACCGGTCCCGTGCGTCCTTACAGCCGCAACGAGGGGCGCGAGCCCCTGCAGCCCCCGAACAAACCGTGAGTACCACATGAACGCGTCCCCTGCCACCGCCTCACTGCCCGGAACGAGCGCAAGAGTCTGGGCCTGTGCCACGGCTTCGGCCGTGGCCGGAGGACTTCTTCTCGGTGTCCTGACCAACCTGGCTCAGGGCTGGCTTCCCGGAGCCTGGAATCAGATCGCCAACTCCGGAGCGGTCTGGTGCGTCGCCGCGTTCGCCGCAGGCGCCCTGGTGGCCCGTCACGCCGGTCTGCCCGCAGCCACCGTCGCGGGCCTGTGCGCCGAGTCGGGTCTCGTCGTCGGCTACTACGGCTATGCGGAGGTCGCACGCGGCGGCATGGGCTCTGTGCTCGCTCCCCTCGTCTGGCTCGGCATGGCATGCGTCGCCGGCCCCCTCTTCGGGGTGGCGGGCTCCTGGTGGCGATGCAGCAGCACCCCGCGCCGCCGCATCATCGGCCTGGCCGCCCTTGCAGGCGTTTTCGGCATGGAGGGCATCCACTACGCCTTCATCCTGCACTATGCCCCCCAGGCATGGGCCTGCCTCGCCGTCGCGGTCGCCGTGCCGCTGCTCATGGGCCACACCCTCAGGCAACGCGCATGGTCTCTCCTGGCCGCCGTCGTCTTCTCGCTGCTGGCCTACCTCGTCTTCATACAGTTGATCCTGACTACTGTCCTCGGCTGACCGTGCGCACACCCGGTACGCACGTGGGCCGGGTGAACGCTGTGCCGTGCGGCAGGCCCGGCGGGGACTGTCAGTGGCAGGGCAGATGATGTCCTCATGACCCTGCTACCGGCCACTGTTCCCGCGTCCCTGCTGAGTGTCCACCGCCTCGACCCCGCGAGCGCAGGGTGGGGTTTCCGGGTCGACCACGCCGTGGCGACGGCAGCCGGCGAGACGTATGTGCTCAGCGGCCTGCGCCGCTGCGGCGCGCACGCGGACGGCTCGGCCGACCCGGCCGAGCAGGACTTCGGCTACCAGCTGATCACCCGCTGCACCACCGACGGAACACCGACCGCCTGCGCCGTGTTCGGACAGGCGGTGCCGGGCGGTGCCCCGTCGGTCCTACCGGAGTCCTCCGAGGCGACCCTGGCCGTTCTCCCGGACGGCGCCATCGCCGTCAGCTCCCCGCCCGGCAGCACCCACCTGCTGTCCCCGGACCTCGACGAGGTCCTCGTCTCCTGGCCGATGCCCTGGAGCTTGACGAGGCAAGAGGACTGCCGGGAGGACCCGTTCGCCGCGTCGATCGCCGTGACTCCCGCGGGCCGGCTGCTGTGCATGGTCTCCGAGTACGGGATCAGCAATTGGGCCGGCGCCCGCCCCAACATCGTCGCCGTGTCCGGACCCGGCACCACCCTCGGCACGGGCCACAAGCCCGTACTGCACGCCGTCGCCACCCTGGACGCGCGTACCGACCGCCAGGGCGACGCCGACCGTCACACGCACGTCCGGTACGGCGACGCGCCGGTGTGGCGCGGCAACCGGCCCTCGCCCTCGCTGACGCAGGCCCTGTCGGAGCTCACCGGGACCAGCGGAAGCCTGCACGGCTACCTCGACTCCTCGATGAGCCGCCCGGCAGCGCTCGGCGACGACCTGTTCGTCGTCCCGGTCTTCGGCGCCATGTACCGCTCGGGCAACCGGGGTCAGGAGTTCAGCTTCGCCCTGGTCGACGACGGCGGGGGGCTGCGGGGCCGCCTGGGCGGCCTGCACCGTTACGAGGACAGCCCGTTCACCGGTCTGAATTTCACCGTGGTCGCCGACCCGTACCGCGGCCGCGCCTTCCACCTCAACCGCTACGGCCTGTACGCCTGGACCGCCGACGGGGTGCTGCGGGCCCGGATACCGACTGCGGACAAGCCGTTCAAGCCCCTCGTCCACTTCAAGCTGCTGGAGTGCAGCCCCGCCGGCGAGCTGCTCCTCGCCCACCGCAAGCAGCACCTGGTGCTGCGCGTACCGGTGCCTCAGGACCTCGACGGACTGGCGCCGGCGGTGGAGGCCGCGCTGAAGAGCTACGGGCGTGAGCGCACCGCGCTGAAGAAGCGGTACGCCCCGGTGAACTGGCTCTGGCCGGACAGCTCGGCCGTGGTCGGCCACCTGTGATTCCCGCCGAACACCGTCGGCGTCGCCGCCTGCCGCGACCGCGGCACCTCGGCCCGTCGAGCGGCGCCGCGCATCCCACCGCCCTCTCCCGCGCCGGCACCGGTTGCGTATCCGCAAGCGGGGCACATGCGGACCTCAGACGTCCGTTCGAGTCGCCGTGTGCGGAGGAGCTGACATGCCCGCTCAGGAGCGGTAGGCGGTGAGCAGGGTGCGCGAGCCCCGGTCATGGTCGCAGGCGGTCGGCACCGAGTCGGGGTCGGACAGGTGTCTTCGAGCAGCCCGCTGCTACAGCTCGAACTCGACGTGCTCGACGTCGGTGAAGCGGACCTCCTCCAGGCTGCCCGCGCGACGGCCGTCGTCCTGGAAGTAGATCTCCTTCAGGCCCTCGGCGGCGATCTGCTGCAACTGCCGCTCCCCCGCCCCGGCCTCCTGGGCGTCGAACAGGCGGGCGGCCCAGCGGGGCGGGAGGGCGACGGTCAGGTGGCGGAGGCGGGCGTCGTCGGTGGTGCCGATGGGGGCGGTGTAGCCGATGCGGGCGCGGGTGTCGATGACGATCCCGCCGGTGGTGGCCGCCTGCTGCCGGGCGCGTGCCCGCACCCGCGGCTGCCAGCGCGCGGTGACTTCGCGTTCCAGGCGGGCGGCGAGGTCGGGGCGGGGTGTGCGGATCTGGTCCTTGACGTAGCGTTCGACGGTGCGCCGGGAGACGCCGAGCAGTTCGGCGACCGCCCGGGTGCCCTTCAGCTGCCGGACCAGGTAGCGCATCTGCGCCGGTGCACTCTTGGGCACAGGACGGGTGAACGCCTTGCGTACGGCGGCGTCCAGGCCGTCGTCGAACAGGCCCATCGTCAGCCTCTCCTACTCTCCGCTGTCGGCGTCGGTGACGGTGCCGTCCTTGATGTAGCGGGCGAGGTTGAGTTCCGGCGCGTCGAAGCGCTCGCGGACCTCTTCGCCCCACAGGACGGTCTGAGTGCCTTCGTGTTTGACCAGGCCGGGGTTGACGCCGAGCTTGAACCCGCCGGGTACCGGCGCGCCGCCCGGGTGGAGGAGGTCCAGCGGGGTGGGGCTGTCGCAGGCGTAGACGACGCAGTCGGACAGGATCGCGACCGGGTACTGTCCGGTGGCCGCGGCGTGTTTGAGGATCTTGCGGTGCAGGTTGATCCGGGTGCGGGAGATGACGGCCGCGCGGATGTCCGGGCGCCAGGTGGGCCGGGACAGGGCGCGCCACGGACGGCCGGGCCGCCATCCCTCGCCGCGGGGGCGTTCGCGCAGTTTGCCGATGCCGCCCTTGACCGTGGCCTTGATCGCGGAGACGACGAGGGCCAGTTCCGGGTCGCGGTCCTGGTAGCGGTCCATCGCGGTGAGGAAGTCGGCCGGGTCCATGTCGGCGCGGATGCCGAGGTCGGCCATCGTGGCGAGATAGGCGTCGCGCAGCCGCTGGTACCAGGCGTCCAGGTAGCGGCCGTGGTCGTGGCGGACGTAGGCCTCGATCGGGCGGACCTCGTAGCCCAGCTCGACCGCGTAGGCGACGGTCGGGGTGGCATACCAGGCGGGGCCCTCGGGGCGGTCTCCCTTCGGGGTGAACGGGGAGGGCAGCAGGGAGCCGTCCAGTTCCGCCCACTGCTTGCCGATCTTCACCTTCGACAGGTCGACGTGGGAGAGGTCGACCAGCCAGGAGCCGGGCAGTTTCGGGTCGAACTCCGGGTTCTTCACGTGCGTGGGGGCACCGAGGCCGACGGTCAGACCGTTGGCACCGGCGGCGAAGGCCAGATTGACGTCGATGCCCACCAGGTGGCGGTGTCGGCATTCGTCGTCGGTCATCGGCCGTGCCCAGTCGTAGGCCTCCTCGAACAGCTTCTCCGACGGGCCGCGGACGTGGAAGCGCGGCAGGTGCGCCAGGAGCGGATGGCCGTCGGGGGCCTCGCACGGCGCCGGGTCGACCGGTTCCGTGCCCAGGCTGCCGGGGTTGTGCTCGGAGTGCCGTCTGCCGTCGGCGTCCGGCCGGGAGGCGCGGGTCGGAGGGTGCAGCGCGGTCATCAGTTCCAGGCCCGTCACCGCGGTCGAGCCGCACGGGGTCATCACCCGGGACGCGTACACGCCCAGCACGCGGGCGAGTTCGGCCGGTGGCAGCTGTGCGGCATGGCCCCAGTGGCGGGCGTCGAGTGCGTGCCAGGAGGGGATGCACAGCTGCACGCACTGCCGCTGTGCGCCCGTGGCCGGCCGGTAGATCCTGGCCCACGGCCCGAACCCGCGCTTCGTCAGCTTCCAGTCCGCACGGGCCAGCTGCTTGACCACCTTGTGGTCGTCGGGAAGGCGCCCGGCAAGCCGCTGCTCGTCCGTCAGCACGACCGGCAGGCCGTAGTACCGCAAGGCGGCCTCGGTGAGCACGAGCAGAGGGTCGGCATCCTTGCCCGCCCCGGACAGTCTCGGCTGCCCGAGCCGGGCGTCCTTCAGGGCCCAGTCGACAAGAGCCGGCAGGGTCCTGGCGGGCACGTCCAGGATCAGGCCGCCGGTGCAGCAGGCCAGCACGGTGCCGTCGGTGCCGGCGTCGACGACGGCGAGCGGGCCGTTGGCGAACCGCGGATCCGTGCCCTCCGCCGGGGTGGCGGCCGGGGCCGGGGCCGCCTGCGCACGCGGGCGGCGCGGCGCGGGCGGCCTGCCGGTGGTGCACTGCGGGCGGGTGCCGGAGGCCGCAGCGGCTTCCGAAGCCGGGCCAGGAGCCGTAGGCGGGGCAGGAACGGGGGTCTGGGGGGTGCCGGCCGGGGCCGGGGTCGCGGGGGCGGGGCCCTGTTCCCCCGGTGCGGTCTGCGGCCCGGCGGGGACGGCGGGTGCCGGCGCCGATGGGACCTGTGCCGGTGGCGCAGGGGCGGGGTAGAGCTCGGCGAGCTTGTTCAGCAGCCGCGCGTACGCCTCCCGCTCCGGACCGCGCGGCTCCGTGGGCTTCTTCAGCGACTCCCAGGCGGACACCGTGGCCCGGCGCACCTTCAGCGCGGAAGCCACCTCCTCCAAAGTCAGCCCGTGAGCCTGCCGCAGCCGTTTACGCTCCGCAGCAGGCGGCAACGGCGAGCGAGACGCGACCAGCGCATCGACCGCATCGAACAACTCCGACATCCCACACCTCCCGGCCAACACCCTATCCCCCGGACACGCACACCTGGCGTGTATTCACCGTACAAGCCACGCACAAGGCGTGCCGGTGGCCGCGGGTGCAACCGGCACCCGCCAGAGCCTGGGGGCGGGGCGGAGAGGGTGACCGGCAGCATGGCGAGCCGCCCGGTACCGAGGCGCCGGAGTGTCGGAGTGCCGGAGCGCCCAGCTGTCCGGAGCGGGCCAGGTGCTGTCGAACGGCAGTCCCGGAGGGTGGATCCCGGCGGTAGGGACGACGTCGCCCGACGGATGCCAGTCCTTGAGCCAGGTGACGTACCGGCCGTGGTCGGTCAAGCAGCTGACGGCAGCGACGACAGGCCGTGCCTTGCCCGTGCCCTGGACGGTGGCGACGCTCTCGGAACGTGACATGTCCGGCGCCACGAGAGCAAGCGTCAGCAGTGGCCCGCACGCAACGTGCCGTGTGCGTCCTCAACACGTCCGTCGACGTCGTCGCCGCCTCGGCAACCGCAGGAGAGAGCTCGTGCGCCGAGCGAGCCGGCCCGAACGGCCCGTCACCTCCCAGGCCCCCACGACCCAGTAGACCATGAACCCCGTCCACAGGATCGCGATGCCCCATGCCACAGGGTGTCCGCCGAACAGCGCCAGGCTACCGATGCCTCCGACGCCGAAGGCCACCATCGGCCATCCCCAGTTCGGGAACGCGAAGAGGTCGGAGAGCCGTCCGCTGACCGCTCCCCAGACTCCCACCAGCAGGCCCAGGAAGCTCAGCGCGATCCCCACCAGGACGCTGGTTTGTGAGGACGGTGGGTAAGAGTGGTCGCGGCCACGTACCTCCACCCCCACGACCTCGCCCCGCCACAGACGGACTTCGGCGCGGTCGCCCTTCTTGGCCTGGTCGTACATGTGCGACGGCACTCTCAGCCAGTCCGCCCCGTCGGGCCACTCGATCTTGATCTCGTGGTACGTCGTGCACGTCCTACCACCGTCGTGACTCGTGCCGTTGGAGGTGCATTCCCAGCTCGTCCAGCGGTCGAGCACCATGCCGGTCTCGAGCCGCACGCACGCCACGCTGTCGTTTCCGTTCCCTCCCCGGTCCCCGACGTCGCAGACCGGCGCGTCGCGGTACGCCATGGTCGCCCTGTATCCATCGGCGACCTGCTGACCGCAGAGAAAAACTGCCCACCCGATCACCAGGACGACCAGCCCGCGAATCCAGACGGGCAGCCGTCCCTTGTACCAGTCCCGCTTGCACCCCGTTGCCTTCACTGAGCGGTGATTCCCCGGGAATTGCGCCTGCTATCCCCGTGGGAAGGTGTCGTGGAGGTTCGGCCTGTGACTCTCGCCGCCGCGGGGGAACCGCGGGCTGGGAGAAAGGATTCGATCAGGGGCTTCATGGCCGGCGGCTGCGACCTGGGCCACCCTCTCCGGCCGACGAAAACGGCACGTGCCCGCTGTCGCACACGTCGTCCGCGGGACAGGGAGCGGAACCACTGCCGCCGCCCAATTTCACCTCCATGCCACCCGAATCAGAGCATTGTCCTTTACCTCCGCATTACTCAACCGGGGATTTTCGGTCACACCGGCCGAATGGGCCCCGGTCGTCTTTCGGACGTCAGCTGCCTGAACGACGGAACGGGAGTCGAGCACCGAACGATTCGCGCCACCGTCGGGAGGGCTGCGGCACCGAGCAGGTCTTGTGTGCCGCGAAGGCGTGCTGTTCTCTCTTACGTCGAAACCCGCCCGGGTTCGTCAGCCGGGTGGTGCCCGGCCCATGGGGAGGGGAGGTGCTGACGATGCAGGAGACCGTGGAGATCCCCCAGGAGGAGGAGACCGTGGCCGACGCGTGGGTGGCCACCTGATCCTTCACGTCGCGGGACGGGCGGGCATCCGTCCGTCCCGCGATGTCAGCCCGCACCCCGCATCATTTCCGGCCACCGCGCCGGATCCGTCGTCGCTGCTGAGGAGTTGTGGATCGTGCAGTTGTCCCTGGGGCCCGCCACGAGCGTTGCGGCGACCGACGAACTGAGGTTCATCGAACGTGACGGCAAGACCCTGGTGGTGGCGCCGGGCACCGCCGGCTGGACGGTCACCGACGACGCCGGCACGCTCGGTCTGCTGCACCGCGTGAACGGTGCACGTCCTCTGCCGCTCGGCGAGATCGAACGAAGCGTGCCCCGGGACTGCGTGATGGAGCTGTTCCGGCGCGGGCTCCTGTCGCTGGACGGCATCGCCTACGGTACGTCCAGCAGCCGCAGCGAGAGTCTGCAGATCGTCGCGCCGAAGTCGGCGCACAACACGTACCCGGTGCTGGCCGTCTTCCATGTCCACAACTGGTGCAACCTGGCCTGCACCTACTGCTACACCATCGACGACGGCGTACCCCCGGAGCGGCTCACGCGGGAGCACATGTGCAAGGCGGTCGACGACATGGTGCGGCTGCCCACCGCCTTCACCGGTTTCGAGTTCCACGGCGGCGAGCCGACGATGGCGATGCCGGACATCGAGGCGGTGACCCGGTACGCCGAGGAGGTCTATGCGAAGGCGGGCAAGCGGGCCGCCTTCTCCATCCAGACCAACGGCTACTACCTGAGCGAGAAGATCTGCGACTTCCTCGCCGAGCACCGTTTCTCCGTCCGGGTGTCGCTGGACGGCACCGAGGAGACCCACGACGAGTTCCGGGTGGACCGCGGAGGAAAGGGCTCGTACCGGGGTGTCGTCTCCGGGATCCGGCGGCTGCAGGACCGCGGGGTGCCCGTGCACGCCGTCTGCGTCGTGCACATCGGCAACACCGATCGCATCGTCGAGATGTACGACTCGATGGCCGCCCTCGGTGTGCAGAGCATCCGTTTCCTGCCGGTGTTCAAGACCGGCAAGGCGGACGAGAAGGACTGGTTGACCGGCGACCGGTACTTCGAGGCCTATCTCCGCGTGGTGAAACACGTCGCTGCCCTCGGCCGTCGCGGAGAGCCGGTCGTGCCGCTCGCCAATCTCATCGCCGGGGAACTGGGGTCGCTGCGTTCGTTCCGTCGTGAGTACATGTGCATGCGCAATCCCTGCGGCGCCGGCGTCAATATGATCACCGTGGACGTCAACGGTGATCTGTACCCGTGCGAGGAGATGGTCGGCAAGCCCGAGTTCGTCATCGGCAACCTGGCGGACACCTCGGTGCGTGAGGCCATCGACACCAGCCCGGTGGTGCAGAAGCTGCGCGAGCGACATGTCGAGGAGATCCCTGAATGCTCCCGCTGCACCTGGAAGCAGCTGTGCCACGGCGGATGCGTGCACAAGAGCTACACCCACTTCAAGCGACTGGACCGCGAGTCGGAGCACTGCTCCTACTACAAGCGGATCTACGAGGAACTGATCTGGCTGGAGCAGGCGGAGCCCGGCAGCTGGGACGCGCTGAGCCCCGCGGGACGGTGAGATGACCGGTATGACCTCCGACCGTCTGCCGGACCGGCGGTGGCCGCGCGGCTACCGCCGTCTGCTCGCCGCCCGGGTGCTGCTGCGCAGTTACTTCTTCGTCCCGTTCATCGTCCTGTATGCGCGGGACATCGGGGTGTCATTGGGCACCCTGCTCGCTGTCGAGGCGTTCTTCTCCGCGCTGGTCGTGGTCGTGGACGTGCCCGTGGGCGTGATCGCCGACCGGATCGGCCCCCGGCAGGCGCTGATCATCGGCGCGAGCGCCGAGGCGGCGGCGGCACTGCTGCTCGCCCTCACGGCGCACCCTGCTGTGTTCTGGTCGGTGCAGCCGCTGTTCGCGCTGGCGCTGGCGCTGACCCAGGGTGCCGACTCCGGTCTGGCCGGGGCGCTGTTGCGCGAGGGCGGGCAGCCGGAACGGTTCGAACGCGCCGAACGGATCCTGCAGTCCTCCAGTCTGGGCTGGAACGCGGCCGTGTTCGCGCTGGCCAGCCTGCTGTCCCTGAAGGGTTTCGCGACCACGTTCCTGGCCACCGCAGTGGTGCAGTTGTTCGCCGTGGTGCTGCTGTGCACGCTGCCGGACGCGCGGACCTCCTTCGCCGACGCCGCGGACCGGCTCACTCCTCGCACGTGGCTGCGGCGTCTGCGCGCCGCGCTGCAGGAGTCACGGTCGCTGCGGCTGGATCTGCTGGCGATGGTGCTGACCGGCACCGCGTTCTCCGTCCTGCTCTATCTGGTGCCCGCCTACCTGGTCGCGTCCGGGATCGACGAGCATCTGACGGGCGCGGCGACGGCGGTGATCTCCCTGGCCGCGGCCGGCGTCGGCTATCTGCTGCCCGGCTCGTGGAACCTGCGGATCACGGTGGTGCTGGCAGCGGTCGGCGCCTTGCTGTTCGTCCTGCCGTATGCGGCGGCCGCCCTGCTGGCGGGTGTGCTGGTGCAGGCAGGGCAGGCCCGCCTGGTGCCGCGGTTCCGTGCCCAGACCATGGCCGATCTGGGCAGCTGGGGTGAGGCGAGCGCCATGAGCGTGGTCACCACCACCGCCAGCGTCGGATTCGCCGTGCTGGCCCCCGTGCTCGGGCTGCTCACCGACACGCTTCGCCCGACGGGGCTGGCCGTGCTGTGCACGGTGCTGCTGCTCGGGGCCGGGATCACCATGACGGAACGGCTTCACCGGGGCGACGGGCCCGAAGTGGCCGCCCGGAGGAAAGAAGACCGCATGACCGCCGAGGAGGCCGCGTGACCGACACTTCCTTGTGGTCCCTGCACGGAACCCGAGTTCTGCTCACCGGCGCGGCGGGCACCGTCGGCCGGTCCGCGGCCGCCGCGCTCACCGCGGCCGGGGCCGAGGTGCTGGGCGTGGACCGCAACGAGCAGCCGCTGAAGGACCTGCAGGCGGCCGGCTCGCTCGCCGACTTCGTCACCGGTGACCTCGCAGACCCGGAGTTCTGCGAGGAGGCCGCCCTGCACTGGCCGGAGGTCGACGTCCTCATCAACAACGTCGGGGCCGGCTGCTCCAAGACGCTCGCCGACACCGGCGACGATGTCCTCGACGCGATGCTCGACACCAACCTGCGTCCTGCGGCCCGCCTGTGCCGGCTGCTCGCCCCGCGCATGGGACGCCGCGGACACGGGAAGATCATCAACGTGTCGACGGTGCTCGCCCTGCACCCGGTGCCGACGGTCGCCGCCTACAGCGCCTCCAAGGCCGCGCTGATCGGGTTCACCCGCAGCATCGCTCTGGAGTATGCGCCACGCCACGTGCAGGCGAACGTGCTGGCTCCCGGCTACCTGGAAGGGCCGAAGAACGCGGACTACTTCGCCTCCGAGGTCGGCCGGGCGTTCACCAAGCGGTTCATGCCCCATGGCAGCGTCGGCCGCGCGGACGCGCTCGACGGCCCGCTGATCTTCCTGTCCTCGCGGATGTCCGATCATGTCACCGGGCACGTCCTGGTCGTCGACGGCGGGTACAGCATCTGGTGAGCACCGTCGGCACACCCGGTCCGAGCGCGCCGACCGGTCCGGTCCCCTCCTACAGCTGGCCGGACGGCGACGACTTCACCGTGACGCAGTACGGCTCGGGCGGCCCCGGCATCGCGATCGGACTGCTGCCGCATGCCAACGAACCGCTCGGCAGCGCCGTCCTTCCCGTCGCCAAGAAGCTGGCCGCCCGGTTCGGGAGGCTGTGGCTGCTGGGGCCCATCGAGCCGCCCGAGCCGGACGCCCGGTTCCCGCTGCCGTGCGAACTGACCGAGTTTCTCGCCCTCGGGCGGCTGCCCGCCCTGCGGGACCAGGTCGAGTTCGCCCACGGGGCCGTCGTGCCGCACACCTCGGCCCAACGCCGCGCCGACACGCTGCGTCGCGCGGTGCGCGCGGCGGAGCCGTCCGCGCTGGTGCTGCTGCACAACGACCCCTTCGCCCGGTTCCCCTACCTGTATGCCGACCGGCCCCGCCCGTTCGCCGAGCGGCGGCTGCTGGAGACGGACGGCTTCCCCTCGGGCACCCTGGAACGGCCCGGCTGGACACGACGCATCGGCGCTCGCACGTACGCCTGGTTCCCGGCCGCCCGTCTCGGCGTCCACGGCCAGGAGGCCGCGGGCGTGTTCCTGCCGCGGGTGCTCGGCATCCCGGTGTTCACCCTTGAGCTCCCGATGTTCCGCTGGGACGGGGTTGAGCAGGCACGCCGGTCGATCCGGGAGGCGATGGGCGCCTGGATCGCCGACGGGGCCGGCGATCCGTCCGGGATGCTCACCACCGCTCACGAGCTGCTCGGCGGCAGGCGTGTGGAGATGGTGGATGCGGCCACCACTGCCGAGGTGATCGCCGCCTTCCTCGCCGGGGTCGTCGAGGAGGTGCACAGGGCGCAGCAGCTCGGTGTTCCTGCGGCAACCGGTGCGCGCGGGCCCCGCCGGCCGGGGTGATGCCGGAACCCGCCGTAGAACTGGCCGTGACGACGGCGAACCGCCCGGCGGGAGGGGAGCAGGCTCCTCCCGCCGGGCGGCGTCAGGTCGCTGCACCGGCCGGTCTCAGCCGAGAACCTCCTGGGTCACGACGATGTGCCCCTGGTCGGGGTTGAGCACACCGCCGAGCCGGCTGAACGCGCCGTCGGTCAGGTCCAGGCACTTGGGCGAGTCGGGCGTCTGCTGGAAGGTTCCGCGGTCGTTGATGCGGACGACCAGCGAGGCGCCGTTGGCGACGTTGGTGACCCGGACCAGGGTGCCGAACGGCAGCTGCGGGTCCCGGGTCAGGGAGGTGGCCGCGGTGTCGGCGTTGTTGTCGAACAGCTCACCGCTCGCGGTCAGGGCACCGGCAGGCTGGGGACCGTAGTGGGTGGCCCAGCAGGTTTCGGCGGCCTGGCTCGCGGGCGCGCTCTCGGCGGCGCCGGCCGGGGCCGCGACGGCCACCATCGCGCACACGGCGGCAGCCGCCGCACCGACGCGGACTGCGGGACGCATACGGCGCATGGGTTTCCTCGTCTCCTTGCTGTGGTGTGAGTGGAATCGGTTCGTGCGCACCCGATCGGGCGCGGCCGGCGCTGTCGTGCTCAGCCGGCAGAGCGGTAGGCGGCGCCCACCGTGGTGGCCGTCGCGCCGTCGTACAGGCCCGTGCCGTCGCCACGGCTGGTGGACAGGGTGAACCAGGCGTAGCGCTCCACGAAGGACTGCTGCTGGAGCATCGCGGTGGACTGCCGGACGAACTCGGCCTGCTGGTCCTGGCTGGGATAGCGCGCGGTACCGGTGGACCAGTCGATCAGGGCGTACTCGGTCAGCCAGATCGGCTTGTGGTACCGGTCGTACACGGCCTGGATGTACGACCGCAGCTGCTCGGTGGCGCGGGTCGGGTCGAAGTCGGCGCCGTACCAGTGCAGGGGGATGAAGTCGACGCGGTAGCCGCGTGCCTGGGCGCCCTGCATGAACTGGTCGAGCCAGCCGCCCGGGGTGTCGCCGCCGTAGGCGACGGCCGGTGCGCCGAGTCGCATCCCCGTGTCCTGCAGCCGGGGCCACAGGTCCAGTGCCTGCTGGACGGGCATGTCGGCCTGTCCGGGCAGGTCGGGTTCGTTGAAGCCGAGCAGGGTGGTGCCGCTTGCGCGGGCACGGGCGAGGTCGGCGTCGTTCACGGCGCCGGAGCCCCAGATCATGGGGACGAACTCCACACCGGACGGGGTGGAGATGCCCTGCGGATCGGTGGCCCAGTCGTAGTACCAGCCAACCTGGGAGTCGCGCAGTGCGTCGGTGACGCCGTCGAAGTTCCAGGCGCTGACGCCCTTCTTCTTCACGTCGGTGACGCCCTGGGAGGTCGCCTGTGCGGTCTGCGTGCTGGTGGCCGCTCCTGCGGTGCCGCCCACGCTGAACAGGGCCAGCGCTGCCAGCAGGACGGTCAGCAGACGTATGCGTCGCAACGTCGTCCTCCCGTCACGCGCCGGCGTGGAACTCGACGATGAAGCCGGAGCAGGTGCTGCACTGCTGCATCACCTGGTTGCCGGGCTCCTGGTCCGCCCGCGACCAGCCGTACGCCTTGGGGCAGTGGGTGGCGATCATGTCGCTGTACGAGGTCTTGGCGTCCCGGTTGGGGTTCGTGCACAGCTTCGGCGTGCCGTCGGGCCAGTGGCTGAGGTTCTCGGGCGGGCAGTAGGGCAGGAGGTTCTCCGGGCATCCCACGACGCCGCAGCCACCGCCGCCGGGGCCGACGTCGACCGGCGTGATGGTGATGGGCACCGAGAAGGCGTTGACGTAGCTCACGTTGTACCAGGGCGCCAGGCCGTCGGCGCTGTCGAAGTTGAACTCCGCCAGGCTGACGGGCTGTTCAGCGGTCTCGCAGTGGTCCGCGTACGTGCCGCAGTCGCCGAGATCGCAGTGGAAGGTGCTGCCGGATTCGCCGGAGCAGCCCATGCGGGCGAAGAATTTGCCGCGCCAGTGGCCGGGGTCGGACGTCTCCGGGATGGTGACGGTGGCGGACTGCCCGGGCTGCAGCACCGGCAGTCCGGACAGGTTCTTCGAGCCGTCGGCGTTGACTTCGCTGCCGACCCAGATGGTCCGGCCGGTGCTGTTGACGAATGTGACCGTGTGGTCGATCGCCACGGCCGCGGCCGGCACGGCTCGCTCGGCCGCCCGGGCGGTGTCCTCACCGCCCTGGGCCGCGGCGCCCGTGTGGGCCGCCACTGCCACCAGGGCTGCGGCGGCCGCCGTCGCGAGCGTGGTCAGGATTTTGCGCACGACTCCTCCGTGGAAGGCGTGTGGAAGTGGGGGGTGACCGGCGGGCGGGCACGGAGCAGGAGACTGCGGACGCCATCGTCGAGCATCGCTTCCGACCGCCGAATCCGGCGAGGACATGACAGCGAGAGCGCTCTCAGATGTCAATCCCCGAGCCTCAGTTCGATGGGAAACCGGTCATCGACCGGCGGCCGAACACCTCGTCAGGTGTCCGAACGGCCACAGACCGACCGCCCGGTGTGCCCGTATGCCACATGCGCGAGGCGTCCGCTGCGCCGCTCGTCAGGGGCCGCGCGGGGCGCCCGGGGCGACCGTGCGGCCCTCGGGCAGGTGTCCGGGAAGGAGGTCGATCGGCCCGTCCCATGCCCGGTTCCGGCGCTGCGAGGCGGACGCAAGACAGCGCCTCGGTGCGCGGAGGGCCGGGCATGGCGGTCCCGGCCGGTCGCGGCCCGCTCGGCTGAGGTGACGTGTGCCGCCCTGTGATGGTTTGCGCGTATCGCCGGGAAACGTGTCCGATCCTCCGGAAACCTGTGGCTCCGTCAGTCGGGAACGTGGGCCTGTCGGCGTCCCGGCCGGAACGTGGACTCGTCGGCCTCCCGGCCGGGAGCGGGGCGGTATGCGTGGCGGTGCACGGCAGCTCGGCCGACAGCCGGAGGTGCGCACACCCGTTCAGCACACGCCGGGACCGCCCGCGTTCGCGCCGGGAGCACCGGCTCGCTGTGCTTGCGCGCGGGGGGCGGGCTCGAGCGGTCCCGCGTGCGCGGGAGCACATGACGTACCACCGGTCGGCATCGTGTGCCGCCGGCCCACCTCCGCATGCGCGGGGTGCACGTTCGCTCCGTCCGTACCACCCTGGTGACGAGCGGAGCACCCCGCGTGCACGGGGAACGTGTGACACGGAGAAGGCCGGCGACGTGCGCCCCCGAAACCCTGGTTGCGCGGGGCGGCATGCACAGCTGCCCGGGTGGCGCTGTGCTGTCCGTGCGGCCGTCGCCACCGGCGCATCAGGTGTTTCCGCACGCGTCATCGCGTCGTCGCGGGCGAGCCTCCTGCCGGACGCCCTTGGATGCGACGGGATGCGCTGCGGGCGCTCTCAGGAGGTGCCTGCCGGATCCTGGCGGGTGGGGCCGCCCGGCCTGGGGACCTTCGCGTCGGCCGTGTCGCCCGCCGGGGTCTCCGGGCGGCCGGCACGCGCCGTGGGACGGCTTGCCGCCCAGTCCACCAGGGCCGGATCGTCGAGCGAGTCCACCCACAGCTCGGCGAGGTCGGCGTCCTGCGTCGCGGGGCGCGGTCCCAGTCCGACGACCCGCAGGCCCGCGGCCACCGCGGCCTTCATCCCGTTGACCGAGTCCTCGAAGGCCAGGGCGTTGCTGCCGGGCACACCGAGGCGGCGCACGGCTTCGGCGTAGGTGTCGGGGTGCGGTTTGGGGCGGATGGAGTCGTCCGGGACGACGATGTGCCGGACGTACTTGAGCAAGTCCACCGACTCGAGGGAGAACCGGACGACGTCCTCGGGGCAGTTGCTGGCCACGGCCAGCGGCGCGACCCGCTGCAGTGTCCACACCAGTTCGCGGGCGCCGGGTGTGGTCACCGCCTCCCGGGCGACCAGGGAGCGGAAGGCGCTGAGCAGTTGCTGCGTCATGTCCTCGGTGTGCTCGGGGGCGCCGACGAGCTCGGCCATCAGGGCGCCGCAGTCCCGGTAGTGCAGGCCCTTGGCGCGTTGCGCGAACTCCTCGTCGGGGGCGTGGCCGAAGGCACGCAGCACGATCGCACGGGCTCGCTGCCAGTGCTGCTCGGAGTCGATCAGGGTGCCGTCGCAGTCGAAGACAACGGCTTCAGGTGTCCAGTCAGGGTCCAGCGCGGGGATTCGGGTCATGGGCTTGCCGTTCTGGCACGGGGCGGAACCGCCGGGTAGGCCGACTGGATCCACCGGTCATGGTCGAGGGGAGCGCCTGCTGAGAGATCCTTCACTTCAGTGAAGCGGGACTCCGCAGGCGGCCGTGTCCGGTTGCCGGACACGGCGGTCGCACGCGGTCGACGGCGGCGTTCCTGCACGCATCCGGAACCGTCAACACCTCGAACGGTACGCTCCACTTACCGATCCGATGGACGTTTACCAACGCAATACGCACGTGTGGGTGACCCCGCCCGGTACCCCACACGGCGCAGCACCGCGGCGGGGCTACCGGTGCTGCGCACTGTTCGGGGCAGGTGCCGGGGTCGCCGCCGGCTGTCCGGCCGGATCACCGCCGTCGGTGACCCCGGTGACCGGGCGCGCGTGGCGCAGCAGGCGTTCCTCGACGTCCTGGGCATGGCGGCACCCGACAGGACGTCGATGCCGTAGCCGTCCTCCAGGGCCACGAAGCGCGTGCCAGGAAGCCGGCGGGGGCGGTCAGGCGGACGTCGCCGCTGCCCTCGCCTTCCTGCAGCACCTGCCGGTGCAGTCCGGAGGACCTCGCCGAGCCCCTGGACGGCCCACGTGACCGTCGGCTCGCCGAGCCGACCGGTGACCTCGGTGTCCGGCCGACACCCGGCAGCGTGTACGAGCGCGGCGACGACGGGCCGATCCGCAACACCGCGCCGGTGTACGCGCCCGAGGGGCGGCGCGTGGCCGCGTACCGCGGGATCCGCCCGTGAGGCCCATGGGAGACGACGACGCCCGGCACACAGTTCGTGGTGGTGGACATGGGCGAGTCCGGCCGGGTGGGCGTGTCGATCTGCTACGACGCCTGGTTCCCGGCGCTCTGCTGCTGGACCACCTCTTCCTGCCGATGGCGGCCTGGCTGATCCAGGCCCTGTACGTGCACGTGCGGTTCCCCGCGCTGCCCGTCCAGGGGTGGCTGGTCGTGGTGATCGCCTCACCGCGGTGGTCAACGCCACCCGTGCGATCGGGCTCGTCGGCGGGCTCGCCTCGTGCGTCGCGATCCAGGCGAGCACCCAGCCGTCCGATGTACGCGGGTGGGCCGCGACGGTGTGCTGCCGCGCCGCGTCTGCGGCCGCCTCGATACCCGGCTTTGCACTCCGGTGCTCGATCTGTGGCTGGTGGTGGGCGTGGTGCATCTGTGCGTCCTGACCGGCGGACTGCGCCGGGAGCCGCCGGAGCCGCATCTCGCCGAGACGGAGGAACAACCGGTCGGCGCCTCCATCTGACCGGCCGGCGCGCCCGTTCCGGCACGTTCCTTCACCACGCCTGCGGCCCGCTCGCAGGGCCCACCGTTGGACGGTGTGGCCTGCGAGCGGGCCGCAGTGCGCGCAGTGACGTGCACAACCGGTGCGCACGGTGACCGAGCCGGGCGGGGGCCGCCGGTCGCGCACCAGGGGTCAGGCGGTGCGGAAGGCGGCGCGCAGGGTGGTGATGGCCTGGGTGATGGCGGCCTCGGCGGCGTGGGTTCCGCGCAGCGCGTTGAGCATCACGAAGTCGTGAATGATGCCCTGATACCGGATCGCGGTGACGGGCACACCGGCTTCGCGGAGCTTGTTGGCGTAGGCCTCGCCCTCGTCGCGCAGGACGTCGGCCTCGGCGGTGATGACCAGCGCCGGCGGCAGGCCGGCGAGCTGCTCGGTGGTGGCGCGCAGCGGGGAGGCGGTGATCTCGGCGCGCTCGCTCTCGTCGGTGGTGTACTGGTCCCAGAACCACTGCATGCCGTCGCGGCGCAGGAAGTAGCCGGTGGCGAACTGGTGGTAGGACGGGGTGTCGAAGCTCGCGTCGGTGACCGGATAGAACAGCACCTGCTGCACCAGGGGGACGTCGCCGCGTTCCTTGGCCATGAGGGTCAGGGCGGCGCTCATGTTGCCGCCGACCGAGTCGCCGGCGACCGCGATGCGGGTGGCGTCCAGGTTCTTGGCCGCGCCCTCCTGCACGATCCACCGGGCGACGGTGTAGTTCTGCTCGATGGCGACCGGGTAGCGGGCCTCGGGCGAGAGGGCGTACTCGGGGAAGACGACGGCGGCGTCCGCTCCGACGGCGAGTTCGCGCACCAGCCGGTCGTGGGTGTGGGCGTTGCCGAACACCCAGCCGGCGCCGTGGATGTAGAGGATCACCGGGAGGGTGCCGGTGGCGCCGGCCGGGCGGACGATCCGGGCCCGCACGCTGCCGGTGGGGCCGCCGGGGACGGTCACCCACTCCTCGTCGACGTCCGGCTTGTCGATCTCGCCGGACTGCACCTCGTCGACCGTCTTGCGGCCCTCGACCGGACCGAGGTCGAACAGGTACGGCGGGTTGGCGGTCGCCTCCGCGAACTCCCGGGCGGCGGGCTCGAGAACGGGGCGGGGGCCGAAGGTCGTGTTGTTCTCGCTCATCAGAGTCTCCTCCATAGAGGCCGGGCCAGGTGGCTCCGGCGGGTTTGTGCCGGCCGTTCCGGCGGGCACGGAGATAATGTAGCGCTCGATTTAGTTGTGCGCAACTAATTTGGGAACGACTGAGTCGGATGCGCCATGAGTGGACTACAGTGAAGACGGGAGAGCCGCGGCAGGCCCTCCACGGCGGATCAGAGGCGAGAACGACATGACGACAGAACCCGAGAGCACCACCGAGGAACACTCCCTGCTCCTCGACGACCAGCTCTGTTTCGCCCTCTATGCGGCGTCCCGCGCCGTCACGGCCCGGTACCGGCCCCTGCTGGACGAGCTGGACCTCACCTATCCGCAGTACCTGGTGATGCTGGTGCTGTGGGACCGCGGTGCCGCCTCGGTGCGCGACCTCGGCACCGCCCTCCAGCTGGAGTCCAGCACCCTGTCACCGCTGATCAAACGGCTGGAGGCGGCCGGCCTCGTGATCCGGCGACGCCACCCCGACGACGAACGGTCGGTCGTCGTGAGCCTGACCGACGCAGGGCGGGCGCTGCAGGACCGCGCGCGTCGTGTCCCCCCGGCGATGGCCGACGCCATGGGGCTGACCCCCGAGCAGCACCGGACGGCCAAGGCGCTGCTGCGCCGGCTCACCGCCAACGTCACCGGCGCCGACACCGGCACCGGTTGAGCGCACCGGCGCATCGAGGACGGCCGTGGGTGCGCGACCGCGCCCCCGCCGCTTGAGCACTCCACCGCGTACGCCGGCGCGCCACTCGTGCGCCGGGCTCGACCGGCGGGCGAGCGGCGCGCCGCTGCGCCGGCCATCCGGGACCTGCTGCAGCAAGGTCACCCCGCGCACGGCGCCCTCCAGCCAGCCGGCACCAGTCGTGCCGCGCGGCACCCGTCAGCGCGGTACCGCCAGCACGTCGTCGAGCACCTTCTCGAGCGTGACACGGGCCAGCTCCCGCCTCAGGGTCTCCTCGATGCCCTCGTAGATGCCCTGCAGCGCCGGCTGGATGCCGGATCCCACCACGCATTCCGGGTCCGGCTGCGCGCGGTGCATCGCGAACAGCGGGCCGGGCTCCACCGCCTCGTACACATCGAGCAGGGTCATCGCATCCAGCTCGCGCGCCAGTGACCAGCCCGCTCCCGCACCACGCCGGGACTCCACCAGCCCGGCCCTGCGCAGGTCGCCGAGCAGCCGCCTGATGACCACCGGGTTGGTGTTCACGCTGCCCGCGATCTGTTCGGAGGTGGCGACCTCGTTCCCCTGGCGCTGATACAGACCGATCCACGCCAGCGCGTGGGCGGCAATGGTCAACCTGCTGTTGGCGCTCATCAGGCCCCTCCTCCCCGGCTGCGACGCCTCATGGTACGTCCGCACTGTCGTAACAACCATGGTTGCATCCTTTCGTCGTAACACTTACAGTTGCGTCAGTGTCGTAACCACTTCGGTTGCACCACTCGACAGATCGACGACGAACGAGGCGAGAACGATGAGCAAGCCACTGCAGGGCAAGGTCGCGCTGGTCACCGGAGGTTCGCGAGGGCTGGGGGCCGCGACCGTACGTCTGCTGGCCGAACAGGGGGCCGACGTCGCCTTCACCTATCTCAGCTCCGCACAGCGGGCGCAGGCGGTCGTCGACGAGGTGATCGCGAAGGGGACACGGGCCGTCGCCTTCCGGAGCGACCAGGCCGACACCGGCGGCGCACCGAGGCTGATCGACGACGTGGTGGCGCACTTCGGCGGCCTGGACATCCTCGTCAACAACGCGGCGATCTCGGTGGAGCAAGGCCGCACCGTGGACGACCCGGACGCCGACACCGCCGCGCTGGACCGGATGCACGCCACCAACTACCTCGGCGTGATCGCCGTCACCCGGGCCGCCTCCCGTGTCCTGCGTGAGGGGGGCCGCATCATCACGGTGAGTTCCGGACTGGGCTCCCGGACCGGCGTCCCGGGCCTCGCCGACTACGCGGCGACCAAGGCGGGGATCGAGCGGTACACCTTGGGCGTCGCGCGTGACCTCGGGCCCCGGAACATCACGGCCAATGTCGTGGAGGCCGGGCTGATGGACGGCGGCATGGACGGGCCCGGCCCCGAGACCCTCGAGGTCCTGCTCGGCTCGCTGGCCCTGCAGCGCTTGGGCAAGCCCGAGGAGATCGCCGAGGCGATCGCGTTCCTCGCGAGCCCGGCCGCGTCGTACGTCACGGGCGCGGTCCTGGACGCCCACGGCGGCTACAACGCCTGAGCCGGGCGCCGGCGGCCACCCCGCCTCGACCGGACGCCTGCCGTGCGCCCCGGAGCGCACCCCGCCTCCGGGGCGCACGGCGGGCGTCATCGAGGCGCGGGGGGCGCACCCCTGCGGAACACACCACGCTGTTCCACGATTCACTTCCTTGTCCACCGGTGCCGTACCGGACTCGTTTCGGCTCGTGCCTCACACGGGAGGCTCTGCTCGTGTGCGCGGGAGCCGACCGGTGCCGGGGGCTGCCGCTGTCGAGGCCGTGAGGAGCGTGTGATGAGGGCTGCAGGTCGTGGAGCTGCCCGAGCCGGAGACCGGGCCGGGACAGATGCGCATCCGGGTGCACGCGGCCGCGGTCAACCCGACCGACACGGTCGTGCGGTCCGGCATGCGGTACCGGGGTACGGACGTGCCGCCCCCGCCGTACGTGCCGGGGATGGACGCCGCCGGGGTGCTCGAGGAGATCGGCGAGGGTCTCACCACGGACCTGAAGGTCGGCGACCATGTGATGGCGATCGTGGTGCCCTACGGCTCCTACGGCGCGTACTCGGAACAGATCGTGGTCCCCGCCGAGTCGGTCGCCCGGGTGCCCGCCGGGGCCTCGGACGTGGAGGCGGCGACTCTGCCGATGAACGGTCTCACCACCCGCCTCGCCCTCGACCTGCTGGGGTTGCGGCCGGGGCAGACGCTCGCGGTGACCGGGGCCGCCGGAGCGGTCGGCGGGTACGCGGTGCAGCTGGCGAAGGCCGAGGGCCTGACGGTCGTGGCCGACGCGTCGCCGGCCGACGAGAAGCTCGTCGCCGAGCTGGGCGCCGACGTCGTGCTTCCGCGGGGCGAGAGATTCCCGGCCGCCGTCCGGGAGGCGGTGCCCGACGGGGTCGACGCGGTGATCGACTCCGCTCTGCTCAACGACCTGATGGTCCCGGCGGTCCGGGACGGCGGCACGATCGCCACCCTGCGCGGCTACGCGGGTGAGGCGGAGCGCGGGATCACCTTCGTGCCCGTCTGGGTCCGTGAGTACGCCCGGGAGCAGGCCAAGCTCGACCAGTTGCGCCGTCAGGCGGAGGAGGGTGCCGTCACGCTCCGCGTCGCCCGTACTTTTCCGGCCGAGCAGGCGGCCGAGGCCCACCGCGTCCTGGAGGCCGGCGGCACCCGCGGACGCCTGGTGCTGGAGTTCGGACACCGGGCGTGACAGCGCGGTCAGCGTTCACGCGGAGGGGCGCACGAGGACCGCGTGCGCCCCGCCCGGCCGCCGAGGGGCTCGCGAACGCCCGCCGTTCCTCTCCCCCGCTCACCGTGCGGCGCCCCTCCCCCGCTCACCGTGCGGCATCACAGACCCGCCAGCAGCGACCGGTCCAGGTGGATGCTGACCACCCAGTTCGGTGCGTCGACGATCTCGGAGATCACCAGGTCGCCCGCGATGCCGGCGAGCAGGTAGGCGTCGGCCGCGTCGATGCCGGTGCGGCGGACGACCTCGTCGATCAGCCGGCGGGTGGCGTCCTTCGCGGCGGTCATCAGGTCCGGGCCTATGCCGGTGGTGAGCAGTGCGGCGCCGGTACGGCGGGCTGCGGGGGCGGTCTCCAGCACCGGGGTCCGCGGTGCCGCGCCCTTCTCCAGGCCCACGCGCAGCCGCACCGTGGCGGAGGTCTCGACGCCGGTGCCGCAGACCTCGCCGTCGCCCATCGCCGCGTGCACGTCACCGAGGCTGAGCAGGGCGCCCTCCACCCCCACGGGCAGCCTGAGACGGGCACCGGGGCCGACCTGCCGGATGTCCATGTTGCCGCCCCAGCGGCGTGGCGGGACGACCGAGTGCGCACCGGGCTCGGGGACGGCCACCCCGATGGTGCCGACCATCGGCAGGACCGGCACACCGAGGCCGGGCAGCAGCTCGGCGCGGGCCCCGTCGATGGAGACGATGCGCAGGTGCGGCTCGGGGAAGTCCTCGGCGAGCAGCCCGAATCCGGGGATGCAGGCGGTCCAGCCCCAGTCGTCGACCTGGGTGTCCAGGACGTCGATCACCAGGGCGTCGCCCGGTTCGGCGCCGTCGACGCGGATCGGGCCGGTGACGGGGTTGAGCCGACCGAAGTCCAGCTCGGCGGTGTCGGCCGCCGTGGACGTGCGGCCGAGCTGTCCGCCGCTCGACTCCTGGGTCGCGACGGTGACGGTGGCACCGGGCGCGACGGTGAGCGCCGGGGGGATCGTGTTGTCCCAGACGTTGTGGGCCTCGGTCGCCTGCAGGTGCATGGGTGTCGCCTCTCCGTGGGGACGCGCGGTGGCACGGCCGCTGATCCGGTGGGTCAGGCCGGTAGTACAGCAGGACACCCGTGCCTGTGACGAGGGGGCGACAGCCACGGTCCTGGACGACGGCCCCGGTCCGCAGGAGTCACGCTCCATAGGTGTGTGCCCGCGACGATGGCCTGGGCACACACTCGGGCGGGGTGCCCGCGTGCGGAGTCGATGGCGGGCGGCCCACGCCGCGGAGCGCGGCGCCGGGGGCGTCCGGGGTCAGCCGGGGAAGCGTCCCCTGGACCGCAGTTCCCAGCGGCGTTCGGCGTAGGCCAGGTCGTCGCGCCACAGTCGCCCGGCGGTGGCCCGCATCAAGGGGCGCAGCAGCGGGGCGGCCCGCCGGGCGGCGGCGAAGCCGCGCCGGGCCGAAGTCGCCAGCACCGCTTCGACGACCGCCGTCCGGGGCGTACCCCGCTCGTCCTCGCCGAGGGGGGTGGCGTGCGTCTCGACCACGGACCCTTCTCCCTCGCCGCGCGTGATGCGCATGACGACGGTGCGCGGTCCCGGAGCGGTGAACACCGCCCGGACGGGCACGACCAGGCGCCCCGTCAGCCGGAAGGAGACGTCGACGGTGACGGCGTCCCCGTCCCCGTCGTCCCCGTCCTCGTCGTCCGCGCCGACGCCGTTCCCGGGGACGTCGACCACCGTGAGGTCCACGAACGCGTACGGGTGGTACCAGGCGCCGTGCCAGGGGTCGAGACGGTTGGCCACCACGTCCTGCGGCTCGCATCGGCCCGTGCCGGCGAACACGGCCGTCAAGGACCGCTCCGGGTCGGGCCGACGGGGCACGACGGGTGTCTCCAGGGGTGGTTCGCCGCCTGCCGCATCGAGCCGGACCCACACCAGAACGCCGTCGTCGTGCACCGGAAGCGGCTGCCAGCCCGCCCGGGGTGTGCCGTCGAGGGCCAGTCCGTGCCAGTGGCACACGAGGGTGCCGCAGTGGACCGGGCTGTCGCGCAGTGGTGCGCCCAGGTGGGGGCAGATGCCGGGGCCGCCCACGGCCCGGCCGTCCGGTCCGCGCCAGACGACGACCTCCTCGCCGGCGACGGTGCGGGCCAGGGGCCGGTCCGCGCGCAGGTCGCGGGAGGCACCGACGACGTACCAGTTGCCGGTGGGGCGCGTCTGGGCCCGTTTCAGGGCCTGTGCGACGACCGCGGGTTGGGCGTCGCGCCAGGTGGGCCGTTGACGGGCCCACGGCACGGGGTCGCGGCGCAGGGTGAAGGGCAGGGGACGCGGGCTCATACGGTCTCCTCGGCGACGGGCCGGCCCGGTGGCACGGTGACGGCCCCGGCCGGCGGGAGCGGCAGCACGGGATGTCCGGCCCTGCGGGCGCGCAACCGGGCGACGGTCACCCGCGTCAGCCCGTCGGCGGCGAGCAGCGCCCGGTGCCGGCGCGGAACCACGGCGCGGCGGTGCAGCACGGCGTAGCCGTCCCGGGCGACGGCGTCCAGGATGCGGCCGTAGAGGACGAACGCGGTGCGGATGCAGGGCCTGGACAGCGGGTGGAGCAGGGCGATGCCCGGTGCCGCCTGCCGGTACACGTCGCGGGTGAGGGCCTCGAACTCCTCGAGTGCGCCGGTGATCCGCGGGTCGTGGCGTCCGGTGTCGCGGCTCCAGCGCAGCAGTGCCCGGTCCACTCCGTGGGCGGCGAGCAGGTCGGCGGGCAGGTAGACGCGGCCGCGGTCGAGGTCCTCGCCGACGTCGCGCAGGAAGTTGCTGAGCTGGAAGGCGACGCCGAGCGCGGCGGCGTACGGGGCGGCCTCGTGCTGCGGTACGACCGTGCCGAGCACGGGCAGCATCTGCAGTCCGATCACGGCGGCGGAGCCGTGCATGTAGGCGCGCAGGTCGGCGTAGGTGGGGTAGTCCGTGACCGTGAGGTCGCTGCGCATCGCGGTCATGAAGTCGCGGAAGTGGGCGTGGGGGATGCGGTAGCGGCGGGCGGTGTCGGCGACGGCGGCCACCACCGGCTCCCGGGCGCGACCGGTGCGCAGGGCGGTCTCCAGCATCGCGGACAGGTCCGTGACCGCCTGCAGCCGCCGGTCGGTGCCGAGGGCGGGATCGAGCGCGTCGACGATGTCGTCGGCCCAGCGGGCGAAGCCGTACAGGGCGTGCACGGCGGGTCTGCGTGCGACGGGCAGCAGCCGGGTGGCGAGGAAGTAGGTCTTCCCGTGGCGTGCGTTGAGCGTGCGGCACACCCGGTAGGCGGTGCGCAGCGCCGGGTCGGTGATGCCGGCCGCGTCCAGTTCCCGGTCGGTCATCGGGTGCCCTCCGCCGTGGTGAGCGCGGGTGTGTGCACCGTGGTGGAGGCCCGGCGGTGCGGGCCGGTGATGCGTCGGGCGGCGAGTTTCCCGGACAGCAGCACCATCGGCACGCCCACGCCCGGTGTGGTGCCGCAGCCGGCGAGGACGGCGTTCTCGGTGCCGCGCACCAGGTTGCGGGGGCGGAACGGGCCGGTCTGGGTGAGGGTGTGAGCCGCGGAGAACGGGGTGCCCGCGGCGTGGCCCTGCATGTGCCAGAAGGCCGGTGTGACCAGGCAGTCCTCCTCGACGGCGGCCGCGAGTCCGTCGAGACCCCGGCGTTCCAGCTCCCGCAGCAGGGTGTCGCGGTAGCGGGGGCCGAGGTCGCTCCAGGCGGCGGCCGTGGGGCCGATGTCGGTGTTGGGGCAGGGTGCGAGGATGCAGTGCAGGTGACGGCCGGGCGGGGCGAGTGCGGGGTCGGTGGCGGTGGGGCGGGTGACGAGCAGGGACGGGTCGCTCATCAGCCGCCCGGTGCGGGTGAGTTCGTCGAAGGTGGTTCGCCATGCCGCGCCGAACGACAGGGTGTGGTGGGCGAGCTGCGGCCAGGTGCGGTGCGTGCCCGCGTGCAGGACGACGGCGGACGGCGCGTGCCGCAGCCGCGGCCGTCTGCGGGGCCGGTGGCCGAGGAGGCGGTAGGCGGCGGGCAGGTCCGGGGTGAGGACGACGGCGTCGCAGGGGATGCGGTCCTGGGCGGTGACGACCGCGGTGATACGGGAGCCTGTGCGCTCCAGGCGGGTCACCGGCTGCCCGAACCGCAGCTCGGCGCCCGCCTCGGCGGCGGCGTCGGCCATCGCCCGCGGCAGGGCGTGCATGCCGCCGCGGGGGAAGTACACCCCGGCGACGGTGTCCATGTAGGCGATGACGGCGTAGGCGGCCAGGGCCCGCTGGGGTGGTACGCCGGCGTACAGGGCCTGGAAGGAGAAGACGCGGCGCAGCCTGTCGTCGGTGAGGAAGCGGCCGATGCGGGCGTGCAGTCGGCCGAAGCCGCCGAGCGCCGCGAGGCGGGCGAGGTCACGGGTGAGCAGGTCGAGGGGGGAGTCGAAGTTGGCGTCGATGAACCGGGGCATCTGCGCCCTGTAGAGCTGTTCGAGCCAGGTGCGCAGCCGTCGGTAGCCGTCCGCCTCGCGGGCTCCGGCGAACCGTTCCACCTCCGCGGCCATCAGGTCGGCGTCGCTGTGCACGTCGAGGCTGCTGCCGTCGGCGAACAGGGCGCGGTAGGCGGGCTGGAGCCGGATCAGCTCCACGCGCCGGTACAGGCTGTCGCCGACGGCGGCGAAGGCCTCGTCGGCGAGGTCGGGCATGGTCAGCACGGTGGGGCCGGTGTCGATCCGGTAGCCGCCGAGCCGGAGCCGCCCGGCCCGGCCGCCGGGGTGGAGGTCGCGTTCCACCACGGTGACCCGGCGTCCGGCGCCCAGCAGGTGCAGGGCGGCCGACAGTCCGGCCAGTCCGGCTCCGACGACCACGACATGATCGGTGCGACCGGGCAGCGTACGGGTCATCGCTGCGGCTCCTCCGGGTCCGGGGGCGGGCAGGGGTCGGGGCGTGTGCCGCCGGTGTCGGCCACCGCGCACAGCAGCGAGCGCAGCCGTGCGCCGGCGTGTGCCTCGAGGGGTGCGTCGTCCAGGCAGCGCAGTGCCCGGGTCACCAGGCGGCGGATGGTGGCCTCGACGACACCGGGCGCGCCGGTGCCGGTCACGGCCTGCCGTACCTCGCCGAGCCCCGGACGGTCCGTAGCGGTGCCGTCGGCGGCCCGGGCCAGGACGGACAGGGCCGTGCGGTCGCCGGCGGCCCGTGCTCTGGACCGTGCCAGGGCCAGCAGATAGGTGGGTGCGCCCTGGCGGAAGTCGGCGCCGCTGTCCTTGCCGGTGCGCTCGGGGTCGCCGTAGAGGTCGTCGAGGTCGTCGCGGAGCTGGAAGGCGAGGCCGACGTCGCGGCCGGCGGCGCTCAGTGCGCGCAGGGTGCTCTCCTGCGCTCCGGCCAGGACGGCGCCCAGGGCGAGGGGTCGTGCGACGGAGTACAGGGCGCTTTTCAGGCACGCGGTGCGCAGCGCGCGCTGCGGTGTGTACGCGGCCGTCAGCCGGCCGTGCAGGTCGAGGTACTGCCCGGCCACCATCTCCGTGCGCAGGTCGCTCCACAGGCTGCGCACCCGATGTGCGGCCGGCGGTGGGAGCGGTGTGTCGGCGACCAGGTCGTCCGCCCAGGCGAGTGCGAGGTCACCGGCGAGGATGCCGGCGCCTTCGCCGAACCGGTCGACGTCTGCGGCGGGCGCGGTCGCGGCGTACCGGGCGCCCAGGTCGGCGTGGAGGGCAGGCCGTCCGCGCCGCAGGAGCGATCGGTCCATGACGTCGTCGTGGACCAGGGCGCAGGTCTGCAGCAGCTCCAGTGCCGCGCCGATCCGCAGGGCCGCCTCGGCCGTGTCCGGGTCGCTGCCGCCGCAGGCGCGCACCGCCCACCACAGCAGCTGCGACCGGGTCCGTTTGCCGCCGGTCCGGGTGAAGTCCGCGACACGCTGGGCGACATCGCCGCCGAACAGGTCGTCGACGGCGCGGGCGCGGGCGACACGCCGGTGGAGCACGGTGTCGAGGACGCGTCCGACGGCGGCGGGGACATCGGCGTCGACCAGGCTCGGGTCGTCGGCCGACACCGGTCCCTCCGGGTCCGGGGCGGTGGGGTCGTCCGCCGCGTCCGGGTGCGGCCGGGTGGGCGATACCGTGCCGGAGGGCCGGCCGGGGACGGGCGGCGGGGCTCCGCCGCGGTGATCCTGAGCCGATGTGGGGCGCATCCCACTTCCTTCCGTCGCGTTCGCCCTTCGCTCCGCCGCTGCGCTCGCCGGACGGCAGACGACGGACACGGCGCTGCACCGGCCGGGGGCGCCGGGAGCGCTGGTTCGCACTGTCCCTTCCCCGCGGCGGCGGCCGGCTGCCCACCTGCTGCGGCAGACGGGTGAGGCATGCCCCGGGCGGCCCGCCGACGGGAATACCGCGTACGGAACGCACCGCACGAGACGTGTGCGCGCACCGCAGGAAGCGCGTACGCCACGCACCGCAGGACGGCCGGGAGAACACGGATGCTGCTGGAGTCGGAGGTCGCCGTGATCGGGGCGGGAGCCGCCGGGCTGTCGCTGGCGCACCGCCTGGCCGGGCCCGCGCCGGGACTGCGGACCCCGTCGGTGGTCCTGGTGGACCCGCCGCCGGGGCCGCTGCGCCCGCCGCGGCGGACCTGGTGTTTCTGGGAGAAGGGGCGGGGCCGGTTCGACGCGGCGGTCACCGCGTGCTGGCAGCGGCTGCGGGTGCGTCCGCCCGCGGGCGATCCGGTTGTCGCCGTGCTTGCTCCGCTGCGGTACAAGATGATCCGCTCCGACGACTTCGAGGCCCTGGTCGGCCGGACGCTCGCGGGCAGCCCGAACGTGCGCCGTCTGCAGGCCACCGTGGACGCGGTGGAGGACGTCGTCGGCGGTGCCGTCGTCCGGTTCCACGACGCCGGCGGCGCCCGCGGTGTGCTGCGCTCCCGCTGGGTGTTCGACTCCCGGCCGCTGGGCAGCCTGCCGGCCGCGCGGACGACGCTGCTGCAGCACTTCTGCGGCTGGTTCGTGCGGACGTCCCGGCCGGTGTTCGATCCCCAGGTCGCGGAGCTGATGGACTTCCGCACTCCGCAGCCCGCCGAGGGCCTGTCGTTCGGCTACGTCCTGCCGACGAGTGCGCACGAGGCGCTGGTGGAGTACACCGAGTTCTCGCCGCGGCCGCTGACCTCGAGCGGCTACGAGCAGGCGCTGCGTCACTACTGCGACGACGTGCTGCACCTGGGCGAGCGGCGGATCCTCGGCACCGAGGCGGGTGTCATCCCGATGACGGACGCCGTGCCCGCGCGGCAGACCGGGGCGTCGGTGTTCCGCATCGGCGCCGCCGGCGGTGCCACCCGCCCGGCGACCGGCTACACCTTCGCCGGCCTGCAGCGGCAGACACGTGCCGTCGCCGCCGCCCTGCGGCGCGGGCGGCGGCCGGTGCCGCCCGAGGTCCACTCCCGGCGGTCCCGCGCCATGGACGCCGTGCTGCTGCGGGCCCTGTCCACCGGCCGGGTCGACGGCCCCGCCCTGTTCAGCCGGCTCTTCGCGCGTGTCCCCCCGGTACGGCTGCTGCGGTTCCTCGACGGCGACACCCGTCTGTACGAGGACCTGTCCATCGGCCTGCACACCCCGGTCACGCCGATGCTGCGCTCCGCCCTCGAACTGCCGGTCCTGCCCCGCCGCCCCTTCGAGGAGAGCCTTCCCGTGTGACACCCGGCCGCCGCTGCGCCGTACTGGACGCGACACACCTGTGGAGTCCGTGTGACCCTGCTGCGCGACGAGTCGCTCGCCGCCGCCTTCGACCGTGCCTCCCGCCACTACGACACGCTGGTGGCGCTCAATCCCGGCTATCACGCGCACCTGCGCCGCTCGGTGCGCCGTCTCGGTCTGCCCGCGGGCGGTGCGGGACTGCGCCTGCTGGACCTGGGCTGCGGCACCGGCGCCTCGACCGCCGCCCTGCGCTCGGTGCTGCCCGCCGCGCACATCACGGCCGTGGACGCCTCCGCCGGGATGCTGCGCCGGGCCGCCGCCAAGCCGTGGGCGCACGACGTGACGTTCGTGCACGCGCCGGTCGAGCACCTGTCCGACGCGGGGGTGCGCGGGCCGTTCGACGCGGTGTTCGCGGCGTATCTGCTGCGCAACATCCGCGACCCGGACGCGGTCCTGGCCGCCGTGCACGATCTGTTGAGGCCCGGCGGGCGGCTCGCGGTGCACGAGTACACGCTCAGCGGCCGCCGCACCGATCGAGCGGTGTGGACGCTGGTGTGCCGCGGCATCGTCCAGCCCCTGGCCGCCGTCCTTCTCGCCGACGGTGCTCTCGTCCGTCACCTGTGGCGCTCCGTCGTGGAGTTCGACACCGCCGGCCGTTTCGCCGGCCGGCTCCGCGCGGCCGGCTTCGACCGGGTACGGGCCCTGCCGCTGCCGGGCTGGCAGACGGGGATCACGCACACGTTTCTCGCCCAGCGCAAGGAGAGCAGATCATGACCGAGGGCAGCACGGCCCGTGCCGTGTGCGTTCCGCACGGGGGCAGGGACCGGCGGGCCGGTGTCCTGCCCGCCGCTCCGGGACGCCGCCGCGCCGACGGGTTCCGGCCTGCCGTGGCCGTCGTCGGCGCGGGGATCGCCGGCCTGGCCGCCGCCACCGCACTGGCCGAACGCGGTGTGGCCGTCACCCTGTACGAGCGTCAGCCCTACGTCGGCGGACGCGCCGGAGGCTGGAGCACCCGGCTGAAGGACGGCACCGAGGTGACCATGAGCCGTGGCTTCCACGCCTTCTTCCGCCAGTACTACAACCTGCGTGCGCTGCTGCGCCGTACCGACCCGGCGCTCGGGCGGCTGACCGGCCTGCCGGACTATCCGCTGCTGCACGCGGGAGGAGTCCGCGACAGTTTCCGGCACCTGCCCCGGACCCCGCCCTTCAACGCGCTGGCCTTCGCCCTGCTCAGTCCCACCTTCGGGGTGCGGGACCTGTTCCGCCTCGATGTGAAGTCGGCGCTGCCCCTGTGCGACGTCCGGGTGCCCGACGTCTACGACCGGCTGGACCGTCTCAGCGCCCACGACTACCTGGATGCCGTGCGGTTCCCGCACGCGGCGCGCCATCTCGCCTTCGAGGTGTTCTCGCGCAGCTTCTTCGCCGACCCGCGGCAGCTGTCGGCGGCGGAGCTGGCGCTGATGTTCCACATCTATTTCCTCGGCTCGTCCGAGGGTCTGCTGTTCGACGTGCCCCGCGCGCCCTACCCGGCCGCCCTGTGGGATCCGCTCACCGAGCGCCTGCGGCGGCACGGGGTCCGCGTCCGCACCGGCACCCCGGTCGAGCACGTCGCGCCGGCGCCCGACGGCCGCCTGAGGGTCGCCACCGCCCGGGAGGCGACGGTGCACGACGGCGTCGTCCTCGCACTGGACACCGCCGCGCTGCGCGGTCTCGTCGCCCGCTCCGGCGAGCTCGGCGACGCGGCCTGGCGGGAGCGGATCGCCCGGCTGCGCACCGCCCCGCCGTTCCTGGTCAGCCGGCTGTGGCTGGACCGGCCGGTCGCCCCGGACCGGCCGGGGTTCCTCGCGACCGGCGGTTTCGGCGCCCTGGACAACGTCAGCGTCCTGGACCGCTGGGAGGACGAGGCCCGGCGGTGGGCCGCGCGCACCGGCGGGTCCGTCGTGGAACTGCACGCCTACGCACTGCCGGACGGCATCTCGCGCAGCGCCGCGCAGCGGCATCTGATCGACCAGTTGCACCGCGTCTATCCCGAGACCCGCACCGCGGGAGTCGTCGACGCACGTCACGAGTGGCACGCGGACTGTCCGCTGTTCCCCGTGGGCGGCTACCGCGACCGGCCGACCGTGCGCACCCCGCATCCGCGTCTGATGGTCGCCGGCGACCTGGTCCGCTGCCACCTGCCCGTGGCGCTGATGGAACGTGCCGCCACGACGGGGCTGCTCGCCGCGAACGCCCTGCTGGGCCGGTGGGGGCTGCAGGGCCACCCGGTGTACACGGTGCCGCTCCGCGGCCGCAGTCCCGTCCTGCGCGGGCTGGCCCGCCGGCTGAAGAGATGAGCCGTGCCGGGGCGTGGTACTCGGGCGCCGCGGCATCACGTCCGCCGCGGGCCCCCTGGACGGGTCCGGCACGGGGCGAGGGGCGAGGACACCCGGAAGGGAGCCGTGGGATGCGCATCGAACTGGCAGGACGGACCGCTCTGGTCACCGGCTCCACCCAGGGCATCGGCGCGGCCATCGCCGCCGGACTGGCCCGGGCCGGGGCCCGTGTGGCGCTCAACGGCCGCACCGAGCGGCGGGTGGCCGATGCGGCGGCACGGCTGGCGGAGGAGGTGCCGGGGGCCGACGTGGTCCCGGTCGCCGCGGACGTGACCGACGAGGACGGCACGGCCCGGCTGGCCGAGGCGCTGCCCGAGGTGGACGTCCTCGTCAACAACCTCGGCATCTTCGGCGCCGCCGACCCGCTGGAGATCACCGACGAGGAGTGGCGGCGCTACTTCGAGGTGAACGTGCTCGCCGCCGTGCGCCTGACCCGGCTGTATCTGCCGGGCATGATGCAGCGCGGCTGGGGTCGCGTGCAGTACATCGCCAGCGACTCGGCCGTGGTGATCCCCGCGGAGATGATCCATTACGGCATGTCGAAGACGGCGCTGCTCGCCGTGGGCCGTGGCTTCGCCAAGCAGGCGTCCGGCACCGGGGTGACGGTGAACTGCGTCATCGCCGGCCCCACGCACACCGCCGGCGTGGAGGACTTCGTGTACCAGCTCGTCGACCGGGAGCTGCCCTGGGAGGAGGCCCAGCGCGCGTTCATGCGCCGGCACCGGCCGCAGTCGCTGCTGCAACGGCTCATCGAGCCGGAGGAGATCGCCCACATGGTCGTCTACCTCAGTTCGGACCAGGCCTCCGCGACCACGGGAGGGGCCCTGCGGGTCGACGGCGGATACGTGGACTCGATCCTGCCCTGACCCGCTCGGGCGGGCGGGCCGTCACTCCAGCGGGTCGTGCCCCCAGTTCATCAGCGAGTACCGCCACCGGGTGTCCCGTACGTCACCGGACGGTTGCTGGGCCAGATGGCGGCGGATGTACCCCACGACCTTGCGCATGTGCTGGTAGTCGTCGTCCGACAGGTCGCTCTTCTTCGTCCGCAGGATCTCCACGATCCGTCGGCCGGAGGCGTGCCCGGTCGACTCCCCGCCGTCCTTGTGCTGTCCGGCGCTGCGTGACTCGTCGGTCTCGAGCCACTTCTCCAGCGCGGCCGGTTTCATGTTCACCAGCTCGTGGAACGCCCGGCTGACCTCTGTGCGCTCACCGTCGTCCACGGCTGCTCACTTCTTCTTCAGAGCGGACGGCTTGTGCACCGCCGACCGGCCGGACTTCTCGCTGCGCACCTGGTACTGCGGGTCCTGCGGCGAGGCGTCCACCGTCCGGCCCGCGGCCTCGGTCCGCTCGGTGATCTTCTCCTCCACCTCGCCCTCGGCCTGACTGCCGTGACTGCTCCAGGTGACGTGATCACCCTTCTTCGGTTTCCCGCCCTCGTCGCGCTTCTTGGCCATGCCGACTCTCCTCACGCTTGCGCCGACGGCCCCCCTCCTTTCCAGCGTGGCGGCTTCCGCCCGCTCCCGCGAGGTGAGCACCGCCGGACGGCCCGGAACACTGCGGCGTGCGCGATTGGGCGGGGGCTGTGCAGCGGGGTCGCGACCGCACCGGACCGCGCGGCCTGCGCCACGCCCCGACACGCTCCGCCAGGAAATACGGCGGGACAGGCGGCTCGCCTCCGCCTGCCCGCCGGGCTCGGCGGTCAGGCGGAGGGGCGGTCGAGGGCAGGGCCCGCAGGGCGGTCCAGGCCACCGCGGATCGTCGGTCGGACCGTGCCGCACCACCCGGTCGGCGACGTTCCCCGGTCGGCCCGGCACCGGTCACGACCGGTCATGGGCGGCCGGTCGCTCCGGTCAGGCGCCCTTCGCGGTGCGGCCCAGGCGCAGGGCCGAGAGGAGGAAGAAGACGGCACCCGGCACGGCGTACCCGATGGCGCCGGTGAGCGAGGGCTGATCGGCACCGGCCGAGACGATGAAGGACCCTCCGGCAAGAACCGAGATGCCGCCGCTGAGGATCATCGGCCACTGGCCGCCCATGCTGCGGCGGGGGACGGCCACGATCAGCTGGGCCAGGCCGGCCACGACCGCCCAGGTTCCCCACACACGCAGCACCGCGGGAATGCCCGATGTGCAGGCGGCGGCGACCCCGACGGCGGTGGCGAGGCTGACCGCGACATTGACGTACAGCAGGGCGGGCGAGCCCGTGCTGCGCGAGACCTTCGCGTCGTAGAGGACCGCACCGACGTCGAACAGCGGGTACAGCACCAGCAGGACGGCCCCGATGGGGGTGATCTTCGAGGCCATCGTGAACATCACGAGAGCCCAGACGATGGCGAACGCGAAACGGACGAAGTACAGCCGCCGCAGTGCGGAGGCGGTCCCGGCGATGCCGGACGGGGCAGCGATCGTGGTGGTCACGGTGATCCTCTCGAAGGCCGATGAAGAAGGAGGCGTCGAACGTCCCGCGATCGCCATGTCCGCGGGTGACGCCGGCCGGCCGGGCGGGCCCGCCCCGCGACGGTGTGCGAGGGGCTGCGCTGCGGGACCTGGTGTGTCTCGCAGGTGGGGCGCCTGACGGGCGGTGCTGTGCGTCGTTCGTCCCCAGGGAATGGCCAGGAGTCAGGTGCCTCCGACGCCACTCGAGAGGAAGAACGAACGTTCTGTCTCAGCAGCATGGACCGACCGGGATCCGGCTGTCAAGACCGAACGTTCTACCTACCGACCACCCCGATCGGCAGACGACCCCGGAGGGCGGCGAAGCGGTACGGATCGCGGGCATTCGACGGGTCGGGTTCGACACCACGCACCCCGTCGCGCCGCACCGTGCGCGGAACGAGGCGCCCCCAAAGATGAGACCGATCGTTCTACCGTTTGATAGGGTGGCGCACCATGAGCCGGACCACCACCGAAGGCGCCAGCACGTCCAAGGCGCGCACGCGCCTCCTCAACACCGCAGCGCGGATCTTCTACACGGAGGGGATCCACTCCGTCGGCATCGACCGGATCATCGCCGAAGCGCAGGTGACGCGTGCCACGCTGTACCGTCACTTCGCCGGCAAGGAACAGCTCGTCCTCGCCTATCTGGAGCAGGCCGACCAGGCGATCCGCGGGCAGGTCGCCGCCGCGGTGGCGGACAACCCGGCCCCTGCCGACCAGGTCCGGGCCATCGCCACGGCCATCGCCGACACCATCAAGTCCTCCGGTTTTCGTGGATGCGCCTTCCTCAACGCCGCCGCGGAGTACCACGACCCCGCTCACCCGGTCCATCAGGCGGTTCTCGCCCACCGGCAGTGGTTCCTCGACACCGTCACACACCTGCTGGCGCAGGCGGGCTGCACACCCGCGGACGCGGCCGCCCGGCACTTCGCCATGCTCCGCGACGGCGCCATGGCGGCCGGCTGCCTCTTCGACCCCGGTCTGATCACCCAGACCTTCCTCGACGGTGTCGAGGACATGCTGAAGCTGCGCGGCGCCTCCTCGGCGCAGGCGTAGCCGGGCAGCACCTCGTGCGGCCGGTGCCCCCTGCCCGCACGCGGTACGGTGACACACGCGGACACGCGAGTCGACATCGCACCCGCGCGGGGAGGCTCTCCCGGCCACGACGCCGCCCGGACCCGGCCGAAGCGCGGTCGACGTACGGACGGCGCGGCGGCGCCCGACCGTCTCGCCGTTCGCACGGCTCCGTCTTCGTTGCGTGCACGGCTCGCCCGAGGACCGACGAGCCGTCATCCGTCACGACGGCGTCTTCCCCGTCTCCCGCAGCGCCTCCGCCTCCCACAGCGGGTGTTCGCGCCGCGCCCAGCTGCGGGCGACCCACCCGGTGCGCATGCCGTGCCGGGCCTCCGGGTCCGCCATGGCCATTCCGATGTGACCGGCGAGGACGACACCGAGGGTGAGCGCCAGCCAGTCGTGGATGAACGTGGCGCCCACGCGCCACTGCAGCGGGACGAGGTGTGTCTGCCACATCATCAGCCCGGTGCCGAGCAGGACGAGTGCGGCACCGGCGCTCCAGGAGGCGTACAGCTTCTGACCGGCGTTGAACTTGTGTGCCGGACGTGACGAGGGCCGCTTGTCCCGGCGCAGAGCTGCGGCCAGCCAGCGGCGGTCGTGCGGACCGAAGCGGTTCAGCAGACCGAGGTCGGCGCGCAGGGCGCGCGAGCCCAGCGCGGCCAGCACGGGGACCGGGAGAGCGATGCCCGCCCATTCGTGCACGGTGACCACCAGGGTGCGACGGCCGACGAGTTCGGAGAGCACCGGGATGTAGAGGAAGGCCGCGGTCAGGACACACACACCCATCAGGGCGGCCGTCGTGCGATGGGCCCAGCGCTCCGCCCGGCTGAACCGGTGCAGGTGTGCGCCGTCGGGCGAGATCTCAGGCCGTGGGCTCATCGTCCCGTCCGTTCGACCGGCCCACCCAGGCGTCGACGTCGTAGCCGCGCTTCTCCCAATATCCGGGGCGGACCTCCTCGGTGACCGTGATCCCGGACAGCCACTTGGCGGACTTGTAGAAATACATGGGTGCCACGTAGAGGCGAACGGGACCGCCGTGGGCGTGGCCGATGTCCTTGTCCTGCATGCGCAGGGCGACCAGGACGTCCGCGCGGCGCGCCTGCTCCAGGGTGAGGCTCTCGGTGTACGCCCCGTCGAAGCAGGTGAAGTGCACCGCGCCGGCCGACGGGTGCACTCCTGCGGCGTCCAGCAGGTGGGACAGGCTGACCCCTTCGAACGGAGTGCCGGGGACCCGCCAGCCGGTCACGCACTGGACGTCCCGGACGAGACGTGTCTGGGGCATCGCCCTGAGGTCGGCCAGGGTGTAGCTCCCCGGGCGGTCGACCAGCCCGTCGACGGTGAGACGGTAGGTGTGCTCGTCCTTGTGCGGCACGGAGGAGGTCACCGTGTAGTAGCGGAAACCTCCTCCGTTCGGCAGCAGCCCGGTCAGACCGGACGGGTCCAGCTCGGCGGCACCCCCCAGGAACGCCTCCACACCCCGCTGCAGGTGGGGGCCGGCCGCGACACCCACCGCACCGAGTGCGAGTGTGCCGAGAAACACGCGACGTCCCACGGGGGTGCCCCGTTCCTGAGATGTCTCTGGGTTCACGCGCTCGACTCCTCCGCGTTCGCCGGACCGGCCGACGGTCTCCTGCGCACCCGGGCGCGTCCGTCGACGGCATGTCCGAAAGAGGGAACAGACTGCTCGTCAGCATCGCAAGAGCACCCGGAAGAGTCAAGACAGAACGTTCTACCCCAGCCGGTCCGGCCGGCGGTCAGTTCTCTGCGGCCGGAGGCCACCACCGCCGCACCGCCTCGACGGTCGTGTCCGGTCCGGTGTTGAAACACAGCACGGACCTCGGTGAGTGGGTCCGGGCGATGTTGACGAGCTTCTCGAACAGCGGAGTGAGAGACGGCTCCATGCGCACGCCGGCGCCGATCACGATCACCGCGTAGTGCTTCCGGGTCACCGCGGCGCGAAAGGCGTCCGCGGCTGCTTCGCTCCGGTCGAGGAGGCAGATCTCGAAGCCGAGTCCCATGCTCTCGAGTTCCTTCTCCGCCTGCGCGAGACCTGCTCGGACCTGCGCCGCGTCGACCTCGGGAAACGCCTCGCTCGGCGCCGCGGGGTCACCGACGACACGGGGGTCGAGTCCCACGCTGAGCACAGTTTCCATCATGGATTCCTTCCCTGGTGGTCTTTCGTGGTGATGGTTCGGGGGTGTTGCATCGAGGTGGTCCGACGAGGGCCGTTCCCGCCACGGGCCGGCCGGTTCGGGGAAACGTCCGGTGCCGTGGTGTTCCGGGGTGTGGGGCAGACGCGCCGTGCACCTGCGGCGACGTCCGCACGGGATGTCGGACCCCCGGATGTCCGCGGCGCGGCGGGGCGAGCCGGGCGGGTGTCCGCCGCCGCGACCGACGGGCTGCTTCATCGCCCGGCGAACCTCGCGACGGCGGCCGGGGTGTGGGAGGTGAAGAAGTCGACCAGGTTGCCGTCGGGGTCACGGAAGAGCAGGGCCCGGTTGCCCCACGGCATGGTGGCGGGACCGTTGACGAACTCGCCGACGACGTCGGCCAGTTCCTTGTGCACGCGGTCCACGTCGTCGACGAGGAACTCGATCACGGCACTGTGGTTGGCCGCCGCACGGGCGGACCCCTCGGCGAACAGCGGGACGGTGCGCTCGGACGCGACGGCGAGGGTTCCGTGCGCGGTGACGAGTTCGGCGAAATCCTCGGTGGCCCAGGTCGCCTCCACCCCCGTGACCCGCTCGTAGAACGCGACGAGGCGGGCGACGTCGGCGGTGATGATCCGGGTCGACACGAAATCCATGGGGCTCTCCTGCCTGTGGTGCGGGCTGCACGCGGCACGGTAGGCGAAATAGAGGACAGAATCGGTCCGGTATGTGGTTTACGGTGTCGTCATGTCCCGACCGACCGGCCGTGTCCTGGCCCTTCTGGAACTGTTGCAGTCGGGCGGCACTCGCAGCGTCGCCGAACTCGCCGACCGGCTCGGGGTCGAGGGGCGCACCGTGCGGCGCTATGTGACGCATCTGATCGACCTCGGCGTGCCCGTGGAGTCGGTGCGCGGCCGCTACGGCGGCTACCGGCTGGCACCCGGGTACCGTCTGCCCACCCTGATGTTCAACGACGACGAGGCACTGGCCGTCCTGATCGGGCTGGCCACCGGCCGCACGGCAGGTCTGACACCCGAGCAGCGCACCGCCGGTGAGACGGCGGCGGCGAAGATCCGCCGGGTGCTGCCCCGGCACCTCGCGGACAGGTTCGACACCTTGCTGCGATCGGTGACCTACACCCACCGGCCCGGTGCGCTCACCACCCCCGACCCGGAGCTGTTCCTCACCCTCGCCGACGCCGCACGGCACTGTCGGCCGGTGTCGATCCGCTACACCGACCGGACGGGACGGCACAGCGAACGCGTGCTGCACCCGTACGGCATCGTCGGACATGCCGGCCGCTGGTACGTCACCGGCCAGGACGCCGGGATCGGCCAGGACCGCATCTTCCGTCTCGACCGCATCGCGGACGCGCGTACGTTGCCCGGTTCGTTCGAGGCACCCGAGGGCCAGGATCCGGCAGCGCGTCTGCTGTCGCATTTCGCCAAGGACGAGTTCCGCTACACGGTGAAGCTGCGGGTCCACGGCACGGTGCAGCAGATCCGCGCATGGCTGCCGCCCGACGCGCCCATCACCGAGGAACACGGGGCCACTGCGGATGCGGGCGCGCTCACCGAACGGTGGCTGCGGGTCGAGATCCGCACCGACCGACTGGACTGGTTGCCTCCCCTCATCGCCGCCCTCGATCGGCCCTTCGTCGTCGAGCAACCCGATGAGCTGCGCGCTCTCGTGCTCGCGCTCGCGCGCCGTCTCGACCGCAATGCCCGGCAGGCATGAGGGTCCTCATCGATCCGGTCGGCATGGCGGGTGACAGACGGACAGGGGCGCAGGGCGAGCGCACGGCCATGGGCCACCGCACCCCGCGGAGGCGCGACGGCCGGGTGCACCCGTGGACCTGCCCCGTCAGGCCGTCATCACCTTGCGCCAGACCTCGATGATGGTCGCGCTCGCCCGGCCCAGGTCCTCGTCCGGAGCACCGGCGGCGCGGTAGAAGGTGCGCTCCGTCATCCAGCACAGGGCGTCCGCCAGGGCCTGAGCGCTGCCGGGGTCGTCGCCGTCGGGCAGGCCCGCCCGCCTCAGGACGTGCGTCATGGTCCGGGCGAACCGTTCGACGGTCTCGCTCCAGGCGTTGCCGATGACCGGGTGAAGCGCCGCGTAATCGACGGCCGCACGCATGACGGTGCTGTGCTCCCGCCACACCTGCTCGGTCGCGCGGACGGCCCTCTCCATGGCTTCCACGGGCGGGACGCTCCCCTGCTGCTCCGTGACGTCGGCGTACGTCCGGATCGTGCGCATGGTCCGCTCGACGAGGGCCGCCAGCACCTCGTGTTTGTTGCCGAAGTAGAAGTACAGGGATGCCCGGGAGATCCCGGCCTTCTGCGCGATCGCCTCCACCGTCAGGTTCTCGAGGCTGGTGTGTGCGAGCAGCGCCTCGGCGGCATCCAGAAGAGCCTGCTCACGCAGGTCTCCCTTGCGGAGGGCATCACTGCGCCTTCCCACGGTCTTCTCCCCTGCTGTTCGAACTCCGCAGCACTCTACTTCGGCCGCGCAACGGCCCTGCCACGGGTCGCCGCGCCGCCGGGGCCGCCCCGCCGACCGGCCCGGCCGGTGTGAGCCGGCCGGGCACGCGTCCGGGGGTCAGTTGCTCGTGATCTGCGCACCGTCGGGGAAGTCCGTGGTGCGCGACAGCGCCTCCCAGGTACGGATGTCGTCGTCCACGGCCTGGCGTGCCTGCCCGATGAGGCGCAGGGCGTCCGAGCCGAGCACCAGGTGGCCGGGCGGCTCGGGCACGTCCAGGATGTGCAGGACGGCCTCGGCGGCCTTCTGCGGATTGCCCAGCTGGTTCCCGCTGGCCTTGATGCGTGCCGCACGGAGCGGCTCGAACAGCTCGTCGTAGTCGGCGATCGACCGCTCGGCCCGGGTCATCGACCGGCCGGCCCACTCGGTGCGGAACGAACCGGGCTCGATGGCCGTGACATGGATGCCGAAGCCCGACACCTCCTTGCGCAGGCTGTCGAGCAGGCCCTCCAGGGCGAACTTGCTCGCGCAGTAGGCGGACATGCCCGGCACGGTCATGAGACCGGCCATGGAGGTCACCGCCATCAGGTGTCCCGAGCGACGCGCGCGCATGTGGGGCAGGGCCGCCTGCAAGGTGGCGGCGGCACCGAACACGTTGGTCGCGAACTGGGCGCGGACCTCGGACAGGGGGGTTTCCTCGAAGACACCCTCCAGGCCGTACCCGGCGTTGGCTATCACCACGTCCAGCGGACCGACGGTCGCCTCGGCGTCGTCGATCACACGGAAGACGGCCTCGTCGTCGGTGACGTCGAGAAGACGGCCGTGCGCCCTGCCCGGCGCCAGCTGCTCGAACGCGGTCAGGTCGGCTTCCTTGCGGACCGTGCCCACGACGGTGTGTCCCGCGTCCAGGGCCCCCTGGGCGAACGCCCGGCCGAGTCCGCTGCTCACCCCGGTGATCAGAAAGGTTTTCACGCCGCACTCACTTCCTTCGTCCGTGGCGGCGTACCGCCATGGCGGAGTTCCCGCCACGTCTTCGAATCTACACCACGTCGAGTTTTTTCGACACCGCGTTGATTTTCGTGATCCGCACCTGCCTCTCGGCACCGCACACGGCAGAGCGCCGGGGCGCGAAGCCCCGGCGCTCTGCCGTGCTGTGTCCCGGGCGGCCTGCCGCGGCCGGCCCGGGTGGCCCATGGCGGACCGATGCGTCAACTCCCCTTCGGAGCCACCGCGTTGGGTTGTCCTTCCTCGGTGTTCCGGCCACCGGCACGTGCCAGTGCGCCGGGCCACCACGCCCGGGGTCCGATGTCGATCACCAGCGCGGGCACCAGGAGCGAACGGACCACGAGGGTGTCGAGCAGCACACCGAACGCCACGATGAAGGCGACCTGCACCAGGAAGGCCAGCGGGATGACCATCAGCGCAGCGAAGGTCGCAGCGAGCACCACACCGGCCGACGTGATCACTCCGCCGGTCGTGGTCAGACCGCGCAGCACACCCTGCCGGGTGCCGAGCGTCAGCGCCTCCTCGCGGACCCGGGACATCAGGAAGATGTTGTAGTCGACGCCCAGGGCGACCAGGAACACGAAGCCGTACAGCGGGACCGAGGCGTCCGTGCCGCTGAATCCGAAGAGGTGCTCGAACACCAGCGTGGAGACACCGAGCGTGGCGAGGAAGTTGAGTGCGACGGTCGCCACCAGCAGCACGGGCACCAGCAGGGAGCGCAGCAGCAGCACGAGGATCAACAGGATCACGGCGAGCACGACCGGGACGATCAGGGTGCGGTCGGCGGCAGCGGTCTGCTGGGTGTCGTACTGCTGAGCGGTGTAGCCGCCGACGAGTGCGTCGGCTCCGGGGATCGCGTGCACCCTGGCGCGCAGCCGCTCGACGGTCTTCTTCGCGGCGTCGCTGTCCGCCGCGTCCCGCAGGACGGCGTCGATGCGCACCCGGCCGTCGACGACCAGCGGCTCTCCGCCACCGGGCCGCCCGGAGGCGGAGACGGCGTCGGCCGAGTCCACCCCCTTCGTCGCGCGGGCGGCGGCTGTCACCTCGGCACGGTGGTCGGCGTCGGCGATGATGACCACCGGGTTGCCGGAGCCTCCGGGGAAGTGCTCGCCGAGCGTGCGCTGTGCGGCGACCGAGGGCGCGTCGTTGACGAAGATCTCGTCGAGCGGGACGCCCTTGGCGGACAGGGACGGGGCGAAGGCCGCGAAGACGGCGAGGGCCAGTGCGGTCACCACCCACACCCGGCGCGGCCTGCGGTCGACGACGGCGGCGACGCGGCGCCACACACCGCGGCCCTCGGCGGACGTGTCCGGCGTCGTCGGCCGGGCGGGCCAGTAGGCGCTGCGGCCCAGCAGGGCGAGGACGGCCGGCAGGAAGGTGAGGGCCGAGAGCACGGCGCACACGATGCCGACGGCACCGACCGGCCCGAGGGCGCGATTGTTGGTGAGGTCGCTGGCGAGCAGTGTCAGCAGGCCGAGCGCCACGGTGGCGGCGCTGGCGGTGATGGCGCCGAAGGACCGGCGCACGGCGGCCCGGGCGGCGGCGAACCGGTCGCCGCGCTCGGCGAGTTCCTCGCGGAAGCGGGCCGCGAGGAGCAGGGCGTAGTCGGTGGCCGCGCCGATCACCAGGATCGACAGGATGCCCTGCACCTGTCCGTCGACCCGGACCGCGCCGTGGTCGGCCAGGGCGTAGACGATCGCACAGGCCAGGCCGAGAGCGAAGACCGAACCGATGATGATCACGAAGGGCAGCAGGACGCTGCGGTAGACCAGCAGCAGGATCACCAGCACCGCGGCGAGCGCCACGCCGAGCAGCAGTCCGTCGATCCCCGCGAACGCGCCCGACAGATCGACCTGGCTGGCCGCCGGGCCGGCCACCTGGGCCGTGGTGCCGGGCACGCTCTTCGCCGTCTCGCGCACCGCGTCCACGACGTCGGACAACCCGTGGCCGAGGTCGGGTTCCAGCTGGACGACGGCCTCCAGCGCCAGCCCGTCCTCGGAGGGCAGGGCCGGTGAGGGGGTGCCGACGACGCCGGTCCGGCCGGCGAGTCGGGCGACGGCGCGGGTGGCGGCCGAGCGCTGGGCTGCGGTGATCCGCTCGCCGTCGGCCGTCCACACGACGATCGCGGGAAGTGTCTCGCGCTGGTCGAACGCCTCGCGGGCGTCGAGCACCTTCGTGGACTCGGCGCTCTGCGGCAGGAAGGAGGCCTGGTCGTTGGTGGCCACGTCGCCCAGCTTGCCCGCGTACGGGCCGAGCATCCCGCCCACACCGAGCCAGACGATCAACAGAGCGAGGGGCACGAGCCACCGGGCCCGGCGTGATGCGGTCGTCATGTACGTTCCTACGTCACGGGACATCTAGGTCGACGATCAAGTATGTCAATCATCGAGCGATCTTATACTGGCGGCATGAGCGGCTCCACGACCCCCGCACCACCCGCGCCGGAGGACTGCCCGACCGGACTACCGTCTTTCGCCGTCCAACTGCGGCGCATGAACAGCGAGTTCAACCGCATCGTCCAGGAGTTCGCTCAGGCGCACGGCCTGCACCTCACCGACATGCAGGCCCTGATCGCGATCCTCGACATCGAGAACCCGGACACACCCATGACCCCCGGACGTCTGCGCAGGCAGCTCAACCTCACCTCGGGTGCGATGACCGCCTGCCTGGACCGGCTGGAACGCGCGGGTCACATCCGGCGCGTCCGGGCGGCCGACGACCGCCGGGTGGTGCACCTGGAGTACGCGGACCGCGCGAAGGACCTGGCCAGGGAGTACTTCAGGCCTCTGGCCCGCACCACCGACACGGTGCGCGAGCGTTTCACCACCGACGAGCTGCGGGTGGTCGTCCGTTTCCTGGCGGACCTGAACCGGGAACTCGCCCTGCTGCGCCGGCGGACGGACTGACACACCCGGCCGGCCCGAGTCGCCCGAGCCGGAGGACCGTCCCCCGCGCCGGGTTCCGCTCACACGTCTTCTGATTCCTCGTCAGCGGACACGTCGGACGCAAGACGGGTGTCCGTGTCCTTCGGCCACCGCAGGGTCGCGCTCGGCGGGCCGTCCGAGGGCACGGGCGTGCCCGCAGAGCGCGCGTCGCGTGAGGGTGTCAGGGGCGTGGGCGCGTCGCGTCGCGGACGAGGTCGGCCAGCACACGCCGACGCTCCAGGGGCCCTTCCCCGGCGGCCTGCCCGAGCATGAGTGCGGCCGTGGAGGGAACGGCCAGCCACCAGACAGCAAGGGCACGGGCGAGATACAGCAGGTAGCCGGGGCGCACATCGTCGCGCAGCGCCCCGGCACGCTGGGCGCGCACGACGGCGGCGATGTCGTCCGCGTAGTGCGCCGCCCGTTCCGCAGCGGCCGCGACCGGCCCCGGTTCGCCTCGTCCGGGGCGGATCTCCAGCCCCTCCCACAGCAGCAGCCGCAGGTAGTGCGGGTAAGTACGGTGGTAGTCGTAGACCCGTCCCGCGAACTCTCCCAGGTCGTGCGCCTGCTCGGCGGTGAGCGGCACCGCGGCGGCGAGCTTGGTCATCTCCTGTTCCAGGACCGCGGCGAACAGCTTCTGTTTGCTGCCGAAGTACTGGTATATGCGCTCCTTGTTCACTCCGGCCCGCTCGGCGACCCGGTCGACACGCGCCCCCAGCGGTCCGTGCTCGCTGTACTCGTGCACCGCGGCGTCCAGGAGCCGCTGTTTCGTCCGCTGGGTGTCCCATGCCATGTGCCCCATTGAAACAAAGCCTCACCAGCCGGTTGCGGTGACGGACGGCCGGTGACAGACTCCAACCCCTCAGTTGGAATTCGAAGGGACTCGTATGACATCCGACACACTTGAAGCCCGGCTGCGGGCGATCGAGGACCGTCTGGAGATCTACAACCTGCTCGCCACGCACCCACTCAGCGGCGACACGGGCGAGCGCGACCTCATCGAGGCCGTCTACACCGAGGACTTCGTCTTCGATCGCGGCCCGGGCCTCGACGGAGCACAGGGACGCGAGGCGATGGTGCAGCTCGTCCAGCGCGACGAGCACCGGGCCGCCATCGCCGGCGGCCTGGCTCACTTCGGCGGTCTGCCGCTCGTGGACATCGACGGCGACACGGCGGTCGCCGTCTCCTATCTCGCGCTGATCACCCCGGACACCGGCGGCGAAACCCGGGAGCTGGCCAACCACGGCTCGTCGCAGGGTTACCGCATCCACCGTGTGCTGGCCAACCATTGGACGCTCGAACGCGGCCAGGACGGCTGGCGCGTCGCATCGCGCACTCTGAGGCCGATGGACGGCTCGGGACCCGCAGTGGAGCTCCTGCGCGAGGCGGGCAGGGCGCATCTGCAGCACGCCCGGCAGGAACAGGAAACCTGACCGGCGTCCCCGACCCGGACGCGGAAGCGTGTCGCACACCTCGGCGGACCGGCCGGAGGGCCCGCGGCCCTGCCGGTCGCGTCCGTTCGCCTTCGGTACGGCTGCTTCTGCACGTACGGCGGCGGCTCAGAGTCCTCCCGCGGGATGCGTCGGCCGCGTGGTGTCGAGGCCTGTGGTGACGCGCCGGTAGGCGGCGCGGGCGTGGAGCAGGCGGGCCAGCGCCGTACCCGTGAGGGCGGCGGCCAGCAGGCAGGAGAGCCACAGCATGTCACGGTGCCCGTCCCAGGTGAGGGTGCCCGCGGGCGGGACGGCGACGCCGTTCAGGAACAGCCAGCACAGCACGGCCGTGCCGGGGGCGGCGGTGAAGCGGGCGCGCCGCCCCAGCAGGGCGGCGAGCAGGGCCAGGACGGCGAGGGCGAGCACTGGCCGGTTCGGGCCCACGAGGACGTCGAGGACGGCCACCAGCAGCAGTGCGCCGCCGGATGCGGCGGCCCACACCAGCGGCGTGGCCACGGGCCTGGGAACGGGTCTCGCTCCGGCACCGAGTGACGTCCACTCAATCATGCTGCCTTCCTTCCGGTGCTCTCCGCCCCCGGACAGGCACGCGTCGCCCACCACCAGGGCGGACCCCATGGCGGGGCGGCCGGATCACGGCTCGGCGCCGAACGGGGCGGGGACAGTGCCGGCGTGGCCGGGTGCCGGACGCCGTCACGTTAGGGTGTCAGCAAAGATTGTCCAAAGAAACACCCGAATCAGACAGGGAGAAAGCTGTGGGCGCTGCGCGTATGAGCAGTACGCCGTTGCCGGGGATCGGGGTCCGCTACGACCTGACCACGCGGGAACAGCGTCGTCTGTCCGTGGTCGCGCACCGGGACGGATCTCGGACGTTGAGCGCGTACGGCCAGGACGACCCCGATGCGTGCGCTCTGTCGGTGCGGCTGTCCGCCGGGGAGGCCGAGGCGCTCATCGACGCGCTGATGCCCGCGCACCACAGCCCGAGCCTGCTGTCGACGACGGAGTTGGGGCTCGTGGCCGAGCGGATCGGCCTGTCGGCCACGTCGTACTGGAACGGCCGTGTGCTGGGCGAGACCCGGATGCGCACCGAGACCGGTGTGTCGATCGTGGCCGTGCTGCGCCGGGCCGAGGCGATCCCGTCTCCGGGGCCGGACTTCCGGCTGGCCGGCGGTGACACCCTGATCGTGATCGGGACCCGCGAGGGCGTGGAGGCCGCGGCCGAGATACTCGGACGAGAGTGACCATCCGTGCACTCGTCCGCCACCTTCCTGATCGAGTTCGGCGCGATCATCCTCGGTCTGGGACTTCTGGGCCGCCTCGCCGGACGCTTCCGGTTCTCCCCCATCCCTCTGTACCTGCTGGCCGGGCTGGCCTTCGGTCAGGGCGGCCTGCTGCCCCTCGGCACGAGCGAGGAGTTCGTGGCGATCGGCGCCGAGATCGGCGTGATCCTGCTGCTGCTCATGCTGGGGCTGGAGTACACCGCCAGCGACCTGGTCTCCAACCTCAGGACCCAGTACCCGGCCGGTCTCGTCGACGCCGCGCTCAACGCGCTGCCCGGGGCCGCGGCGGCGCTGCTGCTGGGCTGGGGGCCGGTGGCCGCCGTCGTGCTGGCCGGCGTGACCTGGATCTCGTCGTCCGGAGTGATCGCGAAAGTCCTCGGTGACCTGGGGCGGCTCGGCAACCGGGAGACACCTGTGATCCTCAGCGTCCTGGTGCTGGAGGATCTGTCCATGGCGGTCTACCTGCCGATCATCACCGCCCTGCTCGCCGGGAGCGGGCTGGCGGCCGGCAGCGTGACGCTGGCGATCGCGCTCGGTGTGGCCGGCCTCGTCCTGCTGCTCGCGGTGCGCTTCGGCCGGCACATCTCCCGGTTCGTCTCCAGCGACGATCCGGAGAAGCTGCTGCTGGTGGTGCTGGGTCTGACCCTGCTGGTGGCCGGTGTCGCCCAGCAGCTGCAGGTCTCGGCCGCGGTGGGCGCCTTCCTGGTGGGCATCGCCCTGTCCGGTGAGGTCGCCGAGGGGGCGCACAATCTGCTCGCCCCTCTCAGGGATCTGTTCGCCGCCGTGTTCTTCGTCTTCTTCGGACTGCGCACGGATCCGTCCAGCATTCCGCCGGTGCTGCTGCCCGCCCTCGCACTGGCTGTCGTCACCGCACTGACGAAGATCGCCACGGGCTACTGGGCCGCGAGACGGGCCGGTGTCTCCCCCAAGGGCCGGTGGCGTGCGGGCGGCACGCTCGTGGCCCGCGGCGAGTTCTCCATCGTGATCGCCGGGCTGGCGGTCACCGCGGGGATCGAGCCCTCCCTGGGCCCGCTGTCCACCGCGTACGTGCTCATCCTGGTGATCCTCGGTCCCCTGACGGCCCGTTTCACCGAGCCGGTGGCGCTGCGCCTGACCGCCCGGTGGGGCACGTCCGGCAGGACGGCACCGCAGCCGCAGGCCAAGAACGCGGCGGTGGACCAGGAGACGGTCGGCTGAACGAGGGCGGCGGGGCGGCACCGGCCGGACGGGGCCGGTTCCCGCCCGCGCCGCCCCGGCCGTCCGCCCGCCGGGTCGTGCCCGTGACGTTGCCCGTGACGTCGTGTCACCGGGCGCCCGACCCGCCGCTCGGGCACGGGTCTTCCCCACGCAACGGCGCCGCTGCCTTCGCGCGGTGACGTCCGCGGGCTCCCTCTCCCTGCCGACGGGCCAATCCGGCGCAGGAAACACCCTTGCGGCCTTGCGGCCGCCACCGCGCCGCACACCTGCGTGCGTCGCCCGCATACGGGAGCGGCACGCTCCGGTGCCCGGCGGCCGAGGCAGCACCGGCACCCGGACACGGACCGAGGGCTGCCGTTCCTCAGACCAGCGTCGCCGTGGCCGCGCGCAGTTCCTCCAGCGCCGCCAGGGCGTAGGGCGCGAAACCTTCCGCGTCGTCACGCTCGCCCGCGCACCACCGTTCGTAGCCCCGCTTGAACGCGAGGACTCCCAGCTCACCCGCGAGATGAGCGGTCGTCTCCGGGACACCGCGGGCCATCAACGCATCCCTCATCGCGGTCGACAGACCGACGCTCTTGAGCGCGTCACGCTCCTGCAGTTCGGTGCTGGCGGCCACGGCCGCCTTCAGGCGGGGGCCGAGCCTGCGGTTCTCCGGGCCCATGGCGTCGGAAGCACAGCGCAGACCGGCAGCGACCGCCTCCAGCGGGCCGGCGTCGTCGGGCGCCTCGGCGATGCCCTGCGTCAACAGCCTGCTCAGGGTCTCCTGGCCGGCGACCAGCACCTCGCGCTTGTCGGAGAAGTGCCGGAAGAACGTGCTCTTGGTGACGCCGGCGCGCTCGGCGATCTGCGCGACCGTGGTCGCGTCGTACCCCTGCTCGGTGAACAGGTCGACCGCCGCGACGACGAGACGTTCGGTCGCCCCCGGTTGCCATCTAGCCATGACAGAAGGATAGGCGACGGGACTTCGGTCTCATCAGCAGGCGGAGTGATGGGACTCTTGTCCCATCACCGTGTACTGTCGAGTGACGGGACAAGAGTCCCATCACTGTGAGGAGAGCCATGCACGTTTTCATCACCGGCGGTACCGGCACCGTCGGCTCCGCCGTCGTCGCCGAACTGCTCGCCCATGGCCACACCGTGCTCGCACTGGCCCGCTCCGACGCCTCGGCACGCACGCTGCGGGAGGCGGGTGCCGAGGTGCTGCGCGGAGACTTCGCGGACGTCGATGTGCTGCGGTCCGGCGCCGCACAGACCGACGGCGTGATCAATTTGGCGTTCGGACGCGACTACAGCAGTCCGGACGCGATCGCACGGTCCATCGCCGTGGAGCGCGCCGCGCTCACCGCCCTGGGCGAGGAACTGCTCGGCAGCGACCGCCCCCTCGTGACGTCCTCGGGCACCCCGGTGGCGGCGGGCCGCGCGTCCACCGAGAACGATCCGCCGATGACGGAGGGAGTCGTCGGGGAGCGCGGCCGCAGCGTCCTCGCCCTGCTGGGTCTCGCCTCGCGCGGTCTGCGCGGCACGGCGGTCCGTCTGCCCCGCACGGTGCACGAACAGGGCCGGGGCGGATTCGCCGGCATGCTGGCCGAGACGGCGCGCCGCACCGGGGTGGCGGGTTACCCGGGTGACGGCACCCAGCGCTGGCCGGCCGTGCACGCGCGCGACGCGGCCGCCCTGTTCCGGCTGGCCCTGGAGTCGGCACCCGGGGGTACGTCCTGGCACGCCGTGGGCGACGAAGGGGTCCGGGTGCGGGACATCGCGGAGGTCATCGGCCGGCGTCTGGGCCTGCCGGTCGAGCAGCTCCCGCAGGAGGCCTTCGGCCCGTTCGGGCCGATCTTCGCCACGGACCAGCCGTCGTCGAGCGCCCACACCCGGCAGGCTCTCGGCTGGCGGCCCACCGGCCCGAGTCTGCTGGAGGACCTGGAGAACATCCAGCCCTGACCGGGTCTTCACCGGGTCTGCCCGGCGCGTCGGCGGCGTGGGCGCACGTCGTCGGCGCGAGCGCGTCGTGCGTGCGGGCCGTGGTCGGTGCGTGCACCGTGGCCGGGTCTCCCGGGCAGGCCCGGCGGGCGCCGGGCCGGGGGGAACCGGCCACGGGCCACACGGGTGCCGTGTCGCGCGTCTGCCTCAGGGCCGGGCCGGTTCCCCGCCGGACGGGCTCCGCTCCGTCGACCGGGCCGAGCCGGCCGGCAGGGCAAGGCGTTCGGCGGTGGGGGAACCCGGTTCGACCGTGGCCGGTCCGAGGGTCTGCTCGGGGTCGTCGACGGGGGCGAACGCCTCGTAGCCCTGCACCAGGTCTCCGACGAGCGGGTGGTGCAGGTGTGTGGTCCCGTGGGTGCGCTGGTACACGTCGTGCTCTCCCCACCAGCGGCGGCACACCCGGCCGGTGCCGACCGGGCCTCGGCGGCCCGAGCAGCTGGACGACCACCTCGCCGGCGCCGACGTCGAACTCGGCGAGGACCTGCTCGACGCGATCGACGCCATCGTGCCGCCGGGTGTCGATCCGCACTCCGGAAACTTCTGCATCGAGCCCACCCCGCCGTCACCGACCGACGTCTGCGGCGCCGCTGAGACCCTCCGGCCGCACGGCGGCCTTCGGGCACGGCACCAGGCCGGGGAGGAGGTGCCTGCCGGGGTCGGCGGGTGCCTCGACGCCCCGGCTGCGAAGTGGCCGGGCTACGGAGTGGCTGTGTCGGGCTGTGGGGTGTCCGTGCCGGCGCGGTAGCGCCCCGGGGGCAGGCCGAAGTGGCGTTTGAAGGCATGGGCGAAGGCGAACGGCGAGCCGTAGCCGACCTGGCGGGCGATCGCGGGCAGCGGCCGGTCGCTCTCCCTGAGCAGGTGGGCGGCGGTGATCATGCGCCACCAGGTGAGGTAGGCCATGGGCGGTTGTCCGGTGAGGGCCGTGAACCGCCGGGCGAGGGTCGCGCGCGACACCCCGACGTGGGCGGCCAGGTCCTCCAGTCGCCACGGGGCGGCCGGGTCGCTGTGCAGGGCCCGGAGAGCCGCGGCGACCTCGCTGTCGTGCAGTGCCCGCGGCCAGCCGGTTCCCGGGTGTTCGTCGAACCAGGCCCGCACCATGTACACCAGCAGCAGATCGAGCAGCCCGGATATCACGCAGTCCCGGCCGGGCCGGTCGCCGGTCGTCTCACCGGCGAGCAGGTCGACGGCCGCCCGCAGGTCGGGGTGCCGGCCGAGGCGGCGCGGGAGGTGGACGACGTCGGGCAGCTCCGTCAGCAGCGGATGCGTGCGCCCCCGGTCGATGCGGTACTTGCCGCACAGGAACTCGGTGCGGCCCTCCGGGTCGTCCACCGCGGCGTCGAAAGGCACCGCACCCCGGTCCCCGGGCGAGTCCGAAAGCACATGGGCGCTGCCGTGCGGCACCAGGACGACGTCCCCGGCGTCCAGCGGCACCGGTGCGCCGTGCTCCGGCACCAGCCAGCCGGTGCCGCGCAGCAGCACATGGAAGCCGGCACCGTCGTAGCGGTCGAACCGGAAGCACCAGGGGCCGGACACCCGGGCCCGGCTGGCGGCCGGCCGGCCGGCGCGCATGGCGGTGATCACGTCGCTGAGCACGTCCATGCTCGCACTGTACGGCGCGCTCGCCGAGACGGACACGTATGCAGATGGGACGTTCACGTATTGGTCTGCGCGGCCCTGGCCCCTAGCGTGGCCGTATGCAGCGTTTTCAGCTCGGCGATGTCGAGATCACGAAGGTGGTCGAGTGGCAGGGGGAGATCGCCCCCGCCCGGTCGATCGTCCCGGACAGCACGGACCGGGTCTGGAAGGAGCACGAGTCCCTCCTCGTGCCGGATCACTACGACCCGCGGACCGGTATGTACCGCGGGGCCGCGCAGACCTGGGTGCTGCGCAGCGAGGGGAAGATCGTCCTCGTCGACACCGGGGTGGGCAACGACCGTCACCGGCCGCAGATGCCGCTGTTCGACCACCTGTCGACGGACTTCCTGGACCGGCTCGCCGAGGCCGGGGTGCGCCCGGAGCAGGTGGACGTCGTGATCAACACGCACATCCACTACGACCACGTGGGCTGGAACACCCGCCTGCGCGACGGCGTCTGGACGCCGACGTTCCCGAACGCCACCTATCTGATCCCGAAGACCGACCAGGTCTATTTCGATCCGCGCAACGCCCACCGTCGCCGCGCGCCCCGCGACGAGCAGGAGCGGCGCCGTTTCGAGGGCAGCCGCTTCGTCTACGCCGACAGCATCGCACCCGTCCTCGGCCGGGCGGTGCTCTGGGAGGGCGCCTACCGGATCGACGGAAACCTGAGTCTGGAGCCCGCCCCGGGGCACACCCCGGGATCCTGCGTCGTGCGGCTGTCCTCCGGTTCCGACCGCGCCGTGTTCGTGGGCGATGTGCTGCACAGCCCGGTGCAGATCGTCGAGCCGGACTGGAACAGCTGCTTCTGCGAGGATCCGGGGCGGGCCGCGGCGACCCGCCGCGCGCTGCTGGAACGCGCCGCGGACGAACGCGAACTGGTGGTGCCCGCGCACTTCGGCGGTGCGGGGGCGGTGTGGGTCCGGCGTGAGGGCAGCCGATACGCCGTCGCCCCCTGGGAGCCCGCAGCCCCCTGACGAGTCGGGCACGGCCGGGACGGCGGTCGCGGCCGCCCGCCGTGCCGGATGGACGTGTGACCCGCATCGACCCCGACACAGGGGGTGATGCGGGTCACACGTGTGCGGGGCGGTCGCCGCGATGCCGTGTCCGCGGCCGACCGCGTCGTCCGGGCCGGCCGCTGACGGGGTGCTCAGGAGTCCTGGGGCTCCGTCACGGACAGCACGAGCTTGCCGCGGGTGTGGCCCTGACTGCTCAGCCGCCAGGCCTCGGCCGCCTGCTCGAGCGGAAACACCCGGTCGACGAAGACGGTCAGCTTCCCCTGATCGACCAGCTCCGCCAGGTCCGTCAGGTCCGCCGCGTCGGGGCGGACCCAGACGTAGTGGCCGCCCTTCGCGACGGCCTCGGGGTCGGCGATGGACGCCATTCGCTCCGGGCTGTGCACCAGGCCCAGCGAGACGTCCACGGCGTCCCCTCCGACGAAGTCCAGGACCGCGTCGACACCCTCGGGCGCCAGCCGCCCCACGCGCTCGGCGAGTCCGTCGCCGTAGGCCACCGGCTCCGCGCCGAGCCGCCGCACGAAGTCGTGGTTGCGGGGGCTGGCCGTACCGATGACCCGGGCGCCGAGCGCGGCGGCGATCTGGACGCCCAGCGAGCCGACGCCGCCCGCGGCCGCGTGCACCAGGACGGTGTCACCGGCATGGACGCCGACTCTCGTGACGGCCTGGTAGGCGGTGAGCCCGGCGAGCGGGACGCCCGCGGCCTGCTCCCAAGACAGAGCGGCGGGTTTGCGGGCCAGCATGCGCACATGCGCGGAGACCAGTTCGGCGTAGGCACCGAGCTGGGCGATGTCCTTGCGGATGTAGCCGAAGACCTCGTCGCCGGGCGCGAACTCCTCGACGTCGAAACCGACCCGCTCGACCACTCCGGCCACGTCCCAGCCGGGGATCAGCGGGAAGCGCGTCTCCATGATCGCGTCCAGGCGTCCCTCGGCGAGCTTCCAGTCCACCGGGTTGACGCCGGCCGCCTTCACCCGGATCAGCACCTCACCGGGGGCCACCTTGGGGTCGGGGACCTCGATCAGCCGCAGCGCGTCCGGGCCACCGTATCCGTCGAGCGCGATCGCCTTCATGCCGCCGTCACCACCGGTGCGCGCACGGCTTCCACGGCTCGCACCAGCGGGCGGAGCCGAGGGTCGCGGGCGGCCCGGGCGAGCGCTTCGCCCAGGGCCGCCTCGTTGACCGGACGTGCCGCCTCGAGCAGCTCCAGGCCCGCGTCGGTGACGTCGGTGTAGATGCCCCGCCGGTCGGTGGGGCACAGGTACCGCGAGAGCAGGCCGCGGTCCTCCAGGCGGCTGACGAGACGGGTGGTGGCGCTCTGGCTGAGCACGACGGCGTCGGCGACCTGCTTCATCTGCAGATGGCCCCCTTCCCCGTCGTGCTGGCGGCTCAGCACGTCCAGCAGGGAGTACTCGCGCACACTCAGACCGTACGCGGCCTGCAGCCGGCGCTCCAGGTGGGACTCGATCCTGTCGTGCAGCAGGGACAACGCGCACCAGCCGTGAGCCAGGGCGGTGAGCGCAGGGTTGGTTGCGGTCATCGGGGCCTCCTTCGTCGGGCCGTTCCCCAATGATTGCACACGAAGGCAAAACCATGACGCTTTTTTTGCGTTTGACGTTATACAGCGTCTGCAACTATTGTCCTCGGACGTAAGCGCCTCACGCAATCTTTTGGAGGGTGGCTCCCCATGCCTCTCGCGCTCCTGGCACTGGCCATCGGGGCCTTCGGGATCGGCACCACCGAATTCGTGATCATGGGCGTGCTGCCTCAGGTCGCGGACGACTTCGGCGTGTCCATCCCCACGGCCGGCTGGCTGGTCTCCGGTTACGCACTCGGCGTCGTCATCGGCGCGCCGCTGCTGACCGTGCTGGGCACCAAGGTGTCCCGCAAGAAGATGCTCATGTTCCTGATGGCGTTGTTCGTCGCCGGCAACGCGCTGTCCGCTCTCGCGCCCGTCTTCGGTCTCATGCTGACCGGCCGGGTCGTCGCCTCCCTCGCGCACGGTGCGTTCTTCGGCATCGGCTCGGTGGTCGCCGCCGACCTGGTGGCCCCGGAGAAGAAGGCGTCGGCCATCTCCCTGATGTTCATGGGCCTGACCGTGGCCAACATCGTCGGTGTTCCCGCGGGCACCTGGATCGGGCAGGCGGCCGGCTGGCGTGTCACCTTCCTCATCGTCGCCGCCCTGGGCGTCGTCGGCCTGCTGGGCGTGGCCGGGCTGGTGCCGGAGAAGGGACGGCCCGAGGCCCCGAACGTGCGCAACGAGTTCGCCGCGTTCCGCAATGTGCAGGTGTGGCTGGCCATGGCGATGACGGTGCTCGGCTACGGCGGTGTGTTCGCCGCGATCACCTACATCACCCCGATGATGACCGAGGTCGCCGGCTACACCGAGTCCGCCGTGACCTGGCTGCTCGTCCTGTTCGGCGTCGGGATGTTCCTGGGCAACCTGCTCGGCGGCACGTTCGCCGACCGCGCCCTGATGCCGATGCTGTTCACCGCCCTGGGCGCCCTGGCCCTGGCCCTGCTGCTGTTCACCGTGACCGCCCACGACAAGGTGCCCGCCGCGATCACTCTCTCCCTGATCGGCGCGCTCGGCTTCGCGACCGTGCCGCCCCTGCAGAAGTGGGTGCTCGACCAGGCATCGGCGGCACCGACCCTGGCCTCGGCCGCCAACATCGGTGCGTTCAACCTGGGCAACGCCCTGGCCGCGTGGCTCGGTGGCGTCGTCATCGACGCGGGCCTGGGCTACACCTCCCCGAACTGGGTCGGCGCCCTGCTGTCCGGAACCGCCCTGCTGCTCGCCTTCCTCGCCGCCCACCTCGACCGCCGTTCCCGCGCGGCCGGCCGCGTCGTCGCCCGGTCCGCGGCGGACGCGAGCGCCCCGGTGGCCGCCCGGCACTGACCGCGCCCGCCGGCACTCCGTTCCTGTTTGTCCCTCTGCTGTGAAGGAACCCGTGATGACCACATCCGTCACCACCGCTGTCGCTCCGCTGACCACCCAGGAGGCGGACGTCCTCGTCACCGCCGCGCGCCGGGCCGCCGAGGCCGCCGGCATCTCCGTGAGCGTCACCGTGCTCGACGCCGGCGGCCACCTGCTGGCCTTCCGCCGGGACGACCGGGCCGTGCTGATCTCCGGCGAGACCAGCACCCGCAAGGCCTACACGGCACTCCAGCTGGACGCGCCGACGGCCGACCTGGTGGACCTGGTCAAGCCGGAGGGGCCGTTCCACAGCCTGCCCACCGCGCTCGACAAGCCGCTGCTGTTCATCGCCGGCGGCCTGCCGATCCACCGCGACGGCCGCCTCATCGGCGCCATCGGCGTCGGCGGCGGCGCACCCGAGCAGGACCACACCGTGGCCGCCACCGCGCTCGAGGGACTGTCCTGATCGTCCGTACATCCCGGCAGGTCGTCACCGACCGGGCATCCGGCGCGGCACCGCGCCGGAGCCGCAGCGACCACACCGACTGACATCGACCGAAGGAGACACACCATGACCACCGTCCCCACCGTCCGGCTCCGCAACGGCGTCGAGATCCCCCAGCTCGGCTTCGGCGTCTTCCAGGTCCCCGACGACCAGACCGCCGACGCCGTCACGGCCGCCCTCGAGGCCGGTTACCGCAGCATCGACACCGCCGCCGTCTACGGCAACGAGACCGGTGTGGGCCGTGCTCTGAGCGCCTCGGGCCTGCCCCGCGAGGAGCTGTTCGTCACCACGAAGCTGTGGAACACCGACCAGGGCTACGACGCCACGCTGAAGGCCTTCGACGCGAGCCTGGGCAAGCTGGGCCTGGACTACGTCGACATGTACCTCATCCACTGGCCCGCCCCGGCCCGTGACGTGTACCGCGAGTCGTGGAAGGCCATCGCGAAGCTGGCCGAGGAGGGCCGCATCAAGGCGGCGGGCGTGTCCAACTTCCAGCCGGCCCACCTCAGGCGCCTGCTGCAGGACAGCGACCTGGTGCCGGCCGTCAACCAGGTCGAACTCCACCCCGGCCTGCAGCAGAAGGAGCTGCGCGCCGTGCACGCCGAACTCGGCATCGCCACGGAGGCGTGGAGCCCGCTGGCGCAGGGTGCGGTGCTGAAGGACGAGGCGATCACCACCGTCGCCGAGCGGCACGGCAAGTCGCCCGCCCAGGTCGTGCTGCGCTGGCACCTGCAGCTCGGCAACATCGTCATCCCGAAGTCGGTGACGCCCGCCCGCATCCGGGAGAACATCGACGTCTTCGACTTCTCCCTCTCCGACGACGAGATGGCCGCCATCGCCGCCCTGGACCGCGGCATGCGCACCGGCCCGGACCCGGACACCTTCAACTGAGTCCGTCCGGCGGACGGCGTCGCCGCGCCCGTGCCCCGGCGCGGCGACGCCGGTGAGCTCCGGTCCGGTGCACACGGCCGCACGGCGCGGCAGCGAGCCGGTGCACGACGCCGGCGAGCGACGGCGCCGCCGCGGCCGGTGTGCCGGGCCCCGCCTTGCACACCGTGCTCCCGGACCGACCCGGCGCACGGCCCCGTACGTCCCCTGCGACCCCGACGACCGCCCCGCATACCTGGTGACACCGGACCGAAAGGTGTGACAGCACATGTCCCCCGCCCCCACCGCCCTGGACCGGCTCGTGAGCCGCGAACCCCTGCCGACCCTGGGTCTCGAACTGCCGCTGGACAACGACTGGGGCAGCACCCGGCTGCGTGCCGACCGGGCCGCCGGACGCCCCTTCGGCGTCCCGGACCTGACCCGCCACGCCGACCTGGCCCGGCTCGCCGACGAGCTGGGGTTCGCGGCCCTGTGGGTGCGGGACGTGCCCCTGTACGACCCCGACCGGTTCGGTGACGCCGGTTCCGTCTTCGAGGCGTTCACCCACCTCGGGCATCTCGCGGCCGTCACCGAGCGGGCGGTGCTCGGCACCGCCGCGGTGGTGCTGCCGCTGCGGCAGCCGCTGCTGGTCGCCAAGGCGGCGGCCACGGTCGACGTCCTCTCCGGCGGCCGGTTCGTCCTGGGCCTGGCCAGCGGGGACCGGCCGGTGGAGTACCCCCTGTTCGGTGCGGACTTCCACGGCCGTGGCGCCCGGTTCCGCGAGGGCGTGGAGATCCTGCGGGCCGCCTGGGCCCACCGGCCCGTCGGCGAGGGCATGAGCCTTCCCGGCCTCGGGCTCGGCGCCGACCGCCCTCTGGAGGTGCTGCCGAAACCGACGGGGCCGTCCGTGCCGATCGCCGTCGCCGGGCACGCGCAGCAGTCCGCGGAGTGGATCGCGCACAACGCCGACGCCTCGCTGAACTATCCGCGTCCCCTGGGGGCGCTCCGCCTGGCGACACGCCGGTGGCAGGAGCTGACGGCGGAATCGCCCAAGCCGTACCTGACCCCCATGCAGCTGGATCTGACCGAGGACGCGTCCGTCCCGGCCACCCCGATCCGGCTCGGCCTGCGGACCGGGCGTGAGGCGCTGGTGGAGCATCTGCGGCAGATGGGCGAGCTGGGTGTCGCCCATGTCTCCTTCAATCTCCGTCCCGGTGACCGCCCGGTCGAGGAGGTGCTGCACGAGCTGGCCGAGACGGTCCTGCCGCACTTCCCTCCCGCCGGCGGCGCGGGGACCCCGGCGGGCGCGGACACCGTCGCCGCGTCCTGACCGCCGCGCTGCGGCGCGGCACCCCGACGTCCGGCACCGTGCACCCACGCACGGTGCCGGACCGTTCACATGGCGGCGCCCGGCCCGTCCGGTGACCTGATGGATGTGCCGGTCACCGCGAGCCGGGCGCCCGCCGTGTCGCGGGACCTGCGGGCCGGCGGCGGGACGGAGCGGTCACCGGCCCGCACCCTTCACCGGCCGGTCCCCAGGTCCGCCCACACCACGTTCCCTCCCGCCCTCATGGAACGAGCCGATCCCCAGCAGTCCGCGATCTGCTGCACGAGGAACAGGCCCCGTCCGTGCTCCTCACCGGGGTCGGCCCGGCGTTCGGCGGGGTGCAGGGGTGTGTCGCCGTCGTCGTGGACCTCGATGTGCAGGCTCTCGCCGCCGGTCAGGACGATGCCGCACAGGAAGTGGCCGCTGCGTGTGTGCCGTACGACGTTCGTCGTCAGCTCGGAGACGAGCAGTACGGCGTCGCAGCACAGATCGCCGGGTACGTCCCAGGCCACCAGCTGATCGCGCACCATGTCGCGAGCCGCCTTCACATGGGTGCGCAGAGCGGGAAGACCGAACCAGAATTCCCGGTCCGGCACGGTGGTGGCCAAGGCCTGGGCGGTGGTCGCGTGGGGGATCAAGTTGTCGCCTTCCAAGGGAGACGGTGCGCGGTGGGCGGGGCGGGAGGCTGTCGGCCCAGGTGGGGAGCGGCACGCACGGGGGTCGGCCCGCGCGGTGTGGAGCCGTCCGGATCGCCAACCTTGTGCTTTTCGCACGGAGTTGAGGACCCATCACAGATGTGGGCGCGAGTGCTCACAGGTCAACTATGCTCGCGACCGCGTTCATGCTGCAACCAGCTCCCTGATATTTTCAGCGCGACGGTATCGCTCTAGCGTGTTCATCAACTGGCTGCCAGAATCAGCCTGGTGACAGATCATCAGGAGGTAGGGCGTGAGTGAGGCCCGTTCCGGCTCCGGCACCAGCGCGCCCACGGTTCTGCGCATGATCCTCGGCCACAGATTGCAGGACATGCGGCAGAACGTGGGCGCCTCCCTGGAGGACGCCGCAAAGGCACTGCGCGTGACACCCCTGACGATCCGCCGGCTGGAGAAGGCCGAGGTCGCGTTGAAGCCTCTGTATGTCGAGAAGCTTCTGCAGACCTATGGCGCGGATCAGCAGGAGATCGACGAATTCGTCGCCATGGCGGAAAGGGCGAACAAACCCGGTTGGTGGCACGCCTACCGAGATGTCGTCCCCAGCTGGTTCACCGCTTATGTGAGCCTGGAGACCGGCGCCAAGACCCTGCGCACCTATGAACCGCACTATGTCACGGGACTGCTGCAGACCCGCGAGTACGCGCGGTGTGTGCTGCGCGGCGGCTTCCCCAACGACAGCGAGGAGGAGCTGGAGCGCCGCGTGGAGCTGCGGCTGCGCCGCCAGAGCCTGCTGGAGAGAGCGGACGCACCCACCCTGTGGGTCGTCATGGAGGAAGCCGTGCTGCACCGGGCGGTGGGCGGTCCGGATGTGATGCGCCATCAGATAGACCGGCTGCTGGAGGCGAGTGAACTCGATCATGTCAGCCTCGACATCGTTCCGTTCTCGGCAGGCGCGCACGTCGGGGCGTGCGCACCCTTCACCTACTTCCGGTTCGAGGAGCCGGAGCTGCCCGACATCGTCTACAGCGAACTCCTGACCGCTTCCGTCTACCTGGACGATCGCGCGGACGTGGTCGCCCACCTCGAGGCGCACTCCCGCATGGCACTGCTGACGTCGTCCCAGGAGAGCAAGGCGATCTTGACTCGCATGCGCAAGGAGTACTCATGACCGATGTACGCGTCTACAACGGCATGCCCGCCTCGGATCTCGGGGAGCAGGGCTGGGAGCGGCCCTGGAGCGGCCCCAACGGCGGTCAGTGCGTGGAGACGAAGCAGCTCGCCGACGGCCGTGTGGCCGTGCGGCAGTCGACCGATCCCACCGGACCCGCGCTGATCTACACACCCGAGGAGATCACCGCTTTCGTCCGCGGGGTCAAACAGGGACTGGCCGACCATCTCACGGCCGGATGACACCGACGGCAGCCGGACGGACCCGACCGGTCCCGTTCCCGGCCTGCGGGCACACAGTTCACCACCTTCGAAGGGGACAGCATGACCAACAGCCAGGCCGGCCGGGATCTCGACACGAGCCGGCCGCACTCGGCCCGGATGTACGACTACTACCTCGGCGGCAAGGACCACTTCGAAGTCGACAAGAAGGCCGCCGCCGCCGTCGCGGACGCCTATCCCGGCATCTTCGTGTGCGCCCGTGAGAACCGCGCGTTCATGCACCGGGCCACTCGGGTCCTGGCCCGGGAGTACGGCATCCGGCAGTGGCTGGACATCGGCACCGGCATCCCGACCGAACCGAACCTGCACCAGGTCGCCCAGGCCGTGGCGCCCGAGGCGCGGATCGTCTACGCCGACAACGATCCGCTGGTCCTCAAGTACGCCGAGCGTCTGATGCGCAGCACGCCCGAGGGGCGCACCACGTACATCGAGGCCGACGTCAACGAGCCCGAGGCGCTGCTGGAGGCCGTGGAGGCGTCGGGGGTCCTCGACTTCGACCGTCCTGTCGCACTGTCCCTCAACGCGCTGATGCACTTCGTCACCGACGAGCAGGACCCGTACGGCATCGTCGCCCGGCTCCTCGCCCCGTTCCCCGCGGGCAGCGCCCTCGCCCTGAGTCACTGCACACCTGACTTCGACCCGGACACCTGGGAGAAGGTCACCGCGATCTACACCGATGCCGGCACTCCGGTGCAGTTCCGTGCGCAGAAGGACGTGGCGCGGTTCTTCGACGGGCTCGAGCTGATCGAACCGGGTGTCTGCCTCGGGCACCGCTGGCGGCCGGACACCCGCACCGACGAGGGCCCAAAGCCCACGGACGCCGAGGTCAGCCTGTGGGCGGGCGTGGGCATCAAGCGCTGACCGCTCGCCGGCACACGCGGGTGCCGCCGCAGGACGTGTGCGGACACCCGCGTCGTGCACCACGGCGGCCTGGCGCATGCCGGGAAGACCTCGGAGGGGGTGGGAGGCACATGTGCTCGCGGGTGCCGCCCACCCCCGCCGGTGCGGGGGCAGGAGTCGCCGGGTGTCAGCCGGAGGCGGGGCACCTGTCCCTTTTCGTGGTGTCCGGCACACCTGCCTACAGTGGGAGGAGATCCGGGCCGGTCGCCGTCCTGCCGGGACCGGCCCGTCCACCCGTCTCCTTGCTCCGGAGCCCGCCATGACCCGACGGTCCGCCGCACCGGCCGACGGCTCCGACGCCCTGTTCGGCCTGGAGGCCCTGCACACGCCGGACCGGCAGGCTGCCTCCACCCCCGCCACGGACCATGCGCCCGGCGACACGTTCCGTGACAGCGACACGGCGCGGCGGCTGCTGCCCGTGCGGCACATCTACGCCGAACCGGCCGCCGCTGCGTCGCCGCGCGGCCGGCAGATCCTGGAGCGCTTCCCGGACGCGCAGGTGACCGAGGTTCCCTCGCACTGGGGGATCCCCGGACTGCACGGCAACGAGGGCAATGTGGAGCGCTGGGTGCGCATCAAGGCCGAGACGCTGGTGCTCGGGGTGCGGAAGAGCCTCACCGCACGTCCCAACGGCCGGTCCGCGGACTTCATCGCCCCGGGGCCGTCCAACGGGTGCGCCCTGTCCTGCGCCTACTGCTACGTGCCGCGCCGCAAGGGGTACGCCAACCCGATCACCGTCTTCACCAACATCGACCGGATCATCGGCTACCTGGGCCGGCACATCGCGCGCCAGGGCACCAAGCCGGAGCCCAACCAGTGCGACGACACGGCGTGGGTGTACGACTTCGGGGAGAACGGGGACTGCTCGGTGGACGCCCTGATCTGCGACAACACCGCGGACCTGGTACGCGCCTTCCGGCAGTGGCCCACGGCCAAGGCGTCCTTCGCCACCAAGTTCGTCAACCCCGACCTGCTGGGCTACGACCCTGGCGGCCGCACCCGCATCCGGTTCTCCCTCATGCCCCCCGAGGACGCACGTCTGCTGGACCTGCGCACCTCGCCGGTCCCCGAGCGCATCACGGCCGCCGCCGACTTCCTGGACGCGGGGTACGAGGTCCACTTCAACCTCTCCCCCGTCGTACTGCGGCCCGGCTGGCGCGCGGCGTGGGCCGAGCTGCTCCAGCACCTGGACGACGTGCTGCCGGAGCGGGTCAAACGCCAGGCCGCCGCCGAGGTGATCATGCTGACCCACAACCAGGGTCTGCACGAGGTCAACCTCGGCTGGCATCCCACAGCGGAGGACGTGCTGTGGCGCCCGGACATCCAGCAGACCAAACGCTCGCAGAACGGCGCGGTCAACGTCCGCTACCGCAACCGCGTCAAGCGCGAGGCCGTGGAGGAGCTGCGCCGGCTGATCGCCGCGCACGCGCCCTGGCTGCGCATCCGGTACGCCTTCTGAGCGGGACGCCCACCGTGGGGCATCCCGCACCGACCCGGCCGGCACCTCCCCCGTGAACAATGTCGTCCGCCGTGCCGCTTCGCCCGGATCGGCCGGCGGACGGAGGGTCACTCGCCGAATCCGGTGAGGGTGGTCTTGCCGATGGCGGTGCCGGACTCCTGGATGCGGTGGGCCTCGCGCAGATTGGCCGCGGTGACCGGGCCGAGGTCGCGGGTGGCGGTGGTGGTGAGGACGCCGGCGTCCACCAGACGGGCGACCTGGGTGAGGATGTGGTGCTGCACCGCCTGGTCGGCCGTGCGGAACATGGAGCGGGTGAACATGAACTCCCAGTGGAAGGAGATGCTCTTCGGCTTCAGCACACCGACCGGCAGGGAGTCGAAGTCGTCGATGGCGACCATGCGCCCGAAGGGTTTCATCGCCTCGGCGAAGGCGGCCATGTTGACGTCGGTGCCGATGGTGGAGAAGACGTAGTCCAGGCCGCCGGGGGCCACCTCGGCGAGCTGCGGGACGAGCGGCTTGTGGTGGTCGACGACATGCTGCACGCCCATCCGGCGGGCGAATTCCTCGGTCTCCGGACGCGAGGCGGTGCCGATCACGGTGAGGCTGGTCAGGGCCCGCGCCAGCTGGGCGGTCACGGAGCCGACACCGCCCGCGGCGGCCGTGATCAGCAGGGCGCCGGTCTGTTCCAGGGCGCCAGTGTGCAGGCCGAGCCGCTCGAACAGGCCCTCCCAGGCGGTGAGCGCGGTCAGCGGAAGCGCCGCGGCCTCGGTGAAGGACAGGGAGGCCGGCTTGCGGGCCACCAGCCGTTCGTCGACCGCGTGGTAGCGGGAGTCGGCACCGGGCCGGTTGAGATCCCCGGCGTAGTACACCTCGTCGCCCTCGGAGAACAGCGTGACCTCGTCGCCGACGGCGACGACCACGCCGGAGGCGTCCCAGCCGAGCACGCGGGGCTCACCGCCCGGGTCGGCGTTCTTGCGGACCTTGTAGTCCACGGGGTTGACGGCCACGGCCTCGACACGGACCAGGAGGTCCCGGGGGCCGGGCCGGGGCACGGGCAGCTCGAGGTCGACGAGGGCTTCGGGGTCCTCGATCGGCAGGCTCTTGCGGTAGGCGACGGCGGGCATCGTCCTGGGGATGTCGGTCATGGATGCTCCTCGCAGTGCTGTGGGTGCTGAGGGGACGCAGGCACCGTACTCATCGGATACCGGTTACCTGCAAGGACCATTAGTACCCGATGGTTACCATGACCGCATGGCGACTTCCCCCGCGCCCGCCGGCGCCTGCGACGACCGAAAGAGCGTCTACCTCGCGTCCTGCCCCTGCCGCGAGATGCTCGACCTGCTCGCCAACAAGTGGAGCGCGCTCGCGCTCGGCGCCCTGGAGGACGGGCCGCAGCGGTTCGGAGCGCTGCGCGCCCGTCTCCAGGGAGTGAGCCCGAAGGTGCTCACCCAGACGCTGCGGCGCCTGGAGGAGCACGGTCTCGTCCACCGTGAGGTCTTCCCCGAGGTCCCGCCGCGTGTCGAGTACAGCCTCACCGACCTCGGTGCGGACGCCTGCGTACCCCTTGCCCATCTGCGCAGCTGGGTCGAGCAGAACATCGACCGCTTCCCCTGACGCGGCGCCGCGAAGGCCCGACCGAGTCCGCCCCGGTCAGGCGTTGGCGTGGGCGGACTCGGTGACCTCCTCGTCCGCGGGGGCGGTGGTCCGCTCCGCGGGACGGCGCGTGAGGAAGCGGGCCAGCGGCTCGGTGTAGCGGGCGGCCAGCGGACCGAGGATGACGAGGATCAGGACGTAGGCGGTGGCCAGCGGCCCGATGCGGGGCTCGACGCCGACGGCGAGGCCGGCGATGACGATGGAGAACTCGCCGCGGGCCACCAGGGTGCCGCCGGCCCGCCAGCGACCCGCACCGTGGATCCCAGCGCGACGGGCGGCGAACCAGCCGGTGGCCACCTTGGTCAGGGACGTGACGAGGGCGAGCAGCAGGGCGGGGAGGAGGACCGGCGGGATGTCGGCCGGGTTGGTGGACAGGCCGAAGAAGACGAAGAAGACGGCGGCGAACAGGTCCCGCAGCGGGGTGAGAAGGTTGCTGGCGCCTTCGGCGACCTCGCCGGACAGGGCGATGCCGACGAGGAAGGCGCCGACGGCCGCCGAGACCTGCAGTTCCTGTGCGACGCCGGCGACGAGCAGAGTGAGGCCGAGGACGACCAGCAGCAGCATCTCGGCGTTGTCGGAGGAGACGGCGCGGCTGATCAGCCGCCCGTGCCGCAGGGCGACGTACAGGACGGCACCGACCGTGCCCAGGGAGATCAGCAGCGTGACCGCGCCGCCCGCGAGGCTGACGCCGGCCAGCAGGGCGGTGAGGATGGGCAGGTACACGGCCATGGCCAGGTCCTCGATCACGAGCACGCCGAGGACGACCGGGGTTTCGCGGTTGCCGAGCCGACGCAGGTCGCCGAGGACCTTGGCGATCACCCCGGAGGAGGAGATCCAGGTGACACCGGCCAGCGCCACGGCCGCGACCGGTCCCCAGCCGAGGACGAGTGCCGCCACGGCCCCGGGTACGGCGTTGAGGACGAAGTCCACCGCGCCGGAGGGGTACTGGGTCTTGAGATTGGTGACGAGTTCGGAGGCGCTGTACTCCAGGCCGAGCAACAGCAGCAGGAGGATGACGCCGATCTCGGCGCCGGTGGCGACGAACTCCTCGCTGGCCTGCAGGGGCAGGATGCCTCCCTGGCCGAAGGCGAGTCCGGCCAGCAGGTAGAGGGGTATCGGCGAGAAGCCGACGCGTCCTGCGAGGCGGCCGAGCAGGCCCAGGGCGAGGATGATGGCGCCGAGTTCGATGAGCATGGCTGTGGTGTCGTGCACGGGCGTCGGTCCTCCGGTTCGGTGACGGCGGTTGCGCCTTCGCGGCGTGTGACGTTCGGTTACTGACGGTGAGGCCGGTGATGCGGGCGGGCGGGCAGTGCTCGGTCAGGTGTCAGGTCGTGTGCGGTCGTGCGGCCAGGCGGATGCGCGTCGGCGAGCAGCCGAGCACAGCGGACGGTGGCCGCCCGTGTTCAGCTCCGCGCCCGTGAACCGGGCCGCCCGGTCATGACGGGGCAGCGTGGCACGGGAGACTTTCCTGGTGCGTGCGGTCGCTCAGCAGATCAAAGGCCGGAAGCGGTGGTGCCAGGATCAGGAACGTTGTCACGAGCCGTCTTGTCGATGCGGACAGGTCGTTCCATGTCACGTCCCTCCCATCGCACCTAGATCCGGCAGCACCGGACACACAGTCCCCACACAGTGAGCAATGAGCCGCTCAATGGAGCATTTAGGCTCGGTAAAGAAGTTTAGCGCACGATAAAAACCGCATATGCCGCGGCCGATGACATACAGGGACGAACAAAGTGCCGAATGACGGCAAGTCACCTGTGTGCACACCGGACACGCCGACCGGGACGAACGGCGCGGCAGCGACGAGAAGCGACTGGCGGCACCCCCTTGCGCCTCCTCACCGGTCGTCGGTCGGCGCCCGGCTGCGACCTGCGCAGTTCCTGCCCTCTGAGACCGTGTCAACGGCACCGGCACGGCATGTCCGCCGACAGGCGCGCCCGCTGGAGGGGTGATGCCGTTCACCCGTCGCGGTGACACCTGCACGCCCCTCGCGCCGCCGTCCGGTCCGGCTTCGTCGACGCGACGGAAGGCCGCACCGGGTGACGAACGACACATCATCAGGTACGTGTACGCCATCGGCCGACCGGGTGATGCACACCACTCTCTCGGCTGCAGGTGTGACCACCAGCCCGTCCACCTCGCCTGACGGCCCGCACATCGGCATCGGGCCGGCGGTCCGGCGACACCGGGACCGGACACGCGTGAGCCGTCGGACCGGGACGCACACACCTGTGCCGTGTGCTCGTCCCGGTCCGACGGCGCCCGTTCCGGTCCGGCGGCCCACCCGCACCACCGGGCGCCCCGGCACGTCAGGTGCGGTGCGACGAGGCGACAAGCCGGCGGTTGGTCTCGGTCACCGCGTCGGTGAGGTCCCGGTAGGGCTCGTCCCAGGGATCCTTCAGCCCGAAGCCCCGGTGCGGGTTCTCCAGCCAGCTGCACCAGTGCCAGCCCAGACACCACGGCCGGGCGGCGAACGCCTCGGCCGAGGCGACGTATCCGGCGCCGCGTTCCCGCTGGTCACGGGCCGAACCGGTGCGCCCGGGGTTCATGACGGTGGGACACCAGTTGCCGGTGTCGGCGATCAGCACGGGCCGGCCGGTGCGCCGGTGCCAGCGCTCGATCCGAGCGAGGGCCGCGTCCAGGCGCGCCGGGTCGGGGCCCGGGAACGTCTGCACCGACAGCACGTCGACGTAGGGCGCCATCGCGTCGAGCACCGCGTCGGGCACGCCGGTACGAGTGCCGTAGCGGTCGCCCAGGATCAGATGGTGCGGGTCGTACCGACGGATCGCCTCGGTGGCGACCCGGTAGTAGGCCTCCGCGATCTCCGGGAGATCCTCGGGCGGGTGGCCGGCTCCCGTCGGGTGCCGCTCCCAGCAGGGCACGTCCACGAGGAAGTACCCGAGCAGACGGGGGTCGTCCGGGCGGCACAGCGTTCTCGCCAGGTGGTCGCACCACTCGGCGAAGGCGGGTGTCCGCGGGTCGCGGTAGGCCGGGACGCCGTTCCAGTGCTCGATCTCGGCGACACGCAGCGACAGCGTGTACGGGATGCCGGCCGCGGCGAGATCGTCGGGCGGCAGCCCCTCCGAGTGCCCCAGGTCGACGACACCGCCGTCGGTGGCCAGACCGGTGCCGCTGACGTATTCCGAGGTCCAGCCGAGCGTGTTGAAGCCCCAGGAGGTCATCTCCGGCACCAGCCCCTCGCTCAGCCAGCGACGGCGCGAGCCCCCGTACCGCTGCCGGTAGATGCCGATGTTGTGCGGGTAGCGCAGGTTGGTGTCGTCCGCGTGCACGACGCCCACGGACAGGAACGGACTGCCGTCGGGTGCTCGGAACAGCCATCGACCGTCGTCGTGGCCGACGGTGAAGGCAGGGCCGGTGGGGCGTGCCATGGTGGGGCTCCTTCCGGCGAGACACGGCGCCTCGCCACGGCGCTCCAGGTAACCACCGAGCCCTCCCGCGGGCAAGACGAGGCATCTCGTCTCGCTGCTCGGGTACGCTGGCACCCATGCCCGCCCCCGATCCCGCCCGCCGCAGCCAGGAGTCCTGGCGCGCCATCCTGGACGCCGCCTTCGCCATCCTCGACGAGGAGGGCTACCAGGCCGTCACCATGAGCCGCATCGCCGCCCGCGCCGGGGTGGGGCGGCAGACCCTGTACCGGTGGTGGCCCTCGAAGGCCGCGGTGGTCTTCGAGGCCTTTCTCGACAAGGTGACCACCGGGCCCTTCCCCGAGGAGGGCGCCTCCTTCCCCGAGCGGCTGCGTGCCCATGTCCACGGGTTCCTCGCCCTGTACGTGGACGGCAGCGGCGGGCACCGGCTCCGGGAGCTGATCGGCGCGGCCCAGACCGATCCCGAACTGGCGCGCGCCCTGAGCGAGCAGTGGTTCGAGCCCCGCCGGGCCCCCGTCCGGAAGGCGCTGCTCGACGCCCAGCGCACCGGGGACGTCCGTGCGGACGTGGATCCCGACACGGCGCTCGACCTCGTCTTCGCGCCGCTGCACTACCGGCTGCTGGTCTCGGGGGAACCGGTCGACGCCGCCTATGTCGACACCGTGGTCGACCTCTGCCTGGCGGCGCTGGCTCCCTGACGAGCCCCCTGCGGCGACCGGCCTGCTGTGCCCCCGCGGCCGGCCGGGCGGGGCGCACGGCCGGCCGCGGGGGCGCCCCACCACGCGTGTGTCCCGCGCCGCACGGCCGGTCACACCGGTGCGGACGGTCAGCCGGCCCGCAGCGGGGCGGTGGCGAACTGCGTCATGCCCTCCGCGAAGGAGACCTGCGGTGTCCACCCGAGTTCGTCGCGCAGCCGACGCGAGGAGGCGGTGATGTGGCGGACGTCGCCGAGCCGGTACTCGCCCGTGACGACCGGCCGGGGCCCGCCGTACGCCTCGGCCAGGGCGGTGGCCATCTCCCCCACCGTGTGCGGCTCGCCGCTGCCCACGTTGTAGGCGCGTCCGGTCCCCTCGGCGAGGCCGGCCAGCCCGTCGAGCGCCGCCACGTTGGCCCGGGCGACGTCCTCGACGTGCACGAAGTCGCGGCGCTGGCCGCCGTCCTCGAACACACGCGGTGCCTCCCCGCGTTCCAGCGCGGACCGGAAGAGGGAGGCGACACCGGCGTACGGGGTGTCACGTGGCATCCCGGGACCGTACACGTTGTGGTAGCGCAGCGCGGCCACCCGCCCGCCGGTCGCCCGCGCCCACGCGGTGGAGAGGTGTTCCTGGGCGAGCTTGGTGGCGGCGTACACGTTGCGCGGGTCCATGGGGGCGTCCTCGGTCACCAGGCCGGGGACGAGTGCCGCGCCGCAGTGCGGGCAGGGCGGCTCGAAGCGTCCGGCCTCCAGATCCGCGACCCGGCGCGGGCCCGGGCGGACGACGCCGTGGGAGGGGCACTCGTAACGGCCCTCCCCGTACACCACCATGGAGCCGGCCAGGACCAGCCGCCGCACTCCGGCCTCGGCCATGCCGGCGAGCAGGACCGCGGTGCCCAGGTCGTTGCATCCCACGTAATCGGGGGCGTCGGCGACGTCCTTGCCGAGGCCCACCATGGCGGCCTGGTGGCAGACCGCGTCCACGCCGCGCAGCGCCTCTGCCACATCGGCCGCCTCCCGCACGTCCGCCCGGTGGAACTCCACCCCCTCGGGGATCGGGGGGTCGGTGCGGTGGGCGGCGGGCAGCAGTGCGTCGAGGATGCGTACGTCGTGCCCGGCGTCGGTGAGGGCGGTGACGATGTGCGAGCCGATGAAGCCCGCACCTCCGGTGACCAGGATCAGCATGATCCCGACCGTACGGGAGCCGTCCCGGCCTGCGGCCGCACAGCGCCCGGACGTCAGGAATCGGTAACCCGGGCACCCCCTTCGCGCCCCCGCGGCCGTCGTGACGGCCCGTCCGCCGCCACGACGGGACGAAGCGGCGGACAGGCCGGACGTCGCCCGTCAGCGCGCACCCCACGCGCCGCACGATCCGGACCGATCCCGCAGCCGACCGTGGTCGTCGGCACCGCGCGGGCCCTCCCGGGTGCGGCCGTCCCTCTCGGGCGGCGGTCGACGTCAGCACTCCGTAAGATGACGAAGTCCTTTATGCACCTTTTGCTCTCGTAGGGTGAATGGGGTGATCGAAACGACCTCCTCCTCCACCGTGCCTGTCGACGTGGTGCTGCCCTGCCTGAACGAGGCCGAAGCGCTGCCGTGGGTGCTCGAGCGCATCCCGGCGGGCTGGCGGGCGATCGTCGTGGACAACGGATCGACCGACGGTTCGGCCGAGATCGCCCGCGAGCTGGGTGCGCAGGTGGTCCACGAGGCACGGCGCGGCTTCGGAGCCGCCTGCCATGCGGGACTGACCGCCGCCACCGGCGACGTGGTGTGCTTCTGCGACTGCGACGCCTCCTTGGACCCCTCCCTGCTGCCGCAGGTCGCCGAGCCCGTCCTCGCCGGCACGGCCGACCTGGTGCTGGGGCGCCGCCGGCCGGTCAGCCGGCGTGCCTGGCCCCTGCACGCCCGCGTGGCCAACCGGGAGCTGGCCCGTCTGATCCGTCGGCGCACCGGGGTGCGTCTGCACGACCTCGGCCCGATGCGCGCCGCCCGCCGCACGCCCCTGCTGGCCCTCAACCTGACGGACCGTCGGTCCGGCTATCCGCTGCAGATGGTGGTGCGTGCGGCGGACGCCGGCTGGCGGGTGGCGGAGAGGGACGTGCCGTACCGTCCGCGCGCCGGGCGCTCCAAGGTCACCGGCACCTGGCGCGGCACCTGGCAGGCGGTACGGGACATGCGTGCCGTCCTCGCCGAACCGCCCGCGGCAAACCGGACGCCGACGGCCGGTGTCCCGGGAGGCGGACGGTGAGCGCCGCATGCGCGGCCACGTTGCTGGTCATCGCGAAGCAACCCGTGCCCGGGCGGGTCAAGACCCGGCTCACACCTCACTACACCCCCGAGGAGGCGGCCGCTCTGGCCGAGGCCGCACTGCGGGACACCCTGCACACCGTCGCGCGGACACCCGCGCGGCGGCGCGTGCTGGTGCTGGACGGTGTTCCGGGGGCGTGGCTGCCCCCGGGGTTCGAGGTCGTCCCGCAGGTGTCCGGCGGGCTGGACGAGCGGATCGCGGCCGCCTTCGGTCTCTGCGACCGGGGACCCGCCTTCCTGGTGGGCATGGACACCCCGCAGCTGACCGCCGACGTCGTCGCGGACGCCGTCCGGGATCCCCACGACGCCTGGTTCGGGCCGGCCGCGGACGGCGGCTTCTGGGCGCTGGGCCTGGCCGACCCGGCCAGTGCCGCCGCCCTCGTGCGCGGTGTGCCGATGTCCACCGACCGCACCGGCGCCGTCCAGCGCCGCCGCCTGGTCGAGGCGGGACTGGACGTGGTGGATCTGCCGGTGCTGCGGGATGTGGACACCCCCGCCGACGCGCTGGAGGTGGCCGCCTGCTGCCCGCCCGGCTCGCGTTTCGCCGCCGCCGTCTCCTCGTTCGCCCGGGCCGGGCGGTGACCCGCCGGGTGCGGTGATCCGATCCGCCGGGCGAGGTCGCCACGCAGGTCCGAAAGCCGGTGACGGCGGTCTTCCTGCCGCATCGGCGGTGTCGCGCTTCGGGCCCTGCAGCACGGGCACGACGCACCGCGGCCGCCGTCGCGCGCCCGGCGGCGCGGCGTCCGCACTTCTTACGAGTCCCTTTCCGCTGCCACGTCCTGCCCCACCAGGAGCGACACCGGCCCCGGGGCGGTGCGACACTCGGTCGGTGTGAAACGTGTACTCGTCGTGGACGACGACCCGACCGTCGCCGAAGTGGTCGCCGGATACCTGGGCCGGGCCGGCTTCGCCGTGGACGTGGCCGCGGACGGCCCCACCGCCCTGACCACGGCCACGCAACAGCCACCCGACCTGGTGGTTCTGGACCTGATGCTGCCCGGGATGGACGGACTCGAGGTGTGCCGCCGCATCCATGAGCAGGGCCCACTGCCCGTGATCATGCTGACCGCACGCGGTGACGAGGAGGACCGCATCCTCGGCCTCGAGGTGGGCGCCGACGACTACGTCACCAAACCGTTCAGCCCCCGGGAACTGGTCCTGCGGGTCACGTCGGTGCTGCGCCGGGCGGCTTCCGCCGCGCAGGAGGCGCCGGCCGGGCAGCTGCGCGCAGGCCCCCTCACGCTGGACCGCACCGCTCGCCGTGTGACCCACGGCGGCCGTGAACTGTCCCTGACTCTGCGGGAGTTCGACCTGCTGGAGTACTTCCTGCGCAACCCGGGACGGGCCACCAGCCGTGAGGAGCTGATGCGGCGCGTGTGGGGCTGGGAGTTCGGCGACCTGTCCACCGTCACCGTCCATGTGCGGCGGCTGCGCGAGAAGATCGAGGACGATCCGGCACGGCCCCGTCTGATCAGCACCGTGTGGGGCGTGGGGTACCGGTTCGACATGCCGGTGGAGGACGGAGCCGCCGGTGCTGCGTGACACCCTTCTCATCGTTGTGTACGCGGCCGTCGGCGCCGCCGCTGCCGGGGTGCTCGGCACGGTGGCCCTCCGGCTGCTGCGCGACCGCTCGGTCACGCTGTCCCTGGCCGTGGTCGCGGGCGTCACGGTGGCGGCGATGCTCGCCGGGACGATGCTGGTGTGCTGGGCGATGCTGCTGTCCGACCACGATCTGTGGGTCGTGACGATGGTCTGTCTCATCTCGGCGGTCGTGTCGCTGCTGGTCGCGTTCGTGCTGGGGCGGAGCGTCGTCCGGGGAAGCCGGGCGTTGGCGGCGGCCACCCGGGCGCTCGGCGACGACGGCACGTTCACCCCTCCGCCGTCCGCACCCACCGCGGAACTCGCGGCGCTGACCCGTGAACTGACCGAGACCAGCGCCAAGCTGGCGGCGTCGCGGGAGCGGGAGAGAGCGCTGGAGGAGTCCCGCCGGGAACTCGTCGCCTGGATCTCCCACGATCTGCGGACCCCGCTGGCCGGGCTGCAGGCGATGACCGAGGCCCTGGAGGACGGCGTGGTCAGCGATCCGAGCGTGTACCACGCCCGCATCCGCGCCGAAGTGGAACGCCTGGGCGAGATGGTCAGCGACCTGTTCGAACTCTCCCGTATCCAGGCGGGTGTGCTCGCCCTGAACACCGCGCGGATGTCCGTGTACGACCTGGTGGGCGACGCCATCGCCGGGGCGGGCGCGCTGGCCCGGGAACGGGGGGTGCGGCTCGTCGGCGACGGGGTCGAGCCGGTGCCGGTCGAGGTCGACGGCCGCGAGATGTCCCGGGTTCTGGCGAACCTCCTGGTCAACGCCATCCACCGGACGCCCGCCGACGGCACCGTGGCCGTGTCCGCGCGGCGGGAGGAGGACAGCGTGGTGGTGTCGGTGACCGACGAGTGCGGCGGCATCCCGCCCGAGGACCTGCCGCGTGTCTTCGACACCGGGTGGCGCGGTACAAACGCCCGCACCCCGCCCGCCGGGGCGGGGCTGGGCCTGGCCATCGTGCGGGGCATCGTCGAGGCCCACCAGGGTCGCGCCGCCGTCTGCAACGTTCCCGGCGGCTGCCGGTTCGACATCCGCCTGCCCGCGGCGGCTTGAGCGGTGCACGGCCCGGTGTGCGGGCGGTGTCCTGGCCGTGTCGCCGGACACCGCCCGCACACCGGTCCTCGTCACTGCCCTCGGACGTCGCCCCGTCGGGCGCGGAGGACCGCCCGCGCGGCGGCGTACACCACGGTGACCGCGGCCACGGCAGCCAGGGTGATCAGCCAGTTGCGCGGATAGTCCAGCGGCAGCACCGAAGGGTTGGCGCGGGGGCCCGGACGCAGCAGCGGCGGCAGGGCGACCAGGGTCAGCGCCCCGGCGACCAGCAGGGCGCCGCGCACCGGGCCCCGCAGGCGGCCGCGGACCAGCAGCCGGCCGATCAGCAGCACCAGCGGGGCGATCAGGGCGTCGTGCAGGGCGACCGCTCCGGCCAGCCACAGCAGTACGTCCCCCGGACCGGGCACGTCCCACAGCAGCGACACCCCCTCGCCCAGCAGCGCCAGGCCGGCCGCGCCCGCCGCCACCCGGAACACCGTCACACCCGCGCTCACGACAGCACCTCCAGCCGGCCGACCCACTTCGTCTGCAGTGCGCCCGGCCGGTTCGGGGCGATCAGGCGCACCGGGTAGCCGTGGTCGGGGCTGAGTTCCTCGCCGTTCAGGGTGAGAGCGAGCAGTGTCAGCGGGTCGCGGGCGTGTTCCCGGCCCAGCTCCGACACCCGGTAGCCGCCGCGGGTCTGCAGGGAGACCACCCGGACCCGGGCGTGGGCCGGGGCGCCGGCCCGTTCCAGCAGGTCGGCCACCCGCACACCGGTCCAGTGGGCCGTCTTGCTCCAGCCCTCCACACAGGCGATGGGCAACCGGGCCTCGTGCCGCGGCAGGGCGCGCAACTCGTCCAGGGTGAGGGTGAAGGACCGCGGACCGGTGACCGTCAGGCGGTACCGCTCGGGACGGATCGTGCCCACCGCGGCCGCGGCGGCGGTCCGGTTGACCGGCAGGCCCTGGGGACCGTGGTCCGGGCTGCGCGGTGCGAGCAGGGCGAGATCCTTCAGCGGGGTGAAGGACTGCCCGACCGTGGTCAGGGTCACCGCTCCGGTCGCGGCCGCCACCGCGGTCAGCAGCGAGCGCCGGTCGGTGCCGTCCGCCGGAAGGGCGAGCGTGCCCGGTGAACGCCGGGTCCAGTGGTCGCGTATCTCCGGTGCCTTGACGGCGATGTGCAGGATCAGCGCGCCGGTGACCAGCCAGGCCACGGCGTAGTGCACGGGCACGAAGGAGAACGGCCACGGGTACCACTGCGCGATGTTGAGCAGGCCGGTGGCGACCTCGAAGACGGCGCCCGCCACGAGCGGGGCCACCGACAGCCGTTCCAGCGCGTGCCGCACCGAACGCACCGGCGGCCAGGTGAACAGCCGCGGGTACACCGCCCACAGCTTGGCCGTCAGCAGCGGGATCGCGGCGATGCCGGAGGCGACGTGCAGTCCCTGGGTGAGCCGGTAGCCCCACACCGGACGGCTCGGGACGCCGTCGGCGAGCCACCCCGGCGGATGCTGCATGAGGTGACTGATCAGGCCGGTGACGAAACAGACCGCGAAGGCGGGTCCCAGCCACCGCCCGATCACGGTGGCCGTGCGGGCGTCGTGCAGTCCGCCCGAGAACCTGGGCGGAAGGAGACGTGATCTCATGATGTCCATCCCACCGCCGGGGAGGCCGCGGCGGAACATGCCGGCTCCTTACGGAACACGTACATGTGCGGTGGACGGCCCGCGGCGACGGCGGACCCGCGGGTGTGTCCGCCGGTGCGGATGGCGCGGGCACACACCCGACGGCCCGCTCCGAGGCGGCGCTTCGGAGCGGGCCGTGGCCGGCGGCAGGGCACGGGAGCGGTCCGGGCCGAAGGCGGCCCTGGTCGCGTGTGTGAGGGTGTGCGGCTTCTCCTCGGTCGTGTCCCGCCCGTGCGTCACACCCGTGCTCGGAGGACACCGGTGTACCGTCCCAGGAAGCGCCGGGCCGACTCGGACCGCACGACGGCGCCGACGACGACGCACACCGCGGCCACGCCGTACGACAGTGCCTGGACGGGAATGCCGTGCGACTGCCGACCGCACAGGTAGAGCACGATGCCGGCCAGTGTGACGGTGAGCCACTCCCAGCGGCCGTCGAGAGCGACCAGACCCACGAGGAGCAGCGCGTACCACGGGTAGGTGGGGGAGACCAGCAGCAGCGCGGTGCCGGTCAGCAGCAGGGCGCCGCGCCACGGGCGTGCGGGGTCGCCGCGCCAGAGCACGTACAGGGCCATCAGCGCGAGCAGCACCACGACCGTCACCTCGGCCGCGGAGTCCGGCAGCACCAGCCGGACCAGGGCGAAGCGGTGCACGTCGCCGGGCGAGTAGCCCTCCTCGTGGAGGTAGCCGGGCAGGTATCCCAACACGCCCGCACCGGAGGCGGCGACGTAGGGCACATAGGCGAGGGCCACCACGGCCAGCAGGGCCGCCGCCACCCGCGCCACCCGTGCGGGGCTGCGCACACCGGACAGCGCACCGGGCAACGCCAGCACCGGCAGCAGTTTGACCGCGACCGCCGCGCCCAGCAGCGCACCGCGGCGCACACCCGCGGTGGCCGTGCCGAGCGCCAGCACGGTCAGCAGCACACCGAGCGTGTCGACATGCGCGTTGTTCACCGCCTCGATCGGAACGGCGGGGCACCACCCCCACAACGCGGCCCGGCCGGCGGCCCGCTCGGGATCACCGCGGCGGCGCCCCACGGCGAGCAGGGCGGCCGTCGTGCCGACCGCGAGGACGGCACCGCCGGCCTGGAGCGGCTTGTGACGGCCGTCCGCCGGCGACAGGAGGTGGACCGCGGAGAACCAGCCCTCGGCGACGGGCGGGTAGATGGTGGGCACGCCGGGGCGGTTGATGCGGGTGCACTGGCCGCGGTCCGTGCGGGTCAGTCCCCAGCCCCGGCAGTCCCCCTTGTCCGGGAACAGCCACTCGTCGCGCAGCCGGTCCAGCTGCGGTGCCGCGGGCGGGTACGCGTACGGGGAGATCCCGGCGGCCTGGACACGGCCGTCCCAGGCGTAGCGGAACATGTCGGTGCTGGTGCGGGGCGGCGCGGCGAGCGCGGCCACGGCCACGGCGGCCGAACCGGCGAGGACCAGCGCGGTCGCCACCCGTCGCGGTGCCCTGCGCACGGCCCGCACCGCGGCGGCGAACAGCAGCCAGGCGACGCCGTAGCCGATCAGCATCGGTCCCAGGTGGGAGCTGTCGTCGCCGGTCCGTACGGTGACCGCGACGACGGCGGTGAGGGAAGCGAGCAGCAGCGTCGTGACGGTCACCGCGGAACGGGCCGTGGTGCGGCGCGAGGGCGCGGCGGGGTGTTCGGTGCCGGAGCGCGGCGAGCCGGACCGGCGCTGCGGGAAGGCCGTGTCGCTCATGGGTGCGTGCTCCTTCCGGTGGGCGCCGGGTGACCGTCGGGCGGGGTGGTGGTCTGCTGCCGCAGTTCCACGAACCGGCGCCCGCCGGCCTGCCACTGCTCGACGGGTGCCCATCCCGCCTGCTCGGCGGCCCGCAGCAGCGCGGCGGTGCCGACGCGGGCCCAGGGGAAGGGGCGTCCGTGCCGGCCGTGGGCGTCCTCGAGGCGGACCGTGAGTCGTTCGTCCACGTCCGCGCGGGACGCCTCCGCCAGCAGGCGGCTGCCGGGCGCAGCGGCCGCGCGCAGACGGCGCAGCAGGGCGACCGGGTCGCCGCCGATGCCGATGTTTCCGTCCATCAGCAGCACGGTGCCCCAGCGGCCTTCGCCCGGCAGGCGCTCGAAGACCGAGCGGCGCAGCGCGCTGCCGCCGCGCCGCCGGGTCAGGGCGACCGCGGCCGGGCTGACGTCCACGCGCAGGCAGCGCACCCCCCTGGCGGCCAGGGCCCCCACCAGACGGCCCGGTCCGCAGCCGACGTCCAGAACGGGCCCGCAGCAGCGGTCCAGGACGTCGAGGTCGACGGCGTCGGCGGCGCCGCACCAGCGTTCGATCTCCAGCGTCAGCAGGTCGCCGTCCCCGTCGGCCGTGTCCCGGTGCGTCGCGGGCGTCAGGCGGCGCAGGTACAGCGGGCCGTGGCCGGCGCGCAGGGCGTCGGCGTAGGGGTCGGCCAGCCGCGGGTCGACGGTCCCGCGCCGGGCGGAGCGGCCCGTGCGCCGCTCGGGGCCGGCGGGCCGGGGCAGCAGGGGGAGCGTGCCCGGCAGGGCCGTGGTCGGCAGCCAGGGGGCGGATGCGATGCCGGTTCCGTCCGCCATGCCGGTCACCGCCCGGCCCGGGCGGGCGTGTCGTCTGCGGCGGTGGCGGCCCCGGAGGGACGACACGGTGCCGCGTGCGCCGGATCGCCGGCCGGGTCCTCGTCGTGCACGGCGGGCGGATGCGTCCCGTTCCGTCCCGCCTCGGCGTCGTGCAGCCGCCCTCGGGCGCGCCGGCGGATCGGGCGGGCCTGTTCGGGGGCGGCCGGGCGGTGGTGCGAGGGCCGGGCGCGACACGGGGCCTCGCAACGGGGCGGTGCCGCGTCCCGCGACACGGAGGGAGAGGAGGTCGTTTCGATCACCCGTCTCACCCTACGGAGACAAAGCAGGCATAGGGGATTCAGTCACCTTACGGAGTGCTGACATCCCCGCTCCACGGCGCTCCCCCGCCGGCCGTGCGACCTCACACCTTCTCAACCCGCAGGCTGTCGCGCGCCGCAGGGCCGTGCGGGGCGCCCGTTCACCCGTCCGCCCCGCGCAGAACACCCGCACGCACGCCTCGAGGCGGACCGCACATGCGAGGCGTGCCACCGTGGATCCGGGCGACCGGGCCGGGAGGTGACGGCATGCCATGCAGCCGCCGAGGCACAGCAGGTCACATCCACCACAGCGCAGGAGGTGCCGATGGACGGCAGCCCGTCGGCCGCGGGTCCCGCCGGCCCGGGATCCCCGGACCACGAGGACGGGTCCCGCAGAGGGCCTGCGCACGGCGTCCTTTCCGGGCTGTCCTTGCGGGTCCGGTATCTCGTGCGCCGGGCCGAGCACGCTCCTCCGCCGCCCGGTCCGTTCCGGCCCGGTTTCTGGCGCAGTCCCCTGCGCGGGCCGTGGCTGACGTCCGTGTTCGGGCTGGTGCTGCTCATCGGCATCCCGCTGATGTTCGTCACCGGGATGCTCTCCTACGCCTCCTACAACCCGGACCTGGGGCGCCTCAACGACCAGACCCCCGGCAAAGGGGTGCTGGGTTTCTACCTCTTCGCCTGGCCCACCCACCCGTACTGGCTGTACCGGCTGACGCAGGGTGTGCATGTGACGCTCGGTGTGGTCCTGGTGCCCGTGCTGCTGGCCAAGCTGTGGTCGGTGATCCCGAAGCTGTTCACCTGGCCGCCGGCCCGCAGCCTCGCCCATGCGCTGGAGCGGCTGTCGCTGCTCCTGCTGGTCGGCGGGGTGATCTTCGAGTTCGTCACCGGCATCTTCAACATCCAGCTGTTCTACGTGTTCCCGGGCTCCTTCTACACTTTGCACTTCTACGGCGCCTGGGTCTTCATCGCGGCCTTCGTCGTCCATGTGTGTCTCAAGGTCGGCCGGATGGTGGGCGCGCTGCGCTCCCGCAGTCTGATGGCCGAACTGCGCACTCCTCTCGCCCGCACCCGGCCCGAACCGCCCGACCCCGACGGCCTGGTCCCGGCCGATCCCGCGCCGCCGACGATGACCCGGCGCGGTGTGCTCGCCATGGTGGGCGGCGGATCGCTGCTGCTCCTGTTGGTCACGGCGGGGCAGAGCATCGGCGGCCTGCTGCGCAACACCGCTCTTCTCGCGCCGCACAACCGGGAGCCGGGCAGCGGCCCGAACGGCTTCCAGATCAACAAGACCGCCGCGTCCGTCGGTGTCACCCCCGCGCACGTGGGTCCCGACTGGCGGCTGGAGATCCACGGCGCGGGTCCGGCGCACGTGTTCACCCGTGCGCAGCTTCTCGCGATGCCTCAGCACACCGCCTCCCTGCCGATCGCCTGCGTGGAGGGCTGGTCCACGACCGACCAGCTGTGGAGCGGTCTGCGGCTGGCCGACCTCGCCGCCCTGGCCGGGCTGCCCGACGCGGGCAGTGTGCTGGTGGAATCCGTCCAGCCGCCGGGGCCCTACGCGTCCGTGCTGCTGCGCGGCAATCAGATCCGCGATCCCAGGTCGCTGCTCGCCCTGCGGGTCAACGGTGCGGATCTGTCGCTCGACCACGGCTTCCCGGCCCGCATCATCGTCCCGGCCAACCCGGGTGTGAACAACACCAAGTGGGTTCGCCGGCTCACCTTCAGGAGCTGGCCATGAGCCGTTTCGTCCGCTGGTACGGCTCCAGTCCGCTGCATCTGCTGGTGCTGATCGCCTCGTTCGCGCTGACCGGCTACGCCATGGTGCGTCTGTTCGCCCTGCGCCCGCTGGGCGTCGTGCTCTGGTTCGTCGGCGCGGCGGTCGTGCACGATCTGATCCTGCTGCCGCTGTACTCGCTCGTCGACCGGTCGGCACAGGCAGTGCTGCGGCACCGGGCCCCCCGTATGCCGTGCCCACCGTGGATCAACCACCTCCGGGTGCCCGCTTTCCTCTCCGGGGTGCTCCTGCTCGTCTGGTTCCCTCTCGTCTTCGCCCTGTCCAGGCCCTATCCGGAGGCGACCGGGCTGCCCATCGACGTCTACCTGGGCCGGTGGCTGGCCCTCACGGCCGTGCTCTTCCTGGCGTCCGCCGTGGCGTTCGCCGTCCGGCTCCGCCGTCTGCGGCACACCGACGGTGCGGGCGAGGGGCGGCCCGCGCCTGGTCACGGTGCCGGGCCATGACGACCGACGGGCACCGTTCCCCCTGCGCGAGCGACGATCCCTACGCCCTCGCCCTGCGGGCCGGCCACGGACCGGTGTACCTGAGGCTCGCGGACGGACGGCGGATCGCGATGCCCGTGCACCGCTGGTTCGCGCCTCCGACCGTGGCCGACGAATCGGTGCTCGACCGCTGTGTCGGCCCCGTGCTCGACGTGGGCTGCGGACCGGGCCGGCTGTGCCGGGCGCTGCTGCGCCGCGGAGTGTTCGCGCTCGGCGTCGACGTGACCCCGCGTGCGGCGGCGCACACCGTCGCCCTCGGCGGCATCGCCGTGTGCCGGTCGGTGTTCGACCGGCTGCCGGCCGAGGGAGGCTGGCAGACCCTCCTGCTCATCGACGGCAACATCGGCATCGGCGGCGACCCGCGCGCGCTGCTGCGCCGGTGCGTCCAGCTCACCGCGCCCACGGGACTGCTGCTCGTCGAGGCCGACCCGGAGGACGTCGAGGAGCACGGCACCGCCCGGTTCGAGGACGCCCACGGGCACAAGGGCCCGCCGTTCCCCTGGGCGCGTCTGGGGGCGCCGGCGCTGCACCGTGTCGCGGAGGATCTCGCGCTGGGTGTCGCCGACCAGTGGGTGCACGGCCACCGGCGCTTCCTCGTCCTCGGCCGCCGCAGCCCGGCGCGGCGCGGGTGATGCGGGGCGCTTTTCCGCACGTGGAGTTGCCCTACGGCGTACGTGACGGGACGGCGGGGAGACAACTCACAGCGAGGCGCCGACGAGGCAGACGTGTGCCGACTCGGCGGTCACACCCGAGCCCTACCCGACCGCGGACGGCGACCGCGCACCGCCTGTACGCCATCACGCGGCTACCTGGTCCAGGGCCGCGACGAAGCGGCCGAGGTCGCGCCGGTGGGAGCCGGCCGGCTCGGCGGCGAGACCCGGGCGGACGGTCGGGACGGCACCGGCCGCGGTGCCGCTCCCCCGCCCCGAGGGACCGCCTCCTGACGAGAACACCACCGGCACAGCCGCACGACACCCCGCGGATGTGCATCTCCACGACACACGAAAGGCACCCCCGTCATGAGCACCACGCAGGACAACCGCACGTCCGGCCACGGCACGTCCACCGGAGAGCTGCGGGGCAAGAAGGCCCTCATCACCGGCGGCACCGCGGGCATCGGCCTGGAGACCGCCCGCCTGTTCGTCCGCGAGGGCGCCGACCTCGTCATATCCGGCCGTGACGCCGAACGCGGCGCCAAGGCCCTGGCCGAGCTGCCGGAGGGACCCGGCACGGTGCGTTTCGTCGCCGCCGACCTCGCCGACCTGGAGTCGGTGCGGGCCCTGGTCGAGGAGGCCGGTTTGGTGGACATCCTCGTCAACAACGCCGGCAGCTTCCCGGTCGCCCCCACGGTGGAGCAGTCCGTGGCCGGTTTCCAGCAGGTCTTCGACACCAATGTCCGCGGCACGTACTTCCTCACCGCGCAGCTGGTCCCCGCCATGCTCGACCAGGGCGAGGGCAGCATCGTCAACGTCAGCACCATGGCCGCCTCGATGGGTGTTCCCGGTGCGTCGAGCTACAGCGCCTCCAAGGCCGCGGTGGAGTCCCTCACCCGCACCTGGGCGGCCGAGTTCGGTCCGCGTGGCGTCCGCGTCAACAGCGTCGCCCCCGGCCCGACCATCACCGAGGGCGTGCTGGCCGAATGGGGCGACGGTGTCGCCGCGCTCGGTGAGCAGCTGCCGCTGCACCGCACCGCCCGGCCCGCCGAGATCGCCGAGGCCGTCCTGTTCCTCGCCTCGCCCCGGGCCGGCTTCGTCACGGGAGCCACGCTCGCCGTGGACGGCGGTGCCACCGCCGTCTGAGGCAACCGCCGGCGCGTCCGCTCGGCACCGCGTCCCGGCATGGGCCGGGGACGGAGCACCGCACGGACGGAGACCGACGTCAGGACGCCCACACCGCGCAGCCCCGGAACACGAATCCGGGGCTCTGACACTGTGCGGGCGCAGCAGGATCAGTGACCGGCGGCGAGGGCGCCGCTGAGCCTGCCGTGCAGGTGGGCGCTGGGGTCGTTGAGGCCGGTGATCTCGACGGTCTTGCCGCGCTGCGCGTACTTGGTCTCGACGGCGTCCAGAGCGGCGACGGAGGAGGCGTCCCAGATGTGGGCGGCGGACAGGTCGATGACGACCCGGTCGGGGTCGCCGGCGTAGTCGAACCGGCCCACGAGGTCGTTGGTGGAGGCGAAGAAGAGCTCGCCGGTGACCCGGTAGACGACCGTGCTGCCGTCGGGGTCGGTGACGGCGGTGACCTCGGTCAGGTGGGCGACCCGCCGGGCGAAGACGATCATGGCGGTGATCGTGCCGACGACGACCCCGATGGAGAGGTTGCCGGTGGCGACGACGATGACGACGGTCACGGCCATGACGACGGTCTCACCGACCGGCATGCGCCTGAGCGTGGCGGGTTTGACCGAGTGCCAGTCGAAGGTGCCGACGGCGACCAGGACCATCACGGCCACGAGCGCGGCCATGGGGATCCGGGAGACGACCGGGCCCAGGACGATGCACAGCACGAGCAGGAAGAAGCCGGCCAGGAAGGTCGACAGACGGGTCCGTGCCCCGTTCTTGACGTTGATCATGGTCTGGCCGATCATCGCGCAGCCGCCCATGCCGCCGAAGACACCGGCGACGATGTTGGCGATGCCCTGGCCGACCGCCTCGCGGGTCTTGTCGGAGCGGGTGTCGGTGATCTCGTCGACGAGTTTGGCGGTCATCATCGTCTCCATCAGCCCGACCAGTGCCATCGCCAGGGCGTAGGGAGCGATCACCGTCAGGGTGTGCATGTCGAGCGGCACGTCGGGCAGGCCGGGGACGGGCAGGGAGGACGGCAGCGTGCCCTTGTCGCCCACGGTGGGAACCGCGATCCCGGCGGCCACGGTGATCACGGTGAGGACGACGATGGACACCAGCGGCGCGGGCACCGCCTTGGTGATCCTCGGGAAGAACACCATCAGGGCCAGACCGCCCGCCACCAGCGGGTAGACGGCCCACGGCACATCGTGCAGGTTGGGCAGCTGCGCGGTGAACAGCAGAATGCCCAGCGCGTTGACGAAGCCGGTCATCACCGAGCGCGGCACGAAGCGCATGAGTTTGGCCACGCCCAGGACGCCCAGGACGATCTGGAGGACACCGGCGAGGATCACGGTGGCGAGCAGGTAGCTCAGCCCGTGTCCGCGAGCGATGGGCGCGACGACCAGGGCGACCGCTCCGGTCGAGGCGGAGATCATGGCCGGGCGTCCGCCGGTGAACGCGATGACCATGGCCATGACGCAGGCGGCGTACAGGCCCACCGCCGGATCGACTCCGGCGATCACCGAGAAGGAGATCGCCTCGGGGATCAGGGCCAGGCCGACGACCAGACCGGACAGCACCTCGGTGCGCAGTAGTGCCGGGGAGGACAGCCAGGCCGGGCGGCCGGCGGAGCGCAACCGCTCCAGGGCGGCGGTGACGGAGGACAACAACGCGGAACCTGTCGTGCTCGGGCACGCCGTCGGCCGGCCGCGGCGTGCGGAACCATACGAAGGCGCCGGGGCGGCACCCTGCGAAACGGCCCCTCAGCGGGCCGGGACGTCGGTGGAGGACGGGCGAAGCGGCCGGCGGCCGGGAAGGCGGACACGGCCCCTCTCGCCCGGCCGGTGCGGCATCACGGCGGGCAGGCTGCGGCGCCGGGCGGCACGGGCCCGCGCACGCCTGACTCCTGCGACGATCAGCTCTGCTCCGGGAGACACCGCCCGGTCTCGGTACGGTCGACGACGGCCGCCGGTACGGCGGCCATCACCGGCCGACAACTCTACCCCAACGGTAGAGTCGGGACGGACAGCCGCCGAGGGGGCGGCCACGCGACGGAGGAAGGGCCGGGCGGCGACACGTGGGCGGCACACACATGCAGATCGGCGAGGTGGCCGCACGCACCGAGCTGTCCCTGCGCACCATCCGGCACTACGAGGAGATCGGCCTCGTCACTCCCTCGGCCCGTTCCCGGGGCGGTTTCCGTCTGTACTCGGAGGCCGACGTGGCCCGCCTCATGGTGATCCGCCGCATGAAGCCGCTCGGCTTCACCCTGGAGGAGATGCGCGACCTGCTGCAGGCCACCGACCGCCTGGAGGGTGCCGAGCCGCTGGATGCCGCCGAGCGGGAGGAGCTGCTGGACCGGGTGCGCGGCTACGAGCAGGCAGCCGCCCGGAAGATCGAGGAGCTGCGCGTCCAGCTGGAGCGGGCCGAGGACTTCGCCGCCACCTTGCGCACACGGCTTCAGGCGGCCACTCGTCCGGACGGCTCCGCCACGGTCACGCACGAGTGAGAGCGGTCGCCGCACACGGCTGAGGACGGCCGCCGTGCTCCATACCGTCGGCCTTCCCTGCACCGACCGGGCCTGCATACGGACGTGCGGAAGGCCCGCACCCGGTGATCGGCAGATCAGGGGTGCGGGCCCTGCGGGATGCGGCGCACCGCCCGGTGTGCGGTACGCCTGCCTCCGTCGTCGCTCTTCGCTCCTCACTCTTCGCCGGATTCGGCCGGTGCAGCTCGTGACGGAGACCTGCGTCAGTGCTGCGTCACAGCGCCCCGGCCGGATCTCACCCTCGGACGGCGGCGGGCGCGGGTGCGTCCGACGCGGCGGCGGGTGCTCCGGTGGCCATGTGCAGGTCCTCGGTGCGCAGCCGGTTGGTCGCCCACACGCTCACCAGCCCCGTCAACGCGAGGTAGCCGCAGGCCCACCAGGGGCTTCCGGAACCGGCGGCGAGCAGCGCGGTCATGATCAGCGGGGTGATGCCGGACGCGAAGATGCCGGACACCTGGTAGACGAACGACATGCCCGTGTACCGGACCGGGGTGGCGAACAGCGCGGCGAACAGGGTGCCCTGCGCGCCGTAGAACCAGGCGTGCACGATGCCCAGGGCTACCACGAGCGCCGCGGCGAACGCGGCCGCCCCGCCGGTGCCGAACAGCCAGAACGCCGGGAAGACCGAGCAGGCGAAGGCCGTCATCCCGGCGCCGTAGACGCTGCGGGCTCCACGGCGGTCGACCGCGGCCCCGCTCACGGGTATCAGCACGGCCATCACCAGTGCCGCGGCCGTGACCGCGAGCAGCACCGGCGTGCGGTGCAGATGCAGGGTGTCGGTGGCGTAGGTGATGGCGAAAACGCCCCAGGTGTTGAAGGCGGCTCCCTCACCCCACCGGGCCAGCATGCCGAGCAGCAGGTGACGGCGTGCCACGGGTTCCCGCACCAGTTCCACCAGCGGTGCGGAGCGGGGCAGCTCCTGCAGTCGGCGCACGGCGCGGAAGGCCGGGGTCTCCTCGATCCTCAGCCGGACGGTGAGTCCGACGACGACGAGGACGAGGCTGACGAGGAAGGCGATCCGCCATCCGTAGTCGACGAACGCCGCTTCGCTGAGCGCGTCGCTGAGCAGTGCGAACACGCCGGTGCCCAGCGCCAGTCCGAGGGCGAGCCCGATCTGCGGGTAGCTGCCGAACCGGCCCTTGCGGCCCTGGGGGCCGTACTCCACGGCCAGCAGGACCGCTCCGGCCCACTCCCCGCCGAGCGCGACGCCCTGGGCGACGCGCAGGACGAGGAGCAGTGCGGGGGCGACGATGCCGACCTGGTCGTAGGTGGGCAGCAGGCCGATGAGCGCGGTGGACAGCCCCATCATGCTCATGGTGAAGGCCAGGGTGCGCTTGCGGCCGAGCCGGTCTCCGATGTGGCCGAAGAGCAGGCCGCCGACGGGGCGGGCGACGAAGCCGACGGCGAACGTCGCGAACGACAGCATGGTGCCCACGGTGCCGTCGGCGGTGGGGAAGAACAGCTTGTTGAAGACCAGGCCCGCGGCGGTGCTGTAGAGGAAGAAGTCGTACCACTCCACTGTGGTGCCCAGCAGGCTGGCGAGCACGACGGTTCTCAGCTGCCGCTGATCGACCGGTTCGGGTGCGGGCGTCCGGGCCCGGGCCTGCGAGGGGGCGGACGCGGCGCTCATCGGGCGGCGAACGGGACGGTGCCCGCCTCGACGGTGCGCGGCCCTGCCGGGTGCTGCCACAGGCCGCGCTTCTCCAGGATCGGCAGGACGCCTTCGCCGAACCAGTACGCCTCCTCCAGGTGCGGCACCCCGGACAGCACGAACTCCTCGATGCCGAGGCGGTGGTACTCCTCGATCAGGTCGGCGACCTCGGTGTGGCTGCCGACCATGGCCGTGCCGGCGCCGCCGCGGACCAGGCCGATACCCGCCCACAGGTTGGGGTAGACCTCCAGGTCGGACGTGTCGCCGCTGTTGTGCAGTTCGCGCATCCGGCGCTGGCCCTCGGACTCACTGGTCGCCAGGCCCCGCTGCACCGCCTTGATGCGCTCGGGGTCCATGGCCTTCAGCAGCCGCTCCGCCTCGGCCCAGGCCTGCTCGGAGGTGTCCCGGCTGATGGTGTGCAGGCGGATGCCGAAGCGGACCTCGCGGCCGTGCGCGGCGGCCAGGGAACGGATCCACTCGATCTTCTGCTTCACCTGCTGCGGTGGCTCGCCCCAGGTCAGGTACACGTCCGTATAGCGCGCCGCGACCTCGCCGGCCGCGGCCGAGGACCCGCCGAAGTAGATGCGCGGTGTGGGATCGGGCAGTCGGTTGAGTGCGGCCTTCTCCACCCGCAGGTGTTCGCCGTGGTGGTCGACCGTCTCTCCGGCCCACAGCCGCCGCACGATGTCGAGGAACTCCCCGGTGCGGGCGTAGCGCTGGTCCTTGTCGAGGAAGTCGCCGTAGGCGCGCTGCTCGGCGGACTCGCCGCCGGTGACCACGTTCAGCAGCAGCCGCCCGTGGGACTGCCGTTGGTAGGTCGCGGCCATCTGCGCCGACAGGGTGGGGCTGATCTGGCCGGGGCGGAAGGCGACCAGGAACTTCAGCCGTTCGGTGACCTGCGTGAGCATGGCGGTGGTCACCCAGGCGTCCTCGCACCAGGCGCCGGTGGGGGTGAGGGCCGCGACGAAGCCGAGTTGTTCGGCGCTGCGGGCGATCTGGCCGAGGTATTCGACGGTGGCCGGGCGGTCGGCCGCGGCGGCGCCGGGCCGGGAGCCGTGGCCGCCGCCGACGACGTGCCGGCTGTCTCCGGTCGTGGGCAGGAACCAGTGGAAGGTGAGGGCAGACATGGGGTGCTCCGGGGTGAGTGGGGACGTCGGCTGCCGGGTGTGCCGGGTGCCGGGCGGGACTGTCCGGCGCGCCTGGGCGCCGGGGCCTTCGCGCACGGGTTCAGAGCAGGCCGTGGCGAGGTGGTCTGGTGCCGTTGAGGACGTACCGTCCGATGTGCTGGATCTTCCAGCGCACCGGATCGTGCAGGGTGTGCGTGCGGGCGTCGCGCCAGTGCCGGTGCAGGTTCAGCGACCGCAGCGCCGACCGGGTGCCGGCCACGTCGAACAGGGCGTTGGAGACCTCCACGGCCGCCTGTGCCGCGGCCGCCTTGGCGGCGGCGACCGCGATGGACGCCGCGGCCGCGGTGTCGTCGGTGAGGTCGTCGCGGGCCGCGTCGACACCGCGGGCGGCCTCCCGCAGCAGTGCCTCGGCCGCCCTGACCTGGAGGGCGAGTTCACCGAACCGCTGGATGAGCAGCGGGTCCTCGGCTGCGGTCTCGACGCCGGCCTCGAACCAGGGCCTGCTCCTGGTCCGGACGAACGCGGCCGCCTCGTCGAGGGCCGCGGCGGCGAGGCCCGCGTCGATGGCCGCGTGCAGCACCTGCGCGAACGCGCCGTGCAGTTGCGGTCCCTGGAAAGTGAGGTGGTGCGGCAGGACCCGGTCGGCGGGCACCACGACGTCCGTGAGGCGGACGGTTCCGCTGGCGGTGGTCCGCTGGCCCATGCCGTCCCAGTCGTCGACGACCTCCACGCCGGGGGCGTCCCGCGGGACGTAGGCCGCGTGCAGGGTGTCGTCCTCGGCGCGGGCCAGCACGGGGATCCAGTGGGCGAACAGGGCGCCGGTGCTGTAGTGCTTGACGCCGTTGAGCAGATACGAACCGTCGGTCCGGCGGTGCAGGCGGGTGCGGATGTCCTGGACGTGCCGGGTGCCGGCCTCCGACTGGGCGTTGCCGAAGCGGCGCCCGGCGAGCAGCTCGGCGAAGAAGAACTTCCGCTGCTCGGGGGTGCCGTGCCGGCGTATGACGTTGACGTACACGAAGTGGCTCTGCGGGATCTGGGCGAGGCTGCCGTCGGCCGTGGCGAGCAGACGGAAGATCTCCGCGAGGGTCTCGGTGCGTACGTCGGCGCCGCCGTGGTCCGCGGGCACGGTGACGCCCAGGAGTCCGGAGGCGGACAGCCGGTCGAGTTCGGCGCGGGGCAGGGTGCGTTCCGCGTCCCGCCGGGAGGCGTGGATGCGGAACTCCTCGGCCAGTTCGGCGGCGACGGCGAGGGCCTCGGCGTCGTCGGTGATCACATGGGCGGTCATGGGGATCAGCTCGCAGCGGCCAGGAGCGGGGCGGAGCCGAGCGCGGCGGAGAACTGGTCGACGACGCGGGCCAGTGCTTCCTCGGCGGCCGGGGCGACGGTGAGGGAGCCGTCGTCGTCCACCGTCAGGTCCTTGTCGAGGGTGAACCAGCCCTGGACGATGTGTGCGGCGCCCATGGAGGTCAGCACCGGGCGCAGCGCGTAGTCGATGGCCAGGACGTGCGCCAGGCTGCCGCCGGTGGCGAGCGGCAGCACGGTCTTGCCGCTGAGGGCGTACTGCGGCAGCAGGTCGAGGAGCGCCTTGAGCACGCCGGAGTAGGCGGCCTTGTAGACCGGTGAGCCGACGACGACGCCGTCGGCGCGGGCGAACAGCTCGGTGGCCTCGACGATGGCCGGGTGCCGGAAGTCGGCGCCGAGCAGGGCCTCGGCGGGGATGGTGCGCACGTCGAGCGGCACCACGTGGTGGCCGTGCGCGACGAGCCGTTCGTCCAGGTGGCGCAGCAGGCGGTTGGTGCGCGAGGAGGCGGAAGGACTGCCGGAGACGGACAGGACGGTGGCCATGGGGTTCCCTTTCGGCCTCGAGGGGGGCGTCTGGGGTGACAGGCGCCCGGGGCGGGTGGGGCGGTCAGGAGTACCAGGTGGGTTCGGGCAGTTCGCCTTCCAGCACCCAGCGGCCGACCTCGCGCCGCTTGTAGGCGACCGGGTCGTGCAGGGTGTGCGTGCGCACGTTGCGCCAGAAGCGGTCCAGGCCCAGGGCGCTCGCCGTGGCACGGGCGCCGGTGACCTCGAAGATGCGGTTGGTGACCTCCAGGGCGACGTCGGTGGCGCGTGCCTTGACGGCGGCCACCCGTACCTCGAAGTCGCCGCGGGCCTGCTCGGTGACCGCATCCGGGTCGTCGTGCAGCTTCTGTCCCTCGTCGGCGACGGCGTCGGCGAGCGCCTCGACCGCCCAGAGCTTGGCGGTGAGATCGCCGTAGGTGTCGACGATGTACGGCTCGTCGACGGCGCGCTCGTGGCCGCCGTGCAGCCAGGGCCGGGTCCTGGTGCGGGTGTAGGCGGCGGCCGTCTCCAACGCGCCGCCGGCGATGCCGAGGTAGAGGTTGACGAAGACGAGCTGGATGGTGGGGACGTTGAGGGTGTTGTAGACGCGCGGCTGGAACTGCTTGTTCACATAGCCGGCCGCCGAGGACCAGGGGGTGCGGACGCCGTCGAGGGTGACGCTGCCGCTCTCGGTGAGCCGCTGGCCGATGTTGTCCCAGTCGTCGTGGAAGGTCAGGCCCTCGCTGTCGGAGGGGACGACGGCGAAGACGTGCCGGTCGGTGCCTTCGAAGACGCCTTCCAGGACGGTGACGTCGGAGACCTTGCTGCCGGTGGAGAAGGTCTTGTGGCCGGTGAAGACCAGGTCGTCGCCGTCCTCGGTGACGACCACGTCCTTGTCGCGCGGGTTGACCGCGCCGCCGAAGAACCAGCGGTTGCGGGCGGCCTCGGCCTCGATGTGCTCCCACTGTTCGCGGGTGCCGACCAGGCGGGCGGCCCAGTTCCACAGGTAGTGGTAGCCGAGAAGCTGGCCGATGGAGCCGTCGGCCTTGGAGATCTCACGGACGACCCGGTAGGCGGTGCGCCAGTCCTGTCCTCCGCCGCCGTGGGCGACGGGGCCGAGCAGGGTGACCAGCCCGGAGTCCTTCAGCAGCTGCACTTCGGCGTAGGGGGTGGCGCCGGCCCGGTCGCGTTCGACGGCGTCGGTGGCGAGGACCGCGGCGACCTCGCCGGCGCGGGCGATCCAGTCGGCCGCGGTGCGCGGGGTGGGGCGGGTGGTGAAGTCGGGGGGCGTGACGGTGCTCATGCGGGTATGGCCTCTCTCACGGTGCGGTGCGTCGGACGGGCACGGTCAGGCGTGAGCGGGGACGGGTTCGTCCTCGGCGGGCAGCTGGGCCTCCAGCTCCCTCACGAGGGGCAGCACACGTGTGCCGAAGTACTCGACCTCTTCCTTGTAGTGCAGGAAACCGAGCAGGAAGAGGTCGACGCCGAGCTTCTTGTAGGCGACGATGCGTTCGGCGATCTGCTCGGGGGTGCCGATCAGCCCGGTGCGGAAGCCGTCGTTGTACTGGACCAGGTCCTCGAAGGAGGAGTCCTCCCACATGCCCTTGCCGTCGGCGGTGGACCGGCCGGCCTGCTGCACCGCGGCACCGAAGCCTTCGACGGCCCGGGTGTCGGCGCGTGCGACGATCTCCCGGAGGGTGTCCCGGGCCTCGGCCTCGGTGTCGCGGGCGATGAGGAAGCCGTTGAGACCGAACTTCGGCGGGGTGCGCCCGGCTTCGGCCGCGGCGGCGCGGATGTCCGCGATCTGCTCGGTCACGCCGTCGAAGTCCCGGCCGTTGGAGAAGTACCAGTCGGACACGCGGCCGGCCATGCGGCGGGCGGCGGTGGAGTTGCCGCCCTGGAAGATCTCCGGGTGCGGCCGACCGGGAAGCTGCACGGGTTTGGGTTTGAGGGAGAAGTCGCGCAACCGGTAGAAGTCACCGGCGAGTTCGGCGTGGTCCTCGGTCCAGATGCGGCGCAGTGCGGTGATGAACTCCTCGCTGCGCCGGTAGCGTTCGTCGTGTTCCAGCCAGGGTTCGCCGAGGGCGGTGAACTCCCGCTTGAACCAGCCGCTGACCACGTTGACGGCGAAGCGTCCGTGGGACAGGTGGTCGGCGGTGGCGCCGAACTTGGCGAGGACTCCGGGGTGCCACAGTCCCGGGTGGACGGCGGCGATCACCTTCAATCGCTCGGTGGCCAGCAGCAGGGCCAGGCTGAAGCCGGTGGACTCGTGCTGGTACTCGGCGCCGTAGCTGGCCAGGTACCTCACCTGGGTGAGGGCGTACTCGAAGCCGTTGTTCTCGGCGAGCCGGGCCAGTTCGCGGTTGTAGTCGTACCCCCAGTCGGTGCGCTGCGCGATCGTGCTGGTGACCAGTCCCCCGCTGACGTTGGGGACCCAGTAGGCGAAGTGCAGGGGTTGCGCGGGGTGTTGCAGGGGCTTCGCGGGGTGCGCGGGCATGCGGAACTCCTGTTGCGGGAACGGGCGGGTGTGCCCCGGCACCGCGGGCTCAGGGCATGCCGGAACTCCCGGCGGAGGCGGGCGGTGCGGGGATACGCGGCACACACCCGTGCGTCGACGGGCGCGGCGTGGAGGGGCAGCGGCGGTTCAGGCGTCAGGCCGCGAGACAACAGGAGGCGCTGGAAACGCGGGCGAGGTCGACGTGGCGTCGCCGCGTGAGGTCCAGTCGCATCGTCATGACGACGATGCTGACAGCCTCCACGCGCAGCCGTCAAGGCAAACCCGACCGGTCTCGTATCCCGGACCACTGTTTTTCACGAAGGTGTGACAGGGAAACCCTTGCACGCGCCGCCCGGAACACCGCAGTCTGCGGGCGTGCGAACGGAACAACTGGAGTACATTGCGGCCGTCACCCGGCTCGGTTCGCTGCGCCGGGCCGCCGAGGAACTGCGGCTGTCGCAGCCCGCGTTGAGCGAGACCGTGCGCAATCTGGAGCGGGAGCTGGGGGTGGAGCTGCTGGAGCGCAAGCGGACCGGGGCCACGATGAGCGCCGCGGGCCGGGAACTGCTCCCGCATGTCCTCGGTGTGCTGGAGGCGGTCGACCGGCTGCGGGCGGCGGCCGGCGAGCAGCACCGCATCAGCCGCATGGTCCGGGTCGGCACGGTGAACGCGGCGACCGTGCCGCTGCTCATCCCGGTCGTCCGGGCCTTTCGCGCCGCGCATCCGCTCACCCAGGTCGAGGTGGTGGGCGCGCAGCAGTCCGACATCCACCGGGCACTGTCGGAGGGCGGGTTCGACCTGGGTCTGGTCAACCATCTGGAAGGGGACGACATCCCCGCCGACTTCGAGTCCACCGAGCTGCTGCGGGGCCGGCCCGTGGTGTGTGTCCGCCCCGACAGCCCGCTGGCCTCCCACCCGGCGGTGACGGTGGAGGATCTGCTCACCGCGCCGTTGATCGCCATGCGCACCGGGTATGTGATGCACCGCTATGTGCACCGGCTGCTGGGCGGTCGTGCGGCGTCGTTCTCGTACTCGACCGACGGCGCGGAGATGGGCAAGCTGATGGTCGCCGAGGGGCTGGGGGTGACGGTGCTGCCGGACTTCAGTGTGTCCGGTGATCCCCTCGAGCGCGAGGGGCTGATCACGTACCGGCCGGTCGCCGGCGACACCACGCAGGTGCTGCTGATGCTGCAGCGCCGCAAGTCGGGGTCGGTGCCGCCGGCCGCCCGGGATCTGCACGAGGTGTTCGTGCGCACGGCCCGGGAGCTGAGCGGTGCGCTCTCCGGCGACGGCGCCTGACCGGGCCGGGTCGTGTCCGCGGACGGGGGTCGTGTCCGCGGACGGGACCGGGGGCTGCCGGGCCGGTGGCGATCGGGCGGCCGGTGCGCTGCAGGAGCGGCGGGGTCCGGCCCGGCGCTGCGCCCGCCCGGTGCGGGGCTCAGCTGTAGTAGGCGATCTTCTCGTCGAGGACGTCCAGGGCCCGGTGCAGGGCCGCCACCCGCTGCTGGAGCGCGGCCCGGCGCTCGCGCAGGAAGGCGGCCTTGTCCTGCCGGGTGTGCTCGGACCGCAGGATGGCGACGAACTCCCGCAGATCCGCGATGCCGAGTCCGGCGTTCCGCAGACAGGTGACGAGCCCGATCCAGAAGATGTCGTCCTCGGTGTACTGCCGGCGTCCGCCGGCGGTGCGTCGGATCGGGCCGATGAGACCTTCGCGTTCGTAGTAGCGCAAGGTGTCGATGGTGACGCCGGTACGACCGGCGGCCTGTGCCGGGGACAGGGCGGACATGATTCTCCCTCCGTGCACCGTTACCGGGCCTCGGCGAAGCGCGCCAGGTGCGCATCGGTCAGCCGCACGTGGCGGGCTGCCAGTGCCTCCTCGATCTGCTCCACCCGGCCGGCGCCGACGATGGGGTCGATGCCCTGCCGCATGAGCCAGGCGAGGACGACCTGGTTCCGGGTGGCGGACACCTCGGCGGCGATCTCGTCCAGCGCGGCGAGCACGCGGGTGGTGCCGGGGTGATCATAGGTCGGCGGCAGCGGCTTGTCCGGCCGTACGTAGGACCCCCACATCAGCGAGCTGTACGACCACACAGCCAGCCCTTCCGAGCGTGCGAGGTCCAGGTCCTCCGCGGTGAGCAGGCGATGGCCGGCCTCCGCGAGCGGGGTGAGCGGACGCGGCTGGACGAGCGAGTGGCGCAGCTGCAGAGCCGTCCACGGCTCCACGCCCTGCTCCCTGGCGAGTGCCCGGGCGCGCTCGACGCGCCAGGCGGGATGGTTGGCCGCCCCCACCCGCAGGGCGATGCCCCGGGCGACCAGGTCGCCGAAGGCGCCGACCGTCTCGGCGAGCGGCACGGTGCGGTCCTCGGCGTGGGCCCAGAGGAGGTCGACGTGGTCGGTGCCCAGGCGCCTCAGGCTCTGCTCCACCCCGGCATGGACGGCGCGGGCGGACAGGCCTTCGGCGCTGCGCGGCCAGGCGTGCGGGACCAGTGGGTTCTGCCGGACCTTGGTGGCGATCCGCACCGTGTCGCGCCTGCCCGGGCGGGCCCGCAGCCAGTCGCCGATGACCCGTTCGCTGGCGCCGCCGACACCGCGGGGGTCGGCCCAGAAGGAGTAGCAGTTCGCGGTGTCCAGCCAGACCCCTCCGCCGGCGACGAACGCGTCGAGCACCGCGAAGGCCCGGTCGGCGCCGACCCGGGTGCCGAAGTCCATGGTGCCGAGGACGATCTGCGCAGTGGTGGTGTTCATGCCGCCCATGCTGCGACCTGGAGCGCGCTCCAGGTCAACACCGGTGATCGCGCGGACTCGCTGCCGTGGCCGGGAGGGCGCGTGCGCGGCGCCGGTGGCGGCCGGAGCCGGACGTCGTCGTCACCGCCTCCCCCTGAACGCGGCGCAGCCGCACCGTGGGGACGGTGCGGCTGCGCGGGGATCCCCGGTCCGGCTGTCAGGCGCGCCCGTTGTAGTAGGTCACGTCCCAGTGGTTGCCCTCACGGGCGTAGACGTTCCCGGACGGGGACTTGTAGAGCTTGGCGCCGTCACTGCGGGTGCCGGCCTTCTTGAAGTGGCGGGTGATGTACCGGTCCAGGCAGCCGCCCTTCGTGGACATGTCCACCTTGTAGCCGTTGCGGTGGGAGTACTTGCCCGAGGCGTGGCCGACCTCGGTGCCGGCGGTGATCACCACGGGGCACTTGCTCAGCTTCTTGAAGGCGATCACACCTGCCACGGTCGTCTTGTTGATGTTCGTGAAGGAGGTGCAGCCCCGCTTGTTCCAGTCGGAGCAGCCCTTGCTCGACACCCAGGAGATGCCCGCCTTGCGGAACTGGGCCGCCGCTTCGCTGTGCCGGTACTTGGCGGGCGCCGCGTCCGCCACACCGGACAGCAGGACCGTACTCATCGCCGCGACGGCCAGGGCACACCTGATCTTTTTCATTCGACTTCCTCACGAGTGCGCTGCGCGGTTGCGCAGACTGTGCGATCACGTGGCAATCGAGTGTTGCCATGAGCGCATGACCAGAGAATCCCCCACACGTGTGAGGATCAGCAGGGCAACGTTTCAGCGGTTGACCGCGTCACCCGTGCGGGTAGCTCGGGGGCGTGCGACGGCCGAGGCGTGGAGGTCGTCGAGGGCTGCCCGTCCGTCTAGGCGGTCGACGACGATCATCGCAACGTCGTCCCGCAGACGATGGTCCGTGTGGACGAGCAGACGGCGGTGCAGCCGGTCCAGGAAGTCCCGCGGCGGGTCGGCGTGACCGAGCGCTGCCATCTGCTCCGGCAGGGGGAAGAAGGCGTTGTGCGCGTCACGGGCCTCGACGACTCCGTCCGTGTACAGCAGCAGACGGTCACCGGGCAGGAACGGATAGCTGTCCGGCGGGGCGGGCCGCGCGGCGACGAGGTCCTCCAGGCCCAGGGGCGGCTGCGGCGACGCGGGCTCCAGGGCCTGCACCGTGCCCCGGCGCATCAGCATCGGCGGCGGATGGCCCCGGTTGACGACCTGGATCACGTGGTCGTCCGGCACCTGGGCCACCAGTGCGGTGACGAAGCACTCCGAATCCTCGAGCGGGTCGGAGGCCTCCGCGGCCGTGGACTCCCGGCGCAGTGCGGCCGCGCAGTGGTTCATGACCTCCGTCAGGTTGTGGTCGTAGTGGGCGGACTCACGGAACGCGCCGAGCACCGCAGCGGCCGAGCGCACGGCGGGGAGCCCGTTGCCCCGCACGTCCCCCACGATCATGCGGACTCCGAAGCGGGTGTGCACCGCCTCGTAGAGGTCGCCGCCGATCTGTGCTCCGGTCTCGGCCGCGAGATACAGGCTCGCGGCCCGCACGGGGCCCAGCCGGGCGGGCACCGGGCGCAGCAGCACGCTCTGCGCCGCGGCGGCGATCCGGCGGATCTGGTCCAGTTCGCGCCGTCTGCGCCTCTGCATCGCCCTGCTGGTGATGACGCTGGCCACGGAGACCACGAGGATGCCGAGGATGTTGCTGTAGACCGCCTGGCCCCGCCAGCCCCCGTGCAGCGAAGCGGTGATCAGGGTGACGGCGAGGGCACCGACCGCCGCAGCCAGGATGCCCCTGGGCCCCATCGTCAAAGAGGCCAGGGCAGGCATCGCGGTCAGCAGGGGCCCGGTGTACATCTCGTGCAGGGGCGAGAGCTCGATGGCGAGCCCGATCAGCACGATCGCGAACGGCACGCACCGGGCGATCCAGTAAAGGACCACCGAGTGACCGCCCGGTCCGCGTTCCTGGGCTGATCCGGAGCGCGATCGCATGCATACAGCCTGCCTCGCCGACGGGCGATGCTCCACTCAAGACCGCACGGCGGCCCGGGCCGTCACCGTGACCGGTTGGCGTCCCGTTCCTGCCTGCGGTAGTGGTCGACATGTCCTGGCGCGGCAGGCACCGAAGCCGGCGGTCTCGGGGCGCACCCCCAGCTGCGCCTCGCCGCGAGGGCGGCCGCCAGGGCGTCGGCGGCGTGGACCGGCACGCCGCACTGCCGGGGGTGGATCCCGAAGACACCCAGGGCGTCGTCGAGCCCGCGCACCGCGTCGCCCCTGCCGGACGTCTCGGTGGACACGGCGGCCCCGTGGCGGACGGTGTGCCACGACCATTCCTCCGCGGTCGCGACGGCCGCGGCGGTCGCGACACGTGTCACGGGACGGACCGGTGTGTCGTGGCGGCGTGCCGGGCCCGGGGCGGTGTGCAGGCCGTCCGGGCCCGGTGCCGGATGTGCGGGCGGCGAGGAACGTCCGCGTCACCCCTTGCCCATGGCCTTGCGCGCGGCGTCCTTGGCACGGTCCATCAGGGCGGCGACGGGACCGAGCGCCACGTTGGCCCCGGCGGACTCGACACCGGGGTGCGGGCGGGTGGGTGCGATGGCCTCGGCTGCCTTGACGGCCCGGGCCATCGCGGCGAGGGCGTCGGCGTCGGCGTTCCGTCGGATGTGGGTGAACTCGTAGCGCTCCTCCGCCCGTGCGTGCTGTTGCACCGCGGTGCGCAGCCTGCGCAGCTGAGGCAGGAAGCGCTGGTCGTCGATGTCCATCTCGTCCAGTGCGGAGAGGATCTCCTTGGCTTCCTTCTCCTCGGCGAGACGGTCCTCGACGACGCCCTCGCCGCCCGGCGTGGACCGGCGGGCCCACGGGTGGACGACCTCCTCCTCGGCGGTCTCGTGCACGGCCAGCAGCCGCACCAGGCGCCGGAAGGCGTCGCGGCGTTCCTCGCCCGAGGACTGCTCGACCTCGTCGAAGAGGTTGCGGATGTCGCCGTGCTGGCGGATCAGCAGGGCGACCACATCGGTGTCGGCGGCCCGGTCGTCACCGGCGTGCGGGGTGTGGGTGTCGGGCATGGCGGCTCCCTCTCAGATCTCGCGCATCGCGGGAACGGGGTGCTCGCCCTCCGACACCACCCGGTACTCCCGGCCGAACATCTCGTCGTGCTCGGTCATGACACGGTCGCTGGGGGGTGCCTCGCCGCAGTGGATCGTCTGCTGCATCTTCTCGAACCGTTCGTGCGCGTCGCGCACATAGCCGGCGCCGAGGGTGGTCAGGTCGATCTGGGTGGCCAGCAGTTCCCGCAGGTACTGCTTGTTCGGTTCGAAGGTGAGCACGTTCGGCAGCTCGGGGGCGAGGATCTCCTGCGGGTCGCGGCCGTCGTGGCGGCGCATCAGGTCGCAGGCGGTGTGCAGGTGCTCCAGCTCCATGTTCAGGTGCAGCTCCCAGATGGCCTTCACCTTGGGATCGCTCTCCTGCTCCATGAAGGAGTAGTACAGGTAGCACTCGTTGTACTCGTGGTTGACCAGCTGCTCCCACCAGGTCTCGCCCGGGTCGACGAGGGACTCGTAGTGGGTGACGTGCTCCTCCTCGATCAGCCCGATCTCCTGGTAGAGCTGCCGGGCGATCGGCTCCATGTAGGTGGGGCCGGTGTTCAGGTAGAAGTTCATGGTCTGCTGCTCGGCGGCCATGATGGTCAGCGCGTGCAGCTTCGACAGCGGGTTGACCGTGGTGCGGTCGTAGGGGTCGCGGACGTTGTCGTAGGGGTCGCGGTGGTGGTTCCGGGTCGGCCGGCCCGGCATGACCTCGGTGAGGTTGTCGACGATCGACTCCGCCTTGCGGTGCTCGATCATCTCGTACAGGTTCGCGTACCGGTACAGGTGGTCGAAGTCCTCCAGCACCCCGAACTGGTACGCCTGCTGCAGATACGGGTCGGGCTCCATGCGCGCCACCCAGGCCGTCAGGTCCACCGCGACCTGCTCGTAGGCGATGGTCGTCTCCAGCACCGACGACACACCCGGCAGCAGCCAGTTCACCGCCTTCTGCTGCTGCGCCTCGATGTACCGGGTGCGCGCGAGCTGCCGTTTGATCTCCGGGTCGTGGGTGTGGCGGGCCAGGTGGTGGCTGAAGAGGATCGCCTCCACCTCGATGCCGTTCATCGTGATGACCCGGCAGCGGGTGTACGGGTCGCATCGGTCCGGGTCGATGGGTTCCACGTTCAGCTCACGCCAGTTGCGCAACTGGCGGTCCAGCGGGATGCCCCGCTGCTCCAGCGGATTGAAGGTCATGCAGGAGTGCTCCTCTCGTGATGTCGGCCGGCCCGGGTGCCCCGCGGGCCGGCACGACGGACGGCTGCGGGCAGGGAACCTCCCGGTCATCTTTCGGCCGCCCCGGCGGCCCGGCCACCGCACACGCCCGGTCGCCCGCCCACTTCCTCCGTTCGCGCGGACCTGCGGGCTGTTCGGCCCCGCGCACGGCGGACCGCGTGCGGATCCGGTTCCGGGTGACGGAAGGCACGGACCCGCAGCCGAGCCGCGCCGGGCGCGCCGCCGGGGCGGGACCGGTGGCCTCGGCCGGGAAATCCGTCGCGCCCGCTCGCCGGACCCGCTACGGTCACCGGCGGAAACGCACCGTCGGCGGATCCGGCCGCCGGCGCGTGTTTGCCGCATCCTCCGTCCCCATGGGAAAGCAGGTGCCGTCCATGGCATGCCGTATCGGCGAACTGGTCCTGGAATGCCGTGACCCCGAGGCCCTGGCCCGGTTCTGGTGCGAGGTGCTGGACTTCGTCGTACTGGACCGGGAGGAGGGCGCGGTGGAGATCGGCCCGCGGGAGGGGTTCGGCGGCCCGCAGCCGACGATCGTCCTCAGCCACAACCGGTCGCCGCGCCCGGGCAGGTCTCGGCTGCACATCGACGTCAGTCCCACCGACCGGGATCAGGACGCCGAGCTGGAACGACTGCTGAAGCTCGGGGCGCGCCCGGCCGACGTCGGCCAGACCGGCGAGGAGTCCTGGCACGTTCTCGCCGATCCCGAGGGCAACGAGTTCTGCCTGCTGAGGTCGCGTATCGCCCCGGTGTGACGACGCCGCGACGGCCGCCGAGGCGTGGCTCCCGCCCCGGCGGTCACCCGCTCGGGCGGGGCTGCGGCGCGTCTCGGGTGCGGATCGGCACGTCGGCGGTGGGCCTCGCGTAAGGAGTCAGGCATGTACGCCTCCGCGTGTCACCACCTCGCGGGCCGGCGGCTGCCCCGGTCGTCGCCTCGCACCGGCGGAGCCTGCCCGGCTCCGCGCCCCCGTCCGGCCGGGGTCGGCCGGTGAACCGGGTGTTCCGGCGGCCCGCACGGGAGCGGCTGCTGCGTTTCGACGGGTGGATCGCGGGCCTGGGCACGTCCTCCGGGACGCGTGTCGTGCTCGGCCACTGGCAGCGGTCGCCGTACGGCCCGTTCAGCGACGTGATGCTGGAGAGGCCCGACGGCGAGCGGCTGCTGCTGGCCCCCACCCGGCCGGTGGCCGAGTTCATCGCCGCCACCTACACCTTCGACACCGTGCGGGTCCAGCCCGTGCGGGTCACGGTGGCACACCGCACGTGGACCGTCGAGGCCGGGCCGCTGCGGCTGCGGTTCGTCACGCTACGGCGCGGGCCGCTGGGCCTGTGTCTGCGGGCGGTGCCCGGCGTGCTCGCCCGGCAGCCCCTGTGGAGCACGCTCGTCGACCGGCCGGCCCGTCTGCTGCTGCCCGGCGTACGGAGCCGGGGCAGCGCCGGCAGAGGACGCCGTGAGTGGTACGGCGCCCGGGATCTGCGGCCCGTGCGTCTGGTCGCGGCGTCGTACGACGGCACCGATCTCGGCGCCCCGGCATGGGTGCGGCCGCCGGTGCGTTTCGGATTCGGGTCGGTGCCTGCGCGGCCGTCGCTGGTCCGAGTCACGACGACGGTGGCGCTCGGGCCCGAGTGACACGCGCGGCAGGACTTGCGTCGGTCCCGTGGACGCCTCGACACCTGGGTCGTGCAGCGGATCCCGCGCTCGCAGCTGCGTGCGGGCACCACCGCGGCCGCCCGGTTTCCGCGAGGCCGTGGCGGCGGGGATGCCGCCGCGCAATCGCCCCCAGCCCCACCGCCGCGACGCGGTCCGCGGGCTTGCCACGGGTTGCCGTCGTAACGTCAGGAGCCGGATGCGCCCAGACGTCGGAGGGTCTCCTGCCGCCAGGCCTCGGTCTTCTCCACCTCGTTGAAAGTGAAGACGTGGAAGGTGCTCAGCGGGCTCGTGGGCGCGTCGATGTCACGGCGCAGCCCGTCGATGATCCGGTCGGGCCTGTAGCCGCCCGGTACGAAGAAGCGGTACAGCAAGTCGCGCTGCTTGCGCAGGAAACGGGCCGAGTTGCCGATGCCGATGTCGGCGGTGATCCGCAGCAGCTTCTCGCGGCTCACCGCACCGGGGACGCCCACGCGGACCGGCAGGGTGATCCCGCTGCGGGCCAGGGCGTCGGCCCACCGGGAGATCGCGCCGGGCGAGAAGCAGATCTGCGTGACGATGTAGTCGGCGTAGGCGGCCTTCTCGGCGAGGGCGCGGCTGAGCGTCCCGTCGTCGATGAGGGCGTGTCCTTCGGGGTAGCCGCCGATGCCCACGGCGTCGAACTCGAAACCGCCCTCGCGTATGTCCCGCAGCAGCGACAGGGCGTCACCGTAGGGGCCGGCCTGCTGGGCGTCTCCGCCGACGACGAAGATCGACGTCACCGGCGAGTCGGCGAGCCGTGCCCCGATCTCCTTCAGCTCCGTCCGACTCGTCACCATGCGCGCGGCCAGGTGCGGCGTGACGGAGTATCCCTTGTCGGCGAGCGCGATGGCGAGGTCCACGGTGGTGCCGATCGTCTTTCCCGGGGACGCCGTGACCGACAGCGGGACGCAGGTCGGGACGGACGAGGTCACCTTGTCGAAGGTGGACTTGAACGGCAGGACCTCGTAACCCATGGTTCTGAGGGCCTGCGTGAGACCCGCGCGGACGGTCGGCGGTTTCTCATCGACACTCATGGACGTTCTCCTGGAGGCGGTGAAGGCCGGGGCCGGGGTGAGGATGCGGGCTCGCCCCGCAGGAGCCCGGCCTGCTTGCCGTCGGGTGCGGCATCCCTGTCGGGCCGGGCGAGGGCGGCGACCTCACCGTTGTGGACGGTGGAGCCGGGCGGCGCAGCCCGGTGTCTCAGGCGTAGGCGGGGATGTGGTGTGCCGCCCAGTCGGCAAGAGCGCGGGCGCACTCCCCCACGGTCTCCCGCCAGGTCCTGGCGGCCGACTCGTCGGCGTCGTCGCTGACGTGCTTGACGATGCGTATCGGCACACCGGCCCGGTGCGCGGCCGCCGCCAGGGCGTAGCCCTCCATGTCGACCAGCGATGCGTGCTCGGCCAGGCGCAGCCGGTCGGCTTCGTCGGCTATGAAGGAGTCCCCGGTGGCCAGGACGGGTCCGTCCGGGTCGGCTGTCGTCAGGGGCGCGCCGTAGGTTTCGCCGGTCAGGGTGCGCAGGGTGTCGCTGTCCAGGTCGTGCTGCACGACCGTGCCGACGAGGTGTGTCCCGTGCCAGCCGGGACGCAGCGCACCCGCGGTACCGAGGTTCACGACCTCGCTGGGCAACGGGCCACCGGCCAGTGCCGCGGCGAGGGCGGTCGCGGCGTTGACCTTGCCCATGCCGGTCAGCAGGACGGGCAGGGTCGTGTCGAGGTACTGCGCCTCTTCCGCGACCGCCAGAACGAGCAGGGGACGGTCACTGGTGATGTTTCCCGTGAGATGCATGGGGTCAGGGTACGGGGGTGGCGCAGGGCCGCTGTCCGTGGGTCCAGCGGGATCGGAAGCGCAGGCGACCGGGGGCGGCAACGGCGGCACGGACGGTCCGGCGCGCATGCCCCGGGAGCCTCGATGACGCGCGAACGCCGCCCGGCCGGGTCAGCGGGCGAAGGTGCGCCGGTAGGCGGTGGGGGTGGTGTTGAGGCTGCGCCGGAAGTGCAGACGCAGGTTGGCCGCGGTGCCGAGACCGCAGGCCCGGGCCACCTGCTCCACCGAGTCGTCCGTGGTCTCCAGCAGTTCGCGCGCCTTGCCGAGGCGCGCGCTCACCAGCCACTGCAGGGGCGTGGTTCCGGTCTCCGCGGCGAAGCGGCGCATGAAGGTGCGGGGTGAGACACCCGCGTGCCGGGCGAGCATGCGCAGGGTGATCGGCTCGTCGAGGTGGTGCAGCGCCCAGTCGCGGGTCTCGGAGAGGGACGTCTCCCCCACCGTGGTGACCGGCGCCGGGATGTACTGGGCCTGCCCGCCGTCGCGGTGGGGCGCGGCCACCAGACCGCGGGCGATGCGGTTCGCCACGGCCGCCCCCAGGTCGCGGCGGACGAGGTACAGGCACAGGTCGATGCCGCAGCACACACCGGCCGAGGTGAGCACGTCCCCCTCGTCGACGTAGAGCACGTCGCGTTCGAGCGTGACGGACGGGAAGCGGCGTGCGAGCTCGTCGATGTGCAGCCAGTGGGTCGTGGCCCGCAGGCCGTCCAGGATGCCCGCCGCGGCCAGCACGAAGGCTCCCGTGCAGATCGACACCACGCGCCCGCCCCGCTCACGTGTCTCGACCAGGGCGTCGAGCACCTCCTCCGGCGGTGTGGCCGGCGGATCGCCGCCCGGCTCGTACCCCGGGACGATCACGGTGTCGGCGGTGCGCACCCGGTCCAGGCCGCCCCCGGTCGTCAGGGAGAAGCCACCGCTGGTGGCCACCATGTCGCCGAGCCCGCACACGGTGGTCTCGTACGGGGTCTCCGGGCGGGTTGTGAAGATCTGCGCGGGGATCGACAGGTCGAGCGGCGTCACGCCGTCCAGAGCGAGGATCGCGACACGGTGTTCCGGCGTGGCAGACATGGCAATATTCTAACGACACTCGGCAATGTTGCCTCTCACCTGGTCACAGGCGTGGGTGCCAGCCTGGTGGACATGACGGAACCCATCCCCGGCCAGGTGGACCCCGAGGTGGCCACCGGCCTGATCGCGCTGCCGGGCACGCCCCTGACCGACGCTGTCGTCCGGCTCGTCGAACCGGCGCTCTCGCCCTCCCTGTTCAACCACAGTGTGCGCACCTACCTGTTCGCTCGTCTCGTGGCCGCACGCCTCGATCTGGGCGCCGGGCAGGACTACGACGAGGAGCTGCTGTTCACGGCGTGTGTCATGCACGACATGGGTGTGGCCGCGGACGGCCCGCACACCCAGCGGTTCGAGGTCGAGGGCGCCGACCGGGCGGCCGCGTTCCTCGTCGAGCACGGACGGTCCGCGGCGGACGCCGACGAGGTCTGGCAGGCCATCGCCCTGCACACCTCGGCGGGCATCGCGGAGCGCCGCAGCACGTTGTGCCGGCTCGTCCGCGAGGGCGTCGCGCTGGACTTCGGCGGGCCGATGGGCACCACCTACGCCGACGTCCTCAGCGACGCACAGGCCGGCATCGTCCACGCCGCCTACCCGCGGTGGGACATGATCCGCACTCTCACCGACGCGATCGTCGCGCAGGCCGCCAAGAACCCGCAGAACGCGCCGCGTTACTCGGTCCCCGGTGAGTTCCTGCACGAACGGCAGACCTACGGCCGGACCCGGATGGAGCACGCCTTCCGCTCCTCGCGGTGGGGCAACTGACCCGCCCGTCCGGCCCGCCGCCGACGCGCACCCGAAGCACCAGACAGACACCGGAGAACAGGACGCATCGCCACCATGGCCATCCATCACGTACAGGTCCCCGACGGATCACCGGTCTTCGGTGAGACCACGAGCGCCTTCGCACGTTTCGGGCACGCCCCCGCGGTCCGGGCGAACGGGCTGCTGTTCATCTCCGGGCAGATCGGCCGCCGCCCCGACGGCGTCCCCGGTGAGACCGCCGAGGAGCAGACCGAACTCGCCCTGCGGCGTCTGGAGGAGATCCTCCGCCTGGAGGATCTCACCTTCGCCGACCTGGTCGACGTGACCAGCTACCACGTCGACATCCGGGAGAACATGGCCGGCTTCCTCGCCGCCAAGCAGCGCCTCGTCAAGGCTCCCCACCCCGCCTGGACGATCATCGGCGTCAGCGGCCTCGCCGGCCCCGACCTCCTGGTCGAGATCCAGGCGACCGCCGCCTACCCCGACTGCCGAGGGCGTCGGTGACGTCGCCGAGGGCCAGGGGTCCGCGGTCACGCGCGCCCCGGGCCCTCGGCACCGATCCGCAGGGTGCCGCAGTGTTCAGGCACGCACGAGCCGCAGCACCTCGTCGCGCAGCTCCCGCACGGTCTGCGCGTCGTGGGCCTCGACGTTGAGGCGGACAAGCGGCTCCGTGTTGGACGGCCGCAGGTTGAACCATCCGTCGGGGCCGCTGACGGTCAGGCCGTCCAGGTCGTCGACCGTGACGCCGGGGCGGTCCTGCCAGGCCGCGCGGACGGCGGCGAGGCGTGCCGGCGGGTCGTCGACGACGGAGTTGATCTCCCCGGAGGCGGCGTATCGGGTGAAGCGGCGGGTGAGGGCCGACAACGGCTCCTGCCGGGCGCCGAGTTCGGCCAGGACGTGCAGGGCGGCGAGCATGCCGGTGTCGGCGTTCCAGAAGTCGGCGAAGTAGTAGTGCGCGGAGTGCTCGCCGCCGAAGACCGCACCCGTGCGGGCCATCTCGGCCTTGATGAAGGAGTGGCCGACACGGGTGCGCACGGGGGTGCCGCCGGCCTCACGGACGATCTCCGGGACGGCACGCGAGGTGATCAGGTTGTGCAGGACGGTGGCGCCCGGACGACGGCGCAGTTCGCGCAGGGCGACGAGCGCGGTGATCGCGGAGGGGGACACGGGCTCCCCGCGTTCGTCGACGACGAAGCAGCGGTCGGCGTCGCCGTCGAAGGCGAGGCCCAGGTCGGCGCCCTCCGCCCGGACGCGCTGCCGGAGGTCCACGATGTTCGCCGGGTCGAGCGGGTTGGCCTCGTGGTTCGGGAAGGTGCCGTCCAGCTCGAAGTACAGGGGCACGATGTCCAGCGGGAGGCCGGCCAGGACGGTGGGCACGGTGTGTCCTGCCATGCCGTTGCCCGCGTCGACGACGACCCTGAGCGGGCGGATGCCGGTCAGGTCGACGAGGGTGCGCAGGTGAGCGGCGTAGTCCGGCAAGGTGTCGCGGTGGGTGACGGTGCCGGTGCGGGCGGCGGGCGCGGGTGGTGCGCCCGCGCCCGTCCACTGCTCGACAAGGCTGCGGATGTCCGCCAGTCCGCTGTCCTGGCCGATGGGCACGGCTCCGGCCCGGCACATCTTGATGCCGTTGTAGCGGGCCGGGTTGTGGGAGGCGGTGAACATGGCACCGGGCAGGCCGAGCGCGCCGGAGGCGTAGTACAGCTGGTCGGTGGAGCACAGGCCGGTGGCGACGACGTCCGCGCCCTGGGCGGTGGCTCCGCGGGCGAAGGCGCCTGCCAGGTCCGGGGAGGAGGGCCGCATGTCGTGGCCGGTGACGAGCGCGCGTGCGCCGGTGACCTTCACGAACGCGGCCCCGAACAGTTCGGCCGTGCCGGTGTCCCACTGGTCGGGCACGGTGCCGCGCACGTCGTAGGCCTTGACGAGGGCGGACAGGTCGGTGCGCGGGGCGCGGTCATCGGGGGCGGTCATGGCTGTCTCTTTCGTGATGCGGTGCGGCGGGCGCGTCCGCCAGCCACAGGGCGGTGTCGGGCGGCAGCCGGTCGCCGTCGGTGGGCCCGCTGGCGAGGACGGGGCGGCCCGTCAGGCCGAGGCCGGTCCAGCGCAGGGGCCGTTCGCCGAGGTTGACGACGCAGGTCAGCGTGGAGCGGCGGAAGGCGAGATGGTCGTCGCCGGGAGCCGAGTACCAGTGGGGCGGGGCCGTCGGGTCGGGCGCGGGGTGGGCGCGCCGCAGCCGGAGGGCGGCTCGGTACAGGGCGAGGGTCGAGTCGGGGTCCTGGGTCTGGGCGGCCACGGTGTGCGAGGCCCAGCCGTCGGGTTGCGGCAGCCAGGTGTCGTCGGGACCGGCCGTGGTGAAGCCGTACGGGGGATGCTCACCGGACCAGGGCAGGGGCACCCGGGAGCCGTCGCGGCCCCGGTCGGTGCGGCCGGAGCGTTCCCACAGGGGGTCGCGGATCCGGTCGTCGGGGATGTCGGCCTGCGGCAGGCCGAGTTCCTCGCCCTGGTAGAGGTAGGCGGAGCCGGGCAGCGCGAGCATGAGCAGGGCGGCGGCCCGGGCTCTCGCGGCCGAGCCGAGGCGGGTGACCGGGCGGACCGCGTCATGGCTGGACAGCAGCCAGGTGACCGGTCCCCCGCCCGGCGCCGCCAGGGAGGAGTCGATGACCCGGCGCAGTGCGACCGCGTCCCACGGGGCCTCCAGGAAGGCGAAGTTGAAGGCCTGGTGCATCTCGTCGGGGCGGGTGTACCGAGCGAGCCGGGCCGGGTCGAACACGGCGGCCTCGGCGACCATCACCCGCTGCGTGGGCGGCACCGCGCCGGGCGGTGCCGGACGGGTGTCCAGCAGGGCGCGCCACTCGCGGTACAGCGGGTGCAGTTCCTCCTGGTCGTAGTACGGCATGAGGTGGTTGCGCAGCGGGTCGGTGTGCTGCCCGGGCCCGGCGTCGGGCAGGCCCTCGGCCTTGAACAGGGCGTGGGCGACGTCGACGCGGAAGCCGTCCACGCCCCGGTCCAGCCAGTGCCGCAGGATGCCGGCGAAGGCCGACCGCACCTCGGGGTTGCGCCAGTCGAGGTCGGGCTGTTCGGGGGCGTGGAGGTGGCAGTACCACTCGCCGTCGGCCACCCGGGTCCAGGCGGGGCCGCCGAACGCCGACTGCCAGTCGTTGGGCGGCAGTTGGCCGGCCGGGCCACGCCCGGGCCGGAACAGGTAGCGCGCCCGTTCCGGCGATCCGGGCCCGGCCTTCAGCGCCTGCCGGAACCAGGGGTGCCGGTCGGAGGTGTGGTTCGGTACGAGGTCGACGATGAGCTTCAGGCCGAGGGCGTGGGCGCGGGCGACGAGCCGGTCGAAGTCCGCGTCCGTGCCGAGGTCGGCGGCGACACCGGTGTGGTCGCTGATGTCGTAGCCGCCGTCGGCCAGCGGCGACGGGTAGAACGGCGTGATCCATACCGCGTCGGCGCCCAACTCGGCCACGTGCTCGAGCCGTTCTGCGGCGCCCGCGAGGTCCCCGATGCCGTCGCCGTCGGAGTCCGCGAAGGCGCGCGGGTACAGCTCGTAGCACACCGCGTCCTGCCACCAGCTCACGCAGGCTCCTTCGGGTGGAAGCCGGGCACGGTCTGGTCGGCGCCGGTGTCGGCGGCCCGTGTGGCGGCCTCGGCGACGGCGACGGAGGTGAGACCGGCGAGCGCGTCGGCGACCGGGGTGCCGCCGTCGCGGGCGACACGGAGCAGGTCGGCGGCGGCCGCCCGCACGCTCTCCCGGTAGACGTACGGCTTGCGCTCCCCGCCGCCGAGGTCGAGCACGGCCCGCACCTGGTGCGGCACGCTGCGAAGCTCGCCTCGCCCGCGGACCGGGCCGGGGCTGCCCGCGTCGCGACGTACGGCCACGCTGACGCGCTCGCCGCCGTGCGGGCGGAAGCCGTCCACGTGCAGCAGGGCGACGGTCCGCTCGGGCAGCCGCTCCCAGGCGCGGGCGCCCTCCTCGTCGGTCCAGGCCGTGATCTCGGCGCGGACCGGGATCCAGCCCTCGATCCTGGTCTCGGCGAAGCCGTGGTCCAGGCGCATCAGCTGGCGTTCGCAGCGGTGGGCGTGGGTGAAGGAGTGCAGGTGGGAGGCGAGGACGCCGCCCGGGTGGAGGACGTCTGCGCTGACCATGTCGACGAGCCCGCCGTCGGGCCGGCGCACGGCGGTCGCGCGCACACTGACCGGGTCGGAGCCCAGCAGGGCGCGCGCCGCGTCGAAGAAGTGCACGCCGTGTTCGACGAAGATGCCGCCGCTGTGCTCGCGGTCCCAGAACCAGTGGTCCGGGCCGAGATCCTCGTCGGAGGCGTCGTTCTCGAACAGGAAGCGGCGCGGGCGTGCCAGCAGGTGCTCGTCGGTGAGGCGTTCCACGGCCCGCAGCAGCGGGTTGTAGCGCAGCACATGGTCGACGACGAGGGCCCGGCCCGCCCGCTCGGCCTCGCCGGCCACGGCGGCGGCGTCCCGCGCCGAGGTGGCCAGCGGTTTCTCGCACAGGACGTGACGGCCGGCGCGCAGGGCCGCGACGGCCGTCGCGGCGTGCGTGGCCGGCGGGGTGGCGATGGCCACCACGTCCACGTCCTCGCGGGCGAGCAGGTCGTCCAGGCCGGCGAGGGCGGGGACGGCGTGGCGCTGTCCGAGTGCCCCGGCCCGCTCCGGGTCGGGGTCCGCGACGGCGACCGGGCGCAGTCCCGGCAGGCCGGCCACGGCGTCCAGGAGGAACGCGCCGAAGCCGCCGCAGCCGACGAGGCCGAGACCGAGGGGGGTGGTCGCCCCGGTCATGCGGTGCGCTCCAGCAGGGCGACACCGATGTGGGCGTCGGCCATTCCGTAGAACACGTACAGCCGGCCGTCGATCTCCTCGATGGCGGTCGGGAAGACGACGTTGGGGACCGTGCCGGCCCTCTCCTCCTCGGTCTCGGGCGCCATCAGGGGTTCCTCGGTGCGGGCGAGGACCTTCGCGGGGTCGGCCGGGTCGAGGAGCATGGCGCCGGCCGCGTAGGACACCCGCTGGTTCTGCTCGAAGGGGTCCTCGATGTGCCCGGAGACACCGTGGTGCAGCAGCAGCCAGCCCTCGGGGACGCGGATCGGGGCGGGGCCGGCGCCGATCTTCAGCGCCTCCCACGGGTGCTCGGACAGGGCGACGAGCCGGTGGTCGCGCGGCCGCGTCAGGGCCCGGATGTCGGCCTGCGCCTCGGCGACGGGGACGTAGGAGATCCAGATGCCGGGCCGTTCGTCGTCGAGGCCGGCGGGCAGGTGGACGCCTTCGCCGGGCCGGAACCAGCCCAGGTCCCACATCGGGCGGTGCAGCATCGCGTAGGCGGGCTCGCCGTCGGGTCCGGGCACCGGCTCGGGGAAGTGGACGACGTCCTTGTTCGGGAAGAGGTTCAGGTCGGTGTCGAGGTCGGGCTGGTAGGCGAACTGGACGGGACCGAGCCGGGTCCAGTCGGTCAGATCGTCGGACACGGCGAGGGCCGGCTTGGGGCCGAGCGGGCCGTAGGCGACGTAGGACATGACGTGCTTGCCGAGGGAGGGGATCCAGGTGATGCGCGGGTCCTCCACGCCGGCGTTGTTCTTGCCGCGTTCCCAGCCGGCGTCGGGTGCGAGGACGACGCCGCGCCGCTCGACGCCGCTGGGGACGCCGTCGGTGAAGGTGACCTCGGCGAGGCCGACGCGGGAGACGTTGCCCTCGGCGACGAGGCGGGGCAGCAGGTGCACACGGCCGTCGGGGGTGCGTCCGGAGGCGGGGTTGAGGACGCCTTCCGCCTCGTTGGGTTCGCCGGGCAGCGGCGACATGACCACGCCCTTGCGGACCAGGCGGTAGGGGATGCGCGCAGCGGCGCCGGTGGTGCTCATGAAGGGAATCAGCCCTTTACTCCGGAGTCGATGTCGGTCGAGGTGAAGTGGCGCTGGAACAGCAGGAACAGCGCCACCGCGGGGGCGGCCAGCACACAGGCGCCGGCCAGCAGGGCCCCGGTCGGGTTGGAGACCGTGCCCTGAAGATTGGACAGGAAGCTCGCCAAGGAGACGGCCAGTGGCTGCATGGCGGTGTCCTTGGTGACCAGGAACGGCCACAGGAACTCGTTCCACGGGCCGATGAAGGTCAGCAGCATCGCGGTGAGCACGGCCGGGCGTGCCATGGGCAGCGCGACCTGGACCAGGATGCGCAGCTCGCTCGCCCCGTCGAGGCGGGCGGCCTCGAACAGGGACCGCGGCATCTGCAGAAAGAACTGCCGGAAGAGGAAGACGGCCGTGGAGTTGACGGCGAACGGCAGGATCATGCCGAGGTAGCTGTCGCCGAGACCGTAGTCGCGGACCACGAGGACGTACAGCGGCAGGGTCAGCAGCTGGAACGGCACCATCTGCACCAGCAGCAGCGTGGCGAACACGGTGCCGCGTCCGCGGAAGTGCAGCTGGGCCAGGGCGTATCCGGCGAGCAGGCCGAAGACCAGGGTGCACAGCAGGACACCGATGGTCACGACCCCGGAGTTCAGCAGGGAACGCCCGAGCGAGATGGCACCGTTGACGGCGGTGTAGTTGGAGCCGGTGATCCCGCGGGGCACGGCGGAGGACAGGTCTCCGGTGGTCGTCTTCCGCAGGGATCCGACGACCATGTAGAGGAACGGGAACAGGAAGACGACCGCGCCGAGCGCGAGCAGCAGGTAGGTGACGGCCGTCGCCCAGGGGGTGCGGCGCCGGGCCGAGCGGGGCTCGTCCACGGTGTGCCCGGGGGTGCCGTTCGGGGCGGCGGGGGTGGAGACGCTCATGTCAGGTGCCCCTCTCGGTGAGCTTGCGGGCGGCCAGCGAGATCAGAAGGACGAAGCAGACCAGCACCACACCGAGCGCGGCGGCGAAGTCCGGGTGTCCCTGTTCGATGCCCTTCTGGTACATGAGCAGCACGGGCGAGACGGAGGCGTGGTCGGGTCCGCCGCCGCCGGTCAACAGGTAGGGCTCGCTGAACAGGTTGGCGCCGGTGATGATCGCGTAGATGACGACGAGGGTGGTCGCCGGCCGTACCCCGGGCACGGTGACCGAGAAGAACTGCCGGATACGGCCCGCTCCGTCGACCGCGGCGGCCTCGTACAGCTCCTTGCCGACGTTCTGCAGGGCGGCCAGGTACAGCATCACGAAGAAGCCGAGCTGCTTCCAGGTGACGAAGAACGCGATCATCGGCATCGCGAGGTGCGCGTTGACCAGCCACGAGGGGTCCGGCGCCAGCGGGCCGAGGGCGTGGTTGACGAATCCGTCCGTGCCGAACAGGAACTGCCAGACCGCGACCAGGGCGACGCTCGCCGTGATGTACGGCAGGTAGTAGGCGGCGCGGAAGAAGCTGCGGAAACGTATCTTCGCGTTGAGGGCGGAGGCCAGCACCAGCGACAGGATCACCGTGAGGGGCACGTTGATCACGAGGAAGACCACGATGTTCACAAAGGCGCGGCCCACCACCGGATCGGTGAAGACGTCCCGGTAGTTGGACAACCCCACCCACGGGGAGTCGGCGTGGGTGCCGGGGGCGGTGAAGTAGAAGCGGTGGACGGAGATCCACACCGTGTACACCAACGGCACGGCGAACACCGCGAGAACGAACAGCACGTACGGCGAGACGAACAGCACGCCGGTCAGGGAACGGATCCGGCCGTGGCGGGCGGCTGCGCCCCTGCGGGAGGTGCGACCGCCGTCGGCGGCGGGGCTGAGGTGTGTCATGCCGGGTCCCCGTACTCGTCGAGCAGCTTGCCGATCCTGTCGGAGGCCTTGCGCAGCGCGGTGCCGGTGGGCTCCTCGCCGAAGACGACGGACTTGGTCCATGCGTCGCGGAAGGCCTGCCAGATGTCGATGGATCCCGGCACGTTGGGAACCTCGACGATGTGCTCGGCCTGCCGGGCGAACGGCTTGTAGAGGGGGTGTTCCGCGAAGAAGTCCGGGTAGCTCGCGAGCAGGTTCTCGCGGAGCGGCATCTGCCCGGTGACGTCGAGGAACGCCTCGTCCTGCTGCTCGGAGGCGGCGAACTTCAGCAGGTCCCAGGCGGTGGCCCGGTTGCGGCAGGCGCTGAACATGGCCACCGACTTCTCGTCGCTGAAGGAGTAGGTGTCCTGCGGCGGCGTGCCGCCCGAGGTGGGCACCGGGACCACCCCGATGTCGACGCTGTCCTGGTAGGCGGCGACGGCCCACGGACCGACGGTGGCCATGGCGGCCTTCCCGTCGTTGAGCGCGTCACCGGGATACGACTCCTGCGGGGCGAGCTTCTCCGCGTACAGGGTGCGCCAGAACGCGGCGGCCTTGCGGCCGGCCGGCGAGTCGAACTGCGGCGTGCCGTTCTCGACGAGCTGCCTGCCGCCGCTCTCCGCGGCGAAGGCCGGGTAGAAGTCGAACCAGGACTGGAAGAACTCGCTGCTGGGCGCCGGCCAGATCGCGGCCTTGGCGGCGCCGCTGTGCACCAGGGTGCGGGCGGTGTCCAGGAACTCGTCGTAGGTCGCCAGCCGGGGGTGCTCCGGATCGAGCCCGGCCTTTGCGAAGATCTTCTTGTTGTAGAGGATCATCACCGGGTTGCTCTTCCAGGGCAGCTGGTAGAACTTGCCGTCCGGGGAGCGGTACTGGTCGGTGAGGGCGCCGCCGCGCGCCGTGATGTAGGAGTCGCCGTCGGGGAAGTCGCTGAGCGGCACGAGGCCGTTCTGCTTCTGGAAGGTCGGCACCGACGCCGGTGAGGTGTTGAAGACCAGGCACGCGGTGCTGCCCGCCACGATCGAGGCGCTGATGGCCTCCTCGGAGGTCTTGCCCGCCGGGATCTGCTGGGCTGTGACGTGCTGGTCGGGGTGGAGCCGGTTCCAGGCGGCGATCATCTTCTTCCCCCAGGCCACCTCCTGGGCGTTGTTCGACAGCCACACCGTGATGGGACCGCGGCTCGATGCCGCCATCTCGGCATCCGGGGCCGCCCGGCCGCACGCCGTCGCGGCTCCCGCGACAGCGAGGACCAGCAGCGTGTACGCCGTTCTCCTCAGCATGAAGATCTCCGTACTGTGCACACCCGGCCTCGTCGCCGGGCGGAACATCTGTGCCACGCCCTCGGGCGTGATCCCCGCCCTCAGGGACGGGGCGCCGGGCCGATCGAGGCACGGGGCACGAACTCGGCCGGCGGCAGCACCACGTGTGCCACGTCCTCGCCGGCGAGGACCCCGTCCAGGGCCCGTGCCGCCGCCTCCCCCCAGGCCCGCGCATCGGCGCGGGCGGAGGACAGCGGCGGATGGGTGTAGCGGGTGAGCGGCGTGTCGTCGTAGCCGATCACCGACAGGCGTTCCGGTACCGGAACGCCGAGTTCCTGGGCCACGGACAGACCGGCCGTGGCGGCCAGGTCGTTGCCGTAGACGATCGCGGTGGGCGGCTCGGCCAGCGCCAGCAGTTCACGGGTGGCCCGCGCACCGCCCTCCGCGGTGAAACCGCCCGGGAGCACGGGGCCCACGGGCAGTCCGAGGTCGCGCAGGGTCTCCTCCCAGGCCATGCGGCGCCGGTGCGCGTGACGGAAGCTCTGCGGGCCTTCGACGTGTGCGATACGACGATGGCCGAGTTCGGCCAGGCGGCGGACCGCCGCGACGTAGGCGGGACGGTCGTCCAGGCTGACCGACGTCAGCCCGTCGCCCCACTCGCTCTGGCCGACCACGACCGCCGGCAGTCCGAGTCGGCGCACCAGGGCCGGGCGCGGGTCGTCGTGGCGCAGGTCGGTCAGCAGCACTCCGTCGACCCGGCGGTCCGCGGCGAGCCGTTCGTAGACGGCCTGCTCCCGGTCCGGCGTGGTGACGTGCACCATGAGCCCGTCGCCCCGCTCACCGAGAGCCGCCTCCACCCCCGCGATGAACGCCGGGAAGAACGGGTCGGCCCCGATGTCCTCCGGTTCACGGGTGAGCACCAGCCCGAAGGCTCCCGCCTTGCCCAGGGACAGGGCGCGGGCGGGACGGCTCGGTTTCCAGCCCAGTTCCGCGGCCGCGGCGAGGATGCGCCGCTTGGTGTCCTCGGCGATCCCGGGACGGTCGTTCAGCGCGAAGGAGACGGACGTGCGCGAGACACCGGCGAGCCGTGCGACATCGGCGATGGTGGGCTGTTTGCGGACCATGACGCATTCCGTTCTCCGTGGGCCGGGGCCGTGTGCGGACAGGGTCCCGAGGCCGGTACGGCCGTTCAAACCGGTTTAGGCGACCGGATCGACGTCTACTGAACCGGTTCAACAGGAGGGCGTCAATGGCTGGATGTGTGTGCTCTGCGTCACAGGGGGAGGCCGGGAGTCCGTCGGTGGCCGCCTCGCCACCGCCGTGGACACGTGTGACGCCCTGCCCGCGCACCGCCGGGCCGCCCACCGCCGCACACCCGCGTGCACTCCCTCCGCAGGCGTGGGACCAGCGGTGCCAGGGGTGGCAGCGGTCCGCCCCCGCTCCCGGCTGCCGGGGCTCGGCGTCCCCCTGCAACCGAAGCCCGCCGCATCGCACTGCTGAGCGGAGTTCACCGGCACCCTCGACGATGCGCACCCCGCGAACAGCCTCCCGCAGGTAGCGTGGGACGGGGCCGCCGACGACGACCGCAGGATGCGCATCGTGGCCGTTCCCGCTGACAAGAGACAGATGCCGAGCGACGAACATGCGAAGGCGCCGACCGACGAACACGCGAAGGGCGTCGGGGCCGCAGATCTACCGGCACGACTGCGGCACATCTACGGGATCGGGGGCGGAAGCGGCGCGGGCAAGTCGACGATCGCGCGCCGCCCGGCCGACCGCCATGGCCGGCGCGTGTATGCGACCGATGACGTGTGCATGAGCACACACACCGGACCACCCGTGCGCAGGCCCCGCTCCTGCACGATTTCATGCTCATGGACATGGACGAGCGGTGGGTGAACCGCAGCCCCGAGGTCATGCTCTCCACGTTCCCCTGGTTCCTGGGCGAGGCCTTCGACCTGATCGTCGAAGACCTCCTGTGCCTGCCGGCACAGCCGTGCGTCGTCGTCGAAGGATTCCGGCTGCCGCCCCGCCTCGTCGAGCCCCTTCCGGCCGCTTCCGAGCGTGGCGTCCGGCTGCTCCCCGCGCCCGCCCTCCGGCGGGCCGCCTTCGAGAGCCGTTCGGTGCCGGGGGGAGGGTTCGTCCGGAAGACCAGCGACCCCTCGCGAGCCGCTCGCAACCTCGCCGCACGCGATCACCTGTTCACCCAGCACATCGACCAGGAGGCGGAACGCCTCCGGCTGCGTACCGTCCGGGTCGACACCGGGATGACGCAGGACGCTCTCGTCGAGCAGGTGACCGCGGCGTTCCGGCTGTGACGGTTACATCGATGTCATGCCTCGCCGACGGACACTCTGAGGACGACCGAGGCCCTCCGGAGGCGTCTCCCGGGCCGTCGTCGCCGAGGGTCACGTCCGACTGGCATCGACCACGACGCGGCCGGCCGGGGATGTGTGTCCCCGGCCGGCCCGAGTCGCATGCCGGATGCGGGGTGCCGGATGCTAGGGCAGCGGGCCCGTGGCGTAGTACGTCCGGCACACCGAGCCGTCGAAGTCGCTGGCCAGTTCGAGGACCTGTGTACCGTCCTCCGACGGCAGGAGAGGCGAGCTGTAGTTCTGGCAGTAGTTCACCTCGGGGTTCGGCACGTTCACCGGTGCGTCGACCGCGGTCCACGGTCCTTCACCGTTGTTCGCGTTGGTGAGGATCGTGCGGCCGCTGCCGTCGGCGACCGAGCCGTCCCGGTTCAGCAGGCGCTGGCCGATCAGCAGGATGCGGCCGTTCGGTCCGCCGCCCGGGGCCCAGGCGATGGTCGGTGTGGCGCGGAAGTACCGTCCGTCGGCCGTCTCGGGACGGATGCCGAGATAGGTGGGGTCGCCCCAGTCCCAGCCGTCGGGGGAGGTCCGGTAGTGCACGACGCACTGGTACTGACCGCCGGGGTTGCAGATCTCGTAGGTCATGAAGTAGGTGCCGTTCGGCAGCTGACGCACCACCGGCATACCGGGCCGGTCGGGCTGCCAGCTGCTGGCCACGGTGTCGTGACGGTCCTGCCAGTGGATGCCGTCGTACGAGCGCACCGCGACGAGCTTCTGGCTGTGCGCGGGGTCCGTCTCGTCGGAGTAGTGGCAGACCAGAGCGCCGTCGGCGGCCACGGAGAACTCCGGTTCCCACAGCCCGCCCGTGCCGCCCGCGACGGCGCACGACGACAGGTAGGACCAGGTGCGGCCCACGTCGTTGCTCCGCCAGATGCGCAGTGCCATGCGACGGTCCTGCTCGTCCTGGCCGGCGGAGGAGGCCCACAGCAGAGTGCCCGCCGGCAGATCGCCGACCTGGCGGGGCAGCTCGAACAGGGTGGTGCAGCACAGTCCCTGGCCGGCCGCGGAGTCGGGGTCGGCGACCTTGCCGACCTGGCGGAAGGTCGCTCCGCCGTCGGTGCTCTCGTGGATCGCGCCGATGCCGTCGTCGCCGTCGAAGGTGACGACGCTCGCCAGGATGCGCCCGTTGGCGTCCCCGTTGTGCGCGAGGCGGACGACCCGCGGATACAGGGCCGTTCCATCCTGCAGCGGTGTGCCCGTGGCCGCGGCGGCGGTGGGACCGGGGGCCGCGGTTTCGGTGATCAAGGGGGATGTCGCTGCCGGGGTGGTCGCCAGCAGCCCCAGGGTGCCGCTCAGTGCGAGCACGAGAAGCGAACGCCGTCTCAGGGCATGCCGAACTCGCCGGATCACCATAGGTGTTCCTTCCGATCGGGGGGTCGCGCGCAAGGCTAGAGCCGAATGCACATCGATGTAAACGCGTCTCGCTCCACTGCACCGTGATGCGTGTGATGCGCGTGATGCGCTTGATGCGCCCAAGATGCGGGGTGCTGGGGTTCGCGAGGACCGAGACCCGCGTCGGCGCGCCCGGGACCGACGGCGGATGCCCGACCTGGAACCCACCCGGCTCGCAGACCGTCACCTGGCTCGTCGTCACCGGTTGCGTCCGTCCCGCCGGTCGCGTCCGGCACCTTCGGACCTGGGTGCGGCGCGCCCGCCCGCGGAGGGCGCGGGTGCCCGGCGATGCCGGCCAGGGCCGGTCAGGCGGGCGTCGGGTGCCCGGTGTGCAGCTGGAAGAAGCGGGCGACGGCCTCGACGGTGTCGAAGGTCATGTCGGTGCGGCCCATGACGAACGGCGCCTTCCGGGTGCCGGGGATCGTGTGACCGCCGCCGGTGACGGTGTACAGGCTGACCGGGGGGCGGCCGGGCCGGCGGTGGTGCGAGGCGGTCACGGAGGTCCTGGCCCCCCGCACGGCGGAGTGGACGTGTTCGGTGACGGGCTCGGCGGTGATGCCGTTGCGTTCGGCGTAGTAGCGGGCTGTCTCGGGGGCGGACAGGCCGAGTCCCCGGGGTCTGAGTCCCCACATGGAGGCCATGCCGCCGTGGTAGGGCACCAGCGGATCCTTGGTGCCGTGGACCAGCATGACGGGCAAAGGGCGACTGAGCGATTCGGTGGGCGCGAAGTTCTCGGGGGCGGGCTGCGTCGCGGAGATGATCGCGGCTCCGCCGAGCAGGTCCGGGATCTCGTGGACGAGCCGGATCACCATTTGCCCGCCGTTGGAGAAGCCGACCGCGTACACCCGGTCGGGGTCACCGTGGTGCTCCCCGACGAGCCGTTCGACGGCGCTGCGGGTGAAGGCGACGTCGTCGTACCCCTCGGTGCGGGCGGCAAAGGTGTTCGAGACGCGGGCGTCGTTCCAGTGCCCCCGGTGGCCGTCGAGGTAGGCGACGACGGCTCCGCCGGCGGCGAGGCGGTCGAAGGCGTGACCGGTGAACGCGCGCAGTTTCGCTCCTGTCTGGTTCGATCCGTGGAAGAGCAGGACGACGGGCGCCGGCTGCTCGGCGGGGCGCCGAGCACGGTCATGGTGCGCGTCCGTCCCTGGACGCGGAGGGTCTCCTGCGCCGACGGCAGGGGGCGGGAGTTCACGGTCACGGTCGGTCCGATCGTCGGTGGTGCGAAGGTGTGCGTCGCCGACCGACGCTACGCGGGAGGCTCACCTCTCGGAAGACATGGATCACGCATGCACTTATGCTCTGGCGACATGGACGTCTCCCTGTCCCAGATGGCCGTCGTCGACGCCGTGGCCCGGCACGGCTCCTTCAGTCGCGCGGCGCGCGAGCTGCACGTGGGGCAGCCCGTGGTGTCCCGGACGATCGCCCTCGTGGAGCGGTTGCTCGGCACCGCGCTGTTCTCCCGCACCACCCGCGCGGTCGAACTCACCGACGCCGGCCGTGCCTATGTGGCGATCGCCCGTCAGGTCCTGGCGGCCGCGGAGCACGGGAGGAGACAGTGGGAGGGGTACAGGTCCGGCGAGCGGGGCTCGGTCACCGTGGCCGTCCTTCCCTCGGTGGCCGCCACGGTGCTCCCGGAGGCGGTCAGGGAGTTCACCCGGGCGACGGCGGGCCGCTCCGTGACGGTGTACGACGTTCCCGCCGACGAGGGCGTGGCGCTGCTGAAGGAGGGCAAGGCCGACCTGACGATCTGTGACGCCGAACAGGCCGCCGACGCGGGTCCGTTCGTCGAGTCGCAGGTGTTGGCCACGGACGATCTGTACGCCGTGCTGCCTCCGGACAGCCGGTTGGCCGCGTCGGCCGGGGTCACCTGGGCCGACCTCGGCCGGGAGCCGTTCGTGGCCCTGCGCAGCGGCACCGGCGTGCGCGCGCTGACGGACTCCGGGTTCGCGGCGGCGGGCACGGCACCGCAGGCGCTGGTGACGGCGCGCGGAGTGACCACCGTGGCCGGGCTGGTCGCGGCGGGCATCGGGGTCAGCGCCGTGCCGGCGTCGGTGCTCCCCCTGCTCGGTTTCCAGGACCTGGTGTTCCGCCCTCTGACCGGTCCCACGGTCACCCGCAGCATCTGCCTGCTCAGCCGGGTCCCGGCGACTTTGGCGGCACGGGCCTTCGCCCAGGAGGTCGGTGCGGCGTTCGCCCGTCGTGCCACGGAGGGTCCGACGCCGAGTGCCCTGTGACCGGGGGCCGGCGGTGCCCGGGGAGGCGACGGCGGCGGGGTCGGACGCGGTACGTGTCCCGGTGTCTTGCCGGAACCAGGTCCGGCCGGGCGGAGACGCGCGCGCAGGAGGCGCCGGAGACACACGCGGGAGGCGCCCGGAGGTGGGCGCCTCCTGCGTGTGGTCCGGGGTCAGGTCAGGCGGTCGGGGTCCACCGCTGGGCGTTCGAGCCGTTGCAGTCCCAGATCTGCAGCTGTGTGCCGTCCTGGGTGGTGCTCGCCGGGTCGTCCAGGCAGCGGCCGGACTGCGGGTTCACCAGCGAGCCGTCGGGGCCCGGCACCCACAGCTGGGCGCCGCCGCCGTTGCACGGCCAGAGCTGCACCTTGGACCCGTTGGCGGTGCCGTTGCCGGTCACGTCGAGGCACTTGCCGAAGGCCCGCAGCGTGCCGCCCGCCTCGGGGACGTACGTCCACCGTTGGGCGTCGGTGCCGTTGCACGTCCACAGCTGCACGGGCGTGCCGTCGGCGGTCCCGGAGTTGCGCACGTCGAGGCACTTGCCCTCGATGCCCGAGCGGAACGTCGCCGCCCGGGTCTCACCGGCGGCCGCGAGCGCGGACTCCACCAAGGCGGCCGCCGCCCGCATCCCCGCCTCGTTCGGGTGGTAGGTGGCACGGCCCGAGGCCGGGCGGAACGACTCCACCCAGGGGTCGGCGGAGCACGCGTCGTGACCGCGGCTCGCGCCGGCCAGGTCGACCAGCGTCGCCCCGGTGGAGGACGCGGCGGCCGCGGTGGCGTCGGCCAGACGGGAGGCGATGCTGCGCTCGTAGGCGGCCTGCTCGTCGGTCAGCGGCACGTCCGGGCACACACCGGCGTCCGGCAGGATGGTGAAGTAGGTGACGAGGTAGACGTGCGCCTGCGGCGCCCTGTCGTGGACGGCGTCGACGACGTTCGCGATGCGGCCGGGCAGCTCCGTGAAGGTCTGCTCGATCTTGTTCCGGTCCACCGAGCCGCAGTTGGTACCGCCGCTGGTCTGGCAGGAGTAGACGTTGATGCTGCCCAGGTAGTTGACATCGTTGCCACCGATGGTGACGGTGACCACGCGGGTGTCCGACGTCACCGCCTGCACCTGCGGCGGCTGACCGTTCTGACTGGCCGTCAGGATGTTGGCGGTGGTCGCGCCGCTGCACGTGACGTCCGTCAGGTCGGCCCCGAGATCACGGGCCACGATGCTCGGGTAGTTGTTGACCGACCGCGAGCACGCCGAGGCGCCGGGGCTGTCCTGCACCGGCGGGATGCCCGGGCCTGCCGCGAAGCTGCTGCCCATCGCGACGTAGTCGAGGCCTCCGCCGGCCGCCTGCACACCGATCCGGTCCTGCGTCCCTGTCCGTGTCGGTTCTGCCGCCGAGGCGTTCGTCGCCGTGACGGCGGCAGCCGCGACCCACGCCGCGGCTGCGGCACACGCCGCGCGGACGGCCAGCCGCGCGCGTGTGCGCTTCGTGTTGTCCGAAGTTGTCAAGACTTTCCCTTCCCGGGGGCCGGGAGCACGGCAGTGCCTCGCGCTCGTACCCGGCCAGACAGCACTTGGTTGGTCTGGACCATAGCGGGCGTCAGGAGCGCGGCCAACCCTGCGGGAAGTTCCTCCGCAAAAGCCTCACGACACTCGCCTGTCGTCGCTTCGGCACCGCCCGACAGCGCGCAAGTGGACTGCCATCAGGGCCGGTCGACGGCCCCCTCCTTTTTCGCAGGTGCGACAGCGCGCGGGCGGCGGCCCCGCGGCGAGGGCACGGTGGTCGGACGACGTGGCCGCACGACACGGTGCTCCGCCCGGCCGCCGGCCGTGTCCTGTCCCCGACCGGCTCCGGCCGCAGGTCTGCCCCCGCATCGAGACGGCGGCGGCCGGCACACGGCTCCCGGCGCCCTCTACGTCCGGTGCCCGACGCGACGCTGCGCCACCCGGCCGGTGCACGGCGCACGGACGGCCTGTTTCGGGCATCGTGGTGATGTGCACACGCACATCACGGGTGCGGGCGCGTCGCGTGAGGGAAGGGGTGGTCATGGAGCGCACGACATGCTGTGTGCTGGGTGGCGGGCCGGCCGGGATGGTGCTCGGCCTGCTGCTCGCCCGGGCCGGCGTCGAGGTGACGGTCCTGGAGAAGCACGGCGATTTCCTGCGCGACTTCCGGGGTGACACGGTGCACCCCTCCACGCTGTCTCTGCTGGACGAACTCGGCCTGGCGGAGCGGTTCGGGCGTCTGCCGCAGCGCCGGGTCACCTCCGTGCAGCTGCCGCTCGGGCCGGACGGCTCCCTGGTCACCGTCTCCGATCTCGGCTCTCTGCCCGGGCCGTACAACTACGTGGCGATGGTGCCGCAGTGGGACCTGCTGGACCTGCTGGCCGACGAGGCGCGCAAGGAACCGGCGTTCTCCTTGCGGATGAACACCGAGGCCACCTCCTTCGTGATCGAACACGGACGGGTCACCGGCGTGCGCTACCGGACCGCGGACGGACGCACCGGCGAGCTGCGGGCCACACTCACCGTGGCCTGCGACGGCCGGTGGTCCCTGGCCCGGTCCCTGCCCGAGCTGGGGCTGCGGGAGTTCGCCTGCCCCATGGACGCCTGGTGGTTCCGGCTGCCCAGGCGGGAGAACGACCCGCAAGGGCTGGTGGGAGGCGCCGGCGAGGGACTCATCGTGGCCCTGATCGACCGCGGGGAGTACTGGCAGTGCGCCGCGCTGATCCCCAAGGGCACGGACGCCGAGCGCCGCGCCGCCGGTCTCGACCGGTTCCGGGGCCGGTTCGCGTCCGCCGTCCCCTGGCTGGCGGACCGGGTGGACACGCTGGAGACCTGGGACGAGGTGAGGATGCTGGACGTCCGGCTCGACCGGCTGCGGCGCTGGCACCGCCCGGGGCTGCTGTGCATCGGGGACGCGGCACACGCGATGTCACCGGTGTTCGGCATCGGCATCAACCTCGCCGTCCAGGACGCGGTGGCGGCCGCCCGGTATCTCGTCGAGCCGCTGCGCCGGGGACGTGTCGGGCTGGGGGACGTGCGCGCCGTCCAGCTGCGGCGGTGGCCGACGGCGGCCGGGGCGCAGACGCTGCAGCGGATCGCGCACGCCCGGCTCTTCGAGCCCGTGCTGGCCGGTCGGCCGCCGCTCGGCGGGCCTCGGCGGGTGCAGCGGATGAGCGAGCTGCTGACCGGCGCGCCCTGGCTCACACGTGTGCCGGCCTACTTCATCGGCTACGGTGCGCTGCGCGAGCACCCGCCGGAGCGCTCGCTGCGCTGAGGGCCGAGGGCGATCGTCCAGCGTACGGCGCCCCGTCCCGGGCCCGCACGACGCGGGGCATGCCCGTCGGGGCCGTGAGCGCCGGGCCCCGACGAGGGGCGGCAACCCGCCCGCCGGCCGCAGCCGGTCGATCTACGCTGTCGAGAACTCGATGCACAGTCACAGTCGTCGAGAGGGCGGGACGCATGTTCGGCCCGGCGCAGATTCCGATGCCGGAGTGGAGGATCCGCACGAGCGAGGGCACGGAGCAGGTCTTCGGCTCCGAGCAGGAGGCGAGGGGGTCGCTCCCCCGAGTACGGCAGTGACGCCATGCTGCGGGCCCGAGAGGTGTACCGGGTCTTCGGCCCGTTCACCCGCTCCCACAACGGGTGGAAGCGGATCGCGTGGATCTCGTCGCGCACGGGACAGGACAGGACCGCGCCTCTCGAGCGCCACGACGTGGTCGACGTCCGGCCTCGCCGGGTCGTTGAAGCAGCCTCACGACCGGTCCACCGACGAACAAGCGGCTCCACGGACAGGTGATCGCGTGTTCCGCTCGGCGCCCGTCGGCTCCGTCGCGTTCGGCTCGCGCCACGCCACGGCCGACGCCCGGCCGGGCGCGGGACGCAGCCGTCGCACGGCCGTCGGGAGCGGGCCGGGGCGAGGCCCGGCGACGACCGGCCGGCGGCTGCTCCGTGACGTCCTGTATCGGCAACAAAGGTTGTCCCTCCGCGACGCCCGGTCCCAGCCTGGGCACCAGCGGTGATCACCCCGAACACGCGGATCGTCGAGGCACCGTCCGGTCATGTGGCCGCGGCTGTCTCGTCCGGCAGGCCGCCGCGCACCGCCCCGGTCCGCACGCCCGAACGCCCCGAACGAGGAGTTGGCCCCTGCGTATGACCACTTCAGGGCCGGCCGTTGTGACACCGCGCAGACGTGCCCCGAGCAGCCCGGAGGCGGCCGCCGATGAGCATCCGGACCGAACAACTCCACGAAGTCCACCACACGACCACCGGCCGGCTGCCGCTCGGTGTCCCCCTGCTCGCGTTCAGCATGTTCGCGATGGACGGCGCCGAGTTCCTGCTCGCCGGCGTCCTCCCGGACATCGCCGACGACCCGAGGATGTCCCTGTCCGAGGCCGGCGCGCTGATCTCGACCTTTGCGATCGGCGTGGTGATCGGCGGTCCGCCGCTGGCCGTCCTGACCCTGCGCCGGCCTCGGCGCGGCACCCTGTGGCGTCGCAGGGACCCTTCGCCGTCTCGGTCGCGATCGGCCTGGTCGCCGACTGATCGGAAGTGGTGAGGCTCCGTGAGCAGCTCTTACGTCCCCGGCCCTCCGACCGAGGCCCCCGTCATGATCTCTCGTGACGTCCTGCGTCTCCTGGCCCTGGTCGACGTTTCCACCGCGGGTCGACGCGTCCTGGATCAGCTGCTGTACTCAGTGACCCGGAGACCGGTACCGCCTCGATCAGCCAAAACGAGATGGCACGCGAATTGGGGGCGAGCAAGCCGACCGTGAACCGCGGCTTCAAGGAGCTACGCGAGTGCGGACTCGCCTGGGCCCTGGAGGACGGTCTCTACCAGCTCCACCCGCTGTTGACCGGCGGGGCGGTTGCTTCTCCCATGGCGGTGCCTGAGATCAGAGCCGCCGACCCCGAGAGCTTCACCGAGCAACGACGCGCCCGGTTCGCCGCCCAGCTGGCCAACCTCGCTGCCACTGGCTGAGGGAAGGCGCTGTACTCCTGGCGCAGCGCCACCCTCACGACCTTTGCGGTAGCACTAGCCAAACCGGATCGTTCTGGGAGGCCAGAACAAGCCAAGGCCGGCACTATCACCCGGCACGGATAACAAAGCCGGCCCGGTAGCACCAGGTGAACCGGCGCGTTCTGAAGCAGCAGAACAAAAGGACAGTGGCGTCGCCGTCCGTAGGATGCGGACTCGCTTGGCGTCCTTGGTACTGACGCAGCTGAGGGTCGGCCTCATCGCCGGGGATCAGCTCGCTGACGTGAGCGCTCCGGGCCGCCTGTGACGAGACCCGCTGGTCGACGGGCCGCCCGCGTTCTCTCTCAGTCAGGCCGTCTGCGAAGCGCAGCAGACCACGGGAGCGGGGACGCACGGCGGCTGAGGAACGTGCATCGCCCGGGTTTGCCGCTCCACAGCCTCCGTGAGCACTGGCGATCCGCTCATGGGCGTCGGCGCCGTCCTGCAGCCGGTGCAGTTCGGCGAACAGGCCGTCGGGGCGAGTCACGGTAGGTGCCAGTCTCCACGATCCGCCGTGGGTCATGAAGGTCAGGCTGCGGGCGCTGATGATGTGGAGGGTGCGGTGCCGGGCGGCTTCGTCGAGGAAGAGTCCGGTGAGGACGATGCGGGCGGCGGAGCGGGTGAGTGCCGTCAGTCCGGCTGTTGCGGTGCGTAGGGCGTACAGGGCCGTTCCGGCGGCGGCTGCTGGGAGGCGTCCGCGACCACGAGTCCCGCCAGGGCGGCGAACGTACCGGTGAGGGCGAGCGCGGAGACGGCGTCGTCGGCGAGCTGTACGCGCAGGCCGCGTAAGGGCGGCCGTCAGTGCTCCGGTCTCCAGCCAGTTGGATACCTGTCGGTAGCGGATGGACAGGAAGGAGCTCACTGCCAGCCCGCAGGCATGCCGAGGACGATTCACCCGTGCCCAAGTGTCGTGCCTTCTTCTCGCGGACCACCGGTTAGATCACCCGCCGCACCGCCTCCGCAGGCTCCGCCGACGCCGCCTCGGTGACCTGCAGCGACATTGTCTCCTTGCCATGCGTGGGATGCCTGGACGTCCTGGCACCGGCGGCCCGGTATCGGCCTCCGTTGAGGAGACGAAGGGTGATGCCTTCGCAGGTGTCGCAGGTGAGGCAGACAGCCAGGCGGATGCCGATAGTGTCGGCGACCCTGTGACCAGCAGTGTCATGGCCGGTGGTGGAGCATTGCTGCGACTCCCCGGCCCTGGCGGAGTGGGCGATGCCGCGCAGGGCGGCGACAGGGGCGCCGCGCCCGCGCCGGCCGAGGATGATCCCGGCCGCGGCGGCGATCAGGTCGGTGAAGGTCTCCTCCTGCCGCTTGCCGCCGTGTTCGGTGATCCGCAGCGGGGCGATGCCGGCGGCGCCGATGGAGATGACGGTGGCCCCGCGCCGGTCGGCGCGGCCGTCGGAGTCCGCGATGACGACCGCGACGTCGGCACCGGTGTGGGTGATCAACGCGTCGCGCAGGGCGCGGGCGGAGGCGTCCGGGTCGGCGGGCCGCAGCCAGGCGCCCTCGGTGCCGGCGTGATCGATCCCGGCGAACGTGAGCTGGTGGCCCAGGCGGTGCCGGGCGATGATCGGGACGTTGGGGGTGGCCAGGAAGTAGTCGTCGGCGGAGTCGATGATCAGCTGCACGAGCGGGGGCAGGCTTGCCCGTCCGGCCCACCAGTTCCTGGGCTTCGGGGCCGGGGATGGCGGTGCCCAGGTCGATGTACCGCTTCTCCGCGATGGACACGGCGTTGCTCGCGATGACGACGATGTCCCCGTCCTGGAGCGCGGTTCCGGTACGGGGCAGGACGTCGGTGATGGGCCCGGCGAGGTCGTCACCCATCTGGAGTTCGGGAACGGTTCCAGAGCGAAGGCCGAGAAGCCGGAGGTCCGGGGGGGGAGGGGGCGGTCATCGGCGGGCTCCTGCGCATGGGCGGCGGCGAGGTGTCCGGCCCACTGCCTGGTGGTGGCGTGCTGCTGGAGGGTCAGCCAGTCGCGGACGCGCCAAAGGTAGTGCGGCCACAGGGGGGTCCAGCGGCCACACCGGCCCGTACGGAGCCCCGGTCACGCCGTTCAGTGATGTGGGCAGGCCGGAGATGGAGCGGCCCAGCAGCTTGTGCAACCGCAGTTGTTCGTTCACCGACCGCAGTGCCGCGGGTGTCAGTGACGCCCTGTCGAGGACGGGGTGCACGGCGAGGCGCACACGATGTGGGCCATCGGGGCAGGGCCGGCGGCGAACGGCTCCAAGGCCCGTTGGGGCTTCGACGCGAGTGCCGGGCCGGATCGCGGACGGCGGCGGTGGGCTTGCCCGACCACACCTGAACCATGCCGTCATTGCTCTCGCCGAGGACGATCAGGTCCCGGCATCCCCCCACCACTCGGTCATCACCGTGGCGGGGAAGACGCGAGGCGGGCAGCCGCCGGCTTGTACGCGGGCGGATCACCCCCGAGTCGTCGGAGAGGGACAAGGTACGGCAAGCACCATCGGTTTCGTTCAGCGGCCGTCGGTGGGAAGACATGACGGCGCGGCCCGCGTTGGGCCCGGTGCGGAACACCCCCACGTCGGTGGGGAGGACTGTCGCGGGCCGGCTTGAAGCCCTTCACGTACCGGAACACCCCCACGTCGGCGGGGAGGACGACTCAGTGGAAGCGGCTGTCCGGTACCGCGACGGAACACCCCCACGTCGGCGAGGAGGACATCACCTGGACCGAGAAGTCCGACCCGCGCAACGGAACACCCCCACGTCGGCGGGGAGGACGGGAAGGCGTCGTCGCGAACGAGTTCGTAGGCCGGAACACCCCCACGTCGGCGGGGAGGACCGCCACGGCCTGCCGCACGAGCGGCCGAAGGGCGGAACACCCCCACGTCGGCGGGGAGGACCCGGATCATGACAGGGGGCGGCCTTGATAGGGCGGAACACCCCCACGTCGGCGGGGAGGACTCGCCGGCGAGCTTCTTCAGCCCGCGGCTGATCGGAACACCCCCACGTCGGCGGGGAGGACTTCCTGCGTACCGCCAACGACGAACTCGTCGTCGGAACACCCCCACGTCGGCGGGGAGGACTGATGAGGCGGGTGGAGGAACTCGACGAGGTTCGGAACACCCCCACGTCGGCGGGGAGGACGCGTCGAACAGCAGCGGCCGGGAGGCGACCGACGGAACACCCCCACGTCGGCGGGGAGGACACGCCCGATCTGGTCTCGGCAGCGGCCGGACTCGGAACACCCCCACGTCGGCGGGGAGGACAGCTTCTCGGGGGTGACGTCGAGCCCGGCTGCCGGAACACCCCCACGTCGGCGGGGAGGACCTGCTCGGCAAGTCGGCGTGGAAGCTGGACGACGGAACACCCCCACGTCGGCGGGGAGGACCCTTTCTGACCTGCATCTTATGGAGGGCTTTGCAGTTCCTTTGCCTTCGGGTTGGGGGTCATGCGAATTAGGGTAAGACCATCGAAGTCGATGGGGACCCTGCGGCGAGTTCCAACGGTGCGGATGGCGTATCCCTGTTCCGTGGCAGCCGGGTGGACAAGGACGGCAGCGCCGTTACCCACGACCTCCGTCACAAGGAGCCAGAGTTCGTCGCGGACGCGGGCTGAGACGCTGCCGACGAAGATGCCAGGTACTACTTCACTGGTCCACCGGCTGAGGGCGCCGCGCAGGTGGGCGGGGACCGCGGTGGTGGCGATGACGACCATGGACGGCATCAGTTGCCTCCTGCGGCGTAGTTGACGCCTGCCGGGAGGACCCCGGCGTGCGGGTCCCAGAGGTGGACCATGCGTACGTCCTGCCGTTCGGAGCGTTCTTCGTCTTTATCGTCGTCGGTGCCGACGGCGGCGTTGTGGCGTGGGGTAAGAAGTGATTGGACGTCGCTGACTATGCGGGGCAGCAAGCGCAGCAGCCGCAGGTCTTCGCGGAATCGGCGGCGGGCCTCCTGCTCGGCGTTGTCGGAGCTGTGAAGGGCGAACGCGAGCGGGAGTGTGGTCTCGGCTTTGTACAGGTCGGCGATGTCGTAGACGAAGGCGTGCTGGGTGCCGGTGTGGACGTAGCCGAGGGCCGGGGAGAGGCCGAGGGCGAGCAGAGCTGCGTGGACAACTCCGTACAGGCAGGTGTTGGCGGCGGACAGGGCAAGGTTGACGGGGTCTTGACTGTCCCATTGGTCGGGACGGTAGTTGCGTCGGAAGCGGCCGATGCCGTGCTGCTGCGCGAGGATCTTGTAGAAGGCTTTCATGCGCTGGCCTTCCATACCGCGTAGCTGCTCCAGTGTGACCGTATGAGGGATGTCGGCGTCTTGGAAGCGCATGCGGTACATATGGATGGCGACGTCGAGGCGCTTGGCTGGGTCGGCCCATGTGGTGACTTGCTGTTCGAGCCAGCGGGTGGTGAGGGAGTCCGGGAGGATGCCAGCATAGGCGCGGATGCCTCCGGCACCGACGCAGACGACGCTGGTGCCGTGTCGAGCCAGGGTGGACAGGGCCCTGGTGGTGATGGAGACGCCTGGTCCCAGGAGCAGGCAGGACAGGGCAGCGGTCGGTAGGTAAACGAGGTCGGTTCGGCCGCCATCGGTCTTGATCTGGGCGCAGACGCCGGTGTCGTCCTGCACCACTCGTACCATGTCGAGGTAGAGGAACGACAGGGAGTCTGCGACGCGGGGGAGCATGGCTAGGGTGGGAGCGGCGAGGCGCCTGCGTGCGTCGCCGTTTCGTCGTGGCGCGCTCATGTGTTCCTCGCGGGGGCGAGGCTGAGCAGTCCGGCGCCGTATGGTTTGCCGCGTCCGATGCCGGCGGTGAGGGCGTCTCGCAGGGCGTCCGGGTCGGTGACGACGGCGGTGCCGTCGTAGCGGATCAGGCTGAGCCGCATGCGGGGTGTGTTTCGGCCGCGGGGGCGGATCGGGTCCATTGGGGTGGGGGTCAGGACGTGCAGGTCGAGTCCCGCTTCGGCGGCGCGGCGGAGCCACCATTGATCGGCGTCGGGACCCGAGAGGGGGATGATTTTTCCGCGTTTTCCTTTTTCTTCCAGTGAGAGCCTTTCCCGTTTGGCGGGATTGAGGACGATGCGGTAGCGGACGCCGAGTCCTTTACGCAGGGCGGTGAACATGGGGGTCAGGCTCTTGACGTCGGCCTGACCGTATCCGACGGGCAGGCGGGAGGGGTCGAGGCCGGCGGCCTGGACGAGGAGAGTGGTGGAGGTTTCGGTCTCGTCCACGCGGTAGAGCAGGCCCGACCGGTGCCGGGGCGAGTCGCCGAGGTTGTCGGGGACCATCCGCATGACGGTGCGGTGCATCTGGGTGGGGTCGCGCAGGTCCCGCTGCACGTCGCGGCTGTATGGGTTGAGGCGGATGCGTGCGATCACCGGGTGGTCGTTCATGCGCTTTCCTCGAGGAGGGCGTAGTCGATCAGCCGCTGCATCTGGGTGTGCGCAGGGCCTGCGAGGGAGCGGGGCAGCAGTTCCACGGTGCGGTAGAGGCGGCGGCCGGTGTGCGCACGGCCGTGCTGGGCGAAGCTGACGGGGATGTCGTTCACGTCGATGGTGTCGACGGGCGACGGCCCGGCAGTGCTTGTGGCGTATGGCTGTTCCCGCAGGAAGTTCACGGCGATCGTGTCGGTGTCCTCGTCGTGGCCGTTGCGGGTGCGTGGTGCGGTGCGGCTGAGGGGCACGCGGGTACGGAGTTCCTCCTCGGGGTCGTCGACGTGGCGGCGCAGGAGGAACGGCTCGTCGGGGACGCAGGAGCGGCGGCCCAGGTAGGGGGCCCAGTGCGGACGGGTCAGGGCCGCGGCCAGGCGCTCGATGTTCTCGTCGCTGCCGCTGACCGCGACGACGAACACGGCGTCGGCAAGGTAGTGGCGGCAGGTGACGACCGCGGCACCCTTGTGGTTGCCGCCGCTGGTGGCCGCAGTGCGGTCCTTGGGGAATCCGCCGCCGACGGTGTGGTAGTCCACGAGGCGTACGCCCGGACGGTCCACGCGCACGGTGAGCCGAAGATCGTGGTAGCGGTCGAGGTTTGCCTTGCCGCGGCCGATGCCTTCGGCCGCGGCGAACATCCCGATCAGTGCGGAGCGGGTCGGGAAGGGTGCGGTGTCCCGCACCGGGGTGAACGCGGACCGCTCTCCCCAGGACTGCTGGGGGCCGGCCAGGCGCAGCAGCAGGCCGCTCACTTCTGGTCCTCGGTGGTGGGCAGGGCGGCTTCGACGGCGGCGTCGATCAGCTGGTCGAAGGAGTCGCAGGCGGTGCCGAGGCTGGCGTACTTCTCGTTGCGGTCGATGACGGTGTGGCCGTGGAAGCGGCGGTTGCGGTCGCCGGTGAGGCGGTTGATGTTGGCCGCGTAGTCGGCGAGTGCCTTGCGGGAGGGCTGGGAGAAGCCGCCGTCCGGTTCGCTGGTGACGGGGGTCTCGAACGCTGCGGCGAGGGAAAGCGGCCGGTGTTCGCGTACGGCGAGGTAGGCGAGGTCGGGAACGGTGTGGGGGGCGGTGCTGTTCTTCTTGGCCTGGGGCAGGGAGAGCAGGAAGTGCTCGGCGAAGGAGGCGAGGACCGTACGGGCGGTCTTGGCATCGCCGTTGAGGTTCGTGACCAGGTCGGCGACGTTGACGGTCGCGTACCGGTAGAACACGCCGGCGCTGAACTCGGCGGTGTCGAGGTGGCCGCTGCCGGTCTCGGCCTCGCCGAGCCAGTCGTCGACCGCGGTGAAGTAGTCGCGCTGCGGTTCGGCGGCGTGCGTGGTGAAGGCGTGGGCCACCTGGGCGGCCCCGTCCACGTTGGTGTCCGGAAGCTCGGCGAGCATGCGGCCGAGCAGGCTGATGGAGGCGGTGCGGCGCTTGAGGATCGCCTCGATCCTGTCGGGTGGCAGTACCTTGCCGGGCTTCTTCTTGCCCTGCGCGGCCTCCAGGGCGTCGCGGTGCTCGTTGCACACGGCGGCGAGTTCGTCGATGGCGGCTTCCGGCAGGAACAGCAGCACGGAGGTGTGCCCGGCCGATTCCGTGCCGATGCCCTTCTTGCCCGCGCTCGCGGCGACCTGTGATCCGGCGAATGCCGCGAGGTCGGCGGGCCAGCCGGCGCTCTGCAGTGCGTCCTGCACCTTCGTCGGCACCAGCCGGGTACGGGCCGCCTTTTCTCCGAGGTCCTGCTCGACGCCGAGGCGGATGGCACGCTTCCAGGACTGGCTGGAGACCCGGATCCGGGTGGCGTTGCCGTACCGCACCTGTTTGGGGGAGCCGAGGTCGTCCCGGTTGAGGTTGGCGGCGGGCACTGACTGCAGAGCGCTCAAATCCAGGTAGCACGTCATCGGTGGTTCTCCTCGTCAGCGTCGGAAAGGTCGGGTTGTGTCGTGCCGTCGGCGGTGCGGAAGTAGCTCTCTAGCCATCGGGTGGCAACGGCGTCACGGTCGCGGTTCCAGCGGGAGAGGTCCACCAGGAGCACCACCCAGTCGACAGTGATGCCGCCGCCCAGGAGCTGGCGGACGAGAGCTGGCAGGCCCTGGTGGATGCTGTCGCTGCTCTGCCGGGCCATCAGATGCAGCGCGCTCTCGGCGGAGTTTGCCTTCAGCACGCCCGCAGCGACGGCACGGCCGAGCGAGGCACCCAGGTTGTCGCGCTCACGCTCGTACCAGGGGACGGTCGCATCGCTGTGCGGCCAGGTGTCGCGGGCCAAGCGGGGACGGGCGGCGATCAGCGAGGCGACCGCGTAGTACGCGCGCCGGACGTCGGCGCGACGCGGGTCTCCGTTGTCACGCAGCCACGGCATGAGGTAGCGGTGCATCTGTGTGCACCGCTCCACTGGAAGTCCCAGGCCACGGCGGAGGGCCGCACGCGCCTGCTTGGACTCGCACAGTGTGTGGACGTGAGCGACGAACCGGTCTGACCGGTAGGCGGTGGCGGTAGCCCCCGCAGCGGGGGCCGCCGGCACGGGATCAGTCATGAGGAATCCCTGATGCGCGTAGGAAGGTGCTGCGGCGCCGCGCGCGGCGCCGGTGCGGGTACGGATCGTGCGGCTCAGCCGGGTGTCGACGGCTGCAGCAGGGCCATCAGCAGGTTCCGGGCGCGGTTGCGGGCGCGTGCCACCCGGATGTCGGCGCGGCCAGCCTGCCCGATGGCCTCGTCGAGTGCGGCCAGGGCCGCGTCGACGAAGGCTCTGGTGACGCGGTGGGTGGTGGGGCCGGACTTGGTCAGACGCCAGAACTCCGCCTCGGCAGTCGGCCAGTACTGGGTGAGCGCGGCAGCAGCCCACGGGCCCGGATTCTTAGGGTCTAGCTTGATCTTGGCTTTGGGTGACGGGTCGGCGCTGGTGTCGGTAGCGAGCTTCCAGGCGACACGCGCTGCGAAGTCCAGGCGCTTGCCGGTTTCCTCCGCGGCGACGTGGCATCGTTTGATGTGATGCGCCATCTCCGCGTCGTTCTCTTCCAGCCACTGCAGGACCTGCGGGCTGGTCGCCTTGAACCAGACTCTGTCCTTTTGCTGGCCGTCCTGGTCGAAGCCGTAGGCCCGTACCCGCAGCCGCGGCAGCAGATCCCGGGGCAGATGTTCGAGCGCCGGAGGGCGCAGGGCGTTCTGGCGGTTGTCCTTCAGCAGCAGCGAGTCGAGGTCCCGCCACAGTGCTCGTGCCCCGTCGGCCACCCGCGGCTGGAAGCCCCCGTCCTCGCGCCGGTCGAGAATCAGGAACGGGTCATGCACCTCGTGCGGCGGCTCATGAGTCGCCCAGGTGAGGTACGCGTCGGTCACCATCCGGCCATCCGGAGACGGCACGAGCAGCGCGGCATGACGGAACCGCCCGGTCAGCATGCGGCCCGGCCAGGTCAGCGGCGGCAACGGTTCCAGGGGATCGCCGAGGTCGGTCTCCCACGGGCACGTGTCCTCCATCTCCCAGTCGACATCCACCTGGGGGCTCGGCACGGCCAACAACAGGGTGGTGAACAAGTCAGGTCCCCACGGAAAGTAGGAGATGGACTTGCGCAACGGGCCCGCCGTGCTGTTCCCGATCCGTTTGCCGCTGCTGCGCCGGGGCGTGCACTGACCAGACGGCCCGTAGTACAACTGTGCGATCAAGTGCCAGGCAGCCTCAGCGGCCGGTACCGGCACAGGCGCGGTGTCCGTGAAGTGCCCAAACAGCACTGCGCCGTTGACCCCCGTAGGGCGACCCAGCACCAGCTTGTTCACCCCGGACGTGTTCGGCAATCCTTTGGCGTCCACACATTCCTGACGCAGCCGCGGGTCCTGCAAAAAAAGGCCGCGCGGGGTCGAACAGATCGAACCTGCCCGCCAGGTCGTCCCTGTCGAAGTAGGCATCCACCGCATCGGGATCGAACCGCCCCGCCCTCAGCACCCGCTCTCTCAGAGCCAGCCAGTCCTCGATCTCCTCCGCGACGTCCGGGTCGTCGAGCCGACTCTTCCCCTCCTCGCCGTCCCCGGCAATCCGCGCCGTGATCGCCGCGAGAATCCGCAGCAGACCTGCGGCCGCCGGCGGCACCGGGACCTCGAGTTCGTCGATCTCGTGCGCCCGCTTGAACACATCCCGCAAACCGAGGCGCTCCCGCTGCCCGCTCAGCAAAAGCACCGGAATCCACGGCTCGACCTGCAGGTCGTACCCCCCGTCCATGCTCCCCTCCCCACTGTCTTGCCCCCTTGGCCCACATGACAAGGCCACGCTGCGCCCTCTGATGCCATCGCCCGGCATTGAAGCACCAGCCACTGACAACGCCCCGACTCCGCCGGGCGCAGCGCCAGTAAAGCGCATCTAGTCCTGCCGTGAAGCCACTTCCACAAGGTTGAAGAGCAAGGGGGAAGAGTTTGGGACCACCATGCGCGCGAGGAACCGGTCAGCAGCCCGGCGCGCACCAGCTGGTCGACGGCGCCGGCCCCAGCGATCACGGCGACGCCACCGTCTGAAAGCCGCCCCCGCCAGCCGGCGCCGACGCACCTGCTCACCGGCCTTTACCTGCCGGCACCGGCGCGTCACCTGGCACGGCCTGCGCAGATGCCTTCCGGTTACCGCCGTCGCAGCGCCGTGCCCGTCCTCCACCACCCCACCTCATGGCGGTCGATTGCCCCCGGGGCCGCGTCTTCCACAGCCCGCCGTCCGGCCCCACAATGGCCGAGGCATGCAGCTCCCCGTCCCGTAGTCTCCCTGCAGTGGTCGTTGGCCTCCGCCGAAGGCCACCCTCCCCACCAAGGTGGGGGTGTTCCGGTTGAAGAGCAGGGAGGGTGACTTCCACCCGCGCCTTCCCCACCGAAGTGGGGGTGTCCGGCTGGCGTGGACGCGAGTTATTTCCGGACAAGGCCCAGGTCGTCGTCCAGACGCAGTGTCCTGTCGCCGACCTTCACCGCCTGAACCCTCCCCGACAAAACGGGCTGGCGGAGAACGCGCAGGTCCCCCAGCAGCGGATGCTCCGCCCACGACTCCGGTGGGGCGAAACTGCCGCAATCCGCCCCGGCAAGCCAGTCGGCGCGGACAGGAACCGTGCGGCGCATCACCTCCCGCACAGACGAGACCGGCATCGTGCCGTCCAAACCGGCCTCGGGAAGCAGACGCTCACCCTCCACATCCAACGTGACCCGGCCATCCTGCTGCACATAGGCACACAACAGGCGCACCGAGTCGGCGCCAAGCCGCGTGGACACCTCCCACTCATCCTCCTCACCGGGCAGCCGGTGCAGATCGTGCAGCGCCCGGACGCTCCGTGCGCGCGGGATGGCGCGAAGCTGAGCCATGCTGCGCTCCGCCGTTTCCTTGCCCTTGTGGGCCGCCCAGGCCTTCGCCTCCCGGCCACCTGGGTCGTTCCAGTTGTAGGCCGGGCTGTCTCCGTGGACGGCCTCGACCAAGCCCTGTACATCGTCCGGGATGGAAATCGCCCCTCCCTCGATCCCGGCAAGGACCCGGGAGGTAGTGGCGAGGAGATGCTCGGAATACACCTCGCCCCACTGTTCAGGCACTCCCCCACCGCACGCGATCGGGTCGAGCACCACAAGACGCGGCCCGCCCGCCCACACCGGGCGGCCGCGACCGCCAGGGGCACCGTGCACCATCCAGTGGTTCTCGTGCCGCCAGCATCGTCCCGCCCGCTGCAACAGCAGTGACAAAGGCGCAAGGTCGCTGATGACGATGTCCGCATCGAGATCAAGCGACTGCTCGACGACCTGGGTGGCGACGACGATCCGGCGCACCGGACGCGGACCTCCCCGCCCCAGACCCCCCGTGACCTCCCGCATGCGGGCCTCACGCACGTCACCAGGAAAACGGGCATGCAGCAACTGCACCATCCCGCCTTCCTCGTGCGAGCGGCTGTCGAACCGCTCACGCAGTGCGAGGTAGGTGTCCTGAGCGTCCCCCACGGTGTTGCACACCACCAGAGCGACACCACCCTCCCCCTCGCCCACCGGCTGCAAAACCCGCTCGATCACCGCCCTGCGCGCCCGCGCGCCTCCGCCGCCACGAACGACCGGCTCGACCACCACCTCAAGTCTCATGCTCCGCGCCTGCGCCTGCGCCCGGCCCCGGGCATCAGAGATCCGGCTCTCCCGCACGCTCTCACCGTCGAAGTCGACATACAGCCACCCCGGATAAGGCGCCTCGAATGAGCGCCCCTTCAGCAGACTTCTCTTGTGGCCCGCGCCCTGCAGGTACTCCTTGATCAGCCGGTCGCTGACAGACGCCGGCAGCGTCGCCGACAACAGCACGACCGGCACCCCGTACGCCCCAAGCCAGTTCAACAGCCGGCCCAACAGCACCTGCATGTAAGGGTCGTAGGCGTGAGCCTCGTCGACAATGAACGTTTTCCCCGACAACGCCAACAACCGCAGCGCGTTATGCCGCACCGGCAGCACCGCCATCAAAGCCTGATCGATCGTGCCGACCGCGAACTGCGCCAACAATGGCCGCTTGGACCCACGCAGCCACCGCTGCGGCCGCATGTGCACCTCCGCCCGCAGCCCACTCTGCCGGACCTCGTCACCCTCACAGGCCAGCACATCCGACGCCTCCAGCTGCTCATCGGCATACGCACTGTTCAGCCAGGCCATACTGTGGACCAGCGTCAGCCCCGCACCCTCGCCCGACTGACGCAGCAACGCCTGCGCCACCCGCCCGTACATCTGATCGCTGGTGGCCATCGTCGGCAGCAAAAACGCGTACCCCTCGGTACCGAAACGCTCCGACAAAATCCGCTCGGCCTCCAGAGCCGTCTCGCTCTTCCCGTCACCGGGCGCCGCGGTAATAAGCATGATGCCGCCACGACGCCCCTCGCCCACCGCCCCCCGCAGCTCCTCCAATACCGATCGCTGAAGCGGATTAGGCCCACCCTGAAGCCCGTACGCCTCCACAAACCCCTTACGCCGCAGACCCACCCGAGCCAGCCCAGCCTCGGCCAGCAAACGGGGCGCGTCCTTGACAGAACGCTCAAAATGATCAGCAAGCTGCGGCTCCAGCCCCCGCTGCCGCATACGCAGGTACTCAGACTGGCTGACCAGCCAGTCCGCAAGAATCACCACCCCCGCCACCAGCACCGCCGCCGGAGCCTCAAACACCCCCGGCACCTGCGGCGCCCCCAGCAGCCCATACACCGACGCAGCATGCGCACCCCTCTGCCGCGCCCACGCAGTCCCGCCGAGAAAAGCCGGAGCAACGCTCTCCTCAAGACGGTGGAAACGCCCGTGATGACCAGCGATGACCTCGGCCAGCCGGTCCGCGAACCGGACATCCTCCTCAGCGGCGAACCCCAGGGCTGACAGCACCTCACCTGCCACCGCCATGCCGGCCACATCATGCCCGAACCGCTCCGCAATCATCCTCGAGCGATCGCCGGCCAGCTCAGCACTCAGGTACCGGCCTGCATGCACGGAGCAGAACTGAAAACCAGACAACTTCCCTATATCGTGCAGCCCCGCACACAACCCCACAACACTTCTCGCCCGCTCAACCTCACCGACAAGCCCAAGCCCCTCGGCAATCCTCACCCGCTGATTCTCGGACAGATACGCATCCCACAGATGCAGCGCCATCGCAGCCGCATCCAGACAATGCCGAATCAACGGATACGGCGGCAGCGCCGGATCCAGCCCCCTCGACTTACCCCACACCGACTCATCCGGCGCTCCCGGTCGCCTCGCCATCATCGTCCTCACCCCCGGGGCAGATGCCGTCCCAGTACCGAAGGCGGCATTCAAGCACTTCCCAGTGACAGCGCCACCGCCATCCAGCCCCCGGTAGAGTGACGACGTGCAGCCTCAGCCATCCCTAGATGACATGCTCACCAGAGCAAAGAAAAGGCAAAGCCCCTCTTGAGTGCCTGGTCAGGAAGGGTTCTCCCCGCCGACGCGGGGGTGTTCCGATCCAGGCTGTCCAGGCCGACCTTGAGTGCTGGTTCTCCCCGCCGACGCGGGGGTGTTCCGCAGATGGGCGTCAGCGCCAGCCAGGAGCTGCCGTTCTCCCCGCCGACGCGGGGGTGTTCCGGGCATCCCCCACGCCCGCTCGAACCGCTTCCGGTTCTCCCCGCCGACGCGGGGGTGTTCCGCCGTGATTACGCCGTCGGCGGCCGCGGGCCCAGTTCTCCCCGCCGACGCGGGGGTGTTCCGTCCTCTCATCGCGTCGTGGATCTAGGGCCGGAGTTCTCCCCGCCGACGCGGGGGTGTTCCGCGCGTGATAGCCATGCCCGGCCGCCTGACGGCGTTCTCCCCGCCGACGCGGGGGTGTTCCGCCGGATCTCGCACCGGATGCCGCCCGGCTCCAGTTCTCCCCGCCGACGCGGGGGTGTTCCGTAGCCGGATCGTCTCGTTCAGCCTCTCCTCCAGTTCTCCCCGCCGACGCGGGGGTGTTCCGCCCCTCGGCCGCCCCGCCCGGGTCGGGCTGGGGTTCTCCCCGCCGACGCGGGGGTGTTCCGGAAGGCCGACAACCTCAACTTCCGGCACATTCGTTCTCCCCGCCGACGCGGGGGTGTTCCGGCACATTAGGCAAGTACACCGAGAGCCAAGTGGTTCTCCCCGCCAGGCGCAGTCCCGGATGATTCGGTTCTCCCCGCCGACGCGGGGGTGTTCCGAGGGCCACGACCCAGGCGGTGACCTCATGACGGTTCTCCCCGCCGACGCGGGGGTGTTCCGTCGCGGTACCGGACAGCCGCTTCCACTGAGTCGTTCTCCCTGCCGACGCGGGGGTGTTCCGTAATGGGTGACCCGCACCTCGCGCCCGTCGGCGTTCTCCCCGCCGACGCGGGGGTGTTCCGGCGGTCGGCACGCTCTTGGTGCTCGGGCGCTGGTTCTCCCCGCCGACGCGGGGGTGTTCCGGCAGTCTCTATGAAGATCGCGGCTGGCTCCAAGTTCTCTCCGCCGACGCGGGGGTGTTCCGACGGGCCGCACCGTGGAATTCCACACCGTCTTGTTCTCCCCGCCGACGCGGGGGTGTTCCGGCGCGGCGTGGGCCGAGGTGCCGGCAGTCGCCGTTCTCCCCTTCGACGCGGCGATGACTGCTCCTGCCGTGGCCATTCGCCCCTTCGTGCCAGCAGGCGCACCAAGCGGGGCACGAGCTCGCCGTCCGCGCATGTGTTCTGGTCCGCCGAGACCAACCCACTCTGTTGATAGCGCCGCTCCGATCGCCGACCAGTAGGTTTGGTCAGCGGCGGGCCCGCGCGCCCCGTGATCACGCCGTCGTACGCAGCGCAGCAGGCGGCTGGGGGATCACGGCCTGAGCCATGGCCTGCCGCACAGCGCGAAGGCCACCCGGAGGACCCGGGTGGCCTTCGCTAAGCCTGAACCCTGGGGGTATGGCCTGCCCTCTTCAGAGGGCTACCAGGGACGATGCCAGGGTCTTCGCTGATCAGCGTACCTACGCTCCGACTGCCGCGACCCGTCCGGCGCCCACCTCGAGGTCGGCGTCGACGTCGCGCTGGCCAGGTGCGAGGAAGGCGGCGTCGGCCGGTACCCGGGCGGGCGGCACCGATCCGCGGTTCGAGAATGGGCCCTTGGCGGTCGTATGCGCAGCTGCTGGATGGGCTCGCGAAGCTCTACCCCGCCCCGAACGAGGAGGCGGCCGTGCCGGGGATGGGTCTGATCATCCCCGAGCGGTCAGGATCCCCGCCGGGCCCTGCCTCACATGTCTCTCAGTCGCCCACGTGTGCGGGGTGGTGTGGGTGGCCGAACTCTGCGTCGGTAACCCACCCGAGCCGGGGAGCCGGGAGCCGCAGGGCAGGGGTGGGGGGCTTCGCACAGCGGGCCGCAGTCGTTGCTGGGCGAGACCCACACACCGCTCCATCGCGGGTGACGGTCGGTGATGGGATTGCCGCAACCGGCGCAGAAGATGACCGGGACCCCGTGCGTGCGTAGGAGCCGGGCCAGCTGGAAAGGCTGGAGCTCGGCCACATCGTCCGAGTCCCCGATGAGGCCGGACAGCATGGTGGAGCTGTTCCAGGTCGCTGTGTCGATCGTGTCGTCCCAAATGGTGTCCGGGCCGATGCTGTGGAAGGTGCGCCATCCGCTTCGCGGTGCTGCTGGTGACCCGCTTCCTGTACGGTCTCGCCTACGCCGGGTTCTGGGCGGTCGCCGCGGTCACCGCGATCAGCCTCGTCACACCCGACCGCACCGCCCGCGCCCCGGGTGTGGTGGTCAGCGGGCTCAGCGTCGCCATGGTGGCCGGCGGTCCGGCCGGTGCACTGCTGAGCCACTTCACTTCCTGGCGGGGCGGCTTCTGGGCGGTCGTCGCCCTCACCGCTGTCGGCGTGCTCGCCACGGGCGTCGCCGCGCTCGCCACCCGGGCCGCGCAGGCGCCCAGTGTGCGTGCGCGAACTGCGCATCTTGAGGCGGCCACAGCTGTAGGTGGGGTACGCGGCGACCCTGCATGGGGGCGCCCGTCGGAGATCCGGCCGCCGTCGACGTCGTCCCGGAACCGGCGAATGATGGCGATCACCGCCGCCGCGAGGGTGCGGAGGTGGCTCGGCCCGGGCAATGTCTGTTGCCGTTTCCGGAACGCGGTGGGAACGGTCTCCAGTCGTTTCGCTGTTCAGGCGCCCGCGGGGGCGCCGTACTCCCCTCGCACGCGGCCAGGATGCCTTCCGCCCCCGAAGCCAAGCACTTTTGTTCAACTGGTCCTCAGTGAGCGGGACTTCAGCACCATCACCGAAGACCACAAAGCGGTGGTCGGCGCCCTTGTCGGTGACCCCGCGTGCGACACGGTGGGTGTCATGGGCGCCTCGCCGGCGGGCCGCTTCGCGGTCGCTGTCCGGTCACGGCGCGGAGTGGGCAGACCGGACGGGAAACACCCCGATCGCGGTGTTTCCCGTCCGTCGGCAGTGCCCCTCGGATCGTCCCCGCCCGCCTGCCGGTCCGGAACACCGACCCGGCTTTCCTCACGGATCCGTACGGCCCGTCAGCCGCGGCCGACGGCTCGGAAGAACGCCTCCGGCGCCGGGGCCGCCGAAGGGCGGGGTGCGCAGGCGGTTCAGTGTGTGACGAGCACGGTCAGCTTGCGCGGCCCGTGGACGCCCTGGACTCGGATCATCTCGATGTCCGCGGTGGCCGAGGGGCCGCTGATCCAGGTGATGGGCCGCCGCGGGTCGAGCCGGCCGATCACCTCGGGCAGGGCGGAACCGATCTGCTCCTCGCGCACGACGCACACGTGGACGTCCGGCACCAGGCTGAGGGCACGGCGCCCCTGCCCTGGGCCGGCGTCCAGCACGATCGTGCCGGAGTCGGCGACGGCCGCCGCGCAGGCGCTGACCACGGCGTCGGTCGCATCGAGCTGCGCCGTGGACAGCGCGGGCACGTCACGGCGGACCTGTCCGTTCCATGCGGCCGTCCACGCCGGGTCGAGGCCGTCGGGGACGACCGCCGTGCGTGCGCCCCGTTCGTCGAGGGCCGCGGCCACCGCGGCGGGCAGGTCCGCCTCCGGCACCCGGCGGACCGTCGCGCCGTACTCCGTCACGCGGGTGACGAACAGCTCGACGGCGGCGTCACGGTCGCCGGGGGTGATGCCGGGGGCGCCGCGCAGGTAGGCGCGGGGCACCTCGGCGGGGTCGTCGGGCAGGTCTGCGACGGCCGCGCGGATGCGGCCCAGGATGGCCTCGCGGGCGCTCACCGGGTACCTCCTTCGGTCCGCTTCCACCAGGTGCGGAAGGACTGCGCGGGGATCTCGGGGATGGTCCTGCTGTCGGTCCAGCCGTGCAGCGGGCCGGGCAGGTTCATGTCCGAGGGAAGCACCGCCCCGGCCCGGCCGGCCGACTTGACGGCGGCGTTCCACAGCGGGTTGTGCCGCATGACGCCCGCCACGGCCTTCAGCGCCGCCTTCTCGGCGGGGTGCTTGACCTCGGCGTCGCCCTCGGCCACGTCCGACCGCAGCTTGAGCAGGACGTCGGTGAAGCGGATACGGACCGGGCACACCTCGTTGCAGGCGCCGCAGAGGCTGGAGGCGTAGGGCAGGGAGGCGGTCTGGGGGTCGTCGGGCCCCTTGAGCAGGGGATTGAGGATGGCGCCGATGGGGCCGGGGTAGACCGAGCCGTAGGCGTGGCCTCCGGTGCGCTCGTAGACGGGGCAGATGTTCATGCAGGCTCCGCAGCGGATGCAGCGCAGGGCCTGCCGGCCCACCGGGTCCGCCAGGGCGCGGGTGCGGCCGTTGTCGACCAGGACCAGGTGGAAGGTGCGCGGCCCGTCGCCGTCCGTGGTCCCGGTCCAGCTGGAGGTGTAGGGTGCCATCCGCTCACCGGTGGCGTTGCGGGCCAGCAGCTGCAGGAAGATCTCCAAGTCGCGCCAGGTGGGCAGGACCTTCTCGATGCCGACCACCGAGATGAGGGTCTCGGGCAGGGTCAGGCACATGCGCCCGTTGCCCTCCGACTCCACGATCACCAGGGTTCCGGTCTCGGCGATCATGAAGTTGGCCCCGGAGACGGCGACCTTCGCCCGGAGGAACTTGTCCCGCATGTGCAGGCGTGCCGCCTCGGCCAGTTCCTCGGGGTCGTCGCCGAGGTTCTCGGGTGCCGGCCGGCCGTGCTTGCCCATCTCGCGGCGGAAGACGTCGCGGATCTCCGTGCGGTTGCGGTGCAGGGCCGGGACCACGACATGGGAGGGCAGGTCGTCGCCGAGCTGCACGATGGCGGCGGCCAGGTCCGTCTCGCGGGCGCTGATGCCGGCCTTCTCCAGTGCGGAGTCGAGGCCGATCTCCTCGGTCAGCATGGACTTGACCTTGACGATCTCCGTCTCGCCGGTCTCCTGGACCAGGCCGGTGACGAACCGGTTGGCCTCCTCGGCGTCCTGAGCCCAGTGCACGACACCGCCGGCCTCGCGGACCTTGGCCTCCAACTGTTCGAGGTAGGTGTCGAGGTGGCGCAGCACCTCGTCCTTCACCGCGGCCGCGCTGTCGCGCAGGTCCTGCCAGTCGGGGCGCTCCGCGGCCAGCGCGCCCCGCTTGGCGCGGATGGTGTGGGTGGCCCGGCGCACATTGGCGCGCAACTGCTCGTCCTTGGTGGCGCGTTCGGCCGCCGTGGGGAACGTCGGCCAGTCGAGGAACACCTTGCTCATCGCACCTTCTCCCCTTCCGTGACCGGCACGCCGTCCAGCGGACCGTCCTCCTCGGTCCTGGCCAGGATCTCCACCAGATGCATGGTGCGTACCGGGTGGCCGTCCTTGGCGAGGCGGCCTCCGATGTTCATCAGACACGAGTTGTCCACCGCCGCCAGGACGTGCGCCCCGGTCTCCAGCACGTGCCGGGCCTTGTCCCCGTTCATCGCCCCGGAGACGGCCCCGTTCTTCACCGAGAAGGTGCCGCCGAAGCCGCAGCACTCCTCCTGGGCGGGCAGCTCGACGAAGTCGATGCCGCGCACCGCCCGCAGCAGCCGGTAGGGCCGGTCGCCGAGCGCCGAGGCACGCAGGCTGTGGCAGGTGGGGTGGTAGGTGACGCGGTGCGGGAAGTACGCGCCGACGTCCTCCACGCCGAGCGTGTCGGTCAGAAAGCTCGTCAGTTCGTGCACCCGTGGCGCGATGCTGCGGACGTCGCGCAGCAGGCCGTCGTCCCCGACGGACTCCGCCGCGATCGCGTACGCCTCCGAGGGCATCCCGCCGCACGAGGCGGAGGGGACGATGATCCGGTCGTAGTCGCCGAAGACCTCGACGAAGTGGCGGGCCAGCTTCGCGGTCTCGGCCCGGTAGCCGGTGTTGTAGTGCATCTGGCCGCAGCAGCTCTGCGCGGCGGGGAACTCGACCTCGACACCGAGCCGCCGCAGCAGCTTGACCGCGGCCTGCCCCGTGCGCGGGAACAGAGTGTCGTTGAGGCATGTGACGAACAGCGCGGTGCGCATGGCCTCGCCCTTTCTCGCTGACGGTCGCCGGCGGACTGCGGACACGCCCGGGGGCGACGCCTCGGGGAACGTCACCGACGGTATGCATACGACCATAGACGCCAACTTGTATGCAAGCAAGTGCACCACGTGGAGGACTTCGTGGAGCGGTATGCGGCACAATGCCTGCATGACCACCCAGCCCAAAGCCGCGGACCGCGCCTATGCGCACATCCGGGAAAGCCTCCTCGACGGCGTGTACACCAGCGGTGACCTGCTCTCGGAGGGCACCGTCGCGGCCGATCTCGGGATCTCCCGCACCCCCGTGCGGGAGGCGTTCCAGCGCCTGCAGAACGAAGGATTCCTGCGCGTGTACCCCAAGCGCGGCGCGGTGGTCGTCCCGGTGGGCCCCGAGGACGCCCACGGGGTGCTGCAGGCTCGCCTGCTGCTGGAGCTGTTCGCCCTGGACGCGCTGGCCGCCCGGGGTGCCGAGGCGGTGCGCGAGACCGGTCGGGCACTGCTGAGGGACTGCGAGCAGGAGCAGCAGGGCACCACACCGTCCGGCGCACGGGAGCTGGGCCGCACCTTCCACTGCCGGCTGGTCGGCTCCGCCGGCAATCCGGTGGTCGCCGGTCTGTACGAGACGCTGTGGAACCAGCAGGAACGGATCGCCGCCGCGGCCACGGCCGGTTCCGCGCACGCCGCCCAGGACGTGGCGGAACACGCCGCGATCGCCACGGCTCTGCACGAACAGCGCCCGGCCGAGGCCCGGCGGCTGCTCGCCGATCACCTCGCGGCGGTGCTCCACCGTTCGGGATTCAGCGGACGGCCCAGCCTGCCGCCGGAGGCGGGCACGTCGGCCTCCGCATAGCCGGGAGGTCCTGCGTCATGGCCGGGAGGTTCTGCGCCATGGCCGGGAGGTCCTGCGCCATCCTTCCGCCCGTGGGGTCGCCCCTTCCCAGCCGTGGCGGATGGTCCTCCGCCGGCCGGGCCCGCGGCGTGGCGCCCGCCGCCGGTGTCCGGCAGCGTGGACGCAGAGGGCGGTCCCAGCCCAGGGCGCTGCGTGCGGGGACCGCCCTGACCCTGCGTCCTGTCACCGCAGGCACTTCGACAGTAAGGCCCCGCCGCGCGGCGCGCGCGTCCTGAGCGTCGGACGGGTGAGGGAGCCTCAGCACGCGGGTCGGCCGACGGGCGACGCCTCGTCAGGGTGGACAGGGGCAACCGCCCGTCGGGACACATGGTCGTGCTTCCCCCGTCCTGTTGCCCGTGCACCGGGTGACCGGGTGACCGGGTGAAAACGTCACCCCGCGCCGTCATCACCGTGTTGTCACAGGTCGCGACGGTGCGCTGCGTCCCGGCGTCGAACAGGACGTCCATCACGGATGCCTTGCCGGGGGCGATCGTGCCGAACGAGGCGTACGAGGTGAACGAGCCGCCGCAGTCGAGGCCGTGGACGTGCAGCGTGCCGTCCCGCTCCTGGCCGGCGAAGGCCGCGTTCAGCGGCTCGCGCGGACCCCGTCCAGGGCGATGGACAGCACCCGGCGGCGCTGGTCCTCGTCGTCGAAGGCGGTCGCGGCGATCCCCGCGATCATCCTCAGCAGGTCGTCGAAGGACATGTCCCGGCGGGCCTGACCGGCCTGCTGGGCCCGTTCGAACAGCGGACCGCCTGCCGCCTCCATCGATTTCCGGCAGGCCTGGAAGATCTCCGCGTCACCGTCGAGGGCCTCACGGACGGCACGCTTGGTGACCGTGTAGCCGGTGAACCGGTCCAGCCAGGCCGTCAGCGCCTCCCACGGCTCCAGCCCGGCGACCTCCTCGGCGACCTGGCACAGCTCGTTCACCTCGTCCGCATAGACGCTCTCGAACAGATCGCGACGGGTGGGGAAGTTGCGGTACAGGGTGCCGATGCCGACACCCGCGCGCCGGGCGATGTCCTCCAGGGATGCCTCCGCACCGTGCTCGGCGAAGGCGGCGCGTGCCGCGGCCAGCAGGGCGTCGAAGTTGCGGGCGGCGTCCTTCCGGTGCGGCCGCCTGGACGCCACGATCTCGCTGACGGGGAACGGCTGGGGCGTCACGGCTGCCTCCCGGGGCGGGCACGATCGAACCGGAGGAAAACCTCCACTACAGTGGAGGGATACCTCCACTTTACCAGTGCAGGGTGCTGCCGTGCCGTGGACGCACGCGGCCGTGCTCACCGAGGACGCCACCCGTGTCGTCCTCGTCCTGCCAGAGCGTGCACGCCACCCGCGACGGCCGTGTCTTCGCGACCGCGGTCGACGACCTGCGGGGCCTGCTCGGGCCGCACGCGGAGCGGATCCGGGTGCACCACCTCGCCGCCGCCCGCCCGAGGTCCGAGCCCCGGCGCACACTCCGGCGCCGGGTGGCGGCTGGATATGCTGCCCCGGCGAAGCGCACAGCGCATTCGATCAAACGAACAGCGGGTTGTGAGGGGAACCAGCAGCATGCGCGAACCGGTCGGGCTCAGGCGGCAGCGGATACTCGCGGCCGTGCAGTCCCGGGGTGCCATCCGGGTCAGCGATCTCGCCGCGGAGCTGGAGGTGTCGGTGGTCACCGTGCGCCGCGACGTGGAGCACCTGGCCCGCGAGGGCAAGCTGCGCCGCGGGCACGGCGTGGCCCGGTCGGTGCTGCCGGAGGCCGGACAGGGCACCGAGCCGCAGCCCGCGGCCGACGGCGGAGGACCGGTCGCCGTGGTCGTGCCCGAGCGTCACGCGTATCTGTACGAGGCGCTGCACGGTGCGCGCAGTGTCCTGGAGGAGGCCGGGGTGCGCATCGCGCTGCACATCGCACCGGCCGCCGCAGGGGCCGAACGTCCGCTGGTGGAGCGGGCGTTGGCGGACGGTGCGCGCGGGGTTCTGATTGCTCCGCGGTGGCGGGCGCTCGCCACGGAGGAAGCGGACTACGCCTGGCTGTCGGACCTGGACGTGCCCGCCGTGCTCATGGAACGCCGGCCGCGGCGCGGCAGCGCGCTGCACGCCCTGGACAGTGTGTGCACGGACCACTGGTACGGCGTGCATCTCGCCGTGGAGCATCTGACGCGGCTGGGCCATCGCCGTATCGTGCTCGCCGCCCGTGACGACAGTCCGACCGCGCGCACGGTCCGTGCCGCGTTCGCCGAGATCGCCGAGACCCATCCGGACGTCGACGCGTGGGCGGTGACGCTCAGTTCGCCCGCCGCGACGCCCGATCCGGCGGACGAGGGCACGGCGGAGCCGGTGGCGCTGCACACCCTGATGGCCGGGACGGGGGCCACGGCGGCCGTGCTGCACGGTGACGTCGACGCCCTGATGCTGGTGCAGTCGCTGCGGGACAACGGGGTGCGGGTCCCGGAGGACTGTTCCGTGATCGCGTACGACGATGTGGTCGCGGCGCTGGGCAGCACGCCGCTGACCGCGGTGTCCCCGCCGAAGGCGGAGGTCGGGCGGACGGCTGCGGAACTGCTGCTGCGCCGGCTGGACGCGGGCACGTCCCGGGCGGGCGGCGCGCCGGTGCAGCGGGTGGAGCTGCTGCCGACGCTGCAGGTGCGCGGTTCGACGGCACCTCGTCAGGGCTGACCGGGGTCGAACACTCCCCACGAGGTGAGCGTTTGACCGCTTTCGGTTTCTCCTGATCGATCTATTGACCTGACCGGGGCAGCCGATCAGTATTCCCGTGACTCGACACGCAGGAGCCGCGGGAGGCGCCCATGCCCGGTCGACACAGTCGTCGATCCGTGCTCGCCGCCATCAGCGCGCTGCCGCTGACGGGCGCCCTGAGCGCCTGTTCCGGCAGCGGCAGCGCGTCCACCGGAGCGGGGAGTGGCGAAACATCCGGCACCAAGGGCAGAACCACCGTCACCTTCTGGTCCGCGCTGCGCGGCAGCCAGGAGGTGGTGGATGCCTTCAACAGGACACACGATCACATCCGGGTCGACTTCGAGCAGATACCCGCCGGCGGTCAGGGCGGGTATCTGAAGCTGAGCAACGCGGCGCGGGCGGGCAACGCGCCCGACATCGCCACCATCGAGTATCCCCAGCTGCCCGGCTTCGTGATCGACGGCGTCGTCCGGGACATCACCGGTGCGGTGAGCGACGAGCTGCGGGCCGAGCTGCTGCCCCAGTCGCTGGACCAGACGACCTTCGACGGGCGCGTCTACAGCGTGCCGCTCGACGTCGAGCCGATGGTGCTGCACTACCGCAAGGACCTGTTCGACCGGTTCGGCCTGGACGTGCCCACCACCTGGGACGAGTTCGCCGAGGTGGCCCGCGCGGTGCGCCGCACGGGCGGGGACCGCAGGATCACCGTCTTCCCCACCGACGGCATGACGCTGATGGCCGCCCTGTGCTGGCAGGCCGGGGCGCAGTGGTTCGACATCTCCCGGGGTGCCTGGAACGTGTCCATGGCGGACGCACCCACCCGGAAGGTGGCCGCGTACTGGCAGCGGCTCATCGACGAGGACCTCGTCCACTGCAATGCCACCGGCTCGCGCCTGTACGACGCGCAGGTGGGCAACGGCCTGATCCTGACACGGCTGAGCGGCGCCTGGGATGCGGGCGCGCAGATGAACGCGCACCCGGAGCAGAAGGGACAGTGGCGCATCGCCCCGCTGCCCCAGTGGGACCCCTCCCGGCCGGCGCTCGGCATGCACGGCGGCTCGACCTTCGCGGTCACCGAGGACAGCAGGCATCCGGAGGCCGCCATGGAGTTCATCGCCTGGCAGGTGTCGCATCCGGACGCGCTCAAGGCCCGGCTGTCCAGCGGCACGAGCAGCATGTATCCGGCGGCGACCGGGCTGGTGCCGGTGGGCCGTGCCGCGTTCGACCGCACGTACTACGGGGGCCAGGACATCTACGGGCTGTTCGAGCAGGAGGCCCGCACGATCGGCAAGGGCTGGGTGTGGGGGCCGCGCATGACCGCCACCGGCTCCATCATGCAGGACGCGTTCGCCCGGGCCGGTGCCGGTTCCGGCACCCTGCTGTCCTCGATGCGGGCCGCGCAGGCCGGCACGATGCCCGATCTGAAGGCACTGGGCCTGGCCACCACCCAGCACTCGACGTGAACCCCCCGCACGCCGACAGGCAGGTGACACCATGACCGCGACCACCCACGCCGCGTCGCCGCGCACCGCACCGCCCCGTGCGGCGGGTACCGTCGGGCGCGCGGCACAGCGCTCGGCCCGGCGCCACCGCAACGCCGCCGCCGGTGTGCTGATGACGCCGTTCTTCCTCCTTCTCGTCCTCGTCTTCCTGGTGCCCCTGGGCACGGCGGTGTGGCTGAGCCTGTTCAGTGCCGACGAGCCCGGCCTCGGGTTCGGCCCGGAGCGCACCGTGTTCGTCGGACTGCGGTCGTACGCCGCGGTGCTGACCGACCCGACGTTCCTGTCCGGGATCGGTACGGTCGCACTGTACTGCGTGCTCTACATTCCGCTGATGGTGCTCGGGTCCCTGGCGCTCGCCCTGCTGCTCGACTCCGGTGTGGTGCGGCTGCGTTCATGGGCGCAGCTGGGGTTGTTCCTGCCGCACGCGGTGCCCGGCATCATCGCCGCCCTGATCTGGCTGTACCTGTACACCCCGGGGATCAGCCCGGTCGTCGCGGCGCTCGCCGAGGCCGACATCACGGTGGACTTCCTCGGCCTGCACACCACGCTGCCGTCGATCGTGAACATCGCCCTGTGGAGCAACCTCGGCTACAACATGGTCGTCTTCTGCGCGGCCCTGCAGGCGATCCCCCGGGAGGTGCTGGAGGCGTCCGTGGTCGACGGCGCGGGGCCGGTGCGCACCGCGGTGCGGGTCAAGGCGCCGCTGGTGCGGTCCTCGATCGTGATGGTGTCGATGTTCACGCTGATCTGGGCCCTGCAGCTGTTCACCGAACCGATGCTGCTGCATCAGGCCTCACCAATGGTCAGCAGCCGGTTCTCGCCGAGCATGTACATCTACGACGCGGCCTTCAGCCGCACCAACTACTCCCTGGCGGCTGCCGCGTCGGTGATCCTGCTCGTGGTCACCATCGCCGTCTCCTACGCGGTCACCCGCTTCACCAACCGGGTCGACGCGGCGAAGGAGAACGCCCGATGAGCCTCGCACACCCCGCCCCGCTGCGCCCGCGCCTGCTGGGCCGGGCCACCGTCAACGTCGTCGTCGCGCTCAGTGTGCTGTACACGCTGCTGCCGGTGCTGTGGCTGGTGCTCGCGGCGGCGAAGTCCCGTGACGCCGTGTTCACCAGCGACCTCCTGTCGTTCCGCGACTTCTCCTTGCTGAGCAACGTCAGGGATCTGCTGACGACGGACGGCGGGCTGTACGGGCGCTGGTACGGCAACAGCCTGCTGTACGCCGTGCTGGGCGCGGCGCTCGGCGCGATGATCAGCGTCGCCTGCGGATACGCCTTCGACAAGTACCGTTTCCGGCACAAGGAGAAGCTGTTCGGCCTGGTGCTGGCGGCCGTGATGGTGCCGCAGACGGTGCTCGCGCTGCCGCTGTACCTCATCGCGTCCGAGACGGGTGTGGTGAACACCTTCTGGTCGGTGTTCGTCCCGGTGCTGTTCAACCCGTTCGGTGTGTACCTGGGCCGGATCTTCGCGCAGGGGTATGTGCCCGACGAGGTGCTGGAGGCGGCACGGGTGGACGGAGCCGGCGAGTTGACCACGTATCTGAGAGTGTCGCTGCGGATGCTGGGGCCGGGGCTGGTCACCGTCTTCCTCTTCCAGCTGACAGCGATCTGGAACAACTTCTTCCTGCCGATGGTGATGTTGTCGAATCAGCACCTGTATCCGTTGAGTCTGGGGCTCTACCAGTGGAACAGCCAGGCGACCGTCTCCCCCGAGTACTACCCGGTGGTGATCACCGGCTCGCTGCTCGCGGTGCTGCCCCTCATCCTCGCGTTCGTCCTGCTCCAGCGGTTCTGGCGGTCCGGTCTGACGGCGGGGGCGGTCAAGTGAGGACACCGCGTACGGCTCTCGCCATGTCCCCGCAGGCGGCCGCCGCCGTCTTCCCGCCGCAGGCGCTGACCGCGCTCGGGAAGGTGTGCGACCTGGCCCCGCTGCCGGCCCTCGACGATCTGACCACCGCGCGTGCCCGCGAGATCCTCGCCGAGGTCGAGGTGCTCGTCACCGGCTGGGGGTGCCCGCCGCTGGACGCCGGCGTCCTCGCGTCCGCTCCGCACCTGAAGGCGGTCGTGCATGCGGCCGGTTCGGTGCGCGGGCATGTCACCGACGCCTGCTGGGAGCGCGGCATCGAGGTGTCGTCGGCGGCCGCGGCCAACGCCCTGCCGGTCGCCGAGTACACCCTCGGCATGATCCTGCTGTACGGCAAGCAGGTGCTGGAGCGGGCCCGTGCCTTCCGGAACACCCGTCGGCGCGACGACTGGCTGAGCCTTCCGCGGACCGTGGGCAACTACCGCAGCACGGTGGGCATTGTGTCCGCCTCCCTGGTCGGCCGGCGGGTGATCGAGCTGCTGCGCCCCTTCGACCTCGAGGTGCTGCTGTACGACCCGTACGTCAGCGAGGCCGACGCCGCCGAACTGGGCGCGCGCTGGGTGGATCTGCCGACGCTCTTCGCCCGCAGCGACCTGGTGAGCATCCACACGCCGCTGCTGCCCGCCACCCGCGGTCTGGTCGGCCGCGCTCTGCTGGACGCGATGCGGCCGGGCGCCACGCTCATCAACACCTCGCGCGGCGCGGTCGTCGACCAGGAGGCGCTGACCGACGTGGTGCGCGCGGGCCGTATCCGTGCGGTGCTCGACGTGACGGACCCGGAGGTGCTGCCTCCCGGTCATCCGCTGTGGGACTGCCCGAACGTGCTGATCACCCCGCATCTCGCCGGTTCCCAGGGCAACGAGTGGGAGCGGCTCGCCGAGACGGCCGTCGCCGAGGTGGCCCGATGGGCCGCGGGCGACGGCTTCGCCCATCCCGTACGACGCGAAAGGCTGGCATTCCTGGCATGAGCGTTGCTGGCATGAACGTTCCCGGTCCGGGCATCCCCTTCGCTCTGCCCGCCGAGGACCGTACGCGCAGCCCGTACACCGGTTATGTGCGGGCGCACTGGGAGGCGGTCGCGGACGGGCTGCTCGGTGCCGCCTGGCGCTGGGCGACTCCCGGCGGTGCCCTGCTCGATCTGCCGGGCCGTCCGTCCCGGTCCGGTGTCCGCTCCGACGGCCTGGAGGGCTACGCCCGGACGTTCCTGGCGGCCGGTTTCCGGGTGGCGGGCGCCGGCGGCAAGGACCCGCACGGCTGGCTGGAGCGGTACGCGTCCGGGCTGGCTGCGGGAACCCGCACCCCGGGCCGGGACGACACGGAGTCCTGGCCGCTGATCCTCGACCACGATGTGCAGGGCCAGCCGATGGTGGAGTCCGCGTCGGTGGCGCTCGGCCTGCTGCTGACCAGGCCCTGGCTGTGGGACCGGCTCGACGAGGAGGTGCAGGACCGGGCCGAGGCCTGGCTGCGCGGCGCCCTGACGCACACGCCGGCCCCGAACAACTGGTACCTCTTCCCCTTCACGGTCGCCGCGTTCCTCACCTCGGTGGGCCGCGGCGACGAGGCGACCGAGCGGGCCGGGCAGCGGGCGCTGGAGCTGATGGAGACGTGGTACCGGGGCGACGGCTGGTACGCGGACGGCGACGGACGGGCGTTCGACCACTACAACGGATGGGCACTGCACCTGTATCCCGTGCTGATCGCCCACCTGTGCGGCGACGAGGCGCTCCTGGACCGCTTCGGGCCGCGGCTGCGCACCCACCTGGAGAGCTTCTCGCTCCTGTTCAGCGCCGACGGGGCACCGATCCACTTCGGCCGCTCGCTGACCTACCGGTTCGCGGCCTCCGCGGCGGTCGGCCTGGGCGCCGTCACCGGGAACACCCCGCTGACCCCGGGCACCTCGCGCCGCCTGATCAGCGGCAGCCTGCGCTACTTCCTGGACCGGGGCGCCGTCACCGGCGACGGGCTGCTCGGCCTGGGCTGGCACGGCCCGCACGCGGCCACGCTCCAGCCCTACTCGGGTCCGGCGTCCCCGTACTGGGCGTCGAAGGCGTTCGTGGCGCTGCTCGCGCCCGAGGACGATCCGCTGTGGACGGCGATCGAGGAACGGGCGCCCAGCGAGGGCCCCGACCGGGTGAAGGCCCTGCCCGCGCCCGGGCTGCTGGTGCAGTCCACCGGGGCCGACGGGATCGTGCGCCTGCACAACCACGGCAGCGATCATGTGCGGCCGCACGAGGGCGAGACGGCGGCCGGGGACGACCCGCTGTACGGGCGGCAGGCGTACTCCACGCACACCGGGCCCACCTCGCGGGCGAACGTGGCCGACAACCATCTGTCGGTGGAGGTCTCCGGCGTGCCGAGCGTGCGGCGGCGCATCCACCCGCTGGGCGCCGGCGACGGCGAGGGATGGGGCTGGGCGGCGTCCTGGCACCGTCCGGTGTTCGTCTCCGGGCCGCCGATGGTGCCGGGCCTGCGGGTGGAGAGCGTGACCGTGGCCCGTGGGCGGCACGAGCTGCGCGTCCACCGTGTCGTCGGGGCGCCGCACGGGGCGCGGGTCACCCTCACCGGCTGGGCCACGGAGACGCTGCGGTCCGAGCTGGCCGGCCTGCACGGCTGGGGCGGGGCCGAGCGGGTGCGCGCGCCCGAGGGCACGGCGTACGAACCGTGGGTGCGGGTGCCCCGGCTGTCCGCCGGAGTCGAGGGCACGGCGGTGTTCGTGGCGCTGGCCGCGCTGGGCGGGGACGCCGATGGCGCGCCGACCGCCGAGGCCGTCGCGGGCGTGACCGTGGACGGCCCGGTGGTGCGCGTGCACTGGACGCGGGGCCCGGTGACCGTCGTGACCTTCGACCCGGTGCGTGTGACGCAGGAGAGGCCCTGAGGCGTGGTGGGCGGGGCGGGCGGGCCCGTCCCCTCTCCCCCGGCCCCTTCCCCCGGCCGGGTGCGGGGCGGGTCCTGTCCGCGGGCCGTACCGGTGGTCCCGGGTCGGCGACGCTTCACACCACCGTCCGTTCTTCTCCCGATTCGCCGGACCGCCGGCGGTCGGCCGGTCTACGGTACGGAGCACATGGTGCTGCCCACCGCGGTCGCACGAGGGAGGAACCCGTTGTCGTCGCCCTGTGATCCCGAATACGCCCCCGCCGGTGATGTGGGCGCGGCCCTGCTGTTGATCGACTCCCGGCTCACGGCCGTGCGCGACGGCAGAACGCAGGCCGATCCCGTGCAGCAGAAGCTGGTCGGCCAGTTCGCCGCGTCCTTGGGGCCCGAGGGGGTCGACGGCGTGCTGGACGGCGTCTGCACCCTCATCTTCATGTTCATGCAGTGGCTGCGGATGGCCTACGAGGACCACGACGAGGACGTCATCGCGGGTGTGGTGCCCAGCCTCGTGGCGACGATGCGCAGGATGCCCAAGAGCGTGCGGCCCGAGGTGATCCCCACCATGGCGGGCCTGGTCGTGGCCGCGGGGACGGGTCTGAGCCCCAGCCTGTGGCGCCGGCAGTACGGGGACTGGTCCGACGAGGAGCTGACCGCGCTGGAGGCCACCGCCTTCCTGCTCGCGGAGCACATCAACCGCATCACCGACGACCACGCCTTCGCCACCCGCATGATCGCCGATGCGCTGTCCCGGTCGGAGGAGGGTCTCGGATGACGCGGGCGGGCGCATCACGAAAGGCGCGGCCGGTGCCCCCGGCACACACCGCGGCCGGCCCGGACGACGACGCGGGCGGCCACCGGTCGCGGCCCGTTCCGTACCCTGGCGGCATGCGTATGCGGCCCACCCTGAGCTGGATCCCCGACGAGGACCTGCCCAGCGCCACCACGGATCTGCGACCGGTCGTCGAGGCACTGCGCGCCGGCGGCGTGCTGGTGCTCAGCGGGGCCGGCATCTCCACCGAGTCCGGCATCCCCGACTACCGGGGCGAGGGCGGGACCCTGAGCCGGCACACCCCGATGACCTACCAGGAGTTCGTCGCGGACCCGCAGGCCCGGCGCCGCTACTGGGCGCGCAGCCACCTCGGGTGGCGCAGCTTCGGCCGTGCCCGCCCCAACGCCGGGCACCGGGCCGTGGCCGCGTTCGAGCGGCACGGCCTGCTCTCGGGCCTGATCACGCAGAACGTCGACGGCCTGCACCAGGCCGCCGGCAGCCGGAGCGTGGTGGAGCTGCACGGCAGCCTGGCGCGGGTGGTGTGCCTGTCCTGCGGCGCGGTCGTATCCCGCAGGGAGCTGGCCCGGCGGCTGGAGCAGGCCAACGCGGGCTTCAACCCGGTGGCCGCCGGCATCAACCCGGACGGCGACGCGGACCTCACCGACGAGCAGGTCGGCGACTTCCGGGTGGTGTCCTGCGCCCGGTGCGGGGGCGTCCTCAAACCGGACGTGGTGTTCTTCGGCGAGGCCGTTCCGCAGCACCGGGTCGAACGCTGCCGCGCGCTGGTCCGCGAGGCGACCTCGCTGCTGGTCCTGGGTTCCTCGCTGACCGTGATGTCCGGCCTGCGGTTCGTCCGGCAGGCCGCCCAGGAGGGCAAGCAGGTGCTGATCGTCAACCGGGACGTGACCCGCGGCGATCGCTACGCCGCCGCGCGGATCGCACTGCCCCTGGGCACGGCCCTGACCACCGTGGCCGGGCTGCTCGGCATCCCCGGGGACGAGGCCCCGCCCCACCGGGCGGCCGGGGTGCCGGCCCAGGCCGGCGGGACACCGGCGGAGTGACCCGCCCCGGCCCGCGCCCCGCACCCCGGCACGCCGCGCGCGGGCGGCGGGTCACCAGCTGCTCTTGGTGACCCCGGGGAGTTCGCCCGCGTGTGCCATCTCCCGCACCCGGATGCGGGAGAGGCCGAAGGCCCGCAGATGGCCCCGTGGCCGCCCGTCCACGGCGTCGCGGTTGCGCACCCGGGTGGCGCTGGCGTCCCGGGGCTGCCTGCGCAGTTCCCGTTGTGCGGCGGCCTTGTCCTGCGGGGAGGCGTGGGGCGAGGCGATGACCGCCTTCAGTTCGGCCCGGCGCGCGGCGTAGCGGGCCACGACACGGCGTCGCTGCTCGTTCTTCGCGATCTTGCTCTTCTTCGCCATCAGATCTTCTCCCCCCGGGCGCGGATACGGGCCACCGCGGCCTCGATGCCGATGGCGTCCACGGTCTTGATGCCCTTGGCCGACAGGGTCAGCCGCACGTAGCGGCCTTCGCTCGGCAGCCAGTAGCGCCGACGCTGGATGTTGGGGTCGAAGCGCCGCTTGCCGCGTCGGTGGGAGTGCGAGACGCGGTGCCCGAAGCCGGGGCTGCGGCCGGTGAGTTGGCAGTGGGCGGACATGTTCCTCCTCGGATCGAGTGCCCGCACCCTAGCCCTAGATGAAAATGAAAATCAATCCTGTATGGTTCCTGGCATGGCCCGTGACCAACTCCGGCCGGTCGTCAGGCTGCGGTCCACCGCAGGCACCGGCTACACCTACGTGACCCGCAAGAACCGTCGTAACGACCCGGACCGGCTGACGCTGCGCAAGTACGACCCGGTCGTCAGGCGCCACGTCGACTTCCGTGAGGAGCGCTGAGATCCGTGAAGTCCGGTATCCATCCCGCGTACCGGCCCGTCGTCTTCCGTGACCGGGCCGCCGGTTTCGCCTTCCTGACCCGCTCGACCGCCACCAGCGACAAGACCGTCGAGTGGGAGGACGGCCACACCTACCCCGTCATCGACGTCGAGATCTCCTCGGCGAGCCACCCCTTCTACACCGGCAACCGGCGGGTCGTGGACACCGCCGGACGCGTCGAACGCTTCGAGCGGCGTTACGGCCACGGACGGAGCGGGCGGTGAGCGGCGAGGACACGCGGCTGCCGGTCGCGCTCGTCGCCGGACTGCACGCCGACGCGCGCCGGGCGGCGGTCGAGGAGATCCTGGGCACGGTCCCCGGCTCGGTGGCCCTGCACCACGATCTGACGCACGCCGCCGACCGTGCGGTGCGCCGGACCGTCCGGGACGCCGGCGGGCTGCTGGACAGCGGCTCCGCGCCCTTGGTCGACGACTGCGCGTGCTGTGCGCTGCGCGAGGACCTGGTCCCCGAACTGGTACGACTCGCCGAGGCCGGCCGGCACCGGATGGCCGTCGTCGAACTGTGGGACTCCGTCGAGCCGCAAGCCATGGCCTCGGTCGTCGCCGGGGCGGGCGCGGCGCTGCGGCTCACCGGGGTGGCCACCGCCGTCGACCCGGCCCTGGTGCTGCCGTATCTGTCCTGCGGCGACGACCTCGCGGACGTCGGGCTGGCCGCCGCACCGACCGATCAGCGGACGGTGTCCGACACCTTCGCCCGGCAGCTGGAGTACCCCACGGTGCTCGCCCTCGCCGGAGCCGGCGAGACCGCGGACAGCGATCTCGAACTGCTCGCCCAGCTCACGCCGGGCGCCGACACGGTGCGCGTGGGCAGCGGCCTGCTGGGGCCCGCGCTGCTGGCCGGGTTCGACGTGACCACGGCCGCCGCCCGGGTGCATCCGGCGTCCGCACTGCTGCCCCAGGAGTGCGACGCGCACGGCGTGCGCACCGTCGTCTGGCGGCGCGACCGACCCCTGCACCCGCAGCGCCTGTACGCGGCGCTGGAGGATCTGGCGTGCGCGGCCGCCCGCAGCCGTGGCCGCTTCTGGCTGGCGGACCGCCCGGACGCCCTGCTGTCCTGGGACGCGGCGGGCGGTGCGCTGTGCGTGGAGTCGGCCGGTCCCTGGCTGGCCGCTCTGCCCGACGCCGCCTGGGACCTGGTGCCCGCCGAACGCCGGCTCGCCGCGTCCCTGGACTGGCACCCCGAGCACGGCGACCGCTGCCAGTACCTCACCTTCACCTCACCGGGCCTGGACCGGGACGGTCTGCTGCACCTGCTCGACTCCTGCCTGCTCACCGACGAGGAGTACGCGGCGGGACGGGACGGCTGGCAGGACCTCCCCCACGCCTTCGACGACCTGCTCGACTTCGCCGCCTGACGACGACCCGTCGTCCGACGAACACCCGTCACCCGGACCCGTCGTCCGACGAACACCCGTCACCCCGACGCGTCGTCCGACGAACACCCGTCACCTGACGAGAACCCGTCCTGCGACGACGTCACCTGACAGAGAGGACCGGCTCATCATGTCCCCCTCCACCGCCGCCCGGCGCAAGGCAGCCAAGCGTCGGCGGGCCAATCCGCTGGACGCGGCCGGCATCACCTACATCGACTACAAGGACACCGACCTGCTGCGGAAGTTCATCTCCGACCGCGGGAAGATCCGCAGCCGCCGGGTGACCGGTCTGACGCGCCAACAGCAGCGCCGCATGGCACAGGCCGTCAAGAACGCCCGGGAAATGGCGCTGCTGCCCCCGCCCACCCGGTGACCGGGCCTGCCGTGCCACGGCACGGCAGGCCGACCGCCGCGGGCACGGGCGGCCGCGAAGCGTCCGCGGCCGCCCGGCCCCGCGTCCCGGACCGCCCCCTGCCCCTCCGCCCGCCGGCCGTCATCATGTCCAGGCAGCGTCGACGACTCGACCGAGCGCAGGAGACCCGACCGAGCCCAGGAGGGGACACGCCATGGCCTGGACGCAGCGCACCGTGGAACGCGACGGCACACGTCTCGTCTGCCGTGACTGGCCGGGGCGGGGACCCGATGTTCTCCTGCTCCACGGGCTGGCCGGGCACGCGGGCGAGTGGGACGGGATCGCCCGCGCCCTGAGTCCCCGGTATCACGTGGTCGCCGTCGACCAGCGCGGCCACGGGGCCAGCGAACGCCACCCCGGGGACGTGAGCCGCGCCGCCTACGTCGCCGACGTCGTCACCGTGGCCGCACGGCTCGGGCTGCACCGGCCCGTGCTCGTCGGCCAGTCCCTGGGCGGGCACACCGCCCTGCTCACCGCTGCCGCCCACCCGGGCCTGGTCCGGGCGCTGGTGTGCGTGGAGGCGGGGCCCGGCGGTGACGGTCCCGACGTCCCGTCCCGCATCGGTGGCTGGCTGGACAGCTGGCCGGTGCCCTTCCCGTCGCGCGATGCCGCGGCCCGCTTCTTCGGCGGCGGAGCCGTCGGCGCGGGCTGGGCCGCCGGGCTGGAGCAGCGGGACGACGGATGGTGGCCGCGCTTCGACCGGGACGTCATGGTGGCGTCGCTGGCCGAGAACGCCCGGCGCTCCTTCTGGCAGGAGTGGAGCGGCATCACCTGCCCCACGCTGGCCGTGTGGGCGCAGCGCGGCATCGTCGAGTCGCGGGAGGTCGACGAGATGTTCGTCCGGCAGCCCGGACTGCGGGGCGTGAGCGTTCCCGGTACCGGACACGACCTGCATCTGGAACGCCCCGACCTGTTGAGCCGGGTGATCCGTGACTTCCTCGACGAGGTCACCGGGACCTCGTCGTGATCCGGTGCGGCGGGCCTGCGGTGCGCGGGGTCAGAAGGGGCGGGCCGGCATCAGCGTGGGGCGGCCGTCGACGAAGGCGACGCAGCAGGGCTCATCGGGGCCGAGCGTGATGTCCACCCTGACCGGCACCGGCGGGTCGGTGGGCAGTTCGCCTCGGATCAGCAGGGCGCGGGTGCCGTGAGCCTCCGCGCGACCGGTCTCCTTGCCGTCGATGAGCAGCTCGGCCGTCCCGTGCCGGCCGCAGTCGAGGTTGACCGTGACCGAGTGCCCCCTGACGTCCAGGTGGAAGTGGTGGATCGGACCCATCGCGTGTCCCTCCCCCAGCGGTCAGGCGGTCGGAAGGCCGCAGGCCGGTGCCGGGGCGTGCGTACGTGTGTCCATTGTCCGACGTCACTTCCGTCCGGCGTCGCTCCTGTCCGGCGTCGCTTCCGTGCGCGCAGCCGGCCGGCAGCGGGGTCCGGGGAGTGCTTCTGACACCCGGGGCGCGCTCGGGGGGGGCATCGAGGCGCGCTCCGGGCACCGAGAGTGACCGACGCACGCCGCCGCGCCCACCGGGCGGTGCCTGCGGTCCCCCGGTGTCTACGGGCCGTCCATGATCGTGGCGGTCATCTCGAACCACACCGACTTGCCGCGGCCGCTGGGCGAGTTGCCCCAGGCGGATGCCATCGCCTCCACGATGACGAGTCCGCGACCGTGCTCCGCGTCGATGTCGCCCTGCTCGGTGACCGTGATGGGAGCGGGCAGGGGCGGTCGGGGATCGCAGTCGCGCACTTCGACCCGGATGCGGTCGGGGTATTCGCGCAGCCGGACGTCGACGTCGCTGTCGGCGTGCAGCAGGGCGTTGGTGACCAGCTCGGTGGCCAGCAGTTCCACCTCGTAGGAGACCCCCCTCCAGCCCCACAGCCGCAGCTTCTCGTGCAGGAAGGCCCGCACCTCCCGCACGCCCTGCAGGTCGTGGCGCGGGACGGACATCCGGCTCACGCGGCGGTGTGCGCCCGGCAGCGCCCCGTCGTAGCGGGCGAGCAGCAGGGCCGCGTCGTCCTCCCGCGTCCGGCCCGACCCTTCCCCCGTGATGCCGAGCAGCCGGGTGGCGAGCTGCTCCAGGCGCAGTTCGTCGGCCTCGGCCAGCAGACGGCACAGGGCGTCGGTCCCGGCGACCAGATCGGTGTCGCGGGAGTGGATCAGCCCGTCGGTGTAGAGGGCGAGGAGGGTGCCGGGAGGCAGGATCACTTCCTCGGAGTGGTACACGGCGTCGGGGACCACGCCGAGCGGCAGGCCCGGCTCCGGGGCCGCCACCTCGATGGTGCCGTCGGGCAGGCGCAGCAGCGGGCTCGGGTGGCCGGCGCGGGAGATCTCGGCGGTTCCGGCGGCCCGGTCGAGCCAGATGCAGGTGCAGGTGACGAACAGTTCCGTGCCCAGTTCGGCCAGCAGCCGGTTGGTCCGGCCGAGCACATCGGCGGGTCCGTGCCCTTCGGTGGCGTAGGCGCGCACGGCGCTGCGGATCTGTCCCATGACCGCCGCGCCGGCCGGGCTGTGTCCCTCGACGTCTCCGATGACCAGCCCCACGTTCTTGTCAGGGAGAGTGAGGACGTCGTACCAGTCACCGCCCACATCGGTTCCCGGCGCCGGCACGTAGCGGGCCGCGGTGTCCAGTTCCTCGAGGTGGGGCAGCATGTGGGGCAGCAGTCCCTGCTGCAGTCTGCGCACCACGGTGTGTTCGGTCTCGAAGTGGCGTGCGCGGTCGAGGGACTGGGCGAGCAGGCCGGTCATGGAGACCAGGACCGCCCGGTTCTCGGCGGTGAAGCGGCGCGGGTGGTCGAACCCCAGGACGAACATGCCGGTGACGTGGTGCTCACTGATCAGCGGCAGCAGTGCGCAGGCCCGCAGGCCGTCGCCGAGGGCGCCGAGGTGCGCCGCCGCCAGATCCGTCTCGTTCTCCAGGAACAGCGGCTCCGCCGGCGTGGGGACCGAGACGTTCCGGGTGATCTCCGGTGGGTAGCCCGTGTATCCGAGGACCCGCTGCCGGCCGTCCTCCAGGACGCAGACCAGCATGGTCTGGGCGTCGAAGGGCGCCATGATGCGGTGCACCACGGTCTCGATGACGTCCTGCGGCCGCACCGCCCGGGTCAGCGCGGACGCCGTCTTCTGGAAGTCGTACAGGAACGACACATCGGTGCCGAGGGCGTCGCCGGTCGCCGGGAGCAGGAAGCACGGCACCGAGGCCGGGCGGGCCCGGGCGTAGTGCTGCCGGGCGATGTCCAGGTCCTGCGCCATCGCCTGAGCCCATCCGCAGCACCGGTTCTTGTCCTCGGGCAGAAGCTGGCGGGGCCCCAGCGGGGGCACCCACAGCAGGGTCAGCACGCCCACCGTGTCCCCGGACATCGCCACCGGCGTCGAGGCGACCGTGTACGGGAAGGGCATCGTCACATCGGCGGCCGAGGGGGCCGACAGGGTTTCGGGGCTGGAGCCGATGATCTGCCGTCCGGTCCGGTACGCGATCGCCGGGGTGTACCGCTCGTGGTCCACGCCGATGCGTTCCAGCGCGGTGTAGAGGGAGACCGGCAGACCCACGATCGTCACCGCGCTCAGCAGGCGCCCGTCGTCGGCGGGCACGTAGGCGATGCCGGTACTGGCGTGCAGGTCCTGCACGGCGCGTCGCAGCGCCGCGGCCAGCCGGCTGTGATCGTTGTCGCTCACCACGGTGCTCCTGATGCGAGCGGAGGACGACCGGCGTCGTGCGGTCCAACCTCAAGGTAAGCACGTCCGGGCGGGCGGCGGCACGAGAAGGTCCACCACGAGCGGGTGCGGGAGCGGGGTGTGCCGGGAGGCCGGCCGGCCCGGGGCACCGGTGTGCGGTGCGTCACCCGGGCAGACCGGGGGCGTCGGGGCCCTGTCCCGTGGGTGGTGCTCCGTCTAGCGTGAGCTGTCATGCGCGATGAATCGATCACCCGTGCCCTCACCGAGCGGCTGGAGGGCGAGCTGCCGGCCGGGCGGCTGTCGACGGACCCGGCAGTGACCGCCGGCTATGCCCACGACGAGGCCGAGTGGGCGCCGTACGGCACGCCCCTCGCCCTCGTCCGTCCGCGGACCGCCGCGGAGGTGCAGTCCGTGGTGCGGGCCTGCCGGGACTTCGCGGTGCCGATCGTCACCCGGGGCGCGGGCACCGGCCTGTCCGGCGGCGCCAACGCGGTCGACGGCTGTGTCGTGCTGTCCACCGAGACGATGACGACCATCAAGACGATCGACCCGCTGGAGCGGCTTGCGGTGGTGGAGCCGGGCGTGGTCAACGATCATCTGCGGGCCGCCTGCGCCGAGCAGGGGCTGTGGTACCCGCCGGATCCGGCCAGCGCGCCCTGGTCGACGATCGGCGGCAACGTGGCGACCAACGCGGGCGGTCTGTGCTGTGTGAAGTACGGCGTCACCCGGGACTACGTGCTGGGCCTGGAGTTCGTCACCGCGGCCGGTGAGCTGGTCCGGGTCGGCCGCCGTACCGCCAAGGGCGTGGCCGGCTACGACCTGACCGCACTGATGGTGGGCTCGGAGGGCACCCTGGGGGTGATCACCGAGGTGACGCTGCGGCTGCGGCCGCGCCGGTTGCCCGAGCACACCGTGGCCGGGTACTTCTCCTCGACGGTGGACGCGGGCCGTGCCGTGGCCGCGGTGGGCGCCGCGGGGCTGACCCCGTCGGCGCTGGAGCTGGTCGACCGGCACTGTCTCGCGGCGGTGGACGCGTGGAAGAACATGGGCCTGTCGACCGAGGCCGACGTGGTGCTGCTGGGCCGCACCGACGCCCCGGGCCCCGCCGGGGAGGAGGAGGCGGAGGCCATGCGGCGCTGCTTCGCCGAGGCCGGTGCCACCTACGCCGTCCGTTCCACCGACCAGCAGGAGGCCGACGCCCTGTTCGAGGCCCGCCGTCTGGCCTATCCGGCGCTGGAGCGGCTCGGTCCGGTGCTGACGGAGGACGTGTGCGTGCCCAAGGCCGCGGTGCCGGAGATGCTGGGACGCATCGACGCGATCGCGGCCCGGCACGAGACCATGATCGCGAACATCGCGCACGCCGGTGACGGCAATCTGCACCCGCTGCTGATCACTCCTCCCGGAGACGAAGAGGCCAGGAAGCGGGCGCAGGCCGCGTTCCACGACATCATCGCCGAGGCCCTGGCGCTGGGCGGCACGGTCACCGGGGAGCACGGGGTGGGCCTGCTCAAGCGGAAGGGTCTGGCCGACGAGCTGGGCCCGGAGGTGATGGCGCTGAACCGGGCGATCAAGGACGCGCTGGACCCGGAGCACCTGTTCAACCCGGGCAAGGTGGTGGCCCTGCACACCGGGAACTGACAGGGCGGACCGGGTCCGGCGGGCGTGTTCGGTCCCGGCGGCCGGACCTGCACGGACGACCGCCGGGGCGGCGCCGGACGCGCCGATGCGCGAGGTCATGACGTTCCGTAGGCTTCGTTCATGACCTCGACGCCTCCCTCGACGACGCCGCCCTCCCCGACGCCGCCTCCTCCGACGCCGCGCCAAGCCTTCGACCTGCTGATGGCCGGCAATCGGCGCTTCGTCAACGGCACCCCCGAGCACCCCAACCAGGATGCCGCGCGCCGCACCGAGACAGCGCCGGTGCAGCGTCCCTTCGCGGTGCTGTTCGGCTGTTCCGACTCCCGGCTCGCCGCCGAGATCATCTTCGACCGCGGCCTGGGCGACCTGTTCGTGGTGCGGACCGCGGGCCACGTCATGGGGCCTGAGGTGCTGGGCAGCATCGAGTACGGCGTGGAGCTGCTCGGCTGTCCGCTGGTGGTGGTGCTGGGGCACGACTCGTGCGGCGCGGTCGCGGCGACCCGGGCCGCCGTCATGGACGGCACGACGGCCGGCGGGTATGTGCGGGACGTGATCGAGCGGGTCACTCCGAGCGTGCTGGTCTCCCGTGCCGCCGGCCACACCGAGGACTCCGACTTCATAGCGGAGCATGTGCGCCGGTCCGTGGATCTGCTGCTGGACCGCTCCCGTGCCCTGGCCGACGCGGTCGAGGCCGGCCGTGCCGCCGTGGTGGGCCTGTCCTACCGGCTGATCGACGGCACCGCCCACCTGGTCACGACCCGGGGTCTGGAGCCGGCCACCGACGCCGCGGTGTGAGACGGCCGACGACGCGGACCGGGGCCGGCGCGCCGTCGCCCCGCACGGCATGTGCGCCGTCTCCCGCACGACGCGCGTGCCGTCGCCCACTGTGACACGTGCGTACGTGAGGCTCCGTCCGGGGACGGAGCCTCACGTACGGCAGGGCTGTCACGGTTCGCCGGTGCGGTGGCCGTTCGAGTCCGTGTCGTCGTCGGCTGCGGAACGCGGGAAGAGAAGTTCCTCGAGTGCGGTCGTGCCGAAGAGCAGCGCCATCGCAAGAGCCGGCACGAGCAGGGCGAGCAGGATCACAGCACCTCCCCAAGGTCGGCCTGTGGGACCTGTCCGGGTCGCATTCAGGATGCCGCCGAATGGCGTACCTCGCATGTCGAGCCGGCCCCTCGGCCTGCCGGGACACGACCCGCGGCACATGAGGCCGCGCGGGAAGGGCAGGCACGAGGAAGGAGCGGCCGGCGGGAGCGGTGCGGGAGGAGCGACGGTGACCGATCGGGACGCACGGTCGCAGGCGGCGGCCGTCTTCGACGCTCTGGGGATCCGGTACGAGCAGGCCTTCGCGCGCTCCGCGGCCCACCGCGCGTCGCTGGACCGGCTGTCGGCGCACCTCGGCCCGCACAGCCGGGTCCTGGACGTGGGCAGCGGGACGGGGCGGCCCACCGCGGCCACGCTCGCCGCGGCGGGACACGAGGTGCTGGGCGTCGACGTGTCACCGGTGATGGTCGAGCTGGCGGCGCGGCAGGTGCCGCAGGCCTCCTTCCGGTGCGCCGACATCCGCGACCTGCCGCTCGACGAGGGCTCCTTCGACGCGGTGTGCGTCTACTTCGCTCTGCTGCAGATGTCCCGCCGCGATCAACAGGCCGTCGTGCGACGTCTGGTGCGGGCCGTGCGGCCGTCCGGCATCGTGGTGCTGGCCACCGTCCCGCTCGACGTGGACCGGGCCGAGGGGGTCTTCCTGGGGCAACCGGTGCGGGTGACCAGCTTCGCCGAGGAGGACTTCGTCCGCATGGCCACCGCCGCGGGGCTCACGGTCGTGTCGCGGCAGAGCCATCTGTTCACCCCCGCGGCTCCCGGTGCGACGCCCGAGCCCCATCTGTTCCTGCACTGCCGGCGGACGGCCGGCTGAGCGCGGGATGGCCGGGGACCGTCCCGGCCGCCGCCCCGGCGAACAGCGAGAACGCCCGGTGTCCCTGGGGACACCGGGCGCTTCGACGGTATCGACCGGTGCGGCCGGTCAGGCCGGTTCGTTCAGCAGACGCTGTCGGTCGGCTTGGGGTTGCCGAGGCCGAACAGCGGGCGCAGCCGCAGGCCCGCCCAGGTGCCGACGAGGGCGCAGGCGCCCCAGATCCAGCCGTGCAGCGACCCGGAGGCGATGCCCGCCAGGTAGGCACCGATGTTGCAGCCGCCGGCCATCCGGGCGCCGATACCCATCAGGACGCCGCCCAGCACGGAAGCGACGGCGGTGCGCCACGGGATGGACCGGTGCAGCACCCACACACCGCCCGCCGACGCGGCGAGCGCGGCGCCGATGACGATGCCGATGTCGGTGAGGCTGGTCTTGTCCGCGAGCACCGGCCCGGACAGCTGTGCGGCGCTGCCCGGCCGCTGCCAGAACTCCCAGGTCTCCGGCGAGGCACCGAGCCACCCGGCGATCTTGGAGCCCCACAGCGCGAAGGCGCTGGTGATGCCCCAGGCACCACCGGAGACCAGCAGCACGCCGGCGCCCAGCACCGACAGGACCACGGCGCCGACGGCCAGCGGCCAGGAACCGCGGACGGTGCGGGCCAGCGCCCCGCGTGCGGAGGGCGGGGCGGCAACCGGCGGCGGGTTGCGCCGGGCCTGCACCCGGCGGGTCACCCACCAGATCACGGCCAGTGCGGCCACGGTGACGAGCCACGAGCCGAACCAGCCGATGTGGTCGGCCAGGACGTAGGAGTCGAAGGCGGGCAGGTCGCCCCACAGGCCGTACTGCCAGGCCGCGAGGGTGGAGCCGACGATGAAGCCGATCAGGGTGAGCAGCACCGCGCCGTGCCCGGAGCCGACGGAGAACAGGGTGCCGGAGGCGCAGGCACCGCCGAGCTGCATGCCGACGGCGAAGACGAAGGAGCCGACGATCAGGCCGACGCCGATCGCGCCGCCGCTGGGCTGCGGCACCGAGCCGAACAGACCGGTGCCGGTGCCGATGATCAGGGCGAAGAGCGTGGCGGTGGTGCCCAGCAGCAGGGTGTGGGCGCGCAGGCCGGTGCCGTTGCCGACGGCGATGAGCTGCCGCCAGGCCGAGGTGAAGCCGAAACGGGAGTGGAACAGGGCGAAGCCCAGCCCCAGGCCGAGCAGCAGGAGCACGCCGGGCCGGGCGCCGTGCTCGGCGAAGACGTACGCGGCCAGCGCCGCGCCGATCACGGCGGCGACGGCCAGCGGCACCCACCGGACGGCGGGGGCGGCCGGCGCCTGGGGCGCGGGACGGCTGGTGGGGGCGGGGGCGAGCAGGGCAGCGCGCGGGGGCGCGCCCGCAGGCGGGACGGTGGTCAACGGGGATCTCCGGGGACGGACGACGGCGTCGGACGGTCGGGCGGCGGCGAGGACCTCCTGAGCCCTGCGGTCCCCCATGCTTCAGCAGGGCAGGACGGGCTCGGAGGCGGGCCCGGCGTGGGGCCCGGCTCGCGTCAGCGGCGACAGAGGGCGTCGTCGACGCTCCAGCAGGTGGCTGCGAAGAGCACCATGACGAGGCCGCGGGCAGGTCCGAACATGTCCGGAAGCGTACGACGAGATGAGCATGCACCGTACAGGTGTCTCGCATGCCGAGAGATTCGTCTCATCAACCGCTCCGGCTCGGTCGGGTCCGCCTCCGTCGCACGGCGTGGTGAGGCGCATCAGCGCCCCGGGCCAGGGGCGCCGGCGCGGTGCTCCCCCGTCCCGTCCCGGCGTCAGGGAAAGGGGCGTTCGTGCAGGTCAGCGCCGTGGTGTCCCTACTGATAGCCCTGTGTCCCCGCATCCGCTCCCCGGGCGGTCGGCCGTGGGCAGGCTGAGGCCGCGGGCAGTCGGCCGACGGCCCGCCGGGCGAGGCAGCCGCCGTGGTTGCCGGTCCGGTGATCTCCACCACGCACAGGACGAGGAGGAACCATGGGCATGCGTGCAGCAGGTGTCGCCGCGGCGACGGCGGCCGTTCTCGGAGGTGCGCTCGTCGCGACCGCCCCGGCGGCGTCCGCGGCCCCCGCCGCGCCCGCGGCCGGCGGCACCGCACCGGCCTGCATCGGCCGGTACGTGACGAACACCCCCGAGGGCTTCGACGTGCATCTGACCAACAACTGCGGCAAGACCATGCGGGTCCAGGTCGTCGTCAAGTACGCCGGCGACAGCCCTTGCTACAAGCTGGCGGCCGGAGCGAGCAAGCTGTACATCTATGAAGGCGTCCTCGGTCGGTACGACCGGACCGCCGTGTGCTGACGCCGACCGGCCTGTTGCACCGTGTGCGGCGCCCGGGCAGGCGCACGGGCCCGGGCGCCGCGCCGTCCGGCCCCGCAGGGAGGCTGCGGGCCGGGACGGGCAGCGGTCGGTTCAGTTCATGGACGACGCGAGGAGTCCCAGGGTGTCGACCACCCGGTTGGAGAAGCCCCACTCGTTGTCGTACCAGGCCACGACCTTCACATGCCGTCCGTCGACCCGGGTGAGGGCCGAGTCGAAGACCGACGAGGCCGGGTTGCCCACGATGTCGGAGGAGACGAGCGGGTCCTCGGAGTATTCGAGGATGCCGGCGAGCGGCCCGTCGGCTGCGGCGCGGTAGGCCCGCAGCACCTCCTCGCGGCTCACGTCGCGGGCGACGGTGGTGTTGAGCTCGACGACGGAGCCGACCGGGACGGGCACCCGGATGGAGTCGCCCGACAGCTTGCCGTCCAGGTTCGGCAGCACCAGGCCGATCGCCTTGGCCGCGCCGGTGGTGGTCGGCACGATGTTGACGCCGGCGGCGCGGGCGCGGCGGGGGTCGCGGTGCGGCCCGTCCTGCAGGTTCTGCTCCTGGGTGTAGGCGTGCACCGTGGTCATGAAGCCGTGCTCGATGCCGGCGAGGTCGTCGAGGACGGCGGCCAGCGGCGCGAGCGCGTTGGTGGTGCAGGAGGCGTTGGAGACGACGGTGTGCAGCCGCGGGTCGTAGGCGCCGGTGTTGACGCCGTAGGCGATCGTGACGTCGGCGCCGTCCGACGGGGCTCCGACCAGCACTTTCTTCGCACCCGCGTCCAGGTGGGCGCGGGCTGCCTCGGCAGCGGTGAAGCGGCCGGTGGCCTCCAGCACGATGTCGACGCCGAGGTCCGCCCAGGGCAGCCGGCCCGGCTCGCGCTCGGCGAGCACCTGGATGCGGCGGCCGTCGACGACGAGCGTGTCGCCGTCGACCTCCACCGGGCGGCCGAGCCGTCCGGCGGTGGTGTCGAAGGAGAGCAGCCGCGCCAGGGTGGCCGGGTCGGCGAGGTCGTTGACGGCGACGATCTCCAGCGTGCTGTTCCGCTCCAGCAGGGCGCGGAGCACATTGCGGCCGATGCGGCCGAAGCCGTTGATGGCGATGCGGGTCATGTCTGTCCCTTCTGTTCTCGCCCCACCAGGGTGGCGAGCGGGAACACGGCGGGACAGCGGCGCCATCGCCACGGTTCACAAGGATCCCGCCAGGCCCTGCGGCGCACGGCGAGCCGTGGCAGACGGGGCCGGAGGCGGTACGGGACACCACCGGGCGGCGGGACTACCGACCGCGGGTGAAGGTGCGGCGGTACTCGCTCGGTGTGGTGCCGAGAATGCGCTGGAAGTGCAGCCGCAGATTCGCTCCGGTGCCCAGGCCGACGTCGGAGGCGATCTGCTCGACGCTGCGCTGGGAGCGTTCCAGCAGTTCCCGGGCCACGTCGATCCGGGCACGCAGCACCCACTGCATCGGCGTGTACCCGGTGTCCTCGACGAAGCGCCGCGACAGGGTGCGCTCCGACACGCCTGCGTGGCGGGCGAGGTCCTCCAGGGTGAGGCGTGCGTGGAGCCGGTGCAGCGCCCACTCGCGGGTGGCGGCGAATCGCTCCCCCAGCGGCTCGGGCACGCTGCGCGGCACGTACTGTGCCTGGCCGCCGCTGCGGTAGGGGGCCGCGACCAGGCGCCGGGCGGCGTGATGGGAGGCGGCCACGCCCAGGTCCGCGCGCACGATGTGCAGGCACAGGTCGATCCCGGAGGCGGCACCGGCCGAGGTCAGCACGCTGCCCTCGTCCACGAACAGCACGTTCTCGTCGACCCGGATCCTCGGGTGCTTCTCCGCGAGCGCCCGGGTGTAGTGCCAGTGGGTCGTGGCGCGCCGGCCGTCGAGCAGTCCCGTGGCCGCCAGGGCGAAGGCACCCGTGGAGATGGCCGCGAGGCGCACGCCCCGGTCGTGGGCGGCGAGCAGCGCCTCCACCACGGCCGGCGGCGGTTCCTCCCGGTCGGGGAAGCGGTAGCCGGGCACGAAGACGATCTCGGCCCACTCCAGCGCCTCCAGACCGTGGGCCACGGTGTACGACAGCCCGTCACCACCGGTGACCAGGCCGGGCTCGGCGCCGCAGACCCGGACCTCGTAGGGCATGCTGGCCCGGGTGCTGAACACCTGGGCGGGGATGCCCACGTCGAGCGGTTTGGCGCCTTCGAGCACGAGGACGGCGACACGGGTCAGGCGGCGGGAGGGCGGCACGAGCACCAGGGTACGGAAGCCCGGGTGGGCACCGACCTGGGCGGGGAGTCCGGTTGCCCGAGTCGGTGGAACTCGTGGACTGACACTCGTGGACGCCACCGGTCCTGCACCGTGAGATCGCTGGTCGCGCACTCCGCTCGCCGCGCGTGCGGGGATGGACCCTCCTCCCCCGCGTCCAGCAGCGCGCGGACCTCCTGCTCCCCGCGCCTGCGGGGATGGACCCTTGTGACGTTCCCGCACCTCCGGCGACCTCCCCACCCCCGCCGGCACAGTTCCCCGGATCGCAGCCGGGCGGAAGGCTCGGGTGATCGTCCGTTCGCCGGGCCCCCGGCCGGGTGCCACCATGAAGGGACCGACGCCCGGCGCACCGGCACCCGGCCGTCCGGAACGGCGCGCCAGGGACGTCGAGCACGGCGTGGCGACTGTGGGGTGACCATCGCCGCCCCGGTCGGCGAACCGACGGAAGGGCTGCCATGGCAGGACCGATCACCTACCGCAGGATCTACGAGGGCGTCTCGCCCCAGGACGGCACTCGGCTGCTCGTCGACCGGCTGTGGCCGCGCGGGGTGAGCAAGGAGGATGCCCACGTGGACGAGTGGCTGCGCGACGTCGCGCCCTCCACCGAGCTGCGGCGCTGGTACGGTCACGACCCGGAGCGCTTCACGGAGTTCCGCCGCCGCTACCGGGCCGAGCTGGACGATCCCGAACACCGGCAGGCCGTCGCGCGGGTGCGCGACCTGGCGGCCCGCGGCAAGGTCACACTGCTGACGGCCACCAAGGACGTCGACCGCAGCGGGGCAGCCGTCCTCGCCGAGTGGCTGAACCAGGCGGTACGCCGACGCCGACAGCACGCCTGAGCCGGTTCCCTGCGGGGACAGCGCGCAGCACGTCCACCGCACCCCGGCGCACGACGCGTCACCGGAAACGGAAACGCCCCGCGCACCCACCCCTCCTCACACCGAAGCCGACGCCCCCTGCCCCGCAGTCCCCCGTGCAACCGTGGGTTCCAGGCGGACCACGACGGCCTTGGACGTGGGCTGGTTGCTGATGTCGGCCACGCTGTCGAGGGGCACCAGGACCTGGGTCTCCGGGTAGTAGGCGGCGGCGCAGCCCCGGCTCGTCGGGTAGGGCACCACCGTGAAGTCGTCCGCGCGGCGTTCGATGCCGTCGCTCCACACGCCGACGAGGTCGACGTGCTGTCCCTCGGTCAGCCCCAGGTTCTTCACGTCGTCCGGATTGACGAGCACCACCCGACGGCTGCCGTGGATGCCGCGATAGCGGTCGTTCGGGGTGTAGGGGATGGTGTTCCACTGGTCGTGCGAGCGCAGCGTCTGCAGCAGCAGGTGGCCGTCGGGCACGTGGGGTGCCTCGGGGGTGTTGCGGGTGAACAGGGCCTTGCCGACGGCGGTGCGGAACACGCCCTCGTTGACCGGGTTGGGCAGCTGGATGCCGCCGGGGCGGACCACCCTGCGGTTGAAGTCGTGCAGGCCGGGCACGATGCGGCCGATCCGCTCGCGGATCGTGCCGTAGTCGGCCTCGAACCGCTCCCAGGGGACGTCCACCGTGTCGCCGAGGGTGCGCCGGGCCAGCCGGCACAGGATGGCGACCTCGCTGAGCAGCAGCGGGGAGGCCGGCTCGAGCCGTCCGCGGGAGGTGTGCACCTCGCTCATCGAGTTCTCCACGGTGACGAACTGCTCCCCGCCGGCCTGGACGTCGCGTTCGGTGCGGCCCAGGGTCGGCAGGATCAGCGCGGTCCGCCCGCAGACGAGGTGCGACCTGTTCAGTTTCGTGGAGATGTGCGCGGTCAGGCGGCAGGTGCGCACGGCGGCCTCGGTGACGTCGGTGTCGGGTGCGGCCCGGACGAAGTTCCCGGCCAGTCCGAGGAACACCTTGACGCGGCCCTCGCGCATCGCGCGGATGGCGTTCACCGAGTCGAGCCCGTGGGCGCGGGGCGGGTCGAAGCCGAACTCGCGCTGCAGCGCGTCCAGGAAGGAGTCGGGCATCCGCTCCCAGATGCCCATGGTGCGGTCGCCCTGCACGTTGCTGTGGCCGCGCACCGGGCAGGCACCGGTTCCCGCCCGGCCGACGTTGCCCCGCAGCAGCAAGAAGTTGACGATCTCCCGGATGGTGGCCACGCCGTTCTTGTGCTGGGTGATGCCCATGGCCCAGCACACGACGATGCGCCGGCTGCGCAGGACGTCGTCGCGGACCTGCTCGATCTCCGTCCGGGTCAGTCCGGTCGCGGCGAGCACGTCGTCCCAGGACAGGGTGCGCGCATGGGCGGCGAACTCCTCGAAGCCGCTGGTGTTGGCGCGGATGAACTCGTGGTCGAGCACCTGCCCGGGCCGGGCGTCCTCGGCCTGGAGCAGCAGCAGGTTCAAAGCCTGGAACAGCGCCAGGTCGCCGCCGACGCGGATCTGCAGGAACCGGTCGGCGATCGGCACGCCGCGGCCGATCACCCCGCGTGGCTTCTGCGGGTTCTTGAATCTCAGCAGGCCGGCTTCGGGCAGCGGGTTGACGGCGATGATGCGGGCGCCGTTGCGTTTGGCCTGCTCCAGTGCGGACAGCTGCCGCGGGTGGTTGCTCCCGGGGTTCTGCCCCACCAGGAAGATCAGGTCGGCGTGATGGATGTCGTGCAGGCTGACCGTTCCCTTGCCGGTCCCCAGCGTCTCGTGCAGGGCGAATCCGCTGGACTCGTGGCACATGTTGGAGCAGTCGGGCAGATTGTTGGTGCCGAAGGCGCGGGCGAAGAGCTGCAGTACGAACGCGGCCTCGCTGCTGGCCCGGCCCGAGGTGTAGAACACGGCCTCGTCGGGCGAGTCCAGGGCGTTCAGCTCGCCGGCGAGCAGGCCGAAGGCGTCGTTCCAGCTGATCGGCTCGTAGTGGTCAAAGTCCGGCCGTTTCACCATGGGCCGGGTGAGCCGGCCCTGCTGGTTGAGCCACAGGTCGGAGCGCCGGCTCAGTTCGGAGACGGAGTGCTCGCGGAAGAAGTCGGCAGTGATCCGGCGGGTGGTGGCCTCGTCGTTGATGTGCTTGGCGCCGTTCTCGCAGTACTCGTTGCGGTGCCGGTGGCCCGGCGACGGGTCGGCCCAGGCGCAGCCGGGGCAGTCGATGCCGTCGACCTGGTTCATGGTCAGCAGGTCCACCCCGGCCTTGAGCGGGGAGGTCTGCTGCAGCGAGTACTCCAGGGCGTGCACCACGGCGGGGACTCCGGCGGCCCAGGTGCGGGGCGGAGTCACACTGAGCTGGTCCTGAGGCTCCTCGTCCGGTTTCTTCATCGGTGCTGCCTCTCGCCTGTGCCCTCAGCCGACCGGCCAGCCGGCCACCCGGCTCCTCGGCGGTTCCGCCTGCCGCGCGTGCACATGTCCGCCGCGAATGGTCTCCCGCCAGGAGCCGCCCGCCTGGCCCATGCCCTCGATGTACTCCTTGAAGCGCCTCAGTTCCGCCCGCACGACACCCCGGATCAGCCCGGGTACGGCGGCGACCGCACCGGCGAGGCCGCGCGGCCGCAGGTCCAGCCGCACCTCGACCGTCGTCCCGCCGCCGTCCGCGGTGGGCCGGAACGTCACCCGTCCCTCATGGGACGGGGTGCACCCGAGACTGCGCCAGGAGACATGGGAATCGGGCTCCTGCTCGACGATCTCCGCCTCGAACTCGCGGCACACCGGCCCTTTGCCGACGACCCATGTGGTGATGTTGGGTTTGACCTGTTCGACCCGCTTCACCAGGGCCATGAAGCGCGGGAAGCTCTTGAACTGCGTCCACTGGTCGTACGCGGTCCGCACCGGGACGGCGATGTCGATCGTTTCCTCGATGGTGATCATGGTCCACCCGCTTCCGGGGCCTGCCGCCTCCCAGTGTCACCGCCCGGACCCGGGGCCGCCACACGGACACCGCCGCCGGTCGTGCACGCGGGTGTCTTTCGCCGGACGGCGGAAGAGAGCGGAGGAGAAGGGAAGGCCGGGCGGGACGGCACGGTCGCGTGACCGGGCAGGCGGCCGGACAACGAGCCGCGCCCGCTCCTCGGCCCTCGAAGGGGCTGCGGAGCGGGCGCGCGGCTGGTGGTGTGCGAGAGCCTGATCAGTAGGCCGAGTTGACGTTGTCGATCGAACCGTAGCGGTGAGCCGCGTAGTTGGCGGCGGCGGTGATGTTCGCGACCGGGTCGGTGATGTTGTGCGAGGTGCCCGGCACGTGGTACGCGTTGAAGGTGGGCTGGATCACCTGCAGCAGGCCCTTGGAGGGGATGCCCTTCTTCGCGTTGATGTCCCAGTTGTTCTGGGCGTTGGGGTTGCCGGAGGACTCCCGCATGATGTTGCGGTGCAGGCCCTCGTAGCTGCCGGGGATGCCCTTGGCCTTCATGATGGCGAGGGACTGCTTGATCCAGCCGTCGAGGTTGTTCGCGTACCCGCCCTTGCCGGTCTCGGTCTGGATCTGCTGCGCGGCAGGGGCCTTGACGGGCTCGGCGGCCTGAGCGGTGGCCGGGGTGAGGGTCAGGGCGGCGGCTGCGGCGCCGGTGGTGGCCAGACCGGTCACGGCGAGGGTGCGCAGGCGGGCGAAGCGGGTACGGGTGCGGATCGTCATGCGGGAAAGATCTCCGGTGTGGGGGGTCGTCGTCGTGGCACCTGCCGTGGTGCGGCGGGTGTCGGGGCGGCGGTGCCTCGGTGCTGCGATCCGGGCGCCCGGGGCGGCCGCTGGTGAGCGGTGAGCCCGTCCGGTGCTCGGCGCAACGACAGCCATCCTGGGAAGTGCCTCGGTACCGGAGCAAGAGTGTGACGCACTACCCGCTTACGGAGATATGTCCGGTATGCACAGATAGATCGGCGTATACGCTGTTCAGGCGCTTCGCCTCGCTACGACCGGGCATAGGACGTGATCTGTCTCCTATGGGTGGCATCACATCCTGACCCCCGTGGACGCCTGGAAAAGGGCCCGTGGCTCACCCGGGGAGGGCCCCTTCCACACGCCGTGACTCCGTCGCCGGCCGACGCCGCACCGGCCGCGGCGGCACACCGCCGAACGGATGCTCGGTACCGGCACGACCACTCGCCGCCGGAAACGACCGCTCGCCGTGCCGGAAACCATCACTCGCCGCCGGACTCGGTGCGTGCCAGCGCGAAGATCCCCACACACACCAGTGCGACGCCCGCCAGCATCGGCAGCAGCCACCAGCCGACCCGCACATGCTCCTCGTACACGAGCACTCCGAGCAGGAAGCTCACCACGGCGTCCCCGAGGGTCAGGGCGGGCTGGGAGGCGATGAGCGGGCCGCCCTGCAGGGCGTGCTCCAGCAGGAGCATGGCGCACACCCCGCACGCACCGAAGCCGTACGTCTGCCACGACGTGAGGAACGCGCCGAGGCCGCCCTCGGCCAGGATGTGCACGGCGGTCTTCATCAGCCCGGCCGTCAGCGCGAAGAAGATCGCGGTGGCCGTACCGAGACAGGCGGCCCGGGTCCGGCCCTGCGGCCTGCTCAACCCCACCGCACCGAGCGCGACCGCGGCGCCCACGCCGACGGCCAGGACGGGCACCCAACGGTCCAGCGGCACATGCGTACGGTTGCCGCTGGGGGCGGCGGACAGCAGCGCCAGGCCCAGCCCGGCGACCACGACGAACAGCTTCAGCAGCAGCGCGGCGGACGGCCGGTGATGCTGCCACAGCGCAGCGATCAGCAGGGCCAGCGGCAGCTCCAGCACGAACAGCGGCTGGACGAGGGAGATCGGGCCGGTCGCCAGCGCGAGCGCCTGCCACACACCGGCGGCGACCACGGTCAGCACGCCGGCCACCCACACGGGACGGCGGAGCAGACGGAGCAGCAGCCCGGGGGCGAAACCCCGGGACTGCGGCACGGTCAGCGCGGCCCGGCGCTGCAACACGGTGGCCAGTGCATTGCTCAGGGCAGCCAGCAGAGCGAACAACGTCGGCAGGACGAATTCCATGGCCCCATCCTTGGCCCGGAGGCCCGCTGGTCCGGCGGGCGACACGACGAGCCCACCCTCCGTCCCGTCCGGTCCACTGTGCCCTCGTCCGGTGCGCCGCGTCCTCGTCTGGTCCGCCGCGCCCGCTGATGCGACGCTGGTAGTGCACCGGTGCCGGTCATGCACAGGTGCCGAAGGACGGTGACCGGGAGGGCCGATGGGACGCGACGTCCCGGCGCTGGTCTTCACCCGCGAGGACCGCCGCCGGTACCGGATCAAGATGCAGAAATGCCTCGACGCCTTCGCGCAGATGCTGCGCACGTCCCGCTTCGAGTCCGAGCGCCCCCAGGTGGGACTGGAGATCGAACTCAACCTCGCCGACGACCGGGCGGAACCGGCGATGCGCAATCTCGACGTGCTGGAGGCGATCGCGGATCCCGCCTGGTCCACGGAGCTGGGGCGGTTCAATCTGGAGATCAACATCCCGCCCCGCCGTCTGACGGCCGGCGGCCCCGACGCCTGGGAGGCCGAGATCCGTGCCGCGCTCAACCACGCGGAGGACCGTGCGGCCGCGACCGGCGCCCACCTGATCATGATCGGTATCCTGCCGACCCTGCGCCAGGAGGACGTCGGCGAGGGGGCGCTGTCGGAGAATCCGCGCTATCACCTGCTCAACGACCAGGTGTTCGCCGCCCGCGGGGAGGACCTGCGCATCGACATCGACGGCACCGACCGGCTGCGCATCTGGGCGGACACCATCACGCCGGAGGCCGCGTGCACCAGCACCCAGTTCCATCTGCAGGTCTCCCCGGAGGAGTTCGCCGCCTACTGGAACGCGGCGCAGGCGATCGCCGGGGTGCAGGTGGCGCTGGCGGCCAACTCGCCGTTCCTGTTCGGCAAGGAGCTGTGGGACGAGACCCGCATCCCGCTGTTCGAGCAGGCCACCGACACCCGGCCGCAGGAGATCAAGGTGCAGGGGGTGCGGCCCCGGGTGTGGTTCGGCGAGCGGTGGATCAACAGCGTCTTCGACCTGTTCGAGGAGAACCTGCGCTACTTCCCGGCGCTGCTGCCGCTGTGCGACGACGAGGACCCCGAGAAGACGCTGGACAGCGGTGACATCCCCCAGCTGGGCGAGCTGACCCTGCACAACGGCACCATCTACCGCTGGAACCGGCCGGTGTACGCGGTCGCCCAGGACAAGCCTCACCTGCGGGTGGAGAACCGGGTCCTGCCCGCCGGTCCCACCGTCGCCGACACCCTCGCCAACGGCGCGTTCTACTACGGCCTGACCCGCGCCCTGGTGGAGGAGGAGCGGCCGGTGTGGTCGCGGATGTCCTTCCAAGCCGCCGAGGACAATCTGCACACGGCGGCCCGGCACGGCATCGACGCGCAGCTGTACTGGCCCGGGGTGGGCGAGGTGCCGGTGCAGGAACTGGTCCTGCGCCGTCTGCTGCCGCTGGCGCACCGGGGCCTGGAACGCTCGGGCATGGACGCGGCGTGGCGCGAGCCGCTGCTCGGCGTCATCGAGCAGCGGTGCGTCACCGGCCGGAACGGGGCGGTGTGGCAGAAGGAGATGTTCCACCACCTCGACTCGGCCACCCGGGCGAGCCGCCACGAGGTCCTGCGGCGCACGACGGAGCTGTACGTGGAGTACATGCATCTCAACGCGCCGGTCCACACCTGGCCGGTCGACTGACCGGTACGGCCGGCCGGGTGCGGGCCTGCCCGTTCCGCGCCGGGCAGGCCGGTCAGGACGCGCCGGGCCGCCGCCCTGCCGTTCCCGCGGACGCCTCGGCGCCGCCCTCGACGAGCCGTCGCAGCGCGGGCAGCAGCGTGTCGAGGTCCTGGCCGGTGCGGAAGGCGACGACGGTGGTGCCGCCCCGGCCGGTGTCCTCCCCGGCGGGTGCGGGGAACAGCGACAGCACCTCGGACATGGCCTCGTCCACTTCGGCCACCGGGTCCGCGGACTCGCCGCGCAGCCAGCGGCGCAGCACATGGTTGTGGGCGGCGACCACGGCAGCCGCCATGATCTCGGCCCGCAGCGACGCCGCCTCGGTGGGGTCGCCCATCCACTCCGCGATGAACTCGCGGAACAGCCGCTGGTACCGGGCCACGCTGGCGATCTCCCGGTCCCGCAGGGCGGACACCCTGCTGGTGAGCGCGTACCGCCGGCGGGCGAGGTCGCCCTCCTCGATGTAGTGCATCAGCACCAGCCGGACCGCGTCGGAGACGGCGACCAGGGCGGTGCGATGGCTGGAGGTGGCCAGCCGGTCCCGGATCAGTTCGAGCAGCCGGTCGTGGTCGGGGAAGATGACCGCTTCCTTGGACCGGAAGTGCCGGAAGAAGGTCGTGCGCCCCACGCCGGCCCGTTCGGCGATGTCGTCGATGGTCGTCTGCTCGTACCCGCGCTCGTCGAAGAGGGCGAAGGCCGCGTCCGCGAGCCTGATCCGTGCCGGTGGCTTGCTCATGGGGCCTCATCTTTCCTTGTCACGGTGCCCGGAGACCACTTGCCCAGCCTGCTGGTACTGAGTACCGTTGCACCGATATCTAGTACCAGCGGTGCCGTGCGTCCCGGGGCGTACGCGCCGACCGCGCCGCGCGGGCGGGGCGGCACCGCACCCTGGTCCGACCGTCGACCCGCGGGTGGAGCGAGCAGTGAACGACGACATCGACGTCCGTACGACCGCGGGCAAGCTCGCGGATCTGGAGCGGCGGATCCAGGAGGCGACCCATGCCGGTTCCGAGCGTGCGGTGGAGAAGCAGCACGCGAAGGGGAAGCTGACCGCGCGGGAGCGGATCGCGCTGCTGCTGGACGAGGGCTCGTTCGTGGAGCTGGACGAGTTCGCCCGGCACCGCTCCACTCATTTCGGGCTGGAGCACAACCGGCCCTACGGCGACGGCGTGGTCACCGGCTACGGCACCGTCGACGGCCGCCCGGTCGCGGTGTTCTCCCAGGACTTCACCGTCTTCGGCGGCGCCCTCGGCGAGGTGTACGGGCAGAAGATCGCCAAGGTGATGGACTTCGCGCTGAAGACCGGCTGCCCGGTCATCGGCATCAACGACTCCGGCGGCGCCCGCATCCAGGAAGGCGTCGCCTCGCTCGGCGCCTACGGCGAGATCTTCCGCCGCAACACCCACGCCTCCGGCGTCATCCCGCAGATCTCCCTGGTGGTCGGCCCGTGCGCGGGCGGCGCGGTGTACTCACCCGCGATCACCGACTTCACGATCATGGTCGACCAGACCAGTCACATGTTCATCACCGGCCCGGACGTGATCAAGACCGTCACCGGGGAGGACGTCGGGTTCGAGGAGCTGGGCGGGGCCCGCACCCACAACACCGCCTCCGGCGTGGCCCACCACATGGCCGCGGACGAGAAGGACGCCGTCGAGTACGTCAAGCAGCTGCTGTCCTACCTGCCGTCGAACAACCTGTCCGAGCCGCCCGCCTACCCCGAGCCGGCCGACCTGACGGTCACCGCGGAGGACCTGGAGCTGGACACGCTGGTCCCGGACAGCGCGAACCAGCCCTACGACATGCACACCGTCGTCGAGCACGTCCTGGACGACGGCGAGTTCTTCGAGACCCAGCCGCTGTTCGCGCCGAACATCCTCACCGGGTTCGGGCGGGTGGAGGGCCACCCGGTGGGGATCGTGGCCAACCAGCCGCTGCAGTTCGCCGGCTGCCTGGACATCGACGCCTCGGAGAAGGCGGCACGGTTCGTGCGGACCTGCGACGCGTTCAACCTGCCGGTGCTCACCTTCGTCGACGTCCCCGGGTTCCTGCCCGGGGTCGGGCAGGAACACGACGGCATCATCCGCCGCGGCGCGAAACTGATCTACGCCTACGCCGAGGCCACCGTGCCGCTGATCACGGTGATCACCCGCAAGGCGTTCGGCGGCGCCTACGACGTGATGGGCTCCAAGCACCTGGGCGCGGATGTGAACCTGGCCTGGCCGACCGCGCAGATCGCGGTCATGGGCGCCCAGGGCGCGGTGAACATCCTGCACCGGCGCACCCTGGCCGAGGCCGAGGCGAACGGCGAGGACGTCGAGGCGGTACGCGCCCGGCTCGTCCGCGAGTACGAGGACACCCTCCTCAACCCCTACATCGCCGCCGAACGCGGTTACATCGACGCCGTCATCGCCCCCTCCGAGACGCGTTCCCACATCGTCCGCGGCCTGCGTCACCTGCGCACCAAACGGGAAACCCTTCCCCCCAAGAAGCACGGCAACATCCCCCTGTGAGGAACGCTGTGATCAAGGTCGTCCGAGGCAACCCGACCCCCGAGGAGCTCGCCGCCGCCCTGGCGGTGCTCGGCCTCGCCCAGGCGCAGGAGCGCCCCGGGCCCGCCCGTCCGTCGTTCGCCGGTGCCTGGAACGCGCGGTGGCGCCTGCTGGGCGCACCGTCCGGTTTCGGCCCCGCCGGCTGGCGCGCCTCCGCCCTTCCCCGCTGACACACCCGATCGGAGAGACCATGAACACCGTCCACGAGGCGACGCGCCGCGCCGCCTCCGCGCCGGCACCCCACGGTGCGCACGCGGACAGCCGAGGGATCCGGGAGACCGCCAGCCCGGCGACCCTGGAGGCGGCATGCTGACCAAGGTGCTGATCGCCAATCGTGGCGAAATCGCTGTCCGCGTGGCCCGGGCGTGCCGGGACGCCGGGATCGCGAGTGTGGCCGTGTACGCCGATCCGGACCGGGACGCGCTGCACGTCCGTGCCGCGGATGAGGCCTACGCCCTGGGCGGTGACACCCCGGCCACGAGCTACCTCGACGTCGAGAAGGTGCTGAAGGCCGCGAAGGAGTCCGGCGCCGACGCGATCCACCCCGGCTACGGCTTCCTCTCCGAGAACGCCGACTTCGCGCAGGCCGTCCTGGACGCGGGCCTGATCTGGATCGGCCCGCCCCCGCAGGCCATCCGCGACCTGGGCGACAAGGTCGCCGCCCGCCGTATCGCCCAGCGCGCCGGCGCTCCCCTGGCCGCGGGCACCCCGGACCCGGTCTCCGGCGCGGACGAGGTCGTCGCCTTCGCCCGCGAGTACGGCCTGCCGATCGCGATCAAGGCCGCCTTCGGCGGCGGCGGCCGCGGCCTGAAGGTCGCCCGCACCCTGGAGGAGATCCCCGAGCTGTACGACTCCGCCGTCCGCGAGGCCGTGGCCGCCTTCGGCCGCGGGGAATGCTTCGTCGAGCGCTACCTCGACCGCCCCCGCCACGTCGAGACCCAGTGCCTGGCCGACAAGCACGGCAACGTCGTCGTGGTCTCCACCCGCGACTGCTCCCTGCAGCGCCGCCACCAGAAACTCGTCGAAGAAGCCCCCGCCCCCTTCCTGACCGACGAGCAGACCGCCGAGCTGTACCGCGCCTCCAAGGCCATCCTCAAGGAAGCCGGCTACGAAGGCGCCGGCACCTGCGAATTCCTCATCGGCCAGGACGGCACCATCTCCTTCCTCGAGGTCAACACCCGCCTGCAGGTCGAACACCCCGTCACCGAGGAAGTCGCCGGCATCGACCTCGTCCGCGAGATGTTCCGCATCGCCGACGGCGAGGAACTCGGCTACGACGACCCCCCGCTGCGCGGCCACTCGATCGAGTTCCGCATCAACGGCGAGGACCCCGGCCGCAACTTCCTGCCCGCCCCCGGCACCGTCACCCGCTTCGCCCCGCCCACCGGCCCCGGCGTCCGCCTGGACACCGGCGTCGAGACCGGCAGCGTCATCGGCCCCGCCTGGGACTCCCTCCTCGCCAAGCTCATCATCACCGGCCGCACCCGCACCGAAGCCCTCCAGCGCGCCGCCCGCGCCCTGAACGAGTTCCAGATCGAGGGCATGGCCACCGCCCTGCCCTTCCACCGCAAGATCGTCACCGACCCCGCCTTCGCCCCCGAGATCCACGGCCAGGAAGGCCCCTTCACGGTCCACACCCGCTGGATCGAGACCGAGTTCACCAACGACATCCCGGCCTTCACCACCCCCGCCGACACCGACACCGACGACGACACCGGCCGCGAGACCGTCGTCGTCGAGGTCGGCGGCAAGCGCCTGGAGGTCTCCCTGCCCGCCTCCCTGGGCATGTCCCTGGCCCGCACCGGCCTCGCCGCCGGCGCCAAGCCCAAACGCCGCGCCGCCCGCAAGACCGGCCCCGTCGCCACCGGCGACACCCTCGCCTCCCCCATGCAGGGCACCATCGTCAAGGTCGCCGTCGAGGACGGCCAGCAGGTCCAGGCCGGCGACCTCGTCGTCGTCCTCGAGGCCATGAAGATGGAACAACCCATCAACGCCCACAAAGCCGGCACCATCAAAGGCCTGACCGCCCAGGTCGGCGCCTCCATCACCTCCGGCGCCCCCATCTGCGAGATCACCGGCTGACCGTCCACGACCGGCACACCCGCCGGGAGCGGCACCTTCTCCCGGCGGCCTCCGCACCGCACACGGGCGTCCCCCGTGTGCGGTGCGGCGCTCGGGTGACCTTTCGCGGTGCGGGTGTGTGCCCTTGGGCGGTGCGGGCCCGTCCGGGACACGGGTGCGTGACCTCCTGGGGTGCGGGCCCGTGACCTCCTGCGGTACGAGTCGGGCGCCTTTCGAGCGCAGGATTGAGATATGTCCGGATCGCGTATCCGTCCGCGCTCTTCCCGGAGCGTCCGGCCCACCGGCGGCGGCACCGCCGCACCCGGCGGGCGGGGCAGGCGTCCCTCGCTGCTGAGCGCACGCAGTGTCGTCGGACAGATGTTCCTGCTGCAGGTGGTGATCGCGCTGCTGCTCGCCGTCGGCGCCGTCGCCCTGCTGGTGATGACCACCCAACGGGACAGCGCCCGGGACGCCGGCCACCGCTCGGTCGCCGTCGCCCAGGGTTTCGCCAGCTCTCCCGGCCTCGCCGCGGCCCTGACCTCCGGCGATCCCACCGCGACGTTGCAGCCGCGCGTCGTCGAGGCCCAGAAGCAGGCGCACGTGGACTTCGTGGGCGTGCTGAACCGCGACGGCGTCTACGAGGCCCTGGCGTCCCCCGTGAACCGTCCCGGATACCGGTCCAACACCGACTTCCGGCCCCTGCTGGCCGGGCGGACGGTGATGGAGGAGGCGACCGGCGGGCTGGGACCGCAGATCCGGGCGTACGTCCCGGTGCGGGACGCCGACGGCAGGGTGGTCGGCGCGGTCGGCGCCGGCGTCACCCTGGAACACGTCGGCGAGCGGGTCACCGAGCAGTTGCCGGCCGTGCTGGGTGCCACGGCCGCCGCGGTGGCCGTCACCACGGGCACCGCCGCGCTGCTCAGCCGGCGTCTGTGGCGCCAGACCCGGGGGCTGGGACCGGCCGAGATCACCCGGATGTACGACCACCATGACGCGGTGCTGCACTCGGTGCGGGAGGGCGTGGTGATCGTCGGGGAGGACGGCCGGCTGCTGCTGGCCAACGACGAGGCGCGGCGGCTGCTGGAACTGCCCGCGGACGCCCAGGGCCGCCCGGTGGCGGACCTGGGTCTGGACCCGCGGATCACGGGGCTGCTGACCTCCTGCCGGACGGTGACCGACCAGGTGTATCTGGTCGGCGACCGGCTGCTGGCCGTGAACGTGCGACCGACCGACGCCCGGGGCGGACCCGCCGGCAGCGCGGTGACCCTGCGGGACACCACCGAGCTGCGGGCGCTGGCGGGCAGGGCCGAGGCCGCTCTGGACCGGCTGACACTGCTGTACGAGGCCGGTACCCGTATCGGCACCACGCTGGATGTGACCCGCACGGCGCAGGATCTCACCGACGTGGCGGTGCCCCGTTTCGCGGACATCGCCGCCGTCATGCTGCTGGAGCCGGTCTTCAAGGGCGAGGAGCCGCCCGACGCGCGCACCGTGATGCGCCGCACCGCGGTCAGCGGCACCGACAGCAGCTGGCCGCTGTACCCGGTCGGTGAGCGGCTCCGCCTCGGGCCCGACACGCCCATGACGGTGAACCTGGCGCACGGCAACGCGGTCCTGGTGTCCGATCTGACGTCCGAGCACGACTGGCGCGCCCGCAGCCCGGAACGGGCCCAGGGCATCCTGGACCACGGCATAGGCTCGCTGATCACCGTGCCGCTGCGGGCCCGGGGTGTCGTGCTCGGCCTGGCCGACTTCTGGCGGTACCGCGGCACGGAGCCGTTCCAGAAGGACGATCTGTCGTTCGCCGAGGAACTCGCCGCCCGGGCGGCGGTGGCGATCGACAACGCCCGCCGCTACACCCGCGAGCACACCATGGCCGTCACTTTGCAGCGCAGTCTGCTGCCGCGCGCCGTCCCGGAGCAGTCCGCCCTGGACGTCGCCCACCGCTATCTGCCCTCGCACGCCGGCGTGTGCGGCGACTGGTTCGACGTCATCCCGCTGCCCGGCACACGTGTCGCTCTGGTGGTCGGCGACGTGGTCGGCCGCGGACTGCACGCCTCGGCCACGATGGGCCGGCTGCGCACCGCCGTGCACAACTTCTCCGCCCTGGATCTCGCCCCCGACGAGCTGCTCGCCCATCTGGACGAGCTGGTGGCCCGCACCGACACCGAGGAGCGGGCGGACGAGGCGGAGGAGGCGGAGGCCGACATCACCGGCGCCACCTGCCTGTACGCCGTCTACGACCCGGTGTCCGGGGTGTGCACCATGGCCCGCGCCGGTCACCCGGGCCCGGCGGTGGTGACCCCGGACGGCGCCGTCACCTTTCCCGACGTGCCGCTCTCCCCTCCGCTGGGTCTGGGCGGGGGCGCACCGTTCGAGACCGCGACGATACGGCTGCCCGAAGGCAGCCGGCTGGCCCTGTTCACGGACGGCCTGATCGAGGAGCACCGGCACGACCCGGACACCGGTCTGTCGCTGCTGCGCCGGGCTCTGGCCCGGACGGGCCCGGACCCGGACGAGACGTGCCGAACGGTCATCGAGGACCTGCTGCCCGACCGTCCGGCCGACGACGTCGTCCTGCTCGTGGCCCGCACCCGGATCACGGATCCCGGGCAGGTCGCCGAATGGGACGTGCCCTCCGATCCCGCGGCCGTCTCGCGACTGCGCTACGAGGTCTCACGCCGACTGGACAGCTGGGGCCTGCCCCTGCTGTCCTTCAGCACGGAACTGATGGTCAGCGAGCTCGTCACCAACGCCCTCCGGCACGGCAGCCAGCCCGTACGCCTGCGCCTGCTGCTCGACAGCAGCCTGATCTGCGAGGTCGCCGACGGCTCCAGCACCTCCCCGCACCTGCGCCGGGCCCGTCTGACCGACGAGGGCGGCCGCGGCTTGTTCCTGGTCGCCCGGTTCGCACGGCGCTGGGGCACCCGCTACACCTCCCGCGGCAAGGTCATCTGGGCCGAGCAGCCCCTCGACCAGCCGGCCGAGGGACCGGAGACGGACACGGCGGACGCTCTGCTGGCGCAGTGGGAGGCATGACACCGATTCGGCAGCACACGGCTGCACGGTCGACGTGGGGGCGCTGTGCGCGGGCCGCAGCGATCGCTGCCGCTTGCCGTGGCCGGGCGCCCGGCGCACGCTGGACACATGGGCGCAATGAGCCCGTACACGCGCTGCGCACATGCCGGTCACCCGCCCCGACGCGAGGCCCGTGCACCGTCCGCCGCGTCGTCGCACGAGGTCACCAGGCCCTGTCGCTCACTGTCCGGACTATTCAGCCTCGAGCCCTCACCACGCACCGCGTGCGCAGAGGACAGGGCAGCGGGAAGGCGGAACGTGCACCTCAGCGAGCCCACCCCGGAAGGCCACGACGTGGTCGTGCACGACGAGAGCAACGGCTGGACCGTCGTCCGTGTCACCGTCGACCTCGACATCAGCTCCGCACCGGTGGTCCGGGAGGCCGTGGTGCGGCTGCTCGAGGGCGGCCGCCGACACTTCGTCCTGGACCTCAGCCCGGTGACGTTCGTGGACTCCATGGGGCTGGGCATGATCGTGGCGATCACCAAACGGATCCGTGCGCATGCGGGATCGCTGCTGCTGGCCTGCTCCAATGATCACGTGCGCAAGGTGTTCAAGGTCGGCGGTCTGTACTCGGTGTACGCCTTCTACGACTCGGTGGACGCGGCGACGCGCCGCGTGCCCGTGGGCAGCGGGCTGGCCGACTGGCCCCACCGCCGGGAGTGAGGCTCCCCCGGCGCACCGGTGATGTGTGGCCGAGGGAGTGCGCCCGGACGGTGTGGCCGACTCGAGGCGTGTATGTCCTCGCCTGTGTGTCCTCGTCGTCCCTAGCCGGTGGTGCCGCTGTCGCCGGGCCGGATGCGACCGCGCCAGGAGCCGGAGGCACCGTGCTGCTCGACGTACTGCTTAAAGCGTTTCATGTCGCCCTTGACGCGCCGGTCGATCGTGCCGAGCACATCGGCGACCTTCTCGACCGTTCCGCCGGGTTCGACGTCCATCACCAGTTCCACGCGGGTGTGGGTGTCGTCCACGGGCTCGAAGCGGACCGTTCCCCTCTGCCCGACGTCACCGCTCGTCGTGCGCCAGGTGATGCGCTCGTCCGGCAACTGGTCGACGATCTCGGTGTCGAACTCGCGCCTGACCCCGCCGATCTTCGTGGTCCAGTGGTTGTGACGGTCGTCCAGCTGGGTGATCCGTTCGACGCCCTCCATGAAGTTCGGGAAGTCCTCGAACTGTGTCCACTGGTTGTACGCGGTGTGGACCGGGACCTCGACCTCCACCGATTCCTTGACCGTGCTCATGGGTTCTCCTCGTGTGTCGCGTCGGCTGTTCCGGCCGGGTACCCGGGAGGACACCGGTCACGACCGCCGGACGCGGACGGACGCGGACGAGCCGACGCCACGCGACCGCCGTGGCGCGCGCCCTAGTGGGAGACGTCGTCGTACGACATCCCCAGGCGCCCCCGCCCCGCCAGGCGGAACAGCAGCACCAGGGAGGGGAGGATGAGCACACCGGCCGTGACGGCGACCCCGACCAGCACTTTCAGTGTGGGTGCCGGGGCGGCCGCCTCGTCCACGGTCAGATGGGTGCCGAGCAGGTAGGGGTACTGGGCGACGCCCCAGCCCAGCACGATCACCGCGACCGCGGCACCGGCGAGGAGACGCAGGCCGGTGATCCGTCCGGTCGCCGCGAGTGCCACACTCGCCGCCCCGCACAGCGCGGCGACGACGACCAGCGGCACCGCGCGGTGGCTGAGCTGGTGCCACAGGTGGGGTGCGTCGTACCGCAGGACGAAGATGCCGGCGATGCTGATCGCACCGGTGCCGAGTCCGGCGAGCAGGGCCATGGTCCGGAAGTGGCGTTCCAGGTCGGGGGCGCGCCGGCGGTGGGCCTCGACGCGGAGGTAGGCCGCCGCCAGGTAGGCGCACACGGCGACGGCGAGGACGCCGCCCAGCGCGGAGGTGGGGTTGAGCCAGGCGGTGACCGGGTCGCCGGCGCCGCCGGTGGGCACCCGGCCGGATGCGATGCCGCCCGCAATGGCGCCGAAGCAGAAGGGGGTCAGCACGGACGACAGGGCGAAGGCGAGTCCGTAGACACGTTGCTCGGGGGTGCGGAAGGCGGCCTTGCGGAAGGCGAAGCCGGCACCGCGCAGCACGATGCCGAGGGCGGCCAGGCCCAGTGGCAGGTACAGGGTGGTGGTGATGGCGGCGAAGGCGCGGGGAAAGCCCGACCAGAGGATCACCAGGCAGTAGATGAGCCAGGTGTGGTTGGCCTCCCACACCGGGCCGAGCGAGGTGTCGACGAGGTGCCGTCGGCGCCGTCCGCGGGCCGCGCCTCCGGCGGTCAGGTCCCAGAAGCCCGCCCCGAAGTCGGCGCCGCCGAGCAGGCAGTAGGCGATGACGCCGATGAACAGGAAGACCGCGACGACGGCTGCCATCAGCTCTCCGTTCCCCGGCCGCGCTCGGCGTGCCCGGCGTGGGTTCCCGGCCCGTAGGGGACGTCGACGGCGGTGTCTCCCTCGGCCTGCCAGCGGCGTTTCATGGCGTGCAGCACGACCAGCGCGCCCGTTCCGACGGCCGCATAGATGACCACGACGGCGCCGAAGAACGGCCAGATGTCGCCCTGCCGGGTCACGGCGTCCTTGGTGAACAGCAGGCCCACGACGGTCCACGGCTGGCGTCCGACCTCGGTGACGACCCAGCCCGACCACAGGCAGGCGAGGGCCGCCGGACCGCTGAGCGCGCAGCAGCGCAGGAACCACCGCTGCCGGGCGAGCGGGCGGCGCCGCCATCGCAGCCAGGCGAACCACATGCCGAGCGCGAGCAGGACGCACGACAGGCCCACCATGATGTCGAAGGCCAGGTGGACGGTGCTGACGGCCGCGTCGGAGGGCCTGGCCTGCGGCGGGACGGCCTCCAGTCCTTTGATCTCGGTGGACGGCCGGAATCCCGCCAGCACGGACGCCACCTCGGGGATGCGCAGCCCGTAGCGCACCCGGCCGTCCAGCAGGATGCCGCCGAGGGTCTCGGGGACGTGGCGTCCCGTGGTCGGCAGCAGTTCGATGGCCGCGAACTTCGCCGGCTCGGCCTGGAAGACGTAGCGGGCGATGGTGTCGCCCACGATGAACTGGGCGGGGACGAGGACGGCCGCGCAGACGAAGCCGATGTGGAACCCGAGGCGGTGGTAGCGCGTGTCGCGTCCGCGCAGCAGACCCACCGCGTACACGCCGGCCACGGCGAATCCCGCGACGATGTAGGCGGCCAGGAACATGTGGAGCATCTCGTACCAGAAGGCTCCGTTGAAGAACACGTCGACGGGGCGGACCGCGACGACCTGTCCGTCCCGCACGGTGACGCCTTCGGGTCGGTTCATCCAGCTGTTGGCCGCGATCACGGCCGCGGTCCCGCCGAGGCTGGCCAGCGGGACGGGCACCCCGGTGAGGAAGTGTGCCCACGGGGACATGCGGTTCCAGCCGTAGATGTAGAGGGACACGAAGATCGCTTCGAGGAAGAAGAACAGCCCCTCGATGGCGAACGGGAATCCGAAGGCGGCGCCGTAACGGCCCATCAGGCCGGGCCAGAGGATGCCGAGTTCGAAGGACAGGACGGTGCCGGAGATCGCTCCCACCGCGAACAGGACCGCCGCCACCTTGGACCAGCGCTGTGCGAGCAGCAGCGCGTCGTCGTCGCCTCTGCGCAGGCCGCGGTAGTTGGCGATGAGCATCAGGGTGGTGAGCGCCACCCCGAACGGCACCAGGACGATGTGGAATCCGAGGGTGAAGGCCATCTGCTGACGGGCCGGCAGGAGCTGGTGCGGTTCGCCGGTGGCCGCCAGGTGATGCGCGAGCGTGGCCAGTCCCTGCCCGGTCTTGCCCATGTACGACCATCCACCGTCCGGAGAAATCCACCCGAAACGGCATGCTACGGGCTGCCCGGCGTCCGGCGGTGGATCAGCAGGTGGCGTCGGCGCGCTCCGTCGCACGGCGCGAGGACGCCGGTGTCCCGCCTGCTGCGGGAGTCGGGCTGCCGGGTGGCCGGTGCGGTCAGGGACCGTCGGGTGCGGTCGCGGCGCGGTCGGCGCGCCCGCCGGCGCCCAGCCTGCCCGTGGGGTGCAGCGGCCGGCCCTCGTCCCACCGGGGCAGTTGCCGGCGGGCGAACCGGGTGATCAGGGGCGGCAGGGCCCCGCGCACGGGCTGGACCAGGCGCAGCCAGGCGGGGATGTAGACGGCGGTGCTGCGGCGTTCGACGGCGCGTGCCAGGCGGGCGGCGACGGCGTCGGCCGAATGGATGGTGCGGGCGCCGGGAGGCATGTGGGTGCGCAGCTGATGCAGGGCCGCGAAGGTCTCGCCTTCCTGGATCATGGCGGTGTCCGCCCAGGAGGGGTAGGCGACGCCCACGGCGATCCCCTCGTGTGCCACCTCGGCCTGCAGGGCGTGGGCGAACGCCTCGACGCCTGCCTTGGCGGCGCAGTAGGCGCTGAGCATCGGTGTGGCGCCGAGGGAGGCGAGCGAGGCGACCTGCAGGAAGTAGCCGCCCGTGGCCCGCAGGTCGGGCAGGAACACGCGGGCCGTGCGCGCGCTGCCGCACAGGTTCACCTCGACGATCCGTTCCCAGGATGCGGGGTCCGAGGTGGCGAACGGGCCGGCCTCGGCGATGCCGGCGTTCGCCACGACCGCCGAGGGGCGGCCGAGCCGTTCGCGGATCTGTTGTGCGGCGTTCTCCAGCCCGGGCCGGTCGGTCACGTCGACGCCGATCGCCAGTGCCTCGGCGAGCACGGATGCCGCCACGTCGTGCAGCTCGGGCCGTTCGTGGCCGAGCAGGGCCAGGCGGGTGCCGCGCCGGGCCAGCTCGTGGGCCAGTGCCGCTCCCAGCCCTCGCGCGGCTCCGGTGATCACGACGGTCCGGCCCCGCAGCGGGTTGCCCTTCACCGCCCGTTCCCCCGTCGCAGCCGGGCGCGATGCCGGCCTGTGCCGGTGTCGCCGTCCGCCCCAGGCCGGGCCGCCCCGCCGACCGTGTCCGCGGCCCGGGGTGCGGCGGCCGGCAGCGGGCGTACCGGTGTGCTGCCGGGCGGGGGCAGTCGGCGGGTGCAGATGTGCACGCCGCCGACCGGCCGGCCGCCGGACGCCTTGGCGGCGGCGAGGCAGAACCGCACCCACATGTTCAGCTGGATCTCCTTGGCCACGCGCAGGTGCGCGTACAGGAAGTGCACGAGGCGGTTGCCGGGGCAGGCCCACAGCTCGATCTCGAACACGAGCAGGCCGTCCTCCTCACGAGCGCGGAACTGGATCTGTCCGGCCTCCATGTGGCCGCGCAGGGTCACCAGCTGGAGCCGGTCGGGTTCGCGTCGGACGACCTTGACGGGGCCGTTCCAGGGCCCGGGCATCTCCACCAGAAGTTCGTCGGCGACGTCGAGGCCGTGGTCGCGCAGGTCGCCGGTGTGGATGTCGACCACTTCGGACGGCACGAAGTGTTTGAAGTCGCGGCACATCCAGGTGATGAGCCGGGCCGGGTCGGTGTCGGCGCCGGCGATGCGGACGCGGAAGAGGCGGTGGTAGAGCGGGCCGAAGCCGTCCTGTGCCAGCTGCACCCGGTCGTCGACGGCTTCGGACGGCAGCGGCGGGGGCAGGTCCGTCTCGTCGCCCCGGCACTCGCCGCCGCGGTGGTACGGCGTGGTCTCCCACAGGTAGCGCCACGTGACCAGCACGGTGCCCATCAGCAACCGCGCCAGGACGGTGACGGTGCGAGGACATTGCGCTCGCGTCATCGAAGCCTCCCGAACCGCTTGGGCGACCGGCAGAGCACCGCGCTCGGTGTCCCATCCGTGGGTACCCGGTTCGGTGGGTACCCAACGTGTGACGGTGCCCCCTGTCGTTGCGATCCGGAGGCCCTCATGGTGGTCCAGCTTCTGTACCGCGCGGGCGTGCGAAGTGTGCACATGCATCTCGCCTCGCTCGCGACCATCGGTCTGTGCATCTCCTTCTGGGTGCGTGCGAAGACCGTCGATCAGGAGCAACGGGGCAACGCCGAGCGGCGTGCGCTGTTCGTGGGTCTGTGGCCGCCGACGATGTGGCTGATCGGCGACTCGCTCGAAAGTGCGTGTGATCGCCTTGGTTGACTGGGTCTTCGGCCGGGTCGACGCCACACGGGTGTGGCGTGAGCTCGCGGACGCGCAGGTCAACTACTCGTTCGACGAGGTGCGCCGCCCCCAGTGGAACATCGACCATTACCGCATCGAGCTGCCCCCGGAGCGGCCGGGCCAGCCGGAGCCGCGCGGCAGCTGGGAGCATGCCTGCCGCCTGGTCCACGACTACGAGTTCTCGCCGCCGGAGATCGTACGGGCGCTCTACGACCCGTCCGCGCCGCTGCTCGGCCGCGACATGCTGCTGGAGGCGCGTTTCCACGGCATCCACTTCTACTGCGGGGTGCGGGTCACCGAGGTGGTGAACGAGCTGCGCGATGGGACGGACCGCGTCTGGGGATGGGCCTACGAGACGCTGGAGGGCCATCTGGAACGCGGCAAGGTCACGTACGAGGTGGTGAAGCGACAGCACACCGGCGAGGTGCTGTTCGTGGTGTCGTGCTATTCGCAGGGGGCTCCGACTCTGGGTCCGGTCACCTCGCTCGGGTGGCGGCTGTTCGGTCGGCGCACCCAGTTGCGGTTCTACCGCAGGTGTGCCGAGCGGATGCGGCAGTTCGTCCCGGCGCTGCTGCGTGACGAGCATCCGCTGGACGGTCCCGCCTGCACCGCGGGGCGTCTGGTGTGCGCACCGTCCGACGCGCGGATGCACCGGGCGGACACCCTGGCGGTCCATCGGGTCGGCCCGGGCTGAGCCGCCGGTGCGGCGGGCCCCGGCCCGGTGCGTCCCGCCGTCCGCAGGCCGTCCAGCGCCGCGAGCGCGGTGCCGTGCACCCAGGGCAGGCGTCGCGCAGCCTGGAGGGGGCCTGGCTTCCAGGCGGGCTGCCGGTCGACGGCGCCGAGCAGCGCGCGCATGCGTGCGGCCACGCGCCGCGCTCCCGGGTGAGCGCGGCGGGCGTGCACGTCAGCGCTTGTTGCCTCGTGGCTTCAGCAGCGTGTTCGGCAGCTGCGGTGCGGGCAGCGGCTCCCCGTCGTACCCCGTGACCGTGCCGAACCGCCGGCCCTCCTGCCAGTCCTGGCGGGCCCGGACGATGTCCTCGTGGGTGCGCCCGATGAAGTTCCACCACATGACGATCTCCTCCTGGAACGGAGGTCCGCCGAGGAGGATGGCCCGGGCCCGCTCGGGCCCGGTGTTGGTGAGGGTGAGCTCGTGGCGCCCGCAGGCGAGGTAGCCGAGCTCGGCGGGTCGCAGCACGGTGTCACCGAGCCGGATGTCGCCGGCGTCGACGAGGAGGCCGTGCTCGAAGTCCGCGTCGATGCCGAGGGTGAGCGTGGCCCCCGGATCCACGGACAGTTCGGCGCCGAGCAAGGGGGTGAAGGTGCGCACCGGGGAGGTGTCTCCAGCGAGGGTGCCCAGGAAGACCAGGGCCCGGCCGCCGTCCAGCGGTACGGGGGTGGGTACGTAGTGCTGGAAGTCCCGTGCGGCATGGCGGTGTTCGTCCGGGAGCGCCACCCACAGCTGCACGCCGTGCAGGGTCCTCGTGCCGGGCGTCGACACCTCCGAGTGACAGATGCCCAGGCCGCCCGTCATGAGGTTGAGTTCGCCGGGCCGGACGAAGGCGTGGGTGCCCAGGCTGTCGCGGTGCTCGATCTCCCCGCTGAACAGCCAGCTGACGGTCTGCAGTCCGGTGTGGGGGTGCGGGGCGATGTTCATCCCGCCGGTGGCGGCGACGTCGTCGGGGCCGTAGTGGTCGGCGAAACACCAGGCTCCGATGAAGGTCCGGGCGCGCTGGGGCAGGGTCCGGCGGACCGTCATCGCCCGCGGGCCGCCGAGGGGGACGGTGCGTGGTGTGAGCACCTCGACGTCCGCGGCGGGTGCGGTGCCGGGTCGCGGGCCGCACGTCACCTCGGCGGGATGCGTTTCGGTGTTGCTCATGGCGCCGTCCTCCCCGCACAGGATGTTCGACTTTCAACTTTGATGAGTCGATGATAGGGCACCGGGCGCCGACGCGCAGGGGCTCACGCCCCGACGAGGAGCGTCGCCCCGAGGGTCAGCATGGTCACGGCGACCAGGCCGTCCAGCACCCGCCAGGCCGTGGGCCGGGCCAGGAAGCGGCCGAGCAGGCGTGCGCCGAAGCCGAGCGCCGAGAACCAGCACAGACTGGCGAGCGCCGCGCCGAGCCCGAACGACCAGCGCAGCGCGCCGTGGCCGGCGGCGAGAGACCCCAGCAGGAACACGGTGTCCAGGTAGACGTGCGGATTGAGCCAGGTCATCGCCAGGCAGGTGAGCACCGCCCGTCCGCGGGAACCGGCCGCCTCGCCGTCGCTGCGCAGCCCGGTGCCGGGCTTGAGCACCCGTCGGGCGGCCAGCACGCCGTAGCAGAGCAGGAACAGCCCGCCGACGAACCCGACCGCGCGCAACACACCCGGCCAGGCGACCACCACGGCTCCGACCCCGCCGACACCCAGCGCGATCAGCACGGCGTCGGACAGCGAGCAGATCCCGACGACAGCCAGGACGGCGTGCCGTCGCACGCCTTGGCGCAGGACGAAGGCGTTCTGGGCGCCGATGGCGACGATCAGGGACATTCCGGTTCCGAATCCGGCTGCGGCGGCGGTCAGGGCATGGGGCATGGTGCCGACCGTAGACAACCGCCGATTTCAAGTACAGCTGAAGTTTCTTACGTATCCTTAGCCGGCGTGATGATTCCCGATCTCCCCGTGGACCAGGTGCGGACCCTGCTCGCCGTGGTCGACGAGGGCACCTTCGACGCGGCGGCGGCCGCACTGCATGTGACCCCGTCCGCCGTCAGCCAGCGGGTCAAGGCGTTGGAGCAGCGCACCGGCCGGGTACTGCTGCGACGCACCAAGCCGGTGCAGCCCACGGAGTCCGGTGCGGTCCTGGTGCGGTTCGCCCGCCAGCTCGCCCGGCTGGAGCAGGACGCGTGGAGCGAGCTGGGGCTGAGCGGTTCCGGCGAACCGACCCGGGTGTCGGTCGCGGTGAACGCGGACTCGCTGGCCACCTGGTTCCTGCCGGCGCTGACCCGGGTGCCGGGGCTGTGCTGCGAGCTGCACCGGGAGGACGAGGACCATACGGCGGCCCTGCTGCGCGAGGGTCTGGTGATGGCGGCGGTGACCTCCTCCCCCGATGCCGTGCCCGGCTGCACGGTCCGGCCGCTCGGCCGGATGCGCTACCTGCCGGTGGCGGCGCCGGATCTCGCGACCGAGATGTCGGCCGAGCCCTTTCCCCGATGCCTGGCCGACGCCCCCGTGGTGGCGTTCGACCGCAAGGACGACCTGCAGGACGGCTTCGTGCGCCGGCTGGGCGGCGGGGCAGCCGCCTCCGCACGCCGGCATCACATCCCCACCTCGGAGGGGTTCCTCGACGCGGTCGTGGCCGGACTCGGCTGGGGCATGGTCCCCGAGGCGCAGGCGGACCCGCTGCTGGCGGCGGGCCGGCTGCGGCTGCTGGCGTCCGGGCAGTGGACGGACGTGGCGCTGTACTGGCAGCAGTGGAAGCTCGACTCGCCCGCGCTGACGGCGCTGGCCGATGCCGTGGCCGCGATCGCGGCCGAGGCGCTGCGCCGCTGACCGCAGCTTCTGCCCAGGCCGTGCGGCCGTGCCGGAAACGGGGCCGGCCGGCGCCCGCCTCCGGCACGGCCCCGGCTCAGCCCCGCCGTGCGTCGCTGGAACGCGCGGGCCGCCGCGCGACGGCGCGGAGCGAAGGCGTCGGTGGCGCCCGTGCCCGCGCCGGGGCCTGCCCGCCGGCCCTGGATCTTGCGGGCGTGAAGCTCGGTGACCCCGCCCGCGCCGGCCACAGCCGTGTCCGCGTCACCGTCACCGGCACCGGCGAGCGTGACGGCGGTGGCCGAGGTCGTGGCACCGAGGAAGCGGTGGTGTGACAGGCCGGTCGGGGTCATGACCGGTCCCCTTTCCCCGACGGGCGGAGAACCTTGATGGCGTGTGAGGAGGCGAACCACATCAGGACCGGGGCGGCAGCCGGCACGACGGCTCCGCAGAGCGCGATCGTCGGGTCGACCCGGGCGGGGACGAGGTCCGCGTGTGCGTTGTACATGTCCTGCAGCGGGTAGAGCGCGTCGGTCGGCGGCGTGGGCTCGCCGGTACGCCTCGTCCTGTCGTTCGTGCCGGACGAAGAGGCAGGTCGTGCGGGCGTCCGGGCCGGCGGCGAGCAGGCCCCGGATCCAGGCGGCCACGCCGACGAAAAGCGCGACGGAGCAAGGCGTGTCCACCACAGGGGACGCCGCCGCGAGCCGTCCCGTGCGCCGGTGACGAGACGGTACACATTCCACGCGTTCCACAGCGGCCACGCGCCGAGAATTCTCTGCGGCGACGACCGTGAGGCAACCCAGCACCCTCATGCGTTCTTGCGGTCGTGGACTCTTGCCTTCTTGCCGGCTCGCCGGTGCGTTCAGCTTCGTCCGCGGGTGCACGCCCCCTTCCGGTAGCGCGCACGGTTCTCCTGGTACACGGATCGCTTCCGTTTCTCGGTTCCCATGCGGGCGAGCGGTGCGTCGACGAAACCCTGCTGGACGTCGGCGAGTTCGCCGGCGCCGCCGGGCAGGCGTGTGACGCAGACGCGCCCCGGCACCCGCCCGCACGTCGTCGTGCCTCCGGGCCGGCCCGGGCGGACGGCGGGCCGTGCCACCGGGGATCCGGTGACACGGCCCGAGTGCGTGTGCGGCGTGACGGTCAGGACCAGGGCGAGGCCACGACCCAGCTGGTGTCGTCGGCCCAGGAGGCGGTGGCGTCCCAGTCGTGGGAGCCGCCGTCACCGGCGTGGGCCACGGGTGACGCACACACCGCCGTGAACATGTCATTCACCGCCAGCATCGTTCGATATTCCGAACAGATAACAATAGACCGGACGACCTTTGATGACAGAAAGCACCCCCGGGGTGTCAACCGGCCTCGCACGTCCGGCACTTCGACCGGCAAGCGGCTCGCCCGTGCGACCGGAGCCACCGCGCCACCACCCCGACGCACACCCCGACGCACACCGCGACGCCACACTCGCACGATGCCTGCAACGACGTTTGTCAAGTAGCGACACACCGACGTTCGCTCGATGTCCGACGCGTTTTCGGGTGATCAGGTGTCAGTGGATCACCTCGAAGGACCAACAGTCGTCAACCGGACGCGACCGATGTCGACCTGACGCACCCTCAGGCACATCTGCACACTCTTCGGATACCCCGATCAGCCGCGCTTTCGCACCATCCGGAAAATCCCGAAATGACAGCTTTGGGGCGCCTATGTACGTTCAGTCTCACGTCGGCTGCCGAGCCGGCCTCCCTGCGAGACAGGAGACAGTGCCATGACCATGACCCGTTCCCACGCAGTCACCGCGGGCATCGCGGCCGCCGCGGCACTGACCGCGACCGGCATCACGTATGCCGCGGCCGCCTCCGCACCCGAGGCCCGGACGGTCCCGACAGCCGTCCAGCAGGCACCCGTCCAGGCCCCCCTGGACGGCGGTGTCGGCAAGGGCCATGAGGGCAAGGATCACGACGACCACGACAAGGGCCACAAGAAGCACCGCAAGCACCACGACGAGGGCTGGATCCACATCAACGAGCGGTCCTACTCCGCCCACCCGAGCGGCTGCGTCACCGTCATCAGCGGACTGGGGTCGAAGACCTTCAACATCCGCAACGACAGCCGCAGGACCGTCGAGGTGTTCCGCGGCGCCACCTGCGACAACGGCGCCCCCATCGCCACCGTCGGCCCGCACAGCACCAGCAACGGCGTCGAGCCCGGCAAGTCCCACTCCGTCAAGGTCAAGGACGGCGTCATCGCCAGCTTCCGCGTCGTCCACCACCACGGCCACGACGAAGGCGGCTACGACCACGGCGGCAAGGGCGACCACTGATCACCACCGTCGCGACACGAGTGACGCAGAACCCCGGCCCGCCGTAATCGGGCCGGGGTTCTGCTCTGAGGACCCGGAGTCCTCACCCCCTCCCCCGCCCACGACACGATGGGATGAGCGAGATGAGCACCGCTTTGGTGGAGGACACCAGCGACGACCACTACGTCCTGGACATCCTCGACATCACCTTGAGCCCGACACTGCCGCGCCTCGGCCAGCGGCTGCGCTGCACGATGGACGGCTACCTCAAGGAATCTGTGGACCTGACAAGGGTCAGCTGCAACGTCGTCATGAAGATCGGGCCGGTCAAGATGCTGGACCGCACCTACCGGCTGCCCGATCTCCTGGCCGGCATGGGTGCGAGCCTGTGCGGTGACACCCGGCCTGCCGCCGGCCCCTGGAAGCAGACCTGGGACCTGATGATCCCGCGGGCCGTTCCGGTGGCCAGGCACCGGATCCTGCTCAAGGCTCGCACGGGCGACGGCAAGGACTTCCTCTCCTTGCAGATTCCCGTCGACTTCAGCCACCGGTTCCGCCCCTTCACACCCGGCGACCCCGCGGCCGCCTACAACCGCCCCGTTCCGGCACGGGATCTCAGCTGGTCCCTCTGACGACAGCCCGCCCGCGGCACGCCCCGACGGCATGTCAAGCACCGACACACCGAGAGTGGGCGACGCCCGCGCACCGGTTCCGGGTGAACACACGTCAGTGCGCACACATGTTTCTCGGAGTGCGCGTCAACACTTCGCACTCCTGGGAGCTTTGACGCGGCAACGTGCCACCCGGCCCTACGCGGGAGCACACACCCGGTCCCTCGATCGGCCCCGTACAAGCACACTTCCGATTCATCCGACATGACAGGTTCGGAGGGTGTGAGTACGTTCGATCACAGGTCGGCGCACCACGACCGACCCACCCTTCTCTGACTCTGAGACAGGAGAGGCAAGCTCATGATCATGACTCGCTCTCACGCGATCACCGCGGGTATCGCGGCCGCCGCGGCGCTGACCGCGACCGGCATCACCTACGCCACCGCCGCACCGGCCTCCCAGCCCCAGGCCGCCCCCGCCGCCGTCCAGGCCCCCATGGGCGGTGACAACGGCAACAGCAAGGGCAACGAGGGCAGGGACCACGACGACCACGACAAGGGCCACAAGAAGCACCGCAAGCACCACGACGAGGGCTGGATCCACATCAACGAGCGGTCCTACTCCGCCCACCCGAGCGGCTGCGTCACCGTCATCAGCGGACTGGGGTCGAAGACCTTCAACATCCGCAACGACAGCCGCAGGACCGTCGAGGTGTTCCGCGGCGCCACCTGCGACAACGGCGCCCCCATCGCCACCGTCGGCCCGCACAGCACCAGCAACGGCGTCGAGCCCGGCAAGTCCCACTCCGTCAAGGTCAAGGACGGCGTCATCGCCAGCTTCCGCGTCGTCCACCACCACGGCCACGACGAAGGCGGCTACGACCACGGCGGCAAGGGCGACCACTGATCGCCGCCTGGCACACCGAATGAGCGGAAGCATGTAGAACCCGGCCCGCCGTAATCGGGCCGGGATCCTACAGGCAGACGCATGACACCGAACCCCGGCCCGCCGTAATCGGGCCGGGGTTCGCGTGCGGGCATCCGCCCCGTGAGCCGTCCCGGCCGGGACACCCACCGGGCCGCTGCCCAGGAAACCCACGCGCCTGTCCCCTCATGCTAGGGACGGACCCCGGCTCCCGCGAGCTTCTGGCGGGAGCCGCATCCGTGCGCCGCGCCTCGCCTCTCGGGTCGGTGCATGGCGCAATTCCCACTGCTCGGGCTGCGGTTGGACGGATGGTACACGCGCCGCCCCCGGACCGGGCCTTCGCCCAACGGACGCACCCGGACGGGTGACCGTGACGCGGGCGTCACCGGCGTTCCGCGAGGCCTGCCGCTCCCGCGCGGGGCGGCCGCCGTCGCCGGCCGGGGCGCGGCGCGAAACCGTCCGGGCATGGATCGGAAGCCTGCCGGCCCGACCCGGTACACGCCTCTGCTGTCCCGGGCACCGAGGCAGATGACCAGCCGGAAGATGACGTGACCGGGCAGCTGACACGTGCAGCCGGGCCGAATGGCCGCGCGCTCGTCGCGGTGACGTGCTCGGGCATCCCGCCCTCGGCGATGATCAGTCGCAGCGTCCGCGGTGCCGTTCGGCCCGGCCGTGCTCGTTCGGTCCGCCCGCTGGTGCCCGAGACCGCAGCCCGACCTTGTCCGCCGGAGCGGTGGGCGCCGTGACGGCACCTGGCGAGCCTCCTCGGCGAGCACCTGAGCGGGCCTGTCGTACGCGGGGGCTGTGTCGCCCGTGGTTCAGGCCGGTACACGCACTCACGTGATCACCTGACGGCTCGGGCTGCGTTCGCACGTGTGGTGTCATCGGCCGTCACGTCCGTGGTGAGTTTCAACTCCCCCACACCGTCGCGCTTTTGTCGATGCACCGAGGGACGGCGACAGGACCCTACCGGGCGTGGCGACATTGCACTTCCGGCAGGAACAGCGTATAGCAATGGAGTTGATCATTTTTTTCCCGTCAACTGGTCATTGTTTGCCGAGAGTTGGGCGGAGGTCGGTCGAATCCACCGTCGTACGGGCCCATCAGCATGCCGCCGGAGCACACAAAGGGCGGCTCGGCCGGAAGAATCCGCCGATCATGCACTCGGACGCTCCCGCGGCTGCTGAGTACCAAGGTCCACCTGGCCTCAGACAGCCGCGCACGCCCCCTCGCCTTCACCATCACCGCAGGCCAGGCCAGTGACGCGCCACCTCCGAGACGGCCCAGGCCGCCCTCCATCTCGCCGCCGTCCTCATCTGACCCGACGCGGGCCAAAGAGACAGAACGCAGCCTTCCTGTTGGTGCTCAGGTGGTGCTCTGTGCCGCAAAACCGGAACGCCACGACGCGTATTCCGGACGCCACCCTCGTGAGCAGGCGAGTGCGTTCGATGCTCCGCGTGCCCAGCTCTGTCGTGCGGACGTGCTTGCCGGCGCGGGTACCTTCAGGGCAGCGGCCAACACCGGCAACCACTCACGTCCCTGCGCCGGCTCGTCGTCGACGACGTTGACCGGGCCGGCCTGCCAGTCCAGGGCCGCGACCGCAGCCCTCGCGGCATCGGCGACGTGGACGAAAGAGGTCACAGAACGGTCTGCCTCCAAGTACGCGAGGAGACGCGCGGCAGGATCGCCGGCCAGCGCTGCGGCCACAGCGCCGCCTGGCGCATACCAGGTGCCAGGGCCGTACAGGATGCCGTAGCGCAGAGCCACCGCCGTCTCCATCTCGGCCGCGGTCGCTTCCAGTGCCCGGATGCCCTCCACCATTCCGCCTCGCGGCGGCTGGGCAGCGATGTCGAGGGGGACGGTTTCGTCGGCAGGGTCTTCGCCCGGAATGTAGGCCCACGAGATCGACTGAGCGATGATCCGCTGCGCGCCGGCGGACTTGGCCGCGTCCACGAGATTGCGTGTGCCCTCCTGGCGCAGTCGGTTGGTCTTTTCTCCGTCTGCCTCCGTCAGTGCCGTGAGCTGGTGGATCACCGCATCGGGCGCGGTGTCCCTCAGCGTTTGCCGCAGACCCTCGGCGTCGAACGCGTCAGCCTGAACAGCTGACGCACCCAGGAGTCGTAGGCGCTCTAGGCCCGAAAGCGAGCGTGAGAGGCCGGTGACCTGGTGCCCTGCGTCCAGCAGCATGGGAACGAGCAGTCGGCCGACCGCGCCGGTCGCGCCGGCAACAAGAACACGCATGAGTTCTCAGTCCTTCTGTAGATGAAATGAAAATGCCCGTGGTGGCGGCGTCAGCGACCGGAGACGAGTCGCGTGGACACGCCGAATCGGTTCCAGGCGTTGATCGTCGTGATCGCGACGATGAGCCTGACCGGCTCACCCTTGTCAAACTCCTTCAGTGAACTTCGTTCCTCGCCCTATCGCCCAGGCTACGTATCGAGTGGCACCGGAGTAGGCTCCATTTGCATGGAACGTTCGCGGACCAATTCGACGTCGGCGTCCGATTCCGGGCCTGGCATCGATCTTTTCGTGGAACTGCGCGGGCCCGGGCTGAGGATGGGGCTGGCCAATGCGTTGCGCGATGCGGTACGGACAGGGCGACTCGGCCCCGACACGCGACTGCCTCCGTCGCGTTCCCTCGCTGCCGATCTCGGTGTCTCCCGCAACACCGTGACCGACGCCTACGCGGAACTGGTCGCCGAGGGCTGGCTCACCGCCCGGCAGGGTTCCGGCACCCGTGTGGCGCGGCGGACCGAGCCGCACTCGGCGCCACGTTCCTCTCCCCGGGCACGGGCAGTGCGGCGCCATCCCACGTACGGTATGCGCCCCGGCTCACCCGACCTGGCGAGCTTCCCCCGCAGCCAGTGGCTCAGCGCCGCGCGCCGAGCTCTGGGCACCGCATCGCACGACGCCTTCGGCTACGGCGACCCCCTCGGTCAAGTGCGGCTGCGCACCGTTCTCACCGAATACCTGGCCAGGGCCCGTGGGGTGGTGGCCCATCCTGACCGGCTCGTCATCTGTTCCGGGTTCCATCATGGGCTCTCGCTGATGGGTCAGGTACTCAGGGCCCAAGGGGCGCGGACGGTGGCCGTGGAGGCATACGGCCTGGACCTCTACCGTGACCTGCTGTCCGCAGCGGGCCTGGACACCCCGCCTCTCTTCGTCGACGAGTACGGTGCACGCACGGATGACCTTGCGACGCTGCATGAGGCCGGCGCCGTGCTGCTCACACCAGCACACCAGTACCCGACAGGGGTCGCGCTGCATCCTGATCGCCGGGCGGCGGCTGTGGACTGGGCCCGTGCCACGGGAGGGCTGATCTTGGAGGACGACTACGACGGAGAGTTCAGATACGACCGTCAGCCGGTAGGGGCGCTTCAAGGGCTCGACCCGGACCGGATCGTGTACTTCGGCTCGGTGAGCAAGTCACTGGCGCCCGGCGTGCGTCTTGGATGGATCGTCCTGCCGGAGGACCTTGTCCCGGAGATGGTCGCGGCCAAGGGCTACGGCGACTACATGTCAAGCGCCCTTGAACAGTTGACACTCGCGGAGTTCATAACGGCGGGAGCCTACGACCGCCATGTCCGCGCGATGCGTCAGCATTACCGCCGCCGTCGCGAGGACCTGGTGAGGGCCCTGCAGCAGCGAGCCCCCGCCGTGCGGGTGACGGGCATGGCTGCCGGACTGCAAGCAGTTGTCGAACTGCCGCGGGGAACCGAGCGCTCCGTCATCGAGGCAGCGGCCCACCAAGGACTCGAACTCAGTGGAATGTCGGAATTCCGCCACCAAGTGCCAGGTGCCGGATGGCACGCACCTCAGCAGGACGCCCTTGTGATCAACTACGCGGCTCCTTCGGACAGCGCATGGGCCGGGGCACTGGACATCCTGTGTGGAGTGCTCCCGTAGCGCCCACCATCGATGGCTGGTGTGGATGACCCGCCCTTGCCCGCGCCCTTCGACTGGGGCGCACACGGAACCCGGGCCGCGGGACGTCTCCCGGCCATTCCGATGGCCATGCGAGGGACCGATCGAGCAGAATTGGTCTGCCGACTGGGGTGAACAATGGACCGAGGCGGCGGTCCATTCGAGCCATAGTCTGTCGGACATGACGACCTGCAACGAAGTGAAGAAACGCCTCTACAGCCCGCGCCGGGCTCGCGAAGGTCCCGCCCCCGGTAAAAGGTCCGCAAGGGCAGGACGAGAACCGCGCACGAGCACCAATGGTCCTCGGACCGTGTTCACCACCCGGCCCGAGAGCTTCCACCGGTTCACACGGATGCTTCGCGTCCGCCGGTCCGGCCATGACACTGCACCGTCATCCTCCGCGGCAACTGCCGACCTGCCGACTGGACGCCGCTCGCACCGCAGGATGTCCCCGACTTCGGAAATGGCCGGGGCCGCCGTCGGTTTCATGAGCCTCTACCTTTCCGCCGGTGCGCTGACCCCACTGCTCGTGTTGTACAGGCAGCAATGGTCATTCCCTGCCACGATGCTCACTCTCGCGTTCGCCGTCTACGCGCTGGGGTTCCTCGTCGCCGTACTGACCTTGGGATCCCTCTCGGACCACATCGGCCGACGACCGGTCATCATCGGGGCCTTGATAGTCCAACTCGTATCAGATGTGCTGTTCTTGACAGGCTCCGATGTCAGCTGGGTCGTCGCGGGACGCGTCATCCAGGGCATCGCCAGTGGCGCGGCCACGGCTGCGTTCACAGCGGCACTGGTCGAGTTCGCCCCACCCCACAAGAAGAGGCTGGGAACCGTTCTGGGCAGTATCGGGCTCACCGGCGGACTGGCCGCCGGGTCGCTGCTGGCAGGAGTAGCGATCCAGTTCACTCCGAGCGCCAACACCATCGCCTTCGTCAGCCTCATCGTGCTCAGCGTTCTCGGGATCATCGTCACGGCCCTTTCCCGGGAGACCGCGACCCGCACACCCGGCACGCCGCGTTCCATGATTCCCCGTGTGGCCATGCCACCGGCGGCCCGTCGAGAGTTTGCCGGCGCCGCACCCGTGGTGGCGGCCGTCTGGATGCTCGCAGGCTTGTCGGGGGGCCTGGCGCCGAGCCTCGTCAGGAGCGTCTTCCACCTCGACAGCGGTTTCCTCAACGGGCTGACCGGCTTCATCGCTCCTGCGGTCTCCGTCGTTGTCGGACTGTCGCTCGCTCGGATCGAACCGCGGCACGCGATGACCACCGGCATCTACACCTCCATCGCGGGAGCCGTCGGCATCTCGGGGGGAGTCCTCGGGGGGAGCCTGGTGCTCATGATCATCGGACAGGCCCTCGCCGGCATCGGATTCGGTGCCTCTTTCACCGCCGCATTGCGACTCGTCATCCCGCGCGCGGCCGACCACCAGCGGGCAGGAGTCGTGGCCGGCATCTACGTTGTTGCCTACCTGGCGTTCGGTGTGCCCATCATCGTCGCAGGACAACTCGCCGGGCCTGTCGGTGACATCACCGCGGTAGTGGGTTACTCAGCTCTTACGGTCGTCTTCGCGCTGCTCAGCCTGGCCGCCCAGTTCCGTATCAGCCACCCACGCAAACGGAACGATCCGAAGCTCCCGGCAAACGGACAAGAGCTGCCCGTCGCGGGAGTCAGAGTCGGTGGCGGTTCCTGACCATGATCCGGTGATGGTGGTGTCCGTCCGGGCATCACCGTCATCTTTCGGACATCGGCTCGGGCGTGTCCTGGCCTCGAACCGCCGGCTGGTGATGACCTGGGCCACGCGGCGGGGCGCCACCCCGGTGTGGACGGATCAGGCCCGTGCCGCCGGCCTCACGGTCGAGCACGTGGACGAGCGGCCCGCCGAGCCCGCGCTGTGGGAGCGGCTCCACCCGCTGTGGCTCGCCCACGCCGACGACCTGCGCAGCCAGCGGCGCGAGGACCGGGCGCGGAACATGCTGCGCGAGGCACACCAGGTGCTGCCCGCGCTGCCGGGCTCGGCTCGCGTCGACGCCAGCCACCGGTGCTGACGCGTCGAGTATGCACGCAGGCCACAACTCAAGCGTGCGACACCAGCGCTGCCCCCCGAAGAACGACCGTACGGTGACGGTAGGTGCTTGGGGTGAAACCGGGGCGGCCTGCCGCCCCCTGCGAGTGTCGTGGCTTGTCGGGCCATCACCGCATGAGCTACTTGACGGTGACCGCACAGCAGAATGGTGACGCTCGCTCTGCGCCAGGCATCGCCGTGGCCCTTGGGCGGCCGTGCCTCGCCTGATGCGGCGTTCCACTGTGGCCGTTGCCCGACCTGGGCACGACCGGCAGCACAGTCCACCACCCGAGAGGAGATCAGCCCATGGCTGCCAGCAATCTCGTTCTCGTCACCGGGGCAGGCCGCGTGGGGCGCGCCATCCTCGAGGAGCTGCGTGCGCGTGACGTGCCCGTACGGGTGATGGTCCGGCGCGACGACGAGCGCGCGGCCGACCTGCGTACGCGGGGCGCGGAGGTCGTCGTGGGTGATCTGACGCGTCCTGAGACGGTCGCGGCCGCGCTGGAGAACGTCGGCCGGATGTACTTTGCGATGCCCGTGTCACCGGACCATCTGTTGGCGGCGACCGTGGTGGCCACGGTGGCGCGCGAGCACGGCCATCTGACCGGTCTGGTCGCCATGTCGCAGATGACGGTGTCGCAGATGACGGCCACCAGCACAGCGGAGTCCCACCAACAGCGGTTGCACTGGTTGGCGGAGCAGGTACTGAACTGGTCCGGCCTGCCTGTGGTCCACGTGCGGCCCACAGTGTTCCTGAACAACCCACTCTTCACCTCCCTGGCAGCGCAGTCGATCAAGGCCAACGGCACGATCGCACTGCCTTTCGGCACCGGTCGCACATCCCCCGTCGCCGTTGACGATGTCGCCCGGGTCGCCGCCACCGTGCTGTGCGACCCGGCGCCGCACATCGGGCACATCTACGAGCTGACCGGGCCACGCACGGTCGACATGACGGAGCTGGCCCAGGAGTTCTCGAGGGCGCTGGGGCGTGAGGTGACCTATGTGGACGTGCCACCGGAGCGTTGGCGGACGGAGAACCTCGCCTCGGTGGGCCTGCCACCGCACGTCGAAGAGCACATCGTCACCATGGCCAGACTCCACCGTGAGAACCGCTACGACCGCACATCCGACGACGTACAACGCGTCACCGGTGTACCTGCCCAGAGCATCGAGGCGTTCGTGGCCGCTCGCAAGGACTTCTACCTGGGCTGAGCCGCAGCCGGCGATCGCGGGCAGGAGTCGCCGATGCCGACCGGCCGCACACCCCCGGAACCTGCAAGCACCCTGTCGATCGCGGGCGCCGTGCCCGTCGTCCACCGAGGCCGGCGTCGTGCGGGAGTGACTGTCGTCGGGCCCCGGTCGGGACGGAAAGGGGCGTCCTCAAGCGCTTGGACGACGTCTACCGCCCGTCGGTGCGCGACCGGCACACACAGGATGCAGGAGACGACCTGGCCCGCGGCACCTCCGATGCGGTCAACTCCAGGCGATGAGCCAGGCATTGAGCGGTCAGCCGCGGCGCTGTCGCGGTGCATCAGGTGTCGACGCGCTGCGGGCGCCGGTCGTAGCCGCGGGATACTCGGTCCGCTCTGGCGCCGCACCAGTCGCACCCCCGGCCCCGTGATGAAGGACGCGGGACGAGCGTGCGGAGACGCCTTGCCGGCGTGGCCTCAGGTCCGCACGCTTCGCGTGCAGGGGCGCCTGGCCCCGGCGCACCGCGGCCCCGGGAACCCAGAACCCGCCGCACCCCGGATCCTTCTGCCGACTCCAGCCGTACAACCGTCCCGGTCCCTCACCATCGGCCCGGTCGGTCCTGCGGAGCGTGTCCGTGGGCCCAGTCCCCGCCGTCAGGGCACTGCCGCCCCGAGGACCTGACCACCGCCGGACGGTGTGCGACCAGGAATGCGGCCAGGGCGATCACCCGGCTCCGGACGCCGTGAACCTGCGGCGGAACAGCCGACTCCCCTTTGTCAAGCAGCGACGCGCCGCTGTTTCGCGCGGAGCCGATGCGTCGACAGGTGAGCTGACGTCAGAATTCACACGGATGGACTATTTGTCATTCAATCCTTCTGCGATTGCCAGTATTTGACATGCCATCAGTTGTGCTGCGGACACGCTGTCAGACGCGCGCGTCATCCATTCGGACCGCACTGGGGAGCCCTTGCGAAATTCCCGACATGACAGGGTCCGGGGGCGTATGTACGTTCAATCACACGTCGGCGGACACAGCCGGCCACTCTCTGGTTCCAAGACAGGAGAAGCAACACCATGGCCATCACCCGATCCCATGCGATCACCGCGGGTATCGCGGCCGCCGCGGCGCTGACCGCGACCGGCATCACCTACGCCACCGCCGCACCGGCCTCCCAGCCCCAGGCCGCCCCCGCCGCCGTCCAGGCCCCCATGGGCGGTGACAACGGCAACAGCAACAACAACAGCAAGGGCAACGAGGGCAGGGACCACGACGACCACGACAAGGGCCACAAGAAGCACCGCAAGCACCACGACGAGGGCTGGATCCACATCAACGAGCGGTCCTACTCCGCCCACCCGAGCGGCTGCGTCACCGTCATCAGCGGACTGGGGTCGAAGACCTTCAACATCCGCAACGACAGCCGCAGGACCGTCGAGGTGTTCCGCGGCGCCACCTGCGACAACGGCGCCCCCATCGCCACCGTCGGCCCGCACAGCACCAGCAACGGCGTCGAGCCCGGCAAGTCCCACTCCGTCAAGGTCAAGGACGGCGTCCTCGCCAGCTTCCGCGTCGTCCACCACCACGGCCACGACGAAGGCGGCTACGACCACGGCGGCAAGGGCGGCTACGGCGGCCACGGCGACTACGACGACGACTACGACGACAACGGCAACCACGACGACGACAAGAACGACTGAACGTCGATCGAGCACGGCTCAGAACCTGACCCCGGCCCGCCGTAATCAGGCCGGAGCCCAGCCGACAACCGCATGACACACAGGACACAGAATCCCGGCCCGCCGTAATCGGGCCGGGATTCTGTGTTCCCACCGGCCCGATACCCCCACTCGGGTGTGCGCATCCCGCGCCGTCCGGATCGTCTCCTGTCCCCAGGGCAGCGGACACCGCGGCGTCGCCCGGCGCCCCAGGGAAGCATGGCGGCACGGCCACACCTGCGACACAGCGGCCGGCCCCCTGTGCCCACCGCGCGGCGACACCCACCCGCACCGGAATGACCGGCATCGGCGGACAGCCGCACTCCCGCTTGCGATGCGACGCCAGGTGCTCCTGACGGCCCGGCCACGAACCTGCACCCACGGCGCACATCTTCGCCCCCTCCCCGCACCCCGGCCCGCGCCCCCCTGCTCGCCCGTCAGCCCCTCACACCTCACGCTCGGCTTCCCCGGCCGGGAGGCCCGCCGGCGTGGAGCGTCGTACAGCGACACAAGGGGACGAGACGACGAGGGACACAAGGAGACGGAGTCATGTCAAAGGCCACGTCCTCACCTCGACAACCACTCACCGGTCCCACTCACGGACGGATATGACGCCAGGTCAGTGCCTGACGGAGCGCCCGTCCGGGGCCGGGGCGGCGTCCTCTCCGGGCTTCCGTTCCGTCCACCGCCACGGCCACGCCGACGAGCCGCAGCGCCCCGGTGGCGGCGCCCGCGGCGAGCGGCGGCGGAGAAAACGTCGGCAGGTGTCTTGTGGCGCGGCATGCGAGCGCCTACAGTTCCCGCGGCTCGCCAAGAAGGGCAGTGTCAGCGCCATGCACAGAGTGACAAGAGTCGACGCGGACGCGTCCTCGCCCCGCGCCACCCGGCCGTTGAGCACCGTGGTGAAGGCGCTGGCGCTGCTCGACTTCCTGGCCGGCTCGGACGGGCCCGTCCGCGTGTCCTCACTGGCCCGCGCGGTCGGGGCCTCGCGCGGCGAGGTGCACCGGCAGCTGGTCACGCTGGAGGCCGCCGGCTGGATGGAGCAGCTGCCCGACGGCTCCTACCGGCTCACCCTGCGCCCGGCGCACCTGGGACACACCGCGCTGCGCCAGGCCGGTGTCGCCGAGCGCACCGCCCCGCTGCTCGCCGAGGCCGCCCGGGCCTGCGGCGAGGTGGTGAGCATCGCCGTGCTGGACGGCGACACGGCCCGCGTGGTCCAGCGTGCCGAACCCGGGCGTCCGCTGCGTGCCACCCTGCTGCCGGGCGACCGGCTCGGCCTGTGCGGCAGTGCCGCCGGTCGGCTGCTGTGTGCGCTGGCCGAGGAGACGACGCTCGCGACGGCGGCCCGGCGTGGGGTGCCGCTGCCGCCGGCGGGCGACCTGGCGGTGATCCGGTCGAACGGCTGGGCGACGTCGGCCGACGAGGCGGAGGACGGGATCTTCGCGTTGGCGGTCCCGCTGCGCCGGGAGGACGGAGAGGTCGTCGCCGCGCTCAGTGTGCACGGTCCGCAGGAGCGGCTCACCCCGACCGGGGCGCTGGCGGTGCTGCGTCCGCTGGCCCGCCGTGTCGAGCCGTTGCTGCGCCTGGACGGTGCCGCGTTCGGCATGCGGGCCTGAACCGCTCCACCGCCGGGCGGGAGACCCGCCCCGTGACAGATCGCGGAACCACTCCTCCGCCGGGTCGAACGCCCACTCCCCTGCCGGGTCGGGCGACCGCGTCCCTGACGGGTCACTCCTCAACGGCGCGCGCCGGTCCTGCCCGCGGTGTCTGCCCGGTCGTCGCGTCGCCGGAGCGGGGACGGACCTGTCTGTGTCGCGTCATGTATGTGCAGTATGCATATACCTTCCGACGCCGGCGACGGCCTGTCGGACGAGCGACGCATCGAGACCGCTGCCCGCAGCATGCTGCGCGATCTGGGGCAACTCAACCGGGCGCTGTTCCGTGCCGCCGACTTCGGACTGAGCCGCAGCGAGGAGTCCGTACTCGACGCCCTGGCCGCGACGCCGCTGCGGGTCACCGAACTCGCCGCCCGCACCGGCATGGTCCAGCCCCGCGTCACCGTGATCCCGCAGCAGCTGCAGGAGCGTGACCTGGTCACCCGCCGACGCTGCTCGGCGGACCGGCATGCCCTGGAGACCAGCATCACGCCCGCCGGACGGCACCTGCTCGGCCAGGGGCGGCAGCGCATGGCCGCGGCTCTGCTGAGCGCACTGCGCCCCACCCCCGTCGAGGACTGCGGGCGCGTCATGTGCGCCGCCCGCCTGTCCGTCGTCCTTCTCGCCGAAGCCATGGCTTTTGTATTGGCGAGGGCCACATCCAGGGCGTCCAGTTCGTGCAGGGCCGTCCGCAGCCGCTGGGCGCGGGGCCCCTGAGCGGCCGGCAGCACCGCGCGGGTGCCGCGTCGTCGGGCCGGGGCCGCCGGGCCACGCAGCCGGTGGCCGCCGCGACCGTCGTCGGCCCCGACGCCGGTGCCGCCGCACCCCCGGCTGCGCCGACCACCCCGTCGGCTGCCCGGCGCGGATCACCGTCGTCGACGCGCGCGGGCAGCGGGTCGCGCGCGCTCGTGCCGAGGCCGGCCGCTACCGGCTCGGTCCGCGCCCGGGTCATCACACCCTGGTGGTGTCCGCCCCCGGCCACTCCCCGCGCGCGGAATCCGTCACGGTGGGCACCTCGCAGCCGCAGGTCCGGCTGGACATCCGTCTGCAGGCGCCGGACACCGGCACACCTGCCACGGGTGTGCCGCGGCGAAGCGGCCGGCGGGCCATGACACGACCCGCCGGCCGCCCGCATGTGTGCGGCCTTGCCGCGTCGCCAGGGTTCCCGGCGGGGATCACCGGGCCGTCTCCGTTCGGTGATGCCCGGACCACTTGGTCGACCGAACCACGCGTGGCAGTGTTGGCCGGAAGTGCCGAGGCCGGGAGCATGCCATGAACACGGTGACCCCGACGTACGACATGGCCGACAAGCCGCGGGGCCGGTTCATGGCGGTCGCGCAGCGGTGGTGGCAGGCCGGGCCTCTGCTGCTGATCGTGGCGATCCCGGTGGCCGACCATTTCCTGCCCCGTCTGTCCATCTCGCGCATCTGCTGGTCGTCGCCGTGGTGGTCACCGCCATGGGGGCCGGTCCCACGGCCACCGCGGTCATGGGTGGGCTCGCGGTGCTTGCCCTGGTGTGCGCGGCGGTCGAGCGGAAGATGCTGGCGAGCGAGAACGTCCTGGTGGAGCTGCTGTCGCTGGGTGCGGTCGGCGTCCTGATGACGTCGCTGACGTTCCTGCGGTGCCGGCGGGCACGGGAGCTGCAGCGGGCGCGCCGGGTGTCGGACGCGGCCCAGCGGGTGCTCCTGCGGCCCCTGCCGCGGCGGTCCGGTCCGGTGTCCCTGGCCTCGGTGTACCGCAGCGCGGAGGCCGACACGTACGTCGGCGGCGATCTGTACGCGATGGCCCGCACCCACGGGTCGACCCGGCTGATGATCGGGGACGTGCGGGGCAAGGGGCTGGCGTCCATCAGCGACACGGCCGTCGTGCTGGGCGCCTTCCGGGCCGCCGCACACCGCCAGCTGCCGCTGACGGAGCTGGTGGCCGCCGTGGAGCAGGCGGTCCGCTGGGGGCTGGAGGAGTTCGCCGAGATCGGTGAGGAGGCCCGCGAGCGGTTCGTGACGGCGGTGTTCCTGGACATCCCGGACGACCGGCCGGAGGTCGGCCTGGTCAGCTGCGGGCATCCGCCGCCGCTGCTGCTGCGCCGTGGCGGCGCCGGCGTCACGGCGCTGGCCGTGCCCGAGCCCGCCCCGCCGCTCGGCCTCGGCACGATCGCGCGAGACACGTACACCGCCGCGTCCTTTCCGTTCGCGCCCGGTGACCGGCTGCTGCTGTACACCGACGGTGTGACCGAGGCACGGGACGACACAGGCGTGTTCTATCCGCTGGCCCGGCGTGCCGCGGCCTGGGCCGGCGACCGGCCCGAGCGGCTGCTGCACCGGATCATGGAGGATCTGCGGGCCCACACGGGCGGCAGGCTGGACGACGACCTGGCCATGGTCGTCGTCCGGCGCGAAGGGGGTTCGCCGACCGGCCGCCGCGAAGGGAGAATGTGACCGAGCGGGATGCGGCGGCGAGCGGGAGAGCGGATGACGGCGGGCACGCACGGTGTGGGCATCTTGGTGTTCGACGGCATGAAGATGCTCGATCTGTCCGGTCCGGCCGAGGTGTTCAGCGAGGCCAACCGGTTCGGGGCGCACTACCGGCTGACTCTCGTCTCGGTGGGCGGAAAGCCGGTGCACACGTCCATCGGGCTGCGCATGCCGGTGGACGGCGACGCGCGGGCCGCGTCGGCGTTCGACACCTTCCTGGTGCTCGGCGGCGATCCGCTGCCCGGCTCTCCCGTCGCCCCCGAGCTCGCAGCGGCGGCGCGGAGACTCGCGCAGCGGTCGGCACGGGTGGCCTCGGTGTGCACCGGCGCCTTCGTGCTGGCCGCGGCCGGGCTGCTGGACGGCAGACGTGCGACGACCCACTGGGAGCACGCCGCCACGCTGGCCCGTCGCTGCCCGTCCGCCCGGGTGGAGCCCGACGCCATCTTCGTCAAGGACGGGAACACCTACACCTCGGCGGGTGTGACCGCGGGCATCGATCTGGCGCTCGCCCTGGTCGAGCACGACCACGGCCCCGACCTGGCCCGGCAGGTGGCCCGCTCGCTGGTGGTGCCCATGCAGCGGGCCGGAGGACAGTCGCAGTTCTCCGCCTCGCTGCAGGGCCCGGCCCCGAAGACTCCCGTGCTGAGACTCGTGCAGGAGGCCGTCCAGGCCGATCCGACCGCGGACCACAGCCTGGAGGCACTGGCCGCGCGGGTGCGGGTCAGCCCGCGGCACCTGACCCGGATGTTCCGCGCCGAGCTGGACACCACGCCCGGCAGGTATGTGGAGCTGATCCGTTTCGACCTGGCCAAGGCACTGCTGGACGCCGGGCACAACGCCACCGAGGCCGCGGCGAAGTCGGGTTTCCCGAGCTACGAGAGCCTGCGGCGTGCCTTCGCCCGGCACCTCGGCCTGTCCCCCACCCGGTACCAGCAGCGTTTCGCCTCGACCGACCGCGCGTCCCGCCGTCCCCGCACGCCGGCCCGGGGCGCGGGGGCGGTGACGTCATGACCGTATTCGAGGGATTCCCGGCCATCCGGTAGCGGACACGGCGGCTGCCCCTCGCGGAGAGTGAAGACGTCATCGCCCCCCCTTCTTCCGAGGAGCGACGCCATGACCGAGAAGATCGCCGGTGTGGAGATCCCGGACAGCAAACTGGTGCAGGAGGCCACCGAACTCATCCGTGACACCACTCCGCCCCTGATCTTCCACCACTCCCGCCGGGTGTACCTGTTCGGCAGCCTGCAGGCCGCGGCGCTGGGCATCCGGCCCGACCCGGAACTGCTGTACGTGGCGGCGCTGTTCCACGACACCGGTCTGGTGCCGCCGTACCGCAGCGACGACCAGCGGTTCGAGATGGACGGTGCCGACCAGGCGCGTGCCTTCCTGCTGTCGCACGGCGTGCCGCAGTCGGCCGCGGACACCGTGTGGACGGCCGTCGCCCTGCACACCACCCCGGAGGTGCCGTACAAGATGGCCCCGGAGATCGCGGCGACCACCGCCGGGGTGGAGACGGACGTGCTGGGGCTGAACCTGGCCAACCTCTCCCGGGAGCAGATCGACGCGGTGACCGCCGCGCACCCGCGTCCCGACTTCAAGCGGCAGATCCTCCAGGCGTTCACCGAGGGATTCCGGCACCGCCCCGCCACCACCTTCGGCACGGTGAACGCGGACGTGCTGGAGCACTTCGTGCCCGGCTTCCGGCGCATCGACTTCGTCGACGTCATCCAGGACTCCGCCTGGCCGGAGTGAGGCGCGCCCCGGCGCGGTGACGCGGCCGGCTCCGTGGCCGGCCCGGAAGAGTCCCGGCATCGGTGAGGCGTCGGCGCCCCGCCGGTGCCGCTCCTTTTCGGGCGCCCTGTCCGAAGTGCCGGTGCGGCGGGTGTGTCGTGTAGGTTCGGGTGGGCGCCGCGCGGCCGCCGAGAGCGGCGATGTCGTTCGGCTGCGGCGCCGGTGTCCACACGAGGGAGGTGCGGCGGTGGCCGAGCAGAGGCGGAACGGTGGTGGCGCCACCGCCGGGACGGCCGCGGAGCGGACCGCGCGGGTGCGCAACCCGCGCGGGCAGGGCGAGCGGCTGCGGGAGGAGATCCTGCGGGCGGCCGGGGGGCTGCTGGAGCAGGTGGGCAGCGAGGACGCGCTGTCGCTGCGCGCGGTGGCCCGGGAGGTCGGCATCGCGACCCCGAGCATCTACCGCCACTTCTCCGACAAGACCGACCTGGTGTGGGCGGTGCTGGCGGAGCACTACGAGCGGCTGGCGGGGATCATGGCCGAGGCCGACGCCTCGGCGCCCGCCGACGACCCGCTGGAGCGGCTGCGCTCCCAGCTGACCGCGTACTGCCGTTTCGCGGTGGCGAACCCGGCGAAGTACCGCCTGATGTGCGAGACCTGGCAGACCCCGGTGGACGAGGAGCGCCTGCACGGGCACCCGGCGGGGCTGCTGCTGCGTGGTCTGAGCCGGGCGCTCACCGCGTGCGAGGAGGGCGGCTGGCGGGTGCGGGGCACCCGCGAGGAGGCGCCGTACATGCTGTGGTACGCGCTGCACGGCCGGCTCGCTCTGTGGCAGGTCATGCCGCGCCGCAAGGACACCGTCCGGCTGGACCGGTTCGTCGACGAACTGCTGCGTCTGATGCTGGAGCGCTGACGCGGCGGCGGCACCCCGCCGCCCACGGAGCGCGGGCCTCCGACCCGTCCGGCGCCTCGACGCCCCTGCCCAACTCCCGGCGTACGGCGCGCCCGTCGTCCGTCCGCTCGTCCACCGAGTCGCCGGTCGGTCTTCACCGTTCCTGCGACGGAAACCCGGCACATCCTAGGGATACAGATGTAAGCTAACAGGTGTTAGCCAACGTCTCCTCCTCAAGGAGCGGCATGAGCACCGCACCTCTCCCCCCGCTTCCCACCCGGCCTCCCGCCGGCTGTCCCTTCGACCCGCCCGAGGGCCTGGACCGGCTGCGGATCGAGGAACCCCTGTCGAAGGTGGCCCTGGACGACGGCTCCTGGGCCTGGCTGGCCACCCGCTGGGCGGACGTCCGGGCGATCCTCGGCGACTCCCGCTTCAGCTCCGACACCAACACGCCCGGCTATCCGATCAGCGGCATGACCGGCGGCGGGCCGCGTCCCGGCGCCACCCGCGGCTTCATCCGCATGGACCCGCCCGAGCACACCCGGCTGCGTCGCATGGTCACCCGCGACTTCATGGTCAAGCGGGTCGAGGAGCTGCGTCCGACCCTGCAGCGGCTCACCGACGAGCTGTGCGACGCCATGGAGCGCCTCGACCGCTCCGAGCACCCGGTCGACCTGGTCAAGGCCCTGGCCCTGCCGCTGCCCTCGCTCGCCATCAGCCTGCTGCTGGGCGTGCCCTACGCGGACCACGAGACCTTCCAGCGGCTCACCGGCGCCCTGCTGTCCCGGAACATCTCCGAGGAGGACCGCGGCGCGGCCCGGACCGAACTCCTCGCCTACATCGACGGCCTCGTCGAGTCGAAGAAGGCCGAGCCGGGCGACGACATCCTCAGCCGGCTGGTCACCGAGCGGTACGCCCAGGGCGAGCTGACCCACGAGGACCTCGTCGCGTTCGCCGTCCTGCTGCTGGTCGCCGGGCACGAGACGACGGCCAACATGATCGGTCTGAGCGCCCTGACCCTGATGCTCGACCAGGACACCGCCGGCCGACTGCGCGAGAACCCCTCCCTGATCCGCGGTGCCGTGGAGGAGCTGCTGCGCTTCCACAGCATCATCCGCAACGGCCCGCGCCGCGCCGCCCTGGAGGACGTCGAGGTCGGCGGGCAGCTCATCCGCAAGGGCGAGGGCGTCATCGTCGCCGTGCCGTCCGCCAACCGGGACGAGGACGTCTTCCCCGACGCCGGCCGGCTCGACATCTGCCGTCCCAACGCCCAGCACCACGTGGCCTTCGGCTACGGCATCCACCAGTGCCTGGGGCAGGCACTGGCCCGCGCCGAGCTGCAGGTGGTCATCACCACGCTGCTGCGCCGCTTCCCCACGATGCGCCCGGCCGTGCCGCTCGAGGAGATCCCCTTCCGCACCGACATGGTCATCTACGGCTGCCACTCCCTGCCGGTCACCTGGTGACCTCCCCCGTCGAGCACAACCCACCACCTCTCAAGGAGCACCCCATGCAGATCACCATCGACGAGGCGAAATGCTGCGGCGCCGGCCAGTGCGTGCTGGTGGCCCCCGAGGTCTTCGACCAGCGGGACGAGGACGGCATCGTCGTCCTGCTCGACGCCTCCCCGGACGCCGCACAGCACGCCGCGGTCCGTGAGGCCGCCACCATCTGCCCGGCCGCGGCCATCCAGGTGCGGGAATGAGCGCCGCCCGCCCCCGTGTGGCCGTGGTGGGTGCGGGCGCCGCCGGTCTGGCCGCGGCGGAGGCGCTGCGCCGCCTGGGCTGGGACGGGGAGATCACCGTCGTCGGCGACGAGCCCCGACTGCCCTACGACCGGCCGCCGCTGTCCAAGCAGGTCCTCGGCGGAGCCTGGGAGCCGGAGCGGACCACGCTGCGGGACAGCACCCAGCTCGCCGCGCTGGACCTGGACCTCAGGCTGGGCACCCGCGCGGTCGGCTACGACCCGGCGGAGCGCACGCTCACCCTGGACGGCGACCGCGGGGACGTGCTGCGGTGCGCCGGGGTGATCGCCGCCACCGGGGTCACGCCGCGCACCCTGCCCGGCGCCGAGGGGCTGCAGGGCGTGCATGTGCTGCGCACCCTGGACGACGCGCTCGCCCTGCGCCGGCGGCTGGCCGTGCCCGGCCGGCGGCTCGCCGTCGTGGGCAGCGGCGTGCTCGGCGCCGAGGCCGCCGCCGTGGCCCGAGGTCTCGGCCATCACGTGGAGCTGATCGGCAGCCAGGCCACCCCGATGGAGCGCGTGCTGGGCCATGAGGTCGGCCAGCTGCTGGCCGAGGTGCACCGCGCCCACGGCGTCACCCTGCGCCCGGGGCAGGCGGCCACCGGTGTCACGAGCGAGGACGGCCGCGCGACCGGCGTCGTCCTCGCCGACGGCACCGTGGTGGAGGCCGACGACGTCCTGCTGGCCGTCGGCTCCGACCCCGCCGTGGGCTGGCTGCGCGGCCCCGCGGCCGAGGCGGCGGGAGTGGACCTGTCCGACGGGCTCGGCTGCGACGAGTTCTGCGCCGCGGCCGAGGGGCTGTACGGCGCCGGGGACGTGGCCCGCTGGTACCACCCGGTGCTGGGGCGGCATCTGCGGGTCGAGCACCGGATGAACGCCGGCGAGCAGGGCCTGGCCGCCGCCCGCAACCTGCTGGCCGAGCTGGACCCCGAGCGTTTCGGCGAGCGCCGCCCCTTCGCTCCCGTGCCGTACTTCTGGTCCGACCAGTACGAGCTGAAACTGCAGGCGTACGGCGTCCTGGCCGGGGCGGAACACACCGAGGTGCTCCGGCTCGACAAGGATCCGCTGCGGCTGGCCGCCCTGTACGGCACGTCCGGGCGGGCCACCGGCGCCCTGGCGGTCGGGCTGACTCCCCGCCAGGCGCGGTCGTTGCGCGCGCTGGTCGCCACGCCGGCCGACTGGGCGCAGGCCCGTGCACGGCTGGCGGAGGCGGTGGACGCCTGAGACGCCGTGCCCGGTGCCGTCGTGCCCCGCTCGCCCGCGAGCGGGGCACCCGTCTGCCCGGGCCGCGAGACGGAACGACCAAGGGGGTTCCCCGGAACGGCCGAGCTGCGATCATGGGCTGACCGCCGGACGGCAGGCCCGCCGCCCGCCCGAGCCCGCAGGAGGTCCCATGGCCCTCGACGTCGAAGCGATCCGCGCGCTCATCCCCGCCTTGACGTCCGGCTCCGCGCGTTTCGACGCGCCCGGCGGCACCCAGATGCCGCAGCCGGTCATCGAGGCGATCGCCGAGGCCCTGAGCCGTCCGCTGGCCAACCGGGGACAGGTCACGGAGGGCGAGCGCAACGCGGACGCCCTGGTCACGCAGGCTCGTCAGGCTCTGGGGGATCTGCTCGGGGTGCGGCCGCGGGGCGTGGTGTTCGGCCGCAGCGCGACCCAGCTGGCCTACGACCTGTCCCGGACGCTCGCCAAGGACTGGGGGCCGGGCGACGAGGTGGTCGTCACCCGGCTGGACCACGACTCCAACATCCGCCCGTGGGTGCAGGCGGCACGGGCCGCGGGCGCCACGGTGCGCTGGGCGGACTTCGACCCGGACACCGGCGAGCTGCTCGTGGAGCAGGTGGCGGCGGTGCTGAGCGAGCGGACCCGGCTGGTCGCGGTGACCGCGGCCTCCAACCTGACCGGCACCTGCCCCGACGTCCCGGCGCTGGCCGCGCTGGCGCACGAGGCGGGTGCCCTGCTGCATGTGGACGCGGTGCACTACGCCGCGCACGCCGCCGTCGACCTGGCCGCGCTGGGCGCGGACACCCTGGTGTGCTCGCCGTACAAGTTCCTCGGCCCGCATCTGGGGGTGCTGGCGGCCGACCCGGAGTTCCTGGAGACCCTGCGCCCGGACAAGCTGCTGCCGTCCAGCGATGCGGTGCCCGAACGGTTCGAGCTGGGCACGCTGCCGTACGAGCTGCTGGCCGGCACCCGGGCGGCGGTGGACTTCCTCGCGGGGCTGGAGCCGGAGGCCCGGGGCAGCCGCCGGGAGCGTCTGGCGGCCTCCTTCGCCGCGCTGGAGGTGCACGAGGACGCGCTGCGGGCGCGGATCGAGCAGGGGCTGGCGGACCTCGGCGGGATCACCGTGCACTCGCGGGCCGCGCACCGCACGCCGACGCTGCTGTTCACCGTGGCGGGCATGGCTCCGGCCGAGGTGTCGCGGCATCTGGCCGCGCAGGGCGTGGACGCGCCCGCCGGGACGTTCTACGCGGTCGAGGCCGCGCACCGGCTCGGCCTGGGCGACGAGGGCGGTGTCCGCGTCGGGCTGGCGCCCTACAGCAGCGCCGAGGACGTCGACCGGCTGCTGGCGGCGCTGTCCCGGCTGCCCCGCTGACGGCCCGGGGCGGGCGTCCGGCGCGGGCCCGCGTGGCGGGCACGGCCGCAAGGGGCCGCGCGCACCCGCGCCGCGCGCCGGACGCCCGCCGGGTCAGCCGAGCGGCAGGGTGACCTCGCCGGTTCCCTCGGCACTCGCACCGCCCGGCACACGGACGGTGAACGGGGCGTCGGTGCCGTCGGCGGTGACCCGCAGCACGTCTCCCTCGCGGCGGACCCGGTAGGTGGCGGCCGGGACGCCCGTGCCGTCGGGGACGGTGACCTCGTGCGTGCCGCCGGGCGCGGCGGTCGGGTGGACGAGCAGGGTGAGGCCGTCCAGCCAGTCGCCGTCGGGGCGCCGGTCGTCCGCGGCCAGCGGCAGCACGGCGCCCTCGCGGACGTACAGCGGCAGGCTGTCGAAGCCGTGCCGCTCGGTGCGCCACGCCGGGCCGGTGACCCGCTCGCCGCTGAGCAGATGCGTCCAGGTGCCCTCGGGGAGGTACACCTCCACCGTGCCGTCCTCGCTGAACACCGGCGCGACGAGCAGGTCGGGGCCGAGCATGTACTGGCGGTCCAGGGTGCGGCAGGCCGGATCGTGCGGGAACTCCAGCAGCATGGGCCGCATCACCGGCACACCCGTGCGGTGCGCCTCGACGGCGGCGCCGTACAGGTACGGCATGAGGCGGTGTTTGAGCAGGGTGAACCGCCGGGCGACGTCGACCGCCTCCTCGCCGAACGCCCACGGCACCCGGTAGGACGACGATCCGTGCAGGCGGCTGTGGGAGGACAGCAGTCCGAAGGCCAGCCAGCGTTTGAACACCGCCGGGTCGGGTGTGCCCTCGAAGCCGCCGATGTCGTGGCTCCAGAAACCGAAGCCGCTCAGCGACAGCGACAGCCCGCCCCGCAGGGACTCGGCCATGGCCTCGAAGGAGGACCAGCAGTCGCCGCCCCAGTGCACCGGGTACTGCTGGCCGCCGGCGGTGGCGGAGCGGGCGAAGAGGACCGCCTCGCCCCGGCCGCGTTCGCGCTCCAGCAGCTCGAAGACGGTCCGGTTGTACAGGTGGGTGTAGTAGTTGTGCATCCGCTCCGGATCGCTTCCGTCGTGCCAGACGACGTCGGTGGGGATGCGCTCGCCGAAGTCGGTCTTGAAGCAGTCCACGCCCTGGTCCAGCAGCGGCTTGAGCTTGGACTGGAACCAGGCGCGGGCGGCGGGGCTGGTGAAGTCGACCAGGCCCATGCCGGCCTGCCACAGGTCCCACTGCCACACACTGCCGTCCGGGCGGCGCACCAGGTGTCCCAGCGCGGCCGCCTCCTCGAACAGGGGCGACTTCTGCGCGATGTAGGGGTTGATCCACACACTGATCCGCAGGCCCTTGTCCTTGAGCCGGGCGAGCATGCCCTCCGGGTCGGGGAACACCTGCGGGTCCCAGGCGAAGTCGCACCACTGGTACTCGCGCATCCAGAAGCAGTCGAAGTGGAAGACGGACAGCGGGATGCCGCGCTCGGCCATGCCGTCGACGAAGGACGTCACGGTCCGCTCGTCGTAGTCGGTGGTGAAGGAGGTGGTGAGCCACAGGCCGAACGACCAGGCGGGCGGCAGGGCGGGCCGGCCGGTGAGGGCGGTGTAGCGGGTGAGCACGTCCTTCGGGGTGGGGCCGGCGACGACGTAGTACTCCAGGCTCTGGTCCTCGACGCTGAACTGGACCTGTCCCACGGACTCCGAACCGACCTCGTAGGAGACCTTTCCGGGGTGGTTGACGAAGACGCCGTAGCCGCGTGAGGAGAGATGGAACGGCACGTTCTTGTAGGCCTGTTCGCTGCTGGTGCCGCCGTCGGCCTGCCAGATGTCGACGACCTGTCCGTTCTTCACGAACGGGGTGAAGCGCTCGCCGAGGCCGTAGATCTGCTCGCCGACGCCGAGGGCGAGCCGGGTCAGCATGTGGTGGGCGCCGTCGGGGGTGGTGGCGAACGCGGTGCTGCGTGCGTTCGCGCGGGTCAGTTCGCGTCCGTCGGCGTCGTGGAAGCTGAGCGTCCACGGCTGTGAGCTGTCCAGGCGCACGGTGAGCGGGCCGCTGGTCAGTTCGGTGACGGGGCCGGCCCGGCGGACCGTGCCGACGCCGTCCGCCGGGCCGGCGAGGGCGAACTCGGGGCCCGGGCGGCGGGCGCCCGCGTGATGGGTGACCCGGACGCCGATCACACCCTCCAGGGGGGAGAAACACTCGGCGGTGATCAGGGGCGCGTTCAGGGTGTCCCCTCGGTGCGTCACCTTCTTCACGGCGGCATAGCTGGTGAAGCGCTTCGCTTCGATGTGCACGTCGCGCACCTGTGTGGCATAGGAGATCTGCACGCCGTCGCGGATACGCCAGAAGCCATCGGTGAACTTCATCATCTTCCTCAAGGGAGCGGGGGCCGGCGGAGAGCGGTACGGGAGCGCCCCGGACGAGAGGCGATCGTACACACAGCTGCCCACGATCACGAGCCTTGCACTCCAGAAAAAGGCACCTCACCTGCGACAACTACGAAAAGAAGCGGATCGGGACGGTGCGTGACGTCACAAACGCGGCGCCGGGGTCTAGCGCCGCTCCGCCTCGGTGACGTATTAGTCATCCCACCGAACAAACGGGCTCGGTGCCGCGACCGAGTCGTACAACAGCAAGGGCCGCCCGATGTCGAAGCGCTTCAACGCGAGCTTCAGCACGAGGATCGTCGCCGCCGCCTGCGTCCTGGTCGCCTCCGCGACACTGACCGGCTGTGGGCAGGACCGGGACGACGGTGTGTACACCGTGCTGAACTCCTCGACCGACGAGACGTATCACCGCTGGGACGCCGAGGCGATGGCCCGCTGCGGCAAGCAGCTGGGGATCACCATCGAGCAGCAGAGCGTTCCGGCGGCGCAGGTGATGACCAAGGCCCTGCGCATGGCGTCCTCCAGGTCGCTGCCGGACGTCGTGCAGTTCGACGCCTCGGAGATGCCGACCTTCGCCGAGGCGGGCGGCCTGATCGACCTCACCACGCTCGGGCTGAGCACCCGCGACATCCCGAAGGGCATCGTCGCCTTCGGCTCCTACAAGGGCACGTACTACGGCGCGGCCCGATCGGTGAACACTCTCGCGCTCTTCTACAACAAGGACGTGCTCCGGCAGGCCGGGCTCGGGGTGCCCACCACCTGGGACGAGCTGCGCGCCACCGCGAAGAAGCTCACCCGCGGCAAGCGGTACGGGCTGGCGCTGAGCGCGGGCGGCGCCGAGGACGGCGTCTTCCAGTTCCTGCCGTTCATGTGGTCCAACGGCGGCGACGAGCGGAAGCTGGACGGCCCGCGGGTGGTCGAGGCGCTCGACTTCTGGAAGGACCTGATCGAGGACGGTTCGCTGTCGAAGTCCACGGTCAGCTGGACCCAGGCCGACGTCAACGACCAGTTCATGGCGGGCAACGCGGCCATGATGATCAACGGGCCGTGGCAGGTGGAGACGCTGAACTCCGACACGTCCCTGCACTGGGGCATCGCGCCGATCCCGGTGCCGCGGGCGGGAGCGACGTCCGTCGGTCCGCTGGGCGGTACGGTGCTGACGGTGCCGAACACCGGGGACACCGAGCGCGAGCGCACGGCCGGGCGGATCGTCGCCTGCCTGTCGAGCGAGAAGGAACAGCTGACCTACGCCCTCAACAGCTGGATGGTCCCGGCCAACGAGAAGGCCGCAGCGGTGTGGCGCCGACGGGTGCCCGAGCTGCAGTCCCTGGCCGGTCAGGTGGCCGCCGCCCGCTCGCGCACGGCCGAGCTCGGTGCCGGCTGGTCGAGCGTCTCGCTCGCCCTGCAGAGCGCCTTCCAGTCCGCCCTGACCGGCGAGTCCAGCCAGGCCGCCCTGAAGCGGGCCCAGCAGCGGGCCACGAGCGGGAACTGAGGTACGCATCCATGACCACGTCCAGCATCACCGCTCCGGCCGCCGTCCGGACGCCCCGCGACACCGCCGGGGACCCGGCCCGGCAGCGGCGCCGCCGCACGCTCGCCCGGTGGGGGTTCGTCGCACCCGCGGTCGTCTTCATGCTGCTGTTCTTCGGCTACCCGCTCGTGCGCAACGTCGTGATGAGCTTCCAGCACTACACGCCGAGGACGTTCTTCACCGGCCACGCCCCGTTCAACGGCACCGACAACTGGTCCCACGTCTTCCGCGACGCCCTGTTCGGCAAGGCGCTGTGGCACACCCTGGTGTTCACCGCCGGCTCGCTGCTCGGGCAGTTCGGCATCGGGCTGGCGCTCGCGGTGTTCTTCAACCGGCGTTTCCCGCTCGGCGGCGTGCTGCGCTCGCTGATCCTGCTGCCGTGGCTGGTGCCGATGGTGGTCTCGGGTGTGGTGTGGCGGCGCATCCTCGACCAGGACACCGGGGTGCTCAACTCCTTCCTCGACGCCGTCGGCCTGCCGGGTCACACCCCGTGGCTGACCAGCCCCGGCATGGCGCTGCTGTCGGTGATCCTGGTGAACATCTGGATCGGCATCCCGTTCAACATGGTGATCCTGTACGGCGGTCTGCAGGAGATCCCGCGGGAGCTGTACGAGGCGGCGTCGCTGGACGGCGCCTCGGCCTGGCGCAGCTTCCGCTCCATCACCCTGCCGATGCTCCGGCCGGTCATCACGGTGGTGCTGGTGCTCGGCTTCATGTCGACGGTGAAGATCCTCGATCTGATCCTCGCGCTGACCGACGGCGGTCCCGCGGACGCCACCCAGACACTGGGCACGCTCACGTACCAGACCTCGTTCGTCCGGCTGGACTTCGGTGCGGGCGCGGTCGTCGGCAACGTACTCATCCTGATCTCCGCGGTGTTCGCGGTGCTGTATCTGCGGGCCAACCGCACCGAGGGGAAGTGACGACCATGGCCTCGCGTCCGTCCACCGCGTCCCGGCGCCGCTGGGGCTCCACGATCGCCGGCGTGCTCGTCCTGTGCGTGATGCTCTTCCCGCTGTACTGGATGGTCGACACCGCGCTGCAGCCGGCGGCCGGGCTGCTGCGGGTCGCCCCGGTGCCGCACGATCTGGACCTGTCGGGCTTCTCCAAGGCGCTCGACGACCAGGGCGGTCATCTGCTGACCTCGCTGGTGGTGTCGCTGGGTGCCGTGGTGATCTGCCTGGCGATCGCGGCCCCGGCAGCGTACGGGCTGGCCCGGTTCGGGCTGCGCGGCACCCGGACCATCGTGTTCGGCACGCTGATCACGCAGATGGTGCCGGGCATCGTCATCGCCAACGCCCTGTACAACACCTATGTCGACCTGGGACTGGTCAACTCCTACATCGGGCTGATGCTGGCGGACGCCTCGCTCGGCATCCCGTTCTCCATCGTGCTCCTGCGCTCCTTCATGGTGTCCATCCCCGGGGAGGTCGTCGAGGCCGCGCAGGTGGACGGCGCCGGAGCGCTGCGCACGTTCCTGCGGGTGGTGCTGCCGATGAGCCGCAACGCGCTGATCACCTCGGGGCTGTTCGCGTTCCTGTTCGCCTGGAGCGACTTCATGTTCGCGCTGACGTTGAACACCACCGACGACGTCAAGCCGGTCACCCTCGGCATCTACCAGTACATCGGCGCGCACGTCGGCGACTGGGGCTCGGTGATGGCGGCCTCGGTGCTGTCCGCGGTCCCGGCCGCGATCCTGCTCGTCGTCGCGCAGAAGTACATCGCGGCCGGCATCACCGGAGGCTCCGTGAAGTGACCGGTGCGCCCGACGGCGCACCGACGGCCGGCGCCCGTGTCCTCCCCGGCGGACGGACACGGGCGCCGGTGTGTCCGGACGCCCGCCCGCCGGGTGTCCGGGCACTCGCGTGGCTGGACGACGCGTGTCCGGGTAGAACCCTGCCGCGGACGTGTTCCGCCGGTGTCCCGGACGGGCAGAAGACCACCGTGCGGCCCGTCCGGTCCCCTGGGAGAGCAGCAGGCGTGAAGGCACTCGGCAGCATCGATCCGACGGTGCCGGGGAACCTGCGTCCGCGGCAGGTGTGGTACGCCTCGTACGGCTCGAACACGCACGTGGACCGGCTCGCCGTGTACCTCACCGGGGGCAGGCCGCCCGGCGGGGCCCGCTCCTGCCCGGGGTGCCGGGATCCGCGGATGCCGACGCGGTCGGTTGCCGTGGAGCTGACCGGAACCTAGTACTTCGCCACCCGCTCCCGGATCTGGGGCGGCGGGCGGGCCTTCTACGACGCACGCGGCGGCGGCCGGGTTGCGGCGAGGGCGCATCTGGTGTCGGCGCAGCAGTTCTCGGACATCGTCGCGCAGGAGATGTACCGGGAGCCCGGAGCGGACCTCGATCTGGCCGCGGTGCTGACCCGCGGCAGGGACGCGCTGGGACCCGGCCGGTACGAAACGCTGGTGTGCCCGGGCCGGATCGACGGCGTGCCGGTGCTGACCTGCACCGCCCCGTGGGGCGTCAACGACGTGACATGGGTGTGTCCCTCGCCCGGCTACATCCGTTTCCTGGCCTCGGGACTGCTGTCGGCCGGTGCGTGGGACGCGGAGGCCGTCGCCGCGTACCTGGCCGGCTGCCCGGGTGCCGCGGGACACTGGACCGCACACGCCGTTCTCGCCCTGCTCGGCGAGGCGGACGGCGCCCGGCACGAGCCGTGACGAACGCGGCCGCGACGGCAGGCGGTTTTGCACCTTTGACGGTTCGTGGAGCACTCTGAACGGATGTGGGCACCGATGATGTGTGTCCCAGTAACATGCGCAGCGATACCCCTATGAAGGAAGGACGGTTATGCCGATCGAATCGACCGATGCCACGCTTCGTTCCCGGTACGCGGAGCAGGCCGCCGCCGACCTGGAGCAGAACCGCCGTCAACAGGAAGAACTGGCACGCCGGTTGGAGACGCTGCGGCAGGAGGAGACGCTGCTGCGGAACATCCTCGACATCGCCGAGCGCCCCGGTGCCACGCCCGCCCAGGCACATGTGCCGCACCAGGCGCAGGGCGAGCCCGTCGCGCCGTCCGCCGCCCCGGCACCCGCCCCCGCCGAGAAGCCCGCTGAGGCCGAGGACGGCGCGGTCGCCGCGTCGGCCGAGGACGGCGAGACGCAGCAGGACACCGTGCCCGCACAGTCCACCGGTGAGCAGGCCGCCGAAGAGAGCGCGCCGAAGGCCGCGAAGAAGCCGGCGCCGAAGGCCGCCAGGAAGACCGCGAAGAAGACCGGGCCGCAGAAGGGCACGCAGAAGGGCGCCCGCAAGGCAGCGGCGAAGAGCGCGAGCAAGGGCCGCGGCAAGAACGGCCGGCAGGTGCTGCTGCGGGATCTGCTGCTGGAGCTGCTCAGCGGCCACAGCGAGCCGCGTCTGGCCGCCGAGCTGCGCGAGGAGTTGCTGAGCAAGCACCCGGACCGCGAGCCCAGCCCGCAGGTCGTGCGCAACACGCTGGAGTCGCTGGTCGCCAAGGGACGTATCCAGCGGTACAAGCAGAACCGGTCGGTGATGTACACCGTGGTCGAGGGGACCAACGCGCAGGCACAGGCCGCCGCTGAGGCCGGGTCCGCGGGTGCGGCCTGACCGGCGGGTGTCACGATCCAGCTGACCGGCGGGTGTGCGGGGGACCACGTCGACCGGCGGGCCGGCCGGGACCGGGCGCCTCGCCGGGGTCCACAACCCGCCGGTCGGGCCGACAGCCGTCGCCGACGCGGCTGTCGGGTGTCCCGCACACCACCGTGGGCCGGTGGACGTCCGCCACGCACGGACCGGCCGGCGTCCCGCCGACCGGTCGCCCCTCAGGGAGCCGCCGGAAGGTCCTGGGTGCCGAGGACCATCAGCAGGGCCAGCCGCTCCGCGTCCTCGGTGCCGGGCTCGGCCGTGTAGACCATGATCCGCAGATCGCTGCCGGCGACGGACAGCACGTCGCAGTCGAGGGTCACCGGCCCGACGCGCGGGTGCCGGATGGTCTTGCGTGCGGCCATGTGCTCGCCCACCGCACCGCTGTCCCACAGTTCGGCGAACCGGTCGCTGCCGGCGCGCAGTTCGGCGACGAGCGCGCGCAGCCGCCGGTCGGCCGGGTAGCGCTCGGCGGTGGTGCGCAGGTCGGCGACGAGGGCCTGCTCGAAGGCGCGGCGCTCCTCGGGTGTGTGCACGACCCGGCCGCCGCCTCCGACGAAGTGCCGCCACACACCGTTGCGTTCGGGCCCCTGGGTGAGGTCGCCCATCAACGCCGTGTACGGCGGGTTGGCGATCAGGAGCGTCCAGGCGGCGTCGTGGACCGCGACCGGGGTGCCGGCCAGCCGGTCCAGCAGCCGGTGGACACTGGGCGGGACGAAGACGGGCACGGTCTTCGGGCCGGGCGGCGCCAGGCCGGCCAGACGGTACAGGTGGGTGCGTTCGGCCGCCGACAGCCGCAGTGCGCGGGCCAGCGACTCCACCACCTGTGCGGAGGGATTGGTGGCACGCCCCTGCTCCAGACGTGTCACATAGTCGGCCGAGATACCGGCGAGCTGGGCCAGTTCCTCGCGTCGCAGTCCGGCGGCGCGCCGGCGTCCGCCGGCGGGCAGCCCGACCTCACCGGGGGCGAGCCGGTCACGCCAGCGGTGGATCGCGGCTCCCAGTTCCGTGGTGGGCATGTCCCCAGTGTGCCGGAGCCCGGCGCGGGTTTTCCTGGTACTGCCGGTCCCAGGAAAACCGGTCTTCTGGCTCGCGGGCCGTCACCCGCGGAGGCTCGAAGACATGACGACGACACTGATCACCGGAGCCAACAAGGGGCTCGGTTTCGAGACCGCCCGCCGCCTCCTCGCCGCGGGTCACACCGTTCTTCTCGGCGCCCGCGACCCGGAGCGGGGCCGGCGCGCCGCCGAGCAGCTGGGCACGCGGTTCGTCCAGCTGGACGTGACCGACGACGCCTCGGTCGCGGCCGCCGTGAAGGAGGTCGAGGCCGCGGGCGGACTGGACGTGCTGGTGAACAACGCCGGGGTCGAGCCGCGTCACGCCGACGGCTCCTTCGTCGACCCGGCGAAGACCACGGCGGACGCGGTCCGCGCGGTGTACGAGACCAACGTGTTCGGCATCGTGCGGACGCTGCACGCCTTCCTGCCGCTGCTGCGGCGCTCGGCCAACCCGGTCGTGGTCAACGTCAGCAGCGGTCTGGCCCTGACTGCGCAGCTGGCCGATCCCGCGTCGCCCACGCATTTCTACCCCGACATCGCCTACCCGTCGTCCAAGGCCGCGGTCAACATGCTCACCGTGCAGTACGCCAAGGCCTTCCGCGACATACGCATCAACGCCGTCGACCCGGGTTTCACCCGCACCGACCTGAACCACAACACCGGCACCCAGACCGTGGAGGAAGGTGCCGAGATCATCGTGCGCATGGCGTGCATCGGCGCCGACGGCCCGACGGGCACGTTCAGCAACGCGGCCGGTCCGCTGCCGTGGTGAGCTCCCGCCCGCGTCCGCGAGGGCCGCGCCGGCAGGCCGGACGCGGGCGGGCTCCGGTGTGCGGGCCGGGTGTGTCCCCACGGCACGTGGCCGGGCCCGCCCCGCCCTGCGCGGCGGCAGGAGGCGGAGGCGGTCCCTGCGGGGCTTCGGGGCCGCGGGCCGTAAGACACAGGGACACCTGACCGCCTGGGGCGACCGGAGTCTTCCGGCCGCCCCAGGCGCACGACATCGCAGCCGTGGGTGTGCTGCCGGCCCGGTTCAGGCGGCCGGCTGCTTCTTCAGCGCCTCGATCAGCTGGTCGCGGTTCATCCGGGAACGGCCGGCGATCTCGGCCTCGCCGGCCCTGCGGTACAGCTGCTCCTTGGACAGCGTCCCCAGGTCGTCGCCCTGGCCGACCCGGCGGCGCCCCCGGGAGGTGCCGGTGTCCCGGCCCTTCCGGCGGTTCCTGTCGCCGCCTGCGCTGCTGCCGCGCCGTCCGGCCGTGGCCGTGTCCTCGGCGCTGCCGCCACCGGCCTTCCTCCGAGCGGCCCCGGCACCGCCCTCGCCGGACGTCGCGGACCCTCGCGCCACGCCACGGCCGGTCTCCTCTCCCCCTCCGTCCTTCGTCCCGTTCTCCCCGGACGTGCGGGAGCGGGCGCGTGCCACGCTGCGTTCCAGTGCCGCCATGAGATCGACGACATCGGTCGTCCGGGGCGGTCCGGCCTCGCCGACGACCTCCTCGCCCCGGCGCTTGGCCTCGACCAGTTCCCGGACGCGTTCCTCGTAGGTGTCGTGGTAGTCCTCGGGATGCCAGTCGACGGTGAGGGCGTCGATCAGCCGGTGGGCGGTCTCGAGCTCCTGGCGCGTCGGCTCGGTGTGCCCGCCGGGCGCGACGTCCGGGACACCGGCCGGGTCGCGCACCTCGTCCGCCCAGTGCAGGGTGTGCAGGACCAGGACCGTCGGCTGGGCCCGCAGCGCGGTGAGGTACTGCCTGTTGCGCATGGTCATGGTGGCGATGCCCGCCTTGTCGGCGTCCTGGAGGGCGGCGCGCAGCAGTTCGTACACCTTCCGGTACTCCTCGCCCCGCGGCCCGACGTAGTAGGTGCGGGCGAAGTACACCGGTTCGATCCGGTGCAGATCGACGAAGCCGGCGATGTCGATCACTTTGGACCGGCCCGGTGCGATCTCGTCGAGTTCGTCCGGCTGGACGACCACGTAGTCGCCTTCGCCGAGGTCGTAGCCCTTGACGATGTCGTCCGAGGAGACCTGCCGGCCGGTGCGCTCGTTGACACGTCTGCTGCGGATGCGATCCGCGGTGTCCCGCTGCAGCTGGTGGAAGCGCACGGTGTGGTCCTCGGTCGCCGTGTACAGGCCGACCGGCACGGTGACCAGTCCGAAGGTGAGGACTCCGGTCCAGACGGGTCTCGCCATCCGCTCCCGCCTCCTCGTCTCGACGCCTTCGACGCCTTCCGGCGGTACGCGGGTTTCCCGCACAGGGGTGGGTACACGGCCACAAGGCCGAGAACGCGAGGCGGCCCGGTCGTGGCCGCCGAAGGAAGCAGGCGATGTCCGTGATCTCTCAGATGGTGTCGGTGCCCGCCGACCGCGTGACGCTGCCCGGCGAATTCGTCGTCCCGGCCTCGTCGCGAGCGACGGCCGTCCTGGCCTACGGGCTGCACGCGTCCCCGCAGGATCCGCACGTCAGGTCGGTCGCCGACGAGCTGCACAGGGCCGGGTTCGCCACCCTGGTGACGGATCTGTTCAGCGAGACGGAGGCGCAGCGCAGCGATCGGGGCGAGGGGCAACAGGTCGATCTGGCTCTGCTGGGCCGCCGGCTGGTGGCGGCGGTGGACTGGGTGACGATCCAGCCGGACGCCCGTGGGCTGCCGGTGCTGCTGTGCGGTTCGGGCGCGGAGGCCGCGGTGGCGCTGCTCGCGGCGGCGGACCTGCCGGACGGGGTGAGCGCGGTGGTCTCGTGCGACGGGCAGCCGGAACTGGCGGGTGCGGCCCTGGAGCGGGTGCGGGTGCCGGTGCTGTTCGTGGTGGACGCCGAGGAGCCGCAGTCGCTGTCGGCACATCAGGAGGCGGCGCGGCGGCTGGCCGGTCCGCACACCCTGCGCGAGGTGCCCGGGCTGACCCGGCGGTTCACGGAGCCGGGGGTGCTGCAGCGGGCCGTGCACACGATCGAGGAGTGGTGCGAGGAGCTGGTCCCGAGGACCGGTTGAGCGGCGGCGGCCGTGACGGCCCCCCCCCCCCCCGAGTGGTCACGGGAGGCCGATGGTCACGGGCGGTCGGGAGATTTCCTCGTCGCGTCCGCTCCGGGCTATTGCAATCCATTCAGAGACCAGCCAACCTGCATAGGCATATGCAGGCGGTGGCTGCGTCCCCGGTCTCCGGCGTGCCGCGCCCCGCCCCGGTGCGGCAGGACGGAGCACGCGGTGGCACAGGTGGTGGTCGAACGGCGTTCCATCGACGTCATCCCCGACGAGGAGCGCCACGGCACGGCGTTTTCGCAGTTCACACTCTGGCTGGGGGCCAATCTGCAGATCACCACGGTGGTCACCGGTGCACTCGCCGTGGTCCTCGGCGGGGACGTGGTGTGGTCCCTGGCCGGGCTGCTCGCCGGCAACCTGCTGGGCGGGGCGGTCATGGCCCTGCACGCGGCGCAGGGATCACGGCTGGGCCTGCCGCAGATGATCTCGTCGCGGGCGCAGTTCGGGGTGCGTGGGGCGGTCGTCCCGCTGGTGCTGGTGGTCGTGATGTATGTCGGCTTCTTCGCCAGCGGCTCGGTGCTCGCCGGGGAGGCGGTCGGCAAACTCACCCACCTCGGCCCGGTTGCCGGCATCGTCCTCTTCGCGCTGGTGACCGCGGTGATGGCGACGGTCGGCTACCGGGTGATCCACGCCCTGGGCCGGGTGGCGAGCGTGGTGTGCGCGCTGGCCTTCGTCTATCTGGGGGTGCGTCTGCTGAGCCGCGCCGACCTCGCACACCTGGCGCACCAGCACCACTTCGCGCTGCCGATGTTCCTGCTGGCCATGTCGCTGTCGGCGTCCTGGCAGCTGGCGTTCGGGCCCTACGTCGCGGACTACTCGCGCTATCTGCCCCGCACCACCTCCGCCCGTGCCACGTTCGGCTGGACCCTGGCCGGGACCGTGCTCGGCGCGCAGTGGTCGATGGGTTTCGGGGTGCTGGTGGCGGCGATTGCGGGTGCAGCGTTCACGGACGACCAGGTGGGATACGTGGTGGGCCTCGGCGGCACCGGCCTGGTGGCGTCCGTGCTGTACTTCGTGATCGCGCTGGGCAAGCTGACGGTGAACGTGCTCAACACCTACGGCGGGTTCATGTCGCTGGTGACCGGGGTCAGCGGGTTCCGTGGGCAGCGGGTGCTGTCGCAGCGCGGCCGCACCGCGTACATCACCGGCATCATGATCGCGGGGACGGCCGTCGCGCTCGCCGGGCGCAGCTCCTTCCTGGACTCCTTCGCCGACTTCCTGCTGTTCCTGCTGACGTTCTTCACCCCGTGGTCGGCGATCAACCTGGTGGACTACTACCTGCTCGCCAAGGAGCGCTACGACCTGCCCGCGCTGAGCGATCCGGACGGCCGGTACGGTGGCTGGCGCTGGGACGCCCTGCTGGTCTACGCCGTCGGTCTCGCCGCGCAGTTCCCGTTCCTGTCCACCGGCTTCTGCACGGGCCCCCTGGTCGCGTCGCTCGGGGGCGCGGACATCTCGTGGATCGTCGGTCTGGTCGTGCCGGCCGCGCTGTTCGCGGTACTGGGGTCCCGCCGTGCGCTGCCGGCCCGGCCGGCACCCGCGGTGGCCGGCGCCCCGGGCGCGGCCGCCCGGCCCGGTCCGGTCGCCGACTGAGCGGGCCGCAGCGCCACAGGGAAGGGCCCGGCCGGCCCGCGCGGGCCGGCCGGGCCCGGGTGTGCCCGTCCGTGCGGGGCCCGCCACCGGCCGGACCCCGCGGCCGCCGGTCAGGCCAGGTCGAACCGGTCCAGGTTCATGACCTTGTCCCAGGCGGCGACGAAGTCCTGCACGAACTTCTCCTTGGCGTCGTCGCTCGCGTACACCTCGGCGACCGCGCGGAGTTCGGCGTTCGAGCCGAAGACCAGGTCGGCACGGCTGCCGGCCCACTTCACCTCGCCCGTGGCACGGTCACGGCCCTCGAAGGTGGTCGAGTCCTCCGACGTCGGCCGCCACTCGATGCCCATGTCGAGCAGGTTGACGAAGAAGTCGTTGGTGAGGACTCCGGGGGTGTCGGTGAGCACACCCAGCTGCGACCGCTGGTGGTTCGCGCCCAGCACCCGCAGACCGCCGACCAGGACGGTCATCTCGGGGGCGCTCAGAGTGAGCAGGTTGGCCCGGTCCACCAGCAGATACTCCGCGGGCAGCCGGTTGCCCTTGCCCAGGTAGTTGCGGAAGCCGTCGGCGGACGGCTCCAGCGCGGCGAAGGACTCCACGTCGGTCTGGTCCTGCGCGGCGTCCACCCGGCCCGGCGTGAACGGCACCTCGATCTCGACACCGGCCTCCTTGGCGGCCTTCTCGACGGCCGCGCAGCCGGCCAGCACGATCAGGTCGGCCAGCGAGATCCGCTTGTCGCCGCTCTGCGCGGCGTTGAAGGACTCCTGCACGCCCTCCAGGGTGCGCAGCACCGCCGCCAGCCGGTCGGGGTCGTTCGCCTCCCAGCCGCGCTGCGGCTCCAGGCGGATGCGGGCGCCGTTGGCACCGCCGCGCTTGTCGCTGCCACGGAAGGACGAGGCCGACGCCCACGCGGTGAACACCAGGTCGGACACGCTCAGGTCGGTCTGGAGCACCTGCGCCTTGAGCGCCGCGATGTCATCGGCGTCGACCAGCTCGTACGTCCGCTCGGGCAGCGGGTCCTGCCAGAGCAGCGTCTCGCCGGGCACCTCGGGGCCGATGTAGCGGGAGACCGGCCCCATGTCGCGGTGGGTCAGCTTGAACCAGGCGCGGGCGAAGGCGTCCGCGAACTCGTCCGGGTTCTCCATGTAATGCCGGGAGATCCGCTCGTAGACCGGGTCGAAGCGCAGCGCCAGGTCGGTGGTCAGCATGGTCGGCTGGCGCCGCTTGGACGGGTCGTGCGCGTCGGGGACGGTGCCGGCGCCCGCGCCGTCCTTCGGCCGCCACTGGTAGGCACCCGCGGGGCTCTTGAACAGCTCCCACTCGTAGCCGAACAGCGTCTCGAAGAAGGAGTTGTCCCACTTCGTCGGGGTGGGGGTCCAGGTGACCTCCAGACCGCTGGTGATGGCGTCCGCGCCCTTGCCGGTGCCGTAGGAGTTCTTCCAGCCCAGGCCCTGCTGCTCCATCGGCGCGGCCTCGGGGTCGGGGCCGACGTTCTCGGCCGGGCCGGCGCCGTGGGTCTTGCCGAAGGTGTGACCACCGGCGATGAGAGCGACGGTCTCCTCGTCGTTCATCGCCATCCGACGGAACGTCTCACGGATGTCGCGGGCCGCCGCCAGCGGGTCCGGGTTGCCGTTGGGCCCCTCGGGGTTGACGTAGATCAGGCCCATCTGGACCGCGGCGAGCGGCTCCTCCAGCTCCCGGTCGCCGGTGTAGCGCTCGTCGCCCAGCCAGGTGGTCTCCGGGCCCCAGTAGACGTCGTCGTCCGGCTCCCAGGCGTCGACCCGGCCCCCGGAGAAGCCGAAGGTCTTCAGGCCCATGGTCTCCAGGGCGACGTTGCCGGCGAGGATCAGCAGGTCGGCCCACGACAGTTTGCGGCCGTACTTCTTCTTCACCGGCCACAGCAGGCGGCGGGCCTTGTCGAGGTTGGCGTTGTCCGGCCAGCTGTTGAGCGGCGCGAAACGCTGCTGGCCGGAGCCGGCGCCGCCGCGGCCGTCGCTGATGCGGTAGGTGCCCGCGCTGTGCCAGGCCATGCGGATGATGAGCGGGCCGTAGTGGCCGAAGTCGGCGGGCCACCAGTCCTGCGAGGTGGTCAGCACCTCGGCGATGTCACGTTTGACGGCCGGAAGATCCAGGGTCTTGAAGGCCTCGCGGTAGTCGAAGTCCTCCCCGAGCGGGTTGGCCACGGCCGGGTTCTTGGCGAGGATCTTCAGGTTGAGCCGCTCCGGCCACCACTGGTGGTTGCCGCCGCCCTGGGTGGGGTGCGGGGCACGCCCGTGCGCGACCGGGCAGCCGCCGGTGCCCTCCGCTTCGGCGTCGGTGACGACTGCGTCGTGGTTCTCGGACATGAGCATCCTTCCCAACTGGCGGATCACGGTGCTGCCGAACGATGTGCGGTGGTGCAGGCGGGGCAGGTGCCCCAGTAGATGACCTCCGCCTCGTCGATGACGAAGCCGTGGTCGTCGGATGCGGTCAGGCAGGGTGCCTCGCCCGCCGGGCAGTCCACGTCGGCGACGGCACCGCACGACCGGCACACGACATGGTGGTGGTTGTCGCCGACACGTCCCTCGAACCGGGCGGGGCTGCCGGCCGGTTCGACACGGCGGACGAGTCCGGCTGCGGTCAATGCGTGCAGGGCCTCGTACACGGCCTGCAGGGACACATGTCCGATACGGTCGCGCACCTGGGAGGCGATCGCCTCCACCCCCAGGTGGCCACCGGCGCGGACGGTCTCGAGCAGTGCGACGCGGGCGGCCGTGACCCGCAGTCCCGCACCGCGCAACTCCTCTGCCGTGGTCGGAGGCCGGGCTGCCGTCATGGCGCCTGAACCTACGCCCGAAACAGGAATGCTTCAAGAACACGAACCGGCACGGTCTGTGACCGGTGAGGTGCGCGTGCCGGGGGTGTGAGGGTGTGCCGGGGCACCCCGCCCGGCTGCCGGCCGGTGGGCGGTCGTGCCGGTCGATGAACGTGCCGGCCGGTGACCGGTCAGCCGTCGTGCCGGCCGGAGCGGCGGATGCGGGGCCGGCACATGCGGTGCGCCGCGGATGGGGGGACCGCATGTGCCGACCGTGGCGGGTGTGTCAGCCCTCCAGGGCCGCCAGCACCACCTGCTCGGCCTCCTCCTGGACCTGCTGGAGGTGGTCGGGTCCGCGGAAGGACTCCGCGTAGATCTTGTACACGTCCTCGGTGCCGGAGGGCCGCGCCGCGAACCAGGCGTTCTCGGTGACGACCTTGATGCCGCCGATGGGTGCGCCGTTGCCCGGTGCCTCGGTGAGCACCGCGGTGACCGGCTCCCCGGCGAGGGTGCCGGCGCCGACCTGGGCGGGGGACAGCTTGGCCAGGCGGGCCTTCTGCTCGCGGGTGGCGGGGGCGTCGACGCGGGCGTAGGCGGGTGCGCCGAAGCGCTCGGTGAGCGCCGTGTAGTGCTCCGATGGCGTCCGGTCGGTGACGGCCGTGATCTCGGAGGCGAGCAGGGCCAGGACGATGCCGTCCTTGTCGGTGGTCCACACCGAGCCGTCGCGGCGCAGGAAGGACGCCCCGGCGGACTCCTCCCCGCCGAACCCGAGCGTGCCGTCGGCCAGTCCGTCCACGAACCACTTGAAGCCGACGGGGACTTCGACCAGGCGGCGGCCGAGGTCGGCGGCCACCCGGTCGATCATGCCGGAGGACACCAGAGTCTTGCCCACACCGGCCTCGGCGGGCCACCGGGTGCGGTGGGCGTACAGGTAGGCGATGGCGGTGGCCAGGTAGTGGTTGGGGTTCATCAGGCCGCCGTCGGGGGTGACGATGCCGTGCCGGTCGGCGTCGGCGTCGTTGCCGGTGGCGATCCGGAACCGGTCCCGCTGCCCGATGAGCGACGCCATGGCGTACGGGGAGGAGCAGTCCATGCGGATCCTGCCGTCCCAGTCCAGGGTCATGAACCGCCAGGTGGGGTCGGTGAGCGGGTTGACCACGGTCAGGTCCAGGCGGTGCTGCTCGGCGATGCGCTCCCAGTAGGCCACGGAGGCCCCGCCCAGCGGGTCGGCGCCGATCCGGACGCCCGCGGAGCGGATCGCGTCCAGGTCGAGGACGCTCGGCAGGTCGCCGACGTAGGTGCCCAGGAAGTCGTAGCGGCCGGTGCCGGCGGCGGCCAGGGCGCGGGTGTACGGGATGCGACGGACATCCTTCAGGCCGCCCGCGATGATCTCGTTGGCCCGGTCCTGGATCCAGCGGGTGGCCTCGGAGCCGGCCGGGCCGCCGCTCGGCGGGTTGTACTTGAAGCCGCCGTCGGTGGGCGGGTTGTGCGAGGGGGTGACGACCACGCCGTCGGCGAGGCCCGAGGTGCGGCCCCGGTTGTGGGTCAGGATGGCGTGCGAGACCGCCGGTGTGGGGGTGTAGCCGTCGTCGGTGTCGACGAGCACGGTGACGTCGTTGGCGGCGAACACCTCCAGCGCGGTGACCCGGGCCGGCTCCGACAGGGCGTGGGTGTCCGCGCCGAGGAACAGCGGGCCGTCGATGCCCTGTGCGGCGCGGTACTCACAGATGGCCTGGCTGGTCGCGGCGATGTGGTCCTCGTTGAAGGCGGTGGCCAGCGAAGAGCCGCGGTGCCCGGAGGTACCGAAGGTCACCCGCTGGTCCGGCACGCCGGGGTCGGGGTGGAGCGCGTAGTACGCGGTCACCAGCCGGGCGACGTCGACCAGGTCCTCGGGCCCGGCCGGCTGGCCCGCTCGTTCCTGCTGCATGGCACCCACTCCTCGTGAGTCGATCGCGTGAACGGTCGCGATCTCATCTTCCCCTCCCGGGGGACGGGGAGCGCCACCGACCGGGCGGTACCGGGACGGCGAGGGGCGGCGGGCCGCGGTGCGGTACGTCGGACGCCGGTGGGGTCGGGCGGGCGTACCGGACCGAGGGACCGGGCGGGTGGACCGGGCGCGGGCCGCCCCCGCTCGCCGGGGGCGGCCCGCCGCGGCGTCCTCGTCCGCCCGGGCCCGGTGCCGTGCGTGCGGGCCGGGATCAGTGCCCGGCCGAAGGGCAGTGCCGGGCCCGGGTCAGTGCCCGCCGCCCCAGCCGCCGGGCACGCTGTCGGCGAGCGCGCCGCCGCCCAGCTGCTCGAACCGCTGCTGGACGTTGGCCGCGAAGGCCTGCGGCTCGGCGCCGGCCTGGCCCTGCGCGGTGGCGTTCATGGCCACCGTCAGCACGCCCTTGAAGGGGGCGTTGGGCGAGGTGCGCACCGGCGTGCACAGGAAGTTGAACTCCTGCGGCGTCGCGGAGTCGTACGTCCGCAGCGACACCCGGGACACGCTGGTGGGGCGGCCGGTGCGCAGGGCGTCGTCCATGGCGTCGAAGACACCGACCTGGGCCAGACCGGGCAGCACCTGCCGGCCGAGGCTGAACTGCGGGACCATGCCGAAGGCCTGGCCCTGACGGCCGTTGGCGTAGCGCAGCAGGTGGTCGGGGCCCTCGGTGAGCATGATGGGGAAGGGCGCACCGTCGAACACGGCGAAGAGTTCCTGCTGCTGGGCGAGGAGGCTGTCGCGGAGCTTGAACTCGGACAGCAGGGTTTCGGTCAACTCCTGCATGCCCTGCCGCAACTGGCGGTCCCAGGTGCGGGGCTTGACATCGGCCACGCAGACCGTTCCCAGGATGACACCGGTGTTGTCGCGCAGCGGGGTGCCCAGGTAGGAGCGCACACCGAGGTCGTTGACCAGCGGATTGCCCTTGAAGCGCGGGTAGTCGAAGACGTCCTCCAGGGCCAGTTGGGACTGCTGGGCGACCACGTGGGGGCAGAAGCCGTAGTCGCCGGGCGCCTCCCGGCCGAGGTGACTGAGGTCGAACGGTATGCCGCCGGAGGTGTCCACGGGGTCGTCGGGCGACCCCGTGGGCACGTACATCCCGCGGAACATCTGCCGCTCGTCGTTGATGAAGTTGACCATGGCCAGGGGGGTCTGGGTGAAGGTCGCCGCCAGGCGTGCGACCCGGTCGAAGGTGGCCTCGGCCTCGACCGAGTTGAGGTTGAGCATCCTGAGCCGGTGCGCCCGCTGCTGGCCCGCGGCACGCTGATCTTCGGTTGACAGGGGATCCATGACGTCAGATGAAAGCAGAGATTCCGGCTGCGTGGATCACCCCGCCTGGTCATTGGCTCACCATCGGCCTCTCGGCCAACCCCGCGACGGGCGCCGGGACTTGTGTCTCGGGCGGCTGCGCAGCAGGTCACGGGGCCTGTCGGAGGGCTTCTCGGTCCGCCGACCGGCGCCGACGGTCCGACAGGTGCGCATTCGGTGAGTCTGTCCAAAGTTCCCGATGTTTCAACGTGGAGCGATCAGTTCCCGTCATTCTTGGACCCGGTGTCGCACCGAAACGATTTCCCGTCTGACAATCGTGCGGGTGAACGCGTGGCCGAGATCGGCGGTTCCCGCCCCGCGCCACCATCAGTCGAATGTCAGTCCGTATCCGAGGAGGGTGAGGCGGGTGCACGGTCCCCGGTCACGGCCCGTGAAGCGGCCACGGAGAGACCGATGGCGCCCCCTCACAGGGTGGGTTTTACGCCACGCGATGCGCCGTCCGCGCAGATGAGGACCCCGGGGCGGTGCGGCCCGCCGCCGACCTGAACGACGCGGTTCGGTCGAGGCACCGCGGGCCGGCCTCACAGCCAGGCCCCCGCCACACCCGGTACGTGTCGATCTGTACCGCCGCCATGAGCCCGAGCCGGTGTGTCCTATGCCGCAGGCAGGTGCCGCGCGCGTGGGCCGGGGCGCGATGGGGCAAGGTCAACTGCGCGACGGCGTAGGAACCGTGGCGATGTATGAACGGAGTTTTTTCATGAAGAGGTCCGACGTGGACGCTCGGTCGGTCGCGGTGATCGGCATGGCCTGCCGCCTGCCGGGTGCCTCCGCCCCCGACGAACTGTGGGCCCTGCTGCGGGACGCGGTGGACACCACCAGCGAGACTCCCCGCGACCGGTACGACGTGGACGCGCTGCACTCCCCCGAGCCCCGCCAGGGGCGGATAGCGGCGCGCCGCGGCGGCTACCTGGAGCAGATGGCCGACTTCGACGCCGAGTTCTTCGGCATGTCGGCCACCGAGGCGACCGAACTCGACCCGCAGCAACGGCTGTTGCTGATGACGACCTGGGACGCGCTGGAGGACGCCGGGCAGCGCCCCGACCGGCTGGCCGGCAGCCGGGCCGCCGTCTTCGTCGGCAACACGCGCGCCGACCATCTCGAACTCGCCCTGCGCCGCGGCCCGGAGACGGTGACCGCCGCGCAGCTGAACAACTTCCGCTCCCTGCTGGCCGCACGGCTGTCGCACTTCTTCGACCTGCGCGGTCCCAGCGTCGTCGTGGACACGGCCTGCTCCTCCTCGCTGGTGGCCGTCCACCAGGCGGTGCAGAGCCTGCGCTGCGGGGAGAGCCCGCTGGCGATCGCCGCGGGCGTGAACCTGGCGCTGCGCCCCGACGAGGGGCTGGTGCTCACCCACGCCGGCGGCATGGCCGGGGACGGCCGCTCGAAGTTCGGCGACGCGAGCGCGGACGGCTACTCCCCCAGCGACGCCGTGGCGGTGGTCGTCCTCAAGCGTCTGCAGGACGCGATCGCCGACGGCGACCGGATCCGCGCGGTGATCCAGGGCAGCGCCGTCTCCAACGACGGCCGCACCAGCGACAGCGTGCTCAACCCGTCCCTGCAGGGCCAGCTGGACGTGCTGCGCTGGGCCTACGAGGACGCCGGCATCGACCCCGCCGACGTCGACTACGTCGAGGCGCACGGCTCCGGTCAGCCCGCGCTGGACCCGCTGGAGCTGCGGGCGCTGGGCGAGGTGTGCGGCGCGGGCCGGCCCGCCGACCGGCCGCTGCTGGTCGGCTCGGTGAAGACCAACATCGGGCACGCGGAGGCCGCCGGCGGCCTGGCCGGCCTGATCAAGGCGGTGCTGTGCCTGGAGCACGGCCAGGTGCCGGCCAGCCTGAACGTGACCACCCCCAACCCGAACGTCCCCTGGGACTCGCTGCCGCTGACCCTGCCGTCCACGCTGCAGGACCTGCCCGCACTGGACCGGCCGGCCGTCGCCGGCGTCAGCGGCCAGGGCTCCTCGGCCCTCAACGCCCACATCGTGCTCCGCCAGGCCGACACACCGCGTGTGCGCACCGAGCCGCCGGCGGACGAGGGACCGTACCTGCTGGCGATCTCCGCGCACAGCGAGGCCGCCCTGGCGGATCTGGCCGCGGCCTACGCGCGTCACCTGCGCCCGGGCGGGGCCGGGCAGGCCCACTGCCTGCGCGACATCTGCTACAGCGCCGCCACCCGGCGCACCCACCACGCGCACCGCATGGCCGTCGTCGGCCGCACCCACGAGGAACTGGCGGCGGCGCTGACCGGCGCGCCGGGGATGACCGGGCACCCGCTGTCGGCGGTCGCCGCGGCCTACGTCGCGGGCGAGGAGCCGTCCTGGCCGTCGGTGTTCGGCGAGCCGGGCCGGTTCGTGCCGCTGCCCGGCTACCCGTGGCAGACGCGCCGCTACTGGCCCGGTGAGGAGCCCGCCGCCGCGGACGGCGACGACCTGGCCGGCTGGGTGCTGCGGGAGCACGCCCGTACCGGCTTCGACGACGGCTCGTCGCTCACCGACATCGGCATCGACTCGCTGGCGAAGCTGCGCATCGTCGTGGAGCTGGCCAAACGGTGCCATCAGGAGGTCGACCCGGAGGAGCTGGGCCGGTTGCGCACCGTCGGCGAACTGCGCCAGTGGACGCGGACGCTGGAGGCGGCGGCCCGATGAGCAGTACCAACGGCCTCTACGCGTATTTCGCCCGCTCGGCCGACGCCCACCCGGACGAGCCGGCCCTCGAGGTCCGCGGGACCACGCTGACCTACGGCGAGCTGCGCGCGTGCGCCGAGAGGCTCGCCGACCGCCTGGTGACGGCGGCCGGCGGCACCCCGCCGCGCCGGGTGGGGCTGCTCGCGGCCCGCTCGCTGACCGCCTACGCCGGATACCTGGCGATCCTGCGGGCCGGCGCGGCGGTGGTCCCCCTCAATCCCGAACACCCCGCCGGCCGTGTCGCCGGCATCGCCGAGGCGGCCGGCCTCGATCTGGTCCTCGCCGAGTCCGCGGACACCGGCGACCTCGGCGTGCCCGTGCTCGCGTGCCCGCCCGAAGAAGTGCCGGTCACGGCCGAGGACTCCGCCGCCCCCGCGCAGGACCGCACCGCGCCGCTGCGCCCGGTCGGCGAGGACGACGTCGCCTACATCATCTTCACCTCGGGTTCGACCGGCGCGCCCAAGGGTGTTCCGGTCCGGCACGGCAACATCTGCGCCTATCTGGACCGGATCGCCGGCCGGTACGGCATCGGACCGGGCAGCCGGCTCTCACAGTCCTTCGAGCTGACCTTCGACGGGTCGGTGCACGACCTGTTCGTCGCCTGGTCCCGGGGCGGCACCCTTGTGGTGCCCGACCGCGGCCAGCTGCTGTCCCCGGTGCGGACGGTCAACAAGCTGCGGCTGACCCACTGGTTCTCGGTGCCGTCCCTGATCGGCTTCGCCTCCCGGCTGGGCACCCTGACCCCCGGCAGCATGCCGACGCTGCGCTGGAGCATCTTCGGCGGCGAGCCGCTCACGCTGCAGGCCGCCCGCGACTGGCAGGCCGCCGCGCCCGGCAGTCGCATCGAAGTGCTCTACGGCCCCACCGAACTGACCATCTCCTGCACCTCCTACCGGTTCCCGAAGGACCCGGCCGCCTGGCCGGACACCCCCAACGGCACGGCCCCCATCGGCACCGCCCACCCGGACGTCGACGTGGTGCTGCTGGACGACGCGGGCCGGCCCGGCGACACCGGCGAGCTGTGCGTGCGCGGCCCGCTGCGCTTCGCCGGGTACCTGGACCCGGCCCAGGACGCCGGGCGCTTCCTCACCGAGGACCACCGGCCGGCCGATTCCCCGCCCGGGCCCGAGGACTGGTACCGCACCGGCGACCGGGTCGCCCTCCTCGACGGGCTGATGGTGCATCTCGGGCGCACCGACCACCAGGTCAAGATCCGCGGCCACCGGATCGAACTCGGCGAGATCGAGGCCGCGTTGCGGGCGCTGCCGGGCGTGCGGGAGGCCATCGCCGTCACCGTGCCGGCCGCCGACGGCGAACCGGAGCTCCAGGCCGCGGTCAGCGGGACCGGCACCGCCGAGACCCTGTACACGGCGCTCGCCGACCGGCTGCCGTCGTACATGATGCCCGCCCGGATCACGGTCCTGGACCAGCTGCCGCTCAACCCCAACGGCAAGCTGGACCGCCGGGCGCTGCTGGCACAGCTGGAACGCACCCGTTGACCACGGGTCCGTCCGCCCCGGCGATCTTCGACCCACCGTTCACCGACATCTGTTGTGAGGCTTCTGCATGTACGACGCCATCGTGGTGGGAGCGCGCTGCGCCGGCGCTCCCACCGCCCTGCTCCTGGCCCGTGCCGGACACCGGGTCCTCCTGCTCGACAAGGCGGCGTACGGCTCCGACACGATCTCCACGCACCTGATCCACCAGCCCGGCGTGGCGGCCCTCGCCCGCTGGGGCCTGCTGGACCGGCTGCGGGCCACCGGCTGCCCGCCCATCGAGCGGGCGGTGTACGAAGTCGCCGACGTCCGCATCGAGGGCTGCGCCCGGGGCGTGGACGGGCAGCGGGCAGCGTTCGCGCCGCGGCGTCACGTGCTGGACGCGCTCCTGGTCGACGCGGCGGTCGAGGCGGGCGTCGAGTACCGGGACCACTGCCGGGTGACGGACCTGCTGCGCGACGACACCGGGCGGGTGACCGGCGTGCGGGGCACCCACGGCGGCCGTGCCTTCACCGAGCGCGCCCACCTGGTGATCGGCGCGGACGGGATGCGCTCCACCGTCGCCCGGCTCGTCGAGGCCCCGTACACGGTCGAGGACCCGCGGCTGACCTGCGCGTACTACACGTACTGGCAGGGCGTGCCGGCCGACCTGGAGCTGTACGAGCGGCCCGGCGGCTGGGTGGCGACCGTGCCCACCCACGGTCCGGCGACCCTGGTGCTGGCCTACATCCCGCAGTCCCGCTTCGCCGAGGTCCGCACCGACGCGCAGCGCGCCTACCGGGAGCAGATCCGCCTCACCGCGCCCGCCCTGCACGAGCGGCTGGCCGGGGCCGCGCGACTGGAGCGCCTGCACGCCTGCGGCGACCAGCAGAACTTCTTCCGGCGCTCGACGGGGCCGGGCTGGGTCCTCGTGGGCGACGCCGCCCACCACAAGGACTCGATCACGGCCCGCGGCATCAGTGACGCGTTCTGGCAGGTCGAGGCGCTGGTGGGGGCGGTGTCCGGCCTGCTGGGCGGCGACCCGGCCCGCCTGGACGCCGCGCTGGGCCGTTTCGCCGAGGAGCAGCGGCAGCGGCTCCAGCCCGGGTACGAGGCCACGCTGGGTGTGGCCCGCCTGGAGATACACGAGCAGCGGCTGTCGCTGCTGCGCGCGGTGCAGTCGGACGCCGAACTGACGTCGATCTACCTGGACATGGTGGCGGGCATCGTCTCCACCGACGCCCTGTTCACTCCGCGGCTGCTGGCCCTGCTGTGATCCCGGCGCGGCCGGCGGGTGTTCCCGCGTGGGCACCCGCCGGCCGCCGTTGTCGCAGGCAGCGGCCCAACTGACGTGCGAGCGGGGGGAAGTTGCCCGGCTCCACATATGACGGTCGGCCATGATCCTGATAGCGTGCAGCTCGCGCCGACTTCGATCACGGTGAGCCACCAGGCCACGACGCGGGGAGGGTCGGAGGCCGCGCACTGCTGTCCGCACCGCTGCAACCGCTGCTGTACGAGGGATCACATGTCAGGCACCCGCGACCGGCGGACGCGACATCGCGCCGCCCTTCCGAGATCACTGCGATCCTCGTTCGTCCTTCCCTTCGTCATCCCCGCGGTCTGCGTCAGCGGGCTGTGGGGCTACACGGCGGCGGGGCTGGTGGACGACCAGGTCCGGCTGCACACCGACGCGGGGCACGTCTCCTCCCTCGCCCAGCCCGCGCAGGAGCTGCTGACGACCCTGCAGGACGAACGCCGGCTCACCGCCCGCTGGCAGGCGGACCGCTCCGCCGACTCCCGCGCGGAACTGGAGGCGGCCCGCCGCAAGACCGACGTGGCGCTGGCGACGTACCGGCAGCACGCGTCCGCGCCGGACAGCAAGGCGCTGCGGGACCGGTACACGGCGCTGGACACGGCGCTGCGCCCGCTGGCCCAGCGCCGTTCCGCGATCGACGCCCGGAAGCTGTCCCTGTCCGATGCCTTCGCCTTCTACACCGACGCTGCCTCCCGGGGTTTGGACCTGCTGAACGCGGCCGTGCGCAGCGACGACGCGGACCTGGGGCGCGGCGGCTCCGCCACGGTGACCCTGGCGCGGATCGCCGAGATGCTCTCCCGGGAGGACGCCCTGGTCTCGGCGGCCCTGCCGGCGCAGCAGATCAGTCACGCCGACCGTGTCCGCTTCGGGCAGTACGCGGCACTGCGCCGGGCCGCGGAGGAGGAGCTGACCGCGCAGGATCTGCCCGATGCGGCCCGCGAGGCGTACGGGCGGACCACCGGCGGTGCCCAGTGGGCCGCGGTGGACGCGGTGGAGCGGGCCGTCGCCGGCGGGCAGGGCACCGAGCTGCCGGACGGTGCGACGCAGTGGCCCGCCGCGGCCGACAACGTCGTCGGCGGTCTGCGGGCGGCCGGTGTCCAGTCCCTGGACGCGCTGGCCGACCACGCCGACGACCGGGCCGGCGAGCTGCTGGTGGCGACCCTGCTGGGCACGGCGGCCGCGGTGGCCGCGCTGGCCGCGGCGGCGGTGCTGGCGCTGCGCAACCGACGTACGGCGACGAGCCGCCTCGCCGAGCTGGACGAACTGACCGCGCGGCTGGCCGAACTGCGCTCGGGTGCGGAGCAGCTGGCGTCCTCCCGGCTGGCCGAGATCCTCGCCAAGGCGGAGCGCGGCGAACGTGTGGACCCGGCCGTGCTCGGCTCCTGGCAGCACCAGGCGAACGACGACATCGGGCGGCTGGCGTCGGCGATCGACCGTCTCGCGCAGCTGGCCACGGACACCGCGGTGCGCCAGTCGCAGGGCCGGGAGGGCTCGGACAAGGTCGTCGGCCAGCTCATCCGCCGCGCCCAGGTGCTCATCCACCGGCTGATCGCGCTGCTGGACGACCTCGAGCGCAAGCACGAGGACTCGGACCTGCTCAAGGACATCTTCCGCGTCGACCACCTGGCCACCCGTATCCGGCGCCACGCCGAGAACCTGATGATCCTCAGCGGCGCCCCGCCGAGCCGGCGGATGACGCGTGCGGTGGCGATCACCGACGTGATGCGCGGCGCGGTGGCCGAGACGGAGCAGTACACCCGGGTGCGGGTGCGCAACACGCCGGGGGACCGCCGGGTCGCGCTGGCCGGGCGCGCGGTCGCCGACGTCACGCACCTGCTGGCCGAGCTGATCGAGAACGGCACCAGCTTCTCGCCGCCCGAGACCCAGGTCACGGTGAGCACGGCCCGGGTCGCCAAGGGCCTGGCCGTGCACATCGAGGACCAGGGCCTGGGCATGCCGGCGGAGATGCTGCAGCGCGCCAACGAGCTGCTCGCCGAGCCGCCCCGGGTGGACATGTCGATGTTCGGCGAGGACCCGCGCCTGGGTCACTTCGTGGTGGCCCGGCTCGCCGAACGGCACGGCATCAAGGTCACGCTGCGCGAGTCGGACTACGGCGGCACGCTCGCGCTGGTGGTGCTGCCCTCGGAGCTGCTGGAGGAGTCCGCCTCGCCGGTCGTCGACCAGCTGCAGTCGGCGGCCGTCGCCGCCGGCCTCGCCATCGAGGGACAGTCCGGCACCCGGCCGGGCGCCCAGACGCTGTCGGACACCGGACGGCACCGGGCCCTGGACGCCCCCGCGACGGCTCCGGCGCCGGAGCCCGAGCCCCGGCCCGAGCCGGTCGGCGCGATCGCCTCGGCCGGCGAGACGCTGCTCGCCCGTCCGCCGATGCCCGACCACAGTGGTTTCCCCGAATACGGAGGTGCTGGCCTGTTGCCCCCCGCGTCGGAGCATCCCGCGCCCTCGGCGCCCCAAGGGCCCATGCCGACGGCCCGCACCACACGTGACGACCGCCCGACGCCCACGGCCCCGCAGCGGACCGTCCCCGGCGCGGAGGCCGGCCGCGCCCCCGCGCCGCGCCGGGACGACCGGCAGGCCCCCGCACGGCAGCCGGCCCACCCGGCCGCGCGGCCCGGTGCGGCGGAGCAGGCGGAGCCCTCCGGCTCGGCCCCACGTCCGCTGACGACGCCCACGGTGCTGCCGCAGCGCATCCGGGGCGCCAGCCTGGCCCAGCAGCTGCGCCGGGAGGCGGCGCAGGCCGCGGACGACGAGGACGGTTTCGACCGGGGCCTGTCCCCGGACGCGTCGGCCCGCACGATGAACGCCATCCAGCAGGGACTCAAGCGGGCCTGGAGGTCCGACGACGACACGCCGCACGGTGCGCACGGGCGGCCTAGCGACGGGGCAGGCCCGACTGCCCATGAAGTGTGAGGACGTTGAGCGATGACTGAGCAGGTGACCACCGGACGTCAGCTGGACTGGCTCCTGGACGGCCTGGTGGACCGGATACCGGAGATCCGCTGCGCGATCGTGCTCTCCGGAGACGGCCTTTTGATCGGCAAGTCCAAGGACTTGCTCCGCGACGACGCCGAACACCTGTCCGCGGTGGCCTCGGGCGTGCACGCCCTCGCTCGCGGCGCGGCCCGTCACTTCCACAGCGGGCGGGTGCAGCAGACGGTCATTCAGATGGACAAGGCGTTCCTCTTCGTCACCGCTGCCGGGCAGGGCGCCCGGCTGGCGGCGTTCGCCTCGGAAGAAGTGGATGTGGGGATGATGGCGTACGAGATGGGCACCCTGGTCAAGCAGGTCGGCCAGTATCTGACGGCCGCACCGCGTGTGCAGTCCCCGTCCGGCGCCCCTGTCCAGGATGCCTGACCCGCACGGGCTCGACGGCGAGGAGACGGGGCGCTACTTACGGCCGTACGCCATCACCGGTGGACGCACCCGGCACAGCCAGCATGCCTTCACGCTGATCACCCTTGTCGTCGCCCGTTCCGCGAGAGACACGCCGTCCGGTCTGGAGCCGGAGGCCGACCGGATCCTGGAGCTGTGCCGGGACCGGGCCATGGCGGTGGCGGAGATCGCCGCTCTGCTCGACCTGCCGGTGAGCGTGGTGAAGGTGCTGTGCGGGGATCTGCTCGACGCCTCGCTGATCCTCGTCCAGTCGCCGCCCGGACAGGACAGCCGGCCGAGCGTGGAACTGATCGAAAGGGTGATGGATGGTATCCGTCAACTCTGACCCGGTCATGCCGACCGCGTTGAAGATCCTCATCGCGGGCGGTTTCGGGGTCGGCAAGACCACCATGGTGGCCTCGGTGAGCGAGGTGCCTCCGTTGGAGACGGAGGAGCGCATGACCGAGGCGAGTCTCGGCGTGGACGATCTGTCCGGGGTGGAGGGCAAGGTCTCCACCACGGTGGCGATGGACTTCGGGCGGATCACGATCGCACCGGAGCTGGTGCTGTATCTGTTCGGCACGCCCGGTCAGGACCGGTTCTGGTTCATGTGGGACGACCTGGCCACGGGCGCGCTCGGCGCGGTGGTCCTGGCGGACACCCGGCGGCTGGAGGCGTCGTTCGCCTCGATCGACTTCTTCGAGGAGCGCGGCATCCCGTTCGCCGTGGGCGTCAACTGCTTCCACGGCCGACGCGACTGCACCGCCGAGCAGGTGCGGGCGGCGCTGGATCTGGACCCGGCGGTCCCGGTGGTGCTGTGCGACGTGCGGGAGCGTGCCTCCAGCAAGCAGGTGCTCCTCGCGGTGCTGGAGGCGGCGCACGCCCGTGCGACGGCCTACCGGGCGGCCGCCCGCCCGGTCGTGCTCTGAGGGGTGCGCGACGCCGGGCCGTGCCGCGGACGAGGCGACGGCCACGCGTCGGTCCGGCCTGCCCGCGCACCCCTTGTGGCGCCGTCCGGATGCGGGCGCCCGGCGCCGGGTCACGGATGCGCGGCAGTGGCGGTGAGCACCAGCGTCGCCGCCACGGCGACGGCGATGCCCGCGACCGTCAGTGCCACGCAGCGCATGCGCAGCACGCGGTAGCGCTCCTCGTACTCGCCGCGCAGCTCACGGCAGCGGTCGGCGACGCGCTGGAGGTCCGCGCGGGCCCGGGTGAGGCAGTCGCGGACGTAGTGCCGTTCGATCTCCTCGCGCTGCGCGCCGGTGAGCCAGTGCAGCGGTGCGGTGAAGGCGCGGGCCCTCTCCTCGGCCTCGGCGACGCGGGCCTGCCACAGCAGATAGCCCTCCACCTGCTCGGCCAGGACGGCCGGGCGGCCAGGATCACGACCGGCGGGCCGTGCCGCGTCCGTCATCGCGGCAGGCCCAGGTTCTCCCGCTTGTCCACGGCCGAGACGTCCGGGTGGTGCAGGTCGAAGGCCGGGGACTCGCTGCGGATCACGGGCAGGGTGACGAAGTTGTGGCGGGGCGGCGGGCAGGAGGTGGCCCACTCCAGGGAGCGCCCGAAGCCCCAGGGGTCGTCGACGCCGACCTTCGGCCCGTACTTGGCGGTCCGCCACACGTTGTAGAAGAACGGCAGCATCGACAGGCCGAGCAGGAACGAGCCGATGGTGGAGACCATGTTGAGCGCGGTGAACCCGTCGGCGGCCAGGTAGTCGGCGTAGCGGCGGGGCATGCCCTCGGCACCGAGCCAGTGCTGCACCAGGAACGTGGTGTGGAAGCCGACGAACAGCATCCAGAAGGTCATCTTGCCGAGGCGTTCGTCGAGCATCCTGCCCGTCCACTTCGGCCACCAGTAGTGGAAGCCGGCGAACATCGCGAACACGACGGTGCCGAAGACCACGTAGTGGAAGTGGGCCACCACGAAGTAGCTGTCGGAGACGTGGAAGTCCAGCGGCGGCGAGGCGAGGATCACCCCGGTCAGGCCGCCGAAGAGGAAGGTGACCAGGAAGCCGGTCGCCCACAGCATGGGTGTCTCGAAGGACAGCGAACCGTGCCACATGGTGCCGATCCAGTTGAAGAACTTCACCCCGGTCGGCACGGCGATCAGGAACGTCATGAAGGCGAAGAACGGCAGCAGGACCCCGCCGGTGACGTACATGTGATGCGCCCACACGGTCACCGACAGCCCGGCGATGGCGATGGTGGCGCCGACCAGGCCCATGTACCCGAAGATCGGTTTACGGGCGAAGACCGGGATGATCTCGGTGACGATGCCGAAGAACGGCAGCGCGATGATGTACACCTCGGGATGGCCGAAGAACCAGAACAGGTGCTGCCACAGCAGTGCCCCGCCGTTGGCGGCGTCGAAGACATGGGCGCCGAACTTGCGGTCGGCCTCCAGCCCCAGCAGCGCGGCCGCCAGCACGGGGAAGGCCAGCAGCACCAGGACGCTGGTGAGCAGCACGTTCCAGGTGAAGATCGGCATCCGGAACATCGTCATGCCGGGCGCGCGCATGCAGATGATCGTGGTGATGAAGTTGACCGCGCCCGCGATCGTGCCGAAGCCGGACAGCGCCAGCCCCATGATCCACAGGTCGCCGCCGATGCTCGGCGAATGGGCCTGGTCCGACAGCGGCGAATAGGCGAACCAGCCGAAGTCGGCCGCGCCGTTCGGGGTGAGGAAGCCGGCCACCGCGATCAGCGAGCCGAGCAGGTACAGCCAGTAGGCCAGCATGTTCAGCCGGGGGAAGGCCACGTCCGGGGCGCCGATCTGCAGCGGCATGATCCAGTTCGCGAAGCCGGAGAACAACGGCGTCGCGAACATCAGCAGCATGACCGTGCCGTGCATCGTGAACGCCTGGTTGTACTGCTCGTTGGACATGATCTGCAGCCCGGGCCGGCCCAGTTCGGCCCGCATCACCAGGGCGAGCACGCCGCCGAACAGGAAGAACAGGAACGACGTGATCAGGTAGAGGGACCCGATCTTCTTGTGGTCGGTGGTCGTCACCCAGGCGACCACCAGGGCCCCGGGCCGCAGGCGACGACGGGGCGGAGCCGGGATGTCCCGCGTGGGGTGCTGAACGTCAGTCATGCGGCCCGTGACACGCTTTCTCTCGGGTGCTCTCAAGCTGGACGCGTGAGTTCCGCGGAGGTACCGCAGGGCTCCGCACCATCCTCGCGGCTCGGTCCGCCCGGGACGTGACGGTGCGTCCCCGGATCGGCCCAACACCCACCCGAATGCACCCCGTCGGCCTACTGCGGCGTCCTCCGGCGGGGTGGGCGCGTCAGCGGCCGGACGGCGCCGGGCCGGTGGCGTAGGGCGGCAGCTGGGCGCGGCTGACCCGCTGCCCGAGCACCTCGGCCATGAACTGCACCAGCCACCGCTGGGCGGGGCTGCGCGAGGACTCGTGCCGGGCGTAGAGGGCGATCTCGATGGGTTCCGTCTCGAACGGCAGCCGCAGCAGGCGCAGCCGGCGCGAGGCGGTGAACACCTCCCCCACGTACTCGGGGACGAGGGCGACCAGGTCGGTCTGCTCCAACAAGTACGGCAGCATCGAGAAGCGGGTGGCCTCCACCACCACCCGGTCCAGCAGTCCGTGGGCGGCGAGCGCGGCCCGCGGCACCACGTGCCCGCTGGGACCGAACACCGTGGCATGACGCTCGGCGGACAGCTGCTCCAGGGTGATGCACTCGCCGCGGACCCGGGGGTGGTCGGCGGCGACCATGGCGACGTAGCGCTCCTGGAAGAGCGGGATGCGCACGGTGCGGTGGGAGGTCAGCACGGGGGTGGCGACGAAGGCGTCGAGGTCGCCTCGGCGCAGCTGCTGCTCGGCGTCGTCCACGTCCAGTGCCCGGACGGTGAACGACACCCGGGGTGCACGCTCGCGGGCCGCCGCCAGCAGGCGGGGCAGCAGCGTGGCCTCGCCGAGGTCGGTCATGGCCACGGTGAAACGGCCCGGCATGGTCTGCGGGTCGAAGGTGTCGGCCTGGCGGACGGTGCCGTCGATCTCGGTGAGCGCGCGGCGCAGCGGGTCGTACAGGCGGTGCGCGCCGGCGGTGGGGGTCAGTCCGCGGCCGGTGCGCCGGAAGAGCTCGTCGCCGAAGTGCCGGCGCAGCTTGCCCAGGCTGTAGCTCACGGTGGGCTGGGTGACGTGCAGCGACTCCGCGGTGGCGGTGACGCTGCCGGTCTCGTACAGCAGCACGAAGACCCGGGCGAGGTTGAGATCGAAGCTCCTCATATCGATCGACTCTATAGCGGTGGCTTCGAACATTTATTGGTGCGCATGTCGCAGGGTTGCCTAGCGTGCTGTGCCACACGTGGACGTGCCGTGCCACACGTGGAAAGGAACCGCCTGTGCCCTCCGTTCGTCGCGTCGCCCACGAGTTCCTGCAGCGTCAGGGGCTGACCACCGTGTTCGGCAATCCCGGCTCCAACGAACTGCCGTTCCTGGCGGATCTACCCGACGGGTTCCGGTACGTCCTGGGTCTGCACGAGGGCGCCGTCGTCGGGATGGCGGACGGGTACGCGCAGGCGACCGGCCGACCGGTGCTGGTGAACCTGCACGCGGCCTCCGGCTCCGGGAACGCGATGGGTGCCCTGACCAATGCCGTGGCCGCGCGGACACCGCTGGTGGTGCTGGCCGGGCAGCAGGTGCGGCCGGCCGTCGGCCCGGAGGCCAACCTGGCCAACGTGGACGCGCCGTCCCTGATGAGGCCGCTCGTCGGCTGGGCCGCGGAGCCGGCGTGCGCCCAGGACGTGCCGCGCGCCCTGGCCCAGGCGGTGTTCGAGGCCCGGCTGCAGCGTCGGCCGGTCTATCTGTCGGTGCCGTACGACGACTGGGCGGCCGAGGCCGACGACAACAGCCTGCACGTGCTCCGGCGGCAGGTGCGGCGGGCCGCGGTCCCGGACGCCGGGCAGGCGCGATGGCTGGCCGAACAGGTGACGTCGGCACGCCGGCCCGCCCTGGTGCTGGGCGGCGACATCGACACCGCGGGCCTGTTCGACGACGCGGTGCGGCTGGCCGAACGGCTGGGCGGTCCGGTGTGGGCGGCGCCCTCGCAGTTCCGGCTGCCCTTCCCCAACCGGCATCCGCTCTTCCGTGGCGTGCTGCCCGCCGGGATCGCCCCGGTCTGCGCGGCGTTCGAGGGGCACGACCTGGTGCTGGTGCTGGGCGCGCCGGTGTTCCGCTATCACGAGTACCTGCCCGGCCGGTATCTGCCCGAGGGGACCCGGCTGATCCAGGTGACCGAGGACGCCTCGGCGGCGGCGCGGGCGCCGATGGGCGAGGCGCTGGTCGCCGATCCCGGTGCCGTGATCCGGATGCTGACGGAGCAGCTCCAGGCACCGGCCGAGCCCGTGGGTCCGTACCGTCCGGTGCCCGCGCCGGCGCGCGGCGAGGGCGGCCGACTGCACCCGGAGCAGGTCTTCGCCGCGCTGCGCGAGGTGCTGCCGCCGGAGACGGCGTACGTGGTGGAGTCGACGTCGACGAACGCCGCCTGGTGGCGCCAGATGGATCTGCGCCGCCCCGGCTCGTACTTCTTCCCGGCGGCCGGCGGCCTCGGCTTCGGGCTGCCCGGCGCGGTCGGTGTCGCGCTGGGCAGCCCCGGCCGGCCGGTGGCGGGCGTCGTCGGGGACGGTTCGGCGAACTACGGCATCACCGCTCTGTGGACGGCCGCGCGGCTCGGCCTGCCGCTGACGATCGTGCTGCTGCGCAACGGCACCTACGGCGCGCTGCGCTGGTTCGGCGATCTGCTCGGCGTACCGGAGGCGCCGGGTCTCGACCTGCCGGGTCTGGACTTCACCCGGATCGCGGAGGGGTACGGCGTCCCGGCCGTGCACGCCGGCGACGAGGAGGAACTGCGGGCGGTGCTCGCCCGGCCGGCCGACGGGCCCCGGCTGGTCCAGGTGGACACCTCGCTCACCACCCCGTCCTGAGCCCCGCGCCCGCCCTGCGCACTCCTCCCCCACCACCACACGTTCACCGCAGAACGACGAAGGGACACCCATGGCACTCCTGGACAGCGACGTCTGGAGCAAGAGGTTCTTCAGCGACGGATGGCGGGCGGCGGCCGCCGAGCAGCCCGTCGTTGAGCCGGCGACCGGGGACCAGCTGGGCACCGTGGGCCTGGCCACCGCGGAGGACGTGGCCCGGGCCGCGGCGCGGGCGGCGCAGGCCCAGCGGGCATGGGCGGCGGTGTCCCCGCAGGAGCGGGCCGCGGTGCTGCGCCGGGCGGGCGAGCTGTTCACCGAGCACGCCGCCGAGGTGGAGGACTGGCTGGTGCGCGAGGCCGGTTCGGTGCGGTCCAAGGCGGGCTTCGAGGTGGGGCTGGCCGTGGGCGAATGCTTCGAGTGCGCGTCGCTGCCCACCCATCCGCAGGGTGAGGTGCTGACGTCCGAGGAGTCCCGCTGGTCGCTGGCCCGGCGCCGCCCGGCCGGTGTGGTCGGCGTCATCGCGCCGTTCAACTTCCCGTTGCTCCTGGGGCTGCGCTCCGTGGCCCCCGCGCTGGCGCTGGGCAACGCGGTGCTGCTCAAGCCGGATCCGCGCACCGTGGTCGGCGGAGGCGTCGTCATCGCGCGGATCTTCGAGGAGGCGGGGCTGCCCGCCGGGGTGCTGCATCTGCTGCCGGGCGACGGCTCGGTCGGCCAGGCGGTGGTGGACGCCCCCGAGGTGCGGGTGATCTCCTTCACCGGGTCCACGCCGGTCGGGCGGGCCATCGGCGAGCGGGCCGGCCGGCTGCTCAAGCGGGCGCACCTGGAGCTGGGCGGGAACAACGCCCTGGTGGTGCTGCCGGGCGCGGACGTGCACAAGGCGGCCTCGGCGGGCGCGTTCGGCTCGTATCTGCACCAGGGCCAGATCTGCATGACCACCGGCCGGCACATCGTGCACGAGTCGCTGCTGGAGGAGTACACCGCCGCGCTGGCCGCGAAGGCGGAGCGGCTGACGGTGGGCGACCCGGCCCGTGAGGACGTCGCACTCGGTCCGATCATCGACCGGCGGCAGCTGGAGCGGGTGCACTCCATCGTCACCGAGTCCGTCGCGGCGGGCGCGCGGGTCGTCGCGGGCGGCGAGATCGTGGGCACCGGCTACCGGGCGACGGTGCTGGCGGACGTGCGGCCCGACATGCCGGCCTGGCGCGAGGAGATCTTCGGCCCGGTGGCGCCCGTGATCGGCTTCTCCACGCTGGAGGAGGCCGCGCGGATCGTCGACGACTGCGAGTACGGACTGTCCGTCGGCATCCTCGGCGACGTCGGCACCGCGATGCGGCTCGCCGACCGGATCGAGTCCGGCAAGGTGCACATCAACGAGCAGACCGTCGGCGACGAGCCGAACGCGCCCTTCGGCGGCGTCAAGGCCTCCGGCACCGGTTCCCGGTTCGGCGGGGCCGCGGCCAACATCGAGGCGTTCACCGAGACCCAGTGGGTCACCGTCCGCCCGGACATCGCCGACTACCCGTTCTGACCTTCGCGACCTTCCCGACCTTCCCGACCTTCTCGACCGTCCCCGACCCGGGCCGTATCCCGCACGTCGTCCCTCTCGGGCCGTGTCCGCACGTCCTGTCACGGTCCGTCACGGCCCGGGTCCCGTCCGCTCCTCATCCTTCGCCCGCACCCGTCCGCAGGGGGTCGTCCGATGACATCCACCGTCCCGTCCCACACCACGTCCGGCAGAGGCACCACCGGGCGCAGCGCCTGGACCGTCGTGCTGTGCTGGATCACCGTGCTGCTCGAGGGCTACGACCTCGTGGTCCTCGGCGCGATCATCCCGGTGCTGCTGCGCACCCATCACCTGGGCATGACCGCCGGTGACGCCACCACGATCGCCACGCTGTCGCTGGTCGGCGTGGCCATCGGCGCGGTCTGCGTCGGCCCGCTGGCCGACCGGCTCGGCCGGCGGCTGCTGCTGATCTCGTCCGTCGTGCTGTTCTCCGTGTTCACGCTGCTGGTGCCGCTGGCCGGGTCGGTGACGATGTTCGCCGTGCTGCGCCTGATCGCCGGGCTCGGGCTCGGCGCCTGCATGCCGGTGTCGCTGACGATGATGGCCGAGCACATGCCGCCCGAGCGGCGGGCCCGGGCCAGCACGCTGACCATGACCGGCTACCACACCGGTGCCGTGATCACCTCGCTGCTGGCGCTGCAGGTGACCGACGACTGGCAGATCCTCTTCTACGTCCTCGGAGCCGTCGGTCTCGTCGTCGCCGTGATCCAGTGGTTCCGGCTGCCGGAGTCGGAGGCGTTCGTCCGGGCGAAGGAGGCGGAGGGCGCGCAGCGGGTGCCGTTCACGGAGCTGCTGAAGCCGGCCTATCTGCGTGCGGGCATCGGGGTCTGGCTGGCGTCCTTCATGGGCCTGCTGCTGGTGTACGGCCTGAACACCTGGCTGCCGAAGCTGATGAACGACGCCGGCTACCCGGTGCCCACCGCCGTCACCCAGCTGCTGGTGCTCAACGTCGGCGGCGTCGTGGGTCTGGTCCTCGGCGGTGCCGTCGCCGACCGGCGCGGCATCAAGGGCACCACGCTGGGCTGGTTCGCGGTGTCGGTGGTGATGCTGGCCTGTCTGAGCATCAAGATGGACAGCGATCTGCTGCTCGACGTGGTGGTGTTCTTCACCGGGGTGTTCGTGTTCTCCGCACAGGTGCTGGTCTACGCGTACGTGACGCACTTCTACCCGGCCACGGTGCGCGGCACCGCGCTCGGCTCGGCCTCCGGCATCGGCCGGATCGGCTCGATCGTCGGCCCGTCCATCACCGGGGCCCTGGTCACGGCGGGCATCGGTCACCCGTGGGGCTTCTACTTCTTCGCCGCGGTCGCGGTGTGCGGCTTCGCAGCGGTCCTGCTGCTGCCGCGGGGTTCGGCCGAGACGTCCTGACGTCAGCAGTCCGTGTGCGCCGCGGGGGACTTCGGAGGCTTCCGGGGTCCCCCTGTGGCGTCCCGGCGTCTCGTGACGCCTGCGGCGTTCCGTGGGGCACCCCGGCGTCCGGTGCACACCGGTGCCGGGTCCTAGAGCAGGTCCTCCAGGTCGCCGAGGGCTTCCAGGCCGGGGATCCTCGGGGTGCCGTCGGCACCGGGCAGGGCAAGCTCCGCCCAGATGACCTTGCCCTGCGGGGTGTAGCGGGTGCCCCAGCGTTCGGCGGTCCGCGCCACCAGGAACAGGCCCCGGCCGCCCTCCTCGGTGGCCGCGGCGCACCGCAGGTGCGGTGAGGTGCTGCTGCCGTCGGACACCTCGCAGATCAGCGTGCGGTCGTACATCAGCCGGACGTGGAGGGGCGGGGAGCCGTAGCGGACGGCGTTGGTGACCAGTTCGCTCAGGACGAGTTCCAGGCTGTACTCCAGGTCGGTCAGCTGCCACGCGTCGAGCCGGGCGCGGGCGGCCCGGCGTATCCCGGAGACCGCGGCCGGGTCCGCGGGGACGTCCCAGTCGGCGATCCGGTCGGGCGGCAGCACGCGGGTGCGGGCGACGAGCAGGGCCACGTCGTCCTGGGGCTGCTCGGGCAGCAGGGCGTCCAGCACGGCCTGGCAGTGCCGTTCGGGCGACCGGCCGGGGTGGCCGGCCAGGGTGGTGCGCAGCAGCTCCAGGTTCTCGTCCAGGTCGCGGCCCCGGTCCTCGACCAGTCCGTCGGTGTAGAGCACCAGCTGGCTGCCCTCCGGCAGTTCCAGCTCCTCGGTGCGGAACGGCATGCCGCCCAGGCCCAGCGGCGGCCCGTAGGGCAGGTCGGGGAAGGCGGCGGTGCCGTCCGGGTGGACCACGACGGGGGCGAGGTGCCCGGCGCGTGCCAGGGCGCAGCGGCGGGTGGCGGGGTCGTAGATGGCGTACAGACAGGTGGCGCCGACGACGGCGGCCGCCTCCGTGCCGGCCTCCTCCTGGTCGATCCGTCCGACCAGGTCGTCGAGGTGGCTGAGCAGTTCGTCGGGCGGCATGTCGAGGGTGGAGAAGTTGTGCACCGCGGTGCGCAGCCGGCCCATGGTGGCGGCGGCGTGCAGGCCGTGGCCGACCACGTCGCCCACGACGAGCGCCACCCGGCCGCCGGGCAGCGGGATCACGTCGAACCAGTCGCCGCTGACGCCCGAGTGGGCGGGCAGGTAGCGGTGGGCGGCGTCGATGGCGTTCTGCTCGGGCAGGGCTCGCGGCAGCAGGCTGCGCTGGAGGGTGACCGCCATGGTGTGCTCGCGGGCGTAGCGGCGGCCGTTGTCGATGCTGACGGCGGCCTGGGCCACGAGTTCCTCGGCCAGGGACAGCTCCTCGTCGTCGAAGGGGCCGTGTTCCTTGGTGCGCCAGAAGTTGACCACGCCCAGGACGGCACCGCGGGCCCGGATCGGGGCGGAGATCAGCGTGTTGATGCCGCGATCCAGGATCTGCCGTGCTCCGGCCGGGTCCCGGGCCTGCCAGTCGGCCGCGGCGGACAGGTCGGGGATGCGGGCGACCCGGCCGATGCGGTAGCCGTGGATCCAGGGGGTGGCGGACAGGACGTCGATGAGCCGGCCGCGCTGCCGCAGCGGGTGGTCGTCGTGGATGCCGTGGACGGCGACGCGGCGCAGGTCGGTGGCGCGGGCGTCGGGTTCCCCGCCGTGCAGGACGGCCTCGGCGAGGTCGACGGTGACGAAGTCGGCGAAGCGGGGGACGACGATCCGGGCGAGTTCCTCGGCGGTGCGGGTGACGTCGAGGGTGGTGCCGACGCCGAGGCCGGCGTCGTAGAGAAGTTCGAGCCGTTCCCGGGCGATCTGTGCCCGGCCGGAGACGGCCTGCAGCTCCGTGGAGTCGCGCAGGGTGACGACGGTGCCGGCCGGGCCTCCGTCGCGGTCGGTGGGCCGCTGGTTGACGGCGAGCAGCAGGCCGCGGGCGAAGAGGACCTCGTCGGTGGCCTCGCGGCCCGAGGAGAGCAGGGCGACCGCGTCCGGTTCGAGGCCGGGCAGCTCGGTGACGTGCCGGCCCTCGGCGTCCGGGGGCAGGTCGAGGAGCCGTACGGCCTCGTCGTTGGCGAGCAGCAGCCGCCCGTCGGCGTCGATGATCAGCACGCCTTCCCGGACCGCGTGGAGCACCGCGTCGTGGTGGTCGTACATGCGGGTCATCTCGTCCGGCCCGAGCCCGTGGGTCTGGCGGCGCAATCGCCTGCTGACCAGGGCGGTCACGGCGGTCGCCGCGCCGAGGGCGCCCGCTCCCGCGGTGAGGATGATGGGTATCTGCCGCTCCACCTCGTTGGCGACGTTCTTCACCTTCAGCCCCGCGGAGACCAGCGCGACCACGCGCCCGCCGGGGTCCTCGACGGGCACGACGGCCTGCATCTCCCGGCCGAGCGGCCCGTCGACGCTCTCGGTGAGGGTCCGGCCCTGCAGGGACGGGCCGATCGTGCCGACGAAGCGCTTCCCGATGCGGTCGGGCATGGGGTGGGTGTAGCGGATGCCGTGGGTGTCCATGACCACGATGAAGTCGACACCCGCGGCTCTGCGCCCCGCCTCGGTCAGGGGCTGGAGCACGGTCGTGGGGCGCGGCTCGCGCAGCGCGGCGCGCAGCCCCGGGGCGTTGGCGAAGGTCTCGGCGACGGCGAGGGAGCGGCGCTCGGCCTCCGCGCTGGTGTCCCGCTCGGACTGGAGCATGAGGGCGACGACGGCCGCGACGACCAGCAGGACGACGAGCGCCACCTGCAGGACGAACATCTGCCCGGCGACGCTGCCCAGGCTCCGCTTCATCAGTGACCGCCTCGACAGGGATCGGGGACGGCCCGAAGGGGTTGCCATCGAGCCTTTCTAGCACCCGATGACCCGAATCGTCACGACTTGTCTGCTTGATCCTTACAGGATCCTTGCGGGACAGTGCGCCTCACGGCACGTCGGCGAAGGGGCCGGGAGCCGTGAACGCCAGCCGGGCGAAGCGTTCGCCGATGCGCCGGTGCGCGTCGGCACCGGGGTGCAGCCCGTCGGGCAACGGCAGCTCGGCGGCGTCGTCCTCGCCGTACAGCGCGAGCCCGTCCAGGTAGCCGAGGCGGGGGTCCTCGGCCGCGCGCTCCCGCACGATGCGGGCGAGTTCCTCCCGGATGACGGCGAGGGTGAGCTTGCCGCTCGCGCGCTCGGCGGGATCGCCGGCGGCCCGGAAGCCCATGCGCCCGGAGGCGAGGGCGGTCAGGTCGGGCAGGGTGGGCCCGGGGGTGTGCTCGTGCAGGGCGCAGTGGATCGGTGAGATGACCAGCAGCGGGGTGGTGGGGTGGCCCTCGCGGATGGTGTCGAGGAAGCCGTGGACCGCGGGAGCGAAGGCGCGCAGCCGCATCAGGTCGGCGTTGACCAGGTTGATGCCGATCTTGACGCTGATGAGGTCGGCGGGGGTGTCGCGCAGGGCGCGTGCGGTGAAGGGGTCCAGCAGGGCGCTGCCGCCCAGCCCCAGGTTGATCAGCTCGACTCCGGCCAGGGCCGCGGCGCGGGCGGGCCAGGTGCCGGTGGGGCTCGCCGCGTCGGAGCCGTGACTGATGGAGCTGCCGTGGTGCAGCCACACCCTGCGGCCCCGGTCGGGCAGGGGCGCGACGGGGGCGTCGGTGCGCAGGGCGACCAGCTCGGTGGTCTCGTTGTGCGGCAGCCAGATCTCGACGTCCTTCTCCCGGGCGGGCAGACCGGTGAAGCGGAGGGTGCCGGGTTCGCCGGGCCGGTGCTCGGTGGTGCCGGTGGCCATGTCGACGGTGAGGACGCTGCCGCCGCTCACCGTGGCCTGCCCGGCCGGCTGCCCGTCGACGAGCAGGTCGTACACGCCGTCGGGGCGCGGCGGGGCGCCGGTGTAGACACGTTTGGTCGGCAGGGTGTCCAGCTCGACGGCGGTGGCGGCGGTCCGGAAGGCCAGCCGGACGCCCGAGGGCTGGGTCTCGGCCATGGCCAGCTGGGGGTCGGCGCACTGGGCGCGGGCGCGTGCCGGGAGGCGGTGCGGGAGGAGGCCGTGCGGGGTGCGTTCGAGTTCGAGCGCTCCGCGCACGAGGTCCGCGGTGAGCGGGGTGGTGATCCAGCGGGGGTCGGTGTTCACGGTTCCACCTGGGGGGTCTCGGCGGTGGGCAGGGGCATGGGGAGGGTGCGCCGGTCGGCGCGGGGTGCGCGGCAGGCCGGAGGGCGCGGCGGCGCGGGAGGGCCTCCGGGCGCGGGGGCGCGGGAGGGCCTCCGGGCGCGGGGGCGGCCCGCGCTGCGGCCACGGCCCCGCGGCGGGGCCGGGTGTGCGGCTCGTGTGCGTGTCGGCGCACGGCCGCGGCGCGGGTCAGTGCGGGCTCAGGCTGCTCAGCATCCCGTCGAGGCGGTCCAGGATCCACTCCCAGCTGACCTGGGCGTCGGGGCTGCTGTGGGCGAATCCTCCGGCCAGCTCCAGGCTGACGTAGCCGTGCAGGACACTGCCGAGCAGCCGGACGGCGTGCGTCTGGTCCGGCTCCGGCAGGCCGTATCCGCGCAGCACGGCCCGCATCATCCGGGAGTGCCGCACGCCGGCGCTGGCGGCGGCCGTCTCGGCGTCGAGCGGGAGCCGGGCGGCGGCGTAGCGGCCGGGGTGCGCGCGGGCGTAGTCGCGGTAGACGTCGGCGAGCGCGGCCAGGGCGTCCCGCCCGGCGCGGCCCGCCAGGGCATGCGCGGAACGGTCGGCCAGCTCCTCCAACGCCAGCAGGGCGATCCTGGTCTTGAGGTCGTGGGAGTTCTTCAGGTGCGAGTACAGGCTCGCGACCTTGACGTCGAACCGCCGGGCGACGGCCGAGACGGTGACTTGGTCGAAGCCGACCTCGTCGGCGAGTTCCGCCCCCGCCCGCACGAGGCGTTCGACGGTGAGTCCAGCACGCGGCACAGCGATCCCTTCGTCTTTCCTGAAGGGATTATGCAGTTTCCTAAAGGCTTTAGGCAAACAGCTCGGCGACCCACCGGGGCCGCGCGGTTCACCCCGACATGTCGATCACCGCGGCACGCCGCCCCCGGGCCCTGCGGTTGCCCGCCGTCCGTCCGGCCCGCTCGCCGCCCGCCTCACCGCGCCGCCGCGCCGCGCACCAGGTCGCGGGCAACCCGGCCGGCGGCGAACTCCGTGCCGGCGACGAACCGCAGCATCGGGCCGAACATCGGCGCCGACAGCGATCCGACGAAGTACAGGCCCGGCACCGACGACTCGAACCCGGCGGACAGCCACGGCGCCCGGGAGCCCGGCACGATGCGCAGCTCCCGCAGGATCTCGGGCGTCAGGAAGGACAGGGAGCCGAGATCGAGGCGGTACCCGGTGGCGGCCAGCACATGATCCACGACCAGGCTCTCCGTTGTGTGCCCCGGCCCGGCCACCTCCAGCCGCACCGTCGCCCCGGCCGCCTCGGCCCGTACGATGCGGCACGACGTCGTCACCGGAACGATTCCCTCGACCCGGTCCCGCAGCCACCAGCCGCCCGAGGGGCGCAGCGCCCTGCGGAACAGCAGCAGCCGGGCGGCCGGGGGCAGCCGGCGGACGGCGCCGGGCGCCCGGCACACACCGGCGAGGATCCAGCCGTTGCCCAGCGGCGAGCCGGGGCGCACGATCCTGAGCGGCCACGGCCGGTGCTCGTCCGGGACCGTCCCCCACAGCAGGCTCCGCTCCCGTGCCAGCACCCGGGTCTCGGCACCGGACTCGTGCAGCAGGGCCGCGCTCTCCAGCGCGGACTGGCCGCCGCCGACCACCGCGACGCGCCGGCCGGCGTAGCGGGACAGGTCGGTGTGGTGGCTGGTGTGCGACACCAGGGCGCCGACGCCGGGCCCCTCGGGCGCGAGACGGCGCAGTTGTGGGGGTATGTGGGCCAGATGGTTCAGGCCGGTGGCCACGACCACGGACCGCGCCTCGAGATGCTGCCCGTCGTCCAGGCACACCGCGAAGGCGGAGCCGGCGGCCCGCTCCACGGCCACGACGCGCGCCGGTTCCACCTCGCCGACGTACCGCTTCTGGAACCACTGTCCGTAGCGGACGAAGACCTCGCACGGGATCGGGGTCCGCACGGTCAGTTCCGGCTCGCCGTGCACCCGGAGAAAGTCCGCGAGCCGGCCTCCGGGTTCCGGCACGGACAGGTCGACGGCGTTGGGTGTCGACTTCAGGAACATGCCGGTCGCCATGGCATGCCGCCAGCTGCCCATGACCTCGCCGAAGACGCGCACCGGCACCTGGGCCGCGCGCAGGTGCGCGGCGACCGACAGCCCGTAGGGTCCGGCCCCGATCACGACGACCGGAAGACCCGGCCGCCCGCCGGACGTCCTCGCACGGACCGGACGCCGTCCAGGAAGCGACTGCGTCATGCATCCCCCCGACTGGTCCCCCACCGCCGTCCCCCAGGCGGTGCGGCAACTTCGGGACGGGCGCGACGGAACACGCCGCCGCACACGGTCCCCCCTCCGCCGCACAGTGTTACCCAGCGGCCGCCGCCGGAATGCGGAATCGGTCCCACCTTGCCGAAAGATGCACCAACCCTTGACGCGCCGTCGCCCCACGCGGCCCAGCCGGCCCGCGGGCCACAGCGAGCACACCTGGACCTCATGGCGTGCCGTGCGCAGCGCGCCGGTCACGCGCCCGGCGCGTGTGACCGGCGCGTGTGACCGGCGGCGTGCGGTCCGGCCCGCCGTCACCGCGCCCCGCCCGAGACCGAGGGCCTGCCTCCGTCCGCGGACCTGCCGCGGACGGGGCAGGCCCTCGCGTGCGCCGCTGCGTCCCCGGTCCGGAAGAAACGAGACGGAACGGGAAGGGACGACCTCAGCCCTCCGTCGTCGCTGGTGAGTTGACGGCCGGTGGCGCGGTCATCAGCTTGCCGAACAAGGTCATGCAGGTGGAACAATGACCGGCCCGCTGCGCGCTCGCCCCGTCGACACGCTGTCCGAGCCGTCGGCCGCAGAGCGTCCTGGCCTCGCTCTTGGCCATGACGTGCCACACCGGTGCCCCGCCGGGTTCTTCGAGTCCTGCACACATCTCGTACATGATCGGCTCCCTCGATGGACGCCTCTCCCGCTCCAGGAGACACCCGTTCGGCGGCGGTACGCCCCCAGGGAAGGCCATTCGGGTGAAGCGGCCCGTCGGAGCCCCGGGGGACACGCGGTGCCCTGACGGGGCGTGGACACCAGGGCGGAGCGCCACGGGCGGCGGACCCTGACGCCGTGTGCGGTGCGGTGGCGCCGTCACCGGCGGCCCGCGGCGCGCACCCGGGGCGTGAGCGGCCGGACGGGACCCCGTCCACCCAGCGGACACTTCGGGCGACCTCGTGCCGTCTGCCTCTACCGTCGTCGTGCCGACCTGGCGATGCCGCACATGCCGAGGGGAGACGGAAGATGACCGAGCAGACGGCGCACCGGACGCCGGCGGGAACCGACGACGCCGTCGTGGCGCTCAGCGGGGTGAGCGTCCGCCGCTACACGACCGACCAGGTCATCCTCGACGGCATCGACTGGACCGTACGGGCCGGGGAGCACTGGGCGCTGCTGGGCGCCAACGGCGCCGGGAAGACCACGCTGCTGCGGCTGCTCGGCGCCCTGATGCACCCGACGGCCGGCACGGTCGAGGTGCTGGGCGCCCGGCTGGGACGCGTCGACGTGCGGGAACTGCGGGCCCGGATCGGGCATGTCACGTCCGCGCAACGGGTGCCGCAGGACCTCGACGCGCACACCGTGGTGCTGACCGGTCACACCGGCACGGTGCAGCCGCTGTGGCGGATGTACGACGACGAGGTCCGGCAGCGGGCCCACGAGCTGCTGGCCGAGCTGGACATCAAGGAGCTGGCGGACCGGCCCTACGGGGTGTGCTCGGGCGGGCAGCGGGCCCGCATCCTCATCGCCCGCGCGCTGATGGCCGACCCGGCCCTGCTGCTGCTCGACGAGCCGTTCAACGCCCTCGACCTGCCCTCCCGGGAGGACCTGGTGGAGGCGATGCACCGGCTGGCCGAGGGCCGGCCGCGCCTGTCCACCGTGACGGTCACCCATCATCTGGAGGAGCTGTCCCCCGCGGTCAGCCATGCGCTGCTGCTGCGCGAGGGCCGGATCCTGTCGCACGGCCCCGTCGAGGAGGTGCTGACCGGGCCGTCGCTGACGGCGTGCTTCGGCCGCCCCGTGCAGGTCAGCCGACACGAGGGCCGCTGGTGGGCGTACTCGGCACGCACGCACGCGTGACAGGGGCGGCGGCACGGCCGTGACCGGGACGGCACCGTGACCATGACCGGAACGGCGCCACGGCTGTGCCCCGAACGGCCGGCGGACCGTGAGTCCGGCGACAGGCGTGCGTGATCCTGATGACAGCCGGACCATGACCTTGACCATACGGCGGACGTGAGATCGACGACGTGCGGGACGGGTCCGCGCGGCGCCGCACACCACCTGGGACGCTTTCGGGCGATCTGTCGCCACGACTGCGACCGGACGACTGCGGAGTGTAGCGGAAGGCGACTTTCCACTACCGGCAGTAACATGATCAACTGCTGCGCCGGGTACTCTCCGCGGCACGCGCGGGAGACCTGTGTTCCGTCCTACCCCCGTGCGAGGATCCTGATGCCGTCCCAGGACGATGCTCTGCGACAAGCGCAGTCCACCTACGAGAACCACATGCGGTCCTGCCGCCAGTGCGCCGCCGACTCCGTGCCGTGCGCCGTGGCGAAACATCTTCTGCGCCTGTACAACAACGCCCGGCGGGCCGCCGCCCGGCAGAGCTGACCGCACCCGACGAGGCGGCGGGACCGGTGTGCCGGTCCCGCCGCCTCGTCGTATGCGCACCGCCGGATGGCGGCACGACGGTTCGGCCGCAGGCATCGAAAAGGCCACCGACATCCCCGGCGCGCCGCCGCGGTTCTCCCACATATCGCCATGAAACGTGTGTTATTCAGTCATGCACACACCTACGCGGCGTACCTTGATCAGTGCCTCGCTCATGGCTGCCGGCTCGGCACTCCTGGGCTGCTGTTCGGCATCCGGCTCCGCGAAGCCGGATCCACGCACGGAGACCGGGCACGCGGCGCACCCCGCGCCCGACGCCGGCACCCGCCGCTTCGTGCCCAAGGGCCCCAAGGGATATGTGAACCCGTCCGACCCGGAGGTCCTGGCCGTCGAGAAGGAGCGCGGGGGCGGGCCGGTGCGCAGCTTCCGGCTGACCGCCGCCGAGACCCGGGTGGACCTCGGCGGACGGACCGTCAGGACCTGGGCGTACGGCGGCGATCTGCCCGGCAAGGAGGTGCGGGTCACCGCGGGCGACATCCTGAACCTCACGCTCGTCAACCACCTGCCCGTGGACACCACGCTGCACTCGCACGGTGTGCGCCTGCGCTGCGACATGGACGGCGTGCCCGACCTCACCCAGCGGGGCATCGCGCCGGGCGCGGAGTTCGCCTACCGCTTCACGGTGTCGCACCCGGGCACGTACTGGCTGCACTCGCACTCCGGCATGCAGCTCGACCGCGGTCTGTACGCGCCGCTGATCGTGGAGGACCCCAAGGAGCCGCTGAAGTACGACAAGGAGTGGGTCGTCGTCCTGGACGACTGGCTGGACGGCGTGGACGGCTCCACGCCGGACGGTGTGCTCACCCAGCTGCACCACGGCAAGCGTCCGCCGATGGACATGGGCGGCTCGTCCGGACACGATCACGGCACGGGCGCGGGGTCCGGCCCCTCCCGGGTGCTGCGTCACTCCCACAGTCCCCTGCTCCGCAGCATGGGCGGCAACGTCGACTTCCCCCACTACCTGGTCAACGGACGGCTCCCCGAGGCTCCCTCGGTGTTCCGGGCCAAGCCCGGGGACCGCATCCGGCTGCGCATCATCAACGCGAGCGCGGACACGGCCTTCCGGGTGGCGCTGGGCGGGCACCGGATGACGATCACGCACACGGACGGCTACCCGGTGCAGCATGCGAGCACCGACGCCCTGCTGCTGGGCATGGCCGAGCGCTACGACGTCCTGGTCACCGCCAAGGACGGGGTGTTCCCGCTGGTGGCGCTGGCCGAGGGCAAGAAGGCACGGGCCCTCGCGGTGCTGCGCACGGCCGGCAGCGGGGATCTGCCGAAGCCGTCGGTGCACCCGGACGAGCTGGAGGGCCGTGTCGTGCCGGCGCGGCGTCTGGTGCCGGACGAGTCGGTGGCGTACTCCGACCGCGAACCCGACCGGCACATCCGGCTGCGGCTCACCGGCACCATGAAGGCCTTCAACTGGACCTTCGACCACAAGCCGTACTCCATCGAGCAGCGCCACGCCGTACGGCAGGACGAGCGGGTCCGGCTCACCGTCATCAACGCCACCGACATGTGGCACCCCGTCCACCTGCACGGCCACACGTTCGCCATGACCGGCCTGGACGCGGCGGGCGCGCGCAAGGACACCGCGATCGTGCTGCCGCACCGCAAGCTCGTGTGCGACTTCTACGCGGACAACCCGGGCCTGTGGATGCTCCACTGCCACAACCAGTACCACTCGGAGTCCGGGATGATGACGATCCTCGGCTACCGCAGGTGACCGGACCCCGGTCGTCCGCGGCCGGCGGGCCGGCCACCCGTCGCCCTCCTTCGATCCGTCCGGATGCGCGGTTCCGTCACCCCCTTCGCGCCGTCCGGGTCCGCCGTCCCGTCACCCCTTCGGTCCGTCCCGCCGGGCGTGCGGTGGGCGACACCCCGATCCTGACCGGGAGAGGATCGCCGTCCCGGGGTGCCCGCCACGCCGGGCACCCGGGGACCCGGCCGCCGGAAGGGGCGGAACACCGATGCGCATCGTCGTCGACCTGAACAGATGCCAGGGCTACGCCCAGTGCGCGTTCCTCGCGCCGGAGGTGTTCACCCTGCACGGGGAGGAGTCGCTGGTCTACGCCCCCTGGGCCGGCGACGAGCACCGGGAGAAGGTCGCCCGGGCCGTCGCCGCCTGCCCGGTGCAGGCGATCACCGCGGACGGCCTGGACACGGACACGGACGAGAAGCGGCCCGCACCCGCCGGCCGGGAGGCGTGAGGATGCACGAGCCGTACCACGAGTGGCTGCGGCGCGAGGGCCGCATCGTCGTCGTCGGCGCCTCGCTGGCCGGGCTGCGCGCCGCGGAGACCCTGCGGGCGGAGGGTTTCACCGGTTCCCTGACCATGATCGGCGACGAACCCCATCCGCCGTACGACCGGCCGCCGCTGTCCAAGGCGGTGCTGCTCGGGCGGGCCGCCCCGGACCGCACCGAGCTGCCGCGGCGCCGTGAGCTCGACGCGGAGTGGCGGCTGGGCGTGGCCGCGATCGGGCTGGATCTCGCGGGCAGACGGGTGCGGCTGGCCGACGGCGGCGAGGTGCCCTACGACCGGCTGCTGATCGCGACCGGGGTGCGCGCCCGGCCCTGGCCCGACGAGGACCAGGCCCGCCTGGACGGGGTGTTCGTGCTGCGCACCCGGGACGACGCGGTCCGGCTGCACCGCAGACTGAAGGCGTCGCCGCGCCGGGTGTTCGTCATCGGGGCCGGCTTCACCGGGTCGGAGATCGCCTCCGCCTGCCGGCAGCAGGGCCTCGCGGTCACCGTGGCCGAGCGCGCGGACGCGCCGCTGGTGGGCGCCCTCGGCTCGGTCGTCGGCGCGGTCGCCGCGGACCTGCACCGGGAAGGCGGAGTGGACCTGCGCACGAACGTCCAGGTCACCGCCCTGGAGGGCGACGGTGTCGGCCGGGTGCGGGCCGCGCACCTGTCCGACGGCAGCGTGGTCGAGACGGACGTCGTGGTGGTCGCGCTCGGCGCGGTCCGCAACACCGAGTGGCTGGCGGGCTCCGGGCTGGCCGCGGGACCGCGCGGGGTGGCCTGCGACGCGGGCTGCCGGGCCTTCGACGTCGGGGGCATCGTCACCGACGACGTGTTCGTGGCCGGTGACGTCGCCCGTTCGCCGCACCCGCTGTTCGGCTACCAGTTCCTGTCGCTGGAGCACTGGGGCAATGCCGTCGCGCAGGCCGAGGTGGCCGCGCACAACATGATCAGCGGCGCCTCCGACCGGCGCCCGCACCTGTGGGTGCCCGCCTTCTGGTCGTCGCAGTTCGGGGTGAACATCAAGTCCATCGGTGTGCCGTCCATGGGCACCGAGATCATGATCACTCAGGGGTCGCTCGCCGAGCGCCGGTTCGTCGGGGTGTACGGCCACCGGGGCCGGGTGATCGCCGCGGTGAGCTTCGACAACACCCGGTGGCTGGACTTCTACCAACAGCTGATCGAGACCGGTGCGCCGTTCCCGGTGGAGTTCACCACGGTGGACCGACGGCCCGAGGGGCGCAGGCCCGTCCCGGCCGGATTCCCCGACCCGTCCCTGCCCACGCACGGACCGACCGTGACCGTCAGCGGCTACGCCCCCTCCGAGCGGCGGCTGGTGTTCACCCCGGCCCGCCCGTGACCGACGCCCTGCCCTCCACCCGTGGCCTCGACACTCTGGGACCTGTCATGACGGACTCCTCGCTGCTGCGCCGGATCACCGACCCCGCCTCGCGCGCCGACCCCTATCCGCTGTACGAGGAGCTGCGCCGCACACCGGTGCTGCACGAGGAGGAAGGCGGCGCGTACGCCGTCAGCCGCTACCACGACATCCTCGCCCTGCTGCACGACCCGCGGATCAGCTCCGACGACCGCCGGCTGACCGACCGGGGCGACGACGAGCTGTCGGAGCCGGAGGGCACGGTGCTGCCGCCCAGTTTCATCCGGCTCGATCCGCCCGAGCACGACCGGCTGCGGCGCATCGCCAACAGCGCCTTCGGGCCGCCGCACCGGCCGCACCGGATCGACGGCATGCGGGACGAGCTGGCCGGCATCGTCGGCGCGCTGCTCGACGACCTGGCGTCCGACGCGGCCGGCGGCGGCGAGATCGACCTCGTCGACGCGTTCGCCTACCCCTTCCCGGTGACCGTGATCTGCCGACTGCTCGGGGTGCCCCGCGAGGACGAGCCACGGTTCCGCGGCTGGGTCGACGTGATCGTCGCCGGACTGGACCCCGAGACCCGCCACGACCCGGCGGCGCCCGCCCATCGGGCCGCGCAGCAGGCCCGGGTCCAGCTGGGCATGTACCTGTCCGGGCTGGTGGAGGAACGCTCCCGCCGGCCCCGCGAGGACATGCTGTCCGACCTGGCGGCCGGCCGGGGCCCGGACGGCTCCATGTCGACGATGGAGGTGCTGAGCACCGCGGTGCTGCTGCTCATCGCCGGCCATGAGACCACGGTCAACCTCATCGCCAACGGCATGCTGACGCTGCTGCGCCACCCCGAGCACCTGGAGCGGCTGCGCGAGGACGCCGCGTACGCCGTGCCGGTCGTGGAGGAGCTGCTGCGCTACGAGCCGCCGGTGCAGCTGCTGCCCTCGCGCACCTGCATCACGGACATCGAGGTGCACGGCGTGACGATCCCCGAGGGCGCCCGGATCTGGCTGATGCTGGCCGCCGGCAACCGCGACCCGGAGCGGTTCGCGGACCCCGACCGGTTCGACCCGGACCGGTCGGACAACGAGCACCTCGGGTTCGGCAGCGGGGTGCACATCTGCTTCGGCGCTCCCCTGGCCCGGCTGGAGGCCCAGATCGCGCTCACCGAGCTGGCCCGCCGCCTGGACGGCCCCCGTCTGCTGCAGGACCCGCCGCCCTACCGGCCCAGCCCGGTGCTGCGCGGCCCACGCCACCTGCCCCTCGGCGTCGACGGCGTACGTGACCGACAGGACGGCTGACCCCTCCCCGCGGGCCCGGCCGGGCCCCGCACCGGGCCCGAAGGTCCCCCTGGGCCCGGCCGTCCGGCACGGCCCCAGGTCCCCGGCACGACGAGACCGCGGGTCGACAGCCCTGTGCACGGGACAAACACCTGGACACCCGACGAGAGCCGACCAGAATGGGACAAACAGGTTCGAAGCTGTGGAGGAGTCAGCCCCGCATGGCGCACGGAGCCCGCCGCACCCCCGCCCCGCCTCCCCGTCCCGACCTCGCTCGGGCACGTGACTGCGAGCACTGCCGGGGCTGGGGCACCGTCATCACCCGTGACGGCGACCACCTGCTGTGCGCCGTCTGCCAGCCGGTCGCCGACGTCTCCGAGCCCCGGCAGCAGACGCCCTCGCACCGGCACACCCCCGCCTGACACCGCCCGGTCCCCCTCCGGCGCGCGTGTGCTCCGTCCGGGTGGCTTCCCCCGTCCGAGTGGTGCGCCGCCGGACGCGGTCGTAGCGTCGTAGACGGTTCAGACTTCCTCGGACGGGAGCGGACATGGGCACACACTCAGTGCGGACCGCAGTCACCCTCGTCATCGCCGGGCTGTTCACCGCGGGGTTCGGCACGGCATCGGCCGCCCCGGCGCCGGCGGACCGGGACCCTGGGCACCCGGTGCTCGTCGACTGCTTCTGGAAGGCCAAGGCCCGGCCGGACGCGTTCATCCTCGCCTGCGGTGACGGCAACAGCCGCCTGGCCGATCTTCGCTGGTCCCAGTGGGACGACAAGGCCGCGGTGGCCAGGGGCACGAGCCTGGTCAACGACTGCAAGCCGTACTGCGCGGCGGGCCGGTTCCACTCGTATCCGGTCGAGGTGCGACTGGCCAAGCCCGCGCCCTGGAAGAAGAACCCGCAGGTGAAGCAGTACACCCAGATCACTCTGCGCTTCACGGACGGCCGTCCGTCCGGGTACGGCCAGCAGGTGAGCTACCCCCTGTGGAGCTGAGGCCCCGCGCCGCGCACGGGACGGTCCACGTCCGCTCAGCCGCCGAGGATCTCGGCGAAACGTGCGGTGTCGATGTTGCCGCCGGAGACGACGACACCGACCCGGCGCGGGAGGTTCTCCACCCGACGGGCCAGCAGCGCGGCGAGCGTGCAGGCACCGCTGGGCTCGACGACCATCTTCAGGCGCTCGAAGGCGAACCGCATCGCCTCGCGGATCTCGTCGTCGCTGACCACGCAGATGCCGTCCACCAGGCGGCGGTTGATCGAGAAGGTCAGCTCGCCGGGGGTGTCGGCGGCCAGGCCGTCCGCGATGGTCCTGGGCACGGGAACGGACACCCGGCGGCCCGCGTCGAGGGAACGCCGGGTGTCGTCGCCGGCCTGCGGTTCCACCCCGACCACGCGCAACCCGGGCAGCAGGCCCTTGCCGGCCGTGGCGCTGCCGGCGATCAGCCCACCGCCGCCGACCGGCACGATCAGCGCGTCCAGCTCGCCGGCCTCCTCGATGAGTTCCAGCGCGGCGGTGCCCTGCCCGGCGATGACGTGCGGATGCTCGTAAGGAGGTATGAGCGCCAGTCCGCGCTCCTCGGCCAGCGCCCGGCCGAGGGCGACCCGGTCGCCGGTGTAGCGGTCGTAGGTGACGACCTCCGCACCGTAGCCCTCCGTCGCCTCCCGCTTGGAGCGGGGGGTGTCCTCCGGCATGAGGATCACCGCGCGGGTGCCCAGCTCCCGGGCGGCCAGGGCCACGGCCTGGGCATGGTTGCCGGAGGAATACGCGGCGATCCCCCGGGCCAGTTCGCCGGCGGACAGCCGGGAGGCGGCGTGGTAGGCGCCGCGGAACTTGAAGGCACCGATCCGCTGGAAGTTCTCGCACTTCACATGGACCTCGGCGCCGGCCAGGGCGTCCAGGGTGCGGGAGCGCAGGACGGGGGTGCGGTGTCCCACGCCCTCGATGCGCCGGGCGGCGTCGCGGACGTCGTCGAGGGTGACGGGCAGGGTGTCGCTCATACGGGTACTCCTCCTGACCGGACCAGGCGCGGACGCACCGCCCGGCCGGGGCCCGACGCTTTCGACCGAGTGATCTTCGCGCAGAGTCTACGGACATCAGTCAGGGAGCCCCCATGCACGCGATGGTCAAAGGCCTGCTGGCCGGCGCCGCCGGAACCCTGGTGCTCGACGTGGTCACCTACGGCGACATGCTGGTGCGCGGCCGGTCCCCCAGCGGTCTGCCGGCCCAGGTGGCCGAACGCCTCGCCGTCGGGGCCGGGGTGCCGCTGGGCGGCAGCACCGAGACCAGGGACAACCGCGCTCAGGCGGTCGGCGCGCTGCTCGGCTACGCGACGGGGGTCGTCACCGGGACGGTGTACGGGCTGCTGCACCGCCGGCGGCCTCCTCTGCCGGTTCTGGTGGGCGGGCCGCTGCTCGGCGCCGCCGCGATGGCCGGCAGCGACGCGCCGGCGATCACGCTGCGGCTGACCGACCCGACCTCCTGGGACGTGACGTCCTGGGTGTCGGACGTCGTCCCGCACCTGGCGTACGGGCTGACCACCGCCGCGGTGTACCGGGCACTCGGCTGACCGCCCGGCCACCCCACCGGGCAGATACGGACACCTCCGGCGCACGGGGTTTGATCCGCGCACCAGCGGGCAACGCGTATTTTCTGGGCCAGTCCCATCCGGTGCCGAGGCGGGGAGGCTGAGATGCGCGGACGCAAGCGGCACGCACGGGCGGCCGAACCGCTGCCGCTGGACCTGTGCGACCTGTGCGGTGTCACCCTCCCGCCGGAGCGGACGGTGTCCACCTATGTGCCGGACTCCTCCGCGGCGCTGCCCGGCCGCGACGCGTACGACGGCCTGCGGCTGCTGACGGCCTGCTGCGAGCAGCACCTGACGGCCCTGCGCGAGCAGTACCGGGCGCGGCCCTTCGTGCAGGAGGAACTGTGGGCGGCCAAGATCGAGCGCGAGCTCAACGCGGGCACGCCGGTGCTCACCATGACACAGCTGGGCTGCCGCACGGGGCTGCATGAGCCGGAGATCCGCCGCGCCATCGCCTGGCACAACGCCCACCTGCCGCCACGGCCCTGATCATCGCCCTGCCGACGGACGCCGGTCGCCGCCGATGCGGGCCACGGCAGCCGCAGGGCGCAGGGGTGCGCCGACGGCTGCCCGACGGCCCGGGTGTGCCGTGCGTGACGGCGATGCCCGATGCGGACGTCGTGCTGCCGCTTCCGGCGCGCGCCCCGCGGGCACCCGTGCCAGGCTCGTGAAAGGGCCCAGGGGCACGGGCCGTGGCGGCCGCCGTGCCGGTCGGCGGCACGGGCGGGTGCCGCGAGCGGAGGTTCCGCCCGCCCGGCCGAGGCCCGAGGGCACCGGGCCCCGCGAGCGCTGAGCCGAGGAGGCGCGGATGAACGACGGCGAGCGGACGGCCGCGGACCCGGCGGGCGGCGCCCCGCCGGACACGCACCGGAGCCTGCCGCACGGCCCGCGGGCGGACGTGGCGCGGGAGGCCGGACACCGTGGTCCCCCGCCCCGCATGGGCTTCTTCACCGACACCTCCGTCTGTATCGGCTGCAAGGCGTGCGAGGTGGCGTGCAAGGAGTGGAACGGGGTGCCGGGGCACGGTCTGGAGCTGACCGGCATGTCGTACGACAACACCCAGGGACTGGGTGCGAACAGTTGGCGGCATGTGGCGTTCGTCGAGCAGCGCACACCGCCGGGCGGTCGGGAACCGGGGCCGGTGCCCGCCGGCCCGGACGTGTTCGAGGCCGCCCGCGCCCTCGGCACCTCCCCCGGCACCGGGACCTCCGCGCCGAGGAGCGCGCCGGCCGGGGCCCCCGCCGGGGAGGATCCACCGGCGGCGACCGGCGGACGCACCGAGCTGCGCTGGCTGATGTCCTCCGACGTGTGCAAGCACTGCACGCAGGCGGCCTGCCTGGACGTGTGCCCCACGGGGGCGTTGTTCCGCACGGAGTTCGGCACCGTCGTCCTGCAGGAGGACGTGTGCAACGGCTGCGGGTACTGCGTGCCGGCCTGCCCGTACGGGGTTGTCGGCCGCCGGGAGGGGGACGGACGGGCCTTCAAGTGCACGTTGTGCTACGACCGGCTGGGCGCCGGCCTGGAGCCGGCCTGCGCCAAGGCGTGTCCCACGGACTCCATCCAGTTCGGCCCGCTCGAGGAGCTGCGGGAGCGGGCGGCGGCGCGGGTGGCGCAGCTGCACGCCGCCGGGGTGGCCAACGCGCGGCTGTACGGAGAGAGTCCTGAGGACGGTGTCGGCGGCGACGGGGCGTTCTTCCTGCTGCTCGACGAACCGGAGGTGTACGGGCTGCCGCCGGATCCGGTCGTCACCACCCGGGATCTGCCCGCGATGTGGAAGCAGGCGGCGTTGGCCGCCGTCTCGCTCGCCGCGCTGGGCGTGGCCAGTTTCGTCAGGAGGCCCCGGTGAGCGAGTCGGACGTCACCCGCAACGGGGTGGAAGGTGCGCGGCATGGGCGGGAGGCCGTCACCGGTGCGCACGCCGGGCGGCGTCGGCGCCGGCGGCGGGGCCAGCGGGGCGAGCGGCCGGTGGTTCCCGAGGCGCACTTCTCGTCGTACTACGGCAGGCCGGTGCTGAAGGCGCCGCCGTGGAAGGCGCTGGACATCGCCGGTTATCTGTTCCTGGGCGGTCTGGCCGGGGCGTCGTCGCTGCTCGCGGCCGGGGGCCAGGTCACCGGCCGGCCGGGGCTGGCACGGGTGGCGAAGCTGGGCGCGGCGGGCGCGATCACCGTGTCGCTGGGGGCGCTGGTGCACGACCTGGGCCGACCGGCCCGGTTCGTGAACATGCTCCGGGTCGTCAAACCCACCTCGCCGATGAACCTCGGCTCCTGGCTGCTGGCCGGATACGCGCCGCTGACCGTGGCCGCCGCGGCCGCCGATGTCACGGGGCGCCTGCGGGGACCGGGTGCGGGGGCCACGGCGGCCTCGGCGGTGCTCGGTCCGGCGGTGGCCACGTACACCGCGGTGCTGCTGTCCGACACGGCGGTGCCGTCGTGGCACGAGGGGTACCGGGAGCTGCCGTTCGTGTTCGCCGGCTCCGGTGCGGCCGCGGCGGCCGGGCTCGCCCTGGTGTGTGCGCCGCCCGCGCAGACGGGCCCGGCCCGGCGGATGGCGGTGCTCGGTGCCGTCGCGGAGCTGGGCGCGTTCCGTCTGATGAAGCGGCGGATGGGGCTGGTGGCCGAGCCGTTCGAGCAGGGCCGGCCGCACCGGCTGCTGCGGGGTGCGGAACTGCTCACCACGGCCGGTGCCGCCCTGGCCGCCTGCGCGGAGGCCGTCGGCCGGGCGGGCGTGGGGCGTCACCTGGGCCGCCGGGTGCCGGCGGCGGTGGCCGGGGCGGCGCTGCTGACCGGTTCGGCGGCGTTGCGGTTCGGGGTGTTCCACGCGGGGGTGGCGTCCGCCCAGGACCCGGCGTACACGGTGGTGCCGCAGCGGGAGCGGCTGCGGGCCCGGTCAGGCTGAAGCGCGGCCCACGCCGGACGTGCGAGGAGCGTGTGGCCGTTTGGTGTGCCGCCGCCGGGGGCACCCGTGGGTGTCGAAAGGCTGGGGACGAGCGGGGTCCGGCGGCCGCACCGGCAGTGGGGCCGGGGCGACCGCCGGCGTCGCGGATGCCGGCCGCCACGTGCCGCGCGACCATCGTCGGCAGGACGACGCACGGACCGGGCGTCCGGCGCGAGGACGCACGCGAAAGGGCTCACGTCATGGGCGTACGCACCTGGATCGGCTCCTGGCCGGTGTACCGCCAGCTCACCGGCACCGACCCGCTGGGCCGTGGGGCCGCGGCCCGAAGCGACCGGACCGCGCGGCTGACCCCGCGGGTGGCCTCGGCCGACCGGGTGGTGAAGTCGGTGTGCCCGTACTGCGCCGTGGGCTGCGGCCAGGACGTGTACGTGGAGAACGGGCGGGTCACGCAGATCGAGGGCGACCCCGACTCCCCCGTCTCCCGGGGCCGGCTGTGCCCCAAGGGCTCGGCCAGTCTGCAGCTGACCACCGGCGACGCCCGTGAGCACCGGGTGCTCCACCGGCGGCCGTACGGCACCGAGTGGGAACATCTGGACCTGGACACGGCGATGGACATGATCGCCGACCGGGTGATCGCGGCCCGGCGTGCGGGCTGGCAGTGGGAGGCCGACGGGGTGCGCACCCGGCGCACCCTGGGCATCGCCAGCCTGGGCGGAGCCACCCTGGACAACGAAGAGAACTATCTGATCAAGAAGTTGTTCACCGCGCTCGGGGCGATCCAGATCGAGAACCAGGCCCGTATTTGACACTCCTCCACCGTTCCCGGTCTGGGAACCTCGTTCGGCCGCGGCGGCGCGACCACCTTCCAGCAGGATCTGCAGAACGCGGACTGCATCGTCATCCAGGGCTCGAACATGGCCGAGTGCCATCCGGTCGGGTTCCAGTGGGTGATGGAGGCGAAGGCCCGCGGCGCGAAGGTGATCCACGTCGACCCGCGGTTCACCCGGACCAGTGCGCTGGCGGATCTGCATGTGCCGCTGCGGGCCGGCTCGGACATCGCCTTCCTCGGCGGGATCGTCAACTACGTGCTGAGCAACAACCTGTACTTCCGTGACTACGTCGTGGCCTACACCAACGGGCCCGTGGTGCTCCGCGAGGACTTCCGGGACACCGAGGACCTCGACGGCGTGTTCTCCGGGCTCGACGCGGAGCACCGCAGCTACGACACCGCCTCCTGGCAGTACCAGGGCATGGAGGTGCAGGCGGCCGCTGGACAGCGCGACGCGGAGGACGAACGGCGCACCGGCCGCGGACGCTCGGTCGACGAGGCGGCCCGCGGGGAGACGCACGGGTCCGGCGGCGCGGACATCGGGGAGGGCGAACCCGAGCGGGACGAGACGATGACCCACCCGCGGTGCGTGTTCCAGGTGCTCAAACGTCACTACGCCCGCTACACACCCGAAGCGGTCGAGCGGATCTGCGGGGTGCCGCAGGACCTGTTCCGGCAGGTGTGCGAGTGGGTCACGCAGAACTCCGGGCGGGACCGCACCACCGCGTTCGCCTACGCGGTCGGCTGGACCCAGCACACCGTCGGCGTGCAGTACATCCGTGCGGCCGCCGTGCTGCAGCTGCTGCTCGGCAACATCGGCCGCCCCGGCGGCGGCATCCTCGCGCTGCGCGGACACGCCTCCATCCAGGGGTCCACGGACATCCCGACCCTGTTCAACCTGCTGCCCGGATACATCCCGATGCCGCACGCCCACGAACACCAGGATCTGGAGTCGTTCGTGCGAGCGGAGGCGCAGCGCAAGGGTTTCTGGGGCGACATGCGCGCCTACCTGGTCAGCCTGCTCAAGGCGTACTGGGGCGACGCCGCCGACGCCGACAACGACTTCTGCTTCGACCATCTGCCGCGGCTGACCGGCTCGCACTCCACCTACGAGACGGTGCTGGCCCAGCTGGACGGCGTCTGCAAGGGCTACGTCCTGTACGGGGAGAATCCGGCGGTGGGCTCGGCCGATGCCAAGCTGCAGCGGCTGGGCATGGCCAACCTGGACTGGCTGGTGGTGCGCGACTTCTCGCTGATCGAGTCGGCCACCTGGTGGAAGGACGGCCCGGAGATCGAGTCGGGCGAGCTGCGCACCGAGGACATCCGCACCGAGGTGTTCTTCCTGCCGGCCGCCGCGCACACCGAGAAGGACGGCAGCTTCACCAACACCCAGCGGTTGCTGCAGTGGCACCACCAGGCCGTCGAACCGCCCGGCGACGCCCGCAGCGACCTGTGGTTCACCTACCACCTGGGCCGGATCGTCCGGGAGAAGCTGGCCGGCTCCACCGACCCGATGGACCGGCCCGTGCTCGACCTGACGTGGGACTACCCGGTGAAGGGTGCGATCGCCGAACCGGACGCCGAGGCGGTGCTCGCCGAGATCAACGGATGGGACGCCGACGGCAACCCGCTGGCCTCCTACGAGCAGCTCAAGGACGACGGGTCGACCACGTGCGGTTGCTGGATCTACTGCGGTGTCCACGCCGACGGCGTCAACCAGGCGGCCCGCCGCACCCCGGGCCGGGAGCAGAACTGGGTCGCCGACGAGTGGGGGTGGGCGTGGCCCGCCAACCGCCGGATCCTGTACAACCGGGCCTCGGCCGATCCGGACGGCAGGCCGTGGAGCGAGCGCAAGGCGCTGGTGTGGTGGGACGCGGAGCGGGGGCAGTGGACCGGCCACGACATCCCGGACTTCCCCGCGGAGCGTCCTCCGTCCTGGCAGCCACCGCCCGGTGCCCGGGCCGCCGAGGCGCTGTCGGGCACCGACGCCTTCGTCATGCAGGCCGACGGCAAGGGCTGGTTGTACGTGCCGTCCGGGCTCACCGACGGCCCGCTGCCCACCCACTACGAGCCGCAGGACTCGCCGTTCGTGAACCTGCTGTACCGGCAGCAGCGCAACCCGGTGCGCCATCTGACGCCGTCCCTGCCCGACAACCGCTACCAGCCCAGCGGCGACGAGCCCGGCGCGCAGGTGTTCCCGTACGTGGCGACCACCTATCGGCTCACCGAGCATCACACGGCCGGCGGCATGTCGCGCTGGCAGCCGTATCTCGCGGAGCTCCAGCCCGAGTTCTTCTGCGAGGTACCCCCCGAACTGGCCGCCGAGCGCGGGCTGGAGCACACCGGGTGGGCGACGATCGTCAGCGCCCGGGGTGTGATCGAGGCGCGGGTGCTGGTGACCGACCGCATGCCCCCGTTGACCGTGCACGGCCGCACCCTGCATCAGGTGGGCCTGCCCTACCACTGGGGGCCGAACGGCCACAGCATCGGTGACGCGGCGAACGAGCTGCTGCATCTGTCCCTGGATCCGAACACGCACATCCAGGAGGCGAAGGCCTTCGCCGTGGACATCCGCCCCGGGCGCCGTCCCCGGGGTCCGGCCGCCCCGGCTCTGGTGCGCGCCTACCGGGTGCGGGCGGGCATCGACGACCGGACGGGCACCGAGATGTGACGGGGCGCCGGGAGTCGCGAGCGTCTCACCGCAGCACGATCGAGTGCGGTCCGCGCGGCACGAGTTCCCCGATCACGGGCGCGCCGGGGATCTCCCCGGCGACGAGCAGACCGCCGGAGGTCTGGGCGTCGGCGAGCAGCAGGCGGGTGTGCGGGTCCGTGTCGCCGAAGTCGGTGTGCGGGGCGACCCACTCCAGGTTGCGCCGGGTGCCGCCGCTGACGTAGCCGTCCCGGACGGCCTCCCGGGCACCGTCCAGGTACGGCACGGCCGCGGTGTCCACCACGGCGGTCACACCCGAGGCGCGGGCCAGTTTGTGCAGGTGGCCGAGGAGTCCGAAGCCGGTGACGTCGGTGGCGCAGGTGACGCCGGCGGCCAGGGCCGCCTCGGACGCCTCCCGGTTCAGCGTCGTCATCGCGGCGACCGCCTGCTCGAAGCGCTCCCCCGTGGCCTTGTGACGGTTGTTCAGCACCCCGATGCCGAGGGGTTTGGTCAGCGACAGCGGCGTCCCGGGCCGGCCGGTGTCGTTGCGCAGCAGCCGCGCCGGGTCCGCCAGTCCGGTGACGGCCATGCCGTACTTGGGTTCGGGGTCGTCCACGCTGTGCCCACCGCCGACGGGGCAGCCGGCCTCGGCGGCGATGTCCAGTCCGCCGCGCAGCACCTCGCGGGCCAGGTCGAAGGGCAGCACGTCGCGCGGCCAGGCCAGCAGGTTGACGGCGACCGCGGGACGGCCGCCCATGGCGTACACGTCGGACAGCGCGTTGGCGGCGGCGATGCGCCCGAAGTCGTAGGGGTCGTCGACGACCGGGGTGAAGAAGTCGGCGGTGGACACCAGGGCCCGGGCCGGGCCGCCTGCGGGCGCGGGGAGGGGGACGACGGCCGCGTCGTCACCGGTGGCGAGCCCGACCAGCAGCGGGGCGCCGACGGCCGACGTCGTGGCGGTGAGGCCGGTGAGCACGTCCTCCAGTTCGCCGGGCGGGATCTTGCAGGCGCAGCCGCCGCCGTGGGCGAACTGCGTGAGCCGTACGGGTGTTGCGCGGGTGGTGGTCATGGCGGATCCTTCCGGTAGCCTGACGGGCGGTGGAGGCGTGTGGGTGCCTGGTGGCCCTCCCGGTCTTCAAAACCGAGGTGCCCGAGGATCTCGGGCAGGCGGGTTCGATTCCCGTCCGCCTCCGCTGCCGCAGCGTGTCTGCGCCGACCTGTAACCCGCCTCACGCACCGTCAAACGCGTCGGAACGGGGGGAAGATGCGCCGCACCGCCGCTGTCCTGCTCGTCGCCGCATGTCTCGCCGTGGGTGCCTGTACCCGCAGCTCCACCCCCACGCCGGAGCCCGACTGGAGTCTGCTGACGCGCAGTGCCTCCCCGGAGGAGATCGCCGCGTGCACCGAGGCACTCCTCGAAAGGAAGGAGGGCGCGCCGGGGTGCGCCGAGCTGCCGCCGGACGCCTACGCCGAGGCGCTGCGTCGGGTCCTCGAGCACGACAAGGACGCCCTGAGCAGCGCGAACGAGTCGGTGCCGCCGAAACTGCCCTAGGCCGCGCCCGGATCAGGCCGGGCCCGGCTGCCGTGCGTCATCGTCCTCGCGGCAGCGCCGGTGCTGGTCGTCGACGCGTTCGGTGAAGCCGCGGGCGTCGAGATGTTCCAGCAGCGGCACCGCGACCCGGCGGGTGGTGTCCAGGGCCCGGCGGGCCTCGCTGAGCGTGAAGGGCTGCGGCAGGCTCCGCAGCACGGCGGCGGCCTGCTCGTCCGCGCCCGGGAGCAGGACGATGCCGTCGGTGACGCGCAGCAGCGCGCCCGCGGCGACAGCGGCGGCCAACGCCTTGTGGTGCAGGCCGAGTTCGGCGAGGCGGCCGGCGTCGGGTGCCCGGAACGGCGCTTTCTCCAGGTCGCGGCGCACCGCGTCGACGGCTTCCCGGACCGTCGGCGGCAGGGCGGGCCGCAGGCTGCCGGAGACGTACAGCCGGCCCTGCCGGCAGGTGAGTCCGGGATGTCCCGGGGTGGCGGCGAGGGCGTCGACCAGGCGGCGGTCGGGCAGCTCCAGCAGCCGGCGTGCCGCCTCGGTGGGCAGGCCCGGTTCCAGGGGGTTGCGCCGGGCGTGCTCCTCGGCCTCGGCGGCCAGCCGCTCCCGCAGCCGCGCCCAGTGGGCGGGGTCGGCCAGCCAGTCGCCGGTGACGGGATCGCCGGACGCGGGCACACCCATCGCGCGCAGCTGCGACCGGCGGACCAGGCCGCGGCGGCGCAGTTCGGCGGCGGGGTCGGGGCATCCCGTCATCGTGGCCAGCTCCTTGGCCCGGGCCCGGCCGGCGCCCCGGCGGGTCAGCGGCGGCGGGCACACGTCGAGCACGGTCACGGCGCTGGGCGGGCGGGTGCCGCCGGGTTCGCGCAGCACCGCGCGGTCGCCGACCCGCAGCGGCAGCGGCCGGCTCAGCGTCAGTCGGGCGGTGTCCTCGCCCAGCGGGCGGACGGTCACGGGAACGGCCGCGGTGCCGATGTGCAGCATGACCGCCCGCGGCAGGTCGGCAGCCGGCTCCCCGGTGATCCGGACGTCGGTCACCCCCGTGGGCAGCCAGCGGTCGGGGGTGAGCAGGACCTGGCCGCGGCGCAGCACGCCATCGGGGCAGCCGTGCACGTTCACCGCGACCCGGGCGACCCCGCTGACGGCGGTCCGCTCCTGGTGGAGACACTGCAGGGAGCGCACCCGGGCGACGGCGGTGCCGTCGCCCGTGACCAGCCGGTCGCCGACGCGCAGGGTTCCCGCCGCGAGGGTGCCGGTGACGACGGTGCCGTGGCCGTGGACGGTGAAGGCGCGGTCCAGCCAGAAGCGCACGTCGGCGTCGGCGGGCGGCACGGGCAGGGCGGCGGCCAGCCGGTCCAGCTCGGCGCGGAGCCGGTCCAGCCCGCTGCCGGTGACGGCGCTGACCGCGACCGCCGGCACGGTGCCGAGGCTGGAGCGAGCCATCCGCTGCCGGGCCTCGGCGCACACCGGGGCGGGGTCGGCGAGGTCGCTGCGGGTGACGGCGAGCACGGCGTGGCGGACACCGAGCGCGTCGAGAATCGCCAGGTGCTCCTCGGACTGCGGCTGCCAGCCCTGGTCGGCGGCCACCACGAACAGCACGGCGGGCACGGGTCCGACGCCGGCCAGCATGGTCGCCACGAAGCGCTCGTGGCCGGGCACGTCGACGAAGGCGAGCGGTTCGCCACCGTCCTCGGGCCGGGTCCACACGAAGCCCAGGTCCAGGGTCAGTCCGCGGCGCCGCTCCTCCTCCAGCCGGTCGGGTTCCATCCCGGTCAGCGCCCGCACCAGCGCGGACTTGCCGTGGTCGACATGGCCCGCGGTGGCCAGCACCCGCATCCCGGCTACCTCCGTGCCCGGGCCGCCGTGCGGACGGCCTCGGCGAGCAGGGCGTCGTCCTCCTCCGGCACGGCCCGCAGATCCAGCAGACACCGGCCGCTCTCGATCCGGCCCACCACCGGGACGGGGCCGGTGCGCAGGGCGGACGCCCAGGCCTCCGGCAGGGACAGCGCGGCGCTCGGCAGCGTCACCCCGGGTGCGCCGCCCCCGCCGACGGTGGCCGCGCTGGGAACGGCGTGGACGTCCAGGCCGGGGCCGCGCAGCTGGCAGGCGAGGCGTTCGGCGCGGCGGGTCAGGGTGCGCGGATCGGCGTTCAGGGCGCGGGCGGTGGGGGTCTCGGGGCCGGTGAGGGTGGCGTGCAGGGCGGCCAGGGTGAGCTTGTCCACGCGCAGCGCCCGGGCCAGCGGATGTCGTGCCAGGGCGCCGACGAGGCCGGCGTCGCCCAGGATCAGGCCGCACTGGGGGCCGCCGAGCAGCTTGTCCCCGCTCGCGGTCACCAGCGCCGCGCCCGACCTCAGCTGACCGGCGGCGTCGGGTTCCTCGGGCAGCAGCGGATGCGGGGCGAGCAGGCCGGAGCCGATGTCGGCGACCACGGGCACGCCCAGCCCGGCCAGGTCGCGCACCGAGGCGGCACGGGTGAAACCGGTGATGCGGAAGTTGGAGGTGTGGACCTTGAGCACGAAGGCGGTCTCGGGGCCGATCGCGGCGGCGTAGTCCTCGACGCGGGTGCGGTTGGTGGTGCCGACCTCGCGGAGCCGGGCGCCGGTGGAGACGAGCAGGTCCGGCAGCCGGAAGCCGTCCCCGATCTCCACCAGCTCGCCCCGGCTGACGACGATCTCCCGGCCGGTGGCGAGCGCCGTGGCGGCCAGCACCAGGGCGGCGGCACCGTTGTTGACGACGTGTGCGGCGTCGGCGGACGGCACCCGTTCGCGCAGCGCCTGCAGCACGCTGCGGCCGCGGCGGGCCCGGACACCGGTGACCAGGTCGAGTTCCACGTCCGTGGGTCCGGCGGCGTCCAGCACGGCCAGCCGGGCCGCCGCCGACAAGGACGCACGGCCGAGGTTGGTGTGCAGCAGCACCCCGGTCGCGTTGATCACCGGACGCAGTCCGCCGGCGGTGCGCGGCAGCAGGGCGACCGCGGTGTCGGCCACCGCCTCGGGCGGCACGGTGCCGTGCCTGGCCTGCTCCTGTGCCTGCCGGACCGCCGCCTTGACCGTGCCCGGCCCCAGTCGGCCGACGGCGGCCACGAGGCGCGGGTCCTTCAACACCGCGTCGGTGCGCGGGATGCGGCGGCGTGCGTCACCGAGCGCGGCGCCGGTGACGCACGGCTGTGCGCCGTCCTCGTCCGGTTCCTGCTCCGTCCCGCGTTCCGCGACCCGCCGGCCCATGCGGACCCTCCGTTCCACGCCCGGACTGATGGCTGTGTGCAGGACACCCCATGGTCGTCCGTGGCCGTCTCCGGCCGCCGCGCGACACGCCGGACACATCGGTGGCCGCCCTCGCCCTGCCGTCGGTCGGTGCCGGGCGGACGGCTGGACGCGTCAGGTGCTGAGCAGGCGGTTGAAGAAGGAGCGGTAGCGGCGCAGGGCCCTGCGCAGGGCCTCGGTGTCCGCCTGCTCCCCCTGGCTCCACTGGCTCTCCAGTTCCTGCTTGTGCTGGGCGAAGGTGGCCGCCAGGGTCTGCATCACCTCGGCGACCAGGGTGTCGGCGGTGTGCACCGCCTCGCGCGGGTCGTCCACGAATCTGCTCTGGGCCTCCTTCCAGCGGTCGCGGAAGCCCTGCTCGTCCTCGGGGCTCAGCAGGCGCGGGCTCTCCTCCTCCGCGGTGGCGGCCTTCCCTGCGTCCGGGGAGCGCGTGGTGTCCTGCGGCTGCGTCTCGGACTCCGCCGACGGTGCGCCGGAGGCGGCGGGCGCCGCGGCGGCCCGGTCACCGGCGGCGGACGGTTCACGCGTCTCGGACGGCTCCCGGGTCCCGGAGGGCTCACGCGTCTCGGACGGCTCACGGGTCCCGGACGACTCACGCGTCCCTGACGGCTCGCCGGTGCCGGAGCGGCGCGGCGGTGCCTCGCCCGTGCTCTCGCCGGGATAGACCGGCGGCGGGGCGTCCGTCTGCGGCGGCGCCGATCGCGAGGCCGGCCCGCCGGACCGCTCCCGCAGAAGATCCTCGGTGGACAGGCCGCTGCTGCGGCTCGGTTCCTTGTCGCTGTGCATGGCTTCCTCCGTGCCGGGCTGAGCGGTGTCCGGACGCCGGCCGCGACGGCAGGCCGGTGGTCAGGACGGGGCGTGCCGAGGGCGGTTTCCGTCGGAGAGCAGTTCGTCGAAGAGCACCCGGTAGTGGACCATCGCGCCGCGCAACTGCTCGGTGGTGGCCTGGCTGCGGGTGGTGAGCGTCTCGATGTCGTGAGCGGCACGGTAGTGGTCGAGGGTGCGGCTGTGCTCCACGGACAAGTCGGCGGCCTGCTGCTCGAAGCCCTCGGTCGGGTAGCCGCGCTCGTGCATCAGCGACGTCACCAGCCGGTCGGCGTCGTGCACCGCGTCCTCGGGCCGGTCCACGAACTCTTCCTGCACACCGCTCCACTCGCGGGCGTACCGTTCGCGCGCGTCGGCGGACAGCGGCCTGATGTCCAACTCGTCGTGCCGCTTTTCGCGTTCCCTGAGATGGCGCTCACCGGCCCGCCTGCTCTCCGCCTCCTCCACCGTGCGGTCGTACTCGGGTCCGAAGCGCCGGCGCAGCCGACGACGCCGTGTCAGCAGCGAAGCACCGACGGCGATCAGAGCGAGGACGACGACGACCGGGATGATGATCGCGAGAAGTGTTCCCGTTGACATGTGACACACCCCCTTGGGCACTGCTCCGCGTGCCCTGCCTGGCGCGCTTCATGCGCACGGCGGAGCAACCCGTGGAAGACGACGGGGCAACCTCGGGGAAACAGTGGCTCATCCGCTGCGTGGCGACGGTTCGCCGAGCGGCCGCGGAGGGCGTGTTTCCCCACGGACACGCGTGCGCCCCTCCCGCGGACCGTGCCCGAGATGCCGATGGTGGAATCGGCGACTAGCGTCGGGAAATGACAGCCGCAACGGGCACGCCCCGACCGGCGAGGTCTCCTCAGGGGGCCGAAGCCGCGGAGTCTCTCAGATGGCACCGCGGCGGTCGGAGACCGAGACGTGCTTTCACAATCGAGCGGCGACGCTCTGGACCGCGCCGCACTTTCCCCGACCAGGCAGCGCGGCCGTCCATCTTGCGTGCAATTCCGCGCGAGACGGTGGAAAGGAAAGGTAATACCCATGCGAGCACAGCGCGTCAAGCGCCTCTTTGCCGTGTCTGCGGCCGGCGTCCTCATGGCCGGTGGCGCCGCGATCGGCACCGCGGGTACCGCAGCGGCGTCGGGCTACGACTCCCACCAGGCTTCCGGGTACAGCACCCTGTATCAGGGCGGCCACGGCGGAGGTCACGGCGGAGGCCACGGTGGCGGACACGGCGGCCACGGTGGCTACGGCCACGGCGGAGGCCATGGTGACGGACACGGTGGCTACGGCCACGGCGGCCACGGCGGCTACGGCCACGGCGGAGGCCACGGTGGCGGACACGGCGGCCACGGCGGTTACGGCCATGGCGGATGGGACGGAGACCACGGCCACGGCGGCCACGGCGGCTACGGCCACGGTGGCGGACACGGCGGCGGACACGGCGGTCACGGTGGCGGACACGGTGGTCACGGCGGTCACGGCGGCTACTGATCCGGCCCGTCCGGTGTCCTGACATCATCTCGACGACCCAGCACGGTGTGCGGTCCGACCTCGGACCGCACACCGTCGTCTGTGCAGGAGGACGGCCACCCGGCGTGCGCACCGCCGCGGACGCGGAGCAGCTTTTCAGCCGCGTCAGGCGGGGCACGCGGTTGCTGGTACGACCGCAGAGCACACGAAATGGGTGCCGTGATGACCGAGTACGAACGTTCCCGCACAATGCCCGCCCAGCCCGAGCAGGTTTTCGATCAGGCGGCCAATGTGTCACAGCTCGACGCATGGCTGCCGCACGAGCTGCACGTGCGCGGCGCGGCCCCGCCCGCCGTGACCGTGCACGAGGACCGCACCGACCAGGACACGCCCGCGCTGCTGCGCGCCGAGCGCGACCAGATGCGGATCGAGTGGGGCACCCGTGAGCAGGGCAGCTACGCGGGCTGGCTGCAGATCGCCGGCATCGGCGGGGGCGCGAGCGAGGTGACCGTGCACCTGTCCTTCCTCGAGGACAGCCACGACCCGGGAGAACAGGCCGCCCGGTCCGCTCTCGACGACAGCCTGCAGCGGCTGGAGGAGCAGGTGCGGATGCGCGTCGAGCACGCGGCCGGCTGAGCCGTCACGGCGCGGCCTCGGCCACCAGCTCGGGACCGTCGGCGCGGACGTCGTTGACGGCCGGGGAGACCGGCCGGGCGTCCAGGTGGCCGCCCGCCGGGGTGTCGAGCAGCGCCCGCAGCTCGCCGGTGTCCTGACACCGCGGGTCGAGCCAGGCGTCGTAGTGCTCGGCGTCCAGGGCGAGCGGCATCCGGGGGTGGACGCGGCCGGCCGCGTCGGTGGCGTCGGTGGTGATGATGGTGCAGGTCGTCAACCACGCCGCGGGATCGTCGTCCCGCGGCACATGCGGATCGCGCCAGTGGGCGTAGAGGCCGGCGAGGGCCATGATGCCGCCGTCCTCGGGGTGGATGAACCAGGGCTGCTTGCGGACCCGGCCGGTGTGTGCGTCCTCGACGCGCTGCCATTCGTAGAAACCGTCGGCGGGGAGCAGGCAGCGGTGCCGGGCGAAGGCGCGGCGGAAGGCGGGTTTGACGTGGACGGTCTCCACGCGCGCGTTGATCAGCCGGGCGCCGGTGCGGGGGTCCTTCGCCCAGGAGGGCACCAGTCCCCAGCGCAGCGGCCGCAGCTCGCGGCGGGGTGTCGCGTCGGCTTCGGGGTCCTCGCGGGGCACGCGTTCCAGGACGGCCCACACCCGGTCGGTGGGCGCGATGTTCCAGCTGGGTGCCAGGGCCTCCTTAGGGCGCCAGGCCGTCACCCGGAAGTGGCGGACCAGGTCCTCGGGGGCGCGGGTGGACACATAGCGGCCGCACATGAGTTCAGGGTGCCACGCCCGGCCGACGGTCCGCGGCCGGGCGCACCCCCGCGCGGCCGCCGGGAGGCGGCCGGCCCGGGCCCGGCGGTGGTCAGGCGGTCTTGCGTCCCACTCCGGCGTACACCCAGTACCGGCGGGGGTCGTCGGGTATCCGCTCCTGCGGGTCCGGGCGCCACAGCGGCAGATGCACCAGGCCGGGTTCGACCAGCTCGAAGCCGTCGAAGAGGGCCATGATCTCGGCGTGGGAGCGGGCGGTGACGGGAGAGGTGGCCCGGTCGCGGTACAGCTGTCCCACGGCGGCGGCCGTGTCGGGACGGTCGTCGTCGGTGGCGTGGGTCAGCGCCAGCCAGCTGCCCGGGGGGAGAGCGTCCCGGAAGGCGGCCACGATGCCGCCCGGATCCTCCTCGGCGGTGATGAAGTGCAGGATCGTGATCATCAGGACGGCGACGGGCTGCTCGAAGTCGATCAGGTCGCGCACCTGGGGTGCGGAGAGGACGTCGGCGGGGCGGCGGATGTCGGCGGCCACGATCGTGGCGTCCGGGTTGCCGTCGAGGAGCGCCTCGCTGTGGGCGACCGCCACGGGATCGTTGTCGACGTAGACCACCCGTGAGCCGGGGGCGGCGGACTGGGCGACCTCGTGGACGTTGCCCTGCGTGGGGATGCCGGAGCCCAGGTCGATGAACTGACGTACACCGGCGTCCACCAGGAAACGCACCGCGCGCTGAAGGAAGGCGCGGTTGGCGCGGGCGAGGGTGCGCACCTGAGGGTCGATGGCGGTGAAGGCGGCCACCGCCTCACGGTCTATGGCGAAGTTGTGCTCTCCGCCCAGCATGGCGTCGTACATCCGCGCCACACTGGCCTTGCCGGGATCGACGCCCCGCGGCAGCCCGCTGTCGTCCGTCATGGTCAACTCCCTCGCGACTCCGCATTACTGACTGGGAATCATATAGTTGCCTACGGCATACTCCTCGTCCGTGCCGCCCCGCCATGGCCCTTCCCCGCACCGCCCCCGCAACACGTCGACGAGGACCTCCCGGCCCGTCACGCCACGACCTGCCCCACCCGGAAGGCAATCACCCTGCGGTACACAGAACACAGCGAGTCCCCCGATCACGACGACGCCCTTGCGGCGTCGCCGGGCAGTCACCGCGGGCGCTTCTCCCCCGCGGCGGACGCCATCGGCTCCGAGCTCGACCTGCAGCTGACGGGCCGCCATGTGGTGCACGCCCTGGCGCCGTACTTCTGCGACGCGGCCTCCGTGTATCTGCTGCAGCGCTGGCTTCTCCAGGAGCACGGCGGCCAGTTGCCCGACCCGCCCCAGATCGAGGCGCGCCGTCTCGCCCTGCGCATAGGCGCACAGAATCCGGAGAACTGGGAGTCGCTGCTGCCGGTCGGCGAGGTGCTGGTCTTCCCCCGCGAGACGCCGTACGCGCGGGCCGTGGCCACGGGGCAGAGCCAGCTGCTCGACGGTGTGGACGGGCACACCGTGCAGCGCCTGCGGCGGACCGGGCGGGGCGATGCGTCCGTGGAAGCCCTGGTGCGCAGCGCCTCCTTCCTGATCGTCCCGTTGCGGCTGCGCGGCACGGCGGTGGGGTTCATCGCCTGCACCCGGGGGCCCGGTCGCACGCCGTTCACACGTGGCGACGCGGTGGCGGTGGAGGTGCTCGGCGCCCGTGCCTGCGTGGCACTGGACAACGCGCGCCGCTACGAACGGGAACGGCTCACCGCGCTGGCCATCCGCCGCTCGCTGCTGCCCGAGGCCGGCCAGTGCCACGAAGGCTGCCGGATCGCGCACGGCTACCGGCCCGCCGGGCAGGACGTCATCGGCGGGGACTGGTTCGACGTGCTGCCGCGGCGCGGGCGCCGGGTCGGCATGGTCGTCGGCGACGCGATGGGGCACGGCCCCGAGTCCGCCGTCGCCATGATCCAGTTGCGTACGGCCGTGCGCACCCTGGCGGCGCTCGACCTCGACCCGGCCGACCTCATGCGCCACCTGGACACGGTCGCCGGTGACACCCCCGGTGCCTCCTTCGCCACCTGCATGTATGCGGAGTGGGACGCGGACCTGTGCACCTGCACCTTCGTCGGGGCCGGGCATCCGCCGCCGCTGGTCCGCGGGCCGAGCGGCCCGGCCCGGCGGGTCGCCCTGACCACGGCCGGCCTGCCGCTGGGCCTGGGTGCGGGCCGGTACGAGCCGACCGTGCTGCATGTGCCCGAGCCGAGTCTGCTGCTGCTCTACAGCGACGGGCTGGTGGAGTCCCGGACCCGCGACATCGACCAGGGCATCACCCGTCTGGCCCGCGCCCTCGACGAGGGTGCCGCACAGCTGTCCGACCCGGAGCACCCGGACGCCCTGCCGTCCCTGTGCCGGCACCTGCTGGAGGACACCGTCGGACAGGACGCCGCCACCGACGACCGGACCCTGCTGCTGGCCGAGCTGGCCCCCGGGAAGAAGTGAGCGACCGACGCGGGTGCGGCCACCCGATGTGGTGATGCAGGTGCGCGCGAGGCACACCGAGCCGGTGGGAGCGCCACCGCTCCGGCGCGCACACCACGACGCCCGTGGAACGGCGGGCCACGGCACGCACCCAACCCGAGCGTCGACGCAGTCGCCCGGCACGTCGCCGAACGCACCCCCGCCGCCCGCCCGCGGGAAGCGCTGACGCCTCCACGTTCCAAGACTGGCGGCATCCGGGTCCGCCTCGGTGATCTCGACGGTCCTCACCCAGGTGTGGGGTGCCGCGACCGTCGCGGCCGCGGCCCTGCCGTCCGGCATGGGCCGACGCCTCCTCGAACCGCTGGTGTGCCGCTCAGCGGGGCCTGAGTCCGTCGACGACGACGTCCAGCATTCGGTGCAGTCGGCGGCGCTGCTCGGGCGCGCCGGCCACGGAGAGCAAACCGGCGAGGATGCCGCCCACCTCGACCGGGTCGATGTCGCTGCGCAGTTCTCCTGCTGCGGCACCGGCCTCGAGCATCATCGCCAGGATCTGCTGGACCTCGTCGCAGACCGGCCCGGTACCGAAGCGGCCGGACGCGCTCATGGCGACCAGGGCCTCGCAGATACCGCGTCGTTCACCGGTCCAGTCGGCGAATCGGAGCATCCAGGCGTGGAGGGCCCGAGCGGGCGGCTCGGTGGCGAGCAGGGTGCGTGCATCCTCGCGCAAGGGCCGGATCTGGTCCCGGTAGACCTCTTCGATCAGATCCTCCCGGGTGGGGAAGTGCCGGTACAGGGTGGCGTTCCCCACTCCCGCGCGTCTGGCGATCGCGTCCAGCGAGATCGGGTGTCCGGACGCGAAGGCTTCGGCAGCCGCGGCGATCAGCTGCTTGCGATTGCGCTGCGCGTCGGCGCGCAGGGTGCTGCGGGGAGATGTCATGACGTTCGCGATCGTGGGTGTCGGCTGAGGCTCGGGAATGATCCGGGGATGTCCCCGGTTCAGTGTACGGCGAGACAACCGGGGAGGTCCCCGATTGTTCCCCCGCACATCACGTCAGCGACGAAAGATCAGATATGCCCACAGCTCTCATCACCGGGGGACGACCGGGATCGGTGGAGCGACGGCCGAGCCGCTTCGAGCGCTGCAAAGCCAGCCAGGAGGTCGCGACAGCAGTCGCCTTCCTCTCCTCGGACGCCGCCGACCGCATCACCGACCAGGACATCACCGTGGCCGCCGGCTACGGGCCCGCGCCTGGAACCCGTGCGGGCCGATCACGGATCCGCACCGTCAACGCCATGAACCGCACCGCACAGGAGAACACGATGGCACTCACTCTCGACACGTATCGGCTGCTGGGCCGTTCCGGACTCCGGGTCTCACCGCTGGCGCTGGGCACGGCGACCTTCGGCACCGAGTGGGGCTGGGGCGCCGAGCGCGACGAGGCGCGCAAGCTCTTCGACCGCTACACCGAGCTCGGCGGCAATGTCTTCGACACCGCCAGCACCTACACCGACGGCAGTTCCGAGCGACTGCTCGGTGAATTCGCCCGCGCCGACCGCGACAAGCTGGTGCTGGCCACGAAGTACTCGACGCTGCGTCGGCCTGATGACCCGAATTCCGGGGGGACCCACCGCAAGAGCATGCTGGCGTCGGTGGAAGCCAGTCTGCGCCGGCTGAACACCGACTACATCGATCTGCTCTACGTGAACGTATGGGACTTCCGGACGCCGGTGGAGGAGATCCTGCGGGGCCTCGACGACCTGGTGAGGCAGGGCAAGGTGCTGTACGTGGGGATCTCCAGTGCCCCGGCCTGGCAGGTGGCGCGCATGCAGGCGATCGCCGACCTGCGCGGCTGGTCGCCACTGGTCGCGCTGGAGACCGAGTACAGCCTGATCGAGCGCACCGCGGAGCGTGACCTGATCCCGATGGCACGCGAGATGGGACTCGGCGTGGTCCCCTTCTCCCCGTTGGGCGGCGGGGTGCTCACCGGCAAGTACAGCCGGGAGGACCAGAACCGGGCGGGCTCCGTCGTCGGCGAAACCGCCGGCGACCGCAAGAGCCTCAATGTCGCCCTGGGATGGGTCACCGACCGCAACCTCGCCATCGCCGATGCGGTGAAGGAGGTGGCCTCGGAGCTGCGCCGCACACCCGCCCAGGTCGCACTGGCCTGGGCCCTGAACGCCCCGGGTGTGACGGCACCCGTCGTCGGCGCCCGCACCATCGCGCAGTTGGAGGACAACCTGGGTGCTCTGCAGGTCGACCTCACCCCTTCCCAGCTGGCCCGCCTCGACGAGGTCAGCGCCATCGACCTCGGCAATCCGCACGCCCTGCTCGCCAGCGATCACATCCGCACGGTCACCACGGGCGACATGAAGATCGAAACCCTCGGCTGAGGCCCTGAGGCCCGCTACCACGGCGGTCACACGGACGACGCGGACACCAGCGCACGACGAACCCACGCGCGGACGGCAGCACACATGTCGCCCTCGCGAGGACGTGCCGCGGCGGCCGTGCGGCCCAGGTTGCAGCCGTCCGGGAACGGGAACCCGGGCAACGCCGCACATCTCACACCTGGGAGAGACCATGAGTCTGCTGCGTCTGGCCGGTCGTCCGATGCTCGCCTCGATGTTCGTCGCCGGCGGTCTGGGCGCCGTCCGCAGCCCCGCCGATCTCGCTCCGGCCGCCGAGCGTGTGGTGGGGCCCCTCAGGCAGCGGTTCCCGATGCTGCCGGAGCGCACCGAGCAGGTCGTGAGGCTCAACGGCGGCGTGCAGGTCGTCGCGGGTCTGATGCTGGCCACGGGCCGACTGCCCCGGCTGTCCGCGCTGGCCCTCGCCGCGACCCTCGCGCCGACCACGGTGGCCGGCCACCGATTCTGGGAGGCGGAGGACCCCGGTGAGCGGATGCAGCAGCGCGTCCACTGTCTGAAGAACCTCTCCATGATGGGCGGGCTGCTGATCGCGGCGGACGACACGGGCGGGGCCCCGTCGCTGCTGTGGCGCGGCCGGCACCGCGCCCGGGACCTGCAGCGCGAGGCCGCCCGTCTGCGCCGTTCCGTCCGCACCCCGGCGCGGCCCGCCGCCGCGGCCGCCTGCATCCGCGCCAAGCTGCCCTGCTGACCGCCCCGGACGCACCCATGGCACCGGACACACCCATGGACGACCAGCGGCCCTCCGGGATCTTCCGGCCGGGTTCGGCCGGGCAGAGCGGCGGTCGTGCCCTGCTGGGGATCTACCTCAACGACCATCTGGCGATCGCGACGGTGACCGCCGGGCGTTCGCGGTACCTGGCCTCCTCCTGCCGCGATCCCGAGCTCGCCGAGGCGGTCGCCGCCGTCGCCGCGCAGATCGCCGAGGACCGCAGGGCACTGCTGGCGATCATGCGTCGGCTGAACGTGCCGGTACGGCGCTACAAGATGTACGCCGGACGGCTCGGCGAGCGCGCCGGCCGGCTGAAGACCAACGGCTCCCTGCTGCGGCGTTCTCCGCTGAGCACCCTGCTGGAGTTGGAGCTGCTGCAGCTCGGCACCCTGAGCGCGATCAGCACCTGGGAGACACTGCGCACCCTGGCCGACCGCGACCCGCGTCTGGAGCCCCACCGGCTCAACGGGCTGCTGGAGCGCTCCCGGGATCGCCTGCGCACACTCGACGACCTGCGCAGACGCCAGGCGGGCAGGACGTTCACGGGATGACGCCCACGGCGTCCACCGGGCGCGGGGACGTGCACAGGCCGCTGAGGATGCGGGCCGTCACGCGGGCGCTGCCCGCGGGCGACACCCCGTGGTGCGGGCCGTCGACGGGGAGACCGGGTGAACCGCCGGGCCTCGCCGGGGCCGTCTGTCGCGCGCCGGCGGCGGCTGGTTTGCCGGTGACCGCACCGGACACCCGGAGCGGTGACACACAGCCCCCTACGGTCGGGAGTGAGCGACGTGGCTGGTGACCAGAAGGCCAGGGCCAAGAAGGAACAGATGAAGGGCAAGGCCGAGGAGACGGTCGGACGCGCGGTCGGCAACGAGCGCATGACCGCCGAGGGCCGGGCCCGGAAGGCCAAGGGCGACGCACGCCAGGCGAAAGAGAAGACCAAGGACACGCTGAAGCCGTGAACCGGCTCGGCCCGCACTCCTCCGCCCGTCACCGGGCACCGAGGGCACGGCACTCCACGGCGGGGTCGCGCGCACGGGCGCGGCTCCGCCGCGGGTGTGTGCGGGCCGCCGCGGGCGGTCCGGTTCCTTCTCGGTTCATCTCCCGCCGCCGCCCTTGCGGCAGGCATGGCGTGCCGTCTCGGCGGTGGCCGGCGGCACCTGCTGGAGGGGGCGACGGCGGCCGTCGCGGCGCCAGTCCAGGAGGGCCACCGCCAGGGCGGCGAGCATCGCGACGAGGGAGGAGCCCACGGCGAGCGCCACCGCCGCCCGGTAGTCCCGTCCGGTGTGCGCGAGGACCAGGTAGAACAGCCCCGGCAGGGCGGCCGTGCCCACGGCCGCGCCCAGCCGCTGCCCGGTCTGCAGGGCGCCGCCCGCCGCTCCGGCCATCCGGACCTGCACGTCCCGCAGTGTCATGGTGATGTTCGGGGAGATCACGCAGCCGCTGCCCAGTCCGCCGGCGAACAGGGCGGGCGCCGCCAGCCATGCCTCCCTGCCGTCCGGCGCCGACCTGAGGATCAGCGCCGCCGCGCCGAGACCGGCGATCACCCCGAGCAGCCCGCAGGCGGTCAGCAGCCGTCCGAAGCGTTCCACCAGCCGCCCGGAGATCACCGCGGCGGCGGCCGAGCCGACCGCGAACGGGGTGACGGCGAGCCCGGACAGCAGCGGTGTGTACCCGAGGCCGTTCTGGAAGAACAGGGCGAAGACCAGCCAGACGCCGCTGAATCCGACGAAGTACAGCGTGCCCAGGGTGGTGCCCAGGGCGTAGCCGCGGGTGCCGGTCAGCAGCCGGGGATCCAGCAGGGGCCGGCCGTCCCGGCGCGCGACCCGGCCCTCCCAGCGGGCGAAGCAGGCGAGCAGCACGGCGCCGACGGGGAACAGCCACCACAGCCGGGTCAGTCCGCCGCTCTCGGCGAAGACCAGCGGCAGCATCACGGCCAGCACCCCGGCGCCGAGCAGGGCCACACCGGGCAGGTCGAGCCGTTCCCGGCGGCCGGGCGCGATCCGCGGGAGCAGCCGCAGGCCGAGCACCAGGGCGAGGGCACCGACCGGGATGTTGACGTAGAAGATCCAGCGCCAGCCCTGCGTGCCCTGTGCCAGGGCGAGGATCAGTCCGCCGACGATCGGCCCGACGGCGCTGGAGATGCCGACCACGGCGCCGAACAGACCGAAGGCACGGCCCCGTTCGGCGCCGCGGAACATCTGCTGGATCAGCGCGGAGTTCTGCGGGGCGAGGCAGCCCGCGCACACGCCCTGGGCGAGGCGGGCCACCACCAGCCAGGTGATCGTGGGTGCGGCGCCTGCGGCGGCGCTGCACAGCACGAACCCGGCGAGGGCGGCCAGAAAGATGCGTCGCCGGCCCACCGCGTCGCCGAGCCGGCCCGCGGGCACCAGGGCGAGGGCGAAGGTCAGGGCGTAGCCGGACACCACCCATTGCACCGCGGCCGGTGAGGTGTTCAGGTCGCGCTGGAGCGAGGGCAGGGCCACGGCCACGATCGTCACGTCGAGCAGGCTCATGAACCCGGTCGTCAGGGTGACCCACAGCGCCCGCCAGCGCCGCGGGTCCCGCCCGCCCGTCAGCCCGGCGCCGCCCTGGTCCGACCGTGTCTGGCTGTTCACGTGCGCTCCTCCGGTCGCTGTCGGGCACACCGGCCCCGCAGGGGCCGGCACACCGTAGAGTGCGCGTTCCCCGGCAGCGCGCCGGAACACCCGCGTCCGGCCGTCGGCCGGCGTGCGGTGCCGCACGAGATTGCGTGTCGGTCCCCGTCCAGGGGCGGCCCCGGCCGGATCCCGCGCCCGCCGGGCGCCTGCGCCACGCCGCGCGCGGATGCCGTGAGGGGGAAATAATGGGGTGTGAGGCCTGGGGAAGGGGGTACACGCTGCGGAGCCCGTTCCTGATCATGGGGCGGACACGCACGGTCCGACGAACACATCGGCTGACAGGGAGGGCCGCAGGATGGCGGTGACCACGGTGGCGAAGGCGACGGGAGCCGGGACGGAGCTGCCGGAGGTGGCCGAACCCTCGCAGGTCGCACCCAGCGACGCCCGCGCGCTCTCACGGCTGTTCTTCGACCGGCTGGCCTCCTTGGAGGAGGGCACCCCCGCGTACCAGTACGCGCGCAACACGCTGATCGAGATGAACATGTCCCTGGTGCGGTACGCGGCCGGTCGTTTCCGCAGCAGGGGCCCGCAGGAGATGGAGGACATCGTCCAGGTCGGCATGATCGGCCTGATCAAGGCGATCGACCGGTTCGAGCTGTCCCGCGAGGTGGAGTTCACGTCCTTCGCGGTGCCCTACATCGTGGGCGAGATCAAGCGTTTCTTCCGGGACACCTCCTGGGCGGTGCATGTGCCGCGCCGGTTGCAGGAGGCGCGGGTCGAGCTGGCCAAGGCGACCGAGGAACTCGGCAGCCGGCTGGGCCGCAAGCCCACCGTCAAGGAGCTGGCGGAGCTGATGAACCTGCCCGAGCAGGAGGTCGTCGACGCGATGGTGGCCTGCAACGGCTACACCTCCGCCTCCCTGGACGCGGCGGTCGGCGGCAGCGAGGACGGCGAGAACGTCCTGGCCGACTTCATCGGCGCCGAGGACACGGATCTGGAGCTGGTGGAGGACCTGCACACTCTGGCCCCGCTGGTGGCGGAACTCGACGAGCGGGACCGGCAGCTCCTCCACATGCGGTTCGTGGAGGAGCTGACCCAGGCGCAGATCGGCGACCGCCTGGGGATCTCGCAGATGCATGTCTCCCGGCTGCTGGGCCGGCTGCTGGCGCGGCTGCGCGCGGAGCTGCTCACCACGCGCTGACCGCACACCTGCGTGGTTGGTGTCTCGCGTCAGAGGCGTGATGACATGAGAGGACCCGAGGACCCCGGCCGGGTGGGAGCCCGGCCGGGGTCCGGCGCGTCCAGCGGGTGGCTCAGCGGGTGACGACGTACCGCTCGTTGGGCACGCAGTGCGTCATCGTGAGTCCCTCGACGTCCCGCGGCGGGTTCTTGCCGAGGTTGGCGAGCCGCTTGCGGTCCTCGTCGGTGAGATCCTGGCTCGCCAGCGGCTGCAGATGGGCGACGTCCTCCGGCGCGATGCCGAGTCCCTCGCCGACCCGCAGGCCGAGGTCGTTCTCCACCAGCAGGAAGTGCCACACCATGCGCTCCTGCACCGGCCGGTCGCACTGGGCGAGCTGGTTGACCAGGTTCTTCACCAGGTCGTCGCGCTCCCACTGCTCCATGAGCAGATACCGTTGGCCGGCCTGCTGGTAGTCGTTGGTGCGCTCAATGCGCTTGCGGGTGAGCCGGCCACGGATCTCCGGGCCCTGCTCGTCGTGGGTGGGGTACTGCGCCTCGCGCAGCCCGCCCGTGATCGACGGCTCGTAGTTGACGGAGGGGTTCTCCCCGGCGCCGTCGACGTAGTAGGTCATCTGCCCGTCGCGCTGGTTGGTGTGCACGCGGGCGTTCTTCGGCTGGTTGACCGGCAGCTGGAGATAGTTGGGGCCGACCCGGTAGCGCTGGGTGTCGCTGTAGGAGAAGGTCCGGCCGACGAGCATCTTGTCGTCGGAGAAGTCCAGGCCGTCCACGAGGACGCCGGTGCCGAAGGAGATCTGCTCGTTCTCGGCGAAGAAGTTCTCCGGCATCCGGTTCAGCACCAGCCGCCCCACCGGCTTGGGCGGGAAGTCCTGCTCGGGCCAGGTCTTGGTGTCGTCCAGGGGGTCGAAGTCCAGCTCCGGGTGGTCGTGGTCCTCCATCATCTGCACGCGCAGCTCCCACTCGGGGTAGTCGCCGCGTGCCACGGCCTCGTACAGGTCCTTGGTGGCATGGCCGAGGGTGCGTGCCTGCACGTTGGCCGCGTCCTCCTCGGTCATGCTGCGCACGCCCTGCTTGGGGATCCAGTGGTACTTCACCAGCACGGTGCGGCCCTCGGCGTTGACCCACTTGTAGGTGTTGACGCCGAAGCCCTGCATGTGGCGGTAGTCGGAGGGGATGCCGCGCGGGCTGAAGAGGTTGACGAGCATGTGCATGCACTCGGGCGTCTGCGACATGAAGTCGAAGATCCGCCGCGGCTGCTGCTCGAAGGTCACCGGGTCGGGTTTGAGGGCGTGGATGACGTCCGGGAACTTGATGGCGTCCCGGATGAAGAAGACGCCGAGGTTGTTGCCGACCAGGTCCCAGTTGCCGTCCTCGGTGTAGAACTTCACGGCGAAGCCGCGCGGGTCGCGGGCGGCCTCGGAGGAGTCGCGGCCGCCGATCACGGTGGAGAAGCGGACCGCGACGTCGGTGCGCTTGCCGCGTTCCTGGAAGAGCTTGGCCCGGGTGTAGCGGGAGATCGGCTCGTCGCCCCAGGTGCCGTAGGCCTCGAAGAAGCCGTACGCCGTCACGCCCCGGGCGTGCACCACCCGCTCGGGGATGCGTTCCCGGTCGAAATGGCTGATCTTCTCCAGGAACTGGTAGTTCTCCAGCGTCGCCGGGCCGCGGGCGCCGATGGTGCGCTGGTTCTGGTTGTCGTGGACGGGATGGCCCTGCCGGTTGGTGAGGACCTTCCGGTCGTCGCCCGGTGCGGGGCCCTTGCTGGATACGTCCGTCATGCCCATGGACTCCTTCGGCTCGGTGGCTGTCCGATGCGGCGGGACAGGCGGGTGCCCGACTTGCCCATGTTTACGCCGATACGTAAACATTTCCACCGTTCATCGGAGTCTCGGTCGGGATTGGGCCGAACGGTCCGGCCGTGCGCACAGCCGACGCCGACCGGGTCCGGGTGAGCCGCGGGGCGACCGGGCGCTATGCGGCCCGGGAGCCGGACGGCTGCTCGGCCGTCGCCGAACCCGTCAGGGTCTGTGCGGCATGGGGCACCACACGGATCAGCCGGAGCACCCCCCACACGATGAACCCGGCCCCCACCAGCTCCGGCAGCAGCCACACACCCAGGCGGACCTCCTCGCGGAACACCAGAATGCCCAGCACCAGGCTCACCGTCGCGTCGCCGATGGTCAGGGCCGGCTGCGAGGCCGCCAGCGGGCCCGCCTGCAGGGCGTTCTCCAGCAACAGCAGCGAGCCGATGCCGACGACCGCGAAGCCGTAGGTCTGCCAGGTGGCGAGGAAGGCGTCGAACCCGTCGGCCTCGAGGGTGTGGCTCGCCGACTTCAGCATCGCGGCGGTCAGCGCGTTGCCGGTGGCGGCCGCCGCGGCCAGCACGGCGGCCCGCAGCAGCGGGGAACACTTCGTCCGGGCCAGCACGACCGCCCCGGCCATCACCCCCAGGCACACCACGAGCGCGGGCGTCCACCGCGCCATGGAGGCCTGCTCCTGGCCCGCGGACGGCGCGAAGGAGACCAGGACGAGGGTGAGGCCGACGACCACGGCCGCCACCGCCCGCCAGCCGGCGCCCGGCAGCCGGCGGTGCATCAGCGGCGCGGCGATCAGCAGGGCGAACGGCAGTTCCATCATGAACAGCGGCTGCACCAGCGTCAGCGGCCCGTTGACCAGGGCCAGCGCCTGGAACAGGGCGGAGAGGACCACTCCGCAGATCCCGGCCAGCCAGACGGGATGCCGGGCCAGAGCGGCCAGCAGCCGCAGACCGCCGCCGCGCGGAACGGCCGAGGCCGCCTTGCGCTGCAGGGCCGTGCCCGCGGCGTTGCTGGCGGCTCCCAGGACGGCGAACATCGCGGCCAACACGAACACAGGTCCACCATGCCCGACGATCCGCGTCCCGTCCTGCCCTGCCCGCCCGGATCCACGCCCACGACACTCCATAGATCCGGCTTATGACGTCATAGAGCGGACCCGCGTACCTACTTAGGTTTGCCTCAGTTTAGGGTGGCCGACGAGTCGATCCGTCACCGCTCGAAGGGAACCTGATCATGCCCCGCCCCCTGCGGGTAGCCATCGTCGGAGCCGGCCCGGCCGGCATCTACGCCGCCGACGCCCTGCTCAAGTCCGGTGCGGCCGTCGAGCCCGGCGTCTCCATCGACCTCTTCGAGCGGATGCCGGCGCCGTTCGGCCTGATCCGCTACGGCGTCGCTCCGGACCACCCGCGGATCAAGGGCATCGTCACCGCGCTCCACCAGGTGCTCGACAAGCCGCAGATCCGGCTCTTCGGCAACGTCGACTACCCCTCCGACATCACCCTGGACGACCTGCGCGCGTTCTACGACGCGGTGATCTTCGCCACCGGTGCCATGGCCGACCGGGAGCTGCCCGTACCCGGCATCGACCTCGACGGCTCCTACGGCGCGGCCGACTTCGTCTCCTGGTACGACGGCCACCCCGATGTGCCGCGCACCTGGCCGCTGACCGCGGAGAAGGTCGCCGTGCTCGGCGTCGGCAACGTCGCCCTGGACGTGGCGCGCATCCTGGCCAAGACCGCTGACGAGCTGCTGCCCACCGAGATCCCGCCGAACGTCTACGACGGACTGAAGGCCAACCGGGCGCGGGAGATCCACGTCTTCGGCCGGCGTGGCCCGGCGCAGGCGAAGTTCAGCCCGATGGAGCTGCGCGAACTGGACCACTCCCCGACCATCGAGGTCGTCGTCGACCCCGAGGACATCGACTACGACGAGGGCTCCATCGCCACCCGGCGCGCCAACAAGCAGGCCGACATGGTCGCCAAGACGCTGGAGAACTGGGCGATCCGGGACATCGGCGACCGTCCCCACAAGCTGTTTTTGCACTTCTTCGAGGCGCCGGCCGAGATCCTCGGCGAGAACGGCCGCGTGGTGGGCCTGCGCACCGAGCGCACCGCGCTCGACGGCACCGGCAACGTCAAGGGCACCGGCACCTTCAAGGACTGGGACGTCACCGCGGTCTATCGCGCCGTCGGCTACCTCTCCGACCCGCTGCCGAAGCTGCCGTGGGACGCGGCGTCGGGCACGGTGCCGGACGTGGCCGGCCGGATCGTCGACGAGTCGGGCAAGCATGTGCAGTCGGCGTACGTCACCGGGTGGATCCGGCGCGGCCCGGTGGGTCTGATCGGCCACACCAAGGGCGACGCCAACGAGACCGTGGCCAGCCTGCTGGACGACCACGCAGGCGGGCGGCTGCACACGCCCACCTCGCCCGCGCCCGAGGCCGTCGACGCGTTCCTCGCCGAGCGCAAGGTCCGGTTCACCACGTGGGAGGGCTGGTACAAGCTGGACGCGGCGGAGAAGGCGCTGGGCGAGCCGCAGGGCCGGGAGCGCGTGAAGATCGTCGAGCGGGAGGACATGCTCCGGGCGAGCGGGGCCTGACCCGTCCGCCCGCGTCCGGCCGGGGCCGGACGCGGGCACGGTCCCGTCCGGCCGGCCCGTCGGCGGCCGGACGGGCCCCGGCGTTCTGCGCGGGACGAGGACCGCGCCGGGACGCGGGCGGGGGCTCGGGTTGCGGATGCGGCCGTCGAGGCGTTCCGTCGAAAGGGTGAGTGTCCGCATCGCGCGGCGTCCGGCGGAACCGTGAGGACGGGACGACTCCGGCATAGCGGGGCTCCGCCCGTGCCCGGGAGCCTCCCGTTGCGGGCGTACCGTTCGGGCCGTGCCCGTCGGCGGACCGGAGGTGGCCGATGACGACGTACGAATACTCCTGCGCGCACTGCGGCCGGTTCGTGAAGCGGCTGCCGATGGGCAGCGCTCCCTCCGCGCTCGACTGCCCCGCCTGCGGCAGCAGGGCCGGACGTGTCTACTCGTCGCCGGGCCTGATCCGTGCACCGGCCCGTCTCACCACGTTGCGCGAGCACGAGGAACGCAGCCGTGAGGAGCCCGAGGTGATCCGCCGCGGCAGCGCGGCCGCCCCCACGGCACGGCCCGCGCATCCGGCCCTGGCACGCCTGCCGCGGAGCAGGTGATCACCCCGGCCTCGCCGATCGCGTCCGATCCCGGCGACGCCGCGAGCACCGACGGACGCCCACGGCGTCCGACACACCTTTCGGCCGGGGCACCGCCCGTCCGGCGGCCGGATCGCGCGCCGTCACGAAAGGCAGCTGTCATGCCCGAAGTCATCTTCAGCGTCGACCAGTCGAAGTCCATGCGCGAGCAGGACGTTCCCGGGCACAACCGGTGGCATCCGGACATACCCGTGGTCGCCATGGTCCGGCCGGGCGACGAGTTCCGCCTGGAGACGCGGGACTGGACCGACGCGCAGATCGGCAACAACGACTCCGCCGACGACGTGCGGGACGTGGACCTCACCCACGCCCATATGCTCAGCGGGCCCGTCGGCGTCCACGGCGCGGAGCCCGGCGACCTGCTCGTCGTGGACATCCTCGACATCGGCCCCGTCCCCCAGCAGGTCGGCGACGCCCCGGGACAGGGCTGGGGATACACGGGCATCTTCGCCAGGAGCAACGCCGGCGGCTTTCTCACCGACTGGTTCCCGGACGCCTACAAGGCGGTCTGGGACATGCACGGCCAGCAGGCGACGTCCCGTCATCTGCCCGGGATCCGCTACACCGGCATCACCCACCCCGGGCTCATCGGCACCGCTCCGTCCGCGGAGTTGCTCGCCCGGTGGAACCGCCGCGAGCAGGCGCTGATCGACACCGACCCCGACCGTGTTCCTCCGCTCGGTCTGCCGCCCACGGCCGACAACGCCCTCGCCGGCACGGCCACCGGACAGGACGCGCAGCGCATATGCGTGGAAGGCGCCCGTACCGTGCCCGGACGGGAGAACGGCGGCAACCAGGACATCAAGAACCTCACGCGCGGGAGCAGGGTCTTCTTCCCCGTCTACGTCCCGCACGCCAAGCTGTCGGCGGGAGACCTCCACTTCAGCCAGGGGGACGGAGAGATCACCTTCTGCGGCGCCATCGAGATGGGCGGCTTCATCGACCTCCATGTGGACCTGATCAAGGGCGGCATGGAGACGTACGGCATCACCACCAACCCGGTGTTCATGCCGGGCAACGTCGAGCCCCGCTACTCGGAGTTCCTCAGCTTCGTCGGCGTCTCCGTCGATCACGACACCGACACCAACCACTACCTGGACGCGACGCTGGCCTACCGCCGGGCCTGCCTCAACGCCATCGCGTACTTCACGAAGTTCGGCTACTCCGGGGAACAGGCCTACCTGCTGCTCGGTTCCGCCCCGGTGGAGGGACGCATCAGCGGCATCGTCGACATCCCCAACGCCTGCTGCACCCTCTACGTCCCCACGCGGATCTTCGACTTCGACGTCCGCCCCACCGCGCAGGGCCCGCGCACCGCCGACCGGGGACGGTGCGCCGTGACCTCGGGATGACGGCCGGGCCCCCGCGAAGGCCGGCCGGATGCCGCTGCCGCCCCTGTCACCGGTGGGCCGGCACGTCGTGCCCGCACACCGGTGACGCCCGCGCGGCTCGCTGCCTCGAGCTGCCCACAGGACGCGGAGGTGGGTGCGCGGCTCGTCAGATCGTGCCGTCCTGCCACCACCACGCCCGGCCGAGATCGGCCCGGCTGTCCACGTGCTGGTGGTCCGCGGTGTACGTCTCCAGGCCGGAGAAACCGCAGGTCTCGGCCTTCTGATAGACGGTCCGGTTGGACACGCCGGGCACGCTGAGGTCGGCCGCGGTGCCGTAGAGGTGCATGCTGTCGGACGCGCCGCCGACCTCGGCGTTGTGCGCGATGCTGCGGAAACCGGAGTTGATGGTGATGGGCACGTTGCCGAGCTTCTTGCGCAGGGCCTCCAGCTTGTACATCGCGCGCCGGACGTTCTCCTTGGTCGCGGCGGCGCTCAGTTTTCCTCCGGAGAAGGTGCCGCTGACCCGGTCGGTGAACTCGCTGAAGTCGAAGTGCACGGTGGAGCCGTCCGCCTGCTCCAGGGCATTGAGCTGCGCCTGCGTCGCGGGACCGGCGATGCCGTCGGCGTCGAGCCCGTAGGCCGCCTGGAACCGGCGCACCGCGGCGGCGGTGGCCGGGCCGAAGTCTCCGTCGACGGCGACGATGCTGTGGCTCGGGCTGTCGGCGGCCCAGCCCGCGACTCTGATCTGCAGTTCGGTCACGTCCGCGCCGGTCGCCCCCTGACGGAGCGTGCGCGACCAGGGGTAGGCCCGGGCGGCTGTCGTGAGGAGCGTCGGGACGAGCACGGCACCGGCGCCGGCGGACAGCGCTCCCCAAAGGACGGTACGGCGGTCGGCGAAGCGGGACGAGGTCATCGACGGCCTTTCGCGCAGGGGCCGTCACGTGCCTGCGTGCGCGCAGGCGACGCGAGCGGCCCGTCGGGTTCGGGTACGGACCGGTTCGGCTCCGTGTCGGGCTCGAGCCGCACCAGTGTCATGCGCCTGCAGGCCGAGGGGAAGAGGTACACCGGTCGCACGGCCCCCCCACGTGCGACCGCCGGCAGCGGTGCCGTACCGGCGCGTCGGCACCACCGGTCGAAGCCTCCGCGTCCGCAGCGACCACGGACGCGGACGAGCCGCGCCCGCTCGCGGGGGCGCGGCTCGTCCGGGGGCCGGGTGCCGGCGCTACTTGTTCGCGCAGGCGTTGCCGGCCGCCGGGTTGAGCAGACCGATCACGTTGATCGAGTTGCCGCACAGGTTCAGGTCGAGGTCGAGGGGGACCGTGATGGCGTTGCCGGAGAGCAGCCCGGGGCTGTTGCTCGCCGAGGCGCTGCCGGTGGCGTCGGCCGCGGCCGTCCCCGCGCACGTCATCAGAGCGGTACCGGCAAGAACGGCGGCGGCCGTCATGCGGATCCTCATGAAGCACTCCTGTCGCTTGAAGTAGCACGTGTCTTCACAGTGATCCGCTCCGGTACCGGGGAACAGCAGTGCAGGGCCGAACGGAGCAGCGATCTCAGCCTCACCGGGAGGGTGGTACGGCCGAACGGGGCAGCGGACCGCACCGGCGTCCGGGCACGCCCGGTCCGAAGCGCCCTCCCCGACGGCCCGCCCCGTGGACAGGACATGATCCGCTGCGGCGATACTGGAAGCCACACGCCGTCCCAGCTCGCAGATTGGCCCATGTCGAACTCTGCCACCTCCCGTCCCGCGGCCCCGCCCACGGTCTGGTCGGCCCGCGGCCGTCACACCGGTCCCGCCGCGGCGGACGCCGTACGGCGCCACCTGGAGCACCTCACGGCCGACGGCGTCCTGCACAGCCACCTGGAACCGGAGGACGTCGACCGGTCGCGCGAGCACGTCTTCGAGGCCCGATGGCTGGCACCCGGCGAGGTGACCGTGCGGGCCCGGCTGGCCCTGACGCCGATGCGCGGCGGGCACCAGCAGTGGCTGCTGACGGCGGAGGCGGAGGCACCCTGGGATCCGCGGTGGCCGTCCCCGGCGACGATGTTCTGGCCGCGGGAGCAGGCCGCCGACTGGGCCAACGAGGCCGGCACCGGGCTGCGGCTGGGCGATGTCAACCCGCTGCCCGAGGACGACAAGGACCTGCGGCGGATCCTGCGGCACGCGGTGCGGGACCCGTGGTGCGTGCACGTGGTCGTGCACGAGGCCATGACGCCGGACGAGCGCGGCCGGGCCTGCGTGCTGCGGTCGCTGCCGGAGAGCCTGCGGCACCGGGTCGTGGAGCACCGTGCCGCCCCGCACCGGTTCCGGGCGGTCAACTGGGTGCTGGACGACTTCGGCACCCGGGTGCCCCGCGGAGGTGCCGTGGTCCTGCCCGGCAGTCCGCCGCCGGCCGGGTACGACCAGGAGGCGTTCTCCGTGCGCAGCGTGTTCCTGGACGGCACCGAGCCGGCGGAGCTGCTGGACGCCGTCACCCGCTTCGCCGCGTTGCGCCGGCCGCTGCCGCCGGAGGGCGAGCAGGCCCTGACCGCGCTGCGCGAGCAGTGGCATCTGCGGACCCTGGAGGAGGAGCTGGCCCGCGCCCGAGAGCTGGTCGCCATGTACGCCGAGGCGTTGGAGGCGATGACACGCTCCCGGGATCTGTACCGGGAGGCCGCCGAGCGGGCCAACGAGGCCCTGGCCGCCTATCGGGAGGCCGAGGCGTCCGGCGCGCTCACGGTCGACAAGCCGGGGCGGCCCGCCGCGGGGTCGCCGTTCCAGCAGCTGGCCCGCGGGCTGGGACGGCTGAAGGAGACGGCTCTCTCGCTCCGCCCGGGCGGCACCGCCGAGCCCGCGCCCACGGGCACCGCGCCGGCGTCCGCCCCGCCGGAGACGGCGAAGGAGACGACACGCACGGACGCCTCGGACGGCGCCACGGCCCCGCAGGCCGACCCGCCCGCGGACCCCGCGCCCGCCCGGGACGACGCTCCCGCCCGGGACGACGCTCCCGCGCGAGACGGCGAACCGCCCCGGACGCAGGACTGACCCCCGGGCCCGCCGGGCCTTCGCCCGCGCGTCCCGGGGCGCACTGTCCGGCGGGCGGCACCGACCTGGTGGACCTGATGAAGCTCGGGGTGGAGCAGCCCTGAGCCCTGGTCGACGTGGGCCGGCTGCCGCTGACGCCGGACCGGGTGCTCGAGGCGCTGCCGGGCTGACGGCGGCGCCCGGTGCGGCCGGGTCAGTCCCCGGACCGCGACGCGGGGTGCTCGGCGGCCTGCACCATCAGCAGCAGCGACAGGGCCGCCAGCGAGGCCAGGGACGCGCACGCGGCGGTGAGCCCGGCGCCGGGAGGCGGAGCCGCCAGGACGGACAGCATGCGGGACAACCCGGCGGAGGCGAACCGTTCCTCGGCCCAGCCGAGCGGCGCCAGCAGTCCGGGCCCCACGGCCGAGGCGACGAGCACGCCCACGCCGGGGCGCACGGCCAGCAGCAGGGCCAGTGCCGCGCACAGCACCGACACGGCGAGGGCGAGGGCGCACACCGGCAGCGGTACGCCCTGCCGGTGCAGCGGGACGTGGGCGGCGCCGCAGACCATGAGGGCCGCCGCGGCGATCCGGGCCGGCCAGACGGACGCCCGGCCGGCCGGGTGGTCCGTCTCGGGGCCGTCGGCGGCCGGGGCCTCGTCGCCGGCGGCCGGGCCGTCGCGGCCGGTGTCCTCGGCGACGGCGACGGACGGCTCCTGCGGGGTCGGTGCGAAACGGATGGTCATCTCGGCTCCCTGACGGGGGTGCGGCCGCGCCCGCGCGCCCCGAGTGAGACACGCGACTTACCCGGACCATTACAAGGGCACGTTCAGCGGGTAGACCACTCACGCACGGCACCGGGGTGACGGACCGGACCCCGAGGGCCGTTCGCGGCAATTCTCACTCTCTGTAAGGAAACCATTCACTCGTTCGAATCGTATAAGTCTCCGGAACCCGAAACGAAGTCAGCGGGCCAAGCGACACCGCAAGGACGACCCACCGCTTGATCGCGGCTGCACCGACAGGGGAGAGACGATGCAACCGTTCGCGCTCAACTACGCCCGTCCGGCAGCGGAACGGGAGACAGCCACGCCGTACGTCTACGACGCAGGACTGCAGCTGAACGTGCTCCTCGACGGCCGTATCGCCGCCTTCGACCACGCGCTGCTGAGGGAGCTGGGCACCACCACGTCCACGGCGGGCTCCAAGACGCACTTCGACGACTGAACCCGGCCGCCGACGATGACGGTACTGATCCTCACGGGCGAGGAGGACGTGACGGCGGACATGGTGGTGGCCCACCTGAACGCCTCCGACGTCCCGGTCGTCCGGCTCGATCCGGCCGATCTGACGGCGGGTGCGGGACTGTCCGTGGAGTACGGCCACGGCGTCGTCCGCGGTCATCTGTCCTCCGGCAGGCGGCGGGTGAGCGTGGACGGGATCCGGTCGGTCTGGGTGCGCCGGCCCGGTGAGCCGGCGGCCCGGGCGGCCGAACCGTCGCCCTGGCTCACCCAGGAGGCGGCGCAGGCCCTGTACGGGGTGCTCCGCGACTGCGGGGCGCGCTGGATGAACGATCCCGACGCGGCCCGGCGGGCCCGGCACAAACCGTGGCAGCTCAGGCTGGCGCAGCGCTGCGGCCTGCCGGTGCCCGCCACCGTCATCACCACCGTGCCGGGCACCGCGCGGGAGTTCGCCGAGCGCTTTCCGGATCTGGTGGTCAAGCCGGTCTCCGGCGCGCACCCGCAGGAGCCGCCGCGGGCGGTGCCCACCAGCCGGGTCGCGCCGGGCACCGATTTCGCCGCCGTCGCCTACGGCCCCACGCTGCTGCAACGCCGCATCGCCAAGCGGGCCGACATACGTCTGACCGCCGTCGGCACGACGCTGCTGGCGGCCCGCAAGGAGATCCCGCCCGACGCGGATCCCGACGAGGTGGACGTGCGTTTCGCGGCACCGGGCGGGCCGTGGCGTCCGGCCGAGGTGCCCGCGGACACGGCCCGGTGCGTGCACGCCTATCTGCAGCGGGCCCACCTCGCCTACGGTGCCTTCGATTTCGTCGAGGACGCCGAGGGGACCTGGTGGTTCCTGGAGTGCAATCAGTCGGGTCAGTTCGGTTTCGTGGAGGTGGACACCGGTCAGCCGATCGCGCGCACCATCGCCGCGTGGCTGGCGGGCACAGCATGAAGAAAGGGGACCTCTGTGGCCGGATCATGACCCTCCCCGCCGAGGAGCGACGGCACGGAGTGCCACGAGACGGCCGCAGAGGTCCCCGCTGCATCGCCCGAGGGGTCGGACGGTCAGACGGCCAGCGACAGATCGCCCTCCCCGTCGGTCTGCGCGGTACCGCCCGGTGTGCCACTGGTTTGCAGCAGCAGCGCGTCGGCCCGGGCGATGGCGTCGTGGATGCTGGTGGTGCCCATCATGACGCACAAGGTGTAACTGACGTCCTCCAGCTCGCGGGCCGTCTCGGCCCGCTCCCTCTCCGCCTGCGCGATCTTCAGCGATGCGTAGCGAGTCAGCAACGTCCTGACGACCTTCGGGTCCGGAACCAGCACGGAGCGCCCCTCTCTCGAATTTTTCCTGCGTATGCCCCAGGCACGCCGTGCCATGCATACCGACCGCATCGCGGCAGATAGTTGTCCTGAAACAGTCGATTTCCAGACGATCGGCCAACAAGTCGGCCGTGGTGCGACGCCGGGGTGGGCGGCCGTCAAAGACCGCAGGTGAGGCGTCTGTTGAACGCCGCCGTCCGGCGCTCGCCCGCGCGCGGGCCGCCGACTGCCGCCCGTGCTCGCACCGAGGCGGCGAGCGGGCCCGGCAGGGCCGTGACAGGACGACAGGGGCGGCGCGCCGCGCGGGCGCGTTCTATCCGGTGCGGCGACAGCGCTCCGTCACGGGGCGGGCGGGAGGATGCGGGGCGGGCCGGGCGGCAGATCCGGCGGTCGCGCCGGCTCACGACCGGCCCCCGCCGGTGCACGCTGCGGCGCCGGACGGACGAAACGGCGCGCGGCCGGGCCGCGCGCCGTGCTGATCTCCTCGGGTGAAGCCCACAGTGGCCTCCGCTGGACACTCGGCCGCCTCTGCGCGGGCAGCCCCCGTCCGCGGCGACAGGGCACCGCGTGTCCCGGCAGAGTACCCGCAATATAGGGGTTTTTCGGGCGTTCAGCCAAGCTCGAAGGAGCGATCCGGAGCCGGAACACAGGAGAACGGGCCGTCATGAGCCGCTCACGACGGACGTCTTGCGGCGAAAGCGGCGGTTGGACGGCGGCCTTTTCGGCCTCCTCCGGAACGGAGCACGCGCCAGGTGGCCGATTGCGTACGCTGCCGCGTCTCCTCGTCCCGCGACTGCCCGCCGCATCGTCCCGTGACCGTCCGCCGCAGCGGCCCACAGGGAGCCGCACCGTCGGGCGTGCGGGCGATCGGGCCGGGTCCGGTTCAGCCGGCCAGGACGGCGGCGAGGTCCGTGGCGGCCCGGACGAGCTCGTCGTCCTCCTCGGTCAGCAGCATCCGCAGCACGTCCTGCCGGGCGCGCACGGCCTGCCGGGCACGCTGCTCCCACACCACCGGGTTCTCGCGGTGGTTGAGGAGCTTGGGGTAGACGGCGGCGACGGACTCCCACTGCCGCGCCTCGGCGATGCTCCGCAGCAGCCGGACGATCTGCGGCCGGCAGGTCACCTGGGGCAGCCGGGCCAGCTCCCACAGGAAGGGAACCACGGCCGCGGTGGCCTGCTCCACCACGAAGCCGTACTGGCAGATCCGGTTGCGCAGCTCCCGCAGCGCCTCCCCGGCGGCCCCGGCGTCGCCGCCCGCCACGACCCGCAGCAGCCGGGGGATGCCGGCGGCGGAACCGGTGGAGTCCCTCAGGTCGCTCCAGGGCACCTGACCCAGAGCCGGCAGCGCCCCCTCGGCGGTCGGGCCGCCGGGGGACAGGGCACAGCCGGTGCGGTGCGTGCTCGGCTGCTCCGTCGGTGCGGTGCGCATGGCGTCGGGCCTTTCCGAGGCGGTCGTACGGGGGATGCCGCCGCAGCGGGGCCCGGCCTCCGGGCTCCGCGCCGCCGCGGCCCGCCGCTCGCGGGCGATACGCGGCACGGCAGCTGATGGCTCGTCAAGATCGGTCTGTGCGGGGCGCCTTCAGGTGGATCGACGCCCCGGCTATTATCCACGCCGACCGCAACCGCGTGCAATTGCAGGCGAAATTTCTCGTGAAAGTGCGCGAGACGGGGAAGAGTAACGGCGAGCGGTGTCCGGCGGCAGGCCGGGCACGGTGCACGGACCGACGCGACAGCAAGGAGGATGCGGTGCCAGCGGTACCGAACGGAGTACGGGCCAGTTCGCTGGACGTCAGCTGGGTCAAGAGCCGGCACAGCAATGCCACCGGCAACTGCGTGGAGATCGCCGCACTGGACGGCGGCGGCATCGCGGTGCGCAACTCGCGGGACCCCGACGGCCCCGCCCTGATCTACACCCCGGCGGAGATGGCGGCGTTCCTGGCGGGTGCCAAGGACGGCGAGTTCGACCATCTGGTGTGAGACACAGGGGACTTGGCGGCTTGGGACCCTTCGCCTGTGCCGCTCCGACGGCACAGGGGTGCGCTAGTGTGGGTCCCAAGTCTGCCGGTCCACAGGGGGGTCTGGATGTCCGCCGAGCCGCATCGCGTCTCCCGTCTCGAACCGTATCTGGACCGGTCGGAGCCGGCCCCGACGCTGCTGAAGATGCTGATCGGCGTCCAGCTGGCCGGCTTCCGCGAGGACGCCGGCATGTCGCAGGACCAGGCGGCCCGCGTGCTCGGCTTCAGTGCCGCGAAGCTCTCCCGCATAGAGTCCGGCAAGGGGCGCAGACCTCCCGCCGAGGCCGACGTGCGTCGCCTGCTGCGGCTGTACAACACGGGCGAGTACGAGTGCGCGGTCATGCTCAAGCTGCTGCGCAGAGCGGGCGAACCGGGCTGGTGGCAGCGGTACGACAAGCGGCTGATGCCCGAGTGGTTCGACCGGCTGGTCGGGCTGCAGGAGGCCGCCGCGGCGATCCGCACCTTCGAGATCCAGTACGTTCCGGGTCTGCTGCAGACCCCGGCGTACGTCCGGGCCGTGGTGGAGCGGGGTCTGCCGAACGCCCCGGCCGGCGAGGTGCAGCGGCGTGTGGAACTGCGCAACCGGCGCGCCCAGTTGCTCACCCGTCCCGACGCGCCCCAGCTGTGGGCGGTGCTGGACGAGTCGGTGCTGCTGCGCGTGCTGGGCAGCCGTGACGTCATGCGGGAGCAGCTGGAACATCTCGTGCGCATGACCCGGTTGCCCCATGTGACCGTACAGATCGTCCCGTTGGACGTGACCGACGCGTGCGCGCCCAACACCCCCCTCACCTATCTGCGTTTCGGCGGCAGCGACCTGCCGGACGTCGTCTACCTCGAGCACATCCGCAGCGCCACCTTCCTCGAGGACCGGGACGAGACGGAGGAGTACCGGATCGTCCTGGACCGGCTGGCCGACGAGGCGCTGACTCCGCAGGAGTCCGTCGAGCTGGTGCGCAGGACGATCGAGGAGCGGTACGCGCCGTCCTGAGCGCGCACCGTGAACCGGTTCGCGCTCGATCCCCCGTTGCGGTGCGCGCCCGGTCCGTCAGCGGACCACGCCTATGCCGCCGTACTCGATCCACTCGTGCGTCAGCTGGCGGGGCGCCACCTCGTTGTCGGGGCGCCAGGTGGAGACCTCGACCAGGCCCGGTTCGAGGATGTCCAGCCCCTCGAACCACTCGTCGACGTCCTTCTGCTCCCGCACCCGGCCCCAGTGCCCCTGGGTGACCTGGTCCATGAAGTCGGTCACGAAGGAGCGGACCTCGGGGTCGTCGCTGACCAGCTGGCACATGAGCATGATGCTGCCGGGCACGAGCCGCTCGCGGACCCGCCGGACCACGGCGAGCGGGCCGTCGGTGTCGCTGTCCGGGATGCAGTGGAACACCGAGTTGAACAGCACCGCCACCGGCTGGGAGAAGTCGATCAGACGCCGGGTCTCGGGGTGGTCGAAGATCTCGTCGGTGCTGCGCATGTCCGCCTGGATGACCGCGGTGCGCTCGTCCTGCTGCAGCAGGGCCCGGCCGTGCACCAGCACCATGGGGTCGTTGTCGACGTAGACCACGTGCGTCGCCGGATCGACCCGCTGGGCCACCTGGTGGACGTTGTCCTGGGTGGGCAGGCCGGACCCGTGGTCGAGGAACTGCCGGATGCCGTACTCCTCGGCGATCGTTCTCACCGCGCGCTTGAGGAAGCGGCGGTTGTTCAGGGCGAGCCGTCGGGTACTCGGAACGACCTTGTCGAGTTCCTCGCAGGCCGCACGGTCGGCCGCGTAGTTGTCCTTGCCGCCGAGGTAGTGGTCGTACATGCGCGCGGCGGTCGGCACGTTCTCGTCGATCTTCGTGGACAGCCGGTTCTCCGTGGACATCGCTCCCCCAACTCGCCGGATCCACCGCACCATCGGGGCCGGTGCGACAGAGCGTACAGCTTGGGAAAGCCGCGGTCTGCCAAATCGGAAGCGTGCACGGACAACGGCCCCGCCTTTGCTCCCCAAGTGCCCGATCGTCACGTATTTTTCACGCCGCGCGGCCGGTCCGGGCGTGAAGACGGGCCCCGTGCGCGTGCGAGGCGAGCCCACGCTCCCGCCCGCCGGTTCTCTCCCCCCGGCCGTGGCGAGCCGGGGCGGGCGCACGGTGCTTCCGCGCCCGGGCCCGCGCCTTAAAGGGGGCTTAACACTTCGTCGAGCAGCTGCGTGCGGCCGACCGGAATCCCCGACAAGGGCGGACGAAGCGGGTGCCGGGCGGGGCCGGACTGTTTGGCCAGGGCTGCCGCGCTGCATACCATGCAGGCCCACCGGCGGCGTGAGAGCGCTCTCAGAAGGCGCCCGCCGTCGGCGTGCATCCCCCTTTGCCGAGCGCAAGGAGACACCCCCCACATGGCACCTCGTCATCAGCGCACCGTCGGCCGCCGGACGTTCCTGGCCGCTCTCGGCGGGGCGGCCGTGGCGGCGCCCGTCGTCGCCGCGATCGGTCCGCAGGCCCTGGCCGACACCCCCGCGAAGCGTTCCGCGGCCGCCGCGGGCGGCGGCCTCCCGCTCACGGTCGTCAACAACAGCGGCAGCTTCGGCGACGACTCCGTCCACGTGTACATCGTGGGCAACCAGGACGGCCGTCAGGTGCGGGTCACCCCGGACGGGACGCTCGCCCCGATCGAGCTGTCGGACAACGGCGCGGACGGCTTCACCGACTACGCGATCCCTCTGGCGGGCAGCGGGCAGAGCCTGAACCTGCCCTACATGTCCGGCCGGATCTACGTGTCCCTGGGCGAGAAGCTCAAGCTGAAGGCCGTGGCCGACGGCAACGGCAACCCGGCCCTGCAGTACCCGGCGGGCTGGGTCTCCTCGGACCCGAACTACCCGGTCCTGCACGACTGCGTGGAGTTCACGTACAACGCCTCCGGCATGTACTGCAACACGACCATGGTCGACATGTTCAGCGTGCCGCTGAGCATCGACCTGACCGGCGCCGCGCAGCAGACCACGGGCACCGTGCGCGACGGCGGGCGGGCCGAGGCGTTCGCCGCCGTCCGGCAGATCGACGCGTTCTCCCGGCTCGTCATCGACGACACCCGGGTCGTCGCCCCCGGCCACGGGCTGGACGCCGGGCTGTTCCCCCAGGACTACTACGCCTCGTACATCGACGCGGTCTGGAACCGGTACACGGGCCAGGACCTGCAGGTCACCACCGACGCCGGCCGCTTCACCGGCCGGGTGCAGGGCGACCGGCTGGTCTTCACCGGACCGGCCGACGTCTCCTTCGCCAAGCCCTCCACCCGGGACGTGCTGTTCTGCGACGGTGCGCTGGCCGCGCCCAACGACGGGACGAGCGGCCCGGTGGCGGCGGTGCTCGGCGCCGGTTTCAACCGCTCGACGCTGCTGTCGGGCACCGAGCAGCCGGTGACCGACGCCTCCGCCTTCTACCTGGACGACATCACCAACCACTACGCCCGGGCCATGCACCGGGTGACCGCGGACGGCAAGGCCTACGGCTTCGCCTTCGACGACGTGGCGGGCTTCGCCTCGTACATCGAGGACTCGGCGCCGACGGGCATCAAGGTGACGATCACGGCGTTCTGACGGCCGGGGCGCACAGCCCGGAGGCGGGCCGGCCGGGCCGTGTGCCGAAAGGCGGGCGTGCGCGGGCCGGCCGGTCTGTGCGCCGAGTGCCGGCGTGTGCCGACCGGCCGGGTCGCGCGCCGGGGTCCGGCGTGCGCGGTGCGGGCGGACGTTGCAGCGTAAGAGCGTGCGCATGCTGTCCGACCTGTCGGCGCGCCGGGACCCCGGCCGGCGCGGCTGGCTGCGCGGAGCCCCGCCGCCCCGCTGGATCCGGGCGCTGCCGGTGGGCCTGACCGCCGTGGTGTGCGCGGTGGCGGTGCTGAGCCCCGAGCCCATGGACATCGGCTTCGTGCTGGGCGCCATCCCGCCGCTGGCGGTGCTGTCGTACGGGCCGGTGGCGACCGCGCTGATGGGTGCCGTCGCGCTGGTCCTGCTGACCGCACCGGTGTTCCGGCTGGGGCATCCCGGTGACACCGACCTGGAGACCGTGTGCTTCGTCGCCGTCCTCAGCGTGTTCCTCGCCTTCGTGCGCAGCCGCCGGGACGCCCAGCTGGACCTGGAGCGCACGATCGCGGAGGCCGCGCAGCGGGCCGTGATGCCGTCGCTGCCGCCGCGGGTCGGCCCGGTGCGCTGTGCCGGCCTGTACCGGGCGGCCCAGCGCGGGACCCTGGTCGGCGGGGACTTCTTCGACGTGCGTGCGGGACCGTACGGCGTCCGCGCGGTGCTCGGCGATGTGCAGGGGCACGGGCTGGCGGCGGTCGCGACGGTCGCCGCGCTGCTCGGCAGCTTCCGTGAGGCGGTCCTGGACCGGAGCGAGCTGACGGCGGTCGCGGCCGCTCTGGACCGGCGTCTGGCGGTGGACACGTCCGAGGAGCGGCAGGCGGAGCTGTTCGCCACCGCCGCTCTGCTGGAGTTCACCGCCGACGCACGGTCGGTGCATGTGATCACCTGTGGGCATCCGCCGCCCGTCCTGCTGCGGGACGGGCGGGCCACCGAGATCGGGGTGGAGCCCTGGACTCCGCTGGGGCTGGGCCTGTCCGGCGGGGTGCCGCGCAAGGCCGGGCGCCGGGTGGCGCTGCGGCCGGGTGACGTGCTGTTCCTGGCGTCGGACGGCGTCTTCGAGGCCCGTGACGCCGACGGCGCGTTCTACCCCGTGCTGCAGCGGCTGCCCCGGCTGGCCGACGAGAACCCCTCCGACGTCGCCGACCGCGTTCTCGCCGATGTCCTCGCGCACTGCGGGACGGTGCGCGACGACGTCACCATCCTCGTCCTCATCCCCTGCCCGCCCGACGGCCCGCCCACGGCCCGCTGACCGCTGCCGGGGTCCGGGCCGCCGGGGACGGGCTCAGGCTCCGGGCACAGGTTCAGGCCGCCGGGGCGCAGGCCGTGTCCGCGTTCTCGTGGACGGGGGCCGGCCGGCCAGCGGGGGCGGACCGCTGGGCAGGCAGGAGGTGCGCGGGCAGGCCTGCCGGACCGGTCGGCTCCAGCTCGCCGTCGGCCGGGACACCGAGGGTCCGGGCCTGCTGGGCACGGCGTGCGCGGCGCTCCCGCAGCACGGCACCGGCGCCGACCGCGCCGGCGATGAGGACACCGCCCGCCACCAGGGCGCCCCGGGCTCCGGCGAGCTGCATCAGCAGGCCCAGCAGCGGCGGGCCGATCAGGCTCCAGCCCGTGGAGAGGGTGCGCCACACACCGAGCACCCGTCCGCGCATATGGGCCGGCGGGTCGGTCTGCAGAACCGTGGTCCCGGCGGTGTCGCTCACCGACTCCACCACGGCCATCGGGGCGACGATCAGCAGCAGCACCCACAACTGCGGGGACAGCCCGGCGGCGATCTGCAGCACGGCACCGGCGGCGGCCAGGCCGCCGACCAGGCGCACCGAGGGGCGGCGCAGCCGGCCGGCCAGCACCGCACCGGCCACCCCGCCGACGGCCAGCACGGTGGAGACGGTGCCGAAGGCGCCGGCGCCGCCGGCGAGCGGGCCGGTGACCAGCACGGCGAGCGTCAATCCGTAGTTGCGGCCGAAGACGCTGCTGAGCGCGGTGACGACGGCGAGGGCCACCAGGCGTGGCCGGCGCAGGAAGAACGCCAGGCCGTCGCGGGCGCCGGTGCCGCGCCGGGCGGGTGCCGCGGCGGCGGGACGGGAGCGGGCCGCGGCGGGACGGGAGCGGGCCGCGGCGGGACGGGCGGGCCGGCCGGCGGCGGGATGCGGGCGCAGGAAGGGGATCACCGCGGCCACGGCGAGGAAGGACAGGCCGTTGGCGGCGTAGGCCGCGCCGGGGCCCCACCAGCCGATCACCACGCCCGCCAGCGCGGTGCCGCCCACCCGTCCGACGCTGCTGACCACCGAGCCGAGCGCGATGGAGGAGGGCACGTCCTCGACCGGCACCAGGTCGTTGCCGAGCAGGGAGCAGGCCGGCCCGTCGACGGTGGCGATCAGACCGGTGACGGCCGCGAGCGCCATGAGCACCGGGACGGTGAGATGGCCGGTGACCACGAGGGCGGCGGTGAGCAGGCCGACCAGGGCGAGCAGGGCCTGGCTCGTCGCGGCGGTGAGCCGGCGCGGCCAGGCGTCGACCGCGGCCCCGCCGATCAGTCCCAGCAGCAGTCCGGGCGCGGCCTGCACGGACAGGGACAGGCCGGTGGCCGCGGCGGAGCCGGTCAGCTGCAGCATCAGCAGGTTCTGCGCGGTCAGCTGCATCCAGGTGCCGGCGTTGGAGACCAGGTTGGCCACCGACCACAGGCGCATGTCGCGGTGGCGCAGCGCCCGCCAGGGGGCGCGGTTCTCCTCCGCCGCCGCTCGGCGGCCCGGCCCACGGCCGAGCAGGCGGCGGACGGTCGGGGCCACGCGGCGCGGAGCGGGCGCGGGGGCAGAGGTGAGGGAAGGGGATGAGGCCACGGGAAGACGCTTTGCGTGAGGGAGCCGGACAGCGTTCCGTGCTGTGCCGTCGGCCGTCCGGGCGGCTCGACGGTGAGGCGCGGCCGGGCACAGCGGCTGCCCATCCTCACAGACGGACGGGCACGGTCGGCGGCCGCGGTGGCCGACCGTGCCCGCCCCGCGCCTCAACTGGCGTGCGGGACACGGCAGTCGGCCCTGCGGTGGTGTTGCTCACACCAGGGGCCGAGCCCCGGCCGTGCGGGGCGGGGCATGTGATGCGGCTCGCAGAATCCGAAGGCGGGACCGGTCCCCCGTTCCGGTCCCGCCCCTGCGGCGCGTCGAACCTATGTGATCACCACGGTGACCGGAAAGCGTGCCGGTGCCCACTCGGGGCGCACGAAGGACTCACGTGTGCACAACCGAGTCCGCGTTGTCCTCGGTCGCCCTCATTCGTCCGCGTCGACGGTCGGGGCGTCCAGATCGCCCGCCGCCAGATGGGCCAGCACGACCTCGTACAGGTCGCTTCCGGTGGCGAGGACCCGGCGTTGCAGCACCGGCTCCACGCCCCGCAGGTGGCCGCGGACGGTCTGGGCGTGGACGCCGAGCTGCTGCGCGGCGCGTTCGGCGTTGCCGTCGGCGGCGATCCAGGCGCGCAGGGTGCCGCGCAGGTTCTTCCGCGGTTCCGCCGACAGCCGCCCGAGGAGTTCCTGCGCCCAGGTGCGCAGGGCGGGCTCGGTGAGGAGATCACGCAGGCGAACCGTTCCGCCGGGCGGTACGGCCGGCTCCGCGGCGGCCGACGTGTCCCGGCCCGCCTGGGTGTTCAGCGCGAGGTGGACCGCGGCCCGGACGCTGAGCCGGGACAGGTCCGCGCCGAGCAGGCAGGCCGTCCGGTCCATGCGGGCCCGCACGGTGTTCCGGCTCACCCCCAGGATCCGGGCGGCCCGGACGGCCGTGAACTCCAGCCCCAGCCGGGTGGTGCCGATCAGTTCGGCGCGGACATGGTGGGGCAGGACGTCCAGCGGCCGCAGCAGCCGGGCCGACCAGGCGTGCAGCGCACCGCGGTCCATCAACCGCTCGGGGTGGGTGCGCTCGGCGTACAGGGCCGTGCCGTCCGGGTGGCAGCGGGCGAGGGCGAGGGCGCTGACGGCCTGCCCGTACGCCGTCGAGGTGCGGGCGAGGCTCTGCCGGGTGCTGCCGCCGAGCCAGGTGCCGGGCCGGGCGGCGACGTACGAGCGCAGCGCCCGGCAGGTCGCCTCGGCGGGTGCGAGCACGATGACATGGCCGTCCTCCGCCGGGCAGCGGACAACGAGGGCCTGCTCACCGACCAGCTCCAGGCATTCCTCGGCGAGCCGCTCCCGGTCCTCGGGCCGGGTCTGCACGACGTACAGGTGCACGGTGTCGGTGTCGAGCAGCCCGGGCCACAGCCCGGCGGCCACCCGGCGGGCGGAGACGGTGTCCTCCACCATCAACAGCTGCAGGATCGCCAGGCGCAGCGCGGACGTCGCCTGCCGCAGCCGGTGCCCGGTCTCCTGGGTCTGGCGGGCGCGCAGCAGCAGTCCGACCACGGTAGCCGTGTGCGTGACCATCTCCGCGGCCTCCGCGTCGAAGGGGGCCGTACGGGCGACGACCAGCACGGCGAGCGGGGGCGAGTGCGGGCCGCCGACCCGCACCACGCGCAGATGACGGCCCCCGTCCTGCAGGGCCGCGGAGGCGAGCCGACCGGATCCGACGTCCGCGAGCAGCTGTTCGTTCAGCGGCAGGGACCGGCCGGCGAGGCGGGCGCCGGTGCCGTCCAGGAGGCAGGCCGTGCCCTGGACCGCGTCGGCCAGCCAGGACACCACCCGGCGTACGTCCTGTCCGGCGGGACGCAGGTGGCTGAGCAGTTCCTCGGCCCAGGACGTCTGCCGCCGGTCCTGTTCCTGGACCGCGGTGGCCCCGTGCTCTCGGCCGGCCATGCGGGCGCTCTCCTCTTCCGTCTCGTTCCGTGTGGTCTGCATATGCCGAACCCGGCTCCGTCGGCCGGGAACGTTATCAGCGGCGGCCGCGCAGGGGTACGGCGCGGTGACGCCGCGTCGATCACAGGGGCTCCGCCGCGGAGCCCGCACGGCGCCGGCGGGAGCATGCCGGGGGCGGTGCCGGATCCGCCGATGGTCGCCCCGGTCGTCACGGCGGCCGGCGGGATCCAGCGGTGATCACGGCGGCCGGCGGGGTGCGTCCGGACGTGCACGGCGCCGACGCGCGCAGGCGCGTCGGGCGGCGCGCGCGGCGAGGCGGCGATCACTCGGCATAAGCTCGGCGGATGGCGAAGTACTTCGACGTCCATCCGGACAACCCCCAGCCGCGGGCCGTCCGTCAGATCGCGGACAGCGTCCGCGAGGGTGCCCTGATCGCGTATCCGACCGACTCCTGCTACGCCCTGGGCTGCCGGCTGGGCAACCGCGAGGGCATGGACCGCATCCGGACGATCCGCCACCTGGACGACCGGCACCACTTCACGCTGGTGTGCCAGGACTTCGCGCAGCTCGGGCAGTTCGTGCGGCTCGACAACGACGTGTTCCGCGCGCTGAAGGCGTCCACCCCCGGCAGCTACACCTTCATCCTTCCGGCCACCCGGGAGGTGCCGCGCATGCTGCAGCACCCGAAGAAGAAGACGGTCGGGGTGCGCATCCCGGACCATGTCGCCACCCAGGCGCTCCTCGCCGAGCTGGGCGAACCGCTGGTGTCGAGCACCCTGCTGCTGCCCGGCGAGGAGGAGCCGATGACGCAGGGCTGGGAGATCAAGGACCGGCTCGACCATGTGGTGGACGCGGTGGTCGACTCCGGTGACTGCGGCACCGAGCCGACCACCGTCGTCGACTTCTCCTCGGGCCGACCGGAGATCGTCCGGCGGGGTGCGGGCGACGCCTCCCGTTTCGAGTGAGCGGGGTCCCGCGCGGCGTGAGCGGGGTCCCGCTGCCCGTGCGGCGGGCCTCGTCCGGGTGAGCGCCGCCGGTGCCGGGTACCGCCGGCGGCCTTGGCCACGGGGCCGGCGCGGGGGCGCGGACGCCGCGTGCGAGCATGGTGGTGATCCACTTCCCCGGCCGCATCGCGAGCCGGGGAATCCCCTCCGCCGGCGAGGGGCTCTCGCCGGCGGCTTCGCGCAGAGAGGCAGCATGCCCATGACCGCCGTAGAGGGACAGGACATCGACATCCCGACGGAGGACGGCACCGCCGATGCCTACCTCGCCCACCCCGCGGACGGCCGGCCGCACCCGGCCGTCGTGCTCTACCAGGACGCCTTCGGTGTGCGTCCGCACCTGAAGGGCATGGCCGACCGGCTCGCCGGAGCCGGCTACACGGTGCTGGTGCCCAACGTGTTCTACCGGCACGGTCGCGCCCCCGTGGTGGAGCTGCCCGAGTTCATCGACCTGTCCGAGCGGCCCGCGTGGTTCCAGCGGATCCTGCCGATGATGCAGGAGTTGACCTGGGACGTGGTGCGCCGTGACGCGAAGGCCTTTCTGGACTGGCTGGCCGACAGCCCGCTGGCCGCCGACGGCCCGGTGGGACTGACCGGGTACTGCATGGGTGCCCGGCTGGCGCTGCTGACCGCCGGCTTCCACCCCGACCGGGTCGCCGCCGCGGCCGGCTTCCACGGCGGCGGACTGGCCACCGACGACGAGGACAGCCCGCACCGGATCGCCGAACACGTCCGTGCCGAGCTGTACTTCGGGCACGCCGACGACGACCCGTCCATGTCGCCGGAGCAGATCAAGCGCCTGGAGGACGCGCTGAGCGCGGCGGGTGTGCGCTTTCGCAGCGAGCTGTACACGGGCGCCGCGCACGGCTACACGCAGGCCGACACGGCCTCCTACGACGAGCAGGCGGCCGAGCGCCACTGGGAGGCCCTGCTCGGCCTGCTCCGGCGCACCCTCTGACGGCGCGGGCGCTGCCCCGGGCCGGCCCAACCCTCACCACCGGCCCGGCCGGCTGCCGGTCAGTGGCCGGGAGGGGGTGCCGTCCACCCCGACGGGCACCTCGCCCTGGATCATCACGCGGTGCATGATGCGCGGGAAGCCGAGGTGGGCGGTGTCGGCGGGCGCGAGATGGATGGTGGCCCGGTTGTCCCAGAAGGCGACGCTGCCCGGCTCCCAGCGGAAGCGGACCGTGTACTCGGGCCGCACCGCCTGTTCCAGCAGCATCTGCAGGATCGCGGCGCTCTCCGCTCGGGAGAGCCCTTCGATCTGTTCGACGTAGTAGCCGTTGACGAACAGCACCCGCTCCCCCGTCTCGGGGTGGAGGCGCACCAGCGGGTGGACGGTGGCGATCTGATGGTCCAGCAGATGCCGGACGTAGGCGTCGTCGCCGGGCCGCGGCTGGTAGCCGACGCCGAGCCGGTGTTCGGCGCGCAGCCCGTCGACGAAGGCGCGCACCGGGGCGGACAGGCCGGCGTAGGCGGCGGCCAGGTTGGACCAGGTGGTGTCGCCGCCGTAGGGCGGCACGGTCTCGGCCCGCAGGATCGTCGCGGCCGGCGGGTCGACGCGGGCACCGTGGTCGCAGTGCCAGCCGCGCAGCAGCGTGTGCCGGCGCCGGTGCAGCCATTCGTCGTGGTCCATCCCGTACCGCCCGCCCAGCTCCAGGCGGTCCGCGGTGGTCTCCACCTCGGGGACGTCGGCCGGCGAGGTGCTGCCGCGCCGCGGCAGCACGACCGGTTCGCCGAACCGGCGGGCGAACGCCACGTGCGCGGCGTGGTCCAGGTGCTGCCCGCGGAAGAACACCACCTTCCAGCGCAGCACCGCCTCCCAGATCTCCGACACCACCGCGTCGTCGAGGTCCGCCGAAAGGTCGACGCCGCTGATCTCCGCTCCGATGTGCCCGGCGACCGGACGCACCTCGATCCTGCCGGCTCGCGGCCCGCCCGCCGTGCCCGTGCTCGTCGTCATCTGCGCTCCGCTCCATCGCTCGGATGCTGCTCTCGGTGACGCTCCACCCGATCGTGGCAGCGATGCGCCGCCGGGCGACAGAGCGCGGCCGTGCCGCCCGGTGACGTTCCGCCCGGTGACGTTCCGCGCGGTGCGCGACGTGCCGCGGGCCGGGGACGGGGTCAGGTCTTCGGCTGGCCGCCCTTGTCCGCTCCGGCGGCGACGGCGCGGGCCCAGAGCACCAGGGGCACCTGGAGGGGCAGCCGGCCGTAGGCCACGGCCCGCTGTGCGACGGGACGGTGGCGCCAGTCCACGGCCATCTTCACATTGGCCGGGAAGACGCCCACGAAGAACGCGGACGCGGCCAGCGCGGCGGCCTTCCGGGTCCGGGGGACGGCCAGACCGGCGGCCAGCGCCAGCTCGGCGGCGCCGCTGGCGTAGGTCCAGGTGCGGGGGCGGCCCGGCAGGGCGCGCGGGACGATGGAGTCGAACGGCCGGGGAGCGGCGAAGTGGGCGACGCCCGCGGTGGCCAGCAGGCCGGCGAGCACCCGGGACGAGCGTGCGGACCGGAACACGGTTCCTCCTTCTGCGGATGACGCCCCCGCATGCTACTGAACGGTAAGTATGTGGCTGCGCCGGGGCACCCCCGGCGGGCAGCGGGCCTCGGAGGGAGAACCTTTGGAGGGAAATTCCGGCCACGTCCGCGTGCGGTCGCGGCACGCCGTGCACATTCCAGCCGTGACCCTCCCGCCGATCCCGCCCATGCTCGCCACGCCCGGGTCGCTCCCGCCGCCCGCGCAGGACGCCCGCTGGGCGTACGAGACCAAGCAGGACGGACAGCGCGCGGTGGTCTATCTCGCCGGGGACGGCACCGTGGTGCTGCGCTCCCGGTCCGGGGAGGACATCACGGGCGCCTATCCCGAGCTGCGGCCGCTGGGCTCGGTGCTGGGCACCACACCGGCGGTGCTGGACGGCGAGATCCTGGCGCTGGACGCGTCGGGCCGGGCGAGCTTCCAGCTGCTGCAGCAGCGCATGGGGCTGGCCCACTCCCCCGGCCGTGCGCTCCGGCGGGCCGCGCAGATCCCCGTGCACCTGGTGCTGTTCGACGTGATGCACCTGGCCGGGCAGTCGCTGCTGGCGTGGCCCTACCACCGGCGCCGCGCGCATCTGGAGGCGCTTGAGCTGCACGGGCCGCACTGGTCCACGCCCCGCGCCCTCGTCGGCCACGGCGAGCGCGCCCTGGCCGCCACCCGCGAGCACGGCCTGGAGGGTGTGGTGTGCAAGCGGCTGGACTCGGTGTACGAGCCGGGGGTGCGCTCGCGGGCCTGGATCAAGATCCGCAACATGCGCAGCGAGGACGTGATCGTGGGCGGTTGGCTGCCGGGCAAGGGGCGGCTGACGGGGCTGCCGGGCGCCGTGCTGGTCGGGCAGCGCGGCGGTGGCCGACTGCGCTGCGTGGGCAGCGTGGGGACCGGCTGGAGCGAGGCGGAGCGTGCGCAGCTGGCGGCACTGCTCGCCCGGCTGGCGACGGACGTGTGCCCGTTCGATCCGGTGCCGACGGTCCGCGGGGCGCACTGGGTGCTCCCCCGCCTGGTCGGCGAGGTGCGCTACAGCGTGCGGACCCGGGCGGGCCTGCTGCGCCAGCCGTCCTGGCAGCGGCTGCGCCCGGACCTGACCCCGGAGGAGTCGGCGGCGGATCTGCCGGACGACGCGGCGGGGTGAGGCGCGGCCGGGCATGTACCCGGGTTCACGGCCTCGGGTGCACGGGCGCCGCCGCGCCGACGCACGGACACCGCCACCGGTGCGCGCACGCCACCGGTGCACGGACGTCCGCGCGGCCCCCCGGGGGCGGCGCGCCTGCCGCATGGGCGTCCTGTGTGCGGGTCTATCGTGTCCGCATGTCCGTCCCCGAACTGATCCGTATCGTCTCCCGCGACTCGCCCATGGCGCTGGCCCAGGTGGAGCGGGTCCGGGCCGAACTGGCCGCGCTGCACCCCGGGATGCGCACCGAGGTGGTCCCGGTGAAGACCACCGGCGACAAGTGGCTCGGCGAGCTGTCGAAGGTGGAGGGCAAGGGCGCCTTCACCAAGGAGGTCGACGCGGCACTGCTGGCCGGCGAGGCCGACCTCGCGGTGCACTGTCTGAAGGACGTGCCGGCCGACCGGCCGCTGCCGGCGGGGACGACGTTCGCCGCGTTCCTCAAGCGGGACGACATCCGCGACGCCCTGGTGCATCCCGGCGGGCTCCGCCTGGACGAGCTGCCGCCCGGGACCCGGATCGGCACCTCCGCGGTGCGCCGGAGCGCGCAGCTCGCGGCGACCCACCCGCATCTGACGTGCGTGCCGTTCCGGGGCAACGCCAACCGCCGGCTGGACAAGCTCGCCGCCGGGGAGGCGGACGCGCTGCTGCTGGCCGTGTCGGGGCTGGAGCGCATCGGCCGGACCGATGTGATCACCGAGGTGCTCTCCCCGGAGACGATGATGCCGCCGATCGGCGCGGGCATCCTCGCCCTGCAGTGCCGGGAGGACGACACCGACCTGATCGAGGCCGTCGCCGGGCTCGGCGACCCGGACACCCACCGCGCGGCCACCGCCGAGCGGATGTTCCTGCATGTGCTGCAGGGGCACTGCAACAGCCCGATCGCCGGCTACGCACAGGTGGACCGCAGCGGTGAACTGTCGCTGCGCGCCTGCGTGTTCACTCCGGACGGCAAGACGCGGCTCAACGCCCACGAGTGGGCGGGCCGGCTGGATGCGGCCACGCTGGGCACCTCGGTCGCGGTGGCGCTGCTGCGACAGGGCGCCCGCGAGATCATCGACGGCATCGCCCACTGACGGCGCGCCCCGGTCCGCCGGTCGCTCACGCGGCGGGCGGCCGGGGTCAGCCGGTGGTGCCCGGCCCGGCCTGGTCGCGCAGGAAGTCGGCGACCTGGTGCGCCAGCTCGCCCTGGCCTCCGCAGCCCGCGGCGTTCGCCCCGACGGTCTCCTCGACCACGCCGATGCCGCCGGTCCACAGCCGGCGATCGGTCCACTCGTCGTCGACGCGCAGCTGGATCTGGACGTCGACGAGGGCGAGGGAGGCCTCCGGGGCCGCCGCGTACACCACCGCGGTGGCGCGGCGCAGCGGATAGAGGTCGTAGCCCTCGATGAACTGCGAGCTGCGCCAGTCGACGAAGGCGGCCTCGCCGTCCGGGCCGGTCCGGACGTCGATCTGGCCGTCCTCCAGGTGGATGCCGCAGGGGCGGGAGCCGCGGTTCTCCGCGGTGATCCGCAGCCGGAAGTACGTCAGCCCCTCGGCGGCGTCGTCGCGTCCGCGCGGCGGCTCGGCCGGCTCCAGCCGGTGGACGCGGACCCGCAGACCGGCATGCTCGTCGTACTCATGCCAGTCACCGACCACGTTCGGCTCGTACACAGTCCACCTCTCGACTACCGGAAGCTGCTTCCTATCCGGGCGCCGAGCGGACTGTCAAATGAACCGAATGCGGCGTGTTCCCGTGATGTGACCGTCAGGTGATCGTTGATCAAGCCGTGTGCTGGACAAACCCTTTCCGCGGACCGGTGTGCGGTCCCGGCCGGTGCGGTGGCCGGGGTGCCGCACATCACTCCGTTCGGCGCACTCAGCGGGCGAGCCGGCCCAGCAGCGAGGAGGCCGCGGTGATGCCCGCCGCGGCGGCCACGACGAGGACGGCGAAGTCGAGAGCCAGGTGGGTGGAGGTGCCCAGCAGCAGACCGCGCAGCGCGTCGACCTGGTAGCTGAGCGGGTTGGCCTTGCTGACGGCCTGCAGCCAGCCGGGCATGACGGCCACCGGGTACAGGGCGTTGGAGCCGAAGAACAGCGGCATGGTGATCGCCTGGCCGATGCCCATCAGCCGGTCGCGGCTGAGCACGATCCCGGCGATGGTCATCGACAGGCAGGAGAAGAACGCCGAGCCGAGGATCACGGCCACGGCGACCCCCAGCAGCCGCAGCGGGTTCCAGGTGAGCGCGACCCCGAGCAGCGCGGCGATGACGATCACGACGATCGCCTGGACCAGCGACTTCACCCCGGCCGCGAACGCCTTGCCGGTGACCAGGGCCGAGCGCGGGGTCGGGGTGACCAGCAGCTTGTTGAGCACGCCCGCGTCGCGTTCCCAGATGATCTGGATGCCGTAGAAGATGGCGATGAACATCGCGGACTGGGCGATGATGCCGGGCGCCATGAAGTCCAGGTACGGGATGCCGCCGGTGGGGATCGCCCGGATCCGGGTGAAGGTCTGACCGAAGATCAGCAGCCACAGCGCGGGCTGGACGGCGCGGGTGTACAGCTCGGTGCGGTCGTGGCGCAGTTTCTGCAGCTCCACCGCGCACATGGCGCCGATGCGGGCGGGCAGCAGCCGCCAGCCCGGGCGGGGCGCGGGCGGGCGCACCAGCAGACCGATGCCGCCGTCCGCGGCGGCACGGTCAGCCGAGGCGCTGGGCGGTGCGGCGGGTGCTTCGGACATCGCGGAAGTCTCCTGAGGTGTCGTCGAGGCCGCTGCCGGCCACGTCACGGAACACGTCCTCCAGCGTCGGATCGCCGTCGGCGGTCTCGCCCCGGGCGCGGCGCCGCTCGGCAAGGCCCCGGCGCAGCTCGGCCGGGGTGCCCAGGGCGCGGATCCGGCCGCGGTGCATCAGGGCGACCCGGTCGCAGTACTGATCGGCCTCGTCCATGTAGTGGGTGGTGACCAGGACGGTCATGCCGGTGACGGCGCGTACGGCGTCGATGTGCTCCCACACGCCGGTGCGGGCGATGGGGTCCAGGCCGATCGTCGGCTCGTCGAGGATCAGCAGGCGGGGTGCGCTGACCAGGGCCTGGGCCAGTTCCAGACGGCGGACCATGCCGCCGGAGTAGGTCTTGACCAGGCGGTCGGCGGCGTCGGTGAGGTTCACGGCGGCCAGCGCCTGGGCGACACGCTCGGCCCGCTCACGGCGCGGGACGTCGAAGACGCGGGCGAACAGGATGACGTTCTCCCGGCCGGTGAGGCTCGCGTCGGCGGACAGCTGCTGGGGCACGTAGCCGAGCAGGCGGCGGACGGCCATGCGGTCCACGGCCGGGTCGTGTCCGAAGACGCGGATCTGACCGGCAGGGACCGGAAGGAGCGTGGTGATGCAGCGGATCGCGGTGGTCTTGCCGGCGCCGTTCGGTCCGAGCAGCCCGAACACCTCCCCCTGCCGCACGGACAGATCCAGGCCGTCGACGGCGCGGGTGTCGCCGAAGGTGTGGACGAGTCCGGTGCAGGTGACGGCGTCGGGTTCGGTCGGCCGGTCCGTGGGGTCGCAGGTCATGAGCGGTCGGTCTCCTCGCGCAGGTTCTCGGCCAGCCGGCGCAGTGCGGGGATCGCCGCGCGCAGCGCCTCCTGGTCCGCGGTGTCGAGCCGTTCGACCTGGCGGCGGACCAGCGCGGCGCGGCGTTCGCGCCAGTTCTTCAGCCGTGCCCCGGCCGCCTCCGTCAGGCTCAGGCGTGCGGCCCGCCGGTCGGCGGGGTCCGTCCGGCGGATCAGCTGCCCGTCCTTGACCAGCTGGTTGACCAGGGTGGACACGGAGTTGCCGGCCAGGTGCAGTTCCTTGGCCGCCTCCGAGATGCCGATGCCGGGCCGGGACTCGACCAGGCGCAGCAGCTCGATCTCGGCGCCGCGCGCGTGGGTGCCGCTCGATCCGGCGCGCAGTCGGCGGCGGAGCGAGCGCTGCAGGGCGCTGAGCGTGTCGGCCAGTTCCTCGGCGTACGACGGGGGTTCCATGCGCGGCAGGTTACCTCTGTAGCAGAGGTAACGACCATGGGCGGCGGTCAAAGAGACGGTCAAGATCCGTCGGTGCCCCCCTTCGGCCCGCACGGACGGCCGGCGCGGAAACAGCGGGCACACCCGCGCCGCGTACCGGTACACCTTCCCTTTCCACCCGACCGACAGAAGAGAACCACCCGGTCGCACTTCGTGACCGATTCGACCCGATTGTTTCGAAAATGCCCGGTTCGGGAATGCGCTCTTCAGTGCTTCGGACAGGAGGCACGTCCGTGGGAGCCGGCGCGCCGGGCCCCGATGCCTCTGCCGGAAGGTCCGAGCCGCGCGCCTCCCATGGTGTCCGTCCATCCAGCACCTGCTGAGGGAGGCGCAGCGTATGCGTACCACCGGCAGAACGAGGACCCACCCGCACGACGACGCCCCGGATACCGCGGCGGCGTTCGAGCGCCTGGCACGCCTGCCCGACGGGCCCGAGCGCAAGGCACTGCGCGACGAGCTGGTCCGGGTGTGGCTGCCGATGGCCGAACGGATCGCCGTCCGTTTCCGGGGGCGCGGCGAAGCCCTGGAGGACCTGTACCAGGTGGCGGCGCTCGGCCTGGTCAAGGCCGTCGACCACTACGATCCCCGGCGCGGCTACGCCTTCGAGGCCTACGCGGTGCCCACCGTCACCGGGGAGATCAAACGGCACTTCCGCGACCACATGTGGACCCTGCACGTGCCGCGCCGGGTGCAGGATCTGCGCAACCGGGTGCGGCGGGCGGCCAAGGAGCTGGCACAGACGACGCCGGGCCGCGTGCCGACGGTCGCGGAGATCGCCGCATACACCCGTCTGAGCGAGAGCGACGTGCGCACCGGCATGGAGGCCCTGGACTGCTTCGCCGCGCTGTCACTGGAGGCGGAGGTCCCCGGCACCGACGGCTACGCGCTCGGTGACGGGCTGGGCGAGGCCGACCCGCGGTACGACCTGGTGGTCGACCGGGTGGCGGTGCGGCCCTGCCTCGAGGCTCTGCCGGAACGTGAACGCACCATCCTGTACCTGCGCTTCTTCCGGGGGATGACGCAGAGCCGGATCGCCCAGCAGCTCGGCATCTCGCAGATGCACGTCTCCCGCCTGCTCAGCGGCTGCTTCGCCCAGCTGCGCGAGGAGCTGCTCGCCGAGACACGCTGAGCCGGACGGTGACGTGACGGCGGCATCCGGAGGGTACTCGGCAGGCGGCCGCAGGGGTGAGGCCGGACACTGGTACCGGTGGCCACCGGTGGACGAGACCAGGACGTGTGATGAACCACGACACGAAACCCTCCCGCCGCGGCACCGGCGTGGTGTCCACCCATGCGGTGTGCGGCGCCCCCTGCTGGGTCAGCCTGACCAGTCGCGATCTGCAGGCCACGCAGGACTTCTACCAGGCGGTGCTGGGCTGGCAGTGGCGCAGGGCCCGGCTCGGCGACCGCTTCCGGATCGCCCTGGTGGACGGTGCTCCCATCGCCGGGATCGCGGCGGTGGCCTCGATGTGGCAGATGGCGGTCGCCTGGACGCCGTACTTCGCGGTGCCCAGCGCCGACGACGCCGTCGCCCGGGTGCAGGAACGCGGCGGCACCGCGGCGGTGGGTCCGATCTCCCTGCCGCCCGGGCGGGCCGCGCTGCTGGCCGACCGGGACGGTGCCACCTTCGGCGTCTGGGAGGGCGAGCTGTTCACCGACTGGGAGACCTGGCGCAAGGCCTCGCCGGCCTTCATCCGGCTGCACACCCGTGACGCCTTCGACGCCGCGATCTTCTACGGCGAGGTGCTGGACTGGGCCCGGGAGCGGCCCGGCTGCGTCGAGGTCCGCTACGAGGGCGACGAGGTGGTGCTGCGCAGCCACGGGCAGATCGTGGCCCGCATCGAGTCCGGGGCGCTGGAGTCGGCGCCCGATCCGACGATCCGGCCGCACTGGCAGATCCACTTCCGGGTCGCCGACGTGGCCGCCTGCGCGCGGGCGGCGGAGCAGCACGGCGGCAGCGTGCTGCGCGAGGACGCCGAGGAGGCCGTGCTGCGGGACGCCGACGGCGCCCAGTTCACGGTGACGTCCCGGCGCGAGGTCTGAGCGGTCCCGCCCCCGGCCCCGGCCCGCGTGCGGCGGGCCCACGGGGCCGGGCTCAGCGGCGCGTGCGGGGCGGGCGGGAGAGCACGACCAGGCTGCGGGACTCCAGGCGCAGGACGGCGGAGTGCTTGTGCTCGGCCTCGTCCACGAGTCCCTGGTCCTCGGCCGTGTCGATGAGGGTGGTCCACCGCTCGCCGTACAGCGGGCCGGGCAGGCGGAAGTCGACCGGTTCCCAGTAGCCGTTGAGCAGCAGCAGGAACGAGTCGTCCACCACGCGGCGGCCCTGCCGGTCGGGTTCGGCGATCGCGTCGCCGTTGAGGAAGACCGCGACCGAGTGCGCGTCCGAGCGCTGCCAGTCCGCCTCGGTCATCTCCCGGCCGTCCGGCCGCAGCCACACCAGGTCGGGCAGCGGCTGGTCGTCGCGGGTGGCCGTCTCGCCCTGGAAGAAGCGGCGGCGCCGCAGCACGGGGTGGGCGGCGCGCAGCCCGATGACGTACCGGGTGAACGCGGTCAGCTCCCGCTGCTCCTCGGTGAGGTTCCAGTCCACCCAGGAGATCTCGTTGTCCTGGCAGTAGGCGTTGTTGTTGCCCCGCTGGGTGCGGCCCAGTTCGTCGCCGTGGCAGAGCATCGGGATGCCCTGGGAGAGCAGCAGGGTGGCGAGGAAGTTGCGCTGCTGGCGGGCGCGCAGGGCGAGCACGGCCGGGTCGTCGGTGTCTCCCTCGACGCCGCAGTTCCAGGACCGGTTGACGTTCTCGCCGTCCCGGTTGCCCTCGCCGTTGGCCTCGTTGTGCTTGTCGTTGTACGACACCAGGTCCCGCAGGGTGAAGCCGTCGTGCGCGGTGACGAAGTTGACGCTGGCGCGCGGCCGGCGCCGGTGGTGCGCGTACAGGTCGGCGGAGCCGGTCAGCCGGGAGGCGAACTCGCCGAGCGTGTGCTTCTCGCCCCGCCAGAAGTCCCGTACGGCGTCCCGGTACTTGCCGTTCCACTCCGACCACAACGGCGGGAAGTTGCCGACCTGGTAGCCGCCCTCGCCGACGTCCCAGGGCTCGGCGATCAGCTTGACCCGGCTGATCACCGGGTCCTGCTGGATCAGGTCGAAGAACGCCGAGAGCCGGTCGACCTCGTGGAACTGCCGGGCCAGGGTGGCGGCCAGGTCGAAGCGGAAGCCGTCGACGTGCATCTCGGTCACCCAGTACCGCAGCGAGTCCATGATCAGCTGCAGCACGTAGGGGTGGCGCATCAGCAGGCTGTTGCCGGTGCCGGTGGTGTCGTAGTAGTGCGCCCAGTCGCCGTCCACCAGCCGGTAGTACGAGGCGTTGTCGATGCCCCGGAAGGACAGGGTGGGGCCCTTCTCGTTTCCCTCGGCGGTGTGGTTGTAGACCACGTCGAGGATCACTTCGAGCCCGGCCGCGTGCAGCGCCTTGACCATCGCCTTGAACTCGGTGACCTGCTCGCCGCGGGTGCCGTGGGCGGCGTAGCCGTTGTGCGGGGCGAAGAAGCCGATGGTGTTGTAGCCCCAGTAGTTGGACAGGCCCCGGCTCTGCAGCACACCGTCGTGCACGAACTGGTGCACCGGCATCAGCTCCACCGCGGTGACACCCAGCGAGGTCAGGTGCTCGATCACCGCCGGGTGTGCCAGCCCCGCATACGTGCCGCGCAGCTCGGGCGGCACCTCGGGGTGGGTGCGGGTCAGGCCGCGCACATGGGCCTCGTAGATCACGGAGTCGGAGTACGCCCGGTGCGGCGGGGCGTCGTCGCCCCAGTCGTACGACGGGTCGGTGACCACGCCGAGCATGGTGTGCCCGGCGCTGTCGGCCGGGTCGGGGCCGCCCGGGGTGCGTTCGTACAGCGAGCGGTGGTTGTCGCACTGCCCGTCCACCGCCCGCGCGTAGGGATCCAGGAGCAGTTTGTTCGGGTTGCAGCGGTGGCCGGCGGCCGGGTCCCAGGGGCCGTGCACCCGGTAGCCGTAGCGCTGCCCGGGCCCGACGCCGGGCAGATAGCCGTGCCAGACGAAGCCGTCGACCTCGGTCAGGGGAACGGTGCGGTGGGTGCCGTCGTCGTCGACCAGCACCAGGTCGACGCGCTCGGCGACCTCGCTGAACAGCGCGAAGTTGGTGCCGCCCGCGTCGGGGTGGGCACCCAGCGGGTAGGGGTACCCGCTCCAGACGGCGGGTACCCCTCGGCGGCGCGGGCGCCCGGTCACCGGGACTGCTCCAGCAGGTCACGCGGTGCGCCGGCGGGTGAGGCCAGTACGGTGACCGGCAGCTCCCGGGGTGTCTGCAGGCCCTCGCTCAGGGCCGGCTCGGGAGCCTTGGCGACCAGCGGGACACGCACACCGGCGCGGGCCCGCTGCGAGAACCAGATGATCTTGCTGCCGGTCGCGGAGGCACAGCACCCCCAGCCGTCGCTGGTCGCCGCGATGCGGGCCAGGCAGCCGCGCAGGTCCTGATGGGGACGCAGGTCCCGGTCGTTCTCCGCGACGGCGGTGATGAGGTGCTGGCCGGTCCACCACATCTCGACGGAGGTGTGCTTGTCCCGGGCGTGCTCGTCGATCGCCCGCAGCAGCAGCTCGGCGCCGCCGCACACGGGGTCGACGAGGTCCTCCAGATCCCAGAACCTCAGGTGTGCGGCCAGGATGCGCCTGACCTGTCCGACCCGTTCCGGGCTGACGTCCACGTCGAGGTGGTAGTAACAGGGCACTGCGGTCTTCATCGTCGTGGCTCCTCACCGGCGTCACCCGCGCTCCTCGAGGCTCTCACCGAGCCCCGCCCCCGAGCGCGGAGCGTGAGCATGTGTTGCCTCTGAGTCAGATCCACAGTGCGGGCGCTACGCCATTCGTGCAACCCGAGCGGCGGCGGGAGAGGTGCGGACAGTCGGGTGATCTCACGGAAGATCCAACAGGACGCTGGGTGCTCGACCAGGCACCATGAGTGAAAGTCTCGAGCGCCGTGAACGGCGACCGCGCCCCGTCGTGCCCGCGGCCGCCGTCCCGACCGTCGGGGAAACGTGCCCATCGAGCGCTCTCGAAAGGTGAACGGCGCCATGCTGCTACCCGCCAAAGCCGAAGTCGCACGGCACCTGCGGCGTTACCGGTCGTGGGAACGCGCCATGCTCGCGCATCCCGACGACGGCCGGGCGCGGGCCACCTTCGAGGACGCGGGCTACACGCTGTGCGTGCTGATGGGCGAGCGCTGCGCACGGCAGGCCGCGGACGCCGCCGAACGGTATCTGCGCACCGGCCTCGTCACCCGGCTGCGGGAGCAGAGCGAGCGGCCGCCCTCCGGCGGTGCCCCTCCGCGGGAGCGCCGCGCGGCCGGGGACCGGCGGTCTCCCGCCGGGGCGTGAGGCCCCGGGGCCGCCGCGCAGGACACACGTGCGGGCGGGTCCGGGCACGGCAGGACGGAACGAGCAGGACACGAGCTACTCCGGCCGGGCCGGGGTGTCCCGGCAAGACCCGGGTCCCCGGCCCGGCCACGGAACCCGGCCGGGCGTGTGCCCGGCCCCGGCCACAGTGGAGGTGACATCCGTGGGTGCGACCCCGAGTCCGGTCCCGGTCGTCGGCCGCATTCCGGTGCGGGACGTGCGCCCGGCCGTGGCGGGCGGCAGACATCCGGCGAAGGCGGTGACCGGGGAGTCGTTCCAGGTCACCGCCACCGTGTTCGGGGAGGGGCACGCCGCGGTCGCCGCGAACGTGGTGCTCACCGACCCGGAGGGCCGGCCCGGCCCGTGGACACCGATGCGGGAGCTGACCCCCGGCACCGACCGCTGGGGCGCGACCGTCACCCCCGACCGACCGGGCCGGTGGACCTACCACGTGGAGGCCTGGAGCGACCCGGTCACCACCTGGCGGCACGCCGCCCGCATCAAGATCCCGGCCGGGATCGACGCCGGCCTGATGCTGGAGGAAGGTGCCGAGCTGTACACCCGGGCCGCGGACGGCGTGCCCGACAGGGCGGGACGCGAGGTGCTGCGGTCGGCCGTCCGGGTGATGCTGGACGATGCGCTGCCCGTGATGACCCGTCTGGCGGCGGCGCTGACGCCGGAGGTGGACGCGGTCCTGGCCCGGTATCCACTGCGGGAGCTGGTCACCGCCTCCGAGCCGCTGCCGCTGCTGGTGGAACGCGAACGCGCCCTGTACGGCGCCTGGTACGAATTCTTCCCCCGCTCCGAGGGCACCCCCGACCGGCCCCACGGCACCTTCCGCACCGCCGCCCGCCGCCTGAAACCCATCGCCGACATGGGCTTCGACGTCGTCTACCTGCCCCCCGTCCACCCCATCGGCACCACCCACCGCAAAGGGAAGAACAACACCCTCACCGCCGGCCCCGACGACGTCGGCGTGCCCTGGGCCATCGGCTCTCCCGAAGGCGGCCACGACGCGATCCACCCACAACTGGGCACCCTGGACGACTTCGACGCCTTCGTGTCCCAGGCCCGCGCCCTCGGCCTGGAGATCGCCCTCGACCTCGCCCTGCAGTGCTCCCCCGACCACCCCTGGGTCCACAAACACCCCGAGTGGTTCCACCACCGCCCCGACGGCTCCATCGCCCACGCCGAGAACCCGCCGAAGAAGTACCAGGACATCTACCCCCTCGCCTTCGACACCGACATGGACGGCCTGGTCGCCGAGACCGTCCGCATCCTGCGCCACTGGATGGCCCACGGCGTGCGGATCTTCCGCGTCGACAACCCGCACACCAAACCCGTCGTGTTCTGGGAACGCGTCCTGGGCGAGATCAACACCACCGACCCCGACGTGATCTTCCTGGCCGAGGCCTTCACCCGGCCCGCCATGATGCACACCCTCGCCCAGATCGGCTTCCAGCAGTCCTACACCTACTTCACCTGGCGCAACACCAAGCAGGAGCTGACCGAGTACCTCACCGAACTCACCGGCGAGGCCGCCGCCTACATGCGCCCCAACCTCTTCGTCAACACCCCCGACATCCTCCACGCCTACCTCCAGCACGGCGGCCGCCCCGCCTTCGAGGTCCGCGCCGTCCTCGCCGCCACCCTCTCCCCCGCCTGGGGCATCTACAGCGGCTACGAACTGTGCGAGAACACCCCCCTGCACGAGGGCAGCGAGGAATACCTCGACTCGGAGAAGTACCAGCTCAAACCCCGCGACTGGGACGCCGCCGCCCGCGAGGGCCGCACCATCGCCCCCCTGATCACCAAACTCAACGCCATCCGCCGCCGGCACCCCGCCCTGCACCACCTGCGGAACCTGCACTTCCACCACGCCGACAACGACGCCGTCATCGCCTACAGCAAGACCACCGGCGAGGACACCGTCGTCGTCGTGGCGAACCTCGACCCCCACCACACCCAGGAGGCCACGGTCTCGCTGGACATGCCACACCTGGGCCTGGACCCGCACGCGTCGGTGTCCGTCCGCGACGAACTGACGGGTGAGACCTACCACTGGGGCGGGGCGAACTACGTGCGGCTGGAGCCGGGCCGGCGGCCCGCGCACGTGCTCCATGTCCAGCGATCGTCCACCGCGCCGCAGAACGGAGGGCCCCCCGCGTCATGACAGTCAACGAGCCGGTTCCGGACATCTTCGAGGACGCTCCCGCCAAGGACCGGGACCCGGAGTGGTTCAAACGTGCCGTCTTCTACGAGGTGCTGGTCCGCTCCTTCCAGGACAGCAACGGCGACGGCATCGGCGACCTGAAGGGCCTGACCGCCAAACTCGACTATCTGCAATGGCTGGGCGTGGACTGCCTGTGGCTGCCGCCCTTCTTCAAGTCCCCGCTGCGCGACGGCGGTTACGACGTGTCGGACTACACCTCGGTGCTGCCCGAGTTCGGCGACCTCGCCGACTTCGTGGAGTTCGTCGACGCCGCCCACCAGCGGGGCATGCGCGTCATCATCGACTTCGTCATGAACCACACCAGCGACCAGCACCCGTGGTTCCAGGAGTCCCGCAGGAACCCCGACGGCCCCTACGGCGACTACTACATGTGGGCCGACGACGACAAGGGCTATCCGGACGCGCGCATCATCTTCGTCGACACCGAGGTGTCGAACTGGACCTTCGACCCGGTGCGGGGCCAGTACTACTTCCACCGGTTCTTCTCGCACCAGCCGGACCTGAACTACGAGAACCCGGCCGTCCAGGAGGAGATCCTGGCCGCCCTGCGGTTCTGGCTGGACCTCGGCATCGACGGCTTCCGCCTGGACGCTGTGCCCTATCTGTACGCCCAGGAGGGCACCACCTGCGAGAACCTGCCCGCCACCCATCGGTTCCTCAAGCGGGTGCGGCGCGAGATCGACACGATGTTCCCGGACACGGTGCTGCTGGCGGAGGCCAACCAGTGGCCCGAGGACGTGGTCGACTACTTCGGCGACTACGACAAGGGCGGCGACGAATGCCACATGGCCTTCCACTTCCCCGTCATGCCCCGCATCTTCATGGCCGTCCGCCGCGAGTCCCGCTACCCCGTCTCCGAGATCCTCGCCAAGACCCCCGCCATCCCCTCCGGCTGCCAGTGGGGCATCTTCCTGCGCAACCACGACGAACTCACCCTGGAGATGGTCACCGACGAAGAGCGCGACTACATGTGGGCCGAATACGCCAAGGACCCCCGCATGCGCGCCAACATCGGCATCCGCCGCCGCCTCGCCCCCCTCCTCGACAACGACCGCAACCAGATCGAACTCTTCACCGCCCTGCTGCTCTCCCTGCCCGGATCCCCGATCCTCTACTACGGCGACGAGATCGGCATGGGCGACAACATCTGGCTCGGCGACCGCGACGCCGTACGCACCCCCATGCAGTGGACCCCCGACCGCAACGCCGGCTTCTCCTCCTGCGACCCCGGCCGCCTCTACCTCCCCGTGATCATGGACCCGGTCTACGGCTACCAGGTCACCAACGTCGAAGCAGCGATGTCCTCCCCCTCCTCGCTGCTGCACTGGACCCGCCGCATGATCGAGATCCGCAAACAGAACCCCGCCTTCGGCCTCGGCTCCTTCACCGAACTCCCCTCCTCCAACCCGGCCGTGATCGCGTTCCTGCGGGAGTACAAGGACGACCTCGTCCTGTGCGTGAACAACTTCTCCCGCTTCGCCCAGCCCACCGAGCTGGACCTGAGCGCCTACGCCGGCCGCCACCCGGTCGAGCTGATCGGCGGGGTCCGCTTCCCCGCCATCGGTGAACTCCCCTATCTGCTGACGCTGGCGGGACACGGCTTCTACTGGTTCCGGCTCACCGAAGTCGCATCCCGGGCCGGCCGGCGCGTCTGACCACCCTGCGGCCGACGAAAGGAGGCGTGACCATGCCGAAGACCGCATCCCTCCAGCCGGGCACCCTGCACCCGGCCGGGCCCCTGGCCTCGCTCGGGACGCTGCTGCGCGAGTGGCTGCCCCGGCAGCGGTGGTTCGCCGGCAAGGACCGGCCCGTCACCGATCTGCGGCTGCTGTCGATGACCGAGCTGTTCCCGGGCTGCCTGCATCTGCTGGTCCACGCCGACCACGCGGGCGTCGCCGGTCATCACGGCGGCGTCCCCGCGCCGTCCGGCACCTTCGCGCCGCCGACCTCGGACTGCTACCAGCTGCTGCTGGGGGTGCGACGCGAGCCGGTGCCGCGGCTGCACCGGGCGTTCATCGGCCGGCCCGAGGAGGGCCCGCTGGCGGGCCTGGCGGTCTACGACGCGCTGTGCGATCCACGGTCGGCGCAGCTGCTGCTGGAGAGGCTGCGCACCCCGGGAGCGGTGGGCCCGCTGCGGTTCGAGGCCGACCCGTCCGTGCCGATCCCGGGCGGTCTGGCACCGCGGCTGCTGGACGCCGAGCAGTCCAACTCCTCGATCGTCTACGGCGACGCGTTCATCCTGAAGGTGTTCCGCCGGATCCAGCCGGGCGTCAACCCGGACCTGGAGGTGCCCTGGGCGCTGGCCCGGCAGGGTTGCAGCCGGGTGCCCGCGCCCGTGGCCTGGCTGCGCACCGCCGAACCGGAGGAGGCGACGCTCGGCGTGCTGCAGCCGTTCCTGCCGGACGCGGCCGACGGCTGGACGCTGGCGCTGCGGGCGCTGGCCGCCGGGGACGACTTCACCGCCCAGGCGCACCAGCTGGGGCAGGCCACGGCGGAGGTGCATCTGGCGCTGGCCGACGCCTTCCCCACGGGCGGGCACCGGCAGACCGCGCGGACGGCGGCGGCGATGACCGAGCGGCTGGAGGCGGCCGCCCAGAGCGTGGCGGCGCTGCGCCCGTACGCCGCCCGGCTGCGCACCGCGTTCGCCGCGCTGCTCAGCTGCGACGCCGGCCCGCCGGCCCAGCGCATCCACGGCGATCTGCACCTGGGTCAGGTGCTGCGGGCCGGGCGCGAGTGGTTCGTGATCGACTTCGAGGGCGAGCCGTCCCGTCCGCTCGCCGAGCGGCGCCTGGCCGAGTCCCCGGTGCGGGACGTGGCGGGCATGCTGCGCTCCTTCGACTACGCCGCCCGGCAGCGCCGCCCCTGGCGCCCGGAGTGGGCGCGCCGCTGCCGGGAGGCGTACTGCGCCGGATACGCCTCCCGGGCCGGCTGGGACCCCCGCAAGAAACACGCCCTGTTGCGGGCCTACGAGACGGACCGTGCCGTGTACGAGGTGCTGTACGAGGCCCGGCACCGGCCCGACTGGCTCGCCGTACCGATGGCGGCGATCGAACGTCTCGCCGTGAGAGGAGGCTGAACCGGTGGCACTGCGCGACACGTCACTTCCCGAGCCGTCCGGACCCGTCCCGCCCGCGGCGGCGGTCACCCGGCCGGCACCGCCCCTGGACGACTCCGACCGTGAGCGTCTGCTCGGCGGTTCCCACCACGACCCGCACGCACTGCTGGGCGCCCATCCGGTGCCCGGCGGGATCGCCGTGCGGGCGCTGCGCCCGTTCGCCGACGCGGTGAGCGTGGTGGTCGGCGGCGAGCGGATCCCGATGGTCTCCGAGGGCGGCGGCCTGTTCTCGGTGCTGTTGCCGCTGCCGGAGATCCCCGCGTACACGCTGGTGGTGGCCTACGGGCCGGACGAGTACGAGGTCCACGACCCCTACCGGTTCCTGCCGGCGCTCGGCGATTTCGATCTGCATCTGATCCGGGAGGGCCGGCACGAGCAGCTGTGGAAGGCGCTGGGCGCCGAGCCGATGGTGCATCAGGGGGTGGCGGGCACCCGGTTCACGGTGTGGGCGCCCAACGCCCGCGGGGTGCGGGTCGCCGGGGACTTCTGCCACTGGGACGGCACCGCGTTCCCGATGCGGTCGCTGGGCGCGAGCGGGGTGTGGGAGCTGTTCCTGCCGGGCATCGGCGAGGGCACCCGGTACAAGTTCGAGATCACCTCCCGGTACGGGCACCGCTTCCTGAAGGCCGACCCGATGGCCCGGCGCACCGAGGTGCCACCGGCCACGGCGTCCGTGGTGACCGCCTCGCACTACGAGTGGCACGACGCGGAGTGGATGGCGCACCGCGGCGACACCCCTGTGCACGAGGCGCCGTTCTCGGTGTACGAGGTGCATCTGCCGTCCTGGCGCAAGGGGCTGGGCTACCGCGAGCTGGCCGAGCAGCTGCCCGCCTACGTGAAGGATCTCGGCTTCACGCACGTGGAGCTGATGCCGGTCGCCGAGCATCCCTTCGGCGGTTCCTGGGGCTACCAGGTCACCTCCTACTACGCACCCACCGCACGCCTGGGCACACCCGACGACTTCCGTTACTTCGTGGACCGCTGCCACCAGGCCGGCATCGGCGTGATCATGGACTGGGTGCCGGCACACTTCCCCAAGGACGACTGGGCGCTGGCCCGCTTCGACGGGGACCCGCTGTACGAGCCCGGTGACGCCCGGCGCGCCGAACACCCGGACTGGGGGACGTACGAGTTCGACTACGCCCGCACCGAGGTCCGCAACTTCCTGGTCGCCAACGCCGTGTACTGGTGCGAGGAGTTCCACATCGACGGGCTGCGCGTGGACGCGGTGGCCTCCATGCTCTACCTGGACTACTCCCGCGAGCCGGGCCAGTGGACGCCGAACGTGTACGGCGGGCGGGAGGATCTGGCCGCGGTGGCGTTCCTGCAGGAGATGAACGCCACCGTCTACCGCCGGGCCCCCGGGGTGGTGACCATCGCCGAGGAGTCCACCGCCTGGAGCGGGGTGACCGCGCCGACCGACTGGGGCGGGCTGGGCTTCGGGCTGAAGTGGAACATGGGCTGGATGCACGACTCGCTGCAGTACATGAGCAAGGATCCGGTCCACCGCAAGTACCACCATCACGAGATGACCTTCGCGATGGTGTACGCCTACAGCGAGAACTATGTGCTGCCGATCTCGCACGACGAGGTGGTGCACGGCAAGCAGGCCCTGGTGTCGAAGATGCCCGGCGACTGGTGGCAGCGGCGCGCCGACCTGCGGGCGTACCTGGGCTTCATGTGGGCCCACCCGGGCAAGCAGCTGCTGTTCATGGGGCAGGAGTTCGCGCAGGGCGGGGAGTTCTCCGAGGAGCACGGTCCTCAGTGGTGGCTGCTGGACGAGGGCTGGTGCGCGGCCGGCGACCACCGGGGCGTGCGGGATCTGGTGCGGGACCTGAACCGGGTGTACCGGGCCACGCCGGCGCTGTGGCGGTGGGACACGCGCCCGGAGGGCTTCCGGTGGGTGGCCGTGGACGCCGCCGACGACAACGTGTTCGCCTTCCTGCGCCACGACGCCCAGGGCGCCCCGCTGCTGGCCGTGTCGAACTTCTCCCCCGTCGTCCGTCACGACTACCGGTTGCACGTGCCTCACGACGTCACCGTCTGGCACGAGGTGCTCAACACCGACGACGGGCGCTACGGCGGCAGCGGCGTCGGCAACACGGATCCGGTCAAAGTCGAGGACGGGCAGGTCCGTCTCACGCTGCCGCCTCTGGCGACCGTCTGGCTGATGCCGGCCCCTGTCTGAGCTTCTTAGGGCAGGGCCGAAAACGGACACACCCGGAACATGCCGAGGTGTCCGGCGTCCGTCTGCGGGCAGCCTGGTCGTACGACCCGGCTGCCCGGCCGGTGTCACGGCGCGGAGACGGAAAGGGCGACGAAGGTGCGGACCGTCGGTGTGGAGGAGGAGCTTCTCCTGGTCGACCCGGACACCGGTGAGCCCCAGGCGCAGTCGGCGGCGGTACTGGCGCTCGCCGAGGCGGACGACGCGCACCGGGGCCTGTTCGAGAAAGAGCTGTTCGGGCAGATGCTGGAATTCGCCACGCATCCCCAGACGGACATGAACGAGCTGGGCGCGGAGATCGTCCGCTGCCGCAAGGAGGCGGCCCGGCTCGCCGAGGAGAGCGGCTGCACGGTGGCGGCGCTGGCCACCTCACCGCTGCCGGTCAGCCCCACGGTCAACGTCAACCACCGCTATCAGTGGCTGGCCGAGCAGTACGGCATCTCCACCCGGGAGGAGCTGGTGTGCGGCTGCCACGTCCATGTGTCGGTGGAGTCCGACGAGGAGGGCACCGCGGTCGTGGACCGCATCCGGCCCTGGCTGCCGGTGCTGCTGGCGATCAGTGCCAACTCCCCGTTCTGGCAGGGCGACGACACCGGCTACTTCAGCTACCGCAGCCAGGTGTGGGACCGCTGGCCTTCGGCCGGCCCGACCGAGCTGTTCGGCTCGGCGGAGCGCTATCACCGGCGGGTGGCGGACATGGTCGCCACCGGGGTGATCCTCGACGCGAAGATGGCGTACTTCGACGCCCGGCTGTCGGAGCGGTATCCGACGGTGGAGATACGGGTCGCCGATGTGTGCCTGCACGCGGAGACCGCCCAGCTGCTGGCGACCCTGGCCCGGGGCCTGGTGGAGACCGCGGCGAGGGAGTGGCGGGCGGGTGTGGAGCCGGTGAACCACAGCGTGAGCATGCTGCGGCTGGCCACCTGGCGGGCCGCCCGGACCGGTCCGGAGGGTCAGCTGCTCCACCCGGTGAGCATGCGGCCGGTGCCCGCCGAGGTGGTGGTGCGGGAGCTGATCGAGCACATCGCCGAGGCACTGAGCGCCACCGGCGATCTGCAGCCCGTCCTGGAGGCGCTCGCGGAGCTGCGGCGGCGGGGAACCGGCGCCCAGGTGCAGCGGGCGTTGCTGGAGCAACGGGGAAGCCTGCGGGACGTCGTCACCGCCTGTGTGCGGCACACCCAGGGGTGAGCGACCGGTCACAGGATCAGGCCGAGGGCGTAGGCGAGGAACCCGGCGGCGACCACGAGCACCAGAACGAGAATGATGATCAAAGGGGCCCGGGCCCAGCCCCGGGCCGTGGCCTCGGGCTCGCGGGGCCCGGCCTCGGGCATGCTGCTCTCCCCCGGCGGTGTCTCGCCGGGCGGCACCCCGCCCCCGGGTTCCAGGCCGGGGGTCCGATCGGGTTCGGGATCCGGATTGACGTAACTCATGACTGCCGTGTTCCCCGAACGGCCCGCCTCAGAGTACGGACTGTGCCGCCGTCCCCCGTGTGCGCCGGGTTCCGGCCCCGGTGCGGCGACGGGACCGGGGCGCGGACGGGCGAAGCGTAGGCTGCCCGGCCTCGGGAACTCATCAGGGGTACGGAGGGCGGACGAGAGGACGCCCCGCCCGACTCCCGCCGGGCCGGGAAGGCACCATGGCACGCGAGCCGCATGGGGACGACACACTGGCTACCGAGGGCATTCCCAGTCGCACCGAGCACTTCGCGGGCGAGCTGCACCATGTGACGGGTGCACGTCTGGTCACGGAGGAGTTCCTGGACGACCTCGCGCGGCGCTGCCTGCCGGCGACGCCCGAGCATTGGGACGACATCCTGCTGGTGGTCACCGAACTGGCCGCGAACGCCGTGCAGTACGCGCCGGGTCCGTTCGTGCTGCGGTTGCGCCGGACGTTCGACGGGGTGCATGTGACCCTCAGCGACACCAGCAGGACGCCGCCGGCGCCGCGCCCGTTCCGGCCCAGCAGCGGGGGCGGCGGGATCGGCTGGCATCTCATCCACACCCTGTCCGACCAGGTCAGCGTCGTGGTGAACGAGCACGGCAAGGACATCCACGTGTTCCTGCCCTGGTGAGCCGACCGGTCCCGGGGCCGGCGGCCGGGGACACGGCTGCGCAGGAGCGTGCGGCCCGGGGGTGGACGGGCAGCCCAGGGGGTGGACGGGCAGCCCCGCACAGCACGCGTCGGAGGTACCTGTGCCCCTTGCCCGGAACCCGCTGTCCGTGGAGGTCGCTCTGCCCCGGGACAAGGCCGCCCTGATCACGGTGGAGGGCTGCCGGGACGCCGGCACCTCCTCGGAGCCACAGACCCACCCCGGGACGGGCAGGACACCGGCGAGCCGGGGGACCGGGCACCGCGGGGTCCGGTCCGGCGGCGGTCTGGAGCCGCCACGGCGGTCCGCGGGCCCGGTCGCGCGGACTCAGGGCACCGGGCGGGGGTACCCCTTGCGGCGAAGGCGTACGCGGGTCGCGGCGCACGGCGATGCGGGTGCGGTCGGCACCTGTTCGGTGGACGGGGTACCGTCGAAGGATCCCAGCTCGGGCACGGGGTCGCGAACGGCGTCGTGCGCGCAGCGGAAGGAGGCCCGATGCCTCGGGTGCTGCACACCGCGACACGCGATGCCGTGCGGGAGCACGACATACGGGTCGCGCCCCGTCGGGCGACCGCCTGTGCCGTACTGCGGCGGAGCGGCAGGCCGCCTCCCGTGCCCGGCACGGCCGCCGGCCCCGGCCTCCTCCCCCGGGGGGCGCCGGCCGACCCGGCGCAGGCGGCCGTGACGGTCGTCCGGGCGTCCGGCGGCCCCGCCCGCCGTGCGCGGGACGACACCATGGTGTGCGGGCCCGCCCCGGGAGGACCGGAGGAGCGATGACCCCCCACAGTCTGCGGATCGCCACCGTCACCGACGCGGCGCGTGCCCGGATCGCCGTCGCGCGGCTGGCGGCCGCCAGCGGTGTGCCGGCCCTGGAACGGACACGGCTGGTCACCGCGCTCAGCACTCGGCTGCGGGAGTGCCTGGCCGAGGGCGGCACCTGTGTGGTGTGCTGCCGGGTCACCACCCGCGACGACGAGCCGGCCCTGCGGGTCACGGTGGCACCGGAGCACGAGGCCGGCACCGCCACCGGCGAGCCGGCCCGGGAGACGGTCGAGCCTGCCTGGGAGACGGAGGTGCCGTGCCCCGAGCCCGTCGGCTGCGAGGGCGGTGGGGTGCCGGGTGAGGCGTCGGTGCTGGCGGAGGCGCTGCTCGCGGCGGACGAGGACACCGCCTCGGTGCTGCGCGAGCTGGCCGGGCACCAGGAGCTGGTCGCCGTCCAGCGGGAGCGGATGCACCGGAGCGACCAGGGTGTGCTGTCGCTGCGGGACCAGCTGGACGCGGCCCGGCGCGACCTGCGCGAGGCGGCGGCCGCCTCGCGTGCCGCGCGCGCGGAGGCGGAGAACGCCCGGCGCAGGCTGACGTTCGTGGCCGACGCCAGTGCGGTGCTGACCGCCTCGCTCGACCAGGACGAGATCGTCCGGCAGCTGCCGGAGCTGCTGGTGCCGCGGTACGCGAGCAAGGTCGACGTCTGGCTGTTCGACCAGGACGAGCGAAAGGGGGCGGCCCCGCATCCGGCGGCCGCCGTGGTCGCCGCCCGCACCGGGCGCCCGCAGTACGCCGCCGACCACCCCGGCAACCTGCCGGGCGTGGACGACCAGCCTCCGTCGGCGCTGATGCCGACGTCGCCCCTGCTGTGTCTGCCGCTGCCCACCCGGCGGGCGCCACTGGGTGTGCTGACGCTGTATCCGCCCGAGCAGCGCTGGAGCCCCGACGACGCGGTGATGCTGGTCGAACTGGCCCGGTGGGCGAGCACCGCGATCGACAACGCGCGGCGCTTCGAGCGCAACCGGGACATCGCCGAGACACTGCAGCGGGCCCTGCTGACCGACCTGCCCGCCACCACCGCGGGGCTGTCGCTGGCCGCGCGGTACCTGCCGGCCATCCACGGGCTGAACATCGGCGGGGACTGGTACGACGCCTTCCGGCAGCCGGACGGCGGCCTGGTCACCGTGGTCGGCGACGTCACCGGTCACGGGCTGCACGCGGCGGTGATGATGAGCCAGTTGCGCACCGCGCTGCGGGCCTATGCCGTGGACGGGGCCAGCCCGGGGCGGGTGCTGACCCGGTTGCATCTGTTCCTGGACGATCTGCAGCCCGATCTGTACGCCACCGCGGTCATCGCCCGGTTCCGCCCCGGCGATCCCACGTTCACCTGGGCCACCGCGGGCCATCCGCCGCCGGTGCTGCGCACCGGTGACGGACGGGTGGAGATCCTCGACACCGAACCGGGCGCGATGCTCGGGATTCCGCTGGAGCAGGAGATCGACGACCACACGCTGCCGCTGACGGACGGCACGACGCTGGCGCTGTACACCGATGGCCTGGTGGAGCGGCGCGCGCGGGGCATCGACCAGGGCATCGAGCGTCTGGCGGCGGCCCTGGGCACGTTCGGTCCGGCCGAGCTGGACGCGGACCTGGACGGCTCGGCGGACCGCATCCTGGTGCCGCTGCTCAGCGACTCCGAACGCGACGACGACGCGTGTCTGCTGCTGTGCCATCTGCACGGCGAGGGGTCCGTCACCGGGAGCGCCGGCCGGGCGGCCCGCGCGCACCTGCCGTGCACCGTGCGCACATGATGTGAAAAGCGAGAACCCGCCAAGCCGCGGACCATGCCGTCGGGTGACGCACGGTGACACGGCCCGGTCGTCCGTGCTGCGGGGACGACCGGGGACGGGCATGGTGGTGTCCGACGCGCGTGTGTCCGCCCGCCTGCCCGGCCGGTGCGCCGGACGTCGCCCGTCCCGCCGGGCGACGGTGGTCCGGCGAGCGGCGGGTACGGCGGGAGGGACGGGATGCCGATGCGGCGATCCGGGGCGGACGCGAGGCGTCGAGGCGGGCCGCCGTCAGCCGCAGAAGGGAAGAAGCACCGTGACACGACCCAGGATCCTGGTGGTGGGCGCAGGTTTCGCCGGTGTGGCGTGCGTGCGCCGGCTGGAACGCAGGCTCTCCCCCGACGAGGCGGAGATCGCCCTGGTGACGCCGCAGTCCTACCAGCTGTATCTGCCCCTGCTGCCGCAGGTCGCCTCGGGGGTGCTGACCCCGCAGTCGGTAGCCCTCTCGCTGCGCCGCAGCGAGAAGTACCGCACCCGGATCATCCCGGGCCGCGCGGTCGGAGTCGACCCGAAGGCGAAGGTGTGCGTCGTCCGCACCATCACCGACCGGGTCGTCGACGAGCCGTACGACTACATCGTGCTGGCCCCCGGCAGCATCACCCGCACCTTCGACATCCCCGGCCTGACGGACCACGCCTTCGGGCTGAAGACGCTCGCCGAGGCCGCCTACATCCGCGACCATGTCATCACCCAGCTGGACCTGGCCGACGCCAGCGACGACCCGGCCGAGCGCGCCGCGCGGCTGCAGTTCGTGGTGGTCGGCGGCGGCTACGCCGGCACCGAGACGGCGGCCTGCCTGCAGCGTCTGACGCATGCCGCCGTCAAACGGTATCCGCGCATCGACCCGTCGCTGATCAAGTGGCATCTGATCGACATCGCGCCCCGGCTGATGCCCGAGCTGGGCGAGAGGCTGGGGCGGGCCGCCCAGGACGACCTGCGGCGCCGCGGCATCGAGATCTCGCTGGGGGTGTCGATCGCCAAGGCCGGGCCGGAGGAGGTCACCTTCACCAACGGCCGGGTGGTGCCCACGCACACCTTGATCTGGACCGCGGGGGTGGTGGCGAGCCCGCTGGTGTCGACGCTGGGCGCGGAGACCGTCAAGGGCCGGCTCGCGGTGACCGCGGAGATGTGCGTGCCCGGTTTCGACGGGGTGTTCGCGCTGGGCGACAGCGCGGCCGTGCCGGACCTGGCCAAGGGGGACGGCGCGGTGTGCCCGCCGACCGCGCAGCACGCCATGCGGCAGGGCAAGCGGGTCGCGGAGAACGTGATCGCCGCCCTGCGCAACCAGCCGATGCGGCCGTACGAGCACCGGGACCTGGGGCTGGTCGTCGACCTGGGCGGCGCGGACGCCGTGGCCAAGCCGCTCGGGGTGGAGCTGCACGGGGTGGCCGCCCAGGCGGTGGCCCGCGGCTACCACCTGGCCGCGATGCGCACCCATGTGGCCAAGACCCGGGTGATGACGAACTGGATGCTCAACGCGCTCGCCGGTGACGACTTCGTGCGCACCGGTTTCCAGGCCCGGCGGCCCACCCGGCTGAAGGACTTCGAGGACACGGACGTCTATCTGTCGCCGGAGGAGGTGCGGCGGCACGTCGAGCGGGCGGCCGCGGGCCCCGCCGCGTGACACGGGGCAGCGCGGGCCGGGCCGGAGGGGAGGGACGGCCGTGCCGCCGGACGCGGTCCGGCCGCGAGGTGCGATGCTGGACAGGCGAATCGGCACGGCTACGGGAGAGTGTGCGGCGGCGTGAGTGCGGCGGAGGGGACGGTATGGGGACGGCTGCGGGATCGCGTCACTGCTTCGGATCCCGGGCTGCTGCGCCTGGCGGCGGGTTCCCGCACAGCGGGTTCCATAGCGCTGACCCTGGCGGTGCTGACGGCGCTGCGTGCGCCCGTTCCGCAACTGGTGGCCGGGGCGATCACCTCGATGGCGGCGACGTTCGCCATCCGGGAGAAGCTGCGCGCCCGGCAGGCGGTGACGCTGGCGCTGGGCCTGCCCGTGGCACTGGTGTCGGTGACCCTGGCCGCGCTGCTCGACCAGTACGTCGTCGGCGGGGACGTGTTCTTCGTCGTCCTGATGTTCTGCGCGGTCTACAGCCGGCGGTTCGGTGACCGGGGCAACGCGCTGGGCCTGATCGGTTTCCAGATCTACTTCATGTCGCTGTTCGTCGGCGCGTCACCGTCGGCGCTGCCGAGGCTGTACCTGGTCATCGCGGTGGGGTTCGCCTGCAGTGCGCTGCTGCGCTTCGTGATCGTGCACGAGACCCCGGCGGGCATCCTGGAGCGGCTGCGCGAGGCCTTCCGGGTGCGGCTGGCCCAGCTGGTGGCCGCCCAGCTGGAGCTGCTGGACGCCGGGCACGACGAGGTCGACAGGGCGCTGGAGGAGGTGCGGGAGCGCACCGCCCGGCTGCACGAGACGGCGCTGATGATCCAGGGCCGGCTGGAGGACGGCACCATGGACGCGTCCGTGGCCCGGCTGATCCAGCGGCGCATCGCGGGTGCCGAGATCGCGGCCGAGCGGCTGGGGCTGCTGGTGCTCAATGCCCGCAGCAGCGAACGGGCCGACACGCTCACGCTGCACCTGCCGGGCGCCCCGCTGCCCGCCGTCGGTCAGCTGCCGGTGCGCGAGCCCGTCTTCGACCTGCTGCGCCGTGACCTGGCGGCGCTGCGACTGCTGGTGCTGCGGCCCGAGGGCCGCACCGGGTATGCGATGGCGCATGTGCGCAACCGGCTCCTCGGCTACCGCGAGGAGGAGAATCTGCCGCCGGGCCCGGCCGCGGTGCAGGACGTCTTCCGCGGCATCGGGGAGGCGGCGCGGGCGGTGCTCGGGCTCCGTGTCGCGATGGGCGGCGCGCAGGACGAGACCGACGACACCCCCGCCACCGCCCGCTCACGGGAGGAGCTGGACGCCGAGGACGCCTCGATCGAGAGCGCGGAGGAGATCGAGCGGGAGACGGAGGAGAAGCCCACGGGGCTGCGGCGGCCCACCACACGGGCCGCGGTGCAGGTGGCGATCGGCTCGGCGCTGGCCATCGTCGGCGGCGAGTTCCTGTCCGCGCAGCGCTGGTACTGGGCGGTGCTGACCTGCTGGATCGTCTTCATCAACACCTCCTCCACCGGCGAGATCCTGGTGAAGGGCTACCGGCGGCTGGTGGGCACCGTGCTCGGCGTGGTGGCCGGCATCGTGCTGGCCGGACTGGTCGGGCCGCACACCTGGACGGCTCTGGCGCTGGTGCTGGTGTGCGTGTTCCTGATGTTCTACACGGCCCCGTTGTCGTACACGCTGATGTCGTTCTTCGTCACCGCGGCGCTCGGGCTGCTGTACACGCTGCTGCACACCTACAGCCTGTCGGTGCTGCTGCTGCGGATCGTGGAGACGGCGCTCGGGGCAGCCTGCGGAGCCATCGCGGCGGCGCTGGTGCTGCCGGTGCACACCGACCGCCGCACCGACGAGCTGCTGGGCAGGGTGCTGCACCGGCTGTCGGACGTGACCGGCCGGGCCATCGAGCAGCTCAGCGGCGGGCCGACGACGGATCTGCTGGACCAGGCCCGCGACCTCGACCAGGCGCTGGCCGATCTGCGGTCGGCCGTGCAGCCGCTGACCCACCCGATCACACCGCTGCGCTCCCGCAGGAACACCGCGCAGTACCTGCTGGCGCTGCTGGAGACCTGCGCGTACCACGCCCGGGCGCTGGCCGCGACCGCGGAACTGCTGCCCACGCACCCGTCCATAGCCGCCGATCCACGACTGCGGCAGGCCTGCCGCCGCATCACGCACAACATCGCGGTGATCGCCGCGCATGTGGCGGACCACAGCAGCACCGAGACGATCGAGACCGGCCCGAGCATCGCCTCGCTGCTGGACGCGGGCCCTGTGCCGGCCGCGGCCCGCTACGGCCGGATCACCGAGCGGGTGCTGCGTCACCTGCAGCGTCTGGACGAGGCCGTGATCGGTCTCGCCCGTCCCCTGCGGGTTCCGCGGCCGGCTCCGCAGCGGTGACGGCCGGGCCCCTCTCGTTCTGTCGGACGTCGGTGCGCGGATGGTCTGTCAGAAGTCGACGGGCAGGCCGCTGGCCTCGGCGATGCCGCACAGCTCCACGGTGTCCTGGTGGCGCTGCCGGATGTAGTCGGCGATCTCGGTCAGGCGTGCCGGGTCGGACGCGGTGGCGGCATCGGTGACCACCCGGACCGGGCCGGTCTCCTCGATGTCCAGCACGACCACCTCGTTGTCCAGTCTGCCGGTGACGGCGGTGGCGATGACCAGGGCCGCCTCGTCGCGGATCTCCTGCGGCAGCCCCTGGGTGCCGGGCCCGTCGAGGGAGAAGTCGGCCGCGGGCACACCTCGCTCGGTCTGTTCCCGGATGGTCTGCAGCACGGGGTGGACGACGGCGAGGAGGCGTGCGTAGTCCTCCTCGGACATCCGGACCCGCAGGAGGCCGAGGTACATCTCCACGGCCCGGTCGCCGGGCGTACTCTCGTTCTCGTTCATCCGCAACGGGTTCCCCGCACTCCGTCGTCGTCACGCCCGCGGCGCGGGAGTTCGCGGACCCAGGCGGTGCCGCGTACCGGCCGCCCCACGGCACCCAGCGGCACGCGCACGCCCGGCCGTGCGGGGCGTACACCGCCCGCCCGCCGGCTGCCCGCTCCCCGGGCCGCGCGCTCGCCCGGGCCGGTCGTCGTCAGGGCCGCTCGTCCCGGTGCGCCGCCCCGTTTCCGCCGCCGAGGGCGCGGCGGCCGGCGCGTTCGGCCAGCACCTCGTCCCGCACCCGGGCGCAGCTGCGGCTGATCAGCCGGGAGACGTGCATCTGCGAGATGCCGAGGCGGTCCGCTATGCGGCTCTGCGTCATGTCCTCGAAGAAGCGCATGTAGAGGATGGCGCGTTCGCGTTCGGGCAGCCGGCGCAGTCCTTCCTTGGCCGACTCCCGGTCGACCACGACGTCGTAGGAGGAGTCCGCCGCTCCGAGAGTGTCGGCGAGGCTGTAGCCGTCGGCGCCGGCCGACAGCTCGGCGTCCAGGGACAGGGTGCTGAAGCTGTCGAGGGCCTCCAGCCCGGTGCTGACCTCTTCCTCCGTCAGCCCCACATGGGCGGCGATGGCGGCGACCGACGGCTCGGGGCTGCCGGGGTTCTGGGTCAGCTCCCGGCGTGCCACGCGCACCTTGTTGCGCAGCTCCTGGACCCGGCGGGGCACCCGCAGGGCCCACATGCGGTCCCGGAAGTGCCGCTTGACCTCGCCGGTGATGGTCGGCACGGCATAGCTCTCGAAGGCCCCGCGGCCGGGGTCGAACCGGTCGATCGCCTTGACCAGACCGAGGGCCGCCACCTGCCGGAGGTCCTCGATCGACTCTCCCCGGTCGCGGAAGCGGCCGGCGATGCGATGGGCCATGGGCAGCCAGGCGGTGACGAGTTCGTCGCGGATCGCGTCCCGTTCCGGGCCGTCCTCCAGATGCGCCATGCGCTCGAAGAGCGCCGCGGTGTCCGGTGCGTCGTCGTGCGGCCGCCTGCCGGGGGCGTGGTCCACAGGGGTTCGGTCCGGGGAGGCGGCCTGGTCGTCGGGTGAGCCGGAACCGCGTGTCGGCATATCGATGGGCATGCGGGAATCGCTCCTGAACGGTTGTCTCAGGGATGAACCGCGGGATCGAACGGGCCGCCGGTCGGCTGTGAGGCCTCAGGGCGTACCGCTCCCGCTGGCGCGCCTCCGGTCCGAAGCACGACCTTCCATATGCCCGGGACAAAGAACGACAAACTACGCTTTCCGGGATTGTTCCGCCTTTCCGGAATCGCGCGTACCGCTGCCTGCGACCCGGGCGGGACGCCGCCCGGACCGGGGGCCGACTCCTCCAGCCGGCGCCGCCTCCTGGTCCACCTGCCGGCGCCGCCTCCTGGTCCACAGGGTGCGCGGCCGACCGCCGTCAGCTCAGCGGCACGACGGCACTGATGCGTTTCCCGCCGGAGGGCAGGTCGAGCACCTCGACGTCACGGGCGAGCCGGCACACGATCGGCCAGCCCCGGCCGCCGAGCCGGCTCCGGCCGTCGTCGGCGGCGACCGCGCGGGCCACCGGCAACCGGTCGCTGCGGTCGCTCACACACACCCGTACCTCGCACCCGACGAGCTCCACCTGGAACTCGGTGACACCGCCGCCGTGCAGGATGGCGTTGGTGGTCAGCTCGGAGGCGACGAGCTGGGCGTCGGACACCGCGTGTTCGCCGCACGGGCGTCCGGCCCGGCAGCAGGCGGCGACCACGCGCGCCACGGCACGGCGGGCCTCGGAGGGCTTGCACGCTCCCGCGCACCACTCCGGCCCGCCCGCACCGGACGGCGGTTCGCCGGCGGGAGTGTTCCTGCACTGCTCGGTCATCTTCTCGCTCCCTGACTGACGACGGAGGAAGCCGGACCGGCCCGGGATGCGCGCCGACGGGATCGAGGGTGGTCGTCCGCGGACTCCTTCTCCGGCTAGCCGGTGTGTGGCCCGTCAAACACTCCCGTCCCGTCCAGGGATCACCGAGGCCGGTGTCCTGTGCGGGCCGGCCGGCGACTCGTGGGGTCCGGGCAGCCATCGCGGCGCGCCCACCGGGTATACGGCCGGTATGACCGATGTCGTGGACTCGGACGAACTGCTGCGGCGCATCCAGCGCGCCAGGGCAGGAGCGCGCGAGGAGGAGCGCCGGTGGCGGGACCTCCGCGACGGTTTCGTCCCGGCCGACCCGGAGACGGTGCGCGAGGCCGCCGGCCGGGTGCTGGCCTACGAGGTGGTGGGGCAGGTGCTGGACGAGATCCTGACCCCGGGCAGGCATCCGTGGACGAGACCCGCCCCGCACACCGGGCGGCCTCGGGGAGTGAATCCGGTCACGTAAGGCGCTCCCGGTTGTGTGCGGCGACGAGAAATGGTTTACGGTTCATCCATACGCGGCGACGGGGTCGACGCGGGAGGTCCCCCGTACGCCGCCGCATACGGCCCTGGCTGGTTTCCCCCGTCCAGCCAGGGCTCTTTCATGCCCGACACGCCCTGCTGTCCCGGTGCCGTGACGACGGCCGGGAGCGGGCGATCGCCGTCGCGCCGGTGTGCCGCATCGTGTCCGGTCCGCCGAGGTGCCCGCGCGGCGCGCAACCGCTGAAATGGGCGTAGGCACAAGCGGGAACCCATCGCCGGCGAGGAGCCCCGGGTCATGACCAAAGCGATCAAACTGCTCACCGCCCTCCCCCGGAAACAGCGCGAGCGCCTGCTGGAGCTCGCCCAGGAAGTGTCCTTCCCGGAGGACACCAGGATCTTCGAGGCGGGCGGCACGGCCGATCGCTTCTGGGTGATCCGCTCCGGCGCCGTCCATCTCGATCAGCAGGTCACACCGCACCGCCGGATCACCGTGGCCACGCTCGGCGCGGGCGATCTGCTCGGCTGGTCATGGCTGTTCCCGCCGTACGAATGGGACTTCGGGGCGGTGGCGTTCAGCCAGGTGCGCGCCTACGAGTTCGACGGGGCCGCGGTGCTGGCGCTGTGCGTGGAGGACCCGCTGCTCGGGCTGTCGCTGGTGCGGACCGTCGCGGAGATCCTCGCCCACCGGCTGGAGGTCACCCGGGGCCGGCTGATGGAGCAGTACACGATGCCCCGGCGTGGCATATAGGCCACGCCAATCCGGCGGTTCGGACCCTGTGGACGCGGTCCGCGGCACATGGGCGCGGGGCCGCCCGGGGCGGTCCGGCCGGTGCCGCGGGGCCGGGTCGGTGCGGCTGCGAGGCCGGGTGGCCGGCGAGTGGCACCCGGCGTGCGGCGGCGGAACGGATCCGCGGGCGCGCCGGCCGTCGCCGGGCGCGCCCGCGCCTGACGGCGTCAGGTGCGGCGGCGTCAGATGCGGTAGCGGCGCAGCGCCGGCACCGCCGCCGCCAGGCCCAGCATCAGCACCATCACCAGCACTCCGCCGCCGGCCACTGCGGCGCGGGGCCCGAAGGCGGAGCCGGCCGTGCCGTGCAGCACGTCGGCCAGACGGGGGCCGCCCGCGACGACGACGGTGAAGACACCCTGCATCCGGCCGCGCATCTCGTCGGTGGCGGCGGACAGCAGGATCGCGCCGCGGAACACCATGGAGACCATGTCGGCGACGCCCGCGACGGCCAGGAATCCCACCGCGATCCACAGGTTGCGGCTCGCGCCGAAGCCGGCGATCGCCGCTCCCCACGCGGTCACCGCGCCGATGACCATCCAGCCGTGCCGCCGGGCCCGGGAGAAGGTGCCGGAGAACAGCCCGCCGGCCACCGCGCCGATCGGGATGGCCGCGAACAGCAGGCCCAGGGCCAGCCCTTCACCCCAGGGCGCGTACGTCTCGGCCGCGAGCTGCGGGAACAGTGCGCGGGGCATGCCGAACACCATGGCGATGATGTCGGCCAGGAAGGACAGCAGCAGCACCGTGTGCCCGGAGATGTACCGGAATCCCTCGGCGATCTCGCGCAGTCCTGCGCGGCGGGTGGCGGCCTCCGCCAGGGGCGGCAGCGGCGGCAGGCGCAGCACCGCCCACAGCGTGACGCACAGCGCCACGGCGTCGACGAGGTACAGCTCGGGCAGCCCGATCACCGGTATCAGCGCACCGGCCAGCAGCGGCCCGGCGACCAGGCCGGTCTGCGCCACGGTGGAGCTGAGGGCGTTGGCCGCGGGCAGTTGTTCCGCGGGGACCAGCCGGGCGACGGAGGCGTTGCGGGCCGGTGAGTTCAGCCCGAAGAAGGCCTGCTGCAGGGCGAGCAGCACCATCAGCACCGCGACCGATTCCAGCCGGGTCACGGCCTGCACCCAGAACAGCAGCGAGGTCACGGCGATGCCGCTGTTGGTGACCAGCATCAGCTTGCGGCGGTCCACGGTGTCGGCGACCGCTCCGCCCCACAGCGCGAACACCACCATCGGGACCAGGCCGGCGAGGCTCGCATAGCCGACCCACGCCGAGGAGGAGGTGATGTCGTAGATCTGCTTGGGGACGGCGACGGCCGTCAGCTGGCTGCCGATGGCGGTGACGACGGTGGAGGACCACAGCCGGCGGAAGGCGGGGATGCGCAGCGGGCGGGTGTCCATGGCCCAGCGGCGCCAGCCGCGCCGGGAGGTACCGGCCGGTTCCGGGCCGCTCCCGCTGCGCGGGGCGGTGCTTGTGTCGGTGGTGTCGCTGGTGTCCACGGGCTTCCTGTTGCTCGCTCCATCTTCTTTACCGCTCAACTATCGCAGCAGGAAGCCTAGTCGCTGAACGGGGTTTCACCAGCCGGGACGCCACAGGCGGACACGGGCCGGCGCGGTGGCGGCCCTCGGGACGGCAGGGCCGTCAGCGGCCGGAGCGGCGCAGGGTGCCCCAGCGCGCTCCCTGCCCGAGGACCAGGGCGCGGGCCTCCTCGATGACGCCGTCGTCGATCCAGCACATCGGTTCGACGTCGCCGACCAGCGGCTCGTTGTCGGGGCCGCGGCCCCGTACCCGGCCGCGCAGCACCCAGGGGCGCACGCCGGGGCCCTTGTCGTGCGGCAGGTGTGCATAGTCGTACAGGCGGCGTGCCACCCACAGGTCGACGGACCGGTCCTGCCACCACTCCTCCACGTCGAGCGGGTTGGCGGACAGGCCCGGCATGCGGACGCCGGTGAGTTCGTCGGTGCTGGACGTGGCGCCCAGGTCGGTCTGCGGGCCGCGCGACCAGCGGACGTACAGGCCCTGGTACCGCTTCACGAGTGCGGCGAGGCCGGCCAGCGAGTGCACCACCCGCAGATCGTCCGATGCGCTCATCTCGTGCTCCCCCTCGTGCCTCAGGCGCTCGGGGTACCCCTGGGGCACGGGCGGGAACCGCGGGGCCGGCGCGGCGGCGGCGACGACGAGCCGTGCCGTGACCGGCCGCCGACGGGCGGCGCGGGGCCGGCGCGGCCAGCGGGCACCACCGGCCTCGCTGGGGCGCAGGGCCCGGTGGCCCCCTGCCGCGCGGGCCGCCCGCCCGCGCCTGCTCAGGCGGCCTGGCGTGCGGCCGCCCGGCCGGCCGCGCGGCCCGAGAACAGGCAGCCGCCGAGGAAGGTTCCCTCCAGCGCGTTGTATCCGTGGACGCCACCCCCGCCGAACCCGGCGACCTCGCCGGCCGCGTACAGGCCCTCCACGGGCTTGCCGTCGGTGCCCAGGGCCCGGGAGTCCAGGTCGGTCTGGATGCCGCCGAGGGTCTTGCGGGTGAGGATGTGCAGTTTCACGCCGATGAGGGGGCCGGCCTCGGGGTCGAGAATGCGGTGCGGGGCGGCCACCCGGCCGAGGCGGTCGCCTATGTAGCGGCGGGCGTTGTGGATGCCCTGGACCTGGGTGTCCTTGCTGAAGGGGTTGGCGATCTGCAGGTCGCGGGCCTCGATCTGGCGCCGTACCTCGGCGGCGTCGAGCAGAGGCTCGTCGGTCAGCCGGTTCATCTTCTCGACCAGCTGCTCCAGGGTGTCCGCGATGACGAAGTCGGCGCCGTGCCGCAGGAAGTCCCGCACGGGGCCGGGAGCACCCTTGCCGAGCAGCCGGTCACGCAGCACGGCCTTGCGGTCCTTGGCGGTGATGTCGGGGTTCTGCTCGGAGCCCGACAGGGCGAACTCCTTCTCCACGATCCTGCGGGTGAGCACGAACCACGAGTGGTCGTGGGCGGCGATGTCCTCGGTGGTGCGCAGGTGCCGCAGGGTGCTGAGCGTGTCGTAGCCGGGCAGGCACGGGTCGGGCAGCCGGCGCCCGAGCGCGTCGAGCCAGACGGAGGACGGGCCGGGCAGGATGCGGATGCCGTGGCCGGGCCAGATCGGGTTCCAGTTCTGCAGGCCCTCGGTGTAGTGCCACATGCGGTCGCGGTTGACCAGGCGGACACCGGCGGCGGCGCTGATGTCCAGCATCCGGCCGTCGACGTACGCCGGGACACCGGTGACCATCCGGGCCGGCGGGGTGCCCAGTCGCGCGGGCCAGTAGCGGCGCACCAGGTCGTGGTTGGCGCCGATGCCGCCGGTGGTGACGATCACGGCCTGCGCGGTCAGCTCGAAGGTGCCGGTCTCGTCGCGGTTGGAGGCGACCCCGCGGGGGGAGTCGTCCGGGGCGAGTACCGTGCCGCGCACACCGCGCACCGCACCGCCTTCGACGACGAGTTCGTCCACCCGGTGCCGGTGGTGGAAGGTGAGCAGGCCGTCACGGGCGGCCCGGCGGGCGTACTCGGCGAACGGTGCGACGACGCCCGTGCCGGTGCCCCAGGCGATGTGGAAGCGGGGTACGGAGTTGCCGTGGCCGTTCGCCCTGAGGTCGCCGCGCTCGGCCCAGCCGACCGTGGGCAGCAGGGTGATGCCGTGCCGGTGCAGCCAGGACCGCTTCTCCCCCGCGGCCCACTCGACGTAGGCGCGGGCCCAGCGCACCGCCCAGGAGTCCTCGTCGTCGAGCCGGTCGAACCGGGCGCTGCCCTGCCAGTCGTTCCAGGCCAGTTCGAAGGAGTCCGTCACGCCCAGGCGCCGCTGCTCCGGGGAGTCGACGAGGAACAGCCCGCCGAACGACCAGTAGGCCTGGCCGCCCAGGTTGGCGGCGTTCTCCTGGTCGACGAGGGCGACCCGGCGGCCCCGGCTGGTCACCTCGTGCGCGGCGACCAGGCCCGCGAGACCGGCTCCGACGACGATGACGTCCGCGTCCATGGCGACCGTTCCCTTCCCTTCCTCGGTCCTCGGTGGGTGTCGGCGATCCTCGGTGGATGCCCGTGCTGCTCAGTGGGGGTCCGCGCCGCCTGTGCCGCCGTCCGTGAGCAGTGCGGTGAGCAGCCGGCTCAGCCAGGCGCGGGCGCCGTCGACGTCCTTGTCCAGCAGCAGCCGGGTGGTGACGCCGTCGTAGGCGGCGACGACGGCGTGGGCGGCGGTGCCGGCGTCGCCGAGCACGGCGGGCAGGGGGGTGCCGGCGCGGGCGAGGCGGTCCGCGATCGCCCGCCGCAGCTGCTCCCGGTGCTCCCCGAGGGCCCGGGCCACCTCGGGGCGGCGGGCCGCGTACACCAGGAAGTCGGTCTTGACCAGCAGCCAGTCCACGTCGAGCAGCAGCACCTCGGTGACCCGGTCGACGGCGGTCCGCACATCGGGTCCGGGGGCGCCGTCCCCGGCGAGCGCCCCGGCCACCTGCCGGGCGATCAGCTCGGCGCGTTCCCGGTACAGGGCGAAGAACAGGTCGTCCAGGGTGGCGAAGTTGGAGTAGAAGGCGCCCCTGCTGTAACCGGCGGCCGCGCAGATCTCCTCGATCGGCACCCGGCCGAAGCCCCGGGCGGCGAACACCCGGAAGGCCGCTTCCAGGAGCCGGGCGCGTGTCTGCTCCCGGCGCCGGGTGCGGCGCCGCCCCTCGCGGGGCCCCTCCGCGCCGTCCACCGTCATGCCGACCTCCGTTCGACACGCGAACGTATCCGATACGGCGGTGTACCGGAAGGGCCGGGGAGCACCGCACCGGAAGGCTCCCGGGCGCCGGCCCGGCCCGCACCCGCAGAATCAAACATCTTTTCGATTGCGCGGTACGCTGGCCGCATGGACGCGCACCATCTGCAGGGCTCCCTGTTCGACCAGGGCGACGAGCTGCGGCTCGGCCCGCTCGACGGACTGCTCCGCACCGACCTCGGCCGCGGTGCCTGGATCGACCTGCTGCCGGGGTGGCTGGAGGGCGCCGACGACCTGTTCGAGCAGCTGGCCGCCGAGGTGCCCTGGCGCGCGGAGCGCCGACGGATGTACGACGACGTCGTGGCGGTCCCCCGGCTGCTCGCCTTCTACGGCGCCGATGACGCACTGCCGCACCCGGTGCTCGCCGAGGCCCGCGACGCGCTGTCCGCGCACTACGCCGCCGAGCTGGGCGAGCCGTTCACCACGGCCGGGCTGTGCTACTACCGCGACGGCAGGGACAGCGTCGCCTGGCACGGCGACCGCATCGGCCGGGGCGCGCGCCAGGACACGATGGTCGCCATCCTCTCCGTGGGCGCCGTCCGTGACCTGCTGCTGCGGCCCGCGGGAGGCGGCGGCCCGACGCTGCGGCGCCCACTGGGACACGGCGACCTGATCGTCATGGGCGGCTCGTGCCAGCGCACCTGGGAGCACTGCGTGCCCAAGAGCGCGCGGGTCGACGAGCCCCGGATCAGCATCCAGTTCCGCCCGGCCGGCGTGCGCTGAGCCACGCGGCCGGCGGTCCGCCCCACCGGCCGTCACCTGCGTTTTCCTTGTTGTCGTACAGCCGCGTTTTCCCGTTTCGCTCACCGGCCCGGAATGAAACCCGGTCCTCGCTTGTCAATCTCCACACCCCCAGGTATGGAGGAAGGAAAGGCGCCCCGTGGCCGGGACAGGACAGGAGGTGCTGGACAGTGATCACCGAGCTGGCCGTCGAACGCGTCGAGTTCACCTGCGGCTCGTGCTGGCACCGCTGGAGCGTCGACTACGACGTCCAGCGCCGCGTGGACGAGAACGGTGACGAGTGGGAGCACTTCTCCCGCGACAACGAACCGGTGCCCTCCCCGTACACGCCCGAGGGCGCGCCCGCCTGCGAGTACTGCGGCCGTCGCTGGGTGGGCCACCTGATCGCGCGCCGGCCCGTCCCGGTGTCCGACGACGCCGACGCCTACCGCAATCCGGTGCCCGCCGCCGGCAACCACCGCCCGGAGCGGCACACGGCGCCGATGCTGCACGCGACCGACCATCCGCAGCCACGAGCGGACACACCGGCGTCCCCGTGAGCCCCGCGTGCCGGGCCCGGCCGGGACCGTGACGCCCAGCCCGCGAGCAGGTGCGGTCGTGCGCCCCGGTGTGCCGCGCGGCGGCCGGCACACCGGGGCGCACGCGATCCTGACCATGGTCCGCGCGCACGCCCCCGACCGGCGCACGCGCCCTGGCTTGCCCCTTCCCGCCGTGTGCGGCCGCTGCGGGCCGGGAAGGCAGACCGCCGGGACGGCTGAGCATCGTGCGGCACAGGACCGCCCGGTCGGCAGGGAGAGGACGAGCGCGATGGCACGGGGCGGATTCGGCGGCGTCGTGGCGGCGCTGACGCTGGGCGCGGCGAGTGTTGTGGCCGGATGCGACGGCGACGGCCCGCCCGATGCCGCACCCGCAACGGCCGCGGCCTCCCACGGCAGGTCCGATGCCGTGCCCGGCGGCGCCGGCCTGGACGACTGCCGCGACGGCCGCTGCGAGATCGTCGTGACCGCACCGACCCGTATCCCGCTCGACGACCGGCTGGGCGTGGACACCCTGCGGATCTCCCGCACCTCGGCCGACACGCTGCTGCTGCAGGCCTCGGGCCCCGGCACGCAGCTGGCCACCTCGGTCGGCGAGGGCGGCACCGGCGTCCTCAACGGACTGGGTTTCCGGGTGAAGGACCTCGACGGCACACGGGCCGTCGTCGTCCTTTTCCCGCGCACGTGACCGGGCCCTCTCTCCTCCAAGGCAGCCCCGAGGCGTCAGCTCCAGGCGGCCGAGCGCGGCGCGGGTCGGACCCCGGGGGCCGTGGCCGAATCTGGGCCGCGGCCGGACCTGTCCGTCCCGACGCACCGCCGGGCCGGCGGCGAGCACGTGCGACGGGCATGATGTGCTGTCCCGGTCAGGCAGACGTTCGCAGGCCGGGGAGAGTCGATGCAGACGGACGTGCAGCAGGTCACCGACGGCACCTATCTGGTCCACGGCACCCACACCAACTGGGTGATCCTGACCGACGGCGACGCGGCCACGCTCGTCGACACCGGGTATCCGGGCGACCGGGAGCAGCTGCTGGCGTCGCTGGAGGCGGTGGGCGTCTCCCCGCGGGCGCTGACCGCCGTGCTGATCACCCACGCGCACAACGACCACCTCGGCTCCGCCGAGCATCTGCGCATCGCGCACGGTGTCCCGGTGTATACGCACGAGGCAGAGGTGCCCCACGCCCGGCGGGAGTTCCTGCACCAGGTGAAGGTGGGCCAGGTGCTGCGCAACGGCTGGCGGCCGGGGGTGCTGCCGTGGGCCGTGCACGCGCTGCGGGTGGGCGGCACCGCGCACCTCCCGGTCGCCGCGCCCCAGGCGTTCCCCGGGCCGGGCCCGCTGGACGTGCCCGGCCGGCCGGTGCCGGTGCACACCCCCGGGCACACCTCGGGGCACGTCGTCTTCCACTTGCCGGACAAGGGTGTGCTGATCACCGGTGACGCGCTGGTCAGCGGGCACGCCACCTCGCGGCTGCGCGGGCCGCAGCTGCTGCCGAGCATGTTCCACCACGAGCGTGACCGCGCGCTGGCCTCGCTGGACGTCCTGGAGAAGCTGGACGCCGACGTGCTGCTGCCCGGTCATGGTCCCGTGCACCGTGGCCCGGCCGCGCAGGCGGCGCGGCAGGCGCGGGAGTACGCGCTGCGGAGGCGATGACCGCCGCACCTCGCTCCCGGCGTACGCCCGCACCGCATCCGTCCGTCCCGCCCACCGGTCCGGCGCCCCGCCCACCGGTCCGGCGCCCCGCCCGCCGGGGCGTCCGTCTTGCCCGCCGGTCCGGCCGACCGACGCGGAGGCGACGGCGCACCGGGCGGCTCAGCCGGGCGGGACGACGGCGACCGGGCAGGGTGCGTGGTGCAGCACCCCGTGCGCCACCGAGCCGATGCGCGCGCCCACCGCCGTCCGGCAGGCCCGCCGCCCCACGACCATCAGCTGGGCGTGCTCGGCCGCCGCCAGCAGCACCTGCCCTGCGCTGCCCATCTCCACGTGCTCGCTGACGGGCACGTCCGGGAACCGTTCCCGCCAGGGGCGCAGCGCCTGCTCGAGCGCCGTCCTCTCGAACGACTCCAGCCCGCCGACCTCGTCGAGCAGCTGCAGCGAGCCGGGGCTGTAGGCGAAGGCCGGCGGCAGCGTCCAGGCGCGGACCGCGCGGAGGCCGGCGCCGCGGGCGGCGGCGGCCTCGAAGGCGAACCGCAGGGCCTGGGCGGTGTCGTCCGGGCCGCCCTGCTGGCCGACCACGATGTCCCGTCCGGCCGCCTCGGCGGCCGGGTCGTCGGCGCGGACCAGGACGACGGGCCGTGCGGCCTGGACGATGACCTGCTGCCCGACGGAGCCGACGAGGAAGCCGACGAGGACTCCGTGACCGCGCGAGCCGAGGACCAGCAGCTGTGCCTCGGCCGCCGCGGCGGTCAGTACGTCCACGGCACGGCCCTCCGCGATCTCGCAGGTCACCTCCAGACCCGGGTGGCGCTCGGCGACCTCGCGGACCATGCCGTCGACCATGTCGTGGACGCGCCGTCCCTGGTCGTCGCGGTCGCCGAGGTCGACGGCGTCGTGGACCTCGAACCGCCAGGCGTGCACCACGTGCAGCGGCAGCCGGCGGCGTTCCGCCTCGCGGGCCGCCCACGCCAGCGCTGCGCGGCTCTCGTTCGATCCGTCGACTCCTGCCGTGACCGGTGCTGTCATGGCGTCCGCCTTCCGTGGGGCGCGGTGGGCCGTGTGTGGCCCAGTGTTCCCCGCGTGACGCGCCCCGGCGCGTCGTGACGCCGTGGCATCCGGCCGTACGGACGAGGATGCCCCGCCGGCGGGGGCGGGGCATCCGGGGTCCGGTGTGGACGGCAGGACGTCAGGAACGGTTCTGCGGGGTGTTGGCGGCCGTGACGTTGACCGCGGCCCAGGCCCGGTCCACGGCCTGGTACTCGGTGCTGTCCTGGCCGTACAGGTCCCGGGCCGCCGCCAGCGTCGCCAGGCGCGCGTCGTGGAAGTCGGTCGAGGAGACCATGTAGCGGGTCAGCGCCCGGTAGAAGACGGCCGTGGCCTTGTCCCGTCCGATGCCCTCGACCGTCAGGTTCCGGTAGGTCGGCGAGTCGTAGGTGACGCCGTCGACGGTCTTGCGGCCGCTGCCCTCGGCGAGCAGGTAGAAGGCGTGCGAGGAGACACCGGAGCCCGCGTGCACCTCCGCGTCGTGCACCGCCGGCGACCAGTAGTCGATCGTGCCCTCGAGCTTGTCGAGGGACGGGTGGTCCAGGCGGCGCAGGAAGGTCTGGGACAGGCCCAGCTTCTCGCCGATCAGGTAGTTCGGCGGGTTCGCGGGGTTGTCCGCGAAGAACTCCACGGCGGAGCCGAAGATGTCGGCCAGCGACTCGTTGAGCGCGCCGGGTTCGCCGTACTGGTTGCCGGCGGCGTCCACGCGGGTGGGCTGCAGCCCGGCGGTGGCGTCCACGACGCCGTGGGTCAGCTCGTGGCCGGTGACGTCGAGCGCGACCAGCGGCTCGGGGAAGGTCACGCCGTCGCCGTCGCCGTAGAGCATGCAGGTGCAGGCAGGGTCCCAGAAGGCGTTGGCGATGCGGTTGCCGAAGTGGACCATGCCCTGGGCGCCGCGGGAGTCGTTCGCGATGCCCTTGCGTCCGAAGGTCTTCTGGTAGAAGTCGAGGGTCGCGGTGATGCCGTACTGGGCGTCGACGGCGGCGGTGGTGCGGTCGGAGACGGTGCCGTTGCCCCAGGTGTTGGTGCTGTTGCTGATCGGCGTGCCGGTGGAGAAGTTCTCCGTCAGCCGGTTCTTCGCGTCCCGGGTCTCGGTGCCGAAGCGGGTGGGGTCCTTCAGCAGATAGCTGGAGGCACCGGTCTGGGTGGTGGTCAGCGGCACGGTGCCCACGAACAGGGACGTGCCGCTGCCGGTCGCGGTGCGCGGGTACGTCGCCACGGAGGAGGTGTACGGGACGGGGCGGCGGGCGCCGACGGTCAGGGACGCGGTGTCCGGGCGCAGCGCCTGCCCGCTCGCGCGGAGCGTCGCGAGCAGCTTCGGCGACAGGAACTCGTCGCTGTCGGGGGTGGTGCTGCGCACCTCTCCGGTCACGGCGTCGACGACGACCGTGCGGGAGCCGGTGCCCGTCTCGTCGGCGCGGCCGGTGACGTGCACCTGGTAGGCGAGGGCCGAGGCACCGCCTCGTGCGTCCACCACGAGCCGGGCGGTGCCGGCCTGCCCGCCGGCGGCCGAGGCGGCCGTGGCCGCGGCCTGAGCGGGTGTCAGCCGGGCGGTGGTCGTGGCCGGTTCGACGGTGTGGTGGGCGGCCCGGGTGACGCCGGTGTAGACGAGGTGGCGGTCGAGGTGGACGACGAGGTCGCCGCCGAGCACGGGCATGCCGTCATGGCTGCGCTGGAAGCGGACGTGGCGGGCGCCCTCGGGGTCCAGCATCACGTCCTGGACCTGCAGGGCGTCGCCCTTGCCGACACCGGTCGCCGAGGCGTGCGCGAAGGCGGCCGCGCGGGCGGCGTCCACCACCGCGGCGGCGGAGGTCTCGGCGGACGAGGCCGTGCGGGACGGCCGGTCGGCGGGGGCGGCCAGGGCCGTGCCGGTCAGACCCGTGGCGGTGGCCGACGCCAGGACGACGGCCACCGCCACGTTGCGTATGTGCGCTCTGTGCACGCTTGAGAGTCCTTCTCTCCCTGGGGACGGCCGGCTCGGCCGGTCGCCCGGAGCGCATGGCGTCGCTGCGCCATGGGGGCTGATCACGTTGCCCCGGGGGATGCTGACTGAGCAGTCATGACCATGTAAAGCGCGGCGGAGCAAGGTCTCGTGCCCTGCCCCGCGTTGGCGTCCATCCGCCCCGCCCGGCGACCGATGAGCGGCCACATGCTTGCAGCTGTAAGAGAGTTGAGGAGACGACAGAAGGTTGCCGGGTGTGCGTGTGACCCGCCGCACACCTGAGGCGGGGCCCGCGCGGTCCCGGCGCGGGGGACCGGGAGGTGTCGGCCGGTGTGCGGGTTGACCGGCGGTGCGGAGCGGGGTGAGGGTCGGGGTGGCGCGGACCGTCTGCCCCGCGCCGGAGAGGTGAACATCCGTGATCGGCATCTCGGAGATCGAAGCCGCCGCCGGGCGGATCACCGGACACGTCGTGCGGACGCCGACCGTGCCCAGCCCCGGCCTGTCCGCGCTGCTCGGCGTCCCGGTGACCGCGAAGCTGGAGCTGCTGCAGCGCACCGGTTCCTTCAAGGCACGCGGTGCCGCGGCCAAGCTGCTGTCCCTGAGCGAGGCGGAGCGGGCCGCGGGTGTGGTCGCGGTCAGCGGCGGCAACCACGGGATCGCGCTGGCGGTGATGGCGTCCGCGCTGGAGGTGAAGGCCACCGTGGTGATGCCCCGCTCGGCGCCCGCCCGGTCCGTGGAGCTGGCCCAGGAGAGCGGGGCGACGGTGCGGCTGACCGAGAGCATGGACGAGGCGTTCGCGACGGCGGCCCGCCTGCGGGACGAGGGCCTCACCCTGGTCCACCCCTTCGACGACCCGGTGGTGGTCGCCGGTCAGGGCACCGTCGGCCTGGAGCTGGCGCAGGACGCCGGTGACCTCACCGATGTGCTGGTCAGCATCGGGGGCGGCGGCCTGATCTCCGGTGTCGCCGCGGCCCTGCATGCACTGCGGCCCGGGGTGCGGGTGTGGGGTGTGGAGACCGAGGGTGCCCAGGCGATGTCCGAGGCGCTGGCCGCGGGCGGCCCTGTCCCGGTGGCCGTCTCCTCGATCAGCACCACGCTGAGCGCGCCGGCCGTCTCGCAGCTGACGTACGACCATGTGGCGGCGCTGGTGGAGGACGTGCTGGTGGTCCCGGACCGGGACGCCGTCCAGGGGTGCCTGGACCTCGCCGAGCACGCGAAGGTGTGGGCCGAGCCCGCCGCGGGCTGTCTGCTGCCGGCGGCCCGCCGGGTGTGCGAGCGGGCGGGCGGCCGGGTCCGGCTGGGTCTCGTGGTGTGCGGAGGCAACGCCACGACCGCCGACGTCATGGGCTGGGCCGAACGCTTCGGGCTGCGCTGAGCGCCCGGTCGGCTGGCGTCCGCGGCCGTCCGCCGCACCGGGGCCGGGTCGCCACGGGTGTCGGGCGGCGCCGTTTCCGGTGTCCGGGGGGCGGGGACTCGGCGGCCATGGTGCGTATCGGATACACGATGATGACCGAGCAGGCCGGGCCGCGTGAGCTGGTCCAGCACGTGGTGCGGGCCGAGGAGGTGGGTTTCGACTTCTCGGTCACCTCGGACCACTACTTCCCGTGGCTGCGCTCGCAGGGGCACGCGCCGTACGCCTGGAGCGTCCTCGGGGCGGCCGCGCAGGCGACCTCACGGATCCCGCTGATGACGTACGTGACCTGCCCGACGTTCCGGTACCACCCGGCGGTGGTGGCGCAGAAGGCGGCGACGGTGCAGCTGCTGAGCGAGGGCAGGTTCCGGCTGGGCCTCGGCGCGGGCGAGAACCTCAACGAGCACGTGGTCGGCGGCGGCTGGCCCTCGGCCGACGTCCGCCACGCACGCCTGCGGGAGGCCGTGGAGATCATTCGCGCCCTGCTCCACGGCGGGCACGTCACCCGGCACGGGGAGCACTTCGACGTGGAGTCGGCCAAGCTGTGGGATCTGCCCGACCAGCCGCCGCCCCTCGGCATCGCGGTCTCCGGCGAGCAGTCGTGCGAGCTGGCCGGGCAGCTGGCCGACCTGGTGATCGCCACCGAGCCGAAGGCCGGTCTGGTGGAGGCCTTCGACCGGCACGGCGGTCACGGCAAGCCGCGGGTGGGGCAGGTGCCGGTGTGCTACGACACCGACCGTGACGCGGCGGTCGCCCGTGCGCACGACCAGTTCCGCTGGTTCGGCTGCGGCTGGAAGGTCAACTCCGAGCTGCCGCATCCGGACTCCTTCGCGCAGGCCACCCAGTTCGTCACGCCCGAGGACGTGGCCGGGGCGATCGCGTGCGGGGACGACCCGGAGGTCTTCGTGGAGGCGGTACGGCCGTTCGTGGACGCCGGGTTCACGGAGGTGGCGCTGGTGCAGATCGGCGGCGAGGCGCAGGAGCCGTTCCTCGACTGGTCGGCGAAGACACTGCTGCCCGCGCTGCACGACGCCCTGGACTGACCCCGGACACGGTCTGTCCGCACACCCGCCGGCCGGGTCACCGGGCGGCGTGGCGGCGCCGGGTCCACAGCGGCAGCACGAACCAGCACAGCAAGTACCAGGCGACCACCAGCGCGGTCAGCCAGGGCACGAACCCGCCGCCCACGGCCACCCGGAGGATCAGCAGCAGGGCGGAGGCCATGGTGGCGACCAGCAGGACCAGGCCGAGCAGGGTCAGCCGGGACGCCAACCGCACCGCCTGCGGTTTCACCCGGCGCCCGGCGACCAGGCGGTGCAGCGAGACCGGCCCGACCAGCGCCCCGGTCGTGACGGCGCCGAGGAACACCGTGACGACGTAGATGGCCTGGTCGGCGTCGGAGAGGCGGTCGTACTTCGGCTGGAAGACGACGGTGAGCAGGAACCCGAAGAGGATCTGCACCCCGGTCTGCGCGACGCGGACCTCCTGGATCAGCTCCCCCCACATGCGGTCGGCGCGTTCCTCATCGGTCTCGTCCCGCCCCTGACGCCGGGGAGCCCGGTCGGTCATCGTCGTCACCTCGTCTCTCCCGCGCGGCCCGCCGGTGCCCCCGGGCCGGTGCCGGTGCCCCGGCCCGGGGTGCGCCCGCCCGGCGGCAGCGCAGCGGCCGACGTCCTACCAGCGGTGTTCGACCTGGTCCTTGATCCGGCGCTCGTACAGGTCGCGGATCGCGGTCAGGGTCTCCTCCGGCAGCGGCGGCATCGTGCCGGCGGCCGCGTTGGCACGGGCCTGCTCGGGCGAACGGGCGCCGGGGATGACGGTGGTGACACCGGGCTGCTGGATGATCCAGCGCAGGGCCAGCTGGGCGGGGGTGCAGCCCTCGGGGGCGAGGGCGGCGAACTCGGCGGCGGCCTCCACGCCGGTCGCGAAGTCCACGCCCGCGAAGGTCTCGCCCTGGTCGAAGGCCTCCCCGTGCCGGTTGAAGGTGCGGTGGTCGTTCTCCGGGAACACGGTGTCCTTGGTGTACCGGCCGGACAGCAGACCGGAGGCGAGAGGCACCCGGGCGATGATGCCGACGCCGGCCTCGCGGGCGGCGGGCAGCACCTCGCGCAGCGGCTTCATCCGGAACGGGTTGAGGATGATCTGCACGCTGGCCACGTTCGGGCGGGCGATGGCGGTGAGCGCCTCGGCGCAGGTCTCCACGCTGACGCCGTAGGCGGCGATCCGCCCCTCCTCCACCAGGGTGTCCAGGGCGTCGTACACCTCGTCGCGGGAGTACACGGGTGTCGGCGGGCAGTGCAGCTGCACCAGGTCGATGCGGTCGACGCCGAGGTTGCGCCGGGAGCGGTCGTTCCAGGCCCGGAAGTTGTCCAGGACGTAGTTCTCGGGGATCTGCTCGACCCGCCGACCCATCTTGGTGGCGACCAGCACCCGCAGGTCCGGGCGGGAGCGCAGGAAGGCGGCGATGGTCTGCTCGCTGCGTCCGTCGCCGTAGACGTCGGCGGTGTCGAAGAAGGTCACCCCCGACTCGGCGGCCGCCTCCAGCACGGCGAGGGCCTGCTTGTCGTCCACGTCGCCCCAGTCCGCGCCCAGTTGCCAGGTGCCGAGTCCGACGACCGAGCCGCGCTGCTGTGACCTGCCGAATTCACGTTCGTCCATGAGGATCAGTGTGGCACCCGCCGCAGCCGGGCACACAACGGGCGCCCGCCGTCCCCGTCACACCCGGCGCGGGGACGGTCGTCAGCCGACGACGCCGGTGCGGCACTCGGGGTGCCCCCAGCCCTTGTCGTTGCGGGCGATGGGCTCGCCGGCGGCGTAGGAGCGGCCGCACACGCACCGGCCGGGGAACTTCGCCTTGATCGTGCGCGAGGAGCCGCCGCTGCGGCGCGTGGTCCTCCCGCCGTTCGCGCGGCGGCGCGGTGCGGAGCCGGCCGCGGCGGGGGCGGGCGGCGGCTCGGGGGACCCCAGGGCACTGCCCGCGGCCTGCTGGGCGCTCGCGGCCTGGCTGGCGGCACGGTCGGCGAAGTCGTTGAGCCGGTCGCCGTCCACCTGGTGGGCGGGTACGTAGCGCAGGTCGACCGAGCGACCCGCGAGCAGCTCGTCGATGCGGACGACCAGGTCCCGGTTGGCGACGGGTTTGCCGGCGGCGGTCTTCCAGCCGTTGCGCTTCCAGCCGGTCAGCCAGGTGGTGACCGCCTTCATCGCGTACTGGGAGTCCATGCGGATCTCCAGCGGAACGTCCGGGTCGGTGGCCGCGAGCAGCCGCTCCAGGGCGGTGAGTTCGGCGACGTTGTTGGTGGCGGTGCCGAGGGGGCCCGCCTCCCAGCGGGACGGCTCCCCGCTCTCGTCGGAGATCACCCACGCCCAGCCCGCCGGGCCGGGATTCCCCTTCGACGCCCCGTCGCACGCGGCCACCACTCGTTCACGCATGACTTGATCATCCCACGCCCGGCCCGCTGCCCCGGACCGGCACCGCAGGGCCGGGGCACACCGTGGGTGGTCTCCTGCGGAGACCGGTGGGAGGTGCCGTGGCCCCGACGAGCGGACGCGCTGCTGCCGGTGCGCGGCGTCGGGACGGCTCACGCGTGCAGCACGCCCGTCCTCACCGCGAGTTCCCGCGCCCGGTCGGCTGCCGCCCGGCCACGGCTCGGGTCGGGTGCCTCGGAGAGGAAGACGAGGGCCAGCATCAGCGCGGCGTCCAGGCGGCACACCATGACACACGGATCGTTGTCGGGCGGAACCGTGGCCGTCCGCGCGTATCCCTTGCGGATCGCCGCCAGGTCGAGTTCGTTCTCCGGATACCGGGCGTACTCGGCCAGGCGCCCGAACTCCAGCTCCGGAGTTCCGAACAGTGCGTTGGACCAGTCGAGCAGGGCGATCGTCCGTCCGCGTCGGCGCCGGATGTTGGCGCTGCGGACGTCGAGGTGGCAGAGGCTGTCCTCGGTGAGGGACGTGAGCTGCCCGCCGATCAGGGAGGCGTCCGGCGGGGCGGGCCAGTCGTCGACGAGACGGCCGATCTCCGTCCAGCGGCGGCGGATGCGGGCGGTGATCACGCTTGCCGTGGGCGCTCCCTGCGCCGCGACGGGCCGCAGACGCGGCTTCGGCACCCGGTGCAGCCGTGCCAGGAGCTGTCCGAGCGCGAAACAGTCGAGTCGTGAGGCGTCGTCCGGGACGTACGCGGACAGGAGAGCGTCAGGGGACGTCGGCTCGTCCGCCAGGACGAGATCCATCGACTCCGCGACGGGCAGCCCCTGGGCGGCCAGGTGCCTCGCGATCCGGTACTCCTGGACGAGCAGCGCCCGGGTGTCGACCTGGGGGTCGTTGGCGTTCGAGTCGAACCGCCGGTGCGCCAGACGCACCGCGACGGGCCGCCCGTCGCGCCCCCGCGCCCGGTAGACGGAGAATTCCAGACCCCGGCCGACCAGGTGCAGTCCGTGCAAGCCCCACCGATCGGCCAGGCCGCCCAACTCGGCGGGTCGCTCACTCATCAGGTGCACCTTCGTGGATCTCGCGGTCGTCGGTGACCCTGCCGTCCCGCAGCAGGGTGAACGCGACGGGCAGACACATCACCAGTGTGACCGCTCCGCCGACCGCGAAGGCCACACGCGGTCCCGCCGACGTGCTCAGCCGGCCGAAGAGCAGCGCGCCGAGGGGCATCGTTCCCCAGGCGAGCAGACGGTACACGCCCGTCGCCCGGCCGAGGAGACGGTCCGGGACGAGTTCCTGCCGCAGGGAGACCATGACCACGTTGCAGACCATGAGACCGAACCCTGCGGCGCAGTGCCCGACGGCGACCACGTACACGCTGTCGGTCGCCGCGACCAGCAGACCTCCCACACCCGTCAGGGCCAGGTTGCCGATCAGCGCGGGGACCCGCCCCAGGGCCCCGGTCACCCGGCTCGCGGCCATGCTGCCGGCCACACCTCCGGCGGCTCCGACGGCCAGCAGCACCCCGTACGCGGCGTCCGGAAGCCCGAGCACGTCGCGCGCCAGAACGACGAAGACCGCGATCTGCCCGAGGGACACGGCGTTGAGGACGCCCGCGGAGACGGTCAGGGAGCGCAGCAGAGGGTCACTCAGCACATGGGCGAGGCCCTCACGGATGTCGCGCCACAGCCGCGGCCCGGCCGTGGACCGCTCGGGCCGCGGGCCACGCACGCCGGCCAGCAGCGCCGCCGACAGCAGGAAGGACAGTGCGTCCAGCAGCAGGGGAATCGCCCTGCCGGTCACGAAAAGCACACCGCCGAGCACATGCCCCAGCACGTCACGGCCCACGGTCTGGACCGCGAAGAGCCGGCCGTTCGCCGCCTCCAGCCGCTCCGAGGGAACCAGGCCGGGCAGCAGCGCGAAGGATGCGCAGTCGAACAGCACCTCCCCGACGCCCAGCACGAAGGCCGAGGCCAGCAGGGGCCAGAACGTCAGCCGGTCACAGGCGAGCAGCACCACGGCGGCGATCAGCGCCAGGGCGCGCAGCAGGTCGGCGACGACCATCAGGCGGCTGCGTTCGAACCGGTCGGCACAGGCTCCCGCCGGCAGGCCGAACAGCAGCCAGGGCACCGTCGTGGCGGCGGTGACCGCGGCCACCTGGAACGCGTCGTGCAGCAGCGTGGCGGACAGCAGCGGGAGGGCGGCGAACCGCATGCCGTCTCCGACCGCCGAGGCGCCGGCGGCACCGATCACGCGGTGATAGCCGGGACCGAAGCGGACGGCGGTGTGCGCGCTCACCTCGGGTCTCCTGGGGAGAACACGGCGCACCGAAGCTCGCTGGTGTAGCGACGGCCGCGCACACGCAACCAGCGCTGGCCGGGCGTGGGCAGCATCTCGGAGATCTCCAGCGTGCCGTCCTGCCGGGCGGCGAGCCGGCACACCTGCCGTACCAGCAGCGGAGCCTGCCAGTCCGCGTAGACCGGCTTCGGCTCACCAGGAATCTTGACGAAGACGTGCCGGGGAAGGCCGAGCTCGCGCCGCAGGCGGCAGGCCGCGACGAACTCCGCGGCTTCTTCTCCGTCCGCCCGGACCGCCGGGCCGTCGAAGGCGGCCGCGCCACGCAGCCGGGCGGCGGGGACACGCCAGGTCTCGCGCTGCAGCACGACACGGTCGCACCGGATACGCGGGATGTGCTCCAGGGCGGGGGCGTCCAGCCCCGCCCCGCCGAAGTGACGCGGGAAGGCGAACGGGGAGAGCGGGTCCTGGCAGATGCTCGGCCCGCCGGCCGGGGGCGCCATGAGGCGCAGCCTTCCCGTGACACCGTGGGCGCGCAGCTCCAGCCGTCCGTCACGCAGCACGACGTAGAGCTGGGAGGGCTGCAGCACCCGGTCCCGGGACTGTCCGGAACGGCCGTAGACCTCCAGATCGAGGCAGGGGTAGACGAGCTGCGTCGACGACTTGTCCGGATGCCCCCGTGACAGATCGACGAGCACCTCGTCGTCGTCGAGCAGGGACAGGTAGCCCTCGTGGACCTCGTGCAGCAGCTCCGGAGCGCGTTCCTGGACCAGGGGGGCGAAGCTGGTGTGGGTGATGACCTCCCGGACGGCGTGGCAGTCTCCGATGACCGCGGTGAACCGGCCCTCGCACAGGTCCCGACGGCTCGTGGCGGCGAACAGCACGTCGGGGTCGACGACGGCCGCAGGCGTGCGGGGAAGGGTCGCGAGGACGGCCTCCATCCGGCTCCGTTCCACGACGACCTCCGGCCGGTCCGCTCCCTGCGCGCCCAGCAGGGCGTCGGTGACCACGCGGTCGAGCGTCGCCAGTTCCGCCTCGACGGCGGCGCACTCCTTCTCGAGGGTGTGCAGGTCCCGGAAGAACTCCGAGTAGAGGCGGTCCAGAGGGACCTCGACTCCGGCACCGAAGCGCTCGGCCACCCATCGGGTGAGGACGGCGAGCTCACGTCGCATGCGCAGCCGCGGGCGCGCGAGCACCACCTCGTACACGACGGACAGCTCGTCCGTGAGGAAGCGGACGATGTCGGGGCCGATGGTCAGGTCCGCCGGCTCGCCGTGGGCCTCCTCGAACAGGATGCTCCGGTCGGCGTAGTGCAGGCCGCCGTTGCGGTTCGCGGCGGTTCCCGTCAGCTTCTCGAACCTGGCTTTGACCGCGGCGAGCGCGGCCGGACGCTCCGCGAGGGGCAACTCGGCGAAGCGGGCCAGGTCCTCCTCGAAGCGCTCGATGGCCGACAGGATCGGTGCCGCCGGTCCGGGGGGAGCAGCACGCAGGTCCCGGCGCAGGGCGGCCAGCGGCTCATGGTCGCCCACGGGGATCTCGAACTCGGCGATCACCCATTCGCGCGCCACCAGCTCTTTCAGTGTCCGGTCGAAGGAGGCGGGAACGCGGGAGCCGAACGCGGTGTCCCACTGCGCGCGCAGCTCGCGCACCGTGCGTTCGCCGTCGCAATGCTGCCACAGCCATGCCTCGTGCGCCGCCACCTCCCTGCCTCCGAGGTGCCGGAAGTTCCAGTCGGTGTCCAGCCCGTCCCGGGTGGTGAACGCGTAGAGGTCGATCCGGCCGTCGCGCAGGAAGGACAGCGGGCGCCTGCGGGGACGCACGAAGTCGGACAGGCCAGGGATCTCAGCCGCCGTCCGGGCGAGCCTCTCCGCAGCCCAGTGGCTGAACAGCGTCCGATGCTCGATCTCCCGCTCCGAGCTCCAGGAGATGCCCGGCGTGTCCCCGACCCGCCCCACGGTGAAGGGTCCGAAGTGCGCGTGGGTCTCGTTCTTCGTCGTCACCCGCTGGAGGTACATCGTGAGCAGGTCGGTCATCTTCCGGGTGTGCCGGCCCATGTCCCCCTGGAAGGTGTCGAGCCATGCGGCGAAGTCCGGATACGCGGCGTCGTTCGACAGCAGCAGCACCTGTCGCAGGCGTTCGTCGGCGCGGAACGCCTCGGCCACCGCGGTTCGCGCGCGGTTCAGTCCGGCGTGGTACCGGGAGGCGAAGTTCTCCTGCTGCCGGGTGAACTGTTCGGCACACGCCTGGTAGGCGTGCAGGGCGCGTGCCGGTTCGGCGGGCAGCGCCCGGGCCGCGCGCCGGAGTTCACGGCCGGGCAGCGGCCGCAGCTGCCCCACTCGCGACGGCAGCTGCGGGCAACCGGGAACCCGGTGCTGCCGCAGCACCGCCTTGAGGTCCCGCGCCAGGGCGGCCAGCTTGTTCCTCCCGGCCAGCAGAGCGTGGGCCTCGTCGGCGCAGGCGGCGTCGACGAGGGAGTCGAGCGCCTCCATCGGGAAACCCGCCTGCCGGAGCACGACGACCGGTACGAGTCTCCACGCGCCGTGCGCGTCACGGTGCGCCGCGGTTCGGGAGTCGTTGTCACGGATCACAGGGTTGCCTCGGTGCTCGTGCGGACGGGACGGCGGTCGTAGATCTCGTCGACGACGGCCGGAGGGCCGACGGGGAGCGCGGTGAGCAGTCCGGGCCGCCGGCACACATCGACATCGCGAGGTGGTCGCTGTCCGCCGGGGTGCGGGGCTCGTCCACGGCGTGAGCCCGGCCGGTCCGGTGTGGTTCGGGCACTCCGGCGGCGCGACGCGCTCGGCGACGTCCAGGACCGTCACGAACCGGCCGGGACGGGCGGGAACGGCGACACCGCCCGTGTCCTCGCTCCTGGCGGACACCGGTCACGTCGGGCTCCTCAGGATGCTCCGTGTCGAGCGGCGGGCCGGGACGGCACGGGTCGGCAACGAGCCGTTCGTCCGCCTGTGTGGTGCGACCGGCGCCCCCGCGGGCGCCGTGCGCCGCCTGTCCGAGCGGAGCGGGACGGCCGCCCGGGCAGGCCGTTCGGTGGTGGCCGCCGAGGCGCCGTACGACGTCGTCCCGGACGAGCCGCGCTTCCACGGCCCGAGCGCGGTCGGGTCGGGCGCGCCACCGCACCGGTCGGCCGTCGTGGACACCACCGGTCCGCGCGCGCACACGCCGGCCGTGGGCGCCGAGGGAACGGGCCGGGCGGCAGGGCTTCGGTCCTGGCCGGGCAGCCGTGCCTCGCATCACGGCGCTCCGGGCAGGCGGCGCCGCCAGGACGCGGCCAGCCAGCGTTCGTAGTCGGGACCGGCCGGGTCGTCCATGACCAGGCAGAGCGGTTCGATGACGCGCCCCGGGCCGCCGGCCAGACCGCCATGGAGCATCGTGAGGTTGTGGCCGAACAACAGGTCGCACTGCTCCACCGGCGCGAGTACCTCCCAGCGGCGCCGGAACTGCGACCAGGTCCACCCGGTGGCCATGAGCACCTGGTGGCAGAACAGACGTGCCGCTTCACCCTCGCACGCGCCGCAGGCACAGCGCTGGGCCAGCGGTACAGCGGCGGGGTAGCGGACCCGCTCCTCCTTCGTCAGCGTGGCCTCGCCGTGGTGGAAGGACAGGCCGTGCCACCACGGCTCCTCCAGCCCGAGCATGGCCCCGAACGACGGGTAGGCGCAGCCGTGCTCCGGCCGGCGCTCCACCGCCCGGCGCAGGTTGTCACCGATCCAGCGTGCCGCCGTGGCCGGCCGGTCGTCCTGCGTGTGGAGGCCGCGCCGGTCGAGCACGTCGTCGATGATCCCGAGCCAGTCGTAGTACGTGGTGACGCTCAGTCCTTCTCCCACGTCGCGGAGGAAGATGCCCTGGTACATCTTGTGTGCGGGAGTGGTGGTGTAGCCGGAGCTGCCGAACTCCCGCCAGGCGGGATCCCAGTCCGGCGCGTCCACGAGGCTGGGCGTCAGGTACGAGCAGTGCTGCCCGTCGTGGTGGGGCAGCAGGGTCCGGGTGGTGAAGCCTTCGGGTACGTAGGTCTGCTGCGGCCGGTCGATCTCCAGTCGCATCCCGGCGGGAGTGCCACGAGCGATCAGCGCTGTGCGGATCCGTTCGACCAGGGCTGTCGACAGCCGGCGGCTCTCCTCGACGCCCAGCCGCAGGCGTCCGATCCGGAACACCGCGAAGCCGGTGCGATGGATGACGTCGACGGCCGCGGCAGCCAGGTCGTCCAGCGCCCGCTCGCGCCCGTCCCGCGAGCCGGTGACGAGACCGGTGCAGTCGAACTGTGCCTCGGTGGGGGTGAAAGTCACTGGTGCTCCAGAAGTTCGTCGCAGGTGCTGTCGGACCACGGTGGGAGTCCGGACGGACGGCATTCGGTACGGAAGAGGAACTCGAAGAGCAGGCGTGCCGCGATCTGTGCGGTACTGCCGGACGGGTCGTAGCGGGGGGCGATCTCCGCCACGTCGAGGGCGCCGACGGGCAGCGCGCGGAGTTCCTCGTAGACGTCCAGCAGGTCACCGGTGCTGATTCCGCCCATGGTCACGTGGCCGGTGCCGGTCGCCGAGGCGTTGTCGAGCACGTCGATGTCGAGGGAGACGTAGACCGTGTCGCAGCGCGAGCCGAGGTCCTCGACGAGGGGACGGAGCGCGGCGGCGGCGCCGTCTCGGACGATCCGGGAGCCCGGCACGATGTGGAAGCCGCGGTCCACCAGACTGCGGTACTGGTCGTACTTGGTGACGTCGCCGACGCCGACGAAGGCCATGTCCTCCGGACGCATCTGCGGGATCTCGCTGATCCTGCGGGAGTTGGAGCCGTGGTAGAGCGGCCCGTGCAGCGTGCTCCAGTTGCCGAAGTCGAAGTGGTGGTCGATGGTGATGAATCCCACGCGGCCCGCGCCGCGGTCGAGCCTTCCGGCACGGAAACCGGCGAAGGTGGGGAAGGTGCACGAGTGGTCGCCGTTGAGGAAGACCAGACGCTGCGCCGACCGGCTCAGCCGGCGGCTCTCCGTCGCGACGGCCTGGAAGGTCCGTACGGTGTCCGTCGGGTAGACGTGCAGGTCGCCGGCGTCGGTGATTCGGGGGGCGCGGTAGCGGAACGTCCGGCCGGTGCGGGTGTCGAGCATGTGCCACTGGCCCAGGCTGGTCAGATAGCTGGAGAAGACCAGGCTCGCCTGGCGGACGGCCCGGGGTCCTTCCGCGGCTCCCGGCCGCGAGCTGGCGGTGGAGTCGAAGGGAACGCCGGACACCACCCAGCCGTCCTGGGCCCCGTCCACGCGACCGGCGTCCACGGCGGGGGCACCGAAGAGCGTCGCGACGCCGGCCCATCCCGGCAGTGGGTCCTTCTCGAAGTCCTCGGGTGTGACGCTGGTGCGCAGTGCTTCGAAGTCGGGAAGTTCGGTCATGTCACCTGTCCTGCGTACCGGACGGGGAAGAGGCCGTCGGAGTGCGGATGATGTCGTGCGCCGTGGCGATCTTCTCCTGGAACAGCTTCCAGCTCGCTTCGCGGGACAGGTGCCGCGGCCGGTACACGACGGGCAGGTCCTCCCGCCACTCGGCGAAGTTCCAGTTGACGATGCGCTCACGCAGCCTGGGGAAATCCGGGGTGAGTGGATAGGGGACGAAGTTGTAGAGGTTGAAGAGCCACAGAGCCGAGCTGTTCTCCCGCATCCACCCGACGGTCTGGCCGTGCGAGGCTTCCGTCTCCTCGTCGAGGCCGCCCATCACATTGAGCACGACCTTCAGGCCGGCGTCGCTCAGTTCGCGGATCTTCGCGGTGTAGTCGTCGAGGCCGCGAGAGAGTTTGTCGAGGCGCTTGAGCATCTGGGAGTCGGCGGATTCGAAGCCGAGTTCCACGGCGACGACGCCGAGTTCCAGCATGGCGTCGACGATCCAGTCCCGTACCTGCAGGACATGTGTCTGGACGATGAACCGGTGTCCGGGCCGGTCGCGGAAGACGTCCAGCAGATTGGCCACGGCTTCCCGTGACTGGCCGAACGTCTTGTCGCCGATGTAGAAGAGCCGGGTGTCCGGGAACCGGGCGGTGAGGTCGTCGACTTCCCGCCGGAGGGCGGTTTTGTCCACGAGGGTGAGCTGTCTGCTCCAGGCGTCGCCGCAGAAGGAACACCGATACAGGCATCCGTGGCTGGCGTTGAGGCGCAGCAGGGGAACCCGGCCTCGGTAGCTTCCCAGATGCCGGTAGTCCGGTGCCCAGGTGATCCGGTCGGACGCCAGTCCGGGAAGGAGGGGCTTTTCCGAACTGCCGCCCCTTCCCTGGGCGAGATCCACCAGCCGTCGCACGAAGGTGACGTCGAGCTGGCCGCGGTGGATCGCGTGGACGGCGCCCTCCGGAGCGAGCGGGGCCATGTTCCCGCCGAGGACGACTCGGCGCCCCGCGCGCTGCAGGCGGTCGGCCACGTCCAGCGCGAGACGGAAGTTCTGGGCGAGAGGCGACATGAGGACCAGATCGCCAGGAGCCGCCGTCTCCAGCAGCGGCACGGCACAGGCGTCCGGTTCCGCCGGGGTACTGGACAGGTCGCAGAAGACGGAGTCGACGCCCGCCTCGTCCAGCAGGGCGGTCAGATGGGCGACCCACAGAGGCATCTCCCACAGGCCGTCGGACGGGATGAAGTAGTCGGGAAGCAAGGTCCGGAACCGCCGGTCGTAGCCCTCGTAATAGCTCGACAGGCTGGGGTCCGGGTCATGGCTGGAAGGGAACGGGAGTTGGACTACGCAGCTGCTGGGCATGGGCGCCCCTTACTCGCTCCCGAGGGAGCGTCCTCACAAGTACGACGATCGGCCGGTGCCTCGGGAGAAGACCGCACAGCGCAGTTCGCTCGTATGGCGCTCTCCGTCGATCTCGAGCCACAGTTGCTCCGGTGACGGGAGCATTTCGCTGAATTCCACGGGCGCGTCCGATGTCCGGGCGAGACGGAAGACCTGCCGGACGATGAGGGGCGACTCCCAGTCGACGTGGACCGGTTTCGGCTCACCGGGAATCCTCAGGAAGCCGTGGCGGGGCAGGCCCGCGTCGCGGCAGAGCTTGCGCGCGGCAGCGAAGTCGGCGGCGTCGCCCTTCGCCGGACGTCTCCCGGGCCCCCAGCCGCGGAAGACATGCGCGGGCATGCGCCAGCGCTCCCGGTGCAGGACGACGCGGCCGCAGCGGATGCGCGGCAGATGGTCGTGTCCCACGCTGCGCAGTCCTACGCCTCCGAAGTGCCGCGGGAAGGCGAAGGGCGACAGCGGGTCCTGGCGGATGCTGGGCCCGCCCGCCAGCGGGGCGAGCAGCTTCAGCCGGCCCCGCACTCCCTGTGCACGCAGTTCCAGACGTTCGGGGGTCGCCACGACGTACAGCCGACAGGGATGGAGCACGGCGTCCCGGCTCTTCGGAGAAAGCCCGTGCACCTCCAGGTCCGGGCACGGATAGGTGAGTTGAGCGGCCGTTTTGTCGGGGTGTGCGCGGGAGAGGTCGATCAGCACCTCGTCCTCGTCCAGGAGGCTCCGATAGCACGCATAGACCTCGTCGAGCAGGTCCGGAGCCTCGGCCTGCATCATCGGAGCGACGCTGGAGTGGGTGAGCGCCTCGCGGACGGCATGGCAGTCGCCCACGACGGCGAGGAAGTCACCGCGTGCGAGCGCGTCGGCGTCCCGCGCGGCGAGCATGACGTCCGGGTTGCACAGCGCGGGCGGCGTGGCCGGATGGCGCGCGAGGAATTCCTCGAGCCTGTCCCGGTCGACCACTGTCTCGCGCTGGTCGGCGGTGACTCCTGCCAGCAGCAGGTCGGTGAGATCCCGATCGAGCGCCGCGATGTCCCGGTCCACGGCCTCGCACTCCTTGGCGAGCCGCGGTTTGTCCTCGAAGAAGCCGGCGTAGAAGTGCGGGAGGGCGACGCGTTGTCCCAGGCCGAAGCGTTCGGTGACCCAGCCGTGCAGGATCTCCTGCTCGCGGCGGACGCGGAGGCGGGGGGCGAGGAGTGTCAGATCGTAGACGAGGGACAGCTCGTCGCGGATGACGCGTTCGACCTCCCGGCCGAGGGTCATGTTCCTGACCGGACTGTAGGCCTCCTCGTAGAGGATGCTCCGGTCGGAGTAGTGCAGTCCCTGGGAACGGTTGGCCGCTTTTCCGGTGACCTCCTCGAAGGTCGTCTTCATGCGGCCCAGCAGAGCTGCACGGTCTTCGGCCGGGCCGTCGGCGAACCGTCGCAGCGTGTCGGTGAACCACCGCACCACCGTGTGTTCGGCCGTCCCTTCCTCCAGGTGACCGATCAGCGTCCGGAGGGGATCGGCGGTGCCGACAGGGATCTCGAGGCGCGCGATCAGCCAGTCCTTGCCGACGAGGTCGTGCAGCACCTCGTCGAAGGCGCGGCGGGGCGGGGGGCCGCTGCGCCGCATCCATGCGGCGCGGAGCTGTGCCACGGTGAGCTCGCCGTCGCATCGTTCCCACAGCCACACCTGGTCGTCGTCGAAGGTCGCGGCCGCTGCCTCGACGAAGCGCCAGTCGTCCGGCATGCCGGTCCGCGTCTCGAACGCGTACCGCCGGATCCGCGCGTCCCGCCGGAACGCGAGCGGGCGCCGCCGGGGCCGCACGGACTCGAGGATGCCGGGGCGGCTGCTGAAGACCTCACAGATCGCCTCGCCGGCCCAGTGGCTCAGGAAGGCGACACGCCACAGTGGACCGGTGGACCAGGAGACGCCCGCGTCGTCGGGTGCCACCCGGGCCACGGCGAGGGGACCGAAGTGCGCATGCGTCTCGTTCTTCGTCGTGACCCGCTGGAGGTACATGGCGAGCAGGTCGGTCATGCGCTTGACGTGGCCGCCCGATCCGCCTCCGCCGCCGTCGATCCAGTGGACGAACTCCTCGAAGTGCGCGTCGTTCGACAGGAGCAGAACCTGCTGGAGTGCGGGGTCGCGGAAGAGCCGTACGACGGTCTCCCGACCGCGAGCCAGGGCGGCGTCGTGATCCTTCTCGAAGGACTCCCACGCGCTCTCCAGGCTCACCACCGCCTCCTGGTAGCGCTGCGCCGCCCGTGCGGACGCCGGGCCGTGATCCGTCTGCAGACGCCTGAGAAGCCGCGGCGGGAGCGGGCGCAGCATGCCGGCCCTGGAGGCGATCTCTCCGGCCGCCCCCACTCTCTCCTCACGCAGCGCCGCTTTCAACTCCTGCCCGGTCCGCAGCGCCTCGTCGCACCGGGCGAGCGCCACGTCCGCGGCGTACGACGCCGACGCATCGGCGACCTGCCGCAGAAGAGAGAAGGGGAATCCGGCGTGGCGCAGCAGCACGATGGGGACGAGCGCCCACTGTGTGCCGCCACCGGCGTGACCGGTCAGGGCCGTGTCGCGCGTCCGTGGTGCGCCGCCGTGTTCCCGCCTGTCCATGGTTGCCCCGTTGATCCACCAGCCCGTTACTGTACGTGGCGATATCGTCACGTACAGGCGTCGACAATGGCACATTTGGAGACTCGCCGCTTTCAAGCCAAAAATGGCGAGATTGCACAGCATGTCGGGTGCCTTTGTTTCCGAGGCCGCATCCGGTGCCTCTGCTCCGAGGGGAGTGGCGGGCGGTGATCCCCACCAGCCGACGGACCGGAACCGCGGCACGCCGCCCGGCGGCCGGCGCTCGCCGAACGGCCTCGCAGATGTGTTCTGCCGACGGCGAATCTGCCACAGGCCGAGCGGCGTTCCGTTCCGTCCGGCCCCGGCCGCATGTGGAGTCGACGGCATCCGGCCGAGCAGGCCGTGGAGTACGGGATCGTGGACCGGGTGGTGGAGTCGCCGGCCGACGTGCACCCGGCCACGCCCTACCGTCGGACGGGGCTGTGACATGGGGTCGTACACGGTTCCGTACGTCGTCGAGCGGACCGCGCAGGGCGAGCGGTCCTACGACGTGTTCGGTCGGCTGCTGAACGAACGGATCGTCTTCATCGGCACCGAGATCGACGACGGTGTCGCGAGCGTCGTCCTCGCGCAGCTGTTCCCTCTGGAGGCCGCGCACCCGGACCGCGGGATCTCCGTCCACCTCACCTCGCCCGGCGGCTCGTCCACCTCGCTCATGACGATCTACGACACCATGACGTTCGTGCAGTCACCGATCTCCACCTTCTGCGATCTCCGCCTCTGCGTGGGCCAGGCGGCCTCCACGGCGGCGGTGCTGCTGGCGGGCGGTGACCCGGGGCGGCGGTTCGTGCTGGAGCACGCCCGGGTGCCGCTCGGGCAGCCGGCCAGCGCCGGACGGCAGGGCACGGTCTGCGACCTGACCCTCCAGGCCCAGGAGATGGTGCGGATCCGCACGCAGGTCGAGGAGGCGCTCTCCCGGCACACCGGGCATGACGGAGCGACGCTGCGCGCCGACATGGACCGCGAGAAGGTGTTCACCGCGCAGGAGGCGGTCGCCTACGGGCCGGCCGACGAGGCGCTCAGCCGTCGGCAGACGATGCTCCGACCGGGCGCCCGCCCCGGGACCGGCGCGCGGACGCCGGCCACGGGGCGGCGGCACATGCGGCGGCCGCGTGCCCACGGACGGTGGCGGCGCGCCGTCAGGCCGCCAGGCACATCCCGTCGCGGCGGGGGATGCCGGCGCCGCGCGGGCCGCCCGGCGCCGTCCGGCTGGTCAGCCGCACCAGCCGGTCATGGGCCCGCGCCAGCAGGTCGCCGAGCCCGAGTCCGAGGGCCTGGGCGGCGGCGGCCAAGACCTCGGAGGACGCCTCCTTGCGGCCGCGTTCGACCTCGGACAGGTACGGCACGGAGATCCGGGCGGCGTCGGCGACGTCCTTGAGCGTCCGCTCCTGCGCGAGCCGCTCGCGCCGCAGGACGTCGCCGACCAGGTCGCGCCACAGCGGCTCACGGGGCGCGGCGGGAGCGACCGGGGTGACGGGGGCGATCCGTCCGGCGGCGCGCTCGGCGGTGCCGTCGGGACGGTGCGGGAAGGGGAGGACGGTGACGTGCTTCCGCGCTGCATCGGTCATTTCTTCAGGTTAGGGGCCGTCCCCGCGCGCGGAAGGGTCCGGCGTTCCGCCCTCGGCGAGGCGGTGACACACAAGGCGACAGGGCGGGACAAAACACCCGCGGCTGCCTGGCGCTGTTCCGCTGCCGCGAGGCACGGCGCACCTGACGCGATGTCACCGCGACTGCGGCATGTGCGGCGCCGGACGCTCAGTCGCGGGTGAGGCGGACGACGGCCTTGACCCGCTTGCCCACGGGCACCCGCTCCGCGGTCACCTCGGCGGCCAGGGCGGACACGATCTCCAGGCCGTGCCGGCCCACGCGCTCGGGGTCCGGCGGGTACCGCAGGGGCAGGGCCACGTTGCTGTCGTACACCGACACCGTCACCGTGGTGTCGGTGCCCTCCAGCTCCAGGATGTACGGTCCGCCGCTGTGCCGGTCGGCGTTGGTGACCAGTTCGCTGACGACCAGCAGCAGGGCCTCCTCGGAGCGGGAGCCGACCTCGGCGCACCACTCGGTTCTCAGCCGCTGCAGGAACTCCGTGGCGAGACGACGCGCATCGGCGATGCACCCGGGCTCGCCGGCGAAGTGCACCGCCCGCCGCAGCGGTTCCACGGGTACGTCGAAACCCCCGCTCATCACGGTCCCGTCCTGCTCGATCATGCGCGCCACTCTCGCAAATCCCGTCCGATCGGACGCCACTGCCCCTGTGCTGTTACCCAGCACGGCGCCCGGCAGTCCCCTTCCCCGGCGGGGTGGTCACAGATCACAGTGCGGCGGCGGGACGGGTGCGGGCCCGCCGCCGGGTCCGCTCGTACGGCACGCATGACGGGCCGAGGGGCCGTGACGGGCCGGTACAGCGGTGACACGCCGGTCAGGCGGTGGGGACGGCCAGGCCGGCCAGCGTGCGCTGGATGCGCAGGGCGTCGACGGACTCGGCGAGCAGCTCGTACTCGGTGGTGTCGTCGCCCGTGGCGATCCGCACCATCCTGCCGTCGGCCAGTTCGTCGGCCGCGCGCAGCTGCTGCTCGGGGTCGGCGCACCAGGCACGCAGGACGCCCGGCACATCGGTCACGCCGTCGGCCACCGGGACCAGCGCACCGGCCGGGACGTACGGGGTCGCGGGGCCGGGATCGAGCCGTTCGGCGATCCAGGACGCCCGGTCGCGCAGCCACCACAGGGCCAGGGCCAGCGTCGGGGCCCGGTAGGTGCCGAGCGGGACGCCGATCCGACGTCCTTCGAACACCCCGTAGGCCGTGACATGGCACAGGAATTCGTCGTGCACCGGTCCTCCCCCGTGGCGTCGTCGCCTGGCGGTACGTGCCTCGCTCTCGGCGCGGCTCCTGCGGCGCATGAGTCGTGCTGCGTCTCGTCACCCGAGTATGTGCTCCGGCGACACAGTGTCACCATTCCTTTCCGGCCAGTCTCCTGGCATATTCGCCCGGTGCTCTTGGCCGAAAGGATGCGCCCGCGCCGTCGCCCGCGCGGGGCACCGGGCGCGGCCGCGACCGGCCGGCGTGCGACGGCGCGACGGACGACGAGGCGGCCGCCGTCCGCGGGAGGTGGGCGGACGAAGGGGCGGCCGCCCACCTCCCGCGGTGAGGGCGGCCGCCCCGGCTCCGCGGGCGGGCCGGTGCCCGCCCGATGTCAGGACCGGACGATGGCGTCGATCCGGGCCAGTTCCTCCGCGTCGAAGTCCAGGTTCCGGACGGCGGCCACGCTGTCCTCCAGCTGCTGCGGGCTGCTCGCGCCGACCAGCGCCGAGGTCACCCGCCCGCCGCGCAGCACCCAGGCCAGCGCCAGCTGGGCCAGACTCTGGCCGCGGGACCGCGCGACCTCGTTCAGGGCGCGCAGCTTGCCCACCAGGTCCTCGGTCACCGCGTCGGAGGTGAGGAAGGGGCTGTCGCTCGCGGCCCGCGAGTCCGCGGGGATGCCATCGAGGTAGCGGCCGGTGAGCAGGCCCTGCTCCAGCGGGGAGTAGGCGATGGAGCCCACCTGCAGCTCGTCGAGCGCGTCGAGCAGCCCCTCCTCCTCGGGGCGGCGGTCCAGCATCGAGTAGCGGGGCTGGTGGATGAGCAGCGGGGTGCCCAGCTCCCCGAGGATGCGGGCGGCCTCGCGGGTCTGCTCGGCCGGGTAGTTGGACACGCCGACGTAGAGGGCCTTGCCCTGCTGCACCGCCGAGTGCAGGGCACCCATCGTCTCCTCCAGCGGAGTGTCCGGGTCCCAGCGGTGCGAGTAGAAGATGTCGACGTAGTCCAGGCCCATGCGCTGCAGGCTCTGGTCGAGCGAGGCCAGCAGGTACTTGCGGGAGCCGAATTCGCCGTAGGGGCCGGGCCACATCAGGTAGCCGGCCTTGGTGGAGATCACCAGCTCGTCGCGGTGGCGCGCGAAGTCGGAGCGCAGTGCCTCGCCGAAGGCGGTCTCGGCGGCGCCGGGCGGCGGGCCGTAGTTGTTGGCCAGGTCGAAGTGGGTGATGCCGAGGTCGAAGGCGCGGCGCAGGATGGCCCGCTGGGTGGCGGCCGGCCGGTCCGGGCCGAAGTTGTGCCACAGACCGAGCGACAGCGCGGGCAGCTTCAGGCCGCTGCGGCCGGTGCGCCGGTAGGGCATGTCGGCGTAGCGGTCGGGATGGGCGGTGTACAACGCGACTCCATGAAGGGTTGGCACACGGACGACCGGTGCGCCGTCGGTGCGCGGCGGACCGGCCGGTGTCCACTCTGGCTCCCCGCAGGGGCAGTGGTCCAACAGGTGAATCCGATGGGATTGAGCGACTAGGCTGCTCAATCATGGAGCTGCGCCATCTGGAGCACTTCGTCGCGGTCGCCGAGGACCAGCACTTCACCCGGGCGGCGCAGCGGCTGATGGTCTCCCAGTCGGGTCTGTCCGCCTCGATCCGTGCACTGGAACGGGAGCTGCGGGCACCGCTGTTCGTGCGCACCACCCGCCGGGTGACCCTCACCGAGGCCGGGCGCGCGCTGCTCGGGGAGGCGCGCCGCATCCTGGCGCAGGTGCGCGCGGCGCACGAGGCGGTGGCCGCGGTGCAGGGTGTGCTGCGCGGCACGCTGACACTGGGCACCGAACAGTGCATCGCCGGAGTGAACGTGGCGGGGCTGCTCGCCTCGTTCCGCCGACGTCATCCCGACGTGGAGATCCGGCTCCGGCAGGCGGGATCGGGAGCTTTGGCGGAAGGGGTTGCGACAGGCCGGCTCGACCTGGCGTTCGCCTACCGCACCCGGCCGGACACCGACCAGCTGCGGTCGGTGCCGCTGACCGCCGAGCCGATGACCGTGCTGTGCCATCCCGGCCACCCGTTCGCGGCGACGGGCGCGGCGCTGACCCCCGAGGACGTGGCGGGCGAGGTGTTCGTCGACTTCCACCCGGACTTCGGGCCGCGCCGTATCACGGACGCCGTGTTCACCGCCGCGGGGCTGGACCGCACGGTGGCGCTGGAGGTGAACGACGTGCACAGTCTGCTCGACCTGGTCGACGAGAACCTCGGCATCGCCGTCGTCCCGCGGCACTTCCGGCACAAGCGGTCCTCGCTGACGGCCCTGGATCTCAAAAGCGCCGAGGAGGCACCCTACGCGACGGTGGCCCTGCTGCCGTCCGAGCAGGCCACCGGCCCGGCGGCACGCGCCCTGATCACGCTGCTGGCCGGTGAGGACGACACCGCGGACGCGTCAGGAGCACGCACCGCCCTCGTGTGAGGAGCGAGAAAGGCCGCACGTCAGGAGCAACAACTGCGGGCGCGCGAGGCGCCGCGATGCGCGAAGCTGGCCGTATGCACGCCAAGGACATCCTCATCGACGGCTACGGCCGCATCCGGGAAGAAGTGCACGCCGTCCTCGACGGGCTGGGGCCGGACGAGCTGCACGCCCGTCCGGCACCCGGGGTCAACTCCATCGCCTGGCTGGTCTGGCATCTGACCCGCGTGCAGGACGACCACGTCGCCGACGCCTTCGGCCTCGACCAGGTGTGGCTGGCGCAGGGGTGGCACGAACGCCTCGGTCTCGGGCTGCCCCGCCACGACACCGGCTACGGGCACAGCCCCGCCCAGGTGGCCGAGGTGCGCGTGGCCTCCGCCGACCAGCTGACCGGCTACTACGACGCGGTGCACGACCAGACCCTGACGGCCCTGCGCGGCCTGGCCGCCAAGGATCTGGAACGGATCGTGGACGAGCGCTGGGACCCGCCGGTCAGTCTGGGCGTGCGGCTGGTGAGCGTGCTCTCCGACGACCTGCAGCACGTCGGGCAGGCCGCCTACCTCAGGGGGCTGCTGTCGAGCACGGCCGCGTAGCCGGGCAGGACGACGTCCTCGATGAGGGCCTTGCGCTCGTCGAACGGGATGAACGCGCTCTTGACGGCGTTCAGCGTGACGGTGCGCAGATCCTCGACCGTCCAGCCGGCCTCCTCGGTCAGCAGTCCCATCTCGCGGGTCATCGTCGTGCCGGACACCAGACGGTTGTCGGTGTTGACGGTGACCCGGAAGCCCAGGTTCTTCAGGGCCGTGATCGGGTGCTCGGCGATGGAGCGGGCCGCACCGGTCTGCAGGTTGGAGGTGGGGCACATCTCCAGGGCGATGCGCCGGTCGCGCACCCAGCTCGCCAGCCGGCCCAGCTTGCCGTCCACGATGTCCTCGGTGATGCGCACCCCGTGGCCGATGCGCTGGGCGCCGCACACCTGCAGGGCCTGGTGGATGCTGGGCAGGCCGTACGCCTCGCCGGCATGGATGGTGAAGGGGACGCTCTCGCGGCGCAGGTACGCGAAAGCGGGCAGGTGGTCGGCGGCCGGGAAGCCGTCCTCCGCGCCGGCGATGTCGAATCCGACGACTCCGGCGTCCCGGTAGGCGACGGCCAGCTCGGCGGCCTCGCGCACCCGGTCGAACATCCGCATGCCGCACAGCAGCGTGCCGACACGGACCGGTGTACCGGCGGCGGCCGCCTTCGCCATGCCGGCCGCCAGCCCCTCCTGGACGGTCTCGACCACCTCGGCGAGCGACAGACCGCCCTTGACCAGCAGCTCGGGTGCGTAACGGACCTCGCCGTAGACGACGCCGTCCGCGGCCAGGTCGAGCACGTACTCCTCGGCGGTGCGCAGCAGGCCCTCGCGGGTCTGCATCACGGCCAGGGTGTGTTCGAAGGTGGCGATGTAGCGGACCAGGTCACCGGAGTTGGCCGCCTCGTAGTACCAGGCCGCCAGTTCCTCGGGATCGGTGGTGGGCAGCGTGTGCCCGACCGCCTCGGCCAGCTCGACGACGGTGGCGGGGCGCAGCCCGCCGTCCAGGTGGTCGTGGAGGACGGCCTTGGGGAGGCGGCGGATCACATCGGTGTCTACGCGCGTAGTGGTCATGGTGGGGATGTTCCTTGCGGGCGAGCTGTCAGAGGAAGGGTACGCGTCCGCGACGAAGGGTGCGGGTCCGTGATCAGGTGGCGGGCCGCAGGAGGTCCCGGTGGTTGCCGTACAGGCCCTCGAGGCCCCGGACGACGGTGACGGTGCCGTGGGGCTCGCGCCGGAGCTCCTCCCGGAACGTCACGCCGGAGGCCGTCGTACGGGCGTGATCACAGGCGACGAGGGTGACCAGGGCGATGCGTCTCATCGAAACCTTCCGTGCGGGTGGTCAGCGAGGTTATACGTAAAACCTCCGGGGCGCCAGTCCCCCTTCCGCCGCGTGCACCCGACCTCGGGCGGACCGGGATCCGCGGCGCAGGCCGGGCCGTGACGGGGCCTGCCGCGGCGGCGCCGCCGGAGCGGGGCACAGCCGCTCTTGGCAACGGTGTCGTCAACTGGTTCGGACTGGCTCCGGTTCCAGCGGGCATCCGAACTGCGCGGGATCCCGACAGAAAGAGGCGGCCATGGAAATCAGCGGCATCATCAGTGCCATCGTCATCGGCGTCATCATCGGCACCCTGGGGCGTCTGGTCGTCCCGGGCCGGCAGCGCATCGGCATTCTCTGGACGATCCTCATCGGCATCGTCGCCGCCCTCGTCGGGGCGGCGATCGCCTCCGCGCTCGGTGTGGCCGACACCAAGGGGGTCGACTGGATCGAGTGGCTGATCCAGATCGCGCTCGCGGCGGTGGGCGTCGCGGCGCTGGACCGGGCGAAGACGGCACGCCGCTGACCCCCCGCCCACCCCCGCCCGCCGCGCGCCCGGCGACACGCGGGCCGCGGCGGGCGGGACGGCGGCAGGGCATGTCCCGGGTGATGTCGCGGGCCCGGTGCCGTCGTGCCCCTGGTGGTGTCCGGCGGTCGTCCAGCAGGAGGCAGGCCCACCGGCGGCGTCCGTGATCCGGTCCCATCGGTCGTCGTTCCGGCGCGACCGGTGGGACCGTGCGACGCCCGGGTGTGACGCCCGGCACGCGTGCCACGCCGCTCGGCCGTCGACTCCCGGTGGCCGACGATCCATGACCGACGCCCGGTGGCCGAACGGTCCGTCCTGGGGGGCGTCCCGGTGCGGTCCGGGCTTCGGCGGGCAAGGGGCCCGGGCGGTTCGACAGGCGAGGGTCGGGGACGCCGCTTATCGTGAGCGAAGGCGTTTCCGGTCCGCTGCGAGCGCCCCGGGAGGCATCCATGCCGGCCAAGTTGTCGACGCGGTCCGCGGCCCGGCGCTGTGCGTGTGCCGGCGCCGTCACCCTGGCGCTGCTCGGCTCCGGACTGCCGGCGGCCTCCGCCGAGAACAGTCAGCCGGATCTGAGCCGTTTCTACCGGCAGAAGGTCACCTGGTCGGCGTGCGAGCCGGGCGCCCCGTCCGACCTGCAGTGCGGCAAGGTCACCGTGCCGCTGGACTACGCCCACCCGGAGGCGGGCACGCTCGATCTGGCGCTGGCCCGCTACCGGGCCACCGGTCCCTCCCGCGGCTCGGTGGTGCTCAATTTCGGCGGCCCCGGCGGAGCGGGCATCCCGCAGCTGGCGGCGGCCGGCAAGGAGTTCATGGACCTGACGAACGGCTACGACGTGGTCACCTTCGACCCGCGGGGCGTGGGACGCTCCTCACCGGTGAGCTGCGGGATCGGCCAGGACGCGGGGTCCGGCGCCGAGGAGTCCGAAGCCGCCGCGGCCGCCACCGCGGCCGAGGCGGACCTCAGCAAGGCCCCGGCGGCCCGCAAGGCGTTGCAGGCCTGGCAGAAGGTGGCGCAGGCGTGCACCCGGCACTCCGGTCCGGTCCTGTCGCACATCGGCACCGTCGACGCGGCCCGCGACCTGGACGTGATACGGCAGGCGCTGGGCGACGGCAAGCTGAACTATCTGGGCTTCTCCTACGGCACGCGGCTCGGCGCGGTGTACGCGGCCCAGTTCCCGCGCAAGGTGGGGCGGATCGCCCTGGACGGCGTGGACACGCTGACCGAGCCGCTGGCGGAACAGGGGCGGGTGGCCGCGGAGGGGCAGCAGACCGCGCTGGAGAGCTTCCTCGACTGGTGTGTGCGGGACATCGCCTGTCCGTTGGGCCAGGACCGGCGGCAGGCCGGTGAGCATGTGCTGCAGCTGGTGCGGTCGCTCGACGACCGGCCCGTGCCGACGGGCTCCGGCACCGAGCTGACCGGCCAGGATCTGGTGGCCGCGATCGGGCAGGCGCTCTACAGCAAGGCGCTGTGGCCCTCGCTGGAACGTGCGCTCGCCGCGCTGGTGCAGGACGGCGACGCCCGCGGCATCCAGGCGTTCGCCTCCGGTGGTGCGGACCTGCCGGGCACGCGGCCGGGTGTCGACGCGGCGCGGCGGTCGGGTCACAGCGGGCTGGCCGCCACGGCGGACGTGCCTGCGGACAACGCGCCCGCCGCGATGATGGCGATCAACTGCGCGGACGACCCGGACCGGCCGGGGGTGGACCGGATCGTGCGGGACCTCGGCCGGCTCAGCGCCGAGTACGAGCAGGCCTCGCCGGTCTTCGGCCGGTACCGGCTGCACGAGCTGCTGATGTGCTACGGCCGCCCCAAGGGCACCGACGTGATCCGCAAGAAGGTCAAGAACGTCGACACCGCCAAGATGCTGCTGGTGGGCACCCGGGGCGACCCGGCGACTCCGTACCGCTGGACCGTGGAGACGGCGCGGCGGCTGGGCCCGGCGGCCGTGGTGCTGGACAACCGCAGCGACGGGCACACCGGCTACAGCTCCTCGCGGTGCGTGCACCGCAAGGTGAACGACTTCCTGCTCTACGGCTCCCTGCCGCCCTCCGGCAGCTCCTGCTCGGCGGACTCCCGGCTCGACCCGCACGGGTGAGATCCGGCGCGCCGCCGGGCGGGGCTGCCGCCGCGGCCGTGGTCCCCGTGCCGCCCGGGGCCGGTGACCGCGGGCGCGGCCGGCCCCGGGCGGCGCGGGGGAAGGTGATCAGGACGCCGGGGTCCGATGACGGTCCCCGGACGCCGGTGTCCGTGACGGTCCGTCGGCGCGGGCCGGCCGCGGCGGAGCAGCGGCCGGCGCACCACCGGCGGGCTCAGTCGGTGACGATCTCCGGCTTGTACAGGTCCAGCCACAGGGCCAGGTCGAGGGTCTTCTCCAGGCCGTGCCGTGCGGCCTGGGTGGTGACGGGCGTGTCGCGGTCCGCCGCCTCGCGCAGCCGCTCCCGGTCGATCAGGTCGAACACCGGGTGGCTCGGCCGGGCGAGCAGGTCCTTGGCCTGGTCCTGGAGGGCGACGGCGTACTTCGGGTCCTGCGTGGAGGGGTAGGGGCTCTTGACCCGGTCGTACACGGACTTCGGCAGCACGTCCCGGGTGGCCTCCCGCAGCAGGCTCTTCTCCCGGCCGTCGAACGACTTCAGCGCCCACGGGCTGTTGTAGACGTACTCCACGAGCCGGTGGTCGCAGAAGGGCACGCGCACCTCGAGGCCGACGGCCATGCTCATGCGGTCCTTGCGGTCCAGCAGGACACGGACGAAGCGGGTCAGGTGCAGGTAGCAGATGCGGCGCATCCGGTACTCGAAGTCGCTCTCGCCGTCCAGCCGCTGGATGTCGGCGACGGCTGTGCGGTAGCCGTCGGCGATGTACGCCGGCAGGTCCAGCTTGTTCGCGAGGTCGGGTCGCACGATGCCGCTGTCGTCGCCGAAGTCGCGGCCGAAGCGCACCAGCCAGGGGAAGGTGTCGGCGCGCCGCGCCTCCTCGTCGAAGAACTGCAGGTAGCCGCCGAACACCTCGTCGGCGGACTCGCCGGACAGGGCGACGGTGGAGTGCTCGCGGATGCTGCGGAACAGCAGGTACAGCGAGGAGTCCAGGTCGCCGAAGCCCATGGGCAGGTCGCGCGCGCGGACCACCCGCTCGCGTATGTCGAGGTCGGCGAGGCTGTGGGCGTCGAGCACGATGTCCTGGTGCTCGGTGTCCGCGAGGCGGGCCACGTCGTGCACGTACGGCGTGTCCGGGGTGGAGCGCAGCTCGTCGGGGACGAAGCGGTCGGTCTGGCCGACGAAGTCGACGGCGAAGCTGCGGACCTTCTCGCCCTGGGCGGCCAGCTGACGGGCGGCCAGCGCGGTCATGGCGGAGGAGTCGAGGCCGCCGGAGAGCAGGGTGCAGCGGGGCACGTCGGCGACGAGCTGCCGGCGCACGATGTCGTCCAGCAGGGATCGGACGGTGGCGATGGTGGTGTCGCGGTCGTCCTCGTGCGGCCGGGTCTGCAGCTGCCAGTAGACGCGGTTGTGCAGGCCGGAGCGGTCGACGGTGACGACGGTGCCGGGCTCGACCTCGCGCATGCCGTCCCACACGGCGTGGCCCGGGGTCTTGACGAAGGTGAACAGCTCGCGCAGGCCGTCCAGGGTGACCCGGCGGCGGGCCAGCGGGTTGGCGAGGATGGCCTTGGGTTCGGAGCCGAAGAGGACGCCGTCGGACGTCGGGTAGTAGTAGAAGGGCTTGATGCCCATGCGGTCACGGATCATGACCAGCTTGTCGTGCCGGCCGTCCCAGACGGCGAACGCGTACATGCCGTTGAGGCGCTCCGCGAGGGTCTCGCCCCACTCGATGTAGCCGCGCAGGACGACCTCGGTGTCGGAGTCCGTGGTGAAGCGGTGGCCGCGGGCGATGAGGTCGGCGCGCAGCTCGGTGAAGTTGTAGGTCTCGCCCGAGTACACGAGGGCGACCGTGCCCTCGGGGGTCTCGGCGGTCATGGGCTGGCGGCCGCCGGGCAGGTCGATGATGGCCAGCCGCCGGTGTCCCAGGGCCGCGGGGCCCTCCACGAAGGTGCCGCGGTCGTCGGGGCCACGGCAGGCCATCGTCTCCGTCATCGCGTCCAGGGTCGCCGTCTGCGTGCGCAGGTCGCGATCGAAGGAAACCCATCCGGTGATACCGCACATGTCCCTACCTCCCGACAACAAGTTGCATGAGGCACCTATGTATACGAGCGTGTAACACGGCGCCCCACGGGTCAACGCGGCCGCAACACACGCGCCGCACGCCCCTCGCACTTTCGGCCAGACTTTGCTTCGGCAAAATGTCGTCGACCGCTCCACAGCAGGGAAAGACCGGCACGACCCTGTCAGGATTCGGTCACGGGCAAAGATTTGGTCAACCAGCGCAACGGTATACACGCGCGCGGACCGGCCGGGCGCGGCCCTCGCGCGCGCCTTCCGGAAGCGAGCGCCGCGTCACGCCGAATACCCCTCGTTTCGCACCTGATTGCTCCACATGCCCGATACGCGAATTCCTCCTATGGTGCTGTCATGGAGCACGACCTGAGTCCCGCCACGCTGGCCGAGCTGCGGCGGCCCCGGAGCTATCCCGCTGTGTCCGTGCTGACACCGACGCACCGCCGCGGACCCGACAACGCCCAGGACCCGGTCCGGTTGCGCAACGCCGTCGCCGAGGCCAAGAAGAAGCTGCAGTCGGACCCGGCGGTCACCCGGGAGCGCCGTGCCGATGTCGTACGGCAGCTCGATCAAGCCCTCGCCGAGGTGGACCTCACGCACGCCGAGGACGGCCTGGCGATCTTCGCCGCCCCCGGCGAACACCAGGTGTGGACGCTCAAACGGTCCGTCCCGGAGCGGGTGGTGCTGTCCGACACCTTCCTCACCCGCAACCTGGTCTCCGCGCACGCGGCCGAGCACCCCTTCTGGGTGCTGTCGGTCGCCGCCGACCGCGTGACCCTGTGGAACGGCAGCGGCGACCGGGTCACCGAGGAGCGCCGGGGCGGCTTCCCGCTCACCCGGAATCTCACCGAGAACTTCGACGCCGAGCGCCAGGAGCGCATCGGCGACGCGCCGAGCACCTTCCGCGACGAGCGCACCCGTCAGTTCCTGAAGGAGGCCGACACGGCGATGGGCGCGATCCTGCGCGACCAGCCGCGCCCGGTCTACCTCACCGGGGCCCCCGCAGCCCTGTCGGTCCTCGACGAGATCGGCGGGGTCGCCCGGTGCTCGGTGCACGTCCCGCGCATCGGGCTGGCGCACGGCAGCCCCGAGACCGTGTGGCGGGCCATCCAGCCGGTGCGCGAAGCCCTGGTCCGCCAGGAGACGGAGACCGTCCTGCACCAGCTGGAGGCGGCCCGCGGGCGCAAGGAGTACGCCGCCGGGGTCGACGAACTGTGGCGCAGCGCCCAGGAGGGCCGGGTGCGGCTGCTCGCCGTCGAGGACAACTACCGGATCTCCGTGCGCGAGGCCCTGGGCGAGCATCTGATCCCGGCCGAGAGCGGGCAGCTCGACGCCCGCGAGGACATCGTCGACGAGATCGTCGAGAAGTGCCTGGAGACCGGCGCGGAGGTCCGCTTCGTCCCGGACGGCACGCTGCGCGAGGCCCAGGGCATCGCCGGGGTACTGCGCTACTAGGAGGCCATGCCGTCGCGGGCCGGTCGGTGCGCCGCCCGGCCCTTTCCTTCCCGGCTCACCTTTCGTCCGGCGCCCTTCCTTCCCTGCTCACCTTCCGTCCGGCGCCCTTCCTTCCCTGCTCCCGTCCCGGCCGACGCCCCGGCTCTGCTCCCCCGCCCTCCTCCCGACCGCCCGTCTACGCTACGGCGGAAGCCGTCGGCGGAGAGGGGATGCGCGCATGGGCGACCTGCTGGGTGTGGCGGTGCTGGGAGCCGGTCACATGGGAGCCGACCACATACGGCGACTGGACCAAGCGGTGAGCGGCGCCAGGGTGGTCGCGGTCGCCGATCCGGAGACGGAGCGGGCCGAGGAGGCCGTGGCGGGCATCGAGGGCGTCGTCGTGCACCGGGAGGCCCTGGCCGTGCTCGACGCTCCCGGGGTCGAGGCCGTGCTGATCGCCTCCCCGGGGCCCGCTCACGAGGAGGCGCTGCTCGCGGCCTTCGCCCGGGGGCTGCCGGTGCTGTGCGAGAAGCCGATGGTCCCCGACCCGGCGGGGGCGCTGAGGGTGGTGGAGGCGGAGGCCCGGCTGGGCCGCCGGCTGGCCCAGATCGGGTTCATGCGGCGCTACGACGCCGAGTACCGGCGACTGAAGTCGCTGCTGGACGCAGGCGCCCTGGGACGGCCGCTGATGCTGCACTGCACCCACCGCAACGTCTCCTCCCCGCCGTACTTCACCAGCGACCGGCTCGTCGACAGCTCGGTCTCGCACGAGATCGACGCGGCCCGCTGGCTGCTCGGCCAGGAGCTGACGGCGGTGACGGTGATCCGTCCGGCGCCGTCCTCCGCGGCGCCCGAGGGACTGTGGGACCCGCAGTTCGTGGTCTTCGAGACCGAGCAGGGCGCACTGGTGGACGTGGAGGTCTTCGTCAACTGCGGGTTCGGCTACCAGGTGCGGTGCGAGGCCGTGGGCGAGACGGGCAGCGCCCGCATCGGCGAGGAGCACGGCGTGGCCGTCACCGCCGCGGGCGGCAGTCGCCTGGAGGTCCCGCAGGACTATCTCGTCCGGTTCGCCGACGCCTACGACCGCGAGGTCCAGGCCTGGGTGGACGCCACGCGGCGCGGCGAGGTGACCGGTCCGAGCGTCTGGGACGGCTACGCCGCCTCGGCCGTCGCCGAGGCGGGGGTCCGGTCGCTGCACGGGGCCGGCCGGGTCACGGTGGACCTCGCCGAGCGCCCGGCGCTGTACGCGGAGCCCGGCAGCTGATCGGCCCGGCAGCCGTCGCGGGTCCGGCAGCCGACCCGGACGCCCCGGAGCCGTCGCGGACTCCGGCGAGCCCGGGGGCACGCCGTGGCCCCGGACGCGACGGGAGCCACGGCCGCCGGACTCCGGCGCCTGCGCGCCTCAGACCGTGCCGAACAGGGCGCTCAACCCCCGGTCGACGGCGGCGCCGGCGTCCTCCCGGCCGGGCGGGACCACCGCATAGGTGCGCAGCAGGAAGCGGCGCAGAGCCGGGGTGTCGAACTGCAGCAAGGCCATGCCGGACGGAGAGTGCAGCTCCAGGGCCGTGCACGCCTGACCGCAGGGGCGCAGACGCACGTCCCCCGTCCCTGCGGGCCGCCGGAGCCCCTCCCTCAGCAGGGAGCGTGCGAAGGTCCAGCTCACCTCCCTGCCGTCGAGCGAGGCGTCGGGCGGGAAGTCCAGGTGGACGGCCAGTGGATCGGCGGAGGCGTAGCGCAGCGTGGCCGGCACGACGCGCGCCCGTCCCTCGCCGTCGATCAGACGCGCGGTGGCGGACTGTCCCAGGGTGGCGTCCATGGTGATCTCCCGTCGGGTCTCGGGTCGGCCGCTGATGCCCTATGTCTGTCAGGAACACGAAGGGCCGCCCGACTGACACCCGGCACGCGACAAAGATGTGTGATGTGCATCACATAACACTGGGCATGTCCGCCGGAATCGCCGCCTTCTGACTCTTCTGCTGCCGTTCCCGCGCACCGCGACACGGCCCCGGCACCCCGCAAAACGTCAGGTGGACGTACCGCGACGCGCCTCGCTCGCACCGCCGCCCGTGCCCGGAGGGACACCGAGCCGCACCCGGGTGCCTCCGGCAGATGCCGGAGGCACCGGACGACGGATCATGCCGAATCCCGGACAGAACACGACTCGCTGTGCGACAGTCGTCACGGTCACGGCCCCCTCCCCCGGCCGTGACCCCCGCAGCCATGTGGCGGAGTGTGCCCGGCCGCACCGCTCCCGTCGCCCGCGTCACGGTCCGGCCGTGCGCGGGCGACGGGAGCGGGGGAAGCGACACAGGAGGCGCGGTCGCACGGGCCCGCGCCCAGTGCGTGCGCGCCCCGGCCCGTCCGACGGGGTGCGCCGGCGTGCGGTACGGTCCGTCACGCCAGAGCGGCGTCGGCCGTGCCCCTGCCCTTCCACGTGGGCATGGCCTGCCGGATCTCCTCCCGCAGTTCGCTGATCTCCGGGTAGGTGGCGTAGTGGGCGGTGAGCCGGTACATCTGCCGCAGTCGGTCCCAGGTGCGGCGCGAGGAGTTCGACCCCATCGCCACCAGCGCCAGCCTCGCGTAATTGGCGGCCTGTTCGGGATCGTCGGCGATGAAGCAGGCGGACGCCATGGACAGATGGTCGAAGATCTTCGACCGTTCACGGCCGTCGACCCGCAGCTCCAGGGCCTTCTGCGCGTAGTACTGGGCGTGCGCCGCGGCGCTCGGGTCGAACTCCGCCAGCGTGCGGTACGCCAGCGCCTGCATGCCGTACAGATCCTCGTCCTTGAAGGTCTGCATCCAGTCCAGCGGCTCGTCGTCGCCCTTGTCGGCGACGAACAGCTCCTCCGCCTGACCGAGGGTCCGACGCATCGCCTGGCCCTTGCCCATGGCGGCCTGCGCCCAGGCCTCGATGGTGTGGAACATCGCCTTGGTGCGCGGCTGCAGCCGCTCGCCCGAGCCGGACTGGGCGAGCCGCATCAGGTCCAGCGCCTCATCCGGCCGGCCCAGGTGCACCATCTGACGGGCCGCCCGGGACAGCGCCTCACCCGCCCGCGGCCGGTCCCCGCCCTCGCGGGCGGCGTGCGCGGCGATGATGAAGTACTTCTGCGCCGTCGGCTCCAGGCCGACGTCGTGCGACATCCATCCGGCGAGCACGGCCAGGTTGGCCGCGACCCCCCACAACCGCCGCTGCAGATGCGGCGGGTGGCGGTAGGTGAGCATGCCGCCCACCTCGTTGAGCTGGCCGACCACCGCCTTGCGCTGCAGTCCGCCGCCGCGGGCGGCGTCCCAGGCCCGGAACACCTTGACGGAGCGTTCCAGTTCGGCGACCTCCTCCGACCCGACGGGGGCGGCGTCGTAGCGGTCGAACCCGGCCGGGTCGACACGCAGGGGATGGTCGGTGTCCGGGGCATCGGCCTTCGGTGCCGGGTCGGTGTGCAGCCAGTCGTGCAGAGCGCCGCTGAGTGCGGATCCCGCGGTGAGCGCGGCACCCGCGCCCACCAAGCCGCGTCGGTTGAGCATGAGGTCCATTCCCGTGAATTCGGTGAGGACCGCGGCGGTCCGCTCGGGCGTCCACGGCATGTCGTCGGCGAGTTCCTCGTCCCCGCCGCCCTGCCGTCTCCCCGCACGCCCGTGCCGTACCAGACCGAGATCCTCGATGGTCACGACACGGCCGAGACGCTCGGTGAACAGGACCGCCAGCACCCGCGGCACGGGATCGCGCGGGATCTCCCCCATGTCGATCCACCGCCGCACCCGGGAGGTGTCGGTCGCCAGCTGCGGGTGGCCCATGGCCGCCGCCTGCCGGTTGACGAGCCTCGCGAGTTCCCCTTTGGACCAGCCCGAGAGACCGAACAGGTCCGCGAGACGGGTGTTGGGTCGTCCTGTCACGTCAAGCCCCCAGGTACTCGGCTGACTCGACAGTAGCCCCGCCACGAGGCACCGGGCGACTATTCGCCAGGGTTCGCCAGGGTGCGCCAGATGGTGTGCCAGTGGCCTTGCGGTGTCAGGTAGGAGTGCGTCACCCCGGCCCGGGCGCCGCCGGTCCTGCGGACCGGACACGACAGGCGCATTCCCCAGGGTGCACCGGGTGCCCGGGCCGGGTGGACGCGTTCAGCAGCAGGCACACGAAGGGATCTGTATCGGTCATGTACGCAGCATCGTCCTCCGTGTCCGCTCCGCCCCGGTCGCTGCGTCCCCGTACGGGCGTGGCCGGCTCCTACCTCTCGCCCGCGCGCCCGGCCTCCTCCGTGCTCGGCGCGGGCCGGCCGCGCCGTCCCGCCGTGCCCGGCGCCGCTCCGCTGAGCGGGAGACTCGACCTGTCCGGCCCGCAGGGGGCCCAGCTGCGCTCGGCCCTGGCGTCGGTGCTCCGCATCTGCCCGGAGTTCACCCCCGTGCAGGTGCTCCGCCGCAGCGGACGTTCCGTGCTCCTGGTCGGCACGACCGGTCGCAGCACGGCCGTCGCCAAGTGCTTACTGGACCGCTCCCCCGCCTGGACCGAGCGGTACCGGCACGAGATAGCGGTCTACCGCTCGTTCGTCCGGCACCGGCCTCCCGTCCGCGTGCCCCGGCTGATCGCGGCGGACCCCGACAACGGCACCCTGGTGATCGAGCGCATGCCGGGACGGGTGGCCGCACTGCAGCGGCACCCGGTGGAGGCCCCGCCGCGGTCCGACATCAGGGCGGTCCTCGGTGCGATCTGCCGGCTGAACTCCTGGCGTCCCCCGGCAGGCACCTTCGACGCCCCCTTGAACTACGCGGCCCGCATCTCCCGTTACCACGAGCTGGGGCTGCTCACCGACCGGGACCTGGGCGACCTGCACAAACTGCTGCACGGCATCACGCAGGCGGTGGGCCGGCAGGGCATGAGGCAGTTCTGCCACGGCGATGCGCTGCTGTCCAACATCCTGGTCTCACCGGCCGGTCCGGTGCTGCTGGACTGGGAGCACGCGGGCTGGTACCTGCCGGGCTACGACCTGGCGACCCTGTGGACGGTGCTCGGTGACGACCCGGCGGCACGGCGGCAGATCAGCCAGCTCGCCCAGGCGGCGGGACCGGCCGCGCGGGACGCGTTCCTGGTGAACCTGATGCTCGTGCTGACCCGCGAGATCCGCACCTGCGAGACGGCCGTGCAGCGGTCGATGCGGGACCCGTCCCCCGTCGTGCAGGTCACCGGCGGCATGTCCGTCGGCGAGGAACAGCGGCTGCTGCTGCGCCGCCTGTACGACGACTGCCAGCTGGCCCGCAAGGCAGTGCGCGCGGCGGTGGGCATCCGCTGACGGCACGACGGCCCGTGGGGTGTGCGCGGGCCCGGCGGTGCGCCACGGGCCGTCGTGCCGTCCGGGACCTCCGCGAGGTCGTCGGCGGTGCGCCCTCGGCGTCCCGCAGGACCGCCCGCCGCCACGGCCCGGCGACACCGGCCGCCCCGACGACAGGCGAACGCCTCTGCCTCTGCTCTTGATTGACGGATCGTCGCTCAACGGGTACCACTGACCGCACCGATCCCCGTGGTACAGCCCCGCACGTCCCGCCACGCCGAGCGCCCTCAGGAGGCCGCCTTGCGGAGACCCGCCACCGCCCCCGCACCACCCCATGCAGGCATGCCACGAGCGGGCCGGCGGGCGCGCCGCACGGCAGGCGCCCTCGCCTGCGCGGCCCTGCTGCTGCCGCTGCTGGGCGCCGCCCCGCCCACCGATGCGGCCGGTGCGGACAGCTCGACCCGACTGCAGAAAGCGTTCACCGATGCGGCGGCCGCGTACCACGTGCCGGTCAGCGTCCTGCTGGGCGTCTCCTATCTGCAGTCCCGGTGGGACCAGCACGCCGGTGCCCCGAGCGTGACCGGCGGCTACGGCCCGATGCATCTCACCGACGCGCGCACCGCGCTCGCCCGGACGCCGCATCACAGCGACGGCACCGAGGACGCACGCGGCGACGACGCCCGCCCCGCCCTGCGTCCCACCGTCCAGGTGCCGGAGAACGCCACCCTGCCCGCCCGGCTCACCACGCTGACCGAGGCGGCCGAGCTGACCGGCATCCCCGCCGAGCGGCTGCGCTCCGATGCCGCCGCGAACGTGGCGGGCGGCGCCGCCCTGCTGGCCGCCGCCCAGAAGCGCCTCGGCGAGCCGCTCAGCGCGGATCCGGCCGACTGGTACGGCGCGGTGGCCGAGTTCTCCGGCGCCGACGACCGCGCGACGGCGGCGGCCTACGCCGACGACGTCTTCAGCGTGATCCGCTCCGGTCAGCGCCGCACCACGGACGCCGGCCAGCAGGTCGTGCTGGACGCCCGCCCGCGGTTGGCCCCCGACACCGCGCAGCTGGCGCGGACCGGGCTGCGCCCGTCGTCGTCGGCGGGCACCGAGTGCCCCGCCTCGGTGTCCTGCGAGTGGGTCCCGGCCCCGTACGAGGAGTTCGACGGCGACGACTACGGCAACCACGACCTGGGCGACCGACCCGCCTCGCAGCGCATCCGGTACATCGTCATCCACGACACCGAGGGCACCTGGGACGGCGTCCTCACCCTCATCAAGGACCCGACCTATGTGTCGTGGAACTACACACTGCGGTCCACCGACGGGCACATCGCCCAGCATGTGAAGGCCGAGGACGTGGCCTGGCACGCGGGGAACTGGTATGTGAACGCCGGCTCGATCGGTCTGGAGCACGAGGGTTTCCTCGCCGATCCGGACGCCTGGTACACGGAGGCGATGTACCGCTCCTCCGCGCGGCTGGTGAAGTACCTCGCGCAGAAGTACGACATCCCGCTGGACCGTCAGCACATCCTCGGTCATGACACCGTGCCCGGGCCGACCACCGACACCATTCCCGACATGCACACCGACCCCGGTCCCTACTGGGACTGGCAGCACTACTTCCAGTTGCTGGGCCGCCCCTTCGAGCCCACCGCCGGCAAGAACGCCGCACTGGTGACGATCCGTCCCGACTACGCGACGAACCGTACCGCGTACACGGGCTGCGAGGCCGCCGGCGAGCCGTGCGCGCCGCACGGATCCAACGAGGTGCGGCTGTACACGCGTCCCGACACCTCCGCTCCCCTGATCCAGGACATCGGCCACCGGCCGGACGGCTCGGACTCCACCATCGACGTGAACGACGTCGACTCCCGGGCCGAGACCGGCCAGCAGTTCGCGGTCGCGGAGCGCCGGGGCGACTGGACGGCGATCTGGTACCTGGGGCAGAAGGCCTGGTTCCGCAACCCGGCGAAGCAGCCCACGGCGGTGCCCGCCTCCGGCCGGGTGGTGACGCCGAAGCCGGGTGTGGACAGCGTCCCGGTGTACGGGCGGGCGTACCCGGAGCAGGAGGCCTACCCGGCCGGTGTTCCCGTGCAGTCCGTCTCGCCGCTGCCGTACCGGCTGCCCGCGGGGCAGAAGTACGTGGTCGGTGACACGGTGCCGGGCGAGTACTTCTACGCGGTCACCTTCACCCCGGACGCGCACCGGGTGGTGGTCGGCAAGGACCTGTACTACGAGATCCAGTTCGGCCACCGGGTGGCGTTCGTGCGCGCGGCGGACGTACAGCTGGAACGGGCGTAGGCCGGCCTGTGGACCTGTGACGATCGTGGTGGGAGCCGGCACGGCGCGTGTCGGCGCCCGCCACGAGCCGGACCGGCCGGCCGGTCTCGGGGTGTGACCCGCGCCGCCCGGCCGCCGCACCGGTCACGCGGTGGCAGGGTGCCTTCGATGGGAGTGCCGTCGACAAGGAGTGCGATGCCCGTCCCGTATCCTCCCGAGCCCTGGCACTTGTGCGGGGACATGCACGCCGCCCTGTGGCTGCTGCCCGGCAGCGTGCTTCCGCCGTGGACCGTGCCCGAGGAGGTGCGTCCCCTGTCCGTGGGCGGACGCCGTGCGCTGGTCACCTTCTGGGTGGACTACCGCGCCGACGGCGATCTCGCCTACCGGGAGCTGCTGATCACGCTCGTGGTGCGGCACGGCAGGACCGTCGCGGCCACCGCGGTGCAGGCCTGGGTGGACGACGAGCGCTCGATGGCCGGGGGCCGGCGTCTGTGGGCCATCCCGAAACAGCTCGCCGACCTGCGGTTCGAAACCCCGGTCGGCTCAGGCCACCGCCGCGCCGCACTGCACGCGCGGGTGACGCCGCGCCGCGCCGGCCGGCGGGAGCCCGCCGCCACCGCACTCTGCCGGGAGCTGCTGCGTCTTCCGGTGCGGCTGCCGCTGCGGGCGCATCTGCTGCAACGCCGGGACGACGGCACCACCTGCCGGGTGCCGCTGCATGTCGTCGGGCGTCCGTCGTGGACGCGGGTCCGCTGGCGCGTCGACCCGCACGGTCCGCTCGGGTATCTGTCCGGGCGGAAGCCTGTCGCGGCCGTGTCGCTGCGGGACTTCCGCTTCACGGTGGGCGCGGCGTGAGGCGAGCGCGGCGACGCGACGGGTCCGGGAGGCGCCCGGTGCCGCCGTACGCGCCACTGCGGCCACCGCGGCGGTGAAGGGAGAGGGCCGGCCCCCTGCCGGGACCGGCCCTCGTCGGCACGACGTGGCGGGTGGGTTCAGCCCTGCCGGAACAGCTCCGGGGGCAGCGGCTTGAGCAGGGCGTACAGGTCGTCGGTGATCGGGCGGTCCCAGGCGGCGATGGTGACCAGCACGCCGTCGCTGCGGTCGAACTGCACACAGGAGATCCGGCCCTCGGAGAGCTTCAGCCGGCGCACGATCAGCAGGTTGTCGCCCTGGAGCACCGGAGTGTCCTCGGTGCCGACGACGGTGACTTCCTCGTCGTTCCCCAGGGCCAGCAGCAGCTGGGCCACCTCGAAGGGCACCTGGCCCTCGGCGACGTCACGGGCCGGGGAGCCCTCGGGCAGATTTCCGATGATCATCGCGGTGCCACGGCCGCCGAACAGGTCGTAGCGCAGGAAGACGCCCTGGCAGGAGCCGTCGGGACCGGGCAGCAGACCCGCACCGAGATTACCGGGCCAGTCGCCCGGATCCATGGCCAGTACGTCGAAGTCGGGCCCGGCGGGGGTGGCGCTGCGGCGACGGAGGAACGACATGCGGCCATGGTACGTGCCGCTCCCGGTCCCACGACGTCCGGGCGGCCCGCGACGGGGCCGTGCCCTCACCCCGATCGGACGGACACCCGCGAACCGGGCACACCGCCCCTCCTCCGCGGTGCGGTGGCGGCCGACTCGCGCCGCCTCCGCTCGCTTCCGCTCACTCCTCCGACGGCACGGCGACGCCCTCCGACGGCACGGCGACGTCCGCCAACGACACGGCTGCGTCGTCGAGGAAGGCGGCGACCTGCCGCGTGAACCACTCCGGGTCGTCCAGCCACGGGCAGTGCCCCGCGCCGGGCTGCACCGCGAACGGTGCGCGCGGGAACGCCCCGGCGGTCCGGCGGGGCTGGGGCCGCCGTCCAGGGCGCCGGCCAGGACGAGGACCGGGGCGGCCAGGCGGCGCAGCGCCTCCACGTCGTCGACCCGCCGGTCGCAGCGGTAGGTCGTGGGTCGGCGGGCCGGGCGGAGTCGCCGGTGCCGCGCAGGTCGAGCAGCACCGGGCGGCGGTGCGCGGTGAGCCCGCCGAGGTCGCCCAGGCAGGCGGAGCCCGCATGGGCCCTGCGTGCAGCGCGACGAGCGGCTCCGCCTCGCCTCGGACCTGGTGGGCGAGCCGGGTTCCGTCGGGCGCGGTGAAGGTCGGCATACAGCGATCCTGACGGCGGAGCGGGAGAGGCGCCAGCGGGCGGGCCGGGGGGATCGGGCAGCTCCGCAGGGTGGGCAGGTGTGCGGAAGATGTGCGGGGATTTTTTCGTGCCGCCCTCTTGCCTGCGGCCGGAAGGCCTGGATTACTGTCCCCGGCAAGTGTCTACCGAATGATCGGTCGACCGTATTGTTGTGGTAGGTGAGGGAGAGTCCCGATGGGGGATGTGACGCGGCTGCTGGATCAGGGGGAACGGCTCGACCCGCAGGAGCTGCGGGCCCTGCAGTTGGAGCGGCTGCAGGCGACTCTGCGGCACGCCTACGAGAACGTGCCGTTCCACCGGGAGGCCTTCGACCGGGCCGGTGTGCGCCCGGAGGACTGCCGCTCCCTCGCCGACCTGGCACGGTTCCCGTTCACCAGCAAGGCGGACCTGCGTGCGACCTATCCCTGCGGGATGTTCGCGGTGCCGCGGGAGCGCATCCGCCGCTTCCACGCCTCCAGCGGCACCACCGGCCGGCCCACGATCGTCGGCTACACCGACCGGGACCTGTCCCTGTGGGCGGACATGGTGGCCCGCTCGCTGCGGGCGGCCGGTGCCCGGCCCGGTGACGTGGTGCACGTGGCGTACGGCTACGGGCTGTTCACCGGCGGCCTGGGCGCCCACTACGGCGCCGAACGGCTGGGCTGCACGGTCGTGCCGGCCTCGGGAGGAATGACGTCGCGGCAGGTGCAGCTGATCCAGGATCTGAAGCCGCGGATCATCATGGTCACACCGTCGTACATGCTCACGCTGCTCGACGAGTTCGAGCGGCAGGGCGTGGACCCCCGGTCCACGTCGCTTCAGGTGGGGGTGTTCGGGGCGGAGCCGTGGACGCAGGAGATGCGGCGGGAGATCGAGGAACGCTGCGGGATCGACGCCGTCGACATCTACGGCCTGTCGGAGGTGATCGGGCCGGGGGTGGCGCAGGAGTGCGTGGAGACCAAGGACGGCCTGCACATCTGGGAGGACCACTTCTACCCGGAGATCGTCGACCCGATCACCGGGGAGGTGCTGCCGGACGGCGAGGAGGGCGAGCTGGTGTTCACCTCGCTCACCAAGGAGGCCATGCCGGTGATCCGCTACCGCACCCGGGACCTGACCCGGCTGCTGCCGGGCACGGCACGGATCTTCCGGCGGATGGAGAAGGTCACCGGCCGCAGCGACGACATGGTGATCGTGCGCGGGGTGAACCTGTTCCCCACCCAGATCGAGGAGATCGTGCTGCGCACCCCCGGTGTGGCCCCGCACTTCCAGCTGCGCCTGACCCGTGAGGGCCGCATGGACGCCCTCACGGTCCGTGCCGAGGCCCGCCCCGACGCCGACGCCGCGATCCGTGAGGCCGCCGCCCGCTCCATCGCCGTGGCGGTGAAGGAGGGCATCGGGGTCTCGGCCGGGGTGGAGATCGTCGAGCCGGGCACGCTGGAACGGTCGGTGGGCAAGATCAAGCGGATCATGGACCTGCGCTCGTGACGCGGGCACGCACAGGCAGGTGGCCGTCGAGCGGATACGCCGGGGGGCGGCGGGCAGGATCCCGGCCGGCGCAGAGGCGCACTTGACGGCGACCCGGCAGGAGGCGGTGATGCCGGCCTGGTGGACCGGTTCCAGGCGGGTCGGTCCCCGCGCGGCGAAGATGGCGAACGCCCCGTCGGTGAGCGCCGTCAGCGCTCCGGTCGCCATGCCCCGGCCGCGCGCCGCGGCCGCGGTCCAGTAGCCGACACGCGCGGAGGGGCTGTCGGGGGCGAGGTCCTGCACCACGACGTGGCCCAGGATCCGCTCCCCCGCCGGGCCGGCCTCCACGACCGCGAAGGCGAACCGGTCCCCGGCCTGCCGGTGCCGGCGCTGTGCCTCGATCCAGCGGGCCGCGCTCGCCTCGTCGTCGATGCCCGCGCCCGCCCAGCGGCGCAGGGCGTCGTCCCGGTGCAGCGCGGCCGGCACGGCGGCGTCCTGCCTGCGCCACGGCCGCAGACGCAGCGGTGCCCCCGGCCCGAACACCGGGCCCGGAACAGGAGGGCCGTCGTCGGGACTGTCGTTCGTCGGCATGGGCTCCGTCCTGCCGCATCGCGGCCTGCCCGCGCCCCCGGGGGGCCTACCGTACGGCGCATCGCTCCCGCAGCTGGCGTTTGAGGATCTTTCCGCTGGCATTGCGCGGGAGTTCGGTGACGAAGTGCACCCGCTTGGGCGTCTTGAAACCGGCGAGGTGTGCGCGGGCGTGGGCGATCAGTTCCTCCTCCGTGACCTCGCCGCGCGGGACGACGAACGCCGTCACGGCCTCGATCCACCGGTCGTCGGGCAGGCCCACCACCGCGGCCTCGGCGACCGCCGGGTGTGTGTAGAGGACGTCCTCGACCTGCCGGGACGCCACCAGCACACCACCGGAGTTGATGACGTCCTTCACCCGGTCCACGACGGTGTGGTAGCCGTCGGCGTCGCGCACCGCGAGGTCTCCGGAGCGGAACCAGCCGTCGCGGAAGGCCTCCGCCGTCTCCTCGGGTTTGTCCCAGTACCCCTCGCACAGCTGCGGGGAACGGTAGACGATCTCGCCGGGTGTGCCGTCGGGCACGTCCTTGCCGTCGGCGTCCACCACCCGGGCCTCCACGAACAGCACCGGCCGGCCGCAGGAGTCGAGCCGTCCCTCGTGCTCGTCGGGGCCCAGCACCATGGCCAGGGGGCCGATCTCGCTCTGGCCGAAGCAGTTGTAGAAGGCCAGGTCCGGCAGGCGGGTGCGCAGCCGGTCGAGGACCGGGACCGGCATGATCGAGGCGCCGTAGTACGCCTTGCGCAGCCCCTCCAGGTTCCGTTCGGCGAAGTCGGGACGGCCGGCCAGGCCGATCCACACCGTGGGCGGCGCGAACAGGCTGTCCACCCGGCCCGCCTCGATCAGGTCCAGGATCCGGTCGCCGTCGGGCGCGTCGAGGACGATGTTGACGGCTCCGACGGCGAGACAGGGCAGCAGGAACACGTGCATCTGCGCCGAGTGGTAGAGCGGCATGGCGTGCACGGGCCGGTCGTCCGCGCGCAGATCGAGGGCGGTGATGGCACTGAGATACGCGTGCACCAGAGCGCGGTGCGTCATCATCGCGCCCTTGGGCAGCGCGGTGGTGCCCGAGGTGTACAGCAGCTGCACCAGGTCCTCGCTGCCCGGTTCGGGGCCGTCGTACGGTGGGGCGTCCGCCAGGCGGGCGAGCAGCGAGTCGTCCGTGTCGCGCAACGGCAGCGCCGGTACGGCGGACGGCAGTCGGTCCGCGAGATCCGGGTCGGTGAGGACGAGCGCGCTGCCGGACTGGCGAAGGATGTAGGCGAGGTCCTCGCCGGTGAGGTTCTGGTTGACCGGCACGTGCACCAGGCCGGCGCGGGAACAGGCCAGGAAGGCGATCAGGTAGGCGTCGGAGTTGTGCCCGTAGGCGGCGACCCGGTCGCCCGGGGCAAGCCCCTGGTCCAGCAGGACGCTCGCGGCGCGGGAGACGGCGTCGTCCAGCTCGGCGTACGTCCGGTGGCGGTCGCGGTACTCGAGGGCGGTCCGGGCGGGGGTCCGCCGGGCACTGCGCCGCAGAACCGCGTCGATGGTGCTGCCGTGGCGAGGCGTCATGACCAGGATCCTCGGGTCCGGCGCTCCGCGGGTCAAGCGGTCGGCGCGGGACTTCCACGTCCGTCGGCGGGTGGACCGCCGGTGCTCCCGCGCCCTTGCCCGCCCGGTGCACGTGCTGCCTCAGCCGACACGCGGTCACATGTGGCGTGCGACGGCACCGTTGACAACACGGCCGACCCGACGGAAAGTTTCACCGCACATCCCATGCGGCGAAAGTTAATTTCAGTCAGCACGACAGGAGGACCCACCATGGCCGACGGCACGGCGGACAGAGACGAGAGCGGAATGACGCGCCGCCAACTGGGTCGCATGACCCTGGTGCTGGGCGGGGCGCTGGGGCTGGCGGCAGCCCTCCCGCTGAGCCCGGCCGCGGCCTCGCCCGCGTCGGCGGCCTCCCGGCCCACCCTGCGGTACGGCTCACCCGAACGCGCCGGACTGCTCTCCGGCCCTCTGGACCGACTCGTCGCCGACGCCAAGGCGTTCCTCGGCCCGTCCCCCGTGCACCCGTGGTATGCGGGTGCCGTCCTGCTCGCCGGGCGCGGCGGCACGGTGGCCCTGCACGAACCGATCGGCATGGCGGTGCGCTACTCCTCGTACGACGAGGCGACCGACACCGCCGTGGAGTTCCCGCGCGAGCAGCAGATCCCGGCGACCCGGAACACCGTCTACGACCTCGCCTCCCTGTCGAAGCTGTTCACCTCGATCCTGGCCGTGCAGCAGATCGAGCGCGGGAAGCTGGAGCTGGAGGGAAGGGTCGCGAGCCATCTGCCGGACTTCGGGCGGGCCGGCAAGCAGGACGTGACGATCCGCCAGCTGCTCACGCACACCTCGGGTTTCCAGCCGGACCTGCCGCTGTACGACGCGCCGACGTACGAGCAGAAGCTGGAGATGATCTGGAACGAGCCGCCGCAGAGCCCGCCGGGCACCGCGTACGTGTACTCGGACCTGAACATGATCACGCTTCAGCTGGTCCTGGAGAAGATCACCGGGCGCACGCTGGACGTGCTGCTGGCCGAGGAGATCGCCGGCCCGCTCGGCCTGCGCCGCACCCGGTACAACCCGCCCGCCTCCTGGAAGCCGTTCATCGCCGCCACCGAGTACGCACGCAAGCCGTGGTCGGCGCTGGACCGGGGCCTGGTGTGGGGCGAGGTCCACGACGAGAACGCCTACAGCCTGAACGGGGTGGCCGGTCACGCGGGTGTGTTCTCCTGCGCCTGGGATCTGGCGGTGCTGGCCCGCACCCTGCTCAACGGCGGTGTCTACGGCAGGGCGCGCATCCTGCGGCCGGAGTCGGTGGAGATGATGTTCACCGACTTCAACACCGACTTCCCCGGTGACAACCACGGCCTGGGCTTCGAGCTGTACCAGCACTGGTACATGGGTGCCATGGCCACCCCGCGGACCGCGGGCCACACCGGCTTCACCGGCACCTCGCTGGTCCTCGACCCGACCACGGACACCTTTCTGATCGTCCTCGGCAACTCCGTCCACCCCGTGCGCACATGGCGTTCCGGGTCCGCGCCCCGCGTGGCCGCCGGCGACGACCTGGCGCGGGCCGTGGCGGTCCGCCCGGAGCAGGGCCGCACGGCGTGGTTCTCCGGAATGGCGAACGACACCACGGCCACGCTCGCCCTGCCCGCGCTGGACACCTCCCGGGGCGGCGCACACCTGCACTGCTCCCTGTGGTGGGACACCGAACCCCGGTCGGACCTCCTCGTCCTGGAGGCCAGCTCCGACGGCGGTACCACCTGGCAGCCGGTGCCCTTCACCACCACCCGCCGGGGCGAGCGCCCGCAGCAGCATCCGGAGGGCACCGCCACCGGGTTCTCCGGCCGGGTCTGGCACACGGCGGACGCCGCACTCCCGGCCGCCGACAACCTGGTGGTGCGCTGGCGGTACACGACGGACCGGCTGTACGTGGGCCGCGGTGCCTATGTCGACCGTCAGCGCGTGCAGTCGCACGGCCGGGTCGTCTTCGACGAAGCCCGCCCGGCCGACGCCGCCCGGGTGACGGCCGACGGCTGGACGGCATCGGCCGACTGAGTTCTCTCGAACGACAGGGTCCGGCCTGTGCGGGCCTCGGCGATCCGGCTCCCCGGCGGCGCACCGGCGTCAGGCCCGGGCAGCCGGGTTCGTCCGGTTCCGCCGGGCCCGCTCTGCCGTGCGCACGCCTCACTCGGGGTGCCGCCGGTTCTCCCGGCCGTCCTGGTCGGGCTCCCCGTCGTCCTGCCTGCCCCGGTGGCACTCCGGCCCTCCGGTCAGGTGGCGCTCCGGTCCTGCGGTGAGCCCGGTCGCGAGGCGGTAGGCGACGGTGACCCGGCGGTAGTCCCGCCCTGCTTCCACCGTGCCGGGCAGACCGGTGCGCTCGCTGCGGGACACCGATGCCCGCTCGCCGGTGCCGTGGAAGCGGACGGCCGTGCGCGGCTCCTCGGCGAAGCGGAGCCGCTGCGCCCGGACCGTGGACCGGAACTCGAGGTCGGGCTGCCGTCCGTGCGTTCAGGGCGGCTCGTCGCGGTCCCGCACGGACCTGCGTGCGGGCCGCGAGGGCTTTCGTGGTGTCTCGGCCGTCCCGTCGTCCCGCCTGCCCTCGGCACGCAGACGGCGGGAGCGGGCACCTCCCTGGCTCCGCACACCGCGACCACGCTCACCGCCGACGCCGCGCCGGGTGCCCCCGGTGGCTTCCCCGGCCGAACCCTCGACGACGCCACCGGCGCTCCCGGCGACGTCACCGGCACTCCCGGCGACGTTCCCCGCCTCGCGCGCGACGTCCCCGACGGCTGCCTCGGCCCCGCCGCTCACCCCTTGGACGGCCGCTCCGACGTCTTCGGCGGCACCCTCGACGCCCGCACCGACACCCCGGCCCACATCCGTCACCGCGCCACCGGCGCCCCGCCCGACACCCTCGACCGCGGATCCGGCGCTCCGGCCCACGTCCCCCACCGCGGATCCTGCGCCCCGGCCCACGTCCCCCACCGCCGACTCGGCGCCCCGCCCGACGTCCTCCACCGCCGACCCGGCGCCGCGACCCACGTCCTCGACGGCCCGGCCCGCGCCCGTGCCGAGTTCGCCCACGGCCTGACGGGCCCCGCCGCCGACGTCCTGGACCGCGGATCCGACCCCACGGGCCAGTTCCCGCAGGATCTCCGGGTTGCGGTCGAGCGTGGTGAGGACGCGGTTGATGATCGAGGCGACGTTGTCGAGGCGCACCGTGAGCCGGGCCTGGGCCTCCACGCCCGAGATGCCCAGGTGCACCCGGCCGAGCACGACGTCGGCGCCCACGTTCAGTTTCAGCAGGTCCAGCACCTCGGCCTGGAGGGAGACCCGCGCCCGCAGATCCTCCACCTCAAGGTCGATCTCGTCGACCTTCAGCAGCGGAACGTCGAGGAAGACGTCGCAGGCCTCGCCGGGCGCGGCACCTGCCGGCTGTGCTGCTGTGCCGGCGGACGGGGCGTTCTCCTCGCGGGCGACGACACGGTCATCGCCCGCGTCTGCCGCCGCTTGCACCGCTCCCCCGTCGTCCTCGTCCGCGTAGGCGCCGGGGGCGTCCTGCGGTGCGGGCTCGCCGTCGTCCGGTGCCTGAGGCTCAGCAGGTGCTCCGCGAGCCTCAGTCGGATCGAGTTCGGGTGCGTCGTCGTGCGGGCCGCGTGCCGTGACGTGAGCCCCGTTCTCGGTGTGGTCGTGCATGGCTGGGCCTCCGCGGGCTCGCCGGGCGTTTCGCACCTTTCATGCCAGTATGACGCACCCCCGTCGTTCGCGGGCGCGGACCGGCGCGGGCGGGCGCACACGCAGGCACACCGACAGAAACCCGAACCACCGGCGCAATTCCCCTACATGGGGGAATCACCCGCATTCTTCTGATTCGCTGCGCGGCGTTGTGGCGTCCTCGTTCTGAGGTCTCCAGCGAAGACCACTGGGTCCTCCCCGTCGGGCGCACCGGCTCACCGGTGCCGTGGGGAGGGAAAGGAGATGTTCCATGCGTGGCATGAGTGCCATCCGCTCGTTCGCCGTCGCCTCAGCGGCCCTGGCCGCCGCTTACGGCACCGTACCGGCCGCGACCGCGGCGCCGACCGTGACCGCGACCCCGGCCCGGACGGCGGCCGCCTACAACTGCACCCCGGGCTACTTCTGCATCTACAGCGGCTGGAGCGGTAGCGGGACCCGCTGCCAGTGGAAGCAGAAGCAGAAGGCCAACACCGCCGACGACTGCTCCTTCATCCGGCGGGGAGAGAACGTCCGCTCGGTGTGGAACTCGACCGGCCACCGGGTGCAGTACTACAAGTCGACCAACTACAAGAACCGTGTCGGCTCCACCCCGGCCGGTGCGGGCGGCAACCTGATGGGGAACTACCAGATCCGCTCCTTCAAGCCGCAGTGACGGCCCCAGGTGTGTTCCGCGCGGGCCGTGCGGAACACACCGGCCCACCGATGTGCCTGCGCCGCGACCGGCCGTCGGCCGATCTGACGAGCCGGTGAGCGTTGCACTCGCCGGGGGCGCTCACCCGGGGTGAGTCGCCCTCGGCGAGTGCGGGCCGATACGGCGGTCGGGGGCCGGTGCGGAACGTCACTCGTTGAAGACGGCCCGCTGCACCTCGTTGGGTCCGTCGAAGTGATCCTGCTTCAGATTGTCCAATTTCCTGACGATCTTGTCATTGGCCTTGTTCTGCCGGGCACGCTCGACCAGGTGGTGCTTGTCGGTCGGGTAGTCCGCGCCGCTGAGTGCCTTCTGCAGGTCGATCGGGCTCAGGTCGGCCATGGGAACCTCCGTGGCAGGTGAGACGGCCGCCGTGGGCGGCCCGGTGGTGTGCGCCCTGCCGTCGCTGCGGGCGGCTGTGCGACAGCCCGCACCGGACGGCGGGACGACCCTCACCCAGACGGAGTGCCCCCTGCCGGGAGAGGCATTCAGGCCGGCTGCCCTGCCAACACCGCCATGGCCGCATTGTGCCCCGGCACTCCGCTGACCCCGCCGCCGCGCACCGCGCCCGCACCGCACAGCAACACGTTCGGATGCTGCGTCTCCACTCCCCAGCGGCCGGTGCCCTCCGTCGCGTACGGCCAGCTCAGCGGCCGGTGGAAGATGTTTCCGCCGGGCAGGCGCAGATCGCGCTCCAGGTCCAGCGGCGTCTTGGCCTCGATGCAGGGCCGGCCCTCGGCGTCCGTGGCGAGACAGTCGGCGAGCGGTTCGGCGAGGTGGGCGTCGAGCTGCGCGAGCGTCGACTTCAGCAGTTCGTCCCGCACCGCGTCGTTGTCCCGGGCGAAGAGCCGCGCCGGGGTGTGCAGACCGAACAGAGTGAGCGTGTGGAAGCCCCGCGCCGCGAGGCCCGGGCCGAGGATGCTCGGGTCGGTCAGGGAGTGGCAGTAGATCTCCGACGGCGGGGCGGAGGGCAGCTCGCCGGCGGCGGCCTGGGCATGAGCGGCGGCCAGTTGCTCGTAGCCCTCGGCGATGTGGAAGGTGCCGGAGAAGGCCTCGCGCGGATCCACCGAGGTGTCGCGGAGCCGGGGCAGCCGGGTGAGCAGCATGTTCACCTTCAGCTGGGCGCCCTCGGCGGGCTCGGGCGGCGTCCGGCCGGTCAGGGCGGCCAGCTCCTCGGGTGAGGCGTTCACCAGGACGTGGCGGGCGCCGACCGTGGCGTCGGCGCCGTCGGGTGTCCGGTAGGCGACCTCGGCCTCGCGACCGTCGGACCACACCCGGACCACCTCGTGCCCGGTGGCGATGCGGGCGCCCGCCGCGCGGGCCGCGTCCGCGAGCGCGTCGGTCAGCGCGCCCATGCCGCCGACCGGCACGTCCCAGGCCCCGGTGCCGCCGCCGATCACGTGGTAGAGGAAGCAGCGGTTCTGCACCAGGGAGGCGTCGTGGGCGTCGGCGAAGGTGCCGATCAGCGCGTCGGTGAGGACCACACCGCGCACCAGGTCGTCGGCGAAGAAGCGCTCGATCGCCACCCCGATCGGCTCCTCGAACAGCATGCGCCAGGCGTCCTCGTCGTCGATCCGGCGACGCAGGTCCGCGCGGGTCGGCAGCGGCTCGGTGAGCGTGGGGAAGACCCGGCGGGCGACCTGGCCGGTCATGCCGTAGAAGCGCCGCCAGGCCTCCCACTCGCGGTCGGAGCCGGTGAGGCGGGCGAAGGCGGCGCGGGTGCGTTCCTCACCGCCGCCCACGAGCAGCCCGGTGGGCCGGCCGTCGCGTTCGGTGGGGGTGTAGGAGGAGATGCCCCGGGGACGCAGCCGCAGATCCAGGCCGAGATCCTCGACGATCTTCTTCGGCAGCAGGCTGACCAGGTAGGAGTAGCGGGACAGCCGGGCGTCCACACCGGGGAACGGGCGGGTGGACACGGCCGCGCCGCCGGTGTGCGCGAGCCGTTCCAGGACCAGCACCGACCGCCCGGCGCGGGCGAGGTACGCGGCGGCGACCAGGCCGTTGTGGCCCCCGCCGACGACGACGGCGTCGTAACGGCCTGCGCTGCCCGGTGCCTGGTGTGTGCGCATGGTTCTTGGTAGCACGGGGTGATCCCCGTCGGCCAGAGGGGCGGGCGGCACTCAGGGTGTCCGTGCCGCCTGCCGCAGCGCCTCCACCCGGCGGTGCAGTTCGTGGGCCTGGGTGGTGCGGCCGAGCTGCTTCAAACAGTGGGCCTCGTCCTCGCGGCTGGTGAGGGTGTCGGGGTGGCCGGGGCCGAGGACGCGCTCGCGGGCGTCGGCGACCGCGCGGTACTCGGTGAGCGCCTCGTCCCAGCGGCCGAGCCAGCCCAGCGCCACCGCCACCTCGCGGCGGCTGACCAGAGTGTCCGGGTGCCGGGGGCCGAGAACGCGGACACGGATCGCGCACACCTCACGGGACTCGGCCAGGGCCTCCTCCCAGCGGCCGAGCCGACCGAGGTTGACGCCGAGACCGTGACGGGCGCGCAGGGTCTCGGGGTGCTCGGGGCCGTGCACCCGGGCGCGGTCCTCGATCAGCTCACGGTAGAGCGCGAGCGCCTCCTCGCTGCGACCGAGCCGGCCCAGGCTGATGCCGGTCTCGTAGCGGGCGGCCAGGGTGTCCGGGTGGTCGGGGCCCAGGACGCGGGCGCGGGCCTCGGCGACCTCGCGGTAGGTGTCGAGGGCCTCGGCCCAGCGGCCCAGCTGGCCGAGCACGTAGGCGACCTCGTAGCGGGTGACCAGGGTGTCCGGGTGCTCGGGGCCCAGGACACGGGCGCGGGCCTCGGCGACCTCGCGGGCCATCCGGTAGGCGTCCGCCAGCCGGCCGAGGCGGCCGAGGGCGAAGGCGAGGTTGTGCCGGCAGCGCAGGGTGTCGGGATGGTCGGCGCCCATGGTGCGCTCCCGGGCCGCGAGCACGGCCGTGTACACCTGGTGCGCGTCGGCATGACGCCCCAGCTGTCCCAGGACGTATCCCATCTCCTGGCGGGCGGCGAGGGTCTCGGGATGGTCGGGGCCGAGGGTGCGGATCCGGGCCCGGGCCACGTGCTTGTACTCGCGCAGGGCGTCGGCCGGGCGTCCGGTGCGGCTGAGGGTGAAGGCCATCTGGTAACGGGCGGCGAGGGTCTCGGGGTGGTCGGCGCCCAGCAGCCGGGTGCGTTCGGCGGTGACCGTGCGGAGCACCGTGCCGGCCTCGGCCCAGCGGCCCCGCCGCCCGAGGTCCAGGGCGGCGCGATGCCGGTCGGCGAGGACCCGGAGCGTCTCCGCCGCCGGGGCGTCCCTGCCGCCGTCGTCCGAGGTCGTGCGTTCCTGGTCCCCGGCGGGCTCGGCGGGCAGGTGCCGCGTCCACGACGGCAGTCTCGCCCCGGTGCGCCGGACCGCCGGCGGTCCGTCCGTCGCGCCGGGGCCGGGCCGTGCCGGGAGCCGGTGCTCCGCGGCGGCCGCGGCCGGGACGGCCGTGGTGGTGCGGGCGGCGGTCAGGCGGCGGGCCACCTCGCGGGCGTCGCCGGGACGTTGCTCCGGGGACTTGGCGAGCAGGTCGAGGATGAGCTGTTCCAGCGGACCGGGCAGGTCGGCGCGGTGGCGGCGCGGCGGGGGCGGCGGGGTGTCGCGGTGGGCGAGCAGCACGGCCCAGGGGTCGTCCTGGCCGAACGGCGGTGTCCCGGTGGCGAGTTCGTACAGCACACAGCCCAGCGCATACAGGTCGCTGCGCCGGTCGACCTCCCGACCGGCGATCTGCTCGGGCGACATGTAGTGCGGGGTGCCCATGGCGATGCCGGTGCCGGTGAGCCGGGTGGTGAAGCCGGTGTCCCGGCCGAGGCGGGCGATGCCGAAGTCGCAGATCTTCACCGTGCCGTCGGACAGACGGACGATGTTCGCCGGTTTCAGGTCACGGTGGACGATGCCGCGACGGTGGGTGTAGTCGAGTGCGGCGGCGATCTGTTCGCCGATGTCGACGACGTCCGCGACCGGCAGCGGACGGTGCCGGTTGTCCTCCATCAGCCGGCTCAGATCACGGCCGTCGAGCAGTTCCATGACGAGGTAGAGCACGCCGTCGCACTCGCCGAAGTCGTGCACCACGGTGACCCCGCGGTGCTGGAGGGCGGCGGCCACCTGGGCCTCGCGTCGGAACCGTTCACGCACCACACGCGTGCCGGACCGGTCGTCGTGCGGACCGAGCGGCTTGAGGCACTTCACCGCGACCTGCCGGCCCAGTGCCTCGTCCCGGGCCCGCCACACCTCCCCCATGCCGCCGCGCCCGATCGGCGCGAGCAGCCGGTAACGGCCCTGGATCAGCCGGATGTCCGCCATCGCACCGTTGCCCCCGTCGCCGTGTGCCCCTCCCTCAGGCCACGCCGTCGGCCTGTCCGGCGGACCACCCCGGGGTGGTGTCCCGATGCCGGTCCGGTGCGCTCGGCGGACCCTGGTCCAGTATGGCGGGATCGCGTCCCGCTTTGTACGGTGCCGGACGCGCCTCGGGCCCGGGTCCGGCCACCGCTCGCAGGACGTGTTCGGGCGGCAGTGGCCGGCGCGGACGTGCGGGAATGCGGCGCAGCAGGGTGCCCGTGGTACGCAGGCGACGGGTGACGGTCTCGGAGGCGGGCGCCGGCCGTCCGTACAGCTCGTGGGCGTACGGAGGCACAGTCGCGTACGCCCGTTGCGCCACGCGCTGCCACAGCAGCTCGCGCGCCGGTACGAGCACCGGGTGGGCCGGCGGACGGAGCAGGAACTCCTCCACGCCGCGGGCATCGACTCCCGCAGCGAGCCGAGGACGTATCGCGGCGAAGCCGACGCCGAGCTGGACGGCCGTTGCAGCGCCGAGCAGGAATCCACGCGACTCGATGCCGCAGACGGCAGTGATGCCGTGTGCGCGGAACGGCCCAGCCGGTTCGCCGACCACCGCAGCCGGCGCCTCGGGGTACCAGGATGCTCCGAACCGCACCGGTGGACACCGTTCCGGAGCGGAGGCCGTCGGATGTCGGCGACACCTGCTCGCGGCGACGGCCACGGCGTAGCCGCTCGGCGTCGTCCCGGCCGGCATCGCAGCCGGCTCGACGGCGGCCTTCCAGCGTCACCGCGCCCGGCCTTCAGGCGGTGCCGACGCGGCTCGTCGTCGCGTCGGCCTGCATGAGGAGCAGACCCGCAGGGATCGTGCACGCGAAAGGCCCGCATCCGACGCCGCGACCCCTGTGTGAGCGGCGACACACCCGCATGGGGCTTCCGGTGCGGCGAGCGGAGGCGTACGTTCCGTTTCACCCCGCGAGGGCGCCCACGAGCGCCGGTCCGCTGATCCTGGGCAGTGGGCCACGCGGGGGCCAAATCGACCGTCGCCCGACCACCGTCCGGGCCGACGGACCACCGGGGACCGGGGAGACGGGCCGAGGCGGGAGCAACGCCCCCGCCGCCGGCCCGGAGGGGACGGAACGCTCGTCCGCCGCAGACCTGGAGGAGGCGGAACACTCGTCCGCCGCCGGCCTGAAGGGACTCGGCGCGGAGTCGGCGTCGCCGGCCCCACGAGGGCCCTCGGCACGGATCACCCGTCGTCGACGATGCCGATCAGCTCCGTGAGGCGCTCGATGCGCCAGTCGGCCGCCGCGACGACCTCCGGGTCGTCCGCCCACAGATGTCCCCAGGGCCCGCGCCGGATGTGCGCCGTGCGCAGGCCGGCCGCCTTGGCGGGAAAGACGTCGTTGACCGGGTGGTCGCCGACGTACAGCGTGCGCTCGGCCGGACTCCGCGCCGCGCGCAGCACCCGGGCGAAGAACTCGGGCTGCGGCTTGGCCACGCCCCACTCCCCGGACATCACGACGAGGTCCGCGGGCAGGCGCAGGCGGCGCAGCATCTCTCCCGCACGGGCCGACTGGTTGCCCGCGACGACGATCCGCACCCCGCGCGCCCGGAGCGCCGACAGGGCCGGCCGTACGTCCTCGTACAGATCGCTCTCGTCGAGTCGTTCACCCTGGCCGGCGGCTTCCCGGGCCCGCCACTCGGCGGCCACGTCGATGCCCGGTCGTGCCAGCCGCAGGGCCTCGGCGGCGTCCTGGCCCTGCGCGACGACGGCCCCCACCAGCGCCGACAGGGTGTGGCGCGGGACGCGCAGCCAGTCCGCCCAGGAGGCCCAGTAGCGGTCGTCACGGACGAGGGTCTCACCGGCGTCGCAGACGATGGTCTCCAGCACGCCGCGAGCCTACGGCGGCACGGCGCGCCACGCGGGGAACGCCTCGGCAGGCACCGGGACGATCAGCACACGGGCACACAGGCGTCGCGCGGTCGCAGCCCACGGGCCGTCGCGCGGTCAGTCCAGCGTCGCCATGAACTCCCCGCACGCCTTGGCACAGGTGCGGCACGCGTCCGCGGTCTGCTCCGCGCCCGGGTTCCGGTCGAAGACGTGCGCGCTCTCCAGGCACACGCTCAGGCACCAGCCCACCTGGGCGCGGATGCCCGCCTCGTCCTGGGTACTCTGCTCCGAGAGCATCCGGCAGGTCGCGTCGCACACCTCCGCGCACATGATCCCGCGGCGGCGCACGAGTTCCTGCTCACCGTTCCCGCCGGGATCCACCAGGCTGGCGCGCAAGGCGCAGGCACGGGCGCACTCGGTGCACGCCTGCGCGCAGGCGAACCGGTCCTCCAGGTACTGGACGAGTTCCTGCTGATCCTGTTGCGAGGTCGCCCATGTCGTCGTACGTCTCCTGCTCACATGGCGCGGGTAGCCGGTGCCCGGGCCCGCCAAACCCGGTGCGGGGCAGGGGCACGGCCGGTTTCCGGCCGCCCGCGCCGGGCACCCGACCAGCGCAAAGATCAGCTCGCGACGGAGGTGGATGTCCGTGCCCGGACGACAGGAACTGCCGTCGACGCTGGAGCGCTCCTCCCAGGACGCTCAGCGCACCTGGATCAAGGCGCACGACTCGGCCGTCGAGACCTACGGCGAGGGCGAACGGGCGCACCGGGTGGCGTACGGCGCGCTGAAGCACAAGTACGAGAAGGTCGGCGACCACTGGGAGCGCAAGGAGCACGGCCGCAAGGGCCCCTCCGATCCGCGGTCGGCCCGGCCCCGCGGCCAGGGCGGGCGCAGCGGCGAGGGCGTGGACGAGAGCGCGTCCAAGCAGCACCTGTACGGCCTGGCGCAGCAGCTCGGCATCGAGGGCCGCTCGCACATGTCCAAGGGCGAGCTGCTGGACGCCCTGCGCAAGGCGAACCGGGCGCAGACGAGGCGTGCCCGCTCCCGGTGAGGGCAGGACGGAGGGCGCCAGGCGGTCGGGGCGCCGGCGCCCTCCTCGCCATCGGCTGCGCGAGGTGGTGAGCGGCGGTCGTTCTCTGAGGCGCACAGGATTGTCATGACCGCGCCATGCACATCCGACTCCCCGTCACCGCCCGCCGCACGCCGGTCGGTCGGCGCACCCGGGCGCAACACGAGCACCGGCCGCCACCTCCGTCACGGCGGGCATGACACCGCGGGGGTGCGCCGCCGGACGTGACGATGATGGACAGCGAACGCGGCCGCGCGGGTGGACGCGGCCCGGAGAGGAGACGCCGCCGCATGTCACGTCCGACACCGCGCACGTTCTGGGCGGTCGAGCTCTACCGGCGCGGGAAACAACTGGAACTGATGCACAGGGCCCTGGGCTTCGCCACGCTCGCCCTGGTCACGCTGGCCCCGCTGCTCATCGTCGTCGCCGCGGCAGCCCCCTACGACCACGGCGGGTTCGCGCTGTGGCTGGTGGACGGCATGGATCTGTCCGGCAGGTCCGCCGAGGTGCTCACGCAGGTCTTCGGCCCGCCGCACCGGGCGGTGAGCACCACGAGCCTGTGGGGCGGTCTGCTGCTCGCCGTGTTCGGCCTGTCGTTCGCCGCCAGCGTGCAGAACGGGTACGAGCGCGTGTGGCGGCTGCCCTCGGGGCCGTGGCACCGGATCTGGCGGCAGGCGGTCTGGCTGGGCGTGCTGACGGTCTATCTGTACGTGCAAGTGCAGACCCGTACGGTGCTCGCCGGCAATGAGCGCATGCTGATGAGCCTCGGCACCGGTGTGCTGTTCTTCTGGTGGGGGCCGCACTTCCTTCTCGGCCGTCAGGTGCGCTGGCGGCTGCTGTTCCCCGGGGCGGTCGCCACGATGGTCGGCCTGGTGGGTCTGCGCGCCTTCTCGTACCTCGTGTTCACGCCGTTGATCGTGACCCAGGCGCTGAGCTACGGCGCGATCGGCACCATCCTGGTCGTCGAGTCCTGGCTGATCGGCGCGGGGTTCGTGGTCTACGGCGGTGCGCTGGTCGGCCACCTGATCTGCGACCGGACGGGCCATCTGCTCGACCACGAGGAGCCCCCTGAGGACGCGTCGACGTCCGGGGAACAGCGATCCGGGTAGCGGCCTTCGCGCTCGGCCCCGCTCCGCCTGCCTGGAACCGACGGCACCAGTCCGCACCCTGTCCGAGCTCCATCATCGGCACGTTCACATCAAACCTCGTTCGAGTCGCACGCCACCGGACTGTGACGGGGAGGACGCCGACGGCTTCGCCGCGCAGCCGACCACCGGCACCGGCAACGTCTTCCGCTACGACGTCTCCCACCACAACACCGACGACGGCTCGGACCTCCGCACCAAGCCGGACAGGTGCTCGTCCTGCTCCGGCTCCCTGCTCTGGTCGTTCTCCTCGTCCGGCGAGCCGGTCGTCACCTTCGGCGGCACACGCGTCGCCCCGTGACACACCCGCCGCGGCGGCCGGTTATGCCGGTACCGTCCGGCGGGGCCGGCCGCTTCCCTGCCGCTTGCCGGTCGTCGCCGGACACGCGCGGTCGTCCCGCTCCGCCGCCCGCCCACCGCGCGCTCCCGTGTGTGAACCCTGCCGTCGTAGGGCCGATACTGGGTGGGAAGGCAACCCGCGACCGGAGGAACGGCCCGCCCCGCGGAGCCGTCGGCCCCGCGCCCGGCCGACGCCCCGGGAGGCGTACGGAGGAGGTGGGGCGCCATGGCGACCCTGGCCATCCACGACCTGCACTGCCAGGTGCTGACCGACCACGGGCCGCGGGAGATCCTCCGCGGCGTCGACCTGACCGTGCGGCAGGGCGAGACCCACGCCGTGATGGGGCCGAACGGCTCCGGCAAGACCACCCTCGCCTACGCCCTGGCCGGCCACCCCAAGTATGTGATCACCTCCGGCTCCGTCACCCTGGACGGCGAGGACCTGCTGTCGATGAAGGTCGACGAGCGGGCCAGGGCCGGGGTGTTCCTCGCCATGCAGTACCCGGTCGAGGTGCCCGGTGTGACCATGGCCAACTTCCTGCGGGCGGCGGCCACGGCGGTCCGGGGCGAGGCCCCGCGGCTGCGCACCTGGATGAAGGAGGTCCGGGAGGCGATGGAGCGCCTGCAGATCGACCCGGCCTTCGCCCAGCGCAACGTCAACGAGGGCTTCTCCGGCGGGGAGAAGAAGCGCCACGAGATCCTCCAGCTGGAACTGCTGCGCCCGAAGATCGCCATCCTGGACGAGACCGACTCCGGCCTGGACATCGACGCGCTGCGCGTGGTCAGCGAGGGCGTCAACCGGGTGCGCGCCACCGGGGAGGTCGCCACGCTGCTGATCACCCACTACACGCGGATCCTCCGGTACGTCCGCCCCGACCACGTGCATGTCTTCTCCGAGGGCCGGATCGTCGACTCCGGCGGACCCGACCTGGCCGACCGGCTGGAGGAGGAGGGCTACGAGGCCTACGCGAGGAGCGGCTCGGACGGCTGAACCGGCCCGTGGAGCCTGTGCGGCCCGTCCGGCCGGCACCCGCGCCCAGGAGGACGCGATCGCGATGGAACTCGTCCAGGAAGACCGGTACCGCTTCCGTATCGTCCCGGAGGGGGACATGCGGGTGCCGGGCGTCGTGTTCGCGACCCGGGACCTGCTCGCCGACGCCGAGAAGTCGCTGACCCAGGTGGCCGATGTGGCCACCCTGCCGGGCATCGTCACCGCCTCCTACGCCATGCCGGACATCCACTGGGGCTACGGCTTCCCCATCGGCGGGGTGGCGGCCACCGCGATCGACGAGGGCGGTGTGGTGTCGCCGGGCGGGGTCGGCTTCGACATCTCCTGCGGGGTGCGTCTGCTGGCCGCGGACTGCGCCCGGGCCGAGGTCGCTCCCATGCTGGAGAAGATCATGGACGTCCTGGACCGCAGCGTGCCGCGGGGCGCGGGACCCGGCGGAGTGTGGCGGCTGACCGGCCCGCGTCAGCTGGAACGGCTGCTGCGCGGCGGCTCACGCCACGCCGTGGAGGAAGGCCACGGCGAGGAGCGGGACCTGGCACGCTGCGAGGACGGCGGGGCGGTTCCCGACGCCGACGCGGACCAGGTCGGACCCCGGGCGCGGGAGCGCGGGCTCGGGCAGGTCGGCAGCCTCGGCTCGGCCAACCACTTCATGGAGGTGCAGCGGGTCGCCGAGGTGTACGACCGGCACACCGCCGAAGTGTTCGGCATCGCCGAGGACCAGGTGTGCGTGATGATCCACTGCGGCTCGCGCGGACTGGGCCACCAGATCTGCACGGACCATGTGCGCGCGATGGACAAGGTCATGGCCCGCCACGGCATCCGCGTCCCCGACCGGCAGCTGGCGTGCACACCGGTCGACTCCCCGGAGGGCCGGGCCTATCTGGGTGCCATGGCCGCGGCCGCGAACTACGCGCGGGCCAACCGCCAGCTGCTCTCCGACGTCGCCCGCCGGGCCTTCGCCCGGGTCGCCGGACGTCGGCTGTCCCTGGTGTACGACGTCTCGCACAACCTGGCGAAGATCGAGACCCATCAGGTCGACGGCCGACCGCGCCGGCTGTGCGTGCACCGCAAGGGGGCCACCCGGGCGTTTCCTCCCGGCCATCCCGACCTGCCGGAGGATCTGCGCGAGGTGGGGCAGCCGGTGCTGATCCCCGGCACGATGGGCACGGCCTCGTACGTGCTGGCCGGGGTGGCGGGAGGCGGGGCGTTCTTCTCCACCTGTCACGGCGCGGGCCGCAGGATGAGCCGGCACGAGGCCGCCCGGAAGATCAGCAGCCGGGAGCTGCGCAACCGGCTGGAGCGCGACGGCATCGCGGCGCGTCCGCTGTCGTGGCGGGGTCTGACCGAGGAGGCGCCGGAGGCGTACAAGGACGTGGGCGAGGTGGTCGCCGCGAGCGAGGGCGCCGGTCTGTGCCGGATCGTGGCACGGCTGGTGCCGCTGGGCGTCGTCAAGGGCTGACCGGCCGGCCGCGTGTCCGGACGCGTCCGTCCGCCGGGCGCGGGGCTCCCGGTGGTTCCGGACCGTGCCCGGACCGGCTCATGCACCCGCGGAACGGCTCATACGTCCATGGACCGCATCCGTGGACCGGCTCGTGCACTTCCGGACCGGCTCATACGTCGACGGTCACGGCGCACGACCAGCCGTAGGAGTCGACTCCCATGTGCAGTCCGTGCCAGGACACCGCCTTCGGCGCCGCACCGGTGACCTCGACCTTTGACAGCGGCACGACGCCCAGCCGCACATCCAGGCCGCCGTCGGACGCTGCCTCGGCCTCCACCTCGACGGGCACCTGCCCGTGCACCTCCACGCGGTAGACCACCTCGTCCAGCAGCGCCGCCAGCAGGTCCGCGTCGTCCGCCCGGGGGAGCCGAAGGCGTTCCAGAGCGGTGGGCCGTACCGCCTCGACGTCCGCGAAGGACTCCACCAGGCCCCGCGCCGCCTCGGCCAGGCAGCCCTCGCGGCTCGGCGCCCACGCTTCGATCCGCAGGTCGGCGGTGTGCGGCGCGGCGCGATGTCCGCCGGTGCCGACCCGCCGTATCTCCCTGACGTCATCCGTGTCGCCGACCATGCCCACCACGTGCCCCGTCCGGCAGCCGGCCACACCGCGGGGGTCCCGACGACCCATCGGCCCGGAGGCGGGCGGCGTCCTGCCGGACTCTGCGGTCGTCGACGGCCCCCGTGGCACACGTGTGATGCACGCGTGATGCGCAGGTGTGGCACGTGTGCTGCGCGGTGCCCGGCCGCGGTGCCGTTTCCGGTGGCGCAAGTCGGGCACCCGGGGGCCCGGCACGGTGTGGCACGATCCCGGGAGGACCGATGAAGCTCGACGAATTCCTCGACCGGGTGCGTGACCGCGGGGAGTACCGCAGTCTGGACGAGGCCGAGAAGGTCAGCTGGGCCGTTCTGTGGGTGCTGGCCGCGCGGGTCGGCCCGCAGGAGGCCGAGGAGCTGGCCGAGCAGCTGCCCGCGCCCCTGAACGAGGCGCTGCTGCTCGAACGCGGCCGGGCCGACACGTTCGACCAGCAGGAGTTCCTGCGGCGCGTGGCGCAGCAGATCAGCGCCAGGCCGCGGACCGCCGAGTGGGACGTCGGCGCCGTGCTCTCCACGGTCGCCGACGCGGTGGGCGAGGAACGTTTCGGGCATCTGTGCGAGGAGCTGCCCTCTCGCTATGCGGACCTCTTCGGTGCGCGGGCGCGGTGATCCTCGCCCGGTCCGCACCGGGGTGTCCCGTCGGCTTTTCTCGCCCGGTCCCCCGGGGTGTCCCGTCGTGGCCGGCCGTGGGGCCACGTATCGTCCCGTCGGGTCACGGCGACACGTGGTCCGCCGGCCCGACGGCACCTCCCGCCGGTGGCGGGCGACATCCCCGAGGGGACGCGGTGCCACCGCGGGATCCGGACGCGACCACGGGCACCGCGCCGCTGCGTTGGCCGGTCCGCGGTCCGGTCGCGGTACCTGCTCGCCCGGTGGCGCCCGTAGATGCTCGGCGGCCGGTGTCAGCCCCGGGCGGGGCGTGTGCGGCGTTCGGCGGGCGCGGGCCCGTTCTCCGCGGTGAACCACAGCAGGGTCACGCACGCGAGGGCCGTGACCATGTGGACGAGCGGACCCGACAGGGAGTCGCTCCGCCCGCCGCCGACCACCGCGCCGGCCACCGCCAGTACCAGGCCGATGGCGGTCAGCGCACGCGGGCACCTCACGACGCGGGGTGTGTCGCCGGGCAGCAGCCGGGCCGCCAGACCGTACAGGCCGCAGGCCAGCAGGGTGGAGCCGAGCACGTCGCTGGGCCGGTGGTCGCCGATGGCCTGGACGGTTCCGGCGATGAGGGCGAACCACGTCGTGCCGATCACCAGCACGTAGGGACGGACACGCGCGGACACGACGAGGGTGAGTCCGAGGGTGAGCGCGGCCGGGACGGCCGCGTGTCCGCTGGGGAAGCTGGGGTCGACGAGCATGACGTCCGCGTGCACCAGGTCGGGGCGGGGAAGATGGTCCTTGCCTGCCGTCGTGCCCACCAGAGTGAGCCCCACCACTCCGGCCGCCAGGCAGCCGCGACGCCGGCACCTGCGGACGAGGGCGACGGCAGCGATGACGGCGCACCCCACCACCAGGGTCGGCATGGCGCTGTCGTCCAGCGGAGGTATGGGGTGTGAGTCGTAGGCCACCCCGGACCAGTCGTGCATCCAGGCCCCGCCGCCACCACCGGCCGGGACGAACAGGGAGTTCTCGGCCCGCTGCCCGAACGGGGTGCAGACCGCGAGCAGGTAGACGGCCACGACCGCGCAGAGACAGAGCACGGCTGGGATGCGGGGCCGGGTCGTCCGCGCGGGCGGCGGTACAGACGTGCTTCCCGAGGCCTCACCGGAGGTGTGCGCGGACGTGGACGCGGTGGGGGGATCCAGCTGGGTCATCTTCTCTCTCGGTGGAAGGGCGGACACGCGTGCGGGCCTGGCACACGGTGGAGGCGGGGCGTCGGCGTGGCGGCGGGAGTAGTCGGCCCCGGGGTGTGTTGGTCCTACCTGCAGAGGATCCGGCTCTGTCCGTGCTGCGCGGTGATCGCCAGAAGGGGCAGGGGTGCGACCAGGAGGACGAGGACGACCAGGTCCGGCAGGGAATGCAGGAACCAGTGCGGCTCGTGCACGATGGCCTGGGTGCGGACGGACGCGAAGGCGGCGACGGGTACCAGCCACCGGTGGTCGCCGGTGGCGGCGGTCGCCACCCACGCGCCGATCAGCGCGGCGATCTCCAGGACGAACAGGCCGCGCTGGAACGCGGGGCTGACGGCGCTGATGTGCAGGGTCCCGGCCACGAACATGGCGGCGGCGACAGGGAGCAGCCAGAGGCAGGAGCGGCGGCGCAGCCGGCTCGGACGGCAGGCCGCCAGCACGGCGCACGCGGCGCACAGCGCCCCGGAGAGCACCAGGTCATGAGCCGTGATCGGGGCGCCCAGGCCGTAGTAGCCCATGCCCAGCTTGCCCTCGCCGCCGAAGACCGCGCTGTCGTTGTACGTCGCACCGGCGTACACCATGGACGCCGCCGCCGGCAGCGCGATCCACGCTCTGCCGCGCAGCAGTGCGATCAGGCACACCAGCGGAAGCAGCCCGTAGGGCAGCAGCCGTGTCCGCGTACCGGGGCCTTCGGCCCACGGGTACCAGCCGGAGAAGTGGAAGGCGATGGCCTGCCGACCGGGGTCGATGTGCAGCGCCCAGTGCCACACGTCCTGCAGGTACGGCACCAGCGCCAGCGCGGCGAGAACGAGCGCGCCGAGGTGGATGCCGTCCAGCCACCACGGCCGCGCCGTGTCGTCGGTGACGGCGCGGGCGCGGGCCGTCACCCCTTCCCGCACCAGGGCGACGACCTCGCGCGGCGGAGGCATCGCGCGGCCGGGATACGCCTCGGCCAGGCAGTCCAGCAGTTCCCTGCCCTGGCGGGAGCGGTAGGGCTCGGGGTAGACCGCGAGCAGCAGGCGGTTCACGCCGGGTTCACCCCCGCCTGCCGCGTGCGGTTGATCACCACGGCCGCCGCCTGCTGCATCCGCTGCGCCTCCCGGCCGAGCACCTCGAGGCCGGCCTCGGTGAGCCGGTAGTAGCGCCGCGCCCGTCCGTCGACGATCTCCTCCTCGCCCCCGGCCACCAGCCCGGCCCGCTCCAGCCGATCCAGCGCGCCGTAGAGGGTGCCGACGGCGATCCGGAGCCGCCCGTCGGTGGCACGCTCGGCGGCCTTGATGATGCCGTAGCCGTGCAGGGGGCCGTCCATGAGCGCAGCGAGGATGAAGTACTGCGGTTCGGTCAGGGACGGATTGCGCTGTGTCATGGCACCGAGCATATATCGAGCACCGATATATTCGGCAAGCCGGTGCGTCCACCTCACAGCACCCGGGCCGACACCGCCGGGATGCGCGGCGGTCGCGACGCAGGCGCCGCGACCGCGAGACGGCGCCGGAGTTCACACGTGCGTCGTCCGGGCATGCGGCCCGGTCCGGAGCGTGCCCTGCGAACGGCTCGCGGCAGGTGTGTCAGTGTGCGCCGGACACCGCATGCTCCCGTGCCGCCCGTACGGCGGCGGAGAGGCCGGCGATGTCGTAGGCACCGTGATGCCGACGGCCGTTGACGAAGAACGTGGGGGTGCCCGCGACCCCGCTGAGGTCCGCCGACTCCACGTCCTCCGCGACGCGCGCCGCCGTGTGCGGGGCGCGCAGGTCGCGCTCGAACCTGTCCACGTCCAGGCCGAGTCCGGCCGCGTGGTCGCGCAGCTGGTCCGGGCGCAGCTCGCCCTGGTGGCCGAGCAGCAGATCGTGCATCTCCCAGTACCGGCCCTGTGCCGCGGCCGCCTCCGCCGCCTGTGCCGCCAGTTGCGCGAACAGGTGGACGTCGGTCAGCGGCAGGTGCCGCCATACGTAGCGCACATCGCCGAAGTCGCGGAGCAGCTCACGGACCACCGGCTCGGCCTGCCCGCAGTAGGGGCACTCGTAGTCGCCGTACTCCACGACCGTCACGGGTGCCCGCTCCGGTCCGCGCACATGATCCCGGTCGGGATCCACCGGCATCGCCAGGTCGACGATGGACTCGGCGTCGCCCTGCAGCAGCCGCTGCCGGGTGCGGCGCGGCAGCGCGGCGACGACCGCGGTGAGGAGTCTGCCGAGCAGGAAGGAGCAGACCACCGCGGCCAGGATGCCGGTCTTGGCGTCGGCCAGCCGGGTCCCGTCGAACGCCAGGGTGGCGATGAGGAGGGAGACCGTGAAGCCCGACCCGGCGAGCGTTCCGGCCACGGCCACGGCGCCCCAGCCGACCGGCAGCCGCACCCGGCCGCGCCCGAACACCTGGGTGAGCGCGGTGGCCCCGACGATGCCCAGGGGTTTGCCGCACACGAGGCCGAGGACGATGCCGAGGGCGACCGGTGAGGTGAACGCCCTGGCGAGCTGGTCGGCGCCGAGCACGATGCCGGTGTTGGCCAGGGCGAACAGGGGGACGACGACGTAGCTCGTCCACGGGTGGAACAGGCCCTGCAGTCGTTCGTTCGGGGAGAGGGCGGAGGCGAGTCCGGCCCGCAGCGAACGCTCCAGCTCCGGCGTGGGCTGTTCGCGGAACCTCCGGAACAGCCCGGTGGCGTGCTCCAGGTCGGCACGGCTCGCGGGATAGGCGTAGGTGAGCAGGCCCATCGCGAGGCCGGTGACCACCGGGTCCACACCCGACTCGACCAGCGCGCCCCACGCCACCACCGCCGGCACCGCGTAGGCCACACCCCGGCGCACCCCGAGGGCACGCAGGAACAGGATGACGACGAACACACCTACGGCCGCCAGCAGGGCCGGCACGTCGATCCGTTCGCTGTAGGCGACGGCGATGACGACCAGGGCGACGAAGTCGTCGACCACGGTGACGGTGAGGATGAACACCCGCAGCCCGCTGGGCATGCGGCGCCCGACGACGGCCAGCGCGCCGAGGGCGAAGGCGGTGTCGGTCGACATCGCCGCTCCCCAGCCGGACGCGGACGCCTGGCCGGCGTTGAGCGCGAGATAGATGACGACGGGCACGAGCATGCCGCTCAGGCCCGCGGCGAGCGGCAGGGCGAGCCGGGTGCGGTCGCGCAGCTCGCCCATGTCGAACTCGCGGCGGGCCTCCAGGCCGACCACGAAGAAGAACAGCGCCATCAGCCCGCTGTTGACCCACTCGCGCAGCGACAGCGACAGTCCGTGCGTGCCGAGCCCCACGGACAGACGGGTCCGCCAGAACGACTCGTAGACGTCGGGCGCGGCGTTGGCCCACGCCAGCGCGGCCAGCGCCGCCACCACCAGGACGGCCGCACTGCCGGTCTCGGTCCGCAGGAAGTCGCCCAGCGGCGAACGGGAGTCGCCGCAGGCGCTCTGGCCCGTGTACTCGTCGGATGGGGTGGCCATGGTCAGCCGCTCTCCTGCCTCCCGCCGTGGGGTCCCGGCCGCCGGCCGCTGGTGACGGAACGGCGGCGTCGGCGTCATTCATTCCACGACACGTGACCTCGGCTGCCCCAGGGCAGATACTTCCGACAGCGGCAGCCCGCCTTCACCCGTACGCCGACCACCGATCTGACCACCCCTCACCACGGCCGCCGCCGATGCCCGAAGCGCAGGTCACCTGTCTGTTAGTCTCACCAGGAGGTACCCCATGAGGATGCTGATCAACGTCCCGGAGACCGTCGTCGCGGACGCTCTGCGGGGCATGGCGGCCGCCCATCCCGAACTGACGGTCGATGTCGAGAACCGGGTGATCGTGCGGCGGGACGCCCCGGTCGCCGGGAAGGTGGCGCTGGTCTCCGGCGGCGGTTCCGGGCACGAGCCGCTGCACGGCGGCTTCGTGGGTCCGGGCATGCTCTCGGCGGCCTGTCCCGGTGAGGTCTTCACCTCCCCCGTTCCGGACCAGATGGTGCGGGCCGCGGCGGCCGTGGACAGCGGGTCGGGCGTGCTGTTCGTGGTGAAGAACTACACCGGGGACGTCCTCAACTTCGACATGGCGGCCGAGCTGGCCGAGGACGAGGGCATCCAGGTCGCGAAGGTGCTGGTCGACGATGACGTGGCGGTGACCGACAGCACGTTCACGGCCGGACGGCGCGGCACCGGTGCGACGCTGTTCGTGGAGAAGATCGCGGGCGCGGCGGCCGAGGAGGGGCAGCCGCTGGAGCGGGTGGAGTCCATCGCCCGGCGGGTCAACGACAACTCCCGCAGCTTCGGGGTGGCGCTGAGCGCGGTGACCACGCCGGCCAAGGGCACCCCGACCTTCGACCTGCCGCCGGGCGAGCTGGAGCTGGGCATCGGCATCCACGGCGAGCCCGGCCGGGAGCGGCGGCCGATGATGACCGCCCGGGAGATCGCCGATGTCGCGGTGGACGCGATCCTGGAGGACCTCGACCCGCGCGATCCGGTGCTGCTGCTGGTCAACGGCATGGGGGCGACCCCGCTGCTGGAGCTGTACGGCTTCAACGCGGAGGTGCACCGGGTGCTGGCCGAGCGCGGGGTGGCCGTGGCCCGCACCCTGGTCGGCAACTACGTCACCTCTCTCGACATGGCGGGTGCCTCGGTCACCCTGTGCCGGATCGACGAAGAGCTGCTGCGGCTGTGGGACGCGCCGGTGAACACGCCGGGGCTGCGCTGGGGTGTGTGACCCGGGGTCGTGTCCCATGTATCGATGCACCTATCTCGAAGGGGAGTTCTTGTGCTCGACACCGACTTCTTCCGTCGTTGGATGACGGCGGCCGCCGCATCGGTCGACCGCGAGGCGGAGCGGCTGACCGCTCTGGACTCGGCGATCGGGGACGCCGACCACGGCAGCAACATGCAGCGCGGGTTCACGGCCGTGCGGGCCGCGCTGGAGAAGGAGGCACCCGACACGCCGGGCGCGGTGCTGATCCTCGCCGGGCGGCAGCTGATCTCGACGGTGGGCGGCGCCTCCGGGCCGCTGTACGGCACGCTGCTGCGCCGCGCGGGCAAGGCGCTCGGTGAGGCGGCCGAGGTGAGCGAGGAACAGCTCGCCGAGGCGCTGCGGGCGGGTGTCGAGGGGATCAAGCAGCTCGGCGGGGCCGCACCGGGCGACAAGACCATGGTGGACGCGCTGGTGCCGGCCGTCGAGGCGCTCGGTGACGGTTTCGCCGCGGCCGGCGCGGCCGCCGAGCGGGGCGCCGAGGCGACCACGCCGTTGCAGGCCCGCAAGGGGCGGGCGAGCTATCTGGGCGAGCGCAGCATCGGGCACCAGGATCCGGGGGCGACCTCGTCGGCACTGCTGATCGCGGCTCTGGCCGAGGCCGCCGCGGGAACGGAGGATTCCGGTGAGTGACGAGAGGGTCGTCGGCGTCGTGCTGGTGTCGCACAGTGCTCAGGTGGCCGCGTCGGTGGCCGAGCTGGCCAAGAGCCTGGCGGGCGGTGCGGCGGCGGTGCCGGTGGTGCCGGCGGGCGGCCGGGAGGACGGCGGCGTCGGTACCAGCTCGGAGCTGGTCGCCGCGGCCGCGGCGTCCGCCGACCGCGGTGCCGGGGTCGCGGTCCTCACCGACCTGGGCAGCGCGGTGCTCACGGTGAAGGCGCTGCTGGCCGAGGGCGACGAACTGCCGGAGGACACGCGTCTGGTGGACGCGCCGTTCGTCGAGGGCGCGGTGGCCGCGGTCGTCACGGCGGCCACGGGTGCCGACCTGGACGCGGTCGAGGCGGCGGCCCGGGACGCGTACGACTACCGGAAGGTGTGAGTCGAGGGTCGGCCGGTGCGGACGCCTGCGGTGCGGTGCTGCCGCGCCCTCGGGCCCGGCGGGCGGACCCCGCCCGCGCGGACGGCCACCTCCGGCGCGGCGGCCGGGGACCGGACGTGCGGCACGCGCCGCCGGCCCGGGGTGCGTCCGCGTCCGGACGGCCGTGACCGCCGGGTGCGCCCGGGCTCCGTGCCGGTCCGCCGCAGCGGAACCGGCGGTTCGGACGGGTCCGGGTACACCTGCCGGGCGGCCGGGAGCCCTCGCACCCCTCGGTGACCGGGCCCCGGCCGCCCGCGCCGGCGCGGCATCAGCGACGACAGCGGTCCGCGCCACGGCGTGAACTACCCGCTGTCCACGGGAAGTTCAGCCGGGTTGAGGTTCAGCATACGTAACGGGACCCGCATGTCACCCACGGTGGTGCGGGAAACGCCCCGCGCGGGACGGGACGCGGTCCGTGCCGGCGGCCCGGACGGTGGAAGGACCGTGCGCTGACGGCGGTTGACGAGGCACAGGGCTCGCGCGTGGCGTGGCCGGACCGGTCGGCGCGGCGGTGGGCCCGGGCGTGTCGTGGTGCCGGGCGACCCGCCCGTGGCGCGCGCGGAACGGCCCGGGCGACACGCGGGTGCGGTCGCTTCGAGGAAGGGCCCTCACAGCCCGGGCTGCCGCCGCTCACCCGCCCGGCCGAACCACCGGAGTGGTCCGCGCCGGCGTCACCGTGATCACGTCGGAGCGGGCCCGGCCGGTGGGCGGAGCCGTGGCGCCGGGGCGGGGGCGGCGCGCGATCCACCGGACGGACGGCTCGTCACCCGGGCGGTGCGGCCCGGCGTGCGGGAGGCGCCCGACCGGCGTTTGCTGCCCCTTGAGGCGGCACGGGCGATCCCCAATTCTCCGGCGGCACCTGGGACGATCCGCCGACCGTGCCACCGGAGGACTGTCGCATGGGCAACACTCAGCCACACCTGCGCCCCGGCCCGGTGGCGGCGGCCGCCGCCCTCGCGCTCGGAATCGCCGTCGGCCCTGCCGCCGCCGAGCCGGGGATCTTCGTGAGCGCCGACGGGTCCACGGTGTCGGTGACCACCACGGTGTGCCCGGATCTCGGCGGCTTCTGGGGCACGGCCGCCCTGCTGTCCGCGGAGCAGACGAGTGTCGCCGAGGGGCGCCGGGCGGAGCTGACGGGATCGGCCGCGGGCCAGTCGGCCGTGTGGCAGGACGTCCGCCCGGGCACCTACACCGTGATCGTGGTCTGCGCGGACAACGTCACCGCGGGCACGCAGGCGGTCACCGTCTCGGCCGCCGCCCGCCCGTCCGCCTCGGCCTCCCCCGCCTCCGCCGCCTCCCCCGCCTCCGTCGCGTCCGTGCGGAGCCGGGCCGGCGGGCACACCGAGGCCGCCGGGGACGACCGGTCCGTCGCCCTGGCGGCCGGCGGGGCCGTGGTGGGGGCCGCGATGATCGGTACGGGCTGGTGTCTGCGCCGCCGCAGCATGCGGCCCTACCGGCTGTGACCGGCAGCCGGGGTGGGACGGCCGGCTCGCGCGTGGCCGCCGGCCCGGGCGGGGCGGCGGCCACGGCCGGTCCTCCGGCAGGGTGCGCGGACGTCAGCGGCTGGTGAGCCGCACGTGCAGCTCGCGTTCCTGGTCGCCGGAGGCGGTGCACAGGTCGTCGACGGCGAACACGTCGTCGAGCAGGGTGCGGAACCGGTCGATCGCCCAGTAGCCGCCCTGCACGTCCGCGATCACGGAGCCCTGCAGGTGGACCGGCTTGCAGCTGCCGTGGGCGTCGGCCACGTCGTAGGTGCCGAGCCACACCGTCGGGCGCACCTCGTGGAAGTCGCGGGGCACGTCCTGCGGGCTCCGGTCGGAGGTGAAGCAGGAGCGCAGGACGTCGAACACGATCCGGGCGTCCTCCTTGCTGCACCCGCTCAGCTCCACGGAGACGGATTCGGGGTGCTGCTTGTCCATCGTGATCGCTCCTCTCGTGGCCGCCGTGCGGTATCGGGGTTCCCCTCGCGCGACGCACCACTCCTCCCCCGGTGTTTCTTCCGGCAGAACACCTGCTCCGCCCCGAACACCAGCTGCCGCGGGCCGCTGCGGCCGGCCCGGCCGGCGGAACGCGGCCGGGGACGGTCCGGGCAGGTGACACCCGGCGGGGTGGGCCGCGCACCGGACCGGGCGGGCCGCGGTCCCTCGGCGCCGTGGGTGCGGGCGCGGTACAACGGGGTGTGTCGGCACCAGGTGGCTCGGGCCGCGCGGACGGACGAAGGGCGGTGCGTGGGATGACTGCAGCCGGGGCTCGCTCGGCCCAGGGCGGCGAGCACCCCCTCGGCCCGGTGCAGCCGAGCGGGCTGCTCGACGTGCTGCGGGTGGCGTCGGTGGTGCTCGACGCCCGGGGACGCATCGTGCTGTGGAGCCCGCAGGCCGAGGAGCTCTTCGGTTACTCCGCGCAGGAGGCGCTGGGACAGTACGCGGGCCGGCTGATGGTGCACGAGGAGAACCTCGGCCTGGTGATCAAGCTGTTCACCGACGTCCTGCGGACCGGCAAGGGGTGGGCGGGTGCCTTCCCCGTCCGCCACAAGGACGGCAGCACCCGGATGGTGGAGTTCCGCAACATGCGGCTGCTGGACGACCGGGGAGACGTCTACGCGCTCGGTCTGGCCGCCGACCAGTCGACGGTACAGCGCCTGGAGCGCGACGTGGCGCTGTCGGCGCGCATGGTCTCCCAGTCCCCGATCGGGCTGGCCGTGCTGGACACACGGCTGCGTTTCGTGTCGGTCAATCCGGCGCTGGAGCGGATCGACGGCGTCCCGTCCGAGCAGCGCCTGGGGCGGACGCTGAGCGAGGTGCTGCCGCGCCTGGCCCCCGGGGAACTGGAGTCCGCCGCGCGCCGAGTGCTGGAGAGCGGCGAACCCCTCGTCGACGTCTTCGTCGTGGGCCGCACCCGGGCCGCACCGGACGAGGACCGCGCCCTGTCGGTGTCGCTGTACCGCCTGGAGGACGCCAACGGCACCGTGCTGGGGGTGGCGGCGTCGGTCGTGGACGTCACCGAGCAGCACCGGGCCGGTCTGGAGGCGGAGGCGGCACGCCGGCGTCTGGCCCTGCTCGCCGACGCCTCCGCCCGGATCGGGACCACCCTGGACCTGGACCGCACGGCCCAAGAGCTGGCCGACGTGGTCGTGCCGGAACTGGCCGACGTGGCCGCGGTGGATCTGCTGGAGGAGGTCGTCGCGGGGCGCGACAGCAGCCCAGGGCGGCAGGACGGCGTGCTGATCCGTGCCTTCGCGCTGCGGGCCGACGGTTCCGCGGAGGCGCTCGCGGCGGCCGATCCGACCGGAGAGATCGCCCACTACCCGCCCGAGCGCCTGGTCACGCAGTGTGTCCGCACCGGTCGCCCGGTGCTGGTGGCGAAGGCTCGGGACGAGGACCTGTTCCGTATCGCCCGCTCCCCGGAGGCGGCTGGGCTGCTGAGACGCGCGGGGGTGCACTCGTATCTCGCCGTGCCGCTGATCGCCCGCGGCGAGGTGCTGGGCGCACTGGACCTCAAACGCACCCGTGATCCCCGCCCGTTCGACGAGGACGATGTGCTGCTGGCCCGGGAGCTGGCCGCCCGCGCCGCCGTGCAGATCGACAACGCGCGCTGGTACCAGCACGCCCGCGACACCGCCCTGACCCTGCAGCGCAGTCTGCTGCCCCGGCACCCGTCGGTGACCGGAGGGCTCCAGGTGGCCTCCCGCTATCAGCCGGCGGGCGCCACGGTCGAGGTGGGCGGCGACTGGTTCGACGTGATCCCCCTGCAGGACGACAAGACGGCACTGGTCGTCGGCGACGTCATGGGCAGCGGCATCGACGCGGCCGCCACCATGGGACGGCTGCGCACCGCGACCAAGGCGCTGGCCTCACTCGACCTGGACCCCGCCCGGCTCCTGGAGCATCTGGACCGGATCACCGACGGCCTGGACCAGTCCATCGCCACCTGTCTGTACGCGGTCCACGACCCGGACCGGCGTCAGTGCCGCATCGCCAACGCCGGGCATCTGCCGCCGGCCCGGGTCCGCCGGGGCCGGACACCGGAACTGCTCGAGCTGCCGACCGGGGTGCCGCTGGGCGTCGGCGGGGTCGCCTTCACCACCACCACGGTCGGCCTGGAGCCCGGCGACCAGTTGGTGCTGTACACCGACGGGCTCGTCGAGACCCGCCGTGATCCGCTGGACGAGCGTCTGAAGCTGCTGCTGACCCTGCTCGACGATCCGGAGTGTCCCCTGGAGGACCTCTGCGACCGCCTGCTGTGTGCGCTGCGCCACCCGGACAACCACGACGACGTGGCCCTGCTCGTGGCCCGCGCGCAGGTGCCCGCGTAGGGCGCCCGCCGTCGGGACGAGGTGGCACCTGCGGGTGCGGACCGGGCAGCCGGCTTCAGTGCCGGACGCCCACGACGACGGTCGCGTCCAGCTCTTCGCGGACCGCGAGGCGTGCGGCGAGACCGCTCGCGGTGAAGGCCGCGACGGCCGCCGGTGCCTGACGGGTGCTGGTCTCGACGACCAGGCAGCCGCCGGGGGCGAGCCAGTCGGGTGCCCCGGCCACCACCCGGCGCAGGACGTCCAGGCCGTCCGCGCCGCCGTCGAGGGCGACCGGGGGTTCGTGCTCGCGGGCCTCCGGCGGCAGCAGGCCGACGTGAGCGGTGGGCACGTACGGGACGTTGGCGGCGAGGAGGTCCACGCGCCCGCGCAGGGCGGCCGGGAGCGCCGCGAACAGGTCGCCCGCGTGGACGTGCCCGCCCAGGGGGCCGAGGTTGCGCCGGGCGCAGCGCACGGCCGAGGGGTCGACGTCGGCGGCGTGCAGCTCGGCCGGTCGCAGAGCGGCGGCCAGCGCGGCGCCCACCGCGCCGGACCCGCAGCACAGATCCACCACGACGGCCGCGTCCGGCGCCTGGAGCAGGGCCTGGTCGACGAGGAACTCGGTGCGGCGCCGGGGCACGAAGACCCCCGGTTCCACGGCGATGCGCAGCCCGCGGAACTCGGCCCAGCCGAGCACCTGTTCCAGCGGCAGTCCGGCCGCGCGACGGCGCACGAGGGCGACGAGCTGGTCCGGGGTGTGCGCGGCGCCGAGGATCAGCTCCGCCTCGTCCTCCGCGAACACGCAGCCGGCGGCGCGCAGCGCGGCCACGGTCGCCGCGCGCACCGCGGGCGGCGAGGAGAGAGAGGAGACGAAGGGGGCGGAGGGGTGGTGCTCGGGGCGGGGCATGGTGGGCCACCTTCCGGGGCGGAGGCGCTCCCGCGGCCGTCCGCCGACGGTGGTCCGCACCGTCGGGAGGGGAGCGTGGGTCCGGGCCGGCCCGGCGGTGACGGGCGCATCCGTGCGGTCTGCCGCGGCCGATGGTCAACCTACCGCACCGGCTCGTTCCCGGACGCCTGCCGTGCGCGCCCGCCGTGACGCTCCGGTGACGTTCTTCCCGGTGCCCGGCGCCGGCGGACGCGACACGAGATTCCGGTCCGGTCGGCGGCGTCGGCGGTACCCGCCGCCGGGGCGTCGGTCCGGGGTCGACGGTCCCGGATCGCCGGTTCCCGGGGAGCGTTCTGCCGGGCCGGACCCGCCGTGCCCGGCTTGTCCGCCGCACCTATACAGTTGCAGTGCGCAACAGAGTCGGGGAGGTAAGTCCGTGCCAGCAGCCGAGGGGCCTTCGGAGCCGGTCGACACCGTCGTGGTACGCGGCACGGACGCCGCGGAGACGGCCGTGGAGACCATCCACCGGGAGCTGACGGTCTTCGCGCGCCGGGCGCGCGCCTCGGCGGGCCGGATGCACCCGGAGCTGTCCCTGGTGTCGTACACGCTGCTCGGGCACCTGGAGGAGAGCGGGGGCTGCCGGGCCACCGATCTGGCCCAGCACTATGTGCTGGACAAGTCCACGATCAGCCGTCAGGTGACCGCGCTGGAGCGGGCCGGTCTGATCGAGCGGCGCCTGGACCCGGAGGACCACCGGGTCCAGGTGCTGCAGCTGACCGACGCCGGCCGGCGGATCCTGGCGCAGGTCACCGAGAGCCGCCGGGCGGCCTTCCAGGAGCGTCTGGCGGACTGGCCCGCCGAGGACCTGAGCCGCTTCGCCGGCTACCTCACCCGGTACAACGCCTGGACCCCGTCACCGGACGCCGCCTGAGACCGGCGCCTCGGCGGCCTCGTGCCGCCGGGGCTCCGTCACCGGCACGGCGGCGCCGGCCGCGTGCCGGGGCGGTCGGGCCTCGAGGAAGGCGGTGCGGCGCCGCAGCCGGAAGCCCAGCGACTCGTACAGCCGAATGGCGGTGGTGTTCTGCGCCCCGGCGTGCAGGAACGGGGTCTCGCCGCGTTGCCGGATGCCGTGGGCCACGGCCCGGATCAGCCGGCCGGCCAGGCCCTGCCCGCGGTGGGCGGGGTCGGTGCAGACGGCGCTGATCTCGGTCCACCCGGGCGGGTGCAGCCGCTCCCCCGCCATCGCCACCAGGGCGCCCCTCCGGCGGATTCCGAGGTAGGTGCCCATCTCGACGGTGCGCGGCAGAAAGGGGCCGGGCCGGGTGCGGGCGACCAGGTCCAGCATCTCCGGCACATCGGCCGGGCCGAGGCGGACCGCCTCGGGGTCGGGGGCGGCGTCGAGGCCGTCGTCCACGAGCTGCACGCCGTCCACGGCGGAGGTGATCTCCCAGTCCTCGGGGACGCTGCCGTGGAAGCCGAGCAGCGGCACCGTGGCGCCGGGTGCGGCGAGACGGGCGAGGGTGGCCCAGTCGGCGGCGTCCGGTTCCTCGGGCATCGCCAGCCAGGGCGAGACGTCGACCGGGTAGCGCAGGATCCGTCCGTGCCGCTCGGCGAAGGGTGCGTGCGGTCCGGTCAGGGAGGCCAGGGCGGGATGGTCGAGGACGTGGTCCGACACGTTCCGGCCGCCGCTCATCCGCTCACCTCGATCACGATCTTGCCCTGGGAGTGCCCGTCCTCGACGGCGCGCAGCGCCTCGTCGGCCCGCTCCAGCGGGAAGGTCCGGGTGACATGCGGGTCCAGGTCGCCCCGCACGACGAGCCGGGCCACCTCGTCCAGGACGGCCCTGGTGCGGGTGCGGACCAGCCGATGCCCGCCGAGCTTCTCGACGTCCTGCGCCGCGGCACCGGCCGTGATCAGTTTCGACCGGTCGGTGAGCAGCCCGGCCGCCTCGGTGAGCACGTCGCCGCCGACGAGATCGAAGACGGCGTCGACACCGTCCGGGGCGGCGGCGCGGGCCCGTTCGGTCCAGCCCGGGCCGGACGGCACGTGCACCGCGCCGAGCGACTCCACGAAGCCCTTCTTGCCGGCGCTCGCCACACCCAGAACCCGCAGTCCGGCGGTGCGGGCGAGCTGCACGGCGGCCGAGCCGACCCCGCCGCCCGCGCCGGTGATCAGCACGGTCGCTCCCTCGGGCAGGTCCAGTTGCCGCAACCCGTCGTGGGCGGTGGCCGCGGCGACCGGCAGGGCGGCGGCCTCGGTGAAGGACACCTCGGCGGGCTTGTGCGCGGTGACGTCGGCCCGCAGCAGCGCGTACTGCGCACAGCCGCCGGTGACGGTGTTGCCGAAGACCTCGTCGCCCACCGCGAAGCCGGTCACGTCCTCGCCGGTCTCCTCGACGACTCCGGCCGCCTCGCTGCCGAACACCACCGGGTGCACCCGTGGTGCGTCGCCGGGCCGGCGGAATCCCTCGCGCAGTTTCCAGTCCACCGGGTTCACTCCGGCCGCCCGCACCGCGATCAGGATCTGCCCGGGGCCGGGCCGCGGCCGGTCCAGGTCCACCAGTGCCTCGGTCTCGGGACCACCGTCCCTGGTGAACACGTACGCCTTCGGCATGTACGCACTCTCCTTCCGGTCGGTGCCGCACTCGTACACCGTCGTCGGTCGCCGAAATCGCCGGTGCGGCACACGCTCAGCTGCAAGGACGGCCGGTGGAGGGCTATTCCCGGCGCGAGCAGGAGTTCACACGGCCGTAACGAGCCGGGGCGGCGCGCCGGGGGCGCAGGAGGCGGGGTCCGGCTCTCTGGTGCGCGCCGGGGACCCCGCCGTACGGTGTTCCCCGCGATGTCCCTGTCCGTCCGCGCCCGCACACCTGTGCCCGCGCCCGTCCGCGTGTTCCTGTTCCCGAGTCTGTCGACCGAGGCGGTTCCGTATGGCTGTGTTCGACCTTCCCCTCGACGAACTGCGGGAGTACCGCAGCGCGTCCACCGAGCCCGAGGACTTCGACGCGTTCTGGGCCAAGACGCTCCAGGAGGCCCGCGAGCACGAGCTGGACGCGCGCTTCGTACCGGTCGACACCCCGCTGACGACGGTCGAGGTGTACGACGTGACGTTCGCCGGGTTCGGCGGCCACCCGGTCAAGGGCTGGCTGACGCTGCCCGCCGGCGCCGACGGACCGTTGCCGCTGCTCGTGGAGTTCGTCGGCTACGGCGGCGGGCGCGGCCTTCCGCACGAGCACCTGCTGTGGGCGTCGACGGGCCGGGCGCACTTCGTGATGGACACGCGCGGGCAGGGCAGCACCTGGGGCGGCGGGGGCGACACCCCCGACCCGGTGGGCGGCGCACCGGCCTACCCCGGGTTCATGACCCGGGGCATCGACGCACCGGAGAACTACTACTACCGCCGGGTGTTCACCGACGCGGTGCGTGCCGTGGAGGCGGCCCGCTCCCACCCGCTGACCGACGCGTCGCGGACCGCGGTGCTCGGCAGGAGCCAGGGCGGCGGCATCTCCCTCGCGGTGGGCGGCCTGGTGCCGGACCTGGTGGCGGTGGCCCCGGACGTTCCGTTCCTGTGCGACTTCCCGCGGGCGACGACGCTGACCGACCGTCACCCGTACCGGGAGATCGGGCTGTATCTGAAGACCCATCGCGGGCACACCCAGGACGCGCTGCGCACCCTGTCCTACTTCGACGGGGTGCACTTCGCGGCCCGGGGCCGGGCTCCGGCGCTGTTCTCGACGGCGCTGGAGGACGAGACGTGTCCGCCGTCCACCGTGTTCGCCGCGTTCAACGCCTGGGCGCACGACGACAAGACGATCGAGGTGTACGAGTTCAACGACCACGAGGGCGGGGGCCCCTACCAGGAGGACGTCCAGATGCGCTGGTTGCGCTCGTATCTGTGAACCCCGCGTACCTGTGAACCCCGCGTGCCTGTGGACCCCACGCGGACGCCCGGGCCGCCCGCGCACACGTGAGCCGTGCGTGGGCGTCGGCGTGCGGGCGCCGGGCGTGGGTGAGCGCGGCCGACCGCGGCCCTGCTCGGCCCGGCCTGCGGGCCGGCCGTGCTCGGGCCTCCCAGCCTGCCGTGCGGGCCGTGCTCAGGTGTCCCCGCCCGTCCTGCGGGCCGTGATCAGGCGTGCCCGCGGGCTGCCGTCGGCGCGGCGGCCGAACTCGGGCAGGGCGTGCAGCTCCACGTCGAATCCGGCCCGCCGCAGCTCGCGCAGCAGTGCGCCGAAGCGGATCGCGCGGTAGTACATGACGAACGGCGGCTTCCACACGGCGTTGCGCATCCGCATCACCGCGTCGAAGCCGAGCAGCGCCCAGAAGGCCGCCGACGTCGGACGCGGTGGGGCACCCACCGGCAGGGCGAACACGCCGCCGGGCCGCAGCACCGCGTGCACCTGCCGGGCCAGCACGGGCAGTTCGGCGGGCAGGAAGTGCCCGAGTGCGCCGAAGCTGACCACCAGGTCGAAGGCCGCGGTGAAGGGCAGAGCCCGGGCGTCGGCACGCACCCAGGACACCGGGCAGCCGCCCCCGGGCGGGTGACGTCGGGCGACGGCGAGCATGCCGGCGCTGAAGTCGACGCCGGTCGCCGTCCGCCGGCACACCCGCGTCAGGACGTCGAGCCCGGCGCCGGTGCCGCAGCACAGATCGAGCCCGTCGTCGAACGGGCCGAGCCGCTCGAGTGCCGCGCCGACGGCGTCCAGGACGGACGGCGGGGTCCGGAACGGCGTGTGGTCGAACTTCGGTGCGAGCAGGTCGTAGCCGCGCTCGACGGAGGACAGTGCCTGCACGGCGAGTTCGCGCAGTGTGGGGCCTTCGGGGCTGAACATCGGTGTCAGCTTACGGCGACCGCGGGAGCAGGACGCCCGGTGCCTCCGGCCGGGAATGCGGGGGCCCGCGGTGCGTCCGGAGCCGGCGGGGGCCGACCGCGGACGTGCAGACGTGCTGACGTGCCGGAGGGAAGCGACCGTCCCGGGCGCGGTGTGCGGTCCGCGGGTGGCCGCCGCACGCCCCGACGGCCGTACGTGCTGGGGCATCCGGGTGCCTGCGGCCCCCGTTCGGCCCCCGGCGAGGTCACGTCCGATCCGATCCCTTCCTACGTTTTCGATATGAAGATCGGATATTCCTTTCGGACTGCCGCGGCGGCCTGTGCCCTGTGCACCAGCGTCCTGCTGCCGGTCTCGCCGGCGGCCGCGTCGGGCGGCACCGGAACGGACCCCGGTGCGGGGCACCGATCCGCCGGCGCCCCGCTGCCGCAGCCGGCCCTGCTGCAGCGCGAGGGCACCCAGGTCCGGCTGCGTCCCGGCGCCCCGCAGCTGCCGGAACTGTCGGCGCTGAGCTGGCTGGTGGCCGACGCCGACACCGGGGAGGTGCTGGCCGCGCACGACGCGCACCGGAAACTGGCACCCGCCAGCACCCTGAAGACCCTGTTCGCGCTCACCGTGCTGCCCACGGTTCCCGCGAACGTCCGGCACACCGTCAGCCGGCGCGAGCTGGCCGGGATCGGCGAGGGCAGCAGCCTCGTCGGCGTCGTCCCGGGCGAGACCTACCGGGTGTCGGACCTGTGGCGCGGGGTGTTCCTCAACTCGGGCAACGACGCCGTGCACGTGCTCGCGGAGCTGAACGGCGGCTGGGAGCACACCGCCCGCCAGATGCAGGCCAAGGCCCGGTCGCTGGGCGCGCTGGACACCCATGTGGTCTCGCCCGACGGCTACGACGCCGATGGGCAGGTGTCCTCGGCGTACGACCTGGCCGTGTTCGGGCGGGCCGGGCTGCGCAACCCCGACTTCGCGCGGTACTGCTCCACGGCGCACGCCTTCTTCCCCGGCACGAACGGCACCATGTATCAGATCGCCAACACCAACCGGCTGCTGACCGGCGCCAAGGGGGTGGAGCCGTATCCGGGGCTGATCGGGATCAAGAACGGCTACACCTCCCATGCGGGCAACACGCTGATCGCCGCGGCCCGGCGGGACGGCCGCACCCTCGTGGTCACGGTGATGAATCCGCAGCAGGGCGGCGGCCTGCAGGTGTACGAGGAGGCACGGGCCCTGCTCGACTGGGGCTTCGCGGCTGCCGACCGGGTCGATCCGGTGGGATCGCTGGACGCGCTGCGCCCGGTGTCCCACACCGCCCGCCCGGCCGCCGGCACCGGTGCACGCTCCGAGCAGACCTCGGCCTCGGACCGGCCGGCGACGGCCGCGCTCGCGGGCGCGGCCGGACTGGGCGCGGCGGGCCTGAGCATCGGCCTGGTCCTGGCGAACCTGCGCCGCCGCAGCAACCGCATCACCCGCGGCTGACGCGCGGGCGCCGGCGCTGTCCCGGCCGGCGCGCAAGACGGGTGGTGTCACCCGGACCGGCGGTGCCCACGTGGGCCCGGCGCCGGACGTGCCGGGCCAAGCGGCCGGCCCGTCGCGCGGATGTTCAGGCGCAGGCGGGCTCGGGGATCTCCCCCAGCTCCGCGACCGGGCGGACGCGTCCGACCGGCTCGCCGCCGCCGAGCACGGTCTCGCCCGCGAAGCCGGTGAGCAGCGCCGGGTCGACGCCGGCCCGGACGAGCGCGGCCGCCGCGACCGGGATCCGGGCCCGGTTCGCACCGTCGGCGATCTTCACGGCGACCGCGCGGCCGTCGGGCAGCGCGGCGACCTGCACGCCCTCGAAGCCGTCCTTGGCGAGCAGCCCGGGCACGGCCCGCATCAGCGCGGCCACGTCCCGGTCGGCGCCGGAGACCATCTCCGGGTGGGCGCGCATGGCGTCCGCGACCCGGGCCTCGGGAGTGCCGGGCGCGGCGGTGGTGATGCGGGCGACGGCGCGGGCCAGACCGTGCAGGGAGACGGCGAACAGGGGCGCGCCGCAGCCGTCGACGGTGACGTGGGCGATGCGCTGCCCGGTGAGGTCCTGCACGGTGTCCGCGACGGCCTGCTGGAGCGGGTGCGCCGGGTCGAGGTAGTCGTCCAGGGACCAGTCGTTGAGCACGCAGGTGTACAGCATGGCCGCGTGCTTGCCGGAGCAGTTCTGGGCGAGCCTGGAGGGGCCGCGTCCCTCCCGCACCCAGGTGTCGCGCACCGCCGGGTCGAACGGCAGGTCGGGGACGTTGCGCAGCCGGTCCTCGGACAGGCCGGCCAGGCGCAGGATCCGCCGGGTGCCGTCCAGGTGGCGCTCCTCGCCGGAGTGGCTCGCCGCGGCCAGGGAGAGCAGGTCGCCCTCCAGCGGCAGCCCGGCCCGCACCATGGCGACCGCCTGGAGGGGTTTGAGCGCCGACCGCGGGTAGAAGGCGGCCTCGGGGTCGCCGAGCCGGAAGACGGCGTCGCCGGTGGCGTCGAGGACGACGACCGAACCGTAGTGGACGCCCTCGGTCACGCCGCCGCGGACGAGGTGGGCGACGGGGGCGTGGCGGGGTTCGCGGACGCAGGGTGCCTCGGAGAGGGGGATGGTGTGCATCACTACCTGGGTGACTCGTGACGTGTGCTCGCCGGTACGCGCGGGTTTGCGCGCCGGCCCGGCCGCGGGCGCGGGTGACCCGCCCGCGGCGTGCGGGGACTGCTCGGGGGTGTGCCGGGACTGCTCGGGGTGTCAGGTCCCGGCCGCGGAGGGGGTGCGCGTGGCGCGCACGATGTCGGTGAGGGTCGTCTCGACCCGGTCGAGGTGGTGGGACATCGCCGCGACGGCGTCCTGTTCCCGGCCGGCGGCGAGGGCCTCGACGACGGTGCGGTGTTCCCGGTCGGACTGCTCGCGCCGGCCGCCCAGCTCGTTGAGGAAGGCGGACTGGCGGGCCAGGGCGTCGCGGATCTCCTCGATCACCCGGCAGAACACGGGGTTGCGCGCGGCCCGGGCGACGGAGAGGTGGAACAGGGTGTCCAGCGCGACCCACGCGGTGGTGTCGGTCTCCCGTTCCATGCGCTCCAGCAGGTTCCGCAACCCGTCCAGGTCCTCGGCGGTGCGGCGCTGCGCCGCGTAGCCGGCCACCGGGATCTCGATGTGCCGGCGGACCTCCATCAGGTCCCGGGCCGTGTAGTCGCCGAAGGTCGGGTCCTGCACGGTGGGCGCGACCACGAAGGTGCCCTTGCCGGTCCTGGAGACGGTCAGCCCCATGGCCTGCAGGGCGCGCAGCGCCTCCCGCAGCACCGGGCGGGAGACCTCCAGGGTGCGGCACAGCTCCGCCTCGGAGGGGAGCTTGTCCCCCACGGCGTACTCCCCGCGTTCGATGGCGCCGCGCAGGTGGGCCAGGACCGCCTCCGTCGCACTGACGCGCCGCGGTACCGGACCGGCTGTCTGGCTGTCTGACAGGTTCACGGGCCGATGGTGCGGCCGGCGGCCGGTGCCTGTCAAACCGGGCCGGCTCGGGGACGGCGGCCGGAGCGGCGGAGAGCGCCCGGCGGCCCGGCGTCGGTCGGGGCGCGGGGCCGCCGCCTCGCGTCGGCCGGCGTCCCCGCGCCGCTCAGCTCTGCGGCCGTGCCAGCAGGGTGCGCACGCCCTCGGAGGTGAGGGTCAGGCCGTGCGGGGAGCTGCCGTCGATGGTGAGCGACAGATCGTCGGCCGGCCACTGGGAGGCGAGGGCACCGAGGGGCACCAGGCGGTAGCGGGAGATGAAGGGCAGCAGCTGGGACATCTCCAGTTCGGAGGTGAACACGGGCACGACCGGTACGCCGCCGGGCTGTTCCAGGACCGGCAGCGCCACCGCCGCCGGGTTGGTGGCGTCCTCGTCGCTGACGTCGTCGGGCACCGGGATGAGGACGTCGCTGCCGGCGAGCGTGTCCAGCGCCGCCGGGTCCTCGGCGTTCACGGCGAGCACGTCCAGCGCGCGCTGGGCGGGCGTGGCGTTCTCGTGGTTGGCGGGTGTCTCCATGGCAGATTCCCTGGTCGCGGGGTTCGTGCGGCCTGTCCGGGAGTGCCCCCGGGCAGCCCTGCTCGCGTACCCAGCAGCGGGCGGTGCAACCGTCCGCGGGCGGAGACGCCCTGGGGTCACCTGTGGGGTCCTGCCGACGGCGCGGCGCCGTCGGGGGGGTGCCGCGCGCGGGGGTCAGGGTGCGCTCGGCCTGCGGGGCGGACGGACCCAGCCGAAGGACCGTTCGACGGCCTGCCGCCAGCTCTCGTACTCCTCCTCGCGCCGCTCGGGATCCATCGCGGGCAGCCACTGGGCGGCCCGGTGCCAGTTGGCGCGCAGCGCCTCCAGGTCCGGCCAGTACTCGACGGCGAGCCCGGCGGCGTAGGCGGCGCCCAAGGAGACCGTCTCGGCCACCAGAGGCCGTACCACGGGCACGTCGAGCACATCGGCGAGCATCTGCATCAGCAGGTTGTCGCTGGTCATGCCGCCGTCCACCTTCAGCCGGCGCAGCGGCAGCCCGCAGTCGGCGTTTATGGCGTCCACGACCTCCCGGGTCTGCCAGGCGGTCGCCTCCAGCACGGCGCGGGCCAGGTGGCCCTTGGTGATGTAGGAGGTCAGGCCGACGACGACCCCGCGGGCGTCGCTGCGCCAGTGGGGGGCGAACAGGCCGGAGAAGGCCGGCACGATGTAGCAGCCGCCGTTGTCCTCCACCGTCCGCGCCAAGGTCTCGATCTCGGGCGCGGTGCCGATCAGCCCGAGCTGGTCGCGGAACCACTGCACCAGCGAGCCGGTGACGGCCATCGGCCCTTCCAGGGCGTACACCGTCGGCTCGGTCGCGATCTTGTAGGCGATGGTGGTGATCAGGCCGTTGCGGGAGCGCACCAGCTCGGTCCCGGTGTTCCTCAGCAGGAAGCTGCCGGTGCCGTAGGTGCACTTGGCCTCCCCGGGCGAGAAACACGTCTGCCCGAACAGGGCCGCGTGCTGGTCGCCGAGCGCGGCGGTGATGCGCACACCCGGGAGCAGCGCGCGGGCCTCGCCGTAGCTCTCGGCCGAGGAGCGGATCTCCGGCAGCAGCGCGCGCGGCACGCCGAAGAAGTCCAGCAGCTCGGAGTCCCAGGTCAGGGTGCGGAGGTTGACGAGCATGGTGCGGCTGGCGTTGGTGGGGTCGGTGATGTGCAGCCCGCCGTGGATGCCGCCGGTGAGGTTGTAGATCAGCCAGCTCTCCATCGTGCCGAAGAGCACCTCGCCGGCCCGGGCGCGTTCCTCGAGCCCCTCCACGTGGTCGAACAGCCAGCGGATCCGGGGGGCGGAGAAGTACGTGGAGGGCGGCAGGCCGCAGCGGTCCAGGAAGTACTCGTCGCCGGGACGGTTCCGGAGCGCGTCGACGAGGGGCGCGGTGCGGGTGTCCTGCCAGACGATGGCGCGGCCCAGCGGCAGGCCGGTGCGCCGGTCCCACAGCACGGTGGTCTCCCGCTGGTTGGCGATGCCGATGGCGGCGATGGCTCCGGCGTCCACGCCGATGTGCGCCATCGCCTCGGGCACGACGCGGCGGACGTTGCGCCAGATCTCCACCGGGTCGTGCTCGACCCAGCCGGGCCGGGGGAAGTACTGGCGGTGCTCCCGCTGAGCGACCGAGCACAGCCGTCCCCGCTGGTCGAACAGGATGCATCGAGTGGACGTGGTGCCCTGGTCGATGGACATCACATACCGGTCAGCCATGCTTCGGGTCCGCCTTCCGGTGCGTCGCGCGGGTCGGTCGGTTCAGGTGGGGCGCCGGCGGGGCGCCACCGGCGAGCCGCCCCCCAGTTCTCGGGAAATGGCCCGTGCCGCCTCCCGCAGCAGGCCGATCAGGACGGGCTGCGGCCGCCCGCCGGGGTCGCAGAGGCGTTCGGGTGCGCCGGACAGGGCGATGGCGCCGACCACGAGGCCGCCGTGTCCGCGGATCGGGACGGCGATCCCGGCCTCTCCCAGGTTCATCTCCTGCACCTCCATCGCCCAGCCCTGCTCGCGTATCTCGGCGAGCGCCCGCTCCAGGTTCTCCCGAGTGACCAGGGTGTGGCGCGTGTACGCCTCCAGCCGCGCGTTCGGCGAGGTGCCGAGGGAGGCGGCACCGAAGGCGAGCAGCACCTTGCCCAGCGAGGAGGCGTGCAGCGGCAGCAGGGCACCGACGTCCAGGGTCTGCAGCGAGTCGTCGGGCCGGAAGACGTGGTGGACGACGAGCACCCTGTCCTCCAGCGGGGTGCCCAGCCGGACGGCCTCCCCGCTGCGCGCGGCCAGCGCGTCGGCCCAGTTCAGGGAGCGCGAGCGCAGTTCGTTGATGTCGAGGTAGCTGCTGCCCAGGTGCAGCAGGGCCGCTCCGAGCTGGTACTTCCCGGTCGCCTCGTCCTGTTCGACGAAGTCCACGCGCTGCAGGGTGCGCAGGATGCCGTGGGCGGTGCCCTTGGCCAGCCCGAGGGAGGAGGCGACCTCGCCGAGCCCGAGCCTGCGGGGTCCCCCGGCGAGCAGCCGCAGGATCGCCGCCGCGCGCTCGATGGACTGCACGGGTCCGGCCATGGGGCGATAGTATCCGGTTTGCCCCGATGTGGACTGGTGTTCGGTCACAGCGAATGCCGCTCGCTCTTCCCGTGCCCCGTCGTCGTGCCGGACGTGCATCGCGGCCTTCCGCGCCCTGAGCCGCCCACCAGGGCCCTCGGCACCCGACGATGTCGTCGCGTGCGAAGAGGTCAGCGGCTCGCGGCGGGCGGGGCGGTGGAGCCGCGCTCCCGCAGGACGGGCCGGGTCAGCTCGACGGTGCCCGGGCGGTCCGGGTCCTGGATGCGGTCGAGCAGACGGCGGGCGGCGCGCAGACCCACCTCGTGACCGGAGGGGTCCACCGTGGTCAGCGACAGGTGGCGCAGCCGGGCGAGGGAGGTGTTGTCGTATCCGACCAGGGACAGCTCCCGCGGCACGGCCAGTCCGCTCTCCGCGGCGGCCGACAGCGCGCCCACACAGGTGATGTCGTTGGCCGCGAAGACGGCGGTGGGCCGCGGGGTGCGCCCGAGCAGCCGGACGGCGGCGCGGTGGCCGCCCTCCTCGGTGAGGTCGCCGTTCTCCACCAGCGCCGCATCCGCCAGGCCGTGCGCCCGCATCGCCGTCTCGAAGCCCCGGCGACGCAGCGCACCGACCGCACCCCGGCCGGTGATGTGCGCGATGCGCCGGTGACCGAGACGGATCAGGTGCTCGGTGGCGAGCCGGGCGCCGAGCTCGTCGTCGCCGGTGACCACGTCCACCCCCGGCAGCTCCGGTTCCCGGGCGCCGGCCACCACGACGGGCACCCGGCCGGCCGCCGCGCGCAGCGCCTGCGGATCCTGCAGCGTGCCCACCGCCACCACGCCGTCGACGCGCAGTTCCGTGAAGGTGCGGGTGAGGTCCTCCCCCAGGCGCTCGTCGAGCCGGCCGTCGCCCAGCAGCACACGCAGCCCGGCGTCGTGCAGGCGCTCCGTGAGCCCGTCGAGGAGGTCGACGAACCAGGGGTTGCGCAGGTCGTCCAGGAGCACACCGACCGTGCGGGTGCGGCGCTCGCTGAGACTGCGGGCCGCCGCGTTGGGCCGGTAGCCCAGTTCCTCCACGGCGGCGAGGACGGCCTGCCGTTTCTCGGGGCGGACGCTGCCGGAACCGCGCAGCACCAACGAGACCAGCGACTTGGACACGCCGGCCCGCGCGGCCACGTCGCGGATGGTCGGGGCTCGCATGCCTGGACCGTTCCACACCCGTGGCCCGCTGTAAAGCCCTCAACGCGCACCGCCCCGCAGGCCGGCGCACCGGCCCGCTCGATCCGGGTGTCCCGAGGGTTGACACGTGCTCCGGCGACCGCCCATCGTGAGGTGCGGCCGCTGTTGGAGCGGTCCAAAACGCCGGGCGGCCGGGAAGGCCGGGCGGGCCGGGGAGAGGGCTGAGGGCTGTCATGGTGGAGACGCTCGGTGTCGCCGTCGTCGGATTCGGCTGGATGGGGCGGGTGCACACCCAGGCGTACGCCCGTCTGCCGCACCACTTCCCGCAGCCGGAGCTGCGGCCGCGTCTGGTCGTGGTGGCCGACGAGGTACCCGGCAGAGCGGCCGAGGCCGCCGGACGCTACGGGTTCGCCCGGGCCACCACCGACTGGCGCGAGATCCTCACCGACCCCGAGGTGCAGGCCGTCAGCGTCACCGCGCCGAACTTCCTGCACCGTGAGATCGGCGTCGCCCTGGCCGAGGCCGGCAGACATCTGTGGATCGAGAAACCGGTCGGCCTGGACGCCGCCGACGCCCGTGCGGTCGCGGAAGCGGCCGAGAAGGCGGGGGTGCGCGGCACGGTCGGGTTCAACTACCGCAACGCGCCCGCGGTCGTCGCCGCCCGCGACATGATCGCCGCCGGGGAGATCGGGACCCCCACGCATGTGCGCATCCGGCTGTTCAGCGACTATGCCGCCCACCCCGAGGGGGCGCTGACCTGGCGGTACGAGCGGGCGCGCGGCGGCAGCGGGGTGCTCGGGGACCTGGCCTCGCACGGGGTGGACCTGGCCCGGTACCTGCTCGGCGAGATCGCGTCGCTGTGCGCCGACACCGCCGTGTTCGTGCCCGAGCGGGCCCGCCCCGCGGGCGCCACCGCCGGACACACCCGCGCCACGGGCGGCACACCCGGCCCGGTGGAGAACGACGACTACGTCGGTTGTCTGCTGCGTTTCGCCTCCGGCGCGCGCGGGGTGCTGGAGTCCTGCCGGGTGTCGGTCGGCGAGCAGAACGCCTACGGTTTCGAGATCCACGGCACGCGGGGCGCCCTGTACTGGGACTTCCGGCGCATGGGCGAGCTGGGCGTCAGCCGTGGCACCGCGTACCAGGACCAGCCGGTCAGCACCGTCTACGTCGGCCCCGGGCACGGCGCGTACGACGCGTTCCAGCCGGGCGCGGCCAACGCCATGGGCTACGACGATCTCAAGGTCGTCGAGGCGCACCACTTCGTGCGCTCGATCGTGGACGGCACCCCGCACGGCGCGACCCTGCAGGACGCCGTGGCGGCGGCGACCGTGCTGGAGGCCATGGCGCTCTCCGCCGAACGGCGCGCCTGGGTGAGCCCGGACTGAGGCTCCCGTGCGCCCGGAGTGCGCCTGCCCGCCCTGCCCCGGCCCGTGCTTCCGCACCGCGGGCCGACATCCCCGTCCCGGCCGCATCACCGTCCCGAGGAGACACGCGCGTTGACCACCGGCACCCCGGCCCCCGACAGCTACTACGTGCGCACCGACGAGCACCGGTTCAAACCCACCGCCCACGCCGGCGGCGCCTGGAACACCGAGGAGCAGCACTTCAGTCCGCTCGGCGGCCTCGTCGTCCACGCCGTCGACCAGTACCTCGCCGGACGCGGGGACCGGGGGCTGATGCTGTCCCGGATCAGCTACGACATCCTGGGCCGACTGGCCCTGGACGAGTGCGAGATCCGGGTGGAGACCGTGCGGCCCGGCCGCACCATCGAGCTGCTCGAGGCACAGGTCGCCATCGGCGGCCGGCCGGTGGTCCGGGCCCGCGCCTGGCTGCTGGCGGCGCAGGACACCCGTGCCGTCGCCGGTGGAGCCGACCGGCGGCTGCCCCCGCCGGAGCAGCTCGAGCCGTGGCCCATGGCCGAACTGTGGCCCGGCGGCTACATCGCCTCCCTGGACGTCCGCCCGGTGGCCCCGCCCCGGCCGGGCCGCACCACCGCCTGGGTCGCGACGCCGCTGGCCCTGGTCGCGGACGAGCCCAGCAGCCCGCTCGCCTCCTTCCTGGCCCTGGTCGACACCGCCAACGGCATAGCCGTCCGCCAGTCGCCCGAGCAGTGGATGTTCCCGAACGTGGACCTGACCGTGCACCTGCACCGCAGCCCCGAGGCGGGCTGGACAGGCCTGGAGACCACCGTGGCGTTCGGGCCCACGGGTGTGGGGCTGACCAGCACGGTGCTGCACGACGTGCACGGCCCGGTGGGCCAGGCCCAGCAGATCCTCACCGTGCGCCCGATGCCGCGGAGCTGACCCCGCCGCCCCGCCGTCCGTGCGGCCGCACACCTGCCCCGCCGCCCGGCCGTCCGTGCGGCCGCACACGTGCCCGGCCGCCGGGCGTTTCGCCGCCCGCTCCCGGCCCGGCGCGCGCGATCCGCCGTGACCTGGTGTGCTGGAGAAGAAGGCCACGACACATGTGCGGGAGGCCGGGATGAGCACCTACACAGTCGCACAGGTCACGTCCGCCGGCGGGCCCTTGGAGATCGCGGAGCGGGAAGTGCCGGAGCCCGGACCCGGCCATGTCCGGATCGCCGTGGATGCCTGCGGCGTCTGCCACAGCGACTCGCTGTTCGTCGACGGCGCCCTGCCGGGAGTCACCTTCCCGGTGGTCGCCGGGCACGAGATCGCCGGGCGGATCGAGCAGCTGGGCGCCGGAGCCGGGGAGTACGGCTGGCAGGTGGGCGACCGGGTGACCGTCGGCTGGTTCGGCGGCAGCTGCCTGCACTGCACGCCGTGCCGGCAGGGCGACTTCGTCGTGTGCGTGAATTTGAAAGTGCCCGGCTGGACCTACGACGGCGGCTTCGCCCAGCAGGTGATCGCCCCGGTGGACGCCCTGGCCCGGATCCCGGACGCGCTGGCCGCGTGCGACGCGGGACCGCTGGCCTGCGCGGGCGTGACGGTGTTCAACGGGCTGCGGCGCAGCTCCGCCCGTCCGGGCGACCGGGTCGCGGTGCTCGGCATCGGCGGTCTGGGCCACCTGGCGGTGCAGTTCGCGGCGGCGATGGGGATGGAGACCGTGGCGATCGCCCGGGGCCCCGCCAAGGCCGACCTCGCCAAACGGCTGGGCGCCCACCACTACGTCGACAGCACCGCCACCGATGTCGCCGAGGCGCTGCGTACGCTCGGCGGGGTCAAGGTGCTGGTGGCCACCGCCGGCAGCTCCGAGGCCATCTCGGCGACCGTCGACGGGCTGACGCATCGGGGCGAACTGGTGATCATCGGTGTGGCCGCCGAACCGCTGGACATCTCCCCGGCGCAGCTGATCATGGCCGGCCGGGTCGTGCGCGGGCACCCGTCCGGCACCGCGCAGGACGTGCAGGAGACCATGGAGTTCAGCGCGCTCAACGGGGTGCGGCCGATGACCGAGGTCGTGCCGCTGGAGCAGGCCGACGAGGCCTACCGCAAAATGCTCTCCGGCGCCGCCCGCTTCCGGATGGTGCTCAGCACGGGCTGACGGGGACTCACGAGCGGTCTTCGAAGGGGGGCGCGCCAGATGCGTCCTGCCGGTGCCGGTGCCGCCGTGTGGGCGCCCGGCGGCTGCCGGCGCGCGGCGACGGGGCGGGTCACTCCTCCTCGGGCGCCGGTGTGCCCCGGGTGCGGCCGGGGGGAGGAGGTGCGGTCTGCTGGGCCCGCAGATGCAGCACGTCGCCGACGAGCAGGTCGTAGACGAGCGCGCCGACCACACCGCCGACGAACGGGCCGACGATGGGAATCCACCAGTAGTGGCTGAACGAACCCGCCAGGGAGCCCGGCAGCGCGAGATCGCCCCACCCGGCGGCATACGCGAACAGGCGCGGGCCGAAGTCACGGGCGGGGTTGATGGCGTACCCGGCGTTGGCGCCGTAGGACAGGCCGATGGCGCCGACGGCGAGGCCGATGAGCAGCGGCCCGAGATTGCCCTTCGGGGCCGTGTTGCGCGCGTCGACGATCGCCAGGATCAACAGCAGCAGAAACGCGGTGCCGACGATCTGGTCCACGAGCGGCCCCCAGACACCGCCGTGGAAATAGGGCGCCGGGAAGGTGGCGAAGATGGAGAACGAGGCCAGGGTGTGCCCGTTGGTCTTCGGACCCTGCGACGCCTGGTCGAAGGTGTTGATGGCGTCGTGGTAGACGGCGTACACCAGGGCGGCACCGGCGAAGGCACCCACCAGCTGCGACAGCCAGTACGGCGCGACCTTCGCCCAGGGAAACCCGCGCCGGAGCGCGAACGCCAGGGTGACCGCCGGGTTGAGATGGGCACCGCTGACACCACCGGCCACATACACGGCGAAGGCCACGGCGAACGCCCAGCCCCAGCCGATCAGCAGCCAGTCACCGGCCCCCAGGAAGAAGGTCGTGGGGCCCTCCGTCCGGTCCGAACCGGGCAGCGCCGCGACCGCCATGGCGACCACGCCGTCACCGAAGGCGACGATCACCAGGGTTCCCAGGAACTCCGCCAGGCACTCCCCCCACAGCCCTCCGCGTCGCCGGAGGTGCGAGGGTTTGATCAGGGGCGGGATGTCTACGGCCATGTCGGCCCTCTCGACGAACGATGGCGGACGAGCAGGCATGCTCGGCGTCGGGCGGCTCCGCGGCACTCCGGGCGCCGGCGGGCTGCCCGGGCGGCGGGGGGCGCCGCCGCGCGTCACTGCTCAGTGTGCGCGCACCCGTCGGCGGTAGCCACTCGGCTGCGGCCGGTCACCGGACGCCGCCCCACACACCGTCAACTTCCTACAGCGCACACACTCATCAGAGTGAAGGCCATTCGGGTGACACGTGTCGCCTGCCGCACCCGCGATGACCGGCCAATGTGCCGAAACCGGCCGGTGGCGGCCGCGGGGAGCACCGCCGTTTTGGTGGCAACCCCGCGACGCGCGCACAAGACTGGTCCATGGCTTTTGTCGTCGAACACCGCACGATCCCGGACAGCCGCCGTCCCGGACGACGGGCGGCACCGGACACCGCACACCTCGAACCTCGAACACCGCACGATTCGAACCACGCTCGGTCCCGGGGACCGGCCGCAGCGGCCGGCCGTTTCCGACTTTTCAGGGAGTTCGCATGGTGGAGAAGTCTGCCGACATCCTAATGCCCGGACCGGACGGATCCGCGATCACCCCGCGTGCGCAGCCCGCCCCGGCGGCGGCCGACCTCGAACGGGAACTCACCACCGTGCTGGCGGACCTGGTGCACGCCGACCAGGTCGGGCCCGACGACCACTTCTTCTCCGATCTGGGCGCCAACTCCATGGTGATGGCGCAGTTCTGTGCCCGGGTCCGCAAACGGGAGGACCTGCCGTCGGTGTCCATCAAGGACATCTACCGGCATCCCACGGTCCGCGACCTGGCGGCCGCGCTCGCCGCTCCCGCCGACACGCAGGCCCAGGCACCCGCCGACGCGCAGGCACCGTCCACCGAGGACGGCCGGCCGGAGCAGCCGGAGCGTGCGGAGCCGGCCGCACCACCGCGCCGGGGGCGGCACCTGGTGTGCGGTGCCGCGCAGTCGCTGTTGTTCCTCGGGTACACCGGTGTCATCGGTCTGGTCACCGCCGAGGCCTACGAATGGGTGGCCGCGGCGGACGGCCTGGGGCACATCTATCTGCGCTCCCTGCTGTGCGGTGCCGTCGGATTCCTCGCCCTGTGCGCCGTCCCGGTCGCGGCGAAGTGGATCCTCGTCGGGCGCTGGACGCCCCGTGAGTTCCCCGTGTGGAGCGGGGCCTACCTGCGGTTCTGGATCGTCAAGTCGCTGCTGCACGCCAATCCGATGGTGCTGTTCGCCGGCAATCCGCTGTATGTGATGTATCTGCGCGCGCTGGGCGCGCGGATCGGCCGGGACGTGACGATCCTGTCCCGCTCCGTCCCCGTCTGCACCGACCTGCTCACCATCGGCTCCGGCACGGTGATCCGCAAGGACGCCCTCTTCCTCGGCTACCGGGCGCACGCGGGACGGATCCAGACCGGCCGCGTCACACTCGGCCGGGACGTGTTCGTCGGTGAGAAGGCCGTGCTCGACATCGACACCACCCTGGGCGACGGAGCACAGCTCGGTCACGCCTCCGCCCTGTACCGGGGGCAGGAGATCCCGGCCGGGGAGCGCCGACACGGATCGCCCGCCCAGCCCACCGAGGTGGACCACGTACGGGTCCCGCCGGCCCGCTGCGGCAGGCTGCGCCGCCTCGGCTTCGCTCTGACCACCCTGGTGCAGCTGTTCCTCGTGTACCTGCCGCTGGCCGTCGGCGGGCTGTACATGCTGGGTGCCCAGGTGCCCGCGCTGAGCGAGCGGCTGGACCCCGCCTCGCACGGCGCCTCGGTCGGCGAACTCGTCACGGACGCGCTGCTGGTGGCCACAGCGGTGTTCTTCGGCGCCGTACTGCTCGGCCTGTTCGCGTTGTTCGGCGCCTCGCGCCTGCTGCGCCTGGCCGTCCGTCCCGACCGGGTCTATCCGCTCTACGGCTTCCACTACGCGCTGCACCGCGCGGTGTCCGCTCTGACGAACATCCGCTTCTTCACCTGGCTGCTCGGCGACAGCTCCTACATCGTCCCCTACCTGCGCGGCCTGGGTTACGACCTGTCCACGGTCGAGCAGACCGGCTCCAACTTCGGCACCGACGTGCGGCACGAGACACCGTTCCTGGTGAAGGTCGGCAGCGGCACCATGATCGCCGACGGGCTGTCCGTGCTGAACGCGGAGTACTCCAGCACCTCCTTCCGGGTGTCGCAGGCGACGATCGGGGCCCGCAACTTCCTCGGCAACAACATCGCCTTCCCCGCCGGTGCGCGCACCGGCGACAACTGCCTGCTGGCGACGAAGGTGATGGTCCCCCTCGACGGAGAGATCCGGCAGAACGTGGGGCTGCTCGGGTCGCCCTGCTTCGAGATCCCCCGGACGGTGGAGCGCGACGCGCGCTTCGACCATCTGCGCACCGGTGAGGCGCTGCGCCGCAATCTCGCCGCGAAGAACCGTTACAACCTGCGGTCCATGGCGCTGCACCTGGCGGTGCGCTGGCTGCACACGGTGCTGCTCACCCTCCTCGGCCTGCTGACCGCCGGCCTGTACGGGACGCTGGGGCACGTGGTGGTCGGCAGCTACCTGGCGGTCGGTCTGGTCGTCAGCGCCGCCTACTACGTGTTGCTGGAACGGTGCATCACCTCCTTCCGGCCGCTGCAGCCGAAGCTGTGCTCCATCTACGACCCGTACTTCTGGTGGCACGAGCGGCTGTGGAAGGTGCCGGAGCGCCATCTGAACCTGTTCAACGGGACGCCGTTCAAGCCACTGCTGTGGCGGCTGATGGGTGTGCGCATCGGCCGCCGGGTGTTCGACGACGGCTGCAACATCACGGAGCGCACGCTCACCGCCGTCGGGGACGACTGCACGCTGAACGCCGGCAGCAGGATCCAGTGCCACTCGCAGGAGGACGGCACCTTCAAGTCCGACCGCACCACGCTCGGCGCCCGCGTCACCCTCGGTGTGGCGGCATATGTGCACTACGGCGTCACGGTGGGCGACGACGCGGTGCTGGCGCCCGACTCCTTCCTGATGAAAGGCGAAGAAGTGCCCCCGGACGCGTACTGGGCGGGCAACCCGGCCGTCCCGGCCACGGCCACGGCGAAGTGAGAGAGGGGCATCGATGGGAACGCTCACGGCAGCGGACAGGGACTTCTGGGCCGCGGTGCTGACCGCCGGCGGGGCCACCGCCGTCCCGCGGTGGGCACGCGACCCGGTGCCGGGTGTGGCCGAGCACGAGGAGCCGGTGCCCGAGGAGGTCGCCGGGGCGGTGCGTGCCCTGGCGGCCCGGCTCGGGGTACCGGCCCGCACGGTGCTGCTGGCCGCGCACGCCAAGGTGCTGGCGGCGCTCAGCGCGGACGAGGACGTGGTGACCGGCCTGGTCACCGGCGCCGCACACGCCCCGCTCCCGTGCCGGCTTCCGCTCGCCCCGCGCACCTGGCGCGAGCTGCTGCTCGCCGTCCGGCGCGCCGAGACGGACGTGCTGACGCACCGGGACTTCCCGGTGGCCGCCCTGCGCCGGGAGCTGGGCCTGACCGGGCCGGCCTACGAGGCGGTGTTCGACCCGGAGGACAGCGCGCCCGCGCTGCCCGAGGACGCCGTGCTGGCGGTGGGGCACCGCGAGCGGGACGGCCGTTGCGTGCTGCGGGTGCGGTACCGCACCGAGGTGCTGGACGCCGCCGCGGCGGCCCGGATCGCCGGGTATCACCTGGCCGCGCTGGACCGGATGACCGCCGACGTGGACGCCGAGCACACCGGGCAGAGCCTGCTGTCGGCGGCGGAGGTCCGGGCGCAGCTGGAGGACCTGGCCGGACCGCACCGCGAACTGCCGGACGCCCGCGCCCACGAGCTGTTCGAGCAGCGGGTGCGGGAGCATCCCGGGGCGGTGGCCGCGGTGCTCGGCGAGCGCTCCTGGACGTACGGGGAGCTGAACGCGCGCGCGAACCGGCTGGCGCGGGCGTTGCGGGCGCGCGGGCTGGGCCGCGAGGACGTGGTGGCCGTCGTCACCGAGCGGAACCTCGACTGGCTGGCGGCGGTGCTGGCGGTGTTCAAGGCCGGCGGCGTCTATCTGCCCGTCGAGCCGCACTTCCCGGCGGGCCGGATCGCGGCGACGCTGTCGCGGGCCGGCTGCCGGCTGGTGCTGACCGAGCCCGGCAGCACCGCCGGACTGGACGAGGCCCTGGCCACCCTGCCGGAGAACGTCGAGAAGCTGCTGATCGGGACCGCGTACGCCGAGGGGCACGCCGAGGACGACCTCGGGGTGGAGGTGTCCCCCGGGCAGCTGGCGTACATCTACTTCACCTCCGGCTCCACGGGCGAGCCGAAGGGCGCGATGTGCGAGCACGCCGGCATGCTCAACCACCTGTTCGCCAAGATCGACGACCTGGGGATCGGGCCCGGGACGGTGGTGGCGCAGACCGCCCCGCAGTGCTTCGACATCTCGCTGTGGCAGCTGCTGGCGGCGCTGCTGGTCGGCGGGCGCACCCTGCTGGTGGAGCAGGACGCGGTCATGGACGCGGAACGCTTCGTGGACACCCTGGCCCGCGGACGGGTCGCGGTGGCCCAGGTGGTGCCCTCCTACCTGGAGGTGCTGGTGTCGTACCTGGAGCGGCACCCGCGCGACCTGCCGGACCTGAGGTGTGTGTCGGTGACCGGTGAGGCGCTGAAACGGGAGCTGGTCCAACGGTGGTTCGCACTCCGGCCGGGGATCCGGCTGGTCAACGCCTACGGCCTGACCGAGACGTCGGACGACACCAATCACGAGGTGATGGAGGCGGTGCCGGAGCGGGTGCTGCTGGGCCGTCCCGTGCACAACGTGCGGGTCTATGTCGTCGACCCGCACCTGCACCTGGTGCCGCTGGGCGCCCCGGGGCTGATCGCGTTCTCCGGGGTGTGCGTGGGACGCGGCTACGTCAACGACCCCGACCGCACCCGGGAGGCCTACCGCGAGGACCCCTACCGGCCCGGCGAGCGGCTGTACCTGGGAGGCGACTGGGGGCGCTGGCACCCGGACGGGAAACTGGAGTTCCTCGGTCGCCGGGACAGCCAGGTCAAGATCCGCGGCTTCCGCATCGAGATCGGCGAGATCGAGAACACGCTGCTGCGGGTGCCCGGTGTGCGGGACGGCGCGGTGGTCGTCACCGGACAGGCCGGCGGCAGTGTGCGTCTGGTCGCCTTCTACACCGGTCGGCGGCTCCAGGCCGAGGAGGTGCAGCAGGTGCTGGGGGCGGCGCTGCCCTCGTACATGGTGCCGTCGGCGTTCCACTGGCAGGAGGCGCTGCCGCTGACCGCCAACGGCAAGATCGACCGCAAGGCCCTGACCGCGCTGGCCGCACACCTGTCCGCCCCGGACACCGCCGCGCCGCCGGACGGCGAGGAGCAGGACCGGGCGCCGCGCACCCCGGCCGAGCGGAGACTGGCGGCCGTCTGGGCGGACGTGCTCGGGGTGCCCCGGCACCGCGTCGGCCGCCACGACCACTTCTTCGACTCCGGCGGCACGTCCCTGTCGGCGGTGAAACTCACCATCGCCCTGGACCGCGCGGTGTCCCTGCGGGACATCACCCGCCATCCTCGGCTCGCCGATCTGGCCGCGCTGCTGAACGGCCCGGACAAGCGGCGCACCGAGCTGCTGCAGCCGCTCGCCCGGCCGCGCGCCACTGCGCAGGGCACGCTGGTGTGCTTCCCGCACGCGGGCGGCAACGCGGTGAACTTCCAGCCGATGGCGAGCGCTCTGGCCGACCGCGGCCTCGCGGTGTACGCCGTGGATCTGCCCGGCCACGACCCGGCCGCCCCCGACGAGCGGTTCGCACCGCTGCACCAGGTGGCCGAGCAGGTGGTCGACGAGATCGCCGGGCTCGGGCTGCGGCGGGTGCTGCTGTGGGGCCACTCCGCGGGGACCGCCCTGGCGGTGGCGGCGGCACGGCTGCTGCACGCCCGCGGGGTGGAGGTGCCGCGGCTGTTCCTCGGCGCGCAGCTGCTCGGCACGGCCGCCGAACGGCGCGCCCACGCCGTGGAGTTGAAGCAGCAAAGCAACGCCGCGATCGCCGCCCGGCTGGCCGCGGACGGCGGGCACCGCGAGCCGGGCGAGCTGACCGCGGCCCAGGCCGAGCGGGTCGCGGCCGCCTACCGCCACGACTGCGTGGTGGCCGACCACTACCTCGCCGCCCTCCTGGAGGATCCGCCCGCCGACAAGCCGGTCGCGGCGGTCACGGTGGTCGTCGCCGCCGACGACCCGCACACCGCCGGCTTCCGCGACCGCCATCAGGACTGGCGGCTGCTCGCCGACCACGTGGACCTGCACGAACTGCCCGCCGGCGGCCACTACTTCGTCCGCACCCGGCCGGCCGAGGCGGCCCGGGCCGTGCTGGGCGCCGCCGAACCGGCGGCCCTGTGACGACAACCACCGCAGCAACGGAAGGAAACCGTGATGTCGTTCTCGTCCCCGGCCTCCCTGCTGGAGGTGGACCTGCGACCGGACAGGCCACCCGTCCTGCAGGTGGACCCCCCGGCCGACCCGGCCGGCTGGGCGGCCGGACATCGCCAGGCGCTGCGCGCACAGGTCACCGAGCACGGCGCGCTCCTCGTGCGCGGCCTGGGGGTGCGCGACAAGGAGCAGGTGCGGGCCGTGTTCGCCGCGCTGACCGATGACCTCATGACCGAGCGGGAGGCGTTCGCGCCGCGTACGCCGTACGGCGACGGGCTGTACTCCTCCACCGCGTGGCCGGACAACCAGCCGATGTGCATGCACCACGAGTTGAGCTACGCGCAACGCGTGCCGGGTCTGATGCTGTTCGCGTGCCTGACCGCGCCCGACGAGGGCGGCGCGACGGGGGTGGCCGACGCCGAGGAGGTGCTGCGGGCGCTGCCGGCCGAGCTGCGCGAGCGGTTCGAGCGGGAGGGCTGGCTGCTCACCCGCAGCTACAACGACGAGATCGGCGCGTCCCTGGCCGAGTCGTTCGGCAGCGACGACCGGGAGACGGTCGAGAACTACTGCCGTGCCCACGGCATCGACTTCTCCTGGCGGCCCGACGGCACGTTGCGCACCCGGCAGCGCCGCCCCGCGGTGGTGCGGCATCCGGTCACCGGCCGCCCCTGCTGGTTCAACCAGATCGCCTTCCTCAACCAGTGGACGCTGGCGCCGGAGGTGCGCGAGTACCTGGTCGACGAGTACGGCGAGGACGGGCTGCCGTTCAACACCCGCTTCGGCGACGGCGGCGAGATCGGCGAGGACGTCGTGGAGCTGCTGAACACCGTCTACGAGCGGCACACCCGGCGCGAGCCGTGGCAGGCCGGGGATCTGATGCTGGTCGACAACATCCGCACCGCGCACAGCCGGGAGCCGTTCACCGGCGAGCGTGAGGTGCTGGTGGCCCTGGCCGAACCGTGTGTGCCGGCCGAGCGCCGCGCGCAGGAAGGAGAGCGGCGATGACCTCTGTGACCTCCCCCACCACCGGACCTGCCGCCGCGGGACCGGACCGCACCGTCCCGGCGTTCGCGGTGATCACCGGCGCACAGGTGCAGCGGGCGCTGCACGGCCGGGAGAAGCAGATCACGGAGCTGGTCGAGGCGGCCTACCGGCTGCACGGCGAGGGCCGTACGGTGAACCCGCCGTCGTACTTCCTCCGTTTCCCCGACCGGCCCACGTCGCGGATCATCGCGCTGCCCGCCTCCGTGGGCGGCCAGGTGGCCGTGGACGGCATCAAGTGGATCTCCAGTTTCCCGGACAACGTGTCCTCCGGGCTGCCCCGGGCGTCGGCGGTGCTGATCCTCAACGACCCTGTCACCGGCTATCCGTTCGCCTGCCTGGAGAGTTCCATCATCAGCGCCACCCGGACCGCGGCCTCCGCCGCGCTGGCCGCGGACCGCCTCACCCGTACCCGGCAACGGCCTCGGCGTGTGGGGTTCTTCGGCACGGGTCTGATCGCCCGCTACATCCACACGTATCTCACCGGCACCGGCTGGAGTTTCGACACCGTCGGCGTGTACGACGTGTCCGCCGACAGCGCCGCCGGGTTCTGCGGGTATCTGCGGCAGGCCGGCACACCCGGCGACGTCACCGTGCACGACGGTCCGGAGGAGCTGATCCGCTCCAGCGACCTGATCGTGTTCGCCACGGTCGCGGGCACCCCGCACGTCAGCGAGACCTCCTGGTTCGACCACCACCCGGTGGTGCTGCACGTGTCGTTGCGCGACCTGGACCCGCGGATCCTGCTGGAGTCGGCGAACTTCGTCGACGACGTCGAGCACTGCCTGAAGGCGGAGACCTCCCCGCACCTGGCCGAACGGCTCAGCGGCGGGCGGGACTTCCTCGACGGCACCCTCGACGACGTGCTGACCGGACGTGTCCGGCCGCCCGCCGACCGGACCGTCGTCTTCTCCCCGTTCGGTCTCGGAGTCCTCGACCTCGCCGTCGGCAAGTACGTGCACGACGAGGTCGCCCGGACCGGCGAACTCCATGTCATCGACGACTTCTTCCACGAGCTGCGCCGGTACGGCTGATCGCCGCTTCGCCGGCTGATCACCCCGTGTCCGGCCCACGCATCAGGAGGCCCTCGTGCCCGTCATCTCCGCACCCCACCACTTCAACGAAGGCCGGCTGTTCGTCGATCTGAAGCCGATCATCGGGCGCTCGCTCTACCTGAAGTGCGAGGGTTTCAACTTCGCCGGCTCGATCAAGCTGAAGGCCGCGGTCGAGATGGTGGAGGCCGCGGAGCGGGACGGCCTGCTGAACGAGGACTCGATCCTGATCGAGTCCTCGTCCGGCAACCTCGGGGTGGCCCTCAGCTTGATCGCGGCCAGCAAGGGCTACCGGTTCCTGTGCGTCACGGATTCCCGCTGCAACCTGTCGACCAGGCTGCTGATGGAGGCGCTGGGCAGCGAGGTCCATGTCATCGCCGACCTGGACGCCAACGGCGGATTCCTCGGCGCGCGGATCGACTATGTGCGGGCGTTGTGCGCCTCCGACGAGCGGTACGTGTGGCTGAGCCAGTACACCAACCCGGGCAACTGGCAGGCGCACTACCGCACCACGGCGCCGGAGATCGCCGCCCAGTTCCCGCAGCTGGACGTGCTGTTCGTGGGCGCGGGCACCACGGGCACCCTCATGGGGTGTGCGCGGTACTTCCGCGAGTGGCACCGGCCGGTGCGGATCGTCGCCGTGGACACCGTCGGCTCGGTGGCCTTCGGCGGCCCTCCGGGCCGGCGGATGATCCCCGGCCTGGGCATGAGCATGCGTCCACCACTGCTGGACGAGTCCTTCGTCGACGAGGTGATCCGGGTGGAGGAGGCGGACACGATCCGCGCCTGCCACCGCCTGGCCCGGCGGGGTTTCCTCTTCGGCGGCTCCACCGGGACGGTGGTCAGCGGCGCCAGCGGCTGGCTGGACCGGCACGGCTCCCCCGACATGACGGCGGTGGCCATCGCCCCCGACCTCGGAGAACGTTATCTCGACACCATCTACCAGCAGACCTGGCTGGAGGATCTCTACGGCGACCAGGTGCTGAGCGACGATGGCGACGACGAGGCCGCCGGCGAGGACCGCGACGACAGCGGGCGCGCGCAGGAAGGAAACAGCACCCTCGGCCACCGGGAGGTGGCGGCCGGGTCCGGGCGCGCGGAGTGCCCGTCCCGCCGGAGCGACGGACAGCGCCGCAAGGCCTGAGGCGTGTCCGCGCAGTCACGGCACCGGCTGCGTCGGTCCCAGCCGGTTCCCGGACGTCCGCGGCCGGGGTCAGGAAGGGCTCCGGCCGATCCGGTGCGATCGGACGGAGAACCGGAGGACGGACTGACAGTTGTGATGTGATGCGCCGATTGTGGCTGCGGTCCGGCCGTGTGGCGCGCCGGCTCCCGTCAGGTGCCCGGCCGTCCGGCGTCGACGAATCCGCCGCGGACGCCGGGACAACCGGATCACTGTGCTCCGCCCGGCGGACGACGCCGTCGCGCCCGTCGGCGCCTGCGGTCGAGGTGATGTCCCGGTCGTCCGCCCAGGGTGCGGCGCACCCGTGGACTCGGACTGCTCGAGGCGCTCCGGTCCCGGTGTTCGGCACGGGACGCCGCCACTCTTGGAGCGGCCCGCGCGAAGCGCTTAATTCCGCTTGTGCATGAATATCTCTCTTCTCTCGGTGCTGGACGGAAAACGGTTCGGACGGTGTTTCGGCCTGTCCGTACTGTTCCTGTAGGTGACCGCATGGTTACTTAATCGGGCCGTTACCAGCGGAGGGACGATTCATGCTGAGCACGTCCAGCGGCGAGACGCCGCAACCGAGGACCGGCCCGCTCACGACGCAGGCCACGGTCCGTACCCGGGTCGAGGTGCCGGTGCGCCGAAGCGACAGAGACTGGCGCACCGCCGAAATGGTCAGCTTCACCGGACTTGCCGACGGACGCGAACACATCGCCGTGGTGTTCCCGTTCGCCCAGGCGGTTCCCCTGGTGCGGGTGCACTCGGAATGCCTCACGGGGGATGTGTTCGGCTCTGCTCGCTGCGACTGCGGACCACAGCTGACCGAAGTGGTCGACCTCTTCTCCGACCGCGGAGGCATCCTGCTGTACCTCCGGCAGGAAGGACGGGGCATCGGGCTGTACAACAAGCTCGAGGCCTATCGCCTCCAGGACGACCGAGGCCTCGACACGTTCGCCGCGAACCGGGAGCTGAACTTCTCGGACGACCTGCGCGACTACCGCGTCGCCGCACAGATGCTGCGCGCCCTCGGCGTGACACGCATCCGGCTGCGCACCAACAACCCCGACAAGATCCACCAGTTGGAGAACTACGGCATCACCGTGGAGGAGGTCCTCCCCACGGGCGTCCACCGGACCGAACGCAATCACGAGTATCTGCGGGTCAAGGCCGAGCAGGGACACACCATACTTCTGGGGGAATCTTCGTGATCCAGCACCGTGGACCGATCAGTGGCATAGCCGCCTGGCGGGACGCATACGTGGCCACGGCCGGCTACGACAACCAGGTCATCTGCTGGGACCAGCGCACCGGACGTGCGGTGGCCCGCGCCTTCCACGACCACCTGGCCAACCAGTGCCAGTTCTCCCCGGACGGCAAGCACCTGCTGACCTCCTCCTCGGACTACACCGCCCGTCTGTGGACCGTGCCCGACCTCCGCCTGGTGGCGGTCTTCGCGGACCAGGAGGACGACGTGGAGATGTCCGTCTTCCATCCGAGCAAGGAGCTGATCGCCACCGCCTCCCGTGACCACCGGGTGCGGGTCTACGACATCACCGGCCGGCTGCTCCACCGCTTCGAGGGACACACCGCCGACGTCGTCTCCGTCGAATGGGTGCGCACCGCCGACGAGTTGATCTCCTCCAGCGACGACGGCACCATCAAGCGCTGGTCCCTGCAGACCGGCGGTCTGGTCGCCGACCTGGACATGGACGGCGTGGAGACCGACACCGTCGCCATCTCCTCCTCCGGCACGGTCTTCGCCGGCAACGACGAGGGCCGGATCATCGTCGTCGGCCCCGACGAGCGCAGGACGGTTCCCGCGCACGACGCGGGCATCAAGCGCCTGGTCCTCGACGATGCCCGCCACCTGCTGGTCAGCCTCTCCTACGACCGCACCATGCGCCTGTGGGACGTCTCCTCGGGGACGCCCGAACCGCTCGACACCACGGCGCTGCCGGACGACGTCTGGCCTCGTTCGTGTGCCTTCGCGGGCGGCACCCGGCTGGTGTTCGCCACCTTCGGCGCGACGTACCGCGGGTACGACTACCAGACACGCAGCTGGGACACGGCCGTGGTGCCGCCCACCGGTGGCGTCAACGCGGTGCTGCCGCAGGGCGGCGGTACGACGCTCACCGTCGGCGACGCCGGTGTGGTCAGGCGCGACGGCGAACCGGTGGCCGAGACCGGCAGCCTGTGCAACTTCCTCACTCCGCTGGGCGGCCTGGTGCTCTCCGGCGGCCAGCTGGGCAAGGTGTTCGACGCGCTGACGGGCCGTGAACTGTACCAGCACCGCTCGCCGTTGAACTGTGGTGTCGCCTTCGAACGCGACGGCGACCGGTACGCCGTCGTCGGCGCGTACACCGGCGAGGGGCTGCTGCTGCGGCTGGCCGGCGACACCGTGGAGCACGTGACGGACCTGCCGCTGCACGTCAACGCCGTCAAGAGCGTCGCGGTCTCCGGCGATCTGCTGTTCTCCGTCGCTGCCGACGCGTCCGCCACCTGGTACGACATCTCCGGTCTGCAGAAGATCGCCACCGTCGAGGACGCCCACGACAAGATCGCCAACGGCTGCGCGGGGCTCGGCGACGGCTGGTTCGCCAGCGTCAGCCGTGACCTGAGACTGCGGATCTGGAGCCCCGACCGGACCGCGCAGGTCCTGCCCACGCCGCACACCCACTCCATCAAGTGTGTCGCCGCCGACAGCGACGGGCGGCTGATCGCCACCGGCAGCTACAACGGCCGGCTGGCGGTCTACGACCGGGTCGACGGCCGGTGGACCACGATCGACCGGCCGACCACGGCCGGCATCTCCTCCCTCGCCTACGACGCGGCCCGCAAGCTCTTCGTCGCCGGCGCGTACGACGGACAGGTATACACGATCGCCGGCTGACCGACCGCGACAGCGGGGCTGCACGGGCCGGCAGCCCCGCACACCGCGCCCGGCATCTTCCGGCGCCGGGCCCGGGCATCCCTGGGCCCGCGCCCCTCATCTCACGCTCGCGCAGGGTGCCGTGCCCGCGCGGCGACGACGCCCGGACACCGCCCCGCACCCGGTGCCGTCGACGCGCACGGCCCGCTCACGCCGCCCCGCTGAGCCGCATCTCCCACACCACAGGAACGGTCACGCATGCCCAGCCACCGGATAGCCGATCGCTACTCCGTCATCCCCGCTTCCACTCCGTCGGTCGACGCGTCGGCCTACACGGACGTGCTGCGCTCCGACTTCCACGAGCACTACGCCCACGGGCGCGACGTCTGGACCGCCGAGAAGGCCATGCGCGAGGCGCCACGCCTGCTGCTGCGCGCCCTGGGCGGCCGGGCCGATGCGCATGTGCTCGACATCGGTGCCGGACACGGCCGCGACGCCGCCCTTCTGCACGCGGCCGGATGCCGGGTCACCGGCATCGACCTCGTCGAATCCCCCGAGTGGGCCGCGCTCACCGCCCGCAGCGACGGACGGATGCGCTTCCTGGTCTGCTCGCTGACGGACCTGGACGGCACGGCCGTGCACGACGCCGTCCTCGACAACGGCTGCCTCCACCACCAGCATCCCGACACCTACGGCCGGTATCTGCGCCGTGTCCGCGAACTGCTGCGTCCCGGCGGGCTGTTCACCGTGTCCGTGTTCCGGTCCGAGAACGGTCCGGGCCGGCTCTTCGCCAACGAGGCGCAGCGCCTGTACCGGGAGTTCACCGAGGAGGAGCTGACCGGGCTGGTCGCCAAGCACGGCTTCACACCCGTCGACGTGCACACGGTGCCCCGTGGGACGCCCGGGCTCCACTATCTCGTCGGCACCTTCCGCACCGCCGACGCGGACCGGGCCGCGGGGTCCGGCTCCGGCCGCACGACGTCCGGGGACGGCGACCGGTGAGCGGCGCACGCCGACGCCGCGGCCGACTGTCCGTCCTGCTCACGGTGACGGCGACGGCCGCCCTGCTGCTGGGCGGCGCACCGTCGGCCGGCGCCCGCTCCGGTGCGGGGCCGGCCGCGGCTGCCGACGGGGGCGTCTGGTCCGGTACCTGGGGCACCGCACCCGCGCCCGCGGCCCCGGACGGCATCTCGCGGACCGGCTTGGACGACCGCACCGTCCGCATGATCGCGCACACCTCCGTCGGCGGTGAGGAGCTGCGGCTGCGGCTGTCCAACGCGCACGGCACGCAGGAGGTCGAGTTCGGCCGGGTCACCGTGGGCTTGGCGACGTCGCCCGACTCGGCGGCCGCCGTCCCGGACAGTCTCCGCCCGGTCACGTTCGACGGCGCCTCGAGCACCACCGTGCCCGCCGGGGCGGAGGTGGTCAGCGACCCGCTGCCCTACCCCGTGCCCGGCGGAGCGGACCTGCTGATCAGCGTCCATCTGCCGAAACCGACCGGCCCCACGACCTGGCACTGGCTGGCCCAGCAGACCTCCTATGTCTCCGAGCCCGGCGATCACACCGGCGACCCGGGCGCGGCGGCCTTCACCGGCACGGAGACCTCCTGGTTCTTCCTGACCGGCGTCGATGTGCGCGGTCCGGCCACGCGGGGCACCGTCGTCGCGCTCGGCGACTCGCAGACCGACGGGTCCGGCTCCACCCTCAACGGCAACGGCCGCTGGACCGACGCCTTCGCCCGCCGGCTCTCCGCCGACCCCGCCACTGCGGGACTGGGCGTGCTCAACAAGGGCATCGGGGGCAACCGGGTGCTGCGGGACGGCACCGAGACCGAGCGTCCGCAGCGCGGCACCAGCGCGCTCGGCCGGCTCGACCGGGACGTGCTGAACCAGTCCGAGGTACGCGCGGTCGTGCTGTACGAGGGCATCAACGACCTCCAGCTCGCCCCGTACGCTTCCGCCGAGGAGGTCCTCGACGGACTGCGCACCCTCGCCGAGCGGCTGCACGCACGCGGCATCCGTGTCGTCGTCGGGACGCTCACCCCGTTCAAGGACTCGTCGCTGTGGACGGCCGAGGCCGAGCGGCAGCGCGTCGCCCTCAACGCCGCGCTGCGCACCTGCCCCGACTTCGACGCCGTCGCCGACTTCGACGCGGCCGTACGCGATCCCGCCGACCCGCAGCGGGTGCGCGCCGCCTACGACTCCGGCGACCACATCCACCTCAACGACAGCGGCTACCGTGCGGTGGCCGACGCCGTCCCCACCGATCTGCTCGCCGCCGGCCACCCGGCGGCGACTGCTCCGCGCGCCGACGGGAGGCACGTATGACCGGCAGTGAGGTGATGGCCAACCCCAACACCCTGCCCGACCGGGCGGCGATGGGGCTGCCCGATTCCTTCGCGGCCCGTTCCGGCCCGTGGCCCGTGCACGCCCACCGCGACCTGCTCGGGCTGCCCGCCGATGTGCTCGTGGGCATCGCCGAGGATCCCGGGCAGTCCTTCGAACGCCGGTGCGCGGCGGGGTACGTGCTCGGGCTGATCGGTGATCCCCGCGTCCGCGGGGACGATCCCCCGATGGCGGACATCCCCGCCGGCCGTGTCCGGCTCGGCCTGGATCCGAGCGAGGTGGGCCGGGTGACGGACCGGTGGCGGCATGCCGGGGTCGTCGAGGACTGGATCGCCAAGGAGTGCCCGGTCCACGAGGTGCACGTCCCGGCGTTCCGTATCGCCCTGTACCCGGTCACCAACGCCGAGTACCGGCGCTTTTTGGAGGAGACCGGCAGTTCCGCGCTGCCGAGTTCCTGGCGGTTCGGCTGCTATCCGGAGGGACTCGGCAACCATCCGGTGTGGACGGTGCCGCCCGAGGCCGCCGACGCCTACGCCGCCTGGCTGGCCGAGCGCACCGGCCGCGGTTTCCGGCTGCCGACCGAGGCCGAGTGGGAGTACGCGGCGGCCGGACCCGAGGGGCGGGAGTTCCCCTGGGGCGACACGTTCGAGCCGGACCGGGCCAACACCGTCGAACACGGGCCGCTGTCGACCACACCCATCGGCGTGTACCCGGCCGGCCGGTCGCCGTTCGGGGTCCACGACATGGCGGGCAACGTCGAGGAGTACACCGCCGACGACTACCGGCCCTACCCCGGTGGGGTCGCGGTCGCCGACGACCTGGCCGTCACCCGGGGCACCTACCGTGTCGCCCGGGGCGGCAGCTTCACCCGCTTCGGCGACCTGGCCCGTACCCGTCGCCGTCACGGCTGGTACGACCGCGCCATCTACGCGATGGGCTTCCGGCTCGCGGAGACGCCGTGACCGCCCCGGTGACGGGCCGGGGACCGGACGGCCGCGTCCGGCCGGCGTCCGCCACGGAGGAGTCCGCCATGCGCCGCGCCGTGCGGCTGGCCGCGACCGCTGCGGGGCGCACCAGCCCCAACCCCGTCGTCGGATGCGTGATCCTCGGCGCGGACGGCACCGCGGTCGGGGAAGGCTTCCACCGGGGCGCCGGGCAGCCGCACGCCGAGGTCGAGGCGCTGGCCGCGGCCGGGGACCGGGCTCGCGGCGGGACCGCCGTGGTCACCTTGGAGCCCTGCGCGCATCACGGCCGCACCGGGCCCTGCGCCGAAGCGCTGCTGCGGGCGGGCATCGCCCGGGTGGTCTACGCGGTGCCGGACCCGAACCCGACCGCGGCGGGCGGCGCCCGCCGGCTGCTGGACGGCGGGGTCGAGGTGGTGGGCGGCGTGCTGCGCGCCGAGGCCGAGCGGGGCAACGAGCTGTGGCTGACCGCCCAGCGCCGCGGGCGGCCGGCCGTGACCTGGAAGTTCGGCTGCACCCTGGACGGGCGGGCGGCGGCACCGGACGGCACCTCCCGGTGGATCACCGGCCCCGAGTCCCGGCGGGACGCGCACGCCCTGCGCGCCCAGCACGACGCGGTGCTGGTGGGTTCCGGCACGTTGCGCGTCGACGACCCGCACCTGGGTCTGCGGCACGGGGTGACGGGCGTGCCCCCGCTCCGTGTCGTCCTGGACCGTGACGGCACCGTCGCACCGCACGCACGCGTCCTCGACGACGCCGCGCCCACCCTCGTCGTCACCGGTCCTCGGGCGCCGAAGCCGGTGCTGCCCGCCCGGCACGAGGTGCTGCGGGTGCCGGTCACCGACGGCGCGCTCGACATGGCCGTGCTCCTCGACCGGCTCTGGGACCGTGGCGTGCGCTCGGTCCTGCTGAAAGGCGGGGCCCGGCTCGCCGCGTGGTGTGCCGCCCGGGGCCTGGTGGACCGTGTCGTGGCGTACGTGGCCCCCTTGCTTCTGGGCGCCGCCGGCCGTCCCGTCCTCGGGGACGTCGGCGCCCCCACGCTCGCGGCGGCCCTGCGGCTGCGGCTGGACGAGGTGACCCGTCTCGGCGACGACGTACGGCTGCTGCTGCGGGCACGGGACCTGCCCGGCGGGGACGGCGGGCCGGAAGGAGGCGGGGCATGAGCCACCGGGTCGCGGTGGTGTACCACAGCCGGCACGGCACGGTGCGCGCCCTGGCGGCGCTGGCCGCCGAGGGAGCGCGGCAGGCGGGTGCCGAGGTGCGGCTCCTGCGCGTCACGGACGACGAACCCGCCGGTCACCGCTGGCCGGAGCCGGAAGCCGTCCCGGAGGACGTGCTGTGGGCGGACGGGCTGGTGCTGGCCTGCCCCACCTACTACGGCAATGTGTCGTCGCCCTTCAAACGGTTCCTGGAGTCGACCTCGCCGCTGTGGCAGCGGGGGCTGCTCGCCGACCGGGTGGCGACCGCCCTGACCGTCTCCACCCAGCGCCACGGCGGCCGGGAGGCGACGCTGACGGCCCTGCACCACACCCTGTACCACTGGGGCTGCTGGGTGGCCGGGTCCGATCCGGCCGACCCGGTCACCCGGGCGGCGGGCGGGACACCGTACGGCCTGGCCGCCGACAACCGCCAGGGCGAGCCCGCCTCGCACGAACGGGCCGCCGCGCGCGCCCTGGGCCACCGTCTGGCCACCCTGACCGCCCGGTCCCGTGCCCGGTTCCTCGTGTCCCCGGCGCCGGCCGCCCTGCCGGAGCACGGGCCTCACCGGTCCGCCGTCGAGGGCCCCACGGACGACGCCGCAGCCGACGTCCCGGCGGCCACCGGGCAGGCGGACGCCGGAGCACCCCGTGCCGCGCTCCCCCGCGACGCCTCCCGTCCCGTCCGGCTCGCCGTCGTGCACCACGGGGAGGAGGCCGCCGTCCGGGTCCTGGCTCAGGAGATCGCCGCGGCGGCGCGGGCGGTCGGGGCGCGGGTGCGGTTGCGCCGGGTGCCCGGCGGCAGCGGGGCCGCGTCCGCCGCATGGCTGGGACCCGCTGCCGCGCCGGCCACCGTGGCGGACATCGCCTGGGCCGATGCCGTGGTGTTCGGTGCGCCGGTCCGGCTGGGCGCGCCGGCCGCGCCGCTGCTGGACTTCGTGCAGGCGCTGGAGCCCGCCGAGGGCGGCCGGGGTCCGCTGTGGGGCAAGGCGGCGGGCGGTTTCGCCGTCGCGGCGGCGCGGCACGCGGGGTGCGAGACGGCCCTGCTCCACCTCGGGCACATGCTGCTGCACGGTGGCGCGGTGCTGGTGCCGCCCGGCTACACCGACCCGTCCGTCAAGGCGGCGGGCGGCAACCCGTACGGCACGTCGCACTGCCGCTGTGAAGGTTCCCTGCCCACCCCGCAGACCCTGGCCGCCGCGGCGCATCAGGGCCGGCGCACCGCCCTCGCGGGCGACCTGCTGCGCCGTGCCCCGCGTTCCTCCCGCACCGTGCGGGCGGGCTCCGCGGACGCCGGCACCGGGCCTGTGCGGCTCGTCATCCGGTCCAGAGGAAGGAGCACGGCATGAGTGTGCAGCAGTACGACGCGATCGGTGAGGCCTACGAGGGATTCAAGACGCTGCCTCTGGCCCGCTACGCCGAGTGCCCCAGCTTTCTGGCGCTGCTGGGTGACGTGCGCGGCATGTCGGTGCTCGACCTGGCGTCCGGCACCGGCTTCTACACCCGGCAGATCAAACGTCTGGGGGCGGCCGAGGTGCTGGGCGTCGACGTGTCCGCCGAGATGGTCGCCGCCGCCCGGGAGATCGAGCGGCGCGCTCCGCTCGGCGTGCGCTACGCCGTCGCCGACGTCGCCGAACTCTCCGTCCCCGAGCGGTCGTTCGACCTGGCGAGCGCCGTGTACCTGCTCAACTACGTCGAGGACGCCGCCGAGATGGAGCGGATGTGCCGAGCGGTGCACCGCAGTCTGCGGCCCGGTGCCCGGTTCTGCGTGCTGACCCAGGCACCCGCCTTCCGTTTCGACGGCCCGTCCATGGCCAAGTACGGCTTCACGTACGAGCCGGTGGGGGAAGGCCCGATCGGTCCCCGGGTGCGCATCACGGCGCTGCTCGACCCGCCGGTGCGGTTCGTCACGTCGTACCCGCGCCGCGAGGTGTACGAGCGCAGCCTGCGCCGGGCCGGTTTCCGGGACGTGACGTGGGTGCCGCTGCATGTGTCGGAGGACGGTCTGCGTGACCGGGGCGCCGACTACTGGGCGGACTTCCTGGCCGATCAGCCGCTGATCATGCTCCAGTGCCGGGCCTGACCGCACGCCACCGGGCAGGCGGAAGTCCTCGCCCGGCCGTGTCCGACGGCAGGGCGAGGACTTCCTTGTGCCGCCGCAGCGGCCGGGACGGTCCGAGAGCGCGAGACGGGGGACGGATGACGCGCCCCGGCACCCCCGGTTCCTCTCCGGCGGCAGTCCAGGGGAGTACGGCACGGCGGGCCCGCGCAGGCGTGGAGCGGGGCCTTCGGCGGCCGCTCCGGTGCGGCGTGCCGGGGCCGGGCGTTTACCGGCGGCAGTGCTCCGCCACGGCCCGCACGGCACGGCCCTGCTCCGGCACGGTGCCGTCGGGCCCGCGGTGCCGGCACCGGCCGTGGCCGGTCGCGGTGCTCGGCCGGGCCGGGACACCGTCAGCCGGACGCGGCGGCGGGCCGCAGGCGCCGGGAGAGCAGCAGGCCGGCCAGGGCCAGGAGCGCCGTGAAGGCGAACAGCCCGACCAGTGCCGTACGGGTGGTGGCGTCGTAGTGCCGGGCGATGGCCAGTGACGCGCCACCGAGTCCGGCGACCACACCGGTGGCGAGCGTCTGGGCGAGTTGCAGCGCCCCGCTCATCTCGCCCTGGCGCTCCGCCGGTGCCTGCTCCAGGGTTTCCGTGGTCGAGGCGTTGAACGCCACTCCCATGCCGATGCCGCCGATGGCCCAGCCCACGACCGCGACCCAGGCGGGCAGCGACTCGGTCAGGATCGACAGGGCGATCACCGCCACGCCCAGCAGCAGGACGAGGAAACCGAGGGCCACGCTGCCGGCGCGTCCCGCCGTGGCGTCCCGCTTGGCCTGCCAGGCCGAGCCGAGCACCCAGGCGATGGCGCCCGCCGACAGGCCGAGACCGGCCGCCCACGCACTCAGTCCGCGCAGTTCCTGCAGACCCAGGGGCAGATATGCCTCGCTGCCGAAGTAGGTGCCGCACAGCAGGGCCCGGACGACCACACCGGCCCCCAGGCCCGCACGCGCCGTCAGGGTTCCCTCCGGGGTGACCCGCCGCAGGGCCGGCAGGGCGACGACGATGCCGACCACGGCGAGCACGACGAGCAGGACCAGGTTCTTCAGCAGCAGCGCCTGGAGCAGCACACCGGTGCCCACCGTCAGCAGCAGCGAGGAGGCCAGCGGACCTTTCCACCACGGCTCGGCCGGCGCCGTCCGCCGATCGTCCTGAGGACGTTCCAGGCGGCGCAGCGCGGGCAGGGTGAGCAGCGCCGCGACCGCCGCGATGGGCAGCATGAGCACGAACACCGCGCGCCAGGTGGTGCTGTCCGCCAGCGTGCCCGCGACGACCGGGCCGATCAGCGACGGGATCGTCCAGGCCGAGGAGAGCAGGGCGAACATCCGGGCCCGCAGGTGCTCGGGGTAGGCCAGCCCGATGACCGTGTAGGCCATGGCCATCACGGCGCCCACGCCCAGGCCCTGCAGGAAGCGCCCCACCAGGAACAGCGGCCAGGAGGTGGCCGCACCGGCCACCGCGCAGCCCACCGCGAAGACGGCCGTTCCCGCCGCGACCGGACCCCACGGGCCGCGGCGGTCCGCGGCACGTCCGGCGAGCACGGTGCCGATGATGTTGGCGAGCATCAGCGCCGACAGACCCCACCCGTAGGCGCCGAGCCCGTCGAGGCTCCGGGCGATGTCCGGCAGGACCGTGGCCACGCCCAGCGACTCGAACGCGACCATGCCCACCGACAGGATCACGCCCAGGCTGAGCGCCCGGTAGGGGCCCGAGAAGACGCTCTCGGTGGGCGCCGGGGCAGTCGGTTCGGGAGCGGTCGCCCGGCTCCCCGTGTCTTCCGGTAACCCGCCGACGTGTCGAGACATGGTGTCACCTCACAGGAATTACGTTCCGATGCGGAACGGAATGATAAATATACTGAGGGCATGGTGACGACGCGACAAGAACCCGCGGGTACCGCCCCGCCGACCGCACAGCGCTCGCGAGGACGGCCACGCGACACACGGATCGACGCCGCCGTCCGGAGCGCGGTGATGGAGATCCTCAACGAGGTCGGCTACGGCCGGCTGACGCTGGAGGCGGTCGCCGCACGGGCGGGCACCAGCAAGCCGACCCTGCGCCGGCGGTGGCGTTCCCGTCAGCACCTCGTCGTCAGCGCGCTCGTGCAGACGATGGGCACCTCGCCCACCCCCGACACCGGCTGCACGCACTGCGACCTCATCGCCGGGATCCGCACGCTGAGTCACGCGTTCACCACCACCGTCGGGCGGCGTGCGCTGCCCGCGCTGATCGCCGACCTCGCGGACGACCCGGAACTGGAGTCGGAGTTCCTGAATCAGCTCTTCCATCCACGCCGCGCCGCCACGGCGGCCGCCCTGCGCCGTGGGATCCAGCGCGGAGACATCCGCCCCGACGCCGACATCGACCTGCTGCTGGACATGCTCGGCGCCACCGCCTACTACCGGGTGCTCTTCGGCCATCTGCCGCTCACGCCGAGCCTGGCCGAGGACGTGGTCGAGGTGGTCCTGGCCGGTGTGGCCACCCCGCAGTGGCGCAGTCGGCACGGGGCCGTGGACGGCGTGTGAGGAGGCGGTGTCCGCGTCCTCGAGCCCCCGCCGGGCCCCTGCTCCGGCCGCCCGGTCGTACCGGTCGCGGGCGCACGCCGCCGCGCGGACCGCACCAGCCGCGTCGGTCCTGGCCAAGGAGACGAGAAAGGGAGTCACGTGCTGAGCCGCGACTGTGAACTGTCCGATTTACGAGGGGTTCTGGCCTCGGCCGCCTCGGGCGTGGGCGCCAGCCTCCTGCTGGAAGGAGGCATCGGGTCCGGCAAGTCGTATCTGGCACGCACCGCCGTCAGAATCGCCCGCACCGGCGGACTGCACGCGGTCTCCCTCCGCGCCCGTCCGTCCGGCACCGCCCTGGCATGCGACGCGTTGCGCCAGCTGCGGCACAGCGTGGCGGCCGTGCCGTCCCCCGCGGACGCGGCCGCACAGCACCCGGCGGGACGACCGCACGGCCCCGAGGCCGCCTCCGACTGGCTCGACCGGTTCGTCGCAGCCCTCACCCCGCGGACTCCGGTGCTGATCGCCGTGGACGACCTGCACTGGGCCGACGAGGGCTCGCTGTACTGGCTGGACCATCTGATGGCTCGTCTGGAGGGGCTGCCGGTGGCCCTGCTGGCCACGATCACCCCCGGCCTGTCCTCCCCCCGCGACGACGACCCCGGCCACGGACGCAGCGCCGCACCGTCGGCGGACGCGCACGCGGCGGGCGGGGGCGTCGGTGCCCGTGACACCGGCACCCGCGCGGACCGCGCCGCCGTCCTCGCCCGGGTCGTCTCCGACTTCCAGCAGCGCACCGTCCTGCCCGGTCTCAGCCCGGCCGCCGTCGGCTACCTGCTGACCTCGTTCTTCGGCGGTCCCGTCGCCGACACCGTGGTGAGTGCCTGTCACCGCGTCACCGGTGGCAACCCGTTGCTGGTCCACGCCCTGCTGCGCGAGCTGAGACGCGGCGGCGAAGCCGTCGGACCGACCTGCGAGCAGGTCGAACGCCTGGGCTCGGTGGAGATCGCGGAGACCGTCGTCGCCCGTTTCCGGGACCGGTTCCCCACCGTGGGCCGGACTCTGGACGCCGTCGCCGTCACCGGCCGTGCCGACAGCGACGCGGCGCTGGTCGCCGGCCTGGCGGGCATCCCCCGGCCCGAGGCCGCCGACATGCTCCACACCCTGGTGCGCTGCGGTGTGCTGCAGGACAGCGACGAGGGCGTCGTCTTCGCCCAGCCGATGATGCGGAACTCGTTCCTCGCCGCGCTGCCGCCCAGCGAGCACGACCGGCTGCACACGGCCGCCGCCCGCGCCCTGCACGCCGCCGGAGCGCCCACGCAGGAGGTGGTCCATCACCTGCGGCACACCCCACGCATCGGTGGACGCTGGGCCTACCGGCTGCTGTTCGACTCCGCCTGCGCCGCTCTGTCGCGCAACGACCTCGAGGAGGCACGCACCCTGCTGGAGCGGTGCATCCAGGAGGGCGACGCGGCAGACCGGCCCGAACTGCTGCGCCTGCTCGGCTATGTGGACGTCGTCGCCGACGCCCCGGCCGCCGCCGTCCGGCGGCTGCGCACCCTGGAAGGGCCCCGACACGGCGACGACACCGCGCCCCTCACCCTCGTGGTCAACCTCGTCCAGGCCATCGCCCTCGACGGCGACCTGGACGGCGCCGAACGCACCGCGCGGGCCGCGCTCACCGGTGTCGAACCCACCGGCCCCGCCCAGGAACCGGCCGCGGGAGCCCTCGCGGTGCTCGGCGTGCTCGGCCTGCTCACCGGCCGGCCTCGTACGGCGCCGCCCCTCCCGGCCGCCGTCGCCGCCCGCACGTCCTGGGTGCGCTGTGCTCAGGCCGCGCTGTCCGCGCTCACCGCCCGTACGCACGGCGGGCAGCGCGCCGAGGTGCTCCATCACGCCCGGGCCGGACTGCGGGAGCCCGTCATCTCCGCCGACGTGCCCACCACGCCCCTGCGTCTGCTGCTCGCCCACCTGCTGTGCGAGGCGGGGGAGCACGACGAGGCGCTGGCTGCCTGCCGCACTCTGGCCGCCGCGGCCCACGCGGAGGGCGCCCGCACCATGGCAGCCCTCGCCGAGACCGTCCTGGCCATGTGCGGCTACCGGGCCGGGCGCCTGTCCGAGGCGGCCGGGGCGGCCCGCTCCGCGCTGGCGGAAGGACCCCCCGGGGCCTGGCTGGGCAGCACCCTGGCCCGCTGCTGGCTCGGCGGCATCCTCCTGGACAGCGGCGACCTGGACGGCGCCCGCCGGCTGCTGCTGGACGACCTGTCGCTGACGGACCTGCCCGAGGCGGCCGTGCCGGATCTGCTGTTCCACCGCGGGCGGCTGCACGCGGCACTGGGTCACATCCACGCCGGGATCGCCGACCTGGAGGAGTGCGGCCGGCGGTTGCCGCGCAGCCCGCACGGCTACGACCGCCACCCGTGGCGCACGGTCGCCGCCACCCTGTACGCCGCCGTGGACGACCGGACGGCAGCGAAGCGGCTGGCCCGCGAGGAACTGGAGCTGGCCCGTGCCTGGGGGGCTCCGCACGCCGTCGCCACCGCGCTGCACACACTGGCCCTCATCAGCAACAGCGGGCACCGCTTGTCTCTGCTGCGCGAGGCGGACGGGCTGCTCCAGGACTCGGGAGCGTGGCTGGAACACGCCCGGGTGCTCCGGTCGCTGGGCCACGAACTGCTGCGGCTGAGCAAGATGCGCCAGGCCCGCGAGCAGCTGCGCGCGGCGCTCGCCCTGGCCGAGAAGTGCGGCGCCGGGCCCCTCGTCGACGACTTGCGGGCCGATCTCACCTCGGCGGGCGCCCGGCCCCGGCGCGTCGAGACCGGTCTCGACGCCCTCACACCGGCCGAGTACCGCACCGCCGTGCTGGCCGCCGAGGGACTGACGAACCAGGAGATCGCCGACCGTCTCTTCGTCACCCGGCGCACCGTCGAACTCCACCTCACCCGCGTCTACCGCAAACTCTCCCTCTCCGGCCGCGCCGACCTGCCCGCCGCGGTCGCCGGGCAGGTGACCGCCGCGGACCACCGCTCCCTGCGCCGCGTCGGCACCGACGGCCCGGCGAGCCCGCCGAGGACCGCTCGCCGTTCGACGAGACTCCGTCCGGCCTCCTGAGCGCCGGGCGGTGCCGTCAGTCGCCCGGCGAAGAGGGACGGGACCGCAAGGAGGCGAGCACCAGATCGACGCTCTGTTCGGTCAGCTCCGGGGTGACGGAGCCGTGGCCGAACAGAGCGCGGTAGTACACGGGAGCGGCCAGGGCGTCCAGGACGAACTCCATGTCGAAATCGGGGCGGATGTCCCCGCGCTCGGCCGCGGCGCGCAGCCGGCGCGCGGTGGAGGCACGGCGGGGCTGGAAGACCGAGTCGAGGAAGTCCTGCCGCAGATCGGGCTGCCGGGCCAGATCCGCGACCAGCGCGGGCAGCACCCGGCTGACGTTCGTCGCCGTGAAGGCCTCGACCAGCGTGCCGACGCCGGTCAGCAGGTCGGCCCGCAGATCACCGGTGTCCGGTGTCGGCTCGTCCCCGAGAGCCGAGGCGACGGCCTCCGCGACCAGGTGCTGCTTCGACGGCCAACGGCGATAGATGGCGGGCCGGTAGACCCCCACCCGGGCGGCGACCTGGCTGATGGACGTCCCTGCGTACCCGACCTCCTCGAGCAGTTCGAGCGTGGCGCGGAGTACGGCCTGATCGATCTGCGGGTCCTTCTTCCGGCCGGCCGTACGCACGGCACGGTCCGGCGGTGTCGAACTGCGGGGCACGAGGCTGCCTTCCGGTGCGCTTCACGAGTACGTCCTGCCCAGTCTGCCGGGTCCGGTCGTCGCGTCCTCCTGCCGGTCCGTGCCGAACGGATCCGGTGGAGCGATCCGCGGGGAGCCGGAGTCGCCCGTGCCCGGGAGCGACCACCGAACTGATTCAGTACGCACTGTATCGTAATGCCGATCCTCTCCCGTCTCAGATCGGACAGCGTCATGCGCCCCAGCTCTCCTGCCTTACCCCACCGGACGCAACGGGTTCCGGAGGCCGAGCCGCCCGCCCGCCGCACAGCCCTGCTCCTCGTGGCCCTCGTGCTGCTCGCGCTCAACCTGCGCGCACCCCTCACCTCCGTCGCACCGCTGCTGAAGCCGCTCCGTGACGATCTGCGCATCGGCGACACAGCGGTGGGCGTCCTCACGTCCCTGCCGTTGGTGTGCCTGGGCCTCTTCGCATTCGTCGCACCACGGCTCGGCCGCCGCCACGCCACCCGCACCCTCCTGACCGTCTCGCTCGCCGTCCTCGCCGCAGGCGGCCTGCTGCGGGCCGGCACCTCACCCGTCGCGGTCTTCGCGGGCACCGTGCTGGTGGCGGCACCGATCGGGATCGCGAACGTCCTCGTACCAGGACTGATCAAGCGCCGGTTCCCACGGTCCGTCCCCCGTGTGTCCGCCCTGTACTCGGGCGCACTCACCGCCGGCGCCGCCGCGGGCCCCGCGGTGGCGGTGCCCCTCGCCGAGGCCACCGGATCGCCCTGGCGGATCCCGCTGCTGCTGCTCGTGGTGCCGCTCGCGCTGGTGACCGCCGTGGTGGTCCTCATCGCTCTCGGCCGGCAGCGGGACGAGGCGGCCCCCGACGCCTCGCCCGTCCCCGGCGGGAGACCGCCGGCCTTGTGGCGCAACGCGCTGGCCTGGCAGGTGACCGTGTTCTTCGGCGCGCAGGCGCTGTTGTCGTACACCGTCTTCGGATGGCTGCCGACCATCTGGCAGGACCGCGGGCTGAGCCAGGCGTCCGCCGGACTGTCGCTGTCCCTGTGCAACGCCGTGGGCGTCCTGGGCGCCTGGCTGCTGGCCGTCAGCGAGCGGCGCCTGCCCGATCAGCGGGTGGCCGGGGTCGCTGTCGCCTGCCTGACCGCCGTCGGCCTCACGGGAGTGGTGGCGGGGCCGCGGAGCCTGCTGTGGCCGTCGAACATGGTTCTCGGGCTCGGGCTCGGAGCCGGATTCGCTCTGGCACTCAGCCTGTTCGCCCTGCGCTCGCCCGACGCACCGACGACCGCCGCCCTGTCCGCCATGGGCCAGGGCATCGGCTACCTGATCGGCGTACTGGGCCCCCTGGCAGCGGGGGCCCTGCACGACGTCACCGACGGCTGGACCTGGCCGCTGGCCGCGCTGCTGCTCGCCTGCGCCGTGCAGATCACGGTCGCCTTCGCCGTCGGCAGGTCTCGGGTGATATCCGGGGAACCCCGCTGACGCGGCCGTCGGCTGCGGCCCGGCGTCCGATCCGCAGCCGACGACGGACGGCGACCTGCCCGACGGCGTGACGGACCGGCCGTCGTCAGCCCTCGTACACCTCGGAGGCGGGGACGACCTCGCGGTGCGGCCCGCCGAGGACGACCTTGATGGCGCCCGTCTCTGCGGGGTGGGCGAACACCTCGTAGGCCTCCTCGATGCGCTCCAGGGGGAACAGGTGCGTGATCAGCTGCCCGGTGGGCAGCCGGCCGGTGGCGGCCATCTTCAGCAGCGTGGGCGTGGAGCGGGTGTCGACCAGGCCCGTGGTGACGGTGATGTTCCTGGCCCACAGCTCCTCCAGGTGCAACGTCGCCGGCCGGCCGTGCACACCGACGTTGGCGATCCGGCCGCCGGGCCGCACCATGCGGGTGCACAGCTCGAAGGTCTCCGGCAGGCCCACCGCCTCGATCACCACGTCCGCGCCGAGGTCGCCGGTGAGGTCGGCGACCAGCTGCTCGGGTTCCTCGCGGGCGTCGCACACCACGTCGGCCCCCAGTTTGCGGGCGGTCTCCAGGCGGGTCGGTGCGACGTCCACCGCGACGACCCGCTCGGGCGCGAACAGCCGGGAGGTGGCGATCGCGGCGAGACCGACCGGACCGGCACCCACCACGGCCACCGTGTCGCCCGGGGCGACCCGGCCCGCGAGCACGCCGACCTCGTAGCCGGTGGGCAGGATGTCGGCCAGCAGCACGGCCTCCCGGTCGGTCACCGAGGCGGGCAGCGGGTGCAGCGACGTGTCGGCGAAGGGCACCCGCACGTACTCGGCCTGGGTGCCGTCGATGTGCCGGCCGAGCAGCCAGCCTCCGCCGCCCAGGCACTGGCCGTACATGCCCTCGCGGCAGAAGCGGCAGCGTCCACAGGCGGAGATGCAGGAGATGAGCACCCGCTCCCCCGGCTGCACCGCGCGCACGTCGGCGCCGATCTCGACGACCTCGCCCACCGCTTCGTGGCCGAGGACCGTACCGGGGCGCACCTCGGGCACGTCGCCCTTGAGGATGTGCAGATCCGTCCCGCAGATGGTGACGGTGTCGACCCGCACGACGGCGTCGGTCGGGTCCTGGACGTCCGGGTCCTGGACGTCCTGCCAGGCGGAGCGCCCGGGGCCCTGGAAGACGAAACCTTTCATGCCGATCTTCACCCTTTCGTCCGGCATCGTCCGGTAGCTCCAGTGTGGGCGCGCCGGCCCGGATGCGCGCGGGCGGCACCGTGCCGTCGCGAGCGGGGCCGTCGCGAGCGGGCCGGGACGCGGCGGTTCGGCGCATCGCGCCGCGGGCCTGCGTGCCCGGGCAGGCGGACACCTGGAACGGGCGGGCGGGCGGGTGGAATCCGGGCGGCGGGCGGGACACGTAGAAGCAGCGCGACGGGGGTACTCAGGTGCAGGTCACGATGGCCTCGGGTCGAAGGGATGTCCGGTCATGGCCGACCACACGAGCGGCTCCGTCCGCGACCAGGCGCGCCCGGCGGATCCGCAGGCGCGGGCGCACGCCGATCCCGCGCCGGTGGGCCTGGCGGGCCTCGCGCTCACCACCCTGCTGCTGTCCATCGTCAACACCGGCCTCGTCGACGAGACCGGTGCCCTGATACCCGTCCTCGGCCTGGCGCTCTTCTACGGGGGTCTGGCCCAGTTCGTGGCGGGGCTGTTCGAGTTCCGCCGGGGCAACACCTTCGGCGCGACGCTGTTCATGTCCTACGGCGCCTTCTGGCTGTCCTACGGGTGGATCGTGCCGCACCTGCTCGGGACCGGTGCCGTCGCACAGAACGCGCTGGGGCTGTATCTGCTCGGCTGGGCGATCTTCAGCTCGTACATGGCGGTGGCGGCGGTGCGGACGAGCGTCGTGCTGCTGGGCGTGCTCGTGCTGCTGACGCTCGCCTTCGTGCTGCTCGCCGTCGGGCAGTTCCTGGGCGGGGCGTCACCGCATGTGACGGTGCGGGTGGGCGGCTGGTTCGGGGTCGCGGCGGCCCTGCTCGCCTGGTACGCCTCCGCGGCCGCCGTCATCAACGCCACGCACCGGCGGACGCTGCTGCCGACCGGGCCGCGCTGAGGCCCGGCGCCGGCGGGCCCACCCAGCCGCCGCCGGCCGGCGTGACGGTCAGTGCACCGGCTGCGCGGGCCGCTCCGGCTGCGACGCGAACCGGGTGCGGTACAGCCGGGCGTACCGGCCGTCCGCCGCGAGGAGTTCGTCGTGCGTGCCGCGTTCGACGATCCGGCCGGCCTCCACGACCAGGATGAGGTCCGCGGAGCGCACCGTGGACAGCCGGTGGGCGATCACCAGCGCGGTGCGGTCCTGCAGCGCCTCGGTGAGGGCCTCCTGCACGGCGGCCTCGGAGGCGTTGTCCAGGTGGGCGGTGGCCTCGTCGAGGATGACGACGCGCTGGCGGGCCAGCAGCAGCCGGGCGATGGTCAGGCGCTGGCGTTCGCCGCCGGACAGCCGGTAGCCGCGCTCCCCCACCACGGTGTCGAGGCCGTCCGGCAGGGACCGGACGAGGTCGTCGAGGCGGGCCCGGCGCAGCGCCTCCCACAGCTCGTCGTCGCGGGCCTCGGGACGGGCCAGCAGCAGATTGGCGCGCACCGTGTCGTGGAAGAGGTGCCCGTCCTGGGTGACCATGCCGACGGTGGCCCGCAGGGAGGCGGTGCTCAGGTCGCGCACGTCGGTCCCGCCGATGCGCACGGCACCCTCGTCCACGTCGTACAGGCGCGGCAGCAGCTGGGCGATGGTCGACTTGCCCGCGCCGGAGGGGCCGACCAGGGCGACGGTCTGTCCCGGTTCGGCGCGGAAGGAGATGCCGTGCAGCACCTCGGTGCCGTCGCCGCGGTCCAGGCTCGCCACCTCCTCCAGGGAGGCCAGGGACACCTTGTCGGCGGCCGGATAGGCGAAGCGGACACCGTCGAACTCCACGGAGACCGGCCCGTCCGGCACCTCGCGGGCGTCCGGTTTCTCCTCGATCAGCGGCTTCAGGTCGAGCACCTCGAAGACCCGCTCGAAGCTGACCAGGGCGCTCATGATCTCCACGCGTGCCCCGGCGAGCGCGGTGAGCGGCGCGTACAGACGGGTGAGCAGCAGCGCCAGGGAGACGACCGCGCCCGGCTCCAGGGTTCCGCGCAGGGCGAGCCAGCCGCCGAGGCCGTAGACGAGGGCCAGCGCCAGCGAGGAGACCAGGGTGAGGGCGGTGATGAAGGCGGACTGTGCCGTGGCGGTGCGGATGCCGATGTCACGGACCCGTGCGGCGCGGGCCGCGAACTGGGCCGATTCCTCCTCGGGACGGCCGAAGAGCTTGACGAGGGTGGCACCGGGTGCGGAGAACCGCTCGGTCATCCGCGTGCTCATCGCCGCGTTGAGCGTGGCCGCCTCCCGCTGCATCCGGGCCATCCGGCGGCCCATCCGGCGGGCGGGGATCACGAAGACCGGCAGCAGGACGAGGGCGAGCAGGGTGACCTGCCAGGACAGGGCGAGCATCACGGCGAGCGTGAGCAGCAGCGTGACGACGTTGCCCACCACGCCCGACAGGGTGTTGCTGAAGGCGCGCTGGGCGCCGATCACGTCGTTGTTCAGCCGCGAGACCAGCGCCCCGGTGCGGGTGCGGGTGAAGAACGCGACGGGCATGCGCTGCACGTGGTCGAAGACCGCGGTGCGCAGGTCGAGGATGAGTCCCTCGCCCAGGGTGGCCGACAGCCGCCGACCGAGGATGCCGAGGACCGCCTCGGCCACCGCGATCAGGGCGATGAGCAGGGCGAGGCGGACGACGGTGCCCTGGTCGCCCCGGGAGACGATCGCGTCGACGACGCGCCCGGCGAGCACCGGGGTGGCCACGGCGAGCAGCGCGGTCACCACGCCGAGGGCGACGAACCGGACGATGCGACGGCGGTGCGGCCGGGCGAAGGCCCCGATGCGGCGCAGCGTCGCGCGGGCCAGGGGACGCTGCCCCTGCTGGGCGTACAGGACGCTGTGCAGCTGCGTCCAGGCAGTGGTCTCCATGCTCATGAGGCCGACGCTAGAACCTCGAGCAACGTCGAGGTCAAGCGTCGGCGGCGAGGAGTTCGTGCCGCTCCGCCGTCTCTCCGGTGCGCCACGGCACGGTCGGCCTCCCCCGGTCCCGCGTCGTCGGGCGGACGGGGCCCGCGTGCCCGGACTCGCCCCGTCACGGCAGCCCGGCGCCCCTGCACCTTCGCACCCCACGTAAGCGAACTGCCGTCCGAATACGGCAGGATGAGCGATCACGCCGGACACCGGTCCCGCCCACCGGCAGGGCCTCACGGCGCAGCTCACGCAATTTGGAACCCGAACAGGTGACACCGTGACACGACCTCACATTCCGCCGTCGGCGGCCTGCCGCGCCGCAGCTCGTCCGGGCGGAGGTGGCCGATGAACCGCGCCGTGACCTGGGACGACCTCGTCCTGACCGGTATCTCGCTGGCCGCGGGACTGGCGCTGGCGTTCCTGTCGCGCACCCTGCTGCGATGGCTCGCCACGTACGCCAAGCGGACCCGGTGGAAAGGCGACGACATCCTCGTCGACGCACTGCGCACGGTGGTGCCGTGGGCGGCGATCGCGGCAGGCATCGCGGGCGCCGCGGCGGCACTGCCGCTGACCCGGACCCTGCAGCACCATGTGAACCAGATCCTGACCGTCTGGCTGATCGCCGTGGTGACCCTTTCGGCCGCCCGGGTGGTCGCCGGCCTGGTCCGGACGGTGACCCAGTCCCGCTCCGGCGTGGCGGGCTCGGCCACGATCTTCGTCAACATCACCCGGTTCCTGGTGCTGGCCATCGGCTTCCTGGTGGTGCTGCAGACGCTGGGCATCTCCGTCGCCCCGCTGCTCACCGCCCTGGGCGTGGGCGGTCTGGCCGTCGCCCTCGCGCTGCAGGACACCCTCGCCAACCTCTTCGCCGGCATCCACATCCTGGCCTCCCGCACCGTCCAGCCCGGCGACTACATCCGGCTCAGCACCGGCGAGGAGGGCTATGTCGAGGACATCAACTGGCGCCAGACGGCGGTCCGCCAGCTGTCCAACAACCTGATCGTGATCCCCAACGGGCAGCTCGCCAAGACGAACATGACCAACTACACCCGGCCCGAGCAGCATCTGACGGTGCTGGTGCAGGCCGGGGTGGGCTACGACAGCGATCTGGAGCACGTGGAGCGGGTGACCGTCCAGGTCGCCTCCGAGGTGATGCGCGAGATCACCGGCGCCCTGCCGGAGCACGAGCCGGCGATCCGGTTCCACACCTTCGGCGACTTCCGGATCGACTTCACGGTCATCCTGGGCGTCGGGGAGTTCAGCGACCAGTACCGGATCAAGCACGAGTTCATCAAGCGCCTGCACAAGCGCTACCGGGAGGAAGGCATCAGCATCCCGGCGCCGGTCCGGACCGTGCAGTACCAGCAGGGCGCGGCGGCCGTCCCGCATCCCCGGCATCCGGAGGGCCGGGAGCTCCCCGCCTGAGTTCTGGTTCCGGCGGCGCGGGCGGCCCCGGCCGCCCGGACGCGCTCGTCAGCGGGATCCCCGCAGGATCGCGCGGCATTCCGCGGGATTCCACGGGATTCCGGCGCCTCGCGGCGCCTGCGGGCCGACCGCTGTCGAGCCTGGCCCGATCAGGGGATATCTTGATGTCGAGCAATGTTGCAGACGTGGAGCGGAGCACCCGGTGACTGACTCGACCATCATCTACACACACACTGACGAGGCCCCGGCCCTGGCCACGTACTCCTTCCTGCCGGTGGTCCAGGCGTACGCCGCCAAGGCCGGTGTTGCTGTGGAGACCCGTGACATCTCGCTGGCCGGGCGCATCATCGCGGTGTTCCCGGAGTACCTGACCGAGGACCAGCGGATCCCGGACGCGCTGGCCGAGCTGGGCGAGCTGGCCAAGCGGCCCGAGGCCAACATCATCAAGCTGCCGAACATCTCGGCCTCCATCCCGCAGCTCAAGGCCGCCATCGCGGAGCTGCAGAGCAAGGGCTACGCGCTGCCGGACTACCCGGACGACCCGAAGACCGACGAGGAGCGCGAGATCCGCGCCCGCTACGACAAGGTCAAGGGTTCCGCGGTGAACCCGGTGCTGCGTGAGGGCAACTCCGACCGCCGTGCCCCGGCGTCGGTGAAGAACTACGCCAAGACCCACCCGCACCGCATGGGCGCCTGGACCCCCGAGTCCAAGACGAACGTGGCGACCATGGGCGCGGACGACTTCTGCTCCACCGAGAAGTCCGTCGTCATCGCCGAGGACGGTGCGCTGCGCATCGAGCTGAAGGGCGACGACGGCTCCACCACCGTGCTGCGCGAGTCCGTGCCGGTGCTCAAGGGCGAGGTCGTCGACGCCTCCGTGATGCGCGTGGCCGCGCTGCGCGAGTTCCTCGCCGCGCAGGTCGCCCGCGCCAAGCAGGAGGGCGTGCTGTTCTCCGTGCACCTGAAGGCCACGATGATGAAGGTCTCCGACCCGATCATCTTCGGTCACGTGGTGCGCGCTTTCTTCCCGAAGACGTTCGCCACGTACGGCGAGACGCTGGCCGCTGCCGGTCTGACCCCGAACGACGGTCTGGGCGTCATCTTCAAGGGCCTGGAGAACCTGCCGAACGGCGAGGAGATCAAGGCCTCCTTCGACGCCGAGCTGGCCGAGGGCCCGGACCTGGCCATGGTCGACTCCGACAAGGGCATCACCAACCTGCACGTGCCCTCCGACGTCATCGTCGACGCCTCCATGCCGGCCATGATCCGCACCTCCGGCCACATGTGGGGCCCGGACGGCCAGGAGCACGACACCCTGGCGGTCATCCCGGACTCCAGCTACGCCGGTGTGTACCAGGCCGTGATCGACGACTGCCGGACCAACGGCGCCTTCGACCCGGCCACCATGGGCTCGGTGCCGAACGTCGGCCTGATGGCGCAGAAGGCCGAGGAGTACGGCAGCCACGACAAGACCTTCGAGATCCCGACCACGGGCACCGTCCGCCTCGTCGACCAGAACGGCGAGGTGGTGCTCGAGCAGGCCGTCTCGGCCGGTGACATCTTCCGCGCCTGCCAGACCAAGGACGCCCCGATCCGCGACTGGGTGAAGCTGGCCGTCACCCGCGCCCGCGCCACCGGCGACCCGGCGGTGTTCTGGCTGGACGAGAACCGCGCCCACGACGCCAACCTGATCGCCAAGGTCAAGCAGTACCTGCCGGAGCACGACACCGAGGGCCTGGACATCCGCATCCTGTCCCCGGTCGAGGCCGCCAAGCTGTCCGTGGAGCGCATCCGCCGCGGCGAGAACACCATCTCCGTCACCGGCAACGTGCTGCGCGACTACCTGACGGACCTGTTCCCGATCCTGGAGCTGGGCACCAGCGCCAAGATGCTGTCGATCGTCCCGCTGATGGCGGGCGGCGGCCTGTTCGAGACCGGCGCCGGCGGCTCCGCGCCCAAGCACGTGCAGCAGCTGGTCAAGGAGAACTACCTGCGCTGGGACTCCCTGGGTGAGTTCTTCGCCCTGGTGCCGTCCCTGGAGCAGTACGCGACGACCACCGGCAACACCCGCGCCAAGGTGCTCGCGGACGCCCTGGACCGGGCCACGGCGACCTTCCTCAACGAGGACAAGTCCCCGACCCGTCGCCTCGGCGGCATCGACAACCGCGGCAGCCACTTCTACCTGTCCCTGTACTGGGCGCAGGAGCTGGCCCGCCAGACCGACGACGCCGACCTGGCCAAGGCCTTCGCGCCGCTCGCCGAGACGCTCGCCGCCAACGAGCAGAAGATCGTCGACGAGCTGCTGGCCGTCCAGGGCAAGCCGGCCGACATCGGCGGCTACTACCAGCCCGACCCGGCCAAGGCCTCCGCGGTGATGCGCCCGTCGGCCACCTGGAACGAGGCGCTGGCGTCCCTGAACTGACGCCCGCTCCCGGACGCCGTCCGGAACCCGACGCCGCCCCGGCCGCGCACCGCCCGGCCGGGGCGGCCCCGTCTCCGCGCCCGCCCCCGGGCGCGCCGTCCCGTGTTCGGAGCCGCCCATGCCGTCCGCCGCCGTTCAGGCGTCCTTCGAGGTGCTGCCCGGTGCCGCCGCGTCGCCGGTCGTGCTGCACGTGCCGCACGCGGCACGCCGCATCCCGCCGGCCGTCCGCTCCGGCATCGTGCTGGACGACGCCGCGCTCGACGAGGAGCTGGACCACATCACCGACGCGCACACCGACCGGATCGCCGAGGAGGCGGCACGGCTGGCGGGCGTGACGCCGTGGCGGTTCGTCAACCGGCTGTCGCGGCTGGTCGTCGACCCGGAGCGGTTCCCGGACGAGCGGGAGGAGATGACGGCCGTCGGCATGGGCGCGGTGTACACGCGCACCACGCACCGCAAGGACCTGCGGCCCGCGGACACCGACCCGCGCCCGCTGATCGAGCGGTACTTCGCGCCGTACGCCCGGGCCATGGCCGAGACCGTGGCCGGCCGGCTCGCCGCGACCGGGCGCGCCGTGATCCTGGACGTGCACTCCTACCCCACGGCCGCGCTCCCCTACGAGCTGCACGGCGACGGGCCGCGCCCGCCCGTGTGCCTGGGCACCGACGCCTTCCACACGCCGCCGCGGCTGCTGCGCCTGGCCCGCACGGTGTTCGGGGAGATCGGGGAGACCGGGCTGGACAGCCCGTTCCGCGGGACCTACGTGCCGCTGGACTTCTACGGCACCGACGCCCGGGTGACCGCGCTGATGGTGGAGATCCGCCGCGACACGTACATGAGCGAGCCGGGCGGTCCCGCCGGGCCCGGCCTGGACCGGCTGGCGCGGGCGCTCGCGGCCGTCGTCGACGGCGTCTCCGGCTGATCCCCGCCCGCCTCGGGCGGCCTCCGGCTGGAGCACTCCGGCGCGACAAGCCTCCGGGGCACGGTGAGGGTGGGTGTATGACGCAGGAGATCACCCCGCCCTCGCCCGCCCCGGTGGCACCCCCGCCGGTGCGGGACTGGCCCGCGCTCGATCTGGAGGGCACCGTGTTCGACCCGGTGCTCGCGGAGCTGATGCGCGAGGGCCCGCTGACCCGTGTCCGACTGCCGTACGGCGAGGGCTGGGCCTGGCTGGCCACCCGCTGGGACGACGTCAAGCTGATCACGAACGATCCGCGGTTCAGCCGCGCCGAGGTGACCCGGCGTCAGGTGACCCGGATGGCACCGAACTTCGCGCCCCGGCCCGGCTCGCTGGCCTGGGCGGACCAGCCGGACCACAACCGGCTGCGCAAGCCGGTGGCCGGGGCGTTCACGGTGAGCGCGGTGAAGCGGCTGCGGCCCCGCGCACAGGAGATCCTCGACGAGCTGGTGGACGGACTGCTGCGGGACGGCCCGCCGGCCGATCTGGTCGCGCGGGTGCTGGAGCCCTTCCCCCTCGGCGTGGTGTGCGAGGTGATGGGGGTGCCCGCCGAGGACCGGCCGCGGGTGCGTGCCTGGACCCGGGAGATCGTCTCCACCAACGGGGCGGAGGCGGCCGGCCGGGCCAAGGACGCCCTGTACGGGTGGATCACGGCGACGGTGCGGGCCCGCGCGGACGGTGCGGGCGAGGACGTCTACGCGATGCTCGGCCGGGCGGTGGCAAACGGGGAGATCAGCGAGGAGGAGGCGGTCGGGCTGGCCGGGCCGTTGCAGATCGGCGGGGAGGCCGTCACCCACAACTGCGGGCAGATGCTGTTTCTGCTGCTGACCCGGCCCGAGCTGATGGCCCGGATGCGCGAGCGGCCCGAGGAGCGCGGCGCGGTCCTCGACGAGCTGCTGCGCTGGATCCCGCACCGCAGCAGTGTGGGCCTGGCCCGTATCGCCCTCGAGGACGTGGAGCTGCACGGGATCCGGATCGCGGCCGGCGACCCGGTCTACGTCTCCTACCTGGCCGCCAACCGCGACCCGGACGTCTTCCCGGACCCGGACGTCATCGACCCCGACCGGGACGCCGGTGCGCACCTGGCCTTCGGCAACGGCCCGCACTACTGCACCGGCGCGGTGCTCGCCCGGCTGCTCGCCGAGCTGCTGACCGGCACCCTGCTCGACCGGCTGCCGGGCCTGAGGCTCGCGGTGCCGCCCGAGCAGGTCGCCTGGCGCCGCCGCACGATGATCCGCGGGCCGCGGACCCTGCCGGTCGCCTGGTGAGGCCGGTCAGGCGCGCAGCCATTCGGTGACCACCGCCTCGTCGCCCGTGCGCAGCCGCAGCGCGAACGGGCCGGGGGGCGGTGCCTGGCCGGTGAACCGGCCCAGCTCGTCCACGGCGAGCGCGGTCGCGGACCCGGGTCCGCCGAGCACCTCGACACGGACGGGCCCGGGCGGCAGCACCTGCCCCATCAGGCCGTCCTCGCCGACCTCCACGTCCACGCTCAGCTCACCGGCCTGGAAGGTCAGCATCCGCGGCACGTCCTCGGCGCCCCTCACCGGCAGGGCGTCGGTGAGCGAGTCGAAGGTCAGCTCGGCGACGCGGGCCTCCAGGTCGTACAGGGCGTAGGCGTCCACGGCCACCTGGCGCAGGGCCTCCGGCACCGGATCGAACACCGCGGCGGCCTGCCGCAGCTCCTCCTCCAGCAGGTCGTCCTCGAGTCCGCCGGCACCGGTGTCCTCGCAGTCGTCGTCCCGCTCCTCGCGGTCGTCGCGCGCGTCGTCCCTCATGTCGCCCCCCGTTCCTGCAGTCGTGCGCGCAGCCGCTTGAGACAGCGCTGGCGCAGCGGTCCGATACTGCCCACGGCGACGCCCAGTGCGGCGGACACCTCCTGGTAGCTCGGCGGCGGCGAGGCCATGAGCACCCGCAGCAGCCGGCGGCAGCGGTCGCCGAGCTTGTCGAACTCCTGCCACAGCCGGCGGATCCGCTCGCTCTGCGCGGCGGCCTCCTCCGAGTCCAGCACCGCCTGCTCCGGTGTGCTGTCCTGGCAGACCCGGTCCAGCAGCGCCGGATCGTCCGTCACCATCAGCCGATTGAGGTTCTTGAGCGTCTTCAGGCACTCGTTGCGCGCGGTGCTGGCCAGCCAGGAGCCCGCCTTGTCGGGTTCCCTGATCCGCCCCAGATGCTGGGCGAAGCGGAACCAGACCGTCTGATAGACCTCGTGGCCGTCGGCGTCGGAGAGCCGGTGGGCGCGCACCACCGACCACACCAGCGGTCCGAGCCCCTCCACCAGCGCCTTCCAGGCCGCCGCGTCCCCGTCGGCGGCCGACCGGACCAGCGCGCCGACCTCTGCACGTTCCACCGACTCACCCCTCGTGTACGACGTGTCATCGTACGCCGTCAGGGGGAGCGTCCCGCCGGGGATCATGCGATCGGGGCGAGCCGGGTGACGGGCACCGGCCGCCAGGTCGGCGGGAGCAGCGCGGCGACGTGCGCCCCGCGCACCTCGGCGACGTCGGTGGTGGAGGACAGAAGCTGACGGCGTGCCGCACGCGGGTCGCGTTCCTTGTGGGCGGTCATGTGGGCGGCGACCATACCGGCGGCGACGGGGGCGGCGAACGAGGTCCCGCTCCACTGCGCACAGCCTTCGAACGTCACCCGGTCCGCGGCGCCGCCGGTGTTCTCCCGCTCCTCGCTGAGCAGGCCGGTGTGGTGCGGGTGCCGGCAGGTGCAGTTGTAGCGGAAGCCGAACCGGCAGCTGTCGTAGGTGGAGTGCTGGTAGACGTACGGCACGGGGGTGCGCAGCCCGGCCAGGACGCCGGTGAGCCGCTCACCGGGGGCGTAGGCCGTCACCCAGGGCCCGTGGTTGGTGAAGCAGGCGCCGAACTCGCCGTCGCTGCGCAGCGCGCCCACGGACAGCACCGCGTCGGCGTACTCGGGCAGCCCGGCGTAGGCGGCCGGCCAGAACGGGGTGGCGGAGGAGTTGTTGCCGGCGGCGGCGACCAGCAGGGTGCCGTGGTCGCGCAGTTCGCGCATGAAGGACTCGACGCCGAGCAGGCCGTCCGTGCGGCCGTTGCAGGTGCCCGCGGACAGGCTGAGGATGTCCGGCCAGCCGTGCTTGTCGACGGCCTCGAACAGCCGGTTGCCGAACTCGGATTCGAGCACGGCGCCGGCGTCGTTCAGGCCGTTGCAGACGGTGATGTCGGTGTTGGGTGCGACGGCGGCGAGAAGGCCCGCGATGAACGTGCCGTGCCCGGCGTAGGGCCGCAGCACGCCCTGCTCGTCCCGCTCCGCCGGCTGCGTCTCGCCGCGGACGTGGGCGAGCAGCTCGGCGTCGCGGTGGTCGTGGGTGAGGCCGTTGTCGACGACGAGGACGCCGACCGCGGTGTCCGGGTCGTACAGCGTCGTGTCCGGCGCGGGATTGAGTCCGGCGCCGGACGGTACGGGCACGGGCTCGTCACCGGGGCAGGCGTTGACCGCGAGGTGCACCACGTGGTTGCGGCTGACCAGGGGCCGGCCGGCGCGTGCCTCGTGTGCGCGCAGGGCGCGCAGCGCGTGCCCCACGGCCGGGTCGCCGTCGCCGCGTGCGGGGTCGCCGACCCGGATGCGGGTGACGCCGGTGCGGTTGGTCTGCGGGCCGGCCCGGCGCACCGGGGCGGGGTCCAGGTCGGGCGTCGCGGTGAAGTGGGCCCGTACGGTGTCCTCCACCAGCAGGGCCTCCTCGCCGTCGCGGGCGAGCACCACGCCTTTCTCGTAGAAGAACTCGCCCGCGTCGTCCGGGCCCATCGCCAGGGGGACATCGGGCATCGACCGCTGGATGTGGTCGAACTGCTCATGGAATCGCAAAGGCGCCAAGCCGGTGACCTCCCCGTCGGTGCGGTACGTCGTCATTCAGAGCCGCACGCCTGTGTCTTGATACAGCCGGTCCCCCGCGCCGCGCATCCCCCGAGAGGCCGCGGTCCGCACACCGCGACCGGTGCCGTACCGGGCAGCCCGGTGTCCGCGCAGGACGGCGTGGTTCCGGGCCCTGACCAGTGCCACTACCATCCGGTGGATGATGTCGGGAAGCGAATCGGTGCTCGAGCTGCTGCCGATGGTGTTCGCTGACCCGGGCGAGGCGCTGGCACGGGCGCAGACGCTGCTGCGGACCGGTCCGTCGCCCCTGGACGCCTCGGTGGCGCACCAGGTGATCGGGATCTGGCAGCGCGACTTCGGCGACCTGCGCCTGGCCCTGCGGCATCTGCGGCGCGCCCGTGCGCTGGCGGCGCGGGCCCGGTCGGCCGAACGCGAGGCCGATGTGCTGGCCACGCTCGGGGTGGCGCTGGTGCACGCGGGCCGTACCCGGCAGGGGCTGGACGCCTTCGAGCAGGGCGTGGCGCGCGGCACCGGGCACACCCGGGCGCGGGTGCTGTACCGGCGGGCGTACGTGTGGTGGGTGCTGGGCCGGCACCGGGAGGCACTGGAGGACGTGCGGCGGGCGGTGCCCGTGCTGCGCCAGGCCGGTGACGTGATCTGGACGGCGCGGGCACTGACGCTGCGGGCCACGGTGCATCTGGCGCTGGGGGCGGTGGAACGGGCGGACGCCGACTTCACCGCGGCGGAGGCGCTGTGGGACACCACCGGCCAGGAGCACGACAAGGCCGACGCGGTGGAGAGCCGGGGCCTGGCCGCGTTCCGGCGGGGCGACATCCCGGCGGCGCTGCGGCTGCTGGACGAGGCCGAGGAGCGGTACGCCAAGCTGGGCACCCCGACGTTCATGTTGAACATCCGGCGCTGCGAGGTGCTGATGGCGGCCGGGCTGGCGCCGGAGGCGCTGGCCGAGGCGGACGGGGCGATCGCCGAACTGGACCGTCTCGGCGGCCAGTCCACCCGCAAGGCGGAGCTGCTGCTGGTGGCGGCGCGGGCCGCGCGGCTGACGGAGGATCCCAACACGGCGATCGCGCGGGCGGCGCAGGCGGTGCGGCTGTTCACCGGGCAGCGGCGTGCCTGGTGGGAGACGCACGCCCGGCTGGTGCTGCTCGAGGCGCGGGTCGCGGCCGGGCGCCGCTCCGGGCGGCTGGTGGCGGACGCGGCGACGGTGGCCGAGCGGCTGGCGGCGTTCGGTTCGCCGGCCGCGCCGGAGGCGTCGCTGCTGGCGGGCCGGATCGCGCTGGCGCTGGGGCGGTCGGCCGAGGCGGAGCGGCATCTGGCGGTGGCCGCGCGCAGCCGCCTGGGCGGGCCGCCGTTGGCCCGCATCACCGGCTGGGCGGCGCAGGCGCTGCGGGCGCGCGCGGCCGGTTCGAACCGGGGTGTGCTGGAGGCGTGCCGGCGCGGCCTCGACGTGCTCGACGACCACCGGATGACGCTGGGCGCCTCGGAGTTGCGGGCCCGGGCCACCGCGCAGGGTGCCGAACTGGCCGCGCTCGCCCAGCAGGCGGCGCTCGCCTCGGGCCGGCCGCGGCGGCTGCTGACGTGGAGCGAGCGCTGGCGGGCCACCGTGCTGACGGCCCCGCCGACCCGGCCGCCGGCCGACCCGGCGCTGCTGAGCGGGCTGACCGCGTTCCGGGAGATCGCCGCGCGGGCCGAGCAGGCCCGCCGGGACGGTCATCCGGTGCCGGCGCTGGAGCGGGAGCAGCGGCGCCTGGAGCGGGAGATCCGCTCCCGCACCCTGCATCTGCGCGGGGAGGCACCGGGCGGCGGCGACCGGTTCGACGCCGGGCGGCTGCTGCGGCGGCTCGGTGAGACCCGGCTGGTCGAACTGGCCGTGGTGGACGGGCAGGTGCATGTGCTGCTGTGCGGGCAGGGCCGGGTGCGGCGCTTCACGGCCGGCCGGCTGGACCGGGCGGTGGCGGAGGCCGAGCATGTGCAGGCGGGGCTGCGGCGGCTGGCGCACCCGGGTGCGCAGGCCCGGCTGCCGCTGGTGGAGGCGGCCGGCCGCCGGCTGGAGGAGCTGCTGCTCGGCCCGGCCGTCCGGCACCTGGGCACGGGTCCGGTCGTGGTGGTGCCGCCGGGCTCGCTGCACCGGGTGCCGTGGGCGCTGCTGCCGTCGCTGCGGGAGCGGGTGGTGAGCGTGTCGCCGTCGGCGAGCAGCTGGCTGCGGGCCCGGGAGACCGAGCCGCCGCCGGGCGGCCGCACCGTGCTGGTGCGCGGCCCCGGCCTGGCGACCGGCGGGGCCGAGGTGCCCGAGCTGGCCGGCCGGCACGGGGCGCCGGTCGTGCTGGAGAAGGACACCGCCCATGTCGCCCGGGTGCTGCGGGAGCTGGACGGGGCGGAGCTGGCGCACATCGCGGCGCACGGTGCCTTCCGTGCCGACAGCCCGCTGTTCTCCTCGCTGACCATGGCGGACGGGCCGCTGATCGTGCACGACTTCGAGCGTCTGACCCGCAGCCCGTACCGGATCGTCCTGTCCTGCTGCGACACCGCCCGGTTCGCCTCGGTCGGCGCGGACGAGCTGCTCGGCCTGGTCACCGCGCTGCTGCCGCTGGGCACCGCCGGGGTGGTGGCCTGCAGTGCGCCGGTCAACGACGAGGCGGTGGTGCCGCTGATGCTCGCCCTGCACAAGGGGCTGGGCGCGGGACTGTCTCTGGCCGAGGCGCTGCGCGACGCGCGGGCCGCCCTGCCGGATGACGCCACCCATCAGGCCACGGGGTGGGCGTTCACGGCGTTCGGGGCGGCCTGAGCGCGTCCCCGGCCCGTGCACCGGTGTGCCGGGCCGGGGCCGGGCGGGCCGACGCTCAGGCGGAGCGGGCGAGCAGCTCGGGCAGTGCCGCCCGGTCGCCGGAGCCGAGCCGGGTGTAGGCGCTGTGCAGATGGTTGCCGACGGTGCGCACGGACAGGGTGAGGCGTTCGGCGATCTGCCGGTTGCTCAGCCCGGCCGCCGCCAGGGCGACGATCTGGCGCTGTCGGCCGGTGAGTTCACCGAGCACCAGAGAGGCGAGCGCCGGGGTGCGGGCGCCGGGGCAGCGGCGGGCGAGGTCGAGGGCGCGCATCCGCGAGCGGCGGGCGGCGGCGGGGTTGCGGTGGAGGCGTGCGGCCTGGGCGTGCGCCTCGGCCGCGAACAGCAGCATCCCGCGCCGCTGGAGTTCCTCGGCCGCCCTGTCCACCGCGGCGCCGTCGCCGCGGGCCAGGGCCTCGGCGTGCCGGCCGAACGGGCCGTGGCCGTGCAGGTGCCCGGCGGCGCGCTCGGGGGCGCCGAGGCGGACGGCGTCGTAGAGGGAGGCCGGGTCGGTGTCGTCCACGCACCGCAGGGCGCCCGCCACGTCGCCCGAGGCCGCGGCCCGCCAGGTCGCGGCCCGTGCCCCGGACGCCGCCGTGTCGTCCGCCGGCACCGTCTCGCCGCACTGGGCGGACGCCAGGACGAGTTCCGTGCCGCACCCGGGGTCGTCCGGTGCCGTCCGCAGTCCCTCGCGGGCCCAGGCGACGGCCTGCCGCACCTCGCCCCGCAGCCGGCACAGCCGGGCCCGCACGGCCGCGTACCCGGCGGGGACCGGCACCCCGTGCTCCACCAGCCACTCCCCCACCGGTGCGGACACGTCGCGCACGTCACCGCGGTCGATCGCGTCGGCCAGCGCGGCCCGTTCGGCGTGCAGGGCGTGCTCGTGCCGCCGCGGGTCGCGGCCGAGGCGCCGGGCCCGCAGCACGCCGGCGGCGGCCCGCAGCGCCGGTCCGTGCAGCGGGTGGGCGAGCCGGACCGTGCCGTGCTCGTCGGCCCTCACCAGGCCCTCGGCCTCCAGGTCCTCCAGGATCCGGAGGTCGGCATCGTGCGCGTCGAGCGGCAGCGGGTCGGCGAAGGCGAGGCGTTCGAGTACCTCCCGCTCCTCGGCGCGGGCCCCGTCCAGGACTCGGGCGGCCCGGTCGCGGACGGCGTCGGTCAGCGGCAGCGGCCCCCGCCAGGACCGGGCGCCGGTGTCCTCGTCCCGGGCGAGCAGCCCGCGCCGGGTCAGCGCGCCGAGCAGGTCGCGCAGCAGCCGCAGATCGCCCTGGCACAGCCGGTGCAGCCGGTTGACGGTGAACGGCTCGACGTCGCCTCCGGCCCAGGTCTCCACCAGCCGGCCGGTGTCCTGCGCGGGCAGCGGGCGCAGGGCGAGGCGGGGCAGCAGCTCGCCCGTCCACAGCCGCTCGATCGCCTCGGGCACCTCGGTGTCGTCGGCGGCGACGACCAGCAGCCGGGTGCGGCCGTGCACGGCGAGCTGGTGCACCAGCGCGGCCGAGGCGTCGTCGAGCAGATGGGCGTCGTCGACCAGCAGCAGCCGTGTCCCGGACAGCAGCCGCAACGCGCGGGGCAGGGTGACCGGCCCGGGCAGCAGGTGCGCGAAGGCCGCGAACGGGATCCGGCGGGCCGCGGGCGCACCGGTGACGCGGGACCAGTCCATGCCGCGGACGGCCTCCAGCACCAGCCTGGTCTTGCCGCGGCCGGCCGGTCCGGTCACCACCAGGCCGGGCCGGCCGGCGGCCACCGACCGTCGGATCAGGTCGAGTTCGTCCGCCCGCCCGGTGAACGGCCAGGGCTCGTCGAGGGGGTGTGCATCACGGTGGTCGTAGGTCGTCACACCAGACAGACCCCGGCTACTCAGTTCTGATACAGCCCGACTTGAGCAGCCCTCGGCTCAGGCGCCGGGGACGGGCCGGTGACAAGCTGCTGTCGCAGCCGCCACTGCGGGCTGCCGGTGCGCACGCCGGCCGCGGTCCGGCACCGGGGGACCTGACGGGGGCCGCCGCCTCTCGGGGGAGGGCGACGGCCCCCTCGGGGTGCCGGGCCGGTCGGCCGCACCGTGCGGTGCTCAGTGGCGGCGCTGCCGTTTCCCGGTCAACAGCCGGCCGGAGCGCGCCCGCTCGGCGTGGCCGTGCGTGATCGTGGTGAGGGGCAGCCGGTCGGCGTCCGGTGGCCTCCGGCGGCTGCTCCGACCGGCGGACTCAGGCGGTGGGCTCGGCCGGCGGCAGCACGGGCGCCCAGGCGAAGGGCGGGTCGGGTATCTCCCTGCGCAGCACCGGCGCCACCTCGCCCTGGAACAGCTCCAGCGACTGCCGGTGCCGTGCGGGGCCGAGCCCGAAGGAGTCCGCGGTGACGTGCAGCACGGTGTGCCCGAACTGCTCGTGGTAACGGTGCACCTTGTCGACGACCTGCTGGGGACTGCCGACGAGGGCCGAGCTGCGCTCCACGAAGTCCTCCAGCGTCTCGAAGACGACGGGCAGCCCCGCCTGCTTCTGATGGGCGAGGTTGCTCTCGAACAAGGGCCGGTAGGCGGCCAGCGCCTCCTGCGAGGTGCGGGCCACGCACAGGCCGGCCGACCCGGCGCCCACGGCGATGCGCGCCGGGTCGTGCCCGTGGTGCTCCCAGCGTTCGCGGTAGTACCGGATCAGCTCGGCGTACGGCTCGGCGGGGTGGGTGACGTTGGCGGAGAACAGCGGGTCGCCCCAGCGGGCGGCGAGGTCCACGCTCCGCCTGCTGGTGGCGCTGCCGTGCCAGACCCGCACGGGCTGCTGGTAGGGCCGCGGCCACACCTCGGCGTCCTTCAGCGGTGGCCGGAACCGGGTGTCGGCGGTCACCTTCGGCTCCCGCCACAGCCGCCGGAAGACCTCGTAGCTCTCGGCGTTGCGGTCCCACTGGTCCTCGGGAGTGACGTGGAACAGCTCGCGCTGGGCCGTGCCGTTGCCCTTGCCGATGATCATCTCCAGCCGTCCGCCGGAGAGATGGTCCACGGTGGCGTAGTCCTCGTAGGCGCGCACCGGGTCGAGCAGGCTCAGGGTGGTCACCGCGGTGAACAGCCGGATGCGCCGGGTCAGGGCGGCGATGTGGCTGAGCACCACCGTCGGCGCGGAGGACAGGAACGGCCACTCGTGCCGCTCCCCCACGCCGAAACCGTCGAAGCCCAGTTCCTCGGCGAGCTGTGCGCTGCGGAGCACTTCCCGGAAGCGCTCCTGGGGGGACGCGAGGACGCCGGTGACCGGGTCGGGCCGGTTCGCGATGAGAGTGACGGCGAGAAACCTCATGACGCCGCCCGCTCGGTGCGCGCCTCGTCGGGGTGGGCGAGGCCGAGGTGGTCGCGCAGGGTGGTGCCCTCGTACTCGGCGCGGAAGACGCCCCGTTCCTGCAGCAGCGGCACGACCTTGTCGGCGAAGGGGTCGAGGCCGCCGGGGGTGATGTGCGGGACCAGGATGAAGCCGTCGGCGGCGTCGGCCTGCACGAACTCGTCGATGGTGCGGGCGACGGTCTCGGGGGAGCCGACGAAGGTCTGCCGGTTGCCGGTGTTGATCACCAGGTCGCGGATGGACCAGTTGTTGGCCTCGGCCAGTTGCCGCCACTCACGGGCGACGGCGACGGGGTCCCGGTACATGCGGACCTGGGCACGTCCCTTGGCGATGTGGTCCTCGCCGACGACCGGGTCGACGTCGGGCAGCGGCCCGTCCGGGTCGTAGGCGGACAGGTCGCGGTTCCAGACGAGCTCCAGGTGCTTGATGGCGGTGGCGCCGCTGACCTGCTTGCGCCGCACCTCGCGGGCGATCTCCTCGGCCTCGGCGTCGGTGTCGCCGAGCACGAAGGTCGCGGCGGGCAGGATGAGCAGCTGGTCGGGGCGGCGGCCGTAGGCGGCGAGGCGGGACTTCACGTCCTTGTAGAAGGCCTGGCCCTCGCGCAGGGTGGCGTGCCGGCTGAAGATGGCGTCGGCGCTGGAGGCGGCGAACTCCCGTCCTTCGTCGGAGTCGCCGGCCTGGAAGATCACCGGGCGGCCCTGCGGGGAGCGCGGCACGTTGAACCGGCCGTGGATGTCGAAGTGCTTGCCGCGGTGCACGAAGGCGCCGGCGCGGGCATCGCGGAGGAAGGTGCCGGTCGCCTGGTCGGCGACGATCTCGTCCCCGTGCCAGGAGTCGAACAGTTCGTTCGCGGTGGCGAGGAACTCCTTGGCGCGCGAGTACCGCTCCTGTTGCGGCAGGAAGCCGCCGCGGCGGAAGTTCTCACCGGTGAAGGCGTCCCAGGAGGTGACGACGTTCCAGGCGGAGCGGCCGCCGGAGAGATGGTCGAGGGTGGCGAACTGGCGGGCCACCTCGTAGGGCTCGTTGAAGGTGGAGTTGATGGTGCCGGTCAGGCCGAGCCGGTCGGTGACGGCGGCGAGCGCGGCGAGGACGGTGAAGGTGTCGGGGCGGCCCACCACGTCCAGGTCGTAGATCTTTCCGCCCTGTTCGCGCAGGCGCAGTCCCTCGGCCAGGAACAGGAAGTCGAACTTGGCGCGTTCGGCGGTGCGCGCGAAGTGGACGAAGGAGGAGAACTCGATGTGGCTGCCGGCGGCGGGGTCGCTCCACACGGTGGTGTTGTTGACGCCGGGGAAGTGGGCGGCGAGGTGGATCTGCTTCAGCGGTGCGCTCATGGTGCGGTCTCCCGTGGCGGTGGAAGGTGCTCGGGCGGTCAGGCGACGGCCTGCGCGTAGCGGTTGGCGGGGCGGGCGAGACCGAGCAGGCCGCGCAGGGTGGAGGCGTCGTAGGTGTCGCGGAAGCGGCCGCGGCGCTGCAGTTCGGGCACCAGGTCGCGGCCGATGCGGGGCAGGTCGTGGCCGACGACGGCGGGGCGCAGCCGGAAGCCGGTGATTCCCTCGCCCGCCAGCTCCTCGATCACGTCGGCCAGGTGTGCGGCGGTGCCGGTGACGATACGGGCGTCGCTGGTGTACGTCTGGCCGGCGAGCGTGTCGAGCCGGTCGCGGCGTGCCTCGGCCTGCGCCCGGCTGTCGTCGAGGAAGACGACGAGGTCGGCGAAGACGTGCAGGGGTTCGCCGGCCCGCCCGGCCGCCTGCTGTTCGGCGCGGATCTCGGCGACAATGGCGCGGGCCTGGGCGGCGTCGTGCGGGGTGACGTAGCCGATGTCGGCCTGGCGGGCCACGAGCCGGTAGGGGACGGTGCCGTGGGCGAGGGCGGTGACCGGCGGCTGGCCCTGGGGCGGGCGCGGGGTGATGGAGGGGCCCTTGACGCTGAAGAACCGGCCCTGGAAGTCGATGTAGTGCAGCTTGTCGCGGTCGATGAACCGGCCGGTGGCGACGTCGCGGATCTCGGCGTCGTCCTCCCAGCTGTCCCAGAGCCTGCGCACCACCTCGACGTGGTCGGCGGCCTCGTCGAACAGGTCGGTGAGGGTCTCCTGGGCGGCCGGGCTGTCCCAGGTGTCGATCCGGGGGACGGTGCGCCGGCCGAAGTGGGCGGCCTCGTCCGGCCGTGCGGAGATCTGCACCCGCAGCCCGGCGCGTCCGGTGCTGACGTAGTCGAGGGTGGCGATCGCCTTGGAGATGTGGAACGGCTCGGTGTGGGTGGCCACCACGGTCGGGACGAGGCCGATGTGCCGGGTCAGCGGGGCGACCCGGGAGGCGATCAGAACGGCGTCGAGCCGGCCGCGGACCTGGTCGGTGCGGTCGTCGGGCTCGAAGCGGTGGGTGGACTGCGGGCCGAGGCCGTCCTCGATGGTGACGAAGTCGAGCAGGCCGCGTTCGGCCTCGGCGACCAGGTCGGCCCAGTAGCCGGCGGTGAACAGCTCACGGGGCCGGGACACCGGTTCGCGCCAGGAGGCCGGGTGCCATCCGGTGCCGTCCAGGGCCGCGGCGAGATGCAGGTGGGAGTCGGTCGAGGACACGGCGGGTGCCTTCCTTCGGTCGTCTGCGGTGGTGTGCGGTGGTCGGTGGTGTGCGGTCGGCCGGCGCCGGTCTCCGGCGGCCGGCATGAACTCCGCTGTGATGCTCAGGTGTTGTCCAGGGGCAGTCCCGGCGGGTTCACCCGGGACGTGGTGACGGCCTCGTCGGAGAGGTTCCAGGCGGCGAGCCACTGCGCGTACTGCCCGTTCTCGATGAGGTGGTCGATGGCGGCGGCGATGGGCTCGGCCAGGCCGCTGCCCTTCTTCGTGGCGGCCGCGATCAGCCCCTGAAGGGTCTCGCCGGCGCCGGAGAACGTGCCCGCGGTGCGGGTCGCGCGGGGTGTGCCGGCGGTCTGCCGGACGTGGTAGGAGATGGCGGGGTTCGGGCCGAGATAGGCGTCGATCTTCCCGCCGGCCAGGGCGAGGTAGGTGCTGTTGGAGTCCTGGAAGTACTTGACGGTGAGCTTCTTGCCCTCCTCGGCCAGCTCGGCCTTCCACTGGAGCAGGATCCGCTCCTGGTTGGTGCCGGAGCCGACGGCGACGGTCTTGCCGGCCAGGGCGTGGTAGTCGCCGCGGAAGGTCCAGGTGCTGTTCTTCGGTACCTCGAAGGCGAGGTCGTCCTTCCGGTAGGAGGCGAAGTCGTACTTCCGCTTGCGTTCCTCGGTGTCGGTGACGTTGGAGAAGGCCACGTCGGCCTTGCCGCTGTCGAGCGCGACGAACATGTTCTCCCAGGTGAAGTTGCGCAGTTCGGCTTCGAGTCCGAGGACGGCGGCGACCAGGCGGCCGAGGTCGGGTTCGGCCCCGGTCAGGGTCTTCTGGTCGGCGCCGACGTACGCCAGCGGCGGGAAACCGGACGGCAGCGCGCCGACGGCGATGACGAGCGTGCCTTTCTTCCGTACGGCTTCGGGCAGGTCGTCGTGCAGTTCCTTCACCTCGGGCACGGTGAGCGTGGTCTGCCGGGCGGCCCCGTCGGACAGGCGTCCCACGGTGACGGTGCCGGGTGCCCCGGCGTCACCGGCCGTGGTGGCGGCGTCGCTGTCGCCTCCGCACGCGGTGAGCAGCGCGGCGAGGCAGGCGGCGGCCGTGGCCGCGGTCAGGGCGCGCAGATTCCGGCGGTGGGGGCGGCGGGTGGGCATGGTTCGTCCTCGGGGTCGGTGGTGCGGCGACGGAAGAGGTGCGGGGGCGGACGGTGCGGGGTGCGTGCCGTCCGGCAGGGGGCGGTGCGGCGGGCTGCCGGTCATGCGGCGGCCTCGCGGCGGACACGGGCCCGCAGGCCGGTGAGCGCGGCCCGCAGCCGTTGCAGCGGTGTCGGCGGCAGGGCGTGCTGTGCGCCGCGGGCGTGGTGCCGTTCGACGTGGTACTGGACGGCGGAGACGGCGCTGGTCAGGATCAGGTACCAGACGGTGACCACCAGCAGCAGCGGCACGATGTCGCCGGGGTAGGTGGAGCCCATGGTCTGCGCCGCGCCGAACAGGTCGAGCAGGGACACGTAGAAGACCAGGGACGTGCTCTTGATCAGGCCGATGAGCTGGTTGACGTAGTTCGGCACGATGGTGCGCAGGGCCTGCGGGAAGACGATCCGGGTGAACCGGCGGTACCGGGACAGGCCGAGGGCGGCGGCCGCCTCGTACTGGCCCTGGTCGACGGAGAGGATGCCGCCGCGGACGACCTCGGCGGCGTAGGCCGCCTCGTTGAGACTGAGGCCGACGACGGCGACGACCATGTCGGTGGCCAGCCGTGATTCGTCGAAGCGGAAGAAGGCCGGCCCGAACGGGACACCGATGCTGAGCGTCCGGTACAGGGCGGAGAAGTTGTACAGGAAGATCAGCACCACGATCAGCGGGACGGACCGCAGGACCCACACATAGGTCCAGCCCACGGCCCGCAGCACGGGGCTCGCGGACAGCCGGGCCAGGGCGATCACGATGCCGCCGAGCAGGCCCAGCACGGCGCTGAGCGCGGTGACCTCCAGGGTGACGACCAGGCCGTCGAGGACGACCGGGCGCAGGAACCAGTAGCCGAACCGGTCCCACTGGTAGAAGGGGTTGGTGGCCAGCCCGTGCACGAACTGGGCGAGCAGCACCAGCACCACCGCGGTGGCGATCCACCGGCCGAGGTGGCGCTGGGGCAGCACGCGCCGGACGGCGAGGGGCGGGGCGGACGATGCGGCGGCCGGTTGTGCCTCGGCGAGGGGCACGGCGGCGCCGGGGGTTTCGCTCATGGAAGGGCTCCGGCGGGGTCGGACACCCCCGACCGGGCACGGATGCCGCGCACGCGTGCCGTCCCGTGGCGGCGGCCGGGGCCGTGCACGGGAACGGGCGCGCGGTGCGGCGCGGAGGTCAGGGGTGGGCGGAGAGCCGCACGCCGCGGCGGCGCGGCGCGGCGGGGACGTGGCGCAAAAGGGCTGCGGAACGGATGTCAGCCCAGGCGGCGGGCACGGCCCGGCGCGGTACACAGTGCGCTGCTGACGCGGAGCAGGTCGACGGCGCGGTCGGCCACGAGCAGACGTGGGGACGGCGCGACACGGCCCGGGGTGCGCCCGGCGGCCGTCCGGGAAGCTGCGTCCATGTCCGTCACCTGTCGTGGGAGAGGCCTTGTGTCCCCTGCGGACCTGCGTGCGCCCGCAGCGGTGTCCGGGTGTGAGGCCCGGTGCGGGGCACGGGTGCCCCGCCGACCTTTCTGGGCCGTAAGTAAGTCAGGTGTGCGCGGGAAAGTCAACGCCGGGTCCACCTGGTGGACCCCTCAGGCACGTCGGCTGTCGCGGGCGCCGCGGGCGTGGGCGGCCCAGTCGAGGATCTGCACGGCGGCGCCGGCCGCCTCCAGGCCGCGACAGGCCGCGCGGTGCCGGCGGGCGATGCCGTCCAGGTCGAGGTGGGTGCCGAAGGACGGGAGGGTGGTCAGCCGGCGGGCGTGCGCCCACAGCGCGGGGTGGTCGGCGATGCGGTGCACGGCGTCGGCGTCGAGGTGGTGGCGGTGCACGGTGTCGAGCTGCACCAGAGTGGCCCAGGCGGTGACGTCCGCGGCGGTGAGCTGATCACCGGTCAGGAAGTCCTGGCCGTCCAGGCGTCGTTCCAGTTCGTCCAGCGCGCACAGCAGCAGTCGCAGGGCCGCGGCGCGCTCGGCGGGGCCGCTGTCGGCCTGTCCGGCACGCTGGGCGGCCTCGTCGATGTCGTGGGTGCACAGCCGCTCGACGGCCTCGATGTCCGCCTCGGCGCCGCACGGGTACAGCGGTGCCCGGCCGTCGCCGAAACACCGGTCGAGGTCGCGCAGGATGTCGGGGGCGTGGTTGCTGACGATCCGGCCGGACCAGTCGTCGGCGAGCACCGGCGCGAGGGCCGGTCCCGGGTAGTGGTGGGCGCCGGCCTCGTACAGCGGCCGCAGTGCGGCGTGCCCGCCGTCCGCACAGTCGGGCACGGCGGGCAGCTTGATGAGCGGGCAGGTGTCGCCGACGCCGAGCAGGCTGTGCGTGACGGCGACCCGCAGGCCCTGCGGACAGGCGGTGGACACGTGCAGGCGGTAGCGGCGCGGCACGACCCAGTGGCCGCTGCGCGGATCGTCTTTGATGCGGCCCCGGAAGACCGGGGTGGGCTCGGTGAAGCGGTGGACGGCCGGCGGTGTGACGGACATGGGTCTCCCCGGGTACGGCACGCGCGGGACAGGCGTGCGGGTCAGACGGTGGAGGGTGTCTCAGCCGCTGCGGCCGGCGACGCTGCCGGGGCGCGGCTCGGCCGAGGCGAGGCCCTGTCAGACAGCGAGCGGGCGCGAGGACGACAGGGCCCGCAGGACGGGGCTCAGCGCACTGCGACGCAGCTCAGCGCACTGCACACACGCAGCAGGTCGATGTGGCGACGGCAGGTCAGCAGGAGCGAGAAACGCGGCGCACGGCCGGCCCGGCCGGCCCTCTGCTCACGACTCCTCATGTTTCCCTACCCGTTCACTAGGATTCCTCCATGGAGTGTCGATCCGCCGGATGACGCAGTCAAGGGGAGGTCTCGGTCTGCGGACGGCGGCGTCCCGGCGGGTGTGCCCCGCACGGTCCGACGGCCGTCCCGCGTGCCGCGTCCCGCCCACATGGCGCGGTGTCCGATACTCGGCACGACCCGGTGCCGTCCGCCTGTCCACCCGCACCGGGGCGGAGAGACCATGCCGATGTCCTGTTCGCGCCGCGGACTTCTGCTGGCGTCCGGCGGTGCCGCACTGTCGCTCGGACCGATCGGCGCCCCGGCGGGCGCGGCCCCCGGGGGCCGGGGTGTCAAGGCGACCGGCGGTGGCGCCGACGACGTGTTCGCCACCGTGCGCGCCCGGTGGCGCACCCTGCTGCTCGGCGAGGGGTTCCGTCCCACCGCCGAGCCCTTCCGGGCCAAGCTCGCCGGCCTGGGGGCCACGGCCGCACGTCATGCCGCCCGGATGGCGCCCACCGGCACCTCGTTGTGGCCCGACGCCGTCTGGGCCGCCCCCGTCCCCGGTTCCGAGAGCGACGCCTCCGCCGCCTCGGCCGCGATCCGGACGAGTTTCCGTCGGCTGTACACGATGGCCGAGGCGTTCGCGCAGCCGGGCACCGGTGTCACCGGCGACGACGCTCTCGCGGACGCGGTGATCGCGGGCCTGGACCATCTGTACGCCCGGGTCTACCACGAGCACCAGGCGCCCTTCGGCAACTGGTACGACTGGCAGATCGGCAGCCCGCAGGCGCTGCTGGACACGGCCGTGCTGCTGTACGACCGGCTCACGGCGGACCGGATCGCCGCCTGGTGCCGGGCCGTGGACACGTTCGTGCCGGACACGGCCGTCGCGCGGTACACCGGCACCTCCACCGGCGCCAACCGTGTGGATCTGTGCCGCGTCCTGGCGGTGCGCGGGGTGCTCGAGAAGCGGGACGACAAGGTCGCGCTGGCGGCGCGCGCCGTCGCACCCGTCCTGCCGTATGTCACCGAAGGCGACGGCCTGTACGCCGACGGCTCGATCGTCCAGCACACGTATGTGCCCTACACCGGCACCTACGGCGCCGTGCTGCTGGACGGTCTGGCCAAGCTGTTCGCGCTGCTCGCCGACTCCCCGTGGCAGATCACCGACCCGAACCGGGCGAACGTCTTCCACGCGGTCGAGGCGGCGTTCGCGCCTTTTCTGCACAACGGTCTGTGCATGGACGGGGTGTCGGGCCGCGCCGTCGCGCGCGGCCAGGTGCCCGGAAGTCCACTGGGGCAGACGGACGACCACACCCGCGGGCATGTGCTCATGGCCGCGATCGTCGCACTCGGGCGCAGTGCCGACGCGGAGGCGAACCGCCGCTGGCGGTCCCTGGTGAAGGGCTGGATCCGCCGGGCCACCCCCTCCCGCTCACCGGTCACGGACCAGCGGTTGTCGGTGGCTCACCTGGCGCTGCTGCACGAGGTGCTGGACGACGGCCGGGTCACCGCGGCCGAGCAGCCGTGCGACAGCCGTGTGTTTCCCGCGATGGACCGTGCGGTGCACCGCCGCCCCGGCTGGGTGGCGTCGGTGTCGATGTGCTCCCGGCGCATCGCGTACTACGAGCACGGCAACGGCGAGAACCTCCACGGCTGGCACACCGGTGCGGGCATGCTCTACTGGTGGGGCCGGGACTTCGCCGACGAGCAGTACTCGGACCGGTTCTGGCCCACCGTCGACCCGTATCGGCTGCCCGGCACGACCGTGTCGGCGAAGCGGCTGGCCGACGGCGAGGGCGGCCCCTGGGGCGCGGCACGTCCGGACACCGACTTCGCGGGCGGGACGGGCGACGGCACCTTCACGGTGCTCGGCCAGCACCTCAAGGGTCTGTCGTCGACCCTCGAGGCCCACAAGTCCTGGTTCCTGCTGGACGATGCGGTCGTCTGCCTGGGCTCGGCGGTGACCGCCCGCGACGGCACCGCGATCGAGACCGTCGTGGAGAACCGGCACCTGGGCGCGGAGGGGACGAACACCTTCACCGTGGACGGCCGCGCCCAGCCGTCCGCTCCGCCCTGGTCCGCCACGCTCAGCGGTGCCCGGTGGGCGCACCTCGCCGGTCACGGCGGCTACGTCTTCCCCGCCTTCCCCGGCAGCGCCACGCTGCGCGCACGGCGCGAGGAGCGCACCGGCGCCTGGCACGACATCAACACCGCGACCGGGTCCCCGACCCGCTTCTCCAGCCGGTTCCTCACGCTGTGGTTCGACCACGGCACCGCGCCGGTGGACGAGGGCTACGCCTATGTGCTGCTGCCCGGCGCCTCGGCCCGCCGTACCGCGGCGTGGGCGGCGACGCTGCGGCACCGGCTGCGGTACGTCGCCGCGCGGGACGTCCACGGCATCCGGGTGCCGCATCTCGGCCTGACCGCCGCGGTCTTCTTCGCCGCGGGGCGTTGCGGCCGGCTGACCGCCGACGGGCCGGCCTGCGTGCTGGTCCGCGAGCGCCGGGACGGCACCGCCGTCGTCTGTGTCGGCGACCCGACGCGGACCCGGACGGATCTCACCGTGACCTGGCACCGCCCGGTCCGCGGCATCGTCTCCCGGCCCGGCACGGTGGTCGCCGCGTCCACCGGTGCGGCCCTGCGGCTGATCTTCGCCGGCCTGTCCCGGGCGGCCGGTGTCACCCAGCGGATCACCGTCCGGCTCGGCTGACAGAAGGCGGAAACGCCCGAGGGGCCGTACCGGACGGTTCCGGATACGGCCCCTCGGGCTGACGAACTCTCACGAGTCGGGACGACAGGATTTGAACCTGCGACCCCTTGACCCCCAGTCAAGTGCGCTACCAAGCTGCGCCACGTCCCGATGCGCTCCCGCGGTGGCCCGCGTGATCGCGCGCCTCCACACTACCGCACCCGAGGGGGTGCTCCGGTCACGCGGTGCGGGACGTCGCGGTCGCGGTGCCCTCGGTGCGCTGCTCGGTGTCCGCGTCCTGCGCGTACGCCAGGAAGTCGTCGACCATGCGGTGGAACAGGGTGGCGAGCTGACGCAGTTCCTCCGCGGACCAGCCGGACAGGGCGGCCTCCATACCGCGGGCTCCGGCCTCGCGGATGCGGGCGATGGCGTCGCGTCCCTGCCCGGTGAGCCGGATCCGCTGGGCGCGGCGGTCGTCGGGGTCGGGGACACGGCTGACGTAGCCGGACCGCTCCAGCTGCTGCACCGTGCGGGTCACGTGCGAGGCCTCCACCCCCAGGCGCTGCGCCAGCTCGCTGGGCCGCTGCGGGGTGCAGTCGGCGATCTGGCGCAGCAGTGCGACCGCGGCACGGTCCAGCGGCACCCCGGCGATGCCCATGAGTCTGTCGTGCTGCCGGGCCCGCGTGCTGAGGTAGGTGATGCGGGTCAGGGCACGCTCGATCTCGGCCACTTCGGCGGAGACGGGGCCGGGGGGCGACGATGCAGTGGGCATATACCCAGGCTACCATGTCCTTGCGTTGCGCAACTATTTGCGACTGTCATGAGCAGTCGGCCGCGGCCCCCGAGGTGGCCGGGATCCCGGCCGGGACCGTGACCCTCCGTGTCCGGCGGGCGGCGGGACGTGCTCGGCGGCGGTACGCCGGTGAGGGAACCTTTTCGACCGGGACGCCGCCGGAGGCGGGACCCAGCACGGTGAGCGTGGGCTGCGGCGGGCCCGCGGGCACGGTGCCGTCGGACAGGACGGCGAGGGCCCGGGTGTTGCCGCCGCATGGGGTCGGAACTGCCGTTGGGCAGGACGAACAGGACGAAGGTGTGCTGGGGGCCGACGTCGTCGACGTACTGGCCGGGTTTCCAGCCGTTGAGGAAGATCTGCACCCGGTAGGGACGGGACGGATCGTCGGTGAAGGTCAGGTCGAGCGAGGCGTCGGTGCCGGGGTCGACGGACAGCCGGAACTCGGTGCGGTAGCGGGCCACGCCCTGCCGGGTGTCGGTGGGCGGCAGGGTCACCGGCTGCCACGACCGGTCGGGGTAGCCGGGCAGGCGCCAGCCGTGGCGTTCGCCGTACAGGCCGCCGGTGTCGAGCGGCCCGCGCACCGGGTCGGCGCCGGCCGCACCCTGGATGCGCCAGGTCGGCGGGGTGCCGTCGAGCGTGACGGCGGTCGGGCCGCGCGCCGACTTGAAAGCGTCGCTCGCGCCGCCGTCCTCCTCGTGGGCCATGCGGCGCACCAGCACGGCGACCGTGTGCGGGCCGGGTCCGCGCAGCTCGGCGGGCACGGTGAAAATGGCCGTGTCCGACCAGGTGCTCCAGGCCGCCTGGTCCGCGGTGGGCACGGGCAGCCGGTGGGGGCCCAGCGGCCGGCCGTCCCACCACGCCATCAGCTAACCGAGCGTGTCGGCCTGGTAGGTCAGGGAAAGTGTCTCCGCGTCACCGGCGTCGGTGACGGTCGCCCGGTACCAGACGTCGCCGTAGCGGACGCCGTAGTCGTCGGCGAACAGCACGGCGGGCTGGCCGGCGGGCACCTCGATGGCGCTGTGACTGGTGGTCAGGTCGCGGACCCGCCAGTCACGGTCGTCGAAGTCCGGGTCGGTCTCGGGGCTCTCGGGGGCGTGACGCCAGCCGGTGGGCTCGGGCAGGGACACGGCGGGCGGGCCGGCCAACCGGCTGCGGGCGGTGAGGCCGCCGAGGGCGGTGGCGGAGACGGGGACACGCCGTCCGTTCCACCGGACCGTGCGGATCCGGGACGGCGACCACACCGTCAGCGCGCTCGCGGCGGTGGTGTCGCCGGTGAGATGGACGGTGGTGCCGGTGATCCGGGCGTCGCGCACCAGGGCGGGCCCGCTGACGAGCACGGCACCGGCGTCCGTGCCGCGGGGCCGGTCACCCGGTACGGCTCTTCGCCCGGACCGACCGCCGCTTCTACGGTCCTGACCGGCGTCGCGGCCGACCGCTCGGCGCGCACCGGACCGCCGGTCGCCCTCACCGACGAGGGCACCCGCCCGGCCACGGCCACGGCCGTTCCTGCGGGCGGGCAGGACGTCACGGGGCACCGCAGGGTCAGGCGTCCTCCGTGACGGCGGGGCGGGCCGGTGCGGGCAGCGGGGCCGCGCCGGGCCGGCGGTGGACGTACGGCGGCGGGGCGGGCCGGTCCGCCTCGGTCTGCTCGCGCACCAGGTGGTGGTCCGGGGAGAGCGCGCACGCCGGGTCGGTGCGGGCGGCGTCGCCGGTGAGGGCGAAGGCCTGGCAGCGGCAGCCGCCGAAGTCCTCCTCGCGGCGGGGACAGCTGCGGCACGGGCCGGTCATCCAGTCGGTGCCGCGGAAACGGTTGAAGGCCGGGGAGTGCCGCCAGATCCAGGCCAGCGACCGGTCGCGGACGCAGGGCGGGTCCAGGCCGGGGATCGAGGCGGCGGCCGGGCACGGCAGGACGGTGCCGTCCGGGGCGACGGTGAGCGAGACCGCTCCCCAGCCGCCCATGCAGGGCTTGGCCACGCCGTCGAAGTAGTCGGGGACCACCCACACCAGGTCCATCCGGCCGGCGAGCTGCTCCCGGCGGCGTTCCACGGTCTCCCGGGCGCGGGCCAGCTGGTCGCGGGTGGGCAGCAGAGCGGCCCGGTTGAGCAGACCCCAGCCGTGGTACTGGGTGTTGGCCAGTTCGACGCGGTCCGCGCCCCAGTCCACGGCGAGGTCGACGAGGGCGTCCACGGCGTCGAGGTTGCCGCGGTGCAGCACGACGTTCAGGCCGAGCGGCAGTCCGGCCAGGCGGACCAGCCGCGCCGCGTGTTCCTTCGCGGCGAAGGAGCCGTCGCGTCCGGCGATGCGGTCGCCGGCTCGGGGGTCGGCGTGCTGGACGGACAGCTGGACGCTGCGCAGTCCGGCCTCGGTGAGCGCGGCCAGCCGGGCCTCGTCCAGCCCGGTACCGCTGGTGACCAGCTGGGTGTAGATGCCGGCGTCCTCGGCGGCGGCCACGATCCGCTCCAGATCCGGGCGCAGCAGCGGCTCGCCGCCGGACAGGTGGGTGTGCACCACGCCCAGCTCACCGGCCTGCCGCAGCACGTCCGCCCACTCCTCGGTGGTCAGCTCACCACAGCGGCGGGCGAGGTCGAGCGGGTTGGAGCAGTAGGGGCAGTGCAGGGGGCAGGCGTGGGTGAGTTCGGCGAGCAGCGCCCACGGAGGCGGGGGAAGGGAGGCGGAGGACGAGGATGCGGAGGCGGAGGGAGCGGTCATGTCAGCCAGCCCTCCCGCCGGAGGCTGTCGAGGAAGGCGGGGACGGTCGCGGCGACCGGCGCTCCGGGGAACCGCTCGGCCAGTTCGTCGACGATGCCCTCGACGGTGCGGGTGCCGTCGCACAGGCCGACGACCGTGCCGCCGCTGCCCTCGAGGACGACCACGCGTTCCGGCAGGACCAGCAGATCCTCGCCGCGCACCGGGTCGTGACGGAGCCTCAGCCCGGGGGCGAGCGCCGGACGCCAGTCGGTCACGGCCTGCGGGGTCACACCCGCTCCCGCGGGCCGTCCTGCGGACCGGGGGTGTCCTGCCGGGTGCGGTGCTCCACGGCGTCGAGCAGTGCCCAGAGCACGTCGCACTTGAAGGTCAGGGCGGCCAGGGCCTGTTCCTGCTGTTCGCGGGTGCGGGCCCACTGCAGGACCAGGTCCAGCGCTTCGGTGCTGTCGCGCCGGCCCTGGTCGACGCGGGCGCGGAAGTAGGCGAGCCCGTCGGGCGCGATCCAGGTGTAGTGGCGTTCGAACGCCTCGATGCGCCGGAGCATCAGGTCGGGGGCGGTCAGTTCGGTGAGCGAGGCGGCGACGGCCTCCAGCGGTGAACGCAGCCGGCAGAAGGTGACGTAGCCCTCGACGGCCATCCGCACGCCCGGCAGCACGGTCTCGCCCGACAGCAGGGTGGCGCGGTCGAGGCCGGCCGCCTCGCCGAGCCGCAGCCAGCGTTCGATGCCGCCCTCGCCCTCCCGGCGTCCGTCGTGGTCCTCGATGCGCCGCAGCCACATGCGCCGCAGCTGCGGGGTGTCCAGCTTGGCGACGATCAGCGCGTCCTTGACGGGGATGTGGCGCTGGTAGTGGAAGCGGTTGGCGATCCAGCAGCGCACCTCCTCCCGGCCGAGTTCGCCTCGGTGCATGCGCAGGTTGAACGGATGCCGGTCGTGGTAGCGCTCCTGGGCCACCGCGCGCAGGCGGGTTGCGAACTCGGTGCGGGTCCAGGGGGGTGCCGGCGGGGCGAGGGTCGTGGTCACAGCTCGATCACCAGGGTGTCGTCGGCCACCTCGAGGCCCAGCCGGGCGAGTTCCTTGTGCTCCGGCGCGGCGGGGTCGAGGAGGGGGTTGGTGTTGTTCAGGTGGGTGTACAGGCAGCGGCCGGGCAGCGTGGCGAGGATGCGGGCGGTGCCCTGGGGGCCGTCGATGGGAAGGTGGCCCATGGCGGTGGCGGTGCGGGAGGAGATGCCGGTGCGGCGGGGTTCCTCGTCGTCCCAGAAGGTGCCGTCGACGATGACGCAGTCGGCCTCGGCGGCGGCCCGGTGCAGGGCGTCCGGCCAGGCGGCGACGGCCGGGGCGTACAGGGCGGTGCGGCCGGTGTCCGGGTCGTGCAGGCGCAGCGCGACGACCCAGGCGTCGTGGCCGGGTGCGCCGGCGGCGTAACGCGGGCGTTTGCCGGAGACGGGGACGGCGTCGATGCGCACGCCGGATCCGGACGAGTCGAGCGCCACGGTCCTTCGGGTGTCCAGCTCCCGCCAGGTCACGGTGGTGTAGGGGGTGAGGACCTCGCCGAGTCGCAGACGGTCCTCGACGGCCTCGCGCACCGGGGCGGTGGCGACGATCTCCAGGCGGTCCGCCTCGCGCAGCCGCCACAACCCCAGGGTGTGGTCGAGTTCGGCGTCGGTGAGGACCACGCCGGCGACCGGTGTCTGCCGGGCTCCGGGGCCCGGGTGCAGGTCCGGGTGGGCCTCGATCTGGTCGCCGATGTCGGGGGTGGCGTTGACGAGGTACCAGCGGCCCTCGCCGGCGCGGACGGCCAGCGAGGCGTGCCGGCGGCGGCGCCCCGGGTGGGCGCGCGCCCCGGAGCACCCGGGGCACGCGCAGTTCCACTGGGGGATGCCGCCGCCGGCCGCGGTACCGAGTACCCGCAGCAGCATGCCGGGGCTAGCGGACGCTGAGGGAGTAGGCGGTGACCTCGAGCGCGGTGTCGACGACCGTGTATCCCGGTGTCCGCCACGCGCTCGGGGCGGCCTCCTCGCCGGCGGTGCCGGCGGGCTGCTCGGGTTGTTCGACGACGTCGGTCATGGTGCGTGCCTTCCTTTCTGACGACGGTGGGTGGTCACCTCCCGGTGCGGGAGGGGTCTGTCACGGGATCACGTGAGGGTCACCTGCAGCAGGAGGTCCTTCCCTTTGCCGCGGTCGCTGGTGCCCAGCCAGAGCGTGCGGGACCCGGGAACCTTGACCAGCGCCCGCAGGCGGCCGTAGGTGCCGTTGTAGTGGGCGGTCGGCGTGGCGACGTCCTGGCCGGTGGAGTCGAGGGGCAGCCGCCACAGCCGGCGGCCCTTGAGCGTGGAGACGTACAGGACGTCGTCGACGACCGCGATCTGCGCGGGCACGCCGCCCTCGTCGGGTTTCCAGACCATCTTCGGATTGGTCATGCCGGCGACCGAGCAGGATCCCTCGCAGGTGGGCCAGCCGTAGTTCTTGCCCGGCTTGATCAGGTTGAGCTCGTCCCAGCGGTTCTCGCCGATCTCGGTGGACCACAGCCGTCCGGCCTTGTCCCAGGCGAGTCCTTGCACATTGCGGTGGCCGTAGCTGTAGACCCGGTTGCCGAACGGGTTGCCGGGGGCCGCGGCTCCGCTCTTGGTGATGCGCAGGATCTTGCCGTTGAGCGACTTCTTGTCCTGGGCGAGGGTGCCTTTGCGGGCGTCGCCGGTGGCGACGTACAGGTACCGGTCGGGGCCGAAGGCGATGGTGCCGCCATTGAGCTGGGTGTCCCGGACGATGCCGGTCAAGACGGGCGTGTAGCCGCTGAGCCGGGTGCCGTCGAAGCGCATCTTGACCACGCGGTTGTCCTGCCGGGTGGTCTCCATGAAGAACACGTCCTGGTCGCTGGTGCCGTTCCAGGTCGGTGACACGGCGACACCGAGCAGGCCGCCCTTGTCCTCCGTCTGCTGGTCCCACACCGCGTTCGGCACGGTGCCGGCCTTCTGCTTGCTGCCGTCCGGACCGACCTTCCAGACCACGCCGGTGTTGCGTTCGGTGACCAGGGCCGTGGTGCGGCCGGGCAGGAACGCGATGCCCCAGGGCGTGGTCAGGCCGTCCGTGAGCGTGCGGATCGCGGCCGGTGCGCCGCCCGAGCGAGGATCGGCGGGGGTGCCGTCGGCCGTCGCGGACGGGCCTGCGGTGCCGACGGCCGTGAGGGCGGCGGCCGCGGTGAGCGCGGCCGTGCACGGACGGATCCGATGCGCCGCCGAGTGCGCCGAGCGTGACATCCTGTTCTGCCTTTCCTGTCGTGCCGCGGCCGTGTGCTGCCCGACGGAACCGACACGGCCGGCTGCGGTACGGGGCTGCTCGAAGGACGCGTGCTGCGCGGCGACGCGGCGGACCCGCGGGAAGACGGAGGGTGGGTCCCGGGCCGTGTCCGTGACGTCCCGTGCCCCGGGCGGTGACCACCGCGCCGCGGTCGTCCCCGCCGGCGGGCCGTTTCCCTCCGGCGGGACTGCGGACAGCAGCGAGCTTGCGGGCCGGTGGGTCCGCCACCGGCCCACCGGGGCCGAGAGGTCCCTCCCACGAGTGACCCGGGGTGGTGCGGAAGGGTGCGGGTCACGGCCGGCCGGTGCCGCGTGCTGCCGGGCGCGCCGTGCGTCGTGGGCCGGACTCGTGCCGTGGGTGCGGCGTGCGGCGCGGCGGTCGGGGCGGAGCCGGCCACGGCCGAGGTGCCGCCACGCGGCAGCCCGCCGCAGCCGACGGGACACCCCGACCCGCCCCGCTCTGCCATAATCTCCTTCCTTTCCACCGATTGATCACTTTTCTTCACAGTTTGCTGTCCGGTGGAAGTTGTCCGGTTGAAGGAGGACCCGTGACCGGTTTCAGCGAGACGCTCCGGCGCCTGGCGGCGGCGCAGAAACCCGCCCGGGGAGTGCCGGCCTACACCCTGTTCGTCAACCGTCCGGCCGGCCGGGTCCTCGCGGCACTGGCGCTGCGGGCCGGTGCTACACCCCATCAGGTCACGCTGGTCGGCGCGCTGTTCACCTTCTCCGCGCTGGCCGCCGTGGCGCTGGTGCGCCCCGGGCCGGTGCTCGCGGTGTGCGTCTGCGCGGCCCTGCTCATGGGGTTCGCGCTGGACTCCGCGGACGGCCAGCTGGCCCGCGCGCAGCGCTCGGCCGGCCCGTCCGGCGAGTGGCTGGACCATGTGCTGGACTGCGCCAAGACGGTCACCGTCCACCTGGTGGTGGCGGTGGCGTTCCACCGGTTCTTCTCGTTGCCGAGCCCGGTCCTGCTGCTCGTACCGCTGCTGTTCGCGCTGTCCGCCGTGGTGCTCTTCTTCGGCGGGATCCTGGCGGAGCAGCTCAAGCGGCGTTGGGCCGTCCCGGCGCCGGCAGGGGCGGCGCGGCTCGCGGACCGGCCGGCGCCCCTGCTGCGGTCCGTGCTGCTCCTGCCGGCCGATCACGGCGTGCTGTGCCTGGCCTTCCTAGCTCTGTGCCGCCAGCAGGCCTTCCTCTCCGTCTACTGCGCCCTGCTGCCGGCTCACCTTCTGCTGTGCGCGGCCTTCCTGGTCAAGTGGTTCCGGGAGCTGCGCCGCAGGGATCTGCGGCGTCCCGGTCCGGCAGAGCAGCTCCAGGGAGCTGCGCAGCAGTGAGCTGGAGGTGTGCGCGGTGTACGGGAAGTAGACGACGTCGACGCCGAGCTGAGCGAAACGCTGCTCCAGCGTCTGCCACTTGGGCGTCCCCTGCCAGTCGTCCCCTTTGAAGACGACGTGGAAGCCGATCCGCTTCCACATCTCCACCTTGTCCTCCTCCGACTCGACGACGGCCATGTCGACGCAGCGCAGGCTGTCGACGATGGCCAGCCGTTCGGCGAGCGGGACGACCGGCGGCCGGCCTTTGAGGCGTTCGACCAGCTCGTCGGAGACGACCCCGGCGATCAGCCGGTCGCAGTGGCGGCGCGCCCGGCGCAGGAGGGTGAGGTGCCCGATGTGGAACAGGTCGAAGACACCGGGCGCGTATCCGATACGGGTCATCCGGCCGTCTCACCCCGCCGTGCGGGCCGGTCCGGACGGCACGGCCACGCGCAGGGCCGGGGACCGCGGTGAGGTGTTCGTGCCGTCGGTCACCTCGATCCGGTACTCGTGGCGGGTGCCGGCGGCCACGGTGTCCGTCCAGCTCATCCACGGGCGGTTCCAGAAGGTGGACGAGCGCACCTGCCGGGAGACGAGCCGGCCGTCGCGGTAGAGGAGGTAGGTGAGCGAGGCGTCGTCGCGGTCCCACGAGGCACGCCAGCGCAGGGTGACCTGTCCGGCCCTGGCCGAGGACACCGACAGGACGGGGGTCTGGGGCGCCCCGGTGTCGGGGCCGGCGGCGAACCGGGTCAGCCCCTGCTGCGGGACGCCGTTGACCCGGGTGAACTCGCCGCCCACCCACAGCACACCGCGCTCGACGGCCAGGGCGCGGGGGCCCACCTTCTCCCCGATCCCTTCGTCGGTGTCGGGGAACCAGTGCAGGATCCTGCTGTCCCGCGGCGACTGGGCGAGCAGATGCTGCCGGTCGCCCCGCTCGGGGAACCCGCCGGGGGTGGCGGAGCAGTCGTGGGCGTGCGAGGCGCTGTACAGGACGCCTCGGTAGGGCAGGACGGCCTGGGTGGCGCCGAGGCAGGTGTCCTTCCACACCATGCGGTCGTCGGCGACGGTGCCCGCGATGCGGCCGTCGAAGACACGGTCGCCGCTGCCCTCGGCGGCCACGTAGAAGCGGGTGCCGTCCTGGGCGAGGGACTTCACCACCGACCGCGGCGGCAGCCACCCGGGGTAGGTGCGGACGGCCGCGCCGCTGGTGGCGTCGAGGGCGACCAGGGCGTGGGCGGGGCGGCCGCCGACCGTGTCGAAGTCACCGCCGGCGTACAGCTTCCCGCGGGAGGGGACCGCGGACAGGGCGCGCACCGGGGCGTCGGTGTCGGCGCGGAACGCCAGCAGGGAGCCGGCGGGTGCGAGGGCGGCGAGGTGCCGTCTGACCTGGCCGTCGATCCGGCCGAAGTCGCCGCCGAGGTAGACGGTGCGGTCCGTGACCTCGATGGCCCTGACCGTGGCGGACACCGCCGGCCGGAAGTCCTTGCGCAGCGCGCAGTCGGCCGTGTCGAGGGCGACGGCGTTGGCCACGCCGGTGGAGCCGGCCCGGCTGAAGGAGCCGCCCACGTACAGCACCCGGCCGTCGGGCGAGGGCTTGAGGGCACGGACGGTTCCGGCGCCGCCCGTGAACGGCACGGCGCACGGCAGCAGCGCACCGGTGACGGCGTCGAACGCGGCGAAGTTGTGCCGCGGGACCTGCTGCTCGCCCGGTGCGGCACCGGCCGGCCGGACCGAGTCGAAGGTTCCTCCGACGTAGACGACACCGTTCGCGGAGGCCAGGGACCAGACGATGCCGTCGGTCTGCCAGGTGCTCAGCGCATCGGCGGTGAACGCCGGGGAGGGCTCGGCGGCGGCCGCGGCGACGGGTGAGCCCAGCAGGGCGGCGGAGCACAGAACGGGAGCGGCGACAGCCCAGCAGGCCGCCCTCCGCGGGGATCTTCTCAGGCGCAATGGACACCCCGGATGACAGTGGTGCGGGTGAGGCGCTGCGAGTGGCCCACGGATGCGCCGGGTCGGGACGGCTCTGTCCCGTGCCGGGCCTCAGGCGACGCGGCGGCGCAGAACTCCGGCCAGCTCGATCACTCTCAGCAGCCTGCGATACCGCCACAAAATAGTACTGAACAGACAGATTCCCCAAGCCAGTGCGACGGCGAGTCCTGACGCGGTGTCACCTTCCAGCGCCCGGACGGTCGCCGGCACCGTCGCGACGGCCACTGCGGCGCCGAGAGCGGCGGCATAGCCGCGGTCCACGGTCGTGAAGCCCAGGCGCAGCCGGACGAGCAGGGCGGCCGAGACGTTCTCGACGACGACGGCCGCACCCCAGGACACGGCAGCACCGAGGACTCCCCACCGGGGCACCGTGAGCAGCCCGGCCGTCAGCTGCACCGTGAACGCCGCCGCGGTGACGGCCAGATGCCAGGAGCTGCGGCCGGACATCAGCAGCACCGTCTGGGCGTTGCCGACCGCGACGTTGACCACTCCGGCCGCGCACAGCACGACCAGGGCGGCCGCGCCGTCGCCGAATTCCGGGCCGAAGGCCGACAGCACGGTGCGCGGGAAGCCGGCGAGGAACACGAACACCGGCCAGGAGAAGAGCACCACCCAGCAGGTCGAGACGCGGTGCAGATGGCGCGCCGCGGCGAGGTCGCCGACCGCGATCAGCCGGCTGAGCTGCGGTGCGACCGCCATCCGCACGGCGAGCTGCACCAGCGTGCCGGCCGTGACGACCCGTCCGACGGCGGTGTAGACGCCCGCCTCGGCGCTGCCGGCCAGGGCGGACAGCAGGACGACACCGACCCAGACCGCGCTGAAGTCGAAGACGGCCGAGACGGCGCGGGGTGCCGCGAACCGCCAGAAGGCACGCCAGGGGACGGCGCCGCGCACGGCCGGGCGGTCGGTGCCGCGGGCGGCGCGGTTGCGGCGCAGGGCCAGCCAGGCGGCGACGGTGCCGGCCAGGGCGGGCAGCAGCCAGGCCGCGGCCAGGGAGAGCATGCCGGGCGCCAGCCAGATCACCGGTACGGCGATGAGCACGCGCAGCACGGGTTTGCCGATCTGTTCCACGGCGACGAACGGCACCACGGTGCCGTGGCCCTGGTTGGCGCCGAGCAGGACCAGGCCCACCGTGGCCACGGGCAGGAACAGACCGAAGAGCCGCATCAGGGTGACCGCGTCGGACGCCGGCAGGTGCGGCAGGAGCGTGGTGGCCACCGCGGGACACAGCAGCAGCGGCAGGGCGGCCGCCGTGGCCGCCACGGTGGCGGGCGTGAGGGCCGCGCGCAGCAGACCGCCCACCTGGCGGCCGCCGCCGACGGCGATGTCCCGGGAGACGAAGCGGACCAGCCCGGTGTCGGCGCCGAGCTTGCAGGCGTGGCTGAGGATGGTGAACAGGGCCACGCCGGTGAACACGGCTCCGGCCCCCTGGGCTCCCAGGGCGCGGGTGATCAGGCCGACGAGGACGAAGGCGAAGACGGCGTTGGCCGCGGAGCCCGCCACGCCCCACCAGCCGCCCCGTGCCGCGGCGGCGACCCCGCTCGGGGCGGTGGCCGCCGCGGGCGCGGCGGCGGCAACGGGTGCCGCGGTCACCTGCGGGCGGCCGTGAGCGTCTCGTCCTGCGCGGGCAGCGTCACCACCGGGGTGTCCGGCGGGGTCGTCGCCGGGCGGCGCACGGTGCGGGAGCGCAGGGCGGCCAGGGCGGAGCGGAGACGGTCCGGCCGGCGGTCGGTGTCGAGCACGGCGCCGAGAAGGGTTCCGCCGGAGCAGTCGATCAGCTCCGCGGCCCGCCGCAGGTCCTCCCGCCGGGTGGTGCCGAGGCCGGCGACCAGCAGGACGCCGTCGACGCGCTGGGCGGCCGAGAGCGCGTCGGCGTGCTCCAGGACCGGGCGGGCCAGGACGACCGTGGTGCGCTCCTGCGATGCTGCGGCCGGCAGCCGGTGGACGGTGCCGTCGCCGGTGGTGCGGCAGGCGAAGTGTCCGGCGGTGCCGGCGTCGACGAGGCGGCTGCCTTCGGGCGGGGCCGGCTGTCCGGACGGGCGGGCGTCGTCGGGGAGCAGGGGCAGCCGGGCGGTCACCGGGGGCGTGTCGGAGTCGGCGTCCACCAGCAGCACCTGCCGGCCGCATTCGGTGAGGGCCGCGGCCAGGTTCACGGCGATCTCCTCGGTGGCCGCATCGCGCCGGGGGGCCACGACGAGGATGCCGCCGGGGCCGCCGGAGGGACCGGTCCGGTGCAGCCGGTAGGCCAGGGCGCGGTGGCTCTCGGCGCGGTCGCCGCCGCGGTGGCCGACCTTCAGCGGGCCCGTTCCGCCGTCGGGTTCGTCGCCGGGTCCGGCGGGCAGCAGCCCCAGCACGGGGCTGCGCAGTGCGGCCCGGACGTCCCCGGCCGACCTGACGCGGGTGTCCAGGGCGGAGCACAGCCAGGCCAGCAGGATGCCGAGGGCGAGGCCGCTCGCCCCGCCGAGGGCGAGCAGGGCGGGCCGTCCGGGGCCCGCGGGCCGGGTGGGCACCGCGGCGTGCCGGACGACGTAGCCGCCGTCGGTGTCACGGGACTTGATCTCCACCATGCGCCGGTGCAGGGTGTCCAGTTCGGTCTGCAGGGCCCGCTGGACGGCCTCGCCTGCGTTCTTCTGCTTCTTGTCCTGCTGCACCGCCTGGATCTGCTGTTCCACGCTGCGGGCGGCCCGCTGCGCGGCGGCCTCGTTGCGGACCTTGCGGTCGGCCAGGTAGGCCTCGGCGAAGGCGTCGGCCGCGCGGGCCGCGCGGCGCGGGGAGGAATCGGTGAACTCGAAGCGCAGCACCTGGGACTTGGGCCGGTGACCGACCCGCAGGTGCCGGCCGAGCGCGGCCGCGTCCCCGGCGGGCCGGCCCAGGGTGCGGGCGGCGCGGGCGACGACCGCGGCACCGGCGGCGATCTGCTGCTCGGTGCCCATGCTGATCTGGTTGTCGGCGGCCACGGTGACCGTGCCGTACGGGTCGGCGGTGGAGCGGACGAGGACCTCACTGGCGGAGGTGTAGACGGGGGTGCGGACGAACGCCAGGGCGGCGCCGCCCAGCAGTCCCAGGGCGACCCCCAGGGCGATGGCGGCGCGGTGGCACAGCAGCCGGCGCAGCTGGTCGCGCAGCTGGTCCGGCTCGTCGTACCGGTCGGGGACGGGGTTGGGGCCGGTCACGGGTGCCCTCCTGTGGGGGATCGGTGCGAGGCGGTCGGATGGGGCCGCAGGCGCCGGTGTCACGGCCCGGGACGCGCGGGCGGCGGGCGCACTGACGAGCAGCGGGACGGCCAGCAGCAGCGTCAGCGGGCCGACGATGCCGAGCAGGCTGCCGCGCAGGAAGACCATCTGGTAGAAGGCGAACGCCGGGACCAGGCACACCGCGAGGGTGCCCGCCCGGCCGCGGAGCCGGTGCCGCACGTCGTCCATGCGGCGGCCCGCCGCGCCGAGGAGGAAGAACACGGCGGCCACCGCCGGCGGACCGGCCCACAGGTAGCTCTCGATCCACAGCGGCGCGGAGAGGTTCTGGAAGTCGTAGCCGGCGAACCGGGCCAGCGCGATGCCGGTGTCCTCCGGTTTGTCCGGCCACACCGTGCGCGGCACCCAGAACAGTGCCGGGCCCAGCACGTCCAGTGGGGCGAGACCTCTGTCGTGGGCGTAGTCGATGCCGGTCTGCACCTGCTGGAAGGCGTCATAGTCGCCGTTGGTGGTGAACTGTTCGGTGAGCGAGACGACGGACAGCTGCTCCCGGTCGCTGTAGCGGAAGTAGTCGCTGTACGGGAAGGCCAGCAGCACGGTCGCCAGGAGGCCGGCCGCCACCGCGCGGAAGGCGCGCGGCCGGTTCATCCGGTCCACCGCGAACAGCAGGGTCGCAAGGACCGTGCCGATCCAGAACCGCGGGGTGCTGACCGGGTTGTTGACGACGGCGTTCAGGGCGAGCAACAGCGGCAGCAGCAGTCGGCGCAGGGCGCGCAGCAGCCGGTCGCCGCCGGGGGCGCGCGGCACCAGCAGCAGGCCCAGCAGTGCCCAGAACGCGGGCACCGACAGCGACCAGTGGCGCAGGGCGGACAGGAAGGCGCCGTCGGAGCCGTCGGCCAGGCCCGACTCGCGCAGGGCCTGGCGGCTGGTGAACCAGACCGCGAGACCCCCCGGTTGACGCGGGATCAGCACGGCGGCCAGAACGAGCGCGAGCCCGCACAACGACAGCAGGCGCCAGGGCGCCAGGCGGCGGGAGAGCAGGCGTTCCACCGCGCCCGGCGCGGAGGGGAGCGGTCCGGCCGTGCGGCGGCGCTCGCGGCGGGCGGCGACGGCCGATCCGGCGCTGTGGGCGAGCAGGCCGAGTTCCACCACGGCCACGGCCGTGAGCGTGGTCGCCCGGTCGGTCCGGTGGCTCCACGGGTAGGTGTCGCAGGCCAGCTGCGCCAGGGGCGCCAGTCCGAGCCAGACGTAGGCGAAAACCCAGAACCCGAGGGCGACCAGCCGGACCTTCGGCGCGGTGAGCACGCGGACGAGGGCCGCACCGCTGTGGGCGACCACCACCGCCTGCAGGGCGAGTGCCGGCGACGGATGCGTGCCGTCCGGCAGCAGGACGATGCCCGGCAGCAGCACCAGCAGCGCCACGGACCAGAGGCAGACCGCGGTGATGCCGCCGGTGCCGGCGCCCGGCGAACACTGCGGAAAAAGACGTTTCACCTGAAAGGCCATCAGGAGGGTTATAGCGCTTGCATACCGGCGAACCGCTCAGGCGCGCGCAGAGCCTGGCCCCGGGGCGACCGCGCGCACCGCACCGTCATCGGGTGACGCACCGCAGTCAAGCGGCGCGCCCTACGCCTTATTTCATGACATATATGCATTGATGATGCCCACCAGATCAGAGGATCTCCGGACGAAGGAGTGCCCCATGGGCAAGCAGGTGGACGTCGTCGTTGCCGGTGGCGGGGGATTCATCGGCGGTCATCTCGTGGGCGCCCTGCTGGAGGAGGGACTGACCGTCCGTGCCGTCGACATCAAGCCCCGGCACGCATGGCACCAGCTGCACGAGGCCGCCGAGAACGTCACCGCCGACCTGTCGCTGCTGGAGCACGCGCGGGCGGCCGTCCGGGGCGCGCGGCAGGTGTACATGCTGGCCGCCGACATGGGCGGCATGGGCTTCATCGAGAACAACAAGGCCGCCTGCATGCTCTCGGTGCTGATCAGCACGCACATGCTGAAGGCCGCGCACGAGGAGGGCGTGGAGCGCTACTTCTACTCCTCCTCCGCCTGCGTCTACGCGGCCGGCAAGCAGACCGACCCGGACGTCACCGCGCTGCGCGAGGAGGACGCCTACCCGGCACAGGCGGAGGACGGCTACGGCTGGGAGAAGCTCTTCTCCGAGCGCATGTGCCGCCACTTCACGGAGGACTACGGGCTGGTCACCCGGGTCGCCCGCTACCACAACGTCTACGGCCCGCACGGCACCTGGACCGGCGGCCGCGAGAAGGCGCCCGCCGCGGTGTGCCGGAAGGTGGCCGAGGCGGCCCTGTCCGGTGACCACCGGATCGAGATCTGGGGCGACGGTCGGCAGACCCGCTCCTTCATGTACATCGACGACTGTCTGCACGGCACCCGCATGATCATGGACGGGGACAGCGGTGTGCCCGTCAACCTGGGCTCCTCGGAGCTGGTGAGCATCAACCAGCTCGTCGACCTCGTGGAGCAGATCGCGGGCATCCGCTGCGAGCGCCGCTACCGGCTGGACGCCCCGCAGGGCGTGCGCGGCCGCAACTCGGACAACACCCTGATCCGCGAGCTGTACGGCTGGGAGCCGTCCATTCCGCTGATCGACGGGCTGGAGCGCACCTACGCCTGGGTGTACGACCAGGTCAAGCGGGCCCACCAGTGACCCCGGCCACCGACGCCAGGACACACGAGCCGATGAGGATCCTCGTCCACGACTACAGCGGCCACCCGTTCCAGGCCCAGCTGAGCCGGGAACTGGCGCGCCGCGGCCATCGGGTCGTCCACTCCACGTGCACGGCCTACGTCTCCGGCAAGGGCGACCTCGCCTCCGACACCCCCGGTCTGCGCTTCGCCACCATCGGCGACGGGGTCAGGCTGCGCAAGGAGGCCTATGCGCGCCGGCTCGGCCAGGAGACAGGGCTGGGCTGCGAACTGGCCCGGCAGGTCGCCCGCGTCCGGCCCGATGCGGCCCTGCTGTCCAATCTGCCGGTCCCGGCACTGGTGGTCACCGCGGCCGCGCTGCGTGCGCTGCGCATCCCGTGGGTGCTGTGGCACCAGGACGTGACCGCGGTCGCGCTCCGGAGCTTCGCCGCGGCCGGTGTCGCCCGGGCGATGGGCGTGGCGGCCACGGTTCTCGGCGCGGGCGAGAAGTGGGCGGCACGCCGCGCCGCTGCGGTCGTGGTGATCGCCGACTCGTTCGTGCCGGTCCACGCGCAGTGGGGCACCGCGCACAAGGTCACCGTGGTGCCCAACTGGGCGCCCCTGGACGAGATCACACCGGTACCCCGGGCCAACGCCTGGTCGGAACAGCACGGCCTGGACGGGGTGCCGACGCTGCTGTACTCGGGCACGCTGGGGCTGAAGCACAACCCGGTGCTGCTGGTGCGGCTCGCCGAGCGCCTGCGCGAGCAGGGCAGTCCGGTGCGGCTGGTCGTCGTCAACGACGGCCCCGCCGTGCCCGTGCTGCGCACGGCCGCCGCCGAGCGGGGCGTCGATCTGACCCTGCTGCCCTTCCAGCCCTACGCGCGACTGCCCGAGGTGCTCGGCAGCGGGGACGTCCTGGTCGTCCTGCTGGACCCGGACGCGGGGCGGTTCTCGGTGCCGTCCAAGACGCTGTCCTATCTGTGCGCCGGGCGGCCCGTGCTCGGCCTGATGCCCGCGGACAACCTCGCCGCGGGGCTGCTCCGCCGGGCGGGGTCGGCGGTCTTCCCGCCCGAGGAGCGGGCCCTGGAGGACGCCGCCGCCTGGGTGCGCACGGTGCTGTCCGACCCGGCGCTGGCCGAGCGGCTGGGCAAGGAGAGTCGCGCGCTGGCCGAGCGGGAGTTCGCCCTGGACGACTGCGCCACCCGCTTCGAGGAGATCCTCCGCGGGGTGTGCGGGGCGGGCACGGGCCGAGCGGGTACCTGAGCGCGCGGCCGCTCGGCCGCACCAGCGGCCCGTCCGTGCGGCCGGGCGGCACCGGGCAGCCGGAACCGCGCTCCCCCGCCGTCGGCCCGGTCGGGTCCGATCGGGCCGGCGGCGCCGGAAGGTCAGGCGGCAGGACCGGGGGCGGCCATCTGCTGCCGTGAGCCGGCCGTCGTACGGTCCCTGTCCTGCACAGCGTCCGTGCCGGCCGGCTCCCCCGCGCATGCCCCTCGGTAGATCTCCTCCAGCCGGTCCGCCACGGCGCCGATGGAGTAGAGCTCCTCGACCACGCGGCGCCCGGCCCGTGCCGTGCGGGTCCACAGCTCGTCGTCGCCGAGCAGCCGGCACACGGCCGCCGCCAGGGCCGCCGGACTGCCGTCGGTGACCAGGGCGGCGCCGCGGCGTTCCAGCTCCTCGGCGATGCCGCAGGTGTCGGTGCAGACCACGGGTGTGCCGGCGGCCAGCGCCTCGATCAGGGTCATGCCGAACGGCTCGTTCACGCTCGTCAGCACATGGACCGCCGCCTCCCGGTAGGCCCGCCGGGCCGCGTCCGGGTGCAGCGGACCCCCGTAGCGGATCACGCCGTCGGGTGCCCGGTCGATCAGCCGGCGCACGGCGGGCAGCGAGCCGTCGTCCGGGCCGTACAGGGTGAAGCGCGCCTCGGGCATCGTCCGGTGGACGTAGGTGGCCATCTCCACGAAGGTCTCGGGACGTTTGCGCGGGTGCAGCCGGGCCAGGAAGAGCACATGCGGAGGGCGCGGCCCGAGTGATTCCGGTCCGGGTGCGTCCGGCCGGATGCCGTTGGGCAGCACGGGCAGCGGCGGTGAGCCCCCGCCCAGCACCCGCGCCACCTGCCGGCGTTCCTGCCCGGTCAGCACACAGCAGGCGCGCACCCGGCGCAGCAGCGGCACATACAGCAGGTCGAACAGCCGGACGGGCAGGGCGGTGCGCGGTTCGACCATGCCGTGGGTCTGGGCGACGCACGGCACGCGGCGCAGCACGGCGACGGCGAGGGCGGCGAGGGAGACCAGATCACGCCCCGCGTGGACGTGCACGACGTCGACGCCCTCCGTCGCCCGCCACAGGTCGCCGAGGAGCCGGGGGTGCAGCAGGCCGATGCAGCCCCGGGCCGGCAGCAGTGCGCGGGCGGGACGGGAGCGCAGCGGGACGTCCCCGATGCGCTCGGGTGCCCGGCCGCTGCCCCGCCACAGCGACAGCAGCGTGACGTCGTGTCCGCGTGCGGCCAGCTCCTGCGCCTGGGCGACGGCGACGCTCGGCGGGCCGCCGTAGATTCCGTCGTCGCTGATCAGGGTGACGACCTGCAGCAGTCTCATGCGGTGCGTCCCTTCGTCGTCAGGACCGTGCCGGGCGGCAGGTCCCGGTGGGCCACGGCCCCGGCGCCCACCACGGCGCCCCGGCCGACGGTCACGCCGCGCAGCACGACGGCGCGGGCCGCCACCCAGCTGCCCGGCTCCAGGCGGACGGGACCGTTGTCGAACTCGAAGGCGGGGCTGCGGCGTCGATGGCTGCCGGTGCACAGCAGCGCGCCCTGGGAGACGCAGCAGTCGTCGCCGATCGTGACGGGTTCGAGGTTGAGGATCCAGGCGTCCTCGCCGATCCACACGTCGTCGCCGACGGTCAGCTTCCACGGCCAGTGCACCCGCACCCCGCGCCGGATCAGCACGCGCCGTCCGACACGGGCGCCGAAGGCACGCAGCAGCGCCGGCCGCCAGCGGGCCGGGCACCACCATTTGACGAAGACGAGGTGGAGGACGGCGAACCAGGCGGCCTGCACAAGGAGCGGCCGTCCCTTGTCGTAGCCGGCGCCGGTGAAGCCGCGCAGGTCGCGGTCGACGACCGGGGCCGTCACCGGCGGATCGTCACCGGGCCGCGCGGTGGCTGCGGTCTGCGCCATGACTGTGTCCCTTTCCGAGGGCCGGGGCGTCGGGCATCCGTGATCCTGCTCGCCCCGGGGCGCGACCGGCCCGTCCGGCGGACGTGTCGGCGGCAGCGCTGCCCGGATGGCGGAGCGTCAGTAGGCGCCCTGGCCGCTGAGCACCGCGCGGACGGTGCGGGCCATGACGTGGACGTCCAGTGCCGGGGACCAGTTGTCGACATAGCGCAGGTCGAGCGAGACGGTCTCGTGCCAGGACAGGTCCGACCGTCCGCTGACCTGCCACAGCCCGGTCAGGCCCGGCTTGACGCGCAGCCGTCGCATCTCCACCGGGTCGTACTGCACGACCTCCTCCGGCACCGGGGGGCGCGGCCCGACGAGCGACATGTGGCCGAGGAGGACGTTGAACAGCTGGGGCAGCTCGTCCAGCGAGTAGCGGCGCAGGAAGCGGCCCAGGGGGGTGACGCGGGGGTCGCGCCGCATCTTGAACATGTGGCCGTCGTGCTCGTTCGCCGCCGCGAGCTGCTCCTTCATGCGGTCCGCGTCGACCACCATGGTGCGGAACTTCCACATGGGGAACGGGGTGTTGTCCCGGCCGACCCGGATCTGCCGGTAGAACGCCGGGCCGGGCGAGGTGAGCCGCACGGCGAGCGCCAGCGCCAGCAGCAGCGGTGCGAGCAGCACGATCAGCACCAGGGCGCCCACCCGGTCCACGGCCGCCTTGAGCACCGCGGGCGCGCCGCGGCTGATCGGGGGCGCGATGTGCAGCAGGGTGAGCCCGGAGGCGGAGGTGAGCCGCATCCGGCGGCGTGCGACCTCGACGATGCCGGGGAGCACGACGATCGGGCATCCCCGGTCGTGCACGGCCCAGGACAGCCGGCGCAGCCGCCGGCCCGACAGATGCGGGCCCGGCACCACGAACACCAGGTCGGCGCCGACGGCGTCGACCGCCCGAAGCACCGGCGCGGCGTCCGGCTCGGCGCCGTCCGGCTCCGCGCGCGGCAGCCGCACGTACACGGGGACACCGGAGAGCACCGCGTCCTCGCCGACCGGGCAGCACGCCACGACCACGTACTCGTGGTCGGTGCGCTGGGCCAGCTGCTCGACGACGGCGTCGATCGACGGGCTCTCGCCGACCAGCACGACGTGGCGCAGGGCACGGCCGTCGCGGCGGGCGGCCAGGAGATGACGGTGGATCACCGTGTGGCAGGCGGCGGTGAGGACCAGTGCGGGGATCAGGACGGTGAAGGTGTCGGCGGGCACGTTGTCCAGTCCGCACAGCACGCGCAGCGTCGCCAGCGCGCCGACCAGCAGCAGCCAGTCCTTCAGCACGGCCCCCAGGCCGCCGCCGTCGCCCCAGGCGGCCGAGGTGTAGCGCCTGGCGGCCGCCCGGATCAGCGGCCACGCCAGGGCGGCGGCGGAGACCAGGTGCACGGGGCGGGGTTCGCGGACCTCCGCGATGGCCGCCGCGACCGGCAGGGCGGCGCCCGCCAGGTCCACGCCGACGGACAGCGGGCCGTACCAGCGTGCCTGGGTTCCTTCCGGGCGCGCCGGCCGACGCGGCACGGCCACCGGCGTCTGCCGGGATGCCGCGGTTCTGAAGGGCCGCATGCTTCTCCTCAGGAAGCGGTGAGTCGGTCAACCGGCGTGGCAGCTCCGTCTGTTCACGTGCCGAACACACCGTCAAGCGATGTTTATATCAAGGGATGTGCAGTTATGTACGATTTACTCACTCATACTCGGCTGGTGTCCTGAGCGGCCCGTGATTCGGCGGCGGAGGAGCGGAGTGGCACGCCCGCCGCGCCGGGGCAGCCTCCTCCCCGCCCATCGATGCCTCCGCGCATGGCGGCCCGGCGAGCCGCGGACCGAGCGCCGCGACGGCCACAACAGCGTGCTCGTACCTGACGAGGCTTTCTCCGGCCGGATCGTCGTGACGGTGCAGGCCGCGGACGTCCCACGTCCCACCTGCCCGGCTCTTCCGACTCACCGCAGGCGGCCGGCCGGCCGTTCCGCTGTGCACGCGTAGCATGCCCCGCACCGTCGCCTTCGTGCGGGACGGTGCGCGGCTCGTGGGTGACGTTTCCCGGTCTCTCCGCGGCGGGCCTGGACCTGAGGGAGTCGTGGGAGTACAGGAACGGCATCCCTTTCGACGACCGGTGGAACAGCGTGCACTACAAGGAGTCGCAGAAGCTGTTCCCGCTGCATGCGAAGTGCCACGCAACCGTGGATCCTGTGCCTGTCTGGATCAACCCCCGGGATGCCTCCAGGGGAGCGGCCGGTGCGGCGGTGGTCTCGGTGAACTCGACGGTGCCGTCGAGGACCTGCAAGACAGCGGCGGCCACGTCGTGCACGCCGCCGCCGCGCAGCACGAGTTCGGCGAGCCGGTCGTGGACGTCCGAGGCGCGTTCGATGACCGCGCTGCGGTCGCGGATGATCTCGTTGGCGCGTTCCAGGTCGGCGAGGGCCGCGCGGGTCTCGGTGAGCAGGTTGGCGCTGTCGATGGCCGCGGCGGCCCAAGCGGCGAAGGATCTCAGCAGGGCGATCTGTTTCCGTTCGAGGACCCGTGCCCGGCGGTCGGCGGTCGGCGGTCGGCGGTCGGCGGCCGGCGGTCGGCGGTCGGCGGCGAACAGGACACCGATGACGTGCCGGCCGAGCATCAGCGGGACGCCGAGGATGGCGACGAGTCCCTCGTCCCGCACGCCGGCGTCGATGGTGCCGGTGTGCTGGAAGCAGGCGTCGCGGAAGCAGTCCTCGGTGACGTAGGGGCGGGCGGTCTGGGCGACGAGGCCGCCGAGTCCTTCGCCCATGCCGAGGCGCAGCTGCTGGAAGCGTGCGGAGACGGAGCCCTCGGTCACCCGCATGTAGGTGCCGCCGCGCGCCGGGTGGTTGAGGGTGAGGGAGGCGACATCGGTGCCGCGCAGGGAACGGGCGCGCTGCACGATGGCCGTCAGCACGGAGTCCAGGTCTCTCGGGCGGCCAGGTCGTGGGCGGTGGCGAACAGGGCGGACAGTTCGGCCTCGCGGCGCCTGAGGCCGTCCAGCTCGGCGCGTACGCGCAGGGCGAGCCGTTTGGCGTTCTCGAGCGCGGCGATCCACACGGCCGGCCGGCCCTCGGCGCGGGCGAGCAGCACCGGCTGCTCGAAGGCGGCGGCGGGTGCTCCCCCGGGCGAGCAGGTCGAGGAACGGCGCCCCGGTGAGGCCCTCCGGCACGGCGGCGTCGTGGCCGGAGGGCGGTGCGGCGCCGTCGGCGAGCGGTACGCCGCCCGCGGGCGGCACCGCCGGGCCGGGCGGCCCCGGCACGCCCTCGGCGGACGGTGGCGCCTCGGCCGTGAGGCGCCCGGCGGAGTTCGGCTGATCGCTGGACATGGCCCACAGGATTCCGTACGGGTGCGGTGTCCGACGAGGCCTGTGGACAACCCTGCGACGGACGCCCGGAGGCCGGTCCGCCGGGCGGGTCAGTGGGCGGTCCAGCCGCCGTCGAGCACCAGGCACGAGCCGGTGACGAAGGAGGCCTGCGGGCCGCACAGACAGGCCACCGCCTCGGCGACCTCGTCCGGTTCGATGAGCCGCTTGACCGCGCTGTCCTGCAGCAGGACCTCTTCGAGCACCCGGTCCTGCGGGATGCCGTGGGTGCGGGCCTGGTCGGCGAGCTGCTTCTCGACCAGCGGGGTACGCACATAGCCGGGGTTGACGCAGTTGGAGGTGACGCCGTGCGGGGCGCCCTCCAGGGCGGTGGTCTTGGACAGCCCCTCCAGGCCGTGCTTGGCCGCCACATAGGCCGACGTGTAGGCGGAGGTGCGCAGGCCGTGCACCGAGGAGATGTTGACGATGCGGGCCCACTTCTGCCCGTACATGTGCGGCAGGGCCCCGCGGATGAGCCGGAACGGCGCCTCCAGCATCACGGTCAGCACCGTGTGGAAGACCTCCGGCGGAAACTCCTCGATGGGGCGGACCAGCTGGATCCCCGCGTTGTTGACGAGCACATCGGTGCCGGCGGCCGTCCGCTCGGCGGCGTCCAGGTCGGTCAGGTCGAGGACGACCGGTTCCGGGGATCCGGCGAGCGGCCCGGACTGCTCCACCAGCGCCGTCAGGCCCTCCGCGTCCCGGTCGACGGCCCTGACCGTGGCCCCCGCGGCGGCCGGCCGGAGCGCGTGGGCGCGGCCGATGCCGCCGGCAGCGCCGGTGACGAGCGCGGTGCGGCCGGTGAGGTCGAGCGAGGACTTCAGCGGGGCCGGGTGGGCGGAGTGGGGGCTGAGCGTGGTCATGCCTCGACCCCGGGCAGCGCCCCCACCGCACCCCCTATGGGCGCCACCCATACTTCAGTCACACGGCGTGGTGTCGAACCATGTGGGCGCGTCGGAGAGGGCCTGCTTGATCCGGAACAGTCCGAACTCGTGCAGGTCCGGCAGCGCGTCCACCGCGAACCAGCCCACCTCGAGCGACTCGTCGTCGTTCACACGGGCCTCGCCGCCCACGGCACGGCAGCGCACGGTGATGTCCATGTACTGGCAGACGTCCCCGTTGGGGTAGGTCATGGGCTCCAGTGCCTGGACGAGCACCACCCGCTCGGCCACACAGCGCACGGCGGTCTCCTCGTACACCTCGCGCACCGCGCACGCGGCCGGCTGTTCACCCGGATCCGGGATGCCTCCGATCACCGACCACTTGCCCGTGTCGGAGCGGCGGCCCAGCAGGACCCGTCCCTCGTCGTCGAAGACGACGGCGGTGACCCCGGGCAGCCAGAGCAGATGGTTGCCGACGGACGCCCGGATGGTGCGGATGAACTCTGGAGTGGCCATGGACCGACCCTAACCGGCTGCCGCCCGGCCACGGGGAGCGCACGGAGACGTTCGCACGGCGTGCGGTTACACGGCCGTGGCGCGCCGTCGGCGCACACCCGCCCCGATCGCGGCTCCCAGGCCGCCCGCGGCGAGGAGCACGAGGACGCCCTCCGGGAGCGCGCCCAGTTCGGTGGCGGGCGTGGTGGAGGAGCGCAGCGGCACCTTCTGCACCAGATAGGCGGGCACGAACATGCCGGTCCGCTGGGCGATGTGCCCGTCCGGCGTGATGATCGCACTGACCCCGCTGGTCACCGGGACGGTGACGGTCCGGCTGTGCTCGACCGCGCGGATGCGGGACATGGCGAGCTGCTGGTAGGTCATCTCGCTGCGGTCGAAGGTCGCGTTGTTGCTCGGCACGGAGATCAACCGGGCGCCGTGGGTGACGGTGTCGCGCACCGCCCAGTCGAAGGCGGCCTCGTAGCAGGTGGCCAGGCCGATCCTGGTGCCCGCGACGCTGAACACCCCGGGCTCGGTGCCCCTGCTGAAGTCCTGCCGGACCATCGACGTCCAGTTCTCGTTGATCGCGCCGACCAACGAGCGCAGCGGCAGATACTCGCCGAACGGCTGGATCTGCCGCTTGTCGTAGGTCTGCACGGGGCCCTTCACCGGGTCCCACAGGATCTGCTCGTTCAGCAGTCTGCCGTCCCGTGTCACCACGCCGCCGACGGAGATCGGCACACCGACGGCCTTGGCCGCCTGATCGATGACCAGGCGTGCGTCGGGGTAGGCGAAGGGGTCGATGTCGGAGGAGTTCTCCGGCCAGAGCACGACGTCGGGCCTCGGCACCTTGCCGGCCCTCACGTCCGCCGCGAGCCGTTCGGTCTCGCGCACGTGGTAGTCGAGCACCGCCCGGCGCTGCGCGTTGAACTCCAGGCCGGCCCGCGGCACATTGCCCTGGATCACCGCGACCGTGAGGGTGCCGTCCTCGGCCGTGTCGCCGACCAGGGTGCGCGCGGCCAGGGCGCCGATCACCGGCACGGCCACGCACAGCAGGGCCGCGGCGGCCGCCGTCCGGTGTATCGCGCGGGTGCGCCGGGCGTGCACCGCGAGCCGTACCACCTCGTACAGGCCGAAGCCGCACAGGACGACCGCGAAGCCGAGCACGGGTGTGCCGCCCACCGCCGCCAGCGGCAGGAACACCCCGTCCGCCTGGCCGAAGGCGATCTTGCCCCAGGGGAAGCCGTGGAAGGGCACCCGGGCGCGGGCCGCCTCCCCGGCGATCCACACCGCCGCCGCCCACACCGGCCAGGCGGGCAGCCGTGACACGGCGGCGATGCCCACGCCCGCGAGGGCGACGAACACCGCCTCGGCCGCGACGAGCGCCAGCCACGGAAGCGGACCGACCTCCACGCTGGTCCACACCAGCAGCGGCAACAGGAACCCGAGGCCGAAGAGATACCCGAGGCCGAACGCGGCCCTCAAGCGGCGGCCCCGCAGCACCCGGCCGAGGACGGCGAAGGCCGGCAGGGCCAGCCACCACAGGGTGCGGGGCGGGAAGCTGACGTACAGCAGCACCCCGGCCAGCACCGCGGCGGCGGCCGGGGTCAGCCGGGTCAGCCGGGCGCCCCAGGAGGCGGGGGCCGGCCGCGCGGTCACCCGGTCCGGCTCGTCGACAGTTGGCGCGGTGACACTCACCCGGGGAGTGTACGGCGGCGACCTGGGCACCGGCAGATGCGGTCGCCGCACACCCGCACGGCACACACGGCACGGGGTGCACGCGGCTTCACATATCGCGCACCGGACGTCCACAATGCGGGCGGCAGCCGCTACGGTGATCCCAGGCCCTGATCGCCGCCGTCGAGGCGTGCTCGGGGCCGAGGGCACGGGTCGGGGGGCGACCGGATACCAGCAGCGGGGGGCGAGGGTGCGGTCCACCGGGAGACCGTCCGCGAACGGGACGGACGACGTACGACGGACAGACCGGCGCCGACGCGCCGGACGACGGGGGAAGCGGCGGACGCGGGGCCGGGCCCACGGTGATGCGACAGGACCGGTCCACGACGGACCGGACACCACCGGACGGGACGCCGGCCGTGAGCGGCGCCCCGGCTCGGACGCGGCCGGTGTGCTGGTGCTCGCCGCCTGTGCGGCCTGGGCGCTGATCACCGGTGCGGTGCACCAGGGCCGTCCCGAGGGGGTGCTGCTCGCGGTGCTCGCCGTGGCCGCCGGCTACGCCTGCGGGCGCATCGGGGGCGCGCTGCTGCCGGTGGCGGCACCCTGCGCCGGGGCACTGGCGGGGGCCGCGCTCGCGGTCACCGGGCCCGGCCTGGCGGCGGGGCCGCGGCCGGCTGCTCCCCTGGGCCAGGTGGGTGCCACCGCCGCCGTGCTGGCCCTGTCCACCGGGGCCGCCTGCTGCGCCGCCCGGGCCGCGTCGGCGCCGGCGCTGCGGCTCGGGCTGCATCTGATGGCCGTCGCGGTCGCGACGACGGCGGTCGCGGCCTCGGCCGGCGCGGTGATCTGCTGCGCCGGGGTGCTGCTCGGCTCGCCGGCCGTCGGCCGCACCCGGCACCGGGGCGCGGTCCTGGCGGTTCTCGCCGCGGTGCCGGTCGTGGTGGCCGGGACGATCTGGGCACTGGCCGCTCGAGCGCTGCCCGGCGAAGCCGCCGGGGTGCTGGCGGATCTGCTGACCGGGCACCGGGTCGGGCTGTGGCAGGAGGCGCTGAGCCTGGCGCACCGCCACCCCGTCGCGGGGATCGGCCCCGGCCGTTTCGCGGACTTCAGCACGGTGGCCGCACCCCACCCGCTGCCGGACGGCACACCGCATTCGGCGCTCCTCCAGCAGGCGGTCGAACAGGGGCTGGTCGGGGTGGCGCTGTCGGCCGCGGCCTGGGTGTGGGTGATGCACGCCCTGTGGCGTTCGGAGCGCCCGACCCCTGTCGTGCTCGCCGCGGGGGTCGCGCTGACCGTGGTGGCGTCGGTCGCCCTGCTGGGCGACGCGCTGAGTTTCACCGCGGTGCCGGTGGGTGCCGGTCTGCTGGCCGGCATGGCGACGGCGCGCCCGCTCACCGAGGAGACGGGCGCGGAGGAGACGGGCGTGCCGGAGAGTGCGTGAGGGTTTGCGAAGAGACGCGGCGGGGTTCAGGCCCGCCCGGTGGCCGGGGGACGCAGCCGGTCCCTGATCACGCGGACGGCCGACTCGGCGTTGTCGATGGTGATCGTGAACGTCCGACCGTCCCACAGCCGCAGCACGATGCCCTCGCCGCGCCGCACGACGACGGCGGTGCCCTTCTCGGGCCGCCACCGGTAGCCCCAGCCGCCCCACTGGCAGGGGGTGACGTGCGGTGCGAAGTCGGCACCGGCCACCTCGTCCAGCGGGATGCGGCGGCGGGGCACCCCGATGTGGCCGCAGCGGATCTCCAGGCACTTCTGGTCGACCTTCACCGCCACGTGGACGAAGGCGAGGGTGCCGAAGAGGACCAGCAGCCCGGCCGCGATGCAGCCCACCACGGACATCACCAGCGGTGCGATGCCCGAGGTCCAGGCGGAGGACACGGCGAGCTGGATGCCCAGGGCCAGGCACGCGGCACCGACGAGGGCGAGCAGCCACTGGACGCGGTTGGTGGCCCGTCCGGTCCACACGTCGGGCTGCGGGCGCTTCTCGCTGCGGGAGTCGTCCCTCATGTGAACGAGGTTACTCAGGTTTCGCCGCTCGGGGTGGCCTGTCGCACAGGTCCGTGACCAGGAGTGCGGGCGGGGTGCCGGACCGGGCGGGTGTCCCGTGGGCCTCGTGGTACTGGTGCTCCGGAGCGCGTGCCGGGTGGCGGGCGGGTCAGCCGGCGGGGCTGACCGTCCGGAGCAGGCGGCCCTCCGCGTAGGACAGGGCGGGGGCGGGCAGCGGGCCCTCCTGCCCGTTGAGGAGCACGGTCACCGTGCCCTCGTCGGCCGCCTCCGGGTCGGGGGCGGCGCCGATGCGGCGCAGCGCCTGGGCGGCGACGGCGCGGGCCGAGCCGCACAGCACGGGCTGCGGCCGTCCCGGCCGCCGCAGGGCGGCACCGATGCGCTCGGCGACCAGCTCGTAGTGGGTGCAGCCCAGCACGACGGTGGTCACCTCCTCGGGGGTCAGTGCGGCGGCGGCCCGGATCGCCTCGTCGATCGCCGACTGGTCGGCGCGCTCGACGGCCTCCGCCAGCCCCCAGCAGGGCACCTCGGCGACCTGCACCCCGGAGGCGAACTCACGGATGAGGTTCTTCTGGTACGCGCTGCCGGTGGTGGCCGGGGTCGCCCAGATGGCGACCGGTCCCCCGCCGGCCGCGGCCGGCTTGATCGCGGGCACGGTGCCGATCACCGGGATCCCCGGCTCCAGAAGATCGCGCAGGGTGCTCAGCGCGTGCACGGTCGCGGTGTTGCAGCCCACGATCAGCGCGTCGGGCTCGTACGCGGCGGCGGCCTCGGCGACGGCCACGGCACGCCGGGTGAGGTCCTGCGGGGTGCGCGGACCCCACGGCATGCCCGCCGGGTCCAGGGAGAGCACGAGATCCGCGTCGGGGCGCAGGCGCCGTACCGCGGCGGTGGCCGCCAGCAGGCCGATTCCGGAGTCCATGAGCGCGATCTTCACGGGCCCACGATAGACGATCACCGGACGATCACTTCGGTGTGCTCCGCGGCCGTGGGGCAGACTGCCGGGGTGAGCGTGATCGTGTGGATTGCCGTGGCATCGCTTCTCGCCTGGCTGTGGCTGCTGCTCGGCCAGGGCTTCTTCTGGCGCACCGACGTCAGGCTCCCGCCGGGCCGGGACCCGGACCCGGGCGACTGGCCGGCCGTGTGCGTCGTGGTGCCCGCGCGGGACGAGGCGGCCGTGCTGGGCGGGAGCCTGCCGTCGCTGCTCGCGCAGGACTATCCGGGGCGGGCGGAGATCGTCCTGATCGACGACAACAGCTCGGACGGCACCGGGGAGCTGGCCCGCGACCTGGCCCGGCGCCACGGCGGACTGCCGCTGACCGTGGACACCCCCGGCGAGCCGCCCGCCGGGTGGACCGGCAAGCTGTGGGCCGTACGGCACGGCGTCGAGCTGGCCCGCACGCGGCGGCCGGAGTATCTGCTGCTGACGGACGCGGACATCGCGCACGCCCCGGACAGCCTGCGCCGACTGGTGGCGGCGGCCCGGGCGGGCGGCTACGACATGGTGTCGCAGATGGCGCGGCTGCGGGTGGAGAGCCTGTGGGAGCGGCTGGTCGTGCCGGCGTTCGTGTACTTCTTCGCCCAGCTGTACCCGTTCCGGTGGATCGGCCGCCGGGGCGGACGGACCGCGGCGGCCGCGGGCGGCTGCGTGCTGCTGCGCGCCGAGACCGCCGAACGGGCCCGGATCCCGGAGGCGATCCGGCACGCGGTGATCGACGACGTGGCCCTGGCCCGGACGGTCAAACGCGGCGGCGGGCACATCTGGCTGGGACTGGCCGACCGGGTGGACAGCGTGCGCCCGTACCCGCGGCTGCACGATCTGTGGCGGATGGTGTCGCGCAGCGCCTACGCGCAGCTGCGCCACAATCCGCTGCTGCTGCTCGGCACGGTAGCCGGGCTGGCGCTGGTGTATCTGATGCCGCCGGTGGCCCTCGTGGCGGGCGCGGCGGCGGGCAGCCCGGCGACGGCCGCCGCCGGCGGCGCGGCCTGGCTGGTGATGATCGCCACGTATGTGCCGATGCTGCGCTACTACCGGCAGCCGCTGTGGCTCGCGCCGCTGCTGCCGTTCACGGCGCTGCTGTACCTGCTGATGACGGTGGACTCGGCGGTGCAGCACTACCGCGGCCGGGGCGCGGCCTGGAAGGGCCGCACCTACGCGCGTCCGGACACCGTGCCGGAGGAGGGCTGAGCCCGCGCCGCACCGGACCGGGCGGTGCGGTGCGGCGGGCACGGTCGCGGCCGGCGCGGACGGGAGCGGGCCGACGTCACTTGCGGCCCGGTGTCCAGTTCAGGCCCCAGCCGTACGCCTGGTCGACCGTGCGCTGCGGGCTGACCCCTCGCCGGGGCACCAGATAGCGGGCCTCCCGCTGGACGAGCAGATCCCCACCGGTGTTGGTGAGCAGGGCCAGTGCGCACACGGTGGAGGGCACGGTGCACTCGTCGAGCGAGAAGTCCACCGGGGCGCCGTGCCGGGGCCGGAGGGTGACGGTGGCGTGCAGGCCGGCGAAGGAATCGGCGCCCTCGTAGATGGTCACGAAGACGAGGATGCGCCGGAAGGCGTCCACGTGGTCCAGGTTGACGGTGAGGTTCTCGCCGGTGGCCACGGCGCCGGTGCGGTCGTCGCCGTCGAGGTGGATGTACGGCGGCCGGTCGAGCGCTCCGTAGGCGTTGCCGAGGGCCTGCACGACTCCCTTGCTGCCGTCGGACAGCTCGTACAGGGCGCACAGGTCGAGATCGAGGTCCGTGTGCCGGGCGGCGGCACGGCCGCGCCGGCCGCCGCTGCGGTGGACGGACGGTCGGCGCATCTGCCAGTCGAGGTTCACCCGGAGGTGTCCGGAGCTCGCACCCTGCTTGGCCAGCGACACCGAGGGTGCCGCCTTGGTGAGCGTGACCTTGGTGAGACGGACGGCGGGGGCGTGCGGCCGTGCGGTGGGCGGAGGTGCCGGCCGTCCCGTGGGAGGCGGCAGCGGTACGGGGGCGCCGGAGGGCGGCGGGAGGGGGGCGGGGGACGCCTGCGGGGCGGGAGCGGGCGGCGGCGCCGGGTGCTGCGGCTCGTCCACGGTGATGCCGAAGTCCGTCGCCAGTCCTTCCAGACCGCTGCTGTACCCCTGGCCCACGGCCCGGAACTTCCAGATCCCCTGACGCCGGTACAGCTCGCCCAGGACCAGGGCGGTCTCCACGTCGGCACCGATGCCGTCGAACCGTGCGACGACGCCGCCCGTGGCGGTGTCCCGCAGCTCGATGTACAGATCCGGTACCCGGCCGAAGGCACCGCCGTCCGCCGAGGCGGCGAGCACGACCCGCTCGATGCCGGCCTCCAGGCGCGCGAGGTCCACCAGCAGCGTGTCGGTGACCCGGCCGTCCGCCTCGCGCCTGCCCTCGTGGCGGACGGCGCCGGAGGGGTGCAGCGGCTGGTTGTAGAAGACGAAGTCCTCGTCGCCGCGTACCCGTCCGCCCGTCAACAGCAGTGCCGAGGCGTCGACGTCGGGGACTTCGGGGCCGGAGCGCCGGCCCACGTCGACGCGCAGGGCCGTCGTGGGCACCGGTGTGTTCGCGCCTTTGAGCATGGACATGCTTCCCCCTTCGCGTCCGGGCCCGGTGGCCCGCCGGAACGCCTGTGACCAGCCTAGGCCCGCCCGGTTCCGGTGCCCGCGAAAAGGTGTCGGCCCCGCTCTCCGGACGCCGTTAACCAGATGAAAACCAGCCTTTTACACGATCCGAACGCCAAGCGCCGCCCCTTTTTGCCGACTTCGCTCGCATTGGGGATCCCACGCCACCGCCGACACGGGAAACAACCCTCTTATCGGTCTCCCCAACCAGCACATCGTGGGCTTAACTTATGTGGCATGACCTCCCCCCGCTCCACCTATGGCGGCTATTACTCCGCCTCTTTTCCGGAGACCCCGATCTACGACTCGCTCGTCGCCGAGCGCGGCACCCCGCAGATCGCCCCGATCCGGGTGCCCGCGCCCTACGACACCGGCAGCCATCTGCCCGCGCTGCCCTCGGCTGCGCCCGCCCTGCCGGCACCGGCGGCCCAGCCCGCTGCCGGCTACCCGCAGGCATCGCACCCCGCACCGCTGCAGCAGGCGCCCGCCCCGCACATCCCGCAGCAGCCCTCCGTGCCGCGCGGCTACCCGGGCCCGCAGCAGCACGTGCCCCCGCGTCCGGTGCCGGGCGGCGCCGGGTACGAGGCGATGCGGCCGGCCGCACCCCGGCCCGCTCCGGCGCCCTACCAGGACCCGTACCAGAACCAGCAGTACCGCGGTTACTGAAACGCGCCCCGGCCCTGTCTGCCGCCTGGCAGGATGGGGCCATGGGGCATGTCGAACTGCGGTCGCTGCACATACACCCGGTCAAGGCGTTCCGGGCCATCGGGCTCGAGGAGGCCGTCGTGGAGCCCTGGGGGCTGGCCGGGGACCGGCGCTGGGCGCTGATCGACGACGGGGGAAAGGTCGTCACGCAACGCCGGCATCCGCATCTCGCACTCGCCGCCGCCGAGCTTCTGCCCGGCGGCGGTCTGCGTCTGTCCGCACCCGGGCAGGAGCCGCTCACGGTGCCCGTGCCGCCGCCGGGGACGACCGTGACGGTGGACGTGTTCGGCGACAAGGTGGAGTCCGTTCCGGCCGGCTCCGCCGCCCACGCCTGGTGCAGTGCCTATGTCGGCGAGGACACCCGGCTGGTGCATCTGGACGATCCCGCCACCCGCCGGCCCGTCGACCCCGCGTGCGGGCGGCCGGGCGAGACGGTGGCCTTCGCCGACGGCTACCCGCTGCTGCTCACCTCGCAGTCGTCGCTGGACTCCCTCAACGCGCTGATCGCGGAGGGCGACCGACCCGAGGAGGGCCCGCTGCCGATGGACCGGTTCCGGCCCAGTGTGGTCGTGGCCGGGGCACCTGCGTGGGCCGAGGACGACTGGCGGCGCATCGCGATCGGCGAGGTCGTCTTCCGGGTGGCCAAGCCGTGCGGACGCTGCGCGGTGACCACCACCGACCAGACCACCGCCGAACGCGGCACGGAGCCGCTGCGCACGCTCGGTCGGCACCGTCGCTTCGGCAGCTCGCTGGTCTTCGGCCAGAACCTGGTGCCCGAGTCGACCGGCACCCTCAGGGTCGGCGACCCGGTGACGGTCCTGGAGTGAATTCCCCGAGACACGACCGCGGGAAGCGGAAGGTCCGTTTCCGGCGGCGGGAACCCGCGGTCCGGCGGAGTCGTTGAGACGGCTGAGAGTTCCCTGAGAATCTCCGGTCGGCGGACGGTCTCTCCGCCCGGCCGGGTCCGCGGGCGAAGGGCTCCACCAGGGTTTCGCCGCCGGGCGAGGAGGGGGGTGCGGGCCGTGCAGGCGGTCAGCGGTCTGTGGCGCTGGCGAGGCAATCCGCTGCGGCGCACGACGGATCTGGTCGAGTCCTGGGTGGCCTTGACGGCCCTGCTGCTGTGTCTGGTCGCCGCTCCCGTGATCGGCGCGTTCACCGGCGCCGCCACCGAGGACGCGTTGCAGCGGTCGGTGCGCCAGCAACGCCTGTCCCGGTACGCCGTCACGGCCACCGTGGTCGAGGAGTTGACCCGGCTCTCCCCCGACCCGGACCCGGAGATCTCCACCGGGCGGGAACTGCGCCACCGCGTGCTCGCCGACTGGACCGCCCCGGACGGCACACGGCACCGCGGTCCGGTGAGCACCACCCTGAAGTCCCCCCGTCCGGGAGACCGTTTCCGGGTGTGGACCGACCGGAGGGGACACCTGGTGACGGCGCCCCTGGACTCGGCCGCGGCCACCTCCCACGCCGTCCTCGCCGGACTCGGCACGGCCATGCTGACCGCGGCGGCGGTGGAGGGTCTGCGCCGGCTGATCGTCTGGCGTCTGACCCGCCGGCGCTACGCACGCTGGGACCAGGCGTGGGAACGCACCGGCGGGGACTGGGGCCGTACCGGAACGGGCAGTTGACCTCGACCGGACTCCCGTCAACCTGCCTTCGGAACGCGCGCTACGGTGGACCGGCCGAGCCGATCGGCAACGACCCGCGGACGAGCGAGTTCGTCAGGACGACGAGGTGGGGACACAGCAACGCCATGGCACAGGGCACGGTCCAGGTGACGCACACCGGCACGTCGCGGTGGCGGCGCCGCACGGGTGAGTACGCATCTCTCGCTGCGGCCCTGGAGGCGGCGGCGGACGGCGACGTCCTCACCGTCTCCCCGGGGACCTACCGCGAGAATCTGGTGGTCGAGCGCGCGGTGACCCTGCGCGGCCCGGAGGGCTCCTCCCCCGGCTCGGTGCGCATCGCCCCCGCGGACGGGGTGCCGCTGACCGTGCGCGCCTCGGCGGTCCTGCAGGACCTGCACGTGGAGGGGCAGGACGCCACCTCCCCCGCGCTGCTGGTGGAGGAGGGCGCGGCCGAGCTGCGGAACGTGCGGATCGTGACCCGGTCCGCGACCGGCGTGGAGGTGCGCGCAGGTGCCCGCCCGACGGTGCGGCAGTGCACCGTGGACAACCCGGCCGGCATCGGCATCGCCGTCCTGGACGGCGGCGGCGGGGTGTTCGAGGAGTGCGAGGTCATGGCCGCCGGTCAGGCGGGGGTCACCGTGCGCGGTGGTGCGCATCCGCGGCTGGAGCGCTGCCGCGTGCACCACGCCTCGGGCGCGGGCCTGACCGTGACCGGTGACAACTCCGTTCTGGAGGCGGTCGGTTGCGAGATCTACGAGGTCCGGGGCACCGGGGTGCAGATCACCGCCCGGGCCTCCGCGCACCTGACCGACTGCGAGGTGCACCGCACCACCGCCGACGGCGTCACCCTCGACACCGACGCGGTGCTCACCCTCGCCGACTGCCGGATCACCGACATCCCGGAGAACGCGGTGGATCTGCGCTCGCGTTCGGTGCTGACGCTGACGCGCACCACCGTGCGCCGGTTCGGGCGCAACGGCCTGTCGGTGTGGGACCCGGGCACACGGGTGGACGCCAACCAGTGCGAGATCTTCGACAGCACCGGGGACTACCCGGCCGTGTGGGTCAGCGACGGCGCCACGGCGGTCCTGGAGGCCTGCCGGGTGCACGACGTGCCGGACGCGCTGTTCGTCCTGGACCGGGGTTCCCGTGTGGACGTCGTCGACAGCGACCTGTCGCAGGTGCGCAACACGGCGGTGTCGGTGAGCGACGGTGCCGTCGCTCAGCTCGACGACTGCCGGATCAAGGAGGCGGCCACGGGTGCCTGGTTCCGTGACCACGGCAGCGGCGGCACCCTCAGCAACTGCACCGTGGACGACACCCAGACCGGTGTGATCGTCACCAAGGGCGCCGACCCCACCATCGAGCGGTGCACGGTCGACTCCCCCTCCGAGGCCGGTTTCTACGTCTCCGCAGGAGGTCGCGGCAGCTTCCTGGGCTGCCGGGTGACGGGCAGCGGCGGCTACGGCTTCCATGTGATCGACGGCTGCCGTGCGACGCTGCGCAAGTGCCGCACGGAGCGATGTGCCCGTGGCGGCTACGAGTTCGCGGACGGAGGGCCGGACGCGGCGGGCTCGGGCCCCGTGGTGGAGGACTGCAGCAGCGACGAGAGCGGCGGCGTGCGCCCTCCGGCGGCGGCCGAGACCGCGGTGCAGACGGTCACCCCGTCCCCGGGTCTGCTGGGCGCCATCCCCGGGCAGCGCACCACCGAGCAGGAACCGCTGCTGTCCGCCCCCGCACCCGAGCCGGAGCGGCCCGCGCGCACGGCGCGGGACGTGCTCGGTGAACTCGACGCGCTGGTGGGCCTGGAGGACGTCAAACGCGAGGTCCGCGCCCTGACGGACATGATCGAGGTGGGCCGGCGCCGGCAGCGGGCCGGTCTGAAGGCCGCCTCGGTCAAGCGGCATCTGGTCTTCACCGGTTCGCCGGGCACCGGCAAGACCACGGTGGCCCGGCTGTACGGCGAGATCCTGGCCTCCCTGGGCGTGCTCGACAAGGGGCATCTCGTCGAGGTCTCCCGGGTGGACCTGGTCGGCGAGCACATCGGCTCGACCGCGATCCGCACCCAGGAGGCGTTCGAGAGGGCGCGCGGCGGGGTGCTGTTCATCGACGAGGCGTACACGCTCTCCCCGGAGGACGCCGGACGCGACTTCGGCAAGGAAGCCATCGACACCCTGGTGAAGCTGATGGAGGATCACCGGGACGAGGTCGTGGTGATCGTCGCCGGGTACACGGCGGAGATGCAGCGCTTCCTGTCCGTCAACCCCGGTGTGGCGTCCCGTTTCTCGCGCACCATCACCTTCGGCGACTACAGCCCCGAGGAGCTGCTGCGCATCGTGGAGCAGCAGGCGGAGGAGCAGGAGTACCGGCTGGCGCCGGGCACGGGCGAGGCGCTGCTGAAGTACTTCACCGAGCTGCCGAAGGGCGACACGTTCGGCAACGGCCGTACCGCGCGGCAGACCTTCGAGGCGATGGTGGAGCGGCATGCGGGCCGGGTGGCGCAGCTCGACGACCCGGACACCGACGATCTGACGCTGCTCTACCCCGAGGATCTGCCGGCACTGCCCTGAGGTCCGGCGTCCAGCCGCTGCACGGTGCCGGGCGGCCGGGAACCGTCCGGTTCGGCGGGCTGCCCGGTGCCGTGACGCGGCGCGGGCACCTCGGCCGCCAGGCGGTCCAGCAGCTGCCGGCGCTCCTCGGCGAAGGCCGGGTCGGCCTGGTAGTCGCCGTGGCCCAGGATCGGCTCGGGCAGCGGGTGCCGGGCGGTGCGGTCGTAGACCAGGGGGTCCTTCAGCGGGGCCCGGTCCACGGCCGGGCCGCCCTCCTCGGGCAGACGGACGGGGCCGCCGATGGGATCGGTGGGCCGGTACAGGTTGCGCCAGCAGACGATGTCGCGATGCAGGCTCGCGAGGGCCTCCTGCCCGAAGTGGGCCGGGAACCAGCGCCCGTAGAGCCGGGTCAGCGGAGAGCCGTAGGTCAGCAGCGCGACCCGCCGTCGCACGGACGGCGGCAGCTGCCAGGCCGCGGCGGCGACCAGCACACTGCCCTGGGAGTGCCCGGACAGCACCAGCCGGCCGCCCGTGGCCCGGGTCCAGGTCGTCACCCGCCAGGTCAGGTCGGGCACCACGCGCTCGGCGTAGCACGGCGGGGCGAAGGGGTGGGCGGCGCGCGGCCAGAAGGTGCCGACGTCCCAGAGGATGCCGATGGTGCGGCGCGCGGAGGCGTGCTTGTAGGCGCGGCGGCCCGAGGTGACGAACGCGAGGAAACCCAGCCCGGTCAGCCAGGATCCCAGCGCCTGCACGGTCTCGGCCGCGCCCGCGACGAGGGCCGGTGCGTCCGCGGCGGCCCGGGCCGGGGTGCGGTCCGTGAGCAGGGCGCCGACCACGGCCGCGACGCCCAGCAGCAGGGTGACGGCGGCGACGGCACCTGCCACGAGGGGCGCGTCGTCGGTGAGCGTCGCCAGCGCGCGGACGCGGGCGATCTGGCGGGTGCGCTGGGCGTCGGGCGCCTCGCCCGGGTGCTCGCGGGCGACGGCGGCGCGTTCGGCGCGGGCCCGCCGCAGGGTGCGCCCGGCCAGCCGGCCGCCCAGCACCAGCAGCACCAGCAGCAGCGGCGGGATGACCGAGGCCTGCCAGGTGAGCAGCACCGGCGGGCCGGGCAGGAAGTGTCCGGTGCCGTCCAGCCAGTCGGACACCCGCTGGGCGACACCGCCGGTCATGACGCCACCGAGGGCGCAGGCCAGCATCGCGACCACCGGCCCGCCCAGACCGCGCAGCGCGACCGCGGGGGCCGGGGCGGCCGTCGTCGCGTCCCCCGCGGTGCGGGACGCCGGCCGGTGGGTGCGGTACAGCAGGTGGGCCACCACGGCGAGGACGACCACCAGCAGGCCCTGCAGCAGCGTCAGGGCGGCGAAGACGACGTCCGCCTGGAGCCGGCCGGCCGACCGCCAGCCGGGGCGGGACCAGCCGGCGTACACCGCGGCGAGCACCAGCAGCACCACGGCGGCGAGCGGCAGCTGCCGCACGAGGTGCCGGTCGATCCGCCGGTCCAGGCGCTTCTCGCTGCGGCCGCGCCGGCACACCGCGCCCACCACGACGCCCGCGGCCACCGCCAGGGCCGCCTGCAGCAGCCAGCCCAGGACGTCCAGCACGACCGGGCCGCCGGGCCGGCGGTCGGCGTGCGCGGCCGGCACGACGAGGGCGGCGGCCACGGTCAGCAGTCCGGCGGCGGTGTGGGCGGCGCGCAGCCGGGCCACGAGGCGGCGGCCGTACCAGAAGCCGGGCCGGGCGAGCGCCCCGCCGCCGGTGTCCTCGTGGCGGCCGGCGTCCGCGGACGGGGGCTGCTGGGACTCGTAGGCGTTCCAGGTGCGGTGGGACAGGTACCACAGCAGGGCGGTCAGGGCGGAGGGCACCAGGGCAGCGAGGACGAGTCTGCGGCCGGGGGTGCTCCACCAGCCGCCCTCGGCGGGCGAGAGGAAACCCAGCCAGGAGTGGCGGGCGGTGCACGCGCGGGTGCCCGCGCACTGCCAGGCGACCAGGTCGAGGGCGACCTCGCAGGCGGCGGCGACGAACAGCACGGTCAGGGTCAGGCCGCACAGGCGGACCAGCAGGCCGTACAGGCGGACGGTGCGGCGGTGTCCGCGGGCCGAGGGCCGCATCCAGTGGGCGAGGTTGACCACCATGAACGGCAGCAGCAGCAGCCACAGGGCGCGGCTGCTGTTGCCGGAGGTGAGGTTGGACCAGACGTAGGCCTCGGGCACCGGGGCGTCGCGGTGGCCGCCCGGGCGTGTCTCGGCGTCGACGTCGTCGGATCGCCGGTAGACGGCGGCGGTGCCGTCGCCGGTGATCCGCACCGGGCAGGGGTCGTCGAGCATCTCCTGGGGTGTGGTGCCGCCGACGCCGTGGACGAGCAGTTCCACGGCGGGCCCCGCGGGCCCGGCCGGCGTGTCGGCCGTGTCCGGCACCGGCTGTGCGTCCGGTCGCCGCTGCGGAGATTCCACCGTCTGCGCCTCCCCCGTGATGCGCCGCCTCGTCTCCGTGTGCGTGTGATCGTGTGGGGTCAGGATCTCCGCCGCGGGGGAAGGACACACCTGTTCTCACGGAATCTCCCCGATCCGTGTGACGAGCACCCCGTGCACCGACGGCGGCGGACGTCCGGTGTGGCGCCGCGACCACGCAGTGGCGGCGTCTCGAGGGCTGCCGCGCGGACGGCGGCCGGTCCCCGGAAGCCGCGTGCCGCGGGCGGGCGATGGCGTGACGGGCGGCGCGCCATGAAAGGATTGGGTGTCCGCGCACCGGTGCCCTGGTGATTCCGCTCACCACCCGCGGATCGGTCCCGGGCGTGTCGGACACCGGCGGAGGCGAAAGGAACCTGAGCCACGTGAGCGAGAATCAGAACCTGCTCGCGGAGCAGCGGCGCGCCCTGATCCTGGACGAGGTCCGGCGCCGCGGCGGGGTCCGGGTCAACGAGCTGACCCGGAAGCTGGGTGTGTCGGACATGACCGTCCGCCGCGACCTGGACGCGCTGGCCCGGCAGGGCGTGCTGGAGAAGGTGCACGGCGGTGCGGTGCCGGTGGTGGAGGCCAGCACGCACGAGCCGGGCTTCGAGGCGAAGTCGGGCCTGGAACCGACCGCCAAGGAGGACATCGCCCGGGCGGCCGCGCAGTTGGTGGCGCCGGGGTCGGCGATCGCCCTGTCCGGCGGCACGACGACGTATGCGCTGGCCCATCGTCTGGTGGACGTGCCGGAGCTGACCGTGGTCACCAACTCGGTGCGGGTCGCCGACGTCTTCCACGCCGCCCAGCGCACCTCCGGGCCGCGGCAGGGTGCGGCCACGGTGGTGCTGACCGGCGGGGTGCGCACCCCGTCCGACTCGCTGGTGGGGCCGGTGGCGGACCAGGCCATCGCCACGCTCCACTTCGACATGCTGTTCCTCGGGGTGCACGGGATATCGGTGGAGGCCGGCCTGTCGACACCGAACCTCGCCGAGGCCGAGACCAACCGGCGGCTGGTGCAGTCCGCGCGCCGGGTGGTCGTGGTCGCCGACCACACCAAGTGGGGTGTGATCGGGCTGAGTTCCTTCGCTTCTCTGGACCGGGTCGACACGCTGGTGACGGACGCGGGGCTGCCGCCCGAGGCGCGTGCGGAGGTCTCCGAGTACCTGCGGCTGGTGGTGGCCGGCGAGTCCGAGCAGGACGCGCCGGACTGAGGCGCCGTCAGCCCCGGCGCCGTTCCGGGAGCCGTGTGCGGTCCGTCGCGGCGGGGGCGGCACGGCGCCGCGCTGATCCGGCCGTGCCCCGCTGCGCGGGGGCCGGGCTCAGTCGGGCCAGCTGCCGCCGGCCAGGAAGGTCTCGATCGCCGCGGCGTACGGGGTGATGTCCAGGCCCTGCCCGGCGAGCCAGGCGTCCGAGTAGTACTTGTCGAGGTAGCGGTCCCCCGGGTCGCACAGCAGGGTCACCACACTGCCCTGGCGGCCCTGGGCGCGCATCTCGGCGACGATCCGCAGGGCGCTCCACAGGCCGGTGCCCGTGGAGCCGCCCGCCTTGCGGCCGATGACGTGTTCCAGGGCGCGCACGGCGGCGACGGCGGCGGCGTCCGGCACCTTCATCATCCGGTCGATGGCGCCGGGCAGGAAGCTGGGTTCCATGCGCGGCCGGCCGATGCCCTCGATGCGGGAGCCGCGGTCGCAGGAGACGTCCGGGTCACCGGTGACCCAGCCCTCGAAGAAGCAGGAGTTGTCCGGGTCGGCGACGCAGATGCGGGTGTCGTACTGCATGTAGTGGACGTAGCGCGCGAGCGTCGCGGAGGTGCCGCCGGTGCCGGCGGTGGCGACGATCCACGCCGGTTCGGGGAAGCGCTCCAGCCGCAGCTGGCGGAAGATCGACTCGGCGATGTTGTTGTTGCCGCGCCAGTCGGTGGCGCGCTCGGCGTAGGTGAACTGGTCCATGTAGTGGCCACCGGTCTCCGCCGCGAGCCGGGCGGACTCCTCGTACATCGTCCGCGGGTCGTCCACGAAGTGGCAGCGGCCGCCGTGGAACTCGATCAGGCGGCACTTCTCGGCGCTCGTCGTGCGGGGCATCACCGCGATGAACGGCACCCCGATCAGTTGGGCGAAGTACGCCTCGGAGACGGCGGTCGAGCCGCTGGAGGCCTCGATCACGGGGCGGCCGGGCCGGATCCAGCCGTTGCACAGGCCGTACAGGAACAGCGAACGGGCCAGGCGGTGCTTGAGACTTCCGGTGGGATGGGTCGACTCGTCCTTGAGGTACAGGTCGATGCCCCAGTCCTCGGGCAGCGGGAAACGCAGCAAGTGGGTGTCGGCCGAGCGGTTGGCGTCGGCCTGGACCTTGCGGACCGCCTCCTTCAACCAGGTCCGGTAGGCGAGGTCCGTGCGGTCGACGTCGAGGGTGTCGCCGGTCCGGCGCTGGTCGGTGGTGCTCACGGCAGGACTCCTCAAGGGTGGGCGCCGACGGCGTGTCCGCGGCCGGGCGCCCCCGATGATAGACACCGGAAACACGCTTCTCACCTGCATAAACAGCTCTTTGGGCAGGTCAAAGGCGACCCTGGGGGCGCCTGCCGGGCGCGCGGGCGGCGCACGGCGTGCACGGACGGGAGCGCATTGGTGCGCGTGCGCCCGGACGCCGCTCCGGGCGCGTCGGCACGCGGCGGTGTCCGGGTGGCCGGGGGCGGCAGACCGCACCGCGCGGAACGACTCCGCACACGACCGCACGACGGGCACGCCGGACGGGCCGGGCAGCAGACCGTGCGGGATCACGAACGACCGCACGACGCAAGACGCCGAGGAGTTGCGGTGCCGAACCCCTTGCGTCACTCTGGTCTCACGTCACTCTGGGTTTACCGGCGATAACGCTGCGAACCAGCCCGCCGGCCACGACAGCAGGCGGCAGTGTCACGCAGGCGTCCTGCTGCATCCGAAACGTCGTGTTCTTCCGGACCTCAAGTCGGGGAGTCGCAGCCGTGACCAGTCACCCAAGCAGGCACTGCACGGTGGAGCTCCAAGCCCTGCCGTCGCGGATCGGCCAGGTCCGCAGAATCGTATCGGCGCACTTGCGCTACTGGAATCTGGACACTCTGATCGACCGGGCCGCGCTCGGTGTGACGGAGTTGCTCACCAACGTCCACCTGCACGCCCAGCCGGACAAGCTCTGCACCGTCCAGCTCGAGCACTCCATGGACCGGCTCACCGTCTCCGTGCACGACCACGATCCGCGGCTGCCGGTGCTGGAGGACCTGGGGCACGTCGCTCCGCTGGCCACCGAGGGCCGGGGGCTGGCGATGGTGGCCGCGATGAGCGAGAGCTGGGGCGCCCGCCCGGAGGGGGACCGCGGCAAGGTCGTGTGGTTCACGCTGCCGGCCTCGGGCGGTCCGGTCACGGTGCCGGGCCGGGTGCGCCGGCCGGCGGCCGGGGGGCAGCCGGTGCCCGGCTTGGCCGGCGTGGGGGCGGACACCGCGCTCGACGGCTCCCGTCCCACCCGTGCTCCCGCCCGGTCCGCCGTTCCCGGCTGACCGGGCGGTGACCGGGTCCGCCGGGTCTCACGGCCCGGCGGGCCGCAGGGCGGTGGCATGCTGCACGCGCGTCCCACCGGCGGCGACGCCGGTCAGCTCACCCCGTCGGCCCAGGCTCCATGAGATCCGTTCCTGAACACCTGTCACGCAGCATCCGCGAGATCGCGTTCACGGGCGGCAAGTGCGCGAACCGGTCCCGCGTCGGCCACTGCGTGCATGCCGGCACGGAGAGCGCCCACGTCCGGCCGAGAGCCGTGGGGTGACGTGTGTCCGCAGGGTGACGCGGGCAAGGGGTGCCCGGTGCAGGCCGGCCGCAGCGGACCGGCACCACAGCACGGTCCCCGTGCGGCCTGCGGGCGGACGTTCCCGGTCACCCGTGTCCGGCTTCTCGGGCGAGCGCCGCCAGGGGGTCGTCGAGGACGGGCTGCCAGGCCAGTTCGGCGGCGCCGACCAGGCTGTTGTGGCTCAGTGTGCAGGGCAGGACGGGGACCGCGCCGCTGCGGCCCCACAGGCTGCGGCCGGCGACGACCGCGCGCAGGCGGTCCGGGTCGGCCTCCAGCAGGGTGCGGTGCAGGCCGCCGAGGATGATGCGGTCCGGGTTGAGGATGTTGACCAGCCCGGCCAGGCCCAGGCCCAGACGGTCGATCAGGGCGGCCACGGCCTCGCGGACGGCCGGGTCGTCGCGGTGGTTGCGGACGAGGTCCTCGGCCTGTCGCAGCAGCGACACCTCAGGGCCCGGTTCGCGGCCGGCGGCGGTCAGGAAGGCCAGCGGGTCGGCCTCCACGTCCAGGCAGCCGCGGCTGCCGCAATGGCAGGGACGGCCCTCGGGGTTGACGGTGAGGTGGCCGACCTCCAGGGCGAGCCCGGAGCTTCCGGTGTGCAGCCGACCGTCCAGGACCAGCGCACCGCCCACGCCGCGATGGCCGGTGGCCACGCACAGCAGATCGCGGGCGCCCCGCCCGGCGCCGTGCCGGTGCTCGGCGAGCGCGGCCAGGTTGACGTCGTTCGCCGCGAACGCCGGGCCGGTGATCCCGGCGGCCCGCACGCACTCCTCGAAGATCCGCCGGACCGGCGCGCCCGCCGGCCAGGCCACGTGCAGCGGATTGAGGGCCAGGCCCTCCGGCTCGGCCACGGCGGACGGCACGGCGACCGCGGCCCCCACACAACGCCGCCCGGTGGTGCGCAGCAGTCCGGCTCCGGCCTCCACGACGGCACCGAGCACCTGGGCCGGATCGGCGTCCACGGACAGGCGTCCCGGCGCCGTCGCCACGATCCGGCCGCCGAGACCGACCAGTGCCGCGCGGAATCCGTCGGCGTGCACCTGCGCGGCGAGGGCGACGGGCCCGTCCTCGGCGATCGACAGCCGGTGCGACGGGCGGCCCTGAGCGCCGGCGGCCGCGCCCGGCCGGGCGTCCACCCGGATCAGGCCCAGCGCCTCCAGTTCGGCGGCCACCGCGCCGGCCGTCGCCCGGGTCACCCCCAGCTCGGCGGTGAGCACGGCCCGCGTGGGGGCGCGTCCGGTGTGCACGAGCTGCAACGCGGGGCCGAGCGCACCGCGCCCTCGGTCCAGCCGCGTCCTGGAGGTGGTTCCTTCCCCCGCTGCCCGGGGGTCCGCCTTGCCGCTCATGAGGGCGAGTCTGTCATGATCCGCGGGCGGGGCGGCCCGCGGCCCGTGCCCGTGGGACGTGACGGCACGCCCGGAAGTCGCCCGCTACAGGCCGCTCACCCGCAGCGTGATGTTCAGCCGTCCGGCCAGGCCCAACTCCCGTGGCCCGGTGCCCGGGTGGATCCGGGGCACCCCGTGGTACGCGAACCGCGCGGGTCCGCCGAAGACGAACAGGTCGCCGCTGCGCAGCTCGATGTCCTGCCAGGGCCGGGTGCGCGTACGGGTGTTGCCGAAGCGGAACACGCAGGTGTCGCCGAGGCTGAGGGACACCACGGGGGCGTCGGAGCACTCGTCGCTGTCGCGGTGCATGCCCATGCGCGCGTCGGCGCCGTAGAAGTTGATCAACGCGATGTCGTACGCCGCGTCCCGGGCCGCGTCGGGGCCGAGCGTCTCGCGCACCGCCTGCCGGCCCAGCTCGCCCAGCCAGGCCGGGAAGGGTTTGACCGGGGCGCCGTCGCCGTCGACGACGGTGCGGGCGTAGCCGTACGGGTACCAGTGGAGCCCGAGGCACACCTGCCGGGCGGTCATGGTGCCGCCGGGGGTGCGCACGGTGCGCAGTCCGGCCGGCGGACGCGCCCACTGCCGACAGGCCTCCAGCAGCTGCCGCTGCCGGTCCGGTGCCAGCCAGTCCGGCACGTGCACGGCCCCCGGTGCGGGCTCGGTGCGGCTGCGGGGGAACAGCTCGGCGTCCATGTCTCCCATCCTGCCCCGGGCGGGCCGGCCGCCGCCCGGCGGTCCCGAGCCGGGCCTCCGCTAGCCTGGACGGACGATGAACGACCCGATGACCACCCCCTGGGGCGAGCTGAGACTGTCCCGTTTCCCCGAGGACCCGCGCGACCGGCTGCGTGCCTGGGACGCCTCCGACGCGTACCTGCTGGACCATCTGGCGGCGGAGCCGGTCGATCTGTCGGGGACCGTGGTGGTCCTCGGGGACCGCTGGGGCGCCCTGGTGACCGCGCTGGCGGCGCACCGGCCGGTGCAGATCACCGACTCCTGGCTCGGGCAGGAGGCGACCCGCGCCAACCTGGCCCGCAACGGCGTCGAGCCCGGCACGGTGGGTCTGCTCACCACCCAGGACACCCCGCCGGAGCGGATCGACGTGCTGCTGGTGCGGGTGCCCAAGAGCCTGGCGCTGCTGGAGGACCAGCTGCTGCGGCTGGCGCCCGCGGTGCACGCCGGCACGGTCGTCGTGGGCACCGGCATGGTCAAGGAGATCCACACCTCCACGCTGACGTTGTTCGAGCGGATCCTGGGCCCGACCCGCACCTCGCTCGCCCGGCGCAAGGCCCGGCTGATCTTCTGCACCCCGGATCCGTCGCTGCGGCGGCCCGGCAATCCGTGGCCGTACACGTACACGCTGCCCGAGGACATCGGTGCCGTCTCGGGCCGGACGGTCGTCAATCACGCGGGGGTGTTCTGCGCGGACCGGCTCGACATCGGCACACGTTTCTTCCTGCGTCAGCTGCCGAAGGCGCCGCGCGCCGGGCGGGTGGTGGACCTGGGCTGCGGCAACGGCGTGGTCGGTCTGGCGATGGCGCTGACCGCGCCCGAGGCCGAGGTGCTGTTCACGGACGAGTCGTTCCAGGCCCTCGCCTCGGCGCAGGCGACGTACCGGGCGAACGACGTGGTGGGGCACGCCGAGTTCCGGGTGGGCGACGGGCTGTCGCAGGTGGCGGCCGGCAGCGTGGACCTGGTGCTGAACAACCCGCCGTTCCACTCGCACCAGGCGACGACGGACGCGACGGCCTGGCGGATGTTCACCGGGGCGCGGCGGGCGCTGCGCCCCGGCGGCGAGCTGTGGGTGGTGGGCAACCGTCATCTGGGCTATCACGTCAAGCTGCGCCGGGTGTTCGGCAACTGCCGGCTGATGGCGAGCGATCCGAAGTTCGTGGTGCTGCGCGCCGTCAAGAGGTGACCGGGCCGGTCCCCGCGTCACGCACCCGGCCGGTCAGCGAGGTGCGGCCGTGGTGCGCGGGGTGCCGATCACGCCGATGAGACGGGCCACCTCGGCGGCCATCGCCTCCCGGCCCTGTTTCAGGTAGCTCCGGCAGTCGACCGCCTCGGGGCGGGCGGCGAGGGCGGAGCGGACGGCGCGGGTCAGGGCCGCGTTGAGGGCGGTGCCGACGTTCACCTTGGCGATGCCGCCGGCGACGGCCTGGGCGAGTTCGCCGTCGGGCACGCCGGAGGAGCCGTGCAGGACGAGCGGGACGTCCAGGGTGTCGGCGAGCCGTTTGACGAGGTCGTGGTCGAGCGTGGCGGTCCGTTCGGTCATGGCGTGCGTGGTGCCCACGGCCACGGCGAGGGCGTCCACCCCGGAGGCGGTGACGAAGGCGTGCGCCTCCCCGGGGTCGGTCCGGGCGCCGGGGGCGTGGGCGTCCAGCGGGGGCCGGCCGTCCTTGCCGCCGATCTGGCCCAACTCGGCCTCCACCCACAGCCCGTGGGCGTGCGCCCAGTCGGCGGCACCCCGGGTGCGGGAAAGGTTCTCCGCGTACGGCAGCCGGGAGGCGTCGTACATGACGGAGCTGAAACCGGCGTCGGCGGCCTGCCGCAGCAGGTCGTCGCGCTGGACGTGGTCCAGGTGCAGGGCGACCGGGACGGCGGCGTGCTCGGCGGCGGTGACCGCGGCCCGGGCCAGCGGCAGCAGCCGCCCGCAGCGGAAGGCGACCGTGTTCTCGCTGACCTGGACGACCACGGGTGCGCCGGCCTGCTCCGCGCCGGCGACGACGGCCTCGATGTGTTCCAGGGTGATGACGTTGAAGGCGGCGACGGCGGAGCGGGCTGCGGCGGCGGCGCCGACCAGCTCACCGGTGGCTGCGAGCGGCACGACCGGTCCTTTCTCAGGGTGGGGGCAGGGGTCGGGGCCGGATGTCAGGGGGTGAGGACGACGGAGCGGGTCAGGTGGCGGGGCCGGTCCGGGTCGAGGCCGCGTGCCGCGGCGACGGCGAGGGCGAGGCGCTGGGCGCGGACCAGTTCGGCCAGCGGATCGAGACGGCTGTCGATCCACCTGCCGCCGGTGGCGCGCACCTGGTCCGCCAGGCCGTCCGGGGCCGGGCCGAACATCCAGGTGGCGGTGGACCGGGTGGTGATGCTGATGGGGCCGTGCCGGTACTCCATCGCCGGGTAGGACTCGGTCCAGGACAGGGAGGCCTCACGCATCTTCAGGGCGGCCTCGTGGGCGAGCCCGACGGTCCAGCCGCGACCGAGGAAGGTGAACTGGGTGCAGCCGGGCAGCCCCTCGGGCAGCGGATCGGCCAGGGCGGTGCGGCCGTCGGCGACGACGGCGTCGGTGTGCAGGCCGAGGTGGGCGCGCAGCAGGGTCAGCGCGGTGGTGGCGAACCGGGTCTGCACGACGGAGCGTTCGTCGGCCCAGTCCAGCACGATCACGTCGTCGGCGGCAGCCACGACCGGTGTGGCGGGGTCCGCGGTGACGGCGGTGGTGCGCGCGCGTCCCTTCGTCCGCTCCAGCAGGTCCAGGACTTCCGTGGTGGTGCCGGAGCGGGTGAGGGCGACGACGCGGTCGTAGGTGCGGTGGTGGGGGAACTCCGAGGCGGCGAAGGCGTCGGTCTCGCCCTGCCCGGCGCTCTCGCGCAGCGCGGCGGCGGCCTGGGCCATGTAGTACGACGTCCCGCAGCCGACGATCGCCACCCTCTCCCCCGTGGCCGGCAGTGCCGTGCGGTGTCCGGCGGCCTCGGCCGCGACGCGGGCCCAGCACTCGGGCTGGCTGGTCAGTTCGTCCTCGGCATGGCTCATGGCAGCCCCTTCGCCCGGTGATTGTTCGTGCACGATAGCCGCGCTTTTCGAGCAGGTTCAAGCATCTGGACGGCGCACGGGTGCGTTAGGGTCGCGAAGAAGCAAGAACGGAGGCCACCCATGTCGCGCGACGCCCGCTGGAAGGCGCTGCTGGAACTCCTGGTCGAGCGGGGCCGGCTGGACGTCGAGGAGGCGGCGGCGGAACTGGGTGTGTCGGCCGCGACGATCCGGCGGGACTTCGACCGGCTCGCCGAGCAGCAGATGCTGATCCGCACCCGGGGCGGCGCGGTCGTGCACGGTGTCTCCTACGAGCTGCCCCTGCGCTACAAGACGGCGCGCCGGGCCTCCGAGAAGCAGCGGATCGCCCAGGCGGTCGCCTCTCTGGTGGCTCCGGGCGAGGCGGTGGGCCTGACCGGCGGGACGACCACCACGGAGGTGGCCCGTGCCCTGGCGATGCGCAAGGACCTCGCCTCGGGGTCGCCGGCTCTGACGGTGGTGACCAACGCGCTCAACATCGCCAACGAGCTGGCCGTGCGGCCCCAGTTCAAGATCGTGGTGACCGGGGGCGTGGCCCGCCCTCAGTCGTACGAGCTGGTCGGCCCGCTGGCGGACGGTGTGCTGGGGCAGATCACGCTGGACGTGGCGGTGCTGGGCGTGGTGGCCTTCGACGTCACTCATGGTGCCGCGGCCGACGACGAGGCGGAGGCGGCGATCAACCGGCTGCTGTGCGAACGCGCCGGCCGCGTGGTGGTCGCCGCGGACTCCGGCAAGCTCGGGCGTCGCGCCTTCGCCCGCATCTGCGCGGCCCGGTCGGTGGACACGCTGGTGACGGACACGGCGGCGGCGCCGGATGCCGTGCGCGGCTTCGAGGACGCCGGGATCCGGGTCGTCACCGTCTGAACGGCCGCTGCCGGCACCGTCGCTGCGGCCGGCGGCCGGGCCGTGTCCGCGCGGGGTGCGGCAGCGCGGCGGGCCATGTCCGCGCGGGGTGCCGAGGCGCGGCCGGGCCTCGCGCGGTCCTCGTCCCGCAGCTGCCGGCGGACACGGCCGGCACGCCCCGGGCACGTCCGGGCGTCTCCGGGTGTGCCGCGGCACCTGCGCACCCCCGCGGCCACGGGCGCCTCCGGCGTCGCGGAGGCCCGGGCGCGCCCCTGGGGGCACACTGGCAGTAGGCCGTCCGTGCTCACGAGGGGGTGTCGACGGTGACACGTCGCGCGGGAGTGTGGCTGTGGCGATGGCGGCGCAATCCGCTGCGGCGGACGTGCGACGTCGTCGAGGGATGGATCCTGCTCATGGCCTGGGTCCTCGCCGTGGCCGGCGGTCTGGTGGCGGGTCTGCTGACCGCAGGAGCGATCCAGCACAACGCGGAGCAGGCCCGCGCGCAGAGCCGGCCCGTGCAGGCCGTGGTCGTCCAGGAACCGCCCGAGGACTCCGCCCGGCCGTCGAGCAGCGCGCTGGTGTGGGGCACGGTCCGGTGGACCGCCCCGGACGGCTCGACCCACACCGGACGGACCCGCATCCCGGCCTCCGCCAACCCCGGCACCCAGCTGACGGTGTGGACCGATGGACGGGGCACATTGACCCACCCGCCCGCCTCCGCCGCCGACACCGCGTTCCAGGCTTGCCTGGGCGGCCTGTGGGCGTCGGCCGCCGGCGCGGGGCTGGTGATCGGCGGCGCCAAACTGGTCCAGGCCCGTCTCGACCGGCGCCGCTTCGACCGGTGGGAGGAGGAATGGGCCCGCGTGGACGCGCAGTGGCGGCGGAAGACCGGCTGACGCCCGCGCTCCTCCGCCGGCGGCTGTGTGCCCCGGCACTCTTGCCGCCGCCTCCGTGCGCCCGTAGCCTCCTTTTGTGCCGCCACTGAACAAAGTCCGTTCGCACAGTGCCGTGCCGGGCCGTGACCTGAGCCGACTGCGGGCCGTGCTCACCACGTTCTTCGCCCTCGACGGGTTCGTCTTCGCCGGCTGGGTCGTCCGCATCCCGGACATCAAACAGCAGGTCCACGCCTCCGCCGGCTCGCTCGGCCTGGCACTGCTGGGTGTGTCCGCGGGGGCCGTCGTCACGATGGCCTTCACCGGCCGTCTGTGCCGCCGCTGGGGCAGCCACCCGGTCACCGTGGTGTGCGCCGTGCTGCTCTCGCTCAGCGTGGCCCTGCCTCCGCTGACCCGCTCGGCTCCGGCCCTGGCCGCCGTCCTGCTGGTCTTCGGCGCCGCGTACGGCGGCATCAACGTCGCCTTCAACAGCGCGGCCGTGGATCTGGTGGCCGCGCTGCGCCGGCCGGTCATGCCCAGTTTCCACGCGGCCTTCAGCCTCGGCGGCATGGTGGGGTCCGGGCTGGGCGGGCTGGTGGCCGCGCACCTGTCTCCCGCCCGCCATCTGCTGGCCCTGACCGTGACCGGCCTGCTCGTCACCGGCGTGGCGGGGCGCGCCCTGCTGCGGCAGCAGTCCCCGGCACCGGCACACGACGACACGGCGGCCCACCGGGATGGACCCCGGCCCGCCGGGGACGCCGATGCACGCCCTGCGGGCGGCCGTGGTGTGGTGGTCGTCCTCGGGCTGGTCGCCCTCTGCACGGCGTACGGCGAGGGTGCCATGGCCGACTGGGGTGCGCTGCATTTCCAGCAGGACCTGGGCGCCTCGCCGGGCGTGGCGGCGGCCGGGTACGCCTGTTTCGCGCTGGCGATGACGATCGGCCGCCTGTCGGGGACCGCTCTGCTGGAGCGGCTGGGCCGCACCCGGACGATCGTCGCGGGCGGCTGCACCGCCGCGGCCGGCATGGTTGTCGCCTCGCTCACTCCGTCCGCCGGGGCGGCGTTGCTCGGGTTCGCCGTGACCGGGCTGGGGCTGGCCAACCTCTTCCCGCTCGCCGTCGAACGCGCCGGTGCCCTGGCGGGCCCGAGCGGCGTCGCGGTCGCTTCCACCTTCGGCTACGGCGGCATGCTCCTCGGTCCCCCGGCGATCGGCTTCATGGCCGACTGGCTGTCGCTGCCGGCCGCGCTCACCAGCGTCGCCGTCCTGGCCGCCGTCGCCGCCGCGATCGGGTTCACCACCCGGCGGGTCGTCGGCCGGTGACGGCCGGGAAGCCGGCGATGCCCTGCCGTGTCCCGTGCGGTGTCCGGCACACTCCCCGTCATGAAGACCTTGGGCACTGCCGAGCTGCTCGGCGCGCTCGACCGGGAGGGACGACTGCTGGCCGAGGCGGCCGAGGCGGCCGGCACCGATGCGCGAGTGCCGCCCTGCCCCGGCTGGCGCGTGCGGGACCTGCTGCGCCACACCGGTGTGGTGCACCGGTGGGCCACCGCGTTCGTCGCCGACGCCCACGTCTCGCCCCGCCCGATGGGCGATCCGCCGGACCTCGACGGCACCGACCTGCTCGCCTGGTACCGGGCCGGCCACCGCCGCCTGGTCGACACCCTGACCGCGGCGCCGGACGACGTGCGGTGCTGGACGTTCCACCGGGCGCCGGTCGCGTCACCGCTGGCCTTCTGGGTCCGGCGGCAGGCTCACGAGACGGCCGTCCACCGCTTCGACGCGGAGGCGGCACGCGGTGGCGAGGCCACGGCCGTGGACGCCGGTTTCGCCGTCGACGGCATCGACGAGCTGCTGCGCGGATTCCACGCGCGGTCGCGCAGCAAGGTGCGCACCCCCGAGCCACGTGTGCTGCGGGTGCGTGCCACCGCCGAGGACGGCCCGGGTGGCGACACCGGCGGTGCCACGCTCGCGGTGTGGACGATCCGGCTGTCGCAGGATCCGCCGGTGACCGTGCTGGACGCGTCCGAGGACGCGGACGCCGAACTCGCCGGTGCTGCGGGCCGGTTGTATCTGGCGCTGTGGAACCGTGTGCCGGTGCCGGCGGTGACGGGCGACGCCTCGCTCGCCGCGCTGTGGCGGAACACCTCGGCGATCGTGTGACCGCCCGGCGAAGGGCACAGGTGACGGCCCGGCGCCCGGTGCACAGCCTGCCGCCCTGTGCCCGGCGCCCGGTGCCGCAGCTCGCAGCCCTGCCGCCCGCCCAGGTGTGCGCCGGGGCGCGGGACTCGCTCCCCCGCCCGGACGAGCGCGACCGGCTCACACCCCGGCCGTCCCGGCAGAAGCAGCCCGGGCCCGGATCACGAAGGGCCGGGACACCACGGTGACGGCGACCGAGCACACGGCCGCGGCCGTGATGGCCGTGGCAGGACCGGTGTACTGGGCGAGGCCGCCGGCGATCGCGGCCCCGATGCCCTGCCACGCCATCCGGCCGGCGGATTCGACTCCTTGCACCTGCCCCTGGACCGGTGTCGGGGTCAGTGCGAGAAGCTGCTCCTGCAGCGGCAGGGTGGCGGCGAACCCGGCACTGGCGACGAACACCGCGACGGTCGCCACCGGCACCGGCGGGTGGACGGCGAACAGCAGGTACGGCACGGCGAGCAGCAGACGCAGCGCGAACGCCCAACGGCGCCGCTGCCCGGCGCTGAGCAGCCGCCCGACCGTCAGATCGCCGAGCAGCATGCCCGCCGCTCCGGCGGCCAGCAGCGCGCCCGCGTGTCCAGGGGCGTAGGAGAGGAACAGCGCCTCGCAGCCGACGATCAGGCCGTTGGGGACCCACAGGTTCAGCAGCAGCGCACGTGGGCCGGGGCGGGAGAACAGTGCGACGTTCGTGGTCCAGGTCTGACGCAGTCCGGGACGACGGACCGGACGGATCGAGTGGTTCCGCACGGTCGCCGCCACCACGAGCAGTCCGGCCGCGGTCAAGGCCGTCGCCGTGACGAAGACTCCCTGCGGGGTCAGGTGGTGCAGCAGCACGGCGCCGACGGCGTAGCCGACGACCGCCATGCCGCCGGAGGTGATGTTCATCAGCGACCGTGCCAGGGCATACGCGGAGGCCGGCACCACCTCGGCGAGGAGCCCCATCCGTGTCCCGTTCTGCAGGGACTGGAAGAACCCCAGCACCAGGAGGAGACCGAACCGCGCCACGAGCGGCAGTCCCGGGATCGCCTGCGCGGCCACACCCGCGAGTGCCACGCACTGGAGTGAGACCAGAGTGCGGCGAGGACGGTTCCCGTCCGCGACGGACATCAGGGTCAGCGCGCCGAGCACCGTCGCGAAGGTGGCGCCGTACATGCTCACGGCGGTCAGGAACGGGGACTTGGTCTGCTGGTCGACCAGTGTGCCGAGCGCGAAACCCGACAAGGTGCTCGCGGCGACCGACAGCGTGAAGCCGACGTACAGCCCGGTGAACTCGCTGTTGCGGAGCAGGGCACGGTAGCTGGTGGTGGGAGGTGCGCCGGAGGCGGACGAAGACGTGTCAGAAGGCATGAAAAAAGCCTTCGTACGCTCCCTTTGGGGTGCCGAAGGCCGACGGGGTGAGCATAGCAGCTGTGCCGGCGGGCGCGGGACGGACGGGTTCGTCGTCCCCCTCGGCACGATCTCCAGCCCCCGCGATCACAACACGCCTGTGTCGATCGCACCGTTGACGGCTGCGCCACCGAACTGCGAGCCGCGCGGGTGCGCGTTGCCGATGTGCCGATGTGTGCCGCGCCGGTCGGCCACCGCAGCCGAACGGCGCAGCTGTCCCGGTCGGCATGCGCCGAGCACGCACCAGGCGGTGTGCACCCTGAGCGGTCGTCGCCCGGAACGTCGTCGCGGGTGGCGTCAGGAGGTCAGCCCCACCCCCTGTGCCAGCCGGACCGCCGCCTGCCGGAAGAACGGCTCCCGGTCCTCCACCACGCGGTGGAACTGGCCGAACACCTCGAAGCCGATCAGTCCGAACAACTGCGCCCAGGCGGCGACGAGCGCGGCGACCGCCTCGGGCGGGAGGTCGGGGGCGAGGTCGGCGGCCATCCGCGTGGCCTCGGAGTGCAGGTCGGCGGGGAGCGCGGGGGCGGACAGGGTGCCGTCCCGGTGGGCGTCGCGGGCGATGGCGACGAGGAGCAGCCCGACCCGGGAGGCCGCCGGGACGGTGGCCTGCGGTGCGGTGTAGCCGGGGACGGGTGTGCCGTACAGCAGCGCGTACTCGTGCGGGTGAGCCAGGGCCCAGGCGCGGACCGCCTCGCACACGGTCGTCCAGCGGCGCAGGGGTCCCGCGTCGCGGACCTGCTGCTCGGCCTTTTCCGCCGCCGCGCCCAGGGAGTCGTAGGCGTCGATGATGAGCGCGGTCAGCAGCTCGTCGCGGCTGGGGAAGTACCGGTAGATCGCGGAGGAGACCATGCCGAGCGCGCGGGCCACGGCGCGCAGGGAGAGTTTCGCGGCTCCCTCGGCGGCGAGCTGCCGGCGCGCCTCGTCCTTGATCGCCCTGGTGATCTCGGTCCTGGCCCGTGCCCGGGCGCCTTGTGCGGTGCTCATGACGGCAGTCTCGCACATCCGTGGAGCACTGCACACAGTCAAGAGCACCGCACACGAACGAGAGCACTGCTCTTGTCATGGAGCACTGCTCGGTGCAGACTGAGATGCAGAGAGCACTGCTCTCGGATGCATCGCCACGTCCCTGGACGCACCCTTGGGAGAGCACCATGACGTCGTCGCCGTACTACCGCGAGACCGGCCCGCTGAGCGCACTGTTCAACCGCGTCGTCGGCCGGCTGGCCCGCTACGGGCTGAGCCTGGCGGGCAGTGCCGAACTGACCGTACGGGGCCGCGTCAGCGGCAAGCCGCAGCGCCTGCCGGTCAACCCGCACACCCACGAGGGCGCGCAGTACCTGGTGTCGGCGCGCGGCCACTCGCAGTGGGTGCGCAACATGCGGGCCGCGGGCGGTGGGGAGCTGCGCGTCGGGCGGACGGTACGCCCGTTCCGTGCGGTGGAGGTGCCCGACGCCGAGAAGGCGCCGGTGCTGCGGAGCTATCTGCAGCGGTGGGGCTGGCAGGTCGGCGCGTTCTTCGACGGCGTCACGGCGTCCTCCTCCGACGAGGAGATCGCCCGGGTCGCCGCCGACCACCCGGTGTTCCGGATCACGGTCGTGCAGTGACATGGCTCGCGGCGACGCCGGAAACGTGCGCGCAGCGACCGTCCGGGAGATGTCCGCAGCGACCGTCCGGCGCGAGGGTGGTTGCTGCGCAAGGGACGTCCGTCCCGCCGGGGCAGGGGACGTCCTGCTGAGAAGGAAGGGGCGTCACCGGCACATGCAGCGACGCCCTCGAGCGACGACGCCGCTGGTCAGGACGCGGCCGTCTCCCGGCCGTCCTGCTCGGCGCGGGCCTGGTGTTCCTCGGACCCGGCCTCGGGCTCCGGCCGCCGGTCCAGCACCGACAGGGCGCGCTGGGCCACGGGGTGGGTGCGCACGATCTCCCCGAGGGTGGTAGAGCCCTGGGTGATGTCCCGGAAGGCCCGCCAGGCCGGGCGGAAGCCGGTCAGCGCGGCGTGGAACAGGCCGGGGCGACGCTGGTACACGGCCAGCAGACGCTTGCCGACGGACATCTCCACCCCGAGACCGGCCTTGATGGCGAAGGCGTAGTTCAGGGCCTGCCGACGGGCGTCCACCGCGTCGTGCGCCTCGGCGATCCGGACCGCCCACTCCCCCGCGAGCCGCCCGGACCTGAGCGCGAAGGAGATTCCCTCGCGGGTCCACGGCTCCAGCATGCCCGCGGCGTCCCCGCACACCAGCACCCGCCCACGGGACAGCGGGGAGTCCTCGGCCCGACAGCGGGTCAGGTGCCCGGAGGAGATGCGCGGCTCGAAGCCGGCCAGGCCCAGGCGGGCGATGAAGTCCTCGAAGTACCGTTTGGTGGCGGCGCCTTCGCCGCGGGCCGAGATCACACCGACCGTCAGGGTGTCGCCCTTGGGGAACACCCAGCCGTAGCTGCCGGGGATGGGACCCCAGTCGATCAGCACACGTCCGCGCCAGTCCTCGGCGACGGTCTCGGGCACCGGGATCTCCGCCTCCAAGCCGAGGTCCACCTGGTCCAGCTTCACCCCGACGTGGGCTCCTATCCGGCTGGCGCTGCCGTCGGCGCCGACCACGGCCCGGGCCAGCACCGTCTCACCGCCCTGCAGCACCACCGCGACCGTGCGCCGGTCCGGCACCGCGGCACCGTGCTGCTCGACCCGCGAGACGGTGACACCGGTGCGCAGCTCGGCGCCCGCCTTCTGCGCGTGCTCGACCAGCTGCTGGTCGAACTCGGGCCGGTTGACGAGGCCGAACAGCATCTGCTTGGAGCGGCGGGTGCGGGCGAACCGGCCCTCCAGCGAGAACGTCACCGCGTGCACCCGGTCCTTCAGCGGCAGCTCGAACCCGGGCGGCAACGCGTCGCGCGAGGGTCCGATGATCCCGCCGCCACAGGTTTTGTACCGGGGCAGCTCCGCCTTCTCCAGCAGCAGCACGCGCCGTCCGGTGACCGCCGCCGCGTAGGCGGCCGAGGCCCCCGCGGGTCCTGCGCCCACCACGACGACGTCCCACACCTGCCGCACGTCGTCCGCCGAAGTGTTGCCGCTGCTCACGTTCGTCCACCGCTCCAGATCAAGCCGACTGCCTCACCCCGCGCTCCCGGTCCGCGCGAGCAGGGGGATACCCCATGTGTCCCCCGCATCCTACGGCGGTCGCGATCACAGGCCGCTGTGGGAGGATCGGCGGATGCGTGCGCAGCGCTGGGGGGCGCGCCTACGCTGACACGACCATCTGAACACCGCAGTGCTCGCCCGGCGTCCTGCGGGCGCTGCCGAGCACGCCGACGCACCTACGAGGAGCGTGCCCATGTCGTCGCATCCGGTCGCCGAGACCGTCGCCGCCCTGCTGCCCAGGGCCCGCCAGGAGCTGGCCGAGCTGGTGGCCTTCCGGTCGGTGGCGGACTTCGCGCAGTATCCCAGGAGCGAGAGCGAGGGCGCGGCGAACTGGATCGCCGACGCGCTGCGCGCCGAGGGTTTCACGGACGTCGCGCTGCTCGACACCCCGGACGGCACGCAGTCGGTGTACGGCTACCTGCCGGGCCCCGAGGGCGCCAAAACGGTTCTGCTGTACGCCCACTACGATGTGCAGCCGCCCCTGGACGAGGCCGCGTGGACCACCCCGCCGTTCGAGCTGACCGAGCGGGACGGCCGCTGGTACGGGCGGGGCGCCGCCGACTGCAAGGGCGGCGTCGTCATGCATCTGCTCGCCCTGCGCGCGCTGAAGGCGAACGGCGGGGTACCCGTCAACGTCAAGGTGATCGTGGAGGGTTCGGAGGAGCAGGGCACCGGCGGTCTGGAGCGGTACGCCGAGCAGCACCCCGATCTGCTCGCGGCCGACACCATCGTCATCGGCGACACGGGCAACTTCCGGGTCGGCCTGCCCACCGTCACCACCACCCTGCGCGGCATGACGCTCGTCCGCGTGCAGGTGGACACCCTCGAGGGCAACCTGCACTCCGGTCAGTTCGGCGGTGCCGCCCCGGACGCGCTCGCGGCGCTGATCCGCACCCTGGACTCGCTGCGCGCCGAGGACGGCTCCACGACCGTGGACGGCCTGCCCGCCGACGCCGCCTGGGACGGACTCGCCTACGACGAGGAGCAGTTCCGCGCGGACGCCAAGGTGCTCGACGGAGTGGAGCTGATCGGCTCCGGCACGGTCGCCGACCGTCTGTGGGCCCGGCCCGCGGTGACGGTCCTCGGCATCGACTGCCCGCCGGTGACCGGCGCCACCGCGTCCGTGCAGGCGAGCGCCCGTGCCCTGGTCAGCCTGCGGGTGCCGCCGGGGCTGGACGCCGGCGAGGCCACCAAGCTGCTCCAGGCCCACCTGGAGGCGCACACCCCGTGGGGAGCCCGGGTGCGCACCGAGCCGGCCGGCCAGGGCCAGCCGTTCCGCGCCGACACGGACAGCCCCGCCTACCGGGCGATGGCCGAGGCGATGGCGGTCGCCTACCCCGGCGAGCAGCTGCAGTACGCGGGCCAGGGCGGCTCCATCCCGCTGTGCAACACCCTGGCCGCGCTCTACCCGGAGGCGGAGATCCTGCTCATCGGCCTGAGCGAGCCGGAGGCCCAGATCCACGCGGTCGACGAGAGCGTCTCGCCCGAGGAGCTGGAGCGCATGTCGGTCGCGGAGGCGTTGTTCCTGCGCGCCTACGCGGGTTGATCGGGGTGGCGTCGCCTGACGGCAGCGACCGGGCGGCTGCGTACGCCACGTCCCCGCAGGCCGGCCGGGACGGTTGCGCAGGGTAGTTCTTCGGACGGCTGACCGGGACCGCTGCGGGGGCAGGTCCTCGGTCGGCCGGCGCAGCCGGGCCCGGGAGCCGTGCCCGGCTGCTTCCGTCTGCTTCTGCCCGCTGCTCCTGCCCGCGGCGGAATGCGCGCTCCCCCGCGCCGGCGGTGCGGTTGCTGTCCTGGCACGGACCTCGTGCGGATCCTGCCCCGCCCGCATCTGCTGCGGCGGCTCGTGGGTCAGGCGTATCTGTGGCGCGACCGCGACCGCTGACCCTCGTGGACGCCGGTGTGCAGGGCGCGCACGGGCCGGCCGGCGAAGCGCTCCCGGGGGCTTCAGCCGACCGGTACTCCGGCCTCCAGGTACACCGCGGCGGCCCGCTCACGGGCCCGCAGGGCCCATCGCAGCCGTGCGTAGCGCACCGGCGGCAGCAGCGCCTCGGCCTCTTCCTCGGTGACGAAGCGCCACGCGCGCAGCTCGGGTCCGGGCAGCAGCAGCCGGCTCACCGCGGCGGAGTCCAGCCGTCCGCCGTCGAAGAGCAGGCGCAGGCCGCCGAAGCCCGGCGGTGCGGGCCGCTCCCAGTCGACGACCAGCAGCCGGGGCACCTCTTCGAGCCGTATCCCGGTCTCCTCGGCCACCTCGCGCATCCCGGCGCGGGCCGGGGCCTCGCCGGGCTCGACGACACCGCCGGGGAACTCCCAGCCCGGTTTGTAGGTGGGGTCGACGAGCAGCACCCGGTCCTGTTCGTCGAAGAGGAGCACCCCGGACGCGACGGTCTCGGCGGTGGGTTCGGGGGTCTGCACGATGTCGCAGGGCGCCGCGGCTCCGGTGCCGACGGCCTCGGCGATGCGCACGGCCGTCTCGTACGGGGTGAGCGCGCTGGTGTCGATCAGGTGGGCGTCGGCGGCGAGCCAGGACGCCAGGGCGGCCCGGTAGGGCTCGATGTGGTCCAACGCCCACTGGCGCAGCCGCAGGTCGCCGTCGGGCAGGTCCGGCGGTATCTCCCGCCCGGCTATCCGTTCCCGGAGGATCGTTTCGGCCGGGGCGAGGAGGATGTGCCGGACACCGATGCGCCGGGCCGCGAGGCCCCCGAAGATCTCGTCGCGGTAGTCCTGGCGGAGCAGGGTCATGGGGACCACCAGGGTGCCGCCCAGCTCCGCGAGCAGCGCGGCCGCCGTGTCGATCACCAGCCTGCGCCAGATGGGCAGGTCCTGGAAGTCACCGACCTCGGCGACACGCTTGGGCGGCAGCAGATGGTGCGTGAGGGCGCCGCCGATGACCTCGGGGTCGAAGAGCGTGCTGTTCGGGATCAGCTCGACCAGTTCCCGTGCGGTGGCGGTCTTGCCCGCACCGAACGTTCCGTTGAGCCAGACGATCACGCCGTCCCCCTCTTGTGTCGGCCCCCAGTGGCTTGCCCGCTCCACCCTGCCACGGAAACCAGCCCCAGTTGAGGGCGCCGCACCACCGAGGGCGCGACGCGACGGCGCCGGCATCCCGTCCGGGGTGCCGGCGCCGTCGGGTTTCCGGCCCTCAGCGTCCCTGGGCCTGGCCGTCGTCCTGTGCGGTGAGCTCGTCGCCGATGACGTGGTCCACGGTGCCCACAGCGTCCTTGACGGTCAGGTCGACGAGGGCCTCGCGGTCCTCGGCGTGGGAGGGGGAGACGGCGGCCACCACGAAGCCGGTGGCGAGGGAGGCGAGGGCGAGCATGCTGCGCTTCTTCATGCCCGTTCAACGGTTCAGCAGCGGCGTCGGTCACGGTCCGGCCCGCCACGCCGGCCGACAGCGCACGGCTCACATCTTTCTTCCACCACACTCGCACAGGTACTACCGTGACCGCACACAGAGTGACGTGGGCATGTAACCCCATCGTCGTGAGTCCGGAGGTGCGTTCCATGCGTCACCCGTCCACGCGTCCCCGCCGCCGAAGACTGCTCGGAGCCCTCACCGCGTCGCTGCTCGCCCTGGCCGGCGCGGCCCCGGCCGTCGCCGCCGCCGACCGGCACCTGTCGGCCGCGGACGGCGGACCGTCCGCCGCACCCGCCCTCGCCGACGGGCTGGCCCTCACTCCGCCCATGGGCTTCAACAACTGGAACGCCACCCACTGCGGCCCGGAGTTCGACGAGGAGATGGTCGAGGGCATCGCCGACCTGTTCGTCACCTCGGGCCTGAAGGACGCCGGCTACGAGTACGTCAACCTCGACGACTGCTGGGCGCTGCCCTCCCGCGACGCCGACGGCAAGCTGGTGCCCGACCCGGACCGCTTCCCGCACGGCATCAAGGCCGTCGCGGACTATGTGCACGCCAAGGGTCTGAAGCTGGGCATCTACACCAGCGCGGGCACCAAGACCTGCAACAGCGCCGGATTCCCGGGCGCACTCGGCCACGAGTACAGCGACGCCGAGCAGTTCGCCGAGTGGGGCATCGACTACCTGAAGTACGACAACTGCAACAATCAGGGCGTCGACGCGAAACAGCGCTACACCACGATGCGCGACGCCCTGAAGGCGGCGACCGCGAGGACCGGCCGTCCGATCGTCTACAGCATCTGCGAGTGGGGCGAGAACAAGCCCTGGGAGTGGGCCGCCGACGTCGGCCACCTGTGGCGCACCACCGGCGACATCAGCGACAGCTGGGCGTCGATGCTGTCCATCCTCAAGCAGAACCTGCCGCTGGCCCCCTACGCCGGTCCCGGCCACTGGAACGACCCGGACATGCTGGAGGTCGGCAACGGCGGCATGACCGACACCGAGTACCGCACCCACTTCTCCATGTGGTCGGTCATGGCGGCACCGCTGCTCATCGGCACCGACCTGCGCAAGGCGACCCCCGAGACGCTGGAGATCCTGGGCAACCGCGAGGTCATCGCCGTCGACCAGGACCCGCTGGGCAAGCAGGGCACGGTCGTCTCCTCCGAGGGCGGACGCTGGGTCGTCGCCAAACAGATGCAGGACGGCAGCCGCGCGGTGGCCCTGTTCAACGAGAACGACACCGCGCAGCGCATCGCCACCACCGCGACGGCCGTCGGCCTGCCCGCGGCCGGCGGCTACACCCTGCGCGACCTGTGGCAGCACCGCAGCTCCCACACGGCCGGGACGATCGCGGCGACCGTGCCCGCGCACGGCACCGTTCTGGTCCGGGTGTGGGCCGACCGTCACTGGGCGGGCAATCCGCCCGCCGTCGAACTCGGCATCGAGGGCCTGCCCGTGGCGGTGGCCGACGACACGTCGACGCTGACGTCCACGGCGACCGACCTGGGCCGCACCCCGGCCCGCGAGGTCGCCGTGTCGCTGACCGGCCCCGAGGGCTGGACGCTGCGGGCGCGCACCCCCAGCCGCGCCGCCACGGTGCCGCCGGGCCGCGCCCTGCGCACCACCTGGGCGGTCACCCCGCCGAAGGGGGCGCAACCCGGCCCGTACGACCTGACCCTGACGGTGCGTCACCGCTCCCCGGACGGCCGGACGGTGTCCGCCGCGCTGCCGCTCACGGTTCCGGTGGTGGTGCCGCCGCCCGCGGGCACGTCGTACCTGAGCGATCTGCCGTGGATGTCGGCCACCAACCACTACGGCCCCGTGGAACGCGACACGAGCAACGGTGAGCGCCCCGCGGGCGACGGGCACCCGATCACCATCGGCGGCACCGTGTACGCCAAGGGCCTCGGTGTCCACGCGCCGAGCAGCGTGACGTACTACACCGGCGGGGCCTGCACCGCGGTCACCGCGGAGGTCGGCGTCGACGACGAGAAGGGCGCCAAGGGCACCGTCGCCTTCGAGATCTGGGCGGACGACACCAAGGCGGCCTCCACCGGTGTCCTCACCAACGCGATGCCCGCCCAGCACCTCGAGGCGGACGTGACCGGGGCCCAGGTGGTGCGGCTCGTGGTCACCGACGGCCAGGACGGCACCGACTCCGACCACGCCGACTGGGCCGACGCCCGGCTGACCTGCTGAGCCCGGCCGGGCGGCCGGCGGCCGTGCGCAAGGTCAGGAGACGGCGGCCGCCGTGTCCGCCTGGCGGGCCAGAGCGGCGGCGGCCGCCCCGACCAGACCGGCGTCCGTGCCCATCCGGGCGGGCACGACCTCCAGGTCCCGGACGAACGACAGGGTCGCGTAGTCGCGCAGGGCGCGGCGCAGCGGCGCGAACAGCACCTCGCCCGCCTTGGCCACTCCCCCGCCGATCACCGCGATGTCGATCTCCACCAGGGTCGCGGTCGCGGCGATGCCTGCGGCCAGGGCCCGTGCGGCCAGCTCGAACGAGGCGAGGGCCACCGGGTCGCCGGCGCGGGCGGCGGCGGCCACCGCGGCGGCCGAGGTGTCGCCGTCCGGGCCGGGCCGCCAGCCCATCTCCACGGCCCGGCGGGCGATGTTCGGGCCGCTGGCGATGCGCTCCACACACCCGCGCGCCCCGCACGGGCAGGCGTCACCGTCCAGGTCGACGCTGATGTGACCGATGTGCCCGGCGTTGCCCGTCGGGCCGGGGTGCAGCCGTCCGCCCAGGACCAGACCGCCGCCCACACCGGTGGAGACCACCATGCACAACGCGTCGTCGTGACCGCGGGCGGCGCCCTGCCAGTGCTCGGCGGCCGTGATCGCCACGCCGTCGCCGATCAGCTCCACGGGCAGCCCGCCGGCCGCGGCACGGGCCCGCTCCACGAGCGGATAGTCGCGCCAGCCCGGCACATTGACGGGACTGACCGTGCCGGCGGAGGCGTCCACCGGGCCCGCGCTGCCGATGCCCAGGGCCGTGGCCCGCTCCCACAGCGGCGACCGGGCCAGCCGGCCGAGCACCTCCTCCACCGCCCCCATCACGGTGTCGCCGTCCTCCTGCGCGGGCGTCGCGCACTGGGCGCGCACCAGGATGGTGCCGCGGCCGTCGACCAGCGCTCCGGCGATCTTGGTGCCGCCGATGTCCAGCGCGGCCACGAGGTCGGTGTGCATGTCGTGTCAGATCTCCCCGTACACCAGTGGAAAACCGAAGCAGGGCGCAGCCGGCCGCGTGGGACGGACGCGGTCCGGAGTGTGCGCTGCACAGTCTCTCGCGCGTATGACAACGTTGTCCAGGCTCTATGCTCGACGCCACATCCTCATACACGTGATCCTCAGACGCGTGAGGGCCCCGACGCACCCCACCGTGGACGACTCACCTCCGCGGGCCGACGCACCCGCGGACGACAGGAATGGACGCCGCATCGTGCCAGGAACCGCCAGCCGAGCCGACCGCCCCGCCGACCGCCCCGCGGCCCGCACCGGACGCCGCTACGGCAACCGTCCCACCATGAAGGACGTGGCGGCCCGCGCCGGTGTGGGACTGAAGACCGTCTCCCGTGTGGTCAACGGCGAGCCCGGGGTCACCCCGGACACCGAGCGGCGCGTCCAGGAGGCGATCCAGGCGCTGGGTTTCCGCCGCAACGACAGCGCCCGGGTGCTGCGCAAGGGCCGCACGGCGAGCATCGGACTGATCCTGGAGGACCTGGCGGACCCGTTCTACGGCCCGCTCAGCCGCGCGGTGGAGGAGGTCGCTCGTGCCCACGGCGCGCTGCTCATCAACGGCTCCAGCGCCGAGGACCCCGCACGGGAGCAGGAACTCGCGCTGGCGCTGTGCGCGCGGCGGGTGGACGGGCTGGTGGTGATCCCGGCCGGCGACGACCACCGGTATCTGGAGCCGGAGATACGTGCCGGGGTGGCCATGGTGTTCGTGGACCGCCCGGCCGGGCGGATCGACGCGGACGTGGTGCTCTCGGACAACTTCGGCGGCGCCCGCGACGGAGTGGCCCACCTGATCGCGCACGGCCACCGCCGGATCGGTTTCATCGGGGACATGCCGCGCATCCACACCGCGGCCGAGCGACTGCGCGGGTACCGGGCGGCGATGGAGGACGCGGGGATACCCGTGGCCGAGAAGTGGATCTCCCTGGGGGCGACCGACCCGGAGCGGGTGCGGCGGGCCGCCGAGGAGATGCTGTCCGGGCCCGAGCCGGTCACCGCCGTGTTCACGGGCAACAACCGGGTGACGGTGACCGTGATCCGGGTGCTGTCGCGGCATCCGCGCCCGGTCGCCCTGGTCGGCTTCGACGACATCGAGCTGGCCGACCTGCTCCAGCCGGGTGTCACCGTGGTCGCCCAGGATGCGGCGGCCCTGGGCCGCACCGCGGCCGAACGGCTCTTCCTGCAGCTCGACGGCGACGGCGCCCAGGTGCCCCCCGAGCGCATCGAGCTGCCGACGCGGCTGGTGATGCGCGGGTCGGGCGAACTGCCGCCCGTTCAGTGAGCGCAACTCGGCCGTGGCCGCACCGGGCGGGTACGGTCACGGCGCCGGCGGGCGGCTGTCAGGTGTCTCGGCGGCCGGCGAAGCGTTCCAGATCGGCTCGGGTCAGGCCGGTCGCACGGTCCACTTCGGCGGTGTCGAGGGCTCCGCAGTCCAGGCCGCGCAGCAGGTGGCCGGCGAGCGCCCGGGCGGTGGCGGGCTCGTCCAGCACGTCGCCGCCGGCCCGTCCGGCGTACGCCGCGAGCCGGGCGGCGGCCTGCGTGAACCCCTCGCGGAAGAAGCCGAACACGGCGGCGTAGCGGGTGACCAGCTGGCCGGGGTGCATGTCCCAGCCCTGGTAGTAGGCGCGGGCCAGGGCGCGCCGGACGAGGCGGTGGTGGACCTGCCAGGCGTGGTGGACCTGTGCGGTGTCACCGACGGGCAGGACGTTGGTGGACCCGTCGCACACCCGCACCCCGGTGCCGGCCGCGGCGACCTGCATGACGGCCTTGGCGTGGTCGGCGGCGGGGTGGTCGGCGGCCTGGTGGGCGGCGGCGACGCCGAGGCCGGCGCTGTAGTCGTAGGTGCCGTAGTGCAGTCCGGTGGCGCGGCCCTCGGCCGCGTGGATCAGGCGGGCCACCGTGGCGGTGCCGTCGGCGCCGAGGACGGCCTGGCTGGTCTCGATCTGGATCTCGAACCGCAGCCGGCCCGGGCGCAGCCCGTGCGCCGTCTCGAAGGCCTCCAGCAGCCGCACCATCGCGGTGACCTGCTCGGGGTATGTCACCTTGGGCAGCGTCAGGACGAGCCCGGCGGGCAGGCCGCCGTGCTCCATCAGGCCGGTGAGGAACACGTCCAGGGTGCGGATCGCGCGGCCCCGCACCGGCGCCTCCAGGGACTTGACGCGGATTCCCGTGCAGGGGGCCGCGGTGCCGTCGGCGCTGGTCTCGGCGACGATCCGGGCGGCGCGCGCGGCCGCCCGGTCCTCCTCGTCGTCCGGACGGCGGCCGTAGCCGTCCTCGAAGTCGATGCGCAGATCCTCGACGGGTTCGCGGGCGAGCTTGGCGCACACCCGGGAGTGGACCGGCTCGGCCAGGTCGTCGGGGAGGCCGAGGACGGCGGCGAGGGACGCCGGGTCGGGTGCGTGTGCGTCGAGGGCGGCGAGGGCCGCGTCACCCCAGGAGCGGACGGTGCCGGCGGTGAAGACGTCGGCGGGCACGTAGGCGGTGTGGACGGGCTGCCGGGTCGCCGGATCCCCCGGGTAGCGGCGCTCCAGCTCGGCGTCGACCGGGGCGAGCAACGCACCGATCTCCTCGCTCACCGCCCCGGGAAGACTGGTGACCACCTTCTCCTGCCGGCCCTGCCCCATCCCCACACCCTCCCGTCGCCCGCGTGCGGAGCCGAAGCCCCTTCATGGTCGCCCCTTCGGAACACCGTCCGGTCGAAGGGCATCTCGCCCGCTCATCATGGCGGCTCGCGGGTGCCCCGACGAGTACGCGGAGGCTGTGCCGTGCGTACGCGGGGGGGACGGCCGGGCAACGGCACGGTGCACGGCACACACCGTCCCCGGCCGGCGGGCACAGCACGCGGCCCCGCCGAACCGGAGCTCGGCGGGGCCGGGGAGAGCCTGCTGCCCCGGCACGGACCGGCGGCGCCGGTGCGCGTGCCGTGCGGGCCCGGGCGTGTGCGACCGGAGGGTCAGCCCTTGCGGGCCTTGATCTCCTCGGTCAGCTGCGGGACGACGTCGAACAGGTCGCCGACGACACCGAAGTCGACCAGCTCGAAGATCGGCGCCTCCGGGTCCTTGTTGACCGCGACGATGGTCTTCGAGGTCTGCATGCCGGCGCGGTGCTGGATGGCACCGGAGATGCCGTTGGCGATGTACAGCTGCGGCGAGACGGTCTTGCCGGTCTGGCCGACCTGGTTGGTGTGCGGGTACCAGCCGGCGTCCACCGCGGCACGCGAGGCACCGACGGCCGCGCCGAGCTCGTCGGCGAGAGCCTCGATGATCGCGAAGTTCTCGGCGCCGTTGACGCCACGGCCACCGGAGACCACGATCGCGGCCTCGGTCAGCTCCGGCCGGCCCGTGGACTCGCGCGGCGTACGGCTGGTGATCTTCGTGCCGGTGGCCTTCTCGGAGAAGGTCACGTTCAGGGCCTCGACCGTGCCGGCGGCCGGAGCGGCCTCGGCGGGGGCGCTGTTGGGCTTGACGGTGATGACCGGCGTGCCCTTGGAGACACGGGACTTGGTGGTGTAGGAGGCGGCGAACACCGACTGCGTGGCGACCGGGCCGTTGTCACCGGCCTCCAGGTCGACGGCGTCGGTGATGATGCCGGAGCCGATGCGCAGCGCCAGGCGGGCGGCGATCTCCTTGCCCTCGGCGGAGGAGGACACCAGGACGGCGGCCGGGGAAACCTGCTCGTAGGCGGCCTGCAGCGCGTCCACCTTCGGCACCACCAGGTACTCGGCGTACTCCGGGGCGTCGTGGGTGAGGACCTTGACCGCGCCGTGCTCGGCGAGGGTGGCGGCGGTGTCGGCGGCACCGTTGCCGAGGGCCACGGCGACCGGCTCGCCGATGCGGCGGGCCAGGGTCAGCAGCTCCAGGGTGGGCTTGCGGACGGCACCGTCCACGTGGTCGACGTAGACGAGGACTTCAGCCATGGGACTTCTTCTCTCCTGCTGATGAGGGTGCGGGACGGACAGGCGAACTGCGGGCCGTCAGATGAACTTCTGGCTCGCGAGGAACTCGGCGAGCTGCTTGCCGCCCTCGCCCTCGTCCTTGACGATCGTGCCCGCGGTGCGCGCCGGGCGCTCGGCCGCGGACTCGACCACGGTGTAGGCGTTCTCCAGACCGACCTCGTCGGCCTCGATGTCCAGGTCGGACAGGTCCCAGGACTCCACCGGCTTCTTCTTCGCCGCCATGATGCCCTTGAACGACGGGTACCGCGCCTCACCCGACTGGTCCGTCACCGACACCACCGCGGGCAGCGAGGCCTCCAGCTGCTCGGAGGCGGTGTCCCCGTCGCGGCGGCCCTTGACGACGCCGTCCTCGACCGACACCTCGGACAGCAGGGTCACCTGCGGCACACCCAGCCGCTCGGCGAGCAGTGCCGGGACGACACCCATGGTGCCGTCGGTGGAGGCCATACCGGAGATCACCAGGTCGTAGCCGGCCTTCTCGATGGCCCTGGCCAGCACCAGCGAAGTGCCGATGGCGTCCGTGCCGTGCAGGTCCTCGTCCTCGACGTGGACGGCCTTGTCGGCACCCATCGACAGCGCCTTGCGCAGCGCGTCCTTGGCGTCCTCCGGGCCCACCGTCAGCACGGTGACCTCGACGTCGTCGTCGGAGTTCTCCGCGATCTGCAGCGCCTGCTCGACCGCGTACTCGTCCAGCTCGGAGAGCAGACCGTCCACGTCGTCCCGGTCGACGGTCAGGTCATCGGCGAAGTGCCGGTCGCCAGTGGCGTCGGGCACGTACTTCACAGTGACAACGATCCTCAAGCTCACGCCGGCTCTCCTACTGCATCGTCATATCGGGGGCTGCCTTCCTGCAGGCAGCATAGGCGCCCGAAGCGGCTGATCCCGGTCGGGGCGACAGCACGCTCCGACGGGAAACATTACTCGCCAGTACACCCAGTTCATTCCCGCTAAGCAAGCGCTTTGAACTGTGACCTTCGCAACGCAGCGTAACCGGAACCGGACATGCACCGCCCGCCCGCGCACAGCGCGGCACCGGCCGGTCAGTCCCGCAGGGAGGTGAAACGTCCCTGGTGGTACAGCAGGGGGCGGCCGCAGCCCGCCGAGGCGCCGTGCACGATCTCCGCGATCACGATCCGGTGATCGCCCGCGGGCACCCGTCCGGTGATCCGGCACACCAGCCAGGCCAGGACCCCGTCGAGGATCGGCACGCCTTCGGGACCGTCGTGCCAGACGGTGGGTGCGGCGAACCGGTCGGCACCGCTGCGGGCGAAGGTGGCCGCCAGTTCCTCCTGGTGCTCGCCGAGCAGGTGCACCCCGACGTGCTCGGTGCCGGCGACGGCGGGCCAGCTGGAGGCACCGGTGCCGATACCGAAGGAGATCAGCGGGGGTTCGGCGGAGACGGAGGTGAGGGAGGTGGCGGTGAACCCGGCCGGCCCCTGCGGGCCGCGCGCGGTGATCACCGCGACGCCTGCCGCATGCCGACGGAAGACGGAGCGCAGCAGACCCGGCGAGCCGGGCTGGGCGGGTATGGAAACGGCGCCGGGCGAGCGCCGGGCCGTGCCGGGGCGGGAGGTCACACCGCCTCCCCGAGGGCGGCGATGACGTCCACCGTGCGCGGCTGTCCGGCGGCCCGCCGCACGATCCGGCCGTCGGCGTCGAGGACCAGCACGGTCGGGGTCTTCACGATGTCCAGAGCCCGCACGAGGTCCAGGTGTGCCTCGGCGTCGATGTCGACATGTGCGACGCCGGGCACCATCCCGGCCACCTCGCTCAGCACCCTGCGGGTGGCCCGGCACGGGGCGCAGAAGGCGGTGGAGAACTGCACCAGCGTGGCGCGCTCCCCCAGCGTGCGGCCCAGTTCGGCCGCACCCAGCCGCATGGTCTCGTCGCGTTCGCGCACCCGTACCTCTCCCGTCCGCCGCACCCGCGGCTCACCTGAACACCGGCACCGCACTTCAGCGTGCACCCGGCCGCGAAGATTCCCGCCCGCCGTCGCACCGGCGCCTGGAACGACGCCACGCCGACGAGCTCGCGGGCTGGCATGGCGGCACGATTCCGCACGCGCCGGCCGCGGGGCGGTGGGACACGGCCGGCCACGGGACACGGGGGGTGTTCATGGTCGCGCTCGGGGTGATGTTCGGCCTGTTCGCGGTGATCGTGGTGTCGTTGATCACGGTGGTGCTGCGGCGCCGCGCCGGCGTCACCGAGAACGCGGACGGCCTGCTCGTCGAGCAGGACGCCCGGCTGCGCGCACGGGAACAGCGCACGTCCTGCGGCTCGCTGACGGTGCACAACTCCGTGCCGACCATGACCGACCTGTACCGCCGGCCGTAGGTGTGCCGGCTGCCGGCCTCGCGGGGCCCTTGCCGCCGTACGCCACGCACTCGGAAGGTGCCGCTCCCTGTGCGGCGCACGGCGAACCTCCCCGTGCACCGCACCGGGAACGGCCCCGCGAGCCGGACCGCACGCACGCCCTCAAAGGCGCGCCATCTCCTCCTTCAGCGCCGCGACGAAGGCGTCGACGTCGCTCTCCGTGGTGTCGAAGGAGCACATCCACCGCACCACGCCCTCGGACTCGTCCCAGAAGTAGAACCGGAACCGTTTCTGCAGCCGCTCGCTCACCTCGTGCGGCAGCTTGGCGAAGACGCCGTTGGCCTGCACGGGGTAGAGGATCTCCACGCCGTGCACGGCACGGACCCCCTCCGCCAGCCGCTGCGCCATCTCGTTGGCGTGCCGCGCGTTGCGCAGCCACAGGTCCTTGGCGAGCAGCGCCTCCAACTGCACCGACACGAAACGCATCTTGGAGGCGAGCTGCATGCTCATCTTGCGGATGTGCTTCATGCGGCGCACGGCGTCCTGGTTGATGACGACGACCGCCTCGGCGAACAGGGCACCGTTCTTCGTCCCGCCGAGCGAGAGGATGTCGACGCCGGCCGCGTTGGTGAAGGCGCGCATCGGCACGTCCAGCGAGGCGGCCGCGTTGGCCAGCCGGGAGCCGTCCACGTGCACCGCCATCCCGCGCTCATGGGCGTGCTCGCAGATCGCGCGGATCTCCTCGGGTGTGTAGACGGTTCCCAGCTCCGTGCTCTGGGTGATCGACACCACCTGCGGCATGGCCCGGTGCTCGTCCTCCCAGCCGTAGGCCTGCCGGTCGATCAGCTCGGGGGTGAGCTTGCCGTCCGGGGTGGGCACGGTCAGCAGCTTCAGGCCGCCCATCCGCTCGGGGGCGCCGCCCTCGTCGACGTTGATGTGCGCGCTGTCGGCGCAGATCACCGCACCCCAGCGGTCGGTGACCGCCTGGAGCGCGACGACGTTGGCACCGGTGCCGTTGAACACCGGGTACGCCTCGGCGGTGGCGCCGAAGTGGCTGCGGACGACGCGCTGGAGATGCGCGGTGTACTCGTCCTCCCCGTAGGCGACCTGGTGCCCGCCGTTGGCCACGGCCAGCGCGGCGAGCACCTCCGGATGGGCCCCGGCGTAGTTGTCGCTGGCGAAGCCGCGGACCTCGGGGTCGTGATGGCGTCGCGCGTCGGTCTTCGGGGGGTTCACGGCTCCTCGGTCAGCCACAGACGTTTTCCGTTCACTTCCGCAGCGGGCCTGCTCCAGACGTCGACGATGGCCTCGGCCAGGTCCTTGACGTCCGTGAAGCCCGCGAACTTCGCGTTGGGGCGCTCGGCGCGCATCGCGTCGTGCACCAACGCCTTCACCACCAGGATGGCAGCCGCGGACGTCGGCCCTTCGGCGCCCTCCGCCTTTCCGGCCTTGCGGAAGTAGTCGGCCATGGCCAGCGTCCATGCCTCGGCGGCGGCCTTGGCGGCGGCGTAGGCGGCGTTGCCCGCCGTGGGCTTGCTGGCCCCGGCGGCACTGATCAGCACGTACCGGCCGCGCTCGCTGCGCTGCAGCGCCTCGTGGAACGCCAGCGAGGTGTGCTGCACGGTGCGGACGAGCAGCAGCTCCAGGAAGTCCCAGTCGTCCAGGCTGGTCTTGGTGAAGGTCTCGCTGCCGCGCCAGCCGCCCACCAGGTGCACCAGACCGTCGACCCGGCCGAAGTCCCGCTCGATGTGGGCCGCCCAGTCACGGGTGGACTTCAGGTCGAGCAGGTCGACGACGTCCCCGATCACGGTCGCACCCCCGCAGGCGTACCGGGCCGCGTCCACGGCCTGGGAGAGCCGCTCGGGGTCGTTGTCCGCGCCGACCACGGTGGCCCCCGCCTCGGCGAGCCGGAGCAGCGCCGCCCGGCCGGCGGGTCCGCCCGCACCGGCCACCGCGATCACCGCACCGCTCAGCGGCCCGTTGCCGTTCCTCATCGTTCCCTCCTGAGCACGCTTGTCGGTGCGCTCGCTCACGCAGCACCCCGCTCGGCGCCGTGTGCCGTGATCTCCTCGGTGGAGGGAGCAGCCCTGCCTGCTTCAGGTTCCACCAGATCCTGCGTCGAATCGTCGATCACGCCGTAGATCTTCATCGGAGACGGAGTGTATCCGCAAGATGCTTCGGTCAACTCGTGCGGATCTTCGGTGCGCCTTCGGTGCACCGGCGGTCGCGCACCGGCCGTGCGCGAACCGACGGCCGCCGCGCCGGACGACGACGCGGCCCCGCCCTCGTCGTGGTCATGCTCGTGCCACCCCTTGAGCCGGCCCAGCTTCTCCCACAGCACCGGAGAGCACGCCCCGGTCCACTGCCCGAAACGTGCGTCCTCCTGCCAGGATGCCTGCGACTCGCACGCCCTGCTCGTCGGAGACGGCGAGCGGGATCCCGGCCGTGTGCCCGCGAGGCGGATGCGGCGTCGGGGCCTTGTGTCCGCCCCGTCGGGATGCCCGTGCCCCCGGCAGTCCGGGCCCGGATCATCCGGTGGCCGCAACGGACGCCGCAGACGTACGTGAGGAAGTCGGGCCGCGGCTGGGAGGCCGCCTCACCACCGTCGCCTCCACGACGGCCGCTGAGGCGAGGGCAGGGCGCGGGACGCCGCCCCGCCTCGGGCCGAGGCCCCCACCTTCCGGTGAGGGCCCACCAGGCGGTCGAGGCGTTCAGGACGCCTTGCGGCCGGCGACGTCGACCTCGGAGTCCGGGGCGTTCGCGCGGATGCCCTTGGTCGACGCGATCACGCGCTTCAGCTTCTTGGCCAGCGCCTCGTAGAACATGCTCAGCGGGAACTCGTCCGGGAGCACCTCGTCGACGAGCTTGCGCGGCGGCTGGGTCAGGTCCAGGGCGTCGGGGCCCTTGGCCCACACCGAGCCCGGGTGCGGGGCGAGGTAGCGGGAGACCAGCTCGTACCCGGCGAACCAGTGCACCAGCTTGGGGCGGTCGATGCCGTCGCGGTACAACTTCTCGATCTCCGCGCACAGCTGGTTGGTGACCTGCGGGGCGCGCTCCCAGTCGATGGAGAGCTTGTTGTCCCGCCAGCGCACCACATCGTGCTGGTGCAGGTAGGCGAAGAGCAGCTGGCCGCCCAGGCCGTCGTAGTTGCGGACGCGTTCACCGGTGACCGGGAAGCGGAACATCCGGTCGAAGAGCACGGCGTACTGCACGTCACGCGCCTGCGGGACGCCCTCCTCGGCGAGCTGCACGGCCTCCTTGAAGGCGGTCAGGTCGCAGCGCAGCTCCTCCAGGCCGTACATCCAGAACGGCTGGCGCTGCTTGATCATGAACGGGTCGAAGGGCAGGTCGCCGTGGCTGTGGGTGCGGTCGTGGATCAGGTCCCACAGCACGAAGGCCTCTTCGCAGCGCTTCTGGTCGTGGACCATCGCGGCGATGTCCTCGGGCAGGTCGAGGCCCAGGATGTCGACGGCGGCGGCGGTGACCCGGCGGAAGCGGGCGGCCTCGCGGTCGCAGAAGATGCCGCCCCAGGAGAAACGTTCCGGCGCTTCGCGGACGGCGATGGTCTCCGGGAACAGCACGGCGGAGTTGGTGTCGTAGCCGGCCGTGAAGTCCTCGAAGGTGATGCCGCAGAACAGCGGGTTGTCGTAACGGGTGCGCTCCAGCTCGGCCAGCCAGTCGGGCCAGACCATGCGCAGCACGACCGCCTCCAGGTTGCGGTCCGGGTTGCCGTTCTGCGTGTACATCGGGAAGACGACCAGGTGCTGCAGGCCGTCCACACGGTTGGCGGCGGGCTGGAAGGCGAGCAGCGAGTCGAGGAAGTCCGGGACCTGGAAGCCGCCGCCGGCCCAGCGGCGCAGGTCTTCCACGAGCGCCGCGTGATAGGCGGCGTCGTGCGGCAGCAGCGGGGACAGCTCCTCCACGGCGCCGATCACCCGGCGCACGACCTCCTCGGCCTCCTGGCGGGCCGGGGCACCCTCGGCCTCGAAGTCGATCGAGCCGTCCTTGGACTGCCAGGGCCGGATGCGCTCCACGGCATCCTTGAGCACGGGCCACGCCGGGTGCTCGATCACCCTGACTTCCGGAGGATTCTTCTCCTCCGCACCCACCTGCACAAGAATTTCCGTCATGTCCAACCCTCCACAGGAGATGCTCTCGCCCTGCGACCGTATACATGCATCCTTTCTCTCAGCAAGGGCTTGATCAGAAAATCGTCCTGCGAATAGCCTTGACGACCGCCCATCTTCCCGCCACTCCTCCGAGCGACGCCCACCCGGACTAGCCCACTCGAGTGAAGGTCGGCCGCACGGCAGCGGCAGACGCCGGAGCCGGGCCCCGCTGGGACGGCGCCACGCGGGCGCGGGTCAACCGCCCGGGAGACGCGCCCACCCCGGGGTGAGCCCGAGTCGGCCTGGCGCCTGGTAGCCGGGCCGTCGCCTCGAGCACTTCACTCAGTGCAGACTCCGTCGCGTTGTGTCACGGTTAGGCTGCGGCACTGCCGCGTGGACGACGAGGTCCCCGAGGTCCGCGTGCGTCACGAGCCGCCGTCGACGGAAGCGAGTTGAACGTTGAACTTCCTTACCATCGGTCACCGCGGAGTCATGGGTGTCGAGCCCGAGAACACCCTCCGGTCCTTCGTCGCCGCCGAACGGGCCGGCCTCGACGCCATCGAGCTCGACCTGCATCTGAGCAAGGACGGCGCACTGGTCGTCATCCACGACCCGGAGGTGGACCGCACGACCGACGGCAGCGGCGCCGTCGCCGACAAGACGCTCGCCGAACTGCGTGCCCTGGACGCCGGGCGCGGCGAGCGGATCCCGGTCTTCGAGGAGGTGCTCGACGCGGTGCGGGCGCCGCTGCAGGCCGAGATCAAGGACGTGGCGGCGGCCGCGGCGCTGGCCGAGGTCATGCACCGCCGCGACCTGGTCTCCCGGGTGGAGGTGCTGTCGTTCCACGACGAGGCGCTCACCGAGATCGCCCGCCTGGTGCCCGGGGTGCGCACCGCGCTGGTCGCCGACCGCTACGGCAGCGAGGTCGTCGGGCGGGCCCGCGCGGCCGGCGCCGGCACGCTGGTGCTCGACATCCGCCGGCTGACCCTGGAGATCGTCGAGGAGGCCCGTGCGGCGGATCTGCGCATCATCGGCTGGGTGGTCAACACCCTGGACGAGCTGCGGCTGGCCCGGGCCTTCGAGCTGGACGGGGTGACCACCGACCGGCCGGAGATCAAGCGCACCAGCCGCTTCACGGCATGAGGGTCTCCGGCCGCCACCGTCCCGGTGTGAGCCCGACAGGCCGCCACCGTCCCGGTGTCGGCACGAGCGGCCGCTGCCGTCCTGATGCACGGTCCCACGGGCGCCCTCCCCGAGCGAGGGCGTCCGGCCGCTGCCTGCCCGCCGTCACGCCCGTTCCTTGTGGTCAGCCAGTTCCTCGACGCTGTCAGGCCAGTTCCTTGACCAGCAGCTCGAACTCCAGGTCGTCGCGGAGCGGGATGCCGAAGCGCTCGTCACCGTACGGGAAGGGCGTCCTCTCGCCCGTGCGGCGGTAGCCGCGGCGCTCGTACCAGGCGATCAGGTCCTCGCGCACGGAGATCACCGTCATCCGCATCTCCCGCACACCCCACCGCAGCCGTGCCTGCCGCTCCGCCTCCGCGATGACGCGCTTGCCCAGACCGGCGCCCTGCAGCGTCGGGCTGACGGCGAACATGCCGAAGTAGGCGTGGTCACCGCGGTGTTCCAGCTGGCAGCAGGCGACCACCCGGCCGTCGCGCTCCACCATGAGCACCGTGCTGCCGGGCGTCTCGATCGCGGCCCGCACGCCCTCGGCGTCGGTGCGCTGCCCGTCGAGGATGTCCGCCTCGGTGGTCCACCCGGCCCGGCTGGCCTCCCCTCGGTACGCCGACTCCACCAGCGCCACCAGGGTGTCGACGTCGGCGACGGTCGCGTCACGGAAGCTGAGGTCGGTGGCGACGGTGTCCATGGAACAGCCTTTCGGTCACTCGGGCGCTGGGCAGCACCGAGCCTAACCTCAGCGTCCTGACCGGCATTCCCCCACACTTCCCCGCACTCCCTGTGCCCCCGTGACTTCCCCGCACTCCCTGCGCCCCCGTGGACGCGCGGCACCGTGCCCGTCCCTCGCGGGACGGACCAGGAGGCGTCCGGCCCCACACCGGGGGCGGGCCCGCCGTCGGTGGCGGTGCACGCACCGGTGCCGGCGCTGGTGCCGCGCGCCGTCCTCCCGCGCACGGTGGAAGAGCCCCTAGGCTCCGCCGCATGGTGCATGTACTGAGCAGCCGGATCCTGCTGCAGCCCACCGACCCCGAGCGCTCCCGCGCCTTCTACGGCGAGCAGCTGGGCCTGCCCGTCTACCGCGAGTTCGGCACGGGTCCGGACCGCGGCACCGTCTACTTCCTCGGCGGCGGCTTCCTGGAGCTGTCGGGGCGCCGCGACGACGCCCCGCGCTCTCCCGCGACACGCATCTGGCTCCAGGTCGCCGACGTGGCCGCGGTGCACGAGGAACTGCGCACCAAGGGCGTCGACATCGTGCGCCCGCCGGTGCAGGAGCCGTGGGGGCTGATCGAGATGTGGATCGCCGATCCGGACGGTACGCCCATCGTGCTGGTCGAGGTGCCGGCGGACCATCCGTTGCGGTTCCGGCCGGGCATCTGAGGTCTCGCGGGCGGCACCGGACGCGGGCCCCGCGGCGGGGCGGGCCCGCTTCCGGACGCGTACGGCGGGTTTCCCGGCCAGACGATCTCCGCTGGCCACCGTCGGTGACGACGGCTAGCGTTTCCGTGAGGGCGAGCTTGCCGGAGGATGCCATGGAGTTCGACAAGCCGGTGATCGGCGGTCCCTGCTGGGCGGAACTGGGCACCAGCGACCTCCAGGCCGCCAAGCGGTTCTACGGGGAGGTGTTCGGCTGGCAGTGCGGCGAGCCGGATCCCCGGCCGGAGCTGCGCGGCTACACCGTCGCTCGCCTGGCGGACGCCGCTGTCGCCGGACTCGGCCCTCTCTACCGGCCCACCCAGCCGGTGGCCTGGAACGTGTCCTTCGCGGTGAGCGACGCCGACGCCGCCACGAACAAGGTGGTGGAGGCCGGCGGGACGGTGATCCGCGGGCCGATGGACATCTTCGACGAGGGCCGGCGCACCGTCGCCCTCGACCCGTCCGGTGCCGCCTTCCAGCTGTGGCAGGCCCGGGAGTTCGCCGGCGCCCAGGTGTTCAACCGGCCCGGTGCACTGGGCTGGGTCGAGCTGGCCACCCGGGACGTCAAACGGGCCCGGGTCTTCTACGAGACGGTGTTCGGCTGGAGCGTCAACGCCTCGGAGTGGTACACGCAGTGGGGCCTGCGCGGCATGGACTTCGGAGGCGTGACGGCGCTGCACCACCGCTTCCCCGCGGATGTGCCTCCGCACTGGCTGCCGTACTTCGCGGTGGAGGACGTCGACGCCGCCACCGAGGTCGCCGTCCGGGCCGGCGGCCGCGCGCTGCAGGAACCGACCTCCGTCGAGGGCGGCCCACGCCTCGCGGTGCTGCGGGACGGACAGGGTGCCGCCTTCGGCATCTATCAGACGGAGACGGAGGACGAGCAGACCGAGCAGAACGAGCAGGATCAGCGGGACCGGCGGGACGAAGCGCGGCAGTAGGCCGGCACCGCAAAACGGCACGGGTGGGAACGTCACGGACGGGCCGCGTCCGCTCGGACCGGGTCCGGACACGGGGTGCGGTCCCGCGGTCGTGCGGAGTCCGGATGCCCGGGCGACGGTCAGAGCCGCAGCGCGCCGGCACGGCCTTCCAGGCGGCCCAGCAGCTCGGACAGCAACGCGGCCAGTTCGTCACGACCGTGGGGAGCCAGGCCCGCGAGGACGGACCGTTCGTGGGCGAGCTGCTCGGGCAGCAGTCCGTCCACGAGATCGCGTCCGGCGTCGGTCAGACGGACGTGGGCGACCCGGCGGTCCCGGGTGTCGCCGCGGCGTTCCACCAGTCCGCGTTCGGTGAGTTGTTTGAGCCGTTTGGTGACCGCCGCTCCGGAGGAGAAGGTCTCCCGCGCCAGTTCCCCCGGGGTCAGTTCGTGTCCGGTGCGCCGCAGCGCGCCGAGCAGGTCGAACTCCGGGCGGCTCAGGCCCGCCCGGCGCAGCGGTGCGTCCTCGGCCTGCTGGAGCAGCGCGGCGCACCGGTTGATGCGTCCGATGATCTCCATGGGCGCGGTGTCCAGGTCGGGGTGGACGGCACGCCACTGACGGACGACCGTGGCGACGGTGTCGTCGGGCCGGGCGTGTCTCTCCTCGGGCGCCGGTGAACTCGGCCCCTCGGGCGCCGGTGAGCCCGGAACCTCGGGCGCCGATGAACCTGGCCCCCCGGTCGCCGGTGAGCCCTGGGCGTCGACCGTCTCCTCCGCCCTGCCCGCCGTCGCGGATGCCCGCCGTCCGTCGCGTGCCGTCATGGCTGTGCGTCCTCCGTGATGCTCCCCGTGTTCGCCTCCGGGGCGTGCAGGCCCAGGCGGCGTACCGTCGCGGCGAGCGTACGGTGTCCGTCTTCCTCGGTGCGCATGACCTGCTCCTGGGGCAGCGAGCGCGGCCACCACTCACCCGACGCGGCGTCGGCGGTGGCGCGCAGCTCCACGAGTGCGTCGGCCAGTCGCTGCCGGGCGGCGTCCAGGGCGGCGGGCTCCGGGCGTTCCTGAGCGAGCAGACGCACCGTGTGCTCGCGGGCGGTGTCGGCGGTGGTGAGCGCCTGCCGGACACGGTGCCCCGCCTTGCGGTCGACGACGACGAGCGCGGCGGCGAAACCGACCAGTGCGCCCACGAGGGTGTCCGCGATCCGCTCGCCGATCAGCTCGCCCGCCGGGTGGGAGCCGCCGAACTCGCTGACCAGCAGCGCCATCGGGGTGACGCAGACCGAGCCGAGCCAGTAGTTGCGGCTGATCAGGGCCTCGGCACCGAAGGCGCACGCCAGCAGGCACAGCACGAGGGCCACCTCGCTCCGGTGCACCAGGGGGCTGAGGGCGGCGAAGACGAGGACGCCGACGACATTGCCGACGACACGCTGGATGCTGCGGTTCCAGGTGTGGCTGAGGTTGACCTGGTGGAGGGCGGCGGCCGTGGTCACGGCCCATGCGGGACGGCCGATGCCCAGCGCGACGGAGGCGTATCCGGCGAGCGCGCAGCCCAGTGCGGTGCGGACGACGAACGGAACGAGCGGGGCGAGCCGGCAGCGCCAGGGGCGGTGGGGTCCGGTCGGTCCGGTGTGCGCGCCGAGCGGGTCCTCGTCGGCCTCGGCCGCCCCGACGAGGACGGGCGGCACGGTCCGGGCGGTGCTCAGCTCGTGCGCCCAGACGCGCAGGGGCCCGGGGTCGGTGTCCGCGGGTGCGGCGAGCGCGACCTCGGCGCGGATCAGCAGCCGCTCCAGGGCGCGCCGCTGGGGGGTGCGGGTGCCCGCGGCCCGCAGAGTCTGCCAGGCCGTCCGCACAGCGGCGGCCGCGGTGGCGCGGGCCCGCTGATGGCCCTCGTCCGTGCCGCGGGTGGCGGCGTACGCGGCGGCGGCGCGCAGTGCCTGTGCGGTGACCCGGCGTTCCGGGCCGTACGGGCGCAGCAGTCCGGGCGCCATGCCGACCACCCATGCCCACGCGGCCGCGGCCAGGGCGAGACCCACATGGCCGGGGAGCTGCTCCAGCCGCTCGGGGACGAACAGCGAGCCGGTGGTGACGAAGGTGAGCACGACATTGCCCGGCGGGCCGATCCGAGCGGCGTCGCACAGTGCCTTCTGCGCGGCGGCCATCAGCGCGCCGACGGTGACCAGGACCCACGGGTCGGTGGTGAGCGAGGCGGCGAGCAGGGCGAGGGCCAGTCCGCCGACCATGCCGAGCACCATCCAGGCCAGGACGCGGGCACGGGCGCGGTAGGGACGGTTGTGGGCGTACAGGGCGCACAGCGACCCGGGCATGGTGTACATGACCAGGTCGAGCCGACCGAGGGCGAGCAGTGTCAGGGCAGGCGGGGCCTGGGAGACGACGACGCTCAGCGCGGGCTTGAACCAGATGTCCGAGGGGCGGCCGAGCCGCAGCACACCGGCCGGCGCGAGGCGCCGGAGAAGACGGGATCCGGAGGTCGGGGTCGCGCTGCTCATGCCTATAACATTAACAGGTGTTTTACTGGTAAAAGATTCTTCGGGTCCCGATCTCCGGCGCAGGGCGAGAGGGAGCGGGCACTGGACGACGGGAGCGTCGCGCACTCTCGTCGTGCTCCTGCGTGCCCCTGTGCGCTCGTGTGCGCAGACCGTGTGGCGGGCATCGCTCGAACGACAGACCGGGCGCCGCGGGGGTCCGAACAGCCGATCGGGGAGGTGGGGGTGCAGGCGACGGCCGCACTGAGCTGGCTGCTGGTGGCACTGTGCACGGCGACCGGGACCTACTGTCTGCTGCGGATGCGCAGCCAGATCGCCGAGCAGCGACGGACGGCGGGCGGCGAGGCCCTCATGGGGTTCGGGATGGCCGCCATGGCCGTGCCCGCGGCGGTGTTCACCCCGCCGGACTGGGTCTGGTGGGTCTGCGCCGCCGTCTTCGGCGCCGCCGCACTGCCCGACCTGTGGCGGGCGCGGAAGTGTCCGCACCATCTGCATCACCTGGTCGGGGCGGGCTCGATGGTCTACATGTCCCTGTCGATGGCCGGCTCGCCCGGGCCCCACCACCACCACGCGCACGGCGGATCCGGGACACCCGTGGTCACCGGCGTCCTGCTGCTCTACTTCGCCGGGTACGTCCTGCTGTCCGGTGTCCGGCTGATACCGGCTGCCCGTCCCGCCGGGGCCGGGTCGACGGCGGACACCGGCGTCACGGACAGCGGAGGTCCGGGCTGGGGCGACCGACCTGAGCTGGCACGGGCCTGCCGCCTGTCGATGGGGATGGCGATGGTGGCGATGCTGCTGACCATGTGACGGGCGGCCGTGTCCGTGCGAACGGCACCGACGGCGCCGTCCTCTGCAGGGGCGCACGCGGGACGCCGACGTCACCGGTCCCGGGCAGGGGCGGCGCACGGGGGGGGATGCTGCCGACACGGTCCCGGGCGGGCACCCGCGAGGAAGACGCACGGCACCGCACCGCGGCCGTTATCTCGGTCACTTCGCCGCTCGGTTCCGTACCCATGAGCGCGGGACCGCTCCTATGGTGCTCGCATGATGGTCCCCGCGGTGCTGTTGCTGCTCGGCGCCCTCACCGCCGTCGTCGCTCCCCGTCTGCTCGCCCGGGCCGACTGGGCGGAGAGGGAACCGGTGGTGGCGCTGTGGGTGTGGCAGTGCGTGGTGGTCGCCGTCCTGCTGTGCTGCGCGCTGTCGATGACCCTGAGCGCGGCGGCGGCCTGGCAGGCGGTGCGCGGTCATGTCTTCGCGCCGGCGCCACGCGGAGTGGTGGAGGCCTACGCCTTCGGCACGGCCGGCGCCTGGGCGCCCGTCACCGCGGTGACGCTCGCGTGCGGTGCCGTGTGGAGCGCGGCGATGCTGGTCCGCGAGATCGTGCGGGCCCGGGCCCGGCGGCGGCACCGGCGTGCCGAACTCCTCGAGCGGGCCCCGCTGCTGCCCGGCGAGGAACCAGGCACGGGCCGGCTCGTGGTGCTGGAGAGCGACCGGCCGGAGGCCTGGTGGCTGCCCGGTGCGGCGCCCCGGCTGGTGGTCACCACGGCCGCGCTGCGCCGACTGAAGGGACGGCAGCTGGACGCCGTGCTCGCGCACGAGCAGGGGCACGCGCGTGCCCGGCACGACTGGCTGCTGCACTGCTCGGCCGCGTTGGCGGAGGGTTTCCCTCAGGTGCCGGTGTTCGCCGCGTTCCGGGACGAGATGCACCGCCTGGTCGAACTCGCCGCCGACGACATGGCGTCGCGCCGCTTCGGCCGGCTGACCACCGCGCTCGCACTGGTGGAACTGAACGAGGAACGGGGAGTGTTCGGCCCCTGCCCCGCCGCGCAGGCGCAGGTGCCGCAGCGCGTACACCGCCTGCTCACGCCGTGGAACCGGCTGCCCGCGCTGCGGCGTCTGCGGCTGACGGCGGTCGCCTCGCTGGTGCCCGCCGTGCCCGTGCTGGTGGCTGTCGTACCGGGGCTGCGGGCCCTGGGCTGACACCCGACCCGCCGACGGCCGACGGGAGAAGACGACGCACGCAGGACCTGCTGCCACCCGAGCCGGGACGGAGACGGAGGCAGGCCGGCACGGAGGCGGGGCCGACCGGCTCGCGCAGCGACCGACGGGACCGTGCGTCCCTTCCCGCAACTCCCTCAACGCTTCCCCGCATGGTCCGCTCCGGCGGGACCGTCAGCGGATCGCTCCCGCGGATCCTCCGTTCGCGTGTTCGGCCGGTGGCACGGTTTCACCCTCGGGCGGCCGGTCAGGATTCGCGGTATGCGTTCCGCGTCCGTCACCTCCGCGCCCGCGCCGACCGGTCCGCGCGGACCGCGGTCGCCCGTCTGCCGCGCGCTGTGCGTCCTCGCCGGGTGTTCCGCCGTGCTCTCGGCCCTGGTGGCCGCGCGGTGGACGCCGCTGATGCGGTGGGACGAAACGGTGGCGCGCATCGTCCACCACTGGGCGGTCGCCGAGCACGGCACGACCCGCGTCGCCCGCTTCCTCACCGACTGGGTGTGGGACCCGCTGACCCTGCGGCTGCTGTGCGTGGCGGTCGCGCTGGTGCTGGCCGTGCGGCGGCCGACCAGGTTCGATGCCCTGTGGCTGGTGGCCGCCGGTGCGCTGGGCCTGCTGCTGCAGTACGCCGTGAAGGCGGCGGTCGGCCGGCCACGCCCCGTCTGGCCGGACCCGGTGGACACCGCCCGCCAGGCGGCCTTCCCCTCGGGGCACGCCATGACCGCTGCGGTGGTGTGCGGGCTGCTGCTGTGGCTGCTGCACCGCCACCGCGCCGGGCGCGCCCTGTGGCCGGCGGCCGTGGTTCTCGCCGCGGTCTCGGTCGTGGGCGTGGGGCTGACCCGGGTCTGGCTGGGCGTCCACTGGCTCTCGGACGTGGTCGGCGGCTGGCTGCTGGGCGCGACCGTGGTGGCCGCCGCGGCGGCCGTGCACGATCCGGCGCGCAAGCGGTGGCCGGCGCACGTGCCGTAGGGAACGATGCTCCCCCTTGCTCGCTGTCCTCTTAGGCTTCTCCGGCACCCTCTTCCGCGTCGAGTCCGCCGAGTCCTGGCTGGGCGCCGTGCTGGACGAGGCCGGTCCGCCCCTCGATCCCGCGGCGCCGGCAGGGACGGCACGCGCTCTGGAGGAGGCCGGGGCGCTCCCGGCGGGGCACACCGCCCCGGCACCTCCCGGACGGCCTGGCCGAGCTGTGGCGGATCCGGGACCGCAGCGCCGAACTGCACCGGGCCGCCTGCACCGGTCTGTCCCGCCGGGTGCCCCTGCCCGATCCTGCGCTGCACGACGCGCTGTACGAACGGCACATGCCCCCGGCCGCCTGGTCCCCCTCCCCGGACGCCCCGAGGTGCTGCGCACCCTGCGCGAGCGCGGGGTCAAGGTGGGCGTGGTCAGCGACATCGGCTGGGATCTGCGCCCGGTGTTCCGGGAGCACGGCCTGGGCCCGTATGTCGACACCTACGTCCTGTCGTACGAGCACGGCGTCCAGAAACCGGACCCGAGGCTGTTCGAGAAGGCCTGCACTCGGCTCGGCGTCGATCCGCGGCAGGTGCTCATGGTGGGTGACAGCCGCGACGCGGACGGCGGGGCGTCGGCGCTCGGCTGCCCGGTCCACTTCGTGGACCATCGGCCGGTGGCCGAACGGCCGGACGGACTAGGGCCGGTGCTGGACCTGGTGGGACGGCCGGACTGAGCCTAGGCGCCGGACGCCGCGGGGCGGGCGGGGGCCCGAGATGTCGGCGCACAGCCGCCCGGGGACGACGAACGGCTCGTCCCGGACAATCCCCCGCATTGCCCGAGACGAGCCGACGCGCCGACCAGCACCGCGCCGGGGCGGCCGACCTGTGGAGAGTATAGTTGGCTGGCAGCCAGTCAATGCAAGGAGTTACACGGTGTCCCCCCGCAGCGCCTCGGCGAATGAAGAGTTGCGACGGCGTTCCCGGGAGCGGCTGCTGCAGGCGGCGGTCGAGCTGGTGAGCGAGCGCGGCTACGACGCGACGACCCTCGGCGACATCGCCGACCGGGCCGGATCGGCCCGCGGACTGGTGTCGTACTACTTCTCCGGCAAGCGGCAGTTGGTGCAGTCCGCCGTGCACCGGTTGATGCATCTGACGCTGCAGGAGGCACTGGAGCGCGATCCGCACACCGAGGACGGCCAGGAGCGGCTGGCCCGCGCGATCGACGCGATCCTCGGCCTGGCCCGGGACCGGCCGGTGCTGATGCGCCAGCACATGGCGGGCATCCTGCAGGCCGAGGGGTTCGTGCAGTGCCCGGAGCAGCAGCGGCTGGCCCATCTGCTGCGGGACACCGTGGCCCGCAACGGCTCCTCGGACGTAGACGGCGACTATCGCAGGCTGCGCTCCCAGCTCATGGGGGCGGTCTACACGGCGCTGATCCCGGGTGCGCCGATGCCGGTGGCGGCGCTGCGGGCGGAGTTGTTCGAACGGTACCGGCTCGACTGGCGCCTGGGTGTGCCCCCGCACGGCGGCAGGGACGACGCCGGCCCCGGCGGCACGCAGGACTCCCCCACCGGTGCCACCGGCACCTCGGGGCCGTCGGCCGGACGGTCGGAGCGGTAGGGGTCCGGGCGCTGTCGGCCGTGGCGCCCGGGCGCTGACACGCCCGCCCGGCGTCCTCCCACTCCCCGCGCGGGGTCGCCTGCTGCCATGCTGGAGGCATCAGCGATCTCCTCCGACCGCCGGGGTAAGGAGTTCCGCCGTGCTGCGTGTCGCCGTCGTCGGCTCGGGGCCGAGCGGGTGCTACACCGCTCAGAGCCTCGTCCAGCAGGACTCCTCGGTACGCGTCGACGTCCTGGACCGGTTGCCGTGCCCGTACGGGCTGGTGCGCTACGGGGTGGCGCCGGACCACGAGAAGATCAAGTCCCTGCAGAACAGCCTGCGCACGGTGCTGGAGCACGAGCGGGTCCGCTTCCTGGGGTGCGTGCAGGTCGGCGGCCCCGGCGGGCTGCCGATCGGCCGGCTGCGGGAGCTGTACCACGCGGTGGTGTACTGCGTGGGCGCGGCGGCCGACCGCCGTCTCGGCATTCCGGGCGAGGATCTGCCGGGGAGCTGGTCGGCGACCGAGTTCGTGTCCTGGTACAGCGCGCACCCGGACGCGGTGGACGCCGGGTATCTGCGGGGCGTGCGCAGCGCCGTGGTCGTCGGCGTGGGCAACGTGGCCGTGGACGTCGCCCGCATGCTGGCCCGCCGCCCCGAGGAGCTGACCGTCACCGACATGCCCGAGGCGGCCCTGGCCGCGCTGGCCGCCGGCACGGTGCGCGAGATCCACATGGTGGGCCGGCGCGGCCCGTCCCAGGCCCGCTTCACCACCAAGGAACTGCGCGAGCTGGGCTCCCTGCCCGGTGCCGAGGTCGTCGTGGATCCCGAGGAGCTGGCTCTGGATCCCGCGTACACCGACCCCTCGGGCCTTCCCGCCGCCCAGCGACGCAATGTCGAGGTGCTGCACGGGTGGGCGGACGCGGCGCCGCGGGATGCGGAGCGCCGTGTCCGGCTGCGGTTCTTCCTGCGGCCCGTCGAGGTCCTGGAACAGGGCGGCCGGGTGGCGGGCGTACGGTTCGAGCGGACGGTGCCCGACGGGCAGGGCGGCATCGCAGGGACGGGACGGTACGAGGACGTGGCCGCGCAGTTGCTGTTGCGCTCGGTGGGCTATCGCGGCGTGCCACTGGACGGGCTGCCGTTCGACGCGGTCACCGGCACCGTGCCGCACACGGAGGGGCGGGTGCTGCGCGACGGGACGGTCGCTCCGGGTGAGTACGTGGCGGGGTGGATCAAGCGGGGACCGACCGGTGTGATCGGCACCAACCGGCCGTGCGCGAAGGAGACGGTGACGTCGCTGCTCGCCGACGCGCCCGTGCTGGTACGGGACCGGGTGGTGCCCGAGGACGCCGTGGCGGTGCTGCGCGCCGACGGTGTGGAGCCGGTCGAGTGGGAGGGCTGGCAGGCGATCGAACGTGCCGAGGCACGGCTCGGGGCCTCGCTGGGGCGCGGCGTGGTCAAGCTCCCGGACTGGGAGTCGCTGCGGGCGGCGGCCGCCGGCCGGGAGGTGTGACCGGGGTGCCCGGGCGCGTGCGGTCCGGCGGGCCCGCTCAGCCGGTCGCGGTGCGCGCCGCCTGACGGGCCGCGGCGTCGAGCACGCTGTCGATCAGACCGGGGAACAGCGTGTCGAGGTCGTCGCGGCGCAGGTCGTTCATCTTGGCGGTGCCCCGGTAGACCTGCCGGACCACCCCGGCTTCGCGCAGCACCCGGAAGTGGTGCGTGGTGGTCGACTTGGAGACCGGCAGGTCGAAACAGGAGCAGGACAGCTCCCGGCCGGCCTCGGCCAGCCGGGACACGATCTGCAGCCGCAGCGGGTCGGACAGCGCGTGCAGGATGCCCTCCAGACGGATCTCCTCCCGCACAGGGTGCGGAAGGGCACGGCTGTCGGCAGCGGGGACGGTCACAGCGGGCTCCACTTCGTACGGGCCCCTCATGGTACGAAGGGCGTCGTAGTTTGACACCTGCCGTAGTACGAGGTCTATCGTACTAGCTTGCCATCGGTCCCGTCACGATTGGAGCCCGACGTGAGCGCGCTCTTCGAACCCCTCACCCTGCGCCAGGTCACCTTCCCGAACCGCGTCTGGATGCCCCCGATGTGCCAGTACTCGGCCGCGCCCGAGGGGCCGGAGACCGGCGCTGCGACCGACTGGCACTTCGCCCACTACGCGGCCCGCGCGACCGGCGGCACCGGCCTGATCATCGTGGAGGCCACCGCGGTCTGTCCGGAGGGCCGGATCTCCCCCTACGACCTCGGCATCTGGAACGACACCCAGGTGAAGGCGTTCCGCCGGATCACCGGCTTCCTGCGCAGCCAGAACACGGTGCCCGGCATCCAGCTGGCGCACAGCGGCCGCAAGGCGTCGACCGACCGCACCTGGAAGGGCGGCAACCCGGTGGGACCCGAGGAGCACGGCTGGCAGCCGGTGGCACCGAGCCCGGTGGCCTTCGACGACAAGCACCCCGTCCCCACCGAGCTGAGCACCGACGACATCCGTGAGATCGTCGACCGGTTCGCGCAGGCCGCCCGCCGGGCGCTCGCCGCGGGCTTCGAGGTCGCCGAGATCCACGGCGCCCACGGTTACCTCATCCACGAGTTCCTCTCCCCGCACTCCAACCACCGCACCGACGCCTACGGCGGCTCCTACGAGAACCGGGTGCGCTTCGCGCTGGAGGTCGTGGACGCGGTCCGCGCGGTGTGGCCGGAGGACAAGCCGCTGTTCTTCCGCATCTCCGCCACGGACTGGCTGGAGGAGGGCGGCTGGACGGCCGACGACACGGTGCGTTTCGCGGCGGAGCTGCACGCCCACGGCGTGGACCTGCTCGACGTCTCCACCGGCGGGAACGCGGCCGGGGTGCGCATTCCGACCGGCCCCGGCTACCAGGTTCCCTTCGCCGCGCGCGTCAAGGCGGAGACGCCGATGCCGGTCGCCGCGGTCGGCCTGATCACCGAGCCCGGCCAGGCCGAGAAGATCCTGGTCGGCGGCGAGGCCGACGCGGTCCTGGTGGGCCGTGAGCTGCTGCGCGACCCGTACTTCGCCCGGCACGCGGCCCGCGAGCTGGGCGGCGACGTGCACGTGCCGGAGCAGTACCACCGCTCCGTCTGATCGCTCCGTCGGATCCGGGCGGCCGGCACGCGGTGCGGACGCCCGGACGCGCACGAGGTTTCGTGCCGGGTGCCGGGGGTGCCGGCCGGTCAGCGTCCGGCCCGTTCCCGCCCGGCGGCCGCCAGCCGTTCCACCGTCCGCTCCACGCCGGGCAGGACCCGCTGCCCCGCCAGCGCCAGGGCGATCGCCACGACCACGCCGGTCCAGGCGACCGGGCCGAGCGGACTGCAGCCGAACAGGCGGCTGACGCCGGGCGTCTGGACCACGGCGATCAGCACCAGCGCCGAACCGAGCGACGTCACCCGCACCAGCGTGCTGCCCCGCCGGTCCAGCAGGGTCTGGGCGAGCTGGGTGCCGACCACCCCGCACAGGGCCATCGTCCCGGAGCGACGTGCCGTGCCCGGGGTGAACCGGCCGATCAGCCAGGCCGTGACCGCGCCGAGGCAGGTGGTCAGGGCACGGTGACGGATCTGCCGGATCAGCGGCTCGCCGAGGACCCCGCCGGCCGCGTCCTCGGGCGAGGTGGCCCGGGCCTGCCCGGCGTCCTCCTCGGGGGTCACCGCCACCGCCATCGCCGGGAACAGGTCGGTGAACAGGTTCACCATGAGCATCTGCCGGGTGGACAGCGGCGCCCTGCCGGACAGCAGCGTGCCGAGGATCCCGAAACCGACCTCGCCGGCGTTGCCTCCGATCAGGACGGCGATGGCGTCCGCGACGCTGTGCCACAGGGCGCGGCCCTCGCCGATCGCGTCGATGAGGACGGTGAGGTCGTCGTCGGTCAGCACGATGTCGGCGGCGTTGCGCGCGGCCGCCGACCCGCGGGCGCTGATGCCCACGCCGATGTCGGCGGCGCGGATCGCCGCCGCGTCGTTGGCGCCGTCGCCGACCATGCCGACCACCCGGCCCGCGTCCCGCAGCGCCTCCACGACCTGCAGCTTCTGTTCGGGCGCCACCCGGGCCACCACACCCGCGTCACGCAGCATGCCGGCCCGCGTCCGCCGGTCGGCCGCGGCCAGTTCGTCACCGGTCACCACCGGGGTGTCCTCGGGCCAGCCCAGCTCGGTGGCGATGGCCCGCGCGGTCTGCGGATGGTCACCGGTGAGCATGACGGGGCGGACGCCCTCCTCGTACAGGCCGTGCACCAGGGCGGTGGAGGTGTCGCGTGCCACGTCGGACAGCCCCAGCAGACCGGTGAACTCCAGCTCGTGCAGCGGCTCTTCGAGGGCGTCGGCGTCCTCCTCGGAGTCGTCGAGCCGCCGCTGTGCCACCGCGAGGATGCGCAGTCCGCCTCCGGCGAGTGTCTGCGCCGCCTCGGAGGCGTCCGGGGTCGGACCGGAGCAGGCGGGCAGGACTGTCTCCGGGGCGCCCTTGACCACGAGCAGGCGCGGGCCGTCCGCACCGGTGCGGCCGACGCCCGCCGCATAACCACGGGCGGCCTCGAAGGGCAGGCTGTCCCGTTCCGTCCAATCCGGGTCGGGCGCCGCGGCGGCGAGCACGGCCTCGTCGGTGGCGTGCACGGGCCGGTCCGACCCGCCGGCCGGGCGAGGGCAGGCCCGGGCCGCCACCCGCACCACGTCCGCGGCCTTGCCGTCGGTCGCCGCGTGCACCGCGCCGCCGGCGTCGGCGACCCGCACCACCCGCAGCCGGTTCTCCGTCAGCGTGCCGGTCTTGTCGAAGCAGAGCGTGTCCATCCGGCCCAGCGCCTCGAGGGTGCGCGGGGTGCGCACGAGCACACCGCCGCGGCTGAGCCGGCGTGCCGCGGCCAACTGCGCCACCGTCGCCACCAGCGGCAGCCCCTCCGGCACGGCGGCCACGGCGACGGAGACCCCGCCGCTGACCGCCTCCCGGATCGGGGTGCCGCGCAGCAGGGCGAGACCGGTGACGGCGGCCCCGCCGGCCAGCGTCAACGGCAGCGCCTTGCCGGTCAGTTCCTGCAGCCGGGCCTGGACCCCGCCGGCCGGAGGCGTCCGGGCGGCCAGGTGCACGGCACGCGCGGCCTCGGTGTCCTCCCCAGTGTCCACCACCACACCGCGCGCCCGCCCGGCCACGACCGTCGTGCCCTCGAAGACCATGCACCGCCGGTCGGCGACGGCCGCGTGCGGGGTGGGCGCGATCTGCTTGTCCACCGGCAGGGACTCACCGGTCAGCGCGGACTCGTCGACCTCCAGACCCTCCTCCCACAGCAGGCGCGCGTCGGCCGGCACCACGTCGTCCACCGTCAGCTCGATCACGTCACCGGGCCGCAGCCGGCCGGCGTCGACGGTGCGGGCACCGCCTGCCGGAGCTTCTCCGTCCTGCGGCACCAGCCGCGCCTTGCGCTGCTGGTCGGCGAGCAGCCCGGACAACGCCCGCTCGGCACGCAGCCGCTGGACACCGCCGATCAGGGCGTTCAGGTCCAGGGCGCCGACCACGAGCAGCGCGTCCACGACGGAGCCGAGGATCGCCGACGCGGCCGAACCGACCGCGAGGACCGGGGTGAGGGGGTCGTGCAGTTCGCCGCGCACGGCCCGGCCCAGCTGCACCGTCCAGCGCGCCGGGGCCATGACCGGATGCCGGGAGACGGCACCGGCCCGCCGGCGCAGCCGGGCGGCCGCCTGCCCGGGCCCGGCCGGTTCGGTCTCCTCTTCGCGGGAGAGGCGTTCGCGGGCCTCGCTCGTGTCCAGTTCGTGCCAGTGCACTCGGGGACGCGGGTGCGGAGGGCGGGCGGCGATCACACCGAGCGCGGCCCGGGTGCCCGACAGCAGGGCGACGGCCGCGGCCACGTCGACCGGCGCATGCCGCAGCCCGGGCAGCACCGGCCGGCGTCCCCGCTGCGACGAGGACTCGCCCACCGCGACCAGCAGTCCCGACAGCGCGGCCCCGGAACGGGCCAGGACCTGCGCCCGGCGCCCCACCCCGCGAGCCGCCGGAACCGCGGTGAGCAGGCGCCACACATCGGGCAGACCGTGCAGGGCCAGCAGGTCGGCGCTCCAGTAGACCGCGCCGTCTCCGTCGGTGAGGGCGACGGCGATGTCGCCGGCGTGCAGCCCGGCCGGCACGGTGCGGTCGCCGGCCGGTCTCACCCTGGCCACCGTGAGCACCGCGCGCCGGCCGTCACCGCGCAAGGAGTGCACCACGTCGTCCAGGGGACGGCGGGCGTCGGCCACCTCGTCGGCGAGACCGACGAGATCCTCCAGGACCGGGTCGTCCACCAGGACGACCCGCAGTCCGGCACGCCGCGCCGCGTCCAGGACCGGCTCCGCCCACGGATCGAGGTCGCCGTGCGCGGTGCGGAGCGCACTGGGGTGCAGGACGAGGGTGCCGGTCGTCTCCAGCCGGCGCAGCCGCTCCGGGTTCCGCACCAGCACCCCGGTGCGCGCCAGCAGGGCGCTGAGCACGCTGTGGAAGACGGCGGGCCCGTAGCGGGCGGCCTTGGGCGAACCGGCCAGCACCGCCTCGGCCGCCTCCGACCCCGAGTGCTTGACCAGCAGCGTCGCCGCCGCGCCCGCCAGGCTGCCCGCCGAGGCGTGGTCGGCGTACTCCTGAGCGGGCGACAGATGCAGCGGGGGCCGCGGCGCCGGGTCGGCTGCGACGCGGAATCGGTCGGGGTCGCACAGACGGTCGTGCAACCTTTCGAACGCAGCGGCGCGGGCCACCGTGTCGGCCAGCTGGCAGGCCCGCAGCGTCCCGTCGAGCACCAGGGCGACCGGGGTCTGCCCGGCACCGTGGGCGGCGGCATTCGCACAGGCCGTCGCCAGGTCCATCCGGCTGCTGCCCAGCCGGTCGCGCAGCCAGGTGCCGAACCGCGGGTTCTCGCGCAGCAGGGTCACCGCGGCCGTCACCGCGCGCGGGGACGGCGGCAGGCGCAGCGCGGAGGCGGTGAGCGCCACGGCGATGCCCAGCGCGTCGGCGGCCAGCGTCGCGGCGGCCGCCCGAACCCCGGCGCGATCGGCCGGATGGGTCGGCTCCTCCGGATCGCCGCCGGACACCAGTCCGTGCCGGGCGGCCAGACCGACCGCGTGCTCCACGATCTCGTCGACGACCTCGTCACCGGTGGCGGCCAGGACCAGGCGGCCCAGGCCCTGGTCCCAGTACGCGAACAGCACATCGGGATGGTCCGCCAGCGCGGCGGCCACATGGTGTGCCACCTGCTCGACCCCTCCGGCCCGGTGCACCCGCTCGGGCTCGGCGGCGTGCAGGGCGAGGTGCGCGCGGGCGCCGGAGCGCCAGGGCGCCGCCGCGCCGGTCAGCGCCCCTCGGGTGACGTGCGCGACCCGTACCGCCACATCCGCGCCGCGCACACCGGCACGCGCCGTCCCGGCGAGCGCCCCGGCAGCCTTGCCCACCGCAGGAGCGCTCGCCCGCACGACCCGCCGGGAGGCGGCAGCGGGCGTCGTCAGCAGGCCGAGCGCCATGGCTTCTCCTCCGCGTCCGCGTTCCCCGCGTTCCCGTTCCCGGCCACCGCGTGCACGTTCCCGTGTGTCGGTTCCCGGTCCGGTGTCCCGGTTGTCGTTCCTGTGCCGCTTCTCGTCCGTGCCCCGTCAGCGGGTGGTGCGGCTGGGCCGGGCGGTGGGGCCGAGAGGACCGGTGGCCGCCTGCCCCGGGGTCTGCTTGCGGGAGGTCCGTCTCGGGGTGGGCTTGTCCGGGTGGTCCGCTGCCGATACGTCGCCTGGGTCGCTTGTGGTGCCGGACTTCGGGCCGGTCCCGGGGCCGCCGCCGGGTGCTGCGGCCTCGGTCTGCTCGGTCTGCTCTTCCGCCGTGGGCCGGCCGGGTCGCCCGTCGTGAGCGGACCGGTCCGAGGCTCGCTCCTGTGCGGTGCGTTCGGGCCGGGGCTGGGTCAGCCAGGCCACGGCCGCACCGGTCAGCGCGACGGGCCACTCCACCACCCCGACGGCCGCGAGAACTCCGGCGCCCGTGTAGACCGCGATCCGCCGACTCCGCGGCGACACGGCGCCGACCTTGTCCAGCGTCTCCTGCGCGGCACGCCCCACCACCCCGGCACCCGGCACCTTGCGCAGCACCGACGCAGCGCCGTGCAGAGGAGCCTCGAGAAGCGACGCCGTCTTCTGCTCAGCCATGACTTGCCTCGCCTGCGGTGAGATCCCTCCGTGTCCGTTTCCCGGGTGCCCGTGGGTGTGCTGGTCATCCCGGTGGGGTGGGCGGGGGGTGGGGTTGGGGTCGCTTCGGCGTGGGGCGTAGCGCAAGGGCCATCCTCCACGTGCGCGGGAAGCAGAGTGCGCGACCTGCGACGTTACCCCAAGAGAGCCGCTCTCCTCATGACTTTCACCGACTCCGGCAAAAGGAACCTACCGCGCATACCACTGCCGCAGACGCCTGACCATGCCCCGCCCCCCGGCCGCGCCGCCTACCGGAACAACCCCCCAGACACCGCCCCTGCCAACACCCCGTATCCCTCCGGGTTGAGGTGCAGCCAGTCCCCGTCCTGCAGGTCGGCCCGCAGACGGTTCGGGGCGGCGGGGTCGCGGACCGCTCGGTCGAAGTCGATCACGGCGTCGAAGTGGCCCTTGGTGCGGATCCAGCGGTTGACCGCCTGCCGTGACTTCTCCCGCTCACCGGCCGGGTCGTCGTACTGGGTGTTGCCGCCGAAGGGCAGCAGGGTGGCGCCGTAGACGCGGATGCCCTGGGCGTGGGCGCGGACGACGATCTGCTGGTAGGCGGCGATGAGATCGTCGGTGACGCGCCGCTGGGCCGCCGGTGTGGCGTCGGCGGTGCCGATGTCGTTGACGCCCTCGAAGACGATCAGCCACGACACGCCGCTGCGGGCGAGCACGTCCCGGTCGAGCCGGGCGAGGGCGTTGGGTCCGAGGCCGTCGTTCAGGACTCGGTTGCCTCCGGCGGCCTGGTTGAGGACCGCGAGGTGGGCGGTGGCGGGCCGGGTGCGGAGGCGGTCGTAGAGCTGGTCGGTCCAGCGGTTGTCGCCGTTGGTGGTGGAGCCGCGTCCGTCGGTGAGGGAGTCGCCGAGGACGGCGACGGCGCGGGTGGCGGACTTCGCCAGAACCTCGACGTCGCTGAGGAGGTACCAGTGGTCGACGGCGGTCGCGCCGGGCAGGTCGGTGTCCGCGGTGTGGTCGCCGTGGATCAGGTACGACGTCGTGCGGGAGCCCGGGTGGCCGGTCAGGGCGAGCGACTGCTGCCCGTCCGCCAGATAGGCCGTCACGGTGAGGCGGCTCGCGGCCGGCAGGTCGATGTCCAGCGGATCGGAGACGACCTGGGCGCCCTCGGGGACGGTCGTCGACGTCCTGCCCGAGAAGGTGACCCGGCGGATCGTGCCGGGCTCGACCGCGCTGACGCCCGCCCGGCCGCCCTGGGGGCGGGCCACGGTCACGGCGGTGAGCGGCAGCGGGGTGTCGCCGTAGGCGTTGGAGAAGCGCAGCCGCAGTGTGTGGCCGCCGGCCGAGACGCGGAGCGTCTGGCGGACGGTGGTGTCGACCAGGACGGCGTCGTCGCCGGTGAAGGGGGCGGGCGGCAGATTGGCGGGCTCGGTGAGCTGTGGCATCGCCGTCCAGGTGTTCACCCAGTGCGGTGCGGCCGGTGTGCTCGGCGAGGCGGCGGAGGTGCCGCCGTGCGGTCCGCGCACCAGCCCGGTCACGGCGGAGGCGGTGACGGCGAGGGCGAGGACGAGCACGCAGACGGTGACGAGGTCGGTGACGCGGGATCTGCTGCGAGGCGGTTTCACTGGCCTCCTCCGGGGCGCGGGGCATACGCGACGACGCGTGGCAGAGGCGGCGCACTCGGCGCACCGGGCACGGAGTACCCGGCTCCGTCCCGGCACGGCGCGGTGGCCGCTGCGCACCGCATGGTGGCATGGACACATCTGCTTTGGAAGCGCTCCCACGGCACTTCCGGTACACGAATCAGCCAGGGTGAGACGACCGCACCCGAGGCGTTGACCGGAAAGCGCTCACCCCCTACGGTCCGTTCATGAGTGTGACCCGCAGCACACGTCGACGCACTCGGAACCGCGATTTGCGGGCAGATCACCCACAGGGCGTTCCGCAAGACGAGTGTCTTTCATGCACGAGAAATCTCACCCCGGGCCGCGGACGCCCCGTGGACACACCCTCCCGGGCTTCTCCCGACACGAAAGGCACGTCCGAGACGGCATCCACAGCTCACCGGTCGCACCGGCTCGCCATGAGGCGCACCGCGATCGCCGCCACGGCCGCACTCGGGCTCTCGATTGACATGTTCACGATTGGTGCGGCACCCGCGCAGGCGGCCTCCTGGCCCACCCCCACCGGAAGCCAGGCGGTCACGAAGACCATCGGTGTCTCCGGCACCGAGGACTACGGCATGGTGCGCCTGTACGGCAGCGGTGACCTGGGCACCGGCGGCCAGGACGAGGACCAGGCCCCCCTGCTGGAGCTGGCCGACGGCGCGGTGCTGAAGAACGTGATCATCGGCGCGCCCGCCGCCGACGGCATCCACTGCCTGGGCAGCTGCACGCTGCAGAACGTGTGGTGGGAGGACGTCGGCGAGGACGCGGCGACCTTCAAGGGACCCTCGTCCTCGGCCGTGTACACCGTCACCGGGGGGCGGCGCCCGCAAAGCCTCGGACAAGGTGTTCCCGTTCAACGGCGCCGGCACGCTGAGGGTCACCCAGTTCCAGGTCGAGGACTTCGGCAAGCTGGTGCGCTCCTGCGGCAACTGCAAGACGCAGTACCGCCGCACGATCTTCGTCAGCGACGTCGACGTCGCCGCCCCCGGCAAGGCGATCGTGGGCATCAACCAGAACTACGGCGACACGGCGACCCTCAGCAGGATCCGTATCCACGGGGACAGCTCCAAGAAGATCAAGCCGTGCGTGCGCTACGAGGGCAACGACGACGGGGACGAGCCGGCCGAGATCGGCAGCGGCCCGGACGGCACGTACTGCCGCTACTCGTCGTCCGACATCAGCTACGACTGACCCACCGGTGACAACCGGTCGCCATCAGTGATGACTCACCGCCCCCAGCGACGACCGACCACCCTCGGCGACGGCCGGCCGTCGTCGCCGGATGCCGCACCCACCGGGCCGGACACACCGCTCACCGTCGAGTCCGACCCAGCATCTCCTCGGTCAGCCGTCGCCGGTGACCGGTGTAGGCGGCGCGCAGCGCGGGCCCCGGCCAGTCGTCGGGCAGCAGGTCGGACGGGAGGACCGGGTCGGCCAGCAGGTGCCGCACCACGGCCGCCAGCACGGTGAACCGCTCGGCCGGGTGGCGGGCGTCCGCGACCCGGTCGAGCAGGGCGTGCGCCGCGGCCGCCCATCCGGCCAGCGGCCACAGGCGTGCGGCCAGGTCGCGGGCGGGTTCCTCGGGCCGGGCGGTGAACCGGCCGACGGAGCGGGTCACGTCCTCGGGCCAGGGGCGCAGCAGATTGGCCGGGCGCACCCACACGCCCTCGCGGAGTTCGGCGAGCCGGAGCGCGCTCAACCGCGCCCTCAGGTCGGCTCGTTCGGCGGGTCCGCGCCCGGTGGCCGTCACCACGGCCATCTCCCACTCCCCGCTCCAGCGGCGCGTGCGCGGGTGCACGGCCGCGTCCTGGAGTCGTTGGCGCTCCAGCAGCCGGTCGCTGAGGCCGTAGACGCCGTCGGCGCGCCGGAGGTCTCCGGCGGCCACCATCCGGCTCAGCGCCGCCCGCAGGGTGGAGCCGCCGATGCCGAAGGGCTCGACGGCCCGCAGCAGGTCCCTCACGGGCAGCTCGGGCGGGTGGGTGCCCAGCAGCAGGCTCAGCACCACGGACCGCGCGGACAAGGGGCGCAGCTCGACCGCGACGGACTCCGGGGAGGCGTTCATGGTCCCGTACTGTACGGCGGCGTGTTGCATCATTGCTACGGTCGCAGCGACGGTGCAACACTGACGGGTATGGCCTCTCCTCTCGCACGCGAACGACAGCAGCGGCCGCAGGACGGCCCGCCCGCCCCCGCCGGACCCTCCCCCACGTCCGGCGCCACCCACGAGGTGACCAACCAACCCCCGCCCCTGGCCCCGTACGACGCCGCCGACGACGCGGCCCTGCTGGAGGGGCTGCGCCGGGAGGGCGCCGGGTGGGCCGAGGAGCAGGTACGGCGGCTCGGCGAGCTGGCCGGCGGCCCGGAGGCGCAGGAGTGGGCGGAACAGGCCAACCGGCACGAGCCGGAGCTGCGCACCCACGACCGGTACGGCCACCGCATCGACGAGGTCGACTTCCACCCCAGCTGGCACGATCTGATGCGCACCGCGGTCGGCGAGGGCCTGGCCGGCGCGCCCTGGGCGGACGAACGGCCCGGCGCGCACGTCGCCCGCACGGCCGGCGGGCTGGTGTGGGGACACACGGACGCGGGGCACATGTGCCCCGTCTCGATGACCTACGCCGCCGTCCCGGCCCTGCGCGCGCAGCCGGATCTCGCCGCCGTCTACGAGCCCTTGCTGGCCGGCCGGACCTACGAGCCGGGTCTGCGGGTGCCGGCCGAGAAGCCGGGCCTGCTGGCGGGCATGGGCATGACGGAGAAGCAGGGCGGCTCGGACGTGCGCACCAACACGACGACGGCCACCCCGACCGCCGAGCCGGGGGTGTACACGCTGCGCGGCCACAAGTGGTTCACCTCCGCGCCGATGTGCGACGTCTTCCTGGTGCTGGCGCAGGCGCCGGGCGGCCTGTCCTGCTTCCTGGTGCCGCGGGTGCTGCCCGACGGCAGCCGCAACCCGTTCCGCATCCAGCGCCTGAAGGACAAGCTGGGCAACCGTTCCAACGCCTCCTGCGAGCCGGAGTTCGACGGGACCGTGGCCTGGCTGGTGGGACCCGAGGGGCGCGGGGTGAAGACCATCATCGAGATGGTCAACTGCACGCGTCTGGATTGCGTGATGATGTCGGCGGCGCTGATGCGCAAGACGCTGGTCGAGGCCGGCCACCACGCACGGCACCGCCGGGCGTTCGGCGCCCTGCTGGCCGACCAGCCGCTGATGCGCAACGTGCTGGCCGACCTCGCCCTGGAGTCGGAGGCCGCCACCACCCTGACGCTGCGCCTGGCCGGCGCGGCGGACCGGGCGGTGCGCGGGGACGCGGCGGAGACGGCGTTCCGGCGGATCGCCACCGCGGTGGGCAAGTACTGGGTCACCAAGCGGGGCCCGGCCTTCACGGCGGAGGCACTGGAGTGTCTGGGCGGCAACGGCTACGTGGAGGAGTCCGGCATGCCCCGGCACTACCGCGAGGCGCCCGTGCTGTCGATCTGGGAGGGCTCGGGCAACGTCAACGCCCTGGACGTGCTGCGGGCGGTGGGGCGTGAGCCGGGCACCGCCGAGGCGCTGTTCGCCGAGCTGGAGCTCGCCCGGGGCGCCGACGCCCGCCTGGACGCGGCCGTGACCCGGTTGAAGAACGAGCTGGTCGAGGCCTCCCCGCTGCGGGCGCGCCGGCTGGTGGAGCTGATGGCGCTGACCCTCCAGGCCTCGCTGCTGGTCCGGCATGCCCCGTCGTCCGTCGCCGACGCCTTCTGCGCGACCCGGCTGGGCGGCGACTGGGGTCACTGCTTCGGCACGCTGCCGGACTCCGCCGACGTCACGGGCATTCTGGCGCGGGCCCTGCCGGGGACGGTCTGATCCGGGCGGGCGCCCGCCCGGCCGCCGGGTCCGACCGTGGCGCCCGCTTCGGGGCACCGGGTGCGGCCGGGCCGCGTGATCGGCCGGCTCCGTCCGCCGGTCGCGCGGCACACCCCGTCGTCCGCCGGTCGCGCGGGGGCATCCGGATACGAGCCGGACGCCTCGTCGTACCGCACCGACCTGGCGGCCGCTGCCACCTGGGACGACATCATCACCGTGGTGACTGTCAGCGGCAAGATGCACACCCGAGCGTCGTGCGGACGAAGGGTCCGGGCGACGATGATGTGGAAATGGCCGGCATGACCGGGGTACTGCTCGCCGTGGCCCGCAAGGGCCTGTTCATCGGGCGGCGGCGGTGAGTGCCTGCACACGGCGGTCACCGACCCGCGCGATCCACGGGCCGTCACGGTCGCCGTCTCCGCCAGCGGGGTGTTCCGCACGACGGACGGCGGGAAGAGCTGGGCGCCCTCCGACGCCGGGGTGTCGGCGGTGTTCCTGCCCGACCCGGCCCGGAGTTCGGGCGGTGTGTCCCCAAGATCGCACGGGATGCGGCAGCCCCGGACCGGCTGTATCCGCGAAACCACGGGTGCGTGCACCACAGCGACGACGACGGCGCGCACTGGGCGGACCTCGGCGCGGGTCTGCCCTCCACGTCCGGTTTCGCCGCCGCCGCACACCCGCGGCACGGCGACACCGCCTACGTCCTCCCGATCGAAGCCGACACCGACCGGGTGCCCGCGGCCACCGTTGCCGCGTCCTCCGCACCACGGACGCGGGCAAGAGTCGGGAGCCGCTCGTGGCCGGCCTGCCGCGCGCGGACCCCTACGGGACGGTGCTGCGGGACGCGCTGTGCACGGACGACGCGGACCGGCCGGGGTGTCCTTCGGCGACCGCAACGGCGAGGTGTACGCCCCGGCGGACGACGGTGACAGCCGGCAGCAGCCGGCCGCGCACCTGCCGCGGCCGCGCACCTGCCGGACGTCCTGTGCGTCCGCGCGGCGGTGGTGGGGTGAGGCCTGCTGCCCGCGCCGGCGCCGTCCGCGTGCCCCGCCTGGTCCGGGCCCCGGGACACCGAACCCGGGGGTACCGACACCGGGGACACGGACCCGGGGTACCGACACCGGGCACACCGCGCGATCCGGCCCGCCGGCCCCGCCCGTGCACCGCGAACCACCACCCGGTGATCCGAACCGGACACCGCCCGCGCAGCATCGGTCGAGACCGGTCGCTGTGCGGGCACCGCTTGATCACCTCACCCGTCGCAGCAGTAGGGTGACGCCCGTGGCACCACGACCCTTGCATGAAATCGTCGAGCCGGGCTGGGCGAAGGCCCTGGAGCCGGTGGCCGGACGCATCGCCTCGATGGGTGACTTCCTGCGCGCGGAGATCGCGGCGGGACGCACTTACCTTCCGGCCGGACAGAACGTCCTGCGGGCCTTCCAGCAACCCTTCGACGACGTGCGGGTGCTGATCGTCGGCCAGGACCCCTACCCCACCCCGGGGCACGCCGTGGGCCTGAGCTTCTCGGTCGCACCCGAAGTCCGCCCGCTGCCCGGCAGCCTGATCAACATCTTCCGGGAGCTGACCGCCGACCTGGGGGTGCCCCAGCCGTCCAACGGCGATCTGACGCCCTGGACCCGGCAGGGCGTGCTGCTGCTCAACAGGGCGCTCACCACCGCCCCGCGCAGACCCGGAGCCCATCGCGGCAAGGGCTGGGAGGAGGTCACCGACCAGGCGATACGGGCGCTCGCGGCACGCGGCAAGCCGCTCGTGGCGGTGCTGTGGGGCCGTGACGCCCGTACTCTGCGCCCGCTGCTGGGCGACGTGCCGTGCGTGGAGTCGGCGCACCCCTCCCCCATGTCGGCCGACCGCGGCTTCTTCGGCTCACGCCCGTTCAGCCGGGTCAACGACCTGCTCGTCCGGCAGGGCGGCCGGCCCGTCGACTGGCGCCTGCCGTGACCGGCCGGGCGCCGGGCGGCGCGCAGGAGGAGACCGGGTTCCTCGCCGTGGACTCCGGCGGCTCCGGGCTGCGGGTGGTCGTCGGTGTCCCCGGACGCGGGGCGCTGGCCCAGCGGTCGTCGAAGGAGCCGGTGCGCACCGGTTCCCGGGGCATCGACCCGGAGCACCTGATGCGGCAGCTGGTGCCGATGGCCGCGTCGCTGGCGGCCGAGACCGGCGTGGAGCGGCCGACGACGGCTGTCGTGGGCGCTGCCGGGCTGGCCACGCTGGGCGACGCCCTGCGTGCCGAGCTGCCCGGTCTGCTGGCCCGCGAACTCGGCGTGCGGTCGGTCGCACTGGCCGCCGACGCGGTCACCGCCTACGTCGGCGCGCTCGGCCCGCGGCCCGGAGCGGTGCTCGCCGCCGGCACCGGCCTGATCGCGATCGGCACCGACCTGACCCGGTGGCGCCGGGCGGACGGCTGGGGCCATCTGCTGGGCGACTGCGGCAGCGGTGCCTGGATCGGACGGGCCGGGCTGGAGGCCGCGCTGCGCGCCCACGACGGGCGCGACGGCGGCTCGGCGGCGCTGCTCGCCCGCGCCGAGGAGATGTTCGGCCCGATGCCCGAGCTGCCCGGCCGGTTGTACCCGCGCACCGACCGTGCCGCGGTGCTGGCCTCCTTCGCTCCCCAGGTGGCCGCCTGCGCCGCGGACGACCCGGTCGCGGCAGGTGTGCTGCGCGCTGCGGCCCGGCACATGGCCGAGTCGGCCGCCGCCGTCTGCCCCGCCTCGGGCGAGCCGCTGATCGCGCTGACCGGAGGCCTGTTCAAGATGGGCGAACCTCTTCTGGCGCCGCTGGAGCGGGAGTTGACGGCACGGCTGCCGCAGGCCCGCCGGGTCGCCGCCGAGGGCGATCCGCTGCACGGTTCGGTGCGCATCGCCACCGAGCTGGCACGCGGCACACTCGACCTGCCCATGGACGAGAAGATGCTGTACGTGCCTGCGGAACACGGCAGTTGACGGAAACCGGAAATCCGGGGATCGTAAGCCGCCCCACGGGGCACACCTTCGTTTCCCGGCCTTCCGGTGACCCATCAGACAAAACCGGACGGAAACCGTTCACCTGCACCCTCCCCGAACAGCAGGCCTGAGGAAACCAGTAACATGCGGCGCCATGAGCTCCCCCACTGGGCCCGCGTCCGGCCTGCCAGTACGAATGCCGCGCCCCCGCCAGCCCGGACGGCACCGCCGCCCCGAACCGCTGGCCGCTCCCGAGGGCGCGCCCGCGCTCGTCCTCGCGGTGCCAGGCACGACCGGCACCGCCACGCGCAGCCTCGCCGAGGAGGTCGTGAGCATCGCGCGCTCCGAGCTGCCCGGCCTCGACGCCCGGATCGGGTATGTCGACGGGGACGGCCCGGAGTTCCCCAGCGTGCAGTCCGTGCTGTCCCGCGCGGCCGACGACCGCACCGCCCGCTATGAGCAGGCCCTGGCCGCCGGTGTGGAGGCCAAGGAGCCCGAGGGCCCGGTCGCGATCGTCGTGCCGCTGCTGGCCGGTCCGGACAGCGCGCTGCTGCGCCGCATCCGCCAGGCCGTCATGGACAGCCGCGTCGCCGCCGAGCTGACCGATGTGCTCGGCCCCCATCCGCTGCTCGCCGAGGCGCTGCACGTGCGCCTGTCCGAGGCCGGCCTGGCCCGCGCGGACCGGGCCCGCCTGTTCACGGTGACCACCGCCGCCGACGGCATCATCCTCGCCTCCACCGGTGGTGAGGAGGCCGTGCAGGCGGCTGGGATCACCGGCATGCTGCTCGCCGCCCGCCTCGCGGTGCCGGTCATGTCCGCGGCGCTGGATCAGGAAGGCTCGATCGCGACCGTCGCCGAGCAGCTGCGCTCGTCCGGTTCGCATCAGCTGGCGCTGGCGCCGTACCTGATCGGCCCGGAGATCGAGGCCGAGGTGATCGAGCGGGCGGCCAAGGAGGCGGACTGCCCGGCCGCGGAGGCCCTCGGCGCCTACCCGGCGATCGGCAAGCTCGCGCTGGCCAAGTACACGACGGCACTGGGCATCACTCCGCAGCAGCCGCAGGGCGTACCGGTCCGCTGACCCGTACGGCCCACGCCCTGCGGTGCCACCGCGCCGTACGGACCGCCGCACAAGCCCTTGGGAAGGGCCCCGCTCCGGACGACTCGGCCGGAGCGGGGCCCTTTCCGTATGTCTCGGTTGTGCCGCGGGTGCGGGGGCGCACGCGGGCCTTCGGGGAGGCCGGTGCCTGGTCGGTCAGCCGAAGACCACGCAGGACGCCGCCGTCACCCCGACTGCCCCGGCCCGCTCCGGGACTCCTGTCCCGGGGTCGACGAAGAACCAGGTCACGTCGCCGGACCGCTCATTGGCGACGTACAGGAAGCCGTCGCACCAGGCGAGGGCCCGCGGCCAGTGACCGCCGCACGGCACGGTCGTCACCCGCTCCAGCCGTTCGCCGCCGGCCGTGACGGCGAAGACGGTCAGCACGTCCTCGCCACGCGTCGCGGTCCACACGAACCGGCCGTCGGGTGCGACGACGACCCCCGAGGGATAGGCGTCACCGGCGGGCGCCTGCGCCAGGACGGGTGTCTCGGTGAGGGGCTGAAGACTGCCGGCCTCGGGGTCCCAGCGGCAGAGGGTGACCGAGGGCGTCAGTTCGTTGACGACGCAGGCGTGCCGCCCGTCCGGGAAAAAGGCCAGGTGACGGGGACCGGAGCCGGGACGCAGCGCGATCTCCCGGTGCAGCGTGAGCGCACCGCCGGTGAGCGTGCACACCCGCACGGAGTCCGTCCCGAGATCGACGCTGACCACCCAGCGGCCGCTCGGGTCCGGCTGCACCTGATGGGCGTGCGGACCGCGCTGCCGCCGCTCGTGCGGGCCCGAACCCGTGTGCCGCAGCACCGCGTCGGGGGCGGGCGCGAGACGGCCGTCGGCGCGGACGGGGACGGCGCTGACACTGCCGGAGCCGTAGTTGGCGGTCAGGACGTGTCCGCCGACCACGCTCAGATGGGTGGGGCCGCTGCCGCCGACCCGCACCGGAGGGCCGGTCAACTCCAGCGCCTCGCCCTTCACCCGGTATGCGGCCACCGCTCCCTCGGCCGTCTCGCTGACCGCGTAGAGGGTGCCGCCGTCGGGTGCCAGGGCCAGGTAGGAGGGGTCGAGCACATCGTCCACGCTGCTCAGCAAGGTCAGTGCGCCGTCGCGTCCGGCCACGGCCGCGGTGACCACTCCGGGGCCTCCCGCCGCCGTGAACGATCCGATGAACGCCCGCCGTTCGCCGCCGTCTGCCACCTGCGTCCCCTCTCGTCGACCCGCTCCGGGCCGACGCTAGCAGCCGGGCAGCACGGTACGGCCCAAGCCGGCGGGTGTCCGGCCTGTCGCAGTCCCTCGCCGTGGTCGCGGTCGGCCGGCCTCACGGCAAGGGGCCGTGCGGGGCGCTAGCGACGCTTGGGCCTGCCGCGTCGTGCGCCCTGGGCGCCCCGTGCGCCGCGGCCACCCCTGCCGCCGTGCGCTCCCCTGGCGCCGGGGGTGCTCCTGCCGCCCTTGGCGGTGCGGGAGCCGCCGGCGCGCGCCGACGCACCCGCCGCGGGCTTCTGCCGGGCGCTCGGCGGGCGGCCGTCCGACGACTGCTCCGTGGTCCGGGACCGCCCCCGGGTGCTGTTGACCGTGCGGCCGCGGACGACCCCGATGAAGTCGTCGACCAGGTCGGTCGTGGCCTCCTGCGGCCAGGCCAGCGCGACGCTGGACTGCGGCGCGTCCACGACGGGACGGTAGGTGAGGTCGCGGCGGTGGTGGAGGCGGGCCAGCGACTGCGGGACGACGAGCAGACCGACCCCGGCGGCCACCAGCTCCACGGCGTCCGCGGTGGTGGCAGGGCGTTCGAAGGCGGGCTCCCCGGGGGGCTGCTCCCAGCCGAGAACGTCGTCCAGGGGGTGGAAGACCACCTCGTCGGCCAGGTCCGCCAGTGTGATCTCGTCGGCGGCCGTCACCAGATGGTCCTTGGGGACGACCACGACCGTGGTCTCGGTGTAGAGCGGGATCGCATGGAAGTACGTACGGTCCACGGGGAGCCGGACGATGCCCGCGTCCGCCGCGCCGTCGCGCAGTTCCCCGCAGGCGTCGGCGGCGGGGACCTGGACGAGCTCGAGGGAGACGCCGGGGTAGCGCTCGCTCCAGATTCGCGCCCACTTGCCGGGCGTCGCCCCGGGGACGTACGCGAGCCGGAAGGTGGGGGAGATCTCCGAGCCTGTCACCCGGCCAGGGTACCCGGCCCGCCCGGCACCCTCTCCCCCGGTCATGCCTGCTCCGTGCGGCCGCCCCGTCCCCGCCTCCCGTGGTCGGGACCTCACCCGCACGGTCGATAGGCTGGGGAGCATGAAGTCGCACCCGAGCACCCAGACGATGAAACCCGCCACCGCGGCGAAGAAGCTGGGTGTGTACCTGCCTGCCACGCCCGCCTCGTTCCAGGAGGGCATGGTGACGCGTGACGAGCTGAACCGGCTGCAGGCCGACCCGCCCGAGTGGCTGCGGGAACTGCGACGCAACGGCCCTCACCCGCGTCCGGTGGTCGCGGCCAAGCTGGGGGTGTCCATCGCCGGTCTCGCACGCGGCGGGATCACCGAGGCACTGACCACGGAGCAGATCGAGGCTCTGAAGCAGGAGCGGCCCGAGTGGCTGGAGAAGGAGCGCGCGACACAGGCCGAGGTCCGCAAGGAAGCGGCGCGCCTGAAGAAGCGGAACGCCGAGCGTGCTCGGCGCGCGGCCGAACGCGCCCGGCAGGAGGACGCGCGGTCCGTCTGACACCGGTGAGCCGCTGACGCGGCACATCCCGCACGGTGTGCGGAGCGGCCCGGGGCACGCGGCGGTCGGGACGGCCCCGGCCACTCCCGCTCCCCGGGCCGCGGTCGTGAGGTGCGCCGGTCAGGCCGCGCGGGCAGCGCCGTGCTCCCCGCGGTCGTGGTGGATGGAGGTCCCCGAGCCGGTCAGGGGGACGCCGGTGCCTCCGTGCCGGACGGCGACGATCTCCGCGGCGATGGACAAGGCGGTCTCCTCGGGGGTGCGGGCCCCGAGGTCGAGGCCGATCGGGGACCTGAGCCGGGACAGTTCCCGTTCCCCGAGGCCGGCCTCGCGCAGCCGCCGTTCCCGGTCGGCGTGGGTGCGGCGCGACCCCATGGCGCCGACGAAGGCGACCGGCATCCGCAGCGCCTCCGTCAGCAGGGGGATGTCGAACTTGGCGTCATGGGTGAGCACGCACAGCACGGTGCGCGCGTCGGTCGGGGTGCTCCGCAGGTAGCGGTGCGGCCAGTCGACCACGACGTCGTCGGCCTCCGGGAAGCGCGCCCGGGTGGCGAAGACCGGTCGGGCGTCGCACACGGTGACGTGGTAGCCGAGGAACTTGCCCGCCCTCACCAGCGCCGCGGCGAAGTCGACCGCCCCGAAGACGATCATGCGGGGCGGCGGCACATTGACCTCCACGAGCAGGGTCAGCCCGCCGGGGCAGTGCGATCCGTCCTCCGAGATCTCCACGGTGGCGGTGCGGCCGGCATCCAGCAGGGCCCGGGCCTCGGCCTGCGCCGTGCGGTCCAGTTCCGCCGCACCGCCCAGGCCGCCCTCGACGGTGCCGTCGGGCCGTACCAGCAGTGCCGCGCCGAGCAGCCCGTCGGGGCCGCGTACGACCCGGGCGAGAGCGGCCGGCTCACCGCGGGAGGCGGCCTGCAGCGCGGCCCGCAGCACCGGGCGCGCCGGGGCCTGCACGCGGACCGGCACCACCATGACCTCGATGGTTCCGCCGCAGGTCAGGCCGACCGCGAAGGCGTCCTCGTCGCTGTAGCCGAACTTCTGCACGACCGCGGTGCCGTCCTGGAGCGCCTGGAGGCACAGGTCGTAGACCGCTCCTTCCACGCAGCCGCCGGAGACCGAGCCGATGGCGGTGCCGTCGCGGTCGACGGCGAGGGCGGCGCCGAGACCGCGCGGTGCGCTGCCGCCGACGTCGACGACGGTGGCGACCGCGAAGTCTCGGCCTTCCTCGATCCACTGGTGCAGTTCCTCGGCGATGTCAAGCATGGGGTACCTCTGCGGCGGCCTGCAGGACTCGGTCGGGCCGGATGGGCAGGTGACGGTGTCGCACACCGGTGGCGTGCCAGACGGCGTTGGCGACGGCCGCGGCCGTGCCGACGATGCCGACCTCGCCGATGCCCTTGATGCCGATCGGGTCCTCCGGGTCGTGGTCGTCCACCCAGTCGGCCTCGACGAGCGGCACATCGGCGTGCGTGGGGACGTGGTAGCCGACGAGGTCGGGGCCGTACAGGCCGCCACTGGCCGCGTCCCGGACGGCTTCCTCGTGCAGGGCCATGGAGATGCCCCAGATCATGCCGCCGACGAGCTGGCTGCGGGCGGTCAGCGGGTTCACGATCGTGCCGGCCGCGAAGATGCCGAGCATGCGGCGCACCCGTACCTCGCCGGTGGTGACGTCCACGGCGACCTCGGCGAACTGGGCTCCGTAGGAGTGCCGTTCCTTCTCGGCGAGCGCGGCGACGGCGGCGGTGGTGTCGGAGCGCACGGTGATGCCCTCCGGCGGAATGTCCGCGCCCAGCGCCAGCCGCTCGCGCAGTTCGGCGGCCGCCGTCCGCACCGCCCACGCCCAGGAGCGGGTGCCTTGGGAGCCACCGGCGATCATGGCGCGTCCGAAGGCGCTGTCGCCGATGTGCGTCCGGATGCGCTCGGGCGGCACCTCGAGCGCGTCGGCGGCGATCAGGGTCAGCGCGGTCCGTGCGCCCGTGCCGATGTCGGCGGCGCCGATGCGCACCGTGAACGTGCCGTCCGCCTCCGCCGTGACGGTGGCGGTGGAGGGCCCGGCTCCGGCGGCGAAGGATCCGGCGGCGGTGCCGGTCCCGAGCAGCCAGCGTCCCTCACGGCGCACGCCGGGCCGCGGGTCGCGGTCCGCCCAGCCGAACCGGCGGGCGCCCTCACGGAAACAGGCGGCGAGGTTGCGGCTGGTGAAGGGCAGTCCGGAGACCGGGCCACGCTCGGGCTCGTTGCGCAGGCGCAGCTCGATCGGGTCCAGACCGGCCTTCTCGGCGAGCTCGTCGATCGCGCATTCCAGTGCGAAGGAGCCGGGCGCCTCACCCGGGGCCCGCATGTAGGTGGGCGTCGGGACGTTCAGCCGGAGCAGGCGGTGGGCGGTGTGGTGGGCGTCGGCGTCGTACATCACCCGGGAGGGCATGGTGCTCGGCTCGACGAAGTCGTGCACGGCTGAGGTGAGGCTCAGGGAGTGGTGCTCCAGGGCGCGCAGTCGGCCGTCGGCGTCCGCGCCGAGCCGTACCCGCTGCACGGTGGGGCTGCGGTAGCCGGTGAGATAGAACATCTGACGGCGTGTCATGACCACGCGAACCGGGCGCTGCAGCTCGGTCGCGGCCATGACGGCGGCCACCTGGTGGGCGCGTACTCCCTTGCTGCCGAAGCCGCCTCCGACGTGTTCGGAGACGACCCGCACGGAGGCCGGGTCGAGCGAGAACAGGTTGGCCAGTTCACCGACGACCCAGAAGGCGCCCTGGTTGGAGTCGACGACTTCGAGCCGGCCGCCGTCCCATCGGGCGGTCGCCGCGTGCGGCTCCATCATGCTGTGGTGTTCTTCGGGGGTGGTGTACTCGGCGTCGACGACGAAGGCCGAGGCGGCGAGTTCGGCTTCCAGGTCGCCCTTCTCCGTCGTCGCCGGCACGAAGCCCTCCCCCGGGACGGTGTCCGTGCGCGCCGGGGAGAAGTCGATGTCGTGCGGCTCCTGGTCGTAGTGCACGACGAGTGCTTCGGCGGCCTCCCTGGCCTGCTCGGAGGTCTCGGCGACGACCAGGGCGACCGGCCAGCCCAGGTGCGGCACGCGGTCGTGCTGGAACACGGCCCAGGTGGGGTCGGGCTTGCCCAGCAAGCCGACGTAGTCGGTGTTCAGCCGGGGGGCGTTCTCGTGGTGCAGGACGGCGAGGACGCCCGGCATGGCGAGGACGGGCTCGGTCTCGATGGACCGGATCCGGCCTCGGGCGACGGTGGAGAGCACCAGCCAGCCGTGCGCGAGGTCGGCGAAGGGGATCTCTCCGGCGTAGCGGGCGGCGCCGGTGACCTTCTCGCGGCCCTCCACGCGGGTGTGCGCGGTGCCGGTGCGGCCGCGGAAGGGGGTGCGGGTCGTGGTCGTGGTCATCGAGCGGCCTCCTCGGCGAGTTCGGTGAGCACGGCCACCACGAGGTTGCGCATCAAAGTCACCTTGTATCCGTTGTCGGGCAGCGGTCGCGCCTCGGCGAGTTCGGCGTCCGCGGCGGCCGCGAAGGCGTCGGCACCGGCTCGTGCCCCGGTCAGCGCCTGTTCGGCCGTCCGTGCCCGCCACGGGCGGGAGGCGACGGCGCCGAAGGCGAGCCGCACGTCGTGCACGACGCCGTCGCGGACGTCGAGGGCGGCGGCGACCGAACCGATCGCGAAGGCGTAGGAGGCGCGCTCGCGCACCTTGCGGTAACGGGAGTGGGCGGCGACCGGGACGGGCGGCAGCTCGACGCCGGTGATCAGCGCCCCCGGGGGCAGGGCCGTCTCCCGGTGCGGGGTGTCCCCGACCGGCAGGTAGAAGTCGGCAAGCGGCAGCCGGCCCGACCCGTCGGCGGTTTCGTACGTGACTTGGGCGTCGAAGGCGGCCAGGGCGACGCCCATGTCGGAGGGGTGCACGGCCACGCAGTGCTCGGAGGCGCCGAGGATCGCGTGGTTGTGGTGCACACCGTGGACGGCGGGGCAGCCGCTGCCCGGGCGGCGCTTGTTGCACGGCCGGCTCACGTCGGTGAAGTAGCCGCAGCGGGTGCGCTGCAGCAGGTTGCCGCCGACGGTGGCCATGTTGCGCAGCTGTCCGGAGGCTCCGGCGAGCACGGCCTGCGCGAGCGCCGGGTAGCGGCGGCGGACGTCGGGGTGCGCGGCCAGGTCGCTGTTGGTCACCGTCGCACCGATGCGCAGTCCGCCGTCCTCGGTCGCCTCGATGCGGTCGAGCGGCAGATCGCGGACGTCGATCAGGCGGGACGGCCGCTCGACGCCGTTCTTCATCAGATCGACGAGGTTGGTGCCGCCGCCGAGGAAGCGGGCCTCGGGGTCGGCTCCCAGCAGGGCCACGGCACCGGCGACGTCGTGGGCCTTGTGGTAGGTGAATTCCCTCATGCCGCGGCCTCCTCGCCCGTGGTGGTGCGCTCGGCACCGTCCTGGCCCGCGGATTCCGCGGCGCGGGCGACGGCCTGCACGATCGACACATAGGCGCCGCAGCGGCACAGGTTGCCGCTCATCCGCTCGCGGATCTCCTCCGCGGTCAGCGGTGGCGGGCCGGCCTCGGGGCGCACGTCCTCGGTGGCCGCGCTCGGCCAGCCGGCCGCGTGTTCCTCGATCATCGCGACGGCGGAACAGATCTGTCCGGGCGTGCAGTAGCCGCACTGGAATCCGTCGAGGTCGAGGAAGGCCTGCTGCACCGGGTGCAGGCGCTCGCCGTCGGCCAGGCCCTCGATGGTGGTGATCTCACGCCCTTCGGCCGCCACCGCCAGTTGCAGACAGGACACGGCCCGGCGCCCGTCGATCAGGACGGTGCAGGCGCCGCACTGTCCGTGGTCGCAGCCCTTCTTGGTACCGGTGAGATCCAGCCGCTCGCGCAGGGCGTCCAGGAGGGTCGTGCGGTGGTCGACGGAGAGCGTGTGCTTCTCGCCGTTGATGTGCAGGGTGATGGTGCTGGAGGTCGGCGAGGGTGCTGATTCCATGATCGGCTTCTTTCGCGTATCCAGAGGGAACACGGCGGCCCGTGTTGCGGGAGAACGTCAGAAACGTCGGAAGAAGAGGACAGCGGACGGACGGATCGGAAAGCCCATGACACGTGGCGGAAAAGCACACTCCACCACTATGGTGATTGAGAAGTGGACAGCTGTCCACTGTGGCTTCGAACTTACCCGGACAGCTGTCCGCTTAGCAAGGCCGGACGGCCGATTGCGCCCGAAGGGAGGATCGGTGGCGGAGAAGAGAAGCGCCCCCCGACGCTCGGACGCGCAGCGCAACCGCGCCACCATCCTGGAAGTGGCCGTGGCCGAACTGACCCGGTGCGCGGACACCCCGCTCAGCGTGATCGCACGGAAGGCAGGCGTCGGACAGGGCACGTTCTACCGCAACTTCCCCAACCGGGAAGCACTTGTCATCGAGGTGTACCGGCACGAAATGAAGCAGGTCGCGGACAGCGCGGCCGAGCTGCTCGCCCGCTACGAGCCCGACACGGCACTGCGCACCTGGATGGACCACCTGGCCCGGTTCGCCATGACCAAGGCCGGCCTCGCGGACGCGATCCGCCAGGCCACCTGCACACCCGGCGGCCCGGGCAAGCCGAGCCCCCTACCGGTGGCCGCCGCGGCCGAGACCCTGCTGCGCGCCAACGAGAAGGCCGGAACCATCCGCCCGGGCGTGACGGCCGACGAGTTCATGCTCGCCATCGCGGGACTGTGGCAGATCGACCCGCAGGGCGACTGGCAGACACGCGCGACCCGGCTGCTGGACATCGTCATGGACGGCCTGCGCGCGGGCGCACCGGGCCGCTGAGCGCACACCCGCCCACCGCTCACACCGGCGCGACCACTCACTCGCACCGGCACGTGCCCCGAGGCGCCGTCGGCGTACGCCCGGCGCACAAGGAGGCCGAGGAGGCGCGCGGGAGGCCGACGAGACCCCGCGAGACCGCGCGGACCGACAGCACACGCCTGCACCACCACTGCGAGCACGCGCATGCGCCCGTCCCGCCGCGTGCACCGGTCACGCGCGCGCCGGCCGCCCCCATGCGCCGGTCGGTCGCTCGCTGCACCCGCGGCCGCAGGGAAGGAAAACCGGTCGACAGCGCTCACGACACCCGGCACAGTGACCCGACATGACGAGCAGTGAGCTGTGGAGCCGCGAGGCCGCCGAGCGCTACGACGCCGAGGAGACGGGGATGTTCTCGGCCGCCGTCGTCGGTCCGACCGTGGACTTCCTCGCCGGACTCGCCGGCGACGGCCCGGCCCTGGAGTTCGCGATCGGGACCGGACGGGTGGCCGTCCCACTGAGACGACGCGGCGTACCGGTGACCGGCATCGAACTGTCCGAGCACATGGCAGCGGTCCTGCGGCGCAAGGTCGACGAGGAGACCCTGCCGGTCGTCATCGGCGACATGGCCACGACCGTCGTGCCCGGCGCGTTCACCCTGGTGTACCTCGTGTACAACACGATCTCGAATCTGCTCACCCAGGACGAGCAGGTCGAGTGCTTCCGCAACGCCGCCCGTCATCTGCTGCCCGGCGGCCGCTTCGTCGTCGAGCTGGGGGTGCCGCCGCTGCGGTTCCTGCCGCCGGGACAGACCGCGGTGCCGTTCGACGTCTCCGAACGCCATCTCGGCTTCGACACCATCGACCCCGTCGCGCAGCTTCTCGTCTCCCACCACTTCACCCGTGACGGGGACGACGACCACTACCGCCGCGAGGCCTCACGGCACCGGTACGCATGGCCGGCCGAGCTGGACCTGATGGCGCGGCTGGCCGGGCTGGAGCTGGAGCGACGCGTCGCCGACTGGGACGGGACGCCGTTCACCCAGGAGTCCGAGAAGCACATCTCCGTGTGGCGCAAGCCGACCTGAGCCACGCAGGGCATGCCGTGCGGCCGGCCGCGACACCGGGTCACCGGACGCCGCGGCGCGGCGCGACGTCTGCAGGCGCCTTCCGCGCCCTTGTCCCTGCACCCACGTTCTGGTACCCGCGCTCTTCCGTACCATCGCCGTCGCCGATCCGCCGGGCGCGCCGATCCGCTGAGCGCAGGGCGCGGCCGGCGCCGCACCCACCGGCCCGGCACACGATCCGCACCTGCTCACGCAGCGCATGCATCCGCACACCGGGCCGCACCGCGCCCGTCACACGCCACGCGCCCCAGTCCACCGGATCACCGGCCGGCAGTGCGATCGGCCGTGCGCGGCGGAAACCACGTGTCCCTCGCCACAAAACGTCCGATTAGGGATGAATGAACTCCTATATGCGGTTTGATGGTTGCTGGTGCTCCTGCAGCGGCCTGCTCCAGGAGTCGCACGACCAGCGGCATGGGAGAAGCGGTTGATCACGGCACGTGCACGACGCACCCGGCTCATGACCGGGGCCGGCGCACTGGGCGCCGTCCTGGCACTGAGCGCCCTCGGCGGTACGAGCGTCGCCGCCACCGGCGACGACGCCCCCGGTTCCCGCCCGGCGGCGCAGAGCCCGGCGACCCAGAGCCCGCCCGCACAGCCGCCCACCCAGGACGTCTCCGACGCCCGGATACAGATCACGCCGCAGCACGGCACCTACGGGGTCGGGGTGGACGACCCGGTGCGGGTGACCGTCGCCGACGGCACGCTCACCAAGGTCACCATGACCGCCGTCGCCACCGGGGAGCAGGTCGCGGGCGCTCTGTCCGCCGACGGCACCTCCTGGCAGGCGACCGGCCCCCTGCAGCGGGCCACCCGGTATCAGATCGCCGCCGAGGCGCAGGACGCCGAGGGGCGTGCCGTCGACTCCTACGCCACGATCACCACCACCTCCCCGGCCAACGACTTCCTCGGGCACGTCTCCCCCGAGGACGGCTCGACCGTCGGCGTGGGCATGCCGGTGTCGGTCAGCTTCCCCCAGGCGATCCGCGACAAGGCCGCCGTGGAGTCCGAGTTCCAGGTCAGCTCCAGCAGCGGCCAGCAGGTCGTCGGTCACTGGTTCAACGACTACCGCCTCGACTTCCGCCCCGAGAGCTACTGGAAGGCGGGCTCCACCGTCACCGTCAGGATGAGGGCGCACGGCGAGGAGAGGACGGTGACGTTCAAGGTCGGCCGGAGCCAGGTCAGCACGGTCGACGCCCGGACCAAGCAGATGACCGTCCAACGGGACGGCAAGACGATCACAACCGTCCCGATCACCTCCGGCAGCCCCGAGCATCCGACGTACAACGGCCAGATGGTGATCTCCGAGAAGTACCGGCAGATCCGCATGAACGCCGCCACCGTCGGCCTCACCGACAAGGACGGCAAACCGGCCTACAACATCGCGGCCGTACCGCACGCCATGCGGCTGACCGATTCGGGCACGTTCATCCACGGCAACTACTGGGGTGCCGACTCCGTCTTCGGCTCGGTCAACACCAGTCACGGCTGCGTGGGCCTGAAGGACGTCGCGGGCGGCGGCGACGACCGGCAGCCTGCCGCGTGGTTCTTCGACAACTCGATGATCGGCGACGTCGTGATCGTCAAGAACTCCTCGGACACGTCCAAGCTGGCACCGGGCAACGGCTACAGCGACTGGAACATGCCCTGGAGCCAGTGGGTCGCCGGCAGCGCCACCCGCTGATCCGCGCGCCGCACTCCGGGCGGGGCTTCGGCCGCCGTACAGGTCCTCGTTCCTTCGCATGCGGACACCCACCGTTGCGCGGCACGTCCGCCCGGCCCGCGCACCCACGACGGGTGCATCACCCGCCCGGGCGGCCCGTATCCTTGATCCGAAAACCATCGGAGGAAGGACCCATGGGCCGGCGGCGGACCGTCACCAGCGTGCAGATCGCCCGTGAAGCGGGGGTCGCGCAGTCGACGGTGTCCCGTGTCCTCAATGGCGGCAGCGTCTCCGAGGAGACCCGGCGGCGGGTGCTGGACGTGGTCGCCAAGTACGACTTCCAGCCCAGCCAGGCGGCGCGCAGCCTCGTGGGGACGCGTTCCGGGCTGATCGGCGTGGTCATCCGGGATCTGACCAACCCGTTCTACCCGGTGATGGTCAAGGCCGTGGAGCGTGTGCTGCACCAGCAGGGGCTGCGCCTGTCACTGGTGACGGATGTGATGACCCCGGAGGAAGGGCTGGCACTGCTGCGCCGCGAAGGCGTGGACGGGGTCGTGTTCACCTCGGCGGTCCAGGACGATCCGCTGGCCCATCGCATGCTCAAGCACGACATCCCCGTGGTGCTGTGCCACCGCACCCTGGAGGACTTCCCGGCCGACCAGGTGGAAGCGGACAACGCCACGGCCGGCCGCCTGGCCGCCGACCACCTGCTGAGCCTGGGGCACCGTCACGTCGGGATGGTGTGCGGCTCGGCCGGGGCGAGCACGGCGCAGCAGCGCGGTGCCGCGTTCCGCGACCGCCTCCGGGCCCACGGCGACGTCACCCTGACCGAGGTCGACGGGGACTACGACTACGCCACCGCCTACGGAGCGGTGCGCACGCTGCTGTCCGGTGACCGGCGGCCCACCGCGTTGTTCTGCCACAACGACATCATGGCCTACGCGGCGCTCAACGCCGCCGCGGCCGCCGGTGTGCGGGTGCCGGACGAGCTGAGCGTGGTGGGCTGCGACGACGTGCCCCTGTCGGCGTGGGAGCGCATCGATCTGACGACGGTGCGCCAGCCCTTGGAGCGGATCGCCCAGGTCGGCGTCGAGCTGCTGGTGCAGCGGCTGGACGAGCCGGATCTGCCGCCCCGGCGCGAGGTGCTGCCGGTGGAGTTCGTCGAGCGTTCGACGACCGCTCCGGCATCCCGTATCTGAGACCACCTCTTGACGCCTTGCCCGTCCGCACACCATGCTCTGGATACGTATCCATTGGATACGTATCCATCCCTCCCCGAGCAAAGGAGACGGGCGTGTCCCGCACTCTCAAGGCCGCCATCACCTCGTCCACGGCCCCGTCCGGCAACGACAGCGTCGGGCAGGCCGTCCGTGAACTGATCGCCGACGTCCGCGCGCGGGGCGACGCGGCCGTCCGCGAGCTGTCGGCACGTTTCGACGGGTGGGAGCCGGAGACCTTCCGCCTCGACGAGGCGCAGCTGGAGAAGATCATCAGCACACTGGACCCTCAGGTCGTCGAGGACATCGAGACCGTCCAGGCCAACGTCCGCCGCTTCGCCGAGGCACAGCGCGCGTCGATGTCGGAGCTAGAGATCGAGACCGCGCCGGGTGTGTTCCTCGGCCACCGCCACCTGCCGGTCCAGTCCGTCGGCGCCTACGTGCCGGGCGGCCGCTACCCGCTGACGGCCTCCGCGCACATGACGATCGTGACCGCCAAGGCCGCCGGTGTGCCGCGGGTGATCGCCTGCACGCCGCCGATCCGCGGCGAGATCCCCGCCGCGACCGTGGCGGCGATGCACCTGGCCGGCGCGGACGAGATCTACCTCCTCGGCGGTGTGCAGGCGATCGCCGCGATGAGTGTCGGCACCGAGACGATCTCCCCGGTCGACATGCTCGCCGGGCCGGGCAACGCCTATGTGGCCGAGGCCAAGCGCCAGCTCTTCGGCGAGGTCGGCATCGATCTGTTCGCCGGCCCCACGGAGATCCTGATCGTGGCCGACGACGAGGCCGACCCGTTCATCGTCGCCGTCGACCTGCTCTCGCAGGCCGAGCACGGCCCGGACTCCCCCGCCGTGCTGGTCACCACCAGCGAGCGGGTGGCCACCGAGGTGCAGCGGCACATCGAGGAGATCCTGCCCGGCCTGCAGACCGCCGACATCGCCGGCCCGGCCTGGCGCGACCACGGCCAGATCGTCCTGGCCGACGACCTGGACGAGGCCTACCGCATCGCGGACTCCTTCGCCTCCGAGCACGTGCAGATCCTCACCGCGAACCCGCGTGAGGCGCTGGAGAAGATGCACACCTACGGCGCCCTGTTCCTCGGCGAGGGCACCTGTGTCTCCTACGGGGACAAGGTGATCGGCACCAACCATGTGCTGCCGACCCGGGGCGCCGCCCGTTACACCGGTGGCCTGTGGGTGGGCAAGTACCTGCGGACGGTGACCTACCAGGAGGTGCGCGACGCGAAGTCGTCCGCGGACCTCGGGGTGCTCTGCGGGCGGGCCGCCCGTGTCGAGCTGTTCGAGGGGCACGCCCGCTCCGGCGACGTCAGGGCGGCGAAGTACGCGGGTGTGCCGCTGGACTGGACCGACCACTACGCCGAGACGACGCGCGCCTGAGACGGCCGCCCCGCCCCGCTCCCCCGATCAACGGAGATCACATGCCCACCGCCGCTACCCCGACGCCGGAGCAGATCCGCCGTCGATCCCTGCAGTCCGGCACCGTCGGTGCGATCGTCGAGTGGTACGAGTACACGGTCTACGGCGTCACCGCCGCGCTGGTGTTCGGGCGACTGTTCTTCCCGGATCTGTCGCCCGGCATCGGCCAGATCGTCTCGCTGGCCACCTTCGGTGTGGGCTTCCTGGCCCGCCCGGTCGGCGCCTTCGTCGCGGGCCACCTCGGAGACCGGATCGGACGCAAGTCCACGCTGATCCTCACCTTCTCCGTCATGACCACGGCGACGGCGGCGATCGGCCTGGTGCCGACCTACCGTCAGATAGGTGTGGCGGCGCCGCTGCTGCTGTGCGTGCTGCGGCTCGTCCAGGGGTTCGCGGTCGGCGGCGAGTGGGGCGGGGCGGCCATCGTGGCCGTGGAGAACGCGCCGCGGGAACGGCGCGGATACTTCGGGGCGTGGCCGCAGATCGGGGTGTCCGCGGGTCTGCTGCTGGGCACGGCCGCGGTGTCGTTCGCCTCGTGGCTGTCCGGTGACGCCTTCGACCAGTGGGGGTGGCGGCTGCCGTTCCTGCTCAGTGTGATCCTCGCCGGCATCGGCTTCTTCATCCGGCTGCGGGCCACCGAGTCCCCGGCCTTCCTCGCGGAGAAGGCGAGGAGGGACGCCGAGCTGGAACGCCGCAAGGCGCCGGCCGCGACCCTCTTCCGCGACCACCGCAAGCCGCTGCTGATCACGGTGTTCGGCCGGTTCGCGGAGGCCGGGAACTACTACCTGTTCACCACGTTCATCCTGTCCTACGTCACCAGCACGCTCGGTGTCCCGGAGCGTTACGGCCTGACGGCGTCCATGATCGGCGCGGCTGTGAACATCGTGATGATCCCGGTGTTCGGGGCGGTGTCCGACCGCATCGGCCGGGTGCGGACGTTCCTCATCGGCGGCGCCCTGATCGTGGTCACCACCTGGCCGGTCTTCGCGCTGGTGCACACCGGCCGGCTGTGGGCGATCGTGGGCGGGGTGGTCCTCTTCCTCGCCCTGGGGCACGCCATGGTCTACGCTCCCCTGCCCGCGCTGTACTGCGAGATGTTCCCCACCTCGGTGCGCTACTCCGGCATCTCGGTCGGATACCAGGCGGCCTCGATCCTGCTGGCGAGCTTCACGCCCGCCCTGGCCAGTGCGATGGTGCTGTGGGCCGACGGCAGCCTGTGGATGGTCGTCGCCTTCGCGATCGTCACGACGCTGATCGCCATGGCGGCGATCGCCTTCGCCCCCGACCGCCGGGACCGCGAGCTGGACGAGATCGGCACCCTGGCCACGCACCGACGGGACACACCTGCCGTGGCGTCGTCCCGTCCCTGAGCGGCAGCACGCACGACGGCCCGGGCACGCGAGGACGTGCCCGGGCCGTGGGTGCTGTCGTCGGTGCGGCGCCCCGTGTGCCGTCAGGCCGCGAACGCCTGGTGCAGGGCGTCGAGGCCGTCGCGGTAGATGCCGGTGAACAGCTCCACCACCTCCTCCTCCGTGGCCCCGTCGGGGACGAACCGTCCGGACCACTGCACCTCGGTGATGTCGTCCCGGCCGGGCACGGCGTGGACCCGGAGGGTGGAAAGGTAGCCGGTGACGGGGAACGGAGTTTCGAGGATCGCGTAGCTGTACTGGCGCTCGACGTCGTCGAAGTGCACCAGCCGTTCGACGATCACGTCGCCGTCCGGGTTCTCCAGCCGACGGACCCGACCGCCCTCCTGCAAGGTGCTCTTCGGGATGTAGGGGAGCCAGTCGGGCAGCGAGCCGAAGCCGCCGATGAGGTCCCACACCTTCTGCGGCGAGGCAGGAATGGTGCGGCTGACCGAGGTCGATGCCATGTCGCTTCTCTTTCTGAGCGTGTGCGGGGTGCGGTGACCCGGCGGCCGTCGTGCGCTTGCAGCGCCGTGGACCGCACGGCCGCCCGGCCGCCGGGTGACGGTGGGGTCAGGCGCCCTCGGGGAGCGGGGCAGCGGGGCTGACCAGGCCGGCGGCGCGCAGTTCCTGCCAGAACGCGGCCGGGATCTTCTCGGTCAGCGCGGCGGTGTCCTCCGCGATACGGCTGGGGCGGGTGGCGCCGGGGACGACGGCAGCGGCCGTCGGGTGGGCCAGGGAGAACTGCAGGGCGGCGGCCTTGATCCCGACACCGTGCTTCTCGGCGAGGGCCTTGAGCTTGCCGACCCGCTCGACGATCTCCGGGGGTGCCTGCTGGTACTCGAAGTGGGAGCCGCCGGCGAGGATGCCGGAGCTGTAGGGGCCGCCCACGACCATGTCGACGTTCTGTTCCTGGGCCATCGGCAGCAGGCGCTGCAGGGCGTGCTCGTGGTCGAGAAGCGTGTAGCGGCCCGCGAGGAGGAAGCCGTCGGGCTGCGGCTCGTCGAGGGCGAGGGTCAGCTCGATGGGCTCGGTGCGGTTGACACCCAGGCCCCAGGCCTTGATGACACCCTCGTCACGCAGGCGGGACAGGACGCGGAAGGCGCCGGTACGGGCTTCCTCGAACTTCTGCAGCCACAGGTCGCCGTGGAAGTCCTGGGCGATGTCGTGGACCCAGACGATGTCGAGACGGTCGACGCCGAGGCGGTTGAGGCTGTCCTCGATGGAGCGTTCGGTGGCCTCGGCGGTCCACTCGTGGACGATCTTGTTCGGGTTGCCGTGCTCGAACAGCCCGCCCTTCTCCCCGAGATCGCGGGCACCCTCCTCCAGCTCGTCGAGGATGACCCGGCCGACCTTGGTGGACAGCACGTAGGAGTCACGGGGCTTGGTGGAGAGCACCTGACCGAGCCGGGTCTCCGCCAGACCGGCCCCGTAGAACGGGGCGGTGTCGAAGTAGCGGATACCGTGGTCCCAGGCGGCCTCCACGGTGGCGAGGGCCTCGTCGTCGGGTATGGCACGGAACATGTTGCCGAGCGGTGCGGTGCCGAATCCGAGTCGGCCGGGCAGGATTCCGGAAAGTGACATGACCAACTTGCCTTTGCGGGTGTGAGGGGTGCCGGTGGAGTGTGCCCGTCCGCGCACCGGCGGCATCGGTGGCACCGGAACCGGACAGGCAGCGATTCACCGGTCGGACAGCGCCCTCACGTATAAATGCGAGCACCGCTTACATGCGTCGACAATAATTGCTTACGCGGGCTAATGCAAGATGTGCCCGCAGATGTCCCCGACAGGCGGGTACCCGCCCGGGTGCGCACGGCTCGCCGCATGTCCCGTTGCTCGGCTCGCTGCTCCTCCGTGGCCGCGATTCGCCGCGGCGGCGCCGGCACGCACAGCCGCGAGCCCGACAGGCGAGCAGCTCCGGAGCGTGGTACGCATGCAGTGAGGAATCGAGAGGTGTCGCCATGGACAACGGGCGACCAGGCCGGACCGGCACGCGAGCGGCGGAACCCCGAGACGGACGATCTCACCTTCCCGACGGCGATGCCGTCACCCCCGACGCACCGGCATGCCGAGCGGCGAGCGTCCCGACGGCATGTGTGCCGGCCGTTCCGGCACGTGTTTCCGGCCGTTCTGCTCCCGTGGGCCCATGAGCGCGGCCACACGCCCGCGGCACCGGCGGGACACCGGCAGGCCGGTGCCGGCCCTGCACCGGCCCCGTCGGCCGGATCCGCCGTCCCGAGCGGGAAACACCCCGTGAGAACTCCGTGAGGTGGGACATGACGTCAGCGACCACGGATCCGGTGGAGGAGTTCCGCCGGCTGTCCGACGACGACCCGGAGCTGCGGGCCCACGGCGCGTATTACTCCTGCACTTTTCTGCTGGACATGGAGGAGCACCGCTTCCTGGTGCGCATGCACCGGGGGCGGGTGGAGGAGCTGGTCACCGACCCCGAGCCGCTGACCGCCCACGACTTCGCGATCCGCGCGAGCGCGGACACATGGCGGGGTTTCTGCAGTCCGACGCCGCCGCCGATGTGTCACGGCATCTGGGCCGCCACGTTCCGGCGGGGGATGCGTCTGGAGGGCGACCTGCTCGTGCTGATGCAGAACCTGCGGTGCGTGACCCGTCAGCTGGAACTGCTGCGTGTGACGGGTCCGCTCGTCCCGGCCCACCGGGACTCGGCCCCGTCCGACTGATGAGGAGGTGCCATGACCGTCGGAAGGATCTCTCCGGTGACGGGCCACTACGTCGGCATCGAGGTGGAGGGCGTCCAGTACCGGGTCTTCTACCTGGAGAACGGCACGGGGCAGCCACTGGTGTGCCAGCACACCGCGGGCTGCCACAACCATCAGTGGCTGGGCCTGCTCGAGGACGAGGAGATCACCGGCCGTTACCGGGTGATCGCCTATGACCTCGCACGGCACGGCAAATCCGATCCGCCGCTCGACCGGGAGTGGTGGAAGGAGGAGTACCGGCTCACCGCGGACCACTTCACCGCGTTCATCGTGGCCTTCTGCGACGCCCTGGAGCTGGAGGAACCGATCTTCATGGGGTCGTCCTTCGGTGGCAATGTCGCGCTGCAACTGGCACTGCGGCATCCCGACCGGTTCAAGGCCGTCATCCCGGTGGAGGGAGCCGACCACGCCCCCGGCTTCTACCTCGACTGGTGGCAGCATCCCCATGCCAACGCCGCCCAGGTGTGCGCCAGCGGCGTGTGGGATCTCATGGCACCGCAGTCCCCGGAGCACGACCGCTGGGCCACGTGGTTCTACTACACCCAGGGGTCGGAGGCGTTCAAGGGCGACCTCTACTTCTACTCCGTCGATCACGACCTGCGGGGGCGGCTCGGCGAGATCGACGGCGAACGCTGCCCGGTCGTCATGCTCACCGGTGAGTACGACTACCTCACCACCCCGGAGGACGGACGGCGCACCGCGGACGCGATCCGGGGAGCGGAGTTCATCGAGATGAGGGAGATCGGCCACTTCCCGATGAGCGAGAACTACCCGCGCTTCGCCCCGTACCTCCGGCAGGCGCTCCAGCGCATCGAACAGCGCACCGGCGGATAGCCGGATGCGGACCGGTGCGACGGCCCCGGGCCGGGTGCCGGCACCGTCGCCCACACCCGACTGTGAGCGGTGGACCGGCCGGCCGCAGCACCTCCGAGGAGTACTCGACCGATGAAAATGGATTTGAGTGGACGCAGGGCCCTGGTCACCGGCTCCACCTCCGGCATCGGCGAGGCCACGGCCGAGTCGCTGGCCGCCGCGGGCGCCGATGTCGTGGTCAACGGGCGAGATCCCGATCGTGTCGACCGCACCGCCGAACGGCTCGGGGCCACGGGAGTCACCGCGGACGTCGGCACCGCGGAGGGCGTCCGCGCCCTGACCGAGCAGGTGCCCGACGTCGACGTCCTGGTGAACAACGCCGGGGTGTTCGCCGCCCGGCCGGTCTTCGAGATACCCGACGCGGAGTGGGTGCGCTTCTTCGAGGTCAATGTGCTCTCGGGGATCCGTCTGGCACGCCACTACGCTCCGCGGATGGTGGAACGCGGCTGGGGGCGGATCGTGTTCGTCAGCAGCGAGGCCGGGATCCAGACACCCACGGTCATGGTGCACTACGGAATGACCAAGACGGCGCAGCTGGCGGTGTCCCGCGGGATGGCGCAGCAGGTCGCGGGGAGCGGCGTCACGGTCAACTGTGTGCTGCCCGGGCCGACCTTGAGCGCCGGCGTGCGGAGGATGTGGGACGAGCTGTACCCGGGTGTCGACCCCGCCGAGCAGGAGCGGAGATTCGTCGCCGAGGGCCGGGCCGCGGACTCCCTGCTGAAACGCCTGATCCGTCCGGAGGAAGTGGCCCGTCTGATCACCTATCTGGCGACGGACCACTCCTCGGCGACCACCGGCTCCGCGCTCGGCGTCGACGGTGGCATGGTGCCCACCATCTTTCCCTGACCGGCGGCTGTTCCCGAGCAGGCGCGGCACACGTGTGCTATCGGCGCGGGCTGGCGGCCGCGTGCGGCGGGGCGCCGGAGCGTTCCGCCTCCGGCGTCCGCGCCGCATGCCGTGTCAGGAGACGGTCCAGCGCTGGTTGTCGGCGTACGAGCAGGTGTAGAGCTGGACCGGGGTGCTGTTGCCCGTGCCGGCGGCGTCCAGGCACAGGCCCGACTGGACACCGACGATGGTGCCGTCGGAGTTCACGCGCCACTTCTGGTTGTCGCCGCCCCAGCAGCTGTAAATTTGAACACGCGTTCCATTTCCGGTGCCGCCGGCGTCCAGGCACTTGTTGCCGTAGACCCTGAACTCGCCGGCGTCGGTGTAGGTCCACTGCTGGTTGGTGCCGCCGTGGCAGTCATAGAGCTGGACTGCTGTGCCGTCGGCGGTGCCGGCACCGGAGACGTCGAGGCACCGGCCCGACGCGGCGTTCTTGATCTGTCCGGACCCGCCGTCCTCCGGAGGTTCGCCGGAGGAGCCGCCGTTGAGCGCGTCGAGAACGGCGGAGTAGGCAGGCTTCTTGCTGCCGTCGCCGTTGAACAGCAGCGGGGTGTCACCCGACCGCCAGGAGTCGGTGTCGCGCACACCCCAGACGGTGATGCCCAGGCAGCGCGAGACGGCCAGGCAGTCGTTGACCACGTTGGCGTACGTCGTGGGCGAGGCACCCTGGATGTCGAGTTCGGTGATGGCCACGTCGACACCGAGCGCCGCGAAGCTCTGCAGGGTGGTGCGGAAGTTGCTGTCGTACGGGCTGCCGCTGTTGAAGTGCGACTGGAAGCCGACGCAGTCGATCGGTACGCCGCGCTGCTTGAAGTCGCGGACCATGTTGTACACGGCCTGGGTCTTGGCCCAGGTCCAGTTCTCGATGTTGTAGTCGTTGTAGCAGAGCTTGGCGGACGGGTCGGCGGCGCGCGCGGTGCGGAAGGCGACCTCGATCCAGTCGTTGCCGGTGCGCTGCAGGTTGGAGTCGCGCCGGGCTCCCGAGTTCCCGTCCTCGAAGGCCTCGTTCACGACGTCCCACTGGGCGATCTTGCCCTTGTAGTGGTTCATCACGCCGTTGATGTGGTCGATCATCGCCTGGCGCAGGTCACTGCCGCTCAGGCTCTGCATCCAGTACGGCTGCTGGGAGTGCCAGGCCAGGGTGTGGCCGCGCACCTCTTTGCCGTTCTGCACCGCCCAGTTGTAGACGCGGTCGCCGGCGGAGAAGTCGAACTGCCCGCGCTGCGGTTCGGTGGCGTCGATCTTCATCTCGTTCTCGGCCGTCACCATGTTGAACTCGCGGCTGGCGATCGACGTGTACGTCGAGTCGCTCAGCCTGCCCGCGGCGATGGCGGTGCCGAAGTAACGGCCGCTCTGAGCCGCGGCCGCACCGAGCGTGCTCTCGGCGGCGTGCGCGGTCGGCGGTGTGCTCAGCGTGGCGCCCAGACCGAGGACGCCCGCGGCCAGCGCCCACAGCGCGCCGCGGATCCTTTGGCGGAGAGCCGGTCTGGGAAGGGCGTGAGAGCCCATGGGTCTGCCTCCAAGGTAGACGTCACGGAACGAGCGAGGCGCAGGGGGGAGACACCGTCCGCTTCCACGGGCGGACGGACGGGTCGGCCCCGGACCCCGGGCTGCACATGCGCACCGGCCACTGCCGTGGTGTGGACCTCACTGACGTACCACGGCATGACGCGGGTGCTTCGTACGCGGCTCTGTCGTGCGGCACGGGTGCTCGGGACCGACATGGTTGCGCGGCTCGGTGCAGGATCGGTTTCCCCGACAGGATGATTGAGACTTGACGGTGTCTCGTCAACCCGCTGGACGGAGAATCTTTCCGGTTTTCTTTCGAAACTTTCGAAGATCATTTCTGCCGAGGCGGTACGTCGGCGCAGCCGCGGCGCTCCCGGCGAGACAGGGCCGCAGACGGACGAGGACAGGAAAGGTCTCCTGCCGAATCCCCTGTCAACACCGCGTTCAGGCCGACTTGGTTCGCTCGCCGACTCCCGGGGGAGGCATCCGGGGCAGCCCTGTGCCGCCCCGACGAGAGAAAGCCCTGTGTGGACGGATGACTGCGGCGGGGCTTGACCGGCGGCCTCCGCTTACCTAGCTTGTGGCGTCACACACCGGCAAACACAACGAAACATTCGAGGCACCACCGCCGGCACCGCACCCGCTCCCGAGGAGGGCCTCCGTTGTCGTTCCACCGCTCGCTGCCGTTCCGTCCCAAACGCCTGTTCGGGGTTCTGGCGCCCTTGCTGCTGGCCGGCGTCATGAGCACCCAGCCCGCCGGCGCCGCGACCGTCGTCCCGAGCGACGACGTGCAAGGCACCGGCCGGCAGTCACAGCTGACCGACGGTTTCGGCACACGCGCATCGTGCGAGCTTCCGTCCACCTACCGCTGGACCTCGACGGGCGCCCTGGCCCAGCCCAGGTCCGGATGGGTCTCGCTCAAGGACTTCACCGTCGTCCCCTACAACGGCCAACACCTCGTCTACGCGACCACGCACGACACCGGGACGCGATGGGGCTCGATGAACTTCGAGCCGTTCGGCGACTGGTCGCAGATGGCCACGGCCCGTCAGAACGCGATGAACAGCCCCACCGTGGCCCCCACGCTCTTCTACTTCGCACCGAAGGACATCTGGGTGCTCGCCTACCAGTGGGGCGGAAGCGCCTTCTCCTACCGTACGTCGCACGATCCCACCGACCCGAACGGCTGGTCGTCCGAACAGGTGCTGTTCTCCGGAAGCATCGCCGACTCCGCGACCGGACCCATCGACCAGACGCTCATCGGCGACGACACCCACATGTATCTGTTCTTCGCCGGTGACAACGGCAAGATCTACCGGGCCAGCATGCCGATCGGCGACTTCCCGGGCAGCTTCGGCTCGACCGCGACGGTCGTCATGAGCGATACGCGGAACAACCTGTTCGAAGCCCCGCAGGTCTACAAGCTCCAGGGGCAGAACCGCTACCTGATGATCGTCGAGGCGATCGGCGCCCAGGGGCAGCGCTACTTCCGCTCGTTCACGGCCACCAGCCTGGACGGCGAGTGGACGCCCCAGGCCACGTCCGAGAGCAACCCGTTCGCCGGCAAGGCCAACAGCGGTGCCACCTGGACCGACGACATCAGCCACGGGGAACTGATCCGCACCACTGCCGATCAGACCATGACCGTCGACCCCTGCAACCTGCAGCTGCTCTACCAGGGGCGCGACCCCGGCTCCGGCGGCACCTACGACCTTCTGCCCTACCGTCCGGGCCTGCTGACGCTGCAGCGCTGAGGGTCTTCACGCAGGGCCGCCCCACCAGCATCCGGCCCGCCGGGCCGGGCGGACACCGCGCAGGTGCCGCCCCGGTCCGGCGGGCCCGGGTCGTCGCCGCCTCCCTCGTCCGGGCCGCCGCCGCACCGCGAGCCCGGCCGCGGGGAGTGACGGACCGCGGGACGGTCAGGTCGTCCGCGCCTCGGTCCTCGTCGCCTTCGTCCTGTCGTCCAGCATCTGCTGCATCATCTGGACCTGCGCGTACTGGTTGGCCAGCATGTCGGTCGCCCACGTCTGCAGGGTCTCGTCGGTGCCGTTGGCGAGCACGTCCTCCAGCATGCCGATCGCCCCGTTGTGATGCTTGATCATCAGCCGCAGGTACTGCACGTCGAAGGCGTCGCCCGTGGCCGCGCTCAGCTGGTCGAGCTCCTCGGGGGTGGCCATCCCCATCATCTCGACCATCATCGGATCCTGCAGCATCTCCTCGTACGCCCGCTGAGGATCCGTCTTCTCCAGGCCGTTCCACTCCTGCCACGACTGCATCATGTAGATCTCGAGACCCTGCTCGACGTCGATGCGGTCGGCGAGCGCCCGCACATCGCTGTCGCCGGACCTCGACGGGGCCATCCGGCTCAGGACGAGTGCCTGCTGGTGGTGCGGGATCATCATGGCGACGAACTGTGCATCGGCCTCGTTCGCCGTCACCTGCGCGTGCGTCGACGCCGGGTCGGCCCCGGCCGCCGTGGCCGCGGGCATGTGCCCGGTCTGTGCGCCGGCGGACGTTCCGGTGACGCCGAGCAGGCAGGCTGCCGTCAGCAACACGCTTGCGACTCGACGGTGTCTCACTGTGCCCCTGTTCCCTTCTGCCTCGCCGCGCGGCGCCTCGGGGAGCCGCGCGCACGACGGGCCGGACGTATGGCGTGCTGCGTGGGTGGGTACGGTGCGGCCCCGGCAGGCATGCCGCCTGCCGGGGCCATGGGCGGAATCAGGACGTGTAGACGTACTGGGTCTGCGGGTTCAGGAAGTCGAGGTGGACCCGGTTGGCGCTGTTCGGCGCGCCGGTGAGCTGGAGCACGTCCAGCCCCTTGGTGATGTCGCTGGAGTAGATGTAGCCGTTGTACCAGTACGCCGACCAGGAACCGCCGAGCTGCAGGGTGTCCTTGGACAGCGGGCCGCGCTCGAAGTAGCCGATCTCCTTCGGGTGGTCGGGGTCGGTGAAGTCGAAGATCGACACACCGCCCTGGTACCAGGACTGCACCATCATGTCGCGGTGCTTGGCCGGGATGAGCGAACCGTTGTGGGCGACGCAGTTCTCGGTCTGCTGCTGCATGCGCGGGATCTTGAAGTAGCTGCGGAACACCAGCCGACGGTCGTCGCCCTCGCCCTTGATGTCGTAGACGGCGTCGGCGCCGCGGTTCGGCCCGATCTCCTCGTTGCAGGTCGGCGCGCCTCCGCCGCCGAGCTCATCGGTGAAGACCACGCGGTTGCCGTCGTTGGTGAACGTCGCCGAGTGCCAGAAGGCGAAGTTGTCGTCGGTGGCGCTGCTGATCACGTACGGCTCGGTGGGGTCCGAGATGTCGATCAGCGCACCTTCGCCCATGCAGGCGCCGGCGGCCAGTTTCTTCGCCGGGAAGACGGTGATGTCGTGGCAGCCCGCGGTGGCGCCCGCACCGCCGTCGGGGAAGAGCACGGGCGTGGCGATCACGGACGCTGCGTCCGGGTGACGCAGGGGCACCTCGACGATCGAGATGGAGTCGTGCGGGGGCTGGCAGTGCGGGAACGTCGGGGAGGGGCCGTACGACGAGATGTAGAGGTAGGCCGTGTCCCGGTCGCCGGGGACGTACGTGTGCGTGTGGGAACCGCAGTCGGTCCGCACCGACTTCACGTACTTGGGGTGACGCTTGTCGCTGATGTCGAAGATGCGGATGCCTTCCCAGGCGTCGGGGTTGGCCGCATTGGAGTTCGTGCTGGTGCAGGACGGGTCCGACTGCGGGGTGTCGACCGACACGAACAGCAGCCTGCCGTCCTCGGAGACGGTCGGGTCGCCCTGGCCGCCGTTGCACGCGAACTGGGTGACGATCTTCGGCTTCCTGGGATTCTTGATGTCGTAGATCGTGAACCCGGCGTAGGTGCCCTGGATGGCGTAGTCGCGGTAGAAGGCGAGGTCGCTGTGGGTGGCCTCGGCGAGCGGCCCCTGCCGCGGAATGTTGGCCAGGTGCTTGACGTTCGCGCTGTGCGCTATTTCGTCGACGTCGAGGTCGCGGTCCTGAGCAGTGGACGGGCCGGCCATCCCGAACGATGTGACCACCAGTACGCCGGCGAGTACGGCCGCCTTGAGTGCGCGGCGCGCTCTTCGCGCCAGTGTCGAGCCGTGCAACGCAGACCTCCTGTCCCGAGAGCGTTACAGACCGACGCACTATAGTGGTGTTGTCATGATCACATCCAGCCATGATCATGACACCAGCCATTCTGTCCGTGAGCGACGGCGGTGTCCACGGCGGAAGGTGACATGGCGTCGGCCGACACGGACGGGCCCGGGTCGCCGGGCCGTCCGAGGTGCCACCGCTTCTTCGGTGCCGCCCGGGCGGCGGCCCGGCGAGACCGGTCCGCAGGCGGCGCTCAGCCCAGGAAGCTCAGCCGGACCTGGCGGTTCGCGTTGTCGACGTTCGTGTCGACCAGGCACACCGACTGCCAGGTGCCCAGTGCCATCCGTCCGCCGAGGACCGGGACGGTGGCGTGCGGGGCGACGAAGGCGGGAAGCACGTGGTCACGGCCGTGCCCGGGGCTGCCGTGACGGTGCTGCCAGCGCTCGTCGGAGGGAAGCAAGGTGTGCAGCGCGGCGAGGAGGTCGTCGTCGCTGCCGGCGCCGGTCTCGATGATGGCGATGCCGGCCGTCGCGTGCGGTACGAAGACGTTCAGCAGGCCGTCACGGCCGTCGGCGGCCTCCCGCAGGAAGGACTCGCAGTCGCGGGTGAGGTCGACGACCCTCTCCCGTGAGCCGGTGGCGACGTTCAGCACTCGGGTCGTGAAAGCGTGTGACATGGGTCCTATCCTGCTCGATCACCGGGAAGCCGCGCGCCCCGCCCGCGGTCGGTGGGCGGTCCGGGCCGGGTGTCAGTCGTCCGGTTCGAGCCGGGCGTCGCGGCGGACCAGCGCGGCATAGCGGCCGCCCAGCTCCAGCAGTTCCTCGTGGGTGCCGCGTTCGGCCACGCGGCCGGAGTCGAGCACCACGATCTGGTCGGCGTTCCGCACGGTGGACAGACGGTGCGCGATGGTGAGGGTGGTCCGATCGGCGGACAGCGCGTCGATGGCCTCCTGCACGGCGGTCTCCGTGCGGGTGTCCAGGGCGCTGGTGGCCTCGTCGAGGATGAGGACCGGCGGGTCGCGCAGGATGGTGCGGGCGATCGCCAGGCGCTGCTTCTCGCCCCCGGAGAAGCGGTGGCCGCGTTCGCCGACGACGGTGTCGTAGCCGTCGGGCAGGGACACGATGTGGTCGTGGATCTGCGCCGCGCGCGCCGCCGCGATCAGTTCCTCGTCGGTGGCGTCGGGTTTGGCGAAGCGCAGGTTGTCGGCGACGGAGGCGTGGAACAGGTACGTCTCCTGGGAGACCACGCCGACCGCCCGGGCGAGCGTGTCGAAGTCGAGGTCGCGGACGTCGACCCCGTCGAGGGTGACACGGCCCCCGGTCACGTCGTACAGCCGGGGCACCAGGTAGCCGAGGGTGGACTTGCCGGCGCCGGTCGGACCGACGATCGCGAGGCTGCTGCCGGCCGAGACGGTGATGTCGATGCCGTCCAGGACGGGGGCGCCGTCGCCGTCGTAGCGGAAGGCGACGTTCTCGAACCGGACCTCTCCCTTGACCTGGTCCAGGTGGACGGGCCGCTCGCGTTCGGTGATGTCGACCGGCAGGTCAAGGTACTCGAAGATGCGCTGGAAGAGCGCCAGGGACGTCTGGATCTGCACGCCGGTCGACAGCAGACTCACCGTCGGCCGGAACAGGCCCTGTTGGAGCGAGACGAAGGCGACGACGGTGCCGATGGAGACCGTGGGCCCGCCGATCTGCAGGGCCAGACCCGCGGTCCAGTAGATGACGGCCGGCAGGGCGGCCATGACGATGGTGATGACCGCCATGCGCCAGCGCCCGGCCATGTTGGAGCGCACCTCGAGGTCGACCAGGCGTTCGGACTCGTCGGCGAAGGACGCGGTGAGGGAGTCGGACCGTCCCATGGTGCGACCGAGCAGGATGCCGCTGACGGACAGCGACTCGGTGACGATGGCGGCCATCGCCGCCATCTGCTTCTGGCGCTGCGTGGTGATCTTCTTGCGTTCGTTGCCGACACGGCGGCTGATCCACACGAAGACCGGCAGCAGGAGCAGCGAGACGATCGTCAGCCGCCAGTCCAGGGCCACCATGGCGACGACCGTGGCGACCACGCTGGTCAGGTTGGAGACCAGGGAGGTGGCGGTGGAGGTGACGGTGGCCTGCATGCCACCGATGTCGTTGGCGATGCGGGACTGCACCTCGCCGGTGCGGGTGCGGGTGAAGAACGCGAGCGACATGCGCTGCAGGCGCCCGTAGACGGCGGTGCGCAGGTCGTGCATGACCCGCTGGCCCACGGTCGTGGAGATCAGGGTCTGCAGGACACCGAAGACGCTGGTGAGGACGGCGCTGAGGATCATGCCCGCGGCGAGCACGGTCAGCAGCCCCGTGCGGCCCTGCGGGATCGCGACGTCCAGGATCTCCTTCAGCAGGAAGGGTGTGGCGACGGAGACCAGCGAGGAGGCGCCGACCAGCAGGCCGACGACCGCGAGGCGGCCCCGATAGGGCTTGAACAGCCGCAGGATCCGGCGGACCTGCCGGGGCTGGTCCTTGGCGTCCGCGGGCGGGGTCCAGGAGGGCGGGCGGTCGGGGTGCATGGGCTCCTACGGGGACGGGCGGGGCCGGCGTTCACGGGTGTCGTCGGCGGGCGAGGCACGGACGCACGGCGTCGGTCGGGCTCGGGGGATCGTAGCTCACACTTACCTATGTTCACAATGAATGAGGTCCTGATAGTGTTCCCGGCATGACCAGCCCCGACTCCGACGGCCTGCTGGCCGAGCAACTGCTGCGGCTCACCCGCCGGGTTCACCGCATCCAGAAACGCCATCTGGAGGAGCACGCCCTGGGCATCACCCCCGCCCAGTCCCGGCTGCTGCGCACGCTCGCACACTTTTCCGAGCCGCCCCGTATGGCCGACCTCGCCCAGGCCCTGGAGGTCGTGCCCCGTGCGGTGACCACGCTGGTGGACGCGCTGGAGGCGAGCGGCAAGGTGCGCCGGGTCCCGGATCCGGACAACCGCCGGGTCATCCGGATCGAACTGACCGACGACGGCCGTACGGCTCTGCGCACCCTGCGGCATGCGCGCCGTACCGCCGCCGAGGAGATCCTCGCGCCGCTGACGGACGACCAGCGCCGGATGCTCGGCGGGCTGCTGGACACCCTGGTGGGCGCCGCCCCGGCCCAGGACCGGCACCGCTGACGAGGCGGCGCCGGGCACCGGGCCGGCGGCCCGGACCGAGGCGCCGGGGCGCGGGGAGCACGGCGTCACCCGGAGGCGTACGGCGCTCCCGTGGCGCCACGCCCCGATGACTCCGGCCCACCGGAATCGGATCTGTCGCAGGGGCGCGAGAAGGCGAGGCGGGGCAGCCGGTCCGTCCTGCCGGTGCCGGGGATTCCATCCGTCCTGCCGGCGTCGGCGTCGGGGATCGCGTCCGCGCTGTGGTGCCGGATGATCGCGTCCGCGCTGTGGTGCCGGATGATCGCGTCCGCGCTGTGGTGCCGGGGGATCGCGGCGGGCGCTCGCGCGGGTCTCAGGCCCGCAGGGTGGCCTTGTCCCCCATCACCACCACGGGACGGTCCGCGGGGTCGAGGGTGCGCAGCAGATAGCGCATCGCCGATCCCGGGACGCTGACGCAGCCCAGCGTGCCGTCACCGTGGTCCAGGTGCAGCCAGATGCCCCCGCCTTTGTCCTTCCCGAGGGGGCGGGTCGGGTCGTCCGGGCGGTTGCCCGGCACACGGTTGTAGTCGATGGCGATGACGTAGTCGAAGTCGTGCCAGTGGTTCCGGTCCCAGGAGTACGGGGTCTGGAAGGCCTTCTCGTCCTGCGTGTAGGGAAGCTTGGAACCCGGGTCGTCCAGCAGTCCCCCGGCGTCGGACAGCGTGAACACCCCCACCGGAGTGCGCTCGTCGCCCTCCCGATGGTCGGTGCTCCAGCCGCGCTTGCCGTTGTGCGCCGGCCAACTTCCGCTCGCGTGCCAGACGTTCCCACGCTTCTCGTACAGCACCAGAGTGGAGTCGGGCGAGTTCGGCCCCTCGCCGTACACCGCGACGATCTGCCGGGTCTGTGCGGGGACCCGCTGCCACATGCGTTCACCGATACCCGGGATACGGGCCGGCGGCGCCGGAGTGCCGGGCTGCGCGGTTCCTGAGGGGCCGCCGTGTCTGGGGATGTCTCCGTGACGGGCCTCGGTCCGCGTGTCGCCGCACGCCGCCAGAGCCGACATCAGGACACCGCAGGCCGCCACCGCGGCCATCGCACGCCTTGCTCCGCCGTTTCGCATGCGTCCATGGTGGCCGCCGGCGGCATGACGATCTAATCGAGATTGGTCCGAACAGCCTTATTCGCCACGCTTCTCCACCTGACGGGCATTCCGGTCCTGGTGTTCGAACGATGGACGGTGGACGGTCGGCCGCCGACGGGCCCTGGAGGCAGGACCGCGGAAAACCGTTTGCCCGGTGCCGCCGTGCGCCGCCAGGCTGTGGCGGGCAGGTGACGGCTCGTCGCCGTGCACGCAGTGCGCCTCTTCCGCCCCGGCACGAGCCGTACTCCCCCACCGAGCCCCAGGGACGACATGCGCATCCAAGACCTTCCGTTTCCCGACCCGGGTGTGCCGGACACTCGCTCGGGCGCCCGGTTCCTGTGGTGGCTGGGACGCCACCAGCTCGGCGGACAGCTGAAGGCGCTGGCATGGGGACTGCTGCACTTCGCCTCGGTCTCCGCGCTGCCCTTCTGCGTCGGCCTCGCCGTCCAGGCCGTGCTCGACCGCTCCGGCGCACGCCTGGCGCTCATGGGCGGACTGCTGGCGCTGCTGTGCGCCGGCAACGCCCTCGGCGACACCCTTCTGCACCGCGCCGCCGTGACCAACTGGGTCACCACGGCCACCCGGGTACAGCAGCTGCTGGCCCGCAAGGCCACGGAGCTGGGCTCGGTATTGACCCGGCGGGTCGCCGCGGGCGAAGTGGTCACCGTGTCCACGGGCGACGTCGAGAAGATCAGCTGGTTCGTGGAGGCCGTGTCCCGGTGCACCGCGGCCCTGGTCACCGTCGTGCTGGTCTGCATCGCCCTCGTCGTCCACCAACCCGCGCTGGGTGCCGTCGTCGCGGCGGGCCTGCCGCTGCTGGCCGTGACGGTGCTGCCGCTGCTGCCGCACGCCGCGCGCCGCGCCGATGTGCAGCGCGCGAAGGCCGGCCGGGCCACCGAGCTGGCCTCCGACACCGTGGCGGGACTGCGGGTGCTGCGCGGCATCGGCGGCGAGCAACTGTTCCTGGACCGTTACCGCCGCGCCTCGCAAGAGGTGCGGCAGGCGGCCGTGCACAGCGCCCGCATGTGGTCCCTGATCGCCGCGATCCAGGTGCTCCTGCCGGGCCTGCTGCTGCTCGCGGTCGTCTGGTACGGCGTGCACCTGGCGCGCACGGACCGGATCACCGTCGGGCAGCTCGTCACCGTCTACAGCTCCGTGATGCTCCTCACCTATCCGCTGCGGCACGTGCAGGAGATCGCCATGGCGTACTCGTTCTCCCGGCCGTCGGCGCAGCGGGCCGCACGGGTGCTGTCCCTGCGACGGGCCACGGTGCCGACCGCGCAGCACGGCGAGGGCCACGGCGCTCCGGCCGGCCCGCACCCCCGCACCCCCGGACCGGACGGCCAGGGCGCCGGGACGGAGGACGGCGGACCAGCGGACGGCGGCCGCACCCCCCGTCCGGCTCGCCCGGGCCCGTCCGGTGGCCCGCCGAGCCCGTCCGACGATCCGCCGGCCCTGTCCGACGGTCCGGCGGGCCTGTCGTCCGGGAACCGGCTGCCCGCGGACGTTCCTGTGCCGTCCGGGGATCTGCACGACCCGGCGACCGGGCTGCACGTGCCCGCCGGTCGGCTGACCGCCGTCGTGTGCGGGGACCCGGACGCCGCCGGCCGTCTGGCGGAACGCCTCGGCGGGCACTCCGGCGAACCGGGCCCCTCCGTCCTGCTGGGCGGTGTCCCGCTCGACGCGCTGCCGCTCGACGTGGCCCGCACCGCCGTCCTGGTCCAGGACAAGGAGCCGGTGCTGCTGTCCGGTTCCCTGCGCGAGCTGCTGGACGTACCGGCCTCGGGCGGCGTCACCGTGCGGGCGGCACTGGCCGCCGCACAGTGCGACGACGTCCTTGCCGCGCTGGCGCGGGGAACACCGGGCACCGTCGACCCGATGGACGCGCGGATCACGGAACGCGGCCGGTCCCTGTCCGGCGGCCAGCGGCAGCGTCTCGCCCTCGCCCGCTCGATCGTCACCGATCCCGAGGTGCTCGTCCTGGACGAACCGACCTCGGCCGTGGACTCCCACACCGAGGCACGGATCGCGAAGGCACTGCGGGACCTGCGCACCGGACGCACCACGGTGGTCTTCACCTCCTCACCGCTGCTGCTGGACCGGGCGGACCGCGTGGTGCTGGTCCACGACGACACGGTCGTGGCCGTCGGGGCACACCGCGACCTGATGCGAACCGAGGCCCGGTACCGGTCGGTGGTGACCCGCGAGACCGGCGAGGCGGCGGACCGGGCCGACAGGACTCAGCGGGGCACGGACACCGGGCGCACCCGGGCGCCGCACGGTACGGCGGCCGGGGAGGCGCTGAAGGAGATGGAGGGAACCGCGTGATCGGCGTGTCACCACCCGCCCACGACCCCACGGTCCCGGCCGCGGCGACGGTGCTGCCCGTGGGCGGTGCCGCCACCGTGCGCGCCTATGTGCGGCAGCTGCTGCGTCGCCACCGTCGTGACTTCGTGCTTCTCGTCACCGCCAACGCCGTCGCCGTGCTCGCCTCCATGGCGGCTCCCCGGCTGCTGGGCGGCCTGGTGCAGCGGATGTCGGACGGCAGGCAGGACCTGCACCTGGGGGCGACTGTCGCGCTGTTCGTGCTCGCTCTGCTCGTCCAGGCCGTCTTCGTCCGCGAGATGAGGCTGCGCGGGGCGGTGCTCGGCGAGCGGATGCTCGCCGATCTGCGGGAGGACTTCCTCGTCCGGGCGGTCCGTCTGCCGCCGGGCGTCCTGGAGCGGGCGGGCACCGGCGACCTGCTCTCCCGCATCACCACGGACGTCGACCGGCTCTCCGCCGCGATGCGCGAGGCCGTGCCCCAGCTGACGATCGGCGTGGTGTGGGCGGCGCTGCTGCTCGGGGGCCTGGTCGTCACCTCCCCGCCGCTCGCCACGGCCGTGCTGCTCGCGCTGCCGCTGCTGATCGCCGGAAGCCGGTGGTACTTCCGGCGGGCGCCGTCCGCCTACCGTGCGAAGGCCGCCGGATACGCCGCCTTGGTCGGCGCGCTCGCCGAGACGGTGGACGCCGCGCGCACCGTCGAGGCGCACCGGCTCGGTGCCCGGCGCGTCGCCCTGTCGGACCGCCGGATCAGATCCTGGACGGCCTGGGAACGGTACACGCTCTGGCTGCGGTCGGTGCTGTTCCCAGTCGTCAATGTCACGCACGTGACCGTGCTCGCGTCCGTCCTGCTGCTCGGCGGCGTGTTCGCGCTGCACGGCTGGGTCGACGTGGGCGAGCTGACCACCGGTGCGCTCATCGCCCAGATGCTGGTCGACCCGGTGGGGCTCATCCTGCGCTGGTACGACGAGCTGCAGGTGGCCCAGGTGTCGCTGGCCCGGCTGGTCGGGGTCCGCGAGATCGAACCGGACGCCGGGGACCCGGCTGTCGTCCCGCGGGGGCGTGAGGTCCGAGCGGACACGGTGTGCTTCGGCTACCGGCAGGGCGTGGACGTGCTGCGCGAGGTGACACTGCGGGTGACTCCCGGCACCCGACTGGCCCTGGTCGGACCGTCGGGCGCCGGCAAGTCGACCCTGGGCCGACTGCTCGCCGGGATCTACGCGCCTCGCAGCGGACGGGTCACCCTCGGTGGCGCCGAGCTGTGCCGGATGCCTGCCGAACACGTGCGCTCTCACGTCGCCCTGGTCAACCAAGAGCATCACGTCTTCGTCGGCTCGCTGCGCGACAACCTGCGTCTCGCCCGCCCGGAGGCGACCGACGCCGAGCTGTGGGCCGCGCTTCGCGCCGTCGGCGCGGACGACTGGGCCCGCGCCCTCGACGACGGGCTGGACACCGAGACCGGCTCCGGCGGTGCGGCGCTCACGCCGGCCCGGGCCCAGCAGGTCGCGCTGGCCCGGCTGGTCCTGGCCGATCCGCACACCCTGGTGCTGGACGAGGCGACCTCGCTGCTCGACCCGCGGGCGGCCCGGCATCTGGAGCGGTCCCTGGCCCAGGTTCTTGCGGGCCGCACGGTGGTGGCCATCGCGCACCGACTCCACACCGCACATGACGCGGACGTCGTCGCGGTGGTCGAGGAGGGCCGCATCACCGAGCTGGGCAGCCATGACGAGCTGGTCGCCAGGGGCGGCTCGTACGCGGCTCTGTGGCGCTCGTGGCACGGCTGAGGGCGTGGGGACGGACCGCACGAGCACGCCGGAGCCGGGCGGGAGCGTCGCCGCCGGCGAACGGGACAACCTGAGCCGGGCACGGGTGAGCCGGTGCCGGCCGACCCGGTGCCGGGGCTGTCCGCGAGTTCTGTGCAGGCGGGCAGTCCGGGCCGGGCCGCGCGGTCCCGGGGGACGGCGCCGGACGGCGGTGCCCGGTGCGGACCCGGCGGGTCGCCGGTGTGCCGTTGCGCGCTGCCGATCCGGGGTGGAAATCTGGAAAACGGCAGTGGTACGGGGAACGCCTGCGAGCCGTCCGGTTCGCCCGGCGAGGGCACTGCACCGCACGCCGCGGCCGGCCGCCGGCCGGGGCGAGAACGGGACCGTACCCACCACCTGGAGGTATCCGTGGACAGCGGCGACGGCTGGGGGGACGACGTCTACCAGCCCGATCCGGACTCCGAGATCAAGGAAGACACGGGAGTGCTGGACTCGGAGGACACTCTCGAGTACGACGGCGTCGACGATCCTCTCGACCGTGGCTGGTCCCCGCCCGAGCGCCCGTGGGCCGTGGAACACACCGGTGTGACGGCCGAGGAGCGCCGGCGGGGCGAGACCCTGGACCAGCGTCTGTCCGAGGAGCTGCCCGACAGGGCGGTTCCGGACGGCGACGGCATCGGCGACTGCACCGGCACGGACGGGGAACTCCTGGACCAGGAGGTGGGCTCCGCCCGCTCCGGCCGGCTCGTCGCACCCGACGAGGGTGTACACGAAGACGAGGAAAGCGCTCTGGTCGCCTCGGACGTCGGGATCGACGGTGCGGCGGCCTCCGCCGAGGAGGCGGCGGTGCACGTCGTGGACGACGAAGGGCTGCGCGACTGACGCGGCCCCGGGTGCGACGCCGGCCCCACCTCGCCCCTTCGGGCCGCCTGCATCGCACGAGGAGCACCCATGCAGCAGGACAAGCATCCCGCCTACCACCCTGTGGTCTTCCGTGACCGGGCCGCCGGCTACGCCTTCCTCACCCGCTCCACCGCGACCAGCGACCAGACCATCGACTGGGACGACGGGCAGACCTACCCGGTCGTGGACGTGGAGATCTCCTCGGAGAGCCACCCGTTCTACACGGGCAAGGCACGCACGGTGGACTCCGAGGGACGCATCGCCCGCTTCGAGCGCCGCTTCGGCGGCCGGGAGCAGACGTCCGGCGACGGCACGCCGAGCTGACCCCGTCGCACAGGACTCGCCCGGGGCCGTCCCCGTCGCCAGGGACGCACGCCGGGCCGGCGTCGTCGCGAGGGAGCCCCTCAGCCGACGTTCAGCGCGGCGACGCCCTCCACGATGCCGAGCACCATGAACGCCGGCATCAGCACCTTCACCTCCACCCAGCTGCCGGCCTTGAACCGCATCGGCTTCGGCGTGCCGAGCGGGTACCAGCGCTTGCGCCGTATGGGGATCGGCCACAAGATCGGGCAGCCGGAGACGGTCAGCGCGTCGCCGATGTCGTGCACCAGCGCCCCCACCACGATCGGCAGGCCCAGCCACAGGTACTCGTGGCCCGGGAACAGCCACTGCGAGCCCTTGCCCGGCTCGTCGAGGACGCCGACGAGTATCCAGGCGCTCGTCGCCGCCAGCAGCCACACCAGGACGTCGCTGCTGGAGCCGCGGGCCGCCCGCCACAGCAGGCCCTCGATGGCCAGCACCATGTGGACGAAGAGGATCGCGAGCACCGCCCAGCGCCCGCCGGTGACCGCCAGCACGGAGAAGCCGGCGCCGATCAGCACCGCCCACACCCAGGTGTGCGTCAGCGTCCGGTGACCGCCGGAGCGGCGCGGGTCGCTCTTGGTGCGTGTGGCCTTGTACACGGCGTAGGAGAGCCGGTCCACGAACTCGCACAGGGCGCGCGATATCGGTCCGAACGCCCGGGAGATCGTGGCGGGCTTGTGATCCAGGTCGGGGGCGAGTGCGGCGCCCGCGCAGATCAGCGCGCCGCTCAGCAGGACCGGCCAGGGCATCGGATGTCCCGCCGCCGCCATGACGGCCCCCACCCCCAGCCAGGCCGTCGCGCCGGACAGTGAGTGTGCTGGTCCCATCATGACTGTGTTCCGCCCCATTTCGTCTGCGCGGCAGGCCTCTTGGCCCGGTGCGCCGATGCTCCGTCGGCGAGACAGCGTAGCGGTCGTGATCTTCGCTGGGGCATCCGATTCCCGTCCGGACCGTACGGCCAGGCAAGATGGGTGCGTGACCCTCATCGACCAGTTGCCGCCGACCGCCGACCCCGACGCCCTGTACGAGGCCTTCGACTCGTGGGCCCAGGAGCGGGGGCTCACCCTCTATCCGCATCAGGAGGAGGCGCTGATCGAGGTGGTCTCCGGGGCGAACGTCATCGTGTCGACGCCCACCGGATCCGGGAAGAGCATGATCGCCGCCGCCGCGCACTTCGCGGCCCTCGCCCGGGACGAGGTCACCTTCTACACGGCGCCGATCAAGGCTCTGGTGTCGGAGAAGTTCTTCGAGCTGTGCAAGCTGTTCGGCACGGAGAACGTGGGCATGCTCACCGGCGACGCCTCCGTGAACGCCGACGCGCCCGTCATCTGCTGCACCGCCGAAGTGCTGGCGTCCATCGCACTGCGCGACGGCAGGCACGCCGACGTCGGCCAGGTCGTGATGGACGAGTTCCACTTCTACGCCGAGCCGGACCGCGGCTGGGCCTGGCAGATCCCGCTGCTGGAACTGCCGCAGGCACAGTTCGTCCTGATGTCGGCCACGCTCGGTGACGTGTCCTTCTTCGAGAAGGACCTCACCCGCCGCACCGGCCGTCCCACGGCGGTGGTGCGCTCCGCGACCCGCCCGGTGCCGCTGTCCTACGAGTACCGGCGCACCCCGCTGACGGAGACGCTCACCGATCTGCTGCAGAACCGGCAGGCGCCGGTGTACATCGTGCACTTCACCCAGGCGCAGGCCGTGGAGCGGGCACAGGCGCTGATGAGCATCAACATGTGCTCGCGCGAGGAGAAGGAACGGATCGCCGAACTCATCGGCAACTTCCGCTTCACCACCCGTTTCGGCCGCAATCTCTCCCGCTACGTCCGTCACGGCATCGGCGTCCATCACGCCGGCATGCTGCCCAAGTACCGGCGGCTGGTGGAGAAGCTGGCCCAAGCCGGCCTGCTGAAGGTGATCTGCGGCACGGACACCCTGGGTGTCGGTGTCAACGTCCCGATCCGCACGGTGCTGTTCACCGCGCTGACCAAGTACGACGGCACGCGGGTGCGTACTCTGCGTGCCCGGGAGTTCCACCAGATCGCCGGCCGGGCCGGGCGTGCGGGTTTCGACACGGAGGGTTTCGTCGTCGCGCAGGCCCCCGAGCACGTCATCGAGAACGAGAAGGCGCTGGCCAAGGCGGGCGACGATCCGAAGAAGCGCCGCAAGGTGGTCCGCAAGAAGGCGCCGGAGGGCTTCGTCGGCTGGACGGACAAGACCTTCGAGAAGCTCATCGCCTCCGAGCCGGAACCGCTGACGTCCCGCTTCCGTGTCACGCACGCGATGCTGCTGTCGGTGATCGCGCGTCCCGGCAACGCCTTCGAGGCGATGCGGCGGCTGCTCGAGGACAACCACGAGCCGCGCAAGCAGCAGCTGCGGCACATCCGGCACGCCATCGCCATCTACCGCTCGCTGCTGGACGGCGGGATCGTCGAGAAGCTCGACGAACCCGACGCCGAGGGCAGGATCGTGCGTCTCACGGTCGACCTGCAGCAGGACTTCGCACTGAACCAGCCGCTGTCCACCTTCGCGCTGGCCGCGTTCGACCTGCTGGACCCGGAATCCCCGTCGTACGCGCTGGACATGGTGTCCGTCGTGGAGTCCACGCTCGACGATCCGCGGCAGATTCTCGTCGCCCAGCAGAACAAGGCGCGCGGGGAGGCCGTTGCCGCGATGAAGGCCGACGGGGTGGAGTACGAGGAGCGCATGGAGCGGCTCCAGGAGATCACCTACCCCAAGCCGCTGGAGGAGCTGCTCTTCCACGCGTACCGCGCCTACCGCAAGAGCCACCCGTGGGTCGGCGACCATCCGCTGTCGCCGAAGTCCGTGGTGCGCGACATGTACGAGCGGGCGCTGTCGTTCACGGAGCTGGTGTCCTTCTACGAACTGGCCCGTACCGAGGGGATCGTGCTGCGTTACCTGGCCAGCGCCTACAAGGCGCTGGAGCACACCGTCCCCGACGACCTGAAGTCCGAGGACCTGCAGGACCTGATCGCCTGGCTGGGCGAGATGGTGCGGCAGGTCGACTCCAGCCTGCTGGACGAGTGGGAGCAGCTGGCCAACCCGGCGGAGGTCACCGCCGAGGAGGCCCAGGAGAAGGCCGACCAGGTCAAGCCGGTCACGGCCAACGCACGTGCCTTCCGTGTCCTGGTGCGCAACGCCATGTTCCGCCGCGTCGAGCTGGCCGCGCTCGACCAGTTCGAGGAACTCGGCGAGATGGACGCCGAATCCGGCTGGGACGCCGAGGCGTGGAGCGAGGCGATGGACCGGTACTGGGAGGAGTACGACGACCTCGGCACCGGTCCGGATGCGCGCGGCCCCAAGCTGCTGGTGATCCAGGAGGAGCCGGAGAACGGGCTGTGGCGGGTGCGTCAGATCTTCGACGACCCCGACGGCGACCACGACTGGGGCATCAGCGCCGAGGTCGACCTGGCCGCGTCGGACGCCGAGGGCCGGGCGGTCGTCCGGGTCACGGACGTCGGACCGCTGTGAACCGCGTCCGCCCGGCGCCGCAGGCGCGTCCGACCCTTGACCCCCACCGATGTCTTGCGCCCACAGGAGAAGCCCGCCCATGACGAATCCGGCCGAACGCCTCGTGGACCTGCTCGATCTGGAGCAGATCGAGGTGAACATATTCCGCGGCCGGAGCCCGCACGAGTCGCTGCAGCGGGTCTTCGGGGGCCAGGTGGCGGGCCAGGCGCTGGTCGCCGCCGGCCGCACCACGGACGGCGAGCGCCCGGTCCACTCCCTGCACGCGTATTTCCTGCGCCCGGGCCGGCCGGGAGTGCCGATCGTGTACCAGGTCGAGCGGGTGCGCGACGGGCGCTCGTTCACGACGCGCCGGGTCACCGCCGTGCAGCAGGGCCGCACGATCTTCACGCTGACCGCCTCCTTCCACAAGCCTGAACAGGGCAGTTTCGAGCACCAGCTGCCGCCGGCCCGCGAGGTCCCGGACCCGGAGACGCTGCCGACCGTCCGCGACGAGGTCCGCGAGCACCTGGGAGCGCTGCCCGAGCAGCTGGAGCGCATGGCGCGGCGTCAGCCCTTCGACATCCGGTACGTCGACCGTCTCCGCTGGACCCCGGAGGAGGTGAAGGAGGCCGAGCCGCGCAGTGCCGTGTGGATGCGTGCCGTCGGGCCTCTTGGTGACGACCCGCTGGTGCACACCTGCGCGCTGACCTACGCCAGCGACATGACACTGCTCGATGCGGTGCGTCTGCCGGTGGAGCCGCTGTGGGGGCCGCGAGGCTTCGACATGGCGTCGCTGGACCACGCCATGTGGTTCCACCGGCCGTTCCGGGCGGACGAGTGGTTCCTGTACGACCAGGAGTCCCCGATCGCCATCGGCGGCCGTGGCCTGGCCCGCGGCCGGATCTACGACCGGCAGGGCCGACTGCTGGTGTCGGTCGTGCAGGAGGGCCTGTTCCGCGCGGTGTAGGCGCCGGCCGTCAGGTACCGGAGCCGGTGCGCTCGACGGGCGGAGCCGACCACGGCCTTCTCGGGTGCCGCCGTCGTGTGCCTGGTGCCGAGCAGCCGGCCGAGCAGGGCGTGCGCGTTCCGATCCGGGGAGGGCCGTGCCGGCCCGTGCGGTGCGGTCCGCTGTCCGTGCCCGGCAGCACACGGACGGAGCTCCTGCCGAGTGGGGCCGGTGTGCCGGGGCGCGGGTCGGCTGCGTCGCGCCTCGCGCACCGTCCGCTGCAGGTCGGCCCGGAGCCGTTCGACCTCGTCGGCGTCCTGCGCCGTTGTGATCCGCTCGACGAGGCGCGCGGTGGGGGAACCCGGTGCGCCATGCCCTGGTGGGAGCTGCCGCAGGCGGAGGAGACGGGCCCGTTCCGAGGGATCGGTGACCGTCTCCGACACCGTGACCGGGTCCAGCAGCGAAGCCGCGCAGGCCGCCCGGTCCCACGCGTCCTCCGCCTGGCGCAGCAGACAGCGCAGATACCGCCGACGCCAGTTGCGGGCCCGCAGGTCCACACCCGCGTCGAGCTGGTCGCGCAGATGCTGGGGCAGCTGCTGGCGCAGCAGCGCGGCATGCTCGGGGTCGCCGGCGAAGAGTCGCAACTCACCCACCGGATAGCGCCAGACGACGGACCGGTCCCGGGTGATGCGGAAGGTCACCGGCACCACCAGTCCCAGGCGGGCCAGGCGGACGAACCGGGCGGGCGTCACCCCCAAGAGCCGCGCGCCCTCCCGGGTGCCGACGGTGGTGAGCTGCTCGCGCAGATGTCCCGGGAAGCGCTCCCTATACCGCAGCCGGTCGATCTCGGCTCGGTCGACACAGCGGCCCCCTGAGCCCTCGTCGCGCCGGGTACGGATGTGCCCGAGAAGGACGGCGATGTCGAACTCGTCCTGCCGCAGGCACAGTTCGCGGGCCGCCCGGCCCGGGCTGACGGTCGTTCGGTTCTGTCCCCGGGCCGGTCCGGACGCGGTCTTGGGCCCGTGCTCGATCGTGTCACCGGACATGTGCGCACCCCCGTGCTGTCGGTGGCTCGCGCCCGCTGCGCTCGCCTGCGACCCACGGTAGATGCCGCCCGCCTTTCCCGCTCGAGCCTGTGGACAACTCCACTGAAGCCGAGAAAACCGCTGGTCAGGACCGCTTCGGTAAGGTCCGGTCGGAGTGGCGGGCCGTCAGGTCGAGGTCGGTGCCGAGCCGGTTCACCAGCAGGGTCATCTCGTAGGCGACCTCCCCCATGTCGGCCTGCGCGCCGCTGAGGACGCACAGGCAGCTGCCGGTGCCGGCGGCCGTGACGAAGAGCACGGCGTCCTCGAACTCCACGATCGTCTGACGCACCGAACCAGCGCCGAAGTGGCTGCTGGAGCTTCTGGCCAGACTGTGCAAGCCGGAGGAGACGGCCGCGAGATGCTCGGCGTCCTCCCGTCGCAGTCCCGTGCTCGCACCCGTGACCAGCCCGTCGCTGGACAGGAGCAACGCATGCCGAATGTGCGGCACGCGTGCGGTCAGTTCGTCCAGCATCCGGCCGGTTTCCTGCTTCTGCGCCATGTCGCGCCCTCCCCCTGTCGCGTCTTCCCCCTGGCCGGAGGATCTCCCGCAAGCCTTCCCCACAGCGGCGGCCGCGGCAAGCAGGATGGGGGCATGGCACAGAAGATGACCGACGAGGAATGGCGGGCGTTCGTCTCGTACGGCACCCGCACGGGCAAGCTGGCCACGGTCCGAGCCGACGGCAGTCCGCACGTCGCCCCGGTCTGGTTCCTGCTCGACGGGGACGACCTGGTGTTCAACACCGGCAAGGAGACGGTGAAGGGACACAATCTGGCACGTGACGGCCGTATCGCCCTGTGCGTGGACGACGAGCGACCGCCCTACTCCTTCGTGGTCCTCCACGGCCGGGCCCAACTGTCGGAGGATCCGGGGGAACTGCGGCGCTGGGCCACCCGGATCGGCGCCCGTTACATGGGCGAGGAGCGCGCCGAGGAGTTCGGTGCCCGCAACGGGGTTCCGGGGGAGCTTCTGGTCCGGGTCCGGATCGACAAGGTGGTGGCGGTCCGCGACCTGGCGGAGTGAGCGGGCGAGTCGCCGTGCTCCTGCCGCTGCGCGGCCGCCGTGCGGCATGCGCGTCCGGTCGACGGGGCGCACGACGAAGCCGGAGGTGCGCCATCATGCGGGGCATGAGCGAGGACCGTGCACACGTCCAGGAGTTCTTCACCGCCCGTGCCGCCGACTGGGACAGCAGGTTCCCGGACGACGGCCCGGCCTACGCGGCCGCGGTCGCCGGCCTCGGGCTGCGCAGCGGCGACCGGGTGCTCGACGCCGGGTGCGGCACCGGCCGTGCCCTGCCGGCGCTGCGGGCCGCCGTGGGCGCGTCGGGCATGGTCGTGGGGGTCGATCTGACCCCGGCCATGTTGCACGCGGCCGTGCGCGCCGGACGGCACAGGGACGGGCGGCTGCTGCTGGCCGACGTCGCCGCGCTGCCGCTGCGCTCGGGGTCGTTCGACGCCGTCTTCGCCGCGGGGCTGATCTCGCATCTGCCGCGTCCCGCCGAGAACCTGCGGGAACTGCGGCGTGTGGTGCGGCCGGGCGGCATCCTGGCGCTCTTCCACCCGGTCGGCCGGGCGGCCCTCGCGGCGCACCAGGGACGGCAGATCACACCGGACGACCTGCGCGCGGAGCCCAACCTGCGGCCGCTGCTGGCGTCGGCGGGGTGGCGGATGACGTCGTACACCGACGAGGACGCCCGTTTCCTCGCGACGGCCGTCCGCGCTGACTGAGGCGAGGCGGCGGGGCGGCGCGGGGCCGTCCCGGGTCACGCCGACGCCCGCCGTGCGGCCGGTGTCCGCACCGGGCAGCCGCGCACACCGGGGACCGGCCAGGTGCCGAGGTCGGTCACCCGGTAGCCGTTCGGGTAGCTCTTGATCTCAAGGTTCTGCCTCAGGACGTGGGGTTCCCGCCGAGGCGGCAGCAGCCGCACGACGCGCCCGGGCACGCAGGGCGGTGCGGACGAGCGCGCGGGTGAGGGCGGAGCGTCCGCGTGGTCGCCGATGTCGTGACAACGCCCTGGCCCGGCCACTAGGGTGCGCGCCGTTGGACGAACCACGGGAGGCTGGGATGGCCGGGACGGACGAGGAGGCGGGCGCGGACGACGCGCTGTATGTGCTCACGGCGGTGCTGCTGACTCCGGCACAGTTCCCGAGCGTGCTGGGCGACGACTACCCGGAGGCCTGCGCGGCGCTCGGGCTGACGCCGCGGGCCGAGGGATACGGCCTGGTGCTCGGTCAGGACGGCACCGGCGCCCGGTGGACGGTCGTCGTCGACGACGTGTCACTGGTCGCGGTGGCGATCGCCTCCTGGGACTGCGGCCTGGAGTATGAGCTGTCCCCCGACGAGCGTGCGGTCGTCGCCGCCCTGCCGGGCTGGCCTCTGGCCGTCGCGGTGGCCGCGCCCGGCGTACCGGCACCGCACGACCCGGACCCGGAGGCCGGGGACGGGCCGCTGCTGTCGCCACCGGACACCGCGGTCTGGGGCCCGGCGCAGCGCCGGCTGGGTGCCGACGAGATCGCCTTGCGGTGGGCCGAATGGCGTGACCAGCTCGACGACGACTCCTTCGCCCCTCCACGCACCGCGGAGACGGCCGGGCCCGGCGTGGGCGGGGAGGCCGGAAGCCCGGCGACCGACGGCGGCGGCGCGGGGGACGGAGCCGGCCGGCGGACACCCGAGGGCACCGGCGCGGTGCGGCGTGTGCTGGCTCAGGCCCGCGCCTATCTGGACTCCCCGCCGCCTCCGGGCCGTGTACGGTCCGCGTTCGCGCCGGGTGGCGCGCGGACGCTGCGCGCCGACGGCCCCGGATGGTCGATGGTGGCCCGCACCGACGACATCGCCTTCGTGCTGCTCGACGAGCGGCCCGGCGAAGTGCTGCCCGTCGGCCGGGGACCGGAGCTGCCCGGCCTGCTCGAGTCCCTGGACAAGTTGGCAGTGCGTCCGAGTTGACGAGGCGACGGCCGCTGCGCCCTCCACGTATGGAGTGCCGCACCCTACCCAGCACGAGGCCCGTATGGTGCCAACCTGTGGAGTGCGCGGTCGGCCCGCTCGCACGATGGGGCAGCTCCGGGCATCACCGCCCGGGCCCTCCTGCTCCTTCTGCCCCTGGAGGCCGTCGTGCGTCTGTCCCGAGGTGTCCCGCTCGTCGTCGCGGCGCTGCTCACCGGTGCCGTCGCCTGGCCCGTCCCCGCGGCGGCCACGACCGGCGCCGACGGGCACTGCGCCCGGCAGGAACAGCTCCGGGTGCCGGGCGCCGCCTACGAGCGCACCGCCTGTCTTCCGGATCTGACCACCGACGACCGACAAGGGCAACAGCTCGGCCGATTTCTACCGCGCCGGCACCCGGCCCGGTGACGCCGTCGCCGAGTGGAACGCCCGGACCACCCAGCTGACCCGGGCGGCCAAGCGTGTGATCGCCCGGCGCTACGGCCGGGCTCCGCGCCGGACGTACGTGACCGGCATCTCCAACGGCGGCCATCTCACCCGCTGGCAGTTGGAGCACCATCCGGAGCTGTACGACGGAGGCGTGGACCGGGAGGGCACACTGTGGACGGCGGACGGCCCCGACCTGGATGCCGCCTGCGACTACGCCGCGCGTCCCGACGCGGTGCGCCGGGCCGTGGCCCGGGTGTCGCTGACCGGGCGGATCGGCAAGCCCTTGATCACGCTGCAGGGCGACCTGGACACCCTGCTGCCCATCGCGGCCGACTCGGACGTGTACACGCGGATGATCCGGGAGCAGGGACACGGCGGGCTGCACCGCTCCTACCGGATCGAGGACGGCACCCACGTCGACGGACTGTACGACAGCCATCCGGCGCGGCTGCGCCCGATGCTGCCGTGCTACCGGGCCGCGTTCGACGCGCTGGTGGCCCGGGTGGAGCGCGGGCACCGGCCGCCCGCGGACCGGACCGTCAGCAGGCCCGCGAGCGGTGATGTCGTCGACTCGTGTTCCCTGCGCCCGTAGGGGCCGGCCCCTGGTGTCTCAGTGTCTCAGCGGCCGAGCTCCTTGCGTGTGACACGACGCAGGCGACGCCGCTGCCCGGGGTCCAGCGCCAGGTACGCGGCGGCCGGAACGCCCAGGACTATCAGGAGCGCGGCCCACCACGGCAGCCAGATCATCAGGACCAGCCAGGCCACCACGCCGCCGGCGGCGATCTTCGCCTTGTTCGACATCTGTCGCCTCCTTCGCGGACTCTGCCGCTCTCCCAGGAGAACGGCTCCGCCCGCCCGGCTGTTCCGGCTCGCGTCCCTGAGATGCCCCGGAGAAGCCCCCTGAGACACCCCTGACGCGTGCCGGGCCGCTGCCCTTACTCGGTACCCGCCCCGTCGGACGGACACCGCGCCTCGGGGAGACGCACCACGAGGGGTGCCGGGCCGCCTCGAGCCACCCGGCACCCCTCGTGACGACGCAAGGGGGTACGACGCATGACGACGCGGGGAGTACCGACCGCGCGTACCCCTCTCGTCGCTCGATTCAGCCCCGGGCGCCCAGCAGGTGGTCCATGGCGAGCTGGTCGAGGCGCTCGAAGGCCATGCCGCGCGCGGCGGCCGCGTCCACGTCGAAGTCCTCGTACGCGGTGCGGTCGGCCAGCAGGGCCTGCAGGCCGTCGGCCGCGGTGGGCTCGGCGAGCTGGTCGAGCCGGGCAGCACGCAGGGCCTCCTGGACCTCCGGGTCGGCCCGGAAGGCGGCGGCGCGCTCCTTCAGGATGAGGTAGTTGCGCATGCAGCCGGCCGCGGAGGCCCACACGCCGTCGATGTCCTCGGTCCGCGGGGGCTTGAAGTCGAAGTGGCGCGGACCCTCCCAGCCGGCGCTCTCCAGCAGGTCGACCAGCCAGAAGGCGGCGCGCAGGTCACCGGCGCCGAAGCGCAGGTCCTGGTCGTACTTGATGCCGGACTGACCGTTGAGGTCGATGTGGAAGAGCTTGCCCGCCCACAGGGCCTGCGCGATGCCGTGCGGGAAGTTCAGGCCGGCCATCTGCTCGTGGCCCACCTCGGGGTTGACGCCGTACAGCTCGGGGCGCTCCAGGCGCTCGATGAAGGCGAGCGCGTGGCCGATGGTGGGCAGCAGGATGTCGCCGCGCGGCTCGTTGGGCTTGGGCTCGATGGCGAACCGGATGTCGTAGCCCTGCGAGGTGACGTACTCGCCGAGCAGGTCGAAGGCCTCCTTCATGCGGTCCAGGGCCGCACGCACGTCCTTGGCGGCACCGGACTCCGCGCCCTCGCGGCCGCCCCAGGCGACGTAGACCTTGGCGCCCAGCTCGACCGCGAGGTCGATGTTCCGGATGGTCTTGCGCAGGGCGTAACGGCGCACGTCGCGGTCGTTGGCGGTGAACGCGCCGTCCTTGAAGACGGGGTGGGTGAAGAGGTTGGTGGTGGCCATCGGGACGGTCATACCGGTCGCGTCGAGAGCCTGACGGAACCGCTTGACGTGCGCCTCGCGCTCGGCGTCGGACGACCCGAAGGGGATCAGGTCGTCGTCGTGGAAGGTCACTCCGTAGGCGCCCAGTTCGGCCAGCCGCTGCACCGCCTCGACCGGGTCGAGGGCGGGACGCGTGGCGTCGCCGAAGGGGTCCCGCCCCTGCCAGCCGACGGTCCACAGGCCGAAGGTGAACCTGTCCTCGGGGGTGGGCTGGTAGTTCATGCCGCGGCTCCTTGCTCGCTTGCGACTATTTCGTCAGGGCGATTTACAAATTAGTATGCCGAGCGCGTCCCTGGGAAGGGAGCGCGGAAGCAGAAACCGCGTCGGGACGGGTCCATGCCACGGGCCCAGAGGCCCCGCATACCGTGAAGCCGCAGGTCAGATCCCCTGAGCCGGGAAAAGAGGGAGAGCCGATGTCAGCAGCCGAGGGTCCGCTCGTCGTCGGTGTGGACTCGTCCACCCAGTCCACCAAGGCGCTCGTGGTCGACACGGCCACCGGCCGGGTCGTGGCGAGCGGCCAGGCACCCCACACGGTTTCCACGGGCGACGGCCGGGAGAGCGACCCGCGCCAGTGGTGGCAGGCCCTGTGCGCGGCGCTGCGGCAGTGCGGCGAGGCGGCCCACGAGGCCGCGGCCGTGTCGATCGCCGGCCAGCAGCACGGCCTGGTCACCCTGGACGACCGCGGTGAACCGGTGCGCCCGGCCCTGCTGTGGAACGACGTGCGCTCGGCGCCGCAGGCCCGCCGGCTGGTCGAGGAGCTGGGCGGCCCGAAGTTCTGGGCGGAGCGCGTGGGAAGCGTGCCGGGCGCCTCCTTCACGGTCACCAAGTGGGCGTGGCTGACCGAGCACGAGCCCGAGGCCGCACGGCGGGTGGCCGCGGTGCGCCTCCCGCACGACTACCTCACCGAACGCCTGACCGGCCAGGGCACCACCGACCGGGGTGACGCCTCGGGCACGGGCTGGTGGGCGTCGTCGACGGAGGCGTACGACGAGGAGATTCTCGCCCGGGTGGGGCTCGACCCGGCGCTGCTGCCGCGGGTGGTGCGGCCCGGGGAGGTGGCGGGCACCGTGCGCGACGGCCACGAGGACCTGCCGTTCTCCCGCGGCACCCTGGTCGCGGCCGGCACCGGGGACAACGCCGCCGCCGCACTCGGTCTCGGGCTGCGGCCGGGAAGCCCGGTGCTCAGCCTCGGCACCTCCGGCACCGTCTACACGGTGTCAGGGAACCGGCCGGCGGATCCCTCGGGCACGGTGGCCGGTTTCGCCGACGCGCACGGCGCCTGGCTGCCTTTGGCCTGCACCCTGAACTGCACGCTCGCCGTCGACCGCATAGCGGCCCTGTTCGGCCTGGACCGGGAGGCGGTGGAGCCCGGCGGCTCCGTGACAGTGCTCCCCTACCTGGACGGTGAGCGCACCCCCAACCTGCCCGAGGCCTCCGGGCTGCTGCACGGCCTGCGGCACGACACCACACCCGGCCAGGTGCTGCAGGCCGCCTACGACGGCGCCGTCCACGCTCTGCTGGAAGCGCTGGACCTGGTGCTCGACCAGGACGCGGACCGGACCTCGCCGCTGCTGCTGATCGGGGGCGGCGCCCGTGGCACCGCGTGGCAGCAGACGGTGCGCCGCCTGTCGGGCCGTCCGGTGCAGGTGCCGCAGGCCCGGGAACTGGTGGCGCTGGGCGCCGCCGCCCAGGCCGCGGGGCTGCTGACCGGGGAGGACCCGGCCGCGGTGGCCCGCCGCTGGAAGACCGCCGACGGACCGGTGCTGGAGCCCGTGGAGCGGGACGAGGCGACACTGGAAAGGATCTCCGGGGTACTCTCCGACGCGACCCCGCTGCTGGAGCGAGGGCCGCACCACCGCTGAGGGAACCCGTCCGCCGGCCCGCCCCGGCCCACGGACCCGTGGGCCGGCACCATCCGCCTCAGGCACGGTCGGCGGACACGACCGAGGACGACGGAGGCATGACCGCACCGCTGCACGACCCCCATCCCGCCGGTCCCGGGCGGGCGCTGCCCGACACCCAGCAGGGCATGCGCCGCCGCAATCTGGCGCGGGTCATGCACACCGTCAGTGCCGAGGGGCCGCTGTCGCGGGCCGCGGTCGCCTCACGCATCGGGCTGACACGGGCGGCGGTGTCGACCCTGGTCGACGAGCTGATCCGCTCCGGGCTGCTGCGGGAACTCGGTCCCGAGCGGCCGGGCCGGGTGGGCCGCCCCGGCTCGGCGCTGGCCGTCAGCGACCGCGGTCCGGCGGGCGTGGGCGCGGAGGTCGGGGTGGACCACCTCGCGGCCTGCGTGGTCGACCTACGGGGCGAGGTGCGGGCCCGGGCGGTCCGGCACGGCACGAACCGTGGGCGGGCACCGGAACCGGTGGCGAAGGACCTGAGCGCGCTGATATCCCAGGTCGTCGCCGAGGCCGAGCAGCAGGGTCTGCGGCCGACCGGCCTCGCGGTCGCCGTGCCCGGTCTGATCGCCCGGGACGGCCGCACGGTGGTGCGCGCGCCGAACCTCGACTGGCACGACACCGACCTCACCTCCCTGCTGCCGGGCCGTCTGCCGTCGGCCGTGGACAACGAGGCCAACCTCGGTGCGCTGGCCGAACTGTGGCTGGGCGAGGGCACTCCCCCGAACTTCCTGCATGTGTCGGCGGAGATCGGTATCGGTGCCGCGGTGGTGGTCGACGGTCGGCTGCTGCGCGGCACGCGGGGTTTCGCCGGAGAACTGGGACATGTGCCGGTGGAGCCGGAGGGACCGGCGTGCCCGTGCGGCGGCCGTGGCTGCCTGGAGCAGTACGCGGGCGAGGAGGCCGTGCTGCGGGCGGCGGGACTCCCGGCGGGCGAGGGCAGCGTCGGTCTGCTCGCCGGCCGCGCCGCCGCGGGCGACGAGGCCGTTCGGCAGGCTCTGCGGCAGGCGGGACGGGCGCTGGGTGTGGCGCTGACCGGTGCGGTGAACCTGCTCGATCCCGAGACCGTGGTGCTGGGCGGCGCGCTGGCCGCGCTCGCGCCCTGGCTGCTGCCGTCGCTGGAGGCGGAACTCGCCCGGCGCACCGCCGGTCCGGCCTGCCCGGTGACCGTCTCACGGCTGGGTCCCGAGGGACCGCTGCTGGGCGCCGCGCATTCGGTGGCACGGGCCGTGCTGGACGACCCGGCGTCCGCTGCGGCTCAGGACTGACCCACCCTCATTTCTCCGTCCCCTGGGCGGAATCACACGTTCGAGTGGCCGAGTTGTCCACAATCTCGCGCTCGTCCACCGCCGCGTGAGGCCCTCTTCTGCCCAACGGCCGTCAGCCGTACCGTGGTTCGCGCGAGGCGGTGCGTCCGGACCGGTCCGGAGGCACCCGCACGGGACCGACGGGGGGACCGATGACGGGGGAGGACGAACGCCGCTCCGGGGCGCCTGAGCGGGACGAGAACGCACCGGACGAATCCCTGCGCGCCACGACACGGGCTCGCGCAGACGGCAGGGCCGAGTGGCCGCATCACCGTGACCGGCATCCGCGACATCAGCCGTACGCACCCGGCCAGGCTCCGCACACCGGCGCCGGTCGTGCGCGAGACTCACCGCGCGATGTCCGCACGACCGTACGCGACGACGACGGCGTGCACCGCACCACGTGCCTGCCGGCCTTCGCCGAGGCCTCGCCACACCAGCCGAGCACTCTCACGAGAAAGGGTCACCACTCATGGACCGGGCCGGACCTCAGCCCAGCCGGCGGCGGCTTCTCCGGGGCGCCGTCGCTCTCGCCGCCGCCCCCTACGCCCTGCTTCCCACCACACGAGCCATGGCGCGTCCCCGACCTTACGACTATCCGTCGACGGAGTGGCAACCTGCCAGCTCCTCCAACTACACGGTCGCGAACCGCCCCACGACCTATGCCATCGACCGGGTGATCATCCACGTCACCCAGGAGACGTACGCCGACACCCTGGCCATCTTCCAGAACCCGCAGAAGAAGGTGTCCGCGCACTACGTCGTACGGTCCGCCGACGGACACATCGCCCAGTGCGTGCGCGAGGCGGACGTGGCCTGGCATGCGGGCAACTGGGACTACAACACACGCAGCATCGGCATCGAGCACGAGGGATGGGTGGACGACCCGTCCTACTTCACCGACGAGCTGTACCAGGAGTCGGCACGGCTCACGGCGGCGATCTGCGACCGCTACGGCATCCCCAAGGACCGGACGCACATCCTCGGGCACGCCGAGGTGCCCGGCGCGGACCACACCGACCCGGGACCGAACTGGGACTGGACCCGCTACATGAGACTGGTCGACTCGGCCTGACACGACCGTCCTTGCGCAGGACGCCTGCCGGCCGCGGCACACCCGCCGGGCCGCGCGCCTCGCAGGCGGACGGCCCCTCGGGGCGACGCACGCGGCCCGGACACGAGGGCACACGTGCGCGGCACCACCGGTTCACGACACGGAGACAGTGCGATCAGCTCGCGGCGTCCGGTGCGGGCGAGCGACGCCGGCACAACACCCGCGCAGCGGCGCCGGGCGGGTGGCGCGGCAGCGGGGTGCGCGTGCGTGCCGGCCACCGCGAGTCGGCGTGGCGTCCTCGGCGCGCGCAGCCTTCCCCGGCACGCACCGTGCACCCGGGCCGACAGGCGCCGCAGGGAGCAGGACGACACGGCCGCACGGTCGCGGGGCGAGCGCTGAGCCGCCGTCGGCACCGGTCGGTCATGGCCGGGGTCTCCCGGCCGGAGACCGCCCGCCGGGGCGCCCGAAGGGGTGTGTTTTCCCGCCGGACGCCGCGTCGTCACGGTTCGCATCCCGTTCCTGACGCCTTGTTCTGATGCACTTCCGTGTGTCCATGCACAGGTGACGAAGCATCAGAGGTGTAGGTGGACACTGCTACACACCGCAACAGGCGGCTCGGACGAGTGTTGACGGTCCTCCTGACGTGCGGCACCTTCGCCGGCACGTCGATGGCAGCGGCCACGCCGGCCGGCAGTGCGCAACGCTCCGAGCAGCTCGCACCGGGCGTCGAGTACCGCGACGTCGACCTCCGGACGGCGCGCGGGGTGGTCCGCGCCCATGTGGTCACCGTCGACCTGCGCGACCGGCACGTACGGATCGGGCTGCTGCACCCGGGGAAGGTGGCGGCACGGCGCACCGTCTCCCAACTCGCCGACGGACAAGGAGCACTGGCAGGTATCAATGGCGACTTCTTCCACATCACCGAGACCCGTCCGGGGGTCGCCGCGACCGGTTCGGCCGTGGGCCCGGAGATCGCCGACGGACATCCGCTGAAGGCGGCTGTGCCGAAGGGGCAGCGGTTCGGTCCGGCCCTGCCGTCGGGGAGCACCACCGAGGACGTGGTCGGCGTGGGCACCGACCGCACCGCGCGCATCGACCGGCTGTCCCTGTCCGGCTCGGTGACCACCCCGGCGGGTCGGCTGAAGCTCGGCGGGCTCAACCAGTACGCCCTGCCCGTCGGTTCGATCGGCGCCTACACCTCCGACTGGGGCAGCGCCTCCCGTGCCCGGGCCACATGCGGCACGGACACCCGCAGAAGTGCCCCGTGCAGCAAGGACACCTATGAGGTGACGGTCAGGAACGGCCGGGTGGTGGCCACGTCCGGGAAACCGGGCACGGGCACCATCCCGGCGGGGACAACGGTGCTGGTGGGGCGTGAGGACGGGGCTCGGCAGCTGCGCAAGCTGACCAAGGGGCAGTCCGTCCGGGTGGAGCACCGGCTGGTGGCGGCGTCCGGTGTGCGGTACGCGTTCGCGATCGGGGGGTTCCCGGTGCTGCGGAACGGCGCCCCGCTGAAGGGGCTGGACGCGAAGGCCACGGCGGTGCGCACCGCGGTGGGCATCGCGAACGGCGGGCACCGGCTGCTGCTCGTGGCACTGGACGGACGGCCGGCCTACCGCCGCGGTCTCACGGTGGCCGAACTGGCCGCCCAGCTGAAGAAACTGGGCGCGACGGAAGGTTTCGACCTGGACGGCGGGGGCTCCAGCACACTGGTGGCCCGGCCCCGGGGGGCGACCAGGGTGAGTGTGCGCAACCATCCGAGCGACGGAAGCGAACGGGCCGTGCCGAACGGGATCGGCGTCTTCGCGGCCGGGTGAGCGGATCGTGGCGCACACACCGGACCCTGCCCCGGGGCGGCACGTGGCCGACACCTGGGCCAGGCCCCGCCACGGGTGGTGCGGTACCGGACGACAAGGATGCGTCGCTCCCCGCGCTGCTCGAGGCACACGCCGGCTCAGGGGCACGCGCCGCCACGGGCGTGCTGGCTCGCAGGCACGTGCCGCCACGGGTGTGCAGGCTCGCAGGCACGCGCCGCCACGGGTGTGCAGGCTCGCAGGCACGTGCCGCCATGGGTGTGCAGGCTCGCGGGCACGCACCGCCTCGGGTGTGACGACGTGCAGACACCCACCGCCCCGGACGTGCAGGCGCAGGGGCATCAGCCGCCTCGGGGTGTGTGTCGCCCCAGAGACCGGCCACCACGGGACGTGCGCCGCCTCACGGCACTCGACGCCTCGAAGCGTGCGTCGGCCTAGGGACGCAGGCTGCTGACGATCTGGGCCGTGGCCGCGAGCCCTTCGTGGATGGTGGGGGCCATGCTGGTGCCGGCCAGGGAGAAGCCGAGCAGGACGCAGATCAGGGCGTGGGAGAACTTCAGTGCGCCGTTGCGCAGGAAGATGATCGCCAGGATCGCGAGCAACAGCACACCAGAGATGGAAATGGCCACCGTGAACCTCCTCCGCCACGCCCACTCGCGGCTTCAGGCGGCAAGTGTGGCGCAGCGGAGGGGGCGTCCCGGGGGCTGACATGTCCGCCGAACGTGTGGTTCTGTACAGGTTTGTCCGGCGGCCATGACTGCTCGGCGGGGTGGCCGGTCAGGGGGCCTGCAGGTCGACCAGGCCGGCCAGCGCCTGGTGGTGCGCGCCCGCGGTGCCGTAGGCGATCGAGTCGGCCTTCGCCCGCTTCAGGTACAGGTGGACCGGGTGTTCCCAGGTCATGCCGATGCCGCCGTGCAGTTGCAGGGCCTCCTCGGCCGCGTGGACGGCGACCGGTGCGGCGTAGGCCTGGGCGACGGCGACCGCCACGTCGACGTCCGGGCCGTTCTCGCCGTCCCGGCCGCGTGCCAGTGCGTCGGCGGCGGAGCGGGCGGCGGCGCGCAGGCTCACGACCTCCAGCCACAGCCGGGCCAGCCGGTGCTTGAGCGCCTGGAAGCCGCCCACGGGCCGGTTGAACTGCTTGCGCTCCTTCAGGTAGCGCACGGTCTCGGTCAACGCCCAGTCGGCGACGCCCAGTTGCTCGGAGGCGAGCAGTCCGGCGGCGGCCCGCAGGGCCCGGCGCACGGCGGGGCCGGCGGCGCCGACGCGGCGTCCGGGAGCGCCGTCGAGTCCTACGGTGGCCACCGGCCGGGTCAGGTCCAGGGACACCTGGCCGGTGACGGTCGCCTCCGCCGCCTCCACGGCGTACAGGCCGCCGTCGTCGGCGGGGACGAGGAGCACGTCGGCGACGGTCGCGTCCGCGATGCCGGTCAGCTCCCCGTGCAGGGTGCCGTCCATGCGGCGGACCCTGGGGAACGGGGCGCCGGGGGCCAGGTGCAGGCCGACCGCCAGGACGCCGATGGTGCGGCCGGAGGCGAGCCGGCCGAGCAGCTCGTCGTCGCCGCAGGCCAGCAGGGCCTCCGTGGCGACGACCGCGCTGCTGAGGTAGGGCACGGGCGCCACCGCCCGGCCCAGTTCCTCCAGGACGACGGCGGCCTCGCGGTGCGAGGCGCCCGCCCCGCCCCGGTCCTCGGGCACCAGCAGCCCGGCGAGCCCCATGGTGCCGGCGAGCCGTCGCCACAGGGCGAGGTCGTGCGGGGTGTCCGTCTCCGCGCGTGCGAGCACCTCGGCCGCCGGGCAGTGGTCGGTGAGCAGGTCGCGGACGGCGGAGCGCAGCGCCTCTTCCTCCTCGGTGTACAGCAGGTCCGGCGGTGTGCTCATCGGGCCAGGTCCTTCCAGGCGACGTCCTTGTCGGTGCGCGGCTCGGGGGGCAGGCCCAGGACGCGCTCGGCGACGATGTTCAGCAGGATCTCGCTGGTGCCGCCCTCGATGCTGTTGCCCTTGGCGCGCAGGTAGCGGTAGCCGGCGTCCCGGCCGGTGAAGTCGACGAGTTCGGGGCGGCGCATGGTCCAGTCGTCGTACAGCAGTCCCTCGGCGCCGCGCAGTTCGACCTCCAGGCCGCTGATCTCCTGGTTGAGGCGGGCGAAGGCGAGCTTCATCGCGGAGCCCTCGGGTCCGGGCTGTCCCGCGGCGAGCTGCTGGCGCAGCCGTTCGCCGGTGAGGCGCACCACCTCGGCCTCCACCCACAGTCTCAGCAGCCGCTGGTGCAGGTCGTGGGTGCGCAGGTCGGGGCGTTCGCGCCAGGTCTGCGCGACCTTGCCGATCATGCCGCCCTCGCGGGGCAGGGCCGTGCCGCCGATGGAGACACGCTCGTTCATCAGGGTGGTCTGCGCAACCCGCCAGCCGTCGCCGACCTCGCCGAGGCGGCGGGAGTCGGGGATACGGACGCCGGTGAGGAACACCTCGTTGAACTCGGCCTCCCCGGTGATCTGCCGCAGCGGGCGCACCTCGACACCCGGGTCGGTCATGTCGCAGATGAAGTAGGTGATGCCCTGGTGCTTGGGAGCGTCCGGGTCGGTGCGGGCGATGAGGATGGCCCAGCGGGCCAGGTGTGCGCTGGACGTCCACACCTTCTGGCCGTCGACCACCCAGTCGTCGCCGTCACGGACGGCACGGGTACCGAGGGCGGCCAGGTCGGATCCGGCGCCGGGTTCGCTGAACAGCTGGCACCAGACCTCCTCCCCGGTCCACAGCGGTCGCAGGTAGCGCCGCTTCTGCTCCTCGGTGCCGTAGCGCAGGAGGGTCGGCGCGGCCATGCCCAGGCCGATGCCGATGCGGCGCGGGTCGTTGTCGGGGGCGTTCGCGGCCTGCAGTTCGTCGTCCACGACGGCTTGCAGGGAGCGGGGCGCCCCGAGGCCGCCGAGGCCCTCGGGGTAGTGCACCCAGGCGAGTCCGGCGTCGAAGCGGGCCCGCAGGAAGTCGAGGCGGTCGGTGCTGCCGGGCGGATGCTCGGCGAGGAACCGGCGGGTGCGGCGGCGCAGTCCGGCCGCGTCGAGGGGCCTGTCGGTCATGCGGCGTCTCCGTTGCGCAGTGCGGGCAGGACGACGATGCGGCCGGTGGTGGTTCCGTCGGCGACGCGCTGCACGGCGGCCGCGGCCCCGTCCAGCGGCACCCGTTCGCTCACCAGCGGGGCGATCGCGCCCCGGGCGGCCAGATCGGTGAGCTGTTCGTGGCAGTGCCGGATCAGTTCCGGGTTCGTGGTCCGGTACAGCCCCCAGTGCAGGCCGAGGATCGAGTAGTTCTTGATCAGGGCGTGGTTGAGCGCCGGGGTGGGGACGGTGCCGCCGGCGAAGCCCACGACCACGATCCGGCCCTCGAAGGCGACGGTCTTGGCGGACTGGGCGTAGGCCTGGCCGCCGACCGGGTCGTAGATCACGTCGGCGCCGCGGCCGCCGGTGGCGTCCTTCACGGCGGTGATGACGTCCTCGGCGTGCCGGTCGACGACGACGTCGCAGCCCAGCTTGCGGGCGACGGCAGCCTTCTCCGGGCCGCCGACCACACCGATGACGCGGGCACCGGCCGCCTTGCCCAGCTGGACGGCGGCGCTGCCGACCCCGCCGGCGGCGGCGTGCACGAGCAGGGTCTCGCCGGCCTGCAGGCGGGCCCGGCGGTGCAGGCCGAACCAGCCCGTCTGGTAGCCGATGTGGAGGGCGGCCGCCTCCGCGTCGTCCAGGGCGTCCGGGGCGGGCAGAAGCGCGGTCGCGTCGGCGAGGGCGTACTCGGCGAGGGCCCCGTGCGGCAGTGCGGAGGTGGCGATCACCCGTCGACCGTCCTCGGTCTCGCCGCACAGTTCCACGCCGGGCGTGAACGGCAGCGGGGGCCGGACCTGGTACTGGCCCCGGCACAGCAGCGCGTCGGGGAAGTTGATGTTCGCGGCGCGGACCTTCAGCAGCACCTGGCCGTCGCCGGGCGCGGGCCGCTCGGTCTCCTCCAGGCGCATCACCTCGCTCGGCTCACCGTTGTCGTGCACTCGCCATGCCTGCATGCGCCGCCTCCACGGGACTGCGTTGCTCGGACCGGGTCGCACGCATACTAAGCGGTTGCTTGCCTCTGGGGAACCGTCTGGCGGACACCAACGACACACCACGACTCCGCACGCCCCAGCTCGCACCGGATGGCCGAGGCCAAGGACGCGCCCGGCGAGCCGCAAGGCGCGCCCCGGCACCCGCAGGTGTGGATCGCCGGCCGGCGGTGCACCATGACTGCATGCTGCTCGCCCGGCTGGCGCAGGTGTCCCGGGAGGTCGCGGCCACCTCGGCCCGGTCCCGGAAGACCGCCCTGCTCGCAGAGCTGTTCCGGCAGGCGGAGCCCGAGGACGTGCCGGTGGTGATCCCGTATCTGGCGGGCCGACTGCCGCAGGGGCGGCTCGGTGTGGGCTGGTCGGTGCTCGGCCGCCCGGTGCCGCCGGCCGCGGAACCCACCCTGACCGTGCGGGAGGTGGACGCCCGGCTGAGCAAGCTGGGCACGGTCTCCGGGCCGGGCGCCCAGGCCGGACGCGCACGGCTCGTGGGCGAGCTGATGGGTGCGGCCACCGAGGACGAGCAGCGCTTCCTGCGCGGGCTGCTCACGGGCGAGGTGCGGCAGGGCGCGCTGGACGCGCTCGCCGTCGAGGGGCTGGCCCGGGCGACGGGCGCGCCGGCGGAGCAGGTGCGGCGGGCGGTGATGCTGGCCGGGTCGCTGCAGGCGGTGGCCCGGGACCTGCTCGCCGACGGCCCGGCGGCGCTGGAGCGGTTCCGGCTCACCGTGGGCCGTCCGGTGCTGCCGATGCTGGCGCGCAGCGCCTCCTCGGTGGCCGAGGCCGTGGCGAAGCTGGGTGCCTGCGCGGTGGAGGAGAAACTGGACGGCATCCGGGTGCAGGTGCACCGGGACGGCGGCACGGTGCGCATCCACACCCGCACCCTCGACGACATCACCGAACGCCTGCCCGAGGTGACCGCGGCGGCGCTCGGCCTGCCGGGCGAACGGTTCGTCCTGGACGGCGAGGTGATCTCCTTCGGCCCCGACGGGCGGCCGCGCTCGTTCCAGGAGACCGCCGGGCGGGTCGGCTCCCGGCTCGACGTGGCCCGGGCCGCGCAGCAGGTGCCCGTCTCCCCGGTCTTCTTCGACGTGCTGTCGGCGGACGACCGGGATCTGCTCGATCTGCCGTTCACCGAGCGGCACGCCGAGCTGGCGCGGCTCGTGCCGGAACCGATGCGGGTCAGACGGACCGTGGTGTTGGGGCCCGGGGACACGGCGGAAGCGGAACGTTTCCTCGCGAGCACCCTGGAACGCGGCCATGAGGGCGTCGTCGTCAAGGCGCTCGACGCCCCCTACAGCGCGGGCCGGCGCGGTGCGACCTGGCTGAAGGTCAAGCCGGTGCACACCCTGGACCTGGTGGTGCTGGCCGCCGAGTGGGGCCACGGCCGACGCACCGGATACCTGTCCAATCTGCACCTGGGCGCCCGCACGGCCGAGGGCGGCCTGGTCATGCTCGGCAAGACCTTCAAGGGCATGACGGACGCGATGCTGGCCTGGCAGACCGAACGGCTGCGGCAGCTGGCCGTGGAGGAGCGCTCCTGGGGCCTGGTGGTCCGTCCCGAGCTGGTCGTCGAGATCGCCTACGACGGACTGCAGCGCTCCCCCCGCTACCCGGCGGGTGTCACACTGCGCTTCGCCCGGGTGGTGCGCTACCGCGAGGACAAGCGCCCGCAGGAGGCGGACACCGTGGAGGACCTGCTGGCGGCGCATCCTGGGGTACGGCCGTGAGCGGCGGCGGACGCAGCCGGCGCAGCGCCGGGATCCTGCTGTACCGGCGCACCGGTGACAAGGGCCTCGAGGTGCTGCTCGGGCACATGGGCGGCCCGCTGTGGGCCCGGCGCGAGCAGGGCGCGTGGACGGTGCCGAAGGGCGAGTACGACCCGGACGAGTCCGCCCTGGACGCCGCCCGCCGCGAGTTCCGGGAGGAGCTGGGGCTCGCTCCCCCGGACGGGGAGGCGGTGCCGCTCGGCGAGGTACGGCAGCGCGGCGGCAAGATCGTGACCGTCTGGGCGGTCGAGGGCGACCTCGACCCGGAGGCGATCACTCCGGGCACGTTCACGATGGAGTGGCCGCCGCGCTCGGGGCGCACCCGGGAGTTCCCGGAACTGGACCGGGTGGCGTGGTTCGGCCCGGACCGGGCGCGCGAGCTGATCGTCGCGGCCCAGGCCGCGTTTCTGGACCGCCTGGCGGAGCACTCGCTCTGAGGAGGCACCACGCGTTGCGGCCGCGGGCACGGCGCGCGAGGGTCGACACAAGCCCGCTGCCAGGGAGGTCAGCCATGTCCATCGCCACGGTGAACCCGGCCACCGGGGAGACGCTGCGGACGTTCGAGGCCATGGACGGGGAGGAGATCGAGCGCCGTCTGCAGCTCGCCGAGGCCACCTTCCGCACCTACCGCACGACGTCCTTCGCCGAGCGGGCGCAGCGGATGCGGCGGGCCGCCGGTCTGCTGGACGACGACCAGCAGGAGATCGCCCGGACCATCACCTGCGAGATGGGCAAACCGATCGCCCAGGCCCGCGCCGAGGCCGCCAAGTGCGCCAAGGCGATGCGCTGGTACGCCGAGCACGCCGAGGAACTCCTCGCCGACGAGGAACCCGCGGCCGCCGATGTGAAGGACTCCGGCGCGGTGCGGGCCCTGGTCCGCTACCGGCCGCTGGGGCCGGTGCTGGCGGTGATGCCGTGGAACTTCCCGCTGTGGCAGGTGGTGCGGTTCGCGGCGCCCGCGCTGATGGCCGGCAACGTCGGCCTGCTCAAGCACGCTTCGAACGTGCCGCAGACCGCCCTGTACCTGGAGGACCTGTTCCACCGCGCGGGCTTTGCCGAGGGCTGCTTCCAGACCCTGCTGATCGGCTCCGACGCCGTCGACGAGATCCTGCGCGACGAGCGGGTGCGGGCGGCCACCCTGACCGGCAGCGAACCGGCCGGCCGCGCGGTGGCCTCCACCGCCGGGGAGATGGTGAAGAAGACGGTGCTGGAGCTGGGCGGCAGCGACCCGTTCGTGGTGATGCCCTCCGCCGACCTCGACCGCGCGGCCCGGGTGGCGGTGACCGCCCGGGTGCAGAACAACGGCCAGTCCTGCATCGCCGCCAAACGCTTCATCGTCCACACCGACGTCTACGACGCTTTCACGGAGCGGTTCGTGGCCGGCATGCGTGCGCTGCGCATGGGCGACCCGATGGAGGAGGACACCGACGTCGGGCCGCTGTCGAGCGAACGCGCCCGGGCCGACCTCGAGGAGCTCGTCGACGACGCCCGGCGCAGTGGGGCGCAGGTGCTGTGCGGCGGCGAGCGGCCCGAGGGGCCCGGCTGGTACTACCCGCCGACCGTGATCGCCGGTGTCACCCGTGAGATGCGCATCCACCGCGAGGAGGCCTTCGGTCCGGTCGCCACGCTGTACCGCGCCCGCGACCTGGACGAGGCGGTCCTGCTCGCCGACGACACCCCGTTCGGACTGAGCTCGAACGTGTGGACCCGCGACGAGGAGGAGATCGACCGGTTCGTGCGGGATCTGGAGGCCGGCGGGGTGTACGTCAACGGGATGACCGCCTCTCACCCGGCGTTTCCGTTCGGGGGTGTGAAGCGGTCCGGATACGGGCGTGAGCTGTCCGGACACGGAATCCGGGAGTTCTGCAACATCACCACGGTGTGGCACGGGGCGTGAGCCTTCCGCGGCTACGATCCGTGCTGTGAACCGCGAAGTGACTCTCCCTCTGATCGTCGACAACCGCGGCGAGCTGCAGGTGGCCGCGGCCGACGTGAGCAAGCTGCTGCGGACGGTGGGCGGCCGGTGGCTGCGCCTGGTGGAGGCCGGGCAGGAGGGGCTCGACGAGGACACGGTGGCCGCGCTGACCATCGAGCTGGCCAAGCTGGCCGACCGGATCGACGTTGCCTGCATCGCGCACAGCAGCGGGGCCGCGTCCGGCTAGATCTCCGCGCCTTCCCGCCTCTTTCCTGCCGCTTTTCCTGCCGCCCGCTGCTCGATCCGCTCACGGGTCGCCTGCCGCGTCACGGCTCCCCGCGCGCACCGCACCGCGCGGCCGCCGACAGCGCCCTGCACGCCCCTCGCCGCCGCACCACGCGGCCGCCGTCACCACTGCGTACTGCCCGCTCCGTCGCCCCTGCCCCGTCACCGCGCCCGAACGGCGCGGGGCGCTCTGCTTCTCTCGCGACTCCGTCGACTCCGTCGGCTCCGTCGGCGTTCTCCCCGCAGCTCCCGACCGCGCCCGTCGCTGCCCCGGCTCCCCCGCAACGCGCCCCGCAACCGGACCCGCCGCTCCCCCCGTCGTCGACTCCCTCCGTCTCCGCATCCGCGGGGCGCGCCGTACCGCACCGCTCACCCGGCTGCCGCTCGTCCGACTGTCGCCCGGCCGTGTCCGCGGCACACGCCGCCTGACCCGGCGTGCCTCGGCGGGCGGCACCCGGTGCCGGTACCCGAGCCCTCGCCCGTGACCTGCGACAACGCTGTTCCGTCGGCCGCCGTGCCCGCTGTCGCGTACCCCGCCACACCCCTCTGCGACACCGTCCCGGACTCCCCGGAACGGAGTAGTCCCGCGAGAGATCATCGCTCTTCCGGGTGATCGTGGGTGGACCACCCTTCTGGGTGCACAACCCTCTGACCGGGGGGCTACCGGCCTTCCGGAAGGCGAAAGCAGGCACGGCTCATGGCGACTTTGTGCAGACCTTCGGTGTCCGTTCCAGAGCACGTGATCACGATGGAGGAAACGCTGGAGCTCGCACGCTCCCGCCACGCGGACCATCCGCAACTCCCGCTGGCCCTCCGGCTGATCGAGAACACCGGCGTGCGTACCCGGCACATCGTGCAACCCATCGAGGAGACCTTGAAGCACCCCGGCTTCGAGCAGCGCAACAAGCTCTACGAGCAGGAGGCGAAGGCCCGGGTCCCCGCGGTCGTCCGGCGGGCGCTGGACGACGCTCAGCTCCTGCCCACCGACATCGACGTGATCATCTACGTCTCGTGCACGGGCTTCATGATGCCCTCGCTGACGGCGTGGCTGATCAACGAGATGGCCTTCGACTCGACGACCCGCCAGCTGCCCATCGCCCAGCTGGGCTGCGCGGCCGGCGGTGCGGCGATCAACCGGGCGCACGACTTCTGCTCCGCGTACCCGGAGGCCAACGCGCTCATCGTGGCCTGCGAGTTCTGCTCGCTGTGCTACCAGCCCACCGACCTGGGGGTCGGCTCCCTGCTGTCCAACGGCCTGTTCGGCGACGGCATCGCCGCCGCCGTGGTCCGCGGCACCGGCGGCACCGGTGTCCACCTGGAACGCAACGGCTCGTACCTGATTCCCAAGACCGAGGACTGGATCGCGTACGACGTCCGGGCGACCGGCTTCCACTTCCTGCTGGACAAGCGGGTGCCCACCACCATGGAGCCGCTCGCTCCCGCGCTGCGGGACCTCGCCAGGATGCACCGGTGGGACGCGTCCGACCTGGACTTCTACGTCATCCACGCGGGCGGGCCGCGCATCCTGGACGACCTCAGCAAGTTCCTGCACGTCGACCCGTACGCGTTCCGGTTCAGCCGGGCCACGCTCACCGAGTACGGCAACATCGCCAGCGCCGTCGTCCTGGACGCGCTGCGCCGGCTGTTCGACGAGGGCGGCGCGCAGCACCAGGACCGTGGCCTGCTCGCCGGGTTCGGCCCCGGCATCACCGCCGAGATGAGCCTCGGCACCTGGCAGGACGGAGGTGCGGTATGACCGCGGAACCGCTGGTCGAGAAGGCGGCCGTGGACGAGACGCTGCCCACGACACCGCCGGAGGCGCGGACACCGTCCGGGTGCCCGTTCCATGCCGGACGGGCGCCCACGGACGAGGCCGGCGCCGCCCTGCCACCGGTGCGGTACTGGCCGGCGTTCGACCTGACCGGGGTGGACTTCGACCCGGTGCTGGCCGATCTGATGGAGGAGGGCCCGGTCACCCGCATCGAACTGCCGCACGGCGAGGGCTGGGCGTGGTTGGTGACCCGGATGCGGGACGTCAGGACGGTCACCAACGATCCCCGCTTCAGCCGCGCGGCGGTGATGGACCGGCAGGTCACCCGGCTCGCCCCGCACTTCATCCCCTCCCGTGACGCGGTCGGCTTCCTGGACCCGCCCGACCACACCCGGCTGCGCCGCGCGGTGACGCCCGCGTTGACGGCGCGGGGCGTGGAGCGGGTGCGCGACAGCGCCCGGCGGATGCTGGACGAGCTGGTCGACGCGCTGGAGGCGGCCGGTCCGCCCGCCGACCTCACCCGTGACGTGCTCGGCCCCTTCCCGATCGCGGTGATCTGCGAGCTGATGGGGGTGCCGCCGGCCGACCGGGAGGCCATGCACACCTGGACCCAGCTGATCCTGTCCTCCGCGCACGGCGCGGAGGTGAGCGAGCGGGCCAAGAAGGAGATGGGCGAGTACTTCACCGAGCTGATCGACGCCCGCGTCGACAGCACCGGTGAGGACGTCGCCTCGCTGCTCGGCAGAGCCGTGGGGCGGGGCGAGGTGACCGTGGCGGAGGCCGTGGGCCTGGCGGTGCTGCTGCAGATCGGCGGCGAGGCGGTCACCAACAACAGCGGGCAGATGTTCTACATCCTGCTCACCCGTCCCGAGCTGGCCGACCGGTTGCGCGCCGATCCGGCGATCCGCCCCGCGGCCATCGACGAGCTGCTGCGGTACATCCCGCACCGCAATGCCGTCGGACTGTCCCGGATCGCGCTGGAGGACGTGGAGATCGCGGGGGTGCGGATCCGGGCCGGCGACGCCGTGTACGTGTCGTACCTGGCCGCCAACCGCGACCCGGAGGTCTTCCCGGACCCGGACCGGATCGACTTCTCGCGCAGCCCGAATCCGCATGTGGCGTTCGGTTTCGGCCCGCACTACTGTCCGGGCGGCCAGCTGGCCCGGATGGAGGCGCAGCTGCTGGTCGACGCCCTGCTGGACCGGCTGCCGACCCTGCGCCTGGCGGTGCCGCCGGATCAGGTGCCGTTCCGCAAGGGCGCGCTGATCCGCGGTCCCGAGGCCCTGCCCGTGGCGTGGTGAGCGCGATGACGGCGACCGACGAACCCGTCAGGACGACGGCCGTGGATCCTCCGGCCACGCCGGTGGAGGGGCTGCTGGTGCCGCCCGGCCACGGCCGCGTCGTGGAGACACCCGCGCAGCGGGTGACGTTCAAGGTGACCGGCTCGCACTCGCGCATGGCCTCCACCTTCGAGGTGGAGGTCCCGCCGGGTTTCGACGTGGGCGCCCATGTGCACACGCGCAGCGAGGAGCTGTTCTACGTGCTGGAGGGCGAGCTGGACGTGCTCGCCTTCGAACCGCGGGTCCGCACCCCCGACCACTGGCAGTCGTGGGAGTCCCCCTCGGGGCGGCGCGTGGTGCGGGCGACCCCGGGCACGGTGATCGTCGTGCCCCCGGGCTGTCCGCATGCGTTCGCCAATCCGACGGAGGCGCCGGCGAGGATGTTCTTCCAGGCGTCTCCGCCCCCGGACCACGAGCGGTACTTCGAGGAACTGCTGGAGATCCTGCGTGACGGGGGTCCGCCGGACCGCGAGGCCATTGAGGCGCTGCGCAAGCGCTACGACATCGAACAGCTGACCCCGCTCCGGCACCGCTAGCGGAGGACGGGGACGAGGGCCGGGGTGTGTGCGCCCCGGCCCTCGCACGGAACGCTCCCGGCCGGCCGCTCGGAGTGGATCCACGGGCGTGACGGCTCCGCCTCGCGGTGCCCGGCGGGAGACGCTGCCGCGCACCGTTGTCACCCGAACGGCGGAACCCGACGGACACCCGGCAGGGGCGCGGATCACGCTGGCCTGTGCCCCGTCGAGGTCGTTCCGGAAGGGGGATCCCGAGCCGGTCGACCGACCCACGCCCCTCTTCCTCCGGGCGCCCGCGGCCCTGCGCCGCGGGGCGCTCCCGCGCAGCCCGGACGCCGCCCGGAGCAGTCGGAGCAGACGGCAGCGGCCCTCCCGCGGGCGGGGAGAGCCGCCGGTCGTGCACGGTGCGTCAGCGGATCGGCATCCCCGACAGCGTGCGGGAGATCACCAGCCGCTGGATCTCGCTCGTGCCCTCGAAGATGGTGTAAATAGCAGCATCGCGGTGCATCCGCTCCACCGGGTACTCCCGGGTGTAGCCGTTGCCGCCGAGGATCTGGATCGCCTGGGCGGTGACCTTCTTCGCGGTCTCGCTGGCGAAGAGCTTGGACATCGAGCCCTCGGCGGACGTGAACGGCTTGCCGTTGATCGCCATCCAGGAGGCGCGCCACACCAGCAGGCGGGCGGCGTCGATCTGGGTGCGCATGTCGGCGAGCTGGAAGGCGACCCCCTGGTTGTCGATGATCGGCCGTCCGAACTGCTCGCGGGTCTTGGCGTAGTCGAGGGCGACCTCGTACGCGGCACGGGCGGTGCCCACGGCCATCGCGCCGACGGCCGGGCGGGAGGCCTCGAAGGTGGCCATCGCCGCGTTCTTCACACGCTCGCCGCCCTTCTTGGCCTTCTCCCGGGCGCGGGCCAGGCGCTCGTCCAGCTTCTCCTTGCCGCCGAGCAGGCAGGAGCCGGGGACGCGCACGTTGTCGAGGATCACCTCGGCGGTGTGGGAGGCGCGGATGCCGTGCTTCTTGAACTTCTGCCCCTGGGACAGGCCCGGCGTGTTCGGCGGGACGATGAAGGAGGCGTGTCCCTTGGAGCCCAGCTCGGGGTCGACGGAGGCGACGACCACGTGGACGTTGGCGATGCCGCCGTTGGTCGCCCAGGTCTTGGTGCCGTTGAGCACCCACTCGTCCTTGGCCTCGTCGTAGACGGCACGGGTGCGCATCGAGGCGACGTCGGAGCCGGCGTCGGGCTCGGAGGAGCAGAAGGCGGCGACCTTGACGTCGTTCGGGTCGCCGTACATCTGCGGGATCCAGGTGCCGATCTGCTCCTCGGTGCCGTTGGCGAGGACGCCCACGGCGGCCAGACCGGTGCCGACGATGGACAGGGCGATGCCGGCGTCTCCCCAGAACAGCTCCTCCATCGTCATGGGGATGCCCAGGCCGGTGGGGTCGAAGTACTGCTGGGCGTAGAAGTCGAGGGAGTAGATGCCGACCTTCGCGGCCTCCTGGATGATCGGCCAGGGGGTCTCCTCACGCTCGTCCCACTCGGCGGCGGCCGGGCGGATCACATCGGCGGCGAAGCCGTGCAGCCAGTCCCGCACCTCCTTCTGCTCGTCGTTCAGCTCCATGGTGAACTCCGCCATGACCCCTCCAGTGGCACACCGGCTGTTACTTGCGGTAACCGTACTGTGTTACTGACCAGTAGGAAAAGTCAAATGCCGCATGATCCCGCAGGTCGCGGCCGCCCGTTCGAGGCCCGGGGGGCCGGTTGGTGTTACGTTGCGCAGGCGTCACCGATTCAGCACGGGTGGGGAGAGCTCATGGACACCACGCAGCGCACCGACCGGCAGCGGTCCGCCGACCGTCGACGGCGCGAGCTGCTGGAGGCCGCCGACCGGGTGGTGCTGCGCGACGGCCCGCAGGCCTCGATGAACGCCATCGCCGCCGAGGCCGGCATCACCAAGCCGATCCTCTACCGCCACTTCGGCGACAAGGGCGGCCTGTACGCGGCGCTCGCCCAGCGCCACACCGACGCCCTGCTCGACTCGCTGCGGGCCGCGCTGGACGCGCCCGCGGACCGGCGCGAGCGGGTGGAGTCCACGCTGGACACCTATCTCGCGGCCATCGAGGCCCGTCCGCAGGTCTACCGCTTCCTGATGCACCCGGCGGAGGGCGGCCAGGGCAGCGACCAGGGCTTCGACGTCGGCAAGCACTCCGCGCCGCTGCTGCGCCGCATGGGCGAGGAACTGGCCCAGGTCATCGAGGAGCGCCTGGACCTCGGGCCGGGCAGCCGGCAGCTGGCCCGGGTGTGGGGCCACGGCATCGTCGGCATGATGCACGCAGCCGGCGACTGGTGGCTGGGCGAGCGCCCCTGCTCCCGGTCGGAGCTGGTCCGCGGCCTCACCGAGCTGCTGTGGGGCGGCCTCGCCGCGGTCGACGACAAGACGGACAGCCCGGGGTTCTAGGCCGCGTCGCGGCATCCCGCCGTCCACCCCGCAGCAGGCCGCACGGCGGGACGAGGTCACCGGGCTCGCCGTCCCGACCCGGCGCCGCGGACCGCACGCGCCGTCAGCCGCGCCTGCCCCACTCGGTCCTGGCCGCCCGGCCAAGCACCCTGCGCCTGCGCCGCTCCGGAAGACGGTCCACGTACAGCCGGCCGTCCAGATGGTCGCACTCGTGCTGCAGGCAGCGGGCGAAGAAGCCCGTGCCGCGCACCGTGACGGGCTCCCCGGTGGCCGTGAAGCCCTCCACCACCGCCTCGTCGTACCGCTCCGTGCCGGCCTCCAGACCGGGCAGCGACAGACAGCCCTCCGGGCCGCGCACCACGACACCGTCCACCGACACCAGACGCGGGTTGACGACGTGCCCGAGGTGCCGCACGTCCTCGTCGTCGGGGCAGTCGTAGACGAACACGCGCAGATCCTCGCCCACCTGGTTGGCGGCCAGCCCGACCCCGCGCGCCGCGTACATGGTGGCGAACAAGTCCTCGACGAGGGCGGCCAGTTCAGGGCCGAAAGCGGTGACCTCGCGGCAGGGGTCGTGCAGAACGGCGTCGCCGAGCAGGGTGAGCGGCCTCACGCGCCCGCGTGCGCCCGGGATGGAGCGGTGTCGCATGGCGGCAAGGGTACGGTTCCGGTGGACGACGGCCGGCGCGCGGCCCCCTGGACGGCGCCGGCATCGTGGTCGCCGTACCGGCGGCGGGATTCGGGAGCACGATCGGATCTCGATAGGCTGATGCCCACATCGTTGCCGGACGGCTCAGGCGCGGCGCGTACGCAAGGAGGATCGAGAACTGATGGCAGGCAACTCGGACCCGCTCACGCCGCGGGCCAAGCTGGCCGTGACCGCAGGCAAGGCGGTCGCTGCGGCATCGCGCGCCGCGGGGCGCGGCAGCGGTTCGGTGATCGGCGGCCGGGTGGCGCTCAAGCTCGATCCCGACCTGCTGCGCCGGCTTGCGCAGAACCTCGACGTGGTCCTGGTGTCGGCGACCAACGGCAAGACGACCACCACCCGGCTCATCGCGGAGGCGCTGCGGGCGGCCGGCCCGGTGGCCTCCAACGCGCTCGGCGCCAACATGCCCGCCGGCATCACCTCGGCCCTGGCGGGCGGCACGGACGCGAAGTTCGGGGTGATCGAGGTCGACGAGAAGTACCTCGCGGCCGTGGCCCGGGACACCGAACCCAAGTGCATCGCCCTGCTCAACCTCTCCCGCGACCAGCTGGACCGCGCGGCGGAGACCCGGATGCTCGCCGAGAACTGGCGCGAGGGACTGGCCGGGTCCAAGGCGGTGATCGTGGCCAACTGCGACGACCCGTTGGTGGTGTGGGCCGCCTCCTCCTCCCCGAACGTCATCTGGGTGGCGGCCGGGCAGATGTGGAAGGACGACGCCTGGTCCTGCCCGTCCTGCGGCGGCGTGCTGCAGCGCCCGGACGACGACTGGTACTGCCACGAGTGCGGTTTCCGCCGGCCCACGCCGAGCTGGGCGCTCTCCGGCGACCACGTGCTGGACCCGCACGGGTCCGCCTGGCCCATCCACCTGCAGCTGCCGGGCCGCGCCAACAAGGCCAACGCCGCGTCCTCCGCGGCCGTCGCCGCCGTCTTCGGGGTGCCGCCGCAGGTCGCCCTGGAGCGGATGTACCAGGTGCAGGCGGTCGCCGGTCGCTACGACGTGGTGCAGTTCCAGGGTCGGGACCTGCGGCTGCTGCTGGCGAAGAACCCGGCCGGCTGGCTGGAGACCTTCACGCTGATCGACCCGGCACCCGCCCCGGTCATCCTGTCCGTGAACGCGCGCAGCGCCGACGGCACCGACACCTCCTGGCTGTGGGACGTCGACTACACCCGTCTGACCGGCCACCCGATCTTCGTGCTCGGCGACCGCAAGCTGGACCTCGCGGTGCGTCTGGAGGTCGCGAACCAGCAGTTCCAGGTCTGCGACAGCCTCGAGCAGGCCATCCAGCAGGCCCCGCCCGGACGGATCGAGGTCATCGCCAACTACACAGCGTTCCAGGACCTGCGCCGCCGCGTCGGCAACTGACCGAAAAGGACGACCACTTCATGAGCGACAACCAACTGCGGGTGGTGTGGGTCTACCCGGACCTGCTGAGCACCTACGGCGACCAGGGCAATGTGCTCGTCGTGGAGCGGCGGGCCCGGCAGCGGGGCCTGGACGTGGCGCGTCTCGACGTGCGCAGCGACCAGCCGATCCCGACCTCCGGCGACATCTACCTGATCGGCGGCGGCGAGGACCGGCCGCAGCGGCTGGCCGCCGAGCGGCTGCGCCGCGACGGCCACCTGTACCAGGCGGTGCAGAACGGTGCGATCGTCTTCGCGGTGTGTGCCGGCTACCAGATCCTCGGCCACGAGTTCGTCAACGACCTCGGCCAGCGCGAGCCGGGTCTGGGACTGCTGGACGTGGTGTCGATGCGCGGCGAGGGCGAGCGGTGCGTCGGCGACGTGCTGGCGGACATCGACCCGCAGCTCGGCCTGCCGCCGCTCACCGGCTTCGAGAACCACCAGGGCGTCACCCACCTGGGTCCGACGGCCCGGCCGTTCGCGCAGGTCCGCATCGGCCGGGGCAACGGCACGGGCGACGGCACGGAGGGCGCGTACAACGACACCGTCTTCGGCACGTACATGCACGGCCCGGTGCTGGCCCGCAACCCGCAGATCGCGGACCTGCTGCTGAAGCTGGCCCTGGACGTCAACGCGCTGCCGCCGGTCGACGACCACTGGTACGAGGCACTGCGCCAGGAGCGCATCGCGGCCGCGCAGGAGGCCGCGTGACACGGGCCGCGTGACATAGGCCGCGTGACACGGAGCGTGTGACACAGGCCGCGTGACACGGAGCGTGTGACGGCGCCCGCCCGGCAGGTTTCCGCGAGGGAGCCGCCGGGCGGGCGCCGGCGTGTGTGCGACCGCGGCCGGCGCGTCCGGGCGGCGGTCGCCGCGCGTGTTCGGGGAACCGGCCCGCGGGCACGCCGCCGAGAGCCCGTCTGACGGGACGTATGCACAGGTGAGCAGGGCCGTCCAGCAGACGGACGCACGGTGCTGACAGGGCCCCGGATGCCGCTAGGGTGGCGGGGATCGAGCCGGACAGGGCGGTCCGGTCCCAGCCCCTGTGGAGAAGGTATATCGGGCTATGCGCATTGGTGTCCTCACGTCCGGCGGCGACTGCCCCGGCCTGAACGCCGTCATCCGGTCCGTCGTGCACCGTGCCGTCGCCGACCACGGCGACGAGGTCATCGGTTTCCGGGACGGTTGGAAGGGCCTCCTGGAGTGCGACTACCTCAAGCTCGACCTGGACGCGGTCGGCGGCATCCTCTCCCGCGGCGGCACCATCCTCGGCTCCTCCCGGGTCCGCCCCGAGCATCTGCGGGGCGGCGTGGAGCGGGCCAAGGGCCACGTCCAGGACCTGGGACTGGACGCGATCATCCCGATCGGCGGCGAGGGCACCCTCAAGGCGGCCCGGTTGCTGTCGGACGCCGGCCTGCCGATCGTCGGTGTGCCCAAGACCATCGACAACGACATCGCCGCCACGGACGTCACCTTCGGTTTCGACACGGCCGTGACCGTCGCCACCGAGGCCCTGGACCGGCTGAAGACCACCGCCGAGTCGCACCAGCGGGTGCTGATCGTGGAGGTCATGGGCCGGCACACCGGCTGGATCGCGCTGCAGTCCGGGATGGCGGCCGGCGCGCACGCCGTGGTGGTGCCGGAGCGGCCCTTCGACATCGAGGAGCTGACGCGGAAGGTCGGCGAGCGGTTCGCGGCGGGCAAGCGGTTCGCCATCGTGGTGGCCGCCGAGGGCGCCAAGCCCAAGCCCGGCACGATGGACTTCGACGAGGGCGGCACGGACATCTACGGCCACGAGCGGTTCGCCGGCGTCGCCCGGCAGCTCGCCGGGGAACTGGAGCAGCGCCTGGGCAAGGAGGCGCGTCCGGTCATCCTCGGGCATGTGCAGCGCGGCGGCACTCCGACGGCCTACGACCGGGTGCTGGCCACCCGGTTCGGCTGGCACGCCGTCGAGGCGGTGCACCGCGGCGAGTTCGGCCGGATGACGGCGCTGCGCGGCACGGACATCGTCACGGTGCCGCTGGCCGACGCCGTGGAGACCCTGAAGACGGTGCCGGCGGACCGCTACGCCGAAGCGGACTGCGTGCTGTAGGACGCCCCGCGCTCACCCCGCCCCCGGTCGCGGTCGCGGCCGGGGGCGCCTCTAATCTGGGTGCGGACAGACAGCTGCGGATGCCTCCAGCTGTGGTCGCAGAGCACATACCCCCACGAATCAGGAGCCGGCGGATGGATCACAGCGGGCACGGCATGATGGCGGATCTTCCGCCGTTCACGCTGGGACGTGGACTGCAGTGGTCCGCGGACCCGTTCTTCCTGGTGGCCTGCGTGCTCGCGCTCGTGCTGTACGGCTGGGGCGTGGTGCGGCTGCGGCGGCGCGGCGACACCTGGCCGGTGGGCCGCACGATCTCCTTCGTCGTCGGTGTGCTGACCGTGGCCCTGATGATGTGCACCGCGCTGAACGACTACGGCATGGTCATGTTCAGCGTGCACATGGTCCAGCACATGGTGATCAGCATGCTCTCGCCGATCCTCGTCCTGCTGGGCGCCCCGATCACCCTGGCGCTGCGGGCGCTGCCGCCGGCGGGCCGGGGCCGCACGGGCCCGCGGGAGCTGCTGCTGGCGCTGCTGCACAGCCGGTACGTGCGGGTCGTCACCCACCCCGGGTTCACCATCCCGGTGTTCATCGCCAGCCTGTACGCGCTGTACTTCACTCCGCTGTTCGACTTCCTGATGGGCTCCAAGACGGGGCACATCGCGATGATGGTGCACTTCCTCGCGGTCGGCGTGGTGTTCTTCTGGCCGATCATGGGCGTGGACCCGGGTCCGCACCGCCCGGGGTACCTGATGCGGATGCTGGAGCTGTTCGCGGGCATGCCGTTCCACGCGTTCTTCGGCATCGCGCTGATGATGGGGTCCACCCCGATGGTGGACACCTTCCGGCACCCGCCCGCCTCCCTGGGCATCGAGGCCCTGTCCGACCAGAGCGCGGCCGGCGGCATCGCCTGGGCCTTCAGCGAGGTCCCGTCCGTGCTGGTGCTGCTCGCGTTGCTGTTCCAGTGGTACCGCTCCGAGCAGCGGCAGGCCAGGCGCAAGGACCGGGCCGCGGACCGGGACGGCGACAAGGAGCTGGAGGCCTACAACGCCTACCTCGCCTCGCTCCACGCCCGCGGCAACTGACACCCCTCCCGGCCCGCACACCCCGTCCGGGACACATCTTGACGCGCACGGTTCCCCCGCACCGGCACCGCCGGGACGGGGGAATCGCGGCACCATGGAGTGACTCGGCTCCCGCGGATCCATCCACGAGAAAGGTGCCTGCGATGCCCGGTTCGACGGACGGTGCCACGCGGACCATGGGGGCGCTCACGGTGGGCTCCCTGGTCGCGGTGACGGCGTACACGGTGGCGCTCGGCGGCAACGGCTGGCTGTGGTTCGGCTGGGTGGTGCTCGGACTGGTCACCCTGTGTCTGATGCTCCTGCGCGGCAGATGACAGCCCGGGGCGCGTCCCGTCCCGCCGCTCAGTCCCGGCCGAGCTGCCCGAGATGCCCGAGGTGCCCGGAGGGGTGCACGCCCGGCTGGTACTTCGGCAGCCGGACGGTGATCTTCATGCCGGCTCCGGGCGCGGTCTCGATGACCAGTCCGTGGTCGTCGCCGTAGACCTGCCGCAGCCGGTCGTCGGCGTTCGACAGCCCGATGCCGCCGGAGGGACTCTCGTCCCCGGCGAGGATGCGGCGCAGCAGCTCCGGGTCCATGCCGGCGCCGTCGTCCTCGATGACGACGAGTGCCTCGGCGCCGGCGTCCTGCGCGGTGATCTCGATGTGGCAGGTGCCGGCCCTGCCCTCCAGGCCGTGTTTGACGGCGTTCTCCACCAGCGGCTGCAGGCACAGGAACGGCAGGGTGACCGGGAGCACCTCGGGCGCGATCTGCAGGGTGACGGCGAGGCGGTCGCCGAAGCGGGCCCGGGCCAGGGAGAGGTACTGCTCGATGGCGTGCAGTTCGTCGGCCAGCGTCGTGAAGGTGCCGTGCCGGCGGAACGAGTAGCGGGTGAACTCGGCGAACTCCAGCAACAGCTCGCGGGCGCGTTCGGGATCGGTGCGCACGAACGAGGCGATCACGGACAGCGAGTTGTAGACGAAGTGCGGGGAGATCTGCGCGCGCAGCGCCCGGATCTCGGCCTCGATCAGCCGGGTGCGGGAACGGTCGAGCTCGGCGAGTTCCAGCTGGACGGAGATCCAGCGGGCGACCTCGGCCGCGGCCCGGGCCAGCACGGCGGACTCGCGGGGCGCGCAGGCGACCAGGGCGCCGTGCACACGGTCGTCCACGGTCAGCGGGGCGACGACGGCCCAGCGCACCGGGCAGTCGGGGGCCCGGCAGGTGAGGTGGAAGGCCTCGCCGCGGCCGGTGTCGAGCGGGCCGGCGAGCCGCTCCATGATCTCGGTGCGGTGGTGGGCGCCCACACCGTCCCAGACCAGGACGCGCGTGTCGTCGGTGAGGCACAGCGCGTCGGTGCCCAGCAGGGAGCGCAGCCGGCGGGCGGACTTGCGGGCGGTCTCCTCGGTCAGCCCGGCCCGCAGCGGGGGCGCGGCGAGCGAGGCGGTGTGCAGGGTGCGGAAGGTGGCGTGCTCGACGGGGGTGCCGAGGTCGCCCGGGCCGGCCGTGCGGGCGGTGCGGCGGCCCAGCCAGAAACCGGCGGCGAGCAGCGGCAGCACGGCCGCGCACAGCCCCGCGACGAAGCCGCTCACGACGCGGCCTCCGTGCGCAGCTGCTCGGGCAGGTGCAGCCGGGCCAGCACGGCGGCCGTGCCGTCCGGGACACGGCCCGGGGTGGCGAGGGAGACCAGCACCATGGTGAGGAAGCCCAGCGGCACCGACCACAGGGCGGGCCAGGAGAGCAGGGCGTGCAGCGGCCCGGGCCCGGTGGGGCCGGCCATGGTCGCGCCGGCCGCGAGCAGGGCGCCTCCGCCGCCGGCGAGCATCCCGGCGGCCGCACCGGGCGGGGTGAGCCGCCGCCACCAGATGCCGAGGACAAGCAGCGGGCAGAAGGAGGAGGCGGACACGGCGAAGGCCAGGCCGACCGCGTCGGCGACGGGCAGGTTGCCGGCCGGGACGCTCGCGACGAGCGGCACGGCGACGGCGAGCACCGTGCCGAGCCGGAAGCGGCGCACGGCGCGGGCGGGCAGGGCACCGCGCGCGGGCAGCATGTCCTGGGTGAGCACCCCGGCCACGGCGATGGCCAGCCCGGAGGCGGTGGACAGGAACGCGGCGAAGGCGCCGCCCGCGACCAGCGCGCCGAGCAGGTCGCCGCCGACCCCGCCGATCATCCGCTCGGGCAGCAGCAGCACGGCGGCATCGGCGTCGCCGGTGATGAGGGCCAGCTCGGGGGTGTAGAGGCGGCCGAGGGCGCCGTACAGCGGCGGCAGCAGGTAGAACGCGCCGGTGAGGGCGAGCACGGCCACGGTGGTGCGGCGGGCGGCGACACCGTGCGGGCTGGTGTAGAAGCGGACCACGACGTGCGGCAGCCCCATGGTGCCGAGGAAGGTGGCGAGGATCAGACCGTACGTCGCGTACAGCGGGCGTCGCTCGCCCGAGGCGGCCGGTGAGGCGGTGGCCGCGCCCGCCCGGTCGGGTGCGGTCTCGGGCACCTGGGCGCCCTGCGGGAAGGTGAGGCGGGTGCCGGCGGTCACGCGGTGCGGTCCGGCGGGCAGGGTGACCGTCCGGTCGTGGTGGGCGCGGCCGTCGACGGTGCCGTCGACGGTGACGGTGAGCGGGCGGTCCAGGCGCAGGTCGAGGGTGTCGTCGACGCGGACGGTGCGCTGGTCGCGGAAGGCGGCCGGTTCGGCGAAGGGGTGGCGGGGCGCGCCGTCGTGCTGCCAGGCCAGCAGCAGGAAGAGGGCGGGGACGAGCAGCGCGGTCAGTTTCAGCCAGTACTGGAAGGCCTGGACGAAGGTGATGCTGCGCATGCCGCCGGAGGCGACCGTGGCCACCACGACCACGGCGACGATCAGCGCGCCGAGCGCGTCCGGTGCCCCGGTGAGCACCGCCAGGGTCAGCCCGGCGCCCTGCAGCTGGGGCAGCAGGTACAGCCAGCCGACGCCGACGACGAAGACACCGGCGAGCCGCCGCACGCCGCGGGAGGCGAGGCGGGCCTCGGCGAAGTCCGGCAGGGTGTAGGCGCCGGAGCGGCGCAGCGGGGCGGCGACGAACAGCAGCAGGACGAGGTATCCGGCGGTGTAGCCGACCGGGTACCACAGCATGTCCGGGCCCTGGAGCAGGACCAGGCCGGCGACGCCGAGGAAGGAGGCGGCGGAGAGGTACTCGCCGCTGATGGCGGCCGCGTTCAGGCGGGGGCCGACGGTGCGGGAGGCGACGTAGAAGTCGGAGGTGGTGCGGGAGATGCGCAGGCCGAAGGCGCCGACGAAGGCGGTGGCCATGGTGACCAGGGCGACGGCGGGGACGGTGTAGACGGAGTTCACGGCGGCGGTCCCAGGGTCCTCGGCGGTGCTCGGCGCGGCGCTGTGCGGTGCTCGACGGGTCCGGAGCGGTCCTGCGGCGCTTCAGCGGTCCTCGACGAGCCGGACGAAGTCGTGTTCGTTGCGTTCGGCGCGGCGCACGTACCAGCGGGCGAGCAGCACCAGCGGGGCGTACAGGCCGAAGCCGAGGACCACGAAGGTGGTCCGCCGGCCCTCGGCGGCCGCGAACACCAGCGGCAGCGGGCCCACCATCAGTACGAGCACCGCGAACACGGTGAGCGTGGTGCGCAGCTGACTGCGCATCAGGGAGCGGACGTAGGTGTGGCCGAGGGCGGTCTGCTCGGCTATCTCGGTGCGTGGCCGGGCCTGGCCGGGGACCCGGCGGGTGCGGCGCGGCGGGCCGGTGACGACGACCCGGCGTCCGGTGGCGTCCTGCGGCATCGGGTGCCTTTCTTCGACGGATGGCGGGTGCCCTGCCTCAGCGGAGGGACCGGCGCATCAGCAGCTGCTTCAGCTCGCGCGCGTGGCGCCGGCTCACCTGGAGTTCCTCGGTGCCGACCCGGACGCTCACCGACCCGGCGTCCAGGCGGAGTTCGGTGATGTGGCGCAGGGCGACGAGGTGGCGGCGGTGGATGCGGACGAAGCCGCGGGCGCGCCAGCGTTCCTCCAGCGTGGACAGCGGGATGCGCACGAGATGGGAGCCGTGGGCGGTGTGCAGGCGGGCGTAGTCGCCCTGTGCCTCGACGTGGGTGATGTCGTCGACCGCGACGAAGCGGGTGACGCCGCCGAGTCCGACGGGCAGCTGGTCGGGGTCGGGTTCGCTGACGGGGACGGGCGGGACCGCCTCGCGCAGCCGGGCGGCGCGGCGGACGGCTTCGGCGAGCCGCTCGGCGCGCACGGGTTTGAGGACGTAGTCGACGGCCTTGAGGTCGAACGCTTGCACGGCGAAGTCCTCGTGGGCGGTGACGAACACGATCAGCGGGGGCGCGGCGAACCCGGAGAGCAGCCGGGCCAGCTCCAGGCCGTCCAGGCCGGGCATCTGGATGTCGAGGAAGACGACGTCGAGGGCGTCGGGGCCGTCCGGGCCGGAGGCGATCGCGCGGTTGACGCGGCGCAGTGCCTCGGTGGCGTCGCCGGCGCCCTCCACCGAGGCGATGTGTGGGTCGGCGTCGAGCAGGTAGAGCAGTTCCTCCAGCGAGGGGCGTTCGTCGTCGACGGCGAGGGCGCGCAGCATGAACGTGGAGTGTAGGGGCGACGGGCGGCCGTGAACACGTGTCCGTCAGGGAGGTCCGTGGTGGATCGGGGCTGGATACAGTGCCCGCATGAACAGCAGGCCGGCACCGTTCGACGACCTCGACCGGAAGATCCTCACCGCGCTGATGGCCAACGCCCGCCGCAGTTTCGCCGAGATCGGCGCGGAGATCGGCCTGTCCGCCACGGCGGTCAAGCGCCGGGTGGACCGGCTGCGGGAGACGGGGGTGATCACCGGGTTCACGGCCACGGTGAAACCGTCGGCGCTCGGGTGGCGCACGGAGGCGTACGTGGAGGTGTACTGCGAGGGCGCGGCGCCGCCCCGGCGGCTGGCGGAGGTGGTGCGCAACCATCCGGAGATCACGGCGGCGATGACCGTGACCGGCGGCGCGGACGCGCTGCTGCATGTGCGGGCGCGGGACGTGGAGCACTTCGAGGAGGTGCTGGAGCGGATCCGCACCGAGCCGTTCATCCGCAAGACCATCAGCGTGATGGTGCTGTCCCATCTGCTGCCGGAGAGCCCGGAGGCCGGCGCCAGCCACGCCGCCCCCGACGACGCAGCAGACGTGCGCTGAGCCGGGAGAAATCGCAGCATCGCTGCGCGGACACGCAGCTTTCGTTCCTTGTCGCGCGTATCGGTCGCTTCCTACGGTGGTGTCACCTCGAAGACGACCATGGAAGCGGAGGAACACCTTCGTGTCCGAGTCCCGTGTGCCGCGCCGGCGGCGTTTCCTCGTCTGCGAACCCAGACATTTCGCCGTGCAGTACGCGATCAACCCGTGGATGCATCCGGAGCGTCCCGTGGACACCGGCCGGGCCCTGGCCCAGTGGAGGGCGCTGGTCGACGCCTACCGTGCGCACGGGCACACCGTGGAGACGGTGGAGCCGGTGCCGGGCCTGCCGGACATGGTCTTCGCCGCCAACGCGGCGGTGACCGTCGGCGGCCGGGTGTTCGGCTCCCTGTTCAAGGCGCCTCAGCGGCGCCCGGAGTCCCTCCCGTACGACACCTGGTTCAAGTCGGCGGGGTTCGACGTCTACCGGCCGGAGTCGGTGTGCGAGGGCGAGGGCGACTTCGTGCCGGCCGGCCGCTGGATCCTGGCCGGCACCGGCTTCCGCACCACCCGTGAGGCCCATCAGGAGGCGCAGGAGTACCTGGGCACGGCCGTGATCTCCCTGACGCTGACCGACCCGTACTTCTACCACCTGGACACGGCCCTGTTCGTCCTGGACGACACCGCCGGCGCGGAGAACATCGCCTACTACCCGGAGGCGTTCTCCCCCGGCAGCCGCGAGGTGCTCGCCCGGCTCTACCCGGACGCGGTGACCGCGACCCGCGAGGACGCGATGGCCTTCGGGCTGAACTCCGTGTGCGACGGACGGCATGTCTTCGTCTCGCCCGGCGCCACCACGCTGATCGGCCGGCTCGCCGAGCGCGGCTACGTCCCCGTCCCCGTCGACCTGTCGGAGTTCCACAAGGCCGGCGGCGGCATCAAGTGCTGCACCCAGGAGATCCGTTCATGACCGCACCCGCTGACATCCGTACCTCACAGGAGCTGATCCGGGCCGAGGAGCCGGTCCTCGCGCACAACTACCATCCGCTGCCCGTCGTCGTCGCCCGTGCCGAGGGCGCCTGGGTGGAGGACGTGGAGGGCCGCCGCTACCTCGACATGCTGGCCGGCTATTCGGCCCTCAACTTCGGCCACCGGCATCCCGCGCTGCTCGACGCCGCCCGTGCGCAGCTCGACCGGCTCACCCTGACCTCGCGCGCCTTCCACAACGACCGGCTCGCCGAGTTCGCCGAGCGGCTGGCGCGGCTGACCGGGCAGGACATGGTGCTGCCGATGAACACCGGCGCGGAGGCGGTGGAGAGCGGCATCAAGGTCGCCCGCAAGTGGGCGTACGAGGTCAAGGGTGTCCCCGCGGACCGGGCGACGATCGTGGTCGCCGAGAACAACTTCCACGGGCGGACGACGACGATCGTCGGTTTCTCCACGGACGGGACGGCACGGGCGGGCTTCGGGCCGTTCACGCCGGGTTTCCGGATCGTCCCGTACAACGACCTGGCCGCGCTCGAGGCCGCGATCGACGACACCACGGCGGCGGTGCTGCTCGAGCCGATCCAGGGCGAGGCGGGCGTGATCGTCCCCGACGACGGATATCTCACCGGGGTCCGGGAGCTGACCCGCCGGGCCGGGTGCCTGTTCGTCGCCGACGAGATCCAGTCCGGGCTGGGCCGCACCGGGCGCACCCTCGCCGTCGACCACGAGGGCGTGGTGCCGGACCTGGTGCTGCTCGGCAAGGCGCTGGGCGGCGGCATCGTGCCGGTGTCGGCGGTGGTGGGCCGCCGGGACGTGCTCGGGGTGCTGCGGCCGGGCGAGCACGGTTCGACGTTCGGCGGCAATCCGCTGGCCGCCGCGGTCGGCACGGCGGTGGTGGACCTGCTGGAGACCGGCGACTTCCAGCGCCGGGCCGCCGAGCTGGGCGTGGTGCTGCGCGAGGAGCTGCAGGCGCTGCTCGGCCGGGGCGTGGTCGCCTTCCGGGCGCGCGGGCTGTGGGCGGGCGTGGACGTCGATCCGGCGCTCGGCAGCGGCCGGGAGATCAGCGAACGGCTGCTGGCGGAGGGCATCCTCGTCAAGGACACCCACGGTTCCACGATCCGGCTGGCCCCGCCGCTGACCGTGACGGAGACCGAACTGCGCGAGGCCCTCGCCGCGCTGGCGAGGGTGCTGGCCGCCTGACGACGTCGACCCGGACCCGGCCGGGACGCCCACGCCCGCTTCCCCGGCCGGGTCCGCGCTGTGTCGTGCGCGGCCCGGACCCTGCCGCCACCGCCTCGTTCCCGCGTGCCCGCACACGGACCGTTGACCGGGCGCGATGCGGGTACCCGGCGGTGCGACGGCACTGTCTGAGGAGATGACTGCGATGTTGCTTCTTGGCCTGCTCCTCCTCGCGGCTGCGGGCGCCTTCACCGGTCTCGCCATCGCCGGGAACCTGACGGGCGGACCCCAGTACACGGTGTCCATCCTGGGCAACGAGATCGTCACGTTGAACGCCCTCGCCATCTTCGCCTCCGGGCTCGCGCTCGCCCTGATCTTCTGCCTGGGGCTGACCCTGATGGCCGCGGCCGCGACGCACCGCCGGCACTCCCACCGGCTCGCGGCGCCCTACGGTCGTGGCGGAGGCGGCAGGCCGGGCCGGGACGACCGCGGCGTCCGCTGACACGGCCCCGGGGCGCGTTCTCCGGCGGGTGGCCGGCGGCCGGTGGGCGAGGCCGGGACGCCGCCGGGGCGACCTCCACGCGCGGGCGGACGAAGAGGGACGGGAGCCGACGCGGCCGGTCGGCTCCCGTCTCCTGTGTGGGGCCGGGCCGGGACACGGGCCGGCCCTGGAGGACGGTCACGGTGTCGGGGACCGACTCTCCCACCGGTCCTCTACTGCTCGCCCAGCAGCTTCTTCATCTCCGTAATCTCCACCGTCTGCGTGGCGACGACGGACTCGGCCAGCGTGCGGGCCGGGGCATAGGCGCCGTCGCTCTGCTCGGCACGCGCCATGGTGAGCGCGCCCTCGTGGTGCTCGACCATCATCTGCACGAACGCCCGGTCGAACTCGGCACCGGACATCTTCTTCAGCTTCTCCATCTCGGAGTGGTCCATCATGCCGGGCATGGGCGAGGCGGAGGTGCCGGAGTGACCGGAGTGGTCCCGGCCGGCCATGTCGTCCATGCCCGGCATGCCGTCGGCGCCGTCGTCCTCCGGGACCTGCTCGCCCCAGGCCTTCAGCCAGCCGGACATCGTGGTGATCTCCGGGTCCTGCGCCTTCTTGATCTTTTCGGCGAGGTCCTTGACCTGCTGGGACTGCGCCCGGGTCGGGGCGAGGTCCGCCATGGCGACCGCCTGCCGGTGGTGCGGGATCATCTGCTGGGCGAAGGTCACGTCGTGGGCGTTGTGGCCGCTCTGCGCGCTCGGCGCGGTCGCGCTCGCGCTGTGGCCCGCGTGTGCGGAGGACGCGGTGTCGTCCTCGCCGCCGCAGCCGGTGAGGAACACGGCGGCGGCCGCGAGGGCGGCCACGGCGGTGGTCCGGCCGAGGCGGGCACGGCGGAGCGGGAGGGAACGGGTCTTCATGGGTGCAACTCCTGAACGGCCCGCGTGCGGGCACGCGGGAGGAACGGATCGGGAAACGGTGCGCAGCACCCGCCACCGTCGGGGCGGGTGCGGGCGTTGCTAGATCCGCAGCAGTTGCAGTTCGGCCAGGTCGGGCGGGTCCCGGCCGTCGGAAAGGCGTGTGTCCGGAGCCGTGCGGGCCGCCTGGGCGTGCCGGTCGGGGGCGGCCGGGGAGGCCGGCAGGGCGGGCGGCGCGTATCCGGTGGCGACCCCGGCGGCCGTGCAGGTGCCGCCGTGGTGCCGCATGGCCGGGCCGCCGGGGTCCGGCGCGGTCAGATGACGGCAGGAGTCGCCGGGCCGGTGCACGGGCGCGGCGCGGTGGCCGTCCTCGGGCGGCGCGGCGCGGTGGTGGCTCACCGGGTGGTGGCCGGCCGTCACGGTCATGGCGGCGTGCTCGCCCACCGCGGGCATGCCGCCGGGCGACAGGGCGTGCATCCCGAGCAGTCCGGTCAGCACGGCCAGGACGAGCAGCGCCCAGCGGGCACGACCGGCCGCGCGGGGGATGCGGGCGCCGGACGACATGGGCTCCATCGTACGGTGATCGTCTCGTCGCTTCTCACCGGCCGCCGGGACCGCGGTGCCATCCCCGGGCAGGTGCGGGCGGGCGCGTGGGGGGCGAGGCGCGTGCGGGCAGCCCGGCTCAGGACCGCCGGCGCCGGCGGCGTCGTACGACGTGCCGGGTGATCAGGGCGGCGACGACCACGCCGAGCGCCGCCAGCACGTACTTCTCGTAGTGTTCGACGGCGGCGTAGACGGTGTCGATGTGCGAGCCCGCGACGTAGGCGAGCGTGACCCACAGGCCCACCCACAGGGCCGCGCCGAGCGCGTTGAAGGCGAGGAAGCGCAGCCAGTGCATGCCGGTGGTGCCCGCGATGATGCCGTTGGCCTGGCGCAGTCCCTCGACGAAGCGGGCGACGGTGACGATCTTGCCGCCGTGCCGGAGGAAGAACCGCTCCGCTCGCTCGAACCGCTCCGGAGTGAGGAACACGTACCGGCCCCAGCGGTGGACGAAGGCCCGCCCGCCGACGCGGCCGATGAGATAGCCGAGGTTGTCGCCGAGGACGGCCGCGAGGAACCCGATCAGTCCCACGGCGACGACGTTCAGCTCGCCCGCCCCGGCGTACACGCCCGCCGCGATCAGGATGGTCTCGCCGGGCGCCGGGACGCCGAAGTCCTCCACGAGGACGACACCGCCCACCGCCCAGTAGCCGTAGGAGGTGAGCAGCGGTGCCAGATGCTCGAACGGGCCCGGCAGCGGAGGGGGCATGTCCCCCACCGTACGGCGCCGGCCCCCGGGTCGCCGTAAGGGCGGCACCGAGGGGCCGGGCCGGGACGCCGTAAGGGCGGCGCGGCAGGGCCGTTCGGGTCAGGCGCGGACGCCGCCGCCCAGGGCGAGGGCCGCGAACGTCGCGAGCCAGTGGTCGGTGGTGAAGTCGCCCGAGGTGGTGGCGGGCAGCCCGGCCGTCAGGTTGGCCGTGGCGGCGGCGGTGAGGACGGGGACACGCGGATCGTCCTGCGGCAGCGCGTCGGCGAGGGCGCGCAACGCGGCGGCGCGGCTGAGGCACAGGCCGAGCAGGTGCCCGATCTGCGGGTCCGCCGTGTCCGAGATCCGCGGGGGCGGCAGGAACTCCCCGGCGTCCCGCAGTTCGGGCAGGAAGCGGTCCAGCCAGTCGGCGAACTCCCCCGGCGGCAGGACGCGCCGCACCGCGTCGGCCTCGCACAGCAGCGGCGAGAGGAAGTCCTGCCCGGAGGGTTCCCAGCGGCCGGCGGCGCCGTGGTCGGTCAGGTACCAGGCGCGGATCTTCTCCGCGACGGGGGTCACCAGCTGCGGCTGCCCGGCGCGTTCGGCGCTGTCCAGGACCAGGCCGAGGGCGAAGGCGCTGTTGGCGTGGGTGCCGTGCCGGACCGGGTAGGTGGCCTTCGGCAGCCAGGCGAGCAGCAGGTCCGCGACGGTGGCGGCGGCGGGGGCGAGTGCCGCGTGCCAGCGCCGGGCCGCGTCGCGGACGCAGTCCTGCACGGGGGCGTCGCGCCCTCCCTCATCGCCCGGCGCGGCGCTCTCGGCGGTGAGGGCGAGCAGCCACGCCCAGCCGTAGGGCCGCTCGAACCAGGGGTGGGCGCGCAGATAGGCGGCCTCCGCGTCCAGGGACGCGGCGGTCAGATGGGCGTCCAGGGTGCGGACGGCCTCCTCCCGCAGTGCGGCCGTCCGCTCCGGTTCGCCGCCGTCGTCCCAGGGCAGCCGCAGCAGACGCAGCAGCAGCCAGTGCATGTGGACGCTGGAGTGCCAGTCGTAGGCGCCGTAGAAGGCGGGGTGCAGGGTGCGGGGCGGGACGAGTTCGTGCGGGCCGGCGAGCAGGTGGGCGGGCGCGTTGGGGTACTCGCGGGTGATGTTGGCCAGGGCCACCTCGGCGAAGCGCGCGGCGCGGGCCGTGAGCAGGACCTCGTCGGGTGTGCCGGCGGGCGGGGTGTCCGGAGTGCCGCTGGGCGTGCTCAATGGGTGGCTCCTCCGGTGACGCGGATGTCGGTGGTGGTGCGGGCGGCGGCGGTGAGGATCGCGGCCAGGCCGCGCACGGCGTCCGGCACGGACAGCGACGGCGGGACGGGGCTCAGCGCCGCCGCCTGCTCGGGGCTGTAGGGGACGTGCACGAAACCGCCGCGTATGCCGGGGCGCTCGGTGGCGAGCAGGTGGGCCAGCCCGTAGAAGACGTGGTTGCACACGAAGGTGCCCGCGGTCTGGGAGACGGAGGCGGGGACGCCGGCGGCACGCGAGGCGGCGACGCAGGCCTTGATCGGCAGGGTGCTGAAGTAGGCGGCGGGGCCGCCGGGCACGACGGGTTCGTCGACGGGCTGCCGGCCGGCGTTGTCGGGGATGCGGGCGTCGTCCACGTTGATCGCGACGCGTTCGACGGTCAGGTCGGGGCGTCCGCCGGCCTGGCCGAGCGAGACGACCAGGGCGAGGTCCTCTCCGGCGGCGTCGACGGCGGCGCGCAGTTCCTCCAGGGCGGTGCCGAAGACGCAGCTGAGGCGGACGGCGGTGATGTCGAGCCCGGCCGGCGGGTGGGCCGCGAGCTGTTCGGCGACCTGCCAGGAGGGGTTGACGCTCTCCCCGCCGAACGGTTCGAAGCCGGTGACCAGGACCTTGACGGTGCCGTCGGGTGTGCCGGAGGCCGTGCGCTGCGGGGTGGGTGCGGTGGGCGTGGTGTCGGTCATCGGGCACCGCCTAGAAAGCGAAGAGGTAGATGATGAGGATGTTGCAGACCAGCAGGATCCCGGCCGTGGGTATCTGCGCCTTGATGGGTCCGTACTGGTCCTTCAGCTCCAGCAGTGCGGCCGGGACGAGGTTGAAGTTGGCCGCCATGGGGGTGCACAGCGTGCCGCAGAACCCGGCGAGCATGCCCACCGCGAGGACGGCGGCCGGGTTGCCGTGCATCTGCTCGATCAGCACCGGCCAGCCGACGGCGGCGGTCATCACGGGGAAGGCCGCGAAGGCGTTGCCCATGATGACGGTGAAGACGAACATGCCCACGCAGAACAGGGCGACGGCGGCGAGCTTCTGACCGTCCGGCAGCACGGTCTCGGTGATCTTGCCGACCTGGGTGCCGACCCCGGCCGCCTGGAAGATGGCGCCCATGACGGTGAGCATCTGCGGCAGCACCAGGGCCCAGCCCATGGACTCCAGCAGGCCGCGTCCGGCGTGCAGCGGCACGCCGATCCGGCGCTCGCGCAGCACCCACATGCCCACGCCGAGCGCGACGACGGCGCCCACGCCCAGGCCGAGGATGGTCTCGCTGCCCTTCTCCAGCAGCGGGTGGCCGCCGATGTCGAACTTGGGCACCACGACCGCGCAGATCATGGCGACCAGCGGGATGGTCAGGGCGGGGATGAACAGCTTGTTCCCGAAGCGTCCGGCGAGCCGGACGCGTTCGCTCTCGCCGGTGGTGCGCGGGGTTCCCTTGCCGGTGAGGTTGAAGCCGCCGAGGCAGATCAGCACCAGGACGGCGATGCCGAGCGGTTCGGCGGGCAGGGAGGTGTCGTTGACCCCGGTGCTGTAGAAGAAGCACAGGCCCAGCAGGCCCCAGAACGCGCTGGTGCCGAGGCGCTTGGGGTTGCTGCGGTCGAAGAACATCTGGACGGCCATCACCACGAAGACGAGACCGACCAGCCAGAAGAACCATTCAGCCTTGATCACTTGACGGTCCGCCCCTTCTCGGTGCCGCGGCTGTGCGCGTCCTCGTGCGCGACGGCCATCTGCGCGTTCGCGGTGACCAGTTCACGTTCCAACGTGCGGTCCAGGCGCAGCAGCCGTCCGCCGTGGACGAGGAAGGCGCACACGGCGGTGGGGATGGCCCACAGCGCGAGGTGCAGCGGTTCCAGATGCGTGTGGTAGGTGCTGTTGACCAGTCCGGTGATCAGCAGGATGGAGCCGATGGCGAGGAAGCAGTCCTCGCCGAAGAAGACCCCGACGGTGTCGGCGCCCGCGGCGTGCGCGCGGACCTTCTCCCGGATCTTCTCGGGCAGCGGCTGTCCGTTGTTGCGGCGCTCGGCGGCTGCCTCCGCCATCGGCGCGATCATCGGCCGCACGCTCTGCGCGGGACCGCCGATGGTCTGCAGGCCGACGGCCGCGGTGAGCTGACGCACCAGCAGGTACAGCGTCAGGAAACGGCCGGTGGTCAGCTTGCTGCCGAGTTTGGCGATGAGCGTACGGGCCTGCTGCTGGAGGCCGTTGCGCTCCAGCAGGCCGATGACGGGCAGCGTGATGGCGAAGATCGTCACCGAGCGGCTGGAAGCGAAGCTCTCGCCGAACGTCCGCAGGATCTCCAGCGGGGAGAGTCTGCCCAGCAGCCCGGTGACGATCCCGGCCACGCCCACGACCAGCAGCGGGTTGCGGCGTGTCGCGAAGCCGAGGACCACCACGAGGACACCGAGGAGAACGATCATGCCGCCTCCTCCCTTCGGGGTTGGCTGAATTCCTCGGCAGGCTAGAGGCTTGTTGAACAATCCCACAAGGGTGACCAACGCCACTCGCTCGATCCTTGACCCAGGCACGGGGGTCGGTCCGCCGCAGGTGACACGGCGTCTCGCCCGGGCGGGAAGGGCCCCGATCGGACTCTCGCCCGACCGACAAGCATCTTGCAGGATCGTTGAACGATCGCATACGTTGCGCGGAATGAACGCGACGATCGACCTCAACGCCGACCTCGGTGAGGGCTTCGGCCACTGGCGGCTCACCGACGACGAGGCCCTGCTCGCCTCGGTCACCAGCGCCAACGTCGCCTGCGGCTTCCACGCCGGCGATCCCGCCACCATGCGCCGCGTGTGCGAACTGGCCGCCGAGCACAGGGTGCGCATCGGCGCCCAGGTCTCCTACCGGGACCTGGCGGGATTCGGTCGTCGCGCCATGGACGTGCCCGCCGCCGAGCTGACCGCCGAAGTGGCGTACCAGATAGGCGCGCTGGACGTCTTCGCCCGCGCCGCGGGCACCGCCGTGGCCTACGTCAAGCCGCACGGCGCCCTGTACAACCGCGCGGTGCACGACGCCGAGCAGGCCGCCGCGGTGGTCGCCGGGGTCCGGCTGGCCGGTGACGCCGCGGGCGGGGAGCCGCTGCCGGTGCTCGGACTGCCGGGCTCCCGGCTGCTCGCGGCGGCGACCGAGGCCGGACTGCCCACCGTGGAGGAGGCGTTCGCCGACCGCGCCTACCGGCCGGACGGCACCCTGGTGCCACGCGGGGAGCCGGGCGCCGTGCTGCACGACCCGGAGCAGGTGGTGGCCCGGTCGGTGCGGTTGGCCCGGGACGGGGAGATCGTGGCCGCCGACGGGCAGGTACTGCGCTCCGGCGCCCGGTCGCTGTGCGTGCACGGCGACACCCCCGCGGCCGCTCTGCTGGCCCGCCGGGTGCGCGAGGAACTGGAGTCGGCCGGCATCACGGTCAAGGCGTTCGCATGAGCACTCCCGCCCCACACCCCGCCGCCGATGCCCCACCGGCCACGTCCGCGCCCGCCGACGGTTGTGCGGCCGGCACGACCACGGAGGCTGCGCCCCCGGCGGACGCCGCCCGTCTGACCGTACGGCCCGTGGGCACCGACGGGCTGCTGGTCGAACTCGGTACCAGCGAGGGGACGGAGGCGCTCCACGCGGAGCTGCTGCGCCGCCGCGCCGCCGGCACCCTGCCGCCCGTCCGGGAGATCGTGCCGGGCGCCCGGACGGTCCTGCTCGACGGGTTCGCCGGACCGGACGCCGCGCGCCGGCTGGCCGCCGAGCTGCCCGGCTGGGAGGTGCCTCCGCTCACCGGCGGCGACACGGCCGTGGTCGAGATACCCGTCCGCTACGACGGCCCCGACCTGCCCGAGGTCGCCGCGCTGTGGGGGGTGTCCGAGGACGAGGTGGCCCGGATCCACGCGGCCACCGCATACCGTGTCGCCTTCTGCGGGTTCGCGCCCGGCTTCGGCTACCTGACCGGACTGGGCGAGCGTTACCACGTCCCGCGCCGGGCCACGCCCCGCACCCGGGTCCCGGCCGGTGCCGTGGGACTGGCCGGCGGCTACACCGGCGTCTACCCGCGGTCCTCCCCGGGCGGCTGGCAGCTGATCGGCACGGCACCGGACACCGTGCTGTGGGACGCCCGCCGCTCCCCCGCCGCGCTGCTGTCGCCCGGCACCCGGGTGCGCTTCGTGCCGCTCGACGGCGCCGAGGAGGCGGGAGGCGGCCGTGGGAACTGAGGCCCTGCGCGTCGTACGGGCCGGGGCGCTGACCACCGTTCAGGATCTCGGCCGTCCCGGGCACGCCCACCTCGGGGTGCCGCACTCCGGCGCCCTGGACCGGGCGGCGCACCGCCTGGCCAACCGGCTGATCGGCAACCCGGAGACCGCCGCCACCTTGGAGACCACGCTCACCGGCTGCGCCGTGCGCGCGCTGCGTCCCGTGCTCGCCGTGGTCACCGGCGCGCCCTGCCGGGTCACGGTCGACGGGCGTCCGGCGGCCTGGGGCCAGCCGGTACCCGTCCCGGCCGGTGCCGTGCTCGACGTGGGAGCGGCCACCCACGGGGTGCGGTCCTACGTGGGGTTCGCCGGCGGGGTGGACGCCGAGGAGGTGCTCGGCAGCCGTGCCACCGATCTGCTCTCCGGGCTGGGCCCGTCCCCGCTGCGCGACGGCGACACCCTCGCACTCGGTGCCGTGTCCCCGCGGCAACGCCCGGCCGCCGTGGACGCGGCGCCGTGGCCGGCACCGCCGCGCGAACTCGTCCTGCCGGTGACGCTCGGCCCGCGGGACGACTGGTTCACCCCCGAGGGGCTGCGCACGCTGTTCACCGGTGACTACCGGGTGTCCGCCGCCAGCAACCGCATCGGGCTGAGGCTGGAGGGGCCCGCGCTGGCCCGTGCCCGGGACGGGGAGCTGGCCAGCGAGGGCATGGTGCTGGGCGCGGTGCAGGTGCCGCCCGAGGGCCGCCCGGTGATCTTCCTGTCGGATCATCCGACGACCGGCGGTTATCCCGTCGTCGGTGTCGTCCATCCGTCGGCGCTGGACGCGATGGCCCAGGCCCGCCCGGGCACACCGGTCCGCTTCACCCCGGCGGGCGGTGCGCGCTCCGGCCGGTGAGGCATCGGCGGGGCCGAGGATCCGGGCGGCATCCGCACCGGCCGTGTGCGTCAGCCCCGCCGGCCGGCCGCCGGGCGGTCCCCCGCCGCGGTCGCCCGGCGCTCCACCGCCACCGCCGCCCTCCTCAGCAGGCCCGGCAGGACGGGGGTTTCGCGGTCCGCGCCGGCACGCTGCGCCCTGCACCCGGCACTTCGGCCGCACCACGGCAACCGGTGCGCGTCGGCCGGTCCGGCACCGCCTCGGCGCGGCCGGTGACGGCCCGTCGGGGCTTCAGACGGTGACGCCGCCGTCGACCACGAGGTCGTGCCCGACGACGACAGCGGCCTCGTCGGGTGCCAGCCACAGCACCGCGTCGACGATCTCCTGCGTCGACGCCACGCGGGCGATCGGCACCGTCGTGGCCAGCCGGGCCGCGCGGTCGGCCTCCGTCTCCCCGGGACGCAGGGACATGCCGGTGTCCGTGGCGCCGGGGCTCACCGCGTTGATGCGCACGGTGTCCTTGATGTGGTCCAGGGCGGCGACCCTGGTGAGGGTGCTCACGGCGGCCTTCGACGCCGTGCAGGCGGCCCGTACTCCTCGGCTCGACGGGTGTCTCGCAGGACGCGGGGACGGGCCGGTGGCCGCCCGACCGGCCTGGTTCTCGGTCGGATCGGCGCCCCCTGTGGTGCGGCGCGCGCGGGAGAACGAGTGCGCGCACCACGGCGGCGAAGGGCGCGCGGCCCTGCCGGCGCGCAAGGGACCGGGCACGCCGACGGGGCGGCCGGATCGTCCGGCCGCCCCGTCGCGGGTTCGCGGGGTGGGTCAGGGCTGCGGCGTGGCGTGCGGGGCGCAGGTCACGTCCGTCCGGTCCACCCGTCCGGTGAGCAGGTAGGTGTCCACCCGGTCGTTGATGCACGGGTTGACCAGACCGGTGACGCCGTGCGAGCCGGCGTTCTTCTCCGTGATCAGGCGGGAGCCCTTGAAGCGCTTGTGCAGCTCGACGGCGCCCTGGTAGGGGGTGGCGGCGTCCCGCGTGGACTGCACGATCAGCACGGGCGGCAGGCCCTTGCCGGTGCGGACCTCCACCGGGGTCTGCTGCTTGACCGGCCAGGTCGCGCACGGCAGGTTCATCCAGGCGTTCGACCAGGTCAGGAACGGGTACGCGGCGTGCAGGCGGGTGTGGTCCCGGTCCCAGGTGGGCCAGTTGGTCGGCCACTTGGCGTCGGTGCACTCCACGGCCGTGTAGACGGCGTTGCCGTTCTCCTCGGAGAGGTTGCCCGCGATGTCGGACATGTCGGGGGCCGCGGCGTCGACGAGCGCCTGGGTGTCACCGGCGACGTACTTGCTGAACACCGTGGCCACCGAGGCCCAGGAGGAGTCGTAGTACGGGGCGCTCTGGAAGAAGCCGAGCAGCTCGGCCGGACCGACCACGCCGCCGATCGGATGCTTCTTGGCGGTGGCGCGCAGCTCGAGCCACTTGGCCTGGACGGCGTCGCGGGTGGTGCCCAGGTGGTAGGTGGCGTCGTTGGCGGCGACCCAGTCCTCCCAGTCCTTCCAGCGGGTCTCGAACGCGATGTCCTGGTTGAGGTTGGCCTGGTACCAGATGTTGTCGCGGTCCGGGTTGACGACGCTGTCCACGACCATCCGGCGCACATGGGACGGGAACAGCGTGCCGTAGACGGCGCCGAGATAGGTGCCGTAGGACACACCGAGGTAGTTCAGCTTCTCCTCGCCGAGGGCGGCTCGGATGACGTCCAGGTCGCGGGCGGTGTTCGGCGTGGTCATCTGCTGGAGCATGGCGCGACCGGTGCGCTCCAGGCAGCCGTCGGCGTACTCGCGGGCCAGCTTGCGCTGGGCGAGCTTGTCGGCTTCGGAGTCGGGAACCGGGTCCATCTTGGGCGCCTTGACGTACTCCTGCGGGTCCATGCAGGAGATGGGCGCCGAGTGGCCGACACCGCGCGGGTCGAAGCCGACGAAGTCGTAGGCCTTGGCGACGTTCGCCCAGACCTTGTTGTTCGTCGTGACCCGGGTCGGGAAGCGCAGGCCGGAGCCGCCGGGGCCGCCCGGGTTGTAGATGAGCGCGCCCTGCCGCTCCTGCGGGGTGCCGGTGCTGCGGACACGGTCCACGGCGAGCTTGATCTGCTTGCCGTCGGGGTGGGCGTAGTCCAGCGGGACCGTGACCCAGCCGCACTGGATGGGTTTGTCCAGCCCCCAGTCCTCGGGGCAGTCCCGCCAGTCGATCCCGGCCTTGGCGGCGCGGGCGGCGGCGATCGCCACGCCGCGTGCCTCGCGGTCCTGGCCGGGGCGGCTGTCGGCGCTGGCCGCGGGAGCCGCCACGGTGCCGGCTATCAGCGTGGCCGCCACCAGTGCTCCGGCCGAGCCCAGCGCCATGATCCGGCTCTTCGGTCTGTTGTGCCTCAAGTGGGCCCTCCCCGCGCACGGTTCGATGTCGGTACGGGGATCCTTCCGGCTGTGAGGTGCCGGAGAACAGAGGGCATCGGGCTTTCGTTGCCAATCCGATAACCGGCACGGCGGGTTCCGCTGAGCGGTGCTCCCGAGCACGCGGCGCTCTGACGGCGCACGTCGACGCGCTGCGGTCGCAGGCCCGTCGGTCGCCCGTCCGTCCGCGCCACCCGCGCTCCCGCACCCGGCGCTCCCCGCCGTCCGCACGGCCAGGTGGCCACGGAAGTGGCGGGGTGCTCGGTCCGGCACCGCCGGAAACCGAACCGGCGACGGCCGCCGAGACACCACGGCTGCCGACGCGTTGATCGGGCGTCAGGACCGTTCGGGCCGCTCGGCGGGTGTGCTGCTGCCGGCGACGACCGAGGACGTGCGGGTCGCGGCGCGATGGCCGAAGTCGGGCAGGACGGTGAGCAGGCCCGTGACGGCCATGGCCGCACCGAGCCACAGCGGTGCGCGCAGGCCCCAGGCGTCGATCACGACACCGCCGGCGGAGGTGCTGATGATGCCGGAGGTGACGAAGGAGGTGAGGAGGTGCGCACGGTGTTGACCGGCGGGCCGAGCACGGTACCCCAGCATCAGGCCGTCCTGGCGACCGCGATCGCGCGGCCCCTCACCTCGGGGCGGGTGAGCCGGGCGCACAGCGAGATGCCTACGCCGAAGAAGGCCTGAAAGGCCGCGCCGGTGATGATCCGCGCGGTCAGGATCATGGTGCAGCCGGTGGCGGAAGCGGCCAGCACATCGTCCGCCAGGAAGATCGAGAACAGCGCCATCAGGGCCGTCGACGGGCCGTGTCTCGCTCAAGCATCCGCGCCGCCCGCGGGTCGCGGCCGGCGAGTGCGACCGTGGTGTTCACGGTCAGACACCGGGGCTGCGGCCGCTCGCGCGGTGTTCGGTCTCGCTGTCGACGAGATCATGGCGAGCAGGGCACGGATACGCTCGGCACCGCTGAGCCGGACATCCTCCAGGACGGCCAGACGGGCGGCCGTCATGGTGTCGATGTACCGGGCCGGTGCACGCTCGAAGGGATCGCGCGTGCCCTTGAACGTGTCGTGGACGCTGTTGCGCCCCAGCCCGGTCGCAGCCCGGTCGCCTCGCACAGATCCTGCGTGGAAGTGGCCTCGAAGCCCTTCTCCCAGAACGTGTGCATCGCCGCGTCCAGGGCCCGTTCCTCGGCGAAGTTCCTCGGTCGGGCCATGCGTCGACCACAACAGGTGTGTGGACCAAGCGATCCGATACGGTCTTCCGCACCGACGGTTCCGCACCGCACAGGCCCCATGCCGGTGTGCGTGCCCTTCCTCTGCCGTTCCCCTGCGTGGTGGCCGACGGGGCCGTCAGGGGCGCGGCTGCCGGGCGAGCCAGTCCTCGTAGCGGGTGGGCGCGAGGTGTGTGGTGTCGTCGCCGGTCAGAACCCCCTCGGGCATGCCGGCGAACAGGCCGGCCGTCTCGTCGGTGACGACACGGCGGCCGTCCGGCCTCGCCTCCAGAGTGATCTCGGCGAGCCGGTCGAGCCGGTACGTCTGCGGTCCCGCGACGGCATGCACGCCCGGCAGCGGACGCCTCTGCGCGGTCCCGGCGACGGCGGCGGCCACATCGGCCGAGGCGATGGGACGCAGACGCGTGGACGGCAGACGCACCTCGTCGCCTTCGGTGCCCATGTCCATCACCGGGCCGATGAACTCGAAGAACTGGGTGGCGCGCACGATGTCGCAGGGGATGCCGCTCGCGCGGGCGGCCTCCTCCTGGGCGACCTTGGCCCGGTAGTAGCCGTAGTCCGGCACCTGGTCGACCCCCACGATGGAGAGCGTGACGTGGTGGCCGACCCCCGCCGCGTGCTCGGCCTCGCTCAGGTGTCGTGCGGACCGGGTGAAGAAGTCGAGCGCGGGCCCGGCGTCGAAGGACGGTGCGTTCGACACGTCCACCACCACGTCCGCTCCCTGCAGGGCCTGGGCCAGGCCCTCGCCGGTCAGGGTGTCGACGCCCGTGGAGGGAGAGGCCGCCACCGCCTCGTGCCCCGCCTGTGACAGCAGTGCCACGACCTGCCGGCCGATCAGTCCCGTACCGCCGATCACCACGATCTTCATCACCGTCTCCGTTCTCGCCCGAGCCGCCCGGTGCATCCGGCGGCGCCCGGGGTGGGGCGGGCCGGAGACCGTGTGCGGCGCCGACGGCCCGCGGTGTCCACGGCACGTACGGACCGGTGTGCGCGACGCCGCGGCGACCACCTGGCCACACAGTTCGTGTGCCCCGCTTCGGGCGTCCCTCCCCTGCGGCGCCTGTACGCCGAACCGAACGCACCGGGCTCAGAGGGGGCGAGCGCGTGAGCAGCCGCGCAGGGTCGCTCCGGGGCATGCCGGCCGCTGATCCGAGACGGGCGAGAACCGAGCGGGGCTGTCGCTGTGCGAGCTGTCGCGACGCTCGAAGAACGGCAAGGCGACGCTGTCGCAGCTGGAGTCCGGCACCGGCAACCCCACCATCGAGACGGTGTTCAACCTCTCGCGCATGCTCGAGGTGCCGATCTCCGACCTGCTGGACAGGCGGCCCGGCGGCGAGCTGATTCGTGGTGCGCGCCGCGGGTCGCGGTGCTCGGCGCGGGGACCGTCGGCTGTGCGTGCGCCCGCGCACCGGTGCCACAGCGTGATGGCCGTCGCCGTCGTGGTGCTGCGCCGGCCGGACACGCCCCGACCTGCCCCGCGCCTTCCGCACCCCGCTGGTGCCCCTGGTCCCGGCCGTCGGCTTCGCCTTCTCGGTCGGGCTGATCGCCCACCGGGGCCGGGTGACCTGGCCGCGTCGCGCCGTGTGGATGGTGGCCGGCCCCGGTGGTCTACGGCCTGTTCTGCCATCCCGGTCCGGTGGTCTACGGCCCGTTCCGCCATCGCGGTCCGGGGAGCGCCGCCGCGGCACCGGGGCGGCCCTGCCCACCGCCTTGGCGGCACCGGCCCGGCGCCTCCGACCGGGCCACCGCCCCAGGGTCTACGACTGGCCCGCGGGCTCGTGCGCCGCGCGCCGGGCGAGGGCGCGTCGCAGCGCCTCCAGCTCGGTGTCGGGCAGGGCGCCTCCCTGGGCGAACTTCAGCACATGCTCGGCGACGGTGCGCACCTTGGTGTTGGTCCGCTGGGAGACCTCCCGCAGGACCAGCCAGGCGTCGTCGGGAGGCATCCGCCCGAAGGCCACCACCGCGCCGATGGCCTGGTCGATCACGGCGTGCGAGGTGAGCGCGTGCTGGAGCTGGTCGATCTCCTCGTGCAGCCGCTCGTGCTCCAGCACCAGGTCGGTGACGGACAGCGGCTGGAGGGGATGCCGCCGGGACATCGCGAAGAACGCCATGGAGTTCCCCTGGGTCGTCGAGCGGCCGAGTTCCATCTCCAGCTTGCGTCAGGAGCACCCGGCGCACGACCGGAGGCCGGACGAGCGAAGCCCTCCCCCGTTCGACGGGCACGTTCTTGCACGTTCTGCATGTTCTGGACACGCGTCGCGCCGGGCGGTGGTGTCCCGGCGGACGCACACCTCCCGGAACACCGTGCCATCCCTCCGCACACCACCACGTCCCCTCACACCACGCCCGTGTGTGCACCACCCCTGCGTGACCCCTGCACCACCCGCGTGATCCACCCCGCTGGCGCCGTCCGCAGGCACGGACAGGCGGGCGCACGAGGCCCTCGCGCTACGCGGCTCAGGGCACAAAACCCCGGATCGGACCAACCGGGATACGGCCTTTTGAGGGAGGCACGCCCCGGCGGAGCGTCGTGTTCCGGTTGCGCACCGGGACCCCGCGATCGCCGGTACGGGCCGCTTCGGCGCTGGTCGCAGGGGCGTGCACACCACCGCAGGACGAGTTGACGCAGCCGATTTCACCCGAACGGGCTAATGGCGAGAAACGACACCACACAGCGGCACTGTTGGGATTTTCAGACCCCCGTAGGCCAAGATCCGTGTCTGACGACAAGCCCCCGCCACCGGTGGCGGGGCGGTCCGGGCGGACGCCGAGTCCTGCCGCCGCCCGGGCGACCGGTCGACGCAGTGGATCGGCAGGAGTGGAGGACCCGAGCACGACGGGTCGCCGGAACGGTCACGCCATGACCGGGCCGGGCGGACCCTTGGGGTGAAGCCGCACACCGCGGCCGGGCTACTTCGCCAGCCCGAATCCGACAGGTCATCCTTCACAGGCGGCTGACGAAGGGTTGCGCATGACTGCGCTCAATCGTGTCCCGTCTTTTGTAGCCCGTGCAGGTACGGCCTCGGCCCTCACCCTCGCCGCCGTGGGCAGCTCGATCGCGATCCCCGGAGCGGCAACCGAGGCCTCGGCAGCGACTCTGGCGACGAAGGCCCTGAAGATCGCGGCGTCCAAGAAGGGCTCCCCCTATCAGTGGGGAGCGACGGGCCCGCGGAGATTCGACTGCTCCGGGCTCACGCTGTACTCCTTCAAGAAGGCCGGCAAGAAGCTGCCCCGCACCGCCGCACAGCAGTACAACAAGACCCGCCACATCTCCGCGCGCAGCCGCCGCGCCGGCGACCTGGTGTTCTTCCACCGGGGCTCGTACGTCTACCACGTCGGCATCTACGCGGGCCACGGCAAGATCTGGCACGCGCCGCGCACCGGAGCCGTGGTGCGGCTGGAGAAGATCTGGACCAAGAACGTCTGGTACGGCAGGGTCAGGTGACCGGGCCGGGTGCCCGTCAGAACACCCCGCGCGCATTCCGTCCCGCGGGCCGCCCGGCGTCCGCCCGGGCCGTGCCCGCGGGGCGGTCGGGCAGGGACCAGGGGAGTTCGACACCGACCGTCTTGCCGCCCTCCCGGAGGGGCCGCACGGTCATACGGCCGCCGCGCTCGGCGGTCAGCCACCGGATGATCACCAGCCCCCGGCCGTTGTCCTGCTGGACAGCGGCCGGCAGTCGTCTGGGCAGGCGCGGATGGCTGTCGGTGACGCCGATGCGCAGCCGTTCGTCGCGGTCGAGGGCGAGGTCCACCGTGAAGGTGGGGGACTGTCCGAGGGTGTGCTGGACGGCGTTGGTGGCGAGTTCGGAGACGATGATCCGCACGGTGTCGGCGATGTCCGAGTCCGGCGGCAGACCCCACTCCGCGAGAATGCCCACCGCATATGCGCGCGCGGCGGACACCGAGGCGGGTTCGCTCGGCAGAGTGACGGATGCTTCCAAATGGTCTGCCATGCGACGTCGTCCCTTTCCCACGGGGCCGCGTTCCGGAAAAAAGCGGAGGTGCGCGTGCGGTCCCGGACCGGTGCTTGCCCGTCAGACTGCCATCACCACGACGGTCACGGGTGGCGATCCACCAAGATATGCATATATCTGTCGCTCGATGCGGTGAACTCTGCTACGGAAGAACGTATTTGACACCGGCCTGTGCAGCGGGCCGTTGCCGCCGTCCCGATCCACGGCGGACCTTTCGAGAAGACGAGGAGTTGCGATGCATCACGGTCCTGAGGTGCGCCGGCGCAAGTTGGGCGCGGAACTGCGTGCCTTGCGCACGGCGGCGGGACTCACCAGCGGCGAGGCGGCCCGCAGAGCGGGCTGGCACCAGTCCAAGGTGAGCCGGATCGAGACCGGCACCAGCGGGGTGAAACCGGCCGACGTCCGGTTACTGCTCGACGCATACGAGGTCGAGGACGGTCAACTGCGCGAACTGCTGCTGGCGTTGGCTGGCTCGGGCGACGCCGAGGACCGTCCCTGGTGGCACGCCTACCGCGGGGTGCTGCCGCCGACCTACCGGGACTTCATCAGCCTGGAGTCCCAGGCCACCGGCATGCGCACCCTGGAGACCTCGGTCGTCCCCGGACTGCTGCAGACCCCCGAGTACGCCCGTGCGGTGACCCGGGCGGCTGTGGACGGGGTCGACGAGCAGCGGCTGGACACCCTGGTCGAGGTGCGGCTGACCCGGCAGGGCGTGCTGCGGGGCGACCCTCCGCTGCGGCTGAACGCAGTACTGGACGAGGCGGTGCTGCGCCGTCAGGTCGGCGGTCCTGAGGTGATGGCACGCCAGCTGGACCGCCTGATGGAGGCGGCCCGGCTCCCCCAGGTGACACTTCAGGTACTGCCCTTTTCCGCGGGTGCTCATATCGGCGTCACAGGCCCTTTCGTAATCTTCTCCTTTTCGAACACATCTGATCTCGACGTGGTAGTTCTCGACCATTTGACGAGTAGCCTCCATCTGGAACGGAAAGAAGACCTGCAGGCCTACTCGGAGGCCTTCGACACCCTTCGGCTCCACGCGATGCCGGCCGAGGACTCGTTGGAATACATCGCCGAGATACGCCAGGACTGGTGACACGGCGAGCGACCGCGTAAGGAGGCACCATGTCTGCTCTGCCGCGGAACGTACGCTCCAGCAAGGACCTGCACGGCGTGCGGTGGCTGCGCAGCAGCTACAGCACGGGCGCCAACAACTGCGTCGAGACGGCCCGGCCGGCCTCGGGGCCCTGCGCCGGGCTGCTCGCCGTACGCGACTCGAAGGACCCCGCCGGGCCCGCGCTGCTGTTCTCCCCCGCCAGCTGGACCCGGTTCACCGCCGCGGTGCACCGCATGTGACCTGCGGCCTGTCGTTCGGATCGTCCCGACGTCGTTCGACAGGCACCGCACCTCGCGGCCGGGCTGATCCGAACGAGAGGGCCAGGGAGCCCCCGGCCACGTCCGGTACCGCACGGCCGTGCCGTGCGGGCTCATGGCCGCGTGTCGCCGATCACCCGGACCGCGTGGTCGATCTGCGCCGGGGTGAGGTCCGCGCGGGCGGTCACCCGGAGCCGTGACACCCCGTCGGGCACGGAGGGCGGCCGGAAGCATCCCACGGCCAGGCCGGCCCGGCGGCAGGCGGCCGCCCAGTCGACGGCCGCCCGCGCGGACGGTGCGCGCACGGAGACCACCGCTGCCTGGGGCCGTACCGCGTCGAGCCCCGCGGCGGTCAGACGCGCGTGCAGCTGTGCGGCCACCTCACGGACCCGGTCCGCCCGCCACGGCTCGCGGCGCAGCAGCCGCAGCGCGGCCAGCGCCGCGCCCGCCGCGGCGGGCGCCAGGCCCGTGTCGAAGACGAACGTGCGGGCCGCGTTGACCAGATGGTGGACGACCCGGGCCGGGCCCAGCACCACACCGCCCTGGCTGCCGAGCGACTTCGACAGCGTGGCGGTCACCACCACGTCGTCGGCGCCCACGAGCCCGGCCGCGTGTGCCGCGCCGCGGCCGCCGGCACCGACGACGCCGAGCCCGTGGGCGTCGTCCACGATCAGTCCCGCGCCGTGCTCCCGGCAGGCGGCGGCGTACCCGGCCAGAGGCGCGAGATCGCCGTCGACCGAGAACACCGTGTCGCAGACCAGGACCGCCGGACCGTCATGGGTGCCGAGCGCCTTGCGCGCGCCCTCGGTATCGCCGTGCCCGATCACCTGCACGGTGCCACGGGCCAGCCGGCAGCCGTCGATGAGCGAGGCATGGTTGCCCGCGTCGGAGACGATCAGCGAGCCGTGCGGCGCCAGCGCGGTGACGGCGGCGAGGTTGGCGGCGTACCCGGAGGAGAACACCAGGGCGGCCTCGGCGCCGCAGAAGTCCGCGAGCTCGCGCTCCAGCGTGCTGTGCAGCTCGGTGGTCCCGGTGACCAGGCGGGACCCGGTGGCGCCGGCGCCCCACGTCCGTGCGGCGGCCGCGGCGCCCTCGACGACCTCGGGGTGGCGGGCCAGCCCCAGGTAGTCGTTGCCCGCCAGATCCAGCAGCCGCGTCCGCGCGGGCCGCGGCAGGAGGGTCCGCAGCAGTCCGGCCCGGCGGCGCGCATCGGCCTGCTCGTCGATCCAGCCGAACGCCATGGCCCCTCCGGAGGTTTGTAGACAGTGCACAGACCCTAGCGCCCCGAGAGCCCGCTCATCGTGTGGATGTGTCCACACCCTGTCCGGCATGTCTTGTGGGAAGTCTCCTTGGCCGCGGGCGGTCCGGTAGGACAAGATCGGCTTCCATGGACCTGCTGAACACACTGGTGGACAAGGGGCTTCGGCGTGAGCTGCCGACCCGCGACGAAGCTCTGGCCGTGCTGGCCACCTCCGACGACGACCTGCTCGACGTGGTGGCCGCGGCCGGAAAGGTGCGCCGCCACTGGTTCGGCCGGCGGGTGAAACTCAACTACCTGGTCAACCTCAAGTCCGGGCTGTGCCCCGAGGACTGCTCCTACTGCTCCCAGCGGCTCGGTTCGAAGGCGGACATCCTCACCTACACCTGGCTCAAGCCCGAGGAGGCGGCGAAGGCCGCGGCGGCCGGGCTGGCCGGCGGGGCCAAGCGGGTGTGCCTGGTGGCCAGCGGGCGCGGGCCCACCGACCGTGACGTGGACCGGGTCTCACGGACCATCGAGGCCATCAAGGACGCCCACGAGGACGTCGAGGTGTGCGCCTGTCTCGGGCTGCTCTCCGAGGGGCAGGCCGAGCGGCTGCGCGCGGCCGGCGCCGACGCCTACAACCACAATCTGAACACCTCCGAGGCGACGTACGGCGACATCACCACCACGCACACCTACGCCGACCGGGTGGACACGGTGCGCAAGGCGCACGCGGCCGGGCTGTCCGCCTGCTCCGGGCTGATCGCCGGGATGGGCGAGAGCGACGAGGACCTGGTGGACGTGGTGTTCGCGCTGCGCGCCCTGGACCCGGACTCGGTGCCGGTGAACTTCCTCATCCCGTTCGAGGGCACGCCGCTCGCCGAGGAGTGGAACCTGACCCCGCAGCACTGCCTGCGGATCCTCGCCATGGTCCGGTTCGTCTGCCCGGACGTGGAGGTGCGCATCGCGGGCGGTCGCGAGGTGCATCTGCGGTCCCTGCAGCCGCTCGCCCTGCACCTGGCCAACTCGATCTTCCTGGGCGACTATCTGACCAGCGAGGGCCAGGCCGGCAAGGCCGACCTGGAGATGATCGCGGACGCCGGTTTCGAGGTGGAGGGCGCCGGAGAGGCGACGCTCCCGGAGCACCGGGTGCGCGGCGACCGGTCGCAGGACGGCGGGTGCGGGTCGGGCACCGGTGCGTCGTGCGCTGCGTCCGCGTCCTCGACGACGTCGACGCCGTCGGCGCGGACGGCCGGCGGGCCCCGCCCGGACCTGGTCGCGGTGCGCCGCCGGGGCGCCGGAACGGATCTCGCACCCAATGCCTGAGGGGACCGCTCTGAGCGTGCCGGTCCTGCTGGACCTGGACCGGCGGCACGTGTGGCACCCCTACGGTCCCATGCCCGGCCGGCAGGAACCGCTCGTCGTGGAGTCGGCGAGCGGGGTCCGGCTGAAGCTGGCCGGCGGCGCGGGCGAACTGGTCGACGGCATGTCCTCCTGGTGGTCGGCCGTCCACGGCTACAACCACCCGGTGCTCAACGAGGCCGTACGCGCCCAGCTGGACCGGATGAGCCATGTGATGTTCGGCGGGCTCACCCACGAGCCCGCGGTCCGGCTGGTGAAACACCTCGTCGACATCACACCCGACGGCCTGGAGCACGTGTTCCTCGCCGACTCGGGTTCGGTCTCGGTCGAGGTCGCCGTCAAGATGTGCCTGCAGTACTGGCGTTCGCTGGGCCGCCCGGACAAACGGCGCCTGCTGACCTGGCGGGGCGGCTACCACGGGGACACCTGGCATCCGATGTCGGTGTGCGACCCCGAGGGCGGCCTGCACGAGCTGTGGACCGGTGTGCTGCCGCGCCAGGTGTTCGCCGACGCCCCGCCCGCCGCGTACGACGAGGCGTACGCCGCCCACCTGTGGGAGATGATCGAACGGCACGCCGGGGAACTGGCCGCTGTGATCGTCGAGCCGGTGGTGCAGGGCGCGGGCGGGATGCGGTTCCACTCCCCCGCGTATCTGCGGGTGCTGCGCGAGGCGTGCGACGCGCACGACGTGCTGCTGGTGTTCGACGAGATCGCCACCGGGTTCGGCCGCACCGGCGCCCTGTTCGCGGCCGGGCACGCGCAGGTCGCGCCGGATGTGATGTGCGTGGGCAAGGCTTTGACCGGCGGTTATCTGACGCTGGCGGCGACACTGTGCACGGCGCGGGTGGCCGACGGCATCTCGCGCGGCGAGGTTCCGGTGCTGGCGCACGGACCCACGTTCATGGGCAACCCGCTGGCGGCGGCCGTGGCCTGTGCCTCGATCGAGCTGCTGCTCGGCCAGGACTGGCGCGCCGAGGTCGAGCGGCTGGAGAAGGGGCTGCGGGAGGGTCTGGCGCCGGCCGCCGGCCTGGACGGCGTGCGGGACGTCCGGGTGCTCGGTGCCATCGGCGTCGTCCAGCTCGACCACGAGGTGGACATGGCGGCGGCGACCCGGGCCGCCGTGCGCGAGGGCGTGTGGCTGCGGCCGTTCCGGGATCTGGTGTACACGATGCCGCCCTATGTCACCGGCGACGACGACCTGGCCCGGATCGCACGCGCGGTGTGCGCCGCGGCACGGGAGGGATGAGATGACGGTTGTGGTGATCACGGGCACGGGCACGGAGGTCGGCAAGACCGTCACCACCGCGGCCGTCGCCGCGGCTGCCCTGCGTGCGGGGCGGTCGGTGGCGGTGCTGAAGGCCGCGCAGACGGGCGTGGGCCCGGCGGAGCCCGGGGACGCGGCCGAGGTCGCGCGGCTGGCCGGTGCGGTGACCGCCGAGGAGGTGGCACGCTATCCGGAACCGCTCGCACCCGCGACCGCGGCCCGCCGCTCCGGCCGGGAGCCGGTGAGTCCGCGGCAGGTGGCCGAGGCCGCCGCCGCACTGGCCGCCGAGCACGATCTGGTGCTGGTCGAAGGCGCGGGCGGCCTGCTCGTCCGGTTCGACGACAAGGGCGGCACCCTGGCGGACGCGGCCGAACAGCTGGGGGCGCCGGTCCTCGTGGTGGCCTCCGCCGGGCTCGGCACCCTGAACGCCACCGAGCTGACGGCCCGTGAACTGCGCTCGCGACGCCTGGATCTGCTGGGTGTGGTGGTGGGCAGCTGGCCCGCCGCGCCCGGCCTCGCCTGCCGCTGCAACGTGGCCGACCTGCCCGAGGTGGCCGGCGCACCGCTGCTGGGCGCGCTGCCCGACGGGGCCGGGGCGCTGCCGCCCGCCGCCTTCCGGGCCGAGGCACCCCGGTGGCTGGCGCCCCGCCTGCACGGCATCTGGGACGCGGAGGCGTTCACGGCCCGGCACACCCCGGAGCCGGCGGCGTAGCCGGACCGGCCCGGGACGGTGCGCCGCACAGCACCGGGCCGGCCGGCGGACGCGGGCGTGCGGCGCGGGCGGACGGGGGACACTCACCGTGGGCCGGTCCCCTCCGTCCCGTGCGATCCGGCCCTGTTCAGGAGGTCGCCATGCCGCTGCGCTCCCCCGGCTCCGGCAGGACGGCGCACGACGCCGTCCGCCATCCGCTGTTCGCCCGCCGGTACGCGCGCTTCAGCACGGTCGCCGAGACCCGGCTGGGCCTCGCGGGCGTGCGCGAACGCCTGCTCGCCGGACTCACCGGCCGGATCGTCGAGATCGGCGCGGGAGGCGGGCTGAACTTCGCGCACTACCCGGGCACCGTCGCGGAGGTCGTCGCCATCGAGCCGGAACGCCTGCTGCGGCACAAGGCGCGGGAGGCGGCCCTGCGCGCCGAGGTTCCCGTCGACGTGGTGCCCGGCTGCGCCGAGGCGCTGCCGGTCAAGAGCGAGGCGTTCGACGCGGCCGTGCTGTCGCTGGTGCTGTGCAGCGTGCGGGACGTGCCGAGGGCGCTCGGGGAGGTGCGGCGGGTGCTGCGGCCGGGCGGCGAGGTGCGGTTCTTCGAGCACGGCGTCGGCGGCGGCCCGGCCATGCGTCTGACGCGGCGCGTGCTGGACCGCACCGTGTGGCCGGCGCTGAACGGCGGCTGTCATCTCTCCCGCGACCCGGTCGCGGCGCTGCGTGCCGCCGGGTTCGAGGTGCGCTGCTGTCGCCCGGTGCGCATCCCCGCGTCGGGCCCCGCCCTGCCCCACTCCTACTGCGCACTGGGCAGCGCCCGGCGCCCGGCACCGGACGGACCACCCGGCGCGCACTGAGGTGCCGGGCGCGGGCGGTGCCGCCGTCGGCGGCTCACAGGCTCCACTGGCGCAGTTCCCGGGCGATGTCCTGCACGGTCGCCTCCCCGGTCTTGACCAGGCGGGCCAGGTCCCGCACCTGCTCGGGGGAGGTGACGACCTTCAGGCCGCTGGCGACGAGGTAGGCGTAGGCGACCGCGGAGGCGAAGAGCACGTTGGAGCGCTCCAGGGCGGGCACGTGGACGAGCAGCTGCAGCAGCGCGGCGGCCCGTGTGTACGGGGTGTCGTAGACGGGGACGCCGAATATCTCCGCCTGGTGCCGCGCCACCGCGGCAACCAGGGCGCCCCAGTCGGTGACCTGGGGATCTCCCGGCGTCATCCGTTCGGCCAGCATGAGCAGCCAGGCGAGGTCGATTCTGAGATCGTTCAAGGGTTCAGCGCCGGTTTTCGCTGCTGTACCTGCGGCGGCCCTCCCGTTCGGCCCCGAACTCCTCGGCGAAGACGGATTCGTAGCTCTTCATGAAGTCGGCGGCGGCCTCCACGAACGTCCGGCCGGCCTCGCCGGTGTCCTGGAGGACGAGTTCCTCGATGTACCGGTTGACGCTGATGCCGCGGGCCAGGGCACGTTCCCGGGCGGCACGGGCCGTGCCCTCGTCCACCCTCACGTTCAACTGCGTCTTCGCCATGCGTCGACGCTAGCGCCACGCCGCTAGCACCCACAAGCCCGGGGCGGGGCCCGGCTCGGCCCACGGGCGTGCACCGTTGCCGCCCGTATCGGGACTCCCGGGGCGTCCTGCGGCGCGGTGCGGCTCGGCTCAACGGGGGATACCGGGTGTGCGAACGGTCACATTAGGCTCGGCGGGGGACGAAGCAGTCAGGGCCGAGGACGTTCCGCTCGGCGCACCCCGAGGAGGCCGCCGTGTCCCCATCCGCCGTGGCGCCTGCCGACGCCGTCGCGGCCCGTGCTCGTGGGCTGACCAAGGCGTACGGGTCGGGCGAGACCGCCGTGCTCGCGCTGGACTCGGTGGACGTCGACATCGCACGCGGCCGGTTCACGGCGGTGATGGGCCCGTCCGGTTCGGGCAAGTCCACCCTGATGCACTGCCTGGCCGGGCTGGACAGCGTCTCGGCCGGACGGGTGTGGATCGGGGACACCGAGATCACGGGGCTGAGGGACCGCGAGCTGACCCGGTTGCGGCGGGACCGGATCGGGTTCATGTTCCAGTCGTTCAACCTGGTGCCGACGCTGAACGCCCTGGAGAACATCACGCTGCCCCTGGACATCGCGGGGCGCCGGCCGGACGAGCGGTGGCTGGACCGGATCGTCGACACCCTGGGGCTGCGGGACCGGCTCGGCCACCGGCCTGCCCAACTGTCCGGGGGGCAGCAGCAGCGAGTGGCCTGCGCGCGGGCGCTGGCCTCCCGGCCCGAGCTGATCTTCGCCGACGAGCCGACGGGCAACCTCGACTCCCGGGCCGGCCAGGAGGTGCTCGGCTTCCTGCGGGAGGCGGTCGACGGTCTCGGGCAGACGGTGGTGATGGTGACCCACGACCCGGGGGCGGCGGCCCGCGCCGACCTGGTCCTCTATCTCGCGGACGGGCGGATCGTGGACCGGATGGAACACCCCACGGCCGAGGCGCTGCTGGAGCGGATGCGTCTGTTCGCCGCGGGCCGCGGCGGCCATCCCGGGGCGACGGACCGGGGCCCGGAGGACCCGGACCGCCGGCCGGGCACGCGCCGCACCGGTCCGCACCGGATCACGGCCGACGGGGCGCCGGAGCGCCGGCTCGCGCAGGAGCCGTGCGCCGCGGACGGGGCGTCGCCCGGTGACGGCGACGCCGCGGCCGCCGAGGAGAGCTGACCGTGCTCAAGGCGACGTTGCGCGGTTTCCTGGCTCACCGGGGCAGGCTGCTGATGTCGGCTCTGGCGGTGGTGCTGTCCGTGGCGTTCGTCGCGGGCAGTCTGGTCTTCTCCGACACGGTCTCCCGGACCTTCGACCGGCTGTTCGCCTCCACCGCCGCCGATGTGTCGGTCACCCCTCGGCAGGACCTGAGGAGCCCGGTGCCCACCGGTGTGGTGCGGACGCTGCCGGCCGACCTCGCGCGGCGCGTGGCCGAGGTGCCCGGCGTCGCGGCGGTCCAGCTGGACGTCGTCGTGCGGAACGCGACGGTCGTCGACCGCCGCAACCGCCCGGTCGGCCCGGCCACCGGCAGCCCCATCACGGTACGGAACTGGGAGGAGACCGGCCGCAACCCGCTCCGGCTGGCCTCCGGCCGCCCTCCGCGCGGTGACGGGGAGGCCGTGCTGGACGCGGACACCGCCGGGCGGCAGCACGTGCGCCTCGGCGATCCGCTGTCGGTGCAGGCGCAGCCGGGCACGTTCCGGGTGCGGGTGGTCGGCATCGCCGCGTTCACCACGACCAATCCGGGCTCGGCGCTGGTCTGCCTCGACACACCGGTCGCACAGCGGCGGCTGCTGGGCTCCACGTCCCGCGCGACCGGGATCTCCGTCGAGGCGGCGCCGGGAGTGAGCGACGCGCGCCTCAAGGGCAGGGTCGCCGCGGCGGTCGGGACGACGGCGTACGACGTGCGCACCGCCGGCGAGCAGGCCAAGTCGGCCGCGGAGAGCCTGGGCTCGTTTTTGAAGATCATCAAATATGTGATGCTCGGCTTCGCCGGGATCGCGGTCCTCGTCGGCGTCTTCCTGATCGTGAACACCTACGCGATGCTGGTCGCCCAGCGCACCCGTGAGCTGGGGCTGCTGCGCGCGCTGGGCGCCGACCGCGGGCAGGTGCGGCGGTCGGTGCTGACCGAGGCGGCACTGCTGGGGCTGGTCGCCTCCGCGGTGGGCCTGGCGGCGGGCATCGGACTGGCGGCCGGGCTGATCCGGCTGCTCGGCGTGTTCGGCATGAACCTGTCGGCGGCGGAGATGACCGTCCGCTGGACCACGCCGGTGGCCGCCTGTGTGGTGGGCACCGGCGTCACGGTCGTGGCGGCCTGTCTGCCGGCCCGGCGGGCCGCGGCGGTCTCCCCGATGGCCGCTCTGGCCGACACCGAGGCCGCGGACGTGGGGCGGCCGCTGACGCTGCGGGCCGTGGCGGGTGCGGTGATGGGGGCGGCGGGTGCGGCCGCGCTCGCGGGCTGTGCGCTGGTGTCCCGGACCGCGACCGCCGTCTGGTTGCTGGGCGTGGGCGTCGTGCTGACCCTGATCGCGACCGTGGTCGCCGGGCCGCTGCTGGTGCGCCCGCTGATCCGGGTGCTGAGCGCGGCGTTCCCCGCGCTGTTCGGGCCGGTCGGGCGGATGAGCCGGCGCAACGCACTGCGCAATCCGCGCCGCACCGGCGCCACCGCGGCCGCCCTGATGGTGGGCCTGGCGCTGGTCACCGGGATGTCGGTGGCCGGCGCCAGCGTGACCCGGTCCGTGGACCGACAGATCGACCGGACGCTGGGCGCCGACTACATCGTGCAGAACCGCACCTTCCTGCCCTTCCCGCAGCAGGTCACCGACGCGGTGCGGGCCACTCCGGGCGCGGGCACCGTGGTACGGCAGCGGCTGGCGCCGATCGCGGTACGGCTGCCGGACGGCCGGCGGGTCCAGACGCTTGCCTCCGCCTACGACCGGCAGCTCGACTCCGTCGCCCATCTGCGGTACGCGGCCGGGGACACCGCGGCCGCGCTCGCCGACGGCCACCTGGCCATGGACGCCGGCTTCGCCCGCCGGCACGGTGTGCGGGCGGGCAGCGTGCTGCCGGCCGAGTTCCAGGGCGGGCGCCGCACCACGCTGACCGTGGCGGCGCTGACCGACCAGGACCAGGCCGAGGGTTTCGGGGTGCAGGGCGGGCTGTTCATGGGCATGAGCACCTTCACCCGACAGGTGCCGGAGGCCGCGGACGCCGCCCTGTACGTGAACGCGGCACCGGGCACGAGCACCGGGCAGCTGCGCGCCGCACTGGACAAGGCGCTGGCGCCCTATCCGGCCGTGCAGGTCAGGGACCAGGCCGACTACAAGGAGCTGGTGCACGAGCAGATCGCGGTACTGCTGTACCTGGTGTACGCGCTGCTCGGGCTCGCCATCGTGATCGCGGTGCTCGGGGTGGTCAACACGCTGGCGCTGTCGGTGGTGGAGCGCACCCGGGAGATCGGGCTGCTGCGGGCCATCGGGCTGGCGAGGCGGCAGCTGCGCCGGATGGTGCGGCTGGAGTCGGTGGTGATCGCGGTGTTCGGTGCGGTGCTCGGGCTGGCGCTGGGGCTGGTGTGGGGCGTGTGCGCACAGCGGGTGCTCGCGCTGCAGGGCGTCACGGCCCTGGCGATCCCCTGGGGCACCGTCGTCGCGGTGATGGCCGGCTCGGCGGTGGTGGGCGTGGTGGCGGCCGTGGTGCCGGCGGCGCGCGCCTCCCGCCTGAATGTACTGGCGGCGATCGCGCACGAATGATGCAATCGCGGCGGACCTCGAGGGAGACCGTCGAAGGGGGAGAGATCATGCCGCGCCCGTTCCGCTTCGGAGTGAACCTGACCCGGCCGACACCCGCCGCCGAGTGGCGCGCCACCTGCCGCAGGGCCGAGGACCTCGGCTACGACGTGCTCCTCGTCCCCGACCACCTCGGCACCGTCGCGCCCTTCCCGGCACTGGTGGCCGCCGCCCAGGCGACGAGCAGGCCCCGGGTGGGGACGTTCGTGCTCAACGCGGGCTTCTGGAACCCGGTGCTGCTCGCCCGGGAGGCGGCGACGGTGGACGCGCTGACCGACGGCCGCCTGGAGCTGGGGCTGGGCACCGGGTACGTCCGGGAGGAGCACGAGCGGGCCCGGCTGCCCTTCGGCTCCGCGGGGGAGCGCGTGGACCGCCTGCGGCGCACGGTCGAGGAGCTGGACCGGCTGCTGGGATCCGAGGAGCACCTGCCGCGGCCCGTGCAGCGCCGGGTGCCGCTGCTGATCGGGGCGAACGGCGACCGGATGCTGCGGCTGACCGCGCGGCACGCGGACATCGCGGCGTTCACGGCCGCGCGCTCCGCGCCCGGCAGCGCCACGGGACTGCTGCCGCTGGACGCCGAGGAGCTGGACGAACGGGTGACGCTGTACCGCAAGCTCGCGGCGGACCGCGCCGAGCCGGCCGAGCTGAACCTGCTGCTGCAGATCGTGGCGGTCACCGACGATCCCGAGGCGGTGCTCCGGCCGCTGCTGGAGCATGTGCCGGGCCTGACGCTGGAGCAGGCGCGGGAACTGCCGGCGATCCTGGTGGGCCCGCTGGAGCAGCTCGTCGAGCAGGTGCGGGAGCTGCGCGACCGGTACGGCTTCACCTATCTGACCGTGCTGGAGCCGTACATGGAGGACTTCGCCCAGGTGATGGCGCGGCTGCGGGAGGCGTAGGCCGCGGGGTGCCGCGGGCGTGCCGGTTCCGGCCCGCGTCCGTTCCGGCCGGGGCGCCCGTGCCCGTTCCGGCCGAGGTGTCGTCGGCGCGCCCCGTGCTCACTGCGGCCGGGGCGCCGATCCAGCCGGGGCGCCTCCGAGCGCGGGCCGCCCGCACGGGCCCCGGGAGCACCGCACACCCAGGCTTTACCCATTCTTCACCTCGCGTGGAGAACCCGATCCCCCATGAGAGGCAGTCACCGTCCGTCCACCGACGACCCGCCCGATGTCCGCCGCCGCGCACGCGCTCCGGTCCTGTCCAATGATGGGACGGGGGTGAGCCGATGACCGAGGTGCTCCTGCTGCTGGTGGCGGTGGTGCTGTGCGTGGCCTGCGGTGGCTTCGTCGCGGCCGAGTTCTCGCTGACCACCGTGGACCGCGGTGCCTTGGAGAGGGCGGCCCGACGCGGCGAGCACGGTGCGGCCGGCGCCCTGAAGGCGGTACGGAACCTCACCTTCCAGCTGTCCGGCGCCCAGCTCGGGATCACCGCCACCAATCTGGTGGTCGGCATGCTCGCCGAGCCGTCCATCGCCGCCCTGATCGCCGGACCGCTCCAGGAGACCGGCGTCTCCCGGTCCGCGGCCCGCTCGGTGGCGCTGGTGCTGGGCACGGCGCTGTCCACGGTGTTCCTGATGGTCGTCGGCGAGCTGGTGCCGAAGAACTGGGCGATCTCCTCCCCGCTGGTGATGGCCCGCCGGGTGGGCACCGCGCTGCGCTGGTTCAGCGCGGCCTTCCGGCCGTTCATCACCCATCTGAACAACACGGCGAACCGTGTGGTGCGCCGGCTCGGGGTGGAGCCCGCCGAGGAGCTGGCCTCCGCGCGCGGCCCCCAGGAGCTGGCCGCGCTGGCCCGCCACTCCGCGCGCGAGGGCGCCCTGGAGCCGGACACCGCCGAGCTGTTCGTGCGGACGCTGAACCTGGCCGACCTGACCGCGGAGAACGTGATGACCCCGCGCGTGCAGGTGGTGGCCCTGGACGCGCAGGCCACCTGCGAGGACGTGGCCAATGCGACCCGGGCGACCGGCCTGTCCCGCTTCCCCGTCTACCGCGGCAGCCTGGACGCGGTGGTGGGCACCGCCCACATCAAGGACGTGCTGGCGGTGCCCGCCGAGCAGCGCACCCGCACGCCCGTGTCGCAGATCATGCGCGAGCCGCTGTTCGTGCCGGCGTCGCTGACCGTGGACCGGCTGCTGGACCGGCTGGGCGGGCGGCGCACCATGGCGGTCGTCATCGACGAGTACGGCGGCACGGCGGGCGTGGCGACGCTGGAGGACATCGTCGAGGAGGTCGTCGGGGAGGTCCACGACGAGCACGACCTGCCCGAGACGCCCGGCATCGTCCCGGCCGGCGCCGACGCCACCGGTCACGCCCTGTACTCCGCCGACGGCTCCGCCCGCGTGGACCAGCTGGCCCGGCTGGGACTGCGGGCCCCCGAGGGCCCCTACGAGACCCTCGCCGGCCTGGTCGCCACCCGCCTGGGCCGGATACCGGTGACCGGGGACGTGCTGCAGGTCGCCGGGTGGCGGCTGGACGTGGTGGACGCGACCGGGCACCGGGCCGCCCGGGTGCTGCTGCACGCCCCGCTCGACGACGCCCACCCGCCGGCCGCCCGGCCCCCCAAGCGGCGGCGCGAGCAGCAGGTGGGCGACGGGAAGGGGGCTGGTCCGTGACCGTCGTGCAGGTCCTGATCGGTCTGGCGACCCTGGTCGTCAACGCCTTCTTCGTGGGCGCCGAGTTCGCGCTGATCTCGGTGCGCCGCAGCCAGGTCGAGCCGTACGCCGAGGCGGGCGACCGGCGGGCACGCAGCGTGCTGTGGGGCCTGGAGCACGTCTCGGCGCTGCTGGCGGCCGCACAGCTCGGGATCACCCTGTGCACCCTGGTGCTCGGCGTGGTCGCCGAACCGGCGATCGCGCACCTGCTCGAGCCCGTCTTCCACGCCCTGGGCGTGCCGGAGGGCGCCGGGCACGCGGTGTCCTTCGTGATCGCGCTGACGCTGGCGACGTATCTGCACATGCTGCTCGGGGAGATGGTGCCGAAGAACGTCGCGCTGGCGGAGCCGGTGCGCAGCGCTCTGCTGCTCGGCCCGCCGCTGGTCGCGCTGTCCCGTGCCCTGCGGCCGGTGATCTTCACGGTGAACGCGTTCGCGAACGGGCTGCTGAAGCTGCTGCGGGTGGAGGCGAGGAACGAGGTTCCGGCGACCTACACGGACACCGAGCTGGCGGACATCGTCAAGGACGCGAGCCAGGCCGGTCTCATCGACGACCGGGCCCAGGAGCGGCTGAGCGACGCGCTGGTGCTGGGGCGGCGGCCGGTGCGGGACGTGGTGCTGCCGCTGGAGCGGGTCGTCTACGCCCGTCTCGGTGTCACCCCGGAGCAGCTGGAGAAACTGTCCGCCGACTCCGGGTTCTCCCGGTTCCCCGTGGTCGACGAGGCCCGGCGCATCATCGGCTATCTGCACGTCAAGGACGCGCTGGACGCCTCGCCGCGCACCGAGCCGTTCCGGCTGAAGGACATGCGCCGCATCGCCCGGGTCAGGGAGAGCACACCGCTGGACGACGTCCTCACCGCGATGCGGGCGAGCCGCACCCACCTCGCGGCCGTGCTCGGCGCGGACGGCCGCCTGGCCGGTCTGGTGACGATGGAGGACGTGCTGCGGCAGCTGTTCGGGCAGCCCGTGTGACGGGCGGCCGGGCCGCACGGTGAGCGGAAGCGGCCGGGCGGGACCGGACCGACCGCTTGGTATGCGCTGGTGCGGGCCGGGATAGGATCTCCCCGCCATGCAGACGCTCCCCGAACCCCCCGCCCCGTCCCCCGCTCACACCAGCCTGGTCGCGATCGGCGACTCCTTCACCGAGGGCATGTCGGACCAGCTGCCGGACGGCTCCTACCGGGGCTGGGCCGACCTGCTGGCGGCCCGGATGGCCGCCCGCACGCCCGGTTTCCGGTACGCCAACCTCGCCGTGCGCGGCAAGCTGATCGGGCAGATCCTCGACGAGCAGGTCGACGTGGCGGCGGCCATGGGGGCCGACGTGGTGACGCTGGTCGGCGGCCTCAACGACGTACTGCGACCCCGGTGCGACATGGGCCGGGTGCGGGGCCTGCTGACGGAGGCGGTGGAGCGGCTGGCGCCGTCCTGCAAGCAGCTGGTGCTGATGCACAGCCCCGGCCGGCGGGGCCCCGTCCTGGAGCGGGTCAGGCCGCGCATGGAGCAGCTGTACGCCTGCATCGACGACCTCGCCGCCCGGCACGGTGCCGTGGTCGTCGACCTGTACGGCGCCCCGTCGCTGGCCGACCCCCGGATGTGGGCCGTGGACCGGCTGCACCTGACCGCCGAGGGCCATCGCCGGGTCGCCGAGGCGGTGTGGCAGGCGCTCGGCTACGAGCCGGAGGACCCCGAGTGGCGCACTCCGCTGCCGCCGACCGCGCCGCCGAGCTGGGTCAGCCGCCGGATCTCCGACCTCCGCTTCACCCGCGAGCATCTGCTGCCCTGGATAGGCCGGCGTCTGACCGGCCGCTCCTCCGGCGACGGCCGCCCGCCCAAGCGACCCGAGCTGCTCCCCTGCCTTCCGGAGTCGGCCCCGGCGACGGACACGGCCGGAACCGGCCCGGCATGACGGCGTTCTCGTAGCTTCCGACGAACACCCCCGTGGCGCTGGCCTGCACGAATCGCCAGTAGAATCCGTACACGTGACTTCTGCGCCCGCCAAGCCCCGTATCCCGAACGTCCTCGCCGGACGCTACGCCTCCGCCCAGCTCGCCACGCTGTGGTCGCCCGAGCACAAGGTGAAGCTGGAGCGCCGGCTCTGGCTCGCCGTGCTGCGCGCCCAGAAGGATCTCGGCATCGAGGTGCCCGAGGAGGCGATCGCCGACTACGAGCGGGTGCTGGACCAGGTCGACCTGGCCTCCATCGCCGAGCGCGAGAAGGTCACGCGGCACGACGTGAAGGCCCGCATCGAGGAGTTCAACGCCCTGGCCGGGCACGAGCACGTGCACAAGGGCATGACCTCCCGCGACCTGACGGAGAACGTCGAGCAGCTGCAGATCCGCCTGTCGCTGGAGCTGATGCGCGACCGCACGGTCGCCGTCCTGGCCCGCCTCGGCAAGCTGGCCGCCGAGCACGGCGAGCTGGTCATGGCCGGCCGCTCGCACAACGTCGCCGCGCAGGCCACCACCCTGGGCAAGCGGTTCGCCACCGCCGCCGACGAGCTGCTGGTCGCCTACGAGCGCCTGGAGGCGCTGCTGGGCCGCTACCCGCTGCGCGGCATCAAGGGCCCGGTCGGCACCGCGCAGGACATGCTGGACCTGCTGGGCGGCGACGCCGGCAAGCTGGCCGAGCTGGAGCGGCGGATCGCCGAGCACCTGGGCTTCTCGCGGGCCTTCACCTCCGTCGGCCAGGTCTACCCGCGCTCCCTGGACTACGAGGTCGTCACCACCTTGGTGCAGCTGGCGGCGGCGCCGTCGTCGCTGGCGAAGACGATCCGGCTGATGGCCGGGCACGAGCTGGTCACCGAGGGCTTCAAGCCGGGGCAGGTCGGCTCCTCGGCGATGCCGCACAAGATGAACACCCGCTCCTGCGAGCGCGTCAACGGCCTGATGGTGATCCTGCGCGGTTACGCGTCGATGACCGGGGAGCTGGCGGGCGACCAGTGGAACGAGGGCGACGTGTCCTGCTCGGTGGTGCGCCGGGTCGCACTGCCGGACGCGTTCTTCGCCCTGGACGGTCTGCTGGAGACGTTCCTGACGGTCCTCGACGAGTTCGGTGCGTTCCCCGCCGTGATCGCCCGGGAGCTGGACCGCTACCTGCCGTTCCTGGCCACCACGAAGGTTCTCATGGGCGCGGTGCGGGCCGGGGTCGGCCGGGAGGTCGCCCACGAGGCGATCAAGGAGAACGCCGTCGCCACCGCGCTCGCCATGCGCGAGCAGGGCGCCGAGCGCAACGACCTGCTCGACAAGCTCGCCGCCGACGAGCGCCTGCCGCTCGACCGGGACCGGCTCGAGGCTCTCATGGCCGACCGGCTGTCCTTCACCGGTGCGGCGGCCGACCAGGTCGGCGCGGTGGTCGCCCGGATCGAGAAGCTCGTCGAGCAGCACCCCGAGGCCGCCGGCTACGTCCCGGGGGCGATCCTCTGACGCGTTTCACCCCGCAGGAACTCGAGGCGGCCCGCGCCCGGCGCGTGCCGGACGTGGTCGGCGAGGACCTGCGGGTGCTGTTCTGCGGCATCAACCCCAGCCTGATGACGGCCGCGACGGGGCACCACTTCGCGCGGCCGGGCAACCGGTTCTGGCCGGTGCTGCACCTGTCCGGGTTCACACCGAGGCTGCTGAAGCCGTCCGAGCAGGACGAGCTGCCCTCGTACGGGCTGGGCATCACCAATGTCGTGGCGCGTCCCACGGCACGGGCGGACGAGCTGTCGCCGCAGGAGTACCGCGAGGGCGGGCGGCTGCTCGTGGAGAAGGTGGCACGGCTGCGGCCCCGGTGGCTGGCCGTGGTCGGTGTGACCGCCTACCGGGCGGCCTTCGGTGAGCCGAAGGCGCAGGTGGGGGAACAGCAGCGGACGATCGGCGGCACCCGGGTGTGGGTGCTGCCCAACCCCAGCGGACTGAACGCGCACTGGACGGCCCAGACGATGGCGCAGGAGTTCGCCCGGCTCCGCGAGGCGGCACAGGCCGACTGAGAGCAGGGGCAGCACGGCCGGCCGGCGGCAAGGCCGACCGACAGCAGAGGCGGCACGGGTCGGCTGCGGCCGACGGCACAGGCGGCGCACAGGCCGACTGACAGCGAAGGCGGCGCACGGGGCGGCCGGTGCCGTCGCGCGGCCGCCCCGCCCGGGCTGGACCCGCCCCGCCCGGGCTGGACGTCACGGCGGGTCCTGGTCGGTGACCACGGCGAGCAGCTGGAAGGGCAGTTCGGCGTCCCACTGGGAGACCCCCAGGCCCGTCCACCGCCCGGACTCCTCGTGCCGCCACACCGTGAGGTCCACGACGTGGTGGCTCAGCGAGGCCCACGGCTCGGCGAGCGCCTCCCCCTCCATGGTCCGTTCCAGGACGCTGTAGAGGCTGAACGTCTGCGGCGGCCCCCAGCGTTCGGCCAGCCGGGCCGCCAGCGCCTCCCGGTCGCACTCGTACTGCTCCCGCACCTGCTGCCGCCGTGAGCAGTCCTCCCAGGAGTCCTCGCTGGTCTGCAGTTCGGCCACCGCCCAGCCCGGTCCGGCCGTGCCGGTGTCCGTCCGGGCGTGCTGCCGCGGCAGCGGTGCGGAGCACAGCCGGTCGATCACGGTGAGCGCCTGCGCGATGTCCATGCGGTCCAGTAAAGCGGTGAGCACTGACAGTTGGCGGTGCGTCAGGTCCTGCGGCGGCGTCCCGGACCGGCGTTCGCCGCCGCGCGCCGCGCCGAGTACGATCCGCCCCACACGCGCTCGAGCTGGGAGGACGGACGGTGGGGCGGCTGACCGGCGGGGATCCCTCGCTGCTGCGGAGGATCAACTCCGCCGTGGTGCTGCACGCGCTGCGTGCGGCGGACCGCGCGACGCTCACGGAGATCGCCCGGGTGACGGGGCTGTCCCGGCCCACGGTGGAGGGCGTCGTGGAGGATCTGGCCGCCGCCGGGCTCGTCGTCGAGGCGGCACCCGAGGAGAACACGGCCCGGCGACAGGGGCGGCCCGCCCGCCGGTTCCGTTTCCGCGCGGAGGCCGGGCATCTGCTGGGTCTGGAGATCGGCACCCGCCGGGTCACGGCGCTGCTGTCCGACCTGGACGGCCGGGTGCTGGGCGCGCAGGACCGGGACGTGCCGGAGACGGCCCCGGCCGACGAACGGCTGGAGCGGCTGCGCACCGCGATCGCGGAGCTGCTGCGCCGGGCCGGGGTGCCGCGCAGCTCGCTGCGGGCCGTCGGCGTCGGCACCCCCGGCATCGTGGAGGCGGACGGCACCGTACGGCTGAGCACCGCGCTGCCGGGGTGGACGGGGCTGCGGCTGGGTGCGCGGCTGCGCCGTTCCTTCAAGTGCCCGGTGCTGGTGGAGAACGACGCCAACGTGGCGGCGGTCGCCGAGCACTGGAAGGGCGCCGCGACCGGCTGCGACGACGTCGTCTTCGTCCTGGCCGGGCTGAGCCCCGGGGCGGGTTCGCTGATCGGCGGCCGGCTGCACCGCGGGTTCGGCGGGGCGGCCGGGGAGATCGGTGCCCTGCATCTGCTCGGCCGGGGGGAGACCCCCGAGACGCTGCTGTCGACCACGGGCCGGCCGTTGCATCCGCTGGACGAGCAGGCGGTGACCGAGGTGTTCGCGCTGGCCCGCGAGGGCGACCCGCGGGCTCTGGCCGCGGTGGACCGGTTCGTGCAGCGGCTGGTGCAGGACGTGGCCGCGCTGGTGCTCGCCCTGGACCCGGAGCTGGTGGTCATCGGCGGCCTGGCGGCCGGTCTGGACGGCGTCCTGGAGCCGCTGCGCCGGGAACTGGCCCGCTGCTGCCTGCGTCCGCCGCAGGTGGCGCTGTCCTCGCTCGGCGAGGCGGTCGTGGCGACCGGCGCACTGCGGCTGGCCCTGGACCATGTGGAGCAGCAGCTCTTCGCGGTCGATGGCACGGTGACGGCCCGTCGTCGGGCGCGGTGACGGTCCGTCGCCGAGCCGGGCCGGCCCCGGGCTCCGTACGCGGTCGTGGGTGTGTCGTGGGTGTGATGCAGGTGTGCCGCGGCCGGTCCGGGGGCCGGATCGGTGAAGCGGCCGACGGTGCCCACCCCGTGCGGCGGGGGCCCGCGGTCGGTGCGGCCGACAGGCCCCGCCGACGGCGAGGTCAGGACACCTGACGCTCGGCTGCTTCGTGGTGGATCTCCACGGCGCCGGAGTCCGAGAAGGTCAGCCGGCAGGTGTCCGCGCGGTAGGTGGCGACGGCCAGCGCAGCGGTCCGCCCGCCGGACAGGAAGCGGGTGGTGACGACGAGGACCGGCGCACCGGGCAGCCGGTCGAGTTCCCTGGCGTCGTCCGCGCGGGCGGAGCCCAGTTCGACGGCGCTCTGCCGGCCCTGCAGTTCCAGACGTTGCAGTTCACGCAGCACGGCACGGGCACGTGCCGCCCCCGAAGGTGCGTCGACGGCGGTGAGGCCGGGAACCGACGACGCCGGGATGTAGAGCAGCTCGGCCGCGACCGGCTGACCGTCACTGGTGCGCAGCCGGCGGACGGTGTGCACCTCGTCGGCGCGGTCCGTCCCCAGGGTGTCGGCGACGGCGGCCGGCGGCACCTTCAGGAAACAGTCCACGGGCTCCCAGACGTCCGAGGGAGCGCCCGGCCAGGTGTGCTGCTCGGTGCCCACGGCCACACCCACCCGCGGCGGTGCGACGGTCGTGCCCACCCCGCGGCGGCGCAGCAGCCGCCCCTCCAGTTCGAGCTGCTCCAGGGCCTGGCGGAGCGTGGCGCGCGCCACTCCGAAGCGCGCGGCCAGCTCCCGCTCGTTCGGAAGGACCTCACCGACCGAGAAGTCGGAGTCCAGTGCCTCACTGAGCACGGTCTTCAGGTGCCAGTACTTCGGCTCCGGCACCGTTTCCAGCTGCGTGGTCCCCACCCTAGTCCTCCGGAGTCCGCCTGCCGGGAGTTCACCGGCCGACGGTGTTGGGGCGCCCCCGGTCCCTGTCGACCAGGTGTTTCGGCGCCCGGGTTTTTGAAAGGTTGTTGCACTTTCCTGCGACCATAGATCCGCCCTCAGCCTTGGTCAAGACCAATCGTCCCGAAGAGTGCGGGTTCGTGCCGCCTGTGTCGTACGTGCTGCACACGCTGTTCGCACAGCACCGGCAGGTCGGGCAGGTCAGCGCAGGTATAGCACTACCGGTCGGTAGCAATTGCTGACAAGCTGTCTACCCGCTCTGTCAGCGATGCACCGATTCGAGGAGCCCCCATGCCCGCGATCGCCTCCTTCCCGGTCCCCTCCGCTCACGGCCCGCGGACCGTGAGCGTCTCCTACTCGCGCACGGGCCACGGCGAGCCGCTGCTCCTGCTGCACGGCATCGGCCACCACCGGCAGGCCTGGGACCCGGTGATCCCCGTCCTGGCCGCCGAGCGGGACGTGATCAGCGTGGACCTGCCCGGCTTCGGCGGCTCGCCCGCACTGCCCGAGGAGCTGCGGCACGATCTGCCGACCACGACGGCCGTGCTGGGCGCCCTGTGCGAGGCACTGAAGATCGAACGGCCTCATGTGGCGGGCAACTCCCTGGGCGGCCTGCTGGCGCTGGAACTGGGCCGGACAGGGCTCGCGCGGTCCGTCACGGCACTGTCGCCGGCCGGGTTCTGGACGCGGGCCGAGCAGCGCTACGCCTTCGCGGTGCTGCTGACGATGCGGGCGGCCGCCCGACGGATGCCGGTGCCGGTGGTCGAACGGCTCTCCCGTACGGCCGTCGGCCGCGCCGCCCTGACCAGCACCGTCTACGCCCACCCCGGCCGCCGTGCACCGGAGGCGGTGGTCGCCGACACCCTGGCGCTGGCCCGGGCCACCGGGTTCGAGCGGACCCTGCGCGCGGGTTCGGACGTGTTGTTCACGGACGACGTCCCCGGCATCCCGGTCACCGTGGCCTGGGGCAGCAAGGACCGCCTGCTGCTGCCGCGCCAGGGTGTGCGGGCCAAGCGGATCCTGCCCCGCGCCCGGCTGGTGCGGCTGCCCGGCTGCGGACACGTGCCGATGAACGACGACCCGGCGCTGGTGGCCCGGGTGATCCTGGACGGCAGCCGCTGACCCGCTGGGCTCCGGCCTCTTCCGCGGAGCCGCCTTCACCGGCTGACTCCGGACACCGGGCCCGGCGTCCGTGCCGGCTCCGCGCACCCGGGCCGCGGGCGACAGGCCGGGGCGGCCGGGCGACGGGCGACGGGCGACGCGCCGGGCGGCCACGTACCGGATCAACTGCCGTGTTTCCCTTACCCTTTGGACTGTGCCGCGCACCGGCGTCATCCCCCGGCGCGCGGCACACGTCACGCGCCCACCGACGGCACGCCGACACCATGGCCCACCGGCACCGGCGCCGGGCCCGGGACGCACACGCACGGTGAAGGCGCCGGGAAGGCGCCGTGATGTCCGCCCCGGCGAGACACGCGCCGCACAACGGCACGAAGCACGCGGGCACGGATACTCCACCACACAGCGGGCTTTTTCTCCCAACCTGCCTTTACCCACACGTCACAGGGCGTTCGCGACCGGGCAACACGGTGCGTCCACAGTGGCAGCATGACGCATGACTTGTCCGACGTGACGCGGAGGAAGCACGGCCGACCGGTCCACCACTGGCGGCGGGACCTGGTCGAGCTGGCCGCACTGTTCACGGCCGTCGCCGTCGCGGACGGGGTGGCCAACCTGATCGGGCACGGCCCCGACGGCCCGGCCCTGCTGCTGGTCTCCGCAGTGGTCCTGATCGCCACGGCCGCCTTCCACACCTGGTGGGCACGGCGCCACGGCCACGCACCTCCTGCGGCGGATACCGGCGCCCGGCCTGCCGTCGGCCTCCGGCAGGCCGGGCCCCGCACCGCCGCGCCGGCGGGGAGCCGGGAGGCGCCCGAGGGCCGCGAGGAGGAAGTGACCGCGCACACCCTGTGGCGGATGCGGACGACGGTGCAGGACCAGCCAGGCTCCCTGGCCGCGCTGTGCACGGCACTGGCCGCCCGGCAGGCCGACATCCTCAGTCTGCAGACGCACCCGCTGGCCGAGGGAACGGTGGACGAGTTCCTGCTGCGGGCCCCGTCCGGCATCGAGGCCGCGCAGCTCACCGAGGCGGTCGCGCTGGCCGGTGGCACCGACACCTGGATCGAGCGGGCCGACGTCCACGACCTGGTGGACGCGCCCACCCGCGTGCTGAACCTGGCCGCCCGCACCGCTCTCGACCCGGCCGAACTTCCGCTGGCGCTGCGTCAGTTGCTGGGCCGGTGCACCATCCGTTCGCTGCCGGCCCACAAGGCGCCCGCAGAGGGGTCGCTGGAGGGGACCGTGCTGCGCCTGCGGCAGCCGGACGGCGGGGTGATCAGCGTGGAGCGGCCGTATCTGCCGTTCACGCCCACCGAGTTCGCGCGCGCCCGTGCGCTGGTGGACCTGGACGCCCGGCTCGGCCCGCGCCTGCCGCGCGGCCGGGAGATGCTGACCCTGCCCGAGGGTTCTTCGGTCACCGTGCGCAGGGCCGACACCCGTGACCTGGAGGCGGCCCGGGAGATGCACCAGCGGTGCTCGGCCCGGACCCTCTCCATGCGCTACCACGGTCCCGTCCGCGACGCCGACCGCTACCTCGACCACCTGCTCAGCCCGCGCTTCGGCCGGACCCTCGCCGCGTGCACGGACTCCGGGCGGATCGTCGGCCTGGGCCATCTGCTGTGGGACGGCGACGAGACGGAGGTCGCGCTGCTCGTCGAGGACGAGTGGCAGGGCCGCGGCATAGGCTCCGAACTGCTCGGCCGCCTGGTGGCGATGGCCGCCGAGGCGGGCTGCGCCACCGTGTACGCCGTGACCCAGGCGTCGAACACCGCCATGGTCGCCGCCATGCGCGGGCTGGGTCTGCCGCTGGACTACCAGGTCGAGGGCGGCACCCTGGTGATCACCGCCCGCCTCGACGAGCCGCCCGTACCGGCGTGGCTGCCGTCCGAGGGCACGGCGGAGGAGTCCGGCGAGCCGACGTCGCACGACTGACGGGATGTACCGCGCGGCGCTGGGGCGCCGGGCCGACAGGGCTGGAGGAGGCGGGTGCGGCAACGCGGTTCAGGCGCCGGCGCACCCGCCTTGCGGCATCAACGTGCGGCTGCGGAACGAGAATCAGGCTCTCCAGGACGGCCGGCCCGCGGGCACGCCGGATCGTGGCCGCGTCCGCTCGCGCATGGACGTCGAAGAAGCGTGAGGCGGCGCCGGCGAGCAGGACGAGCCATGCGGCGGCGAGGCCGCATACCGGATCACCGGCGGACATGTCATCGAAATCGGCGATCACGCCCGAGAGCGTCCCGTCCGGGAAGACGACGTTCACCGGAAGCGGATCGCCGTGCACCCGCAGCGGCGGCCCCCTCCTGCTCGGGCGCCGCGACGGCGTCGAGTCGGACAGCCCGGAACCGTCAGCGACGGCGTCGGGGACCACGGCGTGGAAGGACCACGGCGCGGAAGAAGCACTCCCAGCCGTCCCTGCACTTGCCGTGACGGCCGACACGGTGGGCGATGCCCGGGTCAGGACGCCGACTGGTGCAGAAGCCACGCGAGAAAGGCGGCGTTGGCCGTGATGTCGTGGCCGAGGGTCACCGCGTGGTGCGGCAGCGCGGACAGGCGGCGCACGACCACCCGGCGGGCCTCGGCGGTGCCGCCGCCGTCGACGCGGGCGAGGCGGAAGATGTCCGGGGAGCGGTTTTCGGTGGGGCCGCTCAGGAAGTCGAGGTCGCTCAGTTCGCGGCCGACATCGGTCACGGCCGGGGTGGCGTCGGGATCGATGCGGGGGAAGACGAGAGCGGCGGCCTTGCCGCCGGTGGCGAGCGGGACGCCGAACCACCGGGGGAACTGGTCGGGGTAGACCTGCGCCTTCAGCTCCTTGCCCTTCTGCCGCAGTGGGGTGAAGTCGCCGGTGATCAGCGCGTCCGTCACCCGCCGGTGCTGCGTGGGGTGCACAGCCTCGCCGTCCTTGAGCCGTTCCCGGGCGGTTTCGGCCCAGCCGAGGGCGTCGAGCAGGCCGAGCCCGAGCGCGGCCGTCGACGGCCACGGCAGGACGGTCACTCCGCCGGTGCTGTCCGGCCGGACGAAGACGCGGTCGTCGGCCAGCAGCTCCCAGCCGTGCCGTGCGGCGAGCGTGAGCGCCGTGGTCGTCCTGCCCGCGCCCTTCTCCCCGAGGGCGAGGACGACCCGGCCGTCCAGGGCGACGGCGGATGCGTGCAGCACGGCCCAGCCGTCCCGCAGCAGCACTCCGCGCATGGCCTCGCGGGCCATGCGCGCGGTCGCCGTGGCGACCGTTTCGACCTCGCAGCCGACGACGGTCAGGTGCCCCGAGGCCGGCTCGGACCGGTAGGCGAGCCTGTCGCCCGGCGACACCGCGAGGACGACACCGTCCGGGCTGCTGTCGGCCACGAGGATGCGGGTTCCGGCGTACGTGGTGCTCCGGTGCGGCGACCGGGTCACCGCGAGAGCCGTGTCACCGTAGCTGTCGGTGTCGAGCACGGCTTCGACGACCGGGCCCGCCTCGACGCTCTCCGGCGGTACGCGAACCGCCGTCCACCACGGGCCGATGGAGCGCTGGACCCGGCCGGTGACACGCGGGTCGGCGGACAGGACGGTGACGGCCGCTCCGGCGGCCTGCAGCTGAGTGGCGTGGCTGGTCGTGGTCATGGGTTCCTCGGAGGAGACGGCAGCGGCCGGCGGGCGGCGGGTTCGGAGGTCGGCTGGGTGCGCGCGCTCACCGTGCGTTGGCGTCCACGGCGGCCAGGCAGCTCACACCGCGCTGGACCAGCCTGCGCACCAGGCGCGGGTCGCACAGTTCCCCGGCGCTCTCCATGGGCACGGCCCAGTACGCGCGCAGCTGCGGGACCTCCGGGAAGGGCGAGGGCACGCCCAGGTAGCAGCCCCGGCCGAGCACGGCCACCCCGCCCGGCCCCTTGTCGCCCAGGCTCCAGGCGGTGGAGGCCGGCGTCAGCGCGTAGTAGTGGTCGGCATGCGGGTCCGCGATCACCGGGCCGCCCTCCAGGGCTCCCCAGACGTAGGCGTCCAGCTCGCCCGGGTTCCGCGTGCCCGCGGCGGCGCGCAGCAGATGGCCGGGCAGCCGGATCGCGGCGAAGAGTCGGCCGCAGGCCAGGAGGGCCGCGCCTCCTTCCCGCCAGTGCCGCTGGGCCGCCTCCACGTCCTCGGCGGCGCACAGAAGCCAGTGCGCGACGGCGTGCGCGCGCTCTTGCGCGGTCACCCGTTGCGCGGGGACCGTCACAGGTCGCTCGCCGGCCGTTCCGTTCGCGGCTCCCGCTCGGCCGGCCTCCGTCACGCGGTGGCCGCGACGCGTCGATGCGGTCACCTGTGTCGTGGCGCTCACGGAGAGATCGGCCAGCTCGAGGCGCCGTTGACGTTCCCCCGGAGTTCTCCGCATGGTCCAGTTCCCTGCCGTTGGCTTCGCTTGGACGCCCAGGAAGGTACGGCAGGACAGGAGCCTTTGACCACACAGTGTGTCTGCTGTTTCACCCTTGGTTGCTGACAAGCGGTTCATCACAGTTGGTAATCCGCTTATCAACGTTCCGTGCGCGCCCTGTTGCGTCGTAGATCGCTGGTGAACGTTGCCGGAACTACCAAGCGGGGTGGTACTTCTGCGGGTCGGTCACGCGTGCGCATCGAGATAGGCCGCCATCTCCCGCATCTCCTTGGTCAGGGTGCGCTTACGGGTGCGAAGGATGTCCTCCATGATGTAGCGGGCCATCGGCTGGTGCTTGATCCACTCCCCCGCAGTGGTGCGGATTCGGACCAGCTCGTCCATGGCGTCCTGCGTGGAGCCCAGCTTCACGTGCGCCTGCGCCACATCCAGCCTGTGCCGGTTGTAGTCGTTCTCGGCCGGCTTGCCGATCTTCCGCATGGCGCTCTGCGAGAGCAGACCGTCGTCCGCACGACGCAGAACGGCGCGGTGGTCCCCGGCGAGAGCCAGGTCCTCCACCACCTTCAGCTCCGCAGTCACCGGCCCGAAACACGCGAAGTGGCTGCGGTGATCGGTGTGCTCCACACCGATGGCCGCCGCTGCGGTGGCCGCCATCCTCCGCGCTTCTTTCGCCTCGTCCGGCCTGTTGTTCCGGATGGCAGCGGCGGCGACCCGCAGGTGCAGCTCTCCCCACGCCGCGAGCTGCCCGCGTGAGGCGGTGGACAGCTTCGGCTCGATGGCCTCTGCGGTGGTGGCCGCCAGGTGCTCGCACTCGTCGAAACGGTCCTGGCGCAGCAGCAACCAGCACAAGCCGATGACACCGGTCGCCGCGGTGAGCATGTTGCCCGACTCCCGGCCGAGCCGGATGCTTGCCGTGTGCGCCTGATAGGCCAGGTCGTACTGCCTGACCTGTGTGAGGTATTTGCCGGCCAGGAACAGGGCGTCGGCGCGTACGAGAACGGCCTCCTGGCGGTCTTCCCCGTCCCCGGCCGCCACCAGCGCAGCCTCCGCGGAGCGCAACAGCCCCGGGAGCATCCGGGCGGCGCTGTCGTACCGATGGGCGTAGTAGAGCTGATTGGCGTCCTCGATCCGTCGGCGGACGACCGGCAGCGCCTCGGGCTCGCCCGGGTCCGTCAGGGGCTCCGGCCCGATGCCGACCGGAGGCATGAGCGCCTGCCGGAAGTGGGCGAGCAGTTGCCGGTTCTGGCTGTCCTCACCCACCGGAAGCGGCGCTCCCGATGCGAAGAGTTCGGTGGTGGTGAGACCGAAGGCGGCCGCGACCTTGCTCAACGTCTCCAGGCGGGCGTGTCCCCGTTGTTCGATGTTCCGCACCGTGCCCACGGACAGGCCGGACTCTTCCGCGAGCCGCTCCTGACTCCACCCGGCGGTACGGCGGTGGGCGCGGACAATGTCTCCCAACGGGGTCGAGTGGGCCATACCGGGACCTCCCGTTCAGACGTCGACACTCCCACGGTACTGCTGTCAACACCGCGTCAGTGTTCCGAGTTGACAGGGCGTCGGCGCGCATGACATGCATGCCGGGCGGGTCGACGACGGCCGCCCGCCTGGCCGGGGTGGTGGCGGATGCGGCCGATCTTGGGCGACTGGTTCTGGACGAGTTCCCGGCGCGTCGGTAGGCGGACCCGACGCGGACATGGCCGGCGCGCCGACAGGGAACTGCGGCCCTGTCCCGCCGCCCGGTGCCGTGGCCTGGCAGCCCGGTGACCCCGGGTGCGAGGATCGGATCTCGGTCGTCCCGCGGCACGCCCTCGCCCTTACGGGGCTGACGTGGGCCGTGTCCTCGTACGAGGATGGTCCGCATGTCACAGACCAACAGCCTGCTGCCCCGTCAGGTCGCCGACGCCTACGTCGACGACCTCATCGCCCTCGACCCGATCACCGGCACCTACCTGGGGGTGAAGGAGAGTTCGAGCAAACTGCCCGACACCTCCCCCGAGGGTCAGGAGGCACTGGCCGAGCTGGCACGGACCACCCTGGCCCGGCTGGACGAGGCCGAGCGCCTGCCCGGCGCGGACAGTGACGTCGAGCGCCGGTGCGCGCGCCTGCTGCGCGAGCGGCTGACCGCCGAACTCGCCGTGCACGAGGCCGACGAGGGCCTGCGTGTGGTCAGCAACATCCACAGCCCCGTCCACTCGGTGCGCGAGGTCTTCACCGTCACCCCCGCCGACACCGAGGAGGACTGGGCGGCGATCGTCGAGCGGCTGCGTGCCGTGCCGGACGCGCTGCGCGGCTACCGCGAGTCCCTCGCGCTCGGCCTGGAGCGCAAGCTGTACGGCGGTCCGCGGCCGACGGCCACCTTCATCGAGCAGCTCACCGAGTGGGCGGACACCGGGAAGGGACACGGCTGGTTCGAGGACTTCGCCTCCGCCGGTCCCGAGACGCTGCGCGCGGACCTGGACGAGGCCGCCCGGACGGCGACCGCGGCCGTGGCCGACCTGCGCGACTGGATGCGCGACGTGTACGCGCCGGCGGTCGAGGGCGCGCCGGACACGGTCGGCCGTGAGCGCTACGCCCGCTTCGCCCGTTACTTCAACGGCACCGACCTGGACCTGGACGAGGCGTACGCCTACGGCTGGTCGGAGTTCCACCGCATCCTCGGCGAGATGAAGCAGGAGGCGGAGAAGATCCTGCCGGGTGCCGAGACGCCGTGGGTGGCGTTGAAGCACCTGGACGAGCACGGGGCGCACATCGAGGGTGTGGACGAGGTGCGCACCTGGCTCCAGGGGCTGATGGACGAGGCGATGGACGCGCTCGACGGCACCCACTTCGATCTCGCCGAGCGGGTGCGGAAGGTGGAGGCGCACATCGCGCCGCCCGGCGGGGCCGCCGCCCCCTACTACACGCCGCCGTCCGCCGACTTCTCGCGGCCGGGCCGCACCTGGCTGCCGACCATGGGGGAGACCCGGTTCCCGGTGTACGACCTGGTGTCGACCTGGTACCACGAGGGCGTCCCCGGCCACCATCTGCAGCTGGCGCAGTGGGTGCACGTGGCGGACAGTCTCTCCCGCTACCAGGCGACCGTGGGCATGGTCAGCGCCAACGCGGAGGGCTGGGCCCTGTACGCGGAGCGGCTGATGGACGAGCTCGGTTTCCTCACCGACCCGGAGCGGCGGCTGGGCTACCTGGACGCGCAGATGATGCGGGCGGCGCGGGTCATCGTCGACATCGGCATGCACCTGGAGCTGGAGATCCCGGAGCACTCGCCGTTCCACCCGGGTGAGCGCTGGACTCCCGCGCTGGCGCAGGAGTTCTTCGGCCGGCACAGCAGCCGGCCGCGGGACTTCGTGGAGAGCGAGCTGGTGCGGTACCTGTCGATGCCGGGCCAGGCGATCGGCTACAAGCTGGGCGAACGTGCCTGGCTGACGGGCCGGGAGAACGCCCGGAAGCGCCACGGCGACGCCTTCGACGCGAAGGCCTGGCACATGGCGGCCCTCTCCCTGGGGTCTTTGGGCCTGGACGACCTGGTGGACGAGCTGTCGCAGCTCTGACGCCCGGCCGGGGTGTGCTGCGGGGGGCGGCCGGCGACCGGTCGTCCCCCGGTCCGTTCCCGGCCTGGCACGCCTTGGTCCCGTCCCCGCTCCGTTCCCGTCCCGGCGGGGCCGGTCCTCTGCCCCGTCCGGCGTCCGGTCCCGTTCAGGCCGCCCCGTGCTGCCGCAGCGACGACCCCGTGCGGTCCTTGACGACCTCCAGGCGGGCGTGGATGCGCCGCCGCAGATCGGGGACGTGGCTGACGATGCCGACGCTGCGGTCGCGTTCCCGCAGGGAGTCCAGCACGTCCAGGACCTCGTCGAGGGTCTGCTCGTCGAGGCTGCCGAACCCCTCGTCGATGAAGAGGGTGTCCAGGCGCACCCCGCCCGCCTCCTCGGTGACCACGTCGGCGAGGCCGAGGGCGAGGGCGAGGGAGGCGAAGAACGTCTCGCCGCCCGACAGGGTGGCCGTGTCCCGCTGCCGGCCGGTCCAGGCGTCCACCACGTGCAGACCGAGGCCGCTGCGGCCGCGTCCGGTGCGGTCGTCGGAGTGGACCAGGGTGTAGCGGCCGGACGACATGCGCTGCAGGCGTACGGAGGCGGCGGCCGCGACCTGTTCCAGTCGGGCGGCCAGGACGTAGGACTCCAGGCGCATCCGGCGTTCGTTCTCGGCGGAGGTGCCCGCGGTGAGGGCGGCGAGGCGGGACACGCGGTCGTACTCGTGCCGCAGCGGTGCCAGGCGGGCCGCGGAGCGGGCGGCGCGGGCGGAGAGCCGGTCGAGTTCGGCGCAGCGGCGGGCGGCGGCGTCCCGTGCGGAGACGGCCTGGCGCAGCAGGCGGCCGGCCTCGGCCGCGGCGGCCTCGGCGGCGGCGACGTCGGCGGGCGGCTGTGCGGCGGCGGCCGCGGTGTCGGCCTCGGCGAGCACCGCGCGCACGGCGGCCTCCTCGCGCTGCCAGGCGTCCAGACGGTGCTGCAGTTCCCGGTGGGTGGCGTCGTCGAGGAGGGCCGCGGCGGCGGCCTCGGGGGTGTCGAACCCGGCCGTGAAGGCGGCCTCGGCGAGTCGTCCGTCGGCCTCCTTGAGCCGTTCGGCGCTCTCCGCGGCGGCGCGCACGGCCTCGGCGGCCTCGGTGAGCAGGGCCGCCTGCCGTTCCAGCTGTGCGGCGCGCGCGGCGACGCTCGGCGCGTCGCCCCGGGCCTGGGCCAGTTCGGCTTCCAGGGCGGCCCGTTGCCGTTCCAGTTCCTCGCGGCGGGTGAGCCGGGCGGTGGCCCGGAGCTCGGCCTGCTGTCGGTCGGCGAGGCGCCGTTCGCGTTCCTGTTCGGCGCGGCGCAGCTCCTCCTGGGCGGCGTGCAGACCGGAGGCGGTGTCGCGGGCGGAGGCGAGCTGCTGCCGGAGGTCCTCGGCGGCGTCGGCGAGTTCCGCGGCGGGGGTGTCGCCGGCCTCGGCGCCGGCGGCGGCCAGAGCGGCGCGCAGCTCGCCCAGGCGGCGTTCGGCTGCGGCGCGCCGTTCCTCGGCGTCCTGGTAGGCGGCCAGCGCCTGTTCCTCGGCCTCGCGGTCGACGTGTCCGGCGGTCCTGCGGGCCGGTGCGGGGTGTTCGGTGGCGCCGCACACGGCGCAGGGTTCGCCGTCGGTGAGGTGAGCGGCCAGTTCGGCGGCGATGCCGTTCAGGCGCTGTTCCTTCAGTCGCAGCCAGTGGTCCTTGGCGCGGGTGGCCTGCTCGGCCGCGGCGAGGGCCCGCTGCCGTGCCTCGTCGGCTTCCTCGGCCAGGCGCTCCCGGGTCCGGGCCGCCTCCAGGCGCGTCCGGGCGGTGTCGTACCGCACGGCGAGCTGTTCGGCCTGCGCGGCGGCCTCCTGGGCGGTGTCGATGCGGCGCTGCAGCGCGGTGCGGGTCGTCTCCCATCCGTCGAGCCAGGCCTCGGCCTCGCGCAGGGCGTCCTCGTCGGCGCGTTCCTGACGGTCGGCGTCGGCGCGTTCGGCGACGAGGGCGGCGAGGCGGTGTTCGGTGCGGCGCGCGGACTCCAGGCCGCCCAGTTCCTCGGTGGCGCGGCGCGCGGCGGCGGCGAGTCCGGCCGCGCCGTCCTCGGCGTGCTCGCGCGGGAGCCGGGCGCGGGCGCGGGCCTCGGCGGCGGCGGCCCGCCGGTGCTCGGCGTCGGCGGCCTGCCGCAGCTGAAGCGCCGGGGCCACGGTCTGGGCCTTGCGGCCGCGTTCCATGCGCTCGACCGCTTCGCGGTGGGCCCCGGCCCGTTCCTGAAGGCGTGCGGCGCGTGCGCGGGCCTCGGCGAAGCGGCGCTGCAGCCGGTCCCGTTCCCGCACCTCGGCCAGGGCGTTCTCGGCGGCCCGCTGGGCGGTCTCGGCGGCCGTGAGCCGCAGCTCGGCGATCGTCAGCTGCTCGCGTGCGGTGCTGCGGGCGACGGCCGCGGCACCGAGCACGGTCTCGGCCAGCCCGGGCTCGCCGGGGGTGAGGTCCGGCAGGGGCAGGGCGTCCCCGGCCTCCTGCTGCATCCGGTGGGCGTCGGCGAGCAGGGCGGCGTCGCCCTCGCGCACCTGGGTTTCGGTGGCGCGGCGGCGCTCGGCGAGGCGTTTCTCGACGTCGGCGAAGCGCTGGGTGTCGAACAGCCGGCCGAGCAGTTTGCCGCGGGCCTCGGCGTCGGCACGCAAAAAGCGGGCGAAGTCGCCCTGCGGCAGCAGCACGACCTGGCAGAACTGCTCCCGGTTCATGCCGATCAGCCGGGTGATCTCCTCGCCGATCTCCTGGTGGGAGCGGCTGAGGTCCTTCCAGGTGCCGGTGCCGGCGTCCCACTCGCGCAGCCAGGTCTGTGCTTTGTCCACGGTCGTGCCGGTGCCGCGGCGTTTGGGACGTTCCCAGGGCGGCTGCCGGGTGATCTCCAGGCGGCGTCCGGCGACGGTGAGGTCGAGGGTGACCTGGGTGCGGGTGGTGGCGGCGGCGTGGTCGCTGCGCAGGGTCATGCCCTGCCCGCTCTGCCGGGCGCCGGGCACCGAGCCGTACAGGGCGTAGCAGACGGCGTCCAGCACGGAGGTCTTGCCGGCGCCGGTCGGCCCGTGCAGCAGGAACAGCCCGGCCGCGGAGAGCGCGTCGAAGTCGATGCTCTCGGTGCCGGCGAAGGGGCCGAAGGCGGTGATGTCGAGCCGGTGCAGCCTCATGCGGTCCGCCTCCGACCGTCACCGCCGGGCACGCGCCGCCCGCCAGCCGGGCGGGTGTGCGCACGTGTGCCGCGCGCATCGTCCCCGCGCATCGAGGTGTCCTCCGCCGTGCTCACCGGACCACCGCCTCTCGTTCCGCGGCGTCCGCGCGGACGGCGTCGAAGGCCTCGCGCAGGACGTCCCGCTCGTAGGCGTCCGGGCCGGCGCCGCGGACGTGGGCCACGAAGTCCTCCGCGATCTGCTGGTCGCTGCGGCCGGCGAGCCGGCGGGCGTAGGTGAGGACCGGGTCGCCGGGGGCGCGTTCCGGGGCGAAGACCAGGCTGAGGATGTGCGGGAAGCGTTCGGCGAGCCGGGCCATGGGCTCGACGGGCCGGATCGCGTCGGTGAGCGTGGCCTCCACCCACGACGCCTCGTGCCGGGCGAGCGCGGGATCGGCGAGCAGCTCCTCCAGGGTGCCGCGGATCCGGGCCAGCGGGCGCGGCACCGGGCAGTCGATCCGCTCGGCGGTGACCTGTCCGTCGGCGTCCAGGTCGACCAGCCACATGCTCTTGCGGTGGCCGGCCTCCGAGAAGGAGTACGGCAGCGGGGAGCCGGAGTAGCGCACCCGCTCGGTGATGGTCTGGCAGCCGTGCAGGTGCCCCAGCGCGACGTAGTCGACGCCGTCGAAGACACCCGCGGGGACGGAGGCGACACCACCGACCGTGATGTCGCGTTCACTGTCGCTGGGCTCGCCGCCGGTGACGAAGGCGTGCGCGAGGACGACGGAGCGGGTGCCGGGCGCGCGGCCGGCGAGATCGGCGCGGACCCGGTCCATGGCGGCCGTCAGCACCGCCTCGTGGCCGGCCCGGTCCACCCCGAACTCGTCCTTGACCAGCGCGGGTTCGAGGTAGGGAAGCCCGTAGAAGGCGACGTCGCCGAAGGCGTCGCGCAGTACCACCGGGGTGCCGCAGCCGGCCGGATCGGTCCGCAGATGTATGCCGGCACGGTCGATGAGCCCCGCGCCGACACCGAGCCGACGCGCCGAGTCGTGGTTGCCCGAGATCATCACCGTGGGCACGCCGAGGTCGGCGAGCCGGTGCAGGGCGTCGTCGAACAGGTCGACGGCGGCCAGCGGGGGCACCGCCCGGTCGTACACGTCTCCCGACACGACCACCGCGTCGACGTCCCGTTCCCGCACGGTCGCCACGAGGTGGGCGATGAAGCCGGCCTGGGCGCCGAGCATGTTCACGCGGTGGAACGCCCGGCCCAGATGCCAGTCGGAAGTGTGCAGCAGCCTCATGGTCCTCGAAGACTATCGGCCGGGGCCGACAGCGGGGGCGGCCGCTCCCTCGGGCGGCCGCGGCGTGCAGCTGCCGCCCGTGCGCCGGGACTGTCTGTAGCACTTGGGTCGGTGGCGTCTGATCAGAACTGTGACGGACCGTCCCGGTCCGACCTCTGTGTGAACAACGTCACCTCCATGGATCTGTTGTCAGAATCCGGTGGGTGTGTGTCTTCCGGCTGTGCGACTCGGGTGCGTGTGTGTGAGGAAGCGTGATGCCCAACCCTGGCTGGTTGATGATGAGTTGTGGTCGCCGGACACGTTGGCCGGCCGCACCGGCCGGGTGAGGCGATGGCATGCACGGCCCTCGACAGCCGACCCATTGCCGTCACCGGCAGCCGCGACAACACGGTGCCTCTGGGGAGTTCGACCACTGGGGGGAGTCACATTGGCGCCCTTCGACCAGCACCGCCCATCCTCGTGGCCGTCGCACCGGACGGTTCTCCCGTAGTCACCAGCGGTGCCAACAGCACGCTCTTCGAACGCAGAGGGTCGAGCCGCGCGGGGAGTCGGTGAGCAGCCCGGCGTTCACCACCGGTCGACGGTGACGGTGACGATCACCTGCCGGGCAAAGGCCTGCGCACCCGCATTCGTTCACCCGTTGCGGCAGCCTGCCGAGCAGGGCAGCGCAGCGGACGAGATCCCCTCCGCGGAGGTGTCCCCACTGCCAGGTCACTGCCCTGCCGACGCGCGTGTCCGGCGCGGCCGGCCACAGCACCGTCGCCAGGGCCGGCCCGAAGCGCGCCGTTCACGCGTCCCCGTACATCTCCCCGCCCAGTTCGAAGCCCGCGGTGCCCGCGGTGATGTCGGCCAGCCAGGCCCGGAAGGCGTCGATCTCGGCGTCCGGCAGGCCGATCTCCAGGGTGACCGCCTCGCCGTAGCGCACGTCGCGCACCACGCGACCGGTGGCCCGCAGGTCGTTCTGGACCTTGCCGGCCCGCTGGTGGTCCACGGTCACCGTGGCCAGCCGGAAGCGTCGGAGGGTGCGGGTGCCGAGCACGTCCAGGGTTTCGCCGACCGCGCCGCCGTAGGCCCGGATGAGGCCGCCGGCGCCGAGCTTGACGCCGCCGAAGTAGCGGGTGACGACGGCCACCACGTAGCGCATCTCGCGGCGCAGCAGCATCTGGAGCATGGGCACGCCGGCGGTGCCGCCCGGTTCGCCGTCGTCGCTGGCCTTCTGGATGCCGGCGTCGGCACCGATGACGTAGGCCCAGCAGTTGTGGGTGGCGGTGGCGTGCTCCGTGCGGACCGCGGCGATGAAGTCCTGTGCCTCCTGCTCGGTGGCCGCGGGCGCGAGGGAGCACAGGAAGCGCGAGCGGTTGATCTCGATCTCGTGCGTGCCCGCGCGGGCGACGGTGCGGTACTCGTCCTGCATCCGGCCAGCCTATGCGCACCGCGCGGGCGGCGCGGCCCGGGGAACGGGCAGCGCGGGGAATGGGCGGCGCGGGCGCGCTGTTGAGTGGACGCACCCCTTTCGGGGCGCCGCGGGCGGCCGCGACGGGCGCGCGCGTCGGGAGGCTGAAGGAGACCGGAGCAGTGGGGTACGGCGACGAGGCGACGATCCGGAAGATCCTGACCGAGACCGGTGACACGTGGGCCGTGGTGGGCCTGTCGAACAACCGCGACCGCGCCGCCTACAGGGTGGCGCAGGTGCTGCAGCAGTTCGGCAAGCGCATCGTCCCGGTACACCCGAAGGCGGAGACCGTGCACGGCGAGCAGGGGTACGCCTCGCTCGCGGACATCCCGTTCGACGTGGACGTGGTGGACGTGTTCGTCAACAGCGCTCTGGCCGGTGCGGTGGCCGACGAGGCGGTCGCCAAGGGCGCGAAGGCGGTGTGGTTCCAGCTCGGGGTCGTCGACGAGGACGCCTACGCGCGGACGCGGGCCGCGGAGTTGGACATGGTGATGGACCGCTGCCCGGCGATCGAGATCCCCCGTCTGGGATAGAGGCCCTGGGGACGCAGGCCGGCGGCAGCGGGCCGGAGGGACGGCCGCAGGCGCGTGACCGGGCAGCGGGCGCGACGGCGCAGGCGGGCCCGAGCGAAGAGGGCGGAGGCGGACCCGGACCAGGGTGCTGTCCGTACACCGTCATAATGCGCGGGTGATACATGATTCACATCACCCGGACACGTCGTGCCGTCCCGAACACGTCCCGGTCGTCGTCCTCGGCGCCGGTCCCGCAGGACTCACCATCGCCGGCATCCTGCGTGCCGCCTCCATCGACTGCCTGGTCCTGGAGACCGAGTCCCGGCAGTTCATCGAGGAGCGGCCGCGCGCCGGGGTCCTGGAGGAACCGGCCGCCCGCGGGCTGATGCAGCGCGGCCTGGCGGTGGAGCTGCTGCGGCACGCCGAACGGCACACCGCCTGCGAGTTCCGCTTCGAAGGCGAGGCCCGCCGCCTGGACTACGCCGAGCTGACGGGGTACCACCATGTCGTCTGTCCGCAGCCGCGGTTGGTGAAGGCCCTGGTGCACGAGTACGCCGACGTCCGGGGCGGCGCCATCCGCTTCCAGGTCCGGGACGTCGCCCTGCACGGCATCGGCACCGACCGGCCGTCGGTGTCCTACGTCTGCCCGGAGACGGGTCGGCGCCGGCAGGTGTACTGCGACTTCATCGCCGGGTGCGACGGGGCGCGCGGCGTGAGCCGGGCGGCGCTGACGGATGCCGGGCTCGCCCGGATCGCCCGGTACGACCACGGCGTCGGCTGGCTGGCGCTGCTCGCCGAGACCCCGCCGTCCACCGACTGCGTCCTGTTCGGTGTCCACCCGCGGGGCTTCGCCGGGCAGATGCCCCGCAGTCCCGAGGTCACCCGGTTCTACCTGCAGTGCCCGCCCGGCGACGCCCCCGAGGCCTGGACCCACGAACGGGTCTGGGCCGAGCTGCGGGAACGGCTCGCGGCGGCGGACGTGCCGCCGCTGCGGGAGGGCAGGCTGCTGGAGAAGCGGGTCCTCGGCATGCACGACTACGTGGTGGAGCCGATGGCGGCCGGCCGTCTCTTCCTGGCCGGTGACGCCGGCCACCTCACCGCACCGATCGCGGCCAAGGGCATGAACCTGGCCCTGCACGACGCCTTCCTGCTCGGCGACGCGCTCACCGCCCGTCTCACCAAGGACGACGACAGCGGCCTGGCGGGCTACTCGGAGGCGAGTCTGCGGCGGGTGTGGGACTACCAGGAGTTCTCGCACTGGCTGTCCGACGTCTACCACGGCGCGTCCTCGGACGACCCGTACCGTGCGGGCACCTCCCTGGCCCGTCTGCGCCGGCTGTTCGCCTCGCGGGCCGCCGCGTCCGCCTTCGCCGAGCGGTATCTCGGCGCGGCGAGCTACTGAGGAACCGTTCCTGCCGAGGGCGGGTACGCCGGCGCCCGTGTCCCGTGTGCGGGCCGGGCGCCGGCGCGGTCAGATGCCGAGCCCTTCCAGCACCTCGGCGCCGGGCAGCTCGGCGAAGGCCTTGCCCGGCACGAGCAGCTTGCCGCGGCGGCGGCCGCTGCCCACCAGGACGTACGGCAGCTCGACGACCGCGGCGTCGACCAGGATCGGCCAGTGATGCGGCAGACCGATCGGCGTGATGCCTCCGTACTCCATGCCGGTCTCGCCCGTGGCCACCTCCCTCGGCGCGAACGAGGCCTTGCGCACGCCGAGGTGCCGGCGTACGAGCCCGTTGACGTCGACACGGGTGGTGGACAGGGCCAGGCAGGCGGCCAGCCGGGTCTCGCCGGCCCGCTTGCCCGCCACCACCACGCAGTTCGCGGACGTGTCCAGCAGGTCGCGGCCGTAGTGCTCGACGAAGACGGCGGTGTCGGCCCAGTCCGGTTCGGTGTCCACGTACAGGATCTGTCCGGCGGGGACGCCGCCGCGCCAGGTGCGTACGGCGTCGGCGACGGGACCGATCAGTTGGCCGAGGCAGTCCGGAGCGGGGGTCGCCCGGTCGAAGGTGCCGATGGGTGCGCGCATGACGGCACGCTAGCAGCGGCCCGGCGGCAGGCCGAGGGGCGTCCCGGGGACCGAGAGGGCGGCCCGGGGCCGAGGGGTGCCCGGGTGCCCGGAGCCCGCCCGCGGTGACCGGGCTGCCCCGTACCGCGCGTGTCCACCCGCACCGCGCGCCTCCGGCCCGGCACCCCGGCGGGACGCAGCCTCGGGACCGTGCGCCCTGGCTCTCCCGGGGCTCAACGCCGTGCGCCCCTGCTCTGCTGGGCCTCGCCGAGCGCGGCGAGCCGGGCGGCGGCCTCCTCGTCCAGCTCGCCCAGGGCGATCAGCTGCTCGGAGGTGACTCCGTCCGGTATCGGCACCGGTGGCGGGGTGCGCAGGGGCGGCTGCCAGCCCTCGTCCGGTGTCCAACGGCGGACGACGCGGGCGGGTGCCCCGGCCACGACGGCATGGTCGGGCACCTCGCCGCGGACCACCGACCCGGCCGCGACCACCACGTTCCGTCCGATGCGCGCGCCGGGCAGGATCACCGCGCCGGTGCCGATCCAGCAGCCGGGCCCGATCTCGACCGGCTCCATGCGGGGCCACTGCTTGCCGATGGGCTGGTGCGGGTCGTCGTAGGAGTGGTTCGTCGACGTGACGTACACGTACGGACCGAAGTAGCAGTCGCTGCCGATGGTGACCGACGTGTCGGCGACGACATGGCTGCCGCGGCCGAGCACGACCCCGTCGCCGATGCGCAGGATCGGGTCCGGGCCGAGGTCGAGGTCGGGCATGAGACCGGCGGTCAGGGTGACCTGTTCGCCGATGATGCAGTGGGCGCCGAGGTGGATCCACGGCTCGCCGAAGACCGTGCCGAGCGGGAAGGCGAGTCTGGTACCTGTTCCTATCGCGCCGAAACGGAACCGCCCGGGATGCTCGGCCGTGACGGAGCCCGTGCGCTGCACCCAGGACCAGGCCGCATGGACGGCGCGCTGGGCGAGGCGGCGCCGCCAGGACGAGAACGTGTTCTTGCGCGTGGGCACCCGCAGACTGTACTCAGCCCGAACGGGCGTCCGGGCGGCGGGCACCTGTGATCTTCGCCCCACCCGATGGCGTACGGTTCCGGTGGGGCGGTCCGGACGGCGGGACCGCCGGCGGACTCGGGAAGGCGGTACGGATGGCGCAGGAAGAGCTGATCATCGGCATCGGCGGCCGGTGGCCGCGCGTGGACGAGCAGGCGTTCGTCGCGCCGACGGCCACGGTGATCGGTGACGTGGTGCTCGGCGCGGGGGCGAGCGTGTGGTACGGCGCGGTGCTGCGGGGCGATGTGGAGCGGATCGCCGTCGGCGCGCACAGCAACGTCCAGGACAACTGCACCCTGCACGCCGACCCCGGGTTCCCGGTCGAGGTCGGCGAGCGTGTCTCCATCGGTCACAACGCGGTGGTGCACGGTGCGACCGTGGAGGACGACTGCCTGATCGGCATGGGTGCGACCGTGCTGAACGGCGCGGTGATCGGCACCGGCTCCCTGGTGGCCGCGCAGGCGCTGGTGCCGCAGGGGATGCGGGTGCCGCCGGGGTCGCTGGTCGCGGGGGTGCCCGCGAAGGTCCGGCGGGAGCTGACGCAGGAGGAGCGCGAGGGGATCACGCTCAACGGCACCATGTACGCGGAGCTGGCCATGGCGCACCGGGACGTGTTCGCCTAGGTCGCCGGCCGCGGCCGGGCCACGGCCGACGGCGTCCGCCGGCGGTCACTCGCCGGCGGCGACCGGCTCGGCCTCCTCCGCCTTCTGGTGCGCGGCCTGCGCCTTCTTCGCGCGCCGCTTGACCACCAGCATCGACACCAGGCCGATGAGCACGGCCGCCACCAGGCCCAGGTAGGAGAACTTCTTCAGCCAGGCCTCGGCGACGACCCCGACGTAGTAGATGACGGCCGTGGTGCCGCCGGCCCAGCACACGCCGCCGAGCAGGTTGGCGATGAGGAACTTCCAGTACGGCATGTGCAGCACGCCGGCGAGCGGGCCGGCGAAGATGCGCAGCAGAGCGACGAAGCGGCCGAAGAACACCGCCCACATGCCCCACTTCTCGAAGGACCGCTCGGCGGTGGCCACATGCCCCTCGCTGAAGTGCTTGGGGAACTTCTTGCCCAGCCAGGCGAGCAGCGGTCTGCCGCCCTTGCGGCCGATGGCGTAGCCGATGGAGTCGCCCACCACCGCGCCGACGGTGGCGCAGACGCCCAGCACGACCGGGTTGATGTGGGCGTGCTGGGAGGACATCAGGGCGGCCGACACCAGAACGATCTCGCCCGGCAGCGGGATGCCCAGGCTCTCCAAGCCGATCACCAGGGCCACCACGGCGTAGACGGCACCCGGTGGCACCGTGTCGAGCCATTCCTGGACGTGCACCGCCGGTTCCTCCCCGTTTCGCGTCCGTGCCATGCCTGGGCGTCGTGAAAGACGCTCCGAAAAGCCTACCGGTTCAGCCGCACCGGACTGCGTGTCACGCTCACCGCGGGACCGGCCCGGACACCGTCCGCTACCGCCCTGTCCATGCCCGGTGACCGAATCGTGTCCCTGGCCTTCTAGTGTTGCTGCCCATGTGGCCAGGACAGCAGCCGCCCGGGGGCGAGCAGAACCCGCAGAACAACCCGTACCAGCAGCCTCCCGGCGGCGGGGGGAACCCGCAGAGCAACCCGTACCAGCGGCCGCCCGGGGGCGGGGGCGATCAGCAGAACAACCCGTATCAGCAGCCGCCCGGGGGCGGGGGCGATCAGCAGAACAACCCGTATCAGCAGCCGCCCGGGGGCGAGCAGAACCCGCAGAACAACCCGTACCAGCAGCCTCCCGGCGCCGGGGGGACCCAGCAGAACAACCCGTACCAGCAGCCGAACCCCTACCAGCAGCCGGGGTACCAGCAGCCCAATCCGTACCAGCAGCCGGGCTACCAGCAGACCGGCCCCTACGCCCAGCAGCAGCCCTGGGGCGGTGCCGTGCCCGCGGCCACGCCGCAGCCGGGGCCCGGCGGATCCGGCTCGGGCGGTGCCGGCCGCAACCGCACCAAGCTCGTGGCGATCGTCGCGGCCGCCGCCGTCGTGGTGGCCGCCGGTGTCACCGGATTCCTGGTCCTGGGCGGCGGGACGTCCGACGACGCCAAGGGCGGCGGGTCCGCTTCTCCGACGGTGCAGGCGAGCCCGTCCGCGACGGACTCCGAGGACAACCCGCGCGGCACCGAGACCCTCGAGCCGGAGATCTCCGGCTGGAAGGTCGTCGTCAACCCCAAGTGGGGCGTGGCCTACGACGTGCCGCAGGACTGGGAGGTGCTGTCTCCCGGCATCAGCATCTACGTGGAGGATGAGGACGGCAAGCCGCTGCAGGTGATGGGCGGCGCCGCCCAGTACAAGTCGAAGTGGTGCACCTCCGACGACGACAAGGACGGCTACACGGACGACACCTCACTGGGGACGACGGGCGTCAAGGGCGGCCGCGGCGCGAAGAACACCGACGAGGTCGCGATCAACACGGCCGGATGGTGGGTCTACGGCGCCTTCACCAAGCCCGACAAGAAGAGCCTGCAGCTCCCCGACGAGGCGGAGCCGTACACCACCACGTCCGGCGTGCAGGGCAGCATCGCCTGGGCCAGTTCGAAGGACAATCCGAACAAGGGCAAGTGCGCGACCGACGGCCAGGCGGTCAGCTTCGGCTTCAAGAACTCCGCAGGTGACTTCGTGGCCTTCAGCTTCTACGGCCCCACGGGGGTGGAGGGCGCGGTGTCCAAGGAGACCGTCATGAAGATCCTCAGCAGCGTGCGTCTGCACGGCACGCCCACCTCCGACTGACCGCCCGTCGGCCGGCTCCGACCGACACCCGCCGGCCGTCCGACCGTCGCCGCGGACGGCCGCGTCCCTCGGTCGCGCGTCCCTCGGTCGCGCGTCCCTCGGTCGCGCGGGCTCAGCCGATGGTGAAGGCGCCGTCCGGTGGCTGCGGCGACGGTACGGCGTTCTCGTCCCGCACGACCGCGGCGTCGCCGGTGAAGTCCCGCAGGGCCTCACCGTGCGCGACGCGGGCCGGGAACGCGTCGGCCGCGGTCAGCCGGGCCAGGGCGGCGGTGTCGACGGGCCGGTGCGCGGCGACGAGCACGGCGTTGCCGAAGCGTCGGCCGCGCAGCATCGCCGGCTCGGCGATCACCGCCAGCTCCTCGAACACCTCGGCGAAGGTGGCCAGTTGGGAGCGGAGAAAGGCGAACGGCGCCCCGTCGGGGAGGTTGGCGAGGTAGACGCCGTCGGCCCGCAGCACCCGCCGGACCTCGTGGGCGTAGGCGAGCGAGGTGAGGTGGGCCGGGACGCGGGAGCCGCCGAAGACGTCGGCGATCAGTACGTCCGCCGAGCCGTCCGGGGCCTGACCGAGCCAGGCCCGGGCGTCGGCGGTGTGCACCGTGACGCCGCTGCGCTCCGGCAGCGGCAGGTGACCGGTGACCAGCTCCAGCAGGGCCCGGTCGTTCTCGACGACCTCCTGCCGGGATCCGGGGCGGGTGGCCGCCACGTACCGGGGCAGGGTGAGTGCGCCGCCGCCCAGGTGCAGCACGTCCAGCGGGCGGCCGGGCTCGGCGACGGTGTCCAGCACGTGCCCGATCCGGCGGGCGTACTCGAACTCCAGGTGGGTGGGTGCGTCCAGGTCGACGTACGACTGCGGCGCACCGTCCACCGTCAGCAGCCAGGCCCGCGCGCGGTCGACGTCGGGCATCAGCTTGGCAATCCCGTGGTCCACGGCACGGGTCACGGGGATCGGTTCGGTCACCGTCCCATTGTGCCGCCGGGCGGCCGGGGCCGTGAGGCGGGTGCCTGCCCCCTCCGGTCCTGTCGGCCCTTCCGACCCCTCCTGCGCTTCCGGACCGGCCGGCGGGCGGACGGCGGGACGGGCCCCGCCGGGCGGGCGGCGCCGGTGATCCTGTGCCTGATGTGGCCCGCTCGGCCCGGCCGCGCCCTGCCGCGCGTCGCGCGGCCGGCGTGCGCTCGGTTTGCGCCGGAGGGGAGTTGAGGGGTCGTCAGCCCTGGGGCGCTGCAGCGATCACCCCCGTCCGTCGGTTAATGTCACCAGATGTTCGATGCCACCGACCGCTCCGGGGGTACCGCCACGGCCTCTGACCACACCCGTACCGCGGAACCCGCCGGTCCCGCGGCCGCCGCGCTCCGGGCGGGACGGTCGGCACGGCTGCTCCGTGTCCTGCTGTCGCCCTGGTCCCGGCTGTCGCTGCTGCTGGCGCTGCTCGCGGGCGCCGGATCGTGCGTGCTGGTGTTCCAGCCGCAGCGGCTGCTGGCCCACGGCTGGCCGCCGCAGCTGGGCGGGGTCGCCGCGGCAGCGGCGTTCGCGGTGGCGTACGGGGTGTGCACGGTGGCGTTCGTGCCGCGGCCGCTGCTGAACCTGGCCGCGGGCGCCCTGTTCGGCACACCGCTGGGCCTCGCGGCCGCGGTGGCCGGCACGGTCCTGGGCGCGGGGGCCTCCTTCGGCCTGGGCCGGGTGCTGGGGCAGGACGCGCTGCGCCCGCTGCTGCGGGGCCGGCTGCTGAAGGCGGCGGACGGGCAGCTCAGCCGGCACGGCTTCCGTTCGATGCTGGCAGCCCGGCTGTTCCCCGGGGTGCCGTTCTGGGCGGCGAACTACGGCGCCGCCGTCTCCCGCATGAGCGCTCCGGCGTTCCTGTGCGCGACCGCGCTCGGCGTGCTGCCGAACACGGCCGCCTATGTCGTGGCCGGTGCCCGCGCCACCGCGCCGGCCTCGCCGGCGTTCCTGATCGCGGCGGCGTGCATCGCCCTGCCCGCGGTGGCGGGCGCGGTGGTGGCCTGGCGCAAACGCCACCGGCTCCGGGGTCGCTGAGCGTCGTTCCCGCCGTTTCGTAGCCGTCCGGTAGCGGAGCGTCAGTGCTTGCCCCTAGGCTTTGGGGCATGTCCCCCGATTCCAACGCCCCTGGTTCCGTGCGCTCCGCTGCCGAGCTGAACGAGCAGATCCGGGCGCTGTGGCTGCGTTCGGGCGGCTCCTTGTCCGCCCAGGAACGCGCGGAGTACGAATTGCTGGTGGTCGAGTGGGCCGCCGCCGTGCGTGGTGAGGTGATCAAGGCGGCCTGAGGGCGGCCCGCCGTCGCCGGTCGGCCCGATGGGGTCAGCGGCCGCCCGAGACCCGGAGCACCGCTCCGGAGGTGTAGGAGGCGTCCGGTGACATCAGCCAGGCGACGGCGGCCGCGACCTCCTCGGCACGGCCGGCCCGGCCCAGCGGGATCTCCGGGCCGACGCGCCGGACCCGGTCCGGATCGCCCGTCGCGGCATGGATGTCGGTGTCGATCAGGCCGGGTGCCACCGAGTTGACACGGATGCCGTCCGGACCGAGTTCCTGGGACAGTCCGATCGTCAGGGCGTCGACGGCGGCCTTGGTGGCCGCGTAGTGGACGTAGTCCCCCGGGCTGCCGAGCGTGGACGCGACGGAGGAGATGTTCACGATCACGCCGTCGCGGCGGGGCGTCATCAGTTGTGCGGCACGGCGGCAGCACAGCAGGGTGCCGAGGAGATTGACGTCGACCACCCGGCGCAGATCGGCGGTGTCCGTGTCGGCGAGCCGGCCCAGCGGACTGGCCACGCCGGCGTTGTTCACCAGTCCGGTCACCGGGCCGAGGCGTTGCTCCGCCGTGGCGAACAGCCGGTCCACGTCCGCCTCCACGGAGGTGTCCGCGCGTACGGCGATACCGCGCGCCCCCGCCTGGAGCACCTCGTCGGCCACGGCTTCGGCGGCCTTGGTGTCGTGGACGTAACCGATCACCACGTCGTGCCCGTCGGCTGCCAGCCTGCGGCAGACGGCGGCACCGATGCCACGGCTGCCGCCGGTGACGACGGTGACGAGACGCTTCATCCAGACCTCCGCTGTTCGGCGGGTGGGACCCCGGCCGCCGCACGCGCTGCCGGGGTGTCCGTGCACCTTCAAGTATGCGGGCGTGCCGCGCGCCGTGTCCGGCGAACAGCGCGACACGCCCTGCCCCGCGCGGCGCTCACCTCCGGGCCGGGTGACCGGGACGCGACGCCGGGGAACGCGGTCACGCCCCCTCCGGGTGCCCTTGTGGAAGCAGCGCCGCGGGCCGCACAGGCGGGCTGCCGCGCCCGGCGCCGGACGGGCCCGCTGGAGGCGTCGGTGGGGTCGCGGCACGGCCCGGGATGGGAGGACGCCCTGTGCAGGTGCGCGGCCGCCGGCTCGTCTCCGGCCGGTGGTCACGTCCACTGCTCGCGATGCTCGCGGGCGGCCTGCCGGTGTTCGCCTTCCCCGCGCCCTCGCTGTGGTGGGTCGCCTGCGTCGCCCTCGTGCCGTGGATCCAGCTGATCCGTAGCGCGCCGACGGGTCGGCGGGCCGTGGCGGACGGCTGGTGGGGCGAGCTGGGGTTCGTGCTGGCGGTGCACCACTGGCTGCTGCCCAGCACGCATGTGCTCACTGGTGCCGGCGGCGCTGCTGGGGGCGCTGTGGGGGCCTTGGGGGGGTGGCTGGCGCGGCGGCTGCTGGGCGGGCCGCTGTCACCGGGGCAGGCGGCGGCCCTGGTGGTGCTTCCGTCAGAGCAGCGTCGGCTTCGACCTGCGGGAGCGGCCGGACCTGGCACGGCGGCTGACGGAACTGTCCAGGGCGACGGGGGCGCCGGTGCTCGTGAACGTCGACACGCGGCGCACGGACCGGCCGGGCATCCACACAAGTTCCGTGCTCGTCGACCGGACGGCCCGACCGGCGACCGGCGACCGGCACGACAAGATGCGCCTGGTGCCGTTCTGGAGTACATCCCGCTGCGTCCGCTGCTCGGCTGGGCGACCTCGGTGGGCCGGGTGGCCGGCGAGGACCGCGGCCGGGGCCGCGAGCAGGTGGTGATGGAGGCCGGGCGCGGGCTGCGCATCGGGCCGCTGATCTGTTCCGAGTCCGCATTCCCGGACATGAGCCGCGACCTGGCAGGCCGGAGCGCCGACCTGCTGCGGGCGCAGTCGTCGACGTCCACCTTCCAGCACAGCTGGGCGCCCGCCCGGCACGCCTCGCCGGCCGCGCTGCGGGCCGCCGAGACCGGGCGGCCCATGGTGCATGCCAGCCTCAGGCGGGGTGTCCGCCGGGTACGGACCGGACCGGACGGGCGGCGCGTCGGCGCCCGGCTGGGCACGGACGCGAGCGCGGCGCGGGTGTCCGAGGTGCCCGCCGCGCGCGACGACACGCTGTACGTCCGTCTGGGTGACTGGCCGGTGCACGCGGCCCTGGTGGTGCTCGGCGTGTTCGGCGTGCGGGAGGGGGTGCGGGCGGTCAGGCGGCGCCGGAGCGCTCCAGCACCGTCCGCACGACCCGCTCGCACAGCTCATGGGTCTCCAGCGCGTCCCGGGCGCTGAGCACCGTGCCGGCACGGACCGCGTCGAGGAAGGTCAGTACGGCCTGCTCGATGCCGCGCTGCCGGGCCACCGGCACCCAGTCGCCGCGCCGCCGCACGGTCGGCTGGCCCTTGTGATCGACGGTCTCGGCGAGGTTGATCACCTGGCGTTTGGTGTCCTGCCCGGACACCTCGAGGATCTCCTCGGTGGAACCGCTCAGGCGGTTCATCACCCCGAGCGCGGTGAAGCCGTCGCCGGCGAGCTGCAGGACCACGTGGTGCAGCAGGCCGTCCCGCATCCGGCCGTGCACGGTGACGTCGTCGACCGGGCCGGGCACCAGGAACCGCAGCGTGTCCACGACATGGATGAAGTCGTCGAGGATCAGCGTGCGGGGCTCCTCGGGCAGCCCGACACGGTTCTTCTGCATCAGGATCAGCTCGCGTGGGTGCTCGGCGCACTGCACGTATCCGGGGGCGTGACGCCGGTTGAAGCCCACCATGAGGGAGACGTTCCGCTCCTCGGCGAGGGCCACCAGCCGCCGGGAGTCGGCGATCCGGTAGGCCAGCGGCTTGTCGACGTACGTGGGCACGCCCGCCTCGAGCAGCCGGGTGACGAGCTCGGGGTGGGCGGCGGTGGAGGCGTGCACGAACGCGGCGTCGAGTCCCTGGGCGAGGAGCGGGTCCAGGGCGGCGTGGCGCTGCGCGGCGGGCAGGTGCAGGCTGTCGGCCACCCGCTGCAGGGTCGCGGGCGTGCGGGTGTGCAGATGCAGTTCCACGTCGGGCAGCATGCCGAGCACCGGCAGATACGCCTTGGTGGCGATGTCGCCCAGTCCGATACAGCCGACCCTCACGTGTGCTCCCCTGTCGTCGCGCCGGTCCGCCCCGCAGCATACGGGGGCTGTTCCGGCCGCCAGTCGGCGATGCCGTCGAAGCCGCGCAGCAGCGCGTCCGGCCGGATCCGGGACAGCGCGACCATCAGGACGTCGCGGACGGCGGCCGCGGCGCGGCTGTTCAGCAGATTCACGCGCGCCACACGCAGTGCGCGGCGGGTGATGTCGCTCGTGCGGGGCAGCCGTGCCGCGGTGTAGGCGGCGAGGTCGCCCGCGTGGTGGGCGAGGACCACAGCGTCCTCCACGGCCTGGTTGCCGCCCTGGCCGACGGTGGGCGGCATGGGATGCGCGGCGTCGCCGAGGAGGGCGACCCGGCCGTGGTGGAAGGCCGGCAGCGGCGCGGCGAGGTGGTGGACGTCGTGGCGCAGCACGTCCTCGGGGCCGACGGCGGCGAGAACGGCCGGGATCGGGTCGTGCCACCGGCCGAACAGGCGCACCGGTTCGGCCCGTTCGTCGGCCGTGCGCCGCCCGGCGGGGGTGACGGCGGCGGCGTAGGCGTACACCTGGCCGTCCTTGAGCGGATGGGTGCCCCAGATCCGGCCCGTGCCCCAGGTCTCGTGCGAGGCGAACGGCACGCCGGGGTCGGGGACGACGATGCGCCAGGTGGTGAAGCCCGAGTGGACGAGGCCGGGGTGGGCGGGGAAGAGCGTGCGGCGGGTCGCGGAGCGGATGCCGTCGGCGGCCACGACCAGGTCGGCCTCCAGCTCGCCGTCGGGGGTGCTCACGCGGGCGGGACGGTGGGCGTCACCGGGGTCGGTCAGCTGCGCGGGGGCATCGGTACGGACGGTCCCGGGCGGCAGCAGCCCGGCCAGGGTGTCCACGAGGGTGGCGCGGTGCAGCAGGACCAGCGGGCCGCCGAACCGCCGGGCCGCCGCGGCGGCATCGGTGCGGGCGAGCCAGCGGCCGCCGGGGGTGCGCAGTCCCCCGGCGCCCTGCCAGGCGGCGAGGTCACGGATGCGGTCGCCGACACCGAGGACGTCCAGGGCGCGCAGGGCGTTCGGGGACAGCGAGATGGCGGCACCAACGGGTTCCAGGGAACGGGCCCGCTCCAGGACGGTGACCTGCCGCCCGGACAGGTGCAGGGCCGCGGCGGCGGCGAGGCCGCCGATGCCCCCGCCGATGACGACGACACGGTGCGGCCGGGACTGGGACATGTCTCCTCCTGCGGTGGACGCGGACTACGCCTGTAGTACCCGGACTGGACGATGACTGTACTACATCTGTAGTGCGTTCACTACAGGTGCAGTGGAGGGGTCGGCGGTAGGTTCGTCCTCATGTCCCACACCCCCGCACACCCCGTGCCGCCGGCGTCCGCCCCGGGCACCGCGGCCTCGTCCCGGGCCGACCGTGTCGCCGACGCCGCCCTCGCCCTGCTCGCCCAGCGCGGCATGCGCGGTCTGACGCACCGGGCGGTCGACGAGGCGGCCGGGCTGCCGCAGGGCTCCACCTCCAACGTGGCCCGCACCCGGCAGGCACTGCTGGAGCTCGCGGTGCGGCGCCTGGCCGAGCGGGAGGCCCGTGTGCTGGCCCTGCACGAGCTGCCCGACCCGCACACCGGCGGCCTGGACTCCGTGGTGGAGGCGCTCGCGCTGGCCACGCACCGCGCCCTGACCCGCAACCGCGACCTGACCGTCGCCCGCTACGAACTGGCCCTGGAGGCCACCCGCCGCCCCGAGCTGCGCGCCCACTTCGACGCGGCCGGCGCCCGTTTCCGCGAGCAGCTCACCGCGCTGCTCACCGCCCTCGGCTCGACCGCGGTGGAGCGGCACGTACTGTCCCTGGTGGCCTGGGCGGACGGGCTGATGTACTCCTGCGTCGCCGGGACCTACCACGCGCGGGTGCCGGATCCGGCGGAGGTACGGGCAGGGCTGCGCGAGCTGCTGGCGGGGATGACCGGGGCGGGACGACCGGTGGCGTGAGCGCCGCATCCGGAGCGGGACCGGAACGGCCGAGAGGGGCGCCGGACCGGCACGGCAGAGACGGGGGCGGGATCGGCACGACCGACGCGGGACCGATCGGCAGACTCGGCGCCGGATCGGCACGACCGAGAAGAGCGCGGGACCGGAAAACGCCCGAGGAGGGCACGGCACCCGACAACGTCCGAGGAGTACGCGCGGCAGGGCGGCCGCGCCGACGTGCACCGCGAGCCCACCAGCGGCGCAAGCGACCGGGGAGCCGAGGCATCCGACGCCGGGGACCGGGGCCTGCGACGGTCCCCCGCCCGGTGGCGCACGGCGTCAGCTTCGGGCCGCGCACCCAACCCTCACGGGGCGTGCGAGGTCACCCGTGCGGGGCATCCTCGGCCTGTCCCCCGGCCACCGGCCCGGCGACCCGAGCAGAGTGGCACGGGTGCATCGACCGACGACCACCGCAACGCTCCTCGTCATGGCGGCCGTTTCGGCCCTGACCGGCTGCGTCACGGTCCAGCGGACGCCCGAGCCCGGCCATGCCGCGGCCACCGCCCGGCCGCCGGGGACCCGCCCGGACGGCGCCGCCGCCCCGGCCGCCCAGGCCTCGCCCCGGCAGGCGCTGGAACGGACCGACCCGTCCGCCGCCGGCGACCCGGCCGGCCGGACTCCCTCCCGCCCCACGGCCGGGGCCGAGGCCGGGGCGCCGGCCGGGACAGCGCGGCCCGCGGCACCGGCACCGCGCTCCCACGAGCGCCATGAGCGGCCCGAGCAGCCTGAGGTACCGCGTCCACGGCAGACCCAGCGCAGCTCGCACACCCACGCCCCGCTGCCCGTGCCCGCTCTGCCGAACCCCGCGGCCCGTGCTTCGGGCCTGTGCGCGCTCGGCACGCAGTACGGCCGCTGGCGGATCGGCAGTCCGGAGGAGAAGATCTGCGGGCACACCTTCGGCCGCTGATCCGTGCCAGGCCGGGTGCGGCCGGACGCCGGTTGGGCAGCACGCCGGTTCGGCGGTGCGGCTGCGGTGGTCTCAGGCGCGCTGCCGGGGCGGTCCGCCCGGGCCGTCGGTGCCGTCGTCCTGTCCCAGCCGCTGTTCCAGCCGCCGGATCGCCGCGCGCACCGAGGCGCCGTAGCCGTCGTCGGGCAGGGCGTCGGCCGCCGCCCGCGCGCGGCGCAGATGGCTCCGGGCGGCCTCCGCGCGGCCGAGCCGCGCGTAGTCGGCGGCCAGGTCGAGGTGGAGGCAGGGGTAGAGGGCACGGGCGGCCGGTGCGCCGGCGTGGCCGCCGAGCCGGTCGTCCCGCAGTTCCTCCGCGGCGGACAGTGCCCTGAGGTCCCAGGCCAGCGCGTCCGCGGGATCGTCCTGGGTGTCGGCCATGTAGTGGGCCACCGTGCAGCGGTGCAGCGGATCGCCGTCCTCGGCGATCTCGTGCCACAGATCGAGCAGCCGCAGCCGTGCCTCCTCGCGGTCCCCGGCGTGGTGCAGCAGCACGCTCTGGCCGATCCGCGTCAGCACGGCGTCCGACGCCGTCCGCTCCTGTCGTTCCGTCACCCGGCCTCCAGCCCTGTTCCGACCGACGCCTACGACGCTAGCCGCAGCCGCGGTCGATCCAGGTCAGGCGGCCCGTGACACGACGGACACGCCCACGCACTGCGGTCCCGTCTCCCGCCGGCCGGCCCGGAGCGCCCCGGCCGGCGGGAGGGCGGGGCTCGCTCAGCCCAGATCCGGGATGCGCCAGTCGATCGGCTCGTGGCCCTGGCGGGCGATCGCCTCGTTGATCTGGGAGAAGGGGCGGGAGCCGAAGAACTTCCGGGCGGACAGCGGGGAGGGGTGGGCGCCCTTGACGACCACGTGCCGGTCCTGGTCGATCAGCGGGAGCTTCTTCTGGGCGTAGTTGCCCCACAGCACGAAGACCGCCGGGTCCGGTCGCTCGGCGACCGCGCGGATCACCGCGTCCGTGAACCGCTCCCAGCCACGTCCCTTGTGCGAGTTGGCCTCGCCGGCGCGGACCGTGAGCACCGCGTTCAGCAGCAGCACGCCCTGCCGGGCCCAGGGCATGAGGTAGCCGTTGTCCGGGACGGGAACGCCCAGGTCCTCGTGGAGCTCCTTGTAGATGTTGCGCAGCGACGGCGGGATCTTCACCCCGGGGCGGACGGAGAAGCACAGGCCATGGCCCTGACCCTCGCCGTGGTACGGGTCCTGCCCGAGGATCAGCACCTTCACCCGGTCGTACGGCGTGGCCTCCAGCGCGGCGAAGACCTCCTCGCGCGGCGGGTACACGGGACCGTTCGCCCGCTCCTTCTCGACGAACTCGGTCAGCTCCTGGAAGTAGGGCTGCTGCAGCTCGTCGCCCAGAACCCCGCGCCAGGACTCGGGCAGCATGGCGATGTCGGTCACGTCGTCCGTCCTTCACCGGTGTGCGGTCACTTGCAGGACACCGAACCTACCGGCGACCACTGACAACGCCCTACGGCGGCCGAGTCGACCCGCGCCGCGCGGCTGCTCCCGCCGGACAGCTCCCCGTCTCCATGGTCGACGACGCACGGGGAGGTCTCTACACGGCCGACGACGGAGGCCGACGACGGACCTGATGGTCTCCTTGGCCGCCGACGACCCCCGAGCACGCTTTCCGCAGGCGACGGCTGCTCCGCCCGCCACGGATGCGGCCGGCGAAGCGCTTCACCCCGCCCGTCCCGCGGATGACCGTCGGCACCCGGCCTGCCGCGGGAGCGGGACCGGGTGCCGTCCCAGGAGGGCGGCGGTCGTGACCGGATCGCGACCGCCGGCGGATCTCAGCCGACGCCGGCGTTGAGGAAGATGCCGCCGTCGATGACGAGAGTCTGGCCGGTGATCCAGTCGGACTGCTCGGAGGTGAGGAACGCCGCCGCACCGCCGATGTCGGAGGGCACCCCGAGCCGGCCCAGCGGGTAGGCGGCGGCCGCCTCCTCCTCCCGGCCCTCGTACAGGGCCGCGGCGAACTTGGTCTTCACCACCGCGGGCGCGATCGCGTTGACCCGCACCTTGGGCGCGAACTCGTGCGCCAGCTGCTGGGTGAGGTTGACCAGCGCGGCCTTGCTGACGCCGTACGCCGCGATGAACGGGGAGGGGGCCAGGCCCGCTATGGAGGCGATGTTGACGATCGCGCCGCCGTTGTCCTTCTGCCAGGCGTGCCAGGTGCGCTGGGCGAAGCCGAGCGCGGAGAGGACGTTGGTCTCGAAGACCTTGCGCGCCACGTTGAGGTCGAGGTCGGCGAGCGGGCCGAACACCGGGTTGGTGCCGGCGTTGTTGACCAGGTAGTCGATGCGGCCGAACGTCTCCATGACGCGTTCGACGGCCTCGCGCTGGTGGGCCTCGTCGTGCGCCTTGCCCGCGACGGTCATCACCCGCTCCGAGCCGAGGCGTTCGGCGGCCTCCTTCAGCGTCTCCTCGTTGCGGCCGGTGATGCACACCCGGTCGCCGCGGGCGACCAGCGCCTCGGCGATGCCGTAGCCGATGCCGCGGCTGGCGCCGGTGACGAGGGCGACCTTTCCCGACAGCTCGGGCAGTTCCACGGAAGTCATCTGGTCCTCGTCCTCAGTTCAGCGGTCCGCCGGCGACGTACAGCACCTGGCCGGAGACGAAGCCGGCCGCGTCGCCCGTGAAGAAGGCGATGGCGTTGGCGATGTCCTCCGGCTCGCCGACGCGCTGCACCGGGATCTGGGTGGCGGCGGCGGCCTTGAAGTCCTCGAAGTTCATGCCGACCCGGTCGGCGGTGGCCTTGGTCATCTCGGTGGCGATGAAGCCGGGGGCGACGGCGTTGGCGGTGATGCCGAACTTGCCCAGCTCCTTGGCGAGGGTCTTGGTGAAGCCCTGCAGACCGGCCTTGGCCGCCGAGTAGTTGACCTGGCCGCGGTTGCCGAGCGCGGAGGACGAGGAGAGGTTGACGATCCGTCCGAAACCGGCGTCGACCATGTGCTTCTGGCAGGCACGGGTCATCAGGAACGAGCCGCGCAGGTGCACGTTCATGACGGTGTCCCAGTCGGACACGCTCATCTTGAACAGCAGGTTGTCACGGATCACGCCGGCGTTGTTGACCAGGATGGTGGGCGCGCCGAGTTCCTCGACCACGCGGGCGACAGCGGCCTCGACCTGCGCCTCGTCGGAGACGTCGGCGCCGACGGCGAGGGCCCGGCCCCCGGCGGAGGTGATCTTCTCGACGGTGTCCTTGCAGGCGGACTCGTCGAGGTCGATCACGGCGACCGCGCGCCCCTCGGCGGCCAGACGGACGGCGGTGGCCGCGCCGATGCCGCGCGCGGCACCGGTGACGACGGCTACTCGCTGCTCAGTGGTGGACATTGCTGCTTCTCCTCGCCCTAGACAACGCCTTGCCGGACAACCCGGTCCGGGTTTTGGGATCCCGGCCGACCTACGGTGAGCGACCGCTTAGTACCTTCGGCAGACGTGACGCTAGAAGCCCTCACACCCGGTGTCAACGGGACACCGGGTGTGATGTGATCCATTACCTCACCAGGAGCCGCAGCAACCGTTCCGTCTCGGCCACCGGGTCGGTGGTCAGACCGGTGTGGACCGGCCCGGGCTGCAGGATCGTCGAGCGGGGCGCGACAAGCCAGCGGAACCGTCGCCCGGCGTCGTCGCCGCCCGCCGCCCCGGCCGTCTCGCCTCCGGCGCACACCTTCTCCACGGCCCGCAGCGCGGCCCGCACCCCCGCGACGTCGGCCGCCGGGTCGAGAGCCAGCAGCCGTGCCTCGTCCAGGTGGGTGCGGGCGCCGACGTAGGAGCGGGCGCGGCAGTAGACGACGACGCCCGCGTTGATGCACTCGCCGCGCTCCACCCGCGGCACGACGCGCAGCAGCGCGTACTCGAAGACGTCCCGGCCGCCGCCCTGGCCGGCGCGGGTGATGTGACGCTCGCCCGCCTGCCGGCCGCCGAGCACAGGACGGTCGCTCATCGAATTCCCCGCGGGCCGGTTCATCGGGTGCCCTCCAGGCCGGTGATGCGTTCGTGGACGACGGCGGCGCGGGCCAGCAGCGGGCGCGCGTACGCCCGGCGCACCTCGTCCGGCGTGGCGAAGCCGGGCTCTTCGCTCAGCCAGACCTCGGGGATCTCGGCCGTCACCTCGTCCAGCAGCTCCTCGGTGACGAGCGGGGCGAGATCGGCCGCGGCGGCCGGGACGTCGGGGGCGAAGGCGGCCAGCGCGTGGTCGGAGGCGTCGTAGGGGCGGGCGGCGGAGGCCTCGGCGCCGGGCCAGTTGTGGTGCCAGATCATGGTGGCGCCGTGGTCGATGAGCCACAGCTCGCCCTGCCAGCGCAGCAGGTTGGGGTTGCGCCAGGAGCGGTCCACGTTGTTCACCAGAGCGTCGAACCACACGATCCGCCCGGCCTCCTCGGCGTCCACCGGGAAGGCGAGCGGGTCGAACCCGAGGGCGCCGGAGAGGAAGTCCATCCCGAGGTTGCATCCGCCGCTGGACCTGAGCAGCTCCTGCACCTGCTCGTCGGGTTCGCCGACGCCGAGCACCGGATCGAGTGCGACGGTCACCAGGCGCGGCACCCGCAGACCCAGCCGACGGGCCAGTTCGCCGCACACCACCTCGGCGATCAGTGTCTTGCGGCCCTGCCCGGCGCCGGTGAACTTCAGCACGTACGTCCCGAAGTCGTCGGCCTCGACGAGTCCCGGCAGCGACCCGCCCTCGCGCAACGGCGCGATGAACCGGGTCGCGTTGACTTCCTTCAGCATCGCCCCAGGTTATCGGCGTCCCGGCCGGGCCGTGGCGCACGGGTGAACGCGCGGGCGCCTACGGCCGTACCCCTGTGCGCATGCGCATCGGCACGGCAGGGCCGTGCGCATCGGTACGCCCGGCAGGTCCGTGCGGATCGGCACGGCATGTCCTGCGCAGCAGTACGGCACGTCCTGACGAAATTCTGACGAAAGGAACACGGGTATGTCGGTGACCTCGAGCAGTGAAGCGGGCGGGACGCACCGTCCGCAGGCGGCGCCGGCCCGCCGCACCGTCGTGGCGGCGGCGGGCGCGGCGGGTCTGGCGGCGGTCCTGGCCGCGTGCGGCTCCCACGACACCTCCGGCTCCGGCGCGGCCCCCTCCCGGAGCGCCGACGGTACCGACGGCACCGGCGGCACCGGCGGCGACAGTGCCACGACCGGCTCCTCCGGCACCGTCCTGGCCAAGACCTCCGACATCCCCGAGGGCGGCGGCAAGGTCTTCGGCTCGCAGGGAGTGGTGGTGACACAGCCGGCGAAGGGGCAGTTCAAGGCGTTCTCGTCGACATGCACCCACCAGGGCTGCACGGTCGCCGGCATCACCGACGGCACGATCACGTGCCCCTGTCACGGCAGCGCCTTCTCCGCCACCGACGGCAGCGTCCGCAACGGCCCGGCGACCCGGCCGCTGCCCTCCCGGCCGATCTCCGTGTCCGGGGACGAGATCAGGCTCGTCTGAGCCGGCACCGGCTGCGCCGGCCCGCGCGCATCGGCCGGCGCTCACCCGCCGGGGGCGTCCCGCCGCCGTCGGCCGACCCGTTCCCCCGCCGCCCGCAGCGCCGGCACGTCCGGGCGGCGCACGGGGGACGGGCAGCCGGTGTGACCGTGCCGCGTCGATGGGGGAGGCCCTGACCTGCTCTCAGACGTACCCGACCCGGTCTCGGAGACAGTCCCGCGCCCCAGCACTGTCCCACGTGGCTCCTGACCGGATCTCCGTCTCACGTAGCGGCGCGCCGGATCTCTTCCACACGTGCGGCGCGCCGGACCGCCGTCATACGCAGCTCCGCGCCGGACCGCCGTCACACATAGGTCCTCGCGGGCCCCGGCGCCAGTGCGGACGCCACCGCGTCCGCCAGGGCCGGTGCCTCGTGCTCCGGGAGCGTGGAGACGGTGATCCGGATGCCCGGGGGCGCGCCGAGCCGGTAGCCCGCGCCGGGGGCGACGGCCCAGCCGGCGTGCAGCAGCCGGGCGACGGCAGCCGTCTCGTCCGGTACCGGCACCCACACGTTCAGGCCGCTGCGCCCGTGGGCGGTGACGCCGCGCTCGGCCAGCGCGTCGGTCAGTGCCCGGCGCCGGCGATCGTAGGCGGCCGCCACCGCGCGCACGTCGAAGCCGTCGTCGTCCCACAGCCGGACGACGGCGCGCTGGAGCAGCAGGCTCACCCAGCCGGGGCCGAGGCGTTGCCGTCCGCGAACCCGGTCCGTGGTGGTCTCGTCCCCGGTGAGGACGGCCAGGCGCAGATCGGGACCGTAGGCCTTGGCGGCCGAGCGGACGAAGGCCCAGTGCCGGGTGGCGCCGGCGAGCGGGTGGAGGGGGAGGCCGACGATGCCGTGACCGTGGTCGTCCTCGACGAGCAGGGTGTCCGGGTGGTCGCGCAGCACGGTGCGCAGGGTGCGGGCGCGCGGGGCGCTCAGCGCGGCTCCGGTCGGATTCTGTGCGCGGTCGGTGACGATCAGGGCTCGGGCGCCGGCGTCCAGGGCACGGGCGACGTCGTCCGGGAGCGGGCCGTCGTCGTCGACGCGGACGGGGGCGAGGCGCAGTCCGAGCGCGGGCACCAGGTCGAGCGTCCGGCCCCAGCCGGGGTCCTCGACCGCGACGGTGTCGCCGGGTTTGAGATGTGCGGCCAGGACGCGTTCGATGCCGTCCAGGGAGCCGGACACCACCGCGAGCGGGCCTGCGGGGACTCCGTCCGCGTCCAGTGCGGCCCGCGCGCGGCGCTCCAGTTCCTCGTCCACTGCCGCGTGGCCGTACAGCACCGGCGCGTCGTCCTGGCGGGCGGCGGCCGCCGCGAACGCCGGGGCCAGCGGCGGCAGCAGCGCGGGGTCGGGGTTGCCGCTGGAGACGTCGCGCACCCCCTCGGGCACCTCGACGCGGAGGTGGTGTCCGGTGGTCGCGGGCGCGGGGCGGACCCGGCTGCCGCGGCGCCCGGCGGTTTCGATGACTCCGCGGTCGCGCAGCACGCGGTAGGCGGCCGCCACGGTGTTCGGGTTGACCTCCAGACGGGCCGCCAGCTCCCGGATCGGCGGCAGCAGGTGCCCTGGTTGCAGCGTCCCCGAGCCCACCGCGCGCTCGATGCTCGCGGCGATGTCCGCCGCACGACGCCCCTCGATCGGATATTCTCCTAGCACAATGCATGGATTGTACTAGTACAGAGGAGTCGCCATGGGGACCCCGCCGCCCTCCGACGTCTACGAGCCGACCGACCGCACCGTGCCCACCCGCAGCGCGCACCGGGTCTCGTACGACCGGGAGCTGGTGCACGCGATCCTGGACGAGGGCCGGGTCTGCCACCTCGGTTTCGTGCGGGACGGGGCGCCCGTGGTGTTGCCGACGCTGTACGCCCGGGCCGGCGAGCGGCTGTACGTGCACGGCTCGACGGGCTCGCGTCCGCTGCGCTCGGCCGGCCGGTCCGATGACGGGCTGCCGGTGTGCCTGACGGTCACTCATGTCGACGGTCTGGTCCTGGCCCGTTCCGCCTTCCATCACTCGGTCAACTACCGCTCCGTGGTGGTGCACGGCACGGCCCGCCCGGTCACCGACGAGCAGGAGAAGCGGGCGGCGCTGGACGCCCTGGTCGACCATGCCGTGCCGGGCCGGGCCGCCGACTGCCGCCCGGCGAACGCCAAGGAGCTGGCCGCGACCGCCGTGCTCCGCCTGGACCTGGCGGAGGTGTCGGCCAAGGTGCGCACCGGCGGTGTCGCCGACGAACCGGAGGATCTGGCGCTGCCCCACTGGGCCGGGGTGATACCGGTGCGGCAGCGCTACGGCACCCCGGTCGCCGCGGCGGACCTGGCCCCCGGCGCTGCCCTCCCCGCCTACTTGATGGCGCTGTGATCCTGATCCATCCCTGGGACGCGCCCCTGGAGGACACCGAACGGCAGGACCGACCGGTCGGCCACGACTTCGGCCGTCTCACCGTGTCGGGCCCGCCCGGCGAGCCGTCCTTCGTCCAGCCCCTGCACTTCGCCGGCTTCGCTGTGGTCCCCGCGGCCGCCGCGGGTTCCGCGCGCCTCCGCGAGGGCGAGACCGGTGACCGACCCGAGCAGCAGCGCGGCGCCCAGGCAGGTCGCCGCGGTCAGCTGCTCACCGAGCAGCGCGACGGCCAGCACGGCCGCGCTGACCGGCTCCAGCAGCATGATCACGGAGACGGTGGCCGAGCGGACGACGGCCGCGCCCGCGAAGTACAGGGCATAGGCGAGGGCCGTGGGCACCGACCCGATCCAGCCCAGCAGCGCCAGCAGGCGGACGGGATCCCCGGTGTGCGGCACCAGCCCCTCCGCCAGGGCGAACGGCAGCAGGCACACGCAGCAGACGGCGAACGCCTCGATGGTGGTGCCCGCGTGGTCGGCGTCGCCCGACCGGCCCCAGCGCCGGGTCAGCAGCGTCATCGCGCTGTAGCCGGCCGCCGAGGCGAGGGCGAGCACGACCCCCGGCGGGCGCACCTCTCCCCCGCCGTTGCCCAGCACCAGCACGCCCAGTCCGGCCAGTGCCCCTGCCACGGCGGCCGCTCCGCCCCGGCCGAGCCGTTCGCCGAGGGTGAGGCGGGCGCCGAGGGCGATGAGGACGGGCCCGGCGCCGAGGGTGACGACAGTGGCCACCGCGAGCCCGGTGGCCTCGACGGCGGCGAAGTACGCCGTCTGGAACACGGCCAGTCCGGCCCCGGTGGCGCAGGCCCGCAACAACCGCCGGGCGCGCGGCAGGAACGGCGCGGGCCCGGCGGTGCGCGGGCGCAGCAGCCGCACGCCGGCCAGCAGGGCGGCGCCGGTCACGCAGCGCCAGAACGACAGGGCGGCCGGACCCATGTCGCTGACCCGGTAGACCAGGGAGCCGGCCGCGCCCGCGGTGCCCCACGCGGCACCGGCGACGATCAGACAGAGCAGGCCGCGCCCGACGGGCAGGCCCGAGGAAGTATGTGACACGTTGTCTCTCCGCAGAGCAGAAGCGCACAGGGCGAACCCCGGTGCGTCGGGGTCGTGGGACTTCCTTCTGCGGGCAGCACCGTCCGGGCCTGTCGCAGCGGGCGGTCATCCGCTGTGCGACAGGCCGACGCCGCGCGCCGGACCCGTCGGACCCGGTCCGGTCGTACGGCTGTCCGGCCCGGCGTCGTGCCGGGCCGGTCCACCGGGGCCCGCCTCAGGCGGCGGGGGGCGGAAGAACGAGTGCTTTCGCGTGCATGAGCGGAACCCTAAGCCGCACTGCCCCGTGCCGACAACGTCCGGTCCGTGCCGCCGCCGGCCACCGGTTCCGCCGCGCCCTCGGCGGGGGTCGAGGACTGGGCGATGAGCGCGCCCAGCAGCACGACGGCACCGCCGGCCACCTGGGGCGCGGAGAGGTGCTCGCCCAGCAGCACCCAGGCCAGCACCGTGGCGACCACCGCTTCCAGACAGGCCACGACGCCCGCGACCTGCGGGGTGAGCCTTCGCACCGAGACGACCCCGGTGACGTAGGCGAGGACGGTCGCGATCAGCACGATCCAGCCCAGCAGAACGGCGGCCGGGACCGGGGTGCCGTCGAGGTGCGCGGTGCCGGCGAGCACCGTCCAGTCCATGGTCCAGGGCCGGGAGACGGCGGTCAGGGCGACGGCGCCGACGAGCAGCCCGTAGGCGATGACCCCGAGCGGGTCGGGGGCGGCACGGCCGCTGCCGGTGCCCTGGTCGGAGAGGACGAAGTAGCCGGTCTGGCAGCCGGCCGCGCCCAGCGCGAGCAGCAGCCCGAGCGGGTCGAAGCCCAGGCCCGACCAGACCTCCACGACGCAGGCGAGTCCGCCGGCCGCGAGGACCACGCCGAGCACGGCGGCCCGGGACACCGGCCGTCGCCGCACGAACCGCACCCAGCCCAGCACCAGCGCGGGAGCGAGGTATTCGATGAGCAGGGCGACCCCGACGGGGATCCGGGAGAGCGCGGCGAAGTAGCAGGCCTGCACGCCGGCGACCGCGAGCAGCCCGAATCCGGCGAGCAGCGCGGGCCGTTGCCGCAGCAGTGCCCGGTGGCGCACCGCGAGCGGCAGCATGACCAGGGCCGCGCCGGTGACCCGCAGCCACACCACGTGCAGCGGGTCGAGGCCCGCCGCGATCAGCGGCTTGGCCGCGACTCCGGACCCGCCGAAGGACAACGCGGACACCAGCGCGATACCGAGCCCCACGGCCTTGCCGGGCGGCCTGCGACCGATCGACGACGTCACCACCGGCACATGATGACAGGCGCCGACACCAGCGTCACCCCCGTTGACACCTGTCTCACCGGCCGGACGGTGCCGCCGTGCGGCTCACCGGTCTCGGGCGATCCGCGGCCGGGTCAGGCGGGATCGGGAAGGCCGGCGTGGTCCCCGTGCGTGGGCGAGGTGCGGTGGGGCCGGGTCCGGGCGTCGTCGTCGAGCCGGGCGGCCAGTTCGTCCGGGCAGGCCCCGGCGCGGGTGAGCACCTCGGCGGCCCGCGACCGGGGGTCGGCCAGGAGGCCGGCGAGCAGATCCAGGCCGCACGCCGCGTCCCGGCCGTGCCGCGCGGCGCGCCTGCGGGCGTGGGCGAGGGCGGCGCGGGCCGCGGGCGAGCAGCGCCGGCCGTCCGCCGTGGGGCGCGCGTCCTCGGTGAACACGGGCAGCGCCCCGGAGTCCTCGACACTGCCGCGCCAGCGCAGCCCGTATCCGATGCTGCGCTGGACCAGGTAGCCGAGCAGCCGGGCGATCAGCGGGCCGTCGCCGAGGGCTGCGCGCACCTCGGGGTCGGCCTCCAGCAGGGCGTGCAGCAGGTGGGCGGTGTCGGTGTGCCGGTCCGCGTCGCGGACCGCCCTCCTGCGGGCGGCGGTGACCACGGCCGCCAGCTCGGCGCCGAGCCCGGCGCCCTCACCGGGAACGCAGCCGTCCTCGGGTGCCGGCTGCCTGGGGATGCGGGGTTGCACCCCTCCACCTCATCAGTCCCGCGGCCCGCACGCATCGCCGACGGGGAGCATCTGCGCGTCCCTCGCCAAGCGGATCCGACCGGACGGAATCTCCTCCTTACGGAGGAGATCCGGCCATTCTTCGCAGGCTGCGCGGGCCGGACGGGTGGTACGAGGGCACCCCGTGCGCACCGTCCGGCACTGCCGCCCCGGCACACGCCCCGCCCCGCCGTACCGGCGGCCGGGTCACTCGTCGCCGGCGAGGATCGGGACAGCCGCTTGCGCGTCACGGCGCGACGGCGAGCGCCTCCTCCTGCCGCTCCTTGACGCCGGTACGCCACACCTCCCGGAAGGCCTCCATGACACCGAGGGTGACTGGGCGATGTCGCCGGCGGCCTCCCGGTCGCGAGCCACGACTTCGACCATGGTGCCGGAACGGAGATCCTCACCGACCCCGCACTGCTGGCCCACCTGGAGTACGACGGCCCCGCCGGCATCGACGAGCTGGCCGCTCGGCTGGAGATGGCCCCGACGACCGTCAGCCTCATGGTCAGCGAGCTGTCACGGCCGGGCGTCCTGCAGCGCACCGCCGATCCCGCCGACCGCCGCCGCCGCATCGTCTCCATCGCCCCCGACTACGCCGCACCGATCGGCGCAAGGCTTTCCGCAGTGCCTTCGCCTGCGAACGCGTCATGCGCGGCCTCACGCCCGCGGAACGTGCCACGGTCATCACCGCCCTGCACGCCTACGAAGCCGCCTGGATCAGGCGACCGGCATCGCGATCCGAACGCGGAACCGCGTCAGCGAGACGCGACGTGTCTCGAGGCACCATGCCCCCGCGTCCCACCCGGTCCGGCCCACGGCCCACGCAGGTCAGCTTGGACGACCGCTGTCGGCGGGGCAGGACACCCGAACCGCAGCCCGCACCGGCTTGGCCACGGACCGTGCCCGCCCGTACCGTCAGGGCATGCGCATGCGAATCGTGGACGCCTTCACCGACCGCCCCTTCACCGGCAACCCCGCAGGGGTCCTTCTCCTGGACACCTTCCCCGAGGACGACTGGCTCCAGCGGGTGGCACGGGAGATCAACCATCCCGAGACGGCGTTCGCGCACCCGCTGCCCGAGGACGCGGAGGCGGACTGGGCGCTGCGCTGGTTCACGCCCGCCACCGAGGTCGCGATGTGCGGCCATGCCACGCTCGCCACCGCCCATGTCCTGTACACCACCGGCGCCCACACCGGGCCGGTGCGCTTCGCCACCCGCAGCGGTGTGCTGAGCGCGGCCCCGGCGGACGACGGCTCGATCACCCTGGACTTCCCCACCGCGTCGCTGACGCCGGTCGAGGTGCCCGACGGGGTCGCCGAGGCGCTGGGCGCCGCACCGAGCACGGTCGTGGACACCGGGGCGTCCGTCGGCGATCTGCTGGTCGAGCTCGCCGACGAGAAGACCGTCCGCGCCCTGGAACCGGATCTGCACGCCCTGGCCGCCTGCTCCGCGCGCGGCGTCATCGCCACCGCCCGCGCCGAGGACCCCGCCCGCGGCTACGACTACGTCTCGCGCTGCTTCTTCCCGAACGTCGGCATCGACGAGGACCCGGTGACCGGCAGCGCCCACACCGCCCTGGCCCCGTTCTGGTCCGCGCGCCTGGGCCGCGACGACCTCACCGGCCTGCAGGCCTCGGCCCGCTCCGGGCTGGTGCGCACCACCGTGCGCGGCGAGCGCACCCTGCTGGCCGGGCACGCGGTCACCGTCATCGAGGGCGATCTGCTGGTGTAGCGGGCGCCTGTCCGCGGCGGGCGCCCGCTCGTCCACGGCGAGGGCCCGCGCGCCCCGTGCGTGACCGGGTGGCCGGGCGCCCTGCTCGCGGCGGATCGATGCCCGGGCTGCCGGGCTATGCCGTGGGCAACCAGCCGACCTTGCCGGCGAGCAGGGCGTAGCCCACGAAGGCACCGATGTCGAGCAGGGAGTGCGCCACCACCAGCGGTCCGACCCGTCCCCACCGCCGGTACAGCTGCACGAACACCAGGCCCATCACCACATTGCCGAGGAAGCCGCCGACGCCCTGGTACAGGTGGTACGAGCCGCGCAGGACGGAGCTGGCCGCCAGCGACCGCCCCGCCGACCAGCCCAGCTGGTCCAGCCTGCGCAGCAGGAACCCGACGACGATCACTTCCTCGAGCACCGCGTTCTGCACCGCGGACAGGACGAGCACCGGGTACTTCCACCACACCGAGGGCAGTGCCTCGGGCACGACGGTGAGGTTGAAGCCCAGGCCGCGGGCGGCCAGATAGAAGGCGATGCCGGCGCTGCCGATCAGCGCCGCGATCACCGCTCCGCGGCCGAGGTCCGGCCAGGGCCGGGAGCGGTCGAAGCCGAGGGTGCGCAGGCTGCGTCCCTCGCGCAGCAGCAGGTGGGCGACAAGCGCCACCGGCACGAGCGCGGTGGCGATCCCGAACAGCTGCCAGGCCAGGTCGAGCCAGGGGCGGCCCGGTGCGGCGGAGGCGTTGAGGGTGGCCGCCTGGTCCTTCAGACCACCCGGTTTCGTCACCGAGCCGACGAAACTGATCACGGCGGACACCCCGCTGGCGCCCAGGGAGAGCGCGAGGACGAGCAGGGTCTCGTCCCGCAGGATGCGCCGTGACGGCCGTTGCTGGGACTCGGTTGCGGACATCGGCCCGGTCTCGGACTGCACGCGCGCCTCCACTCCACCGTCTCGGGACGTCTCAGCTTGCCCGATCAGCCCGGAAGGGGAGCGACCGGCCCCCGGCACGGCGTGCCCGGACGGTGCCGGCGGCGGTCAGGTCATCGGCACCACGGCCGGCTCCGGCAATCCGACCGGCCAGGTGTGCACCGGGTCGTCGAGCCACATCAGCTCGCGGTAGCGGCGTGTCGTGGCGGCCAGGGCCTCCTGCCGGTCCAGGCCGCGTTCCAAGGCCCGGTGGAAGGTCGCGGCCTGCCACTGGGCGCCGTTGACCCTCAGCCGGCACCGTTCCTCGATCACCCCGAGGTACCGGTCCCGGTCCGCGGGCTCCACGCCCCACGCGTTCAGCCCGGCCTCGGCCAGCGGCAGCAGTTCGTCCCGGACGAGGGTGACGGCGTCGACCTCGGTGGTGCCGGACAGGCGGCCGCGCCGGGGCCAGATGAGCCGGGCGTCGATCCCGTGCCGGCAGGCGGCGTCGAAGTTGGCGGCCGCGGCCCGGAACGGCATCCGGGTCCACACCGGGCGCGGCTCCTCCGCGAGGGCGCGCACCAGGCCGTAGTAGAAGACCGCGTTGGCGATGACGTCGGTGACCGTCGGCCCGGCGGGCAGCACCCGGTTCTCGACCCGCAGATGCGGGACGCCGTCGGTGATGTCGTACACCGGCCGGTTCCAGCGGTAGACGGTGCCGTTGTGCAGGACCAGCTCGGCCAGCCGGGGCACCCCGCCGGCCTCGAGCACCTCGAGGGGGTCCTCGTCGTCGCAGATCGGCAGCAGCGCCGGGAAGTAGCGCACGTTCTCCTCGAACAGGTCGTACGCCGAGGTCACCCAGCGCTCACCGAACCAGGTGCGCGGACGGACCCCCTGGGCCTGCAGTTCCGGAGGCCGGGTGTCGGTGGACTGCTGGAACAGCGGGGGGCGGGACTCCCGCCACAGCTCACGGCCGAACAGGAAAGGGGAGTTGGCACCGACGGCGATCTGCGCCGCGCTCGCCGCCTGAGCCGCGTTCCACACGTCCGCGAAGCGGCCGGGGGTGACCTGCAGGTGCAGTTGCACGGAGGTGCAGGCGGCCTCGGGCACGATCGACTGGGAGGTGCAGGTCAGACGCTCCACGCCGTCGATGTCCAGGGTGAAGTCCTCGCCGCGGGCCGCGACGATCTGGTCGTTGAGCAAGGTGTACCGGTCGACGGCGGACAGATTCGAGGAGACGAGGTCGTCCCGGCCGAGGGTGGGAAGAATGCCGATCATCGCTATTCCGGCGTCGACCTCGGCGGCCTTGCGGTCTGCATATGCCAGTGAGGTGCGCAACTCCTCGGCGAGCCGGTCGAATACCCGGCCGCCCAGCCGGTGGGGCGCTATGTTCACTTCAAGATTGAACATGGCGAGTTCTGTTTGGAAGTCCCGGCTGGCGATGCGCTCGAGCACTTGCGCATTCAGCATTTTCGGCAATCCGTCGGCGCCGAGGAGATTCAATTCGATCTCCAGCCCCATGAGGTTCTTGGGCCGGTCGAACCGTTTCTGTTCCAACAGCCGCGCCAGTGCCTCCAGGCACCGTTTGAGCTTCTCGCGGTAACGGTTGCGATCGGACAGGTCGAACTCGCCTGCGACGACCTTCTCGCCCATCGCGGCGTCCTCCCTCGCTCGGGCCGGCCTTGGCTCCGGCCGCCGGGATCGAAGTCAGGTGGGATGATGCCCCGCATACACGATCGATAACGTCCCGTTCTCCCCACTCTCGTCGGCCCCGGACCGCTGGAGCGGAGGCACATTCGACGGGCATGAGGCGGCGGCATCTCCTGGTACCCCCGGCGGCCAGGGAAAAAACACCGACGGCGACCGAGCCGCCACGCGACACCGACGGCAACCGGAGGGCCACGCACGGCACCCGTCCCCCTGCACACGAAGCATCGGGCCTCAGAATTCCGGCCGGATAACGACTTGTTGTACTCACCGGAAACAGCTAGCCGAAACACCAACTGAACATGTGTCGTATAAACTCTCCCCTACGGCAGAAGGTCGGCACCCGTGGCGCTGGACCGCGGGCGGGGTCACGCCCGGATACCTCGTCGTCCGATTTCCTTTCTTCTCACGGACGCGCGGATCCGAGGCTTCGACGGCCTCGTTCGCCCCCCTTCGCCCTCCGAGAGCTGACAGTGTCGTCCGCCCCCACCCCTCGCGTCATCGTGCCTGTCAACGAGAGGCGACCCACCATGCCGCTGCACATACCCCCGGCTCCCGCTCCCGCCCTGCGCTCCGTCCTCACGGCCCTCGGCTCCCCCACCGCGGTCCGCGAGGCACCCACCCCCGCCCTGCGTTCCGCCCAGGAACCGGCGACCCCGGAACTCCCGCTGCCGGTGCACGTCCTGGAGCAGTTCACCCCTCAGGGGCTCTCCGCGACCCGGCTGGCCGGGTGGCGGTTCCTCATCCGCTGCGGCGACCGCGCAGTGGCCGCCGCCGAAACCAGGCTCACCCCTGACGGCTGGGCCTTCGCGCACTTCTTCGAAGGCCCCTACGTCGCCTCCACCGAACGCGCGCTGCGCCAGGCGGAGTCCCTGAGCGGGCACTACCAGCCGCGGCTGCTGTCCATGCCCGGCCTCTACATGCTCACCCTGTGGCTGCACGGCGACCTGTCCGACGACAGCGCCGACGGGCACCCGGCGGCCACGGATCTGCTGGTGCCACTGGCCCCGGCCCCGCCCGGCATCCCGTCCCATGTGCCGCACCGCGTGGCCGACCTGCTCCCGGTCCTCACCCACCGGGCGACTCCCGTCCGGCTCATGGGGTCGCCCGCCTGAGCGGCCCCGGCCGGTCCGCAGACCCGCCGCGTGCCTCGCTGCCGTGCGTCGCAGTGGGGCACGCGGCGTCCCATGCGGGGCCTCGTCGCACGGCGCTCGTGGTGCGCCGTGCCGACCCGGCCGTGCACCGGCGCACACCGCCCGCCGGTCCGTGCCCCCTGCCCGCCGGCTGTGCCCCGTTCCGTTGAACCGCGCAGGCCCACCGGCGCGTCCTGTACCGGTGAGCAGCGCTGCGGCGACCGTCCCGCGGTCTCACCGCACACGCGCGCTCGGCACGGGTATCGGTCCCACTCACTGTTTCGGGGGACGGCCATGGAGCATCCCACCAGCCGCAGGACAGACATCACGAGCGCCCAGGACCCCACGGCACGGCACGTCCCGCCCCGGGCGTGCCCGCACCAGCCGCCGTGCCCGCCGGCCGACTCCGCCGGCCGGGAGTCCGCCCGCCGGGTGGCGCACCACCCGGAACAGGGCTGGAGCCTGCTCTGCAACGGCGTCCTGCTCTTCGAGGACACCGGTGAGCTGCTGCCGGACGGCCGGATCATCGACCCGCACCGCCCGCTGGACGGCGACTGGGGCGACCGGGCGGTGACCACCGTCTGACCTCCGGGCGCCGGCCGCCGACGCCGGACGGGCGGGGCCGGCGCAGACGGCTGCTGTCGTTCTGGCAGGGCAAGCTGTGCGTCCTGACCCTGCTCGGTTTCGCCGCCACCGTCTTCCCGATCACCATCACCCTGTCGGCCGCCGACGCCTCGACCCACCTGGTGGAGAACCCCTACCTGACCGGGGTCCGCCACGACCACCACGTGCTGATCACCCTGGTGCTGCTGGCCCTGCTCGGCGCCGTGTTCCTCGAGGGATTCCTGCAGGCGATCGGTGTCGCCATAGCGCTCGCCGGTGTCTACCTCGCGCTGAACGTCGTCGTGGTGATCACCCGCCTGTGGCACGTCCTGACCGCCGAGCACGTGGTCACCGGCTGGCCCAGTGCCCCGACCGCCCAGCACAGCGGCGTCCTGGTCATGGTCGGGGCGGCGCTGCTGGTCTTCGTGTGCACGCTGCTCGGTTTCCTGGTCACCTGGATCTCCGACGCCGGCATCGACCGGCAGCGCGGGGCGTACGCCACCGGTGTCCTGGTGCTGATCTCCTCGGCGGCCATCGCGGTGACCATCTCCGCGCACCAGCGGGGCCGGCGGGCGTGGACCGCCGTGTTCGCGGTGATCTCCACGGTGTTCCTGTACACCACCGCGGCGAACGTGGTCGAGCGCCCGGACGGTGTGAGGATCGGCGGCTGCTTCATCGCCGGGATCATCCCGGTGTCGCCGCTGTCCCGGCTGGCCCGCGCCGTCGAGCTACGGGTGACCGGGGTGACCCTCGACCCCCTGGCGGAACGCTTCGCGTCAGGGACATCGCCAGCCGGACCATCCGGTTCGTCGCCCACGTGCCCGGTCACCGGGACCGGGCCGCCTGTCACGACGAGATCGAGCGGATCCGCGACGACAACGGCCTGCCCGGCACCGAGGACTTCGTCTTCGTCGAGGTCACGGTCACCGACCCCTCCGAGTTCGAGACGGGCCTGTGCGTCCACGGCGGCGTCGTGCACGACCGTTACCGTGTGCTCTCCCTGGAGTCCACCTCGATCCCCAACGCCCTGGCCGCCCTGCTGCTGTACGTCCGCGACACCACCGGCAGCATCCCGCACGTCTACTTCCCGTGGACCGAGGGGAACCCCTTCCACAATGTCCTGCGCTTCTTCCTCTTCGGCAAGGCGAGGTCGCAACCGCCGCCCGGCAGGTGCTGCGCGAGGCCGAGCCGGACCCGGCCCGACGGCCCCGTGTGCACACCGGCTGATCCCCGCTCGCCCGCGGTGCCGTTCAGCGGCGCCGGATCATCCGAAGACCGGCCCCTTCGAGGGCGGGCCGCGCCCGGCCGGAGGGCGAGACGTGCACCCGCATCGGATGCGGGCGATGCCCGCCCCGAGTCACCGGCAGTACCCGCGACAGCCGCACGAGGCGGACGTTCCTCGGTGGACGTCGTGACGACGATCGACCCAGCCGTGCCGGCGGACTTCGGTTCTGCCTCCTGGCACGTGCGGCCGGGTCACCGTCGCCGACGTGAGGCGGAGCCGCCCATGCCGAGGGCGTCCCGCACACGGTCGTAGACGCTCAGCGGTACGCCCAGCAGGGCGTTCCCCGGTGGCCGCCGGGGGACGACGGGGTGCGGGTGTGTCGGGGCGGTCCGTCTCACCGCCGCCCAGGTGGTGCCGAGGGTGCGCAGCCGGGCGGTGCCTGTCACCTCCTGCAACCGGGGCAGGAGCAGATCCTCCTCGTCGCGGACGTCTTCGCGGATCAGGGAGAAGACGCGCCGGACCTTGTCCTCCCGCTCCGGGGCACCGGCGGGCAGTCGCTCGATGTCCGCGACGAGATCGTTGATCTGCTGGTGCTCTTCCTCGACCCGGGCCGTCAGTTCCTCGCCGTCCGGGACGGTGGCTCGTACCACGGGCCACAGCACCGTCTCCTCCGCGAAGGCATGGCTGAACACCAGCTGCACCACCTGCTTCAGGGCGCGCTCCCGCCGGCGCAGATCCTCCTCGGCGTCGAGGTAACGGCTCATCAGACGGTCGATCTCTTCGTGCTCGCGCCGTTGCCGCACCAGGATGCTGCCGCTTCCACCGAGCTGCTCGACGGTCTGGTCCGTGAGGGTCCTCGGCATGGTCGCTCTCTGATCGCTCGTGTGCTCCGGGACAGGGACGCGCCCGCCTGTCGGGCTGCGGGACGGGCCATGACGCATGCCGGGTACCCGCCCTCGGGACCCCGACAGTGAGAAAGCAGGCACTCGGTTGCCCGTGCCTGCTGTTCCCCGTCCCGGTGTCAGCCGGCGCCTTTCTCCGACTCCGACCGGTGCTTCAGGGCTTGGTCCGTGGTCTCGCCGGATGTGTCCGGCTTGGAGCGACCTTCTTCCTCGGGGTGGACGTCCCGCTCTTTCGTCTCCCTCTCCAGAGGCGACGAGGGTTCGCGCGCTTCTCGGGAACCGCTCATGGTTGTCCTCCATGCGTCCTGTCCGTCGGGACGTGGCGGGTTCCCTGGGCACATGGCGCGAAACGGGTGTGAGCCGGGCTGTGCCGACAGCTGGACACGGTCATATCGAGACGCGGTCCGCGCCCCATTGCGCTGGGAGGACGGGCTGCCCGGCTTCGTCGTCGGCGTGCCTGTCCAGCGGAGGGAGTTCCCCGCTGCGGCGACGAGCCCTCGGGGTTCCTGTCCCATGCCCCGACCGCCCAGGTGTGCTGTTCCGGGACGTCGGTGACACGCGGGACGGGTGCGTGAACGGGTGAGGGCCTTCTGTGGGTTCGCAGGGGAACCACAGGGGCACGGCGGTCGCCGTCCGTGCCCGGACGGCGACCGCCCCGCGTCCGCACCGGTCCCGGCGCGTCCTATCGTGACGGGCATGCAGTCCTACACCATCGGTCAGGCGGCCCGCCTGCTCGGAGTCAGCCCGGACACCGCCCGCCGGTGGGCGGACGCGGGCCGGGTGGCCACGCACCGCGACGAGAGCGGGCGCCGGGTCATCGACGGCCGGGACCTGGCCGCGTTCTCCGTGGACCTGGCCCGCTCCGGCGACGAGGCCGGCGAGACCCCCCGCACCTCCGTGCGCAACGCCTTCCCCGGCATCGTCACCGCGATCAAACTCGGCGACGTCGCCGCCCAGGTGGAGATCCAGGCCGGCCCGCACCGCCTGGTCTCCCTGCTGACCCGGGAGGCCGTGGAGGAACTCGGCCTGGAGGTGGGCATGGAGGCAACCGCCCGGGTGAAAGCCACCAACGTCCACGTCGACCGCGGCTGACACCGCCCACAGGGCTGTGCCCCGGTCCGCGTGCGCGGTGCACGCGGACCGGGGCACAGTTTGGGCCGTGGGGCGCGGCCGGCAGGGCCGCGCCGTCCGTCCGGCGGATCAGTCCTCGTAGGCGTCCGGCGGCGGGCAGGAGCAGACGAGGTTGCGGTCGCCGAAGGCCTGGTCGATCCGGCGCACCGGCGGCCAGTACTTGTCCGCGGCCTGCACTCCGCCCGGGAAGGCGGCCTCCTCACGGGTGTAGGGGTGCTCCCAGGTGCCGGCGAGGGAACCGGCGGTGTGCGGGGCGTTGCGCAGCGGGTTGTCGTCCGCCGGCCACTCGCCCGCGCCGACCTTGTCGATCTCGGCCCGGATCGCGATCATCGCATCGCAGAAGCGGTCCAGCTCGGCCAGGTCCTCCGACTCGGTCGGCTCGATCATCAGCGTGCCGGCCACCGGGAAGGACATCGTCGGCGCGTGGAAGCCGTAGTCGATCAGCCGCTTGGCCACGTCGTCGACGGTCACACCGGTCGCCTTGGTCAGCGGGCGCAGGTCGATGATGCACTCGTGCGCGACCAGGCCGCCGGGGCCGGTGTACAGCACCGGGTAGTGCGGCTCCAGGCGCTTGGCGATGTAGTTCGCGGACAGCACCGCCACCTGCGTGGCCCGCTTGAGGCCCTCGCCGCCCATCAGGCGCATGTAGGCCCAGGAGATGGGCAGGATGCCCGCGCTGCCCCACGGCGCCGCGGAGACCGGACCGACGCCGGTCGCCGGGCCGGCCGACGGCTGCAGCGGATGGTTGGGCAGGTACGGCGCCAGGTGGGCGCGCACCGCCACCGGGCCGACGCCGGGTCCGCCGCCGCCGTGCGGGATGCAGAAGGTCTTGTGCAGGTTCAGGTGGGAGACGTCGCCGCCGAAGTGGCCCGGCTTGGCGAGGCCGACCAGCGCGTTGAGGTTGGCGCCGTCGACGTACACCTGCCCGCCGGCCTCGTGCACCTGGGCGCAGATGTCCGCGACGTGCTCCTCGAACACCCCGTGCGTGGACGGGTAGGTGATCATGAGGACCGCCAGCTCGTCGCGGTGCTTGTCGATCTTCGCCCGCAGGTCCTCGACGTCGATCTCGCCGTTCTCGGCGGTCTTGACGACGACGACCTTCATGCCGGCCATCACCGCGCTGGCGGCGTTGGTGCCGTGCGCGGAGGACGGGATGAGGCACACGGTGCGCTGCTCGTCGCCGTTGGCCCGGTGGTAGCCGCGCACGGCCAGCAGGCCGGCCAGCTCGCCCTGGGAGCCGGCGTTCGGCTGCAGGGAGACCTTGTCGTAGCCGGTGACCTCGGCGAGCCGGTCCTCCAGCTCACGGATGAGCGTGAGGTAGCCCTCGGCCTGCTCGGCGGGCGCGAAGGGGTGCAGCTGCCCGAACTCCGGCCAGGTGACCGGCTCCATCTCCGTGGTCGCGTTCAGCTTCATGGTGCAGGAGCCGAGCGGGATCATGCCGCGGTCCAGCGCGTAGTCGCGGTCGGCCAGCCTGCGCAGGTAGCGCAGCATCGCGGTCTCGGAGCGGTGCTGGTGGAAGACCGGGTGGGTCAGGTAGGCGTCGGTGCGCTCCAGCGTCGCGGGCAGGGCGTCCTCGGTGCTCGCGTCCAGCGCGTCGATGTCGCCCTCGGTGCCGAAGGCGGCCCAGACGGCCTGAAGGTGGGCGCGTCGGGTGGTCTCGTCGCAGGCGACGAGGACGTGGTCGGCGTCGACGAGGTGCAGGTTGACGCCCTTGTCGCGGGCGGCGGCGACGACCTCGGCGGCCCTGCCGGGCACCCGTGCGGTGACGGTGTCGAAGAAGGCGTCGTGCACGATCTCCACGCCGCCCGAGCGCAGGCCCGCGGCGAGGATCGCGGCGTAGCGGTGGGTGCGCCGGGCGATGTCCTTCAGGCCGTCGGGGCCGTGGTAGACGGCGTACATGCCGGCCATCACGGCGAGCAGCACCTGTGCGGTGCAGATGTTGCTGGTGGCCCGCTCGCGGCGGATGTGCTGCTCACGGGTCTGCAGCGCGAGCCGGTAGGCCTTGGCGCCGTCGGCGTCGACGGAGACGCCGACCAGACGGCCGGGCAGGTTGCGGGTGAACTCCTCGCGGACGGCCATGTAGCCGGCGTGCGGTCCGCCGAAGCCCATCGGCACGCCGAAGCGCTGGGTGGTGCCGACGGCGATGTCGGCGCCCAGCTCGCCGGGGGACTTCAGCAGGGTCAGGGCGAGCAGGTCGGCGGCGACGGTGACCACGGCGCCCAGCTCGTGCGCCTGGTCGATGACCGGCTTCAGGTCGCGCACCGCGCCGGAGGCGCCCGGGTACTGCAGCAGGACGCCGTTGATCTCGCGTTCGGCGATCTCGGCCGGGATGCCGTCGCCGAGGTCGGCGACGACGACCTCGACGCCGGTCGGTTCGGCGCGGGTGCGGACCACGGCGACGGTCTGCGGCAGGGTGTCCGCGTCGACGAGGAACAGGCCCTTCTTGTTCTTGCCGACGCGCCGGGACAGTGCCATCGCCTCCGCGGCCGCGGTGCCCTCGTCGAGCAGGGACGCTCCGGAGGTCGGCAGCCCGGTCAGGTCGGCGACCATGGTCTGGAAGTTCAGCAGGGCCTCGAGCCGGCCCTGGGAGATCTCCGGCTGGTACGGCGTGTAGGCCGTGTACCAGGCGGGGTTCTCCAGGACGTTGCGCAGGACGACGGGCGGGGTGAAGGTGCCGTAGTAGCCGAGGCCGATCATCGAGGTGAGGACCTGGTTGCGGCCGGCCAGCGCGCGCAGCTCGTCCAGCACCTCCGCCTCGGTGCGGGCGCCGGGCAGGTCGAGATCGTCGGCGCTCTTGATCACTTCGGGGACGGCGGCGGCGGTCAGCTCGTCGAGCGAGCCGTACCCGACCTGCGCGAGCATCTTGGCCCGGGCTTCCTGGTCGGGGCCGATGTGGCGGTGTTCGAAGGGCGTTCCCCGTTCGAGCTGCGAGAGGGGGATGCGCTGGGCGGTCATGCGGAGGCCTCCTGGTCTGACGCGACCTTCGAGGGACACCACGGCTCGGGTGTCCCGACGGCCTCCCCCTCTGTCATCGACCTGAGAGCTTCACCGGACTGCCCTAGGGCACCCGGTTTTCACCGTCGGTGAGAGCGGAAGCCGTCGACACCCGCTCTGCTTTCCAGAGTGACCTCGTCCGTGCGGTACAGGGGCCTGAGAGTTTCCGGGGAGGATTTGCTCCTTCGGCGCCTCCGGCGGTCGCCGGGGGACTCTCCCGCACGGGGTCAGCAGCCGCTGTCAGCGTACCAGCGGGCACGACGGCCGACTCGGGTGGCCGTTCGACGGATTCTGCCTTTTCGTTGTGCTGACGGATGAGGTGCGACCCAGTGGAGGATCCGTGCAGACCGACATCGATCCGCGCAGTCTGATCGGCCGGAAAGCCGTCGACCGCAACGGCCGCAAGATCGGTACCGTCGACGAGGTCTACCTCGACGACGCGACCGGCGAACCGGAGTGGGCGGCCATACGCACCGGGCTGTTCTCCCGCGACGCCTTCGTGCCGCTGGAACCGAGCGAACTGGTGGACGGCGTCCTGCGCATCCCCTTCGAGCGGACCCTGGTCCGGCAGGCCCCGGACCTCGGTGTCGGCCGCCACCTCTCCCCCGAGCAGGAGCTGCGGCTCTACCGCCACTACGGCCTCGACGTGTCCGCCCCCGAGCCGCTGCCGGACCGGGACTTCGGCAAGCTGGCGGGGTCGGGCTCGGAGGAGGCCTGACCCCGACCCGACCGGCTTCCGTCCACCCGAACGGAGCATCTGGCACCGCCCGGCGCCGTTCCCGGTCCGCCGGCGCCGGTGCCGGTGCCGATGTCGGGCACGGCGGGGGTCCTCAGGCCGCCGTTCCGCCTCGGAGCCCGGTGTCCCCCGGCGTGCCGGAGGGGCCCGGGCACACCAGCGGCAGCGGTTCGGCGGGCTGCAGGGCCGGGTCGTCGACCCGGAAGGTGCGCACCCGGCCCGGTGCCGAGTGCGGCGTCTCGAACCGGACGGTGACCCGGCCCAGGCCGCTGCCCTGCACCCAGCCGTGCCCGTACTCCTCGTGCCGCACGTCGTGGCCCGCGCGCCACTGCCGCTCGGCGGGTCCGGACGGCTCAGGGGCCGTCCCGTCCGCGGGCTCCTCGCCCGGCGAAGTCCGCTGCCCGCCGGCGGCCTGCGCGAACAGGTCCTCCTGCGTGTAGTCGGCGAGTCCGGTCACCCCCACCCCGAGCAGCCGTACGCCGCCCGTGGTGTCCACCGCGTCCAGCAGCCGGGCGGCCGCCTCGCGCACCACGGCGGGGTCGTCGGTGGGGCCGCGCAGGGTCTCGGACCGGGTCAGGGTGGAGAAGTCGTACCTCCGTACCTTCAGCACGATCGTGCGTCCCGACAGCCCGGCCGCGCGCAGCCGCGCGACGCAGCGGTCGGCGAGCCGGCGCACCTCCAGTCCCACCCGCAGCCGGTCGTGGATGTCGACGTCGTAGGTGTCCTCGACCGACACCGACTTCGCCTCCCGCTCGGCCACCACCGGCCGGTCGTCGCGGGCCAGCGCCATGGCGTACAGCGCGTGCCCGTGGGCCTTGCCCAGCAGCCGGACGAGTTCGTCCTCGCCGGCCTCGGCGAGTTCCCCGACGGTGTGGATGCCGGCCCGGCGCAGATGGTTCTGGGTGGCCGGGCCGACGCCCGGCAGGGCCCGCACCGGCATCGGCGCGAGCAGGTCGCGTTCGGTGCCGGGCGGGATGAGGACCAGTCCGTCGGGTTTGGCCTGCTCCGAGGCGATCTTGGCGAGCATCTTGGAGGCCGCGAGGCCCACCGAGCCGGTCAGTCCGGTGACGGCCCGGATGTCGGCGCGCAGCTTTCTGCCCACCCGTTCGGCCGCATCCGCGTCCCGGGCGGCGCCGCCGGCCTCCAGGTCCACGTACGCCTCGTCCAGGCTGAGTGGTTCCACCAGCGGTGACAGGGTCCGCAGCAGCCCCATCACCTGCTCGCTGATGGAGCGGTAGAAGCCGAAGCGCGGCACCAGGTAGGCGGCGTGCGGTGCCAGTCGCCGCGCCTGGGCCATCGGCATCGCCGAGTGGACGCCGAAGGCGCGTGCCTCGTACGACGCGGTCGACACCACCCCGCGCGGTCCGAGCCCGCCGACGACGACGGCCTTGCCGCGCAGGCTCGGCTTGGACGCCTGCTCCGCCTGGGCGAAGAAGGCATCCATGTCGAGATGCAGGATCGTCGGTGTGGTCCTCACGTCTTCGATGCTGCACCACACCACTGACACCGCCCGGGCGCCGGGAGGGCCGCGACAGGGGCGGGCCGGGCGGGTGTGGTCAGACGGCCCGGTTGCGGCGCCGGGCCAGCTCGTCGCCCGGGTTGTGGCCGATCAGGGTCTCGCCGGTGTCGATGCGCTCGCCGTGCAGCTGGGACAGCGCGCTCTCCACGTCGCGCCACACCACGCCGACGGCGATCCCGAACACGCCCTGGCCGCCCTGGAGCAGGGCGTGCACCTCGTCGGGCGAAGTGCATTCGTAGACGGTGGCGCCGTCGCTCATCAGCGTCATGCGCTCCAGGTCGCGGAATCCACGCTCACGCAGGTGCTGGACGGCGGTCCGGATGTTCTGCAGGGACACACCGGTGTCCAGGAACCGCTTGACGATCTTCAGGACGACGACGTCCCGGAAGCTGTACAGACGCTGCGTGCCGGAGCCGTAGGCGGGCCGCACGCTCGGCTCGACGAGCCCGGTGCGGGCCCAGTAGTCCAGTTGCCGGTAGGTGATGCCGGCCGCCGCGCAGGCCGTCGGGCCCCGGTAGCCGATCTGGTCGGACCCCACAGTCGCCGCCCCGGTGCTGCTGCTCGGGGCGGGCAGGGGCCGCAGCGGAGAGTGATCGGCCGCCCCGCCCTGCTTCGGGTATCCCGTGGAGCGGAGCCGGGAGCCCGGGGATGAGTACGCGCCGTTCTTTCCGACACCGCGTCCGGGAACGCCCCCAGCCGTACCGTCGCCGCTGCTTCTCACGCCGACCTCCGTCCTTGACCTGCCTCCTCGACGGTAGGCAGTCACCGGGGGTGCGTCAACGATCGCCACACTCGGCACGCCGAGTGATAATCACCCTACGAGTGGTTTCTCGTGCCTCACCGCGGGGAAAGGCTAGCCGAATGCCGTCCGGGGGCCGGACGGGTCCCCCCGGTCACCGCCTGTGACCGTGCGGCCGGCGGCGGCCCCCGGCGGTCACTGGTTGCTGGTGCCGAAGTCCTCCGGCGAGATCTGGTCGAGGAATTCGCGGAACTTCTCCACTTCGTCCTCCTGCTCGTCGGGGATGGCGATGCCCGCGTCGTCGAGGACCGTCTCACTGCCGTAGATCGGCGTGCCGGTGCGCAGGGCCAGCGCTATGGCGTCGGACGGCCGCGCGCTCACCTCGACTCCGCTGGCGAAGACCAGCTCCGCGTAGAAGACGCCTTCCCGCAGATCCGTGATCCGTACTTCGGTCAGTTCCTGGCCGACGGCCTCCAGCACGTCCTTGAACAGGTCGTGGGTCAGCGGTCGCGCAGGGGCCATCCCCTGCTGGGCGAAGGCGATCGCCGTCGCCTCCCCCGGTCCGATCCAGATGGGGAGGTACCGATCGCCTCCCACTTCACGCAGCAGCACGATCGGTTGGTTGGAGGGCATCTCGACCCGGACACCTACGACATCGAGCTCGTTCACACAGCAACCCTAGGCCGATGCCGGGACGTTTGGGTAGTCGGGCCGGGACCGGGACGGCGATCCGGTCGCACGGACGCCGCCTGCTCAGGGCAGCCGCACCCCGAGGGCGCTCTGCACCAGCGCGGAGTGCAGCTTCAGGGTCAGCGCCGCCAGCTCCTTGGCCCGGGCCTCGGCATGCGCCCTGGTCTGCGGATTGCGGTGCCGCCTGAGCGGCGCCACGACCTGCTCGACCAGCCCGGCCTCCCGGTCCGCGGCGGCCTTCATCAGCCGCAGGTGCCTCGGCTCGATGCCGAAGCCGCCCAGGGCCCGCACCAGCGAGGCCACGGTGACCGCATCGGCGTCGTAGGCGCCGTCCTCCATCGGGGTGAGCAGCCCCCAGGACTCCCACTCCTCCAGCTCGCCTTCCGCGATCTCCGCGGCCTCGAGCAGCTCGTCCCGCCCGATCCGGGCCCCCGGGGGTGCCCCCGAGGGCGCCGGCAGCGGCTCGCCGTCGCGCTGCCGGCCCAGGACCGGCAGCTGGACGGCCTCGCCGCGCTCGACGGCGTCCAGGTACTCGCGGATGACCTTCAGCGGCAGGTAGTGGTCCCGCTGCATCCGCAGCACCCGGCCGAGCCGCTCGACGTCCTCGGCGCTGAACTTGCGGTACCCCGCCGGGGTCCGCCGCGGCTCGACGAGCCCCTCCGACTCCAGGAAACGGATCTTGGAGATGGTGACCTCGGGGAACTCCTCGCGCAGCACGTTCAGCACGGTGCCGATGCTCATCAGCTCGCCGTCCGCGGCGGTGGCGCCGTTGCCGACGCCACCGCTCGGTGTTCGAAGCATGGACCTTCCCTGGGGTCTGGCCGGATGGAGGACAGGCCGGCCGGGCACCGGCAGGTTCAGTAGCCCTGCCGGCTCGCGAAGAAGACCAGCCGGTACTTGCCGATCTGCACCTCGTCACCGTTGGACAGGGCGACCTCGTCGATCTGCTCCCGGTTGACGTAGGTGCCGTTCAGGCTGCCGACGTCGGCCACCTTGAACACGCCGTCCGGACCGCGACGGAACTCCACGTGGCGACGCGAGACCGTCACGTCGTCCAGGAAGATGTCGCTCTCCGGATGACGCCCCGCCGTGGTCACCTCGCCGTCCAGCAGGAAGCGGCTGCCGGAGTTCGGGCCGCGGCGCACCACCAGCAGCGCGGATCCGGCCGGCAGCGCCTCCACTGCGGCCAGGGCCTCCGGCGAGAGCATCGGCGTCTGGCCGGTGCTCTCCGAGTCGTAGGCCTCCAGGCCGGAGATGGAGATCGTCGACGTCGTCTCCGACGCACGCTCCGGCACGGCACCGGGCCGCAGCGGCGCACCGCAGTGGGAGCAGAAGCGGCTGTCCTCCGCGTTGTGGTGCGCACACCGCGAACAGACCAGGGCGGACATGGACGGATCCTCCTGCCGCGGCTGCCCCGCCGGGGCGGGTGACGCGTACGGGTCGGTGGCAAGCCCTCCACCCGTGCGTGAGGTTGACGGTTGGCCGAAACCTATGCCGCCGGCCTGGGCAGGGTCAACAGACGCCGCGCCCGGTGTGCCGGAATTGCCTCCGGCCGGCCCCGGGACCTGGTCGCGGAAGAGCGGACGCTGGCCTTCCGCATCGGGCTGGGCGCGGTGGCGGGCGGTCGCGTTGCCGCCGTCCTCTCGCGCGCTCTTGCCGAACAACTTCGCAAACAACTTCACGGGCGATTCCCCTTGACCGAAACAGACCCGCCCGTGGGGCAGGACGAACCCTGACTGCATAGGCCGGTCGAACCGGACATCCTCACAACGTCCGTGTCCACCGGACAGTTTCCATCACGCACCGTCGAGCCGGTGCGCCGACCCCCCGCAACCTCATGCCCTCGCCGGACGGTCGTCATGCGCCCCCGGGTCACCGGGCGGACGACCGAGCGTAGTCAGGCTGCTCCGCCGCTCGCAAGGCGTCCACGACGATCTTGTCCGACCGCTCGATGCTCACGGTGGCCTGCTCCTTCTCCAGCGTCTGCACCACGCCTCCAGGGATGTTGAGCGCCGGTTCCAGGTCCTGCGGTTTGCCGATGACCTTGAAACGATACGGCGCTTCGATCTTGTTCCCGTCGACGTCCACGTTCTTGCCGGAGTCCGTCAGGTACGTGTTCGCGACCACGCGTACCCCGTTGACCTGGATGGCTTCCGCTCCGGCCGCGCGCAGCTCCTGTATCGCGTCGAGCAGCATGTCCGCCTGGACCGTCCCCTTCGTGTCCTCGATCGTCATGGTGATGCCGGGTCCCTGCGCGGCCACCGTGCCTGCCAGCACGCCGAGTTGCCTCTCCTTCTCGAGCGTCTGCTTCCGGGCCTCCTCGGCCTGGTCGGAGCTGTTCTCCAGCTCCTGGCGCTGTTTTTCGAGACCCTGCTTCTCGTCCTCAAGACGCTGTGTGCGGTCGTCCAGTTCATCGAGGATCCGCACAAGATCCTCCTGACGGGCGCCCCGCAGCGCGCTGCTGCTGTCACTGGTGGAGGCGACCTGCACCGCCAGACCGAAGCCCAGGCCGAACAGCAGCAGGGCGACGACGAGTTGATTGCGCGTGAAGCGCGGCGGCCACAGCCCCTGGACCAGGCGCTGCCGACCGGTCGGCTCGGGCTGCGGGTCCTCGCCGGCCCCGACGGCCTCCTCGGGTGCCCGTCCGGGCACCTCCGGGGGCAGTTCCCTGCGCAGCCTGTTGTCGCGGTGGTCGGGCGGGGTGGGCACCGGCTGGGCGCCGGGCAGTTCCTTCGCGTCGCTCATCGTTCTCTCACGCCCGGAAGACGTGCCGCCGGATGGCCGCGGCGTTGGAGAAGATACGGATGCCGAGCACGACCACGACGCCGGTGGACAGCTGGGCTCCGACTCCCAGCTTGTCGCCCAGGAACACGATCAGCGCGGCGACGACCACGTTCGACAGGAACGACACCACGAACACCTTGTCGTCGAAGATGCCGTCGAGCATGGCCCGCAACCCGCCGAAGACGGCGTCCAGCGCCGCCACGACGGCGATCGGCAGGTACGGCTCGACGACCGCTGGAACCTCGGGCCGGACCAACAGTCCGGCCACGACTCCCACGATGAGGCCCAGTACGGCGATCACGATGTGCCCTTCTCAGTCTTCTGTGCGTTCGGCTGTGCGGACGTCCCGGCCGGCTGTGCGGTGCGCAAGATCACAGTCGGTGCGGCGGGCAGTTTCAGGTCGTTCTCCACGGAGATCGCGGTACGGATGCCGTAGTCGTCCTGGAGCGCGTGCAGGTACAGCCCGTCGGCACTGTTCTGGAACCGGCTGCTCAGCCGCTGCCCGTCCCCCACCGCGAGCACCGTGTACGGCGGCACCAGCGGCCTGTTGTCGACCAGTATGGCGTCTCCCGCGGCCCTGATCGCCGACAGGGCGGTCAGCCGCTGCCCGTTGATGGCGATCGCCTCGGCCCCGGACTGCCACAGTCCGTTGACGACCCGCTGCATGTCCCGGTCGCGCACCCGGCCGGTGTCGGAGAACCCGGACGAGATCCGGGGATCCCCGTCACCGCCGGTGGAGGCCTCCTTGGCATCGTCGACGACGAGTTTGACGCCCGGCCCGTGCACGGCCGTGGCGCCCGACAGGACGCCCACGAGGTCGGCGCCCGCGTCGTCGCCGCTGTGGCTCAGGGCCTGGCGCTGCCGCGCGCCGACGTCCGCGCGGAGCGCGTCGACACTGCGCTGCAGCTTGTCCGCCGAGGCCGTCTCCCGGTCGATGCGGTCGATCAGTTCCTGACGCTCCTTGGCGACCACGGGAGCCGCCTCACGTGCCTGTGCGGCCCCCAGGGTCACGACCGCGGCGGCCAGCACCAGACCGCCGGCCAGCACCAGCCGTGCGCGCAGGGTCTTCGGCAGGCCGCGCCCGCCGGGGTCCTTCTTCCGTGCGGCTGCCTCGGCGTAGCCGTCGTCGAGGCTGTGATCCATCACGTTGGTGATCAACGACATGGAGGCGTCCGGACGGGAAGGCCGCGCGGGGGTACGCCGATCGAGGGGTTGCTGCGGCATGCCGCACATCGTCGCACGTGCCCGGCCGGTCCATCGAACGGCCCCACCGGCGTGCCGGACAGGCCCGTTGCAGGGGCACTTGTCCGGCACGTGCGTGCTGTCCGTCCGGTCACCGGGTGCCGTCCGCACGGACGGCCGGCGCACGGGCACCGTCCCGCGCGCCGGCCGTCACCGCTCGGTCCGGGTCAGCGTCCGGCGCTGTCGACCACCGCGGACCACTCGTCGAGCAGCGCCTGGGCGGAGGCGTCGTCCGGCCCCTCGGCCCACAGGTGCGTGACCGCCTCGGCCGGGTCCGGCAGCACCATGACCCAGCGGCCGTCGCTCTCGACGACCCGCACACCGTCGGTGGTGTCGACGTGCCGGTCGCCGGCCGCCTCCACCACGGTGCGCATCACCAGGCCCTTGACCGCCCACGGCGTGGCCAGGTCCTTCTTCAGGACGTGGGCGCGCGGGATCCGGGCGTCGATCTGACTGAGCGTGAGCTGGGTGCGGGCCACCAGCCCGATGAGCCGGACGAAGGCCGCCGTGCCGTCGTAGACGCTGCTGAACTCGGGGACGATGAACCCGCCCTTGCCGTCGCCGCCGAAGATCGTGCCCTCCTGACGGCCGACCCGCGTCAGGTCGTCCGGCGAGGTGGTCGTCCACTCGACCTGGGTGCCGTGGTAGGCGGCCACCTGTTCGGCGATCCGCGTGGTGGTCACCGGCAGCGCCACCCGGCCGCTGCGCCGTTCCGCCGCGACCAGGTCGAGCATGACCAGCAGCGCCCGGTCGTCCTCGATGATGCGGCCCTTCTCGTCGACCAGCGACAGCCGCTCGCCGACGGGGTCGAACCGCACACCGAAGGCGGCCCCGGAGGACGCGACGATCTCGCCGAGCCGCACCAGGCCCTTGCGGCGCATCTCCTCGGTCTCCGTCGGCCGGGACTCGTCCAGGCCGGGGTTGATGGTCAGGGAGTCGACGCCGAGCTTGCCCAGCAGGCTCGGCAGGACGAGGCCGGCGCTGCCGTTGGAGGCGTCCACGACGACCTTCAGCCCCGACTCGGCGATCCCGGTGGTGTCGACGTTGCGCAGCAGCGAACCGGTGTAGGAGTCGAAGACGCTGGAGGGGAAGTGCAGGTCGCCGATCTCGCCGGGGAACGCCCGCCGGTACTCCTGGCGGGCGAAGACCCGGTCCAGTTTGCGCTGCCCGGCCTGGGACAGGTCGGCGCCCTGCCCGTCGAAGAACATGATGTCCACCGAGTCCGGCACACCGGGCGTCGTGCGGATCATGATGCCGCCGGCGCTGCCGCGCGCGGTCTGTTCGCGGGCGACGGGCAACGGCACGTTCTCCAGGTCGCGGACGTCGATGGCGCTGGCCTGGAGCGCGGAGATGACGGCACGCTTCAGGGCGCGGGCGCCCCGGGAGTGGTCGCGGGCGGTGGTGACGGTGGCGCCCTTCTTCAGGGTCGTCGCGTAGGCACCGGCGAGGCGTACGGCGAGCTCCGGGGTGATCTCCACGTTGAGGATGCCGGAGACACCACGGGCGCCGAACAGGTGGGCCTGGCCGCGCGATTCCCAGATGACGGAGGTGTTGACGAAGGCACCGGCCTCGATCGTCTTGAACGGGTAGACCCGCACATTGCCCTGCACGATCGATTCTTCACCGATGAGGCATTCGTCGCCGATGACGGCGCCGTCCTCGATGCGTGCGGCACGCATGATGTCGGTGTTCTTGCCGACGACGCAGCCGCGCAGGTTGCTGTGCTGGCCGATGTAGACGTTGTCGTGGACGACGGCCTTGTGCAGGAAGGCGCCGCTCTTGACGACGACGTTGGAGCCGATGACCGTGTGCTCGCGGATCTCTGCGCCGGCCTCCACCTTGGCGTAGTCGCCGATGTAGACAGGCCCGCGCAGCACGGCGTCGGGGTGCACCTCCGCTCCCTCCGCGACCCAGACGCCGGGCGAGATCTCGAAGCCGTCGAGCTGGACGTCGACCTTGCCCTCCAGCACGTCGGCCTGCGCCTTCACATAGCTTTCGTGGGTGCCGACGTCCTCCCAGTAGCCCTCGGCGACATAGCCGTAGATGGGCTTGCCTTCCTTCATCAGCTTCGGGAAGACGTCGCCGGACCAGTCGACGGGGACGTCGGGCTCGACGTAGTCGAAGATCTCCGGCTCCATCACATAGATGCCCGTGTTGACGGTGTCGGAGAAGACCTGTCCCCAGGTCGGCTTTTCCAGGAAGCGTTCGACCTTGCCTTCTTCATCGACGATGGTGATACCGAATTCCAGAGGGTTGGGCACCCGGGTGAGGCACACCGTCACCATGGCGCCTTTTTCCTTGTGGAACCGGATGAGATCGGTGAGGTCGAAGTCGGTCAGCGCATCGCCGGAGATCACCAGGAAGGCATCGTCTTTCAGCGCCTCTTCGGCGTTCTTGACGCTTCCGGCGGTACCGAGTGGCTTCTCCTCGTTGGCATAGGTCAGTTCCATGCCGAGTTCTTCGCCGTCACCGAAGTAGTTCTTGACAAGCGACGCGAGGAACTGCACTGTGACGACGGTCTCGTTGAGCCCATGCCTTTTGAGCAGCCGCAGCACATGCTCCATGATCGGCCGGTTGGCCACTGGCAGCAGCGGCTTCGGCATGCTCGAGGTCATCGGACGAAGGCGCGTGCCTTCTCCTCCGGCCATCACGACGGCCTTCATGTCGGAAGCGTCCTCCTCCAAGAGACGACGATCTAGCCGACGTCACCCGTCCCGATTGTCCCGCACTTTTTCGAGGCGAGCCATCGGAGCCCGTCACGGCTGCTGGAATGGCGAGTTCAGTCGGCCATGGCGTCCGCACGGACCAGGCGGCGGACTTGAACCACGTAGAGGACTCCTGCCCACCAATAGAGCGTCGTACCCCATCCGGCGAACGCCCATCCGAAAATAGCAGCGAGTGACGGGATCCATCCACTTCCGTCACTGAGCAACAGCAGGGGGAAGGCGTACATGAGGCTGAAGGTCGCGGCCTTGCCGAGGAAGTTGACCTGGGGCGGCGGGTAGCCGTGGCGGCGGAGCACGCCGACGGCCACGAGAAGCATCAATTCCCGGGCCAGGAGGACCGCGGTCAGCCAGATCGGCAGGATGTCGCGCCAGGTCAGCCCGACGAGGGTGGACAGGACGTAGAGGCGGTCCGCCGCGGGGTCGAGCAGCCGGCCCAGGCTGCTGATCTGGTTCCACCGGCGGGCCAGCTTGCCGTCCAGATAGTCGCTGACGCCGCTCAGGGCGAGCACCAGCAGCGCCCAGCCGTCGCTCTCGGGGCCGCCGAACTCAGGCCTGAGAATCAGCCACAGGAAGAGGGGCACGCCGACGAGCCGTGCCATGCTGAGGATGTTGGGGACGGTGAGGACCCGGTCTGTCTGGATCCGGGTCTCCTGGACCTCCACCCGGGAGCCTCCTGGAGGAATGGGACGACATTGCCTCCTGACCTTACCGCAACGTAAAAAAGCTCTGGCTCCCGGGCTGTTCTTGCCCAGGAGCCAGAGCTCCAAAAATAGTCCGGCGGCGTCCTACTCTCCCACAGGGTCCCCCCTGCAGTACCATCGGCGCTGTAAGGCTTAGCTTCCGGGTTCGGAATGTAACCGGGCGTTTCCCCTACGCTATGACCACCGAAACACTATGAAACAATCAACCAACCAGCCATCGGCTGTTCATTGCTTCAGAACCAACACAGTGAACGCGAGCACCTGAGGACAAGCCCTCGGCCTATTAGTACCGGTCACCTCCACCAGTCACCTGGCTTCCAGATCCGGCCTATCAACCCAGTCATCTACTGGGAGCCTTACCCCATCAAGTGGGTGGGAGCCCTCATCTCGAAGCAGGCTTCCCGCTTAGATGCTTTCAGCGGTTATCCCTCCCGAACGTAGCCAACCAGCCATGCCCTTGGCAGAACAACTGGCACACCAGAGGTTCGTCCGTCCCGGTCCTCTCGTACTAGGGACAGCCCTTCTCAAGACTCCTACGCGCACAGCGGATAGGGACCGAACTGTCTCACGACGTTCTAAACCCAGCTCGCGTACCGCTTTAATGGGCGAACAGCCCAACCCTTGGGACCGACTCCAGCCCCAGGATGCGACGAGCCGACATCGAGGTGCCAAACCATCCCGTCGATATGGACTCTTGGGGAAGATCAGCCTGTTATCCCCGGGGTACCTTTTATCCGTTGAGCGACGGCGCTTCCACAAGCCACCGCCGGATCACTAGTCCCGACTTTCGTCCCTGCTCGACCCGTCGGTCTCACAGTCAAGCTCCCTTGTGCACTTACACTCAACACCTGATTGCCAACCAGGCTGAGGGAACCTTTGGGCGCCTCCGTTACCCTTTAGGAGGCAACCGCCCCAGTTAAACTACCCATCAGACACTGTCCCTGATCCGGATCACGGACCCAGGTTAGACATCCAGCACGACCAGACTGGTATTTCAACGACGACTCCACCCGAACTGGCGTCCAGGCTTCACAGTCTCCCAGCTATCCTACACAAGCCGAACCGAACACCAATATCAAACTGTAGTAAAGGTCCCGGGGTCTTTCCGTCCTGCTGCGCGAAACGAGCATCTTTACTCGTAGTGCAATTTCACCGGGCCTATGGTTGAGACAGTCGAGAAGTCGTTACGCCATTCGTGCAGGTCGGAACTTACCCGACAAGGAATTTCGCTACCTTAGGATGGTTATAGTTACCACCGCCGTTTACTGGCGCTTAAGTTCTCAGCTTCGCCGGCCCGAAAGCCAGCTAACCGGTCCCCTTAACGTTCCAGCACCGGGCAGGCGTCAGTCCGTATACATCGCCTTACGGCTTCGCACGGACCTGTGTTTTTAGTAAACAGTCGCTTCTCGCTGGTCTCTGCGGCCAACCCCAGCTCCGAGCGCAAGGCCCACCACCAGGACTGGCCCCCCTTCTCCCGAAGTTACGGGGGCATTTTGCCGAGTTCCTTAACCATAGTTCACCCGAACGCCTCGGTATTCTCTACCTGACCACCTGAGTCGGTTTAGGGTACGGGCCGCCATGAAACTCGCTAGAGGCTTTTCTCGACAGCATAGGATCATCCACTTCACCACAATCGGCTCGGCATCAGGTCTCAGACTCAATGGCATGCGGATTTACCTACACACCGTCCTACACCCTTACCCCGGGACAACCACCGCCCGGGATGGACTACCTTCCTGCGTCACCCCATCACTCACCTACTACCAGCTCGGGCCACCGGCTCCACCACTCCCACCAACAGCAAAGCTGAAGACGGGCGGCTTCACGGGCTTAGCATCACTGGATTCGATGTCGGGCGCTTCACAGCGGGTACCGGAATATCAACCGGTTATCCATCGACTACGCCTGTCGGCCTCGCCTTAGGTCCCGACTTACCCTGGGCAGATCAGCTTGACCCAGGAACCCTTGGTCAATCGGCGCACACGTTTCTCACGTGTGAATCGCTACTCATGCCTGCATTCTCACTCGTCAACCGTCCACAACTCGCTTCCACGGCTGCTTCACCCGGCAGACGACGCTCCCCTACCCAACCCAGCGGGCGTTAACCCACATGCTGGATTGACACGACTTCGGCGGTACGCTTGAGCCCCGCTACATTGTCGGCGCGGAATCACTAGACCAGTGAGCTATTACGCACTCTTTCAAGGATGGCTGCTTCTAAGCCAACCTCCTGGTTGTCTCTGCGACTCCACATCCTTTCCCACTTAGCGCACGCTTAGGGGCCTTAGTCGATGCTCTGGGCTGTTTCCCTCTCGACCATGGAGCTTATCCCCCACAGTCTCACTGCCGCGCTCTCACTTACCGGCATTCGGAGTTTGGCTAAGGTCAGTAACCCGGTAAGGCCCATCGCCTATCCAGTGCTCTACCTCCGGCAAGAAACACACGACGCTGCACCTAAATGCATTTCGGGGAGAACCAGCTATCACGGAGTTTGATTGGCCTTTCACCCCTAACCACAGGTCATCCCCCAGGTTTTCAACCCTGGTGGGTTCGGTCCTCCACGAAGTCTTACCTCCGCTTCAACCTGCCCATGGCTAGATCACCCCGCTTCGGGTCTTGAGCGTGCTACTCAAACGCCCTCTTCGGACTCGCTTTCGCTACGGCTACCCCACCCGGGTTAACCTCGCAACACACCGCAAACTCGCAGGCTCATTCTTCAAAAGGCACGCAGTCACGACTGACGGGAAAACCCGCCAGCGACGCTCCCACGGCTTGTAGGCACACGGTTTCAGGTACTATTTCACTCCCCTCCCGGGGTACTTTTCACCATTCCCTCACGGTACTATCCGCTATCGGTCACCAGGGAATATTTAGGCTTAGCGGGTGGTCCCGCCAGATTCACACGGGATTTCTCGGGCCCCGTGCTACTTGGGAATCACTCAAGCGAGCCGCACAGATTTCGACTACGGGGGTCTTACCCTCTACGCCAGGCCTTTCGCATGCCCTTCGCCTATCCATACGGTTTCTCACTCGCCCCACGGCCGGCAGACCGTGGAAGAGCAACCCCACAACCCCGCATACGCAACCCCTGCCGGGTCTCACACGCATACGGTTTGGCCTCATCCAGTTTCGCTCGCCACTACTCCCGGAATCACGGTTGTTTTCTCTTCCTGCGGGTACTGAGATGTTTCACTTCCCCGCGTTCCCTCCACACTGCCTATGTGTTCAGCAGCGGGTGACAGCCCATGACGACTGCCGGGTTTCCCCATTCGGACACCCCCGGATCAAAGCCTGGTTGACGACTCCCCGGGGCCTATCGCGGCCTCCCACGTCCTTCATCGGTTCCTGGTGCCAAGGCATCCACCGTGCGCCCTTAAAAACTTGGCCACAGATGCTCGCGTCCACTGTGCAGTTCTCAAACAACGACCAGCCACCCGTCACAGCCCACTTCCGCAGACCTACACCGGGGCCGGCACTGAGGAAAACCTCGTTCCCTCAGGACCCAACAGCGTGCCCGACATCCCCAGCCCTCACACCCGCGTTCCACGCCCCGAAGAGCAGTACTAACCGTGCAAGCAAGCCACGAATGCCGAATAGTCAACGTTCCACCCATGAGCAACCAGTGCGAGACACTCGCTCACATACTGGCCTCTGGACTGCCGAAGCAGCCAAGAAGTGCTCCTTAGAAAGGAGGTGATCCAGCCGCACCTTCCGGTACGGCTACCTTGTTACGACTTCGTCCCAATCGCCAGTCCCACCTTCGACAGCTCCCTCCCACAAGGGGTTGGGCCACCGGCTTCGGGTGTTACCGACTTTCGTGACGTGACGGGCGGTGTGTACAAGGCCCGGGAACGTATTCACCGCAGCAATGCTGATCTGCGATTACTAGCGACTCCGACTTCATGGGGTCGAGTTGCAGACCCCAATCCGAACTGAGACCGGCTTTTTGAGATTCGCTCCACCTCACGGTATCGCAGCTCTTTGTACCGGCCATTGTAGCACGTGTGCAGCCCAAGACATAAGGGGCATGATGACTTGACGTCGTCCCCACCTTCCTCCGAGTTGACCCCGGCGGTCTCCCGTGAGTCCCCAGCACCACAAGGGCCTGCTGGCAACACGGGACAAGGGTTGCGCTCGTTGCGGGACTTAACCCAACATCTCACGACACGAGCTGACGACAGCCATGCACCACCTGTACACCGACCACAAGGGGGCACCCATCTCTGGATGTTTCCGGTGTATGTCAAGCCTTGGTAAGGTTCTTCGCGTTGCGTCGAATTAAGCCACATGCTCCGCCGCTTGTGCGGGCCCCCGTCAATTCCTTTGAGTTTTAGCCTTGCGGCCGTACTCCCCAGGCGGGGCACTTAATGCGTTAGCTACGGCACGGACAACGTGGAATGCTGCCCACACCTAGTGCCCACCGTTTACGGCGTGGACTACCAGGGTATCTAATCCTGTTCGCTCCCCACGCTTTCGCTCCTCAGCGTCAGTATCGGCCCAGAGATCCGCCTTCGCCACCGGTGTTCCTCCTGATATCTGCGCATTTCACCGCTACACCAGGAATTCCGATCTCCCCTACCGAACTCTAGCCTGCCCGTATCGACTGCAGACCCGGAGTTAAGCCCCGGGCTTTCACAACCGACGCGACAAGCCGCCTACGAGCTCTTTACGCCCAATAATTCCGGACAACGCTTGCGCCCTACGTATTACCGCGGCTGCTGGCACGTAGTTAGCCGGCGCTTCTTCTGCAGGTACCGTCACTTGCGCTTCTTCCCTGCTGAAAGAGGTTTACAACCCGAAGGCCGTCATCCCTCACGCGGCGTCGCTGCATCAGGCTTGCGCCCATTGTGCAATATTCCCCACTGCTGCCTCCCGTAGGAGTCTGGGCCGTGTCTCAGTCCCAGTGTGGCCGGTCGCCCTCTCAGGCCGGCTACCCGTCGTCGCCTTGGTGAGCCGTTACCTCACCAACAAGCTGATAGGCCGCGGGCTCATCCTGCACCGCCGGAGCTTTCCACCCAGAGACCATGCGGTCCTGGGTCGTATCCGGTATTAGACCCCGTTTCCAGGGCTTGTCCCAGAGTGCAGGGCAGATTGCCCACGTGTTACTCACCCGTTCGCCACTAATCCACCCCCGAAGGGGCTTCATCGTTCGACTTGCATGTGTTAAGCACGCCGCCAGCGTTCGTCCTGAGCCAGGATCAAACTCTCCGTGAATGCCTACCGGTGATCCGGTTCACACACACGGGAGCGGAACCAGAGGAAGGAATAATTCCTCCGGTTCACAGCGTCCTCGCTGTGTTTTCAAAGGAACCCAGTCACCGAAACCGAAGTTTCGGCAGACGGGGCATCAACATATCTGGCGTTGACTTTTGGCACGCTGTTGAGTTCTCAAGGAACGAACGCTTCCTTCGTACTCACCCTCTCGGGCTTTCCTCCGGGCGTTTTCCCTTCGGCGTCTCCGACTCTATCAGGCTTTTCCGTTCTCCCTGACCACCCTCCGGCAGGCATGCCGAAAGTGATCCCGAGATAGGATCTGACAGATCGGGTTCCACCCGGTCGAGGACGTCCGACGGCGTCTCTCGCCCCCAGGCAGGGCATCGACTCTACAGGGGGCGGCAGACGCCGTGCAAATGAGGTTCTTTGGTGGTCTAGACCACCAAGGGAAGCTGTCGTAAGCTCTCGCCCGGCTCCGGTACTTACCGTGACATACCCTGCACAACAGGCGTGCCGTCCGACGACCGCGGGAACGGCCGCTTCGATCTCCACCCCTGGGAGGCTTCCCATGACCACCGTGACGTCCCCGATCGCCGGACGTGCCATCGGACTGGCCGCCGTGCCGGACCCCGTCTTCTCCGGCGCCATGGTCGGCCCCGGGACGGCGATCGATCCGGTGCGTGAGCCGTGCGAGGCCGTGTCTCCCGTGGACGGTGTGATCGTCTCGCTGCACGCCCATGCCTTCGTCGTCGTCGACGACGAGGGGCACGGGGTGCTGACCCACCTCGGCATCGACACCGTGCAGCTGGGCGGCGCCGGCTTCGAACTCCTGGTGAACAAGGGGGACAGGGTGACCCGCGGGCAGGCCGTGGTGCGCTGGAACCCGGCCGACGTGGAGGCCGCGGGCAAGTCCCCGGTCTGCCCGGTCGTGGCCCTGGAGGCCACCGCGGAGGCGCTCTCCGGCCTGCACGACAGCGGCGACGTGACGGTCGGCGACGTTCTCTTCGTCTGGGAGTGAGGCCCCTTCCCGTCCCATGACGCCGCGGGGACGGCGGGGACGGCGAGGGCGCCGGCAGGAAGACCACCGCGGCGGCACCGCCGCCGCACTCATCGGAGACGGGTGACATGGAGACAACCCTGCGAGGCGTCGGTGTGAGCCACGGCGTGGCGATCGGCGAGGTCCGGCACATGGGAACGGCGGTGCTGGAGCCGCCGGCCAAGCAGATTCCGGCCGAGGAGGCGGAGCGTGAACAGGGGCGCGCCCGCCGGGCCGTGGAGGCGGTGGCGGCCGATCTGATGGCCCGGGGCAATCTGGCCGGCGGCGAGGCCCAGGCGGTGCTCGAGGCGCAGGCCATGATGGCGCAGGACCCCGAACTGATCGCGGACGTGGAGCGGCGCATCGCGGTGGGGAGCACGGCGGAGCGTGCCGTCTACGACGCGTTCGCCGCCTACCGTGATCTGCTGGCCGGTGCCGGTGAGTACCTGGCCGGCCGGGTGGCCGACCTGGACGATGTGCGGAACCGGATCGTCGCGCGGCTGCTCGGCGTGCCCATGCCGGGAGTGCCGGACAGCGACCGGCCCTATGTGCTGGTGGCGCGGGATCTGGCTCCGGCCGACACGGCGTTGCTGGACCCGGCGCTCGTGCTGGGCTTCGTGACGGAGGAGGGCGGCCCGACGAGCCACAGCGCGATCCTGGCGCGGGCGCTCGGCGTGCCGGCCGTGGTGGCGCTGCCCGGTGCGGCCGAGCTGGCCGAGGGCACGGTGATCGCGGTGGACGGCAGCACCGGGGAGGTCTTCGTCGACCCGAGCGAGGACAGGAAGAGGCAGCTGCAGGCGCTGGCCGCCGAGCGCAAGGCCGCGCTGGCCGCCTCGACGGGTCCCGGTGCCACCTCCGACGGGCACAAGGTGCCGCTGCTGGCCAACATCGGTGGTCCGGCCGATGTGGCGGCGGCCGTGGAGGCCGGTGCGGAGGGTGTCGGTCTGTTCCGGACCGAGTTCCTCTTCCTCGACGACCACAAGAAGGCTCCGTCGCTGGAGAAGCAGGTCGCCGCCTACCGACAGGTGCTGGAGGCCTTCCCGGAGGGCCGGGTGGTGGTGCGGGTGCTCGACGCGGGCGCGGACAAGCCGCTGGAGTTCCTGACGCCGGCCGACGAGCCGAACCCGGCGCTCGGCGTGCGGGGGCTGCGGACGCTGCTGGACCACCCGGAGGTGCTGCACACCCAGCTGACCGCGCTGGCCCGGGCCGCCGAGGGGCTGCCGGTCCACCTGGAGGTCATGGCGCCGATGGTCGCGGACCGTGCCGATGCGAAGGCGTTCGCGGACGCGTGCCGTGCGGCGGGGCTGCGGGCCAAGTTCGGTGCCATGGTCGAGGTGCCGTCCGCGGCGCTGCGGGCGCGCTCGGTGCTGCAGGAGGTCGAGTTCCTGTCGCTGGGGACGAACGACCTGGCGCAGTACACCTTCGCCGCGGACCGCCAGGTGGGTGCGGTGTCCCGGCTGCAGGACCCCTGGCAGCCCGCCCTGCTCGACCTGGTGGCCATGGCCGCGGAGGCGGCGCGGGCCGAGGGCAAGAGCTGCGGTGTGTGCGGCGAGGCCGCGTCGGATCCACTGCTGGCGTGTGTGCTGACGGGTCTGGGCGTCACCTCCCTGTCCATGGGTGCGGCGTCGATCCCGTACGTGCGGGCGACGCTGGCCAAGCACACGCTGGCGCAGTGCGAGCGTGCGGCGGCGGCCGCGCGGGCCACGGACAGCGCCGCGGAGGCGCGGGCTGCCGCGCAGGCGGTGCTGTCCGGAGAGTGACCGGCCGGGTCGCCGGGCGACGGCCGTGGTCCGTGGGGCGCTCCACCGTCGAGTGGAGCGCCCCACGGCGTTCACCGGCCGTGTCCGTTCACCGGCTGTGTCCTCGGAGGCGGCCGGTTGCCGGGACCGCTGCGTCGCCTCCGCGGTGCCGGAGCCGTGCGGTGTCGGTGGGGTTCAGTGCTGGTGCGGGGGTGCCGTCGCGCTGTCGCCCAGGTCGGGCGGTGCGGTGTAGTCGACGCCGGATTCGGGGGCGACCAGGTCGCCGGAGTCCATGTCGGTGCAGTAGGCGTCGAAGACCTCGGCCGCGGTCAGGGGCTCCAGTCCGTGGCCGCGCAGGCGCCAGCCGTAGACACGGTCCGGCGCTCCCGGTGCTGTGGTGCGCATGACGAGGCCGCCGGGGCGGTGCGTGGCGAGACCGACGGCGAGGACCGCGGTCAGCTCCATCGCCTCGGTGTCGTCGAACCGGTGGGATCCGTCGGCCTCCTGGTCCGCGCGCAGGACCGCGAGCAGGGTCTCCGGTGCGGCGGTGACACTGCAGACGAGGTGGCGGTGGCCCGGTGGTGCGGTGTCGAGGATGCGGGCGAGCAGGTGCGCGGCCCGTGTGTACGTGGTGTGGCCGATGTCCGCCCCGCAGACGGCGCACCGGCCGAGCCGGGCGAGCACCTGGGAGGCGTACTCCCAGGTGGCGCGGCGTACGGCCGCGTCGACGAGGTCGGGGACGAGTTCCGCGAGTGGCCGGCCGTCGTAGGGAACGGTCGCACCGCCGGTGGCGAGTTCGGCGGCGAAGCGGGCGCGGCTCGCGGGGGTGTCGGGGTCGATGCCGGTGTCCGCGCAGTAGGCGGCGTACTCCTCGGGGTCGAGGAGGGCCACGGTGGTGTGACTTCCCTGTGCGGCCCGGGCTTCGAGGAGGGCTTCGACCTGTCGCAGATAGGTGTGGTGGTCGTCGAAGGTGAAGCTGCGGTAGCGCCGCATGGCGCGGAAGTCGTCCTCGTCGGCGAGCAGGCCGATGGTGCCGGCCATCTCCTGGCGCAGGACGCGTCGCATCGTCCGGTGGTCGGTGTCCGCCATGTCTCCCCCTGTGCACATGGTCGATCGGTGCTCAATGCTCACTCACCGTAATCGACGGCACTGACAACGCCTCCGTCGAGGACGTCCCGGTACCGCGGGAGAGGACCGTACGTGGGCGTGACGGTGCAGGTCACAGGGTGACCGCACCGCCACCCGTCGGCCGGGAGGGCAGAGGGTGGCGGTGACGGTGCGTGAGTTCAGGCGCGCGTACGTCTGGCGCGGGTGCGGGCCAGGTCCTCGTAGAAGCGCAGCAGATCGAGGTCGTCCACGGAGCCGGGGTTGACCGCCTTGTCCAGCGGGGTGCCCTGGAGCAGGCGCTTGACGGGGACCTCGATGCGCTTGCCGGTGAGGGTGTGGGGGACCCCGGGCACCTCGATGATCTCGTCGGGGACGTGGCGCGGGGAGAGCTGCTCGCGGATCGTCCGCTTGATCCTGGTCACGAGATCCTCGTCGAGGACGGCCCCGGGGGTCAGGTGCACGAAGAGGGGCATCCAGTAGCCGCCGTCGGGCTGTTCGAGGCCGATGACCAAGGATTCCTTGATCTCCGGGAGCCGCTCGACGGCTTCGTAGATGTCGGCGGAGCCCATCCGTACGCCCTGGCGGTTGAGCGTGGAGTCGGAGCGGCCGTGGATGATCACGGAGCCCCGGGAGGTGAGGGTGATCCAGTCGCCGTGGCGCCAGACGCCGGGGTACATGGCGAAGTAGCTGTCGTGATAGCGGCTGCCGTCGGGGTCGTTCCAGAAGCGGATCGGCATGGACGGCATGGGGTTGGTGACGACCAGCTCTCCGACCTCGTCGGTCAGCGGCTTGCCGGCCGGGTCCCAGGACTGCAGGTCGGTGCCGAGGCAGGCCGCCTGCAGCTCTCCGGTGTACACCGGGAGGGTGGGGACGGCTCCGGCGAAGCAGGAGCACACGTCGGTGCCGCCGCTGACGGAGGCGATCCACAGGTCGGCGCGGACCTCGTCGTGCAGCCAGCGGAATCCGTCGGGCGGCAGCGGGGAGCCGGTGGTGGCCACGCACCGGATGCGGGACAGGTCGTAGTCGCGGGCCGGGTGGACGTCGTTCTTGCGGCAGGCCATGACGTAGGCGGCCGAGGTGCCGAAGAAGGTGGCGCCGGTGCGCTCGGCCACCCGCCACTGGGCGCCCGGTTCGGGGTGGCCGGGGCTGCCGTCGTAGAGGACGATCGTCGCGCCCACCAGCAGGCCGGAGACGAGGAAGTTCCACATCATCCAGCCGGTCGAGGTGTACCAGAAGAAACGGTCCCCGGGGCCGAGGTCGCTGTGCAGGCCGAGCTGTTTGAGGTGCTCGACCAGGATGCCGCCCTGGGACTGCACGATGGCCTTGGGCAGGCCGGTGGTGCCGGAGGAGTACAGCACCCACAGGGGGTGGTCGAACGGCACCTGTTCGAAGACGGGCTCGGTGTCGGCGCCGGTCAGCGCGGACCATTCCAGGGCGCCCTCGGGGGGTTCGGTGCCGAGCAGGGGGATGTGGACGACGGCGCGCAGGCTGGGCAGTTCGCGGCGCAGTTCGGCGACGACGGCGCGGCGGTCGTGTTCCTTGCCGCCGTAGCGGTAGCCGTCGACGGTGAACAGCACGACCGGTTCGACCTGCTGGAAGCGGTCCAGGACGCTGCGGGCGCCGAAATCGGGGGCGCAGGAGGTCCACACGGCGCCGACCGCGGCGGTGGCGAGGAGAGCGACGGCGGCCTGGGGGATGTTCGGCAGGTAGCCGCTGACCCGGTCGCCGGGGCGCACGCCGAGGGCGCGCAGCTCGGCGGCGAGGGAGCCCACCTGGCGGCGCAGCTCGGCCCAGGTCACGGGGCGGGGTTCGTGGGTCTCGTCGACGTGCAGCAGCGCCGGTTCGTCCGCACGGGTCGCGGCGGCGCGCAGGGCGTGCTCGGCGTAGTTCAGGGTGGCTCCGGGGAACCACTGGGCGCCGGGCATGGCGCGGTCGCCGAGGACGCGGGTGAAGGGGGTGCTGAACCGGACGTCGAACCACTCCGTGACGGCACGCCAGAACGTCTCCAGCTCGTCGACGGACCAGCGGTGCAGGGCCGGGTATCCGCCCTCGGCCGGTGCGCCGTGGTGTTCCGCCGCCCAGGCCTGGAATGTCGTGATCCGTGCCTGGGCGATCCGCTGCGGGTCGGGCTGCCAGAGCGGCGAAGGGTTCGCGGTCGTCATGGGGCGGCTCCTGGACTGTGCGCGTCGTGTGCGTCGTTCCGCGCACGGGCCGGGGTGTGCGCGTGACGCGGCTGACACGGACGATGCCACGTGATCGACTCCCGCACCAGGGTGCGCCACAGATAGTCCGTGTCGTGAGGATGTGGTCCGAGCCCGGTGATGCCGAGGCGGGGGCCGGGGCCTGGGGCGCAGCGGCCTGCTCGGCGCGCCGTCCCGCGCGATGCGCGTCCGAAAGGGGCGGGGCGGCGGGGCCTGCGGGGCCGGCCCGGGGTCAGAGGTACCGGCCCTCGAAGAAGGCCCGTACCGCGCGGGTGTGCAGGGGGAAGACCAGCTCCGCGGGCCGGCGCAGCAGGTGCCGGCCCTCCGTCTCGTCGGTGGGGGCCGAGGGCGGCAGGGTGTCGGCGGGGCGTTCGGGGAGCAGGCCGAAGAGGATGAGGTGGCCGTCGGGCGCGCTCATGGCGTCGGCCAGCCGTACGTCGCGGGCGGCCGCCTCGATGCCGGTCTCCTCCCGCAGTTCGCGGACGACGGCGTGCCGCCAGTCCTCCCCGTGGTCGATGTAGCCGCCGGGCAGCGCCGGTCCCACGGGGTCGACGGTCCGGGTGATCACGACCAGTGCGGTGCCCCGGGTGTCGTACACGGGTTGCAGGGCCACCGCGACGGGCAGCGGGTTGCCGTAGGCGACGTCCCCGCAGGCGGGGCAGGTGCGGGGCCAGCCGGAGACGCCCTCGCCGTAGGGCGCCCCGCAGCTCGAACAGTGGGAATGGGCCACGGATGTGACAGTCGGCTGCTGTTTCTCGGACACGCGCGGACTGTATCCGATCAGCAGCAGGCACATTTCCGTCACAGCCGGTCTGCCGTCATCACCGCTTCGCCGGGCGCCCGGCGGCCGTACCTCGCGGTGGTCCTCCGTTCAGCGGCCGGGGGGCAGGGAGGCGCGGGAGACCGGGAAGTCGAAGTAGGTGTCCGGGTAGGGCTCGGGCTGGTACGTGTAGTGCCACCACTCCTCGGCGAGGTTGACGAAGCCGAGTTTCTCCAGGGTGGACTTCAGCAGCAGGCGGTTGGCGCGCTGCTGTCCCTGGATGCGGGGGTCGAGGGTGTGGGCGAGGGTGTCGAAGCAGTCGAAGCCGGTGCCCATGTCCAGGGAGTTGTCCTCGAAGCGCTCCTCCTGGGGCGCGTAGCAGGGCACGAGGGGCTGTCCGGGGACGTAGGGGCGGGTCGGCCGCGCCGGGAGCGGGACGATCGTCAGGTCGACCGTGGAGCCGCGGCTGTGGCCGGACTTCTCCGCGATGTAGCCGTCCTCGAACAGCCGGGTCTTGTCCACGCGCGGGTAGAACTCGTCCTTCATCTTGCGGTCGTCGAGGTCCTCGGCCCAGCGGACGAAGTGGTCGACGGCGCGCTGCGGCCGGTAGCAGTCGTAGACCTTCAGCGAGTGGCCCTGGCGCAGCAGCTGCTGCTGGGCGCGGTGCAGGGCCTCGGCGGCGGGGCGGGTCAGGATGCACAGCGGCTGCCGGTAGCCGTCGATGCGTTCCCCGACGAAGTTGTGCGGGGTGAAGTAGCGGATCTCCTGGACGATCGTCGGGTCGACGCTGCTGAGCGCGACGAAGTCGCCGGGTGCCCGCGGATCGTCGTGGTGCTGCGGGGCGGCGGACGCGGTGGCGGAGGCGGTGGTGAGGGTGAGCAGCGCCGCGACGGCGGTGACCGTGGTGCGCAGGAGACGCGTCAGGGATGTCATGTCTCCTACATATCGGGTGCGGGGGTCCGCCGGGAAGATCCACCGGGACGGCCGTCGGCGTCGGCTGCGCCGTCCCGGTGTCCGCGGCTCAGGTGGTGACCTGACGCCGGGCCGCGACCGCCGCGTGCTGCCGGGCGTGCTGGACGACCGCGGCCAGGACCTGTTTGACCGACTCCCGCTCGCGTGCGTCGCACAGCACCACCGGGATCGACGGGTCCAGGTCGAGGGCCTCGCGGACGTCCTCGACCGGGTAGCGGACGGCCCCCTCGAAGCAGTTGACGCCGACCACGAACGGGATCGCGCGCCGTTCGCAGTAGTCGACGGCGGGGAAGCAGTCCTCCAGTCGGCGGGTGTCGGCCAGCACCACCGCGCCGAGCCCCCCCTCGGTCAGCTCCTCCCACATGAACCAGAACCGCTCCTGGCCCGGGGTGCCGAACAGATACAGCACCAGGTCCTCGCGCACCGTGATCCGCCCGAAGTCCAGTGCGACCGTGGTGGTTCGCTTGCCCTCGACTCCGGCGAGGTCGTCGACCGGGCGGCCCGCCTCGGTGAGCACCTCCTCGGTGCGCAGCGGCCTGATCTCGCTGACCGCGCCGACGAAGGTGGTCTTGCCCACGCCGAAGCCACCGGCCACCAGGATCTTGAGCGTGACCGGCTCGACGGGTGCCTTGCCCGGTACGGAACGCCCGCGGATCATCGATGTGTCTCTCCTGCTCGCTGAGGGTCGTCCGGCACGGGGCCGTAGCCCCCGCCGCCAGGGGTCTCGACGACGAGCACATCGCCCGCCGCGACCTCGGCCGTGTCGCTTCCGGCGAGTTCGACGACCGTACCGTCCGCGCGCTCCACCCGGGCCGCGCCCAGGGCGCCGGGCCGGCCGCCCGCCATGCCGTAGGGCGGCACCCGGCGGTGCTGTGCCAGCGTGGTGACGGTCATCGGCTCCAGGAAGCGGATGCGGCGCACCGCTCCGTCTCCGCCGCGCCAGCGTCCGGCGCCGCCGCTGCCGTGACGGACCGAGAACTCCTCCAGGCGCACCGGCAGCCGCCATTCGAGGACCTCGGGGTCGGTGAGCCGGGAGTTGGTCATATGGGTCTGCACGACGCTCGCCCCGTCGAAGCCCTCCCCCGCGCCCGAGCCGGAGGCGACCGTCTCGTAGTACTGGTGGCGGTCGTTGCCGAAGGTGACGTTGTTCATGGTGCCGGAGCCCTCCGCCTGGACGCGCAGGGCGGCGTACAGCGCCCCGGTGATCGCCTGGGAGGTCTCCACATTGCCGGCGACGACCGCGGCCGGCGGCTCGGGGCTGAGCATGGTGCCGGGCGGGACGACGATGCGCAACGGGCGCAGGCAGCCGTCGTTGAGGGGGATGTCGTCGGCGACGAGGGTGCGGAAGACGTACAGGACGGCCGCGTCGACGACGGCGCGCGGTGCGTTGACGTTGGTGGGCTGCTGCGGTGAGGTGCCGGTGAAGTCGATGGTCGCCGAGCGGCCGGCGCGGTCCACGCTCACCCGTACCTCGATCACCGCACCCGCGTCGGTCTCGTAGGTGTACGCGCCGTCGTCCAGGGCGTCGACGACCCGGCGCACGGCCTCCTCGGCGTTGTCCTGGACGTGCTTCATGTAGGCCTGGACGACGTCGAGCCCGAACTCCTCGATCATGCGGCCGACCTCGTCGACGCCCTTCTGGTTGGCGGCGATCTGGGCGCGCAGGTCGGCGAGGTTGGTGTCGGGGTCGCGGGAGGGGTACGGGCCCGAGGTGAGCAGGCGGCGGGTCTCCTCCTCGCGCAGGCGGCCGCCCTCGGCGAGCAGCCAGGTGTCGAAGAGGACGCCCTCCTCCTCGATGGTGCGGCTGCGGGCGGGCATGGAGCCCGGGGCGATGCCGCCGATCTCGGCGTGATGGCCGCGGGAGGCGACGTAGAACAGGATCCGCTCGCCGTCACCGCCGCCGGAGGTGTCGAAGACCGGGGTGATGACGGTGATGTCGGGCAGGTGGGTGCCGCCGTGGTAGGGGTCGTTGACCGCATAGGCGTCCCCGGGCCGCATCCGCCCCCGGCGGCGCCGGATCACCTCCTTGACGCTGGTTCCCATCGAGCCCAGGTGGACGGGGATGTGCGGGGCGTTGGCCACCAGGTTGCCGTCCGGGTCGAACAGGGCGCAGGAGAAGTCCAGGCGCTCCTTGATGTTGACCGACTGGGCCGTGGACTGCAGGCGGGCCCCCATCTGTTCGGCGATGGACATGAAGAGGTTGTTGAACACCTCGAGCAGGACGGGATCGGCCCGGGTGCTCAGCTTCGCGCTCTCGGGGGCCGTCACCCGTTCCATGACCAGGTGGCCGCCGGCGCGGACGGTGGCCCGCCAGCCGTCGTCGACGACGGTGGTCGCACTGGCCTCGGTGATGATCGCGGGGCCGGTGACGGTGGCGCCCTGCGGCAGCTCCTCGCGGCGGTGCAGGGGCACCTCGCGCCAGGCTCCGCCGGTGTGCAGCCGGACGGTCGTCGCAGGGGTGCCGTTCGCGGGGGCGCCGGCGCACGGGGCGAGGGCGGACAGGTCGGGGGGTTCGGTGACGCCGGTGGCCTCCACCTCGAGGGACTCCACGACGACGGGGCGGTCCAGGGTGAAGGAGTAGGTGCGGCGGTGGAGCTCCTCGAACTCCGCGCGCATGCCCGCGGCGTCGGTGAGGGCGACGGTCAGGGGGGTGTCGGTGCCGTCGTAGCGCAGCCGGGCGCGCCGGGTGACGCGGACGGCTTCGTCGGGGACGTCCTCGGCGCGCAGTTCGGCGCGGGCCGCGCGCTCCAGGTCGTCGGCGGTGCGCATCACCCGCGGCAGGGCGGCCTCGTCCAGGGGGGCCTCGACGGACTGCTCGCGCAGGGCGGTGATGTCGGCGAGACCGATGCCGAGGGCGGAGAGCACACCGGCCATGGGCGGGACCAGGACGGTGCGGATGCCCAGGGCGTCGGCGACCTGGCAGGCGTGCTGCCCGCCCGCGCCGCCGAAGGTGGTCAGGGCGTAGCGGGTGACGTCGTGCCCCTTCTGCACGGAGATCCGCTTGATGGCGTTGGCGATGCCGGCGACGGCGATCCGCAGATAGCCCTCGGCGACCTGCTCGGGGGTGCGGTCGTCGCCGGTGTGCCGGCGGATCGTCTCGGCGAGGGCGGTGAAGCGTTCCCGCACCAGGGCGTCGTCCAGGGGCTGATCGCCTCCGGGCCCGAAGACGTGGGGGAAGTGCTGCGGCTGGATGCGGCCGAGCATGACGTTGGCGTCGGTGAGGGCGAGCGGGCCGCCGCCGCGGTAGCAGGCGGGGCCGGGGTCGGCGCCGGCGGAGTCCGGGCCGACCCGGTAGCGGGAGCCGTCGAAGTGCAGCACGGAGCCGCCGCCGGCGGCCACGGTCTGGATGTCCAGCATGGGGGCCTGCAGCCGGACGCCGGCGATCTGCACGGTCGGGACGCGTTCGTACGCGCCCGCGTAGTGGGAGACGTCGGTGGAGGTGCCACCCATGTCGAAGCCGATCACCCGGTCGTAGCCGGCCAGCCGGGACAGGCGGGCCATGCCGACGATGCCGCCCGCGGGCCCGGAGAGCACGGCGTCCTTGCCGCGGAACTGCCCGGCCTCGGCGAGCCCCCCGTTGGACTGCATGAACAGCAGCCGCACTCCGCTCAGCTCGTCGGCGACCTGGCGGACGTAGCGGCGCAGCACGGGCGAGAGATAGGCGTCGACGACGGCGGTGTCGCCGCGCGGGACGAGTTTCATCAAGGGGCTGACCTCGCTGGACAGCGAGATCTGCGGGAAGCCGATGCGCTCGGCCAGCGCGCCGACGGCCCGCTCGTGCTGAGGGTGGAGATGGGCGTGCAGGCAGACGACGGCGACGGCGCGGATGCCGTCGTCGTACGCCTGCCGCAGCGGGCCGGCGAGGGCGTCGAGGTCCACGGGGCGCAGCACGGTGCCGTCGGCGGCGATCCGCTCGTCCACCTCGATCACCCGCTCGTACAGCAGCTCGGGCAGCTCGATGCGGCGGGCGAAGATGTGCGGGCGGTTCTGGTAGGCGATGCGCAGGGCGTCCCGGAAACCGCGGGTGACGACCAGGACGGTCCGCTCCCCCGTGCGCTGGAGCAGGGCGTTGGTGGCCACGGTGGTGCCCATGCGGACGGAGTCGACCGGTGCGGCGGAGCCGTCCAGGAGCGCGTGGACGCCGGCGACGGCCGCGTCGGCGTACCGCGCGGGGTTGTCGGACAGCAGCTTGTGCGTGAGCAGGCGGCCGTCCGGGCGGCGCGCGACGACGTCGGTGAAGGTGCCGCCCCGGTCGATCCAGAACTGCCAGCCTGCCACGTCGCTACCCCGCTTCCGTGCGTGCCGCTCACAGCGCCCGCAGGCCGTTGATCACATCGCGCAGAATACTCTCGTCCACCAGTTCCGCAGGCGGTACGGGGCGGTTGACGTACACGTACCCCTGGTCCAGCAGGTCACCGACGAGCACGCGGACCACGCCGACGGGCAGATCGAGGTCCGCGGCCAGTTCGGCGACCGTCTGCGGGGTGTCACGGCACCGTTCGACGATCTCCACGTGCTCCGGGGACAGCGCGTCGTCCGTGTCCGGGTCGTCCGCGTCGGGTTCGGTGACGACCACCGCGATCAGGTCCAGGCGGTGCTGGGCAGCATGGCTGGTGCGCCCCCGCGTCATGGCGTAGGGGCGGACCACCGGTCCGGCCTCGTCGTCGAACCAGTGGTGCCCTGCCTGACCGTCCCTGCTCATGCCTTCCCACTACCCGGCGGAGGGCAGGTCGGTGCGCGGGGCGGACCCCAGGTGCGCGCCGACCCGCTTGACCAGGAGAGTCATCTCGTAGGCGATCTGACCGATGTCCGCCTCGGCCTCCGACAGCACGGCCAGGCAGCTGCCGTCGCCGGCGGCCGTGACGAACAGGAAGGCCTCGTCGAGTTCGACGACCGTCTGGCGGACCCCGCCGGCGTCGAAGTGCCGGCCCACTCCCTTGGCGAGGCTGTGGAAGCCGGAGGCCACCGCGGCCAGGTGCTCGCTGTCCTCGCGGGTGAGGTCCTTGGACACGCCCGTCGGCAGGCCGTCGCTGGACAGGACCATGGCCTTGCGGATGCTCGTGACCCGTTCCACGAGGTCGTCCAGGAGCCAGTTCAGCTCCTTCTTGTCGGTCGCGCTCTGGCCGGTCGCCTTCGGTGCGGTCATCGACCGTCCCCCTTAGTCGTTCCTGGTGCTGTGCTGTCGTCGCGGGTGTCGTCACCCGCGGCGTTCTCCTGCCGGCCGCGCTGCCAGCCCCGCTGGAGCGAGGCCATGCGGGCGCGGACCTGTTCGGCGTCCCGTTCGGCCGGATCGGCCCGGCGGGCGGTGCGCCGTCGCGGAGTCTGCTGGAGCTGCTGGGCGAGGCTCGCCTGCCGCACCCGCCGGGGCAGCGGCCGGGCGGCGGGCGCGCCGTCCTCGTCGGCGGGGGTCCGGGCGGGCCCGGATGCGGCGGTCCCCGGGGCGGCCTGCTCCTCCCGCTCCCCGGGCACGGCCCGGGCGGGACCCTCCGGTGCCCCGGCGGACGTGCTGCGCCGGCGCGGCAGCGCGGGCAGCGGTGAGGGTGCGGGGCTGGTGCCGTTGTCGCTGTCGCTGTCGCTGTCGCTCGGGGAGCGTGGCGCGTCGCCCGGTTCGCGGAGGGAGGGGTCCGGCTGCTCGGCGACCGGGCGGCCGGGCGAGCCGACCGGCTTCGGCGTCCGTCGCCTGCGGGGCAACGGCACCGGCCGGCCGGGCGCCTCGTCCTCGTCGTTCCCCGTGTCCGCGCTGTCCGTACGGGGCCGAACCGGGGCGGGGCGCGGGCGGAACGATCCAGCTGCGGCGTCCTGCTCGCCGGGGGCGGCCAGGGCCTGTTCCTTCGCGTCCGCGGCCGGGGTCTGCTCCTCCGCGTCCGTGCCGGACGGGGCCTCGGCGTCCCCCGCTTCCTCGGGCTCCTCGGGTCCCTCGGCCTCCTCCGGCAGCCGGGGCAGCCGTACGGGGGCCTCGGTCTGCTCCGTCCCGCGGCGGTCCTCCGGCTGCCTCCTCCCGGTGAGGCGGGGCCGGTCGAGGCGGAAGCCGACGCCGTTGGTGTCGGGGACGTCGTCGGTCAGCAGCGCGTCGGGGATGAGGACGACCGCGGTGATGCCGCCGTAGGGGGACAGCTGGAGGGAGACGCGGACGTTCTGCCGCCGGGCCAGGCGGCTGACCACGAACAGGCCGAGCCGGTCGGTCTCGGACGGTTCGAACTCCGGGGTCTCGGCGAGCCGGAGGTTGGCCTCCATCAGGGCCTCGGGCGGCATGCCCAGACCCCGGTCGTGGATCTCCACGCTGAAACCGCTGGGGACCCGTTCGCCGACGACCTGCACGGTCGTGTGCGGCGGGGAGAACACCGTGGCGTTCTCCAGGAGTTCGGCGAGCAGATGAGTCAGGTCGCCGACCGCCGGGCCGGTGACGGCGATGCGCGGCAGCCGGCGGACCTCGACGCGTTCGTAGGCCTCGACCTCGGCGACCGCGGCACGGACGACGTCCATGAGCTGCACGGGCCGGCGCCACTGCCGGGTCGGTGCGGCCCCGGAGAGGATCACCAGGCCCTCGGCGTGCCGGCGCATGCGGGTGGTGAGGTGGTCGAGGCGGAACAGGTCGGCCAGCTCGTCGGTGTCCTCGGTGCGGCGTTCCATGGCGTCGAGGAGGGTGAGCTGGCGGTGCAGCAGCACCTGGCTGCGGCGGGCGAGGTTGACGAAGACCTGGGAGAGGCCGACGCGGAGTTCGGCCTGTTTCGCGGCGGCCTCGACGGCGGCCCGGTGCAGGGTGTCGACGGCCTGGGCGACCTCGCCGATCTCGTTCCGGTCGTGGGTGAGCTGCGGCACCTCGGCGGCGACGTCGATCTGTTCGCCGGCCGACAGGCGGCGCATCACCTCGGGCAGGCGGACGGAGGCGGCCTCGTGGGCCTGGGCGCGCAGCCGCTTGAGGTCGCGGATCAGCTCGCGGCCGAAGCGCACGGACACCAGCAGGGAGAGCAGCAGGGTCAGCAGACCGAGCCCGCAGGAGACGACCGCCTTCACAACGATCCCGGTCTCGACCGGGCCGACGCGGTCCTCGTAGCGGTTGGCGGACTGTTCACCGAGGGCGGACAGGTCGCCGAGGGCGTTCGCTGCGGCCGCGTCCCAGCTCTTCGCCGTCACTCCCCGGGGCGGCCCGGAGTCGGCCTCGGCGGCCGCCTGCTCGGCGGTGCGCACCGGGGCGGAGGAGGCGTCGGACCAGAACCGCTGGTAGCGCTCGCGTTCCGAGGCGGGCAGCAGCGGCAGGCTGACGTCGTACAGCAGGGTGCGCTGGGCGACGAGTTCGGCCACGATCCGGCTCTCGTCACGGGTGAGGGTGCCGGTGACCAGGGCGGAGCCGAGCACCGCGTCCTCGCGGGAGAGCAGCTCGCGGGCGCGGCCGAGGTCGACCAGCGCGTGGTACTCGCGGGCGAGGCGGGCGTCGTCGGTGACGTGCAGCCCGGCGAGCAGGTCGAAGCAGGGGTCGACCAGGCGGTCGTACAGGTCCAGGGCCTGGGCGCGGTCGACGGTGCGGTCGTCGACGCTGCGGCGCAGGTCGTCCAGGCCGTTCAGGGCGTCGATCACGGCGGTCAGGCGTCCTGCGCCGCCGGTGCCCAGCACGCCGCGGACCTTCGGGTCGCGGGCGGCGCTGCGCAGCTGGGCGACGGCCTCGTCGGTGGCGGTGCGGCTGCGGCGCAGCGCGGTGAGGGCGCCGGAGTCACCGGGGCCGGCGAGGTGGACGAGGGTGCGGCGGCGTTCTTGCTGCAGCACGCGGACGGTGTCCCCGGCGGGGCGGGCGACCTGCTCCGCCACGGACGAGGTGGCGAGGAGCCGGGCCGCCTGGCGTCCGGTGATCACGGTCGCGAAGGCCCAGACGACGGTCAGCGACAGCAGCGGCACGAGCAGCAGCGCCACGATCTTCCTGCGGATGGACTTCCCGCGAAAGCGCATGGCCTCCCCCAGCTCGCCCCCTTGGGCCGGGGGTGTACCTGTGCGTCACGAAACGGCGCGAGCCTACTACCGACCACCGGATTATTCGAAGAGCCGACCGGAACGCAAACGTCCGTTCTCGGTCGCGACCGGGTCGACTCGTCCCGGCACGACGGTCGTCCGGGCCGGAAGGGGGATGTACCGGACGGGTGCCGTTGTGCGAGGTTCGGGGGTGAGGGTCCGGTATGTTCCGGCGGGCGGGAATCTTCACGGCCTGCCGTGCGTCCTTGTCGGTGGCGACGGCGCATCGGGACGGTCCGGGGCGCACCGGACGCGCGACGTCACCACGGCCGGGCGGGGTACCGGCCGGTGCCCAGGCGTGAAGCGGTGCGTGACGGGCAGTCACCAAGTGGCCGGTACGGGGACACCCGGGGGCGGGCGGTGCCGGCAGCGGGGAGGGACACATGAGGGGCACACCACAGCATTCGGACCGCCCCGGTCCGCGCAGACCCCTGTGGGTGGAGGAGCCCGCGCGGCGGCCCAGGCTGCCCGATCCCGTACGCGAGGCGGCCGTGCGGGCGGTGCTGATCGTCGCCGTGACGCTCGTGCTCGCCGTGACCGCGTTCCTGCTGACGATGGCGGGGTCCTGGCTGGCCTTCCCCATGGTCCTGTTCGCCGTGGCCGGCACGGTGGTGGCGACCTGGGCGGTGCTGGACGTCTGGGTGACCCGGCAGGTGTGGGTGCAGCGCGGCGGTGTGATCTCCACCCCGCGCAGCACCGCGCGGGCCCTGCGGCGCGAACGGCGCCGGGCCCGCCGGGAGGCGAAGGCCGCCGCGCGCGCCGAGGCGCGCATGCGCCGCAGGGGCGGGTCGGAGCAGCTGTCGCACCCGTGACACGCCGGTACGGGGCCGGCCGACCCGGCTGTACGGATGTCGCCCGGGCGTCCGGCGGCGGCCGCGCGACCGGCCGTGCCGTCCCGGTGCCGCCGGCGGACTCGGTTCACCCGGTGCGCAGGCCGTCAGACGGACAGTGTGCCCTCCATGGACGAGGGGGCGGAGAACGTCGGCGTGGACGTCGCCGGTCGGAGCTGGGGTGCGACGCGTGCCTGGGTGGAGAAGCAGCTGTCCGCGGGGGAACGCGTCGGGCGGGTCGAGCGGTTGCGCGGCGGCTGGACGTCACCGATGCGCCGACTGGACGTCCGCGGTCCCGACGGCCGGCGCTCGCTCGTCCTGCGGTCCTTCGTCGAGCCGTTCTTCGTCCGGCACGGAAGGCCTGGTCACCCGTGAGGCGGCCGTACTGCGCCTGCTGGCCGGCCTCGCCGGCCGCCCGGACGTGCCCGCCGCCACGCTCGTGGCGGCGGACGCGACGGCGCGGTACTGCGACCACCCGTCCCTGCTGATGTCCCACCTGCCCGGGACCGACCGTGCGCCTGGACGACCGGGGGCCGATGCCCGTGCTGAGCTGATGACCCGTCAACTCCTGCGCATCCACCGGGTGCCGGTGACCGCGCGGCAGCGGCCCCGCACCTATCCCCTGGGCCCCTGCCCGAGCGGGTGACCGTGCCGACGGCCACCCGACGGCCCGGGCTCCGGCGGCGGGCCCTCGACGTGATCCGCCGCGACCCCCCGGCCCGGCAGGGGTGTTTCCTGCACCGGGACTTCCATCCCGGCGACGTCCTCTTCACCGGCACCGACGACGGTCGCCTCCGGATCAGCGGGGTCGTCGACTGGGTGGAGACCTCCTGGGGACCGGCCGACCTGGACGTGGCGCACTGCTCGACGGCTCGCGCCCTGCTGCACGGGGTCGACGCGGGCGTGCGTTTCACCGACCGCCATGTCGCCGCGGGAGGCACCCTGACCGAGGACGACACCGCCCGGCTGTACTGGCGGCTGCTGGACGCGCCGGGCTTCGCCCGGACGCGGAGAAGGTCGCCGTGCCCTGGCGTGAGCTGGGCCGCAGCGACCTGACGGCGGATGTCCTCACGCACCGTCTGGAGGGTCACATCGAGTCCCTGTTCGACCGCTGTGCCTGAACCGCCGCTCCGGGGCGGACATGGCACGGCACCGGCCTCCACGCCCCCAGCGGGTCATGAAGGCCGGCGTCGCACTCCGGTGCTGAACCCACCCGCCCCGCCTGTCTGGCTGCCGCCGGGCGGGCCCGGCCCCGGATCGGGCGGTCAGGCCGGGCGTTTGAACATCCGCGTGGCCGTGATCTCGCTGTGCACCGCCTGCCCCTCCGGGACCGGCTGCGGCAGGCCCGGGCGCAGATGTTCCTCGACGCTGATGTACTTCAGTCCCGCCCTCAGATCGGCGTCGTTGCGCAGCCGGATGACCAGCGGGAACTCCGCCAGCGCCGTGGTGTCGAACAGGCCGGTGGTGTACAGCAGCTGGACGCCGAGGGCGTCGGCGACGGCGCGCTGCAGCTCCAGCAGATACGTCGCGTTGGCCCGGCCGATGGGGTTGTCCAGGAACAGGGTGCCGGCATGGCGGTGCCGGTCGTGGCCGCGGTCGTTGCTGCGCAGGGCCGCCATGGTGCAGTACAGGGCGATGGCGGCGGTGAGCAGCTGGCCGCCGGAGAAGACGTCGCCCATCTGCCCGACCGGGACGCGCTCGGCGCGCAGCACCGCGTCCGGTTTGAGGATCTCCACGGCGACGCCCTTGGGCTGCAGTGCGGCGGCGACTCCGCGCAGCAGCAAGGACATGCCGTCGCGGCGCAGATCGGAGTTCTTCTTCACGGCGGCGCGGGTGGCGTCGTCGATGACCTCCCCGAGCCGCTCGGTGAGGGTGGCCTGGTCGGGTTCCTCGAAGCGGATGCGCAGGAACTCCTGCCCGGACCACTCCCCCAGGCCCTCCGGCAGCCGGGACAGGCGCTGGGCGGAGCGGAGTGTGGCGAGCGCCGACTCGACCAGGCCGCGCAGCCGGTCCACGATCGAGTCCCGGTTGCGTTCCAGCTGGGCGAGTTCGTCGGTGAGGACGCGCAGCCGGGGCGCGAAGGCGTCCGCCCATCGCTGGGCGTGTTCGGGCAGGGCGGAGGCGGGCAGTTCGCGGATCTGCTGCCGGGCGGGAGTGCGCACCTGCTCGTAGCGGGCGGAGTTGGCGTGCCGGACGAGGACGTCGGCGGCCTCGCGCACGGCGGCCTCGGCGGCCGACAGGTCGGCGGCGCAGCCGCGCAGCGAGCGGCGGGCCTCGGCGGCCGCCTGCCGGGCCGCCTCCATGCTGCCGGGGTAGGGCTCCGGGTCGGTCTGCTCCTCCTCCCCGGCCGGGTCGCGCAGCGAATCGCGGAGCATCGCGGCGAGTTCGTCGAAGCCGCCGGCCGCGTCCTCGGCGGCCCGGTGGGCGTCGAGCAGCTCCTGGTGGGTCTGCCGGGCCTGCTCCAAGGCCTCGGTGCGGGCGGCGAGTTCGGCGGTGGCGGTGCGCAGCAGGGCCTGGGCGTGGTCGGCGTCCGCGGGCACCAGGTCCTCGGGCAGGTCGGTGTGGCCCTCGCCGTCCGCGGGGGCCAGGCGCTCGGCCTCGCCGCGCAGCCGGCCGAGCTGTTCGCTCGCCGAGGACATGCGGGCCTCCAGCACGTGCACCAGTTCCTCCGCGCGGGCGGCGGCGGCCTGCCGGGACGGCCCGTCGGAGCCGTCGGGCGACTGCAGGAGCTGTTCGGCGCGGGTGCGGACCTTGTTGCTCAGGCGGTCCAGTTCGGCGCGGGCGGCGCTCTCGTCGCTCTCCGCGCGGGCCTGTTCGGCGCGCAGGTCGGCGCCGACACCGACCTTCTCGTACACCTGGGAGGCGGCCCGGTAGGCCTCGCGCAGGGCGGGCAGGGACGCCTTGGGCGCCTCGGCGTCCGCCTCGGGCAGGTCGTCGGGGGCGCCGGCGATCTCGGAGCGTTCGGCGCGCAGGGCGCGGGCGGTGCGGCGGGCGTCGTCGGCGGCGCGCTGGGCGGCCCGGCGGTCCTCGTCGGCGGCGCGGGCGCGCTCCAGGCAGGCCTGGGCGCGGGCCTCGGCCTCGGCGGCCTCGTCGGCGAGTTCGCGCAGCCGAGCCTGCCAGCCGGCGCGTTCCCGCAGCCGGGAGGCGAGCCCGGACAGGGCGGCGGCGGCACGGCGGGCCTGCTGGGCGGCCTCCTGCCGTTCGTCACGGAGCCGGGCGGCCTCGGCGGCGGTCTCCTCGGCCTCCGTCAGGGCGGCGCGGGCCTCGGCCAGGTCGGCCTCGGCCTCCTCGGCGAAGGCGCGGGCGGCGCGCACGGCCTCGGCGAGTTCGGCCAGCCGTCCCGCCGGGCAGCCGGCGCGCCAGGAGGCGAGCCGGGCGGACAGTTCGCGGTCCTTGCCGAGCCGGGCGGCGAGCCGGCGGATCTCCTCGTCGCGTTCGGCGGCCCGTTCCCGCAGCGCCTGCCGTTCCTCGTCGGCGGCGAGTTCGTCGTGCATGGCCGGGTTCGGCGGGACGAGGAAGACCTCGCCGTCGCCCGGGCCGGTCTCCGGGGCCGGGGCGAGCAGCGCGGCGGCGGTGCCGACGGCCACCGCGGACCTGGGCAGCAGAGCGGCGTCGGCGAGTGCCTCGCGGGCCCGGGCGTGGGTGTCCGGGTCGGTGATGATCACACCGTCGACGAGTTCGGGCCGGGCGGCCAGCACACGGGCGTGGTCGGCGGGGTCGACGGACTGGGCGAGGTAACGCCAGCCGGGCAGGGCGGGAATGCCGTGCTCGCCGAGGAACTCGACGGTGGCCAGCACGTCCGGGGACGGCGGGAGCAGGCCGCCGTCGCCGAGCGCGCCGAGGATCCGCGCGTCGTCCGCGGCGGCGGTGCGCAGGTCGAACAGCTGCCGTTCGGCGGAGGCGACCGCGTCGTCCAGCAGGCCGCGCAGCTCCTCGGCGTAGCGGTCCAGGTCCTCGGCGGTCAGCGGTCCGTCGGTCCGGGGGCGGCCGTCGGCCTCTTCGGCGCGCGGGGACGCCTGCCCCGGTGCGCCGGTGCCGTCCGTGTCGTCGGAGGCGGGACGCGGTCCGGGCACCGTGACGCGGGCGGCCGCCGAGGGCAGGCCGAGCAGTTCGGCGAGCCGTTCCTCGGCGGCGAGCGCCTCGGCGGTGCGGCGTTCGGCGTCGTAGTCCCGTTCGGCGGCGGCGGCCGCGTCGGCGGCGCGGGCGGCGGTCAGTTCGGCGCGGGAGGCCGCGGCGGCCGCCTCGCGGGCGCGCTCGGCGGCCGTGCGGGCGGCCTCGCGGGCCTCGTCGAAGGCGGCGACGGCGGTCTGTTCCGCGTCACCGGCGGCCAGCGCGGCACGGGCCGGGTCGGCGTCGGGGCCGCTGTCGTCGAGCCAGCCGGCGCGGACCGCCTCGGCGGTCTCCTGCTCGACCTCCGCCAGCCGCTGCCGCAGGTGCTCGGCCTCGCTGCGGGCGCGCTGCGCCTCGGTGGCGGCGGTGGTCGCGTCCCGGTGCGCGGTCTCGCTCGACTCCTGCAGCTGCGCGGAGCGTTCCTCGCCCTCGTTGGCGAGGGCCTCGGCCTCCTCGGCGGCGGCGTGCAGGGCGCGGACGAGGTCCACGGCGGCCTCGGTGCGGGCGGCGAGCGCGGGGGCCGCGTCGCGTTCGGCCTCCTGGATCGCGGCGGAGACGCGGGCCACCCGGTCGGCGGCGGCGCGGTGGCGCAGCACGGCCTCGGCGGCCTGCCAGGCGGAGTGCAGGGTGCGTGCCTCGGCGAGTTCCTTCTTCTGCGCGGCGGCGGCCTTCTCGGCGGCGGCCAGCGCCAGGGAGGCGTGCCGGTAGGCGAGTTCGGCGGAGATCAGCGCGCTGCGCTCGCGGGCGCTCTCGCAGTCGGTGACGGCATGGGCGGCGGCGGTGACGCGCTGGGCGAGGTCGGCGGCGCGGGCCCGCTCCTGCGCAGCCCGGGCGGACAGCCGGCGGGCCAGGGTGCGGGTGCGGCGTTCGGCGCCGGCGTGCACGTCGCGGGCGCGGGCGCGGGCCTGGTCGGCATCCACGACCCGGCCGAGGAGTTCCACCGACCCGGCGGTGAAGTCGCGTTCGGCCATCAGCTCGGCGCGCCGGCCCAGCTTGTCGGCGAAGCCGCTGACCAGGTCGGCGAGGCCGTCGGTGTCGCGGGTGTCGGTGACGGCGCGCAGCAGCAGGTCGGTGAAGTCGGAGTCCTTCTTCACCGCGAACAGGCCGGCCGCCTCGCCCTCGTCGGCGTTCATCTCCCGCTGGTAACGGAAGAGTTCGGGATCGAGGCCCAGCTCGCCGAGGTGCTCGGTCCAGCGTTCGTGGATCTCCTCCCAGTGCACCTGCAGGTGCGGGTAGGTCTTGCCGGCCTCGGTGAGGGCGTCCCGGAATCCCTTCATGGTGCGGCGCCGGCCCTTGGCACCGGAGGTGCCCTCGGCGGGCGGGCGGATGGAGGTGGCCTCGGCCACGGGCAGGTTGTCCAGGGTGAGGCCGGGGCCGGGGCGGAAGGAGTACCAGGCCTCGGCGAACTTCCGCGGGTCGGTGGACACTTGGCGTCCGCGCCACTCGCTGACCTTGCCGACGACCACGCACTCGCCGGTCAGCACGTGCTGCCACTCCAGCGCGACATGCCCGCAGTCGTCGGCGAGGAGGAACTTGCGCAGCACGCCGGAGCTGGCGCCGCCGAGGGTGTTGCGGTGACCGGGCAGCATCACCGAGAAGATCAGTTTGAGCAGGACCGACTTGCCGCCGCCGTTCTCCAGGAACAGCACACCGGCGGGGGCGGGTCGGCGCGGCGGGCCGGCCGGTTCCTCCTCGAAGAACTCCCCCTGCGTGGGTGCGGGTTCGGGCACCGGTTCGCCCACGCCCCGCAGGTCGAGCACGGTGTCGGCGTAACGCGCACCGGCAGGCCCGATGGAGTAGAGGCGGACCCGGGACAGCTCGTACATGGCGGACTCTCGTCAGTGTTGGTGCTAATCGGGGTGGTGCGGGGCCGTGGGAGGCGGGCCCCGGGGTCAGGACGGCGAGTGGAACGGCAGCCCGGCCTCGGCGACCAGGTCCAGGTCGTCGGTGTCCTCGGCGGGCAGCAGGCTGGGGGTGCCGTCGGTGACCGGGACGATACCGAGGTCCAGCAGTTCGGCCAGGGCGGCACTGCCCGCCATGTCGCGGACCTGGAGCTGGTAGCGGGCGGTGGTGCGGTAGGTGCCGCCGTTGTCGTCGCCGGTGCGCTGCAGGAAGCCGGAGTCGGCGAGGAAGGCCATGGCCTTGGCGACGATGCCGGTGGTGGAGGAGGCGGGACGGCGGGCGTCCTTGGTGGCGCCGGTGGCGCTGCGCCGGGCCCACACCCGCCAGGCGGCCTCCAGCCCGGGGGCGTCGGTGGCGGGGTCGGTGTTCTCGCCGCGTTCCTCGGCGCGTTCCTCCAGGCGGCGGCACGCCTGGCGGACGAAGGCGTCGACGCCGTTGACCGTGACCCGGCCGACGTAGGCGTCGTCCGCGAGGTCCTCGGGGCGCGGGAACGCGAGGGCGGCGACGGCGAGATGGGCGAGCCCGTGCAGGAAGCGGTCGCCGGAGTCGGCGGCGGTGCGGCGGGCGTAGTCGCCCATGCGGACGGCGAACACCGAGTCCTCGGCGGCGGTGACCACCATGCCGGCGCGCGGGGACACCTCCAGTACGACCAGGCCGAGGCCGGCGGCCACGGCGTCGGCGAGCCGGGCGAAGGCCGGGTCCTCGCGGTGGCGGCGCAGCAGGTCGGCGTACTCCTGGTCGCGGGCGGGCTGCAGTTTGGGCTGCAGACCGAAGGCGACGAGCCGGGCCGCGTCGGCGGCGTCGGCGGGCGTGACGGGGGCCGTCCCGGCCGCACCGCCGCTGTCCGGCTCGATGCGCTCGACGTGCTCGGTCACGGACACAACTCCTTGTATTTCACGGTGGGACGACGACGGGCGGGGGCGGGCGGCGGGCACGCGGGACGGTCGGCGGCCGGCCCCGCCGGGGTGGTGGGGCGGAGGGTCACACGGCCTCCGTGCGGTCGGCGGCCATCCCGGCGGCGTCCAGCAGCGCGGTGCCGACGATGAGGTCCGCCCCGCCGAACTCGGGGTCGTCCAGCTCGGTGCCGTCGTCCACGGCGAACAGCAGCTTCTCCTCGCCCTGGCGGTAGGCGGTGCCGACCGGCGGGCTGGCGGCGTGCACGGCCAGCAGGGCGACCAGGTACGGCAGGTCGGGGTCCTGGGCGCGGGCCTCGGCGAGCAGCCCGGACAGCCGGCGCGGCGCGTCGGCCGGCAGGTCCAGCAGCTGCTGGGCGGCGGCCATCTGCTCCTCGCTGAACCGGCTGTCGTCCGGGGTGGCGATCAGGTCGGGTTCGGGCATCTCCGCACCGAGGTGGTCGCGTTCGGCGGGCGGGGTGAACAGGATGTCCACCAGGTCGCCGAGGCGCACGGACACGGGGGTGCGCAGGCCGGTGCCGTGGGCGAAGAACGCGTCGGTGACGCGGAGCGCCTGCTCCAGCGGCAACGGCAGGGTGGGCGCGAGCAGGTGCCCGTACAGGTCCGTGCCGGAGGCGGTGACCGGGGTGGCGAAGGCCTGCCGGTCCTGTTCGGCGCGGAAGAGGGGGCCGGCTTCCAGCAGCCGGACCTGCAGCTGGGTGTGGCGGCGGATGCAGTCCTTGACGATGTCGACGAGTTCGGCGGCGCGCCGCTTGTGCTCGGGGTCCTCGGACTCGTCGCGGGCCCGGCGGATGTTGGTGAGGATCGCGTTCTCGTGCCGGTAGCGCTCGGCGACGTGGTCCAGCGCCTCGGCGATCATGTCGGGGACCGCCTTCAGCCAGTCCACGGCGCGGACGTTGCGCCGGGTGGCCTCCAGGGCGCGGCGCAGCGACTCGGCGTACTGCACGGTGCGGTAGCGGGCCTGTTCGGCGGCGAGCTGGGCGTCGGCCAGCCGGCCCCGGCTGATGAGCACCTCCAGCTTGACCTCGGCGGCGATCTGCGCGCTGGTGACGTCGGTGTCGAGGGCGCCGACGAGGACGTTGACGGCTTCGTCGGTGGTGCGCAGGTACACGGTGCCGCCGGGGCCGGGGACCTCCTCGATCAGCTTGAAGTCGTAGTCGCGCCGCACATAGGTGCCGTCGGGCTCGAACATGCCGTAGACGACGCGGAAGCCGCGGTCGGCGCTGCCGACGTTGATCAGGTTCTCCAGGACCCAGCGGGCCACCCGCTCGTGCTCGGCGGCCGGCCGGTCGGGGGCCTGGGCGGCGACGCGCGGGATCAGCCGGGCGACGACCTCGTCGTGGTCGGCGCCGGTGTCGAAGTCCATGTGCAGCGTGACGAGATCGATCGCGGCGAGGGCGATCTCCGCCATGCCGTACACCGTGTACTCGCCGGCGAGATTGGCCTTGCGCGCGTCGAGGTCGTGCAGGGGCGCGGTGCAGGCGAGTGCGCGCAGCCGCCGCGCCAGTCCCTCGTCGGCGGCCGGGCCCACAGCGGGCCGCGGCCCCGCGCTGAGCTGGGGCGGATCACTGTCCGTCGTTGCAGGCGAAGTCACGGTCACAGACTAGGTCCTCGATCTGACAACCTCCCAAACGGCGTCGGCCGCGGCCGTCGAGGACACGCCACGTCCGTGACGTGCCGTGCGCTCGCAACCCCGTGCGGGCCGGGCGGGTCAGACGGTCTGGCCGACCCTCCGCCGGTAGACCTCGACGACGCCGTCCAACGACTCGTCGAGGTAGACGGCGAGTTGCTGCTCGGCCTCCTCGCGCCGGCCCTCCCGCAGGGTGCGCAACAGCTGTTCGTTGCGGACCAGATAGGGCTCGTGCAGCCGGCGCGGGTCGTCCACGACGTGGAAGGCGAGCCGGAGTTCGGCGAAGACGCTGCGCATCAGCTCGTCGGTGCGTTCGCTGCCCGCGAGCGCGACCAGCGCGCGGTGGAAGTGGATGTTGGAGGTGCCCAGCGCCTTCCAGTCGCCGGCGCGGGCGGCCCGCCGGCCCTCGGCGACGGCCTCCGCCACGTCGTCGAGCGCGTACGGCGGCTCGCCCAGGCCGCGCACGACGGCGCACTCGACCAGGCGGCGGGTGCGGTAGATGTCCTCGACGTCCTCGACGGTGAGCACCCGGACGAACACGCCCCGGTTCAGCTCGTGGACGAGCAGCCGCTCGTGGGTGAGCAGCCGGAAGGCCTCGCGCAGGGTGTTGCGGGAGACGCCGAGCGCGCCGCCGATGCTGTCCTCCGACAGCCGGGTCCCGGGCGGGAAGTACCCTTCGGCGATACGGCTCCTGAGGATGTCCGCGACCCGCTCGGCGGTGCTGGTGCGCCCCAGAAGGGCCCGGTCGTCGGCCAGATCTCTCAGGTGCTCAGCCATGCTCGTGATTCAACCGCATCGTGCGAGAACGAAACAACACGGGTATCGCGGAATCGTTGAACGACCGGCCGAAAATGATCGCCCGGCGTGGCGCCGGGGGGCGCGCCGTCCGGCGCCGGGGCGTCCGCCGGCTGCGGCGGTGTCCGGCCGTCCGGCGACAGCGGTGCGCCGTGGTCCGGCGCCGGGCGAGCGGTCGTCGTCGCGCCCGGTCAGCCCTCCGTCCGGTCGGCGCGCAGCCCGGCGAGGTGGATGCGGACGAAACGGCGCCATGCGGAGCCGCCCTCGTCCGGTGTCGCGGCGACCACCGCGTGGATCGCCGCGACGAGCGCCCGGATGTCGTCCCCGGTCACGTCCGGCGCCAGATGGCCGGCGTCGACCGCCTTCTGCGTGAGCTGCCGGATCCGCTCGAAGGTGCGTCTGCTCACCTCGTCGTCGGGGCCGATCCGGCCGGCCAGCAAGGACGCGTAGCGGCGCTTCTCGGTGTTGAAGGCGCCGACGAAGTCGAGGAACCGCTCCAGCCCGGCCGCGGGATCGGGATCCGCCAGGGCCGCCGCGCTCGCCTCGTCCAGCTCGTCGACGAAGAGCCGGGCGATCGCGTCGAGGAGGGCGTCCTTGCCCGGGAAGCGGCGGTAGATCGTGCCGACGCCGAGACCGGCCCGCGCGGCGATGGACTCCATGCTCGCCTGCGGCCCCTGCTCGGCGAAGACCTCGCGTGCCGCCTGGAGGACGACGGCGTCGTTGCGCACCGCGTCGCGGCGGGGCGCACGCCGGGAGGACGAGGGGCCGGGTCGTTCGCGCATCACCCTCAGTCTAAGCGAATCGGAACGATCGTTCCGCAGGCGGATTAAGATGAACGGAAATTCCGATTCACTTTCATCGCAAGGAGCCGTCCATGAGGAGGACGACCGGCTGACGGAGCTTCGACCCCGCCTCCAACGCACTGACCCGCGTCACCCTCGACCGGCGTGACCTGCGGCCCGACGACATCGCCGTGCGGATCGACCACTGCGGTGTCTGCCACAGCGACCTGCATCGCATCCACGGGATGCTCGGCGAGAAGAACCTCGTCCCCGGTCACGAGGCGACCGGCGTGGTCGTCGCCACCGGGGAGCAGGCCACCCGTTTCCGCACGGGCGACCGGGTCGCCATCGGCACGATCGTCGACTCGTGCGGGACATGTGCCATGTGCCGGGCCGGGCAGGAGAACTACTGCCACGAGGGTCCGACCACCACCTACGGCGGCACCGACCGCATCGACGGCACGCCGACCCTGGGCGCCTACAGCCGGGAGTACGTGCTGCGCGAGACGTTCGCGTTCCGCCTGCCCGAGGCGCTCGACCCGGCCGCGGCGACGCCGCTGCTGTGCGCCGGCATCAGCGTCTGGGAGCCGCTGCGGGCCGCCGGCACGGGTCCGGGGCACCGCGTGGCCGTCGCCGGGCTCGGCGGGCTCGGCCACCTCGCGGTGAAGTTCGCCGCGGCGCTCGGCGCCGAGGTCACCGTCCTGAGCCGCAGCGCCGCCAAGGAGAAGGACGCCCTGCGGCTCGGGGCGGCCGGGCTGATCGTGACCACCGACGAGGCCCAGGTGGCCGCGGCCAGGGGGCGCTTCGACCTCGTCCTGGACACGATCTCGGCCGACCACGACCTCGTGCCGCTGCTCGGCATGCTGGGCCTCGACGGCACCCTGTGCGTCCTCGGCACAACCCCCTGATGGACGGTCCGAGGCCGTACGAGCTCGTCACCGGCCGCAAGAAGCTCACCGCCTCCGGTACGGGAGGGCTGCGGCAGACCGCACAGATGCTCGCCTTCTGCGCCGAGCACGGCATCACCGCGGACGTCGAGGTGCTGCCGTCCAGCCAGGTGGAGACCGCTCCGGACCGGCTTGCCGCGGGCGACGTCCGCTACCGGTTCGTGCTGGACCTGTCCGACCTCGACCGGTGAGCCGGGGCGGGGCCGGGACCGTCGTACGGCACCGGCCCCGCTTCCCTCGCAGCGACCGGAGCGCCGCCGCGCCCGGCCTCTCGCCGGACCGTGCGGCGGGGGCGGCCGGGCCGTCAGGCGGTCGGCGTGTCGCCGGATCCGATGCGGCTGCGGACGGCCGTCTGCACCTCGGCCTCCTCGGCGGGGTCGGCGGCCAGCCGGCGCAGGCGCTCCACGACGCGGCTGTCCCCGGTCTCGGCGTAGCGGGCGGCGAGTTCGCGGGTGGTCTCCTCGCAGTCCCAGAGGCACTCCACGGCGAACCCGGCGCGGAAGGAGGGGTCGGTCGCGGCGAGCGCGCGGGCGGCGCGACCGCGCAGATGGGAGGAGGCCGTCTCCCGGTAGATGTGCCGCAGCACCGGTGCGGCACAGGTGATGCCCAGGCGGCCGGCGCCCTCGACGAGGGTCCACAGGTCGGGCGCGTCGGGGCCCTCGCCCCGCACGGTCCGGCGCAGGGCGGCGAGGACGAGGTCGCGGTCCCGGGCGCCGCCGCGACAGGCGAGCATGCGGCCGGCGGCGGCGCCCAGCGCGCCGGGGCGCGGGGCCCAGCCGCGGGCCCGGTCCAGGGCGGCGTCGCCGCGCATCCGTTCGAAGGCCTCGACGGCGGCCTCGGCCACCGGGGCGGGGCCGGTCGTCGCGGCCGCCTCGATCAGGTCGAGGGCGTCCGGGTCGCCGCTGTCGGCGAGGTAGCGCAGGGCGGTGCAGCGGGCGGCCTCGGCACCCTCGCGGGCGACCCGCAGGATCGTGCCGCGGTCCCCCGGTCCGGCCACGGCGGCCAGACAGCGCGCGGCGGGAACATGGCGGGCGGTGCCGCGCTCCAGGCCCTGCTGGGCCCAGTCGAACACGGCCTGCACGCTCCACCCGGGGCGGGGGCCGCCGGGCCGCAGCTGCCGCTGCCAGCGGTCGAAGCTGCCGGCCTCCTGGGCGGCCCGCACCCGTGCGGCGATCGCCGGACGCGGATCCTCGGCCCACAGCCGCCACGGGCGCGGTTCGAAGGCGTCGCGGACGGCGGCGGCCAGCTCGGCCTCGCCCTGGGGGTCGGCGGGGAAGCGCGCGAGGACCGGTTCGGCCAGCGCGCGCAGCCCGGCGTCGTCGTCTCTGAGGGCCAGCTCGTCCAACGCCCAGGCCCAGTTGGCGCCGCTCACGGCGTACCGGCGCAGCAGCGCGAGGGCGTCGCGCCGGCCGTAGGAGGCGAGGTGGCCGAGGACGGAGAGGGACAGCCCGGTGCGTGACTCGTCGGGGTCGAGGGTGTCCTCGGGGGCGAACAGGTGGGCCTCGATCGCGTCCAGGTCGCCGGCGAGGTCGAGATAGAGCCGGGCGTAGTACAAGGAGCGGTTCTCCACCCGCCAGTCGTGGCGGGGGTCGTGCCGCACGCACTGTTCCAGCGCCGCCAGCGCCTCGGCGCGGGGGGCGGTGAGCGCGTGCAGCGTGCCGTCGCCTCGGCCCCGCTGCAGAAGGCCGAGCAGCGTGCCGCTGGGCGCTATGACCGGATCGAACATGGACAACACAGCCTCACATCGAGCGTCGACGCAACCGGGAACCGCACCTCACCGGGCTGCGTGACACCACGTCGGGGCGCCCGCCGTTGCCTGCTTGCTGTAGACCATGTCCCTCTGCCTCTCGTCGGTGGCCCGGACGGGCCGCGTCACGGACCGCGCGGTGCGGCAACACCTGCCCGGCCGTCGCGTCCGTGAATCACGACGTCATGATGACCCGGCGTCCGCGCCGCCGCGACCGAAATTTCCGGCGGCACGTCCCCTCCGGCCATGGCCGTCGCCCGTCACCCGTACGGCGGCGGGGCGCGCCGCCGGGGCCGCGGGGCCGCCGGCGGGCGGGTCGTCCGGGACGTGCACGGCCCGTCGTGTCACGGCCGGCCGAACAGCTCCAGCAGCTCGGTCCTGTTGAACATGCGGGCCGTGTCCACGGCCGACGGCGTCCCCGCGTCGGGGTCCGCACCGCCCTCCAGCAGGGCCTCGACGACCTCCCGCTCGCCCTTGAACACCGCCCCGGCGAGGGGTGTCTGGCCGCGGTCGTTGACGCGGTCGGCCTCGGCGCCGCGCGCGAGCAGGGCGCGGACGGTGCCGGCGTGTCCGTGGTAGGCGGCGAGCATCACCAGCGAGTCGCCGCGGTCGTTGGTGAGGTCGGCCGGGACACCGGCGTCGATGTAGGCGACGAGCGCCTCGGTCTGCCCCCGCCGGGCCAGATCGAAGATCTTGGTCGCCAGCTCCACGACCTCGGGGTCAGGGGCTTCACTCATGCGTGCGGACCGCCTCTCGCTGTGGACGTCGGGGACTGCGGGGGCCGCGCGGGCTTCCGCGGGGCGCCGGGTACGGCCGTGCGCGGACTCGGCCGTGGGGGTGAACCGCCAGCGTACTGGCTCGGGCGGCGCCCTTCGCGCCCGGTGCCGGGGTAAAGATCACCGCGGACCGGGACGGGCGCAACAGGACCAGGCGGCCGGTTCCCGTGCCGGTTCCGCCACGCGGCGGAAATCGGCCTGATCTCACCCAGTTGCACCTTTTGTCATATAGACACATCCTGTGATGCTGGAAGGACTCAGGGTGACTGTCCCCCTCGACACCAGGAGATTCCCATGATCCTCTCCGTCTCAGGCGTCGTCCTGTTCGGCATCCTCGTCTTCGTGTTCTTCCGCAAGGACGGACTGAAACCCTCCCACGCGTGCGTGTCGGCCCTGTTCGGTTTCTACCTCGCCAGCACGGCCATCGCACCGAGCATCAAGGCCGGCGGAGAGAGTCTGGCGAGCCTGCTCGGCGGCATGAGGTTCTGACCCGCGACCGTCCGAGCGGGGACACCCGCCCCACGCACCACCCAAGGAGGCTCAAGTGGCCCGGCGCCCCCTCCCCCGCATTCTCACCACCGGCGGCGCCCAGCTCGCGCGGAGCCGGGAGCTGGCCCGGACCGCCGCCGACAACGCCACGGACGTCCTCCACCCGCTGATCGTCATCGCCCGCGGCCTGCGCCGGCTCGCGGCGGCCGGCCGGCGCAGGTGGGCGCAGACCCCGAAGGACCGGCGCGGCCCCGTGCTGTTCCTGGTGGGGTCGGTGATCCTGGTGGTGGCGATGGTGCCGTACGGACCGCTGCTCGCTGCTCTGACGGTGACCGCGGCGGCCGCCTGGCAGGGCCGTGACCGCACCCCGCCCCCGTCCGAGGACCCGGCCGAGCCGCGCACCCAGCGCCTGGTCGCCCTGTACGAAGCCCTCGTGCCCTACTTCTCCGCCGCCGGCGACCCCGACCCGCTGTACGCCCACGGCGGCGCGTGGCAGAAAGCCTTCCCCGACCACCGGTTCGACGACTCCGGCCGCCTGTGCCATCTGGTGATCCGCTACCCCGCCCACTTCACCGACGGCGAACCGGAGGCCCGCGCCCGCATCGAGCACCTGCTGGCCGCCAAGGCGGGCCGCGGCAGGGAGTACCTCTTCACCTGGAACGAGGAGGACAACGAGCTGGCGGTGACCGCACTCGCCCCGCTGCCCCACGGCATCCCCGCCCAGCGTTTCGTCACCGCCCCCGGCGAGACCGTGCTCGGCTTCACCGACCCCGGTGAGGTTCCGCGCACCCTCCCCCTGAGCTTCGGCGAGGAACAGCGCGATGTGCCGCCGGTCGTCTGGCGCACGGGCCTGCGCTCCACCGAGCCGCATCTGCTGGCTCTGGGCCAGCCGGGCAGCGGCACCTCCACCCTGCTGCGCTCGATCGCGCTGCAGGCCCTGCGCCACGGCGACGTACTCGTCGTCGACGGCGGCGGCACCGGCGAGTACGCCTGCCTGACCGGGCGCGACGGCGTCCTCGCGGTCGAGTGCACGCTGGGCGGGGTGCTGGCGAGCCTGGAGTGGGCCGCCACCGAGACCGAGCGCCGGCTGGTCGCCGTCAACCGCGCACGGCAGGCCGGGCACCCGCCGCCCGACGACACCCGGCGCCCGCTGTGGCTGCTGCTCGACCGGCCCACCGCGTTCACCCATCTGGCCGCCTCCGACGGCCGCAAGGACCCGCAGACGCTGCTGCAGATGCCTCTGCGGCACGGCCGCGCGGCCAACGTGACGGTGGTGGTGGCCGAGCAGTTCGACAGCGCCGACGCGCTGTGCGACGCGGTACGGCAGCACACCCGTGCCCGCGTGGTGCTGGGGCCGGCGACACCGGAGCAGGTCAAGGCCGTGCTCGGCGCCCCTCCGCACACCACGCCGCCCGCCGCCGTCCCGCCCGGGCGCGGATACGCCCGGCTGGGCACGGGCCCCGTGCACCGGCTGCAGGTGCCGGCGACTCCCGACCCGTACGACGACACGGTGAGCGAGGAGCTGCGCCGGGCCGTGCTCGACCTGCTGCCGCCCAGGACGACGCCGCCGGACGGGGAGAGGGTGCCGGAGAACGGCACACCGGTGAGCGAGGAGACCGCGAAGGCCGCCGAGGCCGTCGACGCGGTCGGGACCGTCGAGACCGTCGACGCGTCGATGACGACGAAGGCGGCGGTGCCGGACCGGTCCTGAGACGCCGCCGGCGGCCGCGTGCCGCCGCCGACGGTGCGCGGCCCGCGCGTGGGCGCGGCGCGCCTGGCGCGAGGACACGGGCGGCGCCGTCCCGGGCGGGCCCCGAAGACCCGGAGGCTGCCGTAGCAGCCGTAGATGCCGTAGCACCGGAGGCCCCGGAGGACCGTCGGTCCCGCGGCGGACGGCACCGCCGCCGTCCGTCGACCGCGGCCCCGCCCCTCCCGCCGCTCCGGCCGACGGCGCGGCGGTCAGGCCACGAAGCTGCGAGGCTGTGCGCCGTTGCCGGACGCGCCCGTGCGGACCAGGCGGGCCGCCGCCGCCAGCCGCACCGCGGCCTCGTCGGCCACCGCTCCTGCGACCGTGAACGGCAGCCGGACGTATCCCTCGAAGGCGCCGTCGACGCCGAACCGCGGACCGGAGGGAATCCGTACCCCCAGCCGTTCGCCCGCCTCGGCCAGGCGCGAGCCCGACAGGCCGCCGGTGCGCACCCACAGGGTCAGGCCGCCGTGCGGCACCTCGAACTCCCAGTCGGGCAGTTCCCGCCGCACCGCCGCGACCAGGGCGTCCCGGTTCTCCCGGGCCTGCTCGCGGCGCCGCCGCACCGCCTCCTCCCAGCCGCCGGTGGTGAACAGCCAGTTCACGGCCAGCTGCTCCAGGACGGGGGTGCCCAGGTCCGCGTAGGCGCGGGCGGCGACCAGACTGCGGATCACGTCCGGCGCGGCGCGCACCCAGCCGATGCGCAGCCCGGCCCAGAAGGCCTTGCTGGCCGAGCCCACGGTGATCACCGTGGAGCCGGCGGGGTCGAACCCGCACATCCGCCGCGGCATGCGCAGGTCAGGGTCGAGGGACAGCTCGCTCATCGTCTCGTCCACGACCAGCACCGTCCCGGCCGCGCGGGCCGCCTCCACCAGGCGGCGCCGCTGGTCCTCGTCGGCGAGGGCGCCGGTGGGGTTGTGGAAGTCGGCGACCACGTAGGCGAGGCGGGGCGCGGCCTGGCGCAGCACGTGGCGCCACCGGTCCAGGTCCCAGCCGCTCAGCCCCTCCCCCATCGCGACGGGCACCAGCCGGGCACCGGCCTCCCGCATCAGCTGCAGGATGTTGGCGTAGGACGGCGACTCCACCGCGATGCGCTCGCCGCGGCCGCCGAAGAGGTGGCAGATGGCGTCGATGGCGCCCATGGCACCGGTGGTGACCATGATCTGCTCGGGCATGGTCGGGACGCCCCGCGCGGTGTAGCGCTCGGCGATCATCGACCGCAGCGCGGGCAGCCCGGCCGGGTAGTCGCCGTGCGTGTGGGCGTAGGGCGGCAGTTCCTCCAGCGCGCCCCGCACGGCCCGGGTGAGCCACGGCTCGGGTGCCTGCAGGGCCGCGGTGCCCAGATCGATCATCGAGCCCAGCGCCTCCGGCGGCAGGGGTTCCAGTCCTCGGGCGGGCAGCGGATTGCCGGCCGGGACCGCCGTCCAGCTGCCCGCGCCCCGCCGGGACTCCAGGAAGCCCTCGGTGCGCAGCGCCTCGTAGGCGGCGGCGACCGTGGTGCGGCTCACCGACAGCGCGGCGGCGAGTTCCCGCTCGGCGGGCAGCCGGGCGGCCACGGGGACGCGTCCCTCCAGCACGAGCACCCGGACGCCGTCGGCCAGGGCCCGGTAGGCGGGCGGGCGCCGGCTGCCGGGGCCCGCCGGGCGGTGCTGCTGGGAGTTGAGCAGCCGGGCGAGCTGCGCGGCACTCACCACCGAGGTCCACTGCGGCATGCGAACCAGTCCACCTTCCTCGAATTGGCCGTGGATGACCTTCTGCGCGCGGCCACAGAGTGGCACGACCAGGCCACGTCCATCATCACCCACCGTGAGGGGGACCGCTGTGTCCGCTGCCCCGCCCCGGTCGCGCCGCCTGGTCCGGCGCGGCGTCCAGCTCGTCGTCGGCCTCGTGCTGTACGGCGTCAGTTCCGCGCTCGTCGTGGCGTCGGGCCTCGGGCTGGGCCCCTGGAACGTGCTGCACGAGGGACTCGCCGAGCGGACCGGGCTGAGCATCGGCGTGGTGACGATCCTGACGGGCGCGCTGGTGCTGCTGCTGTGGATACCGCTGCGGCAGCGCCCGGGCCTCGGCACGCTCGGCGACGTCCTCGTCGTGGGCCTGGTCATGGACGGCACCCTCGCCCTGCTGCCCGGCGTGCACGCCCTGGCCGTACGCGTCCCCGAGCTGGTGGCGGGGATCGTGCTCAACGGTGCGGCGACGGGGCTGTACATCGCCGCGGGGTGGGGTCCCGGCCCCAGGGACGGGCTCATGACCGGCCTGCACCGGCGTACCGGGCGCTCGATCCGGCTGATGCGGACCGTGGTGGAGGTGACGGTCGTCGTCACCGGGTTCCTCCTGGGCGGGACGGCCGGGGTGGGCACCGTGCTGTACGCGGTGTCGATCGGCCCGCTGGCCCAGCTGTTCCTGCGCCTGTTCGCCGTCCGCAAGGCCGCCTCCGATCCCCGGGCCGTTGCCCCGCCCTCACCCGAGCGGGTGATACTGCACCCGTGACCGCGCCCGCCCGCCACCCGTTCCTCGACCATCCCGGGCCCCTCGCCTTCGCGCACCGAGGCGGGGCGGCCGACGGCCCGGAGAACACCCTGGCCCAGTTCCGTCGGGCGGTCGCGGCGGGCTACCGGTACCTGGAGACCGATGTGCACGCCACGGCGGACGGGCGGCTGGTCGCCTTCCACGACGCCGTCCTGGACCGGGTGACCGACGCCTCGGGCCGGATCGCCGACCTGCCCTGGGACCGGGTGCGCCTCGCCCGCGTGGGCGGACGGGAGCCGGTGCCGCTCTTCGAGGAGCTGCTGGCGGCCTTCCCCGGGGCGCGCTGGAACGTGGACGTCAAGGCGGACGGTGCGCTGCGCCCCCTGCTGGAGCTGATCGAGCGCGCGGACGCCTGGGAGCGGGTGTGCGTCGGCTCGTTCTCCGAGGCGCGGGTGGCGCGGGCGCAGCGGCTGGCCGGGCCGCGCCTGGCGACGTCGTACGGCACACGCGGGGTGCTGGCGCTGCGGCTGGGCTCCTGGGGGCTGCCGGCGGCACCGCGCCGGCCGGCCGTGGCGGTGCAGGTGCCGCTCGCCCGGTGGGGTGTGCCGGTGGCCGACGCGCGGTTCGTCCGGGCCGCGCACGCGCGGGGGCTGCAGGTGCACGTGTGGACGGTGAACGACGCGGCGACGATGCACCGGCTGCTGGACCTGGGCGTGGACGGCATCGTGACCGACGCTCTCGGCACGCTGCGGCAGGTGATGGAGGAGCGCGGCGTGTGGCTCTGAGCCCGCTGCGGACCCCCGCGCGCCGGAGCGCCCGGCGCAACGCTCCGGCCGAAGGATTAGCACTCGGCGCGCGAGAACGGTACCGTACGCGTTCGGCCTGCCCCAGGCGTACCGTTACTGCGCGCCGAAGGTGCCGGAACGCTGGGTGACAACACCTGGCAGACGTGACAAACCGGGCGCCGGTGGGTACTGCACTGGAGACCAGGCTGCGGCTACGACGGCGACGCATGACCCCGGAACGGGACTCGGAACGGGAATCTTCACCGCCGACCGGACGTTGACCGGATGACGACGACAGCGACACCTGTCCTGTGGGCGACCAGCCCGGGAGGCACGATTCATGAGTGAGCGAGCTCTTCGCGGCACGCGCCTCGTGGTGACCAGCTACGAGACCGACCGCGGTATCGACCTGGCCCCGCGCCAGGCCGTGGAGTACGCATGCGAGAAGGGGCACCGTTTCGAGATGCCCTTCTCGGTCGAGGCGGAGATCCCGCCGGAGTGGGAGTGCAAGGTCTGCGGGGGCCAGGCACTCCTGGTGGACGGCGACGGGCCGGAGGAGAAGAAGGCCAAGCCGGCGCGTACGCACTGGGACATGCTGATGGAGCGGCGCACCCGTGAGGAGCTCGAAGAGGTCCTCGAGGAGCGCCTCGCCGTTCTGCGCTCCGGTGCGATGAACATCGCCGTCCATCCGCGGGACAGCCGCAAGAGCGCCTAGTCCTCGCGCGGATGTGTGCCGGCTCGTCCGGCACATTCCTCCGACAGGGCCGCGGGCGCCGTACGTCTTTTCAGGGGACGTACGGCGCCCGCGGCTTTTGTCGTGTTCCGCACAGGCGGCAGGCAGCACCCGCCGCACCGGAGGGGGCCGCGCCCCGAGCGGTTCGCTCCGGGACACGGCCCCTTGTCATGCTCAACGAAGGCCGGAGGACGCCGCTCGGCGGGTCACCGACGGCCTCTCAGCGGGTCAGCGGCGGGCGCTGCTGGTCCGGACCGTCCTCGGGCTCCTGCCGGATCACCTCGCCCGGGACCACCTTGCCGCCGGGGCCGCCGGGACCGTCGGTGCGGACCCATGCGAAGGTGTCGCCCAGCGGGCCGACGCCGGCCCGGCGCAGCCGGCGGTCGACCGACCGCTCCACGCGCCGGCTCACCAGCCGCTGGACCGGCGGGATCAGCAGGAGCAGTCCCGCGGCGTCGGAGATCATGCCGGGGATCATCAGCAGCAGCCCGGCCAGCATCGTCAGGCCGTTGCCGCCCCGGCGCCCGGACGGAACCGCGCCGTGGCGCAGGGTGGCGTCGAGATCCCGGAAGGCGCGCCGGCCCGCCCGCTTGATCACCGCGGCACCGGCCACGAAGGTCGCGACCAGCAGCAGGAAGACCGTGAACCCGTTCGCCGCCCCGGCGACCAGGCTCAGCAGCCAGACCTCCAGCACCAGCCAGACCACGAGGGCCGCCGGCAGATACCTGCGCAGCCGGGAGCGCGCGGGGTGGGTGGTGTACGAGGAGGTCGAAGCGCCTGTCGTCATGCTCCCAGTGTGCCGAACCCCGGCTCAGGACCGGATAAGAGCCGGGGCCGGAACCGGACGAGCGCTACGGCCGGGACGCCGGGCCCTTCTTGCCGGTGATCCTGTCCACCCGCTCGCCCACGCCCCAGGCGGTGACCCGCCACAGCGCCTCCACGAGGATGTCGCGGCTCATCTTGGAGTCGCCCAGCTCCCGCTCGACGAAGGTGATGGGGACCTCGACGACGTGGTAGCCGGCCTTCACCGCGCGCCGCGCCAGGTCGACCTGGAAGCAGTAGCCCTGGGAGGCGACGTCGTCCAGGCCCAGGCCCTCGAGCGTCTCCCGCCGGAAGGCCCGGTAGCCGCCGGTGATGTCCCGCAGCGGCAGGTCCAGGGCGAGACGGGAGTACAGGCTGCCGCCGCGGGAGATGAACTCGCGGCCCTTGGGCCAGTTCACCACACGTCCGCCCGGCACCCAGCGCGAGCCGAGCACCAGGTCGGCGCCCTTGAGGGCGGTCAGCAGCCGGGGCAGCTCCTCGGGCTGGTGGGAACCGTCGGCGTCCATCTCGACCAGCACGCCGAAGTCGCGCTCCAGGCCCCAGCGGAAGCCCGCGAGGTAGGCGGCGCCCAGGCCCTCCTTGCCCTTGCGGTGCAGGACGTGGATCTGCTCGTCCTCGGCGGCCAGTTCGTCGGCGAGCTTGCCGGTGCCGTCGGGGCTGTTGTCGTCGGCCACCAGGACGTGCGCCTCGGGAACGGCCTTGCGCACCCGGCCCACGATGGCCTTGATGTTCTCCGCCTCGTTGTAGGTCGGGATGATCACCAGCGTGGTGCCGAGCGGACCGAACCGCCTCTGCCGGCCCCGTTCCGCGCGGGTGCCCTCGCCGTCGTTCACTGCTGCCCCTTCATGTCCGAACGCAGGGCACCACCTTAGTGGTCAGGGCCTGCGGGGATGTGCCACCACGGCCGTGCGGTGGCGCCGGTGCGGCGCAAGCGGGGCGAACCGGCCCCCTCCCCTGCGGTCCGCCGCACCCCCGTGCGGCCGCGAGGGCCCGCGCCCGGCCGCGGCGGACCGCGACACGACCGCCGCGGGTCCGGGATCCGCCGGCCTGCGGACGGGGCCCGGTGCCCTTCGGGCCGACCTGGGACCCGCTGGCTGCGGGTCGACCGAGAGCCGTTGTCTACTGAGCACCCGGGCCCCACCCGGGTCACACCTGCCGACCGTCCGGAACGTCTCCCCCGCCGCCGCGGGCGCTGCGCCTGGCTCCCGTGACGGTGTCCCGGTACGGCACACCGTCCCTGACCCAGCGGCACTGCGACGCGGGCACGGAAGTTCCCAGGCCGGGCGTCCGGTGGTGGACGCGGCAGAACCTACCGGCCCCCCGCCGCCGCCTGTCAAACAGCCGCCCGGCACGCCGGACGGGGCACCCGCCGCGGGCCGGAGCGGACAAAGCGCAGGTAGCGCGAGGGGAGGCGGGGGGCGGGCCGGGACCGGATCCGCTCCGAAGCGTGCGGTCAGATCACTCGCCCGGCCGTACGAACACCGTCCGCCCGCCCACGACCGTCCGCAGGCACACGGGCAGCTCCTGGCCGGGGGTGAGGTCGGGCAGCCCGGGGGTGCCCGAGCGCGGGTCGGTCGACCAGCGGGCCACCCGGTCGTCGGGGGCCTGGACGACGAGCGCGCCGGTCCGCCACACGGCGTAGTCCGCGGGCGCGCCGGGCACCAGGACGCCCGCGTCGTCCCGTCCGATCGCCCGCCAGCCGCCACGGGTGTGCGCGGTGAACGCGGCACGCACCGAGACCCGGTGTTCGGGAGTGCGGTGGAACGCGGCGGCCCGGACGGTGCCCCAGGGGTCCAGCGGGGTGACCGGGCTGTCGGAACCGAAGGCGAGCGGCACGCCCGCGCGCAGCAGGGCCGCGAACGGGTTGAGGGTGCGGGCCCGCTCGGCGCCCAGCCGCTGGGCGTACATGCCGTCCGCGCCGCCCCACAGCGCGTCGAACGCGGGCTGCACGGACGCCGTCAGGCCCAGTTCGGCGAAGGCCGCGATGGTCTGCCCGGTGAGCATCTCGGCGTGCTCCACGCGGTGCCGGGCGGCTCGGATGCGGGCCAGGCCGACCTTCTGCGCGGCGGCCCGCACGCCCTCGACGACCGAGGTGACGGCCGCGTCGCCGATGGCGTGGAAGCCGGCCTGCAGGCCCGCCTCGGTGCAGGCGACGACGTGCGCGGCGACCGCGTCGGCGTCCAGGTGCGCCGTGCCGGTGTGGTCGGCGTCGGCGTACGGCGCGTGCAGGCAGGCGGTGTGCGAGCCGATGGAGCCGTCGACGAACAGGTCGCCGGCGGCGCCGGCCGCGCCCAGCTCCCGGGCCTTGTCCACGTCCCGCTCCGCCCAGTAGCCCACGACCCGCGGGCCGGGCTCCTGCGCGGCGAGCTTCAGCAGGGCGGTGAAGTCGTCCTCGCCGGAGATGTCCGGGCCGCCGCACTCGTGCACGGCGCCGATGCCGAGGGAGGCCGCGTGGGCGAGCGCGGCGCGCTGCGCCTCGGCCCGCTGCGCCGGGGTGATCGCACCGTGGGCGACCGCGCGCACGGCGTGGTGGGCGTCGCCGGTCAGCGGGCCGTCCACCGGGCCGAGGCCGGGCACCAGGTCGAGCAGCGCGGTGGTGACGACCGCGGAGTGCACGTCGATGCGGCTGAGGTACAGCGGGCGGCCGCCGGTGGCCTCGTCCAGTTCCGCGCGGGTCGGCGGGCGCCCGCCGGGCCAGCGGGCCGCGTCCCAGCCGTGACCGAGCAGGACCCGGTCGTGCGGCCGGGCGGCGGCGAACTCCCGCACCCGGGCCAGGGCCGCCTCCAGCGAGGGCGCGTCGGACAGGTCCAGCCCGGTGAGCGCCAGGCCGGTGGCGGTGGTGTGCACATGGGCGTCGGTGAACGCCGGGGTGACCAGGGCACCGTCGAGGTCGATCACCTCCTCGACGCCGTCCGCGAAGGCATCGGCCGCGCCCTCGGACCCGACCCAGGCGATGTGCCCCGACTCGACGACCATCGCGGTGGCGAACGGGTCGGCGGGGCTGTGGATCTCCCCGCGGCGGAGGAGGACGGTACGGGGTTCGGCGGTGCGCTCACTCATGCGCACCAGTCTCGCGCGTCACCGGTGCGGCCCGGCACGCAGGGCGGCGGACGACGCGCACGGCGCCGACGGCGGTCAGATGCGCGGCGGACGCGCCTCGTACGGCGTGGACAGCACCACCGTCGTCCGGGTCGACACGCCGGCCAGGCTGCGCACGCGGGCGAGCAGCTCCTCCAGCTCGTGGGGGGTGGCCACGCGCACCTTGAGGATGTAGTTCTCGTCGCCCGCCACGCTGTGGCAGGCCTCGATCTCCGGCACTCCGGCGAGGCGGTCGGCGATGTCGTCGGGGGCACTGGGGTCGAAGGGCTTCACCGAGATGAACGCCGTCAGGGGCAGTCCCACGGCCTCGGGGTCGACGACCGCGGCGTATCCGCGGATGACGCCACGCTGTTCCAGCCGCCGCACCCGCTGGTGCACGGCCGAGGTGGACAGGCCCGTGGCCTTGCCCAGGTCGGTGTAGCTCATCCGCCCGTCCTTGACGAGCAGCTGCACGATCTGTCGGTCCAGCTCCTCCATGGCGCAAGAACCTACAGGGCGCGCGCGGCTCCGCGCCGGTCGCGTCACCCGCGGCGCACTCCCCCTGCCCGTATGTGAGCAACACCACACCGTGCCGGTGCCGTTCGTAATGCTTCCGTGATTACCGCCGTGAGCGGACGGGAAGTGCTTGCTGTGGTCGAGGCCGAGCGCCTCACGGCCCAGCTCTAGGGGGAGAATCCCATGCACAGTGTCAAGCGCCGTCCCGTGTCCAAGCGGCAGCAGCAGGTTCTCGAACTCCTGCCGGACAGCGCCGCGTTCGACGACGGCGACGCCGAGGAGTTCGACGACCACGACACCGAGGTGTACCGGGTGATCTGCCCGGAGTGCGCCCAGCCCATCGCCCTGCTGCCGGACGACGAGGTGCTGCCGCAGCACGCACGGTGCGCCTCGCCGTGGAACCCGTTCGGCGCGACGGTCTGCTCGGGCACCGGACGCAAGGCGTCCGACGCCCGTCCGGCGAGCGAGACCTTCACCCCGCAGGAGGAGAAGACCGCCGTGGTGCTGACGCTCCCTCAGGGACTCGACTGGCGGATGCAGCCCTTCTCCCACGTGGGCGGCCCGGGCACCCGTCCGATGCGCGTGCCGGTCCCGACGCTGCGCCGTCGGGCCGCCTGAGCCGTCGGGCCGTTCGAGCCGCCGAGGCGCCCTGCCCGGCGTCGGCGCTCCGCACCGGGGCGCACCGGCCGCCCCGCCACGGGATCCCGTGGGCGCCGCGGGCGGCGCGGCACACCGGAGGCGGGAGCCCGTGAGCGGCGCGGCGGCACCGGCACGGACGCCGGTGCACGCACGCACGATTCCGTCGACAGTGACCCGGGCCCGCCGTGACGCGTTGCCCAGGTATGACCCGTATCGCCACGGCCGGCCCACGCCGGCGCCGGATCGTCGTGCCGCAGCCCGCGGCACCGCTGCCGCCCGTGCCGGCCCCGTCGGCGGATCCGCCGATCTACCGCGACCTGGTGCGCACCTGGGCCGACCGCGGCCGGATGCTGCCGGGCCGCCACGACCCGGAGTGGACCCGGCTCGCCGCGCCGTTCCCGGGGCTCGGCCTGTTCAGCGACTCTCGGGACCCGCGACGTGACGGGCGATGACCATGCGCTGGATCTGGTTGGTGCCCTCGACGATCTGCAGCACCTTGGCCTCCCGCATGTAGCGCTCGACCGGGAAGTCGGCGGTGTAGCCGTAGCCGCCGAGCACCTGCACCGCGTCGGTGGTCACCCTCATCGCCGTGTCCGTGCAGAACAGCTTGGCCATGGCGGCCTCGCGGGCGAACGGCCGGCCCGCGTCGCGCAGCCGTGCCGCGGCCAGGTACAGCGCACGGCCGGCCTCGATCTGGGTCGCCATGTCGGCGAGCATGAAGCGCAGCCCCTGGAAGTCGGAGATCGGCCGCCCGAACTGCTGCCGCCCCGCGGCGTAGGCCACCGCCTCGTCGAGGGCCGCCTGGGCCAGGCCGATGGCGCAGGCCGCGATGCCGAGCCGACCGGAGTCCAGCGCGGACAGCGCGATGGCGAAGCCCTGTCCTTCCTCGCCGATGCGCCGCTCGTCGGGGATCCGGACGCCGTCGAGGTGGATCTGCGCGGTCGGTGAGCCCTTCAGGCCCATCTTCTTCTCCGGCGGTGCCGCGGTCAGGCCCTCGGCGTCGCCGGGCACCAGGAACGCGGTGATGCCCCGCGCCCCGTCCGGCCCGGTGCGGGCCATGACCGTGTAGAAGTCGGCGATGCCGCCGTGGGTGATCCACGCCTTGGTGCCCGTGAGCACCCAGTCGTCGCCGTCGCGGACCGCCTTGGTGCGCAGGGAGGCGGCGTCCGAGCCGGACGTGGGTTCGGACAGGGCGTAGGCGCCGAGCCGGTCGCCGCCGAGCACGGCGGGCAGATGCTCGGCCCGCTGCTCCTTGGTGCCGTAGGTGGCGAGCGCGTAGGAGGCCAGGGTGTGCACGCTCAGGCCCAGGCCGACGGTCAGGCGGGCCGCGGCCAGTTCCTCCAGGACCTGCAGATAGACCTCGTACGGCTGGTCCCCGCCGCCGTACTCCGCGTCGTAGGGCAGGCCGAGCAGGCCCGAGCGGGACAGGAGGCCGAACACCTCACGGGGGAAACGGCCGGCGTCCTCCTCCTCGGCCGCCTTCGGGGCGATCTCGTTCCGGGCGATGTCACGCACGAGCGAGATCAGCTCCCGGGCCTCGTCCGTGGGCAGTTGCCGGTCCACCGGCTGCGGGGCGCGGTCGGGCATGGCGACGCTCTCCTCCCTGTCGGGCACAGTGGCGGAAGAACGCCTTGGGTGGGCGGCTCCGCCGGAGGGTTCCTCGGGGCCGGCCGGTGCTCGCGCTTTCCGGGTCGCGGAAGCGGCTGACCAGCGGCTGCGCGCAGTGAGTATGCCCGATGGGCGGCGCTCAGTCACCGGTTAACGAGCGCTTACTTGAAGAAAGCTCCCAGGCGCTCCACGCCCCGGGGAACAGGGGGTCTCAGAGCAGGCCGAGCCGGGTGACGAGCATCGCGATCACCACGACGAGGAGCCAGCCGAGGACGTGCTCGAGGAGGGCGGGGCCGTCGCCGTCACCCTTCGGGCCACCGGTGCGGACGCGGACGGGAGTGACAGGGCCGGCAGAGGCGGAGTGCGCGGTCATGGGCATCTCACTGGAAAAGGCTGGGGAACGGTCGTCGATCGATGGACTCCCCCCGGCCGCCGGACTCGTGCCCACGGCCCCCATCCACCTTGCCACCCGCCACGGACGGCGCGGCGGAGACTTCGGTCACAGCCGGCCCACCCGACCCGCTGACAGGTTCGCGACAAATTTGCCCGTTCGCATCCCTGTACACACCCTCCCGACGGCGGTACGGTCTCGGGCCGTATGCACTTCATGGGAGCGCTCCCACCCTTCGCTCGTCCCGCACGATGTCACGTCGGTTCGTCATGCAGGAGGAACGCGTGAGACGTCTCATGGCACTACTGGCGGCCCTCGCCACCGCGCTGGGGCTGGTGGCGCTGGCCGGCCCGGCGGCGACCGCCGCCGCCGGATGCCGGGTGGAGTACACCGTCGCCGGCCAGTGGCCGGGCGGCTTCCAGGCCGGAGTGAGGATCAGGAACCTCGGTGATCCGCTGAACGGCTGGACGCTGACCTTCACCCTGCCGGACGCCGGGCAGAAGGTCGTCCAGGGCTGGAACGCCACGTGGTCGCAGTCCGGCTCCACCGTCACCGCCGTCGGCACCGAAGGGAACCGCTCGCTGGCCACCGGCGCCTCGGTCGACGCCGGCTTCATCGGTGCGTTCACCGACGCCAACCCCGCACCGACCGGCTTCGCACTCAACGGCGTCGCCTGCACCGGCTCCGCCGACGGCACCACGCCGCCCGGCACCGGCGACGACGGCACGCCCGTCGGGATCAACGGCCGGCTCCACGTCTGCGGCGTGCACCTGTGCAACCAGTACGACCGTCCCATCCAGCTGCGCGGCATGAGCACGCACGGACTGCAGTGGTTCAGCCAGTGCTACAACGACGCGTCCCTGGACGCGCTGGCGCGGGACTGGAAGGCCGACCTGCTCCGCATCGCCATGTATGTGCAGGAGGACGGCTACGAGACCGACCCGGAAGGCTTCACCCGCCGGGTGAACAGCCTCGTGGACGAGGCCGAGGCCCGGGGCCTGTACGCCCTGATCGACTTCCACACGCTGACGCCCGGTGACCCCAACTACAACCTCGAGCACGCCAAGACCTTCTTCGCCTCCGTGGCCGCCCGCAACGCCGCCAAGGACAACGTGATCTACGAGATCGCCAACGAGCCCAACGGCGTGAGCTGGGCCGCCATCAAGCAGTACGCCGAGCAGGTGATCCCGGTGATCCGGGCGGCCGACCCGGACGCCGTGGTCATCGTCGGCACCCGCGGCTGGTCCTCGCTGGGGGTCTCGGACGGCTCCGACGAGAGCGAGATCCTCGCCGACCCGGTGAACGCCGACAACATCATGTACGCGTTCCACTTCTACGCCGCGTCGCACAAGGACAACTACCGGACCACGGTGAGCCGCGCGGCCTCGCAGCTGCCGCTGTTCGTGTCCGAGTTCGGCACGGTGACCGCCACCGGTGACGGCGAGGTGGACCGGGAGAGCACCACCGCGTGGCTGGACCTGCTCGACCAGCTGAAGATCAGTTACGCGGACTGGAACTACTCCGACGCACCCGAGGGCGCCGCGGCGTTCAAGCCGGACACCTGCTCCGGCAGCGACTACAGCAGCGACAACGTGCTGACCGAGTCCGGTGCGCTGATCAAGAGCCGGATCAGCACCCCGGACGACTTCCCCACCAGCTGACCGCACCCACGCCGGACGGGGCTCCGTACACCGCGGAGCCCCGTTCCCGCGTCGGTCCGGCACACGCTCGCCGCACGGCGCGGCAACGGGCGCGCGCCCCACCGGCAGGCGGGCACGAGTCACAGCCCCGTCGACCGGAGCGGACGGGGACCGTCGTCCGTGCCCGTCCGCGGCCGCCGTGCCGCAGGTGCTCGACGCGGCGGTCCTCGCCGTCCCGTGCCGACGCTCCCGGATGCTGTGGTCGCTGTGGTCCGGCAGGTCCTTCCGGGTACCCGCCGGTCACAAGGGTGTGGCTGCGCACCGACCGTTCCGCGCGGCCTGCTGCGCACCGGCACGGAAAGGAACACGGATGTCCAGCGACATGCGCCAGACGCCTGCCCCGCTGACCGACGACGAGCTGAGGTCGCTGGACGCGCACTGGCGTGCCGCGAACTACCTCTCGGTCGGTCAGATCTATCTCATGGACAACCCGCTGCTGACCGAGCCGCTGCGCCCGGAGCACGTCAAGCCGCGGCTGCTCGGCCACTGGGGGACGTCACCGGGCCTGAACATGATCCACACCCACCTCGACCGCCTCATCAAGAACCGGGATCTGAACACCCTGTGCGTGTGGGGGCCCGGCCACGGCGGACCCGCCGTGCTGGCCAACTCCTGGCTGGAGGGGTCGTACTCCGAGACCTACCCGGACGTCACGCGCGATGCGGCCGGCATGGCGCGGCTGTTCCGGCAGTTCTCCTTCCCCGGCGGGGTGCCCAGCCATGTGGCCCCCGAGACCCCGGGGTCCATCCACGAAGGCGGCGAGCTCGGCTACGCGCTCTCGCACGCCTACGGCGCCGCGCTGGACAACCCCGACCTGCTGGTGGTCTGCGTGATCGGGGACGGTGAGGCGGAGACCGGGCCGCTGGCTGCCGCCTGGCACTCCACCGCGTTCCTCGACCCGGTCGGCGACGGAGCGGTGCTGCCGATCCTCCACCTCAACGGGTACAAGATCGCCAATCCGTCGGTGCTCGCCCGGCTCCCCGAGGACGATCTCGACGCCCTTCTCCGGGGCTACGGCCACGACCCCTTGCACGTCACCGGCGACGAGCCTGCCGCCGTCCACCGCGCCCTGGCCGCCGCGCTGGACACCGCCGTCGACCGCATCGACACCGTCCGGCGTGCCGCCCGCGAGGGCGGTGTCACCGACCGGCCCCGCTGGCCGATGATCGTGTTGCGCACCCCCAAGGGCTGGACCGGCCCGGCCGAGGTCGACGGGGTGCCCGTGGAGGGCACCTGGCGCTCCCACCAGGTGCCGCTGGCCGCCGTCCGCGACGATCCGGCACACCTGCGGCAGCTGGAGGCGTGGCTGCGCTCGTACCGCCCGGAGGAACTCTTCGACGAACACGGCGTGCCCCGCGCGGACGTCCTGGCCTGCATCCCCGCCGGCCGCCGGCGGCTGGGCGCCACCCCCTACGCCAACGGGGGACTGCTGCTGCGCGAGCTGCCCCTGCCGCCGTTGGGGAAGTATGCCGTCGAGGTCGACAGGCCCGGCGCCACGCTGCACGAACCCACCCGTGTCGTCGGCGCGCTGCTGCGGGACGTCATGGCCGCCACCGCCGACCGGCGCGACTTCCGTCTCGTCGGCCCCGACGAGACCGCCTCCAACCGCCTGGACGCCGTCTACGCGGCCAGCGGCAAGGCCTGGCAGGCGCGGCTGCTTCCCGTGGACGAACACCTCGAGCGGCACGGCCGGGTCATGGAGATACTCTCCGAGCACACCTGTCAGGGCTGGTTGGAGGGCTACCTCCTCACCGGGCGGCACGGGCTGTTCTCCTGCTACGAGGCCTTCGTGCACATCGTGGACTCGATGGTCAACCAGCACATCAAGTGGCTGCGCACCACCCGCCGCCTGACCTGGCGCGCCCCCATCGCTTCGCTGAACTATCTGCTGACCTCCCATGTGTGGCGCCAGGACCACAACGGCTTCTCCCACCAGGATCCCGGTTTCGTCGACCACGTCCTCAACAAGAGTCCCGAGGCGGTGCGCGTGTACTTCCCGCCGGACGCCAACACCCTGCTGGCGGTGACCGATCACGTGCTGCGCAGCCGCGACTACGTCAATGTGATCGTCGCCGGCAAGCAGCCCTGCTTCGACTGGCTGTCCCTCGAGGACGCCACGGTGCACTGCGCCCGCGGCGCGAGCGTCTGGGAGTGGGCCGGCACCGAGAACGGCAGCCGCGAGCCCGACGTCGTCCTGGCCTGCGCGGGCGACGTGCCCACGCTCGAGGTGCTGGCCGCCGCCCAACTGCTGCGGCGGCACCTGCCCGACCTGTCCGTGCGCGTGGTCAATGTCGTGGACATCGCCCGGCTGATGCCCAGCGGGGAACACCCGCACGGCATGAGCGACTTCGAGTACGACGGGTTGTTCACCGCCGACAAGCCGGTGATCTTCGCGTATCACGGCTATCCCTGGCTGATCCACCGCCTTGCCTACCGCCGCACCGGCCACCGCCACATGCACGTGCGCGGCTACAAGGAGATCGGCACCACGACCACCCCCTTCGACATGGTGGTCGCCAACGACCTGGACCGCTACCGTCTCGTCATGGACGTCATCGACCGCGTCCCTGGCCTCGCCGTGCGCGCCTCGGTCGTGCGCCAGCGCATGGAAGACGTGCGGCTGCGCCACCACTCCTGGATCCGTGAGCACGGCACGGATCTGCCGGAGGTCGTCGACTGGTCCTGGGAACCGACCGGGCCGTCGCCCCGGTGAGAAGGACGGCGCAAGGCCGTTTCGCGGGTGCGGGCCTCGGTGCAGGCCGGGTCTGGACGTCGCGCACAGCGGGCTGGGGGAAGCCGTCCACTGATCGGGAGCAGCGGCGCACGACCGTCCAGCACTGATGTTCCTGTTGCGTCTGAAGGAACCGGATATGAAGGTAGTGCTGGGCGGCCCCGCTCGGAGGGACTGCGAGGACGATGGACCAGCCACTGGTCGTCGGTGTGGACGGCTCCGGAAGCGCTCTTCGGGCCGTCGACTGGGCGGCCGACGAGGCGGCCCTGCGTCGGCTGCCTCTGCGGCTGGTGTATGCGCCCCTGTGGGTGCGCTACGAGAGCGCGGAGTTCGCGGGAGGCAGCAGCAGCCCGGACACCGGAAAGCTCGTGGAACTCATCGTCCGGGGTGCGGCGCGCCGCGCCCGCCGTCGTCAGCCCGATCTGCCGATCAGCACGGCTGTCCTGTCGGGATCGCCCGAGGACGCACTCGTGCGGGAGAGCGAGCACGCCTGGGCACTGGCCGTGGGCAGCCGGGGCCGCGGTGGCGTCCCCTCCCTGCTGCTCGGCTCGGTCAGCCTGTTCGTGGCCGCCCATGCCGCCTGTCCCGTCATCGTGGTCCGCGGTGACCAGGACCCCCCGGCCCGCCTCTCGGCGCAGGGACGCATCGTCGTCGGTGCAGGGGACACGAGCGGGGCAGCGGTGCGCTTCGCCGCCGAGGAGGCGGACCGGCGTGGGTCCGTGCTGGAGGTGGTCACGGCCCGGCGGCGTCCCGCGGCGCACGAACCGGTCGGCCGTCGCGGGACCGCCGCGGCGCCGGACCACGCACCCGCACGACGGGCTGCCGAAGCCCTGGAGGCAGCGCTGCGAGACATCCCTGAAGGGGTGACCATCCAGCAGCGCCTCGTGGACGGGCCGGCCCGGCACGTCCTGCTGGACCTCGCCTCCACGGCGGATCTGCTGGTGATCGGAGCCGGCCGCCGTGCGGTGCATGCCGGGCTCCCGCTCGGCCGGGTCGCCCACACCGTCCTGCATCACTCACCCTGCCCGGTGGCCGTGGTGCCCGAGCCGCCGGTGCGTGCACGGGGCTGAACGCCACCGCGTCCGCGGGGCCGCAGGCGGCGGTCTTGTGGACGCGATCGTCGTGCCGGATGACGCGAGGAGCGCCGAACGGCTGACGGGTCGCCGGTTCTCTCCGTCACGCGTCCGGCCGGATCGGGACGGATGCTGCGGAAGGTCGGCCCGGCTGACGGGACGCACGCCGTGACGACGACGCGGAGCGTCGGCGCGAGGTCGCACGGCGCACGTCCGCGAGCCGCACCGTCAGCGCACTCCCACGCTCTCCAGCGCGCGGCGCTGCTCCGGGGTCGGGCGGGCCGGGAAGTAGAGGTAGCAGATGCCTCCCGAGCCGCTTCTGACCTTGCCGTCGGCGTCGTGGCGCTTGGTGCGCAGCCAGACGGTCTCGAACTCGCGGCGCCGGTAGACCCGCCGGACCGCCTCGTCGCTGGGCGAGGCCGGGTCGTTGGCGACGACGTCGCCGTCCTTGGTGAAGCCGACGATCGCCATCAGATGTCCCGAGGTGCCGTAACCGGCGCCGGTCAGCTCGGTCTTGAGGAAGGACTGCGAGGTGATCACCGGGATGCCGGCGGCGATCAGGGTCTCGGCCTCGGTGAGAGAGGCGAGCCGGGTCACCACGCCCTGCAGACCGTCGAAGGTGGCCGCGTAGGCGGCGTTGAAGGGCCAGTTGCCGCACCCGCCGTACTGGTGGTCGTAGGTGGAGCGGGCCGCGTGGCAGACCTGCGGGTCGGCGTAGGACGGGTCCACCCAGGACAGCTGTTCGGGGGTGAGCCGGCCTCCCCAGTACTCGACGACCATCTGCGAGGAGGTGGGGCTGCACCAGGCCTCGCCGCCGTTGTCGTACTCGGGGTACTGGCCCTTGTGGATCTCCTGCGAGTACCGGGGGACGCTCAGTTCCCGGGCGGTGCCGCCGGGGACGGAGGCGGGGACGGTGAAGCGGTCGGGGATGTCGGAGCCCATCGCGCCGATCCGGTGGACCACGGGGGTGAGCCGGGTGCCGGGCCTGCGATACAGCGTCAGGCGCAGCCGGTAGGAGGCCAGACGCAGCCCGGTGGACGGGTCGTCGACGGAGAAGGTGTCCGTCCAGACCGAACTCCTGCCGTCCTTCTGGCCGTCGACGCTGGTCCGCTTGATGTCCTGGTCGCCGGCGGCCCAGCGGCCCATGACGTACCAGGGGGTGGCGGTGCCGTCCGTGTAGGTGCCCTGCAGTTCGACCTGGAGCCAGGTGCCGGCCGGGGTCTGGGCGTTCCACGAGACGACGGCCTCGGTGGCGGGCACGGGCAGCCGGTGCACCGGGCTCGTCCAGATGGCGTACTCCCAGGTGGCGGTCTTCCCGGTGTGCGGGTCGGTGTAGTCGGTGGTGCCGGCGGGCGTGGCGAGTTCGAGGCCGGGGCGGGCTCCGGCGCGCGGGCGGGTGCCGTGGGCGGTGCCGCTGCGCCAGTCCGCGAAGCCGGTCCAGGCGTGGTAGTCGATCGGGCGGGCGGAACCGGAGCGGGCGCCGCCCGCCGGGGCGGGGGCGCCGGACGGGGCGGCTGCGGCGGCGGCCGCCGGGGCCGTGGCACCGGCCACGGCGGCCACGACCGCGGCGGTCAGGACGGATCTGCGGGACGGCTGGTCGACTGTGCTCATGGGTGGTGGAACCCCCAGGTGTCCGAGTCGGGGCGGAGGGCGGTCCGTGCACGGCGATGCGCCCACTATGGCGGCGCGCGACGGGTCCTGCCAGTACTTCGGGCCATGCCACGCTCTCCGTTATTGGTCTGGACCGATGGTGCGCCTGGGCGGGCACCGTGATCGGTCGGGCGCGCCCGCCCGGGCCGGAGGGGCGGCCGTAGACTGTGGGCGGAATTCCGTCGTCCGCCAAGTGCGCCCGTCGGGAGCCCTCCGTCCCACGTCATCGCCAGGAACCCTCCGCTCCACGTCCCTCGTCCAGCCCCCTCCGCCCCACGTCCCCGTCAGGAACCGCCCGCAGGCACCGTCCGCCTCGCACGTCCCGTCAGGAACCCGCCATCCACGTCCTCGCCCGCCGTCTGCGCCGTCTCGCACCGTCCGTGGGTCCCGTGCGGCTCGTGGGCGTCGACGGCCACGCGGGCTCGGGGAAGTCGACCTTCGCCGGGCGGCTGGCGGCCGCACTGGGCGGCGCGCCCGTGCTGCATCTGGACGACATCGCCTGCCACGAGGAGCTGTTTGCCTGGGACGGGCGGCTGCTCGACGAGGTGATCGCACCGCTGGGGCGGGGCGCGACCGCCCGGTACCGCCCCTACGACTGGCGCGCCCGGTGCTTCGGGTCCCCACGTGCGCTGCCGCCGGCGCCGGTGATCCTGGTCGAGGGTGTGGGTGCGGGCCGCCGGACGCTGCGGCCGTACCTGGCCGGGCTGCTGTGGATGGACCTGCCGCGCGAGGAGGCCTGGGCGCGGGGGCGGGCCCGTGACGGCGAGGAGCAGCGGGAGTTCTGGTCCGGGTGGACCGAGGCGGAGCGCCGGCACTTCGCCGGAGATCCTTCCCGCCCGTTCGCCGACCTGCTGGTGCGGCAGACCGAGCAGGGGTACGAGGTGCTGCCGGGGTCTTCCGGACGGCTCGGACCCGGGCTTTTGGTCACGCACCGTGAGGACCCGTCGGCAAGGTGTGGGACATGTGAAGACCCGCACGGGGGAACCTGAGCCAGTCCCCCAACTTCGCTTGACCGGGGGGCCGTACAGGCCTTACGTTCTCAATGTGCGGTCATCGTGGGACCGCTCGAAGACACGAAGCCCCCGGTTGTTCCCCCGTGACCGGGGGCTTCGTTCTGTCCCGGCCCCTCCTCCGGGGCGCCGCACGGCGTCGTCCGATCACCCTCGGTCACCGAGCGCGGGGCGCTCGTGTCTGCTTCCACCTCGTCGAACGCCCCGTACCGCACCCTTCGGCGGGCGGGCACCCCGCGGGTACCATGCCCTCGGTGCGACCTTCGAACGGCTGCTTCGCGCACCTGCAACTCCGGTCCGCGCAACAGCGGTTCGGCCGACGGCAGCCATCGGGCGACCGCCCGGTGGCCGACCAACGGGGGCACGGGTTCGTGTGGGGGACGGGATGGACTTCGGCGCGCAGGGCCACCAGGCCCCGGCCGATCTTGCCTGGCTGCGGGGCGTGGACGCCTACACCATGGGCGCCTATCCGCAGGCGGAGGAGGAATTCCGCGCGGCGGTGCGGATGGACCCCGGGATGGCCGACGCCTGGCTGGGGCTGCACGCGCTGCGCGTCGACACCACGACCGCGCTGCTGAAGATGTTCCGGCACCGGGACCGGTTCGGCGAGCAACGGGCCCGGCACGGCCGCACCCTCAACTCCTGGTACTGGCTGGGCTGGTGGGTGCAGCCGGTGCTGGAGACCCCCCGGGATCTGCTGCTGGCGCACGCCTCGCACTGGCTGGACGGGCGTCATGTGCCCGAGCTGGACCGTGCGCTGGCCGGGCTGCCGCCGGTGGACACCGATCCCCAGGTACGGTTCCTGCACGCCTGCCGCGCCTACCTGGTCAAGGACTGGGAGGAGCTGGTCCGGCACACCGATCCGCTGGTCGACGACCCGGTGCTGGGCATCGAGGCCGGCCTGTTCGGCGGCATGGCGCGGGTGCGGCTGGAGATGTACAGCCAGGCCGAGCCGCTGCTGTCGGCGGCGCTGATGCGCTGCCGCAGCGAGCAGCCGCAGCGCAAGGAACTGCGGTACTGGCTGGCCCGGGCCCACGAGGGCACCGGACGCAGCGCCGCCGCGCTCCCGCTGTACCGGGCGGTGCACCGGGTCGACCCGGCGTTCATGGACACCGCCGCACGGCTCGCGGCGATCACCGAGTCCGACGGATACGGCGACGGCGGCGACCTCGCGACGGTCACCCTGTCCGGCACCGGCCAGGAGACCGCGGACGGGCCGGACACCCTCGACCCGCCGGTCGGCACCGAGGGCCGCGCGGCGGAAGGCGGCGACGGCGCCTTCCCGGGCTCCGCCGCCCTGCCCCCGCTCACCCCGCCGCGCGTGCGGGAACGCTCCTCCTCACCGGCCGCTTCGCTGCCGACCGGCCCGACCGACCCCGCCCTGCTCGAACAGGCGCTCGCCGAGCTGGAGCGCATGGTGGGTCTGGAACCGGTCAAACGGCAGGTCAAGGCGCTGTCCGCACAGCTGAACATGGCCCGGCTGCGGGCCGGTCAGGGGCTGCCCGTGCAGCCGCCCAAGCGGCACTTCGTGTTCTCCGGGCCCTCCGGCACGGGCAAGACCACGGTCGCCCGCATCCTCGGCCGCGTCTTCTACGCCCTCGGACTGCTCGGCGGCGACCACCTGGTGGAGGCCCAGCGGGCCGACCTGGTCGGAGAGTACCTGGGGCAGACCGCCGTGAAGGCCAACGAGCTGATCGACTCCGCGATCGGCGGCGTCCTCTTCGTCGACGAGGCGTACGCGCTGTCGAACGCCGGCTACGGCAAGGGCGACGCCTACGGCGACGAGGCACTGCAGGTGCTGCTCAAACGTGCCGAGGACAACCGCGACCACCTGGTGGTGATCCTGGCCGGCTACCCGGAGGGCATGGACCGGCTGCTGGCCGCCAACCCGGGGCTGTCCTCCCGCTTCACCACCCGCATCGACTTCCCGTCCTACCGCCCGCACGAACTGACCGAGATCGGCAAGGTGCTCGCCGCGGAGAACGGCGACCAGTGGGACGAGGAGGCGCTGGAGGAGCTGTCCTCGATCGCCACGCACGTGGTCGACCAGGGGTGGATCGACGAGCTGGGCAACGGAAGGTTCCTGCGCACGCTGTACGAGAAGAGCTGCGCCTACCGGGATCTGCGGCTGTCCTCCTGCGCGGGCCCGCTGACCCGTGAGGACCTGGCCACGCTGCGGCTGCCGGACCTGATGCAGGCCTACGGCGAGGTGCTGTCGGGCCGGGGACCGCAGGACCCCCAGGGCGCCTGAACCCCCTCGCCGCGGAGCCGGACGCAACGCCCGCGGGCAGCGGCCGGGTTGCGGTCGCTGCCCGCGGGCGTGCCATCCGTGGACGGCGCTCAGGTCGCCAGCACCTGCTCCGGCTCGTCGGTCTCGCGCGGGCCGGTCAGGCGGATCTCCGACGTGACCCGGTGCGCCGGGTCCCGTACCTCGCCGACCAGCAGCTCCAGCACGTCCTCCAGGGCCACCACGCCCAGCACCCGCCCGGAGGCGTCCGCGACCTGGGCCAGATGGGTGGCGGCGCGGCGCATCACGGTCAGGGCGTCGTCCAGCGGCAGCTCGGAGCGCAGCGTCGTCATCGGACGCCAGATGTGCTGCGGGACGGCCCGGTCGGAGTCCTCCAGGTCGAGGACGTCCTTGACGTGCAGGTAGCCCATGAAGGCCCCGCTGTCGGCGCAGACGGGGAACCGCGAGTAACCGGTGCGCGCGGTCAGCTCCACGATCTCCCCGGGGGTCACCGAGGGACTGACCGTCACCAGGTCCTCGCGGCCCAGCACCACGTCCATGACCGGGCGGGAGCCCAGCTCCAGGGCGTCCTCCAGGCGCTGCTGCTCCTCCGGGTCCAGCAGACCCGCCTGCCCGGAGTCCTCCACCAGACGGTTGAGCTGTTCGCTGGTGAAGACCGCCTCGACCTCGTCCTTCGGCTCGACGCGGAACAGACGCAGGACGCCTTGGGCGCAGGCGCCGAGCGCCACGGTGACCGGCTTGCACAGCCGGGCGAAGGCGACCAGGCCGGGGCTGAGCCACAGCGCGGCCTTCTCCGGGGCGGCCATGGCCAGGTTCTTCGGCACCATCTCGCCCACCACCAGGTGGAAGAAGACCACGGCGGCGAGCGCGATGACGTAGCCCAGCGGATGGATCATGCCTTCGGGCAGGTGGAGCCAGGTGAACACCGGCTCCAGCAGGTGCGCCACCGTGGGTTCGGCGACGGCGCCGAGCGTCAGCGAGCAGACGGTGATGCCGAACTGGGCGGCCGCCATCATCTGCGGCAGCCGCTCGAGGCCGTAGAGCACCTGGCGGGCTCGGGCGGTGCCGAGCGGTTCGATCTGGCTGCGGCGGACGGAGACCAACGCGAACTCGGCACCGACGAAGAAACCGTTTGCCAGCACGAGCAGCGCGGCGAGTACGAGTTGCAGCACGCTCATCGGGCGGCCTCCGCCAGGGACGCGGCGGTCTCGGCCGCCGGTGCGGTGCGGACCACGCGGACCCGCTCGGCGCGGTAGTGGCCGACCTGGCGCACGGACAGCCGCCAGCCGGGCAGCTCCGCCTTGTCACCGGGGGCCGGGATACGGCCGAGCAGGTCGGCGACCAGGCCGGCGACGGTCTCGTAGGGGCCCTCGGGAGCCTGAAGGCCGATGCGCCGCAGCACGTCGACCCGGCAGCCGCCGTCGACGTCCCAGGCGGGCCGGCCGTCCTCGGGCGGGGCGGGGGCCAGTTCCGGCACGTCCTTGGCGTCGTGCTCGTCCCGGACCTCGCCCACCAGTTCCTCGACGACGTCCTCCAGGGTGACCACGCCCGCGGTGCCGCCGTACTCGTCGACGACGACCGCGATGGGCTGCTCGCTGCGCAGCCGGGCCAGCAGCGGCCGCACCGGCAGCGTCTCGGGCACCAGCAGCGCCCGGCGGGCGATGCGGCCCACGGGGGTGCGCAGCCGCTCGTGGGCCGGGACGGCGAGGGCGTCCTTGAGGTGGACCATGCCGACGACCTCGTCGATCCGCTCCCGGTAGACCGGGAAGCGGGACAGGCCGGTGGCCCGGGTGAGGTTCACCACGTCCTCGGCGGTCGCCGAGGACTGCAGGGCGCTGACCTTCACCCGCGGGGTCATCACGTGCTGTGCGGTCAGCTCGCCCAGGTACAGGGTGCGGACGAACAGGTCGGCGGTGTCCTCCTCCAGGGCGCCGGCCTGTGCCGAGTGCCGGGCCAGGGAGACCAGCTCGGCGGGGGTGCGGGCGGAGGCCAGCTCGTCGGCGGGTTCCACGCCGAGCATGCGCACCAGCCGGTTGGCGACCGTGTTGAGCGCGCTGATCACCGGGCGGAACAGCCGCGAGAAGACGTGCTGCGGGCCGGCGACGAACCGCGCGACCTGCAGCGGCCGGGACACCGCCCAGTTCTTGGGCACCAGCTCGCCGATCACCATCTGCAACGCGGAGGCGAGCAGCATGCCCACCACCACGGCGGTCCCGGACACCGCCCCGTCGGGTATGCCGACGGCGGCGAAGGGTCCGCGCAGCAGGTCGGCCAGGGCCGGTTCCGCCAGCATGCCGACCACCAGGGAGGTGATGGTGATGCCGAGCTGGGTGCCGGACAGCTGGAAGGACAGCTCGCCCAGCGACTCGACGACCCGGCGGGCGCGTCGGTCGCCGTCGGCGGCGGCCTGTTCGGCGTCCTGCCGTTCGACCGTGACCAGGCCGAACTCGGCGGCGACGAAGAAACCGTTGGCGAGGATCAGCAGGAAGGCAGCTGCCAGGAGCAGCAGGGGGATGGTCATGATGCCGCCGCCCGGGCACGGGCGCGGACCTCGGTGGGTTCCGCGCTATGTCGGCTGGGGGCGGCGCAGGTACTGCAGGACGATCCGTCCATCGCCGGAGGGAGTCACTCCTCGGGTAGCAGGAGCCCCTGGCGCCGGGCGCGCACAGGGGCGGAAGCGCGGTGGACGCGCTTCCGCCCCCCAGATTAATCAAGACCGCGGCGAATGCGTCAGGGCGAAGGCCCCGGACCCTTCCCTGAGACGGACCCTGGTTCAGCCCCGGGGCGTGTCGCGGGACGGCTCGGGGTCGTGCAGCGAGCGGGCCTCGACGAGGGCGCGCAGGGCCCGGGCGTCGGCGAGAGCGCGCTTGCGCGCGATGCCGGGCTGGATGCCGAGCGCGGGCAGGCTGGTGCCGTCGCTGAGGTCGAGGAAGACCCACGGGTCACCCGTGCGGAGGTTCACCTGGAGGATCTCCGGCCAGGCCAGCCGGCGGCTGCTGGCGATGTTGACCACGGTGACGCCGGAGTCGTCCGCGACCACCTTGGGCCGGGAGAGCAGGACCAGCACGGCGGAGATCAGCGCGGCGGTGAGGACGAAGCTGAGGCGCTCACCGGGGCTGAGCGGGTCCAGCAGCAGGGCGACGGCCGTGATCACCACGAAGAGGGCGACCGCGGCCGTCAGCAGGACCGCGCGGACGTGCCCCGGCCGGAAGGTGACGGGAAGTGCGGGCAGGTCGGACATCGCTCGTCCTTCACAGGCGGCAGGCGTGGATGGCCGTGGTGAGGATGGCGCGGGCGCCGATGGCGTACAGGTCGTCCATGATCCGCTGGGCGTCCTTGGCGGGGACCATGGCGCGCACGGCGACCCAGCCCTCGTTGTGCAGCGGGGAGACGGTCGGGGACTCCAGGCCGGGGGTGAGCGCCACGGCCTTCTCCAGCTGCTCGACCCGGCAGTCGTAGTCCATCATCACGTACGTCCGGGCCACCAGGACGCCCTGCAGGCGGCGCAGGAAGCGCTGCACCTTGGGGTCCTCGGCGTCCGCGCCGGTACGGCGCACGACGATCGCCTCGGACGTCATGATCGGCTCGCCGAAGGGCTCCAGGCCGGCGTTGCGCAGCGAGGTGCCGGTCTCGACGACGTCGGCGATGACCTCGGCGACGCCCAGTTCGATGGCGGTCTCCACGGCGCCGTCGAGGTGGACGACGGAGGCGTCGATGCCGTTGTCGGCGAGGTGCTTGGCGACGATGCCCTCGTAGGAGGTGGCGATCGTCCTGCCGTTCAGGTCGCCGATGCCACCGGCCGTGCCCGGCTTGGCGGCGTAGCGGAAGGTGGAGCGGGCGAAGCCGAGGGCGAGGATCTCCTCGGCGCCGGCTCCGGAGTCGATCAGCAGGTCGCGGCCGGTGATGCCGATGTCGAGGCGGCCGGAGGAGACGTAGATCGCGATGTCGCGGGGGCGGAGGTAGAAGAACTCCACCTCGTTCACCGGGTCGACGATGCGCAGTTCCTTGGACTCGCGGCGCTGCCGGTAGCCGGCCTCATGCAGCATGTCCGCCGCAGGGCCGGAGAGTGAACCCTTGTTGGGGACGGCGATGCGCAGCATGAGGTCGGCTTCCTTTGCGTGAGGGGGTTGTTACAGCTTTTTACAGCAGGTGGGTCACAGGTGGGCGTAGACGTCGTCGAGGGAGATGCCGCGGGCGACCATCATCACCTGGACGTGGTACAGCAGCTGGGAGATCTCCTCGGCGGCCGCCTCCTTGCCCTCGTACTCGGCCGCCATCCAGACCTCGGCGGCCTCCTCGACGACCTTCTTGCCGATGGCGTGGACTCCCTTGCCGACCAGTTCGGCCGTGCGGGAGGTGGCGGGGTCGCCGTGGGCGGCCTTGTGCTGGAGCTCGGCGAACAGCTCCTCGAACGTCTTCTTGGACATGGTGGTCCTAACCCTACGCGGTCCGCCCCGCCGGTCAGCGCCAGGGCTCGGAGACCGAGCGCAGCGTGGCGGCCGTCGCCACCGCCGCGGTGACCGCCTCGTGGCCCTTGTCCTCGCTGGATCCCTCCAGTCCTGCCCGGTCCAGGGCCTGCTCCTCGGTGTCGCAGGTGAGCACGCCGAAACCGACCGGCACGCCGGTGTCGACGGCCACCTGGGTGAGGCCCTGGGTGACGCCCTGGCAGACGTAGTCGAAGTGCGGGGTGCCGCCGCGGATGACGACGCCGAGGGCGACGATCGCGTCGTAGCCCCGGCCGGCCAGCACCTTGGCCACCACCGGCAGCTCGAAGCTGCCGGGGACCCTGAGCAGGGTCGGTTCGTCGATGCCCAGCTCGTGCAGGGCGCGCAGGGCGCCGTCGACCAGGCCGTCCATCACCTTCTCGTGCCACTGCGCCGCGACGACGGCGACCCTGAGGTCTCCGACGTTCCGTACCGACAGCTCCGGTGCACCCTTGCCGCTCACGTCTCTCCTCGTGTGTCGTCACTGATTGCCGCAGGTGGAGGCGGATGCCGCGTCCAGCCAGGGCAGGTCATGGCCCATCCGGTCCCGCTTGGTGCGCAGGTAGCGGAGGTTGTGCTCACCGGCCTGCACGGGCATCGGTACCCGTCCGGTGACCTTGATGCCGTGGCGCAGCAGCGCCTCGGTCTTGTCGGGGTTGTTGGTCATCAGCCGTACGCTCGCGACCCCGAGGTCCTTGAGGATCTCGGCGCCGGCACCGTAGTCGCGGGCGTCGGCGGGCAGGCCGAGTTCCAGGTTGGCGTCGAGGGTGTCCCGGCCGCGTTCCTGCAGCTCGTAGGCGCGCAGCTTGGACAGCAGCCCGATGCCGCGCCCCTCGTGTCCGCGCAGGTAGACCACCACTCCCCTGCCCTCGCGCCGGATGCGTTCCAGGGAGGCGTCGAGCTGGGGGCCGCAGTCGCAGCGCAGCGAGCCGAACACGTCGCCGGTGAGGCACTCGGAGTGCATCCGCACCAGGACGTCCTCGCCGTCTTTGAGGTCGCCGTGGACGAGGGCGATGTGCTCGACGCCGTCGGCGGTGGCGCGGTAGCCGTGGGCGGTGAAGGTGCCGTGCCGGGTGGGCAGGTGCACCTCGGCCTCGCGGCGCACGGCGGGTGTGTCCGTGCCGTCGCCCTGCCCGGCCGGGGCCGGGTGCTCGCGGGAGCGGCGGTAGGCGACGAGGTCCTCGATGGAGATGATCGTCAGGCCGTGTTCGCGGGCGAAGACGAACAGCTCGGGCAGGCGCAGCATGCGCCCGTCGTCCCCGGCGATCTCCACGATCGCGCCGGCCGGGCGCAGTCCGGCGAGCCGGGCGAGGTCGACGGCGGCCTCGGTGTGGCCGTCGCGTTCTAGCACGCCGCCGGGCCGGGCGCGCAGCGGGAAGACATGGCCGGGGCGGACGAAGTCGTCCGGCTGTGCGGTGCCGCTCGCCAGCAGGCGCAGGGTGGTGGCGCGGTCGGCGGCGGAGATGCCGGTGGTGACGCCGTGCCCGGCGGCGGCGTCCACGGAGACGGTGAACGCGGTCCGCATCGACTCGGTGTTGTCCTCGACCATCTGAGGGAGGTTCAGCCGGTCGAGTTCGTCCCCGGTCATGGGGGCGCAGATCAGGCCGCGGCAGGCGCTCATCATGAAGGCCACGATCTCGTCGGTGACCTTCTCGGCGGCGACGACGAGGTCGCCTTCGTTCTCGCGGTTCTCGTCGTCGACGACCACGACCGGGCGGCCGGCGGCGATGTCGGCGACGGCCTGCTCGACCGGGTCGAGGGTGATGTCCGCGAGTTGGTCGGTGCTGCAGAGGACGGGTGCCGCGGTCATGCGGGCGCTCCTTCCGGGACGGGCTGTGCGCTCCGGCGCGAGCGCAGCCACCAGTCGCGCATGCCCCACAGGACGAGCGCGCCGTAGATGACGTAGACGAAGCCGGAGAAGGCGAAGCCATGGGCGAAGTTGAGCGGGACGCCGACGGCGTCGACGAGCAGCCAGGCGAACCAGAACTCGACCATGCCGTGCGCCTGGGCGTACATGGCGACGACGGTGCCGACGAAGATGTAGGCGTCGGGCCAGGGGTCCCAGGACAGCGACGGGTAGGCGTGGAACAGCCCGGCGACGGCGAGGGTGCCGACGGCGGCGGCCGCCAGCAGGGCCGCCCGCTCGCGCCAGGTGGCGAACCGGACGGCGATGTGACCGTCCTCCGCCTGCCCGCTGCCGCGCCTCCAGTGCCACCAGCCGTAGACGGCCACGGCCATGACGACGACCTGCTTGCCGGCGCTGCCGGACAGGTGGGCGGTGGCGAACGCGGCGAAGAGGATCAGGCCGGACAGGAACTGGGTGGGCCAGCTCCACAGGGACCGCCGCCAGCCGAACGCCAGGCCGAGCAGGCCGATGACGTTGCCGGTCATGTCGGACCACTTGATGTGCTGGCCGAGGAGGGTGAAGGCCTCCGAGTTGAGCCAGTTCACCGGTCGGCTCCCTGCACGCGGTCACCGAGCAGCCGTTCGACGTACTTGGCGACGACGTCGACCTCGAGGTTGACGGGGTCGCCGGGCTGCTTGAGACCGAGGGTGGTCAGGGCGAGGGTGGTGGGGATGAGGCTGACGGTGAAGAAGTCCTCGCCGGCCTCGACGACGGTGAGGCTGATGCCGTCGACGGTGATGGAGCCCTTCTGCACGACATAGCGGGCGAGGTGAGCGGGCAGGGAGATCCTCACGACCTCCCAGTGCTCGGAGGGGGTGCGCTCGAGGATCGTGCCGGTGCCGTCGACGTGGCCCTGCACGATGTGGCCGCCCAGGCGGGCACCGACGGCGGTGGGGCGTTCGAGGTTGACCCGGGATCCGACGGTGAGGACGCCGAGGCTGGAGCGTTTGAGGGTCTCCGCCATGACGTCGGCGGTGAACTCGTCGCCCTCGTGGTCGACGACGGTGAGACAGACCCCGTTGACGGCGATGGAGTCGCCGTGCCGGGCGCCCTGGGTCACGACGGGGCCGCGGAGCCGGAAACGGGCGGCGTCGCCGAGGTCCTCGACGGCGGTGACCTCGCCCAGCTCTTCGACGATTCCGGTGAACACTTCCCGGGTCCTCCTGCCTCCTCGGGCACGGACTCCGGGGCTGTCGACGGACGACAGAGAACACGGGCGAGGACACTCGGGGCGAACGGCGCCGCGACGGAGGACGCCCGTGAGGGCGCACCCGCGAACGGCGGCGTCCACACAGATGTGTGCCCGCCCGCCGCGCACTGCCTCCCATCCGGACTTTCACCGTCGGTCCAGGAATTCCACCTGGTCAACCGACCGCTGGACGCGGCCGGGTCGCGGACTTTCACCGCCGGTTCGGACTTTCACCGACCCCGGAGTGCGCTGCTTCAGCTACAGGGCAAGTGTGCCACGCCCGGTCGGCGTCCAGACAGGTGACCGGTGTGTGGTCGCTCACAGAGCGCAGTCGGCGTGCGTCCGGTGCCCGCGGTCGCCGCCCGCGCGCTGCCGCCCGCCGCCGGTTCGCGTCCACGGCCCGTGTCCGGCCTGCCGCCCCTGCGACAGGCGGGCGACCGGGTCCGGGCGGACCGACCGGTCAGGTCAACTCCCCTGTCCTGACGAGGAGTCGGGGTCGACACCGGGCGGGGTGGCCAGGTCCTCCTGAGCGCTGTCGCGGGCGGTGAGCAGGGCGCCGCGCAGCACGGCGGCGCCCCCGAGAACGCTCGCCCGCACCTCGGTGCGCAGCGGCGAGAGCCGGGCCACCCGTTCCTCCACCCGCGCGGCGAGCGCGTCCCCGCCGGCCTGCCCGATCTCCCCGCCGAGGACCACACAGCCGGGGTCCAGGACGGCCGCGACGGAGGCGACGCCGAGGGCGAGACGGTCGGCGAGCGCCTCCAGGAAGCGCGCCGCGTTCCCGGTGCCGTCGGCCTCCGGCGGCCCGCCCGGTGCCGTCCCGTCCGCCTCGGCCCGCGCCTGCCCGGCGGCCAGCCGTACCGCGTGCCCCACCAGGCCGGCCGCGTCCGCGGCGCCGCGGGCCTGCGGCTTGTCAAAGGCGTGGCCGGCGATCCGGTGCTCCGCCGCCAGGTCCATCACCGCCGGTGCCGAGGCCAGCTGGTGGAAGCCGCCCTCGCAATCCGTGGCGGAGGGCAGCCCCGAGGTGCCCGGCACCGGCAGGAAACCGATCTCGCCCGCGCCGCCGGAGGCGCCCCGGCGCAGGGTGCCGTCCAGGATCACGGCCGCGCCCGTGCCTCCGCCGAGCCACAGCAGGACGAAGGTGTCCCGGTCGCGTGCCGCGCCGTCGCGCTGTTCGGCGAGCGCGGCGAGGTTGGTCTCGTTCTCCACGACGACCCGGGTGCCGGGCAGCCTGTGCTGCAGCACTCCCACCAGCCGGCGGTGCCACACGGGCAGGCCGGAGGAGTCGCGCAGTTCGCCGGTGGCGGGGTCGATCAGGCCGGGCGCGCCGACCGTGAGGGTGTGCAGCCGCTCGGCCCGGGCCCCGCGCACCGCCCGTTCCACCAGGGCGACGGCCTGTTCCACGGCGGGGCCGGTGGCGGTGTCGGTGGCGATCGGGGCGGCGGCCCGGGTCAGTTCCCGGCCGAGCAGGTCGGCCACGGTCACCGTCACGCCGTCGGTGCGCACGTCGAGGGCGGCGAGCTGGGCGCGGTCGGCGGCGATGCCGTACAGCCGGGCGTTCGGTCCGCGCCGTTGCTGGTCGGACTCCCCCACCACGGTGATCAGACCGGCCGCGGTCAGGCGGTCGACCAGGTCGGCGACCGTCGGCCGGGACAGACCGGTGAGCTGTTTGAGCTGCCCGGCCGTGAGCGGTCCGCGCTGCTGCAGCAGGCGCAGAGCGAGCCGGTCGTTGATGACCCGGGCGGTGCTCGGGGATGCGGGCATGCCGGGAATCCTCCCAGATCCGGTGGGCCGCGCGACGGCGACCGCCTCTCCCTCTCTTCTGCCCTCTTTCTATCAGGCAGGGTTCCTGATAGTTTACGCGGCGTGACGGCGCGGGGACCCGGGCACCCGCCTCCCGGGGCACGGCCCGCGCCGCCGCACGCGTGGACGCCCGCGATCCGGGGAGGGGCCTGAGCATGAGCGCAGGGGTCGAACAGCAGCGCCAGGTACGGCGCGCACGGTACGCCGTGGCCGCCGTGTTCGCGGTGCACGGGGCCGTCACCGGGTCGTTCGCCACCCGGGTGCCGTGGATCCAGGACCACGCCTCCGTCAGCGCCGGGCAACTCGGCCTCGCGCTCGCTTTCCCCGCCCTCGGCGCGTCCGTGGCGATGCCGCTGGCCGGCGGCATCAGCCACCGTTTCGGTGCCCGCACCGCCCTGCGCGGACTGCTCGCCCTGTGGACGCTCAGTCTCGTCCTGCCCTCCCTCAGCCCGAATCTGCTCACCCTGTGCGCGGCGCTGTTCGTCTACGGCGCCTCCTCGGGCATGGCGGACGTGGCGATGAACGCCCTGGGCGTGGAGGTGGAGAACCGGCTGGGCCGCTCGATCATGTCGGGGCTGCACGGCATGTGGAGCGCGGGCGCACTGATCGGCTCGGCGGGCGGCACGCTCGCCGCACACCTCGGCTCGGACGCCCGTCTGCATCACGCCCTGGCGGCCGGTGTGCTCACCGTGCTGGGGCTGGTGGCCTGCACCTGGGTGCTGGACGTCACGCCGGGCGCGGACGAGGAGCCGCCGCCCAGGTTCGCGCTGCCGCCGAGGTCGGCGCTGCTGATCGGTGCTGTCGGGTTCTGCGCGGTCTTCGGCGAGGGCGCGAGCCTGGACTGGTCGGCGGTGTATCTGCACGACCGGCTGCACACCTCGGCCGGGCTGGCGGCGGCCTGCACCACGGGCTTCACGCTCACCATGGCGGCGGCCCGGTTCGCGGGCGACCGGGTGGTGGACCGGTTCGGCTCGGTGCGCACGGTGCGGGCGAGCGGGGTGCTGGCCGTTCTCGGCGGGCTGCTCGTGGTGCTGGCGGACCATCCGGCCATGGCGATGTGCGGTTTCGGGCTGCTGGGCCTCGGGATCGCCGTGGTGGTGCCGCTGTGCTTCGCGGCGGCCGGGCGCAGCGGCCCGAATCCCAGTCAGGCGATCGCGGGCGTGGCGACCGTCACCTACACCTCGGGGCTGATCGCGCCGAGCGCGATCGGCGGGCTCGCCCAGGCGGCCGGCCTGGTGGCGTCGTTCTCGCTGGTGACGCTGCTGGCGTGCGGGGTGGCCGGCTTCGCCGGGGTGCTGCGGCCCGGCGACCGGAGCCGGCCGGTGGTCAGTCAGCGTTCCGCAGAAGTTCCCGGCCCGCGGCCCTGAACTCCTCGCTCCAGGGGGCCGGACGCAGGGTGTCCGCGTCCAGCCGGACCAGGACCCGGGTGCCGTGCGCGTAGGTGTGCGCGCCGTCGGCGGAGCAGAACCGGAAGCCGTAGGTCAGCCCGGTGGTGCCGAGCCGGTCGAGCCACAGGTGGACGGCGTACTCGCCGGGCCGGGTGACGGGGGACTCGTAGGTGATGCGCAGTTCCTTGACCGCGTTGCAGGCGTCGCCGGCCGCCGTCCAGTCGCCCGTGAAGCCCAGGCCGTGCTCCTGCCACAGCCGGGACCAGGCCCGCTCCACCAGCAGCGGGTAGCGCGCGTTGTGCAGCAGCCCGAGCGCGTCCAGGTCGTCGAAGTGGACGGTGACGGGGATCAGCCGCCCGTACGACAGGGCGGGGGCGACGGGTGCTTCGGCGGTCACGCGGGACTCCTGTGCTGCTGGTGGAAGACTGGTACCCCGCCATACTAAGCAGCCGCTCAGGTGCGCCGACCGGAGGGAGCCGCCCCGTCGGCGGCAGGCACGGCAGACCCCGCCCGGCGTCGGGCGCACGGTGTACGCCACGCATCACTCCCCGTACGATCTCGCCGTGCCGAGCCGCGTCTCACCGCCACAAGCGGCAGCTCGGGCACGCTGTCCGGTCAACCGCCGGACAGCCCCCCGCGGGCGTCCCCCACCTGGCGGCCACGACCGCCCCCGCTGTCCTGCCGGCACTCCCGGCGGCCGAACTCCCTTTGCCCCACAGCCGTGGACGCACCCAGCCGTGGAGCAGCACTGCTGCTCGTCGTCGCCGAGTCCTGGAGTCCCCCATGAACCCAGCGCCTCGCAGCGAGGTGTCGCGGTCGCGCATCGCGACCGCCAGCTGCATCGGAACCGCCATCGAGTTCTACGACTTCTACATCTACGGAACGGCCACCGCCCTGGTGTTCGGGAAGGTGTTCTTCCCGACGGTGTCCGAGACGGCCGGCGTGCTGGCGTCGCTGGGGTCCTTCGCCGTGGGGTTCGTCGCCCGCCCGGTCGGGGCGGTCCTGTTCGGGCACTGGGGCGACCGGATCGGGCGCAAGTCGATGCTGGTCGTCTCCCTGTTGATGATGGGGCTGTCGACGGTCGCGGTCGGTCTGGTCCCCGGCTACTCGGCGATCGGGATCTGGGCGCCGGTCCTGCTGGTCGTGCTGCGCTGTGTGCAGGGCATCGGGCTCGGCGGCGAGTGGGGCGGCGCGGTGCTGCTGTCCACCGAGTACGCGCCACCGGGCAAACGCGGGCTGTACTCGGCGTTCCCGCAGCTCGGACCTGCCCTCGGTTTCATCCTCGGCAACGGCTTCTTCCTCGTGCTGAGCTCCGTGATGCCGGCCGGTGACTTCGTCTCCTACGGCTGGCGCATCCCGTTCCTGTTCTCCTCCGTGCTGCTGGTGGTGGGCTTCTACATCCGTATGAAGATCGCGGAGACCCCGGTCTTCCAGGCCGCTGTGGACCGGACGGAACGGGCCAAGGTGCCGTTGTTCGAACTGCTGCGCAGGCAGCCGCGGGTCCTGCTGCTGTCGACCCTGTCGTTCGTCCTCGCGCACGCCCTCTTCTACACCGTCACCACCTTCTGCCTCTCCCTCGGCACGTCCTCGCTCGGCATCGAGCGCACCACCCTTCTCGTCGGCCTGCTCGTCGCGGCCTTCGTGATGGGCGTCGGCACGCTCGTGTTCGCGGTCCGGTCGGACGGCTGGGGCCGCCGCCGGCTGAGCGCGGCGGCAGCCGTCTGCGTGATCGTGTGGGCGTTCCCCCTGTTCGCCCTGCTGGACACGCGCAACCCGGTGCTGCTCACGCTCGGGTTCACCGGCGGTCTGCTGTGCTTCGCGATGCTGTACGGGCCGATGGGGGCGTACCTGCCCGAGCTGTTCCGGGTGCGGTACCGCTACTCGGGTGCCTCGCTCGCCTACAGCGCCTCCGGCATCGTCGGAGGCGGCGTCGTGCCGCTGATCGCCACGAGTCTGTGGGCGTCCACGCACTCCACGGTGCCGGTCTGTCTCGTCCTGATGGGGCTCGGCGTGGTGAGCCTGCTGTGCGTGCTCGCCCTGCCGGAGACCCGGGACCACGACTTCACCGACGGTCTGCACACGGGCGGCACCGGCGCGGACACGGCCCAGGCGGCGCGGACCGCCGGGTGAGGGCCGGCGCGCTGTCGAAGGTTCCCTGCCCCTCGGTGGTTGTCTGCCCCTCGGTCGCGTCCGACTCCGCATCAGCTGCTCGCCGGAGGAATGTTGTGGTTGCCGCGGAAGCGGTTGTGCGGGTCGTGCGCGGCCTTCAGCGCGCGCAGGCGCCGGTAGTCGTCCTCCTCGTAGGCGGCCCGGACGGTCCGGGCATCGGCCCCGTACAGGAAGTTCAGCGCACGCCCTGCCGTCAGCGGGGCCAGTGCCGTCAGCAGCCGGTCGTGGGCCGCCGTGAACCCGGCGGGATCGTCGCCCTCCCCCACCCGGGACAGCACGCCCAGCAGATAGGCGGCGTCGCGGTGCCCGACGGCATTGGGCACCGCCGGCTGGGCGGCGAGCGCACCGCCGAGATGACGGATCTCGACGATCGCCGTCACCGGCGCGGCGGGGCCCAGCAGGTCGAGCACGAGGTCCGCGGTGTCCTCGCCGAACTCCCGGAGCAGCACGTTGTCCGCGACGTACCCCATCGGGAACGGCGGATCGCCGTGGATGGCGCCGCACCGGGCGTACGGCATGTCCGCGACCGTGTCGAGCAGCCGCGGGCCGAGGGCGCGCAGCGGCGCCACGAGTTCCTCGCCATGAGCCGCGGTGCCCAGGTGGGCGATGCGGACGTGGACCACGTACCTGCCGCGGATCGCCTCCGGCAGCGACGGCCTCGGCGGCAGGGGAACGAGCGCGATCGACGAGGTCGTCTCGTCGGGCACGGTCCGGGTCCAGTCGCGGTAGGCCTCCAGCACCTCCCGCGCCCGCTCGCCGGGGAAGTACAGGCCGCCCCCGTACAGCCGGGTGACGGGGAAGAGGCCGATCTCCATGCCGGTGACGACACCGAAGTTGTCCCGGCCGCCGCGCAGTGCCCAGAACAGCTCCGGGTCGCTCTCCGCCGTGACGGTGACGGCCTTGCCCTCCGCGGTGACCAGGTCGATCGACCGCACATGGTCGGCGGCCCAGCCGTAGCGCCGGGCCAGCAGCCCGAGACCGCCGCCGAGTGTGTAGGACACGGCGCCGACACCGGGCGCGCTGCCGTTGAGCGGGGCGAGGCCGTGGGGCACGGTCGCCTCCAGGACCTGCTGCCACCGCACGCCGGCCTCGATGCGGGCGGTACGCGCCACGGGGTCGACCCGGACGCCCGCCATCCGTCCGGTGGTGACGAGCACACCACCGTCGGCGGCCGGATGCGGACTGTGCCCGGTGGCCTGCACCGCGACCGGCAGAGCGTGCGCGGCGGCGAACTCCACCGCCAGGCGGACGTCCTCCGCGCCGGTGGCGCCCACCACCACGGCGGGACGGTGCGCGACGAGGGTCTGGTAGCCGATGCGCTCGGCGTCGTAGCCGTCGTCGCCGGGCAGCAGGACCGGCCCGCTCACGCGTCGCGCCAGCTCGCGCCGCACACCGGACGACGGGGTCGGTACGGGCTGCGAGCCCGCGGAGGCATGAGTCGTCGAGACATGAGTCATCTGTGGGAGTCCCCTGCGTGGATGACGAAGGCGAGGTGCTTCGCAGGCATCGTCGTGGAGCCGGACACCTCACGTCCAACGCATGATTCGGATGACGTCCAGAACTCTTGCTTCTGGTTCTCCGGCCACTGCGTCAGGTCCGCGGCGTAACGCACCGGCGCGCCGATGGCCGCGCGCTCCTCCAAGCCCCGCAGATGCTCCGGTCCGGTGGCGCCCGGGTTCGCACATCACCCGTTCCGCCGCGCCCACGCGCTGGAACCGCCCGGCCGGCAGCGCGGGGCGGTCGAGAACCACCGGCTCGGGGAGAAGCCCGGGCCGCGGCCGACGACTCCCGTTCCGTCACCCCGCCGTGACGCCGGCATCCGCCGCAGGCGTGGCAGACTCCGCGGGCGGCTCGGCGAAGGTACGACGGCAGTGGTCCAGCAGGCGTTCCACGGCGGGGTTGTCGGTGCCGGCCCACACCAGACAGAGCAGCGCCGGGATGTCCGCTCCCTCGATACGGCGCCAGGTGAGCCAGGGGGCGTGGCTGTCGGCGATGGACGGGGTGAGGACGGCCGCCCCCAAGCCCCGGATCGCCAGGTCCGCCACCGCCGAGGGGGCACTGGCCTGGAGTTCCACGGTGCAGCGCACTCCCGCCCGCGCGCACGCCTCGTCGAAGGCCGTGCGCACTCCTGTGCCCCGGGGCATGCAGATCAGCCGGTGCTCCGCGAGATCGGCCAAGGTCACCCGGGGCAGCCCGGCCAGGGGATGGTCCTGGGGCACGGCGAGGACCGGCGGTTCGCTGATGATCGTGTGGGAGTGGTGGCCGGCCGGCGGGCCTCCGGCGCAGCCCGTCAGGACCAGATCGGCGGCTCCCGTGCCCAGCCGGTCCAGCAGGCGGTCGGAGGCGTCCTCCACGAGGGTGATCTCCACTTCGGGGTGGTCCCGGTGGAAGCCGGACAGCGCGTCGAACAGCGGGGTCACCGGGCAGGCCGGCACGGTGCCGACGACGATCCGTCCGCGTATCAGGCCCTTGACCTCGTCGACCGCCCGGCGCAGGGACTCGGCCGAGGCGAGCGCGGCACGGGCGTGGCCGAGCGCGGCACGTCCGGCGGCGGTCAGGCCCGCGGTGCGTCCGGACCGGTCGATCAGCACGGCGCCCAGCTCCCGCTCCAGCTGCTTCACCTGGGCGCTCACGCCGGACTGGCTGATGTGGACGCGTTCCGCCGCCCGGGTGAAGTTCGCCTCCTCGGCGACCGCCACGAAGTACTCCAGCTGCCTCAGCTCCATGGCGGCGGATTGTAGGGACCGGCAGGCCCTCCAGCGAGGGCGTCACCGCGGTGCGTGGACGCCTCCTAACCGTCCCGTACCCGCGTGACCGGCATCGTGTCACGGCCGGCCGGAGAAGCCGCCGGTCGTGGCCCTGCCGGAGAACCGGGGAGACACGGGGACCACCGGCCCCCGCCGCCTACGGCCGCTTCTGGTCGTCGTACTCGGTCAGTCCGGCGTCCAGCAGGGCGGGCTGGTAGGTGCCCGCCGCCTTGGACAGCCAGCGCAGGCTGTGGTAACCGACCAGGACCAGGAGGGTGCCCAGGGCGATGCCGCTCAGCTCGAAGTTGTCGGTGATCTTCAGGCTGACGCCGCCGATGCCCACGATCAGTCCGGCCGCCGCCGGGATGAGGTTGAGGGGACGGCCGAAGTCGACCTTGTTGCGGATCCAGATCTGGGCGCCGAGCAGGCCGATCATGCCGTAGAGGATGACGGTGATGCCGCCGAGGACGCCGCCCGGGATCGCCGCGACGAAGGCACCGAACTTCGGGCACAGGCCGAAGAGCAGCGCGAAGAACGCCGCGCACAGGTAGGCCGCGGTGGAGTAGACGCGGGTGGCGGCCATGACACCGATGTTCTCCGCGTAGGTGGTCGTCGCCGGGCCGCCGGCCACCGTGGAGACCATGGTGGCCGCGCCGTCCGCCATGATCGCGGTGCCGAGTTCGTCGTCCAGCGGGTCGCCCGTCATCTCGCCGACCGCCTTGATGTGGCCGGTGTTCTCCGCGACGAGCGCGATCAGGACCGGCAGGGCCACGACGATCGCAGAGGCGCTGAACGCGGGGGCGTGCAGGTCGGGGAAGCCGACCCAGGCGGCCTGCTTCACCGCGGTCAGGTCCAGACGCCAGTGGTCGGTCACCTTGCCGCTGCCGTCCACCGAGTGGATCTTGCCCGCGGTCAGGTCCAGGATCCAGGACAGGACGTATCCGAAGACCAGCCCCAGGAAGATCGCGATGCGCGACCAGAACCCGCGCAGCACCACCAGGGCGAGCCCGGTGAACAGCAGGGTGGCGAGTGCGGTCCACTGGTCCTGCGGCCAGTAACTGGAGGCGGCCACCGGGGCGAGGTTGAAGCCGATCAGCATGACCACGGCACCCGTGACCGCGGGCGGCAGCACGGCGTGGACCACCCGCGAGCCGAGGAACCGGATGACGAGGCCGACCACCGCGAGGGCCAGACCCACGACGAACAGGGCGCCGGTCAGCTCGGCCGGGCCCCCGCCCTGGCTGCCGATGACGGCGGCGACTCCGACGAAGGAGAGCGACGACCCCAGATAGCTGGGCACCCTCCCCCGCGTGATCACCAGGAACAGCAGGGTCGCCACACCCGAGGCCATCAGGCCCAGGCTGGGGTTGAGGCCCATGAGCACCGGGGCGACGAAGCACGCGCCGATCATGGAGACGACGTGCTGTGCGCCCAGGCCGATCGTGCGGGTCCAGGTGAGCCGCTCTCCCGGCCGGACGACCTCACCCGGATTCAGGTGCCGCCCGTCGCCGTGCAGCTTCCAACCGAAACCCGACATCTGGAAACGCTCCGTTCGTTTTACTGCCGCACGAAAATACAAGACGCCTGGCCACCTGACCGAATCGATCGCGGTGCGCCCCTCGTGGGCCGGCGACTCGTCCGGCACCCCCGCCGCCGCGCGCACGGCACCGAGGGCCGTGCGAGGCCCCGTCGCGGCAGTGCGACACGCGCGAGGTTCCCCCGATCCGGGGAAGTGCGGGGCCGACAGGAGCCGGAGGCGGGCCGGGCCTGGGACTCTGCCCGCATGGGGCAATCGGCACAACTCATCCGCCGCCCGGACACAGTGGACAGCGTGCTCGCCCGGATGCGCGCGCTGGACGCCGCACTGCCGAAGCGGGACGGGATCGCGGTGTTCAACCGGGTCTACCTCACCGTCACCGAGGAGGTGGCGCGGAGCCTGACGACCGGGCGGTTCCGGGACCCGCGGGCCACCGCGACGCTGGACGTGCACTTCGCGGTGCGGTATCTCGACGCCGTGGACGCGGCGGACGCGGGGCGGCGACCGCCCGCCTGCTGGCGGCCGCTGATCCGGTTCCGCCGGCACCCGGGGATCCGCCCGCTGCAGTTCGCACTGGCCGGCATCAACGCGCACATCGGTCACGACCTGGCCCTGGCCGTCGTGGACGCCTGCCGGGCCCTGGACTGCGAACCGGCCGATCTGGAGAACGACTACGACCGGGTCGGCGACCTGCTCGTCGCCCTGGAGGAGAGGGTCCGCGAGGATCTGATGCCCGGCCCCGACCTGCTGGAGCTGGCCGACCCGCTCACCCATCTGGTGGACGCGTGGAGTCTGGAGCAGGCCCGCAGCGCCGCCTGGTCGGCCGCGCGGGCCCTGTGGGCACTGCGCCGGCTGCCCGACCTGGCGGAGGAGTTCGCCGAGCGGCTGGACGCGGCCGTCGGGTTCGCCGGACGCATGATGCTCACGCCGCTGTCGGCCTGACCGGGCGGCCAGGGATCCGCGCGGCCGCACCCGTACGGCACTCGGACGACCGACGGTACGCATCCGCCGCAGACCGCGGCAGGCCCGGGAATGCACCGTCGTCACCTTGCGTTGCACCGTCGACACGTTCGATGACGAAGGAGGGCACATGGCGACCCGGCTGGGCCTCGGCCTCCCCCAGTACCATCGATTCCACCTGGGCAGAGACGTTCCCGACGTGGCGCGCGCCGCGGAACGCATCGGCTACGACAGTGTGTGGGTGTACGAGCGGGCCCTGTTCCCCGAGCCCGCCACGCAGGGGCTGTACGGCATCGAGGGCATGCCGTGGCCCGACTCCTATCGGCATGTGGCGGACCCGATCGTCACGCTCGCCTTGGCCGCGGCGGCCACCGAACGGGTCGAGCTGGGCAGTGGCGTGCTCGTGGCACCTTTGCACCTGCCGCTCCAGCTCGCCAAGGCGCTGGCCTCGCTGGACGCGGCCAGCGGCGGCCGGGTGATCGCCGGCCTCGGCACCGGTTGGTCCCTGGACGAGTACGCGGCCACGGGCGTGAGGCCGTTCGAGGAGCGCGGGTCCGTGCTCGACGAGGTGCTCGACGTGTGCCGGGCGGTGTGGGGCCCCGACCCGGTGCGCTACCGGGGCCGGATCACCACGATCGAGTCCGCCGCGATCGGGCCCAAGCCGGCCCGCCCCATCCCGATCCTGCTGGCCGCCGGCTCGCGGAAGGCCCGCGAACGTCTGGTGGACCGCGCCGACGGCTGGCTGCCCGTCTCCTCGGGCGTGGACGGCATCGCCCGCCAGTGGAAGGCGCTGCAGGAGCTGGCCGCCGAACGGGGTCGCACGCGGCCGCTCCGCACGGTGCTGCGGACCAACGCGCACTACACGCCCGAAGGCCACCGGGGCGACGACCGGCCCCCGTTCCACGGCAGCGCCGACCAGATCGTCGAGGACGTGGTCGCCCACGCGGCCATCGGCCTGGACGAGATCCTGGTGGACCTGCAGAGCGGGGTCCGCGACGCCGAGGAGCTGAAGGACCTCGCAGCGGAGGTGTACGAGAAGGTCCGGGCAGCCGGAGTCTGACCGGGCACGCCGCGCTCCCGGAACGTCCTCGCCGGGCCCGCCCCGCACAGCCCGCGGGCCCGGCAGGACCACGCCGAGTGACGATCTAGTCCTCCGGCAGTTCCACCGGCGCGATCTCGTCGAAGACGTCGCCCGGGCCGGGGTTGGACGGGTCGGTCGAGCCGCCGAGGTGGTGCATGACGCCCCAGACCGCGTTCAGCGCGGTCTGGACGGCGCCCTCGGCCCAGCCGGCCGTCCAGGAGATGTCGTCGCCGGCCAGGAAGACGCCCCGCTTGTCCTCGGGCAGCCGGTCCTGCATGAAGTGGGTGAACAGGCGGCGCTGATAGCGGTAGTGGCCGGGCAGGTTGGCCTTGAACGCGCCCATGAAGTAGGGCTCGTTCTCCCAGGAGATGGTGACCGGGTTGCCGATGATGTGCTTCCGGATGTCGACGTTCGGATAGATCTCCGACAGGGACGCCAGCATGACCTCCATCCGCTCCTCGGCGGACAGCGGCAGCCACTTCAGGCTGTCGTCGCACCAGGTGTAGGAGAGGCAGATGACGGCGGGCCGGTCCGGTCCGTCGTCGAGCAGATAGGTGCCGCGGGTCATCCGGTCGGTGAGGGTCATGGACATCACGTCGCGGCCGTTGTCGTCCTTGTCCAGCCAGAACGGCCGGTCGACGGGGACGAACAGCTTGGAGGACTCCATGTAGTGGGTGCGCTCGATGGCGGTCCAGTGGTCGATCGGGAACAGTTCCTCGTCGCACCGGATCTTGGAGAGCAGCATCCACGACTGCGCGGTGAAGATCACCGCCCGGTAGGTGCGGATGTCGCCGCCGGCGTCGGTGACGGTGATCCGGTTGCCGGCGGTGCGGTGCAGGCGGGTCACGGCCGGACGCGGGGCGCCGTCCGGGTGCAGGGACTTCAACGAGGTGCCGTGCGGCCAGTGGACGATCTTCTCGGGCCGGCGTTCCCAGAGCCGCAGCGGCAGCTGCTGGGAGCCGCCGACGATGCCGCGGTGGTGGTCGTCGGCCTCGGTGTAGACGACGCGCAGGATCTCCAAAATGGAGTTCGGGAAGTCGGTGTCCCAGCCGCCGGTGCCGAAGCCGACCTGGCCGAAGATCTCGCGGTGCCGGAAGGAACGGAAGGCCTCGGAGGCGCAGAGGAAGCCGTAGAAGGTCTGGTTGTCGAGTTTCTCGACCAGCTCGGACCAGATCTCGCGGATGCGCCGCACGTCCCGCTGCCGGATGGCACGGTTCATCTCGGAGAAGCGGGCGCCCTCCTCGAGGCAGGCGGTCCAGGCGTCGGCGACGTCCCGGTAGACCTGCGGCAGGTCGTCGATGGTCCGCGCGTAGTGCGTCTCGCCCTTGAGGTCGACGACGGTCGACGGGGTCGCCTCCGCCAGGGGGTTGGGGAACGGCTTGGTCTCCAGGCCGACCAGGTCGATGTAGTGCTGCAGGGCCGTGGAGGACGGCGGGAAGCGCATCGCGCCCATCTCGGCGGTCAGCGATGCGTCGCAGCCCTCGAAGCCGACGGTGCGCAGCCGGCCGCCGATCCGGTCGGCCTCGTAGACGACGGGCTTGAGGCCCATCTTCATCAGCTCGTAGGCGGCGACGATGCCCGACAGACCGCCGCCGACGACGGCCACCTCGGTGCCGTGCTCGGTCGCGGGTATCTGGCCCAGGCCCGCCGGGTGGGCGAGATAGTCGTCGTAGGCGTAGGGGAAGTCCGGACCGAACATGGTGATCGGCGGCAGCTGCGGGTCGGCGTGCTCGACGGCGTTGGGCACCGTGGACGTCATGGGGTACGGACTCCTTGCACAGACGAACTCGGGAGGGTTCGGGGGGGGGGGAACGGTCCGGCCGGGGGCGGACCGGATCAGACCAGGGACCCGTACAGGCCGGGGCGGCGGTCGCGCAGGTACGGGTTGGCCAGGCGGGAGGCGGCCAGGAGGGCGCGGTCGGCGTCGGCGAGGAGCAGTTCCTCGCCGCGCCCGCCGCGGGCGCGGGCCACACCGTCGGGTCCGGCGAGGACGGAGAGCCCGACGAACTCGAACTCCCCTTCGCGGCCGGCCCGGTTGACGTACGCCACGTACATCTGGTTCTCGAAGGCCCGCACCGGAACCAGGGATTCGGCGACGAACTGGAAGGGGTGCATCTGGGCGGTCGGGACGAGGAGGAGGTCCGTGCCGGCCAGGGCGTGGGCGCGGACGGTCTCCGGGAACTCCACGTCGTAGCAGATGACGATGCCGACGGTCAGGCCGTCCAGCTCGGCCTGGACGACCGGCTGCCCGCCCGGGGCGAACTGGTCGCGTTCGAAGCAGCCGTACAGATGGGTCTTGCGGTAGTTCGCCAGGCGGGTGCCGTCGGCGGCGATCAGCTGGGCGGAGTTGAAGACCGCCGCGCCGTCGCGCTCGGGGTAGCCGTAGGCCACGGCCAGTCCGTGCCGGCGGGCCAGCCGGGCGACCTCGTCGGCGGCCGGGCCGTCGGCGGGCTCGGCGAGTCGGGCGACGTCGTCGCCGATGGCGTATCCGGTCAGGAACAGCTCCGGGGCGACGAGCAGCGCGGCCCCCGCCTCGGCGGCCCGGCCCGCGGCCTCGTCCAGCTCCTTGAGGTTCTCGGCGACACTGCCGGGACGGCCGGAGCTCTGGAGCAGGGCGGTGCGCATGCGGAATCCTCGCCGGTGAGGGGGTGATCGGGGCGCCTGACGAAGGCGTTACGACGGTACGGTCGCCCGGCTCGCGCGGACAAGCATCAGCTGTTGCGGGGTAAGGCGCCGATCGTTGCGTACCGGGGCGGGTCGGCGGTGATTCGTTGCGCGGGGGCGGAAGGGCTGGTCGAAGGGGCCGGGCGCCGTCCGGCGGGATCTGTGCGGGCGCCTGTTCGACCGGTCGGGCGGCAGGTCGGGGTCCACGGCCGTGGGCCGGCTGAAGAGACCTGTGCCCCGGGGCGGCCGGAGACACCGGTGTCCCGGGGCGGTCCGTGCAGTCGGGCCGTCCCGGGGCGGTCCGCGGAGTCGGGCCGTCCCGGGGCGGTCGCCGGGAGTGCGGCGGGTACCGGTACCGTCCGGCCGGCTCCGGCGTCAGGCGGGCGAGCCGGAGGTGAAGCGACGCACCAGCGGGGAGAGGACCAGCACCGACTTGGTGCGTTCCACGAACGGCTCGCCGGCGATGCGTTCCAGGACGCGTTCGAAGTGCCGCATGTCCGCGGCGAAGATGTGGGCGATCGCGTCGGCGTCGCCGGTGACGGTGGAGGCGGCGACGACCTCCTGGTACCGCTCCAGCCCGCGCTGGATGGTCTCCGGGGAGGTGTTGCTGCGGCAGTAGATCTCGACGAACCCCTCGGTCGCCCAGCCGAGCGCCGCGGGATCGACACGGACGGTGAAACCGGTGATGGCTCCGGTGGCGCGCAGCCGGTCCACGCGCCGCTTGACCGCGGGGGCGGAGAGGCCGACGAGCTGCCCGATGTCCGCGTAGGAGCGGCGGGCGTCCTCGGCGAGGGCGTGCACGATGCGTTCGTCGAGATCGTTCAGCACGGGGTACGGGTCACTTCTTCGTCTTCGGTGGTTCTACTGCTCCGCCGTCGCGCAACCTGCGGGTGCCGCGAGGCGGGATCGGCGATAGCCGTATACGAAGTAGAACACGAGTCCGACGACCATCCAGACTCCGAAGACCACCCAGGTCACCGCGGACAGGCTGCCCATCATCCAGACGCAGAAGAGGAAGCCCAGCGCGGGCAGCACCGGTGACAGCGGCACCCGGAAGGTGCGGTGCATGGTCGGGCGGGTCCGGCGCAGCACCACGACGGCGACATTGACCAGGGCGAAGGCGAACAGGGTGCCGATGCTGGTGGCGTCGGCGAGCTGGCCCAGCGGGACCGCCGCAGCCAGCACACCGCAGAACGCGGAGACGATCAGGGTGTTGGCACGGGGCGCCCCGGTCTTCGGGTGGACGCGGGAGAACACCTTGGGCACCAGCCCGTCGCGGGACATCGCGAACAGGATGCGGGTCTGGCCGTAGAGCACGGTCAGCACGACGCTGGCGATGGCGACGACCGCGCACGCGGCCAGCAGGGTGCCCCAGAAGCTCTGCCCGGTGACCTCCCGCATGATCTGCGCCAGGGCCGCCTCGGAGTCGTCGAACTGCCGCCACGGCTTGGCGCCCACGGCGACGGCGGCGACCAGGACGTACAGGGCGGTGACGATGACCAGCGACAGCATGATCGCGCGGGGCAGGTCGCGCTGCGCGTTCTTCGCCTCCTCGCCGGCGGTGGAGGCGGCGTCGAAGCCGATGTAGGAGAAGAACAGCGTGGCGCCGGCCGCGCTGACACCGCTCATGCCCAGCGGCATGAAGTGGGAGTAGTTGCCGGAGCGGAAGCCCTGCACGCCGATGGCGCAGAACAGCACCAGTGCGGCGATCTTCACCATCACCATGATCGTGTTGGCGCGGGCGGACTCCCGGGCGCCGCCCAGCAGGAAGACCATGGCCAGCAGGACGACGATCAGCGCCGGCAGGTTGAACACGCCGCCGTCGCCGGGCGGGGCCGACAGCGACGCCGGGAGGGTGACGCCGATCGTGCCCTTCAGCAGTTCGTTGAGGTACTCGCCCCAGCCGACGGCGACCGCGGCCACCGACACGCCGTACTCGAGCACCAGACACCATCCGCACACCCAGGCGATCAGCTCGCCCATCGTTGCGTATGCGTACGAGTACGAGGAGCCGGAGACCGGGATGGTGCCGGCCAGCTCGGCGTAGGACAGGGCCGAGAACAGGGCCGTGAGGCCGGCTATCACGAAGGACAGGGTGACGGCGGGCCCGGCCTTGGGGACCGCCTCGCCGAGGACCACGAAGATGCCGGTGCCCAGGGTGGCACCGATGCTGATCATGGTCAGCTGCCACAGGCCGAGGGAGCGGCGCAGCGAGCCACCCTCACCCTGGCCACCCTCCGCGACCAGGCGTTCCACGGACTTGCGCCGCATCAGACGGGCCCCGGCGGTCGCGGGGACGGCGGGGCTGCTGTGGTCCGGGGGTGCGCCCTGATCGAGCACGCGCGGGCTCCTTGTCGCTGGGTGGTGGATCGCGGCGGGGGCAGGCGGCGCCCGTCCCAGGGCACCACCGAGCGGGGTCCCTGCCACGCCGAGTACTGCGCAGACCATACGAGGCCGTGCTTCACGAGCGTAACGCAGCAACCTTGCGCGCCTGCGCACGATCATTGCGTTCTCGGGCCCGAAATGGATCTTCGTTGCACACCAGGATACGGACTTTTGCGCACGGCTCGGGCAGTGTGTCCCGGTGTGCGGGCATGCGTACGGCCCCTGTCCCCCCGCGGGCGGCGGGCGGTCAGGGGCCGTGGAAGCAGGGTGCGCCGGTCAGGTCCAGCTGGCGTGCAGCGGCTTGCCCTCGGCGTAGCCGGCGGCGCTCTGGACGCCGACGACGGCCTTGTCGGCGAACTCCTCCAGGGTGGCGGCACCGGCGTAGGTGCAGGCGGAGCGGACACCCGCGACGATCGAGTCGATCAGGTCCTCCACACCCGGGCGGGCCGGGTCGAGGAACATCCGGGAGGTGGAGATGCCCTCCTCGAACAGCGCCTTGCGGGCGCGGTCGTACGCGGAGTCCTCGGCCGTGCGGTTGCGCACCGCGCGCGCGGAGGCCATGCCGAAGGACTCCTTGTACAGGCGGCCGTCGGCGTCCTGCTGCAGGTCGCCGGGCGACTCGTAGGTGCCGGCGAACCAGGAGCCGATCATCACATTGGACGCGCCGGCCGCGAGGGCCATGGCCACGTCGCGCGGGTGACGGACGCCACCGTCGGCCCACACGTGCTTGCCGTACTTCTTCGCCTCGGCGGCGCACTCCAGCACCGCGGAGAACTGCGGCCGGCCCACGCCGGTCATCATGCGGGTGGTGCACATGGCGCCGGGGCCGACGCCGACCTTGATGATGTCCGCGCCCGCCTCGACGAGGTCGCGCACGCCCTCGGCGGAGACGATGTTGCCGGCCACGACGGGCACCTGCGGGTCCAGGGCGCGGACCGTGCGGATCGCGGCGATCATCGTCTCCTGGTGGCCGTGCGCGGTGTCGATGACGAGCGTGTCGACGCCCGCGTCCAGCAGCTGCTTGGCCTTGCCGCCCACGTCGCCGTTGATGCCGACGGCGGCGGCGATGCGCAGCTTGCCGGCGGCGTCGGTGGCCGGGGTGTACAGGGTGGCGCGCAGTGCGCCCTTGCGGGTGAGGATGCCGGCCAGGCGGCCGTCCTTGTCGACGGCGGGCGCGTACCGGCGGTTGGCGGCGTCGAGGGTGTTGAAGGCCTTGCGCGGGTCGATCTCCGCGTCGAGCAGCAGCAGGTCCCGGGACATGACCACTTCGAGCTGGGTGAAGCGGTCGACACCGGTCAGGTCCCGGTCGGTGACGACGCCGATGGGCCGCTGCTCGTCGTCGACGACCACGCCGGCGTTGTGCGCCCGCTTGGGCAGCAGGGCGAGGGCGTCGGCGACCGTCTGGTGCGGGGCCAGGACGATCGGGGTGTCCAGCACCAGGTGACGGCTCTTGACCCAGGAGATGACGTCGGTGACCACGTCGATCGGGATGTCCTGGGGGATGACCACCAGACCGCCGCGGCGGGCGACGGTCTCGGCCATGCGGCGGCCGGCGATCGCGGTCATGTTGGAGACGACGATCGGGATGGTGGTGCCCGTGCCGTCCGGGGAGCTGAGGTCCACGCCCTGACGCGAGCCGACCGCGCTGCGGCGCGGCACCATGAAGACGTCGTCGTACGTCAGGTCGTACGGGGGCTGGATGTCGTTGAGGAAACGCACGTGCTGCACATCCCAAGGGATCAAAGGTGGCCCCCCGACGGGACAGCCAGGGGGAAAAAGCACGTACTTCATTCTCCCATGCGAAAGGGCCTGGCATGCCCTGTCGCATCGCCCAGCACAGCGCGGACGCGTTAGGAGGTTCCTCCGAGAGCCAGGGCCACGGTGACGGCCCGGCTGCGGTCCGCGGCCTCGGTGAAGACCTCCTGTGCGATCTGCCACTCCCGCGGGTCGGCCTGCGCGTACGCCTGCCAGCCGCGGACCACGAGCAGCAGCCCGCGCTCGGCGGCCGGGGCGGGCCACACCGAGGGGTCGCCGAGGCTGTCGGCGAGTGCGTCCCAGTTGCGGCCGAACCAGTCGGGCAGCCGCAGCGCGGCGGCGACGCGGTCCATGAGGGCGGCCTTGTCGGTGACGCCGTCCAGGTCGAGGGTGACCACGGCCCGGTCCGCGAGCTCGGTCCGCGGGGTGTGTTCGCTCATCTCGGTGTCGTCTCGTCTCCGCGGTGGGTGTCGTCCGCAGCAGCGCGGGGGCGCCGGGCGGCGCCCCCGCTGCGGGGTCCGTCAGGCTCCGTCGGGGTCCGCCCGGTTCAGGGCGGGCTTCGGGGCGGGGCCGGCCGTCATCAGGTAGTCGGCGGCCGAGGTGTCCGTGACCAGGCTGGTGACCAGGCCGGAGCGCAGCACCGCGTCGATCGCCGGCGCCTTGCGCTGCCCGCCCGCGATGGCCACCACCTCGGGGATGCGGCGCAGCTGGTCGGCCTTGACGGTGATGCACCGCTCCCCCAGGTCCCGTCCGATGCGGCGGCCCTCGGCGTCGAAGAGGTGCGCGGACATCTCCGCGGCCACGCCCAGCGAGGCGTAGTGGGCGCGCTCCTCCTCGCTGAGCATGTCGTGCACGGTGGAGATGCCCGGCTCCCAGGAGCCGATGGACACGCAGGCCACCGTGACCTTGTCGAAGTACTCGAAGGCGCGGGCGATGCCGGTCTGGTTGCGCAGCGCCGCGGCGGTGGCCGCGTCCGGCAGCAGCATCGGCGCGTAGATGGGGTGCGCGTCGCCGCCGGAGACCTGCGCGGCGCGGCGGACGGCCTCGACCGAGCCCCGCTCGGCGGTGCCGGCGTCGTACACGCCGGTCAGCTGTACGACGGTGCACGGCGGCAGCCGGTCCAGGGCCGCCGCCATGTGGATGGTGGAACGGCCCCAGGCCAGGCCCAGGACGTCCCCTTCGGTGACGAGCTCGCCGAGCAGGTCGGCGGCGACCTCGCCGAGGTTCTCCGGGTCGGGGGTCTCCTCGGCGTCGGCCGGGGACTCCACGACGACGGCGTGCCTCAGGCCGTAGCGGGCGCGCAAGGCGTCGGAGCGCTCGGCGTCCAGCTCGGCCGGCACACGGATCTCGATGCGGACGAGGTCCCGTTCGAGAGCGGTCTCCAGGACCCGGGCCACCTTGAACCGGCTGACCCCGAACTCCTCGGCGATCTGGATCTTGGATTTGCCCTCGAGGTAGAAACGGCGGGCCATGGCCGCCGCCTGAACCAGCTCAGCGGGTCCCATCCGCACTGCTGACCGGCCCGCTGACATACCCGACACGGCGCTCTCCTCACTGCACTGCTGTTCACACTCTGGATTCGCCGTTCATCCTTGCAGATCCGGCGCACTCGATCAGCCCTGTGGAGGACCGTTCACGATGCTGATGCCCCGCCTTCGCTTCGCGGACCCCCGTGGGCGCAGGCCCAGGCCGCCCTGGAGGTGGCCGCCTCGGCACTGGCGCGCAGGGCACGGACCGCCTCCGCCGGGTCGTCGGCGCCGTAGACGGCCGAACCGGCCACGAAGACGTCGGCGCCGGCCTCCGCGCAGCGCTCGACGGTGGCGGCGGAGACCCCGCCGTCGACCTGGAGCCACAGCGACAGGCCGTGCTTGGCGATCAGCTCTCGGGTGCGGCGGATCTTGGGCAGCATGATGTCGAGGAACGCCTGCCCGCCGAAGCCGGGCTCCACCGTCATGATCAGGATCATGTCCAGCTCGGGGAGCAGGTCCTCGAACGGCTCGACGGGCGTGGCGGGCTTGAGCGCCATGGAGGCCCGGGCGCCCTTGGCGCGGATCTCGCGGGCCAGGCGGACCGGGGCGGCGGCGGCCTCGGCGTGGAAGGTGACCGAGGAGGCGCCCGCCTCGACGTACTGCGGGGCCCAGCGGTCGGGGTCCTCGATCATCAGGTGGCAGTCCAGCGGGGTGTCCGTGGCCCGCGCCAGGGATTCCACGACCGGCACGCCGAGGGTGAGGTTGGGGACGAAGTGGTTGTCCATCACGTCGACGTGGAGCCAGTCGGCGCCTTCGACCGCCTTCGCCTCGTCGGCGAGACGCGCGAAGTCCGCGGACAGGATGCTGGGGTTGATCTGCACGGCCATGCCCTCAAGCCTGCCATGCCGCGAGGCCCGGCCGGAACGCGGTCCGGGGTGCACGGGCCGACGCCCGGATCGGGGCCGTGGGACGTCGCTGTCCGGCACCGGCGAGGTGCGGGTGCGCGGCGTCCCCGGCGGGCGGCCAGCCGCCGTGGGGTGACCTACGCCGGTACGCCGCGCGGCCGGTCCGTGCGGTCCGGTCCCGCGCGGCGGCACGGCGGCGTCAGACGCTCGGGTTCCTCGAGCCGGTGGCGCGCGGCAGCGCCGGGTGCACGGGGGCCGTCGGCCGCTCCCGCACGGCGGCCGTGCCGGTGGCCGGGCCCGTCAGCCGGTCCTGCGCAGCAGCGCCAGGTACATCGCGTCCGTGCCGTGCAGGTGCGGCCACAGCTGCACGTCCGGGCCGTCGCCCAGCTCCGGTACGCCGTCGAGGAGCGGACGGGCGTCGAGGAGGTCCGCCTCGGGCATCTTCTTCAGCACGTCGGAGACGACGGCGCGGGTCTCGGCGAGGTGGGGCGAGCAGGTGGCGTAGGCGACGACTCCGCCGACGCGGACCGACTCCAGGGCGGTGCGCAGCAGGTCGCGCTGGAGCGGGGCGAAGCCGTCCAGGTCCTCCGGGCGTCGCCGCCACCGTGCCTCGGGGCGCCGGCGCAGGGCGCCGAGACCGGTGCAGGGCACGTCGACGAGCACCCGGTCGAAGCTGCCGGGCCGCCAGGCCGGGCGGGTGCCGTCGGCGGTGACGACCTGGTACGGGCCCGGGTTTCCGGCCAGGGCCTTGGCGACCAGCCCGGCGCGGTGCGGCTGCTTCTCGGAGGCGACCAGCGCGGCCCCGCGCTCGGCGGCCAGCGCGGCCAGCAGGGCCGCCTTGCCGCCCGGTCCGGCGCACGCGTCGAGCCAGCGCTCGTCCGGCCCGTCCAGCGGTGCGCCGGCCAGGGCGAGCGCGACCAGCTGGCTGCCCTCGTCCTGGACTCCGGCCCGGCCCTCCCGCACGGCCGGAACGGCTCCCGGTTCACCGCCCTCGGTGAGCCGCACGGCGTAGGGCGACCAGCGGCCGGGCACCGCGGACCGCTCGCGCAGCAGTTCCTCGGTGCTCGCCCGTCCGGGCCGGGCGACCAGAGTGACCTCGGGGCGTTCGTTGTCGGCGCGGAGCAGTTCCTCGATGCCGGCGCGTCCGCCGCCCAGGGAGTCCCACAGCGCGGAGACGACCCAGCGCGGGTGGGAGTGGACGACGGCCAGGTGCTCCTCGGGGTCCTCGTCCCAGGGCGGAGCGACCCGCTCCAGCCAGCCGTCGAGGTCGTCCCGGGCCACCTTGCGCAGCACGGCGTTGACGAACTTCGCCCGCCCGTCGCCGAGGACGACCCGGGCCAGCTCGACGGTGGCGGAGACGGCGGCGTGGCTGGGGATGCGGGTGCCGAGCAGCTGGTGGACGCCGAGGCCGAGCACGTCCAGGACCGGCGGGTCGACCTCCCTGAGCGGACGGTCCACGCAGGCGGCGATGATCGCGTCGTAGGTGCCCTGGCGGCGCAGGGTGCCGTAGACCAGCTCGGTGGCGAGCGCGGCGTCCCGCGCGTCGAACTGGTCCGGCCCCTCCTTCTCGCGTGCCGCGCGCAGCAGCGGCGGCAGGACGAGATTGGCGTACGCGTCGCGTTCGTCCACGGCGCGCAGCGCCTCGAAGGCGAGGAGGCGGACGGGGTCCTTCTTGGGCCGCCGGTAGGGCTTGGCTGGCCTGCGGGGCCGACGGGGGGTGTCGCTCACGAAAAAGGTGCTCCGGTCGTGGTGCGGGGGCGCCGGCCGGAAAGCCGTGCGCCGGTCGGGTGCGCGGGCGGTGCGCCGGACAGGGACGCGCGGGGCAGCAGCGGGTCCGCCGGGGCGTGCGCGGTGCGTACGGTGTCGTGGTCTGCCGCCGGTGATGCCGTTTCGCAGCGGACGAGGACCCCGACCGAGGCGCCTCACGAGCCGCGCGGGCCGCCCCACGGAGCCGCGGGTGCCGCTCCGCCGTCCTCCGCGCAGTCGCGCTCCGGGCGGCCGGTCACCGCGCCCCCAGCCTACGTCGCCCGCCGCTGGGCCGGTGGGCCGGTGCGCCGGTCAGCTGCCGAGGGTCTCGCCCGGCGCGATGCGCACCCCGCGCGCCCAGTCCGCGGCCCGCATCGGCTTCTTGCCCTGTGCCTGCACCCACAGCAGCTCGACGGCGTGCGAGCCGGTGCCGGCGTACACGTTGTTCTTGCCCGCGGCGAGCGCGCCCGGGGCGAGGTCCGTGCGCTCGGGGACCAGGGCGACCTGGATCAGCTTGAGCCGCTCCCCGCGGAACGTGGTCCAGGCGCCGGGGGCCGGGGTGCAGCCGCGCACCACGCGGTCCACGCGCAGCGCCGGGGCCTGCCAGTCGATCCGGGCGTCCTCGACGGTGATCTTCGGGGCGAGGGTGATGCCCTCGGCCGGCTGCGGCACGGCCTTCAGGGTGCCGTCCTCGATGCCGTCCATGGTGGCGGCGAGCAGCCCGGCACCGGCCAGCGCGAGCCGGGTGAGCAGGTCGCCGCTGGTGTCGGTGGGCCGGACGGGCTCGGTGATCGTGCCGTAGACCGGTCCGGAGTCCAGACCCTCCTCGATGAGGAAGGTGGACGCGCCGGTGATCTCGTCGCCCGCCATGATCGCGTGCTGCACGGGCGCGGCGCCGCGCCAGGCCGGCAGCAGGGAGAAGTGCAGGTTCACCCAGCCGTGCCGGGGGATGTCCAGGACCGTGCGCGGCAGCAGGGCGCCGTAGGCGACGACCGGGCAGCAGTCGGGGGCGATCTGCTTCAGCCGCTCCACGAACCCCGGATCGCGGGGCCGCTCCGGCTTGAGCACCTCGATGCCGGCCTCCTCGGCCCGCTCGGCGACCGGGCTGGCGACCAGCCGGCGTCCGCGTCCGGCGGGCGCGTCGGGACGGGTGACGACGGCCGCGACCTCGTGCCGGTCGGAGGCGAGCAGGGCGTCCAGAGCGGGAACGGCGACCTCGGGGGTACCGGCGAAGACGAGCTTCATGGGCGGGTGCGGGCCTCTCGGTCGGGGGCGGGTGGGCAGGCGGCCCACCAGTTTATGACCTTGGACGGCGCGGAGCGGCAGCCGGACTCCCGCACGCCCCGCGCACGGGAACACGGCGCAGTCGCGTGTCGCGGAAGCACAGCGCACGCCCGGCCCGCGAGGGGGCGTACGGATCGGCGTCCACGCCCCGCACCGTGACCAGCGACACGTCACGGACGTTGGTCAAGACAGAGTTGACCCCGTGGGCCGCTCGCGCGGCCCGCTTCCTTTCCACGCCGGTTCGAGAGGCTTGTTCATGGCCGACCACTCAACCCACGACGCCCAGGCCCGGGCCAGCCTGCACTTGCTGGTGCGGGACATCGAGCGGGTCCGCCGGCAGGTGGACGCCCTGCGCACGCTCACCGCGCAGCTGGGCAACGTCTACCGCCCGCGCCGCACCGGCCCCTCCACGGGCTTCGTCGTCTACGGACGCGCCCCCGCCCCGACCGTCCGTCTCGCCCAGGAACTCCGCGACAGCGTCGAGACCCTGGTCACGGCCGCCGTGGACTTCGACCGCTCGCTCGGCTTCTCCTGGGACGCCGTGGGCTCGGCGCTCGGCGTCACCAAGCAGGCGGTCCACCGCCGGTACGGTTCGCGGCGCGCCGCCGCGCAGGCGGCCGCGGAGGCCGAGCGCCGTACGGAGCCGTCGGGCACCCGGACGGTCAACGTCGGCGGCGTGCCGGTGGTGCCCGCGGCTCGCTCCATGCCGGCGCAGCCGACGGCGGGCAGCCCGGCGCTGCGCGAGGAGTCCCGGGCCACTCCGCTGCCCGGTCCCCGCAACGGCTGACGTCCGGCCTCGGTCCGGCAGCGATACGCCGCCGGACCGTCCCCGGACGCCTGCGTCCTCCTCCTGGTCCGGCGCACAAGCACACCGTCGGTCTTCCACGGCCCCGCACCCGGCGCTCTTCCGGCACGCCCGGAAGAGCGCCGATGGCCGACGCGTGGGCGGACGGCACTGCGGCTCCGCATCAGCCGAAGTCCAGCAGGTCCCGCCGGTGTCCAGCGAAGCCGGCCCGGCGCCCGGCGGACAAACTCAGCCGATGTCCGGCGGGTCGATCCGCACCCACACCGGCTCGCCGTTCCCCCGCGCCATGCGTGCCGCCTGCGCCGTCTTCAGCGCGGCGGCGAGCGCGGCGCCGCGGCCCGGCGGCACCCGGACCAGTGCGCGCTCCCAGTGCTCCCCGGGTGGCGGCGCGCCCGGCCGCCGGGGCCGCCCGGGCGGAGTGACCGGCAACGGCACCGGTCCCAGCACCTCGGCCTCGGCGGGCAGCTCCACCGCACGCAGGAACTCCGCGACCGCCGCGGGCGGGCCGGTCACGGCCGCCATCCGGGACACCGGCGGGAACCCGAGTTCGGCCCGCTCGGCGAGTTCACGCATCGCGTGGCCGACCGGATCCCAGCGGACCAGCGCCTGCACAGGCCGCAGGGTGGGCTCGGCCACGACCACGACCGTGCCGCCCTCCGCCTGCGGCCGCACCAGCGCCGCCGCCGCGATCCAGCGGCGCAGCGCGTCCTCGCCCGCCCGCAGGTCGGGCCGGCTCAGCATGGCCCAGCCGTCCAGGAGCAGCGCCGCCGCGTATCCCCCCTCCGCGACCGGTTCGGCGCCGGGTGTGCTCACCACCAGCGCGGGCGACGCCGGCACCGTGTCCAGGACGTGCTCACGTCCCGAGGTGCGCACCGGAACCGTGGGAAAGGCCCGCCCCAGTTCCTCGGCCGTGCGCCGGGCACCGACGACCTGGGCGCGCAGCCGGAACGCACCGCACTCCGGGCAGTGCCACGCGGACTCCTCCCGGCCGCACCAGCCGCAGCGCAGCACCGAGGCGTCCTGCCCCTGCAGCGGCCCCTGGCAGTGACGGCAGCGGGCCGGAGCCCGGCACTGGGCGCACGCCATCCGCGGCACATATCCGCGCCGGGGCACCTGCACCAGCACCGGGCCGTGCCGCAGTCCGTCCCGGGCCACCTGCCAGGCCGCCGAGGGCAGCCGTGCCGCGCGGGCCGCCTCGTCCCGCGCCAGATCGGCGTCGCCGACGGTACGCACCAGGGGCGCCGCCCGCCGGACCTGTTCCCGGTGCGCCACCAGGGGGCGGGCCCAGCCGCTGTCGACGAGCTGCGCGGCCTCCACGGTGCAGCTCCGGCTGCCGAGCAGAAACGCGCACCGGTCCTGAGCGGCCCGCAGCAGCAGCACGTCCCGGGCGTGCGGCTGAGGAGCGTGCTGCTCGCTGTGGCTGTCGTCCCCGTCGTCCCAGACGGCGACCAGGCCCAGGTCGCGCACCGGCGCGAACATCGCGGCCCGGGTGCCGACGACGGCTCGCACCGAACCCCGGCGCACCGCGAGCCACTGCCGGTACCGCCGCTCGGGGCCGGCGTCCGCGGTGAGCAGCGCATGCCGGCCCTCGCCGAGGAGCGCGGTGAGCGCGGTGTCCACCCGGGCCGCGGCCCGGCCGTCGGGCACGACGACGAGCGCGCCGCGGCCGGAGGCGAGGGTCGCGGCGACGGCGACGGCCAGTTCCTCGCTCCACCCGGGGCCGGGCAGCGCGGTCCACACGGCTCGCGGAGTGCCCCCGGAGGCCAGTGAGGCGATGAAGGAGCTGCCGTGCTCGTACCGGGACCAGGAGCCCGCGTCCGGGGCGGGCGGTGGAGGCAGCGCAGGAGGCGACGGCTGCTGTTCGGCCCGGGCGCTGCGCGGCGGGACGGCGAGCTGCAGCACGTCGGCGACACTGCCCGCGTACCGGTCGGCGACCGCCCTGGCCAGCCGCAGCAGCTCCTCGCTGAGCACGGGCTCCGGCGAGACGACCTGGGCGAGGGCGGCCAGCGGCCCGTTGTAGTCCGACTCGGCGAGCCGCTCGATCAGGAATCCGTCGACGAGTCCCCCGCCCTCCCGGCGCCCCTCGCGCACCCGGTGCCGCCCGGCCCCGAACCGCACTCGCACCCGTACGCCGGGCTGGGCGTCGGCGTCCAGGTCCGCGGGCACGGCGTAGTCGAAGTACCGGTCGAGGTGGAGCACGCCCTTGTCGACGAGCACCCGCGCGACGGGCAGCCGCTCGGCCAGCGCCGCACCCCGCCAGGTGCGCGGCTTGGCACGGGGCGCCTTCGCCTTGCGCACGCTCTCCCGGATGAGCGCGAGCTGCTCCGGCGGCGCCCCCGCGCCGTTGCCCGCCTTGTTCTCGCTGCTCACGCTTGCATTCTTACCAAAGGCCACCGACAACGGACGCCTGCCGGAATCCGGCACCGGCCGCCTGCGGCGCCGGGACGATCACCGCGTCCGGCGGCGCAAGACCGCAGGATCGGACATTCGCCCCCGCAATCCGGCCGTCGGCGCCGCCCCGGGCATACGCGCCGGCCCCGCGGTACAGGCAGCCGAACTGGAAACGGGAAACGCCGCCGATCGCTTGTCCCGGGCACGATCTCCGGCCGACGCTGGTCGTGCAGAAGGGACACATGAGGGGCCCGGCGGGTCCGGCACATGAGGGGGGTCAGTGCTGCACGAGCCAGCCGTGTTCGGCGCGGAGTTACGCCGTCTGCGCATCAGAGCCGGTCTCACGCTGTCGCAGTTCGCTGCCGCTGTTCACTACAGCAAGAGTCAACTGAGCAAGATCGAGAACGGGCTGAGGCGTCCCACACCGGAGTTCGCCCGCCTGTGCGACGCAGTGCTCGGCACCGGCGGAACACTGGCCCGCCTGGTACCGGCCGTGAAGGACCGCCGAGGCGCACGGACACCGGCCGACCGGCCAAAGACGCCCGGGCGGCGTCGTACGGCGGCCGGAGTCCTCCGGTCGTACGACGACGGACGGCCGACCAGGCGCCAGGTCATGGCCGTGGGCGCGGCGTCGGTGCTGGCCGTAGCGCCTCTCGACGACAGGATCGCCGCCCACGTCCCGGGCCTCGGGTCGGCGGATCCTGATCCGGGTCCGGATCCGGTGGCGACGTACCGGGACCTCTTCACCCAGTTCCGCCGCGTGGGACAGCTGTCCCCGCCGCACACGCTGCTGCCCGTGCTCGCCGAGCAGACGCGGTGTCTGCGCGACCTGTCGGACCACTGCGCGGGCCGCACGAAGTCCGGCCTGCTGAACCTCGCCGCCCGCCACGCGGAGTTCGCCGGCTGGATGGCCCAGGAGTCGGGCGACGACGAGGCCGCCCTCGACTGGACCGAGCATGCCGTGCGACTCGCCGACGCGGCCGGGGACCGCGTCCTGTCCGCCTACGCGCTCACCCGCCGCGCACTGATCAGCTACTACGCCGGCGACGCCACGGAGACGATTTCCCTGGCATCCGGGGCGCTGTCTCCCCGCGTACCCGCCCGCATCCGCGGATTCGCCGCGCAGCACGTGGGCCAGGGACACGCACTGGCGGGAGACCACACCGCATGCCTGCGGCACCTGGAACAGGCCCGGTGTCTGCTGGAGTCCGAAGCCCCCGACCCGGACACCCCTCGGCTCGGACCCAGCAACCTCGACGATCCCATCACCATGATCACCGGGTGGTGTCTGCTCGATCTGGGACGTCCACGCCAGGCGGCTGAGCTGCTCGACGCCTGCTGCGAACGCCTGCCGCCGCACGCGCTGCGCACCCGGGCCCGGTACGGCATCCGCCGTGCACTCGCCCACGCCCGCGCCGGCGAGGTGGAGCACGCCTGCTCTCTCGCCCGCGAGCTGCTGCCCGCCGTGCGCGCGGCCGACTCGGCCACGATCCGGCTCGACCTGCGGCGCCTGGCGCGCACGCTCGCACGCTTCCGCTCCGTCCCCGCCGTGGCGTCGCTCTCGCCCGACCTGACGGCCGCACTGCATCCGACCGTGCAGTGAGTGCTCCCCGGCGCCGTCCACGACGCCTCCCTCGCCATCGACCGACCACTCACGCGGAGTCCTGTCATGTACGAGATCTTCATCAACTACCGCACCGGCGACGGGGACCATCTCGCCGCCACCCTGGACGAGGCACTGCGCCACCGCTTCGGTGACGATGCCGTCTTCCGGGACGGACGGTCGATCCCGGCGGGCGCGGAGTACCCCCATGAGCTGCTGACCCGCCTGCGTCGCAGCGAGGTGGTGCTCGCCGTCATCGGTCCGCGCTGGGCGACGGCCGACGAGCTGCGGCAGGAGGACGACTGGGTGCGGCTGGAGCTCGTGGAAGCCCGGGAGTGCCGCATCCCCGTCGTCCCCGTGCTCAGTGACCCCTCGGTGCGCTGGCTGCGCCGGGAGCAGCTCCCGCCCGAACTCGGCTGGCTGGCGGAGCTCCAGGCCCTGCGCTACACCCCCTACCGTTCGGCGCAGGACCTGGCGGTCATCGGGGACGAGCTGCTCGACCTCGTTCCCGTGCTCGACCAGGGCGGGGGCCGTCCGGCGCACGAGGCCGCCCCGCACACGAGCAACGCGACGACCGGGGGACGGCACGGCACGGTCGTGCAGGGCCGCGACTTCTCCGGGGACGTCGCCGGGGCGATCTACAAGGGCAACACGGGCGCTTTCAACACCGGTCCGGGCGACCAGTACGTCAACGCCCCGCGGTTGACCGGAGACGGTGCGACCTATGTGGCGGGGGACAACCACGGAGGCGTCCGGCACGTCTTCGAGCGCGGCCGGGACAGCGGGCGTGACGGGACCGCCCGGTGAGCACCTTCCACAACTGGTTCGACGGGGCCCCGGGAAGCGTCTACAACACAGGGTCCGGCCCCCAGTTCATCCACCAGTACTACGGCAGCGGTCCGGAGCATCGCGCGTCCCGTTCCCGGCCCCTGGCCGACGATCTGCTCGCCGACCTGCGTCGGCGCTTCGAGCCTCCTCACGGCTTCGCCGAGGCCCGCCAGGTGCTCGAACAGTCCCGCACCGTGCTGATCGACGGTGAGCCGGGGAGCGGCCGGAGCACCGCGGCCCGCATGCTGCTGTTCGAGCACCGGGCCCTGCGGGACAGCCTGCGCGAGGTTCTGGCCGAGGACGACGAGGGCAACGTCCGGCTCGCGACACGTCCGCTCCCGGAACCCGAGGGGCTGTTGCTGGACCTGTCGGAGGCCGACCTCGCGACCTGGCGCGTCGTCCACGACGGCCTCCCCGGTCTGCACGCCTCGGTCCGCACCAGCGGTTCCCGGCTGGCGGTCGTCCTGCCGGCCCGCCTGCCGGCCCGTGCTCTGCACGCGGATCTCGCCCCGCTCAGGGTGGCGATCGGCCGGCCGGACGCCCGGCTGGTGCTCCTCGGTGCGCTCCGTCAGGCCGGACTGCGGGACGTGCGCGATCTGCCGGACGACATCGAGCGCCATCTGGAGAAACAGCCACCCCTGCGCGAGGTCGCCCACCTGGCCCGGCTCATCCGCGAGGAGGCGGCCGCCGGACGGCGGGAGAAGTTCGCCGACTGGTGCCGAGCCGCGCTGGAAGCCCTCAACCGGAGCCCAAAAGACGTGGCCGACCATGTGGGCAAGCTGCAGGACGGCCGGCGTAGGGCACTGCTGCTGACCGCGGCGATGCTCCGCGGTGCCCGGGCCGACGCGGTGCACGAGGCCTGCGAGTCGCTGCTGGAGACCGTCGGCCATCCGGTGGACGACCGTCCTCTTCTGGAGCGCGAGGCCCTGTCCGCGCAGCTGGAGGAGATCGGGGCGGCCGCCGGCCGGGACGGCAGGGTCGCCTTCACCGAGACGGACTACGACGTCCCGGTCCGCGCGTACTTCTGGACCAACATGCCGGGTCTGCGGGCGCACCTGGGCGAATGGGTGGGCACGGCCGTCGCCCTGCGCACGCTCACGGAAGACGACCGGGTTCTGCTGGCCGAGCGCTATGCCGAACAGGTACTCGGCGCGGACACCCCGGAGGATCTTCTGCAGCGTGCCCGGCACTGGGCCGGTCACGCGGATCCCTCCGTCCGGAAGGCGGCCGTCCATGCCCTGGCCTACGGCGCCCTCCACCCGGACCACGGCCGGGCGGTGCGCAAGGAGCTGTACGCCTGGGCCACGTCCGCCTCGCCGGCGCCCGCGCTCGCCGAGGTCCTGACCGCGGTGTGCTCGGGAGACCTCGCCTCGCGCCACCCGGAGCAGGCCATGGTGCGACTGCACCATGTGGCCCGTCGTATGCCGGCCGGCCCCCCGGCGGAGACCCGTCTGATCGAGCTGGCCCTCGGCGACCACCTGCTCCACCGCCGGATGCTGGAACGCCTGCCAGGAGGGCTGGCCGACCGCTGCGAGACGGACGTCCGCCTCTTCGCCGCGCTGGCGTCTCCGCACCGCCTGGCCTTCTCGTCCGCGGATCCGACCGCCCGCACGCTGCCCGTCGGCACGGAAGTCGCCGGCAGCCTCACGGACTGCTGGGCCGCGCTGTTCGAGCACGTGCCCGGAACCCACTGGCACGGCCTGCTGCACGCGTGGTTGTCGGCCGCGGACCAGGCGACCCCCGACGACCGCGCGCGCCTCGTCGACATCCTCGTGGGCGCCTGCCGGAAGCAGCCTGTCCGTCTCGCGGTGCTCTACCGGCGGGCACTGCCGCACCGAGTGGCTCCCCTCGTCCAGCAGAAGATCGACGCCGCCCAGGGCCGTCTTCGCACACGCATCTGATCGTCGCAGGAGACACGTCATGCACCCCGGCCACAGGGCCGTGACGGGCTTCGTCACGGTCATCCTCGCTCTGCTCGTCCTCATCGTCGGCCTGGCGGCACAGTGGCCGCTGTGGGCCTGGCCCGTGGCAGCCGCCGTCCTCGGTGCCGGAACCACCGCCTCGCTCGTCTGGGAGCGCCGCCACCGGCCGCTCATCCCTCCGGAGTTCCTGGATGAACCGGATCGACCCATTCCACCGGTCGACCGGTGGGAGTGCGTCGTCCGGGACGTCGCTCTGCCCTCGCACTGGGACGACTACGACTTCCTGTTCTCGGCGACCGTCCGCTGGGTGCCGCAGCATCCGGCCTCCGACCCGCTCGTCGTCAACGCCGGCGCACTGGCGGTGGACGCGGTGCTGCAACGCGCCCGGCAGGTCACCGAACGCTTCGAGCCGCACCGCTGCTCACTGGTCCAGCACCGCCTCCACGCAGAGCTGGCGACGATGCTGCCGGACGCCGGCGGCCTGGTGACGGCCATGGCCGAGAACGTGCGGCTGCGGCTGGACGACGCGGACCGTGAGCGCCTGGCGAAGCTGGCCACCGTGCGCAAGGACGAGGCGGTCTGGGAGCACGAGCGCAAATACGAGCAGAACAAGCGCGCCTACCTGGGCGAGGACGTCCTGAAGACCCCCGGCAGCGCGGTGGTGTGGTGGCTGGCGAAGAACGACGAGCAGGTCGACAAGACCGTCGCGGACATCGGGCTGCTCGCGGAGCTGGCCTCGGCCGCGCACGACCAGCCCGTTCCGGCGGACTTCCGCCGCTTCGTCCCGGGGCTCGCCGCGCAGCCGCCCGCCCCGGAGCCGGAGGAGGAGCGCGAGCCGGCACAGGACCGCGCGGCACCGCGGACGCCCGACGAACGGGTGGATCAGCTGCTGGAGTCCATCGGCATCACGGAGGACGATCCGCGTTTCGCGCTCTTCATCGGACGACTGGCCGAAGACGTCAAGCTGGCCGGGGAGACGGAGATGGCCGAAGCACTGGAGCACCGGCACGCACGCCTCGCACGCGAGAACGGCGCACCGGACGGCTCCGGCCCCGACGCAGCACCCGCCGATGGCGGCGACGGTCCCGACGAGGCACAGCAACCGGGCGACCAGCACCCCTGACCGACCGGACGACCGAACAGGTACGGCACGGGCCCGGCCCCGCACCGCGGAGCCGGGCCCGGCGACGCTCGGTCGGGCTGCTGCCTACAGACCCGCGGCCTTGCGCAGCGCGTCCACGCGGTCGGTGCGCTCCCAGGTGAAGTCGGGCAGCTCGCGGCCGAAGTGGCCGTAGGCGGCGGTCTGGGCGTAGATCGGGCGGAGCAGGTCGAGGTCGCGGATGATGGCGGCCGGACGGAGGTCGAAGACCTCCTCGATGGCCTGCTCGATCTTCTCGTGGTCGACCTTGGCGGTGCCGAAGGTCTCGACGAACAGGCCGACCGGCTCGGCCTTGCCGATGGCGTAGGCGACCTGGACCTCGCAGCGGGAGGCCAGGCCCGCTGCGACCACGTTCTTGGCGACCCAGCGCATCGCGTAGGCGGCGGAGCGGTCGACCTTGGACGGGTCCTTGCCGGAGAAGGCGCCGCCGCCGTGGCGGGCCATGCCGCCGTAGGTGTCGATGATGATCTTGCGGCCGGTCAGGCCCGCGTCGCCCATCGGGCCGCCGATCTCGAACCGGCCGGTGGGGTTGACCAGCAGGCGGTAGTCGTCGGTGTCCAGCTTGATGCCCTCGTCGACCAGGGCCTTCAGCTCGGGCTCGACGACGAACTCGCGGATGTCGGGGGCCAGCAGCGAGTCCAGATCGATGTCGCTGGCGTGCTGCGAGGAGACGACGACGGTGTCGAGGCGGACCGCCTTGTCGCCGTCGTACTCGATGGTGACCTGGGTCTTGCCGTCCGGGCGCAGGTAGGGGATGGTGCCGTTCTTGCGCACGTCCGACAGGCGCTTGGCCAGCCGGTGCGCCAGGAAGATCGGCAGCGGCATCAGGGTGGGCGTCTCGTCCGAGGCGTAGCCGAACATCAGGCCCTGGTCGCCGGCGCCCTGCCGGTCCAGCTCGTCGTCGTCGCCCTCGACCCGGGCCTCGTAGGCCGCGTCCACGCCCTGCGCGATGTCCGGGGACTGCGCGCCGATGGAGACGGACACGCCGCAGGAGGCGCCGTCGAAGCCCTTCTTGGAGGAGTCGTAGCCGATCTCGAGGATCTTGTTGCGGACCAGGGTCGCGATGTCCGCGTACGCCTTGGTCGTGACCTCGCCGGCCACGTGCACCAGGCCGGTGGTGATCAGCGTTTCGACAGCGACCCGCGAAGTGGGGTCCTCGCGCAGAAGCGCGTCGAGAATGGTGTCGCTGATCTGGTCAGCGATCTTGTCGGGGTGACCCTCGGTCACGGACTCCGAGGTGAACAGGCGACGGGACACAACGCTCCCTGGGGTTGCAGCGGCTGCTGGCTGATCATTGACGGTCGGCACGGGGCTGCACCCGGCGCCGACCGTGGACAGTTTATCGGTCGACTTCCGCCACGGGCCCACCTGTCTCGCCTCTCGGGAGCTCTGTGACCTGCGGCACGGGCATTCTGCCCGATGGCCGCCGGTCATGAACACCTCTGAACAAGCCGCCCGAGTGATCCTCGGGCCGGGCACGAGCTCAGCTCAGCCGGGCGGCGACCAGGTCCCACACGGTGTCGGCCAGGGCCTCCTTCGGCCCGTGCGGGACCGGGGTCTCGGTGCCGTCGGCGGCCAGAACGACGGCCTCGGTGTCCTCGGCGCCGAAGGTCTTGCGCTCCCCGACCTCGTTGACCACCAGCAGGTCACAGCCCTTGCGGGCGAGCTTGGCGCGGCCGTTGGCCAGGACGTCGTCGGTCTCGGCGGCGAAGCCGACGATCACCTGGCCGGGCCGCGCCCGGTCGGCCGATATCTCGGCCAGCACGTCCGGGTTGCGCACCAGCACGACGGGCTCGGGATCCTGGCCGTCCTTCTTCTTGATTTTTCCGGTCGCATAGGCCGCGGGCCGGAAATCGGCGACGGCGGCGGCCATGACCACCGCGTCGGCGTCGGCGGCGGCCTTGAGCACGGCCTCGCGCAGCTGGACGGCCGTGCCGACCGGGACGACGTCGACACCGGCCGGGTCGGGCAGGTGGGAGGTGTTGGCGGCGACCAGGGTGACGCGGGCGCCGCGGGCCGCCGCGGTGCGCGCCAGGGCGTATCCCTGCTTGCCGGAGGAGCGGTTGCCGAGGAAGCGGACCGGGTCGAGGGGTTCCCGGGTGCCGCCGGCGCTGACCACGACGTGCCGGCCGGCCAGGTCGGGCTCGCGGACGCCGCGGGCCAGGACGCGGCGGCACGCCTCGAAGATCTCGGCCGGGTCGGGCAGGCGGCCCTTGCCGCTGTCGGCGCCGGTGAGGCGGCCGACGGCGGGTTCGAGGACGACGGCGCCGCGGCGGCGCAGCGTCGCCACGTTCTCCTGGGTCGCCGGGTGCTCCCACATCTCGGTGTGCATGGCCGGGGCGAAGACCACCGGGCAGCGGGCGGTGAGCAGGGTGTTGGTCAGCAGGTCGTCGGCGAGGCCGTGCGCGGCCTTGGCGAGCATGTCGGCCGTGGCGGGAGCCACGACCACCAGGTCGGCCTGCTGGCCGATGCGGACGTGCGGCACCTCGTGGACGCCGTCCCAGACCTCGGTGGCCACGGGGTGGCCGGACAGGGCGGACCAGGTGGCGGCGCCGACGAAGTGCAGCGCGGAGGCCGTCGGGACGACCCGTACGTCGTGCCCGGACTCGGTCAGCCGGCGCAGCAGCTCGCACGCCTTGTACGCGGCGATGCCGCCGCTCACTCCCAGAACGACCTTCGGCTTGTCCACCGTCACTCCCCGATGCGGCCCGGGTGCGCCCGGTGCGGCGCACGTCTTCTATGACACACCACAGGCCCGGCAGTCGTGATGCCGGGCCTGTGGATGGAACCTTGTAGCGGTCTGCCGGTACGACCGGCTCGGGACGCCTCGGGCGGGCCGATGCGTCCTCAGCGGCTCACTGGCCGGAGCCCTCGACGGACTCGGAGGTCAGCAGACCGGCGTTGATCTCACGCAGGGCGATGGACAGCGGCTTCTCGTGGACGTGGGTGTCGACGAGCGGACCGACGTACTCCAGGAGGCCCTCGCCGAGCTGCGAGTAGTACGCGTTGATCTGACGGGCGCGCTTGGCCGCGTAGATCACGAGGCTGTACTTCGAGTCGGTGGCCTCGAGAAGCTCGTCGATCGGCGGGTTGATGATGCCCTCGGGCGCGGAGATGGAAGAGGACACGCTCTACCTTCCGATGGATGGGAAAAAATCAGTCGGTGTGGTCGGCGGGGCCGTCACGGCGACCGTCACGATCACGCAACACCCATCAAGGCTAGCAGCTCACGCGCCACGTCCTCGACGGAGGTGTTGACCAGGGTCTGGTCGAACTCGGGTTCGGCCGCCAGCTCGGTGCGGGCCGCCTCCAGCCGCCGTTCGATGACCTCGGGAGGCTCGGTCCCCCGCCCGGTGAGCCGGCGGACCAGCTCGTCCCAGGACGGCGGGGCCAGGAAGACGAGCCGGCTCTCCGGCATCGTCTCGCGCACCTGGCGAGCGCCCTGGAGGTCGATCTCCAGCAGCACCGGCACGCCGGCCTCGAGGTGTTCCAGGACGGCCGCTCGCGGGGTGCCGTAGCGGTTGCCGGCGAACTCGGCCCACTCCAGCAGCTCCCCGTTGGCGATCATCTTGTCCATCTCCTCGTCGGTGACGAAGAAGTAGTGGACGCCGTGCTCCTCGCCGGGGCGGGGCTTGCGGGTCGTCGCGGACACCGAGAGCCAGACCTCGGGGTGTTCCTTGCGCATGTGGGCGACGACCGTGCTCTTGCCGACCCCTGAGGGGCCGGAGAGCACGGTCAGTCGCGGACGTGCGTCCGGGGGCACGGGGGACGCCCCCCGGGGTGTTCCAGCCATGCAGCGATTATTCCAGCAATCCCGGGGTGCCCGGCACTCGAGGTCCGGGCACCCTCGGGTCAGGCCGGGAACGGCGCGTCGTCCGCCCGGAGGGCGGGCCGAGCGGCCGGCCCGACTCAGGAACCGGTGCCGCCGAACTCGCGCTCCAGGGAAGCGATCTGGTTGGAGCCGAGGCCGCGCACACGACGGCTCTCGGAGATGCCGAGCCGCTCCATGATCTGCTTGGCGCGGACCTTGCCCACGCCCGGCAGGGACTCGAGAAGGGCGGACACCTTCATCTTGCCGATGACGTCGTTCTCCTGGCCCTGCTTGATGACCTCGTGCAGGGAGGCGCCGGAGTGCTTGAGTCGATTCTTGACCTCGGCCCGCTCCCGGCGAGCCGCGGCGGCCTTTTCGAGCGCGGCTGCGCGCTGTTCAGGGGTAAGGGGCGGAAGAGCCACGCCTACGTCACCTCGGATGTCGAACTGTCGGATACGGACCGGTGAGGAACCTAGTAGCCCCACACCTGGGGAGCCACGAGCAACACGCTCGCCCGTCCTCCCCCACGGCTTGCAGGGCCTGGGAGGCGTCCCCACTCGACGGAGACTAGCGGTCGAGGGCGCCGGAGTCAGCGAGAACAGCGGAAAAGTCCTGGTCAGCCTCAGTCACGGACGGACATTCGGGACATATCACCCTGTATTTGAAATGGTGTCCGGACTCCGGAGCGCCTCGGACCGCCACGGAAGGCTCAGCCGGACCCCACGGCCGCACGGATCTCGTCCGCGTACCGCGCGGCCGCGTCCCGCAGCCCGGCGACGTCGGGACCGTGACGAAGAACACCCCGGCTGACGTTCGGCACGACGTTGCGCACCGCGGCGCCGAAGACCGCCGGCAGGTCCGCCGCCCGGGCGCCCTGGGCGCCGATCCCGGGCGCGAGCAGCGGCCCGCCCATGTCCAGGTCGTAGGAGGACAGGTCGCCGAGGGTGGCCCCCACCACGGCGCCGAAGGAGCCGAGCGGCTGCTCACCGGCGTTCTCGGCGGCCAGGTGGGCGAGGACGGTCGCGCCGACGGTGCGGCCGTCGGGGCGCACGGCGTGCTGCACCTCGGCGCCCTCCGGGTTGGAGGTCAGCGCCAGCACGAACAGGCCCGCGCCGTGCTCCCGCGCCAGCTCCACGGCGGGCTCGAGCGAGCCGTAGCCGAGGTAGGGCGAGACGGTCAGCGCGTCGGAGAACAGCGGCGCGTCGCGGTGCAGGTAGGACGCGGCGTAGGCGGCCATGGTGGAGCCGATGTCGCCGCGCTTGGCGTCCATGACCACCAGGGCGCCGGCCGCACGCGCCTCGCGCACGGTCCGCTCCAGCACGGCCACGCCCCGGGAGCCGAACCGCTCGAAGAAGGCGCTCTGCGGTTTGAGGACGGCGACCCGGTCGGCCACCGCCTCCACGACGGTGCGGCTGAAGCGCTCCAGGCCGTCCGCGTCGTCGTTCAGGCCCCACTCGGCGAGCAGGGCGGCGTGCGGGTCGATGCCGACGCACAGCGGCCCGCGCTCGTCCATGGCGCGGCGCAGCCGGGCGCCGAAGGGCTCCGGTCGGCTCATGCGTGCGTGTTCCTCACATCGGCGCCGACCGCGTCGGCGAGCGTGGCGTACGGGCTGGTGCGCAGGCGCGCGGCGAGCCCCTTGTGGATGCTGCGGGCCCAGAAGGGTCCCTGGTAGATGAAGGCGCTGTAGCCCTGGACGAGGGTGGCACCGGCCAGGATGCGCTGCCAGGCGTCCTCGGCGGTCTCGATGCCGCCCACGCCGATCAGGGTGACGCGGTCGCCCACACGGGCGTACAGGCGGCGCAGGACCTCCGAAGAGCGTTCCTTGAGCGGGGCGCCGGACAGCCCGCCGGTCTCCTTCACCAGGGCGGGCGCCGACCGCAGGCCGAGTCCCTCGCGGGCGATGGTGGTGTTGGTGGCGATGATGCCGTCCAGGCCGAGTTCCACGGCCAGGTCGGCGACCGCGTCCACGTCCTCGTCGGCGAGGTCGGGGGCGATCTTGACGAGCAGCGGGACGCGACGGCCGGGCACGACCCGGTCGGCGGCCTCGCGCACGGCGGTGAGCAGCGGGCGAAGCGCCTCGGTGGCCTGGAGGTTGCGCAGGCCGGGGGTGTTCGGGGAGGAGACGTTGACGACCAGGTAGTCGGCGTGAGGCGCGAGGCGCTCGGCGGACTTCACGTAGTCGGCGACGGCCTCCTCCTCGGGGACGACCTTGGTCTTGCCGATGTTGACGCCGACGACGGTCCGGAACACCGGGGTGCGGGAGGCCAGGCGGGCGGCGACGGCCAGCGAGCCGTCGTTGTTGAAGCCCATGCGGTTGATCAGCGCGCGGTCCGGGACGAGCCGGAACAGGCGCTTGCGCGGGTTGCCGGGCTGCGGCTCGCCGGTGACGGTGCCGATCTCGACGTGGTCGAAGCCCAGCATCGACAGCCCGTCGATCGCGACGGCGTTCTTGTCGAAGCCGGCGGCGAGCCCGAAGGGGCTGTGCATGCGCAGCCCCAGGGCCTCGGTGCGCAGTTCCTCGTACCGGGGCGCGAGGGCGGCAGCGAGGAAGGTGCGCAGGACGGGGATGCGGGCGGCCAGGCGGATCCAGCCGACGGCGAGGTGGTGGGCCCGTTCGGGGTCCATCCGCCGGAAGACCAGACGGAAGAAGAGTGCGTACATCTCGGGTGAGTCAGTCCTCGGGGTCCTCATGGCGAGGGGGACACCGCTCGTGGTGTCCCCCTCGTCGGGTGCTAGTCGCGGGCCGCGGTCAGGAACTCGGCGTGTTCCTGCAGGGAGCGGACCCCCACGTCGCCGTGGTTGAGGGCGTCGATGCCCTGGACGGCGGCGGCGAGCGCCTGGACCGTGGTCAGGCAGGGCACGGAGCGTGCCACGGCGGCGGTGCGGATCTCGTAGCCGTCGAGGCGGCCGCCGGTGCCGTAGGGGGTGTTGACGATGAGGTCGACCTCGCCGTCGTGGATGAGCTGGACGATGGTCTTCTCGCCGTTCGGTCCGGTGCCCTCGAACTGCTTGCGCACCACGGTGGCCTTGATGCCGTTGCGCTTGAGGACCTCGGCGGTGCCGGAGGTGGCGAGCAGCTCGAAGCCGTGGGCGACCAGCTCACGGGCGGGGAAGATCATCGCCCGCTTGTCGCGGTTGGCGACCGAGATGAACGCGCGGCCCTTGGTGGGCAGCGGGCCGTAGGCGCCGGCCTGCGACTTGGCGTAGGCGGTGCCGAAGACGGAGTCGATGCCCATGACCTCGCCGGTGGAGCGCATCTCCGGGCCGAGGACGGTGTCGACGCCGCGGCCGTGGATGTCGCGGAACCGCGACCACGGCATGACGGCCTCCTTGACGGAGATCGGCGCGTCCAGCGGGATGGTGCCGCCGTCGCCCCTCTTGGGCAGCAGGCCCTCCTCGCGCAGCTGGGCGATGGTGGCGCCCAGGGAGATCCGGGCGGCGGCCTTCGCCAGGGGCACCGCGGTCGCCTTCGAGGTGAAGGGGACGGTGCGGGAGGCGCGCGGGTTGGCCTCCAGGACGTAGAGGATGTCGCCGGCGAGCGCGAACTGGATGTTGATCAGGCCGCGGACGCCGACGCCCTTGGCGATGGCCTCGGTGGAGGCGCGCAGCCGCTTGATGTCGTGGCCGCCCAGGGTGATCGGGGGCAGGGCGCACGCCGAGTCGCCGGAGTGGATGCCGGCCTCCTCGATGTGCTCCATGACGCCGCCGAGGTACAGCTCCTCGCCGTCGTAGAGGGCGTCGACGTCGATCTCGATCGCGTCGTCGAGGAAGCGGTCGACGAGGACCGGCCGGCTGGGGCCGATCTCGGTCGACTCGGCGATGTACGCCTCCAGGCGGGCCTCGTCGTAGACGATCTCCATGCCGCGGCCGCCGAGCACGTAGGACGGGCGGACCAGGACCGGGTAGCCGATCTCGTCGGCGATGGTCTTCGCCTCCGCGAAGGTGGTGGCCGTGCCGTGCTTCGGGGCGGGCAGGCCCGCCTCGGCGAGCACGCGGCCGAAGGCGCCACGGTCCTCGGCGGCGTGGATGGCCTCCGGCGGGGTGCCGACGATCGGCACGCCCTCGTCCTTCAGCGCCTGGGCCAGGCCCAGCGGGGTCTGCCCGCCCAGCTGGACGATCACCCCGGCGATCGGGCCGGCCTGCCGCTCGGCGTGGACGATCTCCAGCACGTCCTCCAGGGTGAGCGGCTCGAAGTAGAGCCGGTCGGAGGTGTCGTAGTCGGTGGAGACGGTCTCCGGGTTGCAGTTGACCATGACGGTCTCGTAGCCGGCGTCGGACAGCGCGAAGGAGGCGTGGACGCAGGAGTAGTCGAACTCGATGCCCTGGCCGATGCGGTTGGGCCCGGAGCCCAGGATGATCACGGCCGGCTTCTCCCGCGGCGCGACCTCGGTCTCCTCGTCGTAGGAGGAGTACAGGTACGGCGTCTTCGCGGCGAACTCGGCGGCGCAGGTGTCCACCGTCTTGTAGACCGGGCGGATGCCGAGCGCGTGCCGCACTTCGCGGACGACGTCCTCGCGCAGCCCGCGGATCTCGCCGATCTGCTGGTCGGAAAAGCCGTGCCGCTTGGCCTCGGCGAGCAGGTCCGCGGTCAGCTCGGGCGCCTCGGCCAGCTCGTCGGCGATCTCCTTGATCAGCAGCAGCTGGTCCACGAACCACGGATCGATCTTCGTCGCCTCGAAGATCTCCTCGGGACTCGCTCCCGCCCGCAGGGCCTGCATGACGGTGTTGATGCGGCCGTCGGTGGGCCGGGCGGCCTCGCGCAGCAGCGTGGCCTTGTCGCCGGGGTCCCCGGTGAAGGTGAACTGGCTGCCCTTCTTCTCCAGCGAGCGCAGCGCCTTCTGCAGGGCCTCGGTGAAGTTCCGGCCGATGGCCATGGCCTCGCCGACCGACTTCATGGTGGTGGTCAGCGTGGAGTCGGCCTGCGGGAACTTCTCGAACGCGAACCGCGGCGCCTTGACGACGACGTAGTCCAGGGTCGGCTCGAAGGAGGCCGGGGTCTCCCGGGTGATGTCGTTGGGGATCTCGTCCAGGGTGTAGCCGACGGCCAGCTTGGCGGCGATCTTGGCGATGGGGAAGCCGGTCGCCTTCGAGGCGAGCGCGGAGGAGCGGGAGACCCGCGGGTTCATCTCGATGACGATGATCCGGCCGTCGACCGGGTTGACCGCGAACTGGATGTTGCAGCCGCCGGTGTCGACACCGACCTCGCGGATCACCGCGATGCCGATGTCGCGCAGGATCTGGTACTCGCGGTCGGTGAGCGTCATCGCCGGGGCCACCGTGATCGAGTCACCGGTGTGCACGCCCATCGGGTCCAGGTTCTCGATGGAGCAGACGACCACGACGTTGTCGTTGCTGTCGCGCATCAGCTCCAGCTCGTACTCCTTCCAGCCGAGGATGGACTCCTCCAGGAGTACCTCGGTGGTCGGGGACAGGGCGAGGCCGGTGCCCGCGATGCGGCGCAGCTCCTCCTCGTCGTGGGCGAAGCCGGAGCCGGCACCGCCCATGGTGAAGGACGGGCGCACGACGACCGGGTAGCCGCCGAGCTGCTCGACGCCGGCCAGGACCTCCTCCATGGAGTGGCAGATCACCGACCGGGCGGATTCTCCGTGCCCGGTCTTCTGCCGCACCCGCTCCACGACCTCCTTGAACCGGTCGCGGTCCTCGCCCTTGTGGATGGCCTCGACGTTGGCGCCGATCAGCTCGACGCCGTACTTGTCCAGCACGCCGCTCTCGTACAGCGTGATGGCGGTGTTCAGGGCCGTCTGGCCGCCCAGGGTGGGCAGGAGGGCGTCGGGGCGCTCCTTGGCGATGATCTTCTCGACGAACTCGGGCGTGATCGGCTCGACATAGGTGGCGTCGGCGATCTCCGGGTCGGTCATGATCGTCGCCGGGTTGGAGTTCACGAGCACGACCCGCAGGCCCTCGGCCTTCAGCACCCGGCACGCCTGGGTGCCGGAGTAGTCGAACTCGGCGGCCTGGCCGATGACGATCGGGCCGGAGCCGATGACCAGGACGGACTGGATATCGGTGCGCTTAGGCACGCTGGCCCTCCATCAGGGAGACGAAGCGGTCGAACAGGTAGGCGGCGTCGTGCGGGCCGGCGGCCGCTTCGGGGTGGTACTGGACGCTGAAGGCCGGCTTGTCGAGCAGCCGGAGGCCCTCCACCACGTTGTCGTTGAGGCAGACGTGGCTGACCTCGACCCGGCCGTAGGGGGTGTCGGAGATCCGGTCGGTCGGGGCGTCCACGGCGAAGCCGTGGTTGTGCGCGGTGACCTCGACCTTGCCGGTCGTGCGGTCCTGCACGGGCTGGTTGATGCCGCGGTGGCCGTACTTCAGCTTGTAGGTGCCGAAACCGAGGGCGCGGCCGAGGATCTGGTTGCCGAAGCAGATGCCGAACAGCGGCGTGCCGCGCTCCAGGACGCCCCGCATCACGGACACGGCGTGGTCGGCGGTGGCCGGGTCGCCGGGACCGTTGGAGAAGAAGACGCCGTCGGGCCGGACGGAGTAGACGTCCTCCAGGGTGGCGTCGGCGGGCAGGACGTGCACCTGGATGCCGCGCTCGGCCATGCGGTGCGGGGTCATGCCCTTGATGCCGAGGTCGACGGCGGCGACGGTGAACTTCTTCTCGCCGATCGCCGGAACGACGTACGGCACATCGGTGGCGACCTCGGCGGACAGGTCGGCGCCGAGCATCCCGGGGGCCTCGGCGACCCGCGCGAGCAGCGTGGCGTCGTCGCGGACGGCGTCGCCGGAGAAGATGCCGACCCGCATCGCGCCGCGTTCGCGCAGGTGGCGGGTGAGGGCGCGGGTGTCGATGCCGCTGATGCCGACGACGCCCTGGGCGGCGAGCTCCTCGTCGAGGGTGCGCTTGGCACGCCAGCTGGAGGGCACGCGGGCGGGGTCGCGGACGACGAAGCCGGCGACCCAGATGCGCCGCGACTCGGGGTCCTCGTCGTTGACACCGGTGTTGCCGATGTGCGGGGCCGTCATCACGACGACCTGGCGGTGGTAGGAGGGGTCGGTGAGGGTCTCCTGGTAGCCGGTCATGCCGGTGGAGAACACGGCCTCGCCGAACGTCTCCCCCACGGCCCCGTAGGCGCGGCCCCGGAAGATCCGGCCGTCCTCCAGGACGAGTACGGCGGGAGTCCGTGCAGCTCCCCTGGTCGCGGTGGTCATCGTTCGGCGCCTTCCTTGCTGTGCGTGTCGCGCTGTGTGTCGGTCATGGAGTTCAGGGCCTTCACCCAGGCGGTGTGCTCCTCGGCCCGGTCGGAGCGGAAGCCGGAGTCGAGCAGCTTCCCGCCGTGTTCCCAGGTGACGACCAGCAGGCCGCCCTCGGTGAGGACCTTGCCGGCGATGGCCTTGTCGAGCCGGGCCCCGCGCAGCTGCGCGGCGGGGACGAAGAAGTCGGTCGCGCCGGGGCGCACGACGTCCAGGCCCGCGTCCGTGAGGGTCAGCTCGACGCGGCTCCGGGTGCCCAGGCCGTGGGCCACGATGCGGTCCAGCCACTGGCCGGCGGTGGTGGAGCCGTGGTAGCGGCCGGTCATCGCCAGGCGGGCCGGGCCGGGCTCTTCGGGTGCCTGGGGCAGCTCGGGCAGGTCGCTCTGGAGGGTGCCGCGCCATTTCCAGCCCTCGCGCATCAGCCAGTAGACGAGGGCGACGAAGAGGGCGAGGCCCACGAGCCAGCCGATGCGGGCGGCCCAGTCGGTCACGGGCGCCGACTTCTCCTGGGCGGCGAGCGTGGTCGCGAGCCCGGCTGCGTACGGGGATACAGATGTCACGTGAGCTTCCCGTCGACGAGGGTGGCCTTGCCCCGCAGCCACGTGTGGGTGACACGACCCGGCAGCTCGCGTCCCTCGTAGGGGGTGTTGCGGCTGCGCGAGGCGAAGCGCGCGGGGTCCACCGGGCCACGGTATGCCGTGTCGACCAGGGTGAGGTTGGCGGGCTCACCTGCCGAGACGGGGCGGCCGTGCCCGGTGGCCCGTCCGATCCGCGCGGGGGCGAAGGACATGCGGTCGGCGACGCCGGCCCAGTCCAGCAGGCCGGTGTCCACCATGGTCTCCTGCACCACGGACAGTGCGGTCTCCAGGCCGACCATCCCCATGGCCGCGGCGGGCCACTCGCAGTCCTTGTCCTCCTGCGGGTGCGGAGCGTGATCGGTGGCGACGATGTCGATGGTGCCGTCGGCGAGCGCCTCGCGCAGGGCGTGCACGTCACGCTCGGTGCGCAGCGGCGGGTTGACCTTGTAGACCGGGTCGTAGGTGCGCACCAGCTCGTCGGTGAGCAGCAGGTGGTGCGGGGTGACCTCGGCGGTGACCTGGATGCCGCGGGACTTGGCCCAGCGGACGATCTCGACGCTGCCGGCGGTCGACAGGTGGCAGATGTGCACGCGGGAGCCGACGTGCCCGGCGAGCAGCACGTCCCGGGCGATGATCGCCTCCTCGGCGACGGCCGGCCAGCCGCCCAGACCGAGCTCGGCGGAGACCGCGCCCTCGTTCATCTGGGCGCCCTCGGTCAGGCGGGGCTCCTGGGCGTGCTGGGCGACGACGCCGTCGAAGGCTTTGACGTACTCCAGGGCGCGCCGCATGATCACCGCGTCGTGGACGCATGTGCCGTCGTCGGAGAAGACGGTCACGCCGGCCGCGGAGTCGTGCATGGCGCCCAGCTCGGCGAGCTGCTTGCCCTCCAGGCCGACGGTGACGGCGCCGACGGGCCGCACGTCGCAGTAGCCGTGCTCGCGGCCGAGCCGCCAGACCTGCTCGACGACGCCGGCGGTGTCGGCGACGGGGAAGGTGTTGGCCATGGCGAACACGGCGGTGTAGCCGCCGGCGGCGGCCGCGCGGGTGCCGGTCAGGACGGTCTCGGAGTCCTCGCGGCCCGGCTCGCGCAGATGGGTGTGCAGGTCCACCAGGCCCGGCAGGAGCACCTTGCCGTCGGCCTCGACGACCTCGGCGCCCTCGGCGCTCAGGCCGCGGCCCACCTCGGCGATGGTCTCGCCGTCGATGAGCACGTCCTGCGGCTCGCCGCCGAGCACCTTCGCGCCACGGATCAGGATCTTGCTCATCTGGGTTACTTCTCCTCGCTCCGAGAGTGGGTGACGGCGGGCTCCATGCCGCCGAGCAGCAGGTACAGCACGGCCATGCGGATGGAGACGCCGTTGGCGACCTGTTCGACGGCGGTGCAGCGGCCGGAGTCGGCGACCTCGGCGGTGATCTCCATGCCGCGGACCATCGGGCCGGGGTGCATCACCAGGGCGTGCTCGGGCAGCCGGGCCATGCGCTGGGCGTCCAGGCCGTAGCGGCGGGAGTACTCGCGCTCGGTGGGGAAGAACGCGGCGTTCATGCGTTCCCGCTGGACGCGGAGCATCATCACCGCGTCGCACTTGGGCAGCGCGGCGTCCAGGTCGTAGGACACCTCGCAGGGCCAGCTCTCCACGCCGACCGGCAGCAGGGTGGGCGGGGCGACCAGGGTGACCTCGGCGCCGAGGGTGTGCAGCAGGTCGACGTTGGAGCGGGCGACGCGGCTGTGCAGGACGTCGCCGACGATGGTGACGCGCTTGCCGGACAGGTCCTGGCCGTATCCGGCGTCGGGGCCGATCAGCCGGCGGCGCAGGGTGAAGGCGTCCAGCAGGGCCTGGGTGGGGTGCTGGTGGGTGCCGTCGCCGGCGTTGATGACCACGGCGTCGATCCACCCGGAGGTGGCCAGCCGGTACGGAGCCCCCGAGGCGCTGTGCCGGATGACGACGGCGTCGACGCCCATGGCCTCCAGGGTCTGGGCGGTGTCCTTGAGCGACTCGCCCTTGGAGACGCTGGAGCCCTTGGCGCTGAAGTTGATGACGTCGGCCGACAGCCGCTTCTCGGCGGCCTCGAAGGAGATCCGGGTCCGGGTGGAGTCCTCGAAGAAGAGGTTCACGACGGTGCGGCCGCGCAGGGTGGGCAGTTTCTTGATCGGCCGGTCCGCGACGCGGGCCATCTCCTCGGCGGTGTCGAGGATCAGGACGGCGTCGTCGCGGGTGAGATCGGCGGCCGAGATGAGATGGCGCTGCATCTGTCGGGCTCCGTGACGAAGTTCATGAAGGGGAGATTCAGGGCAGGCGAGGGCATGCCGGACCTGCGTGCGGGTGGGTGCGGGTGCGTGCGGACGGGCCGGACGCGCGCAGGGGTCAGTGCAGGCGTGAGCCCTGGGCGGCCGGCTTGGCGCCGAGCAGCACGCTGTCGCGGCCGTCCTCCTCGGCGAGCTGGACCTTGACCGTCTCCCGCAGCGACGTCGGGAGGTTCTTGCCGACGTAGTCGGCGCGGATCGGCAGTTCGCGGTGGCCGCGGTCGACCAGGACCGCGAGCTGGACCGCGCGGGGGCGTCCGATGTCGTTCAGGGCGTCGAGGGCGGCGCGGATGGTGCGGCCGGAGAAGAGCACGTCGTCGACCAGGACGACGAGCCGGCCGTCGATGCCGTCCCCGGGGATCTCGGTGCGCGCCAGGGCCCGCGGCGGCTGCAGACGCAGGTCGTCGCGGTACATGGTGATGTCGAGGGAGCCGGCGGGGACCGGGCGTTCGGTGATCTGTTCCAGCTTGGCGGCCAGCCGGCGGGCGAGGTGGACGCCCCGGGTGGGGATGCCGAGCAGCACCACGTCGTCGGCGCCCTTGGCGCGCTCGACGATCTCGTGGGCGATGCGGGTGAGCACCCGCTGGATGTCGGGGCCTTCGAGAACGGGCCGGGCAGCGGACGTGTCCGCGTGCGTGTCCATACGAAACGGACCTCCTTCTCCGCCTCACGGGACGGACCTTAAAGGACGTCGTCAATGCGCCGCCCACGGTACCAGGTGGCGCACCCGCACCCGGGCGGCCCCCTCCTCAGCCCCTGTCGCTCCCCTGGACGCGCTCCGTCACTCCAGTGGCGCAGCGAGGCGGCGGTACCACGGATGAGGCGGTCCGGACCATCCGGCTTGACGCGGCAGTGTAACGCTGCGTAACCTCACAGTGAGTTACCAGCCGCGCGGTCTGGAACCCGAAAGCCAGTCCCGCGTCGACACAGTGCCGGGGAGCTATATGTCCAGCGAATACGCCAAACAGCTCGGGGCCAAGCTCCGGGCGATCCGCACCCAGCAGGGCCTTTCCCTCCACGGTGTCGAGGAGAAGAGCCAGGGACGCTGGAAGGCGGTGGTGGTCGGTTCCTACGAGCGTGGCGACCGGGCCGTGACCGTGCAGCGCCTCGCCGAGCTGGCCGATTTCTACGGGGTTCCCGTGCAGGAGCTGCTTCCGGGCAGCACCCCGGGCGGCGCCGCCGAGCCGCCGCCGAAACTGGTCCTGGACCTGGAGCGGCTGGCCACCGTGCCGGCCGAGAAGGCGGGCCCGCTGCAGCGGTACGCCGCGACGATCCAGTCCCAGCGCGGTGACTACAACGGCAAGGTGCTCTCGATCCGCCAGGACGACCTGCGCACCCTCGCCGTGATCTACGACCAGTCGCCCTCCGTGCTGACCGAGCAGCTGATCAGCTGGGGTGTGCTGGACGCGGACGCGCGCCGTGCGGTGGCGTCCCACGAGGAGTCCTGAGCCCACCCTCGCCGCGGGTGCCGACAGGTCCCGCCACCATCAGCAGAAACGTGCCGCCGGGGGCCGGAACCACCATGGTCCGGCCCCCGGCTGTTTTTCCGCTCGGTTGTTTCTCCGCTCGGCGTCACTCTGCGCGGCGTGGCTCGCTCCGCCTGCTCCTGCGTCCGGCTCGCTTCTGCGTGCGGCTCGCTTCCGCGCACGGCGCCCGACCATGGTCCTCCCCCGGTGCCTGCCCGCGGTCCTCGCCCGGTTCCTGTCCGTGACCGGTGAGCGGGACGACGAGGAGGCCGACCCCGACACGACAGAGGGGCCCGCGGTGCGTGCGGGCCCCTCTGTGGGACGGGTGAGCGGACGGTGCGGTCCGGGTCAGGCCTGGGCGTCGGTGTCCCGGCGCAGTGAGGGCTTCAGCTCCTTCAGCCGGCCGAGCAGACCGTTGACGAAGGAGGGCGACTCGTCCGTGGAGAACTCCTTGGCGAGCTGCACCATCTCGTCCAGCACGACGGCGTCCGGGGTCTCGTCGACCCAGATCAGCTCATAGGCACCGAGGCGCAGGATGTTGCGGTCGACGACCGGCATCCGGTCCAGCGTCCAGCCCACGGCGTACTGGGCGATCAGCTCGTCGATGCGGGCCGCGTGCTGGGCGTACCCCTCGACCAGCTGCATCGTGTACTCGCTCACCGGCGGCTGCCGAGGGTCGGTGCGGGAGAGCCGCATCCAGTCCGCCATCACGGTCAGGACGTCGGCACCGCGCTGGTCACCCTCGAAGAGGATCTGGAAGGCGCGCTTACGGGCCGTGTTGCGGGCAGCCACGGTCAGCTGTTCACCCGGCCGAGGTAGTCGCTCGTGCGGGTGTCGACCTTGATCTTCTCACCGGTGGTGATGAACAGCGGGACCTGGATCTGGTGGCCGGTCTCCAGCGTGGCGGGCTTGGTGCCACCGGTGGAGCGGTCGCCCTGGACGCCCGGCTCGGTCTCGGCGACGGTCAGTTCCACGGCGGCGGGCAGCTCGACGAAGAGCACCTCGCCCTCGTGCTGGGCCACGGTGGCCTCGAAGCCCTCGACCAGGAAGTTGGCGGCGTCGCCGACGACCTTGCGGTCCACGTGGAGCTGGTCGAACGTCTCCATGTCCATGAAGACGAAGTAGTCGCCGTCCATGTAGGAGAACTGCATGTCGCGCTTGTCGACGGTGGCCGTCTCGACCTTGACGCCGGCGTTGAAGGTCTTGTCGACGATCTTGCCGGACAGCACGTTCTTCAGCTTGGTGCGCACGAAGGCCGGGCCCTTGCCGGGCTTGACGTGCTGGAACTCGACGACGGACCACAGCTGGCCGCCTTCGAGCTTGAGCACCATGCCGTTCTTGAGGTCGTTCGTGGAAGCCACGGTTGCTTCAATCTCCTGGACTTACGTGGACGACCCCGGGGCACGCACCTGCCTAGAGGGCGAGCAGCTCCTTGGTCGTGATGGTGAGTAGCTCGGGTCCGCCGTCCGCCTCGGGGCGCACGACGAGCGTGTCATCGATCCGGACACCACCCCGCCCCGGGAGGTGGACCCCCGGTTCGACGGTGACCGGCACGCAAGCGTCCAGTTTACCCATGGCCGCGGGGGCCAGTTGCGGGTCCTCGTGGATTTCGAGTCCGACCCCGTGGCCGGTGAGCGGCTGCAGATGCTCTCCGTGCCCCGCCGAGTCCAGCACCTGCCGCGCGGCACGGTCCACGTCCCGGCAGGCGGCGCCCGGCGCCAGCGCCTCGCGGCCGGCCCGCTGGGCGGCGAAGACCAGATCGTACAGCTGGATCTGCCAGTCCGCGGGCGAGGTACCGATCACGAAGGTGCGGCCGATCTCGCAGCGGTAGCCGCGGTAGGCGGCGCCCAGGCAGACCGTGAGGAAGTCGCCCTCCTCCACCCGGCGGTCGGTGGGCCGGTGGCCGCGGCGGCCGGAGTTCGGACCGGTGGCGACCGAGGTCGGGAAGGCGGGACCGTCGGCGCCGTGGTCGATCAGCCGACGCTCCAGCTCCAGGGCGAGATGCCGCTCGGTGCGGCCGACGAGGATCGACTCCAGCAGCTCGCCGAGGGCCTGGTCGGCGATCTCGGCGCCGATCCTGAGGCAGGAGATCTCCTCCTCGTCCTTGACGACCCTGAGCTGTTCCACCGCGGTGCCCAGGTCGGTCAGGCGGAGCCGGGGCGCCACCGAGGCGAGGGCCCGGTGGCGGGCCACGGTGAGATGGTGCTCCTCCACGGCGAGCGAGTCGGCACCCTGGGCCTGGGCGAGGCCGGCCGCGGCGACGGCCGGGTCGCCGGAGGGCTGGGGCAGCACATGCACCCGCAGGGCCTCGTCCGGACGGCCCTCGTGGGGCCGGTCGTCCGGCGCGACGCGGCACACCAGCAGGTCCTCGCGTTTGCCGAGGAGCAGGACGGCACCCTGCGGGGCGGCCCCCGCGAGGTACCGCACGTTCACGGGTCGCGTCACCAGCGCCGCCGCGCTGCCACCCGCAGTGCAGCGCTCCCTGAGCCGGGTGCGGCGGACCGCGTAGACCTCTGACATGAACCGAGCGTAAGGGCGACGGCCCGATGTCGCCGTTCGGGAGAGGCCGAGTGGGGGTGCCCCGGCGGGGTGCCCGCCCGCCGCGTCCGGCCGGCCGTGCGCAGCGGACCGGTGCGCGGGGTGCGCGGCCCGCCGGTGCGCCCGCAGGACGGCGCGCCTACCAGCTCGGAGGGCTGGCGATGGCGCGGGCCAGGACCTCGTCGAGGAGCCGCGCGGTGGTGGGGATGTCCAGCTGGGAGTTGTCGATGATGGGCAGACCCGACCCGTACCAGCCGGCCATGCGGCCGTGGATGCGGGCGACCTCCTCGTCGGCCAGCCGGCGGTTGCCGGTGCGCTCGGCGTTGCGTTCCAGGACGACGTCCAGCCCGGGCAGCAGGACGACCGGCAGCAGTCCGGGGCCCACGTGCCGTTTCCAGCCGCCGAGGCCGACCACCGGACGGTCGGGGAACACGGCGTCGTCGAGGATGCAGGAGATGCCGTTGGCGAGGAAGTTGCGGGCCGCGAAGCCGCAGGTGCGGCGGGCGAGGCGGTACTGGGTCTCGGAGTCGTCGTTCCACCCGGCCTGCGGATCGGCGAAGCCCGAGCGGACCCACTCGCGGACGTCGTCGAGGCTGATGTGCGCGGTGGGGACCGGGCGGTGTTCGGCCCAGTGCCTGGCCACGCTGGTCTTGCCGGCGCCCGCCGGGCCGATCAGCAGCACGGCGAGCGTGGTGGTGGTCGGGTCGGGAGCGGACCGGGTGGGCGGCGCGCTGGGCGCGGTGACCGGGCCGGCCGCCGGAAGGCGCAGGTGGCCGGTGGCGTCCGGGGCCGGGTGAACGCCGGTCGGCTGCGGCGCCGGGGGTATGGGCGGTGCCGGGTGGCCCGGCGGCGGAGCGGGAGGCATGGGCGGCGGGGGCGGCTGGTGGCCCGCCGGCGCGCCGGGCGGGTGCGGCGCGGGCGCCGGGCCCGTGCCGTCGTGCGGGGCAGGGTGCGCCGCACCGGGAGGGTGCGGACCCGGGTGGTGCGCGGCCGGCGGCCAGCCGGCGGCTGGTCCGTGCCCCGGCTGATGGGGCGGCGGCAGCGGAGAACCCACTGCGTGCTGCATCCGGTGCCACTCCGTCTCGTACAAGGCAAGGGGCGCTGGCAGCGGGCCCGATCCCCGCTGCCATTCGAACGGTACCGTCCCCGGCCGCGGGATGGTGAAACGGCCGGGGACGGTCCCCAGGGCCCTTCCGCGCAGGCGAACCGACCGCAAACCGGCGCAACCGCCGGAAAACGCACCGGTGCTGACATGCCTTCGGCGCCCGGTGGGCGCACGCGGGTCGAACGGGCGGCGCGGCGTGGGCTAGCGGCCCACCTCGCCGTAGGCGGCGAGCAGCACGGCCGGGTCCGGGCCCTCCAGGACGGTGGGCTTGGCCAGGCCGTCCAGGACGACGAAGCGCAGCAGGTCGCCGCGGGACTTCTTGTCGACCTTCATCGTCTCCAGCAGCTTGGGCCACTGGTCGTAGCGGTAGTGCAGGGGCAGCCCCACCGCTTCGAGGACGGTGCGGTGACGGTCGGCCGTGGCGTCGTCCAGGCGGCCCGCGAGCCGGCCCAGTTCGGCCGCGAAGTGCATGCCGACGGCGACCGCGGCGCCGTGCCGCCAGGTGTAGCGCTCGTTCTTCTCGATGGCGTGGCCGAGGGTGTGGCCGTAGTTGAGGATCTCGCGCAGGCCCGACTCCTTCAGGTCCGCGGAGACCACGTCCGCCTTCACCCGGATCGAGCGCTCGATCAGCTCGGCGGTGTGCGGTCCGGCGGGGGTGCGCGCGGCCTCGGGGTCGGACTCGATCAGGTCGAGGATCACCGGGTCGGCGATGAAGCCGGCCTTGATGACCTCGGCCAGGCCGGAGACGTAGTCGTGGACCGGCAGGGACTCCAGCGCGGCGAGGTCGCACAGCACGCCCGCGGGCGGGTGGAACGCGCCCACCAGGTTCTTGCCCTCGGCGGTGTTGATGCCGGTCTTGCCGCCCACGGCGGCGTCCACCATGCCCAGCACGGTCGTGGGGACGGCGACCCAGCGCACGCCGCGCAGCCAGGTGGCGGCCACGAAACCGGCCAGGTCCGTGGTGGCGCCGCCGCCGACGCCGACGACGACGTCGGAGCGGGTGAAGCCGGACTGGCCGAGCGCCTTCCAGCAGTAGGCGGCGACCTCGGCGGTCTTGGCCTCCTCCGCATTGGGGACCTGGATGGCGATCGCCTCGTACCCCTGTTCGGCCAGGTCGGTGCGCAGCGCCTCGCCGGTCTCCGTCAGCGCCTCGGGGTGGATCACGGCGACCCGCTTGGCCCGGTCGCCGATCAGGCCGGGCAGTTCGCCGAGGAGCCGCTGCCCGACGAGCACGTCGTAGGGGTCGGTGCCCGCGGTGCCGCCGACGTGGATCCGGGTGACTTCCTCGCTCATGCCTGCTTCAACTCCACTGCGTCCAGGACGGCTTCGGTGACTTCCTCGGGGGTGCGGCCGTCGGTGGCCACCTGGGCGGTGGCGACCTCCTCGTACAGGTGGCGGCGTGCCTCCATCAGCTCCCGCCACTGTTTGCGCGGGTTGACCGCGAGCAGCGGACGGGCGACGTTCAACCCGGTGCGCCTGACCGCCTCCTCCACGTCCATGGACAGGTAGACCACGCGGTGCCCGGCCAGCAGCCTGCGGGTGTCCGCGTCGAGGATCGCCCCGCCGCCCAGGGACAGCACGCCGTCGAAGTCCGCGAGCGCCCGGGCGACGGCCTCCTTCTCCCGCGCCCGGAAGTACGGCTCGCCCTCGTCGACGAAGATGTCGGAGATGCTCCGCCCCTCGGCGGCGACGATGTCGTCGTCCGTGTCCCGGTAGCCGGTGCCGAGCCGCTCGGCCAGCATCCGCCCGACCGTGGACTTGCCCACGCCCATCGGCCCGACGAGAACCACCACCGGCGCGCTCATCGGATGTGCAGGTGGTCGAGGTACGCCTGCACGTTGCGGCGGGTCTCGGCGACGCTGTCGCCGCCGAACTTCTCCGCCACCGCGTCGGCCAGCACCAGCGCCACCATCGCCTCGGCGACGATGCCGGCCGCGGGCACCGCGCACACGTCGGAGCGCTGGTGGTGGGCCTGCGCGGGCTCGCCGGTGGAGACGTCCACCGTCCGCAGCGCCCGCGGGACCGTCGCGATCGGCTTCATCGCGGCCCGCACCCGCAGCAGTTCACCGGTGGACAGGCCGCCCTCGGTGCCGCCGGAGCGGCCGGAAGCCCGACGGACGCCCTCGTCGGTGGGCACGATCTCGTCGTGGGCCTGGGAGCCGGGCACCCGCGCCAGCTCGAAGCCGTCCCCGATCTCCACGCCCTTGATCGCCTGGATGCCCATGAGCGCCCCGGCCAGCCGCGCGTCCAGGCGCCGGTCCCAGTGCACGTGGGAGCCCAGTCCGACGGGGACACCGTAGGCCAGCACCTCGACGACGCCGCCGAGGGTGTCGCCGTCCTTGTGGGCCCGGTCGATCTCCTCGACCATCGCCTTGGACGCGTCCGGGTCGAGGCAGCGCACCGGGTCCGCGTCCAGCTTCTCCACGTCCGCGGGCTTCGGGTACACCCCGTACGGGGCCTTGGCGCCGGCCAGCTCCACCACGTGCGAGACGATCTCGATGCCGGCGGTCTCCTTCAGGTACGACCGGGCCACCGCGCCCAGCGCCACCCGGGCCGCCGTCTCCCGCGCCGAGGCCCGCTCCAGCACCGGGCGGGCCTCGGCGAAGCCGTACTTCTGCATGCCGGCCAGGTCCGCGTGGCCCGGGCGCGGCCGGGTCAGCGGCGCGTTGCGGGCGAGGTCGGCCAGCTCCGCCGGGTCCACCGGGTCGGCGGCCATGACCTTCTCCCACTTGGGCCACTCGGTGTTGCCGACCATGATCGCGACCGGGGAGCCCAGGGTCAGCCCGTGCCGGACGCCGCCGAGGAAGGTGACCTCGTCCCGCTCGAACTTCATCCGCGCGCCGCGGCCGTAGCCCAGTCGCCGCCGGGCCAGATGGTCGGCCACCATCTCCGTGGTGACCGGCACGCCGGCGGGAAGGCCCTCCAGCGTGGCGACGAGTGCGGGTCCGTGGGACTCCCCCGCGGTCAGCCAACGCAACCTGCTCAACGGTGCTCCTCATCCTCGCGCCCTGGAACTGCGACGGCGCGACCGGGTGCGCTGCCCTGGTCCGCCACCTCCGATCCTCCCACGTCCGGATCGGGAGTTTTGCCGCCGGTCCAGCAGGCGGACGCGGAGGTCAGCGTTCCGCCAGTGCCTTCTCGCCGGCCCGGCGCATGGCCGCGAGCGGGGCGGGGGCGCGGCCGGTCATCCGCTCCACCTGGAGCACCGCCTGGTGCACCAGCAGGTCCAGGCCGCCGACGACGGCGCCGCCGGCCAGGGACCAGCGCGCGGCCAGTTCGGTGGGCCACGGGTCGTAGAGCACGTCGAAGAGGGTGGCGGGCCGCTCGGGGACGGCGGCGGCGAGGGCGTCGGTGGCGCCGGCCGGGGTGGTGGCGACGACCAGCGGGGCGCGCAGTGCCTCGGCGGCGTCGGACCAGTCGGCCGTGCGCACGTCCACGCCGAGCCGCTCGCCCCAGCGGCGCATCTCGTCGGCGCGGGCCTCGCTGCGGACGTAGGCGACGATCTCCCCGGTGCACACCCGGGCCAGGGCGGCCAGGGCGGAGGAGGCGGTGGCGCCCGCGCCGAGGATCGCGGCGGAGTCGACCTGGTCGATGCCGTGCTCGCGCAGCGCGGCGACCATGCCGGGGATGTCGGTGTTGTCGCCGGTGCGCCGGCCGTCCTCGGTGAGGACGACGGTGTTGACCGCCTCGACCGCGGCGGCGGTGTCGCTGATCTCGTCGAGCAGCGGGATGACGGCCCGCTTCAGCGGCATGGTCAGCGACAGCCCCGCCCACTCGGGGCCGAGCCGCTCCAGGAAGCCGGGCAGGGCGGCCTCGTCGACGTCGAACCGGTCGTAGGTCCAGTGCGTCAGGCCCAGCTCCGCGTAGGCCGCGCGGTGCAGCGCCGGGGACAGGGAGTGCGCGATGGGCGAACCGAGCACGGCGGCCCGGCGGGTCTCAGTTGCCCGAGCTGGCATCGAACTTGTCCTTGAGCTTCAGGAATTCGGAGTAGGTCTTGGCGAACTCGGTCTTGTTCACCCCGTCGGTCGCCACGAAGTAGATCCAGCCGTCGTGGGTCGGATTCAGCGCCGCCTTCAGGGCGTCCTCGCCGGGGTTGCCGATCGGCCCGGGTGGCAGGCCCGCGTGGGTGTAGGTGTTGTAGGGGTTGGTGTTGCTGTTGATCTCTTTTTCGCTGATGTGGATGTTGCTCTCGCCCTTCAGGTAGTTGAAGGTCGAGTCGAACTGCAGCTTCCGGTTGGTCTCGGTGTTGGTCGGCTTGAGGCGGTTGTAGACGACCTCGGCCATCATGCGGAAGTCGTCGTGGGTCTTGCCCTCGGCCTGGACGAGGCTGGCGACCGTCACCAGCTCCAGGGGGCTGGACAGGTCGAAGTCGCCCGCCTTCGCGGCCAGGTCGTACCGGTTGTACGCCTTCTCCGCCTGCTCGACCATCTTCCGCAGCACCGCCTCGGGCTTCATGCCCTTGGCCGCGGGATAGGTGCCCGGGAACAGGAAGCCCTCCAGCGGGTCCATGATGTCCGGGTTCGCGTTCGCCCAGCTGGGCAGCCCCAGGTTCTTGTACTCCTCGGTCGCGACCTTCTTCGTGGTGCCGGCGGCGAGGCCGAGCCGCTTGTCGATGTCCTCGTACACCTGGGCGTTGCGCTCGCCCGGCTTGACCAGGACGTTGCTCTGGCTGCGGGGGTCGAGCATGAGTTCCACCGCGCTGGCGGCGGACATCCGCTTGTTCAGCAGATAGGCGCCGGCCTGGATCTGCTCGCCCTTCGGGTTGCGGGACTGGGCGGCCACGAACGCGTCGACGCTCTTGACCACGCCCGCCTTCTTCAGAGCACGCCCGATGTCGTAGCCGCCGGCCCCTTCGGGGATCTCCACGGTGACCGTCTCGGCGATGCCGTTGCCCTCGAAGTCCGGGGCCGGGGCGAACCGGTTCTGGTAGAAGTGGTAGCCGTACCACACCACACCGGCCGCGCCGCCGCCGAGCACCACGGCCACGACCAGGCAGGCCATGCCGTTGCGGCGCTTGCGGCCCCCGTTGTTCCTGCCGCCGTTGCTCCGGCCGCCGCTCCTGCCACCGCGTGCACGGCGCTCGCTCCGGCCGCGCCGTCCGGCCGGGTCGTCGGCCTTCGCCGTCTGCTGTCCGGCCCCGTCGTCCGTGTCGTCCTTGCCGGTCTCCTCCTCGGCGGACGACCACGCGGCGTGGTCCTGCTCGTCGGAGCCGGACCCGGCGCCGGGGTCCGCGTCGCCGTCGGACCCCTCTCCCCTGCGGTTCGGCGGCTGCGGCGGCGGGTACCCCTCGGCGGCCTCGCCGTACGCGTCGGGCTGTGCCTGGCCGGAAGCCGCGCTCTGCTGCTGCCCGTACGGGTCGAGCGGGTCGGGGTAGGGCACCTGCGGATGCGCACCGGTGCCGTCCCAGCCCGCCTGCCCGTACGGATCGACCGGCTGCTGCGGGTAGCCCTGGTGCTCCGGACCGCCCTGGTGGGAGGGGTACTGCGGGTCGTAGGAGCCGGGCTGCTGTGCCTCGTGTCCGCCGTACGGTGCCTGCGGGTGGCCGCCCAGAGGGTCGTAGTGCTGCGGGTGCTGCCCGTCGTATCCGGGCTGCGGGACCTGGCTCCAGTCGCCGTACTGCGACGGGTGCGGCTGCTGCGGGTGGCCCTCGTAGGGGGACTGCGGGTCGGAGTACCCCTGCTGCCCCCTCCACCCGACGTCCCCGTACAGCGGGTCCTCCGGATGCCACGGTTCGGAGCCTGGGCCCCGGCCATACTCAGTCATCGATCCCCTAGAGCCGCGAGGCGACACTCCGATGGCCCCTCGTGCGGCTGCCGATCCGCCTCTTGCTGTGCGCCCGCTGTTCGAACACCGGCGCATCGCGCGGAACGTTACCGTATCGCGATCACGGGGCCACTTCGACGCCCTCGCCGGGTGCGCGGCCTGACACCCGTTCGGATTCCAGGGCCTGTTGCAGGATGACGACGGCCGCGGCCTGGTCGATCACGGACCGGCCCTTCCTGGCGTTCACGCCGGAGGCACGCAGTCCCTGACTGGCGGTGACCGTGGTCATCCGCTCGTCGACCAGGCGCACCGGAACAGGCGCGATGGTCTTGGCCAGTTCGCCGGCGAAGGCCCGGGCCTTGGCGGCGGCCGGGCCCTCGCCCCCCTTGAGGGAGCGGGGCAGGCCGACGACGACCTCGATGGGCTCGTACTCCTCCACGAGCTGGACCAGGCGCCGGTGCGCGGCCGGGACGTCCCGGCCGGGCACCGTCTCCACAGGGGTGGCGAGGATCCCGTCGGGGTCGCACGAGGCGACCCCGATCCGGGCGTCCCCGACGTCGATCGCGAGCCGTCGGCCCCTGCGCATCACTTGGCCGTTTCCGCCACGAGACGCTCCACGGCGTCCACGGCCTCGCCGACGGCCTCCGGGTTCTGGCCGCCGCCCTGGGCGACGTCCGGCTTGCCGCCACCGCCGCCGCCGAGCGTCTTGGCGGCGGTACGGACCAGGTCGCCGGCCTTCAGGCCGCGCTCGCGGGCGGCCTCGTTGGTGGCGACGACCGTGAGCGGCTTGCCGCCCGTCACGGTGAACAGGGCGACGACGGCCGCCCGGCCGCCCTGGATGCGGCCGCGCACGTCCAGGACCAGCTTGCGCAGGTCGTCGGCGGTGGTGCCGTCCGGCACCCGGCCGGTGACCAGGGCGACACCGCGGACGTCCTTGGCGGACTCGGCGAGGCCGGCGGCGGCCTGCAGCACCTTCTCGGCGCGGAACTTCTCGATCTCCTTCTCGGCGTCCTTCAGCTTGCCGAGCATCGCGGAGACCTTCTCCGGCAGCTCCTCCGGGCGGCCCTTGAGCAGCTCGGTGAGCTGGTTGACGACCGTGTGCTCACGGGCGAGGAACTGGTAGGCGTCCACGCCGACCAGGGCCTCGATACGGCGCACACCGGAGCCGATGGAGGACTCGCCGAGCAGCTTCACCAGACCCAGCTGGGCGGTGTTGTGCACGTGGGTGCCGCCGCACAGCTCCTTGGAGAAGTCGCCGATGGTCACCACGCGGACCCGCTCGCCGTACTTCTCGCCGAACTCGGCGATGGCGCCCTGCTTCTTGGCCTCCTCCAGGCCCATGATCTCGGCGGTGACGTCGAGGTCGCGGGCGAGCACCTCGTTGATCTTCTGCTCGACGTCGGTCATCACCGACTGCGGCACGGCGGACGGCGAGCCGAAGTCGAAGCGGAAGCGGCCGGGCTGGTTCTCCGAGCCGGCCTGGGCGGCCGTCGGGCCGAGCGCGTCGCGCAGGGCCTGGTGGGTCAGGTGGGTGGCCGAGTGGGCGCGGGCGATGGCCTTGCGACGGCGCACGTCGATCCGGGCGTGGGCCTTGGCGCCGACGGTCACCTCGCCGACCTGTACGACGCCCTTGTGGACGTAGACGCCCGGGACCGGCTTCTGGCAGTCACGGACCTCGATGACGGCACCGGAGTCCACCTTGATGCGGCCGGTGTCGCCGATCTGGCCGCCGCCCTCGGCGTAGAACGGGGTGCGGTCGAGCACGACCTCGACCTCGTCGCCCTCGGTGGCGGCCGGCGAGGACACGCCGTCGACCAGCAGGCCGACGATGGTGGACTCGCCCTCGGTGTCGGTGTAGCCGATGAAGTCGGTCTCGCCGGCGGTGTCGGCGATCTCCCGATAGGCGCCGAGGTCGGCGTGGCCGGTCTTCTTGGCCTGGGCGTCGGCCTTGGCGCGCTCCCGCTGCTCGCGCATCAGGCGGCGGAAGCCCTCCTCGTCGACGCTCAGGCCCTGCTCGGCGGCCATCTCCAGGGTGAGGTCGATCGGGAAGCCCCAGGTGTCGTGGAGCAGGAAGGCCTTCTCGCCGGACAGGACGGTGCCGCCGGCCTGCTTGGTCTCGGTGACGGCGTTGTCGAGGATGGTGGTGCCGGCCTTCAGCGTCTTCAGGAAGGCGGCCTCCTCGGCGAGGGCGACCTTCTCGATGCGCTCGCGGTCGGTGATCAGCTCCGGGTACTGCCGGCCCATGATGCCGATCACGGTGTCGAGGAGGTCCTTGACGACCGGGCCGGTGGCGCCCAGCAGACGCATGTTGCGGATGGCGCGGCGCATGATGCGGCGCAGCACGTAGCCGCGGCCCTCGTTGCCGGGGGTGACGCCGTCGCCGATGAGCATCGTCGCCGTGCGCATGTGGTCGGTGACGACACGCAGGGACACGTCCGAGTCGTGGGCGTCGCCGTAGGCCACGCCGGTCAGCTCGGTGGCCTTCTTGATCACGGCCATGGAGGTGTCGATCTCGTACATGTTCTGCACGCCCTGCAGAATCATGGCGAGCCGTTCCAGGCCGAGGCCGGTGTCGATGTTCTTGCTCGGCAGGTCGCCGAGGATCTCGAAGTCGTCCTTGCCGGTGCCCTCGCCCCGCTCGTACTGCATGAAGACGAGGTTCCAGATCTCCACGTAGCGCTCGTCGTTGACGGCGGGGCCGCCCTCGGGGCCGAACTCCGGGCCGCGGTCGTAGTTGATCTCGGAGCAGGGGCCGCACGGGCCGGGCACGCCCATGGACCAGAAGTTGTCCTTCTTGCCCAGGCGCTGGATGCGCTCGGCGGGCACGCCGATCACGTCACGCCAGATCTGCTCGGCCTCGTCGTCGTCCTCGTAGACGGTGATCCACAGCTTCTCCGGCTCCAGGCCGTAGCCGCCCTTGTCCTGGGGGGTGGTCAGCAGCTCCCAGGCGAGCTTGATGGCGCCTTCCTTGAAGTAGTCGCCGAAGGAGAAGTTGCCGCACATCTGGAAGAACGTGCCGTGCCGCGTGGTCTTGCCGACCTCTTCGATGTCGGGCGTGCGCACGCACTTCTGCACGCTGGTGGCACGCGGGAACGGCGGCTTGACCTCACCCAGGAAGTAGGGCTTGAAGGGCACCATGCCGGCCGGGACGAGGAGCAGAGTCGGGTCGTCCGCGATGAGCGACGCCGAAGGGACGACGGTGTGCCCGCGCTCCTCGAAGAAGCTCAGCCAGCGACGGCGGATCTCAGCCGACTCCATCAGTGGTCCTCATTCCGGTTGTACGAGTTGTACGGGTAGGTCCGCTGCACCTGCTTCTCGGCGTACAGCGGGGTGGCGCGGTTCTCGATGGCGGCGTACTGCCGCGGCGCGGGGAGTGCGGGGCCGGCGTCGGCGCCGATGCCGAGCGCCTCGCCGAGTTCCGCCTCCCGCCGGGCCATGTTGTCGCGGACGTCGAGCGCGAACTCCACCGCCCGGTCCTTCAGCCGCTGCCCGGTCTCCAGCGCCTTGTTCGCCGCGGTGGCTGCGACGCTGTCGGGGGTCAGCTGCTTCAGCTTCCGGTTGATCTTGGTGGTGGCCCACACACCGGCCGCGACACCGGTGGTGAACCAGAACGTACGGCGGAACATCGCTAGTCCTTACCTCTCCCGGTTGTTCCGCTTCCCACGCCGGGCGGCCGGGACGGTGCGGCCCACGATCACGGTACGCCTCGGGGCACGGGCGGGCACGTCCTCCTTCCGGCCGTTCAGCGCGCGGCGCACGCCGTAGCCGAAGGCGGCCACCTTGACGAGGGGACCGCCGAAGGTGGAGGCGACCGTGGTGGACAGCGCGGAGGCGTTGGCGGTGACCTCCTGCACGTCCGAGGCGATCGCGTCGACGCGGTCGAGCTGGGTCTGCGCCGAGCGCACCGCCTGGGAGGCGTCGGCCAGCAGCGGGACGGCCTGCTCGGTCACGTCCGCCACCAGCTTGGTGGTCGCCTTGAGCGTCTGGGCCAGCCTCGCCAGTGCGACCGCGAGGAAGGAGACCAGGATCGCCCAGAACACGGCCACCAGGATCCCGGCCACCTCACCACCGGACACCGTGCGCACCCGCTCCCTGATTCGTGCCTGGACCGATGCGCGCCGGGGCGCCGCAGGGCGCGCCGCGAGACACCGGGACCATCGAGAAAAGTCGTGCTCCGAGCCTATCGCGCCGCGGACCGCGCTCCGTACCGGAATACGGGCCGGCGGCGGAGCATGATCGTACGCACCGCGCACGGCCCGCCACGGCACCCGTGCCGCGCCACGCACCGGCCGCGACGCCCGGGGGCGGATGCACGCGAGCCCGCCGCCCCGCCCGCCCACGAGGGGCGGAGGGACGACGGGCCGAGGCGGTCGCTGCCTGCCGACGCGGGGTCAGCGGGCGTAGTACTCGACGACGAGCTGCTCGTCGCAGACGACCGGGATCTCCTTGCGGTTCGGCTCGCGGTCCAGGCGGAACGCCAGGGCCTTGAGGTTCACCTGCAGGTAGCGGGGGGTCTCGCCCTCGGGGGCGAAGCCACCCTCACGGGCGATCTGGAAGAGCGTCTTGTTCCGGGAGCGCTCGCGCACCTGGACGACGTCGTCGGGGCGGACGCGGAAGGACGGCTTGTCGACCTTCTGGCCGTTGACCTCGATGTGGCCGTGGACCACCATCTGGCGGGCCTGGTAGATCGTGCGGGCGATGCCCGAGCGCAGGACCAGCGCGTCGAGGCGCTTCTCCAGCTCCACGATCAGGGCCTCACCGGTCTTGCCCTGGACCTTGGCCGCACGCTCGTAGGCGCGCACCAGCTGGCGCTCGGAGATGTCGTACTGCGCGCGCAGACGCTGCTTCTCCAGCAGACGGACCTTGTAGTCCGAGTTCTGCTTGCGGCCACGGCCGTGCTCGCCCGGCGGGTAGGGGCGGGCCTCGAAGTACTTGACGGCCTTCGGGGTCAGCGCGATGCCGAGGGCACGCGACTTCTTGACCTTCGGGCGGGACTGGTTCGCCATGGAACCGAACACCTCGTGTTTCTGTGTGAATACGGCTTCACCAGGGTTAGGGGAGGTCGCAATCCGCAGCCGGGGAAACCCTGCGGGCCCGCATGCGGACCTGCGGGGGCAGCCGCTCCCCTGGTCTGGGCACAACGTGCAGCACGCGAGTGGCCCACCGACCGGCTCCCGGCACTGCGGGTGGTGGTGGGCTGCCCGCGACACCGTTCGACGGTGCGCGACGCTCCTGGATCCCCGCTGCCCTGCGGCGGTGGGGTTCCGGCTGGATGTCCCGCTCTGGTGGTGCCGGTTCCCCTTGCGGGGTCCCGGACACGGGACGCAGCGCTTCGCGAAGTCTACAGGGTGCTCAGGACCGCTTTCGACCCAGGTGCCTGCGGGTCCACTCCACGGCGTCCGCGTACCGGGCCTCGGCGCCGTGCCGGGTCGGGGTGTAGTACTCGCGGTTCTTCAGCGCGTCCGGGGCGTACTGCTGGGCGGCGATGCCCTCGGGCAGGTCGTGCGGGTAGACGTAGCCCTTGCCGTGGCCGAGTTTCGCGGCGCCCTGGTAATGGCTGTCGCGCAGGTGGGCGGGGACCGGCCCGGCGAGCCCCTTGCGCACGTCCTCCAGGGCGGCGCCGATCGCGGTGGTCGCCGAGTTGGACTTGGGGGCGAGGGCCAGGGCGATGGTGGCGTGGCTGAGGGTGAGCGCGGCCTCGGGGAAACCGATCATGGCGACGGCCTGGGCGGCGGCCACCGCGAGCGGCAGCGCGGTCGGGTCGGCGAGGCCGATGTCCTCGCTGGCGGAGATCATCAGCCGGCGGGCGATGAACCGCGGGTCCTCGCCGGCCTCGATCATGCGGGCCAGGTAGTGCAGGGCGGCGTCGACGTCGGAGCCGCGGATGGACTTGATCAGGGCGCTGGCCACGTCGTAGTGCTGGTCGCCGTCGCGGTCGTACTTCACCGCGGCGCGGTCGACGGTCTCCTCCAGCGTGGTCAGGGTGATCTCGCTCTCGCCCTTGTCCAGGGCGGCGCCCGCGGCGGCCTCCAGGGCGGTCAGGGCGCGGCGGGCGTCGCCGCCGGCGATGCGCAGCAGGTGGTTCTCGGTGTCCTCGGGGAGGGCCACGGCGGACTTCAGGCCGCGCTCGTCGGTCAGGGCGCGGCGCAGCAGGCCGCGGATGTCCTCGTCGGTGAGCGGCTCCAGGGTGAGCAGCAGGGAGCGCGACAGCAGCGGGGAGATGACCGAGAAGTACGGGTTCTCCGTGGTGGCGGCGATCAGGGTGACCCAGCGGTTCTCCACCGCGGGCAGCAGGGAGTCCTGCTGGGCCTTGCTGAAGCGGTGGATCTCGTCGAGGAAGAGCACGGTCTCCTGACCGTATCCGCCGGAGGCGCGGCGGGCGCCGTCGATGACCGTGCGGACCTCCTTGACGCCCGCGGTGATCGCGGACAGTTCCACGAAACGCTTGTTGGTGGCCTTGGAGACGACGTACGCCAGGGTGGTCTTGCCGGTGCCGGGCGGGCCCCACAGGATCACCGAGGACGGGCCGGCGGGGCCGCCCGCGCCCTCGCCGACCAGCCGGCGCAACGGCGAGCCGGGCTTGAGCAGGTGCTGCTGGCCCACCACCTCGTCGAGGGTGCGCGGGCGCATCCGGACCGCCAGGGGACTCGCGGAGGGCTCCTTCTCCTGGCGTTCTTCTGCTGCGGCGGTGAACAGGTCGGGCTCCACGCTGAAACCCTATGGCACATCGCCGACAGCACGGTCCGGGGCCCGGCGGCGGCCGGTCGGGGCCGCGGATCCGGGCGGGCGGCCGTCAGACCCGCGGCGGATCCGCGGGGCGGCCGGTCAGGCCCACAGGCTGCTGCCCCAGCGGGTCAGGATGAGCATCGCGATGGCGCCGCTGTGGGTGACCGGCAGGACCCAGGTGAACTCGGCGAGGAAGCTCTTCACGGCGCGCGGGGCGGGCAGGAGGTCGTTGCGGATGTTGTGGCTGGTCACGTACCAGAACATGGTGAGCGTGGCGACCCAGGCCAGGCAGCACCACAGGCACAGGGCGTTGATCCGGTACAGCGACTGGAACTGCAGCCAGCTGACGAAGCAGACCCCGAAGAGCGTCCCGAAGTTGAAGGTCAGCCAGTACCAGCGCGGGAAGCGGGCACGGGCGAGCAGGCTCATCCCGACGCAGATCACGATGCCGTAGCAGACCAGGCCGAGCATGGGATTGGGGAACCCGAAGACGGAGGCCTGCTCGCTCTCCATGACGCTGCCGCAGGAGACGATCGGGTTCAGGCTGCAGGCCGGCGTGAAGGTCTTCCCGGCGACCTTGGCCTCGAGGATCTTCTGCTTGTCGATCGTGATGACCCATGCGGCGAGCAGTCCGGCCGCTCCGGTGATCACCAGCAGCAGGGCGAAGGCGCGGCTGCCGCCCACCGTGCGCGGCGAGGCCGTCGGGCCCTGTGGTTCAGATTCCGTGGTGACGTCCTTGACTGTCGTCTTGCTCATCACGCCGATCCGTCGGTCGAAGTCGCTGCGGGCACGGTCATTGTGCCGCACGGAGCTGAGGGTGCACCGGTGATCGGAGCAAGGACGTGGGCGCCCGCGGCCGGGGTGTCCGGATCCGTACGGCGCCGGTCAGCAGCGCGGCGGTGCGGCCGGTGCCCGTCCCGTCGGGCCGCGGGCCGTCAACTCGGCCGACGCAGGACCAGCTCATGGGGTGATCGCCGAAGCGGGCGGGGGCCGGGCGTCCGTGCCGCCCGGCCCCCTGTCGTGCCGCTGGTGCCGCCGGTGCTCAGCCCAGCCGCGACGTCAGTTCGGCCACGACCCGGTCGAGGCCGACGGCCACCTGCTCGCCGGACTCCATGTCCTTGAGCTGGACGACGCCCTCGGCCAGGTCCCGCTCGCCCGCCACCAGCGCATAGCGGGCGCCCGAGCGGTTGGCCGCCTTCATCGCGGCCTTCAGGCCCTTGTGGCCGTAGGAGAAGTCGGCGGCGACGCCCGCCTTGCGCAGCTCGGTGATCGTGGCGAACAGCACCCGGCGCGCCTCCTCGCCCAGCGGCACCGCGAACACGCTGGTGACGGCGGGCAGTTCCAGCTCGACGCCCTCCGCCTTGAGGGCGAGGACGGTGCGGTCCACGCCGAGCGCCCAGCCGACGGACGGCAGCGCGGGGCCGCCGATCATCTCCGACAGGCCGTCGTAGCGGCCGCCGCCGCCCACCGCGGACTGGGAGCCGAGGCCGTCGTGGACGAACTCGAAGGTGGTGCGGGTGTAGTAGTCCAGGCCGCGCACCAGCTTCGGGTCGTCCTCGAACGAGACGCCGGCGGCGCCGATCAGCTCGCGGACCTCCTCGTGGTAGGCCTTGCAGGCGTCGCACAGGTAGTCGCGCAGCAGCGGGGCGCCGGCGAGCTGCTTCTGCACCGACTCGCGCTTGTCGTCGAGGACGCGCAGCGGGTTGATCTCGACCCGACGGCGGGTGTCCTCGTCCAGGTCCAGGCCGCGCAGGAAGTCCTGCAGCGCGGCCCGGTAGACCGGACGGCACTCACGGTCGCCCAGGCTGTTGAGCAGGATGCGGAAGTTCTTCAGCCCGAGCGAGCGGTAGGCCTGGTCGGCCAGGATGATCAGCTCGGCATCCAGCGCCGGGTCCTCCGCGCCGATCGCCTCGGCGCCGACCTGGGAGAAGTGGCGGTAACGGCCCTTCTGCGGCCGCTCGTAGCGGTAGTAGCTGCCGGAGTACCACAGCTTGACCGGCAGGTTGCCCGCCTTGTGGAGGTTGGCCTCCAGGGTGGCGCGCAGCACGGAGGCGGTGCCCTCGGGGCGCAGGGCGAGCTTGTCGCCGCCCTTGGTCTCGAAGGCGTACATCTCCTTGGTGACGATGTCGGTGGACTCGCCGACGCCGCGGGCGAACAGCTCGACGTTCTCGAAGCCGGGCGTCTCGATGTAGCCGTAGCCGGAGTTGCGCAGCGGGGCGGCGATCGCCTCGCGGACCGCGAGGTACTGGGCGGAGTCCGGCGGGATCAGGTCGTACGTGCCCTTGGGGGCCTTGAAGGTGCTCACGAAGCCTCTCGTCACATTCCTCGTCGGGGAGCCTGCTCGGCTCCCTGGCCGGCGGCCACCTGCCGCAGATAGGGGTTGGTGGCGCGCTCCTGGCCGATGGTCGTCTGGGGGCCGTGGCCGGACAGCACCACGGTGGAGTCGTCGAGCGGCAGGCACACACGGGCCAGCGAGTCGAGCATGTCCTCCATGGAGCCGCCCGGCAGGTCGGTTCGTCCGATGGAGCCGGCGAACAGCAGATCCCCGGAGAAGAACACCGACGGCACGTCGGCGGTCTCGGGCATCCGGAAGGTCACCGACCCCTTGGTATGGCCAGGGGCGTGCGCGACGGCGAACTCCAGCCCCGCCAGCTGCAGCACGGTGCCGTCGGCCAGCTCCTTGACGTCGTCCGGCTCCCCCACGGCCAGCTCGCCCATCAGCGGCATGCCGATGGAGCGGCCGATCCCCTTCTCGGGGTCGCTCATCATGTAGCGGTCCGCCGGGTGGATCCAGGCCGGCACGTCGTGCGCGCCGCACACGGGGACGACCGAGGCCACGTGGTCGATGTGGCCATGGGTGAGGACGACGGCGACGGGCTTGAGCCGATGCTTGCGCAGCGCTTCCTCGACGCCGTCGGCGGCCTGGTGGCCCGGGTCGATGATCACGCACTCCTCACCGGCGGCAGGGGCGACGAGGTAGCAGTTCGTCCCCCAGGCACCGGCAGGGAACCCGGCAATGAGCACGTTCGTCCTTCGTTCGTGTCGATCAGGGCGTGTTGGTCGTGATCCGAGCCTACCCGGCGCTGCCGCTTCCTCAGCGAACCCATATACGGTACGGGGCTAACGCAGTCGGTGGGCTCACCAGACCCATGAGTCACCGGTCGGCACACGAGACGCTTGAGGAGAGAACCCGGTGGTCAGCCAGGAGCAGCGGCGGCGTCAGCTCGCCCGGGAGAAGTTCTTGCGGCAGCAGCAGCGGCGCGCCGCCGCGCGGCGCAGGGCCCGTGTGCGCAACTCCGTGATCGCGTCGGTGCTCGGCGTGGTCGTCATCGGCAGTCTGGCGCTGTACACGACGGGCGTGCTGAAGAACGGCGACGACGACAAGGCGAACGCGAGCGCGGAGATCACCCCGGAGGCGGCGGCGACCAGCAAGGCGCCGGACCCGTGCGACAAGCCGGCTCCCGGCTCGGTGAAGCAGCTGAGCTGGAAGGAGGAGCCGGAGATGACGATCGACACCTCCGCCGACTACACGCTGAAGCTGGCGACGACGTGCGGCGAGATCGACGTGGCGCTGAAGGCGAAGGCCGCGCCGCACACGGTGAACTCGTTCGACTTCCTGGCCGGCAAGGGCTACTTCGACCACACGAAGTGCCACCGGCTGACCACGAGCGGCATCTACGTGCTGCAGTGCGGCGACCCGTCGGGCACCGGCACGGGCGGCCCCGGGTACACGCTGCCCGACGAGAACCTGGAGGACTCCAGCCTGAAGGGGAACGTGTATCCGGCGGGCACGGTGGCGATGGCGAACACCGGGCAGAAGCACACCGGGGGCAGCCAGTTCTTCCTCGTCTACCAGGACAGTCCGCTGCCGCCCAGCTACACGCCGTTCGGTACGGTCTCCGAGGCCGGTATGAAGGTGCTGAAGAAGATCGCCGACGCGGGCGAGAACACGGGTGCCGGTGACGGGGCGCCCAACGCGACCGTCGTGATCGACAAGGCCACGGTCGTGAAATCCTGACCGTCGCCTGCGCGATTTCGGTCGCGCTGGATGCGGACAGGCAACCCGCCGGTCGCCTATGTTGGCCGTGACGAAACTGTGGACGATGCCCGGGGGAGCTTCGAGGCCCCCTCGCGGGCATCATGTGGAGGAGGCGCTGTGAGCAGCAGCCCGTGGGGCCGCGTCGACGAGACGGGGACCGTGTACGTGCGGACGGCCGACGGCGAGAAGGTCGTCGGCTCCTGGCAGGCCGGCTCCCCCGAGGAGGCACTGGCCTACTTCGAGCGCAAGTACGAGGGCCTGGTGGTCGAGATCGGCCTCCTCGAGAAGCGGGTGCGGACCACCGACCTGTCGGCGAAGGACGCGATGGCCGCCATCGGTCATCTGCGCGAGCAGGTGGACGCGCACCACGCCGTCGGTGACCTGGACGCGCTGCGGGCCCGCCTGGACAAGCTGGTCGAGACCGTCGAGAAGCGCCGCGAGGAGCGGCGCGCGCAGCGGGCCCGGCAGCTGGAGGAGGCCCGCAAGGCCAAGGAGGAACTGGTCGCCGAGGCGGAGGAGCTGGCCCGATCCGACCAGTGGCGGGCGGCCGGTGAGCGGCTGCGGGCGCTGGTGGAGACCTGGAAGGGCCTGCCGCGTCTGGACCGCAAGTCCGACGACGAGCTGTGGCACCGCTTCTCGCACGCGCGCTCGGCGTTCTCCAAGCGGCGCAAGGCGCACTTCGCGCAGCTCGACGCGCAGCGCGAGCAGGCCCGCCGGATCAAGGAGCGGCTGGTCGAGGAGGCGGAGGCGCTGAAGGACTCCACGGACTGGGGTCCCACGGCGGCCCGTTACCGGGAGCTGATGGCCGAGTGGAAGGCCGCGGGCCGGGCGCAGCGGGAGTATGAGGAAGAGCTGTGGAGCCGCTTCCGCGGTGCCCAGGACGTCTTCTTCGCGGCGCGCGGCGCGGTGTTCGCCGAGCGGGACGCGGAGCAGGCGGAGAACCTGAAGCTGAAGGAGGAGCTGGCCGAGGAGGCCGAGAAGCTGCTGCCGATCACGGATCTCAAGGCCGCCCGGGCCGCCTTCCGCGCGATCAACGAGCGCTGGGAGACCATCGGTCATGTGCCGCGGGACGCCCGTGCCCGGGTGGAGGGCCGGATGCACGCGGTCGAGCGGGCGCTGCAGGAGGCCGAGGAGGCCGAGTGGCGGCGGACCAACCCGGAGGTGCGGGCGCGCGCCGAGGGGCTCACCGGTCAGCTGCAGGCCGCGGTGGACAAGCTCAAGGCCCAGATCGAGCAGGCGCGGGCGCAGGGCAACACCGCGAAGGCGGAGAAGCTGGAGCAGGAGCTGCAGGGCCGGCAGGCGCTGCTCGACCAGGCGCTCAAGGGCCTGCAGGAGCTCGGCGGCTGAGCGGAGCGTCCGACGCGCCTTCCGTGTCTCGCGGTCCACGCCGAGAGGGCCCCGTACGGTGCGTACGGGGCCCTCTCGGCATGTGCGGGGTGTGCGAGGCCCGTTGCCGGCTGCCGGGGCCGCAGTGCGGCCGCTGTGCGGGTGGGGACCGGTCAGGACCGGGTGCGGGCCGAGGTCACGCGGTACACGTCGTAGACGCCCTCCACGCTGCGGACGGCGCGCAGCACATGCCCCAGGTGTTTGGGGTCGCCCATCTCGAAGGTGAAGCGCGAGGTGGCGACGCGGTCGCGGGAGGTCTGGACGGCCGCGGAGAGGATGTTGACGTGCTGGTCGGACAGCACGCGGGTGACGTCCGACAGCAGCCGGGAGCGGTCCAGGGCCTCGACCTGGATGGCGACCAGGAACACCGAGGACTGGGTGGGCGCCCATTCGACGTCGAGGATCCGCTCGGGCTCCCGGGACAGCGACTCGACGTTGACGCAGTCGCTGCGGTGCACCGAGACACCGCTGCCCCGGGTGACGAAGCCGATGATCGGGTCCCCCGGCACGGGGGTGCAGCAGCGGGCCAGTTTGACCCACACGTCGTCGACGCCCTTGACGATGACGCCCGGGTCGGCGCCGGCACGGCGTTTGCGGCCGCGTCCGCGGGAGGGCGGCACCGCCTCGTCGATCTCCTCGGTGGCGGCCTCCTCGCCGCCGAGGGTTTGGACGAGCTTCTGCACGATGTGCTGCGCCGAGACATGGCCCTCGCCGATCGCGGCGTACAGCGCGGAGATGTCGGCGTAGCGCATCTCGTGCGCCAGGGTGACCAGGGAGTCGCCGGTCAGGATCCGCTGGATCGGCAGGTTCTGCTTGCGCATCGCGCGGACGATGGCGTCCTTGCCCTGCTCGATGGCCTCGTCGCGGCGCTCCTTGGAGAACCAGGCGCGGATCTTGTTGCGGGCGCGCGGCGACTTGACGAAGCCGAGCCAGTCGCGGGACGGTCCGGCACCGGTCGCCTTGGAGGTGAAGACCTCCACCAGGTCGCCGTTGTCCAGGGTGGACTCCAGCGGCACCAGGCGGCCGTTGACGCGGGCGCCGATGGTGCGGTGACCGACCTCGGTGTGGACGGCGTAGGCGAAGTCCACGGGGGTGGAGCCGGCCGGGAGCGCGATGACGTCGCCCTTGGGCGTGAAGACGAAGACCTCGTTGCGGGACAGGTCGAAGCGCAGCGACTCCAGGAACTCGCCGGGGTCCTCGGTCTCCTTCTGCCAGTCCAGCAGCTGCCGCAGCCACGCCATGTCGTTGATGGCGTCCTTGTCCTTCGCCGACGTGCGGGGTGCGTCGGTGCGGACCTTGGAGGCGCCGGCGACGGCCTCCTGCTTGTACTTCCAGTGCGCGGCGATGCCGTACTCGGCCCGGCGGTGCATGTCGAAGGTGCGGATCTGCAGCTCGACCGGCTTGCCGTTGGGGCCGATGACCGTCGTGTGCAACGACTGGTACATGTTGAACTTGGGCATCGCGATGTAGTCCTTGAACCGGCCGGGGACCGGGTTCCACCGCGCGTGCACGGTGCCGAGGGCGGCGTAGCAGTCGCGCACGGTGTCGACCAGGACGCGGATGCCCACCAGGTCGTAGATCTCCGCGAAGTCACGGCCGCGGACGATCATCTTCTGGTAGACGCTGTAGTAGTGCTTGGGGCGGCCGGTGACGGTCGCCTTGATGCGGGCGGCGCGCAGGTCCCGCTGCACCTCGTCGATGACGACGGCCAGGTACTCGTCGCGCTTGGGGGCGCGTTCGGCGACCAGGCGGACGATCTCGTCGTACATCTTGGGGTAGAGGATCGCGAAGGCGAGGTCCTCCAGCTCCCACTTGATGGTGTTCATGCCCAGGCGGTGGGCGAGCGGCGCGTAGATCTCCAGGGTCTCGCGCGCCTTCTTCTCCTGCTTCTCGCGCTTGAGGTAGCGCATGGTGCGCATGTTGTGCAGGCGGTCGGCGAGCTTGATGACCAGGACGCGGGGGTCCTTGGCCATGGCCACGACCATCTTGCGCACGGTCTCGGCCTGGGCGGCCTCGCCGAACTTGACCTTGTCCAGCTTGGTGACGCCGTCGACGAGCAGGGCGACGGTGTCGCCGAAGTCGCGGCGCAGCTGGTCCAGGCCGTACTCGGTGTCCTCGACGGTGTCGTGCAGCAGACCGGCCATGAGGGTGGCCGGGTCCATGCCGAGTTCGGCGAGGATCGTGGTCACCGCGAGCGGGTGGGTGATGTACGGGTCGCCGCTCTTGCGCTTCTGACCGCGGTGCCAGCGCTCGGCGACCTGGTAGGCCCGTTCGATCTGGCGGAGCGTGGCCGTCTCGATCTTCGGGTCGTTGCTGCGCACTATCCGCAGCAGCGGCTCCAGCACCGGGTTGTAAGGGTTGGCGCGCTGGACGCCGAGCCGGGCGAGCCGGGCGCGGACACGGTTGGAGGAGCCGGAGCGGGCGGGCTGACCGGAGGCGGCGCGCACGGGCGGCGCCGGCTTGGGGCGCGCGGCTTCGGCGGACTTCTCCACGGGCGCGGACTGGGCGCGCTCGACCGTCCCGCGGGCGTCGTTCGTGGCCTGGGACGCCTGCGGCGCGGGCTTCGCCGCCGCGGCCTCGGGCTTGGCGGCGGTCAGTGGCTGGGCCTCGTCTGGCAAGAGGGCTCCTCGTGCGCGATCCGGCTCCCCCGGTCAGGCTCCGGATACCCCATGGTAACGATCCGGGGCTCCGGGATCGCCTCCAGACCGACGAGAGCGTGTTCGACAGGGAACACAGGACATGGAACACAACGCGAAGGACGGGCTCCGGATTCCTCCGGGCCCGTCCTCCGGGTGCCACGGAGCCGCCCGGGACGGGCGGCGGCCGCTCAGATCTGCAGCAGGGCCTCCAGCGGGGCGCCGTCCAGGGCCGGGGCCAGGCGGGCGCGGCCGCCGAGGAAGCCCAGCTCCATCAGCACCGCGACGCCGGCGACGCGGGCGCCCGCGCGGCGGACGAGCTGCAGCGCGGCCTCGGCGGTGCCGCCGGTGGCCAGGACGTCGTCGACCACCAGGACGCGGTCGTCGGCGGTGAGGTCCTCGGCGTGCACCTCGATCTCCGCCGAGCCGTACTCCAGGTCGTAGGCCTGGCGCAGGGTGGCCCCGGGGAGCTTGCCCGCCTTGCGGACGGGCACGAAGCCGAGGCCGGCGCGGACGGCGACCGGGGCGCCGAGGATGAAGCCCCGGGCCTCCAGGCCGACGATCCGGGTGGCATCGGTGCGCTGGGCGATCTCCGCGAGCGCGTCGGTCAGGGCGGTGAAGGCCGCCGGGTCCGCGAGCAGCGGGGTGATGTCCTTGAACACCACGCCCTGCTCCGGGTAGTCCTCGACGTCCCGGATGTGGCTGAGCAGCAGTTCCTTGATGGCGGTCACGGTGGTCACCGGCGCCTTCCGGAGGTGCGGCCGCGGCCCCGGCCGCGGGAGGCGGACTGGTCGCGCGGTCCCACCACGGCGGGAGCGGCGTCCTCGGGCTCGTCCTGGCCCGCCGCCCGGCCGGGGGCGGGGTCCTCGGGCGTGCCCTGCTCGGCCTGCGCGCGCTTGGCCAGCACCCGCTTGCGCAGGGCCTTCATCTGCGGCTCGCGCTCCTTGAGGTCGGCGACCAGCGGGGTGGCGATGAAGATCGAGGAGTACGCACCCGCCGCGAGGCCGACGAACAGCGACAGCGAGATGTCGTTGAGCATGCCGGCGCCGAGCAGACCGCCGCCGATGAACAGCAGACCCGCCACCGGCAGCAGCGCGACCACGGTGGTGTTGATCGAGCGCATCAGCGTGCCGTTGATCGACTGGTTGGCGACGTCGCTGTAGGTCCAGCGGTTCTGCTTGGTGATGCCCTTCGTCTGCTCCTTGAGGCTGTCGAAGACGACGACCGTGTCGTAGAGCGAGTAACCGAGGATCGTCAGCAGACCGATCACGGTGCCCGGGGTGACCTCGAAGCCGACCAGGGCGTAGATGCCGGTCGTGATGGTGATGTCGTGGATCAGGGCGACCAGCGCGGCCAGCGCCATGCGCCATTCGAAGGCGATCGCCAGGTAGATCACGACCAGGATCATGAAGATCGCCAGGCCCTCCCAGGCCTTGTTGGCGATCTGCTCGCCCCAGCTGGGGCCGACCAGGTCGGCGTTGATCTTCTCGGGGTCGACCTTCAGGTCCTTGGAGAGGGCTTCCTTGATCTCGTCGGACTTGGCGGTGTCGATGCCGGCGATCTGGATGCGCAGGCTGCCGTCGCCGAGCTTCTGCACGATCGCGTCGTGGCCGGAGGCGTCCTCGGCGTAGGTCTCCGCCTGGCTGACCGAGGTGGTCATGTGCTTCGGCGTGGTGAAGACCGCACCGCCCTGGAACTCGATGCCCATGTTCAGGCCGCGCACCACGAGGCCGACGATGGCCGTGATGGTGATCAGGACGGAGATGCCGTACCAGATCTTGCGGTTCTTGACGAAGTCGTAGCCGACCTCGCCACGGTGCAGTCGGGCGCTGAGAGTGCCGAGTTTGGACATCTCACGCCTCCTTCGTCTCGACGGGGCCGGCGGCCGGAGAGGACGGACGGCGGGTGCGGCGCAGCGGCGGCTTGGCGCCGAGCGACTTCGGGTCCAGGCCGGACCACTTGTGCCCCTGGGCGAAGAACTTCCTGCGGGCCAGGATCGTCATCAGCGGCTTGGTGAACAGGAAGACGACGACCACGTCGAGCAGGGTGGTCAGGCCCAGGGTGAAGGCGAAGCCCTGCACCTTGCCGACGGTGACGACGAAGAGCACCGCCGCGGCCAGGAAGGACACGAAGTCGGAGACCAGGATGGTGCGGCGGGCGCGCGGCCAGCCACGCTCCACCGCCGGCCGCAGGCTGCGGCCCTCGCGGATCTCGTCCCGGATGCGCTCGAAGAACACGATGAACGAGTCCGCGGTGATGCCGATGGCGACGATCGCACCGCACACGGCCGGCAGATTCAGCGCGAAGCCGATGGCCGGGCCGAGCAGCGACATGATCGTGTAGGTCAGGATCGCGGAGACCAGCAGCGAGGGGATCGCGATGATCGACAGGCCCCTGTAGAAGACCAGCAGGTAGACGACGACCAGGGCCAGGCCGATGGCGCCCGCGATCAGGCCGGCGCGCAGCTGGTCGCTGCCGAGCGCGGCGGTCACCGTGGTGACGCTGTCCTCCCGGAAGGTCAGCGGCAGCGCGCCGTAGGAGAGCATGTTGGCCAGGCTCTGCGCCTCCTCCTGGCTGAAGCGGCCGGTGATCTCCGCGTTGCCGCCGGTCAGCGCCTGGCTGACGTACGGGTCGGAGACGACGTTGCCGTCCAGGACGATGGCGAACTGGTTCTGCGGCGACGGGTTCTGCGCGAGCTTGCCGGTGATGTCGGCGAACTTCTTGGCGCCCTTGGAGGTGAACTCCATGGTGACGGTCCAGCCCGCGGCGGTCTGGGTGTTGAAGACGGCCTGGGCCTTCTTCACATCGGTGCCGTCCACGGCGGCCGGGCCGAGGATGTACTTCTGCCACTGGCCCTGGGAGTTCTCACCGCAGGCCACGGTGGGCTCGGAGGGCTTGACGCCCTTGCCGGCGGTGGCGCGCACGTCCTGCTTGGTGCAGTCGAGCGTGGCGTACTGGGCCTGGAGCGCGGCCGGGATGTCGCCGTCGGAGCCGCTGTCGGCGGTGGCGTCGGTGCTCGGGCCGGTGGAGGCCTCCGGGGAGCCGGACGCCGTGCTGCCCGCGGAGGGGGTGGCGTCGGCCTTCAGGCCGTCGGTGACGGCGCGGCCCTGCGGGGACCCGGTCGCCGAGGGGGTCGCGGAGTCGGTGGAGGAGGCCTTCTCACCGCCGCTGGTGCCGTTGTCGTCGCCCGCCTCGTCGGAGGGGCTGGACGAGGGGTCGGCGCTCGCGGAGCTGCTCGGCGACGGGGTGGCGGCGGCGCCGGAGAGGTCGGTGGCGAGGACCGGACGGAAGTACAGCTTCGCGGTCGTGCCGACCTGCTCCCGTGCCTGCTGGGAGTTGGTGCCCTTGGGGATGTTGACGATGATGTTGTCGTTGCCCTGGGTCTGGACCTCGGCCTCGGAGACGCCCAGGCCGTTGACCCGGCGCTCCATGATGCTGACGGCCGTGTCCATGTTGGCCTTGTTGATCGCGGACTCCTGGCCGCGCTCGGGAACCGCCCGCAGGGTGATGCTCGTACCGCCCGCCAGGTCGATACCGAGACGCGGAGCGGTGTGGCCGGAGGCGAACATGGCTCCGGTGAGCGCCACGATGGCGATCAGGATCAGGACCAGCGAGCGCCATGGCTTGCTCTGGGCGCCCGCGCTCCGGCCCTTTTTAGGTGCTGCCACCTTCTCGTACTCCCTCTCGGGCCGCTGGGCGCCAGGGTGGGCCCGGGAGCGGCCATGGCATGGTGTAGCGATCCCGCGTGCGAAGCGCACACGTCCCAGGGCGCGCGGCCCGGTGCCGCGCGCCCTGGAGGGGGACTACTTCGCCTCGGTGTCGCCGTCGGTCTTCTTCGGCTCTGCGTCCGCCTTCGCCTCGGCGGTGGCGTCGGCCGGCTCGTCGGCCGCGTCCTTCTTGCCGAGATCCACGGGCTTGTCGTCGCCGGCGGCGGGCTCGTCGGTCCCGGTGAGGGAGGAGGCGTCGTCGGGCACGAGGTCGCCGTCGGACTTCAGGTCGTGCTCGATGCCGTGGACGATGCGGTTGTACTCGTCGTCGGGCAGGACGGTCGCGATGGCGTTCTTGGCGAACAGCAGCTCCACACCGGGGCCGGCGTCGAGGAGGACCGTGTCGTCGTTGACCTCCTTGACCGTCGCGTACATGCCACCGATGGTGCGGATACCGCTGCCCGGCTGCATCTGGTCACGCATGCGGGCGGCCTCCTGCTGCTTGCGCTTGGCCGACCGGGTCATCAGGAACATGGCCCCGATGAGCACAATGAACGGGAGGAGGGTCACGAGGCTATTCACGGGACGATTTTCCTTCGCACGACCGCGACGGTGAGCGGCCTGGTGTGGGTGGGGTGGTCGCACCGCCTTCGCAGGCGGCATCGGCGGAGTCTAGGCGAGTCCGCGCGCAGGGAACAACGCTCAGCATGGCACTCGGGTTCCTCACCGGGCCACTGCTGACGCACTCACGTCCCGAACAGGTCCTGTTGTCCGTTTCCCGCAGCCGGTGGGTGCGGGGGCGTGAGGCCGAGGTGCGCCCAGGCCGCCGGCGTGGCGACACGCCCGCGTGGTGTGCGGGCGAGCAGCCCCTCGCGCACGAGGAACGGCTCGGCGACCTCTTCCACTGTCTCGCGCTCCTCACCCACCGCGACCGCGAGCGTGGACAGGCCCACGGGTCCTCCGCCGAACAGTTTCAGCAAGGCCTCCAGCACGGCGCGGTCGAGGCGGTCCAGGCCGCGGCTGTCGACCTCGTAGACGGCGAGCGCGGCGGCCGCGACCTCCCGGGTGATCACCCCGTCGGCCTTGACCTGGGCGTAGTCGCGGACGCGGCGCAGCAGGCGGTTGGCGATGCGGGGGGTGCCCCGGGAGCGGCCGGCGATCTCCGCGGCGCCCTCCGGGTCGATGTCCACGTCCAGCAGCCGCGCCGAGCGGTGCACGACGCGCTCCAGCTCGTGCGGCTCGTAGAACTCCATGTGCGCGGTGAAGCCGAAGCGGTCGCGCAGCGGCGGCGGCAGCAGACCCGCCCGAGTGGTCGCACCCACCAGAGTGAACGGCGGCAGCTCCAGGGGGATCGCGGTGGCGCCGGGGCCCTTGCCGACGACGACGTCGACGCGGAAGTCCTCCATCGCCATGTAGAGCATCTCCTCGGCGGGCCGCGACATGCGGTGGATCTCGTCGAGGAAGAGCACCTCGCCCTCCTGCAGGGAGGACAGGATCGCGGCGAGGTCGCCGGCGTGCTGGATGGCGGGGCCGGAGGTGATGCGGATGGGGGCGCCCATCTCCGCCGCGATGATCATCGACAGGGTGGTCTTGCCGAGGCCGGGTGCGCCGGAGAGCAGCACATGGTCGGCGGTGGTGCCGCGCGCCCGGGCGGCGCGCAGGACCAGGTCGAGCTGCTCGCGGACCTTCTCCTGGCCGATGAACTCGCCGAGGTCCTTGGGGCGCAGGGCGGCCTCCACGGCCTGGTCCTCGCGGTCGGCCGCGGCGCCGACCAGCCGCTCGGGGGCGGCGGTGCCGCTGGGGTCGTCCGGGTTCATGGGGTGTGCCTCGATCGTCGTCGTGGGGTCAGCGGGCTCGGTTCAGGGTCTGCAGGGCCGCCTTGAGCAGCTGTCCGATCTGCGGGGTGCCGGAGGCGGCCTCGGCCTGCGGGGCCACCGCGGCGACGGCCTCGTCGGCCTCCCGGGCGGCGTAGCCGAGGCCGACGAGGGCGGCGTGCAGCTGGTCGCGCCAGCCGGCGGCGGCCGGGGCGGGCGCGGCGGGTGCTCCGACGGGCTCGCCCAGGCGGTCCTTCAGCTCCAGCAGGAGCTTCTGCGCGCCTTTCTTGCCGATGCCGGGCACGGCGGTCAGGGCCTTCTCGTCACCGCTCGCCACGGCCCGGCGCAGGGCGTCGGGGGTGTGCACGGCGAGCATGGCCTGGGCCAGGCGCGGTCCGACGCCGCTGGCGGTCTGCAGCAGTTCGAACACCTGGCGTTCGTCCTCGTCGGCGAAGCCGTACAGGGTCAGGGAGTCCTCGCGGACGACGAGGGAGGTGTGCAGCCGGGCGGGCTGTCCGACGCGCAGCGTGGAGAGCGTGCCGGGGGTGCACTGGACGGCCATGCCGACGCCGCCGACCTCGATCACCGCGGTGTCGGGGGCGAGCGCGGCGACCGTGCCGCTGACGAAGGCGATCATGCCGTACGGCCTTTCGGTGGGGTGGGGGCGCCGGCCCGCAGGCGGGCGGCGGCCTGCTGGAGCCGGTTCTGTGCGGGGGCGCGCCAGATGTGGCAGACGGCCAGGGCGAGGGCGTCGGCGGCGTCGGCGGGCTTGGGCGGCGCGCTGAGCCGCAGCAGACGGGTGACCATGGCGCCGACCTGTGCCTTGTCGGCGCGCCCGCTGCCGGTGACGGCGGCCTTGACCTCGCTGGGGGTGTGCAGGGCGACCGGGAGGCCGCGCCGGGCTGCGCAGAGCATGGCCACGGCGCTGGCCTGGGCGGTGCCCATGACGGTGCGCACGTTGTGCTGGCTGAAGACGCGCTCGACGGCGACGCACTCGGGCCGGTGCTCGTCCAGCCACTGCTCGATGCCCGCCTCGACGGCCAGCAGGCGGTGGCTGAGGTCGGCGTCGACGGGGGTGCGCACCACCCCGACGCCGAGCATGGTCAGCGGCCGGCCGGCCACCCCTTCGACGACGCCGATCCCGCACCGGGTCAGGCCGGGATCCACACCCAGTACCCGCACCGCGCCCCCCTTCTGGCTCACCTCGATCACCTGTTTGTGCAGGCTATCGGGTGCCACTGACACGGCGACGGGCCGGCGGGGCGTGTCCCGCCGGCCCGTGCTGCGCGTCGTGGGCGTCAGGCGCCGACCTTCTCCATGATCTCGTCGCTGACGTCGAAGTTGGCGAAGACGTTCTGCACGTCGTCGCTGTCCTCGAGGGCGTCGATCAGCTTGAAGATCTTGCGGGCGCCCTCCTCGTCCAGCTCGACCTGGACGGAGGGGACGAAGTTGGCCTCGGCGGACTCGTAGTCGATGCCGGCGTCCTGCAGCGCGGTGCGGACCGCGACCAGGTCGCCCGGCTCGCTGATGACCTCGAAGGTCTCGCCGAGGTCGTTGACCTCCTCGGCGCCCGCGTCCAGGACGGCGGCGAGGACGTCGTCCTCGGTCAGCTCGCCCTTGGGGACGATCACCACGCCCTTGCGGTTGAACAGGTACGACACCGAGCCCGGGTCGGCCATGGAGCCGCCGTTGCGGGTCATGGCCACGCGCACCTCGGAGGCGGCGCGGTTGCGGTTGTCGGTGAGGCACTCGATGAGCACCGCGACACCGTTCGGCCCGTAGCCCTCGTACATGATCGTCTCGTAGTCGGCACCGCCGGCCTCCAGGCCCGCGCCACGCTTGATCGCCGACTCGATGTTCTTGTTCGGGACCGACTGCTTCTTGGCCTTCTGCACGGCGTCGTACAGCGTCGGGTTGCCGTCAAGATCCGGACCGCCCAGACGCGAGGCGACCTCGATGTTCTTGATCAGCTTCGCGAAGAGCTTGCCGCGCTTGGCATCGATGACGGCCTTCTTGTGCTTCGTCGTGGCCCATTTAGAGTGGCCGGACATCTGCCTGTCTCCTTCGCGTAACCCGTCTGCGTACGAACTTCCAGAGATCCTACAAGGACTCCGGTGCCCTCCTGCCGCGCACCATGTCCGCGAACAGGGAGTGCACGCGGTGGTCACCGGTCAGTTCCGGGTGGAACGAGGTGGCCAGTGCGTTGCCCTGGCGGACGGCGACGATGTGGCCGTCGTGCTCGGCGAGCACCTCGGCCCCGGCGCCCACGGACTCGACCCAGGGGGCGCGGATGAAGACGCCCTCCACCGGTCCGCCCGCGATGCCCTTGACGTCGACCGCGGCCTCGAAGGACTCGTTCTGCCGCCCGAAGGCGTTGCGCCGCACGATCATGTCGATGCCGCCGATGGTCTCCTGGCCCGAACGCGGGTCGAGGATCTTGTCGGCCAGCATGATCATGCCGGCGCAGGTGCCGTAGACGGGCATGCCGGCGCGCACCCGCGCACGCAGGGGTTCCATCACCCCGAAGAGGACGGCCAGCTTGGAGATGGTGGTGGACTCGCCGCCGGGGACGACCAGGCCGTCGATGCCGGCGAGTTCCTCGGGGCGCCGCACCGGCCTGGCCACGGCATCGGCCGCGGCCAGGGCGACGAGGTGCTCCCGTACGTCGCCCTGGAGGGCCAGGACGCCGATGACAGGGGTTGCCTCGCTCATGGGTGTGCTCACCAGCCGCGGGAGGCGTAGCGCTCGGAGGCGGGCAGGACGTCGACGTTGATGCCGACCATGGCCTCGCCCAGGTTGCGGGAGGCGTCCGCGATGATCTTCGGGTCGTCGTAGAAGGTGGTGGCCTTGACGATGGCGGCGGCGCGCTTGGCCGGGTCGCCGGACTTGAAGATGCCGGAGCCGACGAAGACGCCCTCGGCGCCGAGCTGGCGCATCAGCGCGGCGTCGGCCGGGGTGGCCACGCCGCCGGCGGAGAACAGCACCACCGGGAGCTTGCCCAGCTCGGCGACCTCCTTGACCAGCTCGTACGGGGCGCGCAGCTCCTTGGCGGCGGCGTACAGCTCGTGGCTGTCCAGGCCGCGCAGGCGGGCGATGTCGTTCTTGATCTGGCGCAGGTGGCGCACGGCCTCGACGACGTTGCCGGTGCCGGCCTCGCCCTTGGAGCGGATCATCGCGGCGCCCTCGGCGATGCGGCGCAGGGCCTCGCCGAGGTTGGTGGCGCCGCACACGAAGGGGGTGGTGAAGGCCCACTTGTCGGTGTGGTTGACCTCGTCGGCCGGGGTGAGCACTTCGGACTCGTCGATGTAGTCGACGCCGAGGGACTGCAGCACCTGGGCCTCGACGAAGTGACCGATGCGGGACTTGGCCATCACCGGGATGGACACCGCGTCGATGATGCCCTCGATCATGTCCGGGTCGGACATGCGGGCCACGCCGCCGTCCTTGCGGATGTCGGCCGGGACCCGCTCCAGGGCCATGACGGCGACGGCACCCGCGTCCTCGGCGATCTTCGCCTGCTCCGGGGTGACGACGTCCATGATGACGCCGCCCTTGAGCTGCTCGGCCATGCCGCGCTTGACCCGGGCGGTGCCGGTTACGGGGGTCGGGGAGGACTCGGGGGTCGTGGTGGACACGGGTGACCTCACTCGGTGAAGTGCGGATGTGTTGCGCACCGAGAAAACGTGAAACGACCAGTCCACGGCAAGGGCCAATAGTGAGCCGGTGGATCCTTTTCGGCACGCCGGGTCCGGTTCGGGCGGCCGTGACGCACCTGTCCGTCCTGCGGTCCGGCGGCGCCCGGAGCGGGGTGTCGGGGTGTCCGGCGGGCGGGTCAGGCCCGGTCCACCAGGGCCCGGGGCGGTTCGTCGTCCATCTCGAACGCCATCGGGAACGGGGCGTGCCCGGCCAGCCGGAACCAGCGGACCTTGCGGTGCTCGCGCAGCCGGCGGGCCGCGCCCACCGCGTCGTTGTGGAAGCGGCGGGCCATCGGCACCCGGCGTACGGCCTCGGACAGTTCACGGGCGGCCTCCGCGCCGCCGGGCGCCGCGCGGACCTCCTCCACCTGCCCCGGATCGGAGAACACCGCCCGCAGCGCCTGGCTCAGCTCGCTCTCGGCGACCTCGCGCTGGTCCTCGTCGGCCTGCCGGGCGGCGTGCGCGGCCTCGTAGAGCACGATGGAGGCCGCCGGGTCCAGCACCCCGGAGGTGGCCAGCTCCTGGGCCACCGAGGCGCGGCGCAGCAGCTGCGCGTCGAGCGCGGCCCGGGCGGCGTCGATCCGCGCGTGCAGCCGGTCCAGCCGCCCCGCGGTCCAGCTCAGGTACAGGCCGACGACGACCAGGGCGACGAAGATCCAGATCAGCGTTGCGGTCACGGGCTGCAAGGCTACCGGGGTGCCGTCCGGGCCCTGCCCGTCGCGCACGGCGCCGTCCGCCGCTCACGCACGGGGGCGCGCCCCCGGGGGGCTCAGTCCCGGACCAGCCCCAGCCGGGCGCGCAGGCCGGTCGTGCGGTCGTCCGCGGCCACCGCCGCCGCACCCGCGGTGACCGTCTCGTAGACGGACAATATGTCCGCGCCCACCGTGGACCAGTCGAAGCGGCGCACGTGTTCCCGGCCGCGCTCGCGCAGCTCGGCCCGGCGCTCCGGGTCGCCGAGCAGGCGCACGGCGGCGTCGGCGAGCGCGTCGGCGTCCTCGGTGGCGAACAGCTCCCCCGCCTTGCCCTGGTCCAGCACCTGGGCGAAGGCGTCGAGGTCGGAGGCGAGGACCGGGGCGCCGGCGGACATCGCCTCCACCAGGATGATGCCGAAGCTCTCGCCGCCGGTGTTGGGGGCGACGTACAGGTCGACGCTGCGCAGCAGGCGCGCCTTGTCCTCGTCGCTGATCATGCCGAGGAACTCCACGTGCGCGCGCAGCCCGGCCGGCAGCGTGGCCACCGCCTCCTTCTCGTCGCCCCGGCCGGCGACCAGCAGCCGGGTGTCCGGGCGGGCCGCGACGATCTTCGGCAGCGCGCGCATCAGCACCGGCAGGCCCTTGCGCGGCTCGTCGATGCGGCCGATGAAGCCGATCGTCTGCCCCTGCCACTCGGGGCGGGGCTCGGCGCGGGCGAAGAAGTCCACGTCGACCCCGTTGGGGATGACCACGGCGTCGCCGCCGAGGTGTTCGACCAGGGTGCGCCGGGCGTACTCGCTGACCGCGATCCGGGCGCTGATCTTCTCCAGGGCCGCCTGCAGGATCGCGTAGGCGGCGATCATCGCCCGGGAGCGGGGGTTGGAGGTGTGGAAGGTGGCGACGATCGGGCCCTGTGCCGCCCAGCAGGCCAGCAGGCCCAGGGACGGCGAGGTCGGCTCGTGGATGTGGATGACGTCGAAGCGTCCCTCGTGCAGCCAGCGCCTGACCCTGGCCGCGGACAGGAAACCGAAGTTCAGGCGGGCCACCGAGCCGTTGTAGGGCACCGGCACCGCGCGGCCGGCCGGGACGACGTACGGCGGCAGCGGGGTGTCGTCGTCGGCGGGCGCCAGCACGGACACCTCGTGGCCCTGGCGGATGAAGTACTCGGCCAGGTCGCGGATGTGGAACTGGACGCCGCCGGGCACGTCCCAGGAGTAGGGGCAGACGATGCCGATCCTCACGGCTGCTCCCGGTCGGCGGGTCGCCTGCCGTCGGCAGGGCGTGTGTGGGCGGATCGCCTGCCGCCGGGCCGCTCGTCCAGGTCGGCGAGCCAGAGCCGCTGCAGCATGTGCCAGTCCTCCGGGTGGTCGGCGATTCCCGAGGCGAAGGCGTCGGCCAGCGCCTGTGTCATGACAGACGTCTTCTCGGCCCGTGTGCCTGACTCGGGCACCTCGACGGGGGGATGCACGCGGCCCTTCATGACGGGCGAGTCGTCGTACCAGAGGGTGACGGGGAGCAGCAGGGCGCCGGTGTGCTGGGCGAGCAGGGCGGGGCCGGCCGGCATGCGGGCGGGCTCGCCGAAGAAGGACACCTCGACGCCCGAGGAGGACAGGTCGCGGTCGGCGACCAGGCAGACCAGGCCGCCGTCGCGCAGCCGCCGGGCCAGCGTGCCGAAGGCGCTGCCGCCGCTGTGCGGGAGCACCTCCATGCCCAGGCCCTCGCGGTAGGCGACGAAGCGGTCGTAGAGGGTCTCGGGCTCGAGGCGTTCGGCGACGGTGGTGAACGGCGTGTTCAGCGCGGTGGTGACCCAGGCTCCGGCCAGGTCCCAGTTGGCCAGGTGCGGCAGGGCGAGAACGACGCCCTTGCCCGCGGCCAGGCCGTCGGTGAGGCGGTGCACGTCCTCGGGGGCGAAGCCGGTGCGGATCCGTTCGGCGCTCCAGGCGGGCAGCCGGAAGGACTCCATCCAGTACCGCAGATAGGACCGCATGCCGGCGCGCGACAGCTCGGCGAGCCGCTCGGGCGTCGCGTCCGGCACCACACGGGCCAGGTTGCGCTCCAGCCGTCGCACACCGGCCCCGCGCTGCTTCCAGGCGAGGTCGGCGATGGTCCGTCCGAGGTGTGCGGCGACCGGCTCGGGGAGCTTCTTCACGGTGCTCCAGCCCAGGCCGTACAGGCCGTCGCTGAGGCGCTCGGGCAGGCTCACGTGGCCGCTCCGCTCCCCTGCTCCTTCTGCCCGGCGGCGGCCGCCTCGGCCTCGGCGGACTCCCTGCGCACGGTGACGACCCGCTGGATCAGCGTGACGAGGCTGCCGGCGGCGACGATCCACAGCGCGACGGGCAGCAGGTACTGGATGCCGGGCACCCCGAACTTGTGCAGCCCCGCGAAACCGGCCGCGACCAGGGAGATCACCAGGCGCTCGGCGCGCTCGACGAGGCCGTTGACGGCGACGGGCAGCCCGATCGACTCGCCGCGCGCCTTGGTGTAGGACACCACCTGGCCGCTGGCCAGGCAGAAGATGGCCACCGCGCACAGCAGGGTGTCGTCGCCGCGCCCGGCGTACCACAGGGCGAAGCCGCCGAAGACGGCTCCGTCGGCCACCCGGTCCAGGGTGGAGTCCAGGAAGGCGCCCCAGCGGCTGGAGCGGCCCAGCTGGCGGGCCATGTTGCCGTCGACGAGATCGGAGAACACGAACAGCGTGATCACGACCGTGCCCCAGAAGAACTCGCCCCGGGGATAGAAGACCAGCGCACCCGCGACGACACCGGCGGTGCCGATGAGCGTCACCGTGTCGGGGCTCACGCCCCGGCGGATGAGATACGCGGCGAACGGTGTGAGGACACGCGTGAAGAATGCACGCGCGTACTTGTTCAGCATGGCCTTCCCGAGGGTCACGGTCGCCGGGCGGCCCCTGCTGGCCGCCGGCTGGCCCATCGTAGCCACGCGGGCGCGCGGGATGTTCCCGTCCCCCGTACCCGGCGGCCGTGGTGCCGGCGGGCACGGGCCGCGCGGGCGGCCCGGAGGGCCCGGGCCGTTCGTATGGACGCGGCCCGTGGGGAGTGGAAAGCTCGAAGAACCGCGGGCGTCGCAGGGGCCGCCAGTGCACGCGGTGCCGCGTGTCCGCGCCCACAGTGACCTCACCGTCAACGGGAGGCAGGATCATGGGCGACAAGGCGCACACCCACCCCGGAGCCGCCGGCAGGGCAGTGACGGCCGACCACCCCGCGTCCCTACGGAACGTGGTGCTGGTCGGCCCCTCCGGAGCGGGCAAGACCACCCTGGTGGAGGCTCTCGCGCTGACGGCGGGGGCGCTGAAGCGGGCCGGCCGCGTCGAGGACGGCGGCTGCGTCTCGGACTACGACGAGATCGAGCACCGGCAGCAGCGGTCGGTGCAGCTGTCCGTGGTGCCGGTGAGCTGGGACGGCATCAAGATCAACCTTCTGGACACGCCCGGCTACGTCGACTTCGTCGGGGAGCTGCGGGCCGGGCTGCGCGCGGCGGACGCCGCCCTGTTCGTCGTCTCCGCCGCGGACGGTGTGGACGGCTCGACGCGGATGGTGTGGGAGGAGTGCGCGGCCGTCGGCATGCCGCGGGCCATCGTCGTCACCCATCTGGAGGCGGCGCGGGCCGACTTCGAGGAGATGACCCGGGTGTGCGCCGAGGCGTTCGGCGCCGAGGACCCCGACGCGGTGCTGCCGCTGTACCTGCCGCTGCGCGGCCCCGCGGGCCCCGACGGGCACGCGCCGGTGACCGGCCTGGTCGGGCTGCTGACACGGACGGTGTTCGACTACACGTCCGGCCGGTGCGCCCAGGCGGAGCCGGACGCGGAGCAGCTGCCGCGCATGGACGAGGCGCGCAATCGCCTGATCGAGGGAATCATCTCGGAGAGCGAGGACGAGACCCTCATGGACCGCTATCTCGGCGGTGAGCAGGTCGACGTGGAGACGCTGATCAAGGACCTGGAGCGGGCGGTGGCCCGCGCGGCGTTCTTCCCCGTGCTTCCGGCCGCCCCGGCCGCCGAGGGCGCCGCCCAGGGCCTGGGCACCGTGCAGGTGCTGGAGCTGATCGCCCGCGGTTTCCCGACGCCGCTGGAGCGCGAGGCGCCCGCGGTGACCACGGTCGACGGTGCGCCGCGCGAGCTGAAGCCCTGCGACCCGGACGGGCCGCTGGTCGCCGAGGTCGTCAAGACCGCCTCCGACCCGTACGTCGGCCGCATCTCCCTGGTGCGGGTCTTCTCCGGCACCCTGCGCCCGGACGAGACGGTGCACGTCTCCGGGCACGGCCTGACCGACCGGGGCCACGAGGACCACGACGTCGACGAACGCATCGGCGCGCTGTCGATGCCGTTCGGCAAGCAGCAGTGCCCGGTGCCCCAGGCCGTCGCGGGCGATCTGGTGTCCGTCGCCAAGCTGAGCCGCGCCGAGACCGGCGACACGCTCTCCGCGAAGGACGAGCCGCTGCTGATGGCGCCGTGGGAGATGCCGGACCCGCTGCTGCCGCTGGCCGTGCAGGCGCACAGCAAGGCCGACGAGGACAAGCTGTCCCAGGGACTGGCCCGGCTGGCGGCGGAGGATCCGACGATGCGCCTGGAACAGAACCAGGACACCCACCAGGTGGTGCTGTGGTGCCTGGGCGAGGCGCACGCCGACGTCGCCCTGGAGAGGCTGCGCACCCGCTACGACGTCCAGGTGGACGTGGTGCCGTACCGGGTGGCGCTGCGGGAGACGTTCGCGACGAAGGCCGCCGGACGCGGCCGGCACGTCAAGCAGTCCGGCGGGCACGGGCAGTACGCCATCTGCGAGATCGAGGTGGAGCCGCTGCCCGGCGGCTCGGGCATCGAGTTCGTCGACAAGGTCGTCGGCGGCGCCGTGCCCCGGCAGTTCGTCCCGTCGGTGGAGAAGGGCGTACGGGCGCAGGCGGCCAAGGGCGTCGCCGCCGGGTACCCGCTGGTGGACGTGCGGGTGACCCTGGTGGACGGCAAGGCGCACTCGGTCGACTCCTCCGACGCCGCCTTCCAGACGGCGGGCGCACTGGCGCTGCGGGAGGCCGCCCAGGACGCGACGATCCATCTGCTGGAGCCGGTGGCCGAGGTGAGCGTCCTGGTCGGCGACGACTACGTGGGCGCCGTGATGAGCGATCTGTCCTCGCGGCGCGGCCGGGTGCTGGGCACCGAGCAGATCGGCAGCGGGCGGACCCTGGTGCGGGCCGAGGTGCCGGAGATGGAGATCAGCCGGTACGCGGTGGACCTGCGGTCGCTGTCGCACGGCACGGCCCGCTTCGACCGTCGCTACGTCCGGCACGAGCCGATGCCGCCGCACGTGGCCGACCGGGTGCTCGCACAGGAGCGCGCGGCGTCCTAGCGGCCCTGCGGGCGTACCCGTGCCCACCGGGAAGGGCCGGTGGCGCGGGACGCGGTCGTCAGCGGAACGCCGTCGTCCAGGCGGGCGGCTTCGGCCGTCCGCCTGTGCGCGCCGACAGGTGCCGATACGCTGATGACCTGTTCAACAGGTGTGCGGGACAAGGAAGTCGGGAAGGCCGCTAGGGGCTTTGCGCGCGGTCGGCGGGCCCGGCCCACAGCGCGCGCACGGCCCTCGTGCCTGTCCGGGACGGGCACGAGGCGGACACCTCGGCAGTGGGGGCGGCAGTGACAGACGGATTCGACTTCGGACTCGGGGCGCAGGTGCCCCTGTCGGGCGCGGCGGGGCAGACGGAGCCCACCCACTGGCTGGCGGCCGCGGCGTACCGGGACGACGAGGTCGACAAGATCAAGGAGGCCGACAACGACTGGCACAAGACCTCGGTCACCCCGCCGCGGGGGCCCTGGGCGAAGATCTTCCGGCCGAATCTCGGTGAGGCCTTCTCGCGGGCGGTGATCGACCGCATGCTCGGCGCCGGCCGCAAGCCGGTCATCCAGTCCTTCGGGCTGGAGCCGCAGGTCGTCGTGGAGCACTGCCTGGCCGCCCACCGCATCCGCCGCCAGCGCGACATGCGGCTCACCGCGGTGATGGTGGTGTTCGGGCTGCTGTTCCTGCCCGGACTGCTGCTGTGGCTCGCGGTGTTCGCCCTGCGCAGCAATCTCGGCCGACGCGAGGACAAGCGGGCCGGCCTGCACGCCACACTGCTGCTGGTGGCGGTGGGCGTGCTCGCCGTGCTGTTCCTGATCAAGACGCCCTTCCACGGCTTCTGGGCCTGGTACGCGCGGGCCGCGGTGGTCGCACCGGTGGCCGGCTGGTACGTGGCCAAGCAGATCTGCGAACGCACCGCGCGGGATCTGCGCGAGCGCTGGTCCGCCCTGCTCTCCGGCGGCGGCGTGGGCGCCAAGATCCCGGAGGCGGTGCCCGGCAGTCCCGGGGACGCCGCCGAGCAGATCCGCAAGGAGCTGGCCCGGCTCAGCGCCGAGCAGCAGTCCAACTCGGCCTTCTACGCCGGTCCCAAGGGCATCCTCGGCATGGGCACCCGCTGGGGCAGCTGGCATCTGGCCGAGGAGCTGGTGTCGGCCGACCCGGACAAGGAGTTCCACCCCTTCCGCAGCTGGGACGTCATCACCGCGATCCAGGGCGGCCTGGGCCTGCTGGAGCGGACGCCGATCAACACCGGCGGTTTCACCAAGCCGAGCATCAAGCACTGGGTCGTCACCCATGTCGGCGAGAACGCCACGGAGGTCTCCCGGCCCAGCGGCACCGACGTGGAGAACTACACGGTCAAGACGCACGCGGTGCAGGAGATCTGCAATCGGCAGCAGTTCGGCAGCGGCGACCGGCACTACCTCGGCGTGCAGTGGACGCTGTGGGACGGTCAGCTGGTCATCACGATGATGATCACCGTCACGCTGCTGCACAACACGCTGCGCATCGAGGTCACCGGCCATGCGCTGGGCCCGGTCCACGGCCTGTTCAACCAGAAGCCGGCGGCCAAGGAGAAGCAGGTGGCCAAGGCGGTGAAGTTCTGGGAGACCCGCACGGTGAAGCTGCCGCTGGTGGACGCCGACGAGGTGGTACGGCTCGCCGCCCGCGCCCCGCTGACCTGGTACCCGCCGCTGCTGCACTGGCTCGGCGGCAAGATCGCCCTGCCGGAGCCCTTCGGCCTGCGTCACGCCTGGGCGCAGCAGCCGTGGCGGCACCGCTTCATGGCCGACGACGCGCTGCGCGCCGCCACTCCGGTGCTGCGCGTGGTGCACGCGGCGGCGCTGAAGACGCTCGAGGAGAACGGCGTGGACGTGACGAAGTTCGGTTCCCGCTCGTCCGCGCTGAGCGGGGCGGTGCAGGACGTGGGCCCGAAGAAGGCCGACCTCTACGACGCGTAGCACAGCCCGGCACGAAGGCGGGGCCCGTCCGGTGGACGGGCCCCGCCTTCGTGTTCGCCTCCCGGCGGTGTCAGTCGGCCGGCCAGGCGTCCGCGAGCATCTTGCGGGTGTCGGCCAGCAGCTGCGGCAGCACCTTGGTGTGGCCCACGACCGGCATGAAGTTGGTGTCGCCGCCCCAGCGGGGCACGATGTGCTGGTGCAGGTGGGCGGCGATGCCCGCGCCCGCGACCGCGCCCTGGTTCATGCCGATGTTGAAGCCGTGCGCGCCGGAGGCGGTGCGCAGGGCCCGCATGGCCTGTTTGGTCAGCTCCGCCAGTTCGGCGGTCTCCGCGACGGTCAGGTCGGTGTAGTCGGCGACGTGCCGGTACGGCACGGTCATCAGGTGCCCGCCGTTGTACGGGTACAGGTTGAGCACGGCGTAGACCAGCTCGCCGCGCTTGACGACGAGTCCGTCCTCGTCGGACTTGGCCGGAATGGAACAGAAGGGGCAGCCGTCACCGGCCCCGGGACCGGTCGGCTTGTTCTCGCCCTGGATGTAGGCCATCCGGTGGGGTGTCCACAGACGCTGGAACGCGTCCTGCGTTCCCACTCCGATCTGCTGCTCCGGCTCACTCGTCATGCGTGCAGCATAGGGCGTCGCTCCGCGGACGCGGAAAGGCCCCCGAGGCTGCCCTCGGAGGCCTTCCGTCACGCAGTGACGGATCTCACGTCACACCTGTGCGCGCCGCTCCACCACGTCGACGATCTCGGCGATCGCCTCGTCGCAGGGGATGCCGTTCTTCTGCGAACCGTCGCGGTAGCGGAACGACACGGTGCCGGCGTTCATGTCGTCGTCGCCCACGATGACCATGAACGGGATCTTCTGCTTCTGGGCGTTGCGGATCTTCTTCTGCATGCGGTCGGAGGAGGAGTCGACCTCCACCCGCAGGCCCTTCTCCTTGGCCTGCGCGGCCCACTTCTCCAGGTACTCCACGTGCGCCTCGCCGACCGGGATGCCGACCGCCTGCACGGGGGCCAGCCACGCCGGGAACGCGCCCGCGTAGTGCTCCAGCAGCACACCGAAGAACCGCTCGATGCTGCCGAACAGCGCGCGGTGGATCATCACCGGCTGCTGACGGGAGCCGTCCGCGGCCGTGTACTCCAGGTTGAAGCGCTTGGGCTGGTTGAAGTCGACCTGGATGGTCGACATCTGCCAGGAGCGGCCGATGGCGTCCTTGGCCTGGACGGAGATCTTCGGGCCGTAGTAGGCGGCGCCGCCCGGGTCGGGGACGAGGGGCAGATTCTGCTTCTCGGCGGCCTGGCGGAGCGCCTCGGTCGCCTCCTCCCAGTCCTCGTCGGTGCCGATGAACTTGTCGGAGTCGTCGCGGGTGGACAGCTCCAGCTCGAACTCGGTCAGGCCGTAGTCCCGCAGCAGGTCCAGCACGAAGGTCAGGAGCGTGTCCAGCTCCTGCGGCATCTGCTCCTTGGTGCAGTAGATGTGCGAGTCGTCCTGGGTGAAGCCGCGCGAGCGGGTCAGCCCGTGCACCACGCCCGACTTCTCGTACCGGTACACCGTCCCGAACTCGAACAGACGCAGCGGCAGTTCACGGTAGGACCGGCCGCGCGACTTGTAGATCAGGTTGTGCATCGGGCAGTTCATCGCCTTGAGGCGATAGTTCTGCTCGTCGAACTGGATCGGCGGGAACATGCCGTCCGCGTAGTGCGGCAGGTGCCCGGAGATCTCGAAGAGGTGCTCCTTCGAGATGTGCGGGGTGTTGACGAACTCGTAGCCGGAGGCCTCGTGCCGCTTGCGCGAGTAGGTCTCCATCTCCTTGCGGATCACCCCGCCCTTGGGGTGGAACACGGCCAGGCCGGGGCCCAGCTCCTCCGGGAAGGAGAACAGGTCCAGCTCGGCGCCGAGCTTGCGGTGGTCGCGCTTCTCGGCCTCGGCGAGGAACTCCAGGTACTGCTTCAGCTCGTCCTTGGACGGCCAGGCGGTGCCGTAGATGCGCTGCAGCTGCGGGTTCTTCTCGCTGCCGCGCCAGTAGGCGGCGGCCGACCGCATCAGCTTGAACGCCGGGATGTGCCGGGTGCTGGGCAGGTGCGGACCGCGGCACAGGTCCTTCCAGCACAGCTCGCCGGTCTTGGCGTCGAGGTTGTCGTAGATGGTCAGCTCGGCGCCGCCGACCTCGGCGTCCGCGCCCTCGGCGGCCTGGGCGGCGTTGCCCTTCAGGCCGATCAGCTCGAGCTTGTACGGCTCGCCGGCCAGCTCCTCGCGGGCGGCCTCGTCCGTGGTGACCCGGCGGGAGAAGCGCTGACCGCGCTTGACGATCTCCTGCATCTTCTTCTCGATGCGCTTGAGATCCTCGGGCGTGAACGGCTCGGCGACGTCGAAGTCGTAGTAGAAGCCGTCCCGGATGGGCGGACCGATGCCGAGCTTGGCCTCGGGGAAGATCTCCTGCACGGCCTGCGCCATGACGTGCGCGGTGGAGTGGCGCAGGATGTTGAGCCCGTCCGGGGAGGAGATCTCGACGCCCTCCACGGTCTCGCCGTCCTGGACCTCGTAGGTGAGGTCCTTCAGCTCGCCGTTCACGCGCGCGGCGACGATCGAACGCTCGCCGGCGAAGAGGTCGGCGGCCGTAGTGCCCGTCGTCACCACGCGCTCTTCCCGCTCGGAATCGCGTTGGATGATCACACGGACGTCTGACACCGGTCTCTCCTGACTGAAGGGGATTTCCGCCGTGCCCGGCAAGGCAGGGCAATGCGATGCGTTGAAGGGGATGGTACCGAGCCACGGGTGCCGACCGCGAAACGGTCACCCTCCGTCTTCCTCTGCTCGCTTCTGCGCGACGCCGCCGGTGTCCGTGCCGTCCCTCCGTGCCGCCCCTTCATGCCGTCCTTCTGTGCCGCCGTCGCCCGCCGGCCGTGTCGTCGGCCGGCGTCGGCGGCCTGTCACCGGCTGTGTCTCCCGGTGTCGGCGGGCGGGCGGGGCACCACCGCACGGGTTCCGGTGGTCCGCGGGATGCCACGCTGCCGTCCGGTCTGCCGGTGGTTCGCGGCGGCGGCACCGCGGGGCGGGCGTGTCCGGCGGCACGCCCGTCCTCCTCGTGCGGCGGCTCGGTCACGAACGTCCTCCTCGCGTGGCGGCTCGGTCACGAACGTCCTCCTCGCGTGGCGGCTCGGTCACGAAGGGCTGCCCGGCGCCGCGGATCACCCGGGGGCGGGCCGTGCCCGCGCGGCCGGCCGGGCCCGGTGCAGCAGGCCCGCGGCACGCCTCGGCACGGCAGCGCCGGGCGCCGCGGTCCACCGGGGCGGTGCGTCGAGGCCGCCCCCGGTCCCGGCCCGCGTCAGGATCGTGCACAGGGCCCGGTCGACGGAGATCCGTGACGTGCGGGGGACGCGCACAGGGGTGCGGTGCCGGCCGCACCACGGCCAACGGCAGTGCCGTGCCCGTCGTTTGCCGGGCCGGGTGCCGAGGGCACCGGCTCACGCCGTGAACCGTGCGCATCCGCACCGCCGTCGGCTCCGCCCCGCGTACGGCGCAAACAGGCCGGGTATCACGGCACCAGGCGACGGCGTGTCAGCCGCCGTGCACGGGCGAGGGGTTGGGGTCGTCATGACGTACTGCTGGTACGAGGGTCCGCTGGCCGCCTTCGACACGGAGACCACGGGGGTCGACCCGGAGAACGACCGCATCGTTTCGGCCGCCGTGGTGGTTCAGGACGCGGTCGGCACGCGGCCGCGGGTGACCCGCTGGCTGGTGCATCCCGGGGTGCCGGTGCCACGGGCGGCGACGGCCGTGCACGGGCTGACGGAGGAGCATCTGCAGCGCAACGGGCGCTGGCCGGCGCCGGTGATGTACGAGATAGCCGAGCAGCTGGCCGAGCACAGCGCCCTGGGGCGCCCGCTGGTGGTGATGAACGCGCCGTTCGATCTGACGCTGCTGGACCGGGAGTTGCGCCGGCACCGGGCCAGGTCGCTGGAGCAGTGGCTGGCGTCCTCGCCGCTGCGGGTGCTCGATCCGCTGGTCCTGGACAAGCACCTGGACCACTCCCGCACGGGGCGGCGCACGCTCGCCGATCTGTGCGCGCACTACGGGGTGCCGCTGACCGCGGCGCACGACGCGGCGGCCGACGCGCTGGCCGCGCTGGAAGTGGTCCGGGCGCTCGGCCGGCGCTTCGCGGCCCGCGTGGGCCGACTGAGCCCGGCGGAGCTGCACACCCTGCAGCGGGGGTGGCACGCGGCACAGGTCCGGGGCACGCGTTTTCCGGACAACGGCACCGAGGAGACGGCGGCCCCGACCTGGCCGCTGCGCCCCCAGCTGCCCGCGGCGGCATAGCCGGCACGGCGGGGAACGGATCCCCGCGCATCCGGGCGGACAAGGCTGACGCCGCGCGAACACCCGGGCGGGCGGCGGACCGGGCACGCCGCCCGCCGACGTGTCCCGCGCACGGCCCGGCCCCGCTCGCCGTGCGTCCCGTCCGTCCCCGCGGGCACGGTGCCCCCCGGTTCCCCGCCCTGCTCCCGCACACCCATTGACAGCGCTCGGCGTCCCCTCCGCACAATATGGGAGCGCTCCCACACCCCTCGCTCGCCCGCTCGTCCCGTTCTGCCTCGCCGGGTGAGGAGCGCGCCGGCACTTCCTTCCGCCTCGACCCCTCAGCGACGAAGGTGAGGAACCGTGCACGCTGCCGCATCCCCTCTGCACCGAGCGCCGGGCCGCCTGGTCCGAAGACTTCTGCGCGGCCCGGCGGCCGTGCGCCGGGCCGCGGCCGGGGCGGTGACCGCCGCGCTGCTGGCCGCCGCCGGCCTGGCGCCCGCCGGCAGCGCCGAGGCCGCCGCTCCGGCCGCCGTGGACGTCACCGTCGACACCCGTGCCGGACTGGGCACCGTTCCGGACACCGCGTACGGCCTCAACAGCGCGATCTGGGACGCGGAGATGAACACCACCGCGACCCAGGACCTGATCGAGGACGCCGGGGTCGGCATGCTGCGGTACCCGGGCGGCAGCTACGGCGACATCTACCACTGGCGGACCCACACCGCCCCCGGCGGCTATGTCGCGCCGGGCACCGACTTCGACTCCTTCATGGGCACCGTGAAGAAGGTGGGTGCCCAGCCGATCGTCATCGCCAACTACGGGTCGGGCACGCCCGAGGAGGCGGCCGACTGGGTGCGGTACGCCAACATCGACAAGGGCTACGGCGTGCGGTACTGGGAGGTCGGCAACGAGCTGTACGGCAACGGCCATTACGGCGCCGGCTGGGAGACCGACGAGCACGAGGACACCTCGCCGACCGCCTACGCCCACGGCGTCGTGGACTTCGTCTCCGCGATGAAGGCGGTGGATCCGGACATCGAGGTGGGCGCGGTGCTCACCACGCCGGGCAACTGGCCGGACGGGGTGATCGGGGAGGGCGACAGCGCCGACTGGAACCACACCGTCATCCCGATCGTGGCCGGCAAGGCGGACTTCGTCGTCGTGCACTGGTACCCGGGCGGCTCGGACGCGGCCGGCATGCTCACCACGCCCGCGCAGCTGGCGGGCGAGCTGCAGCAGCTGCGGGCCGAACTGGACGCGGCGGGCGCCGAGGACACGCCGATCGCGCTGACCGAGACCAACTCCAACCTGCTGATGGACACCCAGCCCACCGCGCTGTTCGCCGCCGACACCTATCTGACGGCGCTGGAGAACGGGGTGTTCACGGTGGACTGGTGGAACACCCACAACGGCGTCGGCGAGATCTCCACCGCGCCGGACGGGGCCACCGACTACGGCGACATGGGTCTGCTGTCCAGCGGCGGCTGCGCCGGATCGGTCTGCGAGCCGCCCGTCAACACGCCCTTCCCGCCCTACTACGCCCTGCAGCTGGTCAGCCGTACGGCACGGCCGGGCGACCAGCTGGTGGCGGCGGGGTCGGCGGACGCCCTGGTGTCGGCGCACGCCGTGCTGCGCTCCGACGGGGACCTGAGCGTGCTCCTGATCAACAAGGACCCGTCGGCGTCACGCACCGCGCGTCTGCGCCTGAACGGGTTCACGCCGGACGGTTCGCCCGCCGAACTGGCGGTCTTCCGCGACCTGGCCTCCTCCATCGACACCTCCACCGGTGACGCGGCCGGCGTGACCCTGCCGCCCTGGTCGGTCACCGCCGTCACCCTGCATCCGAAGGACGGGACCGCGTCCGCGCTGAGCGCACCGGGCACCCCGAAGGTCACCGCGGTCACCGACACCACGGCGACGCTGTCCTGGCCGGCGTCCACCGGCGGCCGCCCGGTCCGTTACGAGATCTACCGGCAGCACGGCGCGGCGAGCGAGCTGCTGACGGACACCACGGGCACGACCGCGACCGTCCGCAACCTCGAGCCGGGCAGCACCCACACCCTCTCCGTGCTGGCCCGCGACGCCGACGGCCGGCTCTCGCGCGCCTCGGACCCGGTCACGGTGCGCACCACGTCCCCGGCCGAGTCCACCTGCCAGGTGGCGTACCGGGTGACCGAGGGCTGGGGCAACGGCTTCAACGCACAGATCACGGTCACCCACACCGGGGACACCGCCATCGACGGCTGGACGCTGTCCTACGCCTTCCCGGACAGCGGGGTGACGGTGACCGGGTACTGGAACGCGAAGGTCGTCCAGTCGGGCCGGAACGTGATCGTCACGCCGGAGTCGTACAACGCCACGCTGGCCCCGCACGGCGGCAACGCGGTGTCGTTCGGCTTCACCGCGGCGAACTATGGGGCGTACGCGCCACCGGCGGTGTTCCGGCTGAACGGCACGGTGTGCACCACGACCTGAGGACCGCGGCGCGCGTTCCCGGCCGGCGGCCGCGTGCCCCGGGGCCGCGCGCCGCCCCGGAACGCACCAGGCCGGGGAACGCACCAGGGGCCGGTCCGCGCGCTGCGGACCGGCCCCTGTCCGGTGGGCGATACTGGGATCGAACCAGTGACCTCTTCGGTGTGAACGAAGCGCTCTCCCGCTGAGCTAATCGCCCGGGAACGCACTGAACAATACAGGTCCGGACGTGCTCGGTTCAAACCGCTGCCAGCCAGGACCGCAGTCCCCGTCGTCCGGAGCGCATCATCAGCCGGTGGTTGAGCCGGAAGAAGGGCCGGCCGGGCACGGCCAGCCGCCGCAGCAGCGGTGCGCGCACCCGCACCTGCTGCTCGTACCGGACGAGCGTGCCGGAGCCGTGCGCGGCGACCGTCCAGCGGGCCCAGCCCTCCAAGTCCCCGCCGAGCGCGCCGTGCAGGATCCCGGCGGCCGGGTCGCGCCGCACCTCGCGCACGGTGAGCGTCAGCTCGAAGGGCAGCACGGAGCGGACGCGGAGCACCCCGGTGGCGGCACCGGTGCGGTGCGCCGCCCGGACCTGCCGCCACCACCGCGGGTAGTCCTCGACGCGTTCCAGCGCCCGGTACACGGCGGCGGGCGGCGCGGACAGCCGCCATCGGCTGCGGAAGCGGTAGTGCGTCCCTTCCATGGCCGCCAGGATGCCCGGCACCGGGCCGCGGCAACCGTGATGTCCGCACCGCCCGTGCCGGGACCGCGTGAACGGAAGCACTGCACCGCGTGACGCCCTTTCCCACAGTCCGTCACATTCCGTACAGGTGAGGGCGCAGGGAGTCTTCTCGGGTCTTTCGCCACCGACGGACTGCGGGCTTTCGCCGGGGGACTCGGGGCTTTCACCGACGGACGGACGCGGCAGCACGGGGGCGCCGGCGAATTCCCACGGGTCGCACACGAGGAAACACGCGTCGCGCGCGGGGAAATGCGCCGCCGCACGGGCCGCGGTATTCGCGGCAGGTTCTGCCGAGGCAGGATCGGGCGGGACTCCGGTGCGGTGAGCTCCCGTGTCCTCACGGGGCGTGCACACGACGGTGGCCCGCCCGCGTGATCGCGGACGGGCCACCGTGGATGAGTGGGCGATACTGGGATCGAACCAGTGACCTCTTCGGTGTGAACGAAGCGCTCTCCCGCTGAGCTAATCGCCCGGGCGCAGGAAGAACATTACCGCATGTGAGGGGGTGCTCCTGACCAGGGTCCCGGGCGGCCGGCGTCAGTGGCCGCGCAGACCCCAGGGCGGGACCGGTCCGAACCTCCACAGGTAGACGGCGGCCGCGATGGAGGCGAGCACGGCGCCGGTGACCGTCAGAGCGACGTTGCGGCGCCGCACCCTGGGGTCGAGGGCCCGGTGCGCCGCATCGGTGGCCTTGCGCTTGGTCCAGCGCAGCACCAGCTGCGCCCACACGAACTCGGTCGCCCAGACCGCCATGCCGGCGAAGATCACCACCCAGCCCGGCCCGGGCAGCGGGAGCAGGATCACTCCGCAGACCACCACCGCCAGGCCGACGACGAAGACGCCGACCTTCCAGCCGAGGTGCAGCAGGCGCCGGGAGCGGACGAACGCGGGCGCACGCGAGCCCAGGCCCCGCCGGCCCTCCCCCCGCTCCGGTCCGTCCGCCGCCGCCTCCGTGATCGCTCCGCGGGAAGCCCCGAATGCCCGTTTCCGAACGGGTCACTCCCCGTATTCCGGCGCGTGCATCCTGCCACGGAGAAGCACATCACCGGAATGGACGTACTGCGCGTATACGGTCTCGACCGTCAGAGTTACGCGAATCGAAGCAAAACACGCAGAGGGGTTTACAACGGCACCGTAGGTGGCATGTCGATTTCGCCGACGTGCGAATCCCCGAGCGCACACTGAGCGAAAGGCCCTGGCGCTTATGAACACCACGGTCAGCTGCGAGCTGCACCTGCGCCTCGTTGTGTCGAGCGAGTCCTCCCTGCCTGTCCCCGCAGGCCTGCGGTACGACACGGCCGACCCCTACGCCGTGCACGCCACCTTCCATACCGGAGCCGAGGAGACCGTCGAGTGGGTGTTCGCCCGCGACCTCCTCGCCGAGGGGCTCCATCGTCCGACCGGGACCGGCGACGTCCGAGTCTGGCCGTCTCGCAGCCATGGTCAGGGCGTCGTGTGCATCGCCCTCAGCTCCCCGGAGGGCGAAGCCCTGCTCGAGGCCCCGGCGCGGGCCCTGGAGTCCTTCCTGAAGCGGACGGACGCGGCCGTGCCCCCCGGCACGGAACATCGGCACTTCGATCTGGACCAGGAGCTGTCGCACATCCTCGCGGAAAGTTGACGGTGGGCCGTCGAGGCCCTTCGAGCTGCCCTTGCCGTCCACTCGGGGAGACGGCCGGGGCCAGGACAACCGCATACGGGACACATCCGGCACCGGTCCTTCGCCAGGATCCGGTGCCGGTGTGCGTGCACCGGCAAGGACGCTGTGCGCCCGGCCGGTGACGCTGCGCTGTGCGATGCCCCCGTGCGCTGCTCGGGTGAGATGTGAGCCACTACCATCGGCCTGCATCGGCGGGCGTGTGCCCGATCCCCAGGGCAGGGAGCGAAACGTGCTGATCACCCACGACACCCGGTGCGCACTGGACACCGTGGTGGATCTGGTGAACACCGCGCCGGAGGGCGATGCGGCGCCCGACGGCCTGGCGGACGTCGCGGCACTCGAGGACTTCGTGCGCAGCCACAAGATCAGCGAAGTCGGTGTGCTGACGGAGGCCGACCTCACGGCCGTACGCCGGGTCCGCGGGCGGTTCGAGGCGATCTTCGCGGCCCCCGACACCCGCACCGCCGCGGGAATGATCAACGAGCTGGTGGCCGCCGCGGGGACCACGCCCCGACTGACGGACCACGACGGGTACGACTGGCACGTGCACTACTTCGCCCCTGGCGCCTCGGTCGCCGACCACATGGCGGCGGACTGCGGGATGGCGCTCGCCTTCGTCATGGTCGCCGGGGAGCAGGAGCGGCTGCGGCGCTGCGAGGCGCCCGACTGCCGACGCGCCTTCGTGGATCTGTCCCGCAACCGCTCGCGCCGCTACTGCGACAGCCGCACCTGCGGCAACCGCCTGCACGTGGCCGCCTACCGAGCGCGGCGCAAGGAGGCCACGACGGGCTGACGCATCGGCCCGGGCACCCGGCGCCCGGAGGGCTCCCACCCGGTGCGTGGCCGCCGGCTCGCGTGGTCCTCGGCGGGTGGCGCCGAGGACCCACGGACCAGGCTCACAGCAGCAGCAGGTCGTGCAACGCGGCCATGAGCAGCAGACACCCGATCACCGCAAGGAAGATCATCAGCGGTGGCTGGGATAGGGCGAAGAGGCATCCGCGCCGCTCGTCGTCGTCCGGCGGCGCGGCCTCGCTCTGTGTTGTGTCCACCATCTCGCGGCGATCATGGCCCAGGTCGTGCCGCGGATGCGATCAACACGCGCCGGATGTACGACTGTTCACCGTTTACGCGATCTTCGCTTCGGTCCGGCCCGCGTTGTGACCATTTGGGCGCCGGTCCTGGTCGCTCACCGGACCGGCCGTCCCCCCGGGCGGCCGGGGCCGCCCGGTGCGGGCCACGGTCAGATGCCGTGCTTCTTCAGGATGGCCTCGATCTCGCTGAAGTCGTCGTCGCCTCCGCGGGATCCGGCGGGACGCTCGGCTCCGCGGCTCTGCGTCCGGCCGCCGGTGCCGAGGGAGGGCGCCGAGGCGCCGGGGGCGACCGCGTCCCGGTCCGCCGCTCGGGCGGCCGCCTTGCGGTCCTCGCGTGTGCCGCCGCGGCGGCGTTCGATCGCACGGGTCGTCGCGAACAGCACCCAGGCGCAGCCGAGCAGACCGAACCCGGCCCAGGCGGTCGGGCTGAACGCGGTGCGGGCGAGCCAGCCCACGGCGCCGGTCATCACCAGGGCGACGGGGACGAGGGCGTACGCCGCGATGCGGGCGGCCGCGAGGAACCGCTTGCGGTAGGCGGTGACCGCGGCGATGCCCAGGCCGGCCGCGGAGACGGCGGAACAGACGGTCTCGGCAATCATGCGGTCCTCCAGGCAGGCTCGCCGCTCGGGCAATGCGGTCCCTTCCATCCTGCACCGCCGCCCCCACCGCGGGCCACGGTCCGGCCCGCGGATCCGGGAGATCTCCGGGTCGTCCCCGGCAGGGCGCCGCCCCGCGCGCCGGGCGGGCCGGGATGCGGATTGGGTCCCGCCGCGACGGGCCTGGGAGACTGTCCCCATGAGCGAGACCTCCCCCGCATCCGCCGTTGCCCATCTCGACGTCTGGTGCGAGCTGCAGTGCCCGGACTGCCGCACCGCCCTGGACGACCTGCGGGCCCTGCGCGCCCGTTACGGCGACCGCCTGGAGCTGCGCCTGCGCCACTTCCCGCTGGACAAGCACCGCCACGCCTTCGCCGCCGCGCAGGCGGCCGAGGAGGCCGCCGTCCAGGGGAAGCTGTGGCCGTACGTGGAGGCGGTGCTGGAGCGCGTGACCGAGCTGGAGCGCCGCGGCGAACCGCTGCTGGTGGAGGTGGCGCGGGAGCTGGGGCTGGACGCCGAGGAGTTCGACACCGCGCTGGTCGACGGCCGGCACATCCTGATCGTCGACGCCGACCAGGCCGAGGGCAAGGCGATCGGCGTCACCGGGACGCCGACGTACGTCATCGGCGGCGAGCGTCTGGACGGCGGACAGAGCCAGGAGGGACTGCGCGCCCGCATCGAGGAGATCGCCGACCGTCTGCTGGCCGGGTCCGGGCAGGGCGGCTGACCTTCCCCGGCCGCACTCCGGTGGCGGCCCCGGTCCGCCGCCCCGCGGGGCGTCACAGCAGCTGCTTGTGGAGGACGTACAGGACCGGCCGGTACCCGAGGGAGTCGTACAGCCTCTCGGCGGGCGTGTTGCCCGCGAAGACGTTGAGGCCGATGCTCCGGGCGCCCGCGGCCAGCGCCTGGGCCTCGGCCAGCAGCATCAGGGAACGCCCGTGGCCGCGCCCGCGGTGGCGGGCGTCGACCTCGACGTCGTAGACGAAGGCGCGGCCGTCGCCCGTGGCCGTGCCGGTCGCCAGCCACAGCGTGCCGACCGCGGTGTCCTGGTGCTCCAGGACGCTGAAGAGCATGCCGGGGGTGGCCCGGCCCTGCGGCAGCAGGCGGGCGTGGTCGGCGGCGGACTTGGCCCGCGCCTCGTCCTCGGGGACGCCGCGCTCCGTCCAGCTGCGGGCGTAGCCGGCCTTGCCCTGCTCCAGCCACGGCCCGTACTCGTCGTCCGTCATGGGCCTGCCCCGGCTGCCGGCGGGCAGGGCCGGCGCGGCAGAGCCGAGGGTCTTCCGCAGGTTCCGGTTGCGCTGGGTGTACTGCAGGGCCGTCAGAAGCCGGAGCGCGCCCTCGGCGGCGGCCGGCACCTCGGCCTCGATCCGCGTGCAGCCCCAGCCGCGCACCACCTCCTCGGCGGCCAGCGCGGCCACGGTGCCCCGGCCCCGGCCGCGGTCGGGCTCGTCGATGCGCAGGTCGACGATCCTCGCCACGGCCGGCCCGAAGACGGGGTGGGTGGCGAGATGGATCACGCCGACGGGACGACTGTTCACGCACACCCGGTAGCGGCCTGAACGCGTCCCGTCCTCGTGCTGCTGAAGCGGCTCGGCCGGCCGCAGGGTGGTGGTCATCACGGCTGTTGTACCCGCCGCGGCGGGCGCTGTCAGCAGGTGCGCCGGAACCTGCCCGCACCTCGCGCGGCGGCGCCGTGCCGCGGGGCCGCGGCAGCTCACCGGACGGGCCGGCCGTCCGTCAGGGGTCCAGGTCGTCGCCGGACCGCTCCTGGAAGATCCGCATGGCCTTGGCGGTCACCGGGCCCGGCGCCGCGGGCAGTTCGCGGTCGTCCACCCGGTGCACGGCCTGGACGTCGCGCAGCGTGGAGGTGAGGAAGACCTCCTCGGCCTCCCGCAGCACCTCCAGCGGCAGGTCGGTCTCCTTGGCGCCGGTCCACTCGATCGTCAGGGCGCGGGTGATGCCGGCCAGGCAGCCGGAGGCGAGCGGCGGGGTGTGGATCTCGCCGTCCAGGACGACGAAGACGTTGGAGCCGGTGCCCTCGCACAGCCGTCCGGCCGTGTTGCCGAACAGGGCCTCGGATGCGCCGTTGTTGTGCGCGTGGGCGAGGGCGACCACGTTCTCGGCGTAGGAGGTGGTCTTCAGGCCGGTGAGCGCGCCGCGTTCGTTGCGGGTCCAGGGGACGGTGACGACCGCGGTGGAGTCGGGGCGGCGCGTGGTCTCGCCGACGGCGACCACGAGGGTGGGGCCCTGGTCGCCGCGCTCGGAGCCGAGCGGGCCGAAGCCGCCCGTGTAGGTGATGCGCAGCCGGCCCAGCGGCACCGGGGCGGCCGCGAGGACGGCGGCGCAGGCGCGGCGGACCTCGTCGAGATCCGGGTCGGGCAGGCCGAGCCCGCGCGCGGAGCGGGTGAGCCGCTCCAGGTGGCGGGTGAGCGCGAACGGCCGGCCGTCCACCGCCTTCACCGTCTCGAACACGCCGTCGCCCACGGTGAGCCCGTGGTCGAGGACGGAGACACGGGCGGCGTCGATCTCCCGCAGCGCACCGTCGAACCAGACCTTCATCGTTGTCCCACCTCACGCATCCCATGGGGCCGCGGTGCCGTGCCGGGGGGCGGTGCCGAATTCCCGGTCACGTCCCCCTCGGACGGGTCGTACGCCCCCGACGCTACCGCGAGGAGCCGGGCGGCTTTCAGTTCGGTCTCGCGCCACTCCCCGTCCGGGTCGGAGCCCCAGGTGATGCCGGCGCCGGCGCCGAAGCGCAGCAGCGCCGCGCCGTCCCGCATCCGGTCGATCCAGAAGGTGCGGATGCCGACGGCCAGCTCGCCCGTGCCCCGGTCGGCGTCGACCCAGCCCACCGCGCCGCAGTAGGGGCCGCGGGGCGCGGTCTCCAGCTCGTCGATGATCCGCAGGGCGCTGGACTTGGGCGCACCGGTGATCGATCCGGCCGGGAAGGCGGCGTCGAACAGCTCGGGCCAGCCGGTGCCGGGGCGCAGCTCGCCGCGGACGGTGGAGACGAGATGGACCAGTCCGGGGTGGACCTCGGCCGCACACAGATCCGGGACCGTGACAGAGCCGGTGGTGCAGATCTGCCCGAGGTCGTTGCGGACCAGGTCGACGATCATCACGTTCTCGGCGTAGTCCTTCTCCAGCATCTCGGCCTCGGTGGGGGCGGTGCCCTTGATCGGTCCGGACTCCACCGTGCGGCCGTCGCGGCGCAGGAACAGCTCGGGGGACGCGGTGGCGATCTCCACGCCGTGCTCCGGAAGACGAATCGTTCCTGCATAAGGGGCCGGGTTGCCGCGGGCCAGCACCGCCGTCAGGGCGTCCACGTCGGCCTCCGGGGCGACCGGTGCGGACAGCACACGGCAGAGGTTCACCTGGTAGACCTCGCCGGTGGCGATGTGCGCGCGGATGCGCCGCACACCGTCGGTGTACGCCGCGCGGTCCATGGACGACGTCCAGGCGCCGACGGCGGGGCCGCGCCACCGTCCCGGTACGGGCAGGGGCACGGGCTCGCGGCGGACGTCTCGGAAGCGGGCGCAGGTCAGGCGGCCCTCGTAGTCGGCGGCGACGGCCCAGAAGCCCGTCGAGTCCAGCGCCGCGGGGTCGTCCGTGACGTCGATCAGGCCGGTGGCGACCCGGTCGCCGAATCGCGCGAGCGGAGGAAGGCCGAGCACGCGGCCGAGTCTAGGAGGGGCGGCCGGGGCCGGACCACGCCCGTCCGCAAGGGCGCGACCGGGGGCTTTCCGCGAGGTCGGGCAGCACGCTGCACAAACGCGTTTTTGTCCTGGCCGGGGAATCCGCTAGAGTTCAACACGTCGCCGGGACGCGGAAGCGGACCGAAACGACAGGCGGACGTAGCTCAGTTGGTAGAGCGCAACCTTGCCAAGGTTGAGGTCGCGAGTTCGAGCCTCGTCGTCCGCTCGAAGGTTGAGGGGATCTTTCGGTTCCCCCACCCTGGTGGAGTGGCCGAGAGGCGAGGCAACGGCCTGCAAAGCCGTCTACACGGGTTCAAATCCCGTCTCCACCTCCAAGGACGATTAGCTCAGCGGGAGAGCGCTTCCCTGACACGGAAGAGGTCACTGGTTCAATCCCAGTATCGTCCACTGGATCTGATCAAGATCCTCACTCGCGCGATTAGCTCAGCGGGAGAGCGCTTCCCTGACACGGAAGAGGTCACTGGTTCAATCCCAGTATCGCGCACGCAGAGCCCATGATCGTCTCCGGTGGGTGACACCGGAGCGGTCGTGGTCCCGAGGACGATTAGCTCAGCGGGAGAGCGCTTCCCTGACACGGAAGAGGTCACTGGTTCAATCCCAGTATCGTCCACACCCGAAAGCCCCTGGCCGTCTCGCGTGGCCAGGGGCTTTCGTCGTCACCGGGGGTTCGCGCGGGCCCGGCCGGCCCGGGTGCGGGCCGGCCGGGCGGGGCTCAGCTGGAGAAGAGCATGCGGGTGAAGCTCTTGTGCCGGTGGCCGTGACCGTAGTGACCGTGGTGGCCGCCGTGCGGGGCACCCCAGGCCGGGGCGGGCGGCGCCGGGTAGGCCTGCGGCGCGGGCGGCGGCGTCGGGGCCCACTGGGCCTCCAGGCGGGTGAGCGCCTCCAGTTCGCCGTAGTCGAGGAAGATGCCCCGGCAACCGCTGCACTGCTCGATCTGGACGCCGTTGCGGTTGTAGGTGTGCATGGGTGCGTGGCACTTCGGACACTGCATGCTCGGCTCAACTCCTCGCCGGTCGGAACGGTTTGTGGCCTCGCCCGGACAGACTGCCGTCCGGCTCCGGCCGGTTGCACCCTACGGGCCGGGCGGGCGGGACGGACAGGCGGCCCATGCGGTCGCAGGCCTCGACGACGGCCTGTTCCACCTCGTCGAGCGGGCGACCGGCGGCGGCCGCCTTGGCGACGGCCCGGGCGGCGCTCTGCACGGTCAGGGCACGGGCCACGGGGTCGAGGGCGGGCCATGGGTCGCCGTCGGCCGGGACGGCCGGGCCGCCCGCGGCGCGGTAGGCGGCGAGGAACCGGCTCCACTCCTGCGGTGGCAGCAGTCCGCAGGCGTACCAGGAGGCGGGGCGCGCCAGATCCCAGACCGGCGGACCGGCGCCCAGGTCGTCGATGTCGATGAGCCGCCAGGGTCCGTCAGGGGCCGGGTGCCTGACGAGCTGGCCGAGGTGCAGGTCGCCGTGGCACAGGGCGGGCGGACCCGGCAGGGGCTCCTCGGCGCGGGCCCATCCGGGCAGGGTCGCCCAGGCACGCAGGACCGGACGGGCGGCCGGGTGGGCGGGGGCCTCGGCACCCAGCCGGGCGACGGCGCGGGCGGCGTTGGCGGGACCCCGCATCGGCGGGACGTCCGGCGGAAGATGGGTGCGGTGCAGACGGGCCAGGAGCGTGGCGGCGGCCTCCCAGGGGGCGGCCCCGGGGGCGTCGGGGTCCACGGGGGTGCCGTAGGGCCACACGGTCACGAGCCGGTCGCCGAGGACGGCGGCCTCGGGGGCGAGCGGGGGAAGCAGCACGCCGGGGAGCCGGGCGGCCGCGGCCAGACGGAGGGCGAGGGCGGCGGGGTCGGTGCCGGGCGCGTGGGCCTTCACCACGATGCCGGCGTGCCGGACGACGGTGGCGTCCGGGCGGTCGGCGAGGACCGCCGTGGTGCAGGCGCAGCCGTGCTCGGCACGGTGGGCGGCCCCGTGCGCCCGCGCGGTCAGCAGCGGCAGGAGAGTGTCGGCGGTCACGGGGGCTCCCAGGGTCGTTCGTGCGGATCGTCCCGGCGTCGTCGGGGCGTGCGGGGCGTCCCGGCGGCGGGTCGTGCGGCTCGTCGGCGCCGGGTCCGGCACGCTCGGGTCGCTCCGGGGCGCCGCGCTCGCCGCCGGCCCGGTCCGGACGGAGGGCCCGGGTGCGTCGGCGGCCCTCGGGTGCGGGCCGGTCCGGTGGATCATGCCGCAGCCGCGCACCCGGGTGCACACCGGCCCGGCGCCGCGCGGCGGGACAGGCGGGACGGGCGGGTGCGGGCATGACGATGCCGGCGCAGCTCCCCGGCCGCGCCGGCATCCCCGCCGTCCGCCGCACCCCCGTCCCCACGGGGTTTCCTGGGTGGATGTCCCTGCCCGGACCGCTCTTCCGGGCCCGGGGTCGCCGCTCAGCGCCCCAGCATCACGCCCACGGACGACGCCTGTGCGGCCACCGTGTCCCAGCCGTCGAAGACGAGCAGGAGCAGGGCCGCGAGGGGAAGGGCCATCACCGTCGCCACCAGAGGGTGCCGGCGGCCCGTGCGACGGGACCGCGCGCGGCGTCCCGGCAGGCCGCCCGGCGGTGTCCGCGGTGCCGTCCGGGCCATGTCCCCTTCCCCGTCCGTTGCACATGTCGTCGGCAGCGGCGGGCGTCCGGCCTCGCGGGACGAGTGCCGCACCCCCGCCGCTCGGCTCCCAATCTAGGGGCGCGGCCGGCCGGGGACGTCATGCCCGCGTACCGCTTGCCGGGCCTCCGGGAGGATGAGCCGCGGCCGTGCGGAGTACTCCCCTGGGTGGACACCGGCGTGCGCGTCTCAGGGTCGTCCCGGAGGGGGATCGGCCGGGCTCCCCGGCCGCACGGCCGACCCGAGTGATCTCGGTCACGCGCCTGGGGTCGTCGGTGACGCCGACCACGGAAGGAGAAACGCCCCTTTTCTCCCTTCCCTCCCCCTGCTCCCCTTGTTTCGCTTTTCCGTGCTTCGCTGCCAATACCGCTGGTCGGCGGGCTCAACCCGCCTGTATCGACGCGGTGTTGGCAGCGCCTTGCGTATCAACGCACCGTGCGTCAACCGGTTTTGAACGCCCTTCACGTCCGGCGTCAAGCACCGGCATTCGATCGGGTCGGCAGGGCGCGGCCTCTGCGCGCGAGCGGCCCCGGAAACGTAAGCTGTGGCTCGTCACAGGGACCGGGCAGCGGGGATGAACATGGCGATGATGCGCCTGAGGCGCGAGGACCCGCGCGTCGTCGGCTCGTTCAGGCTTCACCGACGGCTCGGCGCGGGCGGGATGGGCGTGGTCTACCTCGGCTCCGACCGGAAGGGGCAGCGGGTCGCGCTGAAGGTCATCCGGCCGGATCTGGCGGAGGACCAGGAGTTCCGGTCCCGTTTCGCACGCGAGGTCTCGGCGGCCCGGCGGATCCGGGGCGGCTGCACGGCCCGGCTGGTGGCCGCGGACCTGGAGGCGGAACGGCCCTGGTTCGCCACGCAGTACGTACCCGGGCCGTCGCTGCACGACAAGGTGGCCGAGGACGGCCCGCTGAGCGCGGCGGAGGTCGCGGCGATCGGGGCAGCCCTGTCGGAGGGGCTGGTCGCCGTGCACGAGGCCGGCGTGGTGCACCGCGACCTGAAGCCCTCCAACATCCTGCTCTCCCCCAAGGGGCCGCGGATCATCGACTTCGGCATCGCCTGGGCCACCGGCGCCTCCACGCTCACCCATGTGGGCACCGCGGTCGGCTCCCCCGGTTTCCTCGCCCCGGAGCAGGTGCGGGGCGCCGCCGTCACCCCGGCCACCGACGTGTTCTCGCTGGGCGCGACCCTCGCCTACGCCGCCACCGGCGACTCCCCCTTCGGGCACGGCAGCTCCGAGGTGATGCTCTACCGCGTGGTCCACGAGGAGCCGCAGCTGCGCGGCGTCCCGGACGCGCTGGCGCCGCTGGTGCAGGCCTGCCTGGCGAAGGACCCGGAGGAGCGGCCCAGCACCCTGGAGCTGTCGCTGCGGCTGAAGGAGATCGCAGCCCGCGAGGCGCAGGGGCTCGGCGAGCTGCGTCCGCCCGCGCCGCGCTCCGCCGAGGCCGACCGGCCGACCGGCCGGCTCGCCGACACCGGCCAGGACACCCTGCGCGACACCCTCGCGGATCCGCGCCGCGCGGCCCGCGGCGACCGGCCGCAGCGGGTGCGCCGACGCCCGCCGGGTCCGCACTCCCCCGGCACGCCCGCACCGCGGGGGACCGTGCCGCCCGCGCGCGGCGGCCCGCAGCCGAAGGCCGGCGGTGGCGTGCGCGGCGGCGGCCCGCCCCGCGGATCGGCGCTGCGCGGGCCCGCCGGCGGCGCCCGCGCGGCCGCCAACCGTACGCCCCCGGCGCCGCGCGGCACCTCCCGCCCGGCCGGCAGCGGCCGGCCCGCCCCGCGTCAGGCCCCCCGTCGGCCCGCGCCCCGGCCCACGGCGACCGGCCGGCGTCCCGCCGATCCGCGGCTGCTGCGGCAGCGGCTGTTCGTGTTCGTGGTGGTGACGCTGCTGGTCGCGCTCGGCATCGCGGCGGCGCAGGGCTGCCAGGGCCCCGCCCACGGCCTCGGCAGGACCGGAGCGACGCGGCTCGCACACGAGCGCGCGGCCGGGCAGCCGTCGCCTCCCGCGCCGTCCTCGGCCCTCTCGGCGTCCTCGGCGGCGCATCCGCTCGGGTCCCCGACGTCCGGAGCGGGTCAGCTCCCGGGGCGGCCCGTCGCCACCGCGTAGAAGGCGACCGCGGCCGCGGCTCCCACGTTGAGGGAGTCCACACCGTGCGCCATGGGGATACGGACGCGCAGATCGGAGGCGTCCATGGCCTTCGCGGTCAGTCCCGTGCCCTCGGCGCCGAGCATCAGTGCGACCCGGTCCATCCGGTGCGGGGCTGCCTCGTCCAGCGGGGTCGCCTGCTCGCCGGGGGTGAGGGCGAGGAGAGTGAAGCCGGCGGCGCGGACGGCGGCGAGGCCGTCGAGCCAGGGGTCCAGGCGGGCGTACGGCACCGCGAAGACCGCGCCCATGGAGACCTTCACGCTGCGCCGGTAGAGCGGGTCCGCGCAGTCCGGGGAGAGCAGGACCGCGTCCATGCCGAGCGCGGCCGCCGACCGGAAGATGGCGCCGATGTTGGTGTGGTCGTTGACCGACTCCATCACCGCCACCCGGCGTGCCGTGCGCAGCACCTCGTCGGCCGCGGGCAGCGGCTTGCGGCACATCGAGGCGAGGGCCCCGCGGTGCACGTGGTAGCCGGTGACCTGTTCGGCCACGGCGGGGCTGACCACGTAGACCGGTGCCTCGGCGGTCTCGACGACGTCGCGCATGACGTCCGCCCACTTCGGGGTCAGCAGCATCGAGCGCATCCGGTACCCGGAGTCCAGGGCACGGCGCACCACCTTCTCGCCCTCGGCGATGAACAGGCCCTCGGCGGGTTCGCGCCGGCGGCGCAGTTCCACGTCGGTCAGGCCGGTGTAGTCGTGCAGGCGCGGGTCGTCGGGGTCCTCGACGGTGATGAGTTCGGCCACGGGGTGCTGCTGCCTTGCTGTGTGCGGTGCGGGGACGTGCTGCGGGGGACGTGCTGCGGGGGCTGCGGCGGCGGCTTCGGCGAGCGCGGGGTCCGGTCGGCCGCGGGCGCGGGGTGCGTCGTGCGCAGGTCAGGGGGCGGCGGGCGGGCCGACGGTGACGACCTCACCGACGACGATCACCGCGGGCGGGCGGACGTCCTGGGTGCGGACGGCCTCGGCGACCGTGGCGAGCGTGGCGTCCACGCGACGCTGGGCCGCCGTGGTGCCCTCCTGGACCAGGGCGACGGGGGTGTCGGGGGACTTGCCGTGCGCGATCAGCGTCTCGGCGATCCGGCCGATCTTGTCCACGCCCATGAGGATCACCAGGGTGCCGGTGAGCCGGGCCAGGGACGGCCAGTCCACCAGGGAACGCTCGTCGTCGGGGGCCACATGGCCGCTGACCACGGTGAACTCGTGGGCCACGCCCCGGTGGGTGACCGGGATGCCGGCCGCTCCCGGGACGGAGACGGAGCTGGAGATGCCCGGCACGACCGTGCAGGGGATGCCGGCCTCGGCGAGCGCCTGGACCTCCTCCATGCCCCGCCCGAAGACGAACGGGTCGCCGCCCTTGAGCCGGACCACCGACTTGCCCTGCCGGGCGTACTCGATCAGGGCGTTGTTGATGGCCTCCTGCGCCATGGCACGGCCGTAGGGGATCTTGGCCGCGTCGATCACCTCGACATGCGGCGGGAGCTCGGCGAGCAGGTCGCGCGGGCCGAGCCGGTCGGCGACGACCACGTCGGCCTGGGCCAGCAGCCGGCGGCCGCGGACCGTGATCAGGTCCGGGTCTCCGGGGCCGCCGCCGACCAGGGCGACGCCGGGGGTGCGGGTGCGGTGGTGCGGGGCGACGAGGGTGCCGTCGCGCAGTCCCTCGACGACCGCGTCGCGGATGGCGGCGGTGTGCCGGGGATCGCGGCCGCGTGCGCTGGTGGTGAGCACGGCGACGGTGACGCCCTCGCTGTGCCCGGTGGCCGGCGTCCAGGCGGTCGCGGCGTCGGCGTCGTCGGCGCGGACGCACCACACGCGCCGGCGTTCCGCCTCGGCGGAGGCACGGGTGTTGGCCTCGGCGTCGTCGGTGGCGATCAGCGCGTACCAGGCGTCGGCGAGGTCGCCGTCCTGGTAGCGGCGCCGTATCCAGGTGATCTCACCGGCGTCCGCCATGGCCTGGACCGACGGGGTGGTCTCCGGCGAGACCAGCACGACGTCCGCGCCGGCCGCGACGAGCGCGGGCAGCCGCCGCTGGGCGACCTGCCCGCCGCCGAGGACGACCACACGGCGGCCGGTCAGACGAAGTCCTACGGGGTACGCGGGGTGTTCGGCCATTGAGGACGGCTCCTGTCGCGGCTGTGCGGTGGGCCCGCTGCACCTGCGGAGCGGCCCTGACGTGCGGATTTTACGGCGCCGGCGGGACGGGCGGCACGGGCGGTCCGGAGGCTGGACATCTGCCCGGACCGCCCGCCCGCGCGACGGCTGCTTCCCGACGGCGACTGCCGCGGTCGGCGACGGCTGCGTGCCGACAACGGCTACTTCTCGGTGATGCCGGCCGAGTCGAAGGTCGCCACCTCGTGCATGGCGCGTGCCGTGGACTGCACCAGCGGCAGCGCGAGCAGGGCACCCGTGCCCTCGCCGAGGCGCAGGTCGAGGTCGACCAGCGGGCGCAGGCCGAGCTTCTTCAGCGCGGCGCTGTGCCCGGGTTCGGCGCTGCGATGACCGGCGATGCAGGCGGCCAGGACCTCGGGGGCGATGGCGCGGGCCACCAGTGCCGCCGCGCCCGCGCTCACCCCGTCCAGGATCACCGGGGTGCGCAGGGAGGCACCGCCGAGCAGCAGGCCGGCCATCGCGGCGTGCTCGAGACCGCCGACCGCGGCGAGCACCCCGATGGGGTCGGCCGGGTCCGGCTGGTGCAGTTCGAGCGCGCGGCGCACCACGTCGGTCTTGCGGGCCAGCGTCTCGTCGTCGATGCCGGTGCCGCGGCCGGTGACCTCGGCGGGGTCGGCACCGGTGAAGACGGACACCAGGGCCGCGGAGGCCGTGGTGTTGGCGATGCCCATCTCCCCGGTCAGCAGCACCTTGTTGCCGGCCGCCACCAGGTCGCGGGCGGTCTCGATGCCGACCTCGATGGCCTGCTTGGCCTCCTCGCGGGTCATCGCGGGCCCGGTCGTCATGTCGGAGGTGCCGCGCCGGATCTTGCGCGGCAGCAGGCCCGTGGTGGCGGGCAGATCGGCGGCGACGCCCACGTCGACGACGCACACCTCGGCACCCACCTGGGTGGCGAAGGCGTTGCAGACCGCTCCCCCGCCCAGGATGTTGGCCACCATCTGCGCGGTGACCTCCTGCGGCCACGGGGTGACGCCCTGGGCGTGCACGCCGTGGTCCCCGGCGAAGACCGCCACGACGGCGGGCTCGGGGATGGGCGGCGGGCACTGCCGGGACAGGCCGCACAGCTGCGCGGAGATGATCTCCAGCAGGCCGAGCGCGCCGGACGGCTTGGTCATCCTCTTCTGTCGCTCCCAGGCCTCGCCGAGCGCCTTGGCGTCCAGCGGGCGGATCTTCGCGACGGTCTCGGCAAGCAGGTCGTGGGGTTCCTCTCCGGGCAGGGCGCGGCGGCCGTACGTCTCCTCGTGCACCACCCACGACAGCGGGCGGCGCTTGGACCAGCCGGCCTGCACCAGTTCGGGCTCGTCCGGGAATTCGTCGACGTACCCGACGCACAGGTAGGCGATGACCTGCAGGTGCTCGGGCAGGCCGAGGGCGCGGACCATCTCCCGCTCGTCGAAGAAGCTGACCCAGCCGACGCCGAGACCCTCGGCGCGCGCGGCCAGCCACAGGTTCTCCACGGCGAGCGCGGCGGAGTACGGCGCCATCTGCGGCTGGGTGTGCCGGCCGAGGGTGTGGCGGCCGCCGCGGGTCGGGTCGGCGGTGACGACGATGTTGACCGGGGTCTCGAGGATGGCCTCGATCTTCAGGTCCTTGAACTGCTTCGCCCGCCCCTTGGGCAGCGACTTGGCGTACGCCTCGCGCTGACGCATCGCCAGCTCGTGCATCGCCCTGCGGGTCTCCTCGGAGCGGATGACGACGAAGTCCCACGGCTGGGAGTGGCCGACGCTGGGCGCGGTGTGCGCGGCCTCCAGGACCCGCAGCAGCACCTCGTGCGGGATCGGGTCGCTGCGGAAGCCGTTGCGGATGTCGCGGCGCTCGCGCATCACCTTGAGCACGGCCTCGCGCACGGCCTCGTCGTAGGCGGGGGCGGCCGGACCGCTCGACCGCGGTGCGGGCGCGGGTGCGGGGGCAGGCGCAGCGGGGGCCGCCTCCTGGGCCTCGTCGCGGGTCTCGTCCTGGGCTCCGGCCTGGACTCCTGCCTGGGGGGCGTCCGGGGTGTCCGGGGCCTGCGCCGTGTCGGGGGCGGCCGCGGCGGGCGCCGTCTCGGCACCGGGCTGCTGGACGGGTGCGGCGGCGGCCGCGTCGCCCTCGGCCGGGGTGGGGGCTTCCTGCACGGGGGCCTCCGGTGCGGGGGTCTCCTGCACAGGGGCTCCCTGCTCGGGTGCCGGGTGCGCGGGAGCGGCGGGCTGCTGCGGGGCCGCGGGGGCCAGGTTCGGGGGTGTCGGCACCGAGCCCTCGACCGGCACGAACTGCCCGACCGGCATGCCGGGCTGCGGCTCGTCCGGGACGCTGCCGGGCAGTGGCGCTCCGGGGACGGCTGCGGCGGCCGAGGAGGCGTCCGCGGGTGCGCCGGCCTGCTGCGGGTCGGGAGCCTGAGCCGGCTGGGCGTCGGCGGGCCGGGCCTCGGTGCCCTGTGCCTCGGCGCACTGCTCGGCCTCGGCGGACGAGACGTCCGACGCCTCGGCCGGCTCGGCCGGCTCGGCCTCAGCAGGCTGAGCATCGGTCGTCGGGGATTCGGCCGACGGGGCGTCAGAGGGCTGGTCCTCCGATGCATCGGCGGCGGGCTGGGCTGCAGCGGGGTCGGCTTCGGCGGCCTCAGCAGGCTGGGCGGCTTCGGCTTCGGCAGGCTGAGCGTCGGCCGACGGGGCGTCCGCCGACGGGGCGTCCGCCGGCTGGGCCTCCGGGGCCTGGGCGGACTGTTCCTCGGCCTGCTGGGCCTCCGGTGCCTCGGCGGGCTGGGCTTCAGTCGACTGCACGTCGGCAGGCCGAGGCTCCGGCGCCTGGGCGGCCTCGGGAGCCGGGGCAACGGCCGGTTCCGGGGTTGCGGGCGCCTCGGCAGCCGGGGCGGCCTCCGGCTGCTGTCCGGCGGCCGGGGCGGCGGGCTCCTGCTGCGGTGCGTCCTCGACCGGGGCGGCGGGTGCCGCGGCCTCCTGCGGTGCGGCGGCATCCTCGGCGTCGGTGCCGGCCGGGTTCCCGGCCCGGGTGTCCTGGCCCGCTGCCTGCTCCTGATCAGCGCCGGTCGCCTGCTCCTGGGCCTGGTCCGGTGCGGTGGGCTCGGCCTGGTCCGGGGTCTGGTCCGGCGTGGCGAGCTGCGGTGGGGCTGCCTCGGGCTGCTGCGGCGCGGCGGGCTCGGCGGAGGGCGCCGGGGCGGCAGCTGTCTCCTGGGCGGCCGCGGGGTCGGCAGGGGCTGCGGGAGCGTCCGCGGCAGGGGCGGGCGCGCCATCCGCTGCCGCCTGGGCGGCAGGGGTGTCCTCGGCGACGGGGGCACCGTCGGCGGCGGGAGCGTTCTCGGCAGGGGCAGGGACTTCCTGCGCGGGCATGCCCTCGGCGTCCGGCGTCTCCTCCCCGGCGGGCGCCCCCTCGGCAGGAACCGCCCCCTCGGCAGGAACCGCCTCCTCGGCGGCCGCACCCTCGGCGGCCGGAACGGCACCGGTCTCGGCAGTGGACGGAACGTCAGGAGCGTCGGCGGGTGCTGCGGCAGGAGCGGGCTCGCCCTGCGGGGCCCGTGTTTGCTGCGGCTCGTGCTCGGCCGCGGGAGCCGCCTCGCCCGCCTCGGCGGGGGTGGCGTCCGGAACCGGCGCGCCCTCGGCAGCCTGGCCGGCCACCGCGGTCGGCGCACCGTCCACGGCCTGATCCGCCTCGGCAGCCGCCGCCCCCTCAGGAGCCTGCTGCGCCTCCTGAGTCGCCGCCTCCTGGGCAGCCTGAACGGCTCCCTGGGGCTGAGCATCCTGGGGAGCCTGCCCGGCGTCGGCGGCCGGAACGCCCTCCGGCGTCTGCTCCTCGGCCTGCTGAGCCTGCTCCTGCGTCTGCTGGACCTGAGCACCTTGGGCCTGCCCCTCCGCAGGCTGCTCGGCGGCGTCCTCCGGCTGTGCGGCACCCTCGGGCGCGGGATCGGTGACCGGGCCGGGTACGGCCTCGGTGGCCTGGCCGGGCACGGCCTCGGCAGCCTCACCGGTCGAGGCAGGAGCCGTCGGTTCCTCCTGCGCCGGGGCGCCCCCCGGCACGGCGGCGGGGGCAGGGGCCTGTACACCCGCCACCTGGCCGTCGGCCTGCGCAGCCTGCTCGGTCGGCACAGCCTGCTCGGCCTGCGCTGCCTGGTCGGCCTGCGCTGCCTCGGCCACCTGCCCGGCCGCGACCGCCGCCTCCTGAACCGCCGGTCCGGCCACGGGAGCCGCCGGGGCGGTCTGCGCGGCCTCGGCGACCGGGACGGCCTGCGGCTGCTGTTCTGCGCCGGGGGCGGCGGCCGGCGCCTGCGGGGCCTGCGCGGCCTCCGGGCCGTAGGCGGCGCCCGCCTGGGCTGCGAGCCGGGCCACGGCGGCCTGCGCCGGTCCGACCTGCTCGCCCGCGGCCGGCGCCGGTCCCACCTGCTGGCCCTCGGTCGGCGCGGCCGACGTCTCCTGCGGCGCCGCCGGAGCGGCGGCGGCCTGCGCGGCGCCCGGGTGCACGGCATCGGGGCCGGCCTGCGGCACACCGGGCTGTCCGGCCGGAACAACCGTTTCCGCAGCCGGGGCCTGTGCACCGACCGCCGGTGCGGCCGCCGCGGACGAGGCCGGAGCGGCCTGAGCACCCCAGGCCGCGGCGCCCTGCGGAACCGCACCGTGCTGCACCGCACCCTGCGGAACCGCGCCCTGCGGTGCCGTACCCGGCACGGCCGCCGCCTCACGCTGTGCGGCGTCCGGGTGCTCCGGGTGGGCGGCCGCCGGGCCGTAGGCGGGGCGGTACGGCGGGTTCGCCGGGCCACGGTCGGCGAGGGAACGGACCGGGCTGGCGGAGGTGTTCGGGATCGGCGGACCGAGGTGGAGAGGGCGCCGCGGGGGCGCCACCGGGGTACCCGCGTACGGCGTGGCGCCCGGGTCCGGGTGCAGCACGCCGCTGACGTCGACCGAGCCGCTGTCCCGCCCGTTCGTCTCGTGCGGGCCCGGCTGGTGCACGGCCTCGACGACCGGCTCCGGCGTCGGCGGGGGCACCTCGTTGCCCCACGCGCCCTGCTGTCCCGGCAGCAGCAGGTCCTGGTCCTCGGCGGGAGACTCGGAGAGGTAGGTGTACGCGCCGTGTGCGGGAACGCCCGGCTGCTCCACCCTGCCCGCGCTCTCCGGCAGCCCCTCGCCCGGGACCTGGCCGGTGTCCGTCATGCGTACCCCTCGCCCATCGGTTAGTGCTTCCACGACCAGCTCACCGGGAACGGCGCGCCGACCGCCCCGCCCCCCAGTGATGAACGAGCGTCCGTGCCCTGCGGCACGAGCGACCCGCCCGAAAAAGGCGACAAAGCCATTCGGTGGCATTGTCGCGGTCGTCCGGCCACGGTGTCGGCGTCATCGGCCTCGCTCCGCTGTGGACTGCGCCACGTCACACGTCCTTGCCGGTTCTGCCGTACCACACCTGCCGCACCACGAGCGCGGGTTCGGGACATTGCCGCACAGGGACGAACGAAGTCCCGGTCGACCGGTGCGGTACGACGATCGGCCAGCCTACCCCGCGCAGTAGGACGATCCGATCACGGGGCACGGCCTGGCAGGACTCCGCTGAGCAGGAACGCGACGCTGCGTTCGGTCTCCGTCCAGGCGCGGGTGTCGAGCCGGACGGACTGCAGCAGGGCGCACTCGACCTGGTAGCCGTGCTCGGTCAGGTCACGGCCGACGCGTTCGGCGACGTCGCGGGTGGCCGCGTGGGTGACGATGCGCTGGGGGCGCCGGTCGGCGACCGCGGAGACGACGGCGGCCGAACCGCCGCCGACGCGCACCACGTCCGGTTCGGGCAGGTTCTCCAGGATGTGCGGGGCACGGCCGTGCACCACCTGCAGCTGCACGCCGAAGCGCCGGGCCGCCTCCTCGGTGCGCACGCAGGCCCGCAGGTCGCGGTCGACGGCGATGACGGCGGCACCGCCGAGCGCCGCCTCCGTCGCGAACGCCCCGCTGCCGCAGCCGATGTCCCACACCAAATCGCCCAGCCGCGGCCCGAGGCGGGCCAGTTGGGCCGCCCTGAGCAGGTCCGTCTCCCCCTCGCCGAGGTGCCCTCCGTAGGTCTGGGCCGGCTGGGTCCAGCCGCGGGGAGCGGCGAACGGGTCGCGGCCGGCGATCCAGCCGGTGCCCTCGGCCGCGCCGGGCCTGCCGCCGACGACGATGACGACGTTGGGGTCCCGCCAGGTGTGGTCGGCGGCCTTGTCGGAGGTGACGACGGTGACCTGTTCGCGTTCGGTGCCCAGTTCTTCGCAGATGACGAAGGTGCGGTGAACGCCCTCGAGCAGCAGCCCGAGTTCGGCGGGTCCGGCGCCGGGCGCGGTGAGCACGGCGACCTTGGTGTGGGCGCGGCAGACGTTGACCGCGCGGCGCAGGGTGCGTTTGTGGGCGACGACCACCTGGGCGTCGTCCCAGGGCATGCCGGCACGGGAGAAGGCGGCGGCCACCGAGGAGACGGCGGGGACGACCTCGACCTCCAGGCCGAACTCCGGTGCGCGCAGGGTGCGTACGACGCCGAAGAAGCCGGGGTCGCCGTCGGCGAGCACGACGGCGGTGCCGCGGTGGGCGGCGATGCGGCGGGCGGCGAGGGCCACGCTGCCGAGACGGATCCGCTCGGCGGTGGGCGGCACCTCGGGCAGCGCCAGATGGTGGGCCGCGCCCGCCACCAGGGTGGCGGCGCCGAGCGCGCCGCGTGCCGCCTCGGTCAGCGGCGAACCGTCCCAGCCGATCACCGTGACCCGGTCGGCCATCGTCGTCAGTCTCCAGGGGATGTCGCAGGTCGTCAGGGTGCGGACGCCCGCAGGCGGGCTTGGTGAGAGTACCCGGTGTCCCCGCGTGGCGCGCGCCGGGGCGCCCGTCGCGCGGGCGGTGGAGTCCGCCCCGTCAGCGCCAGTCCGCGAACGACGCGAAACCACCGCCGTCGGCGAGGTCCCCGCCCGTGCCGTCGAGGTCCTCCGGCAGCAGGCTCCACACGATGTGGTCGGTGCGCACGTCGCTCCAGGTGCCGTCCTCGGCGCGCACATGCGCTATGCAGGCGTTGCGCAGCACGCCCTCGCTGACGCAGCCGATCTGCTGGGCGACCTGCTGGGCCGCGGTGTTCCCGGCGGCGGTGCGCAGCTCGATCCGCTCGAACTTCTGGTCGGTGAACAGCCACCGGGCGGTGCCCAGTGCCGCCTCGGAGGCGTAGCCCTCACCGCGTGCCCAGGGGGCGACGATGAACGACAGCTCGGTGGCGCGCACCCGCCAGTCGGTCCGGGTCAGCCGGACGAGGCCGACCAGGCGCTGGGTGAGCACCTCGGTGACCGCGAGGTCGAGTCCGCGGCCCGCGGCCTGTGCGGCGGGGGCGCGTTCGGTGATCCATCGGCGGGCGGTGTCCTCGGTGAAGGGCTGCGGGACGTCGGTCCAGGCGACGACCTGCTCGTCGTTCATCATCTCGGCGAGCGCGGGGACGTCGTCCTGCTCGAAAGGACGCAGCACCAACCGCTCCGTGCTGAGGGAGATGGTGGGGAAGGTGCTCGTCATGCGCCGCTCCGTAACCGTCGGAAATACCGTCAGGACCTGTCGAACTGCCCAGCATGCAGCATCACGGCCCCCTGGCGCACCACGGGGTCCGCTCCCGCGGCAGGGAGCGGACCCCGTGGGGAGGGCGCGGGCGTGCGGCCGGAGTGCGGCCGGCCCGGGTCAGAACGCGGGGACGACGGCCCCGTCGTAGGTGTCCTCGATGAACTTCTTCACCTCGGGCGAGGTGAGCAGCTGCGCGAGCTTCTTCACCCGCGGGTCGTTCTCGTTGCCCTTCTTCACGGCGAGGAAGTTGGCGTACGGGTTGTCCTGGGCGGACTCGGCGGCCAGCGCGTCCTTGGCGGGGCTGAGCTCGGCCTCCAGGGCGTAGTTGCCGTTGATCACCGCGGCGTCGACGTCGCTGAGGGAGCGCGGCAGCTGGGCCGCCTCCAGCTCCTTGAACGTGATGTCCTTGGGGTTGGAGGTGACGTCCTTGGGGGTGGCCTCGTAGCCGACGCCGGCCTTGAGCTGGATGACACCGTTGGCCTCGAGCAGCTTCAGGGCGCGGGCCTCGTTGGTGGTGTCGTTGGGCAGGGCGATGGTGGCGCCCTTCTTCAGGTCGTCGAGCTTCTTCAGGCTCTTGGAGTAGACGCCGAGCGGCTCCAAGTGCACGGTGGCGCCGGGGACGGGCACGATGTCGGTGCCGTTCTTCTTGTTGAAGTCGTCCAGGTACGGCTTGTGCTGGAAGTAGTTGGCGTCGACCTGGCCCTGCTGGACGGCGGTGTTGGGAGTCACGTAGTCCGTGAACTCCTTGATCTCCAGCTTGAGACCGGCCTTCTGGGCCAGGTGGTCCTTGACGTAGGCGAGGATCTCGCCCTGCGGGGTGGGGGTGGCGGCGACCGTCAGCGGGGCGTTCGCGTCCTTGCTGCCGGAGTCGGAGCCCGAGCCGCAGGCGGTGAGCCCGAGGGTGAGGGCTCCGGCGGCCAGGACGGTGGCGGTGATCTTGGCGGTGTTACGCACGAAAAGTGCCTTTCCTAGGGTGATGCGCCCCGTCCGGTGTCGACGGGGAATTCTCGAGCGGGCGGCCGGGCGGTCTCAGGCGACCTTGCCGACCTCGGTGGTCGCCTCGGCGGTGCCGGGCGCGGGGGTGGCGGCCGCGGCCGGCTTGTCGGCCTTGAGCAGCCGCAGTCTCGGGGCCGGGCCGGAGCGTCCGCCGCGGCGGTGCAGGGAGCGGGCGGCGAAGTCGCCGACGAACTGGATGACGGAGATGACCACGGCCAGGATCGCCACGGTGATCCACATCAGTTCGGTCTCGAAGCGCTGGTAGCCGTAGCGGATGGCGATGTCGCCGAGGCCGCCGGCGCCGACGGTGCCGGCCATCGCGGAGTAGCCGATGAGGGCGACGACGGTGGTGGTCGCCGAGGAAATCAGCGACGGCAGCGCCTCGGGGACGAGGACCTTGCGCACCACGGTCCAGGTGTTGCCGCCCATGGCCTGCACGGCCTCGACGAGTCCGGAGTCGACCTCGCGCACGGCCGTCTCGACCAGGCGGGCGAAGAACGGGATGGCGCCGATGGCCAGCGGCACGATGGCGGCCTCGCGGCCGATGGTGGTGCCCGTGACCCAGCGGGTGAAGCCCATCAGGGCGACCATGAGGATGATGAACGGCATGGAGCGGGCGATGTTCACCACCTGCCCGATCACCTTGTTGGCGACGACGTTCTGCAACAGGCCGCCCTTGTCGGTCAGTACGAGCAGGACGCCGAGCGGCAGGCCGCCGACGACGGCGATGAGCGTGGACCAGCCGACCATGTAGAGGGTGTCCCAGCTCGCCTGGGACAGCAGCGGCTGCATCTCGGACCAGGTCACTTGGCACTCTCCTTGACCAGCGGGCTCTTCGTCCGCGGTGCCTTTGCCGGCTCGACGACGTCGATCCGCAGGCCCTGCTCGCGCAGGAAGCCGACGGGCACGACGTTGTCCTCGTAGCGGCCGGGCAGTTCGATGCGCATCCGGCCGATCTGCAGGCCGCCGACGGTGTCGATGGCGGCGCCGAGGATGGACACGTCGACGTTGTAGGTGCGGGACAGCTGCGAGATGACGGGCTGGGTGGCGGCCTCGCCGTGGAAGGTGACGTCGATGACGGTGCGGTCCTGCGCCGAGGCCTCGCCGCCGACCGGGAACAGGGCGGCGGCCAGCTGGGAGCCGGGGGTGGCGAGCAGTTCGCTCACCGTGCCGGACTCGACGATGCGGCCCTTGTCCATGAGGGCGGCCGAGTCGCAGATCGACTTCACCACGTCCATCTCGTGCGTGATGAGCAGGACGGTCAGGCCGAGCTGCCGGTTCAGGTCGCGCAGCAGCTGCAGGATGGAGCGGGTGGTCTCCGGGTCGAGGGCGCTGGTGGCCTCGTCGGACAGCAGGACCTTGGGGTCGCCGGCCAGGGCGCGGGCGATGCCGACCCGCTGCTTCTGGCCGCCGGAGAGCTGGGCGGGGTAGGCGCGGGCCTTGTCGGCGAGGCCGACCAGGTCGAGCAGCTCCAGCGCCCGCCGGGACCGCTGCCGCCCGGACACGCCGAGGATCTCCAGCGGCAGCTCGACGTTGTCCTGGACGGTGCGCGAGGACAGCAGGTTGAAGTGCTGGAAGACCATGCCGATCCGGCTGCGCGCCCGCCGCAGTTCCTTGCCGGCCCGCGGCCCGCGCCCGGCGAGGGCGGTCAGGTCCTGTCCGGCGACGGTGACCGTGCCGGAGGTGGGGCGCTCCAGGAGGTTGACGCAGCGGATGAGCGAGGACTTGCCGGCGCCGGACTGGCCGATGACGCCGTACACCTCGCCTTCGCGGACGTGCAGGTCGACGCCGTCGAGGGCGGTGACCTCGCGGCCTCGCGAGCGGTAGACCTTGGTGAGGCCCGATGTGGTGATCACGTGGGTTTCCGTCACTGTCGAGTGCGCGGCGCGTCGTGGGCGCCGGGCACGGCGTGCAGGGTCGGGTGCGAACGGAGCGCAGCACGGTGTCCGCGACGGCGCGGAACGCAGGCGGAGACGTGCGCGTCCGGGAAGGGCTCGGCCGCGGGTGCCGGGCGGCACGGCGCGGTCCGGAGCGGGCGCTCGCTTCGGGGCGCGAGGCTCAGACGGTGCAGGGGCCCTCTAGACGGCACACATTCGACGCACAGGACACAGACAACGAGCACCGGGCGGCACGGTCGCCTCGGTCGCAGGGATGCGGCAGCTCGTCGTGGTCATGCGATCAGTAAAGCAGACCGCCGCCGCGACCCCGGAACCGTTGTCCGTATCGTGGACAGCGGCGGACAGCCCGGGGCGCGGGCGGGCCGGACAGCGGTATGGCTCTGACCAGGATCCTCGTGGCCGCGCCGGGACACACCGGCGGCGGCCGGAGATCGGTGCGGGGCACCGGGCCCTGCGGGATGTGTCCAACGCCACGCGCCGACCGGGCCGCGGGGTCGTCCCGGGGGCCGGGGCGGGCGCGGTGCGGCCTTTGGGCCGTAATAGGGTCTCAGCATGCTTGATGCCCTGACGCTGGTGACCGGCGTCGCCGCGTTGCTGCTCGCCCTCTGGTGCGGCTGGGCGGCCTTCCGTGACCAGCCGACGAAGGACTGGCACTTCATCGGCATGGCCGTGGTCCTCCTGCTGGCCCTGGTCCAGCTCGTGATCGGGATCGTGGCGCTGGCACGGGGCGACAGGCCGGCCCAGGGAACGACGATCTTCGTGGCGTATCTGCTGGGCGCCTTCGCCTGCATCCCCGCGGCCGGGTTCATGTCGCTGGCCGAGCGGACGCGCTGGGGCTCGGTGACCGCCGCGGCGGGCGGGATCGTGCTGGCGGTCCTGGAAGTAAGGCTCTACGACATCTGGGGCGGTTGAGATGGCCTCCGTGCGTCAGAACACGGCGCAGGACGAGAACGCCGGGAACACGATGCGGGAGGAGCCCGCGGGCAGGCCGGTGCGCTCCCGGCTGATCAGCGGGCCCGGCGTGCTGCTGGTGTGGCTGTACGGGGTGATGGTGGTCGGCGCGGTCTCCCGCTCGGCGTACCAGATCGCCACCGACTTCGACCGTGCTCCGCTCGCCTACTCGCTGTCGGCGCTCGCCGGCGTCGTCTACGGCTTCATCACCTACACGCTGGTGCGCGGCGGCGAGCGCGCCCGCAGGGCGGCGCTGGTGTGCTGCGCCGCCGAGCTGGTGGGTGTGCTGACGGTCGGGACCTGGACGCTGGTGGAGCCGTCCGCGTTCCCGGACACGACCGTGTGGTCGGACTACGGCATGGGCTACATCTTCATCCCGGTGCTGCTGCCGCTGTCGGCGCTGTACTGGCTGCGCGCCTCGCGCAAGCGGCAGCCGGACGCCTCCTGAGCCGCCGGGCACGTCCCGGGCACCCGCGGCCGTCGGGCACCGGATCGCCCGTGGACACCCGGACGGTGCACCCGGACAGGACTCACGCCGTCGCGGCGTAGCTGCCGGCCGGCTTCTCCAGGACGATCATGGGCACTCCGTCGGTGCCCCGGTCGGTGCCGACCGTCTCGTAGCCCACCCGCCGGTACAGGCGCAGGTTGTTCTCGCTGCGGTGGCCCGTCTGCAGTCGGAAACGGGTGGCGCCGTGCTTCTCGGCCAGCGCGCTCTCGACGGCGCGCAGCAGCCGGGCGCCGATGCCGTGCCCCTGCAGGCGCGGGTGGACGCACAGCTTGCCGATGACGGCGGCACCGTCCTCGCCCACGCGTCCGCGGACCGAGCCGACGACCTCCTCGCCGAGCCGGGCCACGATCACGCAGTCGTGTGCGACCTCCTCGCGCACCGAGTCCAGGCTCTGGACCAGCGGGTCGATGCGGTAGTTCCCGTACAGCGCGGCCTCGGACTGGAAGCTGAGGTACTGCAGCTTCAGGATCTGCTCCGCGTCCTGTTCGGTCGCCGCAGAGATGGTCACGCTCATGCCCATGTGCGCACGCCTCCCGCTCACCTGATCACCGGTCGTCCCTCTCTCCTATCCCCGCACTTCGCGGGCCGCAACCTCCGACGACAGCAAACGTCGCAGACATCCCAGGCATCGGGAACGTTCCGGACCGAGACTGCCCTGTGAGATACCCAACTCCCGTGCGATCTCCCGGTAGGTGAGGTCCCGGGGCGACAGCAGCGCCTCCAGCAGGCGCGGGCAGCGGCCCGGCAGTCGGCGCACCGCCTGGCGCAGGGCACGGCGGCGGGCGGCGGCCAGGACCATCTGCTCGGGGCCGCGGTCGCTGTCGTCGGCGGGCTCCTGGCCGTAGGGGCGTTCGACGCTGACGGTGCGTCGGGTGCGGCGGGCCTCGAAGCGGACCGCCTTGCGCACCCAGCTGTACGGATCGCGCGGCGGCCCGTCCGCCTTCAGACGCTCCAGCAGGCGCAGCCAGACCGCCTGCTCCAGGTCGCCCGGCTCCGCTCCGGCGGCGTGCGCCTCGGCACAGGCCTCGGCGCGGAGCAGGGGGCGCAGGGCGGCGAGCATGTCGTGCGTCATATGCGGCACGACGTCGCCGCCCCGGCCCGGGTTGCCCGGACGGCCGCCGATTCACCCCCGTGTGGGGCGAACCGCGCGGCCGGTTGACGTCGGCGCGGAGCGGCTCCGGAGGCCGGGGTGCCGGGCGGAGCCGTTCCCGGACCGCGTCAGGCGCCCCGGCGGGCGAGGAAGTCCTCCCGGGCGAGCAGGCCGGTGTCGGGGTTGTCGGTGAAGATGCCGTCGATGCCGGTGGCGAAGTACGCCTGGAAGAGGCGGAACACGTCGCCGTAGGCGTCGGGGTCGCTCCCCTTGCGCAGGGCCGGCGGCAGGAACGGGTTCTCGTTGCGGACCGTGTACGGGTGCAGGATCAGCCCTGCCGCGTGCGCGTCGCTCACCAGGGTGCTGGGCTTCGTGAGGTTGCCGTCGGCGTCCTTGGGGATGATCAGGTCCACGGTCGGGCCGATGCCCTGGGCGTAGCCGGCGATCTCCCTCAGGCCGGCGGGGGTGACGAGGTCGTCGACGGTGCGCGGGTCACCGGTGGCGACGAAGTCGTAGGGGCGGGTGCCGGCGGCGTCGAGCAGCACGACGAGCGGATTGTCCACGAGCCTGCGCATCCGCTGGATGCTGGTCGGCTCGAAGGACTGCAGGATCACCGGCGAGTTCTTCTTGTCCTTGCCGTGCCGGCGCAGCACGGCCGCCACCCGCTTCTCCAGGTCGATGCCCTGGGCGCGGAAGTAGGTGGGGTGCTTCAGCTCGGGGTAGATCCACACCTGCCGGCCCCGCTTGCGGGTATGTTCGTCCTGCCACGCCAGGACCTCTTCGAAGGTGGGGATCTCCCAACGGCCGTTGTACAGGGTGTTGTGCGGGCGGTTGTCCGGGATGCGTTCGACGGCGCGCAGGGTCTTGAGTTCGGCGAGGGTGAAGTCCTCGGTGAACCAGCCGGTGGTGGGGACCCCGCCGAGGTTCTTGGTGGTCTTCCGGTCGGCGAACTCGGGATGGTCGGCCACGTCCGTGGTGCCGCCGATCTCCGGCTCGTGCCGGCACACCAGGTGGCCGTCCTTGGTGGGCACCAGGTCGCCGGCCTCGACGATGTGGGCGCCCATGTCCAGGGCGAGCTGGTAGGAGCCGAAGGTGTGCTCGGGCCGGTAGCCGCTGGCACCCCGGTGGCCGATGACCGTGGGGACGGGCAGACCCGCCAGTCCGCCGCCCCCGTGGCCGGCCGTGGTCCCGTGCCCGGCGGCCGTGGCGGTGCCGGGCACGCCGAGGACGGCGGCGGAGGCCCCGAGCACCGCGGCGCCCAGCAGCGCCCGGCGCCCCGTCACCCCGGATGCGCGGCCGGCCCGTTCCGTCACCCTGTCACCGTCGGCCTCGTGCGTCCCGGTGTGCTCCTGCGGCTGCTGCATCGCCATGACCGCCTCCTGCCACTCGTGTCGTCCGTGCGGGGCGATCTTAGGTGCGTGGGCATGACATCCGGGAGACCGCGCGCCGAACGGCAGGCCGCGTGCCGGTGTCGTGCGGATGGCCGCCCACCGCCGCGGGCGGGCACGGCCGGGACGGGTCGACGGCACGTAATCTACGTCACAGCGCCGGAGCGGTCCGGCATCGTATGACGGTGTCGACGCGCAGGTGAGCGCATGTCGACGGTCCGTGAGAGCCGGTGCGCCCGACGTGCACGAAGGCCCGTGCCCCGAGTATCGTCCTCACCTGCACAGACTCATACAGACTCCTGGACACCGGAGGGCCAGTTGTCCCGCTTCGCGCTCCTGAAGGCAGTACTCGGCCCGGTCATGCGCCTGATGTTCCGGCCTCGGGTGGAGGGCGCGGAGCACATCCCCGGTGACGGTCCGGTCATCCTGGCCGGCAACCATCTGACGTTCATCGACTCGATGATCCTGCCGCTGGTCTGCGACCGTCAGGTCTTCTTCATCGGCAAGGACGAGTACGTCACCGGCAAGGGGCTCAAGGGCCGGCTGATGGCCTGGTTCTTCACCGGCGTCGGCATGATCCCGGTCGACCGCGACGGCGGCAAGGGCGGTGTGGCCGCGCTGATGACGGGCCGCCGGATCCTGGAGGAGGGCAAGGTCTTCGGCATCTACCCCGAGGGCACCCGCTCCCCCGACGGCCGTCTGTACCGGGGCCGCACCGGCATCGCGCGGCTGACGCTGATGACCGGCGCCCCGGTGGTGCCGTTCGCCATGATCGGCACCGACAAGATCCAGCCGAGCGGTGCGGGCATGCCGCGGCCGTGCCAGGTCACCGTCCGCTTCGGCAAGCCCATGGAGTTCTCCCGCTACGAGGGCATGGACCGCGACCGTTATGTGCTGCGGGCCGTGACCGACTCGGTGATGGCGGAGGTCATGCGGCTGTCCGGCCAGGAGTACGTGGACATGTACGCCACCAAGGCCAAGGCCGCCTGAGGGCGTCCCGGCCCCACGGGCCGGCTGTCGTGTGGGGTCCCGTCCGCGGCGTGCGCGTCGCGGACGGGACCCCACACGTGTGTGCGGAGGGGACCTGTACGGGGTGCGGGGCCGGCACGTGCGGTCAGTGCCAGGGCAGCTGTCCGCGCCGCGCCCAGTAGTCCCGCGGATCCTCGGCGAGGCGGGCGAGACGGTCCAGATGATCGTCGTCCAGCTCGACTGCGGCGGCGCTCAGATTGGACGTCAGCTGAGGGACGGTCGCCGCACCGGAGAGAACGACGCCGGCCCACGGGCGGCTGAGGATCAGCGCCAGCGCGATCGCGTCGCAGCCGTGGCCGGTCTCCCGGGCGACGGCCCGGAGCGCCTCGGGCGCGTGCGGCCCGGCCAGCCGCCCGTTGGCCATGCCCTCCTTGACGATCACGGTGAGCCCGGCCTCGTGCGCCTCGGCGAGCGCCTCGCCCGCGGAGGTCTCCAAGGCGTTGTAGGTGGACTGCACGGTGCGGAACAGCGGGGCGCCGTCCACGGTGACCTCCAGGGCGGCGCGGATCGCGTCGGCCTGGGCGGGGCCGCTGGTGGAGAACCCGATGGTGAGGCCCTGGGCGGCGGCCTCGGCGAGGCGGGCGTGCAGCGCCCGGTCGGTCAGGGCCGGGCTGTCCGGGGTCACCGAGTGGATCTGGTACAGGTCGAGCCGGTCGCCGAGGAGGGCGGCGGTCTCGGCCCGCTGCCGCTCGTAGGTGGCCAGGCCGTGGTCCTTGACCTCGTGCCGTTCGGCGTCGGTGGTCCAGTTCGCGGTGTAGGTGTAGCCCCACTTGCTGCCGACGACCACGTCGTCGATCTCGGGGCGGGCGCGCAGCCAGTCGGCGAGGAACTCCTCGGCGCGGCCGTAGGAGCGGGCCGCGTCGAGGTAGCGGACGCCCTGCGCGTAGGCGGCGTCCAGCAGCTCGTGGGTGCGGGCGCGCAGGGCGTCGACGGTGCGCTCGGCCGGCAGGTCGCGGTCCCGGCCGAGGGTGATGTATCCGGGGCGCCCGACGGCGGCCAGACCGAGGCCGAGACGGCTGAGGGGGGTGGCGGCTGCGGCGAGTCGGGCGAAGGGCATGGCGGGCTCCGTTCGGTTCACACGTGCGCCCCACGGTAACCCGCCATGCCCGGGCGTCACTTCTTCGCGTCGGCCCACGCGTGCTGGGCGGCCACGTCCGCCTTGACCTCCGCGAGCTGCACGGCGACCGCACTGGGTGCGGTGCCGCCGCGGCCGTTGCGGGAGGCGAGAGCGCCGGGCACGTCGAGGACGGTGCGGACCTCGGGCGTGAGGTGGGCGGAGATCTTCGCGAACTGCTCGTCGGTCAGCTCGTCCAGTTCCTTGCCCTCGGCCTCGGCGACCTTGACGCACTCGCCGGCCACCTCGTGCGCGACCCGGAACGGCACGCCCTGCTTGACCAGCCACTCGGCGATGTCGGTGGCGAGGGAGAAACCGGCCGGCGCCAGCTCCTCCATCCGCTCGCGGTGCACGGTCAGCGTGGCGATCATCCCGGTGAAGGCGGGCAGCAGCACCTCCAGCTGGTCACAGGAGTCGAAGACCGGCTCCTTGTCCTCCTGCAGGTCGCGGTTGTAGGCCAGCGGCAGCGCCTTCAGGGTGGCCATCAGGCCGGTCAGGTTGCCGATCAGCCGGCCGGACTTGCCGCGCGCCAGCTCGGCGATGTCCGGGTTCTTCTTCTGCGGCATGATCGACGAGCCGGTGGAGAAGGCGTCGTGCAGGGTGACGAAGCCGAACTCCTTGGTGTTCCAGATGATGATCTCCTCGGCGATCCGGGAGACGTCCACGCCGATCATCGCGGTGATGAAGGCGAACTCCGCGACGAAGTCCCGGGATGCGGTGCCGTCGATGGAGTTGCCGACGCTGCCGCGTTCGAAGCCGAGGTCCCGGGCGACCGCCTCCGGGTCCAGGCCGAGGGAGGAGCCTGCCAGGGCGCCGGAGCCGTACGGGGACACGGCGGTGCGCTCGTCCCACTGGCGCAGCCGCTCGGCGTCCCGGGACAGCGCCTGCACATGCGCGAGGACGTGGTGGGCGAAGAGCACCGGCTGGGCGTGCTGGAGGTGGGTGCGGCCGGGCATGGCCACGTCCGGGTGGGCCTCGGCCAGCCCGATCAGCGCGTCCTGCAGGTCCGCGATCAGGCCGCCGATGATCCGGGCGTGGTCGCGCAGGTACATCCGGAACAGGGTGGCGATCTGGTCGTTGCGGGAGCGGCCGGCACGCAGCTTGCCGCCCAGCTCGGGGCCGAGGCGCTCCAGCAGGCCGCGTTCGAGGGCGGTGTGGACGTCCTCGTCGGCGACGGTGCCGGTGAACGCGCCGGAGGCGACGTCGGCCTCGAGCCGGTCGAGCCCGTCGAGCATCCTCGTCAGCTCGTCCTCGGTGAGAAGCCCCGCCTTGTGCAGCACCCGCGCGTGGGCGCGTGAGCCGGCGATGTCGTAGGGGGCGAGCCGCCAGTCGAAGTGGACGGACGCGGACAGCTTCGCCAGGGCGTCGGCGGGTCCGTCGGCGAAGCGGCCGCCCCAGAGCCGGACGTCACCGCTGTTGCTGCTCACTCGGGTCACTCCTAGGAAAAGGTGCGGATGTGCCGCCGCCTCCCCGTCCGTGCGCAGGCGAGGAGGCGGCTGTCAGGCTGTGCCGTGAGGGGATGCCCGTGGCCGGGCACGCGGCGGATGCGCGGGTCAGGCGAGGTCGCGCTTGGCCGCGATCTTGGACGACAGGCTGTAGATGTCGATGAAGCCCTTGGCGGCGGACTGGTCGAAGGTGTCGCCGGTGTCGTAGGTGGCCAGGTTGAAGTCGTACAGGGACTGCGCGGAGCGCCGGCCGGTGACGACCGCGCGGCCGCCGTGCAGGGTCATCCGGATGTCGCCGGAGACGTGCTGGTTGGCCTCCTCGATGAAGCCGTCCAGGGCGCGCTTGAGCGGGGAGAACCACTGGCCGTCGTAGACCAGCTCGCCCCAGCGCTGCTCGACCTGCCGCTTGAAGCGGGCCAGCTCGCGCTCGACGGTGACGTTCTCCAGCTCCTGGTGGGCGGTGATCAGGGCGATCGCGCCGGGGGCCTCGTAGACCTCGCGGGACTTGATGCCGACGAGGCGGTCCTCGACCATGTCGATCCGGCCGACGCCCTGGGCGCCGGCGCGCTCGTTGAGCTGCTGGATGGCCTGCAGGACGGTGACGGGCTTGCCGTCGATGGCGACCGGGACGCCCTTGTCGAAGGTGATGATCACCTCGTCCGGCTCGCGCGGGGTGGCCGGGTTGGAGGTGTACTCGTAGATGTCCTCGATCGGGGCGTTCCAGATGTCCTCGAGGAAGCCGGTCTCGATGGCGCGGCCGAAGACGTTCTGGTCGATCGAGTACGGGGACTTCTTGGTGGTCGCGATGGGCAGGCCCTTGGCCTCGCAGAAGGCGATCGCCTTGTCACGGGTCATGGCGTAGTCGCGGACCGGGGCGATGCACTTCAGGTCGGGGGCGAGGGCGACGATGCCGGCCTCGAAGCGGACCTGGTCGTTGCCCTTGCCGGTGCAGCCGTGGGCGACGGTGGTGGCGCCGTGCTTCTTGGCGGCGGCGACCAGGTGCTTGACGATGGCCGGCCGGGACAGCGCGGAGACCAGCGGGTAGCGGTCCATGTAGAGGGCGTTGGCCTTGATCGCCGGGAGGCAGTACTCGTCGGCGAACTCGTCCTTGGCGTCGGCGACCTCGGCCTCCACGGCACCGCAGGCGAGCGCGCGCTTGCGGATGACGTCCAGGTCCTCGCCGCCCTGGCCGACGTCGACCGCAACGGCGATGACCTCGGCGCCCGTCTCCTCGGCGATCCAGCCGATGGCGACGGAGGTGTCCAGACCGCCTGAGTAGGCGAGTACGACGCGCTCGGTCACGGGTTTCTCCTCACACTGCATTCGCTGACATGCATGAGTATGCAGAACTCTGCATGGTTCGTCAATCCGCGTCGGGGGCGCATCGGCGGACGGGACGGCGCGGCGGGCGCGCGGACAGCTTGTGACCACGGAAAACGCGCGGGCGGGCGTACCGCTCTCGGTACGCCCGCCCGCGCGTGCGCGCCCCGGCCGGCCGGGTCTGTCGTCGTGTGGTCCTCGGGCTCAGTGCCCGTTCTGCGCCAGCCGCAGCAGATGGTCGGCCAGGGGCTGTCCTCCGGCCGGGTCGCGGCTGATCAGCAGCACGGTGTCGTCGCCCGCGATGGTGCCCAGGATGTCGTGCAGCTCGGCCTGGTCGATGGCCGAGGCGAGGAACTGCGCGGCTCCCGGCGGGGTCCGCAGCACCACGAGGTTGGCCGAGGCCTCCGCGGAGATCAGCAGCTCCTGCGACAGCCGCCGCATCCGCTCCTCCTTGGCGGACTCCCCCAGCGGCGCACGCGGGGTGCGGAAGCCGCCCTCGCTGGGCACCGCGTAGATGAGATCGCCGTCGGTGTTGCGGATCTTCACCGCGTTCAGCTCGTCCAGGTCGCGGGAGAGTGTCGCCTGGGTGACGCTCAGCCCGTCGTCGGCGAGCAGCTTGGCCAGCTGGCTCTGCGAGCGCACCGGCTGCCGGTTGAGGATGTCCACGATCCGGCGGTGGCGTGCGGTGCGGGTGTGCGGCACGGCCGGTCCGGCGGTGGCGTTCCCGTTGTCCTGCGCCTGGCTCATCGTCGTCTCAATCTCCGGATCATCCGTCCCCTACGGCCTTGTCCAGAATGCCGGGCAGGGCTCCGAGGAAGGCGTCCACCGCGTCGTCGCCGAGGTTCAGCGGCGGCATCAGCCGGACGACGTCGGGGGCGGGCGCGTTCACCAGGAAACCGGCATCCTGGGCCGCCTGCTGCACCGTCGGCGCGTGCGGCCCGGTGAGCACGATACCCAGGAGCAGTCCCGCACCCCGGACGTGGGAGACCAGCGGGTGCCCCAGCGCCGTCACGCCCTCGCGCAGCCGTTCGCCCTGCCGCTTGACGTTGTCCAGCAGTCCTTCGGCCTCGATGGTGTCCAGCACGGCCAGTCCGGAGGCGCAGGCGACCGGGTTGCCGCCGAAGGTGGTGCCGTGCTGGCCGGGCCGCATCAGACCGGCGGCGCGGCCGAAGGCGACGGTGGCGCCGAGCGGCAGGCCGCCGCCGAGGCCCTTGGCGAGGGTGACGACGTCCGGGAGCACGCCCTCGTGGGCCTGGTAGGCGAACCAGTGCCCGGTGCGGCCCACGCCGGTCTGCACCTCGTCCAGGACGAGCAGGGCACCGGTGGCGGCCGTGATGGCGCGGGCGGCCTTGAGGTAACCGGGAGGCGGCGGCACCACACCGTTCTCGCCCTGGATCGGCTCGATGATCACCAGGGCGGTCTCCTCGGTGACCGCGGCGGCCAGCGCCTGGGCGTCGCCGTAGGGGACGTGGGTGATCTCGCCGGGCAGCGGCAGGAACGGCTCCTGCTTGCCGGGCTGCCCGGTCAGTGCGAGCGCGCCCATGGTGCGGCCGTGGAAGCCGCCCCGGGTGGCGACCATGTGACGGCGGCCGGTGAGCCGGCCGATCTTGAACGCGCCCTCGTTGGCCTCGGCGCCGGAGTTGCAGAAGAACACCCGGCCGTCCCGGCCGAACAGCTGCAGCAGCCGCTCGGCGAGCGCGACGGGCGGCTCGGCGACGAACAGGTTGGAGACGTGCCCGAGGCGGGAGATCTGCCGGGTGACCGCCTCGACGACGGCCGGGTGGGCGTGGCCGAGGGCGTTGACGGCGATGCCGCCGACGAAGTCGAGGTACTCCTTGCCGTCGGCGTCCCACAGCCGGGCGCCCTCGCCGCGCACCAGGGGCAGCCGGGGCGTGCCGTAGGTGTTCATCAGCGCGCCCTGCCAGCGCGCGGTAAGGTCCTGGCCGGCGCTCGTGTCCCGGTCGGTCACGACTCCCCCTCGGTGTCGTCGGGCACGACCATGGTGCCGATGCCCTCGTCGGTGAAGATCTCCAGCAGGATCGAGTGCGGGACGCGGCCGTCGATGACGCGGGCCGTCCTCACGCCGCCGCGCACGGCGTGCAGGCACCCTTCCATCTTGGGCACCATCCCGCTGGACAGCTCCGGCAGCAGTTTCTCCAGCTCGCTCGCGGTCAGGCGGCTGATCACCTCGTCGGAGTCGGGCCAGTTCTCGTACAGGCCCTCGACGTCGGTGAGGACCATCAGGGTCTCGGCGCCCAGCGCCGCGGCGAGCGCGGCGGCCGCGGTGTCGGCGTTGACGTTGTAGACGTGCCCGTCGTCCTGGGAGCGGGCGACGGAGGAGACGACCGGGATGCGGCCGTCGGCGAGCAGCGCCTCGATGGCGCCGGTGTCGATCTCGGTGATCTCGCCGACCCGCCCGATGTCGACGCGTTCGCCGTCGATCTCGGGGGTGTGCTTGGTGGCGGTCATGGTGTGGGCGTCCTCGCCGGTGAGGCCGACGGCGAAGGGGCCGTGCCGGTTGAGCAGCCCGACCAGCTCCCGCTGCACCTGCCCGGCCAGCACCATCCGGACGACGTCCATGGCCTCCTCGGTGGTGACGCGCAGCCCGGCCTTGAACTCGCTGACGATGCCGTGCCGGTCCAGCGCGGCGCTGATCTGCGGTCCGCCGCCGTGGACGACGACGGGCTTGAGGCCGGCGTGCCGCAAAAAAACCACGTCCTGGGCGAAGGCGGCCTTGAGGTCCTCGTCGACCATGGCGTTGCCGCCGAACTTGATGACGACGATCTTGCCGTGGTGCCGGGTCAGCCAGGGCAGCGCCTCGATGAGGATCTTCGCCTTGGGCAGAGCCGTGTGTTTGCGGGTGGTGGTCATGAGGAGTAGGCGCTGTTCTCGTGGACGTAGTCGGCGGTGAGGTCGTTGGTCCAGATGGTGGCGGTCTCGGACCCGGCGGCGAGGTCGGCGACGATGTGCACCTCGCGGTAGCGCATGTCGACCTTCTCCCGGTCCTCGCCGACCGAGCCGTTCTTGCAGACCCAGACGCCGTTGATGGCGACGTTGAGCCGGTCGGGCTCGAAGACGGCGCCGGTGGTGCCGATCGCGGACAGCACCCGTCCCCAGTTGGGGTCCTCGCCGTGGATGGCGCACTTGAGCAGGTTGTTGCGGGCGATGGAGCGGCCCACCTCCACGGCGTCCGCCTCGCTCGCGGCGTTGATCACCTCGACCTTGATGTCCTTGCTGGCGCCCTCGGCGTCCCGGATCAGCTGCCGGCCGAGGTCGTCGCACACGGCCCGCACGGCCTCGGCGAACTCGGCGTACTCCGGGGTGATGCCGCTCTCGCCGGAGGCGAGCAGCAGCACGGTGTCGTTGGTGGACATGCAGCCGTCGGAGTCGATCCGGTCGAAGGTGACCCGGGTGGCGGCGCGCAGCGCGCGGTCCAGCAGCTCGCTGTCGACGTCGGCGTCCGTGGTGAGCACGACCAGCATGGTGGCCAGGCCCGGGGCGAGCATGCCCGCGCCCTTGGCCATGCCGCCGACGGTCCAGCCGTCCTTGGTGACGACGGCCGTCTTGTGCACGGTGTCGGTGGTCTTGATGGCGATGGCGGCCTTCTCGCCGCCGTGCTCGCTCAAGGCGGCGGCGGCCGTCTCCACGCCGGGCAGGACCTTGTCCATCGGCAGCGGCACGCCGATCAGGCCGGTGGAGCAGACGGCGACCTCCACGGCGCCGACGCCGAGCACCTCGGCCGCCTTCTCGGCGGTGGCGTGGGTGTCCTGGAAGCCCTTGGGACCGGTGCAGGCGTTGGCGCCGCCGGAGTTGAGGACCACCGCGGTGAGCCGGCCCGTTGCGAGCACCTGCTCGGACCACAGCACCGGCGCGGCCTTGACCCGGTTGGAGGTGAACACGCCCGCGGCGGCGCGGCGGCGGCCGGTGTTGACCACGAGGGCCAGGTCCGGGTTGCCGTTGTCCTTGATCCCGGCGGCGATGCCCGCCGCCTGGAATCCCTTGGCTGCCGTGACGCTCACGGTGCGACTCCGATCGTGGAAAGCCCGGTCTCCTCGGGGAGCCCCAGGGCGATGTTCATGCTCTGCACGGCACCGCCGGCGGTGCCCTTGGTCAGGTTGTCGATGGCGCTGATCGCGACGACGCGGTGCGCGGCCGGGTCGTAGGCCACCTGGATCTGCACCGCGTTGGAGCCGTACACGGCGGCGGTGGCCGGCCACTGCCCCTCGGGCAGCAGGTGCACGAACGGCTCGTCGGCGTAGGCCTTGGCGTAGGCGGCGCGCACGGCGTCGGCGGTGACGCCGTCGCGGGCCTTGGCGCTGCAGGTGGCGAGGATGCCGCGGGGCATCGGCGCGAGGGTGGGGGTGAAGGAGACGGTGACCGTCTCGCCGGCCGCGGCGCTGAGGTTCTGGATCATCTCGGGCGTGTGCCGGTGGCCACCGCCGACGCCGTAGGGGGACATCGAGCCCATGACCTCGCTGCCCAGCAGATGCGGCTTGGGCGACTTGCCCGCACCGGAGGTGCCGGAGGCGGCGACGATCACGGCCTCGGGCTCGACGAGGGACGCGGCGTACGCCGGGGCCAGGGCGAGGGAGGCGGCGGTGGGGTAGCAGCCGGGCACCGCGATGCGCTTGGACCCCTCCAGCGCGGCGCGTGCGCCCGGCAGTTCGGGCAGGCCGTAGGGCCAGGTGCCGGCGTGCGGGGAGCCGTAGAAGCGCTCCCAGTCGGCCGGGTTCTTCAGCCGGAAGTCGGCGCCGAGGTCGACGACGAGGACGTCGGGACCGAGCTGCTCGGCGACCGCCGCGGAGTGTCCGTGCGGCAGGGCGAGGAAGACGACGTCGTGTCCGGCGAGCGCCTCGGGCGTGGTCTCGGCGAGCACCCGGTCCGCGAGCGGCAGCAGGTGCGGCTGCAGCTCGCCGAGCCGCCGGCCGGCGTGGGAGTTGCCGGTCAGGGCGCCGATCTCGACCTCGGGGTGCCCGAGCAGCAGACGCAGCACCTCTCCGCCCGCGTATCCACTCGCTCCGGCGACCGCCGCACGTACAGCCATGAACCCTCCTCCTCAGACGGCATGACTATACGTATCGATGCACGTTTATGCAATGCTCGTCCGTGCGTCCGGCCGGAAGGTGCCGTCCGGGTCGCGGGCACGCGACCTGCCGGAACCCGGCCGGCCGGGCGAACGGCAAGATAGGAGGGTGTGCGCCCCGGGCACGGGGTGCGCGGGGCGGCGAGGAAGACGGAGGCAGCGGTGGGCGAGTTCTGGCCGGTTCCCGATGTCCTGGCCCACCTGGCCGGGCGGTGGCGGGTGGCACGGTCGGTGCGGGACCTGGACAGCGGCGACGAGGGCGCGTTCACGGGCGAGACCGTCTTCCGGCCGCTGGACGGCCCGGGGCTGCTGCACGAGGAGTCGGGCGCCTTCACCTGGCAGGGCGTGACCCGGCCGGCGACACGGACGCTGCGGTTCCTGCCGGGCCGGGTGGCGGGCACCGCCGAGGTCCGGTTCGCCGACGGGCGGTTCTTCCACGACCTGGACCTCACCTCCGGCCGGTACGTCGCCGACCATCCGTGCAAGGCCGACCTGTACCGCGGCGAGTTCACCGTGCGCGACGCCGGCCACTGGCGCACGGTGTGGCGGGTGCGCGGCCCGGCGAAGAACCTGCTGCTGGTCACCGACTACGCCCGCGAGGACTGACACGGGCACCGCACCTGCGTCCCGGGTGCCGTCCGGCCCGCCGGTTGCGGCCCTCACAGCCCCCGCTCACACTGAGGGCGTCGGTGCTCGGCGGGCATGCGACGCCGGCCGCCCGGCGGTGGCCCGGCCCGGTGCTCGTCCGTGGCACCGTCGTCCGGCGGGCGCGGCCCGGCCGGTGCTGCTCCGGTGCCGACCGCACCCGTGGCCCGGCCGCTTCGACCGGCTCCGGCCGCGCCCCGCGCCGTAGACTGTGAAGACGAGGACCGCTGCTCACGTCATCGGTGAGGAGGCCCCCATGCGCGCAACCGTGGGCGACAAGCTCATCCAGCACGGCAGGGTGGTCGGACAGCACGACCAGGTCAGCGAGGTGGTCGAGGTCCTGGGCAAGGAGGGCAGTCCGCCCTACCGGGTCCGTTTCGCGGACGGACACGAGGCCGTGATGTCCCCCGGTCCCGACTGCCAGGTCCGCCACAAGGAAGAACACCGGCAACCCCAGTACTGACGCACGCGCCGCACCGTCGCGGCCCCGCCGTCCCGGGCACGACGTCGCGGCGCCCGTCACGACGCCTCGGGACACCGGTCACGACGGGGACACGGCCGGCTGCCGGTAGTGGTCGGCCACCACCCGGGCCAGGGCACCGGCCGGATCCGCGGCGACCTCCTTCGCCGCGAAGAACACATGCCCGCGCACCTGCGGCAGGCTCTTCGCCAGCGTCAGGTGGCGCGACAGCTCGCCGGGGTCCTGCCAGGCCGCGCCCTGCGACGGGTCCCCCGCCCGGTACAGCGCCTCTCCCACGTACAGCTGGGTACGGCTGCCCCGCGCCACCTCGGCCCACCACGACAGCAGGACGGCGTAGTCGGCGGCCGGGTGTCCGATCTCCCAGTACAGCTGCGGAACGACATAGTCCAGCGTGCCCTCGCGCACCCAGGTGCGGGTGTCCGCGTACAGGTCGTCGTACGTCTGCACACCGGCCCGGGTGTGCGAGCCGCGCGGGTCGGTGGCTGCGTTGCGCCACACGCCGAAGGGGCTGATCCCGAAGCGGACGCCCGGCCGGATCCGCCGGATGCCGGCGGCCGTCTCCCGCACCAGCCGGTCGACGTTGTCCCGCCGCCAGTCCGCCCGGCTCGCGAAGCCCGCGCCGTGGCGCCGGTAGGCGGCGTCGTCGTCGAAGACCCGGCCGGCCACCGGATAGGGATAGAAGTAGTCGTCGAAGTGGACGCCGTCCACCGGGTAGCGGCGCACCGCGTCGAGCATCGCCCGCTGCACGAACTCCCGCACCTCGGGCAGCCCCGGGTTGTAGTACAGCTGCCCGCCGTAGGACACCACCCAGTCCGGATGCCGGCGGGCCGGGTGCGCGGCGGCCAGCCGGGACGGGTCGGCGTGCAGCGCCACCCGGTACGGATTGAACCAGGCGTGCAGCTTCAGGCCCCGGGCGTGGGCCTCGGTCACGGCCTCCCCGAGCGGGTCCCAGCCGGGATCCCGGCCCTGGGTGCCGGTCAGGTACTGCGACCAGGGCTCGTACGGGGAGGGCCACAGTGCGTCGGCCGTCGGCCGGACCTGGAACATCACCGTGGTGAGCCGGCGGCGCACCGCCGCGTCGAGCAGCGCGCGCAGCTCCGCGCGCTGTTGCTGGGCGCTCAGCCCGGGGTGCGAGGGCCAGTCCCGGTTGTTCACGGTCGCCAGCCACATGCCGCGCATCTCGGTCAGCGCGGCCCGCGCCGGCCCGCCCGACGGCGGGGGCGCCGCCGCTGCTCCCGGCGTCATGGCCAGCGTCGACAGTGCCGCCACGGTGAACGCCCGCCGCGTCACCCGTCCCATCCGTCACCCCCGGTGCGCCCCGGATCCGTTCCGTCACGGATCGTGTCGCGGCCCAGCTTGCACGACCCGGATGATCGATCACGGGCGCCACGGGGGTAACGTGCACGATCGGAGCAGGCACCTCACCACGGCCGCCTGCCACGCCGTAGATCAGCGCCGCAACAACGGAAAGGGACGATGTGACCGACATCGAACGCGTCGGAGTGGTGGGCTGCGGCCAGATGGGTTCGGGCATCGCCGAGGTGTGCGCCCGGGCCGGACTGGACGTGAAGGTCGCCGAGACCACCGGTGAGGCTCTGGAGATCGGCCGGACCCGGCTGTTCAACTCCCTGGCCAAGGCGCACGAGCGGGGCAAGATCACCGAGGAGGAGCTGGAGGCCGCCCAGGGGCGCCTGAGCTTCACCACCGACCTCGGCGAGTTCGCCGACCGCGACCTGGTGATCGAGGCCGTGGTGGAGAACGAGCAGGTCAAGACCGAGATCTTCCAGGTGCTGGACCAGGTGGTGGCTCGACCGGACGCGATCCTGGCCTCCAACACCTCCTCGATCCCGCTGGTGAAGCTGGCCGTCGCCACCGCGCGCCCGGACCAGGTCATCGGCATCCACTTCTTCAACCCGGCCCCGGTGCAGAAGCTGGTCGAGCTGATCCCGGCGCTGACCACCTCCGAGGGCACGCTGAGCCGGGCGCAGCTGTTCGCCGAGAAGGTGCTGGGCAAGCACGCCATCCGCGCCCAGGACCGCTCCGGCTTCGTCGTCAACGCGCTGCTGATCCCCTACCTGCTCTCCGCGATCCGGATGTTCGAGTCGGGCATCGCCAGCCGCGAGGACATCGACAACGGCATGGAGCTCGGCTGCGCCCACCCGATGGGCCCGCTGAAGCTGGCCGACCTGATCGGCCTGGACACGGTCGCCTCCGTCGCCCAGAGCATGTACGAGGAGTACAAGGAGCCGCTGTACGCCGCTCCCCCGCTGCTGCAGCGCATGGTCGACGCGGGCCGGCTGGGCCGCAAGACCGGGTCGGGCTTCTACACCTACGGCTGAGACACGAGCGGTGACAGGGCCGCCGCCCCGGTGCGGGCGGCGGCCCTCGTCGTGTCGGCGGCCCTGTCATCGGTACCCCCTGTCCGATGCGTGCACCCGTCGCATCGGCTGCCCTGTCGCATGGGCACCCGCAGGGCGTCGTCACATCGGCACCCGCAGGGCGCCGTCGATGAGTTCGGCAGCCTCCGCGGTGCCGGCGCAGCCGCTGCGCACCAGCTGCTCGCGCACCGTGCGCAGCCGGTCCCGCACCCGCCGGGACTCCATGCCGCGGGCCTGCTCCGCCATCCGCACGGCCGTGACGGCCGCGGTGTCGGCGTTGCCGCGGCGCAGTTCGATCTCGCTGAGCAGGGCCAGCCGGTGCACCCGGCCCCGGTCGTGCGCCGGACGGTCCACGGCCGCCGCCGCGTGCTCCCCGGCGGCCCGCAGGTCGCCCAGGCTGAGCAGTGCCTCCGCCACCTGCACGTCGATCAGGCCGGGCTGGACGTAGCCGGTCTCCTCCGGTTCGCTGCCGCGCCGGATCCGGGCGGCGGCGTCCTCGGCCCGTCGGATGCACACCCGGGCGTTCGTCCCGTCGCCGAGCCGGGCGTACGCCTTGGCCTGCATGGCGTGCAGGTCGGAGGCGAGCGCCGGGGTGAGGTCCGCTCCGGCGGCGCGCAGCGCGGCCTCGGCGAAGGCGATGGCCTGCCGGTGCTCGCGCAGGAACAGCGACTGGTTGACCAGCAGGGCGATCACGTAGGCCCCCAGGGCGCGGTCGCCGCTGGCCTTGGCGAGCCGCAGCGCCTGGTGGAAGTAGCGCTGGGCCAGGCCGTGCGCGTCGGAGTCGTAGGCGCAGATCCCCGCGATCGCCACCAGGGCGGCGGTGGCCCGGTGCAGCAGCCTGCCGGTGGCGTCGGTGTAGCCGCCGCGCAGCAGCGGCGCGGCCTCGGCGTTGAGGAAACCCACGACGCGGCCGCGGGTCGCCACCCCGCCGGTCTTGCGGTACATCTGCTCGTAGTGCGTGCGGGCGGCGCGCAGCAGCGCGATGTCGGCGTCGGTGACCCGGTGCCGTCCCTCGCGGGAGACGTCGGCGTCCTCGGGCGGGTTCTCCCACTCCCACACCGGCATCACCGCCGGGGTGCCGGTGACCGCGGGCACGGCGCGGACGCCGGGGCGTTGCTGCTCGTCGCAGCGCCACAGGGCGGTGGCGCGCTCGACGAACCCGGTCAGCGATCCGGTGTGCGCACCGGCCGGCTCGCCGGACACGCCCAGGCCGATGTCGTCGAGGGTGACGGGCCGGCGCAGCCGGGCGGTCAGCACCTCGCAGATCAGGTCGGGCACCTGCCCGCGCGGCCGCTGCCCCTTCAGCCACCGGGCGACGGCGGTGTGTTCGTACCTCAGCCGCAGGCCGCGCGCCCGTCCCGCCGCGTTGACGTGGGCGGCCAGACCGGCGTGCGACATGCCGGCCTCGGCCAGGACGGCGTCCAGCAGAGTGTTCGGCTGCATGTCGGGCCCCCCCGGGTGCCTCGGGCTCGTTCCGACAGCGTAGTGCGACACGCTTCACACGGGGTGTGAACGCGGCACTTGCACGCGTACGGTGTGCGCGCTGGTGCCCGGCGCCGCCGTCCGGTTGACTGGGAGCCTCGTCAAGGAGGCGGCCGGGGCCGCCGGCTCCCCCCTCGTGACACTGCGGCGGCCCCGGCCCGCGCCGTCCGCCCCGCCGCCTGCCCGGCACGCCGTGGCGGGGCGGACGGCCACGGCACCAGTGACGGCAACGCGAGAGGTCCGCGCCCCCGAAGGGGTCGCGGACCTCTCGTCGTCATCGGCCTCGCGCTAGCTGCGCAGCACCGCTCCGGTCCGCTCGGCGGCCAGCGCCACCGCGGCGTCGCGGGCGGCGGAGGCCTCGTCGACCGTGAGCGTGCGGTCGGGGGCGCGGAACCGCAGCGCGTACGCCAGCGAGCGGCGCCCCTCGCCGAGCTGCTCGGCGTTCTCGTACAGGTCGAACAGGCGGATGGACTCCAGCAGGTCGCCGGCGCCCTCGCGCAGCGCCGCCTCGACGTCGGCGGCCGGGACGGAGCTGTCCACGACCAGGGCGACGTCCTGGGTCGCGACCGGGAACGTGGAGATCCGCGGCGCCTTCACCAGGCCCTGCCCGGCCCGCTCCAGCAGGTCGAGGTCGACCTCCATGGCGCAGGTCCGCTCCGGCAGGTGCATCGTCTTCACCACGCGCGGGTGCAGCTCGCCGGCGTGGCCGACCAGGGTCTCGGTGCCGTCCACCTCGGCGTACAGGGCGGCGCAACGGCCCGGGTGCCAGGGGGCGTACTGGGCGGCGCGCACGGTCGGCTCCACGCCGGCCTCGCGGGCCACCAGGCGGGCCGCCTCGACGGCGTCGGCCCAGTCGGCCGGGCGGCCCTTGCCCCACCAGCCGGTCTGCTCACGGGCGCCGGCGAGCACCACGGCGACCCGGCGCGGCTGGTCGGGCAGTGCGGCGTCCAGCGCGGCGAGCTGCTCGTCGGTGGGCCGGCGGTCGGCGGGCAGCCGCTCGGCGGTCTGCTCGGCGCCGGTGGGCAGGAAGACCGAGCCGGTCTCGAACAGCGCCAGGTCGTGGCTGCCGCGCCCGTCGTTGCGGCGCAGTGCGCCGAGCAGGCCCGGCAGCAGCGTGGTGCGCAGGGCGGGCTCCTCGTCGGAGAGCGGGTTGACGAGGGTGACCACGCTGCGGCGCGGGTCGTCGGCCTCCAGGCCGAGCTGGTCGAAGACGGCCTGGCCGAGGAACGGGTAGGTCGGCGCCTCCACGTAGCCGGCGCCGGCCAGGGCGCGGCCGACGCGGCGGTGCAGCCGCTGCCGAGGGGTCAGTCCGCGCCCGGGCAGGGGCCGGGGCAGCCGGGAGGGCAGGTTCTCGTAGCCCTCCAGACGGATGACCTCTTCGGCCAGGTCGTTGGGGTCGGTCAGGTCCGGCCGCCAGGACGGCACGGTGACGGTCAGCTCGTCCTGGCCGTAGACGTCGCAGCCGATCTGCTGCAGGCGCCGCACCACGGTCTCCCGGCCGTAGGTGACGCCCGCGACCTTGTCGGGGTGGTCGGCCGGGATGGTGACGGTGCGCGGCGCGGACGGCGCGACGACCTCGGTGACCCCGGCCTCGGCGGTGCCGCCGGCGAGCAGCACCAGCAGGTCCACGCAGCGCTGGGCGGCGGCGGAGGCGGCCTGCGGGTCGACGCCGCGCTCGAAGCGGCGGGAGGCCTCGGTCGACAGCTTGTGCCGGCGGGCGGTGCGGGCGATGGCGACCGGGTCGAAGTGGGCGGCCTCGATGACGACCTCGGTGGTGGTGCCCTCGCTGTCGTCGATCTCGGTGTGGGCGCCGCCCATGACGCCGGCGAGTCCGATGGGGCCGCGCTCGTCGGTGATGACGAGGTCCTCGGTGGACAGCTCGCGGGTGACGCCGTCGAGCGTGGTGAGCTTCTCGCCGCGCTCGGCCCGGCGCACGCCGATCGCGCCCTGGATGCGGGTGCGGTCGTAGGCGTGCAGGGGCTGGCCCATCTCCAGCATCACGTAGTTGGTGATGTCGACGGGCAGCGAGATCGGGCGCATGCCGGCCTTCTGCAGGCGGCGCTGCATCCAGATCGGGGTGCGGGCCTCGGGGTCGATGCCGGTGACGGTGCGGGCGGTGAAGCGGTCGCAGCCGTGCGGGTCGGCGATCTGCACCGGGTGGCCGAAGGCGTTCGGCGCGGGCACGTCGAGCAGCGCCGGGTCGAGCAGCGGGCGGCCGTAGGCGATGGCGGCCTCGCGGGCGACGCCGCGCATCGACAGGCAGTAGCCGCGGTCCGGGGTGACGGCGATGTCCAGCACCTCGTCGACGAGCTGGAGCAGCTCGATGGCGTCGGTGCCGACCTCGTGCTCGGGCGGCAGCACGATGATGCCGTGGGTGCCGTCGTCGCCCATGCCCAGCTCGTCGGCGGAGCAGATCATGCCGTGCGACATCCGGCCGTAGGTCTTGCGCGAGGAGATCTGGAAGCCGCCGGGCAGCACACCGCCGGGCAGGACCACGACGACCTTGTCGCCGACGGAGAAGTTGCGGGCGCCGCAGACGATCTCCTGCGGCTCACCGGTGCCGTTGGCCTGGCCGACGTCGACGGTGCAGAAGCGGATCGGCTTCTTGAAGCCCTCCAGCTCCTCGATGCTCAGCACCTGGCCGACGACCAGCGGCCCCTTGAGGTCGGCGCCGAGCTGTTCGACCGTCTCGACCTCCAGGCCTGCCGAAATGAGCTTGGCCTGTACGTCGCGCCCGGTCTCCGTCGCCGGCAGGTCGACGTATTCCCGCAGCCAAGAAAGCGGGACCCGCATCAGATCTCCATCCCGAACGGCCGGGTGAACCGGACGTCACCCTCGACCATGTCTCGCATGTCCTCGACGTTGTGGCGGAACATCAGCATCCGCTCGATGCCGAACCCGAAGGCGAAGCCGCTGTACTTCTCCGGGTCGACGCCGCAGGCGGTGAGCACCCGCGGGTTGACCATGCCGCAGCCGCCCAGCTCGATCCAGCCTTCGCTGGAGCAGGTGCGGCAGGGCCGGTCGGGGTTGCCGACGGAGGCGCCCCGGCACACGTAGCAGAGCATGTCCATCTCGGCGCTCGGCTCGGTGAAGGGGAAGTAGTTGGGACGCAGCCGGGTCTTCATGTCCGGGCCGAACAGGGACTGGACCATGTGGTCCAGGGTGCCCTTGAGGTCGGCCATGGTCAGGCCCTCGTCGACGGCCAGCAGCTCGATCTGGTGGAAGACGGGGGTGTGCGTGGCGTCCAGCTCGTCGGTGCGGTAGACGCGGCCGGGGCAGACCACGTAGACCGGCGGCTTGCGCTCCAGCAGGCTGCGGGCCTGCACCGGCGAGGTGTGGGTGCGCAGCACGACGCCGCTGTCCTCGCCCTTGCCGCCGTCGACGAAGAAGGTGTCCTGCATGGTGCGCGCCGGGTGGTCGGGCGCGATGTTGAGGGCGTCGAAGTTGAACCACTCCGCCTCGGCCTCGGGGCCCTCGGCGATCTCGTAGCCCATGGCGACGAAGACGTCCGCGACCCGCTCCATCATGGTGGTCAGCGGGTGACGGGCACCGGCGGGGACCCGGTCGTAGGGCAGGGTGACGTCGACGGCCTCCTCGACGAGCACCCGGGCGTCGCGCTCGGCCTCCAGCTCGGCCTGGCGGGCGGCGAGCGCCTTGTTCACCGCGCCGCGGGCCATGCCGACGCGCTTGCCGGCCTCCGCCCGGGCGTGCGGGGGCAGGGCGCCGATCTCGCGGTTGGCGAGGGCCAGCGGGGAGGCCGGACCGGTGTGGGCGACCTTCGCCTCGTGGAGGGCGTCGAGGGAGGTCGCGGAGGCGAACGCGGCGAGCGCCTCGTCCCGCATGCGCTCGATCTCTTCCGGTTTCAACGCCTCGACCTCGACAGGGTCGTACGACTTATTGGGTGCCGACATCTCTTCCCGTGCTTCCGATTGGCTGGCTGGGCGTCCCCGTCACCGACTCGTGGACATGTCCGTCTCCAGTGGTGGGACACAAAGGTGCCAAAGGCCGAGTCTAACGGGGTCGGGGAAAGCGGATGCGCCCGTGGGTCCTCGGCCGGGTGCTCACAGCAGGTGGGCCGGGGTCCCCACGGGCAGGGTGAATCGGAACTGTGCGCCGCCGCCGGACGCGCGTCCGACGGTGATGGTCCCGCCGTGCGCCTCGACGATGCCCTTGACGATGTAGAGGCCGAGGCCGGTGCCGCCGCGCTTGCTGCCCCGCCAGAAGCGGGTGAAGACGCGGTTCATGGACTCCTCCGGGATGCCGGGCCCCTCGTCGCTGACGGTGACCGACGTGGCGGTGCACTCGGTGCCCGCGGCGTGCTCCCCGTCCCGGGGGGACGCGGCGGGTGTGATGTCGATGGTGACGGTTCCCTCGCCGTGCCGCACCGCATTTTCGATGAGGTTGCTCAGCACCTGGTCGATCTTGTCGGGGTCGGCCCACAGCTCCGGCAGCGGCTGCTCGGTGCGGACCAGGAACCGGTCGGCGGGCTGGCCCGCGGCGACGTACGCCTGGACGTGCCGACTGACGGCGGCCGCTATGTCGACGAGCTGTCGGCGCACCTCCAGCCGGCCGGAGTCGATGCGGGAGATGTCGAGCAGTTCGGCGATGAGCCGGGTGACCCGGTCGGCATCGGCGTCGACGGTCTCCAGCATCAGCCGTTTCTGGTCGTCGGTGAAGCGTTCCCATTTGGCCAGCAGGGTGGCGGTGAAGCCCTTGACGCTGGTCAGCGGAGAGCGCAGTTCGTGGGCGACGGTGGCGATCAGCTCGGCGTGGCTGCGCTCGGTGCGGCGCCGGGCCTCGGTGTCGCGCAGACTGACGACGACCCTGCGGACCGGTCCGCAGGGCAGGTCGCGGACGTAGCGGGCGCAGACCAGCACCTCGCGGCCGCCGGGCAGCAGCAGGTTGCGTTCGGGCTGGCCGGTGCGGATGGCCAGTCCGCCGTAGGGGTCGGTCAGCTGCCACCAGCGCCGCCCCTCGAGGTCCTCCAGCGGCAGCACCGCCTCCAGGGGGCGTCCCAGGGCCCGGTCGGCGGGGACGGCGGTGATGCGGGCGGCGGCGGCGTTGAAGCAGACGACGCGGCCGTGCTCGTCGGCGACGACGAGCCCGTCGGGCAGGTCGTCCGCAGCGACGACCGCTCCCGCCGTGTCACCGGCGCCGCGGGGCGCGGGCAGCCGCCACGCGTCCTGTGCTTCCGGAGTGCCGCTGGTGCCGACGCTCATCCCCGTACCCCACCTCCTGCACAGGGCCTACCCCCGAGCTGGCCACCCTACTAGCGCCTGCCGCCGTCACGGAGCGGTGCCGTGCGCAGACGCACCGTGGCGGCAGCCGCCTTCGGCGCGCTGGGCGCGGGCGGAGGCGTAGAGGCAGACGGCGGCGGCGGTGGCGAGGTTGAGGCTCTCGGCCTGCCCGTGGATCGGCACGCGGACGACGGCGTCGGCCAGGGCGCGGGTCTCCTCGGGCAGGCCCCAGGCCTCGTTGCCGAACACCCAGGCGGTGGGGCCGCCCATGGTGCCCTTGTCCAGCTCGTCGTCGAGGTCGTGCGCACCGGCGCCGTCGGCGGCGAGGATCCGCACCCCGGCGTCCCTGAGGCCGGACACGGCGCGCTCCACGGGGACGCCGACGGCGACCGGCAGGTGGAACAGGGAGCCGACGGAGGCGCGGACCGCCTTGGGGTTGTACAGGTCCACGGAGGCGTCGGTGAGGACGACGGCGTCGGCTCCGGCGGCGTCGGCGCAGCGCAGCACCGTCCCGGCGTTGCCGGGGTCGCGGACGTGGGCGAGGACGGCGACCAGGCGGGGCCGGGAGGTGAGGATCGCCTCGAACGGGGTGTCGAGGAAGCGGCAGACGCCGACGAGGCCCTGCGGGGTGACGGTGGTGGAGATGTCCGCGATCACCTCGTCGGCGGCGAGGTGGACGCGGGCGCCGGCCCGGCGGGCCTGCTGGACGATGGCGGCGTGCCGCTCGGCGGCCTCCACGGTGGTGAACAGTTCGACGAGCGAGGGGGTGCCGTCCGCCGCACGGTGTCCGGCGGCCTCCCGCACGGCCTGCGGGCCCTCGGCGAGGAAGAGCCGGTCCTTGCCCCGGAAGTTGCGCTTGGCCAGCCGTCGCGCGGCGCTGACGCGGGAGGAACGCGGGGAGATCAGCTCGGGGCTGACGGGGGGCATCGACAAAGTCACCTCTACTCGACTCCGCCGCGACGGCGGTCACCGCCGGGCGGCGGGCTGGGGCGGTGTCCGCAACCGCCGGGAGCACACAACACGACGGACCCGCGGGCACGAAGCCCACGGGTCCGCATCGTCACATCGGTACGGGCCCTGCCGCCGGCCCGGCCGTCCGCGAAGGACGCGGGCCGGTGGCGGTCCCTAGAGCCGGTGCGGCGTCGTCACGCGGCCTTCGGCGCGTTGACGTCGCTCGGCAGCGCCTTCTGGGCCACCTCGACCAGCGCGGCGAACGCGTTCGCGTCGTTGACGGCCAGCTCGGCGAGGATCTTGCGGTCCACCTCGATGTTGGCGGCCTTCAGACCCTGAATGAAGCGGTTGTAGGTGATGCCGTTGGCGCGGGCAGCGGCGTTGATGCGCTGGATCCACAGCTGGCGGAAGTCACCCTTGCGCTTCTTGCGGTCGTTGTAGTTGTAGACCAGCGAGTGGGTGACCTGCTCCTTGGCCTTGCGGTACAGGCGGGAACGCTGACCGCGGTAGCCGGAAGCCTGCTCGAGGATCGCCCGGCGCTTCTTGTGGGCGTTGACCGCCCGCTTGACGCGTGCCACTTGATTGACTCCTTGTAGCGGGGCCGTGGAGATCTGCACACGGCCCGGAAACGATTGGGTCCCGGGTCTGACGGACGGCGCGGGCGATCAGGGATCGCGGCGCCGCTTCGTCACTTGCCGAGAAGCTTCTTGATCTTCTTGGCGTCGGCCGGGGCCATCTCGGCGTTGCCGGTGAGGCGACGCGTCAGACGGGACGACTTGTGCTCGAGCAGGTGGCGCTTGCCGGCGCGCTCACGCAGCACCTTGCCGGAGCCGGTGACCTTGAAGCGCTTGCTGGCACCGCTGTGCGTCTTGTTCTTCGGCATAGCGCCGTTCTCTCCTCGTCGGTGGCGCTCCAGTGCCCGGTCACGAGGAACCGGGCACGTGCGAGCGTCGCTCTCTTGTTTCGGTTACATCCTGGGACGCGCGGGTCCCGGGATCACGCCTCGGCAGGCTCCCCGGACGCCGCCTCCCGCTGGGAGGCCGCCGCGCCACGGCCCTGACGCCCGGCCTTGCGGGCCTCCTGTGCCTGGCGCGCCTCGGCCATCGCCTCGGTCTTCTTCTTGTGCGGACCGAGAACCATGATCATGTTGCGTCCGTCCTGCTTCGGGTTCGACTCCACGAAGCCGAGGTCCTGGACGTCCTCCGCGAGCCGCTGCAGCAGCCGGTAGCCCAGCTCGGGGCGGGACTGCTCGCGACCACGGAACATGATCGTGATCTTGACCTTGTCGCCCTGCTTGAGGAACCGGACGACGTGACCCTTCTTGGTGTCGTAGTCGTGCGGGTCGATCTTCGGCCGGAGCTTCATCTCCTTGATGACCGTGTGCGCCTGGTTCTTGCGCGCCTCACGGGCCTTCATGGCCGACTCGTACTTGAACTTCCCGTAGTCCATGAGCTTGCACACGGGCGGACGGGCGTTCGCCGCGACCTCGACCAGGTCGAGGTCGTACTCCTGGGCAAGCTCCAGTGCCTTCGCGAGCGGGACGATGCCGACCTGCTCGCCACTGGGACCGACAAGTCGCACCTCGGGAACGCGAATCCGGTCGTTGATGCGGGGCTCGGCGCTGATGGATCCTCCTCGGTAGCACCACGCGACGGTCTGGCGGACTGCCGCGGACGTCTGTGTTCGATAGACCTAACCGCGCCGAAGCAGAAAAAATGCCCCGGACGATCACAGGCGGGGCTCCTGACTGCCGGAGCACCGCCGCGATGGCCGCGGGGCGCGCTTCGGGCGGTTCGTGCTCCACCGGGAGCGACGGATTCCGCCTGACCGGGTGACCCGCCGTCCCGGAGGACGGTCAGGTGGGAGTTCGGAGCCTCCACTTGTGGGCCGAGCACGTGTGTGTCCGGCCGGTCGCTGTTCAGATTAGCACCGGCGCCCGGACAAGGGCCAACCGAGGCGCAAGGACCGGGACCACCTATCGTGTGGGGCATGAGTGAGACCCCTCCCCAGACCCCTGACTTCGCTGCGATGACCCGGGACATCGCCGAGGTCCCCGCCGTCGAGGTGATCGTGACGGTCGCCGTCAATCTGATGAGCGCCGCCGCGGTGAAGCTCGGTCTGACCGAGGAGGGCGACGTGCACAAGGACCTGGACGAGGCCCGCAAGCTGGTGACCGCGCTGGCCGGGCTGCTGGACGCGGCCGCGCCCGAGATCAGCACCTTCCACGCGGCGCCGCTGCGCGACGGCCTGAAGTCGCTGCAGCTGGCCTTCCGCGAGGCGTCGCTGGTGCCGGACGAGCCGGGCCAGGGCCCGGGCGAGAAGTACACCGGCCCGGTCTTCGGCTGATCCGCCGCAGACGCCGGCTGCCGTCCGGGGTCCGCCGCTCCTTCACCCGATCCTTCTCGGCCCGGATTTCGCTCCTTTTTCGGCTTCTTTCCTCTTTCGACTTCTTTCTCCGCCCGGCCCCGGCAGGGGGTCAGGGCCGCACGTACAGGGGCTCGCCCGGCGGCGTGGCTCCGGCCGGCAGCAGTGCCAGGTCGAGGCCGCGCACCAGGCGGGCCCTGAGTGTGTCGCTGGCGGCCAGCCGTTCGGCGACGGCACGGGCCGCGGCGGCCGGCTCGGCGGTCGCGGCCGGGTCGAGGACGAGGGCGAGGGTGCCGTCGGCCTGTCCGGGGCCGAGGTGGGCGCGCAGCACGGCCGGCTCGGCGGCCACCGCCTGCCGGACGGCCTCGACGACCGCCGGGTCGGCGAGCGGGTCGGCGGTGGTACGTCCCTCGGCGAGCGCGAACAGCGCGGCCCCGGTCAGTTCGAAGGGCACCGGCCCGGCCAGGTCCAGCACCACGGTGTCCGCCTTCTCGTGCGCGGCGGCCTCCAGGGCCTGGTGCACGCGCACCGCGACGGGGCGGGCCGCCGGGTCCCAGCGGGCCAGGGCGTCGGTGGAGGTGAAGACCGGCAGGGCGGTGCGGCCTGCCGCCTTCAGCGTCGGCACGGCCATCTCGCTGGTCTTCTCGCGGCGCAGCCCCCGCTCGTCCTCCTCCACCTCCCCGAGCACGGCCACCACCGGCACGAGCAGCCGGGCGCCCTTCAGCGCCTGAAGCACCGGGTCCACGGCGGTGCGGTCCTCGGCCCAGGCGGCGAGCGCGGCGCTCAGCCGGGGGTCGGCGGAGCCGTCGTCGTCGGGGAAGCCGGGGTCGGGAATGTTCTTGTTCGCCACGGTGACGACCCTATCGGGGGCCGTGTACGGCCTCGACGGCTCCCCCGCGCCCGGACCGGCCTACGGCAGGCCCGCGGGGTCCCGGCGGGTGCGGCGGCCGCGCCAGAGCACCGCGGCGACGACCAGCAGCACGCCCCCGGCGCTTCCGGCGAGCGGGCCGGCCCACCCGGCGGCGGTGCCGTCCGCTCCGTCCGTGTCGGGCCCGGAGCCGAAGTAGCGGTCGCCGTGGGCGGTGACGTGCAGGTTCTCGGGCTGGATGCGGTCCGCGGCGCGCAGGGCGGCGGCCGGGTCGATCAGGCCGTACCCGCGGGAGTCGTCGCGGCCGCCGGCGGGCGCGTCGCGGGCCGTGTCCTGGAGGAGCTTCTTGATCTGGGCGGGGGTCAGGCCGGGGTGGGCGGCCTTGACGAGGGCGACGGCGCCGGAGACGAAGGCGGAGGCGGCGCTCGTGCCCCAGCCCTCGTAGTACTTGCGGTCCGGGTCGGCGATGACGATGTCCACGCCGGGTGCGCAGACGGAGGCGTACCAGCTGCGGGTGGAGAAGGAGGCCCGGGTGCCGTAGCGGTCGACGGCGGTCACCGCGATCACCCCGGGGTAGGCGGCCGGGTAGGAGACGTGGTCGCCCTTCTCGCCGCCGTTGCCGGCCGAGGCCACCACGACGGCGCCCTTGCGCAGGGCGTACTGGACGGCCTCGTCCTCGCCGGCGTCCGGGTGGGCGGCGGCGGAGTCGTCGCCGAGGGAGAGGTTGATGACGTCGGCGCCGTGGTCGGCGGCCCAGCGGATGCCCTCGGCGAGGGCGCCGCCGCGGGTGGTGCGGGCCCGGGCCCGGGCGGGGTCGTCGTCCTCCAGGATCACGCGGACGGGCAGGATCTTCGCCTGTGGGGCGAGGCCCATCACGCCGTCGGCGTTGTCGTCGCCGTGGCCGTGGCCGGCGATGATGCCGGCCATGGCGGTGCCGTGGCGGGCCCAGGTGCCGTCGCCGCGCCGGGCGCCGAAGCCGACGAGGTCCTTGCCGGGCAGCACGTTGCCGGCCAGGTCGGGGTGGTCGGCGTCGACGCCGGTGTCCAGCACGGCGACGGTGACGCCCTCGCCGCGGGTGGTGCGCCACGCCTCCTGGGTGTGCAGCACGTCCAGGGCCCACTGCTTGGCCCGGATGCCGTCGGCGTGCGCGGGCGTGGAGGGCACGAAGGCGACGGCGGCGGCGAGCAGCATGCTCAGGGCCGCGCGCCTGCGGCTGAGGGCATGTCTCACGGGTGCTTCTCCGTGGCCGTGGTGACGGTGGTGCGCAGGGCCTTCTCGATGCGGTCGGCCAGGCCCTCGGCCTCGTTGCCCAGGCCGGCCTGGGCCGGTGCCGAGGTGGCCTCGGGCCGTGTCGCCTCCGCGGCGGGCTGCGGGGTGTCGACGACGCGGCCGTCGGCCCAGCCGGAGACGGCGTAGACGACCACGGGCAGGTCGGCATGGACGGAGACGGTCCAGCTGGCGCGCTGCCGGTCCCCGAACGAGGCGGCGACGGTGCCGGGGGCGGCGTAGGGGCGCGGCATGAGGTCGGCGCGGCGGGCCAGGTTCTCGGTGCCGAACCGGGTGGCCAGGGACTTCATGGCGGCGGCGTCGGCCTTGGTGAACAGCAGGCCCACGGTGGTGACGTAGGTCTGGGTGGCGTCGGTGTAGGTGGCGCGCAGCAGGCGGGTGCAGCCGACCGGGGCGAGGGCCCGGTGCAACAGCGGGTCGAAGGCGTCGGCGCAGTCGCTGTCGGGTGCGACGGCGACGCGGGTCCAGGTGCGGTCGGCTCCGCCGGGTCCGGCACCGGGGCCCTGCACGGTGGGCGGGAACAGGGTGTCGACGGGGACGCTGTGCCAGAGCGTTCGGGCGGTGGCGAAGGTGCCGGAGCGTGCGCTGCCGGAGTCGTCGGTGAGCCAGCTGCCGGTGACCGCTCCGCCGATCAGGCCGATGCCGAGGACGAGACAGGCGGCGGCCGCGGCGGTCCGGGCGCCGGTGGCCGCGGCGAGGGCGCGTCCGCGCCCGCGTGCGTCGTACCCCTCGGGCAGCCCCAGGGAGACGACGGGCCGTGCGGCGCCCGGGGCGGCCGGGGCGGTCCAGGTGCGGGCGGCACCGGAGGGCGGCGGGGCGGGGTGCGGGGTGCGGGGGTCGCCGGGTGCGGCGGAGCGGGGTGCGGAGACGGGACGCAGCGGCGTCGTGGTCTCCGTGTCGCTCTCGGCACCCGCGCCGTCCGTGCCGTGGCCGGGGCGGGCGCCCGGGGCCGGTGCGGGCGCGGGCGGTGCGGACGGGTGCCGTCCGACCGTGGGCGGTGCGTCGGGGAACCGGGCCGAGGCGGGCGGCGGGGGCGGGGTCGCCGGGCCGGGGGTGGGCCGGGCACCGGGGAAACGGGGACGCTCGCGCGTGACCCCGTCCTCGCCGACGGCGCGGCCGTCCGCCCGGGAGGCCGGGGCGGGACCGGCGGCCGGCCGGGTGGAGGACGTGGAGGACGCCGACGGCCCGCGCCGGGCCGCGGGGGCGGCGGGCGGTGTGTCCTCGGCGCGGCCGACGGCGGCCGGGGACGCGCCCGGATCCGGGGTGCGGCCGGGCCGCTGCCCGGGGCGATTGCCGGCCGGGGACTGCGGGACGGCTGCGGAGCCGGTGGCGGGCGTCGGGACGCGGGGCGGGTGCGGAGGCAGGGGCGCGTGACGCGCTTCCGTGCTCATGCACCCCCCGTTTCCTCGTGCGGCCGCTCCTCGTGCGCGGCCCGTCGTCGTCACCCTGCCCGGAGCCGACGGGCCGTCACCGGGCACGCATACCCGTACACGCGAAGCGCCATCCCCGCTCACGGACGCGGCACGGAGGGGTTCCGCCGTACGTGCGCGTCACTCTACGGGCTGATGGGGCGCCGGCGGGAACCCGGACCGTGCCGCGGCGGCATCTGCCCGGAACGTCCCCCTACCCTGCGGTGTTTTCGTCTGGCAGGCTGCCGCCTTGACCGCCTCCCCGTCCGGGAGGGCGCCCGCCGAGCTCCTCGACCGTCGCACGGCCGGCCACCGCGCGCCCTGCCGCCCGACGACGGCTCCTCCCGGGCCGGGAGACCGGGGTGTCCACGAAGGAGGCCTGTATGACCGCACTTGCCGCCGACCGGGCCCGCTACGACCGCGCCACCGCCTCGCTCGACGCCCCGCTGGCGATCGTCGACCTGGAGGCGTTCGACGCCAACGCCGAGGACCTGGTGCGCCGGGCCGGCGGGAAACCGGTCCGGGTGGCCAGCAAGTCCGTGCGCTGCCGGGCCCTGCTGGAACGGGTCCTGGCCCGGGAGGGGTTCGCGGGGGTCATGGCGTTCACGCTCGCCGAGGCGCTGTGGCTGGCCCGGTGCGGGTTCGACGACGTGCTGGTCGCCTATCCGTCCCCGGACCGGGCCGCCTTCGCCGAACTGACCGCCGATCCCGAGCTCGCCGCCGCCGTCACGGTGACGGTGGACGACCCCGCGCAGCTCGCCCTGATCGACGCCGCCCGGGCGGGCGGACGCCAAGAGGTGCGCATCTGCGTGGAGTTGGACACCTCGCTGAAGTTGTTCGGGGGGCGGATCCGCTTCGGGGCGCGCCGCTCCCCGTTGCACTCCCCCGCTCAGGTCGCGGAGCTGGCCCGCGCGGTGACGCGGCGTCCGGGGTTCCGGCTGGTCGGGCTGATGGCGTACGAGGGCCACATCGCCGGGGTGGGGGACGCGGTGCCGGGACGCCCGGTGCGATCGCGCGCGGTCCGGCTGATGCAGGCGGCCGCCCGGCGCGAACTGGCCGAGCGGCGGGCCGCGGTGGTACGGGCGGTCCGGGCGGTGGCGCCCGAGCTGGAGTTCGTCAACGGCGGCGGCACGGGCAGCGTGCAGTCCACCGCCGCGGAGGACGCCGTGACCGAGATCGCCGCGGGCTCCGGCCTGTTCGTGCCGCGGCTGTTCGACACCTACCGCGCGTTCCGGGGTCGTCCGGCCGCCCTGTTCGCACTGCCGGTGGTGCGGCGGCCGGGGGTCGGCGTGGTGACGGTGCTCGGCGGGGGCTACCCGGCGTCCGGTCCGGCCGGGGCGGACCGGCTGCCGGTGCCGTGTCTGCCCGAGGGGCTGCGCTACGACCGGCAGGAGGGTCCCGGCGAGGTGCAGACGCCGCTGCTCGGTCCGGCCGCCGACGATCTGCTGATCGGCGACAAGGTGTGGTTCCGGCACGCGAAGGCCGGCGAGCTGTGCGAGCGGTTCGACACGCTGCACCTGGTCGAGGGCGACCGGGTGACCGGGAGCGTGCCCACCTACCGGGGCGAGGGGCGGACGTTCCTGTGACGGGCGCGGCCTGTGTGCGGGCGCGTGTCCCGTGACGGGCGTATCCGGCGGGCGGACGCGTTCTCCGTGACGTACGCATCCCGCGGGCGGACGCGTTCCCTGCGGCCGACGGGCCGGGCGGCGGCGGGCCCCGGGCCCGAGCGGGGCGGCTCGGTCGCACCGCCGGGGCGGGCCGTTTCGGCGGGGACCGGGGTGCGCTGCGGGGGCGGGGCTCCGCTGCGGGGCCAGGTTTCCCTGGTGATACATGCGGACAGACGCGGACAATCACAAGCGGGCGGAAGCGGCAGGGAGAGCGGAGCATGGCAGCCGTACCACCGTTGATCGGCGTGAGCACGTATCTGGAGGCGGACACCCGGTGGGGAGTGTGGCGGCTGGAGGCGGCACTGCTGCCGGCCGCCTATCCCCGGCTGGTGCAGCGGGCGGGCGGACTGGCCGTGCTGCTGCCCCCGGACGCGCCCGAGCGGGCCGCGCGGACCGTGGCACGCCTGGACGGGCTGGTGATCGCGGGTGGCCCGGATGTCGAACCGGCCCGGTACGGCGCCGAGCCCGACCCGCGCACCGGGCCGCCGGACCGCGCCCGGGACGCCTGGGAACTCGCCCTGATCGGGGCCGCCCTGGCCGCACGGCTGCCGCTGCTGGGCATCTGCCGGGGCATGCAGCTGCTGAACGTCGCCCTGGGCGGCACGCTGGTCCAGCACCTCGACGGGCACGGGGGACCCGCCGCCGGTGTCTTCGGCAGCCATCCGGTCCGACCGGTGACCGGCACCCGCTGCGCGGCCGCCGTCCCGGAGGAGACGGTGGTGGTGCCGACGTACCACCACCAGGCCGTCGGCCGGCTCGGTGCCGGTCTGATCGCCTCGGCGCATGCGGCGGACGGCACCGTGGAGGCCGTGGAGCCGGCGTCGGGCGGCCCCTGGGTGCTGGGCGTGCAGTGGCATCCGGAGATGAGCGAGGACCTGCGGGTGATGCGGGCCCTGGTCCACGCGGCGGGCGAGGGCGGCCGGACGGACGGCGACGGCTCCCCGGGCGGTCCGTCCACCGCCTCGGCACCGACCGCCGTCTCGGCACCGTAGGAGAACCTCCGCGGCCGCGGGATGAGGGACGTCGTGCCGCCGCCGCTCAGCCGGGCGTGCCGCACCGGGTGAGTGCGAGCAGGTCCCGGGCCGGTCCGGCGGGACGGTGACCGGACGGCCAGACGGCACGCAGGGCGCGCCGCAGGTCGACGCCCTCCACGGGCACGGTGACCAGGCGGCGCAGCGACAGCTCCTCCCCCACCGCGAGTTCGCTCAGCACCGCCGGGCCCGCTCCGCTGACCGCGGAGGCCTTCACCGCGGTCGTCGAGGACAGCTCCAGCAGCGGGCGGGCCAGGCCGCCCAGCGCCGCGTCCAGCACCTGCCGGGTGCCGGAGCCCTTCTCCCGCAGGATCAGCGGGGTGGCGGCCAGTTCCGCCGCCCGCAGCGGCCGCCGGCGGAGGCTCCAGGGGTGTCCGGGGGCGGTCACCACGATCAGCCGGTCGTGGCCGATCACCGCGGAGTCCAGGCCGGCGGGCACGGTCAGGCCCTCCACGAAGCCCAGGTCGGCCGCGCCGGTCAGCAGCCGTTCGGCGACCGCCGTCGAGTTCCCGGCGTGCAGGGAGACGGCGGTGTCCGGTCGGCGGGCGCGCAGGGCGATCAGCCAGCCGGGCAGCAGATACTCGGCGATCGTCATGCTCGCCGCGACCCGCAGCCGGGAGTCCCGTCGGTCCCTCAGCGCCTGCGCCCCGGCGTCGAAGGCCTCGGCGGCCTCGACGACCCGCCGCGCCCAGTCGGTGACCAGGGCGCCCGCGTCCGTCAGCCGGGAGCCGCGCGGCGAGCGGTCCAGCAGGGTCAGCCCGAGCTGCCGTTCCATGGAGCGGATCCGGCTGCTGGCGGCCGGCTGGGTGATGCCGAGGTCCCGGGCGGCGGCGCCCAGGCTGCCCCGCCGGGCCACCGCCAGCAGCAGCTCCAGCGCGCCCAGGTCCGGCACCCGGTGCGCCAGCACCCCGCCGGTGGGGCGGGGTGTGCCCGTGCCGTCGCCGTTTTCGTGGGTCGCGGCACCCGTCCGGCGTGCGCCGGCCGCGTCGCCGCCTGAGCCCGCGGTGCCGGTGCCGCGGTCCGCGGCCCGCTGCTCGGGGCTGGGGCTTGCCATAAGCCCAGCTTATGCGGCCGGTCCGGGGCGCCGTCGCGCGGCCCGGTCAGCGGTGCGCCGCGCGCAGCGCCCGGCCCAGCGCCTCGGGCGCCCGTACCAGCGACGGCCCGTACCAGGTCAGATGCCGCCCGCTGACCAGGGCGCACGGCAGGTCAGGGAATGCCTCGCGGCCGTCGTGGGCGGTGAAGCGGTACGGCTCGTCGGGCAGCACCACGAGGTCCGCGCCGGAGGTGAGCAGCTCCGCGAGCGGGATGCGGGGGTAGCGCTCGGGGTGCCGGGCGTGGACGTGGTCGACGCCGAGCCGGGCCAGCAGGTCGCCGGCGAAGGTGTCCCGGCCGAGCACCATCCACGGCCGTCGCCACACCGGCACCACCGCCCACCTGCGCTCGGCGGGCTCCGGCAGGGCCGCCCAGGCGGCCTCGGCCTCGTCGAGCCAGCGGGGCCTGTGGTCCGCCCCGCAGGCGGCCAGCACCCGGGCCAGTTCCGTGAACGCCTGCGGCAGGCTGCGCACCTCGGTGACCAGCACCTCGAGTCCGGCCGCGCGCAGCGCGTCGAGATCCGGGGCCCGGTTCTCCTCCTCGTTGGCGACGACCAGGTCGGGGGCGAGGGCGACGATGCGGTCGACCGCCGGGTTCTTGGTGCCGCCGACCCGCGTCACGGCGAGGTCCGCGGGGTGGGTGCACCAGTCGGTGGCGCCGACGAGGACGCCGGGCAGGGTCACGGCGATCGCCTCGGTGAGCGACGGCACCAGGGACACGACGCGCATCAGCGCCTCCGGTCCCGCACCGCCTCGATGTGCTCGGCCACCGCGACCACGACCACCCGGGTCTCCGGCACGGTGGCCCGCCAGCGGTGCCGCACCCCGCCGGTCAGGTACATGGTGTCGCCGCGCGCCAGCCGGTAGGCGCGGCCCTCCGCCTCGATCTCGACCGCACCGTCGGCGACGTACATCAGTTCGTCGTTGCGGTGCTGGAACTCGCGGCCGGCCTCGTGCTCACCGGTGAACTCGGAGGCGTGCAGCTGATGGTGTCCGCGCACCAGGGACCGCACCCGCGGCGTCGGCGCCGGCCCGGTGTCCTCGGCGCGCACGACGTCGACACTGCACGCCGGATCGGCCGCCGCCAGCAGCTCCACCGCGGTGGTGCGCAGGGCGTCGGCGATCTTCTCCAGGGAGGTCTGGCTGGGCCGGGCCCGGTCGTTCTCGACCTGGCTGAGGAAGGGCACCGACAGACCGCTGCGCTCGGCCACGACGGCGAGGGTGAGGGAGAGCGCGCGGCGGCGGCGCCGTACGGCCGCGCCCACGCGGAGGGACTGTTCCTTGTGGTCGCCCATCGGTCCGGTTCCCTCCCTCGCTCGTCGCCCGCCTGCTGTGCCCGCCGGCCTGCGTGGGGACGCAGGCCCCCTGTTGACTTCTCTGCACCCTACGCATGTTCGGCAAACAGTTTCATGCCGCCCGTGCAACCGGTTGCGGCAGCGAGACATGCCGGCCGCATGGTTCACGGCGGCCGGACGGCTGCCCGGCGGGCGCCGGCCGGAAGCCCCGGACAGGTGCCGCCGGACGACGGTCCAATGCCGGTCGCAGGCCGGCCGGTGCCGGTCGCAGGCCTGCCGGTGCCGGTCACAGGCCGGCCGGTGACCGTCGGAAGGTGGCTCTCCGTGGTCGGCCGGATTTCGCCGTCGCTCTCGCCGTCCCTCTCGCCGTCGCTCTCGCGGCCGTGACCGCAGGACGCGGAGCACAGAACACAGAACAACGACGTACGGGCTCCGGATGTTCCCCCGGCACATGCGGCAACATCCCGGCCCGCCCGCCGAGACGCCCGAGGGGGCGGGTCCCCGTGCCGTGCTCGACGGCGGGGACCCGCCCCCTCGGGCGGTGATGCGGTGCTGCGGCCGGGGCGGCCGTCCGGTGGCCGGGACCCGACCACCGGAGCACGCCGGTGGGTCAGCCCGTGGTCATGCGCTGCTCCACGTCCGGGTGCTGCTTCAGCCAGGCGGCGACCGCCTCGTCCTCGTGGCCCTGACCGCGCGCGTTGATCTCGCTCTCGAGGCTGCCCAGCTCCTCCTCGCTCATCCGGAAGTTCTTGATCCACCGGGTGAGCTGCGGGTACTGCTCGGGGAACGCCTTGCTGGAGATCGTCCGGATGGTGTTGCCCACGCCGAACAGCTGCTTGTCGTCCGTCAGCTTGGTCAGGTCGTAGCGGCTGTACGCCCAGTGCGGCGACCACAGCACCACCGCGATGGGCTCGTGCTTGGCGTAGGCGCGCTTCAGCTCGGCGAGCATGGCGGGGGTGGAACCGTCGACGACCTTGTACTCCTCGTCCAGGCCGTAGCCGGGCAGGACCTTGGTCTTGAGCAGGTTCATCTGACCGGTGCCGGGTTCGATGCCGATGATCTTCCCGCCGAACAGGTCCGCCTTGCCCTTGAGGTCCTCCAGGGACTTCACGTCCTTGACGTAGGACGGCACGGCGATCTCCAGCGAGGTGGGCTGGTACCAGGTGCCGAGGTCGGTGAGCCGGTCCTTGTTCTTGTCCCAGTAGTTGCTCTGCGCGTACGGCAGCCAGGCGTCGAAGTTGAGGTCGATGTCCCCGCCGGCCAGGCCGGTGTAGACGGGGCCGACGTCCATCTGCTTCAGGTTCAGCTTGTAGCCGCGGCGCTCCAGCACCGCCTTCCACAGGTGGGTGACGGCGATGTCCTCGTCCCAGGGGAACCAGGCGACGTCCAGCGGACGCCGGGCCTCGGCCGGTGCGGCGGTGGAGCCGCCGGGGACCGGGGCCAGCTGGTCGACGATGCCGGGGTTGTCCTTCAGCCAGGTGCGCACGGCCTCCTGCTGACGTCCCTTGCCGGCCTTGTTGATCTCCGCCTCCAGGCTGGTGAGCTGCTTCTCGTCCAGCGTGAAGTTCTTCAGCCAGCCGGCCACGACCGGGTCGTCGTCGGCGAAGCCCTTGCGGGCCAGGGTGTGCACGGCGTCGCCCTCGCCCCAGGCGCCCTTGGGGTCCTTCAGCTTCTTCAGCTGGTAGTCGCTGTAGGCCCAGTGCGGCGACCAGAGGGTGACGACGATGGGTTCCTTCTTGCTGTAGGCGCGCTTGAGCTCGGCCAGCATCGCCGGCGTGGAGCTGTCGACGACCTTGTACTCCTCGTCCAGGCCGTAGTCCTTGAGCACCTTGCTCTTGAGCAGGGCCATCTCGCCGGCGCTGGACTCGATGCCGGTGATCTTGCCGCCGAACAGGTCCGCCTTGCCCTTGAGGTCCTCCAGCGAATCGACGTCCTTCATGTAGGCCGGGACGGTCAGTTCCAGGGAGGTCGGGCCGTACCAGGAGCCGAGGTCGTCGAGCTGGTCGCCGTACTTCTTCCAGTACTGGGCGTGGGTGGTCGGCAGCCAGGAGTCGGTCTCGAAGTCGATGCTGCCCTGCGCGAGCGCGGTGTACAGCGGGCCGGCGTCGAACTGTCGGGCGTCCACCTGGTAGCCGCGCTGTTCGAGGATCTCCTTCCACAGGAAGGTGGAGGCCACGCCCTCGTCCCAGGGGATGTAGCCGATGCTGATCTTCTTGCCCTTGCCGACGTCCTGCCCGTCGGAGGCGGTCGTGGCCGAGCCGCCACCGCCGCCGAACAGGCCGATGCCGCCGGCGACCAGCGCGAGAACGCCGACACCGATCACGGCGACCTGCGGCCGCAGCCGGTAGGACCAGATCTTCATGCGCTTCAGCGCCTGCGCCTTGGCGGCGGCACGGCGGCCGAGCGGGGAGACCTGGTCGCCCAGGGCGCTGGTCATGCGGTCCAGGTAGATCGCGAGGATCACGATGGCGACGCCCGCCTCGGAGCCGAGGCCGACGTTGAGCTGACCGATGGCCTCGTTGACGTCGCCGCCCAGGCCGCCGGTGCCGACCATGCCGGCGATCGCGGCCATGGACAGACCGAGCATGATCACCTGGTTGACGCCGGCCATGACGGTGGGCAGCGCCAGCGGCAGCTGGACGCGCAGCAGGGCGTTGCGGGGCGTGGTGCCGAACGCCTCGGCGGCCTCCACCAGCTCCCGGTCGACCTGCCGGATGCCCAGCTCGGTCATGCGCACTCCGGGCGCGAGCGCGAAGATCAGCGTGGCGACGATGCCCGCGGAGGCGCCGGTACCGAAGAACAGGATCGCCGGGATGAGGTAGATCATCGCCGGCAGCGTCTGCATGAAGTCCAGGACCGGCCGGACCACGGCGCTGACCCGGCTGGAGCGGGCCGCCCAGATGCCGACCGGTACCGAGATCACCAGCGCGATGATCGTGGCGACGAGGACGAGCGACAGGGTGACCATCGCGTCCGACCACAGCTCCATGGAGTCGATGAACGCGAACCCCACGAAGGACAGCACACCGGCGAGCACCCCGCGCAGCCACCAGGCGAGCACGGCGAAGATGCCGGCGAGCAGCAGCGGCTCGGGCGCCTGCAGAACGGCGTTGATGCCGTCGTAGGCACCGGTGAAGACGGTCTTGAAGAAGTCGAACAGCCAGGACACGTGGTCCAGGAGCCAGTCGACAGCACTGTTGACCCAGTTGCCGAGCGGGATCCTAGGCATGGGCGACCTCCTTCTCGCCGCCCTTGTCCCGCCGGGCGTCACAGGCGGCGGGCGTGCCGGTGGGCTCGTCGCCGAGGAAGCCGAGCAGCCGCTGCCGCGGGACGACCCCGACGACGCTGCGGTCGGGGCCGACGACGGCGACGGGGTGGCTGAGCCGGGCGCTGATGGCGCACAGCTCGGCGAACGGCGTGTCGGGCGTCGCGGTCTCGCAGCCGCAGTCGGCCTCGTCACCGCGCACGTCGCGGTCCATGACCGCCTCAGCGGTCAGCACCCGGGAGCGGTCGACGTCCTGGGTGAAGGAGGCGACGTAGTCGTTGGCCGGGCGCAGCAGGATGTCCTCGGCGGTGCCGTTCTGCACGATGCGGCCGTCGCGCATGACCGCGATGCGGTCGCCCAGGCGCATGGCCTCGTTGAGGTCGTGCGTGATGAACACGATCGTCTTCTTGAGGGTCTTCTGCAGCTGGAGCAGCTGGTCCTGCATGTCGCGGCGGATCAGCGGGTCCAGGGCGCTGAAGGACTCGTCCATCAGCAGCAGGTCCGCGTCGGTGGCCAGGGCGCGGGCCAGGCCGACGCGCTGCTGCATGCCGCCGGACAGCTCGTCGGGCCAGGACTTCTCCCAGCCGGCCAGGCCGCACAGGGCGAGCGCCTCGTCGGCGCGGCGTTCGCGCTCGGCGCGGGGCACGCCCTGCACTTCCAGGCCGTAGGCGGCGTTGTCGCGGACGCTGCGGTGCGGGAAGAGCGCGAAGTGCTGGAACACCATGCTGATCTTCTGGGAACGGACCTTGCGCAGCTCCCGGTCGGTGAGCGCGGTCAGGTCCTGCCCGGCGAACCGGACATGGCCGGCGGTGGGCACGAGCAGCCCGTTGAGCATCCGCAGCAGGGTCGACTTGCCGGAGCCGGACAGGCCCATCACGACGAAGATCTGGCCGGGGTCCACGGTGAACGAGGCGTCGATCACGGCGGCCATGGTGCCGTCGGCGCGCAGATCGTCGCGGTCGGCTCCCTGCCGCAGCTTCTCGACCGCCTCGTCCGGTCGTCTGCCGAACACCTTGAACAGGTGCTCGGCCTCTAGCAACGGTGACACACGTACCTCTCACCTAGGGAACAAGGACACGACGACGCGAAGGCTGGGTAACAGTTGAATTACGCAACCACTTTCGGTCGTCGCCGCGCCTGCCCCACCGCATTCGACCCAAACGCGAAGGTGGTCCACCTCACATGTTTTCGGCCATGCGGGCGATGTTCGGCCATCACAGGGGTACCGTGCGCCACCCTCTCGGTCACTCGGAGTGACCTTTTTGGTCATACGCCGGCGCTGCGCCGACCGTCCGACCCTCGCATCCGCAGGCTGAGACGAGCTGCCGCGCCTCCTGCGCGCCGTGTCGCACGAGCACGGCTGTCACGGTGTGCAACGCGTGCCGCGGGTGCGGACGGCCGGCATGCGCGGCGTCGGGGACGACCGCCGGTGCTCCGACGGCGGCCTGCGCCGCCCCGCCGCCCTCGGCCGGGGCGCGCGCCGGGCAGGCGCGGTACCACGTCCGGTCCCGTCGGTGGTCGTCCGGCCCACGCGGCCAGGCCGGCGCAGAGGTGGACCGGCGGCCGCCGTAACGGTCGCACAGAGCGGATGTCGCCCACGAACCGGAAACAAGGCGCTCCTGCAGGGCTCGGGAGGCGCCCGGCACGGCCACGAGACGGAGACGGAGCGCACGACCCCCGCCCCCGCCGATGGCATGCTGGGCGCATGTCGACGCGCCCCGGGAAGACCCTGCTCCTTGACACTCCCTCGCTGTACTTCCGCGCCTACTTCGGCGTCCCCGAGTCGGTCGAAGCGCCCGACGGCACGCCGGTGAACGCCGTGCGCGGGCTGCTCGACTTCATCGACCGGCTGGTGAAGGACCACCGGCCCGACCGGCTGGTGGCCTGCATGGACGCCGACTGGCGGCCGCGGTGGCGGGTGGAGCTGATCCCGTCCTACAAGGCGCACCGCGTCGCCGAGGAACATCCGGAGGGGGCCGACACCGAGGAGGTGCCCGACACGCTGTCCCCGCAGGTCCCGGTGATCGAGGAGGTGCTGGACGCCATCGGCATCGCCCGGGTGGGGGTCGCGGGGTACGAGGCGGACGACGTGATCGGCAGTTATGCCGCGCGGGCGACGGGACCGGTCGACATCGTCACCGGCGACCGGGACCTGTACCAGCTGGTGGACGACACCCGCCGGGTGCGCGTGCTGTACCCCGTCAAGGGGGTGGGGACGCTGCAGGTCACCGACGACGCGGTGCTGCGCGCCAAGTATGGGGTGGACGGCAGCGGGTACGCGGACCTGGCGCTGCTGCGCGGCGACCCGAGCGACGGGCTGCCGGGCGTGCCCGGCATCGGGGAGAAGACGGCGGCCAGGCTGCTGGAGCGCTTCGGCGACCTGGCCGGGATCATGGCAGCTGTGGACGACCCGGGGTCGGGGCTGACGCCGTCGCAGCGCAAGCGGCTGGCCGAGGCGCGGCCCTATCTCGCGGTGGCGCCGAAGGTCGTGCGGGTCGCCACCGACGTACCGCTGCCGGCGGTGGACACGGAGCTGCCGCGCAGCCCGCGCGACCCGGCGGCGCTGGACGCGCTGGCCTCCCGGTGGGGCCTGGGCGGCTCCCTGCAGCGGCTGCTGGACACACTGGCGGGATGACCGTCGGGGCGAACGGGCACGGCGTGCGCGGCGGTGCGTTTCCTGAACAGCGCATGGACACGGGAGGCGGGTGCTAACTTAGGTAAGCCTAAGCAAGGTGAACGGGAGGCCGTCATGGCAGAACGTCCGGCGCGCAAGCCGCGCAAGGCCCACACCGGTCGGGTGATCCGCACCGAACGGCTCACACCGCACATGCAGCGGGTCGTGCTCGGCGGCGAGGGACTGGCCGGCTTCTCGGCGGACACCTGCACCGACCACTATGTGAAGCTGCTGTTCCCGGCCGACGGCGTCACCTACCCCGAGCCGTTCGACATCGAGCGCATCCGCGCGGAGTTCCCGCGCGCCCAGTGGCCGGTGACCCGGACCTACACCGTGCGCGACTGGGACGCGGAGCGCCGCGAGCTGACCCTGGACTTCGTGCTCCACGGCGACGAGGGCCTGGCCGGCCGGTGGGCGGTGCGGGCGCGGCCGGGCGACACCCTCCGCTTCCTGGGGCCCGGCGGTGCCTACGCCCCCGACGCGAGCGCCGACTGGCATCTGCTCGCCGGTGACGAGAGTGCCCTGCCCGCGATCGCCCGCAGCCTGGAGGCGCTGCCCGAGGGCGCCGTGGCGCATGCCTTCGTGGAGGTCTCCGGTCCGCAGGAGGAGCAGAAGATCGACTCCTCGGTCCAGGTGACCTGGCTGCACCGCGGCACCCGTCCCGTCGGCGAGGCACTGATCGAGGCCGTCCGCGGCCTGGAGTTCCCCGAGGGCCGGGTGCACGCGTTCGTGCACGGCGAGGCCGGTTGCGTCAAGGAGCTGCGCCGGCTGCTGCGCGTGGAGCACGCGATCCCGCGGGAGCAGCTGTCGCTCTCCGGGTACTGGCGTCTGGGCCACGACGAGGACGGCTGGCAGGCCTCCAAGCGGGAGTGGAAGGCCCGGATCGAGGCCGAGCAGGAGGGCGCGGCACCGGCTGCGTGAAGACCAGTTCACGGGGGCGGCCGTGCGTGCGGCTCGTGCTCCGGCGCCGTCGCGCGTGCCGTGGGTGCGGGGCGCCGGGCCGGTGGCGGTGGCGCGGGCCGTAGGCTGCACGGCGTGAGACGCAGGACCCCGCCACCGCCCGCTCCCCTCCCCCAGCGCCGCGGAGTGGACCCCGTGCGGGTACGGCTGCCGGCGAGCGGGCCCTGGGCCACCGTACGGGAGCACCTGGTGGAGCGGCTGTCGGGAGCCGCGCCGGGAGCGGTGGAGGCGATGTTCCGGGCCGGGGAGGTCGTCGGGGCGGACGGACGGCCGGTCGCGCCCGACGCGCCGTTCGAGCCGGGGATGTTCGTGTGGTTCCACCGGGAACTGCCCGAGGAGGTCCCGGTGCCCTTCCCGCTGCACGTCGTCCACCGCGACGAGCACATCGTGGTGGTGGACAAGCCGCATTTCCTCGCTACCACGCCGCGCGGCACCCATGTCGCCGAGACCGCGCTGGCGCGGCTGCGCCGCGAGCTGGGCCTGCCCACGCTCAGTGCCGCGCACCGCCTGGACCGGCTCACCGCGGGCCTGGTGCTGTTCACGGTGCGCCCTGAGGAACGCGGCCGCTACCAGACGCTCTTCCGCGACCGGCGGGTGCGCAAGGAGTACGAGGCCGTCGCCTCGTACGATCCCGGGCTCGCGCTGCCGCGCACGGTGCGCAGCAGGATCGTGAAGGAACGCGGTGTGCCGGCCGCGCGGGAGGTGCCGGGCGAGCCGAACGCCGTCACCCGCGTCGACCTCGTCGAGCACCGCGCGGGCGACGGCCTCGCCCGCTACCGGCTCGTCCCCGAGACCGGGCAGACCCACCAGCTCAGGGTGCACATGAGCGCCCTGGGGGTGCCGATCCTCGGTGATCCGCTGTACCCGGTGGTGACCGGTCCCGTCCCGGCCGGTGACTTCCGGCGCCCGCTGCAGCTGCTGGCCAGGACGCTGGAGTTCACCGACCCGGTCACGGGGGCGGAGCGCCGGTTCTCCAGCCGCCGGGTGCTGGAGGCCTGGGAGGACCCGCGCGAGTGGGCGGAACGGTGACCGCCCCGCGCCCGGGTGGCGGGGGCGTGCCGGAGCGCATCGGACGCGTACGGTCACGCTCCCCGCTGCGGGCGCCGGGCGGGGCGGGTCAGCCGACCGACGAGTAGGCGACCACGCCCCGCAGCAGGCCGTCGACGGCCCTGCGGGCGTTCCGGGCCACCGTGGAATTCTCGGTGGGGGCCGCCGCCGCGATCTGGCCGAGCACGTCGATGACCTGCTTGCACCAGCGCACGAAGTCACCGGCCGGCATCTCCGTCTCGCGCAGCACCTCGTCCAGTCCCTTGCCCGAGGCCCACATGTACGCGGCCCATGCGAACCCGAGGTCGGGCTCGCGCTGGCCCACGCCCTCGGTCTGGCTGATGCGGAACTCCTCCTCCAGAGCGTCCAGCCGGCCCCAGATGCGGACCATCTCCCCGAGCGCCTCCTTGGCCTTGCCGGCCGGCAGCTTGGGCGCCATGGCGTCGTCCCCGGCCCGCGACTCGTACACCAGCGCCGAGACGCAGGCGGCGAGTTCGGCCGGGCCCAGGCCCTCCCAGACCCGCTCGCGCAGGCACTCGCTGGCCAGCAGGTCCAACTCGCCGTAGAGCCGGGCCAGGCGCCGGCCGTGCTCGGTGACCTCGTTGCCGCGCAGATAGTCCAGTTCGGTCAGCAACGCCACGATGCGGTCGAAGGTGCGCGCGATGGTGTTGGTGCGGCCCTCGATACGGCGCTGAAGCTGCTTCGTGTCGCGCAGCAGCCGGTGGTAGCGCTCCGCCCAGCGGGCGTGGTCCTCGCGTTCGTCGCAGCCGTGGCAGGGGTGGGCGCGCAGGGCGCTGCGCAGCCGGGCGATCTCCCGGTCGTCGGCGGCCGCCGAACGCCGCTTGCGGTGCCGCTCGGGCGGGATGTGCCCGGCGCGGGTGCGCAGCGCGGAGGCCAGGTCGCGGCGGGACTGCGGGGAGCGCGGGTTGAAGGACTTCGGGATGCGCATCCGGTCCACCGGCTCCACGGGCACCGGGAAGTCGATCGACGCCAGCCTCTTGACCTGCCGCTCGGCGGTCAGCACCAGCGGGCGCGGCCCGTCGTGGTACTCCATGCCGCGGTGGCCGCCGACCCGGCCGGCCGGCAGCCCCGGGTCCAGGACCAGTGCCAGGCCCGCGTACTTGCCGGTGGGCACGTGGATGACGTCGCCGGGCCGGAGCCGTTCGAGGGCGACGGCGGCCTCGGCGCGCCGCTGGGCCGCGCCCTGCCGGGCCAGCTCGTTCTCCCGGTCCTTCAGCTCCCGGCGCAGCCGCGCGTACTCCTCGAAGTCGCCGAGGTGGCAGGTCATCGACTTCTTGTAGCCGGCCAGCCCCTCCTCGTTGCGCTGCACCTGCCGGGAGATGCCCACGACCGACTTGTCGGCCTGGAACTGGGCGAAGGAGCTCTCCAGCAGCTCGCGGGAGCGGTGCCGGCCGAACTGCTCGACCAGGTTGACCGCCATGTTGTACGACGGCTTGAAGCTGGAGCGCAACGGATAGGTGCGGGTGCCGGCCAGGCCCGCGAGGTGCTCGGGGTTCATGCCGCGCTGCCACAGCACCACCGCGTGGCCCTCGACGTCGATGCCGCGACGGCCGGCCCGGCCGGTGAGCTGCGTGTACTCCCCGGGGGTGATGTCGGCGTGCTGCTCGCCGTTCCATTTGACGAGCTTCTCCAGCACGACGGAACGGGCGGGCATGTTGATGCCCAGGGCGAGGGTCTCGGTGGCGAAGACCGCCTTGACCAGGCCGCGCACGAACAGCTCCTCGACGACCTCCTTGAAGGTCGGGAGCATGCCGGCGTGGTGGGCGGCGATGCCGCGCTCCAGGCCCTCCAGCCACTCGTAGTAGCCGAGGACGTGCAGGTCCTCGCGCGGGATGGAGGCGGTGCGCTCCTCGACCAGGGCGCGCACCTCCTCGCGGGCGGCCTCGTCGTTCAGGCGGAGTCCCGCGTACAGGCACTGCTGGACGGCCGCCTCGCAGGCGGCCCGGCTGAAGATGAAGGTGATGGCGGGCAGCAGGCCCTCGGCGTCCAGGCGCTCGATGACCTCCGGGCGGCTCGGTGTCCAGACCCTCGAGCGCTGGCGGCGCTCGCGCTCCCGGTCGGCGGCGCGCATCGACCGGCCGCGCCGGCGGTCCGGGAAGGACGGGCGGCTGGCCTCCAGGCGGGCCATGCGCAGCAGGTCCGGGTTGACCTTGCGCCGGCCGTCGCCCTCCTCGAACAGGTCGTACATCCGCCGTCCGGCCAGGACGTGCTGGAACAGCGGGACGGGCCGGTGCTCGGAGACGATCACCTCGGTGTCGCCGCGGACGGTGTCCAGCCAGTCACCGAACTCCTCGGCGTTGGACACGGTCGCCGACAGGGAGACCAGGGTCACCGACTCGGGCAGGTGGATGATCACCTCCTCCCAGACGGCGCCGCGGAACCGGTCGGAGAGGTAGTGCACCTCGTCCATGACCACATAGCCGAGGCCGAGCAGGGTCTGGGAGCCGGCGTAGAGCATGTTGCGCAGCACCTCGGTGGTCATCACGACCACCGGGGCGTCGGCGTTGACGCTGTTGTCGCCGGTGAGCAGGCCCACCGTGCCGCTGCCGTAGCGGCGGCACAGATCGGAGTACTTCTGGTTGGACAGCGCCTTGATCGGCGTGGTGTAGAAGCACTTCTTGCCCTGTCGCAGGGCCAGGTGCACGGCGAACTCGCCCACGATCGTCTTGCCGGAGCCGGTGGGCGCGGCGACCAGCACGCCCTTTCCGGCCTCGAGGGCCTTGCAGGCCTCGATCTGGAAGGGGTCGAGGCCGAAGTCGTACATCTCGCGGAATCCCGCGAGGGCGGTGCGCTGCTCGGCAGCCCGCCTGCGCGCTGCCGCGTACCGCTCGGCCGGTGAGAGGTCCTCAGTCATCGTGCTGTCGAGCGTACCGGGCCGTGCTGACAACCGGACGATCATTCTCACGATCAGCGGGAACGCCCCTGGTCAGAGGGTGTGCGGGCGGACGGACACGCAGAAGAGCCGGCCGCCCGCGGTGCGGGTGGCCGGCTCCTCGTGTGCGCCTGTGGTGAGGGTCCTGTGCGGCCGGGCCGCTCAGGTCACGTCGTCGTATCCGTCGACCCGGTCCCGGCCGGCCTGCTCGGGCAGCGACCGGCTCGCGGTGACGGGTTCCACCTCGCCGATGTCCTCGGGGGTGAGGTCCAGCTCGGACGCCTCGTCGTCGGACGGGCCCGCCAGCTCGCGGCGGCGCCTGCGGCGGTCGTTGAGCAGGGCGAAGACGACCGCGCCGAAGTACAGCACCCAGATGGGCCCGGCGAGCAGCAGCATGGACACCGGGTCGGTGCTGGGGGTGGCGACGGCCGCGAAGACGGTGATCGCCATGATCATCACGCGCCACCAGCCGAGCATCCGCTTGCCGGACAGGATGCCGGTGAGGTTCAGCATGATCAGCAGCAGCGGCAGCTCGAAGGAGAGCCCGAAGACGATCACCATCCGCGTCACCAGCTGGAGCAGGTCGTCCAGCGGCAGCAGGTTGTCGACGCCCTGCGGGGTGAAGTCGATGAGCACCTTCGCCGTGGTGGGCAGCACCTTGTAGGCGAAGAACGCCCCGCCCAGGAACAGCGGCACACCCGTGGCGACGAAGGCGTAGGCGTACTTCTTCTCGTGCTTGTGCAGGCCGGGCGCGACGAACGCCCACAGCTGGTAGAGCCACACCGGCGAGGCGATCACGATGCCGGCCACCAGGGAGACCTGCAGGGCGAGGGTGAACGGCGCCAGCAGACCGTTGATCGTGATCTGCGCGCACTGCTGGTGGCCGGAGCCCTTCGTGAGCTGTTCGAAGGTCTCGCGGCAGCCGACCGAGTCGAGGATCGGCTTGGTGAGGAAGTTGATGATGTCGTAGTAGAAGAAGGCGGCGACGACCGTCACCACGACGATGGCGAGCAACGCCTTCGCGAGCCGGTTGCGTAGCTCACGGAGATGGTCCGCGAGGGGCATGCGCCCCTCGGGATCCTTCACCTTCTTGCGGGCAGGCTTGAGCAACCCACGTCCTCATCTCGTGCGGCAGGCCGGAGGGAACATCCGGCCGTGCGTCAGCGCTGGGGGGTGTCCGTCGGCTCGGTGACCGGCCGTGAACTGGTCACGTCGCCGGGAGCCGCCTGGATCGTGCGCTGGGCGGGAGGCTGCTCGCCCGGGGCCGGCGCCGGGGCGGAGGCAGAGGCGTTGCGGCTCTCCTCCTTCATCGCCTTGGCCTCGCTCTTCAGGATGCGGGCGGACTTGCCCAGCGAGCGAGCCATGTCCGGAAGCTTCTTCGCGCCGAACAGCAGGAGGATGACGACGAGGATGAGAATGATCTCGGGAGCTCCGAGCCTTCCGAACATATGTCTATACCTTCTCACCGAGGCGGCTGGGTGGGATGCTGTCCGACCAGTCGGACATGTGCCCGAGCGGTCGCATCTCGCAGCGATCGTAGCGCTCGGGGGTGAACACGGGGCAATCCCTGTGCGTACTCCCGTCCACGGACCGGGCCTCGTTCTCCGGTCCGCGTCCCGAGGGTACCTGCCGCGCGCGGCGCCGTGACAGGGCACGGCCCCGCGTGGCGCCCGCCACGGGTGACGCACCGGCCGCCGCTGCGGGCGCCGCGGTCACAGCGACCTCGCGGACCGGGCGGCGCTCACGCTCGCCCGCTCCAGCTCCTCCGCGGCCCGGCTGATGCGCTGCGCCGACTCCGCGACCTGCCGTCCGAGCCGGCGGGCCTGAACGAACACCTGGACGGCGAACACCGCCAGGACGGCAAGACCCACACTTGACGCGGCTACCGCGACCATCGCCCAGAACATGACGTCGAGCCTACGGGGTCGAGTGCAGCCGCAGCGTCTTGACCCCACCGCCGGTGAGCAGTTCCACGATCCGCTCGCCGGCCGGCTTGCGGACGGAGGCACCGCACTCGGGGCAGGTGAAGCTGTAGAAGGTGGTGCGGCTGCTGGCGCCGATGGCCAGCCGCAGCGCGCTGGCGGCGAGTTCGAAGCGCGCCCGGCAGTCGGGGCAGCCCGCCCGGTACACCACCGGTGTCACGCTGCGCATCCCGGCGAACGCCGTCGCCACCGTCATTCCCGACTTCGCCGACTCGCTCACAGTTCCTGCTCCTGCCTGTCCAACCGCCTGCCGATCGGTCCGTGTGCGTCCTCGCCCCCCTTGCGCCCGCCCCGGGCCCCGGGCACCGTCCGGCCCGGTGCCCCCTCCCCGTCCCGGATGGGCATCGCGTCCCCGGCCTGGGCCGTGTCCCCCGTCGCGCTCATGTCACCGGCGTGCGGCACCTCGCCGCCGGCGCCCGTGACCTCGCCGTCCTCGTACGCCGCCAGGGCCGCGCGGGCCGCCTGCCGGGCGCTGTCCGCCAGCTCGCGCGGGGCGACGATCCGCCCGTCCCGGCCCAGCCGCAGCGCCAGGCGGCGCAGCGAGGCCGGATCGGGGGTGCGCAGGGTGATCCGCAGCCCGCCGTCGGGCAGCTCCTCGGCGCTGTCGTGCGGGTAGTACTCCGCCACCCAGCGCCCGCTGGGCCCGACCTCCACGACGACCTCGGGGTCCTCGGCGGCCGGCTGCACCAGGGCCTCGGACAGGTCCCGCAGCTCCACCTGCGGCGGCTCGGACGGCTCGTCGAGGATCTTGATCTCGGCGACCCGGTCCAGCCGGAAGGTGCGGCGCGCCTCGGAGCGGCGGCACCAGGCCTCCACATAGGTGTGGCCGACGCTGACCAGGCGGATCGGGTCGATCTCCCGCTCGGTGACCTCGTCCCGGGCCGGCGAGTAGTAGCGGATCCACAGCCGGCGACGCTCGGAGATGGCGCGGTCCACGTCGGCGAAGACCCCGCCCTCGGACTCGAAGGTCACCGACAGCCGGGAGCTGGTGCCGGCGGCCTCGCCCGCCGCGGCCTCCACCTTCGCCGTGGCCCGCAGCAGGGCCTGCCGGTCGCTCTCGCGCAGACCGGGCAGGGTGGCCACCGCGCGGGCGGCCACCAGCAGGGCGGTGGCCTCGTCGGCGGCCAGCCGGAGCGGTTCGGCCGCCTCCGCGGCGAGCGCGGCGGGGTTGTGCCACCAGATGCGTTCGCCGTCGGTGTCGATGTCCAGCAGGTCGCCGCCGCGGAAGCTCGTGCCGCACATGGGCAGCACGTCCAGGTCGGAGACCAGCTCCTCCTCGCTGATGCCGAAGGCGCGGGCCACGTCCTCGATCCGGGCGCCGGGCCGCTCCCGCAGATAGGTCACCAGCGAGAGCATCCGCCGGGTCTGGTCGATCGCGTTCGCCGGCCTGACCGGTTTGCCTGCCACGGTGTCGCTCGCTCCCCCTCAGCCCTCGGCCACGGCACGCAGCCGGTCCACCACGTCGGCCCGCAGCTCGGCGGGCTCCAGCACCACCACGTCCGGGCCGAACTCCACCAGCCAGGCGTCCAGGCCGTGCCCGTACGGGATCTCCAACTCGTCCCAGCCGTCGCCGAGTTCCCGCACGGCGGTGGCCTTGGCGCGCAGCGGGTAGCCGGCGCCCGTGCGCAGCCGGATCCGCGCGGAGCGGTCGGCGGTCTCGCCCGCCCAGTGCGCCACGGTCTCGCGGACGGTGACGACGTCCGGCACGGGCGCGGTGAACCGGCCCGCCCGGGAGCGGACCTTGCCGGTGATCCGCGACAGCCGGAAGACCCGCTCGGCCTGACGGTCGCGGTCGAATCCGGCCAGGTACCAGTGGCCGCGCCAGCACTCCAGCGCCCACGGCTCGACGTGCCGGGTCTCGGGGCGGGCGGCGCTGGCCTTGCGGTAGTCGAAGACGACCGGGCGGCGGTCGCGCAGCGCCAGCATCAGCGGTTCGAAGGCGGCCTCGTGCACCGGGATGCGCGGCTCCAGCGCACCGTGCTCCGCGTACGGGTCGACCTCCTCGGGCAGCCCGGCGGCCCGCAGCTTCTGCAGGGCGCCGCTGGCGGCACCGGCGAGCCGCGCCTGCTGCCACACCTTGGCGGCCAGGCCCAGAGCGGCGGCCTCCTCGGCGTCCAGGGTGATGGGCGGCAGCCGGTTGCTGTCCCGGCGGGCCAGATAGCCGACCTCGCCGTCGACGCTCTCGACGGTCTCGATGACCAGGCCCAGCTCGCGCAGGTCGTCCTTGTCCCGCTCAAACATGCGGTTGAAGGCATCATCGGAACCGGTGGCGCCCTGTTCCGGGCCGAACGCCTCGACGTAGGCCTCGATGGACTCCCGCAGCTCGCGCTTGCTGAGCGGCCGCCGGGTCCCGAGCAGGCACAACGCCAGATTCATCAGCCGCTCGGCCTTGGCAATGGCCATCGATGCCCTTCGCCTTCCGTATGGTGCTTACGACCGATGACCGTACCGCTCCGCGGCGCCACGTCAAAAAGCCGAGGCCCGCACCCGGACAGGGGCGGGCCTCGGCCGACCGGATCCCGCGGGAATCCGGTGCGTTCAGGTCAGACCCCGAGCAGGTCCACCACGAAGATCAGGGTCTCGCCGGGCTTGATCGCCGGGGTCGGGCTGTGGTCGCCGTAGGCGAGGTGCGGCGGGATGGTCAGCTGGCGGCGGCCGCCGACCTTCATGCCCTGCACACCCTGGTCCCAGCCCGCGATGACCCGGCCGGCGCCCAGCGGGAAGCGGAACGGGGCGCCCCGGTTCCAGCTGGCGTCGAACTCCTCACCGGTGCTGAACGCGACGCCCACGTAGTGGACGGTGACGACCTGGCCCGCCTTCGCGACCTCGCCGTCGCCCTCCCAGATGTCCTTGATCTCGAGGTCGGCCGGGGGCTCGCCGCCCGGGAAGTCGATCTCGGGCTTGTCGATGCTCACTGAAAAGCTCCTGCTGTCTACGACGAAGAACGCCCCCAGTCTTTCATCCCCGCGCCCGGCCCGCCCCCGGCGGCGGTGCCCGGTCCGGCGCGCCGCGAGGGCGTACGGCAGCCCCGCGCGGCGCGCGGGCGCGCCCCGGCGGTGCGGCGGCCCGGACGGCGCCGTCCTGTCGGCGAGCGGGACACCCGTGATGCACGGCGGCGGGGACGCCCACGGAGACCGTCCCGTCACATCGCGGCGAGGACGTCCACGCAGAAGACTCCCGTCACATCGCGGCGAGGACGTCCACCCAGAAGACTCCCGTCACATCGCGGCGAGGACGTCCACGGAGAAGACCATCGTGGAGTCCTTGGTCAGGCCGCTGTCGGGCGGCGGGTTGTCGCCGTAGCCCAGGGACGGCGGGATCACGATCAGCACGCGGCTGCCGACCTTCTTGCCGGTCAGGCCCTGCGCCCAGCCCTTGACGACCTGCTGCAGCGAGAAGGAGGTGAGGTCGTGCCGGCCGTAGGTCGAGTCGAACTCCTTGCCGGTGTCCCACACCACGCCCTTGTACTGCACGAGCACGGTGCTGTCGGCCTTGACCACCGGGCCGTCGCCCTCGATCACATAGTCGGCGACCAGCTTGTCCGGGGCGGGCTTCTTCGGCACCTCGATGGCCGGGGCCTTGCCGTCGGTGTTGGTGCCCACCTTCGGCAGCGCGGCGTCGGTGCGGGCGACCACCTTGCCCTGCGCGGAGCTGTCCGCGTTGAAGGCGTTCTGCACATCGACGACGAACACCAGGGTGTCGGTGCCCCCGATGCCCGCCTGCGCATTGCCCTGGGTGCCGTAGCCCCAGGTGGGCGGCACGGAGAACATCACCCGGCTGCCCGCCTTCTTCCCGGCCAGCGCATAGCGCCAGCCGTCGATGATCGTGCCCTGGGCGAGCTGGATGAGCAGGGGCGTCTTGCGGTCGTAGGAGTTGTCGAAGACCTTGCCCGTGTTCCAGATCTGGCCGAGATAGTGCGCCTGGATGTAGTCGTTCTCCGCCACGGTGCGGCCGCTGCCCGCGATCAGCGTCTTGACCGCGAGGTCCTTCGACGGCTCACCGCTGCCCTTGGCCACGGTCGGCTTCTGCCCGAAGCCGGTGCCCGCCGTGATCGCCGGCAGCGGCCCGGAGACGATCTTCGGCGACGGTGCGGCGGACGTGGCCGGTGCGGACGCGGACGGCGACTCGCTGGTGCCGGCCGTGTCCGCGTCGTCCTTGTCGGAGCCACAGGCGGCCAGCGTGACCAGTCCCGCGGGGACGGAGAGAAGAAGAGAGCGTCGGCGCACGGTGGGGGCCTCGTTATCGGTCGGTCGTGTGGAAGACGTGCGCGCGCAACTCTACGGGGCGGACAGGGCGCCGTACGCGCAACGTCACGTGACATGTACGGCGCCCGTGTGGCGTTGTGACGGAGGTCCCCCGGCCGGGTGAGCACCGCCGCGGGCGCGGGAAGCCGCCGGATGGCCCCGTGGCCGGGACGGGCCGCGCTCACATGCCGGCGATCAGCTTCTCCACGCGGTCGTCCACCGAACGGAACGGGTCCTTGCACAGCACCGTGCGCTGGGCCTGGTCGTTGAGCTTGAGGTGCACCCAGTCGACGGTGAAGTCCCTGCGCTGTTCCTGCGCCCGCCGGATGAAGTCGCCCCGCAGCCGCGCCCGGGTCGTCTGCGGCGGCACCGACTTGCCCTCGAAGATCCTGACGTCGTTGCAGACCCGGGCCGCCTGGCCCTTCTTCTCCAGCAGGTAGTACAGGCCACGACGACGGTGGATGTCGTGGTAGGCGAGGTCTATCTGGGCGACCCGCGGATGCGACATGGTCATGTTGTGCTTGGCGCGGTACCGCTCGATGAGCTTGTACTTCATGACCCAGTCGATCTCGGTGTCGATCAGGTCGAGATTCTCGGTCTCGACGGCCTCCAGGGTCCGGCCCCACAGCTCCAGCACCCGCTCGACCGTGCCGGTGCGGATGCCGCGCCGGTCGCAGAAGTCCAGCGCCTTCTCGTAGTACTCGCGCTGCACCTCCAGGGCGGAGGCCTCCCGGCCGCTGGCCAGGCGCACCTTGCGGCGGCCGGTCATGTCGTGGCTGACCTCGCGGATCGCCCGGATGGGGTTCTCCAGGGTCAGGTCGCGCATCACCGTGCCCGCCTCGATCATGCGCAGCACCAGGTCGGTGGCGCCGACCTTGAGCAGCATCGTCGTCTCGGACATGTTCGAGTCGCCGACGATGACGTGCAGGCGCCGGTAGCGCTCGGCGTCCGCGTGCGGCTCGTCGCGGGTGTTGATGATCGGACGGGAGCGGGTCGTCGCCGAGGAGACGCCCTCCCAGATGTGCTCCGCCCGCTGGCTGACGCAGTACACGGCGCCGCGCGGGGTCTGGAGCACCTTGCCCGCGCCGCACAGCAGCTGCCGGGTGACCAGGAAGGGGATGAGGATGTCCGCGAGCCGGGAGAACTCCCCGTGCCGCGCCACCAGGTAGTTCTCGTGGCACCCGTAGGAGTTGCCCGCCGAGTCGGTGTTGTTCTTGAACAGGTAGACGTCGCCCGCGATTCCCTCCTCGTGGAGGCGTCTTTCCGCGTCCACCAGGAGTCCTTCGAGAATGCGCTCGCCGGCCTTGTCGTGGGTGACCAGTTCGATCACGTCGTCACATTCGGGTGTCGCGTATTCCGGATGTGACCCCACGTCGAGATAGAGCCGGGCGCCGTTCCGCAGAAAGACATTGCTGCTGCGGCCCCATGACACGACACGGCGGAAGAGGTACCGCGCCACCTCGTCAGGCGACAGACGGCGCTGTCCCCTGAACGTGCACGTGACGCCGTACTCGTTCTCCAGCCCGAAAATGCGGCGGTCCATGAGTGAACATTACGCCTGATCCCCCGGACTGAAACGGGGTTCGACCGTACGATTCGGATCATTTTCCTGGCGGGCCGCGATCACGGACCGCCCGGCGGGTGCCCTGAGCAGGCGGCCCGTGGCCAGCAGCACCAGCAGGGACACCGCCCCCGCGGCGCCCGGCACCGCGAAACCCCACAGCGTACCGCCCGACTGGACCACCGGCCCGGCCACCGCCGTGCCCGCCGAGGAGCCGACCGTGAAGGTCGTCACCAGCCACGAGAACGCCTCGGTCACCGTGCCGCGCGGCGCATGCCGGTCGACCAGGACGAACGCGCACGCGATGCAGGGCGCCAGGAACAGCCCGGCGACCACGGTGAGCAGCACCATCGCGGGCACCCCCGGCCGGAGCATCAGCGGCAGGTAGCACACCGCCAGCGCGCCCACGAGCACCCGCAGCCGCCGCTCGGGCGCGCCGGCCCACTGCCGCGCCCCGTAGACCGCGCCGCCGGCGAGCGCCCCGAGCCCCAGGGCCGCCATCAGCGCGCCGTACACCGCGTCCCCGCCGTGGACGTCCGCGTACGACACCGCCGCCACGGTGATCGAGCCCAGCGCGGTCCCCACGAACAGGAAGGCGCCGAGCAGCGCCAGCAGCCCGGGCGAGCGCAGCGCACCGAGCCAGTGCGCCTCGCGCGGTGCCGACCGCCAGGTTCGGGACGGCGGGGAGACGACCACCGACAGCGCGCCCAGCACCCCGAGCACGTTGAGGATCACCAGGGCGGCCCGCGCCGACCACAGGGCCACGCAGCAGGTGACCAGCAGCGGTCCCACGGTGAACATGACCTCCTGCGCCACCGCGTCCATCGCGTACGCGGTGTGCACCTGCTCCTCGCGGCGCAGCACGGACGGCCACAGCGCGCGCAGCCCGCCCTCCAGCGGCGGGGTGAGCAGCCCGGCCGCCACCACGGCCGTCCAGGCGAGGGCCGGCGGCTCGGTGCCGGTCAGGGCGAACACCGTCATCGCCAGCGCCGCGCCCACCGCGGCCGGCAGCTGCACCCGGGGCTGGCCGTACAGGTCGACCAGCCGGCCAAGCAGGGGCTGGCCGACCGCGTTGGCCACGCCGTACGCCGCCGCCAGGGCGCCCGCCAGGCTGTAGGAGCCGCCCTCGGCCCGCACGAACAGCACGATCGTCAACGCCGCGGTGGCGTTGGGCAGCCGCCCCACCAGGGTGCCCACCAGCAGCCGGGCGGCATGCCGCGCCCGAAGGACCTCCAGGTACCGTGCGCCTGCCGCGGCCATCGTGTGTCCTCCCGAGCCCGAAGTTGTACGTATAACGTGACCGCCCATACGTACCATGAGCGCTGTTCACCCGTCCAGGAGCAGTCCGGCCGGCCGTGCCCGTCGGCCGGGCGCAGCGGACCCAGCACGAAGGAGCAGCGCCACGGTGGCACCCGCAAGCACCCGGCCCACCAGCCGCGACGTCGCCCGGGCCGCCGGCGTCTCCCAGGCCGCCGTCTCGCTCGTCCTCGGCGACAAATGGCGCGGCCGGGTCTCCGAGGCCACCGCGGAACGCGTCCGCCGGGCCGCTGAGGAGCTGGGCTACCGGCCCAACCTCGCGGCCCGCAATCTCCGTCTCGGCCGCACCCGCACCGTGCTGCTCGTGGTCCCCGCGCTGACCACCGAGTTCTTCGCCGGTGTCTACACCGGCGCGGCCCGGGTCGCCGCCGACCACGGCTTCGGCGTCGTCCTCTACCCCTCGCCGGAGGGCGTCGGCCCGGCCCGCAACCCCTTCGCCTCCGCGCGGGCCGCCCTGGACGGTGTCATCGCCTCGTCCATGGCCGCCGACGCCCTCACCGCCCTGCGCGGCGAGCAGCTGCCCCTGGTCATGCTCGACAGCGACCCCGCCGGCAGCCTCGGCGCCGCCACCGTCAACCTGGACATCGCCGACGGTGCCCGGCAGGTCGCCGAGCACCTGCTGGGCCTCGGTCACCGGCACTTCGTGCACCTGGCCGCCGACGTGCCCTCGTGGACCTTCGAGGTCCGGGCCGGTGCCCTGGCCGACCGGATCGGCGCCGTGCCCGGCACCTCGATCCGCACCGCCCGCACGCCCGTCTCCATGGACGGCGCCCGGGCCGCCGTGCAGGCCGCGCTGAGCGACCCCACACCCCCTCGCCCCACGGCCGTGATCTGCGACGACGACACGCTCGCCGTGGGCGCCTACAAGGGCCTGCGCCGGCTGGGGCTCAGGGTGCCGGAGGACGTCTCCGTCACCGGCGTGGACGACCTGCATCTGGCCACGGCCGTCGACCCGGAGCTGACCACGGTCCATCTGGACGCCGAGCTGTTCGGCGAGCGCGGCATGCAGGCCCTGCTGGCCGTACTGGAGGGCCGCACGCCCGAGGGCGGGGACATTCCCGTGCATCTGGTGGTACGGGGCTCCACGGCCCCGCCGTGCGCCTCCTGAGACGCCCGGTGCCCCGGCCTGCCGAAACGCTTCGGCAGACCGGGGCACCCGAGAGATCCATCCCGCGGACCGGAAGAACGGCAGCCCGCGGGCCGGGCGGCGGTCACTTCTCCTCGGTGTCCCCCGCGTCCTGCGCGTCCGCCGAGCCGTCCCCGCCGGTGGCGTCCTTGGCGGCGTCGCCGTCGTCGCCCTGCAGCAGCCGGGCCAGCTGGCGGCCGGTGATCCGCTTGAACTTCCGCTTCTGCGGACGGGTCCGGTCCAGCACCGCCACTTCCAGGCGCTCGGCGGGGATCTCCCGCTCGGAGCCGTTGGTGTCGCGGGACAGCGCCTGCACGGCCAGCTTCAGCGCCTCCGAGAGCGTCATCCCGTCCCGGTGCCGCTGGTCGAGGTAGCTGCTGATCTGCTCGGCGTTGCCGCCGACCGCCACCGAGCCGTGCTCGTCCACGATCGACCCGTCGTGCGGCAGCCGGTAGATCTGGTCGCCCTCGGGGGTCTCCCCCACCTCGGCGACCACCAGCTCCACCTCGTACGGCTTCTCCGCCGCGCTGGAGAAGATCGTGCCCAGCGTCTGGGCGTAGACGTTCGCCAGGCCCCGTGCGGTCACGTCACCGCGGTCGTAGGTGTATCCGCGCAGGTCGGCGTAGCGGACGCCGCCGATGCGCAGGTTCTCGTACTCGTTGTACTTGCCGGCGGCCGCGAAACCGATCCGGTCGTAGATCTCGCTGAACTTGTGCAGCGCCCGGGACGGATTCTCACCGACGAACACGATCCCGTCGGCATACTGCAGCACGACCAGGCTGCGGCCCCGGGCGATGCCCTTGCGGGCGTACTCCGCCCGGTCGGCCATGGCCTGCTGAGGTGACACGTAGAACGGCGTCGACACCGGTTTATCCGTCCCTTTCTGTAGAAGTCACTGGATCACCTTGAACAAGAAACCCGGCCGCCCGGCTACAGCAGTGCGGCCCGCGGGCCGTCGGGCTGCTCCAGGCGCCGCTGCAGCACCGAACGGGCGATCTCGGAGGTCTCGTCGTCGGTGAGCCGGCGGAAGCCGTCCTCGGTGATCACGGTGACGATCGGATAGATCCGGCGGGCGACATCGGGACCACCGGTCGCCGAGTCGTCGTCTGCCGCGTCGTACAGGGCCTGCACCACGAGCGTGGTGGCCTCTTGTTCGCTCAGGTCCTCGCGGTACAGCTTCTTCATCGAACCACGTGCGAACACCGAGCCGGAACCCGTGGCCGCGAAGCCGTGCTCCTCGCTGCGGCCGCCGGTGACGTCGTAGGAGAAGATGCGGCCCTTGTCCCGGTCCAGGTCGTAGCCCGCGAACAGCGGGACCACCGCCAGGCCCTGCATGGCCAGGCCCAGGTTGGAGCGGATCATGGTCGACAGCCGGTTCGCCTTGCCCTCCAGCGACAGCTGCGTCCCCTCCACCTTCTCGAAGTGCTCCAGCTCCAGCTGGAACAGCTTCACCATCTCCACGGCGATGCCCGCCGTGCCGGCGATGCCGACGGCCGAGTACTCGTCCGCGGGGAAGACCTTCTCGATGTCCCGCTGCGCGATCATGTTGCCCATGGTCGCCCGGCGGTCACCGGCCAGCACGACACCGCCCTCGAAGGTCACGGCGACGATCGTCGTGCCGTGCGGTGCCTCGATCGCACCCTGGGTGGGCGGCAGCTGCCGGTTCCCGGGGAGCAGCTCCGGCTTGTGCTGAGCAAGGAAGTCCATGAAGGAGGAGGACCCAGGCGTCAGGAAGGCAGCTGGCAGACGCCCGGTGCTACGAGTGTTCGCTTCCACGCGATCCCTTCCACGTAAGCAGCAGCCCGCCTTACGGCATCGGGCCGTTCCTTGAACTGCCCCAGTGCAGCGGTGCAGCTGAAGCACAGTACGCCACGGACCCTACCCGTCTCATGGCGGTGACCGACATGCTCGGGTGGCACCGGCGGGAACGGCCGGTACGCGCCCCCGGGCGCGGCGATCGACGTGCCGCGTGCGGTCGCGGTCCGCAGGACGCGGGGACGCGTCGAGACGGTCCTGCCGCTCCCGGGCGTCGTGCGGGCACCCGGCCCCGGCCTCGACCGTCGCCGGTGCGGGCTCGTGCACGCGCGCACCGGCGGCGCCGGGAGCGCGGGGCGCGGAAACGCGCCGCACGCTCCCGGCGGTGCACCGAAGAGCCGTCGCACCGGTCCCCGTCCCCGGCGGTCACGGCCGGCGGACGCCGTCGCACGCACCGCGTGCGGCGCCGCGCCGCCGGGCCGTCGGGCACTCCCACCCCTCGCCGCCTTCAGTGCACGGGGGAGCCGGCGCGGACCGCCGTCACTCTCCGCCCTTCTGCACGAAGCTGCGCACGAAGTCCTCGGCGTTCTCCTCGAGCACGTCGTCGATCTCGTCCAGGACGGAGTCCACGTCGTCGCTCAGCTTCTCGTGGCGTTCCTTGAGGTCCTCGGCGGCCTGCGCGTCCTGCGCCTGCTCCTCGACCTCCTCGGTCGAGCGCGTGGCCTTCTGCTGCCCGCCGCCGGTGTCCTTCGTTGCCATATCCCTCACCCCGCTCGGTTCGCCCTACTTGGTCGGTCTTTCGACCGTTCGGTGATGCTCAGACCCTACCGTCCGGGTCCGACATCGGCCCCGCGGTCGTGCTGCGCGCGGGGCTGATGTGTTTGATTCCCGGTGACCGGTGTTTCCACTCTGTCGTGCGCCGCCGGCCGCACCGGCGGCGCACGGACGTCCCCGGGTGCCGCTCACCTGCCGCCCGAGAGGACCCGGACCAGGTCCTCGGCGGTGCGGCAGCGGTCCAGCAGTTCCTTGACGTGCTTGCGGGTGCCGCGCAGCGGCTCCAGGGTGGGCACCCGCTGCAGCGAGTCCCGGCCCGGCAGATCGAAGATCACCGAGTCCCAGGAGGCCGCGGCGACGTCGTCGGCGTACTGCTCCAGGCAGCGTCCGCGGAAGTAGGCCCGGGTGTCCTCGGGCGGCTTCCTGCGGGCCCTGTCGACCTCGCTCTCGTCCAGCAGGCGCTTCATGCGGCCCCGGGCCACCAGGCGGTTGTACAGGCCCTTGTCGGGGCGTACGTCGGCGTACTGCAGGTCGATCAGGTGCAGCCGCGCGGAGTCCCAGTCCAGACCGTCGCGGCGCCGGTAGCCCTCCATCAGCTCCCGTTTGGCGACCCAGTCCAGCTCACCGGACAGGCTCATCGGGTCGTTCTCCAGGCGGGTGAGCGTGTCCTCCCAGCGGGCGAGGACGTCCCGGGTCTGCTCGTCGGCGTCGGTACCGTAGCGTTCCTCGACGTATTTGCGGGCCAGCTCGTAGTACTCCATCTGGAGCTGGACCGCGGTCAGCGTGCGGCCGCTGCGGAGCGTGACAAGGCGCTTGAGCGTCGGGTCGTGCGAGACCTGGTGCAGGGTGCGCACGGGCTGCTCGACCGCCAGGTCGACCGCGATGAAGCCGTCCTCGATCATGGACAGCACCAGGGAGGTCGTGCCCAGCTTCAGGTAGGTGGAGATCTCCGACAGGTTGGCGTCGCCGATGATCACGTGCAGGCGGCGGTACTTCTCCGCGTCGGCGTGGGGCTCGTCCCGGGTGTTGATGATGGGCCGCTTCAGGGTCGTCTCCAGGCCGACCTCGACCTCGAAGTAGTCCGCGCGCTGGCTGATCTGGAAGCCGTGTTCATGACCGTCCTGGCCGATGCCGACCCGGCCGGCGCCGGCGAAGACCTGGCGGGTGACGAAGAAGGGCGTCAGGTGGCGCACGATGTCGGAGAACGCGGTCTCCCGCTTCATCAGGTAGTTCTCGTGCGTGCCGTAGGAGGCGCCCTTGTTGTCGGTGTTGTTCTTGTAGAGGTGGATCGGCTGGGCGCCGGGCAGCTGGGCGGCCCGTTCGGCGGCCTCGGCCATGATCCTCTCCCCGGCCTTGTCCCACAGCACGGCGTCGCGCGGGTTGGTGACCTCGGGGGCGCTGTACTCGGGATGGGCGTGGTCCACGTAGAGGCGGGCGCCGTTGGTCAGGATGACGTTGGCCAGGCCGATGTCCTCGTCGGTGAGCTGGCTGGCGTCGGCGGCCTCGCGGGCGAGGTCGAAGCCGCGGGCGTCCCGCAGCGGATTCTCCTCCTCGAAGTCCCAGCGGGCCCGGCGGGCCCGGTGCATCGCCGCGGCGTACGCGTTGACGATCTGGGACGAGGTGAGCATGGCATTGGCGTTGGGGTGACCGGGAACGGAGATGCCGTACTCCGTCTCGATGCCCATCACTCGCCGTACGGTCATGCGGCCCTCCTTGCCCGGCGGCGCCCTCGGTCGTGGGCGGCGCTCACAAACCGCTGGTGCCCGGGTGCCTGTGCGGTGGCTGTGCCCGTCCCCGCACTGCGCGACCCGGCGGTAGGAACGAGCCTAGAACGCCTTTGCGCCGACGGGGAGATCATGTGCCTCATTGCCTGCTCCATGCGGGGCCCGAAAAAACAGCAGGCTGCGGGTACCCGCCGAGGGCACCCGCAGCCGCCCTGCTTTTACAGGTACTGTCCGGTGTTCGCCACCGTGTCGATGGAGCGTCCGGTGTCCGCGCCCTGCTTTCCGGTGATGAGGGTGCGGATGTAGACGATCCGCTCGCCCTTCTTTCCGGAGATCCGGGCCCAGTCGTCGGGGTTGGTGGTGTTGGGCAGGTCCTCGTTCTCCTTGAACTCGTCCACGCACGCCTGGAGGAGGTGGGAGACGCGGAGACCCTTCTGGTTCTTCTCCAGATAGTCCTTGATGGCCATCTTCTTGGCGCGGCCCACGATGTTCTCGATCATGGCGCCGGAATTGAAGTCCTTGAAGTACAGGACTTCCTTGTCGCCATTGGCGTAGGTGACCTCCAGGAAGCGGTTCTCCTCGGTTTCGGCGTACATCTGCTCGACCGCGGTCTGGATCATCGCCTGGACCGTGGCGGCCTTGTCGCCGCCGTGTTCGGCCAGGTCGTCCGCGTGCAGCGGCAGACGTTCGGTGAGGTACTTGGCGAAGATGTCCTTGGCCGCCTCGGCGTCGGGACGCTCGATCTTGATCTTCACGTCCAGCCGGCCGGGGCGCAGGATGGCCGGGTCGATCATGTCCTCGCGGTTGGAGGCGCCGATCACGACCACGTTCTGCAGGCCCTCCACACCGTCGATCTCGGCGAGCAGCTGCGGGACGATGGTGTTCTCCACGTCCGAGCTGACGCCGGAGCCGCGGGTGCGGAAGAGGGACTCCATCTCGTCGAAGAAGACGATGACCGGGGTGCCCTCGCTGGCCTTCTCCCGGGCCCGCTGGAAGACCAGGCGGATCTGCCGCTCGGTCTCGCCGACGTACTTGTTCAGCAGCTCGGGGCCCTTGATGTTGAGGAAGAAGCTCTTGCCCGCGGCCTGGCCGGTGACCTCGGCGACCTTCTTGGCCAGCGAGTTGGCCACGGCCTTGGCGATGAGCGTCTTGCCGCATCCGGGAGGCCCGTAGAGCAGGACGCCCTTGGGCGGACGGAGTTCGTGCTCCTTGAACAGATCCGGGTAGAGGTAGGGCAGCTCGACGGCGTCGCGGATCATCTCGATCTGGGCACCGAGACCGCCGATCTGCTCGTAGCCGATGTCGGGCACCTCTTCGAGGACGAGTTCCTCGACCTCGCTCTTGGGCACGACCTCGTAGACGTAGCCGGACCTCGGCTCGAGCAGAAGGGCGTCACCGGGGCGGATGGTGGCGTTCAGCAGCGGCTCGGCGAGCCGCACCACCCGCTCCTCGTCGGTGTGCCCCAGCACCAGGGCTCGCTCGCCGTCCTCCAGGATCTCCTTGAGGGTGACGATGTCGCCGACGCGCTCGAACTCCATCGCGTCGACCACGTTGAGCGCCTCGTTCAGCAGCACTTCCTGGCCGCGGCGCAGCTCGTCCGGCTCGACGCTGGGGCTGACGTTCACCCGCAGCTTGCGGCCGCCGGTGAAGATGTCGGCGGTGCCGTCCTCGTTGGCCTGCAGGAAGACGCCGAAACCGGCGGGCGGCTGGGCGAGCCGGTCGACCTCCTCCTTCAGGGCCACGATCTGGTCACGGGCCTCACGGAGGGTGTTCGCAAGGCGTTCGTTCTGTGCGGACACGCCGGCCAGGTTGGTCTGCAGCTCGACGATCCGCTCTTCGAGAATCCTCGTGTGTCGCGGAGAGTCGGCGAGCTTGCGTCGCAGGACGGCGATCTCCTGCTCAAGGTAGGCGATCTGCCCGGCCGGGTCGTCGGACCCCTGCCCCGGGCGGATGCCGCGGTTCGTGTCGTCGTCGTGGGCTGCCACGGTCCTCACCTCCTCCAAGGGGAGCTGGACGCTTCCAGACCCTACCTGGGTGGGTGTCGATTGAAACCCCTAGATCACAAAGACGGTCGGGGTGTGTCCGATCTTCACCCTTGCGCTCTCCCTCACGCCAGGGGAATACCCACGGAAGGTGATTGGAAAGCGGACAGATATAGGGTCGAGATGTTCAACACCCGTCAGAGCTGGCCTGATTCCCGCGCAGCTCGACGTAAAACGGCAGGAGTAGATGAGCGTGCAAGAACAGACCGCGGAGGGCGGCGAGGCGCTGGAGGTCTGGATCGACCAGGATCTGTGCACCGGTGACGGCCTCTGCGCGCAGTACGCACCCGAGGTGTTCGAGCTGGACATCGACGGTCTGGCCTATGTGAAAAGCCCCGACGACGAGCTGCTGCAGGACAAGGGCGCGACAACGCCGGTGCCGCTGCCGCTGCTGAGGGACGTGGCCGACTCGGCCCGGGAATGCCCGGGCGAGTGCATCCATGTACGCCGCGTTTCGGACAAGATCGAGGTGTACGGTCCCGACGCGGCGTGACCGCGGGGGCGCGCACGGTCGCGGCCGTGCGCCGCAACACCCCGCCGGGGCGCGCGGTCACGAACGGACCGTCGCGCGCCCCGGCGGGCACGACTCACACGCGGTGTGCCTGCGCGGGCGCGGACCGCAGGAACGCGCCGTTCTTCCACTGCCACTTCACGCTGTCCTCCAGGTCGGGACAGCAGGCGGGCACGTCCGGGGACGAGTAGCCGAGCAGCGTGGCGGTGACCGTTTCGTCGCGGACGGCGAGCGAGGTCACCGTGGTGCGGTCCTCGGGATCGACCAGGGTGGCCACCACCCGCGCCGGGCCCGCGCCGTCGCCCTGGGTGAGCACGTAGACACCGTCGGGCGGGGTGCCCATGGGAGCGTCGCAGTGGACGGCCGCGACGGTCTCCGGCCGGCCGTCGCCGTCGAGGTCGCCGACGGCCTGCCGGGCGACGACGGCCTTGACCGGACCGCACTGGATCGGGAAGGCCACGCCCGCGGTGGAGGGGGCGGGGGCGGCCGTCGCGGGCGCGTCGCGCACCGGTGTCCCGCCGGAGGCGGCGGCGGTGGCGGAGCCGGGCTGGACGGACGAGGTGAGCGCGACCACTCCGGCGACGGCGGCGGCGGTGGCGACCCAGTGAATGGGCCGGGGGTGCGTGTGTGCCAGTTCCGGAACGGCGGGGTGCTGCACGAGGAGTGTCTCCTGTGAGGGCTGTGCCGGTGGGGTGGCCAGCATCGTGCCACACGTCACAGTGCGGGGGAACCGGTGGGGTGCACCGCACCCTCGCACCGTTCTGAGGCAACGCGCGGGCGCCGCGGCCCGGTTCCGTCGGCAGGGGGAACTGGGCCGCGGCGCCCGTTCGTTGAGATGAGCCGCCGGCTTTCGGCGGCACCGGTCAGCGGCCGGCGCCTCCGCCGGCGTTGGGACCCTCGTAGTCCTCGCCGTAGGCGCCCTTGGCGGGACGGCGGCGACGCATGGGCGGTTCCACGCCGTCGGCGAGACGGCGGGCGGTGAGCAGGAAGCCGGTGTGCCCGATCATGCGGTGGTCGGGACGGACGGCCAGGCCCTCGATGTGCCAGTTGCGGATCATCGTCTCCCAGGCGGTCGGCTCGTTGAAGCAGCCGATCTCCCGGATGGACTCCACGGTCCGGGCGAGCTGGGTGGTGGTGGCGACGTAGCAGCACAGGATGCCGCCCGGGACCAGCGCCTTGGAGACGGCCTCCAGGCACTCCCACGGGGCGAGCATGTCGAGGATGACGCGGTCGACGTCGGTGTCGGACAGGTTGTCCTGCAGGTCGCCGACGGTCAGCTGCCAGGCCGGGTGCGGGCCGCCGAAGTAGCGCTCCACGTTGGCCCGGGCGATCTCGGCGAAGTCCGCGCGCCGCTCGTAGCTGTGCAGCATGCCCTGGTCGCCGATGGCCCGCAGCAGGAAGCTGCTGAGCGAGCCGGAGCCGACGCCGGCCTCGACGACCCGGGCGCCGGGGAAGATGTCGGCGAAGGCGAGGATCTGGCCGGCGTCCTTGGGGTAGACGACGGCTGCCCCGCGGGGCATGGACAGGACGTAGTCGGGGAGCAGGGGACGCAGCGCGAGATAGGCGACGTTGCCGGTGGTGCGCACAACGGTGCCCTCGGGAGCGCCGATCAGTTCGTCGTGCGGGAAGGACCCCTTGTGGGTGTGGAAGTTCTTCCCGGCTTCGAGCGTGAACGTGTAGTGGCGGCCCTTGGGGTCCGTCAGCTGTACCTGGTCCCCGACCCTGAAGGGCCCGCGGCGGCGGGCGGCACCGGTCGGTTCGGACATGTGACCAGCCTACCGGTCCCCGACGGGCCTCCTGACCACGTGCGGGGCCCGTGGACGGGCTCCGCACGTGCCGGGCAGGGGCGCGGCCCTACGCCCCGGTGCGGGGTCCGGACGAGGCGCCGGGGCGGGTCATGGCGCGGACGAAGGCCCGCTCGACGTCCGCGGCGGACAGCACGCCGTAGATCTCGCCCGTCTCCTCCACGACCAGGTACTCGGTGGCCGGGGTGGCGCGCAGGGCGTCGAGCAGCTCCTCCCCGGCCAGCTCGGCCGACACCCGCATGCCCTCGGTGAGGTCCTGGGCGAGTTCGCTGGCCCGCACCCAGGGGCGGCGGTGCTCGGGGACGTGGGCGATGGCGGACTCGCGGACCAGGGACAGCGGGTTGCCGTGGGCGTCGACCACGACCAGGGCGCGGGCGCCGGCGTCGTTGGCCCGGCGCAGGGCCTCGGCGAGGGAGGTGTCGGTCTCCACGGGGACCGCACGGCGGGTGAGGGTGCGGGCGCGCAGGTGCGGCAGCTGTTCGCGCAGCCGGGCCATGCGCAGGCTGTTGCCGGCGCCGGTCCAGATGATCGCGGCGATGATGGCGGCGAGCAGCGCGTCGGTGACGGTGTCCACACCGACGCCGGGCCCGGCGTCGCCGAGGCTGCCGGACTGGCTCACCAGGGGCAGTCCGACGAGCACGGCGACGGCCAGGGCGCGGCCGACCCAGGCGGCGGCCACGGTGCCGGTCATCGGCCGACCGCTGAGCTTCCACACGACCGCGCGCAGCATGCGGCCGCCGTCCAGGGGCAGGCCGGGCAGCAGGTTGAACGCGGCGACGACCAGGTTGGAGATCATCAGAGCGGCCAGCAGGACCCCGAGGACCGAGCCGCGCTCGACGGGCTGCAGGGCGAGGTAGAACACGCCGCCGAGGACCACGGAGAGCAGCGGGCCGACGAAGGCGAGCAGGAACTCGCGGCCCGGGGTCTCGGCCTCCTTCTCGATCTCGGAGACGCCGCCGAAGAACTGCAGCTGGATGCGGCGCACCGGCAGCTTGAAGCGGAGGGCGACGAAGGTGTGGGCGAGTTCGTGCACCAGGACGGAGCCGTAGAAGGCGACCGCGAAGAACAGGGACACCAGATACCGGGCGGCGCCGAGTTCGGGCAGGACCCGCTCGAGCTGTCCTCCGAACACCCAGGTGATCAGCGCGGCGACGAGGAACCAGCTGGGCCCGACGTACACGGGGACGCCGAAGGGGCGGCCCATGAGCAGCCCGCCGCCGGGTCCCCGCGGGGGGCGGGGCGGCGAGGGCGGAGGTGTGCCGCCGGCGCCGGCGCCGGGGCCGCCGTGGGCGTGCGCCCGCTCCGGGTGCCGGTCGCCGGTCCGCCGGGGATCCCGGCCGTCGCGGGCGGCGATGCCGGCGGGCTGCGGCCGCGGCAACGGGGCCGGCCGCGGGCCGGGGGCCGTTCCGCTCACCGCCGGTGCGTCGGCGGCCGGGTCGACCGAGGTCTCGGTGCCGCCCGGCCGGTCCGCGTCCTCCGGCCGTCCGGCGGGCCGCGGGGGGTCGACCGGCCGTGCGGCCGCGTCGCCGGGGCCCGAAGGGCCGACGGCCGGCGCCGTGGGATCCGTGCGGGGCTCGGTCGGCTCGTCGTTGCCGGGCCGCGGCTGCCCGCTCCCGCCGCTCACGTCCACGGTGTCCCCTCGTCAGATGCGCGTCTTCTGCGCTCCTCGGCCAGAAGCTCTCGACGTCGATGGTATGCGGCGACGACCCGCGGTTCCGCCCGGCACCCCCGGGACCGTTCAGCCGCGGCGCGGGCCGTCACCGTGGGTGGATCCTCCGCGGACCGGGGCACCGGCCGGGTCACTGTCGGTGGCGGGCCGTAAGGTTCGTGGTCATGGAGACCAGCAGGGAGGACGGAGCCGAGTCCCACGGCGGCACGGCGGCCGACCGGCGGCCGCTGCCGCCGGAGCCCGCCGCGCCCCGGGCATCGGCGGAGACGGGGCCGACGGCCGGGGCACCGGTGGCCGCGGTGCCCGCACAGACGGGGGCGGCCGAGCCGCCGGCGGGCGACGCAGTGCCGCAGGAGACCGGTGGTCCCGGGGCCGGGGCCACGGGCACGCCCACGCGGTCGCCGGCACCGCCCGACTCGCTCTCGCCGTCCCGGGCCTCCGACTTCATGCGGTGCCCGCTGCTGTACCGGTTCCGGGTGATCGACCGGCTGCCGGAGAAGCCGAGCGAGGCGGCGACCCGCGGCACCCTGGTGCACGCCGTCCTCGAACACCTGTTTGACGCGCCGGCCGCGGAACGCACCGTCCCCCGGGCCAAGGCGCTCCTCCCTCACCAGTGGGACCGGCTGCGCCGCGAGCGCCCGGAGCTGACGGAGCTGTTCGCCGACGATCCCGGCGGCGAGCGGATGGCGCGATGGCTGGCGCAGGCGGAGCAGCTCGTGGAGCGCTGGTTCGCACTGGAGGATCCCACCCGGCTGGAACCGGCCGAGCGCGAGCTGTTCGTCGAGGCGGAGCTGGAGTCGGGGCTCCGGCTGCGCGGCATCATCGACCGGGTGGACGTCGCGCCCACCGGCGAGGTGCGGATCGTCGACTACAAGACGGGCAAGGCGCCCCGGCCCGAGTACGCCGACGAGGCGCTGTTCCAGATGACGTTCTACGCCCTGGTGGTGTGGCGGCTGAAGGGAATCGTCCCGCGCCGCCTGCAGCTGGTGTACCTGGGCAGCGGTGATGTGCTCACCTACGACCCGGCGCCGGCCGATCTGCGGCGGGTGGAGCGCAAGCTGCTGGCGCTGTGGGACGCGATCCGGCAGGCGACCGAGACCGGTGACTGGCGGCCGCGGCCCACCCGGCTGTGCGGCTGGTGCGATCACCAGGCGTTGTGCCCGGAGTTCGGCGGCACTCCCCCGCCCTATCCGCTGCCCGTGACCCGGACCGGCCCGTAGCGGCCGGGCGGCCCAGGGCAGAATGGGGCCGGACCGGTTCTCAAGGCCCCACCGAAGGAGACTCACGTGGCCATCCGCGTCCTGCTGGTCGACGACCAGCCGCTGCTGCGCACCGGGTTCCGGATGATCCTGGAGGCGGAGGGGGACATCGCGGTCGTGGGCGAGGCCGGAGACGGCCTGCAGGCTCTCGACCAGGTGCGTGCCCTCCAGCCCGATGTGGTGCTGATGGACATCCGCATGCCGCGGATGGACGGCGTGGAGGCGACCCGGCAGATCACCGGGCCCGGGCGGGACGGTCCGGCGAAGGTGCTGGTGCTGACCACGTTCGACCTCGACGAGTACGTGGTGGAGGCGCTGCGGGCGGGCGCGAGCGGTTTCCTGCTCAAGGACGCCCCGGCGGGCGAGCTGGTGCAGGCGATCCGCGTGGTGGCGGCCGGCGAGGCGATGCTGGCGCCGAGCGTGACCCGGCGACTGCTGGACAAGTACGCGACCCATCTGCCGCTGGGCGAGCAGCCGGTGCCGGACTCGCTCAGCACGCTCACCGAGCGCGAGGTGGAGGTGCTGAAGCTGGTGGCGCGCGGGCTGTCGAACGCGGAGATCGCCGCGGATCTGTTCGTCAGCGAGACGACGGTGAAGACCCATGTCGGGCATGTGCTGACCAAGCTGGGCCTGCGCGACCGGGTGCAGGCGGCGGTGTACGCCTACGAGAGCGGCCTGGTGCGGCCCGGCGCACAGCAGTAGAGCGCGCCGGCCAGGACGCCGCACACGCACGAGGGCGCCCCTCCCCGTGGTCCGGGAGGGGCGCCCTCGTGTGCGGTGCGTACGGGGCCGGCGGGCCGTCAGCCGCTCACGCCCCGGCCCAGCTCCCACAGCTGCAGTGCGGAGGTGGAGTTGAGGGTGTAGGCGGTGCCGGTGATGTCGTCGCGGGCGGCGACGTACTGCTTGCCCTGCCACAGCGGCAGCACCGGGACGTCCTCGGCGACGATGTCCTGGATCTCGGTCAGGCTGGGGGACGCGGCCAGCCGGTTGGCCTGGCGGCGGGACTGCGGGATGAGCTGGTCGCGGATCTCGTCGTTGCTGTACGGCGAGTTGAGGAAGTTGTCCTTGTCGAGGAACGGAGCCAGGAAGTTGTCGGCGTCCGGGAAGTCCGGGAACCAGCCCATGCCGTAGACCTCGTACTCGCCCTTCTGCTGGGCGGGACGGTACTCCGTCCACGGCGTGCCCTGGATGCTGACGTCGAACAGCCCGCTGGAGTCGAGCTGTTCCTTGAGGACCTCGAACTCCCGCTGCATGGCGGCGCCGTAGTGGTCGGTGGTGTAGTGCAGCGTCAGCTTCACCGGGGTGGTGATGCCGGCGCTCTGCAGCAGCGCCTTGGCCTTGGTGACGCTCGGGTCGCCGTACGTGTTGAAGAACGAGTTGGAGTGGCCGGTGATGCTCGCCGGCACCAGGGAGTAGAGCGGTTCGGCCTGGGTGCCGTAGACCTTGGAGACCAGTTCGTTGCGGTTGACGAGCTGGGCGATGGCCCGGCGGACGGCCTTGCTCTTCACCGTGGGGGCGTCGGTGTTGAAGGCCAGGTAGCGGATCTCCAGGCTGGGGCTCTCGACGAGGTCGACGGGACCGTCGCCGGCGTTGGACAGCTTCCGGATCTGTTCCGGCGTCATGGTCCGGGTCATCAGGTCGATGTCGCCCTTGTCCAGGGCGGCGCCCATGGCGTCGGCGTCGGCGAAGGACCGTATCTCCACCTTGTCGTTGTTCAGCTTCAACGAGCCCTTGTAGTTGGGGTTCTTGGTGAACACGGCCCGGACCAGCTCGTTGTTCTCGACCTCCGGCTTCATGGTGTAGGGGCCGGAGCCGTCCACCTGGAAGCCGGTGCGCAGCTTGTCCTTGGGGTAGTCCTTCGGGTTGACGATGCCCGCGACCGGCGTCGACAGCTTGTACGGGAAGGTGGCGTCGGCGGTGTTGAGGTGGAAGATCACCTCGCGGTCGCCCTGGGTCTCCACGGTGTCGATGGTGGAGAGCAGGCCGGCCACGCCGCTGTCGGCCTTGATGCTGCGGGCGCGGTCGATGGAGTACTTCACGTCGGCCGCGGTGACGGGGTCGCCGTTGGCGAAGGTCAGCCCCGCGCGCAGGGTGCAGGCGTAGCGCTCGTTGCCGCTGTCGGTGAAGCGGCACCGCTCGGCCGCCTCCGGTATGGGGTCGCCGTCGCCCTTCGGCATGATCATCAGGGTCTGCACGGTCTGGCGCAGGATGTTCCACAGGCCGACGTCGTAGGCGTAGGCGGGGTCGAGGGGCGCGGGGGCCGCCTTGGAGGCGGTGAACCGGTCCGTGGTGCCGACGACGATCGGGTCGCCCCCGCCGTCTCCGCTGCCGGAACCGCCGCATGCAGCGAGCACCGGCGCGAGCAGGCCGACCACAGCCGGCAGCACCAAAGTCTTGCGGTTCATGCGCGATTGTCTCCAAGGCTGTCGAGTCCGTGAGCCCGGCGCGCTGGAGTGATGCGGACCGGTCACGGGTGGGGGGCGTTGTCTCGCGACGAGATTAGTCCGCGCCCGTAGCGCCCCCGACAGGCACCGGAGTTGTGCGCCATCACACAGCGGAATCAGGCGTGGACACACGGAAAACGCGCCACTGGAATTATTCGTGCAGCATCTCATCAACCGGGACACAAGGGCGGGCCGGCGACCGCCGTCGACGGGACGTTCGTACATCCCGGTAGGTGCCCGGCCGGCCGGTGGAGTGTCGAACGTCACACCGCCAACAGGGGTGTTCGGTACAGGAATTGCGCAGCCGTGCGGGACCGGTGCGTACGGGTGCGAACCGGTGGGGACCGGCGGCCCGGGACGGCTCCGGCCGGCCCGCGGCCGTCCGTGCGGTTGCGGGCCGGCCGGGCATGCGCGCGCCGCAAAGGGTCAGTTGGGGCAGGCCATCAGGCGGTGCAGGAACGGCAGGTCGACCTCTTCGAGGGAGGTGACGACGATGCGCCGCGGGGCCGGCGGGATCGGGGCGACGGAGGGCACGGCGACGACCCGGCAGCCCGCGGCCTCGGCGGCGGCGACTCCGGTGGCGGTGTCCTCGACGACCGCGCACCGGGCGGGGTCCACGCCCAGCCGGGAGGCCGCCAGCAGATAGGGGTCGGGATGCGGCTTGGTGCGGGCCACCTCGTCGCCCGCGACCGACAGGGCGAAGTGCTGGGGGCCGATCGCGGCGAGGACCCGGTCGATGATGCGCCGGTGGGAGGCGGAGACCAGCGCGGTGGGGACGCCGTGCGCGGACAGCTCCGCCAGCAGGCGCGCGGCGCCGGGCATGAGCGGCACCGCGCGGTCGATGCGGTCCTCGAAGCCCTGGTTGAGCAGGTCCGTCAGCTCGGCGAGGCTGATGGCGGCCCCGGTGGCCTCCAGCAGGAAGCCGGCACTGCGGCTCATCGGGCCGCCGACGACCACGTGTCTCCAGGACTCGTCGAGGGTGTGGCCGAGCGAGGCGAACACCTCGACCTCCACGTCCCACCAGAAGCCTTCGGTGTCCACCAGGGTGCCGTCCATGTCGAGGAGCACGGCCTGCAGGCCGGATCCGTCGGCCGATGGGGTCGTGGCCCGCTTCGTCGCACGCGTGGAGCCGGCGGACTGGGACTGGGTGCCGAGCGCAGGGACCGTGCTGGTCATCCGGGCGTACCTCCTCCGGGGACGATCAGGCCGGTTCCCACGGGGGAACCGGCCTGAGGGGGATCGACCAGTCTACGACGCCGGAGCCGCGAACGCCTCATCACGGCCGTGCGGCCCCGGGCCGAGTGCCCGGCGCCCGCGTCCTCGCTCGGCTCCGGACAGCCGGAGCAGCGGATCAGCGGGCCGCCTGGGGCATTGGATCATCGGGGCAACGGGCCGGCGCGGTCACCGAGCGTTGAAGTACTTCGCCTCGGGGTGGTGGACCACGATGGCGTCGGTGGACTGCTCGGGGTGCAGCTGGAACTCCTCGGAGAGGTGGACGCCGATCCGCTCGGGCTCCAGCAGGGCGGCGATCTTGGCGCGGTCCTCCAGGTCGGGGCAGGCCCCGTAGCCGAGCGAGAACCGGGCACCGCGGTACTTCAGCTCGAACATGCCCTGGATCTCGTCCGGGTCCTGGTCGGCGAAGCCCAGCTCGGCGCGGACCCGTGCGTGCCAGTACTCGGCCAGGGCCTCGGCCAGCTGCACCGACAGACCGTGCAGCTCCAGGTACTCGCGGTAGGAGTCGGAGGCGAACAGCCGGGCCGTCTCCTCGCCGATGCGCGAGCCGACGGTGACCACCTGGAAGCCGACCACGTCGGTCTCCCCGGACTCCTCCGGGCGGAAGAAGTCGGCCAGGCACAGCCGGCGGCCGCGGCGCTGACGCGGGAAGGTGAACCGGGTGCGTTCGTTGCCCTGCTCGTCCAGGACGATCAGGTCGTCGTCCTTGGACACGCACGGGAAGTAGCCGTAGACCACGGCCGCCTGGAGCAGGTTGTCGGTCTGCAGCCGGTCGAGCAGGCCGCGCAGCCGGGGCCGGCCCTCGGTCTCGACGAGTTCCTCGTAGGTCGGCCCCTCGCCGGTGCGCGCCTGCTTCAGCCCCCACTGGCCCTTGAACAGGGCGTTCTCGTCGAGCCAGGACGCGTAGTCCTTCAGCGGGATGCCCTTGATCACGCGGGTGCCCCAGAACGGCGGGGTGGGCACCGGGTTGTCGGTGGCCACGTCGGAGCGGACGTGCCCCTCCTCCGGCCGGGCGTCCTCCACCACGGACGCGGAGGCACGCACCCGGCGCGGGCGCAGCTCGGGCAGCTTCGCCCCGGGCACGCCCCGCTTGACGCCGATCAGGGCATCCATCAGGCGCAGCCCCTCGAAGGCGTCCCGGGCGTAGCGGACCTCGCCCTCGTACAGCTCGTGCAGGTCCTGCTCGACGTAGGCCCGGGTCAGGGCGGCGCCGCCGAGGATGACCGGGTAGCGGGCGGCCAGGCCGCGGGCGTTGAGCTCCTCGAGGTTCTCCTTCATGACCACGGTGGACTTCACCAGCAGCCCGGACATGCCGATCACGTCGGCATGGTGCTCCTCGGCGGCCTCCAGGATGGCCGAGACCGGCTGCTTGATGCCGAGGTTGACCACGTTGTAGCCGTTGTTGGACAGGATGATGTCCACGAGGTTCTTGCCGATGTCGTGGACGTCGCCGCGGACCGTGGCCAGCACGATGGTGCCCTTGCCGGCCTCGTCGGTCTTCTCCATGTGCGGTTCGAGGTAGGCCACGGCGGCCTTCATCACCTCGGCGGACTGCAGCACGAACGGCAGCTGCATCTGCCCGGAGCCGAACAGGTCGCCGACGACCTTCATGCCGTCCAGCAGGGTCTCGTTGACGATGTCCAGGGCGGGGCGGTCGCGCAGCGCCTCGTCGAGGTCGGCCTCCAGACCGTTGCGCTCGCCGTCGATGATGCGCCGCTTGAGGCGTTCCTCCAACGGCAGCGCGGCCAGCTCCTCGGCCTTGGACGCCTTCAGCGACCGGGCGGTGGCACCCTCGAACAGCTCCATGAGCTTCTGCAGCGGGTCGTAGCCGGGGCGCCGCCGGTCGTAGATCAGGTCCAGGGCGGTGGCCACCTGCTCCTCGTCGAAGCGGGCGATCGGCAGGATCTTGCTGGCGTGGACGATCGCGGAGTCCAGGCCGGCCTTGACGCACTCGTCGAGGAAGACGGAGTTCAGCAGGATCCGGGCGGCCGGGTTGAGACCGAAGGAGATGTTGGACAGGCCGAGAGTGGTCTGCACGTCGGGGTGGCGCCGCTTCAGCTCGCGGATGGCCTCGATGGTGGCCATGCCGTCCTTGCGGGACTCCTCCTGACCGGTGCAGATGGTGAAGGTGAGACAGTCGACGAGGATGTCCTCCTTGCGGATGCCCCAGTTCCCGGTCAGGTCGGCGATGAGCCGCTCGGCGACCTCGACCTTCCGCTCGGCGGTGCGGGCCTGCCCCTCCTCGTCGATGGTCAGCGCGATCAGCGCGGCGCCGTGCTCCTTGGCCAGGGCCGTCACCTTGGCGAAGCGCGACTGCGGTCCGTCGCCGTCCTCGTAGTTCACCGAGTTGATCACCGCGCGGCCGCCCAGCTTCTCCAGGCCGGCCCGGATCACGTCGACCTCGGTGGAGTCCAGGACGATCGGCAGGGTGGAGGCGGTGGCGAACCGGCCGGCCAGCTCCGTCATGTCGGCGACACCGTCCCGGCCGACGTAGTCCACGCACAGGTCCAGCATGTGCGCGCCCTCGCGGATCTGCTCCCGGGCCATCTCCACGCAGTCGTCCCAGCGGCCCTCGAGCATGGCCTCGCGGAACTTCTTCGAGCCGTTGGCGTTGGTGCGCTCGCCGATGGCCAGGTAGGAGGTGTCCTGGCGGAACGGCACCGTCTGGTAGAGCGAGGCCGCGCCCGGCTCGGGGTGGGGGTCGCGCTCCGGCGGGGTGACGCCCCGCACCCGCTCCACCACCTGGCGCAGGTGTTCGGGGGTGGTGCCGCAGCAGCCGCCGACCAGCGACAGGCCGTACTCGCGGACGAAGGTCTCCTGGGCGTCCGCCAGGCCCTCGGGGCCGAGCGGGAAGTGGGCGCCGTCCTTGGTGAGCACCGGCAGGCCGGCGTTCGGCATGCACAGCAGCGGGATCCGGGAGTGGCGGGCGAGGTAGCGCAGGTGCTCGCTCATCTCCGCGGGACCGGTGGAACAGTTCAGGCCTATGAGGTCGATGCCGAGCGGCTCCAGCGCGGTCAGCGCCGCACCGATCTCCGAGCCGAGCAGCATGGTGCCGGTGGTCTCGAACGCCATCGAGCACAGCAGGGGCACCTCGACGCCGGTGGCCTCCATGGCGCGCCGGGCGCCGAGCACCGAGGCCTTGGTCTGCAGCAGGTCCTGCGTGGTCTCCACGATCAGCGCGTCCGCGCCGCCGGCGAGCAGGCCCTCGGCGTTGGCCTGGTAGCCGTCGCGGATGGTGGTGTAGCCGACGTGGCCGAGGGTGGGCAGCTTGGTGCCGGGGCCCATCGAGCCGAGCACCCAGCGGACGCGGCCGTCGCGGGCCGTGTAGGCGTCGGCCACCTCGCGTGCGATGCGGGCGCCGGCCAGGGACAGCTCGTGCACCCGGTGCGCAATCTCGTACTCGGCGGTGGCGGTGTGGTTGGCGCCGAAGGTGTTGGTCTCGACGCAGTCCACGCCCGCGTCGAAGTAGGCCTCGTGCACCGAACGGACGATGTCCGGACGGGTGATGTTGAGGACCTCGTTGCAGCCCTCCAGCTGCTGGAAGTCCTCCAGGGTCGGCTCCTGGGCCTGGAGCATGGTGCCCATCGCTCCGTCGGCGACCACCACACGGGAGGCCAGTGCCTCGCGCAGGGCGGAGATGCGGGTGCGGGCGTCGGGGACGGAAACGGGCGGCGATGCGGCCATGAAAAGGCTCCCTGGAGGTGCGACGGCTGTCGGCTTTGCGCCTTCCGCCCGAGCGCGGACAGCCCGTCACGAGCCGCTCGCCGGTTTCCCGGGGGAGGGCGCACGCGGCCAGAGTAGCCGGGACCGGCACCCGATGGTCAGGGCGTCCATCCCCCGGACGATGATGTCAACCACGTCACCTGCGCGGATGCCCGCGAAAAACGGGTGACGCGACGGAACTCGGTCCAGCCATTGGCGGTCAGTCGGCATGGACCGGTAGTGTTCGGCATTGCCGAACGAGGGTGGAGGCTCGGTGGAGATCGGCCCACCCGCCGCTCGGTGACGGTCGAAGGGGACGGAGGCAGGACGGCGATGGCACGGAACATCCAGTCGCTCGAGAGAGCGGCCGCGATGCTGCGCCTGCTCGCGGGTGGCGAGCGGCGGCTCGGTCTGTCGGACATCGCCTCCTCGCTGGGCCTGGCGAAGGGCACCGCCCACGGCATACTCCGCACCCTGCAGCAGGAGGGCTTCGTCGAGCAGGACGACGCCTCCGGCCGCTACCAGCTGGGCGCGGAGCTGCTGCGGCTGGGCACCACCTATCTCGACGTCCACGAGCTGCGGGCGCGCGCCCTGGTGTGGACGGACGACCTGGCCCGCTCCAGCGGGGAGAGCGTCTACGTGGGGGTGCTGCACCAGCAGGGGGTGCTGATCGTGCACCACGTCTTCCGGCCGGACGACAGCCGGCAGGTGCTGGAGATCGGCGCGATGCAGCCGCTGCACTCCACGGCGCTGGGCAAGGTGCTGTCGGCGTACGACCCGGTCGCGCACAGCGAGGCCGTGGACAGCGAGCGCAAGGCGTTCACCGACCGCACGGTGTGCGCCCTGGAGGACTTCGAGCAGATCCTGGAGCTGACCCGGTCCCGCGGCTATGCGGCCGACGTGGAGGAGACGTGGGAGGGAGTGGCGTCCATCGCCGCACCCATCCACGACCGGCGGCGGATGCCGGTCGGCGCGGTCGGCATCACCGGCGCCGTGGAGCGGGTGTGCCGGGAGGGCGAGCTGCGCCCGGAGCTGATCGCGGCGGTGCGGGACTGCGCCCGCGCGGTCTCCCGGGACCTGGGCGCCGGGCGGTTCTAGCCGGGCACGTCCGGGGGGCGTGCGTCTCACCCTGGGGCCGGTGCGTCACACGACGCGCCGGCTCCTCGTCGCGCCGGGCCCCGGGGCAGACCCGCCCACCGTGCGTCGGAGCACGTCGCGCGCGCCGTACCGGCTGGCCCCCGCCTGCACCGCGCCTTCGCCCCGACCCGGGCACGCGCCTCCCCTCCCCCTTGCACGCTCCGTCGTCACTCCCTCCCCCCTGCGCGCCCTGTCGCCACCCCCTCGCCCATCGCGCCCCACGCACCCCACCAGGACGATCAGTAACGATCGTGCATTGGGCAACAGAACCCTTGACGGCCGCGTGACGGTCGCGTGAGACTCCCGTCCATCGGTCGGCATTGTCGAACACCTTGCGGCAATACGCGCTAGAGTGTGACAAGGCCAAGGGACCGGCAACGCTCTCACACCGAGGGCGCCAACCCCCGGGGCGACCCGGGGATCGGCTACCCCTGGACGAAGGACAAAGGAGTCGCGGGTGTCCAGCTCCGACATCTTCATCGGCGAGACCGTAGGGACCGCCATACTCATCCTGCTCGGCGGAGGCGTCTGCGCCGCCGTCACCCTGAAGGCCTCGAAGGCCCGCAACGCCGGCTGGCTCACCATCGCCTTCGGGTGGGGTTTCGCCGTGATGACGGCCGCGTACATCTCCGGGCCGCTCTCCGGGGCGCACCTCAACCCGGCTGTGACGCTCGCGTTCGCCATCAAGGACGGCAACTGGACCGATGTCCCGATCTACCTCGCCGGTCAGCTCCTCGGCGCGATGATCGGTGCGGTGCTCGTGTGGGCCGCCTACTACGGACAGTTCCAGGCGCACCTGACCGACAAGGAGATCGTCGGCGGTCCCGGGGCGCAGGCCACCTCCGCCAAGGCGGTCGAGGCCCGGGACAAGGGCGCCGGCCCGGTCCTCGGGGTCTTCTCCACCGCTCCGGAGATCCGCCACACGGTGCAGAACCTCGCCACGGAGATCATCGGCACCTTCGTGCTGATCCTCGCCGTCCTCACCCAGGGTCTGAACGACGAAGGCAACGGTCTGGGCGTCGTCGGCGCCCTGATCACCGCGTTCGTGGTCGTCTCCATCGGTCTCTCGCTCGGCGGCCCGACGGGTTACGCGATCAACCCGGTCCGTGACCTCGGCCCGCGGATCGTGCACGCTCTGCTTCCGCTGCCCAACAAGGGCGGCTCCGACTGGAGCTACGCCTGGATCCCGGTGGTCGGCCCGCTGGTCGGCAGTGCGATCGCCGCCGGCGTGTACAACGCCGCGTTCGCCTGACGACCGGCGCGCCGACGCCCCGGGCGGCGAGCGCGCACCGCATCCGCAACCCACCGACCACGGACTTCACAGGACCGAGGAGCACACAGTGACCGACGCCCCCACCACCATCGCCTCCCGCGGCCACGGACCTTTCATCGCCGCCATCGACCAGGGCACCACCTCCTCGCGGTGCATCGTCTTCGACCGGGACGGCCGGATCGTCTCCGTCGACCAGAAGGAGCACGAGCAGATCTTCCCCCGGCCCGGCTGGGTCGAGCACGACGCCGCCGAGATCTGGACCAACGTCCAGGAGGTGGTCGCCGGAGCGATCGCGAAGGCCGGCATCACCCGCGACGACATCAAGGCCATCGGCATCACCAACCAGCGCGAGACCACCGTGCTGTGGGACAAGAACACCGGTGAGCCCGTCCACAACGCCATCGTGTGGCAGGACACCCGCACCGACGCCCTGTGCAAGGAGCTGGGCCGCAACGTCGGGCAGGACCGTTTCCGCCGCGAGACCGGCCTGCCGCTGGCCTCCTACTTCGCCGGACCCAAGGCCCGCTGGCTGCTCGACAACGTCGAGGCCCTGCGCGAGCGCGCCGAACGCGGCGACATCCTCTTCGGCACCATGGACACCTGGGTCATCTGGAACCTGACCGGCGGGGTGGACGGCGGCCGGCACGTCACCGACGTCACCAACGCCTCCCGCACGATGCTCATGAACCTGCACAGGATGGAGTGGGACGAGCGCATCTGCCAGTCGATCGGCGTGCCGCGCCAGATGCTGCCGGAGATCCGTTCCTCCGCCGAGGTGTACGGCGAGATCAAGGGCGGCCGGCTCGGCGAGCTGCTCGGCGGCGTCCCGGTCGCCTCCGCGCTCGGCGACCAGCAGGCGGCCCTGTTCGGCCAGACCTGCTTCAGCGAGGGCGAGACCAAGTCGACGTACGGCACCGGCACCTTCATGGTGATGAACACCGGTGACAAGATCATCAACTCCTACAGCGGCCTGCTGACCACCGTCGGCTACCAGATCGGCGACAACAAGCCGGTCTACGCTCTGGAGGGCTCGATCGCCGTCACCGGCTCGCTGGTGCAGTGGATGCGCGACCAGATGGGCCTGATCTCCACCGCCGCCGAGATCGAGACGCTCGCGCTGTCCGTCGAGGACAACGGCGGCGCGTACTTCGTACCGGCCTTCTCCGGCCTGTTCGCCCCGTACTGGCGCTCCGACGCCCGCGGGGTGATCGCCGGCCTGACCCGGTACGTCACCAAGGCGCACCTCGCGCGCGCCGTCCTGGAGGCCACCGCCTGGCAGACCCGTGAGATCGCGGACGCCATGACCAAGGACTCCGGCGTCGAGCTGAAGTCGCTGAAGGTCGACGGCGGCATGACCTCCAACAACCTGCTGATGCAGACGCTCGCGGACTTCCTGGACGCTCCGGTGGTGCGCCCGATGGTCGCCGAGACCACCTGCCTCGGCGCCGCCTACGCCGCCGGTCTCGCCGTCGGCTTCTGGAGCAGCACCGACGACCTGCGCCAGAACTGGCGCCGCGCCGCCGAGTGGACCCCCCGCATGGACGCGGCAACCCGCGACCGTGAGTACAAGAACTGGCTCAAGGCCGTCGAACGGACCATGGGCTGGCTCGAGGACGAGGAGTAAGAAACCGTAATGACCAGTCAGTCCACCCTGCAGTCCGTGCCTGCCCTCGGGACGCACCCGGCGTCCGGCTCGAACCCGAGCCGCGCCGAGACCCGGGAGCAGCTCTCCAAGGCGACGTACGACCTCCTGGTGATCGGCGGCGGCATCCTGGGCATCTCCACCGCCTGGCACGCCGCGCAGTCCGGCCTCAGGGTGGCCCTGGTCGACGCCGGCGACTTCGCCGGCGCCACCTCCTCCGCCTCCTCCAAGCTGCTCCACGGCGGACTGCGCTACCTGCAGACCGGTGCGGTGAAGCTGGTGGCGGAGAACCACTTCGAGCGCCGTGCGGTCTCCCGCCAAGTGGCCCCCCACCTGGCCAACCCGCTCACCTTCTACCTGCCGGTCTACAAGGGCGGGCCGCACGGCGCGGCGAAGCTCGGAGCGGGCGTGTTCGCCTACTCGGCGCTGTCCGCCTTCGGCGACGGCGTGGGCCACCTGCTCTCCCCGGCCAGGGCGCAGCGGGACGTGCCCGAGCTGCGCACCGAGAACCTCAAGGCCGTGGCCGTCTACGGCGACGACCAGATGAACGACGCCCGCATGGCGCTGATGACGGTCCGTGCGGCCGTCGAGGCCGGTGCGGTCGTGCTCAACCACGCGGAGGTCACCGGGCTGCGTTTCACCCGCGGCCGGGTGACCGGCGCGGAGGTGCGCGACCGGCTGAGCGGCGAGGAGTTCGGCGTGAACGCCCGCCTGGTGCTCAACGCCACCGGCCCGTGGGTGGACCACCTGCGGAAGATGGAGGACCCGGGCGCGGCGCCGTCCATCCGGCTGTCCAAGGGCGCGCACCTGGTGCTCAAGCGGACCTCGCCGTGGAAGGCGGCGCTGGCCACCCCGATCGACAAGTACCGCATCACCTTCGCCCTCCCCTGGGAGGACATGCTGCTGCTCGGCACCACGGACGAGGAGTACACCGGCGACCCGGCCGAGGTCGCCGTCACCGAGAAGGACATCGCGCAGATACTCGACGAGGCGTCCTTCTCCGTCCGCGACCAGCAGCTGCGCCGCGAGCTGATCACCTACTCGTTCGCGGGGCTGCGGGTGCTGCCGGGCGGTCCCGGTGACACGGCCAAGGCCAAGCGGGAGACCGTGGTCACCGAGGGCAAGGGCGGCATGCTGTCCGTGGCGGGCGGCAAGTGGACCACCTTCCGGCACATCGGCCGGACGGTGATGAAGAAGCTGGAGTCCCTGCCCGGCCGGCCGCTCGGCGAGGACTTCGAGCCGGTCTCCGCGCTGCCGAAGAAGCTGCCGCTGCCCGGCATCGCCAATCCGCGCGCGGTCGCCCACCGGCTGCTGGTGGACGGTCCGGCGCCCGGTCCGCGGATGGCCGCCGACACCGCCCGGCACCTGGCCACCCACTACGGCTCGCTGGCCTTCGACATCGCCCGTCTGGCCAACGAGCACCCGGAGCTGAGTGAGCGGATCCACCCCGAGGCCCCGGAGATCTGGGCGCAGGTGGTGTGGGCCCGCGACCACGAGTGGGCCCAGACGGTGGACGACGTGCTGCGCCGCCGCACGACGCTGACGATCCGCGGTCTGGACACCGACGAGGTCCGCGGCAAGGTGCAGGACCTGCTCGACCGGAAGTGAGAGGTGTGCCGCCCGCCGTCCTCGGCGGGCGGATCGAGCACGGGGCGGCGCCCGGTACGCGGGGAGCCGCCCCGCCGCCGTCGTACCCGGGGGCATCCCGCTGCCGGCCGGGGGCGTCCTGCCGCCGCCGTCCGCGGGGAGCGCCCCCGCGCCGCCGGCCGGGACCGTCCCGCCCGGTGTGCGCACCGCGCCCCGGCGGCGGCCGCGGGTGTCCGGGCGGCGTGGACGGGGCAGTGATGCGTTCACTCCCCCGGGCAAGGGGGTGCGGGCGCCCCCGCGACACGCCGTAAGGTTGGTGGGTCAGGCGAGGGCACGTCGGAAGGAGGCACTGGGTGATCGAGCTCGAGGGGGTTCCCGAGCTGATCGACCCGGTCATGGTGGCCGCGTTCGAGGGCTGGAACGATGCCGGCGACGCCGCCTCCACCGCGGTCGCGCACCTGGAGCGGGAATGGAAGGGCGAGGTGTTCGCGGCGCTGGACGCCGAGGACTACTACGACTTCCAGGTCAACCGCCCCACGGTGTTCATGGACGGCGGTGTGCGCAAGATCACGTGGCCGACGACACGGCTGTCGGTGGTGCGGGTCGGCGGCGACAAGCCGCGGGACCTGGTGCTGGTTCGCGGCATCGAACCGTCGATGCGCTGGCGCTCGTTCTGCAACGAGCTGCTGGGCTTCGCGCACGAGCTGGGCGTGGAGCTGGTGGTCATCCTGGGCGCGCTGCTCGGGGACACCCCGCACACCCGGCCCGTGCCGATCAGCGGGACCACGTCCAACGCGGATCTGGCCCGGCGGATGGATCTGGAGGAGACCAAGTACGAGGGGCCGACGGGCATCGTCGGGGTGCTGCAGGAGGCCTGCACGCACGCCGGTGTCCCGGCGGTGTCCCTGTGGGCGGCCGTCCCGCACTACGTGTCGCAGCCGCCCAACCCGAAGGCCACCCTGGCCCTGCTCAACCGTCTCGAGGACCTGCTGGACCTGCGCATCCCGCTCGGCGAGCTGCCGGAGGACGCACGCGCCTGGCAGCTGGGCGTGGACCAGCTGGCCGCGGAGGACAGCGAGGTCGCCGAGTACGTGCAGACCCTGGAGCAGGCGCGGGACACCGCGGAGCTTCCGGAGGCCTCGGGCGAGGCGATCGCCCGCGAGTTCGAGCGGTATCTGCGGCGCCGTGACAGCGCCGGTCCGGCGGCCTCCGGCGGGCATGCCACGGCGGACGGCGGCGAGAGCGGCTCGTTCCTGCGGGACACCCCGGGTGAGCGCACCCGGCCGCCCCGAGCACCGAAGCCGGAGACGACGGACACCGGCCGCACCGCCGACGCGGGCGGCGGGGACTCTCCCGGCACCTCGGACACCCCGGACACCCCGGACGACTCCTCCGGCGCCTCGGAGGACTGAGCGGGCCCGTACGACGCCGAAGGGGCGGTGCGCTCGGCGCACCGCCCCTTCGTCCTGCGTCCGTCAGGCGTCCCGGACGGTCACAGCGCCACGCCGAGCAGCGCGTCCACGGCGCGGGAGACCAGGCCGGGGGCGCCGGTGTCCGTGCCGCCCTGCTCCTCCTGGAGCGCCACCCACCGGTCCACCGCGGCGAGCGCCGTCGGGGTGTCGAGGTCGTCGGCGAGGGCCTCGCGGATCTGTTCGATCAGGGCGTCCGCGGCGGGCCCGTCCGGCCGGGAGACGGCCGCCCGCCAGCGGCCCAGCCGGGCGACGGCCTCCTGCAGGCCCTGGTCGGTCCACTCCCAGTCGGAACGGTAGTGGTGGGCGTGCAGGGCGAGCCGGATGGCGGCGGGGTCCACGCCGTCGCGCCGCAGCTGGGAGACGAACACGAGGTTGCCCTTGGACTTGGACATCTTCTCGCCGTCCAGCGCGACCATGCCGGCGTGCACGTACGCCTTGGCCATGGGGAACTCGCCGGTGAGCACCTGGGCGTGCGAGGCGCCCATCTCGTGGTGCGGGAAGGCCAGGTCGGATCCGCCGCCCTGGACGTCGAAGCCCATGCCGAGGTGGTCCAGGGCGATGGCCACGCACTCGATGTGCCAGCCGGGACGGCCGCGGCCCAGCGAGCCGCCGTCCCAGCTGGGCTCGCCGTCGCGGGCGGCCAGCCACAGCAGCGGGTCGAGGGGGTTCTTCTTGCCGGGACGGTCGGGGTCGCCGCCACGCTCGGCGGACAGCAGCCGCATCGCGGCGGCGTCGAGGTGGGAGACCTGCCCGAAGTGGGGGTCGGACTCGACGGAGAAGTAGATGTCCCCCTCGAGCTCGTAGGCCGCGCCGAGGTCACGCAGGCGTTCCACCAGCGGGACGATCCCGGGTATCGCCTCGACGGCGCCTATGTAGTGCTTCGGGGGCAGCATGCGCAGGGCGGTCATGTCCTCGCGGAACAGGGCCGTCTCCTGCTCGGCGAGCTTCACCCAGTCCACGCCGTCGCGCTGCGCTCGCTCCAGCAGCGGATCGTCCACGTCGGTGACGTTCTGGACGTAGTGCACCTGCCGCTTGGTGTCGAGCCATACGCGCTGCACGAGGTCGAACGCGTTGTAGGTCGCCGCGTGACCCATGTGGGTCGCGTCGTACGGGGTGATGCCGCAGACGTAGATACGGGCGACGGGTCCCGGGGTGAGGGTGACTCGCCCCCCGGACGCGGTGTCGTGAATCCTCAGGTCGCGGCCCTGACCTGGCAGGGCGGGGACCTCGGAAGCGGGCCAGGCATGCATGTCATGAGCGTAACCGGGGGTCGGTTCCGTCCACGAACCGGACCTGTCCGAATGACCGGGAAGGCACTCTTGCCGAACGTCCGCGGATGTGCTCCGCCCCTGCCGGTCTCGGGCGTTTCGCGTATCTCGCGGGGGAACGTGCGGGTTCCGCCCGCAGGCCCCGCGCCGGGACCGAGGATCGCGCGGGCCCGCTACACCGGAGGCCAGGGGATCGCGGGCCAGGTGCCCGACGGCTCGGGGTGGACGCCCCCGGTGAGCAGGGCGGCGACCCGGGCGCGGGTGGCGTCCAGCTCGGCCGGGGTGATCAGCGGCGCCAGCCGGCGGGTGAGGGGGCCGCTGTCGCCCAGGTCGTCCTGGAGCCTCTTGAGCATCTCCAGCGCCTCGGCCGGCAGGGGTTCACCCGCCCAGCCCCACAGCAGGGTGCGCAGCTTGTCGTCGGTGTGGAAGGTCACACCGTGGTCGATGCCGTACAGCCGGCCGTCCCGGGTGGGCAGCAGGTGGCCGCCCTTGCGGTCGGCGTTGTTGATCACCGCGTCGAGGACGGCGAGCCGGCGCAGCCGGTCGTCGTCGGCGTGCACGAGCAGCGCGGTGCGGCCCTCGCCGACCTCGGCGAACCCGATCGCCTTCCAGCCCTCGCCGGGCTCCTCGGCGTCGACGAGCGCGAGCAGCTCCGCCTCGGGCGACGCCTCGATCCACAGCTGGACCATGCCCTCGCCGTAGGGGCCGTCGCGCAGCACGGTCGGCGGGACCAGGCCCCAGCCGGTGGCCTCGGACACCTCGTAGGCCGCGACCTCGCGGGCGGCCAGGGTGCCGTCGGGGAAGTCCCACAGCGGTCGTTCCCCGGCGACCGGCTTGTACACGCAGGGCGCCTCCTGGCCGTCGAGGGCCACCGTGCACAGCAGAGCGGCGTTGGACGCCTCACGGATGCGGCCGCGGACGGTCAGCTCGCCGTGCGCGAGCAGCTCGGTCGCGGGCAGCGCCGCCTCGCCGGACGCCTCGGGCGTCATGCTCCGCGGCGGTATCCGTTCTGGCGCGGACATACGTGTCCTTCCGGGTCGAGCGGGAGGCTGCACAGCGGGCACGGCGGCCGCCCGGCGTTGACGACGTCGAGAGCGCGTTTGGCGAAGGCCCTGGCCTGGGCGCCGGTGAGCCGGACCCGCAGCATCGGGGGGCCGTTCTCCTCGTCCTGGAGCAGCCGCTCCTCGGCCTCGGCGAGATCCTCGTCGGAGTCGGCGTCGAGTTCCACCAGGGCCTGTGCTTCGACGATCATGCGCTCGTTCTCGCCGTCCCAGGCGAGCGCCATGGTGCCGACGCGGAACTCCTCCTCGATGGGCGTGTTCAGCGGAGCGGTGTCGGCGATGTCGGCGGGGGCCACCGCGGGCACGGAGGCGCTGCCGCCGCTGCGCCGCAGCACCTCGTCGAGCAGCTCGTCCATGCGCTGGGCCAGCGCGGCCACCTGGGTCTTCTCCAGGGCCACACTGGTCACCCGGTTGCCGGCGGTGGCCTGGAGGAAGAACGTCCGGCGCCCGGGCAGTCCGACCGTGCCGGCCACGAAGCGGTCCGGGGAGTCGTAGAAGAACACCTGACGGGACACGTTCCTGTCTCCTGCAAGTCGGTCGGAAGCGATCGGGAGGTTCTCGGGGGCTGGGGTCGTCGCCGCGGGCCGTCGGCCGGTGGCGACGCTTCACCCTACTGCGCCCGCGATCACGGTGCTCCCGCTCCGCCCCCCACGGGTGCGTCCTGGTCCGCGGGTTCCTCGCGCGGGACCAGCGAGGCGAAGTCGCCGGTGTCGCCCAGCCGGACCAGGAAGGGCCGCATCCGCGTGTAGCGGATCGCGGTCACCGAGCAGGGTTCCACGGCGATGCGCTGGAACAGGTCCAGGTGCAGGCCGAGCGCGTCCGCCACGAGGGACTTGATGACGTCACCGTGGGAGCACATCAGATAGACGGCGTCGGGGCCGTGGTCGCGCTCCACGCGCGCGTTCCATTCCCGCACCGCCTCGGCCGCCCGGGTCTGCATGGCGCGCAGGGACTCGCCGCCGGGGAACGCCGCGGCCGAGGGGTGCGCCTGCACCACCTCCATCAGCGGCTCGTCCTTCAGCTCGGCGAGCTTGCGGCCGGTCCAGTCGCCGTAGTGGCATTCGCCGATCCGCTCGTCGGTGTGGACGGTCAGACCGGGGCGGGCGTCGAGGAGAGGCTGTACGGTCTCCCGGCAGCGTTGCAGCGGACTGGTGACGACCTCGGCGATCGGCAGGCCGTCGAGCCGGGCGGGCAGCGCGGCGGCCTGGGCGGCGCCGCGTTCGTCCAGACCGACGCCGGGGGACCAGCCCGCGAGCACGCCCGCGGTGTTGGCGGTGGACCGTCCGTGCCTGACGAGGAGCAGCATGGGCATGCGGCCAGGGTAGGCGTACACGCGGCGTGTGCGTCGGCCGGGCGAAGGGAGAACACGCTCCGTGATCGTCGACTGCGGCATCTATCGCGACGGGCGCCGCCTGGAGGGCCCGGAGGACTTCTCCGCCGCCCTGACCGAGGCGCGGGCGGCCGGCGGCTTCGTCTGGGTGGGCCTGCACGAGCCGAGCGCACGGGAGTTCGAGCTGGTCAGCCGGGAGTTCGCGCTGCACGCCCTGGCCGTGGAGGACGCGCTGAAGGCGCACCAGCGGCCGAAGATGGAGGTCTACGACGACTCGCTGTTCGTGGTGCTGAAGTCCGTGGTGCACCACCCGCGCCGCGACGCCGTCGCCACCGGCGAGATCATGGTCTTTCTCGGGGACGCGTTCGTGGTCACCGTCCGCCATGGTGAGGACGCCGGGCTGGCCGCGGTGCGCAGTCGGCTGGAGCGGGAGCCCGCCCTGCTCGGCAAGGGCCCGACGGCGGTGCTGTACGCGATCGCCGACACGGTCGTCGACCACTATCTGGACGTGGCCACCGAGCTGCAGACGGACCTGGAGGAGCTGGAGGCGGAGGTCTTCTCCCCCGACCGGGCGGGCTCGCGGCACATCGCCTCGCGGATCTACGCGTTCAAGCGGCAGATCACGGAGTTCCGGCGGGCCACGGTGCCGCTGGGGCCGCCGATGGCCCGTCTGGGCGGCACGGGCCCGTCCGCCTTCGCCACGGCCGTGCCCTTCGTCGACGACACGGCCCGGCCCTTCTTCCGGGACGTCAGCGACCACCTCACCCGGGTGAACGAGTCGGTGGAGAGCCTGGACCGGCTGGTGTCGGACGTGCTGTCGGCGCATCTGGCGCAGACCAGCGTGCAGCAGAACGACGACATGCGGAAGATCTCCGCGTGGGCGGCCATGGCCGCCGTGCCCACGCTGATCGCCGGCATCTACGGGATGAACTTCCACCACATGCCCGAACTGCACTGGCTGTGGGGCTACCCGACGGTGATCGTGCTGATGGTGCTGCTGGAGGTGCTGCTGTACCGCCTGTTCCGGCACCGCGACTGGTTGTAGGGCACGGGGTGGGACAGCGGGTGGGCGGGGTGGGGCGGCCGCCGTGCCCCGGGCCGGGGAACCGCTGTCGGTCTCCGGGCCGGGAACCGGCCGCGCGGGCCACTGTCGGTCTCCGGGCCGGGAACCGGCCCGTCCTCAGGCGTACTCGGGGGCGGTGGCGGGGCCGCCGAGCGCGTCGAGCCGCTCGGGCATCCGCAGGGTGACCATGCGCCGCCAGCCGGCCAGCCGTTCCCAGGCGTACACGGCGTGGATGCCGGCCGCGAGCAGGGCGGCACGGCTCCGCGACCAGCCGAGGATGCGGCCCGTGCGGGCCATGACGGCGAGGCTGACGTCGCGGTGCACGCGGATCTCGGCGAGTGCGCAGGTGCGCAGCGTGCGCCGGATGGTGTCGCCGTGCCCCGCGGCGGCCAGGCGCAGCAGTTCCTCGTGGCAGTAGGCGAGGTGGCCGTCCTCGTCGCGGGCGATCTGCCGCACCGCCCGGCCCAGCTCCGGGTGGTCGCCGAAGTGGCGGACCAGCAGGGCCATCTGCTCGGCGGCGCGCTGTTCGGTGACCCGGCTGTGGGCCAGGTAGACGATGATGTCCTGCTCGGTCAGCGGCCGGTCGGACCTGAGGCGTTCGTGGGCGAGGCCGATGCCCTGCCGTTCCAGGAGCATCGTGTAGTCGGTGTCCGGGGGCACCTCGCAGGGTTCCAGGCCGCGTCGGCGCAGCAGGGCGCGGAAGATGCGGCCGTGCTTGTCCTCGTCGGCGCCGTGGCGGGCGATGCGGGGAGCGAGGCCGCGCAGGCTCTCGGGCACCAGGGCGGCGATCCGCCCGTTCTCCCAGCCGCCCTGCGCCTCGCCGCCGGCCGCGATGGAGCAGAACAGGCGGTAGGACTCGTCGTGGTCGAGGATCTCCTGGAACAGGCTGCGGGGTGAGAGCATCGGGCGCCTCCCTGCCGGACCGTCACGGGGGACGAGTCAATTGCGGGCGCGGGGGCACCGCAACGATCCGTGCGGCGGGCTGCGCCGAACGGAGCAGCGCAGGCGCACCGCGGGGGCGGCGGCCGCCCCGCGCGGCTGCGCGGAGCGTGACCGGGCGGCTCGGCGGGCGTTGTTCTCCGTGACGGCCGTGGCGGGGAAGACCCCGAGCCCCCACCACGGCCGCGGAAAGGCTCCCCGGTGCGGTCCGGGAGGCGTCGGCCGCGCGCTTCGTCAGGCCAGTCCCGCGCGCTCCACGGCCTCCACACCGGCGCGCAGCGCGGCGATCCGCTCGTCCAGGGTGAGACCGGCGGGCGACAGGGTGAGCGTGGTGACGCCGGCCTCGGCGTAGGCCTTCATCCGGTCGGCGATCCGGTCGACGGAGCCGAGCAGCGTGGTCTGGTCGATGAGGTCCTCCGGGACGGCGGCCGCGGCCCCCTGCTTGTCGCCGGCGAGGTACTTGTCCTGGATCTCCGCGGCGGCCTGCTCGTAGCCCATGCGGCAGGCGAGCTGGTTGTAGAAGTTCTGCTTGCGGCTGCCCATGCCGCCGACGTACAGCGCGGTGTACGGGCGGAAGGTGTCGGCGAGACGGCCCAGGTCCTTGTCGTCGCCGAGCGCGAGCGGCACGGTCGGGCAGACGTCGAAGCCGTCCAGGGTCAGCCCGGCCTTCTCGCGGCCCGCCCGCAGGTGGCGGATCGCGGTCTCCTCCAGGTGGGCGGCGGAGGGGAAGATCAGCAGCGCGCCGTCGGCGATCTCGCCGGTCTGCTGCAGGTTCTTCGGGCCGATCGCGGCGATGTACAGCGGGATGTGCTCGCGCTGCGGGTGCACCGTCAGCTTCAGCGGCTTGCCCGGACCGTCGGGCAGCGGCAGCGTCCAGTGCGCGCCGTCGTAGGTCAGCCGCTCGCGGGTCATGGCCTTGCGGATGATCTCGACGTACTCGCGGGTGCGGGCCAGCGGCTTGTCGAACTTCACGCCGTACCAGCCCTCGGAGACCTGCGGGCCGGAGACGCCCAGGCCGAGGCGGAACCGGCCGCCGGACAGGGAGTCCAGGGTCGCGGCGGTCATGGCGGTCATCGCGGGCTGCCGGGCGGGGATCTGGAAGATGGCCGAGCCGACGTCGATGCGCTCGGTCTTCGCCGCGACGAAGGCGAGCACGGTGGCCGCGTCGGAGCCGTAGGCCTCCGCCGCCCAGCACACGGAGTAGCCGAGCCGGTCGGCCTCCTGAGCCACGGCCAGATTGTCCGCGTCCATCCCGGCGCCCCAGTAGCCGAGGTTGATCCCGAGCCGCATCCGCATCCCCTTACCGATGAGTAACGTGCTTCGAGCGCAGACCCTAGCGCGGGGCCGTCGGCCGCGGCAGCTCCCTCGGGGTGTGACGGCCGCCTCGCGGGCCGGGACGGGCAGGTCGCGCGGCGTGCCGGGGCCCGGTGCGTTGCGCCCGGGGTCACCCACGTGGCGGGCCATGGCCAGTAATCTCGGCACTCATGGAGCAGAGGCAACTCGGCCGTACCGGCCTGCGCGTGTCCAGGATCGGCCTCGGCACTCTCACCTGGGGGCGGGACGTCGACGAGCACGCCGCCGCGGAGATGCTGAAGGCGTTCTGGGAGGCGGGCGGCACCCTCGTCGACACGGCCGACGTGTACGGCGACGGAGAGGCGGAGTATCTGCTCGGGCGGCTCATGGAGAACCTGGTGCCGCGCCGTGAGCTGATCATCTCGACGAAGGCGGGCAGCGTCCCGGACCCGGACCGCCGCTTCGACTGCTCCCGCGGCCACCTGCTGTCGGCGCTGGACGCCTCCCTGGCCCGGCTGGGCACGGACTACGTCGACGTGTGGCACGTCCACGCCTACGACCCGTACACCCCGCTGGAGGAGACCCTTCAGGCCCTGGACGTGGCCATCGGCAGCGGCCGGGTGCGGTACGCGGGGGTGTCGAACTTCTGCGGCTGGCAGCTCGCCAAGGCGGCGACCTGGCAGCTCGCGGCGCCGGGCGCGCGGACCCGGCTGGCGAGCACCCAGATGGAGTACTCGCTGCTGCAGCGCGGTGTGGAGCGTGAGGTGCTGCCGGCCGCGATCGACCTCGGCATCGGCATGCTGCCGTCCTCCCCGCTCGGGCGCGGCGTGCTGACCGGCAAGTACCGCAACGGGACGCCGCCGGACTCGCGGGGCGCCTCGGAGCATCTGGCGCCGTTCGTGGAGCCGTACCTGGACGAGACCGCGGGCCGCATCGTGGACGCGGTGACGACGGCGGCGGACGGGCTGGCGGTGACCCCGCTCCAGGTCGCCCTGGCCTGGGTGCGGGACCGGCCCGGCGTGACCGCCCCGATCGTCGGCGCGCGCACGGCGCAGCAGCTCACGGCGGCATTGTCAGTGGAGGCCCTTAGTCTTCCGGAGGAGATCTGCCGGGCGCTCGACGACGTGTCGGCGCCCGTGCACCGCTATCCCGATCACGACTGGAGCACGCTGTGAGCACGGAGCCGGAGACCACGGAGAACACCGAGCCGGGCGGCCGGGACACCGTGGAGCCCGGCACGGCGGACGCGTCCCCGGCCGAGGAGGCCGCCGGGGCGGAGGACGGCACCGCCGACGCCGGCGCGGCCCCGGCCCCGGACGCGTCGGAGAGCGGGGCATCCTCCGGGGACGGCCCGTCCGGCGAGGGTGCGGGCGGCGGGCCGACGGACAGCGACACGACGGGCAGCCACACGACGGGCAGCGACACGACGCACGGCGGGACGGCCCCGGATGCGGACACCGGCGCCCGGGACACCGCCGACGCGGACAGCAGCGCGCAGGACGACTCGGCCGGGGACGGCGCGGACACGAACAGCTCGGCCGAGGACGGCGCGGCCACGGGCCCCGTCGCGCAGGACACCGCGGGCACGGACGAGAACCGCGGGCACGGCGCAGACGGCGCCGCGATGGACCGAGACAGCGAAGACGACGCGAACGGCGCGGCCGCGTCCGAGATGTCGGAGGCGGAGGCCGAGCTGGCCGCGCAGCGGCTCGAGCGGGAGCGCATCGAGCGGCGCAAGGCGCAGAAGAAGGGGCCGATCGCAAGCGGGGGCAAGCTCACCGGCCGGGCGGCCGAGCTGCTCGCGGCGGTCCGCGCGGTGGAGAGCGGGGAAACGGCCCCGGCCTCCGTCTTCGCGCCGCCGCAGCCCGAGCCGGCACGGCGCCCGCCCGCCCCGGAGCCGGTCCGGCGGCCGGGTCCGGTGACCGCCGGGCGGACCGGCGCTCCCCCGGCCCCCGACCCGCAGACCGTGCAGGAGCTGCGGCGGGTGCTCGCCGAGGGCGGCGCCCCGGAGGCGCTCGCGGTGCCGGCCGCCACGGTGCTCGGCGCGGGCGCCGGGGAACGGCTGCGGGAGGACCCCTGGCAGCTGCTGCGGGTCAGCGGGGTGCGGCCGGAGCAGGCCGACGGCTTCGCCCGGATGCTGCTCGGCGACGCCTGCGGTCCCGGCGACGCACGGCGCGGCCGGGCCTTCACCGTGTGGCTGCTGCGGCAGGCGGCCCTGGCCGGGCACACCTGTCTGGAGGTGCCCGCCCTCGTCGAGGCGCTGGGCCGGCGCGGGGTGCCGGACCCGGAGGCCGCACTGCACGCGGCCGTGGCGGAGGGCGAGGCCCTGGTGTTCCAGGACGCCCTGGACGAGCCGGGCGCGGCACCTGCCCCTGTCCGCGGCCGGGAGGACGGCGCGGTGGGCGAGGAGGCGGACGACACCCGTCCGGTCCGGGTCCTGGTCGGCCTGGAGCGGTTCGCGCTCGCCGAGGAGAGCCTGGCCGACGGCCTGGTCCGGCTGGTGCACTCGCCGCCGCGGCCCGTCGCCGCCGAGGACTGGGAGCGGGCCGCACGGTCCGCCGGAGGGTCGGCCGCCGAGCTGATCCGGGCGGTCGCGGGCCACGGCCTGGTGCTGCACACGGGCGGGGAGGCGTCCCGCGTCGACCCGGCGCGGCTGCTGTGCGCGGCCCGTGCTCTCGGGCTGCGCGCCTGGGCCGTCACCCACGGCCCGCTCGGCCGGGAGGCGTTCGCGCGGCTGCTGCGGCAGGAGGAGGCGCAGCGGACGGACCGGTCCCTCGGCGGGGGAGCGTCGGCGGCTCCGGCCGGGGACGACGCGGCTCCCGTCGCCACGGTGGCCGGGCTGCTGTCGGGTGCCGAGGGGCCGGGGCGGGACGCCGACGGCAGCGTCGAGGCCGACCTGCTGGTCGTCCTGGACGCCCCGCAGCTGGACGTGGAGACCGCGGCCCTGCTCGTGGAGTCGCTGCCGGACGGGGCCCGGCTGGTGCTGGCCGGGGACCCCGGGGTGCTGTGGTCCGTGGGTCCCGGGCGGGTGTTCGCGGACCTGCTGGCGGCCCGGGTGTGCCCGCAGGTGGCCTCCCGGGTGCCGGATCCGGGGCCGCTGGGCGAGCTGGTCTCCGGTGTGGGCGTCGGCGAGCTGAACGAGGTGGCGGCGCCCGGCAAGGAGGTCGTGATCGTGCCGGTGCGGGACGCCGGGGAGGCCGTGCACCGCACCGTCCAGCTCGTCACGGACTCGGTGCCGCGGGCGATCGGCGTCCCGGCCGAGCACACCGTGGTGATCACCCCGGGCCACGGTGGCGCGGCGGGCACCCGTGCCCTGAACGCCGCTCTCAAGGAACGTCTCAATCCGGGGCCGGGCCGCTTCGGCGGCTTCGACCCGGGCGACCGGATCGCCTACTCCCCCGTCCCGGGCCGTACGCTGCCCGGCCATGTGGTGAGGGCCGACGCCGACGGACTGCATCTGTCCTGCGCCGGCACCGCCGTGGTGGTGCCCCGGGACCAGGTGGAGTCCCGGGTCCGGCACGGCTGGGCGCTGACCGCGCACCAGGCCGTGGGCGGCCGGTGGCCCGCGGTGGTCGTGGTCCTGCCCGGCGACGCGACGCAGGCGCTCAGCCGTCCGTGGGTGTACACGGCGTTCGGCCGGGCCGTCCGACATCTCTCCGTGGTGCACGGCGCCGGGCAGGCGCTGCCCCGGGCCGTGGCCGAGGTGCCGGCGAAGCCGCGCACGACCCGGCTGCCCGTGCTGCTGCGCCAGCAGCAACAGCAGGCGGCCTGACCGGGCGCGCCGCTCCCGCGCCCGGTCGGGCCGCACGGGGCACCCGGCGTACTCGGGCGTGGCCGCCCGGGCACGCCGGGTGTTCTCAGGTCCGGTCCAACGGCTCCAGGTCGTCCTCGTCCTCGTCGTCGTCCTCGAATCCGTCGTCCTCCGCGTCCTCCGCGTCGTCGAAGTCGTCGTCCTCGTCGTCGAACTCTTCGTCGTCGTCGAACTCGTCGTCGTCGAAGACCGCGCTGACGTCGAAGCGGCAGACCACCTGCTCGGGATCGACGTGGTCGAAGGGTGTCTCCAGCCATTCGCCGGGGTCGGGCGCCTCGTCCGCGGCCGTGACCCACAGCGTCGAGTCGCCCTCCTCCAGGCCGAACTCCCGGTGCCGGGAGGCGATCTCGTCCGGCTCGTACTCGCCGAACAGGATGCCGAGCGCCCCGTGCAGCGAGCCGGTGGCGCCCTCGCCGATACCGGTGCCTGTCGTGACCTCCGCGGCCTGAACCCGCTGGGCCTGGGACAGCAGCCGTTGCGGTTCGGCGACGGTGTAGTCGCGGCGGATCAGCACGCTGATCGCATGGGGCTCCTCCGGGCCGGTGTACGGCGGCAGTGTGTCGTCACCGGGGATCTCGAAGGGTGTGACCTCGTCGTAGCGGTCGTAGAGCAGCTCGTCGTACGCCTCGGCGGCGGCTGCCAGCTGGTTGAACGCCTCGTGGACGGCCGGGTCGTCCTCCCCCGACCTGCGTTCGACCGCGGCGAGATGGCGGTCGAGCGCGGCCTTGACCGCCTCGGCGGCGGCCCGTACCTCGGCAGCGGTGGGCTGCGCAGCATCAGACATACTGCAGACGCTATCCGTACCGGGCCTCAGCCCGCACAATGGATGCGATGCCGGAATACGAATTTGTCGACGTGTACGTACCGCGCGGGGTCTCCCGCAAGGAGGCGACACGTCTGCTGACGGACCACGCCGAGTACGGACACTGGGAGTTGTACCGCCTGAGCCTGCTGCGCGACGGCAGCCGCCGGGTGCGGCTGCGGCGGCGGATCATCCGCCAGGTGCGCGCCACCTGGTGAACTCGCCGCGTCGGTGGTGAGCAGGGACGACCGACGACGAGCCCGTGACATGTCGAACGAGCGGGCCCCGCTGCCGCGGGGTCCGCTCGTCGGTGTGCCCGGCCGCCGTCGGGGCCGGCCGGGCGGTGCCCGTCAGGCCGACGCCCGGGCCTTGCGGTAGAGGACGGCGCCGGCGAGGAGCGCGCCCGCCCCGGCCGGCAGCACCACGCCGAGCGGCAGCTCGCTTCCGGTCTCGGCGAGCTGGGCCGTGTGCGGCGTGGTGACGGTCTGCGGAGCCGGGTGGTGCACGGAGTCACCGGGCGTGTCGGTCCCCGGGTTGTCCGGCGTGGTGGGCGTGCCCGGGTTGTCCGGCGTCTCCGGAGTGCCGGGGTTGCCCGGGTGACCGGGGCGGTCCGGAGGGTTGCCGTGGTCGCCGGGCGGCGTGGTGCGGCCGCCGGAGCCGCCGTCGTTCGCGCACCTGTCGCCCAGGGCGGCGTTGCCGATGCCGATCACGTCGACGCTGTTGCCGCAGACGTTCACCGGCACGTCGACCGGGACCTGGACGTGGTTGCCGGAGCCGACGCCCGGTGAGCCCTCGCTGTGGCCTCCGGCGTGGGAGCCGCCGTCCGTCCCCCCGTGGCCGCGGCCGTGACCGCCCTGGTGCGCGGACGAGTCCTTGTCGTCGTTGGCGCAGGCGTTGCCCACGACCGGGTTGAGCACACCGACGACGTCCACGGTGTTGCCGCAGACGTTGACCGGCACGTGTACGGGCACCTGCACCGAGTTGCCGGACAGCACGCCCGGCGAGTGGGACGCGGCGCCGGTCGCGCCCGCGTCGGCATGGGCGGCACCGCTCGCGGCGGCGATCACGCCGGTCGCCGCCGCCACGGTCATCAGGCCCTTGCGGGTGACCTGTCGCATGTATGGAATCCCTGTCTTCGACCTTCTGGAACCTTCCGGAACGCGCGGTCGCGGACGGCGTGCGCGCCGTCGCGACCGCGCGGAATGACCGGCCGACCCCGGAACGCGTGGCGCGCGCTCCGGGGCCGACGGCTTCGGACCCCCCACGGAGCCGTTGGAGTCAGACCCGCTGGGCGGGGCGCGGCGTCACTTGTTGACGCAGACGTTGCCGAAGGCAGGGTTCAGCAGCCCGATGACGGAGATCGTGTTGCCGCAGACGTTCACCGGCACGTGCACGGGCACCTGGATGACGTTGCCGGACACGACACCCGGGGACTGCACGGCAGCACCCTGGGCACCGGAGTCGGCAGCAGCCAGGCCCGCACCCGCGAGAACCAGTCCACCGGTGGCAACCGCGGTCGCGACGACCTTCTTGAGCATTCTTCCTCCTAGTTGGCAGGTGCGATCACGTTGAGCCGATCGCATGAGATGCAACGAGGAGGAGGTGATCGGGATACGAGCTGATGGTCAGCTTCACTCCCGCTCGTGCACTCCCGCACACCCGGCCGAATTCCGCGGGTGCGTGGGGACCGGAATGTGCGGAAGTGCCGGGTGCGGAACGGGACTTCGGTTCCGGTTCAGGCGGCGTCGATGAACCGGTCGAGCACCCGGACACCGAACGTCAGGCCGTCCACCGGCACCCGCTCGTCCACGCCGTGGAACATGCCCGCGAAGTCCAGCTCCGGCGGCAGCTTCAGCGGCGCGAAGCCGAAGCTGCGGATGCCGAGATCGTCGAAGGACTTGGCGTCGGTGCCGCCGGAGAGCATGTAGGGGACGGCCTTCGCGGCCGGGTCCTCGGCCACGAGCGCCGCCTGCATGGCCTCCACCAGCGGCCCGTCGAAGGTGGTCTCGACGGCCTTGTCGGCGTGCACGTCCTCCCGCTTGACCCGGGGCCCGAGGATACGGTCCAGGTCGGCGAGGAACTCCTCCTCGTGACCGGGCAGGAAGCGCCCGTCGACGTGGGCGGTGGCCTCGCCCGGGATCACGTTGACCTTGTAACCGGCGCCCAGCTGGGTCGGGTTGGCGGTGTTGCTCAGCGTCGCGCCGATCAGCTTGGCGATGCCGCCGAGCTTGGCGAGGGTGCCCTCCATGTTCTCCGGGTCCAGCTCGGTGCCCAGCGCGTCGCCGAGTTCGTCCAGGAAGGCCCGCGTGGTCTTGGTCACCCGCACCGGGAACGTGTGCCGGCCCAGGCGCGCCACGGCGTCCGACAGCTCGGTGATCGCGTTGTCCCGGTGGATCATCGAGCCGTGCCCGGCCGTGCCGGCCACGGTCAGCTTCATCCAGTGCATGCCCTTCTCGGCCGTCTGGATCAGGTAGAGCCGCCGCTGTTCGCTGACGGTGAAGGAGAAGCCGCCGACCTCGCTGATGGCCTCCGTGACGCCCTCGAACAGCTCGGGGTGGTGGTCGACGAGGTACCGGGCGCCGTAGGTGCCACCGGCCTCCTCGTCGGCGAGGAACGCCAGCACGATGTCCCGCGGGGGCTTGCGACCGCTGCGCATCCGGTCGCGCACCACCGCCAGCGTCATCGCGTCCATGTCCTTCATGTCGACAGCGCCGCGACCCCAGACGCACCCGTCGGCGACCTCGCCGGAGAAGGGGTGGTGGGTCCAGTCGTCGGCGTTGGCCGGGACGACGTCGGTGTGGCCGTGGATGAGCAGCGCGGGCCGGGACGGGTCCTCGCCCTCGATGCGCGCCACCGTGGAGGCCCGGCCGGGGTGCGATTCGAAGATCTTCGGCTCCAGCCCCACCTCGGCCAGCTTCTCGGCGACGTACTCGGCGGCCTTGCGCTCGCCCGGTCCCGAGTGGTCGCCGTAGTTGCTGGTGTCGATCCGGATCAGCTCGCGGCAGAGGTCCACGACCTCGTCCTCGCCGGTGACGCTCCTGGCCGTGTCCGTCTCGCTCACGCTGGTTCCTCCCGGTGTGTGTGCTCGTGGTCCACCTCGGGTACCGGTGGTCCCCCCTCATCCTCCACCGCATTCCGGCCCTGGCAGAAGACGACCCCCGCCACCGGCCCGGGACAGCCCCCTGCTTGTCACACGCCGTTCACACCGGGCGGCGCCGAGGGCACCGCGGGACGGCGGGTGATCGAGCACCCCCGGAAGCCTGGTAAAGTTTTCTTCGTCGCCGCGAGCGAGAAGCCGAGCGGCACACACCCTGTCCGGGTGGCGGAATGGCAGACGCGCTAGCTTGAGGTGCTAGTGCCCGTATAGGGCGTGGGGGTTCAAGTCCCCCCTCGGACACCGCACGAAAGCGGCGCCGACCGGTCGACGGTCGGCGCCGCTTTCGCATGCCTCGCGTGGTTCCTGTGTCTCCTGTGTTCGCCCGCTTTCGCTCGTTCCGCGCCGGTGCGCTCACACGGGCGCGGCCGCCATGTGGTCGGTGAACCAGTCGCGGGCCAGCCCGGTCACCTGCTCCAGGGCGCCGGGCTCCTCGAACAGATGGGTCGCGCCCGGGACGATCTCCAGCCGGTTCTCGCAGGTCAGCCGGGCCTGGGCCTGGCGGTTGAGGTCCAGCACCGTCCGGTCCGCGCCGCCGACGATCAGCAAAGTGGGCGCACGGACGTCCGCCAGCCGCTCCCCGGCGAGGTCGGGCCGCCCGCCGCGGGAGACCACGGCCGCGAGGGCGGCGTCCGGTTCCGCGGCGGCCCACAGGGCGGCGGCCGCGCCGGTGCTGGCGCCGAAAGCGCCGACGGCCAGGTGTCCGGTCCGCGGGTCGCCGCGCAGCCAGGTGATCGCCCCGGTGAGCCGTGCGGCCAGCAGCGGGGTGTCGAAGACGTTGGCCCGGTCGTCCGCCTCCTCCTCGGTGAGCAGGTCGAACAGCAGGGTGCCGAGGCCGGCCCGGTGGAGTCCACGGGCGACGAACCGGTTGCGCGGGCTGTGCCGGCTGCTGCCGCTGCCGTGCGCGAACACCACGATGCCCCGGGCACCGGCGGGCACGGTCAGCCGGCCGCCGAGCCGCACGGCCCCGGCCGTGACCCGCACCTCCTCGTCCACCTCGGCCGCCGGTCCGGCGGCGGGCCGGTGCTGCCGCAGCAGGGCCACCACGTCCTCGTCCCGCAGCTGGCCGAAGTCGTCGTAGAACTGGCCGACCGCGAAGAAGTGGCCCGGGGTGGCCAGGGCGATCAGCTCGTCGGCGGCCCCCGCGAGCCGTGCCGTCCAGTCCCGCGGCGCCACGGGCACCGCCAGCACCGTCCGCGCCGCTCCCCTGGCGCGCACCGCGTGGCAGGCGGCGCGCGCCGTGGAGCCGGTGGCCACGCCGTCGTCGACGACCACCGCGGTCCGTCCGGCGACGGGGACGGGCGGGCGCCCGCCCCGGTAGCGTTCGGCCCGCCGGGCCAGCTCGCGCCGCTCCCGCTCCTCCACCCGGGCCAGTTCCTCGGGGCTGACGCGCACCTCGCGCAGGACGCGTTCGTCGAGCACCCGCGCGCCGTCCTCGGCGACGGCTCCCATGGCCAGCTCGGGCTGGCCGGGCACGCCCAGTTTCCGGACCAGGCACAGATCCAGCGGCGCGTTCAGGGCCGCGGCGACGCCCGCGGCGACCGGCACGCCCCCGCGGGGCAGTCCGAGCACCACGACGTCCTGGCCGGCCAGGCCGGCGAGCCGGGCCCCGAGGCGCCGGCCGGCTTCGTGACGATCGGAGAAGAGCACGGCGGGCTCCTTCGTCGCCTCGCGGTTCACTCCCGGGCCGACCACAGCGGGGCGGGCGGGGTCGCCTCCGGCGCTCCGACCGCCTCGATGTCGCCCGCGGCGGCGCGCAGCAGCTCTCGGCCCAGGGCGACCAGGGCGCGTCCGGCGGCGAGTTCGTCGCCGATCTCGGGCACCGCGGGGTCGTAGGGGTTGCGCCGCGCCTCGGCGCAGGTCTCCAGGACGTTGTCGCCGGTGTCGAGGACGATCCGGGCGGTGGTCTCCGGGTCGTGCTCGGACAGGTACAGGTTCAGCCGCCATTCCTTCACGGACGCCGGCCGGCTGTCGACGGGTCGCGTCATCGCCGCTCTCCCCTCGGCCTGCGTGGGGACACTGCCACCTCTCCACTGTGCCTCGCACCGCTGCGGGCCGCGCGGGCGACGAAGGTACGGGGCGAGGAGGCCGGGCTGCGGTCCGACGGCGACGGCGGTCGGCCGCGCCCGGGTGCGGGCGAGGTGGGCGGGCGCAGGCAGAATGAGGGGCATGACTCCCCGTTCCTGCCCGTGCGGGCTGCCCGAGCCGTACCAGGACTGCTGCGGCCGCTTCCACCGCGGCGACGCCGCCGCGCCGACCGCCGAGGCGCTGATGCGGTCGCGGTACAGCGCCTTCGTGCGTCAGGACGCGGAGTATCTGCGGCGCACCTGGCATCCGCGGACCCGGCCCGCCCGGCTGGACCTGGACCCGCGGATGCGGTGGACGGGCCTGGAGATCCTCGACGCCACCGGCGGGTCGGCCTTCCACACCACCGGGACGGTGACCTTCCGGGCGTCCTACCGGGGCGGAGTGCTGCACGAGCGCAGCCGCTTCGAGCGGGTGGACGGGGCGTGGGTGTACGTGGACGGCGACTTCCTGCCCGAGTAGGGCTTCGTTCCTGCTCGAACGCCCGAGCAGGGCTCCCACCCCGAGCCCCGAGCGGAGCTCCGCCCGAGCGAGGTGCCCGTCCGCCCGCCTACGGCGCCAGGATGTCCAGTTCCTGCAGTGCACCCTCGGTGATCTCGCGGGTGAGTTTCTCGGCGCGGGCGGCGTCGCCCTCGCGGACGGCCTCGGCGACCCGCACATGCAGGGTGACGGCGGCCGGGTCGGGGTCCTCGAACATCACCTCGTGGTGGGTGCGGCCGGCCAGCACCTCGGCGACCACGTCGCCGAGGCGCGCGAACATCTCGTTGCCGGACGCGTTGAGGATCACCCGGTGGAAGGCGACGTCGTGGACGAGGTACTGCTCCAGCCGGTGCCCGCGCGAGTTGGCGACCATCCCGAGCGCGCGCTCGGTCAGCTCCGAACACTGCTCGGGTGTGGCGTGCCGCGCCGCCAGTCCGGCCGCGACCGGCTCGACGGCCGAGCGCAGCACGGTCAACGACCGCAGCTGGCGCGGACGGTCGGCCCCGGCCAGACGCCAGCGGATGACCTGGGGATCGTAGACGTTCCACTCCGACGCCGGCTGGACGATCACGCCGACGCGACGGCGGGAGGCGACCAGGTGCATGGACTCCAGCACCCGTACCGCCTCGCGCATCACGGAGCGTGAGACGTCGAAACGCTGCGCCAGCTCGTCGGTGCGCAGGACGCTGCCCGGAGGGTATTCACCCGCGGTGATGGCGGGACCAAGGGTGTCCAGTACATGGCCGTGCAGCCCCCGGCCCGGTGTGCTCATGCACTCAGCGTACGGTGTGGATCACGCTGCAAAAAAGTCAGACTTGTATGTCACATTCTCTTGAATTCGTCATACCTAATAGGTTTCAGTGTGGCGGACGCCGAGTGGCGGCGTCCCACGTCGAGGAAGACAGCGAGGCAGTGATGCGCACCCCCCACGTCGTCGTGGTGATGGGCGTCGCCGGCACGGGCAAGACCACCATCGGTCCCCTGCTCGCGGACCGGCTCGGCGTCCCGTACGCCGAGGGAGACGACTTCCATCCGCAGGCCAACATCGACAAGATGTCGGCCGGGATCCCGCTCGACGACGACGACCGATGGCCCTGGCTGGACGCCATCGGTGCCTGGGCCCGCGGACGGACCGGGCTCGGCGGTGCGGTGAGCTGCTCGGCGCTCAAGCGCGTGTACCGGGACCGGCTGCGGGCCGCGGCCCCCGGGATCGTCTTCGTCCACCTCACGGGCTCCCGGGAGCTGATCGCGAGCCGGATGGCACAGCGTCAGGGGCACTTCATGCCGACGGCGCTGCTGGACTCCCAGTTCGCCACGCTCCAGCCGTTGCAGGCGGACGAACGCGGCGTCGAGGTGGACGTCTCGGGCACGCCCGAGGAGATCACCGAGCGCGCCGTGGCCGCGCTGGCGGGCCTCGACGGCGCCACGCAGTCCGCCGAGGCCCGGCCGTCGTGATCCCCGGCGTCTTACCCCGCGGTCGCCGATCGCGGCACCGCTTTTCTCCCCATCCCTCTTCACCTGCAAGGGAACCCCCGTGACCAGACTCAGCGTCGAGATGCTGGCAGCGGACGCACCCCCGCCGATCACCTCGGCCGGACACGCTCAGCTGGGCATTGCCGTCCTCGTGGGCATCGCCGTCATCGTCCTGCTCATCACCAAGTTCAAGCTGCACGCCTTCCTGTCCCTGACCGTCGGCGCCCTGGTGCTCGGCGCCGTGGCCGGGGCCCCGCTGGACAAGGCGATCACCAGCTTCACCGACGGCCTCGGTTCGACGGTCGCGAGCGTCGGCGTGCTGATCGCGCTCGGCGCGATCCTGGGCAAACTGCTCGCGGACTCCGGCGGCGCCGACCAGATCGTGGACACGATCCTGGCGAAGGCCCGAGGCCGGGCGATGCCGTGGGCGATGGTGCTGATCGCCTCGGTGGTCGGACTGCCGCTGTTCTTCGAGATCGGCATCGTGCTGCTGATCCCGGTGGTGCTGATGGTCGCCAAGCGCGGCAACTACTCGCTGATGCGCATCGGCATCCCGGCGCTGGCCGGTCTGTCCGTGATGCACGGCCTGATCCCGCCGCACCCCGGTCCGCTGGTCGCGATCGACGCGGTCAAGGCCAACCTCGGCGTGACGCTGGCGCTCGGCCTGCTGGTCGCCGTCCCCTCCGTGATCGTCGCCGGTCCGCTGTTCTCCAAGGTCGCCAGCCGCTGGGTGGACGTCCAGGCCCCGGACCGCATGATCCCGCAGCGCGCCTCGGACGACCTCGAGCGCCGCCCGAGCTTCGGCGCGACGCTGGCCACCGTGCTGCTGCCGGTGGTGCTGATGCTGGCCAAGGCGCTGGTGGACATCGCCGTCGACGACCCCGCAGACGTGACCCAGCGGGTCTTCGACGTCATCGGCTCCCCGCTGTTCGCGCTGCTGGCCGCCGTGATCGTGGGCATCTTCACCCTCGGCCTGCCGGCCGGCTTCTCCAAGGAGCGGATCAACGCCACCGTCGACAAGGGCCTGATGCCCATCGCGGGCATCATGCTCATCGTCGGCGCCGGCGGCGGCTTCAAGCAGACGCTGATCGACTGCGGCGTCGGCCAGATGATCCTGGACATATCCAAGGACTGGTCGATCTCGGCCATCCTGCTCGCCTGGATGATCGCGGTGGTGATCCGCCTCGCGACCGGTTCGGCGACCGTGGCCACCGTCTCCGCGGCCGGTCTGGTCGCCCCGCTGGCCGCCGACATGTCGACCACCCACACCGCCCTGCTGGTCCTGGCGATCGGCGCCGGCTCGCTGTTCTTCAGCCACGTCAACGACGCCGGTTTCTGGCTGGTGAAGGAGTACTTCGGGCTGGACGTCGGCCAGACGGTCAAGACCTGGTCCCTGATGGAGACGATCCTGTCGGTGGTGGCGGGGGCTCTGGTGTTCGTGCTGTCGCTGATCATCTAGAGCACGCCCCCCGGTCGCTCGGCACTCAGCCGGCCCGCCGGCCCCGCCTCACCGGACCCCGCCTGCCATGCACCGGCAGGCGGGGTCTTCTCGTCTCACTGCGACACGCGTCGTTGCGGCTTGCTCACTGCGGCTTGCGCGGGACGTGCGTCCCCTTGGCCGGTAGGACACCGATCACGCCCTGTTCCTTCAGCTCCCGGACGGCATGCACGCTCGCCCCAGCCTGTGACCGCGTCCGATCTCTGCACGGCGTTGCCAGGCTCGGCCTCGATCCGAGCGCGACCCGACCCGGACGGCGTACGCCGCCGGCGCGTCGATGAACCGCATGCACCGCCGGAGCGTACGGCGTACGGGCGCCCGCCGACACGGCGCGCCCGCGCGGGCGTGAAGGCCCCGCAGTGTGCCCGGTCTCCTGCCGGCGAGGCGGCAGGGGGCGCCCCGGGGCGCTACAGTCGGCGATTACGACCCCGTGACCCGGCCGGACGAGCGAGGTACGCAGCGTGTCGGTAGTGGTTCTGATCCTCGCCGTGAGTGCCGCATGCTGCCTCGGCTTCGGTTTCGTCCTCCAGCAGAACGCCGCCCAGCAGGCGCCGCTCGGCGACTATCTCTCCCCGCGGCTGCTGCTGGACCTGGTGAAGGTGCCCCGCTGGCTGGGCGGACTCGGTCTGATGATCGTCGGCATGGTGCTGGGCGCGCTGGCGCTGGGCCGGGGTGAGATCTCGCTGGTGGAGCCGCTGCTGGCGACGAACCTGCTGTTCGCGCTGGTGCTGTCGCGGCGGCAGACCCGCCGGCCGCTGGGCCGGCAGGGCTGGCTGGGACTGGTGCTGCTGGCGGGCGGGGTGACGGCGTTCCTGCTGGCCGGGCGGCCCCGCGCGGGCCACGCGGTCACCGATCCGTTGCGGCACTGGCTGATCCTCGGTGCCGTGGTGGGCGCGGCCCTGCTGCTGACCACGCTGGCCAAGCGGTCCCGGCTCAGCTGGGGGCCTGCACTGCTGGCGCTGGCCGCGGGGCTGCTGTACGGGGTGCAGGACGCGCTGACCCGGGTGAGCGGGGAACGGTTCGCCGCGGGCGGCTGGGGAGAGCTGTTCGCCGCCTGGCAGCCGTACGCCCTGGTGGTCCTCGGGTTCGCCGGGCTGATCCTGGTGCAGAGCGCCTTCGAGACGGCACCGCTGCGCATGTCGCTGCCCGCGCTCACCGCGGCCGAGCCGCTGGCCGGGATCGCCTGCGGGGTGGGCTTCCTCGGCGACCGGCTGCACACCGACGTCGGCGCGCTGACCGGGGAGGCGGCGGGCCTGGCGGCGATCGTCGCGGGCATCGTGCTGCTCGGGCTGCATCCGGCCCTGCCCTGCGGCACGGCGGTCCCGCGGCAGGAGCCCGACCTGCAGCGGCGCTGAGTCCGGCACCGCGGCGCCCGCCCGCCGCCCCGAGGGCCGGGCCCCGCCTGCTTGGATGGCCGGCATGAGCGCTGCAGACGAGATCATCGACATCGTCGACGAACAGGACCGCGTCGTCGGACAGGCCCCGCGCGGCGAGGCCTACGCCAAGGGGCTGCGCCACCGCTGCGTCTTCGTCCAGGCCCGGGACGCCGCCGGCCGGGTCTTCGTGCACCGCCGGACGGCGACGAAGCTGGTCTTTCCCTCGCTGTACGACATGTTCGTCGGCGGGGTCGTCGGGGCCGGCGAGAGCTACGACGAGGCGGCTCTGCGCGAGGCCGAGGAGGAACTGGGCGTCACGGGGCTGCCCCGGCCCGAGCACCTGTTCACCTTCCTGTACGACGACGGGCCCGGCCGCAGCTGGTGGTCGGCGGTGTACCAGGTCCGCTGCGACCTGCCGGTGCACCCGCAGGTGGAGGAGGTGGCCTGGCACGCCTTCCTGCCCGAGGAGGAGGTGGAGCGCCGGCTCACGGAGTGGGAGTGGGTGCCGGACGGACTGGCGGCCTACGAGCGGCTGCGGGCGTATCGGGCGGCGGGATGAGGCGAAGCCCGGCGCGGTGGCCGGGCGAGCGAGAAAGCGGCGCAGAGCAGGCGCGTACCGAGGAAGCGGCGCAGAGCAGGCGCGTACCCGGCGCGCCCTCACGGCGGGAAGGGACCCGCGCCGCCGCGTCCGATCCGGGAACCGGGCGGGGCCCGCGCCGGTAAGGTCCGTGGCGTGATGCGCGTCGTACGGAACGTCCGGTTGTGGTTCGCTCCCGAGGCCGTCAGGGCGGAGGGCAGCACCCCGGACTACCGGTTCTCGCTCGCCAACGAGCGCACCTTCCTGGCCTGGCTGCGCACCGCGCTCGCGCTGATCGGCGGCGGGTTCGCGGTGGACCAGTTCCTGCCGGACCTGCCCCGGCCCTGGCGGGCCGGCCTGGCGCTGGCACTGCTCGCGGCCGGGGTCGTGTGTGCGCTGCGGGCGGTCGACCACTGGGTGCGGTGCGAGCGGGCGATGCGCCGCGGAGAGGATCTGCCGGCGTCCCGCTTCCCGGCCGTGCTGAGCCTGGTGATCGCGGTGGTGGCCGTCACGATGGTCGTGGTCGTCCTCGCCGGCTGGGCCGGATGAGCGGGGCGCACGGGCCGGGTGCGGGCGGCACCGCAGGCCGGGACGAGGGCGCGGACGGCACCGCAGGCCGGGACGAGAGCGCGGACGGCACCGCAGGCCGGGACGACGGCGCGGACGGCACCGCAGGCCGGGACGAGAGCGCGGACGGCACCGCAGGCCGGGACGACGGCGCGGACGGCACCGCAGGCCGGGACGAGAGCGCGGACGGCACCGCAGGCCGGGACGACGGCGCGGACGGCACCGCAGGCCGGGACGAGAGCGCGGACGGCACCGCAGGCCGGGACGACGGCGCGGACGGCACCGCAGGCCGGGACGAGAGCGCGGACGGCACCGCAGGCCGGGACGACGGCGCGGACGGCACCGGCGGCAAGGGCGTGGGCCCGCCGCGCGATCCGGGGCTGCAGCCGGAGCGGACCCGGCTCGCCTGGCGGCGGACCGCCCTGTCCGGCACGGTCGCGGCCGTGCTCGGCGCGCGGACGGCGCTGCACGACGGGACGACACCGGCGGGCCTGACCGTCTGCGCCCTGTGCTGCTCCTGCTGGCTGGGTCTGATGCTGCTCGCCCGGGCGCGGACCCGCCGCCTGGGCTCCTCCGCCGTCGCGCCGGCCCTCGCACCGCGGGCGGCCACGGCGGCGGCCCTGTGCACGGTGGCCCTGGCGGTGTGCGCGGCGGCGCTGGTGGTGTGAGGGCGAGGCCGCGAGCCGCCGGTCGCCTTCTCGAGCCCTCGCGTCCCCTCGTGCCGGTCGCCTACGGGGATTACCTGTGCGCCCTCTTGCTGCTCTCGTCCCCGGGGTCACTCGTACCGTCGGGTCACTCGTACCGTCGGGTCACTTGTGTCTTCGTGCCCCCTCGTACCCCGCGCGCCCTTCGTGCCCCCGTATCCCCTGTATCCCCCGTCTCCCCCACGTCCCCCGTGTCCCCGATCACGTTCGGTCCGCGCACTGGACGACATACCGACTAGTCAGCATGATGGTCGCCGATGATGTCGTCACGTCCCTGGGAGCGTGCATGAGCGCCGATCACCCGCCCGGTCTCGATCTCGACCGTCTGCGCGGACTGCTCGACCGCGAGCGGCCCGGCCTGGTGCAGGGACCCCTGACGGGCCGGCTCGTCGAGGGCGGGCGGTCGAACCTGACCTACGCGGTCTCGGACGGCGTCTCCCGGTGGGTGGTGCGGCGGCCTCCGCTCGGCCATGTGCTGGCCACCGCGCACGACATGCGGCGCGAGCACCGGGTGATCAGCGCGCTGCACCCGACGCGGGTGCCGGTGCCCTCGCCGGTGCTGCTGTGCGAGGACGAGGAGGTGCTCGGGGCGCCGTTCTACGTCATGGACTTCGTCGAGGGCACGCCGTACCGCACCGCCGAGCAGCTCGCCCCGCTCGGTCCTGAGCGCACCCGCGACGCGGTGCTGTCGCTGGTGGACACGCTGGTGGAGCTGCACGCGGTGGACCCCGCCGAGGTGGGCCTCGCGGACTTCGGGCGGCCCGAGGGTTTCCTGGACCGGCAGCTGCGGCGCTGGGGCAAACAGCTGGACGCCTCCCGCAACCGCGAGCTGGAGGGGATCGACGAGCTGCACGCGGCCCTGGGCCGGCATCTGCCCGTCTCCCCCGCGCCGGCCGTGGTGCACGGGGACTACCGCCTGGACAACGTCCTGCTCGGGGACGACGACCGGATCACGGCGGTGCTCGACTGGGAGATGTCCACGCTCGGCGATCCGCTGACCGATCTCGGTCTGCTGGTGATGTACAGCACGCCGCTGGGGCTGCCCGGCTCGCCGGTGTCCACCACCGCCGAGGCTCCCGGACACCCCTCCCCGGCCGAGCTGGCGGAGCGGTACGCGGCCCGCTCGGGCCGGGACGTGACCGGGCTGGCCTGGTACACGGCGTTCGCCTGGTTCAAGCTGGCGGTGATCCTGGAGGGCATCCACTACCGCTGGACGCTCGGCCGGACCGTCGGCCGCGGTTTCGACCGCATCGGCGACCTCGTGCCCGTCTTCATCCGGCACGGCCTGACCACCCTGCACGAAGGCCTCCAGGAGGGCTGATTCCGCATGGACTTCGCGTTCGACGCGCGCACCGAGGAGCTGCGCGCCCGGCTGCTCGCCTTCATGGACGAGTACGTCTACCCCGCCGAGCAGGTGGTGCACGAGCAGCGGGCGCGGCTCGCCTCGCCGTGGGAGACCCCGCCGGTGGTGGAGGAGCTGAAGGCCGAGGCACGCCGGCAGGGCCTGTGGAACCTGTTCCTGCCGGACGCCGAGTACGGGGCCGGGCTGACGAACCTGCAGTACGCGCCGCTCGCCGAGATCACCGGCCGGTCCCCGCAGCTCGCGCCCACCGTCACCAACTGCGCGGCCCCGGACACCGGGAACATGGAGGTGCTGGCCCAGTTCGGCAACGAGGCGCAGAAGAAACAGTGGCTGGAGCCGCTGCTGGCCGGTGAGATCCGTTCGGCCTTCGCGATGACCGAGCCGGAGGTGGCCTCCTCGGACGCCACCAACATCACCACGCGCATCGAACGGGACGGCGACGAGTACGTCATCACCGGCCGCAAGTGGTACATCTCCGGCGCGATGCATCCCGACTGCACGATCTTCATCGTGATGGGCAAGACCGACCCGGACGGGCCGGACATCCGCCGTCAGCAGTCGATGGTGCTGGTGCCGCGGGACACCCCGGGGGTCAGGGTCGAGCGGGCGATGCGGGTCTTCGGCTACGAGGACCACTACCACGGCGGTCACGCCGAAGTGGTCTTCGACCAGGTGCGCGTGCCGGTGTCGAACCTGATCGGCGAGGAGGGCGGCGGCTTCGCCATCGCCCAGGCGCGGCTCGGGCCGGGCCGTATCCACCACTGCATGCGCCTGATCGGCATGGCCGAGCGGGCCATCGAGCTGATGTGCCGGCGCGCGGTGTCGCGGACCGCCTTCGGCAAGCCGCTGGCCCAGCAGGGCGTGATCAGGAACTGGATCGCCGACGCCCGGGTGACGGTGGAGCAGCTGCGGCTGCTGGTGCTGAAGACCGCGTGGCTGATGGACACCGTCGGCAACAAGGGGGCGCACACCGAGATCCAGGCCATCAAGATCGCCACACCGCGCGCGGTGGTGGACATCCTGGACCGGGCGATCCAGCTCCACGGGGCGGGCGGCGTCAGCCAGGACTTTCCGCTGGCCGAACTGTACGCGGGAGCCCGCACCCTGATGCTCGCCGACGGACCGGACGAGGTCCACCAGCGGTCGCTGGCCCGGCGGGAGTTGAAGAAGTACCTGTGAGGGCGGGGTGGGGCGGGCAGTGACCCGCCCCACGCACATACGCCCGGTGCGCCCGGCGGACGCGGCGGGGACACGCCCGACGGCGCCGCCCCGTCGCGTCACGTCACCTCACGGCCGCAGCGCCCGCATCAGCAGATCGGCCAGGTGGTCGGCGACCTGCTGCGGGCTGAGCGGGCCGTCGGGGCGGTACCAGGTGGACAGGTGGTGGACGGAACCGAAGTGGTAGTCGACCACCAGGTCGGCCGGGGTCGCGGTGGAGAACACGCCCTGCCGCTGGCCCTCCTCGATGAGCGCGCGGAAGCGTTCGTGGTAGCGCCGGCGTTCGGCACGCACCTGCTTGTTCTTCTCCGGGCTGAGGTGGTGCATGGAGCGGAAGAAGATCGCGGCGTCGTCCAGGTTCTCGATGGTGGTCACCACCACGTCCGCCGCCGCGTCCCGCAGCCGCTGCTCCACCGGGGCGTCCAGGGCGGCGAAGTGATCGAGCCGCTCCTGCTGGACCCGCAGCACCCGGGCGTACACCTCGTGCAGCAGGTCCTCCTTGGACCCGAAGTAGTGGTAGAGCGCGCCCTTGGTGACCCCCGCGGCCTCGACGATCTCCTGCACCGAGGTGCGGTCGTAGCCCTGCTCGGCGAAGAGCCGGGTGGCGGCGGCCAGGAGCCGCTGGGGCACGGGGGTGCCGTCTTTGTCCGTGGTCCTGGGCACTGGCGCCACCCGCCTTTCCTCGTCGTTCACTGACTGTCTCGCGTGCGGGAACGCAGTTCCCGCCGCAGGATCTTCCCACTCGCCGTCTTCGGCAGTTCCGGCAGGATCTCCACCTGCCGCGGATACTTGTACGCGGCCAGTCTCTCCTTGCAGTACGCGGCGAGCTCGGCCGGGTCCGCCCGGACGCCCGGACGCAGGCTGACGAAGGCCTTCACGGTCTCACCGCGGTAGCCGTCGGGGACGCCGACGACGGCGGCCTCGCGCACCGCGGGATGGGTGTAGAGGACGTCCTCCACCTCGCGCGGCCAGACCTTGAAGCCGGAGGCGTTGATCATGTCCTTCTTGCGGTCCACGACGTAGAGCCAGCCCTGTGCGTCCATGAACCCGATGTCTCCGGTGCGCAGCTCGCCGCCGGGGAAGGTGTCGGCGGTGGCCTCGGGCCGCCGCCAGTAGCCGGGCACGACCTGCGGGCCGCTGACGACGATCTCGCCCGGCTCGCCGAAGGGGACCTCCCGGCCGTCGTCGCCGACGATCCTGACCACCGTGTCGGGTCCGGGCACGCCCACCGCGAGCGTCCCGGAGACCGGGTCGACGGGCGCCTCACGGCCGGGCGGGACGGAGGCGCAGGGCGCGGTGCACTCGGTGAGGCCGTAGCCGTTGCGGATGTACGGCCCGAAACGGTCCCGGAACGACTCCACGAGGGCGGGCGGAAGCGGGGCGCCGCCGGAGGAGATGACGTGGAAGGAGGAGAAGTGGTCCGGGCGTGCCGAGGGGTGTGCGGCCAGCGCCATGAACGCGGTCGCGGGGCCCACGGTGTAGTGCGGCCGGTGCTCGGCGAACGCCTCCAGCACCACCCCGGCCTCGAAGCGGTACGCCAGCACCAGAGTGCCGCCGCTGGTCAGGCAGGCGCCGAACTGGCAGACGATGCCGGTGATGTGGAACAGCGGCGCCAGCGCGAAGTACACCGGTGCCGGCGGCAGGCCGAGACTGGTGCGCTGCCGTTCGGCGTTGTACATGAGGTTCCGGTGGGTGTTGGTGGCGCCCTTGGGGGTGCCGCTGGTGCCCGAGGTGTAGCTGATCAGCGCGATGTCGCCGGAGGCGGGCGTGCGGTCCTGCGGGGCGGGCAGGCCCGCGCGGGCGACGGCGGTCAGGTCGTCGGCGTCCGCGGCCGGAGCGAGCCGCTCGAAGGCGAGGACGCGGGCGTCGTCGCGGGTCTGGAAGTCCCGCTCGCTCGCGGTGAGCACCACCCGTACCGGGGTGCCGGCGGCGGTGTCGCGCAGATACTCCTGCCAGGCGCGGTCGGAGCAGATCAGCGCGGCCGCCTCGGAGTCCCGCAGGACGTGGGAGACCTCGGCCGACTTGTACATCGGGTTGACGGGCACGACGCTGGCGCCGGCCTTCCAGGCGCCGAGGACGGCGAGCACGAAGTGCGGGGAGTTCTGCAGCATGACCGCGACCCGGTCGCCGCGGACGATGCCGCGGGCGGCCAGGTGGCCGGCGACCGAGTCGCTGAGCGTGTCCATCTCGCGGTAGGTGAGGCGGGCGTCGAAGTAGGCGAGGAAGGTGCGGTCCGGGGTCTCGGCGGTCACCCGGTGCAGGGCGTGCACCAGGGAGTCCTCCGGGTCGACCGGGGCGCGCTGGGCGTCGGTGAGCAGGGACAGCCAGGGCTTGGCGGCGTAGCGGGAGGCGGTCACCGGATGTCCTCCCACGTCCGCTGGAGCCGGTTCATGGTGGTCAGCCAGCGTTCGGGGTCGGCGGCGCGGGCCTGGTAGAAGCCGGCCACCTCCGGGTGCGGCAGGATCAGGAAGCGGTCCTCGGCGATGCCCTTGAACAGGGCGTCGGCGACGTCCTCCGGCTCGATCGCGGTGGGCTTGAGCACCAGGTCGCCGGCGCTGCCCGAGGCGTCCAGCATGTCGGTGCGCACCCCCTGCGGGCAGATCGCGTGCACCTTGATCCCGCGGTGGCGGTAGGTGAGCGAGAGCCATTCGGCGAAGGCGTAGGCGCCGTGCTTGGTGACGCTGTACGGGGCGGCGCCGATCATGGTGAGCAGTCCGGCGGCGGAGACGGTGGCGACGAACCGGCCGCTGCCGCGGTCCAGCCAGTCCGGCAGCAGGGCCCGGGCGGCGCGGACGTGCGCCATGACGTTGACGTCCCAGGCGCGCTCCCACTCGTCCTCGTCGGCCGCCTCGGAACCCCCGGTGCCGACACCGGCGTTGGCGCACCAGATGTCGACGGTGCCGCCGAGGGCGTCCCGGGCCTCGGGGACGATCGCGGAGGCGTCGCCGGGCAGTGCGATGCCGCCGGTCTCCTCGGCCACGGCCCGCGCCTTGTCCGCGTCCAGGTCGTTGACGACCACCCGGGCTCCCTCGGCGGCGAACCGGCGGGCCAGCGCGGCCCCGATGCCGCCTCCGGCTCCCGTGACGACGACCCCCGCTCCCTGCACGGCTTCCACGTTGCGCCTCCCTCGACCTCGGTGTGCGACGCGTCGCACAGCGGCTCCGCCGCGACACACTAACCGGTCGGTATGTTGCGCGGGAAGGGTGCGGCAGGGCCCCGGTCGCCACCGGTGTGGACCTCAGGCGGTACCACCGGTGCGTTCCCAGCCGGGCGGGGCGCGCGCTAGCGTGCGTGACCATCGACCCGTGCCGGGACATCGGAGGTCACCGCATGAAGCTGTCCAGACGGAGCCTGCTCGCCACCACCGCCGCGGTCGCGGCCTCCACCGTGCCCGCCGCGCAGGCCGAGGCGGCCCCGCAGGGGCACGGCCGGACGGTGCGCACCGGCTTCGAACGTCTGGCGGCCGACGGTTACGCGCTGCTCGACGGGCAGCGGGTCGGCGTCGTCACCAATCCGACCGGCGTCACCCGGGACGTGCGCCACATCGTGGACGTGATGCACGCCGACCGCCGGGTGGACCTGGTCGCCGTCTTCGGTCCCGAGCACGGCTTCCGCGGCACCGCGCAGGCGGGCGGCTCCGAGGGTCGCACCGAGGACCCGGCCACCGGGCTGCCGGTGTACGACACCTATCAGATCAGCGGACAGGCGCTCGCCGACGTGTTCACCGAGTCCGGGGTGGACACGGTCGTCTTCGACATCCAGGACGTGGGCGCCCGCTTCTACACGTACATCTGGACGCTGTACGACTGCATGGAGGCCGCCGCGCTGGCCGGCAAGCGGTTCGTGGTACTGGACCGGCCCAACCCGGTGACCGGGCGTCAGGCCCTCGGGCCGGTGCTGCACGAGGAGTTCGCCACCTTCGTGGGACGGCAGCCGATCGCGCAGGCGCACGGGATGACGGTCGCGGAGCTGGCGCGGCTGTTCAACGGCGAGTTCCTGTCCCGGCCGGTGCCGCTCCGGACGGTGACGATGACCGGCTGGCGGCGCAGCGACCACTACGACGCGACCGGTCTGCCGTGGGTGCCGCCGAGCCCCAACATGCCCACCCCGGACACGGCTCTGGTGTACTCCGGGACCTGTCTGTTCGAGGGCACCAATCTCTCCGAGGGCCGCGGCACCACCCGGCCGTTCGAACTGCTCGGCGCCGAGGGCGTCGACGCCCGCTGGGCGGAGGCGGTCAACGCGCTGGACCTGCCCGGGGTACGGTTCCGCGAGGCGTACTTCGCGCCCACCTTCTCCAAGTTCGCGGGCACGACCGTCGGCGGGGTGCAGCTCCACGTCCACGACCGGGACGCCTTCGACCCGGTGCGCACGGGCATCGCGCTGCTGGTGACGGCCAAGCAGGTGTGGAGCGGGTTCGCCTGGCGCTCGGACGACTGGATCGACAAGCTCACCGGCTCCGACCGGGTGCGCACCATGATCGACGCAGGGGCCGGCACCGACGAGGTGGTGGGCGCGTGGCAGGAGGAGCTGGCGGCGTTCCGCCGGGTGCGGCGGCACTACCTGCTCTACACGTGACCGAGGCCGGCGGTGCGGCGGCGGATCCGCGGGAGCGGCCCGCCGCCGCGGTGGGTCACCGGTGGGAGGTGAACTCCACCACCTGCTGGTAGGTGGGCCGGTTCTGCCAGCTGATCCTGTCGTGCTCGATGCCGCCCAGGGGACGCTGGACGACGGAGTCGGCGCACCACTGGTCGCCCGCCGCGCACTGGTCGTCACCGGGGTAGACCTCGGCCGCGGTCTTCCCGGCCGCCTGCTTCAGGGTGGTCAGCAGCACGTCCCGGCAGGCGCTCAGGTCGCCGTCGCCGCAGTAGGTCCGTGCCAGCGGGCCGCGGACCGGTTCGCCGAGCACCGCCCGGATGTCCTTGTCGACGTAGCTCCACCAGCCGTACTGGAAGGCGCTGCCGGCATGCGAGCCGGTCGGCCCGTGCCCGGCGGAGGGCGCCTCGTCCACGGTCAGGTTCGCGGTCATGGCGTCGTACAGCTCGGTGCCCAGGCCGGGTGCGAACTCGGCCTCGACGAGCAGCGGCCACCAGGCGTCCATGATGCGGATCGCGTCGGCGTGCGCGTACTTCTCGGAGCCCGCCGAGGTCTCGGCGCGTTTGCCGCCCGCGGACACCCAGGCGTCCAGGGTGTGCACGGCCTCGGCGGCCGCGGGGTCGGTGACCGGTGCGGTGCCGATGACCTTCAGCAGCTTCGGCAGCACGTCCTCGGCGCGCAGGTCGGTCACGGCCGCGTCCGCCATGGCCCGGGTGAGCGAGGCGCGGGTGACGCCGCCGGCCGCGACGAGCTTGCTCACCCGGTCGTCCAGCAGGTCGCCGCGGTGCACCGAGCCCTCGCCCCAGGGCGCGGCGGCGTAGTCCTCGGCCTGCTTGTTGTTCCAGGAGATGTAGTAGTCCTGGTCGACGGACTGCGGGTGGGCGGAGGGCGGGGTGTAGTCGGCGGTGTTCGTGGCCGGGTCCCAGCCGCGCCACTCGTACGCCGGCTCGGCCCACACCGGGAACTCGGCGTCCACGTCGTCCGCCCGGACCGGGTTGTCGCCGCTGTTGTAGTACGCGGTGTGCTGCGCGTCGGCGTAGAACCAGTTGAACGTGAAGTTGATGTGCCGGGCGGCCTTCTGGAAGTCCTCCGGGCCCTTGACGAAACCGGGGTCGTTGAGCATCTGGAAGCCGATGATCGAGTCGGTCTCGTGCAGGTAGGAGGAGCGCAGGGTGGTGTAGGCGACCTTCTTGCCGCCGACGGTGGCCCGGTACTGCACGGGGCCGTACTTGGTGCGCCACACGCGCATCGTGTAGGAGCCGGCGGCCGTGCCGTCGGCGACCGTGGGCTTCCAGGAGTTGGTCCGCTCGACCTGGTCCATGGCCGTGCAGGTGCCGTGGTACAGGTAGTGATGGTCGTCCTGGCACAGCTCGACGGCGTAGGTGTCGATGACGTCCTGGCCGGAGGTGGTGGCGCTCCACGCGTAGTCCTGGCCGCGGCCGAGTTCGACGTACATGCTCAGGCCGGCGAAGGAGGCGCCGCGGGCGCTGATGCCGGGGCCCTGGATCTCCTGAAGCATCAGCAGCTGGGGCGCGAAGTAGCCGGTCTGCGGCCCGAACACGGCGACGGGGTGGCCACTGGCGGTGTGGGCGCCGCTGACGACGAGGGCGTTGGACATGCCGCGGCGGGCGGAGGACAGGGTGGTCTTCGTGGCCGTGGCGGACGCGTCCTGCGCGGCGGTGGTCTTCGCGCTGCCGGTGCGGTCGTACACCAGGGGCACCTCGGTGACCGAGCCGGGGTCGGGCAGCGCCATGCCCTGCGGGTCGTCCGGCTTGCCGGCGTAGGGGAAGCTCTGCCCGTCGTGGACGGTCAGCACGGCCTCGGGGTCGTTGCGCATCCGGAAGGACTCCCAGACCTTGGTGCCCTCCTCGACGCCGTACTTGGACTGGGCGGCCAGCAGGGACAGGGCGTTGTTCACCTCGCCGCCCCCGCCGGCGCCGAACAGCGCGCCGACCACGGAGGCCAGTGCCACCAGGTCGGTGGCCTTGAAGTGCTCGATCTTCCCGGAGTTGGTGAGGGCGTTCTTGTGGCCGGTCAGGACGTACTCGCCGGGGAAGTAGCGGCCGGAGTCGGAGGCGTCGATGTAGGCGTTGATGCCGTCCAGGTAGGCCTGCACGTCCGCGAGGGCCTGCTGTCCGCGCTCGCCGTTCGTGGCGACGGCCCGGTCGATCTGGGCCTGCAGCTCGTCCTCGGTGTACGGGGCGACGCGGTAGAACTGCTGCTCGAGGGCCTGGTTGGCGGGTGCCCCGCCCGCGAAGGACGTCAACTGGCCGCGTCCGACGTGCCGGAAGAGGTCCATCAGCCACAGCCGGTCCTGGGCGGCGGCCCAGCCCGCGCCGAACTCGGTGCCGTAGCGGGTGGTGCCCGTGATGTGCGGTACGCCGGTCTTCTTGTCGCGGACGATGGTGACGTCGTCGCGCCCGGCGGGCTTCTCGGTGGAGGCGACCTGGTCGGCGGGGACGCCGAACGAGGCGTCGTTGAAGAAGGTGTTGATCTTCTCGTCGGTGAGGGCGGGATAGCCGGACGCGAGGTCGGCGTACGGGCCGAGCTGGTCTCCGGCGTGCGCGGGGCGGGTACCGAAGGCCTGGTGGAGCAGGATCTGGGCGAGGGTGGCGTTGCCGTTCTCGCCGGGCGGCAGGATGTCGGAGCACCGGCCGCCGCAGTGGTCCTCGGCGGCGGCCTTCGGGGCGGCGTCCGCGGCGGCCGCCGGGGAAAGCGGTGACAGAAGTCCGGCTATGAGGGCGCATACCGAGGCCGTCTTCAGGAACCCGGTGAATCTGCGGGGAGTTCTCACTGCGTCGAGCGCGTTGCGTGGGGTGCGCCGTGACATGACTGCTCCTCCCGACGGGGACGGGGCGGCAGGTTACCGCCGGTATCCCCGGGTTGGAAGATGAGCATGCGTCACATGTCCGACAGCGGCCCCGGGGCGGGCAGGGCGGTCAACGGCGCCGTCGTTATGGCGGCCATCGGAAAACGGATGGAGCCGGATCGCGGCTCGGCACGTCTATGCGGCGACGTGCGTCGGGCGGTCGCGTGCGGCGGCCGGACCGCGCCGCCGAAGTGACCACAGGACAGGTGCAGGTGTGACGGAGGTGCTTGACCCATGGCCGGTTTCCGCAGTCTGGCGAGACAGGTGAGGGACCCACGGTGCGACCTGGCGCTGCGGCGCTACTCACTGCGCAAGTGCCTCGAGCGCTTCGCCCCGTACGGCCACCGTGCCACCTGGGACCACCTGTGCACCCACTGGGGCTTCGGTCCCGAGGACCGGTCCGCCGATCCGGCCCGGCTGGTGGCGGCGCTCGAGGAACTGGAGGAGGCACGTGCGGTCTGGCTCGACTACGAGCAGCAGTTCGCGCGGCGCCGCCGGCAGGAGAAGCACGACGGGCTGCGCCGGCCGGGCAGCAGGGACGACTGGCACCGCATGACCTGGGGCGGGTTCGGCGTCCTGTGGTGCGACGACCCCGCGGTGCACCCGTCCGGGCCGCTGGCGGAGGTGCTGCGCCGGCTGATCGCCGCGCTGGAGCGCCCACCGGGTTCGGCCTGCCCGGTGTGCGGCTGTCCGCGGCTGGAGTGGCGCCACGGCCTGGTGCACGAGCCGTCCTCCGGCCCGGTCTGCACCCGCTGCGGGATCCTGGTCCCGCGGCACATCCTCACACCGCAGGCACTGGCCGAGTCGCAGCGGGCGCGGCTGCTGGTGTCGGTCTGAGCACGTGATCCGAGCACACGATCCGAGCACGCACGGGGTGCGCCGGGGCGCCGCACCCCTCAGCAACGGGGGAACGGGGGAACGGGGGGCATCACGCCACGACGCAGGCGCACACGGCGCCGGCACCGGTGGGGCGAGGAGCGCGAGCAGCGCCGCGCGGGGACGGTAGCAGGACGAAAACCGCTCGCTCCACCGTTTTCCGCCACGGACAGTGATGGCCATGATCTTCACACCTTCCGACTGTCCCCGGAGTCGCTGATGTCGACGCTGCGCGTCACCGCCGAGATCGTGACCGTCCACGAGCATCCGAACGCCGACGCCCTCGAGCTGGCCCAGGTGGGCCTGTACCGCGCCGTCGTCGCCAAGGGCGCCTACCGCACCGGCGACGCGGCCGTCTACATCCCCGAGCAGGCCGTGCTGCCGGACGAGCTGATCGAGGAGCTGGGGCTGACCGGACGTCTCGCGGGCGCCCGCGCCAACCGGGTCAAGGCGGTACGGCTGCGCGGCGAGCTGTCGCAGGGCATCGTGTGCCGGCCGAAGGCGCTCGCGGGCGTCGACCTGGTCCGGGCGGCGGCCGAGAGGACCGACTTCGCCGAGCTGCTGGGCATCACCAAGTGGGTGCCGCCGGTGCCGCCGATGATGAGCGGCGAGGTGGAGCCGGCGCCCGGCCTGCTGCCCTGGCTGGAGATCGAGAACATCCGCCGCCACCCGGACGTCTTCGCCCCCGGGGAACCGGTGGTGCTGACGGAGAAGGTGCACGGCTCGGCCTGCCTGCTCACCCACCACGCCGAGGACGGCCGCATCGAGGTCTCCTCCAAGGGTTTCGGCGCGCGGTCGCTGGCGCTGAAGGAGGACGCACGCAATCTGTACTGGCGCGCGGTACGGCAGCACGGCGTGGCCGAGGCGGCGGCCCGGCTGACCGAACGGCTCGGCGCCCGCCGGGTCGGCGTCTTCGGCGAGGTGTACGGGGACGGGGTGCAGGACCTGACCTACGGCGCCGACGCCCGCCGGGACACCGTGGGGTACGCGGTGTTCGACATCGCCGCGGACATCGACGGCACGGTGCGCTGGCTGGACCCGGCCGGGCTGCTCGACGGCGAACTGCCGCTGGTGCCGCGGCTGTACGAGGGTCCGTACGACATCCACACGGTGCTCGCGTACGCGAACGGCCGGGAGACCGTGTCCGGGCGGGAGCTGCATCTGCGCGAGGGCGTGGTGATCCGGCCGGTCGTGGAGCGGCACAGTCCGGTGACCGGCGGCCGGGCCATCGCCAAGGCGGTCAGCCCCGCCTATCTGACCCGCAAGGGCGGCACCGAGTACGAGTGACGCGGGCGGGCCACGGCAGGGCAGGGCGCGGAAGCCGGCGGAGCCACGCCGTCGGCTCCCGCGCCCTCGCCGTGGTCCGCCCGGGCGTCCGGGCCCGCGGTGCGGCGTCCGCGTCGCCCGGTCCTTGTCCACCGGCACCCGGCCCTTCCGCTCGGGCACCCGGTCCTACCGTTGCGACGTCCGGTCCTTCCTTGCCGGAGTCCGGTCCTTGCGCTCGAGCAACAGGCGGGAGCCGGTCCGGCGGGCGCCGAAGATGTCGTCGGGGTTGGACAGCACGCACGACTCCAGGGACAGGCAGCCGCAGCCGATGCAGTCGGTGAGGTGGTCGCGCAGCCGGTTGAGCTGGGCGATGCGCTGGTCCAGCTCGGCACGCCAGGCCTCGGAGAGCCGGGCCCAGTCCTCCCGGGTCGGGGTGCGTTCCTCGGGCAGTTCGGCCAGTGCCTCGCGGATCGTGGCGAGCGGTATGCCCACGCGCTGCGCGGCGCGGATGAAGGCGACCCGACGCAGCGTGTCCCGGCTGTAGCGGCGCTGGTTGCCCGGGGTGCGCCGACTGGTTATCAGCCCCTTGGCCTCGTAGAAGTGCAGCGCGGAGACGGCGGCGCCGCTGCGCGCGGACACCTGGCCGACGGTCAGCTCGTGGATGCTCTCGGGAATCTGCGGCACCCCGCCAAGCCTACCCAGGCCCGCCGCGCCGGGTCCGTTGACATCGTCCCCCCGCCCGACCATGCTAAGCAGTTGCTTAGACACGCGAGCGAAGGGCCGGGCACATGGCAGAGCCGAGGATCTTCACGTCCGCCGACGAGCTGAAGGCGGCGGTGGGCGAGCAGCTGGGGTACACCGACTGGCTGGAGATCGACCAGAAGCGGATCGACCTGTTCGCGGAGGCGACCGGCGACCACCAGTGGATCCACGTGGACCCCGAGAAGGCCGCGGCGGGCCCGTTCGGCACCACCATCGCCCACGGCTACCTCACCCTGTCGCTGCTGCCGCTGTTCGGGCCGCAGCTGATCCGGGTCGAGGGCGTGAAGATGGGGGTCAACTACGGCACCAACAAGGTGCGCTTCCCCTCCCCCGTGCCGGTCGGCTCCCGGCTGCGCGCCACCGCCACCATCACCAAGGTCGAGGAAGTGCCCGGCGGGGTGCAGGTGACGGTCGCCTTCACCGTGGAGCGGGAGGGCGGCGACAAGCCGGTGTGCGTGGCGGAGTCGGTGTCCCGTTACTACCTCTGACGGGCGCGGCGCCCTTGGACGAGCACGGTTCCCTCCGACGGAGGCGGCCGCCGCCGACGGACGCGGCTGCCTCCGAAGGGCACTGCCGCCCTCGACGGGCGCGGCTACTTCTCGGCGGCGCCCACCATCCGCAGCACGAGGTCGGCGTAGAGCGCGCCGACCTCGTCGGGTGTGCGGGGGCCGTTCACGTTGAACCAGCGGGCCACGTCGATGCACAACGAGAGCACGGCGAGCGTCGTGCCCTTCACGTCGAGCACGTCGAACTCGCCCGCGCGCACCCCGTCCTCGATGATGCCGCGCACCTCGGCGTCGCACTGGCGGCGCAGCGCGACGATCTCGGAGCGGGCCTCGGGGCCGAGCGCGTCGAGCTCGTACTGCACGATGCGTGCCGTGGTGCGCCGCCCGGCGTGCCAGCGGACGAAGGAGCGGACGGCCTCCGCCAGCCGCTCGGCCGCGCTGCCCTCGCTCCGGGCCGCCGAGCGCAGGATGGCGACGGCCTTCTCGTGCCCGAGCCGGCTGATGCGGTGGAGCAGCTCTTCCTTGGTCTTGTAGTGGATGTAGAGCGCGGCCGGGCTCATGCCGGCGCGGCTCGCGATGTCGCGGGTGGTCGTGGCATGGTAGCCGCGCTCGGCGAAGGCCTCCACGGCGGCGACCAGCAGCCGGCGCGCCGCGTCCGGGGTGACCTCGGCCCACGGTTCCGCGTCGCCGCCGATCGTGTCCTCCGCCGTACTCATCGTTCTCCCTCGCCCCTTCCGGTGACAGGAGCACCACCATACCGCTGCCGGTGAGCGGGCGCTTAGAGATGGGGCGCCGGCCGGTCGTCGGCCGCACCTGCCTAGGCCGGCCCCGGCAGGCGCGGGGCACGGGGGTCACAGCTTCTCGAAGGGGTCGTGTTCCGCGAGCAGCTTCTCCAGACGGGCCTGGTCGACGCGGTGGACGATCTGTCCCGCCTCCTGGCGGTCCCGGATCACCTTGGCGAGGGTGAAGGCCGAGGTGACCAGGTACAGCACGGCGATGCCGAGGAAGGCCCGCACCCAGGCGTCGGCGTTCAGGCGGGCGATGCCGACGGCGGTCGCGGCCAGGGCGACGGCGAAGGAGGCGACGGCCTGGCCGTAGAACGCGGCCGTGCTCTGCTGCTTGACCGGTGTGTCGTTCATGCGCCGAGCATCCGCACCCCGGGCCGCCGCCGCATCCGCCGGGATACTCAGCCGAGGTACTCAGGCGCGGAGCAGGTACTCAGCCGCGAGCACCCCCGGCGGACGTCCCACGCCCCGGCACCACATCAGAAGGCGGAGACCCCCGTCAGCGCCCGCCCGATGACCAGCTTCTGGATCTGGCTGGTGCCCTCGTAGAGGGTCATCACACGGGCGTCGCGCAGCAGCTTGCCCGCCGGGTACTCGTCGATGTAGCCGTAGCCGCCGTGGACCTGCAGGGCGTTGTGGGCGGCGCGCACGGCGGCCTCGGAGGCGAACAGCTTGGCCTTGGAGGACTCCACGGCGAAGGGCTCGCCGCGGTCGATGAGGTCGGCGACCCGCCAGGTCAGCAGGCGGGCGGCGTCCACGTCCACGGCGATGTCGCTGATCAGCTCCTGGACGAGCTGGTGGTGGGCGATGCTCTTGCCGAACTGCTCGCGCTCCCCCGCGTACTTCACGGCCGCGTCCAGCGCGGCCTGGGCTATGCCGACGCAGCCGGCGGCCACCGACATCCGCCCCTTGGCGAGGGCGGACATGGCCACCGAGAAGCCCTTGCCCTCGGGGCCGAGCATCGCGGAGGCGGGCACGCGCACGTCCTCGAGGACCAGCTCGGCGGTCGCCTGGCCGCGCAGGCCCAGCTTGCCGTGGATGGTGCGGCGGCTCAGGCCGGGGGTGTCGGTGGGGACGAGGAAGGCGGAGATGCCCTGGTGGCCGGGGGCGTCGGTGGACCGGGCGAAGAGCAGCACCACGTCGGCCCAGGTCCCGTTGGTGATGAACATCTTGGTGCCGTTGACGACGTAGTCGTCGCCGTCGCGCACCGCCCGGGTGGTCAGGTGGGCGGCGTCGGAGCCGGTGCCGGGCTCGGTGAGCCCGAAGCAGCCGACGTACTGCCCGCTGGTCAGGCCCGGCAGCCAGGTGCGCTTCTGCTCCTCGCTGCCCCAGGTCGCGATCGTCTTGGCGACCAGGCCGAGGGAGACGGAGACGATGCCGCGCACGGCGGAGTCGCCGCGGCCCAGTTCCTCGGTGACCAGGCAGTAGGCGAGGTGGTCGCCGCCCGAGCCGCCGTAGGTCTCGTCGATGGTCAGGCCGAGGAAACCGACCTCGCCGAGCTTCTCGACGATGCCGCGGTCGACCTCCTCGGCCCGGTCCCAGGCGGCCGCGTACGGGGTGATCTCGCGCTCGACGAAGTCCCGGGCCAGCTGCCGGACCGCCTCCTGCTCCTCGCTCAGCTCCAGGTTCACCACGCGTCACCCCACCGATGCCAGATCTTGAAAGTCACAGATTTTAATTATCACTGCTAGTTTTTGCGCGCAGCCCTACTATGTGCGCCATGGCCCGACCGCGCAAGCCCCTGCTCAGCACCGACCGCATCGTCCAGGCGGCGCGGGATCTCGTGGACGCGGAGGGCCTCGCGGCCGTCTCCACCCGGCGTCTCGCCGCCGAACTGGGGGTGAGCGGGCCGTCGCTGTACAACCACTTCCGCACCAAGGACGAGATCCTCGAGGCGGTCGCGGACTCGGTCAGCGCCCAGGTGGATCTGTCGATGTTCGAGGACGGCCGGGACTGGCGGACCGCGCTGCACGACTGGGCCGTCTCCTACCGGGCCGCCCTGCGCGACCACCCCAACATCGTGCCGGTGCTCGCCCGCGGCCCCGGCCGCCGGCCCGCCGCGCTGCGCCTCGCCGACGCCGTGTACGGCGCGATGGTCGACGCCGGCTGGCCGCCGGCCCAGGCCACCTCGATCGGCGCACTGATGCGCTACTTCGTCATGGGGTCCGCGCTCGGCTCCTTCGCCGGCGGTTTCGTGAACGACGCCGGCGCCTACGACCCGGCCGACTATCCGCACCTCGGCCAGGCGCATCTGCTGGCCGAGCAGCAGGAGAAGATCGACGAGCGGGCGTTCGAGACCGGGCTGAGGGCACTGCTGGACGGACTGGAGCAGCAGTACCGGCAGATCGTGCGGCCCGCCTCGGGCTGAGCCGCCCGGGCGGGCCGTGACCTGTCGCGCAGCACCCGGTCTCAGAACACCACCAGGGACCGGCCGCCCTTGCCGGCCGTCATGTTCTCGAAGGCGGCCGGGATGCCGTCCAGGCCGATGCGCTCGGTGACCAGCATGCCCAGGTCCAGGCGGCCCGCGCGAACGTGCTCGGCGAGCACGGGCAGGTCCCGGGCAGGGTCGCAGTTGCCGTAGACGCAGCCGCTGAGGGTGCGGCCCCAGTGGAAGATCTCCAGGGCGTTGAAGGTGACCTGCTCCTCCTTGCCGCCGATGCCGACCACCGTGGTGCGGCCGCCGCGGCGGGTGGACTCCCAGGCGGCGCGGATGGAGACGGCGCGGCCCACGCACTCCACGGCGACGTCGACGCCCTGCCCGCCGGTCAGCGCGCGGATCTGACGCGGCGTGGTCGCGGAGGCCACCACGTAGTCGGTGGCGCCCGCGGCGCGCGCCAGTTCCTCCTTGGCCGGGGAGACGTCGACGGCGACGATCTGCGCGGCGCCCGCGATCCGGGCGGCCTGCATCGTGGCCAGGCCCACCCCGCCGGCGCCGAACACGGCGACGGTCTCCCCGGGCCGGACGGCCGCGGCGTGGTGGACGGCACCGTAGCCGGTGAGGACGGCGCAGCCGAGCAGGGCGGCGTCGGTGAGCGGGACGCCCTCCGGCAGCGGCAGCACGCAGGAGGCGGCGACGACGGTCTCCTCGGCGAAGGCGGCGACGTTCAGCCCCGGGTGCACCTCGGTGCCCGCGACGGTGCGGGCGTGGAGGCCGGCGGCGCCGGTGAGCGCCTCGGCGCACAGCCACACCTCGCCGCGCGCGCAGGCGGGGCAGCTGCCGCAGGAGGGAGCCCAGTTGAGGACGACGGCGTCGCCCGGGGCGACATGGGTGACGCCCTCGCCGGTGGCGACGACGGTGCCGGCGCCCTCGTGGCCGAGGACGGCGGGGACCGGCACACGCATCGTGCCGTTGCTCAGCGACAGATCGGAGTGGCAGACACCGGCGGCGGCGAGACGGACACGGACCTGGCCGGGTCCGGGAGCGGGCAGCTCGATCTCGGTGATCTCCAGGGGCGAGCCGACGGCGGGCAGGACGGCGGCACGGACGGCCATGGCGCGGGCTCCTTCAGAACTGGAGGGACTTGGTCTGCAGGTACTCGGTCAGTCCGTGCCGTCCGAGTTCACGGCCGACGCCGGACTGCTTGTACCCGCCGAAGGGGGCGAGCGGGTTGAACCGGCCGCCGTTGATGTCGACCTGGCCGGTGTCCATACGGCGGGCGAAGGCGACCGCCTCCGCCTCGTCGCCCGCCCAGACGGCGCCGGCCAGGCCGTAGACGGTGCCGTTGGCGATGCGCAGGGCGTCCTCCTCGTCCTCGTAGCGCAGCACGCACAGCACCGGGCCGAAGATCTCCTCCTGGGCGATCGTCATCTCGGGGGTGACGTCGGCGAAGACGGTGGGGCGGACGAAGTAGCCGCGCTCGCGCGGGGCGTCGGGGCCGCCGGCGACCAGGCGGGCGCCCTCGGCGATCCCCTTCTCGATGTAGCCGCGCACCCGGGCCTGCTGCCGTGCGCTGACGACCGGTCCGATGCGGTCGCCGTACTTGCCGGCGGCGGCCGCGGCCATCTCGACGGCCTCGTCGTACTGGTCGCGGTGGACCAGCATCCGGGTCCAGGCACTGCAGGTCTGGCCGGAGTTGGACATGACGTTGGCGACGCCGACGTTCACCGCCCGGGCCAGGTCGGCGCTGGGCAGGACGACGTTGGCGGACTTGCCGCCCAGCTCGAGGGCGACCCGTTTGACGGCCGCGCCGGCGAGGGCGCCGATCCGCTTGCCGACCGCGGTGGAGCCGGTGAAGGAGATCATGTCGGTGCCCGGGTGCTCGGCGAGGGCCTGCCCGGCGACCGGGCCGAGCCCGGTGACGAGGTTGAACACGCCGGCCGGGACCCCGGCCTCGTGCACGGCCTCGGCGAACAGCTGGGCGGTGAGCGGGGTGTCCTCGGCCGGCTTGACGACGACGGTGCAGCCGGCGGCCAGCGCGGGGGCGACCTTGGCGACGATCTGGTGCAGGGGGTAGTTCCAGGGGGTGATCGCGCCGACCACGCCGACGGGTTCGTGGTGGATCGTGGAGTTGCCCGCCTTCTCCTCGAAGGCGTACGTGGCGGCCAGGTCGGCGTAGGAGGCGGCGACCGCGATCGGCACGGAGGCGTGCACCGCCTGGGAGAGGGCGAGCGGCGCGCCGAGTTCCGCGGTGACCGTCTCGGCGATCTCGTCCTTGCGGGTCTGGAGGACGTCCCGCAGGGCGGCCAGGCGGGCGGCGCGCTCGGCGGGCGGGGTCGCCGCCCAGGCGGGGAAGGCGGCGCGGGCGGCGCGCACCGCCGCGTCGACGTCCTCGGCGGTGCCGGCCGGCACGGTCGCGACGATCTGTTCGTCGACCGGGTTCACCACCTCGATGACCTCGTCACCCGCGGCGGGGCGCCAGGCGCCGCCGATGTACATGCCGTCGTGTGCCTTCATGTGCTCCTCCGGGGCGGGGTGCCTCGTCGGGCCGTCCGCCGCGCAGGGCGGGCGGCCGTCCGCGTCACGGCCTGTCGGTGAAGCCACAAACTAGCGTCGATAGTTTTACGGCGCCAGAGGCTCCGCGCACACACGACCGGGGGTCACTCCGTCAGGTCCGGTGCGCGCTCCGGTGCCGGGCAGACACGCTCGCCGTGGTGATCGAAGACGAACAGGTGCGCGAGGTCCACCAGGAGCGGCACCTGCACGCCGGGCCGGAGGGCGAGGTCGGGGGTGGCGCGCACCACCAGGTCGCCGGGCAGCCGGGGCTGCGCGGCGGCGGGCGGCGGCGGTGCGGGCTCGGCGGGCCGGTCCAGCACGGCCACCGGGGCGCCGCGCAGGGCTCCGGCCCTCTCCCGCAGCCGCTCCAGCACCCTGCTCTCGCGGCGGCGCCTGCGCACCGGCCGGCGGTCCGGGCGCGCCGCCTCCAGCTCGGGCACGTGCGCCGGGCTGGACCCGGTGTCCACGTGCACGAGGACCTCGTGCCCCTGGAACTCCAGGTGCTCCACGACTCCGGTGAGCGGCACCTCGCCGGGGCGGGCGGCGGAGGGTGCGGCGATGCGGACCGCCTCCGACCGCAGTCCCACGACGACCTCGCGGCCCTGCTGGACACGGAGCAACTGGTGGTCCCGGGACAGCGGCTCGGGCAGCAGCAGGGACTGGGTGCCGAGGCGGATGGTCATGGCGCCGCCGAGCGGGGCGCGGACCAGGCCGCGCAGCAGGTTGATGCGCGGGGTGCCGATGAAGGCGGCGACGAAGACGTTGCGGGGCAGCGCGTAGACGGTGCGCGGCGTGCCGACCTGCTGCAGCACACCGCCGCGCAGCACGGCCACCCGGTCGCCCAGGGACATGGCCTCGGACTGGTCGTGGGTGACGTAGACCGTGGTGACACCCAGGTCCCGGGTGAGCCGGGAGATCTCGGCGCGCAGATGGGTGCGCAGCTTGGCGTCGAGGTTGGACAGCGGCTCGTCCATCAGGAAGGCGGAGGGTCGCCGGGCGATGGCGCGGCCCATGGCCACCCGCTGCCGCTCACCGCCGGAGAGCTGCCGCGGGAAGCGGTCCAGGAGGTCCTCGATGCCCAGCATCCGTGCGGTGGCGTCGACGTGGGGACGCGGGTCGGCCGCGGGCGTGGCGATGCGCAGCGGGAAGCCGATGTTGTCCCGGCAGGTCATGTTCGGGTAGAGCGCGAAGCTCTGGAAGACCATCGCCATGTCCCGGCCGGCCGGCGGCAGGTCGTTGGCGTACTCGCCGTCGAGCAGCAGCTCTCCCTCGGTGATCTCCTCCAGTCCCGCGATCATCCGCAGCAGGGTGGACTTGCCACAGCCGGACGGTCCGAGCAGCACCAGGAACTCGCCGGGTGCGATGTCCAGCGACAGCCGGTCCACGACCCGGGGGCCCTTGCTGGTGTAGGTCTTGCTCACGTCGTGCAGAGAGATGGCGCGCGTCATGACACCGTGCCTTCGACAAGTCACCCGAGCGCTGGGAGCGCAGCGCGAGAACGCCTCGTGCGGGACGTATGAGGCCTGTGAGTCACGGAAGTTAACGGAACGCGCTCACCCGGGGAAGACGGCGGACGCGATCTCGAACGGATTCGTGACCGAGTGGGGCGCGTGGCATATGCCGCGGCGTCCGGGGCGCGGCGCGCAGGCGCGGCTCCCCGCCGCCCCGCCCGCGCGCCGCCGGGGACCGTCGCTCCCAGGCCGCACCGACCGTCGGACGTCGTGCGCCCGGCGGCGCCTGCCGCGAGACGTCGCCCACCCGGCCGCGCCTGCCGCCAGACGTCGTCCACTCGGCCGCGCCTGCCGCGAGACGTCGTTCACTTCGTCGACGTCAGGTGGGAGAAGACGACGATGTTGCTGGAGTAGCCGGTGCGGCGGGTGTAGAGGCCGCCGCAGGTGATCAGATGCAGCTCGGGGCGGCGGGCCCGGCCGTACACCTCCTGGTCCGGGAAACGCGTCTTGTCGAACACCTTCACCCTGTCCACGGTGTAGACGGCGGTACGGCCGTCCGCGCGCCGCACCTCGATGTGGCGGCCCGGCTTCACCTGGCCCAGCGCGGCGAACACGGCGGCCCCGGTGGCGGTGTCGCGGTGCCCGACCGCGATGGCGGTGCCCGCCTCCCCCGGTGAGGGCCCCCGGTCGTACCAGCCGACCACCTTGGGCCGGTCCACCGGCGGGGTCTGCAACTGCCGGTTCTCGTCCAGGCCGACGGCGACGACGGGTGCGTCGATCCCGAGGGAGGGGATGCGCAGATGCGTCGCCCGGGAGCGGGGCAGCGGCTCGGGCGGGGGCGCGGACGGAACCGCTCCGGTCGCGCCGCGCGCGGAGGGTGCGGCCGGTCCGCCGGCGCCGTCCGCACCGTCCGCGGCCTGCACGGACGCGCCGGCGGCCCGCTCCGGGCCGGTGGGCTGGTGGGGTCCCGCGCACCGGACCCCCCACACCACCAGGACGGTCGCGAGCACGGCCGTCCTGGTCAGACGGTAGGCGCGGGTCCGGTACCAGGGTCTGCGCCGGCGCCTACGCGGCACGGCGGGGGCGCCGGCGCACCAGCCGGAGGTAGGCGACGGTACTGGTCACGACCAGGCCCACCGCCCCGGCCGCGGCCACCGGGGAGAAGGCCTGCGCGGTGTCGACGAGGCCGCCGCCGCCCGCGTGCACCCCGCCCTTGGGCCCGTACGGGCCGCCGTGCTCGCCCGCACCGCCGTGCTCGCCGTGTCCGTCCTCGATCGGCTTGTCGGAGCCGCCGTGGTGCCGTCCGTCCTGGTGGCAGTTGACGCGGAAGATCTTCTCCTTGGGGTTGGTGCCGATCGTCCAGGTCAGCCGGTACTGCCCGTCCGCCAGCGTCATCTCGTCGGTGTGCCCGGCTCCGGAGTTCAGGCCGAGGGCGATGGCACCGGTGACGGTGGCACTGCTGGGCAGCGGTGGCTGGGCCTGGATCGTGTAGCCGACGGTGGTCAGCTCACCGAAGTTCGCCGCCTCCAGATAGAACTTGCAGACGACCGGGTCGTCCTTCGGCACTCCGTAGGGCACACCCACGCGGTGGATCCTGATGTCGCCGGCGTCTCCCGGGGCGGCCTTGGCCACCGGTGCCGCCAGCCACGTGGCACCCGCCAGGGTCAGGGCCGTCAGGGCCGCGGTCGCACCGACACGGGAGCCGAGGGTGCGTGGGGTCAGGGTGGGCATGGCGCGCTCCTCCGAGTCAGACGATTTTCATACAAATCGCTCGTTCACCTGACTCTCTTTCACACCCCTCCATCCCGGCGCGGGAGCGACACCCGACGCGCCGTCACCAACCACACGACCGGCCCAGTCGCCCACCCCGACGGCGGACACGCCGTGCCGCGCACGCCGTGCCGCGTCCGTCGTGCCGCGCCCGCGGACGGTGCGCGCGGCGGGCGCGCGGCGGGCGCGCGGGGAGGAGAGGGCGTGGGGACAGGGCTCAGGGGAAGGCGGGCAGGACAGGGTGGACCGGGCAGGACGAAGCGCACCGGACCGGGCCCGTGAGCCCGGCAGGTGGGCGCCGTCGGAGGTCGGTCAGTCCAGGACCCGGCCCAGATAGGCGCACAGCAGCTCCCGGGTCTCCGCGATGATCTTCTCGTCGCCCTGGGGGTCGACGCGGAAGGCGAGCTGCACAAGGGTGTCGGCGGTCTCCACGGCGATCAGGAAGACCCGGCGCAGATCGTCGTCGGGCTCGCGGCCCAGGCGGCCGGAGAGCAGGGTGACGAGGCGGTCGGCGACCCGGTGGTTGGGCTCGGTGCGACGGACGCCGAGCGGGATCTGATTGCCGAAGTCGACGAGCGAGAACCCGGGCGCGGTGCGCTTCATCAGCAGGTACTCGTCGAACACGGCGTCCACGGCGGCCCGCCAGTCGCCGTCGGCGGCCGCCTTCAGCCGCTCGGTGACCCGTTCGGCGTACCGCTCCAGGTTGCGCTGGGCGAGCGCGTCGGCCATGGCGCGCTTGTTGCCGAAGAAGCGGTAGAGGGAGCCGATGGGCACGCCCGCGCGGGCGGCGACGGCACGCGTGCTCAGCGCGTCGTAGCCGACCTCGTCGAGCAGATCGGCGCAGGCGTCGAGGATCCGGGTCAGCCGTTCGGCGCTGCGCCGCTGCACGGGTGCGCGGCGGAGCGGAGTCGCAGGAGGCACGGGTCTCATGATGCCGCCCCGTGCGTTCCGGGTGAAGCTCTCGTTCCGGGGAGCTTCCGAAGCGCTCCCCCGGTGCTCCGGGGCCCTTCGGTGGCACGTCACGGGCGCTTCGGTGGCACCTCAGGTGCACCTCGGTGGCACCTCAGGCGCACCTCGGTGGCACTTCAGGCGCACCTCGGCAGGCGCGTCCGGGGCGTATCGGGTCGTCGTCCCGAAGGGCGCCTGCCCGCGCACGGCGCGGAGACCGCCCCTGCGGTCCGCCCCCGGCACGGGACCGGCGGCCGACGCGTGCCGCCCGGCGGGACAGGTCCTCTTGCGCCCGGGTCGGCCCATTCCTACGGTGGCGCACAGGATTCAGGACGCACATCTGGCACTGCGTGAGGAGCGACGATGAGCGGGGACGCACGCAAGAGGGCGGAGGGGCTGTCCTACCTCTGCGGTTTCGGCAACCAGCACAGCTCCGAAGCGGTTCCGGGCGCCCTGCCGCAGGGCCGCAACTCCCCGCAGCGCGCTCCCCTCGGGCTGTACGCGGAACAGCTCAGCGGCACGGCGTTCACCGAGCCGAGGGCGCACAACCGCCGCTCGTGGCTGTACCGCATCCGCCCCTCGGCCGCTCACCCGCCCTTCGCCCGCACGGGGAACGGCACCCTGCGCACGGCTCCGTTCCGCCAGACCGTGCCCGACCCGAACCGGCTGCGCTGGGATCCGCTGCCCGAGCCCGCTGCGGGCACGGACTTCCTGGCCTCGCTGTGGACGCTCGGCGGCAACGGCGACGTGGCGCAGCGCACCGGCATGGCGGTGCACCTGTATCACGCCACCGCCTCGATGGAGCGCGTCTTCAGCGACGCGGACGGCGAGCTGCTGATCGTGCCGGAGAAGGGCGGGCTGCTGCTGCACACCGAGTTCGGGCAGCTGCACGCCGAGCCCGGTCATGTGGCGCTGATCCCGCGCGGGGTGCGTTTCCGGGTCGAACTCCTCGACGCCACCGCCCGGGGGTACGTCTGCGAGAACTACGGCAGCCCGTTCCGGCTGCCCGAGCTGGGCCCCATCGGCGCCAACGGGCTCGCCAACCCCCGTGACTTCCTGGCCCCGGTGGCCGCGTACGAGGACGTCGAGGGCCCGGTGGAAGTGGTGAACAAGTTCTGCGGCAATCTGTGGGCGGCGACCTACGACCACTCGCCGCTCGATGTGGTCGCCTGGCACGGCAACCATGTGCCGTACGTCTACGACCTGCGCCGTTTCAACGTGATGGGCACCATCTCGTACGACCACCCGGACCCGTCCATCTTCACGGTGCTCACCTCGCCGTCCGACACCCCGGGCCTGGCCGGCGTGGACTTCGTGGTCTTCGCGCCGCGCTGGCTGGTGGGCGAGGACACCTTCCGGCCGCCGTACTTCCACCGGAACGTGATGAGCGAGTACATGGGCCTGATCGAGGGCGCCTACGACGCCAAGGCGGAGGGGTTCGTGCCGGGCGGCGGCTCGCTGCACAACATGATGTCGGCGCACGGCCCGGACCGGGAGACCTGGGAGCGGGCGAGCACCGCCGAGCTGCGGCCGCAGAAGCTGGACGACGGGCTCGCGTTCATGTTCGAGACCCGCTGGCCGGTCGCCCTCACCCCGCACGCGCTGCGCGCGGAGCATCTGCAGCAGCGCTACGACGACGTGTGGCGGGGCTTCGAGCGGCACTTCCGCCCGGCGCACTGAGGGTCCCCCGGCAGCCCGGCCGCCGCCCGGGGTGCCCGACCGGTACGGAGGGCGCGTGACCTGGTTCGCTCCGGACTCCATCGTCCTGAATCGCAAGCTGCCGCTGTGGTATCAGGTGTCGCAGTCGCTGCGCGCCTCGATCCTCGGCCGCTCGCCGCAGGACCCGCTGCGCCTGCCCACCGAGGAGCAGCTGGCCCGGCACTACGGGGTGAGCGTGCTGACCATGCGTCAGGCGCTGAAGGAGCTGGAGGAGGAGGGGCTGATCAGCCGGCACCGGCGGCGCGGCACGTTCATCGAGCCGGCCGCCCGGCGCGGCTCCCCCGTGCGGCTGCTGGGCTCCGTCGACGCGATCGTGGCCCAGCAGTCCGGCATGACCAGCGAGCTGCTGGAGCACGGCACACGCCCGGTGCCCGAGCGGCTCGCCGAGCACTTCCCGGACCTGGCCGAGGTGGCCGTGTACCACCGGCTGCGCCGCGACGACGAGACCGGCGACCCGACCAACCACGCCCGCAACCATGTGCGTCCGGAGCTGGCCGCGCGCATCGACCCGGACGACCTGACCCGCCGTCCGATGACCAAGGTGCTGCGGGACGTGGCGGGCGCGGACATCGGCCGGATCACCGACACCGTGGAGGCCCGGCTCGCGGACCCCGAGACGGCCCGGCTGCTGCGGGTGCCGCTGCTCAGCCCGATCCTGCACTACACCGGGGTCACCTGCGACCGGTCGGGGCGGGTGCTGGACGTCGCGGTCATCCGCTACCGCGGGGACCGCTTCTCCTTCTCGGTGACGCTCGACGCGAGCTGACGCGCCCGGCCGGCGTCGCTCCCCGGGGTGCGCAACCCGGCCGGCGGCCGGTCGCCGGGTCGGTGCCGCGTCGTACGATGCCCCGCGTGACGCACGACGACGCTCCGCTCCTGGCGGACCTCATGCCGTGGTCCGTCGCATCGCCGCGGCTCGGCCGAGGCTGGCCGGCGGCCCCCGACGCCGCCAGTCTCAAGGCCCGGTGGGACGCCCTGCTGAAGGCCGAAGGACCCGACCGGGAGGCCCTGTTCGAGCCGACCCGCGCCCGCACCACGCACACCGCGGTCGCGCAGCTTCCGGGACGCACCGGCGGCACCGAACGGCTGGCCCGGGCCGCGGGTCCGTGCCCCGATCCGGTACGGGTGCTGGCGGGGCCCTTCGACGAGCAGTGGCTGATCCCCGATCACCGGCTGATCGACGTGGCCCGTCCCGAGCTGTGGCGGGTCGCGGACGAGCGGCAGATCTTCACGGTCGAGGCCGCCGCCACGCCGGCCCCCAGGGGGCCGCTGCTGCTGGCGACGTCGCTGCTGCCGGTGGCCCGCGCGGCCCGGATCCGCCCGCTGTACCGCCGCCCCGGCGCCGCCGACCCGAACCTGGCGCCGGGCCTGCTGGACCATCTGGCCGTCCGGCTCGGGCACCGTCCTCAGGCGCCGGACGTGCTCGCCTGGATCCTGACCGCGGTGCGGCCGGGCCCGTCCGGTCTCGTGGTCCCGTTGACCGGGGACGCCGAGGTGTGGGCGCGAGGCGTGGAGTGGGGGCGTCGGCTGCTGTGGCTGATGCGCCGTGACGGCGAGCGTCCCAAGCTGCCCGGCGGCCGCCGCCCCTATGTGCGCGCCGCGCTGCCGGCCCGCCCGCCGGCCCTGCGGTACGACCGTGACGAGGAGGCACTGCTGCTCGGTGAGGGCCGGATCGCTCCGGTGCCGGCCGAGGCGTGGGACTTCGAGGCCGGCGGGGTCCGGGTGCTCGAGCGGTGGTTCGAGGCCCGCGTCGCGGAGGGCGATCCGGGCACCCTCGGGGCGATCCGCCCGGCCGAATGGCCGCAGGAGTGGACCTCGCAGCTGCTGGAGCTGATCACGGTCCTGGCGCTGCTGTCCCGTACTCCCCCGTTCTCCGCGTCCTGGCAGGTGACGGACGAGATCACCGCCACGGAGCTGCGGGCGGCGGGTGTGCTGCCGGTGCCGGAGCGGGCGCGCCGGCCGGCCACGGTCCTGGACCACCCCGAGGAGGGGCCGGAGGGGCAGTTCGCGTTGGTGTAGCCGGCGCCGGTCCGGATCGCGTCGTTCCGGTTCGTGTCACGAGGGCGGGGATGCCGAGGTACTCGGCGACGTCGGCCGGGGCACCGGGCGGTGCCGCGGCCGGGCGCGGGCGACGGATCCGCGCCCGCCGTCCGGCGGGGCGCCGTCGCCGCGCGCCGTGGGGATGACGGGCGGCGGGTGCGCGATGCCGCGCCGGGGAGGTGGTCCGGGCGCGGGGTGCGGTGGGCGCTGTGGAGCGGCCTCGGCCGGGGCCGTCGGCGCTCAGTGACCGCCGAACAGCGAGCGGCGCAGTCGGCGCAGCGGCGCGAACAGCGACACGTGCCGGACGCGGGCGTGCCGGCCCGAGACGTCGTGGGCGCCATGCGCGGTCAGCTCACGCAGCAGCGAGGCCGCCTCGAGCGTCTCGCACCGCGGGACCGTGGGTCCCGCCAGCACCGCCAGGTGGCGGTCGAGGCGCCTGCTGGTGGCGCTGCTGCCGCAGGTGATCGCAGGGACCCTGGCCCTGCTGCGCACTGTTATCTGTTCCATGTCACTCCCCACCCGTACGAGTCCGCCCGGCCCGGGCGAGGCTAACCCTATCGCCCCACAAGGGCACAGGGGTATTGCGCCCCCAGGATTCATCTGGCGGCGCAAGGGGGTTGACGGCTACTCTCCGAATCCGCCTGTGACAGGCGGGAGTTGACGAACCGCTGATGGGCGGGGGCGGTGCCGTGCGCCGCCGGGCCGCGGATCACGTCGTGTGACCGGACGAGCGCCCCCGGACCGGGGCAGGTCCGAGGGCGCGTCACCGGTGCCGGTGATCCGGCCGACCGCCGGCGCACCGGGCGGGTGTGCGGGCCCGGTGCGCCGGACGGTGCGGGCGGTACCGGGCCCGTCAGGCCGCAGCGTCGAGCACCGGCAGGTAGCCGCCGGACTGGCCGGCCGCCGTGGGGTGGTAGGACTGGCCGAGGTTCAGCCAGTCCACGCTGTGCAGCCAGGAGCTGCCGGAGCAGATCTCGTGGCCGCTGAAGGTGGTGCGGACGTCGCCGAAGGTGAAGCCGTGGTTCGCGGCGATCTTGGCGATGGTGGCGTCGAGGTGGTCGGCGGCGCCGTTGATCGCGGAGCGCTTGGTCTCGGACAGGCCGAGGCAGGTCTGGCCGAGCAGGTAGAAGCGGGGGTAGCCGAGCACGACCACATGGGCGGACGGTGCCTTGCTGCGGATCGTGGAGTACAGACGGTCGAGTTTGCCGGGCAGGGTGTTGTCGACGTAGGCCTTGGCCGTGTCGATGCGGGACAGGCAGGTGCTGTCCGACTGCAGCACACAGGTCGTCATGACGTCGGCGAAACCGGCGTCGTTGCCTCCCACGCTGATCGACACCAGGGAGGTGGAGGAGTTCAGCGGTCCGAGCTGGTCGGCGAGGACGTCGTCGGTCGTCGCACCGGAGCACGCGGTGAAGGCGAACGACGAGGGCGAGTGGGCGGCGTTCCACAGGTACGGGTACGCCTTGGTGCTCCGCTGGCAACTGCCGCTGGAGTCGATGTAGCTGCCGGCGCCGACACCGGAGGAGTAGGAGTCGCCGAGAGCGACGTATCCACCGGCGGCGGCCCGCTGATCCGATGCCTGTGCGGAGGCCGCTCCGGTCAGGGTGAGTCCGGCGGCCAGGAGTAGAGAGCCGATATAGGCGACAAGTCGGGAACGTCTCATGGAACCTCCCTTTAGCAGGATCGCTGCGTCAACCGTGGTACCAGCTACGCGTGTTGACTGGAAGTGTTCATGCCAACTTTGTTGCGAAGCGGACCGCTGATCGGAGGGAGACGGGGGCGCACGCAAGCGGTGATGCGCCGTCAGGAGTGACCCGTGCGACGGACGGAGAAGCAGTGGTCACCGACCGGCGCGGATCCGGCCGCCGACTACCGGTCGTTTGTGCATCTTGACGGCCCGTGCACCACTGAGCGACATTGAAGCCCGGCATCCGGCGCTTCGGGGGGCAAGTCGCCCATGCACTCCACAGGCATCACCACAGAACCATCGGACGGCGAACGCGCGCGGCCGGGGCCGGGGAGAGACCTGCCGCCGCTGCTCGCGGGCGCGGTCACGGCCGCCGCGGGGACCGGCCTGGTGCTCGCGCTCATCGACTCCTCCTCGCCGCTGCGCGGCCCGCTGACCCTGCTCTTCCTGCTCGCGGCGCCGGCCGCCGCCGTCGCGGCCTGGTTGCGCGGGCTCGATCCCTTCGGCCGCGTACTGGCCTCACTGGCGGGAGCGGTCGTGCTCGACATGACGGTGGCCCAGGCGATGCTGGCGCTGCACCGGTGGTCCGTCCACGGCGGGATCGTGGCCGTCACCGTGGTCAGCACCCTCGTTCTCCTGCTGGTTCCCCTGCGACGGCCGCGCGGCCGCGCGGCGAGAAGACAGGGCGTGTGACGTGGACATCAGCGTGTACCACCCGGGCGAGCTGACCGCCGCCGACCGGGCGGCCTGGACCGCGATGCAGGCCAAGGCCCATCTGCACGGCTCGGAGGAGCTGGCGAACCCCTTCCTCTCGCCCGAGTTCGCGCTCGCCGTGGGGCACTGCCGGCGCGGGGTGCGGATCGCGGTGATCCGTGACGGAGGCGAGCCGGCCGCGTTCTTCCCGTTCCAGCGCTCGGTCGCCGGGGTCGGCCGGGCCGTCGGGCTCGGCGTCTCCGACGCCCAGGGCCTGGTCCACCGGCCGGGGTTCACCTGGGACGCCAAGCAGCTGCTGCGGGCCTGCGGGATGGCGGTGTGGGAGTTCGACCACCTGGTGGCCGGTCAGCCGCCGTTCCAGGAGTCGGCCACCGGCGCCTTCCCGTCCCCGGTCATGGACGTCGGCCAGGGATACGACGTCTATCTGCGCGAGCTGCGGGCCCGGTCGCCGAAGTTCACCCGGACCACGCTCGCCAAGGAGCGCAAGCTCGGACGGGACGCCGGGCCGGTGACGTACGTCCACGACGAACGCGACCCGGCCGTGCTGCGGACGCTGATGACCTGGAAGTCCGCACAGTACCGCCGCACCGGGCGCAGCGACCGGTTCGCCCACGAGTGGATCACCCGGCTGGTCACCCGGCTCTTCCACACCCGCTCCGAGCCGTTCGCCGGGATCCTGTCGGTGCTCTATGCCGACGGCCGGCCGGTCGCGGCGCATTTCGGTCTGCGCACCGAACGGGTGCTCGCCTGCTGGTTCCCGGCCTACGACCCGCAGTACGCGAAGTATTCACCGGGACTGGTGCTGCATCTGCGCATGGCCGAGGCGGCCGCCGCGGACGGGATCGCCTATCTCGATCTCGGCCGGGGCCAGAAGGAATACAAGGATTCCCTCAGAACACGGGAGTTGCAGGTGTACGAGGGCTGGGTGACCAGGCGTCATCCGGTGGCGATCGGTCACCGTGCGCGCCGCGCCCCCGTGCGGGCCTTACGGAATCTGGTGGTGTCGCGGCCGGAACTTTTCGAACCCGCCGATCGAATCCTGAAGCGGATGGGAAAAATCCGTTCGCGCTCCTGAACGAGAGGGAGTACTGCGCCTGACGGCAATTCCAACAAAAGCCCGAGGCGCCACTCCAGGTCTTGCCATACTGGTTCAATCGTCAATACCGTCGTACATCTCACCCGCATCGGTACGTCCCGCGCGTGGTCCCAGGGGAGGGCGTTCGGGACCGGGGCGCGCCGGCGCGGGGCGCGGTAGGGGGGTGCCGTGCCCGGTGGTCCGAGGGCCGCCGGGCCGTGCCGCGCGACCGGCTGCCGTCCGTACAGGCAGCCCGGCCAGCTTTGCCAGCTCACCCCGCGGGCACGCGTGAGCGCTGCGCCGTGCCCGGGGGCGAGAACCCCCCTTTCGACCCGGACACACAGCCGGGCCGCCCGGCCACGGGCGGTCCGCCGGACGAGAGGGACACCGAGTCATGAGTTCCGTTCTCCACCCACCGTCCTCCGGTCAGGATCCGTCACCGACAGCGCAGTACCGGCCGATCACGTCGCACCTGGCGATCGCACCGCCGGTGAGTGTGGTGATTCCGGCCATGAACGAGGCGGAGAATCTGCCGTACGTCTTCAAGACCCTTCCCGCGTGGATACACGAAGTGGTCCTGGTCGACGGCAATTCCACCGACAACACCGTCGAGGTGGCCCGCGAGCTGTGGCCCGGTGTGAAGGTCGTGCGGCAGCAGGGCAAGGGCAAGGGCGACGCCCTGATCACCGGGTTCCAGGCGTGCACCGGCGACATCATCGTGATGGTGGACGCGGACGGCTCGGCCGACGGCGGCGAGATCGTCTCCTACGTCTCCGCGCTGGTCTCCGGCGCCGACTTCGCCAAGGGCTCCCGCTTCGCCAACGGCGGCGGCACCGACGACATGACCTTCATCCGCAAGCTCGGCAACCGGATCCTGTGCGCGGTGGTCAACCGCAAGTTCGGCGCCCGCTACACCGACCTGTGCTACGGGTACAACGCCTTCTGGCGGCACTGCCTGGACAAGATCGACCTGGACTGCACCGGCTTCGAGGTCGAGACGCTGATGAACATCAGAGTGGTCAAGGCCGGGCTGAAGGTGCAGGAGATCCCCAGCTACGAGTACCTGCGCATCCACGGCGCCAGCAATCTGCGGGCCGTGCGGGACGGGCTGCGGGTGCTGAAGGTGATCCTCAAGGAGCGCTCCAACCGGCGTGAACTGCGCCGCCAGGAGCGGCACTCCCCGCTGCTGGCCGCGTACCCGGCGGACCTGGGGGAGACGTCTTGAGCTCTCCCGGCATCTCCGTCGTGATCTGCGTCTACACCGAGGACCGCTGGGAGGACATCCTCGCCGCGGTCTCCTCGGTGCGGGCGCAGTCCCGGCCGGCCCTGGAGACGCTGCTGGTCGTCGACCACAACACCGCGCTCGAGGAGCGGCTGCGCAGCCAGTACAAGGAGGCGGACGACGTGCGGGTGCTGCCCAACGCGGGCCCGCGCGGACTGTCCGCCGGCCGCAACACCGGCGTCGCGGCCGCCCGCGGCGAGATCGTCGCCTTCCTCGACGACGACGCCGTGGCCGAACGGGACTGGCTGCGCCACTTCGCCGGGCACTACGCCGACCCGCGGGTGATGGCGGTGGGCGGCAAGACCGTGCCGGTGTGGGCGTCGGGCCGGCGGCCCGCCTGGTTCCCGGAGGAGTTCGACTGGGTGGTCGGCTGCACCTACCGGGGGCTGCCGCCCGGCACGGTCCGGGTGCGCAACGTCCTCGGCGGCAACGCCTCCTTCCGGCGCAGCGCCTTCGACGTGGCGGGCGGCTTCGCCACCGGCATCGGCCGGGACGGGGACAAGCGCCCGCTGGGCTGCGAGGAGACGGAGCTGTGCATCCGGCTCACCCGGGCCCGGCCGGACGCGGTCCTGCTGATCGACGACCGGGCGGTCATCCACCACCGGGTGCCCGGCGACCGCGAACGGTTCCGCTACTTCCGCACCCGCACCTACGCCGAGGGCCTGTCCAAGGCGCTGGTGGCACGCAGCGTCGGCACGGCCCAGGGGCTCGAGTCCGAACGCCGCTACACCACCCGGGTGCTGCCCGCGGGCGTGGTCCGCGGGCTGCGGGACGCGCTGCTGGCCCGGCCGGGCGGCGCGGGCCGGGCCGGCGCGATCGTCGCCGGGCTGCTGACGACGGCCGGCGGCTACGCCGTCGGCAGCCTGCGCGCCCGCCGCGGCGGCACCCGCTTCCAGGTGGTCCGCATCGCGGACGGCGAGGGGGGAGGAACGAGATGAACGCACCCGTGCCGGTGCTCATGTACCACGCGGTGGCCCGGGAGCCGAACGAGGCCACGCGCGCGCTGTCGGTGTCGCCGGAGGCGTTCGCCGAACAGATGGCGGTGCTGGAGGACCTGAACCGCCGTCCGATCACCACCGCGGAACTGGCCGCGCACTGGCGGTCCGGCGGCCGATCACCGCTGCCGGAGAACCCGGTGCTGATCACCTTCGACGACGGCTACGAGGGCGTGCACCGCCACGCCCTGCCGCAGCTGGCCAAGCACGACTTCACCGCCACTCTGTTCGTCTCCACGGGCTGGCTGCGCGGGGCCTACGACACCGGCGGCGGCCTGGACACGATGCTGGACTGGGACCAGGTGCGCGACCTGGCGGCCGGCGGGGTGGAGATCGGCGGGCACAGCCACACCCACCCGCAGCTGGACCAGCTCGACGACGACGCCCTGTGGTCGGAGCTGATCCGCTGCAAGGAGATCGTCACGGCCGAACTGGGCAGCGCACCGGTGTCGTTCGCCTACCCCTACGGCTACTCCGACCGCAGGGTGCGCCGGCGGGTGAGGGCGGCCGGCTACCGCCAGGCGCTCGCCGTCGGCAACGGCCTGGCGCGCCGCGCGCAGGGGCCGTACGCCCTCCAGCGGCTCACCGTGCGCCGTTCCACCACCACCGAGGAGTTCGCCCGGATGGTGCAGGGCCGGGCGATAGCCCGGACCTTCGCCGTGGACCGGGCCCTCACCAAGGGCTACGCCCTGGTCCGCAGAGCCCGACAGGTCCGCCGGAAGGCCATTCGTACCCGTGTCTGACACGACGACCACCACCGAGGCATCGGCCACCGCACCCGAAGAGTCCGAACAGCCGCGCCGCCGACTGCGCCTGCCCGGACGGGGCCGCTCCCCCGGCGGCAGCCAGCTGTTCCGCAACGCGTACGCGCTGATGCTCAACACCGGGATCTCCGCGGTGCTGGGCCTCGGCTTCTGGCTGGTCGCCGCCCGCTACTACACCGACGACGCCGTCGGTCAGGGCTCGGCCGCCATCGCGGCCATGAAGTTCCTGGCCGGACTGACCGCGGTCACGCTCACCGGCGCCCTGGCCCGTTTCATCCCGGTCTCCGGGCGGGCCACCGGCCGGCTGATCGCCCGGACGTACGCGGGCAGCTGCCTCGTCGTGGCGCTCGCGGCGACGGTGTTCCTGCTCACCCTGGACACCTGGGGTCCGTCCTACCGCTTCCTGCACGGCCTGACCCACGGGCTCGGCTTCATGGTGGCGGTGATGGCCTGGAACGTGCTGACCCTGCAGGACGGGGTGCTCACCGGGCTGCGCAGCGCGACCTGGGTGCCGGTGGGCAACACCGTGTTCTCGGCGGTTAAGCTGGCGCTGCTGGTGCTGCTGGCCGCGGCGGTCCCGACGGCCGGTGTGTTCGTCTCCTGGGTGGTCGCGATCGCCACCTCGGTGGTGCCGCTGGGCTGGCTGGTCTTCCGGCGTCTGGTGCCCCGCCACGTCAAGGCCACCGAGGGGCACGCGACGCCGCCGACGCTGAAGGAGATGGGCCGGTTCCTGGCCGGTGACTACACCGGCTCACTGTTCTCCCTCGCGGTGACCTACCTGGTCCCGGTGATCATCGCCTCGCAGGTCAGCTCCGCGGACAACGCCTACTTCTACATCACCACCACCATCGGCGGCACCGTCAATCTGCTCGCCGTCAACATGGGTGCCTCGCTCACCGTGGAGGGCTCGCACGACCCGGCGCGGCTGGCCGCCAACACCCGGGCGGCGCTGAAGCGCATGGCCCGGATCATGGTGCCGGTCTGCGGTGTGCTGTTCCTGCTGGCGCCGCAGATCCTGCGCGTCTTCGGCGAGGGCTATGCGCAGGCCGCCACGCCGCTGCTGCGCTGGTTCGCGGTCGGGGCGCTGCTGCGGGTGGTGATGGAGACGTACTTCGCGGTGCTGCGGGCGCAGAGCCGGACCGCCGGGCTGGCCTGGCTGCAGGGCCTGCTGTGCGTGCTGGTGCTGGGGCTGACGCTGCTGTTGCTCCCGCGGATGGGCCTGACCGGCGCCGGTGTCGCGGAGATCTCCAGCCTCGCGGTGATCGTCGCGATCGCCACGCCCAGGCTGTACCGGATCCTGCGGGCCGCGCCCGCGGCGGCGCAGGCCGAGGCACCGGCGAAGGACACCGCCGGTACGGGCACGGACGCGGCCGACGATGCCGAGGAGGAGCAGCGGACGGAGCTGGTGCGCTCCGCCACGCCGGCGCTGGGCGTCCACATCGACTTCGACCACGTGGAGCGCCGGCCCGACGTCCGGCCCGGGCCGGGCACCCCGCCCACGGGTGTCGCCGTGCCGCCTCCCGGGCAGCCGGACGTGCCGGACGCGCCGTTCACCACCGCCGAACGGGCGGTGCTGCCCGACCCGCCGGCCGTCCGGGAGGGACGGGCGGCCGTCGTCGAGGCGGCGGGGCACGGCGAGCGGGGCCCGGATCGCCCGCAGTCCGGGCCGGACGTCGCGGCGCGGCCCGCGGCGGACGCCGGTCCCGCCGGGACCCTCCCGCTCTCCTGGCGGCAGCGGCTGCTGCCCACCCGCTCCGGAGTGGTCCTCGGCTGTCTGCTGATCGCGGCGCTGCTGCTGTACTGGGTGCCCGCCGCCCGGCTCGGCGACGGCGATCTGGACCGGATGGGCGGGCTCGGCCTGATCTCGGTGCTGCCGCTGCCGACGCTGGCCGGCGCGGCGCTGCTGATCACGGTGTTCGCCGCGCTGCTGTGGCTGCGTCGCGAGCACCGGACGCTGCTGCTGGTGACGCTGCTGGCCACGGTGGTGTCGCTGCATGCGCTGCCGGCGGTGATCGAGACCGAGCCGCGGTTCGCGACCGCCTGGCAGCACCTGGGGTTCCTCGACCACATCGACCGCACCGGCACCGCCGTGCCGGACCTGGACGCCCGCTGGAGCTGGCCCGGGTTCTTCGCGGTGGCCGCGTTCGTCGCGCGGGCCTGCGGGCTGAGCGACCTCACCGAGGTCGTCCGCTGGTGGCCGATGACCGTTCAGCTGCTGTATCTGGCGCCGATGTTCCTGCTGGCCCGGTCGCTGCGGGCGAGCTGGCGGGCCCGCTGGACCGGCGTGTGGATCTTCGTGCTCGGCGGCTGGGTGGGCCAGGACTACTTCTCGCCGCAGGGCTTCACGTTCCTGCTCTATCTGGTGTTCGTGGCGATCCTGCTGGTCTGGTTCCGGCCGCCGCGGATGCTGTGGGCGTCGGTGCGTCCCGGGGAGGCGGAGGTCGAACCGGCCGGGCGTCGGCAGCGTGCGGTGCTGCTGGCCGTGCTGATCGGGTTGTTCGCGGTCACCGTCCCCGCCCATCAGCTGACCCCGTTCGTGATGCTGGGCGTGGCGGCGGTGCTGGTGCTGGTCGGCCGGTCGGAGCTGCGCGGGCTGCCGCTGCTGTGCGGGGTGCTGGTGCTGTTCTGGCTGGGTTTCATGGCCGAGCCGTACTGGTCGGGGCACTTCGACGAGCTGTTCGGCGGGGTCGGTGGCATCGGCAGCAATGTCTCGACGTCGGTCTCGGGCCGTATCGAGGGCGGCGACCCCACCCACAAGCTGGTGCTGTACACGCGGGTGCTGCTGGCCGGGACGGTGCTGCTGCTGGCCTGCTGGGGCTGGTGGCGGCGGCGTGAGCACAAGTACCGGGAGCGTTCGCTGCCGGTGCTCGTCCTCGTGCCGTTCCTCGGGTTCGGTCTGCAGTCCTACGGCGGCGAGATGGCGCTGCGGGTGTTCATGTTCGCCCTGCCCGGGGCGGCGCTGCTGGCCGCGCTGGCGCTGTTCCCGCGGGCCGGGGTCACCGCCGAGGAGCGGCAGAAGGACCGGGTGAGCCTGGCCCCGCTCGCCGCGCTGCTGACCGGGCTGCTGCTCATGGGCGGCTTCCTGGTGGCCCGGTGGGGCAACGAGCCGTTCGAGCGGATCCGGCCCGGCGAGGTCGCGGCGATGGAGTACGTCTACGCCCACGACAAGCCGACCGTGCGGGTGCTGTGGCTGAGCAGCGACACGGTGGACAACGTCACGCCGGCCATGCCGTGGGGCGCGCGGGACATGGAGCGCGTCGACTACCGGCCGACCCAGGCACCGGCCGACCCGGTGCTGGTGGGCGGTCTGGTGAAGGCGCTCGAGGACGCCGGCCCGAACTCCTATCTGATGATCAACACCAGTCAGGTGGAGTATCTGCGGCTGGCCGCGGGCTACTCGCCCACCTGGGAGTCGCGGCTGGTGCGCAATCTCGACCAGCGGCCGGAGCTGAAGAAGGTCCTCGCCAACGACGACGTGACGATGTACGCGCTGCGCACCCCGCCGTCCGGTGAGGTGCCCGAGCCGGCTCCGGGTCCGGCGGGCCCGAAGGTGACGTGGACGCCGTGGTCGGTGGCCGGCGGTGTGGCGGCGCTGGTGCTGGTGGTGCTGCTGGCCGCCCGAGAGGTCGTCCGGGTCGCGGTGCGGCCGGGGGTGCGTCAGCTGCGGTGGCTGCAGGGAAGTCTCTGGTTCTCGCTGCCGTTGCTGGCTCTGCTGGTCGTCTCGGTGGTGCAGCGGTTCCTGACCATGGGGCGGACCTGAGGGTCGTGAGGGTCGTGACGCGTCCGCCTTCTCCGCGTGGCGGGCGCGTCCGGCCGCGGGTGCGGCGGCCGGTGACGTGGCCTCGGCCGGGCGTGCGGCAGCCGTGACGTGACTTCAGCCGGGCGTGCGGCAGCCGTGACGTGGGTTCAGCCGCAGGTGCGGCGGCCGGTGAGGTGGTGCGTGCGGTTCACCGCTCGAGCCACCTCACTTCGTAGCCCTGCATCGTGAAGCGCCGGCCGTCGACCTGGGCGCTGATCGCCCGGTCGAGAGTGTTGACCACCAGGACGGTGTCGTCGTCGGCCAGGACCCGGACGTTGGGCACGTCGTCCGGGGCGACGGAGACGTTGCGGTAGGTCGTGCCGGGCGGGAAGGCGCGGCTGAACCGGGTGAGCAGGTCGTACAGGGGCAGGGGCCGGCCGCCGTCGGCGGTGTCGGTGGGGGTCCACAGGCAGCCGGGGCAGTCGGGGCCCTTCTCCTCCTCCGGGTTCCAGTAGAAGCCGGTGGTGGCGCCGCCCTTGGCCATGGCGATCATCCCGGCGGCCTGGACGGCGACCCGGTGCGGCTCGGACCAGCCCTTGCGGTCGTCGTTGCCGTCGGCGGGTTCGACGTAGTACTCGGCCCACCACAGCGGCAGGTCCCGTGTCTGCTGCCGCACCCACCGTCCGACGGCCGTCAGCTTGTCCGTGGCGGCGAACTCGTCGGGCAGCAGTGCGTCGTCCTTGGTGTAGCTGGAGCCGTCGACGACCACGAAGTCGGCGCCCGCCTTGTGGGTGTTCCAGTAGGTGAAGGCGTCCAGGACCCGCTGGTCCATGGCTCCCCACGGGCCGCGCACCTCGCTGGAGGCGTACTGCGTCCGCCGCGGGTCCACGCTGTCCATGACGAGGTACGGCCCGCCCACCATGATCTTCGGGTTCACCTCTTTGAGCGCCCGGTGGACCAGGTTGTACAGCTCGGTGTACCCCTCGTAGTCCCAGCGGTCGGCGGCGTCGTTCCAGAAGCCCTTGAACTCGTTCCAGACGATGAAGTGGCGCACGTCCGGGTAGCGCCGGGCGACGGTCGCGGCGAGGTCGGCGAAGTCCTCGAAGTGGTCCGGTGTGGGGGCGGTCTCCAGGGCCTGCTGGCTCCAGTCGGTGTTGTCCGCGCCGGGGCGGCCGCCCTTCATCCAGTCCGGTGCGCAGCACAGGGTGATCACCGGGGTGCCGCCGGAGGCACGCATGAAGTCCACCCGGCGGTCCAGCGCGTCGAAGTCGTACCGTCCCTTCACCGGCTCGGGGTTGTCGGCGCCCCAGCCCATGATGGCCTGGTTCTGCGGCAGTCCGGTGTTCTTCGCCAGCATCGCGGCGACCCGGTCCGTGGCGGCGTCGCTGCCCTCGTCGGCGCTGAACCGGGTGTGCGTGAAACCCCAGCCGACCGACGGCTCGTCCGCGTGGCGCGGCGGCCCGGGCGTGCCGTGCACCCGGTCCCCGTCGCGTGTGGTGCCCTCGGTGCTCGGATCGCCCGGCAGCGCGGTGACCAGCGCCACCACCAGAGCCACTACGGCCGCGCCCACCCCGAGCAGCGCGGTGAGCCGCCACCGCCCCGCCCCCGTGTCCCACCCATGACGTCCCATCACCCACCACAGTACGGGCGGAACGAGCGCTTCGGGCGAGGTTCTCGGCCAGCCTCGGGGCGCACACGCGCGACACGGGTCGTGCACGGTGGAAACCGGGTGCGTCCGGCACCCCGGTGACGGATCATGACGGCATGTCCGCGAACCCGCACGACGCCCTGCCGATCCGGCTCACCGTCGACGACTCCGACTCGCCGTCCGACGTGGTCGACGCGCTGTTCCTCGGCCGTTTCGCGACGGGCGAGCAGCCCTGCGCGCACACGGCGAGCATCGACCGGGTGCGTCCCGGTGCCACGCTGCTGCCCGAGGGCGCCCGGGTGCTGCGGGTGGCCCGCGACGACGACCGCAGTGCGACCCTCGCCGAGGGCGACGGCTGGACCCTGCTGGTCTCCCGCTGGAACCGGGGCGCCGACGTCACGGTCACCGCGACCAGCTCCGAGCTGGCCGAGGAGATCCTCCGGCAGGCCACGCACGGTGCGGCCGACGACCCGGAGCCGCAGCCGGAGAACGTGACGATGGGCTTCTGGTACCTCTCCCCGCGGCGCGGCCCGCACCGCACCACCCGGCAGATCACCGCGGGCGCCTGGGACGAGGTCCGGGCGAACTACACGGCACCGGTGGCCGAAGCCCTGGACCGTCTGATGAAGACCACGCCCGAGGACATCGCCGGGCGGCTGCTCCTGCTGCACGGCCCGCCCGGCACCGGCAAGACCTCGGCGCTGCGCACCCTGGCCCGCAGCTGGCGCGACTGGTGCCAGGTGGACTGCGTCCTCGACCCCGAGCGGCTCTTCGCCGACGTGGGCTATCTGATGGACATCGCCATCGGCGAGGAGGACCCGGCCGGCAGGAGCCGCTGGCGGCTGCTGCTCCTGGAGGACTGCGACGAGCTGATCCGCGGCGAGGCCCGGCACACCGCGGGCCAGGCCCTGTCCCGCCTGCTCAACCTCACCGACGGCCTGCTCGGCCAGGGCCGCAACGTGCTGGTCGGCGTGACGACCAACGAGGACCTGGAGCGCCTGCACCCGGCCGTGGTCCGCCCCGGCCGCTGCCTGGCCCGGATCGAGGTGGGCAAGCTGACCCGGCAGGAGGCGGTGGCCTGGCTGGGCACCGAGGAGGGCGTCTCCCGCGACGGCGCCACCCTGGCCGAGCTGTACGCCCTGCGCCGCGGCACCTCCCCGACGGCACTGCCGGAGCAGCGGGAGGGGGCCGGGGCGGGGTTGTATCTGTGACGGAAGCCGGGGCGTGCGGCCGCGGCGGCTGCACGGAGCGCGGGCATCGACCGTCCGGTGTTTCGATGGGGGTATGACCCTGTTCGTCGGGACGTCCGGCTGGCAGTACAAGGACTGGCGCGGGGTGCTGTACCCGGAGGGCTGTCCCACCCGGCTGTGGCTGGAGGAGTACGCCGCCGCGTTCGCCACGGTGGAGTGCAACAACGCGTTCTACCGGCTGCCGGAGCGGACGACCTTCGAGGCGTGGCGCGAGCGGGTGCCGCAGGGCTTCGTCGTCGCGGTGAAGGCGAGTCGCTTCCTGACCCACGTCAAACGGCTGAAGGACCCCGGGGAGCCGGTGGAGCGCCTGATGACGCGGGCGGCGGGCCTGGGCGACCGGCTCGGCCCCGTGCTGCTGCAGCTGCCCCCGACGCTCCGCGCCGACCCCGGCCTGCTGGACGCCTGCCTGGCCTGCTTCCCGCCGGACACCCGCGTCGCGGTGGAACCGCGGCACGACTCGTGGTGGCCCCCGCGCATCCGCGGCGTCCTCGAAGGGCGGGGTGCCGCCCTGTGCTGGGCCGACGTCCGGGCCCACCCGGTCACTCCGCTGTGGCCGACCGCCGACTGGGGCTACGTCCGCTTCCACGAGGGCCGCGCCACACCGTGGCCGCGCTACGGGCAGCGGTCCCTGGAGTCCTGGGTGGACCGTATCGCGACCGCCTGGCCGGACGTGCCGGACGTGTACGTGTACTTCAACAACGACCCCGGGGGCGCCGCGGTGCGGGACGCGGTGGTGTTCGCCCGGGCGGCACGGCGCGCGGGCCTGACGGTGACCCGCACGCCGGAGCGGGTGCCGGCGCCCGGCTGACGCCGGTGTGCGCCCGGTGCCGCTCACAGGTGGACCATGCCGCCGTCCGCCTCGCACAGGCGATACGGTCGGGCCACCGCGCACGGGCGTACGGCCGGCCATCGCGCACGGGCGTACGGCCGGCTATCGCGCGTAGGCCGCGCGCAGCGCGTCGCGGACCGCGGCGAGCGCCGCGTCCTCCTCCAGACCGAGCCGGCGCACCCGCTCGGCATAGGTCTGCGCGGCCTCGGCCGCCTGGCGCTCGGCGGCCGTGCCGGCCGCGGCCACGAAGGTGCCGTTGCGGCCGCGTGTCTCGATCACACCGTCGCTCTCCAGCGCCCGGTAGGCCTTGGCGACCGTGTTGGCCGCCAGCCCCAGCGACTCGGCGAGCGCACGCACCGTGGGCAGCCGGTACCCCACCGGCAGCGCCCCGGAGCGCGCCTGCTCGGAGATCTGCGCCCGCACCTGCTCGTAGGGGGGCGTCGCACCGTCCTGGATCCGGATCTGCAAGGTCACGGATGCGATTGTCGCGCACCCGGAGTACGGGCGGTGCACAGCCGACGGCCCGGCACCGCGACCGCCGGGACCGGGCGACCGGGCGACCGGCGCGACCGGCGCGGCCCGGAAAATCGGAGGCGGTGTGCGGCTGCCCTGCGTAGCCTGCGCCGCCATGACCGTCATCGTTCGTGAGGTGCGCGCCGACGAGCGCGCCGACCTGGAGGGCTTCGCCCGCGTACGGCACCGGGCGCTGCCGTGGATGCTGTACACCGCCGACGCGCTGGCCCACGACCTGGCCCATATGCCGCCCGAGGCGCACTGTCGCCCACTGGTGGCGGTCGCCGACGGGGAGGTGATCGGGACGGCACAGGTGCATCTGGTGCACGACAGCAGCGAGCCCGGCGTGGGCAGCGTCAATGTGTACGTCGATCCCCGGCACACCGGCCGTGGCGCCGGCGGCATGCTGGTGCGGGCCGCCGAGGAGTACCTGGCCGCGCTCGGTGCGGTGCGGATCTGTTCGTGGGTGCTGGACGAGCCGGGCAACCGCGCCTTCGCCGAACGGCGCGGCTACCGCAGCGGCCGTTCCGCCCACTTCCTCCGTCTGGACCTGGTGCACGGGGCGCTTCCGCCGCTGACGGACCTGCCGCCGGGTGTGCAACTGCGCCGGGGAAGCGACTTCGCCGACGATCCGCGCCCGCTGTTCGCGCTGGACGCGGAGACGACCGCCGACGAGCCGGGCGACGTGTCGTACGAGCTGACCGACTACGAAGCGTGGCTGGCGGAGACCTGGCGGCATCCGCTGTTCAGTCCGGAGCTGACGTCGGTGGTCCTGGTCGACGGCCGTCCCGCGGCGTTCACCGTGGCCCGCACGGACGGCGGCACCCGGTACGGCACCTCGATGACGGGCACCGCCCGCCCGTTCCGCGGCCGGGGCCTGGCCAAGCTCGCCAAGACCGACTCCCTGCACCGGGCCCGGGCCGCCGGGTTCCGCGAGGCGCTGACCGGCAACGACACCGGCAACGGGCCGATGCTGGCGATCAACAAGTGGCTCGGGTACGAGGTGTGCGCCACGGAAGTGCGTTACCTCCGCGACCTGGGCTGACGCGTCCGCTTCCCTCTCCCCACGGCCACACATCCTCGCTCATGGGTTCGACTTCGATGTGGCCCGCGAGAGGGGCGAGAAGAGTGAGGACGCGATCCGTGGGTATGCCGACCGGGGTGAGCGTGCCCCAGACACCCTCGGCGAGGGCCGGCCGCCCCGCCGGGCGCAGCCCCGGCCACCAGTGCCGCAGCGCACCGGCGGGGCCGGACGACGTCCACAGCGCAGGGCGCACACCGCCGACGCGGCAGCCCGGCTCGAGGACGCCGGTGGCCGTGACCGGCAACCGGCCACGCGGCCGCTCGTCCCGGGCCGCCCACTCGTGCGGATCACGCAGTCCATGACCGGCCGCCTCCACCGGTCGTCGCACGCGCACGCACGGCACACAGGGTGACCCCGGCCACTGACAGCCGGTTCGTGACGGCCACCACAGACAGAACGGCATCGATCAGGAACTCTCACCCGAAAGGTCTACCTCCGGGAGAACACGGAACCCGGGGAGACGAAGGAGGCAGCGATGCGCCGTATCACCGTGCAGAAGCTTCCGAGGAAGTCGGACGCCCGCCGGATCCGGGAGGAGGCCGACGAACGCCCCGGCGGACGGCCGGAGGTGCGCAAGGACATCGCCCGCACCTGGTGGCCGGACGCCTGACCCACTGCTTCAGGGGCACCTGCGCAGGGGTGCGCGGTCCCCGCTCCCGGATGGCGACGGGGCCCGCCCGACGCTCGGGTCGGACAGGCCCCAAGTGGATCGACCGGTCAGCTGACGGCGGAGGCGCAGGTGGTCGGGGTGGCGTGGGCCGGATCGAGAGCGTTGGCCACCTCGTGGTGGGCGATGCGGTCGGTCAGAGCGATCGCCAGGTGCCCGGACACGTCGGCCGGGCACAGGTCCTGCAGCAGCACGTTGTGCACGTCGGAACCGCTCAGGAACTGGCTGCGCCAGGGCGTGACGACCTCGTCGTACCGGGTGGCGATGACGGTGTAGTGCACGCCGGGCACGGTGTCGCCGCCGGCGTTCAGCTCGGTGAGGAAGTCGGAGCCGGCGATCTGGTCGGCGACGGCGGGGGTGGCGATGTCGAGCAGGCCGCTCGCACCGGGGAAGTACTTCAGCAGCTCGGTGAGACCGAGCAGGGTGGTGCCGTGGTTGCTGGGGGCGATGCCCACAAGGGCGTTGACCTTGGCCGCACCACCGAGGAACTTCAGGTAGTAGCGGGGCATCATGCCGCCCTGCGAGTGGCCGACGATGTCGACCTCGTCGGCACCGGTGGCCGCGAGCACCTTGTCGACGAAGGCGGACAGCTCCTGCGCCGACTTCTCGATGGGCCCGAGACCGTAGAAGACGGGGACGCCGGGCAGCCGGCCGTAGTCGAAGGAGTAGACGCAGTACCCGCGGTTCGTCAGGTACGGGGCGAGGGACAGCCAGTTGTCGACGGAGTTGCCGAAGGTGCCGTGGACCAGGACGACGGGGCGGGGGTGGGCCGTGGACGGCTTGCAGGTGTAGTCGTTCCAGCCGGAGCTGGTGGCGCTCGCGGTGGAGGTGTCGGAGGCGTGGGCGGCGGCAGCCGGGACGATGGCGACGGCGACGGCCAGGAGCAGCGCGGCCAGATGTCTCAGCGCTCGCGCGACAGGCAGCATCATGCGATCTCCTTGCGACACGAGGGAGGTGCGTGGCACTACGCCCCTGTGATCCGGATCACGGAGGATGCTGTTCATTCGTCAAGTTACGGGCCGGTAGTCCGGGTGTGAAGGTGTGCGTCGACAAAAAGTCCGACGGAGTTGGGGAATTGAGGTCGGGCGCTTGCGAACGGAACGTCAGACAGAAGTCGCCGTGCGGCCGTTCAGGCGGGCTGCGGCGCAGGGTCGCCGGGGGTGAGCGAACCACGGATGCCTGCGGGAGACGACACTAGGATCAGACCTCGGTGAGGCATCACGACAGGACCTCAACGGGCGGGAGGTACCTTTTGCCGGAATCGATGAAACTCATGAAAACCACGGCTCCTGCGCCGTAAACCCGCAGGTCGCGCACTCTGCTCCCCGCGCACGCGGGGATGGACCCGGCTGCCATACACGGAACGCGACCGGAGCCGCCTGCTCCCCGAAAACCATGGACAGCACGCCCTGCGCGCTCCGCTCCCCGCACACGCGGGCCTCCTCAAGCCGCCCAACCCCCCAAAGTCCCCGGCATCACCGCCCGCGGACCGAACCTCGCCCTCGCCCGGTCCGCGACCTTCTCGATGCGGCGGGCCTTGTCGTCGGCGGGGTCGAAGCTGAGCTGGTGGGTGGCCTGTTCGGCGGGGGTCAGGCCCTCGGTGCGCAGAGCGAGGGCACGGACCCGGGCGCGTTGCAGGCCCAGGGACTCGTACATGCCGTAGGCGGTCCGGGTCAGGGCCGGCGAGTGGGCGGTGGGTTCGGGCAGGGTGCGGGTGCGGGTCGTGGTGGACCTGTCGGCGTAGCGCACGGTGAGGGTCAGGGCGCGGCAGACCGTGTCGGAGGTGCGCAGCCGGGCGCCCAGTTCCTCGGCGGCCGACAGCAGGGCCCGGCGGTGGCGGTCGGGGTCCAGCTCGTCGCGGTCGAAGGGGCGTTCCGCGGTCAGGGAACGCGAGAGGGAGTCGGGGACGACCCGGCCGCGGTCGATGCCGTTGGCTTTCTCGTGCAGTTCGCGGCCGGTCCTGGCGCCGACCAGGCGCTGGAGCGTGGACAGGGGTGCGGCGGCGACCCGGCCGAGGGTGTCCAGGCCGTACTCGCCCAGGGTGCGGGCGGTGGCCGCGCCGACGCCGGGCAGTGCGGTGACGGGCTGGTCGGCGAGGAACGCGGTGACGGCGCCCTCGGGCACCGCGCAGGTCACGCCGGGGCGGGCGGCTCGCCGGGCCATGCGGGCCAGCATCGGGCCGGGGCCGGCGCCGATGAGGCAGTCGACGCCGTAACGGGCGAGGGCGCGTACCCGGATCACCGAGGCGAGGTCGACGGCGTCGCGCCCGAAGTAGCGTTCGGCGCCGCGCAGGTCGGCCAGGGCACCGTCCGGCGGCAGTGCCTGGACCACCGGGGTGAACTCCTCCAGCAGTCCGAGCAGTTCCGGCAGGGCCGTCTCGTCGGGCGAGGGCAGCTGGAAACGTACGCAGAGGACGGTCATCCCGCACTCCCTGGACTCTGGTGCCACAACTTCCTTCCGCTGGGGGTTCCTTCGCCGGCCGGCCGCAGGTCCGCCCAGGGGTGCATCCGGTAGCCGGTGGACATGCGGATCCGGCGGCCGGCCCGGGCGGTCTCCAGCGGGTCCTGGGCGGCGGAGCCGGCGGGGGCCGGCCGGCCGTCCGAGCCGGCGAGCCGGGCCCGCAGCGCGCCCGCATCGTCGCCGTCGCGGTCCGGCACGCCCCGCGCGTCCCGCACGCCCTGCGTGCCCGCGCTGTCGCCGTCCCGCGCACCGTGCGTGTCCCCGCCGGCCGAGCGGGCCAGGCGGGCCGCCACCTGCTCCAGGCCGCCCTCGGCGCGCAGGGCGGCCAGGTCGGCGAGGTTCCAGGCGGCGGTTCCCACCACGCTGAGACTGTGCGGGCCGCGTCGCTGCACGGTGCCGCGCACCAGCAGCAGCCAGGAGTGGAAGACGGTGTGCGCGCAGGCGTCGTGGGAGTCGTCGAAGAAGGCGAGGTCGACCAGGCCGGTGCCGTCGTCCAGCGTGGTGAAGATGACCCGTCGGCCGGAGCGGATCGGCGGGGTCTGGGTGGCCGCCTTGGCGCCGGCGACCAGTACCGTCTCGCCGTGCCGGACCTCGCGCAGCCGGCGGGCGGAGACCACGCCGAGCTCGTCGAGGAAGGCCCGGTGGTCGTCCATCAGGTTGTGGGAGACGTCCATCGACAGCACGCCCAGTTCGGCGCTGAGCCGTTCGGCGTCGGACAGGTCGGGCAGGCCGGCCGCGGCGGTCTTCCGGCCGCCGGACAGGGGCAGCTGTCCGCCGCCGGCGCCGCGGGTGCCGCGGTGCAGCTCGGCCAGGTGCAGTTGCAGGTCGCGGCGGTTGGCGCCGAAGGCGTCGAGCGCGCCCACCTGGGCGAGCCGGGTGGCGACCGGGCGGCTGGGCCGGGCCCGCTCCCAGAAGTCCAGCAGCGAGGCGTACGGCTGGCCGTCCGCGATCCGCCGTGCCTCGGCCTCGCTGATGCCGTGCACGTCGGACAGGGCCAGGCGAAGTCCCCACATACCGGACGAACGACCCCGTGTCACCCCCTTGGAATCAGACACCAGTTCGATGCGATGAGCGACTCCCGACTTGTTCACGTCCAGCGGCAGGATCGGCACCCCGCGCCGCCGCGCGTCCGCCAGCAACAGCCGCTTGGGATACATCCCGGGGTCGTGGGTGAGCAGTCCGGCGTAGAAGGCGGCCGGGTGATGGGCCTTCAGCCAGGCCGACTGGTACGTGGGCACGGCGAAGGCGACCGCGTGCGCCTTGCAGAAGCCGTACGAGCCGAAGGCCTCGACGATCCCCCAGGTGCGCTGAATCGTTTCCGCGTCGTATCCGCGGGCCGCCGCGCTCTGCGCGAACCACACCTTGATCCGCCCCTGCGACTCCGGGTCGGACAGCCCGCGACGCACCCGGTCCGCCTCGTCGCGTCCGCAGCCGGTCATGATGTCGACGATGTGGATGATCTGCTCGTGGAAGACGACGACGCCGTACGTCTCCTCCAGCGGCCCGCGCAGGTCCGGGTGCGGATAGCGCACCGGGGCCCGCCCGTGCCGGGCCTCGATGAACGGCCGCACCATGTCGGCGGCGACCGGGCCGGGCCGGAAGAGGGAGATGTCCACGGCCAGGTCGTGGAAGGTCGCCGGCTGCAAGCGTCCGACCAGGTCCCGCTGGCCGGGCGACTCGATCTGGAAGCAGCCGAGCGTCTCGGCGGAGCGGATCAGCCGGTACGTCGCCGGGTCGTCGTCGGGCAGGGCGTCCAGGTCGATGCGCTCCCCCGTGGCCCGCTCCACCTCGGCGACGGCGTGCGCCATCGCCGACTGCATCCGCACGCCCAGCACGTCCAGCTTGAGCAGGCCGAGGTCCTCCACGTCGTCCTTGTCGAACTGGGACATGGGAAAGCCCTCGCCGCTGGTGGGCACCACCGGGGTGCGCGCCGGCAGGGAGGCGTCGGACAGCAGCACCCCGCAGGGGTGCATGGCGACCCCGCGCGGCAGCGCGTCCAGGGCCTCGACCAGCTCCCACAGCCTGCCGTACCGCTCCTGCTCCCCCGCCAGCTCCTTCAGCTCGGGCAGCTCCTGAAGGGCCGCGCGGGCGTCGCGGGCGCGGATGTGCGGGAAGGACTTGGCGATGCGGTCGATCTCGGCGGGGTCCAGGGACAGGGCGGCACCCACGTCGCGGATGGCGTGGCGGACACGGTACGTCTCCGGCATGGAGACCGTGGCGACCCGCTCGGCGCCGAACCGGTCGATGATCGCCCGGTAGACCTCCAGGCGGCGCGCGGACTCCACGTCGATGTCGATGTCGGGCAGGACCATCCGCCGCTTGGACAGGAAGCGCTCCATCAGCAGTCCGTGCTCGACGGGGTCGGCGTGGGCGATGCCGAGCAGATGGTTGACGAGGGAGCCCGCGCCGGAGCCGCGCGCGGCGACCCGGATGCCCATCTTCCGTACGTCGTCCACGACCTGGGCGACGGTGAGGAAGTAGGTGGCGAAGCCGTGGTGGGCGATGATGTCCAGTTCCTCGTGCATCCGCTCCCAGTAGGCGCGCCGGCCGGCGTAGCCGCGCAGCACCATGCCGGCGGCCGCCCGGGAGGCGAGCGTGCGCTGGGCGGTGCGGCGGGCGGCGCCGACCAGGTGCGGCTCGGGGAAGTGGACGGTACCCATGCCGAGGTCGTCCTCGGGGTCGACCAGGCAGGAGGCGGCCGTGGTCTCGGTCTGCTCCAGCAGGCGGAGGGCGGTCTCGCGCCGGAAGCCCGCGGACTCCACGATCCGCTCGGCCGCGTGCAGCATGGCTCCGGGGTCCTTCAGCCAGGCCTCACCGGAGTCCCGTTCCTTGGCGGCGTCGACGGGGACCAGGCGGCGGGCGGCGTCCAGGACGTCGGCGACCGGGCCCTGGCCGGGATCGGCGTAGCGGACGGCGTTGCTGAGCACGGGCCGGACGCGCTGTTCGGCGGCGAAGCCGACGGTGCGGGCGGCCAGGCGCAGGGAGCCTGGCCCGGTGCCCGTGCGGCCGTGCCAGACGGCCTCCAGGCGCAGGGCGTCGCCGTAGACCTCGCGCCAGGGCACGAGGAGCCGTGCGGCCCGGTCGGGTCGGCCCGCGGCCAGCGCCCGGCCGACGTCGGAGTCGGGGCCGAGCAGCACGATCAGGCCGTCGCCGTGGTTGTCGGACCAGGCGAGCCGGGGTGTCCCGTCGGCGGTGTGGGCGGCGGTGACCAGGCGGCACAGGTCGGCCCAGCCACGGGCGCCGTCCCGGGCGAGGAAGGTCACGCGGGGGGCCGACTCGTCGACGAAGGCGCCGCCGCGCACCGGTGCCCGGCGCCGGGCGGGCGTCTGCTGCCCCGCCGGCTCGGGCCCGGCCACCGCCAGGTCCACCCCGAACAGCGGACGCACCCCGGCCGTCGCGCAGGCCTTGGCGAAGCGCACCGCACCGGCCAGGGTGTCGCGGTCGGTGAGCGCGAGGGCGTCCATGCCCCGTTCGGCGGCACGCTCGGCCAGCCGCTCCGGGTGCGAGGCGCCGTAGCGCAGGGAGAACCCGGAGACGGTGTGCAGATGTGTGAAGCGCGGCACACACACCTCCCGCCTCGTGAGCCGGTCCGTCCGAACCCGGTCTCGAACATCAGTTCACTGCCCTACGACACCACCATACCTCCCTTCTCGAACATGCGTACGACATCCGTTCGACCGCCTCCCACCTGCGCAAACGCGCCCCGGCACCCCCGCCGCCGCGCACCAGGGGGCACGGGAGACACCGGAACGCCGGAAGACCCGGAGAACGGAGAACACAGAGCACGAAGACCCGGAGAACACGGAGAACCCGGAGAACCCGGAGAACCCGGAAGGCGCGGGGCACACGGACAACGCGGAGAGCCCCGCCCTCGCGCGTGCGAGGACGGGGCTCGTCGTGGATGCCGGACGGCGGAAACCGGCCGGCCCGGCGCTGCCTCAGCCGATCTGGGTGCCGGTCGCCGACAGCGCCTCGGTCACCGGCTGGAAGAAGGTCGTGCCACCGGAGGTGCAGTCGCCGCTGCCGCCGGAGGTCAGGCCGAGAGCGGTGGAGCCGTCGAACAGCGCGCCGCCGCTGTCACCGGGCTCGGCGCAGACGGTGGTCTGGATCAGACCGCTGACCGTGCCCTCGGCGTAGTTCACGGTGGCGTTCAGGCCCGTGACGGTGCCGGTGTGCACCTGGGTCGTCGAACCGCTGCGGGTCACCTGCTCACCGACGGTGGCGTTGCCCGCCCGGGTGATCTGCTGGGTGGAGCCGTTGTAGAGGTTGACCGCGCTCGGGTGGTCGACGTCGGCGGTGTACTCGACCAGACCGTAGTCGTTGCCCGGGAAGCTGGACGCCGCGTTGCGGCCGATCACCCTGCCGCTGGAGTCCGACCAGGTGCTGATGGCGTCGGTGCAGTGACCGGCGGTGAGGAAGTACGGCTGGCCGTTCTTGACCACGTTGAAGCCGAGCGAGCAGCGGCCGCCCGAGCCGGTGATGGCGTCACCGCCGGCGATGAAGGAGCGGAACTCGCCCTGCGTGCGCTTGATCTCGGCCTTGTCGCCCAGGGTGTCGACGACCTTGGAGAGCTTGGCCCACTTGTCCCCGGTCACCGTGCTGTCGACGGTGACGACGACCTTGTTGGTGACGGGGTCGGTGACCCACGAGGTACCCGGGATGGTCGCGTCCTTCGCCAGCGTCGCCTGGGCGGCGTCCAGCTCGGCGAGGGTGTGGCGGACGATTCTGGCCTTCGCGCCGGCCTGCTCCACCTTCTGGGCGGTGCCCTTGTCGAGCACGTTGACCACGAGCGCCTTGGACTCGGCGTCGTAGTAGGTGCCCGCCGTGGCGCCGTCGATGTCCTTCAGCAGCGTCGAGGCGAAGTTTCCGGCCTCCGACGCGGACAGGACCTTGGCCTGGGGAACCTGCGCGGACTCACTGGCGTTCGCAGTCTGGAAGCTCATGCCCGCGGCGATGAGCACGGCGATGCCCGTGCCCGCCAGGGCCTTACGGCGCATGGAAATACGACGGTTGTTCAATTGATGTCCTCCTGTGGGGGGTTCGACACCGGAGATTGTGGGGACCTCGCGGCGCCGAAAGGATTGACCGGCGCCCACTATTCCGATCCGCGACGGGCGCACACAAGGTCGAGTTCTGGACGTGTATACGTCAACCGACGTACGTCCCCTGCGCTGCGCGCGCCCGAGGTCATCGCCCCTGTGTTCGCAGAGCAAACGCTACGAGTGAGTAACTTGTCGACGCACCGTGAGGTTTAGTCCTGTCTGAAAACGATCGGTGTTCTGACAGCTGCTCACCGGGCGCCGAACGGGCGCGGACACGACGAGCCCCCGTACGCCCGGTGCGCGTACGGGGGCTGTGACTGCTGTCGGCCGACAACATCAGGACTCGGACCGCCGGGCGGTCCGGCAGGGGCGGGGGGACGTCAGTAGACGTGGACCCCGTAGGCGTTGAGCGCCTCGGTGACCGGCTGGAAGAAGGTCGTGCCGCCGTAGGTGCAGTCGCCGCTGCCGCCGGAGGTCAGGCCGTAGGCGATACCGCTGTTGGAGTACAGCGGACCGCCGGAGTCGCCGGGCTCGGCGCAGACCGTGGTCTGGATGAGACCGGACACGATGTCGCCGCCGCCGTAGTTGACGGTGGCGTTGAGGGCGGTGACCCGGCCGCTGTGGGTGCCGGTGGTGGAGCCGCGCCGGTAGACGGTCGTGCCCACGGACGGCGTGCCCGCGCTCGTGATGTCCACGCTGCCCACGGTGCCGGACTTGTCCACCGAGCCGTTGGTGTAGCGCACGATGCCGTAGTCGTTGCCCGGGAAGGACGACCCGGCGGTGGTGCCCAGCGTGGTCGTGTGCGAGGAGTTCGACCACCAGGTGCCGGCACCGTCGGTGCAGTGACCGGCGGTCAGGAAGTAGTAGTTGCCGCTGTTGTCCTGGACGTTGAAGCCCAGCGAGCAGCGCCAGCCGCTCGCGTAGATGGCGTCACCGCCGGAGATGAACTTCTTGAACGTGCCCGGGGTGCGCTTGATGGTCAGCGCGCCGGCGTTGGCTCCGGCCTCCTGCTTGATCTTGTCGATCTCGGCCTGGGAGACCCTGCTGTCGACGGTGACGACGACACGGTTGGACTTGCTGTCGACGGCCCAGGCGGTGCCCGGGATGTCGGCCTTGAGCACCGAGTCGCTCGCCTTGGTGAGCTGGGCGGTGCTGAAGGTGGTCACCTCGGTCGCGTTCGCGCTGGGGACCGCGAACGCGGCGGCGGCCACGAGCCCGGAGGCGAGGGCGACCAGCCGGGTCGGTCTCGCGATGCCGCTGCGGGGGGTGGTGCGCTTGATCCTCACTTCGTTCCTCCACCAAGGAAGTCGGGGGCCCGTGTGGGGTCGGGGCCCGTGAGGCGCAGCCAGGGGCGCACTCCGGATTCGGATGGTTGTGCCCCTGACAAGCGCTGTGGGGGAGTATTCGGCCGAACGGACGGTCGGCGCAAGAGTGCCTTTCGGCCGCACGGCACGGTCCGGGTCGCTCCAAGCGCGGTGATCCGGCCATTTCTGACGGTGTGCCGGCACAGCACCCGGGCCTAGCGCAGGGTGCGCTCCCCCGCCGGTATCGCGAGGTCCAGGGTGTTCCCGGGCGGCGGGAAGGGGCAGAGGAAGTGCTCGGCGAAGGCGCACGGCGGCAGCACGGCCCGATTGAAATCGGCCGTGGTGCGCCCCTCCTCGTCCGGGGCGTCGGCGTACAGGAACCGGAAGCGGAAGCTGCTCTTCCCACCGGTGGCGTCGGCGAACACCGCCCACAGCCTGCCGTCCGGCTGCTCCGCGACCCGGAGCGTGTGCTCGCGACCCTCCAGAGGGAAGGCCAGCTCCCCGGCGAGCGCGAGCCCGCGGGTGCGGCCGTCGGCGTTGGGCACCCGGACGGTGCGGCTGTCCGGGTACGGCGTGAAGCGCGCCGGCACCGACCAGCGGGCATCGTACGGGGTGGCCGAGATGCCGCGGAACGCCCGGCGGGCCGGGGAGGAGGGGTCGTAGACCCGTACGGCCCACTCCCCTTCGCGGACGAGCACGACCAGCCGGCGCTCGCCCAGCGCGACCCGGGCGTCGGCGACCGGCCCGCTGTCGGCGCCGAGCCGGACCCGGCCGGTGACGGGCCGGCCGTCGACGGTCAGCCCGTCGGCCTCGCCGGCCTCGAGCACGACCGCGTCCCCGTCGGCCCGCCATGTGCCGGGGAGGTCCGCGAGGCGGCCGTCGGGACGGTCGTGGAGCCAGTGCGTGCCGGTCAGCGCGAGCGGCCCGTAGGGGGCCGACACCGCCTCGGTGCGGTCCTCGTGCCACTGCTTCCAGCGGGCGGATGCGTCCGTCATGTGATCAGCCTTTCCTCGGGTGGCCGGGTGGCCGGACCGGTTGCCGGGTCGGACGGGGGCCGGGCCAGCCCCAGATGCTCGCGCAGGGTGCTGCCCGGGTAGAACGTGCGGAACAGACCCCGGTGCTGAAGGACCGCCACCGTGCCGTTGACCAATCGTTCCAGGTCACGGACCGGTTTACGGGGAACCAGGAGAAAACCGTCGGCGGCGCCGTCGCGGTACCAGGCGGCGATCAGCTCGGCCAGGTCGACCGGGCCGCCCCGGTACAGCGGCCCCGGTGCGGCCCGCCGCGGCCGCCGTGTGCCGTGGCCGAGCGACCGGCCGCGTTCGAACGAGGCGAGCCCCCAGGCGGGTTCGGCCACGTACTCCAGGCCGCACAGGTCGACCGCCAGACGGACCAGCACCCGCAGGGAGTCCGGGTGCCGGCCGGCCTGTCGCGCGGCGGCGCGCAGCCGGTCCCGTGCCGCACCGGCCTGTTCCGCGCCGGCGGCGCGGACGAGCACCACGTCGGCGTGCCGGACCGCCGGGCACCGGGCCGGGTCCTCGGCGTCGACCATGCACACGGGCCCGCCCTGCGGGGACGGCGGCACGTCCGGTCCGGTCGCCGACGGCCCCCCGCCGCCCTCTTCGTCCCGGCCGCCACCCTCTTCGTCCCGGCCGTCGGCGTCCGGCGGCCGCCCGTCGCGGCCGGCTCGGGTGCCCCGGGTGTCCCGGGTGTCCCGGATGTCCCGCCCGGCTCGGGCGCCTCGGTCGTCCCGGCGGTCTCCGCTCTCCCCCGCACCCGGGCCCTCGCCCCTGCCGGACGGGCCGGGGAGCCGGACGAGTTGACCGGCCCGGCCCCCGCTGAACCGGTCGAGGGCCGCGACGGCCGCGGGGACGCGGCAGGGGCCCGGGTGCGGTGCGGCGAGGACGGGGACCAGGCCGATGCGACGGGTGGCCGCCGCCGCGCGGGTGAGGACGGTGAGCGCGCCCGGGCCCGGCCGTGCGGGTTCGTCGCCGAGGGTGACGAAGTCGAGGCCGCCGCGCTCGGCGAGCCGTACCGCGTCGACGCAGGGACCGGTGCCGCCGTCCGGCGGCACGGCCCGGTCCACGGCGGCGGCCAGATGCAGCAGCCCGCGGCCGTGCCGTGCGCTCATGCGGGCCGTCCCTCTCCCTGCGCGGGCGCGGCTTCCTGCGCGGGCGCGGGTTCCCGCACGGGTGCGGGCGGCCTGCGGCATGCTCCGTGCGCAGGTACGGGCGGCCTGTGGTGTGCCTCGGCCGCGGCGGCCGGCCGCGGTGCGACGGACCGGTTCCTGTGCGGCACGGGTCACAGCACCTTCGACAGGAACGCCCGGGTCCGCTCGTGCCGCGGCCGGTCGAGGACCTCGCTCGGCGGGCCCTGTTCGATGATCCGTCCGTCGTCCATGAACACCACGGTGTCGGCCACCTCACGGGCGAAGCCGATCTCATGGGTGACGACGATCATCGTGGTGCCCTGCCGCGCCAGGTCCTTGATGACGTCGAGGACCTCGCCGACCAGTTCGGGGTCGAGCGCGGAGGTGGGCTCGTCGAACAGCAGCAGCCGGGGTTCCAGGGCCAGCGCGCGGGCGATGGCCACCCGCTGCTGCTGGCCGCCGGACAGCCGGCGCGGGTAGGCGTCGGCCTTGTCGGCCAGCCCGACCCGTTCCAGCAGGCGCCGTGCGGCCGCCTCGGCCTCGGCGCGGGGCCGTTTCTGCACGGAGACGGGTGCCTCGACGATGTTCTCCAGCACGGTCAGGTGCGGGAAGAGATGGAAGTTCTGGAAGACGAAACCGATGCGGGTGCGCTGCTTGAGCACCTCCCGTTCGGGCAGTTCGCGCAGCCGGTCGCCGGACCGCCGGTAGCCGACGAGGGTGCCGTCGACGTGGATGGCACCCCGGTCGACCTTCTCCAGGTGGTTGATGGTGCGCAGCAGCGTGGACTTGCCGGACCCGGAGGGGCCGAGGACCACGGTGACCTGGCCGCTGCGGACCTGCAGGTCGATGCCCTTGAGGACCTGCTGCGAGCCGAAGCTCTTGTGGACGGACCTGATGTCGACCATGACGCTCATCGCGGGATTCCTTCAGCGGGTGGGAAGAGACGTGAGGCAGGGGACCGGCCGTGCGGGCGGGCCGGGCCGGGAGGGGTGCCGGGCGTCACGCGGCCACGCGGGCGGCGAGCGCATGCAGGAAGGTCAGCACGGCCCGCGCGGTGGCGTCGTTCTGCCGGAAGGCGGCGCCGCCGGTGCGCGGCCGGGTGAACGCGCCCGGGGTGCGGCCGTCGGTGAACGGCCCGAGCGCGAACCGGCGCGGGTGCGGCCGCCCGGCCCGGTCCAGGACACGGCCGTCGGCCGCATCCACCCGCAGCAGCCCGTCGGGGGTCTCGGCGGCGCCCTCGTCGTGCAGCTCGCGCAGCAGCGGGTCGCGGGTGCGCCGGACGGTGGGGGCGGGCAGGCGGGCCTCGACCAGGGCGCGGGCCTCGACCGTGTGGCCGGGGACGGTGGGACTCGACGCCCGGAAGACGCCGTCGGCGGCGGTGACCGTCATGTCCGCACCGACGAAACGGAGCAGGCCGGCCCGGGACAGGGCGAGCATCTGCCGCAGCCGGGGGCCGGGCGGACCGGAGGCGAGGAAACTGAAGAATCCGTGCCACCAGGGGCCGATGTCGCCGAGCCGGACCAGCTGCCCGTAGACGGACAGCAGCGCGAGGAAGACGGCCAGGTCGGGGCTGTGCGCGGGGTCGTGCCGGCGGGCGAGGTCGGCCTCGATGTGTCCGCGCAGCAGCTGCTGGAACTCCTCGGGCGAGGCGCAGTGCACCCCGTCCAGGGGCCGGTCCCAAGCGGCCAGGTCGAGCCGGTCGGCGGGGTCGGGCACGGCGGCGGCGACCAGAGCGGCGCGCTCGGCCTCACCGGCGTCGGCGTACCGCTGCTCGAACTCCGCCCAGGCCATGGCCGTCCGCTCGGGGTGGGCGGTGAACAGCCGGTGGTAGTGGGCGAATCCGAGTTCCTTCGCCACCGGCGGCCACACGTCGCGCCGGAAGTCGAAGCCGCCGGGGCGGGCGAGCAGCGCCTCGGTCTCGGCGGGGCCGAAGAAGCGCGGCAGCGGCGGGCGTTCACCGGTGAGTTCGTACCCGATCTTGCAGTGATAGGGCACGCCGCGGCGCGATCCGACGTACAGCACCGGCTCGTGTCCGGAGGGCACGTAGGTGTCGCCGTCGTACCGGCCGCCGCGGCCCTCGGTGAGCAGCACCATCAGGTCGACGAAGGCCAGCCCGAAGCCGCGGACGAGGACGCTCTCACCGGCCTTCAGCGCGGACAGGTCGCTGTCGGCGGTGAAGTCGGGCGGCAGGTGGACCAGGCCGTGGGTGCGGGCGTACTCGGCCAGTGCCGCCTGCTCGGAGTCGGGTTCGGCGTCGAGGTGGCCGAGAGTGAGGACCACGAGGTCGGCGAGCAGCGGGCGCGAGCGGCCCTCGAGCCACACCTGCTGGCGGCCGTCACGCGGTCCGGTGACGCGCAGGGCGCGCCGCGGATGGTGGTGCACGGTGACGCCGGCGGGCAGCGCGGCCACCGACTGGTCGTGGACCCAGCGCAGATAGGCGCCCTGGAGACGGCGGTCGGCGAAGGTGCGGCCGGGCAGGCCCGCCCACTCGTGCAGGGTGGGTCCCTCGCGCACCGGTCCTGCCATGTCCACGGTGTCGTCGGTGAACATGGTGACGTCCTCGGCGTGCGAGTTCATCCACAGCAACGGGGACTGCGCGTCCCGCCAGATGCGTCCGGAGCCGGGCGGATACGGGTCGACCAGGTGGATGTCGAGCCCCCAACCGGCGTACAGCTCGGGGGCGTTGGCGGCGATGCGCTCGAGCAGGCCGGTTCCGCGCGGCCCGGCGCCGACGATGACGAGCGAGGGCCTCACCGGGTGCGCTCCGAGCCGCGCGCGTAGTGCTTCTCCACGTAGTACTGGGCGACGCCGAGCACGGAGGTGACCACGGTGTACCAGATGGTGGCCACCATCAGCAGCGGGATGACCTGGTAGGTCTGGTGGTAGATCAGCTGCGCCGAGTACAGCAGGTCCTGCACGGCGATGACGCTGACGATCGAGGTGCCCTTCAGGGTGCCGATCAGCATGTTGCCGGCGGGCGGCACGATGGAGCGCATGGCCTGCGGCAGGACGATCCGCCGCCAGCGCCGCAGGCGGCTCAGGCCGAGAGCCTGGGCGGCCTCGATCTGGCCGCGGTCCACGGACAGGATGCCGCCGCGCACCACCTCGGCGGCGTAGGCGGCCTCGTGCAGGGTGAGGCCGACGATCGCGACGGTGACCGGGCCGAACAGGTCGACGGTCTTCACCCCGAGGACGCGCGGGTACAGCGCCCCGATGTTGAACCACAGCAGCAGCTGCACCAGGATCGGTATGGACCGGAACAGCCAGACGTATCCCCAGCTCACGGCGCGCAGCACGGGGTTGCCCGAGAGCCGGAGGACGGCGAGCAGGGTGCCGAGCGCGAAGCCGAGGGCCATCACCACGGCGGTCAGCCACAGCGTGAGCCACAGCCCGCGCAGCACCGACGCGGAGGTGAAGTACTCGGCGACGACGTCCCACTGGAACGCCTTGTTGCGCACGACGGAGGTCAGGGCGAGCGCGAGCAGGACGAGGACCACGGCGGCGGCGGTCCACTGCCCCAGCCGGCGCTGCGGCACGATGCGCAGGGCCTCGGCCGGTTCGGGTTCGGGTGGGGCGGTGGCTTCGGTGACAGCGGTGCCGATGGACATGTGAAGGCTCCGTGATGTGCCGGACGGACACGGGTGGATGTGCCTTCACACGAGAAAGCCGCGCGGACGGTGCGCCGCGGCGGCCGAGCACGGCCCAGCCCCTCAGCAGGACCGCCCTTGAAGGGTAGGGCGCGTCTCACGTCCGCTGTCAAGAGCGTCCAGGATGTGAGCAGTAGGTCCCGAGGCAGTTGACGGAGAAGGGGATGCCTGTTCCACTTGGCCCATGCATCCGCAGCAGTGGTTGATCACGCGCTCCCACATCGACTTCGGTCGAGTGTGGTCCTCCTCCTGTTGAGCCATCCCACTGCGCGCCCGTGACCGCGGGCGCCCTTCCGGTGTTCCCACCGCGCGCCGTCCCGGGCCCTTCCTGTTGCACCACCGTGCCTTCACACGCTCGTCCCCTCCCCTCGCCACAGGGCCCTGGCACCGGTGCGCCGACCCCTCGCACACCCCTGTCGTCCGACCTGTGCTCCTGACGCCTCGCCGCGTCCTTGTCCTTCCTGGAGACCGCGCCCCATGCGTACGCCCATCCGCACCGTCCGACGGCACGTCCTTCTGCCCGCCCTGACCGGCTGCGCCGCGCTGGTGCTCACCGCGTGCGGCTCGGGGGCGGGCGCCACGCCCTCCGCCGTCGCCGCCGGGGCTGCCGAGCAGCTCCCGACCGCCGACGTCGTCTCCGGCGTGCCGAAGGATCCGGCCGCCGCCCGGCTGCTGCCGCCCGGCGTGACCAGCCTGACCGTGGCCTACTCCGTCGGCGGCATCCCGCCCGGCACGTCCTATCTGTCCGACGGCAAGACCCTCGCCGGCCAGGACGTCGACTTCACCGACGCCGTGGCCAAGGTGCTCGGCCTGCGCCTGCACGTCCGCCAGGCCGGTTTCGAGGCGATCCTGCCGGCCCTCGACAGCGGCAAGTACGACGTCGGCGTCGGCAACTTCGGCGTGACCGACGAGCGGCGCAAGACCATCGACTTCGTCACCTACATCAACGACGGCCAGGGTTTCGCCGCCCGCAAGGACAGCACGCTCGGCCGGATCACCGACCTGACGCAGCTGTGCGGCCTGACCGTGGCCACCGGCGCCGGGACCACCTTCGAGGCCACCCTGCGCAAGAACGAGCACCGGTGCACCGACGCCGGGAAGAAGGCGTACCGCGTGCAGACCTACAGCGAGACCGGAGCCCTGTGGTCCTCGCTCCAGCAGGGCCGCAGCGACGTGGTGATGTCCACCATCAACGGCCTGCGGTACGCGGTCGCCCACCAGCCGGGGCTGAAGTTCCTCAACGAGTACCAGCGCCTGGACGTGGGCTTCGCCTTCAAGAAGGGCACGAAGCTGGCCCCGGCCTTCCAGGCCGCGGTCAACCGGCTGATCGCCGACGGCACCTACGACAGGATCCTCGCCAAGTGGGGCACGACGGCCTCGGCGATCGAGCAGTCGCGGATCTCGCCGCCGGAGCTGAAGAACAGGACCGACGGGCGGAACTAACAGTCGCCGTCGCAGCAGTTGCAGCAGCACTTGCCGCAGTCGCAGCAGTTCTTGCAGCTCTCGACGCACTGAGCGCAGCGGTCACCGCAGTCGCAGCAGGCGTCGCACCACTCGTTGTGGCAGCAGCCTTCGCGTTTCTTCCGCGACCACGGTCCTTCGAACTCCTCGGCACAGCACACCTGACAGGTGCAGCACAGCCAGAGCGCGGCCGCGCAGCCGGTGACAAGGCCGCGCGGGCGCGGCGGTCTCCCCTCGCCCGGGTCGCCCTCCCCGGGGCGGCCGGGGCCCTGGGGTGCCTGCGGATCGTGGGGTGCCTCGGGTCCGGGGAGGTACGGGGTCTGCGGCGGGCCGAAGGCGCCTTGCGGCTCGTGCGGTGCGGGGGCGGTGTGGGCGCACGCGTCGGTGCCGAAGGCGCGGTCCACCGAGCGCGGCAGTTCGTGGACGAGCAGGCGGTGGACGAGCCGGCCGTCGCCGAACTCCACGTCGTTCAGGGCGAGCCGGATGCCGTGCACCGCGTCGTCGGCGAGCCGGCGGGCCTCGGCGAGCGTGGTGCCGGTCGCGGTGAGCGGGTTCCAGGCGCCGCGGGCGGCGTCAGCCTCGCGGTCCTCCACCGCGTCCAGCAGGTGTGCGAGCCGCCCGAACAGGCGTCCGGCCTCGGCGAGCGGCGCGGCGTTGCCGGGCCGGCCGGCCAGGTGCGCGGTGTGGGCGAAGGCCGCGGCGGTGGCGGTCTCGGTGGGTTCGGTGACGGTGAGGAGCGGCGTGCCGGGTCCGGCGAGCGCCTCGATGCCGGTCTGCCGGTCCACGGCGTCGACCAGGACGGCGGTGTCGAAGCCGATCCGGGACCCGGTGCGGGCGCCGCCGAGGCTCCAGCTCGCGGCGACCTTGCGCGCGGCGAGCGCGACGGGGCGCCGGGAGAGAAGCCCGTCGCCGTCGGCGACGTGGTCGCGCACCTTGGCGGAGGCGAGCACCAGGGAGACGGCGGCGGCGAGCCGGGGGCCTTCGCCGAGGGCGACGGGGGCGGTGCGCATGCCGCGCAGCGGGCAGGGTCCGGCGGTGCGCCGCTGCCGCCCGCCGGTGCGGCCGGGGTGGGTCTGAGCCTCTGTCAGGACGGATATCAGCAGGCCGTCGTAGTTCGTCGCGATCCGGGCGAGCTGTCCGTGTTCGCTGCGCAGGGCCAGGCACAGCCCGCACAGGTGGGCCGTCCACTCGGCGGTGAGGTGTCGGCCGAGCCGGTGACGGCAGGGCCGGACGATGCCGAACACGATGATCCTCCGTGGGCGTCCGTGACGGTGGGCGGCGGTGCCGCCGCCCGGCGCGCGGCGTTCACCCGGACGCACCGGCCATCACCCATGCGCCAGGGACAATCATATTTCACTCACAGTCAGCAGTGGTGTGTCACAACATCCTTGGGGAACACGGACTTGCCGCCGATGTGTTGTGCACCAGTACCGTCACAAACCCCCCTCGCGGTGTCTGTGCGCTTGGCGCACTGTCAGCATCATGGATGACCATAGGGGTTGCGGCACGCATGCATGACCGCTGTGAGAGGAGGCGTCCATGGGATCGGTACGCAAGGCAAGTGCGTGGCTCGGCCTCGTCGACGACAACGAAGACGAGCGCTACTACGACGACGACTACGCCGAGGAGGCCGAGTCCGCGGACGCCTGGGTGACCGACCCCCGGGTGAAGGTGGCGTCGGACACGGCGGAGGACAAGGGCCGCCGGATCGGCACCGTCACCCCGGACAGCTTCCGGGACGCCCGTGTCATCGGCGAGCTGTTCCGCGACGGCGTGCCGGTCATCATGAACCTCACCGCGATGGAGCCGGCCGACGCCAAGCGCGTGGTCGACTTCGCCGCCGGCCTGGTCTTCGGCCTGCGCGGCTCCATCGACCGGGTCTCGACCCGGGTGTTCCTGCTCTCCCCCGCCGACACGGAGATCGTCACCGGGGACCCGGGGGCGCACCGGTCGGACGGCTTCTTCAACCAGAGCTGAGGCAGGGCCGCGCACCGGCCCTGCCCTTTCGGGCCTCGTCCGAGGCCCCGCCGCTCACCGGAACGCGTCGAGTCCGGTGAGCGCCTTGCCCAGCACGAGCTGGTGCATCTCGACGGTGCCCTCGTAGGTGAGGACCGACTCCAGGTTGGTCGCGTGCCGCATCACGGGGTATTCGAGGGAGATCCCGTTGGCGCCCAGAACGGTGCGCGCCGTGCGGCAGATCTCGATAGCCTCCCGTACGTTGTTGAGCTTGCCGAAGCTGACCTGCTCGGGACGCAGGCGGCCGGCGTCCATCCGCCGCCCCAGATGGTGGGCGAGCAGGATCCCCTTGTGCAGTTCCACCGCCATGTCGGCGAGCTTGCCCTGGGTGAGCTGGAAGCCGCCGATGGGCTTGCCGAACTGCTCGCGCGTGCGCGCGTAGTCGAGCGCGGCCTCGAAGCAGGAGCGGGCCGCGCCCATGGCGCCCCAGACGATGCCGTAGCGGGCGTGGGACAGACAGCTGAGCGGACCGCGCAGACCGGTGACCTCCGGCAGGACCGCGTCCGCGGGCAGCCGGACGTCGTCGAGGACCAGTTCGCTGGTCACCGAGGCCCGCAGCGACCACTTGTGCTTGATCTCGGGGGCGGAGAAGCCGGGGGTGCCGGCCGGGACCAGGAACCCGCGGATGCCGTCCTCGGTCTGCGCCCAGACGACCGCCACCCCGGCCACGGAACCGTTGGTGATCCACATCTTACGGCCGTTGAGCACCCAGTCCCCGCCGTCCCGCTTGGCGTGGGTGCGCATCGAGGCGGGGTCGGAGCCGTGGTCGGGCTCGGTCAGCCCGAAGCAGCCGATCACCTCGCCGGCCGCCATCCGCGGCAGCCACTGCTGCTTCTGCTCCTCGCTGCCGTAGCGGTGGATGGCGTACATGGCCAGCGAGCCCTGCACGGACACCAGGGAGCGGATCCCGGAGTCGGCCGCCTCCAGCTCCAGGCAGGCCAGCCCGTACTGCACGGCGGAGGCGCCCGCGCAGCCGTAGCCGCTCAGCGACATCCCGAGGGCGCCCAGCTCGCCCAGCTCGCGGGCGAGTTCGCGGACGCCGGGCAGCTCGCCCTTCTCGTACCACTCGGCGATGTGCGGCAGCACCCGGTCGGCGGCCCAGCCGCGCACCGTGTCACGGACGGCCAGGTCCTCCGGCTCCAGCAGGTCGTCCAACCCGAGGGGGTCGGTGGGGTCGAACGGGGGCAGCGACGACTTCGGCGACGCCGGCATGGACACCTCCGGGTAGTGAAACTAGCAGCGCTAGTTAATGACTCCGGGGCCGACGTTACGACGTGGTGCGGCCCGCGTCCAGGGTGGTCCGGCGCGCGGGCCGCCGCTCAGGCGGACACGCGGGCCCGTTCGGCCTCGCGCGGGGCGGGCAGGGCGACCGGGTCGCCCTCGCAGTGCATCGTGCGCGGCAGCCGCAGCGCCATCACCGCGCCGAGCATCAGCAGGCAGGCGCTCACCAGCAGCGTCACGTGCAGCCCGTGCACGAAGGAGTCGCGGGCCGCCCGCCGCAGGGCGTGCCCGGCCGGACCGCCCAGCCGCCCGGCGACGTCGTAGGCCTCCCCGAGGGAGTGCGAGGCCGCCTCCGACGCCGCCGCCGGGACGCCCGGCACCCGCGCCAGAGCCGGGGCGTACGCGGCGTTCATCACCGTGCCCAGCAAGGCGATGCCCACGCCCGCGCCCAGCTGGTACGACGTCTCGCCGACCGCGGCCGCGGTGCCCGACTGCGCCGGCGGCGCCTCGTTCAGCATCGACTCGTACGCCCCGAACAGCGTCGTCTCCAGCCCGAGCCCGAGCAGCACGAACCCGGTCAGCAGCAGGGCCTTGTCGTCGTGCCCGCCCATCCCGGTCAGCAGCAGCACCGCCAGCGCCGTGACGCAGAACCCGGCGCACACCATGCGGCGCGGCCCGAACCGGCGCAGCACCCGCGCCCCGGCCAGCCCGGCCACCATCGCGGCGACGGTCAGCGGCAGCAGCCGCAGCCCGGTCCGCAGCGGGGACAGTCCGAGAACGAGCTGCAGATACTGCGCCGCGATCAGCTCCAGGCCGACCAGCGCCAGCATCGCCAGCACGATGCAGCCCACCGCGGTGCTGAACGCCGGCCGCGCGAACATCGCCACGTCCACCAGCGGATGCGCCTGCCGGCGCTGCCGCCGCGCGAACACCACCAGCAGCGCCACGCCCGCCAGCAGCGGCCCCAGGGTGAGGGCGCTCCACGCCCCCTCGCCCGCCCCGAGCCGCTTCACGCCCAGCACCGCGCCGAACAGTCCGAGGGCGGCCAGCACCGCGCCGGCCACGTCCCACGGGCCGTCCTGGTCGCCGGTGGACTCGGGCAGCAGCAGCCGACCCGCCGGCAGGACGACCAGCATCAACGGGATGTTGACGAGGAAGACCGACCCCCACCAGAAGTGCGCCAGGAGGAGTCCGCCGATCAGCGGGCCGATCGCCGCGCCCACCGCGGCGACCGCGCTCCACACGCCGATCGCCAGCGCCCGCTCGCGCCGGTCGGGGAAGACGTGCCGCAGGATCGACAGCGTGGCCGGCATGATCATGGCGCCGCCCGCCCCGAGCAGCGCCCGGGCGAGGACGAGCGTCGCGGCGTTCGGCGCGAAGGCCGCCAGTGCGGAGGCGAGTCCGAACAGGCCGTAGCCGAGCAGCAGGATCCGTCTGCGGCCCACCCGGTCGCCCAGCGTGCCGAACAGGATCAGCAGCGCTGCGCAGACCAGCGGGTAGGTGTCGACGATCCAGAGCAGCTCCACGGCGCCGGGCCTGAGGTCCTCGGTCACGGCGGGCACCGCCACGTGCAGCACGGTCGCGTCCACCGCGACCAGCAGCAGGCTGACGCACAGCACCACCAGGACCACCCAGCGGCTCGTACCCGCTCCGGTCTGCAGACGGCGCGGCCGGACGGCGGCCGCGGTCGTCCCGGACATGTACGTACCTCCCAGATGAGCCCTCGCCGCTCCGGCGGCACGCGAGGCCGCGCCCTTCGGCCGGGCCGGGCGGCAGCGTCGGCGGGGCCCGCGTGTCGGAACGGCGAGTGGCTCGCCAGCGTACGCGAGTCCCCGGCCTCCTCACGTGGCCCAACTCTCACCACCGCGCCCCGACACGTGTGGTGTACCTCACGTGCGTCGCGGGGCGGCGTCGCGCACGGACGCCGGGCCGCGCGGGCGCCGGTCGATAATCGAGGCTGTGAGCGATCTTGAGACGCGCGCGGCCGCGGCCCGCACGACGGCGACGGGCCGTGTCCGGACAGCCGCGTCGTCCGCCCGGCGGTGGGCGGGTCCTGCCGGGTACTGCCTGGGCCGCGCCGCCCCGGCGCTGCTGGGGTACGCGGCCGTCCGCGCCCTGGGACTGCTGGTCCTGTGGGTGTGGAGCGCCGCGCGCGGCACGAACGCGTACACCCTGCTGACCGCCCGCTGGGACGCGCTGTGGTACGCCCGGATCGCCGGCGGCGGCTACGGGTACCAGGTGCGGCTCCCCAACGGCGACGTCCACTCCGACCTGGCCTTCTTCCCGCTGCTGCCGTTGCTGGAACGGCTGGGGGCGGCACTGGGCCCGCTGACGTACGCGGACGCGGGCTTCCTGGTGAGCCAGTGCGCCTCGCTCGCCGCGGCCTGGGGCGTCTTCGCCGTCGTCGACCGGGTGGCCGGGCGGCGGGCCGGGGTGTGCGCGGTGCTGCTGTGGGCGGTGGTCCCGGTCGGCATCGTGCAGTCGATGGCGTACAGCGAATCGCTGTTCACCGCACTCGCCGCCTGGTCGCTGTACTGCGTGCTGACCGAGCGCTGGGCGCCGGCGGGGGTGCTGGCGCTGGCGGCGGGGCTGACCCGGCCGGTCGGTGCCGCGGTGATAGCCGCGGTGTGGGCGGCGGCCCTGCTGTCGCTCCGGTACGGGCCGCACGCCCGCGCCACGGTCGGCCTGCCCGAGGCCGCCCGGGCGCCTGCGTCCGACACCGGTCCCGGGACGCTCGGCGACGGTCCCGGGACGGCCGGCGACGGTCCCGGGACGGCCGACGGCGCACCCTCCGTTCTCCCCCGCGTCCTCGGCATGCTGCTGGCCCCGCTCGGCGCGGCCGGCTATGCGCTGTGGGTCGGCCATCGCACCGGGCGGGGTCCGCTCGGCTACCTCGACGTCCAGGCCGGCTGGCACAACGGGTTCGACGGCGGCTACGCCTTCGCCCGGTTCGTCGCGGGCAGGTTCACCTCCTCCCCCGGGGCCCTGGCCGGACTGGGGCTCACCGCCGGTGTCGCCCTGCTGATCTGGCTGTACGTCATGGGCGTGCGGCAGCGGCAGCCGCTCCCCCTGCTCGTCTACTCCGGCGTCCTGACCGTGCTGGCGCTGTGCGCGTCGGGCTACTTCGGCTCCAAACCGCGGCTGCTGCTGCCCGCCTTCCCCCTGCTGCTGCCGCTCGCCACGGCGCTCGCCCGGCTGCGCACCCGCCGGGCCGCCTGGATGGTGGGCGGGTGCGCGCTGGCCTCGGCGGTGTACGGGGCGTTCTGGCTGAACAGCTCCGGCCCTCCATGAGCAGCCGCGCGAGCATGACGCGGGAGCAGCCGCGGGAACACCCGTGCGCGCCTCCGCTCCCGGCGCCGACCGCAGCCCACCCGCCGGATGCCGTGCACACCGGGTGAATTCCGCCGCGAGCGCCGGGACACGTATTCATAAGCGCAGCATAAGAACACACCGGAACGCCCGGAGAAATTCGGCGTCCCGAGCGCACCCTTTCCCGAATGGTCAAAAGAATGACACACTGAGAGCAATCCCACATCACATCGTCATCACGAACCCCGTGATGCGTCGGGAAGCCCCCCTCACTCCCTGTAACGTCGATGGACGTGCGTACCGAAGGAACCCTCACCCGCCTGGACCGGGTGTTCGCCAGGCTGGACCGTGAGCCGCAACGACCGGCGCACATCGACGTACCGACGATGAGCAGGCACCGGTTCGTGCTGTTCTCGGCCACGCTGGCCTTCTACCTGGCGATCGTCTGGGCCGTGGTGACCACCTCCTGGCTGGTACGCCTGGACTGGCAGGTGATGTTCTTCCGTCCCTACCAGCAGTGGCCGCAGATCCACGCGTTCCTCGACTACTACGTGGTGCTGGGCCAGCGCGGCCCCACCGCGGTGATGGTCGCCGCCTGGCTCGGCTGGCGCTCCTGGCGGCAGCACACCCTGCGCCCGCTGCTCACCCTGGCCACCGCGCTGCTCCTGCTGAACGTCACGGTGGGCGCCGCGAAGTACGGCATGGGGCGTCTCGGCCCGCACTACGCCACCGTGATCGGCTCCAACGAGATGGGCCTGGGCGGCGACATATTTCCCAGCGGCCACACCGCGAACGCCGTGGTGACCTGGGGCATCCTCGCCTACCTGGCCTCCACCGCCCGGGCGCGCCGCTGGCTGTCGGCCGGATCGGCGGTGACCTCGCTCGGCGTGGGCCTGACCACCGTCTACCTCGGCACGCACTGGCTCAGCGACGTTCTGCTGGGCTGGGCCGCCGGTCTGCTCATCCTGCTGGCCCTGCCGTGGTTCGAGCCGCTGACCGCCCGGGCCGAGCAGGAGATCCTCGCGCTGCGCGACCGCTGGCGCGAGCGCTGGCGGGCACGCCGTGGCCGTGGCGCGACGACGGCGCCGGCCGGGACCGCCGACCTCCCCGTGGTGCTCCCTCCGCGCTCCCCCGCCCCGCAGGAGGCCCCGGTGGCCCGCGAGACGGTGGCCGCGGGCCGTGCGCCGCGACCGCCGGTGTACCTGTCGGGACCGCCCGCGAGCCGCGCGGGACGCCCCGTGCTCGCCGGCAGCCGCGGGCCCGCGCACCCGGGCCGCTCGTCGCAGGGCACGACGTCCACCACCGCACGCTCCTGAGCCGCATCCCGGCCCGGACGGCCGCGTGACGAAGGGGGCGCCGCACAGCTGCGGCGCCCCCTTCGTCGTGGGGTCGTCCGCCCCCTTCGTCGCGATGTCGCCGTGGTGGCGCTCAGCCCTTCCAGGCGCGGGCCACCCGCCCGTCACGGACCTCGAAATTGAGCCGCCCGAACCGGTACTCCATGGTGATGATCGCGCCCGGCGGCAGCGAGCGGACCGTGCTCCAGCCCCGCTCCCGCGCCAGCCTCTCGGCCTGCCCGGCCTCGAGACCGACGTACCGTTCGGGACTGTCCTGGGGCTCCGCCGGCGGAGTGGGTATGGGTGCCATACCGCCACGCTAGGCCCTCTCCCGGGGCCGGGGAAGCCCGGCAGGACACGCAACGTCACCGCCGGACGCGAATTCCCGCGGGTCGCAGGACACCGGAAAACGAAGGGAAAAGCACACGGGAAGACGGTGAGCGGCGCATCTGAGGGCACGCGGACGGCTCGAAGAAGACGGCGGAATTCGGACGGGGAAGCGGTCACGGTGCCGGGAACACGACAGGGCACCCTCATTTCTCCGGAACGCCGGACACCGGAACCGGAAGGAACCGGAAACCGGTGCGCTCACAGGAAACCCACAGGATCCGCAGGGCCGCGAAGCCGTGCGCACCGGACAGCCGGCCGGCCCGCGACCGGCCGCGGGAACCGGCCTGTTCCGGCCACCCCCCTTCGTCTCCCTCCGCTGTCCCGACCGGCAGGACCGCATCCCTCTGCTGGCCCGACCGGCAGGACCGCATCCCTCCGCTGGCCCGACCGGCAGGACCGCTTCCCCCTGTCTCTCCCTTCCCTCCCGTCGTCCCCTTGCCTGGTAAGGCAGTTGAACGCCGGCCGCCCGTGTGCGCGCCCGGCGTGCTCCGGCGTGCCGGTCGGTTCGAATCCGTTCGGCGCGAGGCGTGACTCCCGCCACGGGTCCTCCGTTGTCTTCTGCATGAGCCGGGGGCCCGCCCGGTTCCCGGGCCGGGAGCCCCCCGGCCCGGCCATGTACCGCATCCCGAGGGAGCCACCCGTGCCGCGCATGCTCGACGTCAGCGACGCCGTACGCGCCGAGATCGGCGACGAAGAGGCCGACCGGCTGCTCGCCGGAGAGACCGCCCCGGGCAGTTACGACTGCACCTCCTGCCGCACCCCCGGCGACGTGGAACAGGAACCCACCAGCACCGTCCTGTTCGTCGGGGAGGACACCGCCGTTCTGGCCTTCGCCCACGCCGCCTGCCTGCCTTCCCAGGTCGTCAAGGTCACCGAGGAGCAGCTGCGGGGCGCGGTGCGTTCCATCACCGCGGACGCCGCCGCCCAGGGCGGTGTGCCCCCGCAGGACGCACCCGCCGCACAGCCCGTGGCCCCGCAGCATCCCGTGCCGCCGCAGACCGCCGTCCCGCAGGCCGCCGCCCCGCAGGCCGCCCCGCAGCCCGGTGCGCAGCCGCCCGTGCCGGAGCAGGCCGTGCTCGGCGTGACCAGCGGGCTGGTGCTGATCTCCGGGGAACTCCACCCGGCCCTGGTCGTCGAGCCCACGGCGCCCGTCGTCCGGCCGGGCACGACCGGCCCCGGTGACGAGTTCCTGACCCTTCTCGTCGAGCAGGGCTTCCAGCCGGTGAGCGACCTCGACGCGGTGCCGCCGGTGCTGCACGGCTGGTCGGTGCTGCTGGCCGGGGGACAGCTGCACGCCGTGCTGATGCCCCATCCGGGCGGCGGGCAGCCGGTGGCCTGGTGGCAGGCGCACCAGCCGCTCACGGTCAGCGACGGCTGGCGGACCGCCGCCGGCAAGCACCAGCAGGTGGTGGTGTGCGCGGCGCCGGTCGGATCCATCGGGCGGCAGCCGCGGGAGGACCTGCTGCGCGCGGCGATGGACAAGGCGGCGGCCGAGGGGCGGCTGGTCGCGGCGACGCTGCCGCTGGCCGGAACCGGAAGCTGAACCGCATCCCTTCGGCCTCGGGGTCGTTTGCACATACGTGCACGCATATGACGCTCCCCGCCGCCAGTCCTATCCGCCGGTCCGGTCCGCGCGGCCGGCCCAGGACTCCCAGGGCGGCTTCTCGGCCACGCCGATCTACGACGCGCTCTACGCGGAGTACGTCAAGTCCTACCGGACCCTGCCGGGCGACCGGACCGGCGAGGAGGACCTGCGGTTCACCGGGTTCAACAGCCTGTCGCAGGGCGCCAGCTCCCACGGGTACCGCACCTACGGCGCCGGGTCCTACGGCACCCGGCAGTACGGCGGACGGCAGCAGTCCCCGTGGCAGCGCGTCGGCCCCCTGCCCCGGCAGGACACGGGACACCGGACCACCCCCGCGGCGCTGCCTCCCGGCCCGCGCCGCGGCACATGACGGCCGGCCCGTCCACGGCTGAGGGCGTCCCCCGATCCGGGGGACGCCCTCGTGCAAGCAGCTCGTCGTTGCTTCGTCCCGCCGCGTTACCTCTTCGTGCCGCCTTGCCGCGTCACTTCTTCTTGCCGCGCCGCTCGCGCACCCGTACCGAGATGTGGATGGGCGTGCCCTCGAAGCCGAACTCCTCGCGCAGCCGGCGCTCGATGAAGCGCCGGTAGCCGGCCTCGATGAAACCGGAGGCGAACAGCACGAACCGCGGCGGCTTGGTGCCGGCCTGGGTGCCGAACAGGATGCGCGGCTGCTTGCCGCCCCGCACCGGGTGCGGGTGGGCCGCGACCAGCTCGCCGAGGAAGGCGTTGAGGCGTCCGGTGGGGACGCGGGTCTCCCAGCCGGCCAGGGCCGTCTCCAGCGCAGGGACCAGCTTCTCCACATGACGGCCGGTGCGGGCGGAGACGTTGACGCGCGGCGCCCAGGAGACCTGGCCCAGCTCGGCCTCGATCTCCCGCTCCAGGTAGTAGCGGCGCTCCTCGTCGAGGGTGTCCCACTTGTTGTAGGCGATGACGAGCGCCCGGCCCGCCTCGACGGCCATGGTGATGATCCGCTGGTCCTGGACCGAGATGGACTCGGAGGCGTCGATCAGGACGACCGCGACCTCCGCCTTCTCCAGGGCGGCGGCGGTGCGCAGGGAGGCGTAGTAGTCGGCGCCCTGCTGGAGGTGGACCCGCTTGCGGATGCCCGCGGTGTCCACGAACGTCCAGGTCCTGCCGCCGAGTTCGATCAGCTCGTCCACCGGGTCACGGGTGGTGCCGGCCAGCTCGTTGACGACGACGCGTTCCTCGCCGGCCACCTTGTTGAGCAGGGAGGACTTGCCGACGTTCGGGCGTCCGATGAGGGCCACGCGGCGCGGGCCGCCGAGGGACGTCCCGCCGAAGGTCTGGCGCGGCGCCTCGGGCAGCACCTCGAGCACCGCGTCCAGCATGTCGCCGGTGCCGCGGCCGTGCAGCGCCGAGACCGGGTAGGGCTCGCCCAGGCCGAGGTTCCACAGGTAGGCCGCGTCGGCCTCGCCGCTGGGGCCGTCGACCTTGTTGGCGCACAGCACCACCGGCTTGCCGGACTTGCGCAGCAGCCGGACCACGGCCTCGTCGGTGTCGGTGGCGCCGACCTTGGCGTCGACCACGAAGACCACCGCGTCGGCGGCGTCGATCGCGTACTCGGCCTGCGCGGCCACGGACGCGTCGATGCCGAGCACGTCCTGCTCCCAGCCGCCGGTGTCGACGACCTTGAAGCGGCGGCCGGACCACTCGGCCTCGTAGGTCACACGGTCCCGGGTGACGCCCGGCCGGTCCTCCACGACCGCCTCACGGCGGCCGAGGATCCGGTTCACCAGGGTCGACTTGCCGACATTGGGGCGGCCGACGACGGCGAGCACGGGCAGCGGGCCGTGTCCGGCGGCCTCGATGGCACCCTCGACGTCCTCGAGGTCGAAGCCCTCCTCCGCGGCCAGCTCCATGAACTCCGCGTACTCGGCGTCGCCGAGTGCCCCGTGGTCGTACTCGTGCTCAGCCGAGTCGCCGGGCTGGTTCTGGTCGTTCATGAAGTCCGTACCTCGTCGTTCCGTTCGTGGTGGTCGGTGGAGCGGCCCGTCGGCCGACGGGCTGATCCACTACTCAAGTGTCGCCGACCGCCCGGTCAGCCGCCTGGCGTTTTCCAGGTGGGCGGTCAGCCGTTTCTGGATGCGTTCGGTCGCCTCGTCCAGCGCCCGGCGCGTACGGCGGGTGCCGTCCTGCCCCGCCTCGAAGGGCTCGCCGAAGACGACGTCGATGCGGGAGCGCAGCGGCGGCAGTGCCGGGATCAGCCGTCCCTTCCGCTCGGCGCTGCCCAGGACCGCGACCGGCACGATCGGCGCGGCACCGCGCACCGCGAAGTACGCCAGTCCCGCGCGCAGCGAGGCGAAGTCGCCGTCGCCCCGGGTCCCCTCCGGGAAGATGCCCAGCACCCCGCCGGCCCGCAGCACCTCCAGGGCGCGCAGCACGGCGGTGCGGTCGGGGCGGGAGCGGTCCACCGGCAGCTGGCCGATGCCGGTCAGGAAGGTGCCCAGCGGGCCGACGAACGCCTCCTGCTTGATCAGGAAGTGCACCGGCCGGGGCGCCACGCCCATGACCAGGGGGCCGTCGATGTTGTGGGTGTGGTTCACCGCGAGGATCAGCGGCCCGGAGGCGGGGATGCGCCAGGCGCCGAGCACCCGGGGCCGCCACAGCCCGTGCATCACGCCGACGCCGAGCCGTCGCCCGGCCTCGGCGCCCCTCGCCGACGGAAGAGACGGCTGGGTCACTTCCCGGCCCGCTTCTCCTCGACGAGGGTGACGACGCACTCGATGACCTGCGGCAGGGTCAGGTCGGTGGTGTCCACCTCGATCGCGTCCTCGGCCTTGGCCAGCGGCGAGGTCTTGCGGCTGGAGTCGGCCGCGTCCCGCTTGATCAGGGCCTCGCGGGTGGAGTGCAGGTCGGCGCCCTTCAGCTCGCCGCTGCGGCGGGCGGCGCGGGCCTCCGGGGAGGCGGTGAGGAAGATCTTCAGGTCGGCGTCCGGCAGCACGGTGGTGCCGATGTCGCGGCCCTCCACGACGATGCCGTTCTCGGCGGCCGCGGCCAGGGAACGCTGCAGCTCGGTGATCCGCTCCCGCACCTCGGGGACCGCGCTGACGGCGCTGACCCGGTCGGTGACCTCCTGGGTGCGGATCGGGCCGGAGACGTCCACGCCGTCCACGGTGATCGTCGGGTTGGCCGGGTCGGTGCCGGAGACGATCTCGGGCTTGCCGGCCACGGCGGCGATCGCGGTGGGGTCGTCGATGTCGATCCCGTTGGTCACCATCCACCAGGTGATCGCCCGGTACTGGGCACCGGTGTCCAGGTAGCGCAGACCGAGCTGCGCGGCCACGGCTTTCGACGTGCTCGACTTGCCCGTGCCGGACGGGCCGTCGATGGCGACGATCACGGGCTGGGCGGTCCGGGCGGCGCCGTTGTCCACAGCAGGGCACCTTCCTGGTGAAGGGTGACGGATGGGTGTGCGGGCCGCCGGCTCGTGGGGCGCCCCGCACAAGGTTACTGGTTGCACGGACACCTCCCCACGGGTGGCGGTCCCGGTCCGTGGGCGCGGCACCCCGGGGGGACGGCGCCCGGCCGCCGTCTACTGGCGCAGCGCCCAGCCGCGGTCCCGCAGGGCGGCCGAGAGCACGGGAACGGCCTGCGGTTCGACCATGAGCTGCACCAGGCCGGCCTGCTGCCCGGTGGCGTGCTCGATCCGGACGTCCTCGATGTTGATCCCGGCCGCCCCCGCGTCGGCGAAGATGCGGGCCAGCTGGCCGGGCTGGTCGTCGATGAGGACGGCGACGACCTCGTAGGAGCGCGGCGCGGAGCCGTGCTTGCCGGGGACACGGACCCGTCCGGCGTTGCCCCGCCGCAGCAGCGACTCGACGGTGCTGCTGCCCTCGCGGCGCTTGGCCTCGTCGGAGGACTTCAGCGCGCGCAGGGCCCGCACCGCCTCGTCCAGGTCGGCGGCGACGTCGGAGAGCAGGTCGGCGACCGGCCCGGGGTTGGCGGACAGGATGTCGATCCACATGCGCGGGTCGGAGGCGGCGATCCGGGTCACGTCCCGGATGCCCTGCCCGCACAGCCGCACCGCCGCCTCCTCGGCGTGCTCCAGGCGCGCGGCGACCATGCTGGAGACCAGCTGCGGCATGTGGGAGACGAGGGCCACGGCACGGTCGTGGGCGTCGGCGTCCATGACGACCGGGACCGCACGGCAGAACGAGACCAGTTCCAGGGCGAGGTTGAGGACCTCGGTGTCGGTGTCCCGGGTGGGCGTGAGCACCCAGGGGCGGCCCTCGAACAGGTCGGCGCTGGCGGCGAGCGGTCCGGACTTCTCCCGGCCCGACATGGGGTGGGTGCCCAGGTAACGGGTGAGGTCCAGGCCGAGCGCCTCCAGGTCGCGGCGCGGGCCGCCCTTGACGCTGGCGACGTCGATGTAGCCGCGGGCCGTCTCGCGGCGCATGGCGTCGGCGAGCACGGCGGGCACGTGGGCGGGCGGCACGGCCACCACGGCCAGGTCGACCGGGCCGTCGGGCGCCGTGTCGGTCCCGGCGCCCAGCGCGGCGGCGGTACGGGCCTGCTCGGGGTCGTGGTCGGCCAGGTGCACGGTCACCCCGCGCTGCACCAGGGCCAGGGCGGCGGAGGTGCCGATGAGGCCGGTGCCGAGGACGAGTGCGGTTCTCACTGGGCGATGTCCTTGCGCAGAGCGGCGGCCGCACCGAGGTAGACGTGGGCGATCTCGGAGCGGGGCTTGTCGGACTCCACATGCGCCAGGACGCGGACCACGCGGGGCATGGCCCCCTCGACGTCCAGTTCCTGGGCGCAGATGAGCGGCACGTCCGTCAGGCCGAGCCTGCGCGCGGCGGCCGCCGGGAAGTCGCTGTGCAGGTCGGGTGTGGCGGTGAACCAGATGCTGATCAGGTCGTCCGTGCTCAGGCCGTTGCGTTCCAGTACGGCGGTCAGCAGGGCCCCGACCCGCTCGCTCATGTGACCGGCTTCGTCCCGCTCCAGCTGGACGGCCCCGCGGACCGCTCGTACCGCCACGGTGCTGCTCCTCGCTGATCGTGCTGGGGTGTCGGCGTCCAGCCTAGTCACCTCCCGACGGGCGGGCGTGCGTCGGCCGTCTGCCGGGACACCGGGCCGTGGACGCCGGGAGCACTGCGGGCCCGGCGGGCTCGGCCCCGGGGACGCCCGGTGCCCTGGACGACGCCACCAGAGTCCGATTCACTCAGATTTACTTCGTCTTGTGCGTGTTCGGTGTCAAGATGCTGATCGTTCCACTCGAGCGATCTTCCCCTCCCGGCATCCGACGGAGTGACGGCATGACTCAGGGTTCGACCCGGCGCACGGTTCTCGCGACGGGCGCGGCGGCGCTCGTCGCCGGCTGCAGCGGCACGGACACGGACGGCGGCAGCTCCACGGCGACCTCCTCCGCCCCGGCCGCCGCGGACAGGCAGGCGGCGCCCGCCGGCGAGGAGCTGGGGCGCACCGCGGACATCCCCGTCGGCGGCGGCAAGGTGTTCACCGCGCAGAAAGTCGTCGTCACCCAGCCGAAGGCCGGTGAGTTCAAGGCGTTCTCCGCGGTCTGCACCCACCAGGGCTGCACCGTGAACCGGGTGGCCGACGGCGCCATCGAGTGCCCCTGCCACGGCAGCGCGTTCCGCGCCGAGGACGGCACGGTCAGCCGGGGACCGGCGCAGCAGCCGCTGGAGACCAAGCGCATCACGGTGTCGGGCGGCACCGTCCACCTGATCTGAACCGCGGCCCGTGTCACCGCCGCCCGGGTGCGCCGGCGGCGGTGACACGGGTGCCGCCCGAAGGTGCCGCGACCTAGAGGTCCACGGCCTTCATCAGCATGCCGACCTCGGTGTTGGACAGGCGGCGCAGCCAGCCGGACTTCTGGTCGCCGAGGGTGATCGGGCCGAAGGCGGTGCGCACCAGGCGGTCCACCGGGTAGCCCACGGCGGCGAGCATGCGGCGGACGATGTGCTTGCGGCCCTCGTGCAGGGTCACCTCGACGAGGTAGTTCTTGCCGGTCTGCTCCACGACGCGGAAGTGGTCCGCGCGCGCGTAGCCGTCGTCCAGCTGGACGCCGTCCTTGAGCCGCTTGCCCAGGTCGCGCGGGATGGGGCCGACGATGTGCGCGAGGTAGGTCTTGCGCACGCCGTACCGGGGGTGGGTGAGGCGGTGCGCCAGCTCGCCGTGGTTGGTGAGCAGGATCACGCCCTCGGTCTCGGTGTCCAGCCGGCCGACGTGGAACAGCCGCGTCTCGCGGTTGGTCACGTAGTCGCCGAGGCACTGCCGGCCCTCGGGGTCCTCCATGGTCGACACCACGCCGGCGGGCTTGTTCAGCGCGAAGAACTGGTACGACTGCGTCGCCACCGTCAGGCCGTCGACCTTGATCTCGTCCTTGTCCGGGTCCACCCGGCGGCCCTGCTCCAGGACGATCTCGCCGTTGACCTCGACCCGCGCCTGCTCGATCAGCTCCTCGCAGGCGCGCCGGGAGCCGTAGCCGGCCCGGGCCAGCACCTTCTGCAGCCGCTCGCCCTCCTGCTCGGCACCCGGGAAGGTCTTGGGCAGCTTGAGGTCCTTCTTGTCCGCGTACCGTGCGCGGTTGCGTTCCTCGAGCTGCACCTCGTACTCGCGCGGGCGTGCGGGGGCCGTGCGGCCCCGGTTCTTCTGGGCGCCCTGCTGCCCGCCCTTGGCGCCGCCGCGCCCGGACTTGGGGCCGCTCTTGGCGGCGCCCGGGCCCACGTCGTAGCGGCGCTCCTCGGGGCGGGGCCTGCGGGGGCGGCCTTGCCCCTGCTTGTAGTCCCTGTTGTTGCCGGCTCCGCGGTAGTTTCCGCGCCCGCCGCTCTTGCCGCTGCTTCGCATCAAAGTTCCGTCTGGTCGTCTTCGTCGTCGTCGGTGCCTGGAGTGCCCCGGAGCGGACCCGGCGCGTCATCGGGTGCGTCCGGGTCGAACGACGGCACCCCCTCCTGGGTCTCGGCCTCGATCTCCTCCGCCTCCGGCAGGAAGGGCGCGAGATCCGGGAGCTCGTCCAGGCCGCGCAGGCCCATCCGCTCCAGGAAGTAGTTCGTCGTCCTGTACAGGATCGCACCTGTCTCGGGTTCCGTGCCCGCCTCCTCGACCAGACCGCGTTGCAGCAGGGTGCGCATCACGCCGTCGCAGTTGACCCCGCGCACGGCGGAGACCCGGCTGCGGCTGACCGGCTGGCGGTAGGCGACCACGGCGAGGGTCTCCAGCGCGGCCTGGGTGAGCCGGGCCTGCTGGCCGTCGAGCACGAAGTTCTCCACGGCGTCGGCGTAGGCGGGGCGGCTGTAGAAGCGCCAGCCGCCGGCGATGCGGCGCAGCTCGAAGCCGCGGCGCTGCACCGTGTACTCGTCGGCCAGTTCGCGCAGCGCGTCCGCGACCTGCCGGACGGGCCGCTGCACCGCCTTGGCCAGCCGTTCCTCGGTCACGGGTTCGTCCACGACCATGAGCACCGCCTCCAGGGCGGGCTTCAGCTCGCGGCCGGGATCGTCCGGCGGGTCCTGGGGGCGCTGCCCGATGATCTGCGTCTGCTCGCTCACGCTGTCGTCTCCTCGGCCTGCTCCCGGTGCCCGGCTCCGTCCGCGGGCCGGGCGGCCGGGCGGTCGAACTCGTCGGTCACCGCCGGTGTGCCGTCGCCGTCGCCGCCGGTCCACCGTACGGTCAGCTCGCCCAGCGCCGTCTCCTGCTCCAGGGCGACGGCCTTCTCCCGGTACAGCTCCAGCAGCGCCAGGAAGCGGGCCACGACGGTGAGGGTGTCGTCGGTGTCCTCGACCAGGGTGCGGAAGGTGGCCTCGCCCAGCTCGCGCAGCCGGGCCACCACGACGGCCGCCTGCTCCTGCACGCTGACCAGCGGGGCGTGGATGTGGTCGACGTACACCTGCGGCGGGGGTTTGGGCTGCATCGCCTTGACGGCGAGCCGGGCGAACCCCTCGGGCCCGATGCTGAGGACGACCTCGGGCAGCAGTTCGGCGTGGTGGGGTTCGAGGCCGACGGTACGGGGGTGGCGACGGGCCTCGTCCTGCAGGCGCTGCTCGAAGATCTCCGCGACCTGCTTGTACGCCCGGTACTGCAGCAGCCGGGCGAACAGCAGGTCGCGGGCCTCCAGCAGGGCCAGGTCGGCCTCGTCCTCCACCTCGGCGGCGGGCAGCAGCCGGGCCGCCTTGAGGTCGAGCAAGGTGGCGGCCACGACGAGGAACTCGGTGGTGCGGTCCAGGTCCCAGTCCGGTCCCAGGGCGCGGATGTGCGCGATGAACTCGTCGGTGACCTTCGACAGCGCGACCTCGGTGACGTCCAGCTTGTGCTTGGAGATCAGCTGGAGCAGCAGGTCGAAGGGGCCTTCGAAGTTGTCCAGCCGCACGGTGAAGACCGTGCCGTCGCGCTCGCCCGCAACCTCGCCGCCCGGCTCGCCCGGCGGCTCGGGTGCGTGCTGCGGTGCGGGTCCGGGCGGCGGCAGGGTCTCCGGTCCGGATGCCGGCTCGCGGGGCGGCGTCGCCTCCTGGGGCGCCGGCACCGCAGGCCGCTCGGAGGGCGCCGCGGCCGGCTCCGCGCCGGCCGCGGGCGGCTCGGCGCGGAGCACGGCGGTGCCCGGGCCTCTGCCCAGCGGGCGGCGTCGGCCGGGGGCGGAGGCGGGAGGGTCGTTCGAGGTCATGGCCTCCGCAGGCTACCGGCTAGCGCCCGCGCAGCCGGCGCACCAGGATGCTGGCGTCCCCGCGGGTCTCCAGGTCGGCGAGGACCACGGCGACGGCCTCGCGGACGATGCGGCCGCGGTCGACGGCGAGGCCGTGTTCGCCGCGGAGCACCAGGCGGGCGTGCTCCAGGTCCATCAGCTCCTCGGCGGAGACATAGACCGTGATCTTCTCGTCGTGCCGTTCGCGTCCGCTGGGACGGCGGGTCGCGGCGCGTCCGCGCTTGCGCGGGGCGACGGCCGGTGTCTCGGGCACGGCCTGGCGTCGCGCGGGGCGCTCCGCGGTGCGGCTGCGGGGCTGCGTCGCGTCGGCGGGCTGGGCGGCGGCGTGTTCCGCGCCGTCGCCGTCACCGCCGTGCGCGGGGACCGCCTGCGGGGCGTCGTCGCCGGTCGCGGCGGCCGGGTCGCTCTCCCCTGCGGGAGCGGGCACCCGGGCCTCGCCGGGGGTCTGGCGCCGGGGAGTGGACGCCTGGAGCGACATCCCCCCTGTCGTGCGGAAGAGTTCGTCGGCTCCGGGCAGACTCACTCGGCGTGACACCGGGCGAGCACCTCCCTGGCGAGCTGGCGGTAGGCGGCGGCACCGACGGAGTTGGAGGCGTAGGTGGTGATCGGCTCACCGGCGACCGTGGTCTCCGGGAAGCGGACCGTGCGCCCGATGACCGTGTGGTAGACGTGGTCGTCGAACGCCTCGACCACTCGGGCCAGCACCTCGCGGCTGTGCACGGTGCGCGAGTCGTACATCGTGGCGAGGATCCCGTCGAGCTGCAGGTCGGGGTTGAGCCGCTCCTGCACCTTCTCGATCGTCTCGGTCAGCAGGGCCACACCGCGCAGCGCGAAGAACTCGCACTCCAGCGGCACGATCACCTTGTGCGCCGCGGTGAGCGCGTTGACGGTGAGCAGGCCCAGCGAGGGCTGGCAGTCGATGACGATGTAGTCGTAGTCGTCCATCAGCGGCTTGAGCGCGCGCTGCAGGGTCGACTCGCGGGCGACCTCGGAGACCAGCTGGACCTCGGCGGCCGACAGGTCGATGTTGCTGGGCAGCAGGTCCATGTTGGGAACCGCCGTCTTCAGCAGGACCTCGTCGGCGGACATGCCCCGCTCCATGAGCAGGTTGTAGACCGTCAGGTCCAGCTCCATGGGGTTGACGCCGAGACCGACCGACAGCGCGCCCTGCGGGTCGAAGTCCACGAGCAGCACGCGCCGTCCGTACTCCGCGAGCGCGGCCCCCAGGTTGATGGTCGACGTCGTCTTGCCGACGCCGCCCTTCTGGTTGCACATGGCGATGATCGTCGCGGGGCCGTGCTCGGTCAGCGGGCCCGGAATGGGGAAGTACGGCAAGGGGCGTCCGGTCGGGCCGATGCGCTCACGGCGCTGGCGGGCGGCGTCGGGTGCGAGGGTGGCCGCGTATTCGGGGTCGGGCTCGTACTCGGCGTCGGGGTCGTAGAAGTGCCCGTCGGGCAGGTCGTCGTAGTCGGCGAAGTGGTCGTGGGGCGCGCCACTTCCGTCGCCGGCCATGGCGTTCACGTGATGGCCATCCATGCTCTGGTGTGCTGACGGGGTCACCCCTGTCACCTGGTGACCCTGGTGGGCTGCGAAGGTGCGCACTGCGACGGAGCCGACAGCCTCGAGCCGCGAGGGCGCCTGGCCCCGCATCGGCGTTCCTGGTTGACCACCCCCGGGAGAAAATGTCGACTCATTCACAAGTCGTCCTACCTCCTTGGTGACCAGGAAACTTCTAGACAGGTCAGCGTGGCACCATGCCGACGGTTGGCGACTCTATGGCGTGTCGGCCGTCCGCAGCAACACAATCCGCCGGACCCGGCCCGATGTGTCGGCAATGAAACATCCCCCTGTCAAGGGCGTACGACCGTCGCACAGCAGGTTTCACCGGTGCGTGAATCGGTCGAAGCGTGCGTTCGCCGCGAGTTGGCCTAGTGCGGCGAAGTGACCATACACACATCCGGCCGGACCTTGCGGGGCAAGGTCCGGCCGGATGTGTGGCGTTGACGACACGTGTTGACGTATCGCCGTGTGTGCGACGGGGATTGACACCGTCGCGGGTGCGCGGATCAGCCGAGCAGCGTCTCCAGTTCGACGTGCTCCAGGCCGTGCGCCTCGGCGACCTGCCGGTAGACCACCTTGCCGTCATGGACGTTGAGGCCCTTGGCGAGCGCGGGGTCGCGGCGCAGCGCCTCCACCCAGCCGTTGTTGGCCAGCGAGACGATGTACGGCAGCGTGGCGTTGGTCAGCGCGTAGGTGGAGGTGTTGGGCACCGCGCCGGGCATGTTGGCGACGCAGTAGAACACCGAGTCGTGGACCGGGAAGGTGGGCTCGGCGTGCGTGGTCGGGCGGGAGTCCTCGAAGCAGCCGCCCTGGTCGATCGCGATGTCGACAAGGACACTTCCGGCCTTCATCCGGGACACCAGCTCGTTGGTGACCAGCTTGGGAGCCTTGGCGCCCGGGATGAGCACGGCACCGATCACGAGGTCGGCGTCCAGGCAGGCCTTCTCCAGCTCGAAGGAGTTGGAGACGACCGTCTGGATCTTCGTGCCGAAGATCTTGTCCGCCTCCTTGAGCTTGTTGATGTCCTTGTCGAGCAGGGTCACGTGGAAGCCCATGCCGACGGCGATCTGCGCGGCGTTCCAGCCGGAGACGCCGCCGCCGATGACGACCGCCTTGGCGGCCTGCACGCCGGGCACACCGCCCGGCAGCACACCGCGGCCGCCGTTGGCGGCCAGCAGGTGGTAGGCGCCGACCTGCGGGGCGAGGCGGCCCGCGACCTCGGACATCGGGGCGAGCAGCGGCAGCGTGCGGTTGGGCAGCTCGACGGTCTCGTACGCGATCGCCGTGGTGCCGGACTTCAGCAGCGCGTCCGTGCACTCCTTGGAGGCGGCCAGGTGCAGGTAGGTGAAGAGGATCTGGTCCTTGCGGAGGCGGTGGTACTCCTCGGCGACCGGTTCCTTGACCTTCAGCAGCAGGTCGGCGGTGGCCCACACCTCGTCGGCGGTGTCCAGGATCTCGGCGCCTGCCGCGACGTACTCCTCGTTCGGGATCGAGGAGCCGATGCCGGCGTTCCGCTCGACGACGACCTGGTGGCCGTTGCGCACCAGCTCGTGCACGCCGGCGGGGGTGATCGCCACCCGGAACTCGTTGTTCTTGACCTCGCGGGGGATGCCGACCTTCACATCGATCACGGTCCTTGGCTCAGGGGAATGTGGGGCAATGAAGACGTACCCCGGCATGCACGGGCATACCGGGAGACACCGCAGGAGAACGAGCGGCACAGCCAGTTTAATGAAGGTGTTCTCGCTGTCTAGCCTTCCATTGCATCAATCTTCGATGGATGCACTGCGGGTTTCGCAGGTGTCGCCGTCGTGTTCCCGTGAGATGTCGGGCGCGGAGCTCGCCGCTGCGGCCTCCTCGGGGCCCGCGGGAGACGCCGCGGGACCGGCGAGCATCCGGTCGGCCGCGCCGCGGTGCAGGGACGCGGCGACCGGGTCGCCGAGCCGCTGGAGGGTGTCGGCGAGCCTGAGGTGCAGGGCGGCCTGCAGCCGGACGTCCCCGGCCCGGCGGGCCAGTTCCACGGCCTCCTGGCAGGTGCGCAGGCACTCCTCGAACCGGCCCGCGTACTCCTGGACCCGTGCCAGTTCGCTCAGCGTCCGTGCGTGGCCGGCCACGTCGCCGCTGCGGCGGTGGGCGGCGACGGCGGAGCGCCAGGTGCGCAGCGCCTCGTCGTAGCGGCCCGCGTAGGTGTGGGCGGCGGCGATCCGGCCGTAGAGCCGGGCGGCGTCCCGCTGCTCGCCGCGGGCCAGGCGCTCGGCCAGGGCCCGGCCGAACCAGTCGGCCGCCCGGTCGAAGTCCCCCAGCTCCTGGTGCGCCCCGCCGACGGACTCCATGGCCCGGCCGGCCGCACCGGGGTCGCCCGCGGCCCGTGCGGCGTCCAGCGCGGCCCGGTAGCGGGACAGGGCCTGGTGGGACCGGCCGCAGCGGGCGTCGAGGTCGCCGAGGTTCAGCAGGGCGGCGGCCTGCTCCCGGGGCAGGCGCCGCCGCTCGGCCACGTCCAGGACCAGGCGGTGGATGCCGTACAGGTCGCAGGCGGCCGCCCGGGTGCCCAGGTGCGCGACCATGGCCCGCACCAGCTGGGCCATCAGCCGGCGGGCCAGGGTGTCCAGCTCCCCGTCGGCGACGGCGAGGCGGGCCGCGGCGAGCAGGGCGCCCCGGCGGGCCCGCAGCCACTCCTCGGCGGCCCGCGGGGAGGGGAAGCGCAGCGCGGGCGGCACGCTGCGGAGCCGCTCGCGGGCCTCGGGGGTGCCGGTCTCGGTGATCGCGCGGCAGGACTGCAGCAACCGCACCGTCCGCTCCAGCATCCGGGCGCGGGCCAGCTGCAGCTCGGCCGGGCGGTCCAGGCGCCGCGCGAGGTCCTTCAGCAGCGGGTGCAGGCAGCCGGGCACCTCGTAGCAGGGCAGCGGCGAGTCCACGGCCCGCAGCAGGCCGAGGGCGGTGAAGTCGTCCAGCTGGGCGCGCGCCTCCTCCACCGAACAGCCGGCCAGCGCGGAGGCGAGGTGCGGGTCGACGTCGCCGACGGGGGCGAGGCACAGCAGGCGCAGCATCCGCGCGACGGGGCCCGGCAGGTCGTCGTGCATCAGGTGCAGCAGCCGCTGGAGCGGGCTCGGCCGGTCGGGGTCGGCGTGCAGCTGTTTGGCCAGGTCGGCGACGGCCGCCTTGGGGTGGGCGGCGAGCCAGCCGCCGGCCAGCACCAGCGCGGCGGGCTGCCCCTGGCACGCCTCGACCAGCTGTTCGGCGGCGCGCGGGTCGACGGTGATGCGCACCGGGTCGATGCGTCCGCCCAGCAGCTCCAGGCCCGACTTGGTGTCCAGTCCGCCCAGCGTGCAGGGGCGGACGTCGCTGATGCCGGTGAGCGGTCCCCGGGAGACCGCGACGAGCAGACAGTCGGCGTTGTCCGGCAGCAGCGCGTCGACCTGGGCGGCGTCCGCCGCGTCGTCCAGCAGCAGCACGGTGCGCCGTCCGGCGAGCGCGTCGCGCAGGTGCTGGGACAGCTCGTCCTCGTCGGCGCCGGGCGGTGTGGCGACGCCGAGGGCGGCGAGCAGGTCGCCCGCGGCCCGCTCGACCGGCACGGGGGTGCCGTCGGGGTCGGACAGGCGGGCGCGCAGCACCCCGTCGGGGTAGCGGTGGGCGATCTGCCGGACCAGCTTCTCGGCGAGCGCGGTGCGGCCGGAGCCGGGGCGGCCGGCGATGAGCAGGACCCGGGCACGGGGGGCCTTGCGGCCGGAGAGGGTGTCCAGTCCGGCGCGCTCGATGTCGGCGCGCAGCCCCTTCAGCTCCTGGGTCCGGCCGAGGAAGACACGCGCCGCGGCCGGGCTCGGCCGGCCGGCACCCGGCACGCTCACGCCCCGCGCATCCACCGCCTGATCCGTCACGGGCCACACTCCCGTCGCACCGCACGCGCGAGCCGCCGAAAACCCCTGCTCCGGTTGCCGCACCTGCCCCTCGGCTCCCTCGGACGAAGCCTAGTTCACGCTGTGCGACGCTCCCGTACCAGCGGGTCGGGCGGAACGGACACATCGCCCGATCGGATCAGGCGATGGTCACACCGCAGAGTGGCCGACGGTGGTCGCACCGCCGAGCGGGCCTGGGCCCGTGCCCGGGCACAGGGGTACGCCGGTGCTCCCGCACCGGGGCACCGGCGTTCCGCACGCACCGGTGCGCCCGCCCCGGAGCACCGGCATCGGGCGGTCAGGCGGTGAAGGGCCGCGCCGGCCACGGCGCCAGGGCCGGGCGCAGGGCGTCCAGGCCGTCGCCCGCGCGGGCGGCGACCAGCGACAGCACGCCCACCACCAGGCAGTTGTTGTGCAGCTCACCCGCGAGCACGCCGCGCACCAGCTCGTCCACCGGGACGCGGGCGACCTCCATGTCCAGCTCCTCGTGCTCGGCCGCGAACCGCTCGCCGTCCGCCTCGGACAGGCCGCGGGCGAGGAAGACGCGGACGGCCTCGTCGCAGCCGCCGGGCGTGGTGTACACGTCGGTGAGCACCCGCCAGTCCTCGGCCTTGACGTGCGCCTCCTCGTACAGCTCGCGCTGCGCGGCGTGCAGCGGGTTCTCGCCGGGCACGTCGAGCAGGCCGGCCGGGATCTCCCACAGCCGCTGCCGCACCGGGTGGCGGTACTGCCTCACGACCAGGACCCGGTCTGCGTCGTCCAGGGCGAGGACGGCCACGGAGCCGGGATGCACCTGGTAGTCGCGGGCCGAGACGGAGCCGTCGGGCATGACCACCTCGTCGGTGCGCACCGAGGTCTTCGCCCCGGTGAACGGGGTCCGCGTCGCCCGGATCTCCCACTCCTCGGGGGTGTCCTGGATCGTCATGCCCTGTCCTTCCACACGTGCTCGGCCGGGTACGGAACCGGGGCGTCCGCCTCGCGCGGCGGACGCCCCCGACACCGTACAACCGGAGCGTCAGGCGCTCTTTCCGCTCTTGGCGGTCTTCTCGCTCTTCCCGGTCTTCCGCTCGACCGCGGCCTTCACCAGACCGGCGAACAGCGGGTGCGGGCGGGTCGGCCGGGAGCGCAGCTCGGGGTGGGCCTGCGTGGCGACCAGGTAGGGGTGGACGTCACGCGGGTACTCGACGTACTCCACGAGCTTGCCGTCCGGGGAGGTGCCCGAGAAGACGATGCCGGCCTTCTTCTCCAGCTCCGCGCGGTAGGCGTTGTTCACCTCGTAGCGGTGACGATGGCGTTCCTCGACGTACTCCTTGCCCTCGTAGACCTCGCGCACGATCGAGCCCTCGGCCAGCTTGGCCGGGTACATGCCCAGGCGCATCGTGCCGCCCATGTCTCCCTCGCCGGCGACGATGTCCAGCTGCTCGGCCATGGTGGAGATCACCGGGTGGGCGGTGGCCGGGTCGAACTCGGTGGAGTTGGCGTCCGGGATGCCGGCGAGGTTGCGCGCGGCCTCGATCACGACGCACTGCAGGCCGAGGCAGAGACCCAGCAGCGGGATCTTGTTCTCGCGGGCGTAGCGGATCGCGCCGACCTTGCCGAGCACACCGCGGTCGCCGAAGCCGCCGGGGACGCAGATGCCGTCCACGTCCTTCAGCTGCGCCTCGGCACCCGCCGGGGTCTTGCAGTCGTCGGAGGTGACCCACTTGATCTTCACGCGGGCCCGGTTGGCGAAACCGCCCGCGCGCAGCGCCTCGGTGACCGACAGGTAGGCGTCGGGCAGGTCGATGTACTTGCCGACCAGCGCGAGGGTGACCTCGTGCTCCGGGTTGTGCACGCGGTCGAGCAGGTCGTCCCAGGTCGTCCAGTCCACGTCCCGGAAGGGCAGGTCGAGCTTGCGCACCACGTAGGCGTCCAGGCCCTCGGCGTGCACGACCTTGGGGATGTCGTAGATCGAGCGGGCGTCGGGGCAGGCCACCACGGCGGCCTCGTCGACGTCGCACATCAGGGAGATCTTGCGCTTGATCGCGGTGGGCACCTCGCGGTCGCAGCGCAGCACGATGGCGTCCGGCTGGATGCCGATGTTGCGCAGCGCGGCCACCGAGTGCTGGGTCGGCTTGGTCTTCAGCTCGCCGGACGGGCCGATGTAGGGCAGAAGGGAGATGTGCACCACGAACACGTTGTCCCGGCCCACCTCGTGGCGGACCTGGCGCACGGTCTCCAGGAACGGCAGCGACTCGATGTCGCCGACCGTGCCGCCGACCTCGGTGATGACCACGTCGACGTCGTCGGTGGCCATCCGGCGGATGCGGTGCTTGATCTCGTTGGTGATGTGCGGGATGACCTGCACGGTGTCGCCGAGGTACTCGCCGCGCCGCTCCTTGGCGATCACGGAGGAGTACACCTGGCCGGTAGTGACGTTGGCCGAGCCGTCCAGGTCGCGGTCGAGGAACCGCTCGTAGTGGCCGATGTCCAGGTCGGTCTCGGCACCGTCGTTGGTGACGAACACCTCGCCGTGCTGGAAGGGGTTCATCGTGCCCGGGTCCACGTTCAGGTACGGGTCGAGCTTCTGCATCACCACGCGCAGGCCCCGGGCCTTGAGCAGCATGCCGAGGCTGGAGGCGGTGAGGCCCTTGCCCAGCGAGGAGGCGACACCCCCGGTGACGAAGATGTGCTTGGTCGTCGTGGCGGAGCTGTTTCGGAAAACAGTGGGCGGCATGGCCAAGAGGGGGCTCCCGTGGTCGCGGTCTGTCGTGCGGTACGGCTGTCCGGCCCGGGGCCGGCCCGGGTTGTCCGGATGGGGGTGCCGTCGCTGCGGTTCGGGGGTTTCGAGCCCACCGGTCCACGGGCTACCAGCGTATCAGCGCCGAAGAGGCCCGATGTCCGAGCACGCTGCGCGCACGCGCGCACACGCTCCCGTTGCCCTTACAGTGGGCCTCACCCGCAGCTCACCCTCACGGCGCATGCGGGTTGGCCCGAGCGGCACGCGGCCCCTGCACATGCGTCGTATCCTGCTCGGACATTCGCTGCCGAGCCCGGCCGGCAAGACGGCACACCCCCGCCCGTACGCACCGGAACAACGAGAGCTCGTCAGTCCGTTGTGCGGAGATCGTCGTTCTGCCCCAGGGCCGACCGGCGGTTTGCCTCACCGCTCAACGACCCCTACAACACCCCCCCCTGACCGCACTAGCGACCGCCCCCTTGCGGGGTGACGTGGCCGTTCGACTGGAGTAGCACGTGGCCGGGCGCATCGAGGACTACGCACTCATCGGAGACATGCAGACCGCTGCCCTGGTCTGCAGGGACGGGACAGTCGACTGGCTGTGCCTGCCCCGCTTCGACTCGCATGCCATCTTCGCCGGTCTGCTGGGCACCGAGGAGCACGGTTTCTGGCGGCTCGGGCCCGCCTTCGCCGAGGGGACCCGGCCGGCGCCCGCGACCCGGCGCAGCTACCGCGGCGACTCGCTGATCCTCGAGTCGGAGTGGGACACCCCGCGCGGCACTGTCCGCGTGATCGACTTCATGCCGCCGCGCGACGGCGCCCCGCAGCTGATCCGGATCGTCGAGGGGGTCACCGGCCGGGTGCCGATGCGCTCGGAGCTGCGCATGCGTTTCTCCTACGGCCGGGTGGTGCCCTGGGTGCACCGGCGCGGGGACCGCACGGTCGCGGTCGCGGGCCCGGACTCCGTGTGGTTCGACACATCGGTGGACACCTACGGGGAGTCGCTGACCACGTACGCGGACTTCACCGTCGCCCCCGGTGACCGGATCGGTTTCACCATCTCCTGGCAGCCCTCCCACAAGGACGCGCCGCCGCTGCCGGAACCGGAGCAGTCGCTGGAGGCGACCGAGGACTTCTGGCGCGAGTGGGTGGGGCACTGCACGTACCACGGCCCCTACCGGGAGGCGGTGATCCGTTCCTTGATCACCCTCAAGGCCCTGACCTACGCCCCCACCGGGGGCATCGTCGCGGCCCCGACCACCTCCCTGCCCGAGGCCATCGGCGGGGTGCGCAACTGGGACTACCGCTACACCTGGCTGCGGGACGCGGCGATCACCCTGTCCTCGCTGCTGCGCACCGGCTACCGCGAGGAGGCGCGCGCCTGGCGCGAGTGGCTGCTGCGGGCGGTCGCCGGCGACCCGGAGAACCTGCAGATCATGTACGGCATCGCCGGTGAGCGCGAGCTGGGCGAGGCCGAGCTGGAGTGGCTGCCCGGCTACGAGAACTCCGCCCCGGTCCGGGTCGGCAACGGTGCCGCGCACCAGTTGCAGCTGGACGTCTACGGCGAGGTCACCGAGGCCCTGCACCTGGGCCACATGACCGGCCTGGCCCGCAACGACTACGCCTCCCTGCTGCAGCTGAAGCTCATCGAGTACCTCGAGGAGCACTGGCAGGAGCCGGACGAGGGCATCTGGGAGGTGCGCGGCCCGCGCCGTCACTTCGTGCACTCCAAGGTCATGGCGTGGGTGGCGGTGGACCGCACCATCAAGCTCATCGAGTCCGGCGACGCCGACGGCCCGCTGGAGCGGTGGAAGGAACTGCGCGACGACATCCACCGCGACGTGTGCGAGAAGGGCTACGACAAGGAGCGCAACACCTTCACCCAGTCCTACGGCTCGAAGGAGCTGGACGCCTCGCTGCTGATCATTCCGCAGGTGGGCTTCCTGCCGCCGGACGACAAGCGGGTGATCGGCACGGTGGAGGCGATCCAGCGGGAGCTGTCCACGCCGGACGGCTTCATCCTGCGCTACCCCACCGACGGCGAGCGCGCGGGCGTGGACGGGCTGCCCGGTGACGAGGGCGCGTTCCTGGCCTGCTCGTTCTGGCTGGCCGACGACCTGGCGATGATCGGCCGGGTGGACGAGGCGCGCGCGCTGTTCGAGAAGCTGCTGTCGCTCCGCAACGACCTGGGGCTGCTGGCGGAGGAGTGGGACCCGAGGCTGCAGCGCCAGGTGGGCAACTTCCCGCAGGCTTTCAGCCATGTTCCGCTGATCGACACGGCCCTGCGGCTGACCGCGAGCGGAGCCTACGGGGGCTGACGGCGGGCCGGGGCGGTGCCGCAGACCGGCGCTGTTGCCGGCCGGTCGGCCCGGGTAGCGTCCGGTGCCATGGACCGCATTTCCGACACCGGGGCCGGCGGCATCACCGTCCGCCGTGCCCTGGAGCTGCCCGGGCTGAGCAGCGGACTGCCGGAGGTCCTCGCCGGCGCCGACCAGCTCGGTCGCACCGTCCGCTGGGTGCACGCCGGCGAGGTGCCCAACATCGCCTCCCTGCTCAAGGGCGGCGAGCTGCTGCTGACCACGGGGTTCGGCCTGGGCACCCGTCCCGCCGACCAGCGGGCGTTCGTGCGCACCCTGGCCGAGCGCGGCATCGCGGCGCTGGTGGTGGAGCTGGGCCCGCGTTTCACGCGGCTGCCGGCGGCGCTGGTGGACACCGCGCGCGCAGCGGGTCTGCCGCTGGTGCAGCTGCACCGCGAGGTGCCGTTCGTGACGGTCACCGAGGAGATCCACACCGAGATCGTCAACGGTCACTACGCGTTGCTGCAGCGCGCCGAGGAGGTGCACCGCCGCTGCACCGAGGCGCTGCTGGGCGGCGGCGGGGTGCCGCAGGTGCTGGACATCCTGGCCGGCTTCGCGGCCAATCCGGTGTTCGTGGAGACGGCGGACGGCCGGCTGCTGTACGCGGCCGGATCCGGCCCCGAGGGCACCGATCCGCTGCAGGTGTGGGAAGGGCTGCGCGGCCAGCGCCGGGACGTGCCGCCGCCGGCCGGGTCGGTCCTGGTGGACGTCCCCGGCGGCGGCCCGGGCAGCGGCGCGGTGCGGGCCCGGCTGGTGCTGCTGCCGGTGCGCGGCCCGCTGGCCCCGGTGCACCGCATGGCCGCGGAGCGGGCGGCGGGGATCCTGGCCGTGGTGCTGATGCAGGCCCGGCAGGAGGAGGAGCTGGCCGCTCGCGGGCGTGGCGACTTCCTCACCGACCTCGCCGAGGGCCGGATCGCCGCCGAGGACGCGCCCGCGCAGGCCCGGGTGCTCGGGTTCAAGCCGGGTGCCGGGCCGCTGCTGCCGGTGGTGATGCGGATGGGCGAGGCGCTGGCGCCGGGCGGCGGCTGGGCGGTGCTGACCCGGGCGGTGGCCGAGGAGCTGACCGCGGCGGGCGTGCCGGCGCTGCTGGGGGTGCGGCCGGTGGAGGGCCGGGTGCTGCTGCTGGCCGGGCTGCGGTCGGAGGCGGAGCGCGCGGCCGCCGCGGACCGGGTCGCGGCGGCACTGCGGGCCGGGGCGGAACGGTCGGGGATGCGGCGTCCGGGCGGCCCGCCACCGGTGGTGGTGGTCGGCGTCGCGGGCGGCTGGACGGCGGCCTCGGCGGGGCTCCGGCACGCGGCGGAGACGGCAGCGGCGGCCCAGGGGCTGCCGGAACGGCCCTGGTACGACGCCCGGCGGCTGGACATCGACCTGCTGCTGTGGCGGCTGCGCGACCACCCCGACCTGGCGGCGTTCGTGGACCGCGCGCTCGGCCCGGTCCTGGACCACGACCGCCGTGCCAAGCCTGCGCTGCTGCCCACCCTGCGCTCCTACCTGGCGCACGCGGGCCGCAAGGCGGAGACCGCCCGCGAGCTGCATCTGAACCGGCAGACGCTGTACAACCGCCTGGCCCGGATCACGGAGTTGCTCGGCACCGATCTGGAGGACCCGGACACGGTGCTGACGCTGAGCCTGGCCCTGCGCGCCCGCCGGCATGTGACCCGGCGGACGCCCGCCGGGTCGTGAGCCGAGGACAGCCGCCGGGGCCGTGAGCCGGACGCTCCTCGTCGGCTCGTGAGGCGGACACCTCCCTCCGACAGCCGAGCCGGAGGACCGCAGAAGGCCCCGGTGGACTAGAAGAGGGGTCCCGCGGAGGTCAACTCGTCGTAGACGGCGAGGACCTGAGCGACCGTCTCGTCCTCGGTGGGCCAGCCGGCCGCCTGGCGCAGGCCGCGTTCGCGCAGCTCCTTCCGGCGTACGGGGTCGCCGAGCAGCCGCACCACGGCGGCGGCGAACGCCTCGGCGTCGTGCTGCGGGACCAGTTCGGCGGCGTCGCCGACGAGTTCCGGGATCCCCCCGTCGCGCACGGCGACCAGCGGCACCTGCGCGTGCAGGGCCTCCTGGGCGAGGACGGGACGTGCCTCCCGGCTGCCGGGCAGCAGGGCGAGGTCGGCGGCGGCGAGCAGTTCGCCGACGTCGTCGCGCCGGCCGAGGAGCCGTACCGGCAGGTCCTCCGCCTCGATCCGCCGCTGCAGCACCGGCCGGAGCGGCCCCTCCCCCGCGATCAGGACCAGCGGCGCGGGATCCGCGCGGCGCCAGGCGTGGGCGGCGTCCAGCAGCAGCTCGTGGCCGCGGTGCCGGTCCAGGGAACCGACGGAGAGCAGCAACGGCCTCTCCACGACGCCGAGTTCGGCGCGGATCTTGGCGCGCGGGCGCTCGGGGTTCTCGTGTCCGCCGCGCGGCCGGGGCACGGCGACCGCGGCGAGCCGGGCGTCCCGGGCCCCGCGGCTGCGGGCACGGTCCACCAGGTCGGAGGTGGTGCCCAGGACGACGGTGGCGGCCTTGACGACCCGTCGCTCCAGCATCCGTACCAGGCGGGCGCGGGGTCCGTGGGCCTGGACGTGGTTGTGCCAGGTGACGACCAGCGGGGTGCGGCGCCCGCTGAGGGCGAGGGCGGCCCGCAGGGAGGCGTGCAGGCCGTGCGCGTGCACCAGGTCGGCGTCCGCGCACACGGTCCGCAGCGCGGCCATGGACACCGGGTCGCTGCTGCGGGGCACATGGACGTGGGCGGCGCCGGTGTCGGTGAACCCGTAGGCGCGGTCGGCCTCCGCGGGGGCGCACACCGTGACCCGCACGCCCCGCGCGACCAGCCCCGCGGCCAACGACCGCACATGCACGCTGCTGCCGGCACTCGCTCCGCCCAGCACCTGCACGGTGCGCAGCGGCGACGGGCCGTGCGGTACGCGGCTGACGAGGGGGCTCACGCGGCCGGGGCTCCAGTTCGGCTCGGACGGTCGCAAGGACGCGTCGGACGGGCACGGGGACACAGGGGGATCGCGAGGGATGTACTCGACGGTAGCGGGTTCGGCGCCGGACCGTGGGCGGCTGCCCGGCGGCCTTCCCGCCTCAAGGATGCCAGTACGTACGGGTGTTCCGGGGTTCTCGCGGCCGGCGGCCGGGGCGGGCTGCGCTCGGCTCGCGCACCCACGTCACCCACATAGGTGATTTCGGGGGTCGTGGGGTGTCAATGCCCGCGGGGTCGTGCGGTCAGCCGTTCACCGCACACCGCGGCGGCCACCACGGCGACGGTGTGGGCGAGCAGCCCGGCCCGCCCGTTGGCGAGGACGACGGCCGTGCCCAGAACAGCGCCCAGGGCGTGCGCCCCGGTGTCGCCGAGCATCGTGCGCTGCCCGAGGTCGTCGGGCAGCACGGCCGCGGCCGCTCCCGTGGCGGCGGCGGACAGCTCGGCACCCGGGCCGCCGCGCAGCATGCCGGGGGCGGCCAGGGCGAGCACCGCGCCGGCGGCCCGTCCGGGGCGCACGTCGAGGAGGTTCACGGCGTGCGCGGCCCCGGCGATCACCACGCCCGCGAGAATCCTGTCCGGCCATTGCCGCTTCAGCGCAACCCCGGCGAGCAGACCGGCCGCCGAGATCCCGGCCAGTTTGACCGTCCCGCTGGTGACCTCGCCGTGCCGCAGGGCTGTCAGGTGCGCCCGGAATCCGCGCCGGGGTTCGCCGGCGCCGGCCACGTCGTCCCAGGCGCCGCACGCTCCCGCGGCCAGCACCGCCCACCCGGCGGCCGGCCGCACCCGTCCCGCGGCGGCCGCCCCGGCCAGGGCGGTGGCGGGCCCGGCGTACAGTCCGACGCTGCGGCCCCGGAAGTTGGTCCGCTCCCAGCGGTGCCGGCCGCCGGGAGCGGTGGCGCGCAGAGCGGCGGACCCGGCGCGGGTGCCGGCGGCGGCCAGAGTCATGGTCGATGCAAGACGGGACAGCATCCCGCCAGCTTAACCGCCCGGTGACGGTGCGTCAGACTTCGGCCCGGGCTGTGGCGAGCAGTTCCTCGGCGTGGGCGCGGGCCGTCGCGGAGTCCTCCTGGCCGGCCAGCATCCGGGACAGCTCACGGATGCGGTCCTCGCCCTCGAGAACCTTCACCCCGGACCGGGTCACCGACCCGTCGTCGGTCTTCTCCACCAGCAGCTGCCGGTCGGCGAACGCGGCCACCTGCGGCAGGTGGGTGACCACGACGACCTGCGCGGTCTTCGCCAGCTTCGCCAGGCGGCGGCCGATCTCCACGGCCGCCTTGCCGCCGACGCCCGCGTCGACCTCGTCGAACAGATAGGTGGGGACCGGGTCCGTACCGGCGAAGACGACCTCCACGGCCAGCATCACCCGCGACAGCTCACCGCCGGAGGCGCCCTTGGCGATCGGCCGCGGCGGGGCGCCGGGGTGCGGGGCGAGCAGCAGCTCCACCTCGTCCACGCCGAACGGTCCGTAGGCGACGCGCCGGCCGCCGACCTCGACCCCGTCGGGGTCCTCGGTCTGCCGGACGGCGAACGACACCCGGGCGTGCGGCATGGCCAGCGAGGCCAGCTCGGCGGTGACCGCCTCGGCGAACCGCTCGGCGGCCTGCGTCCGGGCGTCGGTCAGGGCCTGCGCCAGCTCGCCCAGTTCGGCGCGGAGGGCATCGCGCTCCGCGGTCAGCTCCTCGATCCGGTCGTCGTCGTTGTCGAGTTCGGCCAGCCGTGCGGCGCTGCGTTCGGCCCACTCCAGGACGGCGTCGATGCCCCGGTCGAACTCCCCGTACTTGCGCATCAGGCCGCCCAGCGCCGCCCGCCGTTCCTCGACGGCCGCCAGCCGCAGCGGGTCGGCGTCCAGGTCGCCGGCGTATCCGGCCAGCTCCCCGGCCACGTCCCCGAGCAGGATGCCGATCTCGCCGAGCCGGTCGCTGAGCGCGGCCAGCGCCGGGTCGTGGGAGCGCACGGCCTGCAGGGCCCGCTGGGCACCGGCCACGAGGGTGGCCGCGTCGATGCCCTCGGGATCCTCCGGGTCGCCGGCCAGGGCGGCGTGGGCGGCCGTCGCGGCGGACGACAACGCCTCGGCGTGCCCGAGCCGCTCGGCCTCCTCGGCGAGCTGCGCGTCCTCACCGGGGCGGGGTTCGACGGCGGCGATCTCGTCCAGGCCGTAGCGGAGCATGCCGGCCTCCTGGGCCCGCTCCCGCGCCCGCGTGGTGATCTCCTCCAGCTCGGCGGTCACCGCCCGCAGCCGCCGGTACGCCTCGCTGTACTTGGCCAGCGGCACCGCGACCGCGTCGCCGGCGTACCGGTCCAGCGCCTGGCGCTGCCGCGACGGCTTCAGCAGCCCCTGCTGGTCGCTCTGCCCGTGCACGGCCACCAGGTCCTCGGCCAGCTCGGCGAGCAGCCCGACCGGGACGCTGCGGCCGCCCACGTGGGCCCGGGAGCGTCCTTCGGCGGACACGGTACGGCTGATCAGCAGCGCCCCGTCGTCCAGCTCGGCGCCGGCCTCCTCGGCCCGCAGGGCCACGGGGCCGTCGGCGGGCACGGTGACCCGGCCCTCCACGACCGCCTTGCCCGCGCCGATCCGCACCAGCGCCGGATCCGCGCGGCCACCGAGCAGCAGTCCCAGGCTGGTGACCACCATGGTCTTGCCCGCGCCCGTCTCACCGGTGACGGCGGTGAAGCCGGGCGCCAGCTCGACCACGGCGTCGTCGATCACTCCGAGCGACCGTATCCGCATCTCCTCCAACACGGACACGACCATACGAGGTCGGCGGGCACCCGTGCGACGGACCCCGCGGCGCTTGCGCGGAACTTCCACGGCGCACCGGCAACACCACGGGCCCCTGCGTCACCCGGGCGCGTGCATGCCGGACCCCGGACGAGCCCCGGAGCGTCGCGGCACCGGCGCGGGCGCGTCGCGGCACGGGCGCGCACGCCGACGCGGGCGCACACGCCGGGGCGCGGCGGCCCGCCATCCGGGAACCGGCGCGCGACGTCCTTGTCACCAGCGGCATGGGGCGCCCCTCGCTGTCACCGGCGCGGCGCTGTCGTCATCAGCCGGTGCGACGGCCCGTGGGTCACCGTGGCACGCTCCCGGCATTCACCGGCGCGGCGCTTGCTGCGTCAGCGGTGCGACGCCCCGTGCGTACTCCACGCCGTCACTGGTGCGGCGCCCCGCGCCACCCCGACACCGGCAGGGCGAACTTCGCCACCAGCCGGTCGGTGAAGGACGCGTGGTGCAGCCGGGCCAGCCGGACCGGCACCGCGCCGCGCCGCACCTCCACCCGTGCCCCGGGCGGCAGCTCCACCGTGCGCCGCCCGTCGCACCACAGCACCCCCGGCGGCACGTGCGGCATCACCTCCACGGCCAGCACCGAGTCCGGCGAGGTCACCAACGGCTTGGCGAACAGCGCGTGCGCGCTGATCGGCACCATCAGCAGCGCCTCCACCTCCGGCCACACCACCGGCCCGCCGGCGGAGAAGGCGTACGCGGTCGACCCGGTCGGCGTGGCGCACACGATGCCGTCGCAGCCGAACCCGGTCACCGGCCGGCCGTCGATCTCCAGGACGACCTCCAGCATCCGCTCGGCGGACACCTTCTGCACGGCGGCCTCGTTCAGCGCCCAGTCGGTGTGGACGACCTCGCCGTTGCGGTGCACGACGACATCGACCGTCATGCGTTCCTCGACCTCGTAGGAGCGGGCCACCACTCGGTCCACGACCTTGTCCAGGTCGTCGCGCTCGGCCTCGGCGAGGAACCCGACCCGGCCCAGGTTGACGCCCAGCATCGGCACCCCGGAGGCACGGGCGAGCTCGGCGCCGCGCAGCAGCGTGCCGTCCCCGCCGAGCACGATCAGCAGCTCGCACCCGTCCAGGCACTGCGGGGTCGCCTCCTCGACCAGCTGCACCTCGTCCGGCAGCGGCAGGTCGACCGCCTCCGCCCGCAGCACCCGCACCCCGATCCCGCTGCGCAGCAGTCCCTTGACCACCAGTTCGGCACTGCGCACGGCCGCCGGCCGGCCGGTGTGCGCCAGCAGGAACACATGTCGTGCTCGGGTATCGGTCAACGCGGCCCCTCCGCCACTGCTCGGTCGACGTCGGCCGGGTCCACCTCGGGCGCACCGGCACGCAGCCAGAGAAAGTATTCGACGTTCCCGGACGGTCCGGGCAGCGGGCTGGCGGTCACGCCCTTCACCCCGAGCCCCAGCTCCCAGGCCCGGGCGGCCACGCCCCGTACGGCCTCGGCCCGCAGGGCGGGGCTGCGGACCACGCCGCCGCTGCCCAGGCGTTCCCGGCCCACCTCGAACTGCGGTTTGACCATCAGCACCAGGTCGGCGTCCGGACGCGCGCACCGCACCAGCGCGGGCAGCACCAGGCCGAGCGGGATGAACGACAGGTCGCCCACGACCAGGTCCACCGGCTCGCCGTCGATCGCCTCCAGCGTCAGCTCCCTGACGTTCGTGCGGTCCTTGACGGTGACGCGGTCGTCCTGCTGCAGGGACCAGGCGAGCTGCCCGTAGCCGACGTCGACGGCGACGACGTGCGCGGCACCGGCGCGCAGCAGCACGTCGGTGAAGCCTCCGGTGGAAGCACCGGCGTCCAGCGCCCGGCGGCCCTCGACCACCAGGCCCTGCGGGACGAACGCCTTGAGCGCGCCGGCGAGCTTGTGCCCGCCGCGGGAGACGTAGTCGGGATCGCTGTCGTCGGCCGTGACGACGATGGCCGCGCCGGTCTCCACCTGCGTGGCCGGCTTGGTCGCCACGACCTTGCCGACGGTGACCCGCCCCGCGGCGATCAGCTGGCTGGCGTGTTCCCGCGAGCGGGCCAGCTTGCGGTTGACCAGCTCCACGTCCAGACGGCGGCGTGCGACTCGTGCCACGTTCGGTTCAGCTCCTGCGGTCGTGCGGGGTCGGGGGCGCCGGAGGTCCCGGTCGGGCGTCGAGCGCGGCGAGCGCGTCACGCAGCCCCTGATGTACATCCTCGTACACCGCCGCATGTCCGTCCGTGGTGAGGTGGTCGACGTCGCCGAGCCGCTCCAGGGCGGCGTCGACGTGCGGGTCGCCGGTGGGGGTGCGGGCGACGTCCAGCGGGGCGGGCCCGGGGTCGGTCGTGGCGGGACCGGGCGCCTGCTGCCCGGCGTGCGCAGCGGCCGCGTCCGCGGCGGCGGTCCCCTCCGTCCCGGTCACAGAGTCGGTCATGCGCGAACGCTACCGCGTGCCGCTGGGGTACGGTCGTCGGCGATGGCCACGATCGAGGAGTGCCGCAGCGCACTCGAGAAGCTGTCGGACAGCCTGGCGCACGCGGACGGGGACGTCCGTGCGGCGGCCTCGCTGGACCGTTCCGTGAGCTGCCACATCACCGACCTCGACGTCACCTTCACGGGCCGTCTGGCCGGCGGGCGGATCGAGGTGTCCGGTGTGGTGCCGGGCCCGCCGCCGCACCGGGCGCAGATCCGGCTCGCGATGACCGGGGACGACCTGGTCGCCCTGGTGGGCGGCGAGCTGGGCTTCGCCGCGGCCTGGGCCTCGGGCCGGGTGCGGCTGGAGGCGGGCCTGATGGACCTGTTCCGGCTCAGGAAGCTGCTGTGACTCAGGATCTTCCGGGCCGTCTGCGACGGCTCAGGACGCCTCTGTGACGGCCGCCGCCCGGCGGGCGGCACGCCGGCGGGCGGAGCGGGCCGCGGGCACCACCAGCGGCGTGCCGGTCTCGGGGTCCTCGATGACCTGGCAGCGCAGGTGGAAGACCTCCTCCACCAGCTCCGCGGTGACGATGTCGTTGGGCGCGCCCTCGGCGACGACCTTGCCGTCGCGCAGGGCGATGAGGTGGGTGGCGTAGCGGGCGGCGTGGTTGAGGTCGTGCAGCACCGCGACCAGGGTGCGCCCCTGCTCCTCGTGGAGTTCGGCGCACAGGTCGAGGATGTCGATCTGGTGCTGGATGTCCAGGTACGTCGTCGGCTCGTCGAGCAGCAGCAGCGGCGTCTGCTGGGCGAGCGCCATGGCGATCCACACCCGCTGGCGCTGACCGCCCGAGAGTTCGTCCACATAGCGTCCGGCCAGCTCCGCCACGCCGGTCTGCTCCATGGCCTCCCGGACGACCCGCTCGTCCTCGGCCGACCACTGTCGCAGCAGGCCCTGGTGCGGGTAGCGGCCCCGGCTCACCAGGTCGCCGACGGTGATCCCGTCGGGGGCGACGGAGGACTGCGGCAGCAGCCCGAGCGTGCGGGCGACCTGCTTCGCGGGCAGCGACTGGATGACCTGCCCGTCCAGCAGCACCCGGCCCTCGGTGGGCTTGAGCATCCGCGACAGCGCCCGCAGCAGCGTGGACTTGCCGCACGCGTTGGGTCCGACGATCACCGTGAAGGAGTGGTCGGGTATCTCCACGGACAGCTGTTCGGCGATGATCCGCTGCTCGTAGGCGAGGGTGACGTTGTCGGCGGACAGGCGGTTCACGCTGCTCCTTGCGCTGTCGGACGTGTGGTGGGTGCTCGAGGCGCTCATATCCGTCCCTTCCGGCGCTCGGTGACCAGCAGCCACAGCAGGTAGACCCCGCCGAGCACGCCGGTGACCACGCCGACGGGCAGCTGGTCGGCACCGAAGACACGCTGGGAGGCCCAGTCGGCGGCGACCAGCAGGGCGGCTCCCATGCAGGTGGCGGCCGCCAGGTTGGGGCCGGGCGAGCGGGTCAGCCGCCGGGCGAGCTGGGGCGCGGTCAGCGCGACGAAGGCGACGGGACCGGCGGCGGCGGTCGCGGCCGCGGTGAGCAGCACGGCGGAACCCATCAGCAGCATCCGGACCCGCTCCACGCGAACCCCGAGGGCGTGGGAGATGTCGTCGCCCATCTCCAGCATCCGCAGCCCGCGCGCGTTGCCGGCGACGAGCGGCAGCAGGACCACGCACAGCGCGAGCAGCGGCCAGACCTGCGTCCAGTCCCGGCCGTCGAGGGAGCCGGTCATCCACACCACCGCGCGGGCGGCGTCCACGAAGTCGGCCTTGGTGATGAGGTAGCCGTTGACGGCGGTGACGACCGCGTTGACGCCGATGCCGACCAGCACCAGCCGGTAGCCGTGCACGCCCCGCTTCCAGGCCAGGAGGTAGATGGCCAGCCCGGTGAGCAGGCCGCCGGCGAGGGCGCCGAAGGTGACCGTGGTGGCGCTGCCGGAGAACAGGACGATGACGACGAGCGCGCCGGCCGTCGCGCCCTGGGACAGGCCGAGCACGTCCGGGCTGCCCAGCGGGTTGCGGGCCACGGACTGGAACAGGGCGCCGCCCAGCCCCAGGCAGGCGCCGACCAGCAGCCCCACCAGGGCGCGGGGCAGCCGCAGCTCGCGGATGACGAATTCCTGGCCCGGGTTGCCCTGGCCGACGAGCGACTTGAGCACGTCGGAGGCGGAGATGGGGAAGTCGCCGGTGCCGACGAGGAGGACGCTCACCGCGAGCGCGGCCAGCAGCAGCGCGACGACGACGGTGAACGCCCTGACGTCGAGGCGCAGGGACAGCCCGCCGGGGAGGTGGACGGACCGTGCGGCCCACCGGGTCCGGGCGGCCGGCTCCGCGGCGTCGGGGGTACGGGGGACTCGGGTGGTCTTCACAGCTGAGCCGTCCTCCGGCGCCGGACGAGATGGATGAACACCGGTCCGCCGATCAGCGCGGTGACGACGCCGACCTGCACCTCGGAGGGCCGGGCGACGACCCGGCCGATGACGTCGGAGCCGAGCAGCAGCACCGGCGACAGCAGGGTCGCGTAGGGCAGGATCCAGCGCAGATCGGGTCCGGTGAAGGAGCGCACGACGTGCGGGACCATCAGGCCGACGAAGACGATCGGCCCGCAGGCGGCGGTCGCCGCCCCGCACAGCACGGTCGCGGCGAGCATGGCGAGCGCCCGGGTCCGGGTGAGGTGGGTGCCGAGGGCGCGGGCGGTGTCGTCGCCCATCGCCATCGCGTTCAGCGGCCGGGCCAGCAGCAGCGCCAGCACCGTGCCGACCAGCCAGAACGGCAGCACCTGCAGCACGGTGTCGCCGGTGGCCGCGGCCAGGGAGCCCACGGTCCAGAACCGCATCTTGCCCAGCGACGCCCCGTTGCTGATCATCACGGCCTGCACATAGCCGTAGAGCGCGGCGCCGAGCGCCGTGCCGGCCAGAGCCAGCCGCACCGGTGTGGCGCTGCGGCTGCCGCCCAGGAACCACACCAGCGCGCCCACCACCGCCGCGCCGAGGAAGGCGAACCACACATAGCCGCTGAAGCTGGTGACGTTCAGGAAGGTGAGGGCGGTCACCACGGCCGCGGACGCGCCCGCGTTGATGCCGAGCACCCCGGGGTCGGCCAGGGGGTTGCGGGTGAGCGCCTGGAGCACGGCTCCGGCCAGGCCGAGCGCCGCCCCCGCGAGCAGTCCGAGCAGCGTGCGGGACAGCCGTTCGCCGACCACGACGTCGCCGTAGGTCCCCTCATCGTGGAACAGGCCGTGCCAGACCTGGGCCAGGGACAGGTCCTTCGCCCCGACCGCGATGCTCGTCAGGGCGACGAGCAGCAGGATCACGGCGGATATGAGGAGCCCGGCCGTCCGCGCACCTCGACGGGTCGGGGGCGCGGCGGACTGCTGCGCGCGCTTCGCGGGAGGACTGTCGACCAACACGCGGTTAGGTTAGCCTATCCTCCCCGCTTCATCACCCGTCACGTCCCTTGCCGCACACGGCCCCTCGCCTCCGCCGGGCCCGGACCGTGCCGCCTCCCGGGCAGAAGCCGGCCCCTGCAAAGGCGCAGGTCACCCGCCCTCCCGGGACGCGCGACGGGCAAGCCCCGCCCTTCCGGGACGTGCGCCCGGCGAGAGCCGCAGAAGTCCCGCCCGCTCCGTCACGGCCCCGGTCGTGATGCCGTCACAGCCCCAGTCGGGCCAGGGCCTTGTCCGCGCTCAGCCGGCACGGCTGCTCGCCGCCCGACGTCCAGGCCGCCGCGCACAGCGCCCGCAGTCCGTCCAGGGCGGTGCCGTCGCCGGTCAGCTCCAGCTGCGCGACACCCGCGGTCGCCGTCCACCCTCCGCACCGGAAACCGTCACCGGTGCGGGTGATCTCCGGCTGTCCGGTGAGCAGGCCGCGCAGATCGGCGTCCACATAGGTCGGCCGGTGCTGCGGCGGAGCGGCGAGCAGCTGGGCGGCGTCGGTCACCCCGGTCAGCACGAGCAGCGAGTCGACCTCGCCGTTGAACGCTCCTTCGATGTCCGTGTCCAGCCGGTCCCCCACCACGAGGGGCCGCCGGGCGCCCGTGCGCAGGATCGTCTCGCGGTGCATCGGAGGCAGCGGCTTGCCCGCCACCTGCGGTTCGGCACCGGTCGCGATCCGCACGACCTCCACCGCCGCCCCGTTGCCGGGCGCGATCCCCCGCGCGCTCGGAATGGTCAGGTCGGTGTTGGACGCGAACCACGGCACCCCGCGCGCGATCGCGTAGCAGGCCTCGGCGAGCCGCCCCCACGGCAGCTCCGGCCCGCCGTAGCCCTGCACGACCGCCGCCGGGTCGTCGTCGGCGGACTCCACCGGCTCCAGCCCCCGCTCGCGCAGCGCGATCCGCAGCCCCTCACCGCCGATCACGAGGACCCGCGACCCCTCGGGCACCTGACCGGCGATCAGCCGGGCCACCGCCTGCGCGGAGGTGACCACGTCCGACGGCTCGGCCGGTATGCCCAGCTCGGTCAGGTGGGCGGCCACCGCGTCCGGCGGACGCAGGGCGTTGTTGGTGACGTAGGCCAGCCGCATGCCGCCCGCCCGGGCGGCGGCCAGCGCGTCCACGGCGTGGTCGATCGCCGCGCCTCCCGCGTACACCACGCCGTCCAGGTCGAGCAGGGCCGTGTCGTACGCCTCGCTCAGGGCCTGCTCGCTGCCCTCGGGCCTGGTCCTTGCGCCCCGGCTCATTCCGCATCGCTCCTCGTGCCGATTCCCCTCCGATCATGCCGCATGGCACTGACACACGTACGATGCCGGGATGAGCACTGCAGGTCACTCGTCGGCAGCACCCCGCCGCGGCCTCGACCTCACCCCGTTCCGAGGCCTGCGCTACGCCCCCGACCGGGTCGGCAGCCTGGCGGCCGTGACGTCCCCGCCGTACGACGTCGTCGTACGGCCCGACGGGTTGCACCATCTGGAATCCGCCGACCCCCACAACATCGTCCGGCTGATCCTGCCGCAGGCGGGCGATCCCGCCGCCCGGAACGCGCAGGCGGCCGCCACCCTGCGTCGCTGGCTGGCCGAGGGCGTCCTGACCGCCGACCCGGAGCCGGGCCTGTACGTCTACGAGCAACGCGACGGCGACGGTCTGCTGCAGCGCGGGCTGATCGGCGCCCTGCGCGTGTCCGACCCGGACGAGGGCGTGGTGCTGCCGCACGAGGACGTGATGCCGCACGTCGTCGCCGACCGCGCCGATCTGATGCGGGCCACCTGCGCCAACCTCGAACCCCTGCTGCTCACCTACCGCGGCAACGGGTCCGCCGCCGCCACGACCGTGATCCTGGAGCGCACCGTCGAGCAGCCTCCGCTGCTGGCGACGACCACCGAGGACGGCTTCCATCACCGTCTGTGGTCCATCACCGACCCCGGGGACCTGGCCAAGATCCAGGCGGATCTGTCGGAGCATCAGGCCCTGATCGCCGACGGCCACCACCGCTGGGCGACGTACCGCAGCCTGCGCGCGGAGCACCCCTCCCCCAGCCCCTGGGATTTCGGCCTGGTGCTGCTCGTGGACACCGCCCGCTATCCGCTGCGGGTCCGCGCCATCCACCGCCTGCTGCACGGCCTGCCGGTCGCCGAGGCGCTGTCCGCGCTGGACGGCCTGTTCCGGGTGCGGCACCTCGAGGTGCCGTTGCCGGCCGCCCTGGAGGCGCTGGCGGAGGCGGCCGAGGAGAGCAACGCCTACCTGCTGGCCGGGGACGGCGCGTTCCACCTGGTGGACCGCCCGGATCCGGCGCTGCTGGCCCGCACGGTCCCGGCGGACCACCCTGAGGCGTGGCGCACCCTGGACGCGACGGTCCTGCATGCGACCCTCCTGGAGCACGTCTGGCACATCCCGGAGGACGATCCCGCCCGCATCGCCTACATCCACGACACCGCCGCGACCGTCGCCAAGGCGGAGCTGGACGGGGGCACGGCCGTCCTGATGCATCCGGTCCGCGAGGACGTGGTGCGCGACCTGGCCCGCCAGGGCGTGACCATGCCCCGCAAGTCCACGTCGTTCGGCCCGAAACCGGCGTCGGGGCTGGTGCTGCGCGTCCTGGACATGTGAGTCCGGGCACCGCGAGTCCCGGACGCGCCCGGACCTGTGGAACGCGCAGAGGGCGGCCACCCGCACGGGGTGGCCGCCCTCCTGTCGCATCTCCGTCGGCGCCGCCGGCCGCGACCGGACCCGGTCGTCAGCGGCCGCCCTGGCCGCTGTCGCGCCGGGCGCCGTCGGTCTCGGTCCCGGCCAGGTCCTCGTCGTCCTCGGTGTGGGTCTCGTCGAGGGCGTCGGTGAACTCGATGCCGTCCAGCTCGGCGAGCCGGTCCGAGGCGTCGGTGCTGCCGTCCCGGTCGGCCTCGACGGCCTTGGCGAACCACTCGCGCGCCTCACGCTCCCGCCCGGCCGCCAGCAGCGCGTCGGCGTAGGCGTAGCGCAGCCGCGCGGACCACGGCTGCGTGGAGCGGGAGGCCAGTTCGGGGCTCTGCAGCGTCACGATGGCGGCGTCCAGCTGCCCCATGTCACGCCGGGCACCGGCCGCGACGAGCCGCATCTCGACCTGGCCGGCCTTGTCCAGCCGGTGCACTTCCGGCGCCCCGGCCATGTCCAGCGCCTTCTCCGGGCGGCCGAGTCCGCGCTCGCAGTCCGCCATGACGGGCCACAGCTCCACGCTGCCGGTCATCCGCCGGGCGGCCCGGAACTCGGCGAGCGCCTCGCCGTACTTCTGGTTGGCGTACGCCGCGAATCCGGCGGCCTCGCGCACGGCGGCGACCCGAGAGGCCAGCCGCAGCGCCACCTTGGAGTAGCCGTAGGCCGCCTCGGGGTCCTCGTCGATGAGCCGGGCGACCATCACCAGGTTCTTGGCGACGTCCTCGGCGAGCGTCCTGGGCAGGCTCTGCAGTTCCTGCCGGACGTCCTTGTCGATCTCCTCGCCGGTGACCTCCGGCGGGATCGGCAGCCGCTTGATCGGCTCGCGGTCCCGGTCGTCACGGAACCGGCCACCGCCGCGCCGGTCGTCACGGCCACGGAAACCGCCCGGGCGTCCGCCACGTCCGTCCCGGCGGGGCCCACGACCCCCTCGGTCGTCACGGCCGCGGAATCCGCCCCGCTCGCCGCGCGTGTCGTCCCGGTGCGGGGAGGGACGGTCGCCGTCCCGGCGGACACCACGGTCGCGGTCGTCCCGGCGGCCGTGGCCGGCACGCTCGCCGTCCCGGCGGTACGAGGACCGCTCGTCCCGTCGGTCGGTGTGCCGCGCGTTGCGTTCGTTCCGCTCGTCCGTGCGGTCGTCACGGCGAAACCCGCCCCGCTCGGGCCGCTCGAAGCGGTCACCACGACGCCCGTACCCGCCTCGGTCCCGGTCGTCCCGGCGGCCGTAGCCGCGCTCGTCGTCCCGACGGCCGTACCGGCCGCGGTCGTCGTCGCGGCCGTATCCCCGCCGGTCGTCCCTGCGGTCGTCACGACGGTCGTCACGGCGGAACGCACCACGGTCGTCGCGACGGTAGGACGGACGGTCGCCGTCCCGCCGGAAGCCACGGTCCCGGTCGCCTCCTCGGCGGTCGTCACGACGGCCGTTGCCGCCGCGGTCGTGGCCACGGCGCGACCCCGCGCGGTAGCTGCCGCGGTCGTTGCGGTCAGCACGGTCACCATCGTCCCGGCGGCGTTGGTCGCGTTCCGGACGCTCGTCTGGAGAGTTGGTGGACATCGGTGACTCCTGTCTGCTGTACCGCGTGATGACTGCTCGCGTGTTTCTCGCGCGCGTCGGCCGCCCCGGTGCGCCCGGGCGCTGCTTGCTCCAAATGAAAGAACCCCTGATCCCAGCTGTACGCTGGCGACCAGGGGTCCTCCAACAATTGTTCGGCGGCGTCCTACTCTCCCACAGGGTCCCCCCTGCAGTACCATCGGCGCTGTAAGGCTTAGCTTCCGGGTTCGGAATGTAACCGGGCGTTTCCCCTACGCTATGACCACCGAAACCCTAATGGTTTCGAGCGAACAAGCACACTCTTCAATTGTCTGTTCTCTCGAAGCCGGCAACTGTTCGTTGCCTCAGAACTGACAGTGGACGCGAGCACCTGAGGACAAGCCCTCGGCCTATTAGTACCGGTCACCTCCACCAGTCACCTGGCTTCCAGATCCGGCCTATCAACCCAGTCATCTACTGGGAGCCTTACCCCATCAAGTGGGTGGGAGCCCTCATCTCGAAGCAGGCTTCCCGCTTAGATGCTTTCAGCGGTTATCCCTCCCGAACGTAGCCAACCAGCCATGCCCTTGGCAGAACAACTGGCACACCAGAGGTTCGTCCGTCCCGGTCCTCTCGTACTAGGGACAGCCCTTCTCAAGACTCCTACGCGCACAGCGGATAGGGACCGAACTGTCTCACGACGTTCTAAACCCAGCTCGCGTACCGCTTTAATGGGCGAACAGCCCAACCCTTGGGACCGACTCCAGCCCCAGGATGCGACGAGCCGACATCGAGGTGCCAAACCATCCCGTCGATATGGACTCTTGGGGAAGATCAGCCTGTTATCCCCGGGGTACCTTTTATCCGTTGAGCGACGGCGCTTCCACAAGCCACCGCCGGATCACTAGTCCCGACTTTCGTCCCTGCTCGACCCGTCGGTCTCACAGTCAAGCTCCCTTGTGCACTTACACTCAACACCTGATTGCCAACCAGGCTGAGGGAACCTTTGGGCGCCTCCGTTACCCTTTAGGAGGCAACCGCCCCAGTTAAACTACCCATCAGACACTGTCCCTGATCCGGATCACGGACCCAGGTTAGACATCCAGCACGACCAGACTGGTATTTCAACGACGACTCCACCCGAACTGGCGTCCAGGCTTCACAGTCTCCCAGCTATCCTACACAAGCCGAACCGAACACCAATATCAAACTGTAGTAAAGGTCCCGGGGTCTTTCCGTCCTGCTGCGCGAAACGAGCATCTTTACTCGTAGTGCAATTTCACCGGGCCTATGGTTGAGACAGTCGAGAAGTCGTTACGCCATTCGTGCAGGTCGGAACTTACCCGACAAGGAATTTCGCTACCTTAGGATGGTTATAGTTACCACCGCCGTTTACTGGCGCTTAAGTTCTCAGCTTCGCCGGCCCGAAAGCCAGCTAACCGGTCCCCTTAACGTTCCAGCACCGGGCAGGCGTCAGTCCGTATACATCGCCTTACGGCTTCGCACGGACCTGTGTTTTTAGTAAACAGTCGCTTCTCGCTGGTCTCTGCGGCCAACCCCAGCTCCGAACGCAAGGCCCATCACCAGGACTGGCCCCCCTTCTCCCGAAGTTACGGGGGCATTTTGCCGAGTTCCTTAACCATAGTTCACCCGAACGCCTCGGTATTCTCTACCTGACCACCTGAGTCGGTTTAGGGTACGGGCCGCCATGAAACTCGCTAGAGGCTTTTCTCGACAGCATAGGATCATCCACTTCACCACAATCGGCTCGGCATCAGGTCTCAGACTCAATGGCATGCGGATTTACCTACACACCGTCCTACACCCTTACCCCGGGACAACCACCGCCCGGGATGGACTACCTTCCTGCGTCACCCCATCACTCACCTACTACCAGCTCGGGCCACCGGCTCCACCACTCCCACCAACAGCAAAGCTGAAGACGGGCGGCTTCACGGGCTTAGCATCACTGGATTCGATGTCGGGCGCTTCACAGCGGGTACCGGAATATCAACCGGTTATCCATCGACTACGCCTGTCGGCCTCGCCTTAGGTCCCGACTTACCCTGGGCAGATCAGCTTGACCCAGGAACCCTTGGTCAATCGGCGCACACGTTTCTCACGTGTGAATCGCTACTCATGCCTGCATTCTCACTCGTCAACCGTCCACAACTCGCTTCCACGGCTGCTTCACCCGGCAGACGACGCTCCCCTACCCAACCCAGCACCCGTTAAGGCTTCACGCTGGATTGACACGACTTCGGCGGTACGCTTGAGCCCCGCTACATTGTCGGCGCGGAATCACTAGACCAGTGAGCTATTACGCACTCTTTCAAGGATGGCTGCTTCTAAGCCAACCTCCTGGTTGTCTCTGCGACTCCACATCCTTTCCCACTTAGCGCACGCTTAGGGGCCTTAGTCGATGCTCTGGGCTGTTTCCCTCTCGACCATGGAGCTTATCCCCCACAGTCTCACTGCCGCGCTCTCACTTACCGGCATTCGGAGTTTGGCTAAGGTCAGTAACCCGGTAAGGCCCATCGCCTATCCAGTGCTCTACCTCCGGCAAGAAACACACGACGCTGCACCTAAATGCATTTCGGGGAGAACCAGCTATCACGGAGTTTGATTGGCCTTTCACCCCTAACCACAGGTCATCCCCCAGGTTTTCAACCCTGGTGGGTTCGGTCCTCCACGAAGTCTTACCTCCGCTTCAACCTGCCCATGGCTAGATCACCCCGCTTCGGGTCTTGAGCGTGCTACTCAAACGCCCTCTTCGGACTCGCTTTCGCTACGGCTACCCCACCCGGGTTAACCTCGCAACACACCGCAAACTCGCAGGCTCATTCTTCAAAAGGCACGCAGTCACGACATACAAGCAAGCTTGCATGCGACGCTCCCACGGCTTGTAGGCACACGGTTTCAGGTACTATTTCACTCCCCTCCCGGGGTACTTTTCACCATTCCCTCACGGTACTATCCGCTATCGGTCACCAGGGAATATTTAGGCTTAGCGGGTGGTCCCGCCAGATTCACACGGGATTTCTCGGGCCCCGTGCTACTTGGGAATCACTCAAGCGAGCCGCACAGATTTCGACTACGGGGGTCTTACCCTCTACGCCAGGCCTTTCGCATGCCCTTCGCCTATCCATACGGTTTCTCACTCGCCCCACGGCCGGCAGACCGTGGAAGAGCAACCCCACAACCCCGCATACGCAACCCCTGCCGGGTCTCACACGCATACGGTTTGGCCTCATCCAGTTTCGCTCGCCACTACTCCCGGAATCACGGTTGTTTTCTCTTCCTGCGGGTACTGAGATGTTTCACTTCCCCGCGTTCCCTCCACACTGCCTATGTGTTCAGCAGCGGGTGACAGCCCATGACGACTGCCGGGTTTCCCCATTCGGACACCCCCGGATCAAAGCCTGGTTGACGACTCCCCGGGGCCTATCGCGGCCTCCCACGTCCTTCATCGGTTCCTGGTGCCAAGGCATCCACCGTGCGCCCTTAAAAACTTGGCCACAGATGCTCGCGTCCACTGTGCAGTTCTCAAACAACGACCAGCCACCCGTCACAGCCCACTTCCGCAGACCTACACCGGGGCCGGCACTGAGGAAAACCTCGTTCCCTCAGGACCCAACAGCGTGCCCGGACCGGAATCCCCCCGGACGACCACGTTCCACGCTCCAAGAGCAGTACTAGCAGCCTCCAAGCCGAGACTCCGACCGAATAGTCAACGTTCCACCCATGAGCAACCAGTGCGAGACACTCGCTCACATACTGGCCTCTGACCGCATCCCCCGAAAGAGACACGGTAGAAGTGCTCCTTAGAAAGGAGGTGATCCAGCCGCACCTTCCGGTACGGCTACCTTGTTACGACTTCGTCCCAATCGCCAGTCCCACCTTCGACAGCTCCCTCCCACAAGGGGTTGGGCCACCGGCTTCGGGTGTTACCGACTTTCGTGACGTGACGGGCGGTGTGTACAAGGCCCGGGAACGTATTCACCGCAGCAATGCTGATCTGCGATTACTAGCGACTCCGACTTCATGGGGTCGAGTTGCAGACCCCAATCCGAACTGAGACCGGCTTTTTGAGATTCGCTCCACCTCACGGTATCGCAGCTCTTTGTACCGGCCATTGTAGCACGTGTGCAGCCCAAGACATAAGGGGCATGATGACTTGACGTCGTCCCCACCTTCCTCCGAGTTGACCCCGGCGGTCTCCCGTGAGTCCCCAGCACCACAAGGGCCTGCTGGCAACACGGGACAAGGGTTGCGCTCGTTGCGGGACTTAACCCAACATCTCACGACACGAGCTGACGACAGCCATGCACCACCTGTACACCGACCACAAGGGGGCACCCATCTCTGGATGTTTCCGGTGTATGTCAAGCCTTGGTAAGGTTCTTCGCGTTGCGTCGAATTAAGCCACATGCTCCGCCGCTTGTGCGGGCCCCCGTCAATTCCTTTGAGTTTTAGCCTTGCGGCCGTACTCCCCAGGCGGGGCACTTAATGCGTTAGCTACGGCACGGACAACGTGGAATGCTGCCCACACCTAGTGCCCACCGTTTACGGCGTGGACTACCAGGGTATCTAATCCTGTTCGCTCCCCACGCTTTCGCTCCTCAGCGTCAGTATCGGCCCAGAGATCCGCCTTCGCCACCGGTGTTCCTCCTGATATCTGCGCATTTCACCGCTACACCAGGAATTCCGATCTCCCCTACCGAACTCTAGCCTGCCCGTATCGACTGCAGACCCGGAGTTAAGCCCCGGGCTTTCACAACCGACGCGACAAGCCGCCTACGAGCTCTTTACGCCCAATAATTCCGGACAACGCTTGCGCCCTACGTATTACCGCGGCTGCTGGCACGTAGTTAGCCGGCGCTTCTTCTGCAGGTACCGTCACTTGCGCTTCTTCCCTGCTGAAAGAGGTTTACAACCCGAAGGCCGTCATCCCTCACGCGGCGTCGCTGCATCAGGCTTGCGCCCATTGTGCAATATTCCCCACTGCTGCCTCCCGTAGGAGTCTGGGCCGTGTCTCAGTCCCAGTGTGGCCGGTCGCCCTCTCAGGCCGGCTACCCGTCGTCGCCTTGGTGAGCCGTTACCTCACCAACAAGCTGATAGGCCGCGGGCTCATCCTGCACCGCCGGAGCTTTCCACACAGAGGAGATGCCTCCCTGTGTCGTATCCGGTATTAGACCCCGTTTCCAGGGCTTGTCCCAGAGTGCAGGGCAGATTGCCCACGTGTTACTCACCCGTTCGCCACTAATCCACCCCCGAAGGGGCTTCATCGTTCGACTTGCATGTGTTAAGCACGCCGCCAGCGTTCGTCCTGAGCCAGGATCAAACTCTCCGTGAATGCCTACCGGTGATCCGGTTCACACACACGGGAGCGGAACCAGAGGAAGGAATAATCCCTCCGGTTCACAGCGTCCTCGCTGTGTTTTCAAAGGAACCCAGTCACCGAAACCGAAGCTTCGGCAGACGGGGCATCAACATATCTGGCGTTGACTTTTGGCACGCTGTTGAGTTCTCAAGGAACGAACGCTTCCTTCGTACTCACCCTCTCGGGCTTTCCTCCGGGCGTTTTCCCTTCGGTGTCTCCGACTCTATCAGATCTTTTCTCGACCTGATCCCCAGTCAGCGGGGTTTGTCTGCAGGCTTTCAGGCTTTCGCCGTTCGGCCTTTCGACATTCACTACCGTAGCCGATTTCCCTCGGGACTCATAATCGAGTCGGGCGGTTTCGTATTCGGGCATGCGAACACACCACGAACGGCCCCGCTGAGGGGATCAAGGTAGGTAGTGGGTTGACCGCTCCGGCTGCAGGCAGACGCCGTACCCGGTTCAGCGGCTCGGGCCACGTTACGCATCTTCGCGGCCGGAGTCAACTTCCCTCGGTGGCTCCGGCTGTCGAGGCGTCAGCGGCGGCGCGGTGTGTGCGGCCGGTACGGGCTGACCGTCGGGTCGTCGGCGATCCAGAAGCGCCACGGGTGGAGGTCGCCGTTCCCTCCGTCGCCGGCGACGCCGGTGCGCGGGCCGTTGCACACCCGGTCGGCGGGAACCGGTGTGCCGGTGAGGACGCGGATGGGTGTGTCCCCCGTGGCGCATGCGTCGGTGCCGTCCAGGGAGCGGTCGACGGCCAGGGCGGTGGCGAGCCGGGCCGGGCCCTTCGCCAACTCCTTGTCGTTGCGGGCCGAGCGGCGGCGGGTGCGGGCCAGTTCGGCGCCCTCGACGATCTCGCCGGCCCGGAGCAGGACTCCGGCGGCACGTCCCTCCGGTCCGCACACCAGGTTCATGCAGTGCCACATGCCGTAGGTGAAGTAGACGTACACGTGGCCGGGAGGTCCGAACATCACGGCGTTGCGCGCGGTGCGGCCCCGGTAGGCGTGGGATCCGGGATCGTTCTCGCCGTCGTAGGCCTCCACCTCCGTCAGACGCACGGCGATCGGGCCGTCCGGCGTCGTACGGACCAGGATCCGGCCCAGCAGGTCGGGGGCGACCTCGAGGACGGGGCGGTCGAAGAACTCCCGGGGCAGGGGCGTACGGTCCGAGGGCGCGATCATGGCTTCCGAGCGTAGTCCAGACGGGTGGGGTCCCAGGGCGGCACGCAAGTGTCATGCCCTCGTCGCTTCGCCGGTGGCGGGGTACGGAACCGGGCGCCGCCGGATCGCGTTGGTAGGGATCAGGATCCGTACACGTAAGGGAGAGTCGATGGCGTTCAAGAAGCTGCTCGCGAGCCTGGGGGCCGGCGGGGCGTCGGTGGAGACGGTGCTGCACGAGGAGAACGTCGTGCCCGGCGGCGTCGTCCAGGGCGAGGTGCGGATCCAGGGCGGAACCGTCAACCAGCAGATCGAGGGGCTGTCGGTCGGGCTGCAGGCGCGGGTCGAGGTCGAGAGCGGCGACCAGGAGTACAAGCAGGACATCGAGTTCACCCGGGTGCAGCTCGGCGGTGCCTTCGAGCTGCAGGCGGGAGCCGTGCACGCGGTGCCGTTCGGCCTGGAGATTCCGTGGGAGACGCCGGTGACCATGATCGACGGGCAGCCGCTGCGCGGTATGCACATCGGGGTCACCACACAGCTGGCGATCGCGCGGGCCGTGGACTCCACCGACCTGGACCCGATCAACGTCCACCCGCTGCCGGCGCAGAAGGCGATCCTGGACGCCTTCATCCAGCTCGGCTTCATGTTCAAGAACGCCGACATGGAGCGCGGCCACATCCGCGGCACCCGGCAGACGCTGCCGTTCTACCAGGAGATCGAGTTCTACCCGCCGATGCAGTACCGGGGCCTGAACCAGGTCGAGCTGAGCTTCGTGGCCGACGGGCAGGCGATGGACGTCGTGCTGGAGATGGACAAGAAGGACGGGCTGTTCACCGAGGGCGGCGACACCTACCGCGCGTTCCAGGTGAACCTGCACGACTTCCAGGGGACCGACTGGGCGGCGTACCTGCACTCGTGGATCGCCGAGGTCGGCAGCCGGCGGAACTGGTTCTAGGCTTCGGAAGTGCTGGTTCCGTTCTGGAGCCACCCTCGACCTATCAGGAGGTATTGAGGTGACCGAGCTGAAGAGGCCGCCGCTCCCCCACGACTTCCATCCGCCCGTGCCGTCCTTCACGGTGACGAGCGACGACGTCCAGGAGGGGGCGACCCTCAAGGACGCTCAGGTCTACGCGGCCGGGAACACCTCGCCGCAGCTGCGGTGGGAGGGCTTCCCGCCGGAGACGAAGAGCTTCGCGGTGACCTGCTACGACCCGGACGCCCCGACGGGCAGCGGGTTCTGGCACTGGGTGCTGTTCGACATCCCGGCCTCGGTGACTCAGCTTCCGGCGGGTGCCGGCAGCGGGTCGTTCGAAGGGCTGCCCGAGGGTGCCGTGCACGTGCGCAACGACTACGGCACGCGGGACTTCGGCGGGGCCGCGCCGCCGCCCGGGGACGGTCCGCACCGCTATGTGTTCACGGTGTACGCCGTGGACCAGGAGAAGCTGGGTGTGGACGCGGACGCCTCGCCCGCGGTGGTGGGCTTCAACCTGCGGTTCCACACACTGGCCCGGGCGCAGCTGATCGGTGTGTACGAGGTGCCCGCCGAGAGCTGAGCGCGCACCGGGCGCCGGGCGTTCTCACAAGGTCTGCCCGTCTTCGGTCTTTGAAGTCGATCGAAGGCGGGCATTTTTATTGCGTTGTCCATCTCGGCGCACCCGACCAGAGTTGTTCCGGGTCCGCCGGGGGCGGGCTGGTGCACACGAAAGGTGGGCCGGATGCGGGACACGCTGGTGCTGAACGCGAGCTTCGAGCCGTTGTCGACGGTGACCCTGAACCGCGCCGTGGTGCTGGTGCTGCAGGACAAGGCCGTCGTGGAGCTGGCTCATCCCGAACTGCGCATGCGCGGGGCCGCAGTGGACATGCCCGCACCCCGGGTGATCCGGTTGTGCCGGTATGTGCGGGTGCCGTTCCGAAGACACGCCCCGTGGTCACGGCGGGGGGTGCTGCTGCGGGACCGGCACCGCTGCGCGTACTGCGGCGGGCGGGCGACCACCGTGGACCATCTGGTGCCGCGGTCGCGGGGCGGCCAGGACACCTGGCTGAACACAGTGGCGTCGTGCGCGCGGGACAATCACCGCAAGGCGGACCGGACGCCGGAGGAGGCCGGAATGCCGCTGCTGCGGCAGCCGTTCGAGCCGTCACCGGCGGACGCGATGCTGCTGGCGCTCGGGCAGGACGAGGAGGGCGCGCTGCCCGCGTGGGCGGTCCGTGAGGCCGCCTGAAGCGGGACGTCGCCGCGGACGGCAGGGGGAGCACCACGGGGCTGTGGTGCTCCCCCTGCCGTCCGGCCGGTCAGTCGATGGTGGGCCGCTCGCGGCGCTCGGTCGGGTTGTTCCTGCCGTCGTTCTGCGGCGGTACGGTCGTGCCGCCCGCGCCGGAGCCGCCGCCGGAGGGCGAACCCCCGGCCATGGCACCGAGGTTGCCGACGGCGCCGGACAGGCCCTTGAGGGCGTCGCCGATCTCGCTGGGGACGATCCAGAGCTTGTTGGCCCCGCCCTCGGCGATCTTGGGCAGCATCTGCAGGTACTGGTAGGACAGCAGCTTCTGGTCCGGGTCGCCGGCGTGGATGGCCTCGAAGACGGTGCGGACGGCCTGGGCCTCACCCTCGGCGCGCAGGGCGGCGGCCTTCGCCTCACCCTCGGCACGCAGGATCTGGGACTGCTTCTCGCCCTCGGCGCGCAGGATCTCGGACTGCCGGACACCTTCGGCCTGGAGGATCGCGGCGCGCTTGTCCCGGTCGGCGCGCATCTGCTTCTCCATCGAGTCCTGGATGGAGGTGGGCGGTTCGATGGCCTTCAGCTCGACGCGGTTGACGCGGATGCCCCACTTGCCGGTGGCCTCGTCGAGGACACCGCGCAGGGCCGCGTTGATCTCCTCACGGGAGGTGAGGGTGCGCTCCAGGTCCATGCCACCGATGATGTTGCGCAGGGTGGTCACGGTGAGCTGTTCGATGGCCTGGATGTAGCTGGAGACCTCGTAGGTGGCGGCGCGGGCGTCGGTGACCTGGTAGTAGATGACGGTGTCGATGTTGACGACCAGGTTGTCCTGGGTGATCACCGGCTGGGGCGGGAACGGCACGACCTGTTCGCGCAGGTCGATGCGGTTGCGGATGGTGTCGATGAACGGGACGACGATGTTCAGGCCCGCGTTGAGTGTGCGTGTGTAACGGCCGAAGCGCTCGACGATGGCGGCGCTGGCCTGTGGGATGACTTGGATGGTCTTGATCAAGGCGATGAAGACCAACACCACCAGAACGATCAGGACGATGAGGACCGGTTCCATCGTCGGCTCCCTGTACCCTTCTCCCGCCTCGGCGCTTTCGAAAGATCTTATGGCTGTGGGCTGTTGTAGATCTTGTTGTCGAGTCTGACAGACCGTCGCGTGCCTCGTGAGGTGTTCGGTCCAGGTTCCGTGCCGTCCTGCCGCACGGTCCGGGTCACATGACGATGGCGGTGGCCCCCTCGATGTCGACGACGTCGACCTGGGTGCCGGCTTCGTAGGTGCGGTCGGCGTCCAGGGCGCGGGCCGACCAGACCTCGCCGGCGAGTTTGATGCGGCCGCCGGTGCCGTCGACGCGTTCGAGCACGACGGCCTGACGGCCCTTCAGCGCCTCGACGCCGGTGGTCAGACGGGGCAGTTGGCGGCTGTGCCGGCGTGCGATGGGCCGGACGACGGCGATCAGCGCGACCGAGACGACGACGAAGGCGATCACCTGCACGACCACGCCGAAGCCGATGCCCGCCGCGACCGCGGCGGCGACGGCGCCGACCGCGAGCATCCCGAACTCCGGCATCGCGGTCGTCACCAGCGGAATGCCGAGCGCTGCCGCTCCGACCAGCCACCACACCCATGCGTCGATGTCGTCCACGCGGTCATGGTAGGTCGCGGGCCGGTGCGGCGGACAGAGCGCGCACCGGTGGCCCGGTGGCGACGGCAGGGGGCAGGCCCGGCGCGGGGGTTCAGGACAGCGGCAGGCCGTGGGCGGTCCAGCGGTCGCCGACCCGCTCGACGACGAGCGGCAGGCCGAAGCAGTGCGAGAGGTTGCGGGAGGTGAGCTCCAGCTCCAGCGGTCCGGCGGTGAGCACCTTGCCCTGGCGGATCATCAGGACGTGGGTGAAGCCGGGGGCGATCTCCTCGACGTGGTGGGTGACCATGATCATCGAGGGGGCGATGGGGTCGCGGGCGAGCCGGCCGAGGCGGCGGACGAGGTCCTCGCGGCCGCCGAGGTCGAGGCCGGCGGCGGGCTCGTCCAGCAGCAGCAGCTCGGGGTCGGTCATCAGGGCACGGGCGATCAGGGTGCGCTTGCGCTCGCCCTCGGACAGGGTGCCGAAGCGCCGGTCGAGGTGGTCGGTCATGCCGAGGCGGTCGAGGAAGGCGCGGGCGCGCTGTTCGTCGATGTCCTCGTACTCCTCCTGCCAGCCGGCCGTCATGCCGTAGGCGGCGGTGAGCACGGTCTGCAGGACGGTCTGACGCTTGGGGAGCTTCTCCGCCATGGCGATGCCGGCCATGCCGATGCGGGGACGCAGCTCGAACACGTCGGTGCCGGGCTTGCCGAGGGTCTCGCCGAGGATGGTGGCGGTGCCCTTGCTGGGGAAGAGGTAGCTGGAGGCGACGTTCAGCAGGGTGGTCTTCCCGGCGCCGTTGGGGCCGAGGATGACCCAGCGCTCACCCTCCTTGACCGACCAGGAGACCTGGTCCACCAGAGCCCGGCCCTCCCGGACCACGGATACGTCCTGAAGCTCCAGAACATCGCTCATGAGCGCGTGTCTCCCCTTGCAGTGTGCCGCCGGTGCCGGCTGTCGCGTACGCCTGTGGCTCGGTCCGCCGCGCCGGTGGGCGCAGCCCTCACCGAATCTACGCCACGAGATGGGCGGTCTGTTCCCGCGGTCCGGTCCTTAGGGTGGGGGCATGCTGTCGGAACCGCGCTCTGGTCGCCTCGCCGCTTGGGGAAATGCCCTGCTTGCCGGACTTGTCTCTCCGGACGACGCCGTTGTCGCCATCGTGGGCGAGGACGCCGTGCACCGGGTGGAGGGTCTGCCCGGTGAGACGGGGCCCGTCGGACTGACGCTCGCGCTGGGGCGGTTGCGCGCGCTCGGGGTGAGCGCCCTGCGGGTGGCGCTGCCGGCGCCGGGACATCCGCTGGGGCTGAGCGGGCCGCCGGAGTTCAATGCGCGGGCGCTGGCGGCCGAGGAGGCGGTGGTCTGCCACGACGCGGCGTTCGGGCTGGTGCCCGAGGTGTTCGAGGCCGGGCCGGAGGGCGATGTGCATGCCGAGGTGGTGTGGCATGTGCTGCCGGTGCGACAGGCGCCGCCGGCCGATGTGCCGTCGTTGGGCGAGGCGGAGCGGGAGCTGGCCGAGGCGCTGCGGGAGGCGACCGAGGTGCTGTCGAAGCTGGACGTCGCGGCGTCGGGGCCGGTGGCCGAGGCGGCCATCGACGCCTATCGGGCACGGTCCGAGCGTGGCCGGGAGGTGCTGGCGCCGGGGTATCCGCCGCGGGCGGTGCGGGTGCTGGAGCTGGCGCAGCGGGTGCGGCTGCTGGTGTCGCTGGCGTACGACAACGGGCACGGGGGTGCGGTGAGCGCCGCGCAGATGGCGGCGCGCAGCGCGGCGCTCACGCCGGTGGAGCGGACGGCCCGGCGGGCGCTGGTGGCGGCGTACAACGCGGTGGTGGAGGAGCGGGAACGCGGGCGGTGAGGGCGCCTGGTCCCTGCGCACGTCACACCGGTGTGCGGCTCAGGGGACCTGCACCGGTGTGACGTGCGCGGACTCGCGGGTGCGTGCCCGGTGGTCCGGCCGGGCGGCCCTGCGCGGCGTCCGGGAGACGCGAGCGGCCTCCCGGGGAGTCCGGGAGGCCGTGGGACAACCGCTTTCGGTGGGCCGGGTCAGTGGTTGAGGCCCGCGTTGCCGAAGGCCGGGTTCAGGACGCCGATGACGTCGATGCTGTTGCCGACGGCGTTGACCGGGACGTGGACCGGGGCCTGGATGACGTTGCCCGACACGACGCCCGGGGACCGCTTGGCGACGCCGGCCGCCGAGGCGCCGTCGTGGGCGGAGGCCATTCCGGCACCGGCGGCCACCAGACCGCCCGCCACCATCGTCACCGCCGCTGCCTTCTTCAGGTTCTTCACTTCTCAGCCCTTCTCACTGTCCGCCGCGGCCGTCGCCGCGGCACGCACTGGAGAACGGCCGGGCCGGACGGAGGATGCGCCATCCGGGGGACATTCCCACGACGGTATGAATCTCGGATCGGCAGGTGCCGAAGCACCGTGTCGGCCGCTCCCTTCCACCAGACCGGCCGGTGCCCGGCGCCGGTCGGCGGGTGAGAAGGCGTGCCGGTCAGCGGGTGAGGCCGTGGCGTACGGCCCACAGCGCGGCCTGGGTGCGGTCGGCGAGGTCGAGCTTCATCAGGATGTTCGACACGTGGGTCTTCACGGTCTTCTCGGACAGCACCAGCGCACGGGCGATCTCGCGGTTGGAGCGGCCGTCCGCTATCAGGCCGAGGACCTCCCTCTCCCGCTCGGTCAGCGAGCTGCCCCGCCCCTGGACCGGGCCGGACGCCTCCTCGGACAGCAGCGCCCCGGCGACCTCCTGCTGGAGCAGGACGTGACCGGCGTGCACGGACCGGATGGCGCCGGCGAGCGCGTCGGGGTCCACGTCCTTGTAGACGTATCCGGCAGCGCCCGCGCGCAGGGCCGGGACGACCGTGCGCTGCTCGGTGAAGCTGGTGACGATCAGCACCCGGGCGGGGTTGTCCAGCTCCCGCAGTCGGCGCAGGGCCTCGACACCGTCCATGACCGGCATCTTCACGTCCATGAGGACGACGTCGGGCCGCAGCTCCTCGGCGCGGGCGACGCCCTCGGCGCCGTCCGCGGCCTCGCCGACGACCTCGATGTCGTCCTGGACCTCCAGGAAGGTGCACAGGCCCCGGCGCACCACCTGGTGGTCGTCGACGACCAGCACCTTGATCGATTCACCCACCGGGGACCTCCATCTCGACCGTGGTGCCCTGACCGGGCGCCGATTCGACCGTGAGACTGCCGCCGACCCCGCTCGCCCGGTCCCGCATGGACACCAGGCCCAGATGACGTCCCGCGGCGCGCACGGCCTGCGGGTCGAAGCCCTTGCCGTCGTCGCTGACCCGCAGCACGGCGCCGCGGCGGCCCCGGCGCTCCAGGGTGACGTCCACCCGGGCGGCGCCGGAGTGCCGCAGCGCATTGTGCAGGGCTTCCTGGGCGACCCGCAGCAGCGCCTCCTCCTGGGCGGCCGGCAGGGCACGCAGACCGCGTGCGGTGAAGGTGACGCGCGCGTCGTGGGCGCGGTCGAGGACCTGGATCTGGGTGCGCAGGGTGGCCACCAGTCCGTCCTCCTCCAGGGCGGCCGGGCGCAGCTCCACCACGGCGGCGCGCAGCTCGTCGGCGGCCTCGGCGGCCAGCGCGGCCACCTGCTGCAGCTCCCCCTTGGCGCGTGCCGGGTCGCGGTCCACGAGGGCGACGGCGGCCTGGGCGGTCAGGCGGAGGGAGAACAGTTTCTGGCTGACGGCGTCGTGCAGCTCGTGGGCGAGCCGGGAGCGTTCCTCGGCGATGGTCAGCTCGCGGCTGCGCTCGTAGAGACGGGCGTTGGTCAGGGCGATCGCGGCATGCTGGGCGAGGATGCCGAGCAGTTCCTCGTCCTCCTCGGTGAAGCCGCAGCCGTCCCGCGGCCTCGGGCAGCGCTTGTTGGCCAGGAACAGGGCGGCGATGACCTCGTCGCCGTCGCGGACGGGCACGCCGAGGAAGTCGGCCAGCTCCGGGTGGGCGGACGGCCAGCCCTCGAAGCGGGGGTCCGTGCGCACGTCGGCCAGGCGCTGGGGCGTGGCGTCGTGGAGCATGGCGGCGAGGATGCCGTGCTGGCGCGGGAGGGGGCCGATGGCGTGCCACTGTTCCTCGCTGACGCCGTCCACCACGAACTGGGCGAAGCCGCCGTGGTCGTCGGGGACGCCGAGGGCGGCGTACTCGGCGTCGAGCAGCTCGCGGGCGGAGGCGACGATCGTCTTCAGGACGTCGCGCACCTCCAGGTGCCTGCTCATGGCCAGCAGCGCGTCGCTGACGGCGGCGAGGCCGGACCGGGGGCCGTGACTCATGCGCTCACGGTACCGGCGTACCGTACGGCCGGGATCGGCCCGGCGGCCGCCCGGGGGCCCGGACCGGGGACCTAGGTCCGGGGGCCGACGAGGGTCCGAAGCACAGCTGAGGGCGCGAAGGGGAGCGGAAGAGGGCCTGAAGAGGGTCCGGAGAGCACCCGCCGAGCCGGGGCACGCTCCGGGGCCGGGAAGCACGGCCGGGTCAGGGGCCCGAGGCTGCTCACGGTCGGCATTGCGATCGCAACACGGGGTGACATGGATCTCGGGGCGATGTGAGGACGCGCATAGGGCCCACATCACGTACGACCGCCCATAGGAGGCACGACAGCCCGGGATGAACGGGAAAGACGACCCGATCTGTCCCGATTTATCAGTTCCTGATCCACTACCCGGCTTCGTACGTCACACCTTTGCCGAGGCATTTTGCGGCCGCTAAGAATGGCTCTCGTCGCTCGGCGCCGCAGGCTCCGTAGCCCGGCGCTCGTGGGAAGGACCCCCTCCCGCAGTCCGGAGAGCGACCTCCGCGCTACTCGAAGAGGTCCATTTCTTCATGCCCGCAAACTTCCGCTTCCATAGTCGTGCGCTGTCCAAGGCCAACGAGGTCCTGCGGGACCGTGCGCTGCCGAAGGCCGCCACGGCCGTCCGCACCGGCCGAGCGCTGCCGGTGGCGCAGAAGTGCGCCGTCGCCGGTGCCGCCGCGCTGAGCGCCGCCGCGATCGCCGTGCCCACCGCCGTGGCCGGCGGCGGGCAGACCACCGTCGCCGACGCCGCCCCCGCCGCCCCGGTGAAGGTCAGCTCCCAGCCGGTCAAGGACGTGCAGACCAAGGTGACCGACCGGCTCGCGAGCACCGGCGTCAAGGTCCAGGACATACAGGCGCGGCAGCAGGCCGCCGCCCAGCAGAAGGCCGCCGAGGTGCAGCGCAAGGCGCAGGCCGCCGCGCAGCAGAAGGCCGCCGAGCGCAAGGCCGGGCAGTCCGCCGTGAACCGCTCCGCGCAGCGTCTGGAGGTGCGACCGGTCGCCGACGGCGCAAAGAAGTACGCGAACAACCTCGACGGCTGGATCCGGGAGTCGCTGGACATCATGCGCAAGCACAACATCCCCGGCTCCTACGACGGCATCTACCGCAACATCATGCGGGAGTCCTCCGGCAACCCGAAGGCCATCAACAACTGGGACATCAACGCCCGCAATGGCGTCCCGTCGAAGGGCCTGCTGCAGGTCATCCCGCCGACCTTCAAGGCCTACCACGTGCCCGGCACGTCGTGGGACATCTACGACCCGGTCGCCAACATCACGGCCGCCTGCAACTACGCGGCGCACCGCTACGGCTCCATGGACAACGTCAACAGCGCGTACTGAGCACGGAGGTCGGCGCGGGGCCTCTGACCATCGCGACGCACAAGGGCGGCACCCCCGCGCGGGGGTGCCGCCCTTCACCGTCCGTGTGTGCGGAACGAGCGCTACTTGCGCATGACTTCGGGCTCGTGCCGGCGCAGGAACCGCGCCACCAGGAAGCCGCACACCACGCCCAGGGCGATCAGCGCTGCCATGTCGATGCCCCAGGCCGACGCCGCGTGGTCCCACACCGGGTCGGTGTCGGTGGGGTCGTCGGCGTTCGGCGCGATGTTGTTGAAGTCCAGCGTGGTGCCCGCGGCGGCCACCGCCCAGCGCGACGGCATCAGGTAGGAGAACTCGTTGACGCCGGGCGTGCCGTGCAGCGTGAACAGGCAGCCGGTGAACACCACCTGGATGATCGCGAACATCACCAGCAGCGGCATGGTCTTCTCGGCGGTCTTCACCAGCGAGGAGATGACCAGGCCGACCATCATCGAGGTGAAGCCCAGCGCCATGATCGGCAGGCACAGCTCCAAGAGGGTGGCACCGCCCAGGATCAGGCCCTGGTCGGGGATCTCACGGCTGGAGAAGCCGATCAGACCGACCAGCAGTCCCTGCAGCACCGTGATCACGCCGAGCACGACGACCTTGGACATCAGGTAGGCCGAGCGGGACAGGCCGGTGGCGCGTTCCCGCTCGTAGATGACCCGCTCCTTGATCAGCTCGCGGACGGAGTTCGCCGCGCCCGCGAAACACGCGCCGACCGCGAGGATCAGCAGCACCGTGGTGGCCGTGCCGTTCGGCGCGTGCACGCCGGTCTGCGGGTTGACGGGGTTGACCAGCAGCCCCTTGTCGTGGTTGATGAGCAGGCTGACCGAGCCGAGCACCGCCGGCAGGATCACCGTCAGGGCCAGGAAGCCCTTGTCGGAGGCGATCACCGCCATGTAACGGCGGATCAGCGTGAGCAGCTGCGCGCCCCAGCTCTGCGGTTTGGGCGGCTTGACGGCCTGCGGCGCGGGGGCGGCCGCGGCCTGCGGGGCGGCGGAGTCGACGTCCGCGGCGTACAGCTGGTAGTGCTGCGAGCCCTTCCACCGGCCCGCCCAGTCGTAGTCGCGGTAGTTCTCGAAGGCGGAGAAGACGTCGGCCCAGCTGTCGTAGCCGAAGAAGTTCAGTGCCTCCTCGGGCGGGCCGAAGTAGGCGACCGAACCGCCCGGCGCCATCACCAGCAGCTTGTCGCACAGCGCCAGTTCGGCCACGGAGTGCGTGACGACGAGGACGGTGCGGCCGTCGTCGGCCAGGCCGCGCAGCAGCTGCATGACGTCACGGTCCATGCCCGGGTCGAGGCCGGACGTCGGCTCGTCCAGGAAGATCAGCGACGGCTTGGTCAGCAGCTCCAGCGCCACGGACACACGCTTGCGCTGGCCGCCGGAGAGCGAGGTGACCTTCTTGTCCTTGTGGACGTCCAGCTTCAGCTCGCGCAGCACCTCGTCGATGCGGGCCTCGCGCTCGGCGGCCGTGGTGTCCGCCGGGAAACGCAGCTTGGCCGCGTACGTCAGGGCCCGTTTGACGCTCAGTTCCTTGTGCAGGATGTCGTCCTGCGGCACCAGGCCGATACGGCGCCGGAGTTCGGCGAACTGCTTGTACAGATTCCGGTTGTCGTAGAGGACTTCGCCCTGGTCGGCCGGGCGGTAGCCGGTGAGCGCCTTGAGCAGGGTGGACTTGCCGGAACCCGACGGGCCGATGACCGCGACCAGCGACTTCTCCGGGACGCCGAAGGAGACGTCCTTGAGGATCTGCTTGCCGCCGTCGACGGTGACCGTCAGATGACGGGCGGAGAAGGACACCTCACCGGTGTCGACGAACTCCTCCAGCCGGTCGCCGACGATCCGGAACGTCGAGTGGCCGACGCCGACGATGTCGGCCGGACCGAGCGTCGCGGAGCCGCCCTTGGGGATCGGCTGGCCGTTGACGTAGGTGCCGTTGTGGCTGCCGAGGTCGCGGATCTCGAACCGGCCGTCGGGCGTGGCGTGGAACTCCGCGTGGTGGCGGGAGACCTGCAGGTCGGACACCACCAGGTCGTTCTCCAGGGCGCGGCCGATGCGCATCACGCGGCCGAGCGAGAACTGGTGGAACGTCGTCGGGCTGCGGTCGCCGTGGGCCGGCGGCGCGTCCGCGCCGGCGGCGGAGGGCTGCTGGGCCGGGACCGACGGCGTCTGCTGCGCACCCGGCCAGGGCTGCTGCGGTGCGGCGGCCTGCTGCGCCGCGGGTGCCGGTGCCTGGCCGACCGGAGCACCGGGTGCCGCCTCGGCCTGCGCCGCGTAGGCCTGCTGCGGGCGCTCCGGCACGGCGGCGACGGCGGCCTGGGCGGCCGACAGGGTCAGCAGCGGCCCGTCGGTGGGGTTGCCGAGACGGAGGGTCGTGCCCGGACCGATCTCGATCTGGTGGACCCTCTGCTCCTGCACATACGTTCCGTTGGTGCTGCCGTGGTCCTCGATCACCCAGCTGCGGCCGTTGAAGGCGACCGTCGCGTGCCGCCAGGAGACCCTGGCGTCGTCGAAGACGATGTCTCCCTGGGGATCGCGGCCCAGGGTGTAGGACGTGGACGGATCGAGCGTCCAGGTCCGTCCGTTTGCTTCCAGTACGAGTTCAGGCACTCCATGCCCCACTGAGTTGTCCCCCGAATTGCCCCCGTCGCGGGGAGTCTAGGGATGTCGAACATCGCAAGGAACTATTTCAGGCCGGGCCCACGGGCCGAAAGTCAGGTCTTGTCATGAGTCCGTAACGCGTGCGTCCGCCGTCGGTGACGGCAGCGGCCGGACCCGGCCCGGAGGCGGCCGCGGCAGCCGGTGCACCGGGTACGGCCGGCCCGGTCGCGGCCGGCGAGCGGCACCTGCCGCCGGCTGTCCGCCAGGCGGACCTGAGCGGCGCGGGGCACCGAGTGCCGGATACCGTGGAAGCACCATGAGCGCTTCGCAGAGTTCCGACGATCCGACCCTTCTCGTCAAGATCTTCGGGAAGGACAGGCCGGGCATCACCGCCGGCCTCTTCGACACCCTGGCGGCCTACGGCGTCGACGTGGTCGACATCGAGCAGGTCGTCACCCGGGGCCGGATGGTGCTGTGCGCGCTCGTCACCCAGCCGTCCGCCGGTCTGGAGGGCGATCTCCGGGCGACGGTGCACAGCTGGGCCGAGTCGATGAAGATGCAGGCGGAGATCATCTCCGGGCACGGCGACAACCGGCCGCGCGGCCTGGGGCGCTCGGTGGTGACGGTTCTCGGGCATCCGCTCACCGCCAAGGCCACCGCGCGGATCACCGCGCGGATCACCAGGGCGGGCGGCAACATCGACCGCATCTTCCGGCTGGCGAAGTACCCGGTGACCGCGGTCGAGTTCGCGGTGTCCGGAGTGGAGACGGAATCGCTGCGCACCGCGCTGGTCCCTCATGCGGCGGCACTGGGTGTCGACATAGCGGTGGTCGCGGCGGGCCTGCACCGGCGGGCGCAGCGGCTGGTGGTCATGGACGTGGACTCCACGCTCATCCAGGACGAGGTGATCGAGCTGTTCGCCGCGCACGCCGGCTGCGAGGCCGAGGTCGCCGAGGTGACGGCGGCCGCGATGCGCGGGGAGCTGGACTTCGAGCAGTCCCTGCACGCGCGGGTGGCCCTGCTGAAGGGGCTGGACGTGTCGGTGGTGGACAAGGTGCGCAGCGAGGTGCGGCTGACGCCGGGTGCGCGCACCCTGATCCGTACCCTGAAGCGGCTCGGCTACCAGGTGGGGGTGGTCTCCGGTGGCTTCACCCAGGTCACGGACGATCTGAAGGAACGGCTCGGCCTGGACTTCGCGCACGCCAACACGCTGGAGATCGCCGACGGGAAGCTGACGGGCCGGGTCGTCGGCGAGGTCGTCGACCGGGCGGGCAAGGCGCGGCTGTTGCGCCGGTTCGCCGCCGAGGCGGGGGTGCCGCTGGCGCAGACGGTGGCGATCGGCGACGGCGCCAACGACCTGGACATGCTGAACGCGGCGGGCCTCGGGGTCGCCTTCAACGCCAAGCCGGTGGTCCGCGAGGCCGCGCACACGGCGGTGAACGTGCCCTTCCTGGACACGGTGCTCTATCTGCTCGGGGTGACCCGCGAGGAGGTCGAGGCGGCGGACGCGCACGAGGAGCGCTGAGGCCCCACGGCCGCCCGCCGGCCCTGCGGCGCCCGGGGTGTCCCGCAAGTCACCGTCCGAGGGTCACCGGGAGGGCGCCCAGTAGTCGGTCAGGGTCCCCACGCCCGGCTCCAGGCTCTTCCAGGAGCCGTCGAAGGAGACGACGGCGAACGCGGCGGTCGGGAATCCCCGGCGGCTCATCCGCTCACGGGCGTCGCCGTCGGCGGAGCCGCACAGCACCTCGGCCAGCCCCTGCACTCCCGGGTTGTGGCCGATCAGCACGATGTTGCGGACGTCGTCCGGTGTCTCGTTGAGCAGGGCGATCAGCTCACCGGGCGAGGCTTCGTAGATCCGCTCCTCGTAGACGGTCCTGGGCCGCTGCGGCAGTTCGTGGACCGCGAGCTTCCAGGTCTCCCGGGTGCGGGTCGCGGTCGAGCACAGAGCGAGATCGAAGGGGATGCCGGTGTCGGCCAGCTTCCGCCCGGCCAGCGGTGCGTCCATGCGGCCTCGCTCGGCGAGCGGTCGCTCGTGATCGGCCACTTGGGGCCAGTCTGCCTTCGCATGCCGGAAAAGGACGATCCTGCGGGATTCTGCGACGCTCATGGCTCCCAGCTTCGCATGAAACGGGCCACGGGGCGCAGGGAGTTGGCTCACCGGCCCGGGCCGCTGCCCGGCCTGGTCCGTCGCCCTGCCCGCTCAGCTCCCGAGCATCCGGACGGGGTCCGGCTCACCGCCCGAGCAGGGTCTGTATGTGCCGCAGCAGCTGGGCGAGGGCGGGGTCGCCGGTGTGCGTGCCGGACGGGTTGACGACCAGGGCGAGCAGGACGGCGAAGCCGAGGGCCGGCAGCACCAGCGCCCACCACGGCAGCCTGCTGTCGACGCCGCCCGGGGTCGCCGATCGGGGCCGGGTGTGCGGATGGGCCGACATGCTGTCCTCCGTCGTCTGCGCGTCCGGGTCGTGTCCGACCCGGGGCCGCGGTGTGCGGCCCTGTCATGACGGTAGGCATCCGACGGGCACCGGCCCATCCGGTGATCCACCCACTTGACCCTGAGCCTCGCCCCCTAGGGGACAGGGGGGACAGCCCCACTCCGGGGCCGCAAGCCCCCACTTCGGGGGCCGCCGGGACGGGTCAGGGGGCCACGATCATCGCGATGACGGCGATGACCAGGAAGACGGCGAAGAAGGCACCGAAGACGTAGAGCATCTTCTTCTGCCCGTTCTGCGGGTTGGGGTCGAGCACAGGCTGCATGGGCCCCAGTGTCGCACCTCGCCCTCACCGCGGTGCCGCCGGGGCGGTCAGCGTGCCGCGGCCTCCTCCTCCACGGTGCGGTCGCGTCCGGCCAGCCAGCCGACCGCCATCTGCGGGATCATCAGCGCCACCATCAGCGCGATCGGCGCACCCCAGCCGCCGGTGCCCTGGTAGAGCACGCCGACGAGCAGCGGACCGGGGATGGAGATCAGATAGCCGACGCTCTGTGCGAACGCCGACAGCTGGGCGACGCCCGCGCCGCTGCGGGCGCGCATGCCGACCATGGTCAGCGCCAGCGGGAAGGCGCAGTTGGAGACGCCGAGGAGCAGCGCCCAGGCCCAGGCGCCGCCGACCGGCGCGAGGTACAGGCCGGCGTATCCGGCCAGGCCGCAGGCGCCGAGCACCAGTACGACGGGACCCTGGTGGGGCAGCCGGGTGGCCACCCGGGGGATGACGAAGGCGAGCGGCACGCCCATCACCATGATGACGGCGAGGAGCAGTCCGGCGGTGCCGGCGGACACCCCGGCGTCCCGGTAGATCTGTGCCATCCAGCCCATGGTGATGTAGGCGGCGGTGGCCTGCAGACCGAAGAACACGCCCAGTGCCCAGGCGGTGCGGCTGCGGGTGATCCGCAGGGCGGGGGCCTGCGCGGCGGACCCGGTCGCGGCGGGAGCGGACGCCTCGGATGCGGGCGGCGGGGCACCGGGCGCGGCACCCCGCTCGCGTATGAGGGGCAGCCACGGCACCACGGCCGCCACGGCGAGCAGCGCCCACGAGGCCAGGCCGGACTGCCAGTTCCCGCCGAGGGCGTCGGTCACCGGCACGGTGACGGCGGCGGCGAGGGAGGTGCCCAGGGCGAGGGCCATGGAGTACAGGCCGGTCATGGAGCCGACCCGGTCGGGGAACCAGCGCTTGACGATGACCGGCATCAGCACGTTGCTGACGGCGATGCCCGCGAGGGCGAGCGCGCTGGCGGCGAGGAAGCCGGCCGTGTTCCCGGCGTAGGGGCGGACGAGGAGTCCGGCGGCGATGGCCGCCATGCCCGCGCACACCACCGCGGAGGGGCCGAAGCGGCGGGCCAGCCGGGGTGCCATGACGCCGAAGACGGCGAAGCACAGCGGGGGCACGGAGGTGAGCAGGCCGGCCACGCTGCCGCTCATGCCGAGGCCGTCGCGGACCTCTTCCAGCAGCGCGCCGAGGCTGGTGATGGCGGGCCGCAGGTTCAGGGCGGCCAGCACGATGCCGAGCGTCACCAGGCGGACCGCCCACGTGCGGGGGGCAGCCGTCCGGGTGGTGCCGGCGGCTGCCGTGGGCCCGGTGGCGGCGGTCGCGGCCGGGTCCGCGGGCTCGGTCGGTGGCGTCGTCGTCCGGGTCGGTTCCTCACGCATGGGCACCATCATAGAATCATAGGATGATTAACCGTCCATGGTCCGGGACACGGTCCCGGGGCCCCGCACGCAAAGGTGTGTCATGCCCCTGAGCCATCCACGCCGCTCGGCGCTGTCCGAGCAGGTCATCGCCGCCCTGCGGAACCAGATCACCTCCGGCGAGTGGCCGGTCGGCTCCCGCATCCCGACGGAGCCCGAGCTGGTGGAGCAGCTGGGCGTCGCCCGCAACACCGTCCGGGAGGCCGTGCGGGCCCTGGCCCACAACGGGCTGCTGGACATCCGCCAGGGCTCGGGCACCTACGTGGTGGCGACCAGCGAGCTGGCCGGCGTGATGCACCGGCGGTTCGCCGACGCGGACCCGCGGCACATCGCCGAGCTGCGCTCCACGCTGGAGACGGCGGCGGCCCGCCTGGCGGCCCAGCGCCACACCGAGAAGGACGTCAAGCAGCTCGACGCGCTGCTGCGGCAGCGCGAGGAGGCGTGGGCGAGCGGTGACGCGGAGGCGTTCGTGGCCGCGGACGCCACCTTCCACCTGGCGGTGGTGGCCGCCTCCCACAACGACGTGCTGACCACGGTGTACGCGGACCTGAGCGAGGTGATGCGGGACTGCCTGCGCGCGGACGTGGGCGCGGACCTCACCCCGGAGGGCTACCTGGACCATGGGAGGCTGCTCGACGCCATCCGGGCCGGCGACGCCGCCAGAGCCGCCGCGGAGGCCGCGAGCTATCTGTCCCCGTGCCGCCCCGGCCGGCCCGCGTCCGCACCGCAGGACCGCGGCTGACCGCACCGCCGGCTCGGAGGACGCTCCGGACGACGGCGAAGGGCCCGCATCCGTGCAGGATGCGGGCCCTTGGCGCGGGTACCGGGTGCGGCGGTGGTCAGGCGCCGATGGCGTGCAGACCGCCGTCCACGTGGATGATCTCGCCGGTGGTCTTCGGGAACCAGTCGCTCAGCAGCGCGACGACGCCGCGGCCGGCCGGCTCGGGGTCCTTCAGGTCCCACTCCAGCGGGGCCCGGGTGTCCCACACGGAGGCCAGCTCGCTGAAGCCGGGGATGGACTTCGCGGCCATGGAGCCGAGCGGGCCCGCGGAGATCAGGTTGCAGCGGATGTTCTGCTTGCCCAGGTCACGGGCGATGTAGCGGCTGGTGGCCTCCAGCGCGGCCTTGGCCGGGCCCATCCAGTCGTACTGCGGCCAGGCGAACTGCGCGTCGAAGGTGAGGCCGACCACCGAGCCGCCGTTCTGCATCAGCGGCAGGCAGGCCATGGTCAGCGACTTCAGCGAGAACGCCGAGACGTGCATGGCCGTGGCCACCGACTCGAACGGCGTGTTCAGGAAGTTGCCGCCGAGTGCGTCCTGCGGCGCGAAGCCGATGGAGTGCACGACGCCGTCCAGGCCGCCCAGCTCCTCGCCGACGAGGTCGGCCAGCCGGTTCAGGTGCTCGTCGTTGGTGACGTCCAGCTCGATGACCTTGGCGGGCTTCGGCAGCTTCTTGGCGATGCGCTCGGTCAGCGTGGGCCGCGGGTACGCGGTCAGGATGACCTCGGCGCCCTGCTCCTGGGCGAGCCGCGCGGCGTGGAAGGCGATGGAGGCCTCGGTCAGCACGCCCGTGATCAGGACGCGCTTGCCCTCGAGAATTCCGCTCATGGTGATCAGTGACCCATTCCCAGTCCGCCGTCAACGGGGATGACGGCTCCAGTGATGTACGAGGCGTCGTCCGAGGCCAGCCACCGCACCGTGGCGGCGATCTCCTCCGGCTTGGCGTACCGGCCGAGCGGCACCTGCGACAGGATGTTCTCGCGCTGCTCGTCGCTGAGCGCCCGCGTCATGTCCGTGTCGACGAAACCGGGCGCGACGACGTTGAACGTGATGTTGCGCGAGCCCAGCTCACGGGCGAGGGAACGCGCGAACCCGACCAGGCCGGCCTTGGAGGCCGCGTAGTTGGCCTGTCCCGCCGAGCCGAGCAGCCCGACGACGGAGGAGATCAGGACGACGCGGCCCTTGCGGGCCCGCAGCATGCCGCGGTTGGCACGCTTGACCACGCGGAACGTGCCGACGAGGTTGGTCTCCAGGACCGAGACGAAGTCCTCCTCGGACATGCGCATCAGCAGCTGGTCCCGGTTGACGCCCGCATTGGCGACCAGGACCTCCACAGGGCCGTGCTGGGCCTCGATCTCCTTGTAGGCCTGCTCCACCTGCTCGGGGTCGGTGATGTCGCACCGGACGGCGAGGAAACCCTCCGGCGGCTCCCCCGACCGATACGTGATCGCGACCTTGTCGCCGGCGTCGGCGAACGCGCGGGCGATGGCGAGGCCGATGCCTCGGTTGCCTCCGGTGACGAGAACCGAGCGGCTCAACGGATCACCCCTTCTCAGCGGTCTTCAGCGTTGCGACAGCGCACCCGAGCACCTCGATGACAGGCGGCGTCAACCGAAAACCTATCGGTCGGCGCAGGTCGCCGGGGAATCGGGCACCGACAGCGACGAACGTGCCGCGCTGTCGAGTCCCTACAGAAAACCGCGACCCGGCGTGCAAAGGCATGGTTCGCACCGCACCCGCCCGCCATGATCGGTCGGACAGGTGACGACAGCAGGGAGGCGCGGTGCCCCATACCATCGACGAGGCTTTCACGGCCCTTCCCCTCCGTCCCCTGGCGGACGCCGCGCTGGCACGCGCGCGGGCGCTGGGGGCCGAGCACGCGGACTTCCGGCTGGAGCGGGTGCGCAGCGCCTCCTGGCGGCTGCGGGACGCCCGCCCGGCCGGGTCGTCGGACACCACCGACCTCGGCTACGCGGTGCGGGTCGTGCACGACGGCGCCTGGGGGTTCGCCTCCGGCGTGGACCTGACCCTGGCCGGCGCGGCGAAGGTGGCCTCCCAGGCGGTGGCCATGGCGAAGCTGTCCGCGCAGGTCGGCCGGGCGGCCGGGGCCGGCGACCGGGTGGAGCTGGCCGACGAGCCGGTGCACGCCGACCGGACGTGGATCTCGTCCTACGAGATCGACCCCTTCACGGTGCCCGACGCGGAGAAGACGGCGCTGCTCGCCGAGTGGAGCCGGCGGCTGCTCGCGGCCGACGGCGTCGACCACGTGGACGCCTCGCTCCTCGCCGTGCACGAGAACAAGTTCTACACCGACCTCGCGGGCACCGTGACCACGCAGCAGCGGGTGCGGCTGCATCCGCAGCTGACCGCGGTGTCCGTGGACGCCGCCACCGGCGAGTTCGACTCGCTGCGCACCCTGGCCCCGCCCACCGGACGCGGCTGGGAGTACCTGACCGGCACCGGCTGGGACTGGGACGCCGAGCTGGAGCAGCTGCCGGAGCTGCTCGCCGAGAAGATGCGCGCGCCCGGCGTGGAGCCGGGCAGGTACGACCTGGTGATCGACCCGTCCAATCTGTGGCTGACCATCCACGAGTCCGTCGGTCACGCCACCGAGCTGGACCGGGCACTCGGCTACGAGGCCGCCTACGCCGGCACCACCTTCGCCACCTTCGACCGGCTGGGCTCGCTGCGCTACGGCTCGGAGCTGATGAACGTCACCGGCGACCGCACCGCCGAGCACGGCCTGGCCACCGTCGGCTACGACGACGAGGGCGTCGAGGCGCAGTCCTGGGACCTGGTGCGCGACGGTGTCCTGGTCGGCTACCAGCTGGACCGGCGGATCGCGCGGCTGGCCGGCTTCGAGCGGTCCAACGGCTGCGCCTTCGCCGACTCCCCCGCGCATGTGCCGGTGCAGCGCATGGCGAACGTGTCGCTGCGGCCGGACCCGTCGGGGCCGTCCACCGAGGAGCTGATCGCGGGCGTCGACCGGGGGATCTATGTCGTCGGCGACCGGTCCTGGTCCATCGACATGCAGCGGTACAACTTCCAGTTCACCGGGCAGCGCTTCTACCGCATCGAGGGCGGGCGGCTGGCCGGGCAGCTGCGGGACGTCGCCTACCAGGCGACCACGACCGACTTCTGGGGCTCCATGGCGGCGGTCGGCGGCCCGCAGACATACGTCCTCGGGGGCGCGTTCAACTGCGGCAAGGCCCAGCCGGGCCAGGTCGCGGCCGTCTCGCACGGATGCCCCTCGGCCCTCTTCACGGGCGTCACCGTCTTGAACACCACCCAGGAGGCCGGCCGATGAGCCCGCGTACCAGCACACCGCACGAGGTCGTCGAACGCGTCCTGGAGCTGTCCCGGGCCGACGGATGCGTCGTGATCGCCGAGGAGCACTCCTCCGCCAATCTGCGCTGGGCGCGCAACGCGCTCACCACCAACGGTGTCACGCGCGGGCGCACGCTCACCGTGATCGCGACCGTGGACGGCGCGGAGGGCACCGCGGCGGGCGTGGTGTCGCGGTCGGCGGTGACCGAGGAGGACCTGGAGCCGCTGGTGCGGGCCGCCGAGGCCGCCGCGCGCGGGGCCGGGCCCGCGGAGGACGCCCAGCCGCTGGTCACGGGGGTGCCGCAGTCGCCCGGTTTCACCGAGCCGCCGGCCGAGACGTCCTCCGCCGTCTTCGCGGACTTCGCGCCCGCCCTCGGCGAGTCCTTCGCCCGGGCCCGGTCCGGGGGACGCGAGCTGTACGGCTTCGCCCGGCACGAGATGGTCTCCACCTACCTCGGCACCTCCACGGGGCTGCGGCTGCGGCACGACCAGCCCACCGGCACCCTCGAGCTGAACGCGAAGTCCCCCGACGGCACCCGCTCGGCCTGGGCGGGGCGCAGCACACGGGACTTCACGGACGTCGACCCGCTGGCGGTGGACGAGGAGCTGGCGGCGCGGCTGGGCTGGGCGAAGCGGCGGGTGGAGCTGCCCGCAGGCCGCTACGAGACGCTGCTGCCGCCGACCGCCGTCGCGGACCTGCTGATCTACCAGCTGTGGTCGTCCTCGGGCCGGGACGCGGCCGAGGGCCGGACGGTGTTCTCCCGGCCGGGCGGCGGGACCCGGGTGGGCGACCGGCTGGCGCGGCTGCCGCTGACGCTGCGCAGCGATCCCGGTGAGCCGGGCCTGGAGTGCGCGCCGTTCGTCGTCGCCCACTCCTCCGGCGGTGACCTGTCGGTGTTCGACAACGGGCTGCCCGCGCACCCCACCGAGTGGATCGGTGAGGGCGTGCTGCGGCATCTGACGACCACCCGGCACAGCGCCCGGCTGACCGGGCTGCCGGTCGCGCCGGCGCTCGACAATCTGATCCTCACCGGCGGCGAGGACCGCTCCCTTCAGGAGATGGTGGCCGGCACCGAGCGCGGGCTGCTGCTGACCTGCCTGTGGTACATCCGCGAGGTGGACCCGGCGACCCTGCTGCTCACCGGGCTCACCCGGGACGGGGTGTACCTGGTGGAGAACGGCGAGGTGACGGCCGAGGTGAACAACTTCCGGTTCAACGAGTCGCCGGTGGACCTGCTGGGCCGGGCCACCGAGGCGGGCCGCACCGAGCGGACGCTGCCGCGGGAGTGGAGCGACTGGTTCACGCGGGCCGCGATGCCCGCGCTGCGGGTGCCCGACTTCAACATGAGTTCGGTCAGCCGGGGCGTATAACCTCGTAGGCGTTCGTGGACGGGGGCGGCCGGCGGGTGTCCGGCCGCCGCCCGGCCGTTCGAAGATCACCGAGGAGACACGAGAACCGTGACGGACATCGTCGACGAGCTGAAGTGGCGGGGGCTGTTCGCCCTGTCCACTGACGAGGACGCTTTGCGCAAGGCGCTCGCGGACGGTCCCGTCACGTTCTATTGCGGTTTCGACCCGACCGCCCCGTCGCTGCACGTCGGGCATCTGGTGCAGGTGCTCACCGTGCGCCGGCTCCAGCAGGCCGGGCACCGGCCGCTGGCCCTGGTCGGCGGCGCCACCGGCCTGATCGGCGACCCGCGGCCGACCGCGGAGCGCACGCTGAACGACCCGGAGACGGTGGCCGGCTGGGTGGAGAAGCTGCGCCGGCAGATCGAACCGTTCCTCTCCTTCGAGGGCGAGAACGCGGCCGTGCTGGTCAACAACCTGGACTGGACGGCGAACCTGTCCGCGATCGAGTTCCTGCGGGACATCGGCAAGCACTTCCGCGTCAACAAGATGCTCACCAAGGACTCGGTGGCCCGCCGCCTGGAGTCCGACCAGGGCATCAGCTACACCGAGTTCAGCTACCAGATCCTGCAGGGCATGGACTTCCTGCAGCTGTACCGGCGCTACGGCTGCACCCTCCAGCAGGGCGGCAGCGACCAGTGGGGCAACCTCACCGCGGGCCTGGACCTGATCCACAAGCTGGAGCCGGACGCCCAGGTGCACGCGCTGGCGACGCCGCTGATGACCAAGGCGGACGGCACCAAGTTCGGCAAGACCGAGGGCGGCGCCGTCTGGCTGGACCCGGAGATGACGACGCCGTACGCGTTCTACCAGTTCTGGCTGAACGTGGACGACCGGGACGTCTGCCGCTACCTGCGCATGCTGTCCTTCCGGTCCCGTGAGGAACTGGAGGAGCTGGAGCGGCAGACCCAGGAGCGGCCGCAGGCGCGGGCCGCGCAGCGGGCGCTGGCGGAGGAGCTGACGACGCTGGTGCACGGCGCCGATCAGACCGCCGCGGTGATCGCCGCGTCCAAGGCGCTGTTCGGTCAGGGTGAGCTGGCCGGGCTGGACGAGCGGACGCTGGCCGCGGCGCTGTCCGAGGTGCCGCACGTGACGGTGTCCGAGCCGGCTCCGGTGGTGGACCTGCTGGCCCAGGTGGGCCTGGCGCCCAGCAAGTCGGCCGCGCGCCGCACCGTCAAGGAGGGCGGCGCCTACGTGAACAACGTCAAGGTCACCGCCGAGGACGCGGTGCCCGCCCGGGAGGATCTGCTGCACGGCCGCTGGCTGGTGCTGCGCCGCGGCAAGAGGAACCTGGCCGCGGTGGAGATCACGGGCGCCTGAGCAGGGCGCGCCACGGCGTCACGAAGGCGGCTCCTTCCGGTGTCCGGCGGGAGCCGCCTTCGGCGTACGGGGCACAGGTGCGGCGGGCGGATGTCTGCGCGCGCCCGCGCCGGGGCACCGGGCTCAGGCCCTCTCGCGGCGCCGCCTGCGGTTGCCCCACAGGGCGAGGTAGAGCATGTCGCCGATGGCGACGATGATGATCGCGGCCACGAGCTGGAAGATGTGCCGGGTCCAGTCGATGCCGGGGGTCTCCTCCACGCCGGCCGCCCGGGCGACGGCGTTGCCGGCGATGGCACCGAGCAGACCGAAGAGGGTGGTCAGCCAGAGCGGGCTGTGCTGCTTGCCCGGGATGACGGCCTTGGCGATGAGGCCGAGGATCAAACCTACGATGATCGCCCACACCCAGCCCATGGCTGCCTCCTCGTCCGGATCGACGCGAGCATCACGCTCAGTGTCGGCCGGACGGTCCCGCACCGCATGTCGAGCGCGTCCGCGTGGGGGCGTGCCCGGGCGTGGGGGCGTGCCCGAGGCTCGACGAGCGCCGTGCCGTGCCGCCGGGCCGCGCGAGTGGTTTCCGCAGGCGAGGAGCGCCCCGGCCTCGTGGCCGGCCAGGGGGCGGCGTACGGTGGTGGTGTGTGGGCCGGTGTGCCGACGGTGGTGCCGGAGGCGGGCCCGGAGAAGTTGTCCGGTGCGGGCGGATGGTGAATGGTGATGCGGACGCGGCACGGCCGTGGCAACGTCCCGGTCTACCGGATCACGGGAGCCCGGACGGGCCTGCAGGAGGACGTACGGGGCCGCCAGCGCCGGTACGTGATCTCGATGTCGGTCCGTACGGTGTCGGTGCTGCTGGCGGTCGGGCTGTGGAACGTCCAGCGTGTCGTGGCCATCGCCGCCTTCGTGATCGGCATGGTGATGCCCTACATCGCGGTGGTGATCGCCAACGCCGGCCGGGAGAACGCGCCGAAGCTGCCGTCGACGTTCGTCTCGATGCCGCCCAAGCCGATGCTGACCGGGCCGCGCACCCCGGACGAGGGCCCGGGCACCGAGGAAGGCACCGCGGACGGCCCGCGGGAGCACACGGATCGAACCGGCCGCGGTGCGGCAGCTGGTGCGCGCCGGGACGGGCGGGACGATCCCGCCGCGCACACCGCGAGCGGGGCGCGCGAGCCCGGCGAAAGAGCGTGAGCGGTGCCCGGGCGCCCGTCCTGACCTGCACCGGCGTGGCACGTCGGGCACCGGCGCACCCGGATCGTGGTGTTCCGGGCTCCGGTGCGAGCGTGTCGTGACATACTGCGTAAGCGCTCCGCATCCCCCGTCGGAGCGACAGGACCGACGCCGGGCAGCTCCCCCCGTGGCTGCTCGGCGTCGCCTTGTGTGCCGTGGCTGTGAGACGAACCTGTGAGTGACGAGACCCCGATCTGTTCCGCCAAGGGCTGCCGTGCCGCCGCCGTGTGGGTGCTGGCCTGGAACAATCCGAAGATCCACACCCCCGAGCGCCGCAAGACGTGGCTGGCCTGCGAGGAGCACCGGGACCATCTGTCGCAGTTCCTCGGCGTGCGCGGATTCCTGAAGGACGTGGTGCTGCTCGGTGAGTGGGAGGCACGCGAGGGCGCCTGAGCGCCCGTGGCCGCGCACCGCCCGGCCGCTCAGCCTCCGATCGCCGACATGGGGCGGTCCGGCTGGACGAACGACGGGTCGTCCAGGCCCGCCCCGGCCTTCTTGCCCCACATCGCCAGCCGCCAGATGCGGGCGATCTCCTCGTCGGGTGCGCCGGAGCGCAGCGCACCGCGCAGGTCGGTCTCCTCGGTGGCGAACAGGCAGGTGCGGATCTGCCCGTCGGCGGTGAGCCGGGTGCGGTCGCAGGCCGCGCAGAACGGCCGGGTGACGGAGGCGATCACCCCGACGCGGTACGGGCCGCCGTCGACGATCCACCGCTCGGCCGGGGCCGAGCCGCGTTCCCCGGCGCCCTCCGGGGTCAGCTCGAACCGGGTGCGCAGCGAGGCGAGGATGTCGCCCGCCGTCACCATGCCCTCCCGCTTCCAGCCGTGCTGGGCGTCCAGCGGCATCTGCTCGATGAAGCGCAGCTCGTAGTCGTGCTCCATCGCCCAGGCCAGCAGGTCGGGAGCCTCGTCGTCGTTCAGCCCGGGCATCAGCACGGTGTTGACCTTGACCGGGGTCAGTCCGGCCTCCCGGGCGGCCCGCAGACCGTCGAGGACGTCCCGGTGCCGGTCGCGGCGGGTCATGGCCTTGAACACCTCGGGGCGGAGCGTGTCCAGGGAGACGTTCACCCGGTCCAGGCCGGCCGCCTTCAGGGCGTGCGCGGTGCGCCCCAGACCGATGCCGTTGGTGGTCAGGGACAACTGGGGGCGCGGGTCGAGGGCCGCCACGCGCTCGACGATGCCGGTGAGTCCGGGACGCAGCAGGGGCTCGCCGCCGGTGAAGCGGACCTCGGTGATGCCCAGGGTGGTGACCGCGATGCGGATGAGGCGGACGATCTCGTCGTCCGTGAGCAGGTCGGGTTTGGCCAGCCACTGCAGGCCCTCCTCGGGCATGCAGTACGTGCAGCGCAGATTGCACCGGTCGGTGAGCGAGACCCGCAGGTCGGTGGCCACCCGGCCGAAGGTGTCGCTGAGCACGTGGCCCCCTCCCGCGTAGGTCACTGAGGTTCCCTCACCAGTGAGCCTACGCGAGAGCAGCGCCGGTGACACCGACTCGGTCGCGGGACGGAGCCCCGGGGTGCGGGCGTGGGGCCGACCCGCACCCCGGGGCGTTGCGGACCTGCGGGGGCGGGGCGCCGTTCAGTGGGCGCCGGTGCCGGTCAGTGAGCGCACCTCCAGTTCCGCGTAGGCGCCGGTGTCCGGCTTCTCCTTGGACAGCAGGGTGCCGACGACGCCGAGCAGGAAGCCGACCGGGATGGAGATCAGCCCGGGGTTCTCCAGCGGGAACCAGTCGAAGTCGGCGTCCGGGAACATCGAGGTGGGCTTGCCGGAGACCACCGGCGAGAACAGCACCAGGCCGACCGCGCAGACCAGGCCGCCGTAGATCGACCACAGGGCGCCGGTGGTGGTGAACCGCTTCCAGAACAGGCTGTAGAGGATGGTGGGCAGATTGGCGGAGGCGGCCACCGCGAAGGCGAGGGCGACGAGACCGGCGACGTTCAGGTCGCGGGCCAGGGCGCCCAGCACGATGGAGACCGCGCCGATGCCGACGGTCGCCCAGCGAGCCGCGCGGACCTCCTGCTTCTCGGTGGCGGTGCCCTTCTTGATGACGTTGGCGTAGATGTCGTGGGCGAAGGACGACGACGAGGCCAGGGTGAGGCCGGCGACCACGGCCAGGATGGTGGCGAAGGCGACCGCGGAGATGGTGGCCAGCAGCACCGCGCCCCAGGTGGAGTCCACCCCGCCCAGGTGCAGGGCGAGCAGCGGTGCCGCGGTGTTGCCCGCCTTGTTGGAGGAGGTGATCTCGTCGGGTGTGATCAGCGCGGCGGCGCCGAAGCCGAGGGCCAACGTCATCAGGTAGAACACGCCGATCAGGCCGATGGCCCAGATGACCGACGTACGGGCCGCCTTGGCCGTCGGCACCGTGTAGAAGCGGATCAGGATGTGCGGCAGTCCGGCGGTGCCGAGCACCAGGGCGATGCCGAGCGAGAGGAAGTCCAGCTTGCTGGTTCCGGTGACGCCGTACTTCAGGCCGGGTTCCAGGAAGGCCGCGCCCTTGCCGCTGTTGTCGGCGGCCCTGCCGAGCAGGTCGGAGACGTTGAAGTCGAACTTCAGCAGCACCAGGAAGGTCAGCAGCAGCGCGCCGGCCATCAGCAGCACCGCCTTGACCATCTGCACCCAGGTGGTGCCCTTCATGCCGCCGATGGTGACGTAGACGATCATCAGGACGCCGACCAGGGCGACGATGCCGATCTTGCCGCCGTCGCTGGTGATGCCGAGCAGCAGCGAGACCAGCACGCCCGCGCCCGCCATCTGCGCCAGCAGATAGAAGATCGACACGACGATGGTGGAGACGCCGGCGGCGGTGCGCACCGGGCGCTGGCGCATGCGGTACGCCAGGACGTCGCCCATGGTGTAGCGGCCGGAGTTGCGCAGCGGTTCGGCGACCAGCAGCAGCGCGACCAGCCAGGCGACGAGGAAGCCGATGGAGTACAGGAAGCCGTCGTAGCCGAACAGGGCGATGGCGCCGGCGATGCCGAGGAAGGACGCGGCGGACATGTAGTCGCCGGAGACCGCCAGGCCGTTCTGGAAGCCGCTGAACTGGCGTCCGCCGGCGTAGAAGTCGGCGGCGTCGCGGGTCTGCCGGCCCGCCCAGACGGTGATGACGAGCGTGACGACGACGAAGAGTGCGAACAGGCTGACGATCAGGGTGCGGTGCTCGCTCGCCTCGCCGGCGGCCAGGGTGAGTGCCGGGCTCATGCGTCGCCCTCCATCCGGGCCTTGATGGCCTTCGCCGCGGGGTCGAGCGTGGCCGCCGCGTGCCGTGCGTACCACCAGGCGATGAGGAACGTGGTCAGGAACTGGGCGAGGCCCAGCACCAGGGCGACGTTGACGTTGCCGAACAGCCGGGTGCCCATGAAGCCGCCGGCGTAGTTGGACAGCAGCACGTACAGCAGGTACCAGGCGACGAAGGCGACGGTCAGCGGAAAGGCGAACGAACGGTAGGAGCGGCGCAGTCGGACGAACTCCTCGCTGTCCTGAACCCGGACGAACTCCTCGCGGGAGGGGAGCGGGACCTGGGTCTTCGAGGGTGGCGGTGTCTCGGTGGCCACGTCTTTACTCCTCGTGGTGCGGGTCGGGTGCGGACCGGGACGCGCGCACGTCCGCGTCGTCGGACCGGCTCGGATGCGGCAGGGGGCTCGACGGCGGCCGGTCCCCCTGTCCAACGTCCACGGCGCCGCTCGGGAACGGGTTCATCTCCGGCCGGATCTCTCGCGGGTGACGCGCACAGTGACGACCGACTCATTGCTGGCCGACGGGGCCCCGGGATAGCTTCGGCGCAGCACGACCGTCATGTACTGATCAATCGACACACGGGGCATCTCACTCGGGCAGGCCGTGCGCCCGCGCGAGGCGGGGCCTGTGCGGTCGCCGGCTCCGGCCGGACACCGGCGCGCCCCGGTCTGCCGCCACTGCGAACCCACGGGAGACACACACCGATGACAGCGTCTCAGCCGCGCCTGCGCCGCGCGCTCGCCCTTCCGCTCGGTATGGCCATGGCCACCGCGGTGGCCTTCCTGCCGGACGCCACGGCATCGGCCGCCCCGGCGGTCACCACCACCGCCGCCGCCCCGGCCTCGGACGCGGACACGCTCAGCTACGTCGTCAACGTCCGCCCGGGACACGGGCTCACGGCGCAGGTGCGCACGGCGATAGCGAAGGCCGGCGGCACCGTGGTGACGTCGTACGACCGCATAGGCGTCATCGTCGTCCACTCCGCGAACCCGGACTTCGCCACAGCGCTGAGGAAGGTGCGCGGAGTCGACTCGGCGGGCGCGACCCGCACCGCTCCGCTGCCCGCCCAGTCGACCACCGACACCGCCGTCCCGCAGCCGCTGACCGCGGCTCAGCTGGCGCAGGCTCAGCGCGAGGCGGCCGACGGACAGGACCCGCTCGAGCCGCTGCAGTGGGACCTGCCCGCCATCAAGGCGGACCAGGCGCACCGCACGACGCTCGGCAGCCCCGAGGTGACCGTCGGCGTCATCGACACCGGCGTCGACGACACGCACCCCGACATCGCCCCGAACTTCGACCGCCGGGCGTCCGTCAACTGCGTGTCGGGCAAGCCGGACCGCACCGACGGCGCCTGGCGGCCCGGCGCCTCGGAGAGCCCGCACGGCACGCACGTCGCCGGTGAGATAGCGGGCGCGAAGAACGGCGTGGGCGTCACCGGCGTCGCGCCGGGTGTGAAGGTGGCCGGCATCAAGGTCTCCACCCCGGAGGGCTTCTTCTACACCGAGGCCGTGGTGTGCGGCCTGATGTGGGCGGCCGACCACGGCATCGACGTGACCAACAACAGCTATTACACCGACCCCTGGTACTTCAACTGCGTGACCGACCCGGACCAGAAGGCGCTCGTGGAGGCCGTCCGGCGGGCCGCGCAGTACGCGGAGAAGAGGGGCACCGTCAACGTCGCCGCGGCCGGCAACGAGAACTACGACCTCGCCTCCCGCACCCTCACCGACCCCTCCTCCCCGAACGACTCCACCCCCGGTGACCGGGTGGTCGACACCCGCTCCTGCTTCGACATCCCGACCCAGCTGCCCGGCGTGGTCACAGTGGCCGCGACCGGCGCCAAGGGCATCAAGTCGTCCTACTCCAACTACGGCCGGTCGGTGATCGACATCGCCGCGCCCGGCGGCGACTCCACGGCCTACCAGACGCCGCCGGCCCCGGCGACCAGCGGTTCGATCCTCGGCCCGCTGCCGGGCGGCACCTGGGGGTACATGTCCGGCACCTCGATGGCCACCCCGCACGTCGCCGGCGTCGCCGCGCTGATCAAGTCGACGCACCCGCACGCCTCGGCCGCCCAGGTCAAGGCGCTGCTGTACGCCGAGGCGACCCGCACCCCGTGCACCGACCCGTACGACATCGACGGCGACGGCAAGATCGACGCGGTGTGCGAGGGCCCGACGAACCGCAACGGCTTCTACGGCCGGGGCATCGTGGACGCCCTGGCGGCGGTGACCAAGTAGACCGGGTGGCCCGCGAGGGCGCGCCCGGTGCGCGCCCTCCCGCCCGGCCCGCCGAGGGGCCGGCGGTGCGCCGGGACGACGGGCGGTGGCCCCGGCGTAAGTCTCACCGGGGTGCACGGGCGCACCGGACGGCGCACGACGGAATGTCCGTCTCTCACTTCCCTGGGCGCTCTTGCCTGCCTTCGTCCGCTCTGGCGAAGATCCTGGGATGACGCTGTTACGTCAGGTCGCTCGGGGGACCGGTGCCCGCGACACGGGCCGGCGTGCCGCGACGGTACGGGCCGCGGTGGCCCTCGGGCTGGTGATGCTGGCCGCGCTGATCCCGCTGCTCGGACCGTCCGGCGCACTGCACGGCACGGGGGAGGCGGCCGCCCCGGGCGTCCGCTGGACCGGTCTGCTGCGGACGGTGCTGTTCGCGGCGGTCTGCGTGCCGGTGGGCGAGGCGTTCGTGAACCGGCTGGCCGCCCGTCTGCCCGGCGCCCCGGTGCCGCCGCCGCGCAGCTGGTCCGGGTACGCGGCCGCCGCCGGCTGGCTGGCCTCCGCCGGGCTCGCCGCGGTCGTGGCCACCGGCAATCTGCTTCCGCACGGACTGGGCCAGATCGACGTGGGCGGCCTGTACCGGACCCGGGACGGCGTGCTGGCACTGCTGGAGGTCAACGGCTTCCTGGCCGCGGGGCTGTGCGTGTTCGCCCGCCGTCCGTCGGCGCAGGTGTGGCCGCTGTCGGTGGTGATCCTGGCGGAGGCCCTGCGCGCCCACCCGGTGACCGAGGACAGCCCGCTCGTCGGGTCCGTCCTGACCCTGGTGCACCTGACCTGTGCGGCGCTGTGGGCGGGCGGTCTGCTGCACGTGCTGCGCACCCTGCGGGTGCGGCGGGGGCGCGAGGGCGCCGCCCTGCTGGGCCGGTTCTCCCGTGCGGCGGCGCTGCTGCTCGCCGCGATCACCGCCACGGGCATGTGCAGCACGTTGCGCCGGATGCCGGCGGACACGGTGCTCGACCAGCTGACCACGACCGCCTACGGCCGTGCCCTGCTGGCCAAGGTGATCCTCGTGGCAGGGGTGGGCGCGCTCGCCGCATGGGCCCGGCTGCGGCTGCGCCGGGCCGCCGACCCGCTGAGCGCCCTGGTACCGGCGCGCACGGAGGTCGCCCTGCTGGGCCTGGTGATCGCGGCGTCCGGGCTGCTGACGGCGCTGCCGCTGCCGATCCGCTGGTGATCCGGGCCGCCGAGGACCGGTACGGACCGGCAGGGCGTGACCGTCCGGTCGGGCCGGCCGGTCAGTTCGTGACGAGCACCTTGAGCGCCACGCGCTCGTCCATGGCCTTGTAGCCGTCGGGCACGCCCTCCAGATCCACCGTCATGTCGAACACCGGCGAGGGGTCGATGGTGCCGTCGAGGACGTCCGGCAGCAGCTCGGGGATGTAGGCCCGGACCGGGGCGACGCCGCCGCGTAGGGCGATGTTCCGGTTGAACATGACGCCGAGGTCCAGGCCGGTCTGGCTGCCGTGCGGCACGCCGACGAAGCCGATGGCGCCTCCGTCGCGGGTGAGGTGGACGGCGGTGTGCATGGACTGCTCCGTGCCGACCGCCTCGATCACGCTGTGGGCGCCCTGGCCGCGGGTGAGTTCGCGCACCGCTTCCACGGCGGCGTCGCCGCGCTCGGGCACGATGTCGGTGGCGCCGAAGCGGCGGGCGATGTCGGTGCGGGCCTGGTGTCGGCCGAGGGTGATGATCCGCTCGGCGCCCAGCCGCTTGGCGGCGAGCACCGCGCACAGCCCGACGGCGCCGTCCCCGACGACCGCGACCGTGGCGCCGGGCCGCACGCCCGCGCCGAGGGCGGCGTGGTGGCCGGTGCCGAGGACGTCGGACAGGGTCAGCAGCGCGGCCAGCAGCCGGTCGTCGCCGACGGCGTCCTTGGGCAGCTTGACCAGGGTGCCGTCGGCGTGGGGCACCCGGACCGCCTCGCCCTGGCCGCCGTCGTGGCCCGGGCTGCCCCAGAAGCCGCCGTGCTCGCAGGAGGTGGTCAGGCCCTCGCGGCAGTAGTCGCACACGCCGTCGGACCACATGAACGGCGCCACCACGAGGTCGCCGGTGCCGACGCCGGTCACCTCGCTGCCGGTCTGTTCGACCACGCCCAGGAACTCGTGCCCGATGCGCTGCCCGGGCTGCCGTTCCGCCTGCCCGCGGTAGGCCCACAGGTCGCTGCCGCAGATGCAGGCGCGCAGCACCCGCACCACCGCGTCGGTTGGCTGCTGCACCGAGGGGTCGGGGACGTCCTCCACCCTCATGTCGTACGGAGCGTGGATGGTGGTGGCGCGCATGACGTGGTTCCTTGTCGGCTGTGGATGAGGCGTTCGTCGGTCCGCCGCGGGGACCGCGCACCGGTCGGCGACCGGACCCCTTCACGGTACGCCGCCGCCTGCGCGTTTGGCGCGTCGAGGCCCCTGTGACCAGGTGAAACCGCTGCGGGACGGGGTCCGGCGGCTCAGAGCACGGAGGCGCCGAGCAGGCTTCCCACGCCGTAGGTGACGGCCATGGCGAGCGCCCCGCCGGCGACGTTGCGCACCACCGCACGGCCCGGCCGGGCCGCTCCCAGCCGGGCGCTGCTGTAGCCGGTGAGGACGAGCGCGGCGAGCACGGAGACGACGGTGACCGTCAGCCGCAGGGGTGCCGGCGGCAGCACGATGGCCAGCAGCGGCAGCAGCGCGCCGACCGTGAACGCCAGGAAGCTCGCCCAGGCGGCGTGCCAGGGGTTGGTCAGCTCGTCGGGGTCGATGCCGAGTTCCACGCGGGCGTGGGCCCTGAGCGCGTCGCGCTCGGTCAGCTGCTGGGCGGCCTCCCGGGCCACCTCGCGGGACAGGCCGCGGTCCTGGAGCATCGTGGTCAGCTCCTCCAGCTCGGCCTCGGGCCGCTCGCGCAGCCACCGCTTCTCCACGTCCAGCGCCGCCTCCTCCGAGTCCCGCTGGGTCGACACCGAGACGTACTCCCCCGCCGCCATCGACATCGAGCCGGCCAGCAGACCGGCCAGTCCGGCGGTGAGCAGCGCCGTGCGGGAGTTGGTCGCACCGGCCACGCCGACGACGAGACCGGCGGTGGAGACGATGCCGTCGTTGGCGCCGAGGACGGCGGCCCGCAGCCAGTTGAGCCGGGATCCGAGGGCTCCGCCGTACGTGTCGTCGGAGGCGGGGTGCGGCTCGTCGGACGCGGATCGCGACTCGTCGGGTGTCGGTTGGATCACAGCAGGGAGCATCGCACGCGCACCCCGCCGAAGGGGCCGTGCGACGCGGGGTCCGGCCGAAGTCCCGGGCAGGACACGGCCGGTGGGGTGCGTCCGGCCGGGCGGGCGGGGCACGGGCCGACACACCGCGGCCCCGGCGGGCCGGGCTGTCGGCGGCGGCCCTTATCCTCAGTGACCATGCTCGAAGACCGCACGCTCGCAGGCTCCGCGCCCGCACCATGGCCGGCCGCGTATCCCCCGGGATACGCGGTCGTTGACGTGGAGACCACCGGCCTGGCCCGCGACGACCGCATCATCTCCGCGGCGGTCTACCGGCTGGACGCGCGCGGCGAGATCGAGGACCACTGGTACACGCTGGTCAACCCCGAACGCGACCCGGGCCCGGTGTGGATCCACGGGCTGACCAGTGAAGTCCTCGAGGGCGCACCGGTCTTCGCGGACATCGCCGACGAGTTCGCCGCCCGGCTCGAGGGGCGGGTGCTCGTGGCGCACAACGCGGTGTTCGACTGGCAGATGATCGCGCGGGAGTACGCCCGCGCGCGGCGCGAGGCACCGGTGCGCCGGCGGCTGTGCACCATCGCGCTGTCCAAGGCCTTGGAACTGCCGCTGCCCAATCACAAGCTGGAGTCGCTGGCGGCGCACTTCGGTGTGGTGCAGCAGCACGCGCACCACGCCCTGGACGACGCGCGGGTGCTGGCGGAGGCGTTCCGGCCGAGCCTGAGAGCGGCGGCGGAGCGCGGCATCCGGCTGCCGCTGCTGGAGTGCCGGCCGCTGACGGAGTGGTCGGACCGGCCCGTGCCCCGCCAGCAGGCGGGAGGATACGGCGGTCACCGGCGCAGCAGCTGGCGTCCGTCCCGCAAGCGCCCGGCCTGCCCCTACCCCAACCCGGGCCGCTACGAGGAGGGCAAACGCCTCAAGCAGGGCATGCGGGTGGCGTTCTCCGGCGACACCTCCGTGGACCGGGAGCTGCTGGAGGACCGGGCGACCGAGGCCGGGCTGCATGTGGCCACCAGCCTGTCGCGGCTGACCAGCCTGCTGGTGACCAACGATCCGGACTCGGGCACCACCAAGGTGCTGAAGGCCCGTCAGTACGGCACGCCGATGGTGGACGAGGCGGCGTTCGGTCAGCTGCTGCAGGACGTGGAGCCGGCCGACGGCGCGTGAGGGCGCGGCCGGGCAGGGCGGCCGCCGACGGGCGTCCGGGTGATTGCCGTGCGACGCGCCCGGCGCCCGCTCGCCGAGCCGTCGGCGGCGGCCGACGCTGGGGCGCATGGCGAGATGCGAAGTATGCGGCAATGAGTACGGTATGACCTTCGAGATCCACGCCCAGGGCGCGGTGCACGTCTTCGACTGCTTCGCCTGTGCGATCCACCGCATGGCGCCGATCTGCGAGCACTGTCGTGTGCAGATCATCGGGCAGGGCGTGGAGGCGGACGGCCACTGGTACTGCGGCGCCCACTGCGCCCGCGCGGAGGGCAGGGCCGGAATCGTCGACCGTGTCTGAGGGACACCCCTGGCGAGAACACCCCGTGGGGGTTCGGTACCGTCGTGGGGTGTACCGCTTCCTGTTGACCCGCCAGTGGGTGATCATCACCGTCGTCGCGATCGCGCTGATCCCGACGATGATCTGGCTGGGCTTCTGGCAGTTGCACCGGCACGACCACCGGCAGGCGCTGAACAAGCTGATCAGCACCTCGCTCGCGGCGGAGCCGGTGCCCGTGGAGACGCTCACCTCGGTCGGCGGTTCGGTCGCACACGAGCATCTGTACCGGCGGGTGACCGCGCACGGTCACTTCGACACGGCTCATGAGCTGGTGGTGCGCCGGCGCACCAACGCCGACGACCGGGTCGGCTACCACGTCCTGACCCCGTTCGTGCTGGACGACGGCAGGATGCTGCTGGTCAACCGGGGGTGGATCCCCTCCCCCACCTCGCAGACCGCCTTCCCGGACATCCCCGCCCCGGCCGAGGGCGAGATCACGGTCACCGGCCGGCTGATGCCGGACGAGACGACGGCCGAGAGCGGCATCAAGGACGTCAAGGGCCTGCCGGACCGGCAGATCATGCTGATCGACAGCAAGAAGGTCGGCGCCCTGCTGCGGGACTCGGGCGACACCGCGGCACAGAACGTGCTCGGCGGCTACATCGAGCTGATCTCCCCCGCACCCGCGAACGGCAGCCCTCAGCTGCTGCCCTCCCCCAAGGGGGACAGCAGCTGGATCGGCGTGGACGACATCAACCTGCCGTACGCCATCCAGTGGTGGCTGTTCGCGGCCTGCGTCCCGGTCGGCTGGCTGATCCTGGCCCGCCGCGAGGTGCGCGACCGCAGGGCGGCGGAGCAGACGACGGCCGGCAAGGAGAACGAACCCGCCGCGGTGTAGCCTCCGGCGCCGCCCAGCTCTCGCCCGCGGCCGGGGCGAGCGGGCAGGATAAGAGGCATGGATCTTGGACTGAAGGACCGGGTGTACGTCGTCACCGGCGCGACACGCGGCCTGGGCAACGCCGTCGCGCGCCAGCTGGTCGCCGACGGCGCGAAGGTGGTCGTCACCGGACGCGACGAGCAGCGGGCCGCCGACGCGGCGGCCGAGCTGGGCCCCGATGCCGTCGGGGTGGCCGTGGACAACGGCGACCCCGACGGCCCGGCCCGGCTCGTCGCGACCGCGCGGGAGCGCTTCGGCGGCTTCCACGGCATTCTCGTCAGCGTCGGCGGGCCGCCGCCGGGCTTCGTCGCGGACAACACCGACGAGCAGTGGCGGGCGGCGTTCGAGTCGGTGTTCCTGGGGGCGGTGCGGCTGGCCCGCACCGCGGCGGCCGAGCTGGAGGCGGGCGGCGTCATCGGCTTCGTGCTGTCCAGCTCGGTGCACGAGCCGATCCCCGGCCTGACCATCTCCAACGGGCTGCGCCCGGGCCTGGCCGGTTTCGCCAAGTCCCTCGCCGACGAGCTGGGGCCGCGCGGCATCCGGGTCGTGGGTCTGCTGCCGGGCCGGATCGACACCGACCGTGTGCGCGAGCTGGACGCCCGGTCGGCCGACCCGGAGGCGACCCGTGCCGCCTCCGAGTCCCGGATCCCGCTGCGCCGCTACGGCACCCCGGAGGAGTTCGGCCGCACGGCGGCGTTCCTGCTCTCCCCTGCGGCGTCCTACCTCACGGGCATCATGGTCCCGGTGGACGGCGGCTTCCGGCACGGCTTCTGAGACCCGGCCGTACTCCGGGCCGCGTCACCCCGCACGCCTGACCGGCATCCCGTACACCTGGCGCCGTATCGCCTTCCGGATCGCCTCCGGGCGCGCGGGGCCGCGCACGGATGCGGTGCGGGACGTCCGCAGGAGACGCCCCGCACCGTCGCACGGCCCGTGGGCCGGTGCCGGCCGCTCAGTCGCCCAGGCCCGCCAGATCCCGCAGGCGGCGGGCCTGGGCCTGGCGCTCCGCGGCGCGCTGTTCGTCGTAGGTGCGGCCCTGGGCGCCCTGGAGCAGTGCCTTGGTCTCGATCACCGCATCACGGGGCGCCGCCAGGATCGCCGAGGCGAGGTCCTGCGCCGCGGCGTCCAGCTGGTCGCGGGGCACGGCGATGTTCGCCAGCCCGCTGGCCACCGCCTCCTCGGCGGACACGAACCGGCCGGTCAGGCAGATCTCCAGCGCACGGCCGTAGCCGACCAGGCTCACCAGCGGATGGGTTCCGGTGAGGTCCGGAACCAGTCCGAGGCTGGTCTCCCGCATGGCGAACTGCACGTCGTCGGCCACGACCCGCAGATCGCAGGCGAGGGCGAGCTGGAAGCCCGCCCCGATGGCGTGCCCCTGCACCGCCGCGATGGACACGAGGTCGCTGCGCCGCCACCAGGTGAAGGCCTCCTGGTAGGTGGCGATGGTCGCGTCCAGCTCGGCGTCGTCGCTGCGTGCCAGGTCGAAGAACGACAGCTCGCCGTCGATCCCCTCCGGTGTGAACGCCTGCCGGTTCAGGCCGGCGGAGAACGACTTGCCCTCGGCGCGCAGCAGCACGACGCGGACCGAGCCCGGCAGCAGCCGCCCCGCCTCGATGAGCGCCCGCCAGAAGGCGGGACTCTGCACGTTGCGCTTGGCCGGGTTGGTCAGGGTCACCGTCGCGACCGCGCCGTCGACGGCGAGCCGTACCCCGTCCTTGTCGAGGACGGCGGGAGCAGGGGAGTTGTCGTCTGCCGGGTCACGTCCTTCGCGTTGCGATTCGAGGTCGTGCTCGAGCGAGGTCATGGTGCGCCTCCGATGGGTGCGGTCGACACGGCTGCCCTGCGCGGACAGCCCTAAGCGACTGCACAGTAACCATCCGGCGTCGCGAGGTCTCCCCCGGGCCCCGTGGCAAGAGGCCCGGAAGAGCCTGCCGCGTGGTCTCCATCGGAGCCGAGGGACCGTCCGCGGTCAGGAGGACTGCTGGGTCTTCTTGCCGCGCGTGGCCCCGCCACGCCCGCGGAGCTGGACACCCGACTCGCTGAGCATGCGGTGCACAAAGCCGTACGAGCGGCCGGTCTCCTCGGCCAACGCTCGAATGCTCGCACCGGCGTCGTACTTCTTCTTCAGGTCTGCCGCGAGCTTGTCGCGCGCGGCGCCGGTCACCCGGCTGCCCTTCTTCAGAGTCTCGGCCACCCGTGCCTCCTCATGGGAAGTGCGCTCTGGTCTCCTCATGATCACCCCTCCGGGGCCCGATGGCCACCCATTCGGCAAGGTCTGTGAGACAGGGTTGTGACGACAGGAGCACATCCCCACAAGCGGAACCGCATATTCCAAGCGGCCCGGAGCGCACCGGCGCACGAATCGTGCGGAGAAGTGCCAGGTCAGAGCAGCAATGCGGCCGAACCCTCGGTTCATAAGGGTTCGGCCGCGAAATCGGTGCATGACACACCGGGCGATGAGAAGAACTCACACAAATGACGGACACCGAATAGGCCGAACGATCCAGACGGCCAGGCCCGCACGCCCCCTCGCCGGGTGCCCGGAGGGGCCTCGGTGGTCCGGTTCCTCCCGGCCGGTCAGGCGAGCGCGACCAGGTCCGCGTACTCGGCGCCCCACAGGTCCTCGATCCCGTCGGGCAGCAGGATGATCCGCTCCGGCTGCAGCGCCTCGACCGCGCCCTCGTCGTGGGTGACCAGCACGACCGCGCCCTTGTAGGTGCGCAGCGCGCCGAGGATCTCCTCGCGGCTCGCGGGGTCGAGGTTGTTGGTGGGCTCGTCGAGCAGCAGGACGTTCGCCGAGGACACCACCAGGGTCGCCAGGGCGAGGCGGGTCTTCTCGCCGCCGGAGAGGACACCCGCCGGCTTGTCGACGTCGTCGCCGGAGAACAGGAACGAGCCGAGCACCTTGCGGACCTCCACGAGGTCCATGTCGGGCGCGGCGGAGCGCATGTTCTCCAGCACCGTGCGGTCGGGGTCGAGCGTCTCGTGCTCCTGGGCGTAGTAGCCCAGCTTGAGGCCGTGACCGGGGACGACCGAGCCGGTGTCGGGCTGCTCGATGCCCGCGAGCAGCCGCAGCAGCGTGGTCTTGCCCGCGCCGTTCAGGCCGAGGATGACGACCCGGGAGCCGCGGTCCACGGCCAGCGAGACGTCCGTGAAGATCTCCAGGGAGCCGTACGACTTCGACAGGCCCTCGGCCATCAGCGGGGTCTTGCCGCAGGGCGCCGGCTCGGGGAAGCGCAGCTTGGCCACCTTGTCCTGCTTGCGGACCTCCTCCAGGCCCGCCAGCAGCCGCTCGGCGCGCCGCGCCATGTTCTGCGCGGCGACCGTCTTGGTGGCCTTGGCGCGCATCTTGTCGGCCTGGGCGTTCAGCGCGGCGGCCTTCTTCTCGGCGTTGGCCCGCTCGCGCCTGCGGCGCTTCTCGTCGGCCTCGCGCTGCTGCTGGTACAGCTTCCAGCCCATGTTGTAGATGTCGATCGTGGCGCGGTTGGCGTCCAGGTAGAACACCTTGTTGACGACCGTCTCCACCAGGTCGACGTCGTGGCTGATGACGATGAAGCCGCCGCGGTAGGTCTTCAGATAGTCGCGGAGCCAGATGATCGAGTCCGCGTCCAGGTGGTTGGTCGGCTCGTCCAGCAGCAGGGTGTCCGCGTCGGAGAACAGGATCCGGGCCAGCTCGATCCGGCGGCGCTGACCGCCGGAGAGGGTGCGCAGGGGCTGACCGAGCACCCGGTCGGGCAGGTTGAGCGCCGCGGCGATGGTGGCGGCCTCGGCCTCGGCGGCGTAGCCACCCTTGGTGAGGAACTCCGTCTCCTGGCGTTCGTACTGCTTGAGGGCCTTCTCCCGGGTGGCGCCCTTGCCGGTGGCGATGCGCTGCTCGTTCTCGCGCATCTTGCGGATCAGCACGTCCAGGCCGCGCGCGGACAGGATGCGGTCGCGGGCGAGCACGTCGAGGTCGCCGGTGCGGGGGTCCTGCGGCAGGTAGCCGACCTCTCCGCTGCGGGTGACGGTACCGGCGGCGGGCAGGCCCTCGCCGGCCAGCACCTTGGTGAGGGTGGTCTTGCCGGCGCCGTTGCGGCCGACCAGACCGATGCGGTCGCCCTTGGCGACACGGAAGGTGGCGTTCTCGAGAAGGACGCGGGCACCGGCGCGCAGCTCGATGCCGGAAGCGGAGATCACGGACACACTCCTGGGCGGGTGATGAGGGCGGGACGGTCGGCTGAGGTGATCCCGCCGTCTAATGCGCGAGGAGAATGGCCATGCGGGACAGTCTAACGGGGGTGCGCAACCGCTTTTTCCCTGTGTTTCCTACGCGCGGACGGCCCCCTCCGCATCCGGGCGGCGGGCTTTCGCAAGCGGAGGCGGGACCTTCGAGGGGCCCGGACGGCGGCGCCTCGCCGTGACGTCCGCGCACCCGGGACCGCCCGGTCGGACGGGACCTGGGCGCGCGGGGGGCGCCGGCGGCGTCGTCGTGCACCAGGGCGCGCGGGGGGCGCCGGCGGCGGCGTGCACCGGGGCGCCCGCGCGGGGACGCGCGCACGGCCGGGCACGGATGCCGTCGGCGCCCCGCACCGTCCGGACCGCTGGGCGGGACGGCCGCCGTCAGGTCCCGCCGGTGTGGACCTGGAAGGCGGCCCGGCGGACGAGCTTGGCCAGGGCCGGGTCGGGGTGCGCGGCCGCGAGCGCGACCAGCACCTGCACCGTGCGGGGATGTCCCACGGCCCGCACCTCGTCGAGCAGGGCGGGCACCGTCGGCTGCACCGCGGTCTCCAGATGCCGCACCAGCATCTCGGCCTCCCCGTGGTCGGCGACGGCCGCGGCGGTGTCCACCCACAGCCAGGTCGCCTCCTCGCGGGTGAGGACCTCGTGGGCGTCCTCCGGGTCGACGCCGTCGTGCTCGGCCAGCCACAGCAGGGCGTAGGGCCGCAGCGTGGGCTCGTCGAGCACGGCCCGGACGTCGGCCTCGGCGGGTGCGCCGACGACCCGCAGCGCCTCGAAGGCGAGCCCGCGCAGCAGGGCGTCGTCGCCGCGGGCGGCGGCGAGCAGCTCGGCGACGGCGCTGCCCACCGGGCGGGCGGCGAGCCAGGCCCGGTACTCGGCGCGGGCCGCGTTCGGCCGCAGCTGGGCGCAGCCGCGGAGCATGTCCTCCGCCGACTGCTCGATGTTGCCGGCCGGGCTCTGCGCGGCGACGCAGATCTGCTCCAGCTTGACCCACACCGCCCAGCTGCCGAGCGGGGTGAGGGTGACCTGCCCGTCTCCGTAGGTGAGCGCCCCGACGGAGGCGAGGGCCCCGAGCGCCCAGTCGAGCAGCGGCACCAGCGCGGCCGCCTCGGCCTGTGCATCGGGCCCGGTCGGCGCCGTGACGCGGCCGTCGCCGTCCGCCGTGCGGTCGCCGGGCTGCGGCACGGTCGTCGCGGCGGGCGCGGGGTCCGTGCCGGGGGCGACGGAGGAGAGCGTGAGCCGTGACGCGGCGCGGGGCTGCTCCGGTGGGTCCGTGTCCGGGGCCGCCCCCGCCGTCCGGGTGTCGTCGGGGCCGGACGCCGGCTGCCGGACGATGCTCGGGGCGTGCACCGGCGCGGGCCCCGCAGCGGGGTCGTAGGGCACCTCGCAGCGTTCGGTGCGCAGCTCGGTGACGCGCTGCCGCAGCAGGTCGAGGAGCTGGTCGACGGGCACGGGCCCGGCGGAGAGCTGGAGGAAGGACAGCACCTGCGGCATGGCCGAGACGACCTCGGCGACGGCGGCCGGCTCCTGCTCCTCGGGTTCCGGGCAGACCAGCGGCCAGGCGTCGAACAGCGCGACCCAGCCGCGCAGCACGGCGCTGTCGTCGTGGTCCCAGGCCCGCAGCCGCCAGCCGGGGCGCGCGCTGTCGCCGTGCACCTCGACGAGGCCGGTGAGGCGGGCGGTGTCCCAGTCGGCGCGGGCCTGGGCCACGGTCAGGTCCAGATCCCGGGCGGCCCGGGCGGCGGTCTGGTCGGACAGGGTGGCCTTGCCGTCGACGCCCGCCCCGGCCCGGCCGGGCCCGAGACAGGCGTCGGCCCACCGGGCGATGCGGACCGCCCCGGCCAGGCGGGCACGCGCCATGCGGGCCAGCTCCGATGGTGCGGGGGTGCCCTCCGGCGGGCGGGGCACGGTGCGGCGCGGGCGCCGCTGGTTCACGGCTCGTGGGGCGGCGGCCAGGGGCCGCGGGCGGACGAGTCGAAGCCTGGAGTCGCGTGGGATACGGGACGTCACGGGTGCAGTCTTCCTGCTGCCGCTGCGAAAACCCAAACGGAACGCCTCGACGGGCCAGATGAAAGGCCGTGCACGCGAGTTGGGCCGGCGACGGACGAGCGGACCGGCGGCGGCCGGGACCGGGGTGCGGACGGCTTCGGGAACGCGTGCGGAACGCCTCCGCCGTGCGCACGGCGGGACGCGGTGCGGCACGGGCCGGGGCGGCGCGGCTCCGGCGGCGCGGCACGGGACCGGGCACGGACCGGGCAGCGCCGGGCCCCGTCCGGGCACCGCCGCCGACGACAAGCGGAATCCGTCCCGAAGGGGTGGCGGCCCCGCTCGCCGCGGGGTGACGCGGGGCGCCGCACGCCGAGCGCGCGCGACCGCGCGCGACTTCTTGCCGACCGCGTGCCGACCGCGTCGCCCCGGGCGCCGCACCAGGTGCACCGGGTGCGTCGCCTCACCTCACGCGGATCACATCAGCGGCGTGAGGAAACGGCGCAGGGCCTCCTCGTAGGACGCGGGGTCGGCGTTCCACATGGCGCCGTGCGGCGCGTCGGGCACGGTGTGCAGGGCGATCAGCTCGGGGCGCCCGGAGGCGAGCCGTCTCGACAGCTGCCAGGGGGCCACCTCGTCGCCGGGGCCGTGGACGACGAGGGTCGGCACGGCGAGTCCGGCGGGGTCGGCGATGTCGGCGAGCCCGTCACGGTGCAGCCCGGTGCGGCCCTGCGCGGCGCGCACCGCGAGCGGCAGCAGGGCGTCCGGCATGTGCCGTGCCCTGGCCAGGGCCCGCAGCGTCGTCTCCCAGTCGAGCACCGGCGAGTCCAGGACCAGCCCGGAGACCCGGTCGCGCAGGTCGGACCGCAGCGCCGTGCACAGCGCCATGGTCGCCCCGGTGGACCAGCCGTACAGCACGACCCGGTCCGCGCCCTGCCGCACGGCGTAGCGGAGCGCGGCGTCCAGGTCCCGCCACTCGCTCTGGCCGAGGTGGTTCAGGCCGTCCGGGGAGCGCGGGGCGCCGGGGTCGCCGCGGCAGGTGACGTCCAGGACCGGGAAGTGCCGGTGGTGCAGGAAGCCCATGACGTTCATGGGCAGCTCCCGGGTGGTGCCCAGTCCGTGCACGGTGATCACCCAGGTCCCGCGGACCCCCGGCAGGTACCAGGCGGGCAGCGGGCCCAGTTCGCCCGGCACCTCGACGTCCCGGTGGTGCAGGCCGAGGGCGGTGCGGGGGGTGCCGACGTGCAGGTTCGGGGTGAGCCAGACCTTGTCGCCGGGGTTCAGCACGCCGTGCGTGACGCGCTCCAGGCGGCGTACGACGGTGTCGGGCCGGTGCGGGGCGTCGGCCAGGACGGGGCCGACGACCGCGTGGGAGCCGTTGCCTGCCAGGCCGTAGGTGCCGGGCCGCAACGAGGCGAGGTCCCGGGTGAGGGTGATCTGCCCGGCGGCCGTGCCGTGCACGGTGAGCCGGGGTTCGGTGGGCAGGGGCCGGCCCGCGGGCGCCTTGAGCGCCGCGTCGCTGGCGAGCCGCCCGGCGGCGATGCCTGCCGCGCCGGCCGCCACAACCGCGGTGACGGCCGTGGCCGTCGCTGTGACTGTCCGCACGCAACCAGTGTCCGGGCGGACCGCCGCACCGGCCAGCGGGGAAAGCGGTCGGGGTGACATGCTCCCGCGCGGTGCGGGGCGGCGGCCCGCGTTCCCGGCCGCCTTCCCGGCCGCGTCGTGCTCCGTCAGTGCCGCCGGCCGTAGTCGCGCATCCGTTCCTGGACCTCGGCGAGCTGCCCGGGCGTGAGCAGGCTGGGGGTCAGCCCGGGCACGGACGAGGCGGTCAGCCACACCCGGCACATCCACTCCAGCTGGGCGGTGCGGTCGAGGGCCTGGTCGAGGGTGGCGCCGCAGGTGACGGTGCCGTGGTTCTGCAGCAGGCACCCGGTGCGGCCGGCCAGGGCGCGCAGCATGTTCCCGGCCAGTTCCTCGGTGCCGTAGGGGGCGTACGGGGCGACGCGCACCGGGCCGCCGAGCGCGGCGGCCATGTAGTGGATCAGGGGCAGCTCGGGCACCAGCGTGGAGACGGCCGTGGCGTGCACGGCGTGGGTGTGGACGACGGCACCGGCGCCGGTGGTGCGGTAGACCGCCAGGTGCAGGGGCAGCTCGCTGGTGGGCACCAGTGTCCCGAGCATCTGCCGTCCGTCCAGGTCCACCCCGGTGACGTCGTCGGGCGTGAGCCGGTCGTAGGGTACGCCGGACGGCGTGACCAGCACGGTGTCGCCCACCCGCACCGACACGTTGCCCGAGGTGCCGACGACCAGGCCGTCCGCCGCGGTGCGCCGGGCCGTGGCCACCAGGTCCCGCCAGGCGTCCGCCTCCTCGTCGGTCGCCTTCCGCGACCGCGCCGTCCGGTGCTCGTCCCGCGGCCGGTCATTCATGGTGCGGCCCTGTCGGTCGCTCGGCAAACGGACACAAACGGAATGCGTGGCGACGGAACCGGACACCACCTCGACCGTCACAGTTCATCTTCTGTTCACCCTCGTTACCTACCTTCAACCGGCCAATGACGCTCGAACGATTGCCTGGGTAAATGGAAGGCTTCTCGCTGATCCTCGCGATGGTGGTAGTAACCGCTCTCGCGTTCGATTTCACGAACGGTTTCCACGACACCGCCAACGCGATGGCCACCACCATCTCCACCGGCGCGCTCAAGCCCAAGGTCGCGGTGACCATGTCCGCCGTGCTCAACCTCGTGGGCGCTTTCCTCTCGGTCGAGGTCGCCAACACGATCTCCAAGGGTCTCGTCGACGAGTCCGGCATTCGTCCCGAGGTCATTTTCGCCGCACTGGTCGGCGCCATCCTCTGGAACCTGCTGACCTGGCTGGTCGGGCTCCCCTCCAGCTCCTCGCACGCCCTGATGGGCGGTCTGGTCGGCGCCACCCTCGCCTCGGCCGGCCCCGACGCGGTGCACGGCGGCGCACTGATCACCAAGGTCGTGCTTCCGGCGGTGGCCGCCCCGGTCGTCGCGGGAGTCGCCGCTGCGGTCGCGACCCGGCTGTCGTACACGATCGGCGGGAAGGACGGCAAGGCGGCCGAGAAGGGCCACCGCGCCGGACAGATCGCCTCCGCGGGTCTGGTCTCCCTGGCCCACGGCACCAACGACGCGCAGAAGACGATGGGCGTCATCACCCTGGCCCTGGTCACCGGCGGTGCCCTGGCCCCCGGCTCCAACCCTCCCACCTGGGTGATCCTCTCGGCCGGCCTGGCGATCGCACTCGGCACCTACATCGGCGGCTGGCGCATCATCCGCACCATGGGCACCGGCCTGACCGACCTGCAGCCGCAGCAGGGCTTCGCCGCCCAGACCAGCGCGGCCACCGCCATCCTCGCCTCCTCCCACCTGGGCTTCTCGCTGTCCACCACGCATGTGGTCTCCGGCGCGGTGATGGGCGCCGGCCTGGGCCGCAAGGGCGGCGTGGTCCGCTGGTCCACGGCCGGCCGCATGACGGTGGCCTGGGTGCTCACCCTGCCGGCGGCGGCCCTGGTCGGCGCGGGCGCCGAGGCCGTGACCGATCTCGGCGACTGGGGCACCGCGCTCGTCGCGGTGTTCCTGGTGGCCGCGAGCGCCGCGATCTGGCTCGTCTCCCGCCGCCAGGTCGTCGACCACACCAATGTCACCGGGCCCGCGGCGACGGCCGAGGAGCCGGCCGGTGTGGTGACCCAGGCCCTGGCCGCCGTGGCCCCGCCGGCCGCCGGCCAGCCCGCCCCGGCCGCCGAGGACACCGCCTCGGCGCCGACGCCCGCCGACGCGCCGACGGCGACCGTCCCGGCCCAGCCCACGGCTCCCGCGCCCGCGTCCCCGGCCGCCGAGCCGGTCTCCCCCGCTCCCGCCCCCGCGTCCGCGGCGACCCCGCCGGCCGCGGCCGTCTGACCCACCGCAGGGCACCGGCTCACCGCGCCGGTCACAGGAAAGCAGCTACGGCATGAAGATCGACTGGGCAGCACTCGGCTCCGTGTTCGGCGTCAGCCTCGTGGTCACCGTCGCCCTGGTGACCCTGTTCACCCTCGGCATCGCCGGGCTGTCCCGGCGCGAGGCCGCCGCGACCCGCGGCGAGCGCGCCGTCGCCGCCACGACCGGGGCGTACCTGTGCTTCGCACTGTGCGCGGCGGCCGTGGCCTACGGGATCTGGCTCATCGTGGGCTGACGCGGCCCGTACCGCCTCCGGCGACTGACCGGGGCCACCCGTGCCCCGGGGAGTTTCGTCGTTCTCCCGCCGCGCACACGCCCCGGCGGCCGTCGCACCCCCCTGTCCCCCCGGCGCCGGTGTGTGGGCCTCAGCACACCGGGCCGTCGCAGGTCAGGGCGGAGTTGACGGGTGTTCGTGGAGCGTGGTGGACTTCAGTGGCCAGTTACGGCGGCACGAGAGGAAGCCCGGTGCGAATCCGGCGCGGTCCCGCCACTGTGACCGGGAGACCTTCCCGGGAGCCAGGAACTCTCACCGCCGGTTTTCGTCGAACCAGGGCGTGGACACCCTGAGTGAGGACACATCCCATGCGCGGCTGCCGATTCAGGCTCATCGACGACGTCTCCCGTAAAGTTCCCGCGATCGGCTGACCCCATGGGTGCCGCTCGCGTCTACGCGTACGGCGCCACCGCCGGCCTCCTCGGTGACCTGCTCCTCGGCGATCCGCGCCGTGGGCATCCCGTCGCCGTGTTCGGGCGGGCCGCCGGCGCCGTCGAACGTGTGCTGTGGAAGGACCACCGCGGCTGGGGTGCGCTGCACACAGCGGTGTGCGCCGGTGGCGCCGTGGCGCTGTCGGCTCTCGCCGCACGCGCCGTGCGCCGCTCCCCCGTCGCCTCCGTCCTGCTGACCGGTGCCGCCACCTGGACGGTGGTCGGCGGAACCTCCCTCGCCCGCGAAGCCCGGGTCATAGCCCGCGCCTTGGAGGCGGGCGAGGTGGATGCCGCGCGGGCGCGGCTGCCGCATCTGTGCGGACGCGACCCGCACGCCCTGGACGCCGACGGCATCGCCCGGGCCGTGGTGGAGTCGGTGGCCGAGAACACCTCCGACGCGGTCGTCGGCGCCCTGGTGTGGGGCGCGGTCGCGGGCGTGCCGGGGTTCGCCGGCTTCCGGGCCGTCAACACCCTGGACGCGATGGTCGGTCATCGCTCGCCCCGCTACCGCCGCTACGGCTGGGCCTCGGCCCGCCTCGACGATCTGGCCGGGTGGCCGGGGGCCCGGCTGACCGCCGCCCTCGCCGTCCTCACCGGCGGCGATCCGCGGGGTGCCGTACGGGCCTGGCGGGCCGATGCCGCCCAGCATCCGAGCCCCAACGCCGGTCCGGTCGAGGCCGCGTTCGCCGGAGCGCTCGGGGTGCGGCTGGGCGGCACCCTGTCGTACGCCGGGCGCGTGGAGCACCGGCCGGTGCTCAACTCCGCCGGACGCGCCGTGCAGGTGGCGGACATCGACCGTGCCGTACGGCTCTCACGGCGCGTGAGCTGGCTGGCGCTCGCCACCTGCACCGGCGTGAAGCTGCTGTGCGGCCGCCGGGGGCGGGCTGCCCTGCGCGCCGTCCGCCGGGCGAAGGGCCGGCGGGTGACGGGCGGTGCGGCATGAGCGGAGGCCTGCTCGTGGCCGGCACCACATCCGACGCCGGCAAGAGCGTGGTGACCGCCGGGATCTGCCGGTGGCTGGTGCGCCGGGGCGTGAAGGTGGCGCCGTTCAAGGCGCAGAACATGTCCCTCAACTCCTTCGTCACCCGTGAGGGCGCCGAGATCGGCCGCGCCCAGGCCATGCAGGCCCAGGCGTGCCGCATCGAGCCGACCGCGCTGATGAACCCGGTGCTGCTCAAGCCGGGCGGCGAGCGAAGCAGCCAGGTCGTGGTGCTGGGCAAGGCGATGGGCGAGCTGAGTGCCCGCGGCTACCACGGCGGGCGTCAGGAGCGGCTGCTCGGCACCGTGCTGGACTGCCTCGCCGAACTGCGCCGCACCCACGACATGGTGATCTGCGAGGGGGCGGGCAGCCCGGCGGAGATCAATCTGCGCCGCACCGACATCGTCAACATGGGCCTCGCCCGCGCCGCGCGGCTGCCGGTGCTGGTCGTCGGCGACATCGACCGCGGCGGGGTGTTCGCGTCGTTCTACGGCACCGTCGCCCTGCTCGCGCCCGAGGACCAGCGGCTGGTGGCCGGATTCCTCGTCAACAAGTTCCGCGGCGACGTGTCCCTGCTGCAGCCGGGCCTCGAGATGCTGCACGGCCTCACCGGCCGGCGCACCTTCGGTGTGCTGCCGTACCGGCACGGCCTCGGCATCGACGAGGAGGACGGCATGGCGGTGTCGCTGCGCGGCGCGGTCCGCGAGTCGGCGGTCGAGCCCCCGGTCGGCGAGGACGTGCTGCGGGTGGCCGTGTGCGCGGTGCCGCTGATGTCCAACTTCACCGACGTCGACGCGCTGGCCGCCGAACCCGGCGTCGTGGTGCGGTTCGTGGACCGGCCCGAGGAACTGGCCGACGCCGACCTCGTCGTCGTCCCGGGCACCCGGGGCACGGTCCGCGCCCTTCAGTGGCTGCGCGAGCGCGGACTCGCCGACGCACTGGCACGCCGCGCCGCGCAGTCCCGGCCGATCCTCGGCATCTGCGGCGGTTTCCAGCTGCTCGGCGAGCACATCGAGGACGAGGTGGAGAGCCGCGCCGGGCACGTGGCCGGGCTCGGCCTGCTGCCCGTGCGGGTGCGGTTCGCCCGTGAGAAGACCCTGGCCCGGCCCACCGGTCAGGCCCTCGGCGAAGTCGTCGAGGGATACGAGATCCACCACGGGATCGCCGACGTCCACGGCGGCGACGAACCCTTCCTGGACGGCTGCCGCCTCGGCGTCACCTGGGGCACGCACTGGCACGGGGCGCTGGAGTCGGACGGCTTCCGGCGGGCCTTTCTGCGCGAGGTGGCATCCGCCGCGGGCCGCCGTTTCGTGCCGGCACCGGACACCTCGTTCGCCGCGCTGCGCGAGCAGCAGCTCGACCGGCTCGGCGATCTGATCGAACAGCACGCGGACACCGACGCGCTGTGGCGGCTCCTCGAGTCCGGCGCGCCGCAAGGACTGCCCTTCCTCCCCCCGGGAGTTCCCGCATGAGCACAGTGCTGCTGTTGTCGACCGCCGACACCGACCTGCTGGCGGCCCGGGCCTCCGGCGCCGGCTACCGCATCGCCAACCCCACCCGCGTGGACGTCGTCGAGGACCTGCCGGCCCTGCTGGACGGGGCGGACATCGCCGTCGTCCGGCTGCTCGGCGGCAGACGCGCCTGGGAGGACGGGCTGGCCGCGCTCACGGCGTCCGGCATCCCGACCGTCCTGCTCGGCGGCGAGACGGTCCCGGACGCCGAACTGATGGCCGAGTCCAGCGTGCCCGCGGGAGTCGTCGCCGAAGCGCTGACGTACCTCGTCGAGGGCGGCCCCGCCAACCTCGCCGAACTCGCCCGGTTCCTGTCGGACACCGTGCTGCTCACCGGCGAGGGCTTCGAACGGCCCCGACCCATGCCGGCGTACGGCGTGCACGGCTCCTACGAGATCCGCGACGACCGCCCGACGGTCGGCGTGCTCTTCTACCGCGCCCACGAACTCAGCGGCAACACCGCCTTCGTCGACACCCTGTGCGACGCGATCGAGGAGCGGGGCGCCAACGCGCTGCCCGTGTACTGCGGTTCGCTGCGCGGCGCGGAAGCCGGGCTGTACGACCTCCTCGGCCGCGCCGACGCCCTGGTCACCACCGTGCTCGCGGCCGGCGGCACCCACGCCTCGCAGGCCTCCGCCGGCGGCGACGAGGAGTCCTGGGACGTCGGAGCACTGGCCGAGCTGGACGTGCCGGTCCTGCAGGGCCTGTGCCTGACCACCCCGCGCGCCGCGTGGGAGGAGTCCGACGCGGCACTGTCCCCCATGGACGCGGCGATGCAGGTCGCCATCCCCGAGTTCGACGGACGCCTGATCACCGTGCCGTTCTCCTTCAAGGAGGAGGGCCCCGACGGCGTCCCCGTGTACGTCGCCGACCCCGAACGGGCCGCCCGGGTCGCCGGGATCGCCGTCCGCCACGCCCGGCTGCGGCACACACCCAACGCGGAGAAGAAGATCGCGCTGATCTTCACCGCCTACCCGACCAAGCACTCCCGGGTCGGCAACGCCGTCGGCCTCGACACCCCCGCCTCGGCGGTCCGGGTGCTGGACGCGCTGCGCGACGCGGGCTACACCCTGACCGACCACCCCTCCACGGGCGACGAGCTGATCCACCGGCTCATCCAGGCCGGCGGCCACGACGTGGAGTGGCTGACGGAGGAACAGCTGCGCACCGCACCGGCCCGGGTGCCGCTGGCCGACTACCGCGCCTGGTTCGAGCAGCTCGACCCGGAGCTGCGGGAGGCGATGACCGAGGCGTGGGGCGAACCGCCGGGCTCGCTGTACGTCGACGGCGACGACATCGTGCTCGCCTCGCTGCGGTTCGGGAACGTCGTGGTGATGATCCAGCCGCCGCGCGGCTTCGGCGAGAACCCCGTCGCCATCTACCACGACCCGGACATGCCGCCCTCCCACCACTACCTGGCCGCCTACCGCTGGCTGGAGCACAGCTTCGGGGCCGACGCGATCGTCCACATGGGCAAGCACGGCACCATGGAGTGGCTGCCCGGCAAGGGGCTGGGCATGTCCCGCGGCTGCGCCCCGGATGCCGTGCTCGGCGACCTGCCCCTCGTCTACCCCTTCATCGTGAACGACCCCGGCGAGGGCACCCAGGCCAAGCGGCGTGGCCACGCCACGGTCGTCGATCACCTGGTGCCGCCGATGGCCCGCGCCGACACCTACGGCCTCCTCGCCGAACTCGAACAGCTGCTGGACGAGTACGCGCTGGTCAGCGACCTGGACCCGGCGAAGGCCCCGGCCGTGCGCGCCCGGATCTGGACGCTGGTGAAGGCCGCCGAACTCCACCACGACCTGCACGTCGACGCACAGCCGGACGACGACGAGTTCGATGAGTTCGTCCTGCACATCGACGGCTATCTGTGCGAGATCAAGGACGTGCAGATCCGCGACGGCCTGCACGTCCTCGGCGGTGGCCCGGTCGGCGCGCCCCGTGTCAACCTCGTCCTCGCCGTGCTGCGCGCCTCGCAGGTGTGGGGCGGTCGCGCGAACGCCCTGCCGGGGCTGCGGGCCTCGCTGGCCGCGCACTTCGGGCTCGACGAGAAGGAGCTGCTGGCCGAACCCGGCGCCCCGGTCGAGGTCCCGGCGGAGCTGACCGACCTGGTCGACGGCCCCGCCCGCACCGCCTCCGACGCGATCGACCTGTTGGAGCAGCTGTGCCGGCGGATCGCCGAGGGCATGGAGGAACGGAACTGGGCGACGGACGCGGCGCCCGGCCTGGTCCGCGAGGTGCTGGGCGCCGACCTGCCGGACGCGGTGGCCGTGCTGCGGTTCGCCTGCGAGGAGGTCGTGCCCCGCCTGGCCCGCACCGAGGACGAGATCGGGCACATCCTGCACGCCCTGGACGGCGGCTACGTCCCGGCGGGTCCCTCCGGCTCGCCGACCCGCGGTCTGGTCAACGTCCTGCCCACCGGCCGGAACTTCTACTCCGTCGACCCCAAGGCCATTCCGTCCCGGCTGAGCTGGGAGGTCGGCCAGTCCCTCGCGGACTCGCTGGTGCAGCGGTACCTCGCGGACACCGGCACCTACCCGAAGTCCGTCGGTCTGACGGTGTGGGGCACCTCCGCGATGCGCACCCAGGGCGACGACATCGCCGAGATCCTGGCGCTGCTGGGCTGCCGTCCGGTGTGGGACGACGCCTCCCGGCGCGTCACCGGTTTCGAGATCGTCCCGCTCAAGGAGCTGGGCCGGCCCCGCATCGACGTCACGGTCCGCATCTCCGGCTTCTTCCGGGACGCGTTCCCGCACGTGGTGGGCCTGATCGACGACGCCGTACGGGCCGTCGCCGACCTCGACGAACCGGCCGAGTCCAACTATGTGCGGGCCCATGTGGAGGAGGACGTGGCCGGGCACGGCGACCGGCGGCGCGCCACGTCCCGCATCTTCGGCTCCAAGCCGGGCGCGTACGGCGCCGGTCTGCTGCCGCTGATCGACGCCCGCAACTGGCGCTCCGACGCCGACCTCGCCGAGGTGTACGCGGTGTGGGGCGGCTACGCCTACGGGCGCGGGCTCGACGGGCGGCCGGCGCGCGGGGACATGGAGACGGCGTTCCGGCGGATCGCGGTGGCGGCGAAGAACGTCGACACCAGGGAACACGACATCGCGGACGCCGACGACTACTTCCAGTACCACGGCGGCATGGTCGCCGTGGTCCGCCACCTGACGGGCGCCGACCCCGAGGCGTACGTGGGCGATTCGGCCGTGCCCGACCAGGTGAGGACACGGACGCTGGGCGAGGAGACGCACCGGGTCTTCCGGGCCCGGGTGGTCAACCCGCGCTGGATGGCGGCGATGCGAAGGCACGGATACAAGGGTGCTTTCGAAATGGCCGCGACCGTGGACTACCTGTTCGGCTACGACGCCACGGCCGGGGTCGTGGACGACTGGATGTACGAGAAGCTCAGCGCCGCGTACGTCTTCGACCCGGAGAACCGGGACTTCATGCGGACGTCCAATCCGTGGGCGCTCAGGGGCATCACCGAGCGCCTGCTGGAGGCGGCGGACCGCGGGCTGTGGGCGGCGCCGGACCAGGAGACCCTGGACCGGCTCCGGGCGACCTACCTCGAACTCGAGGGAGATCTGGAGGGGGACGCGTGATCCCCCGGACCACCCCCGCGCCGGCGGTGAGCACGTACGCGACGGCCCTGAGGCCCACTCCGTGCCCGGAACACGCCCGCGTCGGCGGGGAGCACACCACCACCGTGACCGGCCACCGGCCCGGCCAGGGTCCACTCCCCCCTGCATCGACCGAAGGAGTGATCACCGCGTGAGCACGCCCTATCCCTTCACCGCTGTCGTCGGCCAGGACGACCTGCGACTGGCACTGCTCCTGAACGCGGTGAGCCCGGCGGTGGGCGGAGTCCTGGTCCGGGGTGAGAAGGGGACCGCGAAGAGCACCGCCGTGCGTGCCCTGTCGGCGCTGTTGCCCGAGGTGGCCGTCGTGCCCGGGTGCCGGTTCTCCTGTGATCCCGCCGCACCCGATCCCGCGTGCCCGGACGGGCCGCACGAGGCGGGCGAGGGCACGCCGCGGCCCGCTCGGATGGTCGAGCTGCCCGTCGGCGCGTCCGAGGACCGGCTGGTCGGCGCACTGGACATCGAGCGGGCGCTCTCGGAGGGCGTGAAGGCGTTCGAGCCGGGACTGCTGGCCGAGGCGCACCGGGGCATCCTCTACGTCGACGAGGTCAATCTCCTGCACGACCATCTGGTCGACCTCCTGTTGGACGCCGCCGCGATGGGCGCCTCGTACGTCGAGCGCGAAGGTGTCTCCGTGCGGCATGCCGCGCGGTTCCTGCTGGTCGGGACCATGAATCCGGAGGAAGGGGAATTGCGCCCCCAGCTGCTCGACCGCTTCGGCCTGACGGTCGAGGTGGCCGCCTCCCGCGATCCCGACACACGTGTGGAGGTCGTCAAGCGGCGGCTCGCCCACGACGCCGACCCGGCCGCGTTCGCCGCGCAGTGGGCCGGGGAGGAGGCCGCCGTTCGGCAGCGCATCGCGGCGGCCCGGGAGTTGCTGCCGCAGGTGCGGCTGAGCGACCGGGCGCTGAAGCAGATCGCGGCGACCTGCGCGGCTTTCGAGGTGGACGGCATGCGTGCCGACATCGTCATGGCGCGTACGGCGACCGCGCTGGCCGCGTGGGCCGGGCGGACGGAGGTGCTGGCCGAGGACGTGCGGCAGGCGGCGCTGCTCGCGCTGCCGCACCGGCGGCGGCGCAATCCCTTCGATGCGCCCGGGTTGGACGAGGACAGACTGGACGAGACGCTGGAGCGGTTCTCCGGCGAGGACCCCGAGGATCCCGGCACCGATCCAAACCCCGACGGTGACGGCGGTGGTCCCGGTGGTGGCGGTGGTCAGCCCGCACCGGACACCGGACCGCAGGGCGGGGACACCGGGGCGCGCCCCGAGGAGGGTGAGGACGGGCAGCCTCAGCCGTCCGGGGCCCGGGAGCAGGCGCCGGTGCGGGCGGCGGAGCCGTTCCGTACCCGGGTGCTGAGCGTGCCGGGTGTGGGCGAGGGTGCGGCCGGGCGGCGTTCGCGGGCGCGGACGGAGCACGGGCGTACGACCGGTGCGCGGCGTCCCAGGGGTGCGCTGACCACGCTGCATCTGGCGGCGACGGTGCGTGCGGCGGCGCCGTATCAGCGGGCGCGGGGCCGGTCGGGGCCGGGGCTGGTGCTGCGGCGGGACGATCTGCGGCAGGCGACGAAGGAAGGCCGCGAGTCCAATCTCGTGCTGTTCGTGGTGGACGCCTCCGGGTCGATGGCGGCGCGGCAGCGGATGAGCGCGGTGAAAGGTGCGGTGCTGTCGCTGCTGCTGGACGCCTACCAGCGGCGGGACAAGGTCGGGCTGGTGACGTTCCGGGGCTCCTGCGCCGAGGTGGCGCTGCCGCCGACGTCGTCGGTGGACGCGGCCGCGGCGCGGCTGGAGTCGCTGCCGACGGGCGGGCGGACGCCGCTGGCGGCGGGCCTGCTGAAGGCGCACGAGGTGCTGCGGGTGGAGCGGCTGCGGGATGCGGCGCGGCGTCCGCTGGTCGTGGTGGTGACCGACGGGCGGGCGACGGGTGGTCCGGAGCCGGTGGCGCTCGCGTCGCGTGCGGCGGGGCTGTTCGCCGCCGAGGGGGTGGCATCGGTGGTCGTGGACTGCGAGTCGGGTCCGGTGCGGCTGGGGCTGGCCGGGCGGCTGGCCGCGGCTCTGGGCGGTGAGGCGGTGACGCTGGAGGAGCTGCGGGCCGACGCGATCGCCGGGCTGGTCAGGGATGTGCAGGGTGCGAGCAGGAGGGCCGCGTAGTGCCGCAGGGACAGCCGAGTGCGGTGCCGGACGACGGGCTGACGACGCGTCAGCGGCGTCACCGGCCGTTGGTGATCGTGCACACGGGCGTCGGGAAGGGCAAGTCGACGGCCGCGTTCGGGCTGGCGCTGCGTGCCTGGAACCAGGGCTGGCCGATCGGGGTGTTCCAGTTCGTGAAGTCGGCCAAGTGGCGGGTCGGCGAGGAGCGGGCGCTGCGGGTGCTCGGTGCCTCCGGTGAGGGCGGCACCGTGGCCTGGCACAAGATGGGCGAGGGCTGGTCGTGGGTGCAGCGCGATCGGCAGATGGACAACGAGGCCAAGGCCCGGGAGGGCTGGGAGCAGGTCAAGCGGGACCTGGCGGCGGAGACGTACCGGCTGTACGTGCTGGACGAGTTCGCGTATCCGCTGCACTGGGGCTGGGTGGACACCGACGAGGTGATCGAGGTGCTGCGCGCCCGGCCGGGCACCCAGCATGTGGTGATCACCGGGCGGAACGCCCCGCAGCAGCTGATGGACTTCGCGGACCTGGTGACCGACATGTCCAAGGTGAAGCATCCGATGGACGTGGGTCAGAAGGGCCAGAGGGGCATCGAGTGGTGAGGTCCGTTCCCCGGCTGGTGGTGGCCGCGCCGTCGTCGGGCAGCGGCAAGACCACGGTCGCGACGGGGCTGATGGCCGCGCTGGCCCGGCGGGGGCTGTCGGTGTCCCCGCACAAGGTCGGCCCGGACTACATCGATCCGGGCTATCACGCGCTGGCCACCGGGCGCACGGGGCGCAATCTGGACGCGTATCTGTGCGGGCCCGAGCTGATCGCGCCGCTGTTCCTGCACGGGGCGCGCGGGTGCGACGTCGCCGTCGTGGAGGGCGCGATGGGCCTGTTCGACGGTGCGGCGGGCGAGGGCGAGCTGGCGTCCACGGCGCAGGTGGCGAAGCTGCTGCGGGCGCCGGTGGTGCTGGTGGTGGACGCGTCCGCGCAGTCGCGGTCGGTGGCGGCGCTGGTGCACGGGTTCGTCACCTTCGATCCCGAGGTGCGGATCGGGGGCGTGATCCTGAACAAGGTGGCCTCCGAGCGGCATGAGGCGTTGCTGCGGGAGGCGCTTCGGTCCGTGGGGGTTGAGGTGCTGGGGGTGCTGCGGCGGGCGGAGCAGGTGGCGACGCCGTCGCGGCATCTGGGGCTGGTGCCGGTGGCCGAGCGGCGTGCGGCCGCGCTGGAGGCCGTGGCGGCGATGGCGGAGCAGGTGGCGGACGGCTGTGATCTGCCGGCGCTGCTGGCGCTGGCGCGCAGTGCCGGGGCGCTGCCGGACGAGCCGTGGGGGGCACCCGAGGCTCCCGAGATGTCCGGGGTGTCCGGGGCACGGCGGCCGGTGGTCGCGGTCGCCGGGGGTGCGGCGTTCACGTTCTCCTACGCGGAGCACGCCGAGCTGCTGCGGGCCGCGGGTGCCCAGGTCGTGCCGTTCGATCCGCTGCGGGACGAGCGGCTGCCGGAGGGGACGCGCGGGCTGGTCGTCGGCGGTGGGTTCCCGGAGGTGTATGCCGCGGAGCTGTCCGGCAACGAGGCACTGCGCAAGCAGATCGCGGATCTCGCGCTGGGCGGCGCTCCGGTGGCCGCGGAGTGTGCGGGGCTGCTGTATCTGTGCCGGGAGCTGGACGGCCGGCCGATGTGCGGGGTGCTGGACGCCGAGGCGCGCATGACCGGGCGGCTCACGCTGGGCTACCGGGATGCGGTGGCCGTCACCGACAGCGTGCTCGCCGAGGCGGGGACGCGGATGCGGGGGCACGAGTTCCATCGCACGGTCGTCGAGCCCGGCGCCGGGGCGGCTGCCGCCTGGGGGGTCAGGGCTCCCGTGCGGCGGACGGAGGGTTTCGTTCAGGGCGGTGTGCACGCGAGTTATCTGCACACCCACTGGGCCGCGCGGCCCGGTGTCGCCCGTCGGTTCGTGGAGAGGTGTCGCACGCCATGGCCTGCAGGCTGATCGGAGTGGGCGTCGGTCCCGGCGACCCGGACCTGGTGACGGTCAAGGGCGTGAAGGCGCTGCGCGCCGCGGGCGTCGTCGTGGTGCCGGTGATGGACACCGGGGAGCGGGGGCGGGCCGAGGCGACCGTGCTGCACCATGTGGGACCGAAGAAGGTCGTCCGGGTGGTGTTCGCGCTGAACGAGCGGACGGACCGGGCGCGCCGCGAGGCGGCGTGGGACGCGGCCGGGCAGCGGGTCGCGGCGCTGCTGCGGGAGCACGGCACGGTCGCGTTCGCGACGATCGGCGACCCCAACGTGTACTCGACGTTCACCTATCTCGCGCAGACCGTCGCCCCTCTGGTGCCGGGGACGGTCGTGGAGACGGTGCCCGGCATCACCGCGATGCAGGATCTGGCGGCGCGGTCGGGTGCGGTGCTGACCGAGGGCACCGAGCCGCTGACGCTGGTGCCGGTGACCGCCGGTGCGGGCGTGCTGAAGGAGGCGCTGCGCGGGCCGGGGACGGTGGTGGCGTACAAGTTCGGGCGGCAGGCGGGCGAGGTCGCCGAGGCGCTGCGGGCGAGCGGCCGGCTCGGGGACGCCGTGTGGGGGTCGGCGCTGGGGCTGCCGGAGGAGTCGATCCGTCCGGCCGCCGAGCTGGACGGCTCTCCGCTGCCGTATCTGTCGACGCTGATCGCGCCGCCGCGGCGGGACGGCGGGCGGGGCGGCAAGCTGTGAGCGGCACGCGGACCCGGCGGGTGCGGGCAGCGTGCCCGGCCCGGCGGAGGGGGCCTGACCGCCCGGCCCGGCCGGTGCGGTCAGGCCGCCAGGCCCACCACCAGCCACACGAACGCCGCGCCGGCGATGGTGCACAGCAGGGTGGAGCGTGCCGCGTGCGCATGGTGGGCCTCGGGCAGGATCTCGGCCGCGGCGAGGTAGAGCAGTGCGCCGCCGAACAGGCCCAGGTAGCCGCCGAGGAACCACTCGGGGATCGCCACGAACGACGTGCTGGCCGCGCCCACCACCGGGGCGAGGGCGTCGGCGCCCAGCATGGCCAGCGCCTTGCGGCGTGCGTTGCCGTACAGCCGGGTCAGGGTGAAGGTGTTGAAGCCGTCGGCGAAGTCGTGGGCGATGACCGCGAGGGCGACGGCGGCGCCCATGCCGCCGCCGACCTGGAAGGCGGCGCCCATGGCCACACCGTCCATGGCGCTGTGCCCGACCATCGCGGCGGCCGCCGTCAGCCCCACCTCCGGGGCGCGGTGGTGGGCGTGCTCGTCGCCGCCGTGCGCGGCCTGCCGGGCCGCGAGCAGACGCTCGACCAGGTGCGCCATGAGGAAGCCGGCCACGAACAGCAGGAGGGCGGCCGGTACGCCGAAGACCTCCCGGCCGGCCGCTTCCAGGGCCTCCGGCAGCAGGTCGAGTCCGACCACGCCGAGCATCAGCCCGCCGGCCAGTCCGAGAACCAGGTGGCGGCGGTCGGTCACCCGCTGCGCCGTCCATCCGCCGGCCAGCGTCATCAGGAACGCGCCGAGCGCGACGAAGACAGCCATGTGCTCTTGCTATCCGATGAACGCCGGTTCGCGCACATCCGGCCCTCCCCCGGCCACCCCAGACCGTGACATTCCCCGACATTCCGCCGAAACGGCATTCTGCTGAGAGGAACCGATCCATGTCCGCTGCCCCCACCGGCAAGGTGACCTTCGTCGGTGCCGGGCCCGGCGCCGCCGACCTGCTGACGTTCCGCGCCGCCCGCGCGATCGCCGAGGCCGACGTGGTGATCTGGGCCGCGAGCCTGGTCCAGGCCGAGGTGCTCACCCACGCCCGCGAGGACGCGGAGATCCTGGACTCGGCGTCCCTGTCCCTGGAGGACGTCGTCGCCGTGTACGAGCGGGCGCACGCCGAGGGCCTGAAGGTGGCCCGTGTCCACTCCGGCGACCCGGCACTGTGGGGCGGCACCCAGGAGCAGCTGGACCAGTGCGCCCGCATCGGGATCGCCACCGAGGTGGTGCCCGGGGTGTCGTCGTTCTCGGCGGTGGCCGCACTGGCGCAGCGCGAGCTGACGATCCCCGAGGTGGCGCAGTCGGTGATCCTGACCCGGCTGGGCGGCGGCAAGACGCCGATGCCGCCCGGCGAGGAGGTCCGCGCCTTCGCCCGGCACGGCACCACGATGGCGGTCTTCCTGTCGGCGGCGCGCAGCGGCCGGCTGAGGAGCGAGCTGCTGGAGGGCGGCTACCACGAGGACACCCCGGTCGTGGTGGCCCACCAGGCGACCTGGCCGGAGGAGCTGATCGTCCGGTGCACGGTCGGCACGCTGGAGCAGACGGTCAAGGAGCACAAGCTCTGGAAGCACACCCTGTTCCTCATCGGTCCGGCGCTCGACGCGCACGGCACCCGCTCGCACCTGTACCACCCGGGTCACTTCCACGGCTACCGCAAGGCCGACCCGGAGGCCCGCAAGGCCCTGCGGTCCCGGGGCGCGCGGCCGTGACCGCGGCGATCACCGTCGTCGGCACCGGCACCGGCGGCCCGTACGACACCGGGGTGCTGGCAGGGGCCGAGCTGGTCGTGGGCGCCCGGCGTCATCTGGACGCCGCGCCGCTTCCCGAGACGGCCCGGCGGGTGGTGCTCGGTCCGCTGGCGCCGGCCCTCGACGTCGTCGCGGAGCACGTCGCCGCGGAGCGGCGGGTGGTGGTGCTGGCCTCGGGGGATCCGGGGTTCTTCGGGATCGTGCGGGCGCTGGCCGAACGGTTCGGGCCGGAGCGGCTCCATGTGCGGCCCGGGGTGTCCTCGGTGGCCGCCGCGTTCGCCCGGATCGCGCTGCCCTGGGACGACGCGGTCGTGGTCAGCGCGCACGGGCGCGGGCTGCGGCGGGCGGTCAGCGTGTGCCGGGCCCGGCCCAAGGTGGCCGTGCTGACCGGGCCGGGGGCCGGTCCCGCCGAACTGGGGGCCGCCCTGGCCGATCCGGTGTGCGGGGAGCGGATCCTGGTGGTCGCCTCCGCGCTGGGCGAGCCGGGCCGGGAGCGCGTCGAACGGGTCACGCCCGCCGAGGCCGCCGCCCGTGACTGGGGCGGCGCGGTGAACGTGGTGCTGTGCCTGGACCCGGCCCGCACCCTCGGCGGCGTGCGGACGGTGGCCGGTGCGGCGCCTCCTCCGGCGGGCTGGGCGCTGCCGGAGGAGGCCTTCGCGCACCGCGACTCGATGATCACCAAGTTCGAGGTGCGGGCGCTGGCCCTGGCCCGGCTCGGGCCGCGGCTGGGCGACCTGGTCTGGGACGTGGGCGCCGGATCGGGGTCGGTGGCCGTGGAGTGCGCCCGGCTGGGTGCGGCCGTGGTCGCCGTGGAGAAGGACGCGGACGGTGCCGCCCGGGTGCGGGCCAATGCGGCCGCGCACGGCGTGGACGTGGCGGTGGTGCCCGGCCGGGCGCCCGAGGCGCTCGCCGGTCTGCGGGACGACCCGGACGCGGTGTTCGTCGGCGGCGGGGGGCGGGAGCTGCCCGCGGTGGTCGCCGCGTGCGCGCGGCGCGCCCGGCGCACCGTGGTGGTCGCCCTGGCCGCCCTGGACCGGGTGCCGGTGGCCCGGGCCGCGCTCACCGAGGCCGGGTTCGTCTGCGACGGGGTGCTGCTGCACTCCTCCCGGCTCGCGCCGCTGCCGGGGGACGTGACCCGGCTGGCGGCGGCCAATCCCGTGTTCCTGCTGTGGGGCGAGCGTCCCGCGGCGTCGAGCGAAGGAGTGGTTCAGTGATCGGCCTGATCTCCGCGACCGCGGCGGGCGCGGCTGCGCGGGACCGGGTGGCGGCCGCATGGCCGGACCGCACCCGGGTGTACGACGGGCCCGTGGGCGAGGCGGTGCGTGCGGCGTTCGCCGAGTGCACGCAGCTGGTGTGCTTCCTGGCGACCGGGGCGACCGTGCGGCTGCTCGCGCCGCTGCTCGGCGACAAGCGGGCCGACCCGGGTGTGGTGTGCGTCGACGAGGCCGGCCGGTTCGCGGTGGCGCTGACCGGCGGGCACGCCGGCGGCGCCAACGCGCTGGCGCGTGAGATCGGTGAGCTGCTGGGCGCCCAGCCGGTGGTGACCACGGCGACGGACGCCGTGGGGATGGCCGGCCTGGACACGCTGGGGCTGCCGGTGGAGGGCGACGTGGCCGGGGTGTCCCGGGCCCTGCTGGACGGGGAGTCGGTGGCCCTGGCGGCCGAGGTGGTGTGGCCGCTGCCGCCGCTGCCGGTCGCGGCTCCCGGGACGGCGGCTGCGTACACGGTGCGGGTGACGGACCGGGCGGTCATCCCCGGCGAGGGCGAGGTGGTGCTGCGTCCGCCGACCCTGGTGGTCGGGGTCGGTGCCTCCCGGGGCGTGCCCGCCGAGGAGGTGCGGGGCCTGGTCGAACAGGCGCTGGGCGAGGCGGGCCTGTCCGCGCGGTCCGTGGCGGCGCTGGCCACGGTGGACGCCAAGGCGGACGAGCCCGGCGTGGTCGCGGCGGCCGAGCAGCTGGGGGTGCCGCTGCTGACGTACCCCGCGCAGCAGCTGGCCGCGGTGCCGGTGCCCCACCCGTCCAGGGCGCCGCTGGACGCCGTCGGCACCCCGTCGGTCGCGGAGGCCGCCGCGCTGGCCGGCGGAGGCGACCTCCTCGTGCCGAAGCGGAAGTCGCGGCGGGCGGACGGCCGTCCGTCGATGGCGACCTGTGCGGTCGTCCGCCGGCCCCCGCGGGGGCGGCTCGCGGTGATCGGGCTGGGGCCGGGCGCCCGCGACCTGCTGACCCCGCGCGCGAAGGCCGAACTGCGGCGCGCCTCGGTGCTGGTGGGCCTGGACCAGTACGTCGACCGGATCCGCGACCTGCTGCGGCCCGGCACCCGCGTGCTGGAGTCCGGGCTCGGCGCGGAGGAGGAACGGGCGCGCACCGCGGTGGCCGAGGCCCGGCGCGGGCACGCGGTCGCGCTGATCGGCAGCGGCGACGCCGGCGTGTACGCGATGGCGTCCCCCGCGCTCGCCGAGGCCGGCGACGACATCGACGTCGTCGGGGTGCCCGGGGTGACGGCGGCGCTCGCGGCCGGGGCGATCCTCGGGGCGCCGCTGGGCCACGACCATGTGTCGATCAGCCTGTCCGACCTGCACACGCCGTGGGAGGTCATCGAACGCCGGGTGCGGGCGGCCGCCGAGGCGGATCTCGTGGTCACGTTCTACAACCCGCGCTCGCGGGGCCGTGACTGGCAGCTGCCGAAGGCGCTGGCGCTCCTCGCCGAGCACCGGTCGCCGACGACACCGGTCGGTGTGGTGCGCAACGCCTCCCGTCCCGGCGAGTCCAGCCGGATCACGACGCTGGCGGAGCTGGACCCGGCGACGGTCGACATGATGACGGTCGTGACGGTGGGCAACACCGCGACCCGCACGATCGCGGGCCGCATGGTGACCCCGCGCGGCTATCGCTGGCAGGACACCCGCCCCGAGGAGGCCGAGTGGACCGCGTGATCCACCCCATCGAGCAGGAGTCCTACCGACGGCTGCGCGCCCGCCTGGACACCTCGCACCTGCCGCCGCTGACCCGGGCCGTGGTCGAGCGGGTCGTCCACTCCTCCGCCGACCTCGCCTACGCCGACGACCTCGTCATGGACGAGGACGACCTCGTCGCGGCCCATGCGGCGCTGCACGCGGGCGCGCCGGTCGTCGTGGACGTGGAGATGGTCGCGGCCGGCATCACCCGCCGCGAGACCGTGTGCCGGCTCAAGGACGCCCGCTCACGGCCGGGCCTGACCCGTTCCGCGCACGCGGTCCGCCTCGCCCACGAGCAGGTGGGGCCCGGTGCGCTGTGGGTGATCGGCTGCGCGCCGACCGCCCTGGAGGAGCTGCTGACCCTGGACGCCTCCCCCGCGCTCGTCATCGGCCTGCCCGTCGGTTTCGTCGGGGCGGCCGAGTCCAAGGCCGCGCTGCGCGCGAGCGGGCTGCCCGCCGTGAGCAACGTGTCCGAGAAGGGCGGTTCCGCGGTCGCCGCGGCCGCACTGAACGCCCTGCTGTACCACCCTGTTCCCGCCGACACGTCCGAGGAGACCCTGTGACCACCCCGACGCCGCCCGCCCTGCTCATCGCCGGCCACGGCACCCGGGACGACGCCGGAGCCGAGGCGTTCCGCGACTTCGTGCGGCGGCTGGGGCGGCGCCGTCCGGACCTGGCCGTCGCGGGCGGTTTCATCGAGCTGTCCCCGCCGCCGCTGGGCGAGGCCGTCACCGAGCTGGTCGAACGCGGGGTGCGCCGCTTCGCGGCCGTGCCGCTGATGCTGGTGTCCGCCGGGCACGCCAAGGGCGACATCCCGGCGGCGCTGGCCCGCGAGAAGGCACGGCACCCGGGGATCTCGTACACCTACGGCCGTCCGCTGGGCCCGCACCCCGCCCTGCTGCGGGTGCTCGAGCGGCGCCTGGAGGAGGCGCTGGCCGGCACCGGCGAGGACCGTTCGGACGTGACCGTGCTGCTGGTCGGGCGCGGCTCGACCGACCCGGACGCCAACGCGGAGGTCTTCAAGGCGGCCCGCCTGCTGTGGGAGGGACGCGGCCTGGCGAACGTGGAGACCGCGTTCGTGTCGCTGGCCGCGCCCGATGTGCCCAGCGGCCTTCACCGGTGCGCTCGGCTGGGCGCCCGCCGGATCGTCGTGCTGCCCTACTTCCTGTTCACCGGAGTGCTGCCGGACCGGGTCAAGCAGCAGGCCCGGGACTGGGCCGCCGCGCACCCCGGCCTGGACGTGCGGACCGCGGACGTCATCGGCCCCGAGCCGGAGCTGCTGGACCTGGTGCTGGAGCGGTACGAGGAAGCGGTCGAGGGCGATCTGCGGATGAACTGCGACGCCTGCGTGTACCGCATCGCGCTGCCCGGCTTCGAGGACAAGGTGGGCCTGCCGCAGCAGCCGCACTTCCACCCGGACGACGACGGCCACCACGGCCACGGTCACGGCCACAGTCACGGGCATCACCACCACGGGGAGCACTCGCACAGCCATGCGCACTGAGGGCACAGCCATGCACACCGAGGAATCGACCCTGCGCGCTGCCGACTTGGGTCCGGATCTGCGGCACCACGGGGACGCGGAGGTGCGCGACGACGGGGCGGCGCTGGTCGACCTCGCCGTCAACGTCCGCGCCCACACGCCGCCGGACTGGCTGCGGGAGGAGATCGCGGCCTCGCTGACGTCCCTCGCGGCCTACCCGGACGGACGGCAGGCGCAGGCGGCGGTCGCGGCACGGCACGGGCTGCCGGCGCAGCGGGTGCTGCTGACGGCGGGCGCGGCGGAGGCGTTCGTCCTGCTGGCGCGCGCACTGACGGTGCGCCGGCCGGTCGTGGTGCACCCGCAGTTCACCGAGCCGGAGGCCGCGCTGCGGGACGCGGGCCACACGGTGGACCGGGTGCTGCTGCGCCCCGAGGACGGATTCCGGCTCGACCCGGCGGCCGTCCCCGAGGACGCGGACCTGGTGGTGATCGGCAACCCGACCAACCCGACGTCGGTGCTGCACCCGGCCCGGACCATCACCCGGCTCGCGCGGCCGGGCCGGACCCTGGTGGTCGACGAGGCCTTCATGGACGCGGTCCCCGGCGAGCGGGAGTCCCTGGCCGGGCGGACGGACGTGCCCGGCCTGGTGGTGCTGCGCAGTCTGACGAAGACCTGGGGTCTTGCCGGTCTGCGCATCGGTTACGTCCTGTCCTGCCCCGGCACCGTCGCCGCCCTGCAGCGGGCGCAGCCGTTGTGGCCGGTGTCCTCGCCGGCCCTGACGGCGGCTCGGGCGTGCATGAGCGCGCGGGCCCTGGCCGAGACGGAACAGGCGGCCGACCGGATCACGGCGGACCGCGCCCACCTGGTGGCCGGGCTCGCCGCCCACGGGATCCGGGTGGTCGAGCCGCCCGAGGGCCCGTTCGTCCTGGCCCGGGTGCCCGACGGGGCGGAGGTGCGGCGCCGCCTGCGCGACCTGGGGTACGCCGTCCGGCGCGGGGACACCTTCCCCGGCCTGGGCCCCGACTGGCTGCGGATCGCGGTACGGGACCGGGAGACGGTGGACGGGTTCCTGGCCGCGCTGGGGAGCGCGCTGGGCTCGGCTTTCGGGCGGACCGCGGTACGGGCCGTGGGTGACGACGCGGGGGCAGGCCGCGGATGACGACGCGGGGCGGGCCGGTGATGCCCCGGCCCGCCCCCGGACGGCCGCCTCCTGGGACGTGGCCGTTTCCCGCAGGTCGCTGCCGTGGGGCGGCGTGAGGATCCCCCTGCCGTGCCCGGCGGGTTCCCTGAAGGACAGTCCGCGCCCACCGTGGTGGTCGATCCGTCCGGACACCGCCCCGGGCCCGCCCGGCGCTGTGCGTCGACCGGTCAGTTCCTGCGCCTGCGGGCCACCACGAGTGCGCCACCGCCCGCCGCGAGCAGGACGGCCGCGCCTCCCGCCAGGTACGGGGTCAGGGAACTGCCGCCGGTCTCCGCCAGGTCGGGCTCGGCGGCGCGGGTGCCCTGGGTCCTGACGCCGTCCGCCTGGGCGGGGGCGGGGGTGGGGGTTGCCGCGGGCTCTTCGTCGCGGGCCGGGGCAGCCGGGGACTCGCAGGTGGCCTTGGCCAGGGTGACGGTGCCCTCGACCTGGGCGACATTCAGCTCCAACGGGTTCACGGACACGGTCAGTTCGAGCGCCGTGGCCGCGGCCGTGCGGGAGGTGGTCTCGCGACGGGAGAGGTCCAGGCGGACCTCGCCGACGCCGGGGACGGTGACCTCGGTCGTGCCGCCGGCGGTGAGCGTGACCTTCTTGCCGAGGACGGTCACCGCGCCCAGGACGTTGCTCGTCGCCACCGGGGCCTTGCCCGCCTCGCAGGTCGCGCGGGAGGTGACCTGGCCGAGTTCGATCAGGGACAGTGCGGGCAGGCCGGGGACGTGGACTCGGGCGTGGGCCAGCTCCACGCTGCCCTCGGCCGTGTCCTTCGACGTCGTCGCGGCCGACCGGGCCACGTCGGCGCGCAGCACGCTGAACGGCTTGCCGCCGTCGACGCCGTCGAGGCGGGCGGTCAGGGCCGTCCGGTCGGCGCTCTCCGGCGCCCGGACCTCGTCGAGGGAGACGGTGAGCGGGACGTCGACCGTCTTGTCGAGCAGGGACACGTCGAGGTCGGTGCGCAGCACGGAGGCGCTCGCCCGGCCGTGGTCCTCGGTGGCGTGGGCGGGGCCCGCGCCGGTCAGGGCCACGGGCCCGGCGGCGAGGGCGGTGGCCGTGGCGACGGCCGCGAGACGGTGTGCGGGCAGGCGGGACGTACGGCGGTTCACGGTGTGGGACCCCCAGGAACGAATGCTCGGGACCCCGCAAGAGTGACGACACCGGCAGCGAACTGTCAGCGAAGCGAGGGCACTTCACCCCTTCGAGGGGTTTCGGTGCCGCGTTTCGATGCCGTTCGGAACGTATGTTCCCCGCGATTCCCGGCGATCCCCGCCCATGGGTTGCCCTCCCGTGGGGGCCCTCCCGTGGGTGCACGCCGCATCGCGCGCCGCAGGGCGCTGCGCACGCCCCGCCCGTGCACCAGGAGACGACGCCCCGTGCGCTGCGCACTGGGGAGACGCCCCGCCCGTCCTCCGCTACGAGACGACCCGCCCGTTGAGCACCACCCGGTGCGGTGCGGCCAGGACCCGGACGTCCGCGCGCGGGTCGGCCTCGTAGACGACGAGGTCCGCGGGGGCGCCCTCCTCGAGTCCGGGACGTCCGAGCCAGCTGCGGGCCGCCCAGGTGGTGGCCGACAGCGCCTCGACGGGCGGGATGCCCGCGGTGACCAGTTCCGCGACCTCGGCGGCGACCAGGCCGTGCGCGAGGCTGCCGCCCGCGTCGGTGCCCACGTACACCGGCACCCCGGCGTCATGGGCGGCGCGGACGGTGTCGTAGCGGCGCTCGTGGAGCCGGCGCATGTGGGCCGACCAGCGCGGGTACTTCGCCTCGCCGCCGGCCGCGAGGTCGGGGAAGGTGGCGATGTTGATCAGGGTGGGCACGATCGCGACGCCGCGTTCGGCGAACAGCGGGATCAGGTCCTCGGTCAGGCCGGTGGCGTGCTCGATGCAGTCGATGCCCGCCTCCACCAGGTCGCGCAGCGAGTCCTCGGCGAAGCAGTGCGCGGTGACGCGGGCGCCGAGGCGGTGGGCCTCGGCGATCGCCGCCTCGGCCGCCTCGCGCGGCCAGCAGGGCGCCAGGTCGCCCAGGCCGCGGTCGATCCAGTCGCCGACGAGCTTGACCCAGCCGTCGCCGCGCCGGGCCTCCCGGGCGACGTGGGCCACCAGGTCCTCGGGTTCGATCTCGTGGGCGTAGTTGCGGATGTAGCGGCGGGTGCGGGCGATGTGCCGACCGGCCCGGATGATCTTCGGCAGGTCGTCGCGGTCGTCGATCCAGCGGGTGTCGGAGGGCGAGCCCGCGTCGCGGAGCAGCAGGGCGCCGGCGTCGCGGTCGGTCAGCGCCTGCTTCTCACAGACCTCGTCGGGGACCGCGCCGTGCGCGTCCAGGCCGACGTGGCAGTGCGCGTCGACCAGGCCGGGCAGCACCCAGCCCTCGACGGTCGTCACGTCCCCGGCACCGGCCGGGCGGTCGTAGGTGATCCGGCCGTCGACCACCCACAGCTCGTCGTGGACCTGGTCGTCCTGCGGGCCGGCGAGCACCCGCCCCTTCACGTGCAGCACCGCTTGATCGCTCATGTACCGCACCCTAGACAGCGCACGGCCGTGCGACCAGGGGCCCGTTCCGCTCCGGTGCGGGGCGGGCGGAGGGTGCCGGATACGCTCGATGCCGTCGGACTCGCGCCGGCGGGAGACGAGCCGGCCCGAAGGAGAAGAGAGCACCGTCGTGACGCACCCCTTTCTGGACCTCGCCCCGCTGAGCGCCGCCCGCTTCGCCTCGATCGAGGACCGGGTGGCGCGGCTGCTCGGCACCGAGCAGGACGTCGTGATCATGCAGGGTGAGGCGTTGCTGCCGCTGGAGGGCGCGATCCGTGCGGCGGCCGGTCCGGGCACGACCGCGCTGAACGTCATCACCGGCCCGTACGGGCAGACCTTCGGCACCTGGCTGCGGGACTGCGGCGCGACGGTGTACGACCTGTCGGTGCCGTACCACGCGGCGGTCACCGCGGACCAGGTCCGCGCGGTCTTCGCGCAGCACCCGGAGATCGACTTCGTGTCGCTGGTGCACGCCGAGGCGGCGACCGGCAACACCAACCCGGTCGCGGAGATAGGCGAGGTGGTGCGGGAGCAGGGTGCCCTGTTCTACCTGGACGCGGTCGCCGCGATCGGCGCGGAGCCGGTGCTGCCGGACGCGTGGGGCGTGGACCTGTGCGTGATCGGCGCGCAGAAGGCCATGGGCGGGCCGGCCGGGGTGTCGGCGGTGTCGGTCAGCGAACGCGCCTGGGCGCGGATGGCGGCCAACCCGCACGCCCCGCGCCGCTCCTACCTGTCGCTGCTGGACTGGAAGGAACGCTGGATCGACGGCGGCCGCACCGCGCTGCTGCACGCTCCGGCCCAGCTGGAGATGCTCGCCCTGGAGGCCTGCATCGAGCGGATCGAGGCGGACGGTCTGGAGACGGTGATGGCCCGTCACCGGAAGGCGGCCGCGGCGACCCGGGCGGGTGTGCGGGCGCTGGGCGGCGGCCTGGAGCCGTACGTGCGCGAGGACGCGGCGGCCGCCCCGGTGGCGACCACGCTGCGCGCGCCCGAGGGCATCGCCGCCTCGGACCTGGTGGCCCGCGCCCTGAAGACGGACGCCGGTCTTCCGCTGGCGGCGGGCGGTGGCGCGCTGGCCACGGAGATGATCCGGGTCAACCACTACGGTCCGGACGCGAGGCCGGAGGTGGTCGAGTCCTGCCTGACCGCCCTGGGCACGGCTCTGGCCGACCACGGCGCGACGCCGGACGTGGACTCCGCGCGCCGGGCCGTCGCCGAGGTCTGGGAGAAGTAGCCGGACGGGGGCGTACGGCCCGCTCCCGACGCACGGTTCGACGGCCCCCGGGTGCTCACAGGCACCCGGGGGCCTGTCGCTGCCCGGACACTGCCCCGCCGGGGTCCTGTCTCTTCCTGTCGTTTCCTGTCGTTGCCCGGGAGTGCCGCCGCACCCCGCGTCCGTCGCCGTCGGCCGGAACGGCACCTTGTCGTCGGCGACGGCCCCCACGGCCGACCCGCACGCAGACAGTCGGCACACGGTCGACCGCGCGCACACGGCCGCCGCACCGCCCCCGGACCTCCGTGCGTATTCCAGGGCACCGGCGGGACGGCCCGGACACAAAAGCACGACGATTCGAGAATTCAATTCAGGCGGCTTCCCGGGGTAGCTTCCCGCCTTCTTCTGCCCGGTTTCCTCGACCCTAAACGCAGAGATTCAGCAAACAATCTGCACACAATTCAGGGTGGGATCGAGTGGCGCACATCACTGGCGAATCACTGTGACGCATACCACAAACACGCCCGATTCGTCCGGTCATTGACGGACATACCTGCACGTCCTGCCGCCCCTTCGCGCGTCCGTGCGCCCGCGCGATAACACATTTCACGGATCCACCCAAGACCGCGGGACGATGCAATCTCGAATTCACCTCGGTAAGTTCATTTCGCATGACTGCCGCACAAGCAGACCTGCGAACCGAACTTTCGGAAATCCCGGACGACGTGTCCGTCGACCGTCCCGCCGTCGCCGACGGTGCCGCGCTGTGGCGGCTGGCGAAGGACTCCGGGACGCTGGACGTGAACTCGTCGTACAGCTATCTGCTCTGGTGCCGCGACTTCGCCGCGACCTCCGTCGTCGCCCGGGACGCCGCCGGCGAGGTCGTCGGGTTCGTCACCGGTTATGTGCGGCCCGACCGCCCCCGCACCCTGCTGGTGTGGCAGGTCGCGGTCGCGGCCTCCCACCGCGGCCGCGGCCTGGCCTCGCGCATGCTGGACGCCCTGGCCGCCCGGGTCGCCGGCGAGCGCGGCCTGACGACGCTGGAGACCACCATCACCCCGGGCAACACCGCCTCCGAGCGGCTGTTCGCCTCGTTCGCCGCCCGGCACGGCGCCGGACTGGAGCGCGAGGTCCTGTTCGCGGCCGAGCAGTTCCCGGACGGCCCGCACGACCCCGAGGTGCTGCACCGCATCGGCCCGCTCACCCGCTGAGCCGCGGCCGCCCCTTCCTCCGCGGCGCCCCTTCCTCTTCCGGGACGGCCGGCACCGCCCGTGGCCGCGCGGGCCCCGAGCCGCCGTCCCGCCCCGCCCGCCTTCCTTCCCATCCCTCCACCGAGGAGCGATTCGTCGTGACCATCACCCAGCCGGACCTGAGCGTCTTCGAGACCCTGGAGTCCGAGGTGCGCAGCTACTGCCGCGGCTGGCCCACCGTCTTCGACCACGCCCGCGGCAGCCGTCTGTACGACGAGGACGGCCACGAGTACCTCGACTTCTTCGCCGGGGCCGGCTCGCTCAACTACGGCCACAACAACCCCGTGCTGAAACGGGCGTTGCTCGACTACCTGGAGCGGGACGGCATCACGCACGGCCTGGACATGTCCACCGTCGCCAAACGCACTTTCCTGCAGACCTTCCACGACCTGGTGCTGCGCCCGCGGGATCTGCCGTACAAGGTGATGTTCCCGGGTCCGACGGGCACCAACGCCGTGGAGACGGCGCTGAAGCTGGCCCGGAAGGTCAAGGGCCGCGAGTCCATCGTGTCGTTCACCAACGCCTTCCACGGCATGTCGCTGGGCTCGCTGGCGGTCACCGGCAACGCCTTCAAACGGGCCGGCGCCGGCGTTCCGCTGGTGCACGGCACCCCGATGCCCTTCGACCGCTACCTGGACGGCAAGGTCCCGGACTTCCTGTGGTTCGAGCGGCTGCTGCAGGACCAGGGCTCCGGCCTCAATCACCCGGCGGCCGTCATCGTGGAGACGGTGCAGGGCGAGGGCGGCATCAACGTCGCCCGGCCCGAGTGGCTGCGCGCGCTGCGGGAGCTGTGCGACCGCCAGGACATGCTGCTGATCGTCGACGACATCCAGATGGGCTGCGGCCGTACCGGCGCGTTCTTCTCGTTCGAGGAGGCCGGGATCGTGCCCGACATCGTGACCGTGTCGAAGTCGATCAGCGGGTACGGGCTGCCGATGGCGCTGTGCCTGTTCAAGCCGGAGCTGGACATCTGGGAGCCGGGCGAGCACAACGGCACCTTCCGCGGCAACAACCCGGCCTTCGTCACCGCCACCGCCGCTCTGGAGACGTACTGGACGGACGCCGCGGCGATGGAGAAGCAGACCCGCACCCGCGGCGAGCAGGTCGAGCAGTGGCTGATCTCCATCACCGAGGAGAACCTCGCCGACGTCAAGGAGTACCGGGGCCGCGGCCTGGTGTGGGGACTGGAGTTCCACGACACCACCCGAGCCGCCCGCGTCGCCCGGCGCGCCTTCGACCTCGGGCTGCTGGTGGAGACCTCCGGCCCGCAGAGCGAGGTCGTCAAGCTGCTGCCGCCCCTGACCACCACCCCCCAGGAGCTGGACGAGGGCATGCGTGTCCTCGCCCGCGCGGTCCGCGAGACCGCCTGAGACCGCGGGGCCCCGCACGGGGCTCCGCACGGCCGCCCGCGCCCGGGCGGCCACCGCACCACCCGTACGCACTACGCACATCCGCACAAGGAGGCACGTTCCACCGTGATCGTCCGTTCGTTCAAGGAGATCGAAGGCACCGACCGGCATGTGAAAGCAGCGGGCGGCACCTGGGAGAGCAAGCGCATCGTCCTCGCCAAGGAGAAGGTCGGCTTCTCCCTGCACGAGACGATCATGTACGCGGGCACGGTGACCGACATGTGGTACGCCAACCACATCGAGGCCGTGGTCTGCACGAAGGGCGACGCGGAGCTGACCGACCGGGAGACCGGCAAGACGTACCACATCACGCCCGGCACCATGTACCTCCTCGACGGCCACGAGCGTCACACGGTCAAGGTCAACGAGGACTTCCACTGCATCTGCGTGTTCAACCCGCCGGTGACCGGGCGCGAGGACCACGACGAGAACGGCGTCTACCCGCTGCTCACCGAGCCCGAGGAGGTGTGAACCCATGACGGCCACGACCGTCACCGACCTGTACCCCACCCGCGGCACCACCGAAGTGACGGTGCCCCGGCAGGACCCGGTGGTCTGGGGGACACCGGACACCCCCGGCCCGATCAGCCCGGCCGACCTCCAGTCCTACGAGCGTGACGGCTTCCTCGCCATCGACCAGCTCATCACGCCGGACGAGGTCGCCGTCTACCAGCAGGAGCTGCACCGGCTGATCAACGACCCGGCGGTGCGCGCCGACGAGCGGTCCATCGTCGAGCCGAAGTCCGACGAGATCCGTTCGGTCTTCGAGGTGCACCGGATCAGCGAGGTGTTCGCGAACCTGGTGCGCGACGAGCGCGTCGTCGGCCGGGCCCGTCAGATCCTCGGCTCGGACGTGTACGTCCACCAGTCGCGGATCAACGTCAAGCCCGGCTTCGGTGCCAGCGGGTTCTACTGGCACTCGGACTTCGAGACCTGGCACGCCGAGGACGGTCTGCCGCGGATGCGCACGGTGTCCGTCTCGATCGCGCTGACCGAGAACTTCGACACCAACGGCGGTCTGATGATCATGCCGGGGTCGCACAAGACGTTCCTGGGCTGCGCGGGCGCCACTCCGAAGGACAACTACAAGAAGTCGCTGCAGATGCAGGACGCGGGCACACCGTCGGACGAGGCGCTGACGCGGCTGGCGAGCGAGTACGGCATCCGGCTGTTCACCGGCAAGCCGGGGTCGGCGACCTGGTTCGACTGCAACTGCATGCACGGCAGCGGCGACAACATCACGCCGTACCCGCGCAGCAACGTCTTCATCGTGTTCAACAGCGTGGAGAACGCGGCGGTGGAGCCGTTCGCGGCACCGGTGCGCCGGCCGGAGTTCATCGGGGCACGGGACTTCACCCCCGTGCGGTGATCCCGGCCGGGTCCGGGACGTCCCGGCGGTCCTGCCGGCGGCCGCCGGGCCCGGATCCGGCACCGCTCCGGCCCGCCGTCCCGCGGCACGACGGACGTCCTGCGGCACGGCGGGCGTCCGCCGGCACGGCGGGCCGGACGCGCGACGCGAGTCGGACGAGGACCGGAAGCCGTGAGCCGGACACGGACCGGACGCGGACCGGCCGGCACCCGGCTCCCGCCGCCCGGTCAGGTCTGCCCGGCCTTGCGTGCCCGGTGGGCGGCGACGTGGTGGCGGTTGCCGCACACCGCGGCCGAGCACCAGCGCCGCCGCCGGCCGCGGGAGGTGTCGAGGTAGACCATGTCGCAGGTCGTCCCCTCGCACTCCCGCATCAGCTCCCGCTCCGCCGAGCCGAGCAGCCGCACCGCGTCGTCCGCGACGGCCGCGAGCGGCTGTTCCGGTCGCACGGGGCCGGCCAGGCGGCGGTGCGGCCGTCCGTCCTCGGCCCCCTCCAGCCGCAGCGCCGGCGGGCCCGGGCTCGGCGAACCGGGTGAGGCGTTCCCGTGGCGATACCGCCGGTCTCGGGGCGACGGGGAGCTGTGCGGGACGCGGACCCGCCGTCGTCCCGGACCTGCCCGCTACCCGGCCGGCGGGTCCGTCTCGCACCGCCCCGGCGTCGCGTGCGCGGCACGGCTCCGAGCGGCCGACGCACTTCGGTGGAGACGCGGGATTCCGTGACACGGAGTTCGCCCGCGTCCACCGTCCCCCCGTACGGATACGCAGGTGGCTCGATGCCGGCACGGTCGTCGTCGAGCGCTTCCACTGCTTGTCCGAGGGCCCGCACGGCCGTGTGCGCGTGGTCCGGACCGCCCGCGCGCGTGACCGCCGTGCGGGGGGAGCGACCGCGCCGACGTCCTCAGTCGCGGGGCACGGCGCAGCCGTCCGGGCCGCATGCCTGCGCCTGCTGTCCCTGGTCGATCGGGCGCAGGGGCGTGTGCTCGGCCCATGCCTGAGTGAGGGCCTGGGTGAAGACCGAGACGGGCTGGGCACCGGACACACCGTATGTCCGGTCGAGGACGAAGAACGGCACGCCAGTGGCGCCGAGCCGCGCGGCCTCCTCCTCGTCGGCGCGGACCTCGTCGGCGTACGCCACCGGGTCGGCGAGCACCGCGCGAGCCTCCTCGGCGTTCAGGCCGGCCTTCGCGGCCAACTCCACCAGCCGCTCGGGACCTTCGGTGAAGACGGAGCGCTCTTCGGCGAAGTTCGCCCGGTACAGCACGTCCAGCAGTGCGGCCTGCAGGCCACGGGTCTTGGCGAAGTGCAGCAGCCGGTGCATGTCGAAGGTGTTGCCGTGGTCGCGGCCCCGGGTCCGGTACTCCAGCCCCTCTGCGGCGGCCAGCGCGCCGAGACGGTCCTCACCGGCCTCGGCCTGTGCCTGGCTCATCCCGTACTTGCGGGTGAGCAGGGCGAGCACGGGCTCGACGTCGTCCTTGGACCGGTGTGGGTCGAGTTCGAAGGAGCGGTGCACCACCTCGACCTGATCACGGTTCGCGAAGCCTGCGAGCGCCTTGTCGAAAACGCCTTTCCGACGTAGCACCAAGGACAGGCTTGGACCAACGAAGCCATAACCGCTCTGACCTGGGGTTCTTAACCTGCGCGATCTGTGTGAGTGAAACACAGAAAAACCCCAAGTCGCAGCGGCCCGACTTCGTTGAACGGACGCCAAATGGAACGCGAAGACCTTCCCGCACTGCGGGCCCTCGGTTTCGAGGACGACGAACTCAAAGAGCTTGACCTTTGGGAACCGGCCGCAGGCACTCCCGCCGAACTTGCGGAAATGTACGTCCGCCGCAGCAAGAAGAAGGACTCACTTAGCGCGCTGCGTGAACAGGTCCGCCGTATGTGCGCACACGCCCGCAGCGAGGGAAAGAAGATTCGCCGCGTGTGGTTCGAACAGCGCAGCGCGTCAAAGGCATACGTCCGCCGCGAGGAATTCGAAAACGCCACGGCGGCTATCGCTGAGAACGGCCTCTCCAAAACGCTCTACGTTTACAAGACTTCCCGACTCTCGCGCCGAGGCATGGGGCAGGTCGGCTTGCTGCTCGACAACTTCGAGGAACAGGGGGCGCGCATCTATGTCGTGGCCGAGAACATCGACAGCACGAACAGCCGAATGATCCTGGGACTTGTGGCGTGGCGATTCCCGCTGTCGCGCGAGATAGCTAAGCCGACAAGGGATCAACTCGTTTCGCTGCCGCGACCGCCACGGACACGAGACGGCCGACCACGAAACCTAGGCAAGCGGCGCTGATGTTCGTACAGGTTGAGATTCCCTACGGTGCCCGCCGACGTTGCCGCGACTGTGGCCGACTGAGGGACCTAAGTTGCTTTGAGATCGACCTAGACGAACCTGACTTCCGCCGCCCCGAATGCGTGGACTGTGGCGCTGCTGATTGGCTCACGCTTCCTAGCGTCTGGTGACCTAGGAACGTTCCTAGGATGACCCCCGATGGCCCGCCCGGCTGTCGGGGGTTTTCTGCGTTTCCGGGGCCGCCTTCGAAATAAAGGCCGGATTGCTCGCCGTCGAGGGAGTCGAGCGTTCGGCGTTCCCTACCTCACCTGCGGTTTTCCGTACCTTCGATTTGAAGGCGTCCTAGGTCTAGGCGGCCGAATCCAGCACGGCCCGAACCTCGGGAACGTCGGCGTAGTCAGCGAGCCGGGCCAGGACTACCCGCCCCCGTTCCGCTGTTCTCTCGCTGGCAATGTCGGCCGACAGTGTGAGCACCTTTTCGGCAACGGCCGCCGCTTCCTCGGGTTCGTTCGCGTCGGCATAAGCCACGGCAAGCCACGACAGGTAAAGGGCCAACTCTCGTGTATGCGTGGCGTCATACCGGCCGAGGACGTCACGCAGTATCGGAACAGCGCGCAGGGGTCGGCGTAGTTCCGTGAATACCCGCGCTTCCATCACTTGCAATTCTCCGGCATCCACCCAATACAGATAGGCGGGTGACTCGCTTCCCTCGCTGTCGGCGCTTAGCGCTTCGCTCGCTTCCCCGAGGGCACGCATTGCGTGTTGCGCATTCTCGGCCCCGCCCGCTTTCGTGTGTGCCCAAGCCACCCGATCCAGGTACAGCGCGCGAGCCTTTGGCGGTGCGTCCGGCCCGGCCCCGTCAAGCGCAGCGCGGGCAAGGGTGATCCCTTCAAGTTCCCTGCCTGTGTTGCTGAGTTGGTAGGCCAGCGATCCGGCAAGGTTCCCGGCAAGGGTGCGGTCCTCGGCCTGCGTCGCCGCGCTGAGTCCGAGCCGGTAAATCCTCTCGGCTTCCTCGTGCTGGCCAGCGTCCGAGGCAATCCAACCGGCGATTTGGGCCAACTCGCCAATCTGCACGAGGAGTTGGCGGCCGGTGGTTTCGGTGTACGAGTGTTCACGGAACATTCGTACAGACTTGCGAAGCTCTCGCAGTGCGGGCCGCATGAGATCCCCACCGGCCAGGAAGTCGTCCGCGAGCCGTAGGCCATGCACGCGCTGCGCCAAGTCGGCCACTTGGGATACGCCAATGCGGCCCCCTGTACGGGCCTGTAGCGGCTCTAGCGGGTCCTCGGCGGGCAGGAAGTCGGCCAGGGTCGGCAACGGCGGTTCAGCGGCCGTCTGTGGCGTTGTGAGCACTTCCACGGGGACGGCCAGCGCTGCGGCCAGGAACGGCAACCATTCGCGCGGCGTGCGCTTCCCCGTCTCCCACCGGCTCACCTCTTGACGGCCGACCGGATCACCGACCACACCGGCCGCCCGGCAAACCTCCCGCGCTAGCCGTGCCTGACTCCAACCGAGCCGTTCCCGCTGTTGCGTGATGTTGGCCCCGATTGCACTCCCCATGTGTCCAGTCTGGCCGACAGTTGGCCTACACGTGGCCGCTAGTCGGAGATCAATTGCAGCCGGACGCTAGACGCCGAATTGCCGACGGACGGAACGGCGGACCGATGACCACTCAGGAGAGCACCGCGACACTGACGTACCCGCAGCCGGTACCGGGGTGCGCACACTGCGACAAGGTGGCGCAGGACCGAGACCGAGCAAAGGCGAATGGCGACGCAAGCGCAGTGAGTGACTGCAATGTGCGCTTGCGCCGACACCTTGGGGACGCGCACCGATGACGCATTTGCCAGCGAAGCCACAGAAGCGCCGTACTCGGCCTCTCCCGCCCCCGGAGTTGGTAAGCCTCATAGATAGGCCCGGAAGCCCGTACGCGGATTCTCCAGCCGGTTGGTGGGGTCAGTACGGTGGCGCGCTGGATACGCGTTCGGGAGTGGTGTATCTCCCGCCCGGCAGTGATCCGCCCCCGTGCCCGTTCCCGTGTGAGCGTTGCCGACAGCGCGAGGGGGCGTGATGGATCGCAGATGGTTGGACGAGGTACCCGAGCGGTACAAGATCGAGCGGCCCGGACCGGTGGACCCGGCAACGTGTGTGCAGTGTCGGCACTTGCGGAACGAGGCCGAGGCATGGCGCGCGACCGATGGCCCGTCCTCGGAAGGGTTGCGCCTACTGCGGCTGTTCCGGGCCCATCGGGTGATCGGCCACCGTGGGCAAGTTCGGCAACCGGTGTCCTCGTGAAGTGGACGGTCGCCTACCTCGGGTGGCTTGCATGGGTGGCCGTGGTCGCCCTGATAGTCGCCCGAGGGTTCGCCACCTAGACCCCTCGCTGTCGGCTGGAAAGGTCGGCCGCGAGGATGCGGCCCCGCCTGTGTGCTTCCCCCGTGGCGCAGGGGCGGGGCCGTTGTGCGCGTTTCCGCAGGTCAGAGGCCATGCGCTAAGATGTGGCCCCGTTGGTCCACGGGCAGGCGATGTCCGACCAGATCTCGACGCGCATGCTCGTGCTTCTCTTCCGCTCGCAGGGCTGCGGGGAGCAGATGCTCCCCGAGGACGGGCAACGTCCGGGCGAGGCGGCTCATTCCCCCGTGCCGTGGCAGCCACCGGTCGCCGGCGCAGTCACCGGCGGGCCGTGGGGGTGGCGTCGTCTCGGCGGCCGCACCGCATGCGCGGATGCGGCCGCCGGAACCGACTGCCGTCCCCTTCACACCTCCAGCCGGCCGTTGAAACGGCGGGGCAGACCGAGGGGGTTGTCGTCGCGCAGTTCGGGCGGCAGCAGGGCCTCGGGGGCGTTCTGGTAGGCCACGGGCCGCAGCCAGCGTTCGATGGCGGTGCCGCCCACCGAGGTGGAGGTGGAGGTGGTCGCCGGGTAGGGGCCGCCGTGGTGCTGGGCGGGGGCGACGGCCACGCCGGTCGGCCAGGCGTCGACCACGACGCGCCCGGCGAGCGGGGTCAGCTCGGCGAGGAGGCCGGGGCCGCGCCCCTGTCCGGCCGCCTCCCCGGAGGACAGGTGGACGGTGGCGGTGAGGTTGCCGGGCAGGCGGGAGAGCACCGCCAGGGCCTCGTTCTCGTCGGTGTAGCGGGCCACCACCGTCACCGGCCCGAAGCACTCCTCCAGCAGCAGGTCGTGATCACCGCCGGCGTGGGCCAGGCGGGCGGCGGGGACGGTGAGGAAGCCCGCGGTGACGGTGTGCTCGTCGGCCGCGCCGGGTGCGACGGGGGCCTCCACGTCCGGCAGTGCGGTGCGCTCGGTGACGCCGGCGAGGAAGCTGTCCCGGATGCGGTGGTCGAGCAGAACGCCCGGTGCGGTGCCGCCGACGGCGTCGGCCAGGGCCTTGACCAGGCTGTCGCCGGCCGCGCCGGCCGGGACGAGGACCAGGCCGGGCTTGACGCAGAACTGGCCCACGCCGAGCGTCATCGAGCCGGCGAGCCCGGCGCCGATCTCCTCCGCCCGCTCGGCGGCCGCGGCCTCGGTGACGAGCACCGGGTTCAGGGAGCCCAGCTCACCGTGGAAGGGGATGGGCACCGGGCGGGCGGCGGCGGCGTCGAACAGGGCCCGGCCGCCGCGTACGGAGCCGGTGAACCCGGCGGCGGCGATCAGCGGGTGCTTGATCAGTTCGATGCCCGCGTCGAAGCCGTGGACCAGTCCGAGGACGCCGGGGGGCATGCCGTGCTCGGCGGCGGCCTCACGCAGCACCGCGGCGACCTGCTCGGACAGCGCCGGGTGGTCGGGGTGGGCCTTGACCACGACCGGGCAGCCGGCGGCCAGCGCGCTGGCGGTGTCGCCGCCGGCGACGGAGAAGGCGAAGGGGAAGTTGGAGGCGGAGTAGACGGCGACCACGCCGAGCGGCACCTTGTAGCGGCGCAGGTCCGGGATCGGCGGGGTGGCGGTGTCGTCGGGGTGGTTGATGATCACGCCGAGGAAGGCGCCCTCGTCGACGATGTCCGCGAAGGCCCGCAGCTGGTAGCAGGTCCGGGCCAGTTCGCCGGTGAGCCGGGGCAGGCCGAGCGCGCTCTCGGCGTCGGCGGTCGCCACGAGCCGGTCCGCGGCCTCCTGCAGCCGGTCGGCGGCGGTACGCAGGAATGCCGCGCGGACGGTGCGGTCGGCCAGCGCGCCGCGCGCGTCGTGCGCGGCGCGGACGGCGGCGTCCACGTCCCGTGCTGTGGCCTCGGCCGCAACCTGCTCCCGCTGCTTCCCGGTGCGGGGGTCGACACTCCAGACTGGTGCTGCTGCCACCGCGGGTCCCTCCAGAAGTCGTGCCGCTTCAGCCGCGCCGTACGGGTGCGGCCCGTACGCGCGCCGCGCGTGCGTGGGTCATGTCGGCCGGTCGGTGCGTCACCCTCGACAGTGTTCGATATACTGAACGCTGTCCCGGATGATGAATGTGTCCTGGAGACTATAACGTCAGCTTCTCGTCGAACGAAGGGGGCCGGGGCGATGCCGGCAGGTGAGACAGGCAGCGGCGGAACACAGGTCAAGTCCGCGGTCAGGACCGTGGAGTTGCTGGAGTACTTCGCCGGCCGGCCCGGCATGCACTCGCTCGCCGCGGTGCAGGAGGCTCTCGGCTACCCCAAGTCCAGCCTGTACATGCTGCTGCGCACGCTGGTGGACCTGGGCTGGGTGGAGACCGACGCGACCGGCACCCGGTACGGCATCGGCGTGCGGGCCCTGCTCGTCGGCACCTCCTACATCGACGGCGACGAGGTCGTCGCCGCGGCCCGGCCCACCCTGGACCGCCTCTCCGACGACACCACCGAGACCATCCACCTCGCGCGTCTGGACGGCACCAACGTCGTCTATCTGGCCACCCGGCAGTCCCAGCACTACCTGCGCCCCTTCACCCGGGTCGGCCGCCGGCTGCCCGCGCACTCCACGTCCCTGGGCAAGGCGATCCTCGCCACCTACAGCGACGAGCAGGTGCGCACGATGCTCCCGGAGACCCTGCCCGCACTGACCGAGAACACCATCACCGACCGCGAGAAGCTCATCGCCGAGCTGCACCAGATCCGCGAGCAGGGCTACGCCGTGGACCGCGAGGAGAACACCCTCGGCCTGCGCTGCTTCGGCGTGGCCATCCCCTACCGCACCCCGGCCCGGGACGCCATCAGCTGCTCCATCCCGGTGGCCCGCCTCACCCCGGCCCACGAACAGCTGGTCAAGGACGCCCTGTTCGACGCCCGCGACCGTCTCACCCTCGCCACCCGCCGGCTGTGAGGCCAGCGGCAACGGCCGGGCGGGCCCGGTGGCCCGCGCCATGACGAAGGCCGCGCTCGGCGCACAGCCGTGCCCGGCGAGCGGACGTGCCCGGCGCACAGCCGTGCCCGGCGCGCAGGAGAACGGAGGAAAAAGGACCGGCCGGCCACCGGACGGCAGCGCAGGTGCTGCGGTCTCGGCGGCCGGCCGTCACGCCGGCGGCAGCTCGGTCGCCGCTCAGTCGACGAAGTACGTCGGGTTCGGCAGCTTGTAGGTGCGGTCGGCGTACCCGCCCTCGAGGTCGGAGTACTGGTCGCCGAAGTTGGCGACGATGTCGTACCCGAGGTCCTCGATGTGCTTGCGGGTCGCGGACTTGAACTGCACGGTGGTGCACTTCCAGGCGCCCGGGGTCGCGCAGTGGCTCAGGTAGGCCGGCGGGTTCGCCGTGTCCTTGAGGAACATGTGCTCGGCGTCCAGGTTCACATCGGCGCCGACCTTCTTCAGGTTGGTCACGGCGGCCGTGCGCTGGGCCTCGCTCAGACCGGAGTTGTAGAAGACGGTCACGCCCTTCTTCGCCGCGTACCGGACCAGCTCGGGGCTGCCGAAGACCTCCGGGCGGTCGGCCTTGTCGACGTAGGCGGCCCAGGTGGCGCTGTCGTAGCCGTAGTTGTTCTTCTTCTCGTAGTCCAGGCTGAGCAGCAGGGTGTCGTCGATGTCGAAGACGACCGCGGGCTTCTTGCCGTGCTTGTCGTGCTGCGCCTTGCGGGCCACCTGGTCGATGTACCGCTTGGCGTCGGCGTCGATGCGCGCCAGGTCCTTGGCGTAGGGGCTGTCCGGGGACGCCTGGTAGACGCCGTCGGCGTCCTGGGTGGTGCCGTAGTAGGTGTCGATGTCCCGGGTGAGCAGCCCGATGTTGTAGGGCTCGTGGGTGGAGTTCGCGGTGGACTGCCCGGCGCCGGCGACACCGGCGCCGTACACAGTGGCGGAGGCCACGGCGCAGGCGGCGGCGATCGCGGCGATCCGAAGTGGCTTGTTCATGAGGAGGTTTCTACGCGCGTCGTCCCGCCTGCGCGAGGCCCGTTGCCCGATCGATACCTGATGGTGCGTCATGGTCACGCACCGCTCACCGGGACCGCCACGGCGTCGACCGCCACGGCGCCCAGTCGCCCGGGTACGCCTCACGGGCCGCCGAGGCGGCCTGGGCGGCGGTCAGCCGGGTGACCAGGGGCCCGCGGGGGCCGTGGAGGGTGCGAAGACGAAGCTAGAGAGCCGGGGCCAGGTCGGTGCGGGTCAGGGTGTGGAAGCGGCAGTCCTCGAACACCGCCGTGGCCCGGCCGAAGACGACGTCCACGTCGCCCTCGGCGTAGCACTGCGTGACGTACCGGCGGTGGGAGGCGGACAGGTCCGTGGTGTCGGCGACCATCACCACGTCTGTTCTCCGTTCACCGGGGGCGGGGTCCGAGGGGTGCGGGGAGAGCCCGAAAGGGTGCGGGGGAGAGAGAGGCAGCGCGCAGGAAGCGCTCGCTACGGGCCGCCGACGGCGGACTCGGGGGCCACGTGCAGCACACAGGTGCCGTAACTGGTGCCGCTCATCCGGGAGTCGGAGATCCGGACCATGTCCCGCACCCCCTGCTTGAGCAGGTACTCGGGGATCGGCAGCATGCCGTACTCGGGCATGCCGGGGCCGCCGAGCGGGCCGGAGTTGCGCAGCACCAGGACGCTGTCGGCGGTGATGCCGAGGGACGGGTCGTCGATGGTGCGCTGCATGGTCCGGTAGTCGTCGAAGACGACCGCGGGGCCGGTGTGGTGCAGCAGCCGGGGCTCGGCGCCGATGTGCTGGATGACGGCGCCGTCGGGGCAGAGGTTGCCGCGCAGCACCGCGACTCCGCCCTCGGGGGCGACCTGGTTCTCGCGGGGCCGGATCACGTCGTCGTGGTGGACCCGGGCGCCGACGAGCTGCTCGCGCAGGGTTGCGCAGCTCCTCGGGACGCTTGCGTGCGGTCATGTCGACCACTCCTTCGCGATGGCGGCGGCCTCGGCGCGTTCCTACATCCGGCAGCGGTGTGCTCGGCGGGCGCACGTCCCGCCGGCACAGGCCGAGCGCAGCGAGGGCCTCCTTGACGACGGTGACGTTGTTGGCGGAGCCGTCGGCCGCGCGCAGCTCCTCGAGGCCGTCCAGGTGCGGATGCTGCTCGAGCTGCTCGGAGGGGTGCCGGCGTGGACGGCGGTGTGGTTCAGAGGTCGGCGAGCGCCGACCTCACCGCCGCCAGGTCGGCGTCGGACGCCAACCCGGCGTGATACAGCCTCAGTTCGTTCGCCCCCAGGTCGCGGGCGCGGGCAGCGTCCCGGGCCAGGGTGTGCGGGCTGCCGCCCATCCCGCCGACGACCGTGACATTGGCGGCGAGGACCGCGCCGGCGCGCCCCTGCTCCGCGAACGGCCCGATCGGTCCGGCGCCGCCCGTGCTCGGCACCACCACCCCGTCCGCCACCGACAGGATGTGCGCCGGGTCGACGCCCGCGTTGGCGCCGCAGTGGTAGGAGACCGGGTCGGCGTGCAGCAGCACCTGGAAGCCGTCGGGCGCGGCGGCCCGGACCGCGGCCACCGCCTCCTCCTGCAAGGTGCGGGCCGTCTCCTCCCGGTAGGCACGAGTGGCGGCGGCCACCTCAGCTCCGAGCAGCTTCTCGACGTCCGCCCAGCCCTCGTCGCGCGCCTCACCGCGCCACACCGGCTCCAGCGCCGCCCTCACCGCCGTGGCCAGTTCGTCCGCGTCCAGCCCGTGCCGCCCGTACCCCTCCCGGCAGGCCGGGCAGAAGCACAGCGACATCAGGTACTGCCCGGCGTCGCCGAGCGGGACCCCGCCGGTCTTGTCGTGGGCGTGCAGATGAGCGAGGCCGTACCAGCCGAGCGACTCCAGTTCGGTGCCGCGCGCGCCGGGCCGTACGGCGGCCTCGGCGGCCAGTTCGGTCACGTAGGCGCGGGTGGCGGGCTGGGCGATGCACGGCGCCCACGGGTAGCGGTCGCCGTAGGCGTTCACCACCGAGGTGTGCGGATGCTCGGCGCCCAGCCGGGAGTTGTGGGCGAGCACGACCCAGGTGTGCACCTCCAGCCCGGCCTGGGACAGGGCGTGCGCCGCCTCGCCCCAGGCGTCGCCGGGCGCCCAGTCCCCGGCCGGGTACGGGCGCAGGTCCCGGCCCTCCCAGCGGGCGGCGTCCGGCGGGTAGAGCACCGCCGCGTGCTCGGCGGTGACCACGCGGTGGCGCGGGTGACGCGGGGTCAGCGCACGGGTGGAGTGGTAGGCGGCGGCCAGCGTCACCTGCTCCACGCCGAGCGCGGCGATCCGGGCGGCTGCCTCGCCGTCCCCGACGACGTCCCAGGGATAGACGAACGCGGAGGCCTTCACGCACCGACTCCTTCCCCGTCGCCCTGGCCGCCCTGGCCGCCCTGGCCGCCCTGGCCGCCCTGCTCCAGCAGCGCACACCCCTGGTCGATGAGCCGGGCGAGCTGCTCGACATGCTCCTTCGCCGGCTCCTGCAGCGGGGGCCGCACCTCGCCCACGTCGAGTCCGCGCAGCCGTACGCCCGCCTTGACCAGGGAGACGGCGTACCCCTTGGCCTGGGCGCGCAGTTCGACGAACGGCCGGTAGAAGCCGTCGAGGAGGCGGTGCACGGTGGCGTCGTCGCCCTCGCGCAGCGCGGCGTGGAAGGCGAGGGCGATCTCGGGGGCGAAGCAGAAGACGGCGGACGAGTACAGGGTGATGCCCAGCCCCCGGTAGGCGAGCTGGGTCTGCTCGGCGGTGGGCAGGCCGTTGAAGTACAGGAAGTCACCGGGGGCCTCGGTGCGCACGGCGCTGACGATGCGCTGCATCAGGTCCAGGTCGCCGATGCCGTCCTTGAGGCCGATGATGCCGTCGGTGCGGGCGAGTTCGGCCACGGTGCCCGGGGTGAGGACGACGTTGTCGCGCTGGTAGACGACGACCGGCAGCTCGGTCGCGGCCGCCACCTGACGGTAATGGCGCAGTAGTCCCTCCTGGCCGGCGACGACGAGGTAGGGCGGCATGGCCAGCAGCCCGTCCGCGCCGGCGTCCGCGGCGAGGCGGGCGTAGCGCACGGCGAGCGCGGTGCCGTATCCGGCGCCCGCGACGACCGGCACCCGGCCGTCGGCCACCTCGACGGCGGCGCGCACGCACTCCTGGAACTCCTCCGGCGTCAGCGCGTGGAACTCCCCGGTGCCGCAGCAGGCGAACACCGCGGCGGCACCTGCCTCGACACCGCGCCGCACATGGGTGCGGTAGACGTCCAGGTCGAGCCCCCCGTCGGGGCCGTAGGCGGTGACCGGGAAGAACAGCGGCCCGCTGGGGACACGCAGGCGTTCGGCGAGTGGGGCTGACGTCACGGGCTCTCCCTGAAGCAGGCGCTCACGGTACAGCGCTCACGTTTATGATTGACGTCCATATTCATGAACAATCCCACGCTACGGCGACCGCTCGCCGCCGGTCAAGCACGCACTCGCACCCGAGAGCCGCCCCGTCACCGACCCACACCACCCTCCGCACACCACGCCGACACCCGCGCACCCCTCCCCACGTCACCCTTGACGCACCAGGAGCCCCCTCCTAGCGTGTCCACGCATGTGAATGGCGTCCACGACGCAGAAAATCCCAACACCCCCAACACCCCCGGGCCGTGTCCGCCGCGACGGGACGAACCCCAGGACAAGGAGATCCGCAGATGCCCGCACCCCGCACCGTTCTGCTCACCGGCGCCGCCGGAGGGCTCGGCACCCTGATGCGCGGCCTGCTGCCCGAGTACGGCTACACCCTGCGCCTGTTCGACGTCCGCCCCATCGAGGACGAGCCGGACGCGATCACCGCCGACCTGTGCGACACACAGGCCCTGCGGGAGGCCGTCCGGGGCGTCGACGCGATCGTCCACCTGGCCGGCATCTCCCTGGAAGCCCCGTTCGAGAAGATCCTCAAGTCCAACATCGAGGGCACCTACCACCTGTACGAGGCGGCCCGCGAAGAGGGCGTACGCCGGATCGTGTTCGCCTCCTCCAACCACGCCGTCGGCTACACCCCCCGCCCCCAGGGCGACGACCCGCTCATCCCCATCGACACCCCGCGCCGCCCCGACACCTTCTACGGCCTGTCGAAGTCCTTCGGCGAGGATCTCGCCCAGCTCTACTGGGACAAGCACGGCATCGAGACCGTCTCCGTGCGCATCGGCTCCTGCTTCCCCGAACCGACCAGCGTGCGCATGCTGTCGATCTGGATGAGCCCCGCCGACGGCGCCCGCCTCTTCCACGCCGCCCTGACCGCCGAGAACGTCGGCCACACCGTCGTCTACGGCTCCTCCGCCAACACCCGCCTGTGGTGGGACCTGTCGACCGCACGGGCCCTGGGCTACGAACCCCAGGACGACTCCGAGCCGTACGCCGCCAAGCTCATCGCCGAACAGGGCGAACTCGACCCGGCCGACCCCGCCCACGCCACCCTGGGCGGCCACTTCGTGACGGACCCGCCGATCTGGCCGTACTGAACACGCGGGCGCACGCCGAGCGACGGACGGGCGGGGACCACGGGTGCCGCATCATCCGGCACTCGCGGTCCCGCCGCCGGTTGCCTGTCCCCGCAACAACAGAACGGCCCCTCAGCCGAATCGGGCATCCACAGGGCCAGACCGCTCGAGCCAGTACGTCTGGAGAGAATCCACCCAGTGATCGCCGAGTTCGTGGCGCCCTCGAACGGCTGCCGGCCGACACCGGTCTCAGCGTGCACCCTCCGTCACGCATGACCCGGCATGGGGCCCGGCAGCCCGCCGAACCCGCAGCCCGAAGACGTCGGCCCGCAGAACCCGCACCCCACGGAACCCACAGCCCGCCCCACGCGTTCGAAGGTCGGCGGAAAACTGTCGTTTGCGGGGCAGGACGGGCAGCGAACGGGCAGGTCGGCGCCGTGAACGGGCATCTGCGGGGCCTGTTCCTCTCCGTCGCGGTCACAGCCCCGCAGGTCCGAGGCGGGCACAGCGCACGGCAAACGGGCGTATCCGGGCAGTATCCGCCGGGCAACAGGCCTGGTCAGCGGCGCGTGCGCACAGTAGAACTGTCCCCCGGGAGTCCGAACGGGCAATGAGGCTTGAAGGGCAGGTGTCGGCCATGGGCGCGCGAGGGGCGGAGGAACGCCAGCGGGAGATCGTCCGGATCGCCCGGGCCACCGGCCAGGTCGACGTCACGACACTTGCCGCCGAGCTCGGGGTGGCGAAGGAGACCGTGCGCAGGGACCTGCGCGCCCTCGAGGACCACGGGCTGGTCCGCCGTACCCACGGCGGGGCCTACCCGGTGGAGAGCGCCTCTTTCGAGACCACGCTCGCCTTCCGAGCCACCAGCCATGTCCCCGAGAAGCGCAGGATCGCGGCCGCAGCGGCGGATCTGCTCGGGGACGCCGAGACGGTGTTCGTGGACGAGGGATTCACGCCGCAGCTGATCGCGGAGGCGCTGCCGAAGGACCGGCCGTTGACCGTGGTCACGGCGTCCCTGCCGGTCGCGGGGGTGCTCGCCGGGGCGGAGAACACATCGGTGCTGCTGCTGGGCGGGCGGGTCCGTGCGGGCACGCTCGCCACCGTGGACCACTGGACGACGAAGATGCTGGCCGGCTTCGTCATCGACCTGGCCTACATCGGCGCCAACGGCATCTCCCGCGAGCACGGCCTGACCACGCCGGATCCCGCGGTCAGCGAGGTGAAGGCGCAGGCGATGCGGGTGGCGCGGCGCACGGTGTTCGTCGGGGCGCACACCAAGTTCGGCGCGGTCAGCTTCTGCCGGTTCGCGGAGGTCGGCGCGCTGGAGGCGATCGTGACCGGCACCCTGCTGCCGGCGTCCGAGGCCCACCGCTACGCCCTGCTGGGCCCCCAGGTCGTCCGGGTCTGAGCCGCCGCCCGGAAGCACACGGCACGCGAGGTGACACCTTTCCTATCTCCTTTTGTCTCTTTACAGCTCTGATTCATCACTTAAGTATTTCTTCATCCCCTTACGTCCAGGAGCGATCCATGCGAACCCAGAGCCGACGGCGGCCACCGCGAGCCACACTCGCGCTGGCCGCCGCAGGGACGCTGCTCGCCCCGCTGCTCTCCGGCTGCTGGGTCGGAGCGGGCGGGGCAGGGTCCGGCGGTGACTCCATCAACGTCCTGATGGTGAACAACCCGCAGATGGTCGAACTGCAGAAGCTCACCGCCGCGCACTTCACCAAGGAGACCGGCATCAAGGTGAACTTCACCGTGCTGCCGGAGAACGACGTCCGCGACAAGATCAGTCAGGACTTCGCCAACCAGGCCGGCCAGTACGACGTGGCCACGCTGTCCAACTACGAGATACCGATCTACGCCCGCAACGGCTGGCTGCACCCGCTGGACGACTACGTCGCCGAGGACAAGGACTTCGACCAGCAGGACGTGCTGGAGCCGATGCGCGAGTCGCTGACCGGCGACGACGGCAAGCTGTACGGCGAGCCGTTCTACGGCGAGTCGTCGTTCCTCATGTACCGCAAGGACGTGTTCGCGGCGAAGGGCCTGACCATGCCCGCCCACCCCACCTGGCAGCAGGTGGCGGACCTGGCCGCGAAGGTGGACGGTGCCCGGCCCGGCATGCGCGGCATCTGCCTGCGCGGCCTGCCCGGCTGGGGCGAGCTGATGGCCCCGCTGACCACGGTGGTCAACACCTTCGGCGGCACCTGGTTCGACAAGGACTGGAAGGCGCACCTGGACTCCCCCGAGTTCGTCAGGGCGACGAAGTTCTACGTGGACCTGGTCCGGGCGCACGGCGAGTCCGGTGCCGCCCAGTCCGGGTTCGCCGAGTGCCTGAACAACCTGACCCAGGGCAAGGTCGCCATGTGGTACGACGCCACCAGCGCGGCCGGTTCCCTGGAGGCCAAGGGCTCCCCGGTGAAGGGGAAGATCGGCTACGTGCCGGCCCCGGTGGAGCGCACCGAGTCCTCCGGCTGGCTGTACACCTGGGCCTGGGGCATCCAGAAGGCCTCCCGCAACGCGGACAAGGCCTGGACGTTCGTCTCCTGGGCGTCGAGCAAGGAGTACGAGGAGCTGGTCGGCGAGGAGTTCGGCTGGTCCGACGTGCCCGCGGGCAAGCGCGCCTCGACGTACGACAACCCGGCCTACCGCAAGGAGGCGGCCGCCTTCCAGGAACAGACGAAACAGGCCATCGCGAGCGCCCGGCCCAACGACCCCGGCGTGCAGCCGCGACCCGCGCCCGGCATCCAGTTCGTCGACATCCCCGAGTTCACCGATCTCGGCACCAAGGTCTCCCAGGAGATCAGCGCGGCCATCGCCGGACGCCAGTCCGTCGAGACGGCCCTGAAGAAGTCCCAGAAGCTCGCCGCGAAGATCTCCAAGGAGTACGAGGGACGATGACCGCCACGACCACGGCCCCCGTGGCCGCATCCGCCCCGAGCGGGACGCGGCAGCCCTCCGCCCGGCTGCGCGCCTGGGTCACCCGGGCCCCGCTGCTACCCGCGCTCGTCTTCATGATCGTCGTGACCCAGCTGCCGTTCGTGGCCACGCTGGTGATCTCCTTCTTCGACTGGAACGCGCTGTATCCCAAGGCGCGGCACTTCACCGGCCTGGACAACTACCGCCAGGTCCTCACCGACGGCGCCCTGCGCCACTCGGTGTGGACGACGGTGCTGCTGACGGTCGCGGTGGTGCTGGCCAGCCTGGTGCTCGGGCTGGTGCTGGCGCTGCTGCTGGACCGGCCGTTCCGCGGCCGGGGCCTGGTGCGCACCCTGCTGATCGCGCCGTTCCTCGTCGTCCCGGTGGCCGCCGCGCTGCTGTGGAAGCACGTGCTGTACAACCCGGAGTACGGCCTGTTCAACGGTCTGCTGCACTACGTGGGCGGTCCGCAGCCGGACTGGGTGTCCGACATGCCGCTGCTCGCCGTCGAGGCCTCGCTGGTGTGGCAGTGGACGCCGTTCATGATGCTGATCCTGCTGGCCGGGCTGCAGAGCCGGGACCCGGAGCAGATCGAGGCGGCCCGGGTGGACGGAGCCGGCACCTGGCAGATCTTCGTCCACCTCACCCTGCCGCATCTGCGTCGCTACCTGGAGCTGGGGGCCCTGCTCGGCTCGATCTACATCGTGCAGAACTTCGACGCGGTGTTCACCATCACCTCCGGCGGGCTGGGCACGGCGAACCTGCCGTACACCGTCTACCAGAGCTTCTACCAGGCCCATGAGAACGGCCTCGCCTCCGCCGCGGGCGTCCTGGTCGTCATCGGCTCGATCGTCATCGCGACCTTCGCCCTGCGCGTGGTGTCGTCCCTGTTCCGCGAGGAGGTGTCCCGCGCATGAGCGCCGCGCCGAGCGCCGTCCGACGCCACGGGCTGGGTCTGCTGGCCTGGCTGGCCGGCATCGTCTTCTTCCTGCCCATCGCCTGGATGGCCCTGACGTCCTTCCACTCCGAGGCGGACGCCGCCACCAACCCGCCGTCCTTCACGGCGCCGCTCACCCTGGACGGCTACCGCGAGTTCTTCGGCACCGACGGCGGGGCCAGCCCCTGGCCCGCGCTGATCAACTCGGCGGTGGCGTCGGTGGTCTCCACCCTGCTCGTGCTGCTGCTGGCGCTGCCCGCGGCGTACGCGCTGTCGATCCGTCCGGTGAAGAAGTGGACGGACGTGCTGTTCTTCTTCCTGTCCACGAAGATGCTGCCGGCGGTCGCGGGCCTGCTGCCGATCTATCTGTTCGCCAAGAACGCCGGGCTGCTCGACAACATCTGGCTGCTGGTCGTCCTCTACACCTCCATGAACCTGCCGATCGCGGTGTGGATGATGCAGTCCTTCCTCGCCGAGGTCCCGGTGGCGGTCATCGAGGCGGCCCGGGTGGACGGGGCCCGGCTGCCGGTGATCCTGGCCCGCGTGGTCGCCCCGATCGCCCTGCCCGGCATCGCCGCCACCGCCCTGATCTGCTTCATCTTCAGCTGGAACGAGCTGCTGTTCGCCCGGGTCCTGACCGGCGTGGTCGCCGAGACCGCCCCGGTCTTCCTGACCGGCTTCATCACCAGCCAGGGCCTGTTCCTGGCCAAGGTGTGCGCCGCGTCGCTCGTCATCTCCCTGCCGGTGCTCGCCGCGGGGTTCGCCGCCCAGGACAAGCTGGTCCAGGGCCTGTCGTTGGGAGCCGTGAAATGAAGGCCGCCGTCATCGAGTCCGTGGGCCGTGCCGTCGTCACCGATGTCCCGGACCCGACGCCCGGACCGCGCGAGGTCGTCGTCGAGGTCGCGGCCTGCGGACTGTGCGGGACGGACCTGCACATCCTGCAGGGGGAGTTCGCGCCGAAGCTGCCGATCGTGCCGGGGCACGAGTTCGCCGGTGAGGTGGTCGGCGTCGGCACCCAGGTCACCGAGGTCGCGGTCGGCGACCGGGTGGCGGTGGACCCGTCCCTGCACTGCCACGAGTGCCGCTACTGCCGCACCGGCCACGGCAACCTGTGCGAGCGGTGGGCCGCGATCGGCGTCACCACGGCGGGCGGCGCGGCCCGGTACACCGTCGCCCCGGTGGCCAACTGCGTCAAACTGCCCGACCACGTGCGCACCCAGGACGCAGCGCTGATCGAGCCGCTGTCCTGCGCGGTCCGCGGCTACGACGTGCTGCGGTCCCGCCTGGGCGCCCATGTGCTGATCTACGGCTCGGGCACCATGGGCCTGATGATGCTGGAGCTGGCCAAGCGCACCGGCGCGGCGAGCGTGGACGTGGTGGACATCAACCCGGCGCGGCTGGAGACGGCACGGCAGCTGGGCGTGTCGGCCTGTGCGGCGAACGCGGACGAACTGGACCGGCCGCAGGGCTGGGACGTGGTGATCGACGCCACCGGCAACGCGGCGGCGATCCAGGACGGCCTGAACCGCGTCGCCAAGGCGGGCACCTTCCTGCAGTTCGGCGTGGCGGACTACGCCACCCGGGTCGAGATCGACCCGTACCGCATCTACAACCAGGAGATCACCATCACCGGGTCCATGGCGGTCCTGCACAGCTACGAGCGGGCGGCCGAGCTGTTCGCGAACGGGGTGCTGGACCCGGAGGTGTTCATCAGCGACCGCATCCCGCTCGACAACTACCCCGAGGCCCTTGCCCAGTTCGCGGCGGGCGTGGGGCGGAAGATCGTCGTGGTGCCGTAGAGACGCACGACCGCGGCTGGGGGCGCTTCACTCGTTCGGCAGGTAAGGGAACGGTAAAGCGCCCCCGTTCGTTGGGCCTCACATGACAGCTATGACCCCCGGCTCGAACATGCCTCTCTCCGCCGTGCGCGTGGCGGTGGACGTCGCGGCCCCGGTGCGGCTCGACGTGTCGGGCCTGCTGCTCACCGCCGACGGCAAGGTGCGCTCCGACGACGACTTCATCTTCTACAACCAGCCCACCGGCCCGGGCGTGACCTACCGCTCGGGCGGCGGCACGGCCCCGGACACGATCACCGTGGACACGGCCGCGGTGCCGGCGGACATCGAGAAGATCGTGGTCACCGCCAGCCCGGACGCCGCCGGGCAGACCTTCCAGGGCATCGAGCCCACGGCGACCGTGCGCAACGCCGACGACGGCTCGGTCCTGGCCACGTTCACACCGCCGCAGCTCGGTCCGGAGACGGCGCTGCTGGTCATGGAGATCTACCGGCGCAACGGCCAGTGGAAGGCGCGGGCCGTCGGCCAGGGGTACGCCAACGGGCTGGCCGGGATCGCCACCGACTTCGGTGTCACCGTGGACGAACCGGCCTCCGCACCGGCCGCCCCGGCGCAGTCGGCCACGCCGCCCCAGCCGGTGACGCCTCCGCAGCCGGTGGCCCCGCCCCAGCCGGTGGCTCCGCCGCCGCCCGCGATGCAGGCGCCGGTGGCACCGCCCGCGCCGGCCGCTCCCCCGGCCCCGCAGGCCGCCGCTCCCGCCCCCGGCACCGGCAAGGTGAACCTGGACAAGGGCCGGGTGAGCCTGCAGAAGAACCAGACGGTCTCCCTGGTCAAGGGCGGCCGCCCGCTGCTGTCCCAGGTGCGGATGGGGCTCGGTTGGGAGCCGGCGTTCCGCGGCGCCGACATCGACCTGGACGCCTCCGTCATCGCCTACGGCCCGCAGCGCAACCACATCGACAGCTGCTACTTCGGCAAGCTGACCATCCTCAACGGCGCGATCCAGCACTCCGGTGACAACCTCACCGGCGAGGGCTCCGGCGACGACGAGGTGATCACCGTGGACCTCGGCCGCCTCCCGCAGGAGGTGACCGGCCTGGTGTTCACCGTGAACTCCTTCTCCGGCCAGAAGTTCACCGAGGTCTCCAAGGCCTACTGCCGGCTGTTCGACGGCGTCACCGGCGAGGAGCTGGTCCGCTTCGACCTCACCCACGCCGAACCGCAGACCGGTGTGATGATGGCCAAGCTCATCCGGCAGTTCTCCGGCGAGTGGGAGATGACCGCGATGGGCCGGTTCGTCAAGGCCCGCACGGTGCGGAACATGGTGAAGCCGGCAGCGCAGGCGCTGTAGCCGGGCGCACGGCAGCGGGGAGCGTGCGCCCTCAGTCGCAGGGCGCCGCCGCCGGTTCCAGCCCCTCCATCAGCAGGGTCAGATAGCGGCGGATGCGGCCGCCCGCCTCGTCCGCGAGTTCGGCGGCCGTCGCCACACCGTGGGCCAGGCGCAGCAGATCGACCGGTTCGACGTCGGGGCGCAGGGCGCCGTCGCGCCGGGCCGCCTCCACCAGCCGGGCCGCGGCGCCCCGGACACAGGCGGCGCAGGCGGTGCCCGCGCCCGGCGAGCCGTCCGCGACGGCCGATCCGAGCAGCGCCTTCAGCCCGCGCACCTGCAGGGAGCCCACGCACAGTTCGTACAGCCACGCTCGCAGGGCCTCGCCCGGCGGAAGGCTGTCCGCCAGTTCGCCGGCGCGGGCGGCGATGGCCTCGATGCGGTCGAGATAGGCCGCCTCCAGCAGGGCCCGGCGGTTGGGGAAGTGCCGGTAGAGGGTGCCGGGTCCGACGCCGGCCCGCTTGGCGATGTCGTCGAGCGACGCGTTCTCCCCGTGCTCGGCGAAGGCCTCGGCGGCCGCCTTCAGCAGACGCTCGTAATTGCGCCGGGCGTCCGCACGCATGGGCCTGACCTGCGTCATCCACCTACTCCTTGCCGCTGGAGGCCGTCCGCCCATGCTAACGGGCGCCGCCCGCACGCCACCGGCCCGCCGGGCACCGGGGGCGCGGGCGGCGCCCGGTCTCACCGGCGCTGCCGCTTCCAGGGCCCGGTGATGGCCAGCATGATGCCCGGCTGCTGGATGTTGGCGAACAGGGTCCGGCCGTCCGGGGAGAAGGTGACGCCGGTGAACTCGCTGTACTCCGGTTTCTCTTCGGTGCCGATGTTCACCTCGTTGCGGGCGATGGGGTAGGTGCGGCCGCTCTCCGTGGCGCCGAACAGGTGCTGGACGCCCTCGCCGTCCTCGGCGATGATCAGCCCGCCGTACGGGGAGACGGTGATGTTGTCGGGGCCGTCGAAGGCGCCGTCCTCGTCCGGGTCCGGGTTGATGCCGAGCAGCACCTTCAGGGTCAGGGTGCGACGGGACGGGTCGTAGAACCAGACCTGGCCGTCGTGCCGGCCGGGGCTCTCCTGACGGGCGTAGGAGGAGACGATGTAGGCACCGCCGTCGGCCCACCACATGCCCTCCAGCTTGCGGGCGCGGGTGACCTGGCCGTCGGTGAACTGCTTGCGGACGGAGACCTCCCGGGCGTCGCGGTCGGGCACCGCGACCCAGTCGACACCGTAGACGGTGCCCGTTCTGGTGGCCCGGGACAGGTCGTCGACGAAGCGGCCGCGGGAGTCGAAGCACCGGAACGCCTCCAGCACGCCCGCGTCGTCGGCGAGGGTGCGCAGCCGGCCGCGGCCGTGCCGGAAGCCGTGCGGCGGGGTCCAGCGGTACAGCAGGCCGTTGGGGTTCGAGGCGTCCTCGGTGAGGTAGAGGTGGCCGCGCCTGGGGTCCACGACGACGGCCTCGTGGGCGTACCGGCCCAGCGCCTTGACCGGCTCGGGGTCGCGGTTGGCCCGGCGGTCCTGCGGGTCGACCTCGAAGACGTAGCCGTGGTCCTTGGTCATGCCGTTCTGGCCGGCCTTGTCCTCGGTCTCCTCGCAGGTCAGCCAGGTGCCCCAGGGGGTGCGGCCACCGGCGCAGTTGGTGGAGGTGCCGGCGATGCCGACCCACTCGGCGACCTGGTCGCCGCGCACCTCGACGACCGTGCAGCCGCCGGCGGCGGCCGGGTCGTAGACCAGGCCCTCGGGCGTCGGCACCGGGTGGTCCCAGTCGGCGCGGGGGCCGCCGAGTTCGTGGTTGTTGACGAGGAGGGTGGCGCCGCGCGGGCCGGTGAAGGCGGCGGTGCCGTCGTGGTTCGAGGGCGTGAACTCGCCGGACTCCAGCCGGGTCCGGCCGCTGTAGGTGACGATGCGGTAGGAGAAGCCGGCCGGCAGGGCCAGAATGCCGTCCGGGTCGGGCAGCAGCGGGCCGTAGCCGACCTCGGGGCCGTCGTCTAGTCCTCGCGCGGCGGCCGTGGCGCCGTCGGTGGCGGCGAGGGCGTTCGGCGCGGTGGCGAGGGCGCCTACGCTGCCGGCCAGGGCGATCCCGGCGCCGGTGAGCGCGGACGTCCTGGCGAAGTCCCTGCGGGTGAGCGACATGCTGTCTCCTGTGACGGTGTCGGTGCCGTGGGTGGCGTACCTCAATCCCCGCGCAACCGTCGCGGCCGTGTCTGAACGGCGGTTGAACTCCGGCCGGCCGAGCGGGTGCCGCCTCGGTGAATCCGACGGCACCGTCCCGGCGGCCGGCGGAGCAGCACGAGGAGGCACCCGGCGGCCGGTGGAGCACCCGCGAGGAGACAGCAGCCGGGGCGTCACCTCCCGTGAGCGGAGCGGGCCTTGAAGGCCGCGGTGCGCGCCTGCTTGGCGATCCGGCGGTCCGGGTGCAGCCGTCCCACCGCCTCCAGGACCTGTGCGGTCTGCGGGTGGTCCACCCGCCAGGCCGCGGAGAAGAACCCGCTGTGCTGCTCGGCCAGTCCCTGTACCAGGGCGTGCAGTTCGTCGACGTCGCTGTCGGCCGCCAGCTGTGCGGCCACGGTGTCGATGGTGAGCCAGAAGACCAGCTCCTGCGACGGCGGCGGCACGTCGGGAAGGCCCCGCTCGGTCAGCCACACCCGGGCCAGCCCGCCCAGTTCGGCGTCGTCCAGCACCTCGCGCAGCGCGGGCTCGGCCTCGGTGCCGATCAGCGACAGTGCCTGCTGGCAGCGCAGCCGGCGCAGCGGGGCGTCCGCGTCGGCTCCGCGCGCGGCGGCCAGCAGGTCCCGTGCCGCGTCGGCCGGGGCGCGGCGGGCCAGCCACTGCTCGGTCTCCGCGTGGGCGGCGGCGGGCGGGTAGCCGGCGAGTCCGGCGAGCAGCGCGTGTGCGCCCTGGTCGGCCAGGTCGCCGAGCGCGGGCGCCCGGTGCCCGGCCTCCAGCAGCCGGGCGCGCAGCCCGTACACCCCGAGCGGGGTGAGGCGCACGATGCCGTAGCGGGCGACGTCCGTGTCGTCGACGGGCGCGGCGCCGCGGCCGGTCGCCGCGGTCCGGTCCGCCGTGTCCCCGGGGTCCGACAAGGCGGTGTCCGCGTCCGCGGTCGCGGCGTCCGTCAGCACCGTGGTGTCGACCGGTTGGTACTCCACCAGCCCGGCCGGCTCCAGCAGCCGGAACTGCCCGTCGAGCCGCAGCAGCGCCTGGGAGACTTGTTCCAGGACGGCGTCGGAGGGCTGCCGCAGATCGCCGGGGCGGATCACGGACGCGGCGAGCGCGGGCAGCGGCACCGGTGCGCCGGACGGCTCGTCCTCGGCGGCGGTGAGCGCGTACAGCTCGGTCAGCACCCGGTCGAGGAAGTCCGCCCGGGCGCGCGCGGTCAGGCCGCGGGTGGACCAGTAGGCGGGGCCGGGCTCGTCGTACAGGTCGTCCGGGCCGGGCGCGCTCGCCTCGGCCAGCACGGTCTGCAGCGCCGTCCGCCACACGGTGAGCACGTCCTGCGGGGAGCCGCCGGTGAGCAGGCGCAGGTTCGGCCCGGCGGCGACGGTGCCCCGGTCCTCGTCGGTGATTGCCACCAGGCCGGTGTCCAGGGCGATCCGCCACGCCCGGGCGGCCGCGTCCGTCGCGTCGTCCCCGGTCAGGGCGAGTTCTTCGGCGGCGGCGGGCAGCTGCTCGGCCACCAGGGCACCCTGGGCGTCGACCCGGGTGCCGGGGCCGGCCCAGCGGGCGAGCCGGGCGGCGCGGGACAGCAGCGAGGTGGTGAGGGCGTCCCGCGCCAGCTGCGGCTCGGAAGCCGGACGCACCGGCGGCAACGGGGACCTGTCGGACATCGGCTGGTTCTCCTGATGGCGGTCCCGAGGGGACCTGGGACGGCCCGGGACCCGAGGGCCCGGGGGTGGTCGGGGCGCCGGCGGACCCGGCGCGGGAAGCCGGACGCCCATGGTGTCGAGGCTCGTGTGCCCCGGCCGCTCAGCCTAGACGGATTTCCACCCATGCCGCCCGGTTCATCTCCCGGTCACGGTGCGTTCCGCGGAGACGTCCTTGACAACTGCCCTGGAGACACTGGAGATTGACGCGCGTAGAAGCAGCGGGCGGCATCCGTCGCCGCCCGCCCCTTTCGTGCACGCGCGTCGCCGCACCGCCGGTCGCGGCCCGCGCGTTCGTCCGTCCGCTCCACCCCGTCCCGGTGCCTCGTCACGTCCTCGGAGGAATCCAGGTGCCCAGAGCGTCTTCCGCGCGTCTCGCCGCGCTGACCGTCGCCGCGGTCTGCGGTGCGACCCTCGCCGCCCAGACGACCGTGCTCACCACGCCCGCCCACGCGGTCTCCGTGCGTATCCACGACATCCAGGGCACCACCCGGCTGTCGCCCTACGCCGGTCGGCAGGTCACCAACGTGCCCGGCATCGTCACCGGTGTGCGCGCCTACGGCTCGTCCAAGGGCTTCTGGATGCAGGACCCCAGCCCGGACGACGACCCGGCCACCAGCGAGGGCGTCTTCGTCTTCACCGGCTCCACCCCCGAGGTCGCGGTCGGTGACGCGGTGACGGTGACCGGCACCGTCTCGGAGTACGTCCCGGGCGGCACCGAGTCGGGCAACCAGTCGGTGACGGAGATCACCAAGCCGGCCGTGACCGTCGTCTCCCACGGCAACCCGGTGCCCGCCCCGGTGGTCGTCGACGCCCGGTCCGTCCCCGACGCCTACACCCCGGCCGGAGACCCGGCCGCGAACAACTCCATCAACGCGCTGCCGCTGCGGCCGTCGGCCTACGCCCTGGACTACTACGAGTCCCTGGAGGGCATGAACGTCCAGGTCGCCGACGCCCGCGTGGTCACGGCCACCGACCCCTACAACGAGCTGTGGGTGACGGTGAAGCCGGACGAGCACCCCAGCAGCCGCGGCGGCACGGTCTACGGCTCCTACGACGCGCAGAACACGGGCCGGCTGCAGATCCAGTCGCTGGGCTCCGCCGACGACTTCCCGGTGGCCGACGTCGGCGACACCCTCGCCGGCCCCACCACCGGCCCGCTGGACTACAACCAGTACGGCGGCTACACCCTCGTGGCCGACCGCATGGGCACCCTGCGCAAGGGCGGCCTGCAGCGCGAGACGACCCGCAAGCAGTCCCCCGGCGAGCTGGCGGTGGCCACCTACAACGTGGAGAACCTGGACCCGTCGGACACCACGTTCGCCGCGCACGCCGACGCGATCGTGCACCGCCTGCAGGCGCCCGACATCGTCTGCCTGGAGGAGATCCAGGACGACAACGGCGCCACCGACGACGGCACGGTCAGCGCGGCGAAGACGGTCAGCACGCTGATCGACGCGATCGTCGCGGCCGGCGGCCCGCGCTACGACTGGCGTTCCGTCGACCCGGTGGACGGCCAGGACGGCGGCGAGCCCGGCGGCAACATCCGCCAGGTGTTCCTGTTCAACCCGGCGCGCGTGTCCTTCACCGACCGCCCGGGCGGCACCTCCACCACCGCGGTCGGGGTCACGAAGATCCACGGCAAGGCGGCCCTGACGGCCTCCCCCGGCCGGATCGACCCCGCCTCCGACGCGTGGACGTCCAGCCGCAAGCCGCTGGCCGGCGAGTTCGTCTTCCGCGGCAGGACCGTGTTCGTGATCGCCAACCACTTCGCCTCCAAGGGCGGCGACCAGGGCCTGACCGCCCAGTACCAGCCGCCCGTGCGCAGCTCGGAGGTGCAGCGCCACCGGCAGGCGGCCGTTGTGCACGACTTCGTGGCCCGGCTGCTGAAGGTGCAGAAGAACGCGGAGGTCGTCGTCCTCGGTGACCTGAACGACTTCGAGTTCTCCGACACCGCGAAGATCCTCGAGGGCGACGGCGAGCTGTGGTCGGCGATCAAGTCGCTGCCGAAGAACGAGCGGTACACCTACACCTACCAGGGCAACCAGCAGGTCCTGGACCAGATCCTGATCAGCCCGCAGATCCGCCGGGCCGGCCGCTTCTCCTACGACAGCGTGCACATCAACTCGGAGTTCCACGACCAGATCAGCGACCACGACCCGCAGGTGCTGCGGTTCCGTCCGTGAGCGGGGTCCGCCCGTGACGGCCGCCCCGGCCGAAGGGACGGGGCGGCCGTCGGTGTCTGCGGTGTCTGTGGCGTCCGGTGTCTGAGGTGCCCGCGGTGTCCGGTGTCCGTGGTGTCTGCCCGGTGGCCGCCGGTCAGGGGACGAGAGCGGCGGCGGACGGATCGCTCAAGGGCACCGGGTGTGCCGGCGGGCCAGCAGGCCCCAGGTCACCAGCGCCGTGCCCGCCGCACCGGCGAGCGCCACAGGGACGGGGTGGCGGCGGCAGGTCCGGAAGGCACCGCCGACCGGACGGCTGACCGCGTGCCCGGCCCGCCCGGCGGTCTCCCGCAGCCGCTGCCCGACGTGTCCGGCGCGCTGCTGCACGCGCTGTGGTGCGGGGTGCTCCGCCTGTCCGGCGCGCTCCGGTACGGTGCGCTCCGCCTGTCCGGTGCCCTCGTGCGCCCGGTGACCGGGCGGTGCGACGCCCTCGGGCGCCCCGTGACCGACCGGTGCGGCGCCTTCGTGCGCCCGGTGACCGGGCGGTGCGACGCCCTCGGGCGCCCCGTGACCGACCGGTGCGGCGCCTTCGTGCGCCCGGTGGCCGACGCGTCCGATGCCCTCCTGGGCCCGGTGCCCGGCCCGGCTCGCCGTCTGCTGGGCGCGCTGCCCGGCGTGGCCGATCCTCTCCTGGGCGCGGTGGCCCGTCTGTGCGGCGGAGGTGCGCAGCCGGCCGGTCATCGCGCCGGCCTTGTCCCGCAGGCCGGTCGCCCGCGCCCGGGCACGGCCCTTCACATCCGCCTTGGCCGCCAGCTCCTCGACCGTGTCGCCGAGCCGACGCCGGGTCTCCTCGATCTGCTGCCGCAGCTCGTCGGGGCCTTTCGCACCGACGGAGCGCGCGGCGCCGGCGTCCGCCCGCTGCATCCTGTCCGTCATCGGTGGTGCGCCCTTTCCTTGATCACCTCGACATCGGCCCGGACGCTGCCGATCGCCCGCTGCGGTGTGGGCGGGCCGACCTGCCGCAGCTGGGCCCGTCCGACCAGGGCCAGAAGCCCGGCGATCAGAAACAGCGCACCGGCCACGACCAGCGCCGCCGCCCACACAGGCAGCACCAGCGCCAGCGCCGCACCGGCCGCTGCGGCGAGGGCGAACAGGCCGACGTAGGCCAAGGCGCCCGCAGCGCCCAGCAGCCCGCCGCCGCGCCCCGCACGCTTGCCCTTGGCGGTCAGCTCCGCCTTGGCGAGGGCCGCTTCCTGCCGCACCAGCTGGGAGATCTGTTCGGTGGCCTGGTGGACGAGTTCTCCCACCGAGCGGTCGCCCGCGCGGTGACCGTCCGCCCGGCGGCGGTCGTCGCGCACCCCTGTGGCGTCGATGGTCCCGGTCACGTCTGTCCCGCCTCCTTCCGGTCCGGAACACCCCGGGTACCCCCGCGCGCCGTCCGCTATCCGTGGTCCGCACCCGGACCGCGGTCGCCCAGCCGCGCCAGCTGGGTCTGGAACCAGTCCAGTCGAGCCTGCAACAGGGCTGCCTCGGCGACCAGTTCGGGCAGCCCGAGCGGGCCGGACCCGCCCGCGCCCACGGGAGTACCGGGCTCCGCGGCGGCGGCACCGCCGGTTCCTTCCGCCGCGAGGACGCGCAGCCCGTCCCCGGCGAGGCGGGCGAATGCCGCGAGGGTGAGGGAGATGCGCCCGCGCACACAGCCGGCGCACGCGCCGGTCAGCGCCCGCAGCCCGGGCCGGCCCCAGCCCGCATCGGCCAGCGCGACCGGGCGCGCCCCGCAAGGACAGGGCCCGACCGTCATGGTCCGCACCCGCTGGCGCGCGTAGCGGAAGCCGCGCTCGTAACGGAGGTAGGCGCCCAGCACCCGCACCTCGAGCAGCGCGGCACCGCGATGCTCGGCGGTGCACAGCAGGCCCTCGGCGGCCGTGCGGTCGTGCAGACAGTGGAACCCGCAGTCGCACAGCCGGGCGGGCGGCCGGTGCCGGCGCCCGTACACGCAGCCGGCGTCGGCGACGACGGCGTACGGCTCGGCACCGCCGAGCGAGACCCCGGTGAAGCCCGCCCAGGTGCCGTCCTGCGAGAGCACCGGGAAAGCGATCTTGTATCCGGTCGGCGGCTGGGGCGGGCGTTCCCTCGGCAGCCGCAGCCTCATCGGGCGGAGGGCGCCTCGTGGGGCACATGCTCCGCGGCGGCCCGCACCGCGCGGCCGGTCCCGGTGCGTTCCCTCCCGTGCTGCTCGCCGTGCTGTTCGCGCTGCTCACGCTGCTCGAGGGCGACCCCCGGCTCCTGCTCCTCCTGCGCGAATCCGGTGGCCAGTGCCTTGCCGAGCTTCATGACGCCTCCATGAGCTGCCGGTCGGTGACCTCGGCACCATGGTGACCCATACGGGCGGGTTTGCCCACAGGGCGCCCGGGCGACCGTGGAGCAGTACTCACCCGCGGAGGCCGGGTGAACGACGTGGATCTGCACCCGCGGAGGCCGGGTGAACGACGTGGATCTGCACCTGCGGTCGCCTGCCGCTCCGCCCCTGGGCCGCGTCCCGTGCGCGCCGTGGTCACGCCGCTCGCCGCCTCGGCGAGGCTCGGATCACGACGGTGCCCGGCTGGATGCGGCGGCCCGCCGGCCGGCGCCGTGCCGCGTCGGATGCGGCCGGAGGCGTTCGGCGCGGGCGGCCTGCTCCCCGACGGGCCGTCGCGGTCGTCGACCTGACGACGCGTTCGGTCCGCACGGCCGGTCACCGCAGAGCCGAGCGACCGGAAGCCGAGCGAACGGAAGCCGGGTCAACAGCCCCCCGCGGGCCCGGCGTTGGGGGACGGCCGGGCCCGCGGACGAGCGCGGTGCGTCAGTTGTGCTGGTGCAGCACCTCGTTCAGGCCGCCCCAGACCGCATTGTTGGGGCGGGCCTCGACCGCGCCGGTGACCGAGTTGCGGCGGAAGAGGATGTTGGAGGCGCCGCTCAGCTCACGGGCCTTGACGATCTGCCCGTCGGGCATGGTCACCCGGGTGCCGGCGGTGACGTACAGGCCGGCCTCGACCACGCACTCGTCACCGAGCGCGATGCCCACGCCCGCCTCGGCGCCGATCAGGCAGCGCTCGCCGATGGAGATGACCACGTTGCCGCCCCCGGAGAGGGTGCCCATGGTGGAGGCGCCGCCGCCGATGTCCGAGCCGTCGCCGACGACGACACCGGCGGAGATGCGGCCCTCGACCATGGAGCTGCCGAGGGTGCCGGCGTTGAAGTTGACGAAGCCCTCGTGCATGACCGTGGTGCCCTCGGCGAGGTGGGCGCCGAGGCGGACCCGGTCGGCGTCGCCGATGCGGACGCCCTTGGGCACGACGTAGTCGGTCATCCGCGGGAACTTGTCGATGGAGGTGACCTGCAGGTGCAGGCCCTCGGCGCGGGCGTTGAGGCGCACCTTCTCGATGTCGTCGACCGCGACCGGGCCGAGCGAGGTCCAGGCGACGTTGGCGAGGTGGCTGAAGATGCCGTCCAGGGACAGGCCGTGCGGCTTGACCAGGCGGTGCGAGAGCAGATGCAGGCGCAGGTAGACGTCGTGGGCGTCGATCGGCTTCTCGTCCAGCGAGGCGATGACCGTGCGGACCGCGACCACCTCGACACCCCGGCGGGCGTCCGGGCCGACGGCCGCCGTCGCACCGCCGCCCAGCAGCTGCGCGGCCTGCTCGGCGGACAGCCGCTCGGTACCGGCCGGTCCGGGCTCATCGGTCAGCTCGGGCGCGGGGAACCAGGTGTCGAGGACGGTGCCGTCGGAGGCGATCGTGGCAAGGCCGGCGGCCACGGCGCCGGTGGTGCGTGCAGCAGACTCGGTCATGGGACAAAACCTAACGTGAGCGGGCTGGTGAGGGCGAACCGCGTCCGTCTGCCGGGCGGCGTCAGGCGATCAGCCGGGCGAGGGCGTCGCGGGCGTAGTCCTCGTCGTACGGCCTGCCGGTGAGCAGCGCCTCCAGGCAGATGCCGTCCATCAGGGCCACCAGCGCGCGGGCGGTGACGGTATCGGTGCGGCGGGCGAGCAGGGCGGCCAGGACACCGGCCCACTCGGCGGCGACCGGGCGCAGCGCGGGGCGGCGCAGGGCGGCCAGATACAGCTCGTACTCCAGCTCGAGCCTGCTGCGGTCGCCCCGCAGCCACTCGCCCATCCAGGCCGCGAGTTCGGCAGCCAGGTCGGTGTCCGGGTCGCTCAGCGAGCGGCGCGCGGCGACGGTGGCGGCGAAGTCCTCGCCGGCCTGCCGCAGGGCGGCCAGGAGCAGGTCGTCGAGGGTGGCGAAGTGGTACGTCGTGGAGCCCAGGGGGACGTCCGCCTCGGCGGCCACCGAGCGGTGGCTCAGCCCGGCGATGCCCGCGCGGGCGACGACGCGGATCGCGGCGTCGATGATCCGCTGCCGGCGCTCGGGGTCCCAGCGGCGGGCCATCAGTGGGCTCCGCCGAGGTTCAGCACCACCACACCACCGATGATCAGAGCGATGCCGGCGACCTTGGCGGGAGTGAGTCCCTCGCCGAAGAGCAGCAGGCCGAGCGTGGCGACGGCGGCGGTGCCGATGCCGGACCAGATGGCGTAGGCGGTGCCGATGGAGACGGACTTCAGGGTCTGGGCCAGCAGCGCGAAGGACAGCACATAGCCGAGAAGGGTGATCAGGGACGGTCCGAGCCTGCTGAAGCCCTCGCTGTACTTCATGGCGGTGGTGGCGGCGACTTCCGCGGCGATGGCGCCGGCGAGCATCACGTATCCCATGATCGGAGCGTACCGGCGGTATGTACACCCGTACACAACGAGGGTGACAGAAACGGCGAGGCCCGGGCGGACCTCGCCGTTCCGTGCTGTTCAGCCGGTCTGTCGGACGGTGGACCAGCGATCTGTCAGACGTTGAACCCGAGCGCGCGCAGCTGCTCGCGGCCCTCGTCGGTGATCTTGTCGGGGCCCCACGGCGGCATCCAGACCCAGTTGATGCGCAGCTCGTTGACGATGCCCTCGGTCGCGGACCGCGCCTGGTCCTCGATGACGTCGGTCAGCGGGCAGGCCGCCGAGGTCAGGGTCATGTCGACGGTGGCCACGTTGGAGTCGTCGATGTGGATGCCGTAGACCAGCCCCAGGTTGACGACGTCGATGCCCAGCTCGGGGTCGACGACGTCCATCAGGGCCTCGCGGAGTTCCTCCTCCGAGACCGGCTTCATCTGGGCGGTGTCGCTCATGCCGTCTTCCTTTCGGCCTCGGCGCCGGCCAGCGCCTGGGCCGTCGCGTCCTTCCACGCCATCCAGCTCAGCAGGGCGCACTTGACCCGAGCCGGGTACTTGGACACGCCGGCGAAGGCCACCGCGTCCTCCAGCACGTCCTCCATCGCCTCGTCGGGCTCGATCCTGCCCTTGGACTGCATCAGCTCCAGGAAGGTCTCCTGGATCTTCTGCGCCTCGGCGAGGTCCTTGCCGACGAGGAGCTCGTTCAGCACGGAGGCCGACGCCTGGCTGATGGAACAGCCCTGCCCCTCGTACGAGACGTCCTGGATCGTCGTGCCGTCGTACTTGACGCGAAGCGTGATCTCGTCGCCGCACGTCGGGTTCACGTGGTGCACCTCGGCGTCGCCATCCCTGAGACCCCGCCCGTGCGGGTTCTTGTAGTGGTCCAGGATGACGTCCTGGTACATGGAGTCCAGCTTCACGCCTCAGCCCCTCATCCGAAGAAGTTCCGTACGTGCTCCAGGCCGTCGACCAGAGCGTCGATCTCGGCCGGCGTGGAGTACAGATAGAACGACGCCCGCGTGGTCGCAGGAATTCCGTAGCGGAGGCACACCGGGCGGGCGCAGTGGTGGCCCACGCGCACCGCGATGCCCTGCTCGTCCAGGACCTGCCCCACGTCGTGCGGGTGGATGTCGCCGAGGGTGAAGGAGATCGCCGCACCCCGGTCCTCGGCCGTGGCCGGGCCGATGATCTTCAGGTCGGGAACCTCCGCGAGCCGCTTCACCGCGTACTCGGTGAGGGCGTGCTCGTGGGCGAGGACCTTGTCCATGCCGATGGCGTTGAGGTAGTCGATGGCCGCGCCCAGGCCGACCGCCTGCGCGATCGGCGGGGTGCCGGCCTCGAACTTGTGCGGGGCCGGGGCGTAGGTCGAGGAGTGCATCGACACCGTCTCGATCATCTCGCCGCCGCCGAGGAACGGAGGCAGGTCCTCCAGCAGTTCCTGGCGGCCCCAGAGCACCCCGATGCCGGTCGGGCCGCACATCTTGTGGCCGGTGAAGGCCACGAAGTCGGCCTGGAGGGCCTGCACGTCCAGCGGCATGTGCGGGGCCGCCTGGGAGGCGTCGACGCAGACCAGGGCGCCGACCTCCTGGGCACGGCGGACGATCTGCTCCACCGGGTTGACGGTGCCGAGGATGTTGGACACCAGCACGAAGGAGACGATCTTCGTCTTCTCCGTGATGATCTCCTCGATGTTCGACAGGTCCAGGCGCCCGTCGTCGGTCAGGCCGAACCACTTCAGCTTCGCGCCCGTGCGCTGCGCCAGCAGCTGCCAGGGAACGATGTTGGAGTGGTGCTCCATCTCCGTGATGACGATCTCGGTGTCGGCGTCCACCCGGTAGGGCTCGTCGGCCCAGCCCAGCATGTTCGCCACGAGGTTCAGCGACTCGGAGGCGTTCTTGGTGAACACCACCTCGTCACGGCTGGGCGCGTTGATGAACGCCGCGACCTTGTCGCGCGCGCCCTCGTACAGCGCCGTGGCCTCCTCGGCCAGCACGTGCACGCCGCGGTGGACGTTGGCGTTGTGCTGTTCGTAGTACTCGGAGAGCACGTCGAGCACCTGGCGCGGCGTCTGCGAGGTCGCCGCGTTGTCCAGGTACACCAGCTTCCGCCCGTCGTGGACCAGGCGGTCCAGGGTCGGGAAGTCCTTGCGGATCGCCTCGGTGTCGAGGAGGCCCGGCAGCTGTGTCACGCGGATGCGCCACCCTTCACGTACGCCTCGTAGCCCTCGTTCTCCAGCTTGTCCGCCAGCTCCGGCCCACCGGACTCCACCACGCGGCCGCCGGCGAACACGTGCACGTGGTCGGGCTTGATGTAGCGCAGGATGCGCGTGTAGTGGGTGATGAGCAGGGTGCCGACCTGGCCGGTCTCGCGGACGCGGTTGACGCCCTCGGAGACGATGCGCAGCGCGTCGACGTCCAGACCGGAGTCGGTCTCGTCGAGGATCGCGATCTTCGGCTTGAGCAGCTCCAGCTGGAGGATCTCGTGGCGCTTCTTCTCACCGCCGGAGAAGCCCTCGTTGACGTTGCGCTCGGCGAAGGAGGGGTCCATGTGGAGACGCTCCATGGTCTCCTTGACCTCCTTGACCCAGGTGCGCAGCTTGGGGGCCTCGCCGCGGATCGCGGTGGCGGAGGTGCGCAGGAAGTTGGAGACGGAGACGCCCGGGACCTCCACCGGGTACTGCATCGCCAGGAACAGGCCCGCACGGGCACGCTCGTCGACGGACATCGCCAGCACGTCCTCGCCGTCGAGGGTGACGGTGCCGCCGGTGACGGTGTACTTGGGGTGACCGGCCAGCGAGTAGGCGAGGGTCGACTTGCCCGAGCCGTTGGGGCCCATGATGGCGTGCGTCTCACCCTGCTTCACGGTCAGGTCGACGCCCTTGAGGATCTCCTTCGTGGCGTTGTCGGCCTCGACGGTGACGTGCAGGTCTCGGATTTCAAGCGTTGCCATGGGTGCCTCAGGACTCCTGGGAGAGGGAGACGAGCACGTCGTCCCCTTCGATCTTTACGGGGTATACGGGGACCGGACGCGTCGCCGGAAGTGCGTCGGGCTTACCGGAACGGAGGTCGAAGCGCGAGCCGTGCAGCCAGCACTCGATGTGGCAGTCGTCGACCTCGCCCTCCGACAGCGAGACGTTCGCGTGCGAGCAGATGTCGTGGATCGCGAACACCTCGCCCTCGGCGGTGCGCACCACGGACACGGGCGTGCCGTCGATCTCCACCCGCTTCGGGGTGTCGTCCTCCAGCTCGCTCAGCCCGCAGACGCGTACGAAGGCGGCGTTGCTCATGCGACCGAGGCCTCCAGCTCGTGCTCGATCTTGGCGAGCAGGCGTTCCTCGATGTCCTTCACGCCGATCTGCTGGACCAGCTCGGCGAAGAAGCCGCGGACCACCAGGCGGCGGGCCTCGCTCTCCGGGATGCCGCGGGCCATCAGGTAGAACAGCTGCTCGTCGTCGAAACGGCCGGTGGCGGAGGCGTGGCCGGCGCCGACGATCTCGCCGGTCTCGATCTCCAGGTTGGGCACGGAGTCGACCCGGGCGCCGTCGGTGAGCACCAGGTTCCGGTTCATCTCGTAGGTGTCGGTGCCCTCGGCCTTGGCCTCGATGAGCACGTCACCGATCCACACCGCGTGCGCGTCGTCGCCCTGGAGCGCGCCCTTGTAGGCGACGTTGGACTTGCAGTGCGGAGCGCCGTGGTCGACGAAGAGCCGGTGCTCCTGGTGCTGGCCGGCGTCGGTGAAGTACAGGCCGTACAGCTCGGCCTCGCCGCCGGGGCCGGCGTAGTTCACCCGCGGGTGCAGCCGGACCAGGTCGCCGCCGAAGGTGACGACCACGGACTTGAAGGAGGCGTCCCGGCCGACCAGCGCGTTGTGCTGGGCGACGTGGACGGCGCTGTCGTCCCAGTCCTGCACGGAGACGACGGTGAGCTTGGCGCCGTCACCGAGGACGTAGTCGACGTTCGCGGCGAGCACCGCGTCACCGGTGTGGTCGATGACGACGACGGCCTCGGCGAACGCGCCCAGCTCGACGACCTGGTGGCCGAAGGCGGTGCCGCCCTCGCCGTGCACCGCGATGCGGATCGGCTCGGTCAGCACGGTCTCCTTCGGCACGGTCACCACGGACGCCTGCTCGAAGGCGGAGTACGCCTGGGCGGCGACACGGTCCACGGGGGTGCCGGCCTTGCCGAGCCGCGGGTCGTCGCGGCCGACGGTCTCGACGGTGACGCCCTCGGGCGCCTCGACGACGACCTTCACGCCCTGGCCCGTGGCGACGGCGGTGCCGTCGTGCAGGCCGCGCAGGCGCTCCAGCGGGGTGAACCGCCACTCCTCCTCGCGGCCGTGCGGGACGGGGAAGTCCGCCACGTCGAAGGACGGCGGCGCGCTCATCCGCGTGGCCACGGTCGACTCGGCGGCGACCGCGATCTGGCCCGCGGTGGTGGATCCCACGGGGGTGGGAGAGTTCTGGGCCTCAGCCATGGCTGTCGTAATGCTCGCTTTCCGTTGCGTATGGGGCTGACGGGGGTGCTGCGGCGGCGGTCAGCCGACCGCGCCCTCCATCTGCAGCTCGATCAGCCGGTTGAGCTCCAGCGCGTACTCCATGGGCAGCTCCTTGGCGATCGGCTCGACGAAGCCGCGCACGATCATCGCCATCGCCTCGTCCTCGCTCAGACCACGGCTCATCAGGTAGAAGAGCTGGTCCTCGGAGACCTTGGAGACGGTGGCCTCGTGACCCATGGACACGTCGTCCTCGCGGACGTCGACGTAGGGGTAGGTGTCGGACCGGGAGATGGTGTCCACCAGCAGCGCGTCGCACAGCACGTTCGACTTCGAGCCCGGGGCGCCCTCGCCGATCTCGATCAGACCGCGGTAGGAGGTACGGCCGCCGCCGCGCGCCACCGACTTGGAGACGATGTTGGACGACGTGTTCGGCGCCATGTGGACCATCTTGGCGCCGGCGTCCTGGTGCTGGCCCTCGCCGGCGAAGGCGATGGACAGCGTCTCGCCCTTGGCGTGCTCGCCCATCAGGTAGACGGCCGGGTACTTCATCGTCACCTTGGAGCCGATGTTGCCGTCGATCCACTCCATGGTCGCGCCCTCGTAGGCCACGGCGCGCTTGGTGACCAGGTTGTAGACGTTGTTCGACCAGTTCTGGATGGTCGTGTAGCGGCAGCGGGCGTTCTTCTTGACGATGATCTCGACGACCGCGGAGTGCAGCGAGTCCGACTTGTAGATCGGCGCGGTGCAGCCCTCGACGTAGTGCACGTAGGCACCCTCGTCGACGATGATCAGGGTCCGCTCGAACTGGCCCATGTTCTCCGTGTTGATGCGGAAGTAGGCCTGCAGCGGGATCTCCACGTGCACGCCCGGCGGCACGTAGATGAAGGAGCCGCCGGACCACACGGCGGTGTTCAGCGCGGCGAACTTGTTGTCACCGGCCGGGATGACGGTGCCGAAGTACTCCTTGAAGAGCTCCGGGTGCTCCTTCAGCGCGGTGTCGGTGTCGAGGAAGATGACGCCCTGCTGCTCCAGGTCCTCGCGGATCTGGTGGTAGACGACCTCCGACTCGTACTGGGCGGCGACACCGGCCACCAGGCGCTTCTTCTCCGCCTCGGGGATGCCCAGCTTGTCGTAGGTGTTCTTGATGTCCTCGGGCAGATCCTCCCAGGACTCCGCCTGCTTCTCCGTGGAGCGCACGAAGTACTTGATGTTGTCGAAGTCGATCCCCGACAGGTCCGAGCCCCAGTTGGGCAGGGGCTTCTTCTCGAAGAGCCGCAGGCCCTTCAGGCGGAGCTTGGTCATCCACTCCGGCTCGGACTTCTTGGCGGAGATGTCCCGGACGACGTCCTCGTCCAGGCCGCGACGCGCCGTCGCGCCGGCCACGTCCCGGTCGGCCCAGCCGTATTCGTACTTGCCCAGGCCCTCGAGTTCGGGGTGGGCAGTCTCCGTGGGGAGAGTCATGCGGGGTTCCTCCCGGCCGTGCTAGCAGATGCGGTGTCGCTGGAGTCGGAAATCTTGGGGATGAACGTCGTGCAGACGCCGTCGCCGTGGGCGATGGTCGCCAGCCGCTGGACGTGGGTTCCCAGCAGTTCGGCGAAGACCTCCGTCTCCGCCTCGCACAGCTGCGGGAACTGTTCCGCGACGTGGGCGACCGGGCAGTGGTGCTGGCAGAGCTGCTCGCCCTGCTGCGGGAGGGGCGCGCTGCGCGTTGTAGCAGCGTACCCGTCCGCGCTCAGCGCCTTGGCCAGTGCTTCGGCGCGCCGGCCGGGGCCTGCCTTCTCGATCGCCTCGCGGTACGCGCCGGCCTGCGCGGCGAACCGGGCCCGGGCGAAGGCGGCGACCGCGGCGCGGCCGCCCTCCCGCTCGGCGATCCAGCGCAGCGCGTCCACGGCCAGCTGGTCGTAGGACTGGTCGAAGGCGTCCCGGCCGCAGTCGGTGAGCGCGAACACCTTGGCGGGCCGGCCGCGCGACCGCGTGCCGTACACCCGGCGCTCGCGCGCCTCGACCACGTCGTCGGCGACCAGGGCGTCCAGGTGGCGTCGCACGGCCGCCTGGGTCAGGCCCAGCCGTTCGGCCAGCTCGGCGACGGTCGACGGGCCGTGGTCCAGGATGGACCGCGCGACCCGGTTGCGGGTGGAGCGATCCGCGCGCAGCCCGGCCGCGAGCTCGTCCTGAGGGGCCCCCTGGGGGGTCTCCCGAGCCTCGCCGACGTTTTTCACAACGCCATTGTTGCGTAATTCCTCGGACAGTGACAAGCGACCTCCGCCCGGCCGGATGGTGCCGTGCATCACTAAGGCAGACCTAATTCGACCTGCGAAAACGCCCCGGACGGCCGGAACGGTGCCCTCCGGCCGACCCGGTGCGGGAGACCGCCGACATGCCCGCACCCCTTCCGACCGGCCCTGTCCTCCCCCCGGGCCTCGTCCGCCCGGCACAGGGGACGGAGGTGTCGATCAGCGCCGACCGGTTCGACGAGCCGGGCCGGGGCCTGCGCAGGACCGTCCGGTGGTGCACGGCCGGATCGGAGCGGCCACGGCACGGCTGTTCCCGCCGGCGGACGCGGTGGCCCGCGCCGAGCGGTGGCTTCCGGTCCACCCACCGTCGTCGTGGGCAGGCCTCCGGGCACCCCCGCGGCCGAGGGGTCCGGTGCGTCCCTAGACTCTGGTCCCATGCGAAGTGAGCCCGTGGTCCAGGTCCAGGGTCTGGTGAAGCGGTACGGCGCGAAGACCGCGGTGGACGGCCTCGACCTGGTGGCCCGGCCGGGCGTGACCGCCGTTCTCGGTCCCAACGGCGCCGGCAAGACGACCACGATCGAGACCTGCGAGGGGTACCGGAAGCCGGACTCCGGCACGGTGCGCGTCCTGGGCCTCGATCCCGTCGGCCAGGCCGCGCAGCTGCGCCCCCGCATCGGGGTGATGCTCCAGTCCGGAGGCGTCTACTCCGGGGCCCGCGCCGAGGAGATGCTGCGGCACGTCGCCAAGCTGCACGCCCACCCGCTGGACGTCGACGAGCTGATCGAACGGCTCGGTCTGGGCAGCTGCGGGCGCACCGGCTACCGCCGGCTGTCCGGCGGGCAGAAGCAGCGGCTCGCGCTCGCCATGGCCGTGGTCGGCCGGCCCGAACTGGTCTTCCTCGACGAGCCGACCGCCGGACTCGACCCGCAGGCCCGCCGGGCCACCTGGGACCTGGTGCGCGACCTGCGCACCGACGGCGTGTCCGTGATCCTCACCACGCACGCCATGGACGAGGCCGAGGAGCTCGCCGACGACGTCGCCATCGTGGACGCCGGCCGGGTCATCGCCCAGGGCTCGCCCGAGGAGCTGTGCCGCGGCGGCGCCGAGAACACCCTGCGCTTCACCGGCCGTCCCGGCCTGGACATCGCCTCCCTGCTCAAGGCACTGCCCGACGACTGCTCGGCCGCCGAGGTGACGCCGGGCACCTACCGGGTCGACGGCGAGGTCGGCCCGCAGCTGCTCGCGACGGTGACGTCCTGGTGCGCGCAGCACGGCGTGATGCCCGACCGGATCGCGGTCGAGCGGCACACTCTGGAGGACGTCTTCCTGGAGCTGACCGGCAAGGAGCTGCGCTCGTGACCACCGCCACCTCCCCCCGCCCCGGCAGGTACGCACCCCGGCCGGGCGCGGCCCCGCTGCCCCGCATGATCGCGGCGCAGGCGGCGCTGGAGACGAAGATGCTGCTGCGCAACGGCGAGCAGCTGCTGCTCACCGTGGTCATCCCGACGCTGCTGCTGGTGCTGTTCAGCTCGGTGGACATCGTGGACACCGGGACGGGCCGGTCCGTGGACTTCCTCGCACCCGGTGTGCTGGCGCTCGCCGTGATGTCGACGGCGTTCACCGGCCAGGCCATCGCCACCGGCTTCGAACGCCGCTACGGCGTGCTGAAGCGGCTGGCCGCCTCACCACTGCCGCGCTGGGGCCTGATGACCGCCAAGACGGCGTCGGTGCTGGTCACCGAGGTGCTCCAGGTCGTCCTGCTGACCGTGATCGCCCTCGCGCTCGGCTGGTCGCCGCACGGCAATCCGCTCGCGGTGGTGCTGCTGCTCGTGCTCGGCACGGCCGCCTTCTCCGGGCTCGGCCTGCTCATGGCCGGGACGCTGAAGGCCGAGGCCACGCTGGCCGCCGCCAACCTGGTCTTCCTGCTGCTGCTGGTGGGCGGCGGGGTGATCGTGCCGCTCGACAAGTTCCCCGCCGGCGCCCAGGACGTGCTCGGCCTGCTGCCGATCTCCGCCCTGTCCGACGGGCTGCGGGACGTGCTGCAGCACGGCGCCGGCATGCCGTGGGGCGACCTCGGGATCCTCGCCGTCTGGGCGGTCGCGGGGCTGGCGGCCGCGGCGGCGTTCTTCCGCTGGGAATGAGGACGGGAGGCAGTCGATGGGTTCCGCGGGGAGCGACCCTCGTGAACGCGTGCACAAGCAGCCGCCTACCATGGGTCGCGTGCCAAAGCTGACCCGCGCCGACGCCGTATCCGCCGTGCGCAACCCGCTCGCCTTCATCGCCGGACGCTGGACCCCGCGGCCCGAGACCGTCCGGCGGGCGGCCCTGGCCGCACTGGTCATGTCGGTCGTCATCGTCGTCACCGGCGGTGCCGTCCGCCTGACCGCCTCCGGTCTGGGCTGCCCCACCTGGCCCACGTGCACCGACGACTCGCTGACCACCACCCGGGAGATGGGCTTCCACGGGGTCGTCGAGTTCGGCAACCGCATGCTGACGTACGTGCTGTGCGCGGCCGTGGGCTGGGCGATCGTCGCCGCACGGGCGCAGAAGCCGTGGCGGCGCTCGGTGACCCGGCTGGGCTGGGCCCAGTTCTGGATCGTCATGGGCAACGCGGTGCTCGGCGGCATCGTGGTCCTGGTCGGCCTGAACCCGTACACCGTGGCGGCGCACTTCCTGCTGTCCACGGCGCTGATCGCGGTCGCCACGCTCACCTGGCAGCGGACCCGTGAGGGCGACGCCGCGCCGCGTCCGCTCGTCGGCAAGGCGGTGCAGCAGCTGGTGTGGGTCCTCGTCCTGGCGAGCGTGCTGCTGATCGCGGTGGGCACGGTGGTGACCGGAGCCGGACCGCACGCGGGCGACTCCAGCGAGGTGTACCGGATCCCCATCGACTGGGAGGCGGTCGCCAAGCTGCACGCCGTGCTCGCCTGGATCGTGGTGACGCTGACGTTCGCGCTGTGGTTCGTGCTCAAGGCGGTGGACGCGCCCAGGGGCCCGCTCAACCGCACCCGGGACCTGTTCGTCGTGCTCCTGCTGCAGGGTGCCATCGGCTACGTGCAGTACTTCACCCACCTGCCCGAGGCCCTGGTGGGTGCGCACATGCTCGGCTCGTGCCTGATGTGGATCGGGGTGCTGCGGGTGCTGCTGTCGCTGCGTGAGCGGCCGCAGACCTCCCCCGCGGTGCTGCCGCCGGAGCGGTCCGCCGAGGCCGCGCTCAGCAAGGCGTGACACGGCCGGGGAGCCGGCTGCGGCCCCCGGAGGCTCTGTCCGGGGTGCCACCGCGTGCGCCGGTTCTTCTGCTCTTCTGATCGAGCACCAGCACTCCGCGGCTCCGCGAGCACACCGTCGGATCCGGCGCGGTCCCGGCATGGCGTACGAGCCGTGTCCCGGCCGTGGGCCCGATCGGTGCCGTACGACCCTCCTGGCCGTCCACAGGGCCGGCCGGGCCCCGCTCGTGTCGAAGCCCGGCGTCGTTCTCCTGACGTCCCTCGCGGCACGTCGTACTCATGAGGTCACTCGCGGCACGTCGTTCCCGTGCACGTCGTTCGCGGGCCACCGTACTCGCGAGGTTCTTCGCGTCCCACGGCGGCGAGGACGGTCCCCGAGCGGACCGTCCCGTCCGTGGGACGGAACCGCTCTTCCCGTCCGGCGCTCTTCCCGTCCGGTCCCGGCGGGCCCGTACGGTCCTGACGGGCGGCGAACCCCTCGGGTGCCGCCCGTCACCGCCGCGCGCGACGCGCGCCCGGTGGGATGCGGCTCAGCGGTTGCGCGGGCCGCCCACCTGGATGCCCGCCATGCGGGTCCACTCGTAGCGGCCCGTCTTCACCTTGGCCGCCAGGGCGCCGTCGAACGCCTCGTGGACGGTGATCCCCGCCTTCTGCACCGCCTTCTCGGCGATGGCGTGGCTCGGGGCCACGATGTCCCCCCAGGCGCCGTCCTCGCCGACGAGGACGATCCGGGCGCCGCGCTGTCCGATGTACGCGACCTGTCCCTCGGCGCCGCCGTGGGCCTTGGAGAAGGAGCCGATGCGGTGGGCGAGGCGGGCCGCCGTGCGCTCGGCCTTGGTGTCAGCCTGTTGCGTCTCTGCCATGGCCCGAGACTACCCATGAGTAGCGGAAACGGCGACGGGCGGGGTGGGTGGCCTTGACCACCCGCCCCGCCCGTCGGGCAGCATCGCGCGGCGCCGGACGCGCCGTGTGCGGCCTACCGCAGGAAGGGGTCCACCGCGACCGCGAGGAACAGGATCGACACGTAGGTGATGGACCAGTGGAACAGCCGCATCTCCTTCAGCTTCGCGCCGGTCACCTCGGCCTTGGCCCGGTTCTGCAGCGCGTGCGCCTCCCACAGCCAGAAGCCGCCGGCCGCCAGCGCGACCACGGTGTAGAACCAGCCCGTGTAGCCGAGCGGGGTGAGCAGCAGCGAGACGAGGACCATCGCCCAGCTGTAGATCACGATCTGCTTGGCGACGACCTTGTTGGAGGCGATGACCGGCAGCATCGGCACGCCCACCCGGGCGTAGTCGTCCTTGACCTTCATGGACAGCGGCCAGTAGTGCGGCGGCGTCCAGAAGAACATGACGACGAAGAGGATGATGGGCGCCCACGACATCGAGTTGGTGACCGAGGACCAGCCGATGAGCACCGGCATGCAGCCGGCGATGCCGCCCCAGACGATGTTCTGTGCGGTACGCCGCTTGAGGATCATCGTGTAGACCACGACGTAGAACAGCAGCGCCCCGAGCGACAGCCACGCCGACAGCCAGTTGACGGTGAGACCGAAGAGGAGCGTGGAGACGATGCCCAGGGTGATGCCGAAGACCAGGCACTCGCGCGGGCTGACCATTCCGGTGACCAGCGGCCGCTGCGAGGTGCGGTCCATCACCGCGTCGATGTCCCGGTCGATGTACATGTTCAGGGCGTTGGCGCCGCCGGCGGACAAGTAGCCGCCGACACAGGTGAGCAGCACCAGTTTCAGGTCGGGCACGCCCTGCTGCGCCAGGAACATCACCGGCACGGTGGTGATCAGCAGCAGTTCGATGATCCGCGGCTTGGTCAGCGCCACGAACGCCTTCACGCGGGCCCCGAACGGCCGGTGGCCCGGACGGTGGCCCGCACCGAGTTCCCCCATCGCCTGAACGGCATGGGCAGTGCCCGCACCCGCTGGACGGGATTCTACGGCCGTCACGCACACCCCTGACAGAGACATCCCAGCGAGCCCCCGCCCCCGTGAACTCACGGTAAAGGCTCGCGCGTACCACGCCACTGTAGACGTTGCCCAGACCCGGCCTTTCGCGGGGGTCGGCTCGTGTTGACCGCACGGCCCCGCCGGGGCGGCCTCCGCCGACCCCCGCGCCCCGCTGCGGCGCACCGGCGGGGACACCGGGCGGAGACCCCCGGGCGGGAGGTGTCCGACGGGCACACCCCAGCTCGAATGAGCGATCGAATGAGCGGCTTCCTTTTCACGTGCCAAATACGGAACGCGCGCGTCGAGAGGCGGATTTCACTAACTCCCGGCAGTCTGGAATCACTCGAAAAAATGCGCGTTGTTACGGGGGTAGGCTCATCGATGCCGGCCGGCGCGAAGAACGCCGGCCGCCGGTGCGTACGGACGTGCACCGGCATCCGACATGTGGAGAGGAGCCCTGACCCAGGGTGAGCACCAAGCCGACCACCACAGACCTCGAGTGGACCGAGCTGGACCAGCGCGCGGTGGACACCGCGCGTGTCCTGGCCGCCGATGCCGTACAGAAGGTCGGCAACGGCCATCCCGGTACGGCGATGAGCCTGGCGCCCGCGGCCTACACCTTGTTCCAGAAGGTGATGCGGCACGACCCGGCCGATCCGCAGTGGGTGGGGCGCGACCGCTTCGTGCTGTCCGCCGGCCACTCCTCCCTGACCCTGTACACGCAGCTGTACCTGGCGGGCTTCGGTCTGGAGCTGGACGACCTGAAGGCGTTCCGCACCTGGGGTTCGAAGACCCCCGGTCACCCCGAGTACGGGCACACCGCCGGCGTGGAGACCACCACGGGCCCGCTGGGCCAGGGTGTGGCCAACGCGGTGGGCATGGCGATGGCCGCCCGCTACGAGCGCGGTCTGTTCGACCCCGACGCCCCGGAGGGCACCTCGCCCTTCGACCACTACATCTACTGCATCGCCGGTGACGGCTGCCTGCAGGAGGGCATCGCCGCCGAGGCGTCCTCGCTGGCGGGGCATCAGAAGCTGGGCAACCTGATCCTGCTGTGGGACGACAACCACATCTCGATCGAGGGCGACACCGCCACCGCCGTGTCCGAGGACACCGTCAAGCGGTACGAGTCCTACGGCTGGCACGTGCAGCGGGTCGAGCCGCAGGAGAACGGCGACCTGGACCCGCGGGCCATCTACGCCGCCGTCCAGGAGGCGAAGAAGGTCACCGACAAGCCGTCGTTCATCGCGATGCGCTCGATCATCGCCTGGCCCGCCCCCAACGCGCAGAACACCGAGGCCGCGCACGGCTCGGCGCTGGGCGAGGAGGAGGTCGCGGCCACCAAGCGCGTCCTCGGCTTCGACCCGGAGAAGCACTTCGAGGTCGCCGACGAGGTCCTCGCGCACACCCGCACGGCGGTCGAGCGCGGCCGGCAGGCCCGTGAGGAATGGGAGAAGTCCCTCCGGGCCTGGCGTGAGGCGAACCCCGAGCGCGCCGCCGAGTTCGACCGGATCGCCAAGGGCGAGCTGCCCACCGGCTGGGCCGAGAAGATCCCGGTGTTCGAGGCGGGCAAGTCCGTCGCCACCCGCGCCGCCTCCGGCAAGGTGCTGCAGGCCCTCGGCGCGGTGATCCCCGAGCTGTGGGGCGGCTCCGCCGACCTGGCCGGCTCGAACAACACCACCATCGACAAGACGTCGTCGTTCCTGCCGAAGGGCAACCCGCTGCCCGAGGCCGACCCGTACGGCCGCACCGTCCACTTCGGCATCCGCGAGCACGCGATGGCCGCGGAGATGAACGGCATCGCGCTGCACGGCAACACCCGCATCTACGGCGGCACCTTCCTGGTGTTCTCCGACTACATGCGCAACGCGGTGCGCCTGTCGGCCCTGATGCACCTGCCGGTGACGTACGTGTGGACGCACGACTCCATCGGCCTGGGCGAGGACGGCCCCACCCACCAGCCGGTGGAGCACCTGGCCTCGCTGCGCGCCATCCCGAACCTGAACATCGTCCGCCCGGCCGACGCCAACGAGACCGCGATCGCCTGGCGGGAGATCCTCAGGCGCTGGACCAAGGAGTACGGCAAGGGCCAGCCGCACGGCCTGGCGCTGACCCGGCAGGGCGTGCCCGTCTACGAGCCCGACGACAACGCCGCGCGCGGCGGTTACGTCCTGTTCGAGGCCGAGGGCGGCGAGCCGCAGGTGCTGCTGATCGCCACCGGCTCCGAGGTGCAGGTCGCCGTGGCGGCCCGGGAGCAGCTGCAGGCCGAGGGCATCCCCACCCGTGTGGTGTCCATGCCGTGCATCGAGTGGTTCGAGGAGCAGGACCAGGGGTACCGGGACAGCGTCCTGCCGCCGGCCGTGAAGGCGCGTGTCGCGGTCGAGGCCGGTGTGGGCCTGTCCTGGCACCGGTACGTGGGCGACGCCGGCCGGATCGTGTCCCTGGAGCACTTCGGTGCGTCCGCCGACGGCAAGCTGCTGTTCAAGGAATTCGGCTTCACCGCCGAGAACGTGGCCGCAAAGGCCAAGGAATCTCTCGCCGCCGCTCAGCGCTGACGCTCATATACGACCCGTAGGAGATGCAATTTCCATGACAGACGCACTCAAGCGCCTCTCCGACGAAGGCGTGGCGATCTGGCTGGACGACCTGTCGCGCAAGCGGATCACGTCCGGCAACCTCGCCGAGCTGATCGACCAGCAGCACGTCGTGGGCGTCACCACCAACCCGACCATCTTCCAGAAGGCCATCAGCAGCGGCGACGGCTACGAGCAGCAGCTGGCGGACCTCGCCGCCCGCAAGGTCACCGTGGAAGAGGCGATCCGCATGATCACCACGGCCGACGTGCGGGACGCCGCCGACATCCTGCGCCCGCTGTTCGACGCCACCGACGGCAAGGACGGCCGGGTGTCCATCGAGGTCGACCCGCGCCTGGCGCACAACACGCGGGCGACGGTCGCCGAGGCCAAGCAGCTGGCCTGGCTGGTGGACCGGCCCAACACCCTCATCAAGATCCCGGCCACCCTGGCCGGTCTCCCGGCGATCACCGAGACGATCGCCAACGGCATCAGCGTCAACGTCACGCTGATCTTCTCCCTGGAGCGCTACCGCGCGGTCATGGACGCCTACCTCGCCGGCCTGGAGAAGGCCAAGGCGAAGGGCCTCGACCTGTCGAAGATCCACTCGGTGGCGTCGTTCTTCGTCTCCCGTGTGGACACCGAGATCGACCGGCGCCTGGACCAGCTGGGCACCGACGAGGCCAAGGCGCTGCGCGGCAAGGCGGCCGTGGCCAACGCGCGGCTGGCCTACCAGGCCTACGAGGAGGTCTTCTCCTCCGAGCGCTGGAGCGCCCTGGAGAACGCCGGCGCCAACCGGCAGCGTCCGCTGTGGGCGTCCACCGGCGTGAAGGACAAGGCGTACCGGGACACCCTGTACGTCGAGGAGCTGGTCGCGCCGAACACGGTGAACACCATGCCCGAGGCGACGCTGCTGGCCACCGAGGACCACGGTGAGATCCGCGGCGACGCGGTCAGGGGCACCTACGAGCAGGCCCGTGCCGACCTGGACGCGCTGGAGAAGCTCGGCATCTCCTACGACGAGGTGGTCCAGGTCCTGGAGGACGAGGGCGTCGAGAAGTTCGAGTCCTCCTGGAACGACCTGCTGAAGTCGACCGAGGCAGAGCTGGAGCGCCTCGCTCCGGCGGAGGGATGACACGTTGACCAGCGGTAACCCGCTGCGTGACCCCGCAGACCGACGGCTCCCGCGCATCGCGGGGCCGTCGGGCCTGGTGATCTTCGGTGTCACCGGCGACCTGTCCCGCAAGAAGCTGATGCCGGCCGTGTACGACCTGGCGAACCGGGGTCTGCTGCCGCCGGGCTTCTCGCTCGTCGGCTTCGCCCGGCGGGACTGGGCGGACGAGGACTTCGCGCAGGTCGTGCACGACGCGGTCAAGGAGCATGCGCGCACCCCGTTCCGCGAGGAGGTCTGGCAGCAGCTCAGCCAGGGCATGCGCTTCGTGCAGGGCACCTTCGAGGACGACGACGCCTTCGAGCGGCTGCGCAGCACCATCGAGGACCTGGACAAGGCACAGGGCACGGGCGGCAACTTCGCCTTCTACCTGTCGGTGCCGCCGCGGTCCTTCCCGGTCGTCATCCAGCAGCTGAAGAAGCACGGCCTGGCCGACCAGACCGGCAGCTCGTGGCGGCGCGCCGTCATCGAGAAGCCGTTCGGTCACGACCTGGCCAGCGCACAGGACCTGAACCGGATCGTGCACGAGGTGTTCGACCCGGAGCAGGTCTTCCGCATCGACCACTACCTGGGCAAGGAGACCGTCCAGAACATCCTGGCGCTGCGCTTCGCCAACCAGATGTTCGAGCCGATCTGGAACCGGTCCTTCGTGGACCATGTGCAGATCACCATGGCCGAGGACATCGGCATCGGCGGCCGGGCCGGCTACTACGACGGCATCGGCGCCGCCCGGGACGTGATCCAGAACCACCTGCTGCAGCTGATGGCGCTGACCGCCATGGAGGAGCCCGCCTCCTTCGACGCCGCCGCGCTCGCCGCGGAGAAGGCGAAGGTGCTCGGCGCGGTGCGGCTGCCCAAGGACCTGGGCGCCTCGACGGTGCGCGGTCAGTACGCGGCCGGCTGGCAGGGCGGCGAGAAGGTCATCGGCTACCTCGACGAAGAGGGCATCGACACCACGTCGAGGACCGAGACCTACGCGGCGATCAAGCTGGAGATCGACAACCGCCGCTGGGCGGGTGTCCCCTTCTACCTGCGCACCGGCAAGCGGCTCGGCCGCCGCGTCACCGAGATCGCGGTCGTCTTCCAGCGCGCCCCGCACTCCCCGTTCGACACCACGGCGACGGAGGAGCTGGGCCAGAACGCGGTCGTCATCCGCGTCCAGCCCGACGAGGGCGTCACCGTGCGCTTCGGCTCCAAGGTGCCGGGCACCTCGATGGAGATCCGGGACGTGACGATGGACTTCGCCTACGGCGAGTCCTTCACCGAGTCCAGCCCCGAGGCGTACGAGCGCCTCATCCTGGACGTGCTGCTGGGCGACGCCAACCTCTTCCCGCGCACGGAGGAGGTCGAGCTGTCCTGGAAGATCCTCGACCCGATCGAGGAGTACTGGGAGGCGCACGGACAGCCCGCACAGTACCCGTCCGGGACGTGGGGGCCCGCCGAGGCGGACGAGATGCTCGCACGAGACGGACGGAGCTGGCGCCGGCCATGAAGATAGACCTGACCGACACCACGGCAAGCAAGATCAACAAGGCCCTGGTGGACGGCCGCCGGGCCATCGGCACCCCGGCCGTGGGCATGGTCCTGACCCTCGTCATCGTCACCGACGAGGAGAACGCCTACGACGCGCTGAAGGCCGCCGGTGACGCCTCCCGCGAGCACCCCTCGCGGACCCTGGTCGTCATCCGCCGGGTCTCGCGCACCCTGCGGGACCGCGCCTCCTCCCGGCTGGACGCCGAGGTGAGGGTGGGCGCGGACGCGGGCTCCGGCGAGACGGTGGTGCTGCGGCTGTACGGCGAGGTCTGCGACCACGCCCAGTCGGTGGTGCTGCCGCTGCTGCTGCCGGACGCGCCGGTCGTCGTGTGGTGGCCGGTGAACGGCCCGCTGGACCCGGCCCGGGACCCGCTGGGCGCGCTGGCGCAGCGCCGGGTCACCGACACCTACGCCTGCGAGGACCCGCTGCGGGAGCTGGCGGCGCGGGCCGAGGCCTACACCCCCGGCGACACGGACCTGGCGTGGACCCGGATCACCCCGTGGCGTTCCCTTCTGGCGGCGGCCCTGGACCAGGTCACCTGCGAGGTACGCTCCGTCGAGGTGGAGGGCGAGGAGTCCAACCCGAGCTGCGAGCTGCTGGCGATGTGGCTCGCGGACCGGCTGCAGGTGCCGGTGAAGCGTTCGGTGTCCGCCGGGCCGGGGCTGACCGCGGTCCGCCTGGACACCACCTGCGGCCCGATCGCGCTGGACCGCGCCGACGGCCGGCTGGCCACCCTGTCCATCCAGGGGCAGCCGGAGCGCGCGGTGGCGCTCAAGCGCCGGGAGACGGCCGAGCTGATCGCGGAGGAGCTGCGCCGGCTGGACCCGGACGACATCTATGCCTCGGCGCTGCGCCACGGTGTCGCCCGGCTGGACTCGGCGGCTCGGACGGCACCGGCCGTGTCCGCCGAGGAGCCGGTCGCGGTTCCGACGCCCGAGGCAGAAGCGGTCAAGGCGCCGGCGCGCCGGGCGGCCGCCAAGACCGCGCGGAAGTCCCCGAACCGGAAGGCGGCGGCGAAATGAGCACTCCGCAGCTGGTCGTCCACCGTGACAAGGAGCTGATGGCGCAGGCCGCCGCGGCCCGGCTGATCACCAGGATCGTGGACGCGCAGGCCTCGACCGGCTCGGCGAACGTGGTCCTGACCGGGGGCCGCAACGGCAACGGGGTGCTCGCCGCGCTGGCGGCCGCACCCGCCCGCGACGCCGTCGACTGGAGCCGGCTGGACCTGTGGTGGGGCGACGAGCGGTTCCTGCCGGAGGGCGACCCCGACCGGAACGTGACCCAGGCCCGCAAGGCCCTGCTGGACGCCGTGCCGCTGGCCCCGGAGCGGGTGCACGCGATGCCCGCCTCCGACGGCCCGTGGGGCACGGACGTGGAGGCGGCTGCCGAGGCCTATGCCGAGGAACTGGCCCGGGCGGCCGGTCCGCAGAACCACGGCGCGGTCCCGGTCTTCGACGTGCTGATGCTCGGCGTCGGCCCGGACACGCATGTGGCCTCCCTGTTCCCGGAGCACCCGGGGGTGAGGGAGACCGAGCGCACGGTGATCGGGGTGCACGGCTCGCCGAAGCCGCCGCCCACCCGGATCTCCCTGACCCTGCCCGCGATCCGCTCGGCCCGTGAGGTCTGGCTGCTCGCGGCGGGCGAGGACAAGGCCAACGCGGTGGCGATGGCGCTGTCGGGCGCGGGCGAGATCCAGGCTCCGGCCGCGGGCGCCCGCGGCCGGGCCCGCACCCTGTGGCTGCTGGACGAGGCGGCGGCCGCGCAGCTGCCGCGGTCGCTGTACCCGCCGGCCTCGGCCTGACGGGTCCTCACCTGCCGCCGAGGGCGGTACGGGCCGCACGGCTGCCCGTACCGCCCTCGCGTGTCGTGCGGGCTCATGAGGCTGTGTCACATGAGTAGGGGCGCCACGGTGACGGGCCGCGGGTCAGGGGCGACGGGGGCGACGGCAGGCCGGTCCGGTCCCCTGTCGCGCGCAGAACGCGCAACGCCCGGTCAGGTCGCTCCGTGAGGAGCTCCGACCGGGCGTCAGTTCCTAGATCTCGCCCCGGAGTTTGGCCAGGGCCTCGGCGAGGATCGCCTCGCCGTCCGCGTCGCTGCGCCGCTCCCGCACATACGCCAGGTGCGTCTTGTACGGCTCGGTGCGCGGCGGGTCCGGCGGGTTGTCCCGGTCCTGTCCGGCGGGGAAGCCGCAGCGCGGGCAGTCCCAGGTGTCGGGTACCTGCGCGTCGGTGGCGAAGCTCGGCCGCGTCTCGTGCCCGTTGGCACACCAGAAGGAGACGCGCACACGCGGCGCGGACTCGCCGCGCTCGGCCTCGCCCATCGGCCCCGCCCCGACCCGGCTTCCTCGGATCGCGTTGCCACTTGCCACGGTCGTAACTCCCTGCGTGATGGTGCCGCGAAGCGAGTCGGCGTTCCGCTTCGCCGCGAGCGCCCCAGTCTACGTAAGGCCCAACGCGCGTCCGGTGATTGGAGTTACAACAGCCCCGCTCCCAGACGCAAGCCCCATGATAGGCCGCGCCGCCGGGCGCGTACCGACCATGGGGCTTCGCGTAGGGGACGAGCGGGGCCGCCGCCTCAGGGTCCGGGTCAGTTGTTGCTCTTCATCAGGATGCCGAGGACCACGATGCAGGCGACCCAGAGCAGACCGACCACCACGGTGATGCGGTCGAGGTTGCGCTCGGCGACCGAGGAGCCGCCGACGGAGGACTGCATGCCGCCACCGAACATGTCGGAGAGGCCGCCGCCCTTCCCCTTGTGCATCAGCACCAGCAGCATCAGCAGCAGGCTGAAGACGATCAGGGCGATGGAGAACCCCAGAACCACGGCTGGACCAACTTCCTCGGACTCGGATGGACGACGGGGGCCGACGCTCCTTCCGGTGAGCCGAGCCGCTCACCGGCCGGGCACACGGCCCCCGCACAGCCTACGACGGATCGCCGCTGCCGCCTACCGACGGACGCGCACGCGGCGGATCGCGCCGCTCCGGCTCACTGCTCGCGGTACCGGACGATCTTGACGAACTCGTCGGCGTCCAGGGAGGCACCGCCGACCAGGGCGCCGTCGATGTCGGGACGCGCCATGATCTCGGCGACGTTGCCGGACTTCACGGAGCCGCCGTACTGGATGCGGACCTTGTCGGCCACGTCCTGCGAGTACAGCTCGGCGATCTTGCCGCGGATCCCCGAGCAGACCTCCTGCGCGTCGTCGGCGCCGCAGACCTTGCCGGTGCCGATGGCCCACACCGGCTCGTAGGCGATCACGAGGGTCTCGGCCTGCTCGGCCGGGATGTCCTTCAGGCCGCCCTCGACCTGGGAGAGGGTGTGGGCCACGTGCTCGCCGGCTTCGCGGACGTGCAGCTCCTCGCCCACGCACAGGATCGGGGTCAGGCCGTGCCGGAAGGCGGCCTTGACCTTCGCGTTGACCAGAGCGTCGTCCTCGCCGTGGTACTGGCGGCGCTCGGAGTGGCCGATCACCACGTAGGTGCACTTCAGCTTGGCCAGCATCGCGCCGGAGATCTCGCCGGTGTAGGCGCCGGAGTCGTGCTGGGAGAGGTCCTGGGCGCCGTACTTGATCCTCAGCTTGTCGCCCTCGACCAGCGTCTGCACCGCGCGCAGGTCGGTGAAGGGCGGCAGGACCGCGACCTCGACGGCGTCGTAGTCCTTGTCGCTCAGGGCGAAGGCGAGCTTCTGGACGTGGGCGATGGCCTCGAGGTGGTTGAGGTTCATCTTCCAGTTGCCCGCCATCAGCGGCGTGCGAGTGGTCATCGAGGTCAGTCCTCCAGTGCGGCGAGGCCGGGAAGCGTCTTGCCCTCGAGGTACTCGAGGGAGGCGCCCCCACCGGTCGAGATGTGGCCGAACGCCGACTCGTCGAAGCCGAGCGTGCGGACGGCGGCGGCGGAGTCACCGCCGCCGACGACGGTGAAGCCCTGCGATTCGGTCAGGGCCTGGGCGACGGCCCGGGTGCCCCCGGCGAAGTCGGGGTGCTCGAAGACGCCCATCGGGCCGTTCCAGAACACGGTGGCGGCGTCGGCGAGCTTGGCGGCGTAGAGCTTGCGGGTCTCCGGGCCGATGTCCAGGGCCTCCTGGTCGGCCGGGATGGCGTCGGCGGCGACGGGGGTCGTCGCGGCCGGGGCCTTGGTCTTCAGGTCCGGGAAGTCGGGCGAGACCACCGCGTCCACCGGGAGCAGCAGCTCGACACCGGACTTCTCGGCGCGCTCCATGTACTCCTCGACCGCGGGGATCTGGTCCTCCTGCAGCAGGGACTTGCCGACCTCGTACCCCTTGGCCTTGAGGAAGGTGTACGCCATGCCGCCGCCGATGAGCAGGCGGTCGGCCTTGCCGAGCAGCTGGTCGATGACGGCGAGCTTGTCGGAGACCTTGGCGCCGCCGAGCACGACCACGTAGGGCCGCTGGACGTCCTCGGTGAGCTTCTTCAGCACACCGACCTCGGTGGTGATCAAGTAGCCGGCGTAGTGCGGCAGCCGGGCCGGGAGGTCGTAGACGGAGGCGTGCTTGCGGTGCACCGCGCCGAAGCCGTCGCCGACGTAGACGTCGGCGAGGGCGGCCAGCTGGTCGGCGAAGGCGCCGCGCTCGGCGTCGTCCTTGGACGTCTCGCCGGGGTTGAAGCGCAGGTTCTCGATGACCGCGACCTGGCCGGGCCGCAGGCCGTCCACGGCGGCCCGGGCGGCCGGGCCGACGGTGTCCTCGGCGAAGGCCACCGGGGCGCCGAGCAGCTCGCCGAGCCGGTCGGCGGCGGGCCGCAGGGAGAAGGCCGGGTCCGGGGCGCCCTTGGGGCGGCCCAGGTGGGAGGCCACGACCACCTTGGCGCCCGCGTCGGCGAGGGCCTTGACGGTGGGCAGCACGGCGCGGATGCGGCCGTCGTCGGTGATCACACCGTCGGCCAGCGGCACGTTGAGGTCGGCGCGGACGAAGACCCGCTTGCCGTCCACGCCCGCGGAGAGAAGTTCGTCGATCGTCTTCATGGGATGGGACTCCAAAGGAGGGGCTCTTGATCGTACGAGGGCCGGTCGGGGGGCGCGCAGGCGGGCCGAGCGCCCCGGCGTGCCGTACGTGCGTCAGGGCCCGGACCGCGCCGTGCCGCGCTGCCCGAGCCCTGGTGTCGCATCGAGACGCCTTGTTCAGCCGATCAGAGCCGGCTGCCGACGAAGACCGTCAGGTCGACGAGGCGGTTGGAGTAGCCCCACTCGTTGTCGTACCAGCCGATGACCTTCACGTTCTTGCCCTCCTGGACCATCGTCAGGGAGGAGTCGAAGGTGCAGGACGCCGGGGCGTTGACGATGTCGGAGGAGACGATCGGGTCCTCGGTGTACTCCAGGATGCCCTTCAGCTCGCCCTCGGCGGCCTTCTGGAAGGCGGCGTTGACCTCTTCCTTGGTGACCTCGCGGGAGAGCTCGACGACCAGGTCGGTGACCGAGCCGGTGGGGACCGGGACGCGCATGGCCATGCCGTCCAGCTTGCCCTTGAGCTGCGGCAGCACCAGGGCGGTGGCCTTGGCGGCACCGGTGGTGGTCGGAATGATGTTCTCGGCGGCGGCGCGGGCGCGACGCAGGTCCTTGTGCGGGAAGTCCAGGATGCGCTGGTCGTTGGTGTAGGCGTGCACCGTCGTCATCAGGCCCTTGACGATGCCGAAGTTCTCGTCGAGGACCTTCGCCATCGGCGCCACACAGTTGGTGGTGCAGGAGGCGTTGGAGATGACGTGGTGCTTCTCCGGGTCGTAGGTGTCGTGGTTGACACCCATGACGATGGTGACGTCCTCGTTCTTCGCCGGCGCGGAGATGATGACCTTCTTCGCACCGCCGGCGAGGTGCTTCTCGGCGTCTTCCTTCTTGGTGAAGATGCCGGTGGACTCGATCACGATGTCCACGCCCAGCTCGCCCCAGGGGATGTCGGCCGGGTTGCGCTCGGAGAGGACCTTGATGGTCTTGTCGCCGACGGTGATGGTGTCCTCGGTGTGCGACACCTCCTGGTTCAGGCGGCCGAGGATGGTGTCGTACTTCAGCAGGTGAGCGGTGGTCGCGGTGTCACCCAGGTCGTTGACAGCCACGATCTCGATGTCTGCACCCTGCTCCAGCAGCGCGCGGAAGTAGTTACGACCGATGCGGCCAAAGCCGTTGATGCCTACGCGGATCGTCACGAACCGATCTCCTCGTTGGTACGCCGGATTCGACGCCGGCGAGCTGTTTTGGGATGTCCCCGACCACCCCCGACCCTACCGCTCTGTGGCCGCGTAAGTGACATTCGGACGCCCCGCGAAAAGCGCGGCGCTTCATACCGATCAGGAGAGATACGGGCCGCTCGCACGAGCGCCCGGATCACTCCATTTCGCTACGGTTCGACGCACGCACGTTGATCATATTGATCACTCTTTCGTGATCCCCCTCTCTCATATGAGAAAGGCCGATTTCCGGTGGCGGGTATTCGCGGCGTCCCGGCAGTTCGCGCAGAGCGATGAGGGGCCCGGAGAAACACGCCCTGGCCTATTCCGCTCCCTCTCCGGCTCCCCCGCCCGGCGGAGAAACGGGGTCGTGTCCCGGGCCGGGCGCGGGCGCTCCGGTCAGCCGGCGAGGTTGTCCGCCAGATCCTCGGTGAGGCTGGCCTCGGTGCCCGGGATGCCGAGGTCGGCCGCGCGCTTGTCGGCCATGGCGAGCAGGCGGCGGATACGGCCGGCCACGGCGTCCTTGGTCAGCGGCGGGTCGGCGAGCGCGCCCAGCTCCTCCAGGGAGGCCTGCTTGTGCTCCATGCGCAGGCGTCCGGCGGCGGCGAGGTGCTCGGGGACGTCGTCGCCGAGGATCTCCAGCGCGCGGGCGACCCGGGCACCCGCGGCGACCGCGGCGCGGGCCGAGCGGCGCAGGTTGGCGTCGTCGAAGTTGGCCAGCCGGTTCGCGGTGGCGCGGACCTCGCGGCGCATCCGCCGCTCCTCCCAGGCCAGCACGGACTCGTGGGCGCCCAGACGGGTGAGCAGCGCGCCGATGGCGTCACCGTCGCGGACGACGACCCGGTCCACGCCGCGCACCTCGCGGGCCTTGGCGGCGATGGACAGCCGGCGGGCGGCACCGACCAGGGCGAGCGCGGCCTCCGGGCCCGGGCAGGTCACCTCCAGCGAGGAGGAGCGGCCCGGCTCGGTGAGGGAGCCGTGGGCGAGGAAGGCCCCGCGCCAGGCGGCCTCGGCGTCGCAGGTGGCCCCCGAGACCACCTGCGGCGGCAGGCCGCGGATCGGGCGGCCCCGGCCGTCGACGAGCCCGGTCTGGCGGGCCAGCTGGTCGCCGCCCGCGACCACGCGCACCACGTAGCGCGAGCCGCGGCGCAGCCCGCCCGGTGCCATCACGATCAGTTCGGAGCTGTGCCCGAAGATCTCCAGGACGTCCCGCTTCAGCCGCCGCGCGGCCATCGCGGTGTCCAGTTCCGCCTCGATCACGATGCGCCCGCTGACCAGGTGGAGGCCGCCGGCGAACCGCAGCACGGCGGAGACCTCCGCCTTTCTGCAGCAGGTCCGGGTGACGGGAAGCCGGGAGATCTCGTCCTTCACCGCTGCCGTCATCGCCATGGGCCGATCCTTCCATGCATCCGAAAAATACGGTCGTACGCGGCGGCCAGCAGCTCCGGATCGTGCCGAGGGGTTCCGTCCCTGCGGGCCACCGGGGCCAGCTCGACCGCGGCCCCGAACCGCTTGGCCGCCTCGGTGAGCACGTCGCGGTCAGGCACGGCGGCCTCGTCGGCCAGCACCACGTCCAGGGCGAGTTTAGGGGCGTGTCGTCCCAAAACCTCCAAATGACGCTGCGGTGAGAAGCCTTCGGTTTCGCCGGGCTGCGGGGCGAGGTTCAGCGACAGAACCCGGCGCGCTTTGGTGGTGATCAGGGCGTGAAGCAGCTCGGGCACCAGCAGGTGCGGGATGACCGAGGAGAACCAGGACCCGGGGCCCAGCACCACCCAGTCCGCGTCCAGCACGGCCTCGACGGCCTCGGGCACGGCGGGCGGGTCGGGCGGCACCAGGTGCACGGACTGCACCTCGCCCGGGGTGAGCGCGACCGTGGCCTGGCCGCGCACGGTGTCCACCTCGTCGGGCCGCTCGGGGTCGTGCCCCTTGACCAGGGCCTGCAGCTCCAGCGGCACGGCGGACATGGGCAGCACGCGTCCGTGCGCGCCGAGCAGCTTGCCGACCAGGTCCAGGGCCTGCACATGGTCGCCGAGCTGCTCCCACAGGGCGACGATCAGCAGGTTGCCGACCGCGTGGTCGTGCAGCTCGCCCCGCGAGGTGAAGCGGTGCTGGATCACCCGGGCCCAGGTCTGGCCCCAGTCGTCGTCGCCGCACAGCGCGGCCAGCGCCTTGCGCAGGTCGCCGGGGGGCAGCACCCCCAGCTCGTCGCGCAGGCGCCCGCTGGAGCCGCCGTCGTCGGCGACGGTGACGACGGCGGTGAGATCCCCGGTGATGCGGCGCAGCGCGGCCAGCGACGCGGACAGGCCCCTGCCGCCGCCGAGCGCGACCACCTTGGGCTGGGCGCCCCGGCGGCGCGGCCGGCCGCCGCGGCCCTCGGGGCGGCCGGCACGTGCATCGGGTGCCGGGCGGCCGGCCCGCGACTCGGGGATCACCCGGCGCAGCCGGCCCAGCCGTGACGTACGTCCGCTCACTCGCGCCCCATGTCCCGGTGGACGACGACGGTCTCCACGCCCTCGGCAGAGAGCCGGGAGGCGAGCTTCTCGGCCATGGCGACCGAGCGGTGCTTGCCGCCGGTGCAGCCGACGGCGACGGTCACGTACCGCTTGCCCTCGCGGCGGTAGCCGGCCGCGATCAGCCGGAGCAGCTCGGTGTAGCGGTCGAGGAACTCCTTGGCGCCGGGCCGGCTGAAGACGTACTCGGCGACCTCCGCGTTCAGGCCGGTGTGGGGCCGCAGCTCGGGGACCCAGTGCGGGTTGGGCAGGAACCGCATGTCGACGACCAGGTCGGCGTCGACCGGCAGGCCGTACTTGAAGCCGAAGGACATCACCGTGGCCCGCAGCTCGGGCTCCTCCTCGCCGGCGAACTGGGCGTCCATCTTGGCGCGCAGCTCGTGCACGTTGAGGCTGGAGGTGTCGATGACGAGGTCGGCGTCGCCGCGCAGCTCGCGCAGCAGCTCCCGTTCGGCGGCGATGCCGTCGACGATGCGGCCGTCGCCCTGGAGCGGGTGCGGGCGGCGCACCGACTCGAAGCGGCGCACCAGGGCCTCGTCGGAGGACTCCAGGAAGACCACCCGCCGGGTGACGTTCTTCGCCTCCAGGTCCGCCAGGGACTCGCGCAGATTGTCGAAGAAGCGGCGGCCGCGGACGTCGACGACGACCGCGATGCGCGCCACGTTGCCCTGCGAGCGGGCGCCCAGCTCCACCATGGTGGGGATCAGGGCGGGCGGCAGGTTGTCGACCACGAACCAGCCGAGGTCCTCCAGACACTTGGCCGCCGTGGACCGGCCGGCCCCCGACATGCCGGAGATGATCACCAGCTCGGGGATGGCGGCGTCGGGGACGCCGGCCAGGTCGATGCCCTGACTCACCTGTGCTCCGTCTTTCCGGACCGTGCGCTGCCGCAGGTCCTCGCGTGTGCCGTCGCGGGTCCGGTCCTCTCCGGTCGCGGGCTGCTCGTGCTCGGTCATCTCTCCTGCCCCCGTCGTTGCTGTGGGGCTCCCGTGGTGACGGGCTCCCCTGCGGTGCCCTCCGTCGGTCCGGGTACCGCCTCGTCCACGTCTTCCATGATCTCTCCAGTTGCCGTGTTCACGGCGGGTGCGGCCGGGGCCGTCCGGGCGAGGGCCACGGCGATCGCCTCGGCCGTCTTGCGGCCTATGCCGGGTACCTCGCAGATCTGGTCGATTGTGGCGGACCGGAGCTTCTTCACCGAGCCGAAATGCTTGATCAGCGCCCGCTTGCGTGTCTCGCCGAGGCCGGGCACGCCGTCCAGGGGGCCGACGCGCAGCCGTTTGGTCCGCTTGGTGCGCTGGTAGGTGATGGCGAAGCGGTGGGCCTCGTCGCGGACGCGCTGCAGCAGATACAGCCCCTCGCTGGTGCGCGGCAGGACCACCGGGTCGTCCTCGCCGGGCAGCCAGACCTCCTCCAGGCGCTTGGCCAGGCCGCACACGGCGATGTCGTCGATGCCCAGCTCGTCCAGGGCCCGCTGCGCGGCGGCGACCTGCGGCTGCCCGCCGTCGACGACGATGAGCTGGGGCGGGTAGGCGAACTTGCGGGGACGGCCGTCCTCGTCCTTGAGCCCCGTCTCCCCCGCCTCGTCGTCCCCCCACTCGCCGGTGCGCTCCTTCTCGGCGAGGTAGCGGCGGAAGCGCCGGGTGATGACCTCGTGCATGGAGCGGACGTCGTCCTGGCCCTCGAAGCCCTTGATCTGGAAGCGCCGGTACTCGCTCTTGCGCTGCAACCCGTCCTCGAAGACGACCATGGAGGCGACCACGTCCTCGCCCTGCAGATGGGAGATGTCGTAGCACTCGATGCGCAGCGGGGCGCTGTCGAGGCCGAGGGCGTCGGCGATCTCCTCCAGGGCGCGCGAGCGGGTGGTCAGGTCGGAGGCGCGCTTGGTCTTGTGCAGGGCGAGCGCCTGCTGGGCGTTGCGCTCGACCGTCTCCATCAGGGCCTTCTTGTCGCCCCGCTGCGGCACCCGCAGGGACACGCCGGCGCCGCGGCGTTCGGTGAGCCACTGCTGCACGGGCTCGACCGGGTCGGGCAGGGCCGGGACGAGCACCTCCTTGGGCACACCGTCCCCGCTCTCCTCGCCGTACAGCTGCTGCAGGGCGTGTTCGACGAGGGCGCCGGTGGTGACGTCCTCCACCTTGTCGGTCACCCAGCCGCGCTGGCCGCGCACGCGTCCGCCGCGCACATGGAAGATCTGCACGGCGGCCTCCAGCTCGTCCTCGGCCACGGCGACCAGGTCGGCGTCGGTGGCGTCGGCGAGCACGACCGCGTTCTTCTCCATGGCCTTCTTCAGGGCGCCGATGTCGTCGCGCAGGCGGGCGGCCCGCTCGTACTCCATGGCCTCGGCGGCCTCGGTCATCCGCCGCTCCAGGCGCCGCAGATAGGTGCCGGTGCGGCCGGCCATGAAGTCGCAGAACTCCTCGGCCAGCTCCCGGTGGTCCTCGGGAGAGATCCGGCCGACGCAGGGCGCGGAGCACTTGCCGATGTAGCCGAGCAGGCACGGGCGGCCGGTGCGGGCGGCGTTCTTGAAGACGCCGGCCGAGCAGGTGCGCACCGGGAAGACGCGCAGCAGCAGGTCCACGGTGTCGCGGATGGCCCAGGCGTGGGCATACGGGCCGAAGTAGCGCACGCCCTTCTTCTTGTGCCCGCGCATGACCTGCACCCGCGGGAACTCCTCGCTCATCGTCACCGCGAGGTACGGATAGCTCTTGTCGTCGCGGTACTTGACGTTGAACCGGGGGTCGTACTCCTTGATCCAGGAGTACTCCAGCTGCAGAGCCTCCACCTCCGTGGACACCACGGTCCACTCCACGGACGCGGCGGTGGTGACCATGGTGCGGGTGCGCGGGTGGAGGTTCGCCAGGTCCTGGAAGTAGTTCGCCAGGCGCTGGCGCAGGCTCTTCGCCTTCCCGACGTAGATCACCCGGCGGTGCTCGTCGCGGAACTTGTAGACCCCGGGAGAGTCCGGGATGTCTCCCGGCTTGGGGCGGTAGCTGGAGGGGTCGGCCATGCTCACACCCTACTGGCGGTCACTGACACCGGGGCGGGCCTGTGGACGACGCCGCGAGGCGCCCGCGGACGGCGCCGGGGAGGGCCTGTGGACGGCGCCCGGGAGCGGACTGCGGACGGAGCCGGGAAGGGCCTCGGACAACGCCCGGAAGGGCAGGTGCGCGACGCCCGTGCGGGGCGCGCCGGCACTCCGGGCAGCGCCTGCCGACCTCGCGCCGGGCGCCGTCCGGGCCGGGACGCTCGGCCTCCCGGGGCCGGCGGGCCGGGGCGGATCGTGAACCCCGGGTCGGCGCGGCTCGGGGCGGACCGCCGGGGTGCCGGGGTGCCGGACCGGTCACGGGTGCGCCACGGGTGCGTCCGGGGTGTTGTGGGGCCGCGGCGGGCGCGCTATCAATGCCCGCGACGCCTGGGCCGTGGGACGACGGGCCCCGTGCGTCCGTTTCCGTCCGGCCGCCGCACCCACCGTCGAAAGGCCCGCGCATGCAGGACGCCCCACAGCAGCCGGCAGGCGCCCGCACGGAGCTGGACACGGCCCTGCGGAGCGGCCCGTTCCATGTGGCGCTGCGCGCCGCGATCGCCGCCCGGGGACTGCCGCTGCAGCGTGTGCAGCACCATCTCGCCCGCCGCGGTGTCCGGGTCGGCGTGACCAGTCTGAGCTACTGGCAGCAAGGCGCCCGGCGTCCGCGGCGCCCCGAGTCGCTGCGCGCCGTGCGGGCCCTGGAGGAGATCCTGCGCCTGCCCGAGGAGTCACTGATCCGGCTGCTGGCCGAGAACGCGGCCGGGGACCCGGACGGCCGGCACACCGCCGCGCGCTCGTACCGCTCGCTGCTCACGGCCTCCGCGGTGCTGCACGAGGTACTGGCCGGGCTGGGCGTGCCGGACGACGGCGGAGTGCAGACGCTCGGACACCACGAACGGGTGCGGATCGGGCCGTCGGGCACCCTCGCCGGCACCGAGTCGCAGCACATCGTGCGGGCCCGGCGCGACGGAGTGGACCGCTTCGTGGCCGTGCACCACGGCGACTTGGGATGCGCCCCGGAGCGCATGGCCGTGCGGGCGCTGGAGAACTGCCGTACCGGGCGGGTGCACCGGCACCACGCCGCCGGACTGCTCATCACCGAGCTGCTCTTCGACCGCAGCCTGCGGGCCGGCGAGTCGTACCTGTTCCGCTACGGCGTCGAGGACGGCACGGCCGGTGTGACACACGAGTACGCGAGGATGTTCACCTCGGCGGGCGGGCAGTACAGCCTGCTGGTGCGCTTCGACACCGCCTCGCTCCCCGTGCGCTGCCACCGCTTCGCCCAGCCCTCGGCCGCCGCGCCGCGCGACGCACGGCAGGAGCTGCCGGTGAGCGAACGGCACCGCTCGGTCCACCTCGTCGAACCGCGGGTGCGGCCGGGGATCGTGGGGATCGGCTGGGACTGGGAGTAGGCCGTGCCCGCCGGGGGCCTCGGTCGGGCGGCCCGGTCAGGCCTCGGGCCCGGCGACGATCTTGCCGCCCTCGGCCCGCACCGGGACCTGCTCCAGCGGCACGGTGGCCGGGGACTGCATCACCTTGCCGGTGGTGGCGTCGAACCGGCTGCCGTGGCAGGGGCAGACCAGGGTCGTGCCCTCCAGCTTGTTGATCGGGCATCCGGCGTGCGTGCAGATGGTGCTGAACGCCTTCAGGGTGCCGTCCGCGCCCCGGCTGACGACCACGTTGTGGTCGCGGAACAGCTTGGCGCCCCCTTCGGCCACCGCGCTCTCCGGGCCGAGGTCGACGGGGGCCGTCGGGGTCGCGGGGGCCGAGGTGCCGCCGTCCGGGCCGCAGGCGGCCAGCCCGAGCCCGGCGACGGGCGTGAGGGCCGCGCCTCGGATGATCGTACGGCGGCTCGCGGAGGGACGGCCGGACATGTGGAACTCCCCCTGGTCGAGGTCTGTGCAGGGCGACGATACCGACCCCGTCTCCGCCGTCCGGGGGCGGGGTTCGCCCGGGCGGGGCGGGGCAGGCGGGGACGGGCCGGGGCACCGGAGCCTGTGGGTCCGGGGTCGCCGTGGCTGCGGGTCCGAGACGGCCGTGGCCACGAGTCCGGCCGCCGTGGCTGCGGGTCCGGGGTCGCACCGCCGGCGGTGCCGGCCGCCGCAGCGGGATGCGGTGAGCCGCTCGCCGGGGCGGATCGCGGCAGCCGTACGCTGGGGACGTAAGCGTTTACGCGAACGTTTACGCGCGGCGATGCGATGGGATACGGTCCCCGCCGCAGACAGGCAGCCCACGGGGAGGACGGACGCGATGCCCACGATGGCCGACGTCGCACGGAGCGCGGGCGTCTCCGTGGCGACCGTCTCGCACGTGCTCAACGGCACCCGGCCCGTGCTGCCGCACACCCGTCAGGCGGTCCTGGACGCCGTCGAACAGCTCGGTTACACGCCCAACGGCCTCGCCCGCTCCCTGGTGACCTCGCGCACCCGGTCCATCGGGCTGGCGGTGTCGGCGATCAGCAACCCGTACTTCACCGAGATCCTGCACGGGGTCGAGTCCTGTGCCCTGAAGCACGGCTACAGCCTGCTGCTGGCCGATCCGCACGACGATCCGGAGCACGAGCGGACGGTGGTCCAACTGCTGCACGAGCGGCGCGTGGACGGGGTGATCATCGCTCCCTCCGCGCAGCCGGACGCCCTGGTGGCGTATCTGACGCGGCACCGGCTGCCGGCCGTGTTCCTGGACCGGCTCCTGCCCGCGGGCGCCGGCGGGCAGGACGGGTTGCCGGCCTTCGACCAGATCTGCGCCGACGGCACGGAGCCCACGGCCCGGCTGGTCGGCCATCTCGCCGGTCTCGGGCACCGCAGGATCGGGCTGGTGGCCGGGCTGCCCGGCTGGAGCACGACCGCCGAGCGCCTGGACGGTTACCGGCAGGGCCTGGCCGCCGCCGGACTGCCCTGGGACGAGCGGCTCGTGGTCCACGGCGACTCCTCCGCCGCCGGTGCCGAGCGCGCCACCGAGGAGCTGCTCTCGCGCGCCGCGCCGCCGACGGCACTGATCACCGCGAACAACGCGATGACCATCGGCGCGCTGCGCGCCCTGCGCGAGCGCGGTCTGTCCGTCCCGGCGGACATGGCGCTGTGCTGCTTCGACGACTTCGACTGGGCCGAGCTGTTCACCCCGCGACTGACCGCGATCGCCCAGCCGGGCCGGGAGCTGGGCGCCGGGGCGGTGCGGCTGCTGCTGGACCGTCTCGACGCGCCGGACCGGCCGGCCCGGACCGTGCGCCTGCCCTGCTCCTTCGTCCACCGCACGTCCTGCGGCTGTCCCACGCCGCCCGAGAAAGGAACCGACTCGTGATCGTCGTCGCCGGAGAGGCCCTGATCGACCTGGTACCGCGCGGCCCGGGCCCGCTCGCGGACCTGAGGCCGGCGCTCGGCGGCGGCCCGTACAACACGGCCGTCGCGCTCGGCCGCCTGGGCTCCCCCACGGCCTTCTGCTCCCGCACGTCCGAGGACGCCTTCGGGCAGGCCCTGCTGGACGGGCTGAGGCAGGCGGGTGTCGACGTCTCCGCCGTGCAGCGCGGCCCGGAGCCGACCACGCTGGCCGTGGCGTCGGTCGGGGACGACGGCTCGGCGGCGTACTCCTTCTACGTCGAGGGCACCGCCGACCGGCTGTTCACCGCGCCCGCCGAGCTGCCCGCGGGGACCCGCGCGGTGTCCTTCGGCACCTGTTCGCTGGTGCTGGAGCCGGGTGCGAGCGCCTATGAGGAGCTGATGCGCCGGGCGGCCGCGCAGGGGCTGTTCACCGCGCTGGACCCGAACATCCGGCCCGGGCTGATCCCGGACGCGGACGCCTACCGGGCCCGTTTCCGCGGCTGGCTGCCGTCGGTGACGCTGCTGAAGCTGTCCGAGGAGGACGCCCGGTGGCTGGGCGGCACGCCCGCCGAGTGGCTGGCCGCGGGGCCGTCGGCCGTCGTGATCACCCATGGGGGCGACGGGCTGACGGCGTACACCCGCAGCGGCGCGGAGCACTCCGTGCCGGGCGAGAAGGTCGACGTCGTGGACACGATCGGCGCCGGGGACACCGTGAACGCGGCTCTGCTGCACGGTCTGGCGGCGCAGGACGCGCTGTCCCCCGGGGCACTGGCGGCGCTGGACGCGGACGGCTGGCAGCGGCTGCTGCGGTTCGCGGCCCGTGCGGCGGCGGTCACCTGTTCCCGTGCGGGCGCCCAGCCGCCGTACGCGGCGGAGGTCGGCGAGCCGTAAGGCGCCGAGCCGCTTCTCGTCACGGAGCCGGATGGGGGCCGGATGGGGGGCGGCGCCCCGGCGCGGGTCCGGCCCTCGCCCGCGCCGTGGCACCGTACGCGCCGGCCCTCGGCTCCCGTCCGTGGTCTCCACGGGGGCCGAGGGCCGTTCCGGCGCGGCGGGTCAGGCCTTGCGGGCGCGCGGGATCTTCTTCGCGGGCTCGCTCTTCTTGCTCGCCGTGTTGTTCGCCCGGGTGCGGGCGGATGTGGTCCGGCGGGCGGCGGTCGCCGCCACCGCCTTGCGGGTGGTGGCCTTGCGCGGCGCCCCGACCGGCTCGGCGTCGCTGATCCGGTCCGCGCCGAGGATCTCCCGCAGGAACTTGCCGGTGTGGCTGGCCGGGACGCCGGCGACCTGCTCGGGGGTGCCCTCGGCGACGACCAGACCGCCGCCGGCGCCGCCCTCCGGGCCCATGTCGATGATCCAGTCCGCGGTCTTGATCACGTCGAGGTTGTGCTCGATGACGATGACCGTGTTGCCCTTGTCGACCAGGCCGTTCAGCACCTTGAGCAGCTTGCTGATGTCCTCGAAGTGCAGTCCGGTGGTCGGCTCGTCGAGCACGTAGACGGTGCGGCCGGTGGAGCGGCGCTGCAGCTCGCTGGCGAGCTTGACGCGCTGGGCCTCGCCGCCGGACAGGGTGGTCGCCGACTGGCCGAGCCGGACGTAGCCGAGGCCGACGTCCTTGAGGGTCTTCAGGTGCCGGGAGATGGCCGGCACCGCCTCGAAGAACTCCGTGGCCTCGTCGATCGGCATGTTCAGCACATCGGCGATGGACTTGCCCTTGTAGTGCACCTCCAGGGTCTCCCGGTTGTACCGGGCGCCGTGGCAGACCTCGCACGGCACGTAGACGTCCGGGAGGAAGTTCATCTCGATCTTGATGGTGCCGTCACCGGCGCAGTTCTCGCAGCGGCCGCCCTTGACGTTGAAGGAGAAGCGTCCGGGCAGGTAGCCGCGGACCTTGGCCTCGGTGGTCTCGGCGAACAGCTTGCGGATGTGGTCGAAGACGCCGGTGTACGTCGCCGGGTTGGACCGCGGGGTGCGGCCGATGGGCGACTGGTCGACGTGCACCACCTTGTCGACGAGGTCGTCGCCCTCGACGCGGGTGTGCCGTCCGGGGATGGTGCGGGCGCCGTTCAGCTCGCGCGCGAGGTGGGTGTACAGGATGTCGTTGACCAGCGTCGACTTGCCGGAGCCGGAGACACCGGTGACCGCGGTGAACACACCCAGCGGGAAGGAGACGTCGATGTCCTTGAGGTTGTTCTCGCGGGCGCCGTGCACGATCAGCTGCCGGGCGGGGTCGCGCGGGCGGCGTACCTCGGGCACCGGGATGGACTTGCGGCCGGAGAGGTACTGGCCGGTCTGCGACTCGGTGTTGGCGAGCAGCTCCTTCAGGGAGCCGCTGTGCACGACCTTGCCGCCGTGCTCGCCCGCGCCGGGGCCGATGTCGACGATCCAGTCGGCGGTCTTGATGGTGTCCTCGTCGTGCTCGACGACGATGAGCGTGTTGCCCATGTCGCGCAGCCGGACCAGGGTCTCGATCAGCCGGTGGTTGTCCCGCTGGTGCAGGCCGATGGACGGCTCGTCCAACACGTACAGCACGCCGACCAGGCCGGAGCCGATCTGGGTGGCGAGGCGGATGCGCTGGGCCTCGCCGCCGGAGAGGGTGCCGGCGGCGCGGTTGAGCGAGAGGTAGTCCAGGCCGACGTCGACCAGGAACCGCAGGCGCTCGTTGACCTCCTTCAGGACCCGCTCGGCGATCTTCTTCTCGCGGCCGTCGAGCTGGAGCCCGCGCAGGAACTCGGCGCAGTCGCTGATCGACATCGCGGAGATCTCCGCGATGGACTTGCCCATGATCGTCACCGAGAGGACGACCGGCTTGAGGCGGGTGCCCTCGCAGGCGGGGCAGGGCACCTCGCGCATGTAGCCCTCGAAGCGCTCCCGGCTGGCGTCGCTCTCGGCCTCGCTGTGCCGGCGCTTGACGAAGTTCACGGCGCCTTCGAAGGCCGCCATGTAGACCCGCTCGCGCCCGTAGCGGTTGCGGTAGCGGATCTCGATCTGCGTCTTGTGACCGTGCAGCAGGGCCTTCTTGGCGCGCTGGGGCAGCCCGGCGAACGGGATGTCGGTGCGGAAGCCGAGCGCGTCGGCCAGCGCGTGGATCTGCCGGTCGAAGTAGTCCTTGGTGTGACCGTGCGACCAGGGGTGGATGGCGCCCTCGTCGAGGGTCTTCTCCACGTCCGGGACGATCAGCTCCGGGTCCACCTCCATCCGGGTGCCGATGCCGGTGCACTCGGGGCAGGCGCCGAAGGGCGAGTTGAAGGAGAAGGAGCGGGGCTCCAGCTCCTCGAAGGACAGGTCGTCGTACGGGCAGTACAGGTGCTCGGAGTACATCCGCTCGCGCTCGGGGTCGTCCTCGGGGAGGTCGACGAAGTCGAGCACGACCATGCCGCCGGACAGGCCGAGGGCGGTCTCCACGGAGTCGGTCAGGCGGCGCTTGGCGGACTCCTTCACGGTGAGGCGGTCCACGACCACCTCGATGGTGTGCTTCTCCTGCTTCTTCAGCTTGGGCGGGTCGGAGAGGTGGATCGTCCCGCCGTCCACGCGGGCCCGGGAGTAGCCCTTGGCCTGCAGGTCGGCGAAGAGGTCGACGAACTCGCCCTTGCGCTCGCGCACCAGCGGCGAGAGCACCTGGAAGCGGCTGCCCTCCGGCAGCTGAAGGACCTTGTCGACGATGGCCTGCGGCGACTGGCGGGAGATCGGGCGGCCGCACTCGGGGCAGTGCGGCTTGCCGATGCGCGCGAAGAGCAGGCGCAGGTAGTCGTAGACCTCGGTGATCGTGCCGACGGTCGAGCGGGGGTTGCGCGAGGTCGACTTCTGGTCGATGGAGACCGCCGGGGACAGGCCCTCGATGAAGTCGACGTCCGGCTTGTCCATCTGGCCGAGGAACTGCCGGGCGTACGAGGAGAGCGACTCCACGTAGCGCCGCTGGCCCTCGGCGAAGATCGTGTCGAACGCCAGGGAGGACTTGCCCGATCCGGACAGGCCCGTGAAGACGATGAGCGAGTCCCGGGGCAGGTCGAGCGAGACGTTCTTCAGGTTGTGCTCGCGCGCGCCACGGACGATGAGACGGTCGGCCACGCCGGTCCGCACCTTTCTTGAGAGAAGTGACAGGGGCGGGGCCCCCGTGCTTCTTCAGACTAGGGGGAGCCACTGACAACGCCGGGTGGGTTGCCCGGAGGCACCCGGATACACAACAACTCCCGGCTCTCCAGCATGCCCGACGTCGCCCCCGACCTTATAGCACGTGTATTCGATTTACGGCCGCAGCCGGTTCCCTTCACCCGAAGGAGTGGCGGGGCTAGGGTCGGGCGCATGATGGATCACGCTCGTGACCTGGCGTCTGTACAGCACGCCACCGACCGGCTGCTCGACGCGGTCGCCGCCCTGGACAACGCGGCTGTGACCAACCAGTCACGGCTGCCGGGCTGGAGCCGGGGTCATGTCCTGGCCCACCTGGCCCGCAACGCCGACGCTCTGGTGAACGTGTTGCAGGGCCGTCCGATGTATGCGTCCGCCGAGGCCCGCGCGGCCGACATCGAGCGCGACGCCCCCCGCGGCCTTGCGGCGCACCTCGCCGACCTGCGCGAGAGCGCGGCCCGCTTCCAGAAGGCGGCGGCCGGGATCGAGGACTGGTCGCGCACCGTGCAGCTGCGCAACGGGGTCACCGACTCCGCCGCCCGGGTGCCGTTCCGGCGCTGGGTGGAGGTGGAGCTGCACCATGTGGACCTCGGCATCGGATACGAGCTGGAGGACCTGCCGGCCGAGTTCACCGAGCGGGAGATCGGCTTCCTCGCCGAGCGCTTCACGGGTCACCCGGACGTCCCCCCGGTCCGGCTGACGGACGGCACCCGCACGTGGGACACGGGACGGGAGGCGGCCGAGCCGGACCTGACCGTCACGGGAAGCCGGCCGGACCTGCTCGGCTGGCTCGCCGGGCGCCGCGACGGAGCGGCACTCACGGTGACCGGCGGCCCGCTCCCGGCGCTCCCCCCGCTGTAGCCCGCGCCCGGCCCGCGGGACGTCCGCCGGGCCGGGACCGGCGATAGGCTGACGGCCATGACGTACACCGGAGAGGTGAGGGTCGGCGGCCCGGCGGACGTGCACGAACTCAAGGACCTGATGATCACCAAGATCGCGGTGGGTCCGATGGACAACAACGCCTATCTGCTGCGCTGCCGGGCCACGGACGAGCAGCTGCTGATCGACGCAGCCAACGACGCTCACACCCTGCTCGGGATGATCGGCGACGACGGCATCGCCTCGGTGGTCACCACCCACCGGCACGCCGACCACTGGCAGGCGCTGGCCGAGGTGGTCGAGGCGACGGGCGCACGCACCTACGCGGGCCGCGAGGACGCCGAGGGGATCCCCGTGCCCACGGACGTCCCGGTCGACGACGGCGACACCATCCGGGTGGGGCAGGTGGAGCTGACCGCGCGCCATCTGGTCGGCCACACGCCGGGGTCGATCGCCCTGATCTACGACGACCCGCACGGGCACCCGCACGTGTTCACCGGGGACTGCCTGTTCCCGGGCGGGGTGGGGAACACCTTCGACGATCCGCAGGCCTTCGCGCGGCTGATCCACGACGTCGAGACGAAGATCTTCGACGTGCTGCCGGACGAGACCTGGGTCTACCCGGGACACGGCAACGACACCACGCTGGGCGCGGAGCGCCCGCACCTGCCGGAGTGGCACGCGCGCGGGTGGTGAGTCACGGGCGGGGGCGCCGTCCACGCGGCCGGAGCGCCGCACGACGGCCGGTGACGCGCGCCCCCGGACGACGTGCCTAGGCCTCCGTGCTGACCGCTCCGGCCAGTGCCGCCACCCGTTCCACCGCGAAGACGTAGCCCTGGGTCCCGCATCCGGCGATGACGCCGTCGGCGCGCAGGGACACGTAGGAGTGGTGCCGGAAGGACTCGCGCCGGTGGATGTTGGAGAGGTGCACCTCCACCACGGGCAGGCCGTCGCAGGCGTTGAGGGCGTCCAGGATGGCGACGGAGGTGTGCGAGTAGGCGCCCGGGTTGATGACGATCCCGCAGTGGTGCAGCCGGGCCTCGTGGATCCAGTCGATCAGCTCGCCCTCGTGGTTGGACTGCCGGAGGTCCACGGTACGGCCGTGCGCGGCGGCCGCCTTGGCGCAGAGGGTCTCGATGTCCGCGAGGGTCTCGGACCCGTAGATCTCCGGCTGCCGCTGCCCGAGCAGGTTCAGGTTGGGGCCATTGAGGATCATGATCGGCGCGTTGGCGGGGGTGCGGGGCACGGGTTCCTCCGGGTGCGTGGCGTGGACGGCCGTCCGCCGGTCGGCGGCTGGTACTCGTCTATCACGGCTCCCCGCCGGCCCTGGCACGGCGGGGAGCCGCCCCGGAACGCCCGCCGGCGCGCTCAGGGGTTGATCGCCAGTTCCAGGTACGCCGCGAAGATCACCAGGTGGACGCCGCCCTGGAGCGGAGTGGCCCTTCCCGGTGCCACGGTCAGCGAGGCGACGACCACCGTGAGCAGGAGCAGCAGCATGTGGGCGGGGCCCAGGCCGAGCACCAGCGGCCCGGACAGCCACACGGAGGCCAGGGCGACGGCGGGAATGGTCAGGCCGATGCTGGCCATCGCCGAGCCGAGGGCCAGGTTGAGGCTGGTCTGCACCCGGTCGCGCCGGGCCGCGCGCAGGGCGGCGATGGTCTCGGGCAGCAGCACCAGCATGGCGATGATCACGCCGACGACCGCGTGGTGCAGGCCGGCGGCCTGCACCCCGGTCTCGATGGCCGGTGAGACGCCCTTGGCGATGCCGATCACGCCGACCAGGGCCAGCAGCAGCAGCGCCAGGCTGATCCAGGCGGTGCGGGCGGACGGCCGTTGCGCATGGGCCTCGAAGGTGATCACCTCTCCCTGCCGGGTGACCGGCAGGAAGTAGTCGCGGTGCCGCACGGTCTGGGTGGTGACGAAGAGGCCGTAGAGGATCAGCGAGGACAGCGCGGCGAAGGTGAGCTGGACACCGGAGAACTGCGCGCCCGGCTCGCTGGTGGTGAACGCCGGCAGGACCAGGCTCAAGGTGGCCAGGGTCGCCACCGTGGCGAGCGCCGCGCCGGTGCCCTCGGCGTTGAAGACGGCGGTGCGGTGCCGCAGCGACGCCACCAGCAAGGACATGCCGAGCACGCCGTTGCAGGTGATCATCACGGCGGCGAACACGGTGTCGCGGGCCAGGGTCGCGCTCTTGGCGCCGCCGTCCAGCATCAGCGTGACGATGAGGGCCACCTCGATCACGGTGACGGCGACCGCGAGGACCAGGGAACCGAAGGGTTCACCGACCCGGTGGGCCACCACCTCGGCGTGGTGGACCGCGGCCAGGACCGCCGCGGCCAGCACCCCGCAGAGCACCACGACCACCACGGTGGGCAGGCTGCGGCCCCAGGTCAGGGCCAGCAGGACCACCGCGAGCACCGGCACGGCGGTCGTCCGCGCACGGGTGAGCGCTCGCCGCGTGATCATGTAAGGATCGTCCCGCATCCGGCGCGGGTTCGCATTCCGGCCGGGCGGCGCGGGCGGCGTCCGTGCCTCCGATGGTGCGACGGGACCGCGCCGGTGACGGGGCGTGCGCCGGTGCTCATGGCGAGCCGTGCCGGCCGGTGCTCCCGGCGGCCGTGCCGCGACCGCCGTTCTACAGCAGCGGGGCGATGGCCGGCATGAGGTCCTTGAACGTACGGCCCTGGGAGGGAACGCCGAGGGCGGTCATCGTCCAGCCGTTCCCGGCCCGGTGCACCTTCGCCATGATCTGCGCGGTGTAGTCGCCGCCGCCGTCCAGGGTGTAGCGGGCGAGTTCCTGCCCGGTGGTGTCGTCGACGAGACGGCAGAACGCGTTCTGCACCTGCTGGAAGGTCTGGCCGGTGAAGGAGTTCACGGTGAAGACGATCTGGTCGATGTGGGACGGGACGCGCCGCAGGTCGACGAGGATCGCCTCGTCGTCGGTGCCCTGCCCGGCACCGCCGACCAGGTTGTCCCCGGTGTGGCGCACCGATCCGTCGTCGCTGACCAGGTGGCGGAAGAAGACCACGTCGACGGGCTGGTCGCCGGCGAAGAGGATGGCGGAGGCGTCCAGGTCGATCTCCCGGGTGCGGGTGCCGAACAGTCCGCGGCGCGGCGCCGCCTTCCAGCCGAGCCCCATGCGCACCGCGGTCAGGCTGCCTCCGTCGTTCTTCTGCAGGCTGATGGCCTGGCCCTTGGTCAGGTTGACGGACACGGCTGCTTCCCCTCTCCGACGGCTTTCCTTGGTGCCGCGCAGAACGCGGTCGACCCGCACCTTACGCACCGCAAGCGGCGGTGCCGACGGGCGGGCCGCTGTTTGTGGCGGTCTTGCAACACAGCGCGCACGGCGGTGCCCGGTCCACCGGGCCGGGCACCGTCCCACGAGGTCAGGCCAGCCCCGCCTCCCGCATCTGGCGCAGCTCCTTCTTCATCTCGGCGACCTCGTCGCGCAGCCGGGCCGCCACCTCGAACTGCAGCTCGGCCGCGGCGGCACGCATCCGCTCCGTCATCTCCTCGATCTGCTCGGCGAGCTGCGCCGCGGGACGGTCGGTGGGCGTGGTCTCCTTCGCCTTGCCCTTGCCGGGCTTTCCGGCCTTGGTCGCCTTGGCGGCCGCCTTGCCCTCCGGCCGGCCGCCGAGCGCGGGCACGGCGGTCTTGCCGCTGCGGCCGTCCTTGCTCTTGCGGTAGCCGGTGCCGAGCAGCTGCTCGGTGTCGACCTCCTCGCGGGCGATCTGCGCGACGATGTCGTTGATCTTCTTGCGCAGCGGCTGCGGGTCGATGCCGTGGGCCTTGTTGTAGGCGATCTGCTTGGCCCGGCGGCGGTTGGTCTCCTCGATGGCCTTCTCCATCGCCGGGGTGATCTTGTCGGCGTACATGTGGACCTGGCCGGAGACGTTGCGTGCCGCGCGGCCGATGGTCTGGATGAGCGAGGTGCCCGAGCGCAGGAAGCCCTCCTTGTCGGCGTCCAGGATCGCCACCAGGGACACCTCCGGCAGGTCCAGTCCCTCGCGCAGCAGGTTGATGCCGACCAGGACGTCGAACTCGCCGGAGCGCAGCTCGCGCAGCAGCTCGACCCGGCGCAGCGTGTCGACGTCGCTGTGCAGATAGCGGACCTGGATGCCGAGCTCCACGAAGTAGTCGGTGAGGTCCTCGGCCATCTTCTTGGTGAGCGTGGTGACCAGGACGCGTTCGTCCTTCTCCACGCGCTTGCGGATCTCGTGCACCAGGTCGTCGATCTGTCCCTCGGTGGGCTTGACGACGACCTCGGGGTCGACCAGGCCGGTGGGCCGGATGATCTGCTCGACCTGGCCGTCGGAGCGCGACAGCTCGTAGGGGCCGGGGGTGGCCGACAGGTAGACCGTCTGGCCGATGCGCTCCTGGAACTCCTCCCACTTCAGCGGGCGGTTGTCCAGGGCGGACGGCAGCCGGAAGCCGTGCTCGACCAGGGTGCGCTTGCGGGAGGCGTCGCCCTCGTACATCGCGCCGATCTGGGGCACGGTGACGTGCGACTCGTCGATGACGAGCAGGAAGTCCTCGGGGAAGTAGTCGAGCAGGGTGTTGGGCGGGGTGCCGGGCTCACGGCCGTCGAAGTGCATCGAGTAGTTCTCCACCCCGGAGCAGGTGCCGATCTGGCGGAGCATCTCGATGTCGTAGGTGGTGCGCATGCGCAGCCGCTGGGCCTCCAGCAGCTTGCCCTGCTTCTCCAGCTCGGCCAGGCGCTCCTTGAGCTCCTCCTCGATGCCGCGGATGGCCCGCTCCATGCGCTCGGGGCCGGCGATGTAGTGCGAGGCGGGGAAGACGTACAGCTGCTGCTCGTCGCTGATGATCTCGCCGGTGAGCGGGTGCAGCGTGGACAGCGCCTCGATCTCGTCCCCGAACATCTCGATGCGGACGGCGAGCTCCTCGTAGACCGGGAAGATCTCGATGGTGTCGCCGCGCACCCGGAAGGTGCCCCGGGTGAAGGACATGTCGTTGCGGGTGTACTGGATGTCCACGAAGCGGCGCAGCAGCTCGTCACGGTCGATCTCGTCGCCGACGCGGAGCGGGACCATGCGGTCCACGTACTCCTGCGGGGTGCCCAGGCCGTAGATGCAGGAGACGGAGGCGACCACGACGACGTCGCGGCGGGTGAGCAGCGAGTTGGTCGCGGAGTGGCGCAGCCGTTCGACCTCCTCGTTGATCGAGGAGTCCTTCTCGATGTAGGTGTCCGACTGCGGGACGTAGGCCTCGGGCTGGTAGTAGTCGTAGTACGAGACGAAGTACTCGACGGCGTTGTGGGGAAGCAGCTCGCGGAACTCGTTGGCCAGCTGCGCGGCCAGCGTCTTGTTCGGCGCCATCACGAGGGTGGGGCGCTGCAGCTTCTCGATCATCCACGCGGTGGTGGCGGACTTGCCGGTGCCGGTGGCGCCGAGCAGCACCACGTCCTTCTCGCCCGCCTGGATGCGCCGGGCGAGTTCCTCGATGGCCTGCGGCTGGTCGCCGCTGGGCCGGTAGGGGCTGACGACCTGGAAGGGCGCCACCGTGCGTTCGATGTGGGAAACGGGCCGCATGTCATCCACCGTACGACCCACCACTGACAACGGGGGCCGGCCGGGACGCGGGGAGAACGGAGGGGCGGACCTGCTCCGGGCTGCCAGGGACCTGCTCAGTGCTGCTGGGGGGTGTGCGGGCGGCGGGCGGCGGGCGGGTCGGGGTGGACGGCGGAAGGGGCGGACCTGCTCCGGGCGGCCAGGGACCTGCTCAGTGCTGCTGGGGGGTGTGCGGGCGGCGGGCGGCGGGCGGGTCGGGGTGGACGGCGGAAGGAGCGGGGAGCCGGGGCGCCGGCACGCCGGGTCTGCGGTCCACGGGGGTCCACCCGCCTCTGCCCTTGATCGTCAGCGGGTCGAGCAGCACCACGACACCCGCCAGCAGCAGGAGGGCGAGCGGGCCGATCAGCAGGGGTGCGAGCAGGGCGGCCGGTGACTTCCCGGACGCCGCGATCGCACCGTGCACATGCACGCTGACGGCGCCCATGCCCGCATAGTGCATACCGCCGGCCGCGACACCCATCACCAGGCTCGCGCCGATGCTCCGCAGCGGCCGTCCGGCCGTGCCGGCCACCCACAGCGCGGCGGTCGCCGCGGCCATGGCGACGAGGACGGAGGCGGCGACGGTGAGGGTGTTGTACTCGAACGCGCCGTCGAAGTGTATGCCGGCCATGCCCAGGTAGTGCATCGAGGCGATCCCGAGTCCCGTGATCGTGCCCCCGGTGAACAGGGCGGAGCCGGTCGCTCCGCGGTAGCCGACGATGAAGATCCCCACCCCGACCATGACGACGGCCAGGAGCAGGCTCGCGTACGTGGTCGGCCGGTCGTAGCGGATCGGGGCGCCGTCGATGGTGAAGCCCATCATCCCGACGACGTGCATCGTCCAGGTGCCGGAGACGATGGCCGCCGCGCCGAGGGCGAGCCAGCCGGGACGCCGGCTGCCGGGCACGCACAGAGCGCGTGCGGTGCAGCGCAGCCCGAGGGCCCCGCCGAGGCAGGCCATGAGATAGCCCACCAGCGGGGTGACGAGCCCGTAGCCGAAATCGTCGACCGTGCCGTGCATGCGCGGCTGCCCTTCCGCCCTGCGGCTGCCCTGCGGCTGCCCTTCCACCCTGATGAGTTCCGCGACGTGATGCCGTCGCCCCCGCTGACCGGCCGTTCCCCCACGAGCCCGGCTGACGCAGAGAGTACGACGTCCACCGAACAGGTCGAACGAGTTTCCGACAAAGAACCATGACGTGTCGCTGATGTGCGGCACCGGTGAGCGGACGCGCGCCTCACCACCCGACTCACCCTCACGTGTACTCCACATCATCACTCTGCGCTGCCATGGTGGTGCCATGCGTCATCGCTCCGTGACGCCGGACATCCCGTCCCACACCGAGCCTGAAGACCGAGGAGCCCGTATGCACGTCCGCGCCGTGGCTGCCGCCGTCACCGCTCTGCTGGCAGCGACGCTGCTGTCCCCCGCCGGGCAGGCCCGGGCAGCCGCGGCCCCGCAGCAGCCGCCCGGGCCTGCCGCCGGGGCCGTGCAACGGCCGGTCGTGGTCGCTCACCGGGGCGCCAGCGCCTACGCCCCGGAGAACACCCTGCCCGCCGTCGACAAGGCGGCCGCGCTCGGCATCGGCTGGGTGGAGAACGACGTGCAGCGCACCAAGGACGGCGAACTGGTCGTCCTGCACGACGACACCCTGGTGCGCACGACCGACGCCGAACAGGTCTTCCCGGACCGGGCGCCGTGGCGGGTGCGGGACTTCACCGCCGCCGAGATCGCACGGCTGGACGCGGGCAGCTGGTTCTCCCCCGCCTTCGCCGGCACCCGCGTGCCGACGCTGCGGCAGTACCTGCGCCGGGCCGAGCGGGACGGCACGCGGCTGCTGCTGGAGGTGAAGAACCCCGAGCTGTACCCGGGCATCGAGCGGCAGATCCTCGACGTGCTGGACAGCGAGGGCTGGCTCGACCGCCGCCATCTGGCAGGCCGGCTGATCGTGCAGAGCTTCAGTGCCGACAGCGTGCGCACGGTGCACGCCCTGCGGCCCGCGGTCGAGACGGCGTTCCTGGGCAGCCCGGCCGCGGCGGACCTGCCCCGGTACGCGGCCTTCGCGGACGCGGTCAATCCCCAGGCCGGCAGCCTGTCCGCGGCGTACGTCGCCGCCGTCCACGCGCTGACCGGCCCGCACGGCAGGCCGCTGAAGGTGTTCACCTGGACGGTCGACAACCCCTCCGTGGCACGCACTGCGGCCGGGTACGGCGTGGACGGCATCATCTCCAACAAGCCGGACGTGGTCAGCGAAGCCCTCGACACCGCCTGACCCGCCTCGACCGGTTCTTGACCGGACGCCGACCGCTTCCAGACCGGTCCCTGACCGGTCGACTGCCCGTCTTCCCGGCTTCGCTCGTCCGCCCACCGCTCGCACCGGCTTCGTCGGCTTCTCCGCTCACCTGCCTCCCGCAGGCCGCGACGCCGCGGCCGCGGCCCTCCCGCGGTCTCCGGCGCGCGGCGCGTGCGCCCTGCGTGCACCTCGCGTGCGGAGCGGACGCATCCGCATGCGACCCCTGTGCGGACGGGCGCGCCCTGCGAGCACCGGGGCGCCGGTCCGCCGGGGTTTGCGCCCTGCCGTGGTCCGCCAGGGATGAGACGTCAGGCGCGAGAAGACGGGAGGCAGGCACGTGCTGGTGGTGTCCGACGAGGTACGGGAGGCGCTGGCCGGGCGCCGCCCCGTGGTGGCCCTGGAGTCCACGATCATCGCGCACGGGCTGCCGCGACCGCACAATCTGCGGGTGGCGGAGGAACTGGAGGAGGCGGTCCGGCAGGAGGGCGCCGTACCGGCGACCATCGCGGTCCTGGACGGCCGGCCGCACATCGGCCTCGGCGAGGAGCAGCTGGAGCGGGTCGCGGGCGAGGACGGCTTCCGCAAACTGGGCCACCGCGACCTGCCGCCCGCGGTGGCCGCCAAGGCGAGCGGGGCCACGACGGTGTCGGCCACGGCGCTGCTGGCGTCCCTGGCGGGCATCCGGGTCTTCGCGACGGGGGGACTGGGCGGGGTGCACCGCGAGTGGACGCAGACCCAGGACGAGTCCGCCGACCTGGGGCTGCTGGCCCGCACCCGGATCACGGTGGTGTGCTCGGGTGTGAAGTCCATCCTCGACGTGCCGGCCACCCTGCAGCGCCTGGAGACGCTGGGGGTGACGGTGGCCGGTTACGGCACGGACCGCTTCCCGGGCTTCTACCTGACCGACTCGGGCCATCCGGTGGACTGGACGCTGACCACCCCCGAGGAGGTGGCCGAGGTGATGCGGGCGCAGAACGCGCTGCGCCTGCCGGAGTCGGCGCTGATCGTCGCCCACCCCGTGCCGCCGGAGGAACAGCTGGATCCCGGGCTGCACGCCCGCGTGCTGGCCGAGGCGCTCGACGCGTGCGCGGCGCAGGGCGTGACGGGGCAGGCGGTCACCCCGTTCCTGCTCGACCACCTGGTGCGGCACACGGACGGCGCCGCGCTGCGCGCCAACGTGGCGGCCGTCCGCGGCAACGTACGGCTCGCGGCCCGCATCGCGACGGCATGGACCCGGAGGTGACGGCACACCCGGCGCGTCCGGCGGCCCCGTCCGCCGCTCCGCCCGGCCCGCACGCCACCGGCGCGGACGGTGCGGCGGGCCGGGCGTTGCTGGTGGTCGGGGACGTGGTGACGGACGTCGTCGCGCTGCACCACGGCCCGCCCGCGCCCGGCACCGACTCGACCGCGGCGATCCGGGTGGTGCCCGGAGGCGCCGGGGCCAATGCGGCCTGCTGGGCGGCCCACCGGGGGTGTGGGGAGGTGCGGCTGCTGGCCCGGGTGGGCGCGGACACGGCGTCCTGGCACGAGCGAGAACTGCTCGCCTCGGGGGTGCGGCCCCGGCTGGTGCGGGATGCGGGGGTGCCGACCGGGACGGTGGTCTGCCTGGTCGACGCGGCGGCCGCCGGTGAGCGCACGTTCCTCACCGACAGCGGGGCCTCGGTGCGGCTGGGGCCCGAGGACTTCGGCCAGGAGCTGCTGGACGGCGTGGGCCGCCTGCATCTGTCGGGGTATCTGCTCTTCTCCGCGCCGGGACGGGCGCTGGTGACCGTGGCCGTGGCCTCGGCCCGGGCCCGCGGCATCCCCGTCAGCCTGGACCCGGCGTCCGCGGGGTTCCTCTCCGCGCTGGGGGTGCGGCGGTTCCGGGAGCTGACGGAGGGGATGGAGGTGCTGCTGCCCAGCGATGCGGAGGCCTGCCTGCTGACGGGGCTGTCCGATCCGGCCCGCGCGGCGGCCCGGCTGAGCCGGCACGTTCCGCTGGTGGTGGTCACCCTGGGCGGCGACGGGGCGCTGGTGGCCCGCGACGGCGCCGTGGAGGCGCGGGTGCCCGCGGTGCCGACGGTGGTCAGGGACACGACGGGCGCCGGTGACGCCTTCGCCGGGGCGTTCCTGGCCGCGCTGCTGGCGGGTGCCGGTGCCCGCGAGGCGGCGGAGGAGGGCTGCCGGGCGGGCGCGCTGGCGGTGAGCCGGGTGGGTGCCCGGCCGCCGCACGGCGCCGCCCAGGGGGCGTAGGGCGGGGCGCCGGGGCCCGGAGGGTGCTACGGCTTGTATCCCCAGGCGGAGATCATCGGCGCCGTGGCCAGGTCCATGGTGCCGGAGGCCACATGGGCCAGATGGCGGTCGGTCTCCTCGTCCGTCGCCAGGCCCGCCGCGACGAGCCGGCCGCGGATCTGCCGGACCGTGGCCGACTCCAGGGCGGCGCAGGCCGGCGAGGCGACGGGGAAGTAGGCGTCGGCCTCGACACGTTGCAGGCCGGCGGCGCGCAGCAGCCCCGGCAGTCTGCGTCCGTACGCCAGGTCGGCCCCGCGGTCGGCGAGCAGCCGGCGGAAGCCGCGCCGCAGACGGTTGGCCAGTTCCTCCGCCGGGCCGCGTTCGTCGGGGCAGAGCAGGGGCTGCAGTGCCGGGTCGGCGTCCTCCAGCAGCAGCCGTCCCCCGGGCCGCAGTGCGGCGATCATGGACCGCAGCGCCCGGTCCCGGTCGGGCACGTGCACCAGGACCAGCCGGGCGTGCACGAGGTCGAAACCCTCCCCCGGGGGTTCCTCGGCGCCCACGTCGTGCACCCGTACCCGTACCGGCGGGCGGTCCGCGGCGGCGACCAGCGAGGTGTCGATGTCGGTCGCCAGGACCTCGCCGGCGGGGCCGACCCGGTCGGCCAGCCAGGAGACGACGGAGGTGCCGCCGGCGCCGACCTCCCAGCAGCGCCAGCCGGGTCCCACGCCGAGGGCCTCCAGGTGCCGGAACGTCGTGGGGTCGAACAGCTGGGCGAAGGCGTCGAACCGTTCGCCCGCCTCGTCCTGGCGGTTGTCGAGCAGATATCCGTCGCCGTGCGTCCGGTGCCCGTCCTCGGTGCTCTGGGTCATCCCCCGATCATCGCTCACGAGCGGTCGTGCCGTTCCACGCCGGGTGCCGCGGGTCGTCGGCGCGCACCAGCACGTCCGCGGTGCCGGCCGGGTCGGTCTCCGCCTCGTACCGTTCGAAGGCCGGCAGCGTCCACCGGTCCGCCTCCGGGGTGCGGCGGCGCAGCGCGCCCGGGGAGAGGGCGATGTGGACGGTGAGGTCGAAGGGGAACCAGTGCCGCAGCAGGAGCGGGCCGTGCAGCAGCAGCACTCCCCCGGGCGGCAGCGGGACCCGCTCGCTGCGGGTCGACCGGTCGGTGACCGCATCGCGCAGGTCGGGCAGGACCCGGCCGTCGCCGCCGGGTTCCACCGGGCCGAACACCTCCCGCCACAGGGCCCCGGTGTCCAGCCAGCTGTCGTAGTAGGAATCGACGTCTCGGTGGCCGTGCTCCAGGCGGAGGGAGGCCGGTCGCAGGAAGTCCTCGGCGGCGACGACCAGCGCAGGGCGTCCCCGGACCCGCAGGGCCTCGCCGATCAACCCGGCCAGATCGCCCGTGCGGGCGGCGGGAGCGCCGTCGACGGCGACGCGCGGCCGGGATCCGCCGTCGTCCGGTCGCAGGTCGAGCAGCCGGTCGGCCAGAAGGTCCGCGAGCCGTTCCCAGGTGATCGCTTCGAGTCGCACACGGCCATGATGCGCCAGGCCCGCGGGCGGCCCGCGGGCCGGGACCGCCCGCGGTCGCAGGTCCTGCGGGGCCGGGCGGGGCGTCGTATCGTGGGCCCGAGGAGCGTCGTCCGGGGACGCACGCAGATGAGGGAGACGGCGATGGCCGATCCCAAGGGGTTCATGTCCACGCCGCGGCAGGAATGGCCGCGGCGGCCGGTGGACGAGCGCGTACGGGACTGGAACGAGGTGTACGTCCCGGGGGCGCTGCTGCCGATCATCAGCAAGCAGGCGGACCGCTGCATGGACTGCGGGATCCCGTTCTGCCACCACGCCTGCCCGCTGGGCAATCTGATCCCCGAGTGGAACGGGCTGGTGGCCCGCCAGGACTGGCGGGCGGCGAGCGACCGGCTGCACGCGACGAACAACTTTCCCGAGTTCACGGGTCGGTTGTGCCCGGCACCGTGCGAGGCGGGCTGCGTCCTGGCCATCAACCAGCCGGCCGTCACCATCAAGAACGTCGAGTGCGCCATCGCCGACCGCGCATGGGAGGACGGCTACGTGGAGCTGTGCCCGCCCGAGCGGCTGTCGGACCGCACCGTCGCCGTGATCGGCTCGGGGCCGACCGGGCTCGCCGCCGCCCAGCAGCTGACCCGCGCCGGTCACACGGTGGTGGTGTACGAGCGCGACGACCGGCTCGGCGGCCTGATGCGGTACGGCATCCCCGACTTCAAGATGGAGAAGCACCATCTGGACCGGCGGCTGGAGCAGATGGAGGCCGAGGGCACCCGGTTCCGCGCCGCCACGGTGGTGGGGCGGGACATCGGAGCGGACGAGCTGCGGGCACGCTACGACGCCGTGGTGATCGCCACGGGGGCCACCGCATGGCGCGAACTCGACGTGCCGGGACGGGACCTGGCCGGGGTGCACCAGGCGATGGAGTATCTGCCGCCCGCGAACCGGGTCTGCGCGGGGGATCTGAAGGTCTCCCCGCTGTCCGCGGCGGGGCGGCACGTGGTCATCGTGGGCGGCGGGGACACGGGCGCCGACTGTCTGGGAACGGCGGTGCGGGAGGGCGCCGCGTCGGTCACCCAGCTGGACATCTACACCATGCCCGGCACGGAGCGCGACGAGGAGACCGAGCCGTGGCCGACCTATCCGAAGATCTACCGGCTGTCGGCCGCGCACGAGGAGGCGGCCACGCTGCGGACCGCACCGGCCGCGGACGCCGACGCACGGCTGTTCGCGGCGTCCACACTGCGCCTCACCGGGGACGACAGCGGGCATGTGCGCGGACTGCACCTGGTCGAGGTGGACGCGCAGCGGCGCCCGCTGCCGGGCACCGAACGGACCCTGCCGGCCGATCTGGTGCTGCTCGCGCTGGGGTTCTCGGGGCCGGACCGGAGCGACGGGCTGATCGACCAGCTGGGGATCGAGCTGACACCGCGCGGCACCATCGCCCGCGACGCCCACTTCGCCACGAACGTCCCCGGGGTGTTCGCGGCCGGGGACGCCGCCCGCGGGCAGTCGCTGATCGTGTGGGCGATCGCGGAGGGACGGGCGGTGGCCGCGGCGGTGGACCGGTACCTCATGGGCGGCTCGGAACTGCCGGCACCGATCGGGCCGTACGACCAGCCGATGAAAGTCTGAGGAGCCCTACGACCGGCCGGTGAGGGGGGTGAGGGCCGGCCGCCCGTGAGCGGCGGGGCGGCCGTGCGTACCCCGAGCGGGTCGCACCCCGGAGCGGGTCCCGTGGCGTGCGCCGGGCCCCGGACCACGCACGGACGGTGCGCGGGCCGGGGCCCGGTGCGGCACGGCCGCGGACGGTCGGGGCCTCGCGGGATCAGGGCTTGCGGGCTACCGCACCGTAGCCCGGGATGACCCCGTCGTCCTGTCCCGGCACCGGCTCGCCCAGTTCCGGGTGCCAGCGATGCACCACCTCGACACCGGGCTCCACCAGCTCCAGACCGTCGAAGAAGCGGGCGAACTCCTCGCGGGAGCGCAGCGTCAGCGTGACGCCGCCCGCCTTGAGCTTCTCCGTGGCCACCGCCGACTCCTCGGGGGTGAAGTCGGCGGTGGCGTGGGTCATCACCAGGTAGCTGCCCGAGGGCAGGGCTGCGAGCAGCCGGCGCACCAGGTCGTGCGCACCGTCCTCGTCGGGGACGAAGTGGAGCAGCGCGATCAGGGACAGCGCGACGGGCCGGGTCAGGTCCAGCGTCCTGCGGGCACCCTCGAGGATGGTGTCCGGGTCGCGGACGTCGGCCTGCAGGTAGTCGGTGGCTCCCTGCGGAGTGCCGTGCAGCAGGGCCGCCGCGTGCGCCAGCACGATGGGGTCGTTGTCGCAGTAGACGACACGGGCGTCGGGGGCGACCTCCTGCGCGACCTGGTGCAGGTTCGGCTCCGTGGGGATGCCCGTGCCGATGTCGAGGAACTGCCGTATCCCCTGGCCGGCCAGCCAGCGGGTGGCGCGGTGCATGAACGCGCGGTTCACCCTGGCCATCACCGGCACGCGGGGGTCGAGGGCCAGCATCTGCCGGCCCAGCTCCTCGTCGACCGGGTAGTTGTCCTTGCCGCCCAGATACCAGTCGTACATCCGTGCGGGATGGGGCTTGCTGGTGTCGATGAGGACCGACGGGCCGGTGGGCCCGGCGACGTCCTGGCCGTGGTCGAGCGGTGTGTCCTGCCCGGTCATAGAACGCTCCGTAAGGAAGGGTCAGCGTGACAGCTTGCGTGACGATCCATCAGATTCCATGCAGAACTAGCCAAGGGAGCATAAAAAGAAACACAGAGAACAGTCAGGAGAGCAGGAAGTCGGCCACCCCCGCCTTGGCGCCCTCGATGAAGGCGGTCATCTCGTCGGTGGTGTAGATGAGCGCGGGGCTGTCCGGGTCGGTGGACTGGCGCACCGCGATCCGGCCGTCCGCCAGCTTCATCGCCTCCAGGCAGTTGCCTCCGTTGCCGCCGCTCCACGGCTTGTGCCAGCCCTCGTCGCCCAGGTCACGGGCGGGCATGCCGTTGTAGATCCGCACACCGCGGGTGTGCGGGCCGGGCGGCTGGGACGAGGTGGTGTGATCCATTCAGTACTCCTTGCGGAGATCCCGGAGGATCTCCTTGGTGCGTTGTGCCGTGGCGGCCAGCGCCGCCATGCGGTCCATGACCTCCAGGTGGGCGGCCACCTCGCTGCGCGCGTCCAGGTAGACGGCGCCGGTCAGGTACTCGCTGTAGACCATGTCCGGAAGTTCGGGCACGGCGAATCGGAACAGCACGAACGGCCCGTACGTACCGGGGTGGGGTCCCGAGGCGAACGGCGCGATCTGCAGCGTGACGTTGGGCAGCTCGGCGGCCTCCAGCAGCCTGTCGATCTGCGCACGCATCACCTCGGGGCCGCCGACGGGACGGCGCAGCACCGTCTCGTCGAGCACGGCCCAGAACCGGGGCGCGTCGGGGCGGGTGAGCAGTTCCTGCCGCCGCATGCGCAGCGCGACATGGCGCTCGATGTCCTCCGGACTGGTCTGACCGACGGCTCCGGACGTGAGCACCCCGCGCGCGTACTCCTCGGTCTGCAGCAGACCGGGCACGAAGTGGGGCTCGTACGACCGGATGAGCGAGGCGGCCCCCTCCAGGCTGACGTACATCGAGAACCAGCCGGGGAGGATGTCGTGGAACCGCTGCCACCAGCCGGGCCGGTTGGCCTCCTCCACCAGCTGCACGAAGTCCTCGACCTCGTCGTCGGGGACGCCGTAGGCCTTCAGCAGCAGCTGCACGTACGGGACCTTGAGGGCGACCTCGGCCGTCTCCATGCGCCGGACCGTGGCCGGAGCGACCCGCAGGACGCGGGCGGCGTCCTCCCGCTTGAGTCCGGCGCGTTCCCGCAGATCGAGCAGGCGCCGGCCGAGCACGACCTGTCCGACGGTCGGCGCGGACCGCGGTTCGCTCACACTCCACCTCCATCGCGTCGCCTGCGGACCCGGGAACGCGCCGGACCGCACCGCCCCTGGGGACCGGCCGGCCCGGAGGACCCACAACCCCGCGGCACCGGTGCGAAGGCCGGCTCGACGCCCCGTCGGATCCCCGGTGACCTCGGCCGGTGCCACGCACATGCTGTTGCGAGCAGTGTGCCACGCCCCTTCACTCCGCCGTAAAGCACTCTGCATTTTTCAGAGTGACCCTTGCCAAGTGTTCGTGACGGGGCGATAGTGGCAAGCGTGATTCCGTCCCCGCCCTTAGGAACAGCCGCCACCGCAGGTTCCCCCGCCTCCGGTGCCGCCACGGGAGCGGGCCCCGCGCGGGCCGTTGCCGAGCGCCGGTTCCGCTTCGAGCTGGCCGCCGATCCGGGTTCTCCCGCCCAGGCCCGGCGCCTCATCAGGTCCCGGCTCGCCATCTGGTCGGTCTGCGAGGAGACCCGCGACACCGCGGCGCTGGTCGTCTCCGAGCTGGTCACCAATGCCGTCGTGCACACCGCGAGTCGGCGCGTGGTGTGCGAACTGCACGACACCGACGACCGGGTGCGCATCGCGGTGCACGACGAAGGCCGCGCACCGGGAGATCCCCGCCCCTTCCCGCCGCGTCCGGAGGAGGAGCACGGCAGGGGTCTGCTCCTCGTCGACGCGGTCTGCCGCGCCTGGGGCGCGCAGCAGCACGGCTCCGGTCTCGTGGTGTGGGCCGAACTGCCGCGCGGCGGGGCGTGTGAGTCCCGCACGGAGTCCGCGGACGAGGCACGCGGGGACCTCGGCTGGGGCGCCCGCCCCAAGCCGGTGCCCGGCCCTCAGCCGGCCCGGGACGGCCAGGACGCCCCACGCCGGGACACGACGGCGCCCGAGGGATGCCGGCCGCGCCCCGACGACGCCCGGCCGCACACCGGAGCGCGCCGCACGACGCCTCCGCCCGGCGCACGGCAGGCGCAGCCGGGCGTGCCGCACATGCCCCAAGGAGCACAGGCACTCCAAGGAGCACAGGCACTCCAGGGAGCACCAGCGCTTCCAGGAGCACACACACCCCAAGGAGCACAGGCGGCACCGCACATGAGGCTCCGCCCGGCGCAGCTGACGCCGCGTCAGTCGCCCAAGGTCCTGCCGCAGCCGTCGGGTGCCGTGGCACGGCCGTCGCGCACCCCGCGGCCGGCGGCTCCGGGCCGCATACCGGGAGCGGGTGCCTCATGGCTGTGAGCGGCTCTTCCGGCTCCGGCCCGGTACACAGTCTCGACACCCTCGTCCGCCTGGGCCGCCGGACCCGCACGTCCGACGCGCCCGGAGGATCCGGCACGGCCGGCGTGTCGTGCCGGCTGTCCCTGCCCGAGGACATGACGCTCCCGCTGGGCTGCGACGCGGTGTCGGCCCCGGCCCGCCTCGGGCCACAGCTGCTGCCCCGGCTGCCCCGCGTGGGCTGTGTCTACGCCGACGCGACCACCTGGTGGTGGATCGTGCCGGCCGACTCCGACTACGCGCTCCCGTGGCCCGCCCCGGCGCTCTACGCGACCGGCGCGGTGCTCCCCGGTGTGGCTCCGGACCGGCCGCCGGCCCTCATCCACCGACCGGACGGCACCGTTCCGTACACCCCGCCGATTCCGCTCTACCTGGCGCTGTGCCGGGCGACGGGCACCACCCCGGCGTGGTCCCGCCCGGTCAACGTCTAGACCGTCCGCCCCGACTCGGGTCCGCATCGTCTGGGGTCCGCATCGTCTGGGGTCCGCATCGTCTGGGGTCCGCACGTCTCGGGTCCGCACCGTCCGGCAGGGCCCCTGCCGTCGGCCTCGCTCGTCGCAGGGCCGGGGCCGGGCGTCCCGCGCGTGCGCCACGGTCTCCCCTGCCTGGCTCACTGCCCCGGCTCACTCGCCCTGACCGCTCGGCAAGTCCGCCACGGGCAGCCCCGCCGTCCGCGCCGCCGTGCGCAGGACGTCCCGGAGCATCGCGGGAGTCAGGCGGCCGGTGAAGGTGTTGCGCTGGCTGACGTGGAAGCAGCCGAAGAGGTCGAGGCCGTCCAGCCGCACATGGGCGCCGTGCGCGAAGGCGGGGCGAGGCCGGGGCACCGTCCAGCCGGCCTCGGCGAGGGCGGGCAGCGCCGCCTGCCAGCCGAAGGCGCCGAGCACGACCACGGCCCGCAGACCCGGCCGCAGCAGCCGCAGCTCCTGCACCAGCCAGGGCCGGCAGGTGTCGCGCTCGCCGGGCGTCGGCTTGTTGGCGGGCGGTGCGCAGTGCACCGGTGCGGTGACCCGCACGCCGTACAGGCGCAGGCCGTCGTCCCGGTGCACGGAGTGTGGCTGCGAGGCCAGTCCGAGGTCGTACAGCGCCCGGTACAGCACGTCGCCGGAGCGGTCCCCGGTGAACATGCGGCCGGTGCGGTTGCCGCCGTGCGCGGCCGGGGCGAGCCCCACGATCAGCAGGCGGGCGTCCGGCGGCCCGAACCCCGGCACCGGCCGTCCCCAGTACGGCTGGTCGGCGAAGGCCGCACGTCTGGTCCTGGCCACCTCCTCGCGCCAGGCCACGAGCCGCGGGCAGGCCCGGCACCGCGTGATCCGCCGGTCGAGGGCCGCCAGGCCGCTGGAGTCCATGGCTCCACCGTACGGTCCCGCGGTGCGTCAGGGCGGCGGTGTCCTCGCCCGCGACCTCGCGGGCCTCGCACGGCCGTGCGGGCGGCCGTCCGGGGGTGGGGCCGCGGAGAGATTAAGGTCATAGCCATGGCTGTGGAGGACGACGAGCGCGACATGGACCGCGACCGGGACCGGGACGCCGGCAAGGCCGGGGCCGAGCCGCCCGCCGCCGTGGATCCCAAGATCGCCGCGGCCGTCGCCGCCGCGGAGGCGGCTGCCCCGGCGAACGGCGAGACGGTGCGCATCGACAGCTGGATCTGGGCGGTCCGGCTGGTCAAGACCCGTTCCATCGGTGCCGCCGCCTGCCGCGGCGGACACGTCCGGGTGAACGGCGAGCGGGTCAAGCCCGCCCACGCGGTGCGTGTCGGGGACGAGGTGCGGCTGCGGCACGAGGGCCGGGAGCGGATCGTCGTCGTCACCCGGCTGATCCGCAAGCGGGTGGGCGCCCCGGTGGCCGCCCAGTGCTACATCGACAACTCCCCGCCGCCCCCGCCCCGCGAGGCCGTCGCCCCCATCGGAGTGCGCGACCGCGGCGCCGGCCGCCCCACCAAGCGCGACCGCCGCGAACTGGAGCGCCTGCGCGGTCTGACCGGCCTGCCCGGCCCGGGCACCGGAGGCCGGGAGGGATCCGGCCGGTCGAAGGGCCGCACGCGCGGCCGGTGAACCCGGCCGACCGTCGCCCCTTTTGCCCGTTTCCTCGCGAGGCGAGTACGGTGCGATAAGGAGCGGTGATGGCCATGCGGACAGGCAGCGAACCGAGAACCGCGCGCAGTGCCCTGCGGGCCCGGCTGTGGCTGAGCGTGTGGGGGATGGCGTGGGTGATCGCCGCCATGGTGGTGTTCGTGCTGCTCGGCCACCCGGGCTGGGCGGCGGCCTGCGGGGTGCTGTTGGTGCTGATGGCCGTGGACTTCGGCGTCATCGTGCGCCACATCCGGCAGGGCCCGCACTTCCAGCCGGGCCGGGACGTCCCCCCGTACGAGCCGCCGGAGAACCGGGACCGGTGACGGCGGGCACGCGGGCGGGGCGGACGGCACGCCCGCGTGGAGGGCGGGCGACCGTCGTAGGCAGAGGCCTTGCCTCGGCGTCCTACGTGTCGAACTTGGCCCGTTGCAGATACTCGGGGTTGGGATCCAGTGCCGCGGCGAGCCGGAAGTGGCGCCGTGCCTGCTCGGGGCGGCCCTGGCGCTCGTAGGTCCGGCCGAGCGCGAAGTGCGCGTAGGCGTTGTCCGGCTCCCGTTCCAGCACGATGCTGAACTCGAGTTCCGCCGGTCTGAGCTGTGCCGCGGCGAAGAAGGCGCGCGCCCGCAGCAGGCGGGCGGCGGTGTTCTCGGGGTGCGCGGCGATGACCGAGTCGAGCAGCTTCACCGCGCCCTGCGGGTCCCGCGCGGCCAGCAGACGCTCGGCGGCGCGGAAATCTATGACATGCGTCTCCGGAGTGCCTCCGGTGGAACCGCTGGAGTCGGGCACGACACAGTCCTTCCCTCACTGAGGCGCTTCAACGCCTGTGCAGGGCAGAGCTATTCCTGGGGCGTCTGCTCCGACGCGCCCCCGGTGGCCTCCGGCTCGGCGGACCGCGCGGCCGGGGCGGCGGCGTGCGCCCGGCGCACGAGCTCCTCCCACACCTCGCGCACCCGCCGGCGCAGCTGCTCCAGCGGGACGTCGTTGTCGATGACGATGTCCGCGATCTTCCGGCGTTCCTCCCGGGTGGCCTGGGCGGCCATCCGGGCGCGCGCGTCCTCCTCGGTCATGCCCCGCAGCCGCACCAGACGGTCGAGCTGCGTCTCGGGCGCCACGTCCACCACGACGACGACGTCGTACAGCGGGGCCAGGCCGTTCTCCGTCAGCAGGGGGACGTCGTGGACCACGACGGCGTCCTCGGCGGCGGCCTGTTCCAGCGCGCGGGAGCGGGCGCCGACCAGCGGGTGGACGATCGAGTTCAGCAGGGCGAGCTTGTCCGGGTCGTTGAAGACGAGCGCGCCGAGCCGGGGCCGGTCCAGGGAACCGTCGGGGGCGAGAATCTCGGGGCCGAACGCCTCGACGACCGCCGCCAGGCCGGGCGTGCCCGGGGCGACGACCTCGCGTGCGACGCGGTCGGCGTCGATCAGGACCGCCCCGTACTCCACGAGCAGCCGGGACACTTCGCTCTTGCCGGCTCCGATCCCGCCGGTCAGGCCTACCTTCAGCATGAGCGGCAGCTTAGATCCCGAGGATGCGACGGCGCCCGGCGGGCGTCAGTTCTCGCCGCCCTCCCGCTCCGCCAGGAACCGCTCGAACTCGCGACCGAGCTCCTCGGCCGAGGGGATCTCCAGAGGCTCGGCGAGCATGTTCCCGCGGGTCTGCGCCCCGGCCGCGGCGTCGTACTGGTGCTCGAGGCCCTGGACGAGGGCGGTGAGTTCCTCGTCGCCCTCGCGGATCTGCCGGTCGATCTCCGTCTGCGTGCGGTGGGCGTCGCTGCGCAGCGCATGGGCGACGGTCGGCAGGACCAGGCCGGTGGCGGCGGTGATCGCCTCCAGGGCGGTCAGGGCGGCGTCCGGGTAGGGCGAGCGGGCGATGTAGTGCGGCACGTGCGCGGCCACGCCCAGCACGTCGTGTCCGGCCTCCATGAGGCGGTACTCCAGCAGGCCCTCGGCGCTGCCGGGCACCTGGGCCTCCTCGAAGGGGCTGCGGTGACCGGGGACGAGGTCGCTCCGGTTGCCGTGCGGGGTGAGACCGACCGGGCGGGTGTGCGGGACGCCCATGGGGATGCCGTGCACGTTCACCGACAGGCGCACCCCGAGCCGTTCCACGATCTGCAGCACGCCCGCGACGAAGCGCTCCCACTCGACATCGGGCTCCGGGCCGGACAGCAGCAGGAACGGGGCTCCGGTGGTGTCCTGCAGCAGGCGCACCTCGATGGCGGGCACCTCGTAGCCGGTCCAGCGGTCGCGCCGGAAGGTCAGCAGGGGGCGCCGGGCGCGGTAGTCCACGAGCCGGTCGTGGTCGAAGCGGGCCACGAGCTGGTGGGGCAGCGAACCGAGGAGCCGCTCGACGATCTGACCCCCGGTCTCGCCGGCGTCGATGTAGCCGTCGAAGTGGTACAGCATGACTAGGCCGGCCGATTCCTGGGCGAGCGCCATGTCGACGACCGACAGGCCCTTCGGCTCCCATGCGTACAAACCCTGCGGATCAAGCACTGTGAACGCCCCTCCTTGTGTTCGCATGAGTACAACGAGGCGCGGCCAACGGGCATTCCCGCGCGCGTCCGGGACGCCGGCGACCTCGTGAGGTGTCCGGGTGCTGTGTACCGGAACGGCCGTGGCCCGCACCGTTCGGGGTGCGGGCCACGGCCGTCAGCCTCGGGCCGGGAAGGGCCCTGCGGCGAGCGTCAGCTCTGTCCGCCGGCCAGCTTCTCGCGCAGGGCGGCCAGGGCCTCGTCGGAGGCCAGGGCGCCGGAGTTGTCGCCACCCTCGGAGGAGTACGAACCACCGGACGCCTGGGCGCCGGCGTCGCCACCCTCGGCGGCGGCAGCGGCGTCCGCCTCGCGGGACTTGATGACCTGGGCCTGGTGCGCCTCGAACCGGGCCTGGGCCTCGGCGTACTGGCGCTCCCACTCCTCGCGCTGCTTCTCGTAGCCCGGCAGCCAGTCGTTGGTCTCCGGGTCGAAGCCCTCGGGGTAGATGTAGTTGCCCTGGTCGTCGTAGGACGCGGCCATGCCGTACAGGGTCGGGTCGAACTCGACCGCCAGCGGGTCGGCACCGAAGGCCTCGTTGGCCTGCTTCAGCGAGAGGCTGATGCGACGGCGCTCGAGGTCGATGTCGATGACCTTGACGAAGATCTCGTCGTTGACCTGGACGACCTGCTCGGGGATCTCCACGTGGCGCTCGGCCAGCTCGGAGATGTGGACCAGACCCTCGATGCCCTCGTCCACACGGACGAACGCACCGAACGGAACCAGCTTCGTGACCTTGCCGGGCACGACCTGGCCGATCTGGTGGGTACGGGCGAACTGCTGCCACGGGTCTTCCTGGGTCGCCTTCAGCGACAGGGAGACACGCTCGCGGTCCATGTCGACGTCGAGGACCTCGACGGTGACCTCCTGGCCCACCTCGACGACCTCGGACGGGTGGTCGATGTGCTTCCAGGACAGCTCCGAGACGTGGACCAGACCGTCGACGCCGCCGAGGTCCACGAAGGCACCGAAGTTGACGATCGAGGAGACCACGCCGGAGCGCACCTGACCCTTCTGCAGGGTCGTGAGGAACGTCTGGCGGACCTCGGACTGGGTCTGCTCCAGCCAGGCACGGCGGGAGAGGACCACGTTGTTGCGGTTCTTGTCCAGCTCGATGATCTTCGCCTCGAGCTCCTTGCCGACGTACGGCTGGAGATCGCGGACACGGCGCATCTCGACCAGGGAGGCCGGGAGGAAGCCGCGGAGGCCGATGTCGAGGATGAGACCACCCTTGACGACCTCGATGACGGTACCGGTGACGATGCCGTCCTCTTCCTTGATCTTCTCGATGGTGCCCCAGGCACGCTCGTACTGGGCGCGCTTCTTCGAGAGGATCAGGCGGCCTTCCTTGTCCTCCTTCTGGAGAACCAGGGCCTCGATCTCGTCACCGACGGCGACGACCTCGTTCGGGTCGACGTCGTGCTTGATCGAGAGCTCGCGGCTCGGGATGACACCTTCGGTCTTGTACCCGATGTCGAGCAGGACCTCGTCCCGGTCGACCTTCACGATGACGCCGTCGACGATGTCGCCGTCGTTGAAGTACTTGATCGTCTCGTCGATCGCTGCGAGGAAGGCTTCCTCGTTACCGATGTCGTTGACCGCTACCTGAGGGGTGGTCGCGGTGGTCTCGGTGCTGCTCGTCATGTGGGAAAGGGCTCCGGTACGGACATTGAAGTCGTAGGTACTGCTTACGCCGGAGCCCGTTTCGCTCTGTAGAAGCCGGACAGCCAAGGAAGCGCCACCTAGGGCGGCGCCTCGACAACCGAGGGGACAACAACAGATGCGAGCGCAGCCTGCTCCGTCCGAGGCGCGCAGGCCCGCAGCGCAACTTGTAGCATACGGGGGCAGGCGGGCATGGTCAATGCGCGAAGCCGCACACCCAGGGCAGACCACCGCATAAGCGGCACACACCCTGTCTCCGCCCGGCGTCCGGCACGGGCGCCGGCACCCGCCGCGGCGCTCCGCCCGGCGGGCTGCAGGAAGAGTACGACGAGGGAGCGGATCATCCAAGAGCGGGAGACGGGCGCCCCGGCGCCCGAGCCGGAGGCCACGCGGCGCGCGGCCGGTGTCACGGAGAGCGTCCGGGCGAACCGGGGCTGGTGGGACCGCAACGCCGACGAGTACCAGACCGAGCACGGCACGTTCCTCGGCGACGACCGGTTCGTGTGGTGCCCCGAGGGCCTGGACGAGGTGGAGGCCGAGCTGCTCGGCCCGGTGGAGGAGCTGAAGGGCAAGGACGTCCTGGAGGTCGGCGCCGGTGCCGCCCAGTGTTCGCGCTGGCTGGCCGCGCAGGGCGCCCGCCCGGTGGCCCTGGACCTGTCGCACCGCCAGCTGCAGCACGCGCTGCGCATCGGCGGCTCCTTCCCTCTGGTGTGCGCCGACGCGGGTGCGCTGCCCTTCGCGGACGGCTCCTTCGACCTGGCCTGCTCCGCGTACGGGGCGCTGCCCTTCGTCGCGGACCCGCGGCTGGTGCTGCGGGAGGTGCACCGGGTGCTGCGGCCGGGCGGGCGGTTCGTGTTCTCGGTGACGCACCCGATCCGCTGGGCCTTCCCCGACGAGCCCGGCCCCGAGGGCCTGAGCGTGTCCGCCTCCTACTTCGACCGCACGCCCTACGTGGAGCAGGACGAGGAGGGCAACGCCGTCTACGTGGAACACCACCGCACCCTCGGCGACCGGGTCCGGGACGTGGTGACCTCGGGCTTCCGCCTGGTGGACCTGGTGGAGCCGGAGTGGCCGGACTGGAACACCTCCGAGTGGGGCGGCTGGTCCCCGCTGCGCGGGCATCTGATCCCGGGCACGGCGATCTTCGTCTGCGCCCGGGACTGAGGGTCCCGCCGGGCGGGGGCGCCCGCGCGGGGTGCCGTCCGCCCCGGCCGGCGGGGTGGGGACACTGGAGGGCGTGATCCGTGACGACGCCCTGGACGCGCTGCCGGTGCGCGACGCCCTGCCCGCTCTGCACGACGCCCTCGACGGCCACGGGACCGCGGTCCTGGTGGCGCCGCCCGGCACCGGCAAGACGACCCTGGTGCCGCTCGCCCTGGCCGGGCTGCTCGACGAGGGCGGAACGGCCCGGCGGGTGGTGGTGGCCGAGCCGCGGCGGATCGCGGCGCGGGCTGCGGCGCGCCGGATGGCCTGGCTGCTGGGCGAGGAGACCGGCGCGAACGTCGGCTACACCGTCCGCGGGGAGCGGGTGGCCGGGCCGCGCACCCGTGTGGAGGTCGTGACCACCGGTGTCCTGGTGCAGCGCCTGCAGCGCGATCCGGAGCTGGCGGGCGTGGACGTGGTGCTGCTGGACGAGTGCCACGAGCGGCATCTGGACGCGGACACCGCGGCGGCCTTTCTGTGGGACGTACGCCGAACGCTGCGGCCCGAACTGCGTCTGGTGGCCGCGTCGGCGACCACGGACGCGGAGGGCTGGGCGCGGCTGCTCGGCGGTGCTCCGGTGGTCGAGGCGCACGGGGCGTCGCATCCGGTGGACGTCGTGTGGGCTCCGCCGCCGCGCCCGGTGCGGCCGCCGCACGGCCTGCGGGTCGACCCGGCGCTGCTGGCGCACGTGGCGTCGGTGGTGCGGCGCGCGCTCGCCGAGCGGACCGGGGACGTGCTGTGCTTCCTGCCCGGCGTGGGCGAGATCGAGCGGGTCGCGGGGCAGCTGGGGGACCTCGGCGAGGTGGAGGTGCTCCGGGTGCACGGGCGGGCTCCGGCGGCCGTGCAGGACGCGGTGCTGACGCCGGGGCGGCGCCGCCGGGTGGTGCTCGCCACCTCCGTGGCGGAGTCGTCGCTGACGGTGCCCGGGGTGCGGGTGGTCGTCGACTCGGGACTGGCCAGGGAGCCGCGGGTGGACCATGCGCGCGGACTGAGCGCGCTGACCACCGTCCGGGCCTCGCAGGCGTCGGCGCGGCAGCGGGCCGGACGGGCCGGCCGCGAGGCGCCGGGCGTGGTGTACCGGTGCTGGGACCAGGCCGAGGACGGGCGGCTGCCCCGCTTCCCCTCTCCCGAGATCAAGGTGGCCGACCTGACCGCGTTCGCCCTGCAGGCGGCCTGCTGGGGCGACCCCGACGCCTCCGGGCTCGCGCTGCTGGACGCCCCGCCGGGCGGCGCGATGGCGGCGGCACGGACGGTGCTGGCCGCGGTGGGCGCGGTGGACGCCTCCGGGCGGGCCAGCGAGCGGGGTGTGCGGCTGGCCCGCCTGGGCGTGCACCCGCGGCTGGGCCGGGCCCTGCTGGACGCCTCCGCCCGGCCGGCCGACGCCGGGGCGGTCGCCGAGGTCGTCGCCCTGCTCGGCGAGGAGGTGCCGCGCGAGTACGGCGACGATCTCGCGGCGGCGCTGCGGGCCGTCCGCCGGGCCGGCCGGGCGGAGAACGAGAACGCCGGGTCGGGCCGGCGCGGCGGGCGCGACGGCTACCCCGCGCGGTGGCGATCCGAGGTGCGGCGGCTGCGCGCCGCCGCGACCGCCGGTGCCGGGACACCGGCCGGCGGGACGCGGACCGGGGACGGCCCCGGTCGCGGGCAGGACGCCGGCGCACCGCTGTCCGGCGACCGTCTCGTCGGACTGGTCACCGCGCTGGCCTTCCCGGAGCGGGTGGCCCGGCTCGACGGCGGCTCGTATCTGATGGTGTCGGGGACGCGCGCCGAGCTGCCCGAGGACTCCGCGCTGCGCGGTTCCCCCTGGATCGCGGTCGCGGTGGCCGACCGGCCGGCCGGTTTCCGGCACGCCCGGGTGCGGCTGGCCGCGGCCGTCGACGAGGACGTCGCCCGGCTCGCGGCGCAGGCCCTGCACGAGGAGCGGGACGAGGTGCGCTGGGCCGACGGCGACGTCGTCGCCCGGCGGGTCGAGCGGCTGGGGGCGGTGGAGCTGGCGGTGCGCCCGGCAGCCGGGGCCGATGCCGGCCGGATCCGCGAGGCGCTGCTGGACGGGCTGCGGCAGGAGGGGCTCGGGCTGTTGCGGTGGACGGCGGACGCCGAGACGCTGCGCCGGCGGCTGGCCTTCCTGCACCACCGGCTCGGCGAGCCCTGGCCCGCCGTGGACGACGGCACGCTGCTGGCGCGTGCGGAGGAGTGGCTGGAGCCGGAGCTGAGCCGGGCCCGGCGCCGCGCGGACCTGGCCCGGATCGACGCCGGGCAGGCGCTGGCGCGGCTGCTGCCGTGGGCGTCGGGCGAGGCGGCACGGCTGGACGAGCTGGCCCCGGAGCGGATCACCGTGCCCAGCGGGTCCCGGATCCGTCTCGACTACACCGATCCCGCGCAGCCGGTGCTCGCGGTCAAGCTCCAGGAGATGTTCGGCCTGCGGGAGACGCCGGCCGTGGCCGGGGTGCCGGTGCTGGTGCATCTGCTCTCCCCCGCCGGGCGGCCCGCCGCGGTCACCGCCGACCTGGCCTCCTTCTGGCAGGACGGCTACCGGGCGGTGCGGGCCGAGCTGCGGGGGCGGTATCCCCGGCATCCCTGGCCCGAGGACCCGGCGACCGCGGAGCCGACCCGGCACACGAACGCCCGGCTGCGGCGCTCCTGACGGCCGCCGGGGACGTCCCGCCGTCGCGGGACGCCTCCGGCGGCGGGAGTCCTGCGCGGGCCGGGCGCGGACGCCTCAGGCGGACGGTGACCGGGAGGCGGCGGGCGACGCCCCGGCGGAGGTGCCCGGCGTGGGCTCGGTGGAGGTGCCGCGGCCGGGTTCGGTGGAGGTGCCCGGCGAGGGGTCGGCGGGGTCGTCGCCGGTGACCTCCAGTTCCACGGTGAGCGTCGCGCCGCCGGCGGTGGTGAGGCGCAGCAGGAAGGTGCCGGTGGTGTCGTCCGCGTACAGCTTCGGCAGCTTCAGCCGGCCCTGGTCGTCGGTGCGCAGGTCCGTCAGGGTGCGCACGGGCGTGCCGTCGGCGTCCTCGAAGTAGGGGCCCTTGTCGTTCTCGGCCGGGTCGTCGGCGGACTTCACGAGCGTGGCGGTGACCGCGACCCGGTCCGCGGGTGCACCGTGGTAGGTCGCCCTCACCTCGATCTGCTCGGCGAACGCGCCGCCGGGCGTGCAGACCGGTGTCGCCTCGTCGGTGCGGACCAGGGTGTCGGCGGCGCGCTCGGTGACGGTGGCCTGGTACTCCGGGCCGGGGACGGTGCGGCCGACGAGGACGGTGCGCACGGTGATCTCACCGATCTGCTCGCCCGCCCGCAGCGCCGGGGCCTCGGCGACTCCGGAGTCGTCGGTGAGGACGGTGGCGACCTTCTCGCCGTCCGCGAAGGTGGTGTCGGTGTCGCCGGTGATCACGAAGCGGACCCGGACCTCGGCGACGCCTTCGCCGTCCTCGGTCTCGGCCCGGGCGCGGATCCGCTGCTCGAAGGTGTCGCCGGCCATGGCGGTGAGTTCGCCGGTGTCCGCGTCGGCGAGGTGGTGCACGCGGTCGGTGGGCGTGGCCGGCGGGGTCGTGGAGTCCGGCGGCGTCCGGCCCGTACCGTCGCTGCCGTTGCCGGTGCCGTTCCCGCTGCCACTGCCGTTTCCGGTGCCGGTGCCGGGCGCCGTGCCCGAGTCGCCCGGTGCGGTGCCGTCCTGGCCTTCCTTGCCGTCCTGACCCTGCTGGCTGCCCTTGCCGTCCTGGTCGTCCTCGCCCTTGTCGCCGCCGTCGGCGTCGTGGCCCGGCCGGGGGCTCGCCGGCGGTGCGGAGGGCGTGGGGGACGACGGTCCACGGTGGGTTCCGGTGCTGTCGCTGCGCCCGGAGGGCAGCGGGCCGGTGCCGTCCGGGATGGTGTGGGTGCCCTTGCGGTAGTACTCCAGCCAGGACAGGACGGTGTGCAGGTAGTCCTGGGAGTTGTTGTAGCTGAGGATCGCCCGGTCGAGGTCGTCCGGGTCGGACAGGTCCCAGCCGTTGCGGCACAGGTAGTGGCCCGCGGCGAGCGCGGCGTCGTAGATGTTGTTGGGGTCCTTCACGCCGTCGCCGTTGCCGTCGCGCCCCGCCCAGGCCCAGGTGGAGGGGATGAACTGCATGGGGCCGACCGCGCGGTCGTAGGTGGTGTCGCCGTCCCAGACGCCGTGGTCGGTGTCGGGGATGCGGGCGAAGCCGTTGCCGTCGAGGACCGGTCCGAGGATCTTGGAGGTCGTGGTGCCCTCGGCGTCGACGCGACCGCCGCGGGCCTGACCGGACTCCACCTTGCCGATGGCGGCGAGGAGTTCCCAGGGCAGATTGCATCCGGGCTTGGCGGCGCGCAGTTCGGCCGCGGCCTTCTTGTAGGCGTCGAGCACGGTCGCGGGTATGCCCGCCTCGGACGGGGGGTGCGGGGTCGTCGCCTCGGTGTCCGGCGCGGGGTCGGCGGTGCTCAGCGGCGGAAGGTCCGTGTAGTACGGCGAGTTGCCGGTGGCGGCGCCGTCGCCGTCGGAGGCCGGGCCGGTGTCGGTGGCGGTGGGTCTGTCCTGGCCGTCGACCGCGTCGACGGGAGCCTGGGAGGCGGTGAGCGCCGCGACCGCCGCTGCGGCCACGGCCGTGGTGGCCGCTCCCCTGTACAGCCTCCTGCGGAAGTACGCCGCCATGAACTGAACCCCTCCCGTGGACGTCCGAGCGTCCTGCTGTGCTGTCTGTTCGCCCTGTTGTGACGATCGACCCGCGGTACCGGTTGCCCTGGTGAGGACATGCAGGTGTACGACGCACGTGACCCTACGACAGCTTCCTTTGTGCCGGGAGTCGTCGGTGCCCGGATTTCACCGGTCCGTCGTGTCCTGTTGGGCGGGCGGTGTCGAGTGCGACACGTGGGAGGGGTGGGCGACGCAGCCGTGGGAGGGCCGATGTGACGGCTGGTCAGCACAGCGGCGTGGCAGGCCGGGGGCCTGCTGCCGGGCGGTCGGGGGCTTCTTCCGGCGTCCGCGCGGAGGGCGGAAACGCCCGGCACGACGGCCGGTGCAGGGGCGGTTGCGGGAGTGCCGTGCCGGGCGGCAGCCGGGCCCTCGGCCGCCCGGCACCGCCCGGCTCACCGGTTGCCGACCGGTCCCTGGAAGCCCGGCGGGTTCCGGTCGTCCGGGCGTCGGTCGGGGCGAGTGCCCTGCTCCTGGGGGCGGGGACGATCGTCGTGGGGCCGGTGGTCGTCACGGCCCGGCCCGCCCGCGGGAGCGGGCCGGCCCTGTCGGTGCGGGCCCGGGTCGCGGCCGGATGGGCCGCGCGGGCTCTCGGCAGGCGGGGGAACGGGCGCGACGAAGACGGTGAAGGTGCGGGCGGGGGCCGGCCGCGGCAGCCCCTCAAGGGCGAGTGCGACATAACCGCGGGCCAGGTCGGCCCACACGCGCCAGGGGCACGGCTCACCGGGTGCGAGACGGCGGCTCAGGCCGGTCGTCGCACGGCGTACGGCGGTGGCGGGACCGACGGGGATACGGGCGGTGCTTGCGCCGGCGGCGAAGGCCGGGACCGGCGAGGGCGGTGCGGCGGGGGCCGCTGCGGCGGCCGCCCGGGACACCGCCGGCCGGTGGTGGAGCATGCGTATACCCATGCCCGCATCCTGGCGGGCGCCGAGGGCGCGTGCGCCCGGGCAGGGGCCGCCGGAGTGACGTCCCGGCGCGGTGCACGGGCCGGACGGGGGAACGGCGCCGGAGCCCGTGGGCCCGCCCCGCTCCCCCGTCCCGCCGGGGCTGCTCAGTGCGCGGCCGACTCCCAGTCCGGGCCGACGCCGACCGACACGTCCAGCGGTGCCCGCAGCTGCACGGCGCCGGTCATCTCGCGGCGGACGATCTCCTCGACCGCGGCCCGCTCGCCGGGGGCGATCTCCAGGACGATCTCGTCGTGGACCTGGAGCAGCATGCGGGAGCGCAGGCCGGCTTCGCGCAGCGCCCCGTCCACCTTCAGCATGGCGATCTTGACGATGTCCGCGGCCGTGCCCTGGATGGGCGCGTTCAGGGCCATGCGTTCGGCCGCCTCGCGGCGCTGGCGGTTGTCGCTGTTGAGGTCGGGCAGGTAGCGGCGGCGGCCGAAGAGCGTCGCCGTGTAGCCGGTCGCCCGGGCCTCGTCGACGACCCGGCGCAGGTAGTCCCGGACGCCGCCGAACCGCTCGAAGTACGCCTCCATCAGGGCGCGGGCCTCGGCGGCGTCGATGTTCAGCTGCTGGGACAGGCCGAAGGCGGACAGCCCGTAGGCCAGGCCGTACGACATCGCCTTGATCTTGCGGCGCATCTCGGCGTCCACCGCGGAACGGGCCACGCCGAAGACCTGGGAGGCGGCCGTGGTGTGCAGATCCTCGCCGGAGGTGAACGCCTGGATCAGGCCCTCGTCCTCGGACAGGTGCGCCATCACGCGCAGCTCGATCTGGCTGTAGTCGGCGGTCATCAGGGACTCGTAGCCCTCGCCGACCACGAACCCGCGGCGGATGGCCCGGCCCTCGTCGGTGCGCACCGGGATGTTCTGCAGGTTGGGGTCGGTGGAGGACAGGCGTCCGGTCGCCGCGACGGTCTGGTTGAAGGTGGTGTGGATCCGGCCGTCGGCGGCGATGGTCTTGATCAGGCCCTCGACCGTGACGCGGAGCTTGGCCTGCTCACGGTGGCGCAGCATGATCACCGGCAGTTCGTTGTCGGTCTGCGTGGCGAGCCAGGCCAGGGCGTCGGCGTCGGTGGTGTAGCCGGTCTTGGTCTTCTTGGTCTTCGGCAGGTTCAGCTCGCCGAAGAGGACCTCCTGCAGCTGCTTGGGCGAGCCGAGGTTGAACTCGTGCCCGGCGGCCGCGTGGGCCTCCTTGACGGCCTGCTGCACCGCGCCCGCGAACGTCTGCTCCATCGCCTCCAGGTGGGCGCGGTCCGCGGCGATGCCGTGCCGCTCCATGCGGGCCAGCAGCGCGGAGGTGGGCAGCTCCATGTCGCGCAGCAGCTCGGCGGCGCCGACCTCCTCCAGCCGGGTCTCGAAGGCCGTCCCGAGGTCGACGATCGCGCGGGCCTGGAGCATCAGCGCGTCCGCCTGGGCGGCCTCGTCCGCGCCGAAGGCGAGCTGGCCGTCGGCCTGGGCGGCGGGCGTCAGCTCGCGGTGCAGGTACTCCAGGGACAGCGCATCCAGGTCGAAGGAGCGCCGACCGGGCTTGACCAGGTAGGCGGCCAGCGCGGTGTCCATGGTGACGCCCTCGATGGTCCAGCCGTGCTCGGCGAAGACCCGCATCGCGCTCTTGGCGTCGTGGAAGGTCTTGGGCCGGTCGGGGTCAGCCAGCCAGGCGGCCAGCGCCCGCTCGTCGGCCTCGTCCAGCTCGGCGGGGTCGAACCAGGCGGCCGGTCCCTGTGCGGTGGCGAGCGCGATCTCGGCGACCGAACCGGTGCCCAGGGCCCAGGTGGCGACCGTGGCCACCCCCAGCGGCTCGCTCCCGTGCTCGGCGAGCCACCCGGCCAGCTCGCCGGTGCCCAGCACGGTGCCGTCCACCTCGACGCCGTCCGCGGCGACCGGGGTGCTCTCGGCCTCCTCCGCTCCGGGGTCGACGGCGAAGAGCCGCTCGCGCAGCGACGGGTTGCGGATCTCCAGGCCGTCCAGGAAGACGGCGACGGCCTTGCGGTCGTAGGGGGCGCGGGCGAGGTCGGCGACCGTCTTCGGCAGCGGGACGTTCCGCTCCAGTTCGGTCAGGCGACGGTTGAGCTTGACGGCCTCCAGGTGGTCGCGGAGGTTCTGCCCGGCCTTGCCCTTGACCTCGTCGACCCGCTCGACCAGCTCGGCGAAGGAGCCGAACTGTTTGATCCACTTCGCGGCCGTCTTCTCGCCGACGCCCGGGATGCCCGGCAGGTTGTCCGAGGGGTCGCCGCGCAGCGCGGCGAAGTCCGGGTACTGGGCGGGGGTCAGCCCGTACTTCTCGACGACCTTCTCCGGGGTGAACCGGGTCAGCTCGGACACGCCCCGGGTCGGGTAGAGCACCGTGGTGTGCTCGGAGACCAGCTGGAAGGAGTCGCGGTCGCCGGTGACGATGAGCACCTCGAAGCCCTCGGCCTCGGCCTGGGTGGCGAGGGTGGCGATGATGTCGTCCGCCTCGTACCCCTCGACGGCGAAGCGCGGGGCGTGCATCGCGTCGAGCAGCTCGCCGATCAGCTCCACCTGCCCCTTGAACTCGTCCGGGGTCTTGGAGCGGTTCGCCTTGTACTCGGTGAACTCCTGCGAACGCCAGGTCTTGCGGGAGACGTCGAAGGCCACCGCGAAGTGCGTGGGCGCCTCGTCGCGCAGCGTGTTGGCCAGCATCGAGGCGAAGCCGTAGATCGCGTTCGTCGGCTGGCCCGTCGCGGTGGTGAAGTTCTCCGCGGGCAGCGCGAAGAACGCCCGGTAGGCGAGCGAGTGCCCGTCCATGAGCATCAGCCGGGGACGGGTGCCGCCCTGGGTCGTGTCGGTCTTCTTCGATGCTGTTTCTGCCACGTCCCCGATCCTGCCACGCCCCACCGACAGCGCGGACCGCGCGCCCCCGCGGGGCGCCGGCGCGTGCCGCCTCGAGGGGGGCGGCGCGTGCGGCCTCGAGGGGGCGGGTCCCGCCACCGCTGCCGCGTGGCAGGATCGGCATCGTAGGACGGGACGACGCTGTCGAAGGGGAGGGCGCGATGGCCAGGAAGCCGCCCACGGGCGATCCGGTGCAGGACGCGCCGCGGGTCACCGAGCCGAAGCACGCGGCCGCCGGGCTGCCGGCGATCAAGCACAGTCTGCGGATGGCCCAGGAGCAGATGGGTGTGAGGCGCACCGCGCTGACCCTGCTGCGGGTCAACCAGAAGGACGGGTTCGACTGCCCGGGTTGTGCCTGGCCGGAGCCGGACCGCCGGCACACCGCGGAATTCTGCGAGAACGGCGCCAAGGCGGTCGCCGAGGAGGCCACGCTGCGCCGGGTGACCCCGGAGTTCTTCGCCGCGCACTCCGTGACCGAGCTGGCCGGCCGCAGCGGGTACTGGCTGGGGCAGCAGGGCCGCCTCACCCATCCGATGTATCTGCCGGAGGGCGCCGACCACTACGAGCCGGTCACCTGGGAGCGCGCCTTCGACATCGTCGCCGAGGAGATCGCCGCGCTCGGCTCCCCCGACGAGGCCGTCTTCTACACCTCGGGCCGCACCAGCAACGAGGCGGCGTTCCTCTACCAGCTCTTCGCCCGCGAGCTGGGCACGAACAACCTGCCGGACTGCTCCAACATGTGCCACGAGTCCTCCGGCTCGGCGCTGTCGGAGACCATCGGCGTCGGCAAGGGCAGCGTCCTGCTGGAGGACCTGTACCGGGCCGATCTGATCATCGTGGCGGGGCAGAACCCGGGCACGAACCACCCGCGCATGCTCTCCGCCCTGGAGAAGGCCAAGGCGAACGGCGCGAAGATCATCAGCATCAACCCGCTGCCCGAGGCGGGCCTGGAACGCTTCCGCAACCCCCAGACGCCCAAGGGCCTGACCACCGGCACCGCGCTGACCGATCTGTTTCTGCAGATCCGCATCGGCGGCGACCAGGCGCTCTTCCGGCTGCTGAACAAGCTGATCATCGAGACCGAGGGTGCGGTGGACGAGGAGTTCGTCCGCGAGCACACCCACGGCTACGAGGAGTTCGCGGCCGCCGCCCGGGCCGCCGACTGGGACGAGACGCTGGCCGCGACCGGTCTGACCCGTGACCGGATCGAGGAGGCGCTGCGGATGGTGCTGGCCTCGAAGCGCACCATCGTGTGCTGGGCGATGGGCCTGACCCAGCACAAGCACGCGGTGCCGACCATCCGCGAGGTGGTCAACTTCCTGCTGCTGCGCGGCAACATCGGCCGGCCGGGCGCGGGTGTGTGCCCGGTGCGCGGTCACTCCAATGTGCAGGGCGACCGCACCATGGGCATCATCGAACGGCCCGACGAGGCGTTCCTGGACGCGCTGGAGAAGGAGTTCGGCTTCGCCCCGCCGCGCAAGCACGGCTACGACGTGGTCCGCGCCATCCGCGCCCTCAGGGACGGCGAGGCGAAGGTGTTCTTCGCCATGGGCGGCAACTTCGTCGCCGCCACCCCCGACACCGAGGTCACCGAGGCGGCCATGCGCCGGGCCCGGCTGACGGTGCACGTGTCGACCAAGCTCAACCGGTCCCATGTGGTCACCGGAGCACGGGCGCTGATCCTGCCCACGCTGGGCCGCACCGAGCGGGACGTGCAGGCGAGCGGGGAGCAGTTCGTCACGGTCGAGGACTCCATGGGCATGGTGCACGCCTCCCGCGGCCGGCTTCAGCCGGCGAGCCCTCACCTGCGCTCGGAGCCGGCCATCGTGTGCGGGCTGGCCCGGCGGGTCCTGGGCGACAGGAGCGTGGTGCCGTGGGAGGAGCTGCAGCAGGACTACGCGAGGATCCGCGACCGGATCGCGCGGGTGGTGCCCGGGTTCGAGGACTTCAACGCGCGCGTGGCCCGGCCCGGCGGGTTCGCCCTGCCGCACGCCCCGCGCGACGAGCGCCGCTTCCCCACGGCCACCGGCAAGGCCAACTTCACCGCCGCACCGGTGGAGTACCCGCAGCTGCCCGAGGGCCGGCTGCTGCTGCAGACGCTGCGCTCGCACGACCAGTACAACACCACGATCTACGGCCTGGACGACCGCTACCGCGGCATCGCGGACGGCCGCCGGGTGGTGCTGGTCAACCCCGAGGACGCGCGGAGCCTCGGCGTCGCCGACGGGTCGTACGTCGACCTGGTCGGCGAGTGGAAGGACGGCGTGGAGCGGCGGGCGCCGGGCTTCCGGGTGGTGTACTACCCGACCGCCCGCGGCTGTGCGGCCTCCTACTACCCGGAGACCAACGTCCTGGTGCCGCTGGACGCCACGGCCGACGTGAGCAACACCCCGGCCAGCAAGTCCGTCGTGGTGCGTCTGGAACAATCGGCGACCGACTGAGCGTCCGCTCAGCCGAGACGGCCGGTTCCCGCCGGGTGCGGGGGCCGGCCGCGAGCGACCAACGACGAACGGAGCCGGTTCCATGGGCGAGCAGCACCACGTGAAGTTCCCGCAGGAGGTCGTCGACGAGTACGCGGCGCTCGGCGTCGACCTGCCCGCGCTGTTCTCCGCCGGACACCTCGGCACGCGGATGGGTGTGCAGATCGTCGAGGCGTCCGCCGAGCGGGTCGTGGGCACCATGCCGGTGGAGGGCAACACCCAGCCGTACGGGCTGCTGCACGGCGGGGCCTCGGCGGTGCTGGCCGAGACGCTCGGCTCCGTGGGGTCCATGCTGCACGGTGGCCCGTCGAAGATCGCCGTCGGTGTGGACCTGAACTGCACCCACCATCGCGGGGTGCGCTCCGGCCTGGTCACCGGCGTGGCCACGCCCCTGCACCGGGGGCGGTCCACGGCCACCTACGAGATCGCCATCAGCGACGAGGAGGGCCGCCGGGTGTGCAGCGCCCGCCTGACCTGCATGCTGCGCGACGTCCGCCCGGACGACGGCGCCCAGCAGCCGCCGGCGGCCGGCTGAGTCCTGAGCGTTCCGCGCCCCGGGCCCGGCCGTGCCCGCGCCTCCCAGCCCGCCGGCCGTGTGCCGGCCGTGTCCTTGCCCCGCGGTGCACCGCGTCCTGGCGTCGTGCCGTGCGTCCTGTGGGGGGGGGAGAGCACAGGGGCCTTCCGCCCGGGGCACGGACGCCGGGCCCATCCCGTGACACGTCATCGGCGCACGGGCCGCGGCCGTGAGCGGCATCGGCCCCGTGGAGCCGGGTGAGGGCACGCGCGCCCAGGACGTGCCCGGTCCGCCCGTGCCGCACGGCCCCCGCCTTCGCCTCCGGCGCCCGCTCCGGCCCGCCGTGCGCCGGCCCGCCGTGCGCCGGCGCGCCGTACCGTCGCCGCGGCCGCGGTCCTGGCCGCCCTGCTCGCGGCCGGCGGCCGGCTGCACACCACCCGTGCGCACCGTCCCCCGCCCGTCGAGCACCGGCCGCCGCAGCCCGCACCGCCGTTCCCCGCGCAGGTCGTCGACGTCACCTGTCCGGATCCGGTGTCCGCCCCGGACCGCACATCGCCTCCGGGTGTCGCCCTCGCGGTGCCGATCAGCGTGGAATCCGGTCCTCCGGTTTCCGTGATCCGGATGATCCGGCCCTCTCCGCAGCTTTCCGTGACCACGCGGCCCGCCACGCCCTTCGTCGTCCGGGCGGGCCTCGCCCGCACGGTCACCGTCATCCCGCATGTCACACAATGCGAGACAGTGCCGCGGAATGCCGGACCGCCTTTCCTGGATGTAACACTGCGTAATACGCAGGCAATACAACAGCAGAGTTTCATCCTCGGCCCGCGCTATGCGCGGGACCTCGACGCGGCCATTGAGGACGTCCGCGACCGGCATTCCCGGTCATCACCAAAACCGCCGAGACACCTGAACGAGGACCCCCGCGTCCTGCGGCTCCGGTAATCGAGACCGAGCGAATCCGCCCGGAATCCCCCGCTCCAGCGACCCGTCGCCGTTCGGCATTACGTCGTGTCATAACAAGAACGTCACAGCATCCGTCAGACTCTCCTCGATGTTCCGTACCCGCGCTTAGAGTCACCGCCAGTCACCACGCGGTCGGAATATCCCTCCGGGCCGGCGTGCGACTCGGCCCCTTCCAGGCGGGAGGGCCGTGCCTTGGGAAAGGACTGACCGTGCGTCAACGTTCGCTCTTCGCCATCACCGCCGCACTGGCGGCGGGCGCACTCACCCTGACCGCCTGCGGCTCCCGGGGCGGCGGCGACACCGGCTCCTCCGGCTCCGACAGCGGTGGCACCACCGTGATCATCGGCGTCGACGCCCCGCTGACCGGCGACTTGTCCGCCATGGGCCTCGGCATCAGGAACTCGGCCGATCTCGCCGCCAGGAACGCCAACAAGAAGAACTACGTCAAGGGCGTCACTTTCAAGATCGAAGCTCTCGACGACCAGGCGCAGCCGTCCGCCGGACAGCAGAACGCCTCGAAGTTCGTCGCCGACAAGAACGTCCTCGGCGTGGTCGGGCCGCTCAACTCCTCCGTCGCCGAATCCATGCAGAAGGTCTTCGACGACGCGAAACTCGTCCAGGTCTCCCCCGCCAACACCGGCCCCTCTCTCACCCAGGGGCCCGACTGGCAGACGAAGAAGGTCCGCTCCTACAAGTCCTACTTCCGCACGGCCACCACCGACGCCATCCAGGGCCCGTTCGCCGCCCAGTACGTCTACAACGACGCGAAAAAGCGGAAGGTCTTCGTCATCGACGACAAGAAGACCTACGGCGCCGGCCTCGCCAGCACCTTCAGCGCCGAGTTCACAAAACTCGGCGGGCAGATCGTCGGCACCGAGCACATCAACCCCGACACCAAGGACTTCTCCGCCGTCGCCACCAAGGTCAAGAAATCCGGTGCCGACGTCGTCTACTACGGCGGCGAATACCCGCAGGCCGGACCGCTGAGCAAGCAGATCAAGGCGGCCGGTGCGAAAATCCCGCTGGTCGGCGGCGACGGCATCAACGACGTCACCTACGCCAAGCTGGCCGGCCCGGAGGCGGAGGGCGACCTGGCGACCTCCGTGGGCGCCCCGGTGGAGACCCTTCCCTCCGCCAAGCAGTTCGTCGCCGACTACCAGGCGGCCGGCTACAAGGACGGCTACTCCGCCTACGGCGGCTACTCCTACGACTCGGCCTGGGCCATCATCGAGGCCGTCAAGAAGGTCGTCGACGACAACGGCGGCACGCTGCCCTCCGATGCCCGCGCCAAGGTCACCGAGGCCATGCAGCACGTGTCCTTCGACGGTGTGACCGGCAAGGTCTCCTTCGACGAATACGGTGACGCCACCAACAAGCAGCTCACCGTCTACGCCGTCAAGAACGGTGTCTTCGAGCCGGTGAAGTCCGGCACCTTCACCGGCTGACCAGGCCCGCACACCCACCAGCCGCGCGGGGCGCTGTTCCACTGGCGCCCCGCGCACTCGCATCCGGTCACATCCGTCGCACATCCGAACGTCTCGGAGGACATGCGGTGAACGAACTGCCGCAGCAGCTGGTCAACGGCCTGCTCCTGGGAGCCATGTACGGGCTGGTCGCCATCGGCTACACGATGGTCTACGGCATCGTCCAGCTCATCAACTTCGCCCACGGCGAGATCTTCATGACCGGCGCCTTCGGCGCCCTGACCGTCTACGCGTACATCCTGCCCGACGGCACGTCGATGTGGATCGCCCTGCCCCTGATGCTGATCGGCGCCATCGTCGTCGCCGTGCTGGTCGCCATGGGAGCGGAACGATTCGCCTACCGCCCGCTGCGCACGGCTCCCCGGCTGGCCCCGCTGATCACCGCCATCGGCCTGTCCCTCGCCCTGCAGCAGGCCGTCTGGGCCTGGTACCCCGACGCCAAGTCCGCCCGCACCTTCCCGCAGATCCCCGGCGGCCCCTTCCATCTGGGCAACGTCACCATCCAGACCGGCGACATCTTCCTGATCTGCGCCGCCCCCGTCAGCATGGCCGTCCTCGCCTATTTCGTCCTGCGCACCCGCACCGGGCGCGGCATGCAGGCCACCGCGCAGGACCCGGACACCGCCAAGCTCATGGGCATCAACACCGACCGCATCATCGTGGTCGCCTTCGCCCTCGGCGCCGCCTTCGCCGCGGTCGGCGGCGTGGCCTACGGCCTGAAGTACGGTCAGATCGAGTTCCGCATGGGCTTCATCCTCGGTCTGAAGGCGTTCACCGCGGCCGTTCTCGGCGGTATCGGCAACATCTACGGCGCCATGATCGGCGGCGTCGTCCTCGGCATCGCCGAGACCCTCGCCACCGCCTACATCGCCGACATCCCCGGCATGGACAAGTTCGGCAGCCAGTCCTGGGCAGACGTCTGGGCCTTCGTACTCCTCATCCTCGTGCTCCTGTTCAGGCCGCAGGGTCTGCTCGGCGAGCGCGTCGCGGACAGGGCGTGACACCGATGACCACACAGATCACCGAACCCGAGACCCCGACCGCCCCCGCCCGTGGTGCCCAGGCCTCCGGCCTGTTCGGCATACCCGCGCCCGTCGGACGGGCCCTGGCCGCCGGCGGCGGCGTGCTCACCGTCGCCGCCACCTTCCTGGCCTGGACCTGGACCGCCGAGTTCCCCGGCGACCTGACCGTCTACGGCTACCCCGGCGGCCTGCAGGTGCAGGTCCTGATCGGCGGTGTGCTCACCACCCTGTTCGCCCTCGCCTCCCACGGCGTCCCGGGTGTGCGCAGGATCGCTCCGGCCGGCGCCGACGCGGCCGTGAAGCTGGCCGCCCTCGGCACCTTCGCCACCGCCTGGTACACGGTCCTCGCCATCAGCGTCGAACTCGGCGGTCTGGTCAACCTGGAACCCGGCGGCTGGATCGTCGCCGTCACCAGCCTCGCCGCCCTCGTCGGCGCCCTGGCCCTGCCGTTCGAGCGGCCCGAGCCGGACCCCGTCGACCCCGACAGCACCGCCTGGGAGAAGACCGCCCACCGTCTCGCCCACGGCTGGCAGACCGTCAAGGCCGCCTTCGCCGCCGGCAGCCCCCGCCCCCTGCGCGCCCTGCCCTCCTGGGCCGAGCTGCTGGTGATCGTCGTGATCCTCGCGCTGGGCCTGACGGTGTTCACCTACGGCATCGGCACCTCGTACGACGAACTCTTCGTCGGCTTCCTGCTGCTGGCCGGTTTCGGCTTCGCCGCCCTGCACAAGGCCGGTCTCGTCGCCCACGCCACGCAGATCACCGGGCGGCACCAGAACGTCACCCTGTGCGGGGCCTTCGTCGCCGCCGCCCTGTTCCCCTTCACCCAGACCGACGACCAGTACGCCACCCTGGGCGTCTACATCCTGATCTTCGCCACGGTCGCCCTCGGTCTGAACATCGTCGTCGGCCTCGCCGGCCTGCTCGACCTCGGCTACGTCGCCTTCCTCGGGGTCGGCGCCTACGCCGCCTCCCTGGTCTCCGGCTCGCCCACCTCGCCCTTCGACGTGCACTTCCCCTTCTGGGCGGCGGTCCTCATCGGCGCGGTGGCCTCGCTCGTCTTCGGTGTCCTCATCGGCGCCCCGACCCTGCGGCTGCGCGGCGACTACCTCGCCATCGTCACCCTCGGCTTCGGGGAGATCTTCCGCATCACCGCCAACAACCTCGACGGCACCTCGGGGCCCGATCTGACCAACGGCTCCAACGGCATCTCCTCCGTCCCCAACCTGGACATCCTCGGCTTCGACTTCGGCGCCCCGCACTCCGTCGGCGGCTTCACCATCGGCCGCTTCGCCAACTACTTCTTCCTGATGCTGATCATCACGGCCGTGGTGGTCCTCGTCTTCCGGCGCAGCGGCAACTCCCGCATCGGCCGGGCCTGGGTCGCCATCCGCGAGGACGAGACCGCGGCGCTCGCCATGGGCATCAACGGCTTCCGGGTCAAGCTGATCGCCTTCGCCGTCGGCGCCTGCCTGGCCGGACTCGCCGGCACCGTCCAGGCCCACGTCACCTACACCGTCACCCCCGAGCAGTACCTGTTCGCCGGGACCATCCCGCCCAACTCGGCCTTCCTGCTGGCCGCGGTCGTCCTCGGCGGCATGGGCACCATCGCCGGCCCGCTCATCGGTGCCGCGCTGCTCTTCCTCATCCCCAACAAGCTGCAGTTCCTCGGGGACTACCAGCTCCTCGCCTTCGGCGTCGCCCTCATCCTGCTCATGCGCTTCCGTCCCGAAGGCCTCATCCCCAACCGCCGGAGCCGACTCGAGTTCCACGACGCAGCCGACGCGCCCGAAGCCCTCGGCAGGACAGGGGCCTGACCACCATGACCACCGACACCACCACCTTCGCCGCACCGCGGCCGGCCGCGCCCGGCGAGCCCGTCCTCGAGGCGCGCGGCGTCACCATGCGCTTCGGCGGCCTCACCGCGGTGCGCGGCGTCGACCTGACCGTGCACGCCTCGGAGATCGTCGGCCTGATCGGCCCCAACGGCGCCGGGAAGACCACGTTCTTCAACTGCCTCACCGGGCTGTACGTCCCCACCGAGGGAGAGGTCCGCTACAAGGGTGCCGTGCTGCCGCCGAAGTCCTTCAAGGTCACCGCGGCCGGCATCGCCCGCACCTTCCAGAACATCCGGCTGTTCGCCAACATGACGGTGCTGGAGAACGTCCTGGTCGGGCGCCACACCCGCACCAAGGAGGGGTTCTGGTCCGCGGTGCTGCGCGGCCCCGGCTTCCACCGCGCGGAGGCCGCCTCCCGCGCCCGCGCCATGGAACTGTTGGACTTCGTCGGGCTCGCGGCCAAGGCGGACCATCTCGCCCGCAACCTCCCCTACGGCGAACAGCGCAAACTGGAGATCGCCCGCGCCCTCGCCAGCGAGCCCGGGCTGCTCCTGCTGGACGAGCCCACCGCCGGCATGAACCCCCAGGAGACCCGGGCCACCGAGGAACTCGTCTTCGCCATCCGGGACATGGGCATCGCCGTCCTCGTCATCGAGCACGACATGCGCTTCATCTTCAACCTCTGCGACCGCGTCGCCGTCCTCGTGCAGGGCGAGAAGCTCATCGAGGGCGACAGCGCCACCGTCCAGGGCGACGAACGCGTCGTCGCCGCCTATCTGGGCGAGCCCTTCGAGGGCGCACCCGGGGCGGAGGAGGCCGCGGAGGTCCGCGAGGCCGAGGCCCATGCCGAGGCGACGGCCGGGCAAGCCCCGGCCGAGCCCACCCGTGACGCCGCGCCCGGCAAGGAGACGGACCGATGACCGCACTGCTCGAAGTCGAGGACCTGCGCGTCGCCTACGGCAAGATCGAGGCCGTCAAAGGCATCTCGTTCACGGTCGAGGCCGGCCAGGTCGTCACCCTCATCGGGACCAACGGCGCAGGGAAGACCACCACGCTGCGCACGCTCTCGGGACTTCTCAAACCCGTCGGAGGCCGGATCAGGTTCGACGGCAAATCCATCAAGAGAATCCCCGCGCATCAGATCGTCTCGCTCGGCCTGGCCCACTCTCCCGAGGGCCGGCACATCTTCCCCCGGATGACGATCGAGGACAATCTCCGCCTCGGTGCCTTTCTCCGCAAGGACAAGGACGGCATCGAAAAGGACATACGGCGCGCCTACGATCTCTTCCCCATCCTCGGGGAACGCAGAAAGCAGGCGGCCGGCACCCTCTCCGGCGGCGAACAGCAGATGCTCGCCATGGGTCGTGCCCTGATGTCCCGGCCCAAGCTGCTGATGCTGGACGAGCCCTCCATGGGCCTGTCCCCCCTGATGATGCAGAAGATCATGTCCACCATCGCGGAGCTGAAGGCCCAGGGCACCACCATCCTGCTGGTCGAGCAGAACGCGCAGGCCGCGCTCTCGCTCGCCGACCAGGGCCATGTCATGGAGATCGGCCGCATCGTCCTGTCCGGCACCGGGCAGGACCTCCTCCACGACGAGTCCGTCCGCAAGGCGTATCTGGGCGAGGACTGATCCGCCCGTCGCGCCGAAGCCTCCGGGCCGCCGCCCCGGTCACCGCCGGGCGGCGGCTCGTCCGCCGCTCCACCGCGGTGGTGCGCACGGTACGCGAAGGCCCGCGCTCCCCGGCCGGGGAGCGCGGGCCCGAACACCCTCGAGGACGGCTCGGCCGCTCAGCCCTTGGCGGACTTGCCGTTCTTCGCGGCCTTCTTCTCCTCGTTGTCCTTGATGACCGCCTCGGCGACCTGCTGCATCGACATACGGCGGTCCATCGACGTCTTCTGGATCCAGCGGAACGCGGCCGGCTCGGTCAGCCCGTACTCCGTCTGCAGGATCGACTTCGCCCGGTCCACCAGCTTGCGGGTCTCCAGCCGCTGGGCGAGGTCCGCGACCTCCTTCTCCAGCTCCTTCAGCTCGGTGAACCGCGAGACGGCCATCTCGATCGCCGGCACGACGTCGCTCTTGCTGAACGGCTTGACCAGGTACGCCATCGCACCGGCGTCCCGGGCCCGCTCCACCAGGTCGCGCTGCGAGAACGCGGTCAGCATCAGCACCGGCGCGATCCGCTCCCCGGCGATCTTCTCCGCGGCCGAGATGCCGTCCAGCTTCGGCATCTTCACATCGAGGATCACCAGGTCGGGGCGGTGCTCCCGGGCGAGTTCCACCGCACGCTCACCGTCCCCGGCCTCGCCGACGACCGTGTAGCCCTCCTCCTCGAGCATCTCCTTGAGGTCCAGCCGGATCAGCGCCTCGTCCTCCGCGATGACGACACGGGTCGTCACCGGGGGCACGTGCGACTTGTCCTCGTCGGGCACGTTCACGGGCTGGGGCGACTCGGCGGTCACGGAAGCTCCTCGTTCTGGGCAGGGTGGTGCTGACAAGAGCCTACCTATCTCCTGTATGTTTGAGGGACCGAGGGGCTACACTGACCTTCGGTTCTAAGAGGCTCCGGTAGTCCAATCGGCAGAGACGATACCCTCAAAAGGTATTCAGTGTGGGTTCGAATCCCACCCGGGGCACCTGACCTTCGAACGAGGGAAAGCAGCGAAAAGCGGATGTTCTCGCCGTGGCGAACATCCGCTTCTTTGTGCACCGGCGCCTTTTCGCCGCCCTGCCCCGCGTACCCGAGCGCACCGGCCGGTGCCCGGGCCCGTCCGGGCACCGCCCCGGCTAGCTACCGAGGGCAGTCGTCCACCCCGATGTGGTGGACGCGGACCATGTTGGTCGCGCCCGGCACGCCCGGCGGGGAGCCGGCCGTGATCACCACCGCGTCGCCCCGTTCGCACCGGCCGGAGCGCAGCAGCAGCTCGTCGACCTGGGCCACCATCGCGTCCGTGGAGTCGACGCGGGGGCCGAGAAAGGTCTCCACGCCCCACGACAGGCTCAGCTGGGACCGGGTGGCCGGTTCGGGGGTGAACGCGAGAAGCGGGATCGGCGAGCGGTAGCGGGACAACCGGCGGGCGGTGTCACCGGACTGGGTGAAGGCGACGAGGAACTTCGCGCCGAGGAAGTCGCCGATCTCCGCGGCGGCACGGGCCACCGCGCCGCCCTGGGTGCGGGGCTTGGTGCCGTCGGTGAGCGGCGACAGGCCCTTGGCCAGGAGGTCCTCCTCCGCCGCGGCGAGGATCTTCGCCATGGTGCGGACCGTGACGACCGGGTGCTTGCCCACGCTCGTCTCGCCGGAGAGCATCACCGCGTCCGTGCCGTCGAGCACGGCGTTGGCCACGTCCGACGCCTCCGCCCGGGTCGGGCGCGGATTGTCGATCATGGAGTCGAGCATCTGGGTGGCGACGATCACCGGTTTGGCGTTGCGCCGGGCGAGCTTGATCGCGCGCTTCTGGACGACGGGGACCTGTTCGAGGGGCATCTCCACCCCGAGGTCGCCGCGGGCGACCATGACGCCGTCGAAGGCGGCGACGATGTCGTCGAGGGCCTCCACCGCCTGCGGCTTCTCGATCTTGGCGATGACGGGGAGGCGGCGGCCCACCTCGTCCATGACGCGGTGCACACCGAGGACGTCGCGGCCGCTGCGGACGAAGGAGAGGGCGACGGCGTCGAAGCCGGTGTGCAGCGCCCAGCGCAGGTCCTCCTCGTCCTTCTTGGACAGGGCGGGGACCGAGACGGCGACGCCGGGCAGATTGAGGCCCTTGTGGTCGGAGACCATGCCGCCCTCGAGGACCTCGGTGTGCACGCGGGGGCCGTCCACGGCGGTGACCCTCAGGGCCACCTTGCCGTCGTCGACGAGGATGCGCTCGCCCGGGGCGACGTCCTCGGCGAGGCCGGCGTAGGTGGTGCCGCAGATGCCGTGGTCGCCCTCGACGCCCTCCTCGACGGTGATGGTGAAGCTGTCGCCGCGCTCGAGCAGGACGGGGCCCTCTCGGAAGCGTCCGAGCCGGATCTTGGGGCCCTGCAGATCGGCGAGGAGTCCGACACTGCGGCCGGTCTCCTCGGCTGCGCGGCGGACGTGCCGGCAGCGCTCCTCGTGTTCGGCGTGGTCGCCGTGGCTGAGGTTGATGCGGGCGACGTCCATTCCGGCGTCGACCAGTGCCTTGATCTGGTCGTACGTCGTGGTGGCGGGCCCCAGAGTACAGACGATCTTCGCTCGGCGCATGGTCCGAGCCTAGGCCCTACCGCCGGGTAGTGACGGGGCACCGGGTTGCTGTTCAACGACCTTTGGATGAAAGGCTGTTGACCTTTCTCAGGTGTGCGGCGAGGCGCTCTCGCGAGCACCCGGAAGCTAAGCCGGCCGGCTTCCGCGGGAGCCCCGGTCACCAGATCGCAATCTGCCGGCACTGTTGCTGATCGCCATGCTCAGGTCAGAATCTACGCGCGTCCACCGACGTGCGCCCACGTGCACCCCACGTCACCCTGTTGTCCCCTGCGCGAGGAGAGACCGACATGGCGTTGAACCGCCGGAAGTTCCTGACACAGTCCGCCGCGACCGGGGCGGGGGTGGCGCTGGCGGGCGCCGTGGCGGCTCCCGCGGCGCAGGCCGCACCGGCCGATGCGGCGCACGGCAGGGGCAAGCACCCCAAGCGGTACGCGCTGACCGTGATGGGCACCACCGACCTGCACGGACACGTCTTCAACTGGGACTACTACGCCGACGCCGAGTACTCCGACACGGCCGGCAACGCGCAGGGCCTGGCCCGGATCGCGACCCTGGTCGAACAGGTCCGCCGGGAAAAGGGCCGGGAGAACACGCTGCTGCTGGACGCCGGCGACATCATCCAGGGCACCCCGCTGACCTACTACTACGCCAAGGTGGACCCGATCACCGACCGGGGCGGCCCCGTGCACCCGATGGCGCAGGCGATGAACGCCATCGGGTACGACGCGGCGGCCCTGGGCAACCACGAGTTCAACTACGGACTGGAGACCCTGCGGAAGTTCGAGCAGCAGTGCGACTTCCCGCTGCTCGGGGCGAACGCGGTGGACGCCACCACCCGCCGGCCGGCGTTCCGGCCGTACATGATCAAGACGTTCCGGGTGCACGGCGGTCCGCCGGTGAAGGTGGCGGTGCTGGGGCTGACGAACCCGGGCATCGCCATCTGGGACAAGGCCATCGTCCAGGGCAAGCTGGACTTCCCCGGCCTGGAGGAGCAGGCGGCGGTCTGGGTGCCGAAGCTGCGCTCCATGGGCGCGGACGTGGTGATCGTGTCGGCGCACTCGGGCACGTCGGGCACCTCCTCCTACGGCGACCAGCTGCCGTACGTGGAGGACGCGGCCGCGAACGTGGCGCGGCAGGTGCCGGGGATCGACGCGATCCTGGTGGGACACGCGCATCTGGAGATCCCGGAGCTGAAGGTCGTCAACGAGCAGACCGGCAGGACGGTGGTGCTCTCCGAGCCACTGTGCTTCGCGGAGCGGCTGACCCTCTTCGACATCGAGCTGGTGTTCGACAAGGGCCGGTGGCAGGTGGAGTCGGTCTCCGCCTCGCTGCGCAACTCCAACGAAGTCGAGGACGACCCCGAGATCGTCCGGCTGCTCACCGACGAGCACAAGCAGGTCGTGGCCTACGTCAACCAGGTCGTGGGCCGGGCGACCGAGACGCTGACCGCGGCCGAGGCCCGCTACACGGACGCACCGATCATCGACCTGATCACCAAGGTGCAGGAGGACGCCGTCAAGGAGGCGCTGGCGGGCACCGAGTACGCCTCGCTGCCGGTGCTCGCGCAGGCGTCCCCGTTCTCGCGGACCGCCCGGATCCCGGCCGGCGACGTGACCATCCGGGACCTGGCGGGCCTGTACGTGTACGACAACACGCTGGTGGCGAAGGTGCTGACCGGTGCCCAGGTGCGGGACTACCTGGAGTACTCGGCGGAGTACTTCGTGCAGACGCCCGCCGACGCGCCGGTGGACCCGGAGAAGCTGACGAACGCCGGCGACCGCCCGGACTACAACTACGACTACGTCTCGGGGCTGCAGTACGACATCGACATCGCCCAGCCGGCCGGTTCGCGGATCAAGAACCTGACGTTCGACGGTGCGCCGCTGGACGACACGCAGCAGTTCGTGCTGGCGGTGAACAACTACCGCGCCAACGGCGGCGGCGCGTTCCCGCATGTGGCGTCGGCGAAGGAGGTGTGGTCGGAGTCGACGGAGATCCGGACCCGGATCGCCGAGTGGGTCACCGCCAAGGGCGAGCTGAACCCGGCCGACTTCGCCTCCACGGACTGGAAGCTGACGCGCGACGGCACCCCGGTGTTCTGACGCACGGTCGGCATCCGCGTGTTCCGACGCCGTCGGCGCCTTCGTGCGCTGACGCGCGGCCCGCGACGCCCTGCCGGTGTGCCGGCCGCTGACGGTGCGGTGCGCACCGGCACCGGGCCGGCCGGTCCTTCGGCCGGGCGCGGACGGCCTCAGATCCCGTCGGCCAGCGGGGTGAGTTCCCTGAACCGGCGCCGCGACGGGATCCGGGGCCGTCGTGCGTCCAGGCCGAAGGTGGTGAAGGCGGTGCGGTCGGGCAGCGGGTAGGTCTCGTCCCCGGTGACGGCGTTGAGGATGGTGGCGCTGCGCCAGGCGGCGAGCCCGAGGTCCGGGGTGCCGACGCCGTGGGAGTGCAGCTCGCCGTTCTGGACGTAGACATGGCAGCCGGTGGCGGTGATGGCGGGGTCCAGGACGAGCCGGTAGTGCTCGTCGACGCGGGGGCGGCCGCTGCCGTCGCGCTCCAGGCAGGGGTCGAGCCCGGCGATGAGGGGCAGCAGCGGACGCGGCCGGTAGCCGGTGGCGAGGACGACGGCGTCGGTGGTGAGGGTGCTGCGGGTGCCCTGCTGGGTGTGCTCCAGGTGCAGTTCGACGGTGTGGCCGGCGACCCTTCCGGCGGTGCGCACGCGCACCCCGGGGGTGAGGACGGCGTCCGGCCAGCCGCCGCGCAGGCAGCGCCGGTACAGCTCGTCGTGGATCTCGGCGAGCGTACCGGCGTCGACGGCCTTGTACAGCTGCCACTGCGCGGCCACCAGCCGGTCCCGCACGGGCTCGGGCAGGGCGTGGAAGTAGTGGGTGTAGTCCGGGGTGAAGTGCTCCAGGCCGAGCTTGGAGTACTCCATCGGGGCGAAGGCCTCGGTGCGGCCGATCCAGGTGAGGCGTTCGGCGCCCACCGGGCGGTGGCGCAGCAGATCGAGGAAGATCTCCGCGCCGGACTGCCCGGTGCCCACGACGGTGACATGGCCGGCGCCGAGCAGCTCGTCACGGTGGTCGAGATAGTCGGCGGCGTGCACCACGGGGGCGCCGGGGGCTCCGGTGAGGGGTCTGAGGGGCTCGGGGATGTGCGGTTCGGTGCCGATGCCGAGGACGACGTTGCGGGTGTGCACTCGGCCGAGGGACTCCGCCTCGCCGTCGGCGCCGAGCCGGCTGTAGTCGACCTCGAAGAGGCAGTGTTCGGCACTCCAGCGGACGGCGTCGACCTGATGGCCGAAGTGCAGTCCGGGGAGGCGATCGGCCACCCAGCGGCAGTAGGCGTCGTACTCGGCGCGTTCGACGTGCAGGCGCTCGGCGACATAGAACGGGAAGAGACGTCCGGCGTCCTTGAGGTAGTTGAGGAAGCTCCACTCGCTGGCCGGGTCGACGAGGCTGACCAGGTCGGCGAGGAAGGGCACCTGGACCCGGGCGCCGTCGATGAGCTGGCCGGGATGCCAGGAGAAGCGGGGACGCCGGTCGAAGAAGACGGCGTCCAGCCCTCCGAGCGGGTGGGCGAGCGCGGCGAGGGACAGGTTGAACGGCCCGATGCCGATGCCGACGAGGTCGCAGGGGGCCTCGGGGGTGTGCCGTGGCGGGTGGGCGGGGACGGCTGCCGGGTGGTTCATGCGCGGGTGCTTCCTTCCACCAGTTTCACGAGGGTGGCCAGGTCGTCGGGCCGGGTGTCGGGGTTGAGGACGGTCGCCTTCAGCCACAGCCGTCCGGCGAGGCGGGCGCGGCCGAGGACGGCGCGTCCTTCGGTGAGCAGCGTGCGGCGCACGGCGGCCACCGTGTCGTCGTCGGCGTCGGCAGGACGGAACAGGACGGTGCTGATGACGGGCGGGCCGTACAGGTCGAGGCCGGGCCGGGCCTCGACGAGGTCGGCGAGCTGTCGGGCGCGGGCGCAGACGGTGTCGACGAGGCGGCCGAGGCCGGTGCGGCCGAGGGCCTTCAGGGTGACGGCGATCTTGAGGATGTCGGGGCGCCGACTGGTGCGCAGGGACCGGCCGAGCAGGTCGGGCAGGCCGGCCTCGGTGTCGTCGGGGGCGTTGAGGTAGTCGGCCCTGCTGTGCAGGACGGCCAGCTCGTGCGGCCGGCGCACGGCGAGCAGTCCGGCGGCGAGCGGCTGCCAGCCGAGCTTGTGCAGGTCGAGGGCGACGGTGTCGGCGGCGTCGAGACCGGCGAGCTCGGAGCGGTGACGGTCGCTGAAGAGCAGGCCGCAGCCGTGGGCGGCGTCGATGTGGAGGCGGGCACCGTGGGCGGCGCACACCTCGGCGACCTGCGGCAGGGGGTCGATCAGGCCGGCGTCGGTGGTGCCGGCGGTGGCGGCCACGACAAGACGGCCGCGCGGGCCGCCGAGACCGCGGAGGGCCTCCTCCAGGGCGGCGAGGTCGAGGGTGCCGTCCGGGGCGGGCACGACGACGGGGTCGGGCAGGCCGAGCAGCCAGGCGGCGCGGGGCAGCGAGTGGTGGGCGTTGGCCCCGCACACCAGGCGGACGGTTTGCTCGTGGGTCTCGCGGGCCAGGAGCAGGGCGAGCTGGTTGGACTCGGTGCCGCCGGTGGTGACGACGGCGTCGGCGAGCCCGGCCAGACGGGCGAGGGCGCGGGTGACGAGGGCCTCCAGCTCGGCGGCGGCGGGCGCCTGGTCCCAGGAGTCCAGGGAGGGGTTGAGGACGCAGGCGGCGAGATCAGCCGCGGCGGCGACGGCGAGCGGGGGGCAGTGCAGATGGGCGGCGCACAGCGGGTCGGCGGGGTCGGCGGCGCCCTCGGCGAGGGCGTGGACGAGCGTGTGCAGGGCCTGCGGGTCGCCGTGCTCGGGCAGGACGTCCCCGACGGCGTCGCGCAGCCGGGCGGCGACGGCCGGCGGGCCGCCGGCGGGCAGCGGGCCGCCGCGGGCGCGCCGGCCGCTGTCGAGGGCGTCGAGCACGGCGGAGAGCAACGGCCGCAGGGTCGCGGCGCCGTCGGGTCCGGAGGCCAGCCGGGCCTGCGGCGGCCGTGGGGGCGGAGTACTCATGCACTGTCCTCCGGGCTGCCGGGGCAGGGCTCCGGCGTTCTCACCGGCTGCCGGGCACGCCCGGAAGGCTCAACGACCGGCGACGGTACGCGGGTACCGGCCAAGCGGGGGAACCTGCGGCCGGACCGGTCGGAGGGCCTGCGGTGCGGCACCGTGAACGCATTCCGTGACCGGTGACCGCGGCCGGACGCGGCCGCCGGACGGCGGCCCCGGCGCCCGAGCGCGGGGTGCGCCGGGGCCGCCGTGCGGCGGTGTGCGGGGGCGCGTCAGGCCTGGAAGTCGGCCTTGTGGTCCCGGGCCCACTGCGCGAAGGTCCGGGCGGGTGTGCCGGTGATCCGCTCCACGGTGTCGGTGATCTCCGGGGTGGACCCGACGGAGGCCCGGAAGGTCCTCAGCAGCCCCTGCAGCGCGTGCGGCTGCACGTGCGGGAACAGTGCGGGCCCCGCCTGCTCGGGCGGCACCTCCTCGAAGACCAGCTCGCGGCCCAGGGCGCGGCCGATGGCGGCGACCTGTCCGGCGTTGGTGACGGCCTCGGGGCCGGTGATGCGGTGGACGGCGCCCTCGTGTCCGTCGTCGAGCAGGGCCCGTTCGGCGACGGCGGCGATGTCGTCCTCGTGGACGGGCGCGGACCGGGCGTCGGCGTACACGCCGCGGACGGTGTTCCCCGAGCGGATCTGCGGCGCCCACTGCAGGGAGTTGGTGGCGAAGGCGCCCGGCCGCAGAAAGGTCCAGGCCAACCCGCCGGCGCGGATCCGCTCCTCCACGGTGGCGTGCATGACGTAGACGGGGTGGGTGGTGTCGGCGCCCTCGTCGACGACGGCCGAGGACAGCAGGACGACGTGCCGGACGCCGGCCGCGCGGGCCGCCTCCAGCAGGGCGTCCGGCCGTCCGCCGGCCGCCTGGACGTACAGGAAGAGCCGCGACGCCCCGGTGAACGCGGCGCCGAGGTCGTCCGGCCGGAAGCGGACCGCCTCGGCGCCGTCGGGCAGGCCGGCCCGCTCGGGGTGGCGGGTCAGCGCGCGCACGGGCCGGCCGGCGGCGACGAGACACTGGACGAGGGCACGGCCCACGTTGCCGGTGGCGCCGGTGACGACGATCACGGTTCTCCTCCGTGGCTCGGACGGATGCGGGCTGATCGCCCGTCAGGTTCCCGAGCCTGGGCGGACCGTGCCCGGTGTGCGCCCCGCCCTCCCGCCGCCGGCTCCGGCGGGGCCCGTCCTACACCTGTGCCCCGGCCCGGTCCGCGTCCGGCCGTTCGGCCTCCTGCCGCTGCCGCTCGGCCCGGCGGACGCGCAACGCGCGCTCCAGGTCGTCGAGCTGGTCGGCGAGCTGGCGCCGCAGCGCCGGCACCGGGCCGGCCTCGCGCAGGCAGGCGTCGCCGAGGCGGAGATGCGCGTCGTCGACGGCGTGCACGGGGAACGCCCAGCGTCCGGCCGCGGCGGCGATGGCCGGTCCGCGCCGGGCGGCGACGGCCACCGCGTCCTCGTAGTAGCGCGGCACGTACTCCCCGACCAGGTCGGCCTGTTCGGGCTGCCAGAAGCCCTGGGCGGTGGCGATGAACAGGTAGTTGGACAGCTCGTCGGAGGCGAACATCGCCTCCCAGGCGGCGCGCTTGGCCCGGGCGTCGGGCAGCGCCGCACGGCAGCGGGCGGCGCCCTCCCGGCCGGTGGCGGACGGGTCCTGCTCCAGTTCGGCGGCGATGGCGGCCTCGTCGACGGCACCGAGGACGGCGAGCCGGGCGAGGATGCGCCAGCGCAGTTCGGGGTCGAGTTCCGGGCCGCCGGGGACCGTGCCGTCGGCGAGCCAGGCGGCGATGGTGTCGGGGTGGACCGCCGCGTCGACGACATGGCGCACGGCGGTCAGCCGCAGCCCGGGGTGGTCGCCGTCCTCGGTGCGGCGGATGAGGTCGCGGCACAGGTCGGTGAGCGTGGCCAGGGCGGCCGGCCGCTGCTCGGGGTGCAGGAAGCGGTCGGCGATGTGGGTGCGGGCGAAGGTGAGGACCGCATCGGTGAGCGCCACGTCGGTCTCGTACGGCAGATGGGCGCGGGCGATCTCCAGGTACGTCCCGGCGGGCAGGTCGCCGTCGCGGACGGCGTCGCGCAGGGCGTTCCAGACGACGGCGCGGCTGAGCGGGTCGGGCAGGCCGGACAGGCTCGCCCGGATCGTGCGGAAGGAGTGGGGGTCGAAGCGGATCTTGGCGTAGGTGAGGTCGCCGTCGTTGAGCAGGACCAGGGCGGGGCGCGGGCCGGTGGAGCTGATCCCGGCGTTGCCGCCGGCCGGGATGTCCGCTTCCGCCCGGGTGCGCAGCACCAGACGGCCGGCGTCGTGCAGGTCCTGGTCCCAGACGCCGACGGTGATGTGGTGCGGGCGGCTGCCGCCGTCGGTGCGGGCGCCGGGGTCCGCCGCCGGGGTGTACCGGGCCGGCTCGACGGTGCCGGGCCGGTGGTCGATGTCCACGTGCCAGTACGGGGGGTCGGTGCGCAGCGTGGGGACGAGGGTGTCGACGCCGGTGGTGCGCAGCCAGGACGCGGCCCAGCCGTGGACGTCGCGGTCGGTGGCCGAGGCCAGGGAGTCGAGGAAGTCGGCCAGGGAGGCGTTGCCGAACCTGTGGCGCCGGAAGTGGGTGTTGATGCCGGCGAGGAAGTCCTTCTCGCCGAGCCAGGCGACCAGCTGGCGCAGCGCGGAGGCGCCCTTGGCGTAGGAGATGCCGTCGAAGTTCAGCAGCGCGGAGGCGGTGTCGGCGACGGCCTCCGGGGCGACGGGGTGGGTGGAGGAGCGCTGGTCGGCGTCGTAGCCCCAGGGCTTGCGGGAGACGCCGAACTGGGTCCAGGTGTCGGTGAAGCGGGTGGCCTCGGCGGTGGTCTGGTAGCCCATGTACTCGGCGAACGACTCGTTCAGCCAGATGTCGTCCCACCACCTCAAGGTGACCAGGTCGCCGAACCACATGTGGGCCATCTCGTGGGCGATCACCCGGGCGCGGGCCTGGCGCTCGGCGTCGGTGACGGCGGAGCGGAAGACGTACTCGTCGCGGAAGGTGACCAGTCCGGGGTTCTCCATGGCTCCCGCGTTGAACTCCGGGACGAAGGCCTGGTCGTAGGAGTCGAAGGGGTACGGCTCGGTGAACTTCTCGTGGTAGCGGTCGAAGCAGGCGCGGGTGATGCCGAGGATCTCCTCGGCGTCGGCGTCCAGGTGGGGGGCCAGGGAGCGGCGGCAGTGGATGCCGAAGGGCAGGCCGCGGTGCTCGGTGCGCACGGAGTGCCAGGGTCCCGCGGCGACGGCGACGAGGTAGGTGGAGATGCGGGGGGTGGGGGCGGCCTTCCACACGCCGTCCGCGGTGCGCTCGGTGACGCCGTTGGCGAGGACGGTCCAGCCCTCGGGGGCCTTGACGGTGACCTCGAAGACGGCCTTGAGGTCGGGCTGGTCGAAGGCGGCGAAGACCCGCTGGACGTCGTCCAGGAACAGCTGGGTGTAGACGTAGGTCTCGCCGTCGGCGGGGTCGGTGAAGCGGTGCATGCCCTCGCCGGTGCGGGAGTAGCGCATGACGGCGTCGACGCGCAGCTCGTGCACACCGGGGGTGAGGTCCGTCAGGGGCAGGCGGTTGCCGGTCAGGGTCGCGGGGTCCAGTGGCTGTCCGTCGAGGGTCGCGGAGTGCAGCTCGGCCGGTTTCAGCTCGACGAAGGTGTCCGCGGCGGTGTCGGCCGTGCCGTCGGTGCCGGTGCGGACGGTGAACCGGATGACGGTCCGGGAGCCGAAGGTGTCCTCCCCGCGGGTCAGGTCGAGGTCGACGGCGTAGTGGTGGACGTCGAGGAGCTGGGCTCGGGTCTGCGCTTCGTCGCGCGTGAGTACGGACATGCAGGCCATGCTGCCCGATGGCGTCGGCGGGGCACGAGGGGGCATCGGGGGGCGGCCCGCGGCACCCGTGCGGCCGCACACCCCGCACCGGCGCCGGCCGTCCCGCGCCGGGCACCGCGCGGCCGCCGCAGCGTCCTCGCACGCCCCGCTCGCGCGGCCGGCCGTGCCCCGGCGGTGCGCGCGAGGGGCCCCCATCCCCGTGTGCGCCGCACGCGAGCGGCAGCGGGGCCACTGCCACCGAGCCGCGCCGCCCCCGGTGCGCGGGCCGCTCAGCTCGCCGGCGCGGTCTTCGCGGCGGCGGAGTCCTCGGCGATGCGTTCGTGGTGGCGGATGACCTCGGCGATGATGAAGTTCAGGAACTTCTCCGCGAAGGCCGGGTCGAGCCGGGCGTCCTCGGCGAGGGCGCGCAGGCGGGCGATCTGCCGGGCCTCGCGGGCCGGGTCCGCGGGCGGCAGCCGGTGTTCGGCCTTGAGATGCCCGACCTGCTGGGTCGCCTTGAAGCGCTCGGCGAGCATGTGGACGATGGCCGCGTCGATGTTGTCGATGCTGTCGCGCAGCCGCGTCAGTTCCTTCAGGACGGCGGGGTCGATGGCGCCGCCACCGGTGCTGCTGGTGCTCATGACGCCTCACCCTACGGGGTGCCCACGCCCTCGTGCCGGGCGGGAACACTCCGTGAGACGCCGGTCGGGAACACCTCGCGGGACGCCGGGCCCGACGCGGTCCGGGGACGGGGCGGACCGGCACGCCTACAGTGGAAGCAGGCCAGGCGTCCCTGGGAGCACGGCGTGGCGGACGACGGACCGGTCGAACACGGCTACCCCCATCTGGAGACGGTGCGCGCCGCGATCACGGCGCTCTACCGCCGGCTGTCGTACGCCGGTGTGCGGACCTTCGCGACCAGCGTCTCCCCCGGCGACGTGGCGTTCTGCGACACCGACGAGCTGCATCTGGGGGCGCAGCGGGTGGCGCGGGAGCTGGTGCGGCACTACCGGCTGCCGGACGCCCGGCTGATCGTCAGCTTCCGGGAGATGACGCACGCGGCGAACGTGGAGCTGACGGCCGGCCCGGAGTACTTCGTCGAGCTGAACGACCGGTTCCGCACCCACCGCCGGGACATCGGCGCCGCTCTCGCGCACGAGGTGATGCACGTCTGCCTGCACCGCATGGACCTGTCGTTTTCCGGGCTGCGGGACAACGAGATCCTCACGGACACGGCGGCGACCTATCTGGGCGCGGGCTGGCTGCTGCTGGACGCCTTCCGGCAGGACGGCCTCTCCTCGCAGAAGCTCGGCTATCTCACCCCGGAGGAGTTCGGGTACGTCCTGGCCAAGCGGGCGCTGGTGTTCGGCGAGGACCCGTCGACCTGGTTCACCAGCCCGCAGGGCTACGAGGCGTACCTCGACGGGCGGGCGCTGGCCCGGCGGGACGAGCAGCAGCCGCCGCTCACGGCGGCCGGCTGGCGGGGCCGGCGCCGCTACGCCCGGGACCGCCGGCAGGCGCAGAACCGGGCCGGACCGCCGGCCGGGCCACAGGCGGCGCCGTACTCCTTCGTGGACGCGGACGGGGAGCCGCTGCGGGTGTCGTTCGCCTGCCCCACCTGCCGGCAGAGGATCAGGGTGCCGGTGCGGGGCCGGGTCCGGGCACGGTGCGGGTTGTGCCGGACGGTGCTGGAGTGCGACACGTGAAGCGGGCCGCCCGCGGATGGGCTACGGCGCCTGCCCTGGAGGTCCGGTCGGGGACGACGGGCAGGCGCCGTGGGTGTTCCGTACGCCGTTGTACGGGACGTCGTGGGGCCGGTCAGACGGCCAGGGCGCGGTCCGTGGGACGGATCGGGGCCGGCAGGTCGCTGGCGCCCGTCAGGTAGCGGTCCACGCCGCGGGCGGCGGAGCGGCCCTCGGCGATCGCCCACACGATGAGCGACTGGCCACGGCCGGCGTCGCCGGCGACGAACACGCCCGGCACGTTGGTCTGGAAGTCGGCGTCGCGAGCGATGTTACCGCGTGCGTCCAGCTCCAGGCCGAGCTGCTCGACCAGGCCGTTGGTCCGGTCGGTGCCGGTGAAGCCCATGGCGAGGGTGACCAGCTGGGCGGGGATCCTGCGCTCGGTGCCCGGCTTCGGGGTCGGCTTGCCGTCGACGAACTCCACCTCGGTCAGGTGCAGCCACTGCACATTGCCGTCCTCGTCGCCCTCGAAGCGGGTGGTGGAGGCGGAGTAGATCCGCTCGCCGCCCTCCTCGTGCGCGGAGGTCACCTTGTACAGCATCGGGAAGGTCGGCCAGGGCTGGCCCACGGGGTCCCGCACGTCGTTCGGGCGGGGCATGATCTCCAGCTGGGTCACGGAGGCCGCGCCCTGGCGGTGGGCGGTGCCCACGCAGTCCGCGCCGGTGTCGCCGCCGCCGATGACGACGACGTGCTTGCCCTCGGCGGAGATCGGGGAGGTGACGTAGTCGCCCTCCTGCACCTTGTTGGCCAGCGGCAGGTACTCCATGGCCTGGTGGATGCCCTTGAGCTCGCGTCCCGGCACCGGCAGGTCGCGCGGGGTGGTGGCGCCCACGGCCAGCACGACGGCGTCATAGCGCTTGCGCAGGTCCGCGGCGCTGATGTCCCGGCCGACCTCGACGCCGGTGCGGAAGCGGGTGCCCTCGGCACGCATCTGCTCGATGCGCCGGTTGAGGTGCCGCTTCTCCATCTTGAACTCGGGGATGCCGTAGCGGAGCAGGCCGCCGATGCGGTCGGCACGCTCGTAGACGGCGACCGTGTGGCCGGCGCGGGTGAGCTGCTGCGCGGCCGCCAGACCGGAGGGGCCGGAGCCGATCACCGCGACGGTCTTGCCCGACAGGCGCTCGGGGATCTGCGGGACGACACGCCCGGCCTCCCACGCCTTGTCGATGATCGACACCTCGACGTTCTTGATGGTCACCGGCTGCTGGCTGATGCCCAGCACGCACGCCGACTCGCACGGGGCCGGGCACAGCCGGCCCGTGAACTCGGGGAAGTTGTTGGTGGCGTGCAGGCGCTCGGAGGCGGCCGCCCAGTCCTCGCGGTAGGCGAAGTCGTTCCACTCCGGGATCAGGTTCCCGAGCGGACAGCCGTTGTGGCAGAACGGGATGCCGCAGTCCATGCACCGGCTGGCCTGCGTGGAGATGATCGGCAGCAGGGAGCCGGGGACGTAGACCTCCCTCCAGTCCTTGACGCGCTCCTCGACCGGACGGGTCCTGGCGACCTCACGGCCGTGGTTCAGAAAGCCCTTCGGGTCAGCCATTGATCGCCGCCTCCATCATCTTCTCGGTGACCTCGGTCTCGGACAGACCGGCTCGCTCGGCGGCGTCCTTGGCGGCGAGCACTGCCTTGTAGGTGCTGGGGATGATCTTGCTGAAGCGCTCGACGGCGGTGTCCCACTCCGCCAGCAGCTTCTCGGCGACGGTGGAGCCGGTCTCCTGCTGGTGGCGGCGCACCACCTCGTGCAGCCACTGCTTGTCCGCCTCGTCCAGCGGCTCGATGCACCCGGCGTTGCCGGGGTTGACGTTGTCGCGGTCCAGGTCGATGACGTAGGCGATGCCACCGGACATGCCCGCCGCGAAGTTGCGGCCGGTCTCGCCGAGCACGACCGCGCGGCCGCCCGTCATGTACTCGCAGCCGTGGTCGCCCACGCCCTCGGAGACGACCGTGGCACCGGAGTTGCGGACGCAGAACCGCTCGCCGACCTTGCCGCGCAGGAACATCTCGCCGCTGGTGGCGCCGTAGCCGAGGGTGTTGCCGGCGATGACGCTGTACTCGGCGAGATGGTCGGCCGCGCGGTCCGGACGGACGATGATCCGGCCGCCCGACAGGCCCTTGCCGACGTAGTCGTTGGCGTCGCCCTCCAGGCGCAGCGTGACGCCACGCGGGACGAACGCGCCGAAGGACTGGCCGGCGGAACCGGTGAAGGTGATGTCGATGGTGTCGTCGGGCAGGCCCGCGCCGCCGAACCTCTTCGTCACCTCGTGGCCGAGCATGGTGCCGACCGTGCGGTTGATGTTGCGGATCGGCACCTGGGCACGCACCGGCTGGGCCTCGGCGCTGCCGGACGCCGACAGCGCGTCCGCGGCGAGCTTGATCAGCTCGTTGTCCAGCGCCTTCTCCAGGCCGTGGTCCTGGGCGACCACCTGGTGGCGCACCGCGCCGTCGGGCAGCTCGGGCACGTGGAACAGCGGCTCGAGGTCCAGGCCCTGTGCCTTCCAGTGGTTCACCGCGCGCTCGACGTCCAGCACCTCGGCGTGGCCGACGGCCTCCTCGAGGGAGCGGAAGCCCAGCTCGGCCAGCAGCTCGCGGACCTCTTCGGCGATGAAGTGGAAGAAGTTGACGATGTGCTCGGCCTTGCCGGTGAACCGCTCGCGCAGCACCGGGTTCTGGGTGGCGATGCCGACCGGGCAGGTGTCCAGGTGGCACACGCGCATCATCACGCAGCCGGAGACGACCAGCGGAGCGGTGGCGAAACCGAACTCCTCGGCGCCCAGCAGCGCGGCGACGACCACGTCACGGCCGGTCTTCAGCTGGCCGTCGGCCTGCACCACGATCCGGTCGCGCAGGCCGTTGAGCAGCAGGGTCTGCTGTGTCTCGGCCAGACCCAGCTCCCAGGGGCCGCCCGCGTGCTTGAGCGAGGTCAGCGGGGAGGCGCCGGTGCCGCCGTCGTGGCCGGAGATGAGCACGACGTCCGCGTGCGCCTTGGACACACCGGCGGCGACCGTGCCGACGCCGACCTCGGAGACCAGCTTGACGTGGATCCGGGCCTGCGGGTTGGCGTTCTTCAGGTCGTGGATCAGCTGCGCCAGGTCCTCGATGGAGTAGATGTCGTGGTGCGGCGGCGGGGAGATCAGCCCCACGCCCGGCGTGGAGTGCCGGGTCTTCGCCACCCACGGGTACACCTTGTGGCCGGGCAGCTGACCGCCCTCGCCGGGCTTGGCGCCCTGGGCCATCTTGATCTGGATGTCGTCGGCGTTGACCAGGTACTCGCTGGTGACGCCGAAGCGGCCGGAGGCGACCTGCTTGATCGCGCTGCGCCGGGCCGGGTCGTACAGGCGCTCGGGGTCCTCGCCGCCCTCACCGGTGTTGGACTTGCCGCCCAGCTGGTTCATGGCGAGGGCGAGGGTCTCGTGCGCCTCCTTGGAGATGGAGCCGTACGACATCGCACCCGTGGAGAACCGCTTGACGATCTCGGAGGCCGGCTCGACCTCCTCGATCGGGACCGGCTTGCGGCCGGACTTGAAACGGAACAGGCCGCGCAGCGTCATCAGACGCTCGGACTGCTCGTTCACGCGCTGGGTGTACTTCTTGAAGATGTCGTAGCGGCCGGTGCGCGTGGAGTGCTGGAGGCGGAAGACCGTCTCCGGGTCGAACAGGTGCGGCTCGCCCTCGCGGCGCCACTGGTACTCGCCGCCGATCTCCAGCGCGCGGTGCGCCGGGGCGATGCCGGACGGCGGGTAGGCCTTGGCGTGGCGGGCGGCGACCTCCTGGGCGATGACGTCGATGCCGACACCGCCGATCTTGGTGGTGGTGCCGTTGAAGTACTTGTCGACGAACTCCTGGTCGAGGCCGACGGCCTCGAACACCTGGGCGCCGCGGTAGGAGGCGACGGTGGAGATGCCCATCTTGGACATGACCTTCAGCACGCCCTTGCCGAGGGCGTGGATCAGGTTCTTGATGGCCTGCTCCGGCTCGATGCCGTTGAGGAAGGTGCCCGCGCGCAGCAGGTCCTCCACCGACTCCATGGCCAGGTAGGGGTTGACCGCGGCGGCGCCGTAGCCGATCAGCAGGGCGACGTGGTGGACCTCGCGGACGTCGCCGGCCTCGACCAGCAGGCCCACCTGGGTGCGCTGCTTGGTGCGGATGAGGTGGTGGTGGACGGCCGCGGTGAGCAGCAGCGACGGGATCGGCGCGTGCTCGGCGTCGGAGTGCCGGTCGGACAGGACGATCAGGCGGGCGCCGTTGCCGATCGCGGCGTCCACCTCGGCGCAGATCTCGTCGATGCGTCCGGCCAGGGCCTGGCCGCCGCCCGCGACCCGGTACAGGCCGGAGATGGTCGCGGCCTTGAAGCCGGGCAGGTCGCCGTCGGCGTTGATGTGGATGAGCTTGGCCAGCTCGTCGTTGTCGATCACCGGGAAGGGCAGCACGACGCTGCGACAGGACGCGGCGGTCGGCTCCAGCAGGTTGCCCTGCGGGCCCAGCGAGGAGCGCAGGGAGGTGACCAGCTCCTCCCGGATGGCGTCCAGCGGCGGGTTGGTGACCTGCGCGAAGAGCTGGGTGAAGTAGTCGAAGAGCAGCCGGGGGCGCTCGGAGAGCGCGGCGATGGGGCTGTCGGTGCCCATGGAGCCGATCGGCTCGGCGCCGGTCCGGGCCATCGGCGCGAGGATGACGCGCAGCTCCTCCTCGGTGTAGCCGAAGGTCTGCTGGCGGCGGGTGACCGAGGCGTGGGTGTGCACGATGTGCTCGCGCTCGGGCAGGTCGCCCAGCTCGATCTCGCCGGCCTGGAGCCACTCGGCGTAGGGCTGCTCGGCGGCCAGGGACGCCTTGATCTCGTCGTCCTCGATGATGCGGTGCTCGGCGGTGTCCACCAGGAACATGCGGCCGGGCTGCAGGCGGCCCTTGCGGACGACCTTGGCCGGGTCGATGTCGAGGACGCCGACCTCGGAACCGAGGACGACCAGGCCGTCGTCGGTGACCCAGTAGCGGCCGGGGCGCAGGCCGTTGCGGTCCAGCACGGCGCCGACCTGGGTGCCGTCGGTGAAGCAGACGCAGGCCGGGCCGTCCCAGGGCTCCATCATCGTGGAGTGGTACTGGTAGAAGGCGCGGCGGGCCGGGTCCATGGAGGCGTGGTTCTCCCACGCCTCGGGGATCATCATCAGCACCGCGTGCGGCAGGGACCGCCCGCCGAGGTGCAGCAGCTCCAGGACCTCGTCGAAGGAGGCGGAGTCGGAGGCTCCCGGCGTGCACACCGGGAAGATCCGCTCCAGCTTCTCCTTGCCGCCCAGCAGCTCGGAGTCCAGCTGGGACTCGCGGGCGCGCATCCAGTTGCGGTTGCCCTGGACGGTGTTGATCTCGCCGTTGTGGGCGACGAAGCGGTAGGGGTGGGCGAGCGGCCAGCTCGGGAAGGTGTTGGTGGAGAACCGGGAGTGCACCAGCGCGATCGCCGAGGCGAAGCGGCGGTCGGACAGGTCCGGGAAGAACGGCTCCAGCTGGCCGGTGGTGAGCATGCCCTTGTAGACGAGGGTGCGCGCGGACAGCGACGGGAAGTAGACGCCCGCCTCGCGCTCGGCGCGCTTGCGCAGCACGAACGCCTTGCGGTCCAGCGCGATGCCGGTGCTGACGCCGTCGGTGACGAAGAGCTGGCGGAAGACCGGCATGGTGGACCGGGCGGTGGCGCCGAGCAGGTCGGGGGCGACGGGCACCTCGCGCCAGCCGAGGACGGTCAGGTTCTCCTCGGCCGCGATGGCCTCGATGCGGGCGACGGCGTCCTCGGTGCCGTCCACGGGGAGGAAGGCGATACCGACGGCGTAGGCACCGGCGGCGGGCAGCTCGAATCCGGTCACCTCGCGCAGGAACGCGTCGGGCACCTGGGACAGCAGGCCGGCGCCGTCACCGGAGTCCGGCTCGGAGCCGGTGGCGCCGCGGTGCTCCAGGTTGCGCAGCACCGTCAGCGCCTGCTCGACGAGGGTGTGGCTGGCCTCGCCGGTGAGGGTGGCCACGAAACCGACACCGCAGGCGTCGTGCTCGAAGCGGGGGTCGTACATACCCTGCGCAGCAGGGCGAGCATCCATGAACGACCAGTTCCGGCCGTTCTCGGCATGCTGGGACGGCTGGCGCGGCGTACGCATCGGCTCTCCCGTCGTCGTCAGGTGGCATGTGCTGGTGCCGAGGGACGACGTTGGCCCTCTGCGCAAAGTCAGAAATTTCGTGCAGGTTACATGATGGACCGGTTCTCGGGAAGTGGATAGTCCGTTCCAACATGCGGGCACCGCAAGGTGGCGATGTGTCCGCGCACCCGGCGGTGGAGGTCTCGATGAGGGCCGGCGTGGCCGGAACCGGTCGGATTCGCGTCCGTCGGCCCTGAAGGCGGAGGAAGGCGACACCGCCGTCCCCTGCAAGGGTTGCACAACGGGCCTCATTGCCCACAGTGCTTACGGCTCATGCCCCGTGGTCATCCAGCTGAAACCCGCGAGTAACGGCAATGTATGCGTTCCGATGTATAAGTTCCAGCCATCTCATCCTACGGCTGTTCCGAACAGGCTGCCCAGGGCGTATGTCACACCGGCGGCGGCACCACCCAGGACAAGCTGCCGCAAACCGCTGTACCACCAGGTGCGCGCGGTGACCTTGGCCACCACGGCACCGCAGGCGAACAGCCCGACGAGGGCCAGCAGCACCGCGGGCCACAGCGCGCTCGCGCCCAGCAGGTAGGGCAGGACCGGCAGCAGCGCACCGAGCGCGAACGACCCGAAGGAGGACACCGCCGCGACCAGCGGGGAGGGCAGTTCGCCCGGGTCCACGCCCAGCTCCTCGCGGGCGTGTATCTCCAGGGCCTGCTCCGGATCCTTCGACAGCTGCCGGGCCACCTGCCGGGCGAGGTCGGGCTCGACGCCGCGGGCGACGTACAGGGCGGCCAGCTCGTCCTCCTCGGCCTGCGGATACCGGCGCAGCTCCTGCCGCTCGACGTCCAGCTCGGCCTCGACCAGCTCCCGCTGGGAGGCGACGGAGGTGTACTCGCCGGCCGCCATGGAGAAGGCGCCGGCGGCCAGTCCGGCGAGCCCGGCGAGCACGATGGTGTGCTGGCTCACCGACCCGCCCGCGACACCGGTCATCAGGGCGAGGTTGGAGACCAGGCCGTCCATGGCGCCGAAGACCGCCGGCCGCAGCCAGCCGCCGTTGACGTCGCGGTGGGTGTGGTTGTCGCGGTGCGCCTGATGAAGTGCCGCTTCGGCGTCGAGGATGGCCACGGGATCCCCCAGATGAGTTTAGGCTTGGCTTACTTTTGGACTAAGTCCATTCTTCGACACGGGCAAACCTACGCCTGTCTCCCGTACGGCGCCAGCAAGGAGAGGCTGGGCTAACCCGCGCTTTCCTGACGGCACGGACGACGAAGGGCGCCCCTGCCGTCAGGGGCGCCCTTGCGTGCGCATGGAATCCGGCGGCCGGGTCCGCCCGGCCACCGCTCAGCTCTTCGTCGCCGATCCGGCGCCGTCCGTCAGCCCGGACGTGCGGCCCGTGCCGCCGCCGGCCGCGCTCTTCGTGCCGGCGTCGTCCGCGGACCCGGCACCGTCGCGCTTGTGCTGCTCGTGCTCCTTGCGGCCCTGCTGCTCCGGCGCGCCCGCAGGCTCGCCGGTGTCGTCCGTACCCGGCTCGACCTCGGTCTCCCGGCCCGGGCGCAGCCGGGCCGACACCACCAGGTAGGTCACCGCGAGCAGGAAGACCACCATCGCGGTCCAGTCGTTCAGCCTCAGGCCCAGGATGTGGTGGGCGTCGTCGACGCGCATGTACTCGATCCAGCCGCGGCCCACGCAGTACGCGGCGACGTACAGCGCGAAGGCCCGGCCGTGGCCCAGCCGGAAGCGGCGGTCGGCCCACAGGACCAGCAGGCCGACCCCGATGCACCACAGCGACTCGTACAGGAACGTCGGGTGGTAGTACCCGGGGATACGGCCGTCGGCCGCCGAGGTGATGTGCAGCGCCCACGGAACATCCGTCTGCCGCCCGTACAGCTCCTGGTTGAACCAGTTGCCCCAGCGTCCGATGGCCTGCGCGAAGGCGATGCCCGGCGCGACGGCGTCCGCGTAGGCGGGCATCGGGATGCCGCGCCGGCGCGCGCCGATCCAGGCGCCGAGCGCGCCGAGGGTGATCGCACCCCAGATGCCGAGGCCGCCCTCCCACACCTTGAAGGCGTCCACCCAGTCACGGCCCTCGCCGAAGTACAGCTCGTAGTCCGTGATCACGTGGTACAGCCGGCCGCCGACCAGGCCGAACGGCACGGCCCAGACCGCGATGTCGGCCACCGTGCCGGCCCGCCCGCCCCGGGCGATCCAGCGCCGGTTGCCGAGCCAGACGGCGAGGAAGACGCCGATGATGATGCAGAACGCGTAGCCGCGCAGCGGAATCGGTCCGAGGTACAGCACCCCGCGCGACGGGCTGGGAATGTAGGCAAGTTCCATGGCAGGGTCGACGCTACCGCAGCGCGGGCGAGCCCACGGCTCGCGGCCCGGCTACGGGTCCATAACGGGCGGCCCGGCCGCGCGCGGCGCCCGGTCCGCGTCCCTGTGTTCCGTGCGCCCCGCGCACCGCGGGCCGCCTCACCGCCCGGCGGCCTCCTTCTCGACCATCTGCCTGAACTTCTCCGGGGTCAGCGACGCGTCCTGGGCGATGTTCTTGCCGCCCAGCAGGACCGTCGGCGTGCCGGAGAAGCGGCCGTCCTGGAAGGCCTGATGGGACCTGTCCACCCAGGCGTCGTGCGTGCCGTCGTTCACGCACGACCGGAAGGCGGGCGTGTCCAGGCCGGGGACCTTCGCCGCGAGCTGGATCAGCTTGTCGTTGCTCGCGAAGGCGTCCTCGGTCTCCTTGGGCTGGTCGTCGAACAGCACGTCGTGATAGGCGGGGAACTTCCCGGCGTCCTGGGCGCAGGCCGCGGCGTTGGCCGCGCGCAGCGAGCCGGTGCCGCCGACGTTGTGGTCGATCAGCCGGACCAGGTGGTACTCCACCCGGAGCTTGCCGGCGGCGGTCAGGTCGTGGATCACCGGCCGGTACACGCGCTCGAAGCCCTGGCAGGCCGGGCAGCGGAAGTCCTCCCACACGGTGAGCGTCGACCCGGCGCCGTCCTCGCCGACCGGAATCGCGAGGCTGTCCTTGCCCTGGGCGCCGGAGGGCGCCACGACCGGGCCGCTGCTGGTCGTCCCCTTCTTCCCCGCGTTGGCCGCGATCAGGCCGATCACCGTGGCCAGGGCCAGCACGCAGACCACGGTGACGCCCACGATCAGGGTGCGCCGCCGGCGCTCCGCGGCCTTCTGCTTCTCGCGCTCGGCCGCCAGCCGCTGCCGGGCGGTGCGCTGTGCTTCATGATTCTTTGCGCTCACACCACCAGAACGAACCGGGGAGGCGCCCCGCGTCTCCCCGGTCCCAGTTCCACCCCTTCGGGTGACCGGCGTGTGCCGGGCGGCGACCCGCGCACCGTCGTGCGCGGGTCGTGCACGTCTCAGGCGCGGCCGCGCACGCCCTCGGCCAGCTCTCCCGCGAGGGCGCGGACGGCCTCGAGGCCCGCCGCGTGGTCCGGGGCGTCCAGCATGCGCTTGACGAACGCCGAGCCCACGATCACGCCGTCGGCGAAGCCGGCGACCTCGGCGGCCTGGGCGCCGTTGGAGACGCCGAGGCCCACGCACACCGGCAGCGTGGTGCCGGTGGCCCGGGTACGGCGCACCAGGTCCTGCGCCTGCGCGCCGACCTTCTCGCGGGTGCCGGTGACGCCCATCAGGGAGGCGGCGTAGACGAAGCCGGAGCCGGCCGCGGTGATCTCGGCGAGCCGCTCGTCCTTGCTGCTGGGCGCGACGACGAAGACGGTGGCCAGACCGTGCTTGTCGGCGTGCTCCCGCCACAGCGCGGACTCCTGCACGGGCAGGTCGGGCAGGATGCAGCCGGCGCCGCCCGCCTCGACCAGCTCGGCGGTGAACCGCTCCACGCCGTAGCGGTCGATCGGGTTCCAGTAGGTCATCACCAGCACCGGCTTGCCGGTGGCCGTGTGGGCCTCGCGGACCGTGCGCAGCACGTCGGCGATCCGCACGCCGCCGCGCAGCGCGATGTCGTCGGCGGTCTGGATGACCGGGCCGTCCAGGACCGGGTCGCTGTGCGGCAGGCCCACCTCGACCACGTCGGCGCCGCCGTCGTAGACGGCCTTGATCGCCTCGATGCCGCCGTCCACGGTCGGGAACCCGGCCGGCCAGTAGGCGATGAGCGCGGAGCGGCCCTCGGCCTTCGCGGCGGCGAGGGTGTCCGACAGCAGCTGGATGTTCCCGCTCACCGGGCGTCCCCCTCGATCTCGGCGGTGTCGGCGGCGTCGGCGGCCACCTCGGAGTCGGTGTCGTACAGGCCGAAGTAGCGGGCGGCGGTGTCCATGTCCTTGTCGCCGCGGCCGGAGAGGTTGACCACGATCAGCCCGTCGGGGCCCAGCTCACGGCCCACCTGCAGGGCGCCGGCCAGCGCGTGGGCGCTCTCGATGGCCGGGATGATGCCCTCGGTCCGCGACAGCAGGCGCAGCGCCTGCATCGCCTCGTCGTCGGTGACCGCGCGGTACTCGCCGCGGCCGGAGTCCTTCAGGTAGGCGTGCTCCGGGCCGATGCCCGGGTAGTCCAGGCCGGCCGAGATGGAGTACGGCTCGGTGATCTGGCCCTCGTCGTCCTGCAGCACGTAGGAGCGGGAGCCGTGCAGGATGCCCGGCTCGCCCGCGGTCAGGGTGGCCGCGTGCTCGCCGGTGTCGATGCCGTGGCCGGCGGGTTCGCAGCCGATCAGGCGCACGCCCTCGTCCGGGATGAACGCGTGGAACAGTCCGATGGCGTTGGAGCCGCCGCCCACGCAGGCGACGGCGGCGTCCGGGAGGCGGCCGGCGCGCTCGAGGATCTGGCGGCGGGCCTCGACGCCGATGACCCGGTGGAAGTCGCGGACCATCGCCGGGAAGGGGTGCGGGCCGGCGACGGTGCCGAACAGGTAGTGGGTGTGGTCGACGTTGGCGACCCAGTCGCGGAACGCCTCGTTGATGGCGTCCTTCAGGGTGCGGCTGCCGGACTTCACGGCCACGACCTCGGCGCCGAGCATGCGCATCCGGGCCACGTTCAGGGCCTGGCGCTCGGTGTCGATCTCGCCCATGTAGATCGTGCAGTCCAGGCCGAACAGCGCGCAGGCGGTGGCGGTGGCCACGCCGTGCTGGCCGGCGCCGGTCTCGGCGATCACGCGGGTCTTGCCCATGCGCTTGGTGAGCAGTGCCTGGCCGAGCACGTTGTTGATCTTGTGGGAGCCGGTGTGGTTGAGGTCCTCGCGCTTGAGGAACACCCGAGCGCCGCCGGCGTGCTCGGCGAACCGCGGGACCTCGGTCAGGGGGCTGGGACGGCCGGTGTAGTGGACGAGCAGTTCGTCCAGCTCACGGGCGAACTCCGGGTCGGCCTTGGCCTTCTCGTAGGCGACGGCGACCTCGTCCACGGCGGCGACGAGCGCCTCGGGGATGAACTTGCCGCCGTAGGCGCCGAAGTAGCCCTCGGCGCTGGGCACCTGCCCCCCGGGATCGGGGATGAAGAACTCGCTGGGCATGCGGAAACCTCACGGTGAGTGCTGTGGATACCAGTCGCCGTGGGGCCGGGGCTGTCACCGGCTACGCGTGCCGTCCGTGGTCGTCGTGCGTCCGTGCGGTCTGCTCCGCCCGCGCACGGCACAGCCCCGCGCCCCGCGCAACGCGCCATCGCATGCCGTTGACCTGGCCCGGCTCGTCACCGATGACGTAGCGCACGCGCCGTCCGTGCACCCGGCGTGCGGGCGCGCGGCAGCCACGGGGCCGGCAGCCGCGCGCGAGGCGGGCGTGGCGGTCCGTGGTGGTCACGGTGATCGGAAGCGTCATCGGGCCCCACTCTACCGGCGTGTCAGCCGCGTCCCTGCCTCAGCGCCGGATGTGCTCCGGCGGCCACCAGGTCGGCGACCGCGGCCTTCGGGTCCCGGCCGGTGACCAGCGACTCGCCGACCAGGACGGCGTCGGCGCCGGCGTTGGCGTAGGCGATCAGGTCGTGCGGGCCGCGCACGCCGGACTCGGCGACCTTGACGATGCCGTCGGGGATCTCCGGGGCCACCCGCTCGAAGGTGCTGCGGTCGACCTCCAGGGTCTTCAGGTTGCGCGCGTTGACGCCGATGACCTTGGCGCCGGCGTCCACCGCCCGCTCGACCTCCTCCTCGTCGTGGGCCTCGACGAGCGGGGTGAGCCCGATGGACTCGGCGCGCTCGATCAGCGACTCCAGGGCCGGCTGGTCGAGGGCGGCGACGATCAGCAGGGCGAGGTCGGCGCCGTAGGCCCGGGCCTCCCACAGCTGATAGGAGGTGACGATGAAGTCCTTGCGCAGCACCGGGATGTCCACGCGGGCGCGCACCGCCTCCAGGTCGGCGAGCGAACCGCCGAAGCGCCGCTGCTCGGTCAGCACGGAGATGACGGCCGCGCCGCCGGCCTCGTAGTCCGCGGCCAGCCCGGCCGGGTCGGCGATCGCGGCCAGCGCGCCCTTGGAGGGGCTGGAGCGCTTGACCTCGCAGATCACCCGGACGCCGTCGCCCTTGAGCGCCGCCCTCCCGTCCTTGGCGGCCGGGGCCTTGGCCGCGCGCTCCTTGAGCTCGTCGAGGCTGACGCGTGCCTGCCGCTCGGCAAGGTCGGCACGGACTCCGTCGATGATCTCGTCGAGCACACTCACGCGAGCGGCCCCCTTCCAGACGGTGGGATGTTCCAGCGGACCGTTGTGTCCCCGGCGGCGGGCGCCGACGAGAAGATCGTGGGGACCCGCTGGATCAGGCGGCCGGAAACCGGTGGTCACTGCGATGGTATCCGCACCCGGCTCCCCACCCCGCATCCGTCCCGCCGCGGTCCCACTACCTGGACCGGTGCCGGTCGGTCAAGGGTGGAGCCAGCCGCCGAACGGCAGGTTCCGGACAACGGTGAAGACGGCGGCGAGCACGCCCGCGCACCACAGCTGGGCGGTGGACGGCACGAGCCGCGACGTCGGCCGTCCGCGCACCGCGGCCGCCGTCCACAGCACCCACCCGACGGCGAAGACCAGGTAGCCGACGACGGCCAGGGCGTTGTCGTGCAGGGCGGCGAGGAGGTCGCCGTCGGCGACGGCGTGGGCGCTGCGCAGCCCGCCGCAGCCGGGGCAGTACAGACCGGTGAAGTGCAGCAGCGGGCACACCGGGTAGTGGCCGGGTTCGTTGGGGTCCACCGTCCCGACGTAGGCGAAGGCGGCGGCCACCGCGGCCAGCGTCAGGGCGGGCGCGGCGAGACGGGCCGCGAGGGAGCGGTGTCGCACGGGTACGGCCACGCGGGCGGCGTGTGCGGTCCCCGGGTGCGGGAGGCGGGCCGGGGCGTCAGGCGTGCGGGGACGGTCGGCGTTCACGCCCGCATTGTGCCGCGCGGCGGACGCGGGTGCGCGTGAGGGGCGGCATCCGCCGCCCCTCGTCGGCCGTTCGTGGCGGGCCTCGGCGTCGTCGTACGGGCCCGCCGGACGGTGCGGTTCAGTTCTCGGCCGCGGCCGGCTCGCGCTGCTCGGCGGCCTGCGCGCCGGCGAGCTGGTGCACGGGGTGCTCGTTCTTCTGGCCCAGGCCCATCTTGCGCATGATGCCGCCGACGATGCCGCCGAGCAGCACGATGCCCATGCCGACCCAGAAGCCGACCGGCTGGGCTCCCACCATGAAGACGCCCGCGACGCAGAAACCGATGAAGGCGATGATGACACCGGTCCAGGCGGCCGGGGTGTGACCGTGGCTGCTGCCCGCCATGACTTGCTCCTCGTTGCTGTGTTGTGTCTGAGCCGGACGCTCCGACTCCATTGTCCCGTACGCACGGGGCGGGTGTGAGCGGGGGTGGCTCGTGCCCGCCGGGGGCCGGGGGTGCGCACCGGGTGCTCCGACGGTGCGCCGGCCGGATCAGGCGCGTTCGGTGGGGTCCTCGCCGCGGTCGAGGGCCTTCCACAGTTCCTCGGGGCGCTCGGGGTCGACCGGGCGGGAGCGGCGGGTGCGGGGCGTGGTCCCGGCCCGCTCGTAGCGGCCGGACATGGCCGGCCACCGCCGGCCGTAGCGCAGGGCGAGCAGCCCGGCGAGCAGGATGAGCACCCCGCCCGCGGCGGCGACGTAGGGCCAGCCGGTGTGGGTGAGCGCGGCGGCGGTCGCGGCGGTGTCGCCGGAGGCCTGCGCGGCCTTCTCGTCCAGGGCGCTGCTGTCGCCGGCACCGGAGACGGCCGCGACGACGGTGCCGGCGCCGGAGAGCGCGAGCAGCGCGGCGACCAGCACCCGGCCCAGGCGGCGGACGGCGAAGACGGCGAACAGGGCGGCCAGGCCCACGACGGCGAGGGCCGCGGGCACGCCCGTGACCTCGCTGCCCTTGGCGCTCAGCGGGAAGGCGCCGCCGGCGACCGCCGCGGTGCCCTCCGCCCAGCGCTGCCGGGAGGCCAGCAGTGCCACGGCGGCGCCGAGCGCGCCGCACAGCAGGGCGACGGCGAGGCTCCGGCGGCCGGTCCGGGCGGGGGCGGCGGCCTCGGTACGGGGGTGAGGTACAGCTGTCACGTACTCCACTATCGCCTGCGGGCCGGCCGCGCCCGCATCCGGGGCGGTGAGACGTGCCCCACCCCGGCGGGCGGGGCACGGTGCGGCGGTCAGCCGCCGAGCCGGTTGGCGGTGTGGACCGCGCGCAGCACGGCGGCCGCCTTGTTGCGGCACTCGGTGTCCTCGGCGACCGGGTCGGAGTCGGCGACGATGCCGGCGCCCGCCTGGACGTAGGCGGTGCCGTCGCGCAGCAGCGCGGTGCGGATGGCGATGGCGGTGTCGGAGTCGCCGGCGAAGTCCAGGTAGCCGACGCAGCCGCCGTACAGTCCGCGCCGTGACGGCTCCAGCTCGTCGATGATCTGCATCGCGCGCGGCTTGGGCGCCCCGGACAGGGTGCCCGCCGGGAAGCAGGCGGTCAGCACGTCGAAGGCGGTCCGGCCGGCGGCCACCCGGCCGGTGACGGTCGAGACGATGTGCATGACGTGCGAGTAGCGCTCGATGGACATGAAGTCCACGACCTCGACGGAGCCCGGCTCGCAGACCCGGCCCAGGTCGTTGCGGCCCAGGTCGACGAGCATCAGGTGCTCGGCGCGCTCCTTGGGGTCGGCGAGGAGTTCCTCGGCGAGCGCCTGGTCCTCCTGCGGGGTGGCGCCCCGCGGCCGGGTGCCGGCGATGGGGTGCAGCATCGCCCGCCCGTCCTCGACCTTGACCAGCGCCTCGGGCGAGGAGCCGACCACGTCGAAGCCGTCGAAGCGGAACAGGTACATGTACGGCGAGGGGTTGGTGGCCCGCAGGACCCGGTAGACGTCCAGGGCGCTCGCCGTGCACGGGGTCTCGAACCGCTGCGAGGGCACGACCTGGAAGGCCTCGCCCGCGCGGATGCGTTCCTTGACGTCCTCCACGGCCGCCCGGAAGTCCTCCCCGCCCCAGCGGGCGGTGTACTCGGGCAGTTCGCTGGGCGGCAGGGCGACGGCCTGCTGGGTCAGGGGCCGGGCCAGGTCGGCCTCCATCGCGTCCAGGCGGGCGACGGCGTCGGCCCAGGCCTCGTCGACGCCGGTCTCCAGGTCGTTGTGGTTGATCGCGTTGGCGATCAGCAGCACGGTGCCGTCCCAGTGGTCGAGGACGGCGAGGTCGCTGGTGAGCATCATGGTCAGCTCGGGCAGCCGCAGCTCGTCGTGCTCACCGGGCCCGATCTTCTCCAGGCGGCGCACGATGTCGTAGCCGAGGTAGCCGACCATGCCGCCGGTGAAGGGCGGCAGGCCCAGGTCGTGGGCGAGATCGCGGGGCGTGTGCAGCGTTTCGAGGGTGGCCCGCAGCGTGGCCAGCGGGTCGCCGTCGACGGGGACGCCGACGGGCGGGGTGCCCAGCCAGTGGGTGCGGCCCTCCCGCTCGGTGAGGGTGGCGGCGCTGCGGACGCCGACGAAGGAGTAACGGGACCACGAGCGTCCGTTCTCCGCGGATTCGAGCAGGAAGGTGCCGGGGCGTTCGGCGGCGAGCTTGCGGTACAGCGCCACGGGGGTGTCGCCGTCGGCGAGGAGCTTGCGGGTGACCGGGACGACCCGGCGGTCGGTGGCGAGTTTGCGGAACGTCTCGAGGTCCATGGCGGCCGACCCTACTTCCGTGCGGCCCGGCCGGCAGCGGCGTCCGCCAGCAGGACGTCGGCGTCGAAGCAGGTGCGGTCGCCGGTGTGGCAGGCGGCGCCCACCTGGTCGACCTTGACCAGCACCGTGTCGCCGTCGCAGTCCAGGGCGACGGACTTGACGTACTGGACGTGGCCGGAGGTGTCGCCCTTGACCCAGTACTCCTGGCGGCTGCGCGACCAGTAGGTGCAGCGGCCGGTGGTCAGGGTGCGGTGCAGCGCCTCGTCGTCCATCCAGCCGAGCATCAGCACCTCTCCGGTGTCGTACTGCTGGGCGATGGCGGGCAGGAGTCCGTCGGCGCTGCGCTTGAGGCGGGCGGCGATCTCGGGGGCGAGGCCGCTGGGCCGTGCGGCGGAGGCCGCCGGGTCGGGGGCGGGATTACCGGACGTGCTGGTCATGGGTGCCATTGTGCCGCGCGGCACGGACGGCACGGCGCCGCGTCGGCTGTCCGGACACGGCGGGGAGCCGTAGGCTGAGCCCATGTCGACCTTTGCCAAGCGTGAACGGCTGCTGCTCGCCGACCTGTTGGAGACCGCCGGCCCGGAGGCACCGACGCTCTGCGAGGGCTGGCGCACCCGTGATCTCGCCGCGCACGTGGTGGTGCGCGAGCGGCGCCCGGACGCGGCCGGGGGCGTGCTGATCAAGCCGCTCGCCGCCCGCCTGGAGAGGGTGCTCCAGGAGTACGCGGCCAAGCCGTACGAGGAGCTGATCCGGCTGATCCGCACCGGTCCGCCGCGCTTCTCGCCGTTCGGCGTCAAGCAGGTCGACGAGGTGGCGAACACGGTCGAGTTCTACATCCACGCGGAGGACGTGCGGCGGGCCCAGCCGGACTGGTCGCCGCGCGAGCTGGACCCGGTGTTCCAGGACGCCCTGTGGTCCCGTCTGGAGCGCACCGCCAGGCTGCTGGGCCGGGGCGTCCCGTCGGGCCTGGTGCTGCGCCGGCCCGACGGCCGCACGGCCGTGGCCCACCGGGGCACGCCGGTGGTGACGGTGACCGGGGAACCCTCGGAGCTGCTGCTGTTCGCGTTCGGCCGGCAGCGGGTGGCCCGGGTCGAGCTGGAGGGCGACCAGGACGCGGTGACCGCGATGCGGGAGACCAAGCAGCTGGGCCTCTGAGACCCGCTCGGCGGGGCCGCCCGGCCTCGGGGGACTCGGCGAAGCGGCCCGGCCTCAGGGCAGCTGGGCGCGGCGCAGGGCCGGGACGCACAGGGGGACCGTCCCGCCGAGGCCGCACACGGCCGCGCTGACCGGGGCCTGTCCCCCAGGCACCGATCGCGGCGGCGGACAGCGGCATGCCGATCGGGGCGAGCCCTGGCTGACCAGCGTGGCGACGGCGGTCACCCGCCCCAGGTGCGCCGGGGCGGAGACGGTCTGCAGCAGCGCCTGGCACATCGCACCGCTCAGCCCGGTGCGCAGGCCGATCACCACGGCGGTGGCGACGGCCGCGACGACGGTCGGCGCGCACGCGAGGGCGCCGACCGCTGCCGCTCCCGCCAGGATCGACCAGTCGGCCATCCGCCCGGCATGCGGCAGCCTCCCCCGCACCGTCGGCAGCAGCGAGGCGGCGCCCGCCCCGGCGCCGAAGCCCACGAGCACCCAGCCCGGCCGCCGTCCCGCCGCGCGCGTCGCACAGCAGGGTCAGGCCGGCGTTGAGCGGCCCGACGAAGCCGAGGCCGCCGAGGGCCATGGCGAGCATCAGCGGCGCGAGCACCCGGTGCCCGCGGATGTAGCGCAGTCCCCCACCAGGTCCTTGCGGGCGCCGGTCGCGGTCCGCTCGGCGGCGCCGAACGTCCGGCGGCAGCTCACGCATCCGCACGCGGACCAGCAGTGGCGCGGACAGGGCGATCAGCAGCCCCGCGAGACCGAACGCGGCAGCCGGCCCGCCCAGCGCCACCCCGAGCCCGCCGAGCGGGCCGCCGGCCAGGCTCGCGCACCGGACCGCGAGCCCCCGCATGCCCTGCACGCGCGCCGGCTGCGACCGGTGCGTCACCCGCGCGGGCAGGGCGCCCACGGCCGGCAGGAACACCGCGTCGACGGTGCCGAGAACCAGCGCGAGCAGCGTCAGCGGCCACAGCCCGGGGCCGGTGCACAGGTACGGCGCGGACTTCTGCTTCGAGAAGAGCCCCGGACCGCCGACAAGCGGCCGGGGCCTTCGACGCGGGTCTCGCCGACCGGCTCAGCGGACCGGGTGGCCCGCCTCCCTCAGGGTGTCCTTGACCTGGCCGATGCGCAGGTCGCCGAAGTGGAACACGGAGGCCGCCAGCACCGCGTCCGCGCCCGCGGCGATGGCGGGCGGGAAGTCGGCGAGCCTGCCGGCGCCGCCGGAGGCGATGACGGGGACGGTGACGTGCTTGCGGACGGCGGAGATCATCTCCAGGTCGTAGCCGTCCTTGGTGCCGTCGGCGTCCATGGAGTTCAGCAGGATCTCGCCCGCGCCGAGCTCGGCCGCGCGGTGCGCCCACTCCACGGCGTCGATGCCGGTGCCGCGGCGGCCGCCGTGCGTGGTCACCTCGAAGCCGCCCGACGGGGTGCGGCGGGCGTCGACCGAGAGCACCAGCACCTGGCGGCCGAAGCGCTCGGCGATCTCCCGGATCAGGTCCGGGCGGGCGATCGCCGCGGTGTTGACGCCGACCTTGTCGGCGCCGGCCCGCAGCAGCTTGTCCACGTCCTCGGCGGTGCGGACGCCGCCGCCGACGGTGAGCGGGATGAAGACCTGCTCGGCGGTGCGCCGCACCACGTCGTAGGTCGTCTCGCGGTTGCCCGAGGAGGCGGTGATGTCCAGGAACGTCAGCTCGTCGGCGCCCTCGGCGTCGTACACCTTGGCCATCTCGACGGGGTCGCCCGCGTCCCGCAGGTTCTTGAAGTTGACGCCCTTGACGACCCGGCCGCCGTCCACGTCCAGGCAGGGAATGACTCGGACCGCCAGGGTCATGAATCCACGGCTCCTCTGAATGCTTCCAGTTCCACTTCGACCAGGATGCGCGGATCCACGAAGCCCTCCACGACCAGCAGGGTCGCCGCCGGGCGCACGCCGCCGAACAGCTCCTTGTGGGCGCGGCCCACGGCCTCCACGTCGCGCGCGTGGGTCAGATACATCCGGGTCCTGACCACCGACTCGGGTCCGAGCCCGAACTCGGCGATCGCCTCCAGGGCGCTGGTGAAGGCCACCCTGGCCTGCTCGTACGGGTCGCCCTCGCCGTAGAGCACGCTGCCCTTGAAGGACGACGTGCCGGCCACCAGCACCCGGTCGCCCGCCGCGACGGCGCGTGCGAAACCGAAACTCTCTTCCCAAGGACTTCCGCTCTGCACCCGCCGTACGGCGTCGCTCATGACGACACAGCCTCCAGGGCCTCTTCGAGGGTGAACGCCTTCGCGTACAGCGCCTTCCCGACGATGGCGCCCTCGACACCGAGCGGCACCAGCTCGGCGATGGCGCGCAGGTCGTCGAGGGAGGACACGCCGCCGGAGGCGACGACCGGGCGGTCGGTGGCCGCGCAGACGTTCTTCAGCAGCTCGAGGTTGGGGCCCTTGAGGGTGCCGTCCTTGGCGATGTCGGTGACGACGTAGCGGGCGCAGCCCTCCTTGTTCAGGCGCTCCAGCGTCTCGTACAGGTCGCCGCCGTCGCGGGTCCAGCCGCGTCCGCGCAGGGTGGTGCCGCGCACGTCCAGGCCGACGGCGATCTTGTCGCCGTGCTCGGCGATGACCCGGGCGACCCACTCGGGGGTCTCCAGGGCGGCGGTGCCGAGGTTGACCCGGGTGCAGCCGGTGGCCAGGGCGGCCGCGAGGGTGTCGTCGTCGCGGATGCCGCCGGACAGCTCCACCTTGATGTCCATGGCCCGGGTGACCTCGGCGATCAGCTCGCGGTTGTTCCCGGTGCCGAAGGCGGCGTCCAGGTCGACCAGGTGCAGCCACTCGGCGCCGGCGCGCTGCCACGCCAGGGCCGCCTCGAGCGGGGAGCCGTAGGAGGTCTCCGTCCCGGACTCGCCGTGCACCAGGCGGACGGCCTGGCCGTCGCGGACGTCGACGGCGGGGAGGAGTTCGAGCTTCGAAGCCATCACAGGGTTCCGATCCAGTTGTTCAGCAGCTGCGCTCCGGCGTCGCCGGACTTCTCGGGGTGGAACTGGGTGGCCCACAGGACGCCGTTCTCCACGGCGGCCACGAAGGGCTTGCCGTGCGTCGCCCAGGTCACCTTGGGGGCGTGCATCGCCGGGTTGTGCGTCTCCAGCTGCCAGTCGTGGACGGCGTAGGAGTGCACGAAGTAGAAGCGGGCGTCGGCGTCCAGGCCGGCGAACAGCTCCGACCCCTCCGGGGCCTCGACGGTGTTCCAGCCCATGTGGGGCACCACGTCGGCCTCGAGCGGGCCGACCGTGCCGGGCCACTCGTCCAGGCCCTCGGTCTCCTCGCCGTGCTCGATGCCGCGGGAGAAGAGGATCTGCATGCCGACGCAGATGCCCATCACGGGGCGTCCGCCGGACAGCCGGCGGTCGATGATCCAGTCCCCGCGGGCCTGGCGCAGGCCGCGCATGCAGGCGGCGAAGGCGCCGACACCGGGCACCAGCAGTCCGTCGGCGTTCATCGCCACGTCGAAGTCGCGGGTGATCTCGACCTGGGCGCCGGTGCGGGCCAGCGCGCGCTCGGCGGAGCGGACGTTGCCGAAGCCGTAATCGAAGACGACGACCTTCTTGGCCGCGTTGCCGCTGCTCAACTCCACACCTCCAGCCGCAGCACGCCGGCGGCCAGGCACATCACGGCCCCGATCGACAGCAGGGTGATCATGCTCTTGGGCATCTGCTGCCGGACGAAGGAGATGATGCCGCCGACGAGGAACAGACCGATGACGATCAGGGCGGTGGACGAACCGTTCATCTTCTTACAGGGCGCCCTTCGTCGAGGGCAGGATGCCCGCCGCCCGCGGGTCGCGTTCGCTGGCGTAGCGCAGCGCCCGGGCCAGCGCCTTGAACTGGCACTCGACGATGTGGTGGGCGTTGCGGCCGTAGGGCACGTGCACGTGCAGCGCGACCTGGGCCTGGGCGACGAACGACTCCAGGATGTGCCGGGTCATCGTGGTGTCGTACTCGCCGATCATCGGCGCCATGTTCTCCGGCTCGGTGTGCACCAGGTAGGGGCGGCCGGAGAGGTCCACGGTGACCTGGGCGAGAGACTCGTCCAGCGGGACCGAGCAGGTGCCGAAGCGGTAGATGCCCACCTTGTCGCCGAGGGCCTGCTTGAAGGCGGCGCCCAGCGCCAGCGCGGTGTCCTCGATGGTGTGGTGGGAGTCGATGTGCAGGTCGCCGTCGGTCTTGACGGTCAGGTCGAACAGCCCGTGCCGGCCGAGCTGGTCGAGCATGTGGTCGAAGAAGCCGACACCGGTGGCGATGTCGGTCCGGCCGGTGCCGTCGAGGTCGATCTCGACCAGGACGGAGGTCTCCTTGGTGGTGCGCTCCACGCGCCCGACGCGGCTCATCCGCTCAGCTCCACTTCGTTCTTGAGTTCGCGCACCGCATCGAGGAACGCGTCGTTCTCCGCCGGGGTCCCGGCCGTCACCCGCAGCCGTCCGGGCACGCCGTTGTCCCGGACGAGCACGCCGCGGTCGAGGATCTTCCGCCAGGCCTCGTGGGCGTCGGCGAACCGGCCGAACTGCACGAAGTTGGCGTCCGAGGCGGTGACCTCGTAGCCCATCGCGCGCAGCTCGTCGGCCAGCCGGTCCCGCTCCTGCTTGAGCTGTGCGACGTAGCCCAGCAGCGTGTCGGTGTGCTCCAGGGCCGCGAGCGCGGTCACCTGGGTGATCGCGGACAGGTGGTAGGGCAGCCGCACCAGCTGCACGGCGTCCACGACGGCGGGGTGCGCGGCGAGGTAGCCCAGGCGCAGTCCGGCCGCGCCGAACGCCTTGGACATGGTGCGCGAGATCACCAGGTGCGGGCGGTCCTGAAGCAACGGCAGCAGCGAGGAGCCGTGGCTGAACTCGACGTACGCCTCGTCGACGATCACCATCGACGGCTTCGCCGCCTGCGCGGCCTCGTACAGCGCGGCGACGGTCTCGCGCGGGACGGCGTTGCCGGTGGGGTTGTTGGGGGTGGTGATGAAGACGACGTCCGGGCAGTGCTCGGCGATCGCCTTCTCGGCGGCGGCGAGGTCGATGGCGAAGTCCTCGTCGCGGGGGCCGGGGATCCAGCCGGTGCCGGTGCCGCGGGCGATGAGCGCGTGCATCGAGTACGACGGCTCGAAGCCCATCGCCGTGCGGCCGGGGCCGCCGAAGGCCTGCAGCAGCTGCTGGATGACCTCGTTGGACCCGTTGGCGGCCCAGACGTTGCGCAGGCCGACCTCGTGGCCGCCGGTGCGCGTCAGGTAGGCGGCGAGCGCCGTGCGCAGCTCAACCGCGTCCCGGTCCGGGTAGCGGTTCAGGCCGCGGGCGGCCTCGCGCACCCGCTCCGCGATCCGCTCGACCAGCGGCTCGGGCAGCGGGTAGGGGTTCTCGTTGGTGTTCAGCCGTACGGGGACGTCCAGCTGGGGCGCGCCGTAGGGGGACGTGCCGCGCAGCTCGTCGCGTACGGGGAGATCGTCGATCCGCACGTCGCTCACTTGCTCTCGGGTACCTTCCAGCCGAACCTCGCCTTGATCGCCGCGCCGTGGGCCGGGAGGTCCTCGGCCTCCGCCAGGGTCACCACGTGGTGGGCGACCTCGGCGAGGGCGTCGCGGCTGTAGTCGACGATGTGGATGCCGCGCAGGAAGGACTGCACGGACAGGCCGGAGGAGTGGCAGGCGCAGCCGCCGGTGGGCAGGACGTGGTTGGAGCCGGCCGCGTAGTCGCCGAGGGAGACCGGCGCCCAGGGGCCGATGAAGATCGCGCCGGCGTTGTGCACCCGGTCGGCGACCGCGGCGGCGTCGGCGGTCTGGATCTCCAGGTGCTCGGCGCCGTAGGCGTCGACCACCCGCAGGCCCTCCTCGATCCCGTCGACCAGGACGATCGCGGACTGCTTGCCGGACAGGGCCGGGCGGATCCGGTCCTCGACGTGCTTGGTGGCGGCGACCTGCGGCTCCAGCTCCTTCTCCACCGCGTCGGCCAGCTCGGCGGAGTCGGTGACCAGGACCGCGGCGGCCAGCGGGTCGTGCTCGGCCTGGCTGATCAGGTCGGCGGCGACGTGCACCGGGTCGGCGGTGGCGTCGGCGAGGATCGCGATCTCGGTGGGGCCGGCCTCGGCGTCGATGCCGATCCGGCCGGTGAAGTAGCGCTTGGCGGCCGCGACCCAGATGTTGCCGGGGCCGGTGACCATGTTCACGGGCGGGCAGGACTCGGTGCCGTAGGCGAACATCGCCACGGCGGTGGCGCCGCCCGCGGCGTACACCTCGTCCACGCCGAGCAGGGCGCAGGCGGCGAGGATGGTCGGGTGCGGCAGCCCGCCGAACTCGGCCTGGGCCGGGGAGGCGAGCGCGACGGACTCGACGCCGGCCTCCTGGGCGGGCACGGCGTTCATGATCACGGAGGACGGGTACACCGACCGGCCGCCGGGCGCGTACAGCCCGACCCGCTGCACCGGCACCCACTTCTCGGTGACCGAGCCGCCGGGCACCACCTGCGTGGTGTGCGTGGTGCGGCGCTGCTCGCGGTGGACGAGCCGGGCGCGGCGGATGGACTCCTCCAGGGCGGCCCGCACGTCCGGATCGAGACGGTCCAGCGCCTCCTTCAGCGCCTCCTGCGGCACACGGACGGAGTCCAGCCGCACGCCGTCGAACTGCTCGGCGAACTCGATCAGCGCCGCGTCGCCGCGATGATGCACGGCCTCGCAGATCGGACGCACCTTCTCCAGGGCGGCCGCGACGTCGAAGTCGGCTCGGGGCAGCAGGTCGCGAAGGGCGGGACCCTCGGGGAGGGCGCCGCCGCGCAGATCGATTCGGGAGATCACGCCTCCAATTCTCTCAGATGGCCCTCGCGCCCCGTTCACCTGTATCGGTGGCTGATACAGAACCCCTCCACAGGCGTATTCCGGCCTTCCTCTGAAATCGGACGATTCCCCTCACGCACCGCGTTCCAACCGTCACCCAGCGGGCATCACCGGTGGTACGAAGCGGCAGAACTCACAGGGAGACAGGAGAAGAGGGGCGAATCGTGACAGAGGTTACCGGCGCCCGTGCCGGGGACCTGCCGGACGACCTGACCGCGGTCGAGGCCGGGATGTGGCAGGCCTTCCGCAACGGCAGCGTGTACGACCTGCGCACCGGGGACGCCGCGGTGGACGACCCGCACGGCGGCCATCCCTGGGGACCCGAACGGACGGTGCGCGGGCGTGTCGTGTGCTGGCTGCTGCTGGACGGGCCGCCGGCGCTGCCCGGGCGGGTGGCGGCGCTGAAGCTGGCCGGGCTGCGCATCAAGGGCGCCGTGGACCTGGCCGGGGGCACCGTGGTCCCGTACGTGGAGCTGAACGGCTGCCGCTTCGACGAGGAGGTGCGCCTGCCCGAGGCCCGGCTGTCCACCTTACGGCTGGTGAACTGCGCGCTGCCCCGCCTGGAGGCGGCCCGCCTGCACACCGAGGGCGACCTGCACCTGCCGCGGTGCCGCATCCGGCGGGGCATACGGCTGACCGACGCGCAGATCGGCACGGACCTGCTGCTCAACCAGGCCGTGGTGGACCGGGACCGCACCGGCCGGGCGATCGCGGCGGACGGGCTGACGGTCGGGCAGGACCTCCAGGCGGACCTGCTGCAGGCGCACGGCGAGATCAGCCTGCGCAGCGCCTCGATCGGCGCGTCGCTCGGCCTGCGCGGCGCACGGCTGTCCGCCCCCTGCGGCCGGTACGCGCTCAACGCGCCGCAGCTGACGGTCGGGCGCGCGTTGTACCTGACCCCGGCCGGGGTGGGCGGCCCGCCGCTGCGCCCGGTGACGCCCGAGCGCGGGACGCTGTTCCGGCCCTTCGCCTGCCGGGGCGGAGTGCGGCTGGACGACGGACGGTTCGGCGAGGCGGTGGACCTCGGCCACGCCCGCTTCGACCTCGTCGAACCGCAGGAGCTGTCCCTGCGCCGGGTGCAGACGCCGGAGCTGCGCTTTTTGTGCGAGCGGCCGCGGGGCGGCCGGGTGCTGCTGTCCGGGGCGCGCATCGCCACCCTGGTCGACCGGGCCGGCAGCTGGCCCGGCCCCGGCGGCCTGCAGATGAACGGCTTCGTCTACGAGAACCTGGTGCCGCGCGGCCCGTTCCCGCTGACCGCCCGTCTGGCCTGGGTGGCGGCGGCCACCCAGGAGTACAACCCGGAGCCGTACGAGCGGCTGGCGGCGGTGCTGCGGGAGGCCGGCGAGGACGCGGACGCGCGCGAGGTGCTGCTGGCCAAGCACCGCCGCAGACGGCAGACGCTGCCGCCGGCCGGCAAGCTGTGGGGCTACGTCCAGGACGTCACCGTGGCCTACGGCTACCGGCCCGGCCGGGCCGCGGTGTGGATGGCCCTGCTGTGGGCGGCCGGCTCGGTGGCCTTCGCCCACGCCGACCGTCCGCCGGCCGAGCCCGGCGAACGCCCCGACTGGAACCCCTCCCTATTCGTCCTCGATCTGCTGCTGCCGGTGGTGGACCTGAACCAGGCCAGCCAGTGGCAGGTCGACGGCGTCTGGCAGTGGCTCGCGGCGGCGATGGTGCTGCTCGGCTGGGTGCTGGCGACCACGGTGACGGCGGGGGCGACCCGGCTGCTGCGGCGGAACTAGGAGGAAGCAGGCAGGCCCCGGCCGACGGTGCGCGCCGGGCGTCGGGCGGGAGGGGCGGCAGGTCCCTGAGGGCCGCGCGGGCGCCGCCTCCGGCTCGGCCGTGCCCGGCCCGCAGGGCGGCATCCGGGGAGCGGACCCGGGCACCGGGCGGCCGGGCGAACTCATTGAACTCTCACGTTTTTACCTTCTCTTGGCCGGCCGCCGTACAACCTTCGACCGGCTTCGCCGTGCCCCTGGCGCGCATCCGACCTGCGTTTTTCAATGGTGTGCACCATGGCTCTGCTGCCCCTGTTCCACCGTCCGGCCCACAGGAGAACGACCGCTGCGCGCCCCGCCGCCCTGCCCGAGGACACGGTGTCGGCCGACGACGAGGTGTTCCTCGACGCGCCCGACGAACATCTGGGGCCGGCCCTGGTCGCCGCCGCCCGGGGCGCGTACGGACCGGCGTCCCGGCTGCTGGCCGGCACCCGGGAGCGCGGCGCCTGGGAGGACCGGGACGGATACGTGCTGCGGCTGGCCGCCTTCGCCCGCTCCCGGCCCGAGTGGCTGCGCAGCTGGCGCGCCGCCGCCCCCGACGACCCGGACGCGCTGCTGGTGGCGGCCCAGCTCGCCCTGGACCACGCCTGGCCCTCGCCGGGCCGTGCCGAGCTGCTGCGCGAGGTCACCCCGCTGATCACGGCGGCCGCGCGCGCCGACGACCGGGACCCGGTGCCCTGGCGGGTCGCGCTGGACCACGCGCGCGGCAGCCGGGCCGGGCACCGGTACGTCGAGGAGCTGTGGGAGGCCGCGGTGCGCCGAGCCCCGCACCACTACGGCTGTCATGTGGCCGCCCTGCGCTATCTGGCCGAGATCTGGCGGGGCGCCCACCGCGAGTGCCTGGATTTCGCCGAACGGGCCGCCCAGGACGCGCCCGCCGGATCGCCGGTGCAGGCGCTGCCGCTGCGGGCGGCCTTCATCTGCCTGGCCGACGCGGAAGCGGGCGAACTGCCGCGCGGGCGGCTCGACGCGGCGGCGGACCGGGCGATCGCCTTCTCCCGGGGCCTGCCGCCGGCCGAGATCCGCGTGGCGGAGATCCGCAATCTGCTGATGTACGTGCTGCTCCGGCTCGGCCGGCACCGGGACGCGCTCTGCCAGGCCCGGCTCATCGGCCCGTACGTCACCTCGTTCCCGTGGGAGAGGGTCTCGGACGATCCGCTCGGCCTGTTCCTGCGGCTGCGTGCCGACGCCGGCGCGGGACCGCCCGCACCGCCGTCCCTGCCACCGGCGCCGGGCGGGGCCGAACGGGGCCGCCGCGCCGACGGGCACGGCCAGTAGGCTGTTGCGCCGTGACGACCGTCCGCCTGCCGCTCTTCCCGCTGAACACGGTGCTGTTCCCGGGGCTGGTGCTCCCGCTGAACGTCTTCGAGGAGCGCTACCGCGCCATGATGCGCAGCCTGCTGGCCCTGCCCGAGGACGCGCGCCGGTTCGCCGTCGTGGCCATCCGCGACGGCCACGAGGTGGCTCCGAGCGCCCCGGGCCTGCCGGATCCGACGGCGCTGCCCGAGCGCGGGGCGGCGGCCGGTTTCGGGCCCGACCCGGCCCGGGCGTTCCACACAGTGGGCTGCGTGGCGGACACGGCGTCGATCCGGCAGCGGCCCGACGGCACCTTCGAGGTGCTGGTGACCGGCACCGTCCGGGTGCGGCTGCTGTCGGTGGACGCCTCCGGCCCGTTCCTGACCGCCGAGCTGGAGCAGCTGCCCGAGGAGCCCGGCGACGAGGCGGAGGCCCTGGCCGAGGGGGTGCTGCGGGCGTTCCGGCAGTACCAGAAGCAGCTGGCGGGCGCCCGGGAGCGGTCGCCGGCCACCAGCGCGCAGCTGCCGGAGGAACCGCGGGTGGTGTCGTACCTGGTGGCGGCGGCGATGGTGCTGGACACGCCGACGAAGCAGCGGCTGCTGCAGACGCCGGACACCACCTCGCGGCTGCGCGACGAGCTGACCCTCCTCCGTTCGGAGACGGCCATCCTGCGCAGTCTGCCGTCGTTGCCGGCGCCGGAGCTGACACGCGCTCCGACGAGCCTCAACTGACGCGGCCGGCCGGCGCGCCGGCGGAGAGGGAGACCAGGCGGGAGATGGCGAAAAAGGCGAAGAAGCAGCAGGCCGGGGGCACACCGGCGACCGTGGCCCTGGCCGCGGCGGGCGTGGCGCACACCGTGCGCTCCTACGAGCACGATCCCTCCCACCCCTCCTACGGCGAGGAGGCGGCCGAGGCGCTGGGGGTGCCGCCGGAGCGGGTGTTCAAGACGCTGGTCGCGGAGGTCGACGGCCGGCTGACGGTGGCCGTGGTCCCGGTGGCCGGGTCGCTGGATCTGAAAGCCCTGGCGGCGGCGGTCGGCGGCAAGCGCGCGGCGATGGCCGACCCGGCGCTCGCCGAGCGCACCACGGGCTATGTCCGCGGCGGCATCTCGCCGCTGGGCCAGCGCAAGAAGCTGCCCACCGTGCTGGACTCCTCCGCGACCGACCACGCCACCATCTGCGTCTCGGCGGGCCGCCGGGGCCTGGAGGTCGAGCTGGCCCCGCTGGACCTGGCGAAGCTGACCGAGGCGGTGCTGGCCCCGATCGGCCGGTGAGAGGCCGCGCGGCCGGGTGCCGCGTGAGGACTGCGGAGCCGTCGTGCGGGCGCGGGCCCCGGGTCAGGCCGCGGGCGGGCCGTCGTGCGGGTGCGGGTGCTGCCCGGGCGGTTCGGGCTCCCGCGGGACGAACAGCGCGGTGAGCGCCAGGTGCACCACGAGCGCGGCCACCGGCCAGGCCAGCAGGGCCCCCTTGGCGCCCAGCTCCAGCGGCGCGGGGAAGGTCACGCCCTCACCGACGGCCCTGGCGTGCGCCACCACGTCCTGCTGCGGGCCCAGCCACACCCCGAGCCGCCAGGCCAGCAGCGAGCCGAGCAGTCCGCCCAGGCACAGCGCCACCGCGGACGCCACGCCGCCGCGCCGCCACGCGAGGAACACGGCGACCGCGCTGACGGCGCCGAAGGCCAGGCCGAGCAGGGTGAAGGTGCCGTCCACGCCGACGGCCTGCTCGCCCTCGGAGTCCTTGAGGTAGACGACCCAGGTGTGGTCGTTGATCCGCCCCACCAGCGGCACCCGCGGGGCCAGCCACAGCCAGGCGAGCCCGAGCAGCACTCCGCCCAGCGCCACGGCGACCAGCGCCACGGCTGCCCGGCGCACCTCGGTCCTCCAGCCGGGGCCGGCGGCTTCGGGGGCCGTGACCTCACCGGGGTGGGCCGGTGTGTCCGGTACGGCCGCTGTGTCCGGTACGGCCGCGTCGGCGGGCGGCTGCGCGGGCTGCGGCTGCCGGCCCTGCTGCGGGCCGGACGTCCGGCCGGACGGAACGGACTGCGAGGAGTGCCGGTCGGGCGGCGGTGGTGGAGTCAACGGAGCGGTCACCCTGTCATCGTGCCAGTCGAGGTCGTCGTGCCGGTCGCGCGGCCGGTCGGGTCACCGGACGGCTGCCCGCCGGTAGGCCCAGGTGGCCACCGCCAGCGACACCACGCCGACCGCGGCGCACACGGCCATGTCCACGCCGACCAGGGTCCAGTCCGGGCGGGCGTCGAAGGTCCGGGCGTAGGCCTCCACACCGTATGTCGAGGGCAGCAGGTCGCGCAGGAACTGCACCGGCTGCGGCATCCGCTCGGGCGGCAGGACCCCCAGCAGCAGCGCCGCGGACATCCCCAGCTGCCCCAGCAGGGTCGCCAGCTCGGGCCGGGGGGCGAGCAGGCCGAAGGTCCCGCCGAGCCCGGAGAGCGCGGCACCCGCGAGCGGAATCACGGCCACGAGTACCCACAGGTTGCCCAGCGGCAACCCGAACAGCACGCAGCCGAACACCGCGGTCACCAGGGTGCCCGGCACGGTGAAGGACGCATAGGCGGCCGCGGCGCCCAGCACCACGGCGGCGGGCGGCACCGGCAGCGTGGCGTAGTGGTCGAGGCCGCCGCCGGCGCGCAGCTGGCCGAAGTACTGCGCGAGCAGGTTCAGCGCGACGAACGCGACCACGACGATCGCGGCGCCGGCCACCACGGAGTGGGCCTCCTCACCGCCCCCGACCACGCCCCGCAGCATGATCATGATGCCGACGGACTGGAAGGTCGCCACGAACAGCAGCGGCATCCTCGCCACCCGCGCCCGGGACAGCTGCGCCCGGTACACGGCCGCGAGGGACGGCCACAGCCGGGCGCGCGGGCCCAGCTCGGCGGGCGGTGTCTGACCGGCGCCGCCGCCTTGCGCGGCCGGTGTGCCGGCCAGCACGTCGGCGGGTACGACACTCACGTCGAACTGCTCCTTCTCGCTCCGGCGTGCTCCCCCGCGCGACCGGCTCCGGTGCCGGCCCGCACACCCGTCTTCTCACTCCGCGCGCAGGGCGCGGGACGGTGCGCGGCGCGGGCGTTCTGCGCGCACCTCATGCCTTCACCAGCCCCTGCCGCGCGGAGCCGCCCAGCTCCAGGTAGACGTCCTCCAGGCTGGGCGTGGTCAGGGTGAAGTCGTCCAGGGCGGCGAAGGCGTCCCCGCCGGTGACCGTGGCCACCACGGCGCGGGCCTCGTCGGGGGGCAGCCGCAGCGTCCAGCGGCGCCCCGACTCCTGGGCCCGCTCGCGCAGCGCGGCCACCTCGGGCACCTGCAGCGGCGCCCGCTCGCGCCACACCAGCTCCACCCGCACCTCGCCGGAGACCCGCTCCTTCAGGCCGGCCGGGGTGTCGCAGGCGATGACCCGGCCGGCGTCGAGGACGGCGACCCGGTCCAGGACGGTCTCGGCCTCGATGACGTTGTGGGTGACCAGCACGACCGTGGTGCCGCGCTCGGCGCGCCGCCGGTCCACGGCGGACCACACCGCGCGGCGGGCCACGGGGTCCATGCCGGTGGTCGGCTCGTCCAGCACCAGCAGTGGGCGTTCGCCCATCAGTGCGGCGGCGAAGCAGGCCAGCCGACGCTGGCCGCCGGACAGCTTCTTCAGCGGGCGCGAGGCGATCGGGGTCAGGCCCAGTTCGTCGAGGACGGCGTCCCGCTCGGCCCGGGCCCGCCGGGCGTCCAGGCCGCGCAGCCGTCCGGTGGTCTCGGCGGCGAGCGCGACGGTCAGCTCGTCCAGGGCCGTGGACTCCTGGCCGAGGTAGGCGAGGATCCGCGCGGCCCGCTCGGGGTGGGCCACGATGTCGTGGCCGAGGATCGTGACACTGCCCGTATCGGGGCGCATCAGCCCGGTGAGCTGACGGACCAGGGTGGACTTGCCGGCGCCGTTGGGGCCGAGCAGCCCGAAGATCTCGCCGCGCCGCACGTCCAGTTCCACGCCGTCGGTGGCGCGCACCTCGGGGGTGCCGGGGGCGCCGCGCCGGCCGCGGGACGCCGGGTAGGTCTTGGTCAGTCCGCGCACCGCGCACACGACGTCGTCCCCGTGCCGCAGTGCCTGTCCCGCGCGCTCACTCACAAGGGAGGAGACTACGGGGTCGGTCTGCTTCACCCGTCCTTGGGGCGACTTCTGCGGGCGTCCCGGCGTCCGCGGCGGGGCGCCGGCCGCTCGTCTCAGTCGCCCGCCGGGGCGTGTTCGGTGCCCGTGTGGACGCCGATCTCCCGCCAGAATCCGGCGCGGATGGCGTACCGGTCGCGCTCGTCGATCTGGTCGTCCTTGTGCGCCAGCAGCCCGAAGCGGGCGGCATAGCGCAGCAGCTCGCCGTCGATGCGGTGCGGGATGCGCGGGTACATCGACGACAGTTTCTGCAGGTGGCTGCGGTCGCCGAGGCGTTCCACCCAGCGGCGGGCGAAGACCTGCCCGACCTCGTACGGGTCGCCGCCGACGGTGGTGATGTCCTCCTCGCGGTCCGCCCAGCGCTGCTCCGCGGTGGTCAGCTGGGCCAGGGTCGGCATCGAGGCGGCCTCGGGCGGTTCGGCGAAGACGCCGGAGCGGTCGACCCAGCCGCGGTCGGAGGACCAGCGCAGGGTCGCCGTGGCGGGGTGCTGGACGCTCGCGGTGCCGGAGGCGCGCAGGGCGGCCAGGTCCTTGGGGGTGGGCACGCCCTTGGCGGGCAGCCGCTCCTCGGTGCCGGTCCGGGCGGCGGGCTGGGGCGCGGGGGCGCGGTCCTCGGCGGGACGTTCGCCGGCCGCGGAGAGGGCGGACTCGGGCAGCGGTGCGGAGAGGATCGCGGCGATCTCGGGGCCCGGCGCGGGCGGCGGGGCGCACACGGCGCCGGTCTCCCTGGCGTGGACGGCCTTGGTGATCCAGGAGCGGTCCAGGACGCGGCGTTCGTCGGCCTCGGCGACCAGGTCCTCGGACTGGTTGTAGTCGCCGTCCGCGGCCTGCACGGCCCACAGGTGGACGGCGACGCCGTGCTCCTTGGCGGCCATCATGCCGGGCAGCAGATCACCGTCCCCGGTGACCAGGACCACGTCGGAGCAGGCGCGGTTGCGGGCCAGCTCGGTGAGTTCGGCGTGCATGGCCGCGTCGACGCCCTTCTGCGCCCAGCGTCCGTCGCTGCGGGTCAGGGCGCCCAGGCGGACGGTGACCCGGGGCATCACCCGCAGCCTGCGGTGCTCGGGCTGGGGGACGCGGTCGGGGGCGCCGTCGAACCAGTAGATGCGCAGCAGCGGGCGGCCGGTGTCGGACTCGGCCTGCTGGCGCAGTTGCTGGACGAGGGCGGTGTGGTCGACGGTGATCCGGGATCGCGACGGCTCTCCGGCGAGGAGGCTCGCGGCGGCCCCCAGCAAGTACCCGGCGTCCACCAGGACGACGCAGCGGTCCACGCGCTCCACCCTCTTTCCGGGAGGTGACTTCGGGCCTTGTGCCCGAGGTCGTGCCTCGGGGTTGCTTTCGGGTCTGTTTCGAGTCTGCCCGACGGCACCCGGGTTGACTGCCCGGACTCGATCTTCGGCGTGGCGTTCCGAGGCCGTGCACCCCGACGACCCGTGTGACATACGGTAATTATCCGACATGCGTTCATTGTCGGCGTGTGTGAATCTGGTCCCGGCCCTGGCCCCTAGATCCCCCACAGGAGGCTGATCACCATGGCCAAGAACCGCAAGCAGGACCGCAGCCGGCAGAAGGCGTCCGTGGCCGCGAACGGCCCGCAGGAGACGGAGCACTCGGTGACGCAGTCGCAGCCGGCGACCGGCGTGCAGCCCGACGGGTCCGCCGGGCGCAAGGGCCGGCAGAAGCGTTTCGGCCATAACTGAGGCCGCGTCGCGGCGTCGTGGCCCGCGGCCGGCGCCGTATCGGCGCGGCGGTGATGCGGTCGCCGGCACGGCACGAAGCGCCACGAGGGGCGTACCCGGCAGGCCGGGCACGCCCCTCGTCGTCTTCTCCGGTCCGGCTCAGCCGGCCAGGCAGGACGGGCCGAGCAGCACCTTCAGATCGCCGAAGAGGGCGGGGTCGGGCTTGACCCGGTGGCGGTCCAGGCGCAGCACGGTGGTCTTGCGCGGGCCCTGCAGCTTGATCCGCACCTCGCTGTCGCCCTTGTGGTTCTCCAGGATCTCGCCGAGGCGGCTGACCATGGGCGGGGTGACCTTCAGCGCCGGGATGCTGAGCACCACCGGTGCGTTGCTGCCGGTCGCGGTGAGGTCGGGGACCATCAGCTCCATCGCCACCAGCCGCGGCACGTCCTCCCGCTTGTCCAGCCGGCCCTTGACGAAGACCACGGCGTCCTCGACGAGTTGGGTGGACACCAGCTGGTAGGTCGCGGGGAAGAACATGCACTCGATGGAGCCGGCGAGGTCCTCGACGGTGGCGATCGCCCAGGCGTTGCCCTGCTTGGTCATCTTGCGCTGCAGGCCGGAGATGATGCCGCCGATGGTGACGACCGAGCCGTCGGCGAAGTCGCCGCCGGTGAGCTGCGAGATGCCCGCGTCCGCCTTGTCGGCCAGGACGTTCTCCAGGCCGAACAGCGGATGGTCGGAGACGTACAGGCCGAGCATCTCGCGTTCCTGGGCGAGCAGATAGCTCTTGTCCCACTCCTCGGGGGAGAACTCCACGTCGAGGCCGAAGCCCACCTCGCCGCCGGTGTCCTCGCCCATCCCGCCGAAGAGGTCGAACTGGCCCTCGGCCTCCTTGCGCTTGACCGCGACCACGTTGTCGATCATCGACTCGTACTTGGCCATCAGGCCCTTGCGGGTGTGGCCCAGGGAGTCGAAGGCGCCGGCCTTGATCAGCGACTCGGTGGTGCGCTTGTTGCAGACCACGGCCTCGACCTTGTCGAGGTAGTCGGGGAAGGAGGTGTACTTCCCCTTGGACTTGCGGGTCTTGATGATCGACTCGACGACGTTGTTGCCGACGTTGCGCACCGCGGACAGGCCGAAGAGGATCACGTCGTCGCCCTGCGCGGCGAAGTTCGGCTCGGACTCGTTGACGTTCGGCGGCAGCACCCGGATGCCCATGCGGCGGCACTCGTTGAGGTAGACGGCCGACTTGTCCTTGTCGTCCTTGACCGAGGTGAGCAGGGCGGCCATGTACTCGGCGGGGTGGTTGGCCTTCAGGTAGGCCGTCCAGTACGACACCAGGCCGTAGGCGGCCGAGTGCGCCTTGTTGAACGCGTAGCCGGCGAAGGGGACCAGCACGTCCCACAGCGCCTGGATGGCCTCGTCGCTGTAGCCCTTCTTGCGGGCACCGGCCTGGAAGATGGTGAAGTTCTTCGCCAGTTCCTCGGGCTTCTTCTTGCCCATCACGCGGCGCAGGACGTCGGCCTCGCCGAGCGAGTACCCGGCGATGATCTGGGCGGCCTTCTGCACCTGCTCCTGGTAGACGATCAGGCCGTAGGTGACGTCCAGGACCTCCTTGAGCGGCTCCTCCAGCTCCGGGTGGATGGGCGTGATCTCCTGCTGGCCGTTCTTGCGCAGCGCGTAGTTGATGTGGGAGTTCATGCCCATCGGGCCCGGCCGGTACAGGGCCGAGACGGCGGAGATGTCCTCGAAGTTGTCGGGCTTCATCATGCGCAGCAGGGAGCGCATGGGGCCGCCGTCGAACTGGAAGACGCCGAGGGTGTCGCCGCGCTGGAGCAGCTCGAAGGTCTTGGGGTCGTCCAGCGGGAGGCTGAGGAGATCGATGTCGATCCCCTTGTTCGCCTTCACCATCTTGACGGCGTCGTCCATGATGGTCAGGTTGCGCAGGCCCAGGAAGTCCATCTTCAGCAGGCCGAGCGACTCGCAGCTCGGGTAGTCCCACTGCGTGATGGTCACGCCGTCGGTGTGCCGGACCCAGACCGGGACGTGGTCGACGATGGGCTCGCTGGACATGATCACGCCGGCCGCGTGCACGCCCATCTGGCGCACCAGGCCCTCCACGCCGCGCGCGGTGTCGATGACCTTCTTCACGTCCGGCTCGTTCTCGTACATCGAGCGGACCTCGGCGGCCTCCGAGTAACGGGGGTGCTCGGGGTCGGTGATGCCGGACAGCGGGATGCCCTTGCCGAGGACGTCGGCGGGCATGGCCTTGGTGATCCGGTCGCCCATGGCGTACGGGTAGCCCAGCACACGGGCGGCGTCCTTGATCGCGTTCTTGGCCTTGATGGTGCCGTAGGTGCCGATCTGGGCGACCTTGTCGGCGCCGTACTTCTCGGTGACGTACCGGATGACCTCGGCGCGCCTGCGCTCGTCGAAGTCGATGTCGACGTCGGGCATGGAGATGCGCTCGGGGTTGAGGAAGCGCTCGAAGATCAGGCCGTGCGGGATCGGGTCGAGGTCGGTGATGCCCAGGGCGTAGGCGACGATCGAGCCCGCCGCGGAGCCACGGCCGGGGCCGACGGCGATGCCGTTCTTCTTGGCCCACATGATGAAGTCGGCGACCACCAGGAAGTAGCCGGGGAACCCCATCTGGATGATGACGTCCATCTCGTACTCGGCCTGCTTCCGGCGGTCCTCGGGGACGCCGTCCGGGTAGCGGCGCTCCAGGCCGCGCCGGACCTCCTCCTGGAACCAGGTGACCTCGGTGTAGCCCTCGGGGATGTCGAACTTGGGCATGAGGTCGCGCTTCTCGAACATGCCGGTGGTGTCGACCATCTCGGCGACGAGGAGCGTGTTGGCGCAGCCCTGCTGCCAGGCGTCCGAGGAGTCGATGGCGTACATCTCCTCGGTGGACTTCAGGTAGTAGCCGGTGCCGTCGAACTTGAAGCGGTCGGGGTCGGAGAGGTTCTTGCCGGTCTGGATGCACAGCAGGGCGTCGTGCGCGGCGGCCTCGTGCGCGTAGGTGTAGTGCGAGTCGTTGGTGACCAGCGGGGGGATGCCGAGCTTCTTGCCGATCTCCAGCAGGCCGTCGCGGACCCGGCGCTCGATCTCGATGCCGTGGTCCATCAGCTCCAGGAAGTACCGGTCCTTGCCGAAGATGTCCTGGTAGTCGGCGGCGGCCTTGAGGGCCTCGTCGAACTGGCCGAGCCGCAGCCGGGTCTGCACCTCGCCGGAGGGGCAGCCGGTGGAGGCGACGATGCCCTCCGACCACTGGGCGATGGTCTCCTTGTCCATCCGCGGCCACTTCTGCAGCCAGCCCTCGGCGTAGGCGTCGGAGGACAGGCGGAAGAGGTTGTGCAGACCGGTCTTGTTCACCGCCCACATCGTCTTGTGGGTGTAGCCGCCGGAGCCGGAGACGTCGTCCCTCTTCTGGTGCGGCTGGCCCCAGAAGATCTTGCGCTTGTTGCGCCGCGACTCGGGGGCGACGTACGCCTCGATGCCGATGATCGGGGTGATGCCGGCCTTCTTGGCGGAGTGGAAGAAGTCGTAGGCGCCGTGCAGGTTCCCGTGGTCGGACATGGCGATGTGCGTCATGCCCATCTTGGTGCAGGCCTCGAACATGTCCTTCAGCCGCGCGGCACCGTCCAGCAGCGAGTACTGCGTGTGGACGTGCAGGTGCGTGAACGGCGGCTTCGACACGGTGCTGCCTCCAGAGGAGAACGTCGGGCGGACGGCTTGCGGACGGTCCGGGGAACAGCGTCGAAGTCTATTCCCCACCGGTGACAGCGGCCGCGTGTGCCACATCCGTCCGGGGGGACGACCGGGCACGCGTGCGCCCCTCGGGACGCCGGCGCGAACAGGAGATCCGTTGCTCACCGACCATCGCGCTCCGGGGCCTCCTGCACGAGGGCACCGTGCGGTGGCCTCGCGGCGCGCCCCGTCGGCGCGGGCGGGCCCGTGGCGGGGTGCGACCGGGCCGGACGGCACCGATCACCGGATCGTCGCGGACCCGTTCCCCGGATCGTCGCGGACCCGTTCCGCAACGGACGCGTTCCGGGTCGGTGACGGGGCGGTCGCACAGTATTTCTTTAGGAACCTCTTACCGGCGCCCGTGCCACACTGTCCTACCGCTATGGACATATCCGGGACCCAGCTCAGAGCCGTGCGCGCGGCGCTGTTCACGGCCGTGGTCGTGACGATCGGCACCGCGTCGCACGTGCTGCTGTCCCGGGCCCCGCTGCCGGCGGCCACGGTGGCCGCCGTCGCGGCGGCCGTCTTCACGCTCGCCTGGGCGCTGGCGGGCCGCGAGCGCACCTTCGGGCGGATCGCCGCCCTGCTGGTGCCGCTGGAGCTGGCCGCGGACACCGTCTTCACCTCCGGCCAGCACGTCTGCTACGGCCCTGCGGGCGGCCCGGTGACCGGGCCGCTGCGCTCGGTGGGCTGGGACCTGCTGTGCGGCAACGGCACCGAGGTCGGCGCACCGCTGGCCCGGATGACCGGCACGGACACCGACGGGCTCGCCGCCCTGCTGACCCACGCCGACCCCGCCACCGCCTGGCTGCTGCTGGCCGCGCACGTCGCCGTCGGCCTGCTGGCGGCCGGCTGGCTGCGCCACGGCGAGCGGGCGCTGGCCCGGCTGCTGCGGGCGGTGGCCGCGACCACGTTCCGGCCGCTGCTGCTCGCGGTGGCGGTCGTCGTCCACGGCCGCGTGCCCGCGGTGCCCCGGCCGGCCCGTACCGCCGCGCACGCCCCCGCGCTGCGCACCCTTCTCCTCGCCCGTGTCCTGGGACGGCGCGGACCACCGCGCCCGGCGGCCCTCGCCCTCGGCCTCGGCTGAGCGCGTCAGGGCCACGCGTACGACCCGGTCCCCCACCCGTACCGTGCGCGGCACCGCCGCGCGTCCCAGAGGAGACACACCACCATGAGCAAGCGCAACAGCCAGCAGGCGAAGACGGCGGCCCGGGAACGGCTGCGTGCCCAGCGGGAGCGCGAGGCCAAGCGCGCCCGGATCAAGCGGCAGCTGCTGGTCGCCGGCGGGGTCGTCGTCGTGCTGGCGGCGGTCGCCGGCATCGGCTACGCCGTCGTCCAGGCCAACAAGCCCGGCCACTGGGAGGCCGTGAAGGACGAGAAGGTCGTCGCGCCCGCCCACACCTCGGGCGAGAACGGCACGACGGTCGTCATCGGCAAGGACGACGCGAAGAAGACCCTGAAGGTCTACGAGGACCCGCGCTGCCCGATCTGCGCCCAGTTCGAGCAGAACGTCGGCCCGACCATGAAGAAGGACATCGACGACGGCAAGTACAAGGTGCAGTTCGTCGGCGGCACGTTCATCGACGGCGACGCGCTCGGCAAGGGCACGGTCGGCTCGCGCGGCGAGGGCTCGAAGAACGCGATGAGCGCGCTGGGCGCCGCCCTGAACGTCAGCCCCGAGGCGTTCCTGGAGTACAAGAGCGCGCTGTACTCCGCCAAGTGGCACCCCGAGGAGACCACCGACAAGTTCAAGGACGACGACTACCTCATCGAGATCGCCAACACCGTCCCCGAGCTGAAGAACAACGCCACCTTCGAGACGGCGGTGCGCAGGGGCACCTACGACGCCTGGGCGCTGGCGATGTCGAAGGCCTGGGACACCAACAAGGACGGGGTGACCGGCACGCCGAGCCTCGTCATGGACGGCAAGATCCTCACCACCCCCGGCACGCAGAACCCGCCGATGACGGTGGACGAGTTCAACTCCGTGATCGACGCGGCGCTCAAGGGCTGACGCTCGAGGGCCGGCCTGCCGCGACCTCGGTACACGACGAGCGGGCGGACGCATCGGGCGTCCGCCCGCTCGTCGTCGGGCACATGAGCGACTGTTCCGGGCAGGGCACCGTGCAGGCCCCACCGCGGAGGGCTCCCGCTCAGTCCTCCTGCAGGCCGTCGAGGAAGCCGAGCGCCACCCGCCAGGTGGCCTCGGCGGCCTCCGCGTCGTAGTCCGGGTGGTCGGGGTCGGTGTACAGGTGGCCGGCCCCGGCGTAGCGGTACACCTCGACGTCGGCGCCGATCCGGCTCATGCGCAGATACCAGGCGCTCAGCCAGTCGTCCGTCTCGAAGGGGTCGGGTTCGGCGACGTGCAGCTGCACCGGCAGGTCGTCCACCTGCGCGTTGGGCGCGATGTCCGAGGTGCCGTGCAGAAGCAGCAGGCCGCGGGCCTTGTCGTCGCCCAGCGCCAGCGTCTGCGCGATCGAGGCGCCCAGGGAGAACCCCGCGTACACCAGACCGCGCTCCGAGTAGGGAGCCGCGGCCAGGACGGCCCGCCGCAGCAGCTCCTCCTTGCCGAGCTCGTCCTTGAAGGCCATGCCCTCCTCGACCGAGTCGAAGGTGCGCCCCTCGAACAGGTCCGGGGTCCACACCTGGTGCCCGGCCGCGCGCAGCCGGTCCGCGGCCTGGCGCACCGCGGGTGTGAGGCCATGGGTCGAGTGGAAGAGCATGATGTTCATGAGGCCATGGTGCCAGCCGGAACGGGCGGCACCCGACCGAGGGCCGACCCGGGGACTTCAGTGGCCGCGCTCCGCGCCGCCGTTGACCTGGATGATCTGCGAGGTGATGTGTGCGGCGGCCGGGGAGGCCAGCCAGTGCAGGGTGGCGGCGACGTCGCCGGGGGTGCCGGCGCGCTTGTCCAGCGTCTCGGCGACGAGCCGCTCGCGGCGGGCGTCGTCCATGGTGTCGCCGAAGAACGCGGTGTCCTCCACATAACCGGGCGCCACGACGTTCACCGTGATGCCGTGCGGGCCCAGCTCGCGGGCCAGGGCGTGGGCGTAGGGGTGCAGGGCCGCCTTGGCGGCGGCGTAGGAGCTGCGGCCCGAGCCGCGGTAGGCGGCGATGGAACTGAGGAACAGCACCCTCCCGCCGGGTTCGGCGAGCCGGCTCCTGAGCGCCTCGGTGAGCAGGACGGCGGTGAGCGTGTTGAGCCGGAAGGCGGTCGTCCAGTCGTCGGCGACGGCCTCCAGCGGATCCTCCCGTTCCGGCCGCGGTTCCAGCTGTCCGGAGCCTCCGGCGCTGTGGATCAACACGTCCACGGCGCCCATCTCGTCCGCCACGAACCGGGTGACGCCGCGCAGGGACGCCACGTCGGCGACGTCGGCGGCGTAGGTGAGAGCGCCGGGCACCCGCGCCTCGCGCAGCACGTCCGCGCGCCGTCCGAGCAGCAGGACCCGGTCGCCGTGGGCCGCGAACATCCGGGCCGTGGCCAGACCGATGCCCGTGCCCGCCCCGCTGATCACCACGTTGCGCGTCATGATCACAGCTTGCGGCGCGTGCGGCGCGGCGGCAACCGTTGGGCGGCCGGTGCGCCTCGGCCCGCGGTCAGCGCAGGCTGCGCACGTCCAGGTGACGCAGCACCCGGTCCACGATCTCCGGGTCGGCGCCGGGCTCGCTGCGCGCCGCCAGCACCTCGTGCCGGGCCGCGCTGAGCATCTCGCTCTGGATGCGCCGCACCCGCTCGAGCCGGCGCACCCGCTTCTCGTGGGCCTCGCGCCGTTCCTCGTCCGCGATCTTCGGGTCGATCCGCAGCCCGATCTCGAAGGCCCGGCGCAGCAGCTGCTCGGAGACGTCCTCCGGCAGGTCCTCCACGGCCTCGATCTCGCGCAGCCGGCGCTTGGCCGCCTTGGCGGCCCGCATGGCCAGCTGCCGCTCCAGCTCCTTCTCGTGCTCGGTGTCGGCGCGCACCCGCAGCCGCCTCACCAGCCACGGCAGGGTGAGCCCCTGGACGACCAGCGTCGCGACGATCACGCCGAAGGCGATGAAGACGAGCTCGTCCCGGTCGGGGAAGGGGGCGCCGGAGTCGGTCTTCAGCGGGATGGCCAGCGCCAGTGCCACGGACGCCACCCCGCGCATGCCCGACCACCACATGACGACGGTCTCCCGCCAGCTCGTCGGGATCTCCTCCTCGACGTCCCGCTTGGCGTGCAGCCGTTTGGTCAGCCAGGTGGCCGGCAGCAGGTACAGCAGCCTCACCAGCACCACCACGCCGACGATCACGGCCGCCCAGCCCAGCAGCTCGCCCCAGCGGCCGGAGGCGGTCTGGAGAACGTTGTGCAGCTCCAGGCCGATCAGCCCGAAGGCGACACCGGTGACGAGGGTGTCGACGACGTCCCAGACGGTGTGTCCGGCCAGCCGGGTCACCACGTCGTCGGCGCCGATGGCGTACTCGGCCAGGAACAGCGCGGTGGTGAGCACGGCCAGCACCCCGGAGCCGTGCAGCTCCTCGGCCAGCACGTAGGAGGCGTACGGCACGAGCAGGGTCAGCCCGATCTGGAGGGTGGCGTCCTCCAGCAGGCCCAGCAGCTTGTTGGCGCCCCAGCCCAGGGCGAGGCCCACCGCCACCGCGACCACCGCGGACAGCACCAGTTCCAGCCCGGCCTGCCAGACGGAGAACTCGCCGCTGACGACGGCGGCGATGGCGACGTGGTAGAGCACGATCGCCGTGACGTCGTTGAACAGCCCCTCGCCCTCCAGGATCGACACCAGGCGACGGGGCAGCCCGAGCTGTCCGGCCACGGCGGTCGCCGCCACCGGGTCGGGCGGGGCGATCAGCGCGCCCAGCGCCACGGCGGCGGCCAGCGGCAGCCCCGGCACGATGGCGTGGGCGACGACGGCGACGCAGACGGTGGTGACGAACACCAGCGCCACGGCCAGCAGGAAGATCGGCCGTTTGTTCGCCGCGAACTGTCGCCAGGAGGTGCGCCGCACGGCGGCGTAGAGCAGCGGCGGCAGCAGCGTGGGCAGGATCAGCTCGGGCGGGATGTCGACGTTCGGCACGAAGTCCGCCACGGCGAGGACCATCCCGAAGCACGTCATCAGCACCGGCGCGGGCAGCCCGAGGCGGTCGCCGACGGGCACGCTGATCACGGCACCGAGCAGGACGGCGAACAGCAGGGTCAGCTGGTCCACGGACGGTGCTCCCAGGGGTCACTACGGGTGTGCGGCAGCCTCCAGCCTGCCATGCCGCCGCGTCGACCTGCGCGGCGGCCCGGCGGCCGGGCCTGCTGAGCCCCGGGCGGGCCCGTGGGGGCGGCTGTGCCTACAGGGCGCGCCGCATGGCGCGGTGCGGGATGCCCGCGTCGAGGAACTCCGGGCCGTACGCCGTGTACCCGAGCCGCTCGTAGAAGCCCAGCGCATGGGTCTGCGCGTGCAGGTCCACCGCGGTCAGGCCGCGGGCGCGGGCCGCGTCCTCGACGGCCCGCACCAGGGCGGCGCCGACGCCGAGCCCGCGGGCCGGGCGGGCGACGGCCAGCCGCCCCAGGGAGCCGACCGACGGGTCGCCGCCGGTCTTCGCCGCGGCCGCCTCGCCGTGCAGCAGCCGGCCCGTGCCCAGCGGGGTGCCGTCGTCGCGGACGGCGAGCACATGCACGGCGACGGCGTCGTAGGCGTCGTACTCGATGTCCTCGGGGACGCCCTGCTCGGCGACGAAGACCTCCTTGCGCACCGCGAAACACGCCTCGCGGTCGGCCGGGTCCTCGGCGACCCGGACGGCGAACGACGGCCCGCTCATGCGTAGGTCTCCTCACGGACCTGGTCCAGGGCGCGCTGCAGGTCGTCCGGGTAGTCGCTGGTGAACTCCACCCAGCGGCCGTCGGCGGGGTGCTCGAAGCCGAGCCGCACCGCGTGCAGCCACTGCCGGGTCAGCTTCAGCCGCTTGGCGAGGGTGGGGTCGGCTCCGTAGGTGAGGTCGCCGACGCAGGGGTGGCGGTGGGCGGCCATGTGCACGCGGATCTGGTGGGTGCGGCCGGTCTCCAGCTTGACGTCGAGCAGCGAGGCGGAACGGAAGGCCTCGATCAGGTCGTAGTGCGTGACGGACGGCTTGCCGTCGGCGGTCACGGCCCACTTGTAGTCGTGGTGCGGGTGCCGGCCGATGGGCGCGTCGATGGTGCCGCTGGTCGGGTCGGGGTGGCCCTGGACCAGGGTGTGGTAGCGCTTGTCGACCGTGCGCTCCTTGAACTGGCGCTTGAGCGAGGTGTACGCGTACTCCGACTTGGCCACCACCATCAGGCCCGAGGTGCCCACGTCCAGGCGGTGCACGATGCCCTGGCGTTCGGCGGCGCCCGAGGTGGAGATGCGGAAGCCGGCCGCGGCCAGCCCGCCGATCACGGTGGGGCCGGTCCAGCCGGGGCTGGGGTGCGCGGCCACGCCGACCGGCTTGACGATCACGACCACGTCCTCGTCGTCGTGCACGATCTGCATGCCCTCGACCGGTTCGGCCACCACCTGGACCGGGGCGGGCGCCTGCGGCATCTCCACCTCGAGCCAGGCTCCGCCGCGCACCCGCTCGGACTTGCCGACCGCCGTGCCGTCGACAAGCACCTTGCCCGCGGCGGCCAGCTCGGCGGCCTTGGTGCGGGAGAAGCCGAACATGCGGGAGATGGCGGCGTCGACGCGCTCGCCCTCCAGGCCGTCGGGCACGGGAAGGGTACGGATCTCGGGAAGCGTGCTCACCCGTCGAGTATGCCGGACGGGCGCGGCGGCCCCGTACGGGAGCCCGGGCGCCCGGCGGTCGGGGCTCCCCGCACGGGACGGCGTCAGCGGTGGACGGTGCCGTCCGGGTCCAGGCCGCGGAAGGACAGCAGCACGATCAGGATGCCGCCGCAGACGATCGCCGAGTCGGCGAGGTTGAAGACCGCGAAGTGCTTGGGCGAGATGAAGTCGACCACCGCGCCCTCGAAGACGCGCGGCGCGCGGAAGATGCGGTCGGTGAGATTGCCCAGCGCACCGCCGAGCAGCAGGCCGAGCGCGATCGCCCAGGGCACGCTGTACAGCTTGCGGGCGAGCCGGATGATCACCACGATCACGGCCGCTGCGATCACCGTGAAGATCACCGTGTAGGCCTCGCCGAAGCTGAAGGCGGCACCGGCGTTGCGGATCGCCTCCAGCTGCAGCCAGTCGCCGATGATCTTCACCGGGGCGTGGTGCTCCAGCTTGGCCACCACGATGATCTTGCTGACCAGATCGAGCGCGTACGCGATCGCCGCGACCGTGAACAGCACGGCGACCCGGCGGCGGCCGCGAAGCCGCTGGTCCGGGGCGGAGGCGTCCTCGCCGTCGCCGGCCGGGGCGGGCACGGCGGAGGTGTCGTCCGCCGCGGGCGCCGGGGTGCCGGCGGCGGGCCCGCCGGCCGGGGAACGCTCCTCCTGTGCGCCCTTCGGGGCCCGTTCCCGCTCGGCGGCGTCCGGGGCCCGTTCCCCTTCGGCGTCCGGCCGCGCCTCCGGTTCCGCGTCGGCGCCGGGCCGCTCCTTCCCGCCCCCCGCTGCCGCGTCCGGGGTGTCCGGCGTACCGATGATGCGCTCCACCTCTGCCACGTGAGTCCCTCGACCTAGGTACCTGACTGAGGACGAGACTACGGCACGCCTGGCGCCGGTTTCCGTACCGGCGTTGTCGTCCCCGGCCCGGCATCCGGGAGGCTCAGTACCGGCGCTCCTGCTTCTGCTTGCACTGCACGCACAGGGTGGCCCGCGGGAAGGCCTGCATGCGGGCCTTGCCGATCGCGTCGCCGCAGTTCTCGCACAGTCCGTAGGTGCCCGCGTCCAGTCGCTGCAGGGCGCGTTCGATCTGCACCAGCATCTCGCGCGCGTTGGCGGCGAGCGCCATCTCGTGCTCGCGCGTGATGTTCTTGGTGCCGGTGTCGGCCTGGTCGTCGCCGGCGCCGTCCCCGGAGTCCCGCATGAGGCCCACCAGGGACACCTCGGCGGAGGTGATCTCCGCGCGCAGCCGCTCCGCCTCGGCCCGCAGCCCGGCGCGGGACTCCTCGACCTCCTCGGCCGTCCAGGGGTCCTCGCCCGGCCGGACCGGGAGGTCGCCCGGCTCCACCGCCTGGGCGGCGCGTACCTCGGGGGCGGCGGTCGTGGCCGCCGCGGCCGTACCAGGAGTCTTCTTCGCACCCACCGTCGTGGCTCCCGTCTTCTTCGCGGCCCGAGCCGCACCCGCCTTCTTGGCCGTGCTCTTCCGTCCCGCCGCGCGCCCGGCCGCGTCCGCGGCGGCCGTGGGCCCCGGCTGCGCACCGCGTTCCGAAGCGCGCGACGCGGCCGGTCCGCGCGCGGATGTCCCCGCGCCGGCGTCCGCGGCCTTCCGCCCGGTCGCCGTCGCGTCGCGAGAACCGGACGGCGTGCCGGCGGCGCCCGAGGTCCGGGTCCTGCCGGACGCCGACTGCTCGGCGGTCTTCTTCGCCACCATGGCCGCGGCCCCTTCACATATTGTGATCTTGCTCGCGAATCGTGCTGGGACGATAAATCGACCCGTCTCCCGCGGCAACGGGGCACGCCGCCCGATTCGCCCGCCTCGCGCGTGCCGCGGGGCCGGCATGCATGCGTTGTGCCCAGCTGACCGCCGGGTAATCCGGCCGGCGGCCTGTTGGGCGATCCGGCCGGGTGCACCGTGCCGTTCGGGTCACGGCGGAGCGCGCGTTGCCTGCCCGGCGCCCCTCGGGGAAACCGGTCGGCCACAGGCCCCGCGGCGCCGTACACTGGGGCGCAGCGAAAAAGCGTGGATGGGGACGAGTAGCGGCGTACGCAGCCTGGAGCGACCCGGGGACGGTGGAAGCCCGGGGGCGAGCGCGACGTGAAGATCACCCCGGAGCTGCCGGAAGAAAGCCCCTCGGACGTCCCGAGGAGTGAGTAGAACCAGGCATCGCGATCCCAAATGAGGGGGTTCACCGGAGCGCACCGCGCACCGGGGGGCCAAGGAGGGTGGTACCGCGGGAGCGCGCCGCAGACGGCGTGGACAGCACAGGCTCTCGTCCCTCCGACGGAAGGCAGCACGTCCGCCGGAGGAAGATCGATGACGCAGTACCGTCAGGTGCCCGCGCAGATCGACCTGCCCGCGCTCGAGCACGCGGTGCTCGACTTCTGGCGCGAGCAGAAGATCTTCGCCAAGAGCCTGGAGCAGTCGCAGGGGCGCCCGGAGTGGGTGTTCTACGAGGGCCCGCCCACCGCGAACGGCATGCCGGGCGCGCACCACATCGAGGCGCGCGTCTTCAAGGACGTCTTCCCCCGCTTCCGCACCATGCGCGGCTACCACGTGGGCCGCAAGGCCGGCTGGGACTGCCACGGCCTGCCCGTGGAGCTGGCCGTGGAGAAGGAGCTGGGCTTCACCGGCAAGCAGGACATCGAGGCGTACGGCATCGCCGCGTTCAACGCCAAGTGCCGTGAGTCCGTCACCCGGCACACCGACGCCTTCGCCGAGCTGACGACCCGCATGGGCTACTGGGTCGACCTCGACGACGCCTACCGCACCATGGACCCCGAGTACATCGAGTCGGTGTGGTGGTCGCTGAAGGAGATCTTCAACAAGGGCCTGCTGGTCCAGGACCACCGGGTCGCGCCCTGGTGCCCGCGCTGCGGCACCGGCCTGTCCGACCACGAGCTGGCCCAGGGCTACGAGACGGTCGTCGACCCCTCGGTCTACGTCCGCTTCCCGCTCACCTCCGGCCCGCTGGCCGGCGAGGCCGCGCTGCTGGTGTGGACGACCACGCCGTGGACCCTGGTCTCCAACACGGCCGTGGCCGCGCACCCGGAGGTCGCCTACGTCGTCGCCACGAACGGCGAGGAGAAGCTCGTCGTCGCCGAGCCGCTGCTCGGCAAGGCGCTCGGCGAGGGCTGGGAGCCCACCGGGCAGCGCTTCACCGGCGCCGAGATGGAGTACTGGACCTACCGGCGGCCGTTCGAGCTGGTGGAGTTCCCGGACGAGACGGCCGAGGGCAACCCGGCCCCGGCGCACTTCGTGGTCACCGCCGAGTACGTCACCACCGAGGACGGCACCGGCCTGGTCCACCAGTCCCCCGCCTTCGGTGAGGACGACCTGAAGGTGTGCCGCTCCTACGAGCTGCCGGTGGTCAACCCGGTCCGTCCCGACGGCACCTTCGCCGAGGACGTCCCGCTGGTCGGCGGCGTCTTCTTCAAGAAGGCGGACGAGAAGCTCACCCAGGACCTGCAGGAGCGCGGGCTGCTGTTCAAGCACCTGCCGTACGAGCACAGCTACCCGCACTGCTGGCGCTGCCACACCGCGCTGCTCTACTACGCCCAGCCGTCCTGGTACATCCGCACCACCGCGATCAAGGACCGGCTGCTCGCGGAGAACGAGAAGACCAACTGGTTCCCGGAGACGGTCAAGCACGGCCGCTTCGGCGACTGGCTGAACAACAACATCGACTGGGCGCTGTCCCGCAACCGCTACTGGGGCACCCCGCTGCCGATCTGGCGCTGCGAGGACGACCACCTCACCTGCGTCGGCTCCCGCGCGGAGCTGACCGAGCTGTCCGGCACCGACCAGTCGGACCTGGACCCGCACCGCCCGTTCATCGACGAGGTCACCTTCGCCTGCCCGCACGAGGGCTGCGGCAGGACCGCGACCCGCGTGCCGGAGGTCATCGACGCCTGGTACGACTCGGGCTCCATGCCGTTCGCGCAGTGGGGCTACCCGTACAAGAACAAGGAGCTGTTCGAGAGCCGCTACCCGGCCCAGTTCATCTCCGAGGCGATCGACCAGACCCGTGGCTGGTTCTACACGCTGATGGCCGTCGGCACCCTGGTGTTCGACAGGTCCGCGTACGAGAACGTCGTGTGCCTGGGCCACATCCTGGCCGAGGACGGCCGGAAGATGTCCAAGCACCTGGGCAACATCCTCCAGCCGATCCCGCTCATGGACGAGCACGGCGCGGACGCGGTGCGCTGGTTCATGGCGGCCGGCGGCTCCCCGTGGGCGGCCCGCCGCGTCGGCCACGGCACCATCCAGGAGGTCGTCCGCAAGACGCTGCTGACCTACTGGAACACGGTCGCCTTCCAGTCGCTGTACGCCCGCACCTCCGGCTGGGCACCCTCGGACGACGACCCGGCGCCGGCCGCGCGTCCGCTGCTGGACCGCTGGCTGCTCAGCGAGCTGCACGCGCTCACCGACCAGGTCACGCAGGCCATGGAGGCCTATGACACGCAGCGCGCCGGCAAGCTGCTGTCGGCGTTCGTCGACGACCTGTCCAACTGGTACGTGCGCCGCTCGCGCCGCCGGTTCTGGCAGGGCGACAAGGCCGCCCTGCGCACGCTGCACGAGGTGCTGGAGACCGTCACCAAGCTGATGGCCCCGATCACCCCGTTCATCACCGAGCGGGTGTGGCAGGACCTGATCGTGCCGGTCACGCCGGGCGCTGTGGAGTCGGTGCACCTGGCGTCCTGGCCGGAGGCGGACCTGTCGGCGATCGACCCCGAGCTGTCGCGGCAGATGGTGCTGGTGCGCCGGCTGGTGGAGCTGGGCCGGGCCACCCGCGCCGAGTCGGGCGTCAAGACCCGTCAGCCGCTGTCCCGTGCGCTGATCGCCGCCGCCGGTTTCGAGTCCCTGGACGCGGAGCTGCGCGCCCAGATCGCCGAGGAGCTGAACGTCACCTCGCTGGCGTCGCTGTCCGAGGTCGGCGGATCCCTGGTGGACACCACCGCCAAGGCCAACTTCCGGGCGCTGGGCAAGCGGTTCGGCAAGCGCGTGCAGGACGTGGCCAAGGCGATCGCCGCGGCCGACGCCGCCGCGCTGTCGCTGGCGCTGCGCGAGGGCACGGCGTCGGTGGAGGTCGACGGGGAGACCATCAGCCTCGCCCCGGACGAGGTGATCATCACCGAGACCCCGCGCGAGGGCTGGTCGGTGGCGTCCGACGCGGGCGCGACCGTGGCGCTGGACCTGGAGATCACCGAGGAGCTGCGACAGGCGGGCCTGGCCCGTGACGCGATCCGGCTGATCCAGGAGGCCCGCAAGAACAGCGGTCTGGACGTCGCCGACCGGATCGCCCTGCGCTGGACCTCCACCGATCCCGCCGTGGAGGCCGCGCTGTCGGAGCACGCCGGGCTCATCGCCGACGAGGTTCTCGCCACGGACTTCGCCCAGGGCGAGGCCGACGACTCCTACGGCCGGCCGTTCACCGACGACGGGCTGTCGCTGACGTTCCGTCTGCGCAAGGCGTGACGCACGGCGGGGGGCGGGCGCCCGGCGGGTGCCCGCCCCCGCCGGGCGCCGACCCTGCTGCTTCACGGCCCCGCCCTGCCGGCGGGGCCTTCGTCGTACGTGCCCCGGGTGCACGCCCCGGTTCACGCGCCGACTGCACGCCTCGGCTCGCACGCCCCGGCGCACAGGGGCACTCCGCTGCCCGACCGGCCGTCGCCGCTCGCATCCCGGCCGCCGCCCACGTCCCGGTCCGCCGTCCGTGGCGGTGCCGCAGCACCCGCGCCGCGTCCCCGGACAGCCGGACGGCCCCGGAGGGATTTCCCTCCGGGGCCGTCCGTGTGCCTGCCGACGTCGACTACGCCGTCGTGCTCAGTTGTCGTCCTCGTCGATGAGGAAGCCGCGCATCGGGGACGGCGCCTGGCCCATCGGGGACGGGCCCTGCGGGCGGACCGGAGCCATCGGCTGGGTCATCGCCGGCGTCATCTGCTGCTGGCCGCCGTAGGACGGGTTGGACGGGCCGCCGGAACCGCTGCCGCCCACCGACTGGTTGCCGCCGTAGGACGGGGCGCTCGCACCGGCCGGGGCCATCGAGGGCGAGGGCGCCGGGGACGGCGGCAGCGACGCCGTCGCGGGGGTGCGCGGCGGGGCCAGCGAGTCGTCGCCCTGCGACTCCAGCTGACGCAGCTGCGACTCCAGGTACGACTTCAGCCGCGTGCGGTACTCGCGCTCGAAGCCGCGCAGGTCCTCGACCTTGCGCTCCAGCGTGGCGCGGGCGGACTCCAGGGAGCCCATCGCGACACGGTGCTTCTCCTGCGCGTCCCGCTCCAGCGCGTCGGCCTTGGCACGAGCGTCGCGCTCAAGACCCTCGGCACGCGACCGCGCCTCGCCGACGATCTTGTTGGCCTCGGCCCGGGCCTCGGCGATCGCCTGGTCCGCGGTCTGCTGGGCCAGCGACAGCACGCGCGCGGCGCTGTCGCCACCGGGGCCCTGGCCCATCGGGCCGGGACCCCCCATGGGACCGGGGCCGCCCAGCGGGCCGCCCGGACCCATCTGCCCCTGCATCGGTCCCTGGCCCATCGGACCGGGACCCTGGCCCATCGGGCCGCCGGGGCCCTGCGGGCCCTGACCGCCGGGGCCGGCGGGCAGCTGCGGGGCACCGCTCGGCAGCTGCGGCGGGCCACCCATGGGGCCGCCGTGCTGCTGCGGCGGTCCCGATATCCCGGCGGGCACCGGAGCGCCGGGACCTCGCATGCCCTGCTGCGGCGGGCCGCCCTGCTGCTGCTGTTGCTGCTGGTCCTGCTGCTGCTCGGGGGGACCCTTGCGCATGTTCTGCTGGTTCTGGGCGGCGGCCCGGGTGGCCGCGGCGAGCTTGGCGCGCAGGTCCTCGTTCTCGCGCAGCAGGCGGGTCAGCTCGGCCTCGACCTCGTCGAGGAAGGCATCGACCTCGTCCTCGTCATAGCCTTCTCGGAGGCGCACGGTTGTGAACTGCTTGTTCCGCACGTCCTCGGGGGTCAACGGCATCTCTTCACCTCAACGTAGTCATCGGCAGTCGGCAAGACCGTATCGTCCACCCTCACGTCGCGAGGTTCCCCACGATCCAGATCAGGATGTAGACGATGATCATCAGTACGAAGAAGGACAGGTCGAGTGCCACGCCCCCGAGACGCAGCGGCGGGATGAACCGCCGCAAGAGCTTCAGCGGTGGATCGGTGACAGTGTAGGTGGCCTCCAGTACGACCACCATCGCCTTGCCGGGTTGCCACGAGCGGGCGAACTGGAACACGTAGTCCATCACCAGACGGAAGATGAGCACGATGAGGAACACCATCAGCGCGATGTAGAGAACCTCAAGGGCCACGCCCATGATCGGTGCTCCCCTCTCCCCTGTACTCCGAGTCCGTCCGGTGGTGCGTCTCAGCTCTGGTTGAAGAACCCGCCCTCTGCGATGCGGGCCTTGTCCTCCGCCGTGACATCGACGTTAGCAGGCGACAACAGGAACACCTTCTGCGTCACCCGCTCGATGCTGCCGTGAAGACCGAACACCAGACCGGCCGCGAAGTCGACGAGCCGCTTCGCATCGGTGTCGTCCATCTCCGTCAGATTCATGATCACCGGAGTGCCCTCACGGAAGTGTTCCCCGATGGTACGGGCCTCGTTGTAGGTCCGAGGGTGCAGCGTGGTGATCCGGTACGGCTCACGTTCGGACACGACCTTGGGCATGATCACCGGTGCGTTCTTCTCCAGGCTTGCGCGTTCTTGTGTGATGGACGCCACGGGCGCGATCCGCGCCGGACGACCCGATTCCGCCGGCAGCGAAGCGGCCGGGGTCACCGGTTCGCGTGGCGCCGGAGGCTGCACCACTCGTACCGGCTCGTCCCTCTGTGACTGGTGTGTCCCGTGCGACTGGTGCGACGGCTCCTGCCGCCGGCGGTCACGCTCGGGCTCCGGGTCGAGTTCCGGTTCGAAATCGTCATCGGGGTCGAATCCCCGGCCGTCGTACCCATCGTCCTCCACGAGGCCGAGGTAGACCGCCATCTTGCGCATCGCGCCGGCCATGCTCTGAGTCCTCCGCTCTGTGGTGGATCGGCTGACGACCGCCAAGTCCCCGCGATCCACAGGTCGTTGCGCCGTCTCCGGCGGTATCGACCATATTTTCTGCTGTGGTCCGACTTCTTGGCGACGTTACCCGAGCCTGGGTCGGACTCCGAGTACCGCGGTGCCGACGCGCACATGTGTCGCACCCGCCGCCACGGCGTGCTCGAGGTCCGCACTCATCCCTGCCGAGACCATGGTGGCAGCCGGATGGTCCCTGCGCAGGTCGGTCGACAAATCCATGAGCCGATCGAACGCCGCTCGTTGACGGCCCGCATACTGTCCGGTCAACGGCGCGACGGTCATCAGACCGTCCAACCGCAGACCCTCGGACCGGGCGACGAGGTCGGCCAACTCTCCGATTCCCTCGGGGGCCACGCCGCCGCGCTCCCCGCGTCCGCTCTCGCCCGCATCCAGCGCGACCTGGATGAGGCAGCCCACCTCGCGCCCGGCGCGCACCGCCTCCTTCGACAGCGCCACGACCAGCCGGGGCCGGTCGACGGACTGCACGACGTCGGCGTAACCGACCACGGAGCGCACCTTGTTGGTCTGGAGCTGACCGACGAAGTGCCACGTGAGGGGCAGATCCGAACATTCCGCGGCTTTCGGTGCCGCCTCCTGGTCGCGGTTCTCCGCCACATGACGGACACCCAGCTCCGCCAGCACCCGTACGTCCGCCGCCGGGTAGGTCTTGGTGACCACGATCAGGGTCACCTCGTCGCGGGAGCGCCCGGCGGCCGCGCACGCCGCGGCGATGCGCTCCTCGACCCGTGCCAGGTTTCCGGCGATCTCGTCCTTACGGTCCGTCATGTTCCTCAGTCCAGCCAGACATAGCCCGCCAGCCGGCCGGTGGTGCGGTCGCGGCGGTACGAGAAGTGGTCGCGCGATTCCAGCGTGCACACCGGCGACTGCTCCCGGTCGCGCACGCCCAGGCGCTCCAGTTGTGCGTGCACGCCGGCGCTCACGTCGACGGCGGGCGTGCCCCGACGCGTCTCGGCGTACGCCGCCGGCTCGACGGCGGCCACGTCGGCGCGCATGGCCTCCGGCACCTCGTAGCACCGGCCGCACACCGCGGGGCCGGTGCGGGCGACGATCCGGGCCGGGTCGGCGCCGAGTTCCACCATGGCGCGCACGGCGGCGGGGACCACGCCGGCCACCATGCCGGGGCGTCCGGCGTGGGCCGCGGCGGCGATCCCGGCCACCGGGTCGGCGAGCAGCACCGGGACGCAGTCGGCGGTCAGCACCGCCAGGGCGAGTCCGCGCCGGGCGGTGACGATCGCGTCGACCTGCGGGATCTGAGCGGTGTCCCACGGTCCGTCCACGACCGCGACGTCCGCGCCGTGCACCTGGTTCATCCACACCACGCGGGCCGGGTCGAGCCCGAGGGCCTGCGCGGCCCGTTCCCGGTTGGCGCGCACGGCGTCGGGGTCGTCACCGACCGCGCCGCCGAGATTCAGCTCCTCGTACGGAACGGCGCTCACCCCGCCCCACCGGTCGGTGAAGGCGAAGTGCGCGCCGTTCACGGTCTCGCGTCGGCCTATCACTTGAGGAAGTCCGGGACGTCCAGTTCCTCGGCCGCGCTGTCCGAGTAGGTCCGGGGCGCCGGCGGGATGGGCGGGGCGGCCGGGGCCGGGATGTCGTGGACCGGCTCGGGGGCGGCGGGCTCCGGCTCCTCCTTCGGCGTCACGCTGCCCAGCGCACCGAACGTCGGCCGGGACTCCGGCTGGCGGATCGGCGCCGGCTCCTCGCGGCGGGGCGCGGGGGTGGTGGCGGAGGAGGATCCGAGGACGTTGTCGCGGCGGGCCGGCGGCTGTCCGCCGTCGAAGCCGGCCGCGATCACGGTCACCCGGACCTCGTCGCCGAGCGCGTCGTCGATGACCGCGCCGAAGATGATGTTGGCCTCGGGGTGGGCGGCCTCGCTGACCAGCTGGGCGGCCTCGTTGATCTCGAACAGACCGAGATCGGAGCCGCCGGAGATGGACAGCAGCACGCCGCGGGCGCCGTCGATGGAGGCTTCCAGCAGCGGCGAGGAGATCGCCATCTCGGCCGCGGCCACCGCGCGGTCGTCGCCGCGGGCCGAGCCGATGCCCATCAGGGCCGAACCGGCCTCGGACATGACCGACTTCACATCGGCGAAGTCCAGGTTGATCAGGCCGGGGGTGGTGATCAGGTCGGTGATGCCCTGCACACCGGACAGCAGCACCTGGTCCGCGGACTTGAACGCGTCGAGCACGCTGACCTGGCGGTCCGAGATGGACAGCAGCCGGTCGTTGGGGATGACGATGAGAGTGTCGACCTCTTCGCGCAGCTCGGCGATGCCGTCCTCGGCCTGGTTCGCGCGGCGCCGTCCTTCGAAGGTGAACGGGCGCGTGACCACGCCGATGGTGAGGGCGCCCAGCGAGCGCGCGATGTTGGCCACGACCGGCGCGCCGCCGGTGCCGGTGCCGCCGCCTTCACCGGCTGTCACGAAGACCATGTCGGCCCCCTTGAGGACCTCCTCGATCTCCTCGCGGTGGTCCTCGGCGGCCTTGCGGCCGACGGCCGGGTTGGCGCCGGCGCCGAGTCCGCGGGTGAGTTCACGGCCGACGTCCAGCTTGACGTCGGCGTCGCTCATCAACAGAGCTTGCGCGTCGGTGTTGATGGCGATGAACTCGACGCCCTTGAGACCGACCTCGATCATCCGGTTGATGGCATTGACACCACCGCCGCCGACACCGATGACTTTGATGACTGCGAGGTAGTTCTGCGGTGCTGCCACGTCGAAGGCCTCTCGCCTCGAGTTACGTGTCGTCGCCTCGCGGTGGCCGCGATCCGACGACTGATGCCGAATGGGACGGTCCATAGCGCCGACCCGAACCCTAACCCTGAAGTTTAGGGTTACCAGTGTGCCTGTTCCCTGGAGTCCTCTGAACAGGACACTAAGTCGACCAGCGGCGCCCGTTCAACGAACACGCCGAACCTCCCGTTTTTCTTTTCACCCTATGTGATCGGCCATAGCGCTGACCAACCAGGGTGCTGGCGTGCGCCACGGACCGTCAACTCCCCGATGACGCCGGGGCGGTGGGCACGCTGACGTCGAAGTGCCGTGCGTGCGGCGCGGCTTTCATCAACGCGGTGAGCGCACGCGCCTTCTGACGTCCCTTCTCACTGCTGCCCCAGGAGACGCTCCGCCCTCCGGTCAGCTCCAGCGAGATGTCGTCATAGGTACGGACCTTGACGGTGCGGGCCTGGCGCGAGACGGCGGCCGGCAGATCACCGGCGACCGTGACCGCCTCGCGCACGAGCCGGCTCTCGCCGAAACGCCGCAGGCTCGCCGCGGCCGACGGAGAACGGGAAAGGGACAATTCCAGAACCGGCACCGAGTCCGGCGCCCGGGAAACCGTCGCGAAGCGGACGCCGTGCGCGTCCACTTCGACGAACTTTCCGCCCTTTTTCTCCACCATGACCGCGGTGCGTTCGACCACTTTCACATCGATTCCGTGGGGCCAGGAACGACTGACGTCGACCGTGGCGACCCGGGGCAGCCTCTGGCGCACCCGGTCCGCGACGGCACCGGTGTCGACGGAGACGAGCGGGTCCCCGGACGGCACCTGCGCCGCCTCGCGCACCTGAGCGGTCGTCAGGACGCGGGTGCCGGACACGGACACGTGCTCCACCCGGAGCCACGGCGAGCCGTACAGCAGCCACAGCACGGCGGCGCCGAGCAGGACGACGCCCAGTGCCGAGAGGACGACGGCCCGCGGGCTCGGCCTTCTCAGCCGGCGAAGACGCAGGGGCCGGCCGGACGACTTCTGCTGGCGTTGACCGCGCCGGGCGGTCGTCGGTCCGGCCACGCTGTGCGCCCCTTCGTCCCCATGGTCCTAACGCTTCGAGGCGATGGCCTCGTACACCATGCCGACGAGCAGCTCGTCGGCGTCCCGGCGGCCGAACTCGCTGGCGGCACGGGACATCTGGTACAGCCGGTGCGGATCGGCGAGCACGGGCAGGACGTTGTCCTGGACCCACTGCGGCGTCAGGTCCGCGTCGTCGACCAGCAGTCCGCCGCCCGCCTTGACCACCGGCTGGGCATTGAGCCGCTGTTCGCCGTTGCCGATGGGCAGCGGGACGTAGGCGGCCGGGAGTCCGACGGCGGAGAGCTCGGCGACGGTCATCGCGCCCGCGCGGCAGAGCATCATGTCGGCCGCGGCGTACGCGAGGTCCATCCGGTCCAGATAACTTACCGGGATGTAGGGGGGCATTCCCGGCATCTGCTGCACCTGCGGCAGTTCGTTCTTCGGGCCGACCGCGTGCAGGATCTGGATCCCGGCCTGCTGCAGCCGGGGGGCGACCTGCTGGATCACCTCGTTGAGGCGGCGGGCGCCCTGGGAGCCGCCGGAGACCAGCAGGGTGGGCAGGTTCGGGTCCAGACCGAACGCCGCGCGCGCCTCGGGGCGTACGGCGGCGCGGTCCAGGGTGGCGATGGAGCGCCGCAGCGGGATGCCGATGTAGCGGGCGTTGCGCAGCTTGCTGTCGGGGGTGGAGACGGCGACCTGGTTCGCGTAGCGCGAGCCGATCTTGTTGGCCAGGCCCGGGCGGGCGTTGGCCTCGTGGACGACGATGGGCACCCCCAGCCGCTTGGCCGCGAGATAGCCGGGCAGGGCGACATAGCCGCCGAAGCCGACGACCACGTCGGCCTTGGTGCGTTCCAGGACCTGCTCGGCGGCCTTGATGGTGCCGCGCAGCCGGCCCGGCACGGTGATCAGTTCGGGCGTGGGCTTGCGCGGCAGTGGCACCGCGGGGATCAGCGCGAGCTCGTAGCCCCGCTCCGGGACGAGCCGGGTCTCCAGTCCCCGCTCCGTGCCCAGAGCCGTGATGCCCACGGTCGGGTCCTGCCTGCGCAGGGCGTCCGCGAGGGCGAGCGCGGGCTCGATGTGGCCCGCGGTACCTCCGCCGGCGAGTACGACATGCACCGAAATTCACCGCTCTCCGGACGGACGCGCCGCCGAGGCACGCCGTCGCATCGTGTTCCATCTCCGAGGCCCCTGGCCGGACCCCTGACCCGTTCCCCGGCCGGAGCTTCCGCCGGAGGCCCGTGCGGAGGCCCGGCCCGGTGTCCGGCCGGAGCCGCGCCCGGGCTTCCGGCCGGTCGTGCGTCCGGCCGCGGAGCCTGACGTGCGCTTTCTACCAAAGCGCGGCTGCCGCATGGCAAGCGCTGCCCGCGCAGCGGGCTCGTCCCGCGCGAAGGCGATCAGCAGCCCGATGGCGAACATGGTCGGCAGCAGGGCGGATCCTCCGTAGGAGAACAGCGGGAGCGGAACGCCGGCGATCGGCAGCAGACCGAGCACCGCACCGATGTTGATCACCGCCTGGACGGTGATCCACGTGGTCACGCCTCCCGCGGCGTACCTGACGAAGGGGTCCTCCGTGCGTCCGGCCACGCGGATGCCCGCATAGCCTAGAGCCGCGAACAGGGCGAGCACCGACAGCGTCCCCGCGAGGCCCAGTTCCTCACCGGTGATCGCGAAGATGAAGTCGGTGTGGGCCTCGGGCAGTTGCCCCCATTTTTCCACACTGGCGCCGAGCCCTGAGCCGAACAGTCCGCCGGAGGCGAGGGCGTAGATGCCGTGCACCGCCTGCCAGCACTTGGTGACGTCGTCGGAGCCGACGCAGGCGAACCGGTCCAGCCGGTTGGGGCTGGTCTTGATGAGCACCAGGCCGATCAGGGAGGCGATTGAGAGCACGCCCACGAACAGGCGCGTGGGCGCGCCCGCCAGCCACAGCAGCCCGAAGAGGATGCCGGTGAGGATGATCGCGGTGCCCATGTCGCCGCCCAGCATGATCAGTCCGAGCAGCATGAAGGCGACCGGGACCAGCGGCACCAGCATGTGCTTCCACTGCGTCAGCAGCCGCTTCTCCTGCTTGCGGGCGATCAGGTCGGCGCCCCACAGCACCAGGGCCAGCTTGCCGATCTCGCTGGGCTGGATCTGGAAGGAGCCGCCCAGCGAGATCCAGTTCTGGTTGCCGTTGACCGACACTCCTATCCCCGGGACCTGCACCAGCGCCATCAAGAACACCGCGCCCGCCAGGATCGGGTAGGCCAGCGCCCGGTGCAGCTTCACCGGCATCCGGGCGGCCACCAGCAGCAGCACGGTGCCGATGGCGGCGGCGAGCAGCTGCTTGCGGAAGAAGTACGACCCGGGCAGCGCCTTCTGCAGCGCGGTGACCTGGGAGGCGGAGTACACCATCACCAGGCCGAGCACCAGGATCAGCGCACTGCCGCCGGCCAGCACGTAGTAGGCGGTCAGCGGCCGGTCCCAGGCCTTGCGGGCCCGGGTGACGAGGGTGCGCACGGGGTTGTCGCGCACCACCCGGGCCACGGCGGGCCGCCGGGCGGCGCGCTGCACGGGCGGACGGCCGGTGCGGCCTGCGGAGCTAGCGGCCACATGCGCCTCCGCGGTCCGTCGGCCGCACCGGTGCAGTGCCCCGGCGGACAGGGGCTCGGCTGGCGGGTCCCACGCGTCCCTCCCAAGGTCGCCCGGCAGCGGGGGCGGCCGGGGTCAGCGGGCGGCGAGTTCGCGAACGGCAGCCGCGAACGCGTCACCGCGCTGGTTGTAGTTGACGAACATGTCCATGGAGGCGCAGGCCGGGGCGAGGAGCACGGTGTCCCCCGCGCGGGCCAGCCGCTTCGCCTCCTGGACGGCCTGGAGCATCGCCCCAGTGTCGGTCCGGTCGAGGTCGACGACGGGTACTTCCGGCGCGTGTCGCGCCAGGGCGTCCCGGATCAGACCGCGATCGGCACCGATCAGCACCACGCCGCGCAGCCGTCCGGCCGCGCCGGCGACCAGTTCGTCGAAGGTCGCGCCCTTCGCCAGCCCCCCTGCGATCCATACGATCGACTCGTACGACGCCAACGAGGCCTGTGCCGCGTGGGTGTTGGTGGCCTTGGAGTCGTCGACGTAGGCGACGCCGTCGAGGTCGGCGACGTGCGCGATGCGGTGCGCGTCGGGCGTGAAGGCCCGCAGCCCCTCGCGCACGGCCGCGGCGGGCACGCCGTAGGCCCGGGCGAGGGCCGCCGCGGCAAGGGCGTTGGCGATGTTGTGCGGGGCCGGCGGCCGGATGTCCGCCACCTCGGCCAGCTCCTGGGCGTTCTTCTGCCGGTTCGGCACGAAGGCGCGGTCGACCAGGATGCCGTCCACGACGCCGAGTTGGGAGGGCGCCGGGGTGCCCAGCGTGAAGCCGATCGCCCAGCAGCCCTCCTCCACGTCGGCCTCGCGGACCAGGTCCTCGGTGGCCTTGTCCGCCGCGTTGTAGACGCAGGCGATCCGGTTGCCCTCGTAGATACGGCCCTTGTCGGCCGCGTAGGCCTCCATGGAGCCGTGCCAGTCCAGGTGGTCCGGTGCGAGGTTGAGGACCGCGGCCGAGTGCGCCCGCAGCGACGGCGCCCAGTGCAGCTGGTAGCTGGACAGTTCGACGGCGAGGACGTCGTAGGTCTCCTCGCCGAGGACGGCGTCCAGCAGCGAGACGCCGATGTTGCCGACGGCGGCCGTGCGCAGGCCCGCCGCCTTCAGGATGGAGGCGAGCATCTGCACCGTGGTGGTCTTGCCGTTGGTGCCGGTGACCGCGAGCCACGGGGCGGGCGTGCGGCCGCCGTGATCGCGCAGCCGCCAGGCGAGTTCCACGTCGCCCCAGACGGGGACGTCCGCCTTCTCGGCGGCGCGGAACAGCGCCTTGTCCGGCTTCCAGCCGGGGGCGGTGACGATCAGCTCGGTGCCGTCGGGCAGGGAGTCCCCGTCGCCGAGGCGGACGGCGATCCCCAGGGCCTGGAGCTTTTCGGCCTGCGCCCGGGCGCGCTCGTCGTCGCCGTCGTTGACGACGGTGACCCGCGCGCCCAGGCCGTGCAGGACCTTGGCCGCCGGGACCCCGGAGACGCCGAGCCCGGCGACGGTGACGTTCTTTCCCTGCCAGTCGGTCACTTGTCCGCTGCCCATCCCGCGTAGAAGATGCCGAGCCCGACGATGACACAGATGCCCTGGATGATCCAGAAACGGACCACCACGAGCACTTCGGACCAGCCCTTGAGTTCGAAGTGGTGCTGCAGGGGCGCCATCCGGAAGACACGCTTGCCGGTCAGGCGGAAGGAGCCGACCTGGATGATCACCGACATGGTGATGAGGACGAACAGGCCGCCCAGCAGCGCGAGCAGCAGCTCGGTGCGGGAGCAGATGGCCAGGCCCGCCAGCACACCGCCGAGCGCGAGCGAACCGGTGTCACCCATGAAGATCTTCGCCGGCGAGGTGTTCCACCACAGGAAGCCGAGGCAGGCACCCATGAGCGCGGAGGACACGATCGCGAGGTCGAGCGGGTCGCGCACCTCGTAGCAGGCGCCCGGGTTGGTCAGCGTCATGGCGTTGGCGCAGGACTCCTGGTACTGCCAGACGCCGATGAAGGTGTAGGCGCCGAAGACCAGGACGGAGGCGCCGGTGGCCAGGCCGTCCAGACCGTCGGTGAGGTTCACGCCGTTCGACATGGCCAGGATCATGAACAGCGCCCAGACCACGAACAGCACCGGGCCGATCGACCACCCGAAGTCGGTGATGAACGACAGCTTGGTGGAGGCGGGCGTGTTGCCCCGGTTGTCGGCGAACTGCAGCGACAGCACCGCGAAGGCGATGCCGACGATCAGCTGGCCGGCCATCTTCGCCTTGGCCCGCAGACCCAGCGAACGACGCTTGACGATCTTGATGTAGTCGTCCAGGAAGCCGACCATGCCCATGCCGACCATGAGGCCGAGCACCAGCAGACCCGAGAAGCGCGGGGGCTGCCCGGTGATCACCTTGGCCAGGAAGTAGGCGGCGACCGTGGCCAGGATGAAGGCGATGCCGCCCATGGTCGGCGTACCGCGCTTGCTGGCGTGCTCGCGCGGTCCGTCGTCGCGGATGTACTGGCCGTAGCCCTTGCGGGCCAGGAGTTTGATCAGCAAGGGGGTGCCGATCAGGGTCAGAAAGAGCCCGATGACGCCCGCGAAGAGAATCTGGTTCATCGGGCGGCGACCTCACCCTCGGTCCCGGCCTGCAGCAGCGCCTCGGCGACGCTCTCCAGACCGACCGCACGGGACGCCTTCACGAGCACCACGTCCCCCGGGCGCAACTCGCTGCGCAACAGGTCGACCGCCGCCTGTGCGTCGGACACGTGCACCGACTCCTCACCCCACGAACCCTCGTTGTATGCGCCCAGTTGCAGCCAGGACGCTTCCCTGCCCCCGACCGCGACGAGCTTGCTGACGTTGAGCCGGACGGCCAGCCGTCCGACCGCGTCGTGCTCGGCGAGCGCCTCGTCCCCCAGCTCGGCCATCGGGCCGAGCACCGCCCACGTCCGCCGTCCGCGGCCCATGGCCACCAGCGCGCGCAGCGCGGCCCGCATGGACTCGGGGTTGGCGTTGTAGGCGTCGTTGACGATGGTCACGCCGTCCGGGCGCTCGACGACCTCCATGCGCCACCGGGAGAGGGACTCCGCCTCGGAGAGCGCGGTGGCGATCTCTTCCGCGGACATGCCCAGCTCATGGGCGACGGCGGCCGCGGCGAGCGCGTTCGACACGTGGTGCTCACCGTACAGGCGCATGGTCACATCGGATGCACCGGAGGGTGTGTGAAGCCGGAAAACGGGCTGCCCGCTGTCCGTGAGTCTCACGTTCTCGGCGCGAACGTCCGCTTCGTCGGACTCTCCGAAATAGAGCACCTTCGCCTTCGTACGGGAGGCCATGGCCTTCACCAGCGGGTCGTCGGCGTTGAGCACCGCGACGCCGCCGTCCTCGGCGGCGGGCAGGCTCTCCACCAGCTCGCCCTTGGCCCGGGCGATCTGCTCGCGGCCGCCGAACTCGCCGACGTGGGCGCTGCCCACGTTGAGCACCACGCCGATGCGCGGCGGGGTCAGCCCGGTGAGGTAGCGGATGTGCCCGAGGCCGCGGGCACCCATCTCCAGCACGAGGAACCGGGTCTCCTCGGTGGCGCTCAGGGCGGTCAGCGGCAGCCCGATCTCGTTGTTGAGCGAGCCGGGCGTGAACACGGTCGGTGCCGTGCGCCGCAGCACCTGGGCGATGAGGTCCTTGGTGCTGGTCTTGCCGGCGGAGCCGGTCAGTCCCACCAGCGTCGCGCCGAGCCGGGCGACGACATGGCGGGCGAGGGCGCCGAGGGCGGCCTGGACGTCGTCGACGACGATCGCGGGCACACCGACGGGACGGGACGCCAGTACGGCGACGGCGCCCGCCTCGATCACGGCGGCGGCGAAGTCGTGGCCGTCGACGCGTTCGCCGACGAAGGCGACGAACAGACTGCCGGGCACCGCCTCGCGGGAGTCCCGGACGACGGGTCCGGTGACCTTCACGGACGGATCCGGTATGTCGTGCGTCTGCCCGCCGACGACATCTGCGATCTCGGCGAGGGAGAGGGCGATCACAAGTTCTTCCCCTGGGTCTTCCGGATTTTCATCCCTGGGTGTTCTGGATTGCTTCGCGAAGCACCTGGCGGTCGTCGAAGGGACGGACCACGCCGGCGATGTCCTGGCCCTGTTCGTGGCCCTTGCCCGCGACCAGCACGGTGTCGCCGGGGTGCGCACGGCCCACGGCGGCGGCGATCGCGGCGGCACGGTCCTCGAACAGGAGCACCTCCCCGCGCTCGTGCGCGGGCACCGTGGCGGCGCCCTGGAGCATGGCCGCGAGGATCGCGAGCGGGTCCTCGGAGCGGGGGTTGTCGGAGGTCAGTACGGCGGTGTCGGCGAGGCGGGCCGCGGCGGCGCCCATGGGGCCGCGCTTGGTCCGGTCGCGGTCGCCGCCGCAGCCGAGCACCACGTGCAGCCGGCCCTTGGTGACCTTGCGCAGGGCCTTGAGCACGGACTCCACGGCGTCGGTCTTGTGCGCGTAGTCCACGACGGCGAGGTAGGGCTGTCCGGCGTCGACCCGTTCCAGCCGGCCGGGGACGCCGGGCACCGCCGCGACGCCGTCGGCGGCCGTCTGCGGGTCCAGGCCCGCGGCGGCCAGGGCCACGACGGCGGCGAGGGTGTTGGCCACGTTGAACGGGCCCGGCAGCGGCGAGCGCGCCGCGATCCGCTGCCCCTCGGGGCCGAGCACGGTGAAAGTGGACTCCAGCGGGCCGACCTCCACGTCCTGGGCGCGCCAGTCGGCGTCCGGGTGGCCCTCCGCCGAGTAGGTGACGACGGGGACCGTGGCCTGCCGGGCGAGCCGCCGGCCGTACTCGTCGTCGAGGTTGATCACGCCCAGACGGCTGCGCCGCGGTGTGAACAGCTGCGCCTTGGCCTGGAAGTAGTCCTCCATGCCGGAGTGGAACTCCATGTGCTCCGGGCTGAGGTTGGTGAAGACCGCGACGTCGAAGACGCAGCCGTCGACCCGGCCGAGCACCAGGGCGTGGCTGGAGACCTCCATGGCGACCGCCTCGACCCCGCGCTCGCGCATCACGGCGAACAGGGCCTGCAGGTCGGTGGCCTCGGGGGTGGTGCGCTCGGACTTGATGCGCTCGTCGCCGACGCGCATCTCCACGGTGCCGATCAGGCCGGTGCGCCGGACCGTCTTCAGGCCGCCCTCGACGAGGTAGGCGGTGGTGGTCTTGCCGGAGGTGCCGGTGATGCCGATCTGCAGCAGATCGCGGCCGGGCCGGCCGTAGACGGTGGCGGCCAGCTCGCCCATGCGGGCGCGCGGGTCGTCCACCACCAGCACGGGCAGGCCGGTGGCGGCGGCGCGTTCGGCGCCGGCCGGGTCGGTGAGCACGGCGGCCGCGCCGAGGCCCGCCGCCTGGGTGACGAAGTCGGCGCCGTGCGCGCGGGCTCCGGGCAGGGCGGCGTACAGGTCGCCGGGGCGTACGGCGCGCGAGTCGTGGGTGATGCCCGTGACCTCGGCGGCGCCGTCCGGCGGCTCGACACCCAGCTGACCGGCGAGGTCCGCCAGCGAGGTGGCGGCGACCTGAGCCGGCCGGGGCGGTCCCGGATACGTCACGGAATCGCCTGTCCGGGTGGTTCGGGTCTGATCAGCGTGTGGCACGGCGGTGAGCGTACCGGGCGCGGCGGCCTGCGGGCGAAGCGAGGGCCGGGGCGCGGAATGGTTCCCGGGATCGGGGGTGATCGTGGTCACGGACTCGTTCCTGGTGGTTCTGTGCGAGGGGTGCCGGGCACCGGGGGACGGTGGGCGGTGCGGGCCGCAGGGTCGCGACCCGCACCATGTGCTCATGGCTTGAAGTCGACGGGCAGGTTCGCGGGCCGGGTGCCGGTCGGCGGCACCTGGAGCGTCTTCAACGCGAACTCCATGACCTTCTTGTAGATCGGTCCGCAGATCTGACCGCCGAAGTAGCTGCCCTTGGTGGCGTTCTGGATGGCGCAGTAGACAGTGACGCGGGGCTTGTCGGCCGGGGCGAAGCCGGCGAAGGACGAGGTGTAGCCGCGGTAGCGGCCGGTGGCCGGATCCACTCGGTTGGCCGTGCCGGTCTTGCCCGCGACGCGGTAGCCGGGGATGCGTGCCTTCAAGCCGGTGCCCTGCTCGTCGTCCACGACGGACTCCAGCATCTGGGCCAGCTCGGTGGCGGTCTTCTCGCTCACGACCCGGGTCTTCTCGGGCTTCGGAGCGGGCTCGAAACGGCCGTCGGGACCCTTGATGCCGCGCACCAGGGTCGGCTGGATCCTTACCCCTCCGTTGGCGATCGTCGAGTAGATGGACGCCGCCTGCAGCGCGTTGATCGAGAAGCCCTGGCCGAAGGGGATCGTGTACTGCTGCGAGGTGGACCACTTCTCGGGCGGCGCCAGGATGCCCTTGGTCTCGCCGGGGAAGTCGATGCCGGTGTACTCGCCGATCCCGAACTTGCGCAGGTAGGAGTAGAGGACCCGGTTGGCCTCGGCCTGGGTCCTGCCGAGCTGCCCGGTGGCCAGGATCGTGCCGATGTTGCTGGACTTGGCGAGCACCCCGTTGAGGGTGAGGTACCAGGTGTCGTGGTCGACGTCGTCCTGGAAGAGCCGGTCGCCCCGGTGCAGCCGGTTGGGCACCACGACGTGGGTGAGCGGGGTGGCCTTGTGCTCCTCCAGCACCGCGGCCATGGACATGAGCTTGGCGGTGGAGCCGGGCTCGTAGGCGTCCTGGACGGCGGCGTTGCCGAGGGCGTTCGGGTCGGCGTGGGCGAGGTCGTTGGGGTCGAAGCCCGGGGACTGGGCCATGGCGAGGATCTCGCCGGTGCGCGTGTCCTGGACGATCACATAGCCGCGGTCCGCCTGCGAGGCGCGCACCTGCTCGGTGATGGCGTTCTGCGCGGCCCACTGGATGTCGCGGTCGATGGTCAGCTCGACGTCCGAGCCGGGCACCGCGGGTGTCTCGGTGGAGCCCGCGGTGGGGACCTCACGGCCGCCGGACTGGGCGTAGCGGACCTTGCCGGGCTTGCCGGACAGCTCCTTGTTCCACTGCTGCTCGATGCCGCCGCCGCCCTTTCCGGAGGCGTCGACCCAGCCCAGCACCGCGGCGGCGAGGTCGCCGGCCGGGTAGACGCGTTTGCTGCTCGGCTCGGAGAAGACGCCGGCGAGGACGTTGACGGTCGTGCGGTCGGTCTGCGCCTTCTTCGCCAGGGTGGTCTTCAGGTCCTTGATCTGCTTCCACACCTGCGGGGTCTGCCGGGCGGCCAGCAGCACGTACCGGGTGTTCGGGGTGCGCAGCTTGTCGGCGAGCGCCTCCTGGTCCAGGCCGAGGATCGGGGCGAGCAGCGCGGCGGCCTGCTCCGGCCCGTCGTCGATCTTCAGCTGCTCGCGCGTGAACATGGTCGGGTCGGCCGTGATGTTCTCCGCGTCGACGCTGGCGGCCAGGGTGACGCCGTTGCGGTCGGTGATGACGCCGCGCTCGGCGGCGATGGTGTGCACCACGTAGCGGTTCGCGTCGGCCTTGGCGGCGTACGCGCTGGCGTCGATGGCCTGCACCTGCAGCAGTCGCACCGCGAAGACGGCCATGACCAGCGTCAGCGCCACGCCGACCATGCGCAGCCGCGGGCGGGGGCTGCCCAGGTGCAGCACCCGCACGGGCGGCGGACGCCAGGTGGAGCTGGGGCGGCGGGCCGGGCGGGAGCCGGTGCGGGGACGCGGGCGGCTCGCCGGCCGGGCGGGCCGGGCGGGCCCGGGCACGCGGCGGCGCGGCGGTTGCCTGTCGGTCACGTGGCTCACCTGCCGGGGGTCGTGGTCGGGACGGGCTGGGGCGGAGCGGACGGGGCGGAGTGCGGCCCGGGGACGTCGGGGGTGTCCGGGCCGGGCGGGCCGGCCGGATCGGCCTGGTCGGAGGGCGTCAGCTCCGCCACGCCCTGCAGCTCCGGCACCGCTCCCGGGTCCGAGGTGCCGGACGTGCCGGTGTCCGTCCAGGACGGCGGGGCCGTGAGCGCCTCGGGCGGGCGCACCGACAGCGGCACGCCGTCGGCCGAGGACTGCCGGGCGGCGGGCGAGGGGACGCCCTTGACGGTGCCGTCGGGGTCGAGGAACGCCGGGTCGCCGCCGGGCACCATGCCCAGCTCGCGGGCGCGGCGCTCCAGGGCGTCGGGGGCGGAGTAGGAGTCGATGTCCCGCTGCAGGGCCTGTTCCTCGTCGGTGAGGTTCTTGGTGTCCCGCTGCAGGTCGTCGCGCTGGAACGCGCCCGCGCTGAGCGCCGAGTTCAGCACCAGCAGCCCGATCAGGCCGCCGCCGAGGAGCAGCACCACGAGGAGGACGAAGGGCGTGCGGGCGGCCTGCCGGCGCCCGGCCGGGAACATCCGTGCCAGCCGGGCGGCCCGGCCGCGCAGTTCGGGTCTTCTGCTCACCGCTCCCCCTGTCTCACTCGACGTCCTCCCTGATGCGCTCGGCCCCGCGCAGGCGTGCCGGTGCGGCGCGCCGGTTCTCGGCGATCTCCTCCTCGGTGGGAAGTTCGGCACCGCGGGTGAGCAGCTTGAGCCGGGGCTGATAGCGCTCGGGGACGACGGGCAGCCCGGGCGGCGCGGTGGAGGCGGCACCGGCCGCGAACACCTGTTTGACCAGGCGGTCTTCGAGCGAGTGGTACGACAGGACGGCGATCCGGCCGCCGACGTCGAGCGCCTTCACCGCGGCCGGAATGGCCCGTTCGAGCACGGCGAGTTCGCCGTTGACCTCGATGCGCAGGGCCTGGAAGGTGCGCTTGGCCGGGTTGCCCCCGGTGCGCTTGGCGGCCTGGGGCAGCGCGTCGCGGATCAGCTGCACCAGGCGGGCGCTGGTGGTGAACGGCTCCTTCTCGCGCTCGCGGACGATCGCGGCCACGATCCGCTTGGCCTGCTTCTCCTCGCCGTAGGCCCGCAGGATGCGCACCAGTTCGCCGGGCGGATAGGTGTTGAGGACCTCGGCGGCGCTGATGCCGGTGGACTGGTCCATGCGCATGTCCAGGGGGGCGTCCTGGGCGTAGGCGAAGCCGCGGTCGGCCTCGTCGAGCTGCATGGAGGACACGCCGAGGTCGAACAGGACGCCCTGGACGCGCGGGACGCCGAGGCGCCGCAGCACCTCGGGCAGCTCGTCGTAGACGGCGTGCACCAGGGTCGCCCGCTCGCCGAAGGGGGCCAGCCGCTCGCCGGCCAGACGCAGCGCCTCCTTGTCGCGGTCGAGACCGATCAGGCGGACCTCGGGGAAGCGGGTGAGCAGTCCCTCGCTGTGGCCGCCCAGGCCCAGGGTGCAGTCGACGACCACCGCGTCGGGCCGCTGCAGGGCGGGCGCCAGCAGGTCCAGACACCGCTGGAGCATCACGGGGACGTGTCGGCTGTTGCTCAAGAGGCCCTCTCAGGTCCGGCGTCCCGCACGCACCGCCCGGTCCCCGGGCCGCTCACGGACGTCGAGGACCTGCCGGCGCCCCGAAGCGTCAGCCGGCCGGAGCGGGTGGAGGCCGAGCCGTACGTACGCGCCGCGCACGTGGGGAGACCGCTGCCGCATGTGCGGGGTCTCCGGGTCAAGCGATCAGCAGGGAGGGCCGCGCCTCCCGCTTCGCGTCACTTTAGTCCACCGTGTCGCCCGGTCAATCAACCGGCCTGCGCGTCGTCCGGGCGGGTGTCCTGCGACCCGGACGGCGCAACGGATGCACCCGGACGGGCGGGTCCGCGCCGGGCGGGACACCGGTGGGCCGGGCGGAGCCGCGCCGGGCAGGACGCCGGTGAGGGCCGCAGCGCGCGGCCCGCCGATGCCATCACACACCGCCCGCCGATGCCATCGCACGCCGGCCCGCCGATGCCATCAGCAGACCGTCATAAGACCCGATGGACGACGGCCAGTTGTCCACAGGCGAGTGACACGCGTCCGCGGCGGCGGCAAGAATGCGGGATGTGACGTCGCGCGGAACTTCTCCGAGGCGGCGTCCGTGTTCGGGGTGGGCCGGCGACGCAGCGGAACCGGCCCGGGAGACTGGGGAGACCCCTGCTCGCCTGCGGGCGTGGGGACGGGCCGAGGAGGGCCGGGTGACGACCTATGACGACGGAGCCGATCTCACCGATCTGACCGCCACCGTGGAACGGGTGCGCAGATCGGTGGAGAAAGTGATCGAGGGCAAGCCCGAGGCCGTGCGGCTGGCGCTGACCGTGCTGCTCGCCGAGGGCCACCTGCTGATCGAGGACGTCCCCGGGGTGGGCAAGACGATGCTCGCCAAGGCGCTGGCGCGGTCCGTCGACTGCTCGGTGCGGCGCATCCAGTTCACGCCCGACCTGCTGCCCTCGGACATCACCGGGGTGTCCGTCTGGGACCAGCAGCGCCGGGACTTCGAGTTCAAGCCCGGCGCCGTCTTCGCACAGATCGTGATCGGCGACGAGATCAACCGCGCCTCGCCGAAGACCCAGTCCGCACTGCTGGAGTCGATGGAGGAGCGGCAGGTCACCATCGACGGCCAGACCTACGAACTACCCAGCCCCTTCATGGTGGTGGCCACGCAGAACCCGGTGGAGATGGAGGGCACCTATCCGCTGCCCGAGGCCCAGCGGGACCGGTTCATGGCCCGGGTGTCCATCGGCTACCCGCATCCGGAGGCCGAGCTGCGGATGCTGGACGTGCACGGCGGGGTCAGCCCGCTGGACGACCTCGAGCCCGTCGCGCACGCGCACGAGGTGGTCAAGCTGATCGAGGCGGTGCGCGGCGTGCACGTCGCCGAACCGGTGCGCAGATACGCGGTGGACCTGGTCGGCGCCACCCGCACCCACCCGGACCTCAGACTCGGCGCCTCGCCGCGCGCGACGCTGCATCTGCTGCGTGCGGCGAAGGCGGCCGCGGCCCTCGGCGGCCGGGACTACGCCCTGCCGGACGACGTGCAGGCCCTGGCCGTCCCGGTCCTGGCCCACCGGCTGCTGCCCACCGCACAGGCCCAGCTGAACCGGCGCACCGCGGAACAGGTCGTGCAGGAGATCGTCCGGCAGACCCCGGTGCCCGCGGCGCCGCAGCAGGCCGGCGGGCTCGGGTCGGGCGGCCGGATGGCGCAGTCCGGCCGGCGGTCGCGGGGTCTGTGATGAGCGACGCGGAGGCCGCACGCACGGGCGGTGACGAGCAGGGCGGCGTCCGCGTCGCCCTGGCCGGCCTGACCACCCGTGGCCGCTCGTTCCTGGCAGCGGGCATCGCGGCCGCCGTGTGCGCCTACGTCCTCGGCCAGCCCGATCTGCTGCGGGTCGGGCTGCTGCTGGCGGTGCTGCCGTTGCTGTGCGCCACGGTGCTGTACCGCACCCGCTACCGGGTCTCCGGCAGCCGCCGGCTCACCCCGGCCCGGGTGCCGGCCGGCGCCGAGGCCCGGGTGCATCTGCGGATGGACAACGTCTCCCGGCTGCCCACCGGTCTGCTGCTGCTCCAGGACCGGGTGCCGTACGTGCTCGGGCCCCGGCCGCGGTTCGTGCTGGACCGGATCGAGCCGGGGGGCCGCCGCGAGGTGTCCTACCGGGTCCGCTCGGATCTGCGCGGCCGGTATCCGCTGGGCCCGCTGCAGCTGCGCCTGTCCGACCCGTTCGGGATGTGCGAGCTGACCCGCTCGTTCTCCGCGTCCGACACGCTCACCGTGACCCCGCGGGTGGAGCCGCTGCCGCCGGTGCGGCTGGCCGGCGAGGCCACCGGGTACGGCGACGGCCGGCAGCGCGCCCCGGCGCTCGCCGGCGAGGACGACGTGATCCCGCGCGGCTACCGCTACGGCGACGATCTGCGCCGGGTGCACTGGCGTTCCACCGCCCGGCACGGCGAGCTGATGGTGCGCCGTGAGGAGCAGCCGCACCGGGCCCGCTGCACGGTCCTGCTGGACACCCGGGCCCGCGCCTATCGCGGGTCCGGCCCGGACTCGGCCTTCGAGTGGGCCGTCTCGGGCGCGGCCTCCGTCATGGTGCACATGCTGCAGCGGGGCTACTCGGTGCGGCTGCTGACCGACACTGGCAGCACGGTGCCGGGCGAGGGCGGCGACGGGTTCACGGCGACCGGGACGGGCCAGGAGTCGGCGGACGCGGCCGGGCTGATGATGGACACCCTCGCCGTGATCGACCACTCCGACGGTGCGGGCCTGTCGCGCGCCTACGACGTGCTGCGCGGGGGAGACGAGGGGCTGCTCGTGGCGTTTCTCGGCGATCTGGACGAGGCGCAGGCCGCGGTGGCCGCCCGGATGCGCCGGCGCAGCGGCGGCGCGGTCGCGTTCGTCCTGGACAGCGAGGTCTGGCAGCCCCGGCCCGGTGCGTCGGGACCGGTGGAGGGGCTGCAGGAGCGGCTGGGGATGCTGCGGGACGCGGGCTGGACGGTGGTGAGCGTGCCGCGCGGGGCCGCGCTGTCCGAGGTGTGGCGGCAGGCGGACCGGGAACGGACCGGGACCGGGTCCGGTCCGCTCCCGGCGGGCGGCGCGGGTGCCGGGGCGCACGGCGGCACGCTCCCCGGCACGCACCCGGTGGCCGGCGCGGCGGCCCAGGAGAGGAAGCGGCCATGAGCCGGACGGTGGACGCACCGGCCCTCCCCGCCCGCCCGGTGGGCCGGACGGGCGGTGCGGATGTGCGTGGGGGGCGGTCATGAGCGGACGGACACGTCTGGCGCTGTGCGCGTGGACGGCCACGCTGCTGACGGCGTGCGCGCTGCTGCCGCTGGTGTCCCCTGCGACCTGGATCGTGCAGGTCGCTGCGCTGCTGGCGGTGCAGTCGGCGGTGGGTGCGGCGGCCCGGCGGGTGCCGCTGGCCCGGCCGCTGACCGTGGCGGCCCAGGTGGTGGTCACCCTGGAGCTGCTGATCCTGGTGTTCGCCCGGCAGCAGGCACCGGCCGGGCTGGTGCCGGGCCCGGAGGCCTTCCGGCACCTGGCCGACCTGGTGCGCCAGGGCGCACAGGACGTCGGCCGGTACACCACCCCGGCGCCGCTGACGGACGGCATCCGGCTGCTGCTGGTCGCCGGGGTGCTGCTGATCGGGCTGATCGTGGACGCCCTCGCGGTGACCCTGCGCAGCGCGGCCACCGCGGGTCTGCCCCTGCTGGCCCTGTACTCGGTGGCGGCGGGGCTGGCCGACGGGGGCGCCGGCCGGCTGTGGTTCCTGCTCGCGGCGGCCGGGTATCTGATGCTGCTCCTGGCCGAGGGCCGCGACCGGCTGTCGCAGTGGGGCCGGGTGTTCACCGGGGCGGTCAGGTCGCCGCGCGGCGAGCGCGGCTCCGCGGTGGCGCCGGTGCGCACGGGGCGCCGGATCGGCGTGGTCGCGCTGGGCGTGGCCCTGGTGGTGCCGCTGGCCCTGCCGGAAATGCGGCACGGCCTGCTGGACCCCTCCCGCACCGGCGCCGGTCCCGGGGACGGCGGCACGATCTCCGCGGTCAATCCGCTGGTCTCGCTGCGCGACAGCCTGAACGTCGACGAGGACCGCACGGTGCTCACCCTGCGCACCGACGCCCGGGACACCTCGGACCTGTATGTGCGGATCGTGTCGCTGGACGACTTCGACGGCACCACCTGGAAGCCGTCCCGGCGGCACATCGTCGACGTGCCCGACCCGCTGCCCACGCCCGCCGGACTGTCCGCCGACGTCCCGCGGGCGGAGATCACCACGACGATCTCGGCGGCGGACTGGTACGCCCAGAACTGGCTGCCGATGCCCTACCCGCCGAGCGGTGTGCACATCCGCGGCAGCTGGCGCTACGAACCGGTGGGCATGACGCTGGTGGGCGACCACGGCCAGACCACACGCGGGCTGACGTACCAGGTCAGGAGCCTGCAGGTGCTGCCGACGACCGAGCAGCTGGCCACCGCCCCCGACCCGGCACCGGCGCTGGTGCACGAGTACACCGAGGTGCCCAGGACGCTGCCGGCCGATGTGGCGGCCACGGCGCGCCGGGTCACCGAGGGCGCCGCGAACCATTACGAGCAGGCGGTGGCGCTGCAGAACTGGTTCGCCCTCGACGGCGGCTTCCAGTACGACACCCAGGTGGAGGTGGGCACCGGTCCGCAGGCGATTACCCGGTTCCTGCGGGACAAGCGGGGCTTCTGCGTCCACTTCTCCTTCGCGATGGCCGCGATGGCCCGCACCCTGGGCATCCCCGCCCGGGTGGCGGTGGGGTTCGCCCCGGGCACGGTGCAGGGCGACGGCACGATCGCTGTGGGCCTGAAGGACGCGCACGCCTGGCCCGAGCTGTACTTCGAGGGCGTGGGCTGGACCCGTTTCGAGCCGACGCCGACCCGCGGCACCACCCCGTCGTACACCCGGTCGGAGGAGCCCGGCGCCGCGCTGCCGGATCCGGCGGTGCCCTCCGCGCAGGCGAGCACCGCGCCGAGCGCGGCACCTTCGGCGACCACCGGCTGCCCGCCCGAGCTGCGGCGGCTTCAGGAGTGCCCGACGCCGTCCGCGCAGTCCGTGGCGGGTCCCTCCGACGACGGCCCGCGGCCGTTCACGATCGCCGCGGGGGCCGTGGCGGCGCTGCTCGTCCTGCTGCTGCCGCTGTCGCCGTCGCTGTGGCGCAGGCGGATGCGGTCCGTCCGGCTCGGTGCGCACGGCCGCGGGGAGCGGGACGCGGTGCCGCACACCCTGGCCGTGTGGCAGGAACTCACCGACACGGCCTGGGACTTCGGTATCCGGCCGGAGGAGTCGCAGACGCCGCGGCAGACGGCGGCGCGGCTGGTGCGCCTGGGCCGGCTGGATCCGGAGGCCGCCGCGTCGGTGCACCGGGTCGCCGGAGCCGTGGAGCAGGCGCTGTACGCGCCGCGGCCGCGCCCGGTGGCGGGGCTGGCCGCGGACGTCCGCCGGGTCACCGAGGGTCTGCGCGCCACCGCGTCCCGGCGCACGCGGTTGCGGGCCCTGCTGGCACCCCGGTCGGCCTCCCGGCTGGCCTGGGCGTTCGCCGAGCGGTGGGCGGCGGCGAGGTCCCGCGCGGCAGCGCTCCGCCCGGTCCTGCGCAGGCCGTCCGCGCACGGACCGTCACGGCAGGAGGGCTGAGCGTCTCCGCAGGCAGACCGCACCACAGCCGCAGGGGCCTGCTGCCCGGCCGCGACCGCTCGGCCGTGACGGCTCGCCCGGCCGGAATGGCCCGGTCGTGCATCGCTCGCCCGGACCGCCGGCCGCGACCGCTCGGCCGGCCTCGCTCGGCCGCGACCGCTCTCCCGGAGCGCTCGGCCGTGGCCGCCGGAGGCTCCCTCCCGGACCCAGAATCCCTGCCGGACGCACAGCGAGGGGCCGACCACGCTGATCGCGGTGGTCGGCCCCTCGGTACGTCGTCCGGGCGCGGCGCGGGTCCGGCGGCTCAGGGCCTTGCGTGCGGTGCGCACCGCCCTCGCGGCCCCGCGCTTCCGCCGCCCCGGACGCCGATCCCCGGCAGCTCAGTGCCCCTGCTCGTCGCGGCGGCGCTGCCAGCGCTCCTCGATGCGGTCCATCATGGACCGCTTGGGCCGGGCAGGACGGCGCCCGTGCGGGCCGCCGACGGGGTGCTCCCCCGGCTTGGGCGCCTTGCGCCAGCCGGTGACGGCCAGCAGTGCGCAGGCCAGCATCACCAGGAAGCCCACCACGCTGACCCAGTAGTACGGGACGATGACGCCCGCCATCAGGAGCGCGACGCCGACGAGGAATCCCGCGACGGCCTGGTAGACCCGCCGCCGGGTGTACGTGCGCAGCCCGGCTCCCTCGAGCGCCGACGCGAATTTGGGATCTTCGGCGTACAACGCTCGCTCCATCTGCTCGAGCATGCGCTGCTCGTGCTCCGAGAGCGGCACGGAGTCCTCCTCATCGTGCAGTCGCCGGGGCGACCCGGGGGGTCTTCCAGGATAGGCAGGGAATCGCCCCCGTGAAACCCGCCCCTCTGCGCCAATTGGCCAACCTGGTCCACCACGGCGGACCCGGCCCGCTGAGGTGTCCATTCCCCGGCCGCGGACCCGTCATGCCGGACGGTCTCCTTCGATCATACGGTCCGAAAAGCCGCTTCGGGGGGCCTGTGGCGCACTCCATCCCGGGCCGTCGGGCCCTCCGCGGAGGGCCCGTCCGGCTCAGGCGTCGGCGGTGCCGCCCGCCGTCTCGCCGAGCACGTGGATCTGCGTGGCCACGGAGTGGAAGGCGGGCAGCTCGGCCGCGGCCGCCTCCAGCTTCAGCAGGGCGTCCAGGGCACCGGGTTCGGTGTCGACGAGCACACCGGGCACCAGGTCCGCGAAGACCCGTACACCGTGCACGGCCCGCACGGTCAGCCCGGCGCCCTCGGCGAGCCCGGTGAGCTGCTCGGCGGTGAAGCGGCGCGGCACGGGATCGCCCTCGCCCCAGCGCCCCTCGGCATCCTCGAGGGCGTGCCGGGCCTCGGTGAAGCGGCCGGCCAGGGCCCGGGCGAGCACCGCGCCGCCCAGACCGGCGGCGAGCAGGCTGAGCACGCCCTCGGGCCGCAGGGCGGCGACGGCGTTGCGCAGGCCCTCGGCGGGGTCGTCGACGTATTCCAGGACCCCGTGGCAGAGCACCGCGTCGAAACCGCCGCGCTCGATCACGTCGAACAGCCCGTGGGCGTCGCCCTGCACTCCGTGCACGCGGTCGGCCAGACCGGCCTCGGCGGCGCGGCGCTCCAGGGCGAACAGGGCGTTGGGGCTGGGGTCGACCACGGTGACCCGGTGGCCGAGGCGGGCGACGGGCACGGCGAACCTGCCGCTGCCGCCGCCGGTGTCCAGGACGTCCAGCGACTCCCGGCCCGTGGCCTTGGCCTTGCGGTCCAGGGCGTCCTGCAGGACCTCCCAGACCACGGCGGTCCGCAGCGAGGCGTGCGACCGGGAGCCGGAGCGCGGCGACTCCGTTCCGGGGTGCGGGCGGGAGACGGGTGGGCGCAGCGGGTCGGACACGGCTGTTGACTCCTCGAGGCGGCGCCGCCTGCGGCACGGCGGGGCGTTCGGTCTGTCCTCCGCCGGCCGCGACAGGGCAGGCGGGAGGCTGTCAGGCGCCCTCCACCCTATTGCCTCCGCCGCCCGCGCCGCCCGCCGCCGGCCCGCGTCCGGCATGCCGCCCGTGTGCGTCGTCCCGTGACGGACGGCGTGCCGTTGGCACCCCTCGTGCGGTATGGCGCCACAACCCCTTCCGGCCTGCGTCCCCTTCCGTCTCTCTTCCGTGCGGACGCGGGAGGCGCAGAAGCCGACCGTGGTGCGGGCCGGCCGTTCACGCCTGTGAGAATCGACGCCATGGACAGCAGCAGCGCCACGCGGGGCAGTCGCGGCCGCCGCGAGGCCACCCGGCAGAAACTCTTCGACGCCGCCGTCACGCTCATCGCCGAGCAGGGGTACTCCGCCACCACCGTGGACGAGATCGCCGAGCGGGCCGGGGTCGCCAAGGGCACGGTGTACTACAACTTCGCCAGCAAGGCGGTTCTCTTCGAGGAGCTGCTGCGGCACGGCGTGGGCCTGCTGACCGCCTCCCTGCGCCAGGCGGCCGAGTCCGCGGTGCGTACGAGCGGCCGCCGGGTCGACGCGCTGGACGCGATGGTCCGGGCCGGGCTGGAGTACATCGACCGGTATCCGGCCTTCACGCAGCTGTACGTGGCCGAGCTGTGGCGCACCAACCGTGCCTGGCAGTCCACGCTCCTGGTGGTCCGGCAGGAGGCGGTCGCGGTCGTGGAGGGGGTGCTGCGCGACGGCGTGGCGCGGGGCGAGTTCAGCGCGGAGATCGACGTGCCGCTGACCGCCGCCGCCCTGGTCGGCATGGTGCTGGTGGCCGCCATGGACTGGAAGTCCTTCCAGTCCGAGCGGTCCCTGGACGAGGTCCATGCGGCGCTGTCCCGGCTGCTGCAGGGCCGGGTGAGCGGCGTCTCCTGAGCACGCCGCCGGGGGACTCATGAGCACACCGCCGGGGGGACTCATGAGCACACCGCCGGGGGGACTCCTGAGCACGCCGCCGGGCGACTGCCCGGCCGTGGGGTCGGGCCCGGCGGACCCGGCAGGTTTCCGGCGGACCGGCAGCCTTCCGCGGGTCCCGGCCGACCCGCCCGGCCCGACCGAACCGGCCGGCCCGCCCTGCGGGTCGTGAAGCCGTGCCACCGCAGGGCCGGCCGTGGGGACGCCGTGTGTCTCCGGTGCCACGCGAAGGGCCGGTGCGCCGCGGCATCTCCCCCTCCGCCGCCGCGCACCGGCCGCTCGGTGCTCCCCGTTCCCGGGGTGCTCCCCCCGTGTCACCCGGGTGCCCCCGCGGGGCTCGCCCGTCGGGCGGGTCCCGCCTCCCCCGTCGGGGCCCGCCCGGTCGCTCCCCCGGTGCTTCGCGGTGGCTCCCCCCGCCGGCGCCCGGCGAAAGGAGCGGTCCGGGGCCGCGCCGTTCCGCCGCCCCGTGTCGGCGGTGCCGGCGCCCTGCCCCTTTCCGTGCCTCCACTGTCCCCGTCGCGCGGGCCCGTGCCCATCCGCGCGCATACTCATCTGCCCGGCTAGGTACACCTACTCAGCCGTGCGCCCCCGCACCCGGGTACCACGGCCCAGGGCCCGGCCGGACCGCACCCCGGGCAGGCGTCGCCGGTGCTGGTCGTCGAACGCCCCGGAGCGGGCGTCTTCGCCGATGGTCGTTAAAGTCGCGGACATGGCACGGACTGCGGTGATCGGCGCCGGAATGGGCGCGATGGCGGCCGCTGCCCGGCTGGCCGTCGCGGGCCACCGGGTGACGGTGTACGAACGCACGGAGACGTACGGCGGTGCGCTGCGCGGCGTCGAGCGGGACGGCTTCCGCTTCGACACCGGTCCCGCGGTGCTGCCGCTGCCCGCGGTCTACCGCGACCTGTTCGTCAAGACCGGCAAGCGGCAGCTGGAGGACTGCGTCGACCTGGTCCAGGTGGACCCTGCGGCCCGGCACGTCTTCGCGGACGGCACCGAGGTGACGCTGCCCAACGCCTCCCGCGCCGGGGTCGTCGCCGCCCTGGACGAGGCGCTGGGTGCGGGGGCCGGGCAGCGCTGGGGCGACTTCCTGGTCCGGGCCCGCGAGACCTGGGACCGCTGCCGCCGGCCGCTGCTGGAGGAGCCGCTGTGGCCCAACTGGCAGGTGCTGGCCGAGCGGGAGCCGTATCCGGCGGTGCCGCGCAAGCGTCTGCTGCGCACCCGGCGGGCCGGCACCCTGGCGGAGATCGGCGCCCTGGAGCTGCGGGATCCACGGCTGGCGGCCCTCCTGGACAGCCATGCGCTCACCTGCGGCCTCGATCCGCGGACCGCTCCGGCCGGCGCGGCCGTGCTGCCGTACATGGAGCACGCCTTCGGCCTGTGGTACGTCCGCGGCGGGCTGCGGGAGCTGGCGCGGGCGGTGTACGAGCGGTGCCTGGAGCGCCGGGTGGAGTTCGTCCTCGGTGCCGAGGTGACGCGGATCGCCGCCGCGGACGGCACGGTCACCGGCCTGGAGTTCGCCGACGGCACGGTTGCCGACGCCGAGTTCGTGGTCGCCGGGGTTCCGCCGCAGACCCTGGACGGGCTGCTGGGGGGCCTGCCGGTGCGTGAGGGCGGGGTGCCGCCGCAGCGGGGGCTGCCCAGCCGTCTGACGGTGCTGATGGCGCTGCGCGGCGGCCGCCCGGAGGGGACCGTGCACCGCACGGTGGTGCACTCCGCGGACCGCGCGGCGGAACTGGAGGCGCTGTTCGGCCCGGAGCCGCACACCCCCGCGCAGCCGACGGTCACGGTCACCCGGCCCGACGACCCGGCGCTGGTCCCGGACACGGAGCACGAGGCGGTGACGCTGACCGCCACGGTTCCGGCGGGCACGGCCGGCGGTGATGCCGAGGCGCACGCCGAGCGCATGATCACCGTCGCCGAGCGGGCCGTGCCCGGGCTGCGGGACCGGCTGCTGTGGCACGAGATCCGCACCCCCCAGGACGTCGCCGAGGCCACGGGCGCGCCGGGCGGTGCCGTTCCCGCGCCGACGCTGCCGGCGGTGGACGGGCGGCTGCTGCACCCGGCCAACTCCACCGCCGTGGAAGGGCTGTTCACGGTGGGCGGCTGGTCGCACCCGGGCGGCGGGCTGCCGCACGCCGGGATGTCGGGGGCGCTGGTGGCCGGGCTGATCGTGGAGGGGCCGGAGTTCCGCGGCTCCCAGTGACCCCGCCCGGCGGCTCCCGGTGACCCCGGCCGCCACGGCCCGGGACCTGCCGCAGGGCCGTGCGGCGAAAGGGGCGGCGCGCCAAGAATCCGTACGCCGGAAGGCGGGCGCCCCCGGGTCCGTACGCCGGAGGCGGGCGCCCCCGGGTCCGTACGCCGGAGGCGGGCGCCCCCGCAGGTCAGGAGCGGTGGGTCAGTAGCGGTACTGCTCGTCGTAGCCCGCGCCGTGCTGCGCCTGGCCGCCGTGGGTGCCCGGGTACGGGTACGGCTGCTCCGGCGGGACCTGGTCGCCGTAGGACTCGTCGGTGCGCTGCTGCGGCACCCACACACCGCCGGCCGGGGTCTCGCCCGCGTGACCGCCGTGGGCGTAGGGGTCCTGCGCGGCGTAGGACGGCTGCTGCTGGCCGTAGCCGGGGTCGTAGGAGGTGCCGCCGTAGGCGGCGGCGCCGGGGTAGGGCTCGGTGTAGCCGGTGTAGTCCTGCGGGCCGGTGGTGCCGTAGCCGTGGGCGGCGCCGTCGTAGCCGGAGTAGTCGTAGCCGTAGGACTGCTCGGTGTGGGCGGTGCCGGCGTACGGGGCCTGGGTCTGGTCCGTCGTGGAGTACCCGGAGTCGTAGACGCCGTAGTGCCCGGTGTCGTCGGGCAGGGGCTGCGGCTGGTAGACCGCGGTGGACTCGGCGGCCGTCTGCGCGGCCGTACGGTCGACGGGGGTGAAGACGTCGTCGCGGTCGTCGTCGTCCTCGAACCCGTAGTCCGGGGCCGGGGCGGGGATGTGGGGCTGCTCCCGGGTGTCCTCGTGGCCGGCGACGGTGTCGGCGACGCCGACGGTGTCGCCTGCGTCATCGGCGGGCGCGGCCGGCTCCGGGGCGGCGGCCGCACGGTCGCCGCGGGCACGGCGGCGCTTGGGCCGTTCACCGCCCGTGCCGGGGTGCCGGACCGCCCAGCCGGCCGTGAAGCCGCGGCGGAAGGACAGCGTGACGAAGGTCTGGCCGACCGCGAAGGCGACGGCGCCCAGCGCGATCACGATCACCGACGGCAGCAGCACGCCCAGCACCACGCAGAGGAAACCGGCGAAGGCCAGCAGCCGCCACCGCAGCCGTGCCTTGTACTGCAGCAGCACCTCGCCGAGCAGCCACAGTGCGACGACGCCGAACGCGATGTAGAGGACCGCCCAGCCCATGTACGCCCCTCTCCCCGAGGCCGTGCCGCGGTCCGGCGGATCCGCGTACGGCCGGCCTAGGCCCGCGGCGGGTGGTGCAGACCCAGGTTGTCGTAGATTTCCAGTGTCGCCGTGGAGTTGTTCAGCGTGATGAAGTGCAGCCCGGGCACATCTTCGGCCAGCAGCCGCGCGCAGAACTCCGTGGCGAAGTCGATGCCCATGGAGCGTACCGCCGCGGGATCGTCCTTCGCAGCGACCATGCGCTCCTTCACAGCCGGCGGAAAGACGGCGTTGGTCAGCTGCGGCACCCGCATCAGCGTCTTCATGCTGGTGATGGGCATGACCTCGGGGATGATCGGGGTGTCGCAGCCGGCCGCCGCGACCCGGTCCCGCAGACGCAGATAGTCCTCGGGGTCGAAGAACATCTGGGTGATGGCGTAGTCCGCACCGGCCCGGCATTTGGCGACGAAGTGCCGGATGTCGGTGTCCCAGTCCGTGGAGCGCGGGTGCATCGCGGGGAACGCCGCGACGCCGACGCAGAAGTCGCCGGAGTTCTTGATGAGTTCGACGAGTTCGGCGGCGTAGGTCAGACCCTGCGGGTGGGGCACCCACTCCCCCATCGGGTCCCCGGGCGGGTCGCCGCGCAGCGCCAGCATGTTGCGGATCCCGGCGTCGGCGTACTGCCCGATGATGTTGCGCAGGTCGGCCACGGAGTGGTCGACGGCGGTGATGTGCGCGATCGGGGTGAGCGTGGTGTCGGAGGCGATGGCCTCGGTGGCCTTCACCGTGCCGGCGCGGGTGGAGCCGCCCGCGCCGTAGGTCACCGAGACGAAGTCGGGGGCCACGGCCTCGACCCGGCGCAGCGCGTTCCACAGGTTTCTCTCGCCCTTGGGGGTGCGGGGGGCGTAGAACTCGAACGAGTACGTTCGCTTGCCGGTCGCGAGCATGTCGCGCACGGTGGGGGCGTGGTCCGACCTGATGGATGCGGTGCCGAGGGCCATACCCGCAGGTTAGCCAGGCCGCGCCGGTCCCCCAACCGGATGCCGGGCTTTTGCCCGTTTTACCGGTTTGCTGTCCACACAGTGGACAGTGCGGCGTCCGGCGGCCCGGGGCCTGTCGTCCGGCCCGGCCCGGCCGCGGGGTGCGGTGCGTCTCGGGCGACCCGAGCGGGTTCCGGTGCGTGCAGCTGCGCGGAGGTCAGAGATCACGGAGTCGGCGCGGAACGTCGGGGCGAGTGACGACAACACGGCGGATGCGCGTGCCGGCTCCGCGACGCCGGGACGATCCGAACGACGCGCCCCGGATGTCAGCGCTCCCGCAGCCGCTGCGCGAACGCGGCGGCCGCGGCGCCCGGGTCGTCGGCCTCGGTGAGCGCGCGGACCACGACGACCCGCCGGGCTCCGGCGTCCAGGACCTCGTCCAGATTGCCCAGGTCGATGCCGCCGATGGCGAACCAGGGGCGGTCGGTGTCCAGGCCGGCGGCGTAGCGCACCAGGTCGAGGCCGGGCGCGGGCCGGCCGGGCTTGGTGGGGGTGGGCCAGCAGGGGCCGGTGCAGAAGTAGTCCACGCCCTCCTGGACGGCGGCCGCGGCGGCCTCCGCCTCGCTGTGGGTGGAGCGGCCGATCAGGATGCCGTCGCCGAGGATCGCGCGGGCCGCGGGCACCGGCAGGTCGCCCTGGCCGAGGTGCAGCACGTCCGGGCGGGCGGCGTGGGCGACGTCGGCGCGGTCGTTGACGGCGAGCAGCTTGCCGTGGCGGGCGCAGGCGTCGGCGAAGACCTGGAGGTGCTCCAGTTCCTCGGCCGCCTCCATGCCCTTGTCGCGCAGCTGCACGATGTCGACACCGCCGGCCAGGACCGCGTCGAGGAACTCCTCCAGGTCGCCCTGGCGGGTGCGGGCGTCCGTGCACAGGTACAGGCGCGCATCGGCGAGCCGGTCACGGGCGGTGACGTGAGCGGTGTCGGGCATGCGTGGGTCCCCCCGTCGTCGGTGCGCACCGGCCGGATCGGCCCGGCCGGTGCGGGTGCGTCGGCGGCGTACGGGCGCGGTGCGGGACGCGCGGGGCCGGTGGGCCCGTGACGTCCCGGCCGCGGTCCGTACGCCGGCCGGTCACCGGGTGTCCGGTGGCCGGCTGGTCAGCTGAGCCGGCTGTTCGGGATGATCCGGCCGGTCAGGACGATCCGGCTGGTCAGCAGGATGATCCGGCTGGTCAGATGGCGAGCGCCTGGGCGCGGCGCTTCACCTCGGTGCCCCGATTCTCCCTCAGGGCCTGCGCGGGGGTGCCGGGCAGGGTCGGGTCGGCGGTGAACAGCCACTCGATCATTTCCTCGACCGTGAAGCCGTCGTCCCGCAGGAGCGTCAGGGTGCCGGTGAGGCCCTTGACGATCTTGCCCCCGTCGATGAAGGCGGCGGGAACCTGCAGCACCCGGTTCTCCCCCCGGCGCACGGCGATGAGCTGGCCCTCCTTGACCAGCTGCCGCACCCGCGTCACCTCGACGCCGAGCCGTTCGGCGACGTCGGGAAGGGTGAGCCAGGCGGGGACGAGAGCATCGATCTTCGCGTCAATCTCGGTCACGCAACCAAGCCTGCCATCTGCCACCGACAGTCGGAAGCCAACCGCGTCCACCTGCGACGACCCGTCGCGGCGAAGATCACACGGCAGGACGCGCGCGGGGGCGGACGAGCCGCCCGGCGGCCGGGCGGTCCGCGGCCGTGCCGTGGCCGGTTCGCGACCTCGTCGCGGTCGCGGACGACCCCGAGCCGTTCCCCCGACCGTCACGGGGCACTGCGCCTACGCGGCGACCGCCGCCTTCAGCGGACGCGACGCGTCCGGCAGCAGGGCGGGGTCGAGCGGCCGGCCGGACTCGATCAGCCGCCTGCCCTGGGCCACGTCCCGCGGCCGGCCGACGGCGAGCAGGGCGACCAGCCGGTTCTCGCGCAGCCAGCACACCGACCAGGCCGGGCCGCTCGCATCGCCGCGCCAGACCATGCTGTCGGCGTCCGTGTGATGGCCGGCGTACTGCACGAACCGGCCGAACTGCTCGGACCAGAAGTACGGCACCGGGTCGTAGACCACGTCCCGGCCCATCACCTGGGCGGCGACGGTGCGGGGGCCCTGGAGGGCGTTGTCCCAGTGGTGCACGAGCAGACGTTCGCCGTAGCGCGCGGAGGGGAAGGAGGCGCAGTCGCCGACCGCGTACACGTCCGGCACCGAGGTGCGCAGGCGGTCGTCGGCGAGCACCTCGCCGTGCGCGCCCAGCTCGATGCCGGAGCCGGCCAGCCAGGCGGTGGCGGGGCGGGCGCCGATGCCCACGACGACGGCGCCCGCGGGCAGCCGTGTGCCGTCGTCGAGCACCACCGCACCCGGCTCGGCCCGCTCGACGCGGGCGTCGGTGCGCAGCGTCACGCCGCTCTCCGCGTACCAGGCGGCCATCGGCGCGGTCACCTCGGCGGGCAGGACGCCCGCCAGCGGCCGGTCGGCGGCCTCCACGACCGTCACCGCGCAGCCCGCCTCGCGTGCGGCGGTGGCGAACTCGGCACCGATCCAGCCGGCACCGACCACGACGACGTCCTGCCGGCCGGTGAGCACCGGCCGCAGCCGGGCCGCGTCGTCCAGGGTGCGCAGCAGGTGGACGCCGGGGACGCCCTCGGTGCCCGGCAGGCGGACCGGTTCGGCGCCGGTGGCCAGCACCAGCACGTCGTAGGGCTCCGGCCCTTCGGAGGTGTCCAGCACGTGCTCCGCGGGGTGCACGGCCAGCGCCTCGCAGCCCAGGCGGAGCCGGAGCGACAGCGCCTCGAAGTCGATGTCGAAGGCGGAGCCCTCGGCCGTGCCGAGCAGCACGGCCTTGGACAGCGGCGGCCGGTCGTAGGGCTGGTGGGGTTCGGCGCCGATCAGGGTGACGGTGCCGGTGAAGCCCTCCTCGCGCAGCGCGACCGCGGTCTGCACGCCGGCCATGCCCGCCCCGACGACGACCACGCGCCGCGGACCGCCCGGGTTCTTCTCCTGCGTCTGCTCGCTCACCTGATCACCATAGACAGCCCGCGTCCCGCAGGGCACGGGGCGAGGGGACGTACGGCCCTTCTCCACGGGGGCTCGCGGGCCGGGCCGCTGCCCCGGCGGGCGGGCCCGCCCCGCTCTTACAAGATCGCGGCCCGGCGGCTAGGGTGGCCGTACAAGCATGCGCGGGAGCCCGGACGCACCGGGCTGAGAGGGAGGCTGGCGGCCTCCGACCGTACGAACCTGATCCGGGTCATGCCGGCGAAGGGAGGGGCGTTTCGCCCATGTCGTTGTCACGTACTTCGGACGTCCTCGTGATCGGGGGCGGCGTCATCGGTCTCGTCACCGCCTGGCGCGCGGCGCAGCGCGGCCTGCGCACGGCGGTGGTGGACCCCGAGCCCGGCGGCGGGGCCGCGCAGGTGGCCGCGGGGATGCTGGCCGCCGTCACCGAGCTGCACCACGGCGAGCAGACCCTGCTCGGGCTGAACCTCGCCTCCGCGCGCCGCTACCCGGACTTCGCCGCCGAGCTGTCCGAGCTGACCGGCCACGACCTCGGCTACCGCCGCTGCGGCACCCTGGCCGTCGCACTGGACGCCGACGACCGCGCTCACCTGCGCGAACTGCACGCCCTGCAGCGGGCCTCGGGTCTGGAGTCGGAGTGGCTGTCCGGGCGGGAGTGCCGGCGTCTGGAGCCGATGCTCGCGCCCGGCGTCCGCGGCGGGCTGCGGGTGGACGGCGACCACCAGATCGACCCCCGGCGGCTGGCCGCCGCGCTGGTGGCGGCCTGCGAGCGGGCCGGGGTGGTCTTCCACCGGGCGTGGGCCGAGCGTCTCGTCGTGCAACAGGACCGGGCCGCGGGCTGCGAGCTGCGCGACGGCACACGGCTCGGCGCCGAGCAGGTGGTGCTCGCGGCGGGCAGCCGCAGCGGGCAGCTCGCCGGCGTGCCCGACGACGTGCTGCCGCCGGTGCGGCCGGTGAAGGGGCAGGTGGTGCGGCTGACCGTGCCCAAGCGGTACGCGCCCTTCCTGAACCGCACCGTGCGGGCCGTGGTGCGCGGCAGCCAGGTGTACCTCGTGCCGCGGCTCAGCGGCGAGCTGGTGATCGGCGCGACCACCGAGGAGCTGGGCTGGGACACCACGGTGACCGCGGGCGGGGTGTACGAGCTGCTGCGCGACGCGCACGAGCTGGTGCCCGGCATCACCGAGCTGCCGCTGACCGAGACCCGCGCCGGGCTGCGGCCCGGCTCCCCGGACAACGCGCCGCTGCTCGGGCCGACCGAGCTGCCCGGACTGCTGCTGGCCACCGGCCACTACCGCAACGGCGTGCTGCTCACGCCCGTCACCGGCGACGCCCTGGCGCACGCCCTGACCACCGGCGAGCTGCCGGACGTCGCCCGCCCCTTCACCCCGCGGCGCTTTCGCACCGCCGTCCTCACGGAGCTGCCCGCATGAACGTCTCCGTCGCCCACGTGACCGTCTCCGTCAACGGTGAACCCCGCCAGGTGGCGCCCGGCACGTCCCTCGACGCGGTCGTGCGTTCCCTGACCGCCGCACCCTCGGGCGTGGCCGCCGCCCTCAACGAGACCGTCGTGCCACGCGCCCGCTGGGCCTCGACACCGCTGCGTGACGGCGACCGTGTCGAGGTGCTGACCGCCGTCCAGGGAGGCTGACCCATGACCGACGACCCTCTCGTCCTCGGCGGCCGCACGTTCGCCTCCCGCCTGATCATGGGCACCGGCGGGGCGCCCAGCCTGGAGGTGCTGGAGCGGGCCTTGACGGCCTCCGGCACCGAACTGACCACGGTGGCGATGCGCCGGGTCGACCCGTCGGTGCACGGCTCGGTGCTGTCCGTGCTGCGGAAGCTGGACATCCAGGTGCTGCCCAACACGGCGGGCTGCTTCACCGCCGGCGAGGCGGTGCTCACCGCGCGGCTGGCCCGCGAGGCGCTGGGCACCGACCTGGTCAAGCTGGAGGTCATCGCCGACGAGCGCACCCTGCTGCCGGACCCGATCGAGCTGCTGGACGCCGCGGAGACGCTGGTCGACGACGGTTTCACGGTGCTGCCGTACACCAACGACGACCCGGTGCTCGCCCGGAAGCTGCAGGACGCCGGCTGTGCCGCGATCATGCCGCTGGGCTCGCCGATCGGCTCCGGACTCGGCATCCGCAACCCGCACAACTTCGAGCTGATCGTGGATCAGGCCGAGGTGCCGGTGATCCTGGACGCGGGCGCGGGCACCGCCTCGGACGTGGCCCTGGCGATGGAGCTGGGCTGTGCGGGGGTGATGCTCGCCTCCGCGGTGACGCGGGCGCAGGACCCGGTGCTGATGGCCGAGGCGATGCGGCACGCGGTGACCGCGGGCCGGCTGGCCCGGCGGGCGGGCCGCATCCCCAAGCGGTTCTTCGCCGAGGCCTCCTCCCCCACCGAGGGGCTGGCCCGGCTGGACCCGGAGCGTCCCGCTTTTCCGCACACACGTGCGGACGGCGTCACAGGTCGGCCGCAGTCCGCCACCGAGGGCACCGAGCGGGACGTCGCTGTCGGGGGCGGCTCGTAGACTCGCCTGCGTGGACACGACCCTTCAGGACCCTCTGGTCGGGCAGGTGCTCGACGGCCGGTATCGCATCGACGCGCGGATAGCCGTCGGAGGCATGGCGACCGTCTACCGGGCCCTGGACACGCGGCTGGACCGCGTGCTCGCGCTGAAGGTGATGCATCCCTCGCTCGCGGCGGACGCCTCCTTCGTGGAGCGGTTCATCCGGGAGGCGAAGTCCGCCGCCCGCCTGGACCACCCGAACGTCGTCGGGGTGTTCGACCAGGGCACCGACGGGTCGTACGTCTACCTCGCCATGGAGTACGTCTCCGGCTGCACCCTGCGGGACGTGCTGCGCGAACGCGGGGCCCTGCCGGTGCGGGCCGCGCTGGACATCCTGGAGCCGGTGCTGGCGGCGCTGGGCGCCGCGCACCGCGCCGGCTTCGTGCACCGCGACATGAAGCCGGAGAACGTCCTGATAGGGGACGACGGCCGGGTCAAGGTCGCCGACTTCGGACTGGTGCGGGCGGTGGACGCGGTCACCCACACCACCGGCACGGTGCTCGGCACGGTCTCCTATCTCGCGCCGGAGCAGATCGAGGAGGGCACCGCCTCGCCGCGCGTGGACGTCTACGCGTGCGGGGTGATGCTCTACGAGATGCTCACCGGGGCCAAGCCCCACCAGGGCGAGACCCCGGCCCAGGTGCTCTACCGGCATGTGAACGAGGACGTGCCGCCGCCGTCCGCGGCGGTGCCGGGCCTGTCGGCGGAGCTGGACCAGCTGGTCTCGGCGGCCACCGCACGCACCCCCGAGGACCGTCCGGCCGACGCGGTGGCGCTGCTGGCGCGGGTGCGCGAGGCCCGCGGCCGGCTAGGCGACGAGGAGCTGGACGCGCTGCCCCCGCAGGCCCGCACCACCGGCCACGACAACGCCGAGGACCGCACCAGCGTCCTGCCGCGCGCCCTGGCGGTGCCGCGTCCGCTGCCCGTGGACGGGGACGAGGAGCCGACCGACGCCTTCCACCGCACCAGCCGGCTGGACACGCCGGTCCCGGACGCGGGCGGTCGCCGGGCGGGCGGGCTGCGCCGCCGGCGCGCGCTGCTGGCCGCCGTGGCCGCCGTCGTGCTTCTCCTCGTGGGCGGCGCCGGCCTGTGGTACATCAACGCCGGCCAGTTCACGACGGTGCCGCCGCTGCTGTCCAAGACCGAGGCGCAGGCCCGGCAGCGGCTGGAGGAGGCCGGGCTGAAGGTCGGCGGCGTCGAGCACGCCCACAGCGACACCGTCGCCCGGGGCACGGTCATCAGCACCGACCCGTCGCCCGGCGCCCGTATCCGCGACCACGGTTCGGTCACGCTCACCGTCTCCGACGGCCCGGAGACCGTCCGGGTGCCCGACGTGGCCGGCCGCTCCCTGGACACGGCCCGGCAGCGGCTGCGCGCGGCCGGACTGGAGCCGGGCATGGTCAGCCGGGCGTTCAGCGAGGACGTCCCCAAGGGCACGGTGATCCGCACCGACCCGCCGGCGGGCACCGAGCGGCACTCCGGCTCGGCGATCGCCCTGGTCGTCAGCCGCGGCCGGCCCGTGGAGGTGCCGGACGTCACCGGGGAGGACCTCGACGAGGCGACGGCCGACCTCGGGGAGGCGGGCCTGAAGGTCACCGTCGCCCCGCAGCGGGTCACCTCGGAGTTCGACGCGGGCCAGGTCGCCCGGCAGAACCCGCCGGCCGGCGGGCAGCTGGCCGAGGGCGACACGGTCACGCTCACCCTGTCCAAGGGCCCGGAGCTGGTCGAGGTGCCGGACGTCACCGGGGACAGCGTGGACGAGGCCAAGCGGACCCTTCAGGAGGCCGGCTTCCGGGTGAAGGAGGACCGCGGGCTGCTCGGGCTGTTCGGCGACACGGTGAAGAAGCAGTCGGTCGAGGGCGGCGACCGCGCCCCGAGGGGATCGACGATCACGATCACCATCCGGTGAGCGGGAGCTGGGGGTGCCCGGTCCCGGGGCCCCTCGGCGGCGCTCCGCACGGGCTGGCATGCTGGGGGTGTCATGACCCCACCCTCTTCCTCCCCCGTGCCGCGCAATCCCGTCGGCGGCCATGTGCCCGTGGCCGGCGGACTGCACAAGGTGGGCCTGGCGTACGCCCGTGAGATCGGGGCGGAGACCGTGCAGGTCTTCGTCGCCAATCCGCGGGGCTGGGCCACGCCCGACGGGAACGCGCAGCAGGACGACGCGTTCCGCACCGCCTGTGCCGAGGCGTCCCTGCCGGTGTACGTGCACGCCCCCTATCTGATCAACTTCGGTTCGCACACCGAGGCCACCGTCGACCGCTCGGTGGACTCGCTGCGGCACTCGCTGCGGCGGGGCCGGCAGATCGGCGCCGCGGGCGTGGTGGTGCACACCGGCAGCGCGACCGGCGGACGGCAGCGGCGGACGGCGCTGCGACAGGTGCGCCGGCGCCTGCTGCCGCTGCTGGAGGAGCTGGACGACGAGGACCCGTTCCTGCTGCTGGAGTCCACGGCCGGGCAGGGTGCCTCGCTGTGTGCCCGGATGGAGGACTTCGGGCCGTACTTCGAGGCGCTCGACGCCCACCCGAAGCTCGGGGTGTGCCTGGACACCTGCCATGTGTTCGCCGCCGGGCACGACCTGGCCGAGCCGGACGGCGTGCACCGGACGCTGGACGCGCTGGTGGAGACGGTCGGCCCGGGCCGGCTGAAGCTGATCCACGCCAACGACTCCCAGGACGTGGCGGGCGCGCACAAGGACCGGCACGCGAACATCGGTGCCGGTCACATCGGCGAGGAGCCGTTCCGCGCCCTGACGACCCACCCGGCCACCGCGGGCGTGCCGCTGGTCATCGAGACGCCCGGCGGCAAGGAGGGCCATGCGGCCGACGTGGAGCGGCTGAAGAAGCTCAGGGCCGGCTGAGCCCGGACGTCCGGCGCTCGGTGCGGGGCCGGCCGAGCCGCGGCGGCCGTCTCACAGCTCCGGCCCGTCTCCCGGTTCCTCCTGGTAGGAGTAGCGCTGTTCCTTCCAGGGGTCGCCGATGTTGTGGTAGCCGCGTTCCTCCCAGAAGCCGCGGCGGTCGCTGGTCATGTACTCCACGCCCCGCACCCACTTGGGGCCCTTCCAGGCGTACAGGTGCGGGACGACGAGGCGCAGCGGGAAGCCGTGCTCGGCGGTGAGCAGTTCGCCGTCCTTGTGGGTGGCGAACAAGGTGGTCTCGGCGGTGAAGTCCGACAGGCGCAGATTGGAGCTGAAGCCGTACTCGGCCCAGACCATCACATGGGTGACGTCCGGAGCGGGCGGGGCGATCTCGAGGACGGTGCGGGCGGGGACGCCGCCCCACTCGGCGCCGAGCATGCTGTACTTCGTCACGCAGTGCAGGTCGCCCACCACGGTCGTGTAGGGCAGGGCCGTGAACTCCTCGTGCGTCCAGCAGTGCTTCTCGCCGTCGGCGGTCGCGCCGAACACCCGGAACTCCCAGCGCTCGGGCCGGAACTTGGGCACCGGCCCGTAGTGAGTGACCGGCCAGCCGCGCTGCAGCCGCTGCCCCGGCGGGAGTCCCCGCCGCGCCGCCTGCTCCGACGCTGCCTGCGGCGCCCCTGTCGATCCTCTCTGCTCCGGCTGACCCATGCCTCCATCCTGACAGACGGGAGGGGGTGCACCGGACCACGCGAGGAACAAAACCGGCATTTCCCACTAAGCGTGAACTTACTGGAAGGTTATGGATACCGGTGACATCATGCGGACCCCAGGGCTGTCCGGAAGGAGCGCACCGCGATGCAAGGCGACCCCGAGGTCATCGAACTGCTCAACGAGCAGCTGACCGCCGAGCTCACCGCGATCAACCAGTACTTCCTGCACGCGAAGCTGCAGGACCACAAGGGGTGGACGAAGCTCGCGAAGTACACCCGTGACGAGTCCTTCGACGAGATGCGGCACGCGGAGCTGCTGACCGACCGCATCCTGCTGCTGGACGGGCTGCCCAACTACCAGCGGCTGTTCCATGTGCAGGTCGGGCAGACGGTGACCGAGATGTTCCGGGCCGACCGGCAGCTGGAGGCGGAGGCCGTCGACCGGCTGCGCCGGGGCGTGGAGATCATGCGCGACAAGGGGGACATCACCTCGGCCAACGTCTTCGAGGCGATCCTCGCCGACGAGGAGCACCACATCGACTACCTCGACACCCAGCTGGAGCTGGTGGACAAGATGGGCGAGGCGCTGTACCTGTCGACGGTCGTGCAGCAGAAGCAGCCGGACCCGTCGGGTCCGGGCACCCACGGATTCTCCTCGCCCTGAGCGGCCGCCGCGGGACGCGACCGGGGCCTCAGGCCGCGTCGTCCAGGTCCCGCGGGCGCGCGGCGGAGGAGGCGGCGGGCAGCCGGCCGAACGCGGGGGCGCCGCGGTCGATCAGCTCCCGGCGCGGGCAGGTGCCGCGGCCGAGCAGCGCCTGGATCCGGCGGACACAGCCGCCGCAGTCGGTGCCGGCCTTGCAGGCGGAGGCGATCTGGCGGGGCGTGCAGGCGCCGTTCTCCGCGTGCTGTTTCACCTGCTGCTCGGTGATGCCGAAGCAGCTGCAGACATACACGCGGCTCACCTCCCGCCGGATTGGACCAGGAACGCCCTCCCGAGCATCTCCATCTCGGTGAGGCAAACCTAACCTTACCTGGCGGGCGGAGGCCGGAAAAGCGAGCGGGGCGCGGACCCTGTGTGATCCGCGCCCCACCCCGCCGTCCGGGACGGCGTCGTCACTGGTTGCGGTACATCTCCGCGACGAGGAACGCCAGATCCAGGGACTGGCTGCGGTTCAGCCGCGGGTCGCAGGCCGTCTCGTAGCGCTGGTGCAGGTCGTCGACGAAGATCTCGTCGCCGCCGCCCACGCACTCGGTGACGTCGTCACCGGTCAGCTCCACATGGATGCCGCCCGGGTGGGTGCCGAGCGCCTTGTGCACCTCGAAGAAGCCCTTGACCTCGTCGAGCACGTCGTCGAAGCGGCGGGTCTTGTGCCCGGAGGCCGCCTCGAAGGTGTTGCCGTGCATCGGGTCGGTCACCCAGGCCACGGTCGCCCCGGAGGCGGTGACCTTCTCCACCAGCTCGGGGAGCTTGTCACGGATCTTGTCGGCGCCCATGCGCACGATGAAGGTCAGCCGGCCCGGCTCCCGCTCGGGGTCGAGACGGTCGATGTACTGCAGCGCCTCCTCGGCCGTCGTGGTGGGGCCGAGCTTGATGCCGATCGGGTTGCGGATCTTCGAGGCGAACTCGATGTGCGCGTGGTCCAGCTGCCGGGTGCGCTCACCGATCCACACCATGTGCGCGGAGACGTCGTACAGCTGGCCGGTGCGCGAGTCGACCCGGGTGAGCGCCGACTCGTAGTCCAGCAGCAGCGCCTCGTGCGAGGAGTAGAACTCGACGGTCTTGAACTCCTCCGGGTCCGCGCCGCAGGCCCGCATGAAGTTCAGGGCGTTGTCGATCTCGCGGGCGAGCTGCTCGTAGCGCTGGCCGGCCGGGGAGGACTTCACGAAGTCCTGGTTCCAGGCGTGCACCTGCCGCAGGTCGGCGTAGCCGCCGGTGGTGAAGGCGCGCACCAGGTTCAGCGTGGCCGCCGAGGCGTGGTACATCCGCTTCAGCCGCTCGGGGTCCGGGACGCGGGCCTCGGAGGTGAACTCGAAGCCGTTGACGGAGTCGCCGCGGTAGACCGGCAGCGTCACCCCGTCCCGGGTCTCGGTCGGCTTGGAGCGTGGCTTGGAGTACTGGCCGGCGATACGGCCGACCTTGACCACCGGCACGGACGCGGCGTAGGTGAGCACGGCGCCCATCTGCAGCAGCGTCCTCAGCTTCGCCCGGATGTGTTCGGCGGACACCGCGTCGAAGGACTCGGCGCAGTCCCCGCCTTGGAGCAGGAACGCCTCACCCTGGGCGACGGCCGCCATCCGGGCGCGCAGCTGGTCGCACTCGCCTGCGAAGACGAGCGGCGGATAGGTCTCCAGCTCCGCGACGACTTCGCGCAGAGCCTCGGGATCGGGGTAGTCGGGCTGCTGCGCCGCGGGCAGATCGTGCCACGTCGCTCGTGCGGCGACGGCTTGGGAATCAGCGTTCACGGTCACACCGTCCACCTTACGGGGTCACGGCGGGTCGTTCTCCGCCCTGCTCGACAGATGAGACGACACGGTCCGTGACCGCACACCTCCCGGGCGGTCACCTCGTCCCGGCCGTCACGCCGCGGTGACGACATGCGTTACAGTTCCTCGCATGTACGTGCCGACGCACCAGACGTGGTGGTGGACCGCTTCCGTGGCGGCCCACTGACAGCGCGTACGCTCGACTTCGCGACAGGCCGCCCGAGGGGCGGCCTTCGTCGTATGCGGCACCCGGGTCGTTCCTCGCCGGACCGACGGCAAGAGAAACGGAAAGAGGACCCGTGAACCTGGCTCGGCTGCTGTCCGACCCCCGCCCCTTCGCCCTGCTCAGGCGCCGCACGCCGGGCGGCGACCACGATCTGGTGGAGGTGCTGCTCGGCCCGGTGCGCACCTTCGAGCGCCTGGCCGCCCTGCCCGACGAGTGCCTGGCGATGGTGCCCTTCCGGCAGATCCGCGAGCGCGGCTTCGACGTCCGCGACGACGGCACCCCGCTGGCGGCACTGGTGCCCGAGGAACGGCATGCCGTCCCGCTCACGCAGGCGCTGCGGCAGCTGCCGGCGCACCCGGTGCGGGTCACGGGCGGCGGCTTCGACGTCGACGACGAGGAGTACGAGCGGATCGTCGGCCGGGTGCTGCGCGACGAGATCGGCGCGGGCGAGGGCGCGAATTTCGTGATCCGGCGCACCTACCGGGGCGAGATCCCCGGCTTCGGGCGGGCGGACGCCCTGGCGCTGTTCCGCCGGCTGCTCGAGGGCGAGCGCGGCGCGTACTGGACGTTCGTCGTGCACACCGGGGAGCGCACCCTGGTCGGAGCCAGTCCGGAGGTGCATGTGCGCTGCTCGGGCGGCACGGTGGTGATGAACCCGATCAGCGGCACGTACCGGTATCCAGCCGAGGGGCCGACCGTCGAGAGCCTGCTGGAGTTCCTCGCCGACGGCAAGGAGACCGAGGAGCTGTCGATGGTCGTCGACGAGGAGCTGAAGATGATGTGCACCGTCGGCGACCGGGGCGGTGTCGTCGTCGGGCCGCGGCTGAAGGAGATGGCGCATCTCGCGCACACCGAGTACGAGCTGCGCGGGCGGTCCTCGCTGGACGTGCGGGAGGTGCTGCGGCAGACCATGTTCGCGGCGACCGTCACCGGCTCGCCGGTGCAGAACGCCTGCCGGGTCATCGAACGGTACGAGTCCGGCGGCCGCGGCTACTACGCGGGGGCCCTCGCCCTGCTCGGCCGGGACGGCGGGGGCGCGCAGACGTTGGACTCCCCCATCCTCATCCGCACCGCGGACATCGACACGGCCGGGCGACTGACGGTGTCGGTGGGCGCGACGCTGGTCCGTGGTTCGGATCCGGCGAGCGAGGCCGCGGAGACCCATGCGAAGGCGGCGGGCGTGCTGGCGGCGCTGGGCGTGCGTCCCGCCCGGCCGCGCGCCGAGCGGGAGCTGCCCCGGCTCGCGGACGATCCGCGGGTGCGCGAGGCGCTGGACGGGCGCCGGGCGTCGCTGGCGCCGTTCTGGCTGCGGATGCAGCAGCGGCCGTCCGAGACCGCCGGGCACGCCCTGGTCGTGGACGGCGAGGACACCTTCACCGCGATGCTCGCGCATGTGCTGCGCTCGGCGGGCCTGGAGGTGACCGTGCGGCGCTACGACGAGCCGGGGCTGCGGGCGGACGTGCTCGCGCACGACGGACCGGTGGTGCTCGGCCCCGGCCCGGGCAACCCGGCGGACGCCGCCGATCCGAAAATGCGGTTCCTGCGCGAGCTGGCGGCAGCCGTGATCCAGGAGCGCCGGCACGGGGTGCTGGGCGTGTGCCTGGGTCATGAGCTGATCGCGGCGGAGCTGGGACTGGACATCGTCCGCAAGCAGGTGCCGTACCAGGGGGCGCAGACCACGATCGACCTGTTCGGGCGGCCGGAGACGGTCGGGTTCTACAACAGCTTCACGGCCCGCTGCGACGACGAGGCGGCGCGGGAGCTGGCGGCGCACGGCATCGAGGTGAGCCGGTCGGCGGACGGGGAGGTGCACGCGCTGCGGGGGCCGGGCTTCGCGGGAGTGCAGTTCCACCCGGAGTCGGTGCTGACGCTGAACGGGACGGCGATCGTGCGGGAGCTGCTCCTCCCGCTGTGCGCGAGCACGGCGCGGTGAACGGCCCGGGGCCCGCACGGCGGTGTGCTGCGCGGGCCCCGCGGAGGGCGGTCAGCCGAAGAAGACGCCGATCTCCTCGTACAGCTTCGGGTCGACGGTCTTGAGCTTGGCGGTGGCCTCGGCGATCGGGACGCGCACGATGTCGGTGCCGCGCAGGGCGACCATCTTGCCGAAGTCGCCGTCGTGCACGCAGTCGATGGCGTGCAGCCCGAATCGGGTGGCCAGCCAGCGGTCGAAGGCGGTGGGGGTGCCGCCGCGCTGGATGTGCCCGAGGACGGTGGTCCGCGCCTCCTTGCCGGTGCGCTCCTCGATCTGTTTCGCCAGCCACTCGCCGACCCCGGAGAGCCGCACGTGTCCGAAGGAGTCGCGGGAGGTGTCCTTGAGGATGAGGTCGCCGTCCTTGGGCATGGCGCCCTCGGCGACTACCACGATCGGGGCGTAGGAGGCCTGGAAGCGGGAGGTGATCCAGGCGCAGACCTGGTCGAGGTCGAAGCGCTGCTCGGGGATGAGGATGACGTTGGCGCCGCCGGCGAGCCCGGCGTGCAGGGCGATCCAGCCGGCGTGCCGGCCCATCACCTCGCAGACCAGGACCCGCCTGTGCGACTCGGCGGTGGTGTGCAGGCGGTCGATGGCCTCGGTGGCGATGGAGACCGCGGTGTCGAAACCGAAGGTGTAGTCGGTGGCCGACAGGTCGTTGTCGATGGTCTTGGGCACGCCGACGCAGGGCACGCCGTAGTCGTCGCCGAGCCGGGCGGCGACGCCCAGGGTGTCCTCGCCGCCGATCGCGATCAGTGCGTCGACCTCCTGCTTGGCGAGGGTGTCCTTGATGCGCCGCACGCCGTCCTCCTGCTTGAGGGGGTTGGTGCGCGAGGAGCCGAGGATGGTGCCGCCGCGGGGGAGGATGCCGCGCACGGCCGGGATGTCGAGACGGACGGTGTCGTTCTCCAGGGGCCCTCGCCAGCCGTCCCGGAAGCCGACGAAGTCGTAGCCGTACTGCTGCACGCCCTTGCGGACGACGCCCCGGATGACGGCGTTGAGCCCGGGGCAGTCGCCGCCGCCGGTCAGAACTCCGACCCGCATGGAAATGTCCCTTCGCCGCGGTTGCCTGGTGAGGCCACGCTAAGGGTGACGTACGTCACTCCTGGAGGGACGGGACGGTCAATTCCGGTAAAACGTCGCGTAGTTGAGAGCGACAAATCCACCCGAAAGGGTGAGGGGTGTCCCTGGAAGCGGATTTACTCGCCGTCGAGTCCTCGTTCGATGGCATAGCGGACCAGCTGGACCCGGTTGTGCAGCTGGAGCTTGCCGAGGGTGTTCTGCACATGGTTCTGCACCGTGCGGTGGGAGATCACCAGGCGTTCGGCGATCTGCTTGTAGCTCAGCCCCTTGGCGACCAGGCGCAGCACCTCGGTCTCCCGCTCGGTGAGCCGGGGCGTCCTCGGCTCACCGGCGTGGTCCGCACCGGGGGCGGGGGCCGGCTCGGCGGCCAGCCGCCGGTACTCGCCCAGGACCAGTCCGGCCAGACCGGGCGTGAACACCGCGTCGCCGGCCGCGGTGCGCCGCACCGCGTCCAGGAGTTCCTGCGTGGACGCCGACTTCACCAGATAGCCCGTCGCACCCGACTTCACCGCCTCCAGCACGTCGGCGTGCTCACCGCTGGCCGAGAGCACCAGCACCCGCAACGACGGGTCGTGCGCGACGAGTTCCTTGCACACCTGCACCCCGGGTTTGAGCGGCAGGTTCAGGTCCAGCACCAGCACGTCGGGGGCGGCCGCCTTGGCCCGGCGCACCGCCTGCTCGCCGTCGCCCGCGGTGGCGACCACGTCGAAGCCGGACTCGGTCAGGTCCCGCGCGACCGCGTCGCGCCACATCGGGTGGTCGTCGACCACCATGACCTTGATCGGGTCCCGCTGCTCGCTCATCGGCCCTTCGCCCTCGCCTTCCTCGGTACGGTCAGTTCCACCTCGGTGCCCTGGCCGGGCACGGAGATCAGCTCGGCGCTGCCGCCGAGGTCGCGCAGCCGGCCCCGGATGGAGTGCGACACCCCCAGCCGGCCCTCGCTCTCGGCCTGCGCCAGCCGGCCCTCGGGGATGCCGGGCCCGTCGTCCCGGACGGTCACCCGCACCGCGTCCGGCTCGTCCTCGATCAGGATCCAGGCCCGGGCGTCCTCGCCCGCGTGCCGGCGGACGTTGTCCAGGGCCGCGCCCACGGCGGCGGCCACCTCCCGCGCGACGGCGGGCGGCAGCAGCACCGGGGCTCCCGGTTCGGCGACACTGACCCGGCTCCCGGCGTACGGGCCGAGCAGGGTGCGCAGGTCGGCCGGTTCGCGGTCGGCGTCCGCCGGGTCCTCGTCCCCGAGGGCGGCCGCCGCCTCGGCCGCGGTGGGCGCGGGGTTCTCGCCCGGGGTGCGGGGGCGGGGCAGCGGCCCGCCGGAGATGAGGGTGCGCAGTGCCGCCTCCTGCTCCCCGGCCAGCCGGCCCAGCTCGGCCGCCTCCCCGCCGAGGACCGCGCCGCGCCGCTGCACCATGGCCAGCACCTGCAGCACGCCGTCGTGGATGTCCCGGGCCAGCCGCTCCCGCTCGCGGGTCGCCGCCTGGATCTCCAGGGCGCGGGCGAGAGTGCGCTCGGAGGCGCGGGCGACCTCGACGACGTAGCCGATCGCGATGGACGCCACCCACACCAGGACCACGTTGTGCACCGTGTCCCGGGCCGGGGTGCCGCGCTCGAGGAGGTTGGCGACGGCGACCGCGGTGGACGCCACGGCGGCCCAGCGCCAGCCGCCCCGCACCGCGAAGGCCAGGACGGAACCGGCGGTCCAGATCGACGGCAGCGTCGGCCCGCCGGCCGCGGTGTGCCCGGCGTCGGCGACCGGGGTGAGCAGGATGCCGGTCACCGCGAGCGTGAGGTCGGCGACGAGGAAGCCGCGGGTGCAGCTCGCCGCGCCGGAGACCTTGGGCAGCGTGGCCAGGGTCCAGCCGCACAGCACGCAGTAGTAGGCGATGGCGATCCAGGGGCGGGAGAACCGCTCGTAGCCGGTGGCGAACAGGGCGACGGCGTACACCATGGTCAGCACGCGGTACCCGGCCAGCGCCCGCCACAGCGGCTGCTCGACCGACATCCTCATGACCCGATCGCGCCCGGCCATGTCCCCCACTGTCCCTCTGTCCGCGTCCCGCCGCGGTCCCGCCCGTGTCCTGTGCGGCGCCCCTGCCGCTACCGACCGTCCCGGTCGTCCTGCTCCGGCTGGTCCGGCCCGGCCTGCTTCCCTGCCTGTGCCCGCGCGGTCTTCGCCGCCTTCGCCGCCTTCTCCGCTTCCTTCTCGGCCTTCGCGGCCTCGGCGATCTGCCGCTTGGCCACGGTCGCGTAGATGTCCACGTACTCCTGGCCGGACAGCTTCATGATCTCGTACATGACCTCGTCGGTCACCGCGCGCAGCACGAAGCGGTCGTGCTCCATGCCCTGGTAGCGCCGGAAGTCCAGCGGTCTGCCGATGCGGATGCCCGGACGCATCAGCTTGGGCACGATCTTCCCCGGCGGCTGGATCTTCTCCGTGTCGATCATGGCGACCGGGATCACCGGCGCCCCCGTGGCCAGGGCCACCCGGGCGAGGCCGCCGGGCTTGCCCCGGTACAGGCGGCCGTCGGGCGACCGGGTGCCCTCGGGGTAGATGCCGAACAGCTCGCCGCGCTCGATCACTTCGATGCCGCTGCGCACCGCCGCCTCGCCGGCGCCGCGCGCCCCGGAGCGGTCCACGGGCAGCTGGCCGACGCCCTTGAAGAACGCCGCGGTCAGCCGCCCCTTGACCCCGGGCGTGGTGAAGTACTCGGCCTTGGCGATGAAGGTGACCTTGCGGTCCAGCACCGCGGGCAGGAAGAACGAGTCGGAGAACGACAGATGGTTGCTCGCCAGGATCGCGGGGCCCTCGGCGGGAACGTTCTCCAGGCCTTCCACCCAGGGCCGGAAGACGGCCTTCAACGGCCCCCCGAGGACGACCTTCAACGCGCCGTACAACAACCGAGTGCCTCCCGTGTGTGTCGATCAGACCATAACCCGCGGCACCGACAGAAGCCGCCCGGCAGACCTGGTCGGTGCCGGTGCGGTCGTCTACGGTGAAGTACCCGCGGTCGGCGGCCCTCCGCCGTCGGCGGGACCGCTTCGCCCCGACGCCCCACCCGCCCGCGCGGCACCCGGTGGCACCGGGGCGGCCCTGTGATCGTCGCGCTCCGTTGTCACCTCACGAACAGGAGACCGTCGTGCCGGTTCTGCCCGGAGCCGAGCCGTACCGCCACGAGGGCGGCCCGGTCGGTGTCCTCCTCGTCCACGGCTTCACCGGTTGCCCCCAGTCGATGCGCCCCTGGGCCGTCCGGCTGGCCGAGCACGGCCTGTCGGTTGCGGTGCCGCTGCTGCCCGGGCACGGGACGCGCTGGCAGGACATGCAGGTCACCGGCTGGCAGGACTGGTACGCGGAGGCGGACCGCGCGCTGCACCTGCTGCAGCAGCGCTGCACCGACGTGTTCGTGGCCGGGCTGTCCATGGGCGGCGCCCTGGCGCTGCGTCTGGCCGCCCGGCACGGGGACGCGGTGCGCGGAGTCGTCGCGGTCAACCCGGTGCACCGGCTGCACGGGCTGCCCGCGGCCGCCCTGCCCGTGGTCCGGCATCTGCTGCCCGCCGTGAAGGGCATCGCCGACGACATCGCCAAGGAGGGCGTGACGGAGCTGGGTTACGACCACGTGCCGCTGCACGCCGCCCACTCTCTGCGGACCTTCCTCCGGCTCCTCGACCGCGAACTGCCGCAGGTCACGCAACCCCTGCTGCTGTTGCGCAGCACGCAGGACCATGTGGTGCCGCCGGTCGACGCGGCCCGGATCCTCGGCCGTGTCTCCTCCCTGGACGTCACCGAGGTCCTGCTGGAACACAGCTACCACGTGGCGACGTTGGACCACGACGCGGACCGGATCGTCGAGGAGAGCCTCGCCTTCATCGGCCGGCTCGCGACCGGGGTCGGCAAGGAAGGGGCGACGGCAGGTGGCTGAGCACGAACGCGACCACGAGGCCGCGGAGAACCTCGGCGGGGGCGGGGACGTCGCGGGGCCCGCGGGCGGCGGGACGTCCCAGGACCCCGCGGGGCGCGGCGGCGGCACGCCCGCGGCCGGGTCCGCGGGCCGGGCGGAGACCGCCGGGTCCGGCGAGGCGGACGAGGGGACGGCCGACGGGGGTTCGGCGTCCGGCGGGACGACCGGTGCCGCCGGTCCCGGTGCCGCCGGTTCCGCTGCGGCGACAGGCGGTGCGCGGGATGCCGGGCGGCTGCCGCCGGACGAGGAGGCCGCCTGGGCCGCCATCGTCGCCGGGTACGGGGCGGAGCCGCCGGATCCGCCCGGCGCACGGCCGTTCCGGCCGGTCGAGAACCTGGCGCTGCCCGATCCGTCGGACACGGACGACGAGCGTGCCGGTCGAGGGCCCGGCGATACGGGCCGGTCGGCGCCGCGGCTGGGCGGCTCGGTCTCCTTCGCCCCCGGGGTGGGACCCGCCGGCCCCCGGGACTACACGCTCCGGGAGCCGTCCGACGACGACTTCGACGAGGACGACGAGGGCCACTTCGTGCCGCCCGAGCCGCCGCCGCTGCCGGAGGCGGACACCACCGCCAAGTTCGCCTGGCTGGGCGTCGTCGGCGGCCCGGTCCTGCTGTTGCTCGCCGTGGTGCTCAGCTGGGAGATGACCTGGTGGCTGACCACGGTCTGCGTCGGCGGCTTCCTCGGCGGCATCGCGACGCTGGTGGCCCGCATGAACCCGGGCGACGACGAGGACGACGACCCGGGGCGGGGCGCGGTGGTCTGAGCGGCGGGGCGGTCGGCCGTGCGGCCGACGCCGTCGCCGCGGACGTCCGGCCCCGCCTCCGGACGTCCGCCGCCGTCACGCCGCCGGGATCCGGAAGGCGCCGAGCACCGGCAGGTGGTCCGTGGCCGTGCGCAGGTCGGTCTCCGTGACGCCGGGGAGATCGACGGGCACGCCGCAGCCGAGGACCTCGATGCCGCGGGTGGCGAAGAGCGCGTCGATGCGCCGGTGCGGGTCGGCGGCGGACCAGGTGTGTTCGGCGCCCCACGGCGCGGTCGCCCAGCCGTCCTGCAGCGCGCCGGCCAGTCGGGCGAAGGCCGGTCCCTCGGGGCCCTCGTTGATGTCGCCGCCCGCGATGGCGTGGTCCACGCCCATTCCGGCCAGCCGGTCCAGCAGCAGGCCGCTCTGCTCGTGGCGTTCGTCCTTGTCGAGCGAGAGGTGACAGCCGAGCACGCCGAGCCGTGCCCCGCCGAACCGGACGACGGCCGTGGCGAACCCCCTGCGGTGCAGCCCGGGGGTGAGCGGCAGCAGCACGTCCTCGGTGCGCTCGACGGTGGCGCGCAGCGAGCACAGCACGGCCGTGCCGGCGGCCGTCGCGCCTCCGGTGAGGGTCACCAGCCCGGTGGTGCGGGCCAGCCGCGCCAGCTTCTTGCGCCAGCGGAAGAACCGGGGCGCCTCCTGCAGGAGGACCAGGTCGGGCGCCGAGGCCCGGATCACCCGGGCCAGGGCCTCGGTGTCGTCCTTCAACGAGCGGACGTTGCAGGACAGGACACGGACGACGGCGGAACCGTCGGGCTCGGTGCGGGACGTGGGCAGCTGCATGACGATCAACATACGCCCGCGTGCCCGGCAGGGCCGCACGGGCTCCGCTGCCGCCCACGGCGGCATCCGGGGCCCGGTACGACGGCGCCCACCGGTCCCGGCGCACGGGACGGTGGGCGCATCGGCGCGGCAGCGCGTGTCACATGACCGGGTCGGGCTCGCGGGCCAGGTCCGCGGCGCCCACCAGGCCGGCCTTGTTGCCGAGCTGGGCGGCGATCACCTCGGCCACCGGACGCCAGTTGCCGCCGACCAGCCAGCGCCGGTACGACTTGCGGATCGGCTCCAGGACCAGCTCGCCCTCGTCGGACAGGCCGCCGCCGACGATGAACGCGGACGGGTCGAACAGGGACGCCAGGTCGGCCAGGCCGGCGCCGGCCCAGCGGGCCAGCTCGCGGTAGGAGTCGATGGCGACCTTGTCGCCCTGGCGGGCGGCCATGGAGATGTGCTTGCCCTCGATGCCGTCGGGCGTGCCGTCGCCCAGGGACAGCAGGATCTGGGCGTTCTCCGGGGTGGCGTTGGCGCGCTGCTTGGCGTAGCGCACGAGGGCGCGGCCGGAGGCGTACTGCTCCCAGCAGCCCTGCGAGCCGCAGCCGCACAGCAGGCCGTCGGGCACCATGCGGATGTGGCCGAACTCGGCGGCCACGCCGAAGTGGCCGCGGCGCAGCTTGTTGCCGATGATGATGCCGCCGCCCAGGCCGGTGCCCAGGGTGATGCAGATGACGTTGCGGTGGCCCTTGCCGGCGCCGAACTTGTACTCGCCCCAGGCGGCGGCGTTCGCGTCGTTCTCCACGACGACCGGCAGGCCGACCCGTGCCTCGACCTTCTCCTTGAGCGGTTCGTTGCGCCAGTCGATGTTGGGCGCGAAGTAGACGGTGGACCGCTGCCGGTTGACATAACCGGCGGCACCGATGCCCACGCCGACGATGTCGTGCCCCGCACGTGCGCCCTCCACCGCCGAGGCGATGGCGTCCACGATGGCCTCGGGTGTGTGGGGGGTCGGCACCTTGAAGGTCGAAAGGATGTTGCCTTCCTCGTCGACCACGCCGGCCGCGATCTTCGTGCCGCCGATGTCGACGCCGATGGTGAGTCCCATTTATCCCTCAGTTTCGGTCGAGCCCCGCTACGGCCAACCGTACCCGAGGGGACTTCAGTCCACGTCGATGCGTTCCCCGCCACCGGTGCCCTCGCCGCCGTCGCGGCGTCCGGGACGGTCCCCGAGATCCTTCAGCTCGTCGGCGAGATCCTTGCCGCCCCGGGTCCAGCGGCGTTCCTGGGCGGAGACGGCGGAGCGGTAGGCGGCGAGCAGCTCGTTGCCGGCCGCTGCCAGATGGTCGAAGACCTCGGGGTTGCGCTCCACGACGGGTTCCACGACCGCCTTGGCCTGCTCGACGACCTGCCGCACCACCTGCTGGGCGGCGGGCGAGGCGACCGCGCCGAGCAGCGGCGCCTGCAGCGAGGACAGCTTGTCGGCGACCGCGTCCACGAGCTTGCGCAGCTCCTCGGCGGCCGAGCCCTCGGGGGAGCCGGTGCGGGCACGGTGCCGGGCCCGCTCCGCCTCGAGGTCCTCGGCACAGGCCGTGGCCCAGGCGTCGGGATCGACGGTGCGGGGCTCCTCGTGCGACTCCTCGCCGCCGGTCCGGCCCTGAGCGGTGTCGTCCCGCGCGGCGTCGTCGGACGGTGTGCGCTCTTCGCTCATGACGGACTCCTGACTGCGGTTCGTCCCATCGACGTTACCGGAACCGCACGGGGCGGTTCATCCGCCGCCGCGGGACGGCCCACGGCGGCCGGCCCCGGTCCGGGGCCGCGGAGGCGGTCCGGGAGCGCGGGCAGGGTGCGGGGCCCCGGGCGTGGTGCGGGACGGCGGGCACGGTGCGGCACCGGGCCGCCGGGGCGGCTCAGTCCCGGCGCGGCCACAGCTGCGGGTCCGGCGCGAACCGGATGCGCAGCTCGCCCTCGCGCAGCGACGCCCCGGCCACCGTGCACCGGCGCAGCGCCGACGGCAGCGGGACGATCCGGCGGTGCCCTCCCGCGGCCAGCAGCAGCTCGTCGCCGCGCCGGACGAGGTCCAGGTCCTCGCGCCGGGCGCCGGGCAGCGGGATGTGCCACACCAGCACCCCGTCCTCGGCGATCCGGTCGGTCACGGGCCACTCGACCGGGTCGCAGGGTGCGGTGATCCCGGGCACCCCCAGGGCGGCCAGGTCGTCCTGGCCCCGCGGGTCCCGGCCCAGGTGGGCGGCGTGGTGCACGGTGTACGTCCCGGCCCACTCCTCCAGCGTCTTGCGCTGCTGGGCGAGGGGGACGGCCAGCCAGGAGTCGGCGGCCGCCTCCGGCAGCACCCGGGCGGCGACCACGGACTCCACCGGCAGTCCGCGCACCGCGGCACCGAGCACGGCGCTGCGCACCGCGTCCGCGCCGGCCGGTCCGGGCTCGGCGACCAGGCGGACGGCGGTGCCGCGGTCGGCGACGACGGCGTCCACGGCGGCCAGTTCCGTGTCCCAGCGTTCCGCCGTCTCGTACAGCCCGTCGGCGGGCATGGGCACACCCGCGAGCCGGCCGAGCACCGGGCGCAGCGCGCGGGCCGCCTGCCGCTCCGGCGGGAGCAGACGGCGCAGCAGCCGGCGCAGCTCGGCGGGCAGGGCGAGCAGGGACAGGGCCCGTTCGACGGGCGGCAGGTCGACGACCAGCAGCTCGAACCGTTCCGACAGGGCGGCGTCCCGCAGGGCCCGCAGCAGGGCCAGCTCCTCGGCGCCCGGCAGCAGGGTGATCTCCTCGGCGTCCAGACGGGAGGCCCCCAGCAGGTCGAGGACGCCGGCGGCACGGTCCTGGAGGGCGGCGACGTCCGCCCGGAAGGAGGCCTCGGCGTCCGGGCGCCAGGCGGTCAGCCGGGGTCCGGCCTCGACGGGCTCCGCGCCGGTGGGGACGCCCAGCGCGGCGCCGAGGGTGTCCGCGCGGTCGCCGCTGAGGACGAGGGTGGGCACGCCCGCGCGGGCGGCCGCGAGCGCGGTGGCGGCGGAGACGGTGGTGCGGCCGCTGCCGCCGGGGCCCGTGATCAGGAGGGTACGCATGGGGATGAACGGTAGGTGAGGGCGTGCCGGCCCGCCGGTGGGCGGCCACGGCAGGGTCCGGCCGGAGCGGTTCCGCTCACGCCTCCTTGGACTCCACCCGCTTCTTCAGACCGGCCAGGGCGCGGTCGATGATGACCTTCTCCGCCTTGCGCTTGATCATGCCCAGCATGGGGATCTTGACGTCCACGGTGAGCTGGTAGGTCACCTCGGTCGCGCCGGTGCCCACCGGCTTGAGCAGGTAGGAGCCGTCGAGGGAGCGCAGCATCTGGGACTTGACCAGGGTCCAGGAGACCTCGTGGTCGCCGGTCCAGGTGTAGGCGAGGGTCTGGTCGTCCTTGATGGCGCCCGCGTCCATGACGAGGCGGACCTGCTCGGCGCGGCCCTGGTCGTCGGTCTTGAGGACCTCGGCCTCCTTGACCTCGCCGGTCCAGTCGGGATAGCGGGCGAAGTCGGCGATCACCCCCATGACGTCGGCCGGTGCCGCCTCGATGGTGATGCTCGAGCTGGTGTGTTCCGCCATCGCCGTGGCTCCTCCAGATGCGGGCCGCAAGTCGGGTTTGTGTGCGCACGTGTGTGCAGCGTGAAGGCTACCGCGCAGAGGGCCGGCGGCCTCCACCCCACCTGCGGACATGACGGCTCCGGCCAGGGCCTCCGCGTCCCTGCGGACGCATGTGCGCATCCCTCGTCACCGCTGCTCGGGGACCCGGGGCGTGCCCGTGGTCACCACTCGAGGACCCAGGGCGTGCCCGTGCGCGCGAAGTGGCCCACGTTGACGCACTCGGTGGCGCCGATGCGCATGCGGCGCACCAGCGGCTGGTGCACATGGCCGAAAAGGGCGTAGCGGGGGCGGGTGCGGCGGATGGCGTCCAGCAGAGCGCGGCTGCCGCGCTCGAAGCGGCGGGCGACGGTGTCGTAGAGGAGTTCGGGCACGTCCGGGGGGATGTGGGTGCACAGCACGTCGACCTCGCCGACGGCCTCGATCTTCGCGGCGTACTCCTCGTCGCCGATCTCGTGGCCGGACCGCATCGGGGAGCGCAGGCCGCCTCCGACGAACCCGAAGACGCGGCCGCCGATCTGCACCCGCTGCCCGTCGAGGACGACGGTGCCCTCCCGGGCGAACTCGGGCCACAGGTGCGGGACGTCCACGTTGCCGTAGGTGGCGTAGGTGGGGGTGGGGAAGGCGGCGAACAGTTCCGCGTACTGCCGGCGCACCGCCTGTTCGATCACCTCGGTGCGGTCGCCGTCCACACCCGCCCAGAGCCGGGCGCCCAGCGCACGGGCCTCCTCGTAGCGGCGCTCGGTGCGCAGGGAGACGAGCCGGCGGGCGTTCTCGGCGCCGAACAGGTCGGGAAGAATGCCGCGCGAGTGGTCGGCGTAGTCGACGAAGAGGACGAGGTCGCCCAGGCAGATCAGGGCGTCGGCGCCCTCGCCGGCTCGGGCCAGGTCGCGCACGTTGCCGTGCACGTCGCTGACCACGTGCACACGTGTGCGGCGGGTGCCGGACGGTGGACGGTTCATGGTCATCGAGCGTAGGCGGCGTGCGGCAGGGGTGAACAGAGGTGCTCACCTGGCCTGTTTCTGGCCAGTCGTTCCCGGTGTCGACTAGTGTGCCCGCAGGAACATCCCCCATGTGACTCAGCGAACATCTCGCCCGGCCCCCCTGTCGGAGTGGCCATACCGGCGGGTAGCCTCCGGTCAGTCCAGTCGTGCTCTGGCTTGCAACCATCGGGCCCCCAGCGGCTCCTGGCGAACCCGGGCACCCGACCGAGCCTTGGACCGCACCGTCGCATCACATCACGTCGTGGCGTCGGCGCCCTGTGAGGAGCAGCAGTCTTGCGCGAGTTCAGCCTTCCGGCCTTGTACGAGGTACCCACGGACGGGAACCTGACCGACATCGTCCGCAGAAACGCCGCGCAGCATCCGGATGTGGCCGTCATCGCCCGCAAGGAGAACGGCGTCTGGCGGGACGTCAGCGCCCGGGAGTTCCTCGCCGAGGTGCAGACCGCCGCCAAGGGCCTGATCGCGGCCGGTGTGCAGCCCGGCGACCGGGTGGGGCTGATGTCCAGGACGCGGTACGAGTGGACGCTGCTGGACTTCGCGATCTGGAGCGCGGGCGCCGTCACCGTGCCGGTGTACGAGACCAGCTCGGCGGAGCAGGTGCGCTGGATCCTCGGCGACTCGGGCGCCACCGCGTGCGTGGTGGAGACCGGGACGCACGCCGCCACCGTGGAGTCGGTGCGCGAGGGGCTGCCCGCGCTGAAGCACGTGTGGCAGATCGACGCCGGCGCCGTCGAGGAACTGGGCCGGCTCGGCCAGGGTGTCTCCGACGAGACCGTCGAGGAGCGCAGCTCCCAGGCGAAGGCCGACGACCCGGCCACCATCGTCTACACCAGCGGCACCACCGGGCGGCCCAAGGGGTGTGTGCTCACCCACCGCAGCTTCTTCGCCGAGTGCGGCAACGTGGTCGAGCGGCTGCGTCCGCTGTTCCGCACCGGTGAATGCTCGGTGCTGCTGTTCCTGCCGCTCGCGCACGTGCTCGGCCGGCTGGTGCAGATCGCGCCGATGATGGCGCCGATCAAGCTCGGCTGCGTCCCCGACATCAAGAACCTCACCGAGGAGCTGGCGTCCTTCCGCCCCACGCTGATACTGGGTGTGCCGCGGGTGTTCGAGAAGGTATACAACGCGGCGCGGTCCAAGGCGCAGGCCGAGGGCAAGGGGAAGATCTTCGACACGGCCGCGGACACCGCGATCGCCTACAGCAAGGCCCTGGACACCCCGTCCGGCCCGTCGCTGGGGCTGCGCCTGAAGCACAAGGTGTTCGACGCGCTGGTCTACAGCAAGCTGCGGGCGGTGCTCGGCGGGCGCGGCGAGTACGCCATCTCCGGCGGCGCCCCGCTCGGTGAGCGGCTCGGGCACTTCTTCCGCGGCATCGGCTTCACCGTGCTGGAGGGCTACGGCCTGACGGAGTCCTGCGCGGCGACCGCGTTCAACCCGTGGGACCGGCCGAAGATCGGCACGGTCGGGCAGCCGCTGCCCGGCTCGGTGGTGCGGATCGCCGACGACGGCGAGGTGCTGCTGCACGGCGAGCACCTGTTCAAGGAGTACTGGAAGAACCCGGAGGCGACGGCCGAGGCGCTGGCCGACGGCTGGTTCCACACCGGGGACATCGGCACCCTGGACGAGGACGGCTATCTGCGGATCACCGGCCGCAAGAAGGAACTCATCGTCACCGCGGGCGGCAAGAACGTCGCCCCGGCCGTGATCGAGGACCGCATCCGCGCCCACCCGCTGGTCGCCGAGTGCATGGTGGTGGGCGACGGGCGGCCGTTCGTGGGCGCGCTGATCACCCTGGACGAGGAGTTCCTGGGCCGCTGGGCGGCCGAGCACGGCAAGCCCGCCGGCTCCACCGTGGCCTCGCTGCGCGACGACCCGGACCTGCAGGCGGCCGTGCAGGCGGCGGTCGACGACGGCAACGCGGCCGTGTCCAAGGCGGAGTCGGTGCGCAAGTTCCGCATCCTCGACACCCAGTTCACGGAGGAGTCCGGCCACCTCACCCCGTCGCTGAAGCTCAAGCGGAACGTGGTGGCCAAGGACTTCGCCGACGAGATCGAGGCGCTGTACGCCAAGTGACCGCCGCGCCGGCCCCGCGGGCGCGGGGCCGGGAGGCCCGGTACGACGGCGTCCCCGTCCGCCGCGCGTCGGACGGGGTGCACGACGGCCGGGGTCAGGTGGTGCGCACGGTCGGCCGGAGGAGGTCCTTGAGCCGCTCGGCCAGCAGGTCCCAGCGCCACTTCTCCTCCACCCAGCGGCGTCCCCGCTCCCCCATGCGGCGGCGCAGCGCGGGATCCCGCAGCAGGACGACGATGCGGTCGGCGGCCTCCTCGGGGCTGCTGCCGCGCACCACCCAGCCGGTCTCGCCGTCCAGCACCGCGTCGGGTGCGCCGCCGGAGTCCCCGGCGACGACCGGCAGACCGGTCGCCGAGGCCTCCAGGTAGACGATGCCCAGCCCCTCCACGTCCAGGCCGCCGCGCCGGGTGCGGCACGGCATGGCGAAGACGTCGCCGGCGCCGTAGTGCGCGGGCAGTTCCTCCCACGGCACCGCGCCGGTGAAGCGCACGGAGGCGTCCACCCCCGTCTCCCGGGCGAGCCGGCGCAGGTCCCGCTCGTACGGTCCGCCGCCCACGATCAGCAGCACCGTGTCCGGTTCGGCGGCCAGGATGCGGGGCATGGCCCGGATCAGGGTGTCCTGCCCCTTGCGTTTGACCAGCCGGGAGACGCACACCACCACAGGACGGTCGGTCAGGCCGAGCCGGGCCCGCACCTCGTCGCCGCCCGCGTCCGGGTGGAAGGTCTTCTCGTCCACCCCGGGCGGCAGCTGCACCATCCGGGCCGCGGCCTGCTCGGTGAGCGCGCCCGCGATCCGGGAGCGGGTGTACTCGCCGAGGTAGGTGAGCGTGTCCGTGGACTCCCCGATGCGCCGCAGCAGCCCGCGCGCCACGGGCAGCTGCGCCCATCCGGCCTCGTGACCGTGCGTGGTGGCCACCAGCCGTTCGGCGCCCGCCCGGCGCAGCGCCGGCGCCATCAGCCCGAGCGGGGCCGCCGCGCCGAACCACACCGAGGTGCACCCGTGCTCGCGCAGCAGCTCGGTGGCACGGCGCGTGGCGTCCGGTGTCGGCAGCAGCATCGTGGTGCGGTCGCGGACGACGGTGAAGGGCTGCTCCGCGTCGAAGGCCGCCGTCGCCTCGGCGCCCTCCCGTCCGCGTTTCCAGGTGGAGGCGTAGACGACCAGCCGGCCCGGGTCCAGGCGCAGCGCCATGTTGTGCAGGAAGGCCTGGATGCCGCCGGGGCGAGGCGGGAAGTCATTGGTGACGATGAGGGTCTTGTGCATCGCCGCCGACCCTACCGGGTGGGGCGGGAGCGGCCCTGAGTGGCCGTACTGCCCTGGCCCGGGCCGGGCGGACGGGCGAGCATGGCCGTGGCGGCGGCACGGCGGACGTAACGAGGGACCGGCCATGGACGAGGCGGACGCGCGGCGGCGCACGGCGGCGCTGCTCGCGGTGTGGACGGCGACGCGGGCGGTGCTGGTGTTGTGCGTGCTGCGGGTGCTGGTGCTGCCCGGCCCGGACGTCGGCAGCGACGTGTCGGTGATCTACCGGGGCTGGTACGAGGTGCTGCGCCACGGCTCGTTCCCGGTCGGCGACGTGGCCTGGCAGTACCCGCCCGGCGCCGCCCTGGCGGTCCTCTCCCCCGCCGTGCTGCCGTTCCTCGACTACGCCACGGCCTTCCTCGTGCTGGCGCTGCTCGCCGACCTGGTGGTGCTGGGCCTGCTGCTGGCCGCCGGCCGGGGCGCCGACCGTTCGCCCCTGGGCGCCTGGGTGTGGACGGCGGGCGCGGCCGCGGTGGGGCCGACCCTGTACGCCCGGTACGACGTGCTGGTGACCGCGGTGGCGGTGGCCGCGCTGCTCGCCGGCGCCCGGCATCCGCGGGTGCTGGGCGTGCTGGCGGGCCTGGGAGCGCTGCTGAAGGGCTGGCCGCTGCTGCTGCTCGCGGGCGCGCGGGGCACTGCCGGACGGCGGGCCTGGGGCGCGGCGGTGCTGACCGCGGCGGCGGGGGTGCTGGTGGCGGTGTCGGCGCTGCCGGGGGCGCTGTCGTTCCTGAGCGCCCAGCGCGACCGGGGCACCGAGGTGGAGTCGGTGGGCGCGCTGGTGTTCCACCTGGCCCGGTGGGCCGGCTGGGACGGCCGGGTGGAGCTGCGCTACGGGTCGATGGAGTTCACCGGATCGTACGTCGCGATGGCGGGCACCGTGGCGCAGGTGCTGACCGCGGCCGGGCTGGTGTGGCTGCTGGCGTGGCGGTTGCGGGCCCATCGGTCGGGGCCGCACACGCTCGCGGACGCCGCGTTCACGGCGGTGCTGCTGTGCACGGTGACCAGCCGGGTGATCAGCCCGCAGTACCTGGTGTGGCTGGCCGGGCTGGGAGCGGTGTGCCTGTGCTTCGCCGGCAGCACGATGCGGCTGCCGGTGGCGCTGGTGCTGGTCGCGGCGGGGGTGACGGTGCTGGAGTTCCCGGTGTTCTTCGCCGACGTCGTGGCGAGCGACGGGCTCGGCGTGGGGCTGCTGGTGGTGCGCAACGGGCTGCTGGTGGCCGCCTGTCTGCTGGCCTGCCGGGCGTTGTGGCGGGCCACGGTGCCGCCGGTGCGGGCGGTGTCCCTGCCCGGTCAGGTCTCCCGCAGCCGGGAGGGGCTGCGGGAGACCTGACCGGGCGTGGCTCAGGTCAGCCCGTCCCTGAGGTACTGCCGCCACTGCGCGGTGAACTGCTCGAGGGTGGTGCCCAGCACCGTGTGCAGCGCGTCCTCGACGGCTCCGGCGCGCCGGTCGTGGGCGCCGACGGCGCGGTAGAAGGCGTCGAGCCGTCGCTCGCCCCACCGGTCGGCGATCATCCGGCAGGCCATCCAGCCGCCCTCGTAGGCGCGGGCGAGGGCGGTGGCGTCGCCGGTGAAGGCGAAGTCGCGGTCGGCGGGCAGGGCGTCGGGCAGCTCGCCCGCGGCGACGGCACCGGCGAGTTCGGGGGCGGCCTGCTCGGGGGTGCGTCCGGAGTTCCGGTAGCCGACCCAGTCGGCGTAGCCCTCGGACAGCCACAGCGGGGTGGCGGCACCGGTGTGGGCGCGGGTGGCGACATGGGTGGTCTCGTGGGTGAGCACGACCTGCTTGCCGAGCGGTCCGAGCAGGCCGTAGGCGTCGGGGTTGACGATGATCCGGTCGGCGGGGGCCCGTCCGCCGCTGCGGGCCTCGCCGGTGGTGACGGCGGCGATGCCGCGGTAGTCGGCGGCCCGCGAGCCGAGCAGGGCGGCCATGCCCTCCAGGGAGCCGGGGACGAGGACGACGACGTGGCGGCTCCATGCGCCGTCCCAGGCGGAGGAGACCGCGGGCACCGCGCGGTCGGCCAGGCCGGCGTAGCCGCGCAGCGCGGAGGCGGACTGGCCGACGCCGAGGACGAGGACGGAGCGGCCCCGGACCGCCGTCACCCGGCCCTGGTCCCACAGCTGCTGGGCGGAGCGGGCCGCGGGCCGGTCGGCGGTGACGTACCAGCCGCCGGAGGCGGTGGTGGCCAGGGTGAGGGTGCGCTCGGCGGTGACCGGCGCGTCGTCGTAGCCGGCCAGGCGGTAGCGCAGTTCGGCGTCGGCGGTGGCCGTGTCGCCGCTGCGGTGCACGGCGGTCACCCGGTAGGTCAGGTCCGCGAACGGCACGGAGCTGAGGTTCGGGTAGGCGTCGCGGGCTCCGGTGGCGGCGTAGGCGGCCGGGTCGTGGTGCAGGACGGCGGCCGCCCTGCGGTCCAGCAGCTGCTGCACCGTCCGGCGCGCGGTGTCGGCCGCGGACGGCGCGCCGCACGCCGACGGCGTCGCCAGCAGCAGGCACACCGCCGCGGCGACCCGTCTCGTCCTTCGCCTGCGACCGGCCACTGCGTGATGGTACGGCGGCCGCCGGCGCCGTGTCCGCACCGTCCGTCCGCCGCCCCGGGGCGGGCCGGGCGGCGGACGGGACGTCACGGGCGCGGATCGATCGGCCGTCAGACCCTGGTGACCGACAGGACGGGCATCATGTGCAGCGGGTCGTAGCGCACCGAGGCCCCGGGGTACGGCGCGTGGATCACCCGGCCGCGGCCGACGTACATCCCGATGTGGCTGGCGTCGGAGCGGTAGACGACGAGGTCCCCGGGGCGGATCCGGGACAGCGGGATGCGCCGGCCCGCCAGCCGCTGTTCCTGGGAGGTGCGCGGCAGGTGCACCCCGGCCTGGGCGTAGGCCCACTGCATCAGGCCCGAACAGTCGAAGCCGGACGGGCCGTTGGCGCCCCACACGTAGGGGCGGCCCAGCGCGGAGCGGACCGCGGCGAGCGCGACGGCGGCGCGGGCGGAGGCCGGGGCGACGTCCTTGGGGAGGCCGGCGTCGGCGGGCAGGTTGCCGCGGCCGGAGCGGGTGGCCCGGTGGTAGGCGCGCCGTTCGGCCGGGGAGAGGGTGTTGAGCAGCTGCCGCGCGCGGGCGAGCTTGCGCTGCACGGCGCGCCGGTGCGCGGCGACGGCCGTGCGGCTGCGGTCGAGATCGGCGAGGGTCAGGGTGGCTCCGGCACGTTCCTGGGCGAGCCGGCGCAGCTCCTGCCGCAGCTGCCGCAGCCGGACGGCCTGGTGGGCGCCGATCCGGTCGAGCGTGGCCGCCTTGTCGAGGTAGTCGTCCGCGTCGCCGGTCAGCAGCAGGGCCAGTGCCGGGTCCACGCCGCCGGAGCGGTACTGGGCGCCGGCCACCGAACCCAGGGCGTCCCGCAGGGTGTTGACGCGCTGCTGGTGCCGGGCGATGCGGTCCTGGGCGTCGCGGACCCGGCGGCGCAGCCGCTCGACGCGCTCACCGGCCTGGTCGTAGGCCTCGGTCGCCTTCTCCGCCTCCCGGTAGAGGCGGTCCACCTCGGCGCGGACGCCGTCGTGCGGGGCAGCGGCGGCCGGTTGGGCGGACAGCCCGCCCAGCGCGGCGGACAGCACGGTGACGGCGGCGCAGGCCGCCGACACACCCCGGTCGAACCCCGATGACGCTTGGCGGCGATGGGACCCCACGGGAAGCCGAACTCCCTCCACGGACCGACAGGACACCGTCTCCCCGCCCGGTGCCGGGCGCGCGGCGCGCCCGGCGGGCCGGGGAAACGGGGCAGACAGTAGCCACTCGGCAACCGCGTCAGGACGCGCATCAGGGGCGTGCAGCACGGCGCCCCGCCTCCGACAGCAGGTCAGAGGCGGGGCGCGGGGTCAATGTGCCTCGGCGCGATTCGCCCGTTCGGGCGGCGCCACGGGTGTGAGTCCGGGGTGGCCGGAGGGTGTCCCGGCCGGTGTGGTGCCGAAGGCGTCAGACGTGGATGCCGAACTGGAACGGCATGTTGCTGATCGGCTCGTAGCGCACGACGGTGCCGGTGCGCGGGGCGTGCAGCACCTGGCCGTTGCCCGCGTACAGGCCGACGTGGTGCAGGTCGCCGTAGAAGAAGACCAGGTCGCCGATCTGCAGCTGGCTCTGCGAGTAGATGCGGGGGCCGATGCCGGCCTGCGCCTCGGAGGTGCGCGGGATGGACACGCCGGCCTGGGCGTAGGCCCAGGAGGTCAGGCCCGAGCAGTCGAAGGAGGACGGGCCGGTGGCGCCGTAGACGTACGGCGAGCCGATCCTGGTCTGGGCGGCGGCGAAGGCGGCGCCCGCGTAGCCGCTGCCGTGCACGTTGACGTTCATCTCGACGCGCCCGGAGGCGCGGGTGGAGCGCTGCTGCTCCTCCTCGGCGAGCTGCTGCTTCTCCTGCGCGGTCAGGGTGTTGAGCAGGCGCTGCGCCTCGGCGAGCTTGGCCTGGATCTCCTTCTTCTTCTTGGACAGTTCGCTGCGGGTGGCGTCGAGGTCCTTGAGCTTCTCGGTGGCCTCGGCGCGCTGCTGGGCGAGTTCGCGCTGCTTGTCCTGGATCTGCTTCAGCGCGTCCACCTGCTGGCCGCTGAGCTGGTCGAGCGTGGAGGCCTTGTCCAGGTAGTCCTCCGGGTCGGAGGAGAGGAACAGCTGGACCGAGGGGTCGATCCCGCCGGAGCGGTACTGGCCGGCGGCGAGCGAACCCAGGCTGTCGCGCAGCTTGTTGAGCTCCTGCTGGCCGCGGGCGACGTTGTCCTGGATGGTGGAGATCTCCTTCTGGAGCTTCTCCTGCTTCTCCTTGGCCCCGTTGTACTTCTCGGTGGCCTGTTCCGCCTGCTCGTAGAGCTTGTCGACCTTGGTCTTGACCTCGTCCTTGCTCGGCTTCTCGCTCGGCGCCGCGTTGGCCGACTGTGCGCTGATGGCGACGGCGGCGGCTGCCGCGGTGGTGAGCACGGTCACGCGTGCACGGCTCGGCTGTTTGGGTCGACGATGGGAGGCCACGGAAGCGAGCTCCATTCTTGTGAGTGATCACCCGCTCGGAGTTTCGAGGCCAGACCCTAGTGACCTCATCGTGATGAATTCAAATCCTCACAGCAAAAAATCGCACCACAGTCGCCATTTTTTGCACACAACTCACCTGGAGTAAGACACGGTTGACACACCGTCGCCACACGGTGCCCGCAGATTCACGTATTCGGCGCGTACGCTCCCTACGACGCCCCTGCACCGGAAAACGCCGTGTGCCCGAAATCAGCCCCGCGTGAATCGCTTCAGCAGCACCGCCGACGCCACCGGCCGCGCCCCGGCCCGGGCGACCCCGTCGGCCACCTCACGGTCCGTGGACACCACGACGACCGGCCGCCCCGGCGGCTCGGCCCGCACCAGCTGGCGGATCAGCTCGTCGGCGGTGACGCCCGGTTTGGAGAACAGCACCCGCACCCCGCGCGGCGGCGCGAGCAGCACCGGCGCGGCCAGCTCCGCGCCGTCGAAGACACAGGTGACCTCCGCCCCGGTCTGCGCGGCGAGCTGGGACAGCTGTCCGAGCAGCCGCAGCCGCTGCTTCTCCAGCGGCATCTGCGGATAGCCGGTCTTGGTGACGTTGTAGCCGTCGACGACCAGATGGACCTGCGGCAGCGCGAGCAACTGGTCCAGGATCGCGGGGTCGTCCTCGGACAGCGCACGGGCGGCGATGTCCTTCGGCGTCATCCGCCCCGGCTCCACCGCGTCCACGGTCTCCGCGGGCCGCACGGACACCGGCGGCAGCGCCAGTTCCCGGCGCAGCCCCTGCGCGGCGTCCAGCACGGTGTCCAGCAGCAGCCGGACCCGCATGTCCTCCACGCTGCGTCCCTCGCGGGCCGCCCGCCGGGTGGCCTCCAGCGCGGCCTCCGCCTCGCCCAGGCGGGCCTTGAGCCGCCGGGTCTCGCTCTCGGCCGCCGACAACTGCGCCTGCCCCTCGGCGCGCACCGCCTCCGTCTCCGACCGCGCGGCGCGCAGCGCGGCCTGGCCGCGCTTGACGTCGCTGAGCGCACTGCGCAGCTTGCGCTGCAACGCGTCGGCCTCCTTGCGGGCGGCCTCCAGCTCGGTGCGCAGCCGCTCGGTCTCGGCCCGGGTGCGCTCGCGCATCTGGGCGAGCTGGGCGCGCAGCCGCTCCAGTTCGGCCCGGCTCGCCTCCTCGGCGCGCTCGGCGTGGGCCCGCCTCACCTCCTCGCCGGCGGCGGTGACCAGCTTGACCCAGCCGGCGGGCCGCAGCACATACGCGGCGGCGGCCACGTCCAGGGGATCCGCGGCCGGCGGCGGCGACCCGTCCTCCAGCGCGCCGCACAGCTCCGGCTGCGCCTCGCGGAACTTCTCCCCGACGCGCTGCCGGAACAGCGTGTCGTTCTCCACCGCGGCCGCCATCGCGTTGCCCGCGAACTTGGTGCGGCTCTTCGGCGCGAACCGGGCGTACTGCCGCAGTTGCAGCGGCAGCTCGGCCATGGTGAGCCGGCCGAAGGCGTCGGCGACGATCTGCACGACCCTGCGGCGCACGCTCTCGGGCAGCGGACGGTCGAGCACCTCAGCGGCGCCGTCGTCCGGCTCCCCGCCTCGTGTCTGCTCCATCCGTCACCCCAATGCCTAGCGGTCCCCCTCGCGGGGGTACCTGTGCCGGCCGCTCCGCTCAGGAGCCGGCGCCCGGCCTGTCCACGAGTTCCACCTTGTCCACGGCGTTGCACCAGCGGCACCGCACCGACTCGATGGTCTCACTGAGCACCTCGCGCTCCTCCACCGTGGGTTCGCCGGCGAGGTCGAGGTGGACGTACTCCACGACCTTCGACGAACGCGTCACGTCGAAGCGGGTGAGGTTGCCGCAGAGGGTGCAGCGCCACCGCGTCGTGGCGGTCGGCTGGGGAACCGTCATCGTGACTGCTCGCTTCCTTCCAGTGTCCGGTGCCCCGCATCGCTCGGGCGCACCGGGTCCGGCTCGTAACCCTACGGCCTCGCACCCCCGGCCCGCCCCGGGGTCCGCAGCGGCGAGGCGGTCTGCGCGGATGCGTCCCGGTACGCCATGCTCTGTGCACATGACCGGCGACACGAAGACGGTGACCGGCCGGGCGGCCCGGGCCTGGAAGGCGCTGCGGACCACGCCCGCGCCGGTGACCTGCGCCCTGATCGTGGTGTGCTGTGTCCTGTTCGCGATCGGCCCCGCCTCCGGGCTCGACCCCCGGCTGGGCACCGGGGACGCGCTGCTGGAGGCCCAGCGCTCCTACTTCCGGCGCTGGGGGGTGATCCCCGCCGAACTGCTCACCGGGGACCCGCGGGCCGCCCTGACCCCGGCGACGGCGCTGTTCGTGCACGGCAGCTGGGTCCATCTGCTCGGCAACATGCTCTTCCTGTACGTCTTCGGCGCGATGACCGAGCAGCGGATGGGCCGCCTGCCGTTCCTTCTGTTCTACCTCGGCTGCGGCTGCCTCGCCCTGCTGGGCTACGCCGTCGCCCACGCCGCCTCCGAGCAGACCCTGGTGGGCGCCTCCGGGGCGATCTCCGCGGTCCTCGGTGCCTTTCTGTATCTGTTCCCGCGGGCGCGGGTGACCAGCGTCCTGCCGTTCCTGTTCTTCCTGCCGCTCAGACTGCCGGCGTGGATCGTCCTGCCGTTCTGGGCGACCCTGCAGTGGCTGGCCGCCGGGCGGGCCGGCCAGGGCCCGGGCGTGGCCTACCTCGCCCATGTGATCGGCTTCGCCCTGGGCTTCGCCTGCGCATGGGTCCGCTACGGGCGGCGGACTAGAGTGAAGCCCGCCCCTGCTCCGGCTCCCGAGGGAGAGAACCAGCCGTGATCACCGCGATCGTCCTCATCAAGACCAGCGTGGACCGGATCCCTGAGATCGCCGAGCAGATCGCCGCGCTGGACTCCGTCAGCGAGGTCTTCTCCGTCACCGGCACCTACGACCTGATCGCCATGGTCCGGGTGCGGCAGCACGAGGAACTGGCCGAGGTGATCCCCGGGCGGATCAGCAAGATCCCGGGGGTGGAGGCCACGGACACCCATGTGGCCTTCCGTACGTACTCGCAGCACGACCTGGAGGCGGCGTTCGCCATCGGCCTGGACTCCTGACCGCGGCGGGCCGCCTCCCGGCCCGCCCGGGTCACACCACCGGCACGCAGCGGCCGCCCTCCGTGCGGTACTGCCACCTCGCGCCGTCGCGGACCAGCTCCCGCACCGCGGTCACGAACCGTTCGACGTGCTCGTCGGGGGTGCCGGCGCCGAAGCTGACGCGGACGGCGTTCAGCGACGCCTCGCCGGGCGCGGCCTCGGGGGCACCGCACTCGCCCTGCGTCTCGGGGTCGGTGCCGAGCAGGGTCCGCACCAGCGGGTGGGCGCAGAACAGCCCGTCCCGCACCCCGATGCCCCACTCGGCGGAGAGCGCCGCGGCGAAGCGGGAGCTGTTGAAGCCCTCCACCACGAACGAGATCACACCGACCCGCGGGGCGTCGTCACCGAACAACGACAGCACCTTCACTTCGGGCACCTCGGCCAGCCCCGCGCGCACCCGGCGGATCAGGTGCTGCTCGCGCTCCACCAGGGCGTCGAAGCCGGCCTCGGTCAGCGCCTTGCACGCCGATGCGATGGCGTAGGCGCCGATGACGTTCGGGGAGCCGGCCTCGTGCCGGGCGGCGCCGCAGTGCCACTCCACGTCCAGGCTCCCGTCGTCGCGCCGGGTGACGCGGCGGCTGGCCCCGCCGCCGGCCAGGTACGGCTCCGCCTCGTGCAGCCAGTCGGTCCGCCCGGCCAGCACCCCCGCGCCGAACGGGGCGTAGAGTTTGTGGCCGGAGAACGCCACCCAGTCCACGTCGAGGTCCCGCACGGAGACCGGGTGGTGCGGGGCGAGCTGGGCGGCGTCCAGGACGATCCGGGCGCCGTGCGCGTGGGCGGCGGCCGCCAGCTCGGTGACCGGCCACAGCTCCCCGGTGACGTTGGAGGCGCCGGTGACGCAGACCAGGGCCGGGCCGTGGGGTTCGCGCAGGGCCAGCGCCCGCTCCAGGGCGTCCACGGCCTGCCCGGGACTGCGGGGCGCGTCCAGATACGTCACCCGGGCGTCGCGCCAGGGCAGCAGCGAGGCGTGGTGCTCGGTGGCGAAGACGAACACCTGGCAGCCGGCGGGCAGCGCGCGGGCCAGCAGATTGAGGGAGTCGGTGGTGGACCGGGTGAAGATCACCTCGTCGTCGGGGCGGCAGTCGAGGAACTCCGCGACCGTCCGGCGAGAGGACTCGAACAGCTCCGTGGACAGCTGGGACAGGTACCCGGCCCCGCGGTGCACGCTGCCGTAGTACGGCGCGTAGGCGGCCACGTCGTCCCAGACGCGTTGCAGGGCAGGTGCGCTGGCCGCGTAGTCGAGCGCGGCATAGGTGACCTCGCCGCCGGTGACGAGCGGCACGGTGACGTCACGGCCGAGCACGGGCAGCGGGGCGCACACGGACCGGCCGGGGGCGACAGCGGAGACAGACATGGGTGAACTCCCGTGGAGGCAGGCGGCGTCGACCGCGCGAGCCCACGCGCCCCGGGACATGCCGGTGTCCGGGCACGGCTCAGCGCGGAAGACGTGACGCGAAGAGAAGGAAACGCGAGGAGAAAGAAAGAAGAAGGGGGAACGGACGGGGTGTGGCCCCGGGCCTGTCGCGGCTCACCGGCGTCCACGGCCCGCTGCACGGGCGTGGGCGGACGGCGGGAGAACGGGCGACAGGCCTACCGCATTCGCTGGCTCACGAAAGAACTCCCTCGTCACGACCAGGACCCCTGGCCTCGCGCTCGTCAGGAGCGCGCGAGGGGTCCGCGCTTGCCGCAGACCTCGCTGCCTGCGGCCTGGTCTTCACCCGGGGCACCCCGCCACGGACGGAGGGTTGCCGGACAGCCGGCCGGGGCCTGAAGGCTGTCACTCATGACCTGGACGAAAACGTACGCGAAAAGATCGCGGTCCCGCAACCGGTGTCCGGATCGCGGGACCGCACGGCCGCGGGCGGCCGTCAGGCGTTCGCCGGCCCTCAGGCGTTGCTGGCCGCCACCCAGCGGTCCAGCACCCGCCGGGCCGCGCCGGAGTCGATGGACTCGGCCGCCTTGTCCATGCCGGCGCGGATCTGCTCGGCCAGCGTCCCCGGGCCGGGCTCCAGGGCCACCAGGGCGGCCGCGGCGTTCAGCAGCACGGCGTCCCGGACGGGCCCGCGCTCGCCGTCCAGCAGCCGGCGGGCGACCTCCGCGTTGTAGGAGGCGTCGGCGCCGCGCAGCGCCTCGACCGGCACCAGGTCGATGCCGACGTCCCTGGGGTCGAAGGTCTCCTCGGTGACCGTGCCGTCCCGGACCACCCACACCCGGGAGGTGGCCGTGGTGGTCAGCTCGTCCAGGCCGTCGTCCCCGCGGAAGACCAGGGAGGAGTTGCCGCGCTCGGCGAAGACTCCGGCCACGATCGGCGCCATGCGCGCATCGGCGACCCCGACCGCCTGCGCCGAGACCCGGGCCGGATTGGTGAGCGGGCCGAGGAAGTTGAAGGTGGTGCGGATACCGAGCTGGCCGCGGGCCGCGGCGACATGCCGCAGGGCGGGGTGGAACTTCACCGCGAAGCAGAAGGTGATCCCGGCCTCCTCGGCGACCTGGGCCACCCGCTGCGGGCTCAGCTCCAGGTTCACACCCAGCTTCTCCAGGACGTCGGAGGCTCCGGAGGCGGAGGACGCGGCCCGGTTGCCGTGCTTGACCACCTTGGTGCCGGTGCCCGCGACGACGATGGAGGACATCGTGGAGATGTTCACCGTCTTCGCGCCGTCACCGCCGGTGCCGACGATGTCCACGGCCGGCCCGGGGACCTCGATGACACGGGCGTGCTCGTACATCGCCCGGACCAGGCCGGTGATCTCCTGCACCGTCTCGCCCTTGGCCCGCAGCGCCACCGCGAAACCGGCGATCTGAGCGTCCGTCGCCTCGCCGCGCATGATCCGGTCCATGGCCCAGGCGGTGTCATCGGCGTCCAGGTCCCGGCCGGCCAGCAGGGTGTTCAGCACGCGGGGCCAGGAACGGCCCGCCGCGGTGTCGCCTCCAGCGGGGGTCACAGCGCTCATAAGCCGCTCCTGGGTCGGTGTCCGGTGTCCTTGTTCGGTGTCCCTCCCGCGCGGGCGGGACGGGGACGTGCAACGCCTCCACCCTATCCAGCCCCGGGAACGGCACAGGGCCCCGTCCGGGAGCCGGACGGGGCCTGTGACCGGGCGTGGCGACGCTCGGAATCGAAGGATCAGTGGTGGCCGTGGCCGCTCGTGATCTCCTTGTACTCCTCGACGGTCGGCTTGGCGATCTGGTTGCCCTCGCCGTAGTAGGCACGGCTGAGCTTGGCGCGCAGCTTCTCCGTGCCCTTGACCTTGCGCTCGACGCCGTTCTCGTCGACCGTCGGACCGATCTCCACCGGCTCGTACTGGTGGTGAGCGGTGAGCGTGTACAGCTGCTCCTGGCTGAGCGGCTCGTGCACCTCGATGAACTCACCGTGCGGCAGGCGCTTGATGATGCCCGACTCGCGGCCGTGCAGCACCTTGTCGCGGTCCCGGCGCTGCAGGCCGAGGCAGATCCGCTTGGTGACGATGAAGGTGAGAACCGGCACCGCGAAGAACGCGATGCGGACGAACCAGGTGATCGCGTTGATCGACAGGTGGAAGTGGGTGGCCCACAGGTCGTTGCCACCGCCGACCAGCAGCACGAAGTACCAGGCGATCCACGCGGCACCGAAGGCGGTGCGGGTCGGGGCGTTGCGCGGGCGGTCCAGGATGTGGTGCTCGCGCTTGTCGCCGGTGACCCAGGCCTCGATGAACGGGTACACCGCGATCGCGATGAGGACCACACCGAAGAGCACCAGCGGGATGAAGACGCCCAGGACCAGCGTGTGGCCCCAGAAGTTGACCTCCCAGCCGGGCATCGCACGGATGAGACCCTCGGCCATGCCCATGTACCAGTCGGGCTGGGCACCGGTGGACACCTGGTCCGGCCGGTAGGGGCCGATGGCCCAGATCGGGTTGATCTGCGCGATCGCCGCGATCACCGCGATGACACCGAAGACCAGGAAGAAGAAGCCTCCGGCCTTGGCCATGTACACCGGCAGCAGCGGCATGCCGACGACGTTGTTGTTCGTCTTGCCGGGGCCCGCGAACTGCGTGTGCTTGTGGTAGAAGACCAGGATCAGGTGGCCGACGACCAGGCCGAGCATGATGCCCGGCAGCAGCAGGATGTGGATCGAGTAGAACCGGGCCACGAAGTCGTGACCGGGGAACTCGCCGCCGAAGAGGAAGAACGAGATGTACGTGCCGATGATCGGCACGGACAGGATCGCGCCCTCCATGAAGCGGACACCGGTGCCGGAGAGCAGGTCGTCCGGGAGCGAGTAACCGGTGAAACCGGTGAACATGCCCAGGACGAACAGCAGGAAGCCGAACAGCCAGTTGACCTCACGCGGCTTGCGGAACGCGCCGGTGAAGAACACGCGCATCATGTGCACGAACATGCCGGCGAGGAAGACCAGCGCGGCCCAGTGGTGGATCTGCCGGATGAGCAGACCACCGCGCACCTCGAAGGAGATGTGCAGGGTCGAGTTGAACGCCTCGCTCATCAGCTGTCCCTGGAGCGGGACGTAGCTGCCGTGGTACACCACCTCGTTCATCGAGGGGTGGAAGAACAGCGTCAGATATACACCCGTGAGGATGATGATCAGGAAGCTGTAGAGGCAGACCTCACCCAACATGAACGACCAGTGGTCGGGAAAGATCTTGCGCATGTTGGCCTTGGCCAGGCTGTAGATGCCCAGCCGGCCGTCGGCCCAGTCGGCGAGCTTCTCGCCGGCCGGTGCCTTCCCGCGCGAGCGGGTCGGGTTGCTCGCTGTAGTACTCATCCGCGCTCCCAGAATGCAGGACCGACGGGCTCCTCGAAGTCGCCGAGCGCCTGGAGGTAACCCTCGCTGTCCACGCCGATGCGCAGCTGCGGCAGGGCGTGGCCGGCCGGGCCGAAGATGACTCGGGCGCCGTCGGAGAGGTCGAAGGTGGACTGGTGGCACGGGCAGAGCACGTGGTGCGTCTGCTGCTCGTACAGGGAGATCGGGCAGCCGACGTGGGTGCAGATCTTGGAGTAGGCCACGATGCCCTGGTGCGACCACTCGAGCTCGCGCTTGTCCTTGATGTTGTCCGGCTGCAGCCGGACGATCATCAGGGCGGCCTTGGCGATCTCGGTCTGGTACTCCTCGTTGCCTTCCTCCTCCAGGCCGTCGGGCTTGGCGAAGGTCAGGGAGCCGGTGGAGATGTCCTCGGGACGCAGCGGCTGGTTGGTGTTCATGTTCACCAGACGCTTGCCCTTGGCCCACATGGTGTGGCGCAGCTTCTCGTGCGGCAGCGGACCCAGGTCGCGCAGCAGGAACAGGCCGGAGAACGGCACCAGGGTCAGCGCACCCAGCAGCGTGTTGCGGATGAGCGGACGGCGGCCGATCGCGGACTCCTTGGCGCCCTGCTTGAAGTCCGCGTGGACCTTGGCACGCACCTCGGGGGAGGCCTCGATCGGGTGACGCTCGTCGGCGAGCTCCGCGTCGGACATCAGGGTGCGGGCCCAGTGGACCGCGCCCGCGCCGATGCAGAACAGCGCCACGCCCAGGGTGAGCCCCAGGGCGAAGTTCATCGCGCTGATGTGACCCAGCGGCCAGATGTAGATCGACTTGTCGTTCGGGATCCACACGTAGGACGCGATGAAGCCCAGGGTGGCCAACATCGACACCGTGAACAGCAGGGCGACGGTGCGCTCGGACCGCTTGGCCGCCCGCTCGTCGATGTCCTGGATCCGGTGCTCGTGCGGGGGCAGGCCCGGGTCGGCGAACGGGTTGTCCTCGTCCGCGACCTTCACGGCGCCGTGCGCCGCACCCGGCTCGGCGGGCAGCTTCTCTTCAGGAATGTCTTGGCTACTCATGACTTCTTGGCCTTTGCGGTCCGGGCGGCGACCCACACGGCGACGACGACCAGCGCACCGAGTCCGAAGATCCACGCGAACAGACCCTCGCTGACCGGCCCGAGGCCGCCCAGCTCGAGACCGCCCGGGTTCTTCGTCTGGTCACCGTTGACCGCGTTCAGATACCCGATGATGTCCTTCTTGGCCTTCTCCGGCATCACGGTGTCGGGGAAGGACGGCATGTTCTGCGGGCCGGTCTGCATGGCCTCGTAAATGTGCTTCGGCTGGACACCCTCGAGGTTCGGGGCGAACTTGCCGTGCGTGAGCGCACCGCCCTTGCCGGTGAAGTTGTGGCACTGGGCGCAGTTGGTCCGCCACAGCTCACCGCCCTTGGCGATGTCCGCGCCCTCCGGGCTGTACTGGGCCTTCGTGGGCACGGACGGACCGGCGCCCAGGGAGGCGATGTACGCCGCCAGCTGGTCGATCTCGGCCTGCGTGTAGATGACCTTCTTGCGCGGGACCTGCGCACCCGGCTGCTGGGCCGGCATACGGCCGGTACCGACCTGGAAGTCGACTGCCGCGGCGCCCACACCCACCAGGGACGGGCCGTCAGTGGTGCCCTGACCACCGGCCCCGTGGCAGCTGGCGCAGCCGACCTCGTAGAGCTTCTTGCCCTCCTCGATGGTGAGGGACTGGGCGGACTCGTCGGCCTTCGCCTTGCTCGCGGGCGCGAACGCGGTGTACAGCCCCCCCGTGGCCGCCAGCGCGAGAAGTAGGACGACGACCGCCGCCAGCGGATGGCGTCGTCGTGCGGAGAGCTTTTTCACGGATTACCCCGGTGTCAGGATCTTCTGCGTCGATGCTTGCGGGACTCGGATCGGTTCGTCGGCCTACTTGATCAGGTAGATCGTGGCGAAGAGACCGATCCAGACGACATCGACGAAGTGCCAGTAGTAGGACACGACGATGGCCGCGGTCGCCTGCTCGTGGGTGAACCGCCGCGCCGCGTAGGTGCGGCCGAGGACCAGCAGGAAGGCGATGAGGCCGCCCGTCACGTGCAGGCCGTGGAAGCCGGTGGTCAGGTAGAACACCGAACCGTACGGGTCGGAGGACAGGGACAGCCCGTCCTCCTTCACCAGGCTGGTGTACTCGTAGATCTGGCCGCCGATGAAGATCGCACCCATGATGAAGGTGACGATGAACCAGCCCCGGAGCTTCTTCACGTCACCGCGCTCGGCGGCGAACACGCCGAGCTGGCAGGTGAGGGAGGAGAGCACCAGGATCGTGGTGTTGGCGGTGGAGAAGGGGACGTTGAGCTGGTCCGCCATCTCCCGCCAGTGATCGGGCCCCGTCACCGATCGCAGGGTGAAGTACATCGCGAAGAGGGCCGCGAAGAACATCAGCTCGGAACTCAGCCAGATGATGGTTCCGACGCTGGTGAGGTTCGGCCGGTTGACCGACGGGTGCGCGTGCCCGGTTTCTACTGTCGTTGCTGTCGCCACGACCGACATTATGTCGGTCGCTTATCCCGCCCTCACTCCGGGGGTCCCGTTCGGAGTGTCTGTGCGGTCTGTCCGGGCCTGGCGGCCCGCTTGGCGGGCGCGCTGGACGGTGTCGGCCGGCAGGGGAAAAGAGTAGAGTCCGCGCCGTCGGTACCCGGACTTTTCGACCCATGCTGTGCCTTCCCTACAAGACGTGTGGAGGAACCATGCAGGCGACCGCGACGGTGCTGGTCTACAGCGACGACGCCAACACCAGGGAGCAGGTGCGGTTGGCCACCGGCCGGAGGCCAGCGCAGGACGCACCCGTCGTGGAGTTCGTGGAATGCGCCACGCCCGCGGCCGTGCTGCGGGAGCTGGACCGGGGCGGGATCGACGTGTGCGTCCTGGACGGCGAGGCCGTGCCCATGGGCGGCATGGGGCTGTGCCGGCAGATCAAGGACGAGATCTTCCGCTGCCCGCCGGTGCTGCTGCTGATCGGGCGTCCGCAGGACGCCTGGCTGGCGACGTGGAGCCGGGCGGACGCGGCCGTCACGCTTCCGGTGGATCCGGTGGAGTTCGCCTCCGCCCTGGCCGGCCTGCTGCGCACGAAGGCGCTGGCGGCCTGAGAGCCCGTCCAGCCCTGTCGTCGGCGGTCCCTCGGTGGTGTCCGTGGGGCCGCCGACTGTGTTCGGGGGCCGTTGACGCACAGCCTGGGGAGTCCGGGCGCCCAGGGCGTGCACAGCCCTTTCCGGGTTCGGTCGGGCCCGACAGGGCCTGCGGATGCGGAGTCCTTTCCGGGTCGGGGTCTCACAGGGCCTGCGGATGCGGAGTTCTTTCGGGATCCGGGTCTCACAGGGACCGCGGATGCGGAGTCCTCTCCGAGTCCGGGCCTCACAGGGACCGCGGATGCGGAGTCCTCTCCGAGTCCGGGTCTCACAGGGCCTGCGGGGTCAGGCGCGAGGTGTCCGACGGGGAGGTGCCGCCGCCGGAGGTGAGGGCGCTGCCCTGGACCCACTTGTCCCAGGGCATGTTCCAGTCGCCGAAGCCGTTGCCGAACGTCTCCATGGGTTTGCCCTTGGAGTTGACGACCTGGACGATGTCGCCCTCGTGGATGTTCTCGTAGAACCACTGGGCATTGGCGTTGCTCATGCCGGTGCAGCCGTGGCTGACGTTGGCCACACCCTGCGAGCCCACGGACCAGGGGGCGGCGTGCACGTACTCGCCGCTCCAGGTCACCCGGGTGGCCCAGTTCACCATCAGGTCGAAGGAGTCCGAGGAGCCCGCGGCGATGCCGATGGTGGTGCTCCGCATCCGCACGGTGCCCTCCTTGGCGAGGACGACCTTGATGCCGTTGCGGGTGTCGAAGCCGGGCCGGCCGGTGGTGACCGGGATCTGTTTGATCTTCTCGTCGTTCTTGTAGAACGTCAGCTGGTGGGCGGCCGCGTCGGTGACGGCGACGATGCGGTCGCCGATGGTGAGCTTCACCGGTTCGCTGGCGCCGCCGTAGAGCCGGTCGGCGATGCGCATGTTCTCCAGGCCGCTGCGCACCTCGACGGTGGTGCCCGTCGGCCAGTACTCCCGTGGCCGCCAGTGCAGCTCCTTGTCGTTGACCCAGTACCACGAGCCCTGCACCGCGGGCGTGGAGCGGACCTGCAGGCCGCGCTCCACGATCGCGCGCTGGGCCTTGTCCGTGATGGGCTGGTCGAGTTCGGCGGTGATGGGCTGGCCGACCCCGTAGGTCCCGGACTTCGGTCCGAGCTTGACGTTCAGACGTTTGTCGGTCGTGGGCCGGCTGGTGTCGAAGGTGAGGACCTTGCGGCCGGGTGCTCCGTCCGAGTCCTCCGTGCGCACGGTGACCGTGTAGTGGGCGCCTGCGGCCAGCGGTGAGGTGCTGTGCCAGCGGCTGCCGTCGGCGGCGAGTTCACCGGCGACACGGCGTCCTGTGGCGTCCTGGGCGACGACGTCCGTGATGCGGGCGTCGCTGTCCTGTGCGGTGATCTCCAGGGGCTTGTCCGGGTCGGCCTTCTTGCCGCGTTCCGTGGGGGCGTTGACGGAGATCTGATCTGCCGCGTCGTAGGGATCGGCGGCCAGCGGACTGCCGTCCGATCCGCAGGCCGTGACGCCCGCCGCGAGGGCGGCCACCAGGAGTGCGCAACTGACGGCTGTATGGATGCGCGGAGTGGCGGTGCTCATGACCTCACGCTAAGGAGGTACGTCAATCCCGGCGCGGTGGATCGTCCGTATGGGGGATGTTCGCGGGAACGAGGCCGGGTGGCGGACGGGGTTCGGTCCGGGAACGATCTCGGGGGCTGCTGTGGGAACGGTCCGGGAACGCCCTCGGGATCCGTCCTGGGAACGGTCCGGGAACGCCCTCGGGATCCGTCCTGGGAACGGTCCGGGAAGAGCCTCGGGAACCGTCCGGGGAACCGTCCGGGAAGAGCCTCGGGATCCGTCCTGGGAGGGGTCCCGGGAACGGAAGAACCCGGGCCCCACGAGGAGGCCCGGGTTCTCCGGATCGTCAGGCCTGGTCAGGCCGGGTCAGGTCACTGCGTGCGGTTCTCACCGCGGTAGTACTCGAAGACCCAGCCCCACAGGCCCAGCATGATCAGCGGCGCCCCGAAGTAGATGAGCCACCAGCCGATCGCCACGCCGAGGAAGGCCAGCGCGCCACCGACACCAAGGGCGAGCGGCTGCCAGCTGTGCGGGCTGAAGAAGCCCAGCTCACCGGCGTCGTCCGCGACGTCCGCCTCCTTGTCGTCCTGGGCGCCCACGTCGACCCGCCTGGCCGTGAAGGCCAGGTAGAAGCCGACCATGATGCTCAGGCCGAAGGAGAGGAACAGGGCCGTGGTGCCGGCGGGCTCCTTCGACCACAGGCCGTAGACGATGGCCATGATGAGCAGGAAGACGCTCAGCCACAGGAACATCTTGCCCTGGATCTTCACTTGCCGGCCTCCTTGCCGCCAGCGAGGGCCTTCTCACCGTGGCCGGCGCTCTCCAGCTGGTCGAGCGCGGCGATCTCCGGGTGGTGCAGGTCGAACGCCGGGGATTCGCTGCGGATCCGCGGCAGGGTGAGGAAGTTGTGCCGCGGCGGCGGGCAGGAGGTCGCCCACTCCAGCGAACGGCCGTAACCCCACGGGTCGTCGACCTCGACCGGCTTGCCGTACTTGGCCGTCTTCCACACGTTGTAGAAGAACGGCAGGATCGACAGGCCGAGCAGGAACGAGAAGATCGTCGAGACCATGTTCAGGCCGGTGAAGCCGTCCGCGGCCAGGTAGTCCGCGTAACGGCGCGGCATGCCCTCGGCACCCAGCCAGTGCTGGACCAGGAAGGTGCCGTGGAAGCCGATGAACAGCAGCCAGAACGTCAGCTTGCCCAGACGCTCGTCGAGCATCTTGCCGGTGAACTTCGGCCACCAGAAGTGGAAGCCGGAGAACATCGCGAACACGACGGTGCCGAACACCACGTAGTGGAAGTGGGCCACCACGAAGTACGAGTCCGAGATGTGGAAGTCCATCGGCGGCGACGCCAGGATCACACCGGTCAGACCACCGAAGACGAAGGTGATCAGGAAGCCGGTCGCCCACAGCATCGGCGTCTCGAAGGACAGCGAGCCCTTCCACATGGTGCCGATCCAGTTGAAGAACTTCACACCGGTCGGGACCGCGATCAGGAAGGTCATGAAGGAGAAGAACGGCAGCAGCACACCACCGGTGACGTACATGTGGTGGGCCCACACGGTCACCGACAGACCCGCGATGGCGATGGTCGCGCCGATCAGACCCATGTAGCCGAACATCGGCTTGCGGGAGAAGACCGGGATGACCTCACTGATCACGCCGAAGAACGGCAGCGCGATGATGTACACCTCGGGGTGGCCGAAGAACCAGAAGAGGTGCTGCCACAGCAGGGCACCGCCGTTGGCGGAGTCGAAGATGTGGGCGCCGAACTTGCGGTCGGCCTCCAGCGCGAACAGGGCCGCCGCCAGCACCGGGAAGGCCAGCAGGACCAGCACCGCGGTCAGCAGCACGTTCCACGTGAAGATCGGCATGCGGAACATCGTCATGCCGGGCGCGCGCATGCAGATGATCGTGGTGATGAAGTTGACCGCACCGAGGATGGTGCCGAAGCCGGACAGGGCCAGACCCATCACCCACATGTCACCGCCGACGCCCGGCGAGTGCACCGCGTCGGACAGCGGGGCGTAGGCGAACCAACCGAAGTCGGCCGCACCCTGCGGGGTGAGGAAGCCGCCCACCGCGATGAGCGAGCCGAACGTGTACAGCCAGTAGGCGAACATGTTCAGCCGCGGGAAGGCCACGTCCGGAGCGCCGATCTGCAGCGGCATGATCCAGTTCGCGAAGCCCGAGAACAGCGGCGTCGCGAACATCAGCAGCATGATCGTGCCGTGCATCGTGAACGCCTGGTTGAACTGTTCGTTCGACATGATCTGCAGGCCCGGACGGGCGAGCTCGGCGCGCATGAGGAGCGCCATCACACCGCCGATGCAGAAGAACGCGAACGAGGTGACCAGGTAGAGCGTTCCGATGGTCTTGTGGTCGGTGGTCGTCAGCCACTTGACCACGACGTTACCGGGTTGCTTGCGCCGGGCCGGCGGCGCGGGCGCGATGGCTCCCGCCGCCGCCGCGGCACCCTGAGGTTCGTTGAGGATGCTCACAGGTTGTTCGTCTCCCGGTTCTTCTCGTGGCTCGTCTGCGCGATGCCGGCGGGAACGTAACCGGTCTGCCCCTTCTTAGCGAGGTCCTTGAGGTGCTGCTCATAGCGCTCCGGCGAGACGACCTTCACGTTGAACAGCATCCGGGAGTGGTCCTGGCCGCACAGCTCGGCGCACTTGCCCCGGAAGGTGCCCTCCTTGTTGGGAGTCACCTGGAAGGAGTTGGTGTGCCCCGGGATGACGTCCATCTTCATCAGGAACGGCAGCACCCAGAAGGAGTGGTTGACGTCCCGCGAAGTGAGGATGAAGCGGACGGTCTTGCCCTTGGGCAGCCACAGCGTCGGGCCCGGCAGGCCGGTCTGCGGGTTCCGCGAAGCGGGCGTGCCGACGTCGTAGACGCCGCCGGCGTTCGCCGGGAACGCGTTCTTGAACCGGTCCGGGATCGCCGAGAGGTTCTTGTCGGTCTTCGCATCACCGGTGGAGCCGGGCACATCGGCGATGTAGTTGAAGGCCCAGCTCCACTGGTAGCCCACGACGTTGACCGTGACGTCGGGCTTCTTGGATTCGTCGAGGAGCTTGGACTCGTCGCGGGCCGTGAAGTAGAAGAGCACCGAGACGACCAGAAGCGGAACCACCGTGTACAAGGCCTCGATGGGCATGTTGTACCGGGTCTGCGGAGGTACCTCGACCTTGGTGCGGCTGCGCCGGTGGAAGATGGCACTCCACAGCACCAGACCCCACACCAGGCAGCCGACAGCGATCGCGGCCGCCCAGGAACCCTGCCACAGCGAGAGGATCCGGGGAGCCTCTTCCGTGGTCGGGGTGGGCATACCCAGCCGAGGGAAGTCCTTGTATGTGCAACCGGTAGCGGTCGCCAGGACCAGGCCCGCAGTCAGTGCCTGCAGCAGCTTCCGCCGCATCGGGCGCCGCGGCGAGCGGTCGGAGCCGTTGGGACTCACGTAGCGCCTTCCCGAGAGTCTCGCCCGCGCTGTTCGGCTGCGGCCTTCTCGCTGGTCGGTCGCCGCCCTGCGTCGGGCAGGGGTTTGGATGTTTATGCGGACCAAACCCTACTGGACGCCTTCCGGCGGTTCGCGGGGAGGGTGCCATACGCGCCGCGGGTCACCCTGAAGAGGTGGGAGGGGGTGGGGTGGGGGTGGGGTTGTGGGTGATTCGGGCGGGGTTGTGCGTGGTGGGGGGCGGGGGTGGGGGTGGTTCGGGGCGGGGGGTGGTGCCGGGTTGTGGGTGGTGCCGGGTTGTGGGTGGGGCGGGGGGTCGTGCGGGGGCGGGTGGTGCGGGACGTGGGTGGTGCCGGGTGGTGCGGGGAGTGCGGGACGTGGGTGGTGCCGGGTGGTGAGTGGTGCGGGGGGTGGGGGTTCGGTCAGTGGTGCGTTCGGTGCGTGGTGGGGGGTGGGGTCTTGGTGCGTTCGGTGCGTAGTGGGGGCGGGGTCGTAGTGGGGGGAGGTGCGGGTGCTGCGGGACTTCGGTGCGTCGTCGCGGGCCGGTGGGTCGTAGCGTTGCCGTGTGGCCTACTTCGACGCTGCTTCCTCCGCTCCCCTGCACCCGGTGGCCCGGCAGGCCCTGCTCGCCGCCCTCGACGAGGGGTGGGCCGACCCCGCGCGGCTGTACCGGGAAGGCCGGCGAGCCCGGCTGCTGCTGGACGCGGCCCGCGAGACGGCCGCCGAGGCCGTCGGGTGCCGTCCGGACGAGCTGACCTTCACGACCTCCGGCACCCAGGCCGTGCACACCGGGATCGCCGGCGCCCTGACCGGTCGGCGCCGCACCGGACGCCACCTGATCGTGTCAGCCGTCGAACACTCCTGTGTGCTCCACGCGGCTGACGCCCACGAAGCGGGCGGCGGAACCGTCACCCGGGTCCCGGTCGACCGCACCGGCCGGGCCGACGCCGCCGTCTACGCCGAGGCACTGCGCCCCGACACGGCCCTGGCCTGCCTGCAGTCCGCCAACCACGAAGTGGGCACCGAACAGCCCGTGGCCGAGGTGGCCGAGACGTGCTGCGCCGCGGGCGTGCCGCTGCTGGTGGACGCCGCGCAGTCGCTCGCCTGGGGGCCGGTGGAGGGCAACTGGTCGCTGCTCACGGCGAGCGCCCACAAATGGGGTGGGCCGTCGGGAGTCGGACTGCTCGTGGTGCGCAAAGGCGTACGGTTCGCCGTCCCCGGGCCTGCGGACGAAAGGGAGTCCGGCCGGCAGCCGGGCTTCGAGAACATCCCCGCGATCGTGGCGGCGGCCGCGTCCCTGAGGGCCGTGCGCGCCGAGGCCGCGGCCGAGTCGGCGCGGCTGCGGGAACTCACCGAGCGGATCCGCACGCGGGTGCCGCAGCTGGTGCCGGACGTGGAAGTGGTCGGCCACCCCGACCAGCGACTGCCCGGCATCGTCACCTTCTCCTGTCTCTATGTCGACGGAGAGGCCCTGCTGCACGCCCTGGACGGCGAAGGCTTCTCCGTCTCCTCCGGCTCCTCCTGCACCAGCTCCACCCTGACCCCCAGTCACGTGCTCAAGGCCATGGGCGTGCTGAGCGAGGGGAACGTCCGGGTGTCCCTGCCGTTCGGGACATCGGAGGAGGACGTCGAGCGCTTCCTGTCGGTCCTGCCGGGCGCGGTGGCCTCGGTCCGTGAGCACCTTCACACCCCGGCGGCACGGACAGAGGCGGCCGCCCCGGCGGAAGAAGAACGGGTCATCGACGCCCTCGGCAAGCGCTGCCCGCTGCCGGTCATCGAGCTGGCCAAGATCATCGACGAGGTTCCGGTCGGCGGCACGGTCCGCGTCCTGGCCGACGACGAGGCAGCCCGCCTGGACATCCCGGCCTGGTGCGAGATGCGCGGGCAGGAGTACGTGGGCGAGGAGCCGGCGGAGGTGGGGAGCGCTTACGTGGTGCGGAGGGTGTGAGAGCCGGGCCGGGGCTGGGCCGGGCTGGAGCGGGTTGGGCGCGGTCGGGATCGGCGGGGCCGGCGGGTCCGGCAGGACCGGCAGGACCGGGGAGCTTGCGGCCGGCCCAGGAAGCTCTCGGTCGACCTGGGGAGTCTCGGTCGGGCAGGGTGCTTACGGGCAGCTGGGAACTTGCGGTGAGCCACGGTGCCTGCGCTGGGCCTAGGGCGCTTGCGGTGAGCCCAGGGGCACTTGCAGCGGGACGCGAGTGGGATGGCTCGGTCGCCCTGCGGGGGCGCTGGCAGCCGGTGGTGAGGGGGTGATCGTGCTCAGCCCTTCGGGCCTGCGCGCGTTCACCCCCTCACCACCGGCGCGCCCCCGCAGGCTCCCTCGCGGCCGGTGTCCGGAGGACACTGGCCCTGGTACGGCCCGCACCGCCGGCAGGGGCGGGACCGGACACGCACCCTCGGCAGCGGGCGTGGTGCGGCTCGTGCCGTGGGCAGGGGCAGGACCGGACACGCACCCTCGGCAGCAAGCTGTCCCAGCAGAGACAGCGGGCGTGGTGCGGCTCGTGCCGTGGGCAGGGGCGAGACCGGAAACGCACCCTCGGCAGCAAGCTGTCCCAGCAGAGACAGCGGCCCTGGTACGGCCCGCACCACCGGCAGAAGCGGGACCGGACACGCACCCTCGGCAGCGGGCGTGGTGCGGCTCGTGCCGTGGGCAGGGGCAGGACCGGACACGCGCCCTTGTGGATGGAGGCACCCCGGCAGGAGCCGTAGGACGGCGGCGCCCCGGCAGGTCCCGTGGGGCGGGACGCTGCCGGGGGCTCGGGGTCACAGGTGGGCGCGTACCTCGCGGGCCGCGTCCTCGCCGTAGGCCTTGGTGAACCGCTCCATGAAGTGGGCACGGCGCAGCTGGTACTCCTGGGCGCCCTCGGTCTCGATGACCAGAGTCGCCAGCATGCAGCCGACCTGGGCGGCGCGCTCCAGGGACACGCCCCAGACCAGGCCCGACAGGAAACCGGCGCGGAAGGCGTCGCCGACGCCCGTGGGGTCGACCTTGCGCTCCTCGTCGGGGCAGCCCACCTCGATGGGGTCCTCGCCGACGCTCTCGATGCGCACACCGCGGGAGCCGAGGGTGGTCACGCGGCGGCCGACGCGGCTGAGGATCTCGGCGTCGCTCCAGCCGGTCTTGGTCTCGATGAGGCCCTTCTCGTACTCGTTGGAGAACAGGTACGTCGCCCCGTCCAGCAGTATCCGGATCTCGTCGCCGTCCATCCGGGCGATCTGCTGGGAGAAGTCGGCGGCGAAGGGGATGCCGCGGGTCCGGCACTCCTCGGTGTGCCGGAGCATCGCCTCGGGGTCGTCGGCGCCGATGAGCACCAGGTCCAGGCCGCCCACGCGGTCGGCGACGGTCTTCAGCTCGATGAGCCGGGCCTCGCTCATCGCGCCCGTGTAGAAGGAGCCGATCTGGTTGTGGTCGGCGTCGGTGGTGCACACGAAGCGGGCGGTGTGCAGCGTCTCGGAGATCCGTACGGATTCGGTGTCGACGCCGTTCCGCTCCAGCCAGGCGCGGTACTCGTCGAAGTCGGCGCCCGCGGCACCCACCAGGACGGGCCGGGTGCCGAGCTGCCCCATGCCGAAGGCGATGTTCGCACCGACCCCGCCGCGCCGGACATCCAGCTGATCCACCAGGAAGGAGAGCGAGACCGTGTGCAGCTGGTCCGCGACGAGCTGGTCGGCGAAACGGCCGGGGAAGGTCATGAGGTGGTCGGTGGCGATGGAGCCGGTGACTGCGATGCGCACGGCGTGGACTCTCCTGGAAGAGGGGGATTGACAGTTCACGCTACCCGGTCCGGGGACGCGGGTGCAGGAGGACGAACTCGTCGATTCCGGCTTTCGCGGCATAGGTGACCGTGCCTACGGTGCCGGCACGACGTTCCACGAGTCCCGCACCGTCCCCGCTCCGGCCGATCTCGAGGGCGGCCTGGCGTCGCTGCGCGAGGACGGGGCCAGGACGGTGCCGCGCCGGATGGGCCGGGAGGCGGACGATGAGGCCGTCGCGTCCGGGTTCCCGGCGGGTTCGCGCGGCGTGTCCGTTCCGCCGTCGGCCGTGCGGTTGGTGGCGGGGATGTCCGAGTACGGGTCCGTTCGGGCGGCCGGCTGAGCCGGACGGCGGCGGTGGGGGGAACCGAGTACTCCCCCGCTGCGTCCCATCGCCGTCCCCCGTCTGGGGGATGCCGGATACGTCCCGTCGGCCGGTCCCCTGCCGGGCCGCGCGGGCCGGGACGGCAGTCACTGTCGTGCAGCCGAAGGAGCGATGCGGTGAACACCGAGCGACCCGACCACGACGACGCGGCCCGGGCCGCGCAGGCCGCCGGGGAGGACTCGGCGCGGCCGGAGGAGACGAAGCCTGCGGGCACTTCGCGGGCGTCGGAGGACAAGGGCGAGGAGAAGACCGTCGGAGGGGGCGACGCCGGTACGGGGGCGGGCGCGGGTGCGTCCGGGGGGCGTCGCGGACGCTTCGGGCGCGGGCGGTCGCCTGTGGTCGTGGCGTCGGTCGCCGCCGCTGTGCTGCTGGTGGGCGGGGGCGGGGCGTATCTCGCCACGGGCGCGTCCGGCGGTGCGGGGGACGGGCGGGCGGCCGCTGCCGCGTCCGGCGGTGCTCACGGCACTCCCGCGGCGCTCGTTCTCGACGGTGTGGCGGCCGGAGGCGGCAGCGGCGGGCACGAGCAGGGCATCGCGCCCGGTGAGCCGAATCCCTACGGCACCGTCTACCGGGCCGCGGGTCCGCTGCCCGACGGTCCCGGTTCGGCGGCGGTCCAGGTGGCGCGGGGCGAGGTGAGCCGGGAGCAGGTGGCCCGGCTGGCCCGGGCGCTCGGGGTCGCCGGCACCCCGGTGGCCGATGCGGACGCATGGCGGGTGGGCGCCGGGAAGGACGGCACCGGCCCGGTGCTGCGGGTGGAGCGGCAGGCGCCGGGTGCCTGGACGTTCAGCCGGTACGCGCCCGGCACCGACGACTGCAAGGGCGTGCGGTGCGTCCACGACCCGGCGGCTCCGGCCGGGGACCCGGTGAGCGAGGAGGCCGCGAAGAAGGCGGCGGCGCCGGTGCTGGAGGCCTTGGGGCAGAGTGATGCCGTGGTGGACGCCGGGCAGGTGATGGGCGCCCAGCGGATCGTCGACGCCGAACCTCGGATCGGTGGGCTGCCCACCTACGGCTGGACGACGTCCCTGACCGTCGGCGTGGGCGGCGAGGTGGTCGGCGGCAGCGGGCAGCTGGCGACGCCGGTGAAGGCGGACACGTATCCGGTGCTGAGCGCGCAGCGGACCCTGGAGCTGTTGAACGGCTCGGCGGGCGACGGTCACCGCATGGGGATCGGCGGCTGCACCCGTCCGGTGCCGCTCAAGGACCGGCTGGAGCAGCCGTGCGACGCGGTCGCCTCCCCGGCTGCCGCCGGGCGGGGCAGCGCCACGGTCGACTCCGCGGAGTTCGGGCTGTCCGCGCAGGCCTCGCAGGGGCGGCCGGTACTGGTGCCGTCCTGGCTGTTCCGTGTGCGCGGCACGCAGGGGCAGGAGGGGTTCACCGTGGCGTACCCGGCGGTGGATCCGCGGTACGTGCGGTCGGCGGACGCGCCGAGCGGAGCGGCCGGTGCCCGGCCGGGCGGGGACGGGACGGTGACACAGGATGTGCGGGTGACGGGGTACCGCGCGGAGGGGAACGCGCTGACGCTGTACTTCGAGGGCGGGGTGTGCGCGGACTACGCCGCGTCGGCGCAGGAGAGCTCCGACCGGGTGACCGTCACGGTGACGCAGACCGCGCAGCGGGACCGGGTGTGCATCCTGGTCGCCCGGCAGTACGAGCGCACCGTGCATCTGGACCGTCCGCTGGACGGCCGGACGGTGACCGGCTCGGACGGCCGGCCGATCCCGCAGTCGACGGGAGCGGGGCCCCTGCCGTCGTCGGAGCCGGTGCGCTGAGGCATCCGGCCGTGGCGGGCGGTCGGTGACGGAACGCGAGAGGCGGCGGCCCCGTGCAGGGGACCGCCGCCTCGTGCGTCACGCCGTGGCCGGCTCGGCTCAGTGGAAGGAGTCGCCGCAGGCGCAGGAGCCCGTCGCGTTCGGGTTGTCGATCGTGAAGCCCTGCTTCTCGATCGTGTCCACGAAGTCGATGGTGGCGCCGCCCAGGTACGGGGCGCTCATGCGGTCGGTGACGACCTTGACGCCGCCGAAGTCCTTCTCGATGTCGCCGTCGAGGGACCGCTCGTCGAAGAAGAGCTGGTAGCGCAGGCCGGAGCAGCCACCGGGCTGGACGGCCACGCGCAGGGCGAGGTCGTCACGGCCTTCCTGGTCGAGCAGGGCCTTGACCTTGGCCGCGGCGGCGTCGGTCAGGATGATGCCGTCGGTGACGGTCGTGGTCTCGTCCGATACGGACATCTACATCTCTCCCGGGTTGTACGGAGACTGCTTGCCGACGAGTGCAACCGGCGAGTCCGAGATTTCATTCCGCGCCGGGCGCGTGCTTGTTCTGTTGTCCACGCTCGTCCTCTTCATGCTCGCACACGCGGCACGCTCGGGCAGCAGCCCGAGGGGTGACGGACGGCGGCGACGGTTCCGTTTCCCGGGCCCGTCCGGTGCGCCCGGGAGGGATCACGTCACATCGACGCTATGGGCATCGTCAAACTGACGTGAAGCCGCTATGATAGATAGCGTCAGTTAGACGATAAGTAGAAAGGGTGCGTGTCGTGACCACCGCCCAGCCCCAGGAGCTCGACGTTCAGCCGACGCCCCTCGCCCTGCTGCTGCTCGGCCGCGAGGCCGACCCGAGGAGCGAGCGCGGCGTCGAGTGCCCCGGCGACCTGCCCGCGCCGTCCGACCCGGACCTGGTGGCACGCGCCCGTGCGGCGAAGGAGAAGCTCGGGGACAAGGTCTTCGTGCTCGGCCACCACTACCAGCGCGACGAGGTCATCCAGTTCGCGGACGTCACCGGCGACTCCTTCAAGCTGGCGCGGGAGGCCGCGGCACGGCCCGAGGCCGAGTACATCGTGTTCTGCGGCGTGCATTTCATGGCGGAGTCCGCGGACATCCTGACCTCCGACGAGCAGAAGGTCGTCCTGCCCGACCTGGCCGCCGGCTGCTCCATGGCCGACATGGCGACGGCGGAGCAGGTCGCCGAGTGCTGGGACGTCCTGACCGAGGCGGGGATCGCCGACCAGGTGGTCCCGGTGTCGTACATGAACTCCTCCGCCGACATCAAGGCGTTCACCGGCCGGCACGGCGGCACCATCTGCACCTCGTCCAACGCCCGGCGCGCCCTGGAGTGGGCGTTCCAGCAGGGCGAGAAGGTCCTGTTCCTCCCCGACCAGCACCTCGGCCGCAACACCGCCGTCCGCGACCTGGGCATGTCCCTCGAGGACTGCGTCGTCTACAACCCGCACCGGCCGAACGGCGGCCTGACCGCCGAGGAGCTGCGCGCGGCGAAGATGATCCTGTGGCGCGGCCACTGCTCGGTGCACGGCCGGTTCAACCTGGACTCGGTGAACGAGGTCCGCGCCCGCATCCCCGGCGTCAACGTCCTGGTGCACCCCGAGTGCAAGCACGAGGTGGTCGCCGCCGCCGACCACGTCGGCTCCACGGAGTACATCATCAAGACCCTCGAGGCGGCCCCCGCCGGCTCCAAGTGGGCGGTCGGTACCGAGCTGAACCTGGTCCGCCGCCTGGCGAATCGTTTCGCTCCCGAGGGCAAGGAGATCGTCTTCCTGGACCGCACGGTCTGCTTCTGCTCGACCATGAACCGCATCGACCTCCCCCACCTGGTCTGGGCCCTGGAGTCCCTGGCCGAGGGCACCCTGGTCAATCGCATCCAGGTCGACAAGGAGACCGAGCACTACGCCAAGCTGGCTCTGGAGCGGATGCTGGCGCTGCCGTAGGGCACCGACGCAGGACACGGACGCCGGTGCCCCGGCCCGCGCAGTGCGGGCCGGGGCACGGTCGTCGGTCGTGTTCCGTGACCGGTCAGAAACGGTCACGTCCCTGCGAACCAGTGGACGATCAGGCACACGGCAGCGCAGACGGTGCAGAAATCGGCGATCCACGACACGGTGATCTTCTTCACCACGGGTGCCTCCTGCGGTTTCCTCCGCTTGGGCTTCACCCGCTCCTCGATGCGCTGGGCGGCACGGTCGGCGGATCGCACGAAGCCGTCGATGACCGATCCTGCGTAGCCCATGCCGAGGACCTCTTCTCCGGCATAGGTCAGCAGGCTCAGCGTGCCGCCACCGCCCCGCACCTGAGCGATGGCGGCGTACGGCACGGTGTATGTCATCAGCGGATTGACGATCGTGACGACGGACTCGCGCAGCACGACACGCGCGCACGCTATGCGCCGGCAGAACGCGATGACGCAGAGGATGACGATGACCCCTGTCATCCTGTCGCTGTCGTAGCCCCACGTGAGGCTGATGAGCAGGCCTGCCGCCAGAAGCCCGAAACCGACGGTGCTGATCCAGGAGAGAATCCTCATCGACACCCTCCGCAGGACGACTTCTCTCTTGCGTCGTCTCTCGCGGCCCTTGCGCACGCGGTCACCCCTCCCCGGCGTACGCGGCACCGGCAGGGTCCACCGAGCCGTGACACGCCCTTCACCGACAGACCGGCAGGACTCACACCGACCGCAACAGCGGCGTGCGGGCACTTGCGCCGGAAGCATCCACTGACGGTGCGACACACGTCTCGTCTGTTGCACAAGCCCCCCTGTTTTCCTGTCAGCGTACCGTCGAGCGGTGGGCATGCGGGGAGTTCGGGGGACGTGCGTGCTCCTGCGCAGACCACTTCTCAGGGGCACGCCTGTCGTGCCGACAGGGAGAGGCCGCCGTCCGTCACGTCGACGCTCTTTCACCGCCCCGCCTCGGCACAACCGGTGGAGAGGCGATGGAGGACTGCGAGTCATGCGGCCCACCCCCGAGCTGAGTCGAGTCGGCGCACGTGAAAGCGACGGCCGGGTCCCCTGAGTCACCAGGGAACCCGGCCGTCGGTGCTGTGCGGGCGGTGGGATCAGACGCCCGCCGGTTCCAGCTGGTCGTCGGTCGGCTGCTCGCGCTTGGCCGCGCGCTTCGCGGCGCGGCGCTCCTTGCGGAGTTCGAGCATCGCGTAGAGCGTGGGCACCAGCAGCAGCGTCAGCAGGGTCGAGGTGACCAGGCCGCCGATCACGACCACCGCCAGCGGCTGGGCGATGAAGCCGCCCTCGCCGGTGATGCCCAGGGCCATCGGGAGCAGGGCGAAGACGGTCGCCAGGGCCGTCATCAGGATCGGGCGCAGACGGTGGCGGCCGCCCTCGATCACGGCCTCGATGACGCCGTGGCCCGCCCGCCGGTACTGGTTGATCAGGTCGATCAGCACGATGGCGTTGGTGACCACGATGCCGATCAGCATCAGCAGACCGATCAGCGCGGGCACGCCCAGCGGGGTGCCGGTGACGAGCAGCAGGCCGAGGGCGCCGGTGGCCGCGAAGGGGATGGACACCAGCAGGATCAGCGGCTGGGCGAGCGAGCGGAACGTCGCGACCAGGAGCATGAAGACGATCGCGATGGCCGCCAGCATGGCCAGGCCCAGCTTGGTGAAGGCGTCGTTCTGGTCGGCGGTGACGCCGCCGAGCTCGGCCGTGGCGCCGGCGGGCAGCTTCAGCGCGTCGATCTTCGACTGGAGCTTGGCGCTGACCGCGCCGGTGTTGTCGCCGGTGGGCTTGGCGCTGATGGTCGCCGCGCGCTGACCGTCGATGCGGGTCATCGACACCGGGCCGTCGACCAGCTTCACGGTGGCGATGTCGCCCAGCTTGACCGGGCCGAGGCGCAGGTTCCGCAGCTCCTTCAGGGTGCGGGCGGGCTTGGCGGAGCGGACCACGACGTCGCGTTCGGCGTCGTCCAGGGTCACCTTGGCGGCGGTGGTGCCCCTGATCGCCTCGGTGACGGCCATGCCGAGGGTCTGCTGGGTGAAGCCGGCCGCGGCGGCCTTGGCGTTGGCGCGCACGGAGATCCGGGGCACGCTCTGCGACAGGTCGCTGGTGACGTCCGTGACGTCGTCCAGGCCGGCCACGGTCGTGCGGACCTGCTCGGCGGCCCGGCGCAGGGTGTCGGCGTCGGCGGCCTTGACGATGACCTTGAGGTCCTGGTCGCCGAAGCCGTCGCCGGAGCTGATGCTGGTGGTGCCGGCGCCGGAGAGCCGGTGCAGGCCCTTCTCGATGTCGGCGCGGACGTCCTCGGCGGACGCGTCGTCCTCCAGCATGACCTGGTAGGAGGCGTGGTTGGTGTCCGTGGAGCCGCCGAAGGCGGCCAGGAAGCCGGACGATCCGACGGTCACCTGGTAGTCCTTGACGCCCTTGGTGGAGGCGAGCAGCTTCTCGACCTTCCGGGCCTCGGCGTCGGTGGCGGCCAGGCTGGTGCCGGGCTTCAGCTCCTGGCTGATGCTGAGGACCTTCTGCTCGCCCGGGTCGAAGAAGTTGGTCTTCAGCAGCGGGGTCATGCCCAGGGTGACGATCAGCACGACCACCGCGATCAGCACGCTGGTCAGGCGGCGCCGGGTGGCGAAGCGCAGCACCGGGACGTACAGGCGCTGCAGGCGGCTGTTGGCCTCCTTCTCCTCCGCGCGGCGACGGGCCTCCTCGGCCTCGGCGGGTGTGCCCTTGGGGGCGCGCAGGAACCAGTACGACAGCACCGGCACGACGGTGAGCGCGACCAGCAGCGAGGCCAGCAGGGCGGCGGTGACGGTAATGCTGAACGGGCCGAACAGCTCGCCCACCAGCCCGCCGACCAGGCCGATCGGCGCGAACACGGCGACGGTGGTGAGCGTGGAGGAGGTGACCGCGCCGGCGACCTCGCGGACCGCGTTGAGGATGGCCTCGCGGCGTTCCTCGCCGTAGCCGAGGTGCCGCTTGATGTTCTCCAGGACCACGATCGAGTCGTCGACGACACGGCCGACGGCGATGGTCAGCGCGCCCAGCGTGAGCACGTTCAGCGACAGGCCGCCGGTCCACAGCACCAGCAGGGCCAGCACCACCGACAGCGGGATGGAGACCGCGGTGACCAGGGTGGAGCGCAGGGAGGCCAGGAAGACCAGGATGACGAGGACGGCGAAGAGCAGGCCGAGCGCGCCCTCGGTGGTCAGGCCGTGGATGGACTTGGCGACGGCCGGACCCTGGTCGCTGACGACGGTGATCTTTGCGTCCTTGCCGATGCTGTCGCGCAGCTCGGGCAGCTTGTCGTGGATCGCGTTCGAGATGGCGACGGCGCTGCCGTCGTGGTCCATGGTGACGGCGACGGCGAGGCTGGGCCGGCCGTCGGTGCGGGTGATGGAGGCCGCCGGGGCGGGCTCCTCCTTGACGGTGGCGACGTCGCCGAGGCGGACCGGCTTGCCCTGGCCCGCGCCGGTGCCGCCGGTGACCATCAGGTCCTCGATCTGCTGCAGCGAGGTGTAGCCGCCGCCGACCTGGACGGTGCGGTTGGCGCCGTTCTCGTCGAAGGAACCGGCCGGCACGGTCACGCCGCCGGCCTGCAGGGCCTGGGTGAGGGAGGCGCTGGTGAGCCCGGCCGCGGCGAGCTTGGCGTCGTCGGGGGTGACGGTGATCCTGAGGTCCCGCACACCGTTGACGGTGACCTGGCTGACGCCGTCGATGTTCTTCAGGGCCGGGACGACCGTCTTGTCGAGCCGGTCGGCGAGCGCCTGCTGGTCCTGGCTGGAGGTCACGGCGAGGACCGCGGTGGGGATGTCGTCGGTGGAACCGGAGATCACCTGCGGGTCGACGCCGTCCGGGAGGAGGGCGCGGGCACGGTTGACGGCCTGCTGGACATCGGCGACGAGCTGCTGGGTGTTGTTGCCGAAGTCGAAGGAGGCCGTGATCACGGCGCTGCCCTCGCTGGCGGTCGAGGTCACCCCGGAGATGCCGTCGACGGCCTTCAGGGCGTTCTCCACCGGCTCGACGACCTGCTTCTCCACCACGTCGGGCGAGGCACCCTGGTAGGGCGCCAGCACGGACACCGCGGGCAGGTCGATGCTCGGCAGCAGCTGCTGCTTGAGCTGGGGTATCGCGATCGCCCCGAAGACGAGCGCGATGATCGACATCAGCCCGATCAGCGCTCGTTGCGCGAGGCTGAATCTGGACAGCCAGGACATGGGTCAAAGTCTCCTGTGGAGCGGCAGATGCGGCACGGGCGGGGCAGGGTCCGCCCACCCTTACCACCCTGCGTCATCGGGGTCGGGTGTTCCGTAGCCTCCAGGTCCATTTCCGCGTCGTGCGCCTACTCCGGTCGCAGTACGCCGGACGGAGGGGCGGTCCACCCGCGGAGGGAGCGGCACGGGCCGGTTCCCTGATCCCGTGCGGGGTCTTCCCCTAGGGCGGGCACCGTCGGGGCAGGTCACCGTCCCGGTTTCACCAGCCCGGACTCGTAGGCGATGACGACCAGCTGGGCGCGGTCCCGGGCGCCCAGCTTGGCCATGGCCCGGTTGACGTGGGTCTTCACGGTCAGCGGGCTGACCCGGAGGCGTTCGGCGATCTCGTCGTTGGAGTGGCCGCCGGCGACCTGGACGAGGACCTGCCGTTCCCTGACGGTCAGGGTGTCCAGCCGGTCCGGCCGGGCGGGGTCGCGGTCGTCGTCGGCGGGGGTGCTCTGGGCGAGGAAGCGGGCGATGAGGCTCTTGGTGGCGGCCGGGGACAGCAGCGCGTCGCCCCGGGCGGCGATCCGGACGGCGTCGAGCAGGTCCTCGGGTTCGCTGCCCTTGCCGAGAAAGCCGCAGGCGCCGGCGCGCAGCGCCTGCACCACGTAGTCGTCGATCTCGAAGGTGGTCAGGATGACCACGCGGACGTGGGCGAGGTCGGGGTCGGCGCAGATGGTGCGGGTGGCGGCGAGGCCGTCGGTGCCCGGCATGCGGATGTCCATGAGCACCACGTCGGCGCGCTGCTCCTTGACGAGCCGCACCGCCTCGGCGCCGTCGGATGCCTCGCCGACCACCTCCATGTCGGGCTCGGAGTCGACCAGGACGCGGAAGGCGCTGCGCAGCAGCGCCTGGTCGTCGGCGAGCAGGACACGGATCGTCATGCGGCATCCCCCGGAACACGCGTGCTGGTCGTGACCGGCAGGATCGCATGGACGCGGAAGCCTCCGGCGGGGCGGGGGCCGGTGGTGAGGGTGCCGCCGAGCGCGGTGACCCGCTCGCGCATGCCGAGCAGGCCGTGCCCGCCGCCCCGGGCGGATGCGGTGCGGTGGCCGTTGCCGTCGTCGAGGACGGTGATCTCCAGGTCCTTGCCGGTACGCACGACGCTGACCTCGGCGCGGGCGCCGGTGCCGGCGTGCTTCTGCACGTTGGTGAGGGCCTCCTGGACGATGCGGAACGCGGCCAGGTCCACCGACGCGGGCAGCACGGTGCCCGCGTCGTCGCGGGCGATCTCGACGTGGAGGCCCGCGCTGCGGAAGGTGCCGACGAGGTCGTCGAGGCGGTGCAGGCCGGGCGCGGGTTCGGTGGGGGCCTCGGGGTCGCCGACCTGGCGGAGCAGTCCGACGGTGGCCCGCAGCTCGTCCAGCGCGGTCCGGCCGGCCTCGCGGACGTGCGCCAGGGCGGCCCTGGCCTGGTCGGGCCGCTTGTCCATGACATGAGAGGCGACCGAGGCCTGCACATTGACCAGGGCGATGTGGTGGGCGACCACGTCGTGCAGTTCGCGGGCGATGCGGAGCCGCTCCTCGGCGACGCGGCGGCGGGCCTCCTCCTCGCGGGTGCGTTCGGCGCGTTCGGCGCGTTCGCGCATCGCGCGGACGACGGCGCGGCGGCTGCGGACGGCGTCGCCGCCGGCGGCGGCCATGCCGGTCCAGGCGAAGAGGGCCAGATTCTCCTGGGCGTACCAGGGCTGCGGGCCGCCGAGCATGGCCGCGCCGGTCAGCACGGCCATGGTGGCCAGGCCGAGCCGCCAGGTGGTGGTGCGGTCGGTGGAGGCGGCGACGGTGAACAGGGCGACGACGGCGGCCATCGCGACCGGGGTGCGCGGGTCGGCGGTGACGCTCTCGGTCACCGAGGCGGCGGCCGTGAGGGCGAGGACCGTGCGGGGGGCGCGGCGGCGCCACACGAGCGCGACGGCACCGCAGATCATCAATGCCAGGCTCAGCGGTGCCGGGCGGTGCACGGCCCAGCCGCCGTTCTGCCCGGCGAAGGAGCCGGTCACCATGCACACCAGCACGCCGGCGGCGAGGGCCGCGTCCCACGCGCGAGGATGCGCGTGCAGCCGGCAGCGGGCGCGGTCGAGGGTGGTCACGGGTGTCCACCGTACGGGGTGACGGCGACGGCCGGCGCCGGGTGCGGCGCCGGCCGTCGCCGTGAGCTGCGGGCAGGCAGGGGCTCAGGGCGCGGCCGGTGTCATCCGGGGATCAGGCCGTCGTCGCTGAGCAGCTCCCGGACCTCCTCCAGGGTCGCCTCCTCGGCGGGCAGGATCAGCTCGGACGGCTCCAAGGAGTCGTCCGGCAGCGGCTCGCCGAGTTCTCGGACCCGGGTGAGCAGGGCGTTCAGGGTGCGGCGGAAGCCGGGGCCGTCGCCCTTCTCCACCTCCGCCAGGAGTTCGTCGTCCAGCTTGTTCAGCTCGGCTAGGTGGCTGTCGGCCAGCCTCACCTGCCCCTCCCCCATGATCCGTACGATCATGTCGCCCTCCTCGGCGGCGCGGACGGCCGCGGCTGTCGGTGTGACGTGGCGGTGACGTGGCTGTGCGGTGGGCTGCTGTGCTGCCCGGTGGTGCGGGGGCTGCCGCCGCGCCGCCCGGTGGAGCGGCGGGCGCGAGCGGCCTCCTACTGCTTGTCGAACCGCGGGGTGTCCTGCGGCTGCTGGTGGGGCTGCGCCGGGGCCTGGCCGCCCTCCAGCTCCTGCCGGCCGGCGGAGGTGCCCCCGGCCAGCTCGGCCTTCATGCGCTGCAGCTCCAGCTCCACGTCCGTGCCGCCGGAGAGCCGGTCCAGCTCGGCCTGGATGTCGTCCTTGACCGTGCCGGAGGGGTCGTCGAGGGCGCCGGAGGCGAGCAGCTCGTCGATCGCGCCGGCCCGGGCCTGCAGCTGGGCGGTCTTGTCCTCGGCGCGCTGGATCGCGAGGCCGACGTCGCCCATCTCCTCGGAGATGCCGGAGAAGGCCTCGCCGATCCGGGTCTGGGCCTGGGCGGCGGTGTAGGTGGCCTTGATGGTCTCCTTCTTGGTGCGGAAGGCGTCGACCTTGGCCTGCAGCCGCTGCGCCGCCAGGGTCAGCTTCTCCTCCTCGCCCTGGAGGGTGGCGTGCTGGGTCTGCAGGTCCGTGATCTGCTGCTGCAGGGCCGCCTTGCGGGACAGGGCCTCGCGGGCCAGGTCCTCGCGGCCCAGCGCCAGCGCCTTGCGGCCCTGGTCCTCCAGCTTGCCGGACTGCTGCTGCAGCTGGTTGAGCTGGAGTTCCAGGCGCTTGCGGCTGGTGGCCACGTCGGCGACGCCGCGGCGGACCTTCTGCAGCAGCTCCAGCTGCTTCTGGTACGAGTAATCGAGGGTCTCGCGCGGGTCCTCGGCCCGGTCCAGGGCCTTGTTCGCCTTCGCGCGGAAGATCATCCCCATACGCTTCATGACACCGCTCATGGGCTTCGCGCGCCCCCTTCTGACCGACTCCGGCTCACAGCTCTGCGACAGAACCCACAGTACGGGCCCTGCATCCATTACCGCACTGTCGGGGAGGAGATGCGCTCCTCCCCGAGGACGACTGCGCACGCCCGGGCTCCGGCGTAAGGAGGAGGGGACGGTGGGCCGTGGGAGCGAACTGGGGGGAGTGCAGCATTCCGTGCGGTGTGTGTTCCACGAGGTGGGGGTCCTCGGTCCGTACGGACGTCGGCGTCGTTCCGTCCGGCGTCGTTCCGTGCGGGCGTCCGGCGTTGCCGGATCGTTCCCCGCGGGGCTGGGGTCCGACAGGGTCAAACCTTTACCCTTGGGCTTTGTGTTCCGTAGCCGTGCCAAGGAAGAGAAGGCCCCGGTCGCCACGCAGGCGCCGGTGACCGTCTCCAAGCAGCCCCGTGACCCGCAGGCTCCCAAGGGCCGCCCCACGCCCAAGCGGCGTGAGGCCCAGGCCCAGCGCCGCAGCGTCGCCCATACCCCGATGACGCGCAAGGAGGCCGCCGCGCGGCGGCGCGAGGAGCGCCGCGCCGCGCTGGAACGCCAGCGCCAGGCGCTCGCCACCGGCGACGAGCGCTACCTGCCGCCCCGTGACAAGGGGCCGGTGCGCAGGTACGCGCGGGACTTCATCGACTCGCGGTTCACCGTCGCGGAGTTCTTCCTTCCGGTGGCCGTGGTCATCCTCGTGCTGAGCATGATCCGCGTCACCTCCATGCAGACCATCGCGCTGCTGCTGTGGCTCGTGGTGATCGTGCTCATCGTGCTGGACTCCGTCGTCACCGGGTTCCGGCTGAGGAAGCGGCTGAACGAACGCTTCCCGGACGAGAACAAGCGGGGCGCGGTCGCGTACGCGCTGATGCGCTCGCTGCAGATGCGCCGGCTGCGGCTGCCCAAGCCGATGGTCAAGCGCGGGGAGCGGCCCTGAGTACGACCGCGTGTCCCGGGGACGCCGCGTACGTCCGGCCCGCCGGACTGCACGACGTCGTACGGCGGGAGCTGGTGGCCCGGCAGCTCGACGAGCAGCTGGCCGCCCGGTTCCCGCCGGGGCAGCAGCTGCGGGTGCTCGACGTCGGCATGGGCCTGGGCACGCAGGCCCTGCGACTGGCCCGGGCCGGGCACACGGTGACCGGCCTGGAGGACGACCCCGCTCTGCTCGCCGCGGCCCGCGAGGCGCTGACCGCCGAGCCGCCCGGGGTCCGGCAGCGGATGCGGATCGTGGAGGGGGACGGCCGGGACACCGGGGTGCACTTCCTGCCCGGCAGTTTCGACGTGGTGCTGTGCCACGGTGTGCTGATGTCGGTGCCGGAGCCCGATCCGCTGCTCGCCGGGCTGGCCCGGATGCTCGCCCCGGGCGGCCTGCTGTCCCTGGTGGTGCGCAACGGCGACGCGTCGGCGTTCGGGCCGGGGCTGCGCGGCGACTGGGCCGGGGCGCTGGCGGCCCTCGACGCAGGCGTGCGGCTGCCGGGTCCGCGCACCGGCGCGGACGACGAGCCGGACACCGTCGCCTCTCCGGCGCAACCGCCCGGCGAAGGGCGCGCGGACCGGCTGGCCGACCTGACGGCGACGCTCGCCGGGATCGGTGCGCCGCTGCAGGCCTGGTACGGCGTGCGGGTCTTCACCGACGCGGTCCACCCGCAGCGGCCGGAGCCGGACGCCGGTCTGCCGGTGGACGTGGGGATGCTGCTGGCCGTGGAGGAGCGGGCCGGGCGGACGGACCCCTACCGTGCGGTGGCCACCCTGCTGCACCTGTGCGGGGTGCGCGGCTGAGCCGCGGCCGTACTCACTCCTCCCCCTCTCCTCGGTGGGCGCCCACTCCTGAGTGTGTGCCGGGCGCACCGATTCTTCCGGCGTTTCCCGGGCCGCGCCGACGCCTCCGGTCCGCGCCGACCGCGCCGCTCGTTCGGGTGAGCTTCGGACGCCTCGCCCCCGGTGCCCGGCCAGACTCGGTGCATGGACGTCTCCCCTGCCCGCACACCGACCACCAGGCTGCTCGCCGTGCTCGTCGCCGTCCTGTGTCTGACCGTCCCGCTGTCCGGGTGCGACGGGCCGACCGGCTCCGGTGAACCCTCCGGCACCGAGAAGCCGTCCGCGGAGACCGGCCGGGACACCGCCCGCAGCGTCACGGACGCCCTGCAGAGCGACTACCAGCGGGTGATCAAGGACGTGCTGCCGTCCGTGGTGCAGATCCAGGGCAGCCGTGATCTCGGCTCGGGCGTGGTGTTCGACGACAAGGGGCACATCGTCACCAATGCGCACGTCGTCGCGGACGACCGCACGTTCCGGGTGACCACGGCCGGCAGCGAGCAGACGCTCACCGCGCGTCTGGTCTCCTCCTACCCGGACCAGGACCTGGCCGTCGTGAAGCTGGACACGGTGCCGCGCGGGCTGCGGCCCGCGGTGTTCGGCGACTCCGAGAAGGTGGAGGTGGGACAGATCGTCCTGGCCATGGGTTCGCCGTTCGGGCTGTCCTCCAGCGTGACCCAGGGCATCGTCTCGGCGACCGGGCGCACCGTCAGCGAGGGCAACGGCAACGGCGGCACGGGCGCGACGATCGCCGACATGGTGCAGACGTCGGCCGCCATCAACCCGGGCAACAGCGGCGGGGCGCTGGTGAACCTGGACAGCGAGGTCATCGGCATCCCCACGCTCGCCGCCACCGATCCCCAGCTGGGCGGCAGTGCGGCGCCCGGCATCGGCTTCGCGATCCCGGCGTCCACGGTGAAGACGATCGCCGGGCAGATCGTGCAGTACGGCAGGGTCGTCCGCTCCGGGCGGGCCGCGCTGCAGATCACCGGCCGTACGGTCGTCGACGCGGGCTTCCAGCCGGCCGGGGTCGCGGTGGTCGAGGTGCAGGGGGGCGGCGCGGCGGACCGGGCGGGCATCCGCGCCGGGGACGTGATCGTCCGGGTGGGCGGCACGGACATCACCACCATCACCTCGCTGTCGGAGGCGCTGGCCACGGCGAAACCGGGGCAGCGGGTGCAGGTGACGTATCTGCGCGACGGCGCGGAGAAGACGGTGGAGGTGACGCTCGGCGAACAGTGACCGGGGCCGAGCACACAGCCGCCGGGGAACAGCGGGCCGGGGAACGGCGGGCCGTCCCCCGGCGCGTCGGGGCGTCTACGCCTCGCCCGAGGTGTTCTCCGCGTGCAGGCTCATCGGGCCGTAGACCTCGGTGGAGTCCTCGAACAGACGCACCTGGTCGGCGCCGCCCTGCAGCAGGGCCCGCCAGTTCTCCCCGATCCAGGTTTCGGCGTCGCTCTGCGTGGAGAACTCCTCCGGCTGGACGGCGGGCTGGACCTCCGTCCCGTCGGCCCTCTCGAACCGCCACGTCCATGCCACCATGACGCCTCCCTGGTGTGAGCACTGTCGGCACACTGCACGGCGGAAGCCGGATCGCGCGTCCGGCTCCTGCCCGCAGCCTAGTCGGATGCGCAAGGCCCGCGACGGCACAGGACAATCGGGTCCGTGGACGTGACTCTGCTCGGCACCGGTGCCCCCGCGGGACTGCCCCGCCCCCACTGCCCCTGCGCGGCCTGCGCGTCGGCCCTCGGCCCCGAGGCACGCACGGCGACCGCGCTGCTCGTGGACGGGGCGCTGCTGCTCGACCTCACCCCGGGGGCGGCGCTGGCGGCCGCGCGGGCCGGGCGGTCGCTGGCCGGGGTGTCGCAGGTGCTGCTGTCCCATCCGCACGACGGGCCGGCCCTGGAGGTTCCGGCCGGGCTGCCGCAGCCGGGCCGGGTGCCGGACGGCCGTGAGCTGGCGCTGCTGACCGGGCACCGGGTGCGGGCGGTGGCCCTGGACGCGCCGGGCACGGGCTACGCGGTGACCGCGGCGGACGGCACCCGGCTGCTGTACCTGCCGCCGGGGGGTGCCCCAGCCGGGGTCGAGGAGGGCGCGGCGGAGACGTACGACATGGTCCTGCTGGACGTGCTGGGGCGGCCGGACGCGCTGGCCCGGCTGCGGGCGGTGGGGTCGGTGGGGCCGACCACGGACGTGATCGCGGTCCATCTGGACCACGACACCCCGCCCGGCCCGGAGCTGCACCGGCGGCTGGCGGCGGCCGGGGCGCGGGCGGTGCCGGACGGGACGACGCTGGCGGTCGGGGCGTACGAGGACGTGCCGGACGTGCCGCGGCGCACCCTGGTGCTGGGCGGGGCGCGGTCGGGCAAGTCGGCGGAGGCCGAGCGGCGGCTGGAGTCCTTCCCCGGGGTGGTGTACGTCGCCACCGGCGGCACCCGGGGCGGGGACACCGAGTGGGCGGCCCGGGTCGCCGCCCACCGGGAGCGCCGGCCGGGCTCCTGGCGCACCGTGGAGACCTGCGACCTGGTGCCGCTGCTGGCCGAGAACGGCCCGCCGCTGCTGATCGACTGTCTGTCGCTGTGGCTGACGGACGCGATGGACGCCGTGGGCGCCTGGGACGACGCGGAGTGGGCGGGCGGGGGCGAGAAGGCGCTCCGGGAGCGGGTGGCGACGCTGACGGAGGCGGTCCGGGCGACTCGGCGGACCGTGGTCGCGGTCTCCAACGAGGTCGGTTCCGGCATCGTCCCGGCCACCGCCTCCGGCCGCCGCTACCGGGACGAACTCGGGCGGCTCAACGCCGCGTTCGCCGCCGAGTGCGAGCAGGTGCTGCTGGTGGTGGCGGGCCAGGCCCTGATGCTGCGGGGCTGACCCCGCCCGGTGCCGCACACGGTCACCCCGGTGCCGCACACGGCCACGCGCTGTCCCGCCACGCGGTGTCCTCTCACGCGGTGTCCCGGCGGGCGACGACGCGGTAGCCGTTGGACAGGCCGGGGATGCGGCGTGCCAGGGGGGCCAGGGCGTGCTCGACGAGGGCGGTGGCGTCCACCAGGGGGCTGGTCAGCGCGGACAGCAGGGTGCGCAGCACGCGGTGCGGGGTGCGCGGCGGGACGGCGCGCCAGGGGACGTCGTCCGGCGGCAGGAGGCGGGCGAGGGCGAGCGCGAGGGCCGCGGCGAGGTCGCCGGGGCGGTGGGGGCTGCGCCGGTCGGTGACCAGGACCGTGCAGCCGGCCGCCTGCAGTTCCGCGCGGAGGTTGGCCGGCGGCAGCAGATGCAGATGCCGCGGCTGTCCGTGCCCGGGCCACCATTTGCCCAGCAGCAGGGCGAACGCGCTGCGCGGGTCGGGCAGTTCGACGAGCAGATACCCGCCGGGCCGCAGGACGGTGAGCGCGCCGCGCAGCTCCGCCCGGGGGTCGGGGGCGTGGGCCAGGTGGTGGAAGATGCTGACCACGTCGTAGCGTCCGCGCAGCCGCCGCGCGATGCGCGGGTCGGCGAGATGCCCGATGTGCGCCTCCTCGACATGTCCGGCGGCGCGGGCCCGCACCACACGCGGGGTCGGGTCCAGCCCGTCGAAGGAGGTGTACGGGAAGACCTCCTTGGCCGCCGCCGGGAAGTTGCCGTGACCGGTGCCGACGTCCAGCCAGCTCTCCGGTTCGCCCACGCCCCGCATCAGCAGGGCGTCGGCCCGGTGCCGCCGGTGGCTGCGGCGCAGCGCGAGGACGGGATCGGGCAGGTTCTCCGGGTCGGTCTCGTCGTGGTCGCGGTGGTAGAAGGCGAGCCCGGCGGGGCCGAGCCGGGGGTTCTGGAAGATGTGCCCGCAGTCCCGGCACCGGTCCAGGACGAAGACGCCCGGCTTGTGCTGCAGCAGGTCGGGGGCGCGCAGCCGGGTGCACAGCCGCGCCGATCCGCACCAGGGGCAGTCCTCGCGGCGTGGTTCGTGGAAGTGGTCGGTGCCGAGGGCGAGTTCGGCGGCGTACGCGATGCGGCGCGGGTCACGGACCGGCGAGGCGTACGGCACAGACGGCATGGGCGGCTCCCGGAGGGGGCGGGGCGGGGCGCGCCCGCCGGGGACGCGCCGCTCCGCCGTGTCGGCATTTCACGGCAAAGGGAACGTATGGGATCGGGATCTTGGCCCGGAAGAGCCCGTACGGGTGTGGCGGTGACGCGGCGCGGACCGGCGCGGGGCGGGCCGGTACTGTTCCGCGAATGAGCTCGCTGCATCTCGACGACTTCACCGACCTGATCGAGCGCCCCGACGGCGGGGTGCGCCGTGACGCCGAGGCGCGCCGGGAGCGCCTGGTGGTGCCGCCCGGCGCGCTGGGCCGCCTGGACCATGTGGGTGAGTGGCTGGCCGCGGCACAGGGCACCGTGCCGGTGCGGCCGATTCAGCAGCCCCGGGTGGTGCTGTTCGCCGGCGACCACGGGGTCGCGTCGCTCGGGGTCTCCCGGCGGCCCGCGGGGAGCGCGGAGCAGCTGGTGCGGGCGGTGCTGGAGGGCGGGCGGCCGGTGTCGGTGCTGGCCCGCCGGCAGGGCGTGCCGGTGCGGGTGGTGGACATGGCGCTGGACTGCCCGGCCGAGTCGCTGCCCGCGGACGTCGTACGGCACCGGGTGCGGCGCGGCAGCGGGCGCATCGACGTCGAGGACGCGCTGACACCGGAGGAGGCGGAGGCCGCGTTCCGGGCCGGGATGGCGGTGGCCGACGAGGAGGCCGACTCCGGCACGGACACGGTGGTGCTCGGCGACATCAGCGTGGGCGGGACGACCGCGGCGGCGGTGCTGATCGCCGCGCTGTGCGGGACGGACGCCTCGGTGGTGACCGGGCGCGGCGGGGAGCCGATCGACGACCTGGCGTGGATGCGCAAGTGCGCGGCGATCCGGGACGCGCTGCGCCGGGCCCGGCCGGTCCTCGGCGACCAGCTGCGGCTGCTGGCCACGGTGGGCGGCGCCGACCTGGCCGCGACGACCGGGTTCCTGCTGCAGTGCGCGGTGCGCAAGCTGCCGGTGATCCTGGACGGCGTGGTCTCGGCGGCGTGCGCGCTGGTGGCCCAGCGGGTGGCGTTCCGGGCGCCGGACTGGTGGCTGGCCGGGCACGGCAGCGGGGAGCCGGGCCAGGCCAAGGCACTGGACCGAATGGCGCTGGAGCCGCTGCTGGAGCACGGGGTGACCGTCGGCGAGGGCGCGGGCGCCCTGCTGGCCCTGCCGCTGGTGCAGTCCGCGGCGGCCCTGGCGGCGGAGCTGCCCGAGGCACCGGTCGAGGAGGAGACGCCGGAGGCGGCCGGCGAGGCCGCCGGCGACGAGGGCGACCGGACGGTGCGGCCGGAGGCGGAGACGAAGACGGAGACGAACACGGCGCCCGAGGCGGAGACCTCCGGCGGGCACTGAGGCGCCGCGCGGAACCGGCTGGACCGGCGGGCGAGGTCCTGGTGCGCGGGGCACGGGCGGTGGTCTCGTAGTCTGCCCGGGTGTCCGCAGCCTCCACTCCTCCCCCGCCGTCCTCGTCCTCACCGTCCTCACCGTCCTCCTCGCCGTCCGCCGGGCCCGAGCGGCCGCTCCGGCCGGCGCTGCCCGGTCTGCGGTTCGCCTTCGGCACGCTGACCGTGCTGCCGGTGCGGGTGCGCCGCTGGGACCGGGACGCGGCGCGGGGCGGCATGCTGTGCGCGCCGCTGGCCGGGCTGGTGGTCGGTACCGCGAGCGCCGGCGTGGGCCTGCTGCTGCGGGTGCTGGGTGCCGGCCCGCTGCTCGCGGCCGTCGCCGCCGTGGCGGTGCCGGCGGTGCTCACCCGCGGGCTGCATCTGGACGGGCTGGCGGACACCGCGGACGGGCTGGGCAGCGGCAAGCCCGCCGCGGACGCGCTGCGGATCATGAAACAGTCGGACATCGGCCCCTTCGGGGTGATCACCCTGGTGCTGGTGCTGGCGGCCCAGGTGGCCGCGCTGGCCCAGACCTGGGCCGACTCCTGGGCGCGGGGTGCGCTCGCCGCGGTCGTCGCGGCGGTGGTGGCCCGGCTGGCGCTGACGCTGGCCGCACGCACCGGGGTGCCGGCCGCCCGGCCCGAGGGGCTGGGGGCGGCCGTGGCGGGTGTGGTCCCGCCGGGCGGTGTGCTCGCCGTGGCGCTGGTCGTCACAGCGGCGGCCGCCGCGGCGGGGGCGGCCCTGGGTCCGCGCACCGCGCTTCTCGCCGCGGGTGCGGTGCTCGCCGCCCTGGCCGCCGCCGAGCTGCTGCTGCGGCACTGCGTCCGCCGGTTCGGCGGGGTGACGGGGGACGTCTTCGGCGGTCTCGCGGAGACGGCGGCGACCTGTGCGCTGGTGCTGCTGTCCCTGGATTGACCGGCCTGACCGGAAAGAAGCGGCGCGGCCGGACCGGGACGAAGCCGCGGGCAGCAGGTGCCGGCGGCGGGCGGCGGTGCCGGGACGAAGCGGAGGGCGGCGGGTGCCGGGTCAGCAGGTGCGGCGCCAGGCCGTCAGCTCGTACGTCTTGCGCAGCGAGCTGAGCCGCAGGGCGCGGGACTGGTCGCAGTAGCGGCTGGGCGGCAGCTCGTACTCGGCGTGGAAGACCGCCTTGCCGGCGTCGGTGAAGGGCTTGAGCCGCTCGCACTCGCCGTACTGGGCGCACTGCTCGTTGACGGCGAAGTCGAAGTCGCCGACCAGCTGCGGGATCTGGTCCAGGTCGTTCTTCAGCCCGACCGCCAGACCGCGCTCGTGGGCGAGGCGGGCGATCAGCCGGTTGTAGCGCAGCTGGTCGGCGGCGGTCAGCGGGAAGCCGGTTCTGTTGCGCCAGCCGTCCATGTTGTCCGGCTCGACCGCGTCGAAGCCCTTGTCCCGGCACATGTCGAGCCGGGCCGCCATCAGCGGCTCCAGCACCTCGGTGCGGCGGATGTCGAGCCAGCGTTCGCCGGGCCAGCCGTTGCCCTCGCCGAGCACGGACGCGGGGAACTTCTCCGCGTCGGGGCGGAACTCCTCCCAGGCGCCGGTGGAGATGTAGCAGACGACCTTGCGTCCCTCGCGGTGCAGCGCGGCGACGGTCGCCGCGGTGTGGTCGAAGCCGTCGATGTCGTACACCTCGGCCGGCACGGAGGTGTCCAGACGCCCGCTGAGCTGCCACTGCCAGGTGGTGCCGGGGCGGGGCTGCCAGCGGCGTGCGGCGGACGCGGACGGCGCGGCGTCCCGGTCACGCGCCGTGCCGTCGCCTCCTTGCGCCCCACCGGAGGAGCCGGCGCATCCGGCGAGCAGGGGCGCGACGGCGAGGAGGGCGGTGAGGACGACGAGGAGAAGCGGGCGGGCGGCGGGCGGGGAACCGGGGACGGAGCCGGGTACGGAGCGCTCTGTGGTGGTGTGCACATGACGATTATCGCCGACCGGCCGCACCGCCCCGGGCACGCGGGCGTCCGTCCGGCCCGGCACGCGGGCGTCCGTCCGGTGTGCACACCAGCGCTTCTCCTCCGTGCGCGCACCGGCGGGACGGGCGCGCGCGACCGGCGGGCGGAAGCACACCGGGGCGGCAGCACCGGAGCATCCGACCAGGCGGACGGCGCACGCGCCGGGCACACGACAGCGCCTGGTCACCGGCCGGACGGCACCCCGCGCGCACCGGCCGGCGACAGCCGTCCCGCCGTCTTCACACAACCCGCACGGCTGTCCCGCACGACGACGCGCGTAGGCTCGTGGCCGGGTGTCCGCCCGTCCGGGTGAAGACCGCGCCGCAGGAAGGATCTCAGGGGAGGTCTAGGGTTCGGTGGTCGGGCCCGGTCGACCCACCCCTTTCGGCCACATCACCGCCTTTTACAGGGAAGCGAGATTTCACCACCGTGACTGCTCTCACTCTCAGCACCGCCGGGGTTTCCGGCCTGCGTGCCGACGCGCTCGTCGTCGGTGTCGCCAAGGGCTCCTCGTCCGCCTCCGGGGACCTGGTCCTCGTGCCCGGCGCCGAGGAGGTCGACGCCGCCTTCGACGGCAAGCTCGTCGACGTCCTGGACACCCTCGGTGCGTCGGGTGCCGAGGGCGAGGTGACCAAGCTGCCCGCGCCGTCCGGTTTCAAGGCTCCGCTCGTGCTCGCGGTGGGCCTCGGCACGGCGCCCGAGGAGGACGGTCGCTTCGGCCACGAGGCACTGCGCCGCGCCGCCGGTACGGCCGCCCGCGCCCTGGCCGGCGCCGAGAAGGCCGTCTTCCTGCTGCCGCTGGCCGACGCCGCCGACGCCGGCGCGGTCGGTGAGGGCGCGCTGCTCGGCGCGTACTCCTTCGACGCCTACAAGGGCGCGGGCGGCAAGGACGGCTCCGGCCGCAACGGCAAGAAGCCGCTGGGCGAGGCCGTGCTGCTCGGCGGCAACCCCCGCGACAAGGAGTTCAAGGCGGCCGTCGAGCGCGCCACCGCCGTCGCCGAGGAGCTGAACCGCGCCCGCGACCTGGTGAACACCCCCTCCAACGACCTGAACCCGGCGGCGTTCGCCGCCCTCGTGCAGGAGGCGGGCAAGGAGCACGGCCTGAAGGTGCAGGTGCTCGACGAGAACGAGCTGGCCAAGGGCGGCTACGGCGGCATCCTGGGCGTCGGCTCGGGTTCGGCGTCGGCGCCGCGGCTGGTGAAGGTGGCGTACACCAGCCCGAAGGCGACCAAGCACCTGGCGCTCGTCGGCAAGGGCATCACCTACGACTCGGGCGGCATCTCGCTGAAGCCGGCCGGCCACAACGAGACCATGAAGTGCGACATGGGCGGTGCCGCCGCCGTGTTCGCCACGGTGGTCGCCGCCGCCCGCCTCGGCCTGGAGGTCAACGTCACCGGCTGGCTGGCGCTGGCCGAGAACATGCCCTCCGGTTCCGCCGTGCGCCCCGGTGACGTGCTGCGCATGTTCAGCGGCAAGACGGTGGAGGTGCTCAACACCGATGCCGAGGGCCGGCTGGTGATGGCGGACGCGCTGTGGGCGGCCTCGCAGGAGAAGCCGGACGCCCTGGTGGACGTGGCCACCCTGACCGGCGCGATGGTGCTGGCGCTGGGCAACCGCACCTTCGCCGTCATGGCGAACGACGACGCCTTCCGCGCCAAGGTGCACGAGGCCGCGCAGGAGGCCGGTGAGGACTCCTGGCCGATGCCGATGCCCGAGCACCTGCGCAAGGGCATGGACTCCTCGGTCGCCGACATCGCCAACATGGGTGAGCGCATGGGCGGCGGCCTGGTCGCCGGTCTGTTCCTGCGCGAGTTCGTCGGCGAGGGCATCACCTGGGCGCACCTGGACATCGCCGGCCCGGCCTTCAACGAGCAGGGCCCGTTCGGCTACACGCCGAAGGGCGGCACGGGCAGCGGGGTGCGCACGCTGGTGCGGCTGGCGGAACGTGCCGCCGCGGGCGACCTGGTCTGATCGTCGTCCGGTCACCTCGAACGTTCCCCCGTTCGGCAGGACGGCCCCGGGCGCTTGCCGCGCTCGAGGCCGTTTTGTCCCCTTGCGCGGACGCGTGGTACGTCTCACACAGCGGCCCGGCGTCTCGTCCGGTTCTGACAAGTGCAAAGATGGGCGTCGGCAGGACAGGGCCCCTACCCGAGGGCCGAAGAACGAGCGGCCGGACACCAGCCGCCAACCGGTCACCGACGACCGGTGCACGGCGCACATGCATGGAGGACGTGACGTGGCGAACGACGCCAGCACCGTTTTCGACCTAGTGATCCTCGGCGGTGGTAGCGGTGGTTACGCCGCGGCCCTGCGCGGGGCCCAGCTGGGCCTGGACGTCGCCCTGATCGAGAAGGACAAGGTCGGCGGCACCTGCCTGCACCGGGGTTGCATCCCCACCAAGGCCCTGCTGCACGCGGGCGAGATCGCCGACCAGGCCCGTGAGAGCGAGCAGTTCGGCGTCAAGGCCACCTTCGAGGGCATCGACGTGCCCGCCGTCCACAAGTACAAGGACGACGTGATCTCGGGCCTGTACAAGGGCCTGCAGGGCCTGATCGCCTCCCGCAAGGTCACCTACATCGAGGGCGAGGGCCGGCTGTCCTCCCCGACCTCCGTCGACGTCAACGGCCAGCGGATCCAGGGCCGCCACATCCTCCTGGCGACCGGCTCCGTGCCGAAGTCCCTGCCGGGCCTGGAGATCGACGGCGACCGCATCATCTCCTCCGACCACGCCCTGACCCTGGACCGCGTGCCCAAGTCCGCGATCATCCTGGGCGGCGGCGTCATCGGCGTCGAGTTCGCCTCGGTGTGGAAGTCCTTCGGTGCCGACGTCACGATCATCGAGGGCATGAAGCACCTGGTCCCGGTGGAGGACGAGAACTCCTCCAAGCTGCTGGAGCGCGCCTTCCGCAAGCGCGGGATCAAGTTCAACCTGGGCACCTTCTTCGACAAGGCCAAGTACACCCAGGACGGTGTCAAGGTCACCCTCGCCGACGGCAAGGAGTTCGAGGCGGAGATCCTGCTGGTCGCCGTCGGCCGCGGCCCGGTCTCCCAGGGTCTGGGCTACGAGGAGGCCGGGGTCGCCATGGACCGCGGTTACGTCCTCGTCGACGAGTACATGCGCACCAACGTCCCGACCATCTCCGCGGTCGGCGACCTGGTGCCCACCCTGCAGCTCGCGCACGTCGGCTTCGCCGAGGGCATCCTGGTGGCGGAGCGTCTGGCCGGCCTGAAGGTCGTCCCGATCGACTACGACGGTGTGCCGCGGGTGACGTACTGCCAGCCGGAGGTCGCCTCCGTGGGTCTCACCGAGGCCAAGGCCAAGGAGATCTACGGCGCGGACAAGGTCGTCGCGCTCAAGTACAACCTGGCGGGCAACGGCAAGAGCAAGATCCTGAAGACCGCGGGCGAGATCAAGCTCGTCCAGGTCAAGGACGGTGCCGTGGTCGGCGTCCACATGGTCGGCGAGCGCATGGGCGAGCAGGTCGGCGAGGCCCAGCTGATCTACAACTGGGAGGCCCTGCCCGCCGAGGTCGCCCAGCTCATCCACGCCCACCCGACGCAGAACGAGGCGCTCGGCGAGGCCCACCTGGCGCTGGCCGGCAAGCCGCTCCACTCCCACGACTGAGCCTTCGGTCACGGGCGCGACGACACAGACTTCCGCAATTCGTTAGGAGCAACCGAAACCATGGCGGTTTCCGTAACCCTTCCGGCGCTCGGTGAGAGCGTCACCGAGGGCACTGTCACCCGCTGGCTGAAGGCCGAGGGCGAGCGTGTCGAGGCCGACGAGCCGCTGCTCGAGGTCTCCACCGACAAGGTCGACACCGAGATCCCCTCCCCCGCCTCCGGCGTGCTGTCCTCCATCAAGGTCGCCGAGGACGAGACGGTCGAGGTCGGCGCCGAGCTGGCCGTCATCGACGACGGCTCCGGCGCTCCGGCCGCCGCTCCGGCCCCGGCCGCCGCCGAGGCCCCGGCTCCGGCCCCGGCCCCCGAGCCCGCCCCGGCGCCCGCCGCCGAGGCCCCGGCCGCCCCCGCCCCGGCTCCCGAGGCTCCGGCCGCCGCCCCGGCCGGCGCTGCGCAGGGCACCGACGTGGTCCTGCCGGCGCTCGGTGAGTCCGTCACCGAGGGCACGGTCACGCGCTGGCTGAAGCAGGTCGGCGAGAGCGTCGAGGCCGACGAGCCGCTGCTCGAGGTCTCCACCGACAAGGTCGACACCGAGATCCCCTCCCCCGCCTCCGGTGTGCTGCTGGAGATCCTGGTCGCCGAGGACGAGACCGCCGAGGTCGGCGCCCGTCTGGCCGTGATCGGCGCCCCCGGTGCCGCCCCGGCCGCCGAGGCCCCGGCCGCTCCGGCGGCTCCGGCTCCGGCGCCCGCCGCCGAGACCCCGGCCGCCCCCGCCCCGGCTCCGGCCCCGGCCCCCGAGCCCGCCCCGGCGCCCGCCGCCGAGGCCCCGGCCCCGGCCCAGCCCGAGGCTCCGGCGCCCGCTCCGGCCCCGGCGCAGCCCGCGGCTCCGGCTCCGGCCCCCGCTCCGGTGACCCCGGCCCCGGCCGCTCCGGCCGCCGTCCGGCCCACCGACGAGGGCGCCTACGTGACCCCGCTGGTGCGCAAGCTCGCCGCCGAGAACGGCGTCGACCTGTCCACCGTCCAGGGCACCGGCGTCGGCGGCCGGATCCGCAAGCAGGACGTCCTGGCCGCCGCCGAGGCCGCCAAGGCCGCCGCCGCTCCGGCCCCGGCCCCGGCCGCCGCCCCGGCCCCGGCCGCCGCGAAGAAGGCCCCCACCCTGGAGGCCTCCCCGCTGCGCGGCCAGACCGTGAAGATGCCGCGGATCCGCAAGGTCATCGGCGACAACATGGTCAAGGCCCTCCACGAGATGGCCCAGCTGTCCTCGGTGGTCGAGGTCGACGTCACCAAGCTGATGCGGCTGCGTGCCCAGGCCAAGGACGCGTTCCAGGCCCGCGAGGGCGTCAAGCTCTCCCCGATGCCGTTCTTCGTCAAGGCCGCCGCGCAGGCGCTGAAGGCCCACCCGGCCATCAACGCCAAGATCAACGAGGCCGAGGGGACCATCACCTACTTCGACACCGAGAACATCGGTATCGCGGTGGACTCCGAGAAGGGCCTGATGACCCCGGTCATCAAGAACGCCGGTGACCTCAACATCGCCGGCATCGCCAAGGCCACCGCCGAGCTGGCGGCCAAGGTCCGCGGCAACAAGATCACGCCGGACGAGCTGGCCGGCGCGACCTTCACCATCTCCAACACCGGTTCGCGCGGCGCGCTGTTCGACACGATCATCGTTCCGCCGGGCCAGGTCGCGATCCTCGGCATCGGCGCCACCGTCAAGCGCCCGGCCGTGATCGAGACCGAGGAGGGCACGGTCATCGGCATCCGCGACATGGTCTACCTGACCCTGTCCTACGACCACCGCCTGGTCGACGGTGCCGACGCGGCCCGCTACCTGACCGCCGTCAAGGCGATCCTGGAGGCGGGCGAGTTCGAGGTCGAGCTCGGCCTGTGACCGGCCCGTAAGGGTCCTGTGACACCAACGGCGGTGCCCCGTCCGGAGTCTCCGGGCGGGGCACCGCCGTTCGGCTTTCGTCACGCCGTGCGTGTAAGCCTCGTCTCACCTGCGTGCAAGCCCCGGCAAGCGGCCTGAAGCCCTTGCTTCGTCCCCGTATTGTCATTACCGTCAACGCCCCCGCGGGCCGCCCGGGCCCACGCTAAGGAGCCCTTCATGACCGCGCCCGTCGTCCACTCGCTTCGCGAACAGATCCGCGAGCACATCGTGGAGGGGATCGTCAGCGGCCGCTGGAAGCCGGGCGAGCGGATCGTGGAACGCCGGATCGCCACCGAGCTGGCCGTCAGCCAGACCCCGGTCCGCGAGGCCCTGCGCGAGCTGGAGTCGCTGCGGCTGATCGAGTCGGCGCCCAACAAGGGCGTACGGGTGCGCAATCTGACCGCCGCCGACCTGGAGGAGAGCTACCCGGTCCGGGCCGGCCTCGAGGCCATCGCCGCGGAACTGGCGGCGGACCGCCTGGCCGAGGACACCTCGGCGCTGGAGCCGCACGTGGCCGCGCTGTACGAGGCCGACCGCCGCTCCGACGGCACGGCGCAGGTGCGGCACACGGTCGCCTTCCACCGCGAGATGGTGCGCGCGGCGGGCAACTCGGTGCTGCTGCACACCTGGGAGGGCCTCGGCATCGAGGTGTTCACCGCGCTGTCCATCCGCTGGCTGGGCACCGTGCAGCAGTCGTACGCCGAGGAGCACGAAGAGCTGGTGCAGGCCTTCCGGCGGCGGGACGAACGGATCGCGGAGCTGGTCAAGGCCCACGTCCTGGGCTGTGCGCCGCGTGCCTGAGGCAGCCGAGCGCGCCCCCGCTCACCTGCGAAAACAACGCCGAAACGCGGCACCGGGTGCCTGATCTGAAGGCACCGCGTGCCGACTTTCTTGGAATCGAGAGGTTTTCGCCCTCAACCCTTTGATCGATCATCGATCACGGGGTTACAGTCGCCCACGGGCTCTCACCCGAGCCTGCGCCCTGTCCTGCCAAAGACCTGAGGGCACCCCTGACCCTTACGCAGATGAGGGAACCCCCCTTCGACTGAGGAAGGCGGCGACATGACCGACCCCAACGCCATCCAGCCGAGCGAGCTGGACCAGCTCCCGGACCGCGACCCGGAGGAGACCGCCGAGTGGCAGGCCTCGCTGGACGCCGTCGCCAAGGCGGCCGGGCCGCACCGTGCCGCGTACCTGATGCGCCGCACGCTGGAGCGCGCGGAGGGCACCGGTGTCGCCCTGCCCAAGCTCCTGGAGACCGACTACGTCAACTCCATCCCGACCGCGGCCGAGCCGGCCGTCCCCGGTGACGCGGACCTGGAGGCCCGGATCACCGCGTGGAACCGGTGGAACGCGGCGGCGATGGTGACCCGCGGCGCGAAGTACGGCGTGGGCGGCCACATCGCCACGTTCGCCTCCGCGGCCTGGCTGTACGAGATCGGCTTCAACCACTTCTTCCGCGGCAAGGAGGGCGACGGCTCCGGCGACCAGCTCTACGTCCAGGGTCACGCCGCCCCCGGCATCTACGCCCGCGCCTTCCTGGACGGCCGGCTCACCGAGCAGCAGCTGGACAACTTCCGCCAGGAGGCCGGCGGCAACGGTCTGCCGTCCTACCCGCACCCGCGCCGTCTGCCCTGGCTGTGGGAGTTCCCGACCGTCTCCATGGGCCTCGGCCCGATCTCCGCGATCTACCAGGCGCGCTTCAACCGCTACCTGACCAGCCGCGGCATCAAGGACGTCTCGGACTCGCACGTGTGGGCGTTCCTCGGCGACGGCGAGATGGACGAGCCGGAGTCCACCACCGCGCTCACCCTGGCCGCGCGCGAGGGCCTGGACAACCTGACCTTCGTCATCAACTGCAACCTGCAGCGTCTGGACGGCCCGGTCCGCGCCAACTTCAAGATCGTCCAGGAGCTGGAGGCGCTGTTCCGCGGCGCCGGCTGGAACGTGATCAAGACCCTGTGGGGTTCCGCCTGGGACGAGCTGTTCGCCCTGGACACCACCGGTGCGCTGGTCCGCCGCCTGCGCGAGGTCCCCGACGCGCAGGTGCAGACGTACCAGACCCGCGACGCCGCCTACATCCGCGAGGACTTCTTCGGCAAGGACCCCGCACTCGTCGAGATGGCGAAGCTGCTGAGCGACGACAAGATCCTCGAGTGCTTCCAGGTCTCGCGCGGCGGTCACGAGCCGCGCAAGGTCTACGCCGCCTACAAGGCCGCCCTGGAGCACAAGGGCGCCCCGACGGTGATCCTGGCCCAGACCGTCAAGGGCCACACCCTCGGTGAGGGCTTCGCGTCCAAGAACGCCAACCACCAGATGAAGAAGCTGACGGTGGAGCAGTTCAAGGAGCTGCGCGACCGTCTCGACCTGCCGATCAAGGACAGCGACTTCGCCGACGGCCAGGTGCCCTACGGCCACCCGGGCGCCGACTCCCCCGAGGTCCGCTACCTGCAGGAGCGGCGTGCCGCGCTCGGCGGTCCGGCCCCGGCCCGCCGCGTCCACCCGGTCCCGGCGCTGCCCACCCCGGCTGAGAAGGCCTTCACCGCCTTCGACAAGGGCTCCGGCTCGCAGAGCGTGGCCACCACCATGGCGTTCGTCCGTCTGATCAAGGACCTGGTCCGGGACAAGGAGACCGGCAAGCGCTGGGTGCCGATCGTGCCCGACGAGGCCCGCACCTTCGGCATGGAGTCGCTGTTCCCGTCGCTGGGCATCTACTCGCCCAAGGGTCAGACGTACGAGCCGGTCGACCGCGACCAGCTGATGTACTACAAGGAGGCCGTCAACGGCCAGATCCTCAACGAGGGGATCACCGAGGCCGGTGCGATGGCCGACTTCATCGCCGCCGCCACGTCGTACGCGACGCACGGCGAGCCGATGATCCCGTTCTACATCTTCTACTCGATGTTCGGCTGGCAGCGCACCGGCGACCAGATGTGGCAGCTCGGCGACCAGCTCGGCCGCGGCTTCCTGGTCGGTGCCACGGCCGGCCGCACCACGCTGACCGGTGAGGGTCTGCAGCACGCCGACGGCCAGTCCCCGCTCATCGCCGCGACCAACCCGGCGGCGCTGACGTACGACCCGGCGTTCGCCTACGAGATCCCGGTCATCGTCAAGGAGGGTCTGCGCCGCATGTACGGCGAGGCCGCCGAGGGCGAGGACCAGAACGTCTTCTACTACCTCACCGTCTACAACGAGCCGCTGCCGCAGCCGGCCAAGCCGTCCGGCCTCGGCATCGACGAGGGCATCATCAAGGGCCTGTACCGCTTCAACACGGCGGAGTCGGCGGGCCTGACCGTCCCGGCCAACGCCCCGCGCATCCAGCTGCTGGGCTCGGGCACGGCCATCCACTGGGCGCTGAAGGCGCAGAAGCTGCTCGCCGAGGAGTGGGGCGTGGCCGCCGATGTGTGGTCGGCGACCTCGTGGGGCGAGCTGCGCCGCGACGCCATGGAGGCCGACGCGGCCCTGCTGCGCGGCGAGGACCGGGTGCCCTACGTCCGGCAGGCGCTGCAGGGCGTCGAGGGCCCGGTGCTGGCGGTGTCCGACTACATGCGCCAGGTCCCGGACCAGATCGCGCAGTGGGTCGAGCAGGACTACACCTCGCTCGGCACCGACGGCTTCGGCCTGTCGGACACCCGTGAAGCGGCCCGCCGCCACTTCGGCGTGGACGCCGAGTCCATCGTCGCCGCGGCGCTGGCCCAGCTGGCCCGGCGCGGCGAGGTGAAGGCCACCGCGGTCAAGGAGGCCCGGGACAAGTACGGCCTGTGATCCGGTGATCCGGTGATCCGGGTCTGACCTGCGAGGGTTCGAGGCGAAGGGGCACGGCGGTCTGCCGTGCCCCTTCGTCGTGCCCGCCACGTCCGGTTCGTCGTGCCCGCCATGTCCGGTGCGTCGTGCCCGCCACGTCCGGTTCGTCGTGCCCGCCATGTCCGGCTCACCGCCTGCGGGCTCCGGGTGCGGGCTCCGCGTACCGGCTCCGGGTGCGGGGCCCGGCCCGAGGGCCGATGCTGGGACGCGTGATGGACGAGACGGAGTTCTGGGGGCTGATCGACGCCACCCGCGAGGCCGCCGCGGGGGATCCCGAGGAGCAGGCCGACCTGCTGGTGCGGCGGCTGGTGCGGCTCGACCCGGAGCAGGTGCTGGACTTCGCCCGTCACTTCGAGGCCCGCTACAACCGTGCCTACCGCTGGGAGCTGTGGGGTGCGGCCTGGCTGCTGCTGGACGGGGCGAGCGATGACGCCTTCGACTACTTCCGGTGCTGGCTGATCGGCCAGGGCCGGGAGGTCTTCGAGGGGGCCGTGCGCGACCCGGACGCGCTGGCCGAGCTGCTGGAGGACTTCGACGAGGAGGTCGACGGCGACGCCGAGGACCTCGGTTACGCGGCCGACGAGGCGTACGAGCAGCTCACCGGCACCGTCGCCCCCGATCTCGGCATTCCGCCGGCCCCCGCGGAACCGGAGGGCACCCCGATCGACTTCGAGAACGACGCCGCCCTGGCCCGGCGTTACCCGAGGCTGTGGGACCGCTTCCGCGAAGCGTGAGAAGGGCACCGGTGCCGTGAGGAGCGCACCGGGCGGGGCACCGGGTGCCGTCCCGCCGTGCGCACGCGGGTGAGGACCACCTCGCGCCCCTGGGCCCCGTGCGCGCTCAGAACCGTCCCTGGAGCCGGGCCGCGGTCTCGCGCAGGGCGGGAAACCGGGCCGCCAGGGCGGCGCCCGGGCAGTCGGTGGGGAAACCGTCCCGGTGCCCGGCCAGGGCGGGCAGCAGCGCCGCCGTACCGGCCGGGTAGCGGCTGTGCCCGTTGCTGGACACCAGCACCACCGAGGAGCGCGGGTCGACCCCGGCCAGGCCGAGTTTCCAGGCGACCAGGGCGGCGATCGCGTCGGTCATGGCACGCGGCACGGGTGTGCCGGCGTCGAACGTCCCGATGGCGGCGATGCCCGCCGTGCGGTGGTTGAAGCCCTGGGTGTGGGCGCCGGTGACGGGCCGGTCCACGCCGCCGGCACGGCCCTCGTAGACGGTGCCGCAGCGGTCGACGAGGAAGTTGTAGCCGATGTCGTCCCAGTGGCGGCCGTCGGTCTGGCCTTCGTACAGGCCGCGGATGATGCGCGGGGTGTCGGCGCAGGAGTAGTCGTTGGGCGTGTCGGTGTGGTGCAGGAAGACGGCGACGACCTTGTCGTCGTAGCGCGGCGGCGGCTGCCGGTGCCGGTGGGAGGCGTCCAGCCAGGCCTCGCGCCGCACGATGCGGGGCCGGGGCGCGCGGTGCAGCGCCGGCATCGTCGCGGCGGCGCGCGGCGCCTCGGCGGGCGGCAGGCCGTGCCGGCCCACGGTCTCGACATGCCCGGTGCCGCGCGCGCCCGCCGCGAACCCGCCGACGAGGGCGGCCACCGGCAGGCAGCACAGCAGCACCAGGACGGTGTGCCGGGTGCGCGCCGGAGGGCGGCAGACCACGATGACGGCCGTCCCGGGCCGCCGGTCTCCGGAGCGGGCGGCGTCGGTGCCGGTGGGGTGCGGGCCGGCGTCGGTGCCGGTCCGGCGCAGGGCGGCGGCTCCTGCCCGGCGTACGGCTGCCCCCGCCCGCCGCAGGCCCGAGCCTGCTCGGCTCAGGACGGATTCCGGCCGACGCTGGACCGTTTCCGATCGTTGTCGGGTGCGATCTGTTCTCACAGCACGCATGCCCTCACTGTCACCCCCATCGGGCCTGCCCGCGATGTGAGCTGTGCCGGGCGGCGGAACCATCGTCCCGGTCCAGGTCGTTTCTGGTGGTACACGTACAGGTGACCGGTTGCCGGATCCCTGTGCGCGTGGCTGATCGCCGGGGCCGTCCCCCTCACCCGCGAGTGCGCGAGAAAGGCGGCATGCGTGAACCTGCTCGACCTGGTGCTGGTGCTGCTGATCGTCGTGTACGCGGCGTCCGGCTACCGGCGCGGGCTGCTGGCCGGCTGTGTCTCGCTGGCCGGGTTCGTGGGCGGCGCGGTCGTCGGCGTGTGGGTGCTGCCGTGGGTGATGGAGCTGGTCACGCGGGGTACGGCGACGGCGACGGTCACCGCGGTGCTCACGGTGCTGGTTCCGGCGGCGGTGGGGCACGAACTGGCGGGACGGCTGGCCCTGCTGCTGCGGCGCGAGCTGGACCGCGGGCCGCTGCGGGTGGCCGACGGGATCGGCGGGGCCGCCGCGAACGGGGTGGCGGTCCTGATCGTGGCGTGGGTGGCCGCCAGCGTGCTGGGGGCCTCGTCGTCACCGTGGGTGACGTCGGCGATACGCGACTCGCGGCTGCTGGGTGCGGTGCAGCAGGCCATGCCGGACACCACCCCGGCCTGGTTCTCGCGGGCCACCTCGGCGCTGACCGAGGCCGGGTTCCCGCAGGTGTTCAACCCGTTCGAGCACGAGCCGGCGACCGGTGCGGAACGGCCGACCGGCGACAATGTGACACCGAGCGCGACGCGGGCCGCCCGTGCGAGCACGGTGAAGATCGAGGGTGTCTCCGGCGACCAGGGCCGTGAGGGCAGCGGGTTCGTGTTCGCGCCGCAGCACGTGATGACCAATGCGCACGTAGTGGCGGGCGTCCGCACCCCGGCGGTGCAGATCGGCGGGGGCGGGCCCTTCCACCGGGCGCGGGTGGTGCTCTTCGACCCGGACCGGGACGTGGCCGTGCTCTACGTGCCGCGGCTGTCCGCCCCCGCGCTGCGGTTCGACGACAGCGCCGACCGCGGCGCGCCCGCGGTGGTCGCGGGTTATCCGAACGACGGCGGCCTGGATCTGCAGGCGGCGACGGTCGCGGCCCGGGTCCGGGCGACGGGGCAGAACATCTACAACGACGGCACGGTCACCCGGGAGATCTACTCGATCCGCTCCACCGTCCGCCCCGGCAATTCCGGTGGCCCGTTGCTGACCACGGACGGCCGGGTGTGCGGGATGATCTTCGCCCGCTCCACCTCCGACCGGGAGACGGGCTACGCCCTGACCGCGGCGGAGATCGCCGAGGACGCCCGGCTGGCGGCCGAGTCCACGACACCGGTGGACACCGGACCGCCGCTCGGCTCCTGAGCCCGTCCCTTGCTGTCCGCTGTCCTGCCCGCCCGGACGGCACCGGGGACGGCCCTCGGCTCCGCACCGGGTCGGCTCCGGACGACCGGTGCGGCGGCGCAGGGCGCCCGGGGCGCACAGCGCGGGGCCCGGGCCGTGCGCCCCGCGCCGCCGGGGGCGCGGTCGGGCTACACCAGCGAGCGGCCCATGAGCACGTCGTCGACGTACTTCCCGTCCAGCAGGAACTCCTCCGGCAGGATCCCCTCCACCACGAATCCCTCGGACTCGTACAGCGTGCGGGCCGGGGTGTTGTGCGCCAGCACGCGCAGGGTGAGGCGCCGTGCGCCGCGCCGCCGGGCCTCCTCCTGGGCCGCCCGCAGCAGGGCCCGGCCGACGCCCTTGCCCCGTGCCTCCTCGGCCACCGCCAGGCCGCGGATCTGCAGCACGTGCGCGTTGGACTCCAGCGGGGTGGCCGGGGCCAGCCGGAGGTAGCCGACGACGCCACCGTCCAGCTCGGCCACGAGGATCTCGTCCGGCCCGGACCGCTCGGTGAAGAACGGCTCGCCCGGCCGCGGGCGGGGCAGCACGGCGTGCAGCGGGGACCAGGCGGCCCGGTCGAGGCGGGCCAGGGGCTCGTCGTCGGCCAGGGTGGCGGGGCGTATCCGGAGATCGGGCATGGCGCTCACGCTACGGCGCGTACGGCGCGGTCCGCGAGGGTTTTGCGCGCTTCGGCGGGCAGGATGGGCCCATGGAACGTGCACGCATCGCGGTGGCCGGTGCCTCCGGGCTGATCGGCAGCGCCCTGGTGGCGTCGCTCAGGGCGGACGGGCACCAGGTGGTCCGTCTGGTGCGCCGGCCGGCCCGGACGCCGGACGAGGTCCGCTGGGACCCGGAGAACCAGCAGGTGGACGCCGCGGGGCTCGCCGGGTGCGACGCCGTGGTGAACCTGGCGGGCGCCGGGGTGGGCGACCACCGCTGGACGGAGGCGTACAAGAAACGGATCCGCGACAGCCGGGTGTTCGGCACCGCGGCGCTCGCCGAGGCCCTCGCCGGGCTCGACACCCCGCCGCGGGTCTTCGTCAGCGGCAGTGCCATCGGCATCTACGGCGACACCGGCGACCGGGTCGTGGACGAGGACTCCCCGCCCGGGGACGGGTTCCTCGCCCGGGTGTGCGTGGAGTGGGAGGAGGCCGCGGCCCCGGCGCAGGAGGCGGGGGTGCGGACGGTGTTCGCGCGCACCGGGCTGGTGGTGTCCCGTCAGGGCGGGGCGTGGGGGCGGATGTTCCCGCTGTTCCGGGCCGGCCTGGGCGGACGGCTCGGTGACGGGCGGCAGTACTGGTCGTTCATCTCCCTGCACGACGAGGTGGCGGCGCTGCGGCACCTCCTCGACACCGAGTCCCTGTCGGGGCCGGTCAACCTCACCGCGCCCGAGCCGCTGACGAACGCCCGGATCACCGCTGCGATGGGCCGGGTGCTGCGCCGGCCGACTCCGTTCGCGGTGCCGGCTCCGGTGCTGCGGGCGGTGCTCGGGGAGATGGCGCAGGACGTGCTGGGCAGCGCCCGGGTCGTGCCCAGGCGGCTGCTGGAGTCGGGGTTCTCGTTCGCGTTCCCGGGGATCGAGGACGCGGTGCGGGCCGCACTGTGACGGGGTGACAGCGGCGGGTGGGCCCGCCGCGCCCGTCGGCGGAGGTGTGCGGGGCACGAGGGCGCGCGGGGTGTGCCGTCCTGGTCCCGCGGGCGGTGACGCACCGTCGGCCGGGCGGCCGAGCGGCGTGCTCCCGGTGGTCCGCGCCGGATCCGTGCGGGGACTGTGCTGCATCTGTGCTGCGTCCCGGGGGACTCACCGAGAGCGTGCGGCGAAACCTCGCGACCGTATGCGACCGCTGTGCGCCCGTGCCCTGCCGATGCGCGACTGCACCCGACCGATCAGGCGGCCCTACCCTCGACGCGAACTCGGGTATTCCGCACGCCGGTCGAGGGCATCACCCCTGCACCGGTCGCACAACCTCGAGGAGGGGCACGTGCCTGAGCCCGCGTACCAGGTGGATGTCGTCGTGGTGGGAGCCGGGGTCGCCGGCCTGTCCGCGGCACATCGACTCACCAGCGCAGGAGTAACGACCGCAGTCCTGGAGGCCGCCGACCGGGTGGGCGGCCGCATGTCGACGGAGAAGGTCGACGGATTCCGGCTCGACCGGATCGGGCAGTTGCTGTTCACCTCGTATCCGGAACTGACCCACGGTCCCGGGCTGGACGCGCTCGTCCTGCGGCCTTTCGCACCGGGCGTGCTGCTGCACAGCGACGGACGGCACCACCGCGCGGGCGCCCCGGCGGGCGGCAGGGGTGCACGGGGCGCACTGAACGCCGTGCGCGCCCTCGCGAGCGCCCCCCGTTCGTCCCCGGTGCTCCCCCGGACACGCGGCCGGAACCGCGCATCGGATCCTGCCTCTTCCCTCTCTTCCGCCCCCACCGTCGCGCCCGCCGGGACCGGCTCCCCGGACACCGGCCACGACTCCGCTCCGTACGCCCCGCACACCGGTGACCGGGAGAACACCTCGCCGGCCCGGGCGAACGGCCGCACGGCGCCGGCCGAGAGGGCCCAGCTGTTCGGCATCGGCCAACCGCTGCGGCTGCGTGCCGCGCTGGCCCGGCTCGCCGCCACGCCGGTGGACCGGCTCCTCGCCCGCCCCGAGCTGCCGGTGTCCGAGGCACTGCGGACGCGCGGTCTGCCGGCCCGGACCGTGGACGGTTTTCTGCGTCCGCTGCTCACCGCCCTGCTGTCCGACCCGGACCTCACCAGTTCCAGCCGGTGCGCGGATCTCGCGCTGCGTGCCTTCGCCGCCGGCCGGCTGTGCCTGCCGGAGGGCGGCGCGGACGTCGTGCCGGAGCTGCTGGCCGCGACGCTGCCACCGGGCACGGTGCACACCGGGGTCCGGGTCACCTCGGTGTCCACCACCAAGGTGACCACGGCCGAGCACGGGGAGATCCGCTGCCGTGCGGTGCTGGTCGCCACGGACGCGCGGTCCGCCGCCGAGCTGCTGCCGGGGCTGCGGGTGCCGGAGTTCCATCCGGTGACGGTGGTGCACCACACGACGGACGACGCGCCGGACACCGGCGGCCATCTGCTGCTCGACGCCGACCGTTCGGGGCCGGTGTCGCACACGGCGGTGATCAGCCGGGTCGACCCCTCGCGCGCCCCCGTGGGCCGCGCTCTGATCACGTCCACCGTGCTGGGGACGCCGCCGGACGACGTGGACGCCGTCGTCCGCCGGCATCTGGCCCGTCTGTACCGCACCTCGACCGCCCGCTGGGAGACGCTGGCCGTGCACCACACCCCTCGGGCCGTCCCGGCGATGCGCCCGCCGCACGATCTGCGGCGGCCGGTGCGGCTACTGGCGGGCCTGTACGTGTGCGGCGACCACCGCGACACCAGCACGCTGCAGGGCGCGCTGCACTCGGCGCACCGCGCCGCCTCCGCGCTGCTGGCGGACCTGGGGGCGGGGCGCTCGCTGCACCGGGCGGACCCGGCGGCGACCCGCGCCCGGGCCGCGGCGGCCTGAGCCCGGGCGGCCGGGCCCGCGGTGTCCGGCCGCCCGGAGGCCGGGCCCGCAGGGGATGGCGCGGGCCCGGCGATGCCCGCCGCGGGAAGGAGCCGCCGACGGCCTGCCCCGGGTGGCCTCACCCCAGGGCGGCGACCTTCTCGCGGTAGACGCGCACGGCCGTGGCGTCCTTGTGGGGCTCCAGGCGGCGTTCGAACTCCTTCAGGTACTCGTGGGCGCGGACCGAGCGCATGTCGGCGGCCTGCGCGGCCGCCTCGGCGGCGAGCCGGCAGGCCTGGTCCAGGTCGCCCAGCCCGAGGCGGGCGGTGGCCAGCACGACGCGGCAGAACACCCGGCTGCGGGCCTGGGCGACAGGGCGCAGCTGGAGGGCGCGTTCGGCGTGCTGGGCGGCGGCCCGGTACTGCTGAAGGTCCCGGTGACAGTGCGCGAACTCCTCGCTGAGGCGGCCCTCGTCGAAGGAGCGCGCCCAGTACGGTGTCTCGTCGCCGGGTTTGGCGCTCTCCAGGGCGCGCTCGGCGCGCACCAGGCTCGCCGTGCAGGCACGCACCTCGCCGAGCATGGCGTGCCCGCGGGCCTCGGCGGCGTGCAGCAGCGCCTGGACGGCGGGCGGGGCGGAGGTGCCGACCCCCTGCTGGGCCACCCGGGCGAGCTGCACCGCCTCGCGGCCGTGCGCGAGGTAGACGGCCTGCCGGCTCATGGTGGCCAGGACGTACGCGCCGTAGGCGCGGTCGCCCGCGGCCTGGGAGAGCCGCAGCGCCTGCACGAAGTAGCGCTGGGCGAGCCCGTGGGCGGCGATGTCGTACGAGGTCCAGCCGGCGAGGCGGGTCAGGTCCGCGGCGGCCGCGAAGAGCCGGCGGCCGGCCTGCTCCCCGTAGACGCCGCGCAGCATCGGCTCGCACTCGTGCTCCAGGTAGCGCACGAGGGCCTGCCGGGCGTGGCCGCCGCCGAACCGGTCGTCCAGGGCGCGGAACAGCTCGCCGACACTGCGCAGCGCGGCGATGTCACCGGCGGTGACGCGCCGGCCCGCCTCGAGCTCGGCGCGGCGGCGTTCGGTGCGTCCGCGCTGGCGGGGCACTCCGGACGCCGGCTGCCGGCCGCCGGTCAGCGGCCCGGTGCCGTCCGTGCGCGGCCCGGTGCCCCGCGCGGCGGGCGGCTCGCCGCGGGCCACCCGGTCGTCGGGCCGCCCGATCAGCCAGTCCCGGCTGGGCACGACGAGCCCCGCCGGGGTGAAGGCGATCTTGCGCAGTTCGGCCTGGCTGCCGGAGTCCTTGCGCCACAGCCCGCTGACGATGTCGACGGCCTCCTCGGGGGTGGCGGCGAACTCCAGCCCGGCGTACACGGGCGCGCACGCGTCCAGGCCGAGGTCCTGGGCGGTCAGGCGGCGGCCGAGGCGCCGGGTGAAGACCTCGGCGATCAGAGCGGGCGTGGTGCCCCGCGGCTGCTGCCCGCGCAGCCACCGGGTGACCGACGTCTTGTCGTATCTGAGATCCAAGCCGTGTTCGAGGCCGAGCTGGTCCACGCGACGGGCCAGACCGGCGTTGGAGAATCCCGCTTCTGCGATGAGCGCGGCAAGCTGGCGGTTGGGGGTGCGCTGCGCGGGTCGTTCCGTCATCTGCGGTGCGGTCTCCTGCCTTTCGGGCAGCCACGCGGCCGCGTGGTGCCCGGATTGCCTGTGAGCAGCCCTGATGGCCTCATGAACGGCGCGAATGTAGCGGAGAGTGAGCAGACGACTGCGCTCTTTACGGGGCTTTCATCCGATCGTGTGAGGATTGCTCCCAGGGCTGACGGGCGTCGCCCCGTCGGGCCGGTCGTACAGTGGCGTGGGCACGTTTCGTGCCTTACGACCTTGCAGGGAGGCGCTTGCCGTGAGTGAGTTGCGGTTCGTCCGCATGGGATTCGGCTCCGAGGCCGTGGACTACCAGGTGGCCTGGGACGAGCAGCGCCGCGTGCACGCGGCCCGGTTCGCGGACGAGGTCCCCGACACCGTGCTGCTCCTGGAACACCCCCCGGTGTACACCGCCGGGCGGCGCACCGAGGACAGCGAGCGCCCGCTGGACGGCACGCCCGTCGTCGACGTGGACCGCGGCGGCAAGATCACCTGGCACGGACCGGGCCAGCTGGTCGGCTACCCCATCCAGAAGCTGCCCCGCCCGGTGGACGTGGTGGCGCACGTGCGCCGGCTGGAGGAGGCTCTGATCCGCACCTGCGCGGAGTTCGGCCTCGAGACCACCCGGGTCGAGGGCCGCAGCGGTGTGTGGGTGCTCGGCGACCCGATCGAGCAGCGCTCCTCCCTCGGCGGGCTGTCCCTCGACTTCGACCCGCGTCTGCACGACGAGGAGTTCGATCCGCGTCTCAACGGCCCGGAGTACGCCCCGTCCAACGCCGGCCAGCGCCGCGAGGACCGGAAGATCGCCCAGATCGGCATCCGCGTCGCCAAGGGCGTCACCATGCACGGCTTCTCGTTCAACGTGAACCCGGACATGACGTGGTTCGACCGCATCATCCCGTGCGGCATCCGCGACGCGGGCGTCACCTCGCTGGCGGCCGAGCTGGGCCGGGACGTCACCGTCACCGAGGTGCTGCCGGTGGTCGAGCGGCACCTGCGGGACGTGCTGGAGAACGCGGAGCTCAAGCCCCGCGTCGTCGAGAAGGCCACCGCCTGACCCGTCCCCGCCGCCGGGACCGCGCGGCCGCGAACCGGACCGCGCCCGGCGGCGGGAATGTCCGCCCGCCCTCGCGGGTTGGCCTCACCGGCAGGGCGCCTCACACCCGGGCGTACGCTGAGTACGCCGAAGAACCGAAGCTACAGGGAGCCGACGTGTCCGCAGTCGCACCCGACGGACGCAAGTTGCTGCGCCTGGAGGTCCGCAACAGCCAGACCCCCATCGAGCGCAAGCCCGAGTGGATCAAGACCCGGGCGAAAATGGGTCCCGAGTACCGGCAGATGCAGGCGCTCGTGAAGAACGAGGGGCTGCACACCGTCTGCCAGGAAGCCGGCTGCCCGAACATCTACGAGTGCTGGGAGGACCGCGAGGCGACCTTCCTCATCGGCGGCGACCAGTGCACCCGGCGCTGCGACTTCTGCCAGATCGACACCGGCAAGCCCGAGGCCCTCGACCGCGACGAGCCGCGCCGCGTGGGCGAGTCCGTGGTCGCGATGGACCTGAACTACGCCACCATCACCGGCGTCGCCCGCGACGACCTGGAGGACGGCGGGGCCTGGCTGTACGCGGAGACGGTCCGCCAGATCCACCAGCAGACCGCCCACCGCGCCGGCGGCCGGACCAAGGTCGAGCTGCTGGCCCCCGACTTCAACGCGAACCCGGACCAGCTGGCCGAGGTCTTCGAGTCCCGCCCCGAGGTCTTCGCGCACAACGTCGAGACGGTCCCGCGGATCTTCCGCCGCATCCGCCCCGGCTTCCGCTACGAGCGCTCCCTGAAGGTGATCACCGAGGCCCGCGACTTCGGCCTGGTGACCAAGTCGAACCTGATCCTCGGCATGGGCGAGACCCGCGAGGAGGTCAGCGAGACGCTGAAGCAGCTGCACGACGCCGGCTGCGAGCTGGTCACCATCACCCAGTACCTGCGCCCGAGCGTGCGCCACCACCCGGTGGAGCGCTGGGTGAAGCCGCAGGAGTTCGTGGAGCTGAAGGAGGAGGCCGAGCAGATCGGCTTCTCCGGTGTGATGTCCGGGCCGCTGGTGCGGTCCTCCTACCGCGCCGGGCGGCTGTACCAGATGGCGATCGAGCAGCGTCACGCGGCCGAATCCCGGCGGGACGGCGCGATCGCCGCGCAGGCCGTCTGAACCCGACGTGCGGCGCCCGGCGCCGCACAGCGCACGCACGGAAGGCTTCCCCTTCGGTGGGAGACGCGGTCCCGACCGCTGCCCGGCCCGGCAGCGGACCGGGGCCGCGTCCGTGTCCGGCCCCGGATCCGGAGCTTCACCGGGGTTTGACCGGCCGGTCATGCCCTGGTAACACCCGTGCGTGACGATGACGTCACACCGTGTACACCGCGTACCGGCGTTCGCGCCCGCGTACACCGCGCGTCGTTGCAAGGGGGTCCCCGCCATGTCGGCCGCACGCATCCGCGCCACCGCGCTCCCGTCGTTGACCGACGCGCTCCGGGCGGTCGAGTCGGTGCTCCTGCGCGGCGGCCGGCGCACCGCCCGCCGCAACGCCTGGAGCTGTGTCGTCCAGGACCGGCGCCGGGCCCGGGACCGCAGGGAGGCACAGCAGCTCATGGAGCGGTTCGCCTCCGCCGCCGAGCGCTGACAAGACCGTTTCCGCGTCCGGCCCGGCCGCGCCCCGGGCCCCCACGGGCACTGCCATCGTCGGCTGCCGGACGGGCCACGTAGACTTCGTGGCATGGCGAGGAAGGAAACCGCAGCGCAGGCTGCCAACCCGGGGCGACTGAAACAGATCGCCCTGACGTACCAGATGACCCGCAAGGTCGATCCGAAGATCGGTCTTGTACTCGCAGCGGTCGGCATCGTCGTCTTCGGTGTCCTCCTCGGCATCGGCTTCGCGATCGGTCACCCTGTCTACCTGGGCATCCTGGGCTTCCTGCTCGCCTTTCTCGCGATGGCGATCGTGTTCGGCCGCCGGGCCGAGCGGGCCGCCTTCGGACAGATGGAGGGCCAGCCGGGCGCGGCGGCCGCGGTGCTGGACAACATGGGCCGCAGCTGGACGGTCACCCCGGCCGTCGCCATGAACCGCAGCCAGGACGTGGTGCACCGCGCGGTCGGCAAGGCCGGCATCGTCCTGGTCGCCGAGGGCAACCCGAACCGCGTGAAGTCCCTGCTCGCCGCCGAGAAGAAGAAGATGAACCGCATCGTGGCGGACGTCCCGGTGCACAGCGTGATCATCGGCACCGGCGAGGGCCAGGTCGAGCTGAAGAAGCTGCGCACGACGATGCTGAAGTTCCCGCGTGTGCTGACCGGCCCGCAGGTGACGGCCACCAATGACCGCCTGCGTGCCCTGGGTGACCTGATGAGCAACATGCCGCTGCCGAAGGGGCCGCTGCCCAAGGGCATGCGCATGCCGAAGGGCGGGCCGCGCATCCGCTAGCGGCACCCTGCATTCCCCGCGTCACGGTGAGGGGCGCCCCGGGTGATCCGGGGCGCCCCTCACCGTGTGGTCGCAGTGGCTTTCCTCCGTGTCCGGGGTGCGAGGGCGTGACGTCCGGCACCTGAGGCGCCGCGTGGACGTCGGCCACGCCTCTGTGGTGTGCAGGGTGTGCGTGTGCGTGCCCGTCGTCCAGGGTGTGCCGCCGGAGAAACCGGGTGTGCCGCGTCGGGGGGCGCATGCGGTCCGTGCCGTGCGCACGTGTCCGTCACCGGGTGGAGCAGGTGTGCGCAGGCACCGGGTGGAGCAGGTGTGGCCGCCTGGCAGGCGCCGGGCGAGCAGGCAGGGGTGAGGTGTGAGGCCGATGCCGCGGGAAGCGGGAAGCATGCACCGGTGTCACCGGGGAACCCCATGGGCGTGCCCGGGCGGCGGAACGAGGTGGCGGCTAGATCCGGACCTCGACCGTGCCGGCCAGCTTGTCGTGCAGGCCACGGCCGTCGCGGTCCCAGATCAGTGCCGGGACGGCGATGCACAGCAGGACCGTGCGCACCAGGGCCCGCCAGGGCTGCACGCTTCCGGTGCTCAGGGCCACCACCCGCAGGCCGAACAGACGCTTGCCGGGTGTGCACCCGACGGTGCCGACGGTCAGGACACCGAGCACGAAGAAGATGAGCAGCGCCCAGTTGCCCGTCGACTGCTGGTAACCCGGGGTGATGAGACCGTATGCGATCAGCATGCACAGCGCCCAGTCGACGGCGACGGCACCCAGTCGCCGTCCCGGGCGGGCGATGGAGCCCGGCCCGTGCTCCGGCAGTCCCAGCCGCTCGCCCCGGTAACCGAGGTCGGCGCCCGCGTCCTCCATGGCCGCCCGCGGCCCGGACAGCCACGATCCCACAGCTCGCCTGTTGTCCACCCGTCCACGGTACTGCGACGCTGGAGAAGGGGGGTCGGCCGGGGTGTCCACCGCCGTGACCCCACTCGGGCTGGTTAACGTTCGCGAAACAATCGGGTCACGCCCGGGAAATCACCCGTCCCTAGGGTCAAGGCAGCGTGTGCCACCCGCAACTGGCCGCACGAACGATCTACCACCCCGGCGGGACGGTCGGGAGTAGGAGGAGCTGGATGTTCCAGAACGCCGACGAGGCCAAGAAGTTCATCGCGGACAAGGACGTCAAGTTCATCGATGTCCGCTTCTGCGACCTGCCGGGCGTCATGCAGCACTTCACCGTGCCCGCTGAGGCGTTCGACCCGGACGAGGAGCTGGCCTTCGACGGATCCTCGATCCGTGGCTTCCAGGCCATTCACGAGTCCGACATGGCCCTGCGCGCCGACCTGTCCACCGCGCGCATCGACCCGTTCCGCAAGGACACGACCCTCAACATCAACTTCTTCATCCACGACCCGATCACGGGCGAGCAGTACTCCCGTGACCCGCGCAACGTGGCCCGCAAGGCGGAGGCGTACCTGGCCTCCACCGGGATCGCCGACACCGCGTACTTCGGTCCGGAGGCGGAGTTCTACGTCTTCGACTCGGTGCGCTTCAAGACCGCCGAGAACGAGGCCTTCTACCACATCGACTCCGAGGCGGGCGCCTGGAACACCGGCGCGCTGGAGGAGAACCGCGGGTACAAGGTCCGCTACAAGGGCGGTTACTTCCCGGTCCCGCCGGTCGACCACTTCGCCGACCTGCGTGCCGAGATCACCCTGGAGCTGAACCGGGCCGGCCTGCAGGTCGAGCGCCAGCACCACGAGGTCGGCACCGCCGGTCAGGCCGAGATCAACTACCGGTTCAACACGCTGCTCGCCGCCGCCGACGACCTGCAGCTGTTCAAGTACATCGTGAAGAACGTCGCCTGGCGCAACGGCAAGACGGCGACCTTCATGCCGAAGCCGATCTTCGGCGACAACGGCTCGGGCATGCACGTGCACCAGTCGCTGTGGAGCAACGGCGAGCCGCTGTTCTACGACGAGGCCGGGTACGCGGGCCTGTCGGACACCGCCCGCTACTACATCGGCGGCATCCTCAAGCACGCCCCGTCGCTGCTGGCCTTCACCAACCCGACGGTGAACTCCTACCACCGTCTGGTGCCGGGCTTCGAGGCCCCGGTGAACCTGGTGTACTCGCAGCGCAACCGCTCCGCCGCGATGCGCATCCCGATCACCGGCTCCAACCCGAAGGCCAAGCGCGTGGAGTTCCGCGCGCCCGACTCCTCCGGCAACCCCTACCTGGCCTTCTCGGCGCTGCTGCTGGCCGGCCTGGACGGCATCAAGAACAAGATCGAGCCGGCCGAGCCGATCGACAAGGACCTGTACGAGCTGGCTCCCGAGGAGCACGCCAACGTCGCCCAGGTCCCGACCTCGCTCGGTGCCGTCCTCGACGCGCTGGAGGAGGACCACGAGTACCTGCTCCAGGGCGACGTGTTCACGTCCGACCTGATCGAGACGTGGATCGACTTCAAGCGCACCAACGAGATCGCGCCGCTGCAGCTGCGTCCGCACCCGCACGAGTTCGAGCTGTACTTCGACGTGTGACGGGTGACCGCCGCCCGCGGAGGGCGGCGGCGACCGACGTGTGAGGGCCGCCCCCGGACGGTGTTCCGGGGGCGGCCCTCGGCCGCGTCAGCCGCGCGGTGCGGACGGCGTCACCAGGGCCACAGGAACGACCCGAGGCCGCCGAGGCCGCCGAGGCCCCCGAAGAGCCCGCCGAGGAGGCCGAGGCCGCCCAGGCTGCCGAAGCCGTCGTAGTAGCCGCCGCCGAAGCGGCCGTGGCCGCCGCAGCCGCCCCACCAGCCGCCGTCGCAGCCACCGCCGCCCTGCGGGGCGGCCTGGACCTGCGTGGCCGTCGTGGTGGTCGTCGTGGTGGCCGGGGCCGCCATCGCCGTGCTCGTCGTGCCGAGCGTGGCCCCTCCGGCCAGCAGGACGCCGGCCGCGGTGGTAGCGATCAGATGCCTGGCTCGCCTGGTTCGCTGTGCAGTCATGACAACCTTCCCTCCACCCACTCGTGCGGGTACGTGAGGCACGAGACGGATGGCCGCGGCGCCACGGCGCGATCTCTTCCACGAGGCTAGCCCTCCTCCGGCGACTCGGCATGTTGGGCCGATCGGGGGACCCCCGCTCCCCCGCCCCCGCCTGCGCGAACACCGCACCGTTGCCATGTCCCGTGCAACTATGCAGGTCCTGGGAGGTCTCCTCCAGACAGAGGGAGCCGGAGCGATGGCCGGCCCCCGCACCGACGCAGCAACACCGGAAAGGTGACGAGGAAGTGACCGAGCGCGACGAGTTCGAGCAGGAATTCGATCTCCAGTGGGCGAACGCGGCTGTGCACAAGGAACCCTCCGCCCAGGCCCGGATGCTCGCCGCCCGCCGACAGGAGGAGCAGCCCCGCCCGCGGTCCTTCGCCGATGCGGAGCCGGCCGTTCCGCGCCGCTCGTCGTGGCGGTCGGCGGCCATCGTCTTCGGCGGCATCGCCGCCCTGATCGTGCTCCTCGGCTACGCCCGGACCCACGCGCTGTACTGAGGGCCGCCGGGCACGGGCACCGGGTCCCGGTGCCGGTCGTTCCTGTGAGGTCCCGGTGCCGGTCCTTCCTGTGAGTGAGCGCCCGGCCCCGGCCAGGCTCCGCACCGGCCGCTCGTACGGGTGAATGCGGACCGGCTGCCCGATGCCCGCACCATCCCCGCCGTGGCGCCCATGGCCCCTGGTCCCGGGCCGTCGGGCGCCCGTCACGGGCACCGGCCCGGCCCGGTGCCCGGCACGACGGAGACCGTCGCCGATGTGGCTACCATCTGCGCCGACTCCGCCGCGACCGGCCGGCGTTCCGCGTCCGCCCGGGGCACGCGGCCCGTTCGCCGCCCTGCCGTGCCAGGGAACGCGGACCGGAGGGAACGCGGGGGTGCCCGGCCGTGGCGACGCCGACCGGGAGGGGGACACGACCATGACGCGGAAGCGAGGGGGCCGGGCCGAGGATCCGGATCCGCGGGTGCGGCTGGCGCTGCTGCTGCGCAGCTGGTGGGAGAACGCCGAGGGCTCGCCCGGCGGCACCCGGCCGACCCAGCAGGCCCTGGCCGCCAGGCTGGGCATCGATCAGACGACTCTGTCGCGCTATCTCAATCCACGGCACACGTCGACGGCACCGCCCCGAGTGGTGGAGGCGCTGCACGCACATCTGCACGCCCCCGCGGAGGACCTGGCGCGGGCGCGCCTGCTGTGCCGGGCGGCGCTCGAGGACGCCGGCCGGCGTCGCAGGAGCGGCGGCCGGACCGCCCCCGTCCGCAAACCGGCGGGCGGCCCACCGTCGCAGGACGCACCCACCGCGGCCCCGCCGCCCCCGGCCGGCTCGCCGGCCCGTCCGGCCCTCCGCTTCCGGCTGGTCCTGGCCGCGGCGCTGGTGGCGGTGGTACTGGCGTTCGCCGGGGGCGCGGTGGCCGGCAAGCGGTTCGCCACCGGGCAGGCCACCGCCCCGGCCGCCGGTCGCACCACCGCCCCGGACGCCGGTGAGCACGGCGCTCCGGCCTCCCCCCTGCTGGCCTACGACTGGCCGCTGCTGAAGAAGAGGGACGAGGACCAGTTCGCCCGGGGCCGTGCCCTGCAGCTGCTGCTGCGCCAGCACGGCTATCCGCTGCGGGCGGACGGCATCTTCGGCAACCGCACCCGGGACGCCGTGATGGCCTTCCAGCTGCGGCACCACCTGCCGGTCGACGGCAAGGTGGGCCGGGACACCTGGCCCCGTCTGGTGATCGAGGTCGGACCCGGTGACAAGGGCCCCGCGGTGCAGGCCCTGCAGGACCTGCTCTACCACACCGAGCCGGGCCGCACGGAGGTGACGGGCGAGTTCACCACGGCCACCATGAAGGACCTGCGCTTCTTCCAGTGCCGGCACGGCCTGGAGACGACCGGCCGCGCGGACAGGGCCACCTGGAAGGCGCTGCTGGTGTTCCAGCGACCGCCGGTGGACACCCCGTCCTACCAGAAGTCGGAGAGGTCGGCCGCGGCCGCGTCGCACTCCTGACCGCGTCGGCCGGCACCCGGCCGACGCGGCCCTCACACGTCGGTCGGGCGCGCCGGCACCGGTGATCGCCCCGCCGCACCGCGAGGTTTTTGCCGTCACCGGAGACGATCACGACCCGTTCATGGTGACCCGCAGGTGCACACTGGAATCGAGAGAGTGCCTCGGTACGGGGTGCCCTGACTGCGGGGTGATGCAGATGCAGAGCCGCTTCCGGAGCGACCGCCGGCTGACCGTGCGCATGGGAGTCACGCTGTTCCTGCTCGGGCTGCTGTACGTGGCGTTCGTGGCCGCACTGATCGTGCTGCTGAAGTCCTGGGTGCTGGTCGTGGTGATCGCGGCGGCCGCGCTGGCCGCGCAGTACTGGTTCTCCGACCGGATCGCGCTGTTCGCCATGCACGGCACAGTGGTGGAGCCGGAGGAGCATCCCGAGCTGCACGCGGTGGTCGACCGGCTGTGCGCCCTGGCGGACATGCCCAAGCCCGTGGTCGCCGTGTCCTCCATGGACATGCCCAACGCATTCGCGACCGGGCGCAACCCGGACAACGCCGTGGTGTGCGTGACGACCGGGCTGCTGCGCCGGCTGGAGCCGGCCGAGCTGGAGGGGGTGCTCGCGCACGAGCTGTCCCATGTGGCGCACAAGGACGTCGCCGTGATCACGGTCGCGTCCTTCCTGGGTGTGATCGCCGGACTCGTGGTGCGGTTCGCCTTCTACTCGGAGCTGCTCGGCGGCCGGGGCCGCAGGGACCAGAACACGTTCGCGGTCTTCGCCATGGTCGTGGGCGTCTCCGCGGCCGTGTACGCGATCAGCTTCCTGCTGATCCGGGCGCTGTCCCGGTACCGGGAGCTGGCCGCGGACCGGGCGGGGGCCCTGCTGACCGGGCGGCCCTCCGCGCTGGCCTCGGCACTGACCAAGGTCACCGGGGACATCGCCCGGATCCCCTCCCAGGACCTGCGCACCGCCCAGGCGTTCAACGCCTTCTACTTCACCCCGGCCCTGGGCTCCGAGCCCGGCATCTCCCGGTTCTTCTCCACCCACCCGCCCCTGGAGCAGCGGCTGGCGCAGCTGGGGCGGATCTCGGCCGAGCTGGGCGAGGCCGCGACACCGGGGAAGGCGGGCTGAGCGGATGGGGCTGTGGGACGTCCTGCTCGGCCGCAGCAAGCCCGTACCGCCCGACCTGGACCAGCTGTTCGCGCTGCCCTCCGCGGCGGTGACGCTCCAGGCGGCGGCCGGTTTCACCCCGACCGGGCGGGGCGCGGTGTGCTTCGCCACGGTGGAGGGCGCCGCCTTCGAGCAGATGCACCGGGAGGTGCAGGCCCTGCTGGACGCGGACACCGACCGCACCGGCCCGCCGGTGGAGCTGACCCGGGACGAGTACGGCTACTCCTGGCTGGTCTCGCACCGTTCCCCGGACCAGCTGTCCGATCTCGTCAACGATCTGCACGCCGTCAACAGCGCGATGGAGGTCAACGGCTTCGGCCCCCAGCTGCTGTGCTCGCTGGTGGGCTTCCACGACGACTCGGGCCGCCGGCTGGCGCTGGTGTACCTGTACAAGCGCGGCACGTTCTACCCGTTCTGCCCGGTCGCCGGCCGGGCGCAGCGCCGCGACAACGCGCTGGAGCTGCAGATGAAGTCCCTGCTGGCCGACGATCTGCGGATCGAGCAGGATCTCAGCCGCTGGTTCCCGGTGTGGGGTGCGCCGGGCCTGTGAGGACGGTGCCCCGCTTCCGCCCGGCGCCCGAGAAGGAACCGGCGGCCGGCTCCGGGCCGCCGCCGGGCGCCCGTGGTGAGCGGGGCACCCGGCAGCGGGCGGGCCGTCCGGCGCGTCAGCGCTAGGAGCGCATCAGCGCCCGCACCATGTGGCAGGTGGCGCCGGACGGCGGGTGCACCCCGATGAGCTGGGCCATGTCGCGGATGGCCGCGTCGGACGCCTTCTCCGGCCGGTGGACACCGGAGTCGAGCAGCGCGATGGCGAGCCGCATCGCCTTCAGCCGGCGGTTGTGGGCGATGTACCAGGCACGGGGACGGCCGGGCGGCAGCGGCCGCTTGTGGACGGGGGCGTAGGGACGGTCGAGCAGGACGGGACGCTTCGCGGTGGACTGGGTCGGCAACGGCTTCGGCTTCGCTGCGGCAGCGGGCACAGGCATCCTCCTGTCGCGTGGGAGTGCCGCCGGACAAGACCCCGGCGACACCCTCGAACACTGCTTCAATTTTACGTCCGGGCACTGACAAAACCCCTGCCGACCAGGGCTTTTGTGGCTCGTGGGACGCAGGCGGCGAGCGGGTTCCGGGCTACTGTGGGCGGCATGGAGATCTGGATCAATCCGGCCTGTTCCAAGTGCCGCAGCGCCCTGAGTCTGCTCGACGCCGAGGGGGCCGAGTACACCGTCCGCCGCTACCTGGAGGACGTCCCCACCGAGGACGAGATCCGGCAGGTGCTCGACCGGCTCGGGCTCGAGCCGTGGGACATCACCCGTACCCAGGAGGCCGAGGCGAAGGAGCTGGGGGTGAAGCAGTGGCCGCGGGACGCCGGTGCCCGGGACCGCTGGATCACCGCGCTCGCCGAGCATCCGAAGCTGATCCAGCGTCCGATCATCACGGCGGACGACGGCACCGCGGTGGTGGCGCGCACCGAGGAGGCCGTACGGGACGCGCTCGCCCGCCGCTGAGCGGCCCGGCCCGGCACGGCCGCCGGCGTGGGGCCGGGCGCCGCGCGGACAGGGCGGGCGCCCGGCCGCACGCGGGCTGTGCGGGCGCCCCCGCGCAGGCCCGAGCCCGTCCGCGCGACCTGCCCGGACGGCCCGGTGTGCGTCCGCCGAGGGCTCAACTCCCCCGTCGTGAAAGCGTCCACGCAGTGAGAGCGGGCTGCTGTCCGGGCGCCGGGTCTGCTTCAATGGGCTCATGGCCAGCTTCCAGAAGACCCACGCGACAGGTCGCCATGACCTCGAGCCCTTCTGGCCTTCCCGTCAGCACCACGACTTCGACCGGGTGTGTTGCGCGCGCTGAACGCGCGGGCCCCTGAAAGCCGTACACCCCGGCCTCGGCCAGCGCGCAGGTGACGCACGGTGCGCGGCGCGCCCGACCACGACCTCGCGGCCGCCGTCGCCCCTTTCCGACGAAGTCCTCGCGCGAAAGAGCTGACCTCTCATGGCGACCACCCGTTCCCTGACCACCGCGACCGCCACCGCCGCCGATGCCGCGCCCGCCCCCGCCGTCCCGCGTCACCGTCTGCGGGCCGTCGACCGGGACGAGCGGTGGGAGGTGTCCGACTCCCGTCCGGGCGAGGATCTGCCCGACGAGGTGGCGGCCTGGCTGCCGCCCGCCGCCACCTGGCTGCCGGCGCCCCAGCACACCCTGCCCAGCCTGCCCGGCCGGCCCCCGATGGTCGGCTACCTGGTCCTCGTCCCGGCCGACCGGCAGCCGCCGTTCGCCCCGCCGGCCGCGCCCGCGCCCGACGAGCCCGCGGACGGGCACGGCGACGCCCTGGTCCGCATCGACACCGCCCGCCGCACCGCCGAGGTGGCCGGGCGGCCGCTCGACCTGACCTACCTGGAGTTCGAGCTGCTCGCCCACCTGGTCGCCCACCCGCACCGGGTCCACAGCCGCGACCACCTGGTCAGCACGGTCTGGGGCTACGGCCACGTGGGCGACGGACGCACCGTCGACGTCCACATCGCGCGGCTGCGCCGCAAGCTGGGTGCCGAGCACCGTTCGGCGATCCAGACGGTGCGCCGGGTGGGCTACAAGTACGTGCCGCCGACGCCGCGATGACCCGGCGCGGACGCGCCCGCGGGGCCGCGGCGCCTCCGTGCCGCCGGACCGTCCCGGCGGGAGGGACGCAACCGTCCCGGCGGGAAGGACACCGGGAACACACGAAGAGGACCCCGGAAGAGGCCCCCGAAGAAGCCCCGAAGAGGACACACGAAGGGGACACCCCCCACAGCGGTGACCATCCGACGAATCGCTCGTTCTGCTGAACGTGCAGTCACACGATGTCGTCCCGCGCCCCTCGTCCGCCCCCGAGCCGGTCGTCGGCGTCGAGCAGGCAGAGGCCGCCCTCGTCGAGCACTATCCGCGGCTGGTCCGGCTCGCCCACCTCCTGCTGCCGCCCGGCCTCGGCCGGAGCCGGCGCGTCCTGACCGCCCACGCCCTCGCCCAGCGCGCCCTGCCGCGCGGCCGCGCCTCACGCCCGGTGATCCCGGCGCAGTCCGCCGGGGCCGCCGCCGACCACGGGTACGCCGTGCTGCGCGTCCGGGTCGTCCGGGCGGCGCTGAGGGCCGGCCGGGGCGGGCGCGTCGCGCGGTGGCTGCGCCGGCTGCCGCCGCCGCTGCCGCAGGTGTGGGGCCTGAAGCTGTTCCCGCGCTCGGGCGGCGCCGACGAACTCGCCCTCGACCAGCGGCTGGGCGCCCTGTCCGGCCCGGCGCGCGCCGCCTACGTGCTGCGCGGCCTGGAGGGGCTGGCGGACGACGAGGTGCGTCGGGTGCTGTCCGCCGCCGGGGTGACCGATCCCCGGGCCGCACTGCGGGAGGCCGAGCGGGTGCCCGCCCAGTACCCGCTGCTGCACGCCCCCGAGTTCGACCCCTGCCTGCTGCAGGCCCGGCCGACCGACCTGCTGCGGCGGCGACAGCACACCAAGGCGGCGCTCGCCGCGGCCGCCGCCCTGGCCGTGTGCGGTGCGCTGGTCGCGCTGCCCGGCACCGGCTGGGGCCCGAACGGCGCCGCCGCGCCCTCCTCCGCACGGAACCCCTCCGCCGAGGCCGCCCTCGACCCCGCCAAGCTGACACGCGTCCCGGCCACCGCCTGGCGGACCTCCGCACGCCTGGACTTCTCCGTGTGGCCCGCGCGCGGCGGCCTCACCCGCGACACGGCCCTGCTGCGCCGCGCTCTGGCGGTGTGGGCGCGGCCCGGCGCGTCCGTCCGGGTCACCGCCACGCCGGGCACGGCCTCCGGCGGCCCCGCCGGCCCGCCGCAGCTGCTGTACGCGGGCGAGGTGGACAACGCCCGGGTGGTGATCCTCTACGACGGTCTGCGCATCGTCCGCTACGCCGAACCGAAGGGCTCCACGGCGGGTGCCGCGCTGGACTTCGCCCGGGTGGACGGCGCGGCCGGGGCGACGGCCTCCGCCGTGGTGCTGGACCGCTCCGACACCGACGTCCGCTATCTGACGGCCCCTTGGGTGCGCCGGGCCGCCGCACGCGACCTGCTCGACCCCTCCTCGGACGCGCCCGTCCTCGCGCTGCGGGACGGCGTCACCGAGCCCCTGTCCAGCCCTGCGGCCCGCTCCGGACCCTGCACCTCCTGGAACGTCCTCGAGCTGACCGGCGACGGCGGCGCCCGACTCCTCACCGACCTGGGCGAGCTGGTCCCCGCCCAGCTGACCGCGGGCCGCCCCGCCGACCCCCTGGAGACGGCGGACCCGCAGCTGCTGCACGCCTGGGCGCCGTATGCGTGCGCGCTGGGCGAGGTGCGCGCGCAGGGGGTGCGGTCGGTCAACACCTGGCGGTACGCCGAGCAGCCGCTGCCGGACGGAAGCGGCTTTGCCGCCTGGGCGTGCACCCGGGCGGACACCTGGCGCGGCACCGCCCCGCGGGTGCTGGCCCAGTTCCTCACCCCCGGCGGCACGACGGGCGCGGTCACCGCACGTGACGAGGGTGTGCCCGCCTGCGGAGCACGCTCCCCGCACGTACTGGCCGGGGTGCTGTGGAAGTCCCGGCAGGGTGACTGGTACCTGCTCGCGGCGGGCGACGCGGACACCGCGTCCATCGCCACGACCGGCGGGATCGAGGCGTCCGCCGAGGGCCGGCTGCTCACCGTACGGGCCCGGCAGGGCGTCACCGCCGAGCTGAAGGGCACGTTGCGCGACGGCAGCCCGGTGCGCGGCCTGAGCTGACGCGCAGGGCGCATCGCGTCGTCGAACGCACACCTCGATGCGACAACCGGATCGGCTGCGACCCGTTCCCTCGCGTGATGCGATCGGTAAGGTGAGCGCATGACCACCGGGGTGCGCCGCAGAATGCCAGTCGCGGAGCGGCGGGAGCAGCTGATCGGGGTCGCCCTCGACCTGTTCAGCCGACGCTCCCCCGATGACGTCTCCATCGACGAGATAGCGTCCGCGGCGGGCATCTCCCGCCCGCTGGTCTACCACTACTTCCCCGGCAAACTCAGCCTGTACGAGGCGGCGTTGAAACGTGCCTCGGACGATCTCGCGGCCCGGTTCGTGGAACCGCACGAGGGCCCGCTGGGTGCGCGGCTGCTGCGGGTGATGGGCCGGTACTTCGACTTCGTGGACGAGCACGGCCCGGGTTTCTCGGCGTTGATGCGCGGCGGTCCCGCGGTCGGCTCCTCCACGACCAACGCGCTGATCAACAGCGTCCGGCAGACCGCCTACGAGCACATCCTCGCGCACCTGGGGGTGCAGGACCCGCCCGCCCGGCTGGAGTTGGTGATCCGTTCGTGGATCTCCCTCGCGGAGTCCACCGCGCTGATCTGGCTGGACGGCCGGCGTATCCCACGCGCGGAGCTGGAGCGGCAGCTGGTGCACGACTTCGCCGCGCTCGCCGCGGTCAGCGCCGCCTACGACGAGGAACTCGCGGCCCTGCTGCGCCGGGTGTTCGCCCGGGAACCGGCCGACGGCCCCTTCGGGGACCTGCTCGGCCGGCTCCTGCGTCTCGCCTCTGAAGGACCGTCCTCCCGTCACGGGCCCGTCGGCACGTGCACGGGGGACGACGGCGGCGTCACCGGGTGAGGTGCTCCAGGAACCAGTCGCGGGAAGCGGCGGAGGCACGGGCGAAGCCATCGCCGGTGTAGGCGGCGAAGTGACCGCCGGAGCACGGCGAGCCCGGCCGCCGCGAACACCTCGGCGAACCGGTCCAGGTACATGCGCTTGGTGGACGTCCAGCCGTGGGCCATCACCACGCACGGTGCGGGTCCGCCGGAGGGGTCCGGCGGGTAGAACCATCCGCGCAGCAGCGCGCCCTCGGCGTCGAACTCGATGTCGTGCCGCACCATGCGGGCACCTTTCTGTCGTCGTCTCATGACGTCCGCCGAGGGGTGTGACGGCGGACGAAGTCCATCAGGTCGTCGATCTCGGGGCCCGCCACGTCGTGCCCCAGTCCGGCGTAGACGCGCACCTGCCCGTCGGCGTGCTCCCGGATCCAGCTCTCCGTGCGCGCCAGCGCGTCGTCGGGGATCACGCGGTCCCGTGCACCGCGCCCCCAGAGCACCGGCGGCCTGGACGCCGTGAGCAGTGCGTCGCCCGGCAGGTCACCGGAGACGACGAAACCACCCATCCGCACCGCGTACGCGCAACGCGACGGGTCCTGCCGGAGCACCTGCAACGCCATGGCCCCGCCCTGCGAGGAACCGATGAGCCCCACCGAGGAGAAGGCCGGCTGGGCGTCCAGCCACGACAGAACCGCACGGGCCAGGGTGTTCGCCAGAGCCGGCTGCGGGTGGCCGATGGGGTTCCCCGCACGCGGGAACCAGGCGTATCCGCCGGCCTCCGGATAGGGGGCCCGCAGCGATGCGACGACCACGTCGTCGTGGAGCGGCCGGGTGATCTCGAACAGGTGGGTCTCGTCGTAGCTCCAGCCGTGCATCGCCACCAGCAGCGGTCGGCCGGCGCGTGCGTCCGCCGGCGCGGACCACAAGGCGCCCAGGCGGTCCGGGAAGGGGGTGTCGGGACAAGGACTCACGCGTGAACTCCGGTACAGGAAGAGGGAGAAGTGGAGAGAAGAGAGCGAAGAGGGGGAGGAGTGGAGGACGAGAGACGAGAAGGGGGGAGCGGATGCGCTCTCGCCTCCACTGTCGTCGCGTGGCCGAACGGCGTCCCATACCGTTCCGGCGAGCTGTGATGCCCGCACGGCATGGCCGGCACGCAGTCGGGGAGGACGGCGCCCGCACGGCCGGTGAGCCGGACGCGCAGGTTGATGCTTCAACCGGGGTGCGGGGTCGCGGTGCGGCCGGGTTGCGCGGCGTCGTCGGCGGCGCGAGCGTGGACATGCGGCCGGGGAGCCGGGCGGCGTCCGGTCCCCGCCCCGGCCCCGCACCGTGCGCCCGCAGTTCCCCTCGGATCGACCATGGCCAGCACCCCACGGCGGCGACGTTCCGCCCGCCTGACCGGCCTGTCCGCCCTGACCGTGGCCCTCGCGCTGAGCGCGGGTCCCGTCGCGGCGGCCCCGGCGGGTCCCGTCACGGCCGCCGCCCCGGTCGGTCACGGTCCGCCGTCCGCGGCCGGCCTGCCCGCGGGCACCGACCCCCCGCCGCCCGAGCCCCCGCCGCCGACCGAACCACCGCCGAACCCTCCCCCCGAGCCTCCGCCGCCCGGCCCGACGACGCCGGACACCACGCCCTCGACGCCACCGTCCGAACCGCCGGAGACACCCACGGAACCGGGCGAGACCCAGGGCCCGGACGACACCTCGCCCACCGGTGAGCCGTCCGGCCCCCGGGGGGACGACACCGCGTCGTCCGCGGCGCAGCAGCAGATCCAGGCGGCCGGCGCGGTGACGGCGGACCTGGACCGCCTGAAGGACGAGGTCCCCGGGGACCTGGTGCCCAGCGTCGAACGGCTGACCGCGACGTTGCGGGCCGTGGAGAACCCGGCGACCCCGCCGCAGGAACGGGACGCCGTCGTCCGCGGCGCGCGGGCGGTGACGGTCGCGCTGAAGGCCGTCGCCGATCCCGGAACCCCCGCCGAGGTGCGGACACAGCTGACCGGGCTGGTCCGGCAGGTGGCCACGGTCCTCGGCACCGGCAGCCGACCGCACCTGCCGCAGGCGGAACGGCGCACGAGCGGCTTCGTCGCCGAACGCACGGCGTCCGTGCTCCCCGTGATCGCCGACGCCCGGACACCGGGCGGGCTGCGCGACGACCTGGCCGGAGCGGCGAGCGGCGCGCTGACCGCCGTGGGCGGCACCCGCCCGGGCCACGAGCGCACCGCCCGCGGCCCGCAGACCCGGAACGCGCCGAGCGCCGCGCGGTCCGTGGCGGTCGCGGCGTCCGTCGCCGGCTCCCAGGGGACACCGAACGAGGGGCGCAAGGAGACGGCGCAGAGTGCGCACCAGGCCGGGACGGCCCTGGCGAAGGCCGAGGACCCCGACGCCTCGGCGAAGGAGCGTGACACGGCACGCAAGGAGCTGCCCGGTCGGATCGACCGGATGGAGAAGGAGCTGGAGAAGGCGCTCGCCGCCGAGGGCCTGCCGGACGTCCCGCTCGGCACGGCGGCCGAGGTGTGCACCGACGCCGTCTTCGACTCCGCGCCGGAGGACACACTCGGCACGAACCTGCGCGGTCTGCTCCCCGAGCGGTGGAACGCGGAGGGCGTGAAGGACTTCTGGAAGGCCGAGGACAAGGGCAACGACGTCCTCGACGTGCTCGCGCAGTTGCGCACCGACGAGTACGCCGACGCCCCGGTGGAGGTCGCACGGCTCCTCCCGCGGCTGGCCGCGACGGTGCCGGCCGACCGGCTGTTCGCGACGCTCGGCAAGCCCGCGCTGCACTGCCTGCAGGCCGCGCGGCAGCTCGACGAGCGAGGGGTGCCGTCGGGGTCCTGGGTCAGGAAGGCCGAGGAGCTGTGACCGACTTCAGCAGTTCGGCGAGGGAGATCTCGGCGTGCGCCTGGACCGTGGAGACACCGAACCGGGCCAGGTCCTTCTTCTCCTCCGCGAGGTCGATGCCCTTCCCGTCCAGGTGGTAGGAGGAGATGGAGTACGCGGGGGTGTCGAGCGGGGACCAGGTCGCGAGCACATAGTGCTGCGCGCGGGTCACATTGACCAGGTTGTTGTTGTGCCGGACAGCGCCGAGGTACACGATGCGGTCACCGCAGCCGCCCGCGATACAGGGCGGCTCGTTCTTCGCCCGCCAGGACGCCCGCTGTTTCCTGAACTCCTCCACGTCGATCTGTCCCCGGTCCTTGCGCAGGTAGGTGAGCTGGAGATCGACGTAGAGCAGGTCGTACGGCGCGTCCAGGGGGATCTGGAACACGTGCTCGCGGGTGTCCTCCTGGCCGCTCTCCAGCAGGGTGCCGGGTTCGTAGATCCGCCCGCTGCTGATCCGGGTGAACGCGAGCCGGTCGACGTGGCGTTCCGCCTCCTCCTCGCCGTCCTCGTCGATGCTCTTCCTCCACTGCTCCGCCGAGAACGATCCCTGGTCGGTGTACCGGGCGGTTCTGCCGTAGACGGTGTAGTCGTCGATGAGGACGTACGCCGGGTACGCCCCGGTGTTCTTCACGGACATCGTCAGCGGCACCTGCACGAACGGCACCCGAGGGTCCGCCCGCGCGGTGCCGAACCTCGCCGACAGGGCGAAGTGCATGGGCGCGACCGTCGGCTGGTAGAGGGTGGAGTACGCGAGGCTGACCGCGGTGAGGAGGGCGGAGGCGAACACCCCGGTCGCGAACGTCCTGGGCAGCGGCACCCGTCTCCACGGCCGGTCCTTCAGCAGCAGGCGCAGCGCCCACACCGACCAGCACAGCAGCGGCATGAACGCCAGCAGGTAGGGCGTGTACTGCCGCTCGTCGAGCCACAGCAGGACCAGCAGGACGTCGGTGGCCAGCGTGATGAGCACACCGAGCAGGACGATCGCCCCGGAGACGGACGAGCGCCGTCTGCCCCAGTGGTCGGGCACCGCCAGGGCCGCCGCCAGCAGCACCAGGGCGGACAGGACGAACAACGCTCCGGTCACCCGCTGGGCGAACGTCAGCGCGCCGGAGGCGTCCGGCCGGCCGACGAGCGCGTTGAGGGCCGCGGAGGCGAGCAGCCCGGCCAGGACGACCAGCCCGGTCAGCCGCCGTCGGACGGGCCGGTCGGGCCAGGTGGTCCAGTCCCCTCCGCGCCAGTGCACCGACGCCGGGTCCTCGACGTCCACGTCCGGGTGGCCGAGGCGGTCCAGCAGGGCGCGCAGCTCGCGCAGCGACCAGGCGCTGCCCGCGTCCTCGCCGTTCACGGTGACCCGGCGCAGGCCACGGCCGTCCGGCGCCTCCACGACGACCCAGGGACGGATGCTCATGCAGCCAGCGTCGGCGCGGGCCGGGGCGCACGCATGCCCGATTGCTCCGCTCGGTCCGCCCTCGGGCCACGACGCGACGCCACGGACACGGCTCGGGCCCACGGCGCACGCACCGTGGGCCCGTCCGGGTGAATCCGCGCCGCGGACGGTCAGCAGCTCGTCCTGCCGGTGTGCAGGGCCAGTGCCGTGTCCGGGCCGAGCGCGGCGGTGAACCGTCCGGCGGAGTCCACCGTCACCGTGGTGTTGCTCTGCACGTCGCAGTAGGTGCCGGCGGGCAGGGAGGTCTGGTAGGTGCGCTGGACGGTGGCGGACTCGTGGTTGATGGCCACGAAGCCCTTGCTGCCCCGGCCGAAGGCGATGGCGTCCGCGCCGTCGTCCCACCAGTCGGTGACCGGCTCGCCGCGGGTGGCGTTGCGGAAGGCGACCATGGAGGCGATCTCGGGCCACTTGTGCTGGCACTTCCAGCCGTTCTGCCAGCAGGCGTCGACGTGGCCGCCGTCGGGCGGGCCGGCGTCCGGGTCGGACCACTCGTAGCCGGAATTGATGTCGGGGGCGCCGTAGGGCCAAGCCAGCATGAAGACGTTGGCCAGGGTGTAGGTGGCGTCGTTCTTGTAGTTCAGCGTGGAGCCGTTGCGCTCGGTGTCGTGGTTGTCGACGAAGACCCCGGCCGTCGTGCTGCTCAGGTAGCCCCAGTCCTCGCCGTAGTTCTTCAGGTAGGCGAGGTGCTCCTGGGTGAAGACCCGCTTGAGGTCGTAGGCGTAGCGGAACTCCTGGACGTCGCCGGTGCCGGTGTACTCGCCGGGCTGGACGGCTTCGCCGGCGCCGTAGATGACCTCCTGCTTCCAGTAGGCGTTCGGGTTGCTCAGGCGGGACTTGATGTTCGCGAGGTCCTCGGCGGGGATGTGCTTGGCCGCGTCGATGCGGAAGCCGTCGACGCCGAGGGAGAGCAGGTCGTTCATGTAGCCGGCGATCGTCTGTCGCACGTACTCCTCACCGGTGTCGAGGTCGGCGAGGCCCACCAGTTCGCAGTGCTGGACGTTCCAGCGGTCCTGGTAGTCGGTGATCTCCGCGGTGCAGTCGTCGAAGTCCGGGGCCGAGTACAGCCCCGGGTAGTCGTACTTCGTGTACGACGAGCCTCCGGTGCCGGTGCCGCTGCCGGCCGACATGTGGTTGATCACCGTGTCGACGACCACCTTCACCCCGGCGGCGTGGCAGGTGTTCACCATGGATCGGAAGGCGGCACGGTCGCCGAGCCGGCCGGCGATCTTGTAGCTCACCGGCTGGTACGACGTCCACCACTGGGAGCCCTGGATGTGCTCGGCGGGCGGGGAGACCTGCACGTAGCCGTAGCCGGCCGGGCCGAGGGTGCTGGTGCACTCCTTGGCCACGGAGGCGTAGTCCCACTCGAAGAGGACGGCGGTGACGTCCTTGGTGCCGGGCGGGGAGGCGTGGGCGACGGTGGCGGGAGCGGCGAGGACGGCCGTCGCGGCGGCCGCCAGGGCGAGCGCGCCCGAGAGCGTTCTGCTGGCCATGTGGGGGTTCTTTCTCCGTCGGAGGGTCGCGTCGGACGGACAAGGGGATGGAAGAACTTGCTGCAAGCTTTCAGCGCTGCACGTGCAGCCGACCGTACGAGCGCCGTTGCGGGCGGTCAATACTCTGGACATGAACCTGTCAGAGACCATGAAGGGTTCATGGTGCAGTGCAGGCCGACAGGGGGGTGTGCGGGCACGATCCGTCCGCGGGATCCGTGCGGCCAGGCAGGCGGCGGACCCCGCGGACGGGTGAAAGAACGGCGAAACTCCTTGCGACACCGGTCCGTTCAGGCGCCACCGGGCGGACCGCTCAGGTCGTGGTGAACCACACCGTCGTGTCGGACGGCACCTTCACCTCTCCGTCGGCCTCGGTCACCTCGCCGCTGGACAGCAGGACCCGGCCGTGGGCCGGCGAGGTCACCGACTCGCCCGTGGTGTTGGCGACGCACACGAAACCGCCACGGCGGAAGGCGAGCACACCCTCGGGGGCGCGCAGCCACTCGACGGCGTCCCCGGCCCCGAGGTCGGGGTGGGCGCGGCGGGCGGCCAGCGCGGAGCGGTACAGCTCCAGGGTGGAGCCGGGCACGCCCTGCTGGGCCTCGACGCTCAGCTCGGCCCACTCGGCGGGCTGCGGCAGCCAGGAGCCGCCGCTGCCGAAGCCGTAGGAGGGGCCGGAGCGGGTCCAGGGGATGGGGACCCGGCAGCCGTCGCGGAAGCCGTCCTGGCCGGCGCCCCGGAAGTAGGCCGGGTCCTGGCGCACCTCGTCGGGCAGGTCGACCACGTCCGGCAGCCCCAGCTCCTCGCCCTGGTACAGGTAGGCCGAGCCGGGCAGCGCCAGCATCAGCAGGGTGGCCGCGCGGGCCCGGCGCAGGCCCAGGGCGCGATCGCCGGCCGTGCGGATCTGGGTGCCCAGGCCCGGCGGGTTGGCGAAGCGGGTGGTGTGACGGGTGACGTCGTGGTTGGACAGCACCCAGGTGGCGGGGGCGCCGACCGGGCGCATGGCCGCGAGCGTACGGTCGATGACGGAGCGCAGCGCGGCCGCGTCCCAGTCGGTCGACAGGTACTGGAAGTTGAAGGCCTGGTGGAGTTCGTCCGGGCGGACGTACAGGGCGGTGCGCTCGACGGTCGGCGTCCATGCCTCGGCGACGAAGATGCGTTCGCCCGCGTACTCGTCGAGCACCCGGCGCCACTGCCGGTAGATCTCGTGCACACCGTCCTGGTCGAAGAACGGCATGACGTCGTTGCCCAGCAGCTTCACCTGGTCGCGGGTGCCGAGGTCGGGCAGCCCCTCGGCCTTGACCAGGCCGTGGGCGACGTCGATGCGGAAGCCGTCGACGCCCATGTCCAGCCAGAAGCGCAGGATGGAGCGGAACTCGTCGCCGACGGCCGGGTGTTCCCAGTTGAAGTCGGGCTGTTCGGGGGCGAACAGATGCAGGTACCACTCGCCGTCCGGCAGCCGGGTCCAGGCCGGGCCGCCGAAGATGGACTCCCAGTCGTTGGGCGGCAGTTCGCCGTTGCTCCCCCGGCCGGGGCGGAAGTGGTAGCGCTCGCGCAGCGGGGAGCCGGGGCCCTCGGCGACGGCGCGTTTGAACCACTCGTGCTGGTCGGAGGAGTGGTTGGGCACCAGGTCGACGATGACGCGCAGGCCCAGCCCGTGGGCGTCGCGGATCAGCGCGTCTGCGTCGAGCAGGGTGCCGAACATCGGGTCGACGGCCCGGTAGTCGGCGACGTCGTAGCCGGCGTCCGCCTGCGGGGAGGCGTAGAAGGGGCTGAGCCACACGGCGTCCACCCCGAGGTCGCGCAGATAGGGCAGACGGGAGCGGATGCCCTCCAGGTCGCCCATGCCGTCGCCGTCGCTGTCGGCGAAACTGCGCGGATAGACCTGGTAGATCACGGCGTCCCGCCACCAGTCACGGCGCGGGGCGGCAACGGCGAAGCGGGTGGCCTCGGCGGCCTGATGCTGCTGGCTCATGGCGTCCTTGATACGTAACGGTGGTCGGGACAGGGACGGAGGAACGGAACGGGCGCGAGGGCCGCGGAGTGCGGGCGGCCGCGGTGGCGGCGGGGCGTACGGCCGGCGCGGCCGCCCGCCCGCGCGCCCGGACGGGCGCGGGGACCGGACCGCGGGTGCCCTCAGCCCTTGGTGCCGCCCGCGGTGAGGCCGGTCACCAGATGTTTCTGCACAAGGTAGAAAAAGGCGGTCACGGGCACGGCGATCAACACCGCGGTGGCGGCCATGTAGTTCCACTGTGCGTCGTGTTCGCTGACGAAGGTCTGCAGACCGACCGCGAAGGTGTACTTGTCGTCGTCCAGCAGGAACGTCGAGGCGAACGCGACCTCGCCGAAGGCGGTGATGAAGCTGTAGAACGCGGCGACCGCGAGACCCGGCCGGGCCAGCGGAAGGATCAGCCGCACGAAGGTGCCGAAGGGGCTGAGGCCGTCGACCCGTCCGGCCTCGTCGATCTCCACCGGGACGGTGTCGAAGTAGCCCTTCATCAGCCAGGCGCAGTACGGCACCACGGTCGAGCAGTTGACGAGGATCAGCGCGCCGTAGGTGTCGATGAGACCCAGCTCGGAGAAGATCTCGTACATCGGCACGATGAGCACGGCGATCGGGAACGCCTGGGTGAGCAGCAGCACCCACATCAGCGGCCGGTGGCCGGGGAACCGCATCCGGGAGACGGCATAGCCGGTGGTCGCGGCGAAGGCGACGCCGACGAGGGCGGTGCCCAGCGCGACGATCAGCGTCGAGAGCAGCCAGTGGAAGATGTTCGTGTGCTGCAGCACGAACGCGTAGTTGGCGAAGGTCGCCTTCGCCGCGATCCCGCCGGGGTGCAGGTAGTCGTTCTTGTCCGGGCCGAGCGAGAGATAGAACAGCCAGGCGACCGGGGCGGTGGCGGCCAGGCTCGCCAGGATCAGCAGGACATGGGCGACGGTGCGGCCCAGCGGTGAGGACCGGCCGCGTCGCCGCACCCGCCGGGAGGCGCCGGCCGCCGTCGCGGACGCGGCCGGCGAGGCGGCCGGGGAGACAGTCGTGGTGCTCATCGTGGCGGCTCCTGCGTCAGACGGCGAGCTGGTCATTGCGCTTCAGCCAGCGGAAGTAGACGGAGGTGAAGACGGTCAGGATCGACAGCAGCAGCACGCCGTACGCGGCGGACTGCGCGTAGTCCCGCGGCTGCTGGCCGAAGCCGAGCCGGTAGGCCCAGGTGACGAGGATCTGCGCGTCGGGGGCGCTGGTCTGGCCGAACAGCAGGAAGATGATGTTGAACTGGTTGAACGTCCAGATGACCCCGAGCAGGACCACGGTGGAGCTGACGGACCTCAGGCCCGGCAGGGTCACATGGCGGAAGCGCTGCCAGGCGTTCGCACCGTCCATCTCGGCGGCCTCGTACAGGCTGCTGTCGATGGACTGCAGGCCGCCCAGGAGCGAGACCATCATGAACGGCACCCCGCACCAGGTGTTCACCATCACGGCGGCGAACCGCTGCCAGAAGGTGTCCTCCAGCCAGGCCGGCTGCGGCAGATGCAGATGGCCGAGGAGCTGGTTGAGCGCGCCGGAGTCGGCGAGCAGGACCCGCCAGGAGAAGACGGTGACGAAGGTGGGCACCGCCCAGGGCAGGATGAGCAGCAGCCGGTAGACGGTGCGACCGCGCATCTTCCGGTTCAGCAGCAGCGCCAGGCCCAGGCCGATGGCGTAGTGCAGCAGCACGCACAGCGCGGTCCACACCACCGTCCACACGAAGTGCGACCAGAAACGGTCGTAGGCGGTGGGTCCGAACAGGATGTCCCGGTAGTTGTCCAGCCCGACGAAGCTGTAGGTGGCGTCGATGTGGTTGACGCCGATGGTGCGGGCCGAGTTGAGGCTGTTGGCGTCGGTCAGCGTCAGGTAGAAACCCCGCACCAGCGGGTAGCCCACCAGGACGCCGAGCACGACGACCACCGGGGCGATCATCGCGTAGGCGTACCAGTGCTTCTCCCAGCTGCGGCGCAGGCGCTGCAGCGGCCCCGGGCGGCGGCCGCGCTCACCTGGCGGCCGGGCTGTCGCGCTCTCGACGGCGACGGTCATGGTTCGACACCTTCTGGGACGTGGCGGGTGGGGCACTCGGTCGCCGGGCCGCCGGAACCTCCCCTCCTCGGTACGGATCCGGCGGCCTACGGCGTCACTCGGTGAAGTCCGGGACCAGCTTGCTGATCGCCAGCTCGACGTTCTTCAGTCCCCGGTCCAGGGACACCTTGCCGTCGGCGATCTTGGGCAGTTCGGTGTCGAGCGGCGTCCACAGCGAGCTGTACTCGGGCAGTGCCGGGCGGGGCCGGGCCGCGGGGAGCACCTTCTGGAAGCCGGCGATGCCCGGGTCGGCCTTGACCTGGTCGGTGTAGGCGTCGGCGCGAGTGGGCAGCGTGGAGTTCTTCAGGGCGATGGTCTCCTGGGCCTTCGCCGAGGTCATGAACCGCACGAAGGTCAGCGCCGCCTGCTGGTGGGCCTTGTCGGAGCCGGCGTAGACGGACAGGTTGTGGCCGCCGGTCGGTGCGCCGGCCTTGCCGGTGGAGCCGGCCGGGACGGTGGCGATGCCGAGGTTGTTCTTGTCCTTGAAGGCGCTGCCCTTGTAGAAGTTGGTGATCTCCCAGGGCCCCTCGATGGTCATGGCGACCTTGCCGTTGACGAAGGCGTCCTGGCGGTGGGCGTAGGAGTCGGCGGTGGTGTCCGCCTTGTGCAGGCCCTTGCCGGTGAACAGGCCGAGCCAGGTGCCGTACGCCTTCTTCGCGGGCTCGGACCGCACGGTGATCTTCTTGGCGGCGGCGTCGACGGTGTCGGTGCCCTCGCCGAAGAGGAACGGCTCGGCGTAGTAACCCTTCTCCGATCCCCAGAAGCCGTCGACGCCCGTCCTGTCCTTGATCTGCGCGGCGTCCGCCTTGAGTTCGTCCCACGTGCGGGGCGGCTCGCTGATCCCGGCCTTGCGCAACAGGTCCTTGTTGTAGACCAGGGCCAGGGTGTCGGTGACCAGCGGCACGCCGTAGGTCTTGCCCTCGTACTGGGCCTGCTGGAGCAGGCTGGGCTGGAAGGCGTCCTTGTCGGCGAGCGCCTCGGTGCCGTCCAGCGGCAGGAAGTAGCCCTTCTTGGCGAACGCGGGGGTCCAGCCGACCTCGGAGCGCAGCACGTCCGGGGCGCCGCTGGCACCGGCGGCGGTGTCGAACTTGTTCTCCGCCTGGTCGAAGGGGACGTTGACGTAGTTGACCTTGATGTCCTTGTGCGCGGCCTCGAACTGCTCGACCAGGGCCTGGTACGTCGGCGCCTCGTTGGTGGCGTTGGAGGTGTCCCACCAGGTGATGGTGACGGGACCACCGGACTTGCCGCTGCCGCTGTCGCCTGAGCCGCAGGCCGTCGCCGCGAGGACGAGGGACGCCACCAGCGCGGTGGCCGCTGTGCCACGCCGCATGAGTTCTCCTTGAGGGTGAAAGCCCGAGTCGTGCCGACCGCTTCCCACTGCCGTCGGGCGACGTGAACGTAACAGCGATGCAACGCGGACGAAAGACCTTGCAGAAAAAAACCGCAAGAATTCTTCGCAGCACCCAGGTCCCACCGCGCCCGGCCGCTCGGACGTGACCGTTTCTCGACCGGGACGAGACCGCTGTGAGACCGTTTTTCCCGGCAACAGCGCACGGCTCGATCACTTTGTGCAAGACTCTGCAAGAACTTGCCGCCGAGCGCACGAGGGAGCGCGATGACGCACCAGCCCGCAGCAGGACGTCCCGCCACCCGCCCCCGGCGTGCGAGCGGTGCGCGAGCAGGCGCGCGGCCGGTACAGTCACCTGGTGTGACCACACGGCTTGCCGACATCGCCGCGCAGGCGGGGGTGAGCGAAGCGACCGTCAGCCGGGTCCTGAACGGCAAGCCCGGCGTCGCCGCCACCACCCGTCAGTCCGTGCTGGCCGCCCTCGACGTGCTGGGCTACGAGCGCCCGGTGCGGCTGCGGCAGCGCAGCGAGGGCCTGGTGGGGCTGATCACCCCGGAGCTGGAGAACCCGATCTTCCCGGCGCTCGCGCAGGTCATCGGCCAGGCACTCACCCGCCAGGGCTACACCCCGGTGCTGGCCACCCAGACCCCCGGCGGGTCCACGGAGGACGAGCTGACCGAGATGCTGGTGGACCGCGGCGTCGCGGGCATCATCTACGTCTCCGGGCTGCACGCGGACACCAGCGCCGACATGGAGCGCTACGAGCGGCTGCGCGCCCGCCAGGTGCCGTTCGTACTGGTCGACGGCTTCTCCCCGAAGGTGCAGGCCCCGTTCATCTCCCCCGACGACCGCGCGGCCATGACCCTCGCCGTCACCCACCTCGTCTCACTGGGCCACACCCGGATCGGGCTGGCGCTCGGCCCGAAGCGGTTCGTGCCGGTGCAGCGCAAGATCGAGGGGTTCGTCAAGGCCATGCAGGACCAGCTCGGCCTGTCCCCGCAGACCGTCGAGGCGGAGCTGATCCAGCACTCCCTGTACACCCTGGAGGGCGGCCAGGCCGCCGCGACGCCACTGATCGAACGGCAGTGCACGGCCATCGTCTGCGCCAGCGACATGATGGCGCTCGGCGCGATACGGGCGGCGCGGCAGCGGGGACTTCAGGTGCCGCAGGACGTGTCCGTCGTCGGCTTCGACGACTCCACCCTGATCGCCTTCACGGATCCGCCGCTGACCACCGTCCGCAAGCCGGTCCCGGCGATGGGGCAGGCCGCGGTGCGCACGCTGCTGGAGGAGATCGCCGGCACCCCCGCCCCGCACAGCGAGTTCGTGTTCATGCCCGAGCTGGTGGTGCGCGGCTCCACGGCCTCGGTCCCGCGCTGACCGGATCACGACCCGTCATCTGCTGGGCCCCGGACCGCTTCTGGCACACTCTGTGCCCATGGGCGACACGACCGTGACACAGGTCCCCGGGCAGGAGCCGGTCACGCCCAGCCGCCGGCGGCTGCGCGCCCCGCACCCTCCCCGTCTGTGGTTCGAGGTCCTGCTGATCGCGGTCAGCTACTGGACGTACTCGCTGATCCGCAACGCGGTCCCGGAGCAGAAGGCCAAGGCCCTGGCCAACGCCGCCCGGGTGTGGCATGCCGAACAGCAGCTGGGCATCGCCGTGGAGAAGACCGTCAACCACGCGGTGAACTCGGTGACCTGGCTGATCGTCGGGATGAACTACTACTACGCCACCCTGCACTTCGTGGTCACGGTCGGCGTCCTGGTCTGGCTCTACCGCAGTCATCCCGGTCGCTACGCGGCGAGCCGTCTGGCCCTCTTCGCCACCACGGCACTGGCGCTGCTCGGCTACTGGCTCTACCCGCTGGCCCCGCCGCGCCTGATGCCCGGCGCCGGCTTCGTCGACACCGTCCAGGTGCACCACACCTGGGGGTCGATGGCCTCCGGCGACCTGCAGCACATGTCCAACCAGTACGCCGCGATGCCCTCGATGCACATCGGCTGGTCCCTGTGGTGCGGGCTGACGGTCTGCGCGCTGACCGGGATCGTGTGGCTGCGGGTCCTGGCCGTGCTGTACCCCACGATGACCCTGGTGGTGATCGTCGCCACCGCCAACCACTTCTGGCTGGACGCGGCGGGCGGCGCCCTGTGCCTGGCCGCGGGCTGCACCGTGGCCCGGCTGTGGTACGGGGCGCTGCCACAGGCCCTGCCGAGGACGGCCTTGCAACCTGCCTCAGGCTGATGCCGCCCCGCCCGGCGGGCGGCGGGACGACCGTCGGCCACCGTGGTGCAAAGTAACCGTGGTCTGCGAGCCGTGGTCCTCAGGAACCGTAGAACAGGTCCTCCACCACGCTGCGGGCCCGGCGCGCGGTCCGCCGGTAGGCGTCCAGCATGTCGCCCACGTGACCGGGACCGTAGCCGAGGTACCGGCCCACCGCGGCCAGGTCCCGCGGCTGGGTGGGGAACGTGTCCGAGGCGCGTCCCCGCACCAGCATCACCGCGTTGCGCACCCGCGTGGCCAGCACCCAGGCCTCGTCCAGGATCGCGGCCTCGTCCTCGGCCACCAGCCCGGCCCCGGCGGCCGCCGCCAGCGCCGCCCGGGTCCGCGTGGTGCGCAGCCCGGGCACCTCGGCCGCGTGCCGCAACTGCAGCAGCTGCACGGTCCACTCCACGTCGGACAGGCCGCCCGGACCGAGCTTGGTGTGCAGCTTGGGGTCGGCGCCCCGCGGCAGCCGCTCCGCCTCCATGCGCGCCTTGAGCCGCCGGATCTCGCGCACCGCGTCGGTGCCGAGCCCGCCCTGCGGGTACCGCAGCGGGTCGATCAGCTCGACGAACCGCCGCCCGAGGTCCTCGTCGCCGGCCACCGGCTCCGCTCGCAGCAGCGCCTGCGCCTCCCACACCAGCGACCACCGCCGGTAGTACGCCGCGTACGAGGTCAGGGTGCGCACCAGCGGACCGGACCTGCCCTCGGGCCGCAGATCGGCGTCGATCAGCAGAGGCGGATCCGCGCTCGGCGCCTGCAGCAGCCGCCGCATCTCGGCGACCACCCGGTTGGCCGCCTGGCTCGCCTCCCGCTCGTCCACGCCCTCGCGCGGCTCGTGCACGAACAGCACGTCCGCGTCGGAGCCGTAGCCGAGTTCGTGCCCGCCGAACCGCCCCATGCCGATGATCGCGAACCGGGTGGGCAGGGTGTCCCCCCACACCTCGCGCACCACCGCGCGCAGGGTGCCGGCCAGGGTCGCCGCGGTCAGGTCGGACACCGCGGCGCCGACCCGGTCGACGAGGGCGCCCTGGTCGGCCTCGGCGGGCCGGGTCTCGGTGCCGTAGGAGCCGATGATGTCGGCGGCGGCGGTGCGGAACAGCTCCCGGCGCCGCACCCCGCGCGCGGCCGTCACCCCCTGCTCGGCGCTCTCCGCGCGGCCGACCGCGGCCAGCACCTCCTGCTCCAGCTGAGCCCGTCCGCGCGGTGCCAGGCCGGAGCCGTCCCCGGTGCCGTCGCCGAGCAGCGCGACCGCCTCCGGGGCGCGCATCAGCAGGTCGGGGGCGAGCCTTCCGGCGGACAGCACCCGGGCGAGGTTCTCCGCGGCGGCACCCTCGTCGCGCAGCAGCCGCAGGTACCACGGGGTCTTGCCGAGCGCGTCGGAGACCTTGCGGAAGTTCAGCAGCCCGGCGTCGGGGTCGGCGGAGTCGGCGAACCAGCCCAGCAGCACCGGCAGCAGCGTCCGCTGGATCGCGGCCCTGCGGGTCACCCCGGAGGCCAGCGCCTCCAGGTGCCGCAGCGCCGCCGCGGGGTCGGCGTATCCGAGGGCGACCAGGCGTTCCCGCGCCGCCTCGGGGCTCAACCGGGCCTCGCCCGGGGCGAGCTGGGCGACGGCGTCCAGCAGCGGCCGGTAGAACAGCTTCTCGTGCAGCCGGCGGACGACACCGGTGTGGCGGCGCCAGGCGCGGGTGAGTTCGGTGACCGGGTCGGCGCGCAGGCCCAGCGAACGGCCCAGACGGCGCAGCCCGGCCTCGTCCGCGGGCAGCAGATGGGTGCGGCGCAGCTGGTAGAGCTGGATGCGGTGCTCGACGAACCGCAGGAAGCGGTAGGACTCGGCGAGCTGGTCGGCGTCGGCGCGGCCGACGTAACCGCCGGCGGCCAGGGCCTTCAGCGCGTCCAGGGTGGTGCCGCTGCGCAGCGAGGGGTCGGCCCGGCCGTGCACCAGCTGCAGCAGCTGCACGGCGAACTCCACGTCCCGCAGGCCGCCCGGCCCGAGCTTCAGTTCCCGCTCGACCTCGTCGGCGGGGATGTTCTCCACCACGCGGCGGCGCATCCGCTGCACGTCCGCGACGAAGTTCTCCCGCTCGGCGGCCTGCCACACCAGCGGGGCGAGCGCCTCGACGTACCGTCGGCCCAGCTCGGCGTCGCCGGCGACCGGGCGGGCCTTGAGCAGCGCCTGGAACTCCCAGGTCTTCGCCCACCGCTGGTAGTACGCCAGGTGGCTGCTGAGCGTCCGCACCAGCGGCCCGTTGCGGCCCTCGGGCCGCAGGTTGGCGTCGACCGGCCAGATGGAGCCCTCGACGGTGGTCTCGGAGCAGATCCGCATCAGGTGCGAGGCCAGCCGGGTGGCGGCCCGCAGCGCCTTGGTCTCGTCGCCCGGCTCGCCGTCGGCGCCGGGGGCGGGCTCGGCGACGAAGATGACGTCGACGTCGGAGACGTAGTTCAGCTCGTGGCCGCCGCACTTGCCCATGGCGATCACGGCGAGCCGGCACCGCTCGGCGTCCTCGGGCGCGGCGGCGCACGCGATGCGCAGCGCGGCCCGCAGCGTGGCGGTGGCCAGGTCGGCCAGCTCGGCGGCGGTCTCGACGACGCCGATGGTGCCGCACACGTCCCGGGCGGCGATGGACAGCAGGCAGCGGCGGTAGGCGACCCGCAGCGAGACGGGGTCGTCGGCGTCGGCGAGCCCGCGTTCGAAGTCCGCCACGTCCCGGTGCAGGTCGCGGGGCTCGTAGGTGACCAGGGCGTGCCAGTCTCCGGCGTGCCGGGCGAGGTGGTCGCCGAGCGCGGCGGACGCGCCGAGCACCCCGAGCAGCCGGTCCCGCAGCGGCTTGGACGCTATCAGCGTGTCGAACAGCTCCCGGCGCGCGGTCGGTGTCGGCTGCGCCTCCAGCAGCCGCACCAGCCCGTGCAGGGCGAGGTCGGGATCGGCGGTGGCCCCCAGCGCCTCCAGCAGCACCGGGTCGCTGCGCACCGCGCTCAGCTCGGGGGTCTCCAGCAGCTTCTCGGCGGCGGAGGGGTCGGTGAATCCGTGCCGCAGCAGCCGTGTGAAGGTACTGCTCCTGCGCCCCGGCGCCGTCATCCCCGGCCTCCCGTCGGATCAAGGTCGTCCTGGCCAGAGCCTAACGGCTCATCACCGCGCCGACGCGGCAACGGTCGGCCACTCCGCCCGGGCGGCGGCCCGGCTCGGTGCGGGAGGCGGCCGTGCCGACCGTCGGGGCCGGTGCGGCAGACACCGTCCGCCGGACCTGTCTGCCCCGCTACATCACCGGCAGATGCTTGCGCAGCTCGAACGCGGTGACCTCGCTGCGGTACTCCTCCCACTCCTGCCGCTTGTTGCGCAGGAAGAAGTCGAAGACGTGCTCGCCGAGGGTCTCGGCGACCAGGTCGCTGCCCTCCATCAGGGTCAGGGCCTCGCCGAGGTTCTGCGGCAGGGGTTCGATGCCCAGGGCGCGGCGCTCGGCGTCGGACAGGGCCCACACGTCGTCCTCGGCGCCCGGCGGCAGCTCGTAGCCCTCCTCGATGCCCTTCAGGCCGGCGGCCAGCAGGACGGCGTAGGCCAGGTAGGGGTTGGCGCCGGAGTCCAGGGAGCGGACCTCGACGCGGGCCGAGCCGGTCTTGCCGGGCTTGTACATCGGGACACGGACCAGGGCCGAGCGGTTGTTGTGGCCCCAGCAGATGTAGGAGGGGGCCTCGCCGCCGGCGCCCGCGGTGCGCTCGGTGCCGCCCCAGATGCGCTTGTAGCTGTTCACCCACTGGTTGGTGACCGCGCTGATCTCGCCGGCGTGCCGGAGCAGGCCCGCGATGAAGGAGCGGCCGACCTTGGAGAGCTGGTACTCGGCCCCGGACTCGTAGAAGGCGTTGCGGTCGCCCTCGAACAGGGACAGGTGCGAGTGCATCCCGGAGCCGGGGTACTCCGAGAACGGCTTCGGCATGAACGTCGCGTGCAGGCCCTGCTCCAGCGCCACCTGCTTCATCACCAGGCGGAAGGTCATGATGTTGTCCGCCGTGGACAGGGCGTCGGCGTAGCGCAGGTCGATCTCCTGCTGGCCGGGGGCGCCCTCGTGGTGGGAGAACTCCACCGAGATGCCCATCGACTCCAGCATGGTGATCGCCTGGCGGCGGAAGTCCATGCCGACGGCCTGGGGGGTGTGGTCGAAGTAGCCGGAGTTGTCGGCGGGGGTCGGACGGGTGCCGTCCAGCGGGCGGTCCTTCAGCAGGAAGAACTCGATCTCCGGGTGGGTGTAGAAGGTGAAGCCCAGGTCGGAGGTGCGGGCCAGGGCCCGCTTGAGGACATAGCGGGGGTCGGCGAAGGAGGGCGAGCCGTCCGGCATGAGGATGTCGCAGAACATGCGGGCGGTTCCGGGGGCCTCGGCACGCCAGGGCAGGATCTGGAACGTGGAGGGGTCGGGCTTGGCGATCATGTCGGACTCGTAGACCCGGGCGAAGCCCTCGATGGCGCTGCCGTCGAAGCCGATGCCCTCGTCGAAGGCCTGTTCCAGCTCGGCGGGAGCCACGGCGACCGACTTCAGGAAGCCCAGGACGTCCGTGAACCACAGACGTACGAACCGGATGTCGCGCTCCTCCAGTGTCCGGAGCACGAACTCCTGCTGCTTGTCCATTTCCGCTTCCCCATCCTTGCTGGTCAGGCCGCCCGGACCCGCGAGCCGCGGGAGGCGGCCGGGCACACACCGAGCATCACACCACACGACGGTTTCGCGCGCGTTGCGCACCATGGTCCATTCGTCGTCCCCGGCCGGAACGACGGTGGTCCGGTGGACCGCTCCGGGCGTGCGGTGCCGCTGCCCTGCCGCCCATCTTGCCTCCTGCGCACCGTGTGTGTAACGGCCGTGCGGCATCCGGGCCGCCGAGCGGGCGCGCGACCGGGGCGCGGGCTGCTCACGGCGTGAGCGACACCACCTCCGTTTAATTTGCATCCACGATTCCAATTTATCTACGGTTCCGCCCAGACGAGCGTTCGAGCCCGGAGGAGTCCACGATGCTGTCCGACCAGTCAGCAGCCGTCGTCCGCGCCACCCTGCCGGCGGTCGGCGCGGCCATAGAGGAGATCACCGAGCGGTTCTACGCCCGGCTGTTCGACGCCCACCCCGAACTGCTGCGCGACCTGTTCAACCGCGGCAACCAGGCCTCGGGCACCCAGAAGCAGGCCCTCGCCGGTTCCATCGCCGCCTTCGCCACCCACCTGGTGGACCACCCCGACCAGCGGCCCGATGCGATGCTGCAGCGCATCGCCCACAAGCACGCCTCGCTCGGGGTCCTGCCGGAGCAGTACCCGGTCGTCCACGAGCACCTGTTCGCCGCCATCGCCGAGGTCCTCGGCGACGCGGTCACCGAGGAGGTCGCCGCCGCCTGGACCGAGGTGTACTGGCTGATGGCCAATGCGCTCATCGCCCTGGAGAAGCGGCTGTACGAGCAGAGCCGGCAGACCGGCTGGCGCGAGTGGAAGGTCGTGGAGCGGATCGAGGAGACCGCCGACGTCGTCACCTTCCGGCTGCGCCCCGTCGACGACGGCCCGGTGCCCGGCTACCGCGCCGGCCAGTACGTCTCCGTCGGCGTCACCCTTCCGGACGGCGCCCGGCAGATCCGCCAGTACAGCCTGACCGCGGCCCCCGGCTCGCCGGTGCGGCAGTTCGCCGTCAAGCGGGTGACCGGCGACGCGACCACCCCCGACGGCGAGGTCTCCACCCATCTGCACGCCCATGTGCACGTGGGCGACGTGCTCCAGCTGTCCGCCCCGTACGGCGACCTCGTCCTCGAGGACACCGGCGCGCCGCTGCTGCTGGCCTCCGCCGGCATCGGTGTCACCCCGATGATCGCCATGCTGGAGCAGCTCGCCGCCGACGGTCACGACGCGCCGGTCACCGTGGTGCACGCCGACCGCTCCCCCGCCGCACACGCGCTGCGCGACGAGCACCTGGCCTACGCGGCCAAGCTGCCCCGGGCCGAGACGGTCTTCTTCTACGAGCGGGACGCCGAGGGCGCCGGACGGCCCGGCCTGGCGGACCTGACGGACGTGACGGTGGCGCCGGGCACGCACGCCTACCTGTGCGGCCCGCTGCCCTTCATGCGCGCGGTCCGCGAACAGCTGCTGGCCAAGGGCGTGGCCCCGGCCGACATCCACTACGAGGTCTTCGGCCCCGACCTGTGGCTGGCCCGGCAGGCGGCCTGAGACGACCCGCACCCCGGAGCCGGCCGACGCGGGCGGTCCGCCCCGGGCCGGCTCCGGTGCGACGGGCGACGGACCGGGGGACGGAGGCGGAAGCGGTCAGGACGGCCGACGCGCGGCGGGCAGGCCGAGCAGCAGCGGTCCGGTCGGGGGCGCCACCATGTCGGCGACCGTGAGCGGGTCGAGGCTGGCGTAGAAGGCCTCCTGGGCGCGCCGCAGGGCGCCGCGCAGCCGGCAGTCGGTGTTCAGCGGGCAGGGGGTGGCGCCCTCGCAGTCGGCGACGTCGCCCTCGCCCTCCAGGGACCGTACGAGCCCGCCGACCGACGCGCCGCGGCCCTTCTCGGTCAGGCTCAGCCCGCCGCCGCGACCGCGGCGGGTCTCGACGAGACCGCGGTGCTGGAGTTCGGCGACGACCTTGGCGGCGTGCGTGTACGGCACGCCCATGTCCGCCGCGACCTCGCGGGTCGTGGGGCTCGACTCGCCGGCGACGGCGAGCCGCATCAGGACGCGCAGCGCCATGTCGGTGGAGCGCATCAGCCGCATGCCGCCAGCGTAGATAACAGGAATCTGCGATTCAAAATATGGCGGTCACCGGTCACCCGTCACCCGTCGCCGGTCACCCGTCGCCGGTTCCCTTCACGATCACGGTCGTATCGGCTCCGGGCCCGGGTGCCGGCCCGCCCCGGGAATCGGGACTCGACCGTGGGGCCGGACCTCGGCCGCATCACCGGACCTCGCATCCGGGGCCGCGCCGTTTCCGGGGCCGCGTCCCGGCCAGGGGGTCGGACCCCGGCCCCCGAGGCCGGCCCCGGCCCGGGCGGCGCTTCCCGGACCCGTCTTCCGCCCCTCCCGCCCCGCCGGCACACCACCCACCGGACGACGACCGACCACCGCGCCCCGGCCGCACCGGCCCAACTCCCGTCCGCAGCGGGCGGAACGACGCCCTCCGGCAGCGACGCGACGGAACGCCGCAGGAACGAACCGCTCAATCCCCCGCCAAACGACCGCTCCTGACGGTTCCTTGGCCTTCTCTTGGCCCGCTCATTTCCCTGACATGCACGGTTCATCAGGAAGAGTGGCATTCGATCGTGTGATCCATTCGCTGGGCCGAACCGCCGCGGCCGCTCCGCGGATCACGCGAGGACAACCACTCATTGCGTCAGAGGCGATCCGCATCGCAGGGGGTTACATGAGATCCAACCGCGCCACCGTGCGCGCCGGTGTGAGCCTGGCGGCGACGCTGCCGATGGTCGCCGGAGCGCTGGTGCTCGGCACACCCGCGGCGCACGCCGCCGACCACTCGGGCCGCACCACACTGGCGGGCACCAAGCCCGCGTGGGCGACGGCCACGGCGGACAAGGGCGCCGCCTCCGACAACGCGCGGGTCGACGCCCGGGTGTATCTGGCCGGCCAGGACCCCGAGGGGCTGACCGCGTACGCCAGGGCGGTCGCCGACCCGTCCTCGCCCCAGTACGGCAGGTACCTGACCCCCCGTCAGGCGCAGCAGCGCTTCGGAGCGACCGAGGCGCAGGTGGCCGCCGTGAAGTCGTGGCTGACGTCGGCGGGCCTGAAGGTCACCTCCGTCACCCCGCACTACGTGGCGGTCTCCGGTGACGTGGCCGCCGCCGAGAAGGCGTTCGGCACCCAGCTGCACACCTTCGCCAAGGGCTCGAAGGTCTACCGCGCGCCCGCCCGGGCGGCCTCGGTGCCCGAGAGCGTCAAGGACGCCGTGCTGACCGTCACCGGCCTGGACAACGCGCCGCACAAGGCGAGCCACAAGGACCAGCTGCCGCCGCCGGACGCGGTGTTCAAGAACGCCGGGCCGTTCTCCACCTACCACGGCTCGACCATCGCCACCACCCTGCCCAAGGCGTACGGCCAGAAGATCCCGTACGCGGTCAAGGGCTACACCGGCAAGCAGCTGCGCGCGGCCTACGGGGCCGGCACGTACACCGGCAAGGGCGTGCGGATCGCCATCACCGACGCCTACGCCTCGCCGACCATCGCCTTCGACGCGGCCACCTACGCGAAGAAGAACGGCGACGCGGCCTGGAAGACGGGCCAGCTGCACCAGGTGCTGCCCAACACCTACACCCGGACCGAGGAATGCGGTGCCGCCGGCTGGTACGGCGAGGAGACCCTGGACGTGGAGGCCGTGCACGCGGTCGCCCCGGACGCGGACATCATCTATGTGGGCGCCGCCTCCTGCTACGACGACGACCTGCTCGACTCGCTCAGCAAGATCGTCGACAACCACCTGGCCGACATCGTCTCCAACTCCTGGGGCGACATCGAGGCCAACCAGACGCCGGACCTGGCCGCCGCCTACGACCAGGTGTTCCAGTTCGGCGCGGTGGAGGGCATCGGCTTCTACTTCTCCTCCGGCGACGACGGCGACGAGGTCGCCAACACCGGCACCAAGCAGGTCGACACCCCGGCCAACTCGGCGTGGGTGACCGCGGTCGGCGGCACCTCGCTGGCCGTCGGCAAGGGCGACACGTACCTCTGGGAGACCGGCTGGGGTACCGAGAAGGCGGATCTGGCGGCCGACGGCAAGAGCTGGGAGGGCTTCCCCGGCGCCTACACCTCGGGGGCGGGCGGCGGCACCAGCCGGACCGTGCCGGAGCCGTACTACCAGAAGGGCGTCGTCCCCGACCGGCTGGCCAAGGCCCACAACGCCTCCGGCAACCGTGTGGTGCCGGACATCGCGGCGATCGCCGACCCGAACACCGGCTTCCTCGTCGGCCAGACGCAGACCTTCCCGGACGGCTCGCAGCAGTACAGCGAGTACCGCATCGGCGGCACCTCGCTGGCCGCGCCGGTGATCGCCGGCATCCAGGCGCTCGCCCAGGAGGCCCGCGGCGGCGAGGCGATCGGCTTCGCCAACCCGGCGATCTACGCGAAGTACGGCTCGAAGGTCTACCACGACGTGGTGGACAAGCCGACCGGCAGGAACCTGGCGGTCGCCCGCGTCGACTTCGTCAACGGCGTCGACGACACCGACGGGCTGAGCGTGTCCGTCCGCAGCCTCGGCAAGGACAGCTCGCTCAAGGCCGTCAAGGGCTACGACGACGTCACCGGCGTCGGCTCGCCCGCGAAGGGCTACGTCGAGTCCTACCGGCGGCACTGACCCCCTGACCGGCCGCCCCGGGCGGCCCGGCGCCCGTCCCTTCTCCCCGCGGGACGGGCGCCGTCGCATGCGCCCCGCATCCCCGCGCCGACGCGGTGTGCGGGGCGCCGGCGGGCGTGGGGCGGCCCACACCGGCGGGCCCCTGATCGCGTCGCTCTGACGATTACACTGGCTGCGTGCCTCAACTACGCCTCGCCCTGAACCAGATCGACTCGCGTGTCGGCGACCTCGCCGGGAACGCCGACGCGATCGTCCGCTGGACCCGGAAGTCCGCCGAGCAGGGAGCGCACCTCGCGGCGTTCCCGGAGATGGCGCTGACCGGGTACCCCGTCGAGGACCTGGCCCTGAGGTCGTCCTTCGTGGAGGCCTCCCGTGCCGCGCTGCGCGACCTGGCGGCCCGCCTCGCCGCGGAGGGCCTGGGCGAGCTTCCGGTGATCGTCGGCTACCTGGACCGCAGCGAGACCGCCCAGCCGAAGTACGGCATGCCGGCCGGCGCACCGCAGAACGCGGCGGCGGTGCTGCACCGCGGACAGGTGGTGCTGACCTACGCCAAGCACCACCTGCCGAACTACGGCGTCTTCGACGAGTTCCGGTACTTCGTGCCCGGCGACACCATGCCCGTGCTGCGGGTGCACGGCGTGGACGTGGCCCTGGCCATCTGCGAGGACCTGTGGCAGGACGGCGGCCGTGTCCCGGCCGCGCGCACCGCCCGCGCGGGCCTGCTGCTGTCGGTCAACGCCTCCCCCTACGAGCGGGAGAAGGACGACACCCGGCTGGAGCTGGTCCGCAAGCGGGCCCAGGAGGCCGGCTGCACCACCGCCTATCTCGCCATGGTCGGCGGCCAGGACGAGCTGGTGTTCGACGGGGACTCGATCGTGGTCTCCGCGGACGGCGAGGTGATCGCCCGGGCCCCGCAGTTCACCGAGACCTGTGTCGTCCTCGACCTGACCCTGCCGGCCGCGGCGGCCGACGCCCCGGACGGTGTGGTGGACGACGGGCTGCGCGTGGAGCGCGTGGTGCTGTCCGAGGACCCGCTGCCGCCCTACGAGCCGGAGTACACCGGCGGCTGCGCCGAGCACCTGGACGACGACGCGGAGGTCTACTCGGCGCTGGTCGCGGGGGTGCGGGCGTACGTGCAGAAGAACGGCTTCCGGTCGGTGCTGATCGGCCTGTCCGGCGGCATCGACTCCTCCCTGGTCGCGGCGATCGCCTGCGACGCGGTGGGCGCGGAGAACGTCTACGGCATCTCGATGCCGTCGAAGTACTCCTCGCAGCACTCCAAGGACGACGCGGCCGAGCTGGCGCGGCGCACCGGGCTGCACTTCCGCACCATTCCGATCGAGCCGATGTTCGACGCGTACATGGGCTCCCTCGGTCTGACCGGCCTGGCGGAGGAGAACCTGCAGTCCCGGCTGCGCGGCACCCTGCTGATGGCCGTCTCCAACCAGGAGGGCCACATCGTCCTCGCCCCCGGCAACAAGTCGGAGCTGGCGGTGGGCTACTCCACGCTGTACGGCGACTCGGTGGGCGCCTACGGCCCGATCAAGGACCTGTACAAGACGTCGGTGTTCCGCCTGGCCGCATGGCGCAACCGGGTCGCCGCCGAGCGCGGCGAGACCCCGCCCATCCCGGAGAACTCGATCACCAAGCCGCCGAGCGCCGAGCTGCGCCCGGGCCAGGTCGACACCGACTCCCTGCCGGACTACCCGGTGCTCGACGCGATCCTCGACCTGTACGTCGACCACGACAAGGGCGCGGACGAGATCGTGGCCGCCGGTTTCGACCCCGAGCTGGTCGCCCGGACGCTGCGCATGGTCGACAACGCGGAGTACAAGCGCCGCCAGTACCCGCCGGGGACGAAGATCTCGGCCAAGGGCTTCGGCAAGGACCGCCGCATGCCGGTCACCAACGGCTGGCGCGAGCACGGATAGGACCGGCGCCCGCGGCACGCCGTGACAGAGGGAGCCCCGGCCGACGGGGGACGATCGGCCGGGGCTCCGTGGTGTTTCCGCAGTGGTCTTCGGGCGCGGGGCGGCATCCCGCGGGGTCCGCCGTCCGCGTCGGGCCGGGCGCGGGGGCTCGGCCCGGGCGGACGGAGGGCGTCCTCAGTGGACCGAGTGCTCCTCCAGCGGGAACGTTCCGCCGACGACGTCCTCGGCGTAGGCGCGGGCCGCGTCGCCCATGACCTGGCGCAGGTCGGCGTACTTCTTGACGAACCTCGGCACCCGCCCGCCGGTCAGCCCCAGCATGTCCGTCCACACCAGGACCTGCGCGTCCGTGCGGGGCCCGGCGCCGATGCCGACGGTGGGGATGTGCAGCACCCGCGTCACCTCCGCCGCCAGCTCGGCGGGCACCAGCTCCAGCACCACCGCGAAGGCGCCCGCGTCCTGCACGGACTTCGCGTCGCGCAGCAGCTGCTGGGCGGCCTCCTCGCCGCGCCCCTGGACGCGGTAGCCCATGGCGTGCACGGACTGGGGGGTCAGGCCGATGTGGGCCATCACCGGGATGCCGGACTCCACCAGCAGCCGGATCTGCTCGTGCGAGCGCTCGCCGCCCTCCAGCTTCACGGCGCCCACGCCCGCCTCCTTCACCAGGCGGGTGGCCGACCGCAGCGCCTGCGCCGGGCCCTCCTGGTAGGAGCCGAAGGGCAGGTCGGCCACGATCAGGGCACGCCGGGTGCCGCGGACGACCGCGGCGGACAGCATGGCCATCTGGTCGAGGGTGACGGGCACGGTGGTGTCGTAGCCCAGGTGGCAGTTGCCCGCGGAGTCCCCGACGAGCAGGACCGGGATGCCGGCCTCGTCGAAGACGGAGGCGGTCATCGCGTCGTAGGCGGTGAGCATCGGCCACTTCTCGCCGCGTTCCTTGGCGAGGGCGATGTCGCGGACGGTGATGCGGCGGGTGCCCTTCCCCCCGTACAGCGCCTTGCTGCCGTCGGAGGACTTGTTCTGGGCAGCCGGAAGCTGCGTCATGACAACGGCTCCTTCAGTCATCTCGAGGCGCCCTCACGGCGTCCCCGGACTCGCCTCCATGGTGGCACTTCGTGCCGTGCGGGGCCAGGGGACCCCCACCGGAGACCGCCCGCGGTCCGTGGCCGCGACGGCCCACCCGCCGATCCGTCCGAGGGGTTCTCGGAGCAGATCGTGGACGCCGTGCCGGAAGGACCGCAGCCCGCCGATCCGCCGTCCTTGAGCGGGCGTCGTCCGGCGTCCCCGGAGCGGGCGTCGTCCGGCGTCCCCGGAGCGGGCGTCGTCCCGGCGTCCCCGGAGCGGGCGTCGTCCCGGCGGAATGTTCGCGTTTCGTCACAGACCAGGAAGCACAGGTCGTCTCCGGAACCCCGTGCGTCTGCTTGATCGTCTCCGTGCCGGGACGGCCGCCATGCGGCGGCGGAACGAAGCCGATCATCCCCTAGGGTCGTAACCCACGTCCCCCGTGGGGCGGTCGGTGTGCACGGCAGGCAGTGAGGCGACGGTATGGCGCAACAGGCGTATGTGACGGAGACGGCGGACGACGGACCGGGCCCCGGGCGCCGGCAGTCGCGGCTCCGGCGCCTGCTGCACCGCATCACCCGTGGCTGGCGCGGCGACCGGCGGATCTGGCGCCGCGGCATCGTGCTGGCCGCCCTGGCGGTGGTGCTGTCCCTGGTGCTGGGGTTGCACGCGCACATCCCCAACCGGATCGGCAACCTCGGCTCGCTGGTGGAGACGTTCCTGCCGTGGTTCGGACTGCTGATCCCCGTGCTGCTCGTCCTGGCGCTGGTGCGCAGGTCGGCGACCGCGCTGATCGCGGTGGCGCTGCCGGCGGCCGCCTGGCTGCACCTGTTCGGCGGGCTGCTGCTGGACCGCACGGCCGCCGGCGGTGACCTGACGGTGGCCACGCACAACGTCAACGCGGACAACCCCGACCCGGCCGGCACCGCCCGCAAGGTGGCCGCCTCCGGCGCCGACGTGCTCGCCCTGGAGGAGCTGAAGCCGTCCGCGGTGCCGGCGTACGAGCGGGCGCTGCGGTCGACGTACACCTACCACTCGGTGCAGGGCACGGTGGGGCTGTGGAGCAAGTACCCGCTCAGCGGGGTGCGGCCGGTCGACATCCGGCTGGGCTGGACGCGGGCCATGCGCGCCACGGTGGACACGCCCGAGGGGCCGGTCGCGGTGTACGTCGCCCACATGCCCTCGGTGCGGGTGCGGGCGGACGCCGGGTTCACCGCCGCGCAGCGCGACCAGAGCGCGGACGCGCTGGGCGAGGCGATCGCCGACGAGCGGCTGCCGCGGGTGATCCTGCTCGGCGACCTGAACGGCACCATGAACGACCGCTCGCTCAACGCCGTCACCGCCCAGATGCGCTCCACGCAGGGCGCCGCGGGTGACGGGTTCGGCTTCAGCTGGCCGGCGGCGTTCCCGATGGCCCGGATCGACCAGATCATGGTCCGGGGGGTGGAGCCGGTGAGTTCCTGGACGCTGCCCCGCACGGACAGCGACCACCTCCCGGTGGCCGCGCGTGTGAACGTCACCACACCGGCAACCGGCTCGTAACCTGCTGGAATACCGGACCCGCGAGGCTTTGTTCCGCACCTGAACATAGCCGGCCACCGGCTGCACGGAACTGTCTCGAAAGGTCTTTCATGCCCCTCGCCCTGCTGGCGCTGGCCGTCGGCGCCTTCGGCATCGGCACGACCGAGTTCGTGATGATGGGCCTGTTGCCCGGTGTCGCGGACGATCTGCACGTCTCGATCCCCACCGCCGGGCATCTGGTCTCAGCCTACGCCCTCGGCGTCGTCATCGGCGCCCCGCTGCTGGCCGCGCTGACGGCGCGCATGCCCCGCCGGCGCGTGCTGATGGGGCTGATGGCCCTGTTCGTGGCGGGCAACGCCCTGTCCGCCCTGGCCCCCGGCTACGACGCGTTGCTGGCGGCGCGCTTCGTCAGCGGGCTGCCGCACGGCGCGTTCTTCGGGGTGGGCGCGGTGGTCGCGGCCGGCATGGTGGCGCCGGAGCGCAAGGCGCGCTCGGTGTCGCTGATGTTCCTCGGTCTGACCGTGGCGAACATCGCGGGCGTGCCGGTCGCCACCCTGATGGGTCAGCACCTGGGCTGGCGGGCGACCTTCCTCGCGGTCGCGGTGATCGGCGTGGCCGCCGTCGCCGCGCTCGCGCTGCTCGTCCCCCGCTCCCCGGCCCCGGCCGGCGTCCGCGGCGCGCGGCACCCGGAGGCCGGGCTGCGCGGGGAGCTGGCCGCGCTGCGCTCGCTGCCGGTGTGGCTGGCGCTGCTGACGACGGTGGCGGGCTTCGGCGCGCTGTTCGCCGCCTACAGCTACATCACGCCGATGCTGACCGACGCCGCCGGGTACGCCGAGTCCAGCGTGACGCTGCTGCTGGCGCTGTTCGGTGTGGGGGCGACGGCCGGCAACCTGCTCGGCGGCCGCCTGGCCGACCGTTCGCTGCGCGGCACCCTGTTCGGCGGGCTGGCGTTCCTGGCGGTGGTGCTGGTGCTGTTCCCGCTGCTGATGCGGACCGAGGTGAGCGCCGCCGTGGCGGTGGCCCTGCTCGGCATGGCGGCCTTCCTCACCGGCTCGCCGCTGCAGCTGATGGTCATGGAGAAGGCCGCCGCGGCCCCGTCGCTGGCGTCCTCGGCGAACCAGGCCGCCTTCAACCTGGCCAACGCCGGCGGCGCCTGGGTCGGCGGTCTCACCCTGGCCGCCGGGTTCGCCGTGACCTCCCCGGCGCTGGCCGGTGCCGCGCTGGCCGTCCTCGGTCTGGCCGTCGCGGCCGTGGCGTACGCGGTGGACCGCCGCGCCGTCGCCGCCGCGCCGAGCCGCGTGGTGACCGGCCATGTCCCGGAGGACTTCACGGCAGTGCGCCGCTGACGCGGGGTGCCGCCGGCGAGGCGTCCCGCAGAGGGGCCGTCGGCGGGATGTCGGCGGGATGTCGGTGCGTCCCGGCGGCCGTTGGCGGGATGTCGGCGGGATGTCGGTGCGTCCCGGCGGGCGTCGGCGGGATGTCGGTGGTTCGTCGGTGACGGGTGACACCGTCGTCGGCATGACGCGATACGACGACGACCCCGCCGGCGCACGCAGCGCCGTGACCGTACGGGGGCTGGTCAAGCACTACGGCGAGACCAAGGCGCTGAACGGCGTCGACCTGGACGTCGCCGAGGGCACCGTGATGGGCGTGCTCGGGCCGAACGGCGCCGGCAAGACCACCCTCGTCCGCATCCTGTCGACCCTGCTCGCCCCCGACGCCGGGCGGGCGACCGTCGCCGGCTACGACGTGGTGCGCCAGCCCCGGCAGCTGCGCCGGGTGATCGGGCTGACCGGCCAGTACGCCTCCGTGGACGAGAAGCTCTCCGGCCGGGAGAACCTGTACCTGATCGGCCGGCTGCTGGACCTGTCCCGCCGCGACGCCCGGGCCCGCGCCGACGAGCTGCTGGAGCGGTTCTCCCTCACCGAGGCGGCCCGGCGCCCGGCGCACACCTACTCCGGCGGCATGCGGCGCCGCCTCGACCTGGCCGCCTCCATGATCGGCCGTCCGGCCGTGCTGTACCTGGACGAGCCCACCACCGGCCTGGACCCGCGCACCCGCAACGAGGTGTGGGACGAGGTCAGGTCGATGGTCGACGAGGGCGTGACCGTGCTGCTGACCACGCAGTACATGGAGGAGGCCGAGCAGCTGGCCAGTGAGCTGACCGTGGTCGACCGCGGCCGGGTCATCGCCCGCGGCGGCATCGAGGAGCTGAAGGCGAAGGTCGGCGGCCGCACCCTGCGGGTGAAGCCGACCGACCCCCGCGACCTGGCCCCGCTGGCCGCGATGATCGACGATCTGGGCATCACCGGTCTGGCCTCCCCGGTCGTCGACTCCGAGGACGGCGTGCTGCTGGTGCCGGTCCTCAGCGACGAGCAGCTGACCGCCGCCGTCGGCGCGGTCACCGCGCGCGGCATCACCATCTCCTCCGTCACCACCGAACTGCCCAGCCTGGACGAGGTGTTCCTGTCCCTGACCGGTCAGCGCGCCGACCGGACGCAGGACGCCCCCGCCGCGAGGACCCGCGAGGAGGCCGCCGTATGAGCACCGTCACCCGACACGCCCCCGTCGACGCCCGGATCCCGCTGCGGGGGCATCTGCGGCACACCGGGGCGCTGATCCGCCGGAATCTGCTGTGGATCCGCCAGGACCCGGAGTCGATGTTCGACGCGCTGCTGATGCCGGTCGCCTTCACCCTGCTGTTCGTGTACGTCTTCGGCGGCTCGATCGGCAAGGCGCTGGGCGGCGGTCAGGACGGGTACGTGCAGTACGTCATCCCCGGCATGATCGCGATGATGAGCATGACCCTGTCCCAGGGCGTCGGCACCGGTTTCAGCCAGGACTTCAACAGCGGTGTCATGGACCGCTTCCGGTCGCTGCCCATCGGCCGCGGCTCGGTGCTGTTCGCGAAGATCGCGGTGGAGCTGGCCCGGATGCTGTTCGCCACGACCGTCCTGATGGTGGTCGCCGTGCTGGTCGGCTTCCGCATCACGAACTGGCCCGGGCTGTTCGCGGCCGTGGGGCTGTCCGCCGTGTTCGCCTCGTCGATCATGTGGGTGTTCCTCACCCTGGGGGTGACGCTGAAGAACGCGCAGTCGGTGCAGGCAATGGGCTTCCTGGTGCTGTTCCCGCTGCAGTTCGGCTCGTCGATCTTCGCGCCGACGGCGTCGATGCCGGGCTGGCTGCAGGCCTTCACCGACTACAACCCGCTGTCCGCGCTCGCCGACGCCGCCCGGGGCCTGATGGTGGGCGGGCCGGTCGCACACGGACTGTGGGTGACGCTCGGCTGGTCGGTGGCCCTCACGGCGGTGATGGCGCCCGTGGCCATCCGCGTGTACCGCACCCGGACCTGAGCGCGCCGTGTCCCGCCCGTCACAGCAGGGCGGCGGCCTCCCCGACGGACAGGCCGCCGCCCTGCGCATACGCGTCCCGGTACGCCCGCTCGCCCAGCGCGGCCCGGATCCGCTGCTCCGCCAGGTCACGGACGTGGCGCTCCATCGCGGAGGGGACGTGCCGGGGCGGCAGCTGGCCGTCGGCGGCGGCCAGACAGCGGGCGGCGTCCCGGGCACGGCCGCCGCCGTCGAGGCCGGCCAGGGCGAAGGCGCCGACGGTGAGATACACGGAAGACATCTGCGGTGCGACCGTCCTGGACAGGGGCTCCTGGGCCTCGCGCAGCACCCGCCGGACCTTGTCCAGCGCCTCCTCGTGGCGGCCGTCGAGCGCGTCCAGCCAGGCCGCCATGCCCAGGACGAAGTTGTCGAAGACGACGAACTGGGGCAGGGGGTACTCCTCCTGGAGCGTGCGCAGGTGCTCCCGGGCCTCGGCCAGGCGGCCGCGGACGCTGAGCCAGCCGGCCAGGAACAGCCGCGCAGCGGGCAGCACATCCTGCAGGGTGTGGCTGCCGTCCTCGATCACCTCGCGCAGCAGGCGCTCGCCGCGCTCCTCGTGACCGCCCGCCTCCAGCAGGGCGCTGCCGAGCCGGGTGCGCAGCACCGCGACCTGGCCGTCGGAGCCGAGGCGCCGCGCGTGCGCGATCGCCGCCTCGTAGTCGGCGGCCGCCGCGAGGTACGTTCCCCTGCGCTCATGGGCTTCGGCCCGAGCGGCGTGGGCCTCGGCCAGCCCCCAGGCGTCCCCGATGCGGCGGTAGATCTCCAGCGCCTCCTCGGCGTCGCGCACCGCCTCGTCGGCCCGGTCCGCACGGTTGGCGAACAGGTCCGCGCGCATGCGCAGGGCGTTGGCCAGCTCCCACTCGAAGCCGGGCGTGCTGCGGCAGGTGCGCACGCAGGCGTCCAGGACGGCGTGCATCCGGTCGGCGTCGCCCAGCATGAACGCCGCGATGAACCACACCAGGCCGGGGGGACGGCAGGTCTGCGGCATCCCCGGCTCGTAGACCTCGGAGATGATCTCCAGGCGGCGCCTGGTCCCGGGGGTCCGCCAGGTCTCCGGTTCGTACTGCGCGTAGGCCAGACAGGCCAGGTGGACGCCGCGCCGGGCCTCCTGCAGCACCTCGCCGGTCAGGGGCGGCGGCGCCGCGATGCACGGCTCCCACACCGGTGCGGCGCGCCGCACCGGCTCGGCGAACGGGTCGGGGCCGAGCGCGGCGACCTCGGTGCACCAGGTGCGGGCCTCGCCGTGCATGTCCCGCATCTGCCAGTGATAGACGAGCGAGAGCACCAGGCACAGGGCCTCCTGCTCGTCGCGTGCGGCGACCGCGTACCGCAGGGCGGTGCGCAGGTTCTCGTGCTCCCGTTCGAGGCGGGCGATGGCCTCGATCTGCCGATGGGTGCGCAGCAACGGCTCGGTGGTGCGGGCCAGTTCGCGGTAGTACGTCAGGTGCGCCCGCTGGGCCTCGTCGCGTGCGCCGCTCTCGGCGAGCCGCTCGGCCGCGTACTCGGCGACCGTCTCCAGCAGGCGGTAGCGCATCGCGCCGTCGGGTCCGGGGGCGGCCATCACCAGCGACTTGTCGACCAGGGAGCCGAGCGCGTCGAGCGCGGCCGGCCCGCACACGGCCTCGGCGGCGGCCAGGTCGCAGCCGCCGGCGAACACCGACAGCCGGGCCAGCACCTGCCGTTCGGGGGCGTCCAGCAGGTCCCAGGACCAGTCGACCACGGCCCGCAGGGTCTGCTGACGGGGCAGCACGGTGCGGCTGCCGGCGGTGAGCAGCCGGAAGCGGTCGTCGAGCCGGTCGGCGATCTGCCGCGGGGTGAGCAGCCGCAGCCGGGCCGCGGCGAGTTCGATGGCGAGGGGCAGCCCGTCCAGGCGGCGGCAGATCTCGGCGCAGGCCTCGGCGGTGGCGGGGTCGGCGTCGGGACGGAACCCGGGGCGGACGGCCGCCCCGCGGTCGGCGAGCAGGTGCAGCGCGACCGGTTCGGGCAGCGGGTCCACCGGGTACAGCACCTCGCCGGGCACGCCGAGCGGTTCCCGGCTGGTGGCGAGCACGGTCAGATGCGGGCAGCGGGCGAGGAGTTCCGCCACGAGCCGGGCGGCGGCGTCCACCACGTGCTCGCAGTTGTCGAGGAGCAGCAGCATGCGGCGCCGGGCGCAGTGCTCGACCAGCCGTGCGACCGGTTCGTCGTGCCGGTCGGCGACCGCGGCCCGCATCTCCTCCGCGCCCGCGCCGTACAGCACGGTCTCGCGGGCGCCGAGCGCGGTGAGCACCGCCTCCGGCACGGCGGCCGGGTCGTCGACGGGGGCGAGTTCGGCCAGCCACACGCCGTCGCGCGGCGCCGGGTCGAGGGCTTCGGCGGCCTCCTGCGACAGGCGGGTCTTGCCGGAGCCGCCCGGCCCGGTCAGCGTGACCAGGCGGGAGCGGGCGAGGGCGGCGCGGATCGCGTCGATGTCGGCCTCCCGGCCGACGAAGGAGGTCAGCCGGGCGGGGAGGTTCCCGGAGGGCCGCGCTGCGGCCGGTGCGCCGTCGCCGGGCCGGGTCCGGTCCTCCGACGGGTCGGCCGCCGGGGACGGGGTCGCGGGCACCGCGCGGGCCGGCTGCCGCGACGGCTCCCCGGGGCGGAGCAAGCGGGCGTGCAGCGCTGTGAGTTCCGGTCCCGGGTCGGAGCCGAGCCGGTCGGCCAGCAGCCGGCGGACGTCCTCGTAGGCGGCCAGGGCCTGTGCGGTGCGGCCCGCCGCGTGCAGGGCGCGCAGCCGCAGCGCCTGCAGCCCTTCGTCCAGCGGATGCGTGGCGCACAGGGCGGCCAGCTCGGGCAGTGTCTCCTCGGCACGGCCGAGCGCGAGGGCGGCGGTGAGCCGGGCGCGCCGCGCCTCCAGGCGGCGGGTCTCCCAGCGGGCGGCCTCGGCGCCGCCGTCGGGCAGGTCGGCCAGCGCGGGTCCGCGCCACAGTGCGAGGGCCTCGTCGAGGACGGCGGCCGCCCGGGCCGGGTCGCCGCCGTCCAGCGCGCGCGTCCCCTCGCGGGTCAGCCGCTCGAAGCGGTGCAGGTCGACGTCGTCGGCGCCGGCGGCCAGCCGGTAGCCGCCCTCGGCGGAGACGACCGCCTCCGCGCCCAGCGCGCGGCGCAGCCTGCCGACCAGGGCCTGCAGCGCGCCCGTGGCGTCGGCGGGCGGCTCGCCGTCCCACACCTCCCGCACGAGCACGGGCACGGGCACGGTCCGGCCGGCCCGCAGGGCGAGCACGGTCAGCAGGGCACGCAGCCGTGCCCCGCCGACCGGGGCGGCCGTGCCGTCGGGGTTCAGGGCCTGGGTGGGGCCGAGGATGCGGTAGCGCACGGGGTTCATTGTGTCCGGGGACGACGCGGCACCGCCGTGCGGTTTCCGCCTCCCGCGCCGGGGCCGCCGGGCGGATATGCGGGACGGGGCAGGACGCGGGCGGCCCGTCCCCGGTACGGTCGTCATCCCTGCCGCCGACCGACCGGGAGCCGTGCCCATGACCACTGCCGCCGCCCGCTCCGACGACCGCCGGATCAGTGCCGTCTTCGTCGGGATCCTGGCCGTGGCCGCCGTCGCGGGCTGGGCCGTCTGGACCGGATTCGCCGCACGGCCCGGCCTCGCGGTGTTCCTGTTCGTGACGGCGGCGTGGATCGTCTCGCTGTGCCTGCACGAGTACGCGCACGCCCGCACCGCGCTGCACAGCGGCGACGTCACGGTCGCCGCGAAGGGCTATCTGACGCTGAACCCGCTGAAGTACACGCACGTGCTGCTGAGCATCGTGCTGCCGGTGGTCTTCCTGCTGCTGGGCGGGATCGGCCTGCCGGGCGGCGCGGTGTTCGTCGAGCACGGCCGGATCCGCGGCCGGCTGCGGCGCAGTCTGGTCTCGGCCGCGGGCCCGCTGACGAACGTGCTGTTCGCCGTGGTGGTCTCGGCGCCGTTCTGGCTGGACGCGCTGGACGGCGTGCCGGCCGCGTTCCGGTTCGCGCTGGCCTTCCTGGCGCTGTTGCAGGTCACCGCGGCGATCCTCAATTTGCTGCCGGTGCCGGGCCTGGACGGCTACGGCGTCCTCGAGCCGTGGCTGCCCGTCGGCGTCCGGCGGCAGGTGGCGCCGTTCGCGCCGTTCGGTCTGCTGTTCGTCTTCGCGGTGCTGCAGGTCCCGGCGGCCAACGACGCGTTCTTCGGCGCCGTGGCCACGGTCCTGGACCACCTGGGGGCCGGCCCGGTCGACCGCTTCTGCGGTCAGGAGCTGTACCGGTTCTGGCAGGAGACGAACGAGTTCTGCGCGGTCATCCGGTGACCGGGCCGCGCCGCTGCGCCCGGCCGCGGCGCACCTGGAGCCAGGCCAGGTTGGACGACACGCCCGCGAGCAGGATCCACACGATGCCCAGCCAGTTGCCCTGGACGAACGAGACGACGGCCGCGGCCACGGACAGCACGCAGACGATCAGGGCGTAGAGGGCCAGGCGGGGCATGAGGGTCGGCTCCTGGGCTGCTCGAAGGGTCGGACAGGGAAGGCGCGGACGGTGGAGGTGCCGCGGCACGCATCCGCCGGATCCGCGCCCCCAGTGTCCCCCATCGCCTCAGACGTCGGTGACGCGGAGCCCCGCGTGCGCCTTGTAGCGGCGGTTGACCGAGATCAGGTTGGCCACCAGCGCCTCCACCTGGTGGGCGTTGCGCAGCCGGCCGGCGTAGATGCCGCGCATGCCGGGGATGCGTCCGGCGAGCGCCTGCACGATCTCCACGTCGGCGCGCTGCTCGCCGAGGACCATGACGTCGGTGTCGATCTGCTCGATCTCCGGGTCCTGCAGCAGCACGGCCGACAGGTGGTGGAAGGCGGCGGTCACCCGCGACTCGGGCAGCAGTGCGGCGGCCTGCTCGGCGGCGCTGCCCTCCTCCGGCTTGAGCGCGTAGGCGCCCTTCTTGTCGAAGCCGAGCGGGTTGACGCAGTCCACGACGATCTTGCCGGCCAGCTCGCTGCGCAGGGAGCGCAGGAGGTCCGCGTGCCCCTCCCAGGGCACGGCCACGATCACCACGTCGCTGCGGCGGGCGGTCTCGGCGTTGTCGGCACCCTCGACGCCGTGGCCGACCTCCTCGGCCGCCGCGCGGGCGCGTTCGGCGGCCCGGGAGCCGATGATCACGGACTGGCCGGCCCGGGCGAAGCGGTAGGCCAGGCCCTTGCCCTGCGGGCCGGTCCCGCCGAGCACGCCGACGACCAGGCCGGACACGTCGGGCAGGTCCCACGGGTCCTTGGCGGGAGCCTTCTGTGCGCTGTCACTAGAGGTCATGCGCCGACTCTACGTCCGCCCACGCACGCTCACCCTTCCGAGTGAGGCGCGTCACCAGAGCGTTTCCGGTCATCCCCGGTGCGGGTGTATCGCGCCCGAACTCCCGCGCCGCTGCCGCCGATCGGGGAAGGATGCGCCGTCATGGACGCCGTACGGGTTGCGCTGCTGCGGGACGTGCTCGCCGGGACCGAGTGGCTGGGGGCCACCCGGCACTTCGCGGGCGTGCTGCGCTCCTCGGTGGTGTCGCACGGGGGCGGGCTGCTGCTGGTGGGCACGCCCGCCTACGAACCGTGGCATCTGGCGGCCCACCTCACGGACGAGGCCGCCTGGTCGGGCACCCCGGAGCTGGCCCCGACCCTGGTCCGGCACGGCGCCCGCCCCTCGGACCCGGCGCATCTCGCGGTCGGCCTGGGCCGACTGGAGGCGGCCCGGCGCGGCGAGACGCTGCTCGTCGTCGCCCCCGACGAGCCGGAACCGCTGCTGGGGCGGGTGCACGAGGCCCGCCGGGCGGGGGCGACGGTGCTGGCGCTGGGCTGCGGCCGGGGCGATCTGGCGACGCTGGCGCACGAGACGCTGCCCGTGCCCGAGGGTTCCGAGCTGGACCTGGACACGGTGCAGCACCTGGTGAGCGCGGCGGCCGGCGAGAACCCGCGCTGGGCACCGCGCCGCCCCGGACGGCTGCGGGACCGCCTGTCCCGGCTGGCGGACCACCTGACGGCGCCGCCACCGCCGCGCTGGTAGCCGCGTGCGGCGGTGGCGGCGTCGGTGATCCGGTCGTGGCGTCCGGCCGCGGCGCCCCGCTCAGTCTCCGTCGCCGTCGCGGCCGTCGCCGGCGGATGCGTCGTGCCAGCGGGGGTCGTTCTCCCACCGCAGGTTGCGCTCCCGGGCGGTCTCCATGGCCCGCGCGGCCTCCTGCGGCGAGGTGTACGGCCCGAAGCGGTCCTTGGCGGGGCACTCCGGCCCCTCCTCGACCTTCTGATGCTGCAGGCAGTAGTACCACTCGCCCGGCTTCCCCACGGTCCGCTTCTTGAACAGGGGCATGACCAGCTCCTCTCGCCACCGACATGGTCCCCCATGGCCCGCTGGTTAGACTCGCTGTCATGTCTGGCCAGTCGCTGCTCGTCCCCGGGAAGCTCTCCCCCACCCGCTCCGTGCCCGGCCACATCCGCCGCCCGGAGTACGTCGGCAAGCCCGCGCCGACGCCGTACACGGGACCGGAGGTGCAGACACCGGAGACCGTCGAGGCGATGCGCATCGCCGGACGGATCGCCGCGCAGGCGATGGAGGAGGCGGCCCGGCACATCGCCCCGGGCGTGACCACCGACGAGCTGGACCGGGTGGCGCACGCATACCTGTGCGACCACGGCGCCTACCCCTCCACGCTCGGCTACCGCGGCTTCCCCAAGTCGCTGTGCACCTCCATCAACGAGGTGATCTGCCACGGCATCCCGGACTCGACGGTGCTGCGCGACGGCGACATCGTCAACCTCGATGTGACGGCGTACATCGGCGGTGTGCACGGCGACACCAACGCCACCTATCTCGTCGGGGACGTGGACGAGGAGAGCCGGCTGCTGGTGGAGCGCACCCGGGAGGCGCTCAACCGCGCGATCAAAGCGGTCAAGCCGGGCCGGCAGATCAACGTCATCGGCCGGGTCATCGAGTCCTACGCCAAGCGCTTCGGCTACGGCGTGGTCCGCGACTTCACCGGCCACGGCATCAACACGTCGTTCCACTCGGGCCTGATCATCCCCCACTACGACAGCCCGCACGCCACCACGGTCATGCGCCCCGGCATGACCTTCACCATCGAGCCCATGCTGACCCTGGGCACCATCGAGTACGACGTGTGGGACGACGGCTGGACCGTGGTCACCAAGGACCGCAAGCGCACCGCCCAGTTCGAGCACACCCTGGTGGTGACCGACACCGGCGCCGACATCCTGACCCTGCCGTAACGGCCCGTACCGCCGGCCTCCGTTACGGCTCGCACCGCCGGCCTCACGGACCGGCTCGCACCGCTGCCGCTGCCGCGGCACCGCTCACACGTGAGCGGTGTCGCGGCATTTTCCGTCTCCGGCCCCGCCGCCCGGCTCCGTGCCCGCCCTCGCCCGGGCCCCGCTCCCCCGCGACGCACCGTCACCCGTGCGAGAGCGCGTGCCGAACAGCACACGCTGCCGGTGAACACCACGCGCCCCGGCCCCGTATCACCGACCGGCGCGCTCAACGTGTTGTCCGTGCTGTCGGTGCTGTCCGCGACGGGAGTTCCGCACCTGTCTGAGAGATACATCACGCTACGCGCGAGTACGTCCGGCCCCGAGGTAAGTTAGGCGAGCCTTACCAAACTTCCAAACCAGTCTTTCGGTTCATACCAGGAGCCTGTATGCGAGCCGGCCCATTCTCCGTCGCTGCCGTGGTCACCGCGGCCGCTCTGGCCTCCCTGACGGCCTGCACCGCCAAGAGCGACGCCGACGACGGCAACGCCATCCGGGTGACCGCCGCCGACTCGGCCTGCGAGACCTCCGCTTCGTCCGTCCCGGCCGGCCAGGTCACGCTGAACATCGAGAACACGGGCTCGAAGGCGACCGAGGTGGAGATCCTCTTCCCGGACGACCGGATCGTCTCGGAGAAGGAGAACATCGGCCCGGGCACCCGCTACACGCTGACCGCCGAGATCAAGGCCGGCACGTACGAGATCGCCTGCCGTCCGGGGATGAAGGGGCACGGCGTACGGCAGAAGCTCACCGTGACCGGCTCGGGCGCCACGCCCGAGCGCGACCCGAAGCTGGATCAGGCCGTCGCCCGGTACCGCCAGTACGCACAGGACCAGGCCGACCGGACGCTGCCACGGGCGGAGGCGTTCGCGAAGGCGATCGAGGCCGGCGACCTGGACGCGGCGAAGAAGGCCTACGCCCCCTCCCGGCTCGGCTGGGAGCGCACCGAGCCGGTCGCCGAGTCCTTCGGCGACATCGACCCCAAGGTCGACACCCGCGCCGACGGCCTGGAGCAGGGCCAGAAGTGGACCGGCTGGCACCGGCTCGAGAAGGCCCTGTGGCAGGACAACAAGATCGGTCCCGAGGAGAAGACCCTCGCCGCCCAGCTGGTCACCGACCTGAAGGACTGGCAGAGGCGGGTCGGCACCGCCGAGATCACCCCGACCTCCATGGCCAACGGTGCCAAGGAACTCCTCGACGAGGTCGCCACCGGCAAGGTCACCGGTGAGGAGGACCGCTACTCCCACACCGACCTGGTCGACTTCAAGGGCAACGTGGAGGGCGCGCAGAAGGCCTACGAGCTGCTCCAGCCGGTGGCCGCGCAGAACGACCCGGCCCTGACCAAGGAGCTGGACAAGCAGTTCGCCGCGCTGAACAGCCTGCTCGACACGTATCGCACCGACCCGTCGGATGCCGCCTCCTACGACTTCGTCTCCTACGACAAGGTCGGCCAGGCGCAGCGCAAGCAGCTGTCGGACGCCGTCAACGCGCTCGCCGAGCCGCTGTCCCGGCTCGCGGCCGCCGTCGTGAAGTGAGCAGTTGAGCAAGGACGATCGATGACACGGACGGACCGGACCGACATCACACCCCGGGGCGGTGCCGCGCCCTCCCGTCGCGCGCTGCTCGGCTGGGGCGGCGCCGGGCTCGCGCTCGGCGCGGTCGCGGCCGGCGGCGCGGTCGCGGCGGCCACCGGCGGCAGGAACGAGGTGAGCCCGGAGGCGGGCGCGGTGGAGTTCCACGGCGCCCATCAGGCGGGCATCGCCACGCCCGTGCAGGACCGGCTGCACTTCGCCGCCTTCGACGTGACGACCGACGACCGCGACGCGTTCGTGCAGCTGCTGAAGGACTGGACGGCCGCCGCGCGCCGGATGACCGCCGGCCGGGCGGTCGGTGACGGCGCCTGGGGCGGACCGGCCGAGGCGCCGCCGGACGACACCGGTGAGGCGCTGGGCCTTCCGCCGTCGCGGCTGACGCTGACCATCGGCTTCGGGCCGTCGCTGTTCGACAGGTTCGGTCTGCGCGACCGGCGTCCGGCCGCTCTGGTGGACCTGCCCCAGTTCCCCGGCGACGACCTCGACCCCTCCCGCAGCGGCGGCGACCTGTGCATCCAGGCCTGCGCGGACGACCCGCAGGTCGCGGTGCACGCCGTGCGGAACCTGGCGCGCATCGGGTTCGGCAAGGTCGCCGTCCGCTGGTCGCAGCTCGGCTTCGGCAAGACGTCCTCGACCACGCCCGACTCGCAGACGCCGCGCAACCTGTTCGGGTTCAAGGACGGCACCGACAACATCGCGGGCGACGAGACGGACCGGCTGAACCAGCACGTGTGGGTCGCGGCCGGCGACGGCAGCGCGAAGGACGCCTGGATGGCGGGCGGTTCGTATCTCGTGGCGCGGCGGATCCGCATGCACATCGAGATCTGGGACCGCACCTCGCTGCAGGAGCAGGAGGACGTCTTCGGCCGGGACAAGAAGGAGGGCGCACCGGTCGGCAAGGCCAAGGAGCACGACAAGCCGTTCCTGCCGGCGATGAAGCCCACCGCGCACGTCCGGCTGGCGCACCCCGACTCCAACGGCGGGATCACGATCCTGCGCCGGGGCTACTCCTTCACCGACGGCACCGACGGCCTGGGCCGGCTGGACGCGGGGCTGTTCTTCCTGGCCTATCAGCGCGATCCGCGCACCGGGTTCACCCCGCTGCAGCGCAAGCTGTCCGCGCACGACGCGCTCAACGAGTACATCCGGCACGTGGGTTCGGCGGTCTTCGCGATCCCGCCCGGCGTCCGTGACGCGGACGACTGGTGGGGACGCACCCTGCTGTCCGAGGAGGCGTAGGCGTTCATGTTCTCCAACTACCTGATCGGTCTGCGCGAGGGGCTGGAGGCAAGCCTCGTCGTGTGCATCCTGATCGCCTACCTGGTCAAGACCGGCCGCAGGCAGGCGCTGCGGCCCGTCTGGGCCGGGATCGGCCTGGCGGTCGGCATCGCCATGGGCTTCGGCTGCGTCCTGGAGTTCGGCTCGCAGGAGCTGACGTTCCAGGCGCAGGAGGGGCTCGGCGGCTCGCTGTCGATCGTGGCCGTCGGCCTGGTGACGTGGATGGTGTTCTGGATGCGGCGCACCGCCCGGCATCTGAAGGCCGAGCTGCACGGCAAGCTGGACCAGGCACTGGCGATGGGCACGGGCGCACTGGTGGTCACCGCGTTCCTCGCGGTGGGCCGCGAGGGCCTGGAGACCGCGCTGTTCGTGTGGGCGTCGGTGCACGCGGCCTCCGACGGCACCCCGCGCCCGCTGATCGGCGTGGCGCTCGGTCTGGCCACCGCGGTCCTGCTGGGCCGGCTGTTCTACCGGGGCACGCTGAGGATCGACCTGTCGAAGTTCTTCACCTGGACCGGCGCGATGCTGGTCGTGGTCGCGGCCGGCGTGCTCGCCTACGGCTTCCACGACCTGCAGGAGGCCGGCGTCCTGCCGGGCCTGACGCACCTGGCCTTCGACATCAGCTCCACCGTCCCGCCGGACAGCTGGTACGGCACCTTGCTGAAGGGCGTGCTGAACTTCCAGCCCGACCCGACCGTCCTCCAGGTCACGGTGTGGCTGCTGTACCTGGTCCCCACGTTCACGCTCTTCTTCGCCCCGGTAGGGTTCGCCTCCGGGAAGGGGAAGGTGACGGTAGCTGATGAGCAGGGTTCGCAGCCCTCGCAGGCTTCGCAGGCTTGAACGGACGGTTCTGACGGCGGCGCTGACGGCCGCGCTGGCGACGACGGCGAGCGGATGCGTGGTGGTGCACGGCGAACGCGTCGTGCTCCCGGCCGCCACACAGGCCGAGGCGGCGAAGGCGCTGCAGGAGTTCACGGACGCGTACAACAAGGCCGACCGGACGTACGACAGTGCGCAGGACGCGGACCACGTCACCGGCGCCCTGGGCGCGATCGACGCGGCGCGGCTGAAGGCCGGGCACATCAACAGCCCCGACGGCAACAGCGCGCACACCCCGCTGCGGTTCACGGACGTCACGTACACGATCCCGAAGAAGGCCGGCTGGCCGCGCTGGTTCGTCGCCGACGCCCGGGGCAACAAGGGCGGTGACGTGCGCTGGCTGATGGTGTTCGTCCGCCACGACCTGAACGAGACGTGGCAGGTGGCGTATCTGACCCTGGTCGATCCCGGTGACATGCCCGAGTTCGCGAAGGACAAGGACGGCTGGGCCGAGCCGGTGCCCGCCGACTCCACGTCGCTGGCCGTGCCGCCCGGTGATCTCAGCAAGGACTACGCGACGTACCTGGAGAAGGGCGGCGACGGCTTCGCGGCCGGCCCGCACACCTCCGACTGGCGCACCCAGCGCGCCAAGAACGCGGCGAAGCCGGGTCTGGCCACCCAGTACATCGACCAGCCGCTGACCGACGGCGACTACGCCCCGCTGGCGCTGCGCACCACGGACGGCGGTGCGCTGGTGTTCTTCACCACGCACCACTTCCAGAAGCAGACCGCGGCGCCGAACGCCTCCGTGCCGGTGCCCAACCGGAACGTCCGGGCGCTGACCAAGGGCGAGATCAAGCAGACCCTGACCATGGAGTTCGTCTCCAACCAGGTGGCGCTCGATCCGGCGGGCGACGCGGCGAAGAAGCAGGTCTCGGTGATCGGCCGGGTCCAGGGCATGACGTCGGCGCAGGGCGGCTGAGTCCCGGGGCCGCCCGGGCCGCCGCGGACGCCCCCGGCCCCGGGGCGCCCGCCCCGGGCGGGCAGGGCCGCGTGTGCCGTGCCGCGCCCCCGCGGAGGGGGCTCCGCGGTTGCCGGGGTGGGTGGGGTCTCAGTGGTTCCCTCAGTGGTTGAGGGGCCAGGCCCCGACCTGGCCGGGCTCCTCGCCGGCGTGGCGGGCGCAGGCGTCGGTGAGGGCCTCCAGCAGGCTCAGCGGGTCGGGCAGCGCGTGCTCCGGGCCGCGCACCCAGCGCACCGAGCGGCCGTCGTCGCCGGGCAGCCGGGCCGGCGGCACGAGGACGTAGGAGCCGCGGCAGTGCCAGCGCAGCCCCGGATGCTCGTCCATGGTCTCCGGGTGGCAGTCCAGCTCGCAGGGCCACCACTCGTCCTCGTCCTCGGGGGTGCCGCGGGTGAGGGTGAAGAACAGCATGCGGCCGTCGTCGCTCTCGGCGACCGGGCCGACGTCCACACCGTCGGCGAGCAGCCGCTCCAGGGCCTCCTGGCCGGCCGCCAGCGGCACGTCCAGCACGTCGTGCACCATGCCGGTGGCGGTGATGAAGTTGGCCTCCGGCTGGTGCCGGGCCCAGCGTTCGATCTGGGCGCGGTCGGTCGTGGACTGGGTCTGCCAGGCGAACGACACCGGGTGCCGGGCGGGCGTGGGACAGCCCACGCGGTCGCAGGAACAGCCGTAGCCGGGTCCGGGGTGCGCGGCGGGCGCCAGCGGCATGCCCGCGGCGGCGACGGCGAGCAGCAGGGCCTCGCGGTCCGGGTCCGGGACGGCGGCCTGCTTCGGCCGGCGTCCGCGCAACCACTGCGTGAGTTTGCCCTGCAGGCCGGTGCGGCCGCCGAAGTCCGCGCTCATCTATCCCCTCGCCTCGCCGGTGTGGACAGCACGCTCCATGGTCGCACCATCCTGAGCTTCCGGTGACCGCGCCCCGCATCCGGGTGCCGGTGAGGCCGGTGGTGCGCGACGGCCGGCGGCCCGGTCAGCGCGGCGCCAGCCCGTGCAGGGCGTAGTCGACGAGGGTGTCGGTGTACGCGTGGGAGACGGGTCCGGTGTGCTGCAGCCAGCGCTGGGCGAGCGGGGAGACGAACAGCTCCAGCGCGATGCGCGGGTCGACGTCGGCGCGGACCTGCCCGGCCTGCTGGGCGGCGCGCAGCCGGCGCACGTACAGCTGCAGCTGCGGTTCGAGCAGCGTGGCCACGACCCTGCGGCCGAGCTGTTCGTCGACCAGTCCCTCGGCGGCCAGGGCCCGGGAGGGCGCGGCGAAGCGCGGGTCGAGCAGCTGGTCGACGGTGGCGCGCAGCACGGCCTTGAGGTCGGCGGCGACGTCGCCGGTGTCGGGGATCTCGTACGGCACCTCCCCGGCCTGCCGGGCGTGCTGCTCCACGAGATCGAGGAAGGCCTCCAGCAGCACCTCGGCCTTCGACGGCCACCAGCGGTAGATCGTCTGCTTGCCCACACCGGCCCGGGCGGCGATGCCCTCGATCGTGGTCTTCCGGTAGCCGGCCTCGGCGACCAGGGCGAGGGCCGCCTTGTGGATCGCGCGCCGGGCCCGCTCGCTGCGGCGCGTGGCATCGGGGGCGGACGTGTCGACCATGGGCCGACGGTAGCAGGAAGGTGAGACGCGCCGTCTCGCCGCGGGGGCGGCCGGCGGACCGCGCGGCCGTGCTGCCGTGACGCCCCCGTCGGTCACCCGGACGGACGAGTCCGGCCCCTTCGGCCCGCGCGCGGCCGCCGCCCCGGACGCACCATGGGCTCCAAGCAGCCCAGCCCTCGGGACACCCCCGGGGGCCGTCACGCAGCACCGCGGTAACCGAGGAGCCCGCCTTGGCCCCAGCCCGCCGCGCCACACCCCGGCGCTATCTGATGTGCCCGCCCGTGCACTTCGACCCGGCCTGCTCCGCCGACCCGTGGACCGACGGGGACGGTACGGCCGATGCCGCCCTGGCCCTGGCCCAGTGGGAGAAGCTCCGCGAGGTGTACCGGTCGCTCGGGCACACCGTGGAGGAGCTGCCGCCCGACCCGGCGCTGCCCGGCATGGTGTTCACCGCGAACGGTGCGACGGTGGTGGACGGGCGGGTGTTCGGTGCCCGGTTCGCCGACCCGCGGTGGGAGCCGGAGGCCGAGCTGCACCTGGAGTGGCTGGCCGCGCACGGCTTCTCCCGCCTGCATGTGCCGGTGCACATCAACGAGGGCGAGAGCGACCTCGCGGTCACCGGTTCCTGGCTGCTGGCCGGGCACGGCTTCCGGACGAACCCGCTCGCGCACGGCGAGGCGCAGGAGTTCTTCGGCCGGCCGGTGATCGGTGTGCAGCTGACCGACCGCCGCTTCCCCCGGCTCGGCCTGGCGCTGGCCGTCCTGGACGACACGGCCGACGAGATCGCGTACTACCCGCCCGCCTTCTCCCCGGGCAGCCGGGAGGTGCTGCGGCAGCTGTTCCCCGACGCCCTGACCGTCACCGAGGAGGACGCGGCCGCCTTCGGCCTGAACGCGGTCAGCGACGGTCTGCACGTGGTGCTGCCGCAGACGGCCACCGGACTGTACGGCCCGCTGCGCGAGCGCGGTTTCGAACCGGTCGGCGTCGACCTGAGCGAGCTGCACAAGGGCGGTGGCAGCGTGAAGTGCTGCTCGCTGGAGCTGCGCGACCGCCCCGGCCGCGACGACCGGGAACCGCACGACCGACCCGGCCGCGACGACCCGGGAACCCCGCGACCGACACAACCCTGATGACCGGGAACCGCGCGACCGACCCGGCCACGACGACCGGGAACCGCGCGACCGCCCCGGCCGGGCACGACGCGGACGCCCGGACGCCCCGGTGAGCGCAGCGCCCCCGGCTCCGGCCCTCAGCGGCCGGTGTCGTCCGGCGGCCAGGCGTCGCCCCAGTGCGCGTCCCGCGCGGCCCGGTACCGCTCGCCGTGCCGCTTGGTGACCGTCGCGCGGCTCAGCCGCTCACCGGCCTCGCACAGGTCGAGCAGCACCTGCCCCTTGCGGATCTGCGGCTTGCGCACCACCCGGGCGGCCGCGGGGGTCACCGGGAGGCGGGTGGCGGCGACGTAGCTGAACTTCTCGTCCTCGTAGGGCAGCGAGCCGCCCTTGACCCGCCGGTGCAGGGAGGACCGGCTGACCCGGGCGGCGAAGTGGCACCAGTCGGTGCCGGGCGCGATCGGGCAGGTGCCGCTGTGCGGGCAGGGCGCGGCCACCTGGAACCCGGCCGCGATCAGCCGGTCCCGGGCGGCCAGGACGCGGGCGTAGCCGTCGGGTGTGCCCGGTTCGACGATCACGACCGCCCGGGCGGCGGCCGCGGCCGCGTCGGTCACGGCCGCCCGGTCGGCCTCGGTCAGCTCACCGAGCACATAGGAGACGGTGACGAGGTCGGCGGCGTCCAGGGTGAGCGCGGCACCGATCCGGGCGCGCCGCCACTCGGCCCGGCGCAGGCCGGGGTGGGCGGAGGCGAGCTGTCGTCCGAGGGCGAGCGCGGGCTCGGCCCAGTCGAGCACGGTCACCGGCCGTTCCCCGTCCCAGGTCGCGGCGACGGCCCAGGTGGCGGCCCCGGTGCCACCCCCGACGTCGACATGGCTGCCCGGCGTCCAGCCGGGCACGGCGGCGGCGAGGGCCGCGAGCGCGGAGCGCACCGCCTCGAAGGTCGCGGGCATCCGGTACGCGGCGTAGGCGGCCACGTCCGCCCGGTCCCGCAGGATCGGGGCGTCGGTCGGGGTGCTCCCCCGGTAGTGCGCGATCAGCCGCTCCACGGCGCCCGCGGCCTGCCGCGGCGGCAGCCCGTCGAGCAGTCCGTCGAGCGCGGCACGCAGGGTCTCCGCCGGGGCCACAAGCTCGTTCACCGGACGATTCTCTCAGCCCCGCCGGGGTGCCCCGGACTCGCCCCGGACCTGCCCCGGACCGGCACCCCGGACCGGTTCCGGGGCGCGCTCAGCCGGCCGCCCCCGCTCGTCCGCCTGCCTCCTTGCCGCGTGCGCCCCCGTCCGCCCACGGCCGGCACAGGCCGAGGAAGCACACCAGGGCCATCAGGGCCGCCGTCAACTGGACGACCGCCATGGGCACGGCGGTGTCCTCCCCGGCGATCCCCACCAGCGGGGAGGCGACCGCACCGACGAGGAACGAGGAGGTGCCGAGCAACGCGGAGGCGGCCCCGGCGTGCCGTTCGACCCGCATCAGCGCGAGCGCCTGGGTGTTGGGCATGGTGATGCCCATCGCGGACATCAGCACGAACAGCGCGGCGGCGACGGGCGGCAGCCCCACCTCGCCGAACACGCCCAAGACCATCAGCAGCAGGGCGGTGGCGGCCAGGATCACCACGACGAGCCCGACCGCCAGCACCCGGTCCAGCCGGACCCGGCCCACCAGCACCTTGCCGTTGATCTGCCCGACGACGACCAGCCCCACGGAGTTCAGCCCGAACAGCAGGCTGAACGTCTGCGGGGAGGCACCGTAGATCTCCTGGACGACGAACGGCGAGGCGGACACATAGGCGAACAGCGCGGCGAAGGCGAACCCGCCTGCGAGCAGATAGCCGGTGAAGGAGCGGTCGGCGAGCAGCGCGCGCATCGAGCGCAGCGCCTGCCCGATGCCGCCCTCGTGCCGCCCGGCCGGCGGCAGGGTCTCCGGCAGTTTCGTCCACACCAGCGCGCCCAGCAGCACGCCCACCACGGTGAGCAGGACGAACACGCCCCGCCAGTCGGTCACCCGCAGGATCTGACCGCCGATCAGCGGTGCCGCGACCGGCGCGACGCCCGAGATCAGCATCAGGGTGGAGAAGAACCGGGCCATCGCCACCCCGTCGTACAGGTCGCGGACGACGGCCCGCGCGATGACGATCCCGGCGGCGCCCGCGAGTCCCTGCACGAGCCGGACGGCGATGAGCGTCTCCGCGGTCGGCGCGAGCGCGCACAGGGCGGTGGCGAGGACGTACACCACCAGCCCGGCCAGCAGCGGCCGTCGCCTGCCCCACCGGTCGCTCATCGGTCCGACGACCAGCTGCCCGAACGCCATGCCGAGCAGACAGGCGGTCAGGGTGAGCTGGACCGTGGCGGCGGGCGCGTGCAGGGCACGGGTGACCTCCGGCAGCGACGGCAGGTACATGTCCATGGCCAGCGGAGGTGTCGCGGTCAGCGCCCCGAGGATCACGGTGACGAGCAGGCCGGTGCGGCGCGCCCCGGGGGACGGCCGACTGTGGTGCTCGTAGGTCTCCGCCCGGGCGACCGCGTGCGGTGCCGGTGCCCCTCCCTCGGACATGTACCCCTCCCCTGGCGCGGTGGTCCGCGATCCGTCCCCCCTATGCTCTCAGCTCGTACACACTGCTGAAGAACTGGTGAGCGAGGGTGGGGTCCGCGATGTCCGGTGCGACGGGCGAGAAGGTGCGCTGGGGGATTCTCGCGACCGGCGGGATCGCCGCCGCGTTCGCGGCGGATCTGACGGACCTGCCGGACGCGGAACTGGTGGCGGTCGCGTCGCGGCGCGAGGAGCCGGCGCGGGCGTTCGCCGAGCGGTTCGGCATCCCCCGGGCGTACGGCAGCTGGGAGGAGCTGGCCCGGGACGCGGACGTCGACGTCGTCTACGTCGCCACCCCGCACACCGCCCACCACGCGGCCGCGAGCCTGTGCCTGCGCCATGGCCGCCATGTGCTGTGCGAGAAACCGTTCACCCTCAACGCGACCGAGGCGGCCGATCTGATCGCGCTGGCCCGGCAGCAGGGACGCTTCCTGATGGAAGCGATGTGGATGTACTGCAACCCGCTGGTGCGGCGGCTGAAGGCGCTGGTCGACGACGGGGCGATCGGCCGGGTGCGCACCGTGCAGGCCGACTTCGGGCTGGCCGGGCCCTTCCCGTCGTCGCACCGGTTGCGCGACCCGCACCTGGGCGGCGGGGCCCTGCTCGACCTCGGTGTCTACCCGGTGTCGTTCGCGCACCTGCTGCTCGGTGAGCCCTCAAACGTCACGGCCCGCGCGGTGCTCTCCCCGGAGGGCGTCGACCTGCAGACCGGCGCCCTGCTGTCCTGGGAGGACGGCGCGCTGGCCCAGCTGCACTGCTCCCTGACCGGCGCCACCGCCGGCGGTGCGTCGGTGACCGGCACCGAGGGGCGCATCGACGTCCCGTCGGACTTCTTCAATCCGCAGCGGTTCGTGCTGCACCGCGAGGGCCGCGACCCGGAGGAGTTCACCGCACAGCGGACGGGCGGTCCGGGCGACGGCGGCTTCCGGCACGAGGCGGCGGAGGTGATGCGCGCCCTGCGGGCCGGCGAGACCGAGTCGCCGCTGGTGCCGTGGGAGAGCACGCTGGCGGTGATGCGGACGCTGGACGCGATCCGTGCGCACACCGGCGTGCGCTACCCGCAGGAGGCCGCCTCCGGGGCCGTCCCCGGCCGGCCGGAGCGGGCCGGGGACGACGGCGACGGCGTCACCTCCGGCGAGGAGGGCGGCGTCGCCTGCGGCGAGAAGGACTCCGTCACGCCGGTGTGAGGCCCTGCGCCCCCACCTGCGTGACGAAGGATGCGGCGGTCGTCAGCGGCGCGCCCTGCGTGGTGACGTGCGAGACGGTCTTGAAGTCGGCGCGGGCCAGGCGGCGTTCGAGCGCGACCGTGGCGTAGCCGCGCAGCCCGTTGTAGAAGCGCAGGTGCGGGTTGGCGGTCATCAGGGTGTCCCAGTTCGACGGCTTGGCCTGCCCGTCGCCGTTGCTGGTGATCGACGAGGTGACGATCTCCGTGCCGAGGGTCTTCGACCCCGGGTCGTCGAAATCGCGTTTGATGTCGAAGCCGTAGTGCACATGGACGTCGCCGGTGAGGACCATCAGGTTCTCGACGCCCGCCTTCTCGGCGCCGGCCAGGACGCGTTCACGGGAGGCCGGGTAGCCGTCCCAGGAGTCCATGGAGACCTTCGACGGCAGGGTCGTCGAGTTGTACCGCCGGGAGAAGGTGACCTGCTGGGGCACCACGTTCCACAGCGCGTCGGAGCGGCGCCAGCCGTCGATCAGCCAGCGTTCCTGGGCGTCGCCGGTCAGGGTGCGCGCCAGGTCCTCCGACTCCGGTCCCGGGTACTGCCAGCCGTCGCCGTAGGCCTGGTTGGAGCGGTACTGGCGGGTGTCGAGCACGTCGAACTGGGCCAGCCGGCCCCAGTGCAGCCGGCGGTAGAGCCTGAGGTCGGGTCCGTCGGGCAGCTGCGGGCGGCGCAGCGGCATGTTCTCCCAGTAGGCGCGGTAGGCGGCCGCCCGGCGCAGCAGGAACTCCTCGGTGGGTCCCTCGTCCTCGGAGACGTCGCCGGCGTAGTTGTTCTCGGTCTCGTGGTCGTCCCAGGTGACGACGAACGGGTGGGCGGCGTGCGCGGCCTTGAGATCGGGGTCCGTCTTGTACAGCGCGTACCGCAGGCGGTACTCCTCCAGGGTCACCGTCTCCCGGTCGAACAGGTCGGGCAGGGTGCCGGCCGGGTAGCGGCGGGAGCCGCCCGCGGAGTCGACGGGGTACTCGTAGAGGTAGTCGCCGAGGTGGAAGACCAGGTCCACGTCGTCCTCGGCCAGGTGCCGGTAGGCGGTGTAGTAGCCCTGGTCGTAGCGCTGGCAGGAGACCAGCGCGAAGGTCAGCGCGGGGGATCCGCTCTCGCGCGGCGGCGCGGTACGGGTCCGGCCGACGGGACTGGTCCAGCGGCCGGTGCGGAAGCGGTAGTGGTAGACGCGGCCGGGTGCGAGACCGCCGACCTCGACGTGCACGGTGTGGTGGAACTCGGGGTGGGCGGTGGCCGTGCCGCGTCTGACGACCTGCCGGAAACGGTCGTCCAGGGCGACCTCCCAGGCGACGGGGACGCGCCGGGCCGGGAGCCCGCCGTCCGGCTGGTACGGCACGGGCGCCAGGCGCGTCCACAGCAGCACGGAGTCGGGCAGCGGATCGCCGGAGGCGACCCCGAGGGTGAACGGGTCGTCGGTGATACGGGCCGGGTCCAGTTCGGCGGCGCTCGCGGTGCCGGCGGCCGGCAGGTTCACGGAGAAGGCGAGCGCCGCGGCGGCGCCCGTGAGCGTCAGAAAGCGGCGGCGCGCCAGACCGCGGGCGGCGGCGCGCAGGTCCGGGGCGTGCGAGGGCCGGTGGTGCGCGAGTGTCATACGGTCCTCCCTTGGATCGAGTGCAGGGGGATTCGACCGGACCGGAACGACGGGCTTTTGGCGCGAGCATGACGACTCCGTGGCGGAAGGATGAGTTCCGCCCAGCGGCGCCGGATGGCGCATCAGCGGACCGGGGTGACACCACCGGACCGATCGCGCATGCCGCACGCCGCACCGCACCGTGGGACGCGCAGCCGTCACGCGCTCCGGGCGCGAGCCGTCTCCGAGCCGGACCTGACGGAAGATCAACGGCGGTGGCGCCCGCCTCCGCTCTGCCCGGACGCCGCGGCGGGCGAGCGGAGCCGACGGCGCAGGGCCCACAGGCCGCCGGCGAGCAGCGCGGCGGTCCCGGCGCCGCCCTCCAGCAGCCGCCAGGCCGAGGGGCCGCGGTCGCCGGCCGGTGCTCCGGCCGCACCGGTGGCGCCCCCCGGAGCCGCCTGCTTCCCCGGCGCGCCGCCCGCCTGTGTCCGGCGCTCGCTCAGCGGCTCGGCCAGGGTGCCCACCGCACGCGCCGAACTCCCGTGCGTGAAGCCCCAGTCCAGCAGGGCGGCGGTCTCCTCGTAGACGGCGTTTCCGCCGGGTGCGGGATGCATCACGGTCACCAGCAGGGTCCGGCCCCCGCGGACCGCGGCCCCGGTGAAGGTGTTGCCGGCGTGGCTGGTGTAGCCGTTCTTCACACCGATCAGCCCGCCGTACGGCTTCAGTCCCCAGGTCCCGGTCAGCAGCCGGTCGGTGTTCTGGATCTGGAAGGTCCTGCCGTCGCGGCCCGGGAAGCGGGCGGTGCGGGTGCCGCAGTAGCCGCGGAAGTCGGCGTTGCGCAGTCCGTGCCGGGCGAACAGGGTCAGGTCGTACGCCGAGGAGAGCTGGCCGGGGTGGTCGAAGCCGTCCGGGCTGACCACATGGGTGTCCAGGGCCTGCAGGTCCTGCGCCGTGGCCTGCATCTCGGCGACGGTCGCGGCGATGCCGCCGTTCATCCGAGCGAGCACGTGCACGGCGTCGTTGCCCGAGCGCAGGAACACGCCCTGCCACAACTGCTCGACGGTGTAGGTGATCCCGGGCTCGACGCCGACCAGGCTGGAGCCCGCGGGGACGTCGGCCAGGTCGGCCGCGGTGACGGTGTACCGCCGGGTGCGGGGGAACTTCGGCAGCACGGTGTCGGCGAACAGCATCTTCAGCGTGGACGCGGGCGCGAGCCGCCGGTGGGCGCGGTAGGAGGCGAGCACCTCACCGCTCTCCCAGTCGGCCACCAGCCAGGCGCGGGCGGTGAGATGCCGTGGCAACCCGGTCGTGCGGCTCGCCTGCACCCCGTCCCGGCCCAGCCGCTCGCCGCCCACCACGCCGGTGCCCTCCGCGCCGGCGGCCGCGTCGGCCTGCCCTCCGGCCGCCGCCACGGCCGCGGGCACGGCCGCGGCCAGCGTCAGCAGCGACCGGCGGGACACCGAGGGGGAGTGACGGACCGGAGCACAGCTGTCAGTGGTATCGCGCACTCCGGGACCGTACAGAGCGGGCGCGGGCTCCCGCAGGACCGTGCCGCAAAGGACGGCCAAAAGATCCCCCAAGGAGGCGCCCGTCCCCTGGGTGCGGCACACCCGCCCGGCTCTGGAAGGGCAGGTGTCCGCAACGGCAGATACCCAGGACGGCAGATGTCCAGGAAGGCAGATACCCGGCAGATACCCGGGACGACAGATTGTCTGCGACGGCAGATGTCCGGAACGACAGATGTCCAGGCCGGCCGATGTGCCCGGCACCGGACACGGCCGCACGGATGGCGGCCTGGCGACCTGGGCAAGCTGACCCCCATGACCGACGCACACCACCTCTCACCTGCCTGCCCTTCCGACGGCGCCGAGCAGTCCTCGTCACCACCGGCGCCCTCCGCACCGCTCCCCGACCGGCTCCCCGACCTGTGGGCCACCGTCGACGAGATGTGGGCCTGGCTGGAGGCCCACCATCCGCTCGGCTCCGACCCCGACCGCACGCTGCTGCTGCGCCTGCTGAAACTGTCCGAGGAAGCCGGCGAGGTCGCGCAGGCGGTGATCGGCGTCACCGGCCACAACCCCCGTAAGGGAGTGACGCACACCTGGCAGGACGTGGAGGCCGAACTGTGCGACGTGGCCATCACCGCCCTGATCGCGTTGCGCACCCTGACCCCCGAGGCCCGCACGGTCTTCGCCCGTCACCTGGCCCGCGTCCGCGACCGCTGCATGCCGCAGCCCGCACGCCCGGACACCCCCGCTGCCAGTCCCGCTGCCAGTCCCACTGTCAGTGCCCCTTCCTAGAGTGGCCCACGTGACACACCACGACGCGCACGCCGGCTCCCCCGCCCCCGTCCTCCCGTCCGCACCCGCGACGCCGCCCGGCAGCGAGAGCGCGGAGGAGCTGCTGAGCGGCGTGCACGCCCGGCTGCTCCCCGCGGAGTCGCTCCCGCCGGAGGCCGTCGGATCCATGCGGTACGCGCGGATGATCGCCGACGGCCTGGTCTTCGCCTACGCCCTGGACACGCCGGACCTGGTGCGCAGCCTCACCGACAGCGACGTCGAACGCGCCGGAGCTCAGGCGCTGGGCAAGGCGGCGTACGAGAACCTGATGCGCGTGCCCGTCCAGCACGACGAGGTCCCGGTCGAGGGCGGAGCGGTGCTGCACACCGTCTACGGCGACTCCTTCTTCGTCGCGAGCAAGGCGCTGTACCTGAACGAGGTGGCCCGGCAGGTCACCGGCGCGCCGCTCCCTCGGGCCGGCGCCCTGGTCGCGGTGCCGACCCGGCACAACCTGGTGTTCCACCCGATCGCCGACGGCTCGGTGGTCGACGCGCTCAACAGCCTGGCCACCTATGCGCTGGGCGCCTACCAGGACGGCTCGGGCCCGCTGTCACCCCGGGTGTACTGGTGGCACCGCGGCGGGCTGACCTCGCTGACCGTCATCGACCACGACACCCGGACCTTCTCCCTCCAGCCGCCGCACCTGCTCGCGATGATGAAGGGCCTGACACAGCTGGACCGTGCCGGCCGCCTCAACACCCGCGGCGCGGCCCAGGCTCCCGGCCTCCCCGAACTCACCACTGCCACAGCCGACTTGCCGGCCCGCGCCGCCGAGAACCCCTCCGCCCTGTCCGACGCCTTCGCCTCGGCCGTCGCCCTGGCCCATGCCCGGTGCGCCGAGGACCCCCGCGCGGACCTGCTGTCCACCTGGGACGCCTGGGCCACGGCCGTCCAGCTCGGCTCGGCCCTGTTCACCGGCGCCGGCCCGCAGGAGTGCCGCCTCGGCGAGAATTTCGTCCGCCGGCTGCCCGCGACACCGGCCGCGCCCCCGGCCGACGCCCGCGCCTGGCTGGACGCCTTCTACCTGGCCGCCGTCTGCCGCCAGACGGACCGGCTCACCCGCCTGTGCCAGGTCCCGATGGACCGGCTGCGCGAGGACGACGCGGTGGACGCATACGTCCTGCACTGGATCGACACCCTGCGCGCCTACATCCTGCGCGCCCCGATGAACGACGTGGTGGACAAGCTCACCGCCACCCTGCAGACCTCCCTGCCCCAGGAGCTGACGCACGCACCGGCCGACTACGTCGACCTCGTCGACCACCCGCCGGCGGCCCTCTTCCACCGCATCCTCACCCGAGACCCGCGGGCCTTCACCCGGGCCCTGACCGAGGCCCTGGCCCACCACACCGCCTACTGGGGCTCCTCCCCGGCCCCCCGTGCCCGCATCGCCCTCGGCCCCCTGGCCCTGGCCTGCCTCGCCCACGACCACGGCTTCCCCGTCCCCGAGGACCACCGGCTGCTGCCCACGAACCTGCTCAACGGGCGGAGGATCGAGGCCATTCCGTGACGGAAGGCGGGGCCGCCCCGTCCGCTTCCGTGCCCCGTCCGCTTCCGTGCCCCGTCCGCCTCCCTGCCCCGCGGGCGGGAGGGAGGCGCGTACGGCTGTTCCGCACAGCCGGTTCCCGAACCCGCCGAAGCCGGTCCATCGGGCGGCCCAAGCGTTACCGTGAACGGTGCGGGTCGCGCGGGAGCATGTGGGGGATCGTGAGTCTCAAATGTGCACGGGCATCTGATCGTTGCCCACCAGGACGTCATGGCGGGCTCCGTCGTCGTGACGGACGAGCGGTCCGGGCAAGGCCGCCCGCGCGGCGCTCGTGCAGCACACCCCGGGCCCGACCCCTGCCGCACCGAACCAGCAGGCAGCGGACGGTCCGCCCCGGCCCGGGCCCTCGCCGCCCGGCTTGATCCCCCTGAGCCGCTCCACCGCGCCGCGCTCCACCGGCACACCGCAACACGCAGTGCGCCTCACCCGCCGCACCGCTCAGGAGCCGCCCATGGAACCGCGCAACTACCGCATGGTCGTGTCGACCGTGCAGGACTTCGTCACGGCGTCCGCCATCGCGGACCGCCAACTGCACCACTGGCTGGGGGTGATGAAGCGGTACGACACCTCGGCCCTGGACGAAGGCCGCAACCAGATAGCCGAGGGAGCGACCCTCGACTACGACACGGTGTCCGGCCGGCACGGTGCCTACTCCCGCTGGCGCCTGCGCGAACGGAAGGAACAGCCCTTCCCGGGCACGTGGCAGTCCACGCTCGTCGTCCGCTCGGACCCGAGAGAGGACGACCACCGCACCTGGATCCAGTTCGACGTCGAGCACCTCCCGGAGTCGTCGGACGTACGGCCCCTCCGCCCCAACACCCCCGGCCTGGCCAGACTGCTGCTCGAGGCGCTCGACGCCCAGGACGGCCTCACCGACGTCGACGCGATCCCGAGATTCATCGAACCGGACGACGTCGAGGAGGTGACCGAGGAACTCTGCGATCTGGACCGCAGGCTGCCCATCCTCGTCGCGAGCGTGCCCCACGGGCAGGATCCGGAAGCCTGGACCAGCAAGGTCGTCGAGCCGGCCTTCAAGCACCTCCCCGGCCTGGCCGTGATGTACGTGCTCCACCCGGACGCACAGCAGTCGTTCCAGGACACCTTCACGCACCACCGTGTCTTCGGCGGCGGCATCCGCACCTACCTGCCCGGCGTGGATCCGTCCTGGCAGGCCGATGCCCAACGCCACCCGGTGATGTCCCGGGCCACGCTGGAAGCGAACCCGAAACGAGCGGCGGGGATCCTCGCGGCCCTCCCCCAGCGACTCGCCCTGCGCCTGCCGCTTCCCGAGCCCCTGGACAACCTGCCCGTCCAGCGCACCCGCCCGCGCCCGGCGGCCCACGGCTCGAACGTGGACGAACTCCGCGCCGAGAACGCCACCTTGAACAAGATGCTCGACGAGGCGGAGCAACGGGAGAACGCCAACGCGGATGTCGTGCGCGACCTGCGCCAGCAGCTGCAACAGGCCGAGGAACACGCTTTCGACCAGGCTGTCGAGAACCAGGAACTGTACGCCGGGCTCAAGGATGCCGAGCGCCGCATCCGGGCCCTGCAGACACGGCTCGAGAAGGCGGGACGGCACGACCTCGCGCACGCCGATGTCGAGGAAGCCGCCGACAGCGCCGATCACCCGGCCACCTTCGCCGAGATCCTCGACCGGCTGGACGAGTTCCCCCATCTGCGCTTCACGGGCAACCAGAAGATCACCAGGGAACTCGACGCCCAGTGCATCGGCAACTGGGTCGAGGTCGCCTGGGACGCCCTCCACGCCCTCGACGACTACGCCGCCGCGTCAGCCGCCGGGACGGCAGGCGGCGACTTCCGTCACTGGTGCTCCCACCTGCCGGACGACTGCGCACACCCTTTCCCGGCGGGCAAGGTCAAGATGAAGGAGTCCAAGACGGTCGGCAGCCGTGAGGACTGGCGCCGGGAGCGCACGTTCCCGGTCCCCGAGGCCGTCCACCCGAGCGGGAAGCTGTTCATGGAAGCTCATCTGCGCATCGGCGGCGGCAACATGGTCTCCCCACGGCTGTACTTCCACGACGACGCCCCCAACACCGGTTTCGTCTACGTCGGCTACCTCGGCCCGCATCCCACCAACACGAAGAGCTGACAGCCCGGCATCCGCAGCCGAAGCGCACGCACGACCGGCGGGCAGCACGGCTGAGAACCCTGCCCGGCCCCTGGCCGACCGGGCCGGCCAGGGGCCGGAAACACGGGTTCCCGGCTCACTCAGGACAGCGCCCCGATCCTCACTCCCCCGATCCGTCCGGCACCGTCGAACGTCACCACGACCGGCCCGCCCTTCGGCAGTTCGGCGACGATCCGGTCGTCCTCGCCGCGGTACGGCAGGCCGTGGTGGTCGAAGTAGCCGCCGACCACGAGCCGGGCCGAGTGCCCGATCAGCTGCGCGCCGGTCAGGAGCATCCGCGGCAGCGTGATCGCGTCCAGCTCGGCGCGCGGCACCCGGGGGTCGTCCGGCAGGAAGTACACCTGGGTGGCCGGCCCCGCCGGGGCGCCGATGTAACCGGGTGCGCCGGCCACCCCCATGCCGGTGAACGCGAGCATCTCGGCGGCCCGGCGCGGGTCGCCGAACCCGGACAGGTCCAGGAAGCCCTCGGTCAGTTCGGCTATGCCGTGCTCCTGCCCGTACCGCTCGACGACGGCGGACAGGGCGACCACCTCCGTGCCCCGCAGCCCCGGGTTCGCCCAGCCCCACATCCAGGACTGCTCCGCAAGGTCGTACGTCCCGAGCACGCTCACGCGCATCTCGACGTCTCCCTGCCGGTAGCGGCAGGCATCCAGGTCGGCCTCCCAGGGGCCGTCGGGCAGGAACGCGGTCAGCGTCTCCAACTGGGCCACGCCCCACGCGGTATGCCGCTCGGCCTCGCAGAGAAACGCTTCGCTGAATGCACTCGTCATGATCCGACCCTACGGGCCGCGCGGTGCATGCTCGTCCGGCTGAGCGACGACGACCGGACGGTCGTGCTCAACACCGGCATGGGCGTGAAGTACCCCGAGACCGTCGCCGTCGACGTCCCGACCCTCGCCGTCGACTCCGAGATCCCGCCCCAGCCGGCGGCTTGATCGCTCGACTCACCGGCGATCACCGGGCGGGCGGCCGCCCGGCCGGCTGTGACCGTCGATCCTGCCGCCGCCGACTCGCTCGATGAACTCCTTGCGGTCGGCGAGACACCGCACCCGAAGGTGCGACTCGATGCCTGCCCGGTCCTGTTGCTGTGTGCCTGAGGCGTCCGCTGCCAAGAGGTCGATCAGGCGTCGTACGTGCTCGTGCACTGCCCGGATTCTCCCCAGCCCTGCTCAGGGGGGCGGTTTCGGTGGGGTTCTTGCAGGTCACCGGACTGGCCGGCAGACGAGTCGGGCTGTACGCCGGGTTCTGTTCTCCAGGGTCCTCGCGGACCCTGGAGCGACGGCCATCCATCTAGGACCGGCGTTGCCGCCGGCCTCGAGCGGTCTACCCGCGGACTCGGGCGGGCAGCCCTCAAGCATCCGCGCAGAGACACCGAGGTGTCTCCTTCTTGACCTTGCTCCGGGTGGGGTTTACCTAGCTGCCCAGGTCACCCTGGGCACTGGTGGTCTCTTACACCACCGTTTCACCCTTACCGAGGACCGAGATCCCCGGCGGTCTGCTTTCTGTGGCACTGTCCCGCGGGTCACCCCGGGTGGCCGTTAGCCACCACCCTGCCCTGTGGAGCCCGGACGTTCCTCGGGGAGTCCCCTTGCGGGAACTCCACGCGGCCGTCCGCCCGGCTCGTCTGCCGTGTGCACCATGCTACCGGGCGGGCCGGCCCACCACTCCCCGCACATCGAGGTCCCCACTGCGAGATCGGGAACCGTTCCGTCGATCCCGGCACAGGACCGACCGCCCCTGCGTCGCCCCCGTCGCCCTCAGTACCCTGGCGCTCAGTGCGCCGGAGAAGGAGCGCAGGAGAAGGAGAGAGACCCCGTGCTCGTGCTGCTGCCCCCGTCCGAAGGCAAGGCCCCCGCGGGCGGTGGTGCCCCGCTTGAGCTGGAGTCGCTGTCCCTGCCGGGGCTGACCGAGGCGCGCCGGGCCGTGCTCGACGAGCTGGTGGCGTTGTGCGCCGGCGACGAGGACAAGGCACGGGAGGTGCTGGGGCTGAGCGAGGGGCTGCGGGGCGAGGTCGCCAAGAACGCCGCCCTGCGCACGGCGGGCACCCGGCCCGCCGGGGAGATCTACACCGGCGTGCTCTACGACGCCCTCGATCTCGCCTCGCTGGATGCCGCCGCCCGGGAGCGTGCCGGGCGGTCCGTGCTGGTGTTCTCCGGGCTGTGGGGTGCGGTGCGGGTGACCGACCGGATTCCGTCCTACCGCTGCTCGATGGGGGTGAAGCTGCCGGGGCTCGGGGCGCTGGCGGCGCACTGGCGGGCGCCGATGGCCTCGGTACTGCCTGAGGCGGCCGGGGACGGGCTGGTGCTGGATCTGCGGTCCTCGGCGTATGCGGCCGCCTGGAAGCCCAAGGGCGAGGTCGCGGGGCGTACGGCGACGGTGCGGGTGCTGCACGCGCGGGTCGTGGACGGTGTGGAGAAGCGGTCCGTGGTCAGCCATTTCAACAAGGCGACCAAGGGGCGGATCGTGCGGGCGTTGCTGGCCGACGGGGCCGTTCCGAAGGATCCCGCGGAGCTGGTGGAGGCGTTGCGCGATCTCGGGTTCACGGTGGAGGCCGAGCCGCCGGCGAAGGCCGGGAAGGCGTGGGGGCTGGATGTGGTCGTCAGGGACCTGCACTGAGGCGCCCTGTGTCGGTGACGGCACCGGTGACCCGCGCCGGTGACCGCACGGTGCGCGCAGCAGGCGGCACGACATCGGGATCGTTGCGGCATGCGCAATGACCTTTGCGAGGAGTGTGTGGCGTCGGCAGGATGAGGGCCATGTCCTCCTCTTCCCTCCCCGAGGTGCGGCCCGCCGCGACCGCGTCCGTCTCCGTGCTCGATCTGGCTCCGGTGCTGCCCGTCGTGGTGCTCGACGACGCCGCGGTCGCCGTGCCGTTGGCCCGCGCGCTGGTGGCGGGCGGGCTGCGGGCGATCGAGGTGACGTTGCGGACCCCGGCCGCCCTGGACGCGCTGCGCGCGATCGCCGCCGAGGTGCCCGAGGCGGTGGTGGGCGCGGGGACGGTCGTCACGCCGGATCAGGTGAGCGCGTGCGTGGACGCCGGGGCGCGGTTCCTGGTCGGCCCCGGCTGGACGGAGGGGCTGCTGGAGGCCATGGCCGGGTCGGGGCTGCCGTTCCTGCCGGGGGTGTCGACCGTGTCCGAGGTGATGGCGCTGCTGGAGCGCGGGGTGCGGGAGATGAAGTTCTTCCCGGCCGAGGCGTCCGGCGGCACCGCCTGGCTGAAGGCGCTGGCCGGACCGCTGCCGCAGGCCCGTTTCTGCCCCACCGGGGGCATCACCCCGGCCGGTGCCCCCGCGTACCTGGCGCTGCCCAACGTCGGCTGCGTCGGCGGGAGCTGGATGGTCCCGGCGGAGGCGGTCGCCGCCCGCGACTGGGCCCGGATCGCGGAGCTGGCCCGCGAGGCGGCCGGGCTCAGCGCAGGTGCGAGGTGTCGTTGAACAGGCGGACGCTGGTGTTGCCGTCCGCGTAGTAGGCGATCGCGGACAGGGAGGCCGCCGAGAGTTCCATGCGGAACAGGGACTCCGGCGGTGCGCCCAGGGCCAGGCGGACGAACGTCTTGATCGGCGTGACGTGCGTGACCAGCAGCACGGTGCGGCCGGCGTGGGCCGCGACCAGCTTGTCGCGGGTGGCGGCTATCCGTGCGGCGACGTCGGCGAAGCTCTCGCTGCTGCCGGTGGGCCGGGCGTCCGGGGAGGCCAGCCAGGCATCGAGGTCGTCCGGGTGGCGTTCCTGGACCTCGGCGAAGGTCAGGCCCTCCCAGGCGCCGAAGTCGATCTCGCGCAGCCCCTCCTCGACGGCCACGTCCAGGCCGAGACGGTCGGCGATGATGCCGGCGGTCTCGCGGGTGCGGGCCATCGGGGAGGCGACGACGGCCTGGATGGTGCCGCGCCGGGCCAGCGCCGCCGCGGTCTTCTCCGCCTGTTCGCGGCCGATCGCGGACAGGGACGGGTCGCTGCCGCCGCTGCCGGAGAACCGCTTCTGCGGGGTGAGCGGGGTCTCGCCGTGCCGCAGCAGGACGAAGGTGGCGGGCGCGCCGAGGTCGGCGGGCGCCCACCCGGGGGAGGCGACGGTGCGGGCCGCTCGGACGTCGCGGTCGGCGGACGTGCCGGCGGTACGCGTCTCCTCGGGGGCGGCCGTGTCCGCCGGTGAGGGATCCACCTGTTTCGTCGTTGCCGGCGGGGACCAGGTCTCGCCTCGGCTGCCCGCGTCCATGGCCTCGTTGGCCAGGCGGTCGGCGTGCTTGTTGCGGTCGCGCGGCACCCACTCGTAGGTGACGCGCTCGCGCGGGAAGATGCGGGCCGCCTCGGCCGCGAGCGGCTTGAGGTCCGGGTGCTTGATCCGCCAGCGGCCCGTCATCTGCTCCACGACGAGCTTGGAGTCCATGCGGACGTGCACCGTCGCCTGCGGGTCCAGGTCGTGCGCCGCGCGCAGCCCGGCCAGCAGGCCGCGGTACTCGGCGACGTTGTTGGTGACCACACCCAGGTACGCGGCGGCCTCCGCCACGGTCTCCCCGGTCGCCGCGTCCCGGACCACGGCCCCGTAGCCCGCGGGCCCCGGGTTGCCGCGCGATCCGCCGTCGGCCTCGACCACGAACTCCCGCATCCCCGCCGCTCCTACAGGCCCGACTCGGCGGTGCGCACCAGGATGCGGCGGCAGTTCTCGCACCGGACGACCGCGTCGGGGGCGGCGGCACGGACCTCGTTCAGCTCGGTGATGGCCAGCTCCTGGCGGCAGCCCTGGCAGGTGCGCTGGTACAGCTTGGCCGCGCCGATGCCGCCCTGCTGCGCGCGCAGCTTGTCGTACAGCCCGAGCAGGTCGGCGGGGACGGTGCCCGCGACGACCTCGCGCTCCTTGGTCACCGAGGCGACCTCGGCGTCGATCTCCTGCAGGGCCGTGTCCCGCCGGGCGGCGGCGTCGTCGACCTTGGCCTGCACGGAGGCGACGCGCTCGGTGAGTTCGGCGACGCGCTGCTGCGCGGACTCACGGCGCTCCATCACCTCCAGGACGACGTCCTCCAGGTCGCCCTGTCGCTTGGCGAGGGAGGCGAGCTCGTGCTGGAGGTTGGCCAGGTCCTTGGGCGAGGTGACCGCGCCGGAGTCCAGGCGCTGCTGGTCGCGGGCGGCACGCTTGCGCACCTGGTCCACGTCCTGCTCGGCCTTGGCCTGCTCGCGGGCGCAGTCGCTCTCCTCGGTCTGCGCCGCCACGAGCAGGTCGCGCAGCTGCGTCAGGTCGCGGTTCAACGCGTCGATCTCGGCGTGCTCGGGCAGCGACTTCCGCTTGTGCGCCAGCTGCTGCAGGCGGACGTCGAGGGCCTGGACGTCGAGGAGACGGATCTGGTCGGCGGGCGCGGCGTTCAGTTCGGGGCTCCCAGGGAATCGTCGGTGGTGCTGGACGCCGCGTGGGCGGTCCAGGGGTCGGTGACCGTGCTGGAGACATGGACCCGCAGGTCCCATCCGTGCCGGTCGGAGATCTCGTCGAGCTGGGCGGCGGCCAGCTCGCACCAGGGCCATTCGGTGGCCCAGTGCGCCGCGTCGAGCAGCGCCAGCCCGCTGTGGGCGACCGCCTCCGAGGCGGGGTGGTGGCGCAGGTCCGCGGTGAGGAAGGCATCGGCGCCCGCGGCGCGGACGGCGTCGAAGAGGCTGTCGCCGGCGCCGCCGCTGACGGCGACCGTGCGCACGACGGCCTCGGGGTCGCCGGCCACGCGGATGCCCTGCGCGGTGGCGGGCAGGCGGGCGGCGGCCCGGTCGGCCAGTTCCCGCACGGTCAGCGGGTGGTCGAGCTCGCAGACCCGGCCCAGTCCGCGGCGGCCCGCCGGGTCGGTGGGGTCCGGGACGAGCGGCCGGACGACCCTGAGGTCCAGCGCGCCGGCCAGGGCGTCGCTGACCCCCGGGTCGGCGGTGTCGGCGTTGGTGTGGGCCACGTGCAGGGCGATGTCGTTCTTGATGAGCGTGTGCACCACGCGGCCCTTGAACGTGGAGGCCGCCACCGTGGTCGTGCCGCGCAGGAAGAGCGGATGGTGGGTGACGAGCAGATCGGCGCCCAGCTTCACCGCCTCGTCGACGATCTCCTGCACCGGGTCCACGGCGAACAGCACGCGGGTGACCTGCTGGTCGGGGTCGCCGACGACGGTGCCGACCGCGTCCCAGGACTCGGCACGCTCGGCGGGCCACAGATCTTCCAGCGCGGCGATGACTTCAGACAGACGGGGCACGAGTGCAAGGCTACCCGGGTGTCCGGCCTGCTTGAACCGCTGCCGGTGACCCGCCGCGGCCACCGCCGCGCCCCGCACACCCGTGCCGGTCTTCGCCGCACATCTGTCCTGATTTCTTCCACAGAATCGTTCCGCGGCCACCCGTATGTGTGAAGCACCCGCCCGCCGGTCCTCCGTGTGTGCGACCGAAAACTAGCGTCCTCACCGGAGGTGAGCGAGTGATGACACTCCGTACCGCTCCGGGGTCCGGTGCGACGTCCGGACAGACGTCCGGGCAGGGAGGTCCCCCGCCCCCGGCGGCCGGTGCACGGGCCGACGGACCGCCGGCGGCCTGCACGATCACGGCGGACGGTGCCTACGCCGCCCGGCTCGCCCGCAGCGGCGACTCCTGGTACCCGGAGCGCTGGACGCTGGACGGCCCGGAGCCGTACGCGGTGCCGCTGCCCGGCCACCAGCCCGAGGAGCCCGGCACCGAGGTGCAGCCGATGAGCGACGGCCGGGTCCTCGTCCGGCGGCTGATCGCCGGCCGGCACACCTTCTCCCTGCTGTATCCGGCCGGCCCCGGCACCGGTGAGGTTCCGCTGGGCGCGGTCGAATGCCCGCAGGGCACCCGGCTGCGGCTGCTGCCGCCCGCGCCCGGCGGCGAGCGGGCGTACGCCCTCGCGGTCGGCCCGCACTCGGCGGCGGTGTGGCAGGTGGCCGGCGGCACCTTCGGACCCGAGCACCTGGCCGAGGTGCCGGGCCACTGCTCGGGCGGCGCCTGGCTGGACCGTTCCGGCCGGCTGCTGGCCCTGGACCGGCAGGCCGAGGGGCACACCAAGGCGGTGGTGGTGGACCTGGACAACGGCGGCGCCGTCTCGCCGCTGCTGCAGATCGCCCCGCACAGCGACGACCGGCTGCTGCTCGCCGACCCGGACAGCGGCCTGCTGCTCATCTCCTCGGACGCCCCCAGTCCGGGGCGGGAGCGTCTGGGGTGGGGGGTGCTGGGCAGCACCCTGCCGGTCCGCTTCCCGGAGTGCCTGCACCCGTCCGACTGCACCCTGACCCCGTTCGCGATCCAGCCCGGGCAGGCGCTCACCCCCGAGCACTGTGCGGTGGCCCTGCGTTGCGACGGGCCGTTCGGCAGCTGGATCGCCGTGTGGCGGCCCGCCGAACGCCGGCTGCGTCATCTGCCCGCACCCGAGGGCTGGCTGACGGGCACGGGGGTGTGGACGGAGGACGGCGAGCTGTGGCTGCCGTGCGTCACGGACGCGGTGCCCTGCGGGGTGGCCCGCCTCAGGCCGCCCGCACGCGAGCCCGCGGCGCCGCGCGTGACCCGGGTCGTCCAGGTCGCCCGGGGCGACCATGTGCCCCGGCTGCCGGATGCGGCGGGCCCGGCACCGCACGGCGGCGGGCCGGGCGGGCAGGCTTTCCGGAACGGGCCCGCGTCCCGGGGCGGCGGCCCGACGGCGTCCGGTGGCGGGTCACCGGACGGCCCGGACCGTACGGCCGCCGGACCGCCGCCCGGCACCGGTCTCCCCGTCGGCGCCCCGCACGCGCACGCCCGACACGCGCACGCCGCGCACAGACCCGGGCCCGCCGGCCCGCCGGTCGACATCACCCCGGGGCCGGGCGCATCCCGCCTCGGCGGGCCGGTTTTCGAGCGGGTGCCGGGAACCGCGGCGCTCTTCGAACGCGTCGTTCCACAGGCGAGGTCCGACACCGGCGATGCACCGCGGTCGGGTGTGTCCTCTTCCGTGTTCACGGACACGGACCGTTCCCCTCAGGCCGGACCGGGCGTCATGGAGCCCGCCGCGCCGCGTCCCGTCTCCCTGCAACAGGCGGCGACGACCGGCCGGATGACGGGCGGATGACGCCTCAACGGCAAGGAGATAACAGTTCGTGCCGGTTGACACGGTCAGCTGGATTTCGCCCGAGGTGTGCCGGTTACACTCGCCCGGCTGTTACGAAGATGATGTTGACGGGGTGAAATCTTCCGATGAGCGACGCCAGCACGAGCCAGACGCCGCTGCCTGCCGAGGCCCAGGACGCCCCTGGCCGCGGCAAGCACCGTGGCCCGCGCTCCTCGCGGGACGGCAACACGCCCCCGAGCGGCCGTCACCGCAAGCCGGTGCAGGAGACCGAGACGGCTGCTGCCTGACGGCACGGCTGTGAGGCCGTCCCGCCCCTCGGACGGGGGTGGGCCGGCCTTTCGTCTGTGCGGCGATCTCCGTGATCCGGCCGATCTCCGTAATCCGGTCGGTCACCCGCTGGTCGGTCACCGTCTGGTCGGTCGGTCACCGTCTGGTCGGTCGGTCACCGTCTGGTCGGTCTCCGTCCGGCCGCTGCCCGTCAGTCCGGCGGCCTGTGTCTTCCCGTCAGACGTACTCCACGACCGTGTCCGCCAGCACCGGCGCCTCGTCCCGTTCCAGCGCGGTCACCGTGGCTCGGACCGTTCCGCCGCCCTGCGGTGCCCCGGCCCGCGCGGCGGTGCCGTCCGGCTGTTCCGGCCGGTCCGGCCGGTCCGGTCTTCCTGGCTCTTCCGGCCACAGGCGGATCCGCAGGGTCTCCCCGGGGTACGCCACGCCGGCGAACCGGGCGGCACAGCCGCGCACCCGGGTCGCCTCGCCGGCGAGCAGGTGGTCCACGACCGTCTTGAGGGTGAGGCCGTAGGTGCACAGACCGTGCAGGACGGGCCGGTCGAAGCCGGCGCGGCGGGCGAACTCCGGGTCGGCGTGCAGCGGGTTGTCGTCGCCGCTGAGCCGGTAGAGCAGCGCCTGGTCCTCGCGGACCGGCCGGTCGACGGTCAGAGCGGGCTCGCCGGCCGGTGCCGCCGCCCGCACCGAGGGGCCGCGGTCGCCGCCCCAGCCGCCCTCGCCGCGGACGAAGACCTGCGCCTCGTCGGTCCACAGCGGGCCGTCGGCGTCGGCGGCCTCGGTGCGCAGGTGGAGGACGGCCGCCGTGCCCTTGTCGTACACGGCGGTGACACGGGAGGTGGTGGTCGCGGTGCCCTGCACGGGCAGGGGCCGGTGCACGGTGAGTGTCTGGCCGCCGTGCAGCACGCGGGCGAGGTCCACGTCGACGCCGGGCACGGACAGGGCGCGGATCACACCGGGCGGGCGGGCACCGGCGACGGTGGCGAAACTCGGCAGGACCTGCAGCCGGCTCTCCAGGGTGTAGCGCAGTTCGCGGACATCGGTGGCGGGGACGCCGGCGCCGATGCCGAGGTGGTAGAGCTGGACGTCCTTGCGGGTCCAGGAGATCTCCTCGGTGCGGGGCGGGGCTGCCAGGGCCGTGGCTGCGTCGATGGGCATGGCTCTGTCTAACCCCGAAGATCACGCCTTGGGAAGGGCGTGCGGTCGGGAGGAGCGGTACGGACGGGCCGCCGTCGCGCCGGCGCCGTCGGACCGGGTCTCCCCTGTCCCGCCGTTCCGCCTCCGCGACATCCGTACGCCCACCGCTGCACCCGTACACCCACCGCACCACCCGTGCGCGCACCGCGGCATCGGGACGTGCACCGTGACATTTGTCCTGCCCGGGCCCGTACAACCGCATCTGCCGCGGACGGGCACGCGTGCGTAGCGTGGCGGACGGAGCCGGGTACGAACCGGTACGAGCCGGTACGAGCCGCTGACACGGGCCGGCTGCCGCGTCCGGTTCGTACGCTGTCGTGTGGTGTTGTCGTGTTGTCGTACCGCTGCATCACGGGGGACCGACCGAGGGGAAGCGGATGAGGAAGAGCTGGTCGCGCCGCGTGGCCGTCCGGGCGGCCGGGATACGGCAGGCGGTGCGCGACACGCGGGAGGCGCAGCGGTACGGGAAGGCGAACCGGCGGCGGCTGAGGGCCGAGTGGGCAGCGGCCCGCGAGGCCGGGGACGTGCCCGAGACTCCGGGGCCGCCGCCCAACGGCTGCTCGCTGCTGCCGTGGCTGCTGATGGGCCTGGGGTCCCTGTCGAACCTGCTGCGGGGCAAGACACCCGCCCCGTGGATCGGCGCGCTGGGTCTGCTGGCCATCACCTCGTTGTACGTGTACGTCGTCTTCCGCGCCTTCCACCGGCGCACCCGCGAGGCGACCTCCACCCGGGTCGCACTGCTGCTGCTGGGGCTGGCGACCACCGGGCTGGGCCTGGGCTACGGCGGCAACTGGCTGCTGTTCTTCCCGCTGCTGGGGCTGGCCGTCGGCGCGACCGTGCGCGGGCGCCGGCTGGGCGCGACCGGGATTCCGCTGGCCGTCCTCGCGGGCGCGGTCTCCGCCGTCCACAACGGCTGGAGCGGCTTCAACGTCGCCTACGCCACGCTGCTGTCCACCATGGTGACGGCCGCGATCCTGAGCCTGAGCGAGGCGGTGCGGGAGCTGCGCGCCGCCCGTGAGGAACTGGCCCGGCGGGCGGTGGAGGAGGAGCGGCTGCGGTTCTCACGGGACCTGCACGACCTGTTGGGGCACACGCTGTCGGTGATCGTGGTGAAGTCGGAGGCGGCCCGGCGGCTGGCGGACCGGGACCTTCAGGCGGCGCTGGAGCAGATCTCCGACATCGAGTCGGTCGGGCGACAGGCGCTCACCGAGATCCGGGAGGCGGTCACCGGCTACCGCGAGGGCTGTCTGAGCACCGAGCTGGACCGGGCGCGTTCGGCGCTGACGGCGGCCGGCATCGAGCCGGTCGTCCGCCGCTCCGGGCCGCCGCTGGCCCCGCAGACCGAGGCGCTGCTGGGCTGGGTGGTGCGCGAGGCGGTCACCAACGCCGTGCGCCACAGCGGGGCGGACCGCTGCGAGATCACCGTCGCAGGAGGCAGCGAACGGGTCCGTCTCACCGTCGCCGACAACGGCCGCGGTGTCCCGGACACCGGCGGCCGTGCGACACCGGGCGCGGGCGACGGTGGCCCGGCACCGGGCACCGCCGGGCGGCCGGCGGCCGCGCGGGGTGTCGGCGGCACCGGACTGAAGGGGCTGACCGAGCGTCTGGCGGCGGCGGGCGGGTCGCTGCGGACCGGTCCGGCACCGCGCGGCGGGTTCATGGTCACCGCGGAACTGCCCACCGACGGGGAGGTGGCGGCCTCCCCCGGCTCCGGGGCGGCGGCCGGGGCGGCGCGGCCGGCCGCGGTGCCGGCTGCGGCCGCGTCCTGAGCGCCGACTCCCGCGCCGGTGTCGGTCGTCGCACCGGTGCCGGCCTCGGCGGACGGGACGGCGAGCCGACCGGCCGGCACCGGCGGCCCCGCGTCGGCCCGCCTCACGGGGGCGCCGCGCCCCTGTTCTGCTCCCCCGCACCCCTGGCTTCCTCCCCCACGGTCCTGGAACTCTCCCGAGCGGCTGCCTCTGCGCCGGAACCAGCCGGTAAGGACCGGCGGACGCATACCCTTCTGCCGTGAACGAGATGCCCCGGGACCGCCGGCCCACCGCCTCCATCCGGATTCTGCTCGCCGAGGACCAGCGGATGATGCGGGGAGCGCTCGCCCTGCTCCTCGGCATGGAGGAGGACATGGAGGTCGTCGCCCAGGTGTCGGCGGGCGACGCGATCGTGGACGCGGCGCTGACGCACCGGCCCGACGTGGCGCTGCTGGACATCGAGCTGCCGGGGATGAGCGGCCTGGACGCCGCCGCCGAGCTGCGCGAACAGGCCCCGGACTGCCGGGTGCTGATCCTCACCACCTTCGGCCGGCCCGGCTATCTGCGGCGCGCGATGGAGGCGGGCGCGGCCGGTTTCCTCGTCAAGGACGGTCCGGTGGAGGAGCTGGCCGCGGCGATCCGCCGGGTGCTGACGGGGGAGACGGTGGTGGACCCGGCCCTCGCGGCGGCCGCGCTCAGCGCGGGCCCGAACCCGCTCACCGCGCGCGAGTGCGATGTGCTCAAGGCGTCGGCGGACGGCTCGACGGTCGCCGACATCGCCGCCCGGCTGCATCTGTCGGAGTCCACCGTGCGGAACTATCTCTCCTCGGCCATCGGCAAGACCGGCACCCGCAACCGGATGGAGGCGGTCCGGGAGGCCCGGCAGCAGGGGTGGCTGTAGGCCGCTCGTCCCGGCCGGAGCCGCGCGGGGCTGCGGGCGCTCACTCCCGCCCGGCGGGCCTGCGGAACAGTGCCGCCCACAGGAAGTCCTTGCCGAAGCACGGGGCGTCCTCCGGTTCCTCGCGCATCCGCCGCAGCTCCACCTCGGTCAGCGAGGCGAAGATCCTGCGCAGGTCCTCGGCGCGGTAGGCGAGGCCGCCGTGCAGCCGGCCGGTGCGGTACAGCTCGGCGTCGGACAGGTCGCTGCCCATGCCGCCGGCCGCGAAACAGGTCAGGGCGAGGTGCCCGCCGGGTGCGAGGAGGTCGTCGACGAGGGCGAGGTAGCTGATCCGGCGGTGCGGCGGGAGATGGTGGAAGCAGCCGCTGTCGTAGACGAGGTCGTACGGTCCGCGCAGCTCGTCGCGTGCGAGCGCGAAGGCGTCGCCGCACAGCAGACGCACCTCGACCCCCGCCTCGTCCGCCCGGTCCCGGGCCCAGGCCAGGGCGGCCGGCGACAGGTCGACGCCGTCCACCGCGAATCCGTGGGCGGCCAGGTGCACGGCGTTGCGGCCCGGGCCGCAGCCCAGGTCCAGGGCGCGGCGACCGCCGACCGTGCCGTGCTCGAGCCAGGCGGCGAGGCTCTCGTCCGGCTTCGCGGCGAAGAACGGCACGGGCCGGTCGCGGTCGCTGTAGAAGCGGTCCCACCAGTCGGACGCGCCGGCGGTCCAGCGGTCGGCGTCCGGGGCGAACAGGCCGTCCAGCAGCCGGAGCACGTCCTCGATGTCACGGATGCCGCGGTCCACGGCCACCCCCCTCTCCGCGGGCCGGCCCGGGCCCGCCTCTCCGCGGGCCGCCCCCGGGCCCGCCGTGTGCCGCAACGCTAGCCGCAGACACGGCGAACGCCCAGGTCACGGCCGGTGTGCGGGGGTGTGTCCGGGGCGCTGTCCGGCCGTGTGACGGGCGACGGCGGGCACCCGGCGGCCATCACCCCGGCCCCCGCTGCACGACGCCGCACGCTTCGCCCCGACGGCCGTGCAGGCGGCGGGACGGGCGACGCCGAAGGCACTTTTCCCGCCGCACCGACGGGACTGTCCACGCGGCACCGGAGGCGCCCCCATGCCGCACCGAAGCCCTCGACATTGCTCAACTACCGGACGCGACACGTCCGTTCACCACCCACGCGCCGCCCGCTCACCCCGGAACACCCCCTGACGCCCCCTCAGATGTTCTAGGAAGGGTCAAGAATCGAAGAGCACGGCAAAGCGCCGGAATAGCCACCTCGGACGCCGAGGTTCACCAGGCGCTCAACCCGCGCGGATGGCGCGGACGACCACGTATCGACCGTCACGGCCTGGAGGCCACACCTACATGACGCTCACGACGACCAGTCGGCCCGGGAAGCCTGCGAGCGGGGCCGTCGTCCCCGTTCTCGCCTTCGCGGGCATCGTTGTCGCAGTGATGCAGACCCTGCTCGTCCCGGTGGTCAAGGACCTGCCGCAGCTGCTGCAGACCTCGCCCAGCAACGCCACCTGGGTCCTGACGTCCACCCTTCTCTCGGGCGCCGTGGCCACGCCGATCATGGGCCGCCTCGGCGACCTGTACGGCAAGCGCCGCATGCTCACCCTGAGCCTCGCGGTGATGGTGATCGGCGCCGTCGTCAGCGCGCTCACCAGCGCGCTGCTCCCCATGATCGTGGGCCGCACGCTGCAGGGCTTCGCCATGGGCGCCATTCCCCTGGGCATCGGCCTGATGCGTGACATGCTCCCGCGCGAGCGGCTCGGCTCCGCGATGGCGCTGATGAGTTCCTCCATAGGCGTGGGCGGCGGACTGGCGCTGCCCGCCGCCGCCCTGGTCGCCCAGAACACCGACTGGCACGCCCTGTTCTACGGCGCCGCCGGGCTCGGTGTCCTCGCCGTCGTCCTCACCCTGCTGATCGTCCCCGAGTCCCCGATGCGCGCCCAGGGCTCCTTCGACCTGCTGGGCGCGCTCGGCCTGTCCGCCGGCCTGGTGCTGCTCCTGCTGCCCGTGACCAAGGGCAGCGACTGGGGCTGGTCGTCCGGCACCACCCTGGGCCTGTTCGGCGCCGCGGTCGTGGTGCTGCTGCTGTGGGGCCTGCTGGAGCTGCGCACCGCCGCCCCGCTCGTCGACCTGCGCACCACCGCCCGCCGCGAGGTGCTGCTCACCAACCTCGCCTCGATCATGGTGGGCGTCGCCTTCTACGTCGTCTCCCTCGTCCTGCCCCAGCTGCTGCAGCTGCCCGCGTCCACCGGCTACGGCCTGGGACAGTCCATGGTGGTGGCGGGCCTGTGCGTGGCCCCGCTGGGCCTGACGATGATGTTCACCGCGCCGGTCTACGCCCGCCTGTCCGCCCGGTACGGCCCGAAGGTGACGCTGATCACCGGTCTGCTGGTCATCGCGGCCGGCTACGGCGGCGGCCTCGGTCTGATGAGCGCCGCCTGGCAGACGGTGATCACCTCGGTGGTCCTCGGCGCCGGCATCGGCCTGGCCTACTCGTCGCTGCCCGCGCTCATCGTCGGCGCGGTCCCGCCCGCGGAGACCGGCGCCGCCAACGGGCTGAACACCCTGATGCGGTCCATCGGCACCTCGGTGTCCAGCGCCGTGATCGGCATGGTGCTGGCCAACACCGCGCACACCGTGGGCGGGGTGGCGGTGCCGACCATGCGCGGCTTCCGGGTGTCCTTCCTGATCGCCACCGCCGCCGTCGCCGTCGGCCTGGTCCTCGCCCTGTGCCTGCCCCGGCCGAGCCGCACCTCGCAGCTGCGCGCCAGCAGCCAGGAGGAGGACAACCTGGCCCGCGCCGAGGCCGCCCTGGCCGGTGCCGCGCAGCCGGATCCGGCCGGTGCCGAGGAGACGCTGCGCGGGTTCCGCGGGCGGGTGCTGGACGCCCATGGCACGCCGGTGGCCCGGGCCAAGGTGACCCTGATCGACCGGCGGGGCCGTCAGGCGGGCGCCACATGGTCGGCGGAGGACGGCAGCTACCGTCTCGCGGTGCCGGGCCAGGGCCCGTACGTGCTGGCCGTCCGCGCCGCCGGGCACGGCCCGCACGCCTCGGCGGCCACCCACGGCGGCGACGACCGCGCGGTCGAGCTGGACCTGTGCCTGCCGGGCGAGACGGTCACCGCCTGATCCGGTACCCCTTCGGCCGCGTGCCGCAAGCTGTGCCACCGCACCCCCGGTCGCCCGCGTCGCCCGGGGGTGCGGCAGCATGGGCGGCCTGAAGGCCCGTACGACCGGAAGGACCCCCATGCCCGCGGTGCCGCAGCCCGACGTCCTGGCCGCTTTCGAGGCCGCGAAAGGGTTCATGCCCACCGACGAGGGGCTGGCGCTGTACGCGGCGGCGGACGAGGCCGGCCGGCTGGGGCTGCCCCTGCTCGAAGTGGGCACCTACTGCGGGCGGTCCACGATCCTGCTGGCCGACGCGGCCCGCCGGGCCGGCGTCACCGCGCTCACCGTCGACCACCACCGGGGCAGCGAGGAACAGCAGCCCGGCTGGGAGTACCACGACCCGGAGACGGTCGACCCCGAGGTCGGACTGATGGACACGCTGCCCACCTTCCGGCGCACCCTGTACAAGGCGGGCCTGGAGGAGCACGTGGTGGCGCTGGTCGGGCGTTCGCCGCAGATCGCCGCACTGTGGAACGCCCCGCTCGGGCTGGTGTTCATCGACGGCGGTCACACCGACGAGCACGCCGGCGCCGACTACGCGGGCTGGGCACCGCATGTGGCGCCGGGCGGGCTGCTGGTCATCCACGACGTGTTCCCGGACCCGGTGGACGAGTTCACCGGGCAGGCCCCCTACCGGGTGTATCTGCGGGCTGTGGAATCCGGGGAGTTCACCGAGGTGTCGGTGACCGGATCGCTGCGGGTGCTGCGCCGTACCGGCACGGCGTCCGCCGCGCACGGCTAGGCTCGCCCCGTGTCGTACACAGGTCCCGAGTTCCCTCCCCCGCAGCCCGAGCGCCGGCCCGGCCGGTCGCGTCGTGCGCCGGTGGTCGTCGCCGGTGCCCTGGTGAGCGGCGCCCTGCTGGGCTGGCTCGCCTACACGGCGGTGGGCGCCTTCGGAGGCGGCCCCGACGCGCGGCCGGACCGCACGGGCGCGGCAGCGGTGACGCACTCCTCCGCCCCCGCGTCCCACTCCCCCGCCGCGCACAGCTCCGCCTCGCCGTCGCCGTCGTCGTCCGTGGACGACGGCAAGGGCACGGACGCGGGCACGCCGGCCTCCGGTCCGCTGCGGGGCCGGGTGGTCGTCATCGACCCGGGGCACAACCCGGGCAACGCGCAGCACACCGCCGAGATCAACCGGCAGGTGGACATCGGCACCGGGCACAAGGAGTGCGACACCACCGGCACCGAGACCGACGACGGCTACCCGGAGGCCTCGTTCACCCTGGACCTGGCGCACCGGCTGCGGACCCTGCTGCAGCAGCAGGGCGCCACCGTCGAACTGACCCACGACACCGGTACCCGCGCCTGGGGCCCGTGCGTGGACGAGCGCGCCCGGATCGGCAACGAGGCGCACGCCGACGCGGCGATCTCCCTGCACGCGGACGGCTCGGCGCCCGGCAACCGCGGCTTCCACGTGATCCTGCCGGCGGCCGTGCACGCCGGCGCCGCCGACACCCGTCCGATCGCCGCCGCCTCCCGCCGGCTCGGTGCGAGCATCGCGGGCAGTTTCGTCCGGGTGACCGGCGAGCCGCCCGCCAACTACCTCGGCGGCGGCACCGGTCTGGTCACACGCGGAGACCTGGGCGGTCTCAATCTGTCAACGGTTCCGAAGGTGTTCATCGAGTGCGGCAACATGCGCGACGCCGCCGATGCCGCCCGTCTCACCAGCGGCTCCTGGCGGCAGCAGGCGGCGGAGGGGATCTCCGAAGGAATCGTGGCGTTCCTGCGCGAGTCCTGACCGGCGTGCCGTCGGCGACGGACAGCCAGGTCCGGCGGACGGTAGGGTTCCCGTTGTACGACGAGGGTCACCCCGCGCTTCCCGCCGGCGCTCCAGCGAGCACCGCGGTGACAGCGACGCCTCCGACGACGTACCGACGAGACGACCTATGAAGGACCTGACGTGAATATCCGCTCCCTCACTCGGGGCGACGGCGTGGTGATCGTAGCAGCGGTGTTGCTGTTCATCGCGTCGTTCCTCGACCTGTACGACACGAGCATCAGCGGGAACGCCTGGGACGGGCTCGGTCTGGGCCTGGGTGTCTACATGGGCGGTGTGATCGGTGCCGCGCTGGTCGTCGTCAACCGGTTGCTGCCCCGGCCGCGCAAGGTGCTCGGTCTGGATCCGGGCGCCGTGGGCACGTCGTTCACGATCCTGTCGGCGTGGGTGCTCTTCTGGGAGCTGGTGGACGTCCCCAGCTCGGTCGGTGCCGGCAGCGGGCTGATGCTCGGTTTCATCGCCGCGCTCGTGGTGGCCGCGGGGTGCGTCGCCGGCCCGCTGGTCCCGGCGCTGCGGGCCTCCTTGATCCCGGCGCCCCGGCCGGCCGCGCCGCAGCCGTACGCCGTGCAGGGGGCGCAGGGCGGGTACGGCTACCCGGGCGGCCCGCAGTCGTCGTACGGCGGGCAGGTGCAGCCGAACCCCTACGGTGCCGCTCAGCCGCAGCAGGCCACGACGCCCTTCTCGCCGTTCTGGTTCGCGGTGCCGGCGCCGCGGCCGCTGTACGCCGAGGACGGCTCGCCCACGCCGATCGCCGAACTCTCGCCGGGTGTGTGGTACCTGGCGGTGGATCAGCGCGGCCAGGGCCTGCTGACCGAGATGCAGGACGGCCGGCGCGGCGTCCTGCAGGACACGTCGAACATCCAGCGCGGCTGAGGCTTCGCCCCGGTCGCGGTCCGACGGCCCCTCGCCCCGGCGGGCGGGGGGCCGTCGCCGTACCGCCCGCGCGCCGGGGCCGTGCCCTACGAGCCGCTCCTCAGCTCGGAGGGCTTGGGCACCTTGTCCTTGACCGGGGCGCCCGCGCTTCTGCCCGCCTCCTTCACCTTGTTGATGGTGTCGTTGAAGGCGCCGGCGGCCGAGCCGTCTCCCTTGCGGAGCTTGGCCGGCAGGTCCTTCAGTCCGGCGATGGCCGTGTTCAACGGGGCGAGCGCCTTGGACAGCGTGGGGTCGCCCTGGGCATTGTGCACGGCCGCCTTGAGCCGGTTGTAGGCGAAGGCGCCGGCCAGGGCGGCCTTGACGAGGGTGACCCTGCGGTGCGGTGCGCCCTTCTTGAACTTGCCTTCCTTGTACGGTTTCCAGATCCACTGGTAGGTGGCCCCGGCGGCGAGCGCCGCGTTGGCCACGAACCGGGTCTTGGCGAACTTCTGCCGCTCCTGCGAGGTGCTGGGGCTGGGCTCCGCGGCGACGGCCGTCGCGGCCGGCACGCCGTGCGGCCCGTCGCCGTGTGCGGTCGCCGCCCCGGCGGAGCCGGCGAGCAGGGCGCAGCACAGGGTGAGTGCCACCGCGAGGCGCCGTATCGGTACGGGCACGGTGTCCTCCCGGTCAGGTGGTACCGGATGCGTTCCGTCGATCCGGGTTGACCTGCCGGGCGGCACCGAAACCGCCCACCGGGTGTGGTACGGACGTCACCTTCCGTGGCGCCGGCGGGCGCCCGTTCGGGGACGCACCGGCGGACGCCCGCGGGGGACGGTCACGGGCGCGGGGCGTGCGCGGCCGTCAGCAGCAGTCCGCGTCCAGTCCTCGGGGCAGGCGGTCCGCGGAGAAGACGGTGCAGGTGGGTTCGTGCCCGCCGAGCGCGGCGACGGCCAGCAGCAGCGATCCGGCGGTCCACGCGGTCAGTTCGCGGGGCCAGACGGCATCGTCCTCGAAGACGTAGCCCGTCCAGTACAGGCCGCTGTCGTCGTCGCGCAGGTGCTGGATGGACTGCAGCACCTGCAGGGCCCGGTCGGACTCCCCCACCGCCCACAGGGTCAGGGCGAGTTCGGCGGACTCGCCGCCGGTCACCCATGGGTTGGGCGTCACGCAGCGCACCCCGAGGCCGGGCACCACGAACCGGTCCCAGCGCTCCTCGATGCGTTCCTTGGCCTCCGCGCCGGTCAGCGCGCCGCCGAGGACCGGGTAGTACCAGTCCATCGAATAGCGGTCCTTGTCCAGGAAGCGCTCCGGGTGCCGGCGGATCGCGTGGCGCAGCGCGCCCACCGCCAGCTCCCAGTCCGGCTGGGGTTCCTCCAGCTGTTCGGCGATGGCCAGCGCGCAGCACAGCGCGTGGTGGACGGAGGAGCACCCGGTCAGCAGGGCGTCGGCGACGGGGGTGCCGTCGTCCTCCTGCTTCCAGCCGATCTGCCCGCCGGGCTGCTGCAGCCGCAGCACGAACTCCACGGCCGCGTACACCACGGGCCACATCCGCTCCAGGAAGGCGTCGTCGCCGGTGCACAGGTAGTGGTGCCACACCCCGACGGCGGCGTAGGCGACGAAGTTGGTCTCCCGGGCGCGGTCGGTGACGTCGTCGTGGGCGCCGTCGGCGTAGGCCGCGTACCAGGAGCCGTCCGGGAGCTGATGGCGTGCCAGCCAGGCGTAGGCGCGTTCGGCGGCCTCGTGCTCACCGGCCGTGTCCAGGGCCATCGCCGCCTCGACGTGGTCCCAGGGGTCCAGGTGGTGCCCGCGGAACCAGGGGATGGCGCCGTCCTCGCGCTGGACGCCGAGGATGCCGCGCACGGTCGCGGCGGCCTGCCCGGCGGTGAGGACACCGGGCAGGACCAGGTGCTGCGTGCGGGGCGTGGTCACGCGGCGGCCGCCCGCGGCAGCTTGGGCTTGGTCGCGTACGCCACGAAGCTCTTGCCGATCAGCGGGTTGAGGGCCTGCTCGGCCAGGCGGGTGGCCAGCGGCTTCTTCATGATGTCCCAGACCAGCAGCTTGTGGTACGCGCGCACCGGCAGCGCCTTGTCGTTGTCGACGCCGAACGCGCACTTCAGCCACCAGTAGGGGGCGTGCAGGGCGTGCGCGTGGTGCGTGCCGTACGGTTGCAGGCCCGCCTCGCGGATCTTGGCCAGCAGTTCGTCGGCCTTGTAGATGCGGATGTGGCCGCCCTCGACCTCGTGGTAGGCGTCGGACAGCGCCCAGCAGACCTTCTCCGGGCCGTAGCGGGGCACGGTGATGGCGATGCGCCCGCCGGGCTTGAGCACGCGGACCATCTCGGCGAGCACGCCCTTGTCGTCGGGTATGTGCTCCATCACCTCGGAGATGATGACGACGTCGAAGGACTCGTCGGGGAAGGGCAGGGCGAGGGCGTCGCCCTCCATGGCGGTGGCGGTGGCGCCGGCGGGTGCCTCGCCGGCCTCCTCCATCGCCGCGAACCACTTGGCGACCTCGCGGATCTCCTCGCCGTTGCGGTCCAGTGCCACCACGCGCGCACCGCGCCGGTAGCACTCGAAGGCGTGCCGGCCGGCACCGCAGCCGAGGTCCAGGACGCGGTCACCGGGCGCGAGCGGGAACCGGGAGAAGTCGACGGTCAGCACGTGGCCCTGCTTTCGGAGTAGACGTCGTCTGCGGCCGCGGGAGCGAGGCTCGTCGGTGACGCGGACGCAACACTCGGGGAGGCCGCCGGGCGGCCGGGAGCCGGGGCCGGCGTACGGCCGGCGGCCGGGGAACGACGGGAGCCCGCGGCGCGGGCGATGGCCTCGCGGTAGTGGGCGACGGTGCCCTCGGCGGCCCGTGCCCAGGTGAAGTGGCGCAACACCCGCTCACGGCCCGCGTGTCCGAGACGGCGACGCAGCTCCTCGTCGCCGAGGAGCCGGCCCAGCGCGGCGGCCAGGGCGCCGGAGTCGCCGGGCGGCACCGCCAGGCAGGTCTCGCCGTCGGGTCCGGCGACCTCGGGGATCGCGCCGCCGGTGGTGGCGACCAGCGGGGTGCCGGTGGCCATGGCCTCGGCGGCGGGCAGGCAGAAACCCTCGTACAGCGACGGCACGCAGGCCACTTCGGCGGAGCGCACCAGGTCGACCAGTTCGGCGTCGGAGATGCCCTTGACGAAACGTATGGCTCCCTCGAGACCGAGGCGTTCGACGGCCTGGGCGACCGGTCCGTCCTCGGCGCGCTTGCCGACGACGACGAGGTGCGCGTCGGGGTGTTCGGTGCGCACCTTCGCGAGCGCCTCGACCAGGTACACCAGGCCCTTGAGGGGTACGTCGGCACTGGAGGTGGTGACGATCCGGCCCGGTACCTGACGCACCGACGGATCGGGGGAGAACAGGCCGGTGTCGGCGCCGATGTGGACGACGTGGATGCGGTCGGGGCGCACACCGAGGTGGTCGACGATCTCCTGCCGGGAGGTGCCGGAGACGGTGAGCACGGACGGCAGCCGGCGCGCGACACGTTTCTGCATACGGGTGAAGGCGTACCAGCGCTTGACCGACCAGCGCCGCTGCCGGGTCTCGGCGGCGTCCAGCTCCAGCTGCCGGTCCACGGTGATGGGGTGGTGGACGGTGGTGACCAGCGGGGCGCCGATGTCGCCGAGGAGGCCGTAGCCGAGCGTCTGGTTGTCGTGGACGACGTCGAACTCGCCGCGCCGGGCACGCAGATGGCGGCGGGCGCGCAGGGAGAACGTGAGCGGCTCGGGGAAGCCGCCGGTCCACATGGTGGCGACCTCGAGCGCGTCGATCCAGTCGCGGTACTCCTCGCGCTTCGGGGTGCGGAAGGGGTCGGGCTGCCGGTACAGGTCGAGGCTGGGCAGCTCGGTCAGGCGCAGCGAGCCCGGGTAGTCCTCGTCCTCGTCGAGCACGGGATAGGGCTGGGCGCCGATCACCTCCACCCGGTGGCCGAGGCGGGCCAGCTCGCGGGAGAGATGGCGGACATAGACGCCCTGGCCACCGCAGAACGGGTTTCCCTTGTAGGTGAGGAGTGCGACGGTGAGCGGTCGCTCGCCGTCCGCGGCGAGGTCCGCGGGGGAACCCGCCTGACTGGCCTCAGCGGTCACTCCGGGGCCCCCTTCTGACTGCACTGCCCCGCGCAGGGTACGCGGGGACGCTAATCTAGAACAAGTTTCAGACTTGATCGTTCCGGAGGCTCTGAATCTACCGGCAGGTAGCCCCGCTGTGAGCAGTGGATCGGGTGATTCGCGCCACGGCCGCCACGGCGCCCGGCACCCTGCGGTACCGTCCGACCACCCGTTCTTCACCGACCGTAACGGAGCAGGACCCATGCCTGCGCACGCCAAGCCGCCGACCGCCGCAGAGCGGCAGGCAGAGCGCCGTCGCCGCATTCTGCGCGCCGGCACGCAGCTGGCCTGCCGGGGCGGCTACGAGGCGGTGCAGATGCGGGAGGTCGCGGAGTCCTCGCAGGTGGCGCTGGGCACGCTGTACCGGTACTTCCCGTCGAAGGTGCATCTGCTGGTCGCGATGATGCAGGACCAGCTGGAGCGGATGCACGGCACGCTGCAGCGCCAGCCGCCGGCCGGCGAGGGCCCGGCGGAGCGGGTCGCGCAGACGCTGATGGGCGCCTTCCGGGCGCTGCAGCGCGAGCCGCGGCTGGCGGAGGCCATGGTGCGTGCCCTGACCTTCGCGGACCGCAGCGTGAGCCAGGAGGTGGACCAGGTCACCCGCCTGACCGTGGCGATCATCCTGGACGCGATGGGCGAACCGGAGCCGGCGCCCGCGCAGCTGTCCGCGGTGCGGGTGGTGGCGCACACCTGGCACTCGGCCCTGATCGCCTGGCTGTCCGGGCGCGCCTCGATCGCGCAGGTCCGCACGGACGTGGCCACGGCCTGCCGGCTGCTGGAGCCGGAGGACTGACGCCGCTGCGGCCGCAGGCACCGTGGGGCACGCGGAGGACTGTGCGACTGTGCGGGGAAGATCCGCGGGCGCGACACGCCGGAGTCCCGGGGCACGAAAAACCTACGAGACGGGTTCCCTTCGCCGGCATTGTCCGGATCAGGTGATGGGGGTCGCCTTCCGGTCTCCCAACCTTCCGGCCTCTCAGCCCGACCGTCGACGTCGGCCTCGGCGGATGCCTTGCGGCGTCACGCCCAAGTCGGCTACTCCGGTCGAACTCCCTCACTCGCCTCGTAGGCACTTCTCATACTAGTCCTCACATCTCAGGAGGGAACCCCTCAAACGGGATTTTCCGAACGAAGTTCTCGCCCGTGTCCGCGTCCGCCCCGGACACCGAGCGGGCCCCGGCCCCGGGGCCGGTAAAGTGGCCCGGTCGCATCACGCCTGTTCGGGGGGAAGCCGGTGAAAATCCGGCGCTGACCCGCAACCGTGAGCCGCCCGCGCAGGGCGGTGAGCCGGAATGCCCCGGACGCCGGCGTGACCGGCTCACGTGCGCGGCAGCCGCCGCCGCACGGCACCGTCGAGGAATACGGAGCCGAGCCGCCGGGGATGTCCCCTGCTGTCCGGCTCCCCGCAGGGGAAGGCATCCGCCGATCGTGAACATACGCCGCAGCGCCGCGGCCCTGGCCGCCGTCGCCGCCGTGATCGGGGCCCCGGCCAGTGCCGTCGCCGCCACACCGTCGCCGTCCGCCTCCACGGCACCCGCGCGTCCCGCCGGGTTGTACGGCAGCACCGACCCGACCTACGACGGCGTGTGGCGGCAGTCCCTCGCCCTGCTCGCGCAGCACACGGTGGGCGTGCGGCCCGCCGCACAGGCCGTGTCCTGGCTGGCCGGGCAGCAGTGCGCGAACGGTGCCTTCGCGGCCTACCGCGCCGAGCCCTCGGCCGCCTGCGACGACAGGACCGCCGTGGACACCAACAGCACGGCCGCCGCCGTGCAGGCCCTCGCCGCGCTCGGCGGTCACGAGGCGGCCACCGGCAAGGCGGTGACCTGGCTGAAGTCCGTGCAGAACGAGGACGGCGGCTGGGGCTACACCCCCGGCGATCCCAGCGACGCCAACTCCACCTCCCTCGTCGTCGGCGCCCTGGCCGCCGTCGGCGAGAAACCCGACGCGGTGGTGAAGGACGGCACGTCCCCGTACGACGCGCTGCTGGCGTTCGCCCTGCCGTGCTCCGGCGACGACGGGGGCGCGTTCGCCTACCAGCCCGACAAGAAGGGCACGCTCACGGCCAACGCCGACGCCACGGCCGCCGCGGTGGTCGCCGCGCTCGGCCAGGGCCTGGCCGCCGAGGCCGGCACCGGACCCGCGAGCACGACCTGCTCCGGCTCCGGCACGGCGACCCCGGCCCGGGCCGCCGCGAACGGTGCCGCGTACCTCGCGCGCGCCGTCGCCGCCACCGGCCACCTGACCTCCGCGCTGCCCGGCGCCGACGACCAGCCCGACTACGGCAACACCGCCGACGCGGTGGTCGCCCTGGCCGCGCAGGGCGGCCCCGAGGCGGCACGCACGCCGCTGCGGTGGCTGGAGGAGCACGCCGCGGCGTGGGCCGAGAAGAGCGGCCCCGCCGCCTGGGCCCAGCTGGTCTTCGCCGCCCACGCCACCGGCACCGACCCGCGCGACTTCGGCGGCGTCGACCTGGTCGCCGAGCTGGACGCCACCGGTCCGGCCCCGGCGGCGACCGGGCCGGCCGGCGCGCCCGGGACGACGGACGGCGACGGCGGGGACGGGCACACCACCGCCTGGATCGCCGGCGGCGTCGGCGCCGTCGTGGTCGTCGGCGGCGGTGCGCTGCTGGCGGCCCGTCGGCGGACGGGACGGCAGCCGTGACCGGCCGCGTCCGCGCCCTGGCCGCGCTGCTGCTCGCCGCCGTGTGCGCCCTGGTGGCGGGCGCCGGACCGGCACAGGCCGCCGGGTACCGCTACTGGTCCTTCTGGGAGCGGGACGGCGACCACTGGACGTACGCCACCGAGGGCCCGTCCACGGCCCGCCCGGCGGACGGCGAGGTGCAGGGCTTCCGCTTCGCGGTCAGCGAGGACTCCCGGGACGCGGTCCAGCCGCGCGGCACGGCCTCGTTCACGGACATCTGCGGCACCACGGCCGCCGTGCAGGGGCGAAAGCGCCTCGCGCTGGTCCTCGACTTCGGCACGCAGGCGGACGCCCCGTCCGGTCAGACGCCGCCTGAGCCTCGTCAGGTCTGCGCCCGTGTTCCGGCCGACGCCACGACCGCCGAGGCCCTGGCCGCGGTCGCGCCGCCGCTGCGCTACGACTCCGCCGCCCTGCTGTGCGCGATCGCCGGCTACCCGGCCAAGGGGTGCGGGGAGCAGATCGCGGACGGCGCCGGCACCGCGACGAAGCCGACGGATGCGGCCTCCGGCACGGCGTCGGAGGCCGACGGGCGGGACGGCGGCCCGTCCGTGGGCCTGGTCGCGGGCGGCGCGGTCGTCCTCGTCCTGGCCGGTGCGGCCGTCTGGCAGGCGCGCCGCCGTCGGCATGCGTAGCCCGCTCGGCGACCCGGGCCCGGACACCGCTGCGGGCCCCGCCGCCCCCTCCACGGTCGCGGTGGACGACACCGGACTCCGTGTCCCGGCCGACGCACGGCGTGCCGGCCGCGACCGCGCGGCCACGCCGTCCGGCGGAGCCGACGATGCCGACCGCGCACCGGCCGACGGCTCCGGGGGACGTCGGCGGCCGTCCGCGTCCCGCGCCGGCACGTCCGGCACCGGCGGCGTCCCGCGGGCCCGCCGGTCCTCCTCGGTGCACGCCGGGGCGTGGTGGCTGTGGGCGCTCGGGCTGGGCACCGCCGCCACCCGCACCACCAATCCGCTGCTGCTCGGCCTGCTGCTGGCCGTCTCCGGCTACGTGGTGGTGACCTGCCGTCCCGACACCCCCTCCGCCCGCTCCTACAGCGCCTTCCTCCGGCTCGCCCTCGCCGTGCTCGCGCTCCGGCTGGGCTTCGCGGTGCTGCTCGGCTCGCCCGTGCCCGGCACCCACGTCCTGCTCACCCTGCCCGAGGTGCCGCTGCCGCACTGGGCCCAGGGCATCCGGCTCGGCGGCCGGGTCACCGCGGAGGCGTTGGTGTTCGCGCTGTACGACGCGCTGCGGCTGGCCGCGCTGCTGATCTGTGTGGGCGCCGCGAACGCCCTGGCCGCCCCGGCCCGGCTGCTGAAGTCCCTGCCGGGCGCCCTGTACGAGATCGGGGTCGCCGTGGTCGTCGCGCTGACCTTCGCCCCGCACCTGGTCGCCGACGCGCGGCGGCTGCGGGCGGCCCGGCGGCTGCGCGGCCGCCCGGACCGTGGCGTCCGCGGACTGCTGCACGTGGGGCTGCCGGTGCTGGAGAGCGCGCTGGAACGTTCCGTGGCGCTGGCCGCCGCGATGGACGCCCGCGGCTACGGCCGCACCGCCCAGGTGCCGCCCGCGGTGCGGCGCACCACCGCCGCACTCACGCTCGGCGGGCTGCTCGGCGTGTGCGCCGGCACCTACGGGCTGCTGACCGCCGAGGGCGGCACCTACGGGCTGCCGGTGCTGGCCGCCGGGGTCGCCGCCGCACTGGCCGGGCTGTGGCTGGGCGGCCGGCGTACCCCGCGCACCCGCTACCGTCCCGACACCTTCGGGCCGCGATCCTGGCTGGTCGCCGGCTCGGGCGTGGCGGTGGCGGCCCTGCTGAGCCTGGCCGCGGCCCGCGATGCGGGGGCGCTGCACCCCGGGGTGGTGCCGCTGACCGCCCCCACGCTGCCGCTGTGGCCGGCGGCCGGTGTGCTGCTGGGGCTGCTGCCGGCCGTCGCCGCCCCCGCACGTGAGGCCGCACGCCCGGCCGCCGTCCCCGCGGGCGGGCGCCCGGCCGTCGGCGCGCGCCGGGCCGGTGCACCGGCCGCCCGTCCGTCCGTGGCAGCGTCCACGTCCGCGTCCGCGTCCCCGTCCGCGCGCCGTTCGCCCGAGGAGCCGTCGTGATCCGCTTCGAGGATGTGTCCGTCACCTACGCCGGGGCCGCCGAACCCACCGTGCACGGCGTGGACTTCGAGGTGCCCGAGGGCGAACTCGTGCTGCTGGTCGGCCCGTCCGGAGTCGGCAAGTCCACCGTGCTGGGCGCGGTGAGCGGGCTGGTGCCGCACTTCACCGGCGGCACCCTGCGCGGCCGGGTCACCGTGGCCGGCCGGGACACCCGCACCCACCGGCCGCGCGACCTGGCCGACGTGGTCGGCACCGTCGGCCAGGACCCGCTCGCGCACTTCGTCACCGACACCGTGGAGGACGAACTCGCCTACGGCATGGAGTCCTTGGGGCTGGCTCCGGCGGTGATGCGGCGGCGGGTGGAGGAGACCCTGGACCTGCTGGGCCTGGCCGATCTGCGCGACCGGTCCATCGCCACGCTCTCCGGCGGCCAGCGCCAGCGGGTCGCGATCGGCTCGGTGCTCACCCCGCACCCGAAGGTCCTCGTGCTGGACGAGCCCACCTCCGCGCTCGACCCGGCGGCCGCCGAGGAGGTGCTGGCCGTGCTGCAGCGGCTGGTGCACGACCTGGGCACCACCGTGCTGATGGCCGAGCACCGCCTGGAACGCGTCGTGCACTGTGCCGACCGGGTCCTGCTGCTGCCCGCCCCCAAAGCGGCCCCGCGCCTGGGCGACCCGGCCGAGATCATGGCCGTCTCGCCGGTGTGTCCGCCGGTGGTGGAGCTGGGCCGGCTGGCGGGCTGGTCACCGCTGCCGCTGACGGTGCGGGACGCGCGCCGCCGCGCGGCCGGGCTGCGCGCACGGCTGGACGGCCGTGCGCCCGCCGCCGCCCCCGAGCCCACCGCGTCCGCCGCGCCCGCCGCCCCCGAGCCCGCCGCGTCCGCCGTGCCGCCGCCGCGCCGCCCGGCTCCCCGGCTGCGGCTGCGCCGACGCCGCGCCGACCGGGCCGCGGGACCGGAGCCGGTCGCGGAGGTGCGTGCCCTGGCCGTCCGGCGCGGGACGGTGCAGGCGCTGCGCCATGTCGACCTGACCGTCGCGCCCGGCGAGACGATCGCCCTCATGGGCCGCAACGGCGCCGGGAAGTCCACGCTGCTCGGTTCCCTGGTGGGCCTGGTGGAGCCGTCCGCGGGTCAGGTCCGGGTCGGCGGGGCGATCCCGCACCGCACCCCGCCGCGCGAACTGGTGCGCCGGGCCGGCCTGGTGCCGCAGGAGCCGCGCGACCTGCTGTACGCGGACACGGTGGCCGCCGAGTGCGCGGCCGCCGACCGGGACGCGCAGGCGGAGCCCGGCACCTGCCGCGCCCTGGTGACACGGCTGCTGCCCGGCGTCGCCGACACCGCCCATCCCCGGGACCTGTCCGAGGGGCAGCGACTGGCGCTGGCGCTGGCGGTGGTGCTGACCGCGCGCCCGCCGCTGCTGCTCCTGGACGAGCCGACCCGCGGCCTGGACTACGGCGCCAAGGCCCGGCTGGTCGCCGTGCTGCGGGAGCTGGCCGCCGAGGGGCACGCCCTCGTCCTCGCCACGCACGACGTGGAACTGGCGGCCGAGATCGCCGACCGGGTGGTCCTGCTCGCGGAGGGCGAGGTGATCGCCGACGGGCCCACCGCCGAGGTGGTGGTCTCCTCCCCTTCCTACGCACCCCAGGTCACCAAGATCCTGGCGCCGCAGCAGTGGCTCACGGTCACGCAGGTCCGCCGGGCACTGGGCGAAGGGACCCGCCGTGAACAGCACTGAGGCGACACCCCCCGGCGTGCACACCGACCGGCAGGCGCGGGCCGTGCGGCTCGGCCCCCGCTCCCTGGCCGCGCTCGTCCTGGTCGGCGCCGTCGGGGTGATCGCCTTCACCTGGCCCTTCCTCGCCCCGCCCACCTCGCGGCTGAGCGCGCACGCGCAGGACGCGCCCTGGCTGTTCGCGGGACTGCTGGTGCTGCTGGTCGCCGTGGTCGCGGCGACCATCGCCGAGTCGGGGCTGGGCCCGAAAGCGGTGGCGATGCTCGGCGTGCTGGCCGCGACGGGCGCCGCGCTGCGGCCCATCGGCGCCGGGACGGCGGGCCTGGAGCCCATGTTCTTCCTGATGGTGCTCAGCGGACGCGTCCTCGGCCCCGGCTTCGGGTACGTGCTCGGCTCGGTGACGATGTTCGCCTCCGCGCTGCTCACGGGCGGGGTGGGGCCGTGGCTGCCGTTCCAGATGCTGGCCATGGGCTGGTTCACCATGGGCGCGGGCCTGCTGCCGGGCCCCGACCGGCTGCGCGGCCGGGCGGAACTGGTGATGCTGGCGGGCTACGGTGCCGTGGCCGCCCTCGCCTACGGCACGGTCATGAACCTCGCGGGCTGGCCGTTCATGGGCACCCTCGCCTCCTCCATCGCCTTCGACCCGCAGGCGCCGATCTTCACGAATCTGGCCCGGTTCGTCGCCTACTGCCTGGCCACCTCGCTCGGCTGGGACCTGGGCCGGGCCGCCCTGACGGTCGTGCTCACCCTCGTCGTCGGGCCGGCCGTGCTGCGCGCGCTGCGCCGCGCCACCCGCCGGGCGGCCTTCGAGGCCCCGGTCGCCTTCGACGCCCGTCCCGGGAGACGGCCGTGACCCGCGCCGACCGGACGGCGATGCCCCGGGCGCAGGTCGACAGGAGCGGTCCGATCCGGCCTGCTCGACCGGTCCGGGCGCGCGACGCCGTCGGGACGTATCGCTTCGGACGCGTTCACCGGCCCCCGTCGCCATGACGACGCCGGCTGCCTCCGTGTTCGTCCGGCGCTCGACCAGTCCGAGCGCCACCCCGGCGATGATGATCACACCGCCGACGACCTGGGCGAGGTGGACCGTGTCACCGTTGATCACAACGGCACCGAGCACGCCGAACACCGGCACCGGATCGAGAATGGTGACCGCGATGCTCGACGTCATCCGACGCAGGCCGTAGGTGTGGAGCAGGAAGCCGCCGACGGAGCAGGCCACGGCGAGGTGGGCGAGCAGCGCCGAGGCGGATGCGTCGGGAAGCTGCCACTCGTGGATCTCCAGGAGCGAGGCGAGCAGGAAGCCGGCCGCGCCCGCCACTGTCTGGTGGTACGTCAGACGGACCGCGTCCTGCCCCTGGCCCGCGTCCGTGCCCAGCACGTCGTATCCGGCCCGGACCAGCCCGCCGAGCAGCAGCAGGACATCGCCGAACCAGCGGGCGCCGGTGCCTTGCTCAGCGGTCCGGCTGGTGTACGCGCCGTGCACCGAAGTGGCGCACCGGGCACGACGCGGGCGGCCGGCCAACCGTGCGGTGGATCGCTCGCAAGATCCCTGGTGGCCGCATCGATGGCATCACGCGCCGTGCATGGGTCCGACCGATGGCGCGCACGGTGTCATCTCATTGCCCACCTCCCCCGGGAATTCGACTCAACCCCGCACAGCTGACGGCACCTCACCATTGCGTGGCCGCATGGAGAGAGGGCGAGTTGTGATCGCCACAACGCCACACCTGAACGCCATCGTCTTGTCTTTCGGCGCCAGTTGAGGTGAAGGTCCACCGGTGGGGCGCCCCGGCAGAAGGACCCGGCCGCACGGCGGGGACGGTGGCGGCCGAGGACGTCGACGTCAGGACGTCCTCGGTCGGCCGACACCCGGCCGGTCACACCGCGCGCCGGCGTGCGCCGCGCCACCCGCCGCGCGGCGTTCGCGGCCCCGGTCGCGTGCGCAGCCGGCCCCGGCGACCGTGCCCCCTCCGCCCCGCACGGCGCACACGGCGCCGTCCGGAGTGAAGCGGCCCACATGAGCCGGGTCACCTACGATGCCCGGCCGTAGGCCAGCCGGACGGTGCGGGATCACCCTGGTCGCGGGCGGCGGCCTGCCCGGATGCGGGTCCGTGCCCTCGCGCGGGCGGCGCGGCGGATGCGAGGGCGCGTAGTAGCGGAGCCGTTTGCGGGTGCCGGGGCGCGCTGTTTGTCTGGACGGCGCCACCTCACGGCAGTCGTGGAGGCGGCGGCCTCCGATCCCCTGGGCCGCCGCCTTCGCCGTGTCCGCCCGCGTCGCGCGGGCGGTTTTTGCTTCCCTGGTCCCATGACAGCGCACGAGGCGGCACCTTCCCCGGACGACGATGCGGAGGCACGCGGCCTGCGGCTGGTGCCCGTGCTGCTGGGGCTGACGGTGACCAGCGGGATCATCGACGCGGTGAGCTTTCTGGGCCTGCAGCACGTGTTCACCGCGAACATGACCGGCAACATCGTCATCCTCGGTTTCGCCGCCGCCGGTGCGCCGGGCTTCTCGGTGCCGCACACCGCCACCTCCCTGGTGTGCTTCATGGCGGGCGCGCTGGCCGGCGGCCGGGTCGCCCACCGTCTCGCCTCCTGCACGCGCCGCCGCTGGGCGCGGGTGGCGCTGGCCGTGGAGGCGGGGTTCGTGGCGGCGGCGTCGGTGGTGGCCTTCGCCGTGCCGGGCGCGGCCGCGACCCCGTACGTGCTGATCGCGCTGACCGCCTTCGCGATGGGCCTGCGGAACGCGACGGTGCTGAAACTGCGCGTGTCGGGACTGACGACCACCGTGCTCACCCGGACCTTGACCGGCCTGATCGCCGACTCCCGGGTGGGCGGCGGGCCGGGCGAGCACTCCCCGCGCCGGGCGGCCTCGGTGCTCGCCATGCTGGCCGGTGCCACGCTCGGCGGCGCTCTGGTGGTCCGACGCGATGTGGGCACGGCGCTGCTGGTCGCGGCGGTGGTCACGGGCGGGCTGGCGGCGGTGGCCTCGGGCCGGGAGTGAGGCCGGCGGCTTCCGGTGCCGCCTTCGCGCCGTCCCGCTCGCTCGGCCCGGCGGTCAGCCGGGCAGGGGGCCGGTGAGGTCCACGTCCGCGGTGCCGACGGTCCCGGCCGTGCGTCCCGGGGCCGACTGCCAGGTCCAGGTGAGGTTGGTGTGGGCGATGACCTGCTCCACGGGCGGGGCGCCCCAGCGGCTCTTGTCCACCGCGGTGTGGGCGTCGCCGACCAGGATCGTGTCGTAGCCGCGCACGAACGCGCCGTGCAGGGTCGACCGGACGCAGGCGTCGGTCTCGGCGCCGGTCACGACGACCCGGCCCACCCCGTGCGCCGCCAGCACGGTCTCCAGCGTGGTCTCCTCGAAGGAGTCGCAATGGGTCTTGTGGACGACGGGCTCCCCGTCCCGCGGCGTCAGCTCGGGCACGATCCGCCAGCCCTCGCTGCCCGGAACCAGTTCCTCGTCGCCCTGCTGGATCCACACGACGGGCACCCGCTCCCGCCGGGCCCGCTCGACCAGGGCGGCGATGTTCGCCACCACCGCGTCCCGCGCGTGCGCCTCGCGGACGACGTCGTTCTGCACGTCCACGACGAGCAGAGCCGTTCCGGGCCGGTCCTGGAGCGTGGTCATGGCCTCCCCTCGTGTCGTCGCACCCATGACGCCGCTCACCCTAGAAGAGGCCGACGGTCGTGTCACCGCACCGGGCGCGGCGTGCGGGCGGCGCCGGCGGTTCCGCGTCAGGGCACGGCCGCCCGCGGGCCGGGCTCCGGCTGTTTCGCCGCCGTCGCACGGGGCTCGGCCGAGGCGCGGGGGCCCGAGAGCAGGTAGGTCAGCGCGAAGCCGGCGCCGACGACGGTGGCGCCGCCGACCGCGTCGAGCACCCAGTGGTTGGCGGTGCCGATGATGGCGCAGACGGTGAACAGCGGGTGCAGCAGGCCGAGGACCTTCATCCACCACCGGGACGCGAGCACCGCGACGACCAGGCCGCACCACAGCGACCAGCCGAAGTGCAGCGAGGGCATCGCCGCGTACTGGTTGGTGACGGCGGTCATCGCGCCGTAGTCGGGCTTGGCGAAGTCCTGCACGCCGTGCACGGTGTCGACGAAGTCGAGGCCCGGCATCAGGCGGGGCGGGGCCAGCGGGTACAGCCAGAAGCCGAGCAGGGCCAGGCAGGTGGCGAAGCCGAGAGCGGTGCGGGCCCAGCGGTAGTCGACGGGGCGCCGGACGTAGAGCACGGCCAGGATGGTCAGCGGCACCACGAAGTGGAAGGTCTCGTAGTAGAAGCTGAGGAAGCGGTTCAGCCAGGGCAGACCGACCACGGTGTGGTTGAACCAGTGCTCGATGCCGATGTGCAGGGTCTGCTCGACGGAGTGGATCTGGTGGCCGTGCCGTTCGGCGGTGGCGCGGTCGCTGCGCGCGGCCAGCCGCACCTGCGAGTAGGCCGCGTAGGTGACGCGGATGAGCAGCAGCTCCAGCAGCAGGTTGGGGCGGGTCAGCACGCGCCGCAGGAACGGCACGAGCGGGACGTGCCGCCAGCGGGCCGGGACGGGAGCGGCGTACTCGGTGGGGACGGGCGTGCGGTAGTGCTCCGCCGTGCGGGACAGGAACGGGACGGCGGTCGCGGCGGCCAGCGCGGCCAGCAGCACCAGGTTGTCGCGCAGCGGGTGCAGGGCCGCCATGTTCGGCAGCAGCATCTTCGGCGGCAGGGTCATCACCAGCACCACGGCCACCGGCCAGACGTAACGGTCGGAGGCGCGGCGGCCGGCCCGGCCGACGACGGCGAGCAGCACCCACAGCAGCTGGTGCTGCCAGGCGGTGGGGGCGGCGGCGATCGCGGCGCACCCGGTGACGGCCACGGCGAGCAGCAGCTGCCCGTCGCGGGCGTAGCGCACGGCCCGGCGCAGGCCGAGCACGGCGACGCCGGCGCCGAGCACCAGGTACAGGGCGATCTCCGGCGGGCCGGTCAGGCCCAGGCGCAGCAGGGCGCCGTGCAGGGACTGGTTGGCCAGGGCGTCGGAGGGGCCGCCGAGGCCGGCGCCGGCCACGTGGTGGATCCAGTAGGTGACGGAGTCGTGCGGCATGGCCGCCCAGGCGAGAGCGGTGCACGCGAGGAAGGTCACTGCGGTGGAGGCGGCGGCCCGGCGCCGTTCGGTGCACCACAGCAGCACGGCGAACAGCAGCACGGTCGGCTGCAGCGCGGCGGCCAGGCCGATCAGGGCGCCGCCGGTGCGCTGTCCGCGCACCACGAAGCAGCCGAGCAGCACGAGCAGTACCGGGATGATGCTGGTCTGCCCGAGCCACAGCGCGTTGCGCACCGGCAGCGACAGCATCAGCAGGCTGATCGCGACGGGGGCGGCCAGCAGCGAGGTGCGGCGGCTCACCGGCTGGGGCAGGGCGCGGGCGGCGATCAGTCCGAGGGCGGCCACCAGCAGCAGCGTGCCGAAGGTCCAGCCCCAGCCGAGGGCGTCCTCGGCGGCCCGGGTGAGCGGTTTGAGGACGAGGCCGCCGAAGGGGGTGCCGGTGAACCGGGTGGAGTCGTACAGCGAGCCCTTGACGTGCAGGACGCCGTCGGGTCCGACCCAGGTCTCCAGGTCGGTCAGGCGCCGGGCGGGCGGGGTGGTGAGGACGACGGCCACCTGGCGTATCGCGAGGAGCGCCGTGATCAGCCACAGAGCCAGGCGGGCCGCCTGCAGACGGGCCCTGACCGCCTCGCCGGGTGTCGCAGTCGCCGCCGGGAACGCTCCCGCCGGCTGCCGGCCGTGTTCCGCATCCGCCACGCCTCGTCGGCCTCCCGCCCCGTCCTGCGACCCTGCACGGGTCGTGTCGACCTTGTCTCCCGTACGGCCGCGCGGCGACCTCCTCGAGTCCGCGCGCCTGCAGGGACGCGGACAGCCCCGGCGTCACCTGTCGTCCGCTCGCCTTTCGTCCGGATGACGATAGTGCGCGAGCGCCCCGGTTGCGGTCGTGGGGCGCGACAAGGATCACAGCGGACTTCTGTGGAAGATGGCCGTGAACGGGCTGACGTCCCTGCGTATCCGCCATTTAGCTGCACTATGCAGCCAACTGCGCACGAGACGTAAAGGGCACAACCGGTCGTATGGTCGATTTTCGGCCAGCCTTGCGCCGGTCCGATTCGGCCCGCTCGTCAGCGCCGTCGCGTGGGTCGCGTCCCTGTCCCCGACGAGAGGTAGGCGAGCGAAGTCTTGACGGCCCCCACAGTCACCGCTCCCCGTCCCGTGTCCTCCGTGTCACTCACCAAGTCACCCGCCACCGTCACCGACCCCGCACTCGTGCGGCGCGCCGTGAAGGCCGCCGCACTGGGCAACGCGATGGAGTGGTTCGACTTCGGTGTCTACAGCTACATCGCGGTGACCCTGGGCAAGGTCTTCTTCCCCTCCGGCAACCCCACCGCACAGCTGCTGTCGACCTTCGGCGCCTTCGCGGCGGCATTCCTGGTCCGGCCGCTGGGCGGCATGGTCTTCGGCCCGCTCGGCGACCGCATCGGCCGCCAGAAGGTGCTGGCCCTCACCATGATCATGATGGCCGTCGGCACCTTCGCGATCGGCCTGATCCCGTCGTACGCGACCCTCGGCGTGGGCGCTCCGATCCTGCTGCTGGCCGCCCGGCTGGTGCAGGGCTTCTCCACCGGCGGCGAGTACGCCGGCGCCTCCACCTTCATCGCCGAGTACGCCCCGGACAAGCGGCGCGGCTTCCTCGGCAGCTGGCTGGAGTTCGGCACCCTGGTCGGCTACGTCGGCGGCGCCGGCCTGGTCACCCTGATGACGGCCCTGCTGTCCTCGTCCGAGCTGACGAGCTGGGGCTGGCGCATCCCGTTCCTGATCGCCGGCCCGATGGGCATCATCGGCCTGTATCTGCGCATGCGCCTGGAGGAGACCCCGGCGTTCGCCGCCGAGGCGGAGCGGGCCGAGTCCCAGCGCCCGAAGGTGCCGCTGCGCGAGATGGTCACCGGCCAGTGGAGGGCGATGCTGCTGTGCATGGGCCTGGTGCTGGTCTTCAACGTGACCGACTACATGCTGCTGTCGTACATGCCCAGCTACCTGACCAGTGAGCTGAAGTACGACGAGACCCACGGCCTGCTGGTCGTGCTGGCCGTGATGGTCCTGATGATGATCGTCCAGCCGTTCGCCGGCCTGCTGACCGACCGCGTCGGCCGCCGCCCGGTGATCGCCGCCGGGTGCGCCGGCTTCCTGCTGCTGTCGATCCCGGCACTGCTGCTGATCCGCCAGGGCAGCCTGGTGGCCGTCGGCCTGGGCATGGGCGCGCTGGGTCTGCTGCTGGTGTGCTTCACGGCCGCGATGCCGTCCGCGCTGCCGTCCCTGTTCCCCACCCGGGTCCGCTACGGCTCGCTGTCCATCGGCTTCAACGTCTCCGTCTCGCTGTTCGGCGGCACCACCCCGCTGGTGGTCACCGCGCTGATCGGCGCGACGGGGAACACGATGATGCCCGCCTACTACATGATGGCCGCCGCGGTCATCGGCGGTGCGGCGGTGTGGTTCATGGCGGAGTCCGCGGGACGCCCGCTGCCGGGATCGGGCCCGGCACTGGAGTCCTAGCAGCTCCCCCACCCCTGCGACGGCGGGCGGCCGGCGGCACCTCGGATGCCGCCGGCCGCCCGCGTGCGTGCCGCGCCTCCCTCGATCGGCGGAATTCCCCTGACAGCCCCCCGGCACCTGGCTATATTCCTTAGCGCAGCTAGTTAGAACCCCTAACTAGGCATACGAAAGGCCTGGTGCATGAGCGACGCGCAGCTCTGGGACGACATCGACACCTACTTCACCACCCTGCTCTCACCGGAGGACGAGGCCCTCCGTGCCGCACGGCGCGAGAGCGACGCCGAGGGCCTGCCGCAGATCAACGTCACCGCCAACCAGGGCAAGCTGCTGCAGCTCCTGGCCCTCCTCCAGGGCGCCCGCACCGTCCTGGAGATCGGCACCCTCGGCGGGTACAGCACCATCTGGCTCGCCCGCGCCCTGCCCGAGGACGGCCGCCTGATCACCCTGGAGTACGACGCCCACCACGCGGACGTGGCGCGCCGCAACCTCGCCCGCGCCGGACTGGACCGGATCGCCGAGGTGCGCGTCGGACCGGCCCTGGAGTCGCTGCCCAAGCTCGCCGACGAGAACCCGCCCCCCTTCGACCTGGTCTTCATCGACGCCGACAAGGCCAACAACCGCCCCTACCTGGAATGGGCGCTCCGCCTGACCCGGGGCGGCTCGCTGATCGTCCTGGACAACGTGGTGCGCCACGGCCAGGTGACCGACGCGGCCAGCACCGACCCCTCGGTGCAGGGCACCCGTGCCGCACTGGAACTGATCGCCGAGCATCCGCGGCTGGAGGGCACGGCCATCCAGACGGTGGGCTCCAAGGGGTACGACGGATTCGCCCTGGCCCGCGTGCTGGGCTGACCCGCTGACGGCCGTTCCCGGGGCCGGTGCGAGCAACCCGTCCGGGCGCCCGGGCCCGCACCGGCCTCGCGCCGGCCGGGGCGCCCGGGGCCGCCGGGACGCCCGGGGCGGGGGGGGCGCGCCCGGACGTGTCTCGTTCTCGCGCGCTCCGCTCCCCGGCGGTGCGAGGGCATCGCCCGGGCCCGGGCCGTGCGGGCACAATGAGCCCATGACCGAGCGAAAGCCACCCGGTGTGCCCTTCGAGACCTTTGTCGAGAAGGAGATCCGCGAGGCTCAGCGGCGGGGCGAGTTCGACCGGCTGCCGGGGGCGGGCAAACCGCTGCCGGACGACACGGCCTACGACGAGCTGTGGTGGGTCAAGAAGAAGCTGGCCCGCGAGGGCGTGTCCCTGCTGCCGCCCACGCTCGCCCTGCGCAAGGAGGCCGAGGACGCGCTCGCGGCCGCCTACGCCGCGCCCTCGGAGCAGGAGGTGCGCCGGATCATCGGCGCGATCAACACGAAGATCCTCGACATGATGGTCAAGCCGCCGCCCGGCCCGCCGCTCGGTCTGAAGCGGTACGACGCCGAGGAGGTCGTCGCGGAGTGGCGCAGGCGCCGCGCCCGGCGGACGAGGACCGAGTAGACGCCTGGTCCGCGGCCGGGTCGGGTCAGGTCACGTCCCGCAGCGCCGTGCGCTGCTCCTGCGGGTGTTCCGCGTCCGAGCCGCACAGCTCCGCGGTCAGCTCCTCGACCAGCTGGTCGAGGTCGGTCGGCCGACCGGGGCCCCACCAGTCGCCGAGCAGCTCGGCGAGCGACTCCTGCCGGGCCCGGGCCAGGCGCCCGGCCACCTCGCGGCCCTCGTCGGTCAGCACCAGGTCCAGCCCGCGGCGCACGGCCAGTTGCCGCTCCTCCACCTGCCGGGCGGCTTCCAGGACGACGGTGAGCGGCACCGGCACCTGCGAGGCCAGCAGGGCCGGCTCGACCCGGCCGTACTTCTTGATCCGCAGCAGCAGCCAGCTCGCCGCGGGCAGCAGATCGCACCCGGCGCGCCGGGTGATCGTCCGGTAGATCTCGCGCCGGCCCGCGCGGGTGCCCAGCACGGACAGCGCGCGGCACACCTCGTCGTAGGACGACCGCTGGACCGGGTTGGTGGCGAGCGTCTGGGTGCCGTCGGGGGCGGTCACCGAGCCGCGCAGCGGCTCCTCCTTCAGCAGCCAGGACAGCAGGAAGGCGAGCAGGGCGACCGGGGCGGCGTACAGGAAGACGTCGGTGATGGCGGTGGCGTAGGCGTGCAATGCCGCGGGGCGCAGGGCGGGCGGCAGCAGGTCGATGCCGCGCGGGTCGGACTTCAGGGTGCCGGTGGACACGCCGGGCGGCAGCGTGACGCCCCGGAAGGCGGAGCCCAGCATCTCGCTCAGGCGGCTCGCGAACAGCGCGCCGAAGACCGCGACACCGAAGGAGGCGCCGATGGACCGGAAGAAGGTCGCACCGGAGGTGGCCACGCCCAAATCCTCGTAGCCGACGGTGTTCTGCACGATGAGCACGAGCACCTGCATGACCAGGCCGAGGCCCAGGCCGAAGACGAAGAAGCAGCCGCTGATCTCGGCGGTGGAGCTGTGTTCGTCCAGCTGGTGCAGCAGGAGCAGTCCGACGGTCGTGACGGCGGTGCCCACGACGGGGAACACCTTCCAGCGGCCGGTGCGGCTGACCAGCTGCCCGGAGCCGGTGGACGCCAGCAGCATGCCGAGGACCATCGGCAGCATGTGCACACCGGACAGCGTCGGCGAGATGTCGTGCACGACCTGCAGGAACGTCGGCAGGTAGGTGAGCGCCCCGAACATCGCGAAGCCGATGACGAAGCTGATCACGGCGGACAGGGTGAAGGTGCGGAAGCGGAACAGCTTCAGCGGCAGCACCGGTTCGGCGGCCCGGCGTTCCACGGCCACGAACACCGCGGCGAGCACGACGCCCGCCACCGCCGGCCCGATGATCTGCGGGGAGGCCCACGGCCAGGTGGTGCCGCCGAGCGAGGCGACCAGGACCAGACAGACGGCGACCGAGGCGATCAGCAGCGTGCCCGGGTAGTCGATGACATGGCGCCGGGGGGTGCGCGGCAGATGCAGGGCGGCGGCGATCACGGCGAGGGCGACGATGCCCACGGGGAGGTTGACGTAGAACACCCAGCGCCAGCTCAGGTGCTGGGTGAACAGGCCGCCCAGCAGCGGTCCGAGGACGCTGGTGGTGCCGAAGACCGCGCCGAACAGTCCCTGGTAGCGTCCGCGTTCCCGGGGCGGGACGACGTCCCCGACGATCGCCATGGACAGCACCAGCAGCCCGCCGCCGCCCAGGCCCTGCACCGCGCGGAACGCGATCAGCTGGGACATGTCCTGGGCCATGCCGCACAGCGCCGAGCCGACGAGGAAGAGGACGATCGCGGTCTGGAAGAGCTTCTTGCGGCCGTACTGGTCGCCGAGCTTGCCCCACAGCGGGGTCGCGGCGGTCGAGGCCAGCAGATAGGCGGTGACCACCCAGGACAGATGCTCCAGGCCGCCGAGGTCGCTGACGATGGTGGGCAGCGCGGTGGACACGATGGTCTGGTCGAGCGCGGCCAGCAGCAGGCCGAGCAGCAGCGCGCCGATCGAGACGAGGACATCGCCGGGCACGTGCTCGGGTGGTGCCGGTGCCCGGCCGGGTGGGGGGCCGGCTATGGCCGGTGCGCCGCCGGGCAGGTCACCGCCCGTCCCGGAGCCCGCCGCGCCCGTCGTTTTGGCCCTGGCGTGCCCGTGCCCGTCCGCGGCCATCGCGACCTCCCGGCGCTCATGTCACCTCGTCCACCGCACCCAGTGTGGACCGATATGACCGGAAAGGTCCTCTCGATGTCTGTCGGCATACGGCCATTCCGGGGAGCTTCCGCACTTCCGGAAGGCCCCGGGGCAGGTGCTGCAAGGAGCCGGAGAGGGGCGGCCGGTGGGGCCGGTGACCTCAGCCGACGGTGAGGCGGAGGCGTCCGTCCTCCAGCGTCTCGACGCGCACCTGGGTGAGGTCGCGGACCACGGCGTCGGGGGCGTGGTCGGCGGCCCGGGGGCCCACGCCGATCACCCGCATCCCGGCGGCCCGGCCGGCGGCTATGCCCGCGCCGGAGTCCTCGAAGACGATGCAGTCGGCGGGGGCGACGCCCAGGCCGGCGGCGCCCTTGAGGAAGCCCTCGGGGTCCGGCTTGCTCGCGCCGACGCTCTCGGCGGTGACCCGCACGTCCGGCAGCGACAGCCCCGCGGCGGCCATCCGGGCCGCGGCCAGGGCGGCGTCGGCGGAGGTCACCAGGGCGTGCGGCAGCCCGCGCAGCGAGCCCAGGAACTCCGGCGCACCCGGGACCGGGATCACCCCGTCGGTGTCCGCGGTCTCCTCGGCGAGCATGCGGGCGTTCTCGGCGAGGTTCTCCTCGTGGGACCGGCCGGGCAGCAGCAGCGCCATCGAGGCGTGGCCCTGGCGGCCGTGGACGACCCGCATCACCTCGTCGCCGTCGAGTCCGTGCCGGGCGGCCCAGCGCCGCCAGATGCGTTCGACGACGGCGTCGGAGTTGACGAGGGTGCCGTCCATGTCCAGCAGGAGGGCGCGGGCGGTGAACACGGCGGTGGTGGCCGTCATCGGCAACTCCGTAACGGGGTGAGGGGCGTACGGACGGACCGCGGGAGGAACTCCCCCGACGCCCGCCCGGGGAGCGCGGAGAACAAGGCGGCCCCGCCCGCCGGTCAGGGAAAGCGGGCGGAGGCCACTTTGTTCCTCCACGGTACAAAACGCCCCCGGCATCCTGCCACCCACCCCCGGCCGACCCCTCAGGCCACCGCCTCCCACAGGCTCCACACGCCGAGCGCCAGCATCAGCGCGGCCGCGATCTTGGTGATCAGACCGAGCGGCACCCGCCGCATCAGCGCCTTGCCGCCCACGATGCCGAGGCCGGCCACCGCCCACAGGGCCAGCACCGCACCGATGCCCACCGAGACGGGGTCGTCGTAGCGGGCGGCGAGGTTCGCGGTCATGATCTGGGTGAGGTCGCCGAACTCGGCGACGAGGATGAGCATGAAGCCGGTCCCGGCGACCTTCCAGAAGGACTGGTCCTCGGGCCGGCGGACCTCCTCCTCGTCCTCGCCCTTGTTCCGCAGCAGCATCACCGCGCCGCCGAGGAAGAGCACGCCGGTCACCACGTGCACGATCCGCTGCGGCAGCAGGGTCAGCGCACTGCCCGCCGCCACCGCGAGGGCGACGTGCAGCAGGAAGGCGGCGGCGACACCCGCGAAGACGTACGAGGCGCGGTAGCGCGTGCCGAGGACGAGGCCGGCGAGCGCCGTCTTGTCCGGCAGCTCGGCGAGGAAGACGACGCCGAAGACGAGCGCCAGGACGCTGAGACTGATCACTGTTCCTCAATCGGTCGGGCCACCCGGCCGAGAGTGCTGTGCGCTGGGGTCCAGATCCTCGGCAGGGCAGCGCACGGATCACCCGCACCCGGGGTGCGGGCATGCACTGCTTGCCGAAGGTCTCGCTGGCCGACCGCGACGCGGTCCGCCTCCGGGCGCCGGCTCAGACGGGCTGAGCAGTGTGTCGACGACTCCGGCGAAGAGCTACTCCCCTTCCGCGCCCCCCATCGTACGGGACCGGACTGCGGACCCGTTCTTGTCATGTCATGAACGCGCCATTACCGTCTCACCGCACGCACACCGGCCGGACATGCGATGCCGCGAGCCCCTGCCTGCTCGCACCCCCAACACCCGACCCGTTCATGGGAGTTTCGCATGCCCAAGCGCTACGCGCGTCGACACGCCGGCATACTCGCCGCGCTGACCGCCCTGTTCGCCGGTGTGACATTCCTCAACCCGCCGGCCGCCTCCGCCGCCCTGCCCACCCCGGTCAGCGCCGCCACCGCCCGCAGCTACCTGTCCCAGCTCACGGTCGCCGCCGAGGACCGCACCGGCTACAGCCGCGACCTGTTCCCGCACTGGATCACCATCAGCGGCACCTGCAACACCCGGGAGACCGTCCTCAAGCGCGACGGCAGCAACGTCGTCACCGACTCCTCCTGCGCCGCCACCAGCGGCAGCTGGTACTCGCCCTACGACGGCGCCACCTGGACCGCCGCCTCCGACCTGGACATCGACCACGTGGTGCCGCTCGCCGAGGCCTGGGACTCCGGGGCGAGCAAGTGGACCACGGCCCAGCGCCAGGCCTTCGCCAACGACCTGACGCGCCCGCAGCTCATCGCCGTCACCGACAACGTCAACCAGTCCAAGGGCGACCAGGATCCGGCCACCTGGGTGCCGCCCCGGTCCGCGTACGTGTGCACCTACGTCCGGGCCTGGGTACAGGTGAAGTACTACTACGACCTCTCGGTCGACTCCGCGGAGAAGAGCGCACTGCAGAACTACCTCTCCGCCTGCTGACGCACCGTACGGCGCAGCACCGACGCACCACACAGCGCAGCACTGGGGGCCCGCACGGCGTCCCGCCCCGCGCCACCGGCCGGGGCGGGACGCCGTGCGGGCCCCTGCCGTTGAGAACGCGCCACCGACCGCCTCTCGAACGACCGATTCTTGAACTTGCAAGTACTAGTAAGGCACCCCTAACCTTGGTCACCCGTTCGGACCTGTCTCCGTCCGGCTCCCGCGGCCGGCCGTCCCCCCCCTCCCGAAGGAGACCCCCACATGACCCGTCTGACCGAGCGCCTGACCACTGCCCAGCCCTACGTCCTCGGCCTGTTCCGCGCCGTCGTCGGCCTGGTGTTCACCTGCCACGGGGCCGCCTCGCTGTTCGGCGTGCTCGGCGGCGCCCCGGGCACGCACGGCGGCACGGTCCCCGCCGGGACCTGGCCCACCTGGTACGCGGCCGTGATCCAGCTGGTCTGCGGCGCCCTGGTACTGCTGGGCCTGGCCACGCGCGCCGCCGCCTTCCTCGCCTCCGGCTCCATGGCGTTCGCCTACTTCGACGTGCACCAGCCGACGGCGCTGTGGCCGATCGAGAACGGCGGCGAGCTGCCGGTGCTGTTCTGCTGGTCCTTCCTGCTGCTGGTGTTCACCGGCTCCGGGGCGTTCGCCCTGGACAGACTCCTGGCCCGGCGCGCGGCGGCCGGGGGGCAGCCGGCGGAGCAGTCCCCGGCCGCCGAGCGGTCCCCGGCCGCGGTCTGAGACGGCCGGCGCTCCCGCGACGGCGAGGGGTCAGGACGCACACCTGAGCCCCCGCCGTCTCGTGCGTCACACCGACGGCGTACTCTGAGTGGCTGTTCACAGGCCGCCCCTGCCGCTCCCCCGCACAACGCGGCACGGTCCCGGTCTACGGGGGAGTTCAGGGAGTCCGGGTGCTGGAGAGCATGGCGAGACTGGGGTCGCTCACCGGCACCCCGTGGATGTACGCCGTCGTCGCCCTGTCGGTGCTGCTCGACGTGTTCCTGCCCGTCCTGCCCAGCGGCGTCCTCGTCGTCACCGCGGCCACGGCGGCCGCCGCCGGCTCGGGCGCCGCGACCGGACTCGTCCCGCACGGCATACCCGGCCTGCTCGGCCTGACCCTGTGCGCGGCGACCGCATCGGTCCTCGGCGACCTGGTCGCCTTCCGGCTGGGCCGGCGCGGCGGAGCACGGCTGGACCGCGCCCTCGCCCGCTCCCGCCGCCTGCGCACGGCCCAGGAACGGCTCGGCGCCGCACTGTCCCGGGGCGGCGGCGCCCTCGTGGTCGTCGCACGGTTCGCCCCGGCCGGCCGCTCGGTCGTCTCCTTCGGCGCCGGCGCGGCCTGCCGCCGTGTCCGCGAGTTCCTGCCCTGGTCGGCGCTGGCCGGTCTGGCGTGGGCCGCCTACAGCGTCGTCCTCGGCTATCTCGGCACCCGCTGGTTGGGCGCTGCCTGGCTGGCCACCGGGGTGTCGGTGGCGGCGCTGTTCGCGGCCGGCGCGGGGGCGACGTATCTGATGCGCAGGACCGCCCCCGAGGCCTGAGACCTCGGGCCGCGGCCACCGTGCCGCTCGGCCCCGCGCCGTGGGGCCGACCGGAGGACGGGGCGGCGACAGGCCCGACCGATCCGCGCGTTCCCTCGAACAGATGAACCCGCGTCCGGCATCTCACCTCATCAATTCGAACAGGCGTAGCATTGCCTCGTGGCTACGCCCTATGAGTTCCCGAGTGATCTCCTCGCCGCTCAGGAGGAGTTGCATCAGGTCAGGGCCGAGCTGTCGGCCCTGCTCAAACGGCTGCCGTGGTCGGTGGAGCCGCTGGAGGGGTTCAGCGACGACGGCGGCTGGCGCAAGGTCGAGCGCCCCGCCTCCCCGGGCTGGACCGCCGACGAACAGGCAGAGGTGGAGAAGCTCCGCCGACGCGAGCACGAGCTGGCGGTGTTCATCACCACCCACCGCTTCTGGGACCAGTTCAGCGGCCCGGAGGGCGTCGACGCCCGCCGCGCCCTGAAGCACGCCCACGAGGCATCCGAGGACAAGGAGGCCACGGACGCGTGAGCGGCCGGCCGGCCCTTCGGCTCCGCACCCCACGGGTTTGCGGGACAGCGCCCCCGACAAGGTAGTCTGTCCACTCGTCGCGGGTGCGTAGCTCAGGGGTAGAGCGCCTGCCTTACAAGCAGGATGTCGGCGGTTCGAAACCGTCCGCGCCCACCACACACGAACCTGGCCTGGGCAGGCAGCCCAGGCCAGGAACAGGAGACGGCGAGCCGCACCGGCCGGACACGGCCAGGTGCGGCCTTGTGCATGTCCGGGTCGTCACGCGCTGCGTGTGCGCCGCGGCGACACCTGCCTGTCGAACACCTACAGCACAAAGGCGCGATCCGTCCTGTCGCGCCGCAGTGGACGTCGCCGACCGCCACCGAGGTGAGCGGCTGGAGACGGCGCCGGTGGCCCCGGGGGACACCGGCCCACCGCCACCGTCCGCACCCGCCTCCCCCGACCCACCCCCACCCTCCCCGGGGGTTTCCCCCACCCGGCATCCGGCAGTTCGCCGCATTCTCCGCCCGGGCGGCGCTTCCTACGCTGCCGGTGACCGCATCGCCAGCGGTCGCAAGCACCCGCCGACCGCCGTCCGACCAGGGGGAAGACCGTCATGACCCGCTCCGCTCGTACCCGTGCCGCGCTGGCCTGCGTCGCCGTGGCCCTCGTCGCCACGGCCACCGCCTGCGGCGGCGACGCCGGGGACGACAAGCATCCCGAGCACCGCAGTTTCGCCCTGCACGGGCGGACGCTGACCGTGGACAGCGACAACTCCACGCTGGAGGTCGTCGCCTCCGACGCGGTGAAGGCCGGAACCGTCGAGGTCACCCGCTGGTTCTCCGGCTCGGTGCTCATCGGCACCGACCCGCACGCCACCTGGTCCCTGAAGGACGACCGGCTGGTGCTGCGACTGAAGTGCGCGGGGCTCGTCGCCGACTGCTCCGCCCGGCACCGCGTCGAGGTGCCGCGCGGGGTCCAGGTGAAGGTGGAGGACCGGGACGGCACCGTGCGCGCGCACGGGTTCAAGGACGCCCTGGACATCCGCAGCACCAACGGGACGGTCCGCGTGAGCGACAGCAGCGGCCCGCTCCAGCTGGCCTCGAACAACGGCTCGGTGCGCGCCGAGGTCTCCTCGCGCCGGGTACGGGCCACCACCCGCAACGGCTCGGTGCATCTCGAACTGGCCCAGGTGCCGGACCTCGTGGACGCCCGCTCCGCCAACGGCTCCCTCGGCATCACCCTGCCCCGGGCCGGCTACCGGGTCACCACGGCCACCCGTACCGGCTCCACCCACGTGTCGGTGCCCCGCGACGACGCCGCCCGCCATGTCGTCACCGCGCGCACCACCAACGGATCGATCAAGGTCACGACGGCCGACTGATCACGTGCGTGTGTTCGCCCGGGGCGGGTGGGAGAATGAACTCCACGCAGGGCGGAGACAGCACGGGAGTGAGAAGGACGTGACGGCCACACCGGCGACACCCGGGCACCAGCATGCGCCGAACCCGCCGTTCACGCGGCCCCGGCGCGCCGCACGTCCGGTCGCCTCGGCCGCCCGGGACGTGCTGACCCTGGCGGGTCTGCCCCTGCTGGCCGTGCTGGCGCTGCCCGCCGCGTTCGCCGGCGGCGGGACACGGCGCTGGTTCGGCGGGCGGGCCGAGAGCCAGCGGGCGCAGGCCCAGGAGGCCAAGGACGAGGCCGCCGCCGCGTTCTACGAACTGGACACCGCTCAACGCGATCTGAAGATCTCCGTGGAGACGATCGCGGCCGTCGACGACTCCCCCGCGGCCCGGCAGGCCGTGGCGCAGTTCGAGGCGCTGGGGCGGCGCGTCGACGAGGCGAGCCGGCGGTACATCGAGGCCGTGGACGCCACCGACCTGGACCGCGACGATCTGGAGGCGTCCGCCGCGGCCCGGGCGCGCAGCGCGCTGATCGCCGCCAAGGACGAGCTGCTGACCGTGCGGCGGGACCTGGACCGGTTCGCCGCGGGCCTCGGGCCGCTGCTCAACCGGGCCGAGACCGAACTGGCCCGGGTGGCACCCGCCGTGGAGCGGGCCCGGCAGGCGCTGCGCAGCGCCGGTGAGGCCCTGGACGCGGTGCGCGGCAACGGGTTCCGCGCCGACGACCTGGCCGCCCGACTGGCCGCGTTGGCGCCGGAGTTGACGAAGCTGAACGAGGGCGCGGGCCGGCACGGCGTGCGGCCCACGGTGCAGCGGGCCGAGCGGGTGACGCGCGAGGCGGAGGCGGTCGCCGCGGCGGCCCGGCGGCTGCCGGAGCAGGCCGAGGAGATCGACCGCCGGCTGGTGTCGCTGCGCACCCGGGCGCAGGCGCTGACCACGCGCGCCGGGCAGGTGGAGCCGGTGCTCAGCGAACTGCGGCGCCGGTTCACCGTCGCCTGCTGGCAGGATCTGCAGCACGTGCCGGATCAGGCCGCGCAGAACGTGCGCCGGGCGGAGGAGAAGCTGCTCGAGGCGCGGCAGGCGCGCGAGGAGCAGCGCTGGCCGGACGCGACCGCGCTGCTGTCGACGGTGCGGGCGCTGCTGAACGCCACCGACGAGGCGGTCTCGGCCGCCGGCGACCGGCTGAAGCGGCTGAACGCGGTGCAGAAGGACCCGCAGGCGGAGATCGAACGGACCCGGTTCGCGATCCGTGACGCGCAACGGCTGGCGATGACGGGCCGGACCACGCCCGATCCGCGTCACGCCCGTCCGCTGGACGACTGCGTGGCCCGGCTGGAGCGGGCCGTGACCGGCCTGGAGGCCGGCCCCCACCCCGACTACTGGCACTTCCTGACCGAGACCGAGGCGGTCCGGCAGACCGTGGCGCGGGTCGTCGCGCAGATCCGCGAAGAACGCGGAGCCGGCCGCTGAGGCAGGGGCGCACCGCCCCGGCCCGCCGGCGGCCGGCTCCCGTCGACGGCAGGACACCGCCGTGGTGCCCTGCCGTCCTCGCTCAGGTGCGGTAGGCGTAGTAGTACGCGTTCGGGTACGACGCGATCAGGCTCGCCACCGACCGGTTGTAGGTGTTGGTGGAGTGGTACGACACGTACGGCACGCCCTGCGGGCTGCGGTACGTGACGATCATGGTGTGGTCCTTCGCCCCGTCCCGGTTGAAGTCCATCTGCAGCACGTCACCGACGTCCATCTGGTAGACGTACGGCAGGCTGGTGACCCGCTTCGAGGACAGCGCGAACCACGACCACTCGTTGACGCCGACGAACGAGTCCGACTGGATCTCGGCGTTGCCGAACCACTTGTGCCAGTCGTAGGTGTAGCCGGGCTCGTGCTTCCAGCCGCCGGCCTTCAGGGCCTGGCTGACGAAGTTGGTGCAGTCGCCGCCGGCGCCCTCACCGCTGAAGTCCGGGTACTCCGGGTTGTAGTCGTTCCAGTACTTCTTCGCGTACGCGGCCATGGCCTGGTAGTCGTACGCGCCGCCGGTGAGGTTCTTCGGGTCGGCCGGTGCGTTGCTCGCCGTGGAGGCACGGGGCGCCTCCGGCGGGTTGTCCTCGTCACCGGTCGACGGTTCGGTCACCGCCGGCGGGGTCGGCTGGTTGACGGCCACACCGTCGTCGGTGTCCTCGATGCTGGTCAGCTGCCAGTTGCCGTCCTTGTCGGCCTCGAACGACAGCTCGTGGTGCGCCTGGAAGCCGGTCGTCTTCGGCTCGTTGCCGTGCACCTTCTCGTAGGTCAGCGTGGTGGTCTCGGTGACCGCGACCTTGGCGTGACGGCCCTTCACCTGGGTGGCGTCCAGCGTCACGCTGGTGGTGCCGGAGCTGTAGCGCTCACCGAGCTTGGCCAGGCGGTCCTTGCGGCCGCGCAGCTCGGACAGCGCGGAGTCCTCCGCGTGCGACTGCGCGCCGGACAGGCGGACCTTGCCGTGGAAGCGGGCGGACAGCCGGTCGTGCGTGCCGTGCCGGCCGTTTGTGCCGGCGTCCACCAGGGCCTGGGTGCGGTCGGTGAAGACCGCGTCGGCCAGCTTCTGGAACGTGGCCTTGGTCTCCGCGTCCACGGTGGGATCGTCGGTGACCGCCGCGCCCGCGCTCCAGCTGGGCACCAGGGCGACGCCGGCGACCACCGCGGCGGCCGACGCCCCGACTATGGTGGCGCGGCGCCGCTTATGGCTCAGTTTTCTCGATTTCAATGAAGTTCCCCTCTGTGCCGGTAGACCTACCGGGCGACCGCATCTTCGCACGGACCGTGCGCCGGGTGTGAAGAGGGTGAGGACACGTCAACACGGGGGCGGCCGAACCTACTTGATGACGGTGGACCAGTCCGGGGACTGTGCCGGGTCCAGGGCGCGCAGCCGCTGCAGGTTGGCAGGATCCTGCGCATCCAGCCAGTCGGCCAGCTCCTTGAACGACACGCACTTCACGTCGGGTTTGGTGCACACGTTCTTCACGACCTGGTCGACGGCCTTCATGTAGATGCCGCCGTTCCAGTCCTCGAAGTGGTTGCCGATGAACAGCGGGGCCCGGCTGCCGTAGTAGACCCGGTTGAAGCCGGCCATGTAGGAGTCGACGGTCGTCTTCTCCCACTCGGGGTACTTGGCCGGATCGCCCTGGGTCTCGCCGTCGGACTGGTTGTAGAGGAAGTTGAAGTCCATGGACAGGCCCTGGAACTTGCCGTCCTCGTAGGGCAGCATCTGCAGCGGGAAGTCCCAGATGCCGTCCTTCTTCGTCGGCCATATCTGGAAGTCGCCGGGCGAGGAGGCGTCGTAGCGCCAGCCGTAGCTCTTGATGGCCTTCAGCAGGTTGGGCTGGCCCTCCAGGCAGGGCGCGCGGCCGCCGGTGACGACCTTCTTGAAGTCGAAGGGCAGCGGCGCGATGTCGGTGAAGCCGGTGTTGGTCTTCCAGTGCTCCACGAAGTCGAAGAACTGGTCGATCTCGCTCTTCCACTCCTGCACGCTCCAGTCGCCGCCGCCCTTCTCGCCGCAGAAGTGGCCGTTGAAGTGGGTGCCGATGTCGTTGCCCTCTTCGTAGGCGAGGCGCAGCTGCTCCAGGGTGGTGCGGATGTGCTCGTCGGTGGGGTAGTCGATCGCGGCGTCCCCCGGGGAGTGCATGGGCCCGTGGTACAGGGCCTTCTTGCTCTTGGGCAGCAGGTAGATGCCCGTGAGGAAGAAGGTCATGTGGGCGTCGTTCTCCTTGGCCAGCTCCCGGTAGTGCGAGAACAGGTGATCGCTGCCCTCCAGGGCGCCGTCCCAGGAGAAGACCACGAACTGGGGCGGTTTCTCACCGGGCTTGAGCGGCTGCGGCTTCAGCGTGCCCTTCTGCGGGCCGGTGTAGGAGGTCGAACCGTCGCCCAGGACGCGGGGCTTGCCGTCCCACTCGGGCTCCTTGCCCGGCCCGGGCGAGGCACCGGTGTTCTCGGCGCCCTTGTCCCCCGCGGACGCGGTGGGGGTGGTGGAGTCCGGCCGGGTCAGCACGAGGAAACCGGCCACCACGGAGGCGACGACGAGCAGGGCCGCGAGGGTGAGGACGCCCCGGCCGGGGCGGCGGAAGGAGCGGCGACGGCGGCGGGCCCGGTGGCGGTGCGATGTGGTCATGGGCGGCTCGTATCTGGGAGGGGACGGCGGGCGTGGGTGCGGGTGCGGGGACGGCGGCGGTGCCGCCGGCGCCGGGGGTCAGCCGAGCGGTGCCATGGCGCCGGACCAGATCGTGTAGGGCACGCTGTGGGCCGGCGTGCCGGCCAGGCCCTTCAGCGGCAGCGGCTCCAGCGACTCGGCCAGATCCATGCGGTAGACGACGACCGCCGTGGACACCGGTCCGACGGTGCCCGCGTACCAGGCGGCGGTGTCGTTCTCGGTGGTGCCCGGCTTGCCGGCCGGCCGGGTGCCCTGGGGCGCGGCGCCGGGGTGGGCGAGGGCGAAGGAGTCGGCGAGGGCGTCGGTGACCTGCCGGGCCACCCGTGCGTCCACGGCGCGGCTGGACGCCGGGGCGTCCAGCGGCACCGCGGAGCCGTTGCGGGTGATCCGGCGCACCGAGTACGGCTCGGTGTGCATGCCGTCGGCGGCGAAGGTGGCGTAGCCGCTGGCCATGCGGATGGCGCTGGGGGTGGAGCTGCCCGTGGACAGCGCGGGCACCTGCGGTCCCATGCTGGAGCCGAGCAGTCCGCAGGCCACGGCGGTCTGCTTGACCTTGTCCAGGCCGGTGTCCATGCCCAGCTGCATGAACGGGGTGTTCACCGAGTGCGCGAGCGCCTCGCGCAAGGTGATCTTCCCCCAGTCCTTCCCGTCGTCGTTGTGGGCGGCGACCTTGCGGCCGCTGCGGTCCCAGTAGGGGCCCTCGGGGGTGGTGACGGGCACGCCGTCGTCGCCGTCGTAGACGGTGTCCGGGCCGATCTGCGAACGGGGCACGTCCCGTTTCTTGACGACGCCGTGCTGCAGGCCGGCGGCGTACACGAACGGCTGGAAGGCCGAACCGGCGGGCACGGTGGTGGCGTTGGACTCGTTGAAGCCCTGCTTGCGGTGGTCGGGGCCGCCGTAGACGGCGAGGATGCGCCCGTCGGCGGCCACGGAGGCGGCGCCGTAGTGGGCGGTCTTCGCCAGGTCCGGCTCGTCGGCCTGCGCCTTCTCGCGGGCGGCGGTGACGGCCTCGGTGAGGGTGTCCTCCCGGGCGCGGTCGAAGGTCGTGTAGATCTGGTAGCCACCCAGGTCGAAGTCCTTGTCGGACAGGTGGGCGGCCTTCTTGGCGTACTGCGCGGCGAGTTCGACCAGGTAGTCGCTCTGCTGGCCGGTGTCGTACAGCGGGTTGCTCTCCAGCGGCTCGGGGAACGCGGTGTACGTCGCGCGCTCCTGCGGGGAGAGCTTGCCTATCTTGACCATGCGGTCGAGGATCCAGTTCCACCGTTCCACGGCCCGGTCGTGGTTGGCCTTGCTCAGCGTCGGGTCGTACAGGCCGGCGCCCTTGAGCAGCGAGGCGAGGAACGCCGCCTCGCTGGTGGTGAGTTCACCGACGTCCTTGCCGTAGTAGGCCTGCGCGGCGCGCTGGATGCCGTAGGTGCCGCGGCCGAACCAGCTGGTGTTCAGATAGCCCTCCAGGATCTCGTCCTTGCTCATCGCGTTGTCGAGCTTCAGCGCGATCATCGCCTCGGTGAGCTTGCGGGTGAGGGTGCGGTCCTGGTTCAGGTAGACGTTCTTGACGTACTGCTGGGTGATGGTGGAGCCGCCCTCGGTGTCGCCCCGGCCGAGGGTGCGCCACAGGGCGCGGGTGATGCCTTTGAGAGAGATGCCGGGGTCGGTGTAGAAGGTCTCGTTCTCCGCGGCGAGCACCGCCCAGCGCACGTTCGGCGGGATGTCCTTCAGCGGCATGGCCTGGCGCTGCACCCAGCCGGTGCGGGCCATCGGCGTGCCGTCCGACCAGAAGTAGACGTTGTCCTGCTGGGTGGCGTAGCTGTTGAGGTTCTGCGGGATGTCCGTGGCGGCGTAGGCGACGACCAGGAACACGCCGGTCAGGCCCATCGCGCCGAGGGCACCGCCCAGCCACTGCCGCCACGAGGGCAGCCAGCGGCGCCAGCCGGTGCGGCCGGGCCGCGGGTAGGCGGGTTTCAGCTTGCGGGCGTACGGCGCGAGCACGGCGGCGAGCGGGGCCAGGCGCCGTGCGAGCGGGGCCAGGGCCCGGCCGGCCGGGCCGGTCGGCCGGGCGAGCGCGGTGGGCTGCGCGGCGGCACGGCGGCGCTTGCCGCGCCGGCGCGCCCCCGTGGGCCGACCGCTGTCGGAGGAAGCGCCGGACGGGCGGAGGGCCCGCAGCTGCATGGTCTCGTCGGGGCGCGGGGCGCCGGAGTCCTCGGGCGCCGTCCCCTCCGGCCGGGCCGCGCGGCCGGAACCGCCGGACGTGCGCAGGGCGGCCACGTTCAGCCGCATCGTCTCGTCCGCGGGCAGTCCGAAGGAGTCGCGGTCCGGTATGCCGTCGTGTCCGCCGGCCCGGAGACCCTCTCCCGGAAGGCTCTCCTCCTGCCCTGGTTCGGTCACGACCGCGTCTCCCTCCGCACTCCGTCATGCTCGCGCGGGTCGACACAGCCGCCGCGGACGCGGCCGCCAGCCCCCCCTGCTCCCAGCCGCTTCCCGGACCTCGCGGCTACACAAAATTATCAGCCGTCTTTTCACTTTCTCCGCAGGAGAACGGGACAGAACCGAACACCCGGGGTGCACATCGGGCTGTGGGCCCGGTCACGGCCGTTAATCTGGCCTCATGCCTCGCTACGAGTACCGGTGCCGCAGCTGCGGTGACACGTTCGAACTGAGCCGCCCCATGGCCGAGTCCGGCGCTCCGGCGACCTGCCCCGCCGGGCACGACGACACGGTGAAGCTGCTGTCCACGGTCGCGGTCGGCGGCACCGCCTCCCCGGCCTCCGCGCCCTCGTCCCGAGGCGGCGGGGGCGGCTGCTGCGGGGGTGGCTGCTGCGGCGGCTGACCCGCCGTCACCGCCGCCGGTGCGCCCCGGTTGTGACGGGACCGGCGGCACGCCCTACCGGTGCGCCCGGGCGGCCCGCAGGAACTCCCGCACGATCCGCTCCCCGGCCAGCACCCCGCGCTCGTCCAGAGCGGTGACGCCCGGTGCCGTCCAGCCGGTGGCGGCCAGTTCGCCATGGCCGGGACGCCAGGCACGGTCCGCGGCCAGCAGCAGATCCGCGTCCAGCAGCGAGTCGCCCGCGCCGAGCACCGGCCCGGCACCGGTGCGGCGCGCCACCTCGCGGACGGCGGCGCTCTTGGTGAGCGGCTGCGGCACGGCGTAGACCTTGCGTCCCTGCAACGAGACCGTCCAGCCGCGCTCCCCGGCCCACACGCCGAGGTCCTTCACCCAGGTCTCGGGCACCTGTTCCCGGTCGACGACCAGGTAGACGAACAGCTCCTCGGCCACCCGCAGTGTGCGCACCCACGCGTCGTCGGCGGTGCGCCGCAGATGCTCGCGGACCTCGGCGAGCGGCGCGCACCGGTCGGCCAGCAGCTCCCGCACCTGCCGCTGCCACTCGGGGTCGGACTCCCCGTCCACCAGCAGATGACCGCCGTTGGCGCACACCGCGTACCGCGGCGCCGGTCCCGGCAGCGAGATCCTCCGGTACTGGGCGCGGGTGCGGGTCGTCGTCGGCACGAACACCGCCGTCTCGGCCAGCTCCCGCAGCAGGTCCGCGGCGGTCTGTGTCACATACGACAGCGGCTCGCCCTCGTACAGCTCCACGCACAGCAGCCGGGGCGCCGGGGCTGCCTCACCGCCGGGCGCGTCCGGCCCGGGCCGCCCGGGCAGCTGAAGGGCCGCGGCCGAGTAGATGAGCGTCCGGTCCAGGTCGCTGGCCACCAGCGCCGGCATCAGCACCTCACCGCCCGGCCGTCGGCACCGGTCGCCCCGCGCGTGTAGCGCGGGTGGATCAGCCCGACGCAGGAGTACGGCAGACCGTCGACCTCCCGCACCGGGACCCCGCGCTGCTCGGCCAGCAGCCGGATGTGGTCCAGCTCCCGGCCGGCGCCCGTGCGGGCGAGGATCTGCCACGGCACCCGGCGCAGCAGCACCCGGGTGGTCTCCCCCACGCCCGGCTTGACCAGGTTCACGTCGTGGATGCCGTACTCCTCGCTGATCCGTTCCACCGCGGCCCAGCCCGCCCAGGTGGGGGTGCGGTCGGCCGACAGCAGCTCCTTGGCGGCCGTCCCGGCGGCGTCCGCGACCTCGGCGAAGCGGCCGGAGACGGTGTCCAGGAAGAGGTTCGACACATCGGCGTCCGCCAGCTCCCGGTAGAACTTGGCGCCGTGGAAGTCGTGCGGTCCGACCAGGTCCGCGCGCAGCACGGTGCGCGAGATCAGCCCGGAGACGGTGGAGTTGAGGCAGGCGGAGGGGATGAGGAAGTCGTCCCGGGTGCCGTGGGTGCGCACGCACGAGCCCGGGTCGGCGAGCACCGCGATCTCGGGGTCGAAGCCGGTGATGCCCGTCTCGCTCACGAAGTCCCGCAGTGCCTGGGCGAGTTCACGGGTGATGGCGCCCTTGCCGGTCCAGCCGTCCACGAAGACGACGTCGGCCGGGTCGTGGTGGGCGGTCAGCCAGCGCAGCGCGTTGGCGTCGATGCCGCGGCCGCGCACGATGGACACCGCGTAGTGCGGCAGGTCCAGGCCGTGCCGGAAGCGGGCCCAGCGGCGCATCAGGATCCCGACCGGGGTGCCGGCCCGGGCCAGCGACACCAGCACGGGCCGCGGCGACCGCTCGGCGAGCACGGTCTCGGTGACCGTGCCGACGGCCAGGGCGAGCCGGTCGGCGGAGGCGGCCAGGGCGCTGTGGAACAGCCGCTGGTACTCCTCGGTGGGCTGGTACTCCACCGGCAGCGACTCGGCGTAGTGCGCACCGCCGTTCTGGATGGCCTCCTCGCGCTCCTCGGTCGGCGCCTCCAGCGTCACCTCGGACAGGTCCTGCAGCAGCCAGCCGACCTCCTCGGGCGCGTAGGAGGAGAACGCGGGTCCGCGCAGAGGATCGGGCAGCAGGGCGGCATCCTTGCGGCGAGGGCGGGTGCGCTGTGCGGTGGCGGGGACGTAGGAGGGCACCACGGCCAGCACCACGTGCGGGACGTGTGCGCCCAGCCGGGCGAGCAGGCCGTCGGGGGCGTGCAGGTGCGGGGTGTCGGCGACCGAGTCGACCACCGCGACGACGGCGTCGAAGCCGCCGCCGGCCACGTTGTAGGCGTAGCGTTCCCCGGGCCCGTCGGACGGGTCGTCGTGCGCGGGGAAGACCAGCCGGGTGCGGATCGCGTAGCCGGGGTCGTCGACCGCGAGGACGGGCGAGCGGGTGGTGGTCGAGTAGCGCACCTCGGCGTGCAGGGTCCGCTCCAGCTCCTCCGCCAGCCGCAGCGGGGCGTACATCAGTTCCTCGAAGCCCAGCACCAGCACCCGCCGGGCATGCGCGGGCAGCGCCCCGGCCACCCGGGCGGCCATCGCGGGCAGCGCCCGCTCCAGCCGCTCGCGGTGCTCGGGCAGGAACCCGTGCCGGCCGCCGTCCGGGAGCCCCTGCGGCCAGCCCAGGTCGACACGGACGGGCCCGGCGGTGCCGCCGGGAGCCGTCGTCCCGGCCGGCGCCGCGCTCTCGCCCTCGTACCGGGCGACCAGCTCACCGCCGCGGACCAGCACGTCCTCGGGCAGGCGGACCGAGCCCGAGGCGGTCGCGACCAGGTCGACGCGGGCGCCGATCTCCCGGGCGAAGTCCTCCAGGCGGGCGGCGTCGTCCGCGGAGCGGGTGTCGACCAGCGCGACCACCACATAGCGGCGGCGCGGATGGCGGGCGTGCAGCGCGCGGACGGTGTTCAGCACCGTGTTGCCGGTGGAGAACTCGTCGTCCACCAGCACCAGCGGCCCGTCGCCGGCCAGCAGCGCGGGGTCCTCCGGCAGCAGCAGATGGGAGGTGGCGTGCGAGTGGGACTCCTCGAAGCCGCCCGCCGGGGCGACGCCGGGGACGGCACGGCGCGTGGAGTGCAGATACGGCACGCGGCCCAGACCGTCGGCGACCGAGTGGCCCAGGCCGGTCGCCGTCTCGGCGTACCCGAGGACCACCGCCGCGGCGGCCTCCTCGGCGCCCAGCAGATCGCGCACCCGGCGGCCCAGCGCCACCCCGTGCTCGTGGACCACGGACGGCGACTGCGGCACATGTTTGCCCAGCACGTTCGACACCAGCAGATGCGCCCGCCGGGGGTTGCGGCGCAGCGCCAGTCCCAGCAGCCGCTTCAGTTCCGCGTCGCCGGTCAGCTCGACGCCGAGCCGCTCGGCGACCCAGCTGCCGGACCAGACGTGGTCGTTGACTTCGTCGTTCATGCGTTCCTTGTGGTGAGTGGGCGTGCGGGGGAAGGGGCGTTCTGGGCCGGGTCCGGGACGTCCCGTCGGCCGTCCTGCGGGCGACAGGTCACTCGGGTGCGCCCGCGGCGAGCAGGTCCACGAAGCCGATGTCCTCCCGGGCGACCCCGAAGGCCTCGGCACGCAGCAGAATCCTTTCAGCCCAGGCGCGGTGCGGCTTGACCTCGTTCATCTTGTTGGTGTACGCCGACCGCAGCACGCCTCCGCCGCAGCGCTCCGGCCGCAGGATGTCCACGGCGTCGCTGAACTCCTCGTGGCTGACCACCGACAGCGCGTGGACCGGCAGGACATGGGTGGGGTGGATGCAGGTCTTGCCGAGCAGTCCGTTGGCCTGGTCCAGGGAGATCTCCCGCAGCAGCCCGTCCATGGCCCGCTCGATCAGCCGGTCGCGCAGCTCGGCCGCCTGCACCTCGACGAACGGGGACTGCCGCAGCTGGGGCTTGAACATCCGGGTGCGCCTGCCGAAGTACTCCCACACCGGCCCGGTGACGGTGAAGCCGGTGCCGTCGGCCCGGCCGAGCATGTTGACCACGTCGGCGATCACGGAGGCGACGACCTGTATGTCGTAGGCCGTCATGTCCGGGGTTCTGCGCAGCCCGTAGGAGGAGCAGAAGTCGGTCACGCCCAGGCGCAGCGCCAGCACCCGGTCCCGGTACTTGTCGACGGCGCGGTAGATGCCCTCCAGGGTCTCCACCCGGGTCTCCCGGTAGAGCAGTTCGGGGGACTCCAGGACCGGCATGGCGAACAGCCGCCGCCCGCTCGCCGTCTCGGCCGCCTGCACCGCCTCCAGGAACGGCAGGCCGCGCTCCTCGGTGAACTTGGGCAGCACGAAACCGGACAGCAGCCGCACCGCCGGGCCCAGGCGCCGCACCAGGTCGGTGATCTGCTCCGGGGTGCGCACCCGCACGAACAGCAGCGGCAATGGTGCCGCGGGTGCGGCCTTGCGGCGGGCGGTGAGGTCCGTGAGCTGTGTGACGAGGTTCTCCTCGGCCCGGGGCACGTCCGCGTCGTCGATGGAGTCCTCCAGGCAGAGCACCATCGACACCACGCCGCGCGCGGCCTGTTTGAGGATGTCGTCGGCCAGGTGCGGCCGGGTGGCCGGGCTGTAGAGGGTGGCCCCCAGGGCCGCGGAGAGCAGCCTGGCCGGGGAGTCGGCGGTGAACTCCGCGGGCTCCTGATGGAACAGACGCTTGCGCACCTCAGGGCTGAGGTGGCCGAAGTGACGCATGGGACTCCCCCGTGGTGATGCCTCGTGGTCCGGCGTCGGCGCCGGCGAGGAGAAAGGTGGCCGGTAATAGTACGTAGCATCCGGCGTCCGCGGTTCCCACGGGGCGTGAAGCGCGGGTGACCGGTACCCGTCGGGCGGGCCGGCGCCACGGCGCCCCCGCATTGTCGTGATCAGGCCCGAGCAGGCAGGATGATCGCATGACGCACGCGATGCTGAAGGGGTCGAACGTCCCGCTGGAGGCCGCCACGGTGCGGGCCGTCGTGCGCTGGACGCCGCACACGGGCGTGCCGGACGTCGACGCCTCGGCCCTGCTGCTCGGCCCCGACGGCCGGGTGCGCTCCGACGAGGACTTCGTCTTCTACAACCAGCCGCACCATCCCTCCGGGAAGGTGTGGCGGCTCGGCAAGCAGCAGGGCGCCGAGGGCCTGACCGACACGATCCAGGCGGATCTCGACGACGTCGAGCCGGACGTCGGGCGGATCCTGCTGGTCGCCTCCACGGACGACGTCGCCTTCGACCGCGTCACCGACCTGCGCATCGAGCTGTACGACGCGGCGCTCGCCGATGCCGAGCCGCTGGCGTACTTCGAGGTCACGCCCGAGACCGGCGAGGAGACGGCGCTGATCTGCGGCGAGCTGTACCGGCGCGGCGAGGGCTGGAAGTTCCGGGCGCTGGGCGAGGGCTACTCCGACGGGCTCAAGGGCCTGGCGACGGACTACGGGATCTCGGTGGACGAGACCGAGGAGGGCGCCGCCGACGCCGACGCCGACTCCTCCGGCGCGCCCGCCGTGTCCGCCACGGCACCGACGGTGGCGCAGCCGCTGCCTCCGGAGCAGCCGGTCCCGGCCCCGGACCAGTCGCTGCCGCCCGAGCAGCCGGCCCCGGACCAGCCCCTGCCGCCGGAGCAGCCGGTTCCGGACCAGCCGCTGCCGCCGCAGCAGCCGGTCCCGGCGACTCCGGTGACGCAGCCGGCCTACGGGTATCCGCATCCGGCGCAGGCCTATCCGCGGCCCGCGGCGGCCGGAGCGGGGACGGGGTACGGCTACCCGCAGCCGGTGGCCGGTCCCCCGGACCCCGGGTTCCGGCTGCCGCCGATGGGGCCGCAGTTCATCGGGCGCTGACCCCGGCACGGGCCGGGGCCACGGGACGCCCTGCGCCTTCGTCCCACGACGCCTACGCCTTCGTCTTGTAGCCCCGACCCCACTGCAGGCCCCACCCGTACAGGCGGTCCAGTTCGGCCTGGAAGCCGTAGACGAACTTCACCTCGCGGCGGATGATGATCTCGCCCTTGACGTTCTCGATCAGGACCACCGCGCAGGAGCGGGCCTGGGGCTGGCGCTCGTCGAGGCCGATCTCGATGCGCGGGCCGGCGCTCGGGTAGAGCGTGACGACCGCTTGGGTGCGGTCGAAGGCGGGCGTCTGGTCGTAGATGTAGACGAAGACCAGCAGCCGCTTGAAGTCCTCGCGGTGGTCGAGGTTGATGTGCATCGTCTCACCGGAGCCCGAACCGAACCGGTCGTCCCCGCTGAGCTTGATGTACGGCGGCGCGTTGACGTCGCCGAGGAGGTCGCCGAGCGGCTGGACGACGCCCTTGGTGCCGTCCGCCAGCTCGTACAGGCAGCCGAGGTCGAGGTCGACGTTGACCATGGACTGGCCGTGCCCCATGACCTCCGGCGGTTTCAGCGCCTTCAGGGGGTGCCGCAGCAGGCTCTCCCGTACGGGGCCGCCGATGTCGGAGGTACGCATCCGCCAGCTGAGGTTGATGCGCAGATGCCCGGAGGCCGCGCCCTGCTTGGTCAGCGACACCTGACGGTGCCGTTTGGTCAGCTCGATGGAGCTGGACGCGGCGTTGCCCGAGTCGAACGCGGCGGCGCGCCCGCCCAGCAGACCGTCGAAGAGTCCCATGTCCCGCCCCTGCCTTCACCGCTTTCGCCGTCCCGCTGACACACCGGACCGGGCGGCCGGCCCCGTGTCGGGGCCGGCCGCCCGTGGGTAAGCGTTCCTCGTCCCGGGGCCGGTCACACCCCGCGCGGGCACCCCGCCCGTGTGGCACCGGCCACGTCGGCGCAGGTCCTACAGCGGTGCGGAGACCTCGGCCTTCTCCCCGGAGCCGGTCGCCCGCGCCTCGGCGGCGGCCAGGGCGCGGTTGCGGCGGACGGAGGAGAAGAAGGACCAGGCGATCAGGACCACGCCGACCAGGCCGGTGATCACCTCGTTGATCTGGTACTGGATGGTGACCAGCAGGATCACCGCCAGGGCACCGATGGCGTAGTGGGCGCCGTGCTCCAGGTAGACGTAGTCGTCGAGCGTGCCCTGGCGGACCAGGTAGACCGTCAGGGAGCGGACGTACATCGCGCCGATGCCGAGGCCGAGGGCCATGAGCACGATGTCGTTGGTGATGGCGAAGGCGCCGATGACCCCGTCGAAGGAGAAGGAGGCGTCCAGGACCTCCAGGTACAGGAACATGAAGAAGGCGGCCTGGCCGGCCAGCTTCACCGCCGAGCGCGGCTTGCCGCTGCGGGCGGCGGCTTCCTCCTCCTCGTGCTCGCGTTCCTCCTCTTCCTCCAGCCGGTCCTCGAAGTAGCCGGACAGGCCGCCGACGACCATGTAGGTGATCAGGCCCGCGATGCCGGCGATGAGCACCGTCTGCGCCTTGTCGATGTGTGCGCCGCCGTGCTGGTGGGCGTGGGTGGCGACGGTGAAGGAGGCGATCAGCAGGACGATCAGCGAGATGCAGACCGACAGCATGTCGACCTTGCCGAGCTTGGCCAGCGGCCGCTCGATCCAGCGCAGCCACTGGATGTCCCGTTCCTCGAAGAGGAAGTCGAGGAAGATCATCAGCAGGAACATCCCGCCGAACGCCGCGATCGCGGGATGGGCGTCGGTCACCAGCTCCTGATAGCGGTCCTTGTTGTTGATCGCCAGATCGACGGCCTCGACGGGCCCCATATGGGCACTGATGGCGACGATGACGACGGGAAAGATCAACCGCATGCCGAAGACGGCGATCAGCACACCGATGGTGAGGAAGATCTTCTGCCAGAAGGCATTCATCTTCTTCAGGATCCCGGCGTTGACCACCGCGTTGTCGAACGACAGGGAGATCTCCAGAACGGCGAGGATCGCCACCACGCCGAAGGCGGTCCACCCCCCGTAGAAGGCTGCCGCGACCAGGCCGAGTGCGGTGATCGCGAACGACCACCCGAAGGTTTTCAGAAGCACTGGCTACCCAATCCGTATCTGCACGGGGGCTCCCCCGTCGCCGTACCCGGCTTCACGAAACATTGACTCCGAAGTCTAGAGCGATTCCGCGCAGACCGGACGCGTACCCCTGTCCCACGGCCCGGAACTTCCATTCCCCGTGATAGCGGTACAGCTCACCGAAGATCATCGCGGTTTCGGTGGAGGCGTCCTCGCTGAGGTCGTAGCGGGCGAGTTCCTGGCCGTCGGCCTGGTTGACGACACGGATGAACGCGTTGGAGACCTGTCCGAAGGTCTGGCCGCGCTCGTCGGCCATGTGGATCGAGACCGTGAAGACGATCTTCTCGCACTGCGGCGGCACCTTGGTGAGGTCGACCAGGATCGATTCGTCGTCGCCCTCGCCCTCGCCGGTGAGGTTGTCGCCGGTGTGCTCCACCGAGCCGTCGGGGCTGGTGAGCTGGTTGTAGAAGATGAACCACTCGTCGCCGAGGACCCGGTTGTTCGCCGAGCACAGCAGTGCGCTGGCGTCCAGGTCGAAGGGTGCGCCGGTGGTGGAGCGCGCGTCCCAGCCGAGTCCGACCATCACATTGGTCAGATCGGGTGCGGCCTTGGACAGGGAGACGTTGCCTCCCTTGGCGAGCGTGACGCCCATGTTCTGGTCCCTCCCCGGGATGGTGCCGGTCGTGGTCGTGCGCTCCCTTGGCGATGCACCGTCCGGCGCCGCGCGGACGGACGCGCGGCGCCGGACGGTACGAGGCGCGAGGGTACGGGTGCGCTGGCTCAGACGTTGACGCCGAAGTCCTGCGCGATGCCGCGCAGGCCGGAGGCGTAGCCCTGGCCGATGGCGCGGAACTTCCACTCCGCGCCGTGCCGGTACACCTCGCCGAAGACCATGGCGGTCTCGGTGGAGGCGTCCTCGCTGAGGTCGTAGCGGGCGATCTCCTGCCCGTTGGCCTGGTTGACCACGCGGATGAACGCGTTGCGGACCTGGCCGAAGGACTGCTGGCGGTTCTCGGCGTCGTAGATGGACACAGGGAAGACGATCTTGTCGACCTCGGCCGGGACGGCGGCGAGGTTCACCTTGATCTGTTCGTCGTCGCCCTCGCCCTCACCGGTGAGGTTGTCGCCGGTGTGCTCCACCGAGCCGTCCGGGCTCTTGAGGTTGTTGAAGAAGACGAAGTGCTGGTCGCTGACGACCTTGCCGGAGCTGTTCAGCAGCAGCGCGCTGGCGTCGAGGTCGAAGTCGGTGCCGGTCGTGGTGCGGACGTCCCACCCCAGACCGACGACGATGGCGGTGAGGCCCGGAGCCTCCTTCGTCAGTGATACGTTGCCGCCCTTGCTGAGGCTGACTCCCACGAGTCCTCCATCTGTGTCCGGGGGCGGGGAGCCCCGTCGTCGTGCATCGGATATGGGATCAACGTGTCGATCCTAGTGACGGGTTCCCGCCCCCGGCAGATCGCGGGAGCCGACACGTCGGAGGTGTCGGCGCACCGGCTCAGAGGGTCTCGAGCGCCTTGACGTAGTCGTTCAGGTCCCGCGCGTCCGGCAGGTCGTTGACCACCGTCCAGCGCACGACGCCCTCCTTGTCGATGATGAAGGTCCCGCGCACGGCGCACCCCTTGTCCTCGTCGAAGACGCCGTAGGCGCGCGAGACGTCGCCGTGCGGCCAGAAGTCGCTCAGCAGCGGGTACTCCAGGTTCTCCTGCTCGGCGAAGACGCGCAGGGTGTGGATGGAGTCGTTGGAGACGGCGAGCAGCTGGGTGTCGTCGTTGACGAACTTCGGCAGGTTGTCGCGCAGGGCGCACAGCTCACCGGTGCACACGCCGGTGAAGGCGAACGGGTAGAAGAGCAGCACCACGTTCTTCTCGCCGCGGAAGTCGGACAGCTTCACGGTGCGGCCGTGGTTGTCCTTGAGCTCGAAGTCGGGGGCCTTGTCACCGACCTGGATCGCCATGGTCCTGATCTTCCCTTCTGCGGGACTGTTCGGGTGAGATCCACCCTACGCAGGGTCCGGCGCGCCCCCGCGCACGCCCCGTCCCCGCCGGCTCACCCAGGGTGCGGCACGGGGCGGCGGTCCGGCGCGATGAGGGAAGGCGGGCACCCCGGGGCAGGAGGTGCCCTGACCCGGGCACGGGAGCGCTTCCCGTGCCCGGGCGGGCCGCAGGCGCACCGGGGCCGCATCGGGCCGCCGGGCGCGACGTCCGGTGTCCGGGCCGGACCGGCCTACTTCTTGGACTTGGCCGCCTTCGGGGTCGCCAGCCGGCTCGCGGTCCAGTCCTTGCCGACGCTGAAGCTCTTGCTGGCCGTCAGGCCCGCCGTCGTCGCGGCTTCGGAGATGTCGCTCGGCTCGACGTACCCCTCGCGGCCCGTCTTCGGGGTGAGGAGCAGGATGGCGCCACCCTCATCGACGTAGGTGGTGGCGTCGACCAGCGCGTCCGTCAGGTCGCCGTCCTCGTCGCGGAACCACAGCACCACGGCGTCGGCCACGTCGTCGTAGTCCTCGTCGACCAGCTCGCTGCCGATCGCGTCCTCGATGGCCTCGCGGAGCTCCTGGTCGACGTCGTCGTCGTAGCCGATCTCCTGGACCACCTGCCCGGGCCGGAACCCCAGCCTGGCGGCCGGGTTCGTCCGCTCCTCCGCGTGGTCCGCGGTCGCGCTCACGGGTTGCCTCCTGATGGTGTTGCGAAATGAGTCTTCAGCCACGCGCGTGCGCGAAGCATTGGCCGTAGTCCACACGGGCGGGCCGGATCGCGCAAGTACCCGGCGGTCCGGGCCGCCGAAACGGTGACGTTCCCGGCTGTGTCGCCGCAACTCCTGACACGGTATCGCGATCAGCCGTGATGCACACCACACCCTTCTGCCCGGTTTTGTGCGTTCGACCCCCGCCGGCGGGCGGACATCAGGGACGATTCCCCCCACTACTCCCGGGTAAAGATGACGTTCTCCACGCCCCAGGTACACGATGGGGAACGACACGGACACAGTCCGGCAAACCGGTCGAACCACATGACGCACGCGGGACACCGCGCCGAGAGCCCGAAAGAGCCCAGAAAAGCCCATAAACGCCGCATGTATGTCAGCCCTTCTGACAGGTGAGGATCAGCGTGGCTTCCGGATCCGATCGAAACCCGATCATCATTGGCGGCCTGCCGAGTCAGGTTCCTGACTTCGACCCCGAGGAGACCCAGGAATGGCTCGCCTCGCTCGACGCCGCCGTCGACGAGCGAGGCCGGGAGCGGGCCCGCTACCTCATGCTCCGGCTGATCGAACGCGCCCGGGAGCGGCGCGTGGCCGTGCCGGAGATGCGCAGCACCGACTACGTCAACACGATCCCGACCGCGAACGAACCGTTCTTCCCGGGCAACGAGGAGATCGAGCGCAAGATCCTCAACGCCACCCGCTGGAACGCCGCGGTGATGGTCTCCCGCGCCCAGCGCCCGGGCATCGGCGTGGGCGGCCACATCGCCACCTTCGCCTCCTCCGCGTCGCTGTACGACGTGGGCTTCAACCACTTCTTCCGGGGCAAGGACGACGGCCGCGGCGGCGACCAGGTCTTCTTCCAGGGGCACGCCTCGCCGGGCATCTACGCGCGCGCCTACCTGCTGGACCGGCTCACCGAGCAGCACCTGGACGGCTTCCGCCAGGAGAAGTCCAAGGCGCCCTTCGGGCTGTCCAGCTATCCGCACCCGCGCTCGATGCCGGACTTCTGGGAGTTCCCGACGGTCTCCATGGGCCTCGGCCCGATCGCGGCGATCTACCAGGCCCGGATGAACCGCTACCTGCACGCGCGCGGCATCGCCGACACCTCCGGCTCGCACGTGTGGGCCTTCCTCGGCGACGGCGAGATGGACGAGCCGGAGGCGCTGGGCCAGCTGACCCTCGCGGCCCGCGAGGGCCTGGACAACCTGACCTTCGTGGTCAACTGCAATCTGCAGCGCCTGGACGGTCCGGTGCGCGGCAACGGCAAGATCATCCAGGAGCTGGAGTCGGTCTTCCGCGGCGCCGGCTGGAACGTGATCAAGCTGATCTGGGACCGCACCTGGGACCCGCTGCTGGCCCAGGACCGCGACGGGGTGCTGGTCAACAAGATGAACACCACCCCGGACGGCGCCTTCCAGACCTACGCCACCGAGTCCGGCGCCTACATCCGCGAGCACTTCTTCGGCGACGACCACCGGCTGCGCGCGATGGTCGAGCACATGACCGACCAGCAGATCCTGCACCTGGGCCGGGGCGGTCACGACCACCGGAAGATCTACGCGGCCTACAAGGCGGCCCTGGAGCACAAGGGGCAGCCGACGGTCATCCTGGCCAAGACGGTCAAGGGCTGGACGCTGGGCCCGAACTTCGAGGGCCGCAACGCCACCCACCAGATGAAGAAGCTGACGGTCGACGACCTCAAGCACTTCCGGGACCGGCTGCATCTGCCGATCTCCGACCGGGCGCTGGAGTCCGGCCCGCCGCCGTACTACCACCCGGGCCGGGACAGCGAGGAGATCCAGTACATGCACGACCGCCGCAGGCAGCTGGGCGGCTACGTGCCCACGAGGGTCGTGCGCGCCAGGCCGCTCTCCCTGCCGGGCGATGCGGCGTACGCGACCGTGAGGAAGGGCTCGGGACAGCAGGCCGTCGCCACCACCATGGCCTTCGTCCGGCTGCTGAAGGACCTGATGCGGGACGAGGAGATCGGGCGGCGGTTCGTGCTGATCGCGCCGGACGAGTACCGCACGTTCGGCATGGACTCCTTCTTCCCGAGCGCGAAGATCTACAACCCGCTGGGCCAGCAGTACGAGTCGGTGGACCGCGATCTGCTGCTCGCCTACAAGGAGTCGCCGACCGGCCAGATGCTGCACGACGGCATCTCCGAGGCGGGCTGCATGGCCTCCACGATCGCGGCGGGCTCGGCGTACGCCACGCACGGCGAGCATCTGATCCCGGTGTACGTCTTCTACTCGATGTTCGGTTTCCAGCGCACCGGCGATCAGTTCTGGCAGATGGCCGACCAGCTGGCGCGCGGATTCGTCCTCGGTGCGACCGCGGGCCGTACGACCCTGACCGGGGAGGGGCTGCAGCACGCCGACGGCCACTCCCAGCTGCTCGCCTCCACCAACCCGGCGTGCGTGGCGTACGACCCGGCGTACGCGTACGAGATCGCGCACATCGTGCGGGACGGCCTGCGCCGGATGTACGGCGGCGAGGACGTGAACCCGGGCCACCCGCACGGGGAGGACGTCTTCTACTACCTCACCGTCTACAACGAGCCGATCCGGCAGCCCGCCGAGCCGCCCGACGTCGACGTCGAGGGCATCCTCCAGGGCCTGCACCGCATCGCTCCCGGCACCGCCGGCCGGCTCCCGGCGCAGATCCTGGCCTCGGGCGTGGCGGTGCCGTGGGCGCTGGAGGCGCAGCGGATCCTCGCCGAGGAGTGGGACGTCCGGGCGGACGTGTGGTCGGCAACCTCGTGGAACGAACTGCGCCGCGAGGCGGTGGCCTGTGAGGAGCACAATCTGCTGCACCCGGAGGAGGAGCAGCGGGTGCCGTGGGTGACGCGGAAGCTGAGCGGCGCCGAGGGTCCGTTCGTGGCCGTGTCCGACTGGATGCGCTCGGTTCCGGACCAGATCGCCCGCTGGGTGCCGGGCCCGTATCAGTCGCTGGGGGCCGACGGCTTCGGCTTCGCCGACACCCGTGCGGCGGCGCGGCGGTACTTCCACATCGACGCGGAGTCGATCGTGGTGGCGGTGCTGACGGAGCTGGCCCGGCTGGGGAAGGTCGACCGGTCGGTGCTCAAGCAGGCCGTCGACCGCTACCGGCTGCTCGACGTGACGGCCGTGCGTCCGACGGCGTGACGACGGCCGTGCGCCCGACGACGTGACGGACGTGCGCCCGGGGGCGTGACCTCCGGGCCGCGTCGACGGGCGCGGGACAGGCCGACGTTGCTCGCGCGGGTCGGCTGGTGGGGCTCGCGGGGCGGCTCGCAGCACGGCGCCGGGCGCGTGGTCCGTGCGCCCGGCGCGCGAAACGACTGCGGCGCGCCGCTCCCCTCCCGCGGCGCGCCGCAGCGTCGGGCCCCGCCCCTGCGCAGGGCCTGACTCACTGTGACCTGTGACGTGCGGGGAAGGTGAGCGGTCCCGGGCGCCGTCACCCGGATAGGCGATCACGCCCGGGACCGCACGCGCGGCGTGCGGCCTCGGCGACTTCCGAAGACCTGCATGTGGCCGACGCGACCTAGATGTGGCCGACGCCCGCGCCCGCCCCGGCGTTCTTCCCCCGCTTGGTCAGCAGGGCGACCAGCACGGCGACGGCCGCCACTCCGGCGGCGACCAGCGAGGCCAGGCTCATCCCGGAGATGAAGGTGTCGTGGGCGACGGAGGTGATCTTCGCTGCGATCGCCGCGGGCACGCCCTCGGGCACCGGTGCGACGCCGACCTGGACGGCCTCGGAGGCTTGGTGGGCCTGCTCGGGAGTGAGCGGCGGCAGCCCGGCGTCCTTCCAGTTGCCGGCCAGCTCGTGGTCCACCCGGGAGGCCATCACGGCGCCCAGCACGGCCGTCCCCAGGCTGCCACCGATCTGCATGGCCGACTGCTGCAGACCGCCGGCCACGCCGGACAGCTCCAGCGGCGCGTTGCCGACGATGACCTCGGTGGCACCGACCATGACCGGTGCGAGGCCCAGACCGAGCACCATGAACCAGATCGCCATGATGCCGCCGCCGGTGTCCGCGTCCAGCGTGGAGATGCCGTACATGGCGATGGCGGTGGCGGCCATGCCGCAGGCCAGCGGGATGCGCGGCCCCAGCTTCGTGATCAGGACACCGGCCAGCGGCGAGGCCACGATCATCACGCCGGTCAGCGGCAGCAGGTGCACGCCCGCGTCGACCGGGCTCATCCCGTGGACGTTCTGCAGGTAGAAGGTGACGAAGAACAGGCCGCCCATGAACGCGATGGCCATCAGGATCATCAGCACCACGCCCGCGGACAGCGGCACCGACCGGAACAGCGTCAGCGGGATCAGCGGCTCGCGCACCTTGGTCTCCCAGAGGGAGAACACGGCGAAGCCCGCGACGGAGGCGGCGATGAAGGTCCAGGTCAGCCCGTCGCCCCAGCCCCAGTCCGGCGCCTTGATCAGGGCCCACACCAGGCAGAACATCGCGGCGGACAGCAGCACGATGCCGGGGATGTCGAAGGAGCGCGGCGCCTTCTCGGCGCGGTGGTCGAGGAGGAAGACCAGGCCCAGGACCAGGGCGAGTGCGCCGACGGGCACGTTGATGAAGAACACCGACTGCCAGTTGACGTGCTCGACGAGGACGCCGCCGAGGATCGGGCCGCCGGCGGTGGAGGCACCGATGACCATGCCCCAGATGCCCAGGGCCAGATTCAGCCTCTCGGCCGAGAAGGTGGCCCGCAGCAGGCCGAGCGCGGCCGGCATCAGCAGGGCGCCGAACAGGCCCTGGAAGACACGGAAGGTGATGACCATGCCGATGCTGTCCGACAGGCCGATGGCGCCCGAGGCGGCGGCGAAGCCCGTGACGCCGATGAGGAAGGTCTGCCGGTGTCCGAACCGGTCACCGAGCTTGCCCGCGGTGATCAGGGAGACCGCGAGGGCGAGGAAGTAGGCGTTGGTGATCCATTGCAGCTGGGCGAGGCTGGCGTGCAGGTCCTGCCCGATGGCCGGGTTGGCGATGGCGACGATGGTGCCGTCCAGGGCCACCACCATGACCCCTACGGCGACGGCGAACAGGGTGATCCAGGGGTGCCCGCGCAGCCCCTTGGCCGGCGCCGCATCCGGCAGGGCTGCTGCGCCGTCCCCCGGCCCTGTCGTGTCGATGGTGGTCTGACTAGTCATACATTCGAGGCTAATGTCAGTCGCTGACATTAGACAATCGAATTCACCTGACGGTAACTGACACGTCCTGCGCCTATAGGCTGAACAGGGGAACGGTTCGCAAAAGGGCGGACCACGGGAGATCCGTCGGCGACGCCCCGCCCCGGCACGGAGAGACACAGACACATGAACACGGCGACCGCCGCGGCGGCACCGCAGCAGGCGCCCCCGCCCGCGCCCCGCCCGGGACTGCGCGAGCGGAAGAAGCAGCGCACCCGGGACGCACTGCTGCGGGCCGCGCTCGAACTGTTCACCGCCCGCGGGTACGAGCAGACGACCGTGGACGACATCGCCCGGGCCGTCGGCGTCTCCCAGCGCACCTTCTTCCGCTACTTCCCCGGCAAGGAGGAGGTCGCGTTCGCCATGCAGGACATGGTGGAGGCGCACTTCATGACGTCGCTGCGCGCCCGCCCCGCGCACGAGCCCCCGCTGGAGGCGCTGCGCCGGGCCGTGCTGGACTGCTGGGACTCCGTCCGCGAGGCCGTCGCCTCCATCGCTCCGCTGGAGCTGTATCTGCGGATGTTCCGGACCATCGAGTCCACGCCCGTCCTGCTCGCCACGCATCTGCGGCGCTCGATGGAGAAGGAGGAGCACATCGCGGCCGTGCTCGCCGAACGCGAGGGCCTCGACGTGGACGCCGATCCCCGGCCGCGCCTCGTGGTGGCCGCCTTCAGCGGGGTGCTCCGGGTGACCGGACGGCTGTGGAGCACCGGCGAGGACCTCACCCTGGACGGCCTGAGATCCCTGACCGTGCGCTACCTGGACCAGGTGGGCCCGGCCCTGGCCGGCACCTGGCGCACCCCAAAGGACCCGAACCGGACCGACGCCCCGGCCGAGCACACCGACGCCTGAGACGGCCGGCGGAACGCCGAGCCGCCCGAGTGCGAACCCCCGGTCGCCCGGACGGAACATCCTCGTCCCCGTGCGCACGCGGCACCGGCAAACGTGATCCCTGTCACTTGGTTGACGCGAGACCGTCCCGTTCTCCTAGTGTGTCCTCCCAGTGACTTCCTTCGACACCTCCCCGCACGTCAGCGTCTGGCGCGCGCTGCTCGCGCTGGCCGTCGTCCTCGTGCTGCTGGCGACCACCGGCTGGACCGCCGTGCGCGGACACGGCGGCGGGACCACGGCCCTGCGGGCCTCCGTGTCCGCTTGGAAGCACGGGTCGCTGCACGGGCACCGGCTGCCGGACCCGGACGCCGCGCCGGACCAGCTGGCCCGGTTCTTCGACTCGCTGGGCGCCCGCGACCGCGCCCTGCTCGCCCGCCGCTACGCCCTGGCGGTCGGCAACATGAACGGCGCCCCCGTCGCCCTGCGTTACCGGGCCAACCGCATCGCCCTGGCCCGGGCGCGCGCGGCCGAGCGCAAACGCGTCCACGACCGGCGGCTCACCGCCGCGGGGCACCAGGACGCCGCCCGCCGTGCACAGCGCTTCGGCGAGCTGATGGCGCCGGACCGCCACATCCTCGCCTTCGACCCCGCCGGCTCCGGACGTGTCGCGGAGGTGTTCGGCGACCTCACCACGGCCCGCCGGATCTCCGTCGTGGTGCCGGGCGTGGACACCGACCTGTTCACCTTCCGCAACAGCTCCCGGCCCTACACCGCGCTGTACGGCATGGCCCGCTCCCTGTACCGGGCCGAGCGCGAGGCGGCCCCTCGCACCCGGACGGCGGTGATCGCCTGGGCCGACTACACCGCGCCCAGCGGACTCGGCGTGGACGCGGCCACCGCGATGCGCGCGGAGGAAGGCGCCGTACGCCTGAACAAGCTGCTGCGGGCGCTGCCCGGGCGGGCGTCCGTGGCGCTGTTCTGCCACAGCTACGGCTCGGTCGTCTGCGGGGTGGCGGCCCCCGGCCTGCCGCACCGGGTGACCGACCTGGCGGTCGCCGCGAGCCCCGGCATGCGGGTGAGCAACGCCTCCCAGCTGCGCACCGGTGCGCATGTCTGGGCGATGCGGGATGCCACCGACTGGATCCGTGACGTGCCCTACCTGGAGCTGGGCGGCCTGGGCCACGGCGCCGACCCGGTCTCCCCGGGGTTCGGGGCGCGGGTGCTGGCGGCCCGGAAGGCCGAGGGGCACGCCGGCTACTTCGAGCCGGGCACCGACAGCCTGGCCAACTTCGCCGAGATCGGCGTCGGCGCATATGCCTCGGTGCGGTGCGCCCGGAACAACGACGGGTGCCGGGCGGATCTGTCCGGCACGACGACGGCTGGACGCGCGTAGAGACAGCAGGAAGTGCGGTCTGCGCGGGGAGGGACGGAAATGCTCATGCCGCCTACGATGAGCCGCATGGGTGACGTACTGGCCGGATTTCACGCTGCCTGGGAGTTCGAGGCCGATTCCGTGCTCATCCGTTACGAGCGGGGGATACGGGCACCGAAACTGTTCCATGCGCTCGGCGAGCGCCGGGTGCCGCTGGCCGCGCTCGCGCGGGTGACGCTCACCCCGGGCCGGCGCGGCACCGTGGTGCTGCGCGCCGAGCCCCGGCCGGGTGCCGATCCGCTGATGGACGCGGCCGACGGCCAGCTCAAGGAGAGCAGCGACCCCTACCGGCTGGTGCTGCCCGCGGAACGGGAGACTCTTGCGGAGTACTACGCCGACGAGCTGCGCGCCCGCATCACCGACACCGGCCCCGCCGAGCGTTTTCTGGTGGCCGCGCCTCAGCCTCCGTTGCAGTTCAAGGCGTACGACGGCAAGGCCTCGTTCGACGGCCGCGTCGTGCGGTTCCGCTGGTCGTGGACGGGGGCGTCCACGGAGAAGTGGAAAGCCGGCGACCAGTGTTTCGCCGTGTCGGACCTGACCGGGGTGGAGTGGCGCTCGCCGGAGCTGTTCGAGGGGCATCTGCGGCTGCTGCGCCGGAAGACGGCCGGGCCGCAGCAGGACGCCGGGCAGCCGCCGCAGCCGGACCAGGACCCGGCCGCGGTCGTCTTCGGGCTCGGGTACGGGCCGGTGCACGAGTCGCTGCCGTTCGCGGCGGCGGTGCTGGCCGCGGTGCAGCAGGCGGGCCCGGCGCAACCGGCGCCCGTGGCCGCCCCGCGCCGCGACCCGGCGGACATCGCCGACCGCATCCGTCACCTGGGCGAACTCCACCAGGCGGGCCTGGTCACGGACGAGGAGTTCTCCACGAAGAAGGCGGAACTGCTCGCCGAGCTGTGAGCCCGGGGCTCCGTGCCCCGGCTCGCCGCACCGCGCACCCCGGCGGTGGCCCCACAGGCCCGCACACCTGCCCCGGGCCCGCCGGTGCCGGGACAACACATGCCGCGGGCGCGCGCGGATGGCTACCGTGCCCGGCATGACTCTCGTGAGACGGGCCGGCGTGGCCGACGCGGAGGAAGTGCTGCGGCTGCGCCAGGTGATGATCGATTCGATGGAGGGCGCCGCCCCCTCCACCGACTGGCAGGCCCTGTCCCTGCCCACGCTCAAGGGCCGGCTCGCCGAACCGGACGGCGACTTCGCGGCGTTCGTCGTGGACCACCCCGGCCGGCCCGGGGCGCTGGCCTCCCTGGCGGCCGGGACGATCGAGTACCGCATCGGACGGGCGGAGAACCCGCACGGGCGGGTCGGCCACGTCTTCAGCGTCGCGACCGACCCGGACGCCCGGCGCCGCGGGTACGCCCGCGCCTGCGTGGAGGCGCTGCTGGACTGGTTCCGCCGCCGGGACGTGCCGCAGGTCGACCTCAGCGCGTCCGCCGAGGCCGAGCCGCTGTACGCCTCGCTGGGGTTCGTGCGCAAGACGACCCCCTCCATGCGGCTGACGTCGCCCGGCGCATAGGCTCGGCCCCATGTCGTTGAAGAGCCTGGCGTCGATCGAGAACTGGCCGGTTTCCACGGCCGCCGCGGGCGTGGTCCGCGCGGACGGCACCATCGCCGGCACCCACGGCCCGGCCGGGCAGCGGTTCCCGCTGGCCTCGGTCACCAAGCCGCTGGCCGCCTACGCGGTGCTCGTGGCCTTCGAGGAGGGCGCGATCGAGCTGGACGAGCCGGCCGGTCCGCCCGGCGCCACGGTCCGCCATCTGCTCGCCCACACCGCGGGCCTGGCGTTCGACGAGCACCGGGTCATGGCCGCGCCCGGTGAGCGGCGTCTGTACTCCAACGCCGGGTTCGAGCAGCTCGGCGACCACGTGGCGAAGGCGACCGACATCCCCTTCGCCGAGTATCTGCGCCAGGCCGTGCTGGAGCCGCTGGGCATGACACGGACCACCCTGGAGGGCTCCCCCGCCAAGGACGGCGTCTCCACGGTGGACGACCTGCTGCGCTTCGCGGCCGAGCTGCAGGCGCCCCGCCTGCTCGACCCGCGCACGGTCGCCGAGGCGATGACGGTCCAGTACCCGGGGACCAAGGGCGTGCTGCCCGGCTACGGCCACCAGAACCCCAACGACTGGGGCCTCGGCTTCGAGATCCGCGGCACCAAGTCCCCGCACTGGACGGGCGCTTCCTCCTCGCCGCGCACCGTCGGCCACTTCGGTCAGTCCGGCACGTTCCTGTGGGTCGACCCGGACGCGGGCGCGGCCTGCGTGGCGCTGACCGACCGTGCCTTCGGGCCGTGGGCGATCGAGGCGTGGCCGCCCTTCACCGACGCGGTCCTGGCCGAGCTGCGCGGCGCCTGAGCGGTCAGCCGAGGACGGGTTCCCCCTCCATCTGCCACACCAGCAGCTCCGCCTCCGTCAGCGCCACGGCCCGGAGGGGCTCGTCCACGCCCGTGATCCGGGCCGCGTCGCCCGGGTCCAGGTGCGTGGCGTCCAGCAGGACGCGGCCGCGCACCACATGGACGTACACGTACGGGGCGGACGGCAGCACGGCACGCCCGTCGGGCGCGAGCCGACGCACCTGGAGCACCGCGCCGGCCCGCCGAACCGGGTACGGGGCGGCGTCCGGCAGGGCGCGGACCACCTCGTAGGACGGCTCGCCGCCGGACTCCCGCGGGGTCAGCCACATCTGGACGAAGGTCAGCGGCCCGGAGGCGTCGTTGCGTTCGACGTGCCGGACACCTCCGGCCGCGCTGAGGTGCTGGAGGTCTCCGGGGCGGAGCACCGTCTCGTGCCCGGCGGAGTCGCGGTGGGTCAGTTCGCCCTCGACGACCCAGGTGACGATCTCGGTGTGGCGGTGCGGGTGCTCGTCGAATCCGGCGCCGGCGGCCAGGTGCTCCTCGTTGCAGGCGATCAGCGCGCCGAAGCGGACGTTGTCCGGGTCGTAGTGCGGGCCGAAGGAGAAGGCGTGCCGGGTGGTGATCCCCGCAGCGGCGTCGCCGCCCTGGTAGCGCTCCGTGGCGCGTCGTACGTCGATCGTCACGCCGACCACCGTAATGCCTGCTCGGGACGCCCAGCACCGACCCGGCGGCACGCACGGGAGTCCGGATAAGGCAGTCTTGTCCCCGTGCCCGAACCCGAATCCCGTACCCCCGACCCCTCAGCGCACGGCCTCCATCCGCACGCCGCGACCCTGAAACGACTGGAGAAGTCCTCCGGCTCACTGGCCGCCCAGGCCATCGCACGGATGGACGAGACGCTGCCGTGGTACCGGGCCATGCCCCCGGAGAACCGTTCGTGGATCGGGCTGGTGGCCCAGGCCGGTATCGCCGCCTTCACCGAGTGGTTCCGGCATCCGGACGCGCCCCAGGCCATCTCCACCGACGTGTTCGGCACGGCGCCGCGCGAGCTGACCCGCGCGATCACCCTGCGCCAGACCGTGGAGATGGTGCGCACCACCATCGAGGTGATGGAGTCCGCCATCGACGAGGTGGCGGCGCCGGGGGACGAGGCCGTGCTGCGCGAGGCGCTGCTGGTCTACGCCCGCGAGATCGCCTTCGCCACCGCCCAGGTGTACGCCCAGGCCGCGGAGGCACGCGGTGCCTGGGACGCGCGCCTGGAGTCGCTGGTGGTCAACGCGGTGCTCAGCGGGGAGGCCGACGAGGGCGCCGTGTCCCGGGCCTCCGCGCTCGGCTGGAACTCCCCCGAGCACGTGTGCGTGGTGCTCGGCACCGCGCCGGACGGCGACTCGGAGCTGACCGTGGAGGCGATACGGCGGGCCGCCCGCCACGCCAAGCTGCAGGTCCTCACCGGGGTGCTCGGGGACCGGCTGGTCGTCATCGCCGGCGGCAGCGACAACCCGCTGGCCGTGGCCAAGTCGCTGATCGGCCCGTTCGCGCCCGGGCCGGTGGTGGCCGGGCCGGTCGTGCCGGACCTGCTGGCCGCGACCCGCTCCGCGCGGGCCGCCGCGGCCGGTCTGAAGGCCTGCTCCGCCTGGCAGGACGCGCCGCGCCCGGTGCTGGCGGACGACCTGCTGCCGGAGCGCGCCATCGCCGGTGATCCCAGCGCCCGGCAGCAGCTGGTAGAGGAGATCTACAGACCGCTGGAGGAGGCCGGGTCCGCGCTGCTGGAAACCCTCAGCGTCTACCTGGAGCAGGCCAGCAGTCTCGAAGGCGCGGCGAGGATGCTCTTCGTTCACCCCAACACCGTCCGCTACCGGCTGAGACGTGTGACGGACGTCACCGGCTGGTCGCCCTCGGATGTACGATCCGCGTTCACACTGAGGATTGCACTGATCCTGGGGCGTCTCCTCGACGGAGATGCCCCGGCCTAGGCTTTTGTCGGGGGCCCACAAAACCCCTTCGTGTTCTTCGTCCCTGTCCCCACGGGCGGCTGCGGCCGTCCCCAAGAGAGAGTGTGAGAGTGCTCGTACTCGTCGCTCCCGGCCAGGGCGCCCAGACGCCCGGCTTCCTGACTCCCTGGCTCGAACTGCCCGGCGCCGCCGACCGTGTGGCCGCCTGGTCCGACGCCATCGGACTGGACCTCGTCCACTACGGCACGCAGGCCGACGCGGACGCGATCCGCGACACCGCCGTGGCGCAGCCGCTGCTGGTGGCCGCCGGCATCCTGTCGGCGTCGGCGCTCGGCGAGGTGGCACCCGATGCCGTCGCCGGCCACAGCGTCGGTGAGATCACCGCGGCCGCCTTCGCGGGCGTGCTGTCCGACACCGCCGCGCTGTCCCTGGTCCGCACGCGCGGCCAGGCGATGGCCGAGGCCGCCGCGATCACCCCGACCGGCATGTCGGCGCTGCTCGGCGGTGACCCGGAGGTGTCCGCCGAGCATCTGAAGAAGCTCGGCCTGACCCCGGCGAACGTCAACGGTGCCGGCCAGATCGTGGCCGCCGGCACCCTGGAGCAGCTGGCCGAGCTGAACGAGAACAAGCCAGAGGGCGTGCGCAAGGTGGTGCCGCTGAAGGTGGCCGGCGCCTTCCACACCCACCACATGGCTCCCGCCGTGGACAGGCTCGCCGAGGCCGCCAAGGCGCTGGAGCCGGCCGACCCCAAGGTCGCCTACGTCTCCAACAAGGACGGCGGGACCGTCACCAGCGGCCGCGAGGTCCTGGACCGGCTGGTCGGCCAGGTCGCGAACCCGGTCCGCTGGGACCTGTGCATGCAGACCTTCCAGGAACTCGGTGCGACCGCGCTGATCGAGGTGTGCCCCGGCGGCACGCTGACCGGCCTGGCCAAGCGCGCGCTGCCCGGTGTGAAGACGCTGGCTCTGAAGACCCCCGACGACCTCGACGCGGCCCGTGCTCTGATCGCCGAGCACGCGAACGCCTGACGCATCAAGGAGCCGATCGCACATGGCGAAGATCAAGCCCGCCAAGGGCGCCCCGTACGCGCGCATCCTCGGCGTGGGCGGCTACCGGCCCACCCGCGTGGTCCCCAACGAGGTGATCCTGGAGAGGATCGACTCGTCCGACGAGTGGATCCGTTCGCGTTCGGGCATCGAGACCCGGCACTGGGCGGGCCCGGAGGAGACCGTCGCGGCGATGGCCATCGAGGCCTCCGGCAAGGCCATCGCGGACGCCGGGATCGACGCCGCGCAGATCGGCGCCGTGATCGTCTCGACCGTCTCGCACTTCGCCCAGACCCCGGCCGTGGCCACCCAGATCGCCGACAAGCTGGGCACCGACAAGGCGGCCGCCTTCGACATCTCCGCGGGCTGCGCCGGCTTCGGCTACGGCCTCACCCTCGCCAAGGGCATGGTGGTGGAAGGATCCGCCGAGTACGTGCTCGTCATCGGCGTGGAGCGGCTGAGCGACCTGACCGACCTGGACGACCGGACCACGGCCTTCCTGTTCGGCGACGGCGCCGGCGCGGTCGTGGTCGGCCCCTCCCAGGAGCCGGCGATCGGCCCGACCGTGTGGGGCTCGGAGGGCGACAAGGCCGAGACCATCAAGCAGACGATCCCGTGGGACCGCTACCGGGTCGACGACGTCTCCCAGCTGCCTCTGGACGAGCACGGCAGCATCAAGTTCCCGGCGATCACGCAGGAGGGCCAGGCGGTCTTCCGCTGGGCCGTGTTCGAGATGGCGAAGGTCGCCCAGCAGGCGCTGGACGCGGCCGGTGTGAGCCCGGAGGAGCTGGACGTCTTCATCCCGCACCAGGCCAATGTGCGGATCATCGACTCGATGGTGAAGACGCTGAAGCTGCCGGAGCATGTCACGGTCGCCCGGGACATCCGCACCACCGGCAACACCTCGGCCGCCTCGATCCCGCTCGCCATGGAGCGGCTCCTGGCGACCGGCGAGGCCAAGAGCGGCGACACCGCGCTCATCATCGGCTTCGGGGCGGGTCTCGTCTACGCCGCGACGGTCGTTACCCTCCCCTAGGCACTCCGTGCCGGATCATGCATCCGGAGCGGACCACTCCCCTGCCGCGGACGCGGTAGTCACACCTGACGGAACACAACGAAGGAGCGCCGACATGGCCGCCACTCAGGAAGAGATCGTCGCCGGTCTCGCCGAGATCGTGAACGAGATCGCCGGGATCCCCGTCGAGGACGTCCAGCTGGACAAGTCCTTCACCGACGACCTGGACGTCGACTCGCTGTCCATGGTCGAGGTCGTCGTCGCCGCCGAGGAGCGCTTCGACGTCAAGATCCCGGACGACGACGTCAAGAACCTCAAGACGGTCGGTGACGCGGCCGAGTACATCCTCAAGCACCAGAGCTGATCCAGCGATCACCGCATAGAGATCACCTCATTGGGCTGACTGCCCCGCCACCCGGCGGTGGCGCCGTTCCCCGCCCCCGGCGGGGATCGTCCTCCTCGTACCGTTGGAGAAAGAATTCCCGTGAGCTCGACCAATCGCACCGTGGTCGTCACCGGTATCGGCGCAACCACACCGCTGGGTGGCGACGCAGCCTCCACCTGGGAGGGACTGGTCGCCGGCAGGTCCGGTGTCAAGCCCCTCGAAGAGGAATGGGCTGCCGAGCAGGCCGTCCGGATCGCGGCCCCGATCGCCGTGGAGCCGTCCGAGATCATCCCGCGGCCGCAGGCGCGCCGACTGGACCGCTCGGCCCAGTTCGCGCTGGTCGCCGCGCAGGAGGCCTGGAAGGACGCCGGGTTCACCGGCAAGGCCGGCGAGAACGGCGAGATCGACCCGGACCGGCTCGGCACGGTGATCGCGTCCGGCATCGGCGGTGTGACCACCCTGCTGGCGCAGTACGACGTGCTGAAGGAGAAGGGCGTCCGCCGCGTCTCCCCGCACACCGTGCCCATGCTGATGCCGAACAGCCCGTCCGCCAACGTGGGCCTGATGGTCAACGCCCGGGCGGGTGTGCACACCCCGGTGTCCGCCTGCGCCTCGGGCGCCGAGGCCATCGGCTACGCCATCGAGATGATCCGTACCGGCCGGGCCGACGTGGTCGTCGCCGGCGGCACGGAGGCGGCGATCCACCCGCTGCCGATCGCCGCGTTCGGCAACATGATGGCGATGTCCAAGAACAACGACGACCCGCAGGGTGCCTCGCGTCCCTTCGACGTCGCCCGGGACGGCTTCGTCCTCGGCGAGGGCGCCGGCGTGCTCGTCCTGGAGTCCGCCGAGCACGCCGCCAAGCGCGGCGCCCGCGTCTACGCGGAGGCGGTCGGCCAGGGCATCTCCTCCGACAGCCACGACATCGTGCAGCCGGAGCCGGAGGGCCGCGGCATCGCGCACGCCCTGCAGAACCTGCTGGACACCACCGACCTGGTCCCGTCCGAGGTGGTGCACGTCAACGCGCACGCCACCTCGACGCCGGCCGGTGACATCGCGGAGCTGAAGGGCCTGCGCAAGGTCTTCGGCGACGACGCCGACCACATCGCGGTCTCCGCCACCAAGTCGATGACCGGTCACCTGCTCGGCGGCGCGGGCGGCGTGGAGTCGGTGGCGACCGTGCTCGCGGTCCACCACCGGATCGCCCCGCCGACCATCAACGTCGAGAACCTCGACCCCGAGGCCGAGGCGCACGCCGACATCGTCCGGAACGAGGCGCGCAAGCTGCCCGCCGAGGGCCGTATCGCCGCCCTGAACGACTCGTTCGGGTTCGGCGGCCACAACGTGGTGCTGGCGTTCCGCACCGTCTGAACCGTCCGGACCGTCCGGACCGTCCGGAAAGGCGCGCGCCGCGCCCCTGATATGCCCGAAGGGCCCCTCACCGCTGCGGTGAGGGGCCCTTCGGGCGTGTCGGCGCGTGCGTCCGCTCGTGTGCCGGCGTGCGTGTCCGCTCGTGGGTCCGCGCGCGTGCTGCTCGTGTACCGGCGGGCGGGGTGTCAGACCACCTGGTGCAGCCAGCGCACCGGGGCGCCCTCACCCGCATAGCGGAACGGCTCGAGTTCGTCGTCCCAGGGCTTGCCCAGCAGCTGGGCGAGTTCCGCCTCCAGGTCGCTCTCGCCGCGCTGGGAGCGCACCAGCGCGGCCCGCAGCCGGTCCTCGGGGATGAGGATGTCGCCGTGGATGCCGGTGACAGCGTGGAAGATGCCGAGCTGGGGGGTGCAGCTGTAGCGCTCGCCCTCGGCGGTCGCGCACGGCTCGGCGGTCACCTCGAACCGCAGCAGATGCCAGCCGCGCAGCGCGGAGGCGAGCTTGGAGGCGGTGCCGGCCTCGCCCTGCCAGGAGAACTCCGACCGCCAGGTGCCCGGCGCGGCGGGCTGCCTGATCCAGTCCAGGCTGACGCGGGTGCCCAGCACGCCGGCGACGGCCCACTCGACGTGCGGGCACAGCGCGCGCGGCGCGGAGTGCACGTACAGAACTCCACGTGTCGTCACCGGGACCTCCGGGCAAGCGGGGCTGGACGGGCGGGCGGCAGAGGTGTGGGGGCTCTGCTGAGGGCGAGGCTACCGCGCACAGGGCCGCGGAGTGTGACGTACCGTCGGTCCCGGTACCGGGAAATCCCCGTCAATTCACCCAGGGGGACGCTTGTCCGCGCCCCTGCCCTCACCTCGGGTGGGAGCGGGAACCCCCAGGCGTTCTCATGGAGGGAAGGGGTCACCCCGCCGACGACCGAGGGGATCGAGATGCGGAAGCGACAGCACCGTCTGCGCCTCGCCCGGGCCGCCGTCGCGGCGGCCGTGCTGGCGTCCACCGGCTGCGGCGCCGCCGGTCACACCGCCCCTGGCCGGCAGGACTCCCGGACGGGCTCCGGACAGCCGTCCGCCGCCGCCCCGGCCTGGGACACCAGCCCGGATTCCGTGGCCGCGGTCGGCGACTCCATCACCCGGGGGTTCGACACCTGCGCGGTGCTGTCGGACTGTCCGCAGTCGTCCTGGGCGACCGGCACCGATCCCGCCGTCAACAGTCTGGCCAGGCGGCTGCTGGGGGCGTCCGAGGTGACCCGGCGCAGCTGGAACCACGCGGTGACCGGCGCCCGGATGAGCGATCTGAAGGGCCAGATCGTCGAGGCGGCCGTGCACAAGCCCCAGCTGGTCGCGGTGATGATCGGGGCCAACGACGCCTGCCGGGACACGGTGGCGCAGATGACGTCCGTGGCCGACTTCCGCAGCCAGTTCCAGGACGCCCTGCACACCCTGCGCGCGAAGCTGCCGGCGGCACAGGTGTACGTCGCCAGCGTGCCGAACCTGATGCGGCTGTGGTCCGAGGGGCGGACCAACCCGCTGGGCAAGCAGATCTGGCGGCTCGGCCTGTGCCCGTCGATGCTGGGCGACGCCGACGCGCTGGGCGCGGCCGCCGCCCAGCGGCGCAAGACGGTGCAGGACCGGGTGGTGGCCTACAACGCGGCGCTGAAGGAGGTCTGCGCGAAGGACGTCCGCTGCCGTTTCGACGACAACGCCGTCCACGACTACCCGTTCGGCACCGCGCAGCTCAGCCGCTGGGACTGGTTCCACCCCAGCCGCGACGGCCAGGCCAAGCTGGCGGAGATCGCCTACCGCGTGGTCACCGCGGAACGGCCCTGACCTACTGTGTGCCGCATGAGTGAACTTTTCGGCACGCTGGCCGACGGCACCCCGGTCCATCGCTGGACGCTGGAGCGCGCCGGGGTGCGGGTACGGGTGCTGTCGTACGGCGGGATCGTGCAGTCGGTGGAGACACCCGACCGTGACGGGCGCCCGGCGAACGTGGTGCTCGGCTTCGACGACCTGGACGGTTACCTCGCCCACCCGGAGCCGTACCTCGGTGCCCTGATCGGCCGGTACGCCAACCGGATCGCCGGCGGCCGGTTCGCGCTGGACGGGCGGACGTACACGGTGCCGTGCAGCGACGGCCCGAACGCGCTGCACGGCGGCGAGCGCGGTTTCGACAAGCGGGTGTGGGACGTCGAGCCGGTGCCGCACGGGCTGCGCCTGAGCCGGGTCAGCCCGGACGGCGAGGAGGGCTTCCCGGGCCGGCTGGAGGTCACGGTGGTCTGCACCGTGGAGGAGACCGGCGCTCTGCGTCTCGTCTACGAGGCCGTCACCGACGCGCCGACGGTCGTGAACCTGACCAACCACAGCTACTGGAACCTGGCCGGCCACGGTGTGGCCGGCGGGCACGAGCTGCGCCTGGCCGCGAGCCGGTACACGCCCGTCGACGAGCATCTGATCCCCACCGGCGAGCAGGCCGCGGTCGACGGCACCCGGTTCGACTTCCGCGCCTCCCGTCCGGTCGGCGCGGGCTACGACCACAACTTCGTGCTGGACAAGGGCGTCACGGGCACCGCCGAGCAGGTCGCCGAGCTGTACGACCCCGGGTCGGGGCGGGTGCTGACGGTGGCGACGACGGAGCCGGGCCTGCAGCTGTACACCGGCGACCACCTCCCCGCGCCCCTCTCGGCCGGGGCCGGGATCGCGCTGGAGACCCAGCACTTCCCCGACTCTCCGAACCGTCCGCAGTTCCCGTCGACCGAGCTGAGGCCGGGTCAGGTGTACCGCTCGGAGACGGTGTACGGGTTCTCCGTGCGGCAGTCGTCCGACGGCGCCTGAGAGGCCGTCCCCGGGCCGCCTCGCCGGGCTGCCCGGACGGGGCCGCGGGGCCGGTCCGCCGATCCGTCCGGGGCAGGCACGCCGGACGGCGGCCGCGGGACGGGTCACCCGTGCGGACCACCCCCTCGGGGCGGTCCCGCCCCGTGCGAGGCGGCCGTCCGCACGACGGGCCGGGGTGCCGGTGCAGGCCGGCCGCGCCCCCCGGCAGGGACGGCGCACCGGCGCGCCCGCGACACCCGCCCCTCGACCGGCCGGTGATACGTGCACCTTTCGCCCCGTTACGGGACGTTGGCTACCGAAGGATTCGCAACGGCTGCCATCCCGACGATGGGGACACCGATGACTGTAGAGACCGAGCCGGCCACGACCGTGCCGGTGGAGGGCCGCCGCCGTCCGGGCCGGGTGATCGTGTCCTGGCTGACGACGACGGACCACAAGAAGATCGGGCATCTGTACCTGATCACGTCGTTCTGCTTCTTCCTGATCGCCGGTCTCCTGGCCATGGCGATCCGCCTCGAGCTGGCTCGTCCAGGGCTGCAGTTCCTGTCGAACGAGCAGTACAACCAGGCGTTCACGATGCACGGCACGATCATGCTGCTGCTGTTCGCCACCCCGACGTTCGCCGGCTTCGCCAATGCGGTCATGCCTCTGCAGATCGGCTCCCCGGACGTGGCCTTCCCCCGGCTGAACATGCTGTCGTACTGGCTGTTCGCCCTGGGCGGCCTGATCGTGCTGGGCAGTTTCCTCACCCCGCAGGGTGCCGCCGACTTCGGGTGGACCGCCTACACCCCGCTGAGCGGACCGGCCCGCAGCGAGTACACCGGCGCCGACCTGTGGATCATGGGGCTGGCGCTGTCCGGCTTCGGCACCATCCTCGGCGCGGTCAACTTCATCACCACGATCATCTGCATGCGCGCACCGGGCATGACGATGTTCCGCATGCCGATCTTCACCTGGAACGTGCTGCTCACCAGCGTCCTGGTGCTGCTGGCCTTCCCCGTGCTGGCGGCGGCCCTGCTGGTGCTGGAGGCGGACCGCAGGTTCGGTGCCCATGTCTTCGACGCCGCCAACGGCGGGGCGGTGCTGTGGCAGCACCTGTTCTGGTTCTTCGGTCACCCGGAGGTGTACATCCTGGCGCTGCCGTTCTTCGGTGTGATCACCGAGATCATCCCGGTGTTCTCCCGCTCCCCGATCTTCGGCTACATGGGCCTGGTCGGCGCGACCATCGCCATCACGGGCCTGTCCGCCACGGTGTGGGCGCACCACATGTTCGCCACCGGCGCGGTCCTGTTGCCGTTCTTCTCCTTCCTGACCTTCCTGATCGCGGTGCCGACCGGGGTGAAGTTCTTCAACTGGATCGGCACCATGTGGAAGGGCTCGCTGTCCTTCGAGCCGCCCATGCTGTGGGCGACCGGATTCCTGGTCACCTTCGTCTTCGGCGGGCTGACCGGTGTGATCCTCGGCTCCCCGCCCCTGGACTGGCACGTCACCGACAGCTACTTCGTGGTCGCCCACTTCCACTACGTCCTGTTCGGCACCATCGTCTTCGCGATGTTCGGCGGCTTCAGCTTCTGGTGGCCGAAGATGACCGGCAGGATGCTCGACCACCGGCTGGAGAAGATCCACTTCTGGACGCTGTTCGTGGGCTTCCACACCACGTTCCTGGTCCAGCACTGGCTCGGCGTGGAGGGCATGCCCCGGCGGTACGCCGACTATCTGGCCGCCGACGGTTTCACGGCCCTGAACATGGTGTCCTCGATCGGGGCGTTCCTGCTGGGCCTGTCGACCCTGCCGTTTCTGTACAACGTGTGGAAGACGGCCCACTCCGGCAAGAAGGTCGAGGTCGACGACCCGTGGGGGTGGGGACGGTCCCTGGAGTGGGCCACCTCCTGCCCGCCGCCCCGGCACAACTTCGTGACCCTGCCGCGGATCCGCTCCGAGTCGCCCGCCTTCGACCTGCGGCATCCGACGCTGGCCCAGCTGGACCAGAAGGAGAACTCGGGACGGCGCGACGTGATCGACGCCGCCGGCCACGAGGGCGACCGCGGCTGAGATGCCGTGGTGCGGACCCGAGCCGGGACGTCACAAGCCCCGGTCCAGGGTCAGGTCCCGGGCCGGGGCTGTTTCACGGGGCACTCGGCCCGCCACCGACGGTAGACCGGCGCGGCGGACGGACCGCCGGACCGGGGCGCCGCGCGGCGCATCCGTACAAACCCTTCACGGCCTGTACGCAACCTCTGCCCCCGGCACCGGCCCGTCAGGGGCCTCGGCCGCGGCCGTCTCCTGCGGGGTGCCGTCCTTCCCCACGGCCGCGGTCTCCTCGCCCAGCAGCTCGCGGGCGAGGAGGGTGGCGCCCGCGACCGCGCCGGGCATGAGGAACACCGCCACGAACGGCACCAGGAAGGCCAGGCCCAGCGGGGTTCCGAAGCCCCAGGCCAGCATCTTGCGGTCGCGCAGCAGGGCGAGGCGCTCGCGCAGTTCGACGCCCCGGCGTTCGAGGGCGACGGCGGTCAGCTCCTCGGTGAGGAAGAACCCGGTGACGAAGAACCCGACGACCGGGATCACGGTCTGACCGACGACCGGCAGGAAGCCCAGGGCGAACAGCAGCACGCTCCACACCGCGGACCGTGCGACGATCCGCAGCCCGTCACGGGCGGAGACCCACAGGTCGCGCCAGAGCGGGCGGGAGGTCTCCGGTGCCGTGCCGTCCGGGGAGACGGAACGGTCGACCCGCTCGGAGAGCTCCTCGTAGAACGGCTGGCCGATCAGCAGGGTGACCGCGGTGAAGCTGACCACCGCCAGCAGCAGCGCGAGGGCGAACAGCACGGCGGTGAGGAAGCCGCGGAAGAGTCCGAGCCACGGGCCCGGCCAGCCGTCGGCGAACGGCGTGGCCCATGCGACGAAGTCCTCGCCCCACAGGGCGAGAGAGACGAGCACCGCCGCATAGAGCACCAGAGTGATCAGTCCGGGCAGCAGCCCGAACCCGTACGCCCGGCCGTTGCGGGCCACCCAGCGTTGGCCCGCCAGCAGACAGCGGACACCCACCCCCAGATCACGCATGCGCTCACTGTATCCACCGGCCGTGACCGGCGGCGGGGCGGGTGCGCCTCACCGCCTGTCACGGCCGGTGACCGACTCAGAGCTTGACGACCATCTTGCCGGTGTTGTCGCCGCGGAGCACCCCGAGGAAGGCCTCCAGGGTGTTCTCGATGCCCTCGACGACGGTCTCCCGGTACTTCAGCTCGCCGGAGCGCACCCACGGGCCGACCTCCTCCACGAACTGCGGCTGCAGGTGGTAGTGGTCGCCGACGAGGAAGCCCTCGATGCGGCCGCGGGTCTGGATGAGGCGGACGAGGTTGCGCGGACCGGGGGACGGCTCGGTGTCGTTGTAGGTGGAGATCATGCCGCAGATCGCGATGCGCCCGCCGAGGTTGAGGGAGCCGATCGCGGCCTCGAGGTGCTCGCCGCCGACGTTGTCGAAGTAGACGTCGATGCCGTCGGGGGCCGCGGCGCGCAGCTGCTCCTTGACGGGGCCCTTCTTGTAGTTGAAGGCGGCGTCGAAGCCGTACTCCGACCGCAGCAGGTCGACCTTCTCGTCGGAGCCGGCCGATCCGACGACCCGGGAGGCGCCCTTGAGCTTGGCGAGCTGTCCGACCAGGCTGCCGACCGCGCCGGCCGCGCCCGAGACGAAGACGACGTCGCCCTCCTTGAGGGAGGCGACGCGCAGCAGGCCCACGTAGGCGGTCAGGCCGGGCATGCCGAGCACGCCGAGGTAGGCGGACAGGGGAGCGGCCTCGGGGTCGACCTTGACCGCCTGCCGTGCGTCGACGGCGGTGTACTCGCGCCATCCGCCGGAGTGCAGCACACGGTCGCCGACGGCGATGCCCTCGGCGCGGGAGACGACGACCTCGCCGACCGCACCGCCCTGCATCGGCTTGTCCAGCTCGTACGGCGCCGCGTACGACTTGGCGGCACTCATCCGGCCGCGCATGTACGGGTCCACCGAGAGGTACTCGTTGCGGACGAGGACCTGGCCCTCGGCGGGCTCCGGGAGCGGGGCCTCGACCAGGGCGAAGTTGTCCGGCTGGGGCCAGCCGACCGGCCGGCTGACCAGGTGCCAGGCGCGGCTGACGGCGGGGAGGGCGGGGGTGTCGGACATGGTGGCGCCTTTCCTCGGTCGGGGTGGGGGGACCCCGGAAAGTTTCAGTACCTGAAACAAACATGCCCCTGAATATTTCAGTGTGTCAAGCAAACCGGTACCCTGGTCGCCATGGCCACACCTCCGCTCCCCCCTCGCCCCGACGCCCTGACCCTGGAGGTCGTCGAGCTGATCGGCGATGTGGTGGCCCGTTTCCACGAGGACTACGAGGACGCCGCCGCGCAGCACGCGCTGACCGGGGCGCAGGCACGGCTGCTGAGCCTGCTGTCGCTGGAGCCGCTGCCGATGCGCAAGCTCGCGCAGAAGCTGAAGTGCGAGCCGTCGAACGTGACGGGGATCGTGGACCGGCTGGAGGTGCGCGGTCTGGTCGAGCGGCGGGCCGATCCGGCCGACCGGCGGGTGAAGCTGGCGGCGGCGACCGAGGAGGGGCGCCGGGTCGCACGGCAGCTGCGCGAGGGGCTGCGGTTCGCCCGGGAGCCGCTGGCCGGGCTGAGCGAGGACGAGCGGCTGGTGCTGCGCGATCTGCTGCGGCGGATGCTCGCCGCCGGCTGAGCGGCCGGGACGGCCGCACCAGCGTGCGGGCGGTCAGGTCGCGGGGCCGGTCAGGTGCACCACCACAGGAAGCGATGGCAGGTCTCGGTGGGGCTCGGCTCCGGCTCGGGGGAGTCGGGGCTGCCGGTGGGCTCCTCCGGGGCCTGCGGGGTGCTGTCGACAGGCGTGCCGTCGTCGCCGGTGTCCCCGGTGCCCGTACCGCCCGTCCCCGGATCGGCACCCGCTCCGGCATCCGGCGCGGAGGCGCTCGCCGAGGGGGCCGGAGCCGCCGGTGACGAGGGGTCGCCCCCGCTCTGTCCCGGACGCGGTGTGCCGCCGCCCGGGGAGGCGGACGCGGAACCGGAGGGGGTGGCGCCGGGTGCCGTGGGGATGCCCTCCTGGGTCTGCCCGGCCGCCCGGGCCGTCTCGGAGGTTCCCGATGCCTGCGGGGCGGCCTCGGTGGTGTCGCCGGTGCCCTCGGCCGTCACCGGGCCGGGGTCGGTGAAGGACGGCAGACCGGGTGTGTCGGCGCCCAGCTCGGCCAGGCTCAGACCGCCCGCCGCCAGCACGAAGCCCGCGCCGACCAGGAGTGCGCGGCGCCGGCGCCTGCGGTGCGACGCCGCGGCCTTGCGGTCACGGCGGCTGACGGCCGTCTCGCCCGGCCGCCCCTCGCTCGCCGTGCCCCTGCGTGCGCGCCGGTCCGCGCGCGGACGCCCCTGCCCTCTGCCGCGCGCCCGGCGCAGCTCGGCCCGGCCGGGCGAGGCGGGCGTGCCGTCGGCGTCCCCGTACGGCTCGGACGGCACCGGCTCCCCGGCGGAGGCGACAGGTTCGCTCCGCCCGGGGCGGAGGGCGAGCGCGTCGGCCGGAGTCCCGCAACCGGGGCAGGCCAGGGCGCCGTTGAGGTGCCGTCGGCACGCGTGGCAGTAGTCGTCCATGACGCGGGAAGACTAGATTCAGCCGCGCGGCGTTCCTAGGCCCGCCGTGGAAGTTCCTGTGAAGGTTCCCGGGAGATACGGAAAACCCCACGCGCGCCGTGCCGTGCCGGAACCGTTACCTGTCCGACCCATTGACACTCCGCACACCCCGTCCTTACTGTCACGCCAACATTTCGAACGCGTGACGACATATCGAACGACCCTTGACCGGCCATCCGCAGAGCTGAGGGGCAACGACCGTGCGCATCACCCACATCAGCACGCACGTCGTCGGGACGCCGTGGCGCAACCTGACCTATGTCCAGGTGCACACCGACGAGGGGATCACAGGAGTCGGCGAGACCCGGATGCTCGGGCACACCGACGCCCTCCTCGGCTATCTCAAGGAGGCGGAGCAGAACCACATCCGCGGCTCGGACCCGTTCGCCGTCGAGGACCTCGTGAGGCGCATGAAGTACGGCGACTTCGGCCGGGCCGGCGAGATCGTGATGTCCGGCATCGCGGTCGTCGAGACGGCCTGCTGGGACATCAAGGGCAAGGCTCTCGGCGTACCGGTGTGGCAGCTGCTCGGCGGCGCGGTGACGGACAGGGTCAAGGCGTACGCCAACGGCTGGTACACCACCGAGCGGACCCCGGAGGCCTACCACAAGGCCGCGCGGCGGGTCATCGAGCGCGGCTACCGGGCGCTGAAGATCGACCCGTTCGGCACCGGCCACTACGAACTCGACCACCAGGAGACCCTGTACGCGGTCTCGCTCATCGAGGCGGTGCGCGACGCGATCGGCCCGGACGCCGAGCTGATGCTGGAGATGCACGGCCGTTTCTCCCCCGCCACCGCGGTACGGCTGGCCAAGGAGATGGCGCCGTTCCAGCCTGCCTGGCTGGAGGAACCGTGCCCGCCGGAGAACCTCAAGGCGCTGAAGAAGGTCGCGGAGAAGGTGGATCTGCCGGTGGCCACCGGCGAACGCATCCACGACCGGATCGAGTTCCGGGAGCTGTTCGAGAGCCAGGCCGCGGACATCCTCCAGCCGGACGTCGGCCACCTCGGCGGCATCTGGGAGACCCGGAAACTGGCCGCGACCGCGGAGAGCCACTACATGCTGGTCGCCCCGCACAACGTCGGCGGCTCCGTGCTGACCGCGGCCTCGCTCCAACTCGGTTTCACCACGCCCAACTTCAAGATCCTCGAGCACTTCAACGACTTCGCGGACGCGGAGATCAAGAAGGTCGTCAAGGGCGCCCCGCAGGTGGACCCCGTAGACGGCTGCTTCCACCGCTCCGACGCACCCGGCCTGGGCGTGGAGCTGGACGTGGACGCGGCGGCCGAGTTCCCGCAGCAGCGGGCCCACTTCGACCTGTGGGCCGAGGGCTGGGAGAAGCGCAACCCCGAGGGTGAGCGGTGAGCGAGGCCGTCGTCGTCGAGGCGCCCGGCCGGCATCGGCTCGCACCGCACGTCCCGTGCGCCCCCGGCCCCGGCGAGGCCCAGGTGGCCGTGCACGCCGTCGGGATCTGCGGCAGCGACCGCGAGGTGTGGCAGGGCACCCGCCCCGAGGGCTATGTGCGCTACCCGCTGACACCGGGTCACGAGTGGTCCGGGACCGTCCGGCAGGTGGGCGCCGGGGTGCCGGAGGCGCTGGTGGGCCGCAAGGTGGTGGGCGAGGGGTTCCGCAACTGCCAGGTGTGCGACCGCTGTCACGCCGGCGAGACCACGCTGTGCACCGCCGGGTACGAGGAGACCGGGTTCACCCGGCCCGGCGCCATGGCCCCCACCCTCACCCTGCCCGCCCGGCTGCTGCACGTGCTGCCGGACGACGCGGACCTGACCGCCGCCGCCCTGCTGGAGCCGGCCGCCTGTGTCGCGGCCGCCGCCCTGAAGGCCGGGGCCCGGCCCGGTGAGCGGGTGGCGGTGGTGGGCACCGGCACCCTCGGGATGCTCGCGGTGCAGTTCCTCGCCGCCGGCAGCCCGGCCGAGCTGCTGGTGGTCGGCGTCCACCGGGGCCGCGAGGAGCTGTCCCGGCGTTTCGGCGCCACCGGCTTCCGCACCGCCGGCGAGCCGCTGCCCGGCGACCTCGACGTGGTGATCGAGGCCGCCGGCTCCGCCTCCGCCGCGCGCACGGCCGCCGGGCTGCTGCGGCGCGGCGGACGCCTGGTCCTGACGGGCATCCCGGCGCCCGGCGCCGACGGACTGGACCCCACGGACCTGGTCGTCCGGCAGCTCGAGGTGCACACCGTGTTCGGGGCGCCGCCGGACGCCTGGGCGCACGCGGTGCGGACGTTCGCCGCCGGGCTGCTCGACCCGCTGCCGCTCGTCACCCACCAGCTGCCGCTCGCCGACTTCGCGCGGGCCGTCGACCTGGTGGGGTCTGGGGATCCGGGGGTGGGCAAGGTGCTGCTCCGCCCCTGAGCCCGCGGCCGGCAGCGGCCGACGCACCACCGTGCGCGACCCGGCACCGCCCGCACCGTCCGCCGCCGTCCGCCCCTCCGCGTACCGGCCTCCGTCTCCCCACCGTCCGTCGTTTTCCGCACCGCGAGCCGCGAACCGTGTCCGACATACCGAACACCCGGACCGGGTCGCCCCGCGGCTCGCCGACCCGAAGGACAGCCTGTGACCGACGCATCCGCCACGGCACCCCGCAGGCCCGGTGAGCACGTGCTCACCGCGCTCGGACTGGGTGCCCCCGCACCCGACCCCGCCGACGCCTCCCCGCACCGTTTCCCCGACGGAGGCCGCTGGCGCACCGAGATCCCCTCCTGCGAGGGACCCGAGGCGCTGGCGGTCGTGCTGGAGGAGTCCGCACGGCTCGACGTCCCCGTCCACCGGATCAGCCAGGGCAGCGGCGTATGGATGCTGACCGACGCCGAGATCACCGAGATGGTCCGGGCGACCGCCGAACGGAACATCGAGCTGTGCCTGTTCACCGGGCCGCGCGGCACCTGGGACACCGGCGCCTCGGTCCGCACCGACTCGCACGGCGCGGGCCTGCGCGCCCGGGGCCACGACGCGGTCGCCGGGTGCGTGGAGGACGCGGTGCGGGCCACCGAACTGGGCGTGAAGTGCCTGCTCGTCGCGGACGAGGGCGTGCTGTGGACGCTGCACCGGGCCCGCACGGCGGGGCTGATCCCCGCCGACACCACGCTCAAGGTGTCCGCGCTGATCGGCCCGGTGAACCCGGCCTCCTTCGCCGTCGTCGAGCAGCTGGGCGCCGACTCCGTCAACGTGCCCAGCGACCTGACGCTCGCGCACCTCACCGAGATCCGGCGGGTGTCGGCCGCCCCGCTGGACATGTACATCGAGGCCCCGGACGACCTGGGCGGGTATGTGCGCATGTACGAGGTGGCGGAGCTGATCCGGCGCGGGGCGCCGCTGTATCTGAAGTTCGGCCTGTCCAAGGCGCCCGGCATCTATCCCTACGGCCGCCACCTGCGCGAGGTGACGCTGGCCACCGCCCGGGAGCGGGTGCGGCGCGGCCGGCTCGTACTGGATCTGCTCGAACGGCACGGCGCCGCAGGGGACATGGACCCGCTCGGCTCCCGACTGCCGGGCCCGCTGCGGCGGTTCGCGGCACCGGCATAACGTTCCGGACACCGAGGCTTCACACAACGGCACACGACCGCGCACAATCCCACACAACCGTCGGGTCCGTCCCGGCCTTCCCCGCACCGTCCGTGCACCACTGCGCACCACCCCGGCAGCACCGCGTACCACCCCAGCACCACCGGCACCGTCCGCCCGGCGGCTTCCCCCGCCAGGCGCCGACCGGCACCGCCGGACCGAACGCACCCACACCGAGGATGATGACCATGCGCAACCGCAGAGCCGCACTCGCCGCGATGGCCTCGGCCGCCTGCCTCGCCCTGACCCTGTCCGCCTGCGGTCAGAACAGCGAGGGCGGCAGCAAGGAGAAGACCGGCGACGTCGAGGGCGCCACCATCGGCGTCGCGATGCCCACCAAGTCCTCCGAGCGGTGGATCGCCGACGGCGACTACGTCGTCAAGAACCTCCAGGCCAAGGGCTACAAGGCCAAGCTGGTCTACGGCGAGGACGACCCGGACACCCAGGTGTCGCAGATAGAGAACCTGATCACCCAGGGCGTCAAGGGCCTGATCATCGCGGCCATCGACAACAAGTCGCTCAACAATGTGCTGCAGGAGGCCAAGGACGCCAACATCCCGGTCATCTCCTACGACCGGCTGATCCTCGGCACCGAGAACGTCGACTACTACGCCTCCTTCGACAACGAGAAGGTCGGCCGCCTCCAGGCCTCCTACATCGTCGACAAGCTGGGCCTGAAGGAGGGCAAGGGCCCGTTCAACATCGAGCTGTTCGCCGGCTCCAACGACGACAACAACACCCGGTACTTCTTCAACGGCGCGATGAGCGTCCTCAAGCCGTACCTGGACAGCAAGAAGCTGGTGGTCCGCTCCGGGCAGACCCAGCTCAACCAGGTCACCACCCTGCGCTGGGACGGCGCCACCGCCCAGCGGCGCATGGACGACATCCTCACCTCGACCTACAAGAACGCCCGGGTCGACGCCGTCCTGTCCCCCTACGACGGCATCTCCATCGGTGTGCTGTCCGCGCTGAAGTCGGACGGCTACGGCACGGCCGACAAGCCCCTGCCGGTGATCACCGGGCAGGACGCCGAGCTGGCCTCGGTGAAGTCGATCATCGCCGGTGAGCAGACCCAGACCGTCTACAAGGACACCCGCAAGCTCGCCCAGGTGGCCGCGACCATGGTGGACGACCTGCTCCACGACAAGAAGCCCGAGGTCAACGACACCAAGACCTACGACAACGGCGTCAAGGTCGTCCCCGCCTACCTGCTGCAGCCGGTCAGCGTCGACAAGACCAACTACGACGAGGTCCTGGTCAAGGGCGGCTACTACACCGAGGCCCAGCTGAAGGGCTGACGCCGCGGGCACGCGCCCCATCCGTTGTGAAACCACCGAACCGGAAGGCACGACCATGGCGGGACCCGTCCTGCAGATGCGCTCGATCGTCAAGACCTTTCCCGGTGTCACGGCACTGTCGGACGTGAACCTGACGGTCCGTCAGGGCGAGGTCCACGCCATCTGCGGGGAGAACGGCGCCGGCAAGTCCACCTTGATGAAGGTGCTCTCCGGCGTCCATCCGCACGGCACCTACGAGGGCGAGATCCTCTTCGAGGGGGAGGTCTGCCGCTTCAAGGACATCCGGGCCAGCGAACAGCGCGGCATCGTCATCATCCACCAGGAGCTGGCCCTGGTGCCGTATCTGTCCATCGCGGAGAACATCTTCCTCGGCAACGAACACGCCCGGCGCGGGTTCATCGACTGGCGGGAGACTCTCCGGCACGCCACCGAGCTGCTGCGCCGGGTCGGGCTCGACGAGCACCCGGAAACCCGGGTCGCCGACATCGGCGTCGGCAAGCAGCAGCTGGTGGAGATCGCCAAGGCGCTGTCGAAGTCGGTGAGACTGCTCATCCTGGACGAGCCGACGGCCGCGCTGAACGACGAGGACAGCGCCAAACTCCTCGAGCTGATCCTGGAGCTGAAGAACCAGGGCATCACCTCGATCATCATCTCCCACAAGCTGAACGAGATCCGCAGGGTCGCCGACTCGGTGACCATCCTGCGCGACGGGCGCACCATCGAGACCCTCGACGTCAAGGCGCCGGAGACCACCGAGGAACGGATCATCGCCGGCATGGTGGGCCGCGACCTCGACCACCGCTTCCCCGAACGCACCTGGCACCGGCCGCAGGAGGGGGAGACACCGGCGCTGGAGATCCGCGACTGGACCGTGTTCCACCCGATCGACCGGCAGCGCAAGGTCGTCGACGACGTCTCGCTCACGGTGCGGCGCGGGGAGATCGTCGGCATCGCGGGCCTGATGGGCGCCGGCCGCACGGAACTGGCGATGAGCGTCTTCGGACGCACCTACGGCCGCTGGGCGGGCGGCACGCTACTCAAGGACGGCCGGGAGATCCGCACCAGGACCGTCGCCGAGGCGGTCGAGCACGGCATCGCGTACGTCACCGAGGACCGCAAGCACTACGGCCTGAACCTCATCGACACCATCCACCGCAACATCTCGCTGACCGCGCTGCGGAAGGTCGCCCGGCGGGGCGTGGTGGACGAGCACGAGGAGCGGCAGGTCGCCGAGCGGTTCCGCACCGAGATGAACATCAAGGCACCCACCGTCTTCGAACCGGTCGGCAAGCTGTCGGGCGGCAACCAGCAGAAGGTCGTCCTCAGCAAGTGGATCTTCGCGGGTCCCGACGTGCTGATCCTGGACGAACCCACGCGCGGCATCGACGTGGGCGCCAAATACGAGATCTACACGGTCATCGACCGGCTCGCCGCGCAGGGCAAGGCGGTGATCTTCATCAGCTCCGAGCTGCCCGAACTGCTCGGCATGTGCGACCGCATCTACACGATGGCCGCCGGACGGCTGACCGGTGAGGTGCCGCGGGCCGAGGCCACCCAGGAAGTGCTGATGCGCCATATGACCAAGGACACGCAGGACAACGAGGTGACGCGATGAGCACGGATGTGACCGCCACGAGCCAGGCCCCCGCGCCACCGGGCGGCGGGAGGAGCGGCGCCGGCCTGCTCCAGGTGATGCTGAACGGGCTGCGCCGCAACATGCGCCAGTACGGCATGCTGATCGCGCTGGGCCTGATCGTCGTCCTGTTCGAGGTGTGGACCGGCGGCGACCTGCTGCTGCCGCGCAACGTCTCCAACCTGGTCCTGCAGAACAGCTACATCCTGATCCTCGCGATCGGCATGATGCTGGTGATCATCGCGGGCCACATCGATCTGTCGGTGGGGTCCCTGACGGCCTTCGTCGGTGCGACCGCCGCCGTCCTCACGGTCGAGCACCACATGGCCTGGCAGCTGGCGGTGCTGCTGTGCCTGCTGGTCGGCGCCGCGGCCGGGGCCGTGCAGGGATTCCTGATCGCCTACTGCGGCATACCGTCGTTCATCGTCACCCTCGCCGGCATGCTGCTGTTCCGCGGCCTGACCGAGATCCTGCTCAAGGGACAGACCCTCGGCCCGTTCCCGACCGGCCTGCAGAAGGCCGGCAACGGCTTCCTGCCCGAGGTCGGCCCGTACACCAACTACCACAACATCACCCTGCTCCTGGGCCTCGTCATCATCGCCTCGGTGGTGTGGCAGGAGGTCCGCGACCGGCGCCGGCAGCAGGAGTTCTCCCTGGACGTGCTGCCCGCCCGGCTGTTCGCGCTGAAGCTGGTCGCCCTGGTCGCCGCCGTCCTCGCCGTCACCCTGCTGCTCGCCAGCTACAAGGGCGCCCCGATCGTCCTGATCCTGCTGGGCGTGCTGGTCGTCGGCTACGGCTACGTCATGCGCAACACCGTCTTCGGCCGCCACATCTACGCCATCGGCGGCAACCTTCCGGCCGCGAAGCTGTCCGGGGTGAAGGACCAGCGGGTCACCTTCCAGGTGTTCCTGAACATGGGGGTGCTCGCGGCCCTGGCGGGCCTGGTCGTCGCGGCCCGTCTGAACGCGGCGTCCCCGAAGGCGGGCGTCAACTACGAACTGGAGGCGATCGCCTCGTCGTTCATCGGCGGCGCGTCGATGAGCGGCGGTGTCGGCACCGTGCTCGGCGCGATCATCGGCGGTCTCGTCCTCGGTGTGCTGAACAACGGCATGAACCTGCTGAGCGTCGGCACCGACTGGCAGCAGGTGATCAAGGGTCTGGCACTGCTGGCCGCCGTCGGCTTCGACGTGTGGAACAAGCGCAGGTCCGGTTCGTGAGCCGTCCGGGTCCCGCCGCCTTGCGGGACCCGCTTCCTGACGAGGAGCTGCACATGGAACTGAACAGACGAACGGTCATCGCGGGCGCCGCCGCGGCCGGTCTCGCCGCCACCGCGCTGGGCGGCACCGCCCAGGCGGCAGGCCGGCACCCGGGCGACGGCCGCCCGGTGAAGGAACTCTTCGGCACGCTCCCCGACGGCACCGAGGTCCACCGCTGGTTGCTGGCCAACGGCGGCACCCGCCTGAAGGTGCTGTCCTACGGCGGCATCGTGCAGTCGCTCGAGATACCCGACCGCCACGGCCGCTACGTCAACGTCTCCCTCGGCTACGACACCCTGGAGCCGTACCTCACCGGCACCACCTACTTCGGCGCCCTGATCGGCCGCTACGGCAACCGCATCGCCAAGGGACGCTTCACCCTGGACGGCACGACCTACCAGGTCCCCGTCAACGACGGCGACAACAGCCTGCACGGCGGTCCCGAGGGCTTCGACACCAAGGTGTGGGACGTCGAACCGTTCGCCTCCGGCCCGGACGTCGGCCTGCACCTGTACCGCACCAGCCCCGACGGCGAGATGGGCTTCCCCGGCACCCTGCGCGTGAAGGTGACCTACACCCTCACCCGGCACGGCGACTGGCGCATCGACTACGAGGCCACCACCGACAAGGCCACCGTCGTCAACCTCACCAACCACACCTACTTCAACCTCGCGGGCGAGGGCAGCGGCAGCATCCACGACCACGAACTGTGGCTGGCCGCCCGCCGCTACACCCCCACCGACGCGGGCCTGATCCCCACCGGCGAGCTGGCGAAGGTCGCGGGCACCCCCTTCGACTTCACCCGCGCCAAGCCGATCGGCCGCGACATCCGCACCGGCCACCCCCAGCTGGTCACCGCCCAGGGCTACGACCACAACTTCGTCCTGGACAAGGGCGTCACCGCCCGCCCCCAGCACGTCGTCACCCTGCGCGACCCCCACTCCGGCCGCACCCTGAAGATCGCCACCGACCAGCCGGGCGTGCAGTTCTACTCCGGCAACTTCCTCGACGGCACCCTGGTCGGCACCTCCGGCCGCACCTACCGTCAGGGCGACGGCCTGGCCCTGGAGACCCAGCACTTCCCGGACTCCCCCAACCAGCCGTCCTTCCCCTCGACCGTGCTCCGCCCGGGCCGGACCTACCGGACGACCACCGTCCACTCGTTCGGCGTGTGAGCCGTGCCGTTCCGGCGGGGGCCGCCCTGGGGGTGGCCCCCGCCGGGGCTGTCCGACGGGGCCCGCCCGCGCGTGCGCGACCCATGAAGTCACCACCTGATCGGTTCCGCGTCGCCACCGACGCACACGGGGCACGGACGCCTCGACAGCACCGCGGGGACGCACAGCAAGCCCGAGGCAGAGCAGAGGGGCGGGGTGCTGAGGCGAGCCGGCACAGATGATCGGCCGCCGCAGTCCCTGCCACGCACTCGCACCGTGTCACGGATTCACCCAGGCCGCCGGCTCCTCCGCCAAGTCACACACCGATCGCGGGAGTCGACCGTCGGCGAGGTCCGCCACCGTGACCCCCTCCAGGACGCGGCGGACGTTGGCGCGCAGGGCGATCCACAGGGGCAGCAGGGGGGCGGCCGAGCCGGTGTAGGTCAGGTCGGTGGGGCGTTCCCCGCGGACCGAGACGATCGGGCCGTCCACGGCGCGGATGACGTCGGCGACGGTGATCCGGGCCGGTGGCCGGGCCAGGGTGTAGCCACCGCCTCCGCCGCGACGGCTGGTGACGAGGCCGGCGCGACGCAGGTCGCCGAGGATGCCTTCGAGGAACTTGTGCGGGATGTTCTGCTGGGCGGCGACGGTCTCGGCGGTGACCGGGGTCGCCGGGTCGTCGCCCTGCCGTACGGCCAGTTCCAGCACCGCCCGTACCGCGTACTCCGCCCGCGCCGAGATCCTCATGGGCCCCATTGTCATGGGTCTGCCGGGGTGCTCGGGACCTGGGGGAAGAGCAGGGTCCGCGCCGTTGGAGAATGGCAGCCCCGCGCCCCTCACGATCCGCCCGGGAGGCACAGTTTTGGCGCTCAGCAGACGGACCTTCAGCGCCCTGGCCGGCACCGCCGCCCTCGGACTCGCCCTGGGCGGGAGTGCTGCCACGGGGGCCACATCGGCGTTCGCCGCGCGGGAGACGTCCGGGGCTCTGCCGCCGCCGGTGCCCTCCGCGGACGGGCAGCGGCACACCGTGGGGTTCGACCGCTACTCGCTGATGGTGGACGGCCGCCGACTGCCGCTGTGGTCGGGGGAACTGCATCCGTTCCGGCTGCCCAGCCCCTCGTTGTGGCGGGACGTGCTGCAGAAGATGCGCGCCCACGGCTTCAACGCGGTCGGTGTGCACGTGGCGTGGAACTACCACTCCCCCGCTCCGGGACGCTACGACTTCACGGGCGTGCGGGACCTGGGGCTGTTCCTCGAGACGGCGGCCGAGTGCGGGCTGTACGTGGTGGTGCGTCCCGGCCCCTACATCGCCGCCGATGTCGACGCCGGCGGCCTGCCCGGCTGGCTCACCGCGACCCCGGTCACCGCGCGGACCGCGGATCCGGTCTTTCTGCGGCACGTGGACGACTGGCTGACCCGGGTGAACGCCATCGTCTCGCGCCACCTGTACACCCGGGGCTCCGGAACGGTGCTGCTGTACCAGATCGAGAACGGCTACGACGCGCGCGGCGGGGGCGACGCGGACGCCTCCGCGCGGCGCGCCTATCTGTCCTGGCTGTACGCGAAGGTGCGGTCGGACGGCATCGACGTGCCGCTGTTCCACAACGACACGGCGCGCAACGGCTCGTGGATGCCGGGGTCGTTCGACACCGGTGGCTACGACGGGCGTTGGCTGTACGCGTTCGGTGCCTTTCCGGCGCCGGACCGGGTGCCGAAGGACTGGGGGCGGCTCGGCCGCGGCGGCCGCAGCCGCGATGTGCGCATGCCGGTGTTCATGGCGGAGGCGGGCGGCGGCTGGCGTGACGCCTGGGGCGGTGCCGGGTTCGGCGGGCAGGGGTACGCCGAGGTGCGGCACAGCCGTGACGCGGCGTTCGAGCGCCGGTTCCATCTGACGAACCTGGCCGACGGCGTCACCCTGAGCAACCTGTACATGGCGTTCGGCGGCACCTCGTGGGGCTGGCTGCCGGCGCCGCAGGTGTACACGTCGTACGACTACGGGGCCGCGTTCGACGAGGCGCGGCAGGCCACCGGCAAGCTGGCGCCGCTGCACCAGATCGGCCACATGCTCCAGCGGGTGCCGGGGATGGCGAAGCTGGAGCCGGCCGGTGCGGAACGCGTGGACGAGCGCCTCGTCGTGCGGCGGCTGACGAACCCGGACACGGGTCTGCAGGTGCGGGTGCTGCGCAACGACGGCGGCGAGCAGGTGACCGCGACGGTGCGGGTCGCCGGTGACCGGGTGCCGGTGACCGTTCCGGCACGGGACGCGTGTGTGATGGTCGGCGGGCTCGACCTGGGGGGCCGCCGGGTGCGGTATGCGACCGCGCAGCCGATGGCGGTGCTGTCCGCCGGACAGCAGGAGATCGCGGTGTTCTGCGGGCGGCGCGGCACGATGGCCCGGGTGGTGCTGGAGAGCGACAAGGAACCGGAGGTGACGCGGCTGAGCCAGCAGGCCGCGTACCTGTGGGACCAGGGGCTGCTGCGGGTGACCGCGCCGCTGGGTGCGGGCGGGCTGATCGGGGTCCGGGTGGAGGGCGGCGGCACCGGCCGTCCGCTGCTGGTCCTGCTGGCCGACGACGCCACCTCGCTGCGCCTGTGGCCGTACGACACCTCGGCGGGCCCGGTGCTGGTGTCGGGGCCGGAGCTGCTGCGCGGCGCGGTGGTGCGCGGTGCCACGCTGCATCTGACCGGGGACACGGTGGAACCCACCGGTCTGGAGGTGTGGGCGCCGAGCGGGGTGGAGAAACTGACGTGGAACGGCCGGGCGGTGCCCACCCGGGTGACCGCCTCGGGCAGTCTGCGGGCGACCACGCCGCTGCCGGGGGTGCCCGAGGTGCGGCTGCCCGCGCTGGGCGGCTGGCGGATGCGCGCGGAGAACCCGGAGTCCGCGCCCGGCTTCGACGACTCCTCCTGGCAGGTGGCGGACCGGACGACGTCGTTCAGCACGACGCCCGTGCCGAAGGGGCAGCCGGTGCTGTTCGCCGACGACTACGGCTTCCACTACGGCGACGTGTGGTACCGGGGCACCTTCACCGACGCGACCGGCCTCGCGTCCGTGTCGCTGTCCTACAGCGCGGGCACGCAGGGGATGCTGATGGCGTGGCTGGACGGGGTGCCGCTGGGCTCCCACCGGATGCCCGTGCCGGACGCGCACACGCTCGGCAAGGGGACGTGGCAGGCGACGGCGACGTTCCCGGTGACCGCCCGGCACGTGTCCGCGGGCGGCCCGCATGTGCTGTCCGTGCTGGTCCGGCCGATGGGCCACGACCAGGACGGCGGAGTGCGCGACACGCACAAGGCGGCCCGCGGGCTGACCTCGGTCGTCTTCGGTGGCGCCTCGCCCCGGGTGCGGTGGCGGATCCAGGGCGCCGACGAGGCCGACCCGGTGCGGGGGCCGTTGAACAACGGCGGCCTGTACGGGGAACGGCAGGGCTGGCATCTGCCCGGATTCGCGGACGGCGACTGGGAGAAGGCGGACTTCCGCAAGGGCCTGCCGCAGCAGGGGGTGACCTGGTACCGCACGACGTTCCGGCTGGACGTCGACCCGGGTGTGGACGCGTCGGTCGGGCTGACCCTGGACGACGACGCGGACGGGGACTGGCGGGCGCAGATCTTCCTCAACGGCTGGAACATGGGCCAGTACATCAACGGCGTGGGCCCGCAGCACACGTTCGTGCTGCCCAACGGCATCCTGCGTACGCGGGGCAGCAACACCCTCGCGCTGGCCGTCCTCTCCGGCGGCACCGCGCCCGCCGGACCGGGACGGGTGTGGCTGACCCTGCTGGGCAGTGCGGCCGGCGGGGTGACGGTGACGCCGGTGGCGTCCCCGGGCCGGTGACGGATCCCCGGGCCGGTGACGGATCCCCGGGCGGTGCCGGGTCCCCGGGCGGGATACGTGGTCGGCGGGCGCGCCGGGTGCCAACGACCGGGCAGGAAACGGTCCTTGGGGGGCGGCCGGCGGTCGCGGGATCGCATGACGCGGGCACGTCCTGCCGCGTAGGCTCGGTGCCACGTGTCTTGCCGGGCTGACCCGGCGGGCCGGAAGGGGTGAAGGATGGACTTCGCGGGCGCGGGACGACGGGCCTCGAGACCGGTCCCCGCCGTGCTGCGCCGGGCCCGGCAGGGTGCCGAGCGGCGCGCGCTGGCCGCCTCGCTCGCCGCGGCCGTCCGAACCCGGCTCGCCCCTCCGGCCGGGGTGCGGGAGGTGTGCGGGGCGCTGTGCGAGGAGATGAGCGCACGGCGCGGCTCACGCCCGGTGCGGCTGCGGTTCGAGCGGTTCCCCGACGAGCTCGAAGTGACCGGCCTGTGCGTGGAGTTCCAGGACTTCGACCTGGTCATCGTCGAGGAACGGGCCGAGGAGTTGCAGCAACTGGTGATCCTGGGGCACGAGTTGTGGCATCTGCAAGCCGGTCACCGGCATCACCGGGTGCCCGGTGCGGCGGCGGAGCAGGTGCTGGCCGGGCAGCCGGGCTGGCGGGAGGGGGCGCTCACGATGGCGGCGCGTGACGGCTCCCGTGAGACCGACGAGGCCGTGGCCGACGACTTCGGGCACCGGCTCGCCGCCGCCGTCCGCCCCTGCCTCGGTCCGGCCGTCCCCGCCGGCGCCCGCGTCCCCGACCGGGTGCAGCGCACGCTGGGCTGGCTGCGGCGCCCCGGAGCGGCCCGGTGACGACGCTGGCCATCGACCCGGCGGCGCTGCTCGACGCCGTGTACGTCCCGTTCTGGATACCGGCGGCGGTGCTGGCCGCCGCGCTGGTCATCAAGCTGCCCACGATCGTGCGGCTGTGGCGGGACCCGCTGCTGCGCGCGGTGGCCGGACTGCTGCTGCTGGCCTGCGCGGTGTTCGTGTTCTGCGCACCGGCGACGATCGCCTGGGTCAACCGGCTCACGGGCGTGCCGAACATCTCGGCGCCGTGGTGCTATTCGCTGCTGACCGCGTTCTGCGGGTCCTGCCTGGTGCTGATCATCACCTGGCGCAGCGGCCTGACCGAGGGGCTGCCCGCCACCCGGCGCGCGGTGCGCTGGGTGGTGACCGTCTACCTGGGTGTGATCGCCGCGCTGTGGGTGCTGTTCGCGCTGGCCGACGTGCCCGTGGAGCGGGTGCGGGACCTGGACACGTACTACGCGCGCACCCCGTTCATGCGCGAGGAGATCCTGCTGTACCTCGGTGCGCACTGCGTGGCCTGTCTGATCACCTCGCGGCTGATCTGGAACTGGGTGCGCGCCGACGGCCTGGACGTCTGGCTGCGCGGCGGGCTGCAGCTGCTGGGCGTCGGTTACGTACTGAACCTGATCTTCGACGTCTGCAAGCTGACCGCGGTCGCCGCCCGCTGGTGCGGGCGGAACGTGGACTGGCTGAGCACCAATCTGGCGCCGCCCGTGGCCGCGCTGTCCGCGATCCTGATCGCGGTCGGCTTCATCCTGCCGCACGCCGGCCAGTACCTGGACGACCGCTGGCGGGTGCATCTCGCCCACCGCGAGCTGCGTCCGCTGTACGACCTGATGCGCACCGCGAGCGGCGGCGGGGTGCCGTTCGTGCTGCGGGCCACGCCCGAACTGCGGCTGATCCGGCGGGAGACGTTCATCCGGGACGTGCTGCTGCCGCTGGCCCGGCACCTCGACGCGGGTCTGGCCGACCGCGCCCACCGGGTGGCGCTCGCCCGCGGTCACGCTCCCGACGAGGCGCGGGCGATCGCCGCAGCGGTGGCCATCACGGATGCCGTCGCGGCCCGGGGCAGCCGGCCCGAGCCGCCGGACACCGATCACTCGCCCGACCCCACGACCCTGTTGAAGGAGATCGGGGCGGTCTCGCGAGCCCTCCGCCGTCCCGACGAGATCGAGGCGGTCCGCGCCCGTGCGGCCGCCGCAGCAGAGAGCGTTCTGGTCCATGAGCCTGCCGTCCACGAGCCGTGTGCACACCAGCCCGACCCCCATGAGTGACCGCTCCACCGCCGTCGTCCTCGGCGGTTCCCTGGCCGGTCTGCTCGCCGCCCGCGCCCTGGCGCCGTTCGCCGGCCGGGTCCTGCTGATCGAACGGGACGCGCTGCCCGAGGGTCCCGAGCCCCGCAGGGGTGTGCCGCAGGCGCGGCATGTGCACCAGCTGTGGTCGGGGGGCGCGCTGGCGCTGGAGCAGCTGCTGCCGGGGGTGACGGGGCGGCTGCTGGCGGCCGGCGGGACCCGGATGCCGGTGCCCACCGACATGGTGGCGCTGTCCCCGTACGGCTGGTTCCGGCGCTGGACGGAGTCGGCGTTCATGCTGCGCAGCAGCCGCGACCTGCTGGAGTCGGTGATACGGCGGGAGGTGCTCGCCGACGGCCGGGTGACGGCGGTGGACCGCACCGAGGTGCTGGGGCTGACCGGCAGCCGGTCCGCGGTGACCGGGGTGCGGCTGCGCGGCGCGGACGGGGCGGAACGGACAATGCGGGCCGGTCTGGTGGTGGACGCCACCGGGCGGGGCTCGCGGGCGCCGCAGTGGCTGGCCTTTCTGGGGCTGCCCGCGCCGCGGCGGCGGGAGGTCAGCTCGGGAGTGGCGTACGCGAGCCGGTTGTTCCGGGCGCCGGACGGCGCCGGGGACGGCTTCCCCGTCGTCAACGTCCAGCCGGATCCGCGGGGCGGGCGGCCGGGGCGCGGCGGGGTGCTGATGCCCGTGGAGGACGGCCGGTGGCTGGTGACCGTGTTCGGCAGCCGGGGCGGCGAACCCACGCCGGACGCCGACGACTTCGTGCGCTACGCCCGGGAGGAGCTGCGTCATCCGGTCATCGGGGAGCTGCTGGCCGGTGCCGAGCCGCTGAGCGGGGTGGCGTTCACCCGGAGCACCGCCAACCGGCGCTGGTACTACGAGCGGATGCCCGCGTGGCCGGAGAACTTCGTGGTGGTCGGGGACGCGGTGTGCGCGCTGAACCCGGTGTACGGGCACGGCATGACCGTGGCCGCGCAGACCGCGCTGGCGGTGCGGGACCTGGTCCGCCGCCGGGGGTTCGGTGCGGCGGGGCTGGCCCGGCGGCTGCAGCGGACGGTGGGGCGCACGGTGCGCACCGCGTGGGATCTGGCGGTCGGCTCGGACGTGTTCTATCCGCAGGCCACCGCGACCGGTCCGACGCTGCGCGAGCGGGCGACGCAGGCGTACGTGGGGCGGCTGATGTACACGGCGACCGGCAACGGGCGGATCGCCCGGCGGGTGACGTCCGTGACGTCGCTGGAGCGGGGCGTGGCGTCGCTGCTCGCCCCGAGTGTGCTGCTCGCGGCAGCGGTGGGACCGCTGAAACCGCAGCTGACCGGCCCACCGCTGACGCGGCGGGAGCGCGGAGCGGTGGGCCGGTCCTGAGCGGGAGCCGCGAGGTCCGGGGCGAGCGGCGGGAGGCGGGAGACCCCGGAAGCCGGTGCGAGCGGCGGGCGGCCACCGGTCCGGGGTGACCGGCGTCCACGGGGCCCCTGTTCCGGGGTGCGGTCCCGGGGTGCGGTCCCGGGGTGCGCTCTCGGCACCGGTGACAGGGGCCGAGGATCAGCCGGCGAAGGCCGGTTGCGGCAGGCCGCGCCCGGCGCCCGGCACCACCAGCAGCGCACCGGACAGCGGATGCGGTGCCGTCAGACCGGTGCGGGCGGTGGTGATGTACAGGTCGGTCAGGTCCGGGCCGCCGAAGGCGCAGGCCGTGGTGCGCGGCACGGGCAGCTCGATCACCCGGTCCAGCCGTCCGTCGGGCGTGTAGCGGCGCACCGCGCCGCCGTCCCACAGGGCCACCCAGACACAGCCGTCGGCGTCGACCGTGAGGCCGTCGGGGTGGCCTGCGCCGTCCTCCACCCGGGCCAGCGGCCGCCGGTTGCGCACCCGGGGGCCGTCGACGTCGAAGACGTCGATCCGGCGGGTGGGCGTGTCGATGTAGTACATCAGCCGGCCGTCGGGGCTCCAGCCGGTGCCGTTGCTCACCGTCACGTCGTCCAGGACGAGCCGGGCCGTGCCGTCACCGGTCACGCGGGTCAGGGTGCCGCCGCCGGGGGACTCGTCGTAGCGCATGGTGCCGGCCCACAGGGCGCCGTCGGGGGCGACGGCGGCGTCGTTGCCGCGCCGGCCGGGCACCGGGTCGCGGTGCAGCCAGCGGAAGGTGCCGTCGGGGTCGACGAGGCCGACGCCGTCCCGCAGGTTCAGCACCAGGCCGCCACCGACGCGGGGCTTGGCCGCGCCGACGTGCTGTTCGGTGGTGCGGACCGTGCGGCGGCCCGTGGCCGGGTCGTAGGTGTGCACCCGGGAGGCGAGGATGTCCACCCAGACAAGACGTCCGGCGGCCGGGTCCCAGGTGGGGCCCTCGCCCAGCTCGGCCTGCGCCGGGACCGCGACCTCGTACGCCCTCGCGATGTGTGCCGTCATGCCGCCCTCCGGTGGCCGAGCCGTTCCGACAGGTCCGCGGCGCCCTGGGCGGCGAGCCGCTCCAGCTCGGCGCGGCGCTCCTCGCTCCAGCGGATCATGGGGACGGAGATGGACAGGGCGGCGACGACCTGGCCGGTGCGGTCGTGCACCGGGGCGGCCACGCAGCCGACGTCCGGGTTGGACTCCTGCATCTCCACGGCCAGGCCGCGCCGGCGGATGCCGGCCAGGGCCTCGCGCAGGGCCGCCGGGTCGGTGACGCTGTGCGGGGTCATCGCGATCAGCTCGGCGTCGTCCGGGACGCGGGCGGCCAGCTCCTGCTCGGGCAGGCAGGCCAGCAGCATCTTGCCGACCGCGGTGCAGTGCGCCGGCAGCCGGCGGCCGACCGCGGAGACCATGCGCACCGCGTGCGTGGAGTCCACCTTGGCGATGTAGATGACGTCGGTGTCCTCCAGGATCGCCACGTGCACCGTCTCGTCGCAGGTCTCGGCGACGGCCCGGGCGACCTGCTGGCCCTCGGCGGCGAGGTCCAGCTGCTCGGCGTAGCGGCTGCCCAGCTGGTAGGGGCGCACGCCGAGGCGGTAGCGTCCGGGCTGGTCGGGGACCGGGACCAGGTACTTGCGGGTGGCGAGCGTGGTGACCAGCTCGTGCACCGTGGTGCGCGGCAGCTGCAGCTTGCGCACGATGTCCGGGGCGGAGAGCGTGCCGTCCCCGTCGAGGAACAGTTCGAGGATGTCGAGAGCCCGGGTCACGGCGGGCACGAGGCGTCCCACGGCCGGCTCCCTCCCTTGCGGCAGGCCTGTGTTCGAGATATCAACAGGCGATCGGCATGACGAACACAGGCTAGCCAGCGCACGGGGCCCGGGCAATGGCCGCGACGGGTGGGGCGGCTGGTGCCCCACAGGAGGTACGGGGGTGCGGCCGCAAGGCCGCAGGAGGGGAACGGCCGCGCGTGCGGCGACGCGTGCGGCTCGTGGTGCGGCCGCGCGGCGGGCAGCCCTGGGCCACGATGGGGTCCATGCCCGACGCGCCGCGCCCCGCCCGCCCCTTCACCGTGCTCGACTTCCAGCTGGTGCTGCTGCGCCGCATGGCCGACCACAACCCGGACCTGGTGGAGGACGCCCGCCGCACTCTGGGCGTCTCGCGCGCCGAGATGCGGGAGGCCAACAGACGGTGGCAGGCGATGGTCCGCGCCCCCGGGGGCCGCTCGGCGGCGGCCCGCTACCGCTCGGTCCTCGGCGCCCCGGAGTCGGTGACCGCGCGCCGCATCGGCGACCTGGACTGCGAGGCCCGGCAGTGGCCGCTGCCCCTCTGGCCGGATCTGCGCTTCGAGGTGCTGGCCGGGCCGCGGGGCCAGGTGTGGAACGCGTGGCTGGTGCGCGCCCCGTCGGCGCCGGCACCGCGGCTGCGCACCCTGGCGGACCTCACCCCCTGGCCCTGCACGGTGGACGAGGCCGCCCGCGCCTTCGCCCCGGCCCGCCCCCTGGAGGGCACCGCGCCCACCCGCTGGGGCCTGGCCTTCACCGCACCGGATGCCGAGGGCGTACCGCACCGGGTCGTCGCGGAGTTCACCTGGGGGCTGCTGCAGCGGACGCAGGTGGACGGAGACCACACGGACGGGACACGGACGGACCGGCCGCGGACGGAACGGACGGACTAGGCGTCCGGCCGATCCGCGGGTGCGAGCGCGGCCGTCAGGATCGCCTGGGCCACGGGTGCCACGGACTGCGGGTGCAGCCACAGGAACAGGTTCGGCTCGACCAGCTCCAGCTCCATCACCTGCGGTGTGCCGTCGTCGCCGTCCACCAGGTCCACGCGGGCGTACAGCGGCTCGGCACCGCCGGGCACGGCGGCCAGAGCCCGTTCGGCGACGGCGCGTTCGGCCGGGGTGGGTGTCCACGGCTCCAGGTCCGGGTGGGGCACCTTGTCCGCGTCGTAGGGGGTGCCGGGGCTGAGCACGGCCCGTTTGCGGCTGGCGTGCACCAGCCGGCCGCCGTAGAACTGCAGCGCCCGCTCGCCGGTGGTGTCGATCCGGGTGAGGTACGGCTGCACCATCGCGGGCAGGCCCTCGGCGTGCATGCGGGCGATGTGGGCGGCGGCTCTGTCCCGTTCGCCGGGTGTGTACCGGGCGGCGTAGCGGGCTCCGGCCCCGTGGACGGGTTTGACGACGAACTCGTGATCGCCGGGCAGGTCGCCGGCGTCCGGGGTGTCGCCGGGGTCGAGGTACCGGGTGGGGACCACGGGCACACCGGCGGCGGCGAGGTCGCCGAGGTAGCGCTTGTCGGTGTTCCAGCGGACGACGTCCAGCGGGTTGACGAGCCGGGTCGATGTCGCGCACCGCTCGGCCCAGGCCAGGAACTCCTCGGTGCGCCCGGTGTAGTCCCAGGTGGAGCGTATGACGACGAGGTCGAAGGCGGCCCAGTCGGTGTCCGGCGCGTCCCAGGGCAGGACGTGCGCCTCGGCCCCGGCGTCCTTGAGCGCCTGCGCCAGGGTGGGCAGATCGCGGTCCCGGTTGGGGGCGCCCTGGGGGTCGTAGGTGGCGAGTGCGACACGGGGCACGGCGGGTCTCCCTCTTCGACGGCGGCCGGGGCGGAGCGCCTCGCACGCTAACACTGGTGTAGGAACGAGGGGTGTCGTCCGCCGAAGCCGACCTGTGAGGGGTGTGCCGCGTGTCTCGTCTCTTTCCGTCCCTGACAGACGATCCCGTCGCGCAGGAGGCCCTGCGGTTCGGTGACCGGTCGCTGACCTACCGGCAGCTCGCGGCGGCGGCCGGTGCCGTCGGTGAACGGGTGCGCGGGCGCCGGCGGGTCGCGGTGTGGGCGACGCCCACGCTCGAGACGGCCGTCGCGGTGGCGGGCACGCTGCTGGCCGGGGTGGCCGCCGTGCCGTTGAACCCCAAGTCGGGCGAGAAGGAACTCGGTCACATCGTCGGCGACAGCGCCCCGTCGGTGGTGCTGGCCGCGCCCGGCGTCGAGCTGCCCGACGCGCTGGCCGGGCTGGAGCGGATCGACGTCGACGCGGACGCGGACGGACCCGTGCCCGTGGAGGACGCCGACGAGGGCGATCCGGCGCTGATCGTCTACACCTCCGGGACCACCGGCCCGCCCAAGGGTGCCGTCATCCCGCGCCGGGCCGTGGCCGCCACGCTGGACGCGCTCGCCGACGCCTGGCAGTGGACGGACCGGGACGTGCTGGTGCACGGGCTGCCGCTGTTCCATGTGCACGGCCTGGTGCTCGGCACCCTCGGCCCGCTGCGGCGCGGCGGCAGCGTCCGTCACCTGGGCCGCTTCAGCACCGAGGGGGTGGCGCGGGAGCTGAGCGACGGCGCGACGATGCTGTTCGGGGTGCCCACGATGTACCACCGGATCGCGGAGGCGCTGCCCGAGGACCCGGCGCTGGTCAAGGCGCTGGCGGGGGCCCGGCTGCTGGTGTCGGGGTCCGCGGCGCTGCCCGTGCACGACCACGAGCGGATCGCGGCGGCCACCGGGCGGCGGGTCGTCGAGCGGTACGGCATGACCGAGACGCTGATGAACACCAGCGTGCGGGCCGACGGCGAGGCCCGCTCCGGCACGGTCGGGGTGCCGCTGCCGGGGGTGGAGCTGCGGCTGGTGGAGGAGGACGGCACGCCGATCACGGCGTGGGACGGGGAGACGGTCGGCGAGATCCAGGTGCGCGGGCCGAACCTGTTCACCGAGTACCTGAACCGGCCCGACGCGACGGCCGCCGCGTTCACCGAGGACGGGTTCTTCCGCACCGGGGACATGGCGGTGCGCGACCCCGACGGCGCTGTGCGCATCGTCGGCCGCAAGGCCACCGACCTGATCAAGAGCGGCGGGTACAAGATCGGCGCCGGGGAGATCGAGAACGCGCTGCTGGAGCACCCGGCGGTGCGGGAGGCCGCGGTCACCGGGGAGCCGGATGCGGACCTGGGCGAGCGGATCGTGGCCTGGATCGTCCCGGCCGACCCGCAGTCCCCGCCCGGCCTCGAGGAGCTGGCGGACCATGTGGCGCGGCGGCTCGCCCCGCACAAGCGGCCCCGCGCGGTGCGGATCCTGGATGTGCTGCCCCGCAACGACATGGGGAAGATCATGAAGCGGGCGCTGGGCTCCGCCTGAGGGCCCGCCGCGGACGCGGACGGCGCCGCCTCCCTGGGACGGGGAGGCGGCGCCGTCGTGTGTTCCTCGGGCGTCAGATCAGCCAGCCGACGAAGTGGATCAGGCCGGCGAGGACGTGCGTGAGGACGTTCATGATCGTGCTGTCTCCTTGCATAGCTTTCGTGTGGGACCTACGCCAACTACGGTCTGCAGCCCGTCGCTTGCGCACCGTCAGTATCGAGCGCCTCGCGCATCCCGTGCGATCACTTCTGCGGCGATCACCTGTTCAAGCGAACATCTGCTCCCGTGTTCGACTGTTCGATCCGTGGTCCGCGGCCTACGGTCCCTGCCGCACCCCCGCGGCCCGCACGATCTCCTGCCGCACCGAGCCGCCCCGGTCGTCGCGGGCCACGGCCCGCAGCGACACCGACGCGGCGCCCTCAGGCACGGTCAGCGTGCCGCTCCAGTGGCCGTGTCCCCCGGTGAGCCGGACCGCGTGCCAGGTGGCGCCGTCGTCCCAGGACACCTCCAGCGTGCCGTGGCCGAGGGTCCCGGTGTCCGTCGCTCCGGCGACGTACTGCGCGTCCAGGGTGACGGGGATCGGCCGGCCCGCCCGTACGTCGCCGGCGAGGTCGGTGGGCAGGCCGTAGGCGAGGTTGATCAGGGGCAGCGTGGCCGGGGTGTCGGCGGGGGCGGCGGCCGACCGGAACGTCCACTCGGTGTGTCCGCGGGTGGCGATGCCCCAGCGGGCCGCGTCCAGCGCGGTGTCGGTGACGAGCCGCCAGGTGTGCTCGTCGGCGGGCGCGCCGGTGACGTACACGTACGGGCCGCTCCCCTGGTACACCGGCTCACCGTCCAGGTCCACCGCCGTGGTCTGGGTCATGCCGCTGTCCGGGCTGTAGGTGTCCCCGTAGCCGGTGTGGTCGGGGCCGGAGTCGCCCCAGCCGGGCACCTCGAGGCGCAGGTCGTTCCCCGAGCGCTGCGGTGCCGTGGACAGGGCGGTGCCCAGCCACGGGTGCCAGACGGGCCGGAACCAGTGCAGCGCGGGCCGGCTGCCGCCGGTGTAGCGGACCGGGCCGCCGCGCTGCTCCCAGGTGCCGGCGCCGGCGGTGACGGACTCGAGCCAGAGCTGTCCGGGTGCGGTGGAGACGTAGTCGGTGCGCTCGGCGGGGCAGGGCAGGCTCTCCTGGAAGCCGATGCCGACCGGGAAGGTGCCGGTGACCGAGTACCGGAACTCGCCGCACTGCACCGGTGTGCGGGCGTGGAACGTCACCTGGATGCGGGCGAGTTCGCGGGTGCCCGGCGCATAGGTGAGGTCGCGGTCGGGGACGCCGCCGCGATGGCTGTGCGCCAGGTCGTAGACGTACGGCGTGGTGGGGGTGCCGGTCATCACCACGCGGGGGGCGGCGCGCAGCCGGGCGGCGTCGGCGGCGTTCACCGAGGCGATCAGCAGGGGCCGGTCCCCGTCGGCGGTGCCCCACCACGCGGTCAGCCGGCCGGGGGTGTCGTCGGTGACGAACAGCGCCTTCGCGCCCGCGTCCTGCACCGCCTGGGCGAGCGCGGACGGATCGGTGCCGTCGGCGAGGCGGGCCAGGACCGCCGCGCCGCGCACGCGACGGCCGGTGAGGTCCCCGGTGCCGATGTCCACCAGCGGCAGGCTGCTGCGGCCCGCGGGCAGGGTGCCGCCGGCCTGCACGACGGCCTCCCCGATCCCCTCGACCCGCAGCAGGGGCTCGCCCAGCCGCCACACGGTGCGGTACTCGAAGCCGCCCTGCGTCACCGTGCCGGTCGGCGCGGCGAAGACGCTGTCGTACAGCTGCGGCACCTGCACGGCCTCGAAGACGTCCACGCCGCCGGCCGTGCGGTCGTACTCCATGAGCAGCTGCCGGGTCTCGGTGCGGCGGTGGACGTCGGCACGTATCTCGCGCAGTCGCCGCCCGTCGAGGGTGATCGCGCGGTCGCGGTCCACGACGACCTCGGGGGCGGCGAGGAAACCCAGGCCGAGGGAGTCGGCGCCGTGGCTGCCGCGCACGGGGAGGAAGCAGGCCAGGCTGTAGGTGCCGGGTTCCAGGCGCAGGTGCAGGGTGCCGTCGTCGCCGGCGTGGGCGGTGACCGGATCGGCGCCCTCGGCGAGCTGCTGCACGGTCACATCGGCGGGCACGGCGGTGCCGTCGCGGTCGGTGACGTGCACGGTCAGGGTGTACCGCTCGTCCTCCCTGACCAGGCCGACCACGGTGTGGGCGACGGGGGTGCCGCGCGCGTCGGCGGCGACGATCTGCCCGCTGCTCGTGCCGACGGGCGCCCGGGTGGCGTCGCCGGTGACCGTGGTGGAGGCGGAGCCGTGCGCGGGGACGGTCAGCGAGGTGTCGGCGAGGGCGACGACGCCGTCGGGCATGCCGGTCACCGACAGGTGCAGCCGGACGTCCTCGTCGGAGGAGTTGGTGTAGGTCAGGGTGCGGGTCACCGGAGTGTCCGCCTCGGGCGGCCAGGCGTGGAAGCCGAGGTCGGCGCTGCCGGTCGCGGTGATGCGGGCCCGCACGGCGTCGGGCACGCTGACCCGGCCGGCACCCAGCCGGTACGCGGAGTCGTCCAGCTGCTTCGAGGTGGACATCAGGGCGTCCTTGAGGCGGGTGCCGCTCCAGTCGGGGTGCTGCTGAGCGATCAGCGCGGCGACCCCGGCGACCTGGGGAGCGGCCATGGAGGTGCCGCTCATCGTGGTGTAGAGGCCGCTGCCCTCGGCCAGTTGGGAGCGGGCGGCGAGGACGTCCGTGCCGGGCGCGGCGAGGTCGGGTTTGAGGGCGTGGTCCCCGGCGCGGGGTCCGGCGCTGGTGAAGGAGGCGGCCCGGTCGGCGGGGTCGACGGCGCCGACGGTGAGCGCGGCGTCGGCGGCGCCGGGCGAGCCGAGGGACGACGGTGCCCCGGTGTTGCCGGCCGCGGCCACGAACAGGGTGCCGGTCTCGCGGGTGAGGGTGTCGACGGCGCGGGCCATCGGGTCGGTGCCGTCACTGGGTTCGGTGGTGCTCAGGCTCATCGACACGATCCGCGCCCCCACCTCGCGGGCGGCCCACTCCATCCCGGCGATGATCTGCGACTCGCTGCCGTTGCCCTGGTCGTCGAGGACCTTGCCGACGGCGAGCGCGGCCTCGGGGGCGACGCCCCGCTCGGTGCCGCCGGAGGCGGCGCCGCTGCCGCCGACGATGGAGGTGACGTGGGTGCCGTGGCCGTTGCGGTCGGCGACGTCCTCGCCGTCGACGAAACTGCGGGCGGCTGCGATCCGTCCCGCGAGGTCCGGGTGGCTGGCGTCGACGCCGGTGTCCAGGACGGCGACGGTGACGCCCTTGCCGGTGAGTCCGGACTGCCAGGCCGTGGGGGTGCCGATCTGCGCGTTGCTCTCCGCGAGACCGGCGTGCACCCGGGCATCCAGCCACACCGCGCCGATGTCCGTGCCCGCGGTGAGGGCCTGCCACAGGGCGCGGCCCTTGCCGGCGGTGACGGCGGCGCCGTGCACGCTGGGCAGGGACCGCACCCGGCGGGTTCCGGGCGGCGCGGGGGCCGCCGTGACGCCGCGGCCGTCCTCGGCGGTGACGATCAGCGGGAGCTCGCCGGTCTCCTCGTCGGTGAGGCCCTGCCGGATCAGCGCGCCGACGTCGAACAGCCGCCGGTCCAGGGTGCCCGCCCGCAGATACGGCAGCGCCTCGTCCGGGACGACGGAGATCTCGCCGTTCACCGTCCGGGTGCGCACGGCGCCGGTCGCTCCCCGCGGCCGCTGCACGGTGACCGTCGTCCGCCCGCCGCCGAGGCCGGTGACGGTGACCTTGTCCCCGGTGACGAGGGTGACGGTGCGGGCGGCCCCCGGTGCCTGCCCCGCCCGCGCCGGTGCCGTGGCCCGTACGGCGTGGGCGGCCGCCGTCGTGGCGTCGCCGTCCGCCCGGCCGGTGCCCGCCGGGAGCAGGGCGAGCACGAGTCCACCCGCCAGCAGCGCCGTCCCGCGTCCGACTGGTCTTCCGCTCATGCGTCCCCCTTTTCGCAGCAGTGCTGCGAGCAGTGTCACCAGCCGTGTGTGACAGGGGAGTTGACGGTGCGTGGCGAATGGCTGCCATGGCGTGTTCCCGCCGCTCGCCCGCGGGGCGGAGCATCGGCTGCGGGACACCGGCCTCGCCCCGTCCGTACCATGGGTCCGCTCAGCCACAGCGCGACAGGAGCGGGATGGAAGACATCGTCGAGTTCAAGACCCGTGACGGTGCGGTGATCGCTGTCGAGGCGGCGTCGGAGGACGGCGGCTCGCACCTGGTGGCGCGCGCGGACGACGGCGTGGTGCGCGCGACCCGCACCTTCGAGGGCGCGCTCGACGGGGTGCGCGCGGCGGCCGAGTCCGCGCTGCGGGTCTTCCGGGACGGCACGCTCAGGCCGGACGCGGTGGAGATCGAGTTCGGGGTGAAGCTGTCCGGCGAGGCGGGCGCCCTGATCGCGAAGAGTTCCGGCGAGGGCCATCTGACGGTGAAACTGTCCTGGTCGCCCGGGCGCTCCGGCGGCACCGCGGAGACGTCGCCCACGTCATGACGAGCGCGGCCTGGCACGTCAGGATCCGCTGCGGGCCGCGCACCGGGTCCGGCTTCCTGGTCACCGACCGCCACGTCCTGACCTGCGCTCATGTGGTGCACGGCGCACAGGAGGATGCGGTCGGCGTGACGTTCGCCCACGGCCGCCACGCGGAACGGGAAGTGACGGCCCGTGTGGTCGGACACGGCGGCTGGGCGGGCCACGACACCGACCCCGGCGACCTGGCGGTGCTGGAGCTGGACCGTGCCGTGGAACTGAAGCCCGCCGAGTTCGCGGCGCCGTCCGACGCCTACGGCGATCCGCCGCGCCGTCTGATCGCCTACGGGTTCCCGCGCCACTACGACGAGGGCACGCTCGCCGAGTACCGGGCCACCACCGACCAGTTGATCGCCGGGGAGTGGGTGCAGCTGGAGGCGTGGGCCGGGCACGGGCAGCCGCTCGCGCCCGGGTTCAGCGGGGCCGCGGTGACGCTCGCCGACACCGGGCAGGTGGTCGGCATGGTCTCCTCCGCGGCACGCCACCTGGACGTGCGCAACGGCCGGATGCTGCCCGCCCATGTCATGGCCCGCTACTGGCCGCCGTTGGGCGAGCTGATCCCGACCCCCCGCTACGGGCGGCAGGACAAGGAGCGGCTGCGCACCCTGGTGGAGGCGGTCGCCCGGCAGGAGGTCCTGGAGTGCCGGCCCGAGCAGCTGTACCGGGACGCGGTGGGGCCGCTCGGCCCGCCACCGCCCGCGCACGGCTTCCGCTCGCTGTGGGACGCCGCCTGGTATCTGCTGTCCGAGGTGCCCGATCCGGCGGCCGTGCAGCGGTTCACCACCCGGCTGGCCGACTTCGCCGACTCCGCGGCCACCCGGTACGGGCTCAGGTCCTGGCCGCAGCACACCCCGGCCGCCCGCCCGGCCGTGCGCCCCGCCGGGCGCTCCGCGTGGGCGCCGGTGCTGGTGGAGATCGCGCCGAGCGGGTCCGGCGACGACAGGTTCCTGGTCGAGGTGTCCGTCTACACCGGCCGCCACCGCCGTCTGGTGGGCTCGCGGACCCTGCCGGCCGGCCGGGTGCGCCCCTGGGCGCTGGAACGCATCGACGAGGCCTTCTACGAACTCGACCCGGACGCCCGCGAGTTGATTGCCTTCGTGCTGCCGCGGCGGTGGCTGAACACGGACGTGGCGGGCTGGGCGCGCAGCGCCGACGACGACAGCCCGCTGGGCTCGTTCGCGCCGGTCGTGGTGCTGGACCTGGACCGGCGGCGCAGCGGCATGCTCCAGCGCAAGCTGACGCAGAAGTGGCAGCTGCTGGACACCCGCGGCTCGGCGCGGCTGCACCGGGTCGGCTGCGACGCCCTCGGCCAGGACCCGACCAGGCTCACCGTCGCGCTGCGCAGCGGCGGCGCCGACATCGTCTGCCTCGGCGTCCCGCCGCGCACCGAGACCGCCCGCCGGCTGTTCGCCGCGTGCCTGAACGCTCCGGTGCCGGTGCTGCTGTGGCCGCGTTCCGGCTGCCGCGGCGCGCCGTCGCACTCCGGCTGCCGGGGCCAGGAGTTCCTGGACCGTCTCACCGAGCACCTGGCGGACCTGCCGGCCGGTGACCTCCCCTCGTTCGTCCACGGGTTACGGCAGGAGGCGTACGCCTGCGAGGGACCCGGCACGCACTGGGCGGACGATCTGGCACTGCTGTGGGAGGACCCCCGGTGCCTGCCCGACCCCGTCGCCTACCAGCACTCGCCCGTCGGATGAGCGAGCACGACCCTGGAGGAGAACGCGCCCATGCCCCTGTGGCCCGTGTACACCGGCACGAGCGAGCCCCATGACGGCATCGACCGGCTGCCCGCCCCGCCGCCCTGGCGCGCCTTCGACGGCGGCCCCGTCCTGACCACCCCGGCGGAGACGGACGACCGGTCGGCCTCCTCCCCGGACCGCAGCCACCGTGCCCGCGCCTACCGTCCCGGCGAGGAGACGGTCCAGCTGGTCAACGCGGCCCTGTATCTGCGCCGTCCGCTGCTGGTGACCGGTCCGCCCGGCAGCGGCAAGTCGTCCCTGGCGTACGCGGTGGCCCGGGAGCTGAAACTGGGACCGGTGCTGCGCTGGAACATCACCAGTCGCACCACGCTCCGCGACGGCCTGTACCAGTACGACCCGCTCTCCCGGCTGTACGCCGCCGGCCGGGCCACCGCCCGGGAGCTGCCGCCGGACGGCGACCTGGAGGACCATCTGCGGCTCGGTCCGCTCGGCACCGCGCTGCTGCCCTACGCCCGGCCGCGCGCCCTGCTCGTCGACGAGATCGACAAGAGCGACCTGGACCTGCCCAACGACCTGCTGAACGTGCTGGAGGAGGGCCAGTACGAGATCCCCGAACTGGTCCGCGCCGCCCGGCACACCCCGACCGCACAGGTGATGGTGGACGGCACGGACGACCGGGTACCGATCTTCCGAGGGCGGGTGCGCTGCCGTGCGTTCCCCTTCGTGGTGCTCACCAGCAACGGCGAGCGGGAGTTCCCGCCGGCGTTCCTGCGCCGCTGTGTCCGGCTGGAGCTGCGCCAGCCGCGCGACGCGCACCTGGAGGAGATCGTCCGGGCGCACCTGGGCGAGATCGACGACTACGCCCGCACGCTCATCGACCGGTTCCTCCACCGCGGCGCGGAGGGCGAACTGGCCACCGACCAGCTGTTGAACGCGATCTATCTGACGGGCGCGGCGGGTCTGGAGGGCGCCTCGCGGGACGAGCTGGCCGAGCGGATCATGCCGTATCTGAGCCGGGCAGGGGGGTGGGCGGATGACGAACCGGACGCGTTCTGAGCACGGCGGAGGCCCCGAGGGCGGGGCGGGCGGTTGCGGGCCGGGGGCTGCCCGGGACGGCGGCTTCCGCGCCCCCGGCACGGACGGCGCCGGACGCACCGGGGACGGCGGCACACGACGGCCCGGGGACGACAGCACCCCACGGCCCGGCCCCGACGGCACCGCACGCCTGGGGCACGGCGGCCCGGCGGGCGAGGAACCGGCGGGCCCCTCGGGTGTGGCGCGGCTGGCCGAGGTGCTGGCGGGTGCCGCGGGAGGACGGTGGCCCACCTCGCTGGAGCTGGCCGAGGTGCTGTGGCTGGCGAGCCGGGCCGCGGGCCCCGGCGGCCCGGACCCGGCGGCCGGCGGCGACGCCACCGCCTGCGCACCCGACCGGCGGCGCCCCGCCGCCCGGCCCACCCCGACCGGCGGCACCCCGCCGGTGCCGTCCACGCCGCCGCCGTCCCGGCCGGAGGCCCCGCGGGTGCCGCTGAGCCTGCCCGGCCCGCGCACCGGCGGGCACGGCACGCACCGTGTGCTGCTCGCCCCGACCCCGCCGATGCTGTCCCGGCCGCTGGCCGTGCAGCGTGCCCTGCGTCCGCTCAAACGCCGCGTGGCCGCACCCGTCGGCCACGAACTCGACGAGGAGGCCACCGCCCACCGCATCGCCCGGCTCGGCGCCGACCCGCGCTGGTGGCTGCCCGTGCTGCGGCCCGCCACCGAACGCTGGCTCACCCTGCACCTGGTGCACGACACCGGCCCGACCATGCCGGTGTGGCGGCCGCTGGTGCGCGAACTGCGGGCGGCGCTCGCCCAGTCCGGGGTGTTCCGCACCGTGGAGGTGCACCGGCTGGCCGCCGACGGCACCATGGGGCCGGGCGGCCCGGCCGCGCCCCACGGCGACGGCCGCAGCGTCGTGCTGCTGATCAGCGACTGCATGGGGCCGCAGTGGCGGGCCGGAGCGGCCGGCACCCGCTGGTACCGCACGCTGCGCCACTGGGCGCGGACCATGCCGGTCGCCGTGATACAGCCGCTGCCGGAACGCCTGTGGCGCACCACCGCGCTGCCCGCCGACACCGCACGGCTGTCCGCGCCGGGCCGCGCCGTGCCCAACTCCGCGTACACCGTGGACTGTCACTGCGTGCACGACCTGCCGCCGGGCACCCTGCCGCTGCCGCTGATGGAGGCCTCGGCGCCCTGGTTCGAGACCTGGACGCGGCTGGTGGCGTCCCCGGCGCGGACCGTGCTGACCGGCTCGGTGGGCCTGCTCACCCCCGAGCCGCCGCCCGCCGACGTGGACGAGGAGGGCCGCGGCGACGTGGACCGCCTCGACGCGGAGGAGCTGGTGCTGCGGTTCCGGTCGATCGCCTCCCCGGAGGCGTTCCGTCTGGCCGGGCATCTGGCCGTGGGCGAGCCGCAGCTGCCGGTGATGCGGCTGGTGCAGGCGGCCGTCGAACCCGATCCGCGCCCGCAGCATCTGGCCGAGGTGATCCTCAGCGGGATGCTGACCACCATGCCCGGGCCGCCCGGCTCGTACGCCTTCCGGCCCGGGGTGCGCGAGGTGCTGCTGGGCACCCTGCCGCACACGGCCCGCTCCCGCACCGCCGGACTGCTCGCCCGGGCCGGGCGGGTGATCGACGACCGGGCCGGGGTCGCGGCGGGCGACTTCCGGGTCGTCGCCCCGGACGACACCGGTGACGCCGGGGCGCTCGGCGACCCGATCGCCGAGGTGGACCGGGACAGTGTGCGGCGGCTCGGCGGGCGCGCGCCGCGCGACCTGGTCGGCGGCCGGTACCGGCTGGTGCGGCAGCGGGGAACGGGGCGGCACCTGTGGGAGGCGGTGGACGAACAGGACGGCGACCGGCGGGTCGTGGTGCACCTGTACCCGCCGCAGGAGGACGGCGCGCGACGGTTCCTGCGGGACGCCGAGCGGCTGGCCGGGGTGCGCAGCCCGCATGTGACGCCGGTGCTGGACTTCGGCGTGGACGGCACGACGCCGTACCTGATCGCGGAGTTCGTCGACGGCGTCACCCTGCACGAGCTGCTGGCCACCAGCGAGGCGCGGCTGCCCTGCGCGGTGTTCGCGCGGGTCGTCGCCGGCGGGGTGGCCGGGCTGCGGGCGCTGCACGCCCGGCAGCTGGTGCGCGGCCAGGAGGAGCCGGCGGGGCTGCTGCTGCGTCCGGACGGCACGGCCGTCCTCAGCCGGTTCGCGCTGGGCGACATGGCGCGGGGCAGCAACGCCGCGTGGGACACGACCCGCTTCGCCCGGCAGCTGCGCCGGATCGCCGCGGAGGCGGACGTCCCCCCGGAGCACCGGCGGCTCGTCGACCTGCTCGACGCCGGCGATCTGGACGAGGCGGCCCGGTACGCGCGCGGCCCGGCGCTGCGAAGCCGCCCCCGCTGGGCGTTCGGGCTGCTCGGCCCGCTGCGCATCACCCTGTCCGGGCGAAAGGTGCCGAACCGGCTGTCGCCCGAGGCGCAGGGTCTGCTGTGCCTGCTGCTGCGCCGGATTGGACGGCGTGTCGCCCTGCGGGAGCTGGCCGAGGGCCTGTGGGAGCAGCCGCCGTCCCAGGGGGCGGCCGGGGTGCGCGTGCTGCGCTTGGTGCAGGAGCTGCACCGGCTGCTCGGCCCCGGCACGGTCGCGACGCTCGTCGACGGCTATGCGCTGCATCTGCCCGACGCCGTCGTCGACGCCGTGCGCTGCGAGACGCTGGCCGTGCGCGCAGCGGACCGGGACGACGCCGCCCGGCGCCGGATGCTGCGCGAGGCCCTGGACCTCTTCCGCGGGGATCCGCTGCCCGGCGTCCCCGGCCCGTTCGCCGCGCGGGAACGCTCCCGGCTGCGGGCGCTGCGCACCCGGATCGAGCGGGCCCTGACCGGCTCCGACGCCCCGGGCCAGGCGGTGTCCGGGGCGCGCGGTGCCGGGCCGGTGGTGGCCTTCGCCGTCGACGGCCGGGGCGGCCGGCACGACGGTCTTGCCCGGGTGGTGGACACGCTGATGGCCCGCGGCAACCTGGCGCCCGACGCGTACCGGGTGCTGCCGCGTCCCGACGGGTGCGTGGTCCGTGTCGAGCCGGGTGCCTATGTGCTGCCGGTCCTGGTGGCCGCGGTGCGCGGGCTGCCGGGGGCGGTCGCGGAGCTGGCGGACGTGCCGCGGCTGCGGGTGACGTTCTGGCACGAGCCGTGGGACGCCCGGGCGGACGGCGCCGGACCCGAGCAGGTGCACACAGTGCTGGACCGGGCCGGCGCGGACCTGGTGGTCGTGGTCTCCCCACCGCTGTACGCCGAGTATCTGCACAGCTCGGCGGCGCTGGGCCCGCAGCGGTTCCAGCCGCTGCGGGCCGTGCCGGGCGGGGAGCCGCTGGCCTGGTACTGCCGGCTGCCGCGCACCTCGGCCGCGGCGGACCGGGACCTGGTGCGCGGCCCGTTCACCACCGCCGACCTGACCGCGCTCGGCACCGGCGAGCCCGGCCGCACGGCGATCGTGCACACCCGGCCCGACGGCTCGGCGGCCGTCCTCGGTCCCGCCGGGGCGCGTGCCGCGCGCCGGGCGCGTCGTGCGACGTACTACGAGGTGGACCTGACCGTGCACCGGGCCGGTGACGTGCTGACCCTGCCCGCCTCGGGCGGCGGCCGGTTCACCGCGGCGGTGGAGCTGTCCTGGCACGTCGAGGACCCCGTGGCGTTCGTGCACGGGCGGGTGCGCGACGTCGCCGAGGTGCTGTTCGAGCATGTCGCCAAGGAGGCGGCCGCGGTGACCCGCCGTCACCCGTCCTACCGGGCACGCGCGGCGGCGCAGGCGGTGGACGCCGCGCTGCGGGAGTGGCCGGTGCCGGGACTGGCGGTGACCCACTCGGTGCTGCTGACGCCCGCCTGAGGTCCTCGGGCTCCGGTGTCCTGACGGGCCGTCGCCCTCCGGTCGTCGCGACACGCCGGACGGGGGGCGGCGGATACGCCCGTTCGGCCGCACCCCGTCCGGCCCCTCCCGACGGGCGCCACCCGCTCGGCCCCCGCAGGATGCCTAAGAGGCCGCCGTCCGGCGGCCGTCCCGGTCCGCGCTCTCGGGAGGATCTGCCATGACCGCCAGCCTGGAGCAGGTGCGCCGCTGCCACATCGCCGTCGACCTGGGGGCGGCCCGGACCCGTGTGTACGTCAAGGGCGAGGGACTCGTCGTCGACCAGCCCTCGGTCGCCGCGGTGAACACCCGCACCGGTGCGCTGATCGCCGTCGGCGAGCTGGCGGAACGGATGACGGGCCGCACCCCGCACTACATCCGTGTCGTCCGCCCGGTCTCCGGCGGCACGGTCGTCGACGTCGAGATGGCCCAGCGGATGCTGCGGCATCTGATCGGGGACCGGATGCGCCGTGCGCTGCGCCGCAAGGCGCCCCGGCTGCGGGCGGCGGCCTGCACCCCGTACGACGCCGACCCGCTGGCCCAGCGGGCCACGATCGAGACGCTGGTCGGGCTCGGCGCCCGCCGGGTGGAACTGGTCGACACGCTGATCGCCGCGGCCGTCGGCTGCGGCCTGCCCGTGGAACGCGCCGAGGCCAGCATGATCCTGGTGTGCGGGGCGGCGGCGACGCAGGTGGCCGTGCTGTCGCTGGGCTCGATCGTCACCGCCGAACGCATCCCGGTCGGCGGCGAGGCGGTCGACCGGGCGATCGTGCAGCATCTGCGGCACGAGCACGCGCTGATGCTGCCCAGCCAGTCGGTGCGTCCGCTGCAACTGGCCCTGCACGGCAGCGGCCTGACCGCCGGCGGCCCGTCGGCGACCGAGATCCACGGCCGGGACGTGGCCACCGGCCTGGCCCGCTCCGTGGTGATCGACACCGCGGCGGTCCGCGAGGCCATCCAGACCCCGCTGACCTTCGTGCTGGACGGCATCTACCGGGTGCTGCGGGAGTGCCCGCCGGAACTCGTGGCCGACCTCGCCGACCGCGGCATCATGATGGTCGGCGGTTCCGCGCTGCTGCCGGGCCTGGACCAGATGCTCCGCGAGGCGACCGGCATGCCGGTGCACATCGCGGACCGCCCCGATGTGTGCGCGGTGCTGGGCCTGGGCGAGATGCTGGAGGGCCGGGTGGAACCGCTGGTCCTGGACCCGCTGAGCGCCTGAGCCCGCGTCCCGCCCGCATTCCCGTCCCCCCCGGCCTCTCGCCCCTCCCGGCCGCTCATCCCTCCCGGCCTCGCGGGCGCAGTCCGTCCACGAGGAGGTCCAGCAGCCGCCCGGTCCGTTCGCCCTGCCCCGCGGTGACGGTGACGATGCCGAGCAGGGCGGCCGCGAGGTCGTCGGCGGCGACGTCGGAGCGCGGATCGCCCGCGGCGCGCCCGGCGTCGAGGACGCCGGTGACCGCGGCCAGCAGCTCGTCGCGCGTCCCGGTGTGCGCGATCCCTGCGCGCCCTGCGCTTCCACACCGTCGGCGAACCCGAGGAGGTGCTGCGCCTGGAGACCGTGCCGATCCCCCGGCCGAGGCCCGGCCGGATCCGTGTGGCCGTCCACGCGTGCGGCCTCGCCCCGGCCGACCGGGCGCTGTGCCGCGGCCTGCACAGGGACGAGCGGCCCCGGGGCGTCGGGATCGACGTGTCCGGCACCGTCGAAGCCGTCGGCGACGGCGTCACCGACGTCCGCGCCGGCGACGTCGTGCCCGGCACCGCCGACTGGCGCGGGACATCCAGCGCCGGCGCGTCGCAGCACGCGATCATGGACCGGTGGACCGTCGTGCCCGAGGACCTCGACTTCGTGCGCGCGGCCGCGCTGCCGATGGCGGTCGACACCGCCTGCCGGCACCTGTCACTGCTCGGCACGGAGCCGGGCAGGACGATGCTGATCCACGGCGGCGGCACCACGATCGGCCACGCGGCCGGGCAGATCGCCCTGCTGCGCGGCATGCGGGTGATCGCCACCGCCGGGGAGAGCCACGCCGGGCGGCTGCACGCGTTCGGCGCGAAGGTCACCGCCTACGGCGGACGGCATGGCCGAGCGGGTCGAGACCCTCAACGGCGAAACCGGCCGACCTCGCCCGCGACACGGCGCCGGTCGGCGGCACCCCGCCGGATCTCGTCCGGGCCGTCGGCGGCGACCCGAAAGGCGTCTCACCTGCGGCGTCTCGGGCGTGTCGGAGGCCGCGGAGCTGGGAGTCCGCACCTCCTTCACCGAGGACCGCAGCGGCCATACGGCCGACGCGCTCGCCGAGTTCGCCCGGCTCGCGGCCGAGGGCCGCTTCGGCATCCCGGTCGCGGGCACCGCCCCCCTCGAGGACGAGGAGACCGCCCGCCGGATCAGCCGGAGCAACCGGGCACGGGGCAAGCTCCTGCTGCTGCCCTGACACGCCCACGCCGCGCTTGCGCACGGCACCGCGAGTACGAGCACCACGGGCCCCACGGGCACCACGCCGACGCCCGTGCAGCCGGTGCAGCTCCCGGTGACGCGTACCAGCCCGCCGCTCCCGGCGACGTGCACCACCGCCGCACCCGGTGACGTGCGTCACAGCACCTTTCTGGGTACCCGGCAGCGCAGTCAGGACCGTCCCCGTCCGCCGGGAGCCACGCCATGAGAGAGCGCACCCCGTCCCAGGCCGAAGGCGAACGCGACGACAACGACGTCCGCCGCACCGCCGGGCACCCCGACACCCCGTATCCGACCCCGTCCCAGGCCGAGGGCGACCGCGACGATCTCCCGGAGACGTCCGACGCCGCCGGCACGGACACGTCTCGCACCACCCGCTGAGGGCCGGGCGATCCCACGGCGTGTCGCCTGCCGTGCTCCTGTCCTGCCCCGTCGGCGTCGAGCCGGCGGGGGACACAGGGGGACGGCAGGCGGCACGCATGTCCGCGTCCCAGGGACGAACCGGGGAACCTGCGGGTCCAGGGCTCTGACGGCCCTTCGGAAGAAGCGATGACGGAAAACCGTCGCCGCCTGCCGGGTGATCCGCGTCACGGCCGCCGGGCGTGCCCGGCTCGAGGCGGCCGCTCGTCGGACGATCCGAGGAGCGTGCCGGTGTCCTTGAGTCGCTCGGGCGAGCAGCGGGCGAGCAAACGATCTTCGGCCGCTCGGGCGACACCTCGGCGCGGCGACGCGCTCGGCATCTCTGCAGGTGAGAGGCTTGCGGTGGTGAACCGCAGGAGTGGGGCGGGTGGGACTCGAACCCACGGCCGACGGATTATGAGTCCGCTGCTCTAACCGGCTGAGCTACCGCCCCGTACGGCGTGTCGCGCACACTTGTACGCGCCGTCTGCCGCAGCATAGCCGCTCATAAGATCTCCTGCTTCGCCATGGTCGGCTTCAGCGGCCTGACGCGACCCGTCATGACCTTCAAGACTGCGCCACGGCCGCCGACGGTTCCCGTGCCGCCGGATCGGCTTCGACCTGCCGCGACACCCGCGCTGGGCAGGCAGAACACGCGCCGGACATGAAAAAGGACCCCGAAGGGTCCTCGTTCAGCATGCTCCCCCGACTGGACTCGAACCAGTAACCTGCCGGTTAACAGCCGGCTGCTCTGCCAATTGAGCTACGGAGGATCGAAGCTCCCCCGACTGGACTCGAACCAGTAACCTGCCGGTTAACAGCCGGCTGCTCTGCCAATTGAGCTACGGAGGAATGCCTCGGTGCCTCGAACGCGCCTGCCCGGGTGGTGCTCAGTGGGCGTGCGCTCGCTGCGACACATACATTAGCGCAAGCAGGGGGGTGCTCCGCCAATCGGTCCTCCCCGGCTGTCGACGTCGAGGCAAGGAAGGGTGGCCACCATGCGCTACCGGCTCGTGTTCATCGCAGGGCTGGCTGTGGGGTACGTACTGGGGACGAAGGCGGGACGCGAGCGCTACGAGCAGCTGGTGACGGCGGCGCGCCGGGTCGCGGAGAACCCGGCGGTGCGCAACACCGCGGAGACGGCGGCGCTGCAGGGACGCCGCATCGCGGGCCGGGCGTGCCACACGGTGAGCGAGAAGGTCGGGGACCGGATGCCGGAGCCGGTGGCCCGGCGCATGCGCTCCCTGAGCGGGCACGGCGCCGGCGCGGGCGACGACTGGGGCACCGGGAACGTCTGAGCGCACCCGCACCGGACGCTGCCGCCGGCATGCGTCCGCCACGGCCACACCCCCTGATACGGCACAATTTCCGCCATGGGGATAGTCGCCGGGTTGGACAGCTCACCTGACTTCACGCGCATCGTGGTCTGCGACACGGACACCGGGGCCGTGCTCCGGCAGGGTTACGCCCCGCATCCGGTGGAGGCCCCCGACGGCAGAACCCGCCCCGCCGACGTCGACCCGCAGGCGTGGTTGCTGTCCCTGGGGCAGGCCGCGGAGGGCGGGCTGCTGGAGGGTGTTCAGGCCATCGGCGTGTCGGCGCAGCAGAACGCGCTGATCCCGATGGACGCCCAGGGCGGCACGGTCCGGCCCGCCCTGGTGGGCGGCGACCGCCGGACGCAGGCGGCCGCGGCCGACCTGACCGACGCGCTCGGCGGGCGGGAGGCCTGGGCGCAGGCCGTGGGGTGCGTGCCCCAAGCCGCTCATCCCGTCACCAAGTTGAGGTGGCTGGCGCAGAACGAACCGGAGAACGCCGGGCGTGTCGCATCGGTGCTGCAGGCGCACGACTGGCTGGTGTGGCAGTTGCTGGGCCGGCCGGTGCGGCGCACCACCGACCGGGGCGGCGCCTCCGGCACCGGCTACTGGTCGACGGCCACCGGGACCTGGCGGCCGGACCTGGTGGAGCTGGCGATCGGCCACCAGGTGGCGCTGCCCGAGGTGCTCGGTCCGGCCGAGGCGGCCGGCACGACGCCCGAGGGCCTGCTGATCTCGGCGGGCACCGGGGAGCCCATGGCGGCGGCGTTCGGCCTCGGGCTGGGGCCCGGGGACGTGGTGGTGTCGCTGGGCGCCTCCGGCTCGGTGATGGCCGTGCACCCCGAGGCGCTGGTGGACCAGTCCGGGACGATCACCTCGCTGGCCGACGCCACCGGCATGCACCTGCCGGTCGTCACCACGCTGAACGCCGTGCGGGCGCTGCGCGGCACCGCCGAGCTGCTGGGCCTGCCGGACCTGGAAAGCCTGTCCGAGCTGGCGCTGAAGTCCACGCCGGGGGCGCACGGGCTGGTGCTGCTGCCGTATCTGGAGGGCGAGCGGACCCCGAACCTGCCGCACACCGCCGGGACGCTGGCCGGTCTGCGGCGGGAGTCGATGAAGCCGGAACACCTGGCGCGGGCGGCCGTCGAGGGCATGCTGTGCGGGCTCGCGGACGCCCTGGACGTGCTGCGCGGGCGGGGCGTCCAGGCGCGGCGGGTGTTCCTCGTCGGGGCGGCCGCGGAACTGCCCGCGGTGCAGGCGGTGGCGCCGTCGCTGTTCGGTGCGCAGGTCGTGGTGCCGCAGCCGGCCGACTACGCCGCGATCGGGGCCGCCCGGCAGGCGGCGTGGGCGCTCGGCGTCTCCCGGGGGACCCTGGACCCGCACACCCCGCCGGCCTGGCAGGGCGCGGTGGCCCAGATCCTGGAGCCGGGCGAGGAACTGGCGGCGGGCCAGGCGGTGCGTCAGCAGTACGCGGCGGTGCGCGAGCAGACCCACCCCGGGGCGTTCCACCCGTGACGCCCCATAAGGTCCGACACGTCCCGATCGCACCCGTGCGGGGAGGATCGCCCGGCCGGCGACGGGCCTCGGGCGGGTCCTCGCGCGGGTTAATCGGTTGAGGTAACGCAGGGCAGTCGTCCGACGATAGGGGCCAGGGGACAGCGACCGATCCCCGAACCGCCGACTCCGGAAGATCCCTGTGCTCATAAGACTCCTGCGGACCTTTCTCAGGCCCTACAGAAGACCCTTGGCCGTTCTGGTGCTGCTGCAGCTTCTGCAGACCTGCGCCACTCTCTATCTGCCCACGCTCAACGCGCACATCATCGACAACGGTGTCGTGAAGGGGGACACCGGCTACATCCTCACCTTCGGTGCCGTGATGCTCGGCGTCTCGCTGGCGCAGATCCTCTGCAACATCGGTGCCGTCTACCACGGTGCGCGCACCGCCTCCGCGCTCGGACGGGACATCCGCGCCTCGGTCTTCGCCCGGGTGCAGTCCTTCTCCGCGCGGGAGGTCGGCCGCTTCGGCGCGCCCTCGCTCATCACCCGTACGACGAACGACGTGCAGCAGGTCCAGATGCTGGCCCTGATGACGTTCACCCTGATGGTGTCGGCGCCCATCATGTGTGTGGGCGGGATCGTCCTCGCCCTCGGGCTGGACGTGCCGCTGTCGGGGGTCCTGGTCGCGGTCGTCCCGGTGCTGGGCATCTGTGTGACGCTGATCGTGCGCCGGCTGCGCCCGCTGTTCCGGTCCATGCAGAAGCGTCTGGACACGGTGAACCGGGTGCTGCGCGAGCAGATCACCGGCAACCGCGTCATCCGCGCCTTCGTCCGGGACGAGTACGAGAAGGAGCGCTTCCGCAAGGCGAACGGCGACCTGACGGACATGGCACTGGCCACCGGCCGGCTGCTGGCGCTGATGTTCCCGATGGTGATGACGGTGGTGAACCTGTCGTCCATCGCGGTGGTGTGGTTCGGCGCGCACCGCATCGACAGCGGCGGCATGCAGATCGGTGACCTGACCGCGTTCCTGGCCTATCTGATGCAGATCGTGATGTCGGTCATGATGGCCACCTTCATGTTCATGATGGTGCCGCGGGCCGAGGTGTGCGCCGAGCGCATCCAGGAGGTGCTGCGGACCGAGTCCAGCGTGGTGCCGCCGCTCGCGCCGGTCGCGCAGCTGCGCAGCCACGGGCATCTGGAGCTGCGTCAGGCCGGTTTCCGCTACCCGGGTGCCGAGGAGCCGGTGCTCAAGGCGGTGGACCTGGTGGCCCGCCCGGGCGAGGTGACCGCCGTGATCGGCTCCACCGGCAGCGGCAAGTCCACGCTGCTGGGACTGGTGCCCCGGCTGTTCGACGCCACCGAGGGCGAGGTCCTGGTGGGCGGCGTGGACGTGCGCGACATCGACCCGGCGCTGCTGTCGAAGACGGTGGGCATCGTCCCGCAGAAGCCGTACCTGTTCGCCGGCACCATCGCGTCCAACCTGCGCTACGGCAACCCGGACGCCACCGACGAGGAGCTGTGGCACGCGTTGGAGGTGGCGCAGGCCAAGGACTTCGTCAGCAAGCTGGAGGGCGGGCTTCAGGCGCCCGTCGCGCAGGGCGGCACGAACGTCTCCGGTGGTCAGCGTCAGCGTCTGGCCATCGCCCGCACGCTGGTGCAGCGCCCGGAGATCTACCTGTTCGACGACTCCTTCTCCGCCCTGGACTACGCCACCGACGCGGCGCTGCGGGCCGCCCTGGCCCGGGAGACCGCCGACGCCACCGTCGTCATCGTCGCCCAGCGGGTGGCGACCATCCGGGACGCGGACCGGATCATCGTCCTGGACGAGGGCCGGGTGGTGGGCAGCGGCCGCCACCACGAGCTGATGGCGGACAACGACACCTACCGGGAGATCGTGCTCTCCCAGCTGACGGAAGCGGAGGCTGCCTGATGGCCGGGCCCATGGGCCGGATGACGGCCACCCCCGAGAACCGCACGCTGGACTTCAAGAGATCGAGCCGCCGGCTCCTCGCCCGGTTCCGGCCCGAGCGGGCGACGATCGTCACCCTGGTGCTGTGCGTGGTGGTCAGCGTCACGCTCAGCGTGATCGGGCCGAAGATCCTCGGCAAGGCCACGGACCTGGTGTTCGCCGGGATCGTCGGACGGCAGATGCCCGCCGGGGCCACCAAGGAACAGGTGCTGGAGAGCATGCGGCAGCACGGGCAGGGCGCCGTCGCCGACATGCTGCGCAGCACCGACTTCACCCCGGGCAAGGGCATCGACTTCGGTGCGGTCGGCACCGTCCTGCTGCTGGCACTGTGCACGTTCCTGGCGGCGGGTCTGCTGATGGCGGTGGCGACACGGCTGGTGAACCGCACGGTGAACCGGACCGTGTACCGGCTGCGCGAGGACGTGCAGGCGAAGCTGTCGCGGCTGCCGCTGTCGTACTTCGACCGGCGGCAGCGCGGTGAGGTGCTCTCCCGGGCCACCAACGACATCGACAACATCGGGCAGACGCTGAACCAGACGATGGGGCAGCTCATCAACTCGCTGCTGACCGTCATCGGCGTGCTGGTGATGATGTTCTACGTCTCCTGGATCCTGGCGCTGGTGGCGCTGGTGACGGTGCCGTTGTCGTTCGTGGTGGCGGCCGCGGTGGGCAAGCGCAGCCAGCCGCAGTTCGTGCAGCAGTGGCGCAGCACCGGAAAGCTGAACGCGCACATCGAGGAGATGTACACCGGGCACACCCTGGTGAAGGTGTTCGGCCGGCAGCAGGAGTCGGCCGCGCAGTTCGCCGAGCACAACGAGGCGCTGTACGAGGCCTCGTTCAAGGCGCAGTTCCACAGCGGCATCATGCAGCCGCTGATGATGTTCGTGTCGAACCTGAACTATGTGCTGGTGGCCGTGGTCGGCGGTCTGCGGGTGGCGTCGGGTGCGCTGTCCATCGGCGACGTTCAGGCCTTCATCCAGTACTCGCGGCAGTTCTCCATGCCGCTGACCCAGATCGCCTCGATGGCGAACCTGGTGCAGTCCGGTGTCGCCTCCGCCGAGCGGGTCTTCGAACTCCTCGACGCCGAGGAGCAGTCCCCGGACCCGGTGCCGGGTCTGCGGCCGGAGCGGCTGCGCGGCCGGGTCGAGCTGGAGCACGTCTCCTTCCGCTACGACCCGGACAAGCCGCTGATCGAGGACCTGTCGCTGACGGTGGAGCCGGGTCACACGGTCGCCATCGTCGGCCCGACCGGCGCCGGCAAGACCACCCTGGTCAACCTGCTGATGCGGTTCTACGAGGTCACCGGCGGGCGCATCACCCTGGACGGGGTGGACATCGCCCGGATGTCCCGGGACGAACTGCGCTCCGGCATCGGCATGGTGCTGCAGGACACCTGGCTGTTCGGCGGCACCATCGCGGAGAACATCGCCTACGGCGCCTCCCGCGAGGTGACCCGCGGCGAGATCGAGGAGGCGGCGCGGGCCGCGCTCGCCGACCGGTTCATCCGCACCCTGCCCGACGGCTACGACACCGTCATCGACGACGAGGGCTCCGGGGTCAGCGAGGGTGAGAAACAGCTCATCACCATCGCGCGGGCGTTCCTGTCGGACCCGGCGATCCTGGTCCTGGACGAGGCGACCAGCTCGGTGGACACCCGCACCGAGGTGCTGATCCAGAAGGCCATGGCCAAACTGCAGCACGGCAGGACGTCGTTCGTCATCGCCCACCGTCTCTCCACGATCCGGGACGCGGACACCATCCTGGTCATGGAGAACGGCTCGATCGTCGAGCAGGGCTCGCACGACGAGCTGCTGGCCGCCGACGGGGCCTACGCCCGCCTGTACAAGGCGCAGTTCGCGCAGGCGGTCGCGGAGGTCGACTGAGGCACGGGGTGACCGGATCGACGAGGGAGGGGGCCGCCTGCCCGGGCGGCCCCCTTGTCGTCGGTGCGCTCGGCCCGGGCAGCGGCCTTCGCCGGTGGTCTCAGGTCTCGGCGCGGGCAGCCGCCTTCGTCGATGCGCTCAGTCCAGGTAGCCGCGTAACTGGTCGGCGAAGGTGTGGGCGCGCAGCTTGGTGAGGGTCTTGGACTCGATCTGCCGGATGCGTTCCCGGGTCACGCCGAACAGCCGCCCGATCTCCTCCAGGGTGTGCGGCCGGCCGTCCAGGAGCCCGTAGCGCAGCTGGACGACCTTGCGTTCCCGCTCCCCCAGCGTCGCCAGCACGGCCTGCAGGTGCTCGCGCAGCAGCAGGAACGCCGCCGACTCCACCGGGGAGGCCGCGTCGCCGTCCTCGATGAGGTCGGCGAGGACGATGTCCTCCTCCTCGCCGACCGGGGCGTGCAGGGACACCGGTTCCTGGGCGAGCTGCAGCAGCTCGTCGACCCGCTCGGGCGGCAGCTCCAGCCGGGCGGCGACCTCCTCCACGGTCGGCTCGTACCCGCGTTCCTGCAGCATGCGCCGCTGCACCCGCACCACCCGGTTGATCAGCTCCACGACGTGCACCGGCACCCGGATGGTGCGGGCCTGGTCGGCCAGCGCCCGCGACATGGCCTGCCGGATCCACCAGGTGGCGTAGGTGGAGAACTTGTAGCCGCGGGCGTAGTCGAACTTCTCCACCGCCCGGATCAGCCCCAGGTTGCCCTCCTGCACCAGGTCGAGCATGGTCAGCCCGCGGCCCATGTAGCGTTTGGCGACGGACACCACCAGCCGCAGGTTGGCCTCGATGAGCCGCCGTTTCGCGACACGGCCCAGGACGACGAGCCGCCGCAGGTCCGCGGCGAGCCGGTCGTCCAGGCCGGGCGTGGTGGTCAGTTTCTCCTCGGCGAACAGCCCGGCCTCCACCCGCCGGGCCAGCTCCACCTCCTCGGCGGCGGTCAGCAGCGGGATCCGGCCGATCTCCCGCAGGTACTGCCGGAACAGGTCCCCGGAGGAGCCGCCGGACTCGGCCCGGACCGCGACGGACGGCTCGGCGTCCACAGCCGGTCCGGTGTCCTCCAGCGGCCCGGCGTCCTCCAGCGGCCCGGCGTCCTCCAGCGGCCCGGTGTCCTCCGGCAGTCCGGTGTCCTTGGGCGGCCCTGGCTCCGCCGCGTCCGCGTCCTGCGCGGCACCGTCCTGCGGCGCGGGCGGCGTCGCCGTCTCCGGGTGCGCCCGGGCCCCGGTCTCCGGGTGACGTACGACCTGGTCCTGCGGCGGTACGGCCGCGACGACGAGGCGGGGCGCGGCGTCGGTCTGGGTGAGGGTCTGGGTCTGCACGCGGGCGACCTCCAGGATCGTCGCTGTCGACCAGTGCGGCAGCGGTACTCGGGGACGCATCCGGCGGCCTCGCCGCGGTCCGGCCCGTGCACGACGGGCGGGCCGCGGTGGTGCAGGACGAGCGGGGGGACAAGGACCGGCCGGGGTCCGGGGACTCGGGCACCGGACCCAGTGTGGGGTACGACGCAACTCCGCCACGAGGGGCGTGCGGTGACTTTTTGCGTCCGGACGGTCACGGGGCGGGCGCGAGGACGGTGCGAGAGCCGCGCGGGAACGACCTCCGTGCCCGGGGTCGTCGGCACCGGACCGGGCGGCGCCCGGACGCCGGGGTGCCCCGTGCCCGGGCGCCACAGGGCTCGAAACCTACAGCGCCTGTGCGCCCCGCTCCCGCAGTGCCTGGTCGTACTGCTGCAGCACCCACAGTTCGTTCTGCACGGCGGCGAGCTGGGCCGGATCACCGCCGTGGGACAGGCGGGCCACCGCGCTCTGCAGGTCACGGACACGGCGTTCGACGGCGCGGCGGCGGACGGCGACCAGCTGTTCGCCGGCGTAGGTCTCGTCCACCTCGCGTGCGCCCCGGTGCATCTTGATCGGCTCCACGGCCAGCTCGGTCACCATCGCCCGCACCTGGTCGTCGGGGGCCGCCTCGCGGACCCGGATCAGATAGTCCTGCGGGTCGGCCACGCCGTCCTCGGCGCCGCCGGCGTCGGCGATGGCCTGGCGGACGGCCGCGTAGGGGGCGGCGGTGAACTCGTCCACCCCGTAGGCGTCGAAGGCCGGGGAGACCAGCTCGGGGCGCTGCAGCGCGAGTTTCAGCAGCTCGCGCTCGGTGGCGTGGACGGGGTTGCGCAGGTGCAGCGCCGGTCCGCGCGGCACGGGCCGGGTCCCGTCGGCCCAGGCGGCGGGCTGCGGGGCCGCGGGCCGGGGTTCCGGCGTGGGCAGGCGGCCGCCGCGCTCGCGGGCCCAGCGGGCCAGCTGCGCCACCCGCCGCACCACGAACTGGGTGTCGAGGATGCCGAGCAGACCGGCGAGCTGGACGGCGACCTCGTGCTGGGCGCCGCTGTTCTTGATCCGCGCGACGACCGGCGCGGCCTCGTCCAGGGCGGCGGCCCGGCCGGCCGGGGTGTCCAGGTCGTAGCGGGAGACGATCTGGCGCAGCGCGAACTCGAACAGCGGGGTGCGCGGCTCGACCAGGTCGACGACGGCCTCGTCGCCCTTGGCCAGGCGCAGCTCGCACGGGTCCATGCCGTCGGGCGCGATGGCGATGTAGGTCTCCGCGGCGAACTTCTGGTCGTCCTCGAAGGCCCGCAGGGCCGCCTTCTGCCCGGCCGCGTCCCCGTCGAAGGTGAAGATCACCCGGGCCGAGCCGTTGTCCATCAGCAGCCGGCGCAGGATCTTGATGTGCTCGCCGCCGAAGGCGGTGCCGCAGGTGGCGATCGCGGTGCGCACCCCGGCGAGGTGGCAGGCCATGACGTCGGTGTAGCCCTCGACGACGACGGCCCGGCTGGTCTTGGCGATCTCCTTCTTCGCCAGGTCGATGCCGTACAGCACCTGGGACTTGCGGTAGATCGGCGTCTCCGGCGTGTTCAGGTACTTCGGCCCGGTGTCGGCCTCGTACAGTTTGCGCGCGCCGAAGCCGACGACCTCGCCGCCGATGTCGCGGATCGGCCACATCAGCCGGCCGCGGAAGCGGTCGATGGGGCCGCGGCGGCCCTCCTGGGCGAGGCCGGAGACGATCAGTTCCTTGTCGCTGAAGCCCTTGCCGCGCAGGAAGCGGGTGAGGTGGTCCCAGCCCTGGGGGCTGTAGCCGACGCCGAAGTGGACGGCGGCGGCCTGGTCGAAGCCGCGCTCGGCGAGGAAGACCCGGCCGGCCTCGGCCTCCGGGCTGGTGGCCAGCTGCTCGGCGTACCACTCGGCGGCCAGCTTGTGCGCCTCGATCAGACGGATCCGCTCACCGCGCTGCTGGGCCGGGTTGTACCCGCCCTCCTCGTAGCGCAGGGTGATGCCGGCCTGGGCGGCCAGCCGCTCGACCGCCTCGGAGAAGGAGAGGTGGTCGATCTTCATCACGAAGGTGATGGTGTCGCCGCCCTCCTGGCAGCCGAAGCAGTGGAACAGCCCCTTGCTGGGGCTGACCTGGAAGGACGGGGTCTTCTCGTCGTGGAACGGGCACAGGCCCTTCAGGTTGCCCCCGCCCGCGTTGCGCAGCTGGAGGTACTCGGACACCACGGCGTCGATCGGGATGGCGTCCCGAACCGCCTTCACGTCCTCGTCCTTGATCCGTCCTGCCACGCGTGAATTCTACGGGGGTGCGGTCGGGCACCCGCCGCGAGCGGGGGCCCGACCGGGACGGCGCACGCCCCGTGGTCACCGTCCGGGATCCACGGGCCCTCGGGCCTTCACCAGCGAGTTCCTCAGGGAATCAGGCTGTCGAGCGGCACGTGCGGGTCCGCCAGGGCCTCGGTGTCGACCTGCGCGCCGCTGCGGATCAGCCGCTGGACGGGCTCCGTGACGTCCCACACGTTCACGTTCATCCCGGCCAGCACCCGGCCCTCCTTCACCCAGAACGCGAGGAACTCCCGCTTCCCGGCGTCCCCGCGGATCACCACCTGGTCGTAGGAGCCGGGCGGGGCCCATCCGCTGTACTCCATGCCGAGGTCGTACTGGTCGGAGAAGAAGTAGGGCAGGCGGTCGTGGACGACGTCCCGGCCGAGCATCGCGCGGGCCGCGGCCGGGCCGCCGTTGAGGGCGTTGGCCCAGTGCTCCACGCGCAGCCGGGTGCCGAACAGGGAGTGCGGGAAGCAGGCCACGTCACCGGCGGCGTAGATGTCCGGGTCGGAGGTGCGCAGCTGCTCGTCCACGGCGATGCCGCCGCCGTGGGCCGCGTCCGCCAGCTCCAGCCCGGCCGCCTCGGCGAGCGCGACCCGCGGCGCGGCGCCGATCGCGGCCAGCACGTCGTGGCAGGGGTGCTCCTCGCCGTCGTCGGTGCGGGCGGCCAGCACCATTCCGTCCTGGCCGACGATCTCGGTGATGCGGGCCCCGAAGTGGAACCGGACGCCGCGCTCGCGGTGCAGCTCGGTGAACAGCTGCCCCAGCTCGGGCCCGAGCACCCCGTACAGCGGGGTGGGGGCCTGCTCGACCACGGTGACCTCGGCGCCGTAGGAGCGGGCCGCGGCGGCGACCTCCAGGCCGATCCAGCCGGCGCCCGCGATCACCAGGTGCCCGTTGTCCCGCCCGAGGTGGGTCAGGACGTTGCGCAGGCGTTCGGCGTGGGCGAAGCGGCGCAGATGGTGCACGCCCACCAGACCGGTGCCGGGGACGTCCAGGCGGCGCGGTTCGGCGCCGGTGGCCAGCAGCAGTTTGTCGTAGCGGACGTGCGTGCCGTCGTCGCCGTAGTGGACGGTCTTCGCGACGCGGTCGATGGCGTCGACGGTCTGCCCGAGGTGCAGTTCGATGTCGTTCTGCGCGTACCAGGCGGGCTCGTGGACGAGGGCCTTGTCGCGTGTCTCCTTGCCGAGGAGGAACCCCTTGGACAGCGGCGGACGCTCGTAGGGATGGTCCCGCTCGTCGCAGATGAGGATGACGCGGCCGCTGAAGCCCTCCACCCGGAGGGTCTCGGCCGCCTTGGCGCCGGCCAGACCACCTCCGACGATGACGAATGTCTCATCCGCGTCGACCACGTGTCGCCTCCTCATCAGGGTGCCGCCCCATGCGAGCGTCCCGCACGGAGCGTGATGCGGGAAGAGGGAGTGGCCCGATCAGGCCACAGAGGGTCACACAAGGACCCGTCGATCATGCTTCCGGGGCACGTCCGGCGCACCGATCACGGTGCCTTTCACGGGTATCACGGCTGCGGATAAGCGCGCTGTCAGTGTCCGGGACGGTTTCGGTGGCGGTTTCATGGACGCCGTGGCCGCCCGCCCGGCCGGCCGGCCAGCCGTGCGTGCAGGCGCCGGGCCGAGGCGTCGGTCAGGGACGCGATCTGGTCGACGATCACCCGCGTGCGCGCCCGGTCGTCGTCGGCCTGCCGGAACAGGGCGCGGAACTGCGGGTCCAGCCCCTCCGGCGCGCGTGCCGTCAGCGCGTCGGCCAGCTCCAGGACGACGACCCGCTGCCGGGCGCGCAGCCGTTCCTGCTCGTCGCGCTGCATCACGTACAGGTCGGCGACGGCCTTGAGGACGGCGCACTCCATCCGGATGCCGCGCGGCACCACCAGCTCGGCCGCGTACCGGGTGAGCCGGCCGCCCCCGTACGCCTCCCGGGTGGCGTGCTCGGCGGCCAGGCAGAACCGGCCGATCAGCTGGCTGGTGGCGTCCTTCAGCCGGGCCTGGGCGACCGCGGAGCCGTCGTAGCCGTGCGGCCACCACTCCTGGGCCAGCAGCCGGTCCAGGGCCTCGGCCAGCTCCTCGGGGTCGGTGCCGGCCGGGACGTACCGTCCGACGGCCACCGCGAAGATCTCCTGCCGCTCGGGGTCGGCCTGCAGGCAGGCGGGCTCGATGTGCCCGGCGTGCAGCCCGTCCTCCAGGTCGTGCACCGAGTACGCCACGTCGTCGGACCAGTCCATGACCTGCGCCTCGAAACAGGTACGGGTGCCGGGCGCCCCGGCGCGCACCCAGTCGAAGACGGGCCGGTCGTCCTCGTACACCCCGAATTTCACCGAGTGCGGGTCGCCGGGACGGGCGCCGCGCGGCCACGGGTACTTGGTCGCGGCGTCCAGCGCGGCCCGCGTCAGATTCAGCCCGACGCTGACCGGCTCCCCGGACTCCGGGTCGGTGACGAACCGCTTGGGCTCGAGCCGGGTGAGCAGCCGCAGCGACTGCGCGTTGCCCTCGAAGCCGCCGCAGTCGCCGGCGAACTCGTTCAGCGCCTGCTCGCCGTTGTGCCCGAAGGGCGGGTGCCCCAGGTCGTGGGAGAGGCAGGCGGTCTCCACCAGGTCCGGGTCGCAGCCGAGGGCGGCCCCCAGTTCCCGGCCGACCTGGGCGCACTCCAGGGAGTGGGTGAGCCGGGTGCGCGGGCTCGGGTCCCAGGCCTGGCTGGGCTCGCCCGGGGTGACCACCTGCGTCTTGCCCGCCAGCCGTCTGAGCGCCGCGGAGTGCAGCACCCGGGCACGGTCACGCTGGAAGGCCGTGCGCCCCGGCCGCTTGTCCGGTTCGGCCGCCCACCGCTCCACCGCCGACGCCTCGTACCCGGCGGGCGGAAGATGATCGTGGGACGACGCTGCTGCCGCGGAGGCGATCCCGTCCATGCCTCGACAGTACGAGGTGGCGGTGCGGTGGGGCGCCCGGTCGCGGGGCGGGGCGGCCGGTGGGGTGCCTTGCGTGAGGCTCTGGTGGGGTGCCTTGCGTGAGGCTCTGGTGGGGCGTCGGTCGGGGCGTCCGGTGTCCGCCGGGACAGGGAAGTGGCTCTCTGGGGGCGGGGTCGTGCGCTTACCGGACCGCGAGGGGCGAGTGCAGGGAAGCACCGACCGGCTCGAACACCTCGGAGGCGTCGAAGGCCGAGGACGTCTCGTACGCCCCGTCTCCCTCGGACACCGCCACCACCTGGTCGTACCGGTGCAGGACCAGACGGGCCAGGGCCGGATGGTCGCCGAGCGGGGCGGCGGCGACACCGGGGGCGGCCGCGGCGCACTGCACGGCGAATCGGCCCGGGGCGGCGAAGCAGGAGGCGACGGCGATGCGGTGACGGCCGCGGGCGGCCAGCGCGCGCACCGCCTCCGGGACGGTGGGAGCCGCGGCGGAGGCATAGGCGGCGACCACGGGCACACCGAGCCGGGCGGACAACAGCCGGGCGGTGCGGCGGGTGCCGGCCGTCGACTCCGGATCACGGGAACCCGCCGCCGCCAGGACCACCGCGCTCGTGCGGCGCTCGTCCGCATCGCACGTCGGCCGCCAGCCGGCCTCGGTCAGCCGGTCGTGCAGCGCCTCGACGAGCAGCGGGTGCGGGCCGAGCGGGGCGGCCACCCGGGCGTGGGCCCGTGCGGCGGCGGCCATCCGCGGAATGTCCCGCTTGACGTGATGTCCCGGGCCGAACAGCAACGGCACCAGGACGACATCGGTGCCGGTCAGGCGCGCGAGGGTGTCCGGCAGCAACGGCTCGTTCAGCTCGATGTGGCCCAGGTGCACGGGCAGGCCGGGGCGCAGCTCACGGACACGGTCCAGCAGCGCCCGCACGGTGCCCACGGCACGCGGGTCGCGACTGCCGTGCGCCACCAGGACCAGGGCGGGCGCATGTCCGGAACGCGGAAGGATCGACACCGTCATACCGGGATCCTCCCGGCGGGACGTTGCGTGGTGGTTGCAGGGCCGTGACGAGTGGTTTCCGGGGGGTCACGGGGTGGGACGTGGGGGGTGTGAGGGGGTGGGGCGCGTTCCGGCGTGCGCGGGGAGCAGACCTGTCCGACCCCCGGTGCCCGGGTCCGTGAGGGTCCATCCCCGCGTGCGCGGGGAGCAGAGTGCGCGACCTGCGGGTTTACGAGGCGCGGGCCGTGTTTTTCATGAGTTTCACCGAGTCCGACAAAAGGTGCACACCGCCTGATCGTCGTCATGGCTGCCTGTCCGAGCCCCGATCTTAGGGTCGTCCTCACACCGGCGTCTGCCGTTTGCTCCGGTCGCCGAACCCGAGGGGACGAGTGTGTCGGCAGCGGACCTCACCACGGCCCTTCGCCCCCGAAGAGGTCACCGTGCCGGACGTGTAACAGCGTCCGTCCGGACGCGTAACACACGACGCGCAGGCTGGGCGGCATGCCGAAATCCGCGACGCCCACGCACTGCCCGTACTGTGCCCTGCAATGCGGGATGAACCTCACCGTCGGCCCCGACGCAGGGGTGGAGGTGGCCGAGCGTGCGGACTTCCCGGTCAACCGTGGTGCGTTGTGCGCCAAGGGGCGTACGGCGCCGGCGCTGCTGACCTCCCGGCTGCGGCTGACCTCGCCGCTGGTGCGCAAGGGGGGCAAGCTGGAGCCCGCCGGCTGGGACGAGGCGCTGGACCGGATCGCCGGGGCGCTGGACGGCGCCCGCCACAAGCACGGGCCGGACGCCTGCGCGGTGTTCGGCGGGGGCGGGCTGACCAACGAGAAGGCGTACGCGCTGGGCAAGTTCGCACGGGTGGTGCTGGGCACCTCGCAGATCGACTACAACGGGCGGTTCTGCATGTCGTCGGCCGCCGCTGCGGGCACCGCCGCATTCGGTTTGGACCGAGGGCTGCCGTTTCCGCTGGAGGACGTCGCCCGTACCGGGTGCGTGATCCTGGTCGGTTCCAACCCGGCGGAGACGATGCCGCCGGCGCTGCGCTACTTCACCGAGCTGCGGGAGAACGGCGGCACGCTCATCGTCGTCGACCCGCGCCGCACGAGGACGGCCGAGCAGGCCGACCTGCACCTGGCGCCGCGCCCCGGCACCGATCTCGCTCTGGCCCTGGGCCTGCTGCACCTGGTCGTCGCCGAGGGCCGCACCGACGAGGCGTACATCCGGGAGCGGACCACCGGCTGGGAGGAGGCGCGGGCGGCGGCCATGGCGCACTGGCCGGAGTACGTGGAACGGGTCACCGGTGTGCCGGTGCCGCAGCTGCGGGAGGCGGTGCGGTTGTTCTGCGCGCCGGAGTCGGCGATGGTGCTCACCGCGCGCGGCCCCGAGCAGCAGGCCAAGGGCACCGACATGGTGGGCGCGTGGATCAACCTGTGCCTGGCGACCGGCCGGGCGGGCCGCCCGCTGTCCGGGTACGGGTGCCTGACGGGCCAGGGCAACGGGCAGGGCGGCCGCGAACACGGCCAGAAGGCCGACCAGTTGCCCGGCTACCGCAAGCTGACCGACCCGGCGGCGCGCCGGCATGTGGCCGAGGTGTGGGGCGTGGACCCGGACAGTCTGCCGGGGCCGGGCCGCAGCGCGTACGAACTGCTGGACGCCCTCGGCACGGACATCCGCACGCTGCTGGTGATGGGCTCCAACCCGGTGGTGTCCGCACCGCGCGCCGCACATGTGGAGGAGCGGCTGCGGGCGCTGGACTTCCTCGCCGTCTGCGATGTGGTGCTGTCGGAGACGGCGGAGCTGGCGGACGTCGTCCTGCCGGTGACGCAGTGGGCGGAGGAGACGGGGACGACGACGAACCTGGAGGGCAGGGTGCTGCTGCGCCGGCAGGCCGTGGCCCCGCCCGAGGGTGTCCGCAGCGATCTGGAGGTGCTGCACGAGCTGGCGGCCCGGCTCGGTGTGGAGAAGGGGTTCCCGGCGGATCCGGAGGAGGTGTTCGAGGAGCTGCGCCGGGCCAGCGCGGGCGGCCCCGCGGACTACTCGGGCATCACCTACCGCAGGCTCGCGGAGGAGAACGGGGTGTTCTGGCCGTGTCCGGCATCCGAGCGCCCGGTCGGCGCCGCCACCGGCGACAGCACCGGCACCGGCGCCCGGACCGGTGGCTCCGGATTCTCGGCGAAGGGCACGCCGGCGGAGGTCCATCCGGGCACTCCCCGGATGTTTCTGGACCGGTTCGCCACCGAGGACGGCCGGGCCCGCTTCGTCCCGGTGTCGCACCGGCCGAGCGCCGAGGAACCGGACGAGGAGTATCCGCTGCTGCTGACCACCGGTCGGGTGCTCGCCCAGTACCAGTCGGGTGCCCAGACCCGGCGGGTGGACGAGCTGAACGCGGCGGCGCCCGGCCCGTTCGTCGAGCTGCATCCCCGGCTCGCGGCACGGCTGGGGGCGGCCGAGGGCGATCCGGTGGCGGTGGTGTCGCGGCGCGGGCGGGCGACGGCCCCGGCGAGGATCTCGGCGGGCATCCGCCCGGACACGGTGTTCATGCCGTTCCACTGGCCCGGCGCGGGCCGCGCGAACACCGTGACCAACCCGGCCCTCGACCCGACCTCGCGGATGCCGGAGTTCAAGGTGTGCGCGGTGCGGGTGGAGCCGGTGGACCGGGACCAGCCGGGGGCAGAGGTCGCGGTCCGCGCCTGAGCCGTGGTGCGTACGGGGGGGCGGACGCGGCTCGGGCGTACCAGGAGCCGTCCAAGGCGGGCCGGGGACGTCCGACGCGGTTGGTCCGAGGGCGGCCGGCGCGGCGTTCGGGCCGTTCCGGCGTAGGTTCGAGGCATGTCCGACCAGCAAGAACACCAGGCAGCATTCGACCTCGGTGCCTATCTGCGGCGCATCGGATGGGAGGGCGGCCGGCGGGCCGATCTCGCGACGCTGCGCGGGGTGCACCTCGCCCACGCCCTGTCCTTCCCCTTCGAGAACCTGGACGCGGTGTCCGGCACGGCGCCCTCGCTGGCCCCCGGGGATCTGATGGCCAAGCTGGTCCGCAGCCGTCGCGGCGGGTACTGCTACGAGCAGAACACCCTGCTGAGGCTGGCGTTGGAGGCGCTGGGCTTCACGGTGTCGGGGCTGGCGGGGCGCGTGGTGCTGGGCACCGGGTCGCCGGAGAGCCGGCCCCGCACGCACATGATGCTGCGCGTGGAGGTGCCGGGCGAGCCCCGGCCGTACCTGGCGGACGTCGGGTTCGGTGCGGTCGGCGCGCTGCTGACGCCGATGCCGCTGGTCCTCGGCGCGGAGAGCGAGGGCGGCGGGCGGCGGCACCGGCTGACGCGGCTGCCGCACGAGGGGCCGCTGGAGCTGTGGCTGCTGGAGGCCCACGACCCCCGCACCGCGGAGTGGACCGGCCAGTACGCCTTCACCCTGGAGCCGTACACGGGGCAGGACTTCCAGGTGTTCAACTGGTACGTCGCCACCCATCCGCGCTCCCCCTTCACCCGGCGGCCCTACCTGCAGCGCACCACGCCCGACCGGCATCTCTCGCTCGACGGCACCCGGTTCGTGCAGACCGGGGCCGACGGCACCGTCACCGAGCGGGAGATCACCGACGAGGAGGAGGTGCGACGTCTGGTGGGGGAGGAGTTCGGCATCACCGTGCCCGAGGGGATCGCCCTGCTGGGCTGATCAACCCCACAGGTCGACGCCGCCCGTCGACGGCACTGGTCAACGGCACCGTCCAGCGGCACCGCTCACCCGTGCCGATCCGCTGTGCCGTTCACCGGCCGTCCACCCAGTCCCCGCTGTCGATGCGTGTGCCGTGGGCGCGCAGCCGGGCGGTGACGCGCGGAGCGGCCACGTACACCCAGGCGCGGACCGTGCCACCGGAAGTGCGTTCGACGTCGCGGGCCAGCCGCTCGTAGAGGTTGTCCGGGTCGCCCGGCGCGTATCCCTCCAGCCGGTCGAGTTCGGCGAGCAGCGTCGGGTACGCCTCCGGCCGTGCGGTGACCAGGCAGCCGGTGACCACTCCCCCGGGCTCCTCGACGGCGTAGGGGTAGCCGGGGCCCTCGTAGAGGACCGCGCCGTGCAGGCGGGCGGGCTCCTCGTTCAGGGTGCGGCCGCGCAGGAAGAGGTCATGGCGGAACTGGCCGGGGCGGAGGGTGCCGTAGACGAAGAACGGCAGGGCTGCGGACGGTTCGGGGACATCCGGGCCGGGGGTGGCCGAGCCGGAGGCGGTCGGGTCAGGGATGACAGGTCCGGTCACGGGAACGATTCTGGATCCGCTCCGGCTCTGTGCACACCCCGGGTTCCGGACCGTCGCCGGGCCCTGCTCCCCGCACACCCCGACCTACGGCCCGTCCCCGGGCCCTGCTCCCCGCGCCCCGCGAACCCGGCAGCCTCTCCGCACCTCCGCGAACCCGGCAGCCTCTCGACACCCGTGAACCCGGCGGCCTCCCGCGGCAGACCCGCCCCGCCCCCGCTGCGTCACCCCTGCGGCCTGCCCCCTCCGGGTGGTTCCGGACATGCCCTCAGTGCACCGGCCCTGACCTGGGCGAACGCGCACCGCGACGGGTCGGGGCGGGCCGCGGACGACACCCGTTCTCCGTATTTCTGACAGGGTCTCAGCAAGCGGGCCTCGTCGCACGCCACTTACCTCGGAAGGGCGGGGACGCGAACGGCGGCGGTACGAGCGCAGGCCGCGGCCGGTCCGTGCCCTCACCGCACAGCTCGCGACCGCACAGCTCGTGCGAGCACCGACCGGAGGAGCAGCGATGCGACGTACCGTCCGTCCGACGGCCGGGGCCGTGACCGGCGCCGCGCTCGCCGTCGCCGCCGCCGTCGGCCTCGCCGCGCCCGCGCACGGCGCGGACGGTGGGGCGGCCGCCGTCCGGCCGCCGCGCGCCGAGGCCGGTGCCGCCACGGGCACGCTGGACGTCCACCCGTCCTCGGTGGTGCCGGGCGGGCAGGTCAGCGTGAACACCAAGGCGTGCGGCGAGAAGGGGGTCGCGGCCGGGGACGCGAGCGCCGTCGGCGCCGGGCAGTTCCCGCTGGCGCCCAGTGCGCACGAGGGCGAGGCGATCGGGCAGTTCCGGGTGCCGGAGAGCGCCCAGCCCGGCACGTACGAGATCGTCGCGGAGTGCGCCGAGGGCGGGCGGCAGGCCAAGGGCGACCTGGTGGTCACGCTGACCGCCGCCCAGCACGACCGGGTGCAGCCCCACGGAAGTGTGAAGACGGGGGTCGGTGGCGCTTTGGGCACCGACCCCGTGCGGACCGCGGCCGGCGTGGCGGCGCTCGCCGTCGCCGCCGCGGGCGGTACCTGGCTCCTGCATCGCCGGGCGAGAGGCGACGGGATCTGACGGGCGCCCCGTGGCCCGTCACCGGTACCGCGGGTCCCCTCCCCCTCCGGGCGCGACGCCCCTCACCGCCCGGAGGGGGACGGGGCAGCAGAATCCCGGCCTCGTGCGGCCGGGCGAGGGGGCGTCGTGCCGAGAAGTCGTGCGGAGGCGTTGGCATGCGCAAGGTCAACAACGTGGCGATAGCAGCCGTCAGCACGGTCGCCCTCGGTGCCGGGGCCTGGCTGCTGCACGGCGCCGGCGTCACCCACGCCCCGCCCCAGCCGACCGCCGCCGAGGGCCTGGCCGACCCGGTAGGGCAGCAGCTCTCCGCGCCCGCCCTGCCGCCGTCCCCGCCCACCCGGATACGCATACCGGTGATACGGGTGGACGCCCCGCTGATGGGCCTCGGCCTCACCCCCTCCGGCAGCCTCGACGTCCCGCCCGCGGCCGAGAAGAACCTCGCGGGCTGGTACGAACGCGGCACCACCCCCGGCGAGACAGGCACCGCGATCGTCGCCGGGCACGTCGACACCACCGAAGGACCCGCCGTCTTCTACCATCTCGGCGCCCTGAAGAAGGGCCACACCATCGAATTGGACCGCCGCGACGGCAGCGTCGCCGTCTTCACCGTGGACGCGGTGGAGGTGTACCAGGCGAAGAACTTCCCCGACCAGAAGGTGTACGGCGCGGCGAGCCGCCCCGAGCTGCGGGTGATCACCTGCGGCGGCGGCTACTCCAAGGCCACCGGCTACCAGGGCAATGTGGTCGTCTTCGCCCACCTGACCGGCCAGCGCCCGCTGTAGCGCACCGTCACCCCTTCTCCGTCGTCCGCCTCTCCTTCCGTCGTCACTGGTCGAGCCGCCCCATGCAGCGCCCCTCACAGCGGCTGCCCGCGTCGCCCGAGCCTGCTCACATTCCCGCCCCTCCCCCGCTGAGCGCAGCGTTCCGGACGGGAAACAGAGGTGATGCGGCCGGGTAACGTCCACGCAGCACGCTGCCGTGCATGACCTCGAACGCGCGCGTGGTGGTGATCGGCGCCGGCCTGGCGGGGGTGACCCTGGCCCGGCGGCTCGCCGAGCTGGGCACACAGGCGCTGGTCGTCGGCGACGAGGAGCACCCTCCGTACAACCGGGTGCTGCTCGCCGAGGTGCTGGCCGGCCGGTACGGCCCCGAGGTGATCGCACTGCCGGCGCCGGCGGAGCTGGCCCGGGGCCGGGTCACCGCCATCGACCGGGCCGCGCGCACCGTGCACTGCGCCGACGGCACCTCGATCGGCTACGGCACGCTCGTGCTGGCCACCGGCTCCAACCCGGTGCTGCCCGCGCTGCCGGGCCTGTTCGCCCGCGGCCGCGGGCTGCCCGAGGGCGTCCACGCCTTCCGCACCCTGGACGACTGCCTGCGGCTGTCCGCGGCCGTCCGGCCGGGGGTGCGGGCGGTGGTCGTCGGCGGCGGGCTGCTCGGTGTGTCCGCGGCCCGCGCCCTGGCGGTGCGCGGCGCCCAGGTGCTCCTCGCCCAGCAGGCCGGGCGGCTCTTGGAACGCCAGCTCGACCCGGACGCGTCCGCGCTGGTCGAACGGCATCTGACCGGGCTGGGCGTCGAGGTGCACACCGAGTGCCGGGTACGGGACGTGCACTGCTCCGACGGCGCGGTCCGGTCGGTGCGACTGGCCGACGGCTATGCGCTCGACACCGACCTGGTCGTCCTGGCCTGCGGGGTGCGCCCGCGCACCCGGCTCGCCGAGGAGGCGGGGCTCGCCGTCCGGCAGGGGATCGTCGTCGACGACGAGCTGCGCACCAGCGACCCGCGCATCCGTGCCGTCGGGGACTGCGCCGAGCACGACGGCACCGTGTACGGCCTCGCCGCACCCGCCCTCGACCAGGCCGGCGTCCTCGCCGACCTGCTCTCCGGCACCCGCACCACCACCCGCTACACCGGCACCCGGTCCCTCACCCGCCTCACCCTGACCGCGCCCGGGCCCCTTCCCGCACCCGCACGGTCGACCGGCGGACCGGCCGTCACCGCACCGGCCACCGGTACCGTCACCGCACCCGGCGTCCCGGCCGCCACCACCGAACCGGCCCCTGGCACCCCCGCACCCACCACCCGGCCCGCACCCTCACCCGCCGGCACCCCCACCCCCTCCCCCGCCGCCCTGGACGTCGCCGCCTTCGGCGAGACGGTCCCGCTGCCCGGTGACGACGTGGTGCGGCTCGCCGATGCCACCCGCGGCACCTACCGGAAGGTCGTCGTCCGCGGTGACCGCCTGGTGGGCGGGGTGCTGGTCGGCGAACTCGGCACCGTCGGCACGCTCGCCCGGGCCTGGGAGTCGGCGGAGCCGCTCCCGGCGGAGGGCGGCGGGCTGCTTCATCTGCTCACCACCGTTGGAGGCTCCTGAATGTCCACGGACACCCGCGCGGACACCCCGACGATCGTCCTCGTCGGCCACGGCATGGTCGGCCAGCGCTTCCTTCAGGCGCTCGCCGAGCGCGGCCTGACCGCGACGCACCGCGTGGTCGTGCTGGGCGAGGAGTCGCGCCCCGCCTACGACCGGGTCCAGCTCACCTCGTACTTCTCCGGCCGGACGCCCGAGGAGCTGTCCCTGACCGACCCGCGGTTCCTCGCCGACCACGGGATCGAGCTGCACCTCGGCGACCCGGTCGAGACGATCGACCGGGAGCGGCGCACCGTCACCACCCGCTCCGGGCGGGTCGTCGGCTACGACACGCTGGTGCTGGCCACCGGTTCGGTGCCGTTCGTGCCGCCGGTGCCGGGCAAGGACGCCACCGGCTGCTTCGTCTACCGGACCGTCGACGATCTGCTCGCCGTCGAGGAGTACGCCCGGACCAGGGCCCGCACCGGTGCCGTCGTGGGCGGCGGCCTGCTGGGCCTGGAGGCGGCCGGGGCGCTCAAGGGACTCGGGCTCGAGACGCACATCGTGGAGTTCGCGCCGCGGCTGATGCCGGTGCAGGTCGACGAGGGCGGCGGGGCGGCACTGCTGCGCACCGTCGAGGGCATGGGGCTGACCGTGCACACCGGCGCGGGCACCCAGGAGATCCTCACCGACGCCGACGGCGCGGTGCGCGGCATGAAACTGTCGGACGGATCGCAGATCGCCACGGACATGGTGGTGTTCTCCGCCGGTGTCCGCCCGCGCGACCAGCTGGGCCGCCAGTGCGGCCTCGAGGTCGGCGAACGCGGCGGCATCGCCGTGGACGCGCAGTGCCGCACGGTCACCGACCCGCGGGTGTTCGCGATCGGCGAGTGCGCGCTGGCGGTGGACGGCCGGGTGTACGGGCTGGTGGCGCCCGGCTACGAGCAGGCGGAGACCGCGGCGGCCGCCCTCGCCGGCGACGAGGCGGCGTTCACCGGCGCCGATCTGTCCACCAAGCTGAAACTGCTCGGCGTGGACGTGGCCTCCTTCGGCGACGCGCACGGCACCGGCGAGGACTGCCTGGAGGTGGTCTACTCCGACTCGCGGGCGGGCCTGTACAAGAAGCTGGTCGTCGGCCGGGACGGCACGCTGCGCGGCGGCATCCTGGTCGGGGACGCGGAGGCGTACGGCACGCTGCGGGCGCTGGTCGGCTCGGTCCCGCCGGTCGCCCCCGAGTCGCTGGTGCTGCCCGCCGGTGCGGGCGCCCCGGCGCAGCTCGGCCCGGCGGCCCTGCCGGACGACGCGGTGATCTGCTCCTGCCACAACGTCACCAAGGGCACGATCCGCGGCGCGGTCACCGAGCACCGGTGCACCTCGGTGCCCGAGGTGAAGAAGTGCACCCGGGCCGGCACCGGCTGCGGCTCCTGCGTGAAGGTGCTCACCCAGCTGGTCGACGCCGAGCTGGCGGCGAACGGCGTGGAGGTCGACACGGGGCTGTGCGGCTGCTTCCCGCAGACCCGGCAGGAGCTGTACGAGATCGTGCGGGCGCTGCGGCTGACGTCGTACGAGGAGCTGCTGGACCGCTACGGCCGCGAGGAGGCGCGCGGCGGCGACGGCTGCGAGGTGTGCAAGCCGGCGGTGGCCTCCGTCATCGCCTCGCTGGCCCCGGTGATCGGCGCGAGCGGGTACGTGCTGGACGACGAGCAGGCCGCGCTGCAGGACACCAACGACCACTTCCTGGCCAACCTGCAGAAGAACGGCTCGTACTCGGTGGTGCCGCGCATCCCGGGCGGTGAGATCGCACCGGAGAAACTGATCGTCCTCGGGGAGATCGCCCGGGACTTCGGCCTCTACACGAAGATCACCGGCGGCCAGCGCATCGACATGTTCGGCGCCCGCGTCGAGCAGCTGCCGCTGATCTGGGCGCGGCTGGTGGACGCCGGTTTCGAGTCGGGGCACGCCTACGGCAAGTCGCTGCGCACGGTGAAGTCCTGCGTGGGCTCCACCTGGTGCCGGTACGGGGTGCAGGACTCGGTCCGGATGGCGATCGATCTGGAGCTGCGCTACCGGGGGCTGCGTTCCCCGCACAAGCTGAAGGCGGCCGTCTCCGGCTGCGCCCGGGAGTGCGCGGAGGCCCGCGGGAAGGACTTCGGGGTGATCGCCACCGCGAACGGCTGGAACCTGTACGTCGGCGGCAACGGCGGCGCCACACCGCGCCACGCCGACCTGCTCGCGCAGGATCTGTCGGACGCGGAGCTGGTGCGCCTGATCGACCGGTTCCTGATGTTCTATCTGCGCACCGCGGACCGTCTGGAGCGCACCAGTGCGTGGCTGGAGCGGATCCCGGGCGGCCTGGACCATGTGCGGGACGTGGTGGTGCACGACTCGCTCGGCATCTGCGACGAGCTGGAGTCGATGATGGCCGCGCATGTCGCGAACTACCGCGACGAGTGGGCTCGGACCCTGGAGGACCCGGAGAAACTGGCCCGGTTCGTGTCGTTCGTGAACGCCCCCGACACCCCCGACCCGGTCGTCGGCTTCGTGCCCGAGCGGGACCAGATGAAGCCCGACCTGCCGCTGCTGTCGATCGGCCTGCGGCGTAGTGAGGACGACGTTCTGGAAGGAAGCGCTCAGCGATGACCCTGGCAGTCGAGACCCTTCAGGCGACGGTGCAGCTCCGGCTCGGCGACGACTGGTTCACGGTGTGCGGGCTGGACACCCTGCTGCCCGGCCGCGGTGTGGCGGCGCTGCTGCCGGACGGCCGGCAGGCGGCCGTCTTCCGTGACCGTGCGGGCCGCCTGTACGCCGTCGACAACCGTGACCCCTTCACCGGCGCCGCCGTCCTCTCGCGCGGTTTGACCGGCACCCACCGGGGCCGTCCGTTCGTCACCTCGCCGCTGCTCAAGCAGCGGTTCGACCTGATCACGGGCGAGTGCCTGGACGACGAGACCGTGCGGGTGACGGCGTACCGGGTCCGGGTGGCGTGACCGCACGCCGGGCCGGCACCACAGGGGTGGGGTGCCGGCCCGGTCGTGGCAAAGGGCGGCGGGAGGCGGCCCTCGGGATGCTCAGTCGATGCCGGAGCGTTCCACCCCGGCCACGATCCACCGCTGGAAGCACAGGAAGACCAGCAGCAGCGGCAGGATCGACACGGCGGCCGCCAGGAACAGCTCGTGCAGGCGGACCACCTGGGCGGTGGTGAACGACGACAGGGCGACCTGCACCGTCCAGGCGCTCTGGTCCTGCCCGATGACCAGCGGCCACAGGAAGGAGTTCCAGGCGCCGATGAACACGATCGTGCCGACGGCCGCGAACACCGGGCGGGCGTTGGGCACGACGACGTACCAGTACGTCCGCCACGGGCCGAGCCCGTCCACCTGTGCCGCGTCCTCCAGCTCCCGCGGGAAACCCAGGAAGTACTGGCGGAAGACGAAACAGGCGAACGCCGAGAACAGCGTGGGCACGATCAGGCCGCGCAGGGTGGAGATCCAGCCGAGCGTGGACACCAGCACGAAGCTGGGCACGAAGGTGACGGCGGCGGGCACCATCAGGGTGCCGAGGACAGCGTAGAAGACCTTGTCGGCGTGGCGGTAGGGGATGCGGGCGAACCCGTAGCCGGCGAGCGAGGCCAGCAGCACGGTCCCGGCGGTGGTGGCGACCGCGATCAGCGCCGAGTTCAGCAGGGAGCGGGCGAACGGCACGGAGGGGTCCTCGAACAGCTCCCGGACGTTGTCCCAGTGCAGCTCGGAGGGGAACAGCGTCCACTCGGGCGAGGTGATGTCCTGCTCGGACGACAGGCCGTTGCGCACCAGCAGATAGAACGGGATCAGGAACAGCACGGCGAGCACGATCAGCACGACGAGCCGCAGCGCGCGCCCGGCCCGCACCAGGGCGTCATCCATCCGCGTTCCTCCTTCCCAGCCCGAACCAGCGGGCCTGGCCGACCGTGACGACGCCGATGATCAGCGCGAGGATCACCGCGCCGGCGCTGCCCAGGCCGAGGTTCTGCCCCTGGCCGAGCGCGGTGTAGTACAGGTACACCAGCGGCGGGCGGGCGTAGGGCGGGTAGCCGCGTGCGTCGGAGAGCAGGTTGTAGAACTCGTCGAAGGCCTGGAAGGCGTTGACGACGAGCAGCAGCACCACCGCCACCGAGGTGGCCCGCAGCTGCGGCAGGGTGATGTGGCGCAGCACCTGCCAGCCGGGGCGGGCGCCGTCCACGGCGGCGGCCTCGTACAGCACCGGGTCGATCCGCTGCAGCCCCGCCAGGAACAGGATCATGTAGAAGCCGGCCTGGAGCCACAGCCGCACGGTGACCACGACCAGCCAGTACCAGGGCGGGTCGGTGGTGGACAGCCAGGCGACCGGTTCGGCGCCGAAGAAGTCCAGGACGGTGTTGGCCAGGCCGAACCGGACCCCGTTGAAGATCGACATCTTCCAGATCAGGGCGGCGACGACATAGCTGCACGCGGCGGGCAGGAAGAACACCGACCGGAAGAACGCCCGCAGCCGGCGCACCCGGTTGACCATCAGGGCGAGCGCCAGGGACAGCACATAGGTGGCCGGGACGATGAACGCCGTGAACAGCGCGAAGGTGAGCAGGCTGTCGCGGAAGGCGTCGTCCGACAGCATCGCCGTGTAGTTGTCCAGGCCGACGAAGTGCGTCGGGGTGACGGTGTTGTGGGCGTCGAAGAAGCTCAGCCACACGCTCCACAGCAACGGCACATAGGTGAACAGCGCGAGCCCGGCCGCGAACGGCCCGACGAACACCCAGAACCACAGGGCGCGCCGGCGGTGGACCGCGCGTGCGCCCGGGCTCTGCCGCGCCGCGGCCGGTGCGGCCGTGGTCCGCGCTTCGACGGTGCGCGCGCTCACGTCGTCTTCCTCTGCACCCGCCGCAGTTCGTCCGACACCTTCCCGACCACCGTCCTCAGTTCGCGCTCCGGGTCGGCGCCGTCCTTGATGATCCGGCTGAGCGCGTCCTGGTAGGCGGTCTGGGCGGCCGGCGTCCACAGCAGGGGCTGGGCCCAGCCGTGGTCGGTGGTGAAGCGCACCGCGTCGGCGGCGGCCCCGGTGCGCAGCTTGGCGGCCTTCTTCGCCAGCGACAGCCGGGCCGGGATGTGGAAGCCGTAGGAGAGCGCGAAGTCCTCCTGGTAGTCGGTGCGGTCCACCCACAGCCACTTCACGTACTCCTCGGCGGCGTCGACGTGCCGGCTGCGGGCACTGACCGCGGCCCCGTAGGCGCCGACGGGCACGGCGGGCCGGCCGGTGGAGCCGTCGGCCGGGAAGGGCAGCACGCCGAAGTCGTCGCCGAGTTCCTTCTGCACCTGGGGCAGCGCCCACAGCCCGGTCCACTGCATCGCGGTCAGCCCCTGGATGAAGGCGGAAGGGTCGGACCAGTCGGCGGGCGCGCCGAGCAGCAGGGACTTGTCGGCGTGGAGCCGGTGGAGCTTGCCGAGGGTGCGGGCGGCCGCGGGGTCGTCGAAGCCGACCGTGCCCTCGTCGGTGACGAGCCGGAGCCCGGCCGCGTACAGCGGGGTGCCGCCGAGGACGCCGGCGCCGCCGTCGTTGCCCAGGAACAGGCCCTTGACCTTGCGGGTGGTGAGCTTCTTCGCGGCGTCGACGAGCGCGTCGAGGGTGGTGGGCGGCTCCACACCGGCGTCGCGCAGCAGGCTCTTGCGGTAGTAGAGCATCTGCATGTCGATGACCTGCGGGATCGCCCAGATCTTGCCGTCGTGCCGCTTCGGGGTGAGCACCACCGGGTTGTAGTCGTCCTCCACCCCGTCCAGCAGGCCGGTGAGGTCGACGACCTGCCCGCCCTGGATCTGGTCCAGGCTGGGGCCGTTGACCTCGAAGACGTCGGGACCGGAGTCGGTGAGCAGGGCGGCGGCGGTCTGCTGGTCGTAGTTGCCCGGCCGCCACTGGACGGTGACACGGGCCTTCGTGTAGGCGGCGGCGTAGCGCTTCACCGCCTGTTCGGTGCCCGCCTCGCCGTACTGGTGGTACCAGTGCGACAGCGCCGGACCCGATCCGCCGCCGTCCCCGCGGCCGGTGTTGCTGCCGCAGGCGGTGAGCAGTCCTCCGCCCGCGGCCGCCGCGGCGGCGAGCAGTGCTCTGCGGCTGATGGTCATGGTGCGCCCCCTGACGTCGTCCTCGTCTCCACACGTGCCGGCACGTCGATGTGCGTCGTCGCACGTCGTTGTGCGTCGTTGCGCGTCGTTGCGCGTCTCGCGTCGGTCGCGTCGTGCACCCCCTGGTGCACGGCCCGACGATCGAGCATGCACCGGGATGACGACAGCGACATTGCGGCAGTGTGTATAGGCCGATGGGGGCTTCGCGCCAGTCCGCGTGTGCGAGGAGTGCCGGGCCGGAAAGGCCGCCCGGCACGGGGCGGGGGCGGCACCCCCGCACGGGTGCCGCCCCCTCTTTCCTGGGTGCCGGGATCGCCGCCGCAATCGGTTGCGAGGGTCGGGGACTGCGCCGCACGATCCCGGGGACCCACCGGTGGACGTCCTGCCCAGGCGTCTACCGGTGGTCGCTGCCCTCCGCCTGGCAGGCGGCGCGGCCGGCCTCCAGGCGGGCGACGGGGATGCGGAACGGGGAGCAGGAGACGTAGTCCAGGCCCGCCTCGTGGAAGAAGTGGACGGACTCCGGGTCGCCGCCGTGCTCGCCGCACACGCCGAGCTTGAGGTCGGGGCGGGTGGCGCGGCCGGCCGCGACAGCGGCCTTCACCAGGGAGCCGACGCCGTCCTTGTCGATCGTCTCGAACGGGGAGACGCCGAAGATGCCCTTCTCCAGGTAGGCGGTGAAGAAACTGGCCTCGACGTCGTCGCGGCTGAAGCCCCAGACCGTCTGGGTCAGGTCGTTGGTGCCGAAGGAGAAGAACTCCGCGGCCTCCGCGATCTGCCCGGCGGTGAGCGCGGCCCGCGGCAGCTCGATCATGGTGCCTATCGGCAGGCTGAGCTTCGTGCCGGTGGCGGCCTCCACCTCGGCGATGACCCGGTCGGCCTCCTCGCGGACGATCTCCAGCTCCTGGACGGTGCCCACCAGCGGGATCATGATCTCCGCGCGCGGGTCGCCCTGGGCGGCCTTGCGTTCCGCGGCGGCCTCGGCGATGGCGCGGACCTGCATGGCGAACAGACCGGGCACCACCAGGCCGAGCCGTACGCCGCGCAGGCCCAGCATCGGGTTCTGCTCGTGCAGCCGGTGCACGGCCTGCAGCAGGCGCAGCTCGTTCTCGTGCGGCTCCTGCCGGGCCTCGGCGAGCGCCACCCGCACGGACAGCTCGGTGATGTCGGGCAGGAACTCGTGCAGCGGCGGGTCCAGCAGACGGATCGTCACCGGCAGCCCGTCCATCGCCTCGAAGAGTTCCACGAAGTCCTGCTTCTGCAGCGGCAGCAGGGCCTTCAGGGACGCGTCGCGCTCCTCCTCGGTGTCGGCCAGGATCAGACGCTCCACCAGTTCGCGCCGGTCGCCGAGGAACATGTGCTCGGTGCGGCACAGGCCGATGCCCTGGGCGCCGAACCGGCGGGCGCGCAGCGCGTCCTCGGCGTTGTCGGCGTTGGCCCGCACCCGCAGCCGGCGCGTGCGGTCGGCGAAGGACATCATCCGGTGCACGGCCTCGACCAGCTCGTCGGCGTCCTCGGCACCGGGGTGCATCCGGCCCTCGAAGTACTCCACGACCGGGGAGGGCACCACCGGGACCTCGCCCAGGTAGACCTTTCCGGTGGAGCCGTCGATGGAGATGACGTCGCCCTCCTCGACGACCTGCCCGCCGGGCACGGTCATGCGGCGCCGCTTGGTGTCGACCTCCAGCTCCTCCGCGCCGCACACACAGGTCTTGCCCATGCCGCGGGCGACCACGGCCGCGTGGGAGGTCTTGCCGCCGCGGCTGGTCAGGATGCCCTCGGCGGCGATCATGCCGTCGAGGTCGTCGGGGTTGGTCTCGCGGCGCACCAGGATGACCTTCTCCCCGGAGCGGGACCACTTGACGGCGGTGTAGGAGTCGAAGACCGCCTTGCCGACCGCCGCGCCGGGCGAGGCGGCGATGCCCCGGGCGACCTGCTTGACCTCGGCGTTCTCGTCGAAGCGGGGGAACATCAGCTGGGCGAGCTGGGCGCCGGTGACCCGCTGCAGGGCCTCGGCCTCGTCGATCAGGCCCTGGTCGACCAGCTGGGTGGCGATGCGGAAGGCGGCCGCGGCGGTGCGCTTGCCGACGCGGGTCTGCAGCATCCACAGCTTGCCGCGCTCGATGGTGAACTCGATGTCGCAGAGATCCTTGTAGTGGTTCTCCAGGATCTCCATGATCCGCAGGAGCTGGTCGTACGACGCCTTGTCGATGCGCTCCAGCTCGGCGAGCGGCACGGTGTTGCGGATGCCGGCGACGACGTCCTCGCCCTGCGCGTTCTGCAGGTAGTCGCCGTAGACGCCCTGCTGGCCGGAGGCGGGGTCGCGGGTGAAGGCGACACCGGTGCCGGAGTCGGGGCCGAGGTTGCCGAAGACCATGGAGCAGACGTTGACGGCGGTGCCCAGGTCGTGCGGGATGCGTTCCTGGCGGCGGTAGAGCTTGGCGCGCTCGCCGTTCCAGGACTCGAAGACCGCCCTGATCGCGAGGTCCATCTGCTCGCGCGGGTCCTGGGGGAAGGCCCGGCCGGTCTCCTTCTCGACGATCTTCTTGAAGGCGGTGACCAGCTTCTTCAGGTCCTCGGCGTCCAGGTCGGTGTCGACCGTGACCTTCTTGGCGGCCTTGGCCGCGTCCAGGGCCTCCTCGAACAGGTCGCCGTCGACGCCGAGGACGGTCTTGCCGAACATCTGGATGAGCCGGCGGTAGGAGTCCCAGGCGAACCGCTCGTCGCCGGCCTGCCGGGCCAGGCCCTCCACCGACGCGTCGGACAGGCCGATGTTGAGGACGGTGTCCATCATGCCCGGCATGGAGAACTTGGCCCCGGACCGCACCGACACCAGCAGAGGGTTGTCGGGCTGGCCGAGCTTCTTGCCCATCGTCTCCTCGAGGGCGGCGAGGTGCGCACTCACCTCGTCACGCAGTGCCGCCGGCTCCTCGCCGGTGGCCAGGTAGACCTTGCAGGCCTCGGTGGTGATGGTGAACCCGGGCGGGACCGGCAGACCCAGTCGGGTCATTTCGGCGAGATTCGCACCCTTTCCACCGAGAAGGTCTTTGAGGTCCTTGTTGCCCTCCGTGAAGTCGTAGACGAACTTCACGTCCTCAACACGACGGCCCGGCGCGGTGCCGTGGAGATCTTTGTTTTCCGACACGGGTCTCGACTCCTCGAGGACGCGGTGGCTGCCCTGACGGCGAGGAACATACCCAGATCGAAGGCATCTGGGGAGGCTCACAAGGAGGTCCGGAGGCCGTAACCACTCGCCCGCCAGCGGATCGAAAGCGATGGGGTGGCACCGCCCCGAGACGGAGCGTCTTCACTTCTCGAACGCACGCCCCTGCGCCGCGACGACTTCTCCGCTCATCTGAGCACCTCCCGGCACGATTGGTATTCGATCGATGAACGATCAGAGCATGACACTCAGTGCCACCCATTGGAGAAGTGCAGCCAGACATGATCCGCTCATCTGAGCACTCCCCCTATCAAGGGTGGCGAGAATCACGCTGCCACAGACCGCCGGATTCCACCATGCGGACGGGTCCCGACAGCCCTCCGCCGGCCCACGGACAGCCCGGCGGCACCCCCGGACGGGTCCCGGCAGCCCGGCTCCGGCCCCCCGCCGGCACCGGGAGGCGGTCCACCGCGGGACGGGGGCCTGGCGCACGGCCCCGTCGGCCGCCGTGCGCACACCCGCGACCGGGCGCGGCGACCCCGCGCACCCGGACCCGCACCACACCAGTGGCGGGCCTTTCCGCAAGGCCCGCCACTTCACCTGACGCAGAGGGGAGCCGGAGCCCTGCCGGGATCCCGGCGACTCCGGTGCGACGCGCTCAGCCGCCGGAGGTGTCCAGCTCCGCGTCCTCGCCGACGCCCGCGCAGTCGTAGGGGTCGTTCAGCCAGCCGTCCGGCAGGACGACGCGGTTGGTGCCGGAGGTGCGGCCGCGGGGGCCGTCGGCGCCGGCCGGCCACGGCTGGTCCAGGTCCAGCTCGTCCAGGCCCGCCCGCAGCTCCTCCAGGCAGGAGGTGACCGCCAGCCGCCTGCGCATCTCGGAGCCGACCGAGAAGCCCTTCAGGTACCAGGCGACATGCTTGCGGAAGTCGACGACGCCGCGGGACTCGTCGCCGATCCACTCGCCGAGCAGCGTGGCGTGCCGGACCATGACGTCGGCGACCTCGCGCAGCGTGGGCCGCACCCGCTCCTCGCGCCCCTCGAAGGCGGCCACCAGGTCGGCGAACAACCACGGCCGGCCCAGGCAGCCGCGGCCGACGACCACGCCGTCGCAGCCGGTCTCGCGCACCATGCGCAGCGCGTCCTCGGCGGACCAGATGTCGCCGTTGCCGAGCACCGGGATCTCCGGGACGTGCTCCTTCAGCCGGGCGATGGCGTCCCAGTCGGCGGTGCCGCCGTAGTGCTGGGCGGTGGTGCGGCCGTGCAGGGCGATCGCCGTGACGCCCTCCTCCACGGCGATCCGGCCCGCGTCGAGGTAGGTGAGATGGTCGTCGTCGATGCCCTTGCGCATCTTCATGGTGACCGGCAGGCCGCCCGCACCGGCGACCGCCTCGCGCAGGATGGCGCGCAGCAGGTTCCGCTTGTAGGGCAGGGCGGAGCCGCCGCCCTTGCGGGTGACCTTGGGCACCGGGCAGCCGAAGTTCAGGTCGATGTGGTCGGCGAGGCCCTCCTCCGCGATCATGCGGACGGCCTTGCCGACGGTCGCCGGGTCGACACCGTACAGCTGGATCGAGCGCGGCTGCTCACTGGCGTGGAAGGTGATCAGCTGCATGGTCTTGTCGTTGCGCTCGACCAGGGCCCGCGTGGTGATCATTTCGCTGACGAACAGGCCCTTGCCGCCCGAGAACTCCCGGCACAGCCTGCGGAACGGCGCGTTGGTGATGCCGGCCATGGGCGCCAGGACGACGGGCGGCTGGACGGTGTGCGGGCCGATCTGCAGAGGGGATGCGGGCGTGGGCATGCAGTCATTGTCGCGCACCCGTACCGCACCCCGGGCATGTCATTAGTTAACCGCACTAATGTCGACTACACTGGCGGCCATGCCCGACCTGAGTCACCGACGGCGTCTGCTGGTCCTCGCGATCTGCTGCATGAGCCTGTTGATCGTGAGCCTGGACAACACCGTGCTGAACGTCGCTCTGCCCTCCCTGCAGCGCGATCTGCACGCGAGCACGTCGGGTCTGCAGTGGACGATCGACGCCTACACACTGGTGCTGGCCGCCCTGCTGATGCTCGCCGGCTCCACGGCCGACCGCATCGGCCGCAAACGGGTCTTCCTGACGGGCCTGGTGGTCTTCGGTCTGGGCTCGCTGCTGTGCTCGCTGGCCCCGAACCTGGAGCTGCTGGTCGTCTTCCGCATGGTGCAGGCGGTGGGCGGTTCGATGCTCAACCCGGTCGCCATGTCGATCATCACCAACACCTTCACCGACCCGCGCGAGCGCGCCCGGGCGATCGGCGTGTGGGGCGCGGTGGTCGGCATCTCGATGGCGGCCGGACCGCTGGTCGGCGGGCTGCTGGTGGAGTCGGTCGGCTGGCGCTCGATCTTCTGGATCAACCTGCCCGTCGCCCTCGTCGCGATCCTGCTCACCCTGCGCTTCGTGCCCGAGTCCCGGGCGCCGAAGGCCCGCCGCTTCGACCCGGTCGGCCAGGTGCTCGTCGTCGCCCTGTTCGGCTCCTTGACGTACGCGATCATCGAGGCGCCGCACGCGAGGGCGGGCACGGTGCTGCCCTTCGCCGCGATCGCGTTCCTCGCCCTGCTGGCCCTGGCCCGGTACGAGCCGCGGCGCACCGAGCCGCTGATCGACCTGCGCTTCTTCCGTTCGGCGCCGTTCAGCGGGGCCACCGTGATAGCGGTGTGCGGCTTCGCCGCCCTGGGCGGGTTCCTGTTCCTGTCCACGCTCTACCTGCAGAACGTGCGCGGTCTGGACGCGCTGCACGCCGGTCTGTGGATGCTGCCGATGGCGGTGCCGACCCTGCTGTGCGCCCCGCTGTCCGGGCGGCTCGTCGGCAGCCGGGGGCCGCGGCTTCCGCTGCTGATCGCCGGGTGCGCGATCACGACGAGCACGGTGCTGTTCGCCGCGTTCCAGGCCGAGACGTCCAATCTGACACTCACCCTCGGCTACCTGCTGTTCGGCATCGGCTTCGGCTTCGTCAACGCGCCCATCACCAACAGCGCCGTCTCCGGCATGCCGCGCTCCCAGGCCGGCGTGGCCGCGGCCGTCGCCTCCACCAGCCGGCAGCTCGGGTCGACGCTCGGCGTCGCGGTGGTCGGCGCCCTCCTCGCCTCCGGCGTCGGCTCGTCCTCCTACCGGGACGTGTTCGTCACGGCCGCGCAGCCCGGCTGGTGGGTGCTGGTGGCCTGCGGTGTGCTGGTGCTGGTGCTGGGCGCGGTCACCTCCAGCCGCTGGGCCCGCAGGACGGCCCAGGCCACGGCCGAGCGCCTGAAGGAGCACGAGGTCCGCGAGGCCGCCGGCGTCGGGGCCTGACCCCTGCGGCGTCCGGCCCGCCCCCTCGGACCGAACGGCCCGGTCCGGTCAGGCGGCCAGGCCCCGCAGCAGCAGGTCCAGGACGGAGTCGAGCTCGTCCCGGATCTCCGGCCGCGTCCACTCCCGCGCATGGCACGGATCGTGGAAGTGTGCGGTGGCGCGGAAGAGCGCACGGGCCACGGACGCCGGGTCGCCGGGAGCGAAGACACCGGACGCCATGCCCGCTTCGACGATCCGGGTCAGCTGGGCGACCAGCTCGGCTATGTGCGCGCCGACCACCTCCCCGTTCTCGTCGGTGAGCACGGAGTAGGTGGCGAACAGCTCGGGGTCGGCGCCGGCCTTGTCGCGCTTGGCCTCGAACAGCTGCCGGAACCAGTCCCGCAGCCGCAGCGCGGGGGCGCGTTCCCCGTCGTCGGCTGTCGCGGCCAGGGCTCGGGAGGTGCGGTCCAGCCACCGCTTGGTCACCGCTGCGCGCAGCTCCGCCTTGGTGCGGAAGTGCCGGTAGACGCTGCCGTGACTGACACCCAGCGCCCGGGCCACGTCCACCACCGTGGCCTTCGCCGGCCCGTGCCGGCGCAGCACCTCCTCGGTCGCCTCCAGGATGCGCTCGGCCGTCAGGGTCTCGGTGGTGGGTGACATGCCATAGACCGTACCCCGGCGCCCGGCGGGTGCCGGGCTCAGCGTTCGCTGTCCAGGTGGGCCATCTGCGGCACCGGGTAGCGCTCGCCGGCGGCCGCGCCCGGCGGGACGGCCTCCTCGATCGCGGCGAGGTCGGCCTCGTCCAGCGTCACCTCCAGTGCGCCGAGCGCCTCCGCCAGCCGCTCTCGGGTGCGGGCGCCGATCAGCGGCACGATGTCCTCGCCGCGCGAAAGCACCCAGGCGATGGCGATCTGCGCGACGCTCACGCCCTTGCCGTCGGCGACCTTGCGCAGCGCCTCGACCAGGGCCAGGTTGTGCCGGAGGTTCTCGCCCTGGAAGCGGGGCGAGTGGGCGCGGAAGTCGGTGGGCGACAGCTTCCGGTCGGCGCGGAAGTGCCCGGAGATCAGGCCGCGGGACAGCACGCCGTAGGCGGTGACGGCGATGCCCAGCTCGCGGGTGGTGGGCAGGATCCGCTCCTCGATGCCGCGGGAGAGCAGCGAGTACTCGATCTGCAGGTCGCTGATGGGTGCGGTGGCCGCGGCCCGCCGAACGGTGTCGGCGCCGGCCTCGCTGAGGCCGATGTGCCGCACGTAGCCCTTCTCGACCAGCTCGGCGATCGCGCCGACCGTCTCCTCGATGGGCACCGCGGGGTCGACCCGGGCGATCCGGTAGACGTCGATGTGATCCACGCCGAGGCGCTGCAGGGAGTAGGCGGCGAAGTTCTTCACGGCGGCCGGGCGGCCGTCGAAGCCGGTCCAGCCGCCGTCCGGGTCGCGCAGGGCGCCGAACTTCACGCTGATCAGGGCCTGTTCGCGGCGGGCGGCGGGGGCGGTGCGCAGGGCCTCGCCGATGAGCATCTCGTTGTGGCCCATGCCGTAGAAGTCGCCGGTGTCCAGCAGGGTCACGCCCGCCTCCAGGGCGGCGTGAACGGTGGCGATCGACTCGCTCCGGTCCGCCTCCCCGTACAGCGCGGACATGCCCATGCAGCCGAGTCCGAGAGCGGAGACCCGGGGGCCGGTGGTACCGAGGGTTCGGGTGTGCATCGTCATGCCCCCACCCTCGCATGACAAATGACAGATTTCAATATCTGTCATTTGTCGCTCGATGGCGACACTGGTCCAGACCTCTTGACGAAAGGTCTGGACCAGAGCACTGTCATGCCTACGACACCGTCGGACCCGCACCCTTCGGGAGACCGCATGCTCCGCAGAACCCTGCGCGCGTTCACCGCCGCCGTGGCGACCGCCTGTCTGGCGCCGCTCGCCCTCGTCCTCGCCCCCGCCGCCTCGGCCGCGCCCGCCGACGACACCTGCGCCGTGAAGCCGAAACCCGAGGGCAAGGTGCTGCAGGGCTACTGGGAGAACTGGGACGGCGCCGCCAACGGCGTCCACCCGCCCTTCGGCTGGACCCCGATCACCGACGCCCGCATCGGCGAGCACGGCTACAACGTGATCAACGCCGCCTTCCCCGTGATCCGCTCCGACGGCACCGCGCTGTGGGAGGACGGCATGGACACGAACGTGAAGGTGCCCACGCCCGCGGAGATGTGCGCGGCCAAGGCGGCCGGGCAGACGATCCTGCTGTCCATCGGCGGCGCGACGGCCGGCATCGACCTGACCTCCACCGCGGTCGCCGACCGGTTCGTCGAGACCATCGTGCCGATCCTGCAGAAGTACAACTTCGACGGCATCGACATCGACATCGAGACCGGCCTGACCGGCAGCGGGAACATCGATCAGCTGTCGGTGTCCCAGGCCAACCTGATCCGCATCATCGACGGCATCCTCGACCGGATGCCGCCCCAGTTCGGCCTGACGATGGCCCCCGAGACCGCCTATGTCACCGGCGGCAGCGTCACCTACGGCTCGATCTGGGGCGCCTATCTGCCGATCATCAAGAAGTACGCCGACAACGGCCGGCTGTGGTGGCTGAACATGCAGTACTACAACGGCAGCATGTACGGCTGCTCCGGCGACAGCCACGCGGCCGGCACCGTGGAGGGATTCATCGCCCAGACGGACTGCCTGGACAAGGGGCTGGTGGTGCAGGGCACGACGATCAGGGTGCCCTACGACAAGCAGGTCCCCGGCCTGCCGGCCCAGCAGGGCGCGGGCGGCGGATACCTGGATCCCTCGCTCGTCGCCCAGGCCTGGCAGCACTACGGCTCCTCGCTCAAGGGCCTGATGACCTGGTCCGTCAACTGGGACGGGGCACGGGACTGGACCTTCGGCGACAACGTCAAGGCCCTGCAGGGCCGCTGACCGGCCCGGACACGGGTCGTGAGCGGTGCGCACACGACCCGCTCACGACCCTCGGAACGCACGAACGCCGTGCGGCCACCGGATGCACCGGCGGCCGCACGGCGTTCGTTCAGGCGTGCGGACGGATCAGCAGCCCACCAGGCGGGCGGCCAGGTAGCTCTCGATCTGGTCCAGGGAGACGCGCTCCTGCTTCATCGAGTCGCGCTCGCGGACGGTGACCGCGTTGTCCTCCAGGGTGTCGAAGTCGACGGTCACGCAGTACGGCGTGCCGATCTCGTCCTGGCGGCGGTAGCGGCGGCCGATGGCGCCCGCGTCGTCGAACTCGATGTTCCAGTGCTGGCGCAGGGTCTGGGCCAGACTCTTGGCCTTCGGGGACAGCTCCGGGTTGCGGGACAGCGGCAGCACCGCGGCCTTCACCGGGGCCAGACGGTGGTCCAGGCGCAGCACGGTACGCTTCTCCATCTTGCCCTTGGCGTTCGGGGCCTCGTCCTCGACGTAGGCGTCGAGCAGGAAGGCGAGCATGGTGCGGCCGACACCGGCCGCGGGCTCGATGACGTACGGCGTCCAGCGCTCGCCGGCCTCCTGGTCGAAGTACGACAGGTCCTGGCCGGAGGCCTTGGCGTGGGCGCTCAGGTCGTAGTCGGTGCGGTTGGCGACACCCTCCAGCTCGCCCCACTCGCTGCCGCCGAAGTTGAAGCGGTACTCGATGTCGGCGGTGCGCTTGGAGTAGTGGGAGAGCTTCTCCTTGGGGTGCTCGTACCAGCGCATGTTCTCCTCACGGAGACCCAGGCCGGTGTACCAGTTCCAGCGCTGCTCCATCCAGTACTCGTGCCACTTCTCGTCCTCGCCGGGCTTGACGAAGAACTCCATCTCCATCTGCTCGAACTCGCGGGTGCGGAAGATGAAGTTGCCCGGCGTGATCTCGTTGCGGAACGACTTGCCCATCTGGGCGATGCCGAACGGCGGCTTGCGGCGCGAGGTGGTCTGCACCTGGGCGAAGTTGGTGAAGATGCCCTGTGCGGTCTCCGGACGCAGGTAGGCGATGGAGCCGGAGTCCTGGGTCGGGCCGAGGTGGGTGGACAGCAGACCCGAGAACTGCTTGGGCTCGGTGAACTGGCCCTTGGTGCCGCAGTTGGGGCAGTTGATGTCCGCCAGGCCGTTCTCCGGGGCGCGGCCCTTCTTCTCCTCGTAGGCCTCCTCCAGGTGGTCGGCGCGGAACCGCTTGTGGCAGGAGGTGCACTCGGTCAGCGGGTCGGTGAAGGTGGCGACGTGGCCGGAGGCGACCCACACCTCGGGGGCGAGGATCACGGAGGAGTCGATACCGACGACGTCCTCGCGCGACGTCACCATGGAGCGCCACCACTGGCGCTTGATGTTCTCCTTCAGCTCGACACCCAGGGGACCGTAGTCCCAGGCGGCCCGCTGACCGCCGTAGATCTCACTGCAGGGGAAAACGAAGCCACGGCGCTTGCTCAGGCTGACGATGGTGTCGATCTTGTCGGCGGCCACGGTGCTCTCTTCAGTACGACGACGGGCGACGAAGCGAGAAACGCTTCTCAGCGAATGCTTCAGCGTACCGGCGGGGGATCCCCCTCAATCAAATCGGTGGCGGACACGGGGCCGCTCGACCCGCCCAAGGGCACCCAAACAGGGCTTGTTGACAACGGTTTCCGTTTTAGCTGAAAATGACTGTCATGAACGCTCGACGACAGCCTCTCATATCCGGCCTCGCGGCCGCGGCGGCCACGACTCTCGCGCTCGGCACCCTGGCGGCCTGTTCGACCAGCCAGGCGGCCGGCAAGGACGGCACCTACGACGTCGTCGCGTCGTTCTATCCGATGGCCTTCCTCGCCGAACGCATCGGCGGGGAGCACGTCCACGTCACCACCCTCACGCAGCCGGGCCAGGAACCGCACGACCTCGAGATCAGCGCCCGGCAGACCGCACAGCTGCAGAAGTCCGACGCGGTGCTCTACCTCAAGGGCCTGCAGCCCTCCGTCGACGAGGCCGTCGCACAGTCCGGAGTGAAGACGAAGATCGACGCCGCCTCCCTGACGTCCCTGGAGAAGCACGGCAACGAGGTCGGCGGCCACGCCGCCGTCCACGACACCCACCCCGGCGAGGACGCCGGCGCCCGGGACCCGCACATCTGGCTCGACCCGGTGCGCTACGCCCAGATCGCCGAGGGCGTCGGCAAGGCGTTCGAGAAGGGCGACCCGGAGCACGCGGCCGACTACCGCAAGAACACCGCCGCCCTGGTCGAGCAGCTCGACGAGCTGCACACCGAGTTCCGGCAGGGCCTCGCACACACCAAGAGCAAGGTCTTCATCACCACGCACGCCGCCTTCGGCTACCTCGCCGAGCGCTACGGCCTGACCGAGGAGGCCATCAACGGCCTGGACCCGGAGTCCGAGCCCAGCGCCGCCCGGGTCAAGGAGCTGGAGAAGATGGCCCGGGCCGACGGTGTGACCACGGTGTTCTACGAAACGCTGGTCAGCGACAAGACGGCGAAGACCATCGCGAAGGACGCGCATCTGAAGACCGACGTCCTGGACCCGATCGAGGGGATCACGGACGAGTCCCGGGGCACCGACTACTTCTCGGTCCAGCGGGCCAACCTCAAGGCCCTCCAGCAGGCCCTGGGGGCCCGGTGACCGACACCACCGACGCCGAGGAGGCGACCATGGGCGACTGCGTCGTCGCACTGAGCCGGGTGACCGCCGAGCTGGGCGGCCGCCGGGTGCTGCACGGCATCGACCTGACCGTGCGGCGCGGTGAGGTGGTCGCGCTGCTCGGCGCCAACGGCTCCGGCAAGTCCACCACCGTCCGCGCCGTCATCGGACAGGTCCCGGTGACCGGCGGCGAGATCGCACTGTTCGGCACGCCGCGCCGCACCTTCCGCGACTGGGCGCGCGTCGGCTACGTGCCGCAGCGCACCACGGCCGCGGGCGGTGTCCCGGCCACCGTCACCGAGGTCGTCTCCGCGGGCCGGCTGTCCCGCACCCGTTTCGGACCGTTCCGCAAGGCCGACCGCGAGGCCGTGCACCACGCCCTGGAGCTGGTCGGCCTCGCGGACCGGGCGAAGGACTCGGTGAACGCGCTGTCCGGCGGCCAGTACCAGCGGGTGCTGATCGCCCGCGCGCTGGCCGCCTGGCCCGAACTGCTGATCATGGACGAGCCGATGGCGGGCGTGGACCTGGCCAGCCAACAGGTTCTGGCCGACACCCTGCGCGAGCAGGTGGCGGGCGGTGCGACGGTGCTGCTGGTGCTGCACGAACTCGGCCCGCTCGAGCCGCTCATCGACCGGGCGGTGGTCCTGCGCGACGGCCGTGTCGTGCACGACGGCCCGCCCGAGGGGGCCGGGTCCGACCACGACCACGTCCACCCCCACGCCCCGCACGAGCCCTCCGATCCGATCCGCACGGGACTGCCGCTGTGATGGACCTTCTGACCTACCCCTTCATGCAGCGGGCGCTGCTGGCCGCCGTCCTGGTCGGCATCACCGCACCCGCCATCGGTCTGTACCTGGTGCAGCGCCGCCAGGCCCTGATGGGCGACGGCATCGGCCATGTGGCCATGACCGGCGTCGGCCTCGGCTTCCTGCTGTCCACCTCGCCGGTGTGGATGGCGACGGCGGTCTCCGTGCTCGGCTCGGTCCTGATGGAACTGATCCGCTGGTACGGCCGCACCCGCGGCGACATCGCCCTGGCGATGCTGTTCTACGGCGGCATGGCCGGCGGCGTCATGTTCATCAACCTCGCCCCCGGCGGCTCCAACGCCAATCTGACCTCGTACCTGTTCGGCTCCCTGTCCACGGTCTCGTCGTCGGACGTGGTGGCGATCTGCCTGCTGGCGGCGTTCGTCGTCCTGGTCACCCTGGGCCTGCGCCGGCAGATGTTCGCCGTCAGCCAGGACGAGGAGTTCGCCCGGGTCACCGGCCTGCCGGTGCGCGCGCTGAACCTGCTGACCGCCGTCACCGCCGCGGTGACCGTGACCGTGGCGATGCGCGTGGTCGGGCTGCTGCTGGTCAGCGCGCTCATGGTGGTGCCGGTGGCCGCCGCCCAGCAGCTGGCCCGCAGCTTCGCGGCGACCTTCGCGATCGCCGTGGCCATCGGGGTGACCGTCGCCCTCGGCGGCACCGTCACCTCGTACTACCAGGACGTGCCGCCCGGCGCGACGATCGTGCTGCTGACCATCGCGGCGTTCCTCGTCCTCACCGCCCTGGCCACCCCGCTGGCCCGGCGCCGCGCCCGGGCGGCCTCGCTGCAACGGCCCGCCGCGGACCCCGCCGAGCGTGCGATTCCGGCCGGGCGGGCGTCCGCCGACGAAGTCGGCGTCTGACCACGCGAGCCTCGGGCTGGCACAATGACCCAAGGCAGACGCGAGACGTTGCACGAGACGGTTCAGGACGTCTCGGCTCCGGACGTTTCAGGAGGCAACCGGTGACGACCGCAGGACCGCCCGTGAAGGGCCGCGCCACCCGGCAGCGCGCCGCCGTCGCGGCGGCCCTCGACGAGGTCGACGAGTTCCGCAGCGCGCAGGAGCTCCACGACATGCTCAAGCACAAGGGCGACTCGGTCGGCCTCACCACGGTCTACCGCACCCTGCAGTCCCTCGCCGACGCCGGCGAGGTGGACGTCCTGCGCACCTCCGACGGCGAGTCCGTCTACCGCCGCTGCTCCTCCGGCGGGCACCACCACCATCTGGTCTGCCGCACCTGCGGCAAGGCCGTCGAGGTCGAGGGCCCGGCCGTGGAGCAATGGGCGGAGACCGTCGCGGCGGAACACGGCTTCGTCAACGTCGCCCACACGGTGGAGATCTTCGGCACCTGTGCGGAGTGCTCCGCGAGAGGGGAGAACTCCTGAGTCCGCACGAGGACGGGTCCAGCAGGGCGAACCGAGAACGTCCGGGGCGCCGCACCGGGTGACGGTGCGGCGCCCCGCTGTCACTCGCCCTCGCCGCGGCCCTCGGCGGCCAGCAGCACCTCGTTGGGCACGGCCCCGCCGAAGCGGCGGTCGCGGGAGGCGAACTCCACGCAGGCCCGCCACAGGTCCCGGCGGTCGAAGTCCGGCCACAGCACGTCCTGGAACACCAGCTCGGCGTAGGCGCTCTGCCACAGCAGATAGTTGGAGGTGCGCTGCTCGCCGCTGGGCCGCAGGAACAGGTCCACGTCCGGCATGTCCGGGTAGTACAGGTACTTCTGGACCGTCTTCTCGTTGACCTTGGACGGGTCCAGCCGGCCCGCCTTGACGTCCTCCGCGATCGCCTTGGCGGCGTCCGCCAACTCCGCCCGGCCGCCGTAGTTCATGCAGAAGTACAGCGTGAGCCGGTCGTTGTCCTTGGTCTGCTCCTGCGCGACCTGCAGCTCCTTGGCCACCGACTTCCACAGCCGGGGCATCCGGCCCACCCAGCGCACCCGGACGCCGAGCGCGTCCAGCTGGTCGCGGGAGGCGCGGATGAAGTCCCGGTTGAAGTTCATCAGGAAGCGCACCTCCTCCGGCGAGCGCTTCCAGTTCTCGGTGGAGAAGGCGTAGAGGGAGACGTTGCCGATGCCCATCTCGATGGCGCCCTGCAGCACGTCCAGCACCCGCTCGGCGCCGACCTTGTGGCCCTCGGTGCGCGGCAGCCCGCGCTGCTTGGCCCACCGGCCGTTGCCGTCCATGACGATGGCCACGTGCTCCGGGACCAGCTCGCCGGGGAGCTTGGGCGGCCGGGCGCCCGACGGGTGCGGCTGCGGTGCCTGGTACTCGCGCCGCCGGCTCCCCAGGATCCCGCGTACGGCCATGTGCTCTCGTCTCCCTCGCTGTGGGGTGTTACTTCTCGACGTACCTCAGTGAGCGCAGTCCGCGCTCGAGGTGCCAGTGCAGATATGCGGACACCAGCCCGCTCGCCTCGCGCACATGGCGGGGCTCGCACGCGTCCGCGGTCGCCCAGTCCCCGGTGAGCAGCGCACCGAGGAGCGTGAGCGTCTGCGGCGAGGGTACGACACTGCCGGGCACCCGGCAGTCCGCGCAGACCGAACCGCCCGATGAGACCGAAAAGAACCGGTTCGGGCCGGGCATCCCGCACTGGGCGCAGTCGCCGAAACTGGGCGCGTAGCCGTTGACCGCCAGGGAGCGCAGCAGGAACGCGTCGAGCACCAGATGCGGGGCGTGCTCGCCCCGGGCCAGCGTCCGCAGCGCACCCACCAGCAGCAGGTACTGCTGCACGGCCGGCTCGCCCTCGTGGTCGGTGAACCGCTCGGCCGTCTCCAGCATGGCCGTACCGGCGGTGTAGCGGGCGTAGTCCGTCACGATCCCGCTGCCGTACGGGGCGATGGTCTCGCTCTGCGTGCACAGTGGCAGGCTCCGGCCCACCAGCTCGCTGCCCCGTGCGAAGAACTGCACGTCCACGTGGGAGAAGGGCTCCAGGCGCGCCCCGAACTTGGACTTGGTGCGCCGCACGCCGCGAGCCACGGCCCGCACCCGCCCGTGCCCCCGGGTGAGCAGAGTGATGATCCTGTCCGCTTCGCCCAGCTTCTGGGTGCGCAGTACGATGCCGTCGTCGCGGAACAGACTCATGGGCTCCATTCTCCCCCACGGCGGAGCCCTGCCGGGCCCGGGGGAGGCCGTGGGGGTGCGCCCCTTGCGCCGCGGAAGCCGTTCCGCACAGCACCGCCGTCGCCGTGCCCGCCGCCCGCGCCCTACCGGGCCCTCACCGCAGTGCCTCGGCCAGCCGTGCGGCCGTCTCCACCGAGCAGCGTCCCAGCTCGATGAGCGGACACGGCGCCTCCCGGGCGAGCGCGACGGGATCGAGCCGCAGCGACGGCAGGACGATCCCGGCCTTCTCCAGCGCGGTGCGCAGCTCCGTGAGCGTTTCCTCCGCCTGCCGCACCCGGAACGCCGCACCACCCGACTGCGGTGCTGTCATCACACGCTCCCCTTCGTCCACATGGTTCACTTCACGCTCTGCATACCCATGCGACGGTCTGTAACTACATGGGGATGGCTGCGGGATGCGGACGGGCCGATGACGGCCGGGACGGACGCCGCGCGTCCGGGTGCGAACGGGCGCCGCGCGACCACCATGGAAACCGGCCGCTGCCCGCCACGCCGAACGAGGAGGTCCCATGGCCCTGCCCGCGCCGCTGACCGGAGTCGTCCCTCCCGTGTGCACCCCGCTGACGCCCGACCGCGAGGTGGACGTGCCCTCGCTGCTGCGGCTGGTGGACCACCTGGTGGAGGGCGGGGTCCACGGCGTGTTCGTGCTCGGCACCGCCTCGGAGGCGGCGTTCCTGACGGACCGGCAGCGCCGGCAGGTGGTGGAGGCGGTGGCCGCCCATCTGGACGGGCGGCTTCCCCTGCTGGCGGGGGCGATCGACATGAGCACCGCCCGCGTGCTCGACCAGGTGGCGTCCGTCGCCGCGGCAGGCGCCGACGGCGTCGTCGTCACCGCCCCGTTCTACGTCCTTTCCCGTCCGGCGGAGATCGCCCGCCACTTCCGCCGTGTCGCGGAGCGCAGCCCGGTGCCCGTGCTGGCCTACGACATCCCGCCCTGTGTGCACACCGGGCTGCCGGTGGATCTGGTGCTGCACCTGGCCGAGGAGGGTGCGCTGGCCGGTCTGAAGGACTCCAGCGCCGACCTGGCCCACCTCCGGGAGATCCTCGCCGGGGTGCGGGCCGGGGCGGGCCCGGCCGGATTCAGCGTGCTGACCGGGTCCGAGCGGCTGGTCGACGCGGCCCTCGCGCTGGGCGCGGACGGTGCCGTGCCGGGGCTGGCCAACGTGGACCCGCACGGCTATGTGCGCCTGTACCGGCAGGCCCGGGCGGGCGACTGGGACGGCGCCCGGGCCGAGCAGGAGCGGCTGTGCGAGTTGGCCGGCATGACCGGCTCCGCGGGCACGGGGCCGTCCGCGTGGGGCGCGTACAAGGCGGCGCTGCATCTGCGGGGCGTCATCGACTGCCCCGCCACGGCGGAACCGCAGCTGCCGCCGGCGCCGGAGGAGGTGGAGCGGGTGCGGACGCTGCTGGCCGCGGCCGGGCTGGTGTGAGAGCCGCGGCAGACGGTCAGTCGCCGCTGTCCACCATCCAGGTGCCGTCCTCGTCGTCCACGCGGGCCTCCAGCTCGGTGAGGGTCATGCCGGCCTCCCACAGTTCCTGGAACCGCTTGATCCGGTCCTGGACGTGCTGCGGCCGGGCGATGAGCCGGGTGCGCACATTGACGTCACGCAGGTCCTGGTCGATCTCGAAGGAGACCGCCTCGTCGTAGACGATGCAGTCGTTGGTGGTGCCGCGCTGCAGGGTCGGCGGCAGCTCGGACAGCACCGACACGCGCACCCCGATGCCCATCTGCGCCTGCTCCTCGCACAGCGACAGCAGCCGGTCGCCCAGGCTCTGCGCGTTCTCCACCAGGAACACCCGGCGCACCGGCACTCCACGGTGCTTGATCGCCTCTTCCTGGGCATCCAGATAGCGGCTGGCCGGTTCGCTGTTCCAGAACTCCCGGTCCACAGAGGTGCTGATGGCGCAGATGGACTGTTCGGCCGCGCAGGTCAGGGAGAGCATCCAGTCGTGGTTCTCGCCGGGGCACTCGGTGGTCAGCGCGGTCAGGTCGGTCAGGTGCCCGACGACCCGCCGCATCTCCAGGCGGACGAACGTGTCCAGGATGGGCGGGCCGGGCGCGACGACCTCGGCGAACCGGTCGGCGAGGTCGGGCACGCTGCCGTCGGTGCTGACCAGGGCATGGGGGTCGCGGGACTCGGCCTCCTGCCGCTGCTGGTCGATCCGGGTCTCGATCAGCTGCCTGAGGTCCTGGATGTCCTTCGTGTGCCGGGTGAGGACCTCGCGCATGGCGGCCGCGGTCTCGACGGGCGCGTGCTCCGCCCGCTGCACCTGCTTCTCCAGTTTGCGGGTCTGCCGCAGCGTCTGCCGGGCGTGCTCCTCCAGCCGCAGGTCCAGGGCCAGCACGTGCTGGATCACGACGGCGCCGACCGCGCACAGCAGCGCCGCCAGGAGCTGCCGTGGCCAGCTGCCGTGCGGGGCGAGCAGCGCGGCGACGCCCCAGACGAGGGCGCCGACGACCGTCCCGGCCGCTCCACGGCGCAGCCACCGGTCCCTGCCGGGGTGCCGGCCGGTGGCGGCCGTGGGCGAGCGCCCGGTCACGTCGGGCGGATCGGTGGCACCGGGCGTGCCGGCGGGGCTGCCGGGCCGAGGTGACGGTGCGGTGCTCATCTCGCTTCTCCCCCCGTTTCCTTCGCGCGTCGGTCGGGACATGACGATGTGTCCGGTCAGCCGGCGGGCTCCACCTCCCGCTGCACCGAGGCGACCGCGTGCAGGGCCAGCTGGTCGCGGATGCGCTGGACGAGCGTCTGCCACTGGCGGGTGAAGCCGGGGCTGTCCTCCAGCGCCTCCCACAGCACAGCCAGCTGTCTCGCCACCCGGGCCCGCGGCATCCACAGGTGCAGCAGGTGGTCGACGGCGGGCCGCAGCGCGGCCACCACGGGCCGGTGCGGTGCCGCGCCCGGTCCGCGGCGGGCGGGCGGCCCGCCCAGGGCGATGCCGTCCAGCATCCGGACGACGGTGGTGAGCAGCCAGTCGTGCAGGGCGAGGTCGTCGCAGAGCCCGGCGATGTCGGCCGGGGACGTTCCCTCGGGGATCCGCAGCCGTACGGTGCGCAGCTCGTCCTCGGCCAGCGTGAACCGTTCGAGCGAGGGGCCGTCGTCGCCCTCGGCGGGCAGGGCGACCCAGCGCAGCCGGGTGGGCCGGGAGCGCAGCGGCGGATCGTGGTCGAGCAGGGGGTGGCGCAGCAGCCGGGTGAGCAGGCCGTCGGCGATCAGGCCGACGTCCAGGTCGCCGGGGCGCCCGCCGTCCAGCACGCCCTGCGCGACGGCCTCGTGGGGCAGCTTCCCCAGCGGCTCCACCACGCCGGGTCGCACCAGGTAGTGGCCCCAGGGCTGCCGTATGCCCGGGCCGGCGGCCATCAGCCGCGTGTACGCGGAGGTCTGCAGGACGCGGCCCTCGGTGAGCGCGGCGCGGGCGGCGACCGTGCCGACGGCGCGGACGCGGGCGCCGTCGGCGCTGGGCAGCGGGCAGTCCACGCCGGTGAGCACCTCGGGCGAACGCGCGTAGAGGTTGGGGCGTTCGGACAGCAGGACGTGTTCGTCGGCGCGCAGGGCGAGCAGTGCGGCGGCGGAGCGGCTGTCGAGGGCCTGCCGGGCGGGCAGCAGGCAGGTGCGGACCTCGCCGCAGGCCAGCACGGTGTGCGGCGTGGTGTCCGGCTGCCTGGCCTTCGCCATGTCAGGACCCCGCATAGAAGACGTAGGAGACACGGTCGGCGACCGAGTCCGGGACGTCCAGGTGCTCGCGCGCCGAGCGTTCGGCGACCTGGCGCAGGGCCGTGCGGTCCACCTCGATCTGGTCCAGGACGACACGCACGGCGTGTTCGACCGGCAGGAACCGGTTGGGCAGCACCGAGCAGGTCCGGTAGGCGGCGAACGGATCGGCGCGGGGGTTGAGCCGGATCAGGGGAGGCAGCTCGTCCCAGTCGTCGGGGAAGCCGTCCCCCGCGTGCGGACGGGGGGTGAAGACGGGTTCGCCCCGGTGGCGCAGCAGCCCGAGCCGGCCCAGCTGCCACACGGCGGCGAGGAACGGGCAGGACCAAGTGCGGTTGCCCTGCGCGTCGTCGGTCCACAGCTCCGCGTCGAGGAAGACGGAGTGGCGGCGGGCCGCTGTCTCCCGGGGCGGCTGCCAGGCGACGGCCGTCTTCATGGCCTGGGGGGTGCGGGGGGCGGGGCTGCGTTCGCCGTTGGCCAGCCAGCCGGTCTGCGCGGCCGGCGGACGGTTGCCGTAGGTGCCGGGCGGCGGCGACTCGACGATGCGGCCGGCGACGGCCTCGGCGACCGGCACGGTGCCGCTGACCGCGCAGCCGGACTCGCGGGCCAGGTAGTCGATGACGAGGCCGGCCCGGTCGGCCTCCTCGAGCAGCTGCGGGACGAGTTCGGCCGGGGTGGAGAAGCGGGTGAAGTAGTCGTCGACGAGGAAGCACGTGCTGATGCGGGGGCGACGGCCGCCGCTGCGGGCCTCGGCCGCGGCACGCGCGGCCGCCGCCCACGGCCCGACCTGGGCGAAGTGCTCCCGCAGACGCGCCGGTCCGGCCTCGAAGTCCTCCATGTACAGGTGGCCCACCTCCAGCGAGAGGTGGGACAGCGGCACGGCCTGGGTGCGCGGGTCGGCGGCCGTCTCCCGGAACACCGCCTCGGTCATGGCCGCCCCCAGTAGGAGTCGTCGGTCAGCCGCAGGGCGATCTCCTCCAGCGCCTCCAGCGTCTCCTTGTTGGCGATCTGCTTGGCGAGCACGTCGTCCTCGGTGATCAGCTGCTCGCGCCACTGCAGGATGGGCTCCAGCGGCACGACGCCGAGGACGACGCTGTCGCCGACGCCCTGTTCGGCGGCGAGCCGGCGCAGCGCCTCGTCGCAGGCCTGCATCCAGGCCGCCTGGGCGGGCGTGCCGTTGGACCACAGCGGGGACTCCGGGTCCGGCACGGCGGCCCGCACGAAGCGGATCGCGGCCCTGAGGGCGTGCTCGTCGTGTCCGCGCTCGACGCCGCCGGCGATGATGCCGTGCTTCTTGTGGACCAGGCCGGCGGCCGCTATCACGTGCTGGCGGGTCCAGCGGTGGAAGACCAGCCAGCGGAACGGGACGGAGCGCATCCGCGGGTGGGCGGTGGCGGCCAGCACCATGTCCACCGCGTAGCTGCGGCCGGCGCTGAGGTCCACCATGATCACGTCGAATTCGCTGTGCAGCCTGAGCAGCAGGTCGATGCAGCGTTGAAGGGCGTCCTCCCCGGTGGCGAACTCGCCGCCGCCGGCGTCGCCGGGCAGCAGGACCAGGCGGCCGGACTGGTTGGGCCGGGTGCGCAGCAGCTGGTGCTCGGTCTGCCGCCACACGTCGATCCGGGCGGGTTCGGCGACCTCGCCCTCCAGGTAGCTGTGCAGACCGCGGTCCTCGATGCCGCGCATCGCGGCGGGCACGTCGAACACGGCGGCGGCCGTCGGCGAGCCGAAGTCGAAGTCCACGTACGCCACATGGTCGCCGGCCAGGGCCCGCTGGTAGGCCAGGTTGGCGCTGGTGACCGAGCGGCCCGTGCCTCCCTTGTCGGAGGCGGCGAAGACGAGCACGGCTCACACCTCCTGTGCGGCGGCGCTTCTGGCCTGGGCCAGGGTGTCGAGTTCCTGCAGCACCGGCAGGGCCAGGGCGAAGGCGGTGGCGGGCCGCTCGTCGAGGAGGCGGCGGGCGTGGTCCAGACGGCTCTCGATGCTGCGCATGGCACGGCTGCGGCTGCCGTCGGTGCCGACGGCGGCCTGGAGCTGCTCCTTGCCGAACAGGTGGGTGGCCTCGTTGAGCATCTCCCTAGCCAGCTGGGCCAGCTCCGGGCTGCGGATCGGCTGCTGTTCGTACAGGCCGCGGGCGGCCACCAGGCATTCGATGACGCGCTCGGTGATGCTCCAGGACATCCGCGGGCCGTTGCGCACATCGGGGTAGACGATGCTCAAGTCGTCCCACAGCCCGGTGCCCTCGCCCTCCTCGATCCGCCGCTTCCACAGGTGTTCGAAGATCTGCTCGGCCAGTCGCAGCAGCCTGTCCTGGGCGTCGATGTTCCGCGACAGCGCGGCCAGCTGGACGGTCCGTTTGAGCAGCTGCGCGGAGTAGTCCGTCATCCGCCACTGCAGCGGGCCGCCGGAGCGCTCGGAGCCGGCCAGCGGCATCAGCACGCCGGGAAGGTGCAGGCCGACGGCCGGGTCCCGGAACGTCATACGGCTGGTGATCCGGCCGCGGTCGGCGAGGCGTTCCATGATGGCGACGGTGCGGGTGAGGTCGTCGTCGGTGGCCCTGCGGCGGAGCAGGTCGTGCACGAGGATGGCGGCGACGGTCAGCGAGAAGTACTCGGACTCCAGCCTGAGGCCGGTGGTCTGCCAGGGCAGGTCCTCCAGGGGCCACCGTTCGCCGCCGAACCGGGCCACGGTGGACCAGTACTGCTGGCTCAGCTCCCAGCGCAGCCGCAGCGCCTCGGCGAGCCGTTGCTGGTCGGCGTCGAGCAGGCCCAGGGTGAGGGTGCGCTCGGAGAACAGGTCCTGGATGCCGTCCAGGGCGACGACGGTGAAGTACACATAGGGCACCCGGTCGGCGATGCCGTCGGGCTGCCCGGGGAAGTCGGTGACCTTCGGCGCGTCGCGCACGATGCCCCAGGCCCAGCCGCACTCGAAGAGCTGGCTCTCGTCGCGGATGGACTCGTCCACCTCGATGCCGCGGGTGAGGCTCTCGATGATGGTGGCGCGCAGCTGACGGAAGCCGCGGGAGAACTGCTGCAGCACCGCCCGGTCGGACTGTCTGCGCTGTCCGAGGAGGTCGATCAGGCGCCGGCCCTGTTCGGACTCGGCGTCGAAGACGTTGACGGTGAAGGAGCGCAGCAGGCTGATCATCGCCGCGGTCAGCCGGGTGCTGGTGGCCTCGCGCAGCTCGGCGATCGCCCGGTGCACCTCGGGGCGGCCGGTGGTGGTCTCGTAGACCTTGAGGAAGCCGAGGGTGGCCAGGCACAGCGTGACGGACATCGAGTAGGAGTCCACCACGCCCAGCTGGGCCTGCTCGTGGGTCAGCGGCACGGACGGGTCGGCGGTCTTGAAGTAGTGGCCGCCGGCGAAGGTGGGGCTGTCGTCCGGGCCGGTGTGGGTGCGCATGAACTGGGTGAGCGCGGAGATCAGGTTCGGGGGGATCTCCAGACGGGTGCCGACGCTCTCCAGGGCGCGCAGCATGTCCCGTTCGGTGGTGTCGGGCTGGTCGAGCCGGAACGCGGGGACCTCGGTCGCGGGGTAGAGCAGGCACAGCAGACGCTCGGCGTCGGCGACGCTGCTCAGCCCGTCGCCGTCCCGCCATTGGAACTTGCCGTCGTCGAACGAGTGGCGGGCCACGGCCCGCCAGATGTCCAGCAGATGCTGACGCGGCTTGATCTGCATCCCCGAACCCCTCGCACAGATCTCGTTGCGCTGTGTCCAGTCATCGTCCCCGCTCCCGGGCCGTGGCAATCGCTCGTGCCGGAGGAACAGCTGTCAGCTGGAGCCACCCGCCGAGTTGCGTCGTCCCAGGGCCAGCAGGATCCCCTCGTGTCCCGGGCGCACCGTGTGCCGCAGATCGTGGATCTCCAGTTCCGCGGCGTACGGCTGAAGGCTCTGCCGGGCCCGGTGTGCGTCCACCGGGTAGGCCGGGTAGCGGTGTTCGCCCACCTGGTATCCCTGCGACTGCTTCATGAAGGCGACGGCGAAGGGTGCCGATGCGTCCAGGGCGTTCATGAAGCAGTGCACGCCCTGCCGGAACTCCTCGGCGTCCTCGGACATCGAGTCGGCGACGAAGAACATCGTCCCGACGTCCCAGCGTCGTTGACCGTTCAGGTCGAAGAGATTGGCCCGCTCCACCCGGACGATCTGGCCGACCTCGGTGTGCGGGTCGATGCCACGGTAGGCGGGAGCCTGGCACAGCTCCTCCCAGAAGGCGTCCCAGGTCGCATCGAGTCCTCCGGGAGCGGTCTGGCGCTCCAGGTAGGCGACGTTCGGCGGCGCGTACTCCAGCAGCAGGATCTTCTCGCACCAGGGCAGCATGGACAGCGCGGGATACAGGTTGGCACCGGCGCCGACGTCGACCCCTCTGGCCGACCGCGGGGCCGCGGCGGCGAAACAGCGGCTGAAGTGGTCGCGCAGCAACCGCACGATCTTCAGGTCCACTTCCAGGGGGGTGCGGTAGTTGTTGTCGACGTACACCTCGGGGTCGAACTCCGACCACGGTGCGTCAGCGTTGCGGTCCATCATCACCCTGCCGCGTCCATTCGTCTCGGGAGTCGCGCGGGCAGGCCTGCGGAACCCCCCGGGGGTGTCGGCGGTCCGGGACGGAACACCGCCTCACCCTGCACGGTAGGTCGCGAGGGCACGGACAGACAGCCGGGAATGCGTCGTTCCCGGCGCACCGGAAGCGTCGCGGAGCGCCTCGGCGCACGGCACCGGACCGCGCGCCACCCTTGCGAGCAGGGGGTTGTGGGCTCACGCTGGTCGGCAGGTGCCGCCGACGCCACCACGGTTCACTCCTCCCTTCGGGCGTATCGCGCAGGTGCCCTTCACGTTGACGTCCGCATGTTCCGCACGTCCTCACCGGGGGTGGGTGGCATGACCGCAGAGCCGCTGAAACGCTTCTCCAGAGACGACGGACCGCAGGCACGTCCCGGTGCGCCCGCGAGGCCGGACACGGCCCGGCTCGTCCCGCGGACTGCGCGCGAGTCCGACCTGCCGGAGCTGCGCCGACTGGACCAGGAGGTCTTCGGGGAGGTCGCCTACCCCGCTTTCCTGCTGCGCCAGCTGTTCGACATGTACGCCGAGCACTTCCTGGTGCTCGACGACGGCACCGGCCGTCTGCGCGGCTATGTGCTGGCCGGGACCTCGGCCCTGCGGGCGGACAGCTGGATCCTGGGCCTGGGCGTGGCCCACGACCGCCGCCGTCACGGGCTGGGCCGCGAACTCATGGTGGCGATCCTCGACCGGCTGCGGCGCAGCGGCATCGAGGAGGTCCGGCTCACCGTGGAGCCCGGCAACCGCGCCGCCCTCCTGCTCTACCGTTCGCTGGGCTTCCGCCCCGAGGGGCCCGACGGAGGCCTGCGCCGCGACTACTTCGGCCCCGGCATGGACCGCCGGATCCTGCGCCTGGACCTGGCCGCACGGGCCGCCGCCCCGCAGGGGTGAGCGCGCCGCCGGGCCCCGTAGGACAGCGGGGCGCCACCGGCGGGCGGGCCCGTGTCGGGACGCCGTGCCCCGGCGGAGAGCCGGGCGGGACCGGCGTGCGGGCGTGCGTGTGTCAGGACGGGGTGCGGGCCGCCGCCAGCAGCCGGGTCACGTCGCCGGACGGCAGGGTCAGGGCGGTGCCGATGGTGGTGAGGGCGTCGTGCTCGGCGGGGGTGTAGGGGCCGTCGGCCAGGGCGATGCGGGCGGCCTGGAGCAGGAGGGACTCCCGGCCGGCCGGTGCCAGGTGCGGGGCCAGCGGGTCCAGGGCCTCGTGCAGCTCTATGGTCAGCCCCGCCGCGCAGGGCCGGCTCTCGTAGGCGCGGCCGGTGTCCGCGGCGAGCGCCTCGACCAGTGCGGCCAGCTGCTCCTCGGTGCAGTCGGCGACACCGGCCGCGCGGGCGGCGGACGCGGCGGTCTCCAGGGCGGTGCGCGAGGAGGTGCCGCCGGCACAGAGCATCGCCAGGGCGATGGTGTGCACGGCGTCGCGCAGCATCGCGGAGAAGCGGGAGGTGGTCGGGTGGTCCAGGGTGTCGGGCCCGAAGTGGCCGCCGCAGGCGGCGCACGCCACGACCGGCCCGGTGGTGCCGCGCGGCAGCAGCGGCATCCCGAGCACGGTGAAGCGGCGTCGTCCGCTCAGCCGCTGGTAGTTGCGGTCGCCCCCGCACCCCGGGCAGAAGAACTCGCCGTCGCCGACGCAGGTCCACGCGATGCGGGTGCCCATGAGGCGGGCAAACCGGGTGGCACGGCCGTTTCGTCCCCGTACTGGCAGCACGTCGCACCTCCGTAACCCACGGCACCATCGCCGCGTGGGCGTGATGTTAGCCACATCGGCAGACCCCGTCAGCACCTCGGACGAGACCTTTCCGTGACCTGGCCGGTATCCGACGTGCACGGGGAAGGGCCCCGGACACCGCGAGGTGCGGCCGGGGCCCCGAAACCGCCGGTGGGAGCGGTCAGCGCGACGCGCGGTTGACGGCCGAGACGACCGCCTTCAGCGACGCACGTGTCGTGTTCGCATCGATGCCGATGCCCCACAGGACCTTGTCGCCGATCGCGCACTCGATGTAGGAGGCGGCCTGCGCCGAGGCGCCCTCGCTCATCGTGTGCTCCTGGTAGTCCAGCAGCCGTACGTCGACGCCGACGGACTGCAGCGCGTCGAAGAAGGCGGAGATCGGACCGTTGCCGGAGCCGGTCAGGACGACGTCCTCGCCGTCGACCGTGGCCTCCACCGTGAGCGTGTCCACACCGTCGCTGCCGGTGGTGGACTGGCCCTCCTTGAGCTGGATGCGGCCCCAGGGGTTGTCCGGGTTGGGCAGGTACTCGTCCTGGAAGACCGCCCAGATCTCCTGCGGCGTGATCTCGCCGCCCTCGGCGTCCGTCTTCGCCTGGATGATCTTCGAGAACTCGATCTGCATCCGGCGCGGCAGGTCCAGCTTGTGGTCGTTCTTCAGGACGTAGGAGATGCCGCCCTTGCCGGACTGGGAGTTGACGCGGATGACGGCCTCGTAGGAGCGGCCGACGTCCTTGGGGTCGATGGGCAGGTAGGGCACCTCCCACTGCAGGTCGTCGACGCTGACGCCCTTGGCCTTCGCCTCGGCCTCCATGGCGTCGAAGCCCTTCTTGATGGCGTCCTGGTGGGAGCCGGAGAAGGACGTGTAGACGAGGTCGCCCACGTACGGGTGGCGCGGGTGGACCTCCATCTGGTTGCAGTACTCCCACGTGCGACGGATCTCGTCGATGTCGGAGAAGTCGATCTGCGGGTCGACGCCCTGCGAGAACAGGTTCATCCCCAGGGTGACCAGGTCGACGTTGCCGGTGCGCTCGCCCTGCCCGAACAGGCAGCCCTCGACGCGGTCGGCGCCGGCCATGACCGCCAGCTCGGCCGCGGCCACGGCGGTGCCGCGGTCGTTGTGCGGGTGGGCGGACAGGCAGATGTACTCGCGGCGGGACAGGTGGCGGTGCATCCACTCGAAGCGGTCCGCGTAGGTGGAGGGCGTGGAACGCTCCACGGTCGCGGGCAGGTTCAGGATGATCTCGCGGTCCGGGCCGGGCTGCCAGACGTCCATGACCGCCTCGCAGACCTCCAGGGCGAAGTCCAGCTCGGTGTCGGTGAAGATCTCCGGCGAGTACTGGTAGCCGAACTCGGTCTCCTCGCCGAGCAGCTTCTCGGCGTACTCCATCACCAGGCGGGTGCCGTCCACGGCGATCTGCTTGATGTCCTCTCGGGAGCCGCGGAAGACGACCCGGCGGAAGACCGGGGCGGTGGCGTTGTACAGGTGGACCGTGGCGCGCCGGGCACCCTTGAGGGACTCCACCGTCCGCTCGATCAGGTCCTCGCGGGCCTGGGTCAGCACGGAGATGGTGACGTCGTCCGGGATCGCGCCCTCTTCCTCGATGATGGAGCGCACGAAGTCGTAGTCGGTCTGACCGGAGGCGGGGAAGCCGACCTCGATCTCCTTGTAGCCCATCGCGACGAGCATGTCGAACATCGCGCGCTTGCGGGCGGGCGACATCGGGTCGATCAGGGCCTGGTTGCCGTCCCGCAGGTCGGTGGACAGCCAGCGGGGCGCCTGGGTGATCCGCTGGTCGGGCCAGGTGCGGTCGGGGATGTCGACCTGCTCGTAGCGGCCGTACTTGTGGATCGGCATGGAACTGGGCTGCTGGCGGTTCGCCATGGGGCGTGGGCTCCTCGTGAGTTCCGCTGACAAGCGGTGCCGGATGGGACGGCCGACGGCGCAAACACGAAGCTCCGCGGGGAGGGGGTCGGCCTTACGACTGCAGACCCTCGCCGCGGCAGCTAAGGAGAAGCAGCCCGTGACTCATGGTGCTGCGCAGCCTAGCTCAGCCGTGTCCGGCCGCGAGGGTGCGTTCCAGTATGCGAAACCGGAGGAATAAATCGGGTAAAAAGTGCGGAACCTCACGCACTGCGGTCGTTTTCCGCCCTCACCCGCCTCTTCTTCATCGCGTCCGTTCCCTGATATTTCCCCCATCCTGGTTGCGGGTGGTGACAAGACAGTGACAGGGTGCGATCGTGCGAAGCATGACCACTCACGGGGGCCTTGAGCCCGTCTTCTGCACGATCGTGCCGCCCCACGTGCTCGACCGCCTGGCGCGCCACGACGATCCCGCGCTGTCCGAGCCGGCCCGCCGCAGCCTGGAGCGCGACGCGCTGGAGCGCACCCGGCGCCGGCTGACCACCGTCGCCGGCGCACGCACCGCCGCCGCGCCCGTCGCGCCCGTCGCCGCCCGGGCCGGGCAGCCCGACCGCACGATCTACGACGCCCACCACGGCACCGACCTGCCGGGCACCAAGGTCCGCGGCGAGGGCCAGCAGCCCGGCTCCGACGCCTCGGTCAACCGCGCCTACTCCGGCCTCGGCGCGACCTACGAGCTGTTCTGGTCGGTGTACGGACGCGACTCCATCGACGGCCGCGGACTGCCGCTGCGGGCGACCGTGCACTACGACGAGAAGTACGACAACGCCTTCTGGAACGGCGAGCAGATGGTGTTCGGCGACGGAGACGGCGAGATCTTCCTCGACTTCACCATCCCCGTCGACGTCATCGGCCACGAGCTGGCCCACGGCGTCACCCAGCACACCGCGAACCTCGCCTACTTCGGCCAGTCCGGCGCGCTGAACGAGTCGGTCTCCGACGTGTTCGGCTCGCTGATCAAGCAGTACACCCTCGGGCAGACCGCCGCCGAGGCCGACTGGCTGATCGGCGCGGGCCTGCTCGCCCCGCGCGTGACCGGCACCGCCCTGCGCTCCATGAAGGCGCCGGGCACGGCCTACGACGACGACGTGCTCGGCAAGGACCCGCAGCCGGCCACCATGGACGACTACGTCCACACCGGCAGCGACAACGGCGGCGTGCACCTCAACTCCGGCATCCCCAACCACGCCTTCTACCTGGTCGCCACCGCGCTCGGCGGGCACGCCTGGGAGCGGGCCGGGCAGATCTGGTACGACGTGCTGACCGGCGGCGAGCTGCAGGAGGACGCCCAGTTCGCGGACTTCGCGGCGCTCACCGTCAAGGCGGCCCGGGAGCGGTACGGCACGGGCGACGAGCTGCAGGCGGTGAAGAAGGCCTGGGAGGAGGTCAAGGTACCCGCGTCGTGAGGGTGCTGTCGGGCCCGGCCCGGTCAGGGCCCTGCGCACGGCTTCGGATCTCCGCGCGACGGGGTAGACAGGCAACCATGCGGATTCACGTGAGGCGGACGGGCGGTTTCGCGGGCATCGAGCGGCGCGGCGAGGTGGACACCGCGGGCCGCCCGGACGCCGCCGAGTGGCACGCCCTGGCCGAGCAGGCCCTGGCCGCCGGGCGGGGCACGCCGTCGTCCGGTGTCCCGGACGGCTTCCACTACGAGATCACCGTGGACGGGCGGACGGTGCATGTCGCCGATCCGCATCTCTCCGACGAGCAGCGCCGGCTGATCACCCGGGTGCTGCGCGAGGGGGCCTGAGGTCCCGGCCGGTGCCGGGGCGTTGACATCGCCCACCGCGGTGCGGATGATCCGCGCATGGCGACGGACCCGGTGCCCCGGACATCGCGGCTGCCCGCGTTCCCGCCCGGTTTCCTGTGGGGGGTGTCCACCTCCGCGCACCAGATCGAGGGTGCGGCGACGGAGCGGGAGCCGTCCGTGTGGGACCGCTTCAGCGCCGAACCGGGGCGGATCAAGGACGGTTCGACCGCGGCCGTGGCCTGCGACCACTACCACCGCTACCGGGAGGACGTGGCCCTGCTGGCCGGCCTGGGCGTGGACGCCTACCGCTTCTCCGTGTCCTGGCCGCGGGTGAACTCCCCCGGGGGTCTGGACTTCTACGACCGTCTCGTGGACGAGCTGTGCGCGGCGGGCGTCCGGCCCGTGGTGACCCTCTTCCACTGGGACCTGCCCCTCGGCCTGGACTGGCTGGAGCGGGAGACGGCCGAGCGGTTCGCGCGGTACGTGTCGCTGGTCGCCGAGCGGCTCGGCGACCGCGTCCGCACCTGGATCACCCTCAACGAGCCCGCCGAGCACACCCTGCTCGGCCACGCGCTGGGCGTGCACGCGCCCGGCCGGCAGCTGATGTTCGACGCGTTGCCCGTCGCCCACCACCAGCTGCTCGCCCACGGCCTCGCGGTCCGGGCGCTGCGCGCGGCCGGCGCCACGGACATCGGCATCGCCAACTCGCACGGCCCGACCTGGCCCGCCTCGCCCGAACCGGCCGACACCGAGGCGGCCGGCCTGTACGACCTGCTGCTCAACCGCCTCTTCGCCGACCCCGTGCTGCTGGGGCGGTACCCCGAGGGCCTCGGGGATCTGATGCCGGGCGACACGGGGGACGTGGAAGCCGATCTGGAGGTGATCTCCGAGCCGGTCGACTGGTACGGCGTGAACTACTACGCGCCGACCCGGGTGGGCGCCCCGCAGGGCACGGACACCGCGTTCGGCGGGGTGACGCTCCCGGCCGGGCTGCCGTTCACCGTGCGGCGGATCGAGGGCGTCCCGGTGACGGACTCCGGCTGGCCGGTGGTCCCCGAGGGCCTCACCGAGCTGCTGACCGCCTTCCGCGACCGCTACGGCGAGCGTCTCCCGCCCGTCGTCGTCACCGAGAACGGCTGCTCCGGCGACGGCCTCGACGACCGCGCGCGCATCGCCTACCTGGACGGCCACATCCGCGCCCTGCACCGGGCGCTCCAGGCGGGCGTGGACGTGCGCGGCTACTTCGTGTGGTCCCTGCTGGACAACTTCGAATGGGCGGAGGGCTACGCGCGCCGCTTCGGGTTGGTGCACGTGGACTTCGCCACCCGGCGGCGCACCCCGAAGGCCTCCTACCGCTGGTACCGCGACCAGCTGCGGGCCCAGCGGCAGGCGGCCGGCCGGACCGGCTGACCGGCCCCGGCCCCGGTCACAGCGCCCCGGCCTCCCGGGCGGTGTACACGCTCGGGTGGATCGGCCGGAAGCCGAGTTCGCGGCGGATGCGCCGGGTGTCCACGATGGTGTGCCAGGGGTCGGGGTCGGTGTTGTCGTACAGCTCGTCGGGCACCTCCATGCCGTTGAGCCGGTACAGCTCGACGGTGGTGACGGGCGCGTCGTCGCCGACGTTGTAGATGCGGCCCGCGATGCCGGGCGCGTACAGCAGCCGCATCAGGGCCTGCGCGACGTCCGCGTGGTGGGCCATGTGCAGCCGCTGCTGCGGGGCCCAGCGCGGCGCCCAGGCCATCACGTTCCTCAGGTGCGGGTCGCCCTCGCCGTAGACGAACGGCAGCCGGGCGATGCGCACGTCCAGGCCCTCGGTCGCCAGCAGCGCCCGCTCGGCCTCGAGCTTGGAGGCCGGGTACGCGCCCCACAGGGGCCCGCCGGGCCTGCTCTCGTCGTCCTCGACCAGCGGACGCCCGCGGCCGGTGCCGTAGACGTTGTTCGTGCTGACCTGCACGAACCGCGCCACCCCGGCCTTCTGCGCGGCCCGGCCGAGCGCCACCGCGGCGTCCCGGTTGACCGCCCACATCTCCTCCTCGGGCACCCCGCGGAAGGCGGCCGCGACGTTCACCACCGCGTCCACCCCGGCCAGCACCGTGCCGAGGGTCTCCTCGTCGCGCAGGTCCCCCACGGCGACCTGCGCGCCCAGCTCGGCGAAGCGGGCGCCCCGGGCCTCGTCCCGCACCAGCACCCGCACGTGTTCACCCGGCTGCCGCTGCGCCAGCAGCCTGGGCACGAACCGCCGTCCCACCTGTCCCGTCGTCCCGGTCACCAGGGTCAGCATGATGTGCTCCTCTCGCAGGACCGTCCTGCTCGCCCCTCCACCGTCGGCGGCGCGGGCGGCGGGCGGCAGAGACCTCCTCGTCCGGGGACCCGCGATCCCTGGTTGCGCCCGGCGGGCGGGCCCATCCTTGAGGGGTGGACCGAGCCGAACTCGCCGACTTCCTGCGCCGCAGCCGGGCCCGCCTGGCCCCTTCGGACGTGGGCCTCGCCGCCGGCGCCCGCCGCCGCACGCCGGGCCTGCGTCGCGAGGAGGTGGCCCAGCTGGCCGGGATGTCCGTGGACTACTACACGCGCCTGGAGCAGTCCCGGGGCCCGCGCCCCTCGCGGCAGATGCTGAGCGCGCTGGCCCGCGCACTGCGCCTGACGGAGGACGAACGCGACCATCTCTTCCACCTGACCGGGGAGCAGCCGCCGCGCCGGGAGACGACGAGCCGGCACGTGCGCCCGGGGCTGCTGCTGGTCCTCGACCGGCTGCACGACGCTCCGGCGATGGTGGCCACCGACTGCGGCGAGGTGCTGGCGCAGAACGCGATGTCCCGCGTGCTCAGCGGTGACCTCATGGCCCTGCCGCCTTGCGAGCGCAATCTCATCCGCCGGTTCTTCCTGGACCCCCGGGCGCAGGAGACCTTCCCGGCCGAGGACCGCCCGCAGCGGGCCCGCGAGCAGGTGGCGAGCCTGCGGGCGGTGACCGCGGCCCGCCCGGAGGACCCGGAGCCCGCCGCCCTGGTCACCGAGCTGCGGGCCGCGAGCGAGGAGTTCGCGCGGCTGTGGGACGAGCACGAGGTCGCCGTCCGGCGCGCCTCGGTCAAACGCTTCCGGCACCCGCTGGTCGGCGTGCTGGAGCTGGACTGCGAGGTCCTGGCCCACCTGGAGCACACCCAGCAGCTGGTCGTGCACACCGCCCGCCCCGGCACCGACGCCCACGAGAAGCTGCAGCTGCTGCGGGTGGTGGGCCTGCAGGACCTGACGGCGCCGGTAGCCCGGACGCCGTAGCCGCTCCAGGGCGGTCCCCGCCCCGGGCGGTGCGCACCGGCAGCGAGGCTTTCGGACGGCCGCGCATCAGCCGGGTCCCGCCCCCGCCGGGCGGCTGATCCCGTGAGGCCGGGTGACCGGTTCGTCACCGTACGTGCCGTCACGGTCCCGGACGGAACTGCCTACGACGACCTCAGTACCCCGTCGTACCCTGGGAAGCGCGAGGCCGCCCTCAGCGATGCGGCCGTGACGAGGAGGAATCGCAGGCCTTAAGCGCCGGCCCATGACTCAGACACCCGCAGCAAACACCCCCGCGCAGGGGCAGGCGAGAGCACAGTTCACCGTCCCCGCCCAGCACCCCATGGTGACCGTGCTGGGTTCCGGCGACTCCCTCCTGCGCGTGATCGAGAAGGCCTTCCCGGCGGCCGACATCCATGTCCGGGGCAACGAGATCAGCGCGACGGGCGACCCCGCCGACGTCGCCCTCATCTCGCGTGTGTTCGACGAGATGATGCTGGTGCTGCGCACCGGGCAGCCGATGACGGAGGACGCGGTGGAACGCTCGATCGCCATGCTCAGGGCAAGCGAGAACGGCGAGAGCGACGGTCACGAGACCCCGGCCGAGGTGCTCACCCAGAACATCCTGTCCTCGCGCGGCCGCACGATCCGCCCCAAGACGCTGAACCAGAAGCGTTACGTCGACGCCATCGACAAGCACACGGTCGTCTTCGGCATCGGGCCCGCCGGCACCGGCAAGACCTACCTGGCCATGGCCAAGGCGGTGCAGGCCCTGCAGTCCAAGCAGGTCAACCGGATCATCCTGACCCGCCCGGCGGTCGAGGCCGGCGAGCGCCTGGGCTTCCTGCCCGGCACGCTGTACGAGAAGATCGACCCCTATCTGCGTCCGCTGTACGACGCGCTGCACGACATGATCGACCCGGACTCGATCCCCCGGCTGATGGCCGCGGGGACGATCGAGGTCGCTCCGCTGGCCTACATGCGCGGGCGCACGCTCAACGACGCCTTCATCATCCTCGACGAGGCGCAGAACACCTCGCCCGAGCAGATGAAGATGTTCCTCACCCGGCTCGGCTTCGACTCCAAGATCGTGATCACCGGTGACGTGACGCAGGTCGACCTGCCAGGCGGCACCAAGAGCGGTCTGCGCCAGGTGCAGGAGATCCTGGAGGGCGTCGAGGACGTCCACTTCGCCCGGCTGTCGTCGCACGACGTCGTACGGCACAAGCTCGTGGGCCGTATCGTCGACGCGTACGAGAGGTACGACAGCACGCACGGCACCGAGAACGGCGCGCCGAAGCCCACGGGCCACGGCAGGGCCGCGCAGGGGCACGGGCACGGGCACAAGGGGAAGTAGACCAGCACGACCATGTCGATCGACGTCAACAACGAGTCCGGCATCGAGGTCGACGAACAGGCGATCCTCGACATCGCCCGGTACGCCCTCGCGCGGATGCGCATCCACCCGCTGTCGGAGCTGTCGGTGATCGTGGTGGACGCCGACGCCATGGAGCAGCTGCACGTGCAGTGGATGGACCTGCCGGGACCCACCGATGTCATGTCCTTCCCCATGGACGAGCTGCGTCCGCCGTCGAAGGACGACGACGAGCCCCCGCAGGGCCTGCTCGGCGACATCGTGCTGTGCCCCGAGGTGGCCGCCAAGCAGGGCGCCGAGGCGCCCACGCGGCACTCCATGGACGAGGAGCTGCAGCTGCTCACCGTGCACGGTGTGCTGCATCTGCTCGGCTACGACCACGAGGAGCCGGACGAGCGGGCCGAGATGTTCGGCCTGCAGGCCGCCATCGTCGACGGATGGCGGGCCGAGCGCGGCCTGACCGGCCCGTCCCCGGCGCCCACCGTCACCTGAGGCGCCCGGCGATGAACCCGCAGATCGTGATCGGCGCGGTCGCGCTGGTCGTCGTCGCCTGGCTCGCCGCCTGTGCGGAGGCCGGCCTGGCCCGCGTGTCCAGTTTCCGCGCCGAGGAGGCGGTGAAGTCCGGCCGCCGCGGCAGTGCCCGGCTGGCCAAGGTCGCCGCCGACCCGACCCGCTATCTGAACGTCGCGCTGCTGGTGCGCGTGGCCTGCGAGATGGCCGCGGCGGCACTGGTGACCTACGCCTGCCTGGAGGCCTTCCCCGGCACGGCGCAGGCGCTGGTGGTCGCCATCGCGGTCATGGTGCTGGTGTCGTACGTGGCCGTCGGCGTGTCCCCGCGCACCATCGGCCGCCAGCATCCGCTGACCACGGCGACCGTCGCGGCGTACGTCCTGGTGCCGCTGGCGCGGATCATGGGCCCGATCCCGTCGCTGCTCATCCTCCTCGGCAACGCGCTCACCCCGGGCAAGGGTTTCCGGCACGGCCCGTTCGCCTCGGAGGCGGAGCTGCGCGCCCTGGTGGACCTGGCGGAGAAGCAGTCGCTGATCGAGGACGAGGAGCGCCGCATGGTGCACTCGGTCTTCGAGCTGGGCGACACGCTGGTGCGCGAGGTGATGGTGCCGCGCACCGACCTGGTGGTCATCGAACGGTTCAAGACCGTCCGCCAGGCCCTCACCCTGGCGCTGCGCTCGGGCTTCTCGCGCATCCCGGTCACCGGGGACGGCGAGGACGACATCGTCGGCATCGTCTATCTGAAGGACCTGGCCCGCCGCACCCACATCAGCCGGGAGGCGGAGAGCGAGCTGGTGTCCACCGTGATGCGCCCGGCGGTGTTCGTACCCGACACCAAGAACGCCGGTGACCTGCTGCGCGAGATGCAGAAGGAGCGCAATCACGTCGCCGTGGTCATCGACGAGTACGGCGGCACGGCCGGCATCGTCACCATCGAGGACATCCTGGAGGAGATCGTCGGTGAGATCACCGACGAGTACGACCGGGAGCTGCCTCCGGTGCAGGACCTCGGCGACGGCCGCCACCGGGTCACCGCCCGCCTCGGCATCGGCGACCTGGGCGAGCTGTACGGCCTGGAGGAGTACGACGACGAGGACGTGGAGACGGTCGGCGGCCTGCTCGCCAAGGCCCTGGGCCGGGTGCCGATCGCCGGCGCCTCCTCGGTGGTCGCCCTGCCGGACGGGCGGAAGCTGCGGCTGACCGCCGAGGCCGCCGCCGGACGGCGCAACAAGATCGCCACGGTGCTGGTGGAGCCGGTGCCCGTGCCGGCCGCGCTCCCGGGGGACGAGGACAAGCCGGAGTGACACCGAAGACACTGCGTGATCTGTGCCTGTCGTTCGACGCGGCCGTGGAGGAGTTCCCGTTCGGCCCCGAGCTGTCCGTGTTCAAGGTGCTCGGCAAGATGTTCGCCCTGACGGCGCTGGATGCGCGGCCGCTGACGGTGAACCTCAAGTGCGACCCGGAGGAGGCGGTCCGGCTGCGCGCCACGCACCCGGGGCTGATCGTTCCGGGCTGGCACATGAACAAGCGGCACTGGAACACGGTGACGGTCGACGGCTCGCTGCCCGACCGGCTGGTCCGCGAGCTGGTGGAGGACTCCTACGACCTGGTGGTGGCCGGGTTGCCGCGTGCCCAGCGGCTGCGGCTCGACCGCCCCTGAGAGAGCGCCCCTGAGCACCGCCCGTGAGACCGCCCCCGGAGGACCTCCTCCGCAGGGCGACCCGCGCACGCCGCGGCTCCCGTCGCCCCGGGGGCGCCCTCGGCTGCGTCGCGGCCGGCGTGCCTTCGTATGCTCGGATCATGACTGACAGCAACGGGCTCGCCCCCGAGGACCGCAAGATCGTCACCCTGGCCCGTTCGGTGCGGGCCCGCAACGGTGTGCCCGAGGGCGCGGCCGTGCGGGACGAGACCGGGCGCACCTACGCCGCCGGGTCGGTGCAGCTGCCCTCGCTGAAGCTGACCGCGCTGCAGACGGCCGTGGCGATGGCCGTGGCGTCCGGGGCCGGCTCGCTGGAGGCGGCGGCCGTGGTGAGCGAGACGGAGGACATCGCCGCCGAGGACCGGGCCGCCGTCGGGGACCTGGGCGGCCCCGAGACACCGGTGCTGCTGGCCGGACCGGACGGCACGGTCAAACTCACCCGGCCGGCGGGCGCGGCCGAGTAACCCCGCCGGGCATCCCCGTCCCACGGCCCGTCCCGCGTGCGTTTCCGGTCACATCCCGGGACCCTGCGGCGGGCGGACCGGCGGCACGGACACGTCCACGGCGCCCTGTCCGGGGCCCCGGCGCGGATCGGGGTACGGCAGGGCGTCGTCGATCAGGGAGAATGGGCGCCATGAGCGTTCGCACCCAGTCATCCGAGCAGTCCACCGAGGCTGTCCACCGGGCCGGCTTCGCCTGTTTCGTGGGCCGGCCCAACGCGGGCAAGTCCACCCTCACGAACGCTCTGGTCGGGCAGAAGGTGGCGATCACCTCGAACCGGCCGCAGACGACCCGGCACACCGTGCGGGGCATCGTGCACCGGCCCGACGCGCAGCTGATCCTGGTGGACACCCCGGGCCTGCACAAGCCGCGCACCCTGCTGGGCGAGCGGCTGAACGACGTGGTGCGCACCACGTGGGCGGAGGTCGACGTGATCGGCTTCTGCCTGCCCGCCGACCAGAAGATCGGCCCCGGTGACCGCTTCATCGCCAAGGAACTGGCCGGCATCAAACGCACCCCGAAGATCGCGGTGGTCACCAAGACGGACCTGGTGGACTCCAAGGCCCTGGCCGAACAGCTGATCGCGGTCGACCGGCTCGGCAAGGAGCTGGGCATCGACTGGAAAGAGATCGTGCCGGTGTCGGCGACCGCCAACAAGCAGGTGGATCTGCTCGCCGACCTGCTGATCCCGCTGCTGCCGGAGGGCCCCGCCCTGTACCCCGAGGGCGATCTGACCGACGAGCCCGAGCAGGTGATGGTGGCGGAGCTGATCCGCGAGGCCGCGCTGGAGGGCGTGCGGGACGAGCTGCCGCACTCCATCGCGGTGGTCGTGGAGGAGATGCTGCCGCGCCCGGACCGGCCCAAGGACAAGCCGCTGCTCGACATCCACGCGAACGTCTACATCGAGCGGCCCAGCCAGAAGGGCATCATCATCGGCCCGCGCGGCAAGCGGCTGAAGGAGGTCGGCATCAAGTCCCGCCGCCAGATCGAGGCCCTGCTGGGCACCCCGGTCTACCTCGACCTGCATGTGAAGGTGGCCAAGGACTGGCAGCGCGACCCCAAGCAGCTGCGCAAGCTCGGCTTCTGAGCTGCGCCCACGACGGCGGCCCGGGGCCGCACCGGCCGTGAGCCCGGCCGGTGCGGCCCCGTCCACGTGCGTGCGGACACCGTGTGTCAGCGCAGGGCGCGCAGGGCTTTGTCGGCTCCCTCGGCGCCCAGTCTCACGAAGACGGGGGTCGTGCCCAGCGGGGTGGCGTAGGACGTCAGGGTCCGGCCGCCCGCGACGGTCCGCTGGTGCGCCACGTCGTACCAGGTGCCCGGGGGCAGGTGGACGGAACGGGAGGAGGCGTCGGCGAGCTGGGGGGCGGCCAGGACGGCCGGGCCGAGCATCCACTCGTCGCCGATCGTGTAGGTGTCCCGGTCCTCGGGGAAGTCGAAGAACAGCGGGCGCATGATCGGGTCGCCGGTCCTCAGGCTGTGCTGAACCTGGTCCCAGATGTACGGGGCGAGGCGCTGGTGCCGGGCGATGGCCTCGCGGTACAGGGCGACGGTCTCCTCGTCGTAGACGACCGGCCGGCCGGTGGTGGGGTCGACGGTGTCGACGGGGGACGTGGAGGAGTACATCAGCGGCATCAGGGCGGCCGACTGCGCCCAGCGGACCAGGACCTCCTTCGCCGGGGCCGGCTGGAGGCTGGAGCCGCCGATCATGTCGGTGGCGACGAAGGGGTAGCCGATCGTGGAGATGGCGAGGTTCTGGGTGACGGAGGCCCGCAGGGAGTTCCAGCCGGTGCCCTTGTCGAGCTGGCGGGTGACGAACCCGGCGCGGTGGGCGGCGGTGTCCCAGTGGACGCGGATGCCGACGCCCTGCAGGTCGTACTCGTCGGCGAGTTCGGCGCCCAGCCGCTGATAGTCGGTGGGACGGTAGCCCTCGTGCGGGGCGCACCGCTCGTCGAAGAAGCGGGTGTCGAACTTCAGGCCGTCGACGCCGTAGGTGTCCATGAGGGTGCGCAGCCGGCCCTCGTACCAGGCCCGCGCCTCGGGGTTGCCCAGGTCGACGATGCCGGCGGTGCCGTTCCACCAGGTGACCGTGCAGGGCTCGGCGGGGTCGGCGGCGTCCTTGAGCAGGTAGCCGTGGTCGGCGGCGTAGCGGTACTGGTCGGAGTCCAGGTTGATCCACAGGGTGACCCACAGGCCGAAGTCGAAGCCGAGGGCGTGGATGGTGTCGGACATGGCCTTCGGGTCCGGGTACGCCTTCGGGTCGAAGGTCATGTTGCCGTAGTCGGACTCCCACTTGTCGTCCAGCTGCAGGGCGTGCCCGGTGATGCCGTGGTCGTGCAGGTCCTGGGCGTAGTCGAGGAGTTTCGCCTGGTCGACGTGGGTGTAGAACTGGGCCCAGGAGTTCCACACGGGTTCGGCGTACTGCCGGTAGGTGGCGTCGGACTTGGCGGGCCTGCCGACGAGGTCCACGTAGTCGCGGTAGACGTCCAGGGGCGTGGACTCCACGAAGACGGTCGCCCTGTACGGCTCGGCGGACTCGATGTCGAAGCGGCCGAGGCCGTCCTGGCCCTCGTTGAGGGACACGTCCATGACCTGACCGGTGTCCACGTGCAGGCCGGTGGCACGGGAGGTGTACCAGAACGGGTCGATCATGTAGTAGGAGGCCGGGCCGAAGGCGGGGTGCACGACCTCGCCGCTGTCCAGCGGCCAGGGCTGGTCGGTGGCGGGGCCGCCGTTCGGGGTCTGGGTCTCTCCATGGCCGTACCAGTGACCGGCGGACGACAGATCGCAGGCCAGGCCGAGCCGTTCGGGGGTGGCGCCGATGACCCGCCACCGCAGCTGGTAGCGGTCGGCCGAGGGGGTCACGCGGGCCTCGATCGTGGCGCCCGGTGCGGTGGTGTCGGCGGTGAGGGTGAGGGTGCCGTCCTTCCAGGCGTGGCCGGTGACCCGGGTGGCGTGGTGCCAGGTGCCGGCGGTGCGGAAACGCAGCGCGCCGGTGTCACCGGAGGCGGTGGCCAGGACGGTGCCGCCCGACCGGAGGGTGGTGAAGGAGAGTTGTCCGGTCGTCACCTGCAGCCGGTAGCCGGGGGCGCTGCGGCTCGGCGGGACGGTCAGGGTGAGGTCGTCGGCGGTGCGGGTGAGCCGGGCGGTCGTCCCGGTCGGCGCCCGGGGCGGGGACTGGGGGCGGGCCTGGGCCGGCTCGGGAGCGGTCAGCGCGGCCGGGAGAGCGGCGACCAGGGCGAGAGCGAGGGTGGTCAGGAGCACTCGGGGGCTGTGCGGTGGTCTGCGCACGACGCATGTCCTTCGTCAGGCAGTCATGGGTCAGGTGGTGCTTCGAAGGTGCCGGAGCCCGTGCACCGCCGTCCGGGTACGACGACGGTGCGCCATCGTGCTTGATTCCGCCGATGGTCGAGCAGGAAACGACACCTGTCAACGGCCGGGCACGCGCCGTGCGGACGGGGTCCTCGGGTGCTGCGCGGTCCGTGTCAGGCCGAGCGGCGGAACCCGATGGTGGGGACGGCTCTGCGCCGCGGCCACGGCTGGGGGCACGCCTGCGAGACCAGCCGGTCGAGGAAGGCGTACCGGCGCAGCGCCTCCGGGTCCTGCCCGTCCACGGACTGCACCCGGCGCCACCAGGCGGCGATCTCCGACCAGTCGGGCGCCGAGAGCGAACCGCCGAACTCCTGCACGGACAGGGCGGCGGTCAGGCCCGCGAAGGCCAGCCGGTCGGCCAGCGGCCAGCCGGCCAGGGAGCCGGTGACGAAGCCGGCCACGAACACGTCGCCCGCCCCCGTCGGGTCCAGGGCGTCCACCGCGATGGCGGGCACCTCGGCGGCCTCCCCGGTGCGCCGGTCCACCGCGTAGGCGCCCTCGGAGCCGAGGGTGACCACCGCGACCGGCACGTACTCGGTGAGCGCGTGGGCGGCGGTGCGGGGGCAGTCGGTGCGCGTGTAGCGCATCGCCTCCTCGGCGTTGGGCAGGAACGCCTCGCAGTGCTCCAGGTCGGCCAGGGCCTTCAGGTCCCAGGCGCCGGTGTCGTCCCAGCCGACGTCCGCGAAGACACGGGTGCCCTGGCGTGCGCTCTGCGCGATCCAGGGCGCGTGCTGACCGGGTGTCAGGGAGGCCACGGCGGCCCGTGCCCGGGGCGGGCAGTCCGGGGCGGGTTCCTCCGGGGGCGGCTCGTGGCCGTGGGAGACCATGGTGCGCTCGCCCTCGTAGGCCATGGAGACGGTGACCGGCGAGTGCCAGCCGGGCACGGTGCGGGACGGGGTCAGGTCGATGCCCTCGCCCTGTTCCAGCACGTCCCAGCAGTACTCGCCGTAGTGGTCGTCGCCGAACGCCGCGGCGAGGCAGGTGCGCAGGCCCAGGCGGGCCAGCGCGGTCGCCATGTTGGCCACGCCGCCCGGGCTGGAGCCCATGCCGCGGGCCCAGGACTCCGTCCCGCGCACCGGGGCGCAGTCGAGCCCGGTGAAGATGATGTCGAGGAAGACCGTGCCGGTCAGATACACGTCCCAGGGCGGGTCGTCGGCCGAACGGGTCCCGGCCAACGGGTCGATCTGCGGGCCGACCGGGGCGTGCGGGGCTTTGACGATGTACTCCCTGTCCTGCGGGTGCAGCGGATCCTCTCCGGCGGGCGGGTGCGACGCGGTCACGGTGCGCTCCTGACATGGTGCGGATCAGGCCAGTGTGCACCACGTCGGCGGCCCGGGGGAGGCGATCACGCCGGAGGCACCGCTGTGGGCTCCCCCGCCGGCGGTCACGCCTCCCGCGGGGTGCTCACCAGCGCGGCACGGCCGGAGTGACCCAGTCCGGGTCGGCGACACGCATCGCCGCCGCGTCGTCGCGGTCGCGCAGCGCACCGTCGTCGTCCAGCCACCGGCGGTGCAGGAACGCCAGCTTGTCCCGGTCGAGTTCGACGCCGAGTCCGGGCGCGTCGGAGACGGCGACCCGGCCGCCGGTGAAGGCGATGCGTTCGGTGAGCACGTCCTCCGACTGCCAGGGGTAGTGCGTGTCGCAGGCGTGCTCGAGGCCGGGGACGGTGGCGGCGACGTGGGTCATCGCGGCCAGGCTGATGCCCAGGTGGGTGTTGGAGTGCATGGACACGCCGACGTCGAAGGTGCGGCAGATCGCGGCGAGGTGCTGGGTGTTGCGCAGGCCGCCCCAGTAGTGGTGGTCGGAGAGCACGACCTGCACGGCGCCCCGGGTGAAGGCCTCCTCGATCTCGGCGAAGGTCGTCACGCACATGTTGGTGGCGAGCGGTACCCCGGCGCGGGCGGCGACCTCGGCCATGGCGGGCGTGCCGAGCGTGGGGTCCTCCAGGTACTCCAGCAGGTCCCGGAGTTCCTCCGCCACCTTCAGCGAGGTCGGAACCGACCAGGCGCCGTTGGGGTCGAGCCGCAGCGGGTGTCCCGGGAACGCCTCGGCCAGCGCCCGCACCGCGGCGATCTCCTCCTCGGGCGGGAACACGCCGCCCTTGAGTTTGAAGGAAGTGAAGCCGTGGCGTTCGGTGAACCGGCGGGCCTGGGCGACGACGCCCTCCGGGTCGAGGGCGGCACCCCAGTCGTCGGGCTCGCAGATCACGCCCTCGGGGTGGGACTCCCACTTGTAGAACAGGTAGGCGCTGTACTCCACGGCGTCGCGGAGCCTGCCGCCGAGCAGGGCGTGCACCGGCAGGCCGAGCGCCTTGCCGAGGGCGTCCAGGCAGGCGACCTCGAAACCGGAGACGACGGACAGGCGCAGCTTGTCCGCGGTCTGCACCCCGCGCAGCCCGCCCACGTCGACCGCGTCGGACACCTGGGAGGCGTCCACGGCGACCCGGTCGGCGAGGGTGAACAGCCCGTTCAGGGCGGTGAGCTGCCGTCCCTTCAGTTTCTCGGCCAGCGGGCGGGCCAGGTCCAGGTACGTGGTGTCGCCGTAGGTCTCGCCGACGCCCGTGATCCCCTCGGCCGTGACCACCTCCACGATCAGGCGCGGCGTGTACGGCTGGTGGACGCCCTGGGTGTTCAGCAGCGGCGGGTCGGCCACCAGGATCGGCGTCAGCCGTACGTCGGTGATGGTCAGGTCACGGCTCACGGGATCATCTCCCCATGTAGATGCCATCTACGTATGCAGACAGAGGTTAGGGAAGTGAACAGGGGGCGTCAACGGTGCGGGCGCCGCCGCGGGCCGGCGCCGGCCACTACGATCAGGGGCATGCCGAGGTCAGCGCAGAGCGCGGGCGTGCGCGAGGTGAAGTCCGCGGCGCGGACGGTGGAACTGCTGGAACTGCTCGCCGCGCGCGGCGACCGTCCGGCGCGGCTGCAGGAGCTGGCCGAGACCCTCGGTGTGCCGCGCAGCTCGATGTACGCGCTGCTGCAGACGCTGATCTCGCGCGGCTGGGTGCGCACCGACGTCACCGGCTCGCTGTACGGCATCGGCATCCACGCCCTGCTCACCGGCACCAGCTACCTGGACTCCGACCCGCGGGTGCGCCTGGTGCGGCCCTTTCTGGACCAGGCGTCACAGCAGCTGGGCGAGACGATCCACCTGGGCCGGCTGGACGGGTGGGACGTGGCCTATCTGGCGACGCGGGAGTCGCACGAGTACCTGCGGACCATCAGCCGGGTGGGGCGGCGGCTGCCGGCGCACGTGGGCGCGCTCGGCAAGGCGCTGCTGGCCGAACGCCCCGACGAAGACCTGCCCGACGGCCCCTACGAAGCGCTCACCGAGAACTCGCACACCACCCGCGAGGCACTCGCCGCCGATCTCGCCGCCGTGCGCGAGCGGGGCTGGGCCGTCGACCGCGAGGAGGGCGTGCTCGGCATCGTCGGCTTCGGTTTCGCGCTGCGCTACGACACCCCGGCGCAGGACGCGATCAGCTGCTCGGTGCCGGTGTCCCGGCTGACCCCCGAGCACGAGGAGCGGATCGTCGCGGTGATGGAGGAGACACGGGCGCGCATCGAGGCGGCCGCACCGGGCACGGGCGGCGGCGGCCCACGCTGGCGGTGAGCGCCCCGCGCCCCCGCCTCACGTGCGCCCCCGCCTCACGTGCGCCCCCGCCTCACACGCGTCCTCGCCTCACACGCGTCCACACCTCACACGCGTCCCCACCTCACACGCGTCCTCGCCTCACCCGAAGCTGTAGGCCTCGACCTCGGCCAGGCAGCGCTGCCGTCGCTCCTCGTCGTGCTCCAGGAAGGCGGCACGGAAGGAGTTGCGGGCCAGCGTGCGCAGCTGCTCCTCGGTCAGGCCGAGGGTGTCCCGCACCGCGTCGAAGTTGTCGCCGGCGTAGCCGCCGAAGTAGGCCGGGTCGTCGGAGTTGACCGTGCACACCAGCCCGGCGTCGAGCATGGCGGGCAGCGGATGCTCGGCGAGGCTCGCGACGGTGTGCAGCCGGACGTTGGACAGCGGGCACACGGTCAGCGGGATCCGCTCCCGCACCAGCCGGTCGACCAGGGCGGGGTCCTCCATGCAGCGCAGCCCGTGGTCGATGCGTTCGACGCCGAGCACGTCGAGGGCCTCGGTGATGTACTGCGGCGGCCCCTCCTCCCCGGCGTGCGCCACCCGGCGCAGACCGAGGTCGGCGGCCGCCCGGAACACCTCGCGGAACTTCGCCGGCGGATGCCCGACCTCGGCCGAGTCCAGGCCGACGCCGGTGATCCGGTCCAGCCAGGGCTCGGCCGCGCGGAGGGTCCGAAGGGCCGAGTCGGCGGACTCGTCCCGCAGGAAACACAGGATGAGCTGCGTGGAGACGCCGTGGTTCTGCTCGCTGCGGCCCAGCGCCCGCCACAGCCCCTCCACGACCGTGCCCAGCTCCACGCCGCGCTTGAGGTGGGCCTGCGGGTCGAAGAAGATCTCCGCGTGCCGCACGCCCTGCGCCGCGGCCCGCGCCAGGTAGGCGTCGGCCAGGTCCGCGAAGTCCTGCTCGGTGCGCAGGACGTCCATCAGCGCGTAGTACAGGTCCAGGAAGGACTGCAGATCGGTGAAACGGTAGGCCTCGCGCAGCGCGTCGGTGTCCGCGTACGGCAGGGTCACGCCGTTGCGCGCGGCCAGCGCGAACGCCGTCTCCGGCTCCAGGGTGCCTTCGATGTGCAGGTGCAGTTCGGCTTTGGGCAGGGGCATCGCAGCATCGTACGGCCAGGTCAGCGGCGTTTGGGCACCGCCACCCGCTGCAGGTCCCGGGCCACGGTCAGCTCGCCGTCGAAACCGGCCGCCCGCGCCTGCCGTTCGAACTCGCCGGGGTCGGTGTAGCGCTGGCTGAAGTGGGTCAGGACGAGGTGCCGCACCCCGGCGTCCCGGGCCACCCGTCCCGCCTGTCCGGCGGTGAGGTGGCCGAACTCCTCGGCGAGCGCGGCGTCGGCGTCGAGGAACGTCGACTCGATCACCAGCAGGTCGCAGCCCTCGGCGAGGGCGAACACGCCGTCGCACAGCCGGGTGTCCATGACGAACGCGAACCGCTGCCCGCGCCGGACCTCGCTGACCGCCTCCAGCGGCACCCCGCGCAGCGACCCCTCCCGCTGCAGGCGGCCCACGTCCGGGCCGGTGATGCCGTGTGCGGCGAGCCGGTCGGGCAGCATGCGGCGCCCGTCGGGCTCGACGAGCCGGTAGCCGTAGGACTCCACCGGGTGCGACAGCCGGCGGGCCGACAGCGTGTACGCCGGGGTGGTGGCGAGGACGCCGTCGGCGTCGACCGGGGCCTCGGTCAGGGCGACCGTCTCGCGGTAGGCGGTGGCGTAGCGCAGGCGGTCGAAGAACCGTTTCCCGGAGTGCGGGTAGTGCGCGGTGATCTCGTGCGGCACCCGGTCCAGGTTGATCCGCTGGATCACCCCGGCCAGGCCCAGGCTGTGGTCGCCGTGGAAGTGGGTGACGCAGATCCGGTGGATGTCGTGGGCGGCGACCCCGGCGCGCAGCATCTGCCGCTGCGTGCCCTCGCCGGGGTCGAACAGGAAGCCCTCGCCGTCCCAGCGCAGCAGATAGCCGTTGTGGTTGCGGTGCCGGGTCGGCACCTGGCTGGCGGTGCCCAGGACGACCAGTTCACGGACGGACACGTCGCTGAAGCCCCCGGCCGCTCTAGCCCGGAGGCCACTGCAGGCCGCGGCCGCCCAGGACGTGGGCGTGCGCGTGCCAGACCGTCTGGCCGGCGCCGGAGCCGGTGTTGAAGACGATGCGGTAGCTGTCCAGCTTCTCCTCGTCGGCGACGGCCTGGGTCTCGCGCAGCACGTCCGCGGCGAGCTGCGGGGCACCGGCGGCCAGGGCGGCGGCGTCCTTGTAGTGCGCCTTGGGGATCACCAGGACGTGGGTGGGCGCCTGGGGGTTGATGTCGCGGAAGGCGAGCGTGGTGTCGGTCTCGCGGACCACCGTCGCGGGGACATGACCCGCGACGATCTTGCAGAACAGGCAGTCGTCCTGCGGTTCCCCTGCCATGGTTCTCCTCATGCGGTGATCGTCTCGTGCTGCATCGTAGCGAGCCGGGGGCCGGGCCGGGTCCGGACGGGTCCCCGGCCCGGCCCCCGGGCGCGGCTACGGCAGGCTCGGCGGCGTCTTCGCCGGGGTGGCCTCGAGGGCCTCCAGGGCGATGCGGATCGCCTCGTCCAGCTGGACGTCGCGGCCCGCGGCGTGGTCCTGGGGACGCTGCACCACCTCCACGTCCGGGTCGACGCCGTGGTTCTCGACCCCCCAGCCCCGGCCCTCGAGCCAGAAGGCGTACTTGGGCTGGGTGATCAGGGTGCCGTCGACCAGCCGGTAGCGGCTGTCGATGCCGATGACGCCGCCCCAGGTGCGGGTGCCGACGACCGGCCCGATGCCGAGGGCCTTGATCGCCGCGTTGACGATGTCGCCGTCGGAGCCGGAGAACTCGTTGGCGACGGCGACGACCGGGCCGCGCGGGGCGTCCAGCGGGTAGCTCTCCGGGCGCATGCCGCGCGGCACGTCCCAGCCGACGATCCGCCGGGCCAGCTTCTCCACCACCAGCTGGGAGGTGTGGCCGCCGCGGTTCTCCCGCACGTCCACGACGAGGCCCTCGCGGGCCACCTCCACCCGCAGGTCGCGGTGGATCTGCGCCCAGCCGGGCGCCTGCATGTCCGGCACGTGCAGATAGCCGAGCCGGCCGCCGGACCGTTCGTGGACGTAGGCGCGGCGGTCGGCGACCCAGGCGTGGTAGCGCAGCGGTTCCTCGTCGTCCAGGGGCACCACGACCGTGTGCCGCAGCTCCCCGCCGTCGGCCGGGGCGATCGTCAGCTCCACCGGTCTGCCGGCGGTGCCGACCAGCAGCGGGGCCGGCCCGGTCACCGGGTCCACGGGCCGGCCGCCGACCGCGACGATCGCGTCACCGGGGCGGACGGCGACCCCGGGCGCGGCCAGCGGGCTGCGGGCCCGCGGGTCGGAGGTCTCCGAGGGCAGGATCCGGTCGATGCGCCAGCTGCCGTCCTCGTGCCGGGAGATGTCCGCGCCGAGCAGGCCCTGCCGGGGGCCGTCGCCCCAGGCACCGTACGGCGTGACGTAGGCGTGCGAGGTGCCCAGTTCGCCGTGCACCTCCCACAGCAGGTCGACCAGGTCGTCGTGGGTGGCCAGGCGGTCCAGGACGGGCCGGTAGCGGTCGAGGACGCCGTCCCAGTCGACGCCGCCCATGTCGGCCCGCCAGAAGTGGTCCCGCATGATGCGGCCGGTCTCCTCGTACATCTGCCGCCATTCGGCGGCCGGGTCGACCGTCTGCCGGATCCGGCCGAGGTCGACGGTGATGTGCGAGTCGCCGTCGTCCTCGGCGGACGCACGCCGGTCGCTGGGGACGACCTTCAGCTTGCCGTCGCTCCACAGCAGGATGCGCTTGCCGTCGCCGGAGACCTCGAAGTGGTCGGCGCCGGCGGCGAGGTGCTCGATGCGCTGCTGGGCGAGGTCGTAGCGCTCCAGGTGGCTCTCCGGCTCCGGGTCGTCGGGCGTGGCCCGGGAGTCGCCGAGCACGCCGGTGACCGGATGGCGCAGCCACAGCACGCCGTCGCGGGCGGCGCGCAGGTTGGTGTAGCGGCCGGCCTCGACGGGGAACGGCACGATGCGGTCGGCCAGACCCTCGAGGTCGATCCGGGTCGCGGGGGTGCCCTCGCTGTCCGGGGTCTCCTCCTTCTCGGACACCTCGAAGGGCCGGCCGTGGCGCTGCGGGCCGAACGGGGACGGCGTGGTCGCCGCCAGGGTGATCAGATACGGCCGGGAGCTCTCCACGAACGCCAGATCGAAGACGTGCTCGTCGTAGACCGGGTCGAAGGAGCGGTGGGAGAGGAAGGCGAGGTGCTTGCCGTCCAGGGTGAAGGCGGGCGCGTAGTCGTGGAAGCGCAGCGGGGTCGCCTCGGTGACCGTCAGGTCGGTGGTGCTGGCCAGCCTGAGCTGGCTGAGCGGGCGCGGGCCGGGGTGGGACCAGGCCAGCCAGGCGGAGTCCGGGGAGAAGGCGAGCCCGGAGACGTCGCCGTACTCGCTGTGGTCGACCTCGCGGACCTCGCCGGTCTCCCGTTCGACGAGCAGCAGCCGTCCGTCGTGCGAGGCGACGGCGGCCCGGCTGCCGTCGGGCGCCATGGCCAGCTCCAGGACCCGGCCGAGCCGGCCGGCGGCGATCCGGCGCGGGGTCGCCGACGGTGCCAGGCCGGTGGCGGGCGCGAACTCCAGCGCGTCCTCGCCCTCGGCGTCCGTCACCCACACCACCCATTCCTCGCCCTCCAGGCGGAAGGTGCGCGGCAGCCGGGCCCGCACGCCCGGCTCGGCGGCCAGTGCGCGGGCCGGGCCGGAGCGGTGCGTGACCCAGTGGACGGCGCCGCGCACGGCGACCGCGCTGCCGCGGGCGGTGTGGTCGGGCGCGGCGGAGCCGAACCAGCGGGCGGCGTTCAGCGGGAAGGGCTGCAGGTCGACCCGGGGGCCGCCGAGCCGGATGTCCAGGCGGCGCGGCTCGGCGCCCTCCAGGTCGTCCAGGATCCACAGCTCGCCGGCGCTGGAGTAGACGACGCGGGTGCCGTCGGTGGCGGCGTGCCGGGCGTAGAAGCCGCCCAGCGGGGTGTGCCGGCGCAGGTCGGAGCCGTCGGCGAGGGAGGAGTACAGCGCTCCGGTGCCCTCGTGGTCGGAGAGGAACGCGATCCTGTCCCCCACCCATATCGGGTACTCGATGTTGCCGTCGAGGTCCGCGTGCAGCCGTACGAACGCGCCGTCGTCCCCGGCGTCGATCCACAGCTTGCCCGCCGTGCCGCCCCGGTACCGCTTCCACCAGGCCGCCTCGCGGCCCATCGTCGCGGAGAGCAGCACGGTGTGCGGCCCGTGGGCGACGTCACCGACCGGGCCGTAGGGCAGCGTGTCGGCGGGCCCGCCGTCCAGCGGGACGGCCCGCGCCCAGCTGCGGCGCAGGCTGGCCTGGCCGTGCGTGGACAGGGCGAGGACGCGGCCGTCGGGCGTCCAGCCGCGCACCTGGGTGCGCCAGCTGCCCCAGTAGGTCAGCCGCCGGGACGGGCCGCCGTCGACCGGCGCGACGTGCACCTCGGGTGCGCCGTCGCGGGTGGAGGTCCAGGCGACCGTGGTGCCGTCGGGCGAGATGCGCGGGTGGTTCACCGGCACGTTGTCGGCGCTGACCCGCCAGGCCCGGCCGCCGTCCAGGGGTGCGAGCCACACGTCGTCCTCGGCGGTGAAGGCGACCAACTCGCCGTGCAGATGCGGGAATCGGAGATACCCGGAAGAACCGGCCGGCGCGGAGGGCTCGGCCGGTGCGGTCGATACGGAGGTTGCGGACTGAGTCACCTGATCACCCTATGCAGCGGCGGCCGTCACGGACAGGGGGCCGAACCACTTGCCCGGCCGACCTCGCGGCCGCTCGCCCACCCCGACCGCCGGTGCATCCGACGCACCCTCAACCACCGTCGGTCTCATGCGACTTCCCCGTGCCGGCGGACGGGATCGCCCGGGCACGGGGCGGTGCGGGTGACGGGGACGGCGGACGCGGGCGGCCGACCGGTGTCGTCGGGCGGCCGGCAGGCGGTCGGGGCGCCGGGCGGCCGGTACGCGGGCGCGGCGCCGAGCGGCCGGTAGGCGGGGGCGGTGCCGGCGTCGCAGTCGCCGAGTCCGTCCGTGCGGAACAGCACCGCGCCGCCCACCCGCGCGGTCAGGTCGCCGCGCACGCAGACGCCGCCGACCGCCCGGGTGACCTCCCCGGTGACCGTGATCTCCCGGTCGTCGCGGGTGCGGCCCCGGCAGTCGACGGAGGCGATCGTGGTGCGCGAGGACGGTGCGGCGGCCGCGCCCGTGCCGGTGGCGTGGTCGTGGGCGGTGCAGGCCAGCCAGCGGACGGGCAGGTGCCGCCGGTGCAGTTCGGCGGTCGCGGTCTCGTCGGTGGTGTACGCCACCGCAGCGGCGTTCAGCCCGGCGGGATCGCAGGCGGCGACCCCGCAGACGGCGGCCGCGGCGAGAGCGGCCACCGCCGCCGCCCGGCGGCCGCGCACGGTACGGACGCTCCGTCCCTTCTCCCCCATGGGCCACACTCTGCCACTGCGCGGTCACGGACGGTAGGGCGCGTGTCGCGGGTCGCGAGCCGCGCACACCGGCGTGCGAGCGGGGTCCGCCCACCCGTGAGCCGGGCGGGCGGACGACGGTGCACCGGGCGCTCGCCTCGTGCGCCCAGTGTGCAGGCAGGCGGCACGGTGCGCGCGGGCGCACGCGCCGCGGAACCGGTGACTCAGCCCCAGCGGCCGGTGCGGCCCAGCAGCAGGGCGGCGGCCGCGACGCCCGCGGTCGAGGTGCGCAGCACGGTGGGCCCGAGGACGTACGGCTTCGCGCCCGCCTCGGCGAACAGCTGGAGCTCCTCCGGGGAGACGCCTCCTTCGGGGCCGACGACCAGCACGATCTCGCCCTCGGCGGGCAGATCGGCGGTGGCCAGCGGCTGCTCGCCGGTCTCGTGCAGCACGGCGGCGAAGTCCGCCCCGGCCAGGAGGTCCGCCACCTGTTTGGTCGTCGCCGCGTCCGCGACCTCGGGGAACCGTACCCGGCGGGACTGCTTGCCGGCCTCGCGGGCCGTCGCCCGCCACTTGCCGAGGGCCTTCACCCCGCGTTCGCCCTTCCACTGGGTGATGCAGCGGGAGGCGGACCACGGCACGATCGCGTCCACGCCGACCTCGGTCATGGTCTCCACGGCCAGCTCTCCGCGGTCGCCCTTGGGCAGGGCCTGCACGACCGTGATCCGCGGGGCGGGGGCGGGCTCCTCGTGCACGCCGTCCAGACCGCCGACGATCAGCCGGTCCTTGCCCTCGGTGGCCTCGACGACGCCCGCCGCCCAGTGGCCGCGCCCGTCGGTGAGCACCACGTCCTCACCGGGCCGCAGCCGTTTCACGGACACCGCGTGCCGCCCCTCGGGGCCGTCCAGGACGACCACGGAACCGCCGACCGCCAGTTCGTCGACCACGAACACCGGTGCCGTCATCGCGCGCCTCCTGTCGCGGTACGCCGCCCCGGCAGGGCGGCCTCGGCCTCGGCCAGCTCGGCGGCCAGCACCTCCACCAGCTCCCCCGCGGGCAGGGCGCGGGCCATGCGGTGCCCCTGCCCCGCCCACAGCGCCATGCCCTGGGTGTCCCCCACCGCGGCGGCGGCCTTGCGCAGCGGCGCGGTGAGGTGGTGGACGTCCGGGTAGGCGGCGGGCGCGTAGCGTCCGTGCTCGCGGACGAAGCGGTTGACCAGGCCGCGGGCGGGCCGGCCGGTGAAGGCCCGGGTGAGTTCGGTGTGCGGGTACAGCGGGTCGGTCAGGGCCCGTTTGTGCAGGTCGTGGGCGCCGGACTCGGGGGTGGGGAGGAAGGCGGTGCCCAGCTGGGCGGCGACGGCCCCGGCCGCGAGGACGGCGGCGATCTGGCTGCCGCGCATGATGCCGCCGGCCGCGATGATCGGCAGCCGCACCGCCTCGCGCAGCTGCGCGACGAGGGTGAGCACGCCCAGGCCGGCCCCGTCGTTCTCCGGCAGGTCGCGATGGGTGCCCTGGTGGCCGCCGGCCTCCACGCCCTGGGCGACGACCGCGTCCGCGCCGGCCTCCTGCACGGCCCGCGCCTCCTCCACGGTGGTCGCGGTGACCAGGACGTGGCTGCCCGCGCGGTGCAGGGCGTCGACGATCTCGCGGCCGGGGACGCCGAAGTGGAAGGAGACCACCGGGACGGGGTCGTCCAGGAGCACGGCGAGTTTGGCGTCGAAGCCGTCGTCCCGGCCGCCGCACTGCGGTTCGCCCAGCTCGGTCTCGTACCAGGCGGCCTCGCCGGCCAGCTGCTGCGCGTACAGGTCGACCGCACCCGACTCGGCCAGCTCCGGCTGCGGCATGAACACGTTCACCCCGAAGGGGCGTCGGGTCAGCCCCCGCAGCTGCTTGATCTCCTGGTACATGCCGTCGGCGGTCTTGTAGCCGGCGGCGAGGAATCCCAGCCCGCCGGCTTCGCACACGGCCGCGGCGAGCCGCGGCCCGGAGGGGCCGCCCGCCATGGGAGCCTGCACGATCGGGTGCGGGAAGAGATCGGTCAGTGCGGAGGACATGACGGCATGGTGTCATGTCCGCCCGACGGCTCCCAACCGGCCGCTTCTCCTGGACACGGCGACGGGCGGCCACGGCAGCTGCGTGCGTGACCGCCCGTCGGGCAAGACGTGCGTGCGCGGCCTCAGCGGCCGTTGAACGCGTCCTTCAGACGCGAGAACAGGCCCTGCTGGCCGGGCTGGAACTGCCCCTGCGGGCGCTCCTCGCCGCGCAGCTTGGCCAGTTCGCGCAGCAGGCGCTCCTGCTCGGGGTCCAGCTTGGTCGGGGTCTGCACCTCGACATGGACGACGAGGTCGCCGCGTCCGCCGCCGCGCAGGTGGGTCACGCCGCGGTTGTGCAGCGGGATCGACTGGCCGGACTGGGTGCCCGGGCGGATGTCGACCTCCTCCATGCCGTCCAGCGTCTCCAGCGGCACCTTGGTGCCCAGGGCGGCCGCGGTCATCGGGATGGTGACCGTGCAGTGCAGGTCGTCGCCGCGCCGCTGGAAGACCGGGTGCGGCAGCTCGTGGATCTCCACGTACAGGTCGCCGGCCGGGCCGCCGCCCGGTCCGACCTCGCCCTCGCCCGCGAGCTGGATGCGCGTGCCGTTGTCCACACCGGCCGGGATCTTCACCGTCAGGGTGCGGCGGGCGCGGATCCGGCCGTCACCGGCGCACTCCGGGCACGGGTTGGGCACGATGGTGCCGAAGCCCTGGCACTGCGGGCAGGGGCGGGAGGTCATGACCTGACCCAGGAAGGACCGGGTGACCTGCGAGACCTCACCGCGGCCGCGGCACATGTCGCACGTCTGGGCGCTGGTGCCGGGCGCCGCGCCCTCCCCGTTGCAGGTGGTGCAGACGACGGCGGTGTCGACCTGGATGTCCTTGGTGGTGCCGAAGGCGGCCTCGTCCAGCTCCACCTCCAGCCGGATCATGGCGTCCTGGCCCCGGCGGGTGCGCGAGCGCGGACCGCGCTGCGACGCCGTGCCGAAGAAGGCGTCCATGATGTCGGAGAAGTTGCCGAAGGCGCCGGCCCCGAAGCCGCTCGCGCCGCCCCCGCCGGACTGCGACAGAGGGTCGCCGCCGAGGTCGTAGACCTGCTTCTTCTGCGGGTCGGAGAGCACCTCGTAGGCGGCGTTGATCTCCTTGAACCGCTCCTGCGTCTTCGGATCGGGGTTGACGTCGGGGTGCAGCTCGCGCGCCAGCCGCCGGAAGGCCTTCTTGATCTCTTCCTGCGACGCGTCGCGACGCACGCCGAGAACGGCGTAGTAGTCCGTGGCCACTTACGACTCCGCCAGGATCTGTCCGACGTACCGTGCCACTGCGCGTACCGCTCCCATCGTTCCCGGGTAGTCCATGCGGGTCGGTCCGACCACGCCGAGCTTGGCGACTGCCTCGCCGCCCGAACCGTAGCCCACCGACACGATGGACGTGGAGTTGAGTCCTTCGTGGGCGTTCTCGTGACCGATGCGCACGGTCATGCCCGGATCCTGTGTCTCACCGAGCAGCTTCAGCAGGACGACCTGCTCCTCCAGCGCCTCCAGAACCGGCCGGATGGTGAGGGGGAAGTCGTGGGCGAAGCGGGTGAGATTGGCGGTGCCGCCGATCATCAGCCGCTCCTCGTTCTCCTCGACGAGCGTCTCCAGGAGCGTGGACAGCACCGCCGAGACCGTGCCGCGGTCCTCGACGTCGAAGCTGTCCGGCAGGTCCTCCACCAGCTGCGGCACGTCCCGGAAGCGACGGCCGGCGACCCGGCTGTTCAGCCGGGCCCGCAGGTCCGCGAGCGAGGTCTCCCCGAACGGGGCGGGGCAGTCGATCACCCGCTGCTCGACCCGGCCGGTGTCCGTGATCAGCACCAGCATCACCCGCGCCGGCGCGAGGGACAGCAGCTCCACGTGCCGCACGGTCGAACGGGTCAGCGAGGGGTACTGGACGACGGCGACCTGCCGGGTCAGCTGCGCCAGCAGCCGGACCGTGCGGGCCACCACGTCGTCGAGGTCGACGGCGCCGTCGAGGAAGTTCTGGATGGCGCGCCGCTCGGGCGCCGACATGGGCTTGACCCCCGCCAGCTTGTCGACGAACAGACGGTAGCCCTTGTCGGTGGGGATACGGCCCGCGCTGGTGTGCGGCTGGGCGATGTAGCCCTCCTCCTCCAGGGCCGCCATGTCGTTGCGGACCGTGGCCGGGGAGACGCCGAGGTTGTGCCGCTCGGTGAGCGCCTTGGAGCCGACCGGCTCCTCCGTGCCGACGTAGTCCTGGACGATGGCGCGGAGTACCTGAAGCCGCCGCTCGCTGAGCATCGCGCACACCTCCAGTGTCGTTCTCGGCTCTCCGCCCGTCCTGGCACTCGGCGCATACGAGTGCCAGCATTCCCGGGCCCAGTGTACGGCCGTCGGGTGCACCGACGGCAAGGCTGGTCGCACGAAGGCTAGCCTCTCGGCGTGACGGTGACGTGGGAAGAGGCGGGCTGGGAACGGCTGGCGCCCGGGGTTGGCCGCATCCGGCTGCCGGGGTGGGACTGCACGGCGGGGCTGGTCGTGGGGCCGGACGCGGCCCTGCTGGTGGACGCCGGGTCGAGCCTGGCGGAGGGCGCGCGGGTGGGTGCGGCGGCCCGGGCCATCGCCGGCGGCGCCGTGAGGTTTCTCGCGCTGACCCATCCGCACTTCGACCATGTCTTCGGGGCGGCGGCCGTCGAGGGCGCGGAGATCTACGCGGCCCGGGGCGCGGGGTGCGGCCGCGGGGTGTACGACGACGAGCGCGGGCGCGCTGAGCTGGTCGAGGACGCGGTGCGCAACGGGCTGGACCGGCGGGTGGCCGAGGAGGCCGCGGCGGCGCTGGTGCGGCCGGGCCATGTGGTGTCCGCTCGGCTGGTGCTGCCGCTCGGCGGCCGTCGTGAGGCGGTGCTGGCGGACGTGGGCCCGGGGCACACCGGGCACGACCTGGCGGTGCTGGTGCCGGGGGATCCCGCCGTGGTGTTCTGCGGGGACCTGGTGGAGGAGTCCGGCGAGCCGCAGGCCGGCCCGGACGCCGTGCCGTCCGGCTGGCCGGCCGCCCTGGACCGGCTGCTCGCCCTGGGCGGCGAGGACGCGCTGTACGTGCCCGGTCACGGAGCGGTGGTGGACGCGGCCTTCGTCCGGGCCCAGCGGGACGCTCTGGCCGCCCGCTTCGGCGTGTCGCGGTGATCCGCGCGGCGCTTTGCCTATCGTCACTCGAATGCGGCAGTACTCCCCCGATCTGACCCCACCGTGGAAGAAGCCCCGGCCCGTGCCGGAGGTGCCGGCCGAGCCGGGCCTGGTGGTGGAGGAGCCCGGCTCCGGCTTCTGCGGGGCGGTGATCGGCTGCGAGGCGGGCACCGTGACGCTGGAGGACCGCTTCGGCCGGCACCGCGTTTTCCCGCTGCAGCCGCGGGGGTTCCTGCTGGAGGGGCGCGTGGTGACGCTGGTGAAGCCGGCCTCGGGCCCGGGGCGCCCGGCGCGCACGGCCTCCGGCTCGGTCGCGGTCCACGGCGCCCGCGCCCGCGTCGCCCGCGCCGGGCGCATCTACGTCGAGGGCCGGCACGACGCCGAGCTGGTGGAGAAGGTGTGGGGCGACGACCTGCGCGTCGAGGGCGTGGTCGTGGAGTATCTGGAGGGCGTGGACGAGCTGCCGGCGATCGTGGAGTCCTTCGCCCCGGGGCCGCAGGCGCGGCTCGGGGTGCTGGTGGACCATCTGGTGCCGGGCTCGAAGGAGTGGCGCATCGCGCAGGCGGTGAGCGACGAGCACACGCTGGTGGTGGGCCACCCCTACATCGACGTCTGGCAGGCGGTGAAGCCGTCGTCGCTCGGGATCGGGGCGTGGCCCGAGGTGCCGCGCGGGCAGGACTGGAAGACGGGGGTGTGCCGGGCCCTGGGCTGGCCGGAGCACACGGGCGCGGCCTGGCAGCGGATCCTCGGGCGGGTGCGGTCCTACAAGGATCTCCAGCCGGAGCTGCTGGGGGCGGTCGAGCGGCTCATCGACCATGTGACGGCGCCCTGAGCGGCGCCCGGCCGCCCGTCCCGGAGGCGGGCGGCCCGCTGTCGCGAGGGGACCGGTCAGTCCACCAGGTCGCGGACCACCGCGTCGGCGAGCAGCCGGCCCCGCAGGGTCAGCGCGGCGCGGCCTTCCTCGTAGGGGCCGGGCTCCAGCAGGCCGTCGGCGAGGGCGCGCCGGGAGGCGGCCAGCCCCTCGGGCCGCAGCAGGGACAGCGGCACCCCGTCCCGCAGCCGCAGCTCCAGCAGGATGCGCTCCACCCGGCGGTCCTCGTCCGTGAGCACCTCGCGCCCGGCGCCCGGGGAGCGGCCCTGCGCCAGCGCCGCGGCGTACGCGCCGGGGTGCTTGACGTTCCACCAGCGCACGCCGCCGACGTGGCTGTGGGCGCCCGGTCCGGCGCCCCACCAGTCGGCGCCGCGCCAGTACAGCTCGTTGTGCCGGCAGCGGGCGGCGGGCGACGCGGCCCAGTTGGACACCTCGTACCAGGTGTAGCCGGCCGCGGTGAGCACGTCCTCCGCGAGGAGGTAGCGGTCGGCGTGCTCGTCGTCGTCGGTCATCGGGATCTCGCCGCGGCGGATGCGCCCGGCCAGCCGGGTGCCCTCCTCCACGATGAGGGCGTAGGCGCTGATGTGGTCCGGGCCCGCGCCGATGGCCGCGTCCAGGGAGGCCCGCCAGTCCTCGTCCGACTCGCCGGGGGTGCCGTAGATGAGGTCGAGGTTGACGTGCTCGAACCCGGCGGCGCGGGCCTCGGCCACGCAGGCCTCGGGGCGGCCGGGGGTGTGGGTGCGGTCGAGGATCCGCAGCACGTGCTGCCGGGCGCTCTGCATGCCGAAGGAGATCCGGGTGAAGCCGCCCTCGCGGAGGGTGGCGAGGTAGGCGGGGTCGACGGACTCCGGGTTGGCCTCCGTGGTGACCTCGGCGTCCGGGGCGAGGCCGAAGGTGTCGCGGACGGCGTCCAGCATCCGCACCAGGTCGTCCGCCGCGAGCAGGGTGGGCGTGCCGCCGCCGACGAAGACCGTGCCGACCTCGCGCGGATCGTCGCCGAGGACCTTGCGGGCGAGGCGGATCTCGTCGATGAGCATCTCGGCGTAGTTGTCGCGGGAGGCGAGCACGCCACCGGTGCCGCGCAGCTCGGTGGCGGTGTAGGTGTTGAAGTCGCAGTAGCCGCAGCGGGTGGCGCAGTAGGGGACGTGCAGGTAGAAGCCGAGGGGGCGGTCGGCGGCCCCGGCGAGCGCGGACGCGGGCAGTGCGCCGTCGGCGGGGACGGGCTCGCCGTCGGGGAGTGCGGAAGGCATGGGGTCCATTGTCCCGCACCGCCGGGCGGTCCTTCGCTGGTGCGCCGTCACTCGGCCTGGAGCACCAGCAGGGCCAGGTCGTCCTCGGGCGGCCGTTCGCCGAAGTCGTGCACGAGGCGGCGGATGCGCTCGGCGACGGCGTCCGCGTCCAGCCCGGCGCAGCCGGCGAGAGCGGCGGCGAGGCCGTCGCCGTCGTCGAACTGACGGGAGCCGCACCGGCGCTCGGTCACCCCGTCGGTGACGCACAGCAGCGTGTCGCCGGAGTGCAGCTCGAACGTGTCGCAGGTGTAGGTCTCGTCCTCGATCACCCCGAGCAGGGTCTGCGGCCGGGCGACGGTGCGGACGTCGCCGGAGCGGGTGAGGACCAGCGGCAGCGGATGCCCGGCGCTGGCCAGGGTGCAGCGCACCCCGCCGCCGCGCAGGGGGACGAGTTCGCCGTAGAGCAGCGACAGGAAGCGGGTCTGCGGGCCCTCGCCGGCGACCGGGCCGGCCAGGGCGCGGGCGGCGGCGTCGGCGGCCTCGATGGCGTCGTCCAGCAGGAGCTGGTTGAGGCGGTCCAGGACGTCGGCGACGCCGTAGCCCTCGCGGGCCAGCAGTCTGAGCCAGGGGCGGGCGAGGCCGATGACGACGGCGGCCTCGGGCCCCTTGCCCTGCACGTCGCCCACGGCGAAGCACCAGCGGCTGCGGCCGGCCGGGAACAGGTCGTAGAAGTCGCCGCTGGGGCCGCCCTGGTCGCAGGGCTCGTAGACGAGGGCGCTGCGCAGGCCGGGGATCTCCGCGACCGCGCCGGGCAGCAGGCCGCGCTGGAGCACGGCGCTGATGGTGGCCTGGCGGGCGTACTGCCGGGCCGCGCCGATGCCGAGCGCGACCCGCCGGCTGAGGTCCTCCACCAGCCCGGTGATCTCGTCGGGGAACCGCAGCAGGCCGGCCCGCCCGATGACGAGGGTGCCGAGCGGGCGGCCGCCGGCGACCAGCCGGTAGGCGAGCGCCGCGCCCTGCGCCTCGTGCGGGCCGAGCGCGTCGCCGGGCCAGGGGTAGGGCTCGGGGCCCGCGGCCGGGTCCTCGGAGGGACGCGGCGGGTCCTTCTCCAGGGCGCGGCGCAGTTCCTCGATGCGGTTCTCGCTGCCGTGCCAGACCCGGGCCAGCCGGGCCCCGGCGCCCTGGACGCCGCGGAGCGCGGCCTCGTCCTCGAGCCACACCGCGCACCAGTCGGCGAGCCGGGGGACGAGGAGCTGCCCGGTCAGGACGGCGACCAGGTCCTCGTCGAGCTGCCCGGCGAGCAGGTCGGAGGCCTCGGCGAGGAAGGACAGCGCGCCGCGGCCCAGCCACTCGTGGTCGCGTCCGGCGCGCTGCGGCTGGGGCGCGAGCTGCTCGGCGACGCCGAGGGCGGGCTCGTCGGCGTACGGCTCGGTGCCGGGGGCGCGGTGGACGGGCAGCCGCGCCCAGACGGTCTTGGCGCCGGTGCGGTAGGTGACGCCCCACTCGTCGGCGAGCGCGGTGACCAGGCGCAGGCCCCGGCCGTACTCCGGGACGTCGCCGTCCGTGTCCCCGGTGTGCCGGGCGGGGGCGCGCGAGGGGTGGCGGTCGGACACCTCGACGACGCAGCTGCCGGAGTCGGGCTCCAGCCGGCAGACCAGGTCGACGTCGGTGCCGGCGTGCACGACGGCGTTGGTGACCAGTTCGCTGACCACCACCACGACCTCGTCGGCGAGGCGGTCGGGCACGGTCAGGCCGCGCTCGCGCCATCCGGCGAGCGCCGTGCGGGTCAGGCCGCGGGCGTTGCCCGGGGCGAGGGGTCCGCCGGGGAAGGTGGCCCGCGCCTGGGTGCCGCCGTCCTCGCCGTGCGGGCGTGCGGAGCCCCCGGGGGCGGGGGACCCGGTCTCGCGCTGTGTCGGAATGACCCCCATCTGCGGCTCCCGGGCGTGCGCACACCATCGGACTGTCGGGGACAGGGTGACAGAACGACTGCGCCCATAAGCACCGAGTTACCGAAGTGGCCGAACGAAGACGCGAAGTGCCCCCGGGAGTCGGTCAGAAGTGGTCAGATTCAGTCGTCATCAGACAGAAGAAGGAGCGGAACGAAAGGGTCGGCCCCCGGCCCGCACGCCGTCACGGGTGCGGGACAGGGGCCGGGTACTCCGTCACGGGTGCGGGCGAAGGGCCCGGTACTCCGTCACAGGTGCGGGCCAGGGGCGCGGCACTCCGTCACAGGTGCGGGCCAGGGGCGCGGCACTCCGTCACAGGTGCGGGCGAAGGGGCCCGGTACTCCGTCACAGGTGCGGGCCAGGGGCGCGGTGCCGGTGCTCACGCCTCCCGCGTGCCCGCGTACATCTCGTCGATCAGGTGCTTGTACGTCCGCTCGACCACCGGCCGCTTCAGCTTCAGGCTCGGGGTGATCTCACCGTGCTCGACGTCGAGGTCGCGCGGCAGCAGACGGAACTTCTTGATCGTCTGCCAGCGCTGCAGGCCCTGGTTGAGCTTCTGGACGTAGCCGTCGATCAGCTCGACGGTCTGCGGGGCGGCGACGACCTCGGCGTACGACTTGCCGGCCAGGCCGTTGTCCTTGGCCCACTCCAGGATCGCCTCCTCCTCCAGGGCGATCAGGGCGGTGCAGTAGTTCCGGTCGGCGCCGTGGACGAGGATGTTCGACACGTACGGGCACACCGCCTTGAACTGTCCCTCGACCTCGGCCGGCGCGATGTACTTGCCGCCGGAGGTCTTGATGAGGTCCTTCTTGCGGTCGGTGATGCGCAGATACCCGTCCGGGGACAGCTCGCCGATGTCGCCGGTGTGGAACCAGCCGTCCGGCTCCAGCACCTCCGCGGTCTTGTCCGGCAGCTTGTGGTAGCCCTGCATGATGCCGGGGCCGCGCAGCAGGATCTCGCCGTCCTCCGCGATGCGGACCTCGGTGCCGGGCAGCGGCTTGCCCACGGTGCCGGTGCGGTAGGCCTCGCCGGGGTTGACGAAGGAGGCGGCGGAGGACTCGGTCAGGCCGTAGCCCTCCAGGATGTGGATGCCGGCGCCGGCGAAGAAGTAACCGATCTCCGGGGCCAGGGCGGCGCTGCCGGAGACGCAGGCGCGCAGCCGGCCGCCGAACGCCTCGCGGATCTTGGAGTAGACGAGCGCGTCGGCGATCTTGTGCTTGGCGGTCAGCCCGGCGGGCGCGGAGCGCACCCCGGTGCGCTGGAAGGTGTCCTGGGTGACCTTGGCGTACTCCCGGGCGACTCCGGCGGCCCACTGGAAGATCTTGTACTTGGCCGCGCCGCCCTCGCGGGCCTTGGCGGCGACGCCGTTGTATACCTTCTCGAAGATGCGCGGCACGGCGGCCATGTAGGTGGGCTGGACGACCGGAAGATTCTCGATGATCTTGTCGACGCGGCCGTCGACGGCGGTGACGTGCCCGACCTCGATCTGCCCGGAGGTGAGGACCTTGCCGAAGACGTGGGCGAGCGGCAGCCACAGGTACTGCACGTCGTCGGGGCCGATCAGGCCGGTGGCGGCGATGGCCTTGGCCATGTACGACCAGTTGTCGTGCGGCAGCCGCACGCCCTTGGGCCGGCCGGTGGTGCCCGAGGTGTAGATGAGGGTGGCGAGCTGGTCCTTGGTGAGCGCGCCGACCCGCTCCTTGATCACCTCGGGGTGCTGCTCCAGGTAGGCCGCCCCGCGGCGCTCCAGCTCGGCCAGGGTGAGCACGAAGTCGTCGGTGTCCACGCCCTCGGCGTCGATCACGACGACGTGGTGCAGGTCGGGCAGTTCGGCGCGGTGGTCGAGGGCCTTGGCGAGCTGATCGGCGTTCTCCGCGACGAGGACCTTGCTCTCGGAGTCGGAGAGGATGAACACCGACTCGTCGGCGTTGGTCTGCGGGTAGATCGTGGTGGTGGCCGCGCCGGCGCACATGATGCCGAGGTCGGCCAGCAGCCACTCCACGCGGGTGGTGGAGGCCAGCGCCACCCGCTCCTCGGGCTGCACGCCCAGTTCGATGAGACCGGCGGCGACGGCGTAGACCCGTTCGGCGGCCTGCGCCCAGGTCAGCGACTTCCAGTCGTCCGGGCCCTGCCCCGAGGCCGGCGGCACCGGGTAGCGGTAGGCCTCCGCGTCCGGGGTGGCGGCCACGCGCTCCAGGAAGAGGGCCGCCACGGACGGCGGACGGTTCTCGATCAGGGTCTGTGCGTCGCTCACGACATCCTCCGGGCCCGCGACAGTGCGGCTGGCTCAACGTACGGCTGGGTTGACTCGAATGATTCGGGCAGGTGTTCGATTGACGGGGTGGGATCGACGACAGGGCGACAGGATGTCCCCGCGCCCCGGCCGGGCGTTGTTTAACTCGCGAGTAACTATCGGGCAGGGACAGAGTAAGGGCCGACCGCCCGGTACGTAAGGGGCTGCGGCCTGTCACTTCGTACACATCGGGGGCACCCCGACGCACAGGGGCCCGCCGCACTTTCGTACGGCGGGCCCCATTTCACCCGCTTCGCCGCGCCGCCACCGGACGCCACGGGCTACCCGCGGTTACTTCTTGCCCTTGCCCGATCCCGCGCTGTCATCGCTGGAGAGCACCGCGATGAAGGCCTCCTGCGGAACCTCCACGGAACCCACCATCTTCATGCGCTTCTTGCCCTCCTTCTGCTTCTCCAGCAGCTTGCGCTTGCGGGAGATGTCACCGCCGTAGCACTTGGCGAGGACGTCCTTGCGGATGGCGCGGATGGTCTCGCGGGCGATCACCCGGGACCCGATCGCGGCCTGCACCGGCACCTCGAAGTTCTGCCGCGGGATCAGCTCCTTGAGCTTGGCGACGAGCCGCACACCGTACTGGTACGCCTGGTCCTTGTGGGTGATCACCGAGAAGGCGTCCACCTTGTCGCCGTGCAGCAGGATGTCGACCTTCACCAGGGAGCTGCTCTGCTCGCCGGTGGGCTCGTAGTCCAGGGACGCATACCCGCGGGTCTTGGACTTGAGCTGGTCGAAGAAGTCGAACACGATCTCCGCGAGCGGGAGGGTGTAACGGATCTCGACGCGGTCCTCGGACAGGTAGTCCATGCCGAGCAGGGTGCCGCGCCGGTTCTGGCACAGCTCCATGATCGCGCCGATGAACTCGGTGGGCGCCAGGATGGTGGCCCGCACCACCGGCTCGAACACCTCGCGGATCTTGCCCTCGGGGAACTCGCTGGGGTTGGTGACGGTGTGCTCGGTGCCGTCCTCCATCACCACCCGGTACACCACGTTGGGTGCGGTGGCGATCAGGTCCAGACCGAACTCGCGCTCGAGCCGCTCACGGATCACGTCCAGATGCAGCAGGCCGAGGAAGCCGACACGGAAACCGAAGCCGAGCGCGGCGGAGGTCTCCGGCTCGTAGACCAGCGCGGCGTCGTTCAGCTGCAGCTTGTCCAGGGCGTCGCGCAACTCCGGGTAGTCGGAGCCGTCCAGCGGATACAGCCCGGAGAACACCATCGGCTTGGGGTCCTTGTAGCCGCCCAGCGGCTCCTCGGCCCCCTTGTTCTGGCTGGTGATCGTGTCACCGACCTTGGACTGACGGACGTCCTTCACACCGGTGATCAGGTAGCCCACCTCGCCGACGCCCAGGCCGTCGGCCGGCAGCATCTCCGGGGAGTTGACGCCGATCTCCAGCAGCTCGTGCGTGGCACCGGTGGACATCATCCTGATGCGCTCACGCTTGTTGAGCTGCCCGTCCACGACACGCACGTAGGTCACCACACCCCGGTAGGGGTCGTAGACCGAGTCGAAGATCATCGCGCGGGCGGGGGCGTCGGCGACACCGACCGGGGCCGGGATCTGCTCGACCACCTTGTCCAGCAGCGCCTCCACGCCCACACCCGTCTTCGCGGAGACCTTCAGCACGTCGTCCGGCTCGCAGCCGACCAGGTTCGCCAGCTCCTCGGCGAACTTCTCCGGCTGCGCGGCCGGCAGGTCGATCTTGTTGAGCACCGGGATGATCGTGAGGTCGTTCTCCATCGCCAGGTAGAGGTTGGCGAGGGTCTGCGCCTCGATGCCCTGGGCGGCGTCGACCAGAAGGATGGTCCCCTCGCAGGCCGCGAGCGACCGCGAGACCTCGTAGGTGAAGTCGACGTGCCCCGGGGTGTCGATCATGTTGAGGATGTGCGTGTTGCCGGGGTCGTGGGTGGGAGCCCACGGCAGACGCACCGCCTGGGACTTGATCGTGATGCCGCGCTCGCGCTCGATGTCCATGCGGTCGAGGTACTGAGCGCGCATCTGCCGCTGCTCGACCACCCCGGTCAGCTGGAGCATCCGGTCGGCGAGCGTGGACTTGCCGTGGTCGATGTGCGCGATGATGCAGAAATTGCGGATCAGTGCCGGGTCCGTACGGCTCGGCTCGGGCACATTGTCAGTGGTCGCGGGCACGCAGGGTCCTGTCTCTTGAGGCGCCTTATGCCTCGGGTCGGATCGATACGTAGTCTCCATGGTCCCACGACGGACGGCGGGAGCGGGTTTGGGCCACGACAAGCGCCGCTGCTAGTCTGACTGGCTGTGCCTCATGCTCGTTCGGCATGCCCGCTCGGTCGCGAGGCGCGATTCACAGAAAACACCGGCACGGGACCCGCACGGGCCCGGGCCAGAACTTGAAAAGGCTCTTTCGTGGCGAACATCAAGTCTCAGATCAAGCGGATCAAGACCAACGAGAAGGCCCGGCTGCGCAACAAGGCCGTCAAGTCCTCCCTGAAGACCGCGATCCGCAAGGCTCGCGAGGCCGCTGCCGCGGGTGACGTCGAGAAGGCCACCGAGCTGCAGCGGGCTGCCGCGCGCCAGCTGGACAAGGCCGTCTCGAAGGGCGTCATCCACAAGAACCAGGCCGCCAACAAGAAGTCGGCCCTGGCTCGGCAGGTCGCGGCCCTCAAGGGCTGAGGCTCCTTTGATCTGACCGCCGGAAGGACCCGGGCGGGCCCTCTCTCATCCGCCCCCGACCGGCACCACACCATCCCGAGCCCGTACGCGGCCTGCGTTCGCCACGCGGGTACGGGCTCACCTTGCAGACCTTGGGCCCCGGAGGTCTCCCCTATCCCCAGGGGGAGGCTTGCCAGGGCCTTTGGTTTTCCAGGGGGTGGGGGTTCTGGGCTTGGGGCTTCGTTCTTCTGGTTCCGGCTGTTCCGGGCCGGTGATCGTTTCCTGAGGGCCGGGTGATCGTCCCGCCGACCGGCCGCGGTCGGACGGGCGGGCGTGACCGGACGCGCGGCCGCGGTCGGACGGGCGGGCGCTGTCGGACGCGCGGCCGCGGTCGGACGGGCGGGCGCGATCGGACACGCGGCCGCAGTCGGACGGGCGAGCGCTGTCGGACGCGCGGCCGCGGTCGGACAGGCCGCCTGGCCGGTCCAGTCGGCACCGTCACCGGGGTGTCTCGCCGGCTTCAGGCGTGCTGCGCGGGCACCGAGTGGGCTCCGTCGACACCGGGTGCCTCGTCGGCTCCGGGCTTCCGGCTTCGTCAGGCCCGGCCCCGGGAACGGGCTGCCCGGGCGATCGTCACGACGGCTTGTTCCAGGGCGTATTCCGGGTCGTCGCCGCCGCCCTTCACCCCGGCGTCCGCCTCGGCGATCGCGCGCAGGGCCACGGCCACCCCGTCCGGGGACCAGCCGCGCATCTGCTGCCGGACCCGGTCGATCTTCCACGGCGGCATGCCCAGCTCCCGCGCCAGGTCGGCGGGGCGGCCACCCCGCACGGACATCAGCTTGCCGATCCCCCGCACGCCCTGCGCCAGTGCACTGGTGATCATCACAGGTGCCACGCCCGTGGCGAGCGACCACCGCAGTGCCTCCAGGGCCTCCGCCGCCTTCCCCTCCACGGCGCGGTCGGCGACGGTGAAGCTGGAGGCCTCGGCCCGTCCGGTGTAGTAGCGGCCCACGACGGCCTCGTCGATCGTGCCGTCGACGTCGGCGACGAGCTGGGCCACCGCGGAGGCCAGCTCCCGCAGGTCACTGCCGATGGCGTCGAGCAGCGCCTGGCACGCCTCGGACGTGGCCGTCCGTCCCAGGCTGCGGAACTCGCCCCGCACGAACGCCAGCCGGTCGGCCGGCTTGGTCATCTTCGGGCAGGCCACCTCGCGCGCCCCCGCCTTGCGGGCGGCGTCCAGCAGACCCTTGCCCTTGGCACCGCCCGCGTGCAGCAGCACCAGCGTGATCTCCTCGGCCGGTGCCGCCAGGTACGCCTTGACGTCCTTGACCGTGTCGGCCGGCAGGTCCTGCGCGTTGCGCACGACCACGACCTTGCGCTCGGCGAACAGCGAAGGGCTGGTCAGCTCGGCGAGCGTGCCGGGCCGCAGCTGCTCCGGGGTCAGGTCCCGTACATCGGTGCCGGCGTCGGCGGCCTTGGCGGCGGCCACCACTTCCTGCACGGCACGGTCGAGCAGCAGTTCCTCCTGGCCCACGGCCAGGGTCACCGGGGCGAGGGGATCGTCGTTCGCGGTCTTCCTGGGCATCGCGTCAAGCATCCCACGGGCCACCGACAAGATCACCGGCCGCAGGGGCGCCGGCTAGGGCTCCTCGCGCCAGCCGTCCCACTGCGCCGCGAACTCGTCCAGCTCTTCGGCATCCAGCCGTTCCTCCTCGTCCCGCAGGACCAGCAGCCACTGGGCGTCCTCGGCGTCGTCCTCCCCCGCCAGCGCCTCCCGGAGGGGCTGCGGCTCCTCGTCGAGGCCGAACCGCTCCCCGAGGGCGGCGGCCGCCTCCTCGGCGGCGTCGCGGTCCGGCAGCACCAGCACATGCCTCACGTCACTCACGCCCGCCATTGTCCGGCACCCGCGGAAACGGGCGGATCGGCACCCCCCGGGTGCCGGATCGTAGCGGTGCTGGTGGTCCTGAGCGGTGCTGTGGCTCTGGGCTGAGGCGCGCCGATCTCGACTGGCGCCGACCTGGGGCGATGTCGGCGACCGAGCGCTGCCAACCCCGAGGGGGGCGGGGCCCCCTCCCCCCTCCCCCACCCACCCCTCCCTCTCCCCGCCCCGCTGCCCTGCGCCACGCCGCCCCGCAGTCCCGGGACGGCGCGGGCAAGGCGGGCAGGGCAGCGGCACTGCCGGGCTGCGGCCTGGCGCGGAAGCCGAGCACCTCACCGACGACGAGCGTGCCGCCCTCGTCGCCTGCCCGGCGCGCGCCGGGCAGGCGGCCAGGTCAGTCGCGGGCCACCCGCAGTTCCCTGCCCGCGCCCGTGACCGCCAGGGCTCCGTCCCGGTCGGTCCGCAGCACCGCCGTGCCCTGCGCCCGCAGTGCCGCGATCGTGCCGGGCGCCGGATGCCCGTACGGGTTGCCGGCCCCGCAGGAGACCAGGGCCAGGCGCGGGGCCGCCAGCCGCAGCAGGTCCCAGCTCTGGTACGCCGAGCCGTGATGCGCGACCTTCAGCACGTCCACGCCCGCGAGGCGGGGCCCCGCGGACCGCAGCACCTCCTGCTGGGTCTGCGGCTCCAGGTCGCCGAGCAACAGCAGGCGCAGGGCACCGGAGCGGACGAGCAGGGTGACGCTGGCGTCGTTGGGGCCGTCCGGGGCGGGGGCCGGACGCGGCGGCCACAGCACCTGCCAGGCCAGGTCACCGATGCGGCGCTCCCCCCCGGCCGCCGCCACGGTGACCGGGACACCGTGGCGGGCCGCCTCCCGGCGGACGAAGGCCGCCTGGTCCTCGGGTTCGGCGTACCCGGTCGTCTCGATCGCGCCGACGGAACGCCCGCGCAGGACGCCCGGCAGACCGGCCACATGGTCGGCGTGGAAGTGGGTCAGCACCAGCAGCGGGATCCGGTCGATGCCGAGGTCGTGCAGACAGCGGTCCACGAGCTTCGGGTCCGGTCCCGCGTCCACCACGATGCCGGTGCCCGCTCCGGCCGCGAGCACCGTCGCGTCCCCCTGACCCACGTCGCACATGGCGTACCGCCAGCCCGGCGGCGGCCAGCCGGTGACCACCCGGGTCAGTGGTGGCGGCCGTACCACCGCCAGCACCAGCAGCACCGCGCAGGCCGCGCACAGCCAGGGGCGCGTGAGCAGCCTTCCGGCCACCGGCACGGCCACCGCGACCGCGAGGGCCAGCAGCAGCGCTCCGGCCCAGCTGCCCGGCCAGTCCACTCCGGCACCGGGCAGCGCCGCCCCGGTGCGGGCCACACCCGCGAGCCATCCGGCGGGCCAGCCGGCGCACCAGGCGAGCGCCTCGGCCACCGGCATCGCGAGCGGTGCGGCCGCCAGGGCCGCGAAGCCCAGCACGGTGGCGGGCGCGACCGCGGCCTCGGCGAGCAGATTGCACGGCACGGCGACCAGGCTGACCCGCGCCGACAGCACGGCGACGACCGGAGCGCACACCGCCTGTGCCGCGGCCGCCGCGGCGATCGCCTCGGCCGGACGGGCGGGCACCCGATGCCTGCGCAGCGCGGCACTCAGGCGTGGGGCCAGCGTGAGCAGGGCCCCGGTGGCCAGCACCGAGAGCAGGAAGCCGTAGCTGCGGGCCAGCCACGGGTCGTAGAGGACCAGCAGCAGCACGGCCGTCGCCAGGGCCGGCAGCAGCGATCTGCGGCGCCCGGTCGCCAGCGCGAGCAGCGCCACGGCACCGCATGCCGCCGCTCTCAGCACGCTCGGGTCGGGCCGGCACACGACGACGAACCCGGCGGTGAGCACTCCGCCGCACAGCGCGGTGGTGCGCAGCGTCAGGCCCAGCCGCGGGGCCAGTCCTCGGCGCTCGGCGCGCTGCGCCAGGCCGGGCGGGCCGATGAGCAGGGCGAGGAGGACGGTGAGGTTGCTCCCGGAGACGGCCAGGGTGTGGGCGAGGTCCGTCTCCTTGAACGCCTCGTCCAGCTCGGGCGTGATCCGTGAGGTGTCGCCGACCACCAGGGCCGGCAGCAGGGCCCGCGCATCCCCGGGCAGGTGGTCCGTGGCCACGCGCAGTCCGGCACGCAGCCGGCCCGCCAGCCGCTGCACTGTGGACGGTTCCCCGGTCGTCACGGGGGCCGCCTGCCCGCGGACCCGCAGCACCGCCGCGATGCCGTCGCCGTCGGTGCGCGGGGGCTCCAGCCGGCCGGTCACCCGGAGTCGTGTGGACGGCAGCAGCTCCAGCCAGGGCGAACGCGGCTCCGCCTCCTCGCGGCTCCCTGCGGCGCTCCCGTCGCGCGCGCCGCGGCTCCCCTGCCCCGGCGTTCCGGTGTCCACGAGCATCAGCACCGGGGTCCGGGTCGCCGTCGTGCCGGCCGCTCCCGTGCGGGCCACGCGCCGTACGTCGGCTTCGATCAGCACGACGGTCCGGGTCAGGTGGTCGCCGCTGACCCTGGGCCGGCTCACCCGGGGGTCGGAGGTCAGCCGGACCTCCGCGGTCACCGTGGCGTACTGCCGGGCCAGCTCCGGTACGGGGCCCCGTCGCAGGTCCGCCGCGTGCAGCCCTGCCGAGGCGGCGGATGCGGCGGCGCCGAGCAGCGCGGTCGCCGCCGTCGCGCGTGCCCAGACTCGGGGCCGGGAGGCTGTCCGGAGCTGTGTCCGCGTGGGCGTCGGGGGTCGGGGCTGCCGGTCGGGGCTGCCGTGTCGGGTGAGGCGGCTGCGGGCATCGCGTCGGCCGAGCAGGAGCACACCGGCGGTGGCCAGGCACAGGAGCACGAAGGCGGTCAGCCCGGACGCGGGAGCATCGACGGCCAGTGCGGCCGTGCCCCACGCGGCCAGAGCGGGCGGGACCAGGCGCAGGTCGGCCGGACCCTCCTGGCGGGGATGCGCGGCACCGAGCCGATGGCCGGAGGCCGCGTGCACCGGGGAGCGGGGGCGTGCGGCGGGCAGCGTGCGCTCCGGGACGGCCGGTGCCGGTCGTCCGGGCTGTGCTGGAGCGCCGCTGCGGGCGAGCATGCCGGTCGGAGCAGGGCCGCCGGGCCCGGGAGGTTCAACGGGCCGGGAAGGTCGGGCGGGCCCGGGAGGACCGGCGGGCACGACGAGTGCGGTCGGCGGCTCGGGGTGGCGGCTGGGCGTGGGCGGGCGGCGGATCATGGCGTCACCAGGTCGCGCAGATCGGCGTAGCGGCGGTCGCCGATGCCGGTGACCTGCCGCAGTTCCTCCACCGAGCGGAAGCCGCCGTGCTGGGTGCGGTAGTCGATGATGTGCCGGGCCAGGACGGGGCCGACTCCCGGCAGGGTCTGCAACTGCTCGGCGGTCGCGGTGTTCAGGGACACCGGGGCCGTGGGCGCCCCTGCCGCGCCGGCTGCCGTCGCGGCCGCCGCCGGACCGGGTGCAGGGGCGGGTCCGCCGACGACCACCTGTTCCCCGTCCACGAGGAAGCGGGCACGATTGAGGCCGCTCAGGTCGGTGCCGGGGCGCACCCCGCCGGCCGCGCGCAGCGCGTCGGCGACCCGGGAACCCGCCGGGAGGTGGTGGACCCCGGGATGCCGCACCTTGCCGCTGACGTCCACGACGATCCCCGGCCCGGGAGAGGCGCCCGGTGCGTCGGGCGATGCCGGGGCAGCGGGCGATGCGTGGCCGCGGTCCCCATGCGCCGCGGCGGGGGCGGCGGCGCGGACGACCTCCGGTGCCCGGACGTCCTGCGTGCGGCCGGACCAGAAGTGCTGCACGGCGACGACCACGGCCACGGCGAACACCACCGTGAGGGCGACCACATGACGCCGTTCGAGGCCGCACCGGGTCTGCATCCACAGCGGCAACCGCTCTGTGAGTGCCAGCCCGGCGCGCTCCGCCCGCCCCGGCATCTCGTCGTCGGCCGCGGCCTGGGCGTCCAGTCCTGTCGCCGGGGCGTCCGGCCCGGTCTTCTCGTCCTCCGGGTCGGTCGTCTCGGCACGAGTGGCGCCATGCCCCGTCCCGTCACGACCGGCCCCTTCGCCACCGGCGCTGTCTCGGCCTGTCCTGTTCCGACCGGGCCGACCGGGCCCCTCGCGGCCGGTTCCCTCGCGGCCGGTCCTGTCCCGGCTGGGCGGCGGCACGGCAAGGGCACTTGTGCCGAGGTACGCGCCGCTGTGCCCCGGCCCGCCCCCGGCCCACGGCTGGACCATGCCGGAGTCGACGACCCCGGATTCCACGACCTCGGGTTCGGCGACCCCGGACTCGGTGACCCCGGACTCGGTGACCCGAGCCTCGGCGGTTCGCTCCTGATCCGAGGTGAAGGCACCGGACGGGACGATGCCGGTGCGTGCCCAGGTCGGCGAGGGCCGTCGGCCCTCGGCCGGGGGCGGGGTGCCCGGGGCGGTCGTCGTGGGCACCCCGCCCGGGCGGGCGGCCGTCCGCCCGGGGGCCTTCGGGACCAGCGGCAGCCGGGAGCCGTCCCCCACCGTGGAGCGCGGAACGGAGAAGTCCGTCGCGGGCACCGGCGGAGATCCGGTGCCCGGCTCGCCCGTTCCGTTGGGGTGCTCCATGCCGTTGCAGTGCCTCATGTCGTTGAGGTGCTCGGTGAACAGCGCCTCGGCCCGGCGGCGCAGTTCGTCGGCGCGTGCCTGCCGGTGTCCGCGGCCGGTGCGGCCCGCCAGACGGCGGTGGCGGGTACGGCTGTCGGAACCTGGGCAGCGGCCCGGGCCGCTGGTGGCGGTTGCCGTCCGTGTGTGAGATCGACGTGCCATGGCAGGAGCATCGGGCAGAACCCCACCATGGCGGTGATCTTGGTGAATTTCCGTGGATGACAGCTCAGTTGTGGATATCTCCGCCACCCGTACGAGGGAATGCTCGGTCCAGGGATTGCCGTACAGCCGTACAAGGGTTTGCCGTACGCGGGAGCCGTACGAGGGACAGCCGCACGCGGGATTCCCCGTACCCGGCCGGCCCGATGGCCGGCCGTGTGTCACAACGGACGAGACCGTGTCTCACCAAGGCAAGGCAGGACAGTGCCCCTTGAGACAGTGACCCTCACCGGGTCGAGACCACGCCCTCACCGGGTCGAGACCACGCCCTCACCGGGTCGAGACCACGCCCTCACCGAGGCGAGACCACGACCCCCAACAGCCCGGGACCCGTGTGCGCACCGATGACCGCGCCGACCTCGCTCACATGCAGCTCGGCCAGGCCGGGCAGCCGGGCCCGCAGCCGGTCCGCGAGGGCCAGGGCCCGTTCCGGGGCGGCGAGATGGTGCACGGCGATGTCGACGCCCGGACCGCCGGCGTGCTCGGCCGCGATCTCCTCCAGGCGGGCGATCGCCCGGGATGCGGTGCGGACCTTCTCCAGCGGTTCGATGCGGCCGTCCCGCAGCTGCAGCAGCGGTTTGACGGCGAGCGCGGACCCGAGGAGGGCCTGCGCGGCGCCGATGCGACCGCCGCGCCGCAGATAGTCGAGCGTGTCGACATAGAAGTAGGCGGAGGTGTTCCCGGCGCGCTTCTCGGCGGCGGCGACCGCCTCGTCCACCGTGCCGCCCTGTTCGGCCGTCTCGGCGGCGGTCAGGGCGCAGAAGCCGAGGGCCATCGCGACCATCCCGGTGTCCACCACCCGTACCGGCACCGGGGCCTCGCGCGCGGCCAGCACTGCGGCGTCGTAGGTGCCCGACAGCTCGGCGGACAGGTGCAGGGAGACGATGGCCTCGGCGCCGGACCGGGCGACCTCGCGGTAGGTCTCGGCGAACAGCTCCGGGCTGGGGCGTGAGGTGGTGACGGGACGCCGCTTCTGCAGGGCCTGGGCCAGGGAGCGGGTGGAGATCTCGGTGCCCTCTTCGAGTGCTCTGTCACCGAGGACCACGGTCAGCGGGACCGTGGTGATGCCGTGGCGCTCCATCATCCGGTGCGGCAGGTAGGCCGTGGAATCGGTGACGATCGCGACATGGCGGGACATGAGCTGGAGGTTACCTGCCGTGGTGCCGGGGCGGCAGCCCAGCCCCTCTGACCGGGTGGGCCGCCGGCAGGTCATGTGGTGCTCTCGGGGCGGGCGTCCTTCATCCAGGAGGGGGTGAAGCGGCGGTGTGGTGCGGTCAGGGAGGGCCGGGACGGGTCGGGGCCGGTGGCCGGGCCGTGCGTCGGCTCCGTGGGCGTGGCCGTCGGCCCGCTCCGCGCCGACGGCTGCGCCCCGGCCGGGGGTGCGGGGTCGGCGGAGGGGGGTGCCGTCGGGTGTTGCGGGCCGGTCCCGGTCCAGTGGCGCAGGGCGTCGGACTCGATGTCGATCTGGGCGCTCAGCGTGTCCAGGTCGTCCTCGGCGAAGTGGCGGGCACGGTCGCGGGCGGCCCAGCGCAGCGAGTCGGCGGAGCGGGTGATCCGCCGGGTCCGCTCGCGCAGCGCGGGCAGCCGCTGGGCCAGCATGGCCTGGTCCGGCTCGTTCTCCAGGCTCTTCAGCTCGGCGTCCAGTTCCTGCCCGTGCGCCTTGAGACGCTCGAAGAGGGCGACGGACTCGCGCAGTGAGGGGTCCTCGCTCGCGTCCGTGCGCAGTGCGTCCTCGGTGGCGCGCAGCGAGGTGCGCAGCGTGAGCCGCAGCTCGGCCAGTTCGCCCGCGGCACCGGGCTGGAGGAGGGTCCTGGCGCGCAGGGTGTGGTCCTCCACCGCGCGCCTGGCCTGGCCGATGGTGCGGTCCACGCCCCGCTTGGCGGCGGTGACGGCCTTGACGGTGACGTAGGCGCCGAGCAGCAGGCAGAGCAGGAAGATCACGGCGAAGACGGTGACGACTGCTTCCACGGCGCTTCTCCTCGGCTGGTGACGGCACGGCCGCGACGCTCCTCCACGGTAAACGCAACGGGCAGGCCCGGGGTTCCCGAAGAACCCCGAACCTGCCCGTAAGGGATCACCCGGACGCCGTGCGTGCCGGTGGTCCCGGCGGGCGTCGTCCCGGGACGTCGCCCGCCGGCCGTGGCGGCGGCGTCGTGCAGGGCATGCCCTGGCATGCCCGCCGGTGGTCCCGGCGGGCGTCGTCCCGGGACGTCGCCCGCCGGCCGTGGCGGCGGCGTCGTGCAGGGCATGCCCTGGCATGCCCGCCGGTGGTCCCGGCGGTGTCACGCCGGGACGATGTTCACCAGCTTCGGCGCGCGCACGATCACCTTGCGGATGCCGGCGCCGCCCAGGGCCGCGACGACCTTCTCGTCGGCCAGCGCCACCTTCTCCAGCTCCTCCTCGGAGATGGACGGCGACACCTCCAGACGGGCCCGGACCTTGCCCTTGATCTGCACCACGCAGGTCACGGTCTCGTCCACGACGTACTGCGGGTCGGCCACCGGGAAGTCCTGGTGGACCACCGAGTCGGTGTGGCCCAGCTTGTGCCACAGCTCCTCGGCGATGTGCGGGGCCAGCGGGGCGACCATGAGCACCAGCGGCTCGGCGACCGAGCGCGGCACCGGGCCGCCGGACTTGGTCAGGTGGTTGTTCAGCTCGGTGATCTTGGCGATGGCGGTGTTGAACCGCATGTTCTCCAGGTCGCCGCGCACACCGTCGATGGCCTTGTGCAGCGCCCGCAGGGTCTCCTCGTCGGGTGCGGCGTCGGTGACGGTGACCTCGCCGGAGTTCTCGTCGACGATGTTGCGCCACAGCCGCTGCAGCAGACGGAACTGGCCGACGACCGCGCGCGTGTCCCACGGCCGGGAGACGTCCAGCGGGCCCATGGCCATCTCGTACAGGCGCAGCGTGTCGGCGCCGTACTCGGCGCAGATCTCGTCCGGCGTGACCGCGTTCTTCAGGGACTTGCCCATCTTGCCCAGCAGGCGGGTGACCTTCTCGCCCTGGTAGTAGTACGCGCCGTCGCGCTCCTCCACCTCGGCGGCCGGCACCGCGATGCCGCGCCGGTCCCGGTAGACGTAGGCCTGGATCATGCCCTGGTTGAACAGCTTGTGGAACGGCTCGGACGAGGACACGTGGCCCAGGTCGTACAGGACCTTCGACCAGAAGCGGGCGTAGAGCAGGTGCAGCACGGCGTGCTCGGCTCCGCCGACGTACAGGTCGACACCGCCGTGCGGGCGGCCCTCGCCCGGGCCCATCCAGTAGCGCTCGATCTCCGGGTCGACCAGCCGCTCGTCGTTGTGCGGGTCGAGGTAGCGCAGCTCGTACCAGCAGGAGCCCGCCCAGTTGGGCATGGTGTTGGTCTCGCGGCGGTACTTCTTCGGCCCGTCGCCCAGGTCGAGGGTGACGTCGACCCACTCCTTGTTGCGGGACAGCGGGGTCTCGGGCTGGGTGTCGGCGTCGTCCGGGTCGAAGGTGCGCGGGCTGTAGTCCTCGACCTCGGGCAGCTGCAGCGGCAGCATCGACTCGGGCAGGGCGTGGGCGACGCCGTCCTCGTCGTAGACGATCGGGAAGGGCTCGCCCCAGTAGCGCTGGCGGCTGAACAGCCAGTCGCGCAGGCGGTAGTTGACGGTGCCTTCGCCGATGCCGCGTTCCTCGAGCCAGGCGATGATGCGGGACTTGGCCTCGGCGACGCCCAGGCCGTCCAGCGTGACGCCCTCGCCGCTGGAGTTGACGATGGCCGCTTCGTGCGCGACGAACGCGTCGTCCCAGGTGGACGGGTCGGTGCCGCGGCCGTCGTTGGGCTCGACGACGCAGCGCATGGGCAGCTCGAAGGCGCGCGCGAAGGCGAAGTCGCGGCTGTCGTGCGCCGGGACGGCCATGATGGCGCCGGTGCCGTAGCCCATCAGCACGTAGTCGGCGATGAAGACGGGGATCTTCTCGCCGTTGACCGGGTTGGTGGCGTAGGCGCCGATGAAGACACCGGTCTTGTCCTTGGCCTCGGCCTGCCGCTCCACGTCGGACTTGGCCGCGGCCTGGGCGCGGTAGGCGGCGACGGCCTCGGTGGGCGTGGCGTGGCCGCCGGTCCAGGCCTCGCGGGTGCCCTCCGGCCAGGCGTCGGGGGTGAACTTCTCCACCAGCGGGTGCTCGGGCGCCAGCACCATGTAGGTGGCGCCGAACAGGGTGTCGGGGCGGGTGGTGAAGACGGTGATCTTCTCGCCGTCGATCGGGAAGTCCAGGCGGGCGCCCTCGCTGCGGCCGATCCAGTTGCGCTGCTGCAGCTTGATGGCCTCGGGCCAGTCCAGCTCGTCCAGGTCCTCCAGCAGCCGGTCGGCGTAGGCGGTGATGCGCATGTTCCACTGGCGCAGCTTGGCCTTGAACACCGGGAAGTTGCCGCGCTCGGAGCGGCCCTCGGCGGTGACCTCCTCGTTGGCGAGGACGGTGCCCAGGCCGGGGCACCAGTTGACCGGGGCGTCGGAGGCGTAGGCCAGGCGGAACTGGCTGAGCACGTCGGCCTGCTCGACGCGGCTCAGCTCCTTCCAGGGGCGGGTGTGCCCGGGGACGGGACGCTCACCGGACTCGAACTGGGCGACCAGCTCGGAGATCGGCCGGGCCTTGCGGGCCTTGTCGTCGTACCAGGAGTTGAAGATCTGCAGGAAGATCCACTGGGTCCACTTGTAGTACTGCGGGTCGATCGTGGCGAACGACCGGCGCTTGTCGTGGCCCAGGCCCAGCCGGCGCAGCTGGGACTTCATGTTCTCGATGTTGGCCTCGGTGGACACCCGCGGGTGCGTGCCGGTCTGCACGGCGTACTGCTCGGCGGGCAGGCCGAAGGCGTCGAAGCCGAGGGTGTGCAGCACGTTGTGGCCGGTCATGCGCTGGAACCGGGCGTAGACGTCGGTGGCGATGTAGCCCAGCGGGTGGCCGACGTGCAGGCCCGCACCCGACGGGTACGGGAACATGTCCATGATGAACTTCTTGGGGCGGGCCACCGCCTCGGGGTCGCCGGCCAGGTCGCCCTTCGGGTTCGGCGCCTCGTAGGTGCCCTCGGCGTCCCAGAAGTCCTGCCAGCGTGCCTCGATCTCGGCCGCCAGGGCGGCCGTGTAGCGGTGCGGCGCCGTCTGCGCCGACATGTCGGCGGTGACAGCGGAGTTCGTCTCGCTCATGATCCTCAAAGCTCCATCGATCGTCTCTGCCGGCCGCTCCGACTTTCGGAAATGAAAAATCCCCTCGCACAGGAGGGGACGCCGCGCCGATTCCGACCACCCGCTCTCCGGCGGTCGGCACTATTCAGCGCGGCTCGCTAAGCAGAAGGCGTACGGCACGCATGGCGTCAGGGTACCGCAGCCGCCGAGCCCACCGCGACGCACCCGGACCCGGGCTCGGGGCCGGACCCACCGAACGCCTGCCGGACGCCCACCAGGGGCGGGCGGGGCGCGGCCGCCGGGACGCGCGGGCGGGACGCCGGGCACGGCGGGTGTCGCGCCCGGTCCGGGAGGCGGCTCCGTCCCCGGTGGCGGACATCCGCTCGCCGGGTGAGGTGCCGTACCGAGGGCCGACCCCCGGGCACGGCACCGGCACCAGGCCCCTGCGGGACGGAAATGCCGGAGAACCCGAAAGGCGGGTCATCCGATCGGATGACCCGCCTTCGATTCCGGTGGAGCTAAGGAGAATTGAACTCCTGACCTCCTGCATGCCATGCAGGCGCTCTACCAACTGAGCTATAGCCCCTTGCTCTTACGATTCCCGCCCGGCGGACCGTGCGGTCTTCGTTTTCCCCGGGTTCCCCCGGCGACGTCGACAACATTACACGGTCCGGGGGGTGCAACACCAAATCCGTTTCCGGTCTGTCCGGAATGACCGTTAATTGCCATACGGCCGGGGCGCCCTCGCAGGTCCCCGGCCCGCGGCCGGTCACACCATGACGAACGAGTAGAACCGCTTCAACGTGCAGTACTCCTCCAGCAGCCGCCCGTAGATCGGCTCGCCCTCCAGTTCCCGGTACGTCTCGATCGGGTCGCCCGTGATGATCAGCGCCCGCGCGCACTCCTCGCACCAGTACTGGTACTCGGGGTTGACCGGGTCCATGTCACGCACGATCGGCGTGCCGCTGCCGCACCAGTCGCACTTCCGCCTGTGGGCACCCATCGATCAGCTCCAGCTGTGGCCGCAGGCCGTGCACACGTACGAGATCCCTCCGTCGTCCTCGAGGACTTGAGCCACATGCGATAAGCCGCGCGAGCGGCGGGCGAGACGCGTGGTGGTGCCGTGTGCCGGCGTCGTTGCGAGGAGGCCGGCGGCCTCCCCGTGGATGCAGGCAGGCATCGCTACTCCCTCCCGCCGGGCCGCGGTCCCTTCCGGCCGTTTGATTCTGCCACGGAGGCCGCTTCACGGTCAGCGACGCTTCGGTACCGGTACGGCTACGACGACGGCCCCCGCACGGACGGTCGGTGCCCGCGCCGGAAGCACGCCCGCGGCTCCCGCGGTCCGGCCCGCCACGCAGGTGCGGAGCGGGCCGGCGGCCGGTGTGCAGCCCGGCGCGGGGCGCGTGCAGGCGCGACCCGGCCCGGCAGCGACGGAGCGGCCGCGGGCCCGGGCGCGGGCGCGCGAGCCCAGGCGCGGGCGCGGAAGCGGAGCCGCGCGCACCGGGGCACGGACGCGGAGCCGCGACACACGCACGGAGAAACGAGAAATCCCGCCCCCTCGGAGGGACGGGATTCGTCCGTGGAGCTAAGGAGAATTGAACTCCTGACCTCCTGCATGCCATGCAGGCGCTCTACCAACTGAGCTATAGCCCCTGGTGTCACGCGGCGAACCGCGTGTCTTGTTCTTCCCGCTCGGCGGGGCGAACAAGAAGAACTTTAGCCTGAGCCCCGCCGGAAAGTGAAATCCGGGTCCGGCGCGGTGCCGCACGGCCGGTGCGCGCGGCCCCGGACGGCCTCAGTCGTCGTCGCCGAGGACCGGCTCCGGCAGGGTGCCGGCGTTGTGCTCCAGCAGCCGCCAGCCCGAGGGTCCCTGACCCAGGACGGACCAGCAGCAGTTGGACAGCCCGCCCAGGCTCTCCCAGTGACGGGGCTCGAGACCGAGCAGACGGCCGATGGTGGTGCGGATGGTGCCGCCGTGGCTGACGACCACGAGCGTGCCGTCCTCGGGCAGCTTCTCCACGTGTCGCAGCACCACCGGGGCGGCGCGGTCGGCGACCTCGGTCTCCAGTTCGCCGCCGCCGCGGCGCACCGGCTCGCCGCGCTTCCACGCGGCGTACTCCTCGCCGTGGCGGGCGAGGATCTCCTCGTGGGTCAGGCCCTGCCACACACCCGCGTAGGTCTCGCGCAGGCCCTCGTCCTGGGTGACGTCGAGGCCGGTGAGCGCCGCCAGCTCGGCGGCCGTGCGCACGGCCCGCTTCAGGTCGGAGGAGACGATCGCGTCGGGCCCGAGGGAGGCCAGCAGCCGGGCCGCGCGGCGGGCCTGCCGGATGCCGGTGTCGGTGAGTTCGACGTCCGTGGAGCCCTGGAAGCGGCGTTCGACGTTCCAGGAGGTCTGGCCGTGGCGCCACAGGATGATGCGGCGGCCCCGGCCCGGGGTCCGGGCCGCCGGCTCGGTGACGCCGCTCACCGCCACCCGCTCTCCGGCTCGGCCGAGCCCTCGGCGGCCTGGGTCCGGGCGTACTCCTCGGCCTTGCCGCGGGTGGCCTGGGCGTCGGCGGGCAGTTCGATCTCGGGGCAGTCCTTCCACAGCCGCTCCAGGGCGTAGAAGACCCGCTCCTCGTTGTGCTGCACGTGGACGACGATGTCCACGTAGTCGAGGAGCACCCAGCGGGCCTCGCGGTCGCCCTCGCGGCGCACCGGCTTGGCGCCGAGTTCCTTCAGCAGCCGCTCCTCGATCTCGTCGACGATCGACTTGACCTGGCGGTCGTTGGGCGCGGAGGCCAGCAGGAAGGCGTCCGTGATCGACAGCACGTCGCTGACGTCGTAGGCGATGACGTCGTGGGCGAGCTTGTCGGCCGCCGCCTGGGCGGCGGTCTTGATGAGCTGCAAAGAACGGTCGGTCGCGGTCACTACAGGGCTTTCCGTCGAAAGGTCACTTGCCTTCCAGGGTCTCACGGACCACCGGGGGCGCCTCGCCCCACGGCGGCCTCACCCGTCCGAGGCGGGCTTGTAGTCCTGGCCGAGGACGACCAGGACGTCCGCGCCGGAGCCGGTCGTGCCCTTCGTCACGCTGCCGTCGGGCAGGCCCAGGGTCTTGGCGACCTCGGCGGCGTTCTCCTCGTCGGCCGCGTCCGCGTAGATCACCTGGGAGGTGGCGAGCGCGTCGGCGGTGCCGCCCTCCAGGACGGTGAAGCCGCCGTTGAGGAGGGTGACGCGGGCCTGTTCCGTGCTGTCCTCGCTGCCGGTGGCGTTGCGCAGCGAGACCCGCACGGCCGACCCCTGCTCCGGGCTCTTCGCCGTGCCGCCCAGGATCGGCTCGACCACGCTCTCGCTGGTCTGCGCGCTGAGCGTGCCGTCGGCCTGCACGGGCAGCAGCGTGGTGCGGTAGTCGCCGCCCTTGGCGAGGTCGGAGAGCTTGGCGAGGAAGGTGCCGAGGTCCTTGTCGGTCAGCGACGGGTCGAGGATCTGCGCCAGGGTCTGCACGGTGACGGTCGCGGAGTCCGGATCGGAGGACATCTTCCGCAGCACGCCCTGCATCACCTGCCCGAACCGCTTCAGCTCGGCGTCCGAGGACTCGCCGGGGGCCCGGTAGGTGGCGTAGGCGACGGCCATCTTGCCGCTCAGGCTCTGGCCCTTGCCCTGGTGGACGAGGGGGGAGGTGTTCTTCTCGCCGGCGTCCGGGTCGGGCACGTCGGTGTCGGTGTCGGCCTCGATGCCGCCGACCAGGTCGACCAGGTTCTGCAGGTAGGGGGTGTCCAGGCGCCAGGTGCCCTGGATGCTGGTGCCCAGGACGGTGTCGAGCTGCTCGCGGGTGCCGGTGGACCCGTCGTCCTGCACGGACTTGGCGAGGGTGGTCGTGGTGCCGTCGTCGGCGGTCAGCGCCAGGGAGTTGGGCAGCAGCACGGTCGCGCCCTGCTTGGTGGTGGTGTTGTCCACCAGCAGTGCCGTCATGGTGCCGCCCTGGGCGGTGTCGTGCAGGTGGACGACGATCACGTCGCGTTTCTGGGCGCCCGCGGCGACGGAACCGCCCTGGCCGCCGGAGGACGGCAGGCCGGGCAGCTTCCCGGCGAGCGCGAGGTAGCCGACGCCGCCGATCACGACCAGGGCCAGCACCACGGCCAGGGCGATGAGACGGTTGCGGGCGCGACGCCGGGCCTCCTCCCGGCGCTCGGTGCGGTTCTCGGTGAACTTCAGCCAGTCGATGACGTCCTCGGAGTCGGCGTCCGGCTCCTCCACGAAGGCGAACTGCTCGGTGCGGTACTCCGGCTCCTCGGTGCGCTTGGTGTCCTGCCCGGTGCCGGAGCGGGGCGCGGACGCCTGCTGCTCGGGGCCCGACTGCTGCGGGACGTGGGCGGTCTGCCCGGCGTCCTGCGGCTGCTGTTGCTGTTGGGCCTGCTGGGCCTGCTGGGCCGCGTGCACGGTCTGCCCGGCGTCCTGCGGCTGCTGCCCGGCGGGCGCCGTCCGCCCGTAGGGGTCGTAGGACGCCCGGTCGTCGTAGGACGCCTGGTCGTAGGAGGTCTGGTCGTAGGAGGTCTGCGCGGCGACGCCGGGGGCCGCCTGGGTCCCGTAGGGGTCGTAGGTGCCGCCGGTGACGCCGTAGCCGCCGGGGGCGTGGTTCTGGTAGGGCTGCTGGTACGCGTCGTACGGCTGGTGCTGCTGTCCTGCGCCGGCGGCGTACGGGTCGTAGCCGTAGCCCTGCGCGGTCTGCGGATCCTGCCCGCCGTACGGGTCGTACGTCTGCTGCTCGTACGTCTGCTGCGAGCCGTGCTGTGCGGGGACCTGGCGGTACACCGGGCGGCCGTAGTCGTCGTAGCCGACGAGTTCGTAGCCCCCGCCCCCATACCCAGTGTCGTATCCGTCGTTCACCGGTGCCCCTCTCGGCTCACTCGCCGCGGTACAGCTCGCGTTTGTCGATGTAGCGCACGACCCCGTCGGGCACCAGATACCAGATGGGGTCCCCCTTGGCGACTCGCGCACGGCAGTCCGTGGAGGAGATGGCGAGGGCGGGGACCTCGACCAGGGAGACGCCGCCCTCGGGCAGCCCGGGGTCGTCGAGGTGGTGGCCGGGGCGGGTGACGCCGATGAAGTGGGCCAGGGAGAACAGTTCCTCCGTGTCGCGCCAGGTGAGGATCTGGGCGAGCGCGTCGGCTCCGGTGATGAAGAACAGATCGGTGTCGGGGTTCAGGGCCCGCAGTTCGCGCAGGGTGTCCACGGTGTAGGTGGGGCCGCCGCGGTCGATGTCGATGCGGCTGACGGAGAACTGCGGGTTCTCGGCGGTGGCGATGACCGTCATCAGATAGCGGTCCTCGGCCGGGGAGACACGGCGGTGGCTCTTCTGCCACGGCTGGCCGGTGGGGACGAACACCACCTCGTCCAGGTGGAACTGGGCGGCGACCTCGCTGGCGGCCACCAGGTGCCCGTGGTGGATCGGGTCGAACGTTCCGCCCATGACCCCCAGGCGGCGTCTGCCCGTCGACACCGGGCCGCTGCAACTGCACGGTCCGTGCTTGATGTGGTTCACCGTGTCACTCGCCGGACCGGTAGGCATGTCCTGCTCTCCCATGCGTGCAGACCCTACCGGCCCGGCCTGCGCACTCCGGCGGCGAGATGGCCGGGCACGGTCTCCGAGGCCCCGGGCGGTGTCCGGGGGCGGATGCGACGGGTCAGCGGTCCCGGTTGAACCGCGTGGTGATCCACAGCATGAGCAGCAGGATGACGAGCGCGGCGCCGCCCGTCACAGCCGGGTTCAGACTCTCGTGGCGGCCGCCTTCGGCCTCGGCGAGGTTGACCAACTGGGCAGCGGTGCTGTGGAAGCTCATCTTCGGCAGAACCTATCCGGGTGTGGGCGGGATAAAGACGTCGGCTCATCGTAAGCGCCCGCCGTCGGACGCCTCACGCCGACTCCACTGTTGCGGACCGCACGCCGGTGCTCCGACCTGCGCGGCCGGGTGCGGGCGGCGGCCTCCGCGGGGGGGGCTCGACGGCTGACGGAGGGGCCCGAAGGGGCCGCCGCGGCGGTCAGTCGTCGTCGCGCCGGTAGCCGCGCAGCAGCAGCCAGCCGACCAGGATGCAGCCCAGGACCATCACGACCAGGACGATCCGGAGGAGGTCACCCGATCCCTGCTGGGCGGCGGCCCCGGCGGCCTCGGTGAGCCGGTCGAGTGCGGGACGGTGCTCCATGGCTTTCTCCTTCGCTGTGCTGCCCGTCCACCGTATCTCCGCATAGGCTGGCAGCGACTTCGGGGGCACATCGGGCAGCTCGGACATCGAGGGGGAACCATGACGGACGACGGCGGTCGGCACGGCGGGCAGGGGCGGACACCCGGCCGACGGCGCTCACGCTTCCCGGACATCTCCTCGCGCGCCTGGGAGCATCCGGCCGACCGGTCCGCGCTGGTCGCCCTGCGCCGTCTCAGCGGCTTCGACACGGTGTTCAAGACCCTCAGCGGCCTGCTGCCCGAGCGCAGCCTGCGGCTGCTGTTCCTGTCGGACTCGGTGCGGGTGAGCGACGAGCAGTTCCCTCACCTGAACGACATGTTGCGGGACGCCTGCTACATCCTGGACCTGGAGAAGGTCCCCCCGATGTACGTCACCCAGGACCCGCAGCCGAACGCGATGTGCGTCGGCCTGGACGAGCCGGTGATCGTGATCACCACGGGCCTGCTGGAGCTGCTCGACGAGGAGGAGATGCGGGCGGTCGTCGGGCACGAGGTCGGGCACGCCCTGTCCGGCCACTCGGTGTACCGCACGATCCTGCTGTTCCTGACCGGCCTGGCCGTGCGGGTGGCATGGATCCCGCTGGGGAACATGGCGGTCATGGCGATCGTCACGGCGCTGCGCGAGTGGTTCCGCACGTCGGAACTGTCGGCCGACCGGGCGGGGCTGCTGGTCGGACAGGATCTGCAGGCGTCGCTGCGGGGCCTGATGAAGCTGGCGGGCGGTCACCATCTGCACGAGATGAACGTCGACGCGTTCCTGCGGCAGGCCGAGGAGTACGAGGAGGCCGGGGACCTGCGGGACTCCGTGCTGAAGATCCTCACTGTGCTGCCGCGCAGCCACCCGTTCACCGCCGTGCGGGCGGCGGAGCTGAACCGGTGGGCCGGCTCCCGCGACCACCAGCGCATCCTGGACGGGCACTATCCGCGGCGCGGCGAGGACAAGGACGCCTCGGTCGGCGGCTCCTTCCGCGAGTCGGCGGCGCACTACGCGAGCCAGGTGAAGAACTCCAAGGACCCGCTGATGAAACTGGTCGGCGATCTGGCGGGCGGTGCGGGCGACCTCGGCGAGCGCCTGCGGCGCGGCTTCGGCGGTTTCGGCGGCCCGGGCTTTCCGCGCAATGCCGGAAGCGATGCCGGAAAGGGCGGCCCGGAGGAACCTCCGCAGGAGGAGCCGCCCGGGCCCGCCGGGCCCGGGGACGGCGCGCCCCGCAACGGCGACTGACGCGGCGTGCACGGACGGCGCGGACGGCGCGGACGGTGCGTGCGGGGCGGGCGCGGACGGCGCGTGCGCCGGGGGCACGGCCCGTGCGCCCGACCGGCGGACCGCGCCTGCCGCAGCGGCGGCTCGTCCGGCGACGGCTCCCACCCGCGAGGTCGCCGGCGCCTCGCGCCCGTGGCCCGGCGGGCCGGCTCACACCTGGGGTTCGGCGGCCGGGGACAGGCTGCCGCACAGGGGCATGGCGCCGTCCCGGGCGTAGGGGTCGGTGCCCGAGGGGCCGTCGCCCTCGGCGGTCCGGCCGGCGAGGACCGGGGCGAACCGGGCCGCGGAGTCCTCGGCGCAGGACAGCGGGCCGGCCCGAACGTCGGAGAGCACGAGCTGGACCTGGTGGGCGCGCAGATCGTCACGGTCGAGGCGGAACTGCATCTCCCGCCGGACGGTGAACAGCGAAGCCTGCGCCGTACCGGAGGAGGCGGCCGGCTTCACCGCGTAGACGAAGGTGACGTCCGCGGTCACCTCCAGCACGGCCGGGTCGGCCTCCCGCACCTGCAGCGTGCCCTTGGTGCGGACCTGCGGGTCGGCGAGCCGGGCGCGGTCCGGGGCGAAGTGGACGAGCCAGCCGGTCAGGGCGTGCCGGCCGTCGGCGGCCGGGTGCGCGACGCTCTCGTCGAACTGGCCACGCTGATCCTTGTCGAGCAGGGACCGGACGCCGTCGTACCGGCCGGCGGTGAGCACCTCCGGGTCCAGGGAGGAGGCGACCAGGTACTCCCGGACGTAGCTCAGGGCGGTGAGGACCTGGCCGTCGGAGAAGTGCGCGGCGTCCCGGCGGGTGGGCAGCGCGATGCCCTCGGCTCCGGCGAGGTAGCCCTTGGCCGGGCTGTGCGCGTAGAGCCGGGCGGGGTCGTCGGCTCCGGGCACCGTGCCCTGCGGGGCGAGCGGGACGACGGTGGTCCGCGGCGGCACGGCGGGTCGCTGGGCCTGCGGGGCCGGGTTCGGGCCGCGCACCCCCATGTAGACCGCGGTGACGAAGGCGAGGACGACGAGCAGGACGAACAGCAGCGCCTGCCGGGGCAGTGCGTGGCGCACCCCGGGGCGGCGGCGCACGGCCGGGGTGTGGTCGGTGATCCGCTCCCGTGCGGAGTACTCCTGGAGCGGGGCAGCACGGACGAACGACTCGTCGAACACGATGGATCGGTATTCGTCCTCCGCGCCTGAGGGGCCCTCGGGCGTCCCCTCCGGCGGTTCTCCAGGCCCGCCCATGTCTTCAGGGTAGGCCGCCTCGATCGCTGGTGAACGGGCGCGTGCGGGTCAGGACCGAAAGCTTCCGGTCCGCATCGCGGGTGCGGGCTTGCGCCGGGGTCGCCCGGGCGCTCGACGGGGGCGCTCAGGGGGAGCGGGGGACCGCGGAGACGAGCGGCGGGGAGGAGTCGGCGGAGGCCGAGGGCTCGGCGCTGCCGTGTCCGAGGCCGGTGGAGGCGGGCGGCGGCGCCTGGTCGCGGCCGCCGGAGGAGGAGCCGCCGCGGTAGACCGCCGCGAAGGCGAGGGCGACCATCCCGATGCCCATCACCAGGGCGAGCACCCAGGCCACCGGGCGGTGCCAGCGCACCTGCCCGCCGAAGGGTCCGGTGCCGCCGAGGCGGCCGCGGGGCAGGCCCGTCCCGCCCGGGTCGTCCAGGTCGTGGTCGAAGCCGGCCCCGTCGGAGCCGTATCCGTCGTCGTAGCGCTCGCCCCGTGCGTGCGCGCGGCGGGCCTCGGTCTCGGAGGCCTCGGCGCGGGCCTGGGCAGCGGCCAGGAGGCGTTCGACGGCGCTCGGCTCATGGATCGTGGCCGCCCGTACGAAGGCCTCGTCGAAGACCACGGCGGCGGACTCTTCGTCCGGCCGTCCGCGGTCGTGGTCGTCGTCGGGCTCCCAGCCGTCAGGGAACGGCGTGCCCCCCACGTCCTCCGGCACGCATCCAGAGTAGACCTGGGGGGTCATTTTGGGCAGACGGTATGCAAATCCATCCGCAAGGTGAGACGCCGGTGCGCCGGGTGCACGGCGGGCGCACCGGCCGGGGCACGGTCAGCGCCGGATGTGTCCGTCGCCGGTGACGATGTACTTGGTGCTGGTCAGCTCGGGCAGGCCCATCGGGCCGCGGGCGTGCAGCTTCTGCGTGGAGATGCCGATCTCCGCGCCGAACCCGAACTGGCCGCCGTCGGTGAAGCGGGTGGAGGCGTTCACGGCGACGGTGGTGGAGTCCACCAGCTGGGTGAACCGGCGGGCGGCCTGCTGAGAGGAGGTGACGATCGCCTCGGTGTGCCCGGAGGACCACAGCCGGATGTGCGCCACCGCCTTGTCCAGCGAGTCGACCACGGCGGCTGCGATGTCGTACGACAGGTACTCGGTGTCCCAGTCGTCCGGGGTGGCCGGCACGACCGTGGCGCGGGATTCCTTGGCGTAGGCCATGACCCGCTCGTCGGCGTGCACGGTGACCCCGGCGTCGGCCAGCGCGTCCAGGGCGCGCGGCAGGAAGTCGGCGGCGATGTCCTGGTGGACGAGCAGGGTCTCGGCGGCGTTGCAGACGCTGGGGCGCTGCGCCTTGGAGTTGACGAGGATGTCCACGGCCATGTCGATGTCGGCGTCCGCGTCGACGTAGACGTGGCAGTTGCCGGTACCGGTCTCGATCACCGGGACGGTGGACTCGGTGACGACGGTGCGGATCAGCGAGGCGCCGCCGCGCGGGATGAGCACGTCGACCAGGCCGCGGGCGCGCATCAGCTCGTGCACGCTCTCCCGGCTCTCGCCCGGCACCAGCTGCACGGCGTCCGCGGGCAGGCCCGACCCGCCGACCGCGTCGCGGATGACCCGGACCAGGGCGGTGTTGGACTCGTAGGCGGAGGCGGAGCCGCGCAGCAGCACCGCGTTGCCGGACTTCAGGCACAGGGCGGCGGCATCCACGGTGACGTTGGGCCGGGCCTCGTAGATGATGCCGACCACGCCGAGCGGCACACGGACCTGGCGCAGATCCAGGCCGTTGGGCAGCGTGGAGCCGCGGACCACCTCGCCGACCGGGTCCGGCAGTGCCGCCACGTGACGCACGTCGGCGGCGATGGCGCGAACCCGCTCCGGGGTGAGGGTCAGCCGGTCCACGAGGGCGTCGCCGGTGCCGGCCGCGCGCGCCTTGGCGACGTCCCGCGCGTTGGCCTCGACGATCTCACTGGTACGGACCTCCAGGGCGTCCGCGATGGCCAGCAGCGCGTCGTCCTTCGTCACCCGCGGCAGCGGCGCCAGGTCGGCGGCGGCGGCCTTGGCCCGGTAGGCGGCCTGGGTGACCGGGGACATCGAGTCGTACGGCGAGAGCGTGGTCATGAGGGCAGCGTAGTGCGCGGCGCGGACGGCTTCAGCGGATGTTCCACACCGCGAGACGTCACGAGCCGGGACGAATCGGCCCGGCCGGGCGTGGGCCCTGCCGGTACCCGCCTGCGGCGCCTCGGGCGCCGGCGCGCGAGTACGGCGCGAGAGGCGCCTGCAGCCCTGGACCACGCGCCGGAGCCGCCCCGTCCGGCCCGGGCGTCCATGGGCGCGGGCGCCGGGGAAGGCTCCGGCGAGCGCCTGTACGCACCGGCACACCGCCCCTGGGCACGCCCGCGCCCCGCACGCGACCGGGCGCGCGGGCCGGCGCACCTGTCCGAACGGACCCGTCAGAACGGGTGCACACCCACCGGGGTGGCCGGCGGCGGGCCGTAGCCCTCGGCGAGCCGCTGATGGTAGGTGTCGCGGTCGACGACCTCCAGGCCGACGATCTCCCAGGGCGGCAGCTGGGCGCTGCGCCGGTGCTCGCCCCACAGGCGCAGTGCGACGGCGGCCGCGTCGTGCAGGTCGCGGGCCTCCTCCCAGTAGCGGATCTCCGCGTGGTCGTCGGCGTAGCGGCTGGTCAGCAGGAAGGGATGGTCGTGGGCGAGCTGTTCCAGGCCGCGCCGCACCTCCTCCAGCGGGGCCGGGGTGCCGCAGACCCGCAGGGTGATGTGCCACAGCCGGGCCAGGTCCGCGGGGCGGCCGTCGGCCTCGGACGTCTCGGGTTCTTCGCCCGCCTGCCGTGCCGGCCCGGCCGCATGGGCCCGTGCGAAGGGTCCGCCGGCCGTCAGGCCGGCCAGGACGCGTCCCTCGCCGGCCGCACGGGACGGGGACCCGCCGGTACCACCGCGGGACGCCGCCCCCGGGCGTACTCGTTGCACGACGGCCTCCTTCTCCCAGTGCCCACCCGGGCGTACGCCGGGTGCTCGTACGGGCTGTTACCTCCGGGACAAAGTGCAGCAGGCCGCGCGGCTCCGCGGGGCGGTTTCACGGAACGTCCCCAGCCGTTCGAACCGAGGGCGTGGGGACGTTTCGGCGCATTACGGCTCCAGCAGTGCCAGGTCGTCCCTGTGTACGACCTCGCGTTCGTATGCCGGTCCCAGTTCGCGGGCCAGCTCCCGGGTGGAGCGGCCGATCAGCCGGGGGATCTCCTTGGCGTCGAAGTTGACGAGGCCACGGGCCACCGCGCGGCCGGCGGTGTCGCGCAGCTCGACCGGATCGCCGGCGTTGAAGTCGCCCTCGACGGCGGCGATGCCGGCCGGGAGCAGCGACTTGCGGTGCTCGACGACGGCGCGGACCGCTCCGTCGTCGAGGGTGAGCGCGCCCTGCGGGGAGGAGGCGTGCTTCAGCCACAGCAGCCGGTCGGCGGAACGCTTGCCGGTGGGGTGGAAGTAGGTGCCGGTGTCCCTGCCCGCGAGGGCGTCGGCGGCGTGGACGGCGCTGGTGAGCACCACGGGGATGCCGGCGGCGGCCGCGATCCGGGCGGCCTCGACCTTGGTGACCATGCCGCCGGTGCCGACGCCGGCCTTCCCGGCGCTGCCGATCTCGACGCCCTCCAGGTCGGCCGGGGAGCGTACGTCGGTTATCCGCGAGGTGCCGGGCCTGCTGGGGTCGCCGTCGTAGACGCCGTCCACATCGGACAGCAGCACCAGCAGGTCGGCGTGGACGAGGTGGGCGACGAGCGCGGCGAGGCGGTCGTTGTCGCCGAAGCGGATCTCGTCGGTGGCGACGGTGTCGTTCTCGTTGACCACCGGCAGGGCGCCCATCGCCAGAAGCTTGTCCAGGGTGCGCGAGGCGTTGCGATGGTGGGCGCGACGGCTGGTGTCGTCGCCGGTCAGCAGGATCTGGCCGACGCGGATGCCGTAGCGGGCGAAGGAGGCGGTGTAGCGAGCCACGAGCAGGCCCTGGCCGACGCTCGCGGCGGCCTGTTGGCGGGCCAGGTCCCTGGGGCGGCGGCGCAGCCCGAGGGGGGCCAGCCCGGCGGCGATGGCACCGGAGGAGACCAGGACGATCTCCCGCTCGCCGTGGTTGCGGCTCTTGGCGAGGACGTCGACGAGGGCGTCCACACGGTCGGCGTCCAGTCCGCCGGCCGCGGTGGTCAGCGACGACGATCCCACCTTGACGACGATTCTGCGGGCCTCGCGCACGGCCTGCCGCGCCCCTGCCACGTTGCTGTCCGTCTCCTCACGCCGTTGCTGCTGTTCACCGGTGTCCACGTGCCGAATTTACGCGAAGGGGGTGGGCCGACACGCACCGCGTCCAGTACGCGGACATACACCGTCCAACCGCCCGGCCGCCGCCCCTTCGCTCAGCGGCGGAAAACGGCACGATGCGAGGAACGGTCGAGGATCATCGTGACGGGTCGATATCGGACGGGACCGTACCCGGCTCGAGGGCAGACGCCAGTACATGGCCTCGAGCTGCGAACGTACCTCGAGGTCCCCTCCCACGCGACGAGGGCGCGGGTGCGGGACATCGAGGAAGCCGCCCCATATGCCGTGCGGGCCCTGCGCATTTCCCGTCCCCGCAGGGCTCGCACGTGTTTTGTCTGGCGTCAGGAATGACCTTGTAGTCTTCCAGTAGATCGAAGTACCGAACCGCCCAACCGGACCCCAGCTCCTCCGCCACACGCCGGGCAAGCATCTCACCCCGCCTGACGAACGCGATCTCAGCCTCGGGGGAGGGGAACTCAGCCGATCCGTCTCTCCTGTCGAAGATGCCGTCGCATTCAGCCGAGTCATTGTGACGTCGCTGGCAGCCATCTCATCGGGAAGCCGCATCGTTGGGGCCGAGGACCGTCCCGACTGCCTCCTTGGGCAGCGAATTCGAGGGGTGCGGGCGCGATGGGGGCAGCCGGCCAGAGCACAGGGCGGAGGGTTGTCCCGGGTCCGGTACAGGTAGCACTGCGGCGGGTGCGGTACCGTCCGCCCGATTCCGACTCGGGAGCAGAAGGAGGGCATGCCGACCGCGACGCGTCCGGCACCGCCAGGCGGGGGTCTCGCGACACAGGTCGTCGCACTCACCGGCAAGTCGGTGACCGTTCCGGTCCGTTCGCCCGGGCACGACGCATGGGGCTCGGAGTGCGGTGAGCACCACGGCAGCCACCCGTCCGACTGCGGCGCATGCCTCACCGGCCGCACGGGGTGTACGGGCTCTCCCGCGCTGTTCGCACACAGCATCGCCAAGAACTGAACACCCCGTACACATGACGTGATCACTTCATCGAATCACATTCACATGTTCTTCGCAACCAGCATCGTCCGGCATGTTCTGACATGCACACCCATAACGTCGGTGTGTTGTTTCACACCCCTCTGTAGACCATCTGACTCCTGGCCACGTTCGTTGCATCGGGCTTAAGTTCCCCCGCAGCTCGTTGACACACCCAGGTGCCCGTCACCCGTGAGGGCGCAACTGGCACGAGGCGTACGACGAGGGGGGAACATACTTGAACACCACCTACTGGAGCAGACGGCGCGTCCTCGGCGCCATCGCGGCCACGGCAGCCCTCAGCGCGACCACGAGTCTCACGTCCCTCGAACGGAACTGAGGGGACATACGCGCCCCCTAGCCCTGCACCAGAAAGGACCTGCTGTGCTCGCGCACCTTCCCTTGCCGTGGCTGCTGCTCATGGCCGCTTGCGCCACTGCTCTGTTCGGCTGGGAGATGCACAGGTGCGCAAAGCATCGTGCGGTGACGGTGGCGATGGTTGTGGCGTCGGTCGCGTGCTGTCTCGGGATGATCGTCATCGGCGGAGTACAGCCCCAGCACTACAGCGCCCCGCAGATGCTGGTCTTGTACTCCTTCACGTGGACGGGTGCCGCCATAGGCTGGCATCCGTCCAAGAAGATGTGGGCCGAATGGCTCGATGAATGGCGTCGAGGCATCCGGAGAGATCACTACGCGTGGCCCCGGAAATACATGGCCATCCTCCTCTGTTCGACCCTTGTCGCAGCGTTCGCGGGAATCATTCTCAGCTCTTGAGGCAGGCGAAGACCCCGTTCCCGTCACACTCATTCGCCCACTTCTGAGCTTCCATTCTCCCGAACCTCGAACGCGGTGACGGCCGCGACGACCTCGCCACCTTCCACGGCTACGAGGACGGCCGGGTCGCGACCATCACCTGGACCACCAAGGCGGACGGAAGCCTGAACGCGCCCCTGCACAGCTGGGAGTCGCCGACAGGCAACTGGACTTTCGCCCGGGTGCACATGATCGAGCGCTACAACAGCCCGGCGTAAGTGCCGTAGACAGCGCGCGGGTGCGCCATCGACGCACGGAAGGCCGCCACCATGACGAGGTGGCGGCCTTCCCGCTGTGCGGAACCCGCCTCAGCCGTGCCGGTGGCGCCAGCCCTGCCAGGCCGAGCGGATCATGTCGTCCAGGTCACGGCGGGCGCTCCAGCCCAGTTCCGCGCGGATGCGGTCGGCGGAGGCGACCACCCGGGCGGGATCGCCTGGGCGGCGTGCGGTGACCTCGGGGGTGACGTCCTCGTGGCCGGTCGTCTTGAGGATGCGGTCGACCATCTCCCGGACGGAGCTGCCTTCACCCCGGCCGATGTTGAGGGTCAGCGAGGTGCCCGCCGGGGCCTCGGCCAGGCGCCGTGCCGCCGCGAGGTGGGCGGAGGCGATGTCCTCGACATGGATGTAGTCGCGCACGCAGGTGCCGTCCGGTGTGTCGTAGTCGTCACCGAAGATGCGGGGCGCCGCACCGGCCTCGAGGCGTTCGAACACCATGGGGATGAGGTTGAACACGCCCGAGTCGGACAGCTCGGGAGTGGCGGCCCCGGCGACGTTGAAGTAGCGCAGCGCGGCGGCCTTCAGGCCGTGGGCGCGTGCCGCGGCGGCGATCATCCACTCGCCGATCAGCTTGGTCTCACCGTAGGGACTCATGGGCACGCACGGGGTGTCCTCGGTGACGAGGTCCACGTCCGGCATGCCGTAGACGGCGGCCGAGGAAGAGAAGACGAGCCGGTCGACACCGGCGGCGGTCATCGCCTCGAGGAGGGTCTGCAGGCCGGTGACGTTCTCCCGGTAGTAGTACAGGGGGCGTTCGACCGACTCCCCCACCTGCTTCTTGGCCGCGATGTGCACCACACCGGCGATGTCGTGCTCACGGAGGGTGCGCTCGAGGAGCTGCCGGTCCAGCACGCTGCCGACGACCAGCGGCACTCCGGAAGGAACGCGGTCGGTCGCACCGGTGGACAGGTCGTCGTACACGACCACACGCTCGCCGGCCTCGGTCATGGCGCGCACCACATGGGCACCGATGTACCCGGCTCCGCCCGTGACCAACCAGTTCATCGCTGCGCCTCCTCCGTGCGTACGGCTGGGGACCCACCTTCGCCCATGGCCTGGACGAAATCGAATCCGGCGCATCGGTACATTTCACGTAATTCTGTGTATGGTGCGACGCGGCGAGGCCGGTGCGCCGTCCGGCGCGAGACAAGGCCCACATCCCTTGTGAGAGTGACGTGAACGTGCCATCACTGCGAACAGGGGCCAGCCTCAAGGCCGGACCGGAACCAGGAAGGGGCTTCCCCGGCACTCGGGCCGGGGAAGCCCCTTCTGCGCGTCACGCGGTGTGCCCGCGGCGCACCGTCAGCGCTCGTACGGGCTCTTGACCGGGAAGTAGGCGCGCAGGAACGAGCTGATGATGCGGGCCTGTTCCTGGTCCGGGACCTCGGCGTTCTGCGACTCGCCGAGGCAGAACACGTCGTGGCCGCGCATCGCCAGCAGACGGGTCAGTTCCGGGTGGCGTTCGTAGGTGCCCACGTCGACGTAGGCGCAACGGATGCTGCTGGGCACCGCGCTGCCCGTCAGGTAGCCGTAGTGGTGGTGCAGCGAGGACACCATGGAGATGTCCTGCCAGCCGCGCAGCGGGTTCGCCGCGGTGCGGGTCACGGCCTCCGGGAACTCCTGCTCGATCTTCTCCAGGACGCTCTTGCGCAGGGGGTGCGGAGCGTGGGCGAAGCCGTTCGCCACGGTGACGCCGAAGCGGTCCTCGAGCAGGCGGCGGTTGTTCTTCCCTGCGGCGAAGTAGCCCTCGTCCTCCTCGGTGGCCTCACCGATCGGCACGGTGGTGGGCGTCCAGAAGAAGCGGGTCGTGCCGTTGGGCTGGAAGAACTTCTGGGCGCTGATGGGCCGGCCGATGAAGACGTCGTCGTTCAGGTAGAGGAAGTGCTCCGACAGCCCGTCGATGTGGTGCAGCTGCGTCTCGATGGCGTGGGAGTTGAAGGTCGGCAGGCAGCTCGGGTCGGTGAAGATGTCCCGGTGCGAGACGACCTCGATGTCCGGATGCTCGGTGTTCAGCCAGGCGGGCGTCTGGTCGTCGGTGACCAGGTAGATCTTCCGGATCCAGGGCGCGAACATGGCCAGCGACCGCAGGGAGTAGCGCAGTTCGTCGCGGTTGCGGAAGCGGGCTGCCTCGTCACCGGAGGCCTCGGCCTCCAGGCCGAGGGCCGCGCGCCGGCGGGCGCGGCGTTCCTGCCACTGGGCGTCGGAGTCGTCGACCCAGGTGTAGACGGCGTCCACCGGGAAGGTGATGTCGCTCACCAGCTTCTTGGTGAACGGCTGCACGGTCGGGTACTCACGGTCCTTGACCCTGAACCGGGCGTCGGGGGTCAGCGACGGCAGTTTGGGGCCGACCGCGCTCGGCCGCAGCGGAGCGACGAACTGGCCGTCGCCGCCCTCCTCTTCCGGCACCCGGCTCCAGAACTCCACGTCGCATCCGTAGGCGGGGCCGTAGCGCAGCGTACGGCTGGAGGTGACCACCGGGCGGAAGACGCGCAGTCCCGCGACCTCTCCGGCGCCCTCGAGGCGTTCGGCCAGCAGGACGCCCGGGGCGTGCGTGCGCGGCTTGAGCAGCTCGGCGTAGACCGCCTTGCCCTCGTACTCGGCGGCCAGCGCCTTGCGGGCCCGCTTCTGGTGCTCGGTGTCCACCGCGATGCGCTGCCGCGGACCGCCGTCCCGGTCCCGCAGCAGCACGTAGGGGATGTCGTGCTTCTCCAGCGCGGCGACGACGGTCTCGAAGTTGCGCTGCAGGACATCCGAGGCCAGCAGGTCGTCGCGGACCTCGGCGAGCCGTCCCGCGGCCCGGACCAGGGAACGGTCGGTCGCGGCGATCATCACTTCCCGCGCCCGCTGGTCGCCCGACGAGGGGGCGGTGCGGTCCGCGGCGACGGCGGCGTGGAAGCGGCCCGCGCCGCCGTGGGCCACGCGGTGGGCCATGCGGTCGGCCCGCTCCGCCATGCGCGCGGGGTCGTCGCGGCGCATCAGCAGCTCGGTGAAGAGTTCCTCCCACTGCTTGACGATGACGTCCGCGGCGAAGCGCGCGGAGCCTTCGTAGGCGTTCTCCCCGTAGGAGCGCAGGAGTTCTTCGTCGCCCATCAGCCGGGATATCGCGTCCGCGAGCCCGTCGATGTCGTTGGGCGGGACGAGCAGCCCGTCCACGCCGTGCCGGATGATCTCGGCGGGGCCGGTGACGATGTCGTAGGCCACCGCCGGGACGCCGGCGGCGAAGGCCTCCAGCAGCACCAGCGGGAAGGCCTCGCCGTCCTGGGACGGCAGGATGGTGAGGCTCGCCTTGGCCCACTCCTCCGTCATGTGCTGGCTCGGTCCGAGGATCTCCACGGAGTCGTGCAGGCCGAGACCCTGGACCAGGTTGCGCAGCCGGGACATCTGCGGACCGTCTCCGAAGATGCGCAGCCGCCATCCCGGGTGGTCGGGCAGGGCCTTGGCGAAGGCCTGGATGGCGTGGTCGACCTGCTTGTCCGGGACGAGGCGGCGCGGCATCACGATGCTCTTGCCGGTCAGGCTGGAGCGCGGCCGGAAGCCCTCGGGGATGGCGTTCGGGATGGCCGCCAGGCGCGGGGCCGCCTTGCCCAGCGACTCCTCCAGCCACTGCTTGGTGCGTTCCGTCAGCACCACCAGGGCGTCGATCTCGGGAGCGCGCAGCAGGAGCGGCTCGCCGGTGCCTCCCCGCAGCTGCGAGGGCCGGTGCTCCTGGTGGACGGTGACGACCCGGGACGGCACCAGGTCGGCGACCGCCGACATCAGGGCGGGCGAGGTGGTGATCATCACGTCCGTGTCGATGGTCCGCAGCGCGCGCTTCATCTCGACGTCGGACAGGGCGTCGAAGGTGGCTTCCCACTTGGGGTTGATCAGCTCGCTGGGCAGCCCGGCCAGCTGACGGCACTCCTCGGCGCTCAGGCCGCTGTCGCGCACCGGACGCTCGGTCTTGCCGGTGCGGTCCACGAGGTAGCGCACCGAGACCCGCTCGTCCACGGAGAAGAAGGGACGCTCACGGGTCTTGAAGACGCTGAGCACCTCGACGGTGTGCCGGGGTGCCAGGTGCGTCGCCTGGGTGTAGACGGCCTGCTCGGTGCCGCCCATCTCGTCGCCCCAGGTGAGGAGAAACGTGATCTTCATAGGTGTCAACATCCAGAGGGGAGGTGGGCCGCACGGAAGGCGAGGCTGCCGACGGGCGTGTAGTACGGGTTGATCCTGAGGGCGGTGCCGTCCTGGGCGCTCAACAGGCGGTACGGCATCCGGAAGACGTCGCCGGGGGTGCGCACGTCGGTGCGTCGGCGGGTGATCTTCAGCGGCCGGCGGTGCGGGCGCTGCAGCCGCACGTCGTAGATCTGTTCCTTGGCTCCGAGGTCGCCGAAGTCCGCCGGCGTCAGCGAGCAGACGAAGGTGTCGCCGTGCCAGGTCGCCGGGACCACGCGGCCCTCCTTGCCGTTGCGGCGGACCAGTGCGACGTCGCCGCGGCACTGTTCGGCGGGGGCGTTGACGAGCCGGCCCTCCAGCGTGACCTCGGACCAGCCGATCCGCACCGAGACGATCTCCGCCTGGGTGTCGTCGCGGCCCAGGGACACATATGCGCGTCCGGTGCCGGAGGCGATGAGCCGGCAGTAGGTGCCGTCCTCGCGCACCGGTTCGGAAATCGTGGGCCCGTCGGGCATCAGGCGCGGTGCCTTGGCGACCGCGAACCGGTGGTCCTTGCCGGCCGCGTCGGTGAAGACCACGGACAGCCGCCACTGCCCGGCCGCCAGCAGGAACCTGCGCACACCGGCCGGCATCGGGTGCGGCCGGCCGGAGTCCGCCTCCAGCAGGTCGAGGACGGCCGTGCCCTGCGCCTCCACGTACCCGTCACCACGCTGGACCAGGGTGAGCGGGACGACGACCGGGGACGAGCTGCCGAGCAGCAGTGAGGCCGACGACGCGGTCAGCCCCTGCGGCACACGGGCGCAGAAGTTGAGGGTCCTGCCGTCCAGGAGGGACAGATGCTCCGCGGTGATGCGCGGCCAGTCGTCGGGGCTCGGCGGCACCAGGACCAGGCTGTCCAGGCGCGACCGTGCCGACCGCACCACTGCGTACCCCTTGCGCATCACCTTGTGCGGAGTGGGGAGTTGTCTCATCGGTTGTCTGCACCACGCTCGTAGGGGCTGGGGACCGGGAAGTACTCGTCCAGGAAGCGGCTCATCAGACTCTGCTGACGGTTCACGTCCGCTTCCGTGGACGTGGTGTCGTTGAGGCAGAAGACATGCGCGTCACGCTTGGCCAGCAGCCGGCCCAGGACCCGCTCGACGTTCGGCTTGCCGACGTCGCAGTAGCGGTACACCAGCCCCTCGCCGGGGAACGAACGCTGCGTGTGGAAGGCGTAGTAGTGGTGCAGGGAGGACGTCACGGACACGTCCGTGACGCTGCGGAACCTGCTGGCGGCCGTCCGGCGGTGCTCCTCGGGCCACTCGGCCTCGATCTCGTCCAGCACGCTGCGGTGCAGCGCGTGGGGCACGTGCTTCATCTTGCGGAAGAGAGTGTCGCCGAAGCGCTCCGCGATGAGCCTGCGGTTGTTCTTCCCGGCGGCCGCGACCGGCGGGTCCTGAGGAGAGGGGTCGCCGAAGGGCACCAGCGCGGACGACAGGTAGAACTTCCCGAGCCCGTTGGGCAGGAAGAAGTGCTGGGGGTAGATCTCCCGGCCGAGCATCACATCGTCGTTGAAGTACAGGAAGTGCTCGGACAGGCCGTCGATGTGGTGCAGCTGGCTCTCGATGGCGTGCGAGTTGAACGTGGGCAGCGCCGACGGGTCCGTGAAGATCTCCTTGTGGCTGACCACTTTGATCTGCGGGTGGTCGGTGTTCAGCCACGCCGGTGTCTGGTCGGCGGTCACCAGGTAGATGTTGCGCACCCACGGCGCGTACAGGTGCAGCGAGCGCAGCGAGTAGCGCAGTTCGTCACGGCTGAGGTAGCGCGCGGCGTTGGCGGCTTCCTCGTGGTACGGCTGGTCGGAGAAGCTGGCCCGCTGGCGCAGCCAGTCCGGGTCGGAGCCGTCCACCCAGGTGTAGACCACGTCGATGGGGAAGGTCCGGCGTCCGACGGCTCCCGCGGCGAACGCGGGCCGGGTCGGCACCCGGACGGGTTCCTCCTCCGCGGACGGCCGGCGGTCGTCGGGCAGCGGCGCGAAGTCGGTGAACAGTGACTCGTCGGCTTCGGTGACGGGTTCGTCCAGCGGCACGGACTCGGCGATGCCGTTGCGCCGGGGGGCGACGAGTTCGCCGTCCTCCTGCTTCCAGAACTCGACGTCGCAGCCGTACGGCAGGCCCAGGACGAGCCGGCCGGTCTCCTCGGTGAGGTACCAGGTGCAGCGCAGGACGTCGGAACGAGCCACCCGCTTCCACACGTTCGCGCTCGACCCGTAACCGGGAAGAACCGAGCCCTCGTCCGCCTTGCGGCCGCGCACGGGCACCACGTAACCGGGCCGGGCCCGGCAGGCCTGGCGCAGTGCGGCCAGCACACGGTCGCGGTCCTCGGCGCGCACCGCCACCGCGGCTGCCGTGTGGGATGCGGAGCGCACGCAGAAGAACGTCACCCCCGCGTCGCGCAGCGCGGCGATCACCTGCTCCAGATTGGACCGGCGCGCCTGCAGCGGCGTGACGCCGGGGACGACGTGCGCGATGCGCGGCGTGCCCGCGACGCTGATGACCCGTCGGTCGTGCCGGGCCAGCAGCGCTTTGTGCCGACGCGTGACGCGCACGCGCTTGACCTGGTCCTTCACCTCGGCCGCGGCAGCGATCCGGGACTTCACCTGTTCCCTGAGGCCCGTGCCCACATGCTGCGCGATCATCCGTCGCGCACCGACCGGTACTGCGCGACGATAGACGCCGACCAACCGGGACGCTTCAGGGTTGCGCATGCTGGGAACTCCTCCGATGGGCAGCCGGCCCGGTGAACGTCGCGCGCCGACAACCGCCGATAAAAAGTAAGGCCATACCAAGTATGCAGTGTGTTTACCTCACGCCCGTCGGCCGCTGCACGTCACCAATCAGCGCACATACCAGGCATTTCGGCATATTCAGAAGAGTTCGTCGGCATTGTCACTGTGCACCCCGGCCAGGGGTCGCAGGTGATGCTTCACCGCTGCGTCGGCGGTGGAGGTGACGTCGTGCGGCACGGTACGCACCAGCCCGACGGGCTGTGCCCCGGCGCGGGCCGGGGCACAGCAGGAGGCGGCGGTGCGGCCTAGAACGGGTCGAAGTCGTCGAAGTCCCGCTGAGCCTCGTCGCGTTCGGCCTGCCGCTCCCGGCGGCGCTGCGCCGCGGGCCGCGGGGCCGTGAAGCGGTGGTCCTCGCCGCGCCGGCCGAGCATCTCCGCGCCTGCCGTCATCGACGGCTCCCAGTCGAAGACGACCGCGTTGTCCTCCGGGCCGATGGCGACGCCGTCGCCGGCCCGGGCGCCCGCCTTCATCAGCTCTTCCTCCACGCCGAGGCGGGCCAGCCGGTCGGCGAGGTAGCCCACGGCCTCGTCGTTGTTGAAGTCGGTCTGGCGCACCCAGCGTTCGGGCTTCTCGCCTCGCACCCGGAACAGCGGCTCCCCGCCGGAGTCCTCGCGGGTGACGGTGAAACCGGCGTCGTCCACGGCCTGCGGCCGGATGACGATCCGGGTCGCCTCCTCCTTCGGCCGGGCGGCGCGCGCCTTGGCGACCAGGTCACCCAGCGCGAACGACAGCTCCTTCAGGCCGATGTGGGCGACGGCGGACACCTCGAAGACGCGGTAGCCGCGCGCCTCCAGGTCGGGCCGGACCATCTCCGCGAGGTCCTTGCCGTCAGGCACGTCGACCTTGTTCAGCACCACGATCCGCGGCCGGTCGTCCAGGCCGCCGTACTGGCGCAGCTCCTCCTCGATGACGTCGAGGTCGGAGACCGGGTCGCGGTGGGACTCCAGGGTCGCGGTGTCCAGCACGTGCACCAGCACGCTGCACCGCTCCACGTGCCGGAGGAACTCCAGGCCGAGTCCCTTGCCCTGGCTGGCGCCGGGGATCAGGCCGGGCACGTCGGCGACGGTGTACACGGTGGAACCGGCCGTGACCACGCCGAGGTTCGGCACCAGGGTGGTGAACGGATAGTCGGCGATCTTGGGCTTGGCCGCGCTCAGCACGGAGATCAGCGAGGACTTGCCGGCGCTGGGGTAGCCCACCAGGGCCACGTCGGCGACGGTCTTCAGCTCCAGGACGATGTCGCGCACGTCGCCGGGCTCGCCCAGCAGGGCGAAGCCGGGGGCCTTGCGGCGCGGGGAGGCCAGCGCGGCGTTGCCGAGCCCGCCGCGGCCGCCCTGGGCGGCGACGTACGAGGTGCCGTGGCCCACGAGGTCGGCGAGCACATTGCCGGCCTTGTCCAGGACGACCGTGCCGTCGGGGACCGGCAGGATCAGGTCCTGGCCGTCCTTGCCGGAGCGGTGGCCGCCCTCGCCGGGCTTGCCGTTGGTGGCCTTGCGGTGCGGGGAGTGGTGGTAGTCCAGCAGCGTGGTCACCGACTGGTCGACCGTGAGAATGACGTCGCCGCCACGGCCGCCGTTGCCGCCGTCGGGGCCGCCGAGCGGCTTGAACTTCTCCCGGTGCACGGAGGCACAGCCGTGGCCTCCGTTACCCGCGGCGACGTGCAGTTCGACGCGGTCCACGAAGGTGGTCATGGTGCAGTGCCTCCAGGAAGTGCTGGGTGTGTCGTTGCTTCAACACGCGAAAGGCGGACCCGCCTTCCCGCGCCGGGAGCCCCGGCCGGAGAAGTGAGGTCCGCCTCGCGAAGGTTCGGTGCCGGAATCGGGTGGTTCAGGCGACCGGAACGATGTTCACGACCTTGCGGCCGCGGTGGGTGCCGAACTGCACCGCACCGGCCTGCAGCGCGAACAGGGTGTCGTCGCCGCCACGGCCGACGCCCGCACCCGGGTGGAAGTGGGTGCCGCGCTGACGGACCAGGATCTCACCGGCGTTCACGACCTGACCGCCGAAGCGCTTCACGCCGAGCCGCTGAGCGTTGGAGTCGCGACCGTTCCGAGTGGACGATGCGCCCTTCTTGTGTGCCATCTCTCTTCAGTCCTTACTTCGCGACCGTGGGGATCGACGTGACCTTGATCGCCGTGTACTGCTGGCGGTGGCCCTGCCGACGGCGGTAGCCGGTCTTGTTCTTGTAGCGCAGAATGTCGATCTTCTGGCCCTTGTGGTGGTCCACGACCTCGGCCTGGACCTTGATCCCGGCCAGGACCCACGGGTCGCTGGTCACGGAGTCGCCGTCGACAACGAGCAGGGTCGAAAGCTCGACCGTGTCGCCAACCTTGGCAGTGGGAATCTTGTCAACCTCGACGACGTCGCCGACAGCCACCTTGTGCTGGCGGCCGCCGCTGCGCACGATGGCGTACACGGGGCTCTCACTCTCTTCGCTCGGGAAACGGCACCCCCGCAGGCCAGTCGCCCGGCATCGCGAACGACCTCTCCCGGCCGATCCTGCGCCCGGGAGGAAAGGGTTTACGGGGATGTGGCGTGCTCACACGCCGACGGTCAAGGTTACGGGGCTCGCCCGCCGAGGGTCAAACCGGGTTCGTGCGGTGTGGCCCTGCCCGTTCGAGCAGGGCCACACCACGCGGGGTCAGCCCTCGTCCGCGGCGCCGGAGGCGGCGGACGCCGCCGCTTCGGCCGTCGCGGTCTTCTTCGCCGCGGCCTTCTTGGCCGTGGCCGACTTGGCGGTCTTGGCCGCCTTCTTGGCCGTGGTCTTCTTCGCCGCCGTCTTCTTGGCAGCGGTCTTCTTCGCGGCCGTCTTCTTGGTGGCGGCCTTCTTCGCCGTGGCCTTCTTGGCGGTCTTGCGGGCCGTCTTCTTGGCCGCTGCCGCCGTCTCCTCGGCGCCCTCGCCGTCGGCCGTACCGTCGCTGGCACTCTCGGCCGCGGGCTCCGCCTCGGCGGCGGGCGCGGCGCCCTCGGGCGCCTCGGGCGTCCCGGACTGCTCCGGCTGCGGCGCGGCACCGGTCCCGGTGCTCGCGGCGGTCTCCGGGGCTGCCGGGGACGACGGGACGACCACGACGGCCGCCTCCTCGGGGGCGGTCGGCGCGGTGGCCTTGCGCACCGCACGGCGCCGCGGACGGGCGGGCGGGGCCGGCTCGGCGGGCGCCTCGGCCGGGGCCTCGGTCTGCTCCGCCTGCGGGGCCCGTTCGGCCGCCGGTGCCTCGGGCTGCGCGGGCTGCTCGGTCCCGTCCTGGGCCGGGACCGCGGCGGTCTCCGCGACCGTCACCACGGCCGCCTCGGCTCCGGCCGGGCTGCCGGCCGGCGCGGACGCCTTGCGGGTGGCCCGGCGGCGCGTACGGCCCTTGGGGGCCGGGGCCGGCTCCTCGGCGGGCTCGGCAGGCGTCTCGGCAGGTGCTTCGGTGGACGCGGGCGACGGGACCTCGGCGGCCGGTTCCTCGACGGGCTCCGGCCCGGCCTGCGTCTGCGCGGCCGGTTCCTCGGCCGCCGGGCGTCCGGTCTCCTCGGCGGGTGCGGTGCCGTCCTGGGCCGGGGCGGCGGCCGCCTTCTTCGGGGCGGACGCCTTGCGGCTCGCCCGGCGTCGGCCACGGCCCCGCGTGGCCGCGGCCTCCGCCTCGGCGACGCTGCTGTACAGCTCCTCGTCCGGGGCGATGCCGTCGGGCAGCGGCTGCGGCGCGGGCACCGCGGCCGACTCGGCAGCCGTGGGGGTCCCGGCCTTGGGGCTCTCGGCGGTCTCGGGGACGGTCTCCGCCTCGCGCTCGGCCTCCTCCTCGGCGGTCTGCGCGACGGCCTCGGCCGCGGCCTCCTGCTGCGGCTGCTCGGCCCCGGCACGGGCGCGCTTGCGGCGCTTGCCGCCGCCGGAGGTGACGTGGTCCAGGTGGACGATGACACCGCGGCCGTTGCAGTGCACGCAGGTCTCGGAGAAGGACTCCAGCAGGCCCTGGCCGACCCGCTTGCGGGTCATCTGCACCAGGCCCAGCGAGGTCACCTCGGCCACCTGGTGCTTGGTGCGGTCGCGGCCCAGGCACTCGAGCAGGCGGCGCAGCACCAGGTCGCGGTTGGACTCCAGGACCATGTCGATGAAGTCGATCACGATGATGCCGCCGAGGTCGCGCAGCCGCAGCTGACGCACGATCTCCTCGGCCGCCTCCAGGTTGTTCCTGGTGACCGTCTCCTCGAGGTTGCCGCCCTGACCGGTGAACTTGCCGGTGTTGACGTCGATGACGACCATCGCCTCGGTCCGGTCGATCACGAGCGAACCGCCGCTGGGCAGCCAGACCTTGCGGTCCAGCGCCTTGGCGAGCTGCTCGTCGATCCGGTAGGTGGCGAAGACGTCCACGTCGCTGGTCCAGCGCTGCAGGCGCGGCGCCAGGTCCGGGGCGACGTGGGTGACGTAGCCGTGGATGGTCTCCCAGGCCTCGTCACCGCTGACGATGACCTTGGAGAAGTCCTCGTTGAAGATGTCGCGCACGACCCGGACGGTCATGTCCGGCTCGCCGTACAGCAGCGCGGGGGCGCTGGAGCCGTTCTTGGCCTTCTTCCGGATCTCCTCCCACTGCGCCTGCAGCCGCTCGACGTCCCGGCGCAGCTCCTCCTCGCTGGCGCCCTCCGCGGCGGTGCGCACGATGACGCCCGCGTCCTCGGGGACGATCTTCTTGAGGATGGTCTTCAGCCGGGCCCGCTCGGTGTCGGGCAGCTTGCGGCTGATGCCGGTCATCGAGCCCTCGGGGACGTACACGAGGTAGCGGCCCGGCAGGGAGACCTGGCTGGTCAGACGGGCGCCCTTGTGGCCGATCGGGTCCTTGGTCACCTGGACCAGGACCGACTGGCCGGACTTCAGGGCGGACTCGATGCGACGCGGGCCGTTGGCCAGGCCGAGCGCCTCGAAGTTGACCTCGCCCGCGTACAGGACGGCGTTGCGGCCCTTGCCGATGTCGATGAAGGCGGCCTCCATCGACGGCAGCACGTTCTGCACCTTGCCGAGGTAGACGTTCCCCACGTAGGAGACCGCCTGCTCCTTGTTGACGTAGTGCTCGACGAGCACGCCGTCCTCCAGGACGCCGATCTGGGTGCGGTCGCCCTGCTGGCGGACGACCATGACCCGCTCGACGGCCTCGCGCCGGGCCAGGAACTCGGCCTCGGTGATGATCGGCACGCGGCGGCGGCCCTGCTCACGGCCCTCGCGGCGGCGCTGCTTCTTCGCCTCCAGACGCGTGGAGCCCTTGATGGACTGCACCTCGTCGGTGACGTCGGTGTCCTTCTTGCGCGGCTCGCGGACCTTGACGACGGTGCGCTCGGGGTCGTCCGGTGCCGGCTCGGTGTCCACGGCGCTGTCACCGGCCCGGCGGCGACGGCGGCGGCGCCGGCGGCTGCTGCTGGTGCCGGCGGTGGCCGGGGCGGCCTGCTGCTCCTCGGCGGCGGCGCCCTCCTCGGCCTTGGCCGCCTCCTCGGCGTCCTCCTCGAACTGCTCGGCGGTGTCCTCGGCGTCCTGCGCGGCCTGGGCGGAGGCGGTCTGCGCGGTGTCCTCCGCCTCGTCCTCGGCGCCGGTCTCGGTCTGCTCGCCCCGGCGGCGACGGCGGCCTCCGCGGCGGCGACGGCGGCGTCCGCCGGTCTCCTCGGTCTCGTCGGCGGCCTCGGTGCCCTCCTCGGCGTCCTCGGCCTCGTCCTCGGTGATCCGCTCCTCGGGCTCCTCGGCGTATGCGGAGCCGCGGCGACGGCGGCGGCGCCGGCTGCCGCTGCGCTCCTCGCGCTCCTCGCGCTCCGGCGACGGGAACTCCTCGGTCTCCGCGTCCTCCTCCGCCGCCTCGGCGGCCTCGGCGGCGGCCCGCAGCGGCGTCTGGAACTTCGGCTCGGTGAAGACCGGCGGCTGGAAGACGGCGACGGCCGGGCGCACCGGGCGGCGCGGGATCTCCCTCTCCTCGGCCGGGGGCTGCGAGGCGGCGGGCTCGACGGCCGGAGCGGCGAAGCCGGTCGCGGCACGGCGGACGACACGGCGCCGGACACGGCGCGGCGCGGCCTCCTCCTCGACGGCCGCGGGTGCGGCGGAGGCCTGGGGCGTCTCGGCGGCGGGCTGCTGCGGACTCTCGGCACCGACGGCGGCCGGGGCGGCGGACGCGGGCGCCTCGCCGGCCTCGTCCGCCGCCTTCTTCTGCGCGTTCTCGGTGTTCTCGGTGTTTTCGGTGTTCTCGGTGTTCTCGGTGTTCTCCGCGGGGGCGGGTGCGGACACCGCGCGGGTGACCCGGCGACGGACCCGCCGGGGCCGGGACGCGGCGGCCGGCTCGGCCTCCTCGGTGGCAGAAGCGGCGGCCGCGGGAGCCTCGGCGGCGGGGACCTCGGCGGACTCGGGCGCGGGGGAGGACACCGGGCGGGTCGCGCGACGGCGCGGGCGGCGCGGCGCGGGCTCCTCGGCCGGGGCGGCGGCCTGCTCAACGGGCTGCTCCGCCTGTTCCGGCTGCTCGCTGCGCTGCGCCTGCTCGGCCGGGGCAGCCTGGACGTCCTGGGCGGGCTTCGGCGCGCCGACGGGCGCGGACACGCGACGGCGCCGGCGCCGGGCCGGGGCGGGGGCCTCGGCGGCAGGCTCCGGGGCAGCGGCCTGCTCGGCCGGTGCGGCGGCCTCGGGGGCGCTCTCCGTGCTCGCCTGCGTCACCGGCTCGGCGGGTGCGGCCGGGGCCGGCGCGGAGACGCTGCGGGTGACCCGGCGGCGGGGGCGGCGCGGGGCGGCGGCCTCGCCGACCTCGACGGAACCGACGGTGCTGGCGTCGACGGCCGCGGACGACGCGGAGGCCGCCGGTACGACGGTCTCGACGGCCGTGTCGCTCTGCGCGGTCTTCGGGGACCCGGCGGGCACGGTGACCCGGCGGCGCGAGCGGCGAGCGGGCGGCTGTGCGGAAGGCTGCTCCTGCGGCGCGGAGTCCTCGGCGGACTCGGCGGCCTCGGCGGCCTCGGCGGCCTCGGCGGCCTCGATGGTCTCGTCGGTGTCCGTGACCTGCTCGGTCTCGTCGACCTGCTCGGTCTCGTCGGTGGCGGGCTCGGCGGCGGTCGCGGACGGCTCGGCGGGGTCGGCGGCCGCTATGGCCGGCGTGGTGATCTCGGCCGGGGCCTCGGACGAGGCGACGGCGGGCGGACCCGCCGGGCGGGACGCGACACGGCGCCGACGGCGCGGCGGCAGGGTGTCGCTGGGGGTGTTCAGTTCTTCGGAACCCGTAGGTTCGTTCGGTCCGAGCATGCGGGCGTATCTCCCGTCAGGCTCCCGGGCGCCGCGCCTGGTCCGGCATCGATCCTCGATCGTTCGCCGTTGACGTCCGCGGCCGCGCTGGTGCGCGGTGACCGCCGTCCGGGGCGCGGGCGCCGCGCGGGAGCTCACTATGTCCTGTATCACCGGTTCCGTACGCCTTGTCGCATACGGCCTGGCGAAAGTCTTCTGGTCGGTGCGCTGCCCGACCCAGGTGGCTCCCGAGTTCGAGGGCGGCGCTTTCGGCGTCCGTCCCTGCGGGACCTTCCCTAAGCGGGCGCCTTCGCGGTGGCAGAGCCGACGGCCCCTGGTGACGCGGCCGGGGCGGCCGGGGCTGCCTCGCGGTCGGGCGCGAGCGGGTCGGTCACCGTGCCGGTCTCGTCATCGAGCAGCCCCTGCGCCAGCCTGGTCACCGCTGCGGGGACCGGCGGCGCCAGGTCGGCCACGGCGTTGAGGCCGGACAGGACGTCGTCGGGTCGTACGGCAGGCGTCACGTGCCGAACAACCAGCCGCAGTATCGCACAGGGCTGCTCGTTCGACCCATCAGCTGTCGCACCTTCCGGTGTCGCGACCTCGAGACTCACCACCGCGGGCCGGGCGTCGAAGGTGCGCATGCCGTTCTTGGTCAGGCGCTGGACCTCGACCTTATCGGCCTCGGTGAAGGCCGCCACGGCCCGTTCCGCTTCGGCGGGGTCCACCCCGGGGAGTTTCAGCTCCCACACGGAGGCGGTCAGCCGGTCGGCGAACCCCGAGGTGCGGGCCTCGACCGCGTCGGTCACGTCGAGCCCGTCGGGCAGCGACGCGTCGAGCTGGGCGCGCAGCTGCTCCGGATCCCGGGGCGCGGTGAGCGCGATCTCGAGGTACTCCGCCTCACTGCCCGTGCCGGTGGGTGCGGCATTGGCGTAGGAGACCTTCGGGTGCGGCGTGAAGCCCGCCGAGTACGCCATCGGCACCTCGGCACGGCGCAGCGCACGCTCGAAGGCGCGCTGGAAGTCGCGGTGGCTGGTGAACCGGAGGCGGCCGCGCTTGGTGTAACGCAGTCGGATGCGCTGCACCGCGGGTGCGGGCGGCGGGCCTTCGGGCTGTCGCTTGCCCAGTGGAACTTCTCCTTGTGTACGGCGGATAGTCCAGACGCCCCCGTGCCGGCGGGCATGTGGCGCCTGGTCCTCTTTACTAGGGTACGTGTTCCTCGCCCCGTGAGTTCCCGGCCGGGTCGACTCCGGGCAACCAGGGGGTCTCCGCGACCCGCCGGGCGGCGAGAGCCCAGGGGCCGATCCGTCTCTTGCGGACGTAGGTGAAAGCCACAGCCGGTGAGAGGAGGAGCAGGTCAGCCGTCCGCTCCCAGCCGTCGGCGGATGGCCTCCGGCAGCGGGTACGGGCGTTCGGCCGGCGGCGGACGCCCGGCCTCCTCGATCCTGCCGTCGAGCACGGCGGAGTGCGTCGACCGTGCCAGCTCGGTGACGTCCGTGAGGTCCACGATCCAGTCGTCCACGTAACGATCCACGGTCTCGCCGGACAGGCCGACCTGAACGGCCCGCCACGGCTGCGGTTCCAGCGGCACGGACCGGTCCGGGTCCCACTGCACACGTACCGGGGACGCGGCGACCTGTGCGCGCCACTGGTCGTGGTCCGCGTGCACACCGGGCCGGAAGTGGCTGAGGGCCGCATGCGCCGGCGCCCGCTCGAACCCCGTCCGGTCGATCTCGATGCGCAGCACACGCTCCTGGTCCGGCTTCGAGGCCCAGCCGCAGCGGTACATCATCCCCAGGAAGGACGGCTTGATCCAGGTCAGCCGCTCACGCTTGAACGGCGCCACGAACGTCCCGGCGCGCAGCGCCGCTTCGGCGCTCCGCTGCGGATACGCCTGGTCCACGGTGATCGTGGAGTCGGGGTGCACGCCGCCCGCACGAGGCGCTCCTGGCCCATCTGTGCCCTCTTCCTTCTCCCTCGGGGATCCCGTGGATCACAGGACGTCCCGGACGGCTCCCCTGTTGCGAGCACGGGAGGGAGCGCGTGGACGGGGCGGACGCCGGCGACGCCGCACCCGCCCGATGTGCGTGCCTCACCCGCTTTCGTGCGCAGGAACCGACGAGGCGGGCGCCGCAGCGGCGCCCGCCTCGTCGGTCACGTCACGGTCTCAGATCACTTCACGACCGTCAGCGGCAGCAGCTTCTTGCCGGTGGGGCCGATCTGGATGGTGGTGTCCATCGCCGGGCACACACCGCAGTCGAAGCACGGCGACCAGCGGCAGTCCTCGACCTCGGTCTCGTCCAGGGCGTCCTGCCAGTCCTCCCAGAGCCAGTCCTTGTCCAGGCCGGAATCCAGGTGGTCCCAGGGCAGGACCTCCTCGTAGGAGCGCTCGCGGGTGGTGTACCAGTCCACGTCGACGCCGTACGGGGCGAGCGCCTTCTCCGCGCAGGCCATCCAGCGGTCGTAGGAGAAGTGCTCGCGCCAGCCGTCGAAGCGCCCGCCGTCCTCGTAGACCGCGCGGATCACCGCGCCGATGCGGCGGTCGCCGCGGGAGAGCAGACCCTCGACGATGCCGGGCTTGCCGTCGTGGTAGCGGAAGCCGATGGAGCGGCCGTAGGTCTTGTCACCGCGGATCTTGTCCCGCAGCTTCTCCAGGCGGGCGTCGGTCTCCTCGGCGCTCAGCTGCGGGGCCCACTGGAACGGGGTGTGCGGCTTGGGCACGAACCCGCCGATGGACACGGTGCAGCGGATGTCCTTGGAGCCGGAGACCTCGCGGCCCTTGGCGATGACGCGGGCCGCCATGTCGGCGATCTGCAGCACGTCCTCGTCGGTCTCCGTGGGCAGGCCGCACATGAAGTACAGCTTCACCTGACGCCAGCCGTTGCCGTACGCGGTGGCGACGGTGCGGATCAGGTCCTCCTCGGAGACCATCTTGTTGATGACCTTGCGGATGCGCTCCGAGCCGCCCTCCGGGGCGAAGGTCAGGCCCGAGCGGCGCCCGTTGCGGGTCAGCTCGTTGGCCAGGTCGATGTTGAAGGCGTCGACCCGGGTGGAGGGCAGGGACAGACCGACCTTGTCGTCCTCGTAGCGGTCGGCGAGGCCCTTGGTGATGTCGGCGATCTCGGAGTGGTCCGCGGAGGACAGCGACAGCAGGCCGACCTCCTCGAAGCCGGTCGCCTTCAGGCCCCGGTCGACCATCTCGCCGATGCCGGTGATGGACCGCTCGCGCACCGGGCGGGTGATCATGCCGGCCTGGCAGAACCGGCAGCCGCGGGTGCAGCCGCGGAAGATCTCCACGCTCATCCGCTCGTGCACGGTCTCGGCCAGCGGGACCAGCGGCTGCTTGGGGTAGGGCCACTCGTCCAGGTCCATCACCGTGTGCTTGGACACGCGCCACGGCACGCCCGAGCGGTTGGGCACGACCCGGCCGATGCGGCCGTCGGGAAGGTACTCGACGTCGTAGAAGGCGGGGACGTACACGCCACCGGTCTTGGCCAGGCGCAGGAGCAGTTCCTCGCGGCCGCCGGGGCGGCCCTGCTGCTTCCAGGCGCGGATGATGTCGCTGATCTCCAGGACGACCTGCTCGCCGTCGCCGAGGACGGCGCAGTCGATGAAGTCGGCGATCGGCTCCGGGTTGAACGCCGCGTGACCGCCGGCCATGACGATCGGGTCGTCGAGGGTGCGGTCCTTCGACTCCAGCGGGATGCCGGCCAGGTCCAGCGCGGCCAGCATGTTGGTGTAGCCCAGCTCGGTGGAGAAGCTGATGCCGAGCACGTCGAAGGCCCTCACCGGGCGGTGGCTGTCCACGGTGAACTGCGGGACGCCGTGCTCCCGCATCAGCGCCTCCAGGTCGGGCCACACGCTGTAGGTGCGCTCGGCGAGGATGCCGTCCTGCTCGTTGAGCACCTCGTAGAGGATCTGGACGCCCTGGTTGGGCAGCCCGACCTCGTAGGCGTCGGGGTACATCAGCGCCCAGCGGACGTCACAGCTGTCCCACGGTTTGACGGTGGAGTTCAGCTCGCCGCCCACGTACTGGATCGGCTTCTGCACATGCGGGAGCAGAGCTTCGAGCTGTGGGAAGACCGACTCGACAGACATCGTGGGAATACCTTCGTCAGCTGGCTGGGTCCCCCGGCCGGCCGGCTCGGGGAGTGCGACCATCAAGCGTAACCCGGTCGGCGGGCACCCGGCGCGCTGCCTCAGCCCGGCAGCTCGGTGCGCTTCCTCAGCTCCTTCCAGGCCGCCGGCAGCCGCGTCTCCACCTCGGCGGCTCGCTGCTCCTCGCGCCCGTACAGCAGCCCGTAGGCGAAGGTGCTCTCCCCCGCCCGCTCGGCCGCCGCGGCCAGCTCGCGCAGGGCCTGGCGGGCCATGACACCGTCCTGGTGGTCGCCGAGCAGGGTCTGCAGGCCCTTGGCCGCGGACGCGACGCCGGCCGCCTCGTCGAGCGCGGGCGCGGCGGCCTCGGCCGCGTACCGGGCCCGTTTGGCCTGTTTGCGGGCCTCGTGCAGGGCGACGTCGCGGCCCGGCCCGGGCGGCAGTGCCAGGGCGTCGCCGAGGGCGGTCGCCAGTTTCCGCCACTCCTTGCGCACCACGCGGGCCAGGACCCGGGCGGGGCGGCCGGCGGCGGCCGGGCGCAGCGGCGGGCGGTCCACGACGGCGTCCAGCGCGTCCAGCAGGGCCAGGTACCGGGTGCCGTCCAGGGCGGCCAGCAGCTCGCGGCGCGCTGCGCCTGCGCGCTCGGCGGACCAGGTGCGCAGGCGTTCGCCGACGGGGCCGGTGACCAGGTCCTCGGGCAGGCCGTCGAGGGCGGCGGTGAGGCGTTCGGTGAGCACCTCCGCGTCGCGTCCGCGGCCGAGTTCACCGGCGAGCCACTTCAGTTCCGCGCCGACGGGGCGGGTGGCGGCACGGTCGAGGACCGTGGCGTAGCTGCGCAGCACGCTGCGCAGGCGGCGGGTGGCGACCCGCATGCGGTGCACGGCGTCGGGCAGGTCCCGCCGCACGGCCGGGTCGAGGGCGAGAAGGGTGTCGCGCTGGGCGCGCAGATGGGCGAGGACGTGGTCGCCGGCGGTCACGGGGGGTTCCGGGGCGGCCCGGCCGGGCCGGGCCTCGGGCGGGAGGGTCTCGGCGAGGGCGCGTTCCAGCTTGGAGGCGGCCGTCGACCGTCGGACGCCGGCGGCCTCCAGCCGGTGCTCCACCTGGTCAAGGACGGCCGGGTCGGCGCCGTCGGCCAGTTCGACCTCGATCTCGGTCCACCGGGCGGTGCGTGTCTCGTCGGCCGTGTCGTCGGCGAGGCGTTCGGCTTGGACGGTGTCCACGCTCGCCTCGGCCAGCAGGGTTCCGTCGGCGGCGAGCAGGTGCCGTACGGCGCGCTCGGTGCGGAGCCGGACCAGCGGCCGCACGGCCCGGTCGCGGACGCGGCAGCGGACCAGCGCGGCCAGGTCCGCGGGCACGGTGTCGCCGAGCGGGGCCTGGATCTCGTCGCGGGCGCCCGGACCGGCGGGGAGTTTCAGGTGCCAGCCCGCGTCGCTGCCGCCGGTGCGGCGGCGCAGGGTCAGGCCGGCGGCGGACAGGCGCAGGTCGGCGGTGTCGTAGTAGACGGCGTCCAGGGCGGACGTGCCCCGGTCCGCGACGCTCGCGACGGGTCCTGCGCCGGTCAGGTCCGGCAGGCCCGGCGCCCCCGCCTCGTACTTCCGCTCGATCTCCCGTCTCGCGGCCACCATGCACCGACTGTAGTGCGGCGCCGGCGCGCCCGGGCAGGGGCGCACGGCAGCAGTCGGAGCAGCAGCCGTCGAACCGTGCGACCGCACGGCACGACCGTCGGGACGCGTGGTGTGCGGGTGCGGCGTCCGGGCGCCGAGACACCACCGGGCGTGGGTGCGGCGGCCGGGCGCCGGGGTGCCCGGGGCGCGGGCCCCGCCGACCGCGGGCCCGGCGTCCGGGCGCCGGGGCGCCTACGCCGACACCGGCCGCTGCACCCGGATCGACTGCAGCAGACCCACCGCCACCCAGGCCGCGAACATCGACGAGCCGCCGTAGGAGACGAACGGCAGCGGCAGACCGGTGACCGGCATGATGCCCAGGGTCATGCCGATGTTCTCGAAGGACTGGAAGGCGAACCAGGCGACGATGCCGGCGGCGACGATGGTGCCGTACAGATCGGGGGTCTCGCGGGCGATGCGGCAGGCGCGCCACATCACGACCCCGAGCAGCACGATGATCAGTCCGGCGCCGATGAAGCCCAGCTCCTCGCCCGCGACCGTGAAGACGAAGTCGGTCTGCTGCTCGGGCACGAACTGCCCGGTGGTCTGGGAGCCGTGGAACAGGCCGGCGCCGGTCAGGCCGCCGGAGCCGATGGCGATGCGGGCCTGGTTGGTGTTGTAGCCGACACCGGCCGGGTCGAGGCTGGGGTTGGCGAAGGCCGCGAACCGGTTGATCTGGTACTCGTCGAGGATGTGCAGCTGCCAGATCACCACGCAGCCGATCGCGCCCGCGGTGAGCAGCCCGAAGATCCAGCGGTTGGAGGCGCCGGAGGCGAGCAGCACGCCGAGGACGATGGTGACCAGCACCAGGACCGTGCCGAGGTCGGGCATGAGCAGCACGATCACGATGGGCACGGCGGCCAGGCCCAGGGACTGCAGGACCGTGCGGTGGTCGGGGTGCTCCTTGTCGCCGGCGTCCACCCGGGCGGCCAGCAGCATCGCCATGCCCAGGATGATGGTGACCTTCACGAACTCCGACGGCTGGATGGAGAACCCGCCGCCCAGCACGATCCAGTTGCGGCTGCCGTTGATGGTGGCGCCGAGCGGGGTGAGCACCAGCAGGATGCCGAGCAGCGAGGCGCCGTAGAGGATCGGCACGGCGTTGCGCAGGACGCGGTGGCCGAGCCAGATGGTGCCGATCATCAGGGCGAGCCCGATGCCGGTGTTCACCACGTGCCGGATGAGGAAGTAGTACGGGTCGCCCTGGTTGATCTCGGTGCGGTTGCGGGTCGCGGAGAAGACCAGGGCGGTGCCGATCACGGACAGGGCGAGCGCGGACAGCAGCATCGGCCAGTCCAGGCGGCGGGTGACGGAGTCCCGGGCGAAGAGCCGGGTCCAGCGCGCCCGCTGGGGTCCGTACCCGGAGACGGAGAAGCTGTTCACGCCGGTCATGCGGTCGTCCTCCGGCTTCCCCTGCGGCGTGCCCGCCTGCGGGTGTCGCGGTTGCCTGCCGACGGCTCGGTGGTGGTCGCCGGTGTCCCTCCGTCGTCGGGCGCGGTGTCCCCCTCCTCGGTGGCCTGCTGCTGGGCCTTCTCCACGTCCTTGGCGGGGTCGCCGGGGATCTTCGGGGAGGCGATGGTGCCGTCGGTGTGGATCTTCGGCAGGCCCTTCTGCGGGGTGGGCAGCAGCGCCTTCTTGGTGTCGATGGAGCCGTCGGCCTGGACGCCGTACAGGGCGCTGTAGATGTTGCGCACCGCCTCACCGGAGGCGCCCGAACCGGTACCGGCCTGGGAGATGGTCATGATGACCGTGTAGTCCTTGCTGTAGCTGGCGAGCCAGGACGTGGTCTGCTTGCCGTAGACCTCGGCGGTACCGGTCTTGGCGTGCAGCGGGATCTTGTCCTGGGGCCAGCCGGCGAACTTCCAGGCGGCGGTACCGCGGGTGGCCACGCCCGCGAGCGCCTCGTCCATCATGTCGCGGGTGGACTTGCTGATCGGCAGCTTGCCGCGGACCTTGGGCTTGATCTCGGTGACGTGCTTGCCGTCGGCGCTGACGATGGCCTTGCCGATGGTGGGGACGTACATGGTGCCGCCGTTGGAGATGGCGCTGTAGATGACGGCCTCCTGGATCGGGGTCAGCAGCGTGTCGCCCTGCCCGATGGAGTAGTTGATCGCGTCGCCCTCGCGCATCTTGTTGCCCTCGAGGCAGTTCTCGTACGCGATCTTCTCGACGTAGGAGCCGTCCTTCTTGCCGCTCTTGCACCAGGCGTCCTTGTTGGCCTCCCAGTACCGCTGCTTCCACTCGCGGTCGGGGACGCGGCCGGTGACCTCGTTGGGCAGGTCGATGCCGGTCTTCTGACCGAGCCCGAACTGGTGGGCGGTCTTGAAGAACCAGTCCTTGGGCTGGCCCGGCTTGGGGTTGATGCCGCCGTCCTTCTTCCACTCGCTGTCGGCGAGGTAGTAGAAGACCGTGTCGCAGGAGACCTCCAGGGCCCGGCCGAGGGTGATGTCGCCGAAGTTCTCGCCCTCGAAGTTCATGAAGGTGTGGCCGCCCGCCGTGTACGAGCTGGTGCACGGGTACTTGCCGTTGAAGTCGTACCCGGCCTGGACGGCGGCGGCGGTGGAGACCACCTTGAACGTCGAACCGGGCGCCGACTGGCCCTGGATGGCGCGGTTGAGCAGCGGGTAGTCGGAGTTCTTGCCGGTGAGCTCGGCGTAGTCCTTGGCGGAGATGCCGCCGACCCAGACGTTCGGGTCGTACGTGGGCGCGGAGGCCATGGCGACGACCCGGCCGGTCCTGGCCTCCATGACGACGACGGCACCGGAGTCCGCCTTGTAGTTGGTGCCGGTGATGTGGTCGTACTGCTGGCGGGCGGCCTTCATGGCCTTGTCCAGCTCGTACTCGGCGACCCGCTGGACACGGGCGTCGAGGCTGGTGACCAGGTTCGAACCGGGCTCGGCCGGGTCGGACTCGGCCTGGCCGATGACCCGGCCGAGGTTGTCGACCTCGTAGCGGGTGACGCCGGCCTTGCCGCGCAGCTCCTTGTCGTACTGCCGCTCCAGGCCGGAGCGGCCGACCATGTCGGAGCGCAGATAGGGCGAGTCGGTGTCCTTGGCCTGCTGGATCTCCTCGTCGGTGACCGGGGAGAGGTAGCCGAGGACCTGCGCGGTGTTGGACTTGCCGGGGCCGGGGTAGCGGCGCACGGCCTCGGGCTCGGCGGTGATGCCGGGGAAGTCCTCGGCGCGTTCCCGGATCTGCAGCGCCTGCTTGGGCGAGGCCTCGTCGGTGATGGGGATGGGCTGGTAGGGCGAGCCGTTCCAGCAGGGCTGGGGCGTCTCGGCGTCGCACAGCCGGACCTTCTGCATGACCTCCTTCGGGTCCATGCCGAGGACACCGGCCAGCTTGGTCAGCACCGCCTTGCCGTCGTCCTTCTGCTTGAGCAGCTCGGTGCGGGACGCGGAGACCACCAGGCGGGTCTCGTTGTCGGCGAGCGGCACACCGCGCGCGTCCAGGATCGAGCCGCGCGGTGCGGGCTCGACGACCTGCTGGACGTGGTTGCCGGACGCCTCCTTCTGGTAGTGGGCCCCCTCCCGGATCTGCAGGTACCACAGCCGTCCCCCCAGGGTGCCGAGCAGGGAGAGGACGAGGATCTGGATCACGACGAGACGGGTCTGGACCCGTGGGGTCCGGCCGGTCTCGGGAATGTTCGTCACGGCGTTCGATCCCCCTCTCTCAGCATGCCGGTGCGTGGGCACGGACGGATGTGTGTGCGGGCACGCGTACACCTGTACGCGCGCATCCGCAGGGTGAACGACGTGCCGGTGAGCCCGCGTTCCGCCGGGCGGCACCCGTTCGGGTGAACTGCGCGGTGCTCACAGCCGCTTGACCCCCTTGATGCGGCCGACCCGGACGGACCGGGTGCGGGCCCTCGCCTTCAGGCCGCCCAGCGCGCCGCGCTGGTCGCCGATGCGCAGCCCGGTGCCGGAGGACAGCCAGCCGGAGGAGATGTCGGCGCCCTGGGAGGCGCCGCCGGCCTCGGCGAGCGGGTCCGGGTCGGTGCGCCGGGCCAGCGCCATGATGCCGGGGACCACGAACGGGGCGAGCAGCAGGTCGTACAGCGCGGCGGTGAACAGCAGCCCGGACAGGCCGACATGGCGGGCGGCGGTGTCGCCGACGAGGGCGCCGACACCGGCGTACAGCAAGGTGGACCCGAGCGCGGCGACGACCACCACCGCCATCGGGCCGGACGCCGACCTCAGCCGACCGGTCTCCGGCTTGACGAGCCCGGCGAGGTAGCCGATGACGCACAGCACCAGCGCGTAGCGGCCGGCGGCGTGGTCGGCGGGCGGGGCGAGGTCGGCGAGCAGCCCGGCGCCGAAGCCGATGAGGGCGCCGCCGACATGGCCGTAGACCATGGCCAGGGCGAGGACGGTGAGCAGCAGCAGGTCGGGCACCGCGCCCGGCAGGTGCAGCCGGGACAGGACGCTGACCTGGATCACCAGGGCCACGACGACCAGCGCGGTGGAGAGCAGGATCCGGTTCAGGCGCATGGGACTTCTCAGCTCCTACGGCTGCTGGCTGTCGGTGGATCGGGCGTCGGGCTCCTCGCCGCCGCCGGTGTCGCCGGCCGTGTCCCGGTTCCCGTCGTAGGACTCGTCCTCGTCGCTCGCGTAGGCGTCGTCGGCCCGGGCGGACGGGGTGACCGTCACGGTCACCGTGGGCGTCGGGGTGGGCTTGGGCTCGGGCGGCAGGACGGCGTCCCGCGGGTCCTTCTTCGGCGCCTGGACGACGACGCCGACGATGTCGAGCTTGCTGAAGCCGACGTACGGCGTCACGTACACCGTGCGGGTCAGATCTCCGCCGGAGGCCTCCACGCGGGAGACGACACCGACCGGCACGCCGGGCACGAACGGCTTGTCGCCCTGGGAGCCGAAGGTGACCAGCCGGTCGCCCTTCTTCACCTCGGCCTTGCCGTTGAGCAGCTCCACCCGCAGCGGGCGATCGCCCTGGCCGGAGGCGAAACCGAGTTCGCCGGTGCCCTCCAGACGGGTGCCGACGGTGAAGTCGGGGTCGTTGGCGAGCAGCACGGTGGCGGAGTCGGGGCCGACGGTGGTGACCCGGCCGACCAGTCCGTCGGCGTTGAGCACGGTCATGTCGCGCTGGATGCCGTCGCGCGAGCCGACGTCGATGGTGACGGTCCAGGAGAAGCCCTGGGCGGCTCCTATGGCGATGACCTGGGCGCCCTTGATGCCGTACTGCCCGCGGCCGGCCAGCTTCAGCATCCCGTCCAGCTGGGCGAGGCGGCTGCGGTTGCGGGCGTCGCTGCCGAGCTTCGCCTTCAGCTCGGCGTTCTCCTTCTCCAGCGCGGCCAGCCGGTCGTGGCGTTCACCGGAGTCACGGACGGCGGAGACCGCATTGCCGACCGGGTTCACCACGGACGACAAGCCGTTCTCGATCGGGCCGAACACGGTGGCGGCGGCCCTTCTGGCCCCCTGCACCGGGGAGTCCTCTCCGCCACGGATGTCCACCGTGATCAGCGCGAACGCGATCGCGATCAGCAGCACCAGGAGCAGCCGGCTCTCTTTCGTGTCCCTCACGTGCGGCGGCCGTGCCCTTCCTCATAGGAACCGGGTGGGCCCCGGAACGCCGACCGTGGAACGGCGTTTCCCAGGGGCCCGTTTGCGGGAGCTTATGCCTCTATATCAACGATCCGCCGCACGAGAGGAGATCATCTCGTACGGCGGACCCGAACAGTTGTGTCACCTGCGCGGCTGGGCGTCCAGGACCTGCTGCAGGGCCTCGAACTCCTCGACGCATTTGCCGGACCCGAGGGCCACGCTGTCCAGCGGGTCCTCGGCGATGTGGATCGGCATCCCGGTCTCCCGGCGCAGCCGCTCGTCCAGCCCCCTCAGCAGGGCGCCACCACCGGTGAGGACGATGCCCCGGTCCATGATGTCGCCGGACAGCTCCGGCGGGCACTTGTCCAGGGTGGTCTTGACCGCGTCGACGATGGCGTTGACCGGTTCCTCGATCGCCTTGCGGACCTCGGCGGCGGAGATGACGACGGTCTTCGGCAGCCCGGACACCAGGTCGCGGCCTCGGATCTCGGTGTGTTCGTCGGTTTCCAGGTCGTACGCCGAACCGATCGTGATCTTGATCTGTTCGGCCGTCCGCTCACCCAGCAGAAGGCTGTATTCCTTCTTGACGTACTGAATGATGGCGTTGTCCAGCTCGTCGCCCGCCACCCGGATGGACTGGGCGGTGACGATGCCGCCGAGGGAGATGACCGCGACCTCCGTGGTGCCGCCGCCGATGTCCACCACCATGTTGCCCGTGGCCTCGTGGACCGGCAGGCCGGAGCCGATGGCCGCGGCCATCGGCTCCTCGATGATGTGCACCTGGCGGGCGCCCGCCTGGGAGGACGCCTCGATGACGGCGCGCCGCTCGACCCCGGTGATCCCGGAGGGCACGCAGACCACGACCCGCGGACGCGCCAGATACCGCCGCTTGTGGATCTTCAGGATGAAGTAGCGGAGCATCCGCTCGGTGATCTCGAAGTCCGCGATGACGCCGTCCTTGAGCGGACGGACGGCGACGATGTTGCCGGGCGTCCGCCCGATCATCTTCTTCGCCTCGGCGCCGACCGCCAGGATGCCACCGGTGTTGGTGTTGATGGCGACGACGGACGGCTCGTTGAGTACGATCCCGCGACCCCTGACGTACACCAGCGTGTTGGCGGTCCCGAGGTCGACAGCCATGTCACGGCCGATGAACGACATAGAGTTTCCCATCAGGATTCGTCTGGCCTTCCTGGCGGCTTTGAGGGCGTGTCAGGTCGGCGAAGGTGGGTGCTGTGACGTGAAGGCTTCCATCGTAGACGCGCCTGCACGAACACTGCGCGAGGGTCTTCGTCATTGTCAGCAGATGGCGTACCGCCTCGCTTGTGGAGACGATCCATCGGGGGCACGCGTTCCCCCGATCGGCACCGCGTATGCCGACGGGCGGCCGGTTTCCCACGACCGCCCAGGTCACACGGCCCGCCGGGCTGACGATATGTCAGAAAGAACGCGGAGAACCACCGGCCCGGCGCGGGTCAGGCCCGGCCGGGGAAGAAGATCTTGACCTCGCGCTCGGCGGACTCCTCGGAGTCGGAGGCGTGGACCAGGTTCTCCCGCACGATCACGCCGTAGTCGCCCCGGATGGAGCCCGGCGCGGCGGCGATCGGGTCGGTCGCACCGGCCAGCGCCCGCATCCCCTCGATGACCCGCTCACCCTCGACGATCATGGCCACGGCCGGGCCGGAGGACATGAACTCCAGCAGCGGCTCGTAGAAGGGGCGGCCCACGTGCTCCGCGTAGTGCTGCTCCAGCGTGGCGCGGTCCAGGGTCCGCATCTCCAGCGCGGTGATGCGCCAGCCGGCCTTGCGCTCGATCCGGCTGACGATCTCGCCGACCAGCGAACGACGGACGGCGTCCGGCTTCAGGAGGACGAGAGTGCGCTGGGTCATGGGTACGGCTCCTTACAGGCCAGGGATCGGTTGGCCCGAAGGGTACCGGGTCCGGTGCGCCGACCGGCGCCCGGACCTGCCTCGATGCCGTCCGCGGCGGGGGAAAACGCAGGAGATGCCCCATCCGCACCACCGGTGGGGCCCGGCCCGGGCGCCCGGGTGTCCGCTTCCCGGGCCGGCTCCGTCAGCTCTCGGCCTGCGCCGCCATGCGCGCCCTGGCCGCGTCGACCTTCCGTCCGAAGTGCACCGACGCCCACCACAGCCCGGCGAACACCGCGCCCAGGAAGTACATGGTCGGCACCACCACACCGGAGGCGATCAGCGCGATCTGCAGCGCCCAGCCCAGCAACACGCCCGACCGGCGGGTCACCATCCCGCACAGCAGCACGCACAGCACCATCGCGATGCCGCTGACCGTCCACACCGTCGCCATGGACAGGTCCGGGTCCTTCATCGCGACCAGACCGGCGAACCCGATGACGAAGAACTCACCGAGCAGGGTCGAGGAACACAGCGTACGCACGGAAACGTCAGCCCTTCTTCAGAAGCAGCCGGGCCTCGCCGACGGTGATGACGGAGCCGGTGACCAGCACGCCGGCGCCGGCGAACTCGCCCTCCTCCTCGGCGAGCGTGATCGCGGCCTCCAGGGCGTCCGGCAGCCGGGGCTCCACCTGGACCCGCTCCTCGCCGAACACCTCCACGGCGATCGCCGCCAGCGCGTCGGCGTCCATCGCGCGGTGGCTGGAGTTCTGGGTGATCACCACCTCGGCGAACACCGGCTCGAACGCCTCCAGCAGCCCGCGCACGTTCTTGTCCGCGCTGGTCCCGACCACGCCGATCAGCCGGCTGAAGTCGAACGCCTCGTGCACCGCGTCGGCGGTGACCTGCGCGCCGGCCGGGTTGTGCGCGGCGTCCAGCACCACCGTCGGGGAGCGCCGCACGACCTCCAGCCGCCCGGGCGAGACCACCGAGGCGAAGGCCCGGCGGACGGTCTCGGCGTCCAGCGGCTCCGCCCGCTGTGCGCCCACCCCGAAGAACGCCTCCACCGCGGCCAGCGCCACCGCCGCGTTGTGCGCCTGGTGGGCGCCGTGCAGCGGCAGGTACACGTCCGTGTACTCGCCCCCCAGACCGCGCAGGGTGAGCAGCTGCCCGCCGACGGCCACCTGCCGCGAGACGACCCCGAACTCCAGGCCCTCCCGGGCCACGGTCGCATCGGTCTCCACGACCTTCTTCAGCAGCGCCTGCGCGGCGTCCACCGGCTGCTGGGCCATGACCACCGTGGCGCTCTGCTTGATGATGCCCGCCTTCTCCCCGGCGATCTCCGCGGTGGTCCCGCCGAGCCGGTCGGTGTGGTCCAGCCCGATGGGGGTGACCACGGCGACGTCCGCGTCGATGACGTTGGTGGCGTCCCAGCTGCCGCCCATGCCGACCTCGACGACGGCCACGTCCACCGGCGCGTCCGCGAAGGCCGCGTACGCCATGCCGGTGAGCACCTCGAAGAAGGACAGCCGGTACTCCTGCGCGGCGTCCACCATCTCGATGTACGGCTTGATGTCCTGGTACGTCTCGATGAACCGCTCGGCCGAGATCGGTGCGCCGTCCAGGCTGATCCGCTCGGTGATCGACTGCACGTGCGGCGAGGTGTACCGGCCGGTGCGCAGCTCGAAGGCGCCGAGCAGCGCCTCGACCATGCGGGCGGTCGAGGTCTTGCCGTTGGTGCCGGTGATGTGGATGGCGGGGTAGGCGCGCTGCGGCTCGCCGAGGACGTCCATCAGGGCGGAGATCCGGCTGACCGAGGGCTCCAGCTTGGTCTCGCCCCAGCGGGTCGCCAGTTCCGCCTCGACCTCCCGCAGCGCCTTGTCCACCGCGGGGTCGGCCGGCCGGGCCGGCACGTCGGCCTGCGGGGGGCCGCCCTGGGTGCGCAGGGTGCGGCTGCCGGCCTCGATCACCGCGAGATCGGGGTCGCGGTCGGTCTCCGCCGCGATGATCTCGTCGAAGTGGTCGAGGACGTCGGGCTGGTCGTCGTTGCCGTTCGGGGGCTGCTCGCTCACGAGGCAAGTGTACGTAGACGGGCGAAGGCCCCCGGAACCGGACGGTTCCGGGGGCCTCGCGCAGCATGCACGCCCGTACGGCCGGCGCTGCCCTACGCCTGCGGCAGGCGCTCCAGCTGGGCCTGGATGCGGGCGATGTCCTCCTCGGCCTTGGCGAGCCGGGTGCGGATCTTCTCCACGACGTGCTCCGGGGCCTTGGCCAGGAAGGCCTCGTTGCCGAGCTTGGCGCTCGTCTGGGCCTTCTCCTTCTCCGCGGCGGCCAGGTCCTTGGCGAGCCGCTTGCGCTCCGCGGCGACGTCGATCGCGCCGGACAGGTCGAGGGCCACCTCGACGCCGGCGACCGGCAGGGTCGCCGTGGCGGTGAAGGAGTCACCGGCCGGCTGCAGCCGCGCCAGCTGCCGGATGGCGGCCTCGTGCCGGGCGAGCGGCGAGCCGTCGAGACCCAGCCGGGCGGGGACGCGCTGCCCGGGCTGGAGGCCCTGGTCGGCGCGGAACCGGCGCACCTCGGTGATCAGGGACTTCAGGGTCTCGATCTCCTGCTCGGCGTCCGCGTCGCGGAAGCCGCTGTCGGCCGGCCAGTCCGCGATCACCACGGACTCGCCGCCGGTCAGGGCGGTCCACAGCGTGTCGGTGACGAACGGGACGACCGGGTGCAGCAGCCGCAGGGTGACGTCCAGGACCTCGCCCAGGACGCGCTTGCTCACCTCGGCGGCCCGTCCGCCCTCCTGGAACGTCGTCTTGGTCAGCTCGACGTACCAGTCGAAGACCTCGTCCCACGCGAAGTGGTACAGCGCGTCGGAGAGCTTGGCGAACTGGAAGTCGTCGTAGTGGGCGTCGACCTCGGCGACGGTCTGGTTCAGCCGGGACAGGATCCAGCGGTCCGTGGCCGACAGCTCCTCGGGGGCGGGGAGCGGGCCGTCGACCGTGGCGCCGTTCATCAGCGCGAAGCGCGTGGCGTTCCAGATCTTGTTGGCGAAGTTCCGCGAGGCCTGGACCCAGTCCTCGCCGATGGGCACGTCGGTGCCGGGGTTGGCGCCGCGGGCCAGGGTGAAGCGGACGGCGTCGGAGCCGTACCGGTCCATCCAGTCCAGCGGGTCGACGACGTTGCCGAACGACTTCGACATCTTCTTGCCGCGCTCGTCGCGGACCAGACCGGTCAGCGCGATGGTCTTGAACGGCACCTCGCCGTCCATCGCGTACAGGCCGAACATCATCATCCGGGCGACCCAGAAGAAGATGATGTCGTAGCCGGTGACCAGGACGTCGGTCGGGTAGAACCTGCGCAGGTCCTCGGTCTGCTCCGGCCAGCCGAGCGTGGAGAACGGCCACAGACCGGAGGAGAACCAGGTGTCGAGGACGTCGGTCTCCTGGTGCCAGCCCTCGCCGGTCGGCGGCTCCTCGTCGGGGCCGACGCAGACGATCTCGCCGTCGGGGCCGTACCAGATCGGGATGCGGTGGCCCCACCACAGCTGGCGCGAGATGCACCAGTCGTTCATGTTGTCCACCCAGTCGAAGTACCGCTTCGACATGTCCTCGGGGTGGATCGTCACCCGGCCGTCGCGGACCGCGTCGCCGGCGGCCTTGGCCAGCGGGGCGACCTTCACCCACCACTGCATGGACAGGCGCGGCTCGATGGTGGTCTTGCAGCGCGAGCAGTGGCCGACGGAGTGGACGTAGGGGCGCTTCTCCGCGACGATCCGGCCCTGCGAGCGCAGCGCGGCGACGATGGCGGCACGCGCCTCGAAGCGGTCCAGGCCCTGGAAGGGGCCGTGCGCGGTGATGACGGCCCGCTCGTCCATGACCGTGATCGACTCCAGGCCGTGGCGCTGGCCGATGGCGAAGTCGTTCGGGTCGTGGGCCGGGGTGACCTTGACGGCGCCGGTGCCGAACTCGGGGTCGACATGGGCGTCGGCGACGACGGGGATGGTGCGGTCGGTCAGCGGCAGCTTGATCTGCTTGCCGACCAGGTGCCGGTACCGCTCGTCGTCGGGGTGGACGGCCACGGCGGTGTCGCCGAGCATGGTCTCGGCCCGCGTGGTGGCGACGACCAGCGAGTCCTCGCCCTCGCCGTAGCGGATGGAGACCAGCTCGCCGTCGTCCTCCTGGTACTCCACCTCGATGTCGGAGATGGCGGTCAGGCAGCGCGGGCACCAGTTGATGATGCGCTCGGCGCGGTAGATCAGCCCGTCGTCGTAGAGCCGCTTGAAGATGGTCTGGACGGCCTTGGACAGGCCCTCGTCCATGGTGAACCGCTCGCGGTCCCAGTCGACGCCGTCGCCGAGACGGCGCATCTGGCCGAGGATCTTGCCGCCGTACTCCTCCTTCCACCGCCAGACACGCTCGACGAACGCCTCGCGGCCCAGGTCGTGGCGGGACTTGCCCTCCTCGGCGAGCTGCTGCTCGACCTTGTTCTGGGTGGCGATGCCGGCGTGGTCCATGCCCGGCAGCCACAGCGCCTCGTAGCCCTGCATGCGCTTGCGGCGCGTGAGGGCGTCCATCAGCGTGTGCTGGAAGGCGTGGCCCAGGTGGAGGGAGCCGGTGACGTTCGGCGGCGGGATGACGATGGTGTACGGGGGCTTGTCGCTCTTGGCGTCGGCGGCGAAGTAGCCCCGCTCGACCCAGCGCTCGTACAGCGGCCCCTCTACGTCGGCCGGCGCGTACTGGGTCGGCAGTTCGGTGGCGGGCGTCGGTGGCTGCTGCTGAGCGTTCTCGGTCACGGACACAGTGTAGAGGGGGCGCCCCACAGGCCTGAAACCGCTTTTGCACAGGGCCCGGCCCGCCCCCTCGAGGCAGCCGTCGGACGGGCGGCGGACGCCCGGTGCGGGCGGGAGGTGCGGGCCGTGAGCGGGCACGCGCAGGGGCCCCGGGCCGGTGTCCGGCCGGGGCCCCTGCGCATCGCGGCGACGGGCCGCTACGCCGACTTCTGCTCGCCCGGGCCGCGGCCGCGGGCGTCGCGCGGGATCAGGGTCGGGTTGACGTTGGAGTGGACGACGTCGGCGGTGATGACGACGCGGGCCACGTCCTTGCGGGAGGGAACCTCGTACATCACCGACATCAGGACCTCCTCCATGATGGCGCGCAGGCCGCGCGCGCCGGTCTGGCGGAGGATGGCCTGGTCGGCGATGGCCTCCAGCGCCTCGCGCTCGAAGTCCAGCTCGACCCCGTCGAGTTCGAACAGCCGCTGGTACTGCTTGACCAGTGCGTTGCGCGGCTCGACCAGGATCTTCAGCAGGGCCTCGCGGTCCAGGTTGTGCACGCTGGTGATCACCGGCAGACGGCCGATGAACTCGGGGATCATGCCGTACTTGACCAGGTCCTCCGGCATGACGTCCTCGAAGAGGTCCTTGGCCTCGCGCTCGCTCTTGGAGCGGATCTGGGCGCCGAAGCCGATGCCCTTGGCGCCGGCCCGCCCCTCGATGATCTTCTCCAGACCGGCGAAGGCGCCGCCCACGATGAACAGCACGTTCGTCGTGTCGATCTGGATGAACTCCTGGTGCGGGTGCTTGCGGCCGCCTTGCGGCGGCACCGAGGCGGTGGTGCCCTCCAGGATCTTCAGCAGGGCCTGCTGGACGCCTTCGCCGGAGACGTCGCGGGTGATCGACGGGTTCTCGCTCTTGCGGGCGACCTTGTCGATCTCGTCGATGTAGATGATCCCGGTCTCGGCCTTCTTCACGTCGTAGTCGGCCGCCTGGATCAGCTTCAGCAGGATGTTCTCGACGTCCTCGCCGACATAGCCCGCCTCGGTGAGGGCGGTGGCGTCGGCGATGGCGAACGGGACGTTCAGCATGCGGGCCAGCGTCTGGGCCAGCAGGGTCTTGCCGGACCCGGTGGGGCCGAGCAGAAGGATGTTGGACTTGGCCAGCTCGATGGCGTCCTCGCGGCCCTGGGCGCCGCCGTTCTCCCCGGCCTGGACCCGCTTGTAGTGGTTGTACACCGCGACGGACAGGGCCTTCTTCGCGGCCTCCTGGCCGACGACGTACCCGTCCAGGAACTCGTAGATCTCGCGGGGCTTGGGCAGCTCCTCCCAGCGCACCTCGCTGCTCTCCGCGAGTTCCTCCTCGATGATCTCGTTGCAGAGATCGATGCACTCGTCGCAGATGTACACACCGGGCCCTGCGATGAGCTTCTTGACCTGCTTCTGGCTCTTGCCGCAGAACGAGCACTTGAGCAGATCGCCGCCGTCACCGATGCGTGCCACGGTGTGCTTCCCCTTCGCCTGGGAGACCCTGGAACCTTTGCGTCCAGCGGCTCCTGGTGCTGCCTTATGTCGACGGTACCTTGCCGGGCCCCCCGTCCGGGCCCCCCTTGGCACGGTTCACCGGGACGTGACCGTGCCGAGGGGCGGCGGACGGGTGCGGCCTCCGCGTCAGCGGAGGGCGGTGTTGTTCATCTTCCGGGTCGAGATGATCTGGTCGATCAGCCCGTAGGACAGCGCCTCCTCGGCCGTGAGGATCTTGTCGCGCTCGATGTCCTCGCGGATCTTCTCCACCGACTGGTTGGAGTGCTTGGCCAGCATCTCCTCCAGCTGCGAACGCATCCGCAGGATCTCGTTGGCGGCGATCTCCAGGTCGGAGACCTGGCCGCGGCCGGTCTCGCTGTAGGGCTGGTGGATCAGCACGCGGGCGTTGGGCAGCGCCATGCGCTTGCCGGGCGTGCCGGCGGCCAGCAGCACCGCGGCGGCGGAGGCCGCCTGGCCCATGCAGACCGTCTGGATGTCCGGCTTGACGTACTGCATGGTGTCGTAGATCGCGGTGAGCGCCGTGAAGGAGCCGCCGGGGCTGTTGATGTAGACCGAGATGTCCCGGTCGGGGTCCATGGACTCCAGGCACAGCAGCTGCGCCATGACGTCGTTGGCGGAGGCGTCGTCGATCTGGATGCCCAGGAAGATCACGCGCTCCTCGAAGAGCTTCGCGTACGGGTCGTACTCGCGGATGCCCTGGGAGGTGCGCTCGACGAAACGGGGGATGACGTAGCGGGACTCGGCCGCGGGGCCGGTGTACTCGGCGCGCATGCGGTCGTAGAGGCCGCTGCCGGGGAAGTCGTTCACGATGTCTCCTGGAAAGGGGCTGGGGCGGTCGGCCGGGGGCCTGGGGGCTGCGCGGGTGTCCTCGGCGGGCGCCGGGGTCCGCGGATGCGGAGAGGGGGCTCGGACGGCCCCCGCTCCGAGCGGCTCAGGCTCCGGTGCCACCGCCGCCCGGCATACCGGCGGCGTGCGTGATCACGTCGTCGATGAGGCCGTACTCCTTGGCCTCGTGGGCGTCGAACCAGCGGTCGCGGTCGGAGTCGCGGATGATCTGCTCGACCGTCTGGCCGGTGTGCAGGGCGGTCAGCTCGGCCATGCGCCGCTTGGTGTGCAGCAGCCGCTCGGCGTGGATCTTGATGTCGGTGGCCGAGCCCGCCAGTCCGGCGGAGGGCTGGTGGATGAGGATCTCGGCGTTGGGCAGCGCGAAGCGCTTGCCGCGGGTGCCCGCGCTGAGGAGGAACTGGCCCATGGAGGCGGCCAGACCCATGGCGATCGTCACCACGTCGTTCTTGATGTACTGCATGGTGTCGTAGATCGCCATGCCGGCCGTGATCGAACCACCGGGGCTGTTGATGTACAGGTAGATGTCCTTGTCGGGGTCGGCGGCAAGGAGCAGCAGCTGCGCGGTGATCTTGTTCGCGATGTCGTCGTCGACCGGCTGGCCGAGGAAGATGATCCGCTCGTTGAGCAGCCGGTTGTAGACCTGGTCGCCGAGGCCACCACCGATGGAGGGCTCGCCGGCGGCGGAGGGCATCAGATTCGTCACGTATCCACCTGCTCGTCTTGCGACGGCGCCGGGCCGTCTCACGTTTTCTGCCGGGGCGCGGGTCCGTCCGGCGTTAGCGGGGACTCCCCTGCCCTCGTATTCATGGACCCTAACGCGCGGGTTGCTTCGGGGAATCCCGCTCAAGGGAGTGTTCGCCGGGGGCGTAGCGCACTGGCCCGCCAAGGCGCAGGCCGGGTAGGGCGATGGGCCCTGGGGCGCCGTGCCCCAGGGCCCATCGTACGGACGTCCTGGACGGTCCGCGCGGATCAGGCCTCGGCCTTCTCCTCGCCCTCGCCCTTGTCGTCGGCGGAGGCCTCGGCGGTGTCGGCCGCCTCGTTGTCCTCCTCGTCCTCCAGGTCGACGATCTCGCCGTTGGTGTCCTTCACGGTCGCGGCCTCGACCACGACGGCCAGGGCCTTGCCGCGGGCGACCTCGCCGACCAGCAGCGGCACCTGGTTGTTCTGGACGACCGCCTGGGCGAACTGGTCGGGGGACATGCCGGAGGAGGCCGCACGCCGCATGAGGTGCTCGGTCAGCTCCTCCTGGTTGACGTTGAGCTTCTCCTTGGCGACCAGCTCGTCGAGGACGAACTGGGTCTTGATGCCCTTGACCGCCGCTTCGCGGGTCTCGTTCTCGTACTCCTCGGCGGTCTTGCCCTGGAGCTCCAGGTACTTGTCGAGGGTGAGACCCATCTGCGCCAGCTGGTGCTCTTCCAGGTTGTGCTTGCGGGTGCGGATCTCGTCCTCGAGCAGCTTCTCCGGCACCGGCACCTCGACCAGCTCCAGCAGCTTCTCCAGGACGCGCTCCTGGGCCTGGGTGGCCTGGTCGTAGCGCTTCATGTTCTCGAGGCGCTTGCGGCTGTCGGCCTTCAGCTCCTCGAGGGTGTCGAACTCGGAGGCGAGCTGCGCGAACTCGTCGTCCAGCTCGGGCAGTTCCCGCTCGGCGACCTGGCTGACCTTGACGGTGATCTCGGCCTCCTTGCCGGCCGCCGAGCCGCCCTTGAGCTCGGAGGTGAAGGTGGCCTCGCCGCCGGCCTCCAGACCCTTCACGGCGTCGTCGATGCCGTCCAGCAGCTCACCGGAGCCGATCGTGTACGACACGCCGTTGGCGATGCCGTCCTCCAGCACCTTGCCGTCGACCTTGGCCTCGAGGTCGATGGTGACGACGTCGCCGTCCTGGGCGGCGCGCTCCACCGGGGTGGTGGAGGCGAAGCGCTCGCGCAGCTGCTGGACCGCCTTCTCCACGTCCTCGTCGGTCACCTCGACGGCGTCGACCTCGACCTCGATGCCGGAGTAGTCCGGGATCTCCAGCTTCGGGCGGACCTCGACCTCCGCGGTGAAGTTCAGCGTCTCGCCGTCCTTCAGCTCGGTGATGTCGACCTCGGGCTGGCCCAGCGGGTTCAGCTCGGCGTTGTTGACCGCGTCCGTGTAGAACTTCGGAAGCGCGTCGTTGACGGCCTCCTCCAGGACCACGCCGCGGCCGAACCGCTGGTCGATGATGCGGGCCGGGACCTTGCCCTTGCGGAAGCCCTTCACCGTGACCTGCTGGTTGATCTTCTTGTACGCCGCGTCGAGGCTGTCCTTGAGCTCCTCGAAGGGCACCTCGACAGTGAGCCGAACCCGAGTCGGGTTCAGGGTCTCCACGGCGCTCTTCACGGTTCGGTCTCCTTGTGGCTGACTTCTCGGGTGTCGCCGGAGTCGTCGGGGATTCCGGCGGATTTCGCCGCCCGGAGGAGTTCGTGGCCCAGTAGGCCGGACACACGGGCGCGCAGCTTGCATAGTAACCGCAGCAGCTCGACGCCCCAAAAGGCGATCACCATCGCACGGGCACCGCGCCGGATGCGCCCGGGACACGTCGTCGACGTGCCCCTGTCACGTTGCGCCGGCCAGGTCGCCGGCGGATGGTCGGGGTGGCGGGATTTGAACCCACGGCCTTCCGCTCCCAAAGCGGACGCGCTACCAAGCTGCGCCACACCCCGTCTGGTGCGACACGTAGGGTACATGCCCACGGCCCGCGCGGCCGCCCGCGCGCACCCGCACCCGGGGGCGCACGCGTGGTCACCGCGCCCCCTCGGGGCGCACGACACCCCCGGAAGGGCGCCTGTCCGCCGGTTCCACGGGGCTCACCGTCGGCCCTGCCCGACGCCGGGACGCCCCTGCACGCCCGGACGTCCACCGAAGGGCGCACACGAGAGCCGGGACGACGGGCACGGGGTGTGCAGCGAGGGGACACGACCCGCTAGGATGCGTGTGTGCCGCGGCCGTACGGTCCGCGGCGCGCGTTCTGTGCGGGCGTAGCTCAATGGTAGAGCCCCAGTCTTCCAAACTGGCTACGCGGGTTCGATTCCCGTCGCCCGCTCTGACGTGGCTCAGGCCCAGGTGAGACCGTTTTCCGGCCGCCTGGGCCTGAGTCGTTCCCGGGGGGCGGGAGGGGTGTGGGCGCCGTGCCGGGTGGACGTCCCGGCCGGACCGGGACCGCACAACGGATCGGGACGGCAGACGCCTGCACGACGGCACGGGGCGACGAGGCGGCGCCCGTTCATACGGTGCCCGGGTCCGACGCCGAGCGCCGCTCCGGAGCGGGGAGCGCGTCTCGGGGCGCGGGAGACATCAGCCGCTGACACACCGGGACGCCGGCGTCCGGCTGCGGGGCTCCGCTCCCGGGCCGTTCCGGCCGGTCGCCTCCCGGCCGGTTCGTTCGGTCGTCTTTTCGAGCGATCCGGGCGGAGCGAGCGATCCGGGCGGAGCCTTGTCCCTCGACCGCAGGCCGAGCCATGGCCATGACATCTCCGGACCGAAGTGTCCGATTCGCGCCCTGTCGGCGTTGTGCGTGTCTGCTCACACTCGGACCCAAGGGGGCGTGTGGGGGTGACATGTGGGCTTCGTGCTGGACGTGCGGAAAGCGTGATGCCTCCGTTCGCGAGCGCGGGCGGATCGACCTCTGGGGCGTGCTCTGCGACGGCTGCTGGAACGTCCGGGCCAACCGCCTCGCCGAGGAGGAGGGCACCACGGCGACGCCCTTGCCCGAGCCGGACCCGGACGACACGGAGTGGATCGAGGCACCCGTGTGCGAGCAGTGCGGCGCGGCGATCCGCGTCTGGCCGACCGAGTACGACCGCTGGGTGGCCCTGGCCACCCGGCCGCTGCCCGCGAAGGACGTCCCGGAGCATCACCGCTGGCGCCTGGTCGAGACGCCCGCCGGTTGCGTGGCGGTCCGGCTGCGAGGCGCCCGGCTGCTGCCCGACGAGCCGGTCTACCCCCACCACCGGATGCTGTGCGTCCCCGAGGAGGACGCACCCCGGCGCGCGAACTGACCTCGGACAACCGGCGTGTCAGAACCTGATCGAGTTGATCGATTCCGCTATCGAGTTCAGAAAGCGGTTGATCGACGGAGCCATGCCCGAGGAGGCGAGGAAGAAGCCGAACAGGATGGCGACGATGGCCGGGCCCGGCTTGAGGGAGCCGCCTCGGAACAGCACCACCAGGATGACCGCCAACAGCAGCACCACTGACAGCGAAATGGCCACAACTGATCACACCCTCGGTCGGTCCGCTCTCCCGGCCCGGGGGCCGTCCCCGCACCCCCGCTGGAACCATCGTGCCACCAACACGGCCGCAGTATGCGGTGACTGACGCATCATCGGTCGACAGGGCGTCGGCATGCACACAGGTCCCGCACGGCGGGGCACGCACCGGCCGCTTCCGGGGCGGGACTCCAGGTATGCCGCGGCCGCCTTTTCGCAGGCTGGGTCACACGCGGCGACCGGGCGATCGTTTCAAATCCCACACATCGTGTTCGCGGGTGACTCGAATGCGCGGCGCCGGCGACTGTCCGGCTCTCAACTCATTCGCGGAAAAGGGGATATGAGGCTGCCGGTTGTGACCGCACGGCGATGGTGATGTGGTGACGCTCACCTTTTCGGTCACGCGGTTCCCGGGTAACGGCGGCCCGTGGCCCGATGTGCCGCCGCACGTATCCGCGCAATGCCGCAGACAACGCTAGGGTGCCTCAGATGTTCCACGCCGCCTCATCCCCCGGATCGAAGAGAACACCGCTCCCGGCGCTCCGTCCGCCGGCCCCGGAGGCCCCGCGTCCGCAGCGGCCGGACACACGCCGCGGGCCGTCCGACGAGCAGCGCGACCCGTTCTTCGACAACGCCAAGTATCTGGCGATCGTCCTGGTCGGGCTGGGGCATGCTTGGGCGAACATCATGAGCGACAACCGGCTCCTGCAGACGGCGTACACCGTCGTCTACGTGTTCCACATGCCGGCGTTCATCATCATCTCCGGTTATTTTTCCCGCACTTTCGACCTGCGCCCGCATCGGCTGAAGCGGCTGCTCACCGGCGTTCTCGTGCCGTACCTCGTGTTCCAGACCGCGTATTCCCTGTTCCGTATCCATGTCGGTCACACCGGCGACCCGCACATCAATCTTTTCGTCCCCTGGTATCTGACCTGGTTCCTGTGCGCCCTGTTCGTCTGGCGGCTGACCGCGCCCGTATGGCGGATGCTGCGCCGTCCGCTGCCGGTGGCGCTCGCGGTGGCGATGCTGGCCTCGGTCACCCCGGGGATGGGCGGACTGCTGGACATGCAGCGGATTCTTCAGTTCGCGCCGTGCTTCGTGCTGGGCATGTGCCTGAAACCGGAGCACTTCCACCTGGTGCGGCGGCGCGCGGCGCGGATCGCCTCGGTGCCGGTGTTCGTGCTCACGGTGGCAGCCGCCTGGTGGGCCACGCCCGGCCTGCAGATCAGCTGGCTGTACCGGAACGCCGCCGCGCAGGACCTGGGCGCCCCCTGGTGGGCGGGTCCGGTGACGGTGCTGGTGCTGTTCGCCTGCGCGGTGCTGCTGACGGCCTGTTTCCTGGCCTGGGTGCCGGGCCGGCGGCTGTGGTGCACGGCGCTGGGCGCGGGCACGCTGGGCGGCTATCTGCTGCACGGCTTCGTGGTGAGGGGCGTACTGTACGCGGGCGGGTTCGAGCCGGACTGGATGCACGGCCCGCTGGGCGCGCTCGTCGTCACCGTCGTCGCGGCGGCGGGCGTGACGCTGCTGTGCACCCCGGCTGTGCTGCGTGTCTTCCGGTGGGTGATGGAACCGCGGATGGACTGGGCCTTCCGGCCGGTCGCACCGCGGACGGCCGGAGAATCCGGGGGCACCGACGGCCGGGCGGCCGTGTCCGGGCAGGCGGGCACGGCGGAGACGGCCGGGGCGGAGACGTCTGAGAAGGCCGGGGCGGCGACGGGCCGCTGACCTGCGCCGGACGAGCGAGCGCGGCGCGTGCGAGCGCGGCGCGTGCGAGCGTGACGCGTGCGAGCGTGACGCGTGCGAGCGCGGCGGGGAGCGTCCGCGACGGTGACGGGACACCCCCGGCACGCTCCCCGCACACTCCCGGCACCCACGGCCGGGGCGGCCGCTCAGGCCGCCTGCTCGCCCTTGAGGTGACGCATCAGCTTCTCGAAGTCCTGCCAGCCGGACAGGTCGGAGGCGTCGCCCGGGAAGGGGTAGTACAGCGCCGGGCGGGTCCTCGGGCCGAGTTCGCGCGGTGCCTGGGCGAGCGGGGTGCGCCGGGCGCGGTCGCCGGGCATCTCGCGGACCTCCTCGGCGCCGAGCACGAAGGCGAACGGCACGCCGGGTCCCTCGAAGCGGGGCGGCACCGACAGATCGCGGCGTGCCCGGCGGATCTGCACCAGCATGGACTGCAGGTCGTGCCGGGTGGCGAGGATCTCCGCCGCGCGGGGCACCGCGTCGGTGGGCACCTGTTCGCCCGGACCGTAGCCGAAGGCCAGGGTGACGTCCTCCTCGATGCCGCCGGTGGTGCGGGTGATGCGGACCGTGGCCAGGCCGGGGCGTTCCGGTGTGCCGACCACGACCAGCCAGGTCGGCTCCGGTGACCGCTCGTGGGCGACGTCGGTGAGCTGCCGCAGCGACCAGGGCAGGTTGGCGGGTTCCTCGGTGCCCCAGCCGGCGGGCGGTTCGCCGGTGATCTCCCGCCACACGGCCTCCAGGGCGCCGCCGAGGACGAGCCGGTCGTCGGCGGGGTGGATGGCACGGTAGGAGATGGCCAGCTGCCGTTCGCCGGTGTCCGCCACGTCGCGGGTGAAGGACTCGGCGACCGGAGTGCGCGGGTCGTCCGGGGTCGCCTCGGGCGAGGTGGCGGTCACGAACAGGCCGTTGTTCCACTCCAGCACGGCGCCGGACAGGCCGTCGTAGTAGCCGACCTCGGCGTCCTGGACGACCCAGCGGGAGGGCCAGCCGGGCAGGGCGGCGCGCACCGCCGGGGACAGCCGGGTGCCGGCCGGGGTGACGATCTGCAGGCCGAGCTGGGCGTTCGCGGCCGCCTTGAAGGCGTCGGCGAGCCAGGCGGTCATCGCGACCACCGGGCGGTCCTGGATGACGACGGCGACCTTGTCGGTGAGCACGTCCACGGCGGGCTGTGCGGCGGCCGGCTGCGGCGCGACGCTGATCCCGTCGGTCTCGACGACGGCGAGGGAGCGCGCGGCCTGCGGCGGCCAGGCGGTGCCGCCGACGACGGTGGCCAGGCGGGCGGCGAAGGTTCCGGCGAGCCGTTCGCCCTCCTCGACGCCGGTGGTGGCCCGGGCCTCGGTCCACCAGTACGGCACCTCCGGCTCCACGGCGCCGAGCAGCCGCTGCGCCTCTCCCCTGACCTGCACCAGCACGGGTGCCTCCACGGAGACGAGGGGCCGGCCCTGCTCGTCGCACAGCTGCACGACCGCGCCCTCGCCCTCGGCGCCGACCAGCTTGTCGGGGCCGCCGGACAGCAGGCCCGCGATCACGCTGAGCGGGTCGGGCATCTTCTTGGTCAGGGTGACGACGTCCTTGGTCATGGCGGTTCCCCCCTAGTTCCCGGCGTAGACGGTCTGGATCAGCCGGTGCGGCTCGCCCCTGCGCACCAGCACGCCGCGTCCGGGCGGCTGCGGCCCGGCGTACACACCGGGGAGGAGCTGTCCCTCACCGCGGTCGCCGGACATCACCAGCGCGGAGGCACCGGATTCGCGCAGGCCCTGCGTCAGCGGCTCGTACAGCCCGCGGGAGGCGCCCGAGACCCGGCGGGTGAGGACGAAGTGCAGGCCGATGTCGACGGCGGACGGGATGTACGGCACGAACGGGGCGAGCGGCTGCTGCCCGGCGGTGGTCAGCACGTCGTAGTCGTCGACGAGGATGACGATGCGCGGGCCCGAGCCCCAGCTGCCGGGTTCCAGCGAGGCGGGGTCGGCGGTCTCGTCGGGCAGGCGCTTGTCGAGTTCTCCGGCGATGCCCGCGGCCAGCGCGCCGGCCAGCTTGGCGTTGTAGGCGTACCCGCCGCGGTACTCCTCGGGGATGGCGCCGCGCAGGCCGCGCCGCGGGTCGAAGACGCCGAAGACCAGTTCCTCGTCGCTGTAGCGCTCGATCAGCCCCTGGGCGATCGCCTTGAGCAGGTTGGTCTTGCCGCACTCGCTGTCGCCCATGATCAGCAGGTGCTGGTCGTGCTGGAACAGGTCGAGCAGGACGGGCGCGAGCCGCGACTGGTCCAGGCCGATGGGGACGCGGCGCGGTTCGGCGGACGGGCCGGGCAGCGCCTGCGGCTCCACCACGTGCGGCAGCACCCGCACCGGCTGGGCGACCTCGCCGGTCCAGGTGGCGCGGATGGTGCGGGCGGTGCGTTCCAGGACGGTGCCGAGGTCGGCGGTGTCCGCGAGGCCGTCGGTGCGGGGCAGCGCGACCTGGGCGAACAGCTTGCGGTCGGTGAGGACGCGGCCCTTCTCCTCCGGGGAGAGGGTCTCGGCGAGCTTGCGGTCGATGCTGGACTCGCTGGGGTCGTTCAGCCGCAGCTCGACGCGGGTGCCGAACTGGGACTGGGTGGCGATGCGCACGTCGTTCCAGCGCAGCATGCCCGCCACGACGTGGATGCCGTAGCCGCTGCCGCGCTTGAGGATGTCGCCGACCGCGTCGTCCAGTTCCTCGAAGTCGTCGCGGAGCGCGCCGAAGCCGTCGATGAGCAGCACGATCTCCGTGGACGCCAGCTCGGGCAGCCGTCCGGCGGCGCGCAGGGTGCGCAGCTGTTCGAGGGAGTCGATGTTGTGGATGCGGAAGAGTTCCTCGCGCTGGTCGAGCATGGCGCGCACGGAGTCGATGGTGCGCGCGGCCCGTTCCCGGTCGGCGCGGCCCGCGACCCCGCCGACGTGCGGCAGCCCGGACAGGGCCTGCAGGCCGCCGCCGACCAGGTCCAGGCCGTAGATGCCGACCTCCTGCGGGGTGTGGGTGAGCGCCAGGGACAGGGCGAGGGTGCGCAGCAGGGTGGTCTTGCCGGACTGCGGGCCGCCGATGACGGCGGCGTGGCCGCCGGCGAGGGTCAGGTCCAGGTACCACTGGCCCTGCCACTGCTTGGTCGGGTCGTCGATGATGCCGAGCGGCACCTGGAGCGGGCCGCGGCGTCCGGCGAGCTGGGTGCCGCGGGTGCCGACCTCGACGGGGCCGGCGACCTTGTCCAGGGGGATCGCGTCGGGCAGCGGGGGCAGCCAGATGCGGCGCACCGGGCGGGCGCCGGCCTCCTCGATCTGCCGCACCATCACGCCCATCTCGGTCGGGCCGGTCTCCCGGCGCCGCACCTGCGGCTCCTCCGGGCCGGTGTCCTCGTCCTGGCCGAGGGTGTTGTACGCCTCGTACTCCAGGGCGAGCGGGCCGGTGTCCTCGGTGTCGCGCTGCACGGGGCCGCGGTAGGCGCCGGAGACGTAGCCGGCCTTGAACCGCTCGTAGTGGCTGGTGTCCACCTTGAGGTAGCCGAAGCCGGGCAGCGGCGGCAGGTGGAAGGCGTCGGTGGTGTCCAGCACGGTGCGGGACTCGTCGGCGGAGAAGGTGCGCAGACCCAGCCGGTAGGACAGGTAGGTGTCCAGGCCCTTGAGCTTGCCGCCCTCGATGCGCTGGCTGGACAGCAGCAGGTGCACGCCGATGGAGCGGCCGATGCGGCCGATGGACAGGAACAGGTCGATGAAGTCCGGCTTGGCGGTGAGCAGTTCGCCGAACTCGTCGATCACGACGAACAGGTGCGGCAGCGGTTCGAGGTCGGGCCGCTTCTCGGCGCGCAGCGCGGCGTAGTGGCCGATGTCGGCGACGTTCCCGGCGTCCTTGAGGACCTGCTGGCGGCGCTTGACCTCGCCGGCGAGGGAGGCGTGGACGCGTTCGACGAGGCCGGCCTGGTTCTCCAGGTTGGTGATGACACCGGCGACGTGCGGCAGGCCCGCGAACGGCGCGAAGGTGGCGCCGCCCTTGTAGTCGACGAGGACCAGGGCGAGGTCCTCCGGCGGATGGGTGGCGACCAGGGCGAGCACGAGGGTGCGCAGCAGCTCCGACTTGCCGGAACCGGTGGCGCCGACGCACAGGCCGTGCGGGCCCATGCCGAGTTCGGAGGACTCCTTCAGGTCCAGCAGGACCGGCTCGTGGGAGTCGCTGACGCCGATGGGCACGCGCAGGAAGGCCCGCTCGCCGCGCGGCGCCCACAGGCGGTCCAGGTCGAGCTGGGCGACGTCGTCGATGCCGAGCAGTTCGGCGAAGTCGACCGGGCCGCTCAGCGGTGCGTCGGCCTCCGCCTCGGCGGACAGCCTGAGCGGGGCGAGCATGCGGGCCAGACCCTCGGCGAAGGGCGTGCCGATCTCGTCGACGACGCCGTGGGCGCTGACCGGTTCGCTCTGGCGCAGGTCCTCGATGACGACACGGTCGCCGTCGACGGTGATGCGCACGGTGACGCTGCCGGGTTCCTGGATGCGCTCGTCCAGCAGGTGCAGCACGGTCACGCCCATCTCGCGCAGGCCCACGGCCTCGTCGGGGCGCGGCAGTTCCACGGCGTCGTCGCCGTGCCCGTCGGCGACGACGAGCAGCCGGGAGGTCATGGCGAGGGCGTCCTTGCCGGACAGGCCGCGGCGCACCTCGGCGGCGTAGGAGGCGCGGCGGCGCAGCTCGGGGCCGATCTGCCGGGCCAGCTGCGGCAGGGACGGGGCGATGCGGCGGGCGGCGACCGGCCCGTCGAACTGCTCGGAGTCCAGCAGGTGCGGCAGCCACTTGGCCCACTCCCAGTCGGCGATCCGGTCGCCGGGCGCGGCGAGCGCGATCGCCACGTCGTCGGGGGCGTGGGTGGCGGCGGTCTGCACCATCAGGGCGCGGGCGACCCGCAGGGTGTCCTCCCGGCGGCCGATGACGCTGACGTTGCCGACCCGGTCCAGGGGCACGGTCAGCGGCAGTTCGGTGCCGGTGGAGAACCGGGCCATCAGCGCGGACGCCTCGTTCAGCATGAACTGGTCGGGCGGGGTGAGCACGGAGGAGCCCTGCTGGGCGAGCTTCAGGTCCCGCACCGGCATCTCGCCGGTGCCGACCCGCACCCGCAGGAAGTCGTCGTCCAGCCGGCGCCGCTCCCACAACCGGGCCGGGTCGCGGACGATGTCGTACAGCGCGTCCGGCGGCGGGTTGAGCACCTGCGCCTGTTCGCGCCGCTCCCGCTCCTCCTTCGACAGCTCCTCGCGCAGGTCCTCCAGGTAGGACAGGTAGGCCTCGCGCTGGGTGCGGCGGGTGCGCTGGGCCTTGCCGCGCTGGGAGAACACCAGGGTGAGCGAGCCGGCCAGGGTGACCACGAGGATGATCGCGCCCAACCCGGCGAACTGGCTGTTGCGCACCACGGTCATCATGACGACCGACGACATCACACCGGCGACCGGCAGCAGCGAGGTCGCGATGGAACCGGCCTTGCCCTCGGGCAGGTTGGGCGGCGCCTCGATGGTGCGCGGCTCGGGCGCGGCCGGGGGCCGGGTGGTCCGGGCCGGGCGGTGGATCAGTCGGGTGCTCATCGTGCGTGCCTCGTCCTCGTGTTCCCCTGCGTCGAGGGGGTCAGCGGCGCTTGTGGGAGAGCTGGAAGACCTCGGCGGCGAGCCGGGTGACCGCCTGCCGGGTGGCCTGGGCGAGCAGGTCGGTGCGGATGGTGCCGCCGGCCGCCAGATGCCGGTCGTAGGGCAGGACCCGCACGCTCGCACCGGTCGCCTTCAGCTGTTCGGCCGCCTTGTCCAGGTCGAGTCCGGTGTGCGGCACGGTCTCGGTGAGCACGACGACGGTGGAGGTGGTGATGTCCCGCGGCAGCGCCCGCATCCACTCCAGCACGGCGTGCGTGCTGGCGATGCCCTCCAGGGTCGCGGGCACGGTCAGCACCCGGGCCTGGGCGGCGGACAGCGCGGTGCGGGCCACCTCGGCGGGCAGGGTCTCGCAGTCCACCACGGTCACGCCGAAGTAGCGCCGCAGGGCGACCATGACCCGCTCGTAGCCCTTGGTGTCGAGCATCGCGCCGACCTGGCCCTGACTGCCCGGCAGCAGCCAGGCGTTGTCGGGCAGCTGCACGAGGTACCCGGTCACGTCCAGCAGCGACATCTGCGGCTCGACGATGCCGGCGAGGTCGCCGGTGGTCCAGCGCAGGGTCTCCGCGCCGAGCCGGAGCGGCAGCGAGCCGAGCGCCGGGTCGGCCTCGACGACGAGCACCGGGTCCTGACGGTAGTGCGCGTAGGTGGTGCCGAGCAGGGCGGTGACCGTGGTCTTGCCGGAGCCGCCGCGGATGGAGGTCACGGCGATCTGCCGGCCGGTGGTGACCGGCTGCTGCAGCACCTCGGCGGTGGCGGTGGTGTCGGCGACCTCCCGCGCGGCCGAGGACGACACGGTGCGGCGCACGGCCCGCAGCGCCCGCCGGGCGAACGGCTCGCCGTGCCGCGGCTTCACCCCGGCGGCCGCGAGCTGCTTGTCCACCACGGGACGGGAGTCGGGGGTGGCACGGGGGGAGCGGGCGGCGTGGCCGGCCGGCTGCTGGTGCGGCACCGCGGCCGGCTGCGGCTGCGGGGCGGCGCCGGGCGCGGGGGCGTACGCGGGCTGCGCCTGCGCCTGGTGTGCCTCCTGCGCCGGGGCGGTGTACGGCTGGTGGGGCTGCGGGGCTTGGTAAGCCTGCTGAGCCTGGTGGGCCTGCTGCTGCGCGGCCTGCTGGGCCTGGTACTGGGCCGGGTACGGCTGGTGGGCACCGGCCTGCGGAAAGTGCTGCTGGTGCGGCTGCGGCTGGTGCGGGTAGCCGTAGGCCGGGGCGGCTGCGCCGTGCTGCGGCTGCCCCTGGGCCTGCTGCTGCGCCGGCACGCCGGCCGCGGGCGTGCCCGGCCGCGGTGTCGCGTCCGGGTGCCCGTCCTGACCGGCCTGACCGGCGGCCTGCGGCGCCTGATGCGGTGCCCGTCCGGCCTCCTGCGGTCCCCTCCCGGACGTGCCGCCGCCGCTCCTCAGGTCGCGCAGCACGTCGCTCTGCCAGTTCTCCCCGTTCGGCATGTCGCCTTCTTCCCCTGCCTCGTCATCCCGCCCGGAGCGCCGGCGCGTCGTCCATGAAGCCTCAGAACTTGTTGAGCAGCTGCCCGTAGATGCCGAACACCCCGACGGCGAGCGGGAACAGCCCGATCACCCCGAGGGACTCGATCAGGTCGGCGAACCGGCGCAGCCGCACCCGGATGTGCTCCGGCGGCTCGACCGCGAGGACGAGCAGCGGCAGCAGCGCGGCCGCGCCGAGCAGCACCAGCGCGCCCGCTCCCCCGGCGTGGTCCAGCCACAGCACCGCCAGCCGCACGACGAGCACGGCGGCCGCCGCGAACGCCGCCACGACCTCGGCGACCAGCGGGAAGGCCCGCGCCCGCGAGAGCAGCACGACGGCGGTCAGCGAGGCCAGCGTCACCGTCCACACGGTCGGCTTCTCGGCGGCGGTCAGCAGCCAGCCGCCGGCGGCGGCCGAGGCGGCGGTGACGATCGTGGCGAGCGCCAGTCCGCGGTGGGTGGCGGCGAGCGCGTTGGCGACCGCGTGCCGGCTCACCGACGCGCCCGAGGAGCGCCGGTCGTCGAGCCCGGTGAGCCCGGAGGCCATCAGGGCGATCCGGGGCAGCAGTCCGAGCAGGACGATGGAGACCACGGCCATCACGGCGCCGAGCCGGTCGGGCCGGTCCTGCACGGCGGCGACGGCCTCCCACACGACGGTGATCACGGCGGCCGCCCCGGCGCCGATCAGCCCGCCCCGGCCCAGCGGCGAGAAGTACGCCAGCAGCACCAGGGTGACGACCAGGGCGCCGACGACACCGGCCAGCCGGGCCGTCGCGGACCAGTGGTAGGCGTCGGCAGCGGTCCACGCCGCGAGCAGGCCGAGTCCGCCCGTGGCGAGCAGCAGGGCCGTGGCCAGGCCGACGTTGCCCTTGCCGATCTTCGCCACGAGGGCCCCGGCGAGCAGGCAGACCACGGTGAGGGCCGCGAGGGCGGTGGTGACGCTCTCCAGCGCGAACTCCCGCCGCGCCAGCACCCCGGCGGTCACCGCGAGCGCCACGGTGGCCACTCCGGCGCTGGCCCGGCGGGCGGCCGGGCGCCAGCGCCAGGCGCGCAGGTCGAGGTCGTCGGCGACCTGGTCGGTGACGTCGTGCACGACCGGCGCGGGCGGTGCGGCATGGGCACGCACCAGCTGCAGGACGGCTCCGTCGGGGATCTCCGCCGAGGCCAGCGTCGCGTCGTGCGGCAGGACCGAGCCGTCGGAGGTGATCAGCTGCCGGGTGGCCGGCCGGGTCGCCGCGCGGTCGTCGAGCAACCGGAGGATGTCGGGGAGCAGTTGGCCGATCGGGGTGTCCGACGGCAGGACGATGTCGGCGCGTCGTCGCTCACCGACCAGAGTGACCCGGCTCAGCTGGGTCCGGGACGTCGTTGCTGTGCTCACCACTCACCGGAACCTATCATCGCGTGGATTCGGCCAAGAGCCTGCGTGACATGATCATGTCCGTCTTGCCACACCGTCTTCACCGTGTCTCGGAAGTCGCCGACGGACCGTCCGTCGGGCTGGCCGTCGGGGACGGGTTGAACAGCTGCTCCTGCTGTTGCTGCTGCTTCTTCTGCTCGGCCTTCTGCTTGGCCAGCGTCGCCTGCAGGAACGACCAGCCCACGCACCCGGCGCACAGCACGGCCGTGATGGCGATCCCCGCGAACACCTTGCCGAGCCGCTCGTCCAGGGTGCGACGTCCGCGCTGCGCGCCGAACAGCAACGCGTCGCGCATCCGGCGCCGGCGCACCGCCACCGACTCGAGCAGCTGGCTGTCGTAGTCCCGTGCCATTTCCGTCGTCCTGTGCTGTAGATGCGTGCTGTCGTGATGCGTGCTTGTGATGCGTCCGTGGCGTACGTGCGGTCCGCGTGCTGTCGCGCCGTGGGCCGGGCCGGTGCGTGCGGCCGTGCCCGTGGGCGGGGTCGTGCGTGCCCGGCCTGTGCGCCGGGCGGTGCGGTCAGTCGTCCGGGCCGAGCCCGAGCAGGTCGCGCATGGTGGCGTACTTGCGCGTCAGCCGCCTCGCGGTGGCCTCGTCCAGCACGGCCAGCCGGCGCGGGTCGGCGTTGTGCGCGAGGTCGGCCGCCTTCACCAGGCGGGCGCCGGGCGTGGCCAGGATCCGGCGCGCGTACGCCTCCGTCTCCTCGCCCGGCCGTTTGGTGACGGCCCGTACGACGTCCTTGGTGCGCTGCGGCAGCCGGGCCGCGTCGAGCCACTGCTCGCTCAGCACGCCGTCCTCCACGGCGTCGTGCAGCCAGGCGGCGGCGACCAGGTCGTCGTCCCCGCCTCGTGCCCGTACGCCTTCGGCGACGGCCTGCAGGTGTTCGGCGTACGGCCGCCCGGCCTTGTCCGACCGGCCCTCGTGCGCGGCCCGTGCGGCCGTCTCCACCTCGGCCAGGGTCATCTGCGCGGCGGCACCGGCCGGCGCCTGCGCGCGCTCCTCGCCGGGCGTGCTGTCCTGCGGCATGTGCATCCCCCTACGTCGCTTCCGCAACATAGGGCATGGACGGGGTGTCCGTACACCCGGGCCCGGATGCCTGTGGACAAAGCCCGGCGTTTCGCGCGTCAGCCACCGCCGGACACCGCTGCCACGATCAGGGTCAGCACCCAGCACAACGGGATCAGCGCGACGTACGCCAGGGGCCGCCGGTGCACCGGGACCCCCGGGTCGAACCGCCCGCCGGTGACGGCCGGACCCGGCTCCGGCAGCCGTTCCACCCGCCGCACGGCGAGCAGATTCCGCACCAGGGTCAGCCAGCCGAACAGGACGAGCGAGAGCGGACTCCACCAGCCCCAGCACAGCGTGTACGTGGTGAAGCCCCGGTGCAGTGCGAGCCCGCACGTCCGGCACACCGGCCCGTCCATCCGCCGGAACCGCAGGAAGAACAGCAGCCCGAGATGAGCCCGGAAGGCGACGTTCACGGCGGGGAAACCACCGCAGTGCCTGCACACGGCGGCCGGGGCCGCAGCCACGGGCGCCGGGGCGGAGCGGGCGGGACCGGTCGTGGCGGCCGTGGGGGCCGACGGCACCGAGGGCGCCGTGGGGTGCGCGGGGGCGGGCGCTGCGGGGGCGGACGGGGCGGGGCCGGCCGTGGATCCCTGCGCCGCCGCCCAGGCACGCAGGGAGGCGACGACGGCGTCGAGGAGCCCGTCCTTGACCGCGTGGGCGATCGTGCCCTCGCTGAAGCGTTCGCCCCGCACGACGGCGGTGGCGGCACGCACGGCGTCGGCGGCGGTCATCAGCCGCCCGTCCGCGGGCACTTCGGGCATCGGGTTGTCCATCCACCGGTGCTCGGGCGTGACGGCACCGACCTCGTTGAGCGCGCGGACCACCCGCCTCAGCGGCTCGCTGTAGACCGGGTACGGCATCTGGATGGCCCCGCTGGGCGACTTCTCGCCGCCGCCCCAGGTGACGTCGCGGTCCTCGTCCGTGAGCGCGTCGTACGCCTCGGCCAGCTCCCGCCAGGAGGGATGTCCCGCGGGCGCCAACTGGTCCAGCAGCCGCTGGTCGTCGGCCGGGGTGACGATGCGGGCCAGTTCCTCGAGCGCCGCCATGTCCGCGGCCTCGGTGACGGGGCTCGCGCCGGGCTCATGGCTGAACAGGGCGAGCACACCGGCCGGGGTGAGGCCGCGCCGGTGGGCGTCCTGCATCCGGTTCGACCAGGCGATCCCCGCCTTGTAGGCGGCGCTGCTGCTCGCCGCGCGGTCGACGAGACCGAGCTGGGTGCCGTCGGTCCAGGCGTAGCCGATGATCTCGCCGTCGGGCGCGGTGAGGGTGATGTACTGCAGGGGTTCGGACATGGGCCGGGCCGTCAGTCGTTCCGTGCCGGCGCCTCGACCGCGGCGGAGTCCGGGGCCCCGGCCCGGGAACCGAGGCCGACGCAGCGGACAGGCGGGTCCGTCCGGTGCCGGTGACGCGGCGGGGTGCCCGGCGCCCGCAGGTGCGTCATCGGCTCGGTGAGGCTCGTGTGCTTCGTCTGCTCGTCGCTCATCGGTCTCAGTTTCTCGTATTTTTCCGGGCCCCGTCGCGACCGAGGGCGGGCAGGCCCCGCGGTGTCCGCCGCCCGGAGCGGGTCAGCCGCCCGCGCACACCGCCACCACGATCAGACCCACCACCCACACGAGCGGTATCAGCGCGACGTACGCCCGTGGCCGGCGGTGCACCGGCAGCCCCGGATCGAACCGTCGGCCGAGCAGCCCGGGACCCGGCTCCGCGAGCCGCGCGACGCGCTGCACGGCGAGCAGATTCCGCACCAGCGTCAACGGCCCGAACAGCACCAGCGACAGCGGACTCCACCACCCCCAGCACAGGGTGTGCGTGGTCAGCGCACGATGGACCCCGAGCCCGCACATCCTGCACATCGGCCCGTCCATCCGCCGGAACCCCAGCAGGACGAGCAGCCCGCGGTGTGCGCGGAAGGACACGTCGACGGCGGGTGAACCACCGCAGTACCGGCACCGGACCGGCGCCTGCGGAGGGCGTGGAGCGCCGCCGGCGGCCCGGGGGACGGGGACGGGGACGGCGGGTGCCTGCCGACCGGAGCCGTCCTCCGCCCTCCCACAGGGCGCGGATGACACGCCATCGGCGGCCGACTCGGCGTGCCACGCCCGCAGGGACAGCACGACGGCGTCGAGGAGCCCGCTGTGCAGGGCGTCGCCGACGAGCCCGGGGTGGAAGCGTTCCCCGCACACGAGGGCGGTGGCCGCCCGCACGGCGTCGGCGGGCGACAGACGCCCGGACGACGGGACCTCGGGCAGCGGATGCCCCATCCAGCGGTACTCCTCGGTGACCGCACCGAGGTCCTGCAGCGCGCGCAGCACGCGCTGCACCTGCTCGCTGTACACCGGGGCCGGGCCCGGGACCGGCGTCCGCACCGTCCCGTCGCCGGACGGCTCGCCGCCGGCCGCCCCGCCACCGGCCGCCCCTCCGTCAGCCGCCGCGCGGTGGGCTGCCTCCCGGTCGGTGCGGTCGGCCCTGTCACCGTCGTCCAGGGTGCCGTCGCCGTCCCAGGCGACCTCGCGGTCCGCGTCCGTGAGCGCGTCGTACGCCTCGGCCAGCCGTGTCCAGGCGGGGTGGCCCGCCGGGACCAGCTGATCGACCAGACGCCGGTCGTCGGCCGGGGTGACGATGCGGGCCAGTTCCTCGAGCGCCGCCATGTCCGGAGCCTCGGTGACGGGCCCCACGCCGGGCTCGTGACTGAACAGCTCCAGAACACCGGCGGGGGTCAGCCCGCGCCGGTGGGCGTCCCGGATCCTGCCGAACCAGTCGATTCCGGCCCGGAAGGCGTCGGTACTGCTCGCCGCCCGGTGGATCCACCCGGTGTCGTCGGCACTGCCCCAGGCGTAGCCGATGATCTCTCCGTCCGGGGCGGTGACGGTGATGTAGCGGAGGGGGCCGGACATGGCTCGCGACGCTATTCCCCCTTGGCGAGGGCCTTGACGACCGCAGCGTTGGGAGCTTCGCGGAGGGAGTCAGGCCTGGCCCGACCGAATTTCCCGTCCGCGTGCTCAGTCAACAGTTCCTGAAGTGCCTGAGACGGAGAAATACCCCGGCCTTTGGCGCTTTCCAGTCGGTGGAACCAGATGGAACTCTCCATCAAAGCACGGGGACCAGCCGCCTTCCGTGCCTCCCAGGCAGCAGCGTCGTCCTCGTCGCTGGCCCAGACGTAGCCGAGGACGACACCGCTCTCCTTGTCCGCCACCTCGAAGTACCGCACGGGTTTGTCGGTGGTGGTCGCGTACCGCGGCGGTCCAGGCGCCACTTGCCGGAACATCACGTCATCGTCGAAACGGGGATTGATCGGCCGTTCCTCGCTCACAGCTTTCGCCTTCCCTTGAATTTTCTCTATGTGCAACGAGCTTACGACCTGGGCAGGATCTCCCCGTACACGTGCCACTTGCCCGATTCGTCCGCGAAAACGCGAGTCACCTTGTACGCGGAGCCACGAGCCAGGAGCAATTCCCGTTCACCCTTCACCTGAGTGAGGGGCTCCAACCAGAGGGCGGGCGTTCCCTTCGGCACTCGCAGGTGCAGCCATACCGGCTTGTGGTTGAAAGGCTCCGGCGGCGTCTTCCCGATCGCTGTAGAGGTGTACGCCAGGTCATCGAAGACGCCACCCTGCATCTCAAGCGGCGACTCGAGTTTGAGGTGATCGATACCCGTACCGCGCACCACCATGATGTCCTCGGGCACGGGATAGGAATCCATCACCTCGTCCATGCTCTTGATGGTGTCCAGGATGTGCTGCGGCGCCTCTGTGCCATAGCGGAGATGGTTGTTGATCGGGTCGTAGGCGGCTCCGGTGTAAGTGACAAGACCGGCCTTCTTCTCAGCGGGCAGGCTGTCTATGAAGTCCTTCCACACCGCGTTGCCGTAATCGAGCCCCGCCTTGTTGCTGGAGCTGGGCACGGGGTTCGTTCCATGCGCCAGCTCAGCCGTTGCCACAGCGTGCTGCTCTTCGACGGAGAGTGCGTCGAACTGCTCCTGCGACATGTGCGGCTTGTACTCGAACGGCGCCTCGGAGCCGGGCACCGGCACGTCCGTGCCCTCGTGGCCCGGCACCGTCGGCGTGTCGACGCCGTGGTGGGCAGTCGCGTCCACGACGGTGTCGCCGAAGTCCGCGGTGTCGTCCACGTGGAGGTCGTCGCCCGCGTGGCCGTTCGGGTGCTGGTCGGCGTGGCCGGTGCTGTCGTGGCCCGCGTGGTGACCGTCGTGCCCGGGCCCGTGGGAGCCGTCTCCGTGGCCCGTGGGTGTCTCGTGGCCGGCACTGCTGCCCGGGAAGTCGTGGGCGCCTCCGTGCGGGCCGGGGACCGTCGTGTCGTGCGGGTTGTACCAGGGGCCCGACTGGACGTCGTGCGTCGGAGTGCCCGCCGGCGTGTGCTGGTACGACGCCGGAGGCGTCGTGTCGTAGTGGGCGGCCGGCGGGTAGGAGTTGCCGGGGCCGTACGACGTGCCGCCGTACGTGCCGTGCGACGTGCCGCCGTACATGCCGTCCGCCGCCACGTGGGTGGGGCCGGCGTGGACGGGACCCGTCGGGTTGTGCGGGATGCCGCCCTGGATGCCGTGGCTCGTGGTGGGCATCCCGTAGGAGGCGCCGCTGTCGACGGTGTGCGGGATGCCACCGTGGACACCGTTGCCGGCACCGCTGGGGAAGCTCGCGTAGGCCGCCTGCTGGCCCTGGATCGTCCAGCCTTCCGGCAGCTGCGGGGCCGCCGGCTGGTGCAGCACCGGAGTGGTCTCGACGGTGCCGTTCGGCGTCACGAAGTTGCCCTGCGGGTCGACGAAGTGGCCGTTGGGCAGCGGAATGGTGTTCTGCGGCAGGTGCACCGCGTTGTCCGGGAGGGTGGGGATGTCGATGTTGCCGACGCCCCTGAGCCCCTTGGTGATGTCGCCGATCTTCGACAGTCCCGCGCCCGCGCCCTTGGCGATGTAGGTCATCGGGTCGATGAAGTGGCCCGCCTTGCCCGCGAGCGAGATCGCCCGGGCGGCCGCGCCGGCCTTGCCCGCACCCGCGGCCGCACCACCCGCGCCACCGGTGAACACGGTGGTCAGCACGTTGAAGGTGACCGCTCCGGCGGCACGGGCGGGGTTCTTGCCCCACTCGTCCCAGGCGACCAGCGCCTTGCCGGTCTCCTTCATCGCGGTGCGCGAGTCACGGATCCACGAGGGCAGCTTGTCGTCCGGCAGGGTCCAGAACGCCGCGCCCACTCCGGGGACCGCGGTCAGGGCGATACCGGTGGCGAGCTGGGCCAGACCCTTCCACGCCTGCCCCATCGCCTCCCAGCCACCGAACCCGACCAGCGTGCCCAGACCCTTGATCGTCCCCCACACACCGTCGACGATCAGACCGTCCCACACGAACGACTTGACCCAGTGACCGATCTCCCACGCGTGATGCTTCTCCTCGACCGGCTCACCCCAGGGAACCTTCGCGTTCTTCAGGTCCTCGGCGTTGAACCCGTACTGGTTCTTCTTCTCCGAACCATCGCCCGCGACCATCTGGGTGCCGTGCCACAGCGCGGTGATCTTGTTGTGGCAGGTGCGCTCCGCCGCCCAGAACGCCGCCACCGTCTGCGTGATCTCGTCCCGGATCCGGTTGTGCTCGTCGACCTTGTCCCCGTCGTACTCCCACTCGTCGTCGTCCTTGACCGAATCGACGAACGCGACCGCCTCCCGCTTGAGGTCCTCCAGCTTCTTCACCAAAGGACGCACCTCGGTCGCATACCCCGACAGCGCGCCCGACACCTTCTGCAGATCGTCCGCGAACGCCCCCGCCCGGTCCTTCACCGGCACCGTCGTCGCGAACAACTGCTCCGCCTCAGGCGCCTTGTAATACGCCGACAACCCCTGGAACCGGCTGTGGACGTCCGACCCCGTCCCCCGGATATGACCCGCATCCTTCGTCAGCGCCGCACAATCCCGCTCCAGCGCATCCAGATCCCCCGTGAACTGCGGGATCTCCTCCGGCTTGATCACGCCTTCGCCGCCTTCCCGCCACCACCGGGCATGTCCACCTTCGGCGCACCCAACGCCTTGTGCTGCGCCTCCGCCGCCATCTGCTCATCCCCCCGCAGATACGCCGTCGTCGCATCCACCACACCCTGCAACGACTTGCCCGCACGCGCCGCGATCCACTGCAGATCCTTCGCCGCACGCTCCGCATACTGCGACAACGCAAGCGCCACCAGACCCCCCTGCGCCTGCTCACCCCCCTTGGCAGGAGCATCCGCCGAGATCGTCCCCGCATGCGTCGCCGCCGACGTCAAATGCTCCCCGTACGACTTCGCATACTTCTCCAGATGCGACGCCGCCTCACCCGTCGTCTTCAACACCTGCGAAATACCCTGCGGCTGCAGATCCCAGCCAGACACCCACAAACCCCCGAAATCCGTGAAAGAACCGCACCCCGGCCCCACCGGCCGCTCGGCCGTCGGGCCACCGACGGCCGGCCACCCGGCCGCCCCGCGGAAATCCGAACACCGGACGGTGACCGAACGCCGGCCCGGCCGAAGCCGGCCGCCGTCCGGTCACCGATCCGTCGTCGACACAAACCTCAGCCGATGTTGTCGACCGCGGCCTTCGCCCTCGCCAGCGTCGACTGCGCGGTGGCGTCGTTCTTCTCCAGCGTCGTCTTCACCAGCTGGATGATGTTCCGCACCTCCTGCGAGGCACGGTTCCACCGCTGCTCCTTGCCGTGGTACTCGTCCGCCACGCCGTCCGCCATGAAGTCGGCCATGGCCGCCTTCACCTGACGGTCGCGCTCACCGATCACCTGCTCCAGCCGGCCGATCACCGACTGCAGCGCGCCCTGCACATCCGCCGAAGCCGTCGTGTCGTACGACCGACGATCCTTGCCGGCACCCGCCATCACACACACTCCCCGTCACACAACCTGAAGGACCATCGAACAACAGAATCCGGGCCGCAGCGGCGGCCGGTGGGCCGGCTCAGCGGAACCGCGCGGCGTCGAAGTTCGCCGCACTCATCTGCTGCCGCGCGTTCTCGCCCTGCTCCTGGTCACCCGACGAGAACGCCGTCTCCATGCCCGACTGACCACCCAGGATCGCCGCCAGCGACGAATTCAGCTCCTGCGTGATCTGATCCGCATGCGTCTTGAACTGGTCGAACGCCTGCCGGCCCGCACCGTTGAACTTCCCCTCCAACGGCTGCGCGGCCTGCACCAGCTGACGGATCAACCCGCCCAGATCGTCGCTCGACCCCCGCGAATCCTTCATCAGCGTCGACAGCGTCTGCGCGCCCATGTCGAACTTCACGCCGAACTCGCCTCCCCCTTCAACATCATCTGAACCGCGGGCCGCACATGCGCGCGACCACGGCATGGCCGAAACATTGCTATCAGGACCGAAGACACTGTGGGTGATCGGGGCCACGATGTCCACAGGTGCATCACAAATGGCCCCCACCGGCCAGGTAGTCCTTCTGTCGTGCCGGACCGTCACCTCGATGCCGTCGCCGTGCTGTCACGGCAGATCAGCAGCAGTGCCCGGTCGTCGTTGACGTCCTTGGCCACGGCCTCGATGAGATGCCAGGCGGCGCCGTGGAAGCCGCCGGCGACGTACCGGTCGGCCTCGCCGGTGAGGCGGTCGATGCCCTCGGCGATGTCCCGGTCGGCCGTCTCGACCAGACCGTCGGTGAAGAGCATCAGCACGTCGCCGGGGCGCAGCGAGCCCTTGACGGGGTCGAACTGCGCCCCGTCGTACACGCCGAGGAGAGGGCCTTCGGCGGCCTTCTCCTCCCAGCGGCCGGTGCCGGCGCTGAGCTGGAGCCCCGGCGGATGGCCCGCCGAGTACAGCTCGTAGTCGCCGGAGTCCAGGTCGAGGACGAGGTGGATGGAGGTGGCGAAGCCCTCCTGCCAGTCCTGGCGGAGCAGATAGCCGTTGGCCGCGGGCAGGAAGGCGTGCGGGGGCAGACTGCCCAGCAGTCCGCCGAAGGCGCCGGACAGCAGCAGGGCGCGCGAGCCGGCGTCCATGCCCTTGCCGGAGACGTCGGTGAGGACGACCTCCAGGGTGCGGCCGCCGTTGGTGCGGGCCGCGACGACGAAGTCGCCGGAGAAGGACTGGCCTCCGGCGGGGCGCAGCGCCATCTCGTGGTGCCAGCCGGCCGGCAGCACGGGCAGCTTGCTCTGCACGCGGATGCGTTCGCGCAGGTCGAACAGCATGGTGCCGCCGCGCCGCCAGGGCACGCCGACCCGGCTGCGGAACTGGGCGATCAGCAGTCCGATGAACCCGCAGGCGGCGACGGACAGGACCACGCCGGGCGTCACCCGGGAGGGACCCTCGGTGTACGGGCCGAGCCGGATCGACTCCACGATCAGCGCGGCGGCCGCGGCCGCGTACAGGCCGAGCAGGCTCGCGGGGCGCAGCAGCAGGCCGCCCACGACGATGGGCAGCACCAGCGTGACCGGCGAGAACCACACGGAGTCGACGAGGGTCAGGGTCGCCAGCAGCGGGATGGTCAGCAGCAGTCCGCCGAAGGCGATCCAGTCCGAGCCGTCGCCGCGGAAGTAGTCGACGGCGGCCCGGCGCAGGCTGACGCGGGCCCGGTGCCATCGCATCTTGACCCGGGCCGGGAACGTCTCGGCCGCCGTGCGCGGCCCTCGTCCTGCTGCCATCAGTTCGGGACCCTATCCAGCAAAGCCGCCGCTTGGCACGGGAGGTCCGACTTATCCCCCGTCCGAGGCTGGACTTGACATGAATCCGGACGACGACGCATCGAGCGGCGTCCGGGATATCTCCCACCTCGTTCCACTTCGTCCCGTTGCGCACGATCCGTCGCCGACAGGGTGGGCGACGTGCGACGACAGGTGCGGTGCTGCTCGGTGGGGAGTTCGCGATCGGTGTGTATGCGGTGATTCCGGCCGGACAGTGCGGAGCCGGGTACGGTGGCGTGATCCGACGGCGCGCCGCGCATCGGCGCGCGCCTGCCCGCGAGCGGTGCCGACGGGGCAACGGGCTGCGAGGCCGGGCACGGGCCGCCGCGGCGGCAGCGGTCTCAGCGCTGCTGGCAGGTGGGGCACCAGAAGAGGTTGCGGGCGGCCAGGCCGGCCGTGCGGATCTCGGTGCCGCAGACGTGGCAGGGCTGCTGGGCCCGGCGGTAGACGTACACCTCGCCGCCGTGGTCGTCGACGCGGGGCGGGCGGCCCATCGCCTCGGGGGTGTGTTCGGGGCGGACGGTGTCGATGCGGTTGGCGCGGACGCCCTCGCGCATGAGCACCACGAGGTCGGCCCAGATCGCGTCCCATTCGGCGGGGGTGAGGTCCTTGCCGGCGCGGTAGGGGTCGATGCCGTGCCGGAAGAGGACCTCGGCGCGGTAGACGTTGCCGACGCCTGCGATGACCTTCTGGTCCATCAGCAGGGCCGCGATGGCGGTGCGGCTGCGGCGGATGCGGGCCCAGGCGGCGGCCGGGTCGGCGTCGGCGCGGAGCGGGTCGGGGCCGAGGCGGTCGTGTATCGCCTGCTTCTCGGCGTCGGTGATCAGGGCGCAGGTGGTGGGGCCGCGCAGGTCGACGTAGCCGGTGGGGCAGGCCAGGCGGAGCCGGACGGTGTCGGTGGGCGGCGGCGCGGGGGCGTCGCCGAAGGTGACCTTGCCGAACAGGCCGAGGTGGATGTGGACCCAGTCGCTGTCCCTGAAGTGCAGGAACAGATGCTTGCCGTGGGCGTCGGTGCCGGTCAGCACCGCCCCGGTGAGCAGGTCGGCCGCGTCGGAGAACTTGCCCTGGGGGCTGGTGACGGTCACGGGCCGGCCGGCGAAGCGGGCCGCGTAGTCCTTAGCCAGGCGGTGGATCGTGTGCCCTTCCGGCACGTGCGGTGTCCTTTCCTGCCGTTCCTGCCGTCCGGGGCCGATCCCCGACTTGTCGGCCGTGCGGGGCCGATCCCCCGATGCCGTCCGTGCGGGGTCGAGCCCGGTTGTCGGCCCTCCGGGGCCGATCCCCGGTTGTCGGCCGTGCGGGGCCGAGCCCCCGTTCCCTGCCGTGCGGGGAGCGGAGTTCCCGTTGCGGGTGGAGGGGCGCCCCGGTGGGCGCCCCGCTCGCCTTGTCGTGACCTACTGCTGCGGGTGGTGCGCCGGGATCGGCGGGAGCTCGCCGGTCGTCTCGTAGCGCGAGAGCATGTCGATGCGGCGGATGTGGCGCTCGTCACCGGAGAACGGCGTGTTGAGGAAGACCTCGACGAACTTGGTGGCCTCCTCGACCGTGTGCATGCGCGCACCGATCGCGACGACGTTGGCGTTGTTGTGCTGGCGGCCGAGGGCCGCGGTCTCCTCGCTCCAGGCGAGGGCGGCACGGACACCCTTGACCTTGTTGGCCGCGATCTGTTCGCCGTTGCCGGAGCCGCCGATCACGATGCCGAGGGAGTCGGGGTCGCCGGCCGTGCGCTCGGCCGCGCGCAGGCAGAACGGCGGGTAGTCGTCCTGGGCGTCGTAGATGTGCGGCCCGCAGTCGACGGGCTCGTGCCCCGCCGCCTTCAGCCACTCGACGAGGTGGTTCTTGAGTTCGAAGCCCGCATGGTCGGAGCCGAGATACACGCGCATGGTCCGAGTGTGGCACGGCCCGTTCGCCGAGGACACGCCGGGTGCGGTCGCCGAAGGGTGGGCTCATATATCACATGACGCAAGCGATTGTGATGAAAACAACGAACCTCAAGAGAACCTCATGTAACGATTACGTTTCGAAGGTTCACGAATCCGTTGGCCTCAGATTCACTGGACCAGCTCGTGCAGCGCGCTCGTACGGGTTACCGCTCACCCGGCGTAAAGGAATCTGTCCATGACCTCGCAGCCGACCCTGCCGAAGGCTGGAAGCGGCCAGGCGGGCCCCGCCTCACCCCACGGATCCGGGCTCCAGGCCGGACTCAAGAACCGTCATCTGTCGATGATCGCCATCGGCGGTGTCATCGGCGCCGGCCTGTTCGTCGGCTCCAGCACCGGCATCGCCACCGCCGGCCCCGGCATCCTGATCTCCTATGCACTCGTCGGTGCCCTCGTCGTGCTCGTGATGCGCATGCTCGGCGAGATGTCCGCCGCGAACCCGACCTCCGGCTCCTTCTCCGCGCACGCCGACCGTGCGCTGGGCAGCTGGGCGGGCTTCACCATCGGCTGGCTGTACTGGTTCTTCTGGGTCGTCGTGCTGGCCGTGGAGTCCACCGCGGGCGCGACGATCCTGGCCAACTGGGTGCCGGCCGTCCCCCAGTGGGGCTGGGCCCTGATCGTGATGGTGGTGCTGACCGCCACCAACCTGGTCTCCGTCGGCTCCTACGGCGAGTTCGAGTTCTGGTTCGCCGGGATCAAGGTCGTCGCGATCGCCGCGTTCATCGTCATCGGTCTGCTGGCCGTCCTGGGCATCCTGCCCGGCGTCCACGCCGAGCAGGCGACCTTCTCCAACCTGACCAGCCACGGCGGCTTCCTGCCGCACGGCCCCGGTTCCATCCTCACCGGTGTGCTGCTCGTCGTGTTCTCCTTCATGGGCAGCGAGATCGCCACCCTGGCCGCGGGCGAGTCCGAGGACCCGCAGCGCGCGGTGACCAAGTCGACCAACAGCATCATCTGGCGGATCGCCGTCTTCTACCTCGGCTCGATCTTCGTCGTGGTCTCCCTGATCCCCTGGGACGACGAGTCGATCACCGACAAGGGCTCGTACGTCGCGGCGCTGGACTCCCTGGGCATCCCCCACGCCGGGCAGATCATGGACCTCATCGTGCTGGTCTCGGTGCTGTCCTGTCTGAACTCCGGCCTGTACACCGCCTCCCGCATGGCCTTCTCGCTCGGTGAGCGCGGGGACGCACCGCGGGCGTTCGCCCGCACCACCGCCCAGGGTGTGCCGAGGACCGCGATCCTCGTCTCGGTCGCCTTTGGCTTCCTCGCGGTGTTCTTCAACTACGAGTTCCCGGACACCGTCTTCCTCTTCCTGGTCAACTCCTCCGGCGCCGTCGCCCTGTTCGTGTGGCTGGTGATCTGCTTCTCGCAGCTGCGGATGCGGCGGATCATCCAGCGCGAGGCCCCGGAGAAGCTGGTCGTGAAGATGTGGCTGTACCCGTACCTGACGTGGGGTGCCGCCGCTCTGATCCTCTGCGTCTTCCTCTACATGCTGACCGACACCCAGCACGACGGCCGGGAGACCGTGCTGCTGTCGCTGCTCGTCGCGGTGGTCGTGCTGGTGATCGCCGTGATCAAGCAGAACCTGACCGGCCGACGCTCGGCGGCTGCCGCAGCCGACCGCGAGAAGGTCCCGGCCGGCGACTGACCGGACCGGGCACACGAACCACCGGACACACGCGCGAGGAGGGAGCCCCGCGGGGCTCCCTCCTCGCGCGTGTACGGGAAGGCGACCGGGTGTGCGCCGACGTGCCGCACGCCCGCGGCACAGGAGTGCACAGCTACGGCGCACGGGAACCACACGGGCACCGCGCATCCGCAGCAGACAGGCACCGCACACCCCGGCGCACGGGCACCGCACAGCCACACACACGGCACCGCGTGCCCGCGGCAGACAGGCGCCGCGCATCTGCGGCACATGGACCGAAGGCCCGCCGGTCCGTAGCGGTACCCGGCGGGCCTTCGGTGCGGGGGCTGTGATGTCAGCGCTTGCCGACGAGCTTCCAGGCGGTGGGCAGCAGGCCCATGGCCAGGGCCGCCTTGAGGGCGTCGCCGATCAGGTACGGGACGAGGCCGGCCGCGATCGCGGCGGAGGCGGACATGCCGGCGGACACGGCCAGGTAGGGCACGCCGACGGCGTAGATGACCGCCTCGCCCAGGATCATCGCGCCCGCCATGCGCAGCGGGGAGCGGTCGGCGCCGCGCCGGGCCAGGGCGCCCACGACGGCGGCGGCGAGCAGCATGCCGAGGACGTACCCGAAGGTGACCAGGCCCGGCCCCGAGGCGCCGCCCGCGAACCACGGCACACCGGCCAGACCGGCGAGGGCGTACAGCGCCAGCGACAGCACGCCGCGGCGGGCACCGAGCGTGGTGCCGACGAGCAGGGCGGCGAACGTCTGCCCGGTCACCGGCACCGGGGAGTGGGGCACCGGCACCGCGATCTGGGCCGCCAGGCCGGTGAGCACGGCGCCGCCGACCACGAGGGCGGCATCGCGCACACGGGACGCGGGCAGAAGATCAGCGAGAACGGCGCCGGACCGGGCGCCGGCAGCAGCGGTGCTCATGGGGACTCCACGGGGGTGAAGTGGACATGTGGGAACACCGTGACGCTATACCGGCGCCCCACCACCCCTCACCGTCAGCGCTCGACAAAGGGCCGATCACACCCTGGTGGGCTCCGCACAAAGCCCTTGCCCTACACCCGGCACGGCGTGAGAACGGTCACCACAGCCGTGCGGGGACGGCCACAGCGGCCACAGCAGCCACAGACCGGAGGCCGGGCATCCGCTGTGCCGGGGCCGGGCGGCCGCGGTGACCGGGGCCGCGTGCTCGCCGCGGCCGGTGCCTGCGGCGGCCGGGAAACACTGCCCGTTCGGCACCTGTCACTGCCCCGGCGTCCCTGGTGTCCGCGCCGCCCGTCGCGTCACCCTGAGAAGCACGCACCGCTCGGGGAGTCCGCTCCCGCCGGCCGACACCGCGTCCGGACCTCCGGGCCGCCCGACGAGTGACGAGGTACGGAGACACTGTGCACGACCGGGAGAGGGTCACGCCGACGACGGCGAGCAGGAGCATCGCGGCCCGCACTTCTTCGGTCACCGCGTCGGCGCATCGGCAGCAGTCCACGCCGGCCCAGGCCCTCCTCGCGCTGCAGCGCACGGCGGGCAACGGCGCCGTCGTCCAGACCCTCCGCCAGGCCGGGAACGCCCAGGAGCAGCATCGGCACGGCCCCGGCTGCGGCCACCAGACCTCCGGGCAGCCGCACGTCCAGCGCTCCGCCGTGCACGAGGTGCTGCGCGGCAGCGGCAGGCCGCTCGGCGGGGACGTCCGCGCCGACATGGAGGCCCGGCTCGGCGCCGACTTCTCCGACGTCCGCATCCATGACGACGCCGCCGCCAAGGCCTCGGCCGCCGAGCTGGGGGCGCGCGCCTACACCTCGGGCAACCACATCGTGATCGGTGAGGGCGGCGCCGACCGCCACACCCTCGCGCACGAGCTGACCCATGTGATCCAGCAGCGCCAGGGCCCGGTGGCGGGCACCGACAACGGCGCCGGCCTGAGGGTCTCGGACCCGTCGGACCGCTTCGAGCGGGAGGCCGAGGCGAACGCGACGCGCGTCCTGTCCCGGCCCGCGCCGGAGCGGACCGGTCACGATCACGAAAGCGGCCGGGGGCCGGCCGATGCCGCCGCCGGGGCACCGGTGCAGCGTGCGGAGGCGGAGGACGGGCCGCAGCTCACCGTCTCCAGGGGCGTGGTCGCCAAGGGCACGTAGGTGTACAAGGGGGGCCGGGACACGGCGGCCGACTTCCCCGGCACGGTCGCCAACCATGTGAACGGGCCGGGAGGCGACGACTGGCACGCCTGCTGCTTCGGCAGTGAGGTCGAGGTCTCGCTGGGCTCATGAACCCGGACGAGGACGAGTCCGCCACGGTGATGTCGAGCAGGAAGGCCCCTGAGCGCACCCTGCTCGCGGCGCGGCTCGTCGAGGACCTGAGCGTTCTGGACGTCACCGGGGAGGCCGCCTCCTCCGGAGCGGTGCCCAAGGAGACGAAGGCCGGCCTCATCAAGCGCGAACTCGGCATCGATCAGGACATGAACCTGATGCAGTGGGCCGCGCGGAACAACCGCGCCCTGCGCATGGACTCCGCGGAAGGCGAGAGCGGCAAGGAAATCATTGTGCCCTGGCAGCTCGTCTCCCCGTACTTCCAGGTCACCGAGGCGTCCGAGCAACCGACCTGGAACAGGCAGACGTCCATGTTCGAGGGCGGCTCGCACACTGTCCGACGGACGTTTTCCGGCCGCCCGATCCGCTGAAAACCCGCCGTCACACACCCTTCATGAACGGCGTCACACGAAGTTCGTGTTCTCACAAAATTCGGCGTGTTGACAGCGGCTGTCCGCACCCGGGAGCATGATTGCCATGAGCCCGTTCACGAGCTGTCGCGCCCTGTGTCGCTGACCCGTTGACGCGCCCCGGAGCGCTTTTCCTCCGGCTGTTCCGTGCACCCGGGAACACGCTTTCCTCCTTCCGATCTCCCGGTTTCCCTGCCTCCGGTTTCCTCGCCTCCGACGTCCGTGGTCCGGCCGCTTGTCCCCACTCTTCCGCGCCCTTTTCCGGGTGCGTGCCGTCGCCTGTGCGCGTCAGCAGCGGCAGGTTGTTCCCCAGCCCCTGCCGTCCTGTTCGCCGTCGCGTGCGCGGTCGTGTTCGCCGGCGCGTTCTTTCTTCCCTTTCCGACCCTGCGGAGTTCCCCCATGTCCCTGTCCTCAGCGTCTCCACCCGGCCTCGGCCGGCGGGTGTTCCTGACCGCCCTGCTCGGCACCGCAGCCGCGACGGCCGGGCTGAGCGGCTGCGCCGGATCCCGTGCCTCCGCCTCGCCCGCCGATCTGTCCGCGCCGCTGGCGGACGAGGTACCGCCCGGTACCAGCCTGAACATCGCCAGCTATCAGAACGTGCAGCAGCTGCAATTCCGTCTGGCCGGTTTCTCGAAGCTGCCGTTCACCGTCTCGCACTGGCTGAACATCGGCGCGGGGCCCGATGTCATCAATGCCTTCCGCGCCAAGTCCCTGGATGTGGCGGACAATGCCGGGATTCCTCCGATCCAGGCGCACTACCAGGGTTTCGACGCGAAGATCGTGGCGATCGACATCACCCGTAAACCGAATTATCTCTTCGCCACCAGGCCCGGCAGCGACATCCACACGGTCGAGGATTTCAAGGGCAAACGGCTCGCCTTCTCGCAGGGGCAGGCCCAGGGAGTCGTCCTGCTGCGCGCCCTGAAAAAGGCGGGCCTGGCCCACCGGGAGGTGGAACTGATTCCGCTGACCAGCAATCAGTTCCTCACCGCGCTGCAGTCCGGTCAGGTCGACGTGGCCCCGCTCGCCAACGAGCAGGCGCCGGCGTATCTGCGGCAGTACGCCGCTGAAGGCGCCCGCGTCATCCGCACCGACGTCGTGGATCTGCTCAAGCTGCTGTGGGCACCGGTCTCCGTGCTCGCCGACCGGGCCAAGGCCGCCGCGATCGCCGCGTACATCCCCTACTGGGCCAAGGGTCTGGTGTGGCAGTGGGAGCACCCGGACCTGTGGAACCGGGAGTTCTACGTCAAGACGCAGAACCTGACCCTCGCCCAGGCCGAGGCGGTCACCGCGCTCGCCAACAAGCCGCTGTTCCCGCCCAGCTGGGACGAGGCGATCCGGTGGGAGCAGGAGACCGCGGACCTGCTCGCCGAGGGCGGGTTCGTCAAGCGGTTCACGGTCGACTCGCTGTTCGACCGGCGTTTCGAGTCCCTGGCCGCCGACGCCGTGCCGGCGCAGTACCGGAGGTGAGGGCCGTGACCACCACCGCACCCTCGACCTCCGCGTCCCCTGCGGCGGACGGCGCCACGGCGAGCACCGGCACCGAGGCCCGCCCGGGTCGGAGGCGGAGTCGCCGCTCCCTCACGCCCGGCCGCCGTGTGCCCGCGGGCCGGCTGATCGGACCCGCCGTCGTCCTGGCGCTGTGGGCGGTCGGTTCCGCCGCCGGGCAGCTCGACCCGGGCGCGATCCCGGCGCCCTGGACGGTGGCGCGGACGGCGGTACGGCTGTGGACCGAGGGCACCCTGCCCTCCGACATCACGACCTCGTTGCGGCGTGCCGCCCTCGGTTTCGTCATCGGTCTGGCCGCCGGCGTGGTGCTGGCCCTGGCCTCCGGGCTCAGCCGGATCGGCGAGGCCCTGATCGACGGGACGGTGCAGCTCAACCGGGCCGTACCGACCCTCGGTCTGATCCCGCTGTTCATCCTGTGGCTGGGCGTCGGCGAGACCTTCAAGATCGCCATCATCGCGATCGTCGTCTACATCCCGGTCTATCTGAACACCCATGCCGCGCTGTCCGGCATCGACACCCGGTTCGTCGAACTGGCCGAGGTGCAGGGCCTGTCCCGGGCGCAGTTCATCCGCCAGGTGGTGATCCCCGGCGCGCTGCCCGGCTTCTTCGTCGGGCTGCGGCTCGCCGTGACCGGGTCCTGGCTGGGCCTGGTGGTGCTGGAGCAGATCAACGCCACCAGCGGCCTCGGCTACCTGATGTTCCAGGCGCAGAACTACGGCCAGACCGACATCATCCTGGTCGGTCTGCTGATCTACGGCGTGTTCGGCCTGGTCTCCGACAGCGTGGTCCGCCTGATCGAACGGAGGGTGCTGTCATGGCGCCGCACACTGAGCGTCTGACCCGGCCCGCCGTCCGGCTCCGTGGCCTGACCCGCTCCTTCGCGGGACGCACGGTCCTCGACGGCATCGACCTGGACCTGCCGCCCGGCCAGTTCACGGCCCTGCTCGGGCACAGCGGTTCCGGCAAGAGCACCCTGCTGCGGGCCATCGCCGGCCTCGACCACGGTGTCGAGGGCAGCGGGGAGATCAGCGCCCCGCAGCGGGTGTCCGTGGTCTTCCAGGATTCCCGGCTGCTGCCCTGGCGGCGGGTGCTGCCCAACGTCCTGCTGGGCACGGACGGCAAGGACGCCGCCGAGCGCGGCCGGGCCGCCCTGGCCGAGGTCGGCCTGGCGGGCCGGGAGAAGGCGTGGCCGAGCGAGCTGTCCGGCGGCGAGGCCCAGCGTGCCGCGCTGGCCCGCTCGCTGGTGCGCGAGCCGGAACTGCTGCTGGCCGACGAGCCGTTCGGCGCGCTGGACGCGCTGACCACAATCCGTATGCACGGTCTGCTGCGCGCGCTGTGGCAGCGGCACCGGCCGTCGGTGCTGCTGGTCACCCATGACGTGGACGAGGCCCTGGTGCTCGCCGACCGGATCCTCGTCCTGGACTCCGGCCGTATCGGCCTGGACCTCACCCTGGACCGCCCCCACCCGCGCTCGCCGCGCGATCCGGTGCTGGGCGCCTTCCGGGAACGCCTGCTGGCCGCCCTCGGCGTCACCGAGGACGCCGCCTGACCCGCCACCGCGCGCCGCACCCGGCGCCCCGCTCCCCCGGTCCTCGCTTCCTCCGGTCCCGTCCCCGGTCCCTGCGCTTCCCGCCCGGGTCCCCGTGCCGTCCCCGATCCCCGTTTCGAGAACCCGCATGAAAGGACCGTCCATGTCCCTGAAGATCACCAAGGTCACCGCCCGCATCGGCGCCCGGGTGTCCGGCGTCGACCTCACCGGTCCCCTCGACGACGAGCAGGTGGCCGAGATCCGCGAGGCCCTGAACGTCCACAAGGCGCTGGTGTTCGACGCCACCGGCCTGGACGACGCCGGCCAGGAGGCGTTCCTGCGCCGGTTCGGGGAGCTGACCACCGCCCACCCGACCGTGCCGGCGGTCGAAGGCGCGCCGAACGTGCTGCCCGTGGACAGCGAGCGGGGCCGCTCCAACCACTGGCACACCGACGTCACCTTCGTGCTGAACCCGCCGCAGCTCACCAGCCTGCGCAGCATCACGATCCCGCCGTACGGCGGCGAGACCCTGATCGCGAACGCGGCGGCCGCCTACCGGGACCTGCCCGAGCCGCTGCGCCGCCTCGCGGACACCCTGTGGGCCGAGCACACCAACGACTACGACTACGCCGTGCCGGACGAGGCGATCGACGAGGCGGAGGCCGCCCGCCGGGCCCAGTTCACCTCCATCCGCTACCGCACCGCCCACCCGGTGGTCCGCGTCCACCCCCTCACCGGGGAGCGCGGGCTGTTCATCGGCGGGTTCGCGCAGCGGATCGTCGGGCTGTCGGCCGGCGAGTCCCGCAAGATCCTGGAGCTGCTCCAGGCGTACGTGACCCGTCCGGAGAACGTGCTGCGCCACCGCTGGTCGGAGAACGAGCTGGTGCTGTTCGACAACCGGATCACCCAGCACTACGCCATCGACAGCTACGACGACCTGCCCCGCCGGCTGCACCGGGTGACCGTCGCCGGCGAGGTGCCGGTGGGTGCCGACGGCGAGCGGAGCCGGGCGATCGAGGGCGACGCCTCCCACTACACGGCCGTCGCCCCGGTTCCGGTCGCCGCGTAGGCTGCTGTTCACCCTGTGTGCGGCTGATGTCCGGATCGTGGGCGGCCGTCTCGTCCGGCCGGGCCGGCTGTCCACACTGGGACCTTTGCCCCTGTTCCCGTCCTGGACACGCCGCCCCATGCCACGCAGTACCATCGCCGTCGAGACGCCCGCGCAGCGGGCGGACGACGCCTCCTTGTCGCACGGTCTCAAGCAGCGCCATCTGTCGATGATCGCCCTCGGGGGCGTCATCGGGGCCGGTCTGTTCGTCGGTTCCGGCGCCGGCATCGCCGCCGCCGGGCCGTCGATCATCGTCGCCTACTCCCTGTCCGGCATCCTCGTGATGCTGGTGATGCGGATGCTGGGCGAGCTGTCGGCCGCCTACCCGTCCTCCGGCTCCTTCTCCACGCACGCCGAGCGGGCGCTCGGCCCGTGGGCCGGGTTCACGGTGGGCTGGGCGTACTGGGTGCTGCTGTGCACGGCGGTGGGCCTGGAGGGCATCGGTGCCGCGACCATCGTCACCGGCTGGCTGCCGGGCACCCCGCAGTGGATGTGGGTGGCGCTGTTCATGGTGCTCTTCTGCGGCACGAACCTCGCCGCGGTGAAGAACTTCGGCGAGTTCGAGTTCTGGTTCGCGGCCCTGAAGGTGGCCGCGATCGTGCTGTTCCTGGTGCTGGGCGTGCTGGCGATCGCGGGCGTGCTGCCGGGCACCGACGCGCCGGGCACCTCGCATCTGAGCGACTTCCTGCCGCACGGCGGGCACGGCCTGATCGTGGGCCTGCTCGCCTCCGTCTTCGCCTACGGAGGTCTGGAGACGGTGACCATCGCGGCGGCCGAGTCGGAGGACCCGGTGCGCGGCGTGGCGGGCGCGGTGCGCACCGCGATGTGGCGCATCGCCCTGTTCTACATCGGTTCCATGGCCGTCGTGGTCACCCTGGTGCCGTGGGACGACCCGGAGGTCGTCGACAAGGGCCCGTACGTGGCCACGCTGGACCACCTCGGCATCCCCGCCGCCGGGCAGCTGATGAACGTGGTGGTCCTGGTGGCGCTGCTGAGCGCGATGAACGCCAACATCTACGGCTCCTCGCGCATCGCCTACTCGCTGGTGCGGCGCGGCCAGGGCCCCAAGGCGCTGGCGCGGGTCGCCGGCGGAGTGCCGCGCGCCGCGGTGCTGACCTCGTCGGCCTTCGGTTTCGTCTGTGTGCTGCTGAGCTACTGGCGGCCCGACGACGTCTTCCCGTGGCTGCTGAACATGATCGGCGCGGTGGTGCTGGTCGTGTGGATCTTCATCGCCCTCTCGCAGCTGATGCTGCGCACCCGGCTGGAGCGTGAGGAGCCACAGAAGCTGGTCGTGCGGATGTGGGGCTTTCCGTGGCTGACCTGTCTGGCCATGGCCGGCATGGTGGCGATCTTCTGGCTGATGGCCCAGGAGCCCGACACCCGGGTGCAGCTGTACTCGACGGGCGCGATGACGCTGGTCCTGGCGGCGGCCGGCTGTCTCTGGCAGCGGACCCGGGCCCGCACCCGCACCTGACCCGCCCGCCTGCGCGCCACAAGGCCCCCTCGGTGTGACCGTGGGGGCCTTCGTCTTGCCCACCTCCAACCTTCTGCTGCTAGCTTGTAGCTGCAACCTCATTGCAATAAGAGCCGAGGGGACTCCATGCCCGTCTACACGCTGCCGGACCTGCCCTACGATTACGCGGCGCTCGCCCCGGTGATCAGCCCCGAGATCATCGAGCTGCACCACGACAAGCACCACGCGGGTTATGTGAAGGGCGCCAACGACACGCTCGAACAGCTGGCCGAGGCGCGCGAGAAGGAGCAGTGGGGATCGATCAACGGCCTTGAGAAGAACCTGGCCTTCCACCTCTCGGGGCACATCCTGCACAGCATCTACTGGCACAACATGACCGGCCCGAAGGAGGGCGGCGGCGAGCCGCTGGAGGCCGACGGCGTGGGCGAGCTGGCGGAGGCGATCAAGGAGTCCTTCGGGTCCTTCGCCCGTTTCAAGGCACAGCTGTCCAAGGCTGCGGCCACCACGCAGGGCTCGGGCTGGGGTGTGCTGGCGTACGAGCCGCTGAGCGGCCGGCTGATCGTCGAGCAGGTCTACGACCACCAGGGCAACGTCGGCCAGGGATCCACCCCGATCCTGGTCTTCGACGCCTGGGAGCACGCCTTCTACCTGCAGTACAAGAACCAGAAGGTCGACTTCATCGAGGCCATGTGGCAGGTGGTCAACTGGCAGGACGTGGCCAGGCGCTACGCCGCCGCCAAGTCCCGCACGGACGTGCTGCTGCTCGCGCCCTGAGGGCGCGCCCGGGACCGCCCTGCCTCGTGATCGTCTTCTCACCTCTTCGCGGCGGCGGGCGGAAAAGGAGCCCCCGTGGGGATGCGTCCCACGGGGGCTCTCCTCGTCGATCGGGGCGGGCAGGCACCGCGCGGGACGTCGCCCCGCGGGCACGCTCGGCCCGCCGGGGGCGTGGTGGCCGCCGCGCCCCTGCCGGTGCGGAGGATCAGTCGTCGAAGACGGGGCCCTGGGTGCGGGTCCGCTTGATCTCGTAGAAGCCGGGGATCGAGGCGACCGCGATGGTGCCGTCCCACAGCTTGGCGGCCTGCTCGCCCTTCGGAGCGGGGGTGACGACCGGGCCGAAGAAGGCGATCTGCTCGCCGTCGGGGCCGGGCAGCGCGATCACCGGGGTGCCCACCTCCTGGCCGACCTTGTCGATGCCCTCCTTGTGGGAGGCGCGCAGCTCGGCCTCGAACTCGAAGTCGTCCTGGTCGGCGTACTCCACCAGCTCGGTGGGCAGGCCGGCCTCCTCCAGGGCGGCGATCATGGCCTCGCGCGTCGGGCCCTCGCCCCGGTTGTGGAAACGGGTGCCGAGCGCGGTGTAGAGCGGGCCGAGGACGTCGTGGCCGTGCTTCTGCCAGGCCGCGGTCACCACCCGGACCGGACCCCAGGCCGTGGTGGTCATCATCTCCCGGTACTCCTCGGGCAGCTGGTCCAGCTTGTCCTCGTTGAGCACCGCCAGGCTCATGATGTGCCAGTGCACCTCGATGTCCCGCAGCTTCTCCACCTCCAGCACCCACCGGGAGGTCATCCAGGCCCAGGGGCACAGCGGGTCGAACCAGAAGTCGACAGGGGTCTTGCCGGAGGCGGTCGTCGTGGCGGAGGCGGTCTCGGACATGGCTCTCCTCGGTATGCGGTCTTTGATGACCGCAACACCGATCACGGACGTGGTCATTCCCTGCCGCCGTCCCTCGGGAGCGCATGGCGCTGCCGTCCCCTCAGGAGCGCATGGCAGGATCGGTGCCGTCCGCATCGTGAACACTCGACGAGGGAGTTGCGCCTGTGCCCGGTGAGAATCTGTCCCGCGAGGAGGCCCGGGAGCGGGCCGCGCTGCTGTCCGTCGACGGGTACGAGGTGTCCCTCGACGTGCGGTCGGCCGTCGGCGAGACGCAAGGAGAGGAGCCGCGCACCTTCCGCTCCGTCACCACGATCCGCTTCCGCTGCAACGAGCCGGGTGCCTCCAGCTTCGCGGACCTGATCGCGCCGAGCGTCACGGCCGTCTCCCTCAACGGCAAGGATCTCGACCCCAGCGAGGTCTTCGACGGCTCCCGGATCCTGCTGGAGGACCTGGCCGCCGACAACGAGCTGATCGTGGACGCCCGGTGCGCCTACTCGCGCACCGGCGAGGGCCTGCACCGCTTCGTCGACCCGGAGGACGGCGAGGTCTACCTGTACACCCAGTACGAGCCGGCCGACGCCCGCCGGGTCTTCGCGAACTTCGAGCAGCCCGACCTGAAGGCGCCCTTCCGCTTCGAGGTGACGGCGCCGGAGGGCTGGACGGTGTGGAGCAACGGGGCCGGTGAACGGCACGACGGAGTGTGGCGGTTCGCGGAGACCAAGCCCATCTCGACCTACATCACGTGCGTGGTCGCCGGCCCGTACCACTACGTGACCGACACCTACGAGCGGCAGCTGGCGGACGGCTCACGGCTGCGGATCCCGCTCGGCGCGATGTGCCGCAAGAGCCTGGCCAAGCACTTCGACGCCGACGACGTCTTCCTGGTCACCAAGCAGGGCCTGGACTTCTTCCACGACCGCTTCGACTACCCGTACCCGTTCGGCAAGTACGACCAGGCGTTCGTGCCCGAGTACAACCTCGGCGCGATGGAGAACCCGGGCCTGGTGACCTTCCGGGAGGAGTACATCTTCCGCGGCAAGGTGACGCAGGCGTCCTACGAGGCCCGGGCCAACGTCGTCCTGCACGAGATGGCGCACATGTGGTTCGGCGACCTGGTGACCATGGAGTGGTGGGACGACCTGTGGCTCAAGGAGTCCTTCGCGGACTTCATGGGCGCCTTCGCGCTGGTCGGCGCCACCCGCTTCACCGACGGCTGGATCACCTTCGCCAACCGGCGCAAGGCCTGGGCGTACCGGGCCGACCAGTGGCCCTCCACCCATCCGATCACCGCGGACATCCGCGATCTGCAGGACGCCAAGCTCAACTTCGACGGCATCACCTACGCCAAGGGCGCCAGTGTGCTCAAGCAGCTGGTGGCCTACGTCGGCCAGGACGCCTTCCTGGAGGGCGCCCGCCGCTACTTCAAGCGGCACGCCTACGGCAACACCCGCCTGGGCGACCTGCTGGCGGTCCTGGAGGAGACCAGCGGCCGGGACATGGCCGCGTGGGCGCGGTCCTGGCTGCAGACGGCCGGCTTGAACGCGCTGACCCCGCAGGTGACGCTGGACGCCGACGGGCGGATCCAGGAGCTGGCCGTGCTGCAGGAGGCGGCCGAGTCGCACCCCGAGCTGCGTCCGCACCGGGTGGCGGTGGGCCTGTACCGGCGCTCGGCGGCCGGGGCGCTGGAGCGGTACGCGCGCACCGAGGTGGACGTGGCCGGCGCCCGGACCGTGGTGACGGAGCTGGCCGGGCAGGACGCGCCGGACCTGGTCCTGGTCAACGACGACGACCTGACCTACTGCAAGATCCGCTTCGACGCCACCTCGCTGGCCACGCTCCGCACGGACCTGGGTGCCCTGACCGACCCGCTGGCCCGTGCCCTGTGCTGGTCGGCGCTGTGGAACCTGACCCGGGACGCACTGCTGCCGGCGCGGGACTTCCTCGACCTGGTGCTGCGGTTCGCGGGCCGGGAGACCGAGATCGGCGTGCTGCAGATGCTGCACGCGTGGGCCGAGTCCGCACTGGTGCACTATGTGGCGCCCGACCGGCGGGAGACGGCCGGGCAGGCACTGGCCGAGGGTGCGCTGGCCGAGCTGCGGAACGCCGAGCCGGGCAGCGAGCACCAGCTCGCCTGGGCGCGGTTCTTCGCCTCCGTGGCCTCGGCGCCGGCCGACCTGGAGCTGCTGAAGGGCCTGCTGGACGGGACCGAGCGGATCGAGGGTCTGGACGTCGACCAGGAGCTGCGCTGGGCGTTCCTGGAGCCGCTGGCCGCGCACGGCGTGGCGGACGAGGCGAGGCTGGCCGAGGAGCTGGCCCGGGACGACACCGCCTCCGGCAAGCGCCACCAGGTGCGCTGCCTGGCCGCGCGGCCCTCCGCCGAGGTCAAGGCACGGGCCTGGCACGACGTGGTGGAGTCCGACGCGCTGTCCAACGCGCTGGTGGAGGCGACGATCGCGGGCTTCGCCCGGCCCTCGCAGCGCGAGCTGCTGGCGCCGTACGCCGAGAAGTACTTCGCGGTGATCGAACGGGTGTGGGCCGAGCGGTCCATCCAGATCGCCATGGACGTCGTCCAGGGCCTGTTCCCGGCGCTGCAGGCCTCGCCCGCGACGCTCGAGGCGACCGACGCCTGGCTGAGCGCCCACGAGAGCGCCCCGCCGGCGCTGCGCCGGCTGGTCCTGGAGGCCCGCGACGACCTGGCGCGGGCGCTGCGCGGCCAGGAGTGCGACGCACGCGCGTGAGCCGTCCGGGGTGACCGCCCGGTGCCCGCCGCGTGCGGTCGTCACGGCCGCGAACCCGCTGTCGCGCAACCGTGACACACAGGCCGTAACCCCTGGTCCGTCCCGCACGGACCAGGGGTTTTCGCGGTCGCACGGGTGTATGAGCGGACGGTGTTGTCCGGATCGTGCAACCCTCCTGTCACAACGGTGACGGCGCGCCGCGGACTCGGGCACGGTGGCGGGCATGAACCACGACACCCCGCTCTCCTTCCGTCGGCCGGATGGCCCGGCCGAGGCGGCGCCGTGCCGGGTGATGACCACCGCCCAGCTGCGTGCCCTGGGGGTGCCCGCCGCCGAGACGGCCGAGCGCTGCCGCCCCGGCGGGCCCTGGCAACACCTGCTGCCCGGTGTCCATCTGCTCCGTCCCGGCCCGCCGACCGGCCCCGACCGGCTGCGGGCGGCGCTGCTGTACGCGACACGCGGGGCCTGGCCGGATCCGGGGTCCGGGGTGCCGGCCCAGCCCACCGCCCGTAAGCCGTGCCGCCCGCCCCGCTGCGCGGCGATGATCACCGGGCCGGCCGCGCTCGCGCTGCACGGCTTCGCGGCCGTGCCGCCGCTGCCGACGCTCAGGACGATCGACGTGCTGGTGGGGCGGCTGCGCCGGCCGCGTTCGGCGGGCTGGGTCCGGATCCGGCGCACGGCCGCCCTGCCGGAACCGGTGACGATCCTGGGGGTGCCGGTGGCGCCGGTGCCGCGTGCCGTGGCCGACGCGGTCGGGCGGCTGACGGACGTGACCGCGGTGCGGCGGCTGCTGACCGAGGCGGTGCGCGACGGACACTGCGAGCCGGCCGCGCTGGTGCGGGAGCTGTCCGCGGCCCGGCTGCTGGACCGGCCGCCCCTGGTGGGCGCGGCGGAGGCGCTGTTGGCCGAGGGCCGGGCCCTGGCCGAGGACCGGCTGTACCGGATGGTCCGCGTCCACGGGCTGCCGGAACCCGTGTGGAACGTGGAGCTGCGGCTGCCGGGCGGCCCGGCGCTGGGCGGTGCGGACGCCTACTGGCCCGAGCGGGCGGTCGCGGTGGAGCTGGACGCGTGCGCAGGCCGCCCGGGCGAGGCCGGCGCCGCCGGGGAGCGGCACACGCGCCGGCGCGAGCTGCTTCAGCGTCTGGGCGTCACGGTCGTCCCGCTGTCGCCGCGGGCACTGCGGGACGCCCCTCGGCAGCAGGCGACGGTGGTCCGCACGGCGCTGCGGGCGGCGGCCGTCCGCGAGCCCGCGGCGCCTGTGGTGGTGCTGCCGCGGTGAGGGGGCCGTCCGGGCCTCAGGGGCGGTGCGGCGCGGCGTTGGGCCTCATCAGCGGTGCGGCGCGCTGCCGGGGGCGGGCGGCGCACCCGGCGGGGTGAGCGTCCGGCCCGCCGCCGGGCGTTCCCGCCACAGCCGCAGCCCGACGTCGACCAGGGGGACCCGTGGCAGGCCGGGCACGTCCGTCAGCGGATGCCAGGCGGCCCGGTCGGTGGAGCCGCCCGTCTCGTGGCGCAGCTCGCCTCCGACGACCTGCGCCTCGTAGACGATGCGGAGGCTGTGGTGGTCGGCCGGGCTGCGCAGCCGGCGCCGCCGGTGGTGCCGACGGGAGTCGACGCCGAGCAGGGCGACCGGTTCGGCCGTGTAGCCGGTCTCCTCCTCGACCTCGCGGATCACGGTGTCGTAGGGGTCCTCGCCGTGCTCCATGCCGCCGCCGGGCAGGGTCCAGTGCCGGGTGCCGTCGGGGGCGACCCAGCGGGCCAGCAGGATCGATCCGTCCTGGACGCACACGGCGTACGCCGCCACCCGCAGCTCCTGTCGCATGGCAGGACGCTACGGCAGACGGGCCCCCAAACGGCAGGGGTTCGGGCCGGGACGTCGGGCCGGCGTGCACCGGCGACGCGCCGTCGGCGCCGAGGCGTACGTCACACCGTCGTGTGCGCCGGTGTGCGGGCGGGCAGGCGCCGGGCCGTACGACTTGCGACGCAACGCCGTCACCGGGTTGAGCATCTGCGCCGGGGACGGCTGCGCGCCGCAGGACCGCGGGCCCGGGACCATGTCTCGCACACCGGGCCCGACAGGCAAAGAATTGGACAGACCGCCCGGGCCGCACCGCATGATGGCTGATGGGGCCGCATGATGGACGGGTCCTGGTCATGCAACGACAGAGACGCGAGGGAGTCACCGTGAGGGTCGGAATCGTCGGAGCCACCGGTCAGGTCGGCACGGTCATGCGCAGGATCCTCACGGAGCGCAGGTTCCCGGTCACCGAGCTGCGGCTGTTCGCCTCGGCCCGGTCGGCGGGCCGGGTGCTGGACGGCGTGACCGTGGAGGACGCCGCGCAGGCCGACTACACGGGCCTGGACATCGTGCTGTTCTCGGCGGGCGGCGCCACCTCCAAGGCGCTGGCCGAGAAGGTCGCCTCGCAGGGTGCCGTGGTGATCGACAACTCCTCCGCCTGGCGCCGCGACCCGGACGTGCCGCTGGTGGTGGCCGAGGTGAACCCGCACGCCCTCAAGAACCGCCCCAAGGGCATCGTCGCCAACCCGAACTGCACGACCATGGCCATCATGCCGGTCCTCAAGCCGCTGCACGAGGAGGCCGGGCTCCAGGCGCTGGTCGCCGCCACCTACCAGGCGGTGTCCGGCTCCGGTCTGGCGGGCGTGGCCGAGCTGCACGGGCAGGCGCAGAAGGTCGTCGCCGAGGCCGACCGGCTGACCCACGACGGCGCGGCGGTGGACTTCCCCGAGCCGGGCGTCTACAAGCGTCCGATCGCCTTCAACGTGCTGCCCTTCGCCGGCAACCTCGTCGACGACGGTCTGAACGAGACCGACGAGGAGCAGAAGCTGCGGCACGAGTCCCGCAAGATCCTGGAGATCCCGGAGTTGAAGGTGTCCGGCACCTGCGTGCGCGTGCCGGTCTTCAGCGGTCACTCCGTTCAGGTCAACGCCCGGTTCGCGCGGCCGGTCAGCGTGGAGCGCGCCACCGAGCTGCTGGCCCAGGCCCCCGGCGTGACCCTGTCGGACATCCCCACCCCGCTGCAGGCCGCCGGCCAGGACCCCTGCTACGTGGGCCGCATCCGCCGCGACGAGACGGTGGACAACGGCCTGGCGCTGTTCGTCTCCGCGGACAACCTCCGCAAGGGCGCGGCCCTGAACGCGGTCCAGCTGGCGGAGCTGGTGGCGGCGGAGCTGACCGCGTAAGCCCCGCCTCCCGGGAGTCCCCCGGACCCGTACGCCCTTCGAGCGGGCGGTCGCCGCACAGCGGTGACCGCCCGCTCGCCGTGTCCGCGACGTGGAAGGATGACCGCATCCGTACACAGGAGGAGATGAACGCGTGCCTGGCACAAACCTGACTCGCGAGGAGGCTCAGCAGCGGGCGAAGCTGCTCACCGTCGACTCGTACGAGATCGAACTCGACCTCTCCGGGGCGCAGGAGGGAGGCACCTACCGGTCCGTGACCACGGTGCGCTTCGACGTGGCGGAGAACGGTGCCGAGTCCTTCATCGATCTGGTCGCGCCGACCGTCCACGAGGTGGTCCTCAACGGGGACACGCTGGATCCCGCCGAGGTCTTCCAGGACTCCCGGATCGCGCTGCCCGGTCTGCTGCAGGGCCGCAACGTCCTGCGGGTCGTCGCCGACTGCGCGTACACCAACACCGGTGAGGGCCTGCACCGCTTCGTCGACCCGGTCGACGACCAGGCGTATCTGTACACGCAGTTCGAGGTCCCGGACGCCCGGCGGGTCTTCGCCTGCTTCGAGCAGCCGGATCTGAAGGCCACCTTCCAGTTCACCGTGAGGGCGCCCGAGGGCTGGACCGTGGTGTCCAACTCGCCCTCCCCGGAGCCGAAGGACAACGTCTGGGTCTTCGAGCCGACGCCGCGCATCTCGACGTACATCACCGCGCTGATCGCCGGCCCGTACCACAGCGTGCACAGCGTGTACGAGAAGGACGGGCAGGTCGTGCCGCTCGGCATCTACTGCCGGCCGTCGCTGGCCGAGCACCTCGACGCCGACGCGATCTTCGAGGTGACCCGGCAGGGCTTCGACTGGTTCCAGGAGAAGTTCGACTACGCCTACCCGTTCAAGAAGTACGACCAGCTGTTCGTGCCCGAGTTCAACGCGGGCGCGATGGAGAACGCGGGCGCGGTCACCATCCGCGACCAGTACGTCTTCCGGTCCAAGGTGACCGACGCGGCGTACGAGGCGCGGGCGGAGACGATCCTGCACGAGCTGGCCCACATGTGGTTCGGCGACCTGGTCACCATGGAGTGGTGGAACGACCTGTGGCTGAACGAGTCGTTCGCCACCTACACCTCCATCGCCTGCCAGGCGCACGCCCCCGGCTCGCGCTGGCCGCACGCGTGGACCACCTTCGCCAACTCCATGAAGACCTGGGCGTACCGGCAGGACCAGCTGCCGTCCACGCACCCGATCATGGCGGAGATCCGCGACCTGGACGACGTGCTCGTCAACTTCGACGGCATCACCTACGCCAAGGGCGCCAGTGTGCTCAAGCAGCTGGTGGCCTACGTCGGCATGGACGAGTTCTTCCGCGGCGTGCAGACGTACTTCAAGCGCCACGCCTACGGCAACACCCGCCTGAGCGACCTGCTGGGCGCCCTGGAGGAGACCTCCGGCCGCGACCTGAAGAACTGGTCGAAGAAGTGGCTGGAGACGGCCGGGATCAACATCCTGCGCCCGCAGATCGAGACCGACGGCGACGGCGTCATCACCTCCTTCGCCGTCCGCCAGGAGGCCCCCGCCCTTCCCGCGGGCGCCAAGGGCGAGCCGGTGCTGCGCCCGCACCGCATCGCGATCGGCCTGTACGACCTGGACGGCGACTCCGGCAAGCTGGTGCGCACCGACCGCATCGAGCTGGACGTCGACGGCGAGCTGACCCCGGTGCCGCAGCTGGCCGGCCGGCGCCGCCCCGCGGTGATCCTGCTCAACGACGACGACCTGTCCTACGCCAAGGTCCGCCTGGACGAGGAGTCGCTGCGGTGCGTCACCGAGCACCTGGGCGACTTCGAGGAGTCCCTGCCGCGGGCGCTGTGCTGGGCCTCCGCCTGGGACATGACCCGGGACGCCGAGCTGGCCGCCCGCGACTATCTGTCGCTGGTGCTGTCCGGCATCGGCAAGGAGTCCGACATCGGCGTGGTGCAGTCGCTGCACCGGCAGGTGAAGCTGGCCCTCGACCAGTACACCGACCCGGCCGCCCGGGACGCGCTGCTCGCCCGCTGGACCGACGCCACGCTGGCGCATCTGCGGGCAGCGCGGCCGGGCAGCGACCACCAGCTGGCCTGGGCGCGCGCCTTCGCGGCGACCGCCCGCACGCCGGAGCAGCTGGACCTGCTGGTCGGCCTGCTCCAGGGCACGGAGACGATCGAGGGTCTGGTCGTGGACACCGAGCTGCGCTGGGCGTTCGTGCAGCGGCTCGCGGCCACCGGCCGGTTCGACGAGGCGGAGATCGCGGCCGAGTACGAGCGGGACAGGACCGCGGCCGGCGAGCGGCACGCGGCCACCGCCCGCGCCGCCCGTCCCACCGAGGAGGCGAAGGCCGAGGCCTGGGCGTCGGTCGTCGACTCCGACAAGCTGCCCAACGCCGTCCAGGAGGCGGTCATCGCGGGCTTCGTCCAGACCGACCAGCGTCAGCTGCTGGCGCCGTACACCGACCGCTACTTCGAGGTGGTCAAGGACATCTGGGAGTCCCGCTCCCACGAGATGGCCCAGCAGATCGCGGTCGGGCTGTACCCGGCGGTGCAGGTGTCCGAGGAGACGCTGCGCAAGACCGACGCGTGGCTCGAGTCCGCGGAGCCGAACGCGGCGCTGCGCCGGCTGGTGTCGGAGTCGCGGGCCGGAGTCGAGCGGGCGCTGAAGGCCCAGGCGGCGGACGCGGCGGCAGCCGGCCGCTGACCCGCTGGTGCGGGACCCGCGCATGCGGCCGTGCCGGCCCTCGCGTCGGCACGGCCGTCCGGCGGCGGTACCGCCCCGCGGGATGCGGACGGACCGGCACGGCCCGGTCGCAGTCCGCCCCGGGTCACCTCACCGCACGGGGCGCGGCACCCGCCGGCCGGGGCACGCGCGCACGCAACACGCCGAGGGCGCCGACCCCTTCCCCCGTACGGCACACGCGTGTGCATCCGTACGGCGGCGGGGCCGACACCCTCGGCGGACGACGTGTCGGTGGCGCGCCCTGTGTGTGCCGACGCCGGTCAGGCCTTGGCCCCGGCCTCGGCCTTCGTCCTCACGTTCCGGCTGGTGTCCTGCTTCTTGATGTCCGGCTTGGTCAGCAGCAGAACCAGACCCGCGATCACCACGAACAGCAGGATCGGCAGGCCGACGAAGTAGCCCAGCGTCTCGATGACGCTCAGGCCCGGGCCGGGGTCGTCACCGTCGTCGCGGGTCAGCGCGAGCGCGGGAGACGACATGAGCAGCATCATCAGCGTCGTACCGGCGGCCAGAGCGCCGGCGCGCAGGGCGTTCTTCTTGTCCACGGTGCAAACGTAGCGAACGCCTGAACGCTCCGCGCGTCCGGGGTGCCGTATGCGCCGAGGGGCGCGCGCCGGAGCGTGCCGTGGGCGAGCAGGCTCCGGCGCTCGTCCACCGCATGCTCAGGCCGTCTCCACCCGTCTGCGCCCGCCCCGCTCGGCCCCGTTCGCGACCCGCACGGTGTCCCGCACACCGGAGCGCAGCACCTCGGCCAGCGCACGCACGCGAGGCGAGGCGGCGAGGTCCTCCAGGGTCACGGGACGGCCTCGGGCGTCGGCCATGGGCAGGCGCCAGTTCGGGTACTGGTCCCGGGTGCCGGGCAGGTTCTGCGGCCGGCGGTCCCCGACGGCGTCCGGGAGCCAGAGCCCCACCATGCGGGCGGGAGTGCGCGCCAGGAAGCGGTGCACCGCCTGGATCGCCTCCTCCTCCGGCACGGCGGACCGCTCCTCTCCCGGGCCGTGCAGCAGGCCCAGCTCGGCGAGCAGGGCCAGCCACTCCGCGGTGTCCGCGGCGGCCTCGGCGCGTTCCTGCTCCAGCGGCCGGGTGAGCAGCCCGAGGCGGTGGCGCAGGGTGACGTGCTCGCCGGTGAGGCGGGCCGCGGTGGGCGGCAGGTCGTGGGTGGTGGCGGTGGCCAGGCAGCCGGTGCGCCAGCGTTCGGGGGGCAGGGGGCGGCCGTCGCCCTCGAAGTCCCGTTCGAACCACAGCACCGAGGTGCCGAGCACCCCGCGCTCGCGCAGCGCCTCGCGCACGCCCGGCTCGACCGTGCCCAGGTCCTCGCCGATCACCACGGCCCCCGCGCGGGAGGCCTCCAGCACCAGCAGCGCGAGCATGGCCTCGGCGTCGTAGCGGACGTAGGTGCCCTCGGTGGGCGGGCGGCCCCGCGGGATCCACCACAGCCGGAACAGGCCCAGGACGTGGTCGATGCGCAGCGCGCCGGCGTGACGGAACAGGGCGCGCAGCAGCCGGCGGAACGGGGCGTAGCCGCAGGCGGCCAGGCGGTCGGGGCGCCACGGCGGCAGGTCCCAGTCCTGGCCGCGGGCGTTGAACGCGTCCGGCGGGGCGCCCACCGACATCCCGGCCGCGCAGTACTCCTGCTGCGCCCAGGCGTCGGCGCCCTGCGGATGCATGCCGACCGCGAGGTCGTGCACGATCCCGATGTCCATGCCGGCCTCGCGCGCCGCGCGCTGGGCCTCGGCCAGCTGCAGGTCGGTGAGCCAGGCCAGCCGGCGGTGGAAGTCCACCCGGTCCCTCAGCTCGTGGCGGGCGCGGGCGGTCTCGGCCGAGCGGGGGTCGCGCAGCCCGGCCGGCCAGGTGCGCCAGTCGGAGCCGTGCACCTCCGCGAGCGCGCACCAGGTGGCGTGGTCCTCAAGCTCCTGGCCCTGCTCGGCGAGGAACGCCTCGTAGGCGGCACGCCGCTTGGGTGCGAGCCGGACCTCGTGGACCAGCTCCAGGGCCTGCCGCTTCAGCCGCCACACCGCGTCCCGGTCGATCAGCGCGCCCCGCTCCAGCACCGCCACGCGCAGGGCGGCGGCCTCGGCGAGCAGCGACCGCATCCGCTCGTGGCCGGCCACCGAGGCGTACTCGGGGACGTTCTCCACCTGCAGGTGCACGGGGTCGGGGAAGCGGCGTGAGGAGGGACGGTAGGGCGAGGGGTCGGTGGGTGATCCGGGCACGGCCGCGTGCAGCGGGTTGACCTGCACGAACCCGGCGCCGAGCGTGCCTCCGGCCCAGCCGGCCAGCTCGGCGAGGTCACCGAGGTCGCCCATACCCCAGGAGCGGCGGCTCAGCAGGGAGTACAGCTGCACCAGCAGGCCGTAGCCGCGGCCCGCGGGGGCCGGCAGCCGGGGCGGAGCGACGATCAGGTGGGCGCGGCCGGTGCGCCCGCCGGGGGCGGTGGCGGTCAGCCGGTGCACGCCCCAGGGCAGGTCGTCCGCGGTGGTGCGCACCTCGCCCTGCTCGGTGTCGACGCGGAGCCGGGTGCCGGAGGGCAGCGCGGTCAGGGCGGCGGGCGGGTCCTCGCCCCGGACGAGGACGACGGTGGGCGGCAGCAGCCGTTCGGCGCGTTCCCGCTCCCCGGCGGCGAGCGCGGCACGGGCGGCCTTTTCGCTGCTCGCGTCGACGCCGAGGGCGGCCAGGGCGGCGACGACCGCGTCGGCGGGGACGGTGACCGTGCGGCCCGGAGCCGGGCTGTAGGAGGTGGCGACGCCGTGCAGGGCGGCGAGCCGGGCCAGTGTGCGTCCGGGGGGCGCCCCGGGCGGTTCGACCGGCTGCGGCGCCATCTACGGCTCCGCGCGTCCGGGGGCCGTGGCGGACCGCTCGGCGGCGCACTGGGCCGGCAGCAGACCGCATCCGTCGGCCCGCGTGGTGGCCTCGCTGGTCAGGGGCGCGGTCTCGGCGAGCGGCGGTTCGCTGGTGAGCGGTGCGGTGTCGGGCAGCGGGGGTTCGCTGGTCAGCGGCGCCTCCGCGCAGGCGCTCTCCGCCCCGCCCAGGGGGGACTCGTAACCGGCGAACGCCTCGGGTCCGGACAGGGCCGAGAGCAGAAGCTGAGCCGATGCGGCCACGGGGGCCTCCTTGTCGAATGCGGCTACGGGATACCGCAGCCCTACCCCGTCGACGCGACGGCAGACGTCCCTCGACGCCCGACGTGCCTCACGTCACCTCGTTGGACGGCACGGAGGGGGGAGGCGGCGCCGTTCCCCGGCTCTGCCGGCCGGGCGGCGACGCCCGCTCCCTGCGGTGCCGAGGCCGAGCGACGCGAAGCCTGCAGGGCTTGACTCCGGGGGCCGGGAGGCCGGACGGTTCGGTGCTGCCTGGGCGGACCGGCGCGAGGCCCCTTCCGGTCAGCCCGGCACGGGTTCCGGCGCGGAGATGCGGAAGGAGCTGCCGTTGCGGGGGCCGAGCCGGATGGTCATGCCCAGGAGCCGACTGCCGTCACCGACGTCTCCGACGAAGAAACTCCTGCTTGCCTCGGCGAGGCGGGCATCTCTTCGTCCTCGATACCGGACATACGCCTTGATGGGCGCCTTCGGCGAGCGCGATGTCCGTTGCACCCCGCTTCACTTGATGCTCGACACCGTCGATGTCGACGAACGGCCCCGTGAAGAGACGGTGGAACCAGCGGCCACAGGTGCCGGCTCAACTTCGAGCAAGAGTTTCGTCGACTTCGAGCAAGATTTTCGTCGACATGCTCGCCATCGTTCGACGACAAGGGCTGTTCACATGCTCCGGGCTTTGATTCCGGCGCTCAGCCGGCCTCGCGCGCGCTCGGTTCTTCACCGGCTGGACGACAGGGGTCTGGATCCGCCTCCTCGCGCCCCTCCACCTGCCGGTGATCGTCGGCTTCGAGGCGGACACGGCCCTGCGGCGTACCCGCCGGCCCGCGGAAGCGGGGCAGGGCACAGACGAAGGGCAGGCGTGACTCTCGCAGGACCGGCACCGCGTGCCGGGCCGCCCGCCCTGCTACCGCTGCGGGCGGGCGCGCTCCCCCTGCGTGAGCGGCACGGCGCCCCGGGCCGGCTCCCCCCCGGTCGCAGCGGGGAGAGCCGGCTCGCCGGACGCGCGGGCACCCGGGGCAGCCCCCGGAACGCAGAAAGGCCCGGACTCAGGCCGGCAGGCCGTCGATCCGGGCCAGGACGTCGTCCGCGCCGTAGGGCTGCAGGTAGGGCAGCCAGCGTGGGTCCCGGTGCCCGGTGCCGATGATGCGCCAGGCCAGGCCGGTGGGCGGGGCCGGCTTGTGGCGCAGGCGCCAGCCCAGCTCCACGAGGTGGCGGTCGGCTTTGACGTGGTTGCAGCGCCGGCATGAGGCGACCACGTTGTCCCAGGCGTGCTTGCCGCCGCGTGAACGCGGGATGACGTGATCGACACTGGTGGCGACGCCGCCGCAGTACATGCAGCGGCCTCCGTCGCGGGCGAACAGGGCCCGCCGGGTCAGGGGGACCGGTCCCCGGTAGGGGACGCGGACGAAGCGCTTGAGCCGGACCACGCTGGGTGCGGGGACGGTGAGGGTTGCGCTGTGCAGATGGGCGCCGGACTCCTCGAGGCAGACTGCCTTGTTCTCGAGCACGAGGACGAGCGCGCGGCGGAGCGGTACGACGCCGAGAGGCTCGTACGACGCGTTGAGGACCAGGACATGCGGCACGGATGCCTCCTTGTACGCCGGCGGCGCGTGGCTCGCGCCGGGACGACCTGGAGTCAGTGTCCCCTCATGCCTGGTGACCGCGCCACCATGTCCCGGTAATGGGCTGGGAGTGTTTTCGACCACATGCTCTTTCTCCCCCGCAGTGCGGTCCGCCCCCACAGGCTGCTCGGACACGGGCCGGCACCCGGTCCGTGCCGGACATCCGCGGACGTTCACGGCGTTCCGCGCGACGTGCCCCGTTAGTGTGGTGGCTCTGCCCATCCGGTGACCTCTTCGTGATCCGACCGATACTGACCGCTCGTGCCGGAGGGTGGACGCACCTGGAGGTACCTGTCGTGTCCGTGCCCGTCGTCCTACTGGCCGCCGGCCCGTCCCCGTCGCCGAGCGACGCGCAGTCGCCGGACGTGCCGGTCCCCTCGTTGCAGGACGCCCAGCAGAGCGCGAACAACGCGGCGAGCTGGGTGGAGGAGAACTGGTCCACCTGGCTGGCGACCGGCCTGCGGGTGGTCCTGATCGTGGTCGTCGCGCTGGTGCTGCGCATGGTGGTCCGGCGGGCGATCACCCAGCTGATAGACCGCATGAACCGCAGGAGCGCTCCGCAGCCGAGCGGCAGCGGGCTGGGCGGGCTGCTGGTCAACGCGGAGCGGCGGCGGCAGCGCTCGGCGGCGATCGGTTCGGTGCTGCGTTCGGTGGCCGGCTTTCTGATCATGGGCACGGCGGCGCTGATGGTGCTGTCGGCGTTCGAGATCAATCTGGCTCCGCTGCTGGCCAGCGCCGGTGTGGCGGGTGTGGCGGTCGGTTTCGGCGCCCGCAACCTGGTCACGGACTTCCTCTCCGGTGTCTTCATGATCCTGGAGGACCAGTACGGCGTCGGCGACACCATCGACGCGGGCGTCGCCACCGGTGAGGTGATCGAGGTCGGTCTGCGGGTGACCAAGCTGCGCGGTGCCGACGGGGAGATCTGGTACGTCCGCAACGGGGAGGTCAAGCGGATCGGCAACCTCTCCCAGGGCTGGTCGACGGCCAACGTCGACGTGACCCTCAAGGCGAGCGAGGACCTGGACGAGGTCAAGGCCGTGCTCACCGAGGTCGCGGAGACCATGGGCAAGGAGGAGCCCTGGGCCGAGCTGCTGTGGAGCCCGATCGAGGTGCTGGGCCTGGACAGCGTGGAGATCGACTCGATGGTGGTGCGGGTGTCCGCGAAGACCATGCCGGGCAAGTCCGCGACCGTGGAGCGCGAGCTGCGCTGGCGGATCAAGCGGGCCCTGGACGCGGCCGACATCCGCATCGTCGGCGGGGCGACGGCCCCCGCCGGGAACGCGCCGGCCGCGGAACCGGTGACGGTCGCGGCTCCGCAGGAGCCCGAGGACCCGACCCCCACCGAGGCCCGCCCCGCGGCCACGGTCCCGCAGCAGCAGGCCGGGAACGGGAAGTAGGTGCGGGCGCCGTCCAGTGTCCGGCCCGGCGTGGTGACGGCACCGGCCTGCGGCGTCGCGCTCTTGACGCCCGTGTCGCGGCGGACCTAGCGTCCCGACAGGAAAGTTCCCTGACAATGCGGGCTTTCAGGGGGACGAGGCGCATGACAGGACCGACCGGCACCCCGGGTGCTGCGGGCAGTACGCCCAGCGCCGGCCGCACCGGCAGCTCCGACAGTACGGGCACCCCGGGCACGCCGAGCGTCCTGCGCGCGATGAACGACCGGGCCGCTCTGGAGCTGCTGCTGGAGCACGGGCCGCTGTCCCGGACCCGGCTCGGCACACTGACCGGGCTGTCCAAGCCGACCGCCTCCCAGCTGCTGGCCCGGCTGGAGGCCGCCGGGCTCGTCGTCTCCACCGGCACCAGCACCGGCCGTCCGGGCCCGAACGCCCGGCTGTACGCGGTCGATCCCACCGCCGCGTACGCCGCCGGCCTGGACGTCACCCCGCAGCGCATCCGGGCCGCGGTCGCCGACCTCACCGGCCGCACGGTCGGCGCCCACGAGCTGCCGACCCCCGGCCGCCGCGCGGCCCGGCCCGTGGTGGACCTGGTCGCCGACGCGCTCGACGGCGCGCTGAAGGACGCCGGCCTGGCCCGCGACGACGTCCGCCACCTGGTCGTCGGCACCCCGGGCGCCTTCGACCCGCGCACCGGCCGGCTGCGGTACGCCGCCCACCTGCCCGGCTGGCACTCCCCCACGCTTCTGGAGGACCTGGCGGCCGCCCTGCCGATGCCGGTCGCGTACGAGAACGACGTCAACCTGGTCGCCGTCGCCGAGCAGCGCCTCGGTGCGGCTCGCGGCCACCGGGACTTCGTGCTGCTGTGGAACCAGGAGGGGCTGGGCGCCGCCCTGGTGTTCGGCGGCCGGCTGCATCGCGGCTGGACCGGCGGCGCGGGGGAGGTCGGGTTCCTGCCGGTGCCCGGTGCCCCGCTGGTGCGCCAGGTCGCCAAGGCCGACAGCGGCGGTTTCCAGGAGCTGGCCGGTTCCCAGGCGCTGCCGGCGCTGGCCCGGCAGCTGGGCGTGGCGGACGTGCCGACGGGCCCCCGCGCGGAGGTGGCCGCCGCGCTCGTGGCCCGCGCCGCCGACCGCGCCGACGGACCCCACCGCGCCTTCCTGGCGGCGTACGCGACCCGGCTGGCCACCGGTCTCGCCTCCCTCGTGTCCGTCCTCGACCCCGAGCTGGTGGTGCTCGCCGGTGCCTGTCTCACCGCAGGCGGCGAGGTGCTGCGCGGCCTGGTGCAGGCCGAACTGGAGGAGCTGGCGGCCTCCCGGCCGCAGCTGGTGGTCGGCGAGGTGCGGGAGTCCCCCGTGCTGCGCGGGGCACTGGAGAGCGCGCTCGCGGCCACCCGGGACGAGGTCTTCGACACCTCCCGCTGACGGCCGGCCCGCCTCGGCGGCCCGCAGCGCGCCCGGCATGCGTCCGGGCCGCGGCCGGCACCGTCGGGGCGCGTGGGGGTCGCGCAGCCGGGCCGACGGGCGGAGTCCGGAAGGAGACCCCGCGCCGGGGCCCGGAGGGCCGCCGGGCCCGGAAGAACAGAGAGAGCCGAGGGAGAAGGGGATCGAGGGAGGCAGATGAAACTCACCGTGGTCGGCGGCGGCTCGACCTACACGCCGGAACTCGTCGACGGCTTCGCCCGCCTGAGGGACACCCTGCCCGTGGAGGAACTGGTGCTCGTCGACCCGGCGGCCGACCGTCTGGAGGTGGTCGGCGGTCTGGCCCGGCGCATCTTCGCCCGGCAGGGCCACCCCGGCCGGATCGTCACCACGTCCGACCTGGACGGGGCGGTGGACGGCGCGGACGCGGTGCTGCTGCAGCTGCGCGTGGGCGGCCAGGCGGCCCGGCAGCAGGACGAGACCTGGCCGCTGCGGTGCGGCTGCGTCGGCCAGGAGACCACCGGTGCGGGCGGGCTGGCCAAGGCGCTGCGCACCGTCCCGGTGGTCCTGGACATCGCCGAGCGGGTGCGCCGGATCAGCCCGCAGGCGTGGATCATCGACTTCACCAACCCCGTCGGCATCGTCACCCGGGCGCTGCTCCAGGCCGGTCACCGCGCGGTCGGGCTGTGCAATGTGGCGATCGGACTGCAGCGGAAGTTCGCGGCGCTGCTGGGCGTCTCCCCCGCCGAGGTCCACCTGGACCACGTGGGCCTGAACCACCTCACCTGGGAGACCGGCGTCCGGCTCGGCGGACCGGACGGCCCGGACGTGCTGCCCCGGCTGCTGGCCGAGCACGGCGACGCCATCGCCGCCGATCTGCGCCTGCCGAGGTCCCTGCTGGACCGTCTCGGCACCGTCCCCTCCTCTTACCTGCGGTACTACTACGCCCACGACCAGGTGGTGGACGAGCTGCGCACCAAGCCGTCCCGGGCCGAGGAGGTGGCCGCCATGGAACGGGAGCTGCTGCGCCTGTACGCCGATCCGGCGCTCGCCGAGAAGCCCGCGCTGCTGGCCGAGCGGGGCGGCGCCTACTACTCGGAGGCGGCCGTGGACCTCGCCGCCGCGCTGCTCGGCGGGGGCGGCAGCCCCCGTCAGGTCGTCAACGCCCTCAACCGGGGGACGCTGCCGTTCCTGCCCGACGACGCGGTGATCGAGGTGCCGGCGACGGTCGGCCCGAACGGTGCCGAGCCCCTGCCGGTGGCCCCGCTGGACCCGCTGTACGCGGGCCTGGTGGCGCACGTGACCGCGTACGAGGACCTGGCGCTGCAGGCCGCCGTGCACGGCGGCCGGGAGCGGGTCCTGCGCGCCCTGCTCGCCCACCCGCTGATCGGCCAGTACGCCACCGCCGAGACCCTGACCGACGAGCTGATCGCGCACAACCGGGAGCATCTGGCGTGGGCCTGACCGCGAGCGTCCTCGCCATCGACGCGGGCAACAGCAAGACCGACGTCGCGGTCGTGGCGGCCGACGGCCACGTCCTGGCCACGGCCCGCGGCAGCGGCTTCCGGCCCCCGGCCGTGGGGGTGACGACGGCGGTCGGAACCCTGGCCGAGACGGTCGCCCGCGCCTTCGACGCCGCCGCGGTCACCTCCGTCGCCCATGTCTCGGCATGCCTGGCCAACGCCGACCTGCCGGCGGAGGAGGAACAGCTGGCGGCCGCCCTCGGGGAGCGAGCCTGGGGCACGACGACCGACGTCCGCAACGACACCTTCGCGATCCTGCGCGCCGGCGTGTCCGAACCCCGCGGGGTGGCGGTGGTGTGCGGGGCGGGCATCAACTGCGTCGGCCTGCGCCCGGACGGTGCCACCGCCCGCTTTCCCGCGCTCGGACGGCTCTCCGGGGACTTCGGCGGCGGCTGGGCGCTGGCCGAGGAGGCCCTGTGGTACGCCGCCCGCGCGGAGGACGGCCGCGGCGAGCCGACCGCGCTGGCGCGCACCCTGCCCGCCCACTTCGGTCTGGACTCCATGTACGCCCTGATCGAGGCGCTGCACCTCGGTCGCCTGGAGCAGCACCGCCGCCACGAGCTGACGCCGGTGCTGTTCGCCACCGCGGCCGAGGGCGACCCGGTCGCCCGTTCGATCGTGGACCGCCTGGCGGAGGAGGTCGTCACCATGGCGACGGTCGCCCTGACCCGGCTCGGGCTGCTCGAGGAGGAGACCCCGGTACTGCTCGGCGGCAGCGTCCTGGCGGCTCGTCACCCCCAGCTCGACGACGGCATCCGGACCCGCCTCGCCGCCCGCGCCCCCGCGGCCGTACCCCGAGTGGTGACGGCCCGTCCGGTTCTGGGTGCGGCCCTGCTCGGCCTGGACCGGGTGGGGGCACCGCCGACGGCGTACGAACGGGTGCGGAGGTGCTTCGGGACATGACGGCCGGCCCGGGGGTGCGGCGTGCAGCCGTGTTCCTGCGGGAAGCACCGACCCACCGCTGACGGAGGAGACGCATGCGTCGCCCGTACACCGACGTCGCAGCCTGCGCCGTCGCTCTCGCGGTGCTCGGGCCCCTTCTGCCGTTCCTGCCTCCGCGGGGCAGGGCCGCCGGACACGAACAGTACGTCCGGCTCCTCACCCTGACGGCGGAGCTGATGTGGTGCTGCGCCGTGCTGCTGGGGGCGGTGTGCCTGCTGGGCGTGAGGAAACAGCCGCCGCCGAGGCAGCCGTCCTGCGGGGCGGCGCACGACCGGACCGGCCGACGGCCCCGTCTCGGGCCGTCGGCCCTGGCCGGGACCGATGGTGACGGACCGTCGTGGGCGGGGCGCTCGGGCGTGAGGCGGGAAGTGCGACACCGTCACGGCTGCGGCTCCCGGGACGTGGTCCTCGCGGACGGCCATGTCGTCGTCGGCCGGTTCCACCCCGGTGCGCAGGGAACCGAACGGCATCCCGCGGCGTATTCCTGGGCAAAGGGCGGTGCGGGACGCAAGGTCACCGGCCGGCGGCTGCCGTGCGGCGCGGTGCACCGGCGGTCCGGCCGGGGCGGCACGAGCGGCGACGGGTGACGGGTGACGGGGGGGAGGTCAGCAGTGACACAACCGCCGGCAGGCGGCACGATGCCGGGGAACCCGGCCGTGCCCGCCGTCCCGTCGCAGCCGGATCCGTCCCCCGCGCGGCCCGTCGCGCGCCGTACCGCGTTCGCCGAGGGCGTCGACCGGCTGCGGGCCGCCGCCGTGACGGAACCGGGACGGCTGCGGGCCATCGGCGCGGTGCCGGCCCTCCTCGTCCTCGCGTTCGGCGCGACCGCCGCCTGGCAGACCGCGGGGCGGGCGGCCGCCGCCGACGACGTGCTGCACCGCGGCCGGCCGCTCAGCGCCCACGCCGCCGGCATCCACCGGTCCCTGGCCGACGCCGACACGATGGCGAGCAGCGGGTGTCTGGCGGGCCGTCAGGAGAGCCGTACCACCCGGGAACGCTACGAGGCCGGCATCCGCACCGCCGCCGCCGAGCTGGTCACCGCCGCCGGCTCCCCCGACTCCGCCTCCACGGCCGTCGTCGCGAAGCTCAACCAGCCGCTGCCGCGCCGGCCGGTGCGCGAGGCGCAGGCGGCGGTCAAGGAGTGGACGTCCCGGCACACGCGGGCCCGGCAGGCCGACGACGCCGGTGACTACCGCACGGCCCGCGACCGGATCATCGGCATGGACGCGGACACGTCGACCAGCGTGTCCTTCGAGGCGGTGGACCGTGCGCTGGCCTCGGCGATCGCCCACGAGACCCGGGACTTCGAGCAGGCCGCGCGGGGCGGCCGGGGTGCGCTGACCGGTCTGCCGGCCGGGGCGTCGGTGCTCGCGGTGCTGGGCGCGGCGGGAGCGGTGCTGGGCGCGGGGCGCAGGCTGTCGGAGTACCGATGACTCGGAGTACCGATGACGTGGAACGGCGGCGTGAGGGAAGGGGGTGTGAGGATGCGGACGACGCGGCTGCGGTCCCGGCTGAGGGGCTGGGGCGGTGTCGGCGCGATGGCGGTGCTGTGCGCGCTGGCGCTGGCCTTCGTGCTGCTGTTGCCGAAGCTGGAGCGGCACCGTCCGGTCGTCCCCGTCCTCGGGGGCGGCGGCCCCGCGGCCGAGGCCGCCCAGGCCAGGGCCGGCACGTGCACCGACGCCACCGCGCAGGACCTGAGCCTGCCCCCGTCCGACGCCACGGGTCCGGCGGTCGAGGCCGTCCGGGCCCGGGGCTATCTGTCGGTCGGGGTCGACCAGAACAGCTACCGCTGGGGCTACCGCAGCCCTGACGACGCCTCCGGCGCGCTGGAGGGCTTCGACATCGACCTCGCGCACCGCATCGCGCGGGACCTGCTCGGCGACGCCGGCAAGGTGCAGTTCCGCGCGATTCCCACCAACGAGCGGATCACCGCGATCCGCAGCGGAAGGGTGGACATGGTGGTGCGCACCATGACCATCACCTGCGACCGGCTGGAGCAGGTGGCGTTCTCCGCGCCGTACTTCCGCACCGGGCAGCAGGTGCTCGCCCCGAAGACGTCGCCGGTCACCGGCTACGACGCCTCCCTGGCCGGCCGGAAGGTCTGCTCGGCGGCGGGGTCCACCGCCCACGACCACCTGTCCGCGGACAAGAAGACCGGCCGGCTGCCGGCGTCCACCGACATCTCCACCACCGTGCCCAGCCAGCTGGACTGCCTGGTGCGGCTGCGACTGGGAGAGGCGGACGCGGTGGTGACCGACGGTGCGCTCGCCGCGAGCCAGGCCGCGCAGGACCCCGCGGTGGAGCCGAAGGGCGCCCCGTTCACCGAGGAGTACTACGGGGTGGCGATGAGGCGGGGCGCGGACGATCTCGTGCGTCGGGTGAACCGGATACTGGACGACTACCGCAAGGACGGGGGCTGGAAGGCGTCGTACGACAGGTGGTTGCTTCCCACCCTGGGTAAGGACACACCGTCGGCGACCCCGCCGGTACCGGTGTACAGGTGACCGGAGCCGTCCGGGGCGGCGGGCGGATCCCGCCGGGGGCCGGCGTACGACCGTAGGGAACATCACGAGCAGCGAGAGGTGATCGATGGGCGGCACGGACCCCGCCGAGCCGGTGCTGGACCGGGACGAGGTGGACCGTGCGCTGGCGCGGCTGGCCGCGGAGCACGAGGCGATCGAGACCTCCCTGTTGGCCCTGCAGGACCACGCGGGCCGCAGGCTCCTGGAGGGCGCCGAGCTGACCGGCGTCACCAAGGAGCGCTGGGCGCGCACGGAGGCGTCGATCGCTCTGCTGTGGACGTACTTCGACGCCTACACCGACGCGTTGCGCCGCGCACGGGAGATCCGTGCCCGCCGCCGCTGGTCCAGCCACGAGGACCTGGTGGCGCTGACGGAGCTGGTGCGCGGCGCGTGCGTGACGGTGCCCGGGTCGGCGGAGGCCGCCGAGGGCGGGCCGGACGCGGGCCGGCTCAGCCGCCGTTTCACCCTGGCCGAACTGGTGGAGCGGATGAACGAGCTGTACGCCGCCGGGCTGGACGTGGTGATCGCCGCCGACACGGTCTGGTCGGCGCTGCCCGCCCGGATCGACCTGCTCTCCGCCGAGCTGCAGCGCACCCGCCGGCTGGCGCACTCCGTCGGTGTCCGGCCCGGCGAGCACCCGGCGGGCGACGACCTGGAACGCATCACCCGCACCCTGGCGAAGCTGCGCGAGCAGGTGATCTCCGACCCGCTGGCGTTCTGGATCCCGGCCTCGGGCAGTTCCGCCCCGGGCGGCGGCCGGCCGGACACCACGGTGTACGACCGGCAGGCGCAGGCGCTGGAGGACGTGCGCCGGGAGGTGGAGGCGGTGCTCGGGGTGCGGCGGGACGCCGAGCAGCGGCTGCTGAAGCTGCGGGACGTGCTCTCACGTGCGGACCGCACCCTGGCCGAGGCGCGCACCGCACGCGGCGAGGTGCTGGCGAAGATCGCCGCCACGGAGGTGCCGGTGGTCAGCGGCCCGCCGACCGCGCTGCACGAGCAGCTGGCGACGGCCGCCGAGTACCGGCGGCGGGCGCAGTGGCACCGGCTGTCGCCGCTGCTGGACGCGCTCGAGCAGAAGGCCGAGGACGAACTGCAGCGGGCCCGCGAGTCGTTGACGGCGGTGACCGCGCCGCTCGCGGTCCGGGCCGAGCTGCGCGGCCGCCTGGACGCCTACCGGGCGAAGGTGGCCCGGCACGGCCTGGCCGACGACCCGCTGCTGGTGGAGCGGTACGACATCGCGCGCCGCATGCTGTGGAGCGCGCCGTGCGATCTGCGGGTGGCCGAGCAGGCGGTGCTGCGCTACCAGCAGGCGGCCGCCGAACTGCTCGGCGCCGCACGGGTGCCCGGGCAGAGCGCGCCGCGGGACGACGGGGGGACGGGGACACCATGAGCCGGGCGGGGCTGGGCTGTCAGCGGCCGGACTGCGACGGGACGTACGAGGACGTCGGCGGCGGCGAGTTGTCCTGCGACATCTGCGGGCCGGCGCCGGTGGTGTCGGCGGACGGCCCGACCTGCTCGGTGCCGACCGTCGCCGCCGGCCCGGGGCTCGGCCCGTCGTCCACCGCCGCCGCCGGGCCGGGACGCGGCGCGCCGCCGGCCGCGGGGGCGCCCGGGTCCACCGGGGCGTCGCGGTCGCGGCGGCCGCTGCCGGTGCGCGGTTCCTCCTCCGCGTCCGGTTCCTCGGGGCGCGGGCGACTCGGGGCCGGGCTGGTGCAGGTGCCGCGGGTGCCGCGGGTGCCGCGGCCCGGCCCGCGCTCGATGGTGCTGCACGACCCGGAGGTGCCCGAACGCAAACGGTTCTGCTCGCGCTCTCGGTGCGGGGCGCCGGTGGGCCGGGCCCGCGGCGGCCGGCCGGGGCGCACGGAGGGTTTCTGCACCGCGTGCGGGCACCCGTACTCCTTCGTGCCCGAGCTGGAGCCGGGCAACGTCGTCCACGGCCAGTACGAGGTCGTGGGCTGTCTGGCGCACGGCGGGCTGGGCTGGATCCATCTGGCCGAGGACCGGGCGGTGTCCGACCGGTGGGTGGTGCTCAAGGGCCTGCTGGACACCGGCGACCAGGACGCGATGGCCGCGGCGGTCTCCGAGCGGCGTTTCCCGGCGGAGATCGAGCACCCCACCATCGTGCCGATCCACACCTTCGTCGAGCACCTGAACCGGCGGAGCGGCTCCCTCGACGGCTACATCGTGAGGGAGTACGTCGGCGGCGGATCGCCCCGCGAGATCGCCGACGCCCGCCGCGCCCCGGACGGCCGGCGCGACCCGCTGCCCGTGGAACAGGCCTGCGCCTACGGCCTCGAGGCCCTGGAGGCGCTCGGCCATCTGCACGGCCAGGGCCTGCTGTACTGCGACGGCAAGCCCGACAACGCCCTCCGGACCGAGGACCGGCTCAAGCTGATCGACATGGGCGCGGTGCGCCGCACGGACGACCGAACCTCGGCGGTGTACGGCACGGTCGGCTACCAGGCGCCGGAGATCGCCGAGGCCGGTCCGTCGGTGGCGAGCGACCTGTACACGGTGGGCCGCACCCTGGCCGTGCTCACCTTCGACGTCCGGGGCTTCACCACCGTCCACGCCCACGCGCTGCCCGGCCCGGACACCGTGGAGGTGTTCCGCCGTCACGCGTGGTTCCACCGGCTGCTGCTGCGCGTCACCGACCCGGATCCGGCACGTCGGTTCGCCTCCGCCGAGGAGATGGCCGAGCAGCTGACCGGCGTGCTGCGCGAGGTGGTGTGGGTGCGGACGGGCCGGTCCCGGCCCGTGCCGTCGACGCTGTGCGGTCCGGAGCTGAAGGTGCCGGACACGGAGGTGTTCCCGCCGCTTCAGGGCGACGTCTCCCGGCTGGGCGCGCGCCCGGCGCGCAGGCGCCGGTCCGCGCGGCGGCCCGCTCCCGCGTCCGGTGCCCCCACACCGGTCGAGCCCGTCGACGCCGCCGCGGCGCTCGCGCTGCCCGTGCCGCACGTGGCCCCCGCCGACCCGCACGCCGGTTTCCTGGCGGGGCTGTCCGCGTCGGCGCCCGGTGAGCAGGCCGCCGCCCTGGACGCCGTGCCCGAGCCGTCGGCCGAGACCCGGCTGCGGCACCGTCGTCCCGAGCCGTCCGACACGCCGTTCCCGGACGACCTGACGGCCGCGGCCGCGCAGGTGGAGGCCCTGGAGGCGCAGGGGCTGGACCCGCTGCGGCGCGAACTGCTGGCGACGGAAGTCCTCGGCTGCGCGCCGGACTGGGTACTCTCCGGGGGCCGGGTCTCCGGCCCGGCCTCGCGGCGGGTGCTGCTCGGCAGCGACCTGGACGAGCGGGGACTGCGCTTCGGCCTGGAGCGCTCGTCCCGCACGCCGGCCCGGCTGGCGTCCGGCGGCGAGGAGAGGATCGACCTGGTGGAACGTGCCAACCGTTACCGCCCCCGAACATGGGTGTAGTTGATGTCGCAGATGCACCGGCAGGCCGCGCTGTCGAACTGCCCGAGCTGCGCGGAGCCGCTCGGACCGGGTGACCGCTTCTGCGGCGCCTGCGGTCACGATCTGTCCGCGGCCGACGCTTCGCCGGCCGGCCCGCCCACGCTCACGAGGGACACCGGTCCCGGGGGCACCGGTCCCGGGGGCGCCGGCGCGGTGCCGGGCCCGGCCGAGGCCGTGCCTCCCGCCGCGGACGGCGCGCCCGGCGCTTCCTGGCCGCAGGCCCCGCGGCCGGACGCCCTGCGGCCGGACGCCCCGCACGAGGCGCCGCGCACCCACCTGCCCGCACCTCCGCCGGGAGCGGAACCGGGCGGCACCGGGCCGGAGGCGTACCCGCCCATGCCGGCGCACCCGCCCATGCCGTCCCAGCCCCCCGCTCCCGTACAGCCCCCTGCGCCCGCACAGCCGCCCGCACCCGCACAGCCGCCCGCCGCTCCGCCGGCGCCCCCGGCGGCAGGGACCGGCCCGGACGGCGTCCCTGCGGCCCCGCAGCCACCGGCCGCGCCGGCGGAGCACGACTCACCTCCGGCGGAGCACGGTTCACCGGTGCGGTACGACCGGGCGGACGAGCCCGAGGAGTACCCGCTGCAGGCCCCCGACCCGCGTGCGGCGGTGGCCGCCCCGCCCGCCGCGCAGTCCGGGCCCCGCTGCGTGGCCTGCCGTGTCGGACAGGTGGACGACGACGGCTACTGCACCCGGTGCGGGCACCTCCAGCCGCAGGAGCGCGACCACATGGAGCAGGAGTCGGGTCCGGTCGCCGCGGTCAGCGACCGGGGGCTGCGCCACCACCGCAACGAGGACGCCTTCGCCGTCGGCCGCACCACGCTGCCCGACGGGTCGCCGGCGACCGTGGCCGTGGTCTGCGACGGCGTCTCCTCCGCGACCCGCCCCGACGAGGCCTCCCTGACCGCGTCCCGCACGGCCGGCGATGTCCTGCTGGACGCCCTGCCCCGCGGCACGCACCCGCAGCAGGCCATGCACGAGGCGATCGTCGCCGCCGCCGAGGCGGTCGACGCCCTGGCGCAGGAGCCCGGCGGCGCCCGCGAGCACTCCGTGCATCTCAACGCGCCCGCCTGCACCCTCGTGGCCGCGGTGGTCACCTCCGGGCTGCTCGTCGTCGGCTGGGTCGGCGACAGCCGCGCCTACTGGGTGCCGGCCGACCGCGCCGCGCCGCCGGCCCGGCTGACCGAGGACGACTCCTGGGCGGCGCAGATGGTGGCCGCGGGCCTGATGAGCGAGGCGGAGGCCTACGCCGACGAACGGGCCCACGCCATCACCGGCTGGCTCGGCGCGGACGCCTACGACCTGCAGCCCCACACCGCCGCGTTCGTACCGGACCGGCCGGGCGTGGTCGTCGTGTGCACGGACGGGCTGTGGAACTACGCCGAGACGGCCGAGGAGATGGCCGAGGTGCTGCCGGCGGACGCCGCGCTGCGGCCGCTGCACAGCGCCCGCGTGCTGGTCGGTCACGCCCTGGACGGCGGGGGCCACGACAACGTGACGGTGGCCGTCGTGCCGTTCCCCGCCGCGCCGCACGGGGCAGGATCCGCCTGAGGACGCGCGCCGGTGCGCGGTCGGCACGGGCCCCGGCACCCGGCACGGCCTCGTCACGGGGAGACTCCGGCGGATTCGCAGGGAACCGGTCCGCCCATGGTTCGGCGGCCCCGCTCACGTGGGCCGAAGGGGGATCTGGAACAGCATGGCCCCGTTCTCGAAGTCCCGTGTGCCGCGGTTCTCGGTGGAGGTCCACCACAACGCGCATCTGCCCGAAGGCGGCCGGGACGTCTCTGCCCGAAGGCGGCCGGGACGTCGACGCGATCGTCACCGTCACCGCCACCGGGGGTGCCGCGCTCGGCGGTGCGGAGACGGCCCCGCATCTGCGGGCGCCCGCCCGGGGTCTCTCCGCGGCCGTGGTGAACATGGTGGACTGCTCCGGTTCGATGGACCACCCGCCGGCCAAGATGCGCAACGCCCGCGACGCCACGGCCGCCGCGGTGGACACCCTGCGCGACGGCGCGCACTTCGCGGTGGTCGCCGGCACCCATCAGGCCACCGAGGTGTCTCCGGGCGGCGGACGGCTCGCGGTCGCCGACGCCTCGACCCGTGCCGAGGCCAAGGCCGCGCTGCGCGGGCTGGGCACGGGCGGCGGCACCGCCGTCGGCACCTGGCTGCGTCTGGCCGGCCGGCTGCTGTCCTCGGCCGACGCCGTCGTCCGGCACGGCATCCTGCTCACCGACGGCCGCAACGAGCACGAGTCGCCCGAGGACCTGGCGGCGGCGCTGCGGGACCGCGCCGGCCGGTTCGCCTGTGACGCCCGCGGAGTGGGCACCGACCGGGATGTGAAAGAAATCACAGCGATCGCCTCGGCGCTGCTCGGCACCGCCGACATCGTCGCCGACCCGGCGAGCCCGGCCGCCGGCTTCACACGGATGACGGAGACGGCGATGGGCAAGGGGGCCGCGGACGTCGCCCTGCGGGTGTGGACCCCGGCCGACGCGCCGGTCGCCTTCTTCACCGACAAGTCTCCCCCGCTGTCGAGGACCTGACGGGCCGACCGACGGAGGCGGGACCGCGCACCGGGACTGTCCGACGGGTTCCTGGGGCGACGAGGCCCGCGACTACCACCTGCACGTGCGGGTGCCCGCGGCACGGGTGGGGCAGGAGTTGCTCGCCGCCCGCGTCACGCCGGTGGTGGCGCACCCCGACGGAACCGTGCGGAACCTGGGCGCACCGGGCCTGGTGCGGGCCGTGTGGACCGACGACCCGGACGCCTCCACCGCTCTCCCTCCCCAGGTCGCCCACTACACCGGCCAGGCGGAGCCGGCCCGGGCGATCCAGCGGAGACTCGAACTTCGCGAAGCGGGTGATATCGACGGGGCAACGGCCCTCTTGGGCCGGGCCGTTCAGCTGGCCGCCGCCTCCGGGAACGCGGATACTGCGAAACTGCTTGCGAAGGTGGTGGACGTGGTGGACGCCGCGACCGGTACTGTGCGACTGAAAGCGAAGGTCACGGAGGCCGACGAGATGACTCTCGAGACACGGTCCACCAAGACCGTTCGTGTAAAGAAGTAGTGCCTCACCACAGCACACGACGACAGCGAAGACAGTGAGCCTGGCCCCTCGGGGTTGGAGACGTCCGGTCGAACCGGCCGGGAAGGAGAGGGGGAAGCGCCGACATGCCGACCTGCCCGAACGGACACCAGTCGGGTTCCGACGACTGGTGCGAGGTGTGCGGTCACCGCATGGCCGGTGCCGTACCGCCGCCTCCCCCGCCGCCCCCGGCGGGCGGCTACGGCTTCCCGCCGGCACCGGGCCAGGGCGCCCCGGCCGCTCCCGGTGGTCCCGGCCCCGCAGGCTTCGGCGGCCCCGGCGGCGGGCCGGAGCTGTGCCCGCAGTGCCGTACGCCCCGCCAGGGCGGTGCGCCGTTCTGCGCGGAGTGCCGGTGGAACTTCCTGACCAACACGGCCACCACCTACACCCCGCCCGCGCCGGCGTCCGGCCCGGGAGCGGGACCGTCCGGTCCCGGAGCAGGTCCGTCCGGACCGGCCGGCCCGGCGCCGCACTTCCCGCAGCCGCCCGGCCCGCCCTCGGGGCCGTCCTTCGGCCGTGACGCCTTCGACTACCAGAGCTCCCGGCCGTCCCAGGTGAACCGGCCGGCCGAACCGATCCCGCCGAACCCGCCGTTCGCCTCCCCCGAGCCTCCTGGACGTCCGGGCGGCCCCGACGACCCCGGCCCCGCGGGCCCCGGAGGCGGCCAGGGCGGTCCGGGCGGCGCGCCGTCCTTCCCGCCCGCGGGTGCGCCGGCCGCGCCGCCGTTCCCGCAGGCGACGAGCCGACCGCCGTCCGGCGGTCCGTCCTTCGGCGGGGGCGGCGACTGGGTGATCTCCCCGCCGTCCCCCGGGGGCACGGCCGGCGGCCCGGCAGGTGGTCCGGCAGGCGCCCCGGGCGGTCCGGGCGGTCCGGCGGGCGGTCCGGGCGGTCCTGCCCCCGGCGGGTACGGCTATCCGCAGCCCGGCGGCACGCAGGCCCCGCCCGCGCCGCCGTTCCCGCAGCAGACGCCGCAGGCCCCGCAGCCTCCGCAGCCGCCCCAGCCCGCCCAGCAGACGACATGGACGGCGACGATCGCGCCGGACCGCGAGTACTTCATGGCGATGATGCAGCGCTCGGGTCCGGAGGCCGCGGGTCTGAGCCTGCCCGCGTACTCGCCGGAGCAGCAGCGCACGCTCACCGGGAACCAGGTCACCATCGGCCGCCGCCGGCACTCCACCGGCGACACCCCCGACATCGACCTGTCGGTGCCGCCGGAGGACCCGGGCGTCTCGCACCAGCACGCCGTGCTGGTCAAGCAGCCGGACGGCAGCTGGGCGGTCATCGACCAGAACTCGACCAACGGCACCACGGTGAACGGTTCCGAGGAGCCGATCCAGCCGTTCGTGCCGGTGCCGCTGCGGGACGGCGACCGGGTGCACGTCGGCGCCTGGACGACCATCACCATCCGGCGGGGCTGAGTCCGTCCGCCGGGGCCCGGACCGGCGGGGCGCGTCCCGGCCGGTCCGGCCCCGGCGGTCCGCGGTTCAGTCCGGCAGGGGCCAGGTGTGCGGACCGTCCGGGTCGTCCAGCCACGTCCAGGCGTGCGGGCCGCGCACCGTGATGCCGTACCGCTCGCGTTCCGGACGGCCCGCGCGCTCCCACAGCCTCCAGGCCGCCCGCCCGTCCAGGCGGCCGCCGCCGACCGCCAGCAGAAAGCGGAACAGGTCGTCCTCACGCACCCGGGCCGGCACCCCCTCCAACCGCGGCGCCGGCGGTTCCGGCCGGCCCTCGCCGCGCAACGGCACGAAGTACGCGGGGGTCGCAAGGAACCGTCCCTCGGCGTGTGCGGCGTCCCGCACGGTCAGCACCACCAGGCCGGTGGCGACGGGTGCGAGGATGCGACCGCCGGGGGTGCACTGGGCGAGCCAGGCGCGCGGGATCGAGGGCAGCGCGCAGGTCGCGACGATCCGGTCGAAAGGGGCGCGTTCCGCAACTCCGCGTGCGCCGTCGCCCGTCACGACCGCCGGACGGTGCCCGGCGGCGGCCAGGTGCCGGCGCGCCGACTCGGTGATCTCCGGGTCCAGGTCGACGGTGGTGACCAGGGCGTCGTCGCCCAGGCGGTGGGCGAGCAGCGCCGCGTTGTAGCCGGTGCCCGCGCCGATCTCCAGCACCCGGTTGCCGTCCTCGATCCGCAGCGCGGTGAGCATCCGCGCCATCAACGAGGGCTGGCTGCTGGAGGAGACCAGTTCGCCGTCGCGCAGCCGGGTCGCCAGCGGGACGTCGGCGTACGCGCCGCGCAGCCACTCCGCGCGCTCCCCGGGGTCGGGGTGCTCGCCCCAGCGGCGTTCGTAGCCGCGCTCCGTGGCGACGTAGTAGTACGGCACGAACAGGTGGCGGGGCACCGCCGTGAACGCCTCCCGCCACACCGGGTCGTCCCGCCAGGCGCCGCTTGCGTCGATCGTCTGTACGAGCGCCGCCCGTGCCCGCTCGGCGAGCGCGGCGAGATCCGGCTCGGGCGGGGCCGCCGCACCGGCCCGCACGGCCGTGCCGCTCCTGTCGTCCGTGCCCCCGACCTCGTCCGTGCCCCCGACCTCGTCCGTGTCCCCGACCGTGTGCGCGCCCATGGCTCCACTGTGCTGCGGGACACGGTCCCGAGGCGAGCACCCGCGCGTGTGCGGCGGGCCGGATCCGGTTCACGGCCGGGTTCGTTCCTTCGGGTGTCTGCGACCATGGAGCACGTGAATGAGATTCGGCGCGGCACGCTTCAGGAGCAGACCTTCTACGAGCAGGTCGGCGGTGAGGAGACCTTCCGCCGGCTCGTCCACCGTTTCTACGAGGGGGTCGCACAGGACCCCGAGCTGCGGGCGATGTACCCGGAGGAGGACCTGGGCCCGGCGGAGGAGCGGCTGCGGCTGTTCCTGATGCAGTACTGGGGCGGCCCGACGACGTACAGCGAACGCCGCGGCCACCCGCGGCTGCGGATGCGGCACGCTCCCTTCCGGGTGGACCGCGCGGCGCACGACGCCTGGCTGCGGCACATGCGGGTGGCCGTGGACGAGCTGGGCCTGTCGGAGGAGCACGAGCGGACGCTGTGGAACTACCTGACCTACGCGGCCGCCTCGATGATCAACACGCCGGACTGAGCGGCTCGGCCGGCCGAGCCTGATCCCGCGCTTCCGCCCCGTCCGTCGCGCCCTGCGCCGGCAGGTCGTCCTCGCGGCACCCCGGCGGCGGCCCACCTCACCTCGTGGCCCCGTCCCCGTGGCGGACGTCGCGGAGATCGTCTGTGTGGCGGCCGCCCGCCCCCGACATCCGGCCACGACATCCGGTCACGATTCGATCAATCTCGGTCATCGGTGGCTTACTCCGGCCGCATCTGCTCTGACAGGATGCGCGAGCGGATCGCGACGACGACCGGGGGGCGGGGGGACCGGGGTGACAGGGTTCACGGGCTGGCTGCTGCTGCGCGCCCGCGCGCACCGGCTGCTCCTGGCCGCCGCCTGGCTCACGATCCTGCTGACCACCACCGTCCTGGCCACCCTCACCGCCTATGCGTCGGCGACCGGCGACGCGGCGCTGCGTCACTGGCTGCACGACGATCGCAACGCGGCCGGCACCACCCTGGCCGTGGAGGCCGACCTGCCGCCCGCCGACCGTGCGCAGGCCGACGCCGCCGTCCGCCGGCAGGCCCGCACGGCGTTCGACGGGCTGCCGGTGACCGTGCGCACCCTGACCCGGTCCGGCCCCTACGCCCTGCCCCGCTCCCTGCAGCCCGCGGCGCAGCGCTCCGGCGACCCGGATCTGACGTACTTCGCCGCGCTGGACCTGTCCCAGGTGCGGCTGGTGTCCGGGCGTCTGCCGCAGGACGGGGCGGCGCCGGTGGAGGCCGCGCTGCCGCAGGCCGCCGCGCAGCGCCTGGGGCTGCGGCCGGGCGACCGGCTCACCCTCGCCGACCGGCTCGGCGGCGCCGCCGTGCAGGTGCGCATCACCGGGGTGTACCGGCCCGCCACCCCCGCGGCGCCCTACTGGCAGCTGGACGACCTGGGCGGACGCGGGGTGCGCACGGTGGACTTCACCACCTACGGCCCGCTGCTGACCCGCCCCGGAGTGCTGACCGGCGAGCAGGTGAGCGCCGGGCAGATCGCCTGGCAGGCCTCGGCGGACTTCTCGACGATGACCACCGGGCGGATCGGCGCGGTGCGGGACGCGGTCCGCGACGCCGCCGACGAGCTGCGCCGCTCGACCGCGCTGGGCGGCTCGCCGACGGTGACGACCGCCCTGCCCGACGTCCTGTCCCGGCTCGACCGCTCGCTGCTCGTCTCCCGTTCGACCCTGCTGATCGCGGCGCTGCAGCTGGCGCTGCTCGCCGGCTGCGCACTGCTGCTGGTGGCCCGGCTGCTGAGCGGGGAACGCGCCGGGGAGACCCGGCTGTTGCGCGCCCGGGGCGCCTCGCGGGGCCGGATCGCGGCGCTGGCCGCCGCGGAGGCGCTGCTGCTGGCCCTGCCGGCGGTGGTGTGCGCGGCGCTGCTGGCCGGGCCGCTGACCCGGCTGCTGGCCGGGCAGGGCCCCCTGGCACGGATCGGTCTGCGCCCGCAGGTCCCGGCGGCCGGGACCGGGGCGGTGTGGCTGACGGCGGTGGCCGTGGCCCTGGGCTGCGCGCTCGCGGTGACCCTGCCCGCGCTGACGGGCGGGTTCCGGACCGGCCGGCGTTCCCCGGCGCTCGCCGCGCCGCTGCGAGCCGGTGCGGACCTCGGGTTGCTGGCGGTGGCGGCGGTGGCGTACTGGCAGCTGAGCCGGCAGTCCTCGGGTGCGCTCGGCACCGGCACGGGCGGGCTCGGCGTCGACCCGCTGCTGGTCACCGCCCCCGCTCTGGCCCTGCTGGCCGGCACCGTGCTGACGCTGCGGCTGCTGCCGCTGCTGGCCCGGCTGGCCGAACGCCGGGCGGCCGGCGGGCGCGGGCTGCCGGCCGCGCTGGCGGGCTGGCAGCTCAGCCGCCGCCCCGCCCGCGGCGCCGGTCCGACGCTGCTGCTGGTCCTCGCCGTCGCCCTGGGCATGCTCGCCATCGGCCAGGGCGCCTCCTGGCAGCGGTCGCAGGACGACCAGGCCGACTTCCGGGCCGGTGCGCCGGTGCGGCTGCTGACGCCCGGGGACGGCGGTCCGGGCCGTGACGCGACGTACACGTCGATCCCGCAGGTGCGCTCGGCCGCCCCCGCCGTGCGCACCTCGCTCGCGCTGCCCGGCGGCCGCACCGCGACCGTGCTCGCACTGGACACCGAGCGGGCCGCCGACACCGTGCTGATGCGCAGCGATCTGGCGTCCGAGCCGGTCGGCTCCCTGCTGCACCGGCTGGCGCCCCGCGGCACCACGGCAGGAGTGCCGGTCCCCGAGGGCACCGGCCGGCTGCGGATCACGGCGGCGGTGAGCAGCCCGGACGCGGCGCACCGGACCTTCGCGGTGGATCTCACCGTCACGCTGCAGGACCGCTACGGCATCCTGCACCGGATGTCGCTGGGCTCGCTGCCCGCCGACGGCCGCGCCCGCACGCTCCAGCTGCCGCTGCCCGCCGGCACGGGCGCGACGACCCTGACCGGGATCGGCCTGAGCGCCCCGCTGCCCGTCGGACGGGCCGAGCAGCACCGCCTGACCGTCCCCGCGATCGAGGCCGTGTCCGAGGACGGCACCACCCGCCGGCTGGCCTTTCCGGCGTCCTGGACCGCCGCCTTCTCCGGCGGTGACGCCGCCGTCCTGCCCGACGGCCGCAACGCGCCCACCGCACCGCAGGTGACCTCCTCCCGTCCGCTGACCGTCGTCTACGGCACCGGCTACATCCCACGTGAGGAGCGGGGCACGACCGACACGGTGGTGGTGCGGGTGCAGGCCGTCCAGCCGGCGCAGAAGGAGGTCGCGGCGGTGGCGACCGACCGGTTCCTCGCGGCCACGGGCGCGCACCCGGGTCAGCACGTGGAGGTGACCGTCGCCGGGCACAACGTCCCGGTGCGGGTCGTCGCCACCGTGCGCGCGCTGCCCACCGTGACCGGGGCGGCCGAGCAGGACGGGGCCGAGGACGCCGCGCACGACGGCGGGGGCGTGCTGCTGGACCTGCGAGCGGTGAACCGGCTGCTGCAGGTACGGTACGGCGGCGACACCGGCCCGCCCACCGAGTGGTGGCTGGACACCGAGGCCGGTGGCGCCGCCGGTGCCGCCGCCGCGCTGCGGGCGCTGCCGGACGTCGAGCCCGAGCAGGTCGTGGTGCGCGAGGAGATCGCCGCCGAGCTGCGCGACGACCCCTTCGGTGCGGTGCCCGCGGCCGCGTTCACCGCGGCGGCCGTGATCGCGGCGGCGCTGGCCGCGGTCGGTTTCGCGATGAGCGCGGCGGGCGCGCTGCGGGAGCGGGACGCGGAGTTCGCCGTGCTGCGCGTCCTGGGCACCCCGCGCCGTCTGCTGGCGCGGATGCTCGCCGCCGAGCAGGGGGTGCTGCTGGCGTTGGCGCTGGTGGTCGGGGTGGCCCTGGGCACCGTGCTGACCCGGGCGGTGGTGCCGCTGATCGTGCTGACCGGGCAGGCCACGAAACCCGTGCCCGCGGTGCTGGTCGAGCTGCCGGTGGCCCGGGTGGCGCTGCTGCTGACGGCGGTGGCCGTCACACCGCTGGTGGTGACCGCGGTACTGAGCCTGCGCCGGGCCGACCCGGCCGTGTCCCTGCGAGAGCGCGGAGGTGAATGACGTGCACCCCGTCGCCCCCTCCTGGGTCCGTGTGCGGCTGCGCACCGCGCCGGGCGCCGCGGCAGCCCTGGCCCTGCTGGTGCTGGTGACCGCTTTCCTGGCGGCCGCCGTCCCGCGCGTCTGGGACCGCTACCAGGACGCCGGTCTGCTGCGGGCCGTCGAGCGGGCGACGCCCGACCGCACCACCGTGACCGTGACCACGCCCCAGCCCGGTCTGGAACTGTCCGCCGCGGCCCGCGCCGAGGCCCTGCGGCCGCCGGCCCTGCACGACCAGTACACAAAGGTGCTGCAGGCCGTGGGACGGCCCCTGGTCACCGACCCGGACCAGTCGTCCTACGGGGTCAGGACCACGGACGCGATCACCGTCCACGACCCGTGGATCCCCCGCCCCAGCGGCCTGCCCGCCCAGATCCACCTGGTCGCGCAGAGCGCGCTCGGTGAACACGCCACGGTGCGCACCGGCCGGCTGCCGCGCGCCGACGCCCCGGTCACGGCCGCGAGCGTCCGCGTGGAGGCCGCCGTCACCGAGGAGACGGCCAGAAACCTGCACATGAAGGTCGGCTCCGTCGTCCATGTGCCCGCCGTCTCCCGGGCACCGCTGGAGGTCCGGATCACCGGGATCGTCGCGCCGCGCACCCCGGACGGCGCCTACTGGTCGACAGAGCCGCTGCTGCGGACCCCGGCGCTGGCCCGCGCGCCGAGCGCGGGCGGCGACCCGCTGTACTACTGGCTGGCCGCCCTGCTGCTGCCGCCGGAAGCGGCACCCGCCCTGCTGGCCACCTCCGGGCACCCGGTCCGCTCCTGGCAGCTGGCCCCCGTCACCGACGTCCTGCGCGCCCGGGACCTGGACGGGCTGACCTCGGCGGTCGCCGCCCTGGAGGGCGGGCCGGGCCTCGGACAGGTCCGCGCCGCCACCGACCCGACGGCCGAGGTCAGCACCGAACTCGACGATGTCCTGACCGGCTTCGGCCGCCTGGACGACGACATCGGCCCGCTGGTCGCGGTCGCCGTCACCGGCGGAGCCGTCATCGCCGGGATCGTGCTGCTGATGGCGGCGGGCCTGGCCGCCGAGCGGCGCCGCGCCGAACTGACCCTGCTGCGCGCCCGCGGTGCCTCCCTGCGCGGGCTGACCGGCCGGCTGCTCGCCGAGACCGCGGTCGTCGCCGTGCCCGCCGGAGCGCTCGGACTGGTGGCGGCCCTGCTCGCGGTGCCCGAGGGCCGCACCGGGCGCGCCGTCGCCGCCGCGGCCGCGGTCACCGCCCTGGCCTGTGCGGCGCTGCCCGTGCGCGCCGCGGTCGCCCACCGCACGGTCCGCCTGCACGTATCGCGCGAGGACACGGCGACCGTCCGCCCCTCCCGGCGTCGTACGGTCGCCGAACTGACCCTGCTGGTGATCGCGATCGGGGCGGTGGCGGTCCTGCGGCAGCGCGGTGTGACGGGCGCCGGGGACCAGTTGCCGGCGGCGGCGCCGGTGCTGGTCGGGGTGATCGCGGCCCTGGTCCTGGCCCGCCTGTATCCGCTGCTGCTGCGACAGACGGCCCGCCCGGCCCGTCGGCTGCGCGGGGCGGTGGGCCCTCTGTCGCTGGCCCGCGCCGGCCGTACGTCCGCCTCGCCGGTTCTGCCGCTGCTGGTGCTGCTGACCGCGCTGACCACGGCGGCCTTCGGCGGCTCGGTCCTGGCGGGTGTGGACCGAGCCCGCGACCACGCGGCGCTGCTCGCTGTGGGCGCCGACGGCCGGATCGACAGCGAGGACGCCCTGCCGGCCGGGGCGGCCGAGCGGGTGCGCCGCACGGCCGGGGTGCGCGAGGTGACCGAGGTGCGCGTCGACGACCAGGCCCAGGCGGGCCGCACCCTGACCCGGATCACCGTGGCGGGCGTCTCCCCCGCGGGCTACGCGGCACTGGCACGCGACGTCGGCCTGGGTTCCTTCCCGGAGCAGCGGCTGCACCGCCCCGCCGGGTCGGACGGAGCGCCGCTGCCCGCGCTGGCCTCACCGTCGGTCGCCCGGACCTACGGCACCGATCCCTTCCCCATCCGGCTCAGCGGTGGCGCCACCATCACCGTGCGCATCGTCGTCGTCCGGGACCGCACCCCGGCGGTGCCCGGCACCGACTTCCTGGTCGTGGACGGCGCCGGGCTCGACGCGGCGGCCCCGAGGATCGCCCTGTTGCTGACCGGGGACCGTCTCGACGCGTCCGCCCTGCGCCGCGCCGCGGGCGACGGCGCCGTCGTGCGTCTGCGCGCCGCCGAGCGCGCCGCGTACGCCGACTCGCCGCTGCAGTCGGGTGCCGAGCGCCTCTACCTCGCGGCCGTCGCCGCGAGCACCGGCTATGCGGTGCTCGCGCTGATCCTCGCCCTGCTGCGGGCCGCCCCCGAGCGCACCGCGCTGCTGGCCCGCCTGCGCACCATGGGCCTCACCCGCTCCCAGGGCCGCCGCCTGCTGGTGCTGGAGTCCCTGCCGCAGGCCCTGCTCGCCGCGGCGGGGGGCGCCCTGACCGGCTGGGCCGCCATCCGCCTGCTGTCGTCCGGCTTCGACCTGACGGCCGTCGCCCTGCCGCCGTCCGCCGCGCCCACCACCGTCACCCCGCTGCGGACCGACCCGCTGTCGCTGCTGTGTCCGGCGGCGGCCGTCCTGCTGCTGACGGTCGCGGTGGCCGCCGGGCAGGCGTGGTGGACCTGCCGCGCGGGCTCGGTCCGCGAACTGCGGGCGGGGGACGCACGATGAGGCGGCCGTGCGAGGAGCAGGCGACAGCCGACCACCGGGGGACGCCGGACCGCCGGAGGACAGACAGCGGACCACCGGAGGACGCCGCAACCCCGGAGGACGCCGCAACCCCGGAGGACGCCGCAACCCCGGAGGACAACAGACCACCGGAGGACGACAGACCACCGGGGGACGCCGGACCGCCGACGAACGCCGCATCGCCCGAGGACAGCGCCCCCCGACGAACGCCGGACCGCCGCCGCACCCGTGACCGCCACAGCCGACGCCGCCGCCGTGCAGGAGCCAGCCGATGACGACGAAGCCGAGCAGCACGCACCGCCCCACGCTCGACGATCTGGAGCGGCGGGTCGCCGAGGACCGCTCCCGCCCGGCCTACGGCCACGACGCCCTGATCACCTGCGACCGGCTGGTGCGGATCTTCTCCACCGACGGGGTGGAGGTGCAGGCGCTGCAGGGCCTCGACCTGCTGGTCCGGGAGGGCGAGCTGATGGCGCTCGTCGGCGCCTCCGGCAGCGGCAAGTCCACGCTGATGAACATCCTCGCCGGGTTGGACACGCCGACCGCGGGTGCGGCCCGGGTCGCGCAGTACGACCTGCTCGCCATGTCGGCGAAGGACCGGCTGCGCTACCGCCGCGAGGTCGTCGGCTTCGTCTGGCAGCAGACCTCCCGCAATCTGCTGCCCTATCTGACGGCCGCGCAGAACGTGGCCCTGCCGATGCAGCTGTCCGGCGGACGCGGCCCGCGCGGACGCCGGGCCCGGGCCGAACGGGTGATGGAACTGCTGGAGATGCTGCAGGTCGCCGACTGCCGGGACCGCCGTCCGCGGCAGATGTCGGGCGGTCAGCAGCAGCGGGTGGCGATCGCGGTGGCCCTCGCCAACGATCCGGCGGTGCTGCTCGCCGACGAACCCACCGGTGAACTCGACTCGCACACCGCCGAGGAGATCTTCGCCGCCTTCCGCACCGCCAACGAGCGCCTGGGTACGACCGTCGTCATCGTGACCCACGACCAGGCGGTGGCGAACGAGGTGCGCCGCACCGTCGCCATCCGCGACGGACGGACGTCCACGGAGGTGCTGCGCCGCAGCGAGGTGGACGCGGCGACCGGCGACGAGCGGGTGGTGAGCCGGGAGTACGCCATGCTGGACCGCGCCGGCCGTATGCAACTGCCCGCCGAGTACATGCAGGCCCTGGGCATGCGGGACCGGGTGGCGCTGGAGCTGGAGCCGGACCACATCGCGGTCTGGCCCGACGACAGCGAAACACGCGACGGGGAAACGCGCGACAGCGCACCGCACGACGGCCGACGGGACTGAGGCCCGGCAGGCCGGGCAGCAGCAGGCGGTCCGCCTGCGGCCTTCGACCGCTCTCCCGCTCCGGACTCGGGAGTTCAGCGGACGCTGAGGCTCAGCGCGCCCAGCCCGGCCTGCTCCTGCCCGGTCTGCCGGACGGCGATCGAACCGTAGGGTGCCCGCAGCCGCAGCCACGTGCCGGAGGAGAACAGGGCCAGGTCGTCCTGGCTCTCCCCGGCTGCCGGGCGCAGGAAGCCCAGCGACTGTGCCGCGTGCACGGCCCGCACCGGCAGCCGGGTCGGACCGACCGTCCGGGACCATATCTCCCGTCCGATGCGGTCGAGTTCGGCGCGGGTGCGTGCCTCGGGAGGCAACTGCCCGGTGCGGGCACGGAACTCGGTGACGGCGGCGGACACCAGGGCCCGCAGGCTGTCCGCACCGGGCAGCCCGGGCTCCGGCCGCCAGCCGCCGCGCGGCGGCAGCACGCCGGCCCACGGCGGTCCGGTCACCGCGGCGGGGACGGTGGCCGTGGCCGCCTGCTCGTCGACGGACTCCAGCAGTTCGCCCGCGGAGACGGTCGCGTCGAGCGTGACGTCCTGTCCGTCCTCGTACGGCTCGGCCAGGCGCACCGCGCGCACGGCCAGCACCTCGAAGGAGGCCGGCCGTCCGAACACCGCCAGCGCGGTGCCCGCGGCCTGCAGGCGCACGGCGGCGGCCCGGTCGTAGTGGAGCAGCCGGGAGAGGAAGGCCGCCAGATCGGCCGCCTCGGTGCCGTCGGCGAGGTGGAGGACCGTCATGCGGCGACGGCCTCCTTCTCGCCGTCCGGGTCCGTGCCGGTGCCGTCGCCGTCCGCGCCGTCCATGTACTGCTGCAGGAACTCCCGTTCCTCCGGGGTGATCCGGCGCGGCCGCTGGGCCTCGAAGTCGAACGGCACGATCACCGTGGAGGCACGGACGTAGACCAGGTCGCCGTCCTTCACCTCGTAGGCGAGGGTGAAGGAGGCGGCCCGGATCTCGGTGACCCACAGCTCGATCTCCACCGGTTCGTGCCGGTGGACGAGCTGCCGTTTGTAGTCGATCTCGTGACGCGCCACGACCGACCCCCGCCGGAAGGTCTTGTCCGGGCGGAACAGGAAGTCGACCCGGGCCTCCTCCAGATAGCGGAGGAAGACCACGTTGTTGACATGCCCGTAGGCATCCATGTCCGCCCAGCGCAGAGGGCAGCGGTAGGTGTGGCGCATCGGCAGGATCAGCCCCGGGTCAGCTTCTTGTAGGTGGCACGGTGCGGGCGGGCGGCGTCCGGTCCGAGCCGCTCGATCTTGTTCTTCTCGTACGACTCGAAGTTGCCCTCGAACCAGAACCACTTGGAGTCGCCCTCGTAGGCGAGGATGTGCGTGGCCACACGGTCGAGGAACCACCGGTCGTGGGAGACGACCACGGCGCAGCCCGGGAACTCCAGCAGGGCGTTCTCCAGGCTGGACAGCGTCTCGACGTCGAGGTCGTTGGTGGGCTCGTCCAGCAGGAGCAGGTTGCCGCCCTGCTTGAGGGTCAGCGCCAGGTTGAGGCGGTTGCGCTCACCGCCGGAGAGCACCCCGGCCGGCTTCTGCTGGTCCGGTCCCTTGAAGCCGAACGCGGACACATAGGCGCGGCTCGGCATCTCGACCTGACCGACGTTGATGTAGTCGAGCCCGTCGGAGACGACCTCCCACAGCGTCTTGTTCGGGTCGATGTTGGCGCGGTTCTGGTCGACGTAGGAGATCTTGACGGTCTCGCCGATCTTGATCTCGCCGCTGTCCGGGGTCTCCAGGCCCTGGATCATCTTGAACAGCGTGGTCTTGCCGGCGCCGTTGGGGCCGATGACACCGACGATGCCGTTGCGGGGCAGGGTGAAGGACAGGCCGTCGACGAGGACCTTCTCGCCGAACGCCTTGTGCAGGTCCTTGACCTCGACCACGACGTTGCCCAGGCGCGGCCCCGGCGGGATCTGGATCTCCTCGAAGTCCAGCTTCCGCATCTTCTCGGCCTCGGCGGCCATCTCCTCGTAGCGGGCCAGACGCGCCTTGGACTTGGCCTGCCGGCCCTTGGCGTTGGAGCGGACCCACTCCAGCTCTTCCTTGAGGCGCTTCTGCCGCTTGGCGTCCTTCTGCCCCTCGACCTTCAGACGGGCCGCCTTGGTCTCCAGGTAGGTGGAGTAGTTGCCCTGGTACGGGTAGGCGCGGCCGCGGTCCAGCTCCAGGATCCACTCGGCGACGTTGTCGAGGAAGTAACGGTCGTGGGTGATCGCCACGACGGTGCCCTCGTACTTGGCCAGGTGCTGCTCCAGCCAGTTCACCGACTCGGCGTCGAGGTGGTTGGTGGGCTCGTCGAGCAGCAGCAGGTCGGGCTGCTCCAGCAGCAGCTTGCACAGCGCCACGCGGCGGCGCTCACCACCGGAGAGGTTGGTGACGGGCCAGTCGCCGGGAGGGCATCCCAGGGCGTCCATGGCCTGCTCCAGCTGGGCGTCGAGGTCCCACGCGTTGGCGTGGTCCAGCTCCTCCTGGAGCTTGCCCATCTCCTCCAGCAGCGCGTCGGAGTAGTCGGTGGCCATCTGCTCGGCGATCTCGTTGAACCGGTCGAGCTTGCCCTTGATCTCGGCGACGCCCTCCTGGACGTTCTCCAGGACCGTCTTCTCCTCGTTCAGCGGCGGCTCCTGCAGCAGGATGCCGACGCTGTACCCGGGCGACAGGAACGCGTCGCCGTTGGACGGCTGCTCCAGCCCCGCCATGATCTTCAGCACGGTCGACTTACCGGCACCGTTCGGGCCGACGACGCCGATCTTGGCACCCGGCAGGAAGTTCAGGGTGACGTCGTCGAGGATCACCTTGTCGCCGTGCGCCTTGCGCGCCTTGCGCATGGTGTAAATGAACTCAGCCAAGAGAAACCGTCCGGCAGCTTGAATCTGGCAGTGGGCAGATACACCCCATCTTGCCGTACCGCCACCCCTGGGCGGAAACCAGTTCAGGTGGGGGCCTGTGAGCTGGGGCTTTGTCGTCGAAGGCGGTAGGCGGCCGACCACCGTCCGTCACCTGAGGGGGCCGGGCCGGACGGGCCCGCGGGTCCCGGCGGGGGCGCGGGTCCCTCCGCGGTGACGCCCGCGGAGGGCTGGGACGCGGGTCCGTCCGGGGTGACGGGGGTCCGTACGGGGTGACGTGCTCGGCGCGGGCTGGGTCAGTCCTGCGGTGCCTTCTTCTTGCGGACGATGCTCAGTGCCGTGGCACCGAGAACCAGCAGGCTCAGGCCGGTGACGGCGATCATCGGGGTGCTGTCGTCACCGCCGGTCTCGGCGAGATCGGCGGCGTCGGCGATGTTGCCGCCCGTGGCCGGGGAGGGTTCGGCGACGGTCTGCGTGGTCAGGCCGGCCGTGTCGCTCTGAGTCCTGCAGTCCAGCACGCCCGTGAAGCGCTGGGCGAGGCCGCCGGGTCCGGTGATCGTGAAGTCGTAGGACTGGTCCTCCTGCAGAGGGATGAGAACCGTCCTGGTCGCGTGCGCCGGGATGCTGTGCCCGGTGCCCATCAGGGCGAAGGTGAAGGGTGCGTCGCCCTCGTTCACCGCGTGGACGACCAGGCCGCCCTCGGCGCAGTCCTTCTCGGCGGACAGGGCGGGCGCCGGCCCCTCGTCCGCCCAGGTGGCGGTCGCGGTGGCCGAGACGGTGGACTCGCTGGAGCCGGCCAGTATCTGGGTCTGGCTGCGGCTGTCGGAGGTGAAGGCCCGGCCGACCGGCACCGTGGTGGACGCCTGGACGGTCAGCTCGGCGCTGCCCGCGCCGCTGTCGACGGAGGGGGTGGTGCCGTCCGCAGGGGGCGTGGCGTCGTCGGTGGCGTCCTCGGGGACCTCGAAGTACAGCTGGGTGCCGTCCTTGGCGGAGGTGACCGGCTTGCCGTGCTCGTCGACGATGCGCACCCCGGCGGCGTCCGCCGGGGGTGTCACCGTGACGCTGCTCGCGCCGGTGTGCACCGTCACCGGTCCCAGCCGCTGACCGGGCCGACCGGAGACGGCGGGCGGGTCGAGTGCGAGCGAGGCCTTCGGTTCGGCCATGTCCCGGGCGTGGTGCTCCAGGTAGTCGGCGAGCTTCTCGGCCTGCGGGTCGACCGCGTCGACGTCCGCGTCGTCGGAGAAGCGCCAGATGGCCACCTGGGTTCCGACCGCCGCGTCCTGCTCGGTGAGGTTCTTGACCCCCGCCTTGGCGGCGAGCGCGGCCAGGTCGTTGACCTGGGGGTAGGAGTGCTGGAGGATCCAGCGGATCCGGCCGGCGTTCTTGTTGGTGCCCAGCGACGTGCCGCTCCAGGGCGTCTCGTGGTACCGGGCGTCCCGCTGGGTGGGGTTGTGCAGATCGACGCAGTAGGTTTGCAACATGCCGCCGCCGTCGACGGACATCTCGAACAGGCCCGCGGAGACCTCGTGGTCACCGGTGGCGTCGTGGACGATCGCGGTGCCGTAGGTCTTCAGGCCGGCGATGGTGGCGGTCGCACCGCCCGGAGTACGGGGTGCCTCGTCGGCTGCGGCGGGACTCGCGACGGTCAGCACACCGGCGGCGACCAGTCCGGATCCCAACGTCGCGGCGGCCACGCGAACCGCCCCTCGCCTGCGCTCGGGCGGCGCGGCATACGAAGCACTCATATATCCCCTTCGAGCAGGACCCATGGGCGTGGGGGGTGCGGTCCCACCAGCAGTTTCTCCGGGCTGCCGGAGTCATGTCCGGCATCCTAGGGAGCCCGCACACCCGCCCTTTGCTGTGTGATCGTCAGATCGTTGATCCGAATCGGAATCGTTATCGCCCGGCGTCCCGACGGGCCGTCCGCGAACTGGTCTTATCGACAAATCCCGCAGGAATCCCGCGGGTGCGTTCGCCGATGTGCCGCTCCGGGCAGGTCCGCCGCCGACGGTCTTGTCGTCCGTCGCCGGTGGTCATGTCGTCATGTCACCGCGAGCGGTGCGCAGTCGGGGCGGTGTTGCTCCTGCGCGGCCTCGGGTGGCAGCGGTGTCTCCCACGTGGGCTCGGGTGGTGCCGGAGCGGCGGCCGCCGGCTGCCCGGCGGAAGTGCTGCGGCTGTCCGGCGGCGCGGCCGGGCTGTGCGGGAGCGTCGTCACCGGTTCCGGTCGTCCGGTGCGCCGGAAGGCGGCCGTGCCCCGGGTCAGGTCGTGGCCGATCGCCACGGCGTCGATGTCCGCCCAGGTGCGGGGCGTGCCGTCGCGGACCTCCGTGCGCACCTTCAGCCGACCCTGCACGAGGACGGGGTCGCCCACGGTGAGCGAGGCGGCGACGTTCATGGCCAGCTGACGGTTGGCCCACACGGTGAAGAAGTTGGTGTGCCCGTCCGTCCAGGCGTTCTTCTCCCGGTCCCAGTAGCGGGAGGTGGCCGCGAGCCGGAACCTCGCGGAAGGCCCGGAGGACGGCTCCCGGTACACCACCTGCGTCGCCACGTTGCCGACCACGCAGACCATCGTCTCGTTCATCGTCCGACACCCCTCCCTCGCTCCTCCGGCCGCGGCGGCCGGGCGGACGCTTGTACGGCCCGTTCCGTACAGCGGTGGCTGGTGCGGTGACCGCATCCGCCGCGCGGACGTGCCGAGCTGGTCCACCGCGTCGGTCGCGCCGTCGCATCCGCTGCGGTCACCGCGGAACCAGGCTGCCTCTGCCGGGCCGAGTCCGCTGGGGCCTGTGGACCACCGCATGCCTGTGGAAAACTCCGCCACCCGGACGGGTGAAACCAGGGAGGGGCAAGGGACACCGCGCCGAGACGAGGGTCACGAGGCCCGAGATAGGGGTCAACGGAGAACGGCCGCGGCGACCGGCCCGGGTGCGGGTGCGCGGCACCCGCGAGTCCCGCGGGTCGCCGTCACCGCACCCCCACGCCTTTCACCCGCGCGTACTGCTCCCGCACCTCCCGGTAGCGCAGCAGCTCCGCGGCGATCGGGTCCAGCACCCGGGCCCGGCCGCAGCCCGCCGCCGCCTCGCGCAATCGGCGTTCCGCCTCCTGCCCGTACCGCCGCGCCGGTCCCCGGGCGGCGATGCCGCTGCTCCACTCCACGACCGGGCCGCCCACGATCCCGGCGAGCATCAGCAGCACCGGCACCACCAGATTCGGTGCCAGCACGCCGGCGATCTGACCGACCAGCCACAGCCCTCCGATGACCTGCAGGATCGTCATGGCCGCCTGGGCGAGCACCGCCGCCGGCCACCAACCCGGCCGGGGCGGCCGGCCCGGCGGCAGCCCGGCCTGGGCCGCGAGTGCGTCCAGCTCCTCCGGCAGTCCCTGCGCGCCGCGTGCCGCGGCCTCCCGCACCGCCTGGGCCCACGGCTGCGGCAGCCCGGCCGAGGCATGGTCGGCCACCGTCCGCACCGCGTGCTCGACACGCTGACGCGCGGTGGCCTCCTCGTCCGGCTGGGTGCGCACCGGAAGCCGTCCGGTCGGGGGTTCGCGGCGGTCCTGGTACCAGTGCCACAACCGCAGCCACGGGGTTCCGCAGGCCCGGCTCGCGTTGCGCAGCCAGGCGCGTTCGGCCGCCTCGCCCGCGGCGACGGCGCCCACCGCGTCCGCGAGCCGGTCCGCGAACTCCTCGCGTGCCTCCTCGCTCAGCCCGACGCGCCGCTGCGCCGTGTACAGCGGGCGCAGCCGGGTCGCCGCCACGTCCACGTCGGCCGCGATCCGCCGGGCCGCGGCCCCGCGCTCGGCCACGAACCGCCCCAGTGCCTCACGCAGCTCGGGCAGGCCCTCCCCGGTGAGCGCGGACAGCGCGAGCACGGTCGCGCCGGGTTCGCCGTGCTCTCCCAGGGCGATCCCGTCCTCGTCGAGCAGCCGGCGCAGATCGTCCAGCACCTGGTCGGCGGCCTCCCCGGGCAGCCGGTCGACCTGGTTGAGGACGACGAACATGACCTCCGCGTGGCCCGCCAGGGCCCGCAGATACCGCTCGTGCAGGACCGCGTCGGCGTACTTCTCCGGGTCGACCACCCAGATGACCGCGTCGACCAGCTTGAGGATGCGGTCCACCTGCTCGCGGTGCTCCACGGCGGCCGAGTCGTGATCGGGCAGGTCGACCAGGACCAGGCCGCGCAGCTGCGGATCGGCGTCGGGGCCGTGGACGGGGCGCCTGCGCAGCCGTCCGGGGATGCCGAGCCGGTCGATCAGGCCGGCCGCGCCGTCGCTCCAGCTGCACGCGATGGGCGCGGCGGTGGTGGGCCTGCGGACCCCGGTCTCCGAGATGGGCACGCCGGCGAGGGCGTTGAACAGCTGCGACTTGCCGCTGCCGGTGGCGCCCGCGATGGCGACGACGGTGTGCTGCCCGGACAGCCGGCGGCGCGCCGCGGCCTCGTCCAGGACGCGGCCCGCCTCGGCGAGCGTGCCGCTGTCGACGCGGGTGCGGGACAGTCCGACCAGTTCACGCAGCGCGTCCAGCCGCGACCGCAGCGGCCCGTCGTAGGCGAGGGGCGGCACCGGCAGGGGCCGGGGCGGCCGGGGTGCCACCGGGACGAGGTCGGCGGCGCTGGTGCCGCCAGGGGTGACGCGCCGCGCGATCAGCCCGTCGTCCCAGATCCCGGTGGACGCGGGACGCCCGTCGGCTCCGGCCCCCGTACGGCCGTCCCCCGCGGATCCCGTACGGCCGTCCCCCAGGGACCCCGTACGGTCCTCCCCCGCGGACGCGGAACGGCCGCCCCCCGCGGACACGGAACGCTCCTCACCCGTGGCCCTCGTGCGGCCGTCGGCCCGGGTGCCGGCCTCGTTCCGCTCGGACATCGGCGCACCGGCACCGGCCCGCCCCTGGCTGCGCATCGCCTCGCCACGCATCTCCCCCTGCCGGACGGCCTCGCGACGGATGCCGTCGGGACCGGTGTCCGTGCGGGCCTCGGTGCGCCCTCCGTCGGCCGTCCGTCCGTCCGCGCGGTGGTGCGGCGGCCGGGGCTCGGCGCGGCCGTCGCTCCGGGCCCGGGCGCCGCTGCCGTACGGTGCGTACGCCGGGCGTCCACCTTCCGGCACCCGGGCGCGGCGGGCATCGTCGGGCAGGCGTGCGTGACGTCCGGCGGGACCGTCGGGCACACGGCCCGGGGACCTGCGGTCGTCGGGGACACGGTCGTCGAGGACGCGGTCTTCCGGCCCGCGCACACGGCGCCCGTCGCCGGGAGTGCGGGAGCGGTCCGGGTACTCGGGCCGGCTGCGGCGGTCGGCGGGCTCCTCGGACGAGGGCTCCCTGAACGCGCGGGTGCGGGCCGGCTCGCCGTACCCCTCGCCGTACCCCTCGTACCCGGTGCCCCGCGGGTTGCCGCCGCGGCCGGTGAGCGGGGCCCCGGCGGGTGCGGTCGTCCGGGGACGGCCCACCGCCCCGGCGCCCGCCGCCCGCTGGGCGCCGCCCCCGGAACCGGCGACGCCTGCGGCGTCCTGGGTTCTGTGCCCGTCCGTGGCGGCCGTGTCCTGCGTCCGGGCCGTCTGAGCGGCGTGTTCCGTTCGGTCCTGGTCAGTGACGGCTCTCACCGGTCACCTCTCCTTCAGCAGTACGGACAGCGCGGCGATGAGTTCGGCCTGGGGTTCCGGGTGCACCTCCAGGGCGTCGAGCGGGGCCAGCCGGCGCTCCCGCTCGGTGTGCATGACACGGTCCAGGCAGTCGGCGAGCAGCCGTCCGGCACGGTCGCGCAGCCGCAGTGCGCCGTGCGCGCCGATGCGTTCGGCCAGTCCCTCACCGGCGGACCGGCCCCGGCGGCCGCCGAGCAACCCGGTGGCGGCGAGTGCGGCGACGGCCTCGGCGTCGGGGGCGACGCTCCGGTCCAGCTCGCGCACCTCGTCCTCGGCGTACTCCTCCAGTTCGCGCCGCCAGCGGCGTACGGCGAGCCCGATGCGGTCCTCGGCGCTGTCGGCGCCGCCGTACTCGGCGGTCAGTTCGGGGGCGCGCGCGGCCGGCTCGCGCCGCCAGGCGGCGTCGATGCGTTCGTCGGCGGCGGTCACGGCACACAGCAGCAGCGCGCTCAGACTCTCCACGAGCGCGTCGAGCAGTTCGCCGGCGGTGCAGTCCAGCGGGTAGGCGCGCCAGCGTTTCAGGGCGTCCCCGGCGAGCACGGCCCCGGACTGCAGGCGGCTGCGCAGGCGGGCGTACTCGCCGTCGTAGGCGGCATCGACAGCGGAGGTGAGCCGCAGTGCGGCCGCGTGTTGCGAGGCGGTGGCCGCGGCCAGTTCCGTCAGGCGGGACTTCAACGAGTCCAGCAGACCGTGGGCGGTACGGGCCATCGCGTGCCGGCGGGCGTCGGGATCCTGCGCGTGGTGCACGAGCCAGGCGCGCAGCGGCGCCACGGCGGTGGCCGGCAGCAGGCCCCCGCCCCAGGCGGACTCGGGCAGTTCCGGCACGGTGAACCGGGGCACCTCCCCCAGGCCGGCCTTGGTCAGCAGCGCCCCGTACTGCCGGGAGACCTCGGAGACGACCTGATGGGGCACCCGGTCGAGCACGGTGACGAGCGTGGCGTCGTACTCCTTGGCGGTGCGCAGCAGATGCCAGGGGACGGCGTCGGCGTACCGTGCGGCCGAGGTGACCATCACCCAGATGTCGGCGGCGCAGATCAGCTCGGCGGCGAGGGTGCGGTTCTCGGCGACGAGGGAGTCGATGTCGGGCGCGTCGAGGAGGGCCAGCCCGGGCGGCAGGGTCTCCGCGGTCTCGATGCGCAGTGCGCGCGGGGGGATCTCCTCGGGCGGCAGCAGGTCGTCGCCGACCAGGCCGGCCGCGGTGTCCTGCCGGGGCACCCACACGCGGGTGAGGCCGGGCAGCACACGCGGATCGCTGAACCAGTGGTGGTCCTCCGGGTGGCACACCAGGACCGGCGTCCGGGTCGTCGGCCGCAGCACGCCCGCCTCGCTGACGCGTCGTCCCACCAGGGAGTTGACGAGCGTGGACTTTCCCGCGCCGGTCGATCCCCCCACCACGGCCAGCAAGGGCGCCTCGGGCTGCTTGAGCCGGGGCACCAGATAGTCGTCGAGCTGGGCGAGCAGTTCGTCGCGGTTGGCCCGCGCGCGCGGTGCCCCGTCCAGAGGCAGTGGAAAGCGTGCGGCGGCGACGCGGTCGCGCAGGGCGGAGAGTGCTTCGAGCAGCTGAGGCCGTACGTCCAGAGTCACCACATGCGAAGAATGCCCAATTTTATGAGATTTCTGAAGCATATGAGCGCGTCTGCGCGCCGACAGAAGAAAAGGGGCAGACAGGACGACTGGGGCGCAGGCACTGTGCAGGCATAACGAGTGCACAACACCCGCAGCTCAGAGCGCCAAAAGCGATGCAGGATTCACAGCCGCCTGCGATTATCAGACTGCTTCACTGAACCTCCACATCAAGCCACGGAGGCGAAGCACGAGGGACACGGATGCGGGAGCCCTATCCTTGTCCCCGGCAATGTCACGGATCACCCCGAAGATCCCGTGACCGAGGCACCACACCAGGCCCCCGTAGCTCAGCGGATAGAGCAGGCGCCTTCTAAGCGCTTGGCCGCAGGTTCGAGTCCTGCCGGGGGCGCCATCCTCCACCAGCGACAACGCCCGGACAGGGGATCTCCCCTCCCGGGCGTTCTGCGTTCTTGACGGCAACGTCTCGACGATGACTCCGCCACCCGCCGACCGGCACCCCGGCCGACTCCAGCAACGCACTCGCGACGCAGCGGCCCCACCCGAAGCCGCCTCGCCGGCACACGACGCCTCTTGCGGGAGCCGCGACACACCCCATAAGTTACTCACGAGTAACCAATCATGTGCCGACGCCGCCACGGGGAGGGCTCGTGGCGCAGATGCCCCGGAAAGCGGAGGTGCGGTGACCACCGGGCCGCCCCGGACGGAGCGCCGCCCGCCGGTTCCGCCGCCGGGATCCACCACCCGACCTGCCCCCCTACCGCCGCTTCCGCTCCCGGGCAGTGGCCCGCAGGCACCCGACCGCCTCAGGCGCAGACCGCGAAGGAGTCGCCATGCCCTCGCTCGACCGCCAGGACAACGTCTTCGTCCTGGACCTCGGCAACGGAGAGAACCGGTTCAACCCGGACTGGATCAGCGCGGTCCGCGCCGCGCTCGACGAGGTGGAGAAGGCGGAGGGCCCGCGCGCCCTGGTGACCACGGCCACGGGCACGTTCTACTCCAACGGCCTCGATCTGGAGTGGCTGTTCGCCAACGCCGGCCAGTACCACGAGTACGTCGTGTCCGTCCACGAGCTGCTGGCGCGGCTGCTGTCGCTCCCTGTCGTCACCGTGGCCGCGCTGCAGGGGCACACCTTCGCCGCCGGTGCGATGTTCTCCCTCGCGCACGACATCCGCGTGATGCGTGCCGACCGCGGCTTCTGGTGCCTGCCCGAGGCGGACATCGACATCCCCTTCACCCCCGGCATGGCGGCGCTGATCCAGGCACGGCTGGCGCCGCAGACCGCGCACGAGGCCATGGTCACCGCCCGCCGCTACGGCGGCACCGACGCCGCGGCCGCCGGCATCGTCGACCGGGCGGTCGCCGAGGACGCCGTGCGCTCCACGGCCGTCGAACTCGCCGCGGCGCAGGTGAACAAGGCCGGTGACACCCTCGGCACCATCAAGTCCCGCATGTACGCCCCGGTCCTGGCCGCCCTGCGCGACACCCGCAACCCGCTCGGCTGACCATCGCTCCCGCACGCACCGCCGTGTGCCCACGGACGCCGTCTCACGCGGAGCCGTCGCCCGGCCACGCCCGGAGTCACGCGCGCCGCCCCGGAGTCACCGGGGCGCCGGGTTCGTCACCGGACGTCGGGCGTGTCACCAGGCTCCGGACTTTCGCCGAACAGGGTGAACCAGCAACGAACCGGGTGATCCACGCACATGCACCGTGACCGTGATCATCCGGGCGCGTTGAACGAGGCGTGCGGTCGCACGTCCCGCTGCCGCACCCACCGAAATCAGTGAGGAGAACGTCATGTCCCGCTTCGCGAAGACGGCAGCCGTGGCCCTGGGCGCGGGTGCCGTGGTGCTTGGCGGCGCCGGCCTGGCGGCCGCGGACGCCGAAGCCACCGGGAGCTCCGACCGCTCGCCGGGCGTCGTGTCGGGCAACACGATCCAGGTCCCGGTGCACATCCCGGCCAATGTGTGCGGCAACACCGTCGACGTGATCGCTCTGCTCAACCCGGCGTTCGGCAACGCCTGCGCCAACGTCGACGACGACAACGGCGGTTCCGGCTACGGCCACTGACGGCACCTGCTCGTCCCGCCGAACCGTGAGGACGGCCGAGGAACGTCCCGACCCTGTCGAAAGCCCCGGTGGTCTGCGACGACCGCCGGGGCTTCGCCCGGTCCGGGGCCGGTCCCGGCGGGGTCACGGTCACGCGTACCGGTAGATCCGGCTGACGTCCTCGAGCTGGTCCGGAGTGACGTCCCACGGCGGCAGTTTCTGGTGCCGGGCGACGACGCGCCCGTGCTGTGCGTCGCCCCGGCCCGGCGGCTGCGCCGGCAGATAGCGGCCGGTGCGGTGGCGGCGCTGCCAGCGGGTCCACTGCAGGTCGAGAAAGGCGTGGTGCAGCCAGAAGACCGGGTCGTTGACGGAGGCCGCGCCGAGCATGGTGCCGCCCACCCAGCGGTGCACCCGGTTGTGGTTGCGCCACGAGGTGCTGCCCCGACCCGGCCCCCAGCCCTCGAGCTTGTTGCGGAATCCCTTGGTGACCGTGGAGTCCCAGGGCGCGACGTCGTACACGGGGTCCTTGAGCGCCCACTCCAGTTCCGCGGCGGTGGGCAGCGCGATCGGGTCGTGGGACCGTCCCAGGTCCCGGGTCAGAAAGGTGCCGTCCGTCACCCCCACCCGCAAGGTCCAGTGGCCGTGCGCCCAGGCGAACGGGCCGGTCGTCACCCGGCGGTCGCCGGGGCGCCCGTTGCCGCCCAGGAGGTCGTCCCGCCAGGGCACGGACGTCGTCGTGCGGTCGCGGGTCCAGTCCCAGTAGGGGATGGTCACCGAGGAGTCCACCCGGCGCAGGGCCCGTTCCAGGTCCAGCAGGAATCGGCGGTGCCAGGGCAGGAACGACGGCGCCATGTGGGCGGTCCGCAGGCCGCGTTCGCCGTCGGGGGTGAAGTAGTGGATGTGCATGCGCACGAACTCGTCGTACTCGCCGCGCCGTTTCAGCTCCAGCAGGGCGTCGACGAACCGCCGCTTCTCCTGCCGTGTCAGCGCGGCGACGTTCTTACGCACGTACGCCATCGGGCACCCCCTGCGCGTGCGGGTACGGGTGCTGCCGCAGCCCGTCGGCCGGACCGGGCGCCAGGTCGCGCAGCTGCTGGCCTGGGCCCATGACGTCCACGGCGCCGCGGGCGGCCTCCAGGGGCGTCCGGTACGACTGGTAGTGGTCGACCATGCTGAGCCAGGTGCCGTCGGCGCGGCGCATCAGGTGCAGCGGGCGGCCGTCCACCGTCACCTGCCACTCGCCGGCACCTGTGCCGCTCGCTGCCGGCGTGCCGGCGCTGCTGTCCGAGGTGCCGTGCGGGATCCACACTCCGCGGATGAGCCGCCCGCGGTACCTCTCCTCGAAGACGGTTCCGTTCCCCTCGCCCGGCGCCCCCGGCGGACCGGCGACGGCCCGCGGGGCTCCGGCGGCGACCGGCGGCGCCGCCACGAGGGCGACACCGCAGGCGGCCAGCGCGGCGGTCACCTCGCGCCGTGTCGGGCGGCGGGAGGGGTGGAGGGTGGGGGAGGACGCCGCCGGTGTCCCGCCGCCTGTCTCGGCTGCTGCCGGGGCTGCCCGCCCGCGGACTCTGCCGTCGCCGTCCTTGCCTGCGACCATGGTGTGCTCCTCGCTGCGGTTCCATGCCCGGCTCCGGTCCCGGGACTGTGCCGGTGACCGTGTCACCGAAGCCGTAACCGCAGCGGTCGCCGCAGGGTCACCGTGGGGTGCGCCGGACGGAGCAACGGGCGGATCCAGTCGACGGACGGGCAGCGAGCGAAGCCGCCCGGGGCTCACTGCACCGGCAGGCCGCCGAGCAGCGGGGCGGTCTCGTCGTTGATGCGCTCGGTGGTGCCTTTCACCCTGTTGAGCAGCGAGCCCTGCTTCTCGCTGTCCAGCGCGTGCGTCTGGTGATGCACCGGCATCACGTCGAGGGGGCCCTCGGTGAGCGACGTGACCGCGCCGTTGACGCTGGTGGGCGCCGCGGGGGCGTGGGCGAACGCGGGCGCGGCAGCACCGGCGGCGACCAGGGATCCGGCGAGGACTGCGGCGGCCTTCAGGGTCTTCATCGTGCTTCCTTTCTCCGTCGCCCCTCCGCGGTCTGCGTCGCCGGAGGGGGCCGCCGTGCCTAACGAGCCGCGGCCGGGCCGGAAACCCCGGGAGCGGGAGATGGCCGAGTCGTCATATGAGATCTCCGTGGATCCGGGGCTGTCCGTGGAGAGGCCGCCGCACCGGCCGAGGACGATGCGGCGGCTGATCGGGCTCGGGCTTCGGGCGCGGCCTGTGCCGTTGCCGGTCGGGGTGATGTGTCCGGTCCGTACGAGCCTTCGGTGCGATCAGGAGGGGCCGTCAGAAGGCCTGAGGAGCGGTCGGCGAGGCGGGGACGACGGCCGAGGGCAGCGTGTCGGCGGTGCTCCCGGTCTGCGGCACGGTCGTCTCCGCAACGGCCGGCTCGGGCACGGCCGGCTCGGGCACGGCCACGTCGGGGAGCACCAGTTCGGGCAACGTGACGCCGGGGACGGTGGCCCCGGCCACGGTGATGCCGGGGACGGTGACGGCCGGCAGGACCGTCACCGGGGTGGCCAGGGCAGGTGCCGTCGTCGTCGGAGTGGTGGCTGCGGGAGGGGCGGTCGTGAGGGTGGTGGTCGTGGGAGTGGTGGTCGTGGGAGTGGTGGCCGTGGGGTCCTGCAGCGCGGGCGCGGGGGCGGTGGAGGGCGTCGCGGGCTGGGCGAGGTCCTGCAGGACACCGGTGACCAGCGTGCCCAGGTCGTCGACCAGGACGGTGACCGCCGGGAGGATCTGGGTGACGTCCTGGGACGTGGTCGCGTTCAGCAGGCCGTCGAGGTCCTTCTGCGTGGTGGCGAGCAGGTCGTCCACCGGGTCGGTGTCCTGCTGCCCGCTGAGGGGCGAGGCGGCCTGGGGCGGTGCGAGCAGCTGTGCACCGGTCGGCGGTGCGACGGGGGCGACGGTCAGCTGGGCGAGGGCGTCCCGTGCGGCATCGCCGAGCCTTTGGGCGTCGACGACGGTCAGGGTGCCGTTGTCGGCCGTGAGTACGGCGGCGAGCAGGTCGTGGACCGGAGCGAGGCGGCCCCCGAGGTCACCCAGGCCTTCGATCCGGTCGAGCAGGGCGTCCGCGGCGGGCAGAGGCGTCCTGGGGGCCGTGGCGCCGAGGGGCTCGGGTGCCGGGTCGGCCGCCAGGGCGGCCGGGGCACCGATCCCGGTGAGGACGGCCGCACAGAGTGCGGTGGACGCGATGTGCCGGGCGGGCAGACCTCGCATGAGGGATTCCTTTCGATGAGCCTGTGATCTTGTGCTCACCGTGGAAGCGCCGCACCTGCCCCGCAACTCGGGAGGGTCCGACGGAGCGTCACCAGCGTGACAGTGCTGGTCCGTTCGGGAACGACATGGTTCCGTCGGTCGGTCGGCGACCGAGGTGACCGGACGTCAGCACCGGGAAAAACAACGCCGGTCGCTCTCCCCGACCGGATCGGCGCAACGGAGGAACGGGCTGCGGGGAGAGCGACCGGACGACGTGGGCGTCGGCGTCAGCGGTTGGCGCAGGCGTTGCCGAACGCCGGGTTCAGCACGCCGACGATGTCCACGGTGTTGCCGCAGATGTTGACCGGCACGTTGACGGGGACCTGGATGGTGTTCCCCGAGATCACGCCCGGCGAGTGGCTGCTGTCGCCCTTGGCGGTGCTGTCGGCGGCGGCGACGCCGGCCCCTCCGGCGACAGCGGTGACGGCGACCGAGCTGAGGACCAGGCCCTTGGCGATACGCGACATGGAGAAATACTCCTTGGGGTCGATGCAACACACCCGGGCGGAAATGCCCGGCGCTCCGGTCAACGCGTGTGCTCCGTTGGAGTTCTGCCGCCGATGGAGTGATTGCTGTGCGGCCTGTCCAGGTCGGACAAGCATCTGGACGTCTCGTCGTACGCCTGCGCCCCTCGGCCGACGAGTCTCCCCAGCCGGGGGCGCTGCGGAGGTAACCGGCGACAGGCATGCGGAAGCCGCCGTTCCCGCCCTTCGGAAAAGGAAAGGGAACGGCGGCTCACATCGGTCGGAGCCGGTGTTCGGCCCGCCGGACAGGCCCTAGCGGTGCGCGCCCGCGGCCCGGCCACGGCGGTACAGGATCGTCCCGCCGGCAACCAGTGCCGCGCCGGCAGCCGAGGTCGCCAGCAGGGCCGCGGTGTCGTCGCTACCCGTCTGGGCCAGCTGCGGAGGCTCCTGCGGCGTCTCTTCCCGAGGAGTCTCGCTCGGCTCGGACGGCGGAGTCTTCGGCTGAGGCGTCGTCGGGGTCGGCGTGGGCTTGTCCGCGACGTTGGCGCACTTGTTGCCGAACGCCGGGTTCAGCGCCCCCGCCACGTCCACGGTGTTGCCGCAGACGTTCACCGGAACCTCGATCGGCGCCTGGATGGTGTTGCCGGACAGAAGACCGGCCGAGTTGGTGGCCTCGCCGTCCGCCTGGGAATCGGCGAAGGCCTGGCTGCCGTACAGGGACAGGACACTCGTCGCGGCGGCCGCCGCGAACACGCCCCTGCTCAGGGTCTGTCGCAATCTAGTTGTCTTCCTGCTCGAAGCTGCACGAAGCCGCTTGAAGGGTGGGAACCTGCCTGAGCCGGTCCCGGACGGTGCCTATGCCCGTCCGAGACGGCCCCTGCCCCGACCGGGACGGCCGGGGAGGCGGTGACGTCAGTCGTCGTTGACGCACGCGTTGCCGAACGTGGGGTTCAGCGCGGCGATGAGAACGTCGACGGTGTTGCCGCACACGTTGACCGGAACGTGCACCGGCGCCTGGATGACGTTGCCGGAAACGGCGCCCGGGGAACGCTCGGCGGAGCCCGTGGCCTCGGCGTCGGCGAAAGCGGGAGCCGCCAGTCCGAGGGCCAGGACGGCACCGCCCACGGCAGCAACGCTCTTCTTCATGGATGTTTCCCTTCTTGGTGGATCCCGTGGATCCCCGATGACGGTCGGAAACCGGGGAGCGCGGCCTGTCCGGCCGCGCCAGAGACGAGAATGAGACCGGCCGGAATACCGGGGAACGCGAATCGCCCGGCGATTCACCCGAATGTCCCCGCCGCGCGGACACCGCTGCGACGGCCCGGGCGGATCAGGCACATCGACCGGACCTCAGGACCGGCGTGTCCCGGACACCGACGAGCCGCCGCATGCCGGCGCCGGTGAGGCCGAGGTCGGCGTACGACGCGTCGTACGGGCCGGGGACCGACGACAGCCGAGGGTTGCCGTCCCCGTTCGTCGCCGCGTCGCCGGGCGCGACGGCGCGCTCGTTCTCGAGGGCCGGGCCGCCGTCCTTGCTGCCGGCGAGCGCCACGGGAGCGACCACCGTCGGCGTCCCGGCGGCAGACGCGGCGGCCGATGCCGTCTTGAGCACTGCGCGTTCCCTTCCTCGTGGTGGTGCAGGCCCTGCCGACTCGCACAGGTCCTACGGATTCATCAACACGACGCGGGATGTTTGGTTGCGGGGGTTCACCCGGTTGGCCCGCAACAGCAGGCGAATGTCATTCCGTCACCGAGTCCGGAAAACACATGACATGCCTGCTGCGGCATCGCGGAGGAGAACGTAAGGGAATTCGGTTCCGCGCAGTTCCACGCATGCGGAAGTGCGGTGGTGCCGATCTGTCCACGGGATCGGGTCCACGGGATCGGGGGTTCAGGGAAGGACGGGGTTCAGGGAAGGACTGGAACGACGCTGCGTCGATGGCGGGCCGCCGCTCCGGCCGGCCCCGGCCCGCACCGGTGGCTTCCCCGCCACCGGGACCGGCTGTTCCTCCGTACGACGTCTACGACACGACCGTACGACGTCTACGACACGACGTCCTTGCGGGCGAAGCCGCGTAAGGCCAGGGCGAAGAAGACGAGGGCGCAGGTGACGGAGACGGCCGTTCCCTGGATCATGCCGGACCATTCCGGGCGCGGCTGCACCACGTCCACCCAGGCGAACTGCCAGTGCGCGGGCAGAAAATCCCGCCAGTGTCCGAGGGCGGTGACCGCGTCCAGGACGTTGCCGACGATGGTCAGTCCGACCGCGCCGCCCACCGCGCCCAACGGCGCGTCGGTCCGGGTCGACAGCCAGAACGCCAGTCCCGCGGTGACCAGCTGGGAGACGAACAGGTAGGCCACGGCCACGGCCAGCCGTGCGGCGGCCGTGCCCGCGTCGAGCGTGCCTCCGGTGGGCACGTGCAGCGGGCCCCAGCCGTAGGCGGCCGTGCCGACGGCGAGCGCGACCAGCGGCAGCAGCACCATCGCGGCCAGGCTCAGGACCAGGGCGACGACCAGCTTGGACCACAGCAGCCGGGCGCGGGGCACGGGCGCGGCGAGCAGGTAGCGCAGGGAGGACCAGCCGGCCTCCGCGGCGACCGTGTCGCCGAAGAACAGCGCGACCGGGATCACCAGCAGGAAGCCCGCCGACACGAACAGGCCGACCGCGGCGAAGTTGGGGCCGGAGGCGGTGGCGGTGTCCATGAGGGTCACCCGGCTGCCGCGCCCGCCGGGTTCGCCGCCGATCGCGAAGGCGGCCACGAGCACGAACGGCAGCACGGCGAGCAGGCCGAACACGACCGCGGTGCGGCGGCGCCCGAGCTGCCGCACCAGCTCGACCCGCAGCGGCAGGGTACGGCCCGGACGGTAGCCCGGGGCCGCCTCGACGGGCTCGGTGCCCTCGGTGGGTGTGCTCACGCGGATCCTCCGATCAGGCTGAGGAAGGCGTCCTCCAGGCGGCGGTGCGGACCGAGGGACGTCACCGGCACCTCCAGCCGGACCAGCTCCACGACCAGACCGTCGGCGGTGCCGCCGGACTCCAGGCGGACCAGCAGGCCGTCCTCGGTGCGGACCGCGGAGGCCACCTGCGGCAGCGCCGCGATCTTGTCCAGCACCGGCTGCTCCACGGGCGCGGCGGTGCCCACGAGCAGGGTGTCGCCGTTGCCGGTGATCTCGCCGGTCGGGCCGGCCTGGACCAGCCGTCCGCGGTCCATGACGACCAGGTGGGTGCAGGTCTGTTCGACCTCGGCCAGCAGATGGCTGGAGACGATCACCGTCCGTCCGCCGGCCGCGTACCGGATCATCACCTCGCGCATCTCGCGGATCTGGGGCGGGTCGAGGCCGTTGGTGGGCTCGTCGAGGATCAGCAGGTCGGGCAGGCCCAGCATGGCCTGGGCGATGGCCAGGCGCTGGCGCATGCCCTGGGAGTAGGTGCGCACCGGGCGTTCGAGAGCCTCGCCGAGGCCGGCGATCCGCAGGGCCTCGTCCAGGTGGGCGTCCTCGGCGGGCCGTCCGGTGGCCTGCCAGTACAGGCGGAGGTTGTCCCGGCCGGACAGGTGGGGCAGGAACCCGGCTCCCTCGACGAAGGCACCGACCCGGGACAGCACGGGTGCGCCGGGCCGCACAGCGTGCCCGAAGACGCGGATCTCGCCACCGTCCGGCCGGATCAGGCCCATGAGCATGCGGAGTGTGGTGGTCTTGCCGGCGCCGTTGGGGCCGAGCAGGCCGAGGACCTGGCCGCGTTCCACCCGGAAGGACAGGTCGCGGACGGCGTACCGGTCGGCCGATCGGGCGTAGCGCTTGGTCAGGCCGGTGATCTGCAGGGGGACGTCGGCGAGTGCGGGGTCGGGGGCCGGGGTGACATCGGCGCGGCGCCGGGCGGTCAGGACCAGGGCGAGGGCGAGCACGGCACCGGCGGCGGGCAGCCACCACACCCACGCGGGCAGCGGGGCGGGTGCCGTGGTCACCGAGGGTGCCGTGGGTACCGTCAGGTCGCTCTTCAGGGAGACGGTGTAGGTGGCCGGGGCGGCCGGGGAGGCGTAGCCGAGGTCGGTGGAGGCGAGGACCAGGCGCAGGCGGTGGCCCTTGAGCACCTCGTGGTCGATCGCGGGGAGGGTGAGGGTGACGTCCTTGCCGGTCTTCGCGCCCGTCACACGCACGGGTGTCACCAGCTGGGCGGGCAGCACGGGCCGGCCGCCGCCCGGTGCGACGTCGTAGAGCTTGGCGAAGAGCACCGCGTCGTCGCTGGTGGCGCCGATGTGGACGGTCACCGTGGGCGATCCGGTGATCCGCAGGTCGCTGCGCAGAGGTGCGGTGTCGAAGCGGGCGTACTGGCCGGGGAAGTCCAGTGCCGCGCCGACGCCGAGGGCGGACAGCCGGGCGAGCGAGCCGCCCGTGTCGCCGAGGCCGGGCAGGGCGGAGACGGCGGGTGGGGAGCCTCCGGCGGGGTTGGCGACGTGCTGGGCCGGGCCGGTCAGCGGGATGGAGCGCGGGCCGCTCGCCAGTCCTGGGTAGGCGGGCGCGGTCGCGCCGCGCAGCACGGCCGCGCCGTCGGTGGAGTCGACGCCCGAGGTGCGGGTGACGCGGAAGGCGGGGCCGGTGCCGGCGGACGTGTCGCCCTTGAGGTACCGGTCGAACCAGGTCTTCGTCCGGGCCTGGACGCGGTCGGTCTCCAGGTCCCTGCCGTCGTGGCCACCGGCGATCCAGTCGACGTCGACGGGGGCGCCGTTGGCCCGGACGGCCCGGGCGGCGGCGTCGGCCTGTGCGAGCGGGAACAGCGAGTCCTCCTGGCCCTGCACGAGCAGGGTGGGCACCCTAATCCGGCCGGCCACGGCCGACGGGGAGCGCTCCTGCAGCAGCCGGCGGGCGTCCGCGTCCGGCTGCCCGGACCGGGCGACGCGCTGGTACATGCGGCACAGTTCGGGTTCGAACGCCGTGCAGCCGCCGCCGGAGTTGACGAAGACTCCCGCCCAGAGCTTCTTGAAGACGCCGTTCGGGAACAGGGCGTCGGCGAGGTTCCAGTAGGTGATCTGCGGGACGATGGCGTCCACCCGGCGGTCGTGGCCCGCGGCGAGCAGGGCGACGGCGCCGCCGTAGGAGGCGCCGGCCACGCCCACGCGCGGGTCGCCGGGCCGGTCCAGCCGGACCTGCGGCTGCCGGGCCAGCCAGTCGATCAGCTCGGTGACGTCGGCGACCTCGCCGGACGGGTCGTTCAGCCCGATCTTTCCCGTGGACCGGCCGAAGCCGCGCGCGGACCAGGTCAGCACGGCGTATCCGTCGCGCGCCAGGTCCTCGGCCTGTCGCCGCATGTCGTCCTTGCTGCCGCCGAAGCCGTGGGCCAGGAGGACGGCGGGGTGGCGGCCGGTGCCGGCCGGGGTGAAGTACGAGGTGTCCAGGCGGACTCCGGCGGCCGTGCTCAGCGTCCGGTCGGTGCGGTGCACCGCGGGCGGGTCGTCGAGCGAGGCGGCCGTCCACGTCCCCGCCCCGGCGAGCAGCAGGGCGGCGGCCCCGGCGGCGAGCAGCCGCCGGGGAGCGCGCAGCAGCCCGCGCGAACCGGGCCAACGAAGATCCATGGGTCAACGGTACGGTCCGCCGCGGACATCGGCGGCCGCCTGTGGACAACTCCGCTGCGTCGCCCTGTGGACGACTCAGCCGCCCCCGGCCTGTGGACGACTCCACCGTGTCGGCCTGTGCACGACGCCGTCGCGTCGTCCGCAGGCGGCACGGCGCGGGCACGGTCGCCACAGGCGGGCGTCCGGACGAACGTGCGCGGCCGTCCGGAGTCCGGACGGCCGCGACGGCGAGCGGTGAACCGGTCAGTGGTTGCGCGGGAATCCGAGGTCGACACCGGCCGGGGTCTCGGACGGGTCGGGCCAGCGGGAGGTGATCACCTTGCCGCGGGTGTAGAAGTGGGTTCCGTCGTTGCCGTAGATGTGGTGGTCGCCGAAGAGGGAGTCCTTCCAGCCGCCGAAGGAGTGGTAGCCCACCGGCACCGGGATCGGCACGTTGACCCCGACCATGCCGGCCTCGACCTCCAGCTGGAAGCGGCGGGCCGCGCCGCCGTCCCGGGTGAAGATCGCGGTGCCGTTGCCGAACGGGGAGGCGTTGATGAGGGCCACGCCCTCCTCGTAGGTCTCCGCCCGCAGCACGCACAGCACCGGGCCGAAGATCTCGTCCCGGTAGGCCTTGGCGGTGGTCGGCACCCGGTCCAGCAGCGACAGCCCGATCCAGTGACCGTTCTCGTAGCCCTCCACGGTGAAGCCGGTGCCGTCGAGGACCACCTCGCAGCCCTCGTCCGCGGCGCCCTTGACGTAGGACGCCACCTTGTCGCGGTGTTCGGCGGTGATGAGCGGGCCCATCTCGGAGGACGGGTCGTCGCCCGGGCCGATCTTGACCTTCTCCGCGCGCTCACGGATCTTCGCCACCAGCTCGTCGCCGATCGAGCCGACCGCGACGACCGCCGAGATGGCCATGCAACGCTCTCCCGCCGAGCCGTAGGCGGCGGAGACGGCGGCGTCGGCGGCGGCGTCCAGGTCGGCGTCCGGCAGGACCAGCATGTGGTTCTTGGCACCGCCGAGGGCCTGCACCCGCTTGCCGTGCGCGGAGGCGGTGGCGTGGATGTGGCGGGCGATCGGGGTGGAGCCCACGAAGGACACCGCAGCGACGTCCGGGTGCTCCAGCAGGCGGTCGACGGCCACCTTGTCGCCCTGGACGACGTTGAACACGCCGTCGGGCAGCCCGGCCTCGGCCAGCAGCTCGGCGAGCTTCAGGGAGGCCGACGGGTCCTTCTCGCTGGGCTTGAGCACGAAGGCGTTGCCGCAGGCGATGGCGATGGGGAACATCCACATCGGCACCATCGCCGGGAAGTTGAACGGCGTGATGCCGGCGACGACACCGAGCGGCTGCCGGATCGCGGCGACGTCGACCCGGGTGGCGACCTGGGTGGACAGCTCGCCCTTGAGCTGCACCGGGATGCCGCAGGCCAGGTCGACGATCTCCAGGCCGCGCGCGACCTCGCCGAGCGCGTCGGAGTGCACCTTGCCGTGTTCGGCGGTGATCAGCTCGGCCAGTTCCTCGCGGTGAGCGTCCAGCAGGGCACGGAACCGGAAGAGAATGCTGGTCCGCTGGGCGAGCGAGGAGTGCCGCCAGGTCGTGAACGCCTCCTTGGCGGCGGCCACCGCCGCGTCCACCTCGTCCACGGTGGCGAAGGCGACCTTGGTGGTGACCTCGCCGGTGGCCGGATTCGTGACCGGCCCATAGGTCCCCGAGGCGCCTTCGACGGTCTTCCCGCCGATCCAGTGGTTGACGATCTTCGTCATGCCGGGTCACTCCTTCGCAGATGGCGGCCTCGGGCCGGCAGGTGCCGTTCACAACGCTCGTGGGCCTCGGCCGGCGACCGTCCGGTCCCGGTCTCGGCCACCCTTACATCCCAGCAGTCCGCGGCCCCGGAACGCGCCCGACACTGTGTCTGCGGTTTCGGCCGCCGCGTAGACACATGGGTGGGCACAGGGGCACCGGCGCGCCGTGCGGGCGGCTGCTCCTGCGGCCCGTCCGCGCACACACGGCTGCGCACGGGCGCGCGGCTGCCCGCAGGCACGCGGCTGCGCGTCTGCGCCCGGCCGCACGCGGGCGGACGGTCGTGTGCGCGCGGACGGTCCGGGACGAGCACGGGGTCGGCGGGCACCTCCGGCGCGGGGCCGTGACGGGCGGGGAGTCTGCGCTCGCCTTCGCTCCTGCCAGGGCGAAGCGGCCTGCCGCGCCGGAGGCGATCAGGGGCCGGGCGCCTCGGGACGACCGGGTACCCGCACCCGGATTCCGTCCACCGCCCGGTGTCCTGGGGTCGTCGTCCGCCGTGCCGCGGTGTACCTGCACGGTACAACCGCCGGGTGCCGGGGCGGCGCGCCGAGCGCCGTCGCGCGCGAGGGGCGTGCGTCCGTCCGTGCGCCCCACGGCAGGGGACGCGTCGTGACCGCGCGCGGCGGCCGGGTCGTCGGGCATCGGTCTCCCCTCGCGTCGACTGCCCGGTGACACCGCCGGGTTTCGACTCCCACGGTTCTAATGCCGGATCAGAACACCTGTCAACGGATTGTCCGGACATACGGACGAGTAACGAGGGGTTTCGATGTGCGGGCGGCGAACCGGAGACGGGGAGCGGCGCGGCCTCGGCCGTGCCGGGCGGGCGACGTCGGCGGGGCGTCCGCACCCGGATGGCGTCGGCGGCGGTACCGGTTCAACGCCACGGCTCGACGACCGTGACCCCCGCACCCGCGGCCGTGCCCATCGCCGCGAGCGCCTCCGGTGCGGCGTCCAGCCCGATGACCGAGGTCACCAGCAGATCGGGCCGCAGGACGCCCTCCGCGACCAGGCGCAGCATCTCCGGGTAGGCGTGCGCGGCCATGCCGTGGCTGCCGAGGATCTCCAGTTCCAGAGCGATCGCGCGGGCCATGGGGACCGGGGTGGTGCCGTCGGCCGAGGGCAGCAGGCCGACCTGCACATGGCGGCCGCGGCGGCGCAGGCCGTTCACCGAGGCGGCACAGGTGACGGGCGAGCCGAGCGCGTCCAGGGAGACATGGGCGCCGCCACCGGTGATCTCGCGGACCGCCTCAGCCGCATCCGGCGCCGCCGAGGCGTCCACACAGGCGGCGGCGCCGAAGTCACGGGCCAGCTCCAGGGCGCGCGGCGAGACGTCGACGGCGACCACCCGCGCCCCGGACGCGGCCGCGATCATCACCGCGGACAGCCCCACTCCCCCGCAGCCGTGCACGGCCACCCACTGCCCGGCGGCCACCCGCCCCTGCTGGACGACCGCACGATAGGCGGTGGCGAACCGGCAGCCGAGCGCGGCGGCCGTGGCGAAGGAGAGCCGCTCGGGCACGGCGACGAGGTTGATGTCGGCGTGGTCGAGCGCGACGTACTGGGCGAAGGAACCCCAGTGGGTGAAGCCGGGCTGGGTCTGCCGTTCGCACACCTGCTGGTCGCCGGCCGCACAGGCGGCGCAGGATCCGCAAGCGCAGACGAACGGCACGGTCACACGGTCGCCGGGCCGCCAACGGGTCACCCCGGCACCGGTGGCCTCCACCACCCCGGCCAGCTCGTGGCCGGGCACATGGGGCAGGGTGATGTCCGGGTCGTGGCCCTGCCAGCCGTGCCAGTCGCTGCGGCACAGCCCGCTGGCCTCGACCCGCACCACGACTCCGTGCTCCGCGGGCACGGGGTCGGGCACCTCGCGCACCTGTGCGGGCTCCCCGTACCGCTCGAACACCACCGCGCGCATCCGCCGCCTCGCTTTCCCCGGTCACCGTGTGCGGACGCCACGCTAACCACTGGGCGCGGTGCGCACGTCGGCGGCGCCCCTGGGGGCGCCCGCGCCCGCGGCTGACTGCGTCTCGGAGCGCATCGGGGCATCGGGGCATGCCCGGAGCATGTGCACGCGCCACTTTTGGAAACCCATACCCCCTAGGGGTATAGTCGGGCGTGTGCGGGTACCCGGGGCGTGTCCGGACGGGCGCGCAGCCCCAGTCCCGCCGGTCCCACACGTGACCTTCGAGGAGAGCGACATGACCACCGTGACCACCGTCTACAAGGTGAGCGGGATGAGCTGCGGCCACTGCGAGGGCGCCGTCTCCACCGAGATCTCCGCGCTGCCCGGCGTCAGCTCCGTCAAGGCGGTGGCCTCGACCGGTGAGGTCACCGTCGTCTCGGCGGCGCCGCTCGAGGAGGAGGCGGTGCGCGCCGCCGTGGACGAGGCGGGCTTCGAGCTCGTCGGCCGCGCCTGACCCCCGCGCGACGCGCCCGCGCCGAACCGTGCGCGCGTCGTATCATCCGCCGGCACCGGACCGTGGTGAGCAGCCGATACTGGTTGTGGACGGTCCGGTCCGTTCGTCTGGAGTAGCGGACATGACCAGCAGCACCAGCAGCACCAGCAGCACCCCCACCGCGGCGTCCCCGGACGCCGGGACCCGTGAGGTCGAGCTGCTCATCGGCGGGATGACCTGCGCGTCGTGCGCGGCCCGCGTGGAGAAGAAGCTCAACCGGATGGACGGCGTCACCGCCACGGTGAACTTCGCGACAGAGAAAGCCAAGGTCAGCTACCCCCCGGGGGTAGAGGTCGCCGATCTGATCGACACCGTGGTGCGGACCGGCTACACCGCCGAGGAGCCCCCGCCGCCCGAGCCCGAACCGCAGCCCGAGCAGACGCCGGCCGGAGCCTTGACGGCGCCGTCGGCGGCGGAGGCGGAGCAGGCCGCGGCTCGGCAGCGGCTGGTCGTCTCCGCGGTGCTGGCCGCTCCGGTGGTGCTGCTGTCCATGGTCCCGGCCCTGCAGTTCGACAACTGGCAGTGGCTCGCCCTGACCCTGGCCGCACCGGTCGTGATCTGGGGCGGCCTGCCCTTCCACCGGGCGGCGTTCACCAACGCCCGGCACGGCGCGGCCACCATGGACACGCTGGTCTCGATCGGCACGCTGGCCGCGTTCGGCTGGTCGCTGTGGGCGCTGTTCCTCGGCGACGCGGGCCGGCCCGGCATGCACGACGAGTTCCGGATCACCGTCTCCCGGATGGACGCCGCCTCCACGATCTATCTGGAGGTCGCCGCCGGCGTGGTGGCGTTCATCCTGCTCGGCCGGTATCTGGAGGCCCGCTCCAAGCGGCGTGCGGGTGCAGCGCTGCGGGCGCTGCTGGAGCTGGGCGCCAAGGACGTCGCCGTGCTGCGCGGAGGCCGGGAGGTGCGGATCCCGGTGTCGGCGCTGGCCGTCGGGGACCGGTTCGTCGTCCGCCCCGGCGAGAAGATCGCCACCGACGGCACGGTCGTCGAGGGCGCGTCGGCCGTCGACGCCTCCATGCTGACCGGCGAGTCGGTGCCGGTGGACGTGGGCGTGGGCGACGCGGTCACCGGCGCCACGGTCAACGCGGGCGGCCGGCTGGTGGTCGAGGCCACCCGGGTCGGCGCCGACACCCAGCTGGCGCGGATGGCGAAGCTGGTGGAGGACGCGCAGAACGGCAAGGCGCAGGTGCAGCGGCTCGCCGACCGGATCTCCGCGGTCTTCGTGCCGGTGGTGCTGCTCATCGCCCTGGGCACCCTGGTGGGCTGGCTGTTCGTCAGCGGTGACGTGACCGCCTCGTTCACCGCGGCCGTCGCGGTGCTGATCATCGCCTGCCCGTGCGCGCTGGGACTGGCCACGCCGACCGCGCTGATGGCCGGCACCGGCCGGGGCGCCCAGCTCGGCATCCTCATCAAGGGCCCGGAAGTGCTGGAGTCCACCCGGCGCGTGGACACCATCGTCCTGGACAAGACCGGAACGGTCACCACCGGCCGTATGACCCTGCAGGAGGTCCACGCCGCCGAAGGCACCGACGACAAGGAACTGCTGCGGCTGGCGGGCGCCCTGGAGCACGCCTCCGAGCATCCCGTGGCCCGCGCGATCGCTGCCGGCGCCGAGCAGGCGGTCGGCCCGCTGCCCACGGTGGAGCACTTCGAGAACGTCCCCGGACGGGGCGTGCGCGGGCGCGTGGAGGGGCACGAGGTGGCCGTGGGGCGGCTGTTCGACGAGCTGCCCGAGGACGTGGCCCGCGCCCGCCGGGAGGCCGAGGAAGCCGGCCGGACGGCCGTCGTGGTCGGCTGGGACGGGGCCGCGCGGGGCGTCGTCGCCGTGGCGGACGCGGTGAAGGACACCAGCGCCGAGGCCGTACGGCAGCTGCGGGAGCTGGGCCTGCGGCCGGTCCTGCTGACCGGGGACAACCGGGCGGTGGCCGAGTCGGTGGCGCGCACCGTCGGCATCGACCCCGCCGACGTCGTCGCCGAGGTGCTGCCCGAGGAGAAGGTGGAGGCCGTCCGGCGGCTGCAGGCCGAGGGACGGACGGTGGCCATGGTCGGTGACGGCGTGAACGACGCCGCCGCGCTCGCCACCGCCGACCTGGGCCTGGCGATGGGCACGGGCACGGACGCCGCGATCGAGGCCGGCGATCTGACGCTGGTGCGCGGCGATCTGCGGGTGGCCGCGGACGCCATCCGGCTCTCCCGGCGGACCCTGGGCACGATCAAGGGCAACCTGGTCTGGGCCTTCGGCTACAACGTGGCCGCTGTGCCGCTGGCCGCCGCCGGCCTGCTCAACCCGATGATCGCGGGGGCCGCGATGGCGTTCTCCTCGGTGTTCGTGGTGAGCAACAGCCTGCGGCTGCGCCGCTTCCGCTGAGCCCGCGCACCCGAAGCCGGCCGCGACGGGTGCGCGGGCAGAACGATGCGCCCTCGGGGAACCGGGGGCGCATATTCTCAAGAATCGGTCCTGACCTCACATGACCTCTTCACAAACCCCGCGCATCTTTCCTACGCTTGGGCCTCGATCGCCATCGCACTTCTGTTGCGCATCGCCGGCATGCGCAAGAGACACAGATCACAGTGGAATGAACGTAACCATCGAAGGGGTTCAAAGGTCTAAGTTGGCGATGTCAGGAAGCGTCTTGGGGGGCGCGTACTGACAGTCGGGGATGTCTTGGGGGACTTCCCCGAAGCTGCGGTGCCGGGGCACGTACGCAGGGAAGCTTTGAGCGGCCCTCCCGGGCGTGCGCTGTCCCGGCAGATCGCACGCATGTGCACGGCATGCAGGACATGCAGTACAGCGATTCAGGCGCTGGTCCACACAGACGCCCGGCCCGGATCCCGTGGGGGGAATCCGCACCGGGACATGGGAAGGCGCCCTGGCCGTCGGCCCGTGGGGGGACCGGCGCGCCCGGGGCGCCTTCCGCTCTGCCCGCGCTGTCCGCTCCGCCCGGCCGCTGTCCGCGCGCGGCTCGACGACGGACGAGGCCGGTCACCACGACGGACGACGACGGCCGCGAAAACGCCGGGGCCCCGCACCCGCCGGTACGGCGGGTGCGGGGCCCCACGACGATGCCGGACCTCAGCGCTCCTCGACCGGGACGAAGTCCCGCTCGACCACGCCGGTGTAGATCTGGCGCGGACGACCGATCCGGGAACCCGGCTCCTTGATCATCTCGGTCCACTGGGCGATCCAGCCCGGCAGACGGCCCAGGGCGAACAGGACCGTGAACATCTCGGTCGGGAAGCCCATGGCCCGGTAGATCAGACCGGTGTAGAAGTCGACGTTCGGGTACAGCTTGCGCTCGACGAAGTAGTCGTCGGACAGCGCGTGCTCCTCCAGCTTGAGGGCGATCTCGAGAAGCTCGTCCTCCTTGCCCAGCGCCGAGAGCACGTCGTGCGCGGCAGCCTTGATGATCTTGGCGCGCGGGTCGAAGTTCTTGTAGACCCGGTGGCCGAAGCCCATCAGGCGGACGCCGTCCTCCTTGTTCTTCACCTTGCGGATGAAGGCGTCGACGTCGCCGCCGGAGTCGCGGATGCCCTCCAGCATCTCCAGCACCGACTGGTTGGCGCCGCCGTGCAGCGGACCCCACAGCGCGTTGATGCCGGCGGAGATGGACGCGAACATGTTGGCCTGCGAGGAGCCGACCAGGCGGACCGTGGAGGTCGAGCAGTTCTGCTCGTGGTCGGCGTGCAGGATCAGCAGCTTGTCCAGCGCGGAGACGACCACCGGGTCCAGCTCGTACTCCTGGGCCGGGACCGAGAAGGTCATGCGCAGGAAGTTCTCGACGTAGCCGAGGTCGTTGCGCGGGTAGACGAACGGGTGGCCGACCGACTTCTTGTAGGCGTAGGCCGCGATCGTCGGGAGCTTGGCGAGCAGGCGGATGGTCGAGAGGTTGCGCTGCTGCTCGTCGAACGGGTTGTGGCTGTCCTGGTAGAAGGTGGACAGCGCCGAGACGACCGACGACAGCATGGCCATCGGGTGGGCGTCGCGCGGGAAGCCCTTGTAGAAGTTCTTGACGTCCTCGTGCAGCAGGGTGTGCCGCGTGATCTCGTCCTTGAAGGCGGAGAGCTGGTCGACGGTCGGCAGCTCACCGTTGATCAGCAGGTACGCCACCTCCAGGAAGGTGGAGCGCTCGGCCAGCTGCTCGATCGGGTAGCCGCGGTACCGGAGGATGCCCTGCTCGCCGTCGAGGTAGGTGATGGCGGATTTGTACGCGGCCGTGTTCCCGTACCCGCTGTCCAGGGTCACCAGACCGGTCTGGGCGCGGAGCTTCCCGATGTCGAAGCCCTTGTCGCCGACGGTGCTGTCGACCACCGGGTAGGTGTACTCGCTGCCGTCGTACCGCAGTACTACAGAGTTGTCGCTCACGTCTTCCCTCACCGACGTAGTGCCTCATCTTCGAGGTGCCCTGACTGTCTCTACCATCCCCCATTTGGCTCAGGAGAGTGCACTCGGGGTCGACCACTGGGAAATCGACGGCACTGAGTGCCGCCAACCTGCTCATCCTGCCCCCTTCCCCCGGCCACGGGAAGGGCTGTGTGACCTTTGCGACTCGAATGATCGATCATTGTGCCGTGCGACCGGACCTCTCAGGGCGATCCGGAGGATTGACACCAGATGGGGTCTCACGCGAGGCACTGTGCACGCTTCGCCCGCTTCAGGACACGGATCGTCAGCCGCCGCGCCTCGTCGTCAGCCGCCCGCCAGCCGGAAGTCCAGCGCGGTGCACCGCCGTCCCGCCGACACCGTGCGCACCGCCTGGCCGATGGCCTTGCGGGAGCCGACCAGCACGACCAGCTTCTTGGCCCGGGTCACCGCCGTGTAGAGCAGATTGCGCTGGAGCATCATCCAGGCGCCGGTGGTCACCGGGATGACCACGGCCGGGTATTCGCTGCCCTGCGAACGGTGGATGGTGACCGCGTAGGCGTGCGCCAGCTCGTCCAGCTCGTCGAACTCGTACGGCACCTCCTCGTCCTCGTCCGTCAGCACCGTCAGCCGCTGCTCGACCGGGTCGAGCGAGGTGACCACCCCGACAGTGCCGTTGAAGACCCCGTTCGTCCCTTTCTCGTAATTGTTGCGGATCTGGGTGACCTTGTCGCCGACCCGGAAGACCCGGCCGCCGAACCGCTTCTCCGGCACGTCCGGGCGGCCCGGTGTGATCGCCTGCTGCAGCAGCCCGTTGAGGACGCCCGCGCCGGCCGGTCCCCGGTGCATCGGCGCCAGCACCTGCACGTCCCGCCGCGGGTCCAGCCCGAAGCGTGCCGGGATCCGGCGCGCCGCCACGTCCACGGTGAGCCGGCCCGCCGCCTCGGTGTCGTCCTCGACGAAGAGGAAGAAGTCCTTCATGCCCTCGGTGACGGGGTGACGGCCGGCATTGATCCGGTGCGCGTTGGTCACCACACCGGACTGCTGGGCCTGCCGGAACACCCGCGTGAGCCGGACCGCGGGGACCGGGCTCTCCTCGGCCAGCAGGTCCCTGAGCACCTCTCCGGCGCCCACGCTCGGCAACTGGTCCACGTCCCCCACGAACAGCAGATGGGCGCCCGGCGGCACGGCCTTGACCAGCTTGTTGGCCAGCAGCAGGTCCAGCATGGACGCCTCGTCCACGACCACCAGGTCGGCGTCCAGCGGCCGGTCCCGGTCAAAGGCGGCGTCCCCGCCGGGCTTGAGCTCCAGCAGCCGGTGCACGGTGGAGGCCTCCGCGCCGGTCAGCTCGGACAGCCGCTTGGCGGCCCGCCCGGTCGGCGCGGCGAGCACGACCTTCGCCTTCTTGGCCCGCGCCAGCTCCACGATCGAACGGACCGTGAAGGACTTGCCGCAGCCCGGACCGCCGGTCAGCACGGCCACCTTCTCCGTCAGCGCCAGCTTCACGGCCGCCTCCTGCTCGGGCGCGAGGTCGGCTCCCGTGCGCTGCCTGAGCCAGCCGAGCGCCTTGTCCCAGGCGACGGACCGGAAGGACGGCATCCGGTCCTCGTCCGTGCGCAGCAGCCGCAGCAGCTGGGAGGACAGGGAGATCTCGGCCCGGTGGAACGGCACCAGATACACCGCGGTGACCGGCTCGCCCCCGTCGCCCTCCGGCCCGGGCACCTTCTCCCGTACGACACCGGGGTCGCCGCCGTCCTCCGGCACCTCGGCCAGCTCGGCCAGGCACTCGATGACCAGCCCGGTGTCCACCTGGAGCAGCTTGACGGCGTCCGCGATCAGCCGCTCCTCCGGCAGATAGCAGTGCCCCTGGTCCGCGGACTGCGACAACGCGTACTGCAGCCCCGCCTTGACCCGCTCCGGGCTGTCGTGCGGAATCCCGACCGACCGGGCGATCTTGTCCGCGGTGAGGAAGCCGATGCCCCACACATCGGCGGCGAGCCGGTAGGGATGGTTCTTCACCACGGAGATCGAGGCGTCCCCGTACTTCTTGTAGATGCGCACCGCGATGGAGGTGGACACGTCCACGGTCTGCAGGAACAGCATCACCTCCTTGATCGCCTTCTGTTCCTCCCAGGCCTCGGCGATCCTCTTGGTCCGTTTGGGCCCGAGCCCGGGGACCTCGATGAGCCGTTGCGGCTCCTCCTCGATGATCCTGAGCGTGTCCAGCCCGAAGTGCTGCGTGATCCGGTCGGCGAAGACCGGCCCGATCCCCTTGACCAGCCCCGATCCGAGATACCGGCGGATGCCCTGCACGGTGGCCGGCAGCACGGTGGTGTAGTTCTCCACCTGGAACTGCTTGCCGTACTGCGGATGCGACCCCCAACGGCCCTCCATCCGCAGCGACTCGCCCACCTGCGCCCCGAGCAGCGCCCCGACGACCGTGAGCAGATCACCGGAACCCCTGCCGGTGTCGACCCGGGCGACGGTGTAGCCGTTCTCCTCGTTGGCGTAGGTGATCCGCTCCAGCACGCCTTCGAGCACGGCGAGACGCCGCTCGCCGGGGGCGGTACCGGGCGCATTCCGGGAGGCGCGGCCCGGGGCGGAGGATGCGGATCGTCCTGCCCGATGTGCATCCGTGGTCATGAGGCGACGGTACCTGTGGGCGGTGACATCGGACGGGCCGGTGGGGAAGCCGTGACCGTCACGGGGGTGTCCGGGGTGGCGGGCTCCGCCCGCCCGGTGCGTCGCACGAGGCTGCCTCCTTCCACGGCACCGGGCTCGGGCCGTCGGTCCGGGGGCAGGCCACCGGACCGGGCTGCCCCACGGACCACACGTACAGTGCGGTCCATGGCCGACCTGTTCGCGGTGCATCTCGCCCTCGACCTTGGCCCGTCCGCCCCCTCCTCCGTCATCGAAACCCTTCGCCGGCACCTCGACGCCGGAAGCGTGGAGGAGCCCGACGACGACTGCGAGATCTGGGCGCCCGGGTTCACCTCCTTGCTGGCAGAGCGCGGACCGGCCCGGCGGATCGGCGGCGTCCTGACAGCCGAACTGGTGCAGGGCGAGGACCGCTGGTCCCTCACGGCGCGGCAGGAGATCCACGCCGAACTCCGCCCCGAGCTGGACGGTGCCGGCGGAAATGCTGGCCCGCCACGCCCGGGTGCCGGGCGTCATCGGCCAGGTGAGGTGGTACGAAGACTGTGGTCCCGAACTCCTGATCAGCCAGGGCGGGGAACTGGTGACGATGACGCTGCGATCCGGGGAGTGAGCGAGGAGTCGACGAACTGTCGACGCGCAGCGCGCGTCGGGCCGTTAGGCTTCAGCTCGCTCAGGGCCCGACAGCCTGGGCACATGGCCTCGCCGTAGGTGGTCCTGCCCCGGCCGACGATGCGCCGGCGCACTGTCCAGTACTCCCTGTGCCGGGTGAGCACGCCGACCGGGGAATCGGACGCTGCCGCTGGTTCGGTTCGTCGCTCAGCGAGATGTTGTCCTCTCCCAGGAACGCGTCGGACGCCCCTCCTCGTCCCACTCGTATTCCGCCAGCGGAGTCCTGCCGTCCGCGCTGTTGATCACTCGTCTGGCGAGAACCCCATTGGCGTGCCAGCGCCTGAATTCCCCTGAAGGGGAACCCATACGCATGATTCCTTCCGCTCGGAGAGTGCCGTCCGGGTACCACTCGCGGTAGAGGCCGTTGCAATACCCGTCCACGTACGTTGCCAGACTCACACGCTGCTCACCGACGTGTTCTTCCACTTCGCCGGTGAAGGGCTCTTCTGCGTACGTCAGTCGATGATCGTGATCAATGTCGACCTCTGGATCATCGATGTCGATACGTTTCATGTCCCTTTCGCTCTGTGCATCCTCACCCCGCAGTGCGATGAGGCGTTCCGCTTCCTCTCCGAGGTCCCGGCAGCTCCCGGCCTCGGTACCAGCCGTTCCCAGTGAGCCAGTCGAGTATCTCTCGAGAGGGATACGCGTGTGCCGTGCGCGATTCCCTTCCGCACCCGTCATTCGTGCGGCGCGCATGTGAGATGAGGGGTCAGAGGGGACCGCCGCACTGCCGAGTCACGGGCCACCGACTCACAGACCGCGAGAGAGGGGGTAAGCGGCCACCACCGAGTCGGGTGATCACCACTTCGACGAAGACGGCGGCTTCCCGTCCGGTGATCTCCACGTGGTCGACCTCGGTGTGCCCCAGCGCGTAGCGGCGCAGATACTCCGTCGGCTTTCAGCGGAGGTTGCGGGCCGCGGCCACGTCCCAGTCGTCCGGCTGGCCCTCACGCGGCCGTTCGAGCACAGCCCGCACCTCCACCATGCTCAGTGCTCAGCACTCCAGGCTCACACGCATGCCCAACGCGAGCGCCGCAGGCCTGGTCACCCGAACAACGACCTTCAGGACTGCACCATGAGCTTGTCAGGTGCCGCACCGCTGCGAGCCCACTCCACGGCGATCTTCCTGGCCACGGCCCGGTACAACATGTCCTCCACCCCGTCTTCGGCGGAAGTCGTCTCGGCTTCTTTGTTCAGCAGCATCATCCGTTCATTGCCCGCGATGTCTGTGTACTTGTAGCGCGCTTTCCGGTCGTCTTCCTCGATCTTTTCGACGCGCGCATACAGGGCCATCGTTCAGTTCTCCCACGTGTAGTTCTCACGCCGAGGCGCTTCCATGTTGCTCGCCCAGTCCGCAATCTTCGTCGCCGCAGCGTGCGCTTCAGCGTATGTCGAGCCCGGGTTGGCCTGATAATAGCGATGCTCTGCGAGCTCATGCTCAAGCAGGAGCAGGTCGGCATCCGTATGCCTGCCCGACCTCAGCCGAATCCAGGCCTCTGCCATGTCCGGGTTCGGATCATAGCGTGCGTACACGATTCCACCGTCCACGGATGACAGTGGGTGCTCTTCGAAGAAGACGTGCTTCTTGATGGCCTCGATCTCGTCCCGGGTGAATCCTACGCTTCCGTCCAACCGCGACACACCGCTGAGGTGAGACGCCATGGCATCGATATCGTCCGCCTCACGAATCGCGTCGTACGCCTCTGCCGCCCACTCCTCATTCTTCAAGTAACTGTTGACGCTGCCGTCACTCACAGGCCGAATGGCACCGCCCGTCTGTCCGGGCAGCACCTCGGCACCAGGCTCGTGGTGCGGTGAAGAGGCTTCTGTGTGGTGCAGCTCGGTCTGATCGTGATCACCGTGCGCATGATGATCGTCGGCATTGACGTCATGCCCGGTGCCGTCGGTGTCATGGCCGGAACCATGGGAGTCCGCTGGACTGTCATCATGCCCGGTCGTACTGTGCCGGCCGTCCTCGGAATGTGACCCGCCGTGTGGTTCCGCCTGGCCGTGGGGCGTGGTGGTGCCATCGCTGACGTGGCCATGCGTGCTGCTGCCGGTGTGGGCCGTCGTGTCCGTAACACTGGCAGTGTGGGTGCCCGCGGTGGCCATCGCCGGTTCCTTGACCGGAGACGAGGTGTGCGGTGCGTCCGAGCTCGCCGTCGCCCGGTCCACGACGTCCACGGGTGTCTGGTCGGCGTGCTGGACGATCTTGCCCTGGTGGTCGAGCAGGTTGCCGTGCGGGTCCATGTACTGGGCCGGGGAGCCGTCGACGCTGGGCAGTTTGGTGGTGCCTTCGGGCAGCACGGGGACGTCGTGGGGCAGCTCGACGGTGCCGTTGGGCAGCTTCGTCGCGCCCTGCGGGATCGGGGAGCCCTCGGGCAGGTGGACGGTGCCGTCGGGCAGGTGGACGGTGCCTTCGGGCAGGGTGATGGCGTTGTCCGGGAGGGTGGGGATGTCGATGTTGCCGACGCCCCTGAGCCCCTTGGTGATGTCGCCGATCTTCGACAGTCCCGCGCCCGCGCCCTTGGCGATGTAGGTCATCGGGTCGATGAAGTGGCCCGCCTTGCCCGCGAGCGAGATCGCCCGGGCGGCCGCGCCGGCCTTGCCCGCACCCGCGGCCGCACCACCCGCGCCACCGGTGAACACGGTGGTCAGCACGTTGAAGGTGACCGCTCCGGCGGCACGGGCGGGGTTCTTGCCCCACTCGTCCCAGGCGACCAGCGCCTTGCCGGTCTCCTTCATCGCGGTGCGCGAGTCACGGATCCACGAGGGCAGCTTGTCGTCCGGCAGGGTCCAGAACGCCGCGCCCACTCCGGGGATCGCGGTCAGGGCGATACCGGTGGCGAGCTGGGCCAGACCCTTCCACGCCTGCCCCATCGCCTCCCAGCCACCGAACCCGACCAGCGTGCCCAGACCCTTGATCGTCCCCCACACACCGTCGACGATCAGACCGTCCCACACGAACGACTTGACCCAGTGACCGATCTCCCACGCGTGATGCTTCTCCTCGACCGGCTCACCCCAGGGAACCTTCGCGTTCTTCAGGTCCTCGGCGTTGAACCCGTACTGGTTCTTCTTCTCCGAACCATCGCCCGCGACCATCTGGGTGCCGTGCCACAGCGCGGTGATCTTGTTGTGGCAGGTGCGCTCCGCCGCCCAGAACGCCGCCACCGTCTGCGTGATCTCGTCCCGGATCCGGTTGTGCTCGTCGACCTTGTCCCCGTCGTACTCCCACTCGTCGTCGTCCTTGACCGAATCGACGAACGCGACCGCCTCCCGCTTGAGGTCCTCCAGCTTCTTCACCAAAGGACGCACCTCGGTCGCATACCCCGACAGCGCGCCCGACACCTTCTGCAGATCGTCCGCGAACGCCCCCGCCCGGTCCTTCACCGGCACCGTCGTCGCGAACAACTGCTCCGCCTCAGGCGCCTTGTAATACGCCGACGACCCCTGGAACCGGCTGTGGACGTCCGACCCCGTCCCCCGGATATGACCCGCATCCTTCGTCAGCGCCGCACAATCCCGCTCCAGCGCATCCAGATCCCCCGTGAACTGCGGGATCTCCTCCGGCTTGATCACGCCTTCGCCGCCTTCCCGCCACCACCGGGCATGTCCACCTTCGGCGCACCCAACGCCTTGTGCTGCGCCTCCGCCGCCATCTGCTCATCCCCCCGCAGATACGCCGTCGTCGCATCCACCACACCCTGCAACGACTTGCCCGCACGCGCCGCGATCCACTGCAGATCCTTCGCCGCACGCTCCGCATACTGCGACAACGCAAGCGCCACCAGACCCCCCTGCGCCTGCTCACCCCCCTTGGCAGGAGCATCCGCCGAGATCGTCCCCGCATGCGTCGCCGCCGACGTCAAATGCTCCCCGTACGACTTCGCATACTTCTCCAGATGCGACGCCGCCTCACCCGTCGTCTTCAACACCTGCGAAATACCCTGCGGCTGCAGATCCCAGCCAGACACCCACAAACCCCCGAAATCCGTGCGACGTCGCGCGTCTTGTCCCGGCGAACCCGCCGGCCGTCCACCCGGCCAGCGGGCGTTCAACGCTCAGCCGTTCGGCCGATGTCTCAGCCTATGGTGCGACCGCAGCCTTCGCCCTCGTCGGCGTCGACTGCATCATCGCGTCGTTCTTCTCCAGCGTCGTCTTCACCATCTGGATGATGTTCCGCACCTCCTGCGACGCACGGTTCCACCGCTGCTGCTTGCCGCCGCACTCGTCCGACTTCCCGTCAGCCGAGAGGTAGGCCATCGCGGTTCGCTGACAGTTCCTTGAGCGCGCGTTCTCCCGGATGCGCGGCTGCGAGGTGGCACGCGGCTTCCTCGGACCAGCTCCGATCGACACGCCCCACGGCCTCGATCAGCAACGCCAGTTGGAGGCCGAGGTCATGGCGCGGAGACTCCTCAGTCAGTCGAACCACACCGCGCGCCACGGTCGCCTTGATGACGTCCGGGCAGGCAGCCACCACATCCTGGTGGAGCAGAGAGCTGATATGTCTGTCGAACGGGACACGGTCCGCGACGTTCAGCAATGACGCCGCGGCCTCCAGCCGTTGATCGGCCGTGCCACGTTCCTCCACCATGTCGGAGCTGTCTCCCACGGCGTCGGCCAGAACACCGAAGGTGTCGTCATGGCCGTACAGCCTGTCGTACGCAGCACCTCGCCATGGCACCGACTCCGGAGAGCCGGCGCCTTGGACGACCGTCTCGTACCCGACCGGATCCCCCCAGCGCGTGAGCGCGACGCAGGCCAGAAAACGTCCCGCGGGATCCTCGCCCGGATCCCGCAGCACCTCTCGCAACGCCTTCGTACGCTCGCGGTAGCCCCCGTCGAGCCCGTCACTGATGACATCGTCGGGGTCAGCGGTCAAGCCGTCGAAGTCGACGAACAGCAACTCGGTGACCCTGGGACCGGGCTTCCAGGAACCCACGTTGTCGGGCACATCCCTCCTCCTGTGCCGCAGAGCTGTACGCCCCGAACACCATCCGGTGCATCACGGTGTCAGCCGATGTTGTCGACCGCGGCCTTCGCCCTCGCCAGCGTCGACTGCGCGGTGGCGTCGTTCTTCTCCAGCGTCGTCTTCACCAGCTGGATGATGTTCCGCACCTCCTGCGAGGCACGGTTCCACCGCTGCTCCTTGCCGTGGTACTCGTCCGCCACGCCGTCCGCCATGAAGTCGGCCATGGCCGCCTTCACCTGACGGTCGCGCTCACCGATCACCTGCTCCAGCCGGCCGATCACCGACTGCAGCGCACCCTGCACATCCGCCGAAGCCGTCGTGTCGTACGACCGACGATCCTTGCCGGCACCCGCCATCACACACACTCCCCGTGAGACCTCCGACGGCAACACACCGCCGGAGCACAGCTGTTGAACGATCTGAAGGTCGATGGACGAAAAGCCCCTGGGATGGGAGCCCATGGCACAGACCCCGTCCGCCTGCACACAGGCGCATCGGAGCGACGGACCCCGGCCGGCACGACACCACGGCCCGGGGTGCCCCGCTCGTCAGGGCCGACCCCGCCCTCCCGGCAGGTCGAACCCCCAGCGGCCTGCGCGGCGGCTCAGCGGAACCGCGCGGCGTCGAAGTTCGCCGCACTCATCTGCTGCCGCGCGTTCTCGCCCTGCTCCTGGTCACCCGACGAGAACGCCGTCTCCATGCCCGACTGACCACCCAGGATCGCCGCCAGCGACGAATTCAGCTCCTGCGTGATCTGATCCGCATGCGCCTTGAACTGGTCGAACGCCTGCCGGCCCGCACCGTTGAACTTCCCCTCCAACGGCTGCGCGGCCTGCACCAGCTGACGGATCAACCCGCCCAGATCGTCGCTCGACCCCCGCGAATCCTTCATCAGCGTCGACAGCGTCTGCGCGCCCATGTCGAACTTCACGCCGAACTCGCCTCCCCCTTCAGCAATGTGACGGCGTTCTGAACAACGACGCACTTGTCGTGGTGCGCCGGCTTCGGGCGTCCTCTGCGGACGCTGCCGTCAAGCGTTCCCCTTGACCACTCTTGTCGAACGTTCTTCTCGAACGTCCTGCTCGAGTGTTTCGCATATCCATGTTCACTGACGGTCATCACGGTCGCAACAGTTTCGCGTCACAGGCCTGCCACAAGCGCGGGCGCACGAGCGGCGCACGGAGACGGGACACCCGCGCCCCCCTGCACCAGGACAGCAGCGGCACAGGGCGCCACATCCGGCACAAGCCGCCACACCAGGCACCCCATCACAATCCGGTAACGACCTCTTGTGCCCGCTGTGTGTAATCGATTCCAATCCCTCGTGACACGTCGGTGTAAACGATTCCACAAGGAGGTGGAACGGCGATGGCGAGCATCAAGGACGTCGCCGCCGCGGCAGGGGTCTCCGTCGCCACGGTCTCGCGCGTCCTGAACGACCATCCGTCGGTCAGCGCGGAGTCCCGCACACGCGTCATGGCCGCCGTCGCGGAGCTCGGCTACCGGCCGAACGCCGTCGCCCGTTCCCTGCGCACCGACCAGACCCGCACCCTGGGCCTGGTCATCAGCGACGTGCTCAACCCGTACTTCACCGAGCTGGCCCGCTCCGTCGAGGAGGAGGCCCGCGCCCTCGGGTACAGCGTGATCATCGGCAACGCCGACGAGCGGCCCGAGCTGCAGGACCACCACATCCGCACCCTGCTGGACCGCCGGATCGACGGTCTGCTGGTCTCCCCCACCGACGGCGGCACCCCGCTGATGCTGGACGCCGTGCGGGCGGGGACGCCGATGGTGTTCGTGGACCGCTGGATCCCGGGCGTGGACGTCCCGGTGGTCCGTGCGGACGGGCATCGGGCCGTGCGGGAGCTGGTGGCGCATCTGCACCGGCTCGGGCACCGGCGGCTGGCGATCATCGCGGGGCCGGCGGCCACCACCACCGGCAGCGAGCGTGTCGCGGCCTTCCGCGCGGCGCTGGCCGAGTACGGGCTGGCCCTTCCGGACGCGTACACCGGGCAGGGCGACTTCCAGGCGGACAGCGGGCGGCGGGTGACCGAGGGCTTCCTCGACCTGTCCGAGCCGCCCGAGGTGATCTTCGCGGCGGACAACCTGATGGCCCTCGGCGCGCTGGACGCGATCCGGGCGCGCGGGCTGCGGGTGCCCGACGACGTCGCGCTGGCCGCGTTCGACGACATCCCCTGGTTCGTGCACACCGATCCGCCGATCACCGCGATCGCCCAGCCCACGGGCGCGCTGGGGCGCGCCGCGGTGCGGGCCCTGGTCGACCGCATCGAGGGACGGACCCCGGCCTCCGTCACTCTCCCCGCCCGGCTCGTCGTGCGCCGTTCGTGCGGCGAGCCCTCCCTGCCGTCCCCCACCCGAAGGAGCGAGCCGTGAGCGACCCGGACGAGTTGCTGCGCATCGAAGGGATCCGGAAGACCTTCCCGGGCGTCGTCGCGCTGGACAGCGTGGACTTCGACCTGCGCCGCGGCGAGGTGCACGTCCTGCTCGGCGAGAACGGAGCGGGCAAGAGCACGCTGATCAAGATGCTCTCCGGTGCCTACACCCCGGACGCCGGGCGGATCCTGGTCGGCGGCGAGGAGGTGCGCATCCAGGGCGCCCAGGACTCCGAGCGGCTCGGCATCGCCACCATCTACCAGGAGTTCAACCTGGTGCCCGATCTGACGGTCGCCGAGAACATCTTCCTGGGGCGGCAGCCGCGCCGCTTCGGGATGATCGACCGCAAGAAGATGGAGGCGGAGGCCGCCGACCTCCTCGCCCGCGTCGGAGTGAACGTTTCTCCTCGGGCGAAGGTCCGTGATCTCGGCATCGCGCGGCTGCAGATGGTGGAGATCGCCAAGGCGCTCAGCCTGGACGCCCGGGTGCTGATCATGGACGAGCCGACCGCGGTGCTGACCTCCGAGGAGGTCGAGAAGCTGTTCGCCATCGTGCGGGCGCTGCGCGAGGACGGGGTCGGGATCGTCTTCATCACCCACCACCTGGAGGAGATCGCCGCGCTCGGCGACCGGGTCACGGTCATCCGGGACGGCCGCAGCGTCGGCCAGGTGCCCGCCTCCACGCCCGAGGAGGAACTGGTCCGGCTGATGGTGGGGCGCTCCATCGAGCAGCAGTACCCGCGTCAGCGGCCCGAGGCGGCGCAGGAGGCGCCGGTGCTGCTGAGCGTGGAGGGACTCACCCGCGACGGGGTGTTCCACGACGTCAGTTTCCAGGTGCGGGCCGGTGAGGTCGTCGGCATCGCGGGGCTGGTGGGTGCCGGTCGCACGGAGGTCGTGCGGGCCGTGTTCGGCGCCGACCCCTACGACCGGGGGACGGTCGAGGTCGCGGGCGAGCCGGTGCGGCGGCACGACGTGGGTGCCGCGATGGCCGCCGGGATCGGGCTCGTGCCGGAGGACCGCAAGGGGCAGGGCCTGGTCCTGGACGCCTCCGTGGCGGAGAACCTCGGCCTGGTGACGCTGCGGTCCGCCTCCCGGGGCGGGCTCGTGGACCTCAAGGGGCAGCGCCGGGCCGCCGAGCGGATCGCCGGTCAGCTGGGCGTGCGGATGGCGGGACTGGGCCAGCATGTGCGCACGCTGTCCGGCGGCAACCAGCAGAAGGTCGTCATCGGCAAGTGGCTGCTGGCGAACACCAAGGTCCTCATCCTCGACGAGCCGACCCGGGGCATCGACGTCGGCGCGAAGGTCGAGATCTACCAGCTCATCAACGAACTGACGGCCGCCGGCGCCGCCGTCCTGATGATCTCCAGCGATCTGCCCGAGGTGCTCGGCATGAGCGACCGGGTGCTGGTGATGGCCCAGGGCCGGATCGCGGGCGAACTGTCCGCCGACGAGGCCACCCAGGACGCGGTGATGTCCCTCGCCGTCAGTACCCCGACCACCACGACCACCACCGAGAAGGAGGCCTCCCGTGGCCACTGACACGCTCAAGAGCCGGGCGGGCGCCGGTGCCGCCTCGGGCGGCCTGCGCCGGCTGCTGCTCGACAACGGCGCGCTGACCGCGCTGATCGTCCTGGTCATCGCCCTGTCGGCGCTGTCCGGGGACTTCCTGACGACGGACAACCTGCTCAACATCGGCGTGCAGGCGGCGGTGACCGCCGTCCTCGCCTTCGGTGTCACCTTCGTCATCGTCGCGGCGGGCATCGACCTGTCGGTCGGATCGGTGGCCGCGCTGTCGGCGACCGTGCTGGCGTGGAGCGCCACCTCGCACGGGGTGCCGGTGGTGCTCGCGGTGATCCTCGCGGTCGCCACCGGTGTCGCGGCCGGCCTGGTCAACGGGTTCCTCATCTCCTACGGCAAGCTGCCGCCGTTCATCGCGACGCTGGCGATGCTGTCGGTGGGCCGCGGTCTGTCCCTGGTGATCTCGCAGGGTTCCCCGATCGCGTTCCCGGACTCCGTCTCGCATCTGGGCGACACGCTCGGCGGCTGGCTGCCGGTGCCCGTGCTGGTGATGGTCGTGATGGGGCTGATCACGGCGTTCGTGCTGGCCCGCACCTACATCGGCCGGTCGATGTACGCCATCGGCGGCAACGAGGAGGCCGCCCGGCTGTCGGGGCTGAAGGTGCGCAAGCAGAAGCTCGCCATCTACGCCCTGTCGGGTCTGTTCGCCGCGGTCGCGGGCATCGTGCTCGCCGCCCGGCTGTCCTCGGCACAGCCCCAGGCCGCCAACGGCTACGAGCTGGACGCGATCGCCGCGGTCGTCATCGGCGGTGCCTCGCTGGCCGGCGGCACCGGCAAGGCGTCGGGCACGCTGATCGGCGCGCTGATCCTCGCGGTGCTCCGCAACGGCCTCAACCTGCTGTCGGTGTCGGCCTTCTGGCAGCAGGTCGTCATCGGTGTCGTCATCGCGCTGGCGGTGCTGCTGGACACGGTGCGCCGCAAGGCGGGTGCGGCTCCGGGCGTGGGCACCGGCCCGGGCGGCGGCAAGGGCAAGCAGGCCGTGACGTACTGCCTGGCGGCCGTGGTGGCGGTGGCGCTGGTGGCGGCGACGTCCCTGCTGCACACCTCCTCCGGCTCGACCACGCCGAAGATGGGCCTGTCGCTGTCCACGCTGAACAACCCGTTCTTCGTGCAGATCAAGTCGGGTGCGCAGGCCGAGGCGAAGAAGCTGGGCATCGAGCTGACCGTCACCGACGCCCAGAACGACGCCTCCCAGCAGGCCAACCAGCTGCAGAACTTCACCAGCGCCGGCCTGGGCGCGATCATCGTCAACCCGGTCGACTCCGACGCGGCGAGCAACGCGGTGAAGGCCGCCGGCAAGGCGGACATCCCGGTGATCGCGGTGGACCGCGGGGTCAACAAGGCGGAGATCGACGCGCTGGTCGCCTCCGACAACGTGGCGGGCGGCGAGCTGGCCGCGAAGACCCTCGCCGAGAAGCTCGGCGGCACGGGCCGCATCGTGATCCTGCAGGGGCAGGCGGGCACCTCCGCCGCCCGGGAGCGCGCCGCCGGCTTCGCGCAGGGCCTGAAGGCGTACCCGGGCATCAAGGTGCTGGCCCAGCAGCCCGCGGACTTCGACCGCACCAAGGGCCTGGACGTGATGTCGAACCTGCTGCAGGCCCACCCGGACGTGCAGGGCGTGCTGGCCGCCAACGACGAGATGGCGCTCGGCGCGGTCAAGGCGCTCGGCTCCAAGGCCGGCACGTCCGTGCAGGTCGTCGGCTTCGACGGCACCCCGGACGGTCTGACCGCCGTGAAGAACGGCACGCTGTACGCCTCGGTGGCGCAGCAGCCGACCCAGCTGGGCCGGATCGCCGTGGACAACGCGCTCGAGGCGGTCCAGGGCAAGAAGATCGAGCAGACCGTGAAGGTGCCGGTGAAGGTGGTAACGAAGGAGAACGTGGCCGGGTTCAGCGGCTGACCGGCACCCCGCGCCGCCGTTGAACGACCGCCCGCTGTGAGGAGACACATGTACGACTACGACCTGCTGGTCGTGGGGTCGGCCAACGCCGACCTGGTGATCGGCGTCGAGCGACGGCCCGCGGCCGGTGAGACGGTGCTCGGCTCCGACCTCGCCGTCCACCCGGGCGGCAAGGGCGCCAACCAGGCGGTGGCCGCGGCTCGTCTGGGTGCCCGGACGGCCCTGCTGGCCCGGGTCGGGGACGACGCGCACGGCCGGCTGCTGCTCGACTCCCAGCGGACGGCCGGCGTGGACACCACCGGTGTGCTGACCGGCGGTGCGCCGACCGGGGTGGCGCTGATCACGGTGGACCCGTCCGGCGACAACAGCATCGTGGTCTCGCCCGGTGCCAACGCCCGGCTCACCCCCGAGGACGTGCGGGCGGCGGCCGGTCTCCTCACCCGGGCCCGGGTGGTGTCGGCGCAGCTGGAGGTGCCGCTGGAGACGGTGGTGGAGGCGGTGCGGCAGCTGGCGCCCGGCAGCCGGTTCGTGCTGAACCCCTCCCCGCCGCGCCCGCTGCCGCAGGAACTGCTGGACGCCTGCGACCCGCTGATCGTCAACGAGCACGAGGCGCGGGTCATCCTCGGCGCCGGGCAGGCGGGGTCCACTCCGGAGGACTGGGCGCGGGCGCTGCTCGCGCGCGGCCCGCGCTCGGTGGTGGTCACCCTGGGCGCCGAGGGCGCCCTGGTGGCGTCCGCCGAGGGCCTGACCCGGGTGCCGTCGGTGGCGGTGGACGCCGTGGACACCACGGGCGCGGGCGACGCGTTCGCCGCGGCCCTGGCCTGGCGGCTCGGCACGGGCGTACCGCTGGCCGAAGCGGCCGCCTACGCGGCCCGGGTGGGTGCGGCGGCCGTGACGAAACCGGGCGCGCAGGAGTCGTACCCGACGGCCGCGGAGGTCGAGGCGCTGTGAAGAAGGCAGGCATCCTCAACCGGCATCTCAGCGCTGCGCTGGCCGAGTTGGGGCACACCGACGAGGTGCTGGTGTGCGACGCGGGCATGCCGATACCGTCCGGGCCGCGCGTGGTCGACCTGGCGTTTCGTGCCGGAGTGCCGTCGTTCGCTCAGGTGCTGGACGGTCTGCTGGACGAGCTGGTCGTCGAGGGCGCGACCGCGGCGAGCGAGGTCCGCACGGCCAACCCCGAGACGGCCGCGCTGCTGGCCGACCGCTTCCCCGGCCTGACCCTGGTTTCCCACGAGCGGCTGAAGGAGCTGTCCCGCGGCGCTCGTCTGGTGGTGCGCACCGGCGAGGCCCGGCCGTACGCGAACGTCCTGCTGCGGTGCGGAGTGTTCTTCTGAACCGTTGTTCTTGTCCGGTGCGTCGCCTCGCCGGGCATGACGAGGGGGCCCTGGTCCGCCGACCAGGGCCCCCTCGTCTTCCCCCCCTTCTCTCCCTCCCCCGGGTGCCGGAACTCCTCGTGATCCCCCCACGGATCCCCCCCCAGGAGCCCCGGTGACAGGTACGACACGCCACGCCCGGGAAGGGTTGCACGGTCGGCCATGCTTCTTCGGTGGCTGCGCCAGGACCTTTCGTTCGGATCGGCCCGGCCGCGAGGTGCGGGGCCTCTCGGACGACCCGAACGGGATCTGGTGTGTGCAGCCGCACGGCGGAGGAGGAGGTCGTACGCCGATCGTCGCGCGAGCGACGACAACGCGGCAGATGCGCGTGCCGCACCCCGCGACGCCGGGACGATCCGCACGACAGGCCCTAGCGCGCGGCGTCGGCGGCCTCGATCGCCTCGGTCACTTCCTTGCACAGCACGCGATACGACGGCCGGGGATCGCCGGCGGTCAGACGTGTCACGACACGGCCCAGCCAGTCCGGGTCCCCGAGGAGACTGAGCCGGTCCCTCTCGGAGAGCTGCCCCAGCAGCTCCTCCAGCCGTGCGGCGTCGACGAGCCCGTACTGCCGCGGGTGCCGGTCGAACCGCAGCCGGACGTCCTCGTAGGGATGGCGCACCGTCATGACCAACCAGCCTCCGGGCCGATGGACGGCCTTGGGACGCAGTGTGACCGGTAGTGTCTGGTGGCTCGACCACCTTCCGAACCCGTTCCAGTCGATGCCGATCCCAGTCATGTACGTCATGATCCGGTGCCACGGGATCAGCAGATCCTCGTCGTCCGGCTGGTGGTGGCAGAGCCCGTCCGGGCGGAGTTCCACCCAGTGGCTGCCCGGCCGCGTGGCGTTCCCGAAGCCCCAGCCGCTGCCGACCGGTGCCAGCGGCCCCAGGTGGGTGCCCTCGTCCGTCATGTGCCGTGGTCCCCCCGTGCATCCCCGTCGTGCCGACCGGTACGACACTCCGGGCGCGACAAGGGTTGTACGGCTGCCGTGTTCACCGGATCCGCTAGCGCGCGGCGCCGGCCGCCTCGATCGCCTCGGTGACGGCCCGCCGCAGCGCGCCGGGTGTGCGGGTGGGCGCGCCGCCGGACAGGTGGGCCACGGCGCGGCCGACCCAGTCCGGGTCCCCGAGGAGAGGGAGCCGGTCGGTGGCGACGAGCTGCCGCAACAGCTCCTCCAGCCGTACGGCGTCCATGGCCCGGTACGTCCCCGCGTGCCGGTCGAAGCGCAGCGCGGCCTCCTCGTAGGGGAGGCGCAGCAGCATGTGCAGCCAGCCCGCGGTCCGTCCGGCGACCGTGCCGCGCAGCGTGTACTTGCCCCTGCTGCCCGCGTTCCACGGGAACCGGCCCCAGGTGATCCAGATGCCGGTCATGACCCGGGACCACGGGATCAGCTGGTCCTCGGCGTCGGGCCGGTGCCGGCAGAACCCGTCCGGGTGCAACTCCACCCAGTGACGGTCCGGTCGTACGGCGTCCCCGATCCCCCAGCGGTCGCCGGCCGGCGCCAGCGGCCCCAGGGACACGCTCTGCTCCGTCATACGGTCATCACATCACGTGCCGGAGGAATCGTCGCGCTGTTTCCTCCAGTACCTCCTTGCCGTCGCGTGCCCACAACTCCTTGTTGAACACCTCGACTTCGATGGGGCCGGTGTAGCCGGCGGCCTCCACCCGCTTCGTCCACTGCCGCAGGTCGACGGCGCCGTCGCCGATCTGGCCGCGGCCGCTCAGGACGCCGGCGGGCAGCGGGGTGATCCAGTCGGCGAGCTGGAAGGCGGCGATGCGGCCGCCCGCGCCCGCCCGGGCGATCTGCTCGGGTGCCTGGTCGTCCCACCAGATGTGGTAGGTGTCCACGGTGACGCCGACCTGCTCGGCGGGGAAGCGTTCGGCGAGGTCGAGGGCCTGGGCGAGGGTGGAGACCACGCAGCGGTCGGCGGCGAACATCGGGTGCAGCGGCTCCACGGCCAGGCGCACGCCGCGGTCGGCGGCGTAGGGGCCGAGGACCGCGAGGGCGTCGGCGATGCGTTCGCGGGCGCCGTGCAGGTCCTTGCTGCCGTCGGGCAGGCCGCCGCAGACCAGGACCAGGGTGTCGGTGCCGAGGGCGGCGGCCTCGTCGACGGCGGCGCGGTTGTCGTCGAGGGCCGCGGCACGGCGGGCGGGGTCGGTCGCGGTGAGGAAGCCGCCCCGGCACAGGGTGGTGACGTGCAGCCCGGCGTCCCGCATCAGCCGGGCTGCGGCCTCGACGCCGTGTCCCTGCACCGGTTCGCGCCACAGGCCGACGTTGCGGACGCCCAGCTCGGTGCAGGCGTCGGCGAGTTCGGGCAGCGACAGCTGCTTGACCGTCATCTGGTTGATCGAGAAGCGGGCCAGTTCGTCGGTCGTCATCCGTCCACCCCGTACAGCGTCAGCAGGTTCCTCATGCGGTCCTCGGCGCGTCGGGGGTCCGGGAACAGGCCGAGCCGGTCGGCGAGTTCGTAGGCGCGGGCCAGGTGCGGCAGCGACCGCGCGGACTGCAGGCCGCCGACCATGGTGAAGTGGGACTGGTGCCCGGCCAGCCAGGCCAGGAAGACCACGCCCGTCTTGTAGTAGCGGGTGGGCGCCTGGAACAGGTGGCGGGCCAGGTCGACGGTCGAGTCGAGCAGGGCGCGGAAGCCGGCGGTGTCCCCGGTGTCCAGGACGCGTACCGCCTCGGCGGCCAGCGGACCGAGCGGGTCGAAGACGCCGAGCAGGGCGTGGCTGAAGCCCTGCTCGTCGCCGGCGATCAGCTCGGGGTAGTGGAAGTCGTCGCCGGTGTAGCAGCGCACGCCCTTCGGCAGGCGGCGCCGCAGCTCGATCTCACGTCCGGCGTCCAGCAGGGAGATCTTCACGCCGTCGACCTTGCCGGGGTGGGCGGCGATGACGTCCAGGAACACCTCGGTGGCCGCATCCGGGTCGGACGACCCCCAGTAGCCCTCCAGCGCAGGGTCGAACATGGGGCCGAGCCAGTGCAGGATCACCGGGTCGGCGGCCTGGCGCAGCAGATGGCCGTAGATCTCCAGGTAGTCCTCGGGGCCGCGAGCGGTGGCCGCCAGGGCCCGGGAGGCCATCAGGATCGCCTGGGCGCCCGCCTCCTCGACCACGGCGAGCTGTTCCTCGTAGGCGGCGCGGATGTCGTCGAGCGTACCGGCGGTGATCTGGTCGGTCCCCACGCCGCAGGCGATCCGTCCGCCGACCGCGCGGGCCTCGGCCGCGGACCGGCGGATCAGTTCGGCGGCGCCCGCCCAGTGAAGCCCCATGCCGCGCTGCGCGGTGTCCATGGCCTCGGCGACGCCCAGGCCGTGGCTCCACAGGTGGCGGCGGAAGGCGAGGGTGGCGTCCCAGTCGACGGCCGCCGGGGAGTCGGGGGTGACGTCGGCGTACGGGTCGGCGACGACGTGCGCGGCGGCGAAGACGGTGCGGGAGGTGAACGGGACGCCCGGCGAGAAGGCGAGCGGTTCGGTGCGCGGCTCGTAGGGCCGCAGGGTTCCGTGCGCGTCCGGCAGGTGGATGGTCACAGCGTGATCTCCGGTACCTCGAGGCGGCGGCCCTCGGCCGAGGACTTCAGGCCCAGCTCGGCCAGCTGCACGCCGCGGGCGCCGGCGAGCAGGTCCCAGTGGTAGGGGGCGCCGGTGTGGACGTGCTTGAGGAACAGCTCCCACTGGGCCTTGAAGCCGTTGTCGAACTCGGTGTTGTCCGGGACCTCCTGCCACTGGTCGCGGAAGACCTCGGTGGCGGGGACGTCGGGGTTCCACACCGGTCTGGGCGTGGCCGAGCGGTGCTGGACGCGGCAGCGGCGCAGCCCGGCGACCGCGGAGCCCTCGGTGCCGTCGACCTGGAACTCCACCAGTTCGTCGCGGTGGACGCGCACCGCCCAGGAGGAGTTGATCTGGGCGACGATGCCGCCCTCGATCTCGAAGATGCCGTACGCGGCGTCGTCCGCCGTCGCGGCGTAGGGCCTGCCGTCCTCGTCCCACCGCCGCGGGATGTGGGTGGTGGCCAGCGCCTGCACGGAGGTGACCCGGCCGAACAGCTCGTGCAGCACGTACTCCCAGTGCGGGAACATGTCGACGACGATGCCGCCGCCGTCCTCGGCGCGGTAGTTCCACGAGGGGCGCTGGGCGCTCTGCCAGTCGCCCTCGAACACCCAGTAGCCGAACTCGCCGCGCACGGACAGGATGCGGCCGAAGAAGCCGCCGTCGACCAGCCGCTTCAGCTTCAGCAGCCCCGGCAGGAAGATCTTGTCCTGCACCACGCCGTGCCTGACCCCGGCGGCCTCGGCGAGCCGGGCCAGCTGAAGGGCGCCGTCGAGTCCGGTGGCGGTGGGCTTCTCGGTGTAGACGTGCTTGCCGGCAGCGATCGCTTTCTTCAGGGCGTCCTCGCGGGCCGCGGTGACCTGCGCGTCGAAGTAGATGTCGACGGTGTCGTCGGCGAGGACCGCGTCCAGGTCGGTGGACCACTCCGTCAGGCCGTACCGCTCGGCGAGGGCCCGCAGCGCGTGGGCGCGCCGGCCGACCAGAACGGGCTCCGGCCACAGCACGGTGCCGTCGCCGAGATCGAGTCCGCCCTGCTCGCGCAGGGCGAGGATCGAGCGGACCAGGTGCTGGCGGTGACCCATGCGCCCGGTCACGCCGTTCATGGCGATCCGCACCGTCTTGCGTGTCACGTCAGTCCCTCCGTACGCCGTCGCGCGCCGCACGGGCCCGGCCTCCGGACGGGGAGCCACGGGGCAGCAAGCGCTTTCTATCGAGGCCATAGCTAACCTCTCCGCAGTGGCGGGGACAAGAGTCCGCGCGGACCGTGCCGTTCGGCCGTCGGACCGGCGGCCCGGTCACCCGTGGTCGGGTCGCCGGTGAGGCCCGGCGCCCCACGGCCGCACCCGCCCGGAGACGACCTGCGCGACCGGAGGACGACGAGATGACCGTGACCCTGGCGGACGTGGCGGCCCGCGCCCAGGTCTCGCCCGCGACGGTGTCGCGCGTGCTGAACGGCAACTATCCGGTGGCCGCCGCCACCCGGGAACGGGTGCTCAAGGCCGTCGCCGAGCTGGACTACGTCCTCAACGGCCCGGCGAGCGCGCTCGCCGCCGCCACCTCCGACCTGGTCGGCATCCTCGTCAACGACATCGCCGACCCGTTCTTCGGGATCATGGCGAGCGCGGTCCAGTCCGAGATCGGCGGCTCCGCAGGCCGGGCGGGCGGGGAACGGCTCGCGGTGGTCTGCAACACCGGCGGCTCACCGGAACGCGAGCTGAATTACCTCACCCTGCTGCAACGGCAGCGGGCCGCGGCCGTGGTGGTCACCGGCGGCGCCGTGGAGGACGGGCCGCACGCCTCGGCGATCGCCGCCAAGCTGCGCAAGCTGACCGCCGCCGGGACGCGCGTGGTGCTGTGCGGACGCCCGCCGGCCGAGGACACCGGCGCGGTCGCCCTGACCTTCGACAACCGGGGCGGCGCCCGGCAGCTGACCGCTCATCTGATCGGCCTGGGCCACCGCCGGCTCGGCTACATCGCCGGCCCCGAAGAGCGCACCACCACCCGCCACCGCCTGGAGGGACACCGGCAGGCGCTCGCGGCAGCCGGCCTCGAGGACGACCCGACCCTGACGGTCCACGGCCGCTACGACCGCCGTTCCGGCTACGAGGCCACCTGGGACCTGCTGCGCCGCGCCCCCGACCTGACGGCCGTCGTCGCCGCCAACGACTCGGTGGCCCTCGGCGCCTGCGCGGCCCTGCGCGAGGCGGGACTGCGCATCCCCGAGGACGTCTCGGTGGCCGGCTTCGACGATCTGCCCTTCAGTGTCGACGCGGTGCCCGCCCTGACGACCGTCCGCCTGCCGCTGTCCGAGGCCGGCGCCCGCGCGGGCCGCATCGCCACCGGCCGGGAGGAACCGCCGCCCGGGGGGATCGCCACGGTGCGGGGGGAGCTGATGGTGCGGGGGTCGACGGCGGTGCCGCGGGGGTGAGGGGGCGAAGGGGGCGCGGGCGGCGCAAGGCCGCGCTGCCCGTGGTGTCCGGCCCTGGCCGCGGCCCGCATGGCCGAGCCCTGTCCGGAGTTGACGGCGGTGAGTTCGCATCTCCTGGTCGTCGGACACCGGTCCGCCGCAGGACCGCTCGGCCACGGGTGCGGCACGGCGGTGCAGCGGGCTGCGCACGCGGACCGCCGACGACCGCTCGCTGCGCCGCGCGGCGACGCCGGGTGTCACCGAGGTGGAGCGGTTCGAGGAGTTCGGTGCCGAACAGTGGCTCGGTGCTGGGTCCCCTGACGGGCGAACCCGGGGCGTTTCCCTCGCCCCGCGTCCCGGTCGGTCCTACGCTCGACGAAGCAGACCGACCTCTGACGGAGTCAGACCTCCGGGGGCGACGATGACCGTCCAGGACGTCCGGGCCTTCAACCGCTTCTACACCCGGCTGATCGGCGCCCTCGACTACGGCCGCCACCTGTACGCCCCGTACAGCCTCACCGAGTCCCGGGTGCTGTACGAGCTGGCGCACGACGGGCTCATGGACGCGGCGGATCTGCGGGCGCGGCTCGATCTGGACGCCGGGTACCTCAGCCGCATCCTGACCAGGTTCGTCGACGCCGAGCTGGTCGAGCGCGAGCCGTCCGCGGCGGATCAGCGAAGGCGCCGGCTCGCGCTCACCGAGCGGGGGCGCGAGGTCGCCGCGCTGCTCGACGAGCGGGCCCGGGAGCGGGTCGCGGCACTGCTGGACACCGTGCCGCCCCGCGACCGGCGTCGGCTGACCGAGGCCATGCACACCATCCGCGGCATCCTCGACGGCGGGCACACCGAGCCCCAGGCGCCCACGGAGGTGGTGCTGCGCGATCCGCTCCCCGGTGACCTGGGCTGGATCGTCCAGCGCAACGGGGCGGTGTACGCGGCGGAGTACGGCTGGAACGCCGAGTACGAGGGCCTGGTGGCTCGGATCGTCGCCGAGTTCGCCGAGCGGCACGACCCGCGGCGGGAGCGGGTGTGGATCGCGGAGTCGCGGGGGCGGCCGGTGGGCTGCGTGATGTGCGTACAGGACGGGAAGGGCGCGAGCACGGCCCGGCTGCGGCTGCTGCTCGTCGAGCCCGAGGCGCGCGGGCGCGGGGTGGGCGACCGGCTGGTGCGGGCGGTGATCGACTTCGCGCGGCAGGCCGGGTACCGGGAGCTGGTGCTGTGGACGAACGACGTCCTGGCCGCCGCCCGGCGCCTGTACGAGCGGCACGGTTTCACTCTGGTGGCCGAACGGCCGCATCACTCCTTCGGCAAGGACCTGGTGGGCCAGGACTGGCGGCTGGAGCTGTCGTGATCCGGCACTGCCGGTGTCCGGGCCTGCGAGGGCGGCGGCATGAGGGACGACAGGCGCTAGGGTCGGCCCATGAAGCTGGCGTTCTCCACCCTCGGTGTCCCCGGCCTGCCTCTCGCTGAGGTCGTCGCGCTCGCCACGGCCCACGGCTATCACGGCGTCGAACTGCGCGCCCACCCGGAGGAACCGCTGAACCCCGGGGCCACCCCGGCCGAACGGGCCGAGGCGGCCGCGCTGTTCCGGGCGGCCGGTGTCGAGGTGCTGGGCGTCGCCGGGTACGCGCGGGTCGCCGCACCCGGGGACGACACGCCCGTGCTGGAGGAGATCCGCGCGCTGCTGCGACTGGCCCACGACCTCGAGGCTCCGTATGTTCGGGTGTTTCCCGGGGCGGACGCGGCCCGGCCCCGCGCGGAGGGCGACGAGACGGCCGCCCGGCGGCTGGGCGTCGCCGCCGAGGACGCGGCCGCGCTGGGGGTGCGGATCCTGCTGGAGACGCACGACTCGCACCGCACCGGTGCCGACGCGATCCGTGTCCTGGGCCCGGTCGGGCACCGGAACGCGGGCGCGCTGTGGGACGTGATGCACACCTGGCTGGGCGGGGAGCAGCCCGAGCAGACGTATGCCGCCCTCGCCCCGCACCTGGGATACGTGCAGGTCAAGGACATCGCCTCGGCGGAGGACACCACCCCGCTGCCGCTCGGTGCGGGGGTGCTGCCGCTCGCCGAGTGCGTCGAGGTGCTCTCGCGGCACGACTGGGACGGCTGGCTGTGCTGGGAGTACGAGAAGCGCTGGTACGAGGCGGCGGCCCCGCTGCCGGGCCTGCTGGGCGCGGGCCGGGAGCATCTGGACCGGCTGCTCAACGCGTCGGCGTAGGGCGCGGCGTCCCGCCCCGGTCCCCCGTCAGGGGACCCGTGAGAGCCGGAGCGCGGCCCGGTGCTGCTGCGCCCGGATCCACCCGGAAGAGACACCGCCGGAAGCCCGGAAGAGAAACCGAAAGCCCGGAAGAGCAACCCGGGCGGAAGGGAACCCGGGGCGCTCGCCCCACGTCCCATGGGCACGCTGCCACAGGAACCGCACGGTGCGGTGCCGGCCTCGCCGCTGGCCGCGAGCGCCGACAGCCCTCCTTGCCGCACCTCGGCCGGCGGCCTGCCGTCACCGGCGCTTCCACCTCCCGGGCGCCGGTGACGGCCTTGTGCTGTCTGCGTACGGCGAGCAACTGCCCACGCCGCTGCCACCCTTGACCGGAAGAAACTTCCCGGATATTGGTGTCACCCCGGAAGTTTCCTTCAGAGCTGTCCGGCACACATCCCCCTACGTTCCGGCGCAAGTCCTCCGGAAGGAGCGCACGTGCACGACACCAGCAGCGCGGAAGGCACTGGAAGACCAGGACAGCCCCCGCACCCGGCGGCCGACGTCCCCGCGACGGGCGCCGCCCGCCCCACCCGGCGCACCGTCCTCGCCGCCACGGCCGGCCTCACCGCCGCCCTGGCCGTCCAGGGCGCCGGCACCGCCCAGGCCGCCTCCCGCCACGACGACCGGAGCCTGCGCGCCCTGATCTCCCGCATGACGCTTCAGGAGAAGGTCGGCCAGCTGTTCGTCATGCGGGTCTACGGTCACTCGGCCACCGACCCCGACCAGGCCGACATCGACGCCAACCTGGAGGAGATCGGCGTCCGCACCGCCGCCGAACTGATCGAGAAGTACCACGTCGGCGGCATCATCTACTTCGCCTGGGCGCACAACACCCGCGACCCGCAGCAGATCGCCGACCTGTCCAACGGCATCCAGAAGGCCGCCCTCGCCCAGCCGCGCGGACTGCCGCTGCTCATCGCCACCGACCAGGAGCACGGCATCGTCTGCCGCATCGGCAAGCCCGCGACCCTGTTCCCGGGCGCCATGGCCATCGGCGCCGGGGGTTCGACCGCCGACGCCCGCACGCTCGGTCGGATCTCCGGTGCCGAACTGCGCGCCATGGGCGTCAACCAGGACTACTCTCCCGACGCCGATGTGAACGTCAACCCGGCCAACCCGGTCATCGGCGTGCGGTCCTTCGGCGCCGACCCGGACGCCGTGGCCCGCATGGTGGCCGCGCAGGTGAAGGGGTATCAGGGCTCCGGGGTCGCGGCGACCGCCAAGCACTTCCCGGGGCACGGCGACACCGCCGTCGACAGCCACACCGGCTTCCCGGTCATCACCCACACGCGGGAGCAGTGGGAGACGCTGGACGCCGTGCCCTTCCGTGCCGCGATCAAGGCCGGCATCGACTCGATCATGACCGCGCACCTCCAGTTCCCGGCGCTGGACCCCTCCGGCGATCCGGCCACCCTGTCGCGGCCCATCCTCACCGGCATTCTGCGCGAGGAACTGGGCTACGACGGTGTGGTGATCACGGACTCGCTGGGCATGGAGGGCGTGCGCACCAAGTACGGCGACGACCGGGTGCCGGTGCTGGCGCTGAAGGCGGGGGTGGACCAGCTGCTCAACCCGCCGTCCCTGGACGTGGCCTTCCACGCGGTGCTGGACGCGGTGCGCTCCGGCGAGCTGACCGAGGCCCGGCTGGACGAATCGATCCTGCGCATCCTGCGGCTGAAAGCCCGTCTGGGCCTGTTCGACGATCCGTACACCACGCGCGCGGACGTCACCCGCACGGTCGGCACGGAGGCGCATCTGCGGACGGCCGACGCCCTCGCCGAACGGACGACGACCCTGCTGGTCAACAAGGGCAACCTGCTGCCGCTGTCCCGGCGCTCCCACCAGCGGATCCTGGTCGTCGGCGCCGACCCGGACTCCCCGTCGGGCACCACGGGCCCGACCACGGGTGTGCTCGCCGCCGCCCTGAACGAGCTGGGCTTCACCGCCACCGCCCTGCCGACCGGCACGGCGCCGTCCGCGGCGGTGACCGACCAGGCGGTCGCGGCGGCGCGGGACGCGGACGCGGTGGTGGTGGCCACCTACAACGTCACGGCCGGCAGCGCCCAGCAGACGCTGGTGGAGCGGCTGGCGGCGACGGGCCGGCCGGTGATCGCGGTCGCGGTGCGCAACCCGTACGACGTCGCCCAGCTCCCGGCGGCCACCGCGGTGCTGGCCGCCTACTCGTGGACCGACGTCGAGGTGCGGGCCGCCGCCCGGGTCGTCGCCGGCCGGGTCTCGCCGCGCGGCACGCTGCCGGTGCCGGTGCAGCGGGCGGACGATCCGGAGCAGACGCTGTACCCGATCGGGTACGGGCTGTCGTACCGCCGGCACTAGCCGGACCGCGGGCCGGGCTCGCGCGACGGACGTACCACCCCTACGCCGCGCACCCGCCCCACCACCCCCAACGAGCCGAAAGCGCCGCTCATACCTGGCGTGGCCCGTCGCCGCGGGCCACGCTGGACGCAGGTGCGGGCAGGGGGAGGGCGATGCGCAGGAGCGGGGCGGTGGGAGCGGGGTGCGTGCTGCCGGTGCTGCTCGTCGCCCTGCTGACGGGCTGCCGGCCGGGCGTGCCCGGCTCCGCCGCACCGGCGAGCGAACCTCAGCTCGCCGGGTACGGGGCGGTGTTCCTCGGTGTGGACGAGTGCAGCTCGTTCGGCACCACCCGGGTCACCGAGGTGCCGTGCACCGGGGAGCGGGCGGCGGCCCGGGTGATCGCCCGGTACGACGGCCGGCCCGAGGACGGCCCGCTGTGCCCGCCGACCACCGATTTCGTGCTCCACATCAGCCCCCAGCGGGCCGGCGGCGGCGAGGCCGGTGACGTGGCGATCCCGCGGGGCTACGCCTGCATGCGCAAGCTGGAACCGCCGCACCCGGGCGATCCGGGCGGCGGGGGCGGACCGCGCACCGTCCCCGGCGACTGCGTCTACCGCGCGGGCCGTGGCCAGGTCCGGGAGACCGCCTGCGACGGCTCGGGGCGCAGCGAGCCGGAGTACCGGGTGACCCGTGCGGTGCGCGATCGCGCCGAGTGCCCGCCCTCGACCGCGCTGTACGTCGAGATCGGCGGCAGCCTCCTGGTGGGCTGCGCCCGGCGGCTGTGAGGCCGGGCGCAGCCCACGGGCGGGGTCACGGCCGTGAGGCCGGGCGCCCCGCCCGGGGCAGGGCGCGGGTCAGGGCCGCAGGGCCGGCTCCCGCTCGGCGTCGCGGGCGTCCAGCGTCGCGTCGTAGGAGGCCAGCGGCCGCGCCTGGGACGGGTCCTGCTCCACCGCGGCGGGCGCGACCCCGGCCCAGTGCAGGATCCGCGCGGTCGCCAGGGCCTTCTCCTCGGGCACGAGCCCGGCGACGTTGGCGCCGTGGTTCATGCCCGGTGCGGTGAAGACGTAGGAGTCGCGGGCGCCGCGGCCGAGACGGAACCGTTCCGAGCCCCACGGGTCGTTCTGCCCGTACACGAAGAGCATGTGCTCGGCGTGGTGGCGCACCCAGGTGTCCACGTCCCGCATCGCCCAGGGCTGGAACCGCATCGGGATGGAGCGCGGCACGAAGTTGCGCGGCGGCTGGTAGCCGTAGCGGATGAGCTTCTTCTCGATGTGCGGGAAGTGGATCGTCGGCGCGCCCAGCTGGGTGCCCGCCTGGTAGTAGTACGGCGTGTAGGTCTCCAGGCCCTGGTCGGTGTAGGCGGAGAAGCCGGAGATGGTGTCGACGGAGTCCCAGATCTCCTGGTCGGTGGCGTGCCGGGCGTCGGCGGGGACGGTGTCGCAGTCGTCGAGCGTGCTGTACTGCCAGAAGCCCCACACATAGTCGAGGACGACGGCCTCATAGGCCCGGTCCAGGCTGCCGATCGTGGAGAAGGTGTAGCCGTTCTCGGCGGCGTACCGGGCGTACTTCTGCTCCAGCGAGGTGCGGCGCACCAGGGCCTCGCGCTGCACGGCGTTCAGCCGGTCCCGGCACTGCCGGGTGCCGACGGTGGCGAAGAAGCGGTCGTAGGCGGAGTCCTCGTCGTCCACCACGTCGTTCGGCGCCACGTAGGCGACCACGCCGTCCATGTCGTGCGGGTAGAAGCGCTCGTAGTAGGTGGCGGTCATGCCGCCCTTGGAGCCGCCGGTGGCCAGCCAGTTGCGGGGGTAGATCCGCTTGAGTGCCTGGAAGACGCGGTGCTGGTCGCTGGCGGCCTGCCAGATGTCGAGCGTGGACCAGTCGGCCGGCTCGGGCCGTGACGGGGTGAAGAAGCGGTATTCCAGGGAGACCTGGTTGCCGTCCACGATGCGGGTCGGCTCGCTGCGGCTGGGGGTGGTGGAGACGTTGTAGCCGCTGGTGTAGAAGACCGTCGGGCGGTCGACTCCCTTGTGCAGCACGGTGATCCGCTGCTGGAAGGTGCCCCTGGCCGGGTCGTGGTGGTCGACCGGCTGAGTGTAGGTCAGGACGAAGAAGCGGTAGCCCTCGTAGGGCTTCTCCTCCACCAGGCTCATGCCCGGGATGGCCTGGAGCCGGTCCTCGATGTCGTCGGTGCCGGTGTCGTGTGCCGTGGAGCCGGTGGTTCCCGGCGGGGCCGCGGTGGCCGTCCCCGCCGTGCTCAGTGTGCCGATGAGCACGGTGAGCGCGAGCAGCCATCTGAGCGCCGTGCGCATGCACCCTCCCTGTGAGACAGACGTGCGCCGGAAGCTAGCGCCCGACTCGTCGGCGCACCAGGGGGTGTGGGGCCCGGGTCCCGGCGTGTCGCGCGGGCATGCGGTGCGGAGACGGCGGAGTACGTCACGGTTTCGGGACGTCAGCACAGGCACAAGCCGCAGTACTGGTCTGCCGTCAGCAGAGGAAACGGGCCGTCGTTCTAATGGGCCGTCAGCAGAGGGAACGAGCCGCCGTACCGGTCGGCCGTCAGCACAGGATCCAGCCGCTGCGCACCGACCGGGTGCCCACCGACCCGGCGACGCGGACGCAGCGGTGGCCGGTGTGCACGGTGACGGGGCCGGCACGGTGGGAACGGCGCCCGACGGCGGAGACCGGGAGGCTGCCGCGGGCCTGTACGGACACCGACACCGGGCGGGCGGTGCCCGGTCGCGCGGCGACGGTGAGCGCGCACACATAGCCGTGGCGCCGGAACACATGCACGGCGCCGGCGGAGAACGGCAGGATCCGCACCTGATGGCCGGGGCACCGCGTGGGTGCCGCCTGTGCGCCGTCGGCCGGGGCGAGAGCGAGCAGCCAGGAGCCGGCGAGCACGGCCAGGCCGACTGCCCGCAGCCGGCGCGTCAGCCCACGCTTCACGAGTCACCCCCGGACGTCAGGCGCAGCGGCGTACGCAGGTACGGACGCAGGGGCGGGCCGCACGGTTGCCGCCCGCCCCGTGTCCCTCGTCGCGGCCGTCCGCGGGGTGCGACCGGTCCGGCCGGTGCGGTGGGTGCGGCCGCTCCGGTCGTTGCGGTGGGCGGGGCCGGTCCGGTCGTTGCGATGGGTGGGGCCGGTCCGGTCGTTGCGGTGGGCGGGGCCGGTCCGGTGGGTGCGCGGTGCGCGGGCCCCGGGCCTCTACGGGCCGCGCGCCCAGAGACCTCGGCGGCCGCGCGTGCGGGACCTCTGCGTACCGTGCGCTCGCGGGGCCGGCCTCAGCGTGCCGCGCCGGCCGGCTCCTCGGTGCGGGACGCGCCCAGGAAGGTCCGCCACAGCTCGGCGTACCGGCCGTCGCGGGCCAGCAGTTCCTCGTGGGTGCCGTCCTCGGCGACACGGCCGTGGTCCATGACGATCACCCGGTCGGCGCGGGCGGCGGTGGTGAGCCGGTGGGCGACCACCAGGGTGGTGCGGCGGCCGGCGACCCGGTCGGTGGCCTGGTTGACCTGGGCCTCGGTGGCCAGGTCGAGCGCCGCTGTGGCCTCGTCCAGCAGCAGGATGTCGGGGTCGACCAGTTCGGCGCGGGCGAGCGCGATGAGCTGGCGCTGGCCGGCGGACAGGTTGCGGCCGCGTTCGGCGACCTGGTGCAGATAGCCGCCCTCCAGGGTGGCGATCATCTCGTGCGCGCCGACCGCCCGGGCGGCCGCCTCCACCTCGGCGTCGGTGGCGTCGGGGCGGCCGTAGGCGATGGCGTCGCGGACGGTGCCCGGGAAGAGGTAGGCCTCCTGCGGCACCACGCCGAGCCGGCGCCGGTAGGCGGTCAGGTCCAGGGTGCGCAGGTCGGTGCCGTCCACGGTGATCCGGCCACGGGTCGGGTCGTAGAACCGCGCGACCAGCTTGACCAGGGTGGACTTGCCGGCGCCGGTCTCGCCGACGAAGGCGACCGTCTGCCCGGCGGGGATGTGCAGGTCGATGCCGGTCAGGGCGGCCTCGCCCGAGTCGCCGGCGCCGTAGGCGAAGTGCACGTCCTCGAAGACGATCTCGCCGCGCAGCTTCTCCACCGCGCGCGGCTGATCGGCGGGCTCGGTGGACGTCGGCTCCCGCAGGAGTTCCTGGATGCGGCCGAGGGAGACGGTCGCCTGCTGGTAGCCGTCGAAGACCTGGGAGAGCTGCTGCACAGGGGCGAAGAACAGGTCGATGTACAGCAGATACGCCACCAGGGCGCCGGTGGTGAGGGTGGCGTGCTGCACCCGGCCGGCGCCCACGATCAGCACCGAGGCGGCCGCCACCGAGGACAGCAACTGCACGAACGGGAAGTAGACGGCGATCAGCCGCTGACCGCGCATGCGGGCCTGGCGGTAGCTGCGGCTGCGTTCGGTGAACCGGCTGCGGCCGTCGTCCTCCCGCCGGAAGGCCTGCACGATCCGCAGCCCGGCCACGGACTCCTGCAGGTCGGCGTTGACCTGCGACACCCGCTCGCGGGCCAGCCGGTACGCCTTCACGCTGGCCCGGCGGAAGAAGAAGGTGGCCACGAGCAGCGGCGGCAGGGTGGCGAACACCACCAGCGCCAGCTGCACGTCGATGGCGAGCAGGGCGATCATGATGCCGAAGAAGGTGACCACCGAGACGAACGCGGTGACCAGACCGGTCTGCAGGAACGTCGACAGGGCGTCGACGTCCGTGGTCATCCGCGTCATGATCCGGCCGGTCAGCTCGCGCTCGTAGTAGTCCAGGCCCAGCCGTTGCAGGTGGGCGAAGATCTTCAGCCGCAGCGTGTACAGCACCCGCTCGCCGGTACGGCCGGTCATCCGGATCTCACCGGTCTGCGCCGCCCACTGCACGAGCACGGCCAGCAGGGCCAGCGCAGCGGCCGACCAGACGGCGCCCAGGGCCAGTCTCGTCACACCCTGGTCGATGCCGTGCCGGATCAGCACCGGCAGCAGCAGGCCCATCCCGGCGTCCACGGCGACCAGCGCCAGGCTGGCCAGCAGCGGCAGCCCGAAGCCGTCGAGCAGGCGGCGCAGGTTGTAGGACTTCTCGGGGCGGACGGCCCGCTCCTCGTCGATGCCGGGGGTGTCGGTGGCCGGCGGCAGCGCCTCCACCTGGGCGAGAAGCTCCGGGGTGGCCGGGGTGCCGGACAGGGCGGTGTCCTGCGGCTCCCGGTCGCCGGTCCACAGCCGGGGCGTCACCCCGCGTTCGGCGTCGAACTCGGCGTCCGGCTCGGCGCGCACCGAGGTGTCCGCGCCGGGGCCGGCCGGCTGCTCGTGGCCGGGCGAGACGTCGCCCAGCTCGCCGGGGTCGGTGAGCAGCCTGCGGTACAGGGGGCAGCGTTCCTGCAGCTCGTCGTGGGTGCCGAGGTCGACCAGGCGGCCGTGGTCGAGGACGGCGATGCGGTCGGCCAGGCCCAGGGTGGAGCGGCGGTGGGCGATCAGCAACGTGGTGCGGCCCCGCATGACCTGCTCCAGCGCCGCGTGGATCTCGTGCTCGACGCGGGCGTCCACCGCGGAGGTGGCGTCGTCGAGGATGAGCAGCCGGGGATCGCTGAGGAGGGCGCGGGCCAGGGCTATGCGCTGGCGCTGGCCACCGGAGAGGGTCAGGCCGTGCTCACCGACGGCGGTGTCGTAGCCGTCGGGCAGCTCGGAGATGAAACGGTCGGCCTGGGCGGCGCGGGCGGCGGCCCTGATCTCCTCGTCGGTGGCGTCGGGGCGGCCGTAGGCGATGTTGTTGCGCACCGTGTCGGAGAACAGGAAGGAGTCCTCCGGCACCAGTCCGATCGCGGCCCGCAGCGAGTCCAGGGTCAGCTCGCGCACGTCGTGGCCGCCGACGAGGACGGCGCCGTGCGTGACGTCGTAGAAGCGCGGCAGCAGCAGGGACAGGGTGGACTTGCCGGAGCCGGAGGAGCCGACGACCGCCAGTGTCTCGCCCGGCTCGATGGTGAAGCTCAGGTGCTGCAGGACGGGCCGCTCGGGGTCGTAGCCGAAGCCGACGTCGTCGAACTCGACGGTCGCGGGCGCGTCGGCGGGCAGGTCGACGGTGCCGTCGGCCAGGGACGGCTCGGTGTCGATCAGCTCCAGGACGCGCTCGGTGCCGGCGCGGGCCTGCTGGCCGACGGTGAGCACCATGGCGAGCATCCGGACCGGGCCGACGAGCTGGGCGAGGTAGCTGGAGAACGCCACGAAGGTGCCGAGCGTGATGTGCCCGCGCACCGCCAGCCAGCCGCCGAGCGCCAGCATCGCGACCTGGCCGAGCGCGGGCACGGCCTGCAGGGCGGGGGTGTACTTGGCGTTGAGCCGTATGGTGCGCAGCCGTCCGGCGAACAGCCGTCGGCCCACCACGCTCAGCTTGGCGGTCTCCTGCTCCTCCTGTCCGAAGCCCTTGACCACGCGGACGCCGCTGACCGCACCGTCCACCACGCCCGCGACGGCGGCGGCCTGTGCCTGCGCGTACCAGGTGGCGGGGTGCAGCCGGGTGCGGCTGCGCCGGGCGATCCAGCCGAGCGCCGGGGCCACGGCGAGCGCCACCAGGGTCAGCGGCAGCGACAGCCACGCCATGACGACCAGGGAGACCAGGAACAGCAGGACGTTGCCGATGGTCATCGGCAGCATGAACAGCAGGCCCTGGATCAGCTGCAGGTCGCTGGTGGCGCGGCCGACGACCTGCCCGGTGGACAGCTCGTCCTGGCGGCGGCCGTCGAGCCGGGTGATCGTGGCGTACATCTCGGTGCGCAGATCGTGCTGGACGTCCAGGGCCAGCCGGCCGCCGTAGAAGCGGCGGAGGTAGGTGAAGACGTAGACCAGCAGCGCGGCGCCGATCAGGGCACCCGCCCAGGGGGCCATGGGACGGCTGTGCGCGCCGATCACGTCGTCGATGATCACCTTGGTGATGAGGGGGACGACGGCCGTGACGGCCATGCCGGCGAGCGAGGCCCCCAGGGCCAGCACGACGTCCTTCGGATACCGCCACGCGTACCCGGCCAGTCGCCGTGCCCATCCCGGTTGCGCTGCCACGCCTTCCCCTCCGTCGGCCGGAAGTCCTGATCTGCCGCAAGGCACCAACGCGGGGGGAGGGGGATTTCATCCCTCTGCAACAAACGGGTGGGGGCGGGGCGGCGGCGCATGCGTGGGCCCTGGGCGCGCACGCGGGCGTGCCCAGGGCGAGAGGGGCGCGAGCGCGGGGCACACGCCGGGCGTCACGCGCCCCGTGGTGCCGGGCGTCACGCGCCCCGCGGTCCTGTCGGAGACGGTCTCGTCGGAGCAGGACTTCCGGAGACGGATCGGAGCGGGACTCCCGGGGACGGGCTCGTCAGACGCGGACCCGCAGGTGGTAGAAGCGGGTGGTCTGCGCGTCGTTCTGGTTGTCGTCGCTGACCAGGAGCACCTTCAGCCGGTTCCCGTCACGGCCGGTGACCGCCATGCCCTCGATGTTGTCGAGCAGCGGATTGGGCTGCGGCTGCTTGGCGGTGGCGCCCAGGGAGGGGCAGTCGGCGATGTCGGCCAGCAGGGTCTTGCGGATCAGGCGCACACCGGGCTGCCCCGTCAGGTTCTCGACGTGGCGGGTGTCGCTCGCGTGGCGCGGGTCGGCGAGGTAGAGGCGGACGGTGTTGCCGACCCCCTCGGTGAAGCCGCGTTCCAGGACCAGCAGCCGGCCGTCGGGGGTGGCCTGCACCTCCGGGACGCCGAGGCCGGCGTCGACGCGGTACGCGTACTGGGCGCCGAGCCGCCAGTGGCCGCCCGCGGTCCGGGTCCAGGTCTGGAAGCGGACGAGGTCGGGCGAGTCGCCGGAGAGGGCGTTCTCCATGGACGCGAGGAGGGTGTGCCCGCCGGGCAGCAGGGTCAGGCCCTCGAAGGTCTGGTTGGCCGTGGCCCGCCCCGCCGGGGCGACCCGGAGCGCGTCGGGGACCGGGAGCCGGTCGAGGAGTTTCCCGTCGGGCGTGTAACGCCGCACCGACGGCTCGGTCTCGGAGGTGATCAGTCGGGTGCCGTCCCGGTCGACGGCCAGGCCCTCGCTGTCCAGCTCCGCGCCCTGCTCGTCGGCGAGCCGCACCACGCGCTGCGGCCGCAGGGTTCTCGCGTCCAGGGAGAACAGCGAGGAGCGGTCGTCCAGGGCGAGCAGCGAGCCGTCCCGGTCCACGGCGAGCGCGGAGAGGTTGCCGACGTAGGTGCCCTGGTACGTCGTCTTGTCGAGCGCGTCGGAGAAACGGTCGAGGGAGACGGAGGGCGAGCAGGCGTGGGCGGGCCGGCCGGCGGACTGCCTCAGGTGGGACGTGGCGGCGGCATCGGTGCCGGCCGCGGCGGGCCCCGCGGCGGTCAGGGAGCCGGCCACCACCAGGGCGGCGGCGGCCGCGATCACGGTTGTCAGGCGCATGGCCGCCACCGTAGGGCAGGCCGGTGACGAGCGGGGGAACTTCTCACAAGAGGTCGTCCAGCCGTGCGATGCCTGCCGTCGGCGTTCACCGCGGCGCTTGCGGCACCGGCCGTGCCTCAGCCGGCCTCCGCGATCCGGCGGGTCATGATCGTGGTCAGTTCGTACGCGGTGTGCGAGGCCGCGACCGACGTGATCTCGGCGTGGTCGTAGGCCGGCGCCACCTCGACGACGTCCGCCGAGACCAGGTTGCAGGACGCCAGGCCGCGCAGGATCTCCAGCAGCTCACGGGAGGTCATGCCGCCCGCCTCGGGGGTGCCGGTGCCCGGGGCGTGGGCCGGGTCGAGGCAGTCGATGTCGACGGAGATGTACAGCGGGCGGTCGCCGATGCGCTGCCGGAGCTGGTCGGCCACCTCGTCGGCGCCCCGGCGGTAGACGTCCGCGGAGGTGACGATGCCGAAGCCCATCTTCTCGTCGTCGGTGAGGTCCTGCTTGCCGTACAGCGGACCGCGGGTGCCGACATGGCTGAGGGCGGAGGTGTCCAGGATGCCCTCCTCCACGGCCCGGCGGAACGGGGTGCCGTGCGTGTACGCCGCGCCGAAGTAGGTGTCCCAGGTGTCCAGGTGGGCGTCGAAGTGCAGCAACGCCACCGGACCGTGCTTCTTCGCGACCGCCCTGAGCAGCGGCAGCGCGATGGTGTGGTCGCCGCCGAGGGTCATCAGCCGGGCGCCGGTGGCGAGCAGCTCGTCGGCGGCGGCCTCGATGGTCTCGACGGCCTCGTCGATGTTGAAGGGGTTGACGGCGATGTCCCCGCCGTCGGCGACCTGGGCGAGGGCGAAGGGCGAGGCGTCCTGGGCGGGGTTGTAGGGGCGCAGCAGCCGGGAGGCCTCGCGGATGGCGTTGCCGCCGAAGCGGGCGCCCGGCCGGTAGGAGACGCCCGAGTCGAACGGCACGCCCACCACGGCGACGTCGGCGCGGCCGACCTCGTCGAGGCGGGGCAGCCGGGCGAAGGTCGCCGGGCCGGCGTACCGCGGGACGCGGGAGGAGTCGACGGGACCGCGGGGCGTGTCGGTGCTGCTCATGCCATGCCTTCCTTCCCGCGCTCGGTCGCGCGTGGTGTGTCGGTCTGCCGGCGGTGCGGATGCGTCTGCCGGTGCCCGGACGGTGCCGCGCAGCCGACGGCCGGGGACCCGGCGTGTGCGTGCTCCGGTCCGGTGGGGCCGGACGGGGACGTGGGTGCCGGGCCGGGAACTGCCGGTCCCGATCGACACTAGGTGACCGGACGGCGGCTGCGAAGTGTACGTATCCTCCATTCCCCCGGCGCCGGAAAGGAGGATGTGCACAGATGCCGGACCCGCGGTCCCCCTCCGACTCGTCCCGTCCCTCGCTCCCGCCGACCCCGCCGGTCGAGCTGTCGGCGCTGCTCGCCCGCACGGATCTGGCGCTGCGGCCGCTCGCCGGCCCGGAGGAGGCCGTCCTGTACAGCGCGCACGCCTCGGAGATGACCGACCCGTACCCCTATCTCCTCGGCGGCGAGCTGCTGCTGACCGCGGGCCTGCACATCCCGCCGGAGGCGACCGCCGACGACCGGTCACCGTACTTCGACACCTATGTCTCCCGGATCACCGCGGCCGGCGGGGCGGCCCTCGGCTTCGGTGTCACCCCGGTGCACGACACGGTGCCCGAGGCGCTGGTGGCGGCCTGCGCCCGGCACCGGCTGCCGCTGGTCGAGGTGCCGCCGCACACCACGTTCGCGGCGGTGGCCCGCGCGGTGTGGCAGCTGATGGCGCAGGCCCGGCTGGCCGAGCTGCGCCGGGTCACCGAGGCCGTGCAGTCGCTGGCGGCCGCCGCCTCCCGCCCCGGCCCGGTGCCCTCGGTGCTGCGTCGGCTGGCCCGGCACGTGGACGGCCGCGCCGTGCTCTACGGACCGGACGGCACCCGCCTCACCGAGCAGGGCCGCGCGCCGCATCCGCCGGCGGTGCGGGAGGCACTGGACGCGCTGGCCCGCACGGTCACCGGCCGGGCCCGGTCCTCGGCGACGGACACGGTGGCCGGGCTGCACCTGTCCGCCTACGCCCTCGGCGCCGGGGAGGGCTTCGTGCTCGCCGTCGCCTCCGCGCACCGCGCCGCGGGCGACCACACCGTCGCCTCGGTGGCCGTGGTGCTGCTGTCCCTGCTGACCGGCGGGCACCACGGCGGCACCGGGCCGGCCCCGACGTCCGCGCTGGTCCGGCTGCTGCTGGGGGCCGGGCCCGAGGAGGTGGCACCGCTGCTGGGGGCCGACCGGTGGGTGGTGGTGCACGCACGCCCGGCCGTGCGGGCCGCCGACGAGGTGGCCGCCTCGGCGCTGGGCGCCGCGCTCGGCTCCCCGCTGACCGACCTCGCCGACGGCGTGGTCCGGGTCCTGGTGCCCGCCGGACGCGAGGTGAGCGCGGTGCCGGGCTGGACGCTGGGGGTCAGCTCCCCGGTCGGGCCGCGGGACTGGCCGACCGCCGACACCCAGGCGTCCGCCGCCCTGGCCCGCGCTCTCGCCACCCGCACCGCGCTGGTGACCCACGGCGGCCTCGGCCACGGCCTGACCGGGCTGGTGCCGGCCGACCGGGCGGCGGCCCACGCCCGTGCGCTGCTGTCCCCTCTCACGCCCGCGCTGACCGAGACCTTGCGCACCTGGCTGTCCCTGCACGGCGGGTGGGACCGCACCGCCGCCGCGCTCGGCCTGCACCGCAACACCGTCCGGCAGCGCATCGCCCGCTGCGCCGCCCTGCTGAAGGCGGACCTGGACGACCCGGACGTCCGCATGGAGCTGTGGTTCGCCCTGCGCCACCTCTGACGGCGTCCGGCACGTCCGACGGCCCTCCGCACGTCCGACGGCCCTCCGCACGTCCGACGGTCCTCGGCACGTCCGACGGCGTCCGGTACGAGGTCGTCCGTCCGGACGGCGTGAGACACGTCCCAGCGGCCGGGACGGCCGGGACGAGCGCGGGGTGCTGCCTCACAATGGGGACCATGCCGATATCCGGGACACCCAGCCGTGACGCGCTCATCGACCACCTCGTGCGGACCCGCATCGCCGGGCAGGTCGCCACGCCGCGCGAGAACAACCTCGCCCACTACCGCGCGCTGGCCAACGGGGACCGCAACTACTGGCTGGGCCTGGAACTCGGCGACCGGTGGAGCGACGAGCAGGACGTGCTCGCGGTGATGGCCGAGCGGGTGGGGGTCAGCGACGACCCGGAGCACCGGCACGGCCAGGACACCATCGACCCGGAGCTGACCGTGGCCGCCCTGGAGCGGATGGCCGCCCGGCTGCGCAAGGCCGCCGAGGGCGGACAGCGGGTGCTGCTGGCCACCGGGCACCCCGGCGGCCTGCTCGACGTGCACCGCGCCACGGCCGCCGCGCTGCGCGCCGCCGGCTGCGAGATCGTCGTCATCCCCGACCATCTGCAGACCGACGAGGGCTATGTGGTGCAGTTCGCCGACGTGGCGGTCCTGGAGCACGGTGCCTCGCTGTGGCACACCCACTCCGGTGAGCCGATGCGCGCGATCCTCACCGGGCTGCAGCGCGCGGGCCGCCCGCTGCCGGACCTGGTGGTCGCCGACCACGGCTGGGCGGGCTGCGCCGGGCAGCTCGGCGTGGACAGCGTCGGCTACGCCGACTGCAACGACCCGGCGCTGTTCCTCGCGGAGGCCGAGGGAACCGTGCAGGTGACGGTGCCGCTCGACGACCATGTGGCCAGCCCCCGCTACTACGACCCGATGACGGCGTATCTGCTGCACCAGGCGGGGCTGGCCTAGAACCGGGCGGGGCTGGTCCGGGGGCCGGGCGGGGCTGGTCCGGGGGCCGGTCCGGATGGGCCGTCCAGGGCCGGCTGCGGCTCAGCGCTGCCGGGGGACGCGGACCACGCCCTCCTGGATCACCGAGATCGCCAGCCGCCCGTCCTGGGTGTAGATCCGGGCCTGGCCCAGGCCCCGCCCGCCGGACGCGGAGGGCGACTGCTGGTCGTACAGCAGCCACTCGTCGGCGCGGAACGGACGGTGGAACCACATCGCGTGGTCCAGCGAGGCCCCGACCACGTCGCCGACCGCCCAGCCGCCGCGCCCGTGCGCGAGCAGCACGGAGTCCAGCAGGGTCATGTCGGAGACGTAGGTGGCGAGGACCACGTGGAGCAGCGGGTCGTCGTCGAGCTTGCCGTTGGTGCGGAACCACACCTGCGAGTGCGGCTCGCGCGGCTCGCCGAACCGCCCGTACGGCGGCTCGTCGACGTACCGCAGGTCGACGGCCTCCCGTGCCTGGAGGAAGCGTTCCACCACCTCGGGTGCGAGATGGTCGTAGCCGCGCAGGCGTTCCGGGGAGGTCGGCAGGGTCTCCGGGTCCGGGGCGGTCGGCATCGGGGCCTGGTGGTCCAGGCCCTCCTCGTACACCTGGAACGACGCCGACAGATGGAAGATCGGCTGCCCGTGCTGGACCGCGACCACCCGGCGGGTGGTGAAGGAGCGGCCGTCACGGATGCGGTCGACGGTGTAGACGATGGGCGCGCCCGGGTCTCCGGGGCGCAGGAAATAGGCGTGCAACGAGTGCGCGAACCGGTCGGCGGGGACCGTGCGCCCCGCGGCGACCATGGCCTGCGCGGCGACCTGCCCGCCGAACACCCGCGGCACGACCGCGGGGCGGGAGCTGCCGCGGAAGATGTCCTGCTCGATCCGCTCCAGGTCGAGCAGATCGAGCAGGGACCGAAGTGCCTGACTCATGTACCGGCCGTTTCCTGCACCGACGTCGTCCGGATCCCGGGCGCGGGGCCCTGGCCCGGTCCTACAGACCCATGTCCTTGGCGATGATCGTCTTCATGATCTCGCTGGTGCCGCCGTAGATGCGGTTCACGCGGTTGTCCGCGTACAGGCGGGCGATCGGGTACTCGTTCATGTAGCCGTAGCCGCCGTGCAGCTGCAGGCACCGGTCGATCACGCGGTGCGCGACCTCGGTGCAGAACAGCTTGGCGGAGGCGGCCTCGGCGGGCGTCAGCTCGCCGGCGTCCAGGGCCTCCAGCGCGCGGTCGGCGACGGCCTCGGCCGCGTCCACCTCGGCCTGGCAGGCGGCCAGCTCGAACTTGGTGTTCTGGAAGTGGGCGACCGGCTTGCCGAAGACGGTGCGCTCCTGCACGTACTGCTTGGTGAACCGGATGGCGGCCTTGGCCTGCGCGTAGGCGCCGTAGGCGATGCCCCAGCGCTCGGAGGGCAGGTTCTTGCCGAGGTAGTAGAAGCCCTGGTTCTCCTCACCGAGCAGGTCCTCGACGGGCACCTTGACGTCGGTGAACGACAGCTCGGCGGTGTCCGAGGTGCGCAGGCCCAGCTTGTCCAGCTTGCGGCCCACGGCGTAGCCCTCGGACTTGGTGTCCACGGCGAACAGGGAGATGCCGTAGCGGCGGTCCTCGGCGGTGGGCGGGGAGGTCCGGGCGCAGACGATGACCCGGTCGGCGTGCACACCGCCGGTGATGAAGGTCTTGGCGCCGTTGAGGACGTAGTGGGTGCCGTCCTCGGAGAGCTTGGCGGTGGTCTTCATGCCGGCCAGGTCCGAACCCGTGCCCGGCTCGGTCATGGCGATGGCCCACATCTCCTCGCCGGAGACGAACTTGGGCAGGTAGCGCTGCTTCTGCTCCTCGGTGGCGAGCATCTTGATGTAGGGCAGCGCGAGCAGCACGTGCACGCCGGAGCCGCCGAAGGTCACGCCCGCGCGGGCCGTCTCCTCGTACTGGACGGCCTCGAACTTGTGCGTCTCCAGGCCGGCCCCGCCGTACTCCTCGGGCACGGTGATGCCGAACAGGCCCAGCTCGGCAAGCTTGTAGTAGAACTCGCGGGGCACGATGCCCTCGGCGAACCACTCGTCGTACACCGGCACGACCTCGGCCTCGATGAAGGCGCGCAGGGTCTCCCGGAACGCCTCGTGATCCTCGTTGAACACCGTACGGCGCACGCCGCCACCTCCACGTACCTCGTCCGGACCGCCGGCTGGCTGTCTAAGCGCTTGCTCACAGCAACGTACCGGCGGGTAGGTGGACGGGTAAAGGGGTGCGGCAGTAACCCTCGTCACGATCGACGGCCGGGCCGGGGAAGCCCCGCTGCCCCGGCCCGGGCCGCGCAGGCGTCCTACCGCTCAGCCGGCCGCCAGCGACTCCGCCGCCTCCCCCGCCGCGGCGAACGCGCCCTTGGCCATCCGGTGCAGCAGCTCGGCGGTGGCGCCCCGGCCCGGCAGCGAGCCGCGGCGGCCCAGGTGCGGCGTGGAGTTCAGCAGCCCGAACACCGAGTGGACGGCCGACCGGGCGGCGGGCTCGGGCAGGGCGGGGTGGACCTGGCGGACGACCTCCACCCACAGCTCCACGTACTGCCGCTGCAGCTGCCGCACCAGCTTGCGGTCGCTGTCGCGCAGGCGGTCCAGCTCGCGGTCGTGGAGGGTGATCAGAGGGCGGTCGTCGAGCGCGAAGTCGATGTGGCCCTCGATGAGCGAGTCGAGCACCGCCTCCGGGCGCGCCGTGCCGCCGGCCTCCGCCACGCGCCGCTTCGCCCCGGTCAGCAGCCGGCCGCTGATGCCCACCAGCAGCTCGGCGAGCATCGCGTCCTTGCCCGCGAAGTGCCGGTACAGGCCGGGCCCGCTGATGCCCACGGCGGCGCCTATCTCGTCGACCCCGACGCCGTGGAAGCCGCGTTCGGCGAACAGCCGCGCAGCCTCCTTGAGGATCTGCTCGCGGCGGGTGGGGGCGTCGGTTCGGGTGGCCATGAGAACGATTCTAGACAGCCGGGTTAGCGGTCGTTAACCTGAAGGAAGCGCGTTAACGCTCATTAACACGTCCGGCCGGCGGCCGCCGGCCACGGGTGAGGGGACCGCAACGATGCACGAGGCACCGGAGCTGACGAGCGAGGGGGGAGCCCCCGCGCGCGTTCGTCCGGGCGGCGGGGACGATCCCGCGTCCCAGGCCGGGCAGGCCAACGAGGAGGCGCACCTGGCGCTGGTGGAGGAGCTGCGCGCCAAGCTCGCCACCGCCCGGCTCGGCGGGGGCGAGAAGGCGCGGGCACGGCACACCGCGCGCGGCAAGCTGCTCCCGCGCGACCGCGTGAACCTGCTGCTCGATCCCGGTTCGCCGTTCCTGGAGCTGTCTGCGCTGGCCGCCGACGGCATGTACGACGGGCAGGCCCCGTCCGCCGGGATCATCACCGGGATCGGCCGGGTCAGCGGCCGCCTGTGCGTGATCGTCGCCAACGACGCCACCGTCAAGGGCGGCACCTACTACCCGATGACGGTGAAGAAGCACCTGCGCGCACAGGAGGTGGCCCTGGAGAACCGGCTGCCGTGCGTCTACCTCGTCGACTCCGGCGGTGCCTTCCTGCCGATGCAGGACGAGGTCTTCCCCGACCGCGAGCACTTCGGGCGGATCTTCTACAACCAGGCCCGGATGTCGGCCGCCGGCATCCCGCAGATCGCGGCCGTGATGGGATCGTGCACGGCCGGCGGGGCGTACGTCCCGGCGATGAGCGACGAGGCCGTGATCGTGCGCAACCAGGGCACGATCTTCCTGGGCGGCCCGCCGCTGGTGAAGGCGGCCACCGGGGAGGTGGTCACCGCGGAGGAGCTGGGCGGCGGCGAGGTGCACTCGCGGGTCTCCGGCGTCACCGACCACCTCGCCGAGGACGACGCCCACGCCCTGCGGATCGTGCGCACCATCGTCTCCACCCTGCCGGCGGGCTCGTCCCCGCCGTGGGAGGTCACCGCGCCGGTCGAGCCGAAGGCGGACCCCCGCGGCCTGTACGCCGCGGTGCCCGTCGATCCGCGCATCCCCTACGACGTGCGGGAGATCATCGCGCGGGTGGTGGACGGCTCGCGGTTCGCCGAGTTCAAGTCCGAGTTCGGGCAGACCCTGGTCACCGGGTTCGCCCGGATCCACGGGCACCCGGTCGGGATCGTCGCCAACAACGGCATCCTGTTCTCCGAGTCCGCGCTCAAGGGCGCCCACTTCGTCGAGCTGTGCGACCAGCGCGGGATCCCGCTGGTGTTCCTGCAGAACATCTCCGGCTTCATGGTGGGCCGCGACTACGAGGCGGGCGGCATCGCCAAGCACGGCGCCAAGATGGTCACGGCGGTGGCCTGCACCCGGGTGCCGAAACTGACGGTCGTCGTCGGCGGCTCGTACGGCGCGGGCAACTACTCGATGTGCGGCCGCGCCTACTCCCCCCGCTTCCTGTGGATGTGGCCGAACGCCAAGATCTCCGTGATGGGCGGCGAGCAGGCCGCCTCCGTGCTCGCCACCGTCAAGCGCGACCAGCTCCAGGCGCGCGGCGAGGAGTGGTCCGCCGAGGAGGAGGAGTCCTTCAAGGCCCCCATCCGCGCGCAGTACGAGCGGCAGGGGAACGCCTACTACGCCACCGCCCGGCTCTGGGACGACGGGGTCATCGACCCGCTGGACACCCGCCAGGTGCTGGGTCTGGCCCTGACCGTGTGCGCCAACGCCCCGCTGGGTGAACCCCGGTTCGGCGTCTTCCGGATGTGAGGGGGACCTCGTCGATGTTCGAGACAGTTCTGGTGGCCAACCGCGGCGAGATCGCCGTCCGGGTCATCCGCACCCTGCGCGCCCTGGGCGTGCGGTCGGTGGCCGTGTACTCCGACGCCGACGCGGACGCCCGGCATGTCCACGAGGCCGACACGGCGGTGCGGATCGGTCCGGCGGCCGCGGCCGAGAGCTATCTGTCCACCGAGCGCATCCTGCGGGCGGCCGCCCGCACCGGCGCCCAGGCCGTCCACCCCGGCTACGGCTTCCTCGCGGAGAACGCGAGCTTCGCACGTGCCTGCGAGGCGGCCGGGCTGGTGTTCATCGGACCGCCGGCGGACGCGATCGAGCTGATGGGCGACAAGATCCGCGCCAAGGAGACGGTGCGGGCCGCCGGGGTGCCGGTGGTGCCCGGCTCCAGCGGCACCGGGCTGAGCGACGAGCAGCTCGCCGAGGCCGCCCGCGCCATCGGGATGCCGGTCCTGCTCAAGCCGTCCGCGGGCGGCGGCGGCAAGGGCATGCGGCTGGTGCGCGAGGAGCACCGGCTCGCGGAGGAGATCGCCGCCGCACGCCGCGAGGCCCGCGCCTCCTTCGGCGACGACACCCTCCTGGTCGAGCGCTGGATCGACACGCCCCGGCACATCGAGATCCAGATCCTCGCCGACGGCCACGGCAATGTCGTCCACCTCGGTGAGCGCGAGTGCTCCCTGCAGCGCCGCCACCAGAAGATCGTCGAGGAGGCGCCCAGCGTGCTCCTGGACGAGGAGACGCGGGCCGCGATGGGCGAGGCCGCGGTGCAGGCGGCCCGCTCCTGCGGCTACCGGGGCGCGGGCACGGTGGAGTTCATCGTCCCCGGCGGCGATCCGTCCGCGTACTGCTTCATGGAGATGAACACCCGCCTGCAGGTGGAGCACCCGGTCACCGAACTGGTCACCGGCCTGGACCTGGTGGAATGGCAGCTGCGGGTGGCGGCCGGGGAACGGCTGCCGTTCGCCCAGGAGGACATCGTCCTCACCGGGCACGCGGTCGAGGCCCGGCTGTGCGCGGAGGATCCGGCGCGCGGCTTCCTGCCCACCGGCGGCACGGTGCTGCGGCTGCGCGAGGTGCAGGGCGACGGGGTGCGCACCGACTCGGGGCTGAGCGAGGGCACCGAGGTCGGCAGCGTGTACGACCCGATGCTGTCGAAGGTCGTCGCCCACGGCCCCGACCGGGCGACCGCGCTGCGGAAACTGCGCGCCGCCCTGGCGGGGACGGTCACGCTCGGCGTGCAGACCAACGCCGGTTTCCTGCGCCGGCTGCTGGCCCACCCGGCCGTGGTGGCGGGCGAGCTGGACACCGGGCTGGTGGAGCGCGTCGTGGACGAGCTGGTCCCCGGCGAGGTGCCCGAGGAGGTCTGGGAGGCCGCCGCGGCCGTACGGCTCGACGCACTGCGACCCCGGGCCGACGGCGGCTGGATCGACCCGTTCTCCGTGCCCTCCGGCTGGCGTCTGGGCGGCGAGAGCGAGCCGGTCTCCTTCCATCTGCGGGTCACCGACCCGGTGGAGTACACCCCGCGCGGCACCCACACCGTCACCGACGAGACGGTGTCCGTCACCCTCGACGGCGTCCGCCACACCTTCCACCGCGCCGGCGACTGGCTGGGCCGCGACGGCGACTCCTGGCACGTGCAGGACCACGACCCGGTGGCCGCGTCGCTGCAACGGGCGGCCCACTGTGGCGCCGACTCGCTGACCGCGCCCATGCCGGGCACGGTGACGGTGGTGAAGGCGGCCGTCGGCGACCGGGTGGCCGCCGGGCAGAGCCTGCTGGTGGTGGAGGCGATGAAGATGGAGCACGTCATCTCCGCCCCGCACGCCGGCACGGTCACCCGCCTGGACGTCGCCCCCGGCACCACGGTCGCCATGGATCAGGTGCTGGCGGTCATCGAGCCCGAGGAGGAGACGGCATGAGCACGTCCGGCGACAGCGGCACCCTCGCGCTCGGCCTTCCCATGGCCGTCCCGGCCCCCGGCCTGCCCTCCCGGGTCAGGATCCACGAGGTCGGCCCGCGCGACGGCCTGCAGAACGAGAAGGCGACCGTGCCGACCGAGGTGAAGGCGGAGTTCATCCGCCGCCTGGCCGACGCGGGCCTGACCACGATCGAGGCGACCAGCTTCGTCCACCCGCGCTGGGTCCCTCAACTGGCCGACGCCGAGGAGCTGTTCCCGCAGGTGCGCGATCTGCCGGTGGAACTGCCCGTGCTGGTGCCGAACACGCGCGGGCTCGAGCGGGCGCTGGCACTGGAGGCCACCCGCGTCGCCGTGTTCGCCAGCGCCACCGAGTCCTTCGCGAAGGCCAATCTGAACCGGACGGTGGACGAATCCCTGGCCATGTTCGAGCCGGTGGTGCGGCAGGCCAAGGACGCGGGCGCCCATGTGCGCGGCTATCTGTCCATGTGCTTCGGGGACCCGTGGGAGGGTCAGGTCCCCGTCGAGCAGGTGGTCCGGGTGTGCCGGGCGCTGCGGGACATGGGCTGCGACGAGCTGAGCCTCGGCGACACCATCGGCGTCGCCACCCCCGGCCAGGTGCGCGCTCTGCTGACCGCGCTGAACGAGGCCGGGGTGCCCACCGGCGCCCTCGGCGTGCACTTCCACGACACCTACGGCCAGGCCCTCGCCAACACCCTGGCCGCGCTCCAGCACGGCGTCACCACCGTGGACGCCTCCGCGGGCGGCCTCGGCGGCTGCCCGTACGCGAAATCCGCCACCGGCAACCTCGCCACCGAGGACCTCGTGTGGATGCTGCGCGGCCTCGGCATCGACACCGGGGTCGACCTGGACCGTCTCGTCGCCACCAGCGCGTGGATGGCCGGGCAGCTGGGCCGTCCCAGTCCCTCGCGCACCCTGCGTGCCCTCTCCCACAAGGAGCAGTGATCGAGCATGAACCACCGTCTCACCCCCGAGCTGGAAGAACTCCGCCGCACGGTGGAGGAGTTCGCGCACGACGTCGTGGCGCCCAAGATCGGTGACTTCTACGAGCGGCACGAGTTCCCGTACGAGATCGTCCGCGAGATGGGCCGTATGGGGCTGTTCGGTCTGCCGTTCCCGGAGGAGTACGGCGGGATGGGCGGCGACTACCTGGCGCTGGGCATCGCGCTGGAGGAGCTGGCGCGGGTGGACTCCTCGGTGGCCATCACCCTGGAGGCCGGGGTGTCGCTGGGCGCCATGCCCATCCATCTGTTCGGCACCGAGGAGCAGAAGCGGCAGTGGCTGCCCAAGCTGTGCTCGGGCGAGATCCTGGGCGCGTTCGGCCTGACCGAGCCGGACGGCGGCTCGGACGCGGGCGCCACCCGTACCACCGCCCGCCGGGACGACAAGACCGGGGAATGGGTGATCAACGGCACCAAGTGCTTCATCACCAACTCCGGCACGGACATCACCGGCCTGGTGACGGTGACCGCGGTGACCGGCCGCAAGCCCGACGGCAAGCCGCTCATCTCGGCGATCATCGTCCCGTCCGGCACACCCGGCTTCACGGTGGCGCCCGCCTACTCCAAGGTCGGCTGGTGCGCCTCGGACACCCGTGAACTGTCCTTCCAGGACGTGCGGGTGCCGGCGGAGAACCTGCTGGGCGAGGAGGGCCGCGGCTACGCGCAGTTCCTGCGCATCCTGGACGAGGGCCGTATCGCGATCGCGGCGCTGGCGACGGGCCTGGCGCAGGGCTGTGTGGACGAGTCGGTGAAGTACGCCAAGGAGCGGCACGCCTTCGGCCGGCCGATCGGTGCCAACCAAGCCATCCAGTTCAAGATCGCCGACATGGAGCTGCGGGCCCACACCGCCCGGCTGGCCTGGCGGGACGCGGCCTACCGGATGCTGGCGGGCGAGCCGTTCAAGAAGGAAGCGGCGCTGGCCAAGCTGCACTCCTCCACGGTCGCGGTGGACAACGCGCGCGACGCCACGCAGGTCCACGGCGGCTACGGTTTCATGAACGAGTACCCGGTGGCCCGGATGTGGCGCGACGCCAAGATCCTGGAGATCGGGGAGGGCACGAGCGAGGTCCAGCGCATGCTGATCGCGCGGGAGTTGGGGCTGACGAGCTGAGGGACGGCGAAGGGCTCCGGGGCGCACGGCGTCGCCCCGGACCGGCTTGCGCCCGTCGCCCCGGCCGACCCTCCTCGGGCGGGCCCCCGTTCGTCGGCACCGGTGTCCCGCTCGTCGGACCGGCTTCCGCTCGGGTGCGCCGCCCCCGTCTCGGGCGGGAGCGCGTCGCGGCGGCCTCGCCTGCCCCTCGGCCGGTGGTGGCAGCCGGTCCCCGTGCCGCGCCACTGCGTTCGTCCGCTGCCAGCGAGACGTCTGTTCCCCTTCCAGCGAGGACGAAGGAGGCAACGCGTGGCCCCCACGACCGCACACCCGGGCCAGGCCCCTGACAGGAACGCCGGCCGGCCGAAGGCGGAACGCTCCCCGGCCCTGCTCGACCTGGAGTGCATCCAGTGCGGGGCCCGCCACCCGGTGGCCGACCTGCCCCGTGGCTGTCCCGCCTGCGACGCGGCGGGACGCAACTCCAACATGTTCTGCCGCTACGCGGACGAGGCCCCCCTCGCGGAGCGCGTCCCCTACCCCGGCATCCCGGATCCCGACCAGGGCCCCACGCCGCTCCTGCCCTGGGAGCCGAACGTGTACGTCAAGAACGAGGCGGTGCTGCGGACAGGGTCGCACAAGGACCGCTTCGCGGCCGTGGTGGCAGCGCACGCGCAGGCCGCGGGCTACCGGGCGGTCGCTCTCGGCTCGTCGGGGAACGCGGGTCTGGCCATGGCCGCCTACGCGGCGGAGGCCGGCCTGCGCTGCACCGTCGCGGCGTTCGAGTGGTTGCCGGAGACGACACGCCGGTTCTTCACCGATCTCGGCGCCGACCTGAGAACCTTCGACGACGACCGTGACCGCCTACGGTGCATCCGCGACCTCGCGGACGACCCGGAGACACTGACGGTGTCGAACATCACCGACCCCGTCGTCGGCAGCCACCCCCTGGGCATCGAGGGCTACAAGCACATCGCCTGGGAGATCGCCGACCAGGTGCCGGAGGACGTCGACCACGTCGTCGTCCCGTCGAGCCGAGGGGATCTGGCGTGGGGTATCTGCCTGGGCTTTTGGGACCTGCACCAGGTGACCGGTCGGCCCGTGCCGAAACTGCATCTCGTGGAGCCGTTCCCCCGGCTGTCCGCCGTGCTGGACGGTGCAGCCGTCACCGACCGGTTCCCCGGCGATCACGGGCGGCTGTCCTCCATCGCGGGCTCCAGCACCACCGTCCAGGCGCACCGGGCGGTGACCCTGACCGGCGGGACCGCCACCGTGGTGCCGGACGACACCGCCGATACGTACTACCGCCTGCTGTGCCGCCGGGGACACGTCTGGGAGCGGAGCAGCGTCACCGTGTTCGCCGCCCTGGCGTCGCTGCGGGAGAAGGGCGTCGTCCGCGACGACTCGGTCACCGTGCTGGTGGCGACGTCCCACTTCTTCAAGGGGCTGTGAGTCGGAGGGCTGTGACCTGCCTTCAGGGCGTCCGACATCCGTGACCCCGACCGGCGGACCGATCGTGCCGGCGTCGGCGTCGGCGTCGGCGTCGGCGTCGGCGTCGGCGTGAGCTTGCTCTCTTCCCGCTCCCCTCGGGGCAGAAGATCCGGACGATGCGCGATCCACCCTCTGGACAAGCGATGAGGTTAGGCTAACCTACCTTTCGACCTGTCCGGCGGGCGGGCATGCCGCCCCGTTCGAAAGCAGTCATACCCATGTCCAATGCCCGTGCCACTGTTCTCACCCGCCGCGGCCTGCTCACCGCGGGCGGCGCCCTCGGCCTCGGCGCCGCGCTCGCGGCCTGTGGTGACGGCGACGCGAAAAACGGCGGCACGACGGCGGCCACGTCCGGGGCCTGGTCGTTCAAGGACGACCGCGGCCAGACCGTGAAGGCCGACAAGGTTCCGTCGAACATCGTCGCGTTCGTCGGGGTGGCCGCCGCGCTGTACGACTACGGTATCCAGGTCAAGGGCGTCTTCGGGCCGACGATCACCAAGGGCGGCAAGCCCGATGTGCAGGCCGGTGACCTGCCCGTCGACAAGGTGACCGTCATCGGCAACGACTACGGCCAGTTCAGCATCGAGAAGTACGCGGCCCTGGGGCCCGACCTGCTCGTCTCCACCATGTTCGACGACGCCGGCACCCTGTGGTACGTCCCGCAGGAGTCGGTGAAGAAGATCCTGCAGGTGGGCGCCCCCACCGTCGGCATCTCCGTCTACGACCGGCAGCTGCCCGAGCCGCTGCAGCGGATGCAGGCGCTGGCCGAGTCGCTCGGTGCGGACGTGACCACCGACAAGGTCAAGCAGGCCAAGAAGCGGTTCGAGGACGCGGCCGCCCGGCTGCGCGCCGCCGCCAAGGCCAAGCCCGACATCAAGGTGATGGCCGCCTCCGCCAGCCAGGACCTGTTCTATGTCTCCGGCAGCAACCTCTCCATCGACCTGGAGTACTTCAAGGCCCTCGGCGTGAACCTCGTCGAACCGCCGGAGAGCGCCAAGAAGCAGGGCGGCGGCTGGTACGAGTCCCTGAGCTGGGAGAACGCCGACAAGTACCCGGCGGACATCATCATGATGGACGACCGTTCCTCGGCCATCCAGCCGGCCGACATCACCCAGGCGACCTGGAAGAACCTGCCCGCGGTCAAGGCCGGTCAGGTCATCCCGCGCACCACCGAGCCGATCCTCTCCTACGACAAGTGCGCCCCGCTGCTGGAGAACCTCGCCAAGGCCATCGAGACCGCGAAGAAGGTCTCCTGATCCCCGCGTGCCATCCCGCCCCCTGACACATCCTCAGGAGCAGCCATGACGACGGCCGTAGCCGCCCCGTTCCGTTTCTTCTCCCTCCAGGTCCGACGAACGAGGCGGCTCGGCCCGTCTCTGGTCCGCATCACCTTCACCGGGCCCGATCTGCACGCCCTGCGCTCCCACGGGCGCGACCAGTCCCTGTCGCTGTTCCTGCCGCACCCCGGCCAGAGCGAGCCCGTCGTCCCCCTGGAACACGGTGACGGCTGGTGGCACGCATGGCGGGAACTGCCCGACGACGTGCGGGCGGTGATGCGTTCCTACACCCTGCGCGCGCTGCGCCGCGACGCGCTCGGCGACACCGTCGAGATCGACATCGACTTCGTCCTGCACGGCATCGGCCCGGGCGCCACCGGTCCGGCCGGCCCGGCCTCCCGCTGGGCCGCCCGTGCCGCGGCCGGGGACCGCGTGCTGCTGCTCGGCCCGGCGGTCGCGGACAACCGGGCGATCCGCTTCCGACCGCCCGAGGACACCGGCCCGGTGGTGCTGTGGGGGGACGAGACCGCCGTGCCGGCGGCGACCGCGATCCTGGAGTCCCTGCCCGCCGGCACCCGGGTGCGCGCCTGGCTGGAGGTGCCGCACCGCGGTGACATCCAGGACGTCGCCACCCTCGCCGACGCCGAGATCACCTGGCTGGTCCGGGACACGTCCCTCGCCCCGGACGCCCCCATGGCCCTCGGCCCGCTGAGCGAGACCGCCCTTCCGCCCTCCGCCCGCCCCTATGTCTGGCTCGCGGGTGAGTCCGGCCGGGTCAAGCGGCTGCGCCGTCATCTCGTCGGCGAGCGCGGGATCGACAAGCGGCGCATCACCTTCGTCGGCTATTGGCGGCACGGGCTGACCGAGGAACAGCTGCGCACCCAGGCGTGAGGGACCCGCGACCACCTGCGGCGTGACACCTTTCACGGAGGGGAGACCCCTGTCGTCACGGGTAGTTAGGTTAGGCTAACCTAAGTCGATGTCCGCGAACTCCGCCCGTTCGCCCCGTCACGGACCGTCCCCACAGCCCGGAGGACCCCCATGCGCTCTCACCTGCTCAATGACCTCACCGCGGAGCGGTACCGCCGCGCGGTGACCGAGGGAGTGGAGCGGGTGGCCGCCCAACTCGCCCGGACGGAGAAGCCGTTCACCGGCGTCACGGTCGACGACCTCGCCCCCCTCATCGACCGGATCGACCTGGACCGCCCGCTGCACGACACCACGGCGGCCCTCGACGAGCTGCACGACGTCTACCTGCGCGACGCCGTCTACTTCCACCACCCCCGCTACCTGGCCCACCTCAACTGCCCCGTGGTGATACCGGCGGTGCTCGGCGAGGCCGTGCTGTCGGCCGTCAACTCCTCCCTCGACACCTGGGACCAGTCCGCCGGCGGCACCCTCATCGAACGCAAACTGATCGACTGGACCGCCGACCGCGTCGGGCTCGGCCCCGCCGCCGACGGCGTGTTCACCTCGGGCGGCACCCAGTCCAACCTCCAGGCGCTGCTGCTGGCCCGGGAGGAGGCCAAGAGCGACCACGCGGCGAAACTGCGCGTCTTCACCTCGCAGGCCAGCCATTTCAGCGTGCAGAAGTCGGCCCGGCTGCTCGGGCTGCCGCCCGAGGCGGTGGTGGCGCTCCCGGTCGACCGGGACCAGCGGATGCAGACCGTCGCCCTGGCGCAGGAGCTGCGCGCCTGCCGCGAGGACGGGCTGATCCCCATGGCCGTCGTCGCCACCGCCGGCACCACCGACTTCGGCTCCATCGACCCGCTGTCCGAGATCGCCGAGCTGTGCGCCGAGCACGGCACCTGGATGCACGTGGACGCCGCCTACGGCTGCGGACTGCTGGTCTCCCCCACCCGCCGTCGTCTGCTGGACGGCATCGAGCACGCCGACTCGGTCACCGTCGACTACCACAAGTCCTTCTTTCAGCCGGTCAGTTCCTCCGCCGTGCTGGTCCGGGACGCGGCGACGCTGCGGCACGCCACCTACCACGCCGACTACCTCAACCCCCGCCGGGCCGCCGCCGAGCGCATTCCCAACCAGGTCGACAAGTCCCTGCAGACCACGCGCCGGTTCGACGCCCTGAAACTGTGGATGACGCTGCGCGTGATGGGCGCCGAGGGCGTCGGACGCCTCTTCGACGAGGTGTGCGACCTCGCCCGGGAGGGCTTCCGGCTGCTCGCCACCGACCCCCGCTTCGACGTCGTCGTCGAACCGGCGCTGTCGACGCTGGTCTTCCGTTACATCCCGCGCACGGTCACCGACCCGTCCCGCATCGACCACGCCAACCTGTACGCCCGCAAGGCCCTGTTCGCCTCCGGTGACGCGATCGTCGCCGGGACCAAGGTCGCGGGCCGCCACTACCTGAAGTTCACCCTGCTCAACCCCGAGACCACGGTGGACGACATCACCGCCGTGCTCGACCTGATCGCCGGCCACGCCGAGCAGTACCTGGGAGATTCACTTGACCGCGCGTCCTGAGGACCCGACCGCTCCGTACGACTTCGTGGGGATCGGGCTCGGCCCCTTCAACCTCGGCCTGGCCTGCCTCACCGAGCCGATCGCCGAACTGAGCGGCGTCTTCCTGGAGTCCAAGCCCGACTTCTCGTGGCACCCCGGCATGTTCCTCGACGGCGCCCATCTGCAGACTCCGTTCATGTCGGACCTGGTCACCCTCGCCGACCCGACCTCGCCGTACTCCTTCCTCAACTATCTGAAGGAGAAGGGCCGCCTGTACTCCTTCTACATACGGGAGAACTTCTACCCGCTGCGCGTGGAGTACGACGACTACTGCCGCTGGGCCGCGCACAAGCTCGGCAGCATCCGCTTCGGCACCACCGTCACCGAGGTGACGTACGACGAGTCCGACGAGCTGTACCTGGTGCGGACGGACACCGGGGACACCTACCGCGCCCGCCATCTGGTGCTCGGCACCGGCACCCGGCCCCACATCCCCGAGGCCTGCCGGGACCTGGGCGGCGACGTGCTGCACAACTCCCGGTATCTGGAGCACCGCGAGGCCCTGCAGCGCAAGAAGTCGATCACCCTGGTGGGCAGCGGTCAGTCCGCCGCCGAGATCTACCGGGACCTGCTCGGCGAGATCGACGTCCACGGCTACCGGCTGAACTGGGTGACCCGCTCCCCGCGGTTCTTCCCGCTGGAGTACACCAAGCTGACGCTGGAGATGACCTCCCCGGACTACATCGACTACTTCCACGCCCTGCCGGAGGACACCCGCTACCGCCTCACCGAGCAGCAGAAGGGCCTGTTCAAGGGCATCGACAGCGCGCTGATCGACGAGATCTTCGACCTGCTGTACCAGAAGAACCTCGCCGGCCCGGTCCCCACCCGGCTGCTGACCAACTCCGCCCTGACCGGGGCCGTCCACGAGGACGGCGTCTACACCCTCACCTTCCGCCAGGAGGAACAGGGCACCGACTTCCAGCTGCGCTCGGAGGGCCTGATCCTGGCCACCGGCTACCGGTACAACGAGCCGGAGTTCCTGGCGCCGGTGCGGCACCGGCTGCGGTACGACTCCCGCGGCAACTTCGACATCGGCCGCAACTACGCCGTCGACATCACCGGCCGGGGGGTGTTCCTGCAGAACGGCGGCGTCCACGCCCACAGCATCACCAGCCCCGACCTGGGCATGGGCCCCTACCGCAACAGCTGCATCATCCGCGAACTGCTCGGCAGGGAGTACTACCCCGTCGAGAAGACCATCGCCTTCCAGGAGTTCTCCGTATGACCTTCACCTTCCGCCCCGTCGATCCGGCGGGGGACGCCGCGCTGCTGCACTCCTGGGTCACCCATCCCAAGGCGGTCTTCTGGATGATGCAGGACGCCACGCGGGAGGACGTCGAACGCGCCTACGCGCAGATCGCCGCGGACGAGCACCACCACGCCGAGCTGGGACTGCGCGAGGGCGAACCGGCCTTCCTGATGGAGCACTACGACCCGGCCCACCGCGAGCTGGCCGGGCTGTACGAGGCGCAGCCGGGCGACATCGGCATGCACTTCCTCACCCCGCCCACCGACCGGCCGGAGCACGGTTTCACCCGGGCCGTGATCACCGCCGTCATGACCCGCCTCTTCGAGGACCCCCAGGTGCGCCGGGTCGTCGTCGAACCGGACGTGCGCAACACCGCCGTGCACGCCCTCAACGCCGCCGTCGGATTCGTCCCCGACCGGGAGATCCAGAAGCCGGAGAAGAAAGCCTTGCTGAGTTTCTGCACCCGCGAGCAGTTCACCGCCGCGACGGGGGTGGCCGCATGAGCCTCGCCGACACCGTGGCCCACCTGCACCCCGAGCACTGGGAGCGGGCCAACCGGCTGCTGATCCGCAAGGCGCTCGCCGAGTTCTCGCACGAGCGTCTGCTCACCCCCGAGCCGGACGGCGACGGCTGGGCCGTCCGCAGCGACGACGGCCGGACCCGCTACCGGTTCACCGCCACCCTCCGCGCCCTGGACCACTGGCAGGTGGACGCCGCCTCCGTCACCCGCCTGCGCGACGGCGCCGAGCTGCCGCTGGACGCGCTGGAGTTCTTCCTGGAGTTCCAGGACAGCCTCGGCCTGAGCCAGGACGTCCTGCCGGTGTACCTGGAGGAGATCTCCTCCACCCTTTCCAGCACCTGCTACAAGCTGACCAAGCCGCAGGTGACCTCCGCCGAGCTGGCCGAGCGCGGCTTCCAGGCCATCGAGACCGGGATGACGGAGGGGCACCCCTGCTTCGTCGCGAACAACGGCCGGCTGGGCTTCGGCATCGAGGACTACCTGGCGTACGCCCCGGAGACCGCGCACACCGTCAAACTGGTGTGGCTGGCGGCACACCGCTCGCGGGCCGCGTTCACGGCCGGTGCCGGCCTCGACCACGACTCCTTCCTGCGGCAGGAGCTGGGCGAGGAGACCGTCGCCCGCTTCCGGGGCGTGCTGCGCGGGCAGGGCCTGGACCCGGACGACTACCTGTTCCTCCCGGTCCACCCCTGGCAGTGGCGCAACAAGCTGACCGTCACCTTCGCCGCGGAGGTGGCCCGCAGGAACCTCGTCGTCGTGGGCGAGAGCGAGGACGACTACCAGGCGCAGCAGTCCATCCGGACCTTCTTCAACACCTCGCACCCTGAGAAGCACTACGTCAAGACGGCCCTGTCGGTGCTCAACATGGGTTTCATGCGCGGTCTGTCGGCCGCGTACATGGAGGCCACCCCCGCCATCAACGACTGGCTCGCCGGGCTGATCGAGAGCGACCCGGTGCTGAAGTCCACGGGACTGACCATCCTGCGGGAGCGGGCGGCCGTGGGCTACCGGCACCTGGAGTACGAGCGGGCCACCGACCGGTACTCCCCGTACCGCAAGATGCTCGCCGCGCTGTGGCGGGAGAGCCCGGTGCCGTCCCTCGAAGAGGGCGAGCAGCCGGCGACGATGGCCTCGCTGCTGCACGTGGACCACGAGGGCCACGGCTTCGCGGCCGCGCTGATCGCCCGCTCCGGCCTGGCCCCCGCCGAGTGGCTGCGCCACTATCTGCGGGCCTACTACACGCCGCTGCTGCACAGCTTCTACGCCTACGGGCTGGTGTTCATGCCGCACGGCGAGAACACCATCCTGGTGCTGCGGGACGGGGTGGTACGCCGGGCGGTGTACAAGGACATCGCCGAGGAGATCGTGGTGATGGATCCGGACACCGAGCTGCCGCCCGAGGTGGCGCGGATCAAGGCCGAGGTCCCGGAGGACATGCGGCTGCTGTCGCTCTTCACCGACGTCTTCGACTGCTTCTTCCGCTTCCTCGCCGCGCAGCTCGCCGCCGAGGGCGTGCTGGCCGAGGAGGACTTCTGGCGCACGGTCGCCGAGGTCACCCGGGAGTACCAGGAGGCCAACCCGCGGCTCGCCGACCGCTTCCGCCGGTACGACATGTTCACCCCGAAGTTCGCGCTGTCCTGCCTGAACCGGCTGCAGCTGCGCAACAACCGGCAGATGGTGGACCTGGCGGACCCCGCCGGCGCGCTGCAGCTGGTGGGCACCCTCCGCAACCCCATCGCGGGTCTGTAGGAACCCACGGACACACGGGCGCCCCGCGGTACGGTCCCGCGGGGCGCCCGTCGTCGTGCCTCCGGGTCAGGCGGACGGCCAGGGCACCTGCGGGGAGCGGTAGTAGCCGATGCCCAGGGCGTCCCAGCGGGGCGCCTGTGCGGCCAGCCGGACCTTGTAGGTGTCCCAGTCGTGCGTGGCCGCCGGGGACCAGCCCAGCTCGGCGGCGCCGGGCAGCCGCGGGAAGGCCATGTAGTCGAGCTCGTCGGAGGTGGACAGCGTCTCCGTCCACAGGGCGGCCTCGACGCCCTTCACCGCGGACGCGGGCACACCGGGCAGGTAGCTGCCCGGGTCCCAGTCGTAGGAGCGCTGCACCTCGACGTAGCCGGCCCAGGACTTGCCCAGCGGGGTGTCCGGTGTGTACTTCATGTCCACATAGATACGGTCGGCCGGGGACAGGATCACCCCGGTGCCGTTGCGGGCGGCCCTGGCCACCTGTTCCTTCTCTGAGTCGCTGGTGGAGTCCGTGCCCCAGTACTGCACCAGGGCGCCCTCGGCCGGGGTGGTGGCGGTGAGCTGGTGCCAGCCGATGACCGTCTTGCCGTACGTGGCGACGATGGGCTGCACCCGGTCCATGAACGTCACATAGTCCTCGTGGCTGGTGGAGTGGGCCTCGTCACCGCCGATGTGCAGATAGCGGCCGGGGGTGAGGGCGGCCACCTCCCGGATGACGTCGTCCAGGAAGGTGTAGGTGATGTCCTTGTCCACGCACAGCGAGCTGAAGCCGACGCTGGTGCCGGTGTACAGCGGGGGCGCCACGCCGTCGCAGTTGAGTTCGGCGTAGGAGGCGAGGGCGGCGTTGGTGTGGCCGGGCATGTCGATCTCGGGGACGACCTCCAGATACCGGGAGGCGGCGTACCGGACGATCTCCCGGTAGTCGTCCTTGGTGTAGTAGCCGCCCGGGCCGCCGCCGACCTGGGTGGAGCCGCCGTAGGTGGCCAGGCGCGGCCAGGAGTCGATGGCGATGCGCCAGCCCTGGTCGTCGCTGAGGTGCAGGCGCAGCGTGTTGAACTTGTACAGGGCGATCTCGTCGATGTACCGCTCGACCTGCTCGACGGTGAGGAAGTGACGGGCGACGTCCAGCATGGCTCCGCGGTAGGCGTAGCGCGGACGGTCCTCGACAGTGCCGCCCGCGACCAGCCAGGGGCCGGGCTGCGGAGTCCTCTTCTCCACGGCGGGCGGCAGCAGCTGGCGCAGGGTCTGCACGCCGTGGAAGAGCCCGGCCGGTGCGGCGGCGGTGATGGTCACCCCGGCGGGGCGGCTGTCGAGCCGGTAGCCCTCGGTGCCGTAGGGGCCCTCGGCCAGCTTCAGCCGGATGCCGGCCGGTCCGGAGGTGACCAGCGGCAGCGGGTAGCCGGTGGAGGGCCGCAGGATGTCCGCGAGGTAGGTGCCGACGCGGCGGGCCTCCTCACCGCCGTCGACGCGGATGCGGGTGGCGGCCGTGATGCGGTACGGGCTGCCGCCCGGGCGGACCGCTGCCGGTGCCGGGATCACCTGGTCCAGCGGGGTCGCGGCCGCCGTGCCGCTCGCCTTGCCGGGTGCGGCCCCGGCGGTGACGGCCCCGGCCGCGGCCACCAGCAGCAGCGCACCGAGGACGCGGGCCAGCCGGCCGGTACGGGAATGGCGGGGAGTCGTTCTGTGGTGCCGTCTCACATGCGCTCCCTTCACGCGGAGACCGGGGCCTGAGGGCCCCGACGGGTGCAGACCACTTTCCCGCTCCGGCCGTGGCACGACCCCTTCCTGACGGAAATACGCCGTGAAGAGGGCGCGGGGTCGTGCCGCGGTGACGCACCCGGCGGGGGCGTGCACGCGACCGGGTGAGGGGGCAGAGGCCGCCCGGCACCGTGGCGCCGGTGACCCGGTGACGGCGGCCGGGCAGGACGGCACGGCGGCCGGCCCGGGCCGGCTGTGCCCGTGGCCGGGCGTGCGGTGCCGCGGCGCGGGTGCGGCACCGCACGCCGTGGCGGCTCACTTGGCCCGACGGGCCACCGTGAAGTGGTCGACCTGCTCGCCGGTCTCGGCGATGCCGCGCACGGTCAGCGTGGCCCAGCGGCCCTTGGGGGCGGGGGTGACGTCCACGCGGAGGAAGGAGTAGTCGAGGTAGCGCACGCGCGACCAGGCGACCGTCTCCTTCTGCTGCGCCCCGTCGGCGAGGCAGACGAAGGAGGGCACGGACTCGATGTCCTTCTCGTGGCCCTCGTAGGACTGCTCGGCGCTGAACCCGTACAGGCTCTTGCCGGCCGCGCCCGCGGTGACGTAGACCACGCCGTCGGTCTCCGGGTAGGCGGTGCCGCCGATCGGCAGCGTCTTCGCGACCCGGTTGCCCTTGATCACGTCGGTGCGCTCGTAGACGTGGTTGTGGCCGTTGATGACCAGGTCCACGGTGTACTTCTCGAACAGCGGCACCCACTCCTTGCGCACGCCGCCCTCGGAGGCGTGCGAGGTGGAGGTGCAGTAGGCGCAGTGATGGAAGAAGACGACGACGAAGTCGATGTCCTTCGACGCGCGGTACTTCTTCAGTTGCGCTTCGAGCCATTTCGTCTGCGTTCCGCCGGAGATGCCCAGGTTCGCCGGGATCTCGAAGGAGACGTCGTTGGCGTCGAGGGAGATGACGGCGGTGTTGCCGTGGACGAAGGAGTAGACGCCCGGCAGGTTCGTCCGGTCGGGGCCGTTGTCGGGCAGCGTCCAGCGGGCCTGCTCGCCGCCGTAGCCGTTCGGCGAGTACCAGGCCTCCATGTCGTGGTTGCCGTAGGAGACCATCCACGGGACCTGCTTGGCGACGGACTCGGTCTGGTACAGGAACTGGTCCCACACCCGGGAGTCGAAGCCGCCGTCGGAGGTCTTGCCCGCGCCGGCCGGGTCGGCGTAGGCGATGTCGCCGGCGTGCAGATGGAAGGCCGGGTTCTGGCCGAGGATCAGGGCGTCGTTGGCCAGGCCGTGGTAGCCGACGCCCTGGTCGCCGAAGGCGGTGAAGGTGAAGGGCGCCTTGTGGGCGGGGGCGGTGGTGAAGGTGCCCAGCGTGCCCAGCAGATGGCGTTCGGCCGGGTCGAAGCCCCGGTGGCCGACGCCGTAGTAGTACGTGCGGCCGGGGCGCAGGTGGGTCAGTCTGGCGTGCAGGTAGTACTGGGTGTGATCGCCGCTCGCGCCGACACCGGCCGGGGTGTGCAGGGTGCGGACCTCGGCCGGGATCTTCCGGGACAGCTCCCAGGGGCTCGCGCCGATGCGGATGAAGGGCTCGTCGACGGCGGTCGGCACCTGCCAGGAGACCGTCATCTCGGTGCGGGGGTCGTTGCCGTAGGCGAGGTGGCGGCCGAAGGGGGCGACGAGGGCGCCGTCGGCCTTCGGTGCGGCCGGAGCGGCGCTCCGGGCGGGCGCGGCCTGTGCGGTGGCACCCGTCACATACGCACCGCCGACGACGGCCCCCAGGGTGACCGCGCCGCCTGAGATCATCGCGCGCCGCGAGAATCTGGCGCGCAGGTACTCGTGCTGCTCGGCCATGCTCATGCGCGCGGCGAGCTTCTCGGGAACTCCCATGCGTGGAACGTCCATGGCGTCTGAAAATGGCCCATGTCCGCGACGGGACACGGGACGGCACATGGACGGCACACGAACGGGAGTGCACAAGACTCCGAACGGCCGCCTGCCCGAAATCGGGCAAGATTCTTGCGAAAGCGACCCCGTTCCTTCAGGATCTACCGGGTGCACGAGGAACTGGTTGATCACCTGGCGCGGTCCACGCCCCTGAGCCGGGGCGAGGCGCTGCGCGTCATCCAGGACGTGCTCGCCTACTTCGACGAGACGACCGAGGAGTTCGTCCGTCGCCGCCACCGCGAGCTGCAGGCCCAGGGGCTGGTGAACGCGGAGATCTTCGAACAGATCAGGGCGGATCTGCAGTACCGGGCGGTGGCTCCGCCTCAGCTGTCGCTGCGCCAGCTGCGCCGCATCGTCTACGGCTAGGGCGCCGTCACCGGCCGGAGCACCACCCGCGGCCGCGGTCCGATCCGCGGCCGCGCCACCATCGAGGACCAGCGGAGGAATACACCTGTATGTGCGGAATCGTCGGATACATCGGCAAGCGTGATGTCGCTCCGCTGCTTCTGGAGGGCCTGCAGCGACTGGAGTACCGCGGCTACGACTCGGCGGGCATCGTCGTCAGCTCGCCGAAGACGCCCGGCCTGAAGATGGTCAAGGCCAAGGGCCGGGTACGCGACCTGCAGGCGAAGGTCCCGGCGCGCTTCAAGGGCACCGTCGGCATCGCCCACACCCGCTGGGCCACCCACGGCGCCCCCTCCGACGTGAACGCCCACCCGCACTTGTCGGCCGACCAGAAGGTCGCCGTGGTGCACAACGGCATCATCGACAACGCCGCCGAGCTGCGCCGCAAGCTGGAGGCGGACGGTGTGGAGTTCCTCTCGGAGACCGACACCGAGGTCCTCACCCACCTGATCGCGCGCTCCGAGGCCACCTCGCTGGAGGAGAAGGTCCGCAGCGCCGTGCGCCTGATCGAGGGCACCTACGGCATCGCCGTGATGCACGCCGACTTCCCGGACCGGATCGTGGTGGCCCGCAACGGCTCCCCGGTGGTGCTCGGCATCGGTGAGAAGGAGATGTTCGTCGCTTCCGACATCGCGGCGCTGGTCACCCACACCCGTCAGGTCGTCACCCTCGACGACGGCGAGATGGCGACCCTCACCGCGGACGACTTCCGCACCTACACCACCGAGGGCACCCGCACCACCGCCGAGCCCACCACCGTGGAGTGGGAGGCCGCCAGCTACGACATGGGCGGCCACGACACCTACATGCACAAGGAGATCCACGAGCAGGCCGAGGCCGTGGACCGGGTGCTGCGCGGCCGGATCGACGACCGGTTCGCCACCGTCCACCTGGGCGGCATCAACCTCGACGCCCGTGAGGCGCGCGCGGTGCGCCGGGTGAAGATCCTCGGCTGCGGCACCTCCTACCACGCGGGCATGATCGGCGCCCAGATGATCGAGGAGCTGGCCCGCATCCCCGCCGACGCCGAGCCGGCCTCCGAGTTCCGCTACCGCAACGCGGTCGTGGACCCCGACACCCTGTACATCGCCGTCTCGCAGTCCGGTGAGACCTACGACGTGCTGGCCGCCGTGCAGGAGCTGAAGCGCAAGGGCGCGCGGGTGCTCGGCGTGGTCAACGTGGTCGGCTCCGCCATCGCCCGCGAGGCCGACGGCGGCATCTATGTGCACGCCGGCCCCGAGGTGTGCGTGGTCTCCACCAAGTGCTTCACCAACACCTGCGTCGCCTTCGCGCTGCTCGCGCTGCACCTGGGCCGCATCCGCGACCTGTCGGTGAGCGACGGCAGGCGGATCATCGAGGGTCTGCGCAAGCTGCCCGAGCAGATCTCCGAGATCATGAAGCTGGAGGCGGAGATCGAGGAGCTGGCCAAGAGCTACGCCGACGCCCGCTCCATGCTCTTCATCGGCCGCGTCCGGGGCTACCCGGTGGCCCGCGAGGCCTCCCTGAAGCTGAAGGAGGTCTCCTACATCCACGCCGAGGCCTACCCGGCCTCCGAGCTGAAGCACGGTCCGCTGGCCCTGATCGAGCCCGCCCTGCCGACGGTGGCGATCGTGCCGGACGACGACCTGCTGGAGAAGAACCGCGCGGCCATGGAGGAGATCAAGGCCCGCAACGGCAAGATCCTGGCCGTCGCCCACCAGGAGCAGGAGAAGGCCGACCGCACCATCGTCGTGCCGAAGAACGAGGACGAGCTGGACCCGATCCTGATGGGCATTCCGCTGCAGCTGCTCGCCTACCACACGGCGCTGGCGCTCGGCCGGGACATCGACAAGCCGCGGAACCTGGCGAAGTCGGTGACGGTGGAGTAACGGCACCCTCGCTTCGCGAGCGGCCCTCCGCGCACCACGGGCGCGGAGGGCCGCTTCCTCTGGTGGGCCGGGGCCGCCCATCCCCCGGCCCGCGCTGCCTCAGCCGGCGGCCGTCACCCCCCGGCCGGCAGCGCGCCGCGGACGAGCAGCGGGCCCGTGGACGTCGGTCCCGGGCGGGCCCGAGGAGCCGTGGCACGGCGGGGGCACGCCGGGCCGACGGCCGGCGGAGGGACGAGCAGGGCGAGCCGGCGGCCGGCGACGGCGGTGTCTCGCAGCGGGGCATCGTGGGCCACGGCGGGCTCCCTTCGTGCCGTGCGGTGGTGCGGTGACCGGTATATGCCCGGCACATGGGCGCGAACACCTCTACGGGCCGGTAAGTCTCGGGGCGTGAAGGGGGGTTGAGGAGTGCGGTCGCCCCCGCCCGCGCACGGCCCCGCACCGGGGGCGCACGAGGCGCTCAGGGGCGAGCGAAGAGGCGCACCGGAGGGGCACCGCGGCACGCATCACCCCGGCGCACGATGCGTGCGGAACGGTAGAGGCGTCGGGCTCGCCCTGGCGGAAGATCCGGTGCCGGACCGTCACAACCGGGGCGTGGGCCCGGCAGCGCCGCGCATCGGGTCCGTCAGGGCCGGCAGGGCCGTGCGTCGGGTCCGTCAGGGCCGGTTCAGGGGATCACCACGACCGGCCGCCGCGCCCGCTTGGCGAGCCGGCCGGCCACAGAACCGAAGAGGCGGCCCACGATGCCGTGCGTCGACCCCACGACGATCGCGTCCGCCTCGTACTCCTTGCCGACCTCTTCGAGTTCGTGGCAGATGTCACCACCGCGCTCGACGAGGATCCACGGCACCTCGGCGAGATGGTCCGCACAGGCCAGCTCCAGGCCGAGCACCTCGGTGCGATGGTCCGGCACGTCCACGAAGACCGGAGGCTCGCAGCCGGCCCACACCGTGGTGGGCAACCGGTTGGCCACGTGCACGATGATCAGTCCCGACCGGGACCGGTGGGCCATGCCGACGGCGTAGGCGAGGGCCCGTTCGCTGGACAGGGATCCGTCGAAACCGACGACGACGCCGTGCTTGAACGCCGGATCGCAGGAGTGGCGTGGCTCTTCGTGACCCGCCAGGGGGTCGGCCGCCGTGGGATCGGCGACCGGCCGCTTGCGGTCCGCGGGTTCGGGGAATTCGTGACCGGCCATGGCTGTCTCGGCGTTGTGATCCTTCGTTGGGGACGACAGTCTGCGGCGGAGCTGTGTCCGGGAATGGTCTTCCCGTCCCCATACCCTGAAGAGTACGGCGGCACTCCTGTGAAGCCCAGATCCCGCGCACTCTCCGTGGCGGTTTCCCGGAGCATGCACGACCGGCGCCCGGAACGCAATGGTTGCTGCCTCGTACAGGTGGTTTGCGGGGGAATCACGTGTCGTCGCGGGTCCGTCACGTACCGCTTCCGGGTGAGGCGGTCGACTGCGCACCGTGACCGGGTGGCAGCAGGGGCGGTGCCGGCGGTCACCGTGCGGTCGCCGGTGGTCACGATGCGGCCGCTGCTCCGGGTGCGCCGGTGACCGTGGGGCCGCAGGAGCACGACCGCGTCCGCACCCCCGAACGCCCCCGGCGAGGCGCATCCTGCCCGTCGCACCCTCGGACCGACGGCGACCGGCGGCACTCACCGGGGCCCGCCAGGCACCGCACCGGACGCCGGATCGCGAGAATCCTGTCGGCCGGCTGACCGGTTTCCGCACACACGCCCGTAACTTTTCGGCCAACTTCTTGAAGGTGTGCATCATCCGGCCGAAGTACCCCTCACCCCCCGATCGACCTGCACGGAAAGGGTCGCGGACGGCGTGCGCACCCTACGGGGATTGGCCACTGCGACAAGGCGCACTTCCCTGCGCGGCCGTGGAGTGCCACGCTTCGTGATCGACTGCTTCACGCCAAGTTGCCATGTCGACAATGTGGCGGGTGCCGAACCGGCCACCGTGGCACGGCGGAAGGCAGTAGATTCGATCTTGACTGTCTTACGGCGGGGGACTCGTGCAGGACCGAGGGGAAACGTGCAGGAGCGACACAACCGAGGAGCCGCGACCACCGAGGGGGGCTTAGCAGGATGAGCCACGACTCCACTGCCGCGCCGGACGCCGCGGCCCGGAAGCTGTCCGGGCGACGGCGCAAGGAGATCGTCGCGGTGCTGCTGTTCAGCGGCGGCCCCATCTTCGAGAGTTCCATACCTCTGTCGGTGTTCGGCATCGACCGCCAGGACGCCGGCGTGCCGCGCTACCGCCTGCTGGTGGCGGCCGGCGAGGAGGGCCCGCTGCGGACCACCGGCGGCCTGGAACTCACCGCGCCGTACGGATTGGAGGCGATCGCGCGGGCGGGCACGGTCGTCGTGCCGGCCTGGCGCTCGATCACCGCGCCGCCGCCCGAGGAGGCGCTGGAGGCGCTGCGCCGGGCGCACGAGGAGGGCGCCCGCATCGTCGGGCTGTGCACCGGCGCGTTCGTGCTGGCCGCCGCGGGTCTGCTGGACGGCCGTCCGGCCACCACCCACTGGATGTACGCACCGACGCTGGCCAAGCGCTATCCGTCGGTGCACGTCGATCCGCGTGAGCTGTTCGTCGACGACGGCGACGTGCTGACCAGCGCGGGTACGGCGGCCGGGATCGACCTGTGTCTGCACATCGTGCGCACGGACCACGGCAACGAGGCGGCCAACGCGCTGGCCCGCCGCCTGGTGGTCCCGCCGCGCCGCTCCGGCGGGCAGGAGCGCTACCTGGACAGGTCTTTACCGGAGGAGATCGGCGCCGACCCGCTCGCCGAGGTCGTCGCCTGGGCGCTGGAACACCTCCACGAGCAGTTCGACGTGGAGACCCTGGCGGCACGCGCCTACATGAGCCGCCGTACGTTCGACCGCCGCTTCCGTTCGCTCACCGGCAGCGCGCCGCTGCAGTGGCTGATCACCCAGCGGGTGCTGCAGGCGCAGCGGCTGCTGGAGACGTCCGACTACTCGGTGGACGAGGTCGCCAGCCGGTGCGGCTTCCGCTCCCCGGTGGCGCTGCGCGGCCACTTCCGGCGGCAGCTGGGCTCCTCGCCGGCCGCCTACCGGGCGGCCTACCGGGCGCGCAGGCCGCAGGGCGAGCGGTCCGGCGAGAACGAGGCGGCGGCGCACCCGGCGTCCGGCGGCGCGCCGTCCGCGGTGCCGGTTCCGACCGGGCACCTGCCCGGTGTGCCGCAGCCGTCCGGCCCGGCGTCGTCCCTGCACGGGGACGGCCCCCTGCCGCACCAGGGCCGCCGTACCCCGGCGGCGCTGTCCGGCAGCCTGCCGGGCCAGCGCGGCAGCTGACCCGGACGGACGCTCCGGGGGCGGGGGCGGCGGGCGGCGGTCCCGCCGCCCCCGCCCCGTCCCCGCACCGCGGGACCCGGGTGCGGCGGCTCGCCGTAAGGTGAGACATATGAACGATCGCATGGTGTGGATCGACTGCGAGATGACCGGCCTCTCGCTGTCCGACGACGCGCTCATCGAGGTGGCCGCCCTCGTGACCGACTCCGAGCTGAACGTGCTCGGCGAGGGGGTCGACATCGTCATCCGCCCGCCGGACGCGGCGCTGGAGACGATGCCGGAGGTGGTGCGTCAGATGCACACCGCGTCCGGCCTGCTCGACGAACTGGCCGGCGGAACGACCCTGCAGGAGGCCGAGGAGCGGGTCCTCGCCTACGTACGGGAGTACGTCAAGGAGCCCGGCAAGGCCCCGCTGTGCGGCAACTCGGTCGGCACCGACCGCGGCTTCCTGCTGCGCGACATGCCGACGCTGGAGAGCTACCTCCACTACCGCATCGTGGACGTGTCCTCCATCAAGGAACTGGCCCGGCGCTGGTACCCGCGGGCGTACTTCAACAGTCCCGAGAAGAACGGCAACCACCGGGCCCTGGCCGACATCCGCGAGTCCATCGCGGAACTGCGCTACTACCGGGAGGCCATCTTCGTCCCGCAGCCCGGTCCGGACTCCGACACCGCCAAGGCGATCGCAGCGAAGCACGTCCTGCCTGCTCAGCAGGGCTGACAAGGCGCGCCGGAGGGGTGCCGCTGGATATGTGCGCGAGCACCCCTTCGGACCCTGTACACTTTTTCTCGGCCGGTCGGGGAAACCACGAAGCAGTCAACCGCCGGTCGTGGTGGGTGTAGCTCAGCTGGTAGAGCACCTGGTTGTGGTCCAGGATGTCGCGGGTTCGAGTCCCGTCACTCACCCTGAGTCAGGGAGCCCCTGATCCGCTCGGATGCGGGTCGGGGGCTTTCTCGTTCCTCCGTGTGGCCGAAACGTGGCCGTGTCGCGGCTGCACACCGCCGGTTCCTCCGCTGCCCGCGGCACCGCGCACACGAACCCGGTGACGCACACGAGCACCGCCCCTGCCCCGTACGGATCGCCCTCGCCCCGGCCAGGGCCTACGGTGCCCGGGTGCGGCCGGCCCGGGCCGTCGGCCGGCACCCTGCGGAGGTCCCCGTGCTCGCCGAACCCGTCCGCACCGACCGTCTGGATCCGGTGCCTCTGCGGGTCGAGCACGCCACGGAGATGGCCGGGGTGCTGTCCGATCCGGCGCTGTACACCTTCATCGGGGGCACGCCCTGGAGCGCGGCCGAGCTGAGGGAGCGTTACGCCCGGCTCGTCGCCGGCTCCCCCGACCCGCACGTGTCCTGGTGCACCTGGGTGCTGCGGCTGCGGGCCGAGGGGCGGCTGACCGGGACCGTGCAGGCCACGGTCGCCGAGCGCCCCCAGGCCACGGTCGCCGAGCGCCCCCAGGCCACGGTCGCCGAGCGCCCCCAGGCCACGGTCGCCGGGGTCGCCTGGGTCGTGGGCACCGGCCGGCAGGGCCGCGGTCTGGCCACGGAGGCGGCCCGCGCGCTGGTCGGTGCGCTGCGCGGGCACAGGGTGCGCACGGTCCTCGCCCGCATCCGTCCGGCCCACCACGCCTCCGCCGCCGTCGCCCGTGCCGCCGGTCTCGCCCCGACCGGCGAACTGCACGACGGGGAGATCACCTGGCGGCTGGACCTTGCCGGGTGAGGCACCGCGGGCTCCGTGCGGCCGGGCCCCTCTCCCCCGCGCTACGACGAGGCGCGCACCACCAGCTCCGTCGGCAGGACCGCCCGGTGCGGCTGCGGGGAGGCGGCGGGGGCGGAGCGGTGATCGGCGATCTCGGTCAGCAGCAGGTCGATCATCGCGCGGCCCATCTCCTCGATGGGCTGGCGGACACTGGTCAGCGGCGGATCCATGTGGCGGGCGATGGCCGAGTCGTCGTAGCCGACCAGGGCCACGTCCTCGGGGATCCGGTGGCCCGTCTCCCGCAGCACCTGGCGGGCGCCGGCCGCGGTGACGTCCGACCCGGCGAAGACGGCGTCCAGGTCGGGCACCCGCTCCAGCAGCCGGCCCATGGCGCGCCGGCCGCCCTCCTCGGTGAAGTCGCCCGGTTCGACGAGGAGTTCGTCCACCTCGCAGCCCGCCTCCCGCAGGGCGTCGCGGTAGCCGTCGACGCGGCGCTGGGCACCGTAGACGTCCAGGTGGCCGGTGATGTGCGCGATCCGGCGGCGGCCCCGGTCCAGCAGGTGCTGCACGGCCGAGCGGGCGCCGCCGTAGTTGTCGGCGTCCACCGAGGGCAGCGTCTCCTGTGCCGAACGAGGCCCGCTGATCACCGCCGGGATCTCCAGCTGGGCCACCAGATCGGGCAGCGGGTCGTCGGCGTGCACCGACACCAGCAGCACCCCGTCCACCTGGTGCGCGGCCAGGTACTGCGCCAGGCGGCGGCGCTCGCGGTCGCTGCCCGCGAAGATCAGCAGCAACTGCATCTCGGTGTCGGCGAGTTCGGCGCCGACACCGCGCAGCATGTCGGAGAAGTACGGTTCCGCGAAGAAGCGGGTCTCCGGTTCCGGGACGACCAGCGCGATCGCGTCGGTGCGGTTGGCGGCCAGGGCGCGAGCCGCGGTGTTGGGGACGTACCCCAGTTCCGCGACCGCGGCCTCGACGGCGGCGCGGGTGGCGGCGCTGACCCGGGGCGAGCCGTTGATCACCCGTGAGACCGTGCCGCGGCCCACACCGGCCCGGGCGGCGACCTCCTCCAGGGTCGGCCGTCGACCGCCCCTGCCCCGGCCCGTGTTGACCGCCATAGTCGCCGCCTTCCGTTTTCAGCCGTCACGCCGTCAGTCAGCCAGGAATGTAACAGCCGGGCCGATGTGCTCCCGTTCCATCGTCCCTCGCGGCGGGCGGCTCCGGCAGCGCCCGGCCGGACGGGCCCGGGCGGGCGCACCCCGTCCCGGTCCGGGCACGTCCTTCGGCGCCCGGGCACGGCCGGCCACCTCCGGGCACGCCTGACCGGGGCCGGGCGCCGGCGGCTGCGCCCGGCCCCTGAGGACCGGTCCGGTCGTCGGGATCAGAGCCGATCCGCGACCGCCCTCACTCGGTGCCGGGGGCCTCGGGCAGGGCGTTGGCGCGGATCACGCCCGCGTACCAGTGAGCGCTCGCCTTGGGGATGCGGCGCTGGGTGGCGTAGTCGACGTAGTACAGGCCGAAGCGCTTGGAGTAGCCGTAGCCCCACTCGAAGTTGTCCAGCAGCGACCACAGGAAGTAGCCGCGCACATCGGCACCGTCGGCGATGGCCCGGCGCACCGCGTCGAGGTGGGCGTGCAGGTAGGCGATGCGGCGCGGGTCGTCGACCCGGCCGTCCTCGGTGACCTCGTCCTGGAAGGCGGCGCCGTTCTCGGTGACCATCAGCGGCAGCCCGGGGTGCTCGGCGGCCAGCTGCGTCAGCAGTGTGTGCATCCCCTCGGGGTCGATCGCCCAGTTCATCGCGGTGAGGTCGTCGTTGGCGAGGTGGAAGGCGACGTCCTCGCAGCCGGTCCACGGGGTGTGGTCGCTCGCGCCGTGCCCGTCGTTGCTCGTCGAGCCGACGCCGTCGGGGGCGTGGGAGACCACGGTCGGGGAGTAGTAGTTGACGCCGAGCACGTCGATCGGGCGGGAGATCTCCTCCAGGTCCCCGTCGTGCACCAGCCGGCCCCAGTCGACCAGGTGCGCGGTGTCGGTGAGCAGCCGCTCCGGGTAGGCGCCGTCCAGGATCGGGCCGGTGAAGATCCGGTTGCCCACGGCGTCGATGCGTCGGGCGGCGTCGACGTCCTCGGGGCTGTCGGTCAGCGGGCGGACCTGGTGCAGGTTGAGCGTGATGGAGCACTTCGCCGAGGAGGGCAGGTTGGCGCGCAGGGCCGCGATCGCCTTGCCGTGCGCCAGGTTCAGGTGGTGCGCGGCGCGCAGGGTGGCGGCCGGGTCGGTGCGCCCCGGAGCGTGCACGCCGGAGCCGTAGCCGAGGAACGCCGAGCACCAGGGCTCGTTGAGGGTGGTCCACATGCCGATCCGGTCGCCCAGGCCGCGGGCCACGATCTCGGCGTAGTCGGCGAAGCGGTCGGCGGTGTCGCGGTGCGGCCAGCCGCCGGCGTCCTCCAGCTCCTGCGGCAGGTCCCAGTGGTAGAGGGTGACGACGGGCGTGATGCCCGCGTCCAGCAGTTCGTCGGTGAGCCGGCGGTAGAAGTCCAGGCCGCGCTCGACGCCGGGCCCACGGCCGGTGGGCTGCACCCGGGACCAGGAGACGGAGAAGCGGTAGGCCTTCAGGCCCAGCTCCTTCATCCGCGCCACGTCCTCGCGGTACAGGTGGTAGTGGTCCGCGGCCACGTCACCGGTGTCGCCGTTGAGGGTCTTGCCGGGGGTGTGGCTGAAGGTGTCCCAGATGGAGGGGGTGCGGCCGTCCTCGCCGGCGGCGCCCTCCACCTGGTACGCGGCGGTGGCGGCACCCCAGACGAAGTCCGGCGGGAAGGAGCCGTCGGCTGCCGTCCGGGCGGTGGTCTCGGGTCGTACGGCGGTCATATGAGAGCGCTCCCATGGTGGTGAGACGGGTTCGGTCGGGTCGGGCCGGCGGGCGGCCCGGCCGGAAGGCGGTCCGGCGAATGGGGGGGGAAGGGAGAGGGGCGGGGGCGGCCGCGCGGGCGGCCCCCGTGCAGGCGACGGGCGGGTCCGGTGGAGGTACCCCCGTCGGACCCGCCCCCGCCCGCTCGGTGTGTCAGCCTTTGACGGCGCCCGCCATGATGCCTCCGACGATCTGCTTGCCGAAGATCACGAAGACGAGCAGCAGCGGCAGGGTGCTGATGAGCGCACCCGCCATCACGATGCTCTGGTCGGGCGTGTAGGAGGCCTGGAGCTGGCCGAGGGCCACCTGCAGGGTCGGGTTGTCCGGGGTCAGGGCCAGGAACGGCCAGAAGAAGTCGTTCCAGGCCTGGACGAAGGTGAGCATGCCGAGCACCATCATCGCGGGCCGGGCCACGGGCAGGACGACGCTCCAGACGATACGGAGGTTGTTCGCACCGTCCACCTTGGCCGCCTCGATCAGCTCGTAGGGCAGCGCCTCGATCAGGTACTGGCGCATGAAGAACACGCCGAAGGCGCCGACCAGGGTCGGGAAGATCACCGACTCCAGCTGACCGCCCCAGCCGATGTCCGACATCATCATGAACAGCGGCACGACGCTGAGCTGCGGCGGGATGGTCAGGGTGGCGACGACCGCGGTCATCAGCACGTTCCGGCCGCGGAAGCGCATCTTGGCGAAGGCGTAACCGGCCAGCGTGCAGAAGAACAGCGTGGCCACGGTGATGCTGCCGGACACGATGACGCTGTTCACGATCGCCTTGCCCAGGTGGGCCTGGTCCCAGGCGGACTGGAGGTTGGCCCACAGCTTGCCGCCCGGGACGAACGGCGGCGGCGAGTCCAGGACCCGCTGCTGGTCGTGGGAGGCGGCCACCAGCGTCCAGTACAGCGGGAAGACGGAGCCGATGCCGACGACGGCGAGGATGAGGTAGGTGAACGGGCCGGCCTTGAGCTGCTCGCCCGCGCCCATGGTGAACCGGCCGCGGCGCTTGGGTGCTTCGGGCGTGAGCGGCGCACCGCCGGGGGCGGCCGCGGTGTCCGGGAAACTGGTCGTGGTCATGGAAGTCGCTCCCGTCAGGCCGCGCTCTTGCGCACGTACCGGCTGACGATCCAGTTGATCAGGGCGATGAGCAGCAGCAGTACGAGCATGGCCCAGGCCACGGCGGCGGCCGGTCCCAGATGCCCCAGCTTCCAGCCGTACTGGTACAGGTAGATGCTGAGCGTCTCGTACTGGTTCTGGTTGCCGCCGGTGGAGCCGTTCGAGCCGCCCTCCAGCAGCAGCGGCTCACCGAACAGCTGCATGGAGCCGATGGTGGAGATGACGATGGTGAACAGGATCGTCGGCCGCAGCGAGGGAATGGTCACCTTGCGGAACTGCTGCCACCGGTTGGCTCCGTCGATGGCGGCGGCCTCGTACAGATCCTTGGGGACCGCCTGCATGGCCGCGAGGTAGATCAGGGCGTTGTAGCCGGTCCACCGCCAGATCACGATGATCGAGATGGCGATCTTCGACGTCCAGTGCCCGTTGGCCCAGTTGATGTCGTCGAAGCCGACGAAGTGCAGCAGCCAGTTGAGCAGGCCGCCGTCGACGCGGAACACCAGGGAGAAGACCAGGGCGGCGGTGGCCACCGAGGTGGCGTACGGGGTGAGGACGACGGTCCGCCAGAAAGTCGTGGCGCGCAGCTTGTAGTTGAGCAGGTGGGCCAGGCCCAGCGCCATGAGCAGCTGCGGGGTGGCGGAGATGACGCCGATGATGAAGGTGTTGGCGACCGCCGTCCAGAACTCGCTGTCCTGCAGGATCTTGGCGAAGTTGTCCCAGCCGACCCACTCGGACTGGTCCAGGCTCGTCATCTCCACCCGGTGCAGGGCGATCCAGCCCGTGTAGAGCAACGGGTAGAGCCCGAAGGCGCCGAAGACGAGGAAGAAGGGCGCGATGTAGGCGTACGGGGATGCTTTGTCGTCCAGGCGCCACAGACGGGTGCGCCAGGTGCTGCGTCCGGTGGGTGCGCCCACCGCGCCGGACGGCGGGGTGTGGGCGCCCCGTGCGGGGGTTGTCGTTGCCACGGAGGGAGTCCTTCCCTGCAAGGTTTCGGCCGGGGCGGGCAGAGGGCGTGAGGCGCGCCGGCGGGCCGGCGCCCGGCCCGCCGGGGTGCGCGGATCGGTGCGGTGTCGTGCGGCCCGAGCCGGCCGGTGGGGTCCGGCGGCCGTGCCACGGCCTGACGTGGCCACGGCCTGACGTGCGTGGGGGCGGGTCCCGGCGGAGGGCCGGGACCCGCCGGTGGGTCGCCGCGACGGCGGACGCCCGGCGCCCACGGGCCTGGTGCGGCCGGTGGCGGTGCGGCGCGGCGCAGCGAGCGGGGCTGTCTTGGTGCGCCGCACCGCACCACGCGTGTGCGGCGACGGCCGGCACCGCGGGGCCGGGGCGACCGGGCCCGCCGCGGGCGGGCGTCGGGCCCGGGGCGGGCATCGGACCCACCCGGGGCGGGCCGTCGCCGGCGAGAACCGGCTGCGCTTCCGTCACCGGCGACGACCGGCTGTCGCACCGTCGGCGGCGAGGAGCGACTGCCGTTGTGTCACCGGCGGGCGGCGCGTCCCGGTCCGGGCGGCCGACGGGCCGCCCGCGGCCGGGGTCAGCCGATCGCCTTGTCGATCGTCTCGGTCGCCGCCTTCCACGCGTCGTCGGGCTTGGTGCCGCGCTGCTCCATGTTGTTGATCTGCTTGCCGATCGTGTCCTTGATGATGCCGTCCTTCGGGCCGAGCACCGCCTCGGGGATGGACTTGGCCTCCTCGGCGTAGATCTGGCCGATCGGCGCGTCGTTGAAGTACGGCAGCTTGGCGTTCTTCACGCTGTCCAGCTCATAGGCGCCCTGGTTGGACGGGAAGACACCGATCGCCTTGAAGACCTCGGCCTGCTGCTCGGGGGCGGTCAGCCACTTGACCAGCTCCATGGCCTCCTTGACGTGCTTGCCGCTCTTGGGGACGGCCAGGAAGGAGCCACCCCAGTTGGCCGCCGTGGTGCCCGGCGCACGGGTGATGTCCCACTTCCCCTTGTACGCGTCGCCGGAGTAGATCTGGATCTGCGCCGCCATCCAGGCCGGGCACACCACGGTGGCGATGGTGCCCTTGCGCAGCTCCTGCTGCCACGGCGGGTCGAACTGGTGGCCGCCCTGGCTCAGCTTCTTCTGCGCCACCTCGGCGGCCAGGTCCCAGCCCTTCTTGACGGCGGCACTGTCCTTGTAGATCGGCTTGCCGTCCGGGTCGTAGTACTGCTCGCTGCTGGAGCTGACGACCGCGTTGAACATCGCGCTCGCGGAGTCCATGAAGTACGTGCCCTTGGGCGCGTTCTTCTTGTACTGCTCACCGAGCTTGATGTAGTCCTCCCAGCCGCCTTCGACCGCCTTGGCGACCTCCTCGCGGTCGGTGGGCAGGCCGGCCTTCTCGAACAGGTCCCGGCGGTAGCACAGCGACATCGGGCCGATGTCGGTGCCGGCGCCGATGACCGAGCCGTCCTTGGCGGTGGCCTGCTTGGCCTTCCAGGACACCCAGTCGTTGACGTCGATGGTCTTGCTCAGGTCGGCGAACTTGGACGCCTGCGTGTCGACGACCTCCTTGATGCGGGAGACCTCGATGCCGTGGACGTCCGCCAGACCGCTGTTCGAGTTCAGCTGCTGAAGGAGCTTCGGGTAGTAGTCCTCCTCGTTGGCGGTCGTCTGCTCCTTCACCGTGATGTTCGGGTGGAGCTTGTGGTACTTCTCGAACAGCCCGGCCTCCTTGTAGCCGAACTGTCCGTAGTCGGCCACGGTGAGAGTGATGTTCCCGTTGGAGTCCGAGGCGTCCGAGTCGCCGTCGTCGCTGCTGCAGCCTGTCAGCAGCAGCGCCGAGGCCGTCAGGACCGTCGTGGTCACGGCCACGGCCCTGCGGCCGCGACCGCCGCCGGTTCGGGTGATGCGCATTCCACTACTCCTTGTTCCAGTGGGGAACGGGACCTCAGGAATCAGACCGCCGGCGTCCGACGGCTCGGACCTGCCCTCTCGGTTCGAGCAGCGGCCAGCCACAGCACGCGGCGTGCGGTGAAAAAGTGCTGGTCAACGGTGTGCCATGCGAGGTAGAGGGAAGGGCCATGGGGTGCTGGGCCGCACAGGCCCGACCCCCCGGGATCACCCGTGGGACCGCTCCCACGCGGCATGCCGGAAGACTCCTTCCTGCCGGGCCAGGTGTCAAGACTTGAAAACGGCGTTGTTGCCCAAGCGTGTTCCTCACGTCACGGGAACGTGTCGTGCCGGGACGCCGGAACGCGCCCGTATCATTCAGGATTTACGCAGGTCACAAAGGTGATCACGACCGGGAGCCGGCAACGGGGCGGGCAGCCCGGCCGCCCTCGGAATTTTCCGGGCCAGAATGAAGCCGCCCGCACCGAACGCCGGAAGGTGAACGATGAGCCCTGCCGAATCCCACCCCAGCACCGCGGGCACCCGGCGCCCGACGCTGAACGCCGTGGCGGCCCGCGCCGGGGTCGGCCGGGGCACGGTCTCCCGGGTGATCAACGGCTCCCCGAAGGTCAGCGCCCGCTCCCGGGCGGCGGTGGAACGGGCCATCGCGGAACTCGGGTACGTCCCCAACCGCGCCGCGCGCTCCCTGGCGACCCGCCGCACCGACTCGGTGGCCCTGGTCGTGCCCGAGGCGGAGACCCGGCTGTTCACCGAGCCGTACTTCTCGGGCATCATCCCGGGCGTGTCCGCCGGACTCGCGGACTCCGGGTTGCAGATGCTGCTGGTCCTGCCGCGGGACGAGAAGGAGTACACACGCCTGGCCGACTACCTGTCGGCGCAGCGCGTGGACGGCGTGCTCCTGATGTCGGTGCGCAGCGAGGACACCCTGCCCGACCGGCTGCGGGAGCTGGCGGTGCCGACCGTGCTGGCCGGCCGGCGCAGCCGCGAGGAGCCGCTGCGGCACGTGCGCTGCGACAACCGGGGCGGCGCCCGGGACGCGGTGCGGCATCTGCTCGCACGCGGCCGCGCCACCGTCGGTACCATCACGGGACCGCTGCACATGGACGCGGCCCGGGACCGGCTCGACGGCTACCGGGAGGCCCTGCGCGAGGCCGGCGCCGACGCCGGGGAGGAACTCGTCGCGCAGGGCGACTTCACGGAGGCCGGAGGCCGGGCGGCGATGCGGGAACTGCTGCGCCGTCACCCCGCCCTGGACGCCGTCTTCGCCGCCTCGGACGTGATGGCCTCGGGCGCCGTGCTCGAACTGCGCGCCGCGGGGCGGCGGGTGCCGGAGGACGTCGCCGTGATCGGCTTCGACGACTCGATCGTGGCCCGGCACATCGACCCCCCGCTGACCAGCGTCCGCCAGCCGCTGCAGGAGATGGGCCGCGCCATGGCGCGCCTGCTGCTCGACGAGATCGCCGGACCGGACAGCGGGCGGCACGAGGTCGTCCTGCCCACGGAACTGATCGTCCGAGCGTCCGCCTGAGGGCGGGCCCCCGGTCCGTGCGCCGCTCGGCCCGGTGCCGCCCCGCCGGTGCACCCTGGGGCCGTCGGCTCCGTCCCGTGTCGTGCCGATCGCGTGGCCCCGTTGGGCTATGGGAGCGCTCCCATGCATAATGGCCTCCACTCGACCCGTGGGAGCGATTCCATGCCCGAATCGAAGACCGTGGCCTTCCCCCGTGACTTTCTCTGGGGCGCGGCGACCTCCGCGTACCAGATCGAGGGCGCCGTGGCGGAGGGCGGCCGAACCCCCTCCATCTGGGACACCTTCAGTCACACGCCGGGCAAGATCGCCGGCGGCGACACCGGTGACATCGCTGTCGACCACTACCACCGCTACCGCGACGACGTGGCCCTGATGGCAGAACTGGGCCTGACGGCCTACCGCTTCTCCGTCTCCTGGCCTCGGGTGCAGCCCGGCGGCCGGGGCCCGGCCTCGCAGGCGGGCCTGGACTTCTACCGCAGGCTGGTGGACGAGCTGCTCGCCCACGGGATCGCGCCCGCCCTCACCCTCTACCACTGGGACCTGCCCCAGGAACTGGAGGACGCGGGCGGCTGGCCGGAGCGGGAGACCGCGCTGCGGTTCGCGGAGTACGCGCAGCTCGTCGGCGAGGCGCTCGGCGACCGCGTGCAGCAGTGGATCACGCTCAACGAGCCGTGGTGCAGCGCATTCCTCGGCTACGCCTCCGGCGTGCACGCCCCCGGCCGTACCGACCCGCGCGCCGCCCTGCGCGCCGCGCACCACCTCAACCTCGCGCACGGACTGGGCGCGCAGGCCCTGCGCTCGGTGCTGCCGGCCGGCGCCCGTGTCGGGGTCAGCCTCAACTCACAGGTGGTGCGCCCCCTGACACAGGACCCGGCCGACCTGGACGCGGCCCGCCGGATCGACGACCTGGCCTGCGGCATCTTCCACGGCCCCATGCTGCACGGCGCCTACCCGGAGACCCTGCTGGAGGCGACCCGGTCGGTCACCGACTGGAGCCACGTCCGCGGCAGCGACCTGGCGGCCATCGCACAGCCGCTGGACCTGATCGGCCTGAACTACTACACGCCGGAGCTGGTGTCCTCCGCCGCCACCCAGCCCGAGGGACCGCGCGCCGACGGCCACGGTGACAGCCCGTACTCGCCGTGGCCGGGCTCGGAGGACGTGGTGTTCCATCAGACACCGGGCGAGCAGACGGACATGGGCTGGACCGTCGACCCGAACGGGCTGTACGAGCTGATCATGCGGTACAGCCGCGAGGCTCCCGGGGTCGCGCTGTACATCACCGAGAACGGCGCGGCCTACCCGGACAAGGTGGACGGCGACGGCCGCGTCCACGACCCCGAACGCATCACCTATCTGCACAGCCATCTCGCGGCGGTGCACCGGGCGGTCACCGACGGGGCCGATGTGCGCGGCTACTACCTGTGGTCCCTGATGGACAACTTCGAGTGGGCGTACGGGTACGGCAAGCGCTTCGGCGCGGTCTACGTCGACTACGCCACGCTCGACCGCATCCCGAAGAGCAGCGCCCACTGGTACGGCGAGGCGGCCCGCACCGGCCGGCTGCCGTCGGTGGAGTCCTGAGCCGCCCCACGTCACGCCCGTACGGCCGGGCGGGAAGGCCCGTGACAGGGCCGAGGACCCGCCCGGCCGGGCGGAGGTGACCGGTCCGGCGCGGGTCCGACCCGCCGAGCGCGGGTCCGACCGGCCGGGCGGGACGCGGAGCCCGTCAGCCTCTCTCGGCGGGGGATGTGCGGGGCGCGGCACGCGGGGTTCGTTCCGGGGAGTGCCGCGCCCCACGGGGCCTCGGACCGCGTCAGTCGTGCGAGGGCGGGGCCTCGGACCGCGTCACTGGTAGGCGGCGAACGCCTTGGTGAACGCGTACGGGTCCTGGGTGAGGGAGCTGCACGTCGGGTCGGCGGTGTTCTTGGGGCCGCCCGGGCACTGCTTGTCCCGGGTGGCCGACCACATCGACAGCCAGCCCAGGCCCTTGGACTGCGCGAAGGACACCAGCTGGGCGGCGTCGTCGACCGTGAAGACCTCGGAGGGGACGTCGTTGACGCCGATCATCGGGGTGACGGCGACCGTCTTCCAGGCGTCGCTGTCGGACAGGCCGAGGACGCCCTTGATCTGGGCCTGGGTGGCGGTGGCGGCCTGCTCGGCGTAGGTGCCCATGTCGCCGCTGTAGGAGGCGCCGTAGTCCATCGCCATGATGTTGACGGCGGAGATCCTCACGCCGTGGGACGCGGCATCGGACAGCAGGTTCACCCCGTCCTGGGTCAGGCCCTCGGGCATGACGGGCAGGGTGAAGGAGACGTCCAGGTCCGGGTGCTGACGCTGGAGCTCGGCGATGGCCTGGGCGCGGCGGGTGTTGGCGGCCGCATCGGGCAGTGCGCCGCCCTCGATGTCGAAGTCGACCTTGGTGAGCTGGAACCGGTCGACGACCGTGCCGTAGGCGGCGGCCAGTGCGTCGGCGGAGGAGCAGGTGGTGGCCAGCTCGGAGCCGGTGGCGCCGCCGAAGGAGACCCTGACGTCGCCGCCCCGGGCGCGCAGTTCGCCGATCCGGGCGGCCACGGCGTTGTCGCCGAGGTCGCTGACGCCGCCCCACTTCGGGGTGCAGCCGCCGCCGTCGGTGACGAAGGCGAGGTTGTAGTTCTTCACCCCGGTGGCGTCGGCGCTCGCCGGCAGGTCGAAGGCCGGGTAGAGGGAGGTGTCGACGTAGGGCGAGAAGCCGGCGGCGGCGGTGGTGCCGGTGCCCGGGGGCTGGGGGGAGGTGGGCGTGGCGGACGCGGTGGGGGTCGGCGTCGGGGTGGGCGCGACGGTCGGGCGGCCGCTGGGTTCGGGGGTGGCGCCGGTGCCGGCGGAGCACTGCGCGCCGTCGATGCGGCAGTCGGCGGGGTCGCCGGTGCCCTGCACGACGAACCCGACGGTCACCGAGGCGCCGGGGGCGAGTCCCTCGGTGTCCCAGTGGGCCGGGGTGACGGTGACGTGCTGCCCGCTGACCTCGAACTCCCCGTTCCACAGGGAGGAGAGCTGTGCGCCCTCGGGCAGGTCGAACTCCAGCGTCCAGTCCCTCGTGGCGTCGCCCCCGCCGTTGGTGACGACGTACTGCGCGCTGTAGCCGGTGGACCAGGTGCTGGTCCTGGTGTACGCGGCACCGACACCGGCCGCCTGTGCGGTGGCGGTGAGGGCGAGCGCGCCGCCTCCGGCGAGGGTCACGGCCACGAGGCCGCCTATCGCCTTGTGCCTGCCGCTGATCCTGCGTCGATGGGTGCTCATGTGTCTGCCTTCGTTGTCCACTACGGAGGTGGGGGACTGCCCGTGGGGGGGGATCGCGGGACGTCCTGTGAGGGGTGGTGGGGGATTCCCGTGGGGGGGGATCGCGGCAGCACGCTAGCGATGCGGAACCGGGCAAACCGCCTGTTCCCGGGCCCGGGGCACGGTTCTTAGGGCGCGCTTAAGGAAGGGATCGGGGGCGGTTAAGACCGGCGGCAGGACAGCGCTCACGGGACCGGGGCCATGCGCAGGTGGGTCCGTGCGCAGGTGGGTACGTGCGCAGGTGGGTACGTGCGCAGGTGGGTACGCTCGCAGCCGAGTACGCGAGCCGGCCGGGACCGTGCGCCCCGGGGACCGTCGGGGGTGCTCAGCGCGCGCCCACGCGTCGGCGCCGCCGTACGGTGCTCCGCTCGCCGCGGCGGGCCGGGCGGCGGCCCTCCCGCTGGAAGCGGACGCGTATCTCGGTGCCGCCGAGCACGGACCGGCCGATCGCCAGGTCGCCGCCGGTGGACTCGGCCAGGCGCCGCACGATGTCCAGGCCGAGCCCGGTGGAGCCGTCGGTGCCCGAGCCGCGGCCGCGGGCCATCGCGGCCTCGGGGTCGGGTATGCCGGGGCCGGCGTCGGAGACGAGCACGATCACCGCGTCCTCGCCGTGGTGCACGTCGACCGCGAACGCCGTGCCCAAAGGGGTGTGCCGGAAGACGTTGCCGAGCAGGGCGTCCAGGGCGGCGCCGAGGTCGGCGCGGGCCACGGGGATGCGGGCCGGCCGGTCGACACCGGCCACCCGCCAGGTGCGGCCCTCGTCCTCGGCGAGCGCGGACCAGAAGGTCATCCGTTCCCGCACGACCTCGGCCGCGTCGCAGCCCGCCCGCGGCACCTCGGCGGTGCGCGGTCCGGCCTCCCGGGCAGTGCGGATGACGGTGTCGACCTCGCGTTCCAGCTGGGCGACCGCGGCCCGGGTCTGCTCGGCGGCGGCCCCGTCGCCGAGACTGGCGGCGTTGAGCCGCAGCACGGTCAGCGGGGTGCGCAGCCGGTGCGACAGATCGGCTGCCAGTTCCCGCTCGGCGGCGAGGAGTTGGACGACCCGGTCGGCCATGGAGTTGAACGCGACCGAGGCCCGGCGCAGTTCGGGCGGGCCTTCCTCGGCCACCCGCACGCCCAGCTTCCCCTCCCCCAGTTCCTGCGCACCCTGGGCGAGCCGCCGGGCGGGCTGCACCATCCGCACACCGAGCCGGTCGGCGACGGCCACCGAGCCGACGACGAGGGCGGCGCCGACCCCGGCGAGCACCGCCCAGGCCGTGCCGACGCCGTTCGTGGTCTCGTCCTCGGGGATGTGGACCTCGACGACCGCGATGGCGCCGGAACCGAGCGCGACCGGCTGCAGGAACGCGTAGCCGCCGGGCACCTCGGCGGTGGAGGCACGGCCCACGCGGCGCACGGCCGCGATGTCCGCGTCGGCGGCCCGCATCCGGCCGATGCGGGACGCGGGACGGCCGTCGGTCTCCGGCAGGTGCACGGCGATGCGGCTTGCGGAACCGGCCGAGGCGACGACGCGTTCCAGCTGGTCCCGGTCGGTGGTGATGGACAGCGCGGGCGCGACGGCCGCGGCCTGCCGTTCGGCGCCGGCGAAGGCGCGGTCGCGGGCCATCTCCTTGACGACCAGGCCGAGCGGCACGGCGAAGGCGACCACGACCATCGTGGTGACCGCCAGGCACACCTTGACCAGGGCCCATCTCATGGCACCGGCTCCGCGGGCGGCTCCAGTTTCACCCCGACCCCGCGCAGAGTGTGCAGATACCGGGGGCGGGCGGCCGTCTCGCCCAGTTTCCGCCGCAGCCACGACAGATGGACGTCGATGGTCTGGTCGTCGCCGTAGGACTGCCGCCACACCTCGGCCAGCAGCTCGCGCCGGGGCACGACGACACCGGGCCGCGCGGCCAGGTAGGCGAGCAGGTCGAACTCACGGCGGGTCAGGTCGAGGTGCGCACCGTCGAGTTCGGCCCGGCGGCGCAGCGGGTCGACGGTCAGGCCGCCGACGCGCAGGACGGAGGACGGCGGGGTTGGCGCACCGCCGGGGCGGGCCCGGCGGAGCACGGCCGCGATCCTGGCGGACAGGTGCTCGACGGAGAACGGCTTGGTGAGGTAGTCGTCCGCGCCCGCGTTGAGCAGGCGGATGATCTCCGCCTCGTCGTCCCGGGCGGTGGCGACGACGACGGGGACGTCGGTGACGCCGCGCAGCATCTTCAGCGCCTCGGAGCCGTCCAGATCGGGCAGTCCGAGGTCCAGGACGACCACGTCGAACCGGTGGTGGGCGACCTCGCGCAGCGCCTGGAGCGCCGTGCCGGCGCTGCGCACGGTGTGCGCGGCGTCGGTGAGATGCCGGATGAGCGCGGAGCGTACGAACTGGTCGTCCTCCACCACGAGCACACTTGCCATGCGCCGCACCGTACGTCATACGGGCCTGACCGGGTGCGGGCCTGTGGACGACTCCCGCGCACAGCCGCCGCGTCCGTCCCCGCCTGTGGACAACTGCCGTGTACGGCATCGTGCTCGGCCGCCGCCGGACGCGACCGACACGACCGGTGGGGCAGTATGGCCGCGATGCGCAGAGGACTCCTACACGTCGCGGCCTGGTCGCTGGCCACGGGTGCGGCGACCACGCTGTCGTGGTGGGGCGTGCACGCGGTGCTGGCGGGCACCGCCCACGATCCGCCGCGGGCCCTGCCCGTCACCGCGACCGAGCCGAGCGCACGTGCCTCGCGGTCGTCGGCCTCCTCCACCTTCCGGCCGGCGCCGTCGTCCAGCCCCGTGCCCTCCCCGGCGCACACGCCCGGCGCCTCGCCCGGACGTTCCGCCCCGGCCGCCCCGGGGCCCGCCACCAGCCCGGCCCGTCCGTCGGCCACGCCCTCCGGGCGCATCCGGAGCTACGACACCGCCGGCGGCCGGGTGGTGTTCGACCTGGGGGCGTCCTCCGCGTCCCTGGTGTCGGCGGCTCCGAAGGCCGGCTGGTCGATGCAGGTGTGGAAGACGCCGTCCTGGATCCGGGTGGAGTTCGGCTCGGGTGCGGACCGGGTGTCGGTCTTCTGCATCTGGCACGACGGGCCGCCGCGGGTTCAGGTGGAAACGTACTGAGCCGCCGGGTCAGCGGAACACGGAGGGCGGCGGTGCCGGCGAGGCGACGGCCACGGCGTCGGTGACCGGGGCGGCGCCTCCGGTGAAGTCGGTGAGGGCACGGCCGTGTTCGAGCCGGGCGGGCTGCGGGTCGGCGGCGACACGGCGGCCCAGCTCGGCGAGCGGCAGCGGGGCGTCGGAGGCGACGAGGACGGCGTTGCCGAAGCGTCGGCCGCGCAGCACCGCGGCGTCGGCGATCAGGGCGAGTTCCCCGAACCGGGCGGCGGCGGTGGCGATCTGGCCGCGCAGGTGGGTGAGCGGCGGGCCGTCGGTGAGGTTGGCCGCGAAGACACCGGACGGCTTCAGGGCCCGGCGGGCCTCGTCCAGGAACTCGGTGGAGGTGAGGTGGGCGGGGGTCCGGGCACCGTCGAAGACATCGGTGACGATCAGATCGGCCCAGCCGTCCGGGATCTTGGCGAGTCCCTCGCGGGCGTCCAGCGACCGCACCCGGATCCGGGCCCGGGCGTCCAGCGGCAGATGGCTGCGGACCAGCCGCACCAGGGCGGCGTCCCGCTCGACGACCTGCTGGGTGGAGCGGGGCCGGGTCGCGGCGACATAGCGGGCGAGGGTGAACGCACCACCGCCGAGGTGCACGGCGTGGACCGGCGCGCCGGGAGGAGCGGCGAGGTCGATGACGTGCCCGAGCCGCCGCTGGTAGTCGAAGGACAGATACGCCGGGTCGTCGAGGTCGACGTAGGACTGCGGGGCGCCGTCGACGAGCAGGGTCCAGCCCCGCGGCCGGTCGCGGTCGGGCAGCAGTTCGGCGAGTCCGCCGTCGACCTGTTCCGTGACGGCTTCGACGGCCGCCCGTGGCCGACGCGCGCCCTTGGACCTGGACTTTCCCATGGCGCCATTGTCGCAAGGGGCGCCCGGAACCTTGTCGCCGCGGTCTCGGCACCGGCGTCGGCCCTCGGACGACACGGCCGCGGCACCGGACGGCGTCCGGCACCGCGGTGGCCCACGTCACCTGCAGTTGTCCGCCGCCTCGATCAGCCGGGCGGCCTCCCCCAGGGCACGCCGCAGCACGACGGGATCGGTGGCCGGGTCGGCCTCCTCGGGCGGCACCAGCCAGGCCGAGCCCTCCACCGGCGGTTCGGGCGCCGCCGGCCCCTGGCCCTCGGCCCTGGTGCAGGTGCTGCCGGGCAGGTCCCAGGCCGCGGCGGTGCCCGGCGGCACCACGAACCCGAGGGTGCCGCCGCCGTCGTCGTGCAGGACCGGGCCGACCGCGTCGGCCGCGCCCCGGCGCAGGATGTCGACCGCCTCGAGGCCCTGCCGTGCGGGCACCGTCACCAGGTCGCATCCGCCTGCCGTCACCGCCGGCGCCTTCGCCCGGACGTTCCCGTCGAACCGCCTTCCGGCGTCCACCACGGATACCCCTCCTCGTGAGCGAGCGGGTCGGGAGCCGCCGGCTCCCGGTCTGTGGGGTACAACGCGGCAGGGCGTCAACGGCTACGGCCGAAGTGAGCCACTGAGGATGGCAGTTCATGGCAGATCACGGATGAGATATCCGGTTTGTAGCCAAACGGAGAGTGGCGGACCGGGTACAGCGGGTACGTTCTAGCGCGTCGGATACGGGGCATCCCTGGAGACATCAGGTACATACGCCGCTCGCCCCGCATCCGGCGCGGTTCGACGGTTCGCACGAGAGGGCCCGGCCATGACGTCGTCGACGGTGACCTCGTCTCAGTCCCCCCGGCCACCGCGGCCGAATCTCGCCTTCCGGCGGCTGCGCGGACAGCGCTCGCCTGCCGAGTTCGCCGCGGAGGTGCGGCGCGCCGCCCGTGAGATCGGCGAACGGGTCAGCTGCGACGCGCGCTACATCGGCCGGGTCGAGGCGGGCGAGATCCGCTGTCCCAACTACGCCTACGAGCGTGTGTTTCTGCACATGTTCCCCGGCCGCACCCTCACCGACCTCGGGTTCGTGCCGCGTTCCCAGGTCCGGGGGCGCGCCGCCCGCGCGGCCGCCGACGGCACGTTCCCGTCGCGCACCGCCGGCCCGGCCGCACCGCGGACCGCTTCCGGCGAGCCGTTCGACCGCCCGTTCCACCCGTCCGAAGACCACGAGGAGAGCGACGTGCTGCGTCGCGCATTCATGACCCGCGGCGGCGCCACCGTTGCCGCCGCCTCGCTGGGCCCGCTGGGGTTCGCCTTCGACGCCCGGGCCGCGGACCGCCCCGTCCGCCGCGCCGGCACCAGCGAGGTGAACGCTCTGGAGGAGGCCGTGCGCCAGATCCGTGTGCTCGACGACCAGCACGGCGCCGACGGTCTCTACCGCCGCGCGGCGGCTCCGCTGCGGGCCGCGTACGCGCTGCTGGACGCCGGGGCCTCCCGGCGGTCCCTCGACAGCCGGCTCCATTCCGGCGCCGGCGAACTGGCCATCTCCGTGGGCTGGTTGGCCCATGACTCGGGCCGCTTCGACGACGCCCGCTCGCACTACGCCGAGGCGCTGGCCACCGCCCGCATGTCCGGCGACGCGGCGCTGGAGGCGCACGCGTTCTGCAACATGGCGTTCCTCGCCCGGGACGCCGGACGGCCCCGGGAGGCGATCCGGGCGGCGCAGGCCGCCCACCGGGCCGCGCGCGGCCTGGGCTCGCACCGGCTGCTGTCGCTCATCGCGCTGCGCGAGGCGGGCGGCTGGGCGGGTCTGTCCGACCGCACCGGCTGCGCCCAGGCCCTGGCCCGCGCGCAGGCCCTGTACGAGCGAGGCTCCGAGGACGCCGATCCGGAGTGGATGAGCTTCTACGGCCGGGCGGAACTGGAGGGCCTGGAGGCCCAGTGCTGGTCCGCCCTGGGTGACTGGACACGCGCGGCCCGGCACGCGCGGCGGGCCGCACAGCTGCAGAAGCCGCACTTCGCCCGCAACACCGCCCTGTACACCGCCGAACTGGCCGACGACCTCGCCCGCGACGGTCGTCCCGACGAGGCGGCCGCGGCCGGCATGCGCGTGCTGGATCTGCTCGACCAGGTCCAGTCGTCCCGTGTCCACACGATGCTCGCGGGCACCGCGCGGGTGCTGCTGCCGCATCGCAGGGCGGCCGGTGTGTCGGCGTTCCTGGAACGCCACGCGAACACCCCGCGCACCGTCTGACCCACCCGCGGCCACGCCCGCCGGGCCGGTCCGGACGAACCGGCGTTCCCGGGCGTGCCGTCAGGCCGCCAGGTGCCCCACGTCGTTCCAGCTCTCGATCGCGGGTTCGCCGTAGGCCCAGCCCAGGATCGACAACGAGGTGGGGCTGAGGCGGATGCGCGCCGCGAAGTGAAGCGGGTAGCCGAGCCAGCGGGCGGCGATGGAGCGCAGCATGTGACCGTGGGCGAAGAGCAGCACGTCGCCCTCCTGGGCGCGCGCCCATGTCACGACCTCGTCGGCCCGGGCGGTCATCTCGGCGACCGTCTCCCCGCCGGGCACTCCGTCGCGCCAGATGAGCCAGTCGGGCCGCTCGGCCTTGATCTCGGCCGGGGTCAGGCCCTCGTAGGCGCCGTAGTCCCACTCCATGAGCGTGTCCCAGCACGTCGCGCGGTCGCCGAAGCCGGCCAGTTCGCAGGTCTCCCGCGCACGGGAGAGCGGGCTCGTGCGCACCTGCACTCCGGGCAGGCCGTCGAACGGGGCCCGGTGCAGCCGCTCCCCGAGCAGCTCGGCGCCGCGCCGGCCCTCCTCCAGCAGGGGGATGTCGGTCCTGCCGGTGTGCTTGCCGGACAGCGACCACTGTGTTTGTCCGTGCCGGGCCAGCAGGACGCGCGGTGCCATGGGGAGCCTTTCGGGAAAAAGTGAGATCTTCCGATGGAACGTTGTCCATCATCGCGCACCGTGTGCAGAAGCAACCCGGGGGTCGGGGGTTGCGTCTATCAGGGCCGGGGGCGCCCCGCAAACGCGGGCGCATGCGCCGTAAAGTGGCACGCCCGGCGCCGGACGGTCCGGACGGCCACCGGGTTGCCGCACCGACAGCACCGCGACGATCACATAGTGCGACACACAGGACGGGGAGGGGCATCGGATGCCGCAGACCGAGGCACCGGCACCGCGCACCGAGACGGCCCCTCCCTTCCGGCTGCGCTGGTGGACCGAGTTGCCGCTGATCCTGGTGGTCTACGGCTGCTACTCGGCCGGCCGGCTGATCGTCCGCGGTGACGTCGCCGACGCCGTCGAGCACGGGCTGGCGATCCTGCGTCTGGAGAAGCTGCTGCACCTCAACGCGGAGCACCCGCTCAACCGGCTGTTCACCCGCGAGGCCTGGCTCGGCATCCCCGCCGACTTCTGGTACGCCTCCCTGCACTACCTGGTCACGCCCGCGATCCTGGTGTGGCTGTTCCGCTCGCACACCGCGCACTACCGCGCCGCCCGCACCTGGCTGATGACGTCCACCTTCATCGGCCTGATCGGTTTCACCCTGCTGCCCACCTGCCCGCCCCGGCTGCTCGCCCCGGAACACGGCTTCGTCGACACGATGGCCCACTTCAGCTCCTACGGCTGGTGGGGCGACCAGGCGAGCGCGCCGCGCGGCCTGGGCGGCATGACGAACCAGTACGCCGCCATGCCGAGTTTGCACGTGGGCTGGGCGCTGTGGTGCGGGCTGATTCTGTGGCGGTTCGGCAGCACACGCTGGACGAAGGTGGCCGCCGTCGTCTACCCGCTGGTGACGGCGCTCGTGGTGATGGGCACCGCCAACCACTATCTGCTGGACGCGGTCGCGGGCGCGACCGTGATGGGCGTGGGATGGCTGCTGGCGCCGTACGTCGGGGCCATGACGCAGCGGATCCGCGCGGCCCTCGCCGCCCGGGTCCCGGCGCTCGCGGGCGGCGCGAGCGGTGCGGGTTCCCCGAATGTCAGTGGCCGGTGTCAGACTTCGGCGGGTGAACGGATTCCACGGCAGCGCGAAACCCGGCTCGACCCCTCGGGCGAACCGGGCGCCCCACCCCAGGACGCCGCGGACGGGGCACCGGGATGGGGCCTTCCCAGTCAGGCCGAGAGCCTGGGCAAGGCTCGCTGAGCTGCGCGGACCGGGCGTGCCGGCCCGGCCGCTGGACGCCCGTGCGCTGGCGGCCCTGGCCGCGAACCCGGGCTGCCGGCGGCGCGCCCTGCTGGACGGCGCGGGGGTGGACAAGGCCGCGCTGGCCGACGCGTTGGGCGCCCCGGCGGCCTTCGGGCAGTCGCAGTTCGCCTTCGCGCGCGGCCATGCCTTCGAGACCCGGGTGAAGGCGGACGGCGGCGCGGAGCTGCTGCGCCTGGTGCACGAGCGGCTCGACCCCACCGCCGAACCGCCTCGGCAGGCTTCGGTCGCGGACCTGACCGCGACGGACACCGAGGGACGCACCGCCCGTACCGCGCTGGCACTGCGGGAGGCGACCGGGGCGGGCACCTGGACGCTGCTGGACCATCCGATGCTGGCGCTGCCGGTGGCCGGCTCGCCCGCCTTCCTGGAACCGGACGCGGTCGTGGTGCACCCGGACGGCACCTGGACCGTGGTGGAGATCAAGTCGTTCCCGGTGCTGGACGGCGCGGCGGACCCGGCGAAGGTCGGCGCCGCCGCCCGGCAGGCCGCGGTGTACGTGCTGGCGCTGGAGGAGGTGGCGGCGCGGCTCGACCCGCCGCCGCGGGTGCACGACCGGGTGCTGCTGGTGTGCCCGAAGGACTTCTCCAACCTGCCGACGGCCTCCGCCGTGGACGTGCGCAAGCAGCGCGCGGTCACCGCCCGGCAGCTGGCCCGCCTGACCCGCCTGGAGGAGATCGCCGACGCGCTGCCCGAGGGGGTGTGCTTCTCCCCCGAGCTGCCCGCCGAGGAGCTGACGGCCGCCGTGGACACGGTGCCGGCGACGTACGCGCCGGAGTGCCTGGCCACCTGCGAGCTGGCCTTTCACTGCCGGGCGCGGGCCCGCGCAGCGGGCGAGGTGACCGCCCTGGGCCGTGCGGTCCGTGCCGAACTGGGCGGAATGCGGACCGTGGCGGAGGTGCTGGCGGCGGCGCACGGCGTCACGGGCGCGGAGGACGATCCGGCGGTGGCCGCCCTGCGCCGGGCGGCCGCGCTGCGCGCCGAGGCCCTCACGGCCGCCGCAGCCCAGGAGGTGCCGTGTCCCTGATCACGACGCTGGCCCGGCTGGAGGCGGTGCACGCGGGGCGTGCCCGGCCCGCGGCGACGGTACGGCACCGGCACCTGTCGGCGCGGCCCCTGGTGTTCGTGCCGCTGACCACCGCCGGTGAGGTGGGCGCCCCGCTCGGCGCGCTGGTCGGCACCGACCGGGACGCGCCACGACTGCTGGCCGTGCCGCAGCCCCGCGACCGCGATCTGCGGTTCGCGTTCCTCGCCGAGCTGGCCGACGTCGTCCTGCCCTACATCGAGTCCTTCACCGCGGACGTCGAACCGGCACAGCGCACCGAGACCGATCCGTCGACCGGCAAGCGGGTCAAGGTCGAGGTCGAGCTGTGCACCGACGCACCCCAGCTGATCGTGCCGAGCCGCGCGGGCATCGACCACGTCCGTCTGCTGGGCCGCTCCATGCGGTTCAGGCGCACCGCCGAGCAGGATCCCGACGACCCGCACCCGGCCCCGCCGCGGGTGCCGCTGCTCGGGCGGTGGCTGACCCACTTCGCCGAACGCGCCCGGGTGCCCGGCTCCTCGATGCTGCTCGCGCTGACCGACGTGCTGGCCCGGCACTGGACCACCGGCCAGTCCGCGCTGGAGGACCAGCACCTGGGGGCGCTGCTGGCGTGGATCAGCCCGCCGGAGGGGGTCTCGGGCGCCGAGGCCGCGCTGCACGCGGAGCGTACCCGGGACGCCGCCGGCCAGCTGCTGTGCCCGCCGGCCGGTCCGGCCACCGACCCGGCGTTCGACAACCAGCTGCTCGCACCGGCCATCGCGCGCTACGACCGGGCGCGCGGCGCCCTCGCCGCCGCCGAGGACGGTGTCCGGGCCGATGGCCGGCTCGGCGCGCTGACCGCGGCCGAGGAGGAGATCCGCGCCCTGGTCGAGCGGTGTGCCCGGCCCACCTGGGACCGGGTCTGGGACGGCCTCGACCTGCTGCGGTCCCTGCCCGAGGCCGCGCATGTGCCGGACCGGTGGACCCGCGACCGCTGGTCGTTCACCGCCCACCGCGACCGCGTCCTGGCCGGCGAGCCGCCGCAGCCGCGCCACGACGACGCGGTGACCGCCGCCGCCAAGCTGGCCGCGCGCGAGAGGGAGCAGGCCCGGCTGGACGCCCAGGAGGCCCTGGACGACCCGCTGGTGATGGCGGGGCGGCGGCTGGCCGGGGAGGCGTTCGCCGGAGAGGTCGTCGACGTGGCCATGGCGTACAGCGAGGGAAAACGGCCCGCCCCGCGCCCGCTGGTCACGGTCCGTACCGACGACCGGCCGCACCTGGCCGGGCAGACCCGGGTGTACCGCTCGCTGGACGGCAGGCCGCAGTCGGCCGAGTGCGTCGCCCACGAGGACGGCGGCGAGGCCGGCGGGACGCTGATCGTGCTGCGCCTGCTGGACAAGATGGGGCGCGGCAAGGAGCCCGAGGCCGGTTCCGTGCCGGAGAAGGGCGACCGGGTGTGCTTCACCCTGTTCGAGCACGAGCAGCGGGGCGGGCCGAAGCTGCCCGACCCGGAGGACACCCCGTGGACGCACGGCGGCCCGCCTGGCGAGGCGGACGCCCCGGAGGCCCCCGATCCGGTGACCGAGGAGGATCTGCTGTGACCGCCCCCGTCGACGACACCGCTCCCGCCGGCCTCCTGTCCGGCCCCGGTGCCGCACGGTCCGTCCCCGACCCGGCCGCGGCGGCCGCCCGTGCCACCGAGGCGATCCTGGCCGACACGCTGCACGGCCCGCACCGCGGTGTCGTCGTCGACTCCCCGCCGGGAGCCGGCAAGTCCACGCTCGTGGTGCGCGCCGCGCTGGAGCTGGCGGCGGCCGGACGGCCGCTGATGGTGGTGGCGCAGACCAACGCACAGGTCGACGACCTGGTGGTGCGGCTCGCCGAGCGGAACCCGGATCTGCCGGTGGGCCGGCTGCACAGCAGCGACACCGACGCCTACGACAAGGCCCTGGACGCGCTGCCGAACGTGCGGACCTCCGCCCGGGTCGGCGATCTCGCCGGGCTGGACGTCGTGCTGTCCACCGCCGCGAAGTGGGCGCATGTGAGGGTGGACGAGCCGTGGCGGCACGCCATCGTCGACGAGGCGTACCAGATGCGCTCGGACGCGCTGCTGGCCGTGGCCGGGCTGTTCGAGCGGGCGCTGTTCGTCGGCGACCCCGGGCAGCTCGACCCGTTCTCCGTCGTGGGCGCCGAGCAGTGGGCGGGCCTGTCGTACGACCCGTCGGCGTCGGCGGTGAGCACGCTGCTGGCGCACAACCCCGGGCTGCCCCAGCACCGGCTGCCGGTGTCCTGGCGGCTCCCGGCGTCGGCGGCGCCGCTGGTGTCGGACGCGTTCTACCCGTACACGCCGTTCCGCAGCGGCACCGGTCACGAGGACAGGCGGCTGCGCTTCGCGGTCCCCTCGGACGGCTCCGGCCCCGACCGGGTGATCGACGAGGCCGCGCTGACCGGCTGGGGGCTGCTGGAGCTGCCCGCGCGGCACACCCCGCGCACGGACCCGGAGGCGGTGCGCGCGGTCGCGGCGGTCGTGGCCCGGATGCTGGCGCGCGGCGGCACGACGGTCTCGGAGCGGTCCGAGGAGCCGGCGCCGCTGACCGCGGACCGGATCGCGGTCGGCACGGCCCACCGCGACCAGGCGGCGGCGGTCAGGTCGGCGCTGGCCGAGCTGGGGGTGAGCGACGTCACAGTGGACACGGCCAACCGGCTCCAGGGCCGCGAGTTCGACGTCACCGTGATGCTGCATCCGCTCTCCGGCCGGCCCGACGCGACCGCCTTCCACCTGGAGACCGGCCGCCTGTGCGTGCTCGCCTCGCGGCACCGCCACGCCTGCATCGTGGTGTGCCGGGCGGGGGTGAGCGAGCTGCTGGACGAGCATCCGTCCACGGAACCGGTCCAGCTCGGTGTCACGGTGAAGTTCCCCGACGGCTGGGAGGCGATGATGTCCACCTGGGCGCAGTGGTCGGAGCACCGGGTGCCCTGGCGGCCGTGATCCCGGCGGTGCACGCACCGGGGCGCGGGGCGCGACGGCGGAGACGGCGGCGCGTCGCCCGGGCACGGCGGCGCGCGGTGTGCGGTGCGCGCGGGGCCAACGGTGTACGTGCGCGCGGGGCGCACGGACGCCGGACACCGGCGCGGCGATCGGTCCGAGGCCCCCTTGCGCGGCCGCGCGACAATGGGGGGTGGCCCTGTTGCCGGGCCCTTCGCACCGTACGAGGAGGACATGACATGGCGGAGCCCACGCCGCGTCGCAACCAACCGCGGCTACGCCCCGCGCCCCTGCTCTTCGAGCCCACCGCCGCGTCGGCCGACCCCGAGCACTTCTTCGACCTGGAGTCGATCGAGGACCCGCGGCAGCTGCTGGCGCGGGCGACCGAGCTGGCGCTCGCGTTCCGCGCGGCCACCGACCGCGCGATGGAGTTCCAGGCGATCGCGGCGGCCCAGCTCGCCGACCCGCGCCGGTTCGACCGGCTGAGCACGGCGGACATCGCCGAGCGGGCCGAGTGGACCGAGGACTACGCCAAGAAGATGGTCGAGTTCGGGCGCGATCTGCTGCGCGGTGCCGAGGGGAGCGTGCACGCGAACCCGGCCGACCCGGTGTGAGCCGACCCGTGCGAACCGGCGGACCGCCCCCCTCCCCGGCGCTGCACCTCCCGCTGCCCCGCACGGCGGGCCTGGCCGTCCCCGGCGGCCGGCTGCGCAGGCCCGGCCGAGCCCGCTGACCGGCATGGACGGACGTCCGGCCGGCGACGCCGTCGCCCCCGGCCGCTTCCGCGCAGGGCCCCGTCCCACCACCGCGGCATATGCCGGACGGGCACGATACCCCTTTCCCTAGCGGTGCGTCCCGCTTTTCCGCAACCCTGTGGAAGCACCCACTCACGTTCTGTAGATATATCTGGTATGAGCCGCACCGGGAATTCCACGCTCCTCGACCGACTCGACATCCCCGCCGGTCACGGCTGCGACGCCTCCGGCGTCACCGCGGACGGCGCCGCCTGGCTCGCCTCGGCGGGACCGTACCCCCGCAGCACGCTGGCCCTGTGGCGGGAGCGGCCCCACGCCCCGGTCGTCCTGCCCTGCGGCACCGCCTTCGACGTGGTCAACACGCCGGCCATCTTCGGCCGACGGATGCTGGACCGGCTGTGGGAGGAGGGCCCCGGTTCCGGTCCGGTGGCCGTGCACCGGGGCCGGGTGCTGCTGTTCTGCGCGCCCGGTACCGCGCACCGGTTGCCCGCCCTGCTGGAGTGGGAGGAGTGGAGCGCACGGGGCCGCCAGGACGGAGGCGGACGCACCGGCGGCATCCCACCGCTGCTGTGCCACGGCAAGGGCGACGCGGTGACCGTCCCGGCGCTGGTGCCGCCGCCTGGCACCCCGGCGCGGGACGGCGCGGACGGCGGCCGGTCCGCCTCGCGCTGGCTGGTCGCCCCGGACACCCGCTGCCCCTGGCTGCCCGGTCCGGAGGTGCTGCTGTGGGCGGCGGTGCGGGCCGCCCGGTCGGCCGCCGGACCGGCGATTTCTCCTCGTGCCGACCAGGGTGCTAAGGTCTACGACGTCAGCCGGCGCCGCTAGCTCAGTTGGTTAGAGCAGCTGACTCTTAATCAGCGGGTCCGGGGTTCGAGTCCCTGGCGGCGCACCGACATCGAGAGGCCCTCCGCTCCGGCGGAGGGCCTCTCGGCTGTGTCGGCCCGGTCAGCCGACCGTGATCTCCACGATGTACGCCCCGGACGGCGTGCGGTCCGGGACGGAGACGCGCACCTCGGTGCCGGGCACGCTGAAACTCTCCCCCACCCCGATGGGCGCGTCCGCGAGCGGCGGGTAGACGGAGGTCGCCACGCACGCCCGGCTGTGCGGATGCGCGTCGACGACCTGTACCGGGCCGTTGCCCGACGCGGCCTCGCTGCGCACCCGGTACACCAGCACCCCCTCCCGGCATCCGCCGACGTCGTTGCCGAGCCGGGCCCGCACCTCCAGGGCCAGCACATCGGTGCTCCCGGTGCGCACCACCGCCAGTTTGGTGCCGCCGCCCAGCCCGAAGGGCGGCGATCCCGCGGTCGTGCCGCCCGGCCCCGCCTCCACCGGCTCCAGCGTCAGCCGGGTCGTCCCGGCGCCGCGGACGCACGCCACCTGGCGCGGACCGAGCCACCCCAGCCGCCACTTGTGCCAGCCCAGCAGGTCCGGAGAGAGCGCGAACTGGCTGCCCATCAGGTCCCAGTCGCCGACATAGGTGTCCCAGTCCCCCTTGTCGTCCGCGGGCCGGTGGTAGAGGTCCGGCAGGTCGAGGACGTGCCCCGTCTCGTGCGCGAGGACCAGCCGGTCCGGCGGGTGCCGCTCGAAGACGGTCACCACCCGGCGGATGTCGGTGCCGTCGGCGCGCAGCGGGGTGCTGAGGTTCACGACCTTCGTGGCGTCCGAGTCGACGCCGGGCGCGTCGGGGTCGGCCACCAGGTAGACGATGTCGTAGCGGGAGAAGTCGACCTGCGGGTCGGCGACGGCGAGCGCGTCGTGGAGATAGGCGGCCCGGTCCTCGGGATGCCACTCGCGGTGTATGGCGTACGCCGTCGACGGGCGCGGCATGCGCAGCCAGTGCTCCAGCGGATGCGGGCGCAGCGCGAACCGGCCGTAGGAGGCCTGACTGAAGAACCGGGTGGTGGCCGGGAAGTGGTCGGCGGCGAGTTCGCCGGGGCTGATCGCCGGGGCGGAGTCCGGGAACGACAGGAAGATCATCACCGCGTCGAGCGGCCGGGTGGGACGGGGGTAGGCGGCGTTCCAGGCGTCGACGCCCTCGGAGTGGTGCGCGTCCGTGCGGCGCAGGGCGCAGGGCGCGGGCGAGAACGGCTCCGCGGACGACGGCCCGTTCAGCACGGAGGTCGCCACGAGCGCCGAGAGCACGCTGAACACGGCCGCGACACTGCGCAGTCGGGGCAGCGCCTGCCGCCGGGCCGCCCACCGGAGTGCGTCACGGTGCGACGCCTTCCGGGGCAGCAGAGACGGCACGGAGACCTCCGGGTGCGGTTCACGGGGACACCGCACCCAGCCTGTGGGAGTTTGGAGAGGTACGCCCTGTTTGTCTGCACCGGAAGGGTGAGCACCGAGGTGACGAACTGCCGTGCGCGACCCGTCGCGCCGTACCGGACCCTGACGGATCCGCGGGACCGCGAGCACCGCGAACCGTTCACGGAGCGTCACTTGCGATCGGACATCTGAAGAACTCGCACAGGTGTGGACCGAAGCGATCCGACAGGAGGGCCGGTGATCCTCTTCGACCGGCAAGCGGCTGGAAGCGGTCAGCCGTCGGCCTCTATGATCGGCACACTTTCCCTGCACTTTCCTGGGCGGACACGGGCCCGCCGGCCGCGCACCACCCGGCCGGCCACCCCACGAGACCGATACGAAGACCGAGTGCACTGCGGGAGCGAGCGGTGAGCGGAACGTCCGAAGGGCCGACGCCCGCGACTGACCCGATCGGGCCGACCATCACGCACAGTGACGGAACGCACCCTCCAGGTGCGGATCCGGCCGGGCCCCCCACCGGGGACAGACCCACCGCTCCTGCCGCCCCCGGCGCCGGAAGCCTGCCCATGACCGGCGGCTCCTCCGCACCCTCGCCGGCCTCCGGTTCCGCGTCGGCTCCCGCATCCGGCCTCACTCCGACGGCGCAATCCGCCGCCCCCTGTGCGGGATTCACCCCTCCGGCCGTCCGCCCCGCATCCGGAACCCCGGCTTCCTGCACGTCCGGCGCCGCCCTCGACCCCGGCTCCGCCCCACGGACCCCACCCGCCGGAGAGGGTCCCGAGACCGCCCCCGCCCCGCTCCCCGGTGCCGTGGACCCCCCGTTCCGCTCCGCCTTCGACGCCGCTCCCCTGGCGATGGCCGTCCTCGACGACCGGGGCGTGGTCGTCAGCGCCAACGACACCTTCGGTGCCCTGCTCGGCACCCCCGCCGGCGACCTCACCGGCCGGCCCGCCACCGAGCTGGTGGACCTGACCTCCGACGGCCGCACCCGGCGCGCCTACGGCGAGGTGCTGCGCGGCCGTCAGTCCCGGCTGCGCTGCACCCGCCGGCTCAAGCACGCCGACGGCCGCTCGCTGTGGGTCCAGGTCACCCTGGCCCCGCTGCCGCCCGAGCGGCCGGCCGCGCACCGGCGCCGCGCCCAGCCGCACGGAACGGGCACCGCTTCCCCGGACGGGGGTGCGCGTCGTTTCCCGGGCGTGCTGCTGTCCGTCGCCGACGTCAGCGCCCGGCGGGAACTGCAGGCCCGGCTGCGCCATGCGCGCCTGCACGACCCGGTGACCCGGCTGCCCAATCGCACGATGTTCCTCGAACGCCTCGCGCAGGCGCTGGAGGCGGAGTCCGCGGCGTCCGGCACCAGTGGCCGGATCGGTCTGTGCCATCTGGACCTCGACGGCTTCAAGGCCGTCAACGACACCTTGGGCCACCGCACCGGAGACCGGCTGCTCGCGGCCGTGGCGCGGCGGCTGACCGGCTGCGCCGACCGGGCCGCCTGCGGACGGGGCGGCGCCCCGCTGGTGGCCCGGCTCGGCGGTGACGAGTTCGCGCTGCTCGTGGAGGGCTCCACCGGCACCGAACAGCTCGCCGACCTGGCCGAGTCGGTGCTGACGGCCCTGCAGGAACCGTTCGAGATCGACGGGCGGAAGCTGTCGGTGTCGGCGTCGATCGGCGTGGTGGAACGACAGGCCGCCGGCACCACGGCGACCGCGCTGATGCAGGCCGCCGACACCACGCTGTACTGGGCGAAGGCGGACGGCCGCGCCCGCTGGACCCTGTTCGACCCGGAGCGCAACGCTCACCTCATGGCCCGTCAGGCGCTGGTCTCCACGCTGCGCCCGGCGGTCGAGCGGGGCGAGTTCACCCTGGAGTACCAACCGCTGGTCGGCCTGGCGGACGGGCGGCTGCGCGGGGTGGAGGCGCTGGTGCGCTGGCGGCACCCGCAGTTCGGCGTCCTGGCGCCGAATCGGTTCATCGCACTGGCGGAGGAGGACGGTTCGATCGTGCCGCTGGGCCGCTGGGTGCTGGCCACCGCCTGCCGGCAGGCACGCGACTGGCAGCTGGCCCACCCCGACGAGCCGCCGATCTTCGTGAGCGTGAATGTGGCGGTCCGTCAGGTGTGGGACTCCGACCTGGTGGCCGACGTGGCCGAGGTGCTGACGCGGACCCAGCTGCCGCCCGGGCTGCTGCAGCTGGAGCTGACCGAGTCGGCGGTGATGGGGTCGGCGGGACGGCCGCTGGAGGCGTTGCGGGCGCTGAGCGACATGGGGGTGCGCATCGCCATCGACGACTTCGGCACCGGCTACTCCAACCTCGCCTACCTCAGCCGCCTCCCGGTGTCCGCGCTGAAACTGGACGGCAGCTTCGTCCGCGGGTTCCAGCGGCTGGCCGGTGCCGCCCAGCCGCCCAGCCCCGCGGACGAGGTGATCGTGGAGGCGATGATCCAGCTCGCCCACCGGCTGGGGCTGACCGTCACCGCCGAGTGCGTGGAGACCGACGACCAGGCGAGCCGGCTGCGCCGGATCGGCTGTGACACCGGACAGGGGTGGCTGTACTCCCGGCCGGTGTCACCGGACCGCATCTCCGAGCTGCTCGGCGGTCACGCCTGCGGACGCCGGTGACGGCTCACTCGCCCGTTCCGCCGGGCAGGCCGTAGGCGTCGGCGATCAGCTCGTAGGAGCGCACCCGCACCTCGCCACTGTGGGCGTTGGCGGTGATCATCAGCTCGTCGGCGCCGGTGCGCTTCTGCAGGTCGTCGAGCCCGGCGCGGACCTCGTCGGCGGTGCCGTGGATGACGTTGGCGTTCCAGGACGCGATGAAGTCCTGCTCCATCGGGCTGAAGGAGTAGGCCTCCGCCTCCTCGGGCGTGGGCACCAGACCCGGGCGGCCGGTGCGCAGCCGGATCATGTTCAGCGCGGCGGCCATCACCTGGCGGCGGGCCTCGCGCTCCTCGTCGGCGGCCAGGGCGGACACCCCGATCAGGGCGTACGGCTCGTCCAGGACCGCGCTCGGACGGAAGGACTCCCGGTACAGCTCGAGCGCCGGGAGGGTGTTCTGCGCGGAGAAGTGGTGGGCGAAGGCGAACGGCAGCCCCAGCATGCCGGCCAGCTGCGCGCTGAACCCGGAGGAGCCGAGCAGCCAGATCGGCGGGCGGTGCGGGGACTGCACACCGCCGGGCGAGGTGCCCTGCACGGGGCCGGGCACGGCGTGGATGCGGCGGTAGGGGTGGCCGTCGGGGAAGTCGTCGTCGAGGAAGCGGATCAGCTCGCCGAGCTGCTGCGGGAACTCGTCGGCGCCCTCGTCGAGCCGGTCGGCGCGGCGCAGCGCGGCGGCGGTGGCGCCGTCGGTGCCCGGGGCGCGGCCCAGGCCGAGGTCCACCCGGCCGGGCGCCATGGCCTCCAGGGTGCCGAACTGTTCGGCGACGACCAGCGGGGCGTGGTTGGGCAGCATCACCCCGCCCGAGCCCAGGCGGATGCGCTCGGTGTGCGCGGCGAGGTGGGCGAGGATCACGGCCGGCGAGGAGGAGGCCACGCCCGGCATGGAGTGGTGCTCGGCGACCCAGTAGCGGTGGTAGCCGCGACGCTCGGCGAGGCGGGCCAGGTCCACCGTGGTGCGCAGGGCGTCGGAGGCGGTGTACCCCGCGCCCACGGTCACGAGGTCCAGGACGGACAGGGGTACGGGCGCGGAGCCGTGGACGGTGCCTCGGATCTCGTCGTGCGGGTCTGCCACCACGGGGGGTGCCTCCTGCTGATCGGCGTGCGTGCTCTGGCGGACGTCAACAGGAGACAGTCTCCGTTTGTTCCGCGCCGCCCGTCCGGTCGGGCCTGCCGGGCGGCGCGGGACCCGGTCCGTCCCCTCGGCACACGCCGCCGCCCCGGAGCGGATGCGCCCCGGGGCGGCGGCTTCCCTCACGGTTCCCGCTTCGGCGACGCTCGGCCGGCCTCATGCCGCCAGCGCGTGGCCCGGGTGGAGCACCACCTTGGTGTAGCCCTCGATGCGCTTGTCGAACTTCTGGTACGCCTCCGGGGCCTGCTCCAGCGGCAGCTCGTGGGAGACCACGAAGCTGGGCTTGGCCCGCCCGGCGATGATCAGGTCCCGCAGCTGCCGGTTGTACCGCTTGACGTTGCACTGGCCGGTGCCCATCTGCTGCCCCTTTTCGAACATCTTGCCGATGGAGACCAGCAGCTGGCCGTGCTTGGCGTGCTCGTCGGGTCCGCCCGGGTCGGAGGGCACGTACAGGCCCGGGACGCCGAGCATGCCGGTGGGGCGCACCGTCTCGACCAGTGCGTTGAGGACGACGGCGGGCTCCTCGTGGCTGGCGTCGTGGCTCTGGGCCTGGTAGCCGACGGCGTCCACGCCCTTGTCGGTGCCCTCGCCGTTCGTCTGCTCCTTGATCTGCTCGGCCGGGTCGCCCTTCGTGAAGTCGATCGGGACGGCCCCGATCTCCTCGGCCTTGGCCAGCCGCTCGGGCACCCGGTCCACCACGAACACCTTCGCCGCCCCGCGCAGCAGCGCCGAGTACGCGGCCATCAGGCCCACCGGGCCGGCCCCGTACACCGCCACGGACTCGCCGGGCGAGACCTGCGCCAGCTCGCAGCCGTGGTAGCCGGTGGGGAAGATGTCGGCGAGCAGCACGAAGTCGGTCTCGTGCTCCTGGCCCGGCGGCAGCTTCAGGCAGTTGAAGTCGGCGTACGGCACCCGCACCCGCTCCGCCTGACCGCCGAGGTAGGGGCCCATCGCCACGTATCCGTAGGCCCCGCCGGCGAAGCCCGGGTTGACCGTCAGGCAGAACCCGGTCTTCTCCGCGAGGCAGTTCTTGCAGAACCCGCACGCCACGTTGAACGGCATGACGACCCGGTCGCCCTCGGACAGGGAGGTCACGCCGCTGCCGACCTCCTCGACGATGCCGAGGTTCTCGTGTCCGAAGACGATCCCCGGCTCCGCGGCCGTGCGGCCCTCGTACATGTGCAGGTCGGACCCGCAGATCGCGGAGGACGTGACCCGGACGATCACATCGTTGGGGTGCTGGATCCGCGGGTCGTCGACGTCCCGCACCACCACGTTGAAGGGCTTTTCATAGACGACGGCTTTCACCTGGGTCACCTCCGTCGAACAAGTCGAACGCGCCGGACACGACCGACCGTGGCGCAGCCGCGCTGCTGCTCGGAGGTGTCGGACGCTGTGCGACGGCGACGACGGGGCCGCTACCGGGGCGGGACGCAGGCGGTCCGGGACCGCAGGACAGTGCCGTGGCCCCGGCGCGTTCTCGCTGCACCGCCGGACATCTCCAGGTAACGCCCCACGCTGCACAGCCGCAACCCGCACCGTTTCCCGCCTCGCCGAGCCCTGGGAACCGGTCACACCTGGACGAGGGGTTCCCGGGTGAACAGCTCCCCCAGGCCGGAGGCGTTGACCCGGCGGTCGGCGAGCCGGAGCGCCTCCCACACGCTCACCTGGTTCGCGGTGAGCACGGGCTTGCCCAGCAACCGCTCCAGGGCCGCGAGACGGGAGACGGTGTGCAGCGCTGTGTCCGGCACCAGCAGCGCCCCGGCCTCGGGTGCGTCCGCGGCCCGGACCAGGGCGATCAGCTCCTTCTCGCCCCAGGCGGCCACCTCGGCGGGGCCCGCGGCCCCGGCGCTGTGCGCGGCGGCCACCCGCAGCCCCGCCTGCCGCAGGAACTCCGTGAACGCGGCGGTCACGTCCTCGGGGTAGGGCGCCGCCACCGCGACGCTGCGCACACCGAGCTCCCGCGCGGCGTTGACGAAACCGAAGGAGGTGGCCGAGGCGGGCATGCCCGCGGCGCGGGCCAGCGCGCGCACCTGCGCACGGGCCGCGTCCCGGCCGCGCCGGAAGCTGCCGGAGGTGCTGGCCCACACCACCGCCTCCGCACCGGCCAGCCGCAGCTCCTCCACGCTCCGCGCCGGCCACCCGGCGTCCTCCCGGCCGGCGGGTGGGCCGTCGCGGTCCGGGACCAGCTCGACCCGGATGTCGCCGGCCAGGAGCTGTTCGATGCGGTGGTAGTCGTCCTCGGCGCAGTGGCCCGGACGGAGGAATCCGAGTGCCGTCATGACCAGCCCTTTCGTCGCTGTGTCCGGTGGGTGTCCGGCCGGGTGCCCGGCGGCATGACTGATTCCGGCCGGAATAGATCGCGTACACCTGGGTAGCGGCGCGCCCATGGCTCCACCACTGGCTGCAGAATCAGGACACACCGCACACAGACGGGTACCCCGGCCCAGCCGCCGATCGCTGCTCGCGGGGGTCGCGGCGCTCGGCGCGCTGGGCGCGGCGGGCTGCTCCCGCGTGCCCACGGCGGCCGCGGGCAGCGGCGGCGATCTGCTCGACCGGCTGCGCGCCCAGGGCGTGGTGCGGCTCGGTATCGCGGGCGAGATCCCCTTCGGGTACATCGACAAGGACGGACGGCTGACCGGGGAGGCCCCCGAGCTGGCCCGGGTGATCTTCCGGCGGCTCGGCGTGGCGGAGGTGCAGCCGGTGCCGACCGAGTTCGGCTCGCTGATCCCGGGGCTGAACTCGCAGCAGTTCGACGTGGTGGCGGCCGGGATGTACGTCAACCCGGAGCGCTGCGCGCAGGTGCTCTTCGCCGACCCGGACTACCAGATGCTGGACTCCTTCGTGGTGCGCAAGGGCAATCCGCTGGGCCTGCACAACTACCAGGACGTGGTGCGCAAGAAGGCCCGGTTCGCCACCGGCACCGGCTACGCCGAGATCCAGTACGCGGTCGAGGCCGGTTACAAGGAGAGCGACATCCTGATCGTCCCCGACCAGGTGGCCGGCCTGAACGCCGTGGAGGCCGGACGGGTGGATGTGTTCGCGGGGACCGCGCTGACCACCCGCGAAGTGGTCAAGAAGTCCACGAAGGCCGAGGTCACCGAGTCGTTCGCACCGCTCGTCGACGGCAAGCCGCACGTCGACGGAGGCGCGTTCGCCTTCCGGCCGACCGAGACCCGGCTGCGGGACGCGTTCAACGCCGAACTGCGCAAGCTGAAGCAGAGCGGCGAGCTGCTCCGCATCCTCCAGCCCTTCGGTTTCACGAAGGACGAGATGACGGACCTGACCGCGAAGGAGCTGTGCGGCGGATGACCACAGGACTCTGGGAACTCGTCCTGCACGGCGTGTGGACCACGATCCAGCTGCTGGTCTACAGCGCGCTGCTGGCCACCGTCGTCTCGTTCGCGGTCGGCATGGCCCGCACCCACCGGCTGTGGATCGTCCGCTTCGTGGCGGGCTTCTACACCGAGGTGTTCCGCGGCACCTCCGCGCTGGTGATGATCTTCTGGGTGTTCTTCGTGCTGCCGCCCGCCTTCGGCTGGCAGCTGGTCCCGATGTGGGCCGGCACCCTGGCGCTCGGGCTGACGTACGGGGCGTACGGCTCGGAGATCGTGCGCGGTGCGTTGAACGCGGTGGACCCCGCGCAGCGTGAGGGCGGCATCGCGCTGAGCTTCACGCCCTGGCAGCGGATGCGGCTGATCCTGCTGCCGCAGGCGGTGCCGGAGATGATCCCGCCCTTCTCCAACCTGCTGGTCGAGCTGCTCAAGGGCACCTCGCTGGTGTCGATCATGGGCATGGGCGACCTGGCGTTCAGCGGCAACCTGGTCCGCCTGGCCCTGCAGCAGAGCGCCGAGATCTACACGTACATCCTGCTGATCTACTTCGTGATCGCCTTCCTGCTGACCCGTGTGATGCGTGGTCTTGAGAGGCGGCTCAAGCGCGGCGTGGGCAAGGCGCCCGGCGCCGCCTCGGGTACCCGCACGGTGAAGAAGACGCGGACGACCGGGGTCGGGGTCGCGGAAGGCGGTGCGGCATGACCTGGGACTGGGGCGCGGTACGCGCATTTCTGCCGCACTTCTGGGACGGGCTGCTGGTCACCTTGGAGGCGCTGGCGCTGGGCTCGGTGATCTCCTTCGTCCTCGGCCTGGTGTGGACGCTGCTGATGCGGGCGCCGACCCGGTGGGTGCGGTGGCCGGTCGGCGCGGTGACCGAGTTCGTGCGGAACACGCCGCTGCTGGTGCAGCTGTTCTTCCTCTTCTACGTGCTGCCCGAGTGGGGGCTGACCTTCTCGGCGCTGACCACCGGCGTCTTCGCCATCGGCCTGCACTACTCGACGTACACCATGCAGGTCTATCGCGCCGGTATCGAGGCGGTGCCGACCGGCCAGTGGGAGGCCGCCGTGGCGCTGAACCTGCCGCGCCGACGGACCTGGACGGCGGTGATCCTCCCGCAGGCGATCCGCCGGGTCGTCCCGGCGCTCGGCAACTACGTGATCTCCATGCTGAAGGACACGCCGATGCTCATGGCGATCACCGTGCTGGAGATGCTCGGGCAGGCACGGCTGTTCTCCCAGCAGCACTTCCAGTTCACCGAGCCGCTGACCGTGATCGGTGTGGCCTTCATCCTCGTCTCCTACCTGGCCTCCCTCCTCCTTCGAGCACTGGAGCGTCGTCTTGTCCGTTGACACCGTCAAGCATCCCGACCCCACGCCGACCGCGACGCCGGAGCTGATCCGGCTCGAGAACGTCACCAAGCGGTTCGGGGGCCACACGGTCCTCGACGGGCTGGACTTCTCCGTGGCCGCCGGCAAGCACGTCACCCTGATCGGCCCGTCCGGCTCCGGCAAGACCACGATCCTGCGGCTGCTGATGACCCTGACCAAGCCGGACGAGGGCATCATCACCGTGGACGGCGACCAGCTCTTCCCGGCGCCGGAGAAGAAGGTGCGGGAGATCCGCAAGAAGATCGGCATGGTCTTCCAGCACTTCAACCTGTTCCCGAACATGACCGTGCTGCGCAACATCACCGAGGCGCCGGTCACCGTGCTCGGGCTGTCCAAGGACGAGGCGGAGGCCCGTGCCCGGGAACTGCTGGACCTGGTGGGTCTGGCCGACAAGGCCGGCGCCCGGCCCTCCCAGCTCTCCGGCGGCCAGCAGCAGCGGGTCGCGATCGCCCGGGCCCTGGCGATGCGCCCGCAGGTGCTGCTGCTGGACGAGGTGACCAGTGCGCTCGACCCCGAGCTGGTCGCCGGGGTCCTGGACGTGCTGCGGGACATCGCCCGCAGCACGGACATCACGATGCTCTGCGTCACCCACGAGATGGGTTTCGCCCGGGACATCTCGGACCAGGTGCTGATGTTCGACGCCGGCCGGGTGGTGGAGTCCGGGCCGCCGGAGAAGATCTTCGGCGAGCCGGAGCAGGAGCGCACCCGGCAGTTCCTCAGCGCGGTGCTGTGAACACGGTGCTGTGACGGACGGCGGCACCGGCGCAGGGCCGGTGCGGGCACCGGCGCAGGGCCGGTGCGGGCACCGGCGCGGGGCCTCGGTGCGGCGGGCGGCATCGGCCGCGCCGTGCCGCGGCCCGGGGTGCCGCTCCGAAACGGGATAGCGTCCGGCCGGGATCCCGGACCCGGTGGGCGGGCGGTGGTCAGGAGCACCCCCGAAGACCAGGTAGTATTTTCTTCGTCGCTGGCCGCGGGAAGCGGACGGCACAGGTCACGCGCCGCTAGCTCAGTTGGTTAGAGCAGCTGACTCTTAATCAGCGGGTCCGGGGTTCGAGTCCCTGGCGGCGCACCTGAGAGGCAAGGCCCGGCTCTTGTCCCGGTCACGGGACGGGATCCGGGCCTTGCCCGTGTGCACCCGAGGGCACGCCGCATCGCGGGCCGCTCACGCCGGCGCCGCCCGCCCCACCCGCTCACGGCCGCCGCACCGGGCTGCTGTGAGACGCGGCACATCCGGGCGGGACGAGGACGACGAAGGCCGCCTGGACGGAGGAAAGGCCCCTCGTACGCCGAGGGCCCTTTCGGCGCGCGGGCCGCTTCCACGGCCCGCGCCGCGATCAGAACTCCACGTCCGAGCAGGTGTAGAACGCGTTGCCCGTGTCGGCGATCGTCCAGACGCCGAGGATGACGTGGTGCCCGCTCAGCCCGGTCGGCAGGGTGCCGGTGTGGCTGAGGGTGGCGGGCGGCTGCTGGCCGTTGTAGGGCACGGTCAGGAACGGGGTGGTGTTCAGGTCGGCGCGGGTCAGCGCGTGGTCCTGATTCCAGCCCTGCTTGGTGATGTAGTACCGGAAGTCCGTGGTGGCGTGCCGGGCCGTGAACTGCCACTGGAAGGTGTACTGCTGGCCGCCGGTGACCTTGGTCGTGGGCCAGGCCCCGCCCGAGGGGGTGCGCGGGGCGTCGAGCTGCGAGAACCGGCTGTTGCCGCCCGAGCACAGCTGCCCGTCCGCCGGACCGGCCGTCGGGAAGCCCTTGGGGCCCTCGACGCTCTGCGGCTCCCACTGGATGTCACCGCAGTTCGCCACGGTGCCGTTGGCACACAGGTACTGCCTGCTGGGGGGAAGGTCGGTGTACCCGTGGCTGCTGGCGGTCCCGGTGGACAGGACGAGGGCCCCGGCGGTGGCGAGACCCAGCACGGCCGCGGACAGCTTGGCCTTGGTGCGCATGTGACCGCTCCTGGACGTTGTGGGGAAGTTCCTGGGAGTTCTGGTCTAGACCAAGACCACAGTATTGGCTTCTCTTAGTCATGTCCATACCAATGGCGACCGCCATGACGACCGTCACACCGCACGCCCCCGGACACCGGTCGGGAGCACCCTCCGGCGTCCTGTAGAGTTGAGGACGTCAGCGAGCGCCGCTAGCTCAGTTGGTTAGAGCAGCTGACTCTTAATCAGCGGGTCCGGGGTTCGAGTCCCTGGCGGCGCACCGACACCGAGAGGCCCTCCGTCCACACGGAGGGCCTCTCGCTCTGTCCGGCCACCCCGCCCCGGGCACCCCCCACCCCGCCCGACGGCCGCCACCCCGACACCTCTCGCACGTTTGTACCCACATACGCCCTACGCACCGATAAGCGGTTAACTCCGTTTTTCGCATCTTGCGATCAAGACGAACACCGTAGAACCCTGGATGCCACGATGCCGCCGGTGCGCGGCAGTTGGGGGATGCCGGGGGCTGTTGGGGGGTTCGAAAGGCCGTTTGAGCCGATGGTCCGATGTGTGAGCAGAAGGGGCTGCCACGCGTCGACGGCTGCCGAGGGGGGCAGCCATGCAACCGGCACGACACCGATGACACGCGCGCTGACTCGCGTGTGGGGGGATGACTCATGACGTCGACGCCGACGGGCGCCCGGCAGCAGCCCGGTCCGTCCGCCACGGCCCGGCTGCGGGTGCCGCCGCACCGGTCCGGGGACACCGGAAGTCTCCGCAGACTGAGGCAGAGCCTGCCGAGATACGACTACGAGCACTACAGCCGGCTGGCCGGCCCGCTCACCCAGCCGGACCCGGACCGGCCCTACCGGGTGCGCTACCGCTCCCTGCTCGCGCAGGAACCGCACCGGGTGCGGGTCACGCTGATGCTGTGCGCGGCACCGCTGCTGTCCCTGGTGCTGCTGGGCTGGCTGCTGCAGCCGGACCACTGGACCGAGCGCCGGTACCCGCAGTACGGGTTTCTGCCCGCGCTCGACATCGTGATGCTGGTCTCGATCGGACTGATCGAGTTCTTCCGCTGCGTGAACGTGCTGTCCAACGCGCACGCCACGCTCGTCGCCCGCGACCCCGTGCCGGTGGTGCCCGAGGCCGGCACCCGGGTGGCCTTCCTCACCACGTACGTCCCCGGCAAGGAACCGCTGGAGATGGTGACGAAGACCCTGCAGGCGGCCGTACGGCTGCGGCACCGGGGTGTGATGCACGTCTGGCTGCTGGACGAGGGCGACGACGAGGAGGTCAAGAAGGTCTGCGCACGCCTGGGCGTGCACCACTTCAGCCGCAAGGGCGTCGCCCGCTGGAACCAGCCCAGCGGCCCGCACCGCGCCAAGACCAAGCACGGCAACTACAACGCCTGGCTGGAGGCGCACGGCGACGAGTACGACTTCTTCGCCTCCGTCGACACCGACCACGTACCGCTCCCCAACTACCTGGAGCGGATGCTCGGTTACTTCCGCGACCCGGACGTCGGCTTCGTCATCGGCCCGCAGGTCTACGGCAACTACGACGCCTTCGTCACCAAGGCCGCCGAGTCGCAGCAGTTCCTCTTCCACGCCCTGATCCAGCGCGCCGGGAACCGCTACGGCGCCCCGATGTTCGTCGGCACCTCCAACGCCGTACGGATCAGCGCCATCAAGCAGATCGGCGGCCTGTACGACTCGATCACCGAGGACATGGCCACCGGCTTCGAGATGCACCGCGCCAAGAACCCCGCCACGGGCCGCCGGTGGAAGTCGGTCTACACCCCGGACGTGCTCGCCGTCGGCGAGGGCCCGAACGCCTGGACGGACTTCTTCACCCAGCAGCTGCGCTGGTCGCGGGGCACCTACGAGACGATCCTCAAGCAGTACTGGAAGGGGATCTTCACGCTGCCGCCGGGCCGTCTCTTCAACTACACGATGATGATCACCTTCTATCCGATGTCCGCCCTGAACTGGGTCCTGGCCGCGCTGAGCTGCGCGCTGTTCCTGGGCCTGGGCGCCTCGGGCGTGAACATCGACCCCACGGTGTGGCTGATGCTGTACGGCAACGCCTCCGCGCTGCAGATCGGCCTGTACGTGTGGAACCGCCGGCACAACGTCTCCCCGCACGAGCCGGAGGGGTCGGGCGGGGTGGCCGGCATGGTGATGTCGGCCCTGTCCGCGCCCATCTACGCCCGCTCGCTGATGGACGCCGTGCTGCGCCGCAAGAGCACGTTCGTGGTGACGCCGAAGGGCGAATCGGCCAGCCCGGACACGCTCTTCGGCACCTTCCGCGTCCACTGGTTCTTCATCCTCGTCTTCGGCGGCTCCGCCATCGCCGGATTCGTGTTCGGACACTCCCATCCCGCGATGATCACGTGGGCGTCCCTGGCGCTGCTGATCACCGCCGCGCCGATCGTCACCTGGGCCTGGACGCTGCGGCAGGAACGGCGTGCTCCGGCGGCCGAGCCCGCCGCCGTCCCGGCATCCGACGGGCCTGCCGCTGCTCCCGCATCCCCCGCCCCCGCACCCGCGGCAGCCTCCGCCGGCATCGCAGAGCCGCGGGAGGCGGAACCGCCGGCGCTCGCGGAGCCCGCGCGGGTGCGCCGGCCCAGCTGGGCCGGTCCCGGCGAGGGACGCCGCAGCGCGGAAGGAACCGGTGAGCACACCATGCAGATCGCGCTCGGCGGTCTGGGTCCGGCGGGAGGTGGTCACAAGTGAGGGACAAGGCAGGTCTGCGTCGTGCCCGCCGGGTGGGGATCGGCGCCGTGGTGGTGCTCGCCCTGGCCGGGATGAACGGCCCGTGGCTGTACCGGTTCGCCACCGAGCGCTATCACCAGTACAGGATCAACGAGCCCGGGTACAAGGCCGCCAACGGCCACTGGGAGATCGTCGAGTTCCCCGAGGAGTACCGGCAGAACACCATCCACGCCGTGCTGCTGCACACCGGCAAGGTGCTGCTGGTGGCCGGTTCGGGCAACAACCAGAAGAACTTCGACGCCAAGAAGTTCGACTCGCGCATCTGGGACCCGGTCAAGGGCACGATCAAGAAGGTGCCCACGCCCAACGACCTGTTCTGCACCGGTCACACCCAGCTGTCCGACGGCAAGATCCTCATCGCGGGCGGCACCAAGCGGTACGAGAAGCTGAAGGGCGACGTCACCAAGGCCGGCGGCCTGATGATCGTCCACAACGAGAACCCGGACAAGCCGATCACCCTGCCCGCCGGGACCCGGTTCACGGGGAAGGCCAACGGCAAGACGTTCGTCTCCAAGGACCCGGTGCTGGTGCCGCGGGCGAAGAAGAACTTCGACAAGAAGACGGGCAAGTTCCTCGGCAACACCCCGGGCCTGGGCCGGATCTACGTCGAGGCGGAGCGCAGCGGCCCGAAGTACGCGACGGGCACCGAGGACAACTACCGGGTCGAGGGGCTGACCGGCGTCGACGCCCGCAACACCTACGGCATCGCGCAGAAACTCGCCCTGGACAAGAAGGACTTCCAGGGCATCCGGGACGCCTACGAGTTCGATCCGGTGGCCGAGAAGTACATCAAGGTCGATCCGATGCACGAGGCGCGCTGGTACCCGACGCTCACCACGCTGAGCGACGGGCGGATCCTGAGCGTCTCGGGCCTGGACGACATCGGCCAGCTGGTCCCGGGGAAGAACGAGATCTTCGATCCGAAGACCAAGAAGTGGACCTACACGGAGAAGACCCGGCAGTTCCCCACCTACCCGGCGCTGTTCCTGCTGCAGAACGGCAAGATCTTCTACTCCGGGTCGAACGCCGGCTACGGCCCGGCCGACGTGGGCCGCGACCCGGGCATCTGGGACGTGGAGACCAACGCCTTCACCAAGATCCCCGGCCTGAGCGACGCCACCATGATGGAGACCTCGGCCACGGTGATGCTGCCGCCGGCGCAGGACGAGCGGTTCCTGGTCATCGGCGGGGGCGGCGTCGGCGAGTCCAAGCTGTCCAGCAAGAAGACCCGGCTGGTGGATCTGAAGGAGAAGAACCCGCGCTTCACCGACGGCCCGTCGCTGGAGAAGGGCACCCGTTATCCGCAGGCCTCGATCCTGCCGGACGACACGGTGCTGGTCTCCGGCGGCTCGGAGGACTACCGGGGCCGCAGCGACTCCAACATCCTGCAGGCCCGGCTGTACGACCCGGCCACCAACACCTTCCGTCGGGTCGCCGACCCGCTGGTGGGCCGCAACTACCACGCGGGGTCGATCCTGCTGCCGGACGGCCGGGTGATGTTCTTCGGGTCCGACTCGCTCTTCGGTGACAAGGCCAACACCAAGCCCGGCACCTTCGAGCAGCGCATCGAGATCTACACCCCGCCGTATCTGTACCGGGACTCCCGGCCGTCGCTGTCGGGCGGCCCGCAGACCATCGCCCGCGGCACGTCGGGCACCTTCACCTCGCAGCACGCCGCCACCATCGAGAAGGTGCGGCTGATCCGGCCGAGCTCCACCACCCACGTCACCGACGTGGACCAGCGGTCCATCGCCCTGGACTTCCGCACCTCCGGCGACAAGATCACGGTGACGATGCCGAAGAACCGGAACCTGGTGCAGTCCGGCTGGTACATGCTGTTCGTCGTCGACGACCAGGGCACGCCCAGCAAGGCGCAGTGGGTGAAGGTGCCGTAACGGCCGCGTAGGAGACGACGTGCGAGGGCGCCCTCCGCAGCGCGCGGAGGGCGCCCGCCTGTCGTGCCGTCAGGCGGTCACTTGCCGGCCCGGGCCAGCTCCATCGCGTACTGCGGCCACCAGTCCCCCGCCTTCGGGCCGCCCTTGCAGGTGCCGTCGGACTCGCCGGGCCGCTTGACCCACAGGTAGGCGTCGACCAGCGGGTCGGCGGTCCGCGTGGTGGGGGCCTCGCCCAGCGCCCGGCCGGGCGGGTTGCACCAGCGTTCGTCCGGGTCGCCGCCGGTGTAGGGGCCGTTGCCGTTGCGGCTGGTGTCGATGACGAAGTGCTTGCCGCCCAGCCGCTCCGACAGCTGTTTGCCGTAGGCCAGGGAGTCCTCGGTGGAGTAGAAGTTGGCGACGTTCACCGCGAAGCCGTCGGCCCGGTCGGCGCCGGCCCGCAGCAGCGGCTCGTAGATCTCGTCCGGATGCCCCCAGCCGGCGTTGCCCGCGTCGAGGTAGACGGTGGTGTTCTTCAGCGCCGTGAGCGTGTCCACCGCGCCCCGCAGCAGGTCGTAGCGCTCCTCCTCGAACTCCTCCGGGGTGCAGCCGTCCACCAGGTGCAGTACCGCGTCCGGCTCCAGGATCACCATGGCCGGGCGGTCGCCGATACCGCGGGCCACGGCGTCGACCCAGGCGCGGTAGGCGTCGCCGTCGGACGCGCCGCCCTGCGAGTACTGGCCGCAGTCGCGGTGCGGGATGTTGTAGAGCACGAGCAGCGCGATCCGGCCCGCCTTGTCGGCGGCCTCGGTGAAGCCGCGTGCCTCCTGCTCGGGATGCTCCGGGCCGATCCACTCCGCGGTCGGCTGCTCGGCGATCTTGCGGATCTGCTCGGCGTCGGCCGTCCGGCCCTCCTTGAGATAGGCGGCGACCTGACGGGCCGCCTGGCTGTCCGGATTGACCCAGAACGGGTCGGTCCCCTCGGGTTGTTGGGTGATCGCGGCGGCACGGCTCTTGTCGTCGTCGGGTCCCCGGCCCTCCCCCGCGGAACACCCGGCGGCCAGCAGTGCCGCTCCCAGTGCGGTCGCACAGGCTCGTGCCCCTGCGGCGAGGAAGCGTGCGCGGGTCCCCCTGCTGACGTCCATACGACTCCCCCTGTCCCCCGGTGTGCTCGGCGTGATCCGGTCGGCCCACCTGGCCGGGTTCCATGCTGCCAGGCGGGACGGACTTACGCGCCGGTTCCGGTGAGGTACGCCGATACGAGGACGTTCGTGGCGCAACCACCGTGCACCGGGTCGAAGGTGCCGGCGCATGCGATCAGTCGCAGTTCGGCCCGGCCCGGCCGCGCCCCCTCGGCGAGCCGCCCGGCCAGGCGTGCGGCGGGCACGGTGGTGACGGCGTCGACGGTGAAGTCGGCGGTGCGGCCGCCGTCCTGGACCACCCGGACCGTCTGGCCGGGCCGCACCGAGGGCAGCGCGTGCAGCGCGGCAGGCCGGCCGCCGGTGTCGGAACGTCCCATCAGCAGCGCGGCTCCCTGTGCGCCGGGGCGCACCCCGGTGGCGTCCCAGCCCACGGTGGTGGCGGCCCGGCCGTCGGGCGGCGGGGCGAGCCGACTCGGTGCGTCGGAGGCGAGCGCGGTGACGGGGGCGCTCATGCCGAGGCCGGGGACCTCCACGCGCCGGGGCGCCGGGGCGTCCGGCTGCGGCGGAGCAGCTGGGGGCAGCCGGTCCTGCGCGGGCCGGCCGACCGCGGCCATGTCCCCGGTGGCGGGACCGACGAGCGCGTGCCCCACGCCGTCGGCCAGGTCGCCGCCCCAGGTCCACACCCCGAGCAGCAGCACCGTCCAAGCCAGCCCGGCCAGGAGCCGGCCGCCGGCGCGGTGCGGGTGCGCGGTGCCGCGGTGTGCGGTGCCGGGCGCCGAGCGGTGAGCTGTGTCAGTCGTGGCGCGGTGCACGGTGTCGGTCGTGGCCCCGTGTGCGGTGTCGGTCATCGTCCCGCCCCCTCCTCAGTCCTCGGTGCGGTCCCGGTCGCGCCCGGTGGCGCCGCCGCGCCGGTGCGGCAGGAGGAGGACGGCCGCCGTGGCGGCACCGGCCAGGAGCAGCCCGGTCACCGCCTCGACGACACCCGGCCCGTCCGCGGCCGGCCGGGCGGACGGGGAAGCGGACGCGGCGGTGCGCGGTCCGGCGGGGGCGGGCAGGCCGGCGGCACCGACGGACGGGAGCGCCACGGTGTCCCGTCCGGCCCGGCCGGCCGCGCGGACACCGTCGGCCGGGCCGAGCGCGACGGCCACGGCGCCGGCCAGCAGCAGACCGGCACAGAGAGTCAGGCGCGCTGAACCCATGGTGAGACCTCCGGGTCCCAGCACACCCGCCGGGACGCGGGAGCGCATCCGCGGCCGGGCGGCCGCTGAGCCGTCCGGGTGACGGCGGCGCGACGGGACGGATCGCGCGTGGACGCAGGGCGCAACGGAGCGGCGCCCCACGCGACGGCCTGATCGCCCGACCCGATCACGAGGGGGCGGACCGGGCCGGATCGGACGGGCCGAGCAGGAACCGATCGGGCAGAAAAGGATCGGGCGGGAACGGGTCGGGCAGGAACGGGTCGGCGGGCCCGGACCGGGTCAGATCAGGTCGACCAGGTCGGCGATCGAGTCGACGACCTGGGAGGGCCGGAACGGGAAGCTGTCGATGTCCTTCGGCTGCGTCACCCCGGTGAGCACCAGGAAGGTGCGCATCCCCGCCTCCAGACCGGCCAGCACATCGGTGTCCATGCGGTCGCCGATCATGGCGGAGGTCTCCGAGTGGGCGCCGATCGCGTTCAGCCCGGCCCTCATCATCAGCGGGTTGGGCTTGCCGACGAAATAGGGCTTGCGGCCGGTGGCCGCGGTGATCAGCGCGGCGACGGAGCCGGTGGCGGGCAGGTCGCCCTCGGTGGACGGGCCGACGTTGTCGGGGTTGGTGGCGATGAACCGGGCACCGGCATTGACCAGCCGCACCGCCTTGGTCAGGGCCTCGAAGGAGTAGGTGCGCGTCTCGCCGAGGACCACGAAGTCCGGGTCGTGGTCGGTGAGGACGTAGCCGACGTCGTGCAGCGCGGTGGTCAGCCCTGCCTCGCCGATGACGTAGGCGCTGCCGCCGGGCCGTTGGTCGGCGAGGAACTGGGCGGTGGCCAGCGCGGAGGTCCAGATGTTCTCCTCCGGTACGTCCAGGCCCATCCGGCGCAGCCGGGCATGCAGGTCGCGCCGGGTGTAGATGGAGTTGTTGGTCAGCACCAGGAACGGCCGGCCGGAGTCCCGCAGCTTCTTCAGGAAGGCGTCGGCACCGGGGATCGGCACCCCCTCGTGGATCAGGACACCGTCCATGTCGGTGAGCCACGAGTCGATGGGCTTGCGGTCTGCCATGCGTGGGTCTCCTGGCATGCGTGCGGTCGTCGGCCGAGGACGCCGGAACCACGGCGTACCGGCAGGCTCAGCCTAGTGGCGCACCCGCGGCGGGACCCGCTCGCGGTGCGGTTCGTCGCTGTGCGGATCACCGTGCGGTTCACCGCGGTGCGGTTCGTCGTGGTGTGGGCGGTGCGGTTCGTCGTGGTGTGGTTCGTCGTGGTGTGGGCGGTGCGGTTCGTCGTGGTGTGGTTCGTCGCGGTGCGGATCGTCGGGGTACGGCTCAGCCGTCGCCGCGCCCGAACACCGGCCCCAGCAGCAGCTGTGCCGCGCCCTCGGCCACCGCGCGCCCTCCGCCCGGCGCCGTCCGCACCGGCACCGCCTCCTGGCGCAGCCCCTCACGCCGGGCCCTCGCGGCGAGCACCGCGCTCACGCCGGCGACGAACTCCTCGGGGGCCGCCGCGACCGTACGGCCGCCCAGCAGCACGAGGTCGATGTCCAGCAGCGCGACGAGGTTGGCGGCCCCCGTGCCCAGCACGCGCGCCGCCTCCGCCGTCCGGCCGTGGGCCACGGCCGCCAGGCACAGCGCCTCCAGGCAGCCGCGGTCCCCACACCCGCACGGCGGCCCGTCGAGCTGGATCACCTGGTGCCCGAACTCGCCCGCACCGGTGCGCGCCCCCCGGTGCACGCTCCCGCCGATCACCAGCCCGGCGCCCAGACCGGTGCCCAGGTGCAGATAGACGAAGGAGTCGCCCGCGCCGGCGACCGCCAGACCGAGCGCGGCGGCATTGGTGTCCTTGTCGACGGCGACGGGCACCCCGAGCCGCCGCACGAGGGCGTCCCGCAGCGCGAAGCCGTCCCACTCGGGGAAGCCGGTGACCCGGTGCAGCACGCCCCGTGTGTGGTCGAGCGGTCCGGGCAGTGCCACACCCACCCCCACGAGGGAGTCCACCCGCGCGAGCGGAGCCGGCCCGTCCGCGTCCCCGTGCGCTGCCGCGGCCGGGAACACCTCGGCCGCCAGCGCCTCGGCCTCCGCGGCCACCCGCTCCACGACCGCCTCCGCCCCGGCCGCGAAGTCCAGCGGCGCGCGCCGTTCCGCGGCCACGGTCCCGTTCAGGTCGACCAGCACGGCCCGCAGCTCGTCCCGGTCGGCGTGCACCCCCACGGCGTGCCCGGCCTCCGGTACCAGCCGCAGCACGGTCGGCGGCTTGCCCCCGGTGGAAGCCCGGCGTCCCGCCTCGGCCGCCAGGCCCCGCTCCCGCAGCCGCGCGGTGATCTTGCTCACCGCCTGCGGGGTCAGGCCGGTGCCCTCGGCGAGTTCCTGCCGGCTGATGCCCTCGGTACCGGCCCGCCGCAGCAGGTCCAGCACCAACGCGGTGTTGTGGCTGCGCAGGGCGAGCAGGTTCGCCCCGGCGCTCCGGCCGCCCGCCGTGCCCGCCACCCGCACACCGCCCGGCGTTCCCTCCGCCCGCATGCCGCCCGGCGTGCCGACCGCACCGCGCACGACGGCCCCGGCCGCGTCCGGCCCGTCCGCGGGGCCGGCCGCCTCCCGCGTGTCCGCAGGGCCGACCACACCCCGCCCGCTGTCCGCGGGGCCGGCCGTATCTGCCACGCCCACCGTCTGCTTCCCGCTGCTCACGCCCCCATTGTCCCCCGCGCTTGCACTTCTGCAACAGCGTTGCGAAAGTGGGAGGCATGACTGGCCCTCTCACTGGCACTCCCCTCCGCGTCGGCCTGATCGGCTACGGCCTCGCCGGCTCGGTCTTCCACGCTCCCCTGATCGCCGCGACCGAGGGGATGACCCTCGACACGGTCGTCACCTCGAACGAGGAACGGCAGTTGCAGGCCCGCGCCGAGTTCCCGGACGTCCGCCTGGCCTCCGCCCCCGAGGAGCTGTTCGCCCGCGCCGACGAACTGGACCTGATCGTCGTCGCCTCCCCGAACAAGACCCACGTCCCCCTCGCCACGGCCGCACTGAAGGCCGGCCTGCCGGTGGTCGTGGACAAGCCCGTCGCGGGCACGGCCGCCGAGGCGCGCGACCTGGCCGCCCTCGCCGAGGAGCGCGGGCTGCTGCTGTCGGTCTTCCAGAACCGTCGCTGGGACAACGACTTCCTCACCCTGCGCAAGCTGCTCGCGGACGGCGAGCTGGGCGAGGTGTGGCGGTTCGAGTCCCGCTTCGAGCGGTGGCGGCCGCGGCCGAAGGGCGGCTGGCGGGAGTCCGGTGACCCCGCCGAGCTGGGCGGTCTGCTCTACGACCTCGGCAGTCACGTCGTCGACCAGGCCCTCGTCCTGTTCGGCCCGGTCACCCATGTGTACGCCGAGGCGCTGATCCGCCGGGAGGGCGCCGAGACCGACGACGACACCTTCATCGCGCTCACGCACGCGAGCGGCGTCCGCTCCCACCTGTACGTCTCCGCCACCGCCGCCCAGCTCGGCCCGCGCTTCCGGGTGCTGGGCTCGCAGGCCGGCTACGTCAAGTACGGCCTGGATCCGCAGGAGGCCGCGCTGCGGGAGGGCCGGCGCCCGGGCCCGGACGGCTGGGGCGAGGAGGAGCAGGCACTGTGGGGCCGGCTCGGTGCCGGTGAGTCCCCGGTGACCGGCGGCGGCACCCCCGTGCCCACCCTGCCGGGCGACTACCCCGCCTACTACGCGGCCGTGGCCGCCGCCCTGCGGGAGGGCGCCCCGAACCCGGTGACCGCGCTGGAGGCGGCCGCCGCCCTGGACGTGCTGGAGGCGGCCCGCCGCTCGGCCCGCGACGGTGTGGTGGTGGCGCTGTGACCCCTCCCGCCCCGCACCAGCAACAGGACGCTCCCGGCATCGAGGAGCTGCAGGAGCAGGAGAGCCGCCTGGTCTTCGACCGGTTCACCCACGACGACGCCTGGGCGCTGGGCTGTCTGCTGGTGGAGCTGGCCCGGGAACGGCAGGCACCGGTCGCCATCGACATCCACCGGGCAGGCCAGCAGCTCTTCCATGCCGCGCTGCCCGGCTCCACCCCGGACAACGACGCCTGGATCGCCCGCAAACGCCGGGTGGTGGAACGCTACGGCTGCGCCTCCTACCTGGTGGGCGCCCGGTTCCGCGCCAAGGGCACGACCTTCGAGGAGTCGTCCCGGCTGGACCCGGACCGCTACGCGGCGCACGGCGGCTCCTTCCCCCTCACCGTGCGGGACGTCGGCGTGATCGGCGCGGTCACGGTGTCGGGCCTGCCGCAGGTGGAGGACCACCGCCTGGTGGTGGAGGCCCTGGAGAGGTTCCTGAACCGTTGACCCGTTCGGCCCGTCCGTGTCGGATGGCCGTCGGTGCCGGAACCGTCCGTGTCGCATCCCGTCCGTGTCGGATCCCGTCCGTACGAGCCCTGCCGTCCGGACCACGGCACCGTCCCGGCCGTCCCCGTCCGGACGGCAGGTCCCGGCGGACCCGGCACGGTCGAGGACGGCAGCCCGGTCGGCCCCGGCACTGCCCGGACACGATCCGGACGAAAGACCCCCGGACCCGCCGGGGAATTACCGGCGCCGGGCCCCCGGTTGGGGTTGGCTGTACCCGCAAGTGATCACGTCACCACCCCACCCGGAGGGATCGGAACGATGAGCGACACGCCAGCTTCGGTGAAGGAACAGGTCGGGCGGTACGGCATCTGGAACGTCGGTCTGCGCTCGGAGGACCCGGCCCGGCGCGGTGCCATCGCCGAGGCGGCCGCCGAACTGGAGGAACTCGGGTTCGGCGCGGTCTGGCTCGGCGGCAACAGCGCCACCCGTCACGCCACCCCGCTGCTCCAGGCGACGAAGCGGCTGGTGGTGGGCACCAGCATCCAGAGCATCTGGGACTACACCGCCGAGGACAGCGCGGCCGGCTACGCCGAGGTGGAGGCGGCCCATCCGGGACGGTTCGTGCTGGGCCTGGGCGTGAGCCACGCCAAGCTCGCCGAGCAGTACCGCCGCCCGTACTCGGCGATGGTCGCCTACCTGGACGCCCTCGACGCGGCCGGGGTGCCCGTCGAGCGCCGGGTGCTGGCCGCGCTGGGCCCGAAGATGCTCCAGCTGTCCCGCGACCGGGCGGCCGGCACGATCCCCTACCTGGTCACCCCGGAGCACACGGCGCGGGCCCGGGAGATCCTGGGCTCCGGCCCGCTGCTGGCGCCGGAGTTCAAGGTGGTCCTGGAGGAGGACGCCGAGCGGGCCCGTACCGTCGCCCGGGGCTACCTCGCGATGTACCTGCAGCTGCCGAACTACACCAGCAACTTCCTGCGTCTGGGCTTCACCGAGGACGACGTCCGAGGCGGCGGCAGCGACCGGCTGATCGACGCCGTGTTCGCCTGGGGCTCGGAGTCCCGCATCCGCGAGCGCATCGAGGAGTTCCGTGCGGCCGGCGCGGACCATGTGGTGGTGCAGGTGGTGACCGACGCCGAGGACCAGGACGCGCTGCCGGTGCAGGAGTGGCGCCGCCTGGCCGCGCTGCTGGCCTGACCCGGCACGGGGCGGCACACGCGCCAGGACGACGCCGGCGGCCGGCTCCGGCTAGGCGTTCTCGACCCGCTGCCGCTGCCGCCCCAGCCCGCCGACCTCCAGCTCGACCACGTCACCGGCGCGCAGATACGGCTTGGGCTCGGGCCGCCCCATGGCCACCCCCGCCGGGGTGCCGGTGTTGATGACGTCACCGGGATACAGGGTCATGAACCGGCTGACGTAGCGGACGACCTCGGCCACGGGGAAGATCTGCTCGGCGGTGGTGCCGTTCTGCTTCAGCTCCCCGTTGACCCACAGCCTCAGCGGCAGGTTCTGCGGATCGGGCACCTCGTCGGCCGTCACCAGCCAGGGCCCCAGCGGGTTGAACGTCTCGCAGTTCTTGCCCTTGTCCCAGGTGCCGCCGCGCTCCATCTGGAACTCCCGCTCGGAGACGTCGTTCGACACGGTGTACCCGGCGACGTGCGCGAGCGCCTCCTCGGCGGACTCCAGATAGCGGGCCGTACGCCCGATGACGACCGCCAGCTCCACCTCCCAGTCGGTCTTGGTGGAGCCGCGCGGCACGAGCACGGTGTCGTTCGGCCCGACCACGGTGTCCGGCGCCTTGAAGAAGATCACCGGCTCGGCGGGCGGCTCGGCCCCGGTCTCCCGGGCGTGGTCGTGGTAGTTCAGCCCGATGCACACGATCTTGCCGATCCGGGCGAGCGGCGGCCCGATCCGCAGCCCGTCCGCGTCCAGCGCGGGCAGCTCCCCGGACCCGGCGGCGGCCCGGATCCGGCCGAGGGCCGCTTCGTCGGCGAGCAGACCGCCGTCGATCTCCGGGACGATGCCGGACAGGTCGCGCAGGATGCCCTCGTCGTCCAGCAGCGCCGGCCGCTCGGCACCCGCCTCACCGACGCGCAGCAGCTTCATGATCCTCATCTCCCTCGATCGACCGGTCGATCGTCCACACCCGGCGCCCGAGCCGCAACCCCCGTTCGCCTGCCGGACCACATGCCCGGCCGGTACCGTCCCGGCCCACACGGCCATCCCGGCCCACCGGCACCCCGGCCGCCCACGTCGGCGTCCGACGCCCCTGCTCACCGCTGGAGCAGCACCCGCTCCACCGCGGTCCACGTCGTGCTGGTCACCACGTACAGCGCGGCGGCCAACGGCACCACGGCCACGGTGACCAGCGTGGTGAAGGACAGCAGCGGCACCACCCTGCCGACGGCGCCGAGCCCGGGAACCTGCTCGCCCGAGCCCGCCGCCGCGGCCAGGGACTCGGCCGTGCTCCGCCTGGTGTGGACGAAGGTGAATGTGGCGACGACCGCCACGATCACGAAGAGCCCGAGGTAGACCAGCCCGGGCGCACCGAACAGCCCGCCGTCCGCCAGCGCGTCGGCCCAGCGCCCACCCAGCGGCGCCGCCCCCAGCCGGTGCCCGAGCAGCTCGTTGGTCTCACCGCCGATCGTGGTGCTGGAGAACAGGTGGTACAGCAGGAAGAACGCCGGCAGCTGCAGCAGGCCGGGCAGACAGCCCGACAGCGGGGAGACCTTCTCCTCGGCGTGCAGGGCGAGCACCTCCTGCTGCAGCCGGTTCGGATCGGTGCGGTACTTCTTGCGCAGCTCGGCGATCCGCGGCTGCAGAGCGGCCCGCGCCTTCTGCCCGCGGGCGGCGGCCCGGGCGAGCGGATGGACGAGCAGGCGGACCAGGGCGGTGAACAGGACGATCGCTGCGGCGGCCGCGGAGGCGTGGAAGACCGGCTGGAGCAGGGCGGCGAGGTGCGCGACCAGGTGGGCGATGAACGAGAAGAACGCGGACATGAAGAGCCCTCCGAGGGGTCTCGTCGTGCGGCACGGCGCGCACACGCCCCCGCAGGGCCCCGAGGGGGCCATCGGCCGGCAGGCCGGGGGCATGCGTCACCGAGGTGAGGACACAAGCGGCATGACGAGCCGACCCGCGTGGGTCACGCGACACAAAGCGGTGAAGGTGAAAGGGAAGGGTGCGTGCCCCTACGCGGCGACGGCCGTCGGAAGGACACGTCCGGGTGCCCGGGGCCGGCGCCGGCCCGGGGCGTCGGGATCGCGCTGCGGCAGGAAGGCCGTACGCCGGGCCCGGTCCCGGATGGCGGTGCGCACCCGGGTGGGCGGCACGGCGGGGGCGTGGCACGCGGCGAACAGCGCACAGGTGACGAGCGCGGCCTCGGCGGCCGCGGTCGCGGCGAGCGCGACACTCGCGGCGAGGCTGCCCGAGCCGAGCAGCGCGAGCTGCACCAGCAGGAACAGGCTCAGCAGCACGGGGGCGAGCCGCGCGACGACCCGGTCACGGATCACACCGGCTCCCCCCTCTCTCCGTCTCGTGCTCGATGTCGCTCTCGCTTCACGTCTTGCGACGGTTATACCTGATCGGCGGCATCCACCGGGAGGGGCTGCCCCTGCCCACACACAGCACCGGCCGGAGAAGCCGACCACGGAGACCTCCCCTCCCCCGATGGTGCAGCTCCATGACGTTCGTCACCGACCCGCAGTACGGTGTCCCCCATGCGCCCCGACACCCCCGCCGCCGACGTCGACCACGCCGCGGAAGCGGCCCGCCTGCAACGAACCGCCGCGCTCTACCCCGAGGACGCCGAGGCCCTGCTGCTCCGGGCCGCGGCCCACCTGGAGGTCTCCGGCGACCGCACCGCCGCCACCACCCTCTACGACCGCCTGCTTGCCTCCCCCGACGACCTGGACAACCCCCACCTGGTGCGCGCCCTGAAGGCCGCCAACCTGTGGGAGTACGGCCACGCCGCCGAGGCGCGGGCCATCATCGACGGCATCCGCACCACCGCCCCGCGCGACCCCGCCCCCTGGGTGATCGTCGCCGAGGCCCTGGAGGCCCACGACGAGCTGGACGCCGCGCACTCGACCTTCACCGAGGCGGCGGAGCTGCTGATCGCGGACACCGAGCACCCCCCGCAGGCCACCCACCCGCTGCTCTTCGGCCGCCATCGGGTCCGCCGCAAGCTCGGCGCCCACCACGACACCTGGGACACCCTCGCCGACTCCGTCAACACCCTGCCGGTGTCCCTGGACGAACTCCACGACCCCACCCGCGTGTGGTCCCTCGGCTCGGAGAACCCCGCCGAGCTGCGCGCCGAGATCACCCGCCTGCGCGCCGAGCTGGGCGCCTACCGTCAGGCCCTGTCCCGCCCGTTCCCGGTCGCGGTCCTCCACTGGTCGGCCACCGAACTCGACGAACTGCTGGCCTCGTACCCGTCCCTGGCCTCGGAGTACCCCTCCCACGCCGCCCACCTGGACGCCATAGAGGCCGCCCTGCGCGAACTGTCCGCCTCCGGCACCTCCAACCTGGGCATCGTCAGCGGCACGGTCCCCTCCTACGAGGCCTTCGCCGCCGCGGAGGGCACCTCCCCGACCGACGCGACCCTGCTGCCCCAGTACGCCACCACCCTGGCCGCCCGCGGCCGCGCGGTGCCCTGGCCCCCGGAACAGGGAGCGGAATGCTGGTGCGGGACGGGGAAGACGTATGGGGAGTGTCATGGCACACCTCCCGAACCGGTCTCGTAGATCTGCCAGACCGAGGCCTGGGAGAGACCGAGGCCTGGGAGTAGGACGAACAGGAGACTGCTGAAATCCGCCTCAGCGGTCTCCCACGCCAGCGCGGCGCCGCCCGGTGAGGGCGGGCCGCTTACCGTGTCTGCTTGGGGTGCGTGACCGGTGTATTGGGCGCTGGGTTGGCGAGCGTGTCCGGGTCGGTGGTCCCCTCTGTGCCTCCGCCTACCGGTATCAGCCAGGTGACCGGCTGGGGCCGGTCACCACCGGGGGCGATGGCCCTCAGGATCCCGCGGCGTCCGGTCGTGGTGTCCTCCACAGTGCGGCCCAGCCGCGGGTGGCCGCGATGGAGCAGGCGGCGAGCGGTGCTCACTTGATCTCACCAGTTCCTGCTGCCAGCGGTGCCCACGAGTAGCACACCCTTACGCCCCGGTCTCTTAGCCAGCGAATCTCGCGGTACCGCAATTCGTGCCACGGGTCGGGCGCAATCACCGCAGGCCACCGGACGATCACGACACCGACCGAACCAGCCGTGGCCATGTCTCGTACCCGCAGCCACCCCTCGCGCTGACAGGGGTCTGCCGTGCCGTGTAGGTCCGTGATCACCGCTGTGATCTTCAGTCCGTGTTTCAACGCGAAGGCGCGGCCTTCTTGCTCAGCGCGCTGCACGGCCAGGCTGGGCATCCGATGGCCGCGTTCCGCACACACGTACAGCACGGCCGGGGTAGGAGCCAGGTTGGCAGGAGCGGTGTCCTGGTCCTGTGTCGTGCTCGCTGTGGTCATCACTGCCTCAACAGGTGAATGAGCTGAAGCCCCTGTCGCGCCCCGTTCGAGCCAGGGGCGCGACAAGGCCGTTACACGTCACCTAACCTCACATCACCAGGCGCACGGTATGACGAAGAGGCCCGGGCTATCGCACCTCATACTGACGAATTGACCTGCCCTTTACTTTTTGAGATCGCAGCCATTGCCTACCGTGGGTTCATGGCGACAACCAGAAACGCCGCTTTGGCCGCGTTTTTGACTGAGCACCAGATGACAGCCAGTGAACTAGCCGACGCGGTCAACCACGCCATCAGCGACTTAACCGGACGCCAGGGCGCCACGTCGGAGCGCACCGTGTTCCGGTGGCTGTCTGGAGAGAGCCGGTGGCCCCAGGAACGCCAGCGCCGAGCCCTGGAGGCTGTGACAGGCCGCTCCATCACGGCCCTCGGGTTCGTGCCTCGAGGGAAACGCACGTCCGTCTCAGCTTCCCCAGCAGAGGAGTCCAAGGTGCTTCGTCGCGAGTTTTGCGGCGCGGCCACTCATGCCGCTGCCGCAGTCGCCGTGCCCTTCCTCGCCGCACCATCCCGCGTGGGAACGGCAGACATCATCCGGCTGCGGGAGCATGGTGAACGGCTCGTCGCCCTCGACGCGGACCGCGGCGGGCATGGCACCCTCGCTCAGGCAGCCCTGGCCGGCGCTGCTGAGGCGCTCACCCTTCAGCGGCAGTCCACTACTCAGCGCGTACGGCAGCGCTTGCTTGCCCTCGCGTCAGACTTCACTGCCACCGCCGCATGGTCTTCGATCGACGCTGGACAGCTTGACGTTGCCAGCAGACACCTCGATCGTGCCCTGACCCTCGCGGGCCTCGCCCAGGACTCCGACATGACCATGCAGGTATGGAATCTTCGGGCCATGCTCGCCCGGCAGCGCAAGGAGTACGGCGAGGCGGTGGCAGCCTCTCAGGCCATGCTGACGACAGCTGGTGCCCGCCGCAGTCCGCTACACGCCTCCCTGGCGTACGCCCGGACCGCCGTTGGCTTCGCCTACCGCGGGGACCGGCACGAGGCCTTGCGCTGCCTCGGCCGCGCCGAAACCCTGTTGGAAAAGGCTGACCTTGCACAGCCGCGGGCGCCATGGATCGCCTTCTACGGCCCGGCCGAGCTGCACTGCCTGAGCGCCATCGTGCGTGATCAGACCGGTGATCCTGCCGAGGCAGAGGCCGCGTACCACCAAGCGCTCACCGCGCTGCCCACGACATACCGCCGCAACCGCGCCTACACCACCGCGTGCCTCGCGCTCTCCCAGCTCCACCAAGGGGACGTGGAACAGGCATGCGCCACTAGTGGTGACGTCTTCGCCATCATGGCCGGGCACCCGCTCCCCGGCCGGATGCGCCGGCTCCTCGGCGACTTCCAGCGTGACCTGATCACACGCGCACCCACCGCGCGCATCGCGCACGAGTGGACCGACCGCTATCGAACTGAATGGAGTCCCCATGAGCACGGTTGCCGTTGAGCTGCGCCACTTCGGCCACGACGACCTACCGGCGATCCGACAGACACTGCTGGACGTGCATGCGGACGCCTACGCAGACGCGATGGACGACGAGTTCACTCAGCGGTTCCCCTGGTTCGTCGACCACTGGGGATCCCGCCCCGGATTCGCATGCGTCATCGGCTACGACAACGGTGAACCGGTGGGCTTCGCCTATGGCGCCCCAGCCGTCCCTGGCCGCGAATGGTGGCGCGAGCATCTGCCCGAGCCGCCGGCCGACCCGTCAACGTTCGCCGTATCCGAGCTGATGGTGCGCCCCGCGTGGCGTAAGACCGGCATCTCCGCACGGCTGCACACGGCCCTGCTGGCACACCGGTCCGAGGCGCTGGCCGTACTCCTGGTCGACCCGGACCACCCCAAGGTGCAGGCGCTTTACGAGACATGGGGATACCGCAAAGTGGGCCACCGGCAGCCGTTCCCCGACTCTCCGAACTTCGCCGTCATGCTCCGCGACCTGCACAGGTAAGGAGCGGCTGCGGGCCCATCCGAAGGCCCTCCAGCAAACGCGCAGAAGCGGCTCCCACCATCGGGCGCAGCTCCGGCCGGGTTGGTTGCCGTCGCGCAACGCGGTCACAGGTACGCCGAGCACGCCGCCCCTGCGCGTGGATGAGCTACGTCGGCGGGACCACCTGGCGGCACAACATGTACATGTTGCGACCCTGCCCGTCCCTTCACGTGCGGTCCGACTGTGATCACGCCAAGACGCAAGACCTGTTCACGGCCCGTGGACCTACGTTGTCAGTGCCGGCTGTTACAACAGTGGCACGGTTACACGTGTCGGAGGGGGTCTTAGATGACACAGGCTGGGGAACTGGGCAAGCCCGTTGCCGGGGTGTACGAGAGGCTCATCACGCAGCGGATGCACGACGAGCTGGGGCAGCTCAAGGCCGAGGGCTGGAAGGCCATCGACGCTCGAGTTAGTAAGGACTCGTCGCCCCAGGTGCTGGCTCGTCACATCGGCGAGATACTGACCCGCAAGCTCCAGCAGCTACCAGCAGGCGAGCGGGTGTCCTTTGCCAACCAACTCTTGGAGTCCATAGCCGCGGACACTGCTGACCACGATCCTGAGCCGCACAGCACCCTCGTGGAAGGTCCCCGGCAACTCCTCGCCTTGGCTGAGCGTGAGGCGCCGGGTGTCTTCGCCATCCGTCCCCTCACCCCGTTATCTGAGACCTCGCTGCTGACGAACGCGCCGGACGACCTCAGCATCGGAACGGAGCTGAGGGCCGAGCTCGTTACAGCCGACCGGGTCGACCTGATCTGCGCCTTCGTGAAATGGCATGGCATCCGGGTCCTTGAGGAGGCCCTTCGCGCCGCAGCCAAACAGGGCGTACCCATACGGATCATCACGACCACATACATGGGTGTCACTGAGCGCAAAGCACTCGACCGCCTCGTGCGAGACTTCGGCGCTGCGGTGAAGGTTAACTACGAGACACGATCCACGCGCCTGCACGCCAAGGCTTGGCTCTTCCATCGCGACACAGGATTCCACACCGCCTACGTCGGCAGCAGCAACCTGTCGCGCGCCGCGCTGCTCGACGGACTGGAGTGGAACGTGCGACTGTCGTCGGTCACTTCGCCAGCGGTGGTGGAGAAGATCGCAGCAACGTTCGATGCGTACTGGAACGACGCGGCTTTTGAGACCTACGACCCGGACCGCGACTATGAACGCCTCGACGATGCACTCGCACAGGCTGGTGGCACACGCTCGACCGGCAAGACAGCGAACGACCCCTCGGTCCTCACCGTACGTCCGTTCCCGCACCAGCAAGACATGCTGGAGCGCCTTGAAGCAGAGCGGAACATACGTGGACGCCACCGCAACTTGCTCGTTGCAGCCACCGGAACAGGTAAGACGGTCACTGCTGCTCTCGACTACCGCAACCTCTGCAAGACGTGGGCTGGTGGACGCCCACGACTGCTGTTCGTTGCCCACCGCAAAGAGATTCTCAACCAGTCCCTGCGCACGTACCGCAAGGTTCTCAACGACGCTTCATTCGGCGAACTGCTGCACTCCGGTAAGGAACCCCTCAAGTGGAACCACGTCTTCGCCAGTGTGCAGTCGCTCAACCTTCAGCGACTAGAGCAACTGGCTCCGGATCACTTCGACATCATCGTCATCGATGAGTTCCACCACGCCACGGCGTCAACGTACCGTCGAGTGATCGACCACTTCCGCCCCAAGGAACTACTCGGGCTGACCGCAACTCCCGAGCGGATGGACGGTATCAACGTCCAGGACGAATTCTTCGACGGACGGATCGCTGCCGAGATGCGCCTGTGGGAGGCGCTGGAGAACGACCTGCTCTGCCCCTTCCACTACTTCGGCATCCCGGACGAGACTGACCTGACGCAGCTGACTTGGAAGCGGGGTGCGTACGCCCAACAAGACCTTGAAAATCTATACATCGGCAATGATGAGCGTGCTCAAATCGTCGTTCAGCAGGTGCAGGATAAGGTTCTCGATCCCAGCGTCATGCGCGCCCTAGGCTTCTGCGTAAGTAAGGCACACGCGCACTATATGGCGGAATATTTTCGTCGAGAAACCAACCTTCATGCCATAGCCTTGGACAGTGACTCGCCGAGTGACCTTCGCGAAGAAGCACTACGCGACTTGCGCGATGGCAAGCTGCAAATAATTTTCACAGTCGACCTTTTCAACGAAGGTCTCGATATTCCCAACGTCGACACCCTGCTGCTACTCCGCCCCACCAACAGCGCCACAATTTTCTTGCAACAACTGGGCCGAGGACTGCGCCGCACACCAGACAAGCCTGTCCTCACTGTGCTCGATTTCATCGGGCAGCACCGGGCTGAGTTTCGCTACGAGAACCAGTTCTGCGCCTTGACTAATCTGTCACGGAACCGTCTCGTCGAACATATCGAGCAAGACTTCCCCCAGCTTCCATCTGGCTGCCAGATTGTCCTGGTGGGCAAGTCCAAAGATCTTGTCCTCAACAACATCAGAAGGCAACTCAGAGTTACTGTGCAGACTATATCGAATGAGGTCAAGGCTGTCGGAACCTCACGCCTCGTCGACTATCTCCGAGAAAGCCAGCGAGACATTAAGGAGCTCTACAGAAGTAATAACTCGTGGACAGCTATTCTACATCGAGCCGGCCTTACCGATAAACCACTAACCACACAGGAGAGCGCACTCTTCAAAAGGGTTCATGCCTTCCTCCATGTAGACGACCCGGACCGAGCTAAAGCGTATCTGCGTCTCCTCGAGGAGGATGCACCGCGGTATGAAGACCTCAACGAGCTTGATCAATCCTACGCTCGCATGCTGTTCTTCAACATCTGGGATAACGCGGGAGGATTCACCAGCTACCAGGAGGGGCTCGCGTCACTTCGCCATCAGCGGCGGTTCCGCGATGAACTGACGCAGGTGCTGTCCTACGTCATTGACCGAGCTGACCACAACCCCATCGCGCTGACGGGCAACCTCAGCAAGCTCCCCCTGAAGGTGCACAGTTCATACAACCGCTCGGAGATCCTTGCAGCACTCGATGTCGCACGAATCGGTGGCCAGTTGCCGCGAACTTGGGCGCAAGGTGTCCAATGGTCAGAGAAGTATCAGACAGATGCTCTTTTCATTACCTCAGAGAAGGATGAGAAGAACTTCTCTCCCACCGTGCGGTATAAGGATTACGCACGCACTCGAACGCTCTTCCACTGGGAGTCACAGAACAGCACCTCTGAAACCTCCCCCACTGGCTTGCGGTACCAGCAGCACGAACAGCGGGGAAGTCACGTCCTGCTCTTCCTCCGGCGTTACAAGGACTCGGACATAGGGACCTCTCAGCCCTGGATGCTTCTTGGCCCAGCAACATACGTTGAGCACAGGGGCAGCAAGCCAATGGCTATCACCTGGCGCCTGGAGCATGAGCTCCCGGCCGACGTATGGACATACGCGGCTCCCGCACATTAAAAGCGGTGCCTCTTCTCTACCCCACAGTCACTCAACCTAGCCGCTATACGGCAGTGAGGAAGGCTATGCGGAGCACCCTTCCTCACTCGCCGGCCGATGCACACTCCTCCGCAGGTCCGCTCGGGCATTGGCTCACCCATTCCGCACTGAATTCGCGTTCAGGGATCCGCACGTCTTCGAACATTCCGTGCAGGGAGCTGATGGTCACAACACCTCCCCCATCGACGAGGTCGACACTCGTGGAGTTGTAGGCCACCCTAGAGAAAGTCGGACACCACCTGACACACCACATCATTGAAGGTGTTGCTCTCGGCTACGAGGATGTCATCCTCCCCGGAGTGGAGCACTCCCGAGCAACGCGGAGATCTCCTTCAGAGCAGCGGTGAGACGGGGTGCGTTCGCCGCACAGGTGTCGGGCTGCTCACGGTCCCGGGTGTCCATGGTCAGCCACGCGTCGGAGTACCTCTGCACATCCACCATTAGGTGAGCACGGAGCACGGTCTGCCTTCACGTGTCACGCGTGCGTGCGGTGATGTGCTCGGCCGGCGGCGCGGCGCCGCGTCCCCTGGCCCGGCCCGCGGGTGTCGCCGGCCAGGCCAGGGGGCGAGGTGCCTGCTACTGGGCCGGGCTCAGTTCCGCACGGCCGAACAACAGAGCGTAGCCCGCGGGGAGTTGGGCGAGGATGCGGGTCAGCAGGTCGGTGTCGATCAGGTCGGCCACCACGCTCAGGACCGAGCTGACGTCCCAGCGGGCCGTGGCCGGGGTGGAGCCGTCGATGCGGGCGGCCACCGATTCGACGAACTCCGCGGCGGTCAGGGGGCGGGTGACCGGGATCTGGGAGGCGATCACGCGGGCGGCTTCGTCGGGGAGGGCTCGGGCCAGTTCCACCCGCTCGTCGGCGGTGACGTGGCCCCCGAGGGCCGACAGGACGATCCGGGTGACGCGTTCGGCCTCCGCCCGCGTCGGGTACTGGCCGGCGTCCTTCACCCGCTCGGTCAGGTCGGTCCAGTCCGGTGCGTCGCTGCGCGTCCTGCGCTGTGCGGGCAGGTCGAAGGCCGGGTCACGGTGCGGGAGCGCTGCGGCGGACGTCGGTGTCGACGGGACCTTGGTCGTCGTGACGCCGGGCAGGGTCACACGCGGCACCGTGACGCTGTGGACCGTCGTCGCGGTCATCTGGGCGAGTCCTCCTCCTGGATCGGGTACGGGCATGACCGCGTCCCGCGGCGGGGTACCGGGTCCGCGGGACGCCCTTCCTGGAGTGGTCGGTTGTCCTGGAGTGGTCGGTGTCGGAGCGGCGGGATCAGTTCCCGATCTGCTTCCGTTCGCTGCCGCCCGAGATCGGGATCTTGCGCGGCTTCGCCTGCTCGGCCACCGGGATGCGCAGCGTGAGGACGCCGGCGTCGTAGGAGGCGTCGATGCGCTCGGTGTCGAGCGTTTCGCCGAGGAACAGCTGGCGGGTGAAGGTGCCCGTGGGACGTTCCGCGGCGATCATCTCCACGCCCTCGGGGGCGGGGGACTTCCGCTCGGCGCGGAGGTTGAGGACGTTGCGCTCGACGTCGAGGTCGATCGTCTCCGGGTCCACGCCGGGGAGGTCGAAGTGGACGATGAAGTCGTCACCCGACCGGTAGGCGTCCATCGGCATCGCTCCGGGGCGGTCCGGGCCGAAGACCTCGCGCGTGAGGCGGTCGAGCTCTCGGAACGGGTCGGAGCGCATGAGCATCACAGGTCACTCCTTTCGTGAGGCGCTTCTTGCGATGCCCTCTGCTGCTTATATAACTCGGAGGATGAAACTTGACAAGAGTGGACTCAGGTTTGCCTGGGGTGGCGGGAAGGGGCAGGTGGGGTGGGATGCCGGGAGGTGGGGACGGGGCGGTGATGGGCGTGGTGGGGGTGCGGCGGGGGTTGTGTGGGGAGTGCGGCGGGGACTGTGTGCGGGTGTGACGGCGTGGCACGGTGCGCCGCGGGACGTCGTCGGACGTTGCGAGGCGTCACGGGCGTCGCGGGCGTCGCGGGGCGCCTCCGGGGTTGCGGTGGACGTCCCGGCGGAACGATGCGGAACGGTTCGTCTCCGGGTGGGGTGCGCGCTCGGCCGTCGGAACGTGAGCGTTAGCCTCGGTTTGTTTCGATCTCGCAAGCCGGGAGGCAGTGATGGCGCAGATTCTGGCGAAGGTTCCCACGGCGGCGGTCGCCGCGAGCGGGCTCGTCGGCGGCTACAGCGTGGCGCGCTGGACGAAGAAGCGGCAGCTGGGCGGCGCCGTCCTGGCCGTCGCCGGTGCGGCTGCCGCTCACCAGTGGACCAAGCGTGCGGGCGGCAAGGCGGCGGGGGCGCTCACCGCCGCGTATGTCGCGGCGTTCGCCGGTTCGCACCCGCTGGCCAAGAAGGTGGGTGCCTGGCCCTCGGTGTTCGGTGTCGCCGGGGCGATGGCCCTGGCCTCGTACGTCGTCGCCGACCGGCGTGGTGCCTGACGGACGCATGAGGAGCCCCCGGCGGGACCGGCCGATCCCGAGTCGGCCGTCAGGCCGGGTCCGAGGACGGCGGCGACGGCGGGGACGGCGGGGACTGCGACGGCGAGGGTGACGGCGGGGACGGTGGCCGGGTGTCCGAAGGGCCGCCGGCGCTGCCGTTGCCGTCGGTGTCCCTGGCCGCAGGTTGCTCCCCGGGCGTCACCGCCGTCAGCGGGGTGGCGATGTCCTCCAGGGAGCGGCGTTCGGCCTTGACCGCGAGGAAGACGGCGACCAGGCCCGCCGCGCACATCAGGGCGGCGCCGATCGAGAAGGCGAGCACGGTGTCACCGGTCCTGCCGGTGCCGGTCAGGCCGGCGAACAGCAGCGGGCCGCTGATGCCGCCGGCCGCGGTGCCCAGGGCGTAGAAGAAGGCGATGGCCATCGCCCTGGTCTCCATCGGAAAGATCTCGGAGACGGTCAGGTAGGCGCTGGAGGCGCCGGCGGAGGCGAAGAACAGCACCACGCACCAGCAGACGGTCAGGGTGGTGGCGGTGAGCGAGCCGCGGCCGAACAGCCAGGCCGTGCCGAACAGCAGCACGCCGGACAGCAGGTAGGTCGAGGAGATCATCACGCGGCGGCCGACCGTGTCGAAGAGCTTGCCCAGCAGCAGCGGGCCGAGGAAGTTGCCGGCCGCGATGACGGCGAAGTAGTAGCCGGTGTGGTCGGCTTCGATGGCGAAGAACCTGGTCAGGATGGCGCCGAAGCCGAAGGTGATGGCGTTGTAGAGGAAGGCCTGGCCGATGAAGAGGGAGAAGCCGAGCACGGCCCGCTTGGGGTAGCGGGCGAAGACGGTGCGGCCGATCTCCGTGAAGGAGATGGTGCGGCGCTGGTGGATGGTGATCTCGCCGTGCGGCGGGGGCAGCGGCCCGCTCCGGGTGGACTCGATCGCCTTCTCGATGCCGGACACGACCTCCTCCGCCTCGCGGTCCCGGCCGTGGATGAGCAACCAGCGCGGGCTTTCCGGGACGTGCCGGCGGACCAGCAGGATCATCACGGCGAGGACGGCGCCGAGCGCGAAGGTCGCCCGCCAGCCGACGTCGGCCGGGAGGATGCCGGTGTTCAGGGCGACGATCGACAGCAGCGAGCCGCCGACCGCGCCGAGCCAGAAACTGCCATTGATGATCAGGTCGACGCGGCCGCGGTAGGTGGCGGGGATCAGTTCGTCGATGGCGGAGTTGATGGCCGCGTACTCGCCCCCGATGCCGAAGCCGGTCAGGAACCGGAAGAGGAAGAACCACCACGCGTGGAAGGAGACGGCGGTCAGGGCCGTGGCCGCCAGATACACCCCCAGGGTGATCATGAACAGTTTTCTGCGGCCGAACCGGTCGGTCAGCCGGCCCCAGAACAGGGCACCGCTGCACGCGCCCGCGACATAGAGGGCCGCCGCGACACCGGTGACCTCGGCGGAGGTGATCGGCAGTCCGCTGCCGGGCTCCGACAGGCGGGCGGCGATGTTGCCGACGACCGTGACCTCCAGGCCGTCCAGGATCCACACCGTGCCCAGGCCGACGACCACCGACCAGTGCCAGCGGGACCAGGGGAGGCGGTCCAGCCGGGCGGGGATGTCGGTGGTCACGGTGCGGCCGGTCGCGGCGTCTGCGGTGGTCATGGGGCACCCTCCTCACCGAGCAGAACGCGGGGGTGGGGGCCCCGGACACGGTCCGCGCACGGGGCGCACGGCCCGGCTACGCGCCGAGCAGGCGGGTCACCGTGTAGATGAGCAGTCCGGCCAGGGAGCCGACCACTGTGCCGTTGATACGGATGAACTGCAGGTCACGGCCGATGTGTGCCTCGATCTTGCGGGTGGTGTGCTCCGCGTCCCAGCTCGCCACGGTGTCCGTGATCAGGGAGGTGATCTCCTTGCGGTACGTCGTCACCACGTACACCGCGGCGCCCTCCACCCAGCGGTCCACCTTGTCCTGCGTCCGGGCGTCGCCGGCCAGCCGGTTGCCCAGGGACAGCAGGGAGGCGCGGACCCGCATGCGCAGCTGGCTGCGTTCGTCCTCCGCCGCCGCGACGATCATGGAGCGGACGGCGGACCAGGCGGAGGCGATGAGGTCCTGCACCTCGCCGCGGCCCAGCACCTCGCTCTTGAGGCGCTCGACCCGGGCCCGGGTGTCACCGTCGGTCTGCAGGTCGGCGGCGAAGTCGGTGAGGAAGCGGTCCAGGGCGCCGCGCGCCGGGTGGCTCGGCATGTCCCGCATCTCGGTGACGAAGCGCAGCAGCTCCTTGTAGACGCGCTCGCCGACCTTGCGGTCGACGAACTTCGGGGTCCAGCCGGGCGCTCCGCCCTGGACGGCGTCCATCACCGAGTCGCCGTGCAGCACCAGCCAGTCGTGCGCGCGGGAGATCACCAGGTCGACGGCCCGGCGGTGACCGCCGTCCGCGACGATCTTCTCCAGCAGGGTGCCGAGGCCGGGCGCGATCTCCTGCGCGGCCGCCCGGCGGGTGATCGCCTCCCCGACCACCGCCTGCACGTCGGCGTCGCGCAGCACGGTCAGGGCGCCGCGCAGCGCCGTGGCGAGTTCCTCGGTCACCCGGTCGGCGTGCTCCGGCCGGGCCAGCCAGGCGCCCAGGCGGCTGCCGATGCCGACGGCGCGCAGCCGCTGGCGTACGACATCCTCGGAGAGGAAGTTCTCCCCGACGAACTCGCCCAGGGAGATGCCCAGCTGGTCCTTCTTGGTGGGGATGATCGCGGTGTGCGGGATGGGCAGGCCGAGCGGATGCCGGAACAGCGCGGTGACCGCGAACCAGTCGGCGAGAGCGCCGACCATGCCGGCCTCCATGGCGGCGGCGACATAGCCCGCCCAGGCCCCGGCGCCGGCGTGCTGGGCGGCCTTGGCCAGGACGTAGACCACCGCGACGAACAGCAGCAGCGCGGTCGCGGTCAGTTTCATCCGGCGCACACCGCGGCGGCGTTCTTCGTCGGCCGGGCCGAAGACGGTCATGGTGCGGTGCGATGCGGCTGCCGCCGTGTCCGAGCCGGTCTGCGGACCCGTCGTCGTCGTTCGTTCCATCCACTCCACCCGCTCGGTGATCGCGCCGTCGGTGATCGCACCCACGTCCCGCCCCCAATTGTCCCTTCCTGGCCGGATCGGGGGACGGGTCGGGTGCCGGATGACAGGGTTCGGCACGGCAGGCAGCGGGTGCGCGGGGAGGGGTGGGCGGCCGACGGCGTGCTAGGCCCATCCCTCGCGGCGGTGCTCCCGGTCCTCGCGGCGGTGCTCCCGGTCCTCGCGACGTTCGTCGCGCCGGGAGGCGTGCCGTTCACGGCGCTCGTCGCGCCGCGAGGCGCGCAGTTCACGGCGCTCGGCCCGGCGTTGCAGCCTCTCCTGGCGACGCTGCTCCTTCAGGCGGGCCAGCTGGGCCCTGGTGGGCTTGCGTTCGACGCCGACGCCGCCCCAGAAGGCGAGGCCGGTCACGATCACGCGGGGGGCGCCCGGCTCCCCCGCCACGCCGTCCTCGCGGTGGTCGAAGCCGCCCATGATGCCGATGCCGCGCACCACCACCTCGACCCCCGGCGGCACGATCACCTGCACGCCGCCCATGATCGCGACGCAGTTGATCTCGACCTCGCCGTCGGCGAAGTCCGCCTCGCGCAGGTCGATCTCACCGCCGCCCCAGAAGGCGAAGCAGTTGAACCGCTTGGGCATGGTCCAGGTGCCCTTGCGCTGGAAACCGGACAGGATGGCGACGGCCCACGAGGAGGAGCCGTCGCCGCCGACGATCCGGCCGCGCCAACCGCTGTCCGGCGCCACGTCCTTGCGCAGGGACACCGCGGGGGTGGCGGCCCCGGCGGGCAGGTCACGGGTGAGGGGCGCCAGCTCCCCGTAGGTGCGCGCCTTGTAGGCGGCCTCCAGGCGTTCGTCGAACTCCTGCATGTCAAGGCGCCCTTCGGCCAGGGCGTCCCGCAGGACCTCGGCGACTCGTTCGCGGTCGGCGTCGGACGCACGCAGGTCCGGGGCTTCGTCGGTCATGGGCAGCAGCGTACGAGCCGGGGGTGCGCAAGACGAGAGCGTTCGGCCGGAGAACGGCATTCCTCTTGCGGCCGACGGCGACGTCCCCCGTCCGGATGCGTTCCAGCAGGTCGCGTCCGGCACCGCCGCCGCCGATGGCGAGCGTGGCGAGCAGGGCCTGCCCCACCCAGACGCCGGTGACCGCTTGTGCCTGGTCGTATCCGCCGAGATGCGGCCGGGCGTCCCACAGGGCGAGGTAGGTGTGGACGAGGATCACTCCGAACACCGTGTTGGTGAACACCCCGGCCGCCGTCGCGACCCGATACGTCGCGTACCGTCTGAAGCCCCCGCCGCGACGGCCGCGTACAACCGCAAGGCGCTCACGTCACGCCCTCCCAGGACCGTTGACCCGAGCGCGGAAGCGTAGTGCGGTCACCGCGCGGCCTGCCACATGTTTCACCGGTCCTGTCCCGATTTCACCGGCCCTGTGCCGGTGGATCCGGGGGCCCGGGGCCGGAACCGGGGAGCATGGTGCGGCAGTCTTCATCCGGGGGCGCAGAAGGCGCTTGAGAGCGTACGGAGACGTACGACGCGAAACAGGAGTCCGTGCACGACATGAGCGACGAGCCGCAGCCTCGGGCCGAGGCGCAGCCGCCGACCGAGCCACCGACCGGGCCGCAGGCCGGGACGCAGAGCGAGGCGCAGGGCGACACGCGGGGCGAGGCCCAGCAGCCGAGCGAGCCACCGTCCGGGCAGCCGCGGGAGAAGGGCCAGGGGCCCGCACCGCGCCCGGCCGGCACCCCGGCCCGTTCCTCCGCCGAGGCGGAGGACAGCGGGGTGGCCGGGCCCACCCGTGAGGAGCAGGCCGCGGTGGGCCGGCCCGGCACCGGGGACGGCCGGCCGGGCGAGCGCCGGGGCGGGGCCCCGACGGGGGACGACGTCCGGGCCTCGGAGGACGTCCAGGACGGAGCCTCGGTAAACGGCCGGGACGGAGCCTCGGGGAACGGCCGGGACGGCAAGGAGCGGCGTGGCGAGGAGCGGTCCGTGCCGCCGGCCGAGGGTGCGTCCGGGCCCGCGTCCACGGGTTCCGGGCGCCCGTCCGAACCGGATCAGGCCCGGGACCGGGACCGCGGCGGACGGCAGGCGAAGACCGCGGCGGGCGAGCAGCAGGAGGACACCCCGCCCACGCGGCGGCCGGCGGGCGACCGCCCGGGCGCGCCGAAGGCCGCCGAGGGGACGAAGCCTGCCACCGGACCGGCGCGCGCCGAGGGAGCCGAGGACGGCGAGGAGAGCAGGGGAGCCGACGAGGGAGCCTCTCTCGGAGCGACGGGCGCAGCAGCGCGCGGCGGCTCCGGCGCGGACGCACGGCGCGACGGTGCGGGGGCACAGCGCGTGGACGCGGACGCCCAGCACAAGGACGCTGACCCACGGCACGACGGTGCGGACGCACGGCGCGAGCGTGTGGACGCCCAGCACAAGGACGCTGACGCACGGCGCGAGCGTGTGGACGCCCGGCACAAGGAGGCTGACGCACGGCGCGAGCGTGTGGACGCCCAGCACAAGGACGCTGACGCACGGCGCGACGGTGCGGGAGCGCCGGCCGGCCGTACGACGCACGGCACCGGCGCGGCGGCGGGTGCCGCGGCGGGTGCCGCGGCAGCCCGTGCGGCGGGCAGTGGTGCCGACGCCGGTGACGCCGCGGGGGCGCGCCGGGACACTCGGCCGGGCGAGCCCGGCGGGGCTGCCGGTGCCGTCGACACACCCACCACGAAGATCACCGCCGTGTCCGCCGCCGGGAAGGCCGGCCGGGCGGGCAAGACCCCGGGGGTACCCGCGGGGGCCGGTGCCGCCTCCCGCGGCACGGTCCCGGGCGCGGCGGCGAACGCCTCCGGACCTGCTGCCGGTGCCCCGGGCGCGGCGGCGAACGCCTCCGGCCCCGCGGCCGGTGCCCCGGGCACCACCGCGACCATCGCCACCGCGTCGGCGGCGGCCGCGGCGTCACCGGCCGCCGGTCCCGGCGCCGACGCCTCGGCCGGCGAGGGCAAGGGCAAGGGCAAGGGCAAGGGCAAGGGCAAGCGTCCCAAGCGGCGCGGGCTGCGGCGGCTGCTGCCCACCTGGCGCATGGTGCTGGGCGGTGTCATCACCCTCGCCGTGCTGCTGATCGGCGCGTTCTTCCTCGGGTACTCCCTGGTGAAGATCCCGGAGGCCAACGCCCTGGCGAAGAAGCAGGCCAACGTCTACCTGTACGCCGACGGCAGCGAGATCGCCCGCGAGGGCGAGATCAACCGGGAGAACGTCACCCTCGCCCAGGTCTCCAAGGACGCCCAGCACGCGGTGCTGGCCGCGGAGGACCGCGACTTCTACACCGAGTCGGCCGTCGACCCGGTGGCGATGGCCCGCGCCGGCTGGAACACCGTCACCGGCAAGGGCAAGCAGTCCGGCTCGACGATCACCCAGCAGTACGTGAAGAACTACTACCTGGGCCAGGAGCAGACCGTCACCCGCAAGGTGAAGGAGTTCTTCATCGCGATCAAGCTGGACCGCAGCAAGTCCAAGGACGAGATCCTCGAGGGCTACCTGAACACCAGCTTCTTCGGCCGCAACGCCTACGGCATCCAGGCCGCCGCCCGCGCCTACTACGGCATGGACGCCAAGGACCTGGACCCGGCGCGCGCCGCCTACCTGGCCGCGCTGGTCAACGCGCCCAGCGAGTACGACGTCGTCGCCCACCCGGAGAACAAGAACGCCGCCGTCGCCCGCTGGAACTACGTCCTGGACGGCATGGTCAAGAAGGGCTGGCTGAGCGCCTCCGAGCGGGCCGGGATGACGTTCCCGATGCCCAAGCAGGCCACCGTTCCGGTCGGCCTGGCCGGCCAGCGCGGCTACATCGTCCGCGCGGTGAAGGACTACCTGGACCGGAACCACATCCTCAGCGAGCAGCAGCTGGCCGCCGGCGGTTACCGCATCACCACCACTCTGCAGAAGAACAAGCAGGACGCCTTCGTCAAGGCGGTCGACGACCGGCTGATGGACAAGCTCGACAAGGAGAACAACAAGGTCGACCGCTATGTGCGGGCCGGCGGTGCCGCCATCGACCCGAAGACGGGCGAGGTGGTGGCCATGTACGGCGGCATCGACTACGTGCAGCAGTACACGAACAACGCCACCCGCCGGGACTTCCAGGTCGGCTCCACCTTCAAGCCGTTCGTCCTGGCCTCGGCCATCGAGAACGGCTCCCGGACCCAGGACGGCCGTCCGATCACGCCGAACACCGCCTACGACGGCACCAACAAGCGGCCGGTGCGCGGCTGGAGCGGCTACTACGCCCCGGAGAACGAGGACCAGCACTCCTACGGCAACATCACCGTCCGCGAGGCCACCGACAAGTCCGTCAACGCGGTGTATGCGCAGATGGCCGTCGACGTGGGTGCGTCCAAGGTGAAGGACACCGCGATCGCGCTGGGTCTGCCGAAGGACACGCCGGAGCTGAGCGGTTACCCGTCCATCGCGCTCGGTGTGGCCCGGGCCAGTGTGCTGGACATGGCGCAGGCGTACGCCACGCTCGCCAACCACGGCCGGCACGGCACGTACACCATCGTCAAGAAGATCACCAAGGACGGCGACGCGGTGACCCTGCCGAAGCAGGCCACCACCCAGGCCATCAGCCGTGAGGCCGCCGACACCACCACCGCCGTGCTGCAGTCCGTGGTGCAGAACGGCACCGCGACCGCGGCCCAGGCGGCCGGCCGGCCCGCCGCCGGCAAGACCGGCACCGCCGAGGAGGACACCGCGGCCTGGTTCGCGGGGTACACCCCCGACCTGGCCACCGTGGTGTCGGTGATGGGTCAGGACCCGGACACCGCCGCCCACAAGTCGCTGTACGGCGCGATGGGACTGCCCCGCATCAACGGCGGTGGTGCGCCGGCGGAGATCTGGGCGCAGTTCACGCGGGAGGCGCTGAAGGACACCCCGGCGCACGACTTCGATCTGCAGCTGCAGGCGGGCGCCGACCGGCTGCAGCCGATCCCCGGTGACAGCTCTTCGCAGACCCCGGACGGCGACGAGCCGGGCACGGACACGCCGGGCGCGGAGACCCCCGGCGAATCCACCACCCCGGGTCAGGAGGGCCAGGTGCAGGGTCAGGGCGACACGGGCCAGACCGGCGACATCCCGGGCGGCGGCACGGCCGGGACCGCGGGTGACACCGCCGGCGCCGGCACGCCGCCCACCGGTGGCGCGGACACCGGCGGCGGTCCGGGCACCGGCGGCTCCACATCGACCACCGGCGGCGGGGACACCGGCGGTGGTCCGGGCGCGGGCGGCGGCATGCCGACCACCGGCGGCACCGACGCCGGCGGTGCGGCGGGACCGGGCGGTCCGGGCGGAGGCGCCGGCCTCGTCGGCCGGCCGTGACGAACCGGCCCCGGGGACACCGGGGCCACCCGCCGGGTGGGGCTCAGTGACCGGAGGTCACCTTGAGCCCCACCACTGCTGTCAGCAGCAGGCAGACGAAGAAGATGCGGGCGGCGGTCGCCGGTTCGCCGAGGACCAGCATGCCGAGCACCGCCGCACCGGCCGCGCCGATTCCCACCCACACCCCGTAGGCGGTGCCGATCGGCAGGGAGCGGGTGGCCCGGGCCAGCAGCAGCATGCTGGCGACGATCCCGGCGACGGTGAGCACGCTCGGCACGGGCCGGGTGAAGCCCTCGCTGTACTTCAGGGCGATCGACCAGGCCACTTCAAGCAGGCCGGCGATGATCAGCAGAACCCAGGCCACGACGGGCACCTCCGAGGCGACGGGCGACGACGGCGGACGTCGTCGCGCAACCGGACGGTTGGCACAGAGGAATGCGTCGTCTTTGCCTTCGACCCGGTACGGCGCGTCTCGTCGGGTGCGCCCCGAGGGTAGCAACACGGCGAAGGGGCCGGTGCCGCGGACGGTCACCGGCCCCTTCGGCGTGCGCTGGGGCGACAGGTCACACAGGTCACAGATACAGGCCGGTGGAGTCCTCCGACCCCTCGAACCGGTCCGCGGCCACGGCGTGCAGGTCACGCTCGCGCATGAGCACGTACGCGGTGCCGCGCACCTCGACCTGGGCCCGGTCCTCCGGGTCGAACAGCACCCGGTCGCCGGGCTCGACGGTCCGCACGTTCTGCCCGACGGCGACGACCTCGGCCCAGGCCAGACGGCGTCCCACGGCGGCCGTGGCGGGGATGAGGATGCCGCCGCCCGTGCGCCGCTCGCCCTCGGTCGTCTCCTGCCGGACGAGCACCCGGTCGTGCAGCATGCGAATGGGCAGCTTGTCGTGGTGGGTGCTCTGCTCGTTTCTGTTGGCGCTCACGCCTCGAACCTACCTGCCTTCACCGTGTCCTGACGCGGCTGGGTGGCGGCCGCGGGAGCATGCCGGCGGACCATGGCTAGTCCCGGCGCCGGCGGGCGCTCAGGGTGAGCAGCCCGACCACTCCGACGGCGAGCATCGCGACGGGCACGATCCGCTCGACGCGCAGCGCGCCGTCCGCGTCCACGAACTGCGACCGCACCTCGCTCACCACCCGGTTGACCTGGACGTAGGCCCGGCCCAGGGTGTGATCGACGTGGGAGACGACCTTGGCCTTCGCGTCCCCGACGATGGTCTTGGGGTGCACCCGCATCCCGATCTCGTCGAGCGTCTCGGCCAGTACCTCACGGCGGCGCCTGATGTCCGCCTCGATCTCAGCCGGTGTTCTGGTGTCCGCCGTGTCCGCCACCGTACCGCCTCCGAAGTCCACTGATGCCTGTCGAGCACAGTCTGTCAGTTCGCGCCGCGACCGTACGGTCGGCACCCCCCGGTTACCCTCGACAGCGACGGTACAGGCATGCGCGAGGAGAAGACCTTCGATGACCGAGCGACTCCAGCCCGGGGACGTGGCCCCCGCCTTCACCCTCCCCGACGCCGACGGCACCGAGGTGTCGCTGGCCGACTACCAGGGCCGCAAGGTCATCGTCTACTTCTATCCTGCGGCCTTGACCCCCGGATGCACCAAGCAGGCCTGCGATTTCACCGACAATCTCGACCTGCTGGCCGGTGCCGGATACGACGTGATCGGCATCTCTCCCGACAAGCCGGAGAAGCTGGCGAAGTTCCGGGAGAAGGAGTCGCTGAAGGTCACCCTGCTGTCCGACCCGGACAAGAAGGTGCTGGAGGCCTACGGCGCCTACGGGGAGAAGAAGCTGTACGGCAAGACCGTGACCGGGGTGATCCGCTCCACGGTGATCGTGGACGAGAACGGCACGGTCGAGCGCGCCCTGTACAACGTCAAGGCCACCGGGCATGTGGCCAAGATCATCAAGGATCTGGGCATCTGACGCGTGCCGGGCGGCCGCTGCGGGCCCGGGAGTTGACGGGAGCGAGGTGCGGCATCGGGCGTGGACCGCGACGGTGCCCCCGGTAGCATGGGCACGCACGCGGCCGTTGCTGAACGGTATAAGCAGAGGTTTTAGGTGCCTCGGGGCGTTAGCCCATGTGGGTTCGACTCCCACCGGCCGCACCCCCGCAGGGGCCGCCCGCCGGACGGCCCCTGCCGCGTTCTTCCGGTCGGTGCCGACGGTGCCACCGGCTTTACGGTGCCACCGGTTCTTCCGGTCCCTCCCGCGGTCTCCTGCGGACCGGGTCAGCCCAGCAGCTCCCGTATCACCGGCACCAGGGCCCGGAACGCCTTGCCGCGGTGGCTGATCGCGTTCTTCTCCTCGGGCGTCAGCTCGGCGCAGGTGCGGCTCTCACCCTCCGGCTGGAGGATCGGGTCGTAGCCGAAGCCGTTGGTGCCGGCGGGCTCGCGGCGGAGCACTCCCTGGAGCCGGCCTTCCACGACCCGCTCGGTGCCGTCGGGCAGGGCGAGGGCGGCCGCGCAGGCGAAGTGGGCGGCGCGGTGCTCGTCGGCGATGTCGGCGAGCTGGGCGAGCAGCAGGCGCAGGTTGGCCTCGTCGTCGCCATGGCGGCCGGCCCAGCGGGCCGAGAAGATGCCGGGGGCGCCACCGAGGACGTCGACGCAGAGCCCGGAGTCGTCGGCGACGGCGGGCAGGCCGGTGGCCCGGGCGAGGGCGTGCGCCTTCAGCAGCGCGTTCTCGGCGAAGGTGACACCGGTCTCCTTCACGTCGGGGACGTCCGGGTAGGCGTCGGTGCCGACCAGTTCGTGGGGCAGCCCGGCCTCGGCGAGGATCGCCCTGAGTTCGGTGATCTTCCCGGGGTTGCGGGTGGCGAGGATCAAGCGGGTCATGCCCACCAGTATCCGGGGGCGGCCGGCCCGGTGCGGTCCGCGGGCCTGCCGGTCACCCGGTCCGGTGCCGGGCGCACGGCAGGAGCACCGCACGCCCGGGCCGGCCGGACGGCCGCGGTGCCGTCGCGGCGGCTGTCTACTGCTCCAGGGCGGTGCGCTGGACGCGTGCCAGCTCGGTGCAGCCGGTGACCGCGAGGCCGAGCAGGGCGTCGAGTTCCTCGCGGGCGAACGGCTCGGCCTCGGCGGTGCCCTGGACCTCGACGAAGCGTCCGTCGCCGGTGCACACCACGTTCATGTCGGTGTCGGCGCGCACGTCCTCCTCGTAGCAGAGGTCGAGCAGGGGCACGCCGGCCACGATGCCGACGGAGACGGCGCTGACGCTGCCGGTCAGCGGCTTGCGGCCGGGCTTGATCAGCTTCTTGTCCTGGGCCCAGGTGATCGCGTCGGCGAGGGCGACATAGGCGCCGGTGATGGCGGCGGTGCGGGTGCCGCCGTCGGCCTGCAGGACGTCGCAGTCGAGCACGACGGTGTTCTCGCCGAGCGCCTTGTAGTCGACGACGGCGCGCAGGGAACGGCCGATGAGGCGGCTGATCTCGTGGGTCCGGCCGCCGATCTTGCCCTTGACGGACTCGCGGTCGCCGCGGGTGTTGGTGGCGCGGGGCAGCATGGCGTACTCGGCGGTGACCCAGCCCTCGCCGCTGCCCTTGCGCCAGCGGGGCACGCCCTCGGTGAAGGAGGCGGTGCACAGGACCTTGGTGTGGCCGAAGGAGACGAGGACGGAGCCCTCGGCGTGCTTGCTCCAGCCACGTTCGATGGTGACGGGGCGGAGCTGTTCGGGGGTGCGGCCGTCGATGCGAGACATGGCGCCGAGCCTAGTCCCCCGAGCGGAGGAGGCTCCCTCCGCATCGGAAGGAGCCCCCGGGACGGTGAACCGGGCCGGTTCACATCATGTCTTCGATCTCCGCGGCGATCGGGTCGGCGTCGGTGCCGATGACGACCTGGATGGCGGTGCCCATCTTCACCACGCCGTGGGCGCCGGCGGCCTTGAGCGCGGCCTCGTCGACCAGCGAGGGGTCGTGGACCTCGGTGCGGAGCCGGGTGATGCAGCCCTCGACCTCTTCGATGTTGTCGATGCCGCCGAGCCCGGCAACGATCTTCTCAGCCTTGCTGGCCATGTCTCTTCTCCTAGATCCGAACCGCTGTGTCGCAGTGACCCACAGGTGGCCCATCTTCGCGAGCGGTCGTGCCGTGGGTGCCCCATGCTGGCCTTCACGACGCGGAACCGTCCGTCAACTGGTCTACACCACGGCCCGCGCCCCGGCCAAACGCGGAGGACGCCGATGACCGCCGACAGCGCCGATGCCAGGGTCTCCCCCGTCCGCGAGCGATGGAACACGGCCTTCCAGGGACTGCAGAAGATGGGCCGGAGCCTGCAACTGCCGATCGCGGTGCTGCCGGCCGCGGGCATCCTCAACCGTCTCGGCCAGCCGGACGTCTTCGGTGCGGACGGGCTCGGCTGGGGCGCCGTGTCGAAGGTGATGGCGGGCGCGGGCGGGGCGCTGCTGGACGGTCAGCTGGGGCTGCCGCTGCTGTTCTGCGTCGGTGTGGCGATCGGCATGGCGAAGAAGGCGGACGGCTCCACCGCCCTGGCCGCCGTGGTCGGCTTCCTCGTCTACTCCAACGTGCTCCGCCAGTTCCCGATCGACTGCCCGCCGGGAACGAGGACGGTCGCCACGGGATGCCAGGGGGCGGACGGGACGGTGACGGCGTTCGTCCACCAGAACCCGGGAATCTTCGGCGGCATCGTGCTGGGACTGCTGTCCGCCTTCTTCTGGCAGCGGCTGCACCGCACACGGCTGGTGGACTGGCTGGGCTTCTTCAACGGCCGGCGTCTGGTGCCGATCGTCATGGCCTTCGTGGCGATCCTGTTCGCGGCACTGTGCCTGTGGGTGTGGCCGCCGGTCGGCCGGGCGCTGGAGTCGTTCAGCGGGTGGCTGAACACGGCCGGGGCGTGGGGCGCCGGTGTCTTCGGGCTGGCCAACCGGGCGCTGCTGGTGATCGGCCTGCACCAGTTCTTGAACGTGCCGGTCTGGTTCCAGTTCGGCAGCTGGACCCGGCCGGACGGCACGGTGGTGCACGGGGACATCAACATGTTCCTCGCCGGTGACCCGCACGCGGGCCAGTTCACCTCGGGGTTCTTCCCGATCATGATGTTCGCGCTGCCGGCGGCGGCGCTGGCGATCACACACAGCGCACGGCCCGCACGCCGCAAGGAGGTCGGCGGGCTGATGCTGTCGGTGGCGCTGACCTCGTTCGTCACGGGGATCACCGAGCCGCTGGAGTACTCGTTCCTCTTCGTCGCCCCCGCGCTGTACGCGGTGCACGCGGTGCTCACCGGGGTGTCAATGGCGGTGACGTGGGCGCTGGGGGTGCACGACGGCTTCAGCTTCTCCGCGGGCCTGATCGACTACGTCATCAACTGGCACCTGGCGAGGCGGCCGTGGGCGATCGTGCCGATCGGGCTGTGCTTCGCCGTCGTCTATTACGCGGTGTTCCGCTTCGCGATCGCGCGGTTCGACCTGCACACGCCCGGGCGGGAGCCCGAGAGCGGGGCGGAGGACGTCACCAGGGCCTGAAAGGTCGGCGGTGCACCGGGCCCTTCGAGCGCACGCACAGTGGCTGATCCGTCGCTGAATCGCGGGTTCCTTCCCCGTCCCTGTCGTGCTACAACAGGTCTACACCACCGGGAGTGGTGTAGACCACAGCCATGCCCGACTGGAGGATCTAGTGACCACGGCCAGCACCGCTCCTGCGGCCAAGAAAAAAGGGAACCGCGCCAGTACGATGGCCGTGCTTCAGCGGATCGGTCGCAGTCTGATGCTGCCGGTCGCGGTCCTTCCCGCCGCCGCCCTTCTGGTTCGCATCGGCAACACGGACATGCTGGGCCGCCCGTCGTTCCCGGACTTCCTCACGAGGATCGCGTCCTTCATGACGGCCGGTGGCAACGCCATCCTCGACAACATGCCGCTGCTTTTCGCCGTGGGCATCGCTATCGGCTTCGCCAAGAAGTCGGATGGATCTACAGCGCTCGCGGCAGTCGTCGGTTACCTGGTGTTCAAGAGCGTGCTCGGCACGTTCACGGACGACAATCTGCCGAAAGTGGCGACAGTCGTCGACGACAAGATCGTCTACCAGGCCGCCCCTGCGGATGCCAAGGTTCTCGGCGGCGTCGTGATGGGAATCGCCGTCGCACTGCTCTATCAGCGCTTCCATCGCACAAAACTGCCGGATTGGGCGGGATTCTTCGGCGGCCGCCGTCTTGTACCCATCCTGTCGGCCCTCGCAGGCTTGATCATCGGCATCGTCTTCGGCTACATCTGGCCAGTGCTCGGCACCGGTCTCCACCGATTCAGCGAGTGGCTGGTCGGTTCCGGGGCCGTCGGGGCGGGAATCTTCGGAGTCGCCAACCGTGCACTGATTCCGATCGGCATGCATCACTTGCTGAACTCGTTCCCCTGGCTGCAGGCCGGCGACTACCACGGCAAGAGCGGCGACATCGCGCGCTTCCTGGCCGGGGACCCGACCGCGGGCCAGTTCATGACGGGATTCTTCCCCGTCATGATGTTCGGCCTGCCGGCCGCATGCCTCGCCATGGCACATTGCGCCCGCCCGGAACGACGCAAGGCCGTCAGCGGCATGATGCTCTCCCTGGCGCTCACCAGCTTCGTCACCGGCGTGACCGAGCCCATCGAGTTCACGTTCATGTTCATCGCGCCCGTCCTCTACGGCATCCACGCAGTCCTGACCGGCGTTTCCATGGCGCTGACCTGGGCACTGGGAATGAAGGACGGATTCGGCTTCTCCGCCGGAGCGGTGGACTTCTTCCTGAATCTGGGCATCGCAACCAAACCATGGAGCCTGGCCCTGGTCGGATTGTGCTTCGCGGCCGTTTATTACACGGTCTTCCGCGTCGCCATCACGAAGTTCAACCTGCCGACTCCGGGCCGAGAACCCGACGAAGAGCTGGAACAAACCACCAAAGCCGACACAGTCTAGCCACGTACCGCGCCCCGGACCTCTGACCAGCCAGAGGTCCGGGCTTTGTCATCAATTCCGATACACTCAATATTCTGCACGGTGACGCCGATTTCACAGGGTACGAAAGGCGAGACTTCACTCTCTCCCGGATGAGCCGGGCACTGGATCGCAGGATCACCGCAGCAACTCGGCTCGGCCGCCTGGAGCATCTCCGGCCTGGACCTCACGCCGGCTTCCGCAGCGAAGGTACGAGCAGCATTCGCCCAGCTGGCCGAAGCAGCAGGCACCACCGTTCCGGCGGGACCTCCCGGATACCGCACCGAACGGATCGTCGATTTATCGTGAGGCGACCGCCCGGGGGCTGGGCAAGGCGTGGGTGAGAATCTGACGCGGCTCGCCCGGCTGCTGGCCGACGTCCCGGGGTCAGCGGCCCGCTCGGATCCTCGGAACGATCGAGTCCGGGAGGCCGAGCAGGCCGCGGACATCTGATGCTCGCTGTTCAGGGTGCCTCACGAGACACCACCGGCACGGACAACGTCAGATCTCGTACGTCGCGCCCGGCACCGCCAGTTCCACCGGGCCGGGGAAGACCGCGCGGGCGTGGGCCAGATTGGTCTGCGGGTCGGTCCACGGCGGAATGTGGGTGAGGACCAGGCGCCGGGCGCGGGCGCGGACGGCGGCCTCGCCGGCCTGGCGCCCGTTGAGGTGCAGATCGGGGATGTTCTCCTTGCCGTCCGTGAAGGCCGCCTCGCACAGGAACAGATCGGTGTCGCGCGCCAGGTCCTCCAGGGCGGAGCTGACGCCCGTGTCACCGGAGTACGTCAGCGACCGGCCGCCGTGCTCGAGACGGACCGCGTAGGTCTCCACGGGGTGGGCCACCCGCTCGGTGTGCGCGGTGAAGGGACCGATGTCGAACGTGCCCGGCTTGACCGTGCGGAAGTCGAAGACCTCGCTCATGGACGAGGCGGTGGGCGTGTCGGCGTAGGCGGTGGCCAGCCGGTGCTCGGTGCCCTCCGGTCCGTAGACCGGCAGCGGCGCACAGCGCCCGCCGTCGTAGCGGTAGTAGCGCGCCACGAAGTAGGCGAGCATGTCGATGCAGTGATCGGCATGCAGATGGCTCAGGTAGATCGCGTCAAGGTCGTAGAGACCGCAGTAACGCTGCAGCGCGCCCAGGGCGCCGTTGCCCATGTCGAGCAGCAGCCGGTAGCCGTCGGCCTCGACCAGATAACTGGAGCAGGCCGACTCCGCGGACGGGAACGACCCCGAGCAGCCGACGACGGTGAGCTTCATGGAACAGAAACCTCCGCTGACGGGGAACATACAGAAGGTGACGGGGGTCGTGCGGTCCGTCGAGCGTAAGGCGCGAAACGGCCGGTAGCCCCTTCTCCCGGGGTCGTTGTGGGGGAACTCACCTGCGCTGTCACCGGTTTGGCTGGACGTGCGGCGCACGAGGCAGGAGCAAGGGCGCGCACGGCGTGTCGCACGCCGGTAACGTCGTTCGTATGGACACGTCCTGGTGGCTGGCGCTCGCGGCGGTCGTCCTGCTCGCGCTCGTCGCCACGCTCGTCGACGGCTGGGGGCGCAGCCGCCGGCCCGCGAGACGCGGACTGCGGGCACCGGGACGGCCGGCCGCTCCGGGCGCCCGCCCGCAGCCGGCGGAGATCTGGTGGGTCGCCGTCCCCCTCGGGGAGGGCCAGGCGGTCGTGGACCGGCCCTGCCTGGTGCTGTCGGTGCACGGCAAGCGGGCCAGGGTCGCCGGGATCACCAGCAAGTACCACGACGAGCGGGCCGGGGTGATCCCGCTGCCGCCGGGCTCGGTGGGGGAAGCGCAGGGGCGGACCAGTTTTCTGCAGACCGACGAGGTGCGCGAGGTGCCGGTGGGGAACTTCCAGCGCCGGGTGGGGGTGGTGGACCCGGTGCTGTGGGACCAGGTGCGCTATCTGGCCGGGTGAGCCGCCCGGGGGCGGGTGCACCCGGGACGTCCGGGCGCGTGCGGCCCGTCCCGCCCCGAACGTCCGGGCTCGCCGGGCGCGCCGCACCGGCCCGTGCACCGCGGCCGGAGCGCGGCGGTGCCGTCGCCGCGGCGAGGGCACGCGACGCGGGGGCGCGAGCGCCGGTGGACGCATGGGACGGCCGCCTTCCATGACCGGTGGGCCCCGGTGCCGGACCGGGCGGTGTGCGCGATGCCGGTGTGGACGCAAGTCGGAAACGTCTGCGGTGCGCCAGACATGGGTTTCCCGGCGTGCCGGATGCCTGAGCACTGTCCTTCCAGCACAGCAGGAACCCCTCCCCCGCGCACGCCGAGGCCCCGGCCGGTCCGACCGGCCGGGGCCCGAGTGCACGAGGCCGCGGGGCGTGCGCTACGCCCAGAGCTGGCCCTGCAGAGTCTCGATGGCCTCCTCGGTGGTGGCCGCGGTGTAGACGCCGGTGGACAGGTACTTCCAGCCGCCGTCGGCCACGATGAAGACGATGTCGGCGCTCTGGCCCGCCTTGACCGCCTTCTTGCCCACGCCGAGCGCCGCGTGCAGCGCCGCGCCCGTGGAGACGCCCGCGAAGATGCCCTCCTGCTGCAGCAGCTCACGGGTGCGGGTGACCGCGTCCGCGGAGCCGACGGAGAACCGGGTGGTGAGCACCGAGGCGTCGTACAGCTCGGGGACGAAGCCCTCGTCGAGGTTGCGCAGCCCGTAGACGAGGTCGTCGTAGCGCGGCTCGGCGGCGACGATCTGCACGTCCGGCTTGTGCTCGCGCAGGTAGCGGCCCACGCCCATCAGGGTGCCGGTGGTGCCCAGGCCCGCCACGAAGTGCGTGATCGAGGGCAGGTCGGCGAGGATCTCCGGGCCGGTCGTGGCGTAGTGCGCGCCGGCGTTGTCGGGGTTGCCGTACTGGTAGAGCATCACCCAGTCCGGGTGCTCGGCGGCCAGCTCCTTGGCGACGCGGACGGCGGTGTTGGAGCCGCCCGCGGCCGGGGAGGAGATGATCTCCGCGCCCCACATGGCGAGCAGGTCCCGGCGTTCCTGGGAGGTGTTCTCGGGCATCACGCACACCATGCGGTAGCCCTTGAGCTTGGCCGCCATGGCCAGCGAGATGCCGGTGTTGCCGCTGGTGGGCTCGAGGATGGTGCAGCCCGGGGTGAGCCGGCCCTCCTTCTCCGCCTGCTCGATCATGTGCAGGGCGGGGCGGTCCTTGACCGAACCGGTGGGGTTGCGGTCCTCCAGCTTCGCCCAGATCCGCACCTCGGGGGACGGCGACAGCCGCGGCAGGCGCACCAGCGGGGTGTTGCCGACCGCGGCCAGCGGGTTGTCGTACCGCATGCCGATCAGACCATCCCGCCGGCAACGGCGGGCAGGATCGTGACGTTGTCGCCGTCGGACAGCTTGGTGCCGATGCCGTCGAGGAAGCGGACGTCCTCGTCGTTCAGGTAGACGTTCACGAAGCGCCGCAGCTGCTCACCGTCGACGATGCGCTCCTTGATGCCCGGGTGCCGGGTCTCGAGGTCGTCGAACAGCTCGGCGAGGGTCTGCCCGTTGCCCTCCACCGCCTTCTGACCGTCGGTGTACTGGCGGAGGATGGTCGGGATGCGGACCTCGATGGCCATGGCTCAGGGCTCCTGTCAAAGGTGTCGTCGGTTCGGTCAGGCGCGTGCCCGGGGCCACCCGGGCCTTCGGCGCCGCGGGAGCGCCGCGGCCGGCGGCCGCACGGCGGCAGCACCCAGTGTCAACACAAGGCGCTGTCCAGCCTGCACAGGTCGACGTGCAGCCGCGCCACGAGCAGCGTGCCCGGCGCCGTGTCGCTCACGTCGAGAAGAACCATGTTCACATCGTAACGATTCCCGATCGAGGGCCCGGGATGTGGTCTCGTCCTGTGAGCGGCGCTCGTTCGCCAGGTGGGATCAGTAGGTCTCGACGACCCTGACCTCTTCCTCCGTGACCTCGCCGTCCACGATGCGGAACGAGCGGAACTGGAACTCGCCGGCGCCGTCGGTGTCCGCGGTGGAGACCAGCACGTAGTGTGCGCCCGGCTCGTTGGCGTAGGAGATGTCGGTGCGCGAGGGGTAGGCCTCGGTCGCGGTGTGCGAGTGGTAGATGACCACGGGCTCCTCGTCGCGGTCGTCCATCTCGCGGTACAGCTTGAGCAGGTCCTGCGAGTCGAACTCGTAGAAGGTGGGCGAGCGGGCCGCGTTCAGCATGGGGATGAACCGCTCGGGGCGGCCGGATCCGACGGGACCGGCGATCACACCGCACGCCTCGTCGGGGTGGTCCTTGCGGGCGTGGGCCACGATCTGGTCGTAGAGCGCCTGGGTGATGGTCAGCATGTCGGCCAGGATAAGCAGGGCGGCCGGGCGGGGCAGGTGACGGGTTTCACGCGCCTGCGGCTCGGTGGAGCGCCGGTCCGTGCGCCGGGGGACGAAAGAACGGGCCGTTCCGTACCGGTGCGTGGTACGGAACGGCCCGGATGCCGGACGTCCTGAGCGGCAGCGGGGGCGGAACCGGGGCCCCGCCTCCCGCGGACGTCCTACGGGGTGGCTCGGCGATGGCGGCTCAGCGCTTGCGGAAGGCCGCCGCCTCCGGGTTGCGGGCGCGCAGCACCGCGTAGCCGACGCCCAGGATCACGGCCCACACGGGCGCGCAGTACAGCGAGATCCGGGCGTCCTTGTCGATGCCCATCAGCACGATCACCAGGGCGATGAAGGCGAGCGCGAAGGCGCTGGCGAGCACGCCGCCCGGGGCGCGGAAGTCCGAGCGGGGCAGCTCACCGCGGTCGGACTTGGCACGGTAGCGCATGTGGCTGATGAGGATCACGATCCAGGCCCACATGCCGGAGATGGTGGCGAAGGACACGACGTAGTCGAACGCCTTGCCCGGCCACTGGTAGTTGATCCACACGCCGACCAGCATCAGCGCGGCGGAGAACGTGGTGCCGATCAGCGGGGTGCCGCTGGGGGTCAGCCGGGTGAAGAGCTTCGGGCCCTGGCTGTTCAGCGCCAGGTCGCGCAGCATGCGGCCGGTGGAGTACATGCCGGAGTTGCAGGAGGACAGCGCGGCGGTCAGGACGACGAAGTTGACGATGCCCGCGCCGGCGGCCAGGCCCATCTTCTCGAAGGCGGCGACGAAGGGGCTCACGCCGGGCTGGAAGACCGTCCACGGCACGACCGACAGGATCATGATCAGGGCGCCGACGTAGAAGACGGCGATGCGCCACGGAACGGTGTTGATCGCGCGGGGCAGCACGGTCTTGGGGTCCTTCGACTCGCCGGCGGTCACACCGACCAGCTCGACGGCGAGGAAGGCGAACATCACCATCTGCAGGGTCATCAGCGAGTCGCCGACGCCGTGCGGGAAGAAGCCGCCCTGGTCCCACAGGTGCGTCACGGAGGCGGTGTCACCGGCGTCGGAGAAGCCGATCGTGAGGATGCCGGCACAGATCAGGATCATGCCGATGATCGCGGTGACCTTGACCATGGAGAACCAGAACTCCAGCTCGCCGAAGAGCTTCACGGAGATCAGGTTGGCGCCGTAGAGCAGGACGGTGAACACCAGGGCCGACAGCCACTGGGGGATGTCCCACCAGTACGTCATGTAGGAGGCGGCGGCGGTGACCTCGGTGATGCCGGTGACCACCCAGAACAGCCAGTAGGTCCATCCGGTCACGAAGCCGGCGAAGGGACCGATGAACTCGCGGGCGTACTCCGAGAAGGAACCGGAGACCGGGCGGTACATCAGCAGTTCGCCGAGCGCCCGCATGATCAGGAAGATGACGAAGCCGGCGATGGCATAGGCCAGGATCAGACTGGGGCCGGCTTTCGATATGCCCTTGCCCGCGCCGAGGAACAGGCCGGTGCCGATGGCACCGCCGATGGCGATCATCTGGATCTGCCGGGCGCCGAGCCCGCGCTGATACCCCTCGCCGTCCTGTACGGCGTCGCTGCCGTCGCTGTGCTGTTCGACCTGCACGGAGGTCATATGTGGTGCGCCTTTCTCCATGCCGATCCGGACCTTCGACGTCGGCCGCGGATCGGGTCTCGATCCCCCCGGAACTGATGGAGCTGTGCCTGCCGACGGTCGTCGACCTGGTGGCGCACCCGGCGGAGCATGGGTGGTGTCCGCCGGGCGGTCGTGAACATGTATCACGGCCGCAACAGAGATCACACCCGTGGCCTGTGATCGATCACACAGGCATACCGTCCCTTATGCCACCGGACTGCGGCATTTGGGGGCAGCTCGGTAATAGGATCGTTATGCGGAGTTGAGGGTCCTCTGAGCGAACACCTGACAGACAGGCACACCGAGAGCGCTCCATGCAGGCGAATACGGAGGAAACGGATCATCCGCTCGGTCGGGACGCAAGGCCTCGGTCGAGACGCTAGGCCTCGGTCGGGGTCCAAGGCCCCGGTCGGGGCAGGTCAGGGCATCAGGGTGGCGACCAGGGACTCCTGCAGGCCGCCCAGCCACAGGTAGGCCATCACCATCGGCTTGCGCGGGTCGTCGTCCGGGAGCCGGTACAGCTCGTCGGCCTCGTCCTCGTCGGTGATCTCCAGGCGGGCGCCGAGCGCCAGGCGCAGATCGTTGAGCGCGCCCAGCCAGCAGCGGGACTGCTCGGGGGACAGCTTGAGCGCGGCCGGGCCCCTGCCCGCGGCGGACGCCAGCTCGTCCAGCGTGCGGACCACCGTCAGCGCGTTGTCCCGCTTCCCGGCGCGCAGGTCGTTCTCGGTGTACCGGCGGAACTCGGCGGAGCGGGCCCGCTGCTCGGCGGCCTCCTGCGCACTGGCCGGCGTGCCCGCGGGGTCGCCGTAGGCGTCCGGGAAGAGGCGTCTGAGCACCGGGTCGGAGGGCGGTTCGCTGGGGCCTTCGGCGAACAGTTCGGCGAGCGGGTCGGCGTCGCCGTCCTCGGCGGGGCCGGGGCCGATCAGCTCCAGCAGCTGCACCGCCAGGGAGCGGATGATGGAGATCTCGACGGTGTCCAGGGCGACGGCCGCGCCGCCGTCGGGGAGCGGTTCGAAGTATCCAGGCATGAAAAGGGTTCGCTGCTTCCGGTCCGTCCGAAGGTGGGCTGCTCGGCTGGGTGCGGTCAGGGGCGCCCTCAGGCGCGGGGTGCCCTCACCTGCGGTCCTGCTGCAGGGTGGCCCACAGACCGTAGCCGTGCATGGCCTGCACGTCCCGCTCCATCTCCTCGCGGGTACCGCTGGAGACGACCGCCCGGCCCTTGTGGTGGACGTCGAGCATGAGCTTGGTGGCCTTGTCCTTGGAGTAGCCGAAGTACGTCTGGAAGACGTACGTGACGTAGCTCATGAGGTTGACCGGGTCGTTGTGCACGATCGTCACCCAGGGGACGTCCGGCTCGGGTACGGCGTCGACCTCGTGCGCCGACTCGGTCTTCTCGATCTCGATGGGTGCGGCTGCCGTCACATGGCCCATGCTGCCACCACAGGGGGGCAGGAGCACAAACGGGCGGGCGGTGGCCGGGTGACGCGGCGGGACAAATCCGCCGAAGCGGCCGGAGACGCCCCCGCTCATCAGGCGGAACCGCCCACGGGACGTGAAGAGACCCACAATCGTCAGAATGACGAAATGGGGGTAGCATCGGGCATCATGAACACAGCGGACCTTCGGCTGCCGGTGGACGTTCCCTCGACGGCGCTCTTCACCGACCACTACGAGCTGACGATGCTGCAGGCCGCCCTGAAGGCGGGGACGGCCGAGCGGCGCAGCGTCTTCGAGGTCTTCACCCGGCGGCTGCCGAACGGACGCCGCTACGGCGTCGTGGCCGGCACCGGGCGGGTGCTGGACGCGGTGGAGAACTTCCGCTTCGACGCGGACGTCCTCGACTTCCTGCGCGAACGCCGGATCGTGGACGAGCCGACGCTGCGGTGGCTCGCCGACTACCGCTTCACCGGGGACATCTGGGGCTACCCCGAGGGCGAGGTGTACTTCCCGGGCTCGCCGATCATGCGGGTGGAGGGCTCCTTCGGCGAGTGCGTGCTGCTGGAGACCGTGATCCTGTCGATCCTCAACCACGACTCGGCGATCGCGGCCGCCGCCTCCCGGATGTCCTCGGCCGCCGGTGACCGTCCGCTGATCGAGATGGGTGCCCGCCGCACCCACGAGCTGGCCGCGGTCGCCGCCTCCCGCGCCGCCTACGTCGGCGGTTTCGCCAGCACCTCCGACCTGGCCGCCGGCTTCCGCTACAACATCCCCACCGTCGGCACCTCCGCCCACGCCTTCACCCTGCTGCACGACAGCGAGCGGGACGCCTTCCGGGCCCAGGTGGCCTCCCTCGGCCGGGACACCACCTTGCTGGTGGACACCTACGACGTCGCCGAGGCGGTGCGCGCCGCCGTGGAGGTCGCCGGTCCGGAACTGGGCGCGGTGCGCATCGACTCCGGCGACCTGCTGCTGGTGGCCCACCGGGTGCGCCAGCAGCTGGACGAGCTGGGCGCCCGGGACACCAAGATCGTGGTGACCTCGGACCTGGACGAGTACGCCATCGCCTCGCTGGCGGCGGCCCCGGTGGACGCCTACGGCGTGGGCACCCAGCTGGTCACCGGCTCCGGCCACCCGACCTGTTCCATGGTCTACAAGCTGGTGGCCCGCGCCGAGTCCGCCGACCCGCAGGCGCCGCTGAAGCCGGTGGCGAAGCGGTCCACCGGCGGCAAGTTCTCCCTGGGCGGCCGCAAGTGGGCGGCGCGCCGGCTGGACCAGGACGGGATCGCCGAGGCCGAGGTGGTGGGCACCGGCGAGGTGCCGCCGGAGCTGGTCGACCGCCGGCTGCTGGTGCAGCTGGTCAAGGCCGGCGAGGTGGTGGGCCGTGAGCCGCTGGACGTGGCCCGTGCCCGGCATCAGGCGGCCCGCGCCAATCTGCCGCTGTCGGCGACCCAGCTCTCCCGCGGGGAACCCGTCATTCCGACCGAGTACGTGCAGGGGCGCCCGGGTAACTGAAGCGCGTGCCCTCCGTGCCCGCGTCGCCCGTCGCCCGCCGCCCGCATCCGCCCACCGACCGACAGCCGAAGGATGACCCAGCATGCGCCGCGCCCTCATCGTCGTCGACGTGCAGAACGACTTCTGCGAAGGAGGCAGCCTCGCGGTGGCCGGCGGTGCCGACGTGGCCGCCGGGATCACCGAGCTGATCGGCCAGGCCCCGGCCGGCTATCGGCACGTGGTGGCCACCCGGGACCGCCACATCGCACCGGGCGGGCACTTCGCCGAGGACCCCGACTACGTCCACAGCTGGCCGGCGCACTGCGTCGCGGGCACCGAGGGCGTGGGCTTCCACCCGAACTTCGCCCCGGCCGTCGCCTCCGGCGCGATCGACGCCGTGTTCGACAAGGGCGCCTACGAGGCCGCCTACAGCGGTTTCGAGGGCCGCGACGAGAACGGCGTACCGCTGGCCGACTGGCTGCGGGCGCGGGACGTCGACGAGGTGGACGTGGTCGGGATCGCCACGGACCACTGTGTGCGGGCCACCGCCCTGGACGCGGTCCGGGAAGGCTTCCGCACCCGGGTGCTGCTGGACCTGACCGCCGGGGTGGCCCCGGAGACCACCGAGAAGGCGCTCGAGGAGATGCGGGAGGCCGGAGTGGAGCTGAGCGGGAAGCCGGTCGTCGCCGGAGGCTGAGCGCTCCCGTCGGCGGGCGTCCGGGATCGCCCGCCGTGCTCTCCCGTTCCCGTCCGTGCCGGGCGGGCGGGGCCGTGCCGCGCGGGCCCTGCCCAGCGACGCCGAGCAGCATCCGCCGCGCGCGTGGCCGACCCGGCTGACCGGGGACGCTCCCCAGGCCGGCGAGGGGCGGCGTGCGGACCGGCACGGGCCGGACGGGGGCACGAGACGCCGGCGGCGTGGCCGGGGCGTCCACCGCCGGCCGCGGTGTCTACCGCCGGACGGCCACCGGGCGGCCGAGGAGGGCGCGGATGGGGTGCCACGGTTCCGTGACCTGCTCGACGCCGCCGGCGGGCGCGGTGCGCCAGACCAGGCCGTCGGGGTGGTGCAGGACGGCGGTGACCTCGTCGGGAGTGGGCGGCGCGGCATTGCCGCGCAGGTAGACCGAGCGCAGCCCCAGGTTGCGCAGCCTCGTCAGGGCCCGTGCGCGGTTGCGGGCGTGCACCAGGACCCGGACCTGGCCGATGCCGTCGGCGGCGGTGCCGGGCAGGTTCAGGGCCACCACGACGGTGCCGTTCGGAAGCTTGCAGAACCCTCCTGCGGCCATGCACTCACTTCCCTGTCCCGCTCGGTGTCCATCACGGCATCACGCAGGCACTTAAACACGATCGGCGGCAACCCGCCAGAGGGTTGCCGCCGAAGCGCGTCTGACCTGCGGTTCTACCCGTTACTTGGTCGCGGGGCCGACTTCCAGCTCGATGGTGGAGCCGTCGGAGGCCTCCTTGGTGATCTCGATCCGGGTGTTGGTGTCAGTGATCTTGACACTGCCGGTCGGGTTCTCCGGGTCGTAGTAGGTGCTGGTGTGGTCGTTGAACACCGGCACCCCCTTCGACGGCTTGATCTTGGTGGCGACGTCGTCCTTGTGCAGGGTGAAGCCGTCGGTGCGGGCGTGGGTGAAGGTGGCGTCGAAGGCCTGGATGCGGTTGCGCATCAGGGTGCCGTCGGACCACTTCATCGCCTTCGGGTGGGCGTCGACGGGAAGGATCAGGCCCGTGCCCGGGTGGACGCTGGTGTTGTTGTCCAGCTGGGAGGTGTCCCACTTCCAGATCAGCAGGCCGTTCTGGTACGGGTAGTGCTCCACCCAGTCCGGGCGCACGGCCGAGCCGAAGTTGTACGGGCCGGTCTTCAGCGTGGTGTCGTACGACACGTACTGCCGGTTCTCGGCGATGTAGTACTGCGCGTAGTCCTTGGTGAAGGACGCGCCGATCCGGCTGAAGCCGTTGGCCGTCCAGGCGTCGTCCGCGCTCTCCGCGTCGTCGGAGAAGAGGGTCTCGCCGTCCGCGGTCACGGTGATCTCGTCGGCCGCGAAGCCCTTCTGGGCCACGCCGCCGTCGGTCTGGTAGCGGAAGCGGAGCTGGATCTTCTGGCCGGCGTAGGCGTCCAGCGGGTACGACAGCTTCGCGTAGCTGTCGATGGAACCGGTCAGGGCCGGCTTGTCGCTGCCGTCACGCGGGATCGGCTGGCCGTCGACCGTGCCGTCCAGGGCGGTCCAGTTGGCGCCGCCGTCGGTGGACACCTCGGTGTAGAGGAAGTCGTAGTTGGCCTCGATGTCGTACCAGCCGTCGAGGGTGAGGGTGGCCGACGTCTTGCCGGTGAGGTCCACGGTCCGGGTCAGCGTGTTCTTCAGGTCGTCACCGCTGCCGCTCCACCACTGCATCTCGCCCTGCGCCGGGGTGACGACCTCGGTGGTGACCGTCTTGTCGGGCAGCGAGACCACCAGCGCCTGCTTGTGCTTGGTGTTGTACTCGGCCAGGCCCAGCTTGTGCCAGGAGTTCACACCGGCCTTGGCGGTGTCGTAGTTCAGCCAGCCCAGCTGCAGCTTGTCCCAGGCGTTCATGTCGCCGGGCAGGTCGCCGATGGCCTCCTTGCCGCGGCCCAGCCAGGAGCCGGAGGACATCAGCGTCCAGAACGCGGTGGAGTTCTCGCCGCCGGCGGTGTCGTACTCGTCGGGCAGGCCGAGGTCGTGGCCGTACTCGTGGGCGAAGACACCGAGGCCGCCGTTCTCCGGCTGCATGGTGTAGTCGCCGACCCAGATGCCGGTGTCGCCGATCTGCGTGCCGCCGAGCTTGTTGAAGTCGGGGCCGGTGGCGCCGGCGTCGGTGCCGTAGGCGTACCAGCGGTGCGCCCAGATGGCGTCGGTGCCCTGCGCGCCGCCGCCCGCGGACTCGTCCTCGCCGGCGTGCACGATCTGGAAGTGGTCGATGTAGCCGTCGGGCTCGTTGAAGTCGCCGTCGCCGTCGTAGTCGTAGCGGTCCCACTGGTCGTACTGGGCCAGGTCCGCCTTGATGTCGGCGTCGGTGCGGCCCGCCGCCTTCTGGTCGGCGACCCAGGCGTTCAGGCCGTCGCGGACCAGGTCCCAGACCGTGGCGCAGGTGGTGGAGCCGCAGGCGTTGTTGCCGTAACGGGCCTCGTTGTACGGCACCTTGACCCAGTCGGTGACCTGACCGTCGACCGAGTAGCGGCCCGAGGACTGCTTCTCGTAGTACTTCTTCAGCGACTCGGTGTCCTTGCCGGTGCCGAAGTACAGGTCCTCGTAGTGCTTGCGGTCGTAGTCGGCCTTCCAGTCGGTGGAGTTGTCCTTCGACCGGTCCGGCTCGGCGATCTGGTTGTGCAGCGGGCCGGGAGTGCCGCCGTACTTGGGGTCCGTCTGGTCGCCGAACTCGACCAGGATGGTGAAGATCTTGTCGGTCTTCTCCCGGCTCAGCTCGACGTACTTGGTGTCGCCCTTCTTCTTGCCCTTCAGGCCGACGACCTTGGAGCCGTGCCGCTCCTGCACCTTGGTCTTGCCGGTGATGAGCTGGTGCAACGCCTCCTGACGCTGGGCCTTCTGAGTCTTGCTCAGCGGACCGTCCAGGTCGTGCGGGTGCTGTTCGACCGGTGCGGGGTCCTGCCGGTCGACGACAGCGGGCGCGGTGGCGGAGCCGCCGTCCGTGGCCGCCTCGGCGACGGCGAACGTCGAGAACGTGGCGGTGGCCGCGGCGAGCGCGACACCGATCGCCGTCGCTCTGAACGTCCAGGGTCTACTCGTCACTTGCTGTCCTCCCCTGACGCGCCCGCGCACGGAAGAGACGTCAGTGGAAACGATGTGGTCCGCGCGCGATCAACGCGTGTAGTCAAGTGACGACATTTGACTAGAGGTTTAAGAGAAAAGACAGATCTTGACTTGGACAGTACAAGTGCGCTACGAGCGGTGGACCGTGGCTCGACGTCAGGTGTGAGGGAGGTGCGTGCGCCGCGTGAGGGGAAGGTGGAGCCACGCCGGTGGCACGGTGTGACTCCGTGCGCCCCCCGTGCACCGGCACGGGAGGTCAGGTGAGGCGTACCGGCGGTTCCGCCCGGGCACGCAGAGGTTTAGAGTCGATTGCCGGAACGCTCGGAAGTCGGCGGAAAGCCAGGCCGTCCCCCCTTCTCACCCCCCGAATCGTCCGAGGACACGATCGCCATGCCGCGTCCGACCGCCGCACAGCTCGCCTACGGCTCCTGCACCGTGATCGTCTCAACACTCGCCCTGTTGCTGCTGTCACCGACCCGCTCGGGCCTCGGGATCACGGTCGTCGCCCTGGTCGCACTGGGTCTGGGCCTGCTGGTGGCCCTGACGGCACCCCAGCCGAAGGCGGGCGCGACGGGCGCCGGGACGCACGGGAACGCCGGCCCCGGCGGACCGGCGCGGGTGCCGGAGCAGCGGGAGACCGTCGCCGCGGGAGCACAGGTGCCGGGGCAGCGCCCGAGGCCGACCGCCTGACAGTCACGCTCGCTCAGTTCTCTCGACCGGTTGCATCATTTCCAGTCAGCTTCGATCGGCACGGGACGTCCCTTGTGGGCGTCCACGGTCGGGGCTGCTCCGTCGGGCGTGCATCCGGCCGGACCCCCTCTGCCGTGTGCCGCAGCCGGCCGGATCGTCGTCGCCGGGTCAGCGCGAGGTGCTGACCACCACCGTCCGGGCCGCCTTGTCGTGCAGGCCCTGCTTGTAGGGCCGGTCGAAGAACGACCAGCCGCCGCACACGACCAGCCACACACAGGCGCAGCAGAACCAGAACGGGATCCACAGCACCGCCGCACGCGCCAGCGACACGGCGACCGACGGGGTGGAGCCGTCGCTCAGGTTCGCCACCCGCATGCCCAGCAGCCGCTTGCCGAGGGTCTGGCCCGACCGGGCCGTCAGGACCGTGTCGTAGGCGAGGTAGAGCACGGCGCCGACCGCGGACTGGGTCAGTGACCTGCCGACCTGCACCTGGTCGGCGTTCATCATGTACTCGTTGACGTGCAGCGCCCAGGTGATCAGCCAGGCGACGATGCCCACCAGGACCAGGTCGACGATCCGGGCCAGGGTGCGTCGGGCGCTGTCGGCGAGCGGAGGCATGCCGGCGAGCGGGTCCGGGCCGTACGGGCCGCCGCCGTGGGGAGGCCCGCCGCCGTAGGGACCACCGCCGTGGGCACCCCCGCCCCCGTACGGACCACCACCGCCGTACGGGCCGCCGCCTCCGTACGGCCCGCCCGTGCCGTAGGGGCCCCCGGGCGGGGGCTCGCCGCGGCCGCCGTCGTACGGCCCGCCACCGGAGGGCGGCGGGCCGCCGGGCGGAGGTCCGGAGCCGGGGGGTGGTGCGGAGCCGGCGGGCGGTTCGGTGCTCATGGGCCGAGTCGACCGCGAAGCCGGCCCGGTCGCATCCGGCGAGCGGCCGGACGGATGACGCCCCGCCCGCCGCCTACGCCGTCCCGGTCACCCCGCGACGAAGGTGTGCGCCGCCTTGTCGTGCCAGCACTGGCGCCAGGGCCGGTCGAACAGGCACCACACCACGCCCACCACCCCGACGACGAGGATCCCGGGGACGCTGTAGACGAGCCAGCGGCGCAGCGCCTGGCCCAGGGACGGCGCCTCGTGGGCCTCGATGTCGCGCACCTCGAGACCGCACAGCTTCTTGCCCAGGGTGCGGCCCCACTTGGCCGTGGGCAGCGCCTCGTAGAGGGCACCGAAGACCAGCAGCACGGCGAGGACGATGCCGAGGTACGTCCCGGTGGTGCCGTCCAGCAGCCAGACGGTGACCGTCCGGCCGGACTGCCGGGCCGCCTCGATCTTGTCGTCGATGTGGTCGGCGGCCTGGATGCCGAGCGGCACAGCCGCCGCCGCGGTGACGGCCCCGACGACGGCCGAGTCGACGAGGCGGGCCAGCAGCCGCTTGCCGAGACCGGCCGGCCGGGCCGCCGCCTGCTGCCGTGCGGCCGCCTGGAACGGGTCCTCGACCGGGGGCTTCCACGGCACGACGGGCTGGTCCTCGGCCGCCGTCCTGGTCCCGGCGAGCTGCTGCACCTGCTGCGCCCAGGCGGCCTGTCCCCCGCCGGGCCCGCCGGTCACCGAGGTGGGCAGGGGGCCCGGGGCGGGAGCGGCCGGGTGCGGCGCGCCCGCCTGCTGGGGCAGCGAGGGGGCGGGCGAGGCGGAGGCGTGCGGGACGGGGGCGGGCCCGGTCTGCCCGGGCACACCGCCCTGTCCCGGTCCGGCGTTCTGCGCGGGCACGCCGGGGAACGGGCCGGCGGCGGGCGCCTGCGCAGGCGGGCCGGCCGCGCCGTCCGGGGTGCCGGTCGCCGCCGGCGATGCCTGGGCGGGCACCGACGGCTGTCCCTGCGCCGCGTCCTGCGGGCGGGCCGGGCGGGGCACCTGACGGAAGGTCATGGTGCCCTCGTCGGCCTGGGCGCCGCCGGGTCCGGGCCGGGCGGGCGCGGACCGGTCCGCGTCCTGGGGTGCCTCGGAGGTGCCGTCGGTCACCGGGCGGCGCAGCACGAAGGTGTGGGCCGGGTCGGCCGGGGCCTTCTGCGGCGAGGCGGGCTGCTGGGCCTGCTCCTGCTGCGGGGCCGGAGCCGGCTGTCCCTGTCCGTCGCCGGCGCCGTCTGGCGCACCGGATGTGGACGCCGGGGCCGTGCCGGACGCCGGGGCGTCGGTGCCGGCCACCCGGGGGTCGGACGCCGCCGGGACCTCCGGTGCGGCGCCGGAGTCGGTCACCGGTTCCTCGTCGAGGTAGTGCGGTCCGGTCTCCTCGCTCGAGGGCTCGGGCGCCGTCGCGGGGCGCACCCCGGGCGGCGGGCTGAGCGGCTCGCCGTCGGCAGGGGCGGGCCGGCTGGTGCCCGGTACCCAGGCGGCACCGTTCCAGTACCGGACGTAGCCAGGGATGGACGGGTCCGGGTAGTACCCCTCGCGGGGCCGTTCGTCACCGGGTGCCGGGGTTGGGGCGCTCATGTCCGTCGTCCCGTATCTGCTCGGGGGTGGTATCGGGGGATCCACATCTATCAGACCGGCGCGCGCGCCACCGCCCGTCCCACCCGACCCACTCCTTTCCGGGCATCCTCCTTCGGGTGCTTCACCGCACGTCGGCGCAGGCGGCACCGCTGCCGGACGCCGCCGCGGACCGGCGGTGCGGAAAAAAGTTCCGTCAACCCGCGTAATGCCGCCGCCCCGTGCGCCTCTCTGCTCGTGCGGGTCCGCACGGGACCCGTACGGCACACCGGTGACCTGCCGCGCCGGGCGTGCCGTCAGCGCCCGAGGACGCACGGACGCGTCATGAGCGGAGAGGAACGAGGAAGCGTGAAGCACACCGTGGTGGAGCGGGAACTGCAGCTGCGGCTGATCGTGTCGTCCGGCCGGGTGGTTCCCGTGCGGGCCCGCCTCGCGTACCGCACCGCCGATCCGTACGCCGTGCACGTCGACTTCCATGTCGACTCGGCGTGCCCCGTGCACTGGGCGTTCGCGCGGGATCTGCTGCTGGAGGGGATGGGCCGGCCCTGCGGGCAGGGGGATGTGCGGGTGTGGCCGGCGCAGGCCGAGCATCACGACGTGGTGGTGATCGAGCTCGACTCCCCCGCCGGTGAGGCCCTGTTGGAGGCGCCGGCCGCCCCGGTGGCCCGGTGGCTGGAGGAGACCCTGCGGGTGGTGCCGCCGGGCAGCGAGGGCGACCGGCTCGGCATCGACGAGGAGCTGGCGGGGCTGCTCGCCCCGTGAGGCGCGGGGCGAGCGGAGCGCCTAGAACAGCTTGCCGGGGTTGAGGATGTTCAGCGGGTCGAAGGTCTGCTTGATCGCCCGCTGCATCTCCATCCCGACCGGCCCGAGTTCGCGGGCCAGCCACTCCTTCTTCAGGACACCCACGCCGTGCTCGCCGGTGATGGTGCCGCCGAGCCGCAGCCCGAGCGCCATGATCTCGTCGAAGGACGCGCGGGCCCGGCGGGATTCGTCGGGGTCCTGGGCGTCGAAGCACACCGTGGGGTGGGTGTTGCCGTCGCCGGCGTGGGCGCAGACACCGATGGTGAGCCGGTGTTTCTCGGCGATCTGTTCGATGCCGTCGAGCAGATCGCCGAGGCGGGAGCGCGGCACGCACACATCGTCGATCATCGTGGTGCCGCGGACCTTCTCCAGGGCGGGCAGCGACAGCCGCCGGGCCTGCAGCAGCATCTCGGACTCGGCGGCGTCCTCGGCGGGGACGACCTCGGTGGCGCCGGCCTCCTCGCACAGCGCGCCGACGGCGGCGAGGTCGGCGGCGGGATCGGGGGTGTCGAAGGCGGCGAGCAGCAGCGCCTCGGTGGTCTCCGGCAGCCCCATGTGGGCGAGGTCGTTGACGGCCTTGACCGTGGCGCGGTCCATCAGCTCCAGCAGCGACGGCACATGCCCGCCGGCCATGATCCGGCAGACGGCGTCGCAGGCGGCGGCCGCGGAGGGGAACTCGGCGGCGAGCACCAGCTGCTGCGGCGGCTGCGGTTTCAGGGCGAGGACGGCCCGCACGACGATGCCGAGCGAGCCCTCGGAGCCGACGAAGAGACGGGTGAGGTCGTAGCCGGCGACGCCCTTGGCGGTGCGGCGGCCGGTGGACAGCAGGCGCCCGTCGGCGAGCACCACGTCCAGGCCGAGCACGTACTCGGCGGTGACGCCGTACTTCACGCAGCACAGGCCGCCGGAGGCGGTGCCGATGTTGCCGCCGATGGTGCACATCTCCCAGCTGGAGGGGTCCGGCGGGTAGTACAGGCCGTGCTCGGTGACCGCGCGGGACAGGTCGGCGTTGATCACTCCGGGTTCGACCACCGCGATGCGGTCCACGGGGTTGATCTCCAGGATGCGGTTCATCCTGGTCAGGGAGAGCACGATGCAGCCGTCGGAGGCGTTGGCCGCGCCGGACAGACCGGTGCGGGCGCCCTGCGGGACGACCGGGACCCGCAGCTCGGTGGCGGTGCGCATGACATGCTGCACCTCTTCCACGGTGCGGGGCAGGACCACGACGGCCGGGGAGCCGGACGGGCAGAAGCTCGCCATGTCGTGGGCGTAGGAGGCCGTGATGTCGGGATCGGTCACGACCGCGTCGGCCGGCAGGCCCGCCAGGAGCCGGTCGGTGAGGGGGCTGTCCACCGCGTCGGGTGCGGCTTGGCTTCGGCTCATGATCACAGCGTCGCACTCGGGGGCGCCGGTGTGAAGCCCCCGGGGCATGCGCCTTCCGCCCCGCACGGGCGGGCCGGGCGGCGCGCTCGTGCGGGGCGGGGGCTGTCACGCGGTGCGGGAGCGGTCATGCGGGGCGGGGGCTGTCACGCGGTGCGGGAGCGGTCACAGGTTGCCGCGGCGGGCCTGTTCGCGCTCGATGGCCTCGAACAGGGCCTTGAAGTTGCCCTTGCCGAAGCCCATGGAGCCATGCCGCTCGATCAGCTCGAAGAACACGGTCGGGCGGTCCTGGACCGGCTTGGTGAAGATCTGCAGCAGATAGCCGTCCTCGTCGCGGTCGGCGAGGATCTTCAGCTCGCGCAGGGTGTCGACGGGCACCCGGGTGTCGCCGACCCAGTCGCCGAGGGTGTCGTAGTAGGCGTCGGGGGTGTCGAGGAACTCGACACCGGCGGCGCGCATCTGCCGGACGGTGGTGACGATGTCGTTGGTGTTCAGCGCGATGTGCTGGACACCGGCACCGCGGTAGAACTCCAGGTACTCGTCGATCTGGGACTTCTTCTTGCCCTGGGCGGGCTCGTTGATCGGGAACTTGACCTTGCGGGTGCCGTCGGCCACGACCTTCGACATCAGCGCGCTGTACTCGGTGGCGATGTCGTCGCCCACGAACTCCTTCATGTTCGTGAAGCCCATGACCTTGTGGTAGAAGTCCACCCACTCGTTCATCCGGCCGAGTTCCACGTTGCCGACGCAGTGGTCGATGGCCTGGAAGAAACGCTCGCCGGGCTCGACGAGGGGCTGCGCGGCGACGAAGCCGGGCAGGTAGGGGCCGTCGTAGCCGGAGCGTTCGACGAGGGTGTGCCGGGTCTTGCCGTAGGTGGCGATCGCGGCGAGGACCACGGTGCCGTGCTCGTCCTTCATCTCGTACGGCTCGGCCACCGAGCGGGCGCCGTGCGCGGTGGCGTAGGCGTGGGCGGCGCGCGCGTCCGGCACCTCGATGGCGAGGTCGATCACGCCGTCGCCGTGTTCGGCCACATGCTCGGCGAGGAAGCGGCCCCAGTCGGTGGTGGGCTTGATCACCGAGGTGAACACGAAGCGGGCGGAGCCGCTCTCCAGCACGTACGAGGCGGTCTCGCGGCTGCCGTTCTCCGGTCCGGAGTAGGCCACCAGCTGCATGCCGAAGGCGGTGGAGTAGTAGTGCGCCGCCTGCTTGGCGTTGCCCACGGCGAACACGACCGCATCCATCCCCTTGACCGGGAAGGGATCGGCCTGCCGAGCGGTCACGTCGGGAGTGTGCTGTGTGGTCTGCGTCATATTCGCAGGGTCACCCGGGTCTGCAAGCTGCGCAATAGTTCGCGCATCCACTGGGCAATCTGTCCGGTGAAACCCGGGTTTCGGCGGGCTTTCTGTACAGGATGACCATCGGGGAGGCGGGCCATGGCGATCGATCATCTGGACGGCCGGATCATCGTGCTGCTGGCGCGCGAGCCGCGCATCGGGGTGCTGGAGATGTCGCGGCGGCTGGGGGTGGCCCGGGGGACGGTGCAGGCCCGTCTGGACCGGCTGCTCGCCCGCGGGGTCATCCGCGGTTTCGGCCCCGAGGTGGACCCGGCGGCCCTCGGCTACCCGGTGACGGCGTTCGCGACCCTGCAGATCCGGCAGGGCCAGGGCGCCGAGGTGCGGGCCCATCTGGCCGGGGTGCCGGAGGTGCTGGAGCTGCACACGACCACGGGCACCGGCGACATGCTCTGCCGTCTGGTCGCCCGCTCCAACGCCGATCTGCAGCGGGTGATCGACCGGGTGGTCGCCATCGACGGCATCGTCCGCGCCTCCACGGCGATCGTGATGGAGAACCCGGTGCCCCTGCGCGTCATCCCCCTGGTGGAGCAGGCCGCCCAGGAGTGACGCGGCGGTGCGGCGGGCGGGCCCGGCGACCGGTCAGCAGCTGGGGACCCGGCCGCCCTTGTTCAGGGCGGTCAGCGCGCCGACCGCGCCCTTGAGCGTGGTGACCGGGATCAGGCGCAGCCCCTCGGGCAGTTCGGCGCGCGCCTCGGCGCACTCGGCCCGCGGGACCAGGAAGACCGTGGCGCCGTCGCGGCGGGCGGCCTGGGTCTTCAGGGAGACCCCGCCGACCGGGCCGACGGTGCCGTCGGGGCTGATGGTGCCCGTGCCGGCGACGGTACGGCCACCGGAGAGGTCGCCGCCGTTGCCGTCGCCGCGCAGCTTGTCGATGATCCCCAGCGAGAACAGCAGGCCCGCGCTGGGCCCGCCGACGTCGGCGAGCTTGAGCGAGACCTTGATGTCCTTGTCCTTGTCGAGGCCCAGGTAGCCGAGGGCGGCCTGGGTGGCCGCGTCCTGGGACTGCCGCATCTGCTCGGCGTTGTGCTGCTCGATCTCCTTGACGTCGTCGCCGCTCGGGTAGACCGCGTCGCGCGGCATGACCGCGCGGTCCGAGGCGAACCAGCCGTCGATCACATGTCCCAGCGACACCCGGGTGTCCGGGCTGGTGGCCTCGATCGTGGTCATCCGCAGCTGTCCGGTGGTCCGGCGCACGGGCGCGCCGCTGATGGTGATCACCTGGCTGCCCCGGAAGGTGCCGAGCACGTCCGCCGTCGTCCCCGGCTGCGCCACCGAGAACGGCAGCGGCGCGAACACCGCCGCGCCGATCAGGCCCACCACGGGCAGCGCGCAGACACCGAGGGTTTGCAGACGTGTGAGGCGAGAGAACACAGGGTCAATGTACGCGACGACCCGTTGCGGCCGGGCTCGGGCCGGGGCCCGGCGAACCCGGTGCGCGCCCGGTGCGGGCCCGCCGTCCTCGCACCCTGCGCCGGTGTCAGCGCAGTGCCTCCGCCACCTCGCGGGCGGCCTCCACCACCCGCGGCCCGACCCGTTCGGGCACGCAGTCCGCCAGCATCACCACGCCCACGCTGCCCTCGATCCCGGTCACCCCCAGCAGCGGCGCGGCCGCCCCGCAGGCGCCCGTGTCCGGCTCGCCGTCGGTGACGATGCAGCCGGGGTCGCCCGTCGGGTGACGGCGGGCCGCGAGGATGGCCTGGCCCGCGGCGCCCCGGTCCAGGGGCTGCCGGAAGCCGGGGCGGTAGGCGACGTGGAAGTCGGTCCAGGTGGGTTCGGCCACGGCGACCGCGAGGGCCTCCGCCCCGTCCACCAGGGTCAGATGCGCCGTGGCCCCGACGTCCTCGGCGAGGGACCGCAGCGCGGGCAGGGCCGCCTCGCGCACCAGCGGATGCACCTGGCGTCCCAGCCGCAGCACGCCGAGCCCGACCCGGGCCCGCCCGCCCAGATCGCGGCGGACCAGGGCGTGCTGTTCCAGGGTGGCGAGGAGTCGGTAGACCACGGTCCGGTTCACGCCGAGCCGCTGGGACAGTTCGGTGACGGTCAGCCCGTGGTCCGTGTCGGCCAGGAGTTTGAGAACCTTCAGTCCCCGGTCGAGCGTCTGAGAGGTCTCCGCGGTCACGACGCCCACTCCTTCGGTGTGAGGTCGGCGGCGCTCTTCGCGGCGGGTACGTCACCGAGTCCCCGTCGGTGACACGCGACGAAGGCCACCGATCGGCCGGCCGTCCGGGCCGCCCCGGACGCAAGGTCGCTTCACGGCTGCGCTCCGAGGCGGCGTCGCCACGGGGCGTGTGCGTAGCCGGACCTTAGCGAAGCCGGTTCGCTGAGCGGAAGACGTCGTCCAGAATCCGGTCACCGGCCGGTACCGCATGGACGTGTTCGTCCCGGTACGTACGGCGCCCGGTGAGGCACCGCACGCCGGTATCCGGTCACCCGGCCATCCGGTCACCAGGTCGCCCGGTCACCGCATCCTCGTCGCCCACTCCTGCACCTTGGCGATGCGCTGGCGCAGCTGACCGGCCGTCGCCTCGGCGGTCGGCGGGCCACCGCACACCCGGCGCAGCTCGTTGTGGACGACGCCGTGCGGCTTGCCGCTCTGGTGGACGTAGGCGCCGACCAGGCTGTTGAGCTGCCGGCGCAGCTCCATCAGTTCCTTGTGGGTCACCACCGGCCGTCTGTCGGCGGGCAGTTCGAGCAGGTCGGCCTGGTCGGCGGGCTTCCTGCGGCTGTGCGCGATCTGCCGGGCCTGGCGCTTCTGCAGCAGCAGCTGGACCTGCTCGGGCTCCAGCAGGCCCGGGATGCCGAGGTAGTCCAGCTCCTCCTCGCTGCCGGGGTGGGCCTGCATGCCGAACTCGGCGCCGTCGTAGAGGACCCGGTCGAAGACGGCGTCGGACTCCAGCGCCTCGAAGGGCAGCATGTCCTGCTCGCCGGTGTTCTCGTCCTGCTGCTTGTTCGCCTCCTCCATCTCCTTCTCGGATTCGGCGTACGGGTCCTCCTCGCCCTCCTTCTGCGGCTTGTCCAGGGCGTGGTCGCGCTCGGCCTCCATCTCGTTGGCGAAGGAGAGCAGGTCGGGGATGGTCGGCAGGAACACCGACGCGGTCTCCCCGCGCTTGCGGGAGCGCACGAAACGGCCGACGGCCTGGGCGAAGAACAGCGGTGTGGAGATGGTCGTGGCGTACACCCCGACCGCCAGCCGGGGCACGTCGACGCCCTCGGACACCATGCGGACCGCGACCATCCAGCGGTCGTCGTTCCTGCTGAACTCCTCGATCTTCTTCGACGCCCCGGTGTCGTCGGAGAGCACGACGGTCGGGCTGCTGCCGGTGATCTCGCGCAGCAGCTTGGCGTAGGCCCGCGCGGAGTCCTGGTCGGAGGCGATGACCAGGGCACCGGCGTCCGGGATGCCCTTGCGGACCTCGGTCAGCCGCTGGTCGGCGGCGCGCAGCACGGCCGGCATCCACTCGCCGCGCGGATCCAGCGCGGTCCGCCAGGCCTGGCTGATCGCGTCCTTGGTCATCGGCTCGCCCAGCTTGGCCGAGACCTCGTCGCCGGACTTGGTGCGCCAGCGCATGTTGCCGCTGTAGGAGAGGAAGATCACCGGGCGGACCACGCCGTCGGCGAGGGCGGAGCCGTACCCGTAGGTGTAGTCGGCGGCCGAGCGGCGGATGCCGTCGGCGCCCTCCTCGTAGCGGACGAACGGGATCGGGTTGGTGTCGGAACGGAACGGCGTACCGGTGAGCGCCAGCCGTCGGGTCGCCGGCTCGAACGCCTCCAGACAGGCCTCGCCCCAGGACTTGGTGTCGCCGGCGTGGTGGATCTCGTCGAGGATGACGAGGGTCTTGCGCTGTTCGACACGGTTGCGGTGCAGCATGGGGCGCACACCGACGCCCGCGTAGGTCACGGCGACGCCGTGGTACTCCCGGCCCAGCGGGCCCGCGCTGTACTCCGGGTCCAGCCGGATGCCCACACGCGCGGCCGCCTCCGCCCACTGCTTCTTCAGGTGCTCGGTCGGGGCGACCACCGTCACCTGCTGGACGATGTGGTGGTGCAGCAGCCAGGAGGCGAGCGTCAGCGCGAAGGTCGTCTTGCCGGCGCCGGGGGTGGCGACCGCGAGGAAGTCGCGCGGCTGCTCCTGGATGTACTTGTCCATCGCGGCCTGCTGCCAGGCACGCAGCTTGTTGGCGGTGCCCCAGGGGGCGCGGCCGGGGAAGGCGGGCGACAGGTGATGGGAGGAAGCGGGCGACGGTCGCGAGGTGGTAGTCACGGTCTCCGGTTCGCTGCTGGACTCGGCTACGGGAAACGACGAGCCACCCTACCGGCGGCCCCGGTATGCCACCGAGCGGACCGCACCCGGCCACGGGACATGGGAGCCAGCTCACACGGGCGCCTGCCGCACCGCCGTGCGCGAGGGCCGGCGGTCGCCGGTCCCCCTACGTCGCCCGCAGCCGCGTCGTGACCCACGCCCCCACCAGGGCCACGCCCGCCATCGGCAGGAACACCGCGGCGAACGCCGCCGGGTGCGCCTCGGTGGCGGTGGCCGTGGCGGAGACGGCCGTCGAGCCGCCGCCCAGGGCCGCGAAGGCGGCGCCGCCCGCGGCGAGCAGCAGGATGTTGGACAGGGCGTCGGAGATCTGCAGGGCGGCGGAGTTGGCGCCGGCCTCGTGCGGGGCGGACAGCTGCAGCATCAGCACGCTGGTGGAGGCGATGACCAGACCCATGCCGAAGCAGCCGAACCCCCAGGCCAAGGCGACCGTCCACACCGGCACGGAGTCGATCAGCACGCTCGGCGCGGTGGCGATCGCCGCGGCCACCAGCACCATCCCGAGCGTCATCAGCCGCTCGCGGTGCGGTGCCATCCGCGGCCGGGACTGCACCCACGAGCCCATCGCCCAGGTGGCCCCGCCCGCCGCCAGGGAGAACCCGGCGAGCGTCGGGGACAGGCCGCGCTGGGTGACCAGCATCAGCGGCACGAACGACTCGGCGGCGACGAAGGAGCCGGCGGCCAGGCCGCGCAGCAGCACCACCGACGGCAGCCCGCGCGCCGCCCGGTAGGTGCCGCGCGGCAGCAGGCCCCGCACCGCCGGGACGAGCAGCGCGGCCCCCGCCGCGCCCGGAAGCAGCGAGATCCACCGCAGGTCCTGCACCGCGTACTGCAGCAGCCCGGCGCCCAGCGAGATGCCGAACGCGAGCCGGATGCGCCGCCGGCCGGAGCCGGACGGCTGCCCCGCGCCGTCCTCGTCCACCGGGCCGGCCGCCCGCCGACGGATCTGTGGCAGGGCCATGGCGAGCGGCAGGACCACCAGCACCGGTATGCCGAGGAACACCCAGCGCCAGCCGAGGTGTTCGGTGACCGCACCGGAGGCGAGCGGTCCCACGATCGATGGAACCACCCAGCTCGCCGCGAACGCCGCCATGATGGCCGGACGCAGCCGCTCGGGGTAGGCCCGTCCGACGACCACGTACAGGGCGACGATCACCAGTCCCCCGCCCAGGCCCTGCACGGCCCGGCCCAGGACGAACACCCACATCGAGGCCGCCGTGCCGGCCAGCAGCAGCCCGGCCGCGAACGCCCCGATACCGCCGGTCAGCGGTCCCAGCGGCCCCCGCCGGTCCGACCACTGCCCGGCCAGCACCATCCCGAACAGGCTGGTGGTGAAGTAGCCGGAGAACGCGAACGCGTACAGCGGCAGCCCGTGCAGCTCCCGCGCCGCGACCGGCATCGCCGTGCCGACCGCGGTCGCCTCGAAGGCGATGAGCAGGACCACGGAGACGATGCCGATGCTCAGCGACCGGTAGGCCCGGCCGAGGACCGTGTCCGCAGAGGCGTCGCGTCCGGCTGCGGTGCCGGAGGTGTCCGCGACGGCGGTGTCGCGGGGTTCGAGGGCTGACATGCTCGCCAGCGTAAGGGCCACCGACGGCTTTTGGCCCTGTCCCCGGTCGGTCACCTGCCCGGACCTTGGTCGTAGGACCCGGGTCTGCTCCCTGCCCCGGTGCCTCCAGGACGGCCGGCGGTCCGTCCGCTCCGCTGCCCCGGTGCCTTCACGCGAGGCCGGCCGTCCGTCCGCGCGGCCGCCTCCCCGCCGTGGCGTGAATGCAGTGTGGCAGTCGTGTTGCACGGCCGACGGCACCCTTGAGTCACCGCTGTCACACGGCCTACGGTCGAACAACCGAGGAGGGCACGGACCGCTTCGGTGGTCCGGTCCGCCGGCGCGTGGCCGTGTGCCCGAGTGGTTCAGGGACTCGCCTGCAAAGCGAGTTACGCGGGTTCGATTCCCGCCACGGCCTCTTGTATCGACAGGCAGAACGAAGGGGGCGGCATCCCGGCAGGGGTGCCGCCCCTCCTTGATCGTCCGTCGCGGGGTGCACCGTCTGCGCCGGAGCCGAGGCGGCGCTGACCGCAGCTGTGCGTGCCGGGGACGCGTCGGCCCGGGTCGTGGCGGCGCGGACGTTCCGGGCGCACCGGGACGGCCACACGCCGCGCGCGGTACGGCCTCGAGCAGGGGCGGGTCAACAAGGCGGCACTGAAGAGCGGCACCTCGGGGAGAGTGCCGCTCCTTCAGCCGTTTCAGATGTTGTGATCATCCGAGCCGCTGACGCCGAGGCTCGCAGCGCAGACGGGGACATCACGCCTGGAAAACTTCGTAATCCAGGTGGTAATTCGCCTCGTCGGACTGGAAGAAGGCCCGGTGCCATCCTTGACCGAGCTCATCCTTTCTGATGGCATGCACCCCGAGGTGATCGTCGTCGTCCGGCGAGTCCAGTTCGATCAGCGAGACGACTCCCACATCACTGTCATGAGGGAAGAGCACGAACGTGTCCGTGTTCCTGTCCCGTCCGCCCTTCATGTCGCCACGCCAGAAATCGTGGCCGTTCCACCGGAGAACGCATTCATCCGTGCCGCTGTCTTCTGTTTCGTAGCAGTGCAGGATGGCGAAATGCACTTGCAGCGCCATGACCGTTCAACTCCCTAAGGAATTCGCTGAGGATTCAAGAACGCAACGAGTTGCTTCGTCTCGGCCGCCGCGCCCGGACGGGCGAGCAGATACCGAGGACGCACAGGTCGTCTCCAATTTCCACGCTACGCCCCCTCGAAATGGGAGCAAAGCCGACGACGCGCTCGTTACACCTTCAGGAATTTCCCGTTCAACTGCCACAGCCTCGGCGATCGCCCGTAACGGTTGTCGGTGAAATCGCTTGAGGCAGGAGATGAAAACGATCTCGTGGATCGCCCCGCGTGCGAAGAGAGGAATCACATGACGTCACGAGGCGGTCGGCACGGTTGAGGCAGGAAATGAACACGGGGACCGACTCGCCATCGTGTGCGCAGCGCGCCTCCAGCCCCGGTCACCGGAGTCGGCGAAGGTCTGCGCGGTGCGCGGATCAGAGTCCCGTCGCGCCCTCGGCGAACGCCTGCCCCCGCTGCCCGCCCCGCCCGGACAGGCTGCGGTGGAAGAGCCACAGGCCGTGGGCGAAGGTGGAGATGTCCTCCTCGAAGGGGTGGAGCGTGGCCTCGGAGGCGCTCCAGTTGCCGACCTCACCGGTGATGCCGTCGACCACCAGGCTGCCGTCCTCGGCGAACTGGCCGAGACGTATCAGGCGGTCGGCGTGGGCGGGGAGGTGGGCGCAGCCGGTGTCGGGGTGTTCGTCGGCGTAGTACTCGGTGAGGGGGCGCAGCGGGGCGTCGACGTCCAGCTCGAAGAGCAGGCCGTCCTCCGGCAGGCCGGTGTCGCGCAGGAAGCGGCGGGTCGGTTCGTGGGTGAGCGCGAGCGGGAAGTCGATCTCCTCGAAGCGGACGACGCGGCCCCGGCCGAACTCCTGGTCCATCAGGCGGGCCGGGATGCGCAGGGCGAGGCCCGGCTGCCCGCATCCCCGGGCGGCGGTGCGCGCCGCGGTCACGGTGCCCGTGCAGATGGTGCTCATCGTCCCCCCGTGCTGTCCGAGGCCCTTGTGCCGACTGAGAACAACACTACGGTGTACCACTGACACCTCGTCAGGCCGCACGCGGGTCACCGGTGTAGCGGCCGGTGAGACTCGTCACTGTTCGGTGGGAGGCGTCACTGGCCGGTGACCACCGCGGCCTGGGGGCGGATGGGCAGGCGGTTGACCGGGCGGCCGGTGGCGGCGCGGACCGCGGAGGCGATGGCCGCCGGGGAGGCCACCACGGGGACCGCGCTGACCGCCTTGGCACCGAAGGGCGCCACGACGTCCCGTTCCTCGACGAGTTTCACGATCTGGATGTCGGGGGCGTCCAGCGCGGTGGGCAGGGCGTAGCCGGTCAGGTCGGGGTGGCGGACCTGGCCGCGCGGGGTGCGCAGATTCTCCGTGAGGGCGATGCCCACGCCCTGGGTGACCCCGGCCTCGATGCGCGCGGCCAGCTGCGCGGGGTTGAGCACGCGGCCCACGTCCTGGGCCACCGCCAGTTCGACGACACGGACCGAGCCCAGCTCGATGTCCACGTCCACCACCGCGCGGATCGCGCAGAAGGCCAGGCCCACGAAGGCGTCGCCCTGACCGGAGCCGTCCAGCGGCTCGGTGGGGTGGGGGCGGCACTGGGCGGTCGCCCACAGTTCCTTGCCCTGGAGTGCCTCGGCTACCGGGGTGGACAGCACACCGTCGTAGGAGGTGATCCTGCCGTCGCTGATCTGGAGCAGCTCGGTGGACATGCCGAACTTCTGCGCCAGCGGCTGGAGCAGCTGGGTGCGGACCATCTTGGCCGCGCGTTCCACGGCGCCGCCCGACACCCAGGTGTGCCGACCCCGGCAGCCCGCGCCCGCGGGGGGCTGGTCGGTGTCCACGGGGGCGACGTGGACCTCGTCGATGCCGAGGGTCTCCTGGACGATCTGCCGGGCGAGGGTGGCGAAGCCCTGGCCGGTCTCGACGGCCGCGCACAGCACGGTGCCGACGCCGTTCTCCACCCGCACGGTGGCCGTGGACACCTCGTCGGCGCCCTCCGCACCCAGCATGTGCACCATGCCCAGGCCGTAGCCCACGCCGCGGCGCACCGCGCCGGGCTCGCCGGCGCCCTCCGGTCCGCCGGGCAGCAGCCACTCCTCCTCGGGGATGTCCTTGGGCAGCGGGGGAAGCGGGTGCTCGCGGACCGCCTGGAGGAGTTCGGCGACCGGGGCCGGGCAGGTCACCGTCTGCCCGGTGGGCAGGACGTCGCCGGTGGCCATCACATTGCGCATCCGCAGCTCGGCCGGGTCGAGTCCGAGCTTGCGGGCCAGCTTGTCCATCTGCGCCTCGTAGGCCGCGCACACCTGCATCGCGCCCTCGCCGCGCACATGGCCGGAGGGAGGGTTGTTGGTGCGTACCGCCCAGCCCTCGATGAAGGCGTTGGGGACGACGTAGGGACCGCAGGCGAAGGCGACGGCGGCGGCGAGCGCGTCGGAGGAGGTGTCCGCGTAGGCGCCCGCGTCCAGCAGGATCTGTGCCTCGACCTTGACGAGTTTGCCCTCGGCGTCGGCGTGGTGGCGGTAGCGCAGCAGCGTCGGATGGCGGTGGGCGTGCCCGAGGAAGGACTCCTCGCGGGTCGCCGTCAGCTTCACCGGGCAGCCGGTCTTCAGCGCCAGCAGGCCGAGCGGGAGCTGGAAGCCACGGTCCTCGCGGTCCGCGGTGGCACCGGGGACACCGGTGACGACGATCTTCACGCGCTCCGGCGGCAGGCCGTAGCAGGCGGCGAGCACGTCGCGGTCGGTGTGCGGGTCGGTGGAGGCGGTGTACAGCTCCACGCCGCCGTCCGGGCGGGGCACCGCGAGACCGGCCTCGGCGCCGATCGGGGCCGGGTCCTGCCGGCCGATGCGGTACAGGCCCTCGACGACGACCTCGCCGACCGCGTTCGGGTCGCCGTGGCGCAGCGGGATGTGCCGGATCAGGTTGCCGTCCGGGTGCAGCGGCTCGGCCTCGAAGGCCTGCTCGGGGTCGGTGACCGGGTCGAGCACCTCGTACTCGACGATGACCGCGGCGGCGGCCATCCGCGCGGTGTCCGGGTGGTCGGCGGCGACGGCCGCGATGGGCTCGCCGTGGTGGCGTACGACCTCGGAGGCGAACACCGGGCGGTCGGCCCTGCCGCGCCCGTACAGCGGTGTGCCGGGCACGTCCTCGTGGGTGATGACGGCCCGGACGCCGGGCATCGTCCGCGCGTGGCTGGTGTCGATGGAGACGATGCGCGCATGCGGGTGCGGGGAGCGCAGGACCGCGCCCCACAGCAGGCCCTCGGCCCACAGGTCGGCGGCGTAGGGGAAGGTGCCCTCCGTCTTGGCGCGGGCGTCGGCGGCCGGCACCGAGGCGCCGATACCGTGCGGCGCCGGCTCCGGTGCGGGTGCCTGCGCGGTCGTGGGGGCGGCAGCGGTGGCGGCTTGGTTGCTCACACCTGGCCTCCGTCCTGGCCGTAAGGGTCGTGCGGGTGCGGGGAGTCGAACGCCGAGGGGTGGACCCCGCCGGCTCCGGGGCCCGCCTGGTGCGGGATGAGCGGCTCGCCGGCGGCCGGGTCACCGGTGCCGGGCGCGGTGTGCCCGGCAGCCACCGGGTACTGCGCCGGGTACTCCGTCTGTCCCGGCAGGCCCGGCTGCTCCGCGTGGCCGAAATCGTTCGCCTGGTCGGGGGAGCCGGGGTGGCCGAAATCACTCGCCGGATCCGGGTGGTCCGCATGCCCGAATCCCTGCGCCTGGTCCGGTGCGGGGGGTTCGGTGAGCCCCGCCGTGTCGTCCGGCTCCTCGGTCTCGGTCTGCTCCGCGTCGGTCTCCTCGGCCGCGGCCTGGGCCTCGCGCTCCGCGACGACCTCCCGCACGGCCTGCAGGACGCCCCGGTAGCCCGAGCAGCGGCACAGGTTGCCGCACAGCGCCTGACGGGTCTCCAGCTCGGTGGGGGCCGGGTTGCCCTCCAGCAGGTCGTGCACGGTCATCGCCATGCCGGGCACGCAGAAGCCGCACTGCACCGCGCCGCAGCGGGCGAGCGCCCGCTGCACGTCCGAGGGCCGCCCGTCGACGGCGAGTCCCTCCACGGTGCGGACCTCACTGCCGGCCGCGGTCACCGCCGGCACCAGGCAGGAGGCGACGAGACGGCCGTCGACCTGCACGTTGCAGGCACCGCACTCGCCCTGCGAGCAGCCGTCCTTGGCCCCGGCGAGCCCGAGGCGCTCACGCAGCACGTACAGCAGCGACTCGCCGATCCAGGCGTCCGTGACCGGCCGGTCGACGCCGTTGACGCGCAGCGTGTAGGAGGCGAGAGGGTGCTCGTCCTGCGGGGGTGCGGCCGGCTGTTCCTGGGGAGCCGTGGCGGCCTCCTGCGGGGCCTCCTCGGTCTCCTGCGGAGCCGCAGCCGTCGCCGCTTCCTGCTGCGCGGGGGCCTGCTCGGGGGCCTGCGCGGAGGGCTGGTCCTGCCCGGCGGCCGGCGCGGACCGCGGGGCCTGCTCCGGGGACGGCTGCTCCTGCCCGGCGGGCTGCGGGGCCTGGTCCGGGCCCGGGGAGGCCTGGGTCTGTTGGGTCTGCTCGGGGGCCTGCTGCTCCGGTTCCTGCTGCTGCGGGGACGGCTGGTTCGGGGACGGCTGGTCCGCAGCCGCGTGGTCCGGGCCGGCCGATCGACCGGGGGCCTGGGCGTCCGCGGCGGCGGGCTCCGTGACCGGCTGCTCGGGCACCGGGGCAGGGGCAGGGGCAGGGGTCCCGGCGGCTGCGGGTGCGGCGGCAGCCTCGGCCGCCAGGGGCTCCGCCGGCTGCTCGGCGGCGCCGGTGTCGCCGGCGGCCACCGGGTGCGCGGCCGTGGGCTGCTGGCCCTGTCCGGCGGGCGCGGGCTGCGCGGGACCGGCGACTTCCGCGGGCGCGCCGGCCGGCTCCTGCGGCACCTGGGGTGCCGGGGCTCCCTGCTCGGCGGGCGCGGGTCCTTCCGCGGGCACCTCCGCGGGCACGGCTGCCGGGGCGGCCGGTTCGGCGGGGGCCGGCCCGTCGGCCAGGGCCGCGTCGGGCACGGGGGCGTCGGCCACGGCACCGGTGGACTCGGGCCCAGAAGGCACGGCGCCGCCCTGTTCGGGGGTGCCGGGCACGACCCCGGCGGGTGCGGGTCCGGCGGCCTCCGGCGCACCGGGCACGTCGTACGCGCCGGAGTGCTGTCCCGGTGCCGCGTGGTCCCCGGGCGCGTGCGGCATCGACGGGGCGGCTGCGTCCGTCCCGGCGGCCGGGGCACCGGCGCCGGCGTCGGCTGCGCCGGGGACGGCTCCCGGGTCACCGGCCTGCTCGGGCATCACGGACGCGGCGGGCTGCGGGTAACCGGAGGGCTCGGGGTAGCCGGTGGGGGCGCCCTGCTCCGGGTAGGCGGCGGTGTCCTGGTGCTCGGCATACCCGGCGGACTCTGCCTGCTCCGGGTACCCGGCGACTTCCTGGTGCTCCGCATACCCGGCGGACTCGGCCTGCTCCGGGTACCCGGCACCGGCGGACTCGGCGTGCTCCGGGTACCCGGCACCGGCGGACTCGGCGTGCTCCTGGTATCCGGCACCGGCGGGCTGGGCGTGCTGCGGATAGGCGTGCGGCTCCTGCTGCTGTGCGGGGGCCTGTGCCTGCTGTCCCCACGGCTCGCCCGCGGCCTGGGTGGCCCAGGGTGCGGGGGCGCCGCCGGGCAGGGTGTCCGGAGCGGTGCCGCCCCACTGCTGCATCAGGGGCGGCGTCGCGAACTCTCCCGAGTCGTCGGGAAGTCGACCGACGGCGACCGGAACCGACCACTGCCCGGTGACGTCATGACCGGTGGCGGCGGGGACGGTTCCCTCGTGACCGGCGACGCCGTGCCCCGCCTGGGGGTCCTGCGGGGTCTGGGCCGTCGGGTAGGACCACTGCTGGGTGGCCTCGGGCTCGTAGGTGAACCGGTCGTCCATGCCCGCGCCGGGCTGCGTGCCCGGGTAGGCGGCGGCGTCCTGCGGCAGCGCGCCCGGGTCGGACCACTGCGTCCCCTCGGCGGGCGTGGCCTGGACGTTCCAGGCGGCGGCCGGGTCGGTGGCCGCCTCGGGCGCGGACGTGACCGCTATCTGCGGGGGCACATAGCCGTGGCCCGGTGCGGCCAGCGGACTCTGCCCGTTCAGGAGGGCGTCGACGCCTCCCTCGGGCAGGGTCACGAAGGCGGTGGCGCCGTCGTCGTAGTCGCCCTGCGGCAGCGGGTTCCAGCGCCCGCCGCTGTCCGGTGTCCCTTCCGCGTACTGATCGTCCGTCACGACAGCGCCCTCCCCAGTGCTCGTCGGGCCAGCGCGGCGACGGTGCGCCGCAGGTGCAGTACGGCGGGCGAAAGCTGCTGCACGGAGCCGTCCTCCGCCGGGGCCGGATCGGGGATGCAGGCCGCGGCGACGTACTCGCCGAAGGCGTGCAACGCCTCCGGGACGATCGCGCGGTCGTTGTCCCAGTCGATGAGCTGGGCCACCCACTGCTCGGCGTCCAGGGGCCGCAGCGGCATCGGCGCTATGGCGCCCACCGCGCAGCGCACGCTGCGCCGGGCCGGGTCGAGGACCAGCGCCACGGAGGCGACCGCGCGGCCCGGTCCGGTGCGGCCGGTGGCCTTCAGAAAGACCTGCGGGGCGTGCAGCAGCGGCACGCGCACATAGCCGATCAGTTCACCGGCGCGCAGCATCTCCACGCCGGCCAGCAGGTGCGAGACGGGGATCTCCCGGCGGCCGTCCGGGCCCGCGACGATCAGCGTGGCCTCCAGGGCGGCGAGGACCGGCAGCGCGTCCCCGGTGGGCGCGGCCGAGGCGATGTTGCCACCGAGGGTGCCCGCGTTGCGGATGTGCGGGGGGCCCGCGGCGCGCGCGGCCGCGGCCAGCGCCGGGATCAGGGCGGCGAAGTCGGGGCGGCCCATGCGGGCGTGGGTCAGTCCCGCGCCGAGCAGCGCGTGCCCGTCCTGGTACTGCCAGCTGCGGATCTCGCTGATGCGGCCGAGGCCGACCAGCGCGGTCGGCCTGAGCTGACCGGAGTTGACCGCGGTCATGAGGTCGGTGCCGCCCGCGACCGGTACGGCGGCCGGCACGGCGGTCAGTGCCGCGACGGCCTCGTCCAGCGTCGTGGGCAGCGTGACGGCCTGCCCCGCCTGCGGTGCGTGCGTGGTCAACCCGGCTGCCCCTTCCCGCTGCCCCACTGGTCCCACCCGTGCCGTACGGTACGGCCTGACAGGGCGGACGTGGCAACTCTGGCACATCTTCGCAGGGGTCCGGGACACGGGGCCGCCGGGTGGGGGCGGCCCACCTCATCGGGGAGTCTGCGGTTTTGGCACACCATCACCGATGCGGGCGAATTACGGCGGTTCGCTGCTTCTTGCGGGTTTTTCCAGCAGTCAGTTCGAGACACCAGCAGGAACGGTGTCTTCCGCGGTCGGCCGGTCACCGCGTGGCCGGAGCTGCGCCGTCACCGACCCGCTCGGCCGCGTCACCGACGGCCCGTTCCACCGCGCCGCCCCGGCCTGCTCACCGCGCCGGCGGTGGCCCGTCGACGGGACGGCCGGGGACGCCGGGGCGCCGCTGCCAGGGCAGTGGTCCGGCAGGCGGCCGGTAGGCGACGCCGAGCGCGTCCAGGCGCCGGTAGTGGGTCTCCATCCGCCGTTCGAAACCGGCGAAGTCCCGCCGCGCGGGGGCCGGCAGGGCGCTCCAGGCGACCTCGGCGAAAGCGGCCAGCCGCGGGAAGGCCTGGTAGTCGAGGCGGGCGGCGTCCTCCGTCACCTCGGTCCACAGGTTGGCCTGGGTGCCCAGCACATGGCGGGCCTGGTCGGCGTCGAGTCCGTCCGGGACCGGCTCGAAGCGGTAGACGTCCTCCAGGGTGCGGACGTATCCGATCGGCACCGGCTCGTCGGGGCCCGCGTCCTGCCGGTGGTCCAAGTACACGTGCTGCTCGGGACACATGACCACGTCGTGGCCGGCCCGTGCGGCGGCGATCCCGCCGGCGTAGCCGCGCCAGGAGGACACCGCCGCCCCGGGGGTCAGACCGGTGGCCGTGCGCGGGCCGCCGTCCGGTCCGGTGCCGTCGGCCGTCCGGGCGCCCTCCAGGATCTCGTCCCAGCCGATGAGCCGGCGTCCCCGGGCGGCGAGCCAGGTGTCGAAGTGACCGATGAACCAGGCCTGGAGCTCGTTCTCGTCCGCCAGGCCGAGTTCGGCGATCCGGGCCTGCGCGGCGGGCGAGGCACGCCACTGTTCCTTGGGGCACTCGTCGCCGCCGAGGTGCACGAAGGCCGAGAACCGCCCGGCGTGCGCGGGGAAGAGGTCGAGCACCTCCTCGAGGACGTGCTCGTAGAAGCGCAGGGTGGTGTCCGTGGGCGCGAGGACGTTCCTGCTGATGCCCCAGTCGTCCCACACGGTCAGGGCGGCGGTGTCGACGACGTCGCTGTTGCCGAGTTCCGGGTGGGCGGCGATGGCGGCCTGGGAGTGGCCGGGGACGTCGATCTCGGGGACGACGGTGATGTGCCGCTCGGCGGCGTAGGCGACGATCTCCCGGATGTCGTCCTGGGTGTAGTAGCCGCCGTGCGGTTTCTCCTCCCACAGCGGGGAGGCGCGGTGGCCGAACCGGCTGCGGGCGCGCCAGGAGGCGACCTCGGTCAGGCGCGGGTACCGCAGGATCTCGATACGCCAGCCCTGGTCGTCCGTCAGGTGCAGATGCAGGACGTTGAGTTTGTGGGCGGCCATCAGGTCGAGGTAGCGCAGCACGCCGTCCTTGGGCAGGAAGTGCCGGGCGACGTCCAGCAGCAGGCCGCGCCAGCGGAAGCGGGGGACGTCCTCGACGATCTGGGCCGGGACGGCGCGGACGGCGCCGGGGCGGACGGGGGCGCGGCGGAAGGCGTCCGGGCCGAGCAGCTGGCGCAGGGTCTGGGCGCCCCAGAAGACCCCGGCCGCGTCGCCGCCGCGGATCTCCGCGTCCCGGCCGGTGACCGTGAGCCGGTAGCCCTCGGGGGCGAGGGTGTCGTCCAGGCGCAGCCGCAGCACGCCGGGCGCGTCCTCGTGGGCGGCCGGCGGCAACGGCAGGCCGAGGGCGGGGCCGAGCACGGCGCGCAGCCAGCGGGCGGTGGTGTCCGTGCCGGGGGCGGCCCACACGGTGGTGTCCGCGTCGAAGCGGAACATATCCGGTGCGGCGGCGCTCCGGGCGGTGCGCGGTGCCGGGATCACATCGGTCATGGCAGCCCTTCCCGTGGCGGCAGCGGCTCCCGGGCGGGGGCCGCAGGGCCATGGGTAGCGTCACGGTGGACGCGGTGCAATCGGCGTTGCACATGCTGCGCATGCCCGGGGACGACCCAGGCCCCCGGGGGACGCGGGAGGCGTCCTCGGGGGCCTGAGGCGGGCTGTTGCGCCGCCGCTGCCGGGCGGTGAGCGGGCCGTCCGGCGAGGGGGCCGCCGCCGGGGCCGGCAGGGCGCGGATCCGGCGGGTCACCGTCCGCGGCGGGTCACTTCTTGTCGTCGCCCTCGCCGCCGCTGCCCATGGAGTCGTAGATCTCCTTGCACAGCGGGCACACCGGGTACTTCTTCGGGTCGCGGCCGGGCACCCACACCTTGCCGCACAGCGCCACGACGGGGGTGCCGTCCAGGGCGCTCGCCATGATCTTGTCCTTCTGGACGTAGTGGGCGAAACGCTCGTGGTCGCCGTCGCCGTGGGACACCTGCGGTGTCGGCTCTACGAGTGTCCCCGTACCAGTCCCGCGCTCGGGCTCGAGAGTGCTCATACGGCAAGGGTACTGAAGCGTGCGGGCTTCGGGCCCGGTCCCGGTGCGTGCGCCCGCCGGCCGGTGGACGCACCGTCCGGGCAGGCCCTCAGTTGAGCGACGGGTCGTCGGGATACGTGGCGACCATCGCCAGTTCGTTGCGCTGGCGACGCAGTACGGAGCGCCAGAGTTTCTCCGGGGCGGGCGAGGAGACGTCGCCGGGTTCGGACTCCACGACGTACCACGCGCCCTCCACCAGCTCGTCCTCCAGCTGGCCGGGGCCCCAGCCGGCGTATCCGGCGAAGATGCGCAGCGAGCCCAGCGCCGAGGCGAGCAGCTCCGGCGGGGCCTCCAGGTCGACCAGGCCGATGGCGCCGTGCACCCGGCGCCAGCCGAGCGGCGCCTCCCCGGACGCGCCGCCCGGGACCACGGCCACGCCGAGCGCGGAGTCCAGCGAGACCGGGCCGCCCTGGAAGACGACGCCGGGTTCTCCGGCGAGGTCGGCCCAGCCCTCCAGGATGTCGCCGACGCCCACGGGGGTGGGGCGGTTGAGGACGACACCGAGGGAGCCCTCCTCGTCGTGGTCGAGGAGGAGCACCACCGCGCGGTCGAAGTTCGGGTCCGCCAGGGCGGGAGTGGCCACGAGCAGCCGCCCTGTGAGCGAGGACACCTCGGTCATGCCAGACATGATCCCGCATCTTCCCCCGCTGTGGGGAGCCGACCGGGCTGCCGGAGTGAGGCCCTCGCCGACGCACGGAAGCGTCCCCGGCGCACGGCCGCCCGGCGGCCGCCAGGCGGTGACCCGCTGTGCCCGTCGCCCGACGGTTCGTGTTGTGACACAGCCATGACGTTCACACCGTGCTCGGGCGTACGTCCGGCGGGTGTGCGGAGATTACTCTGTCCCTCCGGCCCCTGCCCGACATTCCGGCGCGGAAATCGAGAGATCGGCCGTAATCCTGCCCACCTCATCGGAACGCGAGATACATGAGCGTCAACGACGATGTCCTGCTGGTCCATGGCGGAACCCCGCTGCAGGGCGAGATCCGGGTCCGCGGTGCGAAGAACCTCGTGCCGAAGGCGATGGTCGCCGCTCTGCTCGGCAGTGAGCCAAGTCGCCTGCGCAATGTTCCGGACATCCGTGACGTGCGGGTCGTGCGCGGCCTGCTCCAGCTGCACGGCGTGACGGTCCGCCCGGGCGAGGAGCCGGGCGAACTGGTGCTCGACCCGACGCGCGTAGAGCGTGCCAACGTGGCCGACATCGATGCCCACGCCGGCTCCAGCCGCATCCCGATCCTGTTCTGCGGCCCGCTGCTGCACCGGCTGGGCCATGCGTTCATACCGGGTCTGGGCGGCTGCGACATCGGCGGCCGGCCGATCGACTTCCACTTCGACGTGCTGCGCAAGTTCGGCGCGGTCATCGAGAAGCGGGCCGACGGACAGTACCTGGAGGCCCCGAAGGGGCTGCGCGGCACCAAGATACGGCTGCCGTACCCGTCCGTCGGCGCCACCGAGCAGGTGCTGCTGACGGCCGTACTGGCCGAGGGCGTCACGGAGTTGTCCAACGCGGCCGTCGAGCCGGAGATCGAGGACCTGATCTGCGTGCTGCAGAAGATGGGCGCGATCATCGCGATGGACACCGACCGCACCATCCGCATCACCGGTGTCGACAAGCTGCGCGGCTTCACCCACCGGGCCATCCCGGACCGGCTGGAGGCGGCGTCCTGGGCGTCGGCGGCGCTGGCGACCGAGGGCGACATCTATGTGCGCGGCGCCCAGCAGCGGTCGATGATGACGTTCCTGAACACCTACCGGAAGGTGGGCGGTGCCTTCGAGATCGACGACGAGGGCATCCGGTTCTGGCACCCCGGCGGGCAGTTGCAGTCCATCGCGCTGGAGACGGACGTGCACCCCGGTTTCCAGACCGACTGGCAGCAGCCGCTGGTGGTGGCCCTCACCCAGGCGACCGGCCTGTCGATCATCCACGAGACGGTGTACGAGTCCCGTCTCGGCTTCACCTCCGCGCTCAACCAGATGGGCGCGCACATCCAGCTGTACCGCGAGTGCCTGGGCGGCTCCGACTGCCGGTTCGGCCAGCGCAACTTCCTGCACTCCGCGGTGGTGTCGGGCCCGACCCGGCTGCAGGGCGCCGACCTGGTCATCCCGGACCTGCGCGGCGGTTTCTCCTACCTGATCGCGGCGCTGGCCGCGCAGGGCACCTCCCGCGTCCACGGCATCGACCTGATCAACCGCGGCTACGAGAACTTCATGGAGAAGCTCGTCGACCTGGGCGCCAAGGTGGAGCTGCCCGGCAAGTCGCTGGGCTGACGGGCACCGCCGGTCCGGTCCGGGCCCGGGCGGTGCCCGCGGTCCGGTGGCCGTGCGCGCAGCCCGAGGCCCGGCCCCGACGGCCCCGGCACGGCACGGGGCACGGGCAGGCGCCTGAGACACCGACGACGACGGGGCGGCCCCCCACAGGAGGGGGGCCGCCCCGCTGACGTTGTGATCGGCCCTAGCGGGCCGCGTCTGCCGTCCCGTGGCGCACCGGCGGCACGGTCACTTGCCCTTGGCGGCTTCCTTGAGCTTGCTGCCCGCGGACACCTTCACGCTGTAGCCGGCCGGGATCTGGATCGGCTCGCCCGTCTGCGGGTTGCGGGCGGTGCGAGCGGCACGGTGGGTGCGCTCGAAGGTGAGGAAGCCAGGGATGGTGACCTTCTCGTCCCCCTTGGAGACGATGTCGCCGACGATGTCGGCGAACGCGGCCAGCACGGCGTCGGCGTCCTTGCGGGTCACCTCGGCGCGTTCGGCCAGCGCGGCCACCAGCTCACTGCGGTTCATGTTGTTACTCCCAAGTTCTTCTTGCCATTGCGGCGTGCCACGCGGCGAAGCCGCATGTTGGGCCAGCGAAGCCGATGCTGCCAGGGTCCTCGGTCGGTCCCCGGACCGGGTCCCTCGTCAGACCCTCGCGCCCAGGGAGGCATCCTGCCTCCACCTGCGGCGGGAAAGCCAATCCGGCACCCGTTGGAGTCGTGAGAACACCCGTGGGAGTCACACGAAGAGAGGGCTTGCCGCCTGCGCCACGGCAGGGTGCGTCCCTGACAACGCGTATGCGGACGCGTCGGTTCCGGGCCGTACCGTGGCGATCATCACGCCCGGTACGGCCCCTGGCCGCCCCTGTGAGCGGCCGGCGTGCGCGGGCCGGGTCAGAGGCCCGACGCGCTGCTGACGGCGCCCGCACCGGCCGCCTTGGCGGCTTCGCGGACCGCGCCGGCGACGGCACCGGCGACCCGGTCGTTGAAGACCGACGGGATGATGTAGTTCGGGTTCAGCTCGTCCTCGCTGACCACGTCGGCCAGGGCCTGCGCGGCGGCGAGCATCATCTCGGTGTTCACGGTGCGGGACTGCGCGTCCAGCAGGCCGCGGAAGACACCCGGGAAGACCAGCACGTTGTTGATCTGGTTGGGGAAGTCCGAGCGGCCGGTGGCGACAACGGCCGCGGTCTGGCGGGCGACCGCCGGGTCGACCTCCGGGTCGGGGTTCGCCAGCGCGAACACGACCGCGTCGTCGGCCATGGCGGCCACGTCGTCGCCGTCGAGCACGTTCGGGGCGGAGACGCCGATGAAGACGTCCGCGCCGCGCACGGCCTCCTTCAGCGTGCCGGTGAGGTTCTCGGGGTTGGTGTTGTCGGCGATCCAGCGCAGCGCCGAGTCGGGGGCGGCGTCGACCAGGTCCGCGCGGTCGGCGTGCACCACCCCGTGGATGTCGGCGACCACGGCGTTCTTCACTCCGGCGGCGAGCAGCAGCTTGAGGATGGCCGTGCCCGCGGCACCGGCGCCGGACATCACCACGCGCACGGTGTCGATCGACTTGCCCACCACGCGCAGGGCGTTGGTCAGCGCGGCGAGCACGACGATGGCGGTTCCGTGCTGGTCGTCGTGGAAGACGGGGATGTCCAGGGCCTCGCGCAGCCGGGCCTCGATCTCGAAGCAGCGCGGCGCGGAGATGTCCTCCAGGTTGATGCCGGCGAAGCCGGGCGCGATCGCCTTGACGATCTCGACGATGGCATCGGTGTCCTGGGTGTCCAGGCAGATCGGCCAGGCGTCGATGCCGGCGAACCGCTTGAACAGGGCCGCCTTGCCCTCCATCACCGGCAGCGCGGCCTTGGGGCCGATGTTGCCCAGGCCGAGCACGGCGGAGCCGTCGGTCACGACCGCGACGGAGTTCCGCTTGATGGTCAGGCGGCGCGCGTCGTCGGGGTTCTCGGCGATGGCCATGCACACCCGCGCCACACCCGGGGTGTAGACCATGGACAGGTCGTCACGGTTGCGGATGGGATGCTTGGACGCCATCTCGATCTTGCCGCCGAGGTGCATCAGGAAGGTCCGGTCGGAGACCTTGCCGAGGGTGACGCCCTCGATGCCCCGCAGCTTCTCGACGATCTCCTCCGCGTGCGCGGTGGAGGTGGCCGCGATCGTGACGTCGATCCGCAGCTTCTCGTGACCGGAAGCAGTGACGTCGAGGCCGGTCACCGAGCCTCCGGAGGACTCCACCGCGGTGGTGAGCTGCGAGACGGCGGTTCCGCTCGCGGGCACCTCCAGCCGGATGGTCATCGAGTAGGAGACGCTGGGCGCCGTTGCCATGGCCGACTTCCTCTGCTTTCACCGTTCACGAAGTACTGCCGTCCGATCGTCGCACCTACCTGCGAGTACGTGGTAACCGCCCTGGGTTGCGGCCTTAGTGTTCACAGAGCGGGCCCGGTCCCGGAAAGCGGATTCCACGATACGAGAGACCCGGGGCGGCGACGGCGGGTGTCCGGGGGCAGCGAAAGAGGCCCACGTCACACGGTGACGTGGGCCTCTCGCACGCTCATGACACCGGCCCGCCATGCTCGCCTCGCGGCAAGTGGTCGCTCGAAGCGACAAAGGTTGGGCCCGGGGGCTTGGATCGAGCCGGTGCCACACCCAGGCTAACAAACGGATCCCCCGCACCATTCCCGCCGACGCGGCCCGCCCGGACGCGCCGCGTCCGGCGGTGTCCGGCCCGCACCGGGCGCCGTGGTGGCCGCGCTCAGTCCCGCAGCAGGTCCGGCACGCCGAGCTCGTCCGGGTCGTCCCGCTCCCCCGCGATCACGGTCAGCTCCCGGGTGGCCCGGGTCAGGGCGACGTAGAGCACCCGCAGACCGGCCGGCGACTCGTCGGCGATCTCCGCCGGGGAGACGACGAGCGTGGCGTCGTACTCCAGTCCCTTGGCCTCCAGGCTGCCCAGCGCCACCACACGGTCCCCGAGCCCCGCCAGCCAGCGGCGGGCCTCCTCGCGGCGGTCCATGGCGACGACCACGCCGACGGTGCCGTCCACCCGCCGCAGCAGCCGCGCGGCCTCCGCCCGCACCGTGTCGCCCAGTTTCCGGCCGGCGACCGCGAACCGCGGCCGAAGGCCCGTGGAGCGCACCGCCGACGGCGGCCGGGAGCCCGGCATGGCCAGCGCGAGCACCTTGCCGGCCAGCTCGGCGATCTCGGACGGGTTGCGATAGTTCACGGTCAGCTCGAAGCGGCGGCGCGGCCGGGTGCCCAGGGCCTCGTCGCGGGCGGCGGCGGCCTCGTCCGGGTCCGACCAGGAGGACTGGGCCGGATCGCCCACCACGGTCCAGGTGGCGTGCCGGCCGCGGCGGCCCACCATGCGCCACTGCATCGGGGTGAGGTCCTGCGCCTCGTCCACGATGACGTGCGCGTACTCGGTGCGCTCCTGCGCCAGCCGCTCGGCCCGCTCCCGCTGCGTCTCCTCGCGCACCGGCATCAGCTCCTCCAGGCCGGTGAGCTGGTCCAGCGGATCGATCTCCCGCTTCCTGCGCGGGCGGGCCGGGGTGCCGAGGATCGCCTGCAGCTCGTCGAGCAGCGCCACGTCGTGCACCGACCAGCCGTCCCGCTTCAGGGAGCGGGCGACCTCGCGCGCCTCGCCCGGATCGAGGACGCGGCGCGCCCAGCGGCTCAGCCGCCGTTCGTCGGCCATCGCGGCGAGCACAGCCCGCGGGGTCAGCTCCGGCCACCAGGCGTCGAGGAAGGTCTGGAAGTCGTCCTCGGCGGTGACCTCCTCGTCGAAGGAGGCACGCAGCTCGGCCGCCAGCTCCGGGTCGGTGGTGCGGGCCGCCGCCCCGGATCGCTCCCACAGGGCGTCCAGCAGCAGCCGGCGGGCGCGCGGGCGCAGCAGGTTCACCGGTGCGGTGCCGCCCAGGGCGGTGCGCCGGATGCGGTCCAGTGCGCCGCTGTCCAGCTCCAGTCGGCGGCCGAAGGCCACCACCCGCAGCCGCGTCGGCGGCCCGGCGGGGGCCGCGGTGTCCGCGTCGTCCGCGGCGGTGTCGTCGAAGGCGAGCTGTCCTGCCGGTGCGCCCGCGCCCGGTCCGAGTTCCAGCGCGCCCCGCGCCGCCTTGCGCAGCACCTTCAGCATCCGCAGGGAGCCCTTGATCCGGGCCACGGCCGGCGTGTCGTACAGCGTGGCCTCCACGCCGTCGACCAGCGAGCCCAGCGCCCGGATGGCGACCTGCCCCTCCTCCCCGAGGGACGGCAGCACGCCCTCGGTGTACGCGACCAGCAGCGGGGTCGGCGAGACGATCAGGATGCCGCCCGCGTACCGGCGGCGGTCCTGGTAGAGCAGGTAGGCGGCCCGGTGCAGGGCGACCGCCGTCTTCCCGGTGCCCGGCCCGCCCTCGACGTACGTCACGGAGGCGGCGGGCGCGCGGATCACGCGGTCCTGCTCGGCCTGGATGGAGGCGACGATGTCCCGCATGCTGTGGCCGCGGGAGCGGCCCAGCGCGGCCATCAGCGCGCCGTCGCCGACCGCGGGCAGCTCCTCGCCGTCCAGGTAGGCGGTCAGTTCCGGGCGCATCAGGTCGTCCTCGACCCCGAGGACGCGCCGCCCCTTGGACCGGATCACGCGCCGCCGCACGACCCGGCCCGGCTCGACGGGCGTGGCCCGGTAGAACGGGGCCGCGGCCGGCGCGCGCCAGTCGATGACCAGCGGAGAGTAGTTCTCGTCGAGGACGCCGATCCGGCCGATGTGCAACGTTTCGGCAATGTCGGCGGTGTTGTCGGCGCGCACCGCGCCCTCGGCGGGCTCCACCGCCGTGTACGCCCCGTCGGGCCCCTTCTTGCCGTCCTTGCCGCGCAGCAGGTCGATCCGGCCGAAGAGGAAGTCCTCGAACTCGTTGTTGAGCCGGTTGAGGTGGACGCCCGCCTGGAAGACCTGCGCGTCGCGTTCGGCCAGGGCGCCGGGTGTGCCGATCTGGCCGCGGCGGGCCGCGTCCTCCATGAGGAACTCGGCTTCCTGGATCTTCTCCTCGAGCCGCCGGTACACCCGGTCCAGGTGTCGCTGTTCCCCGCGGATCTCCCGGTCGCGCACCGAGTCGTCCGCCGCCTCGTGCGCTGTGCCGTGAACCGATCCGACCGCGGTTTCCTGTTGAGCCTGAGCGGCCACCGGGCCCCCTTCTGACGTGCTGGGCAGCCGTCAACCGTACGCGAAGGGGACCCACCGGCGAAAGCCGGACCCCACCGGTGCCCGCACCTGGCGGCGGGGCGGCGGTCAGGCGCGGACCTGCACGAGTGTCCTGCCGTCCGCAGTGATCACCTCGAAGCGCTCGATCTGCTGCGGGCCGAGGGCCGCCCCGCCGTGCACGTACAACGGCTCCTCGGTCTTGCCGGCCGAGCCGCCCGCCGGCACGCCGTAGCCGCCGTCCGGCACGGACCAGGTGGTGAGCGTCTCCCGCTCGCCGTTGCGGCCGACGGCGACGAGGGTGCACCGCTCGGGGCCGGTGACGTTCTCCAGCCGCAGCACGGCATCGGTCCCCCACGCCCTGGGCGCCAGCGCCACGGTGGCGGTGACGTGCGTGGCCGGGTCGGTGGCGGACACCTTGTCGGGCATCTGCCGGAACGCGGCCTGTGCGGAGGTCTCGGCGGCCACCGTGGACGAGTCGCCGCGGTCCGTCGCCTGCACCGCGTACACCGTCAGCGGGCCGCCCACGATCAGCGCCACCGCGGCCGCGACCAGGTACCGGGCGCGCCGACGCCGGCGGGCCCGGCGGGCGGCGACCTCGTCGAGCAACTGCTCCACCGGCCGCGGGCCGGGTCCGGCGGACAGGGACGCACCGGCGGAGGGTGTGCCGCCGGGGCCGGGCCGCTGGGCGAGCGCGGCCAGCACCGGCTCCATCCCGGCCAGCTCCTCCAGCTGCCGCGCGCACCACTCGCACCCGGCCAGGTGTTCCTCGAAGGCGGTCGCCTCGGCGTCGTCGAGGATGCCGAGGGCGTAGGCACCGACCGTCTCGTGCACGTCCGCGGCCGGGCTCACCCGCCTGGAACCGGGCTCGCCCCGACCGTCCGCACCGGACCTCGTCATGCCGTCACCCCCCGCTCCTGAAGTGCCAGTTTCATCGACCGCAGGGCGTAGAACACCCGGGACCGCACGGTGCCGCTGGGGATGCCCAGGATCTCGGCCGCCTCGTTGACGGTACGCCCCTTGAAGTACGTCTCGACCAGGACCTCACGGTGCGCCGGGGTCAGGTCCTCCAGCGCGTCCGACAGCGTCATCAGCCACAGCGCCTTGTCGGTCTCGTCCTCCGCGGGGAGCGCCTCCAGCGGTGACGGGTCGACCTCGTGCGGCCGGGCCTGCCGGCTGCGGTGCCCGTCGATGACGATGCGGCGCGCGACCGTCACCAGCCAGGGCCGCACCGAGCCGGCCCGGTCGAGCCGCTCGGCGTTCTTCCAGGCCCGGATCAACGTCTCCTGCACCACGTCCTCGGCACGCTGCCGGTCCCCCGCGACCAGCCTGAGCACGAAGGCGAGCAGCGGGCCCGCGTGCTCCCGGTACAGGGCACGCATCAGCTCCTCGTCGGGCTCCGAGGAGGACACGGGCACGCGTCGCCGGGCCCCGGGCCCACGCTCCCTCGCCACGGCCGCATCCTTGCCCACGCCCACCTCCGGTGTCCGGCGGCTCCCTCGGTCGCTCGCTCAGGGACGGGTACGGACGCACGGGCCGGGATGTTCAACGGGATCGGTGGACGGTCCCGACGGTCCGGGGGACGGCCGGAGTGTGCGCCGCGAACCGGGCGACAAGAGGAAGTACCGGGACACCGTCGCCCGGCTCTCCTCGGCCGTCCACCCGCATGTGAGCGACGAGACGTGCGCCGCCACCGTGATGTGCGGCACACATGTGTGCCCCGGTGGTTCAGCGGCCCGCGCGGGCGCGGGCCACGCGGCGGCGGTGACGGGCGACCCGCTCCCGGTTGCCGCACACCTCGCTGGAGCACCAGCGCCTGCGCCGGCCCCGCGAGGTGTCCAGGTAGACGATCGGGCAGTTGTCGCCCGCGCACTGGCGCAGCGCGGACCGGGTGACCGGGTCGGTGAGCAGGTCCACCGCGTCCCGTGCCACGGCCGCGAGCAGCGCCGTGCACCCGGGCGGGCCGTCCAGCACCCGCACCAGGGTGCCGTCCCCGCCGCGCACCGCGCGGGGTGCCGGCGGCGCCGGTCGGGCCAGCGCGTTGACGCGGGCGAGCGCGAGGTCGCACGGCCGGGTGTCCACGGTGCCCGCGGCGAGCTGCGTCCGCACCAACCGGTCGATGGCGTACCGCAGTTCACGGAACCGGGGCGGCCAGGAGGCGTCGGCGTGCGTCAACGAGGTGCCCGGCGGCACCAGGTGCGCGCCCGTGATCCAGGCGCGCAACGCGGGCAGGGAACCGAGATGTTCGCCGGGATGCGCGGTGGCCAGCAGGTCCAGGCAGATCCGTCCGGCGTCGAACCGCAGTCCGTACGGGGCCGTGACAGCCGTCACCGCAGCCATGTTCCTGTCACCACCTAGGACAGGGTGCGCATTCCCTCTCCCACAGTGCCTGCCCGCCCCGGCGGCCGGAACCCCTTGAACCGGTCGGTCCTCACGGCCACCTGACCGCCGCACCGACGTCCGTCACGCCCCGGCCCTCGCGACGTAGGGGAGGAACTCCGCCCAGGTGGCGGGTGCGGCGGTGAGACGAGGAGCGGTGGGCGTCTTGGAGTCCCGGACGTGGACGGTGGTGGGGGTGGTGGCGACCTCGACACCGTTCGTGCCGTCACCGCTGTGGGTGGACGTCTGCCGGCCGAGGTCCTGCATGGCGGGGGTGCTCCTCAGAGGTCTCGGGCGAGGGGATGACACGGATCGGGGCGGACGCCGGCGCGCGCACGCGGGCCGCGCGGGGAAGGCCGAAGGGCGACGCCGCGCACGTGCCCGGCGGATTCCAGCAGGTCACGTATCTGTGGGACGCAGCTTCGGTCGCCCCTACTCCTCCCCGTACTTCCCCTCCGTCTCCGGGTCCAGGGCGAGTCGGTAGCCGCGCTTGACGACCGTCTGGATGAGTTTGGGGGTGCCCAGGGCCGTGCGCAGGCGGGCCATGGCCGTTTCCACCGCGTGTTCGTCGGTGCCCGCGCCCGGCAGGGCGCGCAGCAGCTCGGCGCGGGAGACGACCCAGCCCGGGCGCCGGGCCAGGGCGCGCAGCAGGGCCATGCCGGCCGGGGGGACCGGGCGCAGCTCGCCGTCGAGGAGGACCGCGTGGCCGCGGATCTCCAGGCGGTGCCCGGCCACGGGCAACGACGGGGTGCGGGACGGCAGTTCGCGGCAGAGCAGCTGCACCAGCGGGCCGAGACGGAAGCGTTCGGGCTGCACCGTGTCCACGCCGCGTGCCTGCAAGGGCACCGCGGTGACCGGGCCGACGCACGCGGCCACCACCCCATGGGCGAAGGACTGGAGCAGCCGGGGCAGCATGCCGCGCTCCTCGGCCCGGGCCAGCAGGGACGCGGCGGCCGGTGCGCTGGTGAAGGTGACCGCGTCCAGGCCGCGGGAGGCGGCGGCGTCCAGCAGGCGGTCGAGGGGGCCGAGGTCCTGCGGGGGCATCCAGCGGTAGACCGGCACCGGGACGACCTCGGCGCCCGCCGCCCGCAGGGACTCCACGAAGCCCGGCAGCGGTTCGCCGTGCAGCTGGACCGCGACCCGGCGGCCGTCCACGCCCTGGACGAGCATCCGGTCCAGGACCTCCGCCATGGACTCCGACGACGGCGACCACTCCTCGGTCAGCCCGGCCGCGCGGATCGCGCCCTTGACCTTGGGGCCGCGGGCCAGCAGCTCCGCCCGGCGGAGCCGGTCCAGCAGTCCGTCGCCCAGTCCCCAGCCCTCGGCGGCCTCCACCCAGCCGCGGAAGCCGATCGCGGTGGTGGCGACCACGACGTCGGGTGCCCGGTCGATGATCTCCTTCGTGGCGGCGAGGAGTTCGCTGTCGTCGGCGAGCGGCACGATCCGCAGGGCGGGCGCATGGACGACGTCGGCGCCGCGTCGCTGCAGCAGCGCGATCAGTTCGTCGGCCCGGCGAGCGGCTGTCACGCCCACGGTGAACCCGGCCAGCGGCCCCGGCTCGAGCCGCCCGGCTGCCTGCTGTTCGTCGTGCATGCACTCTCCTAGCTGACCGGCATCCGCCGGCATCCGAGCCTGTCAACAGCGTGTGACAGGCTCGGTTCCGCCGCATTGCGCCGGTGTTACGTCACGCCTCGGCGTGTTCCAGGCGCGGTTCCGCTCCTGTCGTCACGGTAGTCACGGTCCGCCCGGCCGGTCGACGCAGGTATACGGCCCAGGTCAGCGCGAAACACACGGCGTAGTAGACGAGGAAGGCGACGAACGCGCCCGTGCCGGAGCCGGAGGAGAGGAAGGACTGGCGGAAGGCGAGGTTGATGCCGACCCCGCCGAGCGCCCCGACCGCGCCGATCAGTCCCATGGCGGCACCGGACAGGCGGCGGCCGTACGCCGTGGCGGCCTCTCCCTGAAGTCCCCGGGACAGCGCCTTGGCGTGGAAGATGCCGGGGATCATGGTGTAGGAGGAGCCGTTGCCGAGCCCGCTGAGGGCGAACAGGGCGACGAAGACGGTCACGAACAGCGGCAGCGAGGCGCGCATGCTCGCCACGATCAGTCCGGCGGTCGCGGCGGCCATGGCGACGTAACACCACAGGGTGATGCGCGCGCCGCCGTAGCGGTCGGCGAGCCGGCCGCCGAGCGGCCGGATCAGCGAGCCGAGCAGCGGGCCGACGAAGGTGAGGTAGGCGGCCTGCAGCGGGGTCCGGCCGAACTGGCCGGTGAGCACCTGCCCGAAGGCGAAGCTGTAGCCGATGAAGGAGCCGAAGGTGCCGATGTAGAGCACCGACATGATCCAGGTGTGCGGGTCGCGGGCGGCGTCCGCGGCGGCGCCGGTGTCGTTGCGCACCGTCGCCAGGTTGTCCATGCAGCGGGCGGCGCACACGGCGGCCACCACGATCAGCGGGATGTAGATCCCCAGCAGGACGCGCGGCCCGCCGTTCGCGGCGATCACGGCGAGCGCCACCAGCTGGATCGCGGCCACGCCGACGTTGCCGCCGCCGGCGTTGAGGCCGAGCGCCCAGCCCTTCTCCCGCAGCGGGAAGTAGGCGTTGATGTTGGTCATGGAGGAGGCGAAGTTGCCGCCGCCGATGCCGGCGAGCAGCCCCACCCACACAAAGGTGGTGAAGGAGGTGCCGGGGTGCATGACGGCGAAGGCGGCGACCGTCGGCACCAGCAGCAGGGCGGCCGAGATCACCGTCCAGTTGCGGCCGCCGAAGACGGCCACGGCGAAGGTGTAGGGGACGCGGACGACGGAGCCGACGAGGGTGACCAGGGAGGTCAGCAGGAACTTGTCGGCGGCGGTGAGGCCGTACTCCGGGCCCATGAAGAGCACCAGCACGGACCACAGGGTCCACACCGAGAAGCCGATGTGCTCGGACAGCACGGAGAACCACAGGTTCCGGCGGGCGATCCGGCGTCCCGTCGTCCTCCAGAACTCCTCGTCCTCCGCGTCCCAGTGTTCGATCCAGCGTCCTGTGCGGCGAGGGGGGATCGGGGCTCGGGCTGTCATCGCGCCTCCACGGGCTCCGGCTGCTCGGTCCGGTGTCGACCTGCCGTCGACTGACTCGAACCGACGCTAGAAAGGGCGCGTTTCCTTGCTGTGGCGGCGGGTGACCGCGAGGGAACGTTGCTCTCACCGTCCCGGGCGGGGCGGTGAGAGGGCCGGGCCCGGCGCCCGGCGGCTTGTCGCAGCGAGTGCGTGCCTGCGACCGGTCGCAGCGTCTGCCCCGGCCGGTGCGAGTGTCTGCCCCGGCCGGTCTCAGCGCTTGCCTGCCGGCCACGGACGTGGTCGGCGGCGTGCCGCGAGGTCCTCGACCCAGCCGAAGGCGAGGATCGCGACGCCGAGCAGCGGCCACACCAGGACGCACATCCACAGGCCGCTGCCGGCGTCGAGGACGGCGGCCGCCTCCTCGCCGCGCAGGAGCGGCAGCCGGTAGACCTGGTCGAGCAGCGGGACGGTGGCGGTGATGAGCAGGTTGTGCCACAGGTAGACGGTCACCGCGCGGTTGTTGGCCAGGGTGATCAGGCCGTCGAAGCGGCGCAGCCGGTCCGGCAGCCGCCGCCAGGACGGGGCGCAGTGCAGCAGGACCACCACGGCGCCGAAGGACCACAGGGCCTGGGCGAGGGGGATGTCGTTGAGGTCCCAGCCGCTGTCCCCCCGGTGTCCGGCGGCCCACGCCAGGCCGGCCGCCATGAGGAACGTCGCGCCGGACACCGCCAGGGAGCGGGGGACGCGCCGCAGTGCTCCCTGGTGGTGGGCGAAGCCCAGGATCCAGCAGGCGCCGTAGACCGCGAAGTCCGTCACCGCGTCGCCCGCCTCGCCGGGGAGGGTCACCAGGCCGGTGCCGAGCACCGCGGCCAGGGCGAGCGGGGCGAGCAGGGTGGGCCACGGGGCGCGGCGCCAGGCCCGCAACAGCAGGGGCGAGGCCAGCACGAACCACAGGTAGGCCCGCAGGTACCACAGCGGGCCGGCCGCGTCTGCCGCCCAGGTCGTGCCCAGCGGGCCGGAGGCGGAGCCGAGGTGCTCCGGGTAGGGCGGGGCGCCGAGGGGGACGAGGTAGGTCAGGAGCCCGGCCAGGGCCGTGATGCCACCGGAGTCGGGGCCGTGCATCGGGTTCCAGCCGGCGAGCAGGAGCAGCGGGAGCAGGACGGCGGCGAACGCCCACAGCGGTGGCAGCAGGCGGCGCAGCCGCCCCCGGAGCACGCCGGGCGCCGGGCGGCGCTCCAGGGAGCGGGCCATCAGGGAGCCGGCCAGCGCGAACATCACGCCCATGGAGGGGAACAGCACCGTCAGCCAGGCCCAGCCGAACAGGTGGTAGAGCACCACCCGGAGCAGGGCCAGGGCGCGCAGCAGGTCCAGGTACCGGTCGCGGCCGGGGGCCGGGGAGTGGTCGGGGGCGGTCCGTGCCGCCAGGGTCTCGGTCATGCCACGGGTCTCGGTCATGCCACGCCGCTCCCGGGTGCGGTGGTGCTCGTCGCGTCCGCCGGTTGTCGTGGCCGTGCCGGCCGCGCCGGTCCGGGCGCGCGCAGCACGCCGGTGCGGCGCAGCTTCTGCCAGCGCAGCCGGCCGCCGGTCAGCGCGGTGATCCAGGACTGGAGCAGCACCACGTACATCAGCTGCCGGTACAGGATCTGCTGCAGCGGCAGCGAGACCAGGTGGATCATGGGCTCGCGGTCCAGGCGGAAGGCGTAGGCGGCGCACAGGGCCTGGACGGCGAGCATGCCGAGCCAGGCGGCGATCGTCTTCTGCGTGGGCCCGAAGACCAGCCCGTACACGAGGAACAGGTCGATCAGCGGGGCCAGCAGCGGGGCGACGACCATGAACAGGGCGACGAGCGGCAGGCCGACGCGGCCGAACCGGCCGGAGGGTCCGCGGTCCAGCAACGCGCCACGGTGTTTCCAGAGGGCCTGCATGGTGCCGTAGGACCACCGGTAGCGCTGGGACCACAGCTGACGGACCGTCTGCGGCGCCTCGGTCCAGGCGCGGGCGTTCTCCGCGTAGACGACCCGCCAGCCGGCGCGGTGCAGGGCCATGGTGAGGTCGGTGTCCTCGGCGAGGGTGTCGTCGCTCAGGCCGCCGGCCTGCTCCAGGGCGGAGCGGCGGAAGGCGCCGACCGCGCCGGGGACGGTCGGCATGCAGCGCAGCACGTCGTACAGGCGGCGGTCGAGATTGAAGCCCATCACGTACTCGATGTGCTGCCAGGACCCGATGAGCGAGTTCCGGTTGCCCACCTTGGCGTTGCCGGCGACGGCACCGACCCGCGGGTCGGCGAAGGGCTGCACCAGCTCGCGGACGGTGGACGGTTCGAAGACCGTGTCGCCGTCCATCATCACGATCAGGTCGTGGGACGCCTCGGCGACGCCCCTGTCGAGGGCGGCCGCCTTGCCGGCGTTGCGCTGCCGGACGACGCGGACGCCGGGCAGGTCCAGGGCCTCGACGAGGTCGGCGGTGCCGTCGGTGGAGCCGTCGTCCACGACGACGACCTCCACGGGGTGCTCGCCGGCCATCAGCGAACGCACGGTGTTCTCGATGCACGTGGCCTCGTTGTACGCCGGGACGACGACCGACACCGGATCCGTGACCGGCGGTCCCCATCCCGGACCCCGGCGGCGGCGCCGGGCGTGCACGGCGGAGAGCAGCACCATCAGGGCGAACCGGGCGAGGACCAGGGCGCCGACCACCGCCAGGCAGACCACCAGGGCGTCGGTGATCCGCTCGGCGGCCTGCACCAGGAGGATCCACGCTTGCCCTGCCACAGCTCGGCGCCGGTGACCGGGGTGAGCGCGCTGGGGGCTCCCAGGGCCTCGGTGAGGTTGTCGAACCGGTAGCCGCGGGCCTGGAGTGCGGGCAGATAGCGGTCGAGGGCCTGCACGGTCTGCTGCCGGTCGCCGCCGGAGTCGTGCATGAGGACGACGGCGCCCTCGTGGCCCTTCGGGGTGGCCCGGCGGACGATCTCCGCCACGCCCGGCCTGCGCCAGTCCTCGCTGTCGAGGGTGTTGACGACGGTGAGGTAGCCGCGCCGGCCGACGGACCGGGTCACCGGCCAGGACCGGTCGTCCATGGCGTCGGCGAAGGAGGAGTACGGCGGCCGGAACAGCGAGGTGCGCACCCCGGCCGCACCGGTGAGGGCGAGCTGGTTCTGCGACAGCTCCCAGTCGATGCGCCGCTCGGACTGGTACGACAGGTCGGGGTGGTTGAAGGTGTGCAGGCCGACCTCGTGCCCCTCCGCGACCATGCGCCGCACCAGGTCCGGGTGGCGCGAGGTCATGGTGCCGGTGACGAAGAACACCGCGTGCGCGTGGTGCCTCTTGAGCACGTCCAGCACGTTCGGCGTCCACGTCGGGTCGGGGCCGTCGTCGAAGGTGAGGACCAGTCGGCGGTCGGGGATGCGCAGGCTGGTGGCCTGTCCGTGCCGGGTGTCGATGACCGGGCCGCCGTCCAGGATCCGCTGCGGCACCCGGTCGGTGGCGGCCTCGGGGCGGATCCGGTGGTCGGCGAGGATCTCGCTGTGCACATAGCCGCGCAGCATCAGCATCGCCATCAGCGCGGCCAGCAGCAGTGCGGGCACCAGCAGCCGCAGCGGCAGGCGCCGCGGTGGGCGGCGGGTGCGGGCGGCGGCACGGGCGTCGTGGGCGGCGGGCCTCGGACGGAGGCGGGCCATCAGGCGACGACTCCCGACGCGGACGGGGGCGGGGACGGCGTCCGGGTGCCGGACGGGCCGGGCCCTGCGGTGGGGCCGGGGCCGGTCGTCGCACCGGGGGTCGTGGTCGGGTGCGGTGCCGTGGTGACGGGCACCGGACTGCCCGGGCCGGTCGCGACGCTGCCGGGGCCGTCCCCGCCGGGTCCGGTGCCGCTGGGGTCCGGTGGTACGGGGGTGCCGTCGGTGGGCGTACCGCCGCCGTCGGGCGCCGTCGGAGCGGGCCAGGTGCCGACCGGTGGCCTGGTCGGCCGGGTCGCCGGGGTGCGCACGCCGGCCGAGGGCCGGTGCGGGCCGCCGGTGGCGGTGGCGGCGGATCCGGGGTCGGCCGAGGTGCCCGGGTGACTGGGACCGGCGGACGCCCCGGTCGGGGTGGTGCCGGGCTCGGGCCGGGCTCCGGCCGCCGCGGGGGCGGACGTCCGCGGTGCGCCGGCCGGGGCGGGCGCACCGGGCACGCCGCCGCCGGTGCCCGACGGGCCGGCGGAGCGCGAGGGCTCCGGGGTGGTGTCCGCCGTGCTCGCGGGCCGGTCGCCGCCCTGGCCCGGCACCGGAAGCCACGGGGCGGTGGAGTTGCCCGAGACGAGGGTGGCGACGATGACGACGGCGTAGCCCGCACAGGCCACCCCGACCGCGATGCCGAGACGGCGGACACGGCGGCTGCGGCGGCCGGAGACGTCGACGAACACCGGGCGGTGCGCACCGGCGCCGAACCGCTTCTCTCGCTGCGACCCCTCCGGCCGGACGGTCCATGCGGAGGACTTCTCGGCGACGGATCCGATGTCCGGCCTGCTCGCCCTGTTCGCCGCGTGCTTGTTCGCCTTGTCCGTCTTGTTCGCCTTGTTCGGCGTGCCCGGCTCCTCGGTCCGGGGATCCCGGCAGTGCCGGGTGTCCCAGGGGTCCTCGACGCGGGCCGCCGTCAGGGCGCCCGTCTCCGGGAACGTCTGGGCCTCGACATCGGCTCCCCCCGCCGCACCGGCCTCGGGCCATTCGGGTCGGGCCGGCTCCGGCCCCTTCGTCACGTGCACGTAGCTCCCCCCACGGGAGTGTTCCGGGGTGCGCCTGCGGCTGCCGAGCCCACGCCGCCGGGACAGGCCCCCACCTGCCCGAGCGCCCCCGTGTTCCCACCCTGCTCGGTGCAGATGAACGTACGCCCGCGCACGCCGGCGCACGCCGAGAAGCCCGATGCTGAACGGAAATGATCGATGCGCCCCCGAATGCCTCCCTTCAGGGACGACACCTGCGGCGGGCCTGGGCGCGGGCTGCCGGGCATGGGCAGGGGGGCGCCGGGCACTGCCACAAGGCCGCCGGACATGACAAAGGCCCCGTCGCGCCGGGCGACAGGGCCTTGCCCACATGGGGTGTGAGTGGAGATGGCGGGAATCGAACCCGCGTCCAACGGTGCAGAACCAGGGCTTCTCCGTGCGCAGTCCGCTTCGCTTTTCTCGGCCCCGGAGATCACGCGGACAAGTCTCCGACGGGCTCAGTCACTGTGTGGTTTCCCTCTTCACCCCGTGACCGGGATCGAGGTGGAGTTCCCTAGCTGATGCCAGGATCCGGGTCGGGAACAGCCCCGGGCTGACACTCCCGTGATAGGAGGCTCGCGGTCGCTACCTGAGATCAGGCAGCGAGGGCGAAGGCCTGCTGGGAGGAATCGCGCTTGGTGTTGGCGATTATTTTTTTCGGCCTGTGGTTTACGAGATCATGGCCGCTTCCTCGGCACGCTTCCCCTGCTTCAACAGCCGCTGTCGAAACCGATCATCCCCATGTTGATTTTTCAAACCCTCCGACGAGGGGGCGCACACCCTTGCGAGAAGGGCATCGCACCGGCTCGCGGTGCACGGGACATCGTACGTGACCAACGCCCGCTGATGCCAGCATATTCCGTCCCCTCCCGCGCCGGGACGTCCCGGCGTCGCCGTCCGGCCGGTCCGCGGACGGTGCCCGGTCGCGCCGCCCTGTTCAGACCCGCTGCCGGCGCCGGGCCGCGGCCATCGCACGGGCCGCCTCGCGGCGGTCCTGCTTCTCGCGCAGCGTCTGCCGCTTGTCGTACTCCTTCTTGCCCTTGGCCAGCGCGATCTCGATCTTGGCGCGGCCGTCCTTGAAGTACAGGGACAGCGGCACGATCGTGTGCCCGGTCTGCTGGGACTTCGCCTCCAGCTTGTCGATCTCCACCCGGTGCAGCAGCAGCTTGCGCTTGCGGCGGGCGCTGTGGTTGGTCCACGTGCCCTGGCTGTACTCGGGCACGTGCACGTTGTGCAGCCACGCCTCGTGTCCGTCCAGCTGCACGAAGCCGTCGGCCAGCGAGGCACGGCCCTGGCGCAGCGACTTCACCTCCGTGCCGGTGAGGACCAGCCCGGCCTCGTAGGTGTCGAGGATGTGGTAGTCGTGCCGCGCCTTCTTGTTCTGCGCGATCAGCTTGCGCCCTTTTTCCTTTGCCATAGTGCCGTCATTTTCGCACCTCGCAGCGGGCATGCGGGAGCGAACACGGCCTCGTGGGCGCGGGTCGGCGGCCCGCTTCAGCGGGACTGGCCGAGGCCGGCCAGGACGGTGCGGGCCCGGCGCAGCGCATCGCCGTCCGCGGGCACGTCGGGGGTGATGCCGTGGCCGTCGACGGTGTGGCCGTTGGGGGTGCGGTAGTGCCCGACGGTCAGCTCGGCGACCGAGCCCCCGGGCAGTCGGCGCGGCATCTGCACCGAGCCCTTGCCGAAGGTCGGCGCGCCCACGACGACCGCGCGGCCGCGGTCCTGCAGGGCCCCGGTGACCAGCTCGGCCGCGCTCATGGTGCCCCCGTCGACGAGCGCGACCAGGGGCCGGGCGGTGTCGCCGCCGCGCCGGGCCCGCAGCATGTGCTCCCGGCCGTCGGCGTCGTAGGTGGCGACCAGGCCGCCGTCGAGGAAGGCGGAGGCCGTGGCGACGGCCTCGGTGACCAGGCCGCCGGAGTTGCCGCGCAGGTCCAGGATGACGCCGTCGCCGGGCGGCGCCGTGCGCACGGCGGTGCGGACGCTGTCGCCGACCCCCTTGGTGAAGGCGGAGATCTGCACGAGGGTCGCATGGCCGGAGAGCCGGCTCACCGCGACCGGGTCGGTCGACAGCCGGGCTCTGCGCACGGTCGTCGTCCAGGTGCGCCGGTCGCGTTCCAGCCCCAGGGTGACGGCGGTGCCCGCGGGTGCGTCCTCGGCGTCGCCGCGCAGCAGGGAGACCACCTCGGTGACGGGCAGCCCGTCCACCGTCCGGCCGTCGACGCTGCGCAGCCGGTCGCCCTTGCGGATGCCCGCCCGGGCGGCGGGCGAGTCCGGCCGCACCCGGGTGATGTCGATCCGGCCGTCCCGCTCGCGCCGGGCCGACAGACCGACCCCGGTGTACCGGCCGTCCAGGGCCTCCTGGAACTCCTCGTAGTCGTCGCGGGAGTAGACCGCGGCCCACCGGTCGCCGCTGCGGCTGACGGCCCGTTCGGCGGCCTCCAGGGGGGACTTGCCCTCGGCCATGGCCTCGGCCGCGGCCCTGGCGACGTCCTGCTGCGCCACGGTGGACGCGGCCGGACCGGTGGCGCCGGAGGTCTGGGGGCGGGTCGCCTGCGGCCGGGAGCCGGGCAGGGAGCCGGTCGCCGCCCCGGTCAGCAGCACACCGGCGAAGACCAGCGTCAGAGCGGCCCCGGCGCGCGGGCGGCGGGGCTGACAGAACAACAGGTCACGGCCTGGCATGGCGGTGAGTCTAGACAACGGCGACGGGCCGCACGGCGTGTTGACCGTACGGCCCGTCGAGGCGAGTGTCATACCTTCAGATACTTGCGCAGCGCGATGAACGCGGCCAACGCGGGCATCAGCACGCTCGTGGCCAGGATGAGCGGCAGCTTGGTGAGGACGGCGTCCCAGCCGATGAAGTTCACCAGGGTGAGCTTGTGGGCCAGGTCGAGGCCGTGGTCGATGATGAAGTACCGCCCGATGGCGAGGAACGCGCAGGCGAGTACGCCGCCGATGAGCCCGGCCACGGCGGCCTCGGCGATGAACGGCGCCTGGATGTAGAAGCCGGAGGCGCCCACCAGGCGCATGATGCCGGTCTCGCGGCGCCGGCTGAACGCCGAGACGCGCACCGTGTTGACGATCAGCATCAGCGCCACGACGAGCATCAGCGCCATCACCATGCGGGCGGCCCAGTTCATGCCGTTGAGCAGGTTGAAGAGGTTGTCCAGGATGTCCTTCTGGTCCTGCACGGAGTACACGCCGTCGCGTCCGTTGAAGGCGCTGGCGATGACCTGGTACTGCTGCGGGTCCTTCAGCTTGATGCGGTACGACTCCTGCATCTGGTCCGGGGTGATGGCGGAGGCCAGCGGGGAGTCGCCGAACTGTTCCTTGTAGTGCTTGTAGGCCTCGTCCTGCGACTCGTAGGTGACCTTCTCGACCACCGGCATCTTCTTCAGGTCCGCCAGGATGGCCTTCTTCTGGTCCTCCGTGACCGCGCCCTTGGAGCACTGGGGGTCGCTCTCGGCGTTGTTCTTGTTGCAGAGGAAGATCGAGACGTTGATCTTGTCGTACCAGTAGCCCTTCATCTTGCCGACCTGGTCGCTCATGAGCAGCGACCCGCCGAACAGCGCGAGGGACAGGGCTACGGAGACGATCACCGCGAAGGTCATCGTCAGATTGCGGCGGAGACCGACACCGATCTCCGACAGGACGAACTGGGCGCGCATGGCCTTGGGTCAAGCCTTTCCGACGTGGACTCTTCCGTCAGTGCTGGTAGCCGTAGACGCCACGCGCCTGGTCGCGGACGAGGCGGCCCTTCTCCAGCTCGATGACGCGCTTGCGCATCTGGTCCACGATGTTCTGGTCGTGGGTCGCCATCACGACGGTCGTACCGGTCCGGTTGATGCGGTCGAGCAGCTTCATGATGCCGACGGAGGTCTGCGGGTCGAGGTTGCCGGTGGGCTCGTCGGCGATGAGCAGCTTGGGGCGGTTGACGAAGGCCCGTGCGATGGCGACGCGCTGCTGCTCACCGCCGGACAGCTCGCCCGGCATCCGGTCCTCCTTGCCGCCGAGCCCGACGAGGTCGAGCACCTGCGGCACGGACTTGCGGATCTCTCCCCGGGACTTGCCGATGACCTCCTGGGCGAAGGCGACGTTCTCGGCCACCGTCTTGTTCGGCAGGAGGCGGAAGTCCTGGAACACCGTTCCCAACTGGCGGCGCATCTGCGGCACCTTCCAGTTGGACAGCCGCGCGAGGTCCTTGCCCAGGACGTGCACCTGGCCGTGGGTGGCCCGCTCCTCGCGCAGGATCAGCCGCAGGAAGGTGGACTTTCCGGAACCGGAGGAGCCCACGAGGAACACGAACTCGCCCTTCTCGACCTCCAGGGAGACGTCCCTGAGAGCGGGGCGGGACTGCTTGGGGTAGACCTTGGTGACGTTGTCGAATCGGATCACGGATGCACCACGTGTCGCCGGGGGTAGATGAGCGTGACATTACGCGAGTCGGCTGTGCGGGCGCAGGCGCTGGTGGGGGTTGCGGGACAGTTGGGCGTTATGTCCGCACCCTGCCGGACCTCCGGCCGCCCCGCGGGCCGGCCCGGGCCGCCCCCGGCCGTCCGGACGGCCCCCGCTCGGCGGGCTCCTCGGGGGATCACGCGCTGATTTCCGGGGAACCTGGCATGGTGGAGGAGGGAACGTTCGCGTGCGCGCGAGCGTTGAACAGGTGGAACCGGTGCAAGGAGGGCGAGCGCATGACGTACGACCGGCTGGTGTGCGCGAACTGCGCGGCGCCCGTGAGCGAGGGCCGGTGTCCTGTGTGCCGCGCGAACCGCGAGCGGCTGCAGCAGGAGTACGGATTCGCGGGCTGGAACCCGATGGCGCTGATCGCGCTGCTGGTGGTGCTGATCGCCGCAGTGGCGCTGCTGGCGCACCAGACCGTGTGAGGCGCGTTCCGCCGGCAGGGCGGGACGCCCGTTCGGCGGACAGCGGCCCGCCTGTCTCCACCGAACGTGCGACGAGGGGCCCGGAGCGTGTGCTCCGGGCCCCTCGGGCGTCATGCGCCGGGCGCTTTCCGTAGGCCTACGGATGCCGTCCGTCACGGACGGCTGTGACGGGGTGCGCTCAGGCGGCGGCGCCGCGGCCGGCCATCATGCGCGGCAGCACGCGGAAGCCGATGCCACCCGCGATCATCGTGGCGGCGCCGACCAGCAGGAACGCGGTCTGACCGGCACCGGTCTCGGCGAGCTGCTTGCCGCTGCCCTCACCCTGCGGGGTGGTGTTGCTGACCGGGGTGACCGAGCCCGTGTCGGTCAGGGCCGAGGAGCCCTGCTCCTGGGGGACGGTGCTGTTGCCGTCAGGGCTGGTGTTCGAACCGCCGCCGGAGGTGTCGCTGCCACCGCCGTTGCCGGCGCCGTTGTCACCGCCCGGGATGCCCGGGGCCTGGGTGTCGTCGTCACCCGGGGTGCCGGGGGTGTCGTCGCCACCACCGGGGTTGCCCGGCTGGTCGTCGCCACCGCCCGGGTTGCCCGGCTGGTCGTCACCGCCACCCGGGTTGCCCGGCTGGTCGTCGCCACCGCCCGGGTTGCCCGGCTGGTCGTCACCGCCACCCGGGTTGCCCGGCTGGTCGTCGCCACCGCCCGGGTTGCCCGGCTGGTCGTCGCCACCGCCCGGGTTGCCCGGCTCGTCGTCGCCACCACCCGGGTTGCCCGGCTCGTCGCCGCCCGGGGTGCCGGGCTCGTCGTCCTCGCACTCAGGGTTGGTGCCGATGTCGCACGTGGGGTCGTCGCCGGTGACGGCGACCTTGGCGGAGACACCGTCGGTGCCCAGGCCCACACCGATCTCCAGGCCCGCGGCCGACGCCGCACCCGCGGCGGTCAGCGAGGCACCGGCGGCGATCACGGCGCCGGCGGCTATCCTCGCGACCCGGATCCGCGTCTTCTTCGTCATGTAGTTGCTACCCCCAGTAGCTGGATGGTCTGTGAGGCCGCGCGCGGGGGCCGTGATCGACGGAGGTAGCTGAACAATGACGCAAGCCCCCCGGTTCACATGCGCCCCAGAGACACGCATGCCGCGCTTTACCCTCCCGGTAAATCAAAGCAACGTCAAGGCCGTTGCGAGCGCGATGTCCTGGTACGTGCTCTTTGCGGCGCGAAGAGCGATGTGAGCATGCTGCGAAGCCCCGGCAAGCGGGGACGAAAAAGGCAACCGCCGCCCCGAAGGCGGCGGTTGCCTTGTCGACAAAGTTACTTTGCTTGCTGCTCCTGCTGCTTGCGCCAGCGAATTCCGGCCTGCAGGAACCCGTCGATCTCACCGTTGAACACGGCCTCCGGGTTGCCGACCTCGTACTCGGTGCGCAGGTCCTTCACCATCTGGTACGGGTGCAGGACGTAGGAACGCATCTGGTTGCCCCAGGAGTTGCCGCCGTCGCCCTTGAGGGCGTCCATCTTGGCCTGCTCCTCCTGGCGGCGCCGCTCCAGCAGCTTGGCCTGGAGCACGGCCATGGCGGTGGCCCGGTTCTGGATCTGCGAACGCTCGTTCTGGCAGGAGACGACGATGCCGGTGGGCAGGTGGGTGATGCGCACCGCGGAGTCGGTGGTGTTCACGCCCTGGCCGCCGGGGCCGGAGGACCGGTAGACGTCGATGCGCAGGTCGGACTCGTCGATGTCGACGTGGTCGGACTGCTCGACGACGGGCAGCACCTCGACACCGGCGAAGGAGGTCTGCCGACGGCCCTGGTTGTCGAAGGGCGAGATGCGCACGAGCCGGTGGGTGCCCTGCTCGACGGAGAGGGTGCCGTACGCGTACGGCGCCTGCACGGCGAAGGTGGTCGACTTGATGCCGGCCTCCTCGGCGTACGAGGTCTCGTACACCTCGGTCTTGTAGCCGTGCTGCTCGGCCCACCGCAGGTACATGCGCTGCAGCCGCTCGGCGAAGTCGGCGGCGTCGACACCACCGGCCTCGGCGCGGATGTTGACGAGCGCCTCACGGGCGTCGTACTCGCCGCTCAGCAGCGTCCGGACCTCCATCTCGTCCAGCGCCTGGCGCACGGCGGCGAGTTCGGCCTCGGCCTCGGCGCGGGTCTCCGGGTCGTCCTCCTCCTCGGCCATCTCGAAGAGGACCGCGAGATCGTCGATCCGCCCGCGCAGCGCCTCCGCCTTCCTGACCTCGGCCTGGAGATGGGAGAGCCGGCTGGTGATCTTCTGCGCCTCGTCCGGGTTGTCCCACAGGGACGGCGCGGCCGCCTGCTCCTCGAGCACGGCGATGTCTGCCCTCATCTTGTCGAGGTCGAGAACGGCCTCGATCGACTCCATGGTCGAGGAGAGGGACTTCAGCTCTTCGGATACGTCGACGACTGCCACGCCTCCAGCGTAACGGCTCCGCCAACCGGGGAGCGCCGGGCGCGGCGGACCGCCCCGGGCGGGCGCTACGGCACCGCAGGAGCCGAGTGGGGGGCGTCCGGGGGTGTGTCGTCCGCGGAGGTCGCCCACCAGGCGCCCGCGCCCACCGCGGCGACCAGGGCGAGCCCGGCCACGGACAGGGTGATCCGGCGGCGCCGGGCCGCGGTGCGGTGGCGGGCCGAGCCGGGGCGGGGTGTGCCCGGGGTGCGCGGGGCGCGGGCCGTGCCGCGGGCGCCGCCGGCCAGCTCGTCGGGCGCGGGCACCCGCATCGAGGTGTGGGTGTCCCGGTTGGAGTCCGGCTTGGTGCCCGGCACCAGGGACACCGCTCCCCGGCGCCGTGCCGGGGCCCCGGCGGCCGGAGCCGCCTGCGCCGGCGGTTCCTCCGGGGGCTCCTCCACCGGGTCGTCGTCCGGCTCGTCCACCTCCAGCGCGGGCAGCCCGGCGAGGGCGGGCAGCAGCTCCCGCAGCCGCGTCGCCAGCTCCGAGGCGCGCAGCCGGGACGCCGGGGCCTTCGCCAGGCACTGCACGATCAGCTGCCACAGCTCGTCGGGGATGCCGGGCAGCGGCACCACCGTCTCGGTGACATGCCGGCGCAGCACCGCGCCGGGGTGCCCGCCGCCGAACGGTGTGAAGCCGGCCAGCAGCTCGTACAGCACCGTGGCCAGGGCGTAGATGTCCACCGCGGCGCGCGCCGGCAGGCCCTCCACGATCTCCGGGGCCAGATAGTCGGGGGTGCCGATGATCTTCGTCGCGCGGGTGCGCTTCGGGGCGTCGATGAGCTTGGCCACACCGAAGTCGGTCAGCAGCGCCGGATGCGCGCCGCCGGGGCCGAGCGGGCCCTGCATGTCCAGCAGCACGTTCTCCGGTTTGACGTCCCGGTGCACCACCCCGGCGGCGTGGGCCGCGGCCAGCCCGTCCGCCACGTCCGCCACGATCGCCACGGCCGCCTCGGGGGCGAGCCGGCGCTCCCGCTCCAGGCGGGTGCGCAGGTCGGTGCCGCGGACCAGGTCCATCACCAGGGCGACGTCGTCGCCGTCGACCACGAGGTCGCGCACGGAGACGACGTGGGGGTGCTCCAGCCCCAGCAGGGCGGTGCGCTCCTGCACGAAGCGGCCCACGAGTTCCTGGTCCGAGGCCAGGTCCTCGCGCAGCAGCTTGATGGCGACGGGGCCGTCCGGTCCCTCGCCGAGCCACACCGTGCCGGCGCTGCCCCGTCCCAGGATCTGGTGGGCGGTGTACCGGCTGCCGATCTTCCGTGCCAAGTCTGCTCCTGTACAGGCGTGTTGCCGACAAAGCTACGCGTGCGGCGAGCGTGGCATTCCCCGCGCGGGCGGAACTCACCCGTCGGGTGTCGGCACATCCCCGACGGGTGCCCGGCCACCACCACGGCCCGGCACCCCGGTCCGGCGCCCGGTCCGGCGCCGGCGGCCGGAGCCGGTGCTGCCGGGTGCGCCTCAGGTGCCGCTCAGGCTCTTGACCCAGTCGACCGCGTCGCGGACCCAGGTGGTCAGCTGGTCCCAGTAGCCCCTGCCGGTGCCGATCCAGCTCTGCAGCGGGCTCAGCTCCCACACGAGCCAGCCCGCGACGACCAGGAGGACGATGGTGAACAGGCAGCCCTTGAGGCATCCCAGCCCGGGGATCTTCATCGGGTTGGCGCTGCGCTGCCGCGGCGGCCGCGGCTCGCGCGGCGGCCTCGGTTCGCGGGCCGGCCGCCTGGGCTCGGGCGCGGGCGGCGGCGCGTACTGGTCGGGCTGCGGCGTCGCGCGGCGCGGCGGGGCGTACTGCTGCGGCTGGGGCTGCGGACGGGCGGGTCCGGGCTGCGGCTGGGGCTGCGGAGGTCCGGGCTGAGGCTGCGGGCGCGGCTGCTGCTGGGGCCGGACGACCTGCCGCTGGGGGCGGCGGCGCAGCGGGTCCTCGCTCGGGTCGAGGTACTGGATCTCGGTCTGCTCGTTGCGGTCGCGGGCCGCGCGCAGCTGGGTCTGCCAGGGGTGCGGCTCCTCGGGCTGCTGCTGACCGGCCGCCTGGTCGGGCTGCTCCGGGGCGCCGCCGGGCGGCATCGGCGGCATCACCCGGGTGGGGTCGGGCGCGCCGTGCTGGGGCAGGACCGCGGTCGGGTCGGCCGCGCCGGCCGGCCCGCCCGCGCCGTCGCCGGGGTTGGCGGACTGCGGCAGGACGCTGGTGGGGGCGTTCGGGTCGTAGGCGCCGGCCGGGGACGCCGCCGCGTCGCGCGGCAGCACCTGGGTGGGGTCGGCGGCGCCGGGCACGGACGCGGGCGCCGGGTCGGGCCCGAGCAGCGCGGCGACGCCCTCCGCGGCGGCGATCTGCGCGGCGGTGGCGTGCGCGCCCACGCCCTCGGCGACGACCCGCAGGGCCCGGGCGAGGTTCTCCGCGCTGGGCCGTTCCTCGGGGTTCTTGCGCAGGCAGCGCTCGATCACCGTCCACAGCGGTTCCGGAACCGTGGAGGGGCGGCGCGGCTCGGCGCTCAGGTGCTGGTGCAGCACCTCGAGCGCGGTGCTGCCGGCGAACGGCGGACGGCCGGTGACCAGCTCGTACAGCAGGATGCCGGCGCCGTAGACGTCCACGGCCGAGGTCTGCGGGCGGCCCTCGGCGGACTCGGGCGCCACGTACGCGGGGGTGCCGACGAACTCGTGGGTGCGGGTCAGGCCCGGGGAGTCGGCCAGGCGGGCGATGCCGAAGTCGGTGAGCATCGGGTGCAGCTCGCCGCCGGTCCGCCGCAGCAGCACGTTGGCGGGTTTCAGGTCGCGGTGGACCACCCCGTCGGCATGGCTCGCGGCGAGCGCGTCGGCGATCTGGGCGGTGAGCAGCGCGGCGCCCACGGGCGTGAACGGGCCGTTCTCGCGCAGATGGCGGTGCAGATCGGGGCCGTCGACGAGGTCCATGACCAGCGCCAGCAGATCGCCCTCGACCACCAGGTCCCGCACCCGCACGATGTTCGGGTGGGTGAGCCGGAGCAGCGCGGACCGCTCCCGCAGGAACCGCGTGACGATGTCGGGGTCGCTCGCCAGCTCCTCCTTGAGGACCTTGATCGCCACGGTCTCGCCGGGCCGGCCGGGCACGGCCGCCTCGTCGCCCGCGGTCTCCCGCTGGCGTCCTCGCCAGACGGTCCCGGTGGCACCGCGCCCGAGCGGCTCCTCCAGGAGGTACTTGCTGCCTACCGGCCGCACGTCATGCACTCCCTGTGCTTGCTTGCCTGGTCCCGCGCCGCCCTGCGGTGCCAACGCGGTGTTCCGACCCACTGTAGGGCGTGGCCCGAGGGTCCCGCCCGCCCCGCGTCCCGATCCCGTGGGCCCGAGGGCTGCTGCGACACCGCACCACCACGGGTACGGGTGCACGACCCCGGGTGCGCGGGTACGACGGGAAGACGTTGCCCCGCAGCACGCGGTTGCACACAGACGGGCGCGAGCGGTCCCGTGACGTTCTCGACGGGTCCGGAAACGGTCGTTCCCAGCCCTCTGATCAGTCACTTTTAGGGGCAGAGCCGACCAATCAAGATCACTCAGCGGTGGGCGGCGGGCACCGTGCCGACGGCAGGTGCGAGGATGCCAATCGTTACTGGCCGACGTGCTCGTGCGGCGGTGGGGGATGTCCGTGGTGGGGGGACCGCGGGACGGTTCCGTCCCTGACTGCTCGCGGTGAGAACAGAAGGGACCGCTGACGGCGATGCAGATCCGGCTGACCGTCGTAGACCCCCAGGGCCCGCTCTCCTCCGCCACCGGCCGCCCTGCGGGCCGCGACGTCCTCGTCACGGCACCCGCGGGTACGGCGCTGGACACGGTGGCGTCGGCGCTCGCCGCCGCGGTCGCCGGGGACACCGGTACGGCGCCGCCCGAGCGGGCCGGCCGGGAGCGCGCCGACGGACGGGCCGGCCGCGACGGCGGCCCGGGCCCGGTGTTCTACGCGGGCGCCGAACGGCTCGACCCCGGGCGCCGCACCCTCGGCGAGCCGCCGCTGCTGGACGGCGCGGTGCTGTCGCTGGGTGCACCGGCCGAGCCCGAGCCGCATCCCGAGCTGGACGAGGCCCCCACCCAGCTGCACGTGGTCGCGGGGCCGGACGCGGGCGGGGTGCATCTGCTGCACGGCGGGCAGATCGTCGTCGGCCGCTCCGCCGACGCCGACGTCCCGCTCGACGACCCCGACGTCTCCCGGATGCACTGCGCGATCACGGTGCTGCCCGACGGCCGGGTCACGGTCGCCGACCTCGGCTCCACCAACGGCACCGTGCTGGACGGGGAGCCCGTGGGGGAGCAGCCGGTCCGCTTCGTGGCGGGCGCGCTGCTGCGCATCGGCGAGTCGGCCCTGCGGCTGACGCCGTCCGCCGGGCCGGCGGCCCGGGTGGCGACGGCACCGGACGGCCAGGGCCACCTCCAGCTGACCGGACCGGCGACGGAGGAGGACGCTCCGGGCGCTCCGGGCGCTCCGGGTGCTCCGGGCGCTCCGGGCGCTCCGGGCGCGGCACCCGCGCCGGAGCACCACCGCGTGCCGGACGCCGGGGCGCCTGCGCCGTCCGGCACCGCCGGGGACGCGGGCGCACACCCCGGCGCCCACACCGCGTTCACCACCGGCGTCGCCGCCCCCGGCACCGGCGGCGCTCCGGTCGCCCCCGGCCACTCCCCCGCGCCAGGCCGCTCCCCCGCCCCCGGCACGTCCTACGCCACCGGCACCAGCACGGCCTTCGGCGCGCACCCGACCTCCTCCGGCACGGGCACCGCACCCGGCACGGGTCAGGCCCGCGGCGGCGCCGGCCCGCTGGTGCCGGCCCAGGGCGCGGCTCCGGGCGCCGAGAGCCGCGGGGCCCCGGAGGACCGCCCGCCCGCGCACGACCCCCGGGCAACCGCGGCCGCCGCCCCGTACGACGAGGCCGGCCGCCACCCGGAGGCGGACGACGGCGGCCCGGACACCGGCGGGCGCAAGGCGACCCCGCTGCGGGGCACCGACGCTCCCCAGGGCCTGCGCCGGCGCGGCGGGTTCGGCGCCTGGGCGCGCCGGCTGGCCGGCGGGCGCGGCACGCAGGCGCGGGGCGCGGCGGGCGACGGCGCCGCCGGGGACGGCGCGGCGCCGCACCCCTTCGGCCGGGTGCCGGCGACCGGGCTGCCGGAGACCTGGCCGGACCCGGCGGCGCTGCTGCTGGCCGCCCTGGGCCCGGGACCCCGGCTGTGGGAGCGCGGGCCGGACCACCCGGAGGTGCTGACGGTGCGGCTGGGCACCGCCGACCGTCCGGCCCCCGACGGCTCGGGCCGGCTGGTGCCCGCGGTCGCGGTGACCGCCGCGCTGCGCGAGGTGGGCGCGCTGGGCCTGGCCGGTCCGCGGGCCCGCCTGGCCGGGCTGGCCCGCGCCGTGCTGGCCCAGCTCGCCGCGCTGCACTCGCCGGAGCTGCTGGAGATCGTCCTGCTGAGCGCCGACGAGGACCGTCCGCTGCGGGAGCGCACCGAGGAGTGGTCCTGGCTCGGCTGGCTGCCCCATGTCCGGCCGCGGCACGGGCAGGACTGCCGGCTGCTGCTGGCCTTCGACGCCGCCCAGGCCGCCGCCCGCATCGAGGAGCTGCTGCGCCGCCTGGACGACCACCCCGGCGGGGCGCGGGAGCACGGCGTCGGCGGCCACCGCCCGTCGTGGGCACGGGACGGCGCCGGGGGCAGGGACCGGCGGCCCGCTTCGTTCACCGTGGTGGTCGTGGACGGCGACCCGGGCGACGACGCGGTGCGGCAGGAGCTGGTCCGGCTGACGCTGCACGGTCCGCGGGCCGGGATCCATGTGGTGTGTCTGGCCGAGGCGGCACCCGCCTCGCCGGCCTCGCCGCTGACCGAGTCGTACCGGGCGGCCTGCGCGGCGAGCGTGGTGTTCCGGGAGTGCGGGGCGGTGGCGCTGCTCAGCGGCGACGTGGCCACGGCGCTGCGGCTGATGCGGGTGGCGCCCGCGGGTCCCGGGGAGCGGATGCCGCTGACACCCGGTGCGGTCGCCACGGTGGACGCGGTGTCGGCGGCGTGGGCCGAGCGGTTCGCGCGGGCGCTGGCGCCGCTGCGCCCGGCGACGGGCGGCCGGCCCGCGCGGGTGTGCGCGCCGCTGCCGCCGACGGCACGGCTGCTGGACGAGCTGGGGCTGGCACGGGCCACCCCGGCGTCGCTCCAGGCCCGCTGGGCGAACGCGGCCGAGGACACGGCGGCACCCGGCGGGCGGGCCCGGGCGATACTCGGGGCCGGCCCGCACGGCCCTCTCGCCGCGGATCTGGTCGCCGACGGCCCGCATCTGCTGATCGAGGGGCCGGCGGGCAGCGGCCGTACGGAACTGCTGCGGTCGGTGGTGGCCTCGCTGGCCGCCGCCGAACGCCCCGACCGGCTCGGCGTGGTCCTGGTGGACGGCCGGGACGGCACCGGTGCGGCCGGTGAACCCGCCGACGGTCTGCGGGTGTGCACGGACCTGCCGCACGTCACCACCCACCTGTGCGCCAACGACCCGCTGCGCATGCGGGACTTCGCGCAGTCGCTGACCGCGGAGCTGAAACGGCGGGCCGAGCTGCTGGGGCGGGAGGACTTCGCCGCCTGGCACACCCGGCGGCGGCTGCCCGGCCGGATCGTCGCCCAGCGCACCGCGTCCGGCCGCGGGTCGGCCGTTGTGGTACCGGACGGCTCCGGCACCACGGAGGCCGGCGCCGCCGCCGGTGCCACGCTGCGGCTGCGCCCGGCGGCCGGGCAGCGGACCGAGCAGGCGCCGCCGCTGCCGCGGCTGGTGGTGGTCGTCGACGACCTGGACGCCCTGGTGACGCCCGCGCTGGGGGCACCGGGGCGGCCCGCGGCCGGGTCGGTGGTGCGGGCGCTGGAGGCGGTGGCCCGCGACGGCGGGCGGCTGGGCGTGCACCTGGTGGCGGCGGCCCTGCCCGAGGACCGTACGGCGCGGAGCGAACCGGCGCGGCGGGCCGCGCTGCGCATCACGCTGGACGCGCCGGGCTCCGGCCCGCAGCAGCCGGGGCCGGGCCGGGGCCGGCTGACCGGGCCGGACGGCACGGTGACGCCGTTCCAGGGCGGCCGGATCACCGGGCGGATCCCGCGGACGGCGACGCAGCGGCCCACGGTGGTGCCGGTGCAGTGGGAGCGCATGGGCGATCCGCCGACCCGGCGCACGGTGCGGGAGTTGGGCAACGGACCGACCGATCTGGCGCTGCTGGCCAGCGCGTTGGACCGAGCGGCCGACCAGGTGGCGGCGGCACGGGTCCCTTCGTTGCTGTAACCACCTTGTCGCGTACGGCTGTTGCGTCACTGACCTGGCATCACGACGTGGTCACGATCTTGCGGCGGGAGCCGGAGACGCTCTTGCCCGCGTCCGGGCCCCGGCGTACACCTGACGCGTCGGGACACCCGCTCGAAACATTCGTCGAGGGACGAAGAACGGGGCAGTGATGCACAGCAGGACCACCTTCCGGACCCACCGGACGAGGAGAGCCGCCCGGGCCGCGGCGGCCGTCGCCGCCGGAGCACTGGCTCTCTCGCTCACCGCATGCAGCGGTTCGGACGACGACGGCAAGGGCGGAGGGGACAGCAGCGGCAGTCCCACCACGAACACCGTTGCGCTGCCCAAGCTGGACGGCGCGCACCTGGAGATCGCCGCCGTGTGGACCGGCGCCGAGCAGAAGAACTTCAAGCAGGTGCTGGCGGAGTTCGAGAAGCGCACCGGTGCGAAGGTCACCTTCGTCCCCGCCCAGGACCCCATCATCAACTTCCTCGGGTCCAAGATCGCGGGCGGGCAGCCGCCGGACGTGGCCCTGCTGCCGCAGCCGGGTGCCATCAAGCAGGCCGTGGACAAGGGCTGGGCCAAGCCGCTCGGCCCCGAGGCGCAGGCCGAGCTGGAGAAGAACTACTCGCAGGGCTGGCAGGACATCGGCAAGGTCGACGGCAAGCCGTACGGCGTCTACTACAAGGCCGCCAACAAGTCGCTGATCTGGTACAACGCCAAGGTCTTCGAGAACGCGGGCGTCAGCGAGCCCAAGACGTGGAAGGACCTGCTGAACACCGCGCAGACGATCTACGACTCCGGGGTCACGCCGTTCTCCGTGGGCGGCGCGGACGGCTGGACGCTCACCGACTGGTTCGAGAACATCTACCTCTCCCAGGCGGGCCCGGAGAAGTACGACCAGCTGGCCCAGCACAAGATCAAGTGGACGGATCCGTCGGTCAAGCAGGCACTGACCACGCTGGCCGAGATCTTCTCCAAGAAGGACTACATCGCGGGCGGCCCGGACGGCGCGCTGCAGACCGAGTTCCCGGCGTCCGTCACGCAGACCTTCACCGGCGGTGACCAGCCGAAGGCCGGCATGGTCTTCGAGGGCGACTTCGCGCAGGTCAACATCGGCGAGACGAAGGCGAAGGTGGGCACGGACGCGAAGGTGTTCCCCTTCCCGGCCGTGGGTGACACCGCGCCGGTGGTCTCCGGCGGCGACGCGGCGGTGATCCTGAAGGACTCCAAGGCGGCGCAGGCGCTGGTGACGTTCCTGGCCTCGCCGGACGCGGCGACCATCCAGGCGAAGCTCGGCGGCTACCTGTCGCCGAACAAGAACGTGCCCGAGTCGGCGTACCCGAACGAGGTGCAGCGCAAGATCGCCAAGGCGCTGATCGCCTCGGGCGACGACTTCCGCTTCGACATGTCCGACCAGGCTCCGCAGGCCTTCGGCGGCACGCCCGGCAAGGGCGAGTGGAAGGACCTGCAGGACTTCCTGCAGAACCCGACGGATGTCGCGGGGACCCAGGCGAGGCTGGAGAAGGACGCGGCGGCGGCCTACGGCAACGGGAGCTGAGCCGACGATGACCCGACTTCGCTCAGGAGGCCGGCGATGACGTCGGCAACGGCACCGGGCGTCGCCGAGACACCGGCGGCGCCCCGCGCCTCTCGCACCGGCAGGAGCGTGACCGGCACCCGGCGCTGGGTGGCGGCGCTGTTCCTGCTGCCCGCCCTGGTGCTGCTGGGTGCCCTCGTGGTCTACCCGATCGGGTACTCGATCGTCCGCAGCTTCTACGACAACTCCGGCGACCACTTCGCCGGGTTCGACAACTACACGGCGCTGTTCACCGACGACGGCATCCGCACGGCGCTGAAGAACAACATCATCTGGGTGGTGTTCGCGCCGGCCGTCGCCACCGCGCTCGGCCTGATCTTCGCGGTGCTCACCGAGCGGGTGCGCTGGGGCACGGCGTTCAAGCTGGTCGTCTTCATGCCGATGGCGATCTCGATGCTGGCGGCCGGGATCATCTTCCGGCTGGTGTACGACCAGGACCCCGACAAGGGCGTGGCGAACGCGGTGTGGGTGGGCATCCACGACACGTTCGCGCCGTCGTCGGCGTTCCCGAAGGCGCACCCGGGCCGCAACTCGCCGCTCGAGCCCGAGGACGGCGGGTTCGTCACCACCAGCCCGGTGCACGTCGGGCAGTCGGTGGCCCTGCCGCTCGTCGGTGTGGCGCCGGAGCAGATGCCCGACGACGCGAAGACGGCCGTGCAGGCCCCCGCGGAGCCGGGGAAGATCACCGGCACCACCTGGCAGGACTTCACCCGCGGCAAGGGCGTCGGCAAGCTCGGCGCGGTGGACTCCACCGAGCTGGGCTATGCCGGGATGCGGATCGAGGCCGTCAAGGACGGCAAGGTGGTGGCGACGACGAAGGCCGCCGCGGACGGCACCTTCACGCTGCCCGCCGAGGCCGACGGCGCCGTGCTGCGGCTGCCGGCGAGCAACTTCACGGAGCCGTACAACGGTGTGGACTGGCTCGGTCCGGCGCTGGTGACGCCCGCGATCGTCGGGGCGTACGTGTGGATGTGGGCCGGGTTCGCGATGGTGCTGATCGCGGCGGGGCTCGCGAGTGTGCCGCGGGAGCTGCTGGAGGCGGCCCGGGTGGACGGCTGCAACGAGTGGCAGGTGTTCCGCCGGATCACCGTGCCGGTGCTGGCCCCGGTGCTCGGGGTGGTCGTGGTCACCCTGATGATCAACGTTCTGAAGATCTTCGACCTGGTGTTCATCATCGCGCCGGGCTCCTCCCAGGACGACGCCAACGTGCTGGCGCTGGAGCTGTACCGCAAGGGCTTCTCGGAGGGCCGGCCGGGCGTGGCCAGCGCCATCGCGGTGTTCCTGCTGGTGCTGGTGATCCCGGTGATGCTGTTCAACATGCGGCGCTTGCGTCGGGAGGTGCGTCGATGACCGCGGAAGCGGAAGTTCTTCCCACGGCGCCGGCGGCCGAGCCGGTCAAGGCGCGGCGGTCGCTGGGCGCCCGGCTGGCGGAGGCGGTCAGCGGCGGCCTGGTGCGGGTCTTCTTGATCGTGGTGGGCCTGTTCTGGCTGGTCCCCACGATCGGGCTGCTGCTGTCGTCGCTGCGCTCCCCGCAGGACATGAGTTCCAGCGGCTGGTGGACGGTGTTCACCAAGCCCTCGCAGCTGACCTTCGACAGCTACAGCAAGCTGCTGGAGAACGGCGACATCACCAACTCCCTGCTGAACACCATCCTGATCACCGTGCCGGCGACGGTGCTGGTGATCGTGATCGGTGCGCTGGCCGGGTACGCGTTCGCGTGGATGGAGTTCCCCGGGCGCGACTGGTGGTTCCTCGGCGTGGTCGGGCTGCTGGTGGTGCCGGTGCAGGTGGCGCTGATCCCGATCGCCGAACTCTTCGGCAAGATCGGTCTGTTCGGCTCGATCTTCGGTGTGGTGCTGTTCCACACCGGGTTCGGTCTGCCGTTCGCGGTGTTCCTGCTGCGCAACTTCTTCGCCGAGATCCCCCGCGAGCTGCTGGAGGCCGCCCGGCTGGACGGCGCCGGTGAACTGCGGCTGTTCACCCGTGTGGTGATGCCGCTGGGCGGGCCGGCGATCGCGAGCCTGGGCATCTTCCAGTTCCTGTGGGTGTGGAACGACATGCTGGTGGCGCTGGTGTTCACCAAGTCCGGCACCCAGCCGATCACGGTGGCGCTGCAGACCCAGGTGCGGCAGTTCGGCAACAACATCGACGTGCTGGCGCCCGGCGCGTTCATCTCGATGGTGATCCCGCTGGTGGTCTTCTTCGCCTTCCAGCGGCAGTTCGTCTCCGGTGTGATGGCGGGCGCGGTCAAGTAGCGCGCGCCGCAACGACGATCGAGGGGGCGGGCCACCACGGCCCGCCCCCTCGATCCGTTCTCCGTCCGTGCGGCCTCAGCCGTTCTTGTGCGGCCTCAGCCGTTCTTGTGCGGCCTCAGCCGTTCTTGTGCGGCCTCAGCCGTTCCGCTGCTTGTGCGGCCTCAGCCGTTCCGCGCGGCGGGCGTGTCCCTCCCTTGTCCGGCGGGCCGTCCCCGGCGGCCCCTGTCGCCGTGCACCGTCCGGTGGGACGCCGTGCCGGACCCCTCCTGCCGGCCGTCAACGCCGCGCAGGCGGCCCGACTCACTCGATCGAGTGATCATGGGCCGCCGCAGCGCCTGGGCCGTCGGCCCGCCGCGCCGTGAGGGCCGGGCCGAGGCGGTCACTCGACGACGAGCTCGACCGGGATGTTGCCGCGGGTCGCGTTGGAGTACGGGCAGACCTGGTGCGCCTGCTCGACCAGCTTGCGGCCGGTGGCCTCGTCCACCGAGTCGGGCAGCTCCACGCGCAGGGTGACGGCCAGACCGAAGCCCGCGCCCTGCTTGCCGATGCCGACCTCACCGGTGACCGCGGCGTCCGCGAGGTCCACCTTGGCCTGGCGGCCGACGAGGGCGAGAGCACTGGCGAAGCAGGCGGCGTAACCGGCGGCGAACAGCTGCTCGGGGTTGGTGCCCTGCCCGTTGCCGCCCAGCTCGACCGGCGGGGCGAGCTGCACGTCCAGCTTGCCGTCGGAGGTGTAGGCGCGGCCCTCACGGCCGTGGGTGGCAGTGGCGACGGCGGTGTACAGCGCTTCCATGGTGACCATCCCTCTCGTGGATCGGTGGGGGCGTGCGCCCCGGCCATAAGTGAAGCACCCAATTCAATTGTGTGCAACCAAATGTCCCGCGAGCTACCCTGTGGGCATGACGACCGAGGTTGAGCCCACCGCCGTGCCGGAGGAGGACCTGCTGCGGCTGGACACGCAGATCTGCTTCTCCCTGCACGCCGCCTCCCGCGCCTTCAACAGCGTCTACCGGGTGCTGCTGAAGGACCTGGGCCTGACCTACCCGCAGTACCTGGTGATGCTGGTGCTGTGGGAACACGGCGAGACGCCCGTGAAGGAGCTGGGCGCCCGGCTGCGCCTGGACTCCGGCACCCTCTCTCCGCTGCTCAAGCGCCTGGAGGCGGCCGGCTTCGTCGTCCGGGAGCGCAGCAGCCGCGACGAGCGCTCGGTCGTGGTGCGCCCGACCGCCGAAGGGGCGGCACTGCGGGAGCGGGCCGCCCTGATCCCGCCCCGGATCATGGCCGCCAGCGGCTGCACCGTCGACGAACTGCGCGACCTCCACGCCCGTCTCGCCCGGCTGACCGCCTCGCTCGACGCAGCCGCCCGCCAGGGCGCGCCGGATCCCCGCTGAAGGCACGGATCCTCGGGTTCCGCCGGTCGGCGGCGGACGGCGATGCGGTGAAGCTTCCGAGAACCCTCACCGTGCGGTCGGCGTAGCGTCACCCGTGTGCCGCGCGGCAGGTCTACGATCCGCCGTGATGAGCCCTGTCCCCCGCGCACCGCGCGCCCTCGCACGCACGTCGGCCGGATCCCGGCTGCTCGCCCTGGCGGCCGCCTGGGTGCTGACCCGTGCCGTGATGCTGTGGCTGCTCGCGCACAACACGCTGCGCCCGCTGGGCCGCGGCGCGGTGGCGCGCGAGGTGTGGCTGCTGTACCAGGACTGGTCCCAGGTGCTCGCCCACGGCGCGTTCCCGGCGCACGACACGCTCTGGCAGTACCCGCCGGGCGCCGCCCTGGTGCTGCTCTCCCCGGTCCTCGTGCCGGGGCTGACCTATTTCCAGGCGTTCGTGGCGCTCGCCCTCGCCGCCGACGCGGTGATCGCCCTGGCGCTGGCCCGGGCCGGCACCCGTGACGGCCGCAGCCTGCGCGGAGCCGCGTACTGGGTGCTGGGCCTGCCGCTGCTGCAGCACATCCCGCTGGCCCGCTACGACGTGCAGGTCACCGCGTGCGCCGTGCTCGCCCTGCTGGCCCTGCCCCGTCGGCCCCGCACGGGCGGCTCCCTCGCGGCGCTGGGCGCCCTGGCGAAGGTCTGGCCGGTGCTGGTGCTGCTGGGCACCGCCCGGGGCCGCGCCACCCGGAGCGCCTGGACGGCGGCGGCGCTCACCGCGGCGGCCGGCGGAGGCATGCTCGCCCTGCTGTTCCGCAACCCGCTGTCCTTCGCGCGCCAACAGGGCGGCCGGGGCGTGCAGATCGAGTCCTTCGGCGGCACCGTGCTGGCCCTGGCCACGCACGCCGGCTGGCCCGGCTCGGTGCACTACCGGTACGGATCGCTGGAGTTCACCGGCCCGCATGTGCAGACGGTCGCGCACCTGGCGCTGGCGCTGTCGGCGGCCGCCTTCGCGCTCCTCGTGTGGTGGCGGCTGCGGGCCCGCCGCTGGACGCCTGCGACCCCGTGCGACGCGGCGCTGACCGCCGTGCTGCTGTTCACCGTGACCAGCCGGGTGATCAGCCCCCAGTACATGATCTGGCTGCTCGGGCTGGCCGCGGTGTGCCTCGCCTCACGGCACACCAGCCAGCGCCCGGTGGCCGTGCTCGTCGCCCTGGCGAGCCTGGTGAGCGCCATCGCCTACCCTGGCCTGTACGGCCAGGTGGCGGGCTGCACCTGGGTGGGCTGTGCGCTGATGCTGGCCCGCAACGGCCTGCTCGCCGCCGCGGCGGTGATCTCGTTCGCCCGGCTGCGACGCGCCACGCACCTGGAGGTGTCCGACGCACAACCCGCACCGGCCGGGCACCGTCTTCCGCACGGGACGATGAGTCCCTCGTGACGAGACCCGCCCGGCTCCGCCCCATGCCATGCCCGCACCCGCGACCCCTGCCGTGGATTTGATGCACACACATCCGAGCCAGAACGCCGACCAGAGCCCGTCCCGCGTCGCCGTCGTCGTCATCGGCTACAACGACGCCTCGCACATCACCGAGGCGGTGCGCTCCGCCCTCGACCAGGGGCCCGTGGTCCGCGAGGTGATCGCCGTCGACGACTGCTCGACCGACGGCAGCCCCGAGCTGCTCGCCCGCCTGGCCGAGAGCGAACCGCGCCTGCGGGTGGTGCGCCGCCCGGCCAACAGCGGCGGCTGCGGCAGCCCCCGCAACACCGGCATCGACGCGGTGACCTCGCCGTACGTGATGTTCCTCGACAGCGACGACGTGCTGCCGCCCGGCGCGGCGCGGGCGCTGCTGGACGCCGCCGAGCGGGAGGACACCGAGGTGGCGGCGGGGCTGTGCGTGCGCCGCGAGCTGCCCTCGGGACGCGAGGTGCCCTGGCAGCGAGGGCTGTACACGCAGCGCACCGTCCTCACCGGCACCAGGCGGCTGACCCGCCTGATGCCCGACACGCTGTGCGTCAACAAGCTGTACCGCACGGACTTCCTGCGCGAGCACGCCATCCGCTTCCCCGAGGGCCGCTTCCCGTACGAGGACATCGTCTTCACCGCGCGGGTGCTGGCCGCCGCGCCCCGGGTGGCCCTCGTCCCGGACCGGGTCTATGTGTGGCACGTGCGCCGCTCGGCGCGGCAGCTGTCCATCTCGCTGGACCGCGGGCACATCGACAACTGGCAGGCCCGCATCACGGCCGGCCGGCAGGCGTACGAGATCCTCCTGGGCGCCGGCCACAAGGACCTCGCGCGGGCGACGCGCGCCAAGTTCCTCGACCACGACCTGCGCATGTACGTCCGCGAGCTGGGCCTGCGCGACGCCGAGTACCGGCGCGCCTGGTGGGCGCTGACCCGGGCGTACCTCGGCGAGTACGACGCGGCCGACCTCACCGCCTCCCCGGTCGCGCCCGGCCGTCTGCTCGCCCGGGTGATCCTGGCCTCGCCCGAGCCGCGCGACCTGCCCCGGCTGCGGGAGCTGGCCGCCCGCCCGGCCCGGCTGTGCCCGCCCTACGCACGCGACGACCAGGGCACTCCCGTGTGGGCGCCCGATCTGCCCCAGGTCACCCTGGAGCCCATGCCGAACCTGCCCGCGCACCGGTCGCCGCTCGCCGTGGACGCCGCGCTGCTCACCCGCGCGTCCCGGAGCGAGCTGCGGCTGCGCCTGCACGAGATGTACGGCCAGGTCGCGGCCGCCGGGCCGCGGACGCTGGACGTCGAGTGGCGGCACCGGGACGCCGGCCGGACGGCCCGGCGCACCACGATTCCGCTGACCCCGGTGGGCACGGACGGGTGGTCGGCCCGGACCCTCGTCGACCTGGCGGCGCTCGGCTCGGGCACCTGGGACCTCAGGCTGCGGGTCCACTTCGCCGACGGCACCAGCACCGAGATGTCGGCGCACGCCCTGGCGCACCGCGGGCTGCTGTCCCGCCGCGTCCTGCCGAGCCTGCGCCACGGCGTTCTGCTGGCCCAGCCCTACGCCACGCACTCCGGCGCGCTCGCGCTGCGCCTGGCGACCGGCCCGTCCGGTGTCGCCACGGTGCTGCGCGGCAGGCTGGACCGGCTGATGCGCGGCACACTCGACCGGCTGCTGCGCGGCAGGCCGGACCGGCTGCTGCCCGGCAGGCGCGGCCGCCGGTTCGCCTGAGACCGGCGCCCGCGCCCGCGGTACCCCCTACAGCGCCCTGAGCGCCGCGGCCGTCCCCCGGGCCAGGGCGTCGAGGTAGCCCCGAGGCAGCTCCGGCGACCGGACGACGACCGCGCGCCAGTACAGCGGGCCGGAGATCAGGTCGAGGGCGAGGTCGCGGTCCAGGCCGGAGCGGATCTCCCCGCGGTCCTCGGCCGCCGCGAGGATGCTGCTGGCCACGCTCTCCTGGCCGTCCCGCAGAGCCCGCTGCACCGCTTCGGCGAGGTCCGGGTTGCGTGCGGCCTCGGCCTGCAGATCGGGCAGGATCTGCGAGACCACGGGGTGGCGCAGCGCGCGGGAGGTCACCTCGTACAGCAGGCGCAGATCGCTCTCCAGGGCCCCGGTGTCCGGGGCGGGCAGCCCCTGGACGGCCAGCGCCGAGACGATGTCGAGCACCAGGTGCAGTTTGGAGCGCCACCGGCGGTACACGGCCGTCTTGCCGACGCCGGCGCGCCGCGCGATGCCCTCGATGGACATGCGCGCATAGCCGACGGCCGCCAGTTCCGCGAAGACGGCGGCCCGGATCGCCTCCGTGACGTCCTCGCGCAGCACCGCCGCGCCCGCGGGCGCACGGCGGCGCGGCGGCCGGGCCGAGGACGGTGATGCGCCGGCGTCAGTGGTCATGGTCCCCAGCATAGAGGTGACGACGGAACGGTTGCGTCGCGACGTCCGGTCGCCGTACGCTCTCGTTGCGACGATACGGTTCCGTTCCGACGTAAGCGACCACGAAGAGACCGGTGAGAAGCCCGGCGCGCCGGGCCGCACCCCAGCAACGAAAGCAGCGGATGTGAGCCAGGTCCTCCACACACCGCCCCCCGGCGCGGCACACAGCGGCGAGGACGACCTCGCGGCGCTCGCCGCCCGGCACGGCCTGTCCGTCAGCGGCGCCCGCCCCGGCCTGCCCGAGTACGTGCGGCAGCTGTGGGCGCGCCGCCACTTCATCACCGCCTTCGCCACCGCCAAGCTGACCGCCCAGTACAGCCAGGCCAGGCTGGGCCAGGTCTGGCAGGTGGCCACGCCGCTGCTCAACGCGGCGGTGTACTACGTCATCTTCGGCGTGCTGCTCGGCACCAAGCACGGCGTCGACGACTACATCCCGTTCCTGGTGACCGGCGTGTTCGTGTGGACGTTCACCCAGAGCTCGGTCATGGCGGGCACCCGGGCCATCTCCGGCAACCTCGGCCTGGTGCGGGCCCTGCACTTCCCGCGCGCCGCGCTGCCCATCTCCTTCGCCCTGCAGCAGCTGCAGCAGCTGCTGTTCTCGATAGCCGCGCTGCTGATCATCCTGTTCTGCTTCGGCATCCCCGCCGGCCCGTCCTGGCTGCTGACGGTTCCGGTGCTGGTGCTGCAGTTCGCCTTCAACGCCGGGCTCGCGATGATCATGGCGCGGATGGGCGCCAAGACCCCGGACATCGCCCAGCTGATGCCGTTCGTGCTGCGCACCTGGATGTACGTCTCCGGCGTGATGTTCAGCCTCGACAAGACGCTGCGCGAGACCCACCTGCCGCACGCCGTGCAGGTGCTGCTGGAGGCCAACCCGGCCGCCGTCTACATCGACCTGATGCGCTTCGCGCTCATCGACAGCTTCCACGCCTCGCAGCTCCCGCACCATGTGGGGGCCTACGCGCTGGGCTGGGCGCTGCTCGTCGGCGTCGGCGGTTTCGTCTGGTTCTGGAAAGCCGAGGAGAGGTACGGCCGTGGCTGAGCGGACCGAGGAGAGCATCCCCACCGTCATCGCCGACCGGGTGGACATCGTCTACCGGGTGCACGGCACCGGCGCCGGGCGCGGCTCGGCCACCGCCGCGCTGCACCGCATCCTGCGCCCCGGGAAGGCGGCGAAGGCCGCGGGCGTGCGCCGGGTGCACGCCGTGAAGAAGGTGTCGTTCGTCGCCCGCAGGGGCGAGGCCATCGGCCTGATCGGCACCAACGGCTCGGGCAAGTCCACGCTGCTGAAGGCGATCGCCGGTCTGCTGCCGGTGGAGAGCGGCGCGATCTACACCGACGGGCAGCCCTCCCTGCTCGGGGTGAACGCCGCGCTGATGAACGACCTGACCGGCGAGCGCAACGTCTACCTCGGCGGTCTGGCCATGGGCATGTCCCGCGACCAGATCAAGGCCCGCTACCAGGAGATCGTCGACTTCTCCGGCATCAACGACAAGGGCGACTTCATCTCCCTGCCGATGCGGACCTACTCCTCCGGCATGGCCGCCCGGCTGCGGTTCTCCATCGCCGCCGCCAAGGACCACGACGTGCTGCTCATCGACGAGGCGCTGGCCACCGGCGACCGCGCCTTCCAGAAGCGCTCCGAGGCCCGCATCCGCGAGCTGCGCGAGCAGGCCGGCACCGTGTTCCTGGTCAGCCACAGCAACAAGTCGATCCGCGACACCTGCGAACGGGTGCTGTGGCTGGAGCGCGGGGAGCTGCGCATGGACGGCCCCACCGAGGACGTGCTGAAGGAGTACGAGGCGTTCACCTCGGGCCGGCGGTGACGCGCACGGGGCCTCCTTCGGTGCCGCCTGCGCGGGCGGCGGTCAGGGCGTGGCCGCGTACAGCATCTGGCCGCCGGGCCCGCGGGTCACCGGGCGCAGCCCCGGCTGCATGGGGCGCCGTGCACTGTCGACGACCCAGCGCACGTGGTACCGGTCGAGGATCTGCCGCCGCACCTCGGGCGGGGTGCGGCGGGTGTAGTAGTACCGCACGTCCCACTCGCGCCGTACCGCGTCCTTGAGGAAGAAGTCCGGGTAGCCGGGGGCGACGGTGTAGACGCCGTAGGCCGGGAGCAGCCGGTTGGGGAAGTCCCGGGCCATCACCACGTCACCGGACCGCACGTACGGGGTGATCCAGGCGTAGTCCGTCCAGGGCGGGGTGTAGTGCACCGCGAGCATCTCGGGCAGTGCGGCCCGCCCCAGGACGTAGCCGAGCACCCCGGCCTGGGCCCAGGCGCCGGCCGTCAGCGCGGCGGCCAGCGTCCAGGCCCAGCCGGTGCGCACCGCGCGGCGGTGGCCCGGATGCAGCACCTCCAGCGCGGCGGCCAGCTGCGCCGGGATCAGCGCCGCCGGCAGGGCCCGGCCCCACTCGTAGTGGCCGGTGACATACGCCGCCGCGCACACCACCGCGCCGAGCGCGAAGAAGACCGCCAGCACATCGCGCCGGTCGCGGCGCAGCCGCAGCACCAGCGCGGCCACGCCGAGCAGCGCCAGCCAGTAGCGGCCCGCGAAGTCGGTGAACAGGGCGCGGTGCACCCCGTCCAGGTCGCCGCCCTCCCAGAACAGGGCGAAGAAGTCGTAGTACGGCCACAGCCACAGCACCAGCGCACCGGCCGCCGCGGCGGCGGCGAGGCGCGGCCATCGGGTGCGCGGCGGGCGGGCGGCGACCACCACGGCCAGGTCGCCGAGCGTGGCGACGATCCCGGTGAACTGGTGGCACAGCAGGATCACCGCCCACAGCACCCCCAGCCCCAGCCAGGTCCCCCAGCCGCTGGGCTCGCGCAGCGCCCGGGTCAGCCAGGCCCAGTGGTGGAAGGCCAGGCCCAGGGCGAACACGCTCGGGTAGGACACCGTCAGCGCCAGGGAGTTCAGGGAGACGAACCCGCTCCAGTTGATGATGTCGGTGCCCCACAGCAGCACCAGGCCGAACGCGGCCAGCGCCGGCGCGGCCCGGTGCGGGCTCAGCGTGCGCACGTACCGCCACACGCCGGTCGCCAGCAGCGCGAGGCCGGCCAGTGCGGCCAGCCGCAGCACGACGAAGACGTCGAGGCGGCTCACCCTGGCCAGGCAGCCGAGCAGCACCATCCACGGCGAGTAGTAGGGGCTGGGGGTGTCCGCGTCGACGAGCGGGTTGCCGGGGTGGCGCAGGCTGTGCCGCAGACGTTCCACGGTGGCCGCGTGCATGCCCAGGTCGCCGGCCCAGGGAAGCCGCAGGACCACCACGAACAGCAGCACGAGCAGCAGTGCGGCGGCGGCACGGGACGCGGCCGTGCCGCGGCTCGCGCCCGGTGCGCGCGGCGCGGCCCGGCCGGGCAGGCGCGCCTCAGGCGGCGCGGCGCGCATCGTCCGGAAGGACCCGGGTGCGGTGGGCGGCGTGGTGCGCCGTGCGGACGGCCGTGGGGACGACGGCCGGCGTGACCGGACGGTGCCGGGCGGGGCGGCGCGCCGTGCCCCGCGCGGAGGCGGAGGCGGGCGCGGCCGGGCTCTCGGGAAGGTTCGCAGTCACGCGCGTCACTGTATCCGAATTATCCGGATAAGAATGAAAAGTGACCTTTGTGAGGGCGTTTCTCGGAGCAGCGTTGGGACGACGACGGCGCCCCGGACCGCACGGTCCGGGGCGCCGTCACACAGACCTGTACCGGCTTACGAGTGCGTGCGCAGCAGGGTGCGCATGGTGCGCATCGCGACCGACAGGTTGGCCAGATCGAACGAGTCCGAGCTGCGGATCTCCTCCAGCGTGGTGCGGGCCCGCGCCAGGATCGCCGCGTTCTTCTGCTCCCACACCTTGTACCGCTGCTCGGGCGTCGCGGTGTCGTCGCCGACGGCCAGCACGTCCGCGGTCAGTGCCGCGTGGGCCGCGTAGAGGTCCTCGCGGATCGCGGCACGGGCCATGGACTGCCAGCGGTCGGCGCGCGGCAGCTCGAGGATCCGGTCCATCAGCACGGTGATGTCCAGCCGGTCGGCGAGGTCGTAGTACACCTCGGCGACCTCCAGCGGATCCTTGCCCATGCGGTCGGCCACCGAGACGATGTCGAGCGCCGGGAAGACGGAGGAGAACCCGGCCACCCGGACGGCCAGCTCGTCCGGGACGCCGGCGGCGGACAGCTCGTCGTAGACCTGCTCGTACCACTCCAGGTCCGCGCCCTTGAGCAGCTTGGGCAGCTGCTGCCACACCTGCTCGACCCGGTCGGCGAAGAACTCGACCGTCTCGCTCAGCTGCAGCGGCTGCGGCCGGTTGTTCAGCAGCCAGCGGGTGCCGCGCTCGACCAGGCGGCGCGAGTGCAGCCGGATCCGGGTCTGGACGTCGGCCGGGACCTTGTTGTCCAGCTCCTCCACGGCGTCCCACACCGGGGCCGAGCGGAAGATCGCGCGGGCCGCGGTCTGCGCCCGGACGATCTCCTCCAGCGAGGCGCCGGTCTCCTCCCGCAGCCGGTGCAGATAGGTCGTACCGCCGGTGTTGACGGTGTCGTTGACCAGCACCGTCGTGGTGATCTCCCGGCGCAGCGGGTGGTTGTCGATCTGCTCGGCGAACTTCTTGCGCAGCGGCGTGGGGAAGTAGGCGTGCAGCAGGCTGCGCAGGTAGGGGTCGTCCGGCAGGGAGGTGCGCAGCAGCTCCTCGGCGACCGTGATCTTGGTGTAGGCCAGCAGCACGGCCGTCTCGGGGCCGGTCAGGCCCTGGCCCGCGGCCAGCCGCTCGCGGATCTGCCGGTCGGTGGGCAGGAACTCCAGTGCCCGGTTCAGGTGGCCCTCGCGCACCAGGTGCTTCATGAAGCGCTGCTGGGCGTGGAGCATGTCCTTGGACTGGGCGAGCGCGTTGGCGATCGCCGTGTTCTGCGCGTAGTTGTTGCGCAGCACCAGGGCGCCGACCTCGTCGGTCATCTGGGCGAGCAGCTTGTTGCGCTGCTTGACGGTCATGTCGCCGTCCGCGACCAGACCGTTGAGCAGGATCTTGATGTTCACCTCGTGGTCGGAGGTGTCCACACCCGCGCTGTTGTCGATGGCGTCGGTGTTGACCTTGCCGCCGGCCTGCGCGAACTCGATCCGGCCGAGCTGGGTGCAGCCCAGGTTGCCGCCCTCGCCGATGACCTTCACCCGCAGGTCGCGGCCGTCGACCCGGATGGCGTCGTTGGCCTTGTCGCCGACGTCGGCGTGGGACTCGGTGGAGGCCTTGACGTAGGTGCCGATGCCGCCGTTCCACAGCAGGTCCACCGGGGCCTTGAGGATCGCCCGCATCAGGTCGGCCGGGGTCATCTTGGTGACGTTGTCCTCGATGCCCAGCGCCTCGCGGATGTGCGCGTTGACCGGGATGGACTTCAGGCTGCGCGGGAAGACGCCGCCGCCCGGCGACAGCAGCTCGGTGTTGTAGTCGGCCCAGCTGGAGCGCGGCAGCTCGAACAGGCGGCGCCGCTCGGCGTACGAGGTGGCCGCGTCCGGGTTCGGGTCGATGAAGATGTGCCGGTGGTCGAAGGCGGCGACCAGACGGATGTGCTCGCTGAGCAGCATGCCGTTGCCGAACACGTCACCGGACATGTCGCCGATGCCGACGACCGTGAAGTCCTCGCTCTGGGTGTCCACGCCCAGCTCGCGGAAGTGCCGCTTGACCGACTCCCAGGCGCCGCGGGCGGTGATGCCCATGCCCTTGTGGTCGTAGCCGGCGCTGCCGCCCGAGGCGAAGGCGTCGCCCAGCCAGAAGTCGTACTGCGCGGCGACCTCGTTGGCGATGTCGGAGAAGGTCGCGGTGCCCTTGTCGGCGGCGACGACCAGGTAGGTGTCGTCGCCGTCGTGCCGGACCACGTCCTTGGGCGGCACGACCTCGCCGGCGACCATGTTGTCGGTGATGTCGAGCAGCGCCGAGATGAACGTCCGGTAGCTGGCGACGCCCTCCGCCAGCCAGGCGTCCCGGTCCACGGCCGGGTCGGGCAGCTGCTTGGCGACGAAGCCGCCCTTGGCGCCCACCGGCACGATGACGGTGTTCTTCACCATCTGCGCCTTGACCAGGCCCAGGATCTCGGTGCGGAAGTCCTCGCGCCGGTCGGACCAGCGCAGACCACCGCGGGCGACCTTGCCGAAGCGCAGGTGCACGCCCTCCACGCGCGGCGAGTACACCCAGATCTCGAACGCCGGGCGCGGCGCCGGCAGGTCCGGGATGGCCTGCGGGTCGAACTTCATCGAGACGTAGTCGTGCGGCTCGCCCGCGGCGTCCTTCTGGAAGAAGTTGGTGCGCAGGGTCGCCTTGATGACCGTCAGGAACGACCGCAGGATGCGGTCCTCGTCCAGCGAGGCCACCTGGTCCAGGGCCGCGTCGGCCTCCTCCAGCAGCGCGTCCACCAGCTCCCGTCCGGCCCGCTGCCGCTCCGGCGACAGCCGTGCCTCGAACAGGGAGACGAGCAGCCGGGTGGTGTGGACGTTGTTGCGGAGGGTGTCCTCCATGTAGTCCTGGCTGAACGTCGACCCGGCCTGACGCAGGTACTTGGCGTAGGCGCGGAGCACCATCGCCTGCCGCCAGGTCAGCCCGGCGCCGAGCACCAGGGCGTTGAACCCGTCGTTCTCCGCCTTGCCGGTCCACACGGCGGCGAAGGCGTCCTGGAACCGCTCACGGGCGTCGTCGGCGAGGTGGTCGCCGCCGGTGGCGGCGGGCGGGATGCGCAGACCGAAGTCGTAGATCCACACCGTGGAGCGGTCGGCGCGGCGCAGCTCGTACGGCCGCTCGTCGGTGACCTCCACGCCGAGCCGGCTGAGCACCGGCAGCACCTGCGAGAGGGAGACCGAGCCGCCCCTCTGGTAGATCTTGAACCGCCGCTCCTCGGGCCCGGCGCCCACCGGCTCGTACAGGCTCAGCGCGAACGTTTTGTCGTCGTCGAGCTGCTCCAGGCGGACGAGGTCGGCGACCGCGGCGCGCGGCGTGTGGTCGGCCTTGTAGCCCTCGGGGAAGGCGTGGGCGTAGCGGCGCAGCAGCTCGGCGGCGCGTTCCTCGCCCAGCTCGGCGGTCAGCGCCTCGGAGAAGGCGTCCGCCCAGGAGCGTGCGGCCTCCGCCAGGCGGGCCTCGATGCGCTCCTTGTCGGCGTCGGACAGCTCCGGCAGTTCGCTGCCCTGCGGGACACGGACCACGAAGTGCAGCCGGGAGAGCACCGACTCCGTGTTCCAGGCGGTGAAGTCGACGCTGGTGCCGCCCAGTTCCTCCTTGAGGATGTCGATGATCCGCAGGCGCACCCCGGTGGTGTAGCGGTCGCGCGGCAGGTAGACCAGCGCCGAGTAGTAGCGGCCGTACTCGTCCTGCCGCAGGTACAGCCGCAGCCGGCGGCGCTCCTGCAGGTAGAGCACGGACGTGACGATCGACTGCAGCTCGTCGACCGGGGTCTGGAACAGCTCGTCGCGCGGGTAGGTCTCCAGGATCTGCAGCAGGTCGCGCCCGTCGTGGCTGTTGGGCGAGAAGCCGGACCGCTCCAGGACTTCCTCGACCTTGCGGCGGATCACCGGGACCCGGCGCACCGACTCGGTGTAGGCGGCGGAGGAGAACAGGCCGAGGAACCGCCGCTCGCCGACGACGTTGCCCTGCGCGTCGAACTTCTTGACGCCGATGTAGTCCAGGTAGGACGGCCGGTGCACGGTGGCCCGGCTGTTGGCCTTGGTCAGCACGAGCAGCTTGTGCTCGCGGGCCTTGGCGCGCGCGTCCGCGGGCAGCCGCTCGAAGGACTCGCTGACCGGGTGGTCGTCGCCGCCGGCGTGGTGGGGGTCCGCGCGCAGTATGCCGAGCCCGGTGCCGGGCACCGCGGCCAGGGAGTCGTCGTCGCGCAGCCGGTACTCGCGGTACCCGAGGAACGTGAAGTGATCGTCCGCCAGCCAGCGCAGCAGCTCGCGGGCCTCCTCCACCTGCGGTCCGGGCAGATCGGCGGGGAGCGGCTCGTCGGACAGGCCGTCGGCGAGGCGGACGGCCGCGCCGCGCATCTTCTCCCAGTCCTCGACGGCCTCGCGCACGTCGGAGAGCACGCGCTGCAGGTCGGCGGTGATCTGCTGCAGATCGGCGCGGTCGGTCTCCCGGTCGATCTCGACGTGGATCCAGGACTCCACATGGGCGTCGTGCGGCAGCTCGTCGCCCGCCGACGCCTCGGTGAGGACCTCGAGCAGCTTGCCGGTCACGTCCCGGCGCACGACGATCTGCGGGTGGACGACGACGTGGATGCCGCGCCCCTGGCGGGTCAGCTCGTTGGTGACCGAGTCGACCAGGAACGGCATGTCGTCCGTGACCACCTCCACGACGGAGTGGCTGCACGTCCAGCCGTTCTCCTCGACCGTCGGGGTGTGCACGCGGACACTGGCGGTTCCCTGCGGGCGGTGCTCGGCCAGCCGGTAGTGGGAGAACGCGGCTCCGAAGACGTCGACCGGGTCGCGGTCGGCGAGGTCCTCGGGGGCGGTGTGCAGGTAGTAGCGCTGGAGGAACGCGAGCACGGCGTCCCGGTCCGGGGTGCCCTTGTCGGTCGTCCCGGTCGGGAGGCGTCCCCCGGCCGGACCGTTCTCAGCTACCCGGGCGGCCCGTTCGAGCAGCTCGGCCTTGGCTTCGTCCAGCTTGGTCTGCATTGTCCTTTGGCTCCTGTCGCGCGCCGTTGCGTGACGTTGAAGGGAGTACGGTTTCTTCCCCTCGGGCATGACGTCGCGGACCGGGATGTCCGGTCTCTACAGACGCTATGCCGCAAGGTGCGATGATCGGGGGAATATCAGCCAATTTCGACACGCCCGACGGATGTGACGCTGCTCTCGGCAGCGCTGCCGCCCGGGTCCGGCGCGGCCCGGTGGAGGCCGTCGCGACTCCGTGCCGCCCGCAAGGACCAGCGACCGTCGCCCGGTCACGGCGGTCCGTGCAGCCCGGGCGCAGAGCGGGAACGACGACGCCCCCGCGGACTATCGCGCTGATCACCTGACAAGGCTATCGCTCTTTACGGGGCACCCGTCATGAGCCGTATGTGTACAAAACACAGGGCCGGTTTTTGACGTTCTGCACAGCGGTGACGTCCTGTCCTCCGACGTATGCGCGGCGGACGGCCGGGCCGTGGGGCTGCGCTCGGCGCGTGGTGCCGCGCAGGGGCCGTGGTGCGCCGTTCAGGCCGCGAGGCGGTGCGCCTCCTGCACGGCTTCCTGCAGGGTGTCCACCACCGGGACGCCGACCGTCTCCAGGCTCGCGCGGCTGTGCGAACCACCGGTGTACAGCACCGCCTGCGCTCCGGCGTGCCGGGCGGCCAGCGCGTCGTCGGCGGCGTCCCCGATCACCACGGTGCGCGCCGGGTGCACCGTGTGGGCGAGGGCGTCCAGGTGCCGCACCATGTGCTCGGCCTTGCTCCCGCCGGACGGCCCGGTGCGCCCCTCGACGCGTATGAAGTGGGTCTCGATGCCCAGGCGCCGCACCAGCGGGACCAGCTCCTGGTGCCCGTACATGCTCAGGATCGACTGGCTGTGCCCGGCCGACGTCCACCCCTCGAGCAGCTCCAGCGCACCCTCGGCCAGCCCGCAGCGGGCCCGCTGCTCGGCGTAGTGCCGGTGGAAGACGTCGTCCATCAGCTCCCACTCGTCCTGGGTGGGCAGCCGTCCCATCAGGCGCTCGTAGAACTTCGGCACCGGCACGCAGTACAGCGCGCGGTACTGCTCCAGGGTGATCGGCTCCAGGCCCATGACCGCGAAGGCGGCGTTGGTCGCACCGACCACGGCCTCGTTGTCGTGGAACAGCGTGCCGTTCCAGTCCCAGACGATGTGTGCCCCTGACTGCTTGCCCATGCCGAGAGACGGTACTCCCTGCCACCGACAGTGACAGCCGGCCGGTCGTCCGGTGGGCTCTTGGGCTCTTGGGCTCGACGGTCGCGGTTCAGGCCGCGCCGTCCACCCCGAGAAGGTTGGGGATCTCCTGGGTGGCGTACCACAGCAGTTCGTGGTCCTCGGCGCCGTCCACCACGAACTGCGCGTCGTCGTCGCCCTGGTCCGCCGCCTGAAGGGCCTGCGCCGCGGCGGCCACGTCCGCCTCCGCGTCGTCGGCGTCCACATGGACCGCGGCCGCCTTGGCCAGCCGGACGGTACCTGTCACCCGCACCTCGCCCAGTGCCGCGGGGTCGAGGCTGCGGTCGGGGTCGACGCTCGCCGCGCGGTCGGGGACGTCGACGGCCACCACGACCCGGCGGCGCGGCGCGCCCGGATCCGCCGCCAGCAGGCGCAGCGAGGCCAGCGCGGCCCGGCTGAGCGCGGCGTACTCCAGCTCCTCCACGTCGTCGGAGAGGTACCACTCGCGCAGGCCGGGCGTGACGGCGTAGGCCACGAAGCCGTCCGCGCCCAGCTCTCCCGTCTTGTACACCTCGGCGAGACCGGGGAGGGTCAGGGGGACGTAGACGCGCATGCCGGCTGCTTTCCTGGTCGTCTCGTGGGTCGGGCTCCGGGGCGTACCGGAGACGGCCTTCAGGATACGTGCGACGTCCCCTTTCGTGTCCTTGGACGCCCCCGGCGCGCGTCCACCGGACGCCCCGTGCCTCACCCGGCCGTGCCGCGGCCGCCCAAGGCTCCCCGGTGGCACGACCACCCGGATGAGTGAATGTGGGGGACACCGACGGTGCGCCGCGGCTTCCTTGCCCGGTCCGGTCACGTCCCGTACAAGATCCCCTGCGGAAAGTTACCGCGCGGTACAGCTTCTGCCGTCACCATCGGAACGGGGACTCATGTACAAGGTCATGACCAGGGCACAGCGCCGCCCGGGCACTCGCCCGCCGGGCCGCCACGACACCCGCAGGCCGGGGGGAGGTCCGGGCGTCCGTGCGAGCCGCCCGGCGAACGTCGGCGGCGCCCCGGCCGCCCGCGTACCCGTCGCACGGGTACCGGCCGCTGCACGGGTGCCGGCCGCGCGGGTGCCTGCGGCGCGTACGGCAGACGCGCCCGGACACGCGGCCCCTGCGGCCGTTGCGACCGCACCACTGCCGTCCCGGCCGGAGACGGCCCCGCGCCCGGCCGGCGGCCCGTGTCTCACCTCCGTCCGGACGCGCGGCGGCCGGGATGCCTCCGCGGCGGCCGCGGCCGCGTCGCGTCCCTCGGTGGATCCCGTCACCACCGACGTCTTCGCCGAGAAACTGCTCGCGGTGCTCAGCGGGCAGCGACCGGTGCACTGGATGCTGCGGCACACCGTCGGCCAGGCCTACGACGAGCTGGCCCGGCTGGCCGCCCGCTTACCGTTGCGGGCCCGCGGCACCCGGCCCGTGGTGCGCGACATCGGCCACTGTGAACCCCGGCCGGGCGCTCTGGAGGTCTTCGCCCGCATCGCCGCCGGTGACCAGCTGCGCGCGCTGGCCTTCCGGCTGGAACGGGACCGTGATCTGCGCTGGCGGTGCACGGCGGTGGAGCTGGGCGGACCCCGCACGCAGCGGAGCCATGAGGCGTGAGCGGCCCGGGGCCCGCCGGGCACGCGGAAGGCCGGGCCCTGACGTCAAGGACCCGGCCCTGCTCACGGTCGCGGCGCGCGGCCGCGTCGGCTCACTTCTTGCGGCGCCGTCCGCCCTTGGCCTGCTTGCGCCGCTCGGCCCGGGTGAGACCGTCGGCCTCGGACCGGACGGGCTGGCCGTCGGTGGGGAACTCGCCCTCGATCACGCCGCCCTCGCCGTCCACGGTCGGGGCGGTGAAGTGCAGGTCGCGGCGCTGCGGGGCGTCCAGGCCCTTGGCCCGGATCTCCGGCCGGGCACCCGCCTGCGCGGGCACCGCGTCCTGCGGCGCCTTCTCCAGGGACGGCGCGGCCTGCTCGACCGGGACCTCCTCGACCTGCTGCTCGACCTGGACCTCCAGGTTGAACAGGTAGCCGACGGACTCCTCCTTGATGCCCTCCATCATGGCCTGGAACATGTCGAAGCCCTCGCGCTGGTACTCCACCAGCGGGTCCTTCTGCGCCATGGCGCGCAGGCCGATGCCCTCCTGGAGGTAGTCCATCTCGTACAGGTGCTCGCGCCACTTGCGGTCCAGCACCGACAGCACGACCCGGCGCTCCAGCTCACGCATGATCTCCGAGCCGAGCTGCGCCTCGCGGGCCTCGTACTGCTCGTGGATGTCGTCCTTGATGGACTCGGCGATGAACTCGGCGGTCAGGCCGGCCCGGTCGCCGGCCGCCTCCTCCAGCTCCTCCACGGTCACCCGGACCGGGTACAGCTGCTTGAAGGCGCCCCACAGCCGGTCGAGGTCCCAGTCCTCCGGGAAGCCCTCGGAGGTCTCCGCCTGCACATAGGCGTCGATGGTGTCGTCCATGAAGTGGCGGATCTGCTCGTGCAGGTCCTCGCCCTCCAGGACGCGGCGCCGCTCGGCGTAGATGACCTCACGCTGCCGGTTGAGGACCTCGTCGTACTTCAGGACGTTCTTGCGGGTCTCGAAGTTCTGCTGCTCGACCTGCGACTGCGCGGACGCGATGGCGCGGGTGACCATCTTGTTCTCGATCGGCACGTCGTCGGGGACGTTGGCCATCGACATCACGCGCTCGACCATCTGCGCCTTGAACAGGCGCATCAGGTCGTCGCCGAGGGAGAGGTAGAAGCGGGACTCGCCCGGGTCGCCCTGACGGCCGGACCGGCCGCGCAGCTGGTTGTCGATCCGGCGGGACTCGTGCCGCTCGGTGCCGAGCACGTAGAGGCCGCCGAGCTTCTCGACCTCCTCCTTCTCGGCCTTGACGGCCGCCTCGGCCCGCTCGAGCGCCTCGGGCAGGGCCGCGGCCCACTCCTCGATGTGCTCCTCCGGGTCGAGGCCGCGCTGCCGCAGCTCCGCCTCGGCGAGGTCCTCGGGGTTGCCGCCGAGCTTGATGTCCGTACCGCGGCCCGCCATGTTCGTCGCCACGGTCACGGCGCCCTTGCGGCCCGCCTGGGCGACGATCTGCGCCTCGCGCTCGTGGTGCTTGGCGTTGAGCACCTCGTGCGGGATGCCGCGCTTGGTGAGCTGCTGCGACAGGTACTCCGACTTCTCGACGGAGGTGGTGCCGACCAGGACCGGCTGGCCCTTGGCGTGCTTCTCGGCGATGTCGTCGACGACCGCCGCGAACTTGGCCGCCTCGGTGCGGTAGATCAGGTCCGGGTTGTCCTTGCGGATCATCGGCCGGTTGGTCGGGATCGGGACCACGCCGAGCTTGTAGATCTGGTGGAACTCGGCGGCCTCGGTCATCGCCGTACCGGTCATGCCGGACAGCTTCTTGTAGAGGCGGAAGAAGTTCTGCAGGGTGATCGTGGCGAGCGTCTGGTTCTCGTCCTTGATCTCCACCCCTTCCTTCGCCTCGATCGCCTGGTGCATGCCCTCGTTGTAGCGGCGGCCGGCGAGGATACGGCCGGTGTGCTCGTCGACGATCATGACTTCGCCGTTGATGACGACGTAGTCCTTGTCGCGCTTGAACAGCTCCTTGGCCTTGATGGCGTTGTTGAGGTAGCCGACCAGCGGGGTGTTCACCGACTCGTAGAGGTTGTCGATGCCCAGCCAGTCCTCGACCTTGGTGACGCCGGACTCGTGGATGGCGACGGTGCGCTTCTTCTCGTCGACGTCGTAGTCGCCGGTCTCCTCGATGCCCTTGAGCGGGTTGCCGGCCTCGCCGCGCTTGAGCCGGGTGACCAGCTTGGCGAAGTCGCTGTACCACTTGGTGGCCTGGTCGGCCGGGCCGGAGATGATCAGCGGCGTACGGGCCTCGTCGATGAGGATGGAGTCGACCTCGTCGACGATGGCGAAGTTGTGCCCGCGCTGGACCAGCTCGTCCTTGGACCAGGCCATGTTGTCGCGCAGGTAGTCGAAGCCGAACTCGTTGTTCGTGCCGTAGGTGATGTCGCAGGCGTACTGCTCGCGGCGCTGGGCCGGCGTCATGTTGGCGAGGATGCAGCCGACGGTCAGGCCGAGGAACCGGTGCACGCGGCCCATCAGCTCGGAGTCGCGCTCGGCCAGGTAGTCGTTGACCGTCACGATGTGCACGCCGTCGCCCGAGATGGCGTTCAGATACGCGGGCAGGGTGCCCACGAGGGTCTTGCCCTCACCGGTCTTCATCTCGGCCACATAGCCCATGTGCAGGGCGGCGCCGCCCATCAGCTGCACGTCGTAGTGCCGCTGGCCGAGGACGCGCTTGGCCGCCTCGCGCACCGTGGCGAAAGCCTCGGGCAGCAGGTCGTCCAGGCTCTCGCCGTCGGCGTAGCGCTGCTTGTACTCGTCGGTGAGGGCCCGCAGCTCGGCGTCGGAGAGGTCGATGAAGTCCTCTTCGATGGAGTTGACCTGGTCCGCGATGCGGTGCAGCTTGCGCAGGATCTTGCCTTCGCCTGCACGCATGATCTTCGAGAGGACGGACACGGGAGTGGGTCTCCTTGCCGGTCGGGCCTGGGACGGTCTGTTTCCATGTGGCGCTGCTGAGCAACGGCCATCGTATGCGAGGACACGGCCGCGCCGGGAGGGCCTGCCGGAAGGGCACTCGTCGGGCTGTGGCACGTCGCCTTCACAGAGGACAACGTCCCGGGAGGGCCGATGGTGCCGCGGACCGCCCGTGATGTGCGCGAATCGTGATCGCCGCTTCTCCTTCCGGTCGGCGCGCGGAAGTCGCCCGTCCTGCGGCCCGTGCGGACGGAAGCATGGCGCGGCGACACTCCGCGGTCGCACAATCGGCCGGGTGGACCCCGTGACGCTCACCACCGACCGCCTCGTGCTGCGCACCTTCCGGCCGCAGGACACCGACGCGGTGTACGTCGCGGCCCGGGACCCGGAGATCCAGCGCTGGGTCACGCTCCCCTCCCCCTACCTGCCCGAGCATGCACGGATCTTCACCGAGCAGGTCGTCCCGAGGGCCTGGGCCGACGGCTCGGCGTGCACCTTCGGCCTCTTCCTCGGCAGCCCCGACGGGGACCTGGTGGGTGCGATGTCCCTGCACCGGGGCTCCGAGGGCACGGCGTCGATCGGGTATTGGTGTGCGAGGGCGCACCGGGGCAACGGCTACATGACCGAGGCGGCGCGTGCCGTGGCCCGCTGGGCCTTCACCCGGCTCTCCGTCGACCGTCTGGAGTGGCGCGCCGAGGTCGGCAACACGGCCTCCCGTCGGGTGGCCGAACGGGTCGGGTTCACCGTCGAGGGCGTCCTGCGCTGCGCGCACGACCACCACGGGGTGCGCCGGGACTGCTGGGTGGGGTCGCTGCTGCCCTCGGATCTGGGCCTGCCGTCGACGTCGCCGTATCTGCCGGCTCCCGACCGGCACTGATCCCGGCCTGACCGGCCGGACCGGCGTCCTGGAGTCCGACCGTCCCGAGGTCCCGGGAGTCCGGGAGTCCGGGACTCCGGGGGTCGGGAGTCCGGGGGCCGGAAGTCCGTGGGCCGGGCGCCGGCCGGGGAACGTCGCAGGTCGGACGCCCTTGTCAGTGGGCGCTCCTATCGTGCACGCATGACGACGCTCCCACGCCCCACCATCGACCTCTCGGCGGACGAGGCCCGCCGCATCGTCCTGCGGGCCCAGGGCTTCCTCGGCGCACCGGACCGGCGTGCCGGCGTGCGCGGCATACTGCGCGGCCTCGGTGCGATCCAGCTCGACACCATCTCCGTGCTCGCCCGCTCCCATGAGCTGATCCCCTACGCCCGGCTGGGCGCGGTCGGCCGCAGGACGGTGCACGACGCCTACTGGACCGCCGCCGGTGACGGCGCCGCCCCGGCCGGTCCGCACGCCTTCGAGTACTGGGCGCACGCCGCGTGCATCCTGCCCATCGAGGAGTGGCCGCACTTCGCCTTCCGCCGCCGCGCCTACCGCAACCGCCCGCACTGGAACCACGAGCTGCCCGACGAGGTGTACGAGCAGGTCGTCAAGCAGGTGCGGGCCGAGGGACCGCTGACCGCGACGGAGCTGGGCGGGGCCAAGCGGACCAGCGAGTGGTGGGACTGGTCCGGCGCGAAGGTCGCCGTCGAGCGGGCGCTGATGTACGGCGAGGTGGTGTGCGTCCAGCGGCGCGGCTGGAAGCGGGTCTACGACCTGGCCGAGCGTGCCGTCCCGCGGGAGCTGCTGCACGACGATCTGGACGACGCCGAGTGCCTGCGCCGCCTGGTCGGGCTGGCCGGCCGGGCGCTGGGCGTGGGAACCAGGGCGGACATCGCCGATTACTACCGGCTCAAGGGCGAGCAGGTCGACGCGGTGATCGCGGACTCGGGGCTGGTGCCGGTCCGGGTCGAGGGCTGGGGCAGGCCGGCCTGGGCGCACCCGGAGGCGCTCGCGACGCCGCCGCGCGGCCGGCACCGCACCACCTTGCTGTCCCCGTTCGACTCACTGATCTGGGAGCGGGCGCGCACCGAGCGGATCTTCGGGTTCACCCACCGGCTGGAGGCGTATGTGCCCCGGCACAAGCGGGTCCACGGCTACTACGCGATGCCCGTGCTGGCCGGGGGCCGGCTGGTCGGGCGGGTGGACCCGGCTCGCGCGGGCCGGACCCTGGTGGCCAGGCAGGTCACCGTGGACGGCATCAAGGCCGTGCCGGCGGTGGCGCGGGCTCTGGTGGAGGCGGCGAGCTGGGTGGACTGCACCGATGTCCGCGTCGAACGGGTGGATGCCCCCGAGCTGCGGGCGCCGCTGGAGCGCGAACTGGCCCGCCTGTCGGCCTGACGCAACGGCGTCGCCGGGCGGCCCGCTGCGTCAGGTGCGGTTGCCTGTTCCGCGCAGTCGGCCGGTGACCGTCCGCGGGGAGGTGGTCGCGGCTACCGGATCTCGAGGATCTTCTCCCGCATCGCGTAGACCACCGCTTCCATCCGGGAGTGCAGCTGGAGCTTCTCCAGGATGTTGCGGACGTGGTTCTTCACGGTGTTCTCGGAGATGAACAGCTCCTTGGCGATGTCCCGGTTGTTCTTCCCGGTGGCCACCAGCTTGAGGACCTCCAGCTCCCGGTCGGTCAGCCGGGGGGCGGGGACCAGGCGGCGCTCGTCGGTGCGCTGGATCATCGATTTGAACTCGGTGAGCAGCTTCGACGCCATGGAGGGACTGATCTGCGACTGGCCGTCGGCCACCGCCCGGATGGCGGTGGCCACCTCGTCGGTGGAGATCTCCTTGAGCAGGTATCCGGTCGCCCCGGCCTTGATCGCGTCGTAGAGGTCGGCTTCCTCGTCGCTGATCGTCAGCATGATGATCTTCGCGCTGGGGGCGACCTCCTTGATGGAGGTGCATGCCTCGATGCCGCCCCGTTTCGGCATCCGCACGTCCATCAGCACGATGTCCGGGAGCAGGTCGGCCGCCTTCTCCACGGCCTCGGCACCGTCGCCCGCCTCCCCGACGACCTGGATGTCCTCCTCGGCGGCGAGCACGATCTCCAGGCCGCGCCGGAAGAGGGCGTGGTCGTCCACGACAAGGACTCTGATCGGCTCCTTGCGGGACGTGCCCGTGTCCGGGCCCGCGCCGGCGGCACCGCCGTCGGCCTCCTCGTCCCGCATCGGTCCGAAGGTGTCCGTCATCGTTGCTTCCTCCCCCTGAGGCTGTGGCCTGGTGTGCGGTGCCGTGGCCAACCCAAGGCAACGGCCTGCCTGTTGAGCCGTTGCGGCCATGATTTCATGTCGGGCGGACGATGCGGTGAACAAGCGGTGCGCGCAGAAGCGCGCGGGAGTCGCACCGGTGCCCCTGGGGGCGCACGCGCGCACCAGGGGCACCGGCTCCGGGGTCGGCCGGGCGGGTCAGCCGCCGAGCGTGCCGCCCGCCTCGGGAGAGTGTTGCTGGGTGACCATCGTGTCCGTCCTGAGGTGGATCACGCCGTAGTCGTAGGCGTGCCTCCGGTAGACGACGCTCGGTTCCTTGGTCTCGGAGTCGACGAACAGATAGAAGTCGTGTCCGACCAGCTCCATCTCGTACAGCGCCTGGTCGAGGGTCATCGGAGCGGCGACGTGGGTCTTCTCGCGGACGACGAGCGGCCCCTCGCCCTGCACCTCGAGCGATCCGACCTTCTTGGTGGGGACCTGTTCCTTCTTCTCCTCACCGCCGGTCGCGCCGGTGCCGTTCAAGGTGGCCACGCCCGGGACGTGGTCGGGTACCTCGGACGCGGGGACCCGCCGTGCGCCTCGGCGGGAGAAGCGCTTGTCGTGCTGCTTGCGCAGCCGGGCGCCCAGCTTCTCCGCTGCCAGATCGAGCGCCGCGTACGGATCGCTGGCGGCCGCCTCCGCCCGGATCACCGGACCGCGGGAGCGAAGCGTGATCTCCACTCGGTCGCAGCGGTCGGCCTGCCGGGGGTTGGGCTCCTTGGACACCTCGACGTCGAGGCTGATCACCTTGGCATCGAGCCTCTGGATCTTCTCCAGGTTCAGCTTCTCGACCACGTGCTTGCGGAACCGCTCGGGCACCTCTGTCTTGCGGCCCTTGACGACGATGTCCACGCAGAACTCCGTTCCCGGAGCGCTCCGCCCGGGCGGCGGAGCATCTCCCTTGTGCACCTGGTTCCGGTCACCTCCGGAACCTCGGACTCGGTGACGTCCACCTCCTTGCCCGTGGGGCGAGAAACGCACTGCCCGCGGTCGTGCGCGAAATATCGCAAACCCGCGGCACGGCATTCCGATATGAGGGGAACGGCCGTTGCCTTTCCCTCACGACTGAACATATCTCGCACGGGCGGACGGCGTCACCCTCTACCCTGAGGTACCTCCGTTCAGGTGAAATGACGCTCTCTTACCTGCAACGATGCACGTTTTTTGTCAGTTCCTGATTTTCGACGACGGAATCCGGCGAGGCCGCGACGACGGCCGCGCAGATCACATGACCGGCGCCGTACGCTCTCCGCATTTCCGATGCGCGATACACCGGGTTCCCCTCCTTCCGCGACCGTCCCGTTCTGTATGCCTCCATCTCTTCCCTGACCCGCGCGGCGTACACGGCCGACGTCACCGCGCGTGCCGCTTCCGCCAGTGACGTGCCCGTGGTCATCAGGTCGTCGACCAGCACGACCGGTCCGGCCCGCAGCAGGGCGGCGCCGTGCGGGGCCGTGGTGAGCGCCCCGGTGAGGTTCTCCCGACGCTGCCGGGAGCCCAGCCCCGACTGGTCGGACACCCCGCGCCGCTGCCGCAGCACGGCCAGTACGCGGGCCGCGACACCGCCGCGGCGCAGCCCGGCCGCAGCGGCGAGTGCGATCCGCCGTGTCGGATCGTGGCCGCGGGCCCGTACGGCCTGCCGCGCCGAGGGCACCGGCACGAGCAGCACCGGCGCGCGGCCTCCCCCTGCCGGCCCGGCGCCGTGCCCACCCGGCGCGCCCGTCGTGCCGGGCGGTCCGGCCGCCGTCCCGCGCAGCCCGGCCCGCACCGCGCCGGCCAGGGCGGCTCCCAGCGGAGCGGCGAGGGAGATCAGGCCGCGTTCCTTGTGGGCGAGCACGGCCGCCCGTACTTCGTCCGCATACGCGGCCGCCGCGTACACGGCCGGGAGACCCGGCGGCTCGGGCACCGGCCGCACCCGCCGCGGCACCCCGCCCGCCAGGGCGGCACGGCACCGGGGACACAGCACCGTACGCGGCGTGCCGCAGCCCGCACACTCGGCCGGCAGCACCAGGTCGGTCAGGTCCTGCCACCACCCGCGCATGGCTCCACTCTGCCAACGCCACGGCACCCCGGCCACCGCTGTGGACAACGGGCGTGAAGGCCTGTGGACAACGCCGCGCGCGTCCGCATCTGCATCACCCGCACGGGTGACCGCCGGGCCGGGGCCCGGGTGCGGACGTCGGTGTGGAGAGCCGGACTCCGGGTGCCGGCGTCAGTGAGAGGGCCGGTCCCCGGGGCGCGGGCACCTGCGCGGAGCAGGGCTCAGCCGGGATACACCGGGGCCGAGCCGTCCTTGACCACCTTCTGCCACTGCGCCCCGGACGGCAGCCGGACGATGCCGTCCTCCGAGTACGCCACGAGCGGCAGCCGCCCGTCGGCGGTCGCGGCGACCGACTGCACACCGGTCAGCGCGGCGGGCGAGGGGCCCTGCGGTGTGGAGCCGTCGACCTGGACGTACCGCATCGTCTGCACCCCGCCCTGCTCGCGTCCGACCACCACGAGCCGGCTGTCGCCCGCCCACGACATGGCGGTGACGTCCTCCAGCTCGGGCGCCGCGGGCCTGAGGTCCAGCACCGACACCACCGGAGTGCTCCCGGCCGCCCGCTCGATCCGCCCGATCAGCAGGGATCGGGTGGTGTCCGCGTGTTCCACGACGAGCGCGATCCGCACGCCGTCGGCCGCCACCCGTACCGCGTCGATGCGCCCGTCCAGGCCGGGCACCCGCACCTCGTTCGGCCGGCCCGCACCGTGCTCCAGCATCAGCAGCCGCGGCCGTCGCGGGTCGCGGTCGGCCACCCACAGGTCGCCGTGCTCGTCCCAGCTGGGCGGGGTGAGCCGGTCGTTCTCCGACGCGCCCTGGCTGCGCACCACCGGCTCGCCGAGGGTGCCGCCGGGTGCCAGCCGCGCGACGAACAGCGCCGACTTGTCGGCGCTCACCCCGGCCGCGGTGCGCTCGTCCCAGGACACGGCCGCCGAGGTCAGTCGCTGCAGGCCCTCACCCAGCGGGCCGGGCACCGGGTCCGGGACGGTGCCGGTGGTGCCCGCGGCGAGCCGGACGAGCCGCTGCTCGTCGTCCAGGAAGTACAAGTACTCCGGCTTGCGCAGCGAACCGCGGGTGGCCACGGTCTCGGCGCGGTCCTCGCCGAGCGTGCACAGCGTGGTCCCGTCGGTCCGCTCCAGCGTGACGGTGTCCACGGTGGGCGTGAGGTTCTGCAGGGTGAACAGCAGCTGCGTCGCCATCTGCCGGCACTGCCGCTGCCCGGCCCGGGAGGCCCTGTCGTTGAGCGGCACCGTGAGCCGGTTCTGGTCGTCGGGGGTCAGCGTGGTGACGCCCGCGCGCAGCGCCGATCCTTGCGGGAAACTCGACACGACCACCGGTGAGAGCCAGCGGGTGGGCCCGGCCAGCAGGGACCGCACCATCTGTGTCATCGCGTCCACCCGCCGCCGCACGTACACCGGGTCGGCGACGGCCGTCACCGGTCCCGTCGCCGTCGTCCCGTCCTGGCTGCCGGAGGCGAAGTAGTACTTGTCGACGGAGACGTAGTTGCGCTGGAAGTCCGACCGCCCCATGACGACGCCCTGCGGGAGCCGGTCGATACGCCACTGCCCGGTCTTCGCGTCCCGGATCAGGTGCACCGGCTGGCTGTAGTGGCCGTGCAGCGGCGTGTACGCCTGCTGCTGGTCCAGCCGTGCCACCGCGGTGCCGGTCAGGGTGAAGGCGTAGGCGTCGCCGTCCTCCCGTGCCGTGGTGCGGTCGACCCGGATGTCCGGCCCGTCGGAGAGCACGGTCGTGGACTCCTCCGGGGTCCATCGCCGCGCGGCGGTGCCGGTCAGATACTGGCGTGCCGTCGTGTACTGCGGGTCGTCGCTGGTCAGCGCCTCCAGGAAGCCCTGCACGATCTCCGAGGGCGGTGCGTCCTCCCGCGGCGGCAGTGCGAAGACGCGGACCTCGGCGTCCTGGCGCGGTGTGGACTCCACATCACGCAGGTCTCCGCTGTCGGGCATCGAGGCACACGCCGACAGCAGCATCACCCCGGCACCGGTGCAGGCCAGCGCGCGCATCGACCGCCGCCATGCGCCCCCCTCGCGGTCAGCGCCCACCGAATGCCTCCCCTTCCCGCGCCGTGTCCCGTGCTCCTGCCGCCCCGGGTTCTGCGGTGCGCGTGGTCTGCTCCGTCGCCGGCCGGCTCGCGGACGCGGGTGCGGCCGACTGCGGCCGGGCGCCCGAGGCGGGCCGGGGCACCACCGGTGCGCCGCGGTCCGGCGCCGCCGCTCCGGCCGACGGAACGGTCGCGGGAGCCCGGTCGCCCTTCGGTGCCCGTTCGTCCCCCGGTTCCCGTTCGCCCTGCGCCTCGCGGCCGGTCCCGGCCTCCCGGTCGGTCCCGGTCTTCCGGTCGGCCGTCGTCTCCCGGCCCGGCGGCAGCGCCCGCTCGCCGGTCGCCTGCGCGGGGACGGTGGCCCGCTTGCCGTCGCCGGGCAGGCCGGCGCCGCGCAGCGCCCGGTTGCGCCGCGAGTCCAGCGGCTCCAGCGGTATGGGCGAGCCCCGCAGCGGCTCGTCGGCGGTGCGCGGCAGCGTCAGCCGGAACTGCGAGCCGCCGCCCGGCTCGCCCCACGCCTGCAACCAGCCGCCGTGCAGCCGGGCGTCCTCCAGAGCGATCGACAGCCCCAGCCCGGTGCCGCCGGTGGTCCGCGCGCGGGCCGGGTCGGCCCGCCAGAAACGGTTGAAGACGCGTGCGGCCTCGCCCGGTTTGAGCCCGACGCCGTAGTCGCGGACCGCGACCGCGACCGCACCGCCGGCGGCGGCGAGCCGGACGACGACGTCCCGGCCCTCGCCGTGCTCGACGGCGTTGACGACGAGATTGCGCAGGATGCGCTCCACCCGGCGGGCGTCGGCCTCGGCCACCACGGGCTGCTGGTCGCCGACGACCCGGATCACCGTGCCCTTGCGCTCGGCGAGCGGTTCCGCGCCGCTGACCACGCGCCGCACGACGTCGCGCAGGTCGACCGGCTCGGCCTCCAGCGCCGCCGCGCCGGCGTCGAAGCGACTGATCTCCAGCAGGTCGGCCAGCAGCGACTCGAACCGGTCGAGCTGGTCGGCGAGCAGCTCCGCCGAACGCGCCGTGACCGGGTCGAAGGTGTCCCGCGCCTCGTGGATGACGTCGGCCGCCATCCGCACGGTCGTCAGCGGGGTGCGCAGCTCGTGCGAGACGTCGGAGACGAACCGGCGCTGCATCCGCGACAGGTCCTCCAGCTGGTTGATCTTCAGCTGGAGGTTCTGGGCCATCTTGTTGAACGCCTCGCCCAGGCGCGCGATGTCGTCCTCGCCGGTGACCTTCATCCGCTCCTGCAGACGTCCGGCCGACAGCCGCTCGGCGATCCCGGCGGCCATCCGCACCGGTGTGACCACCTGCCGCACCACCAGCCACGCGATCGCCCCGAGCAGCACGACGACGAACAGACCCGCCGTGGCCAGGGTGCCCTTGACCAGGCTGAGCGACTTCTCCTCCTGCGTCAGCGGGAAGAGGTAGTACAGCTCGTACGGGTCGCCGTTGGGGTCGTCGACCCGCTTGCCGATGACGAGCGCGGGCTCCGGCTTCTTGTCGGTGTCCTTGTAGACGATCCGGGTGTAGCTCTGTGCGGCGGTGGTGCTGGCGTTGATCCGGGCCCGCAGGTCGGCGGGGACGCTGGCGGTCGGGTCCACCTGCCCGGAGGCGCGCGGGCCGCGTCCGCCGCCGCTCTCGTCCCCGGTGGGCAGCGTGACCACGTCGAAGGCGCCCTGGCCGCCGCTGGACAGCGACAGCACCAGCTCGCTCATCCAGGAGATGACGTTCTGCGAGGAGTGGCCGTCCCGGCCGGTGCCGTCGTCGGACGTGCCCGCCGCCGCCTCGTCGGCCTTCTGCTTGGCCACCGCGAATCCGCCGGTGGCCTGGCTCTGCGACGCCTTCACCTTGGCCTCGAGCAGGCCGTTGCGCACCTGCCCGATGACCACGAAGCCGAGCAGCAGCACCACGCCCAGCGACATCAGCAGCGTGGTGACGACCACCTTCAGCTGGATGTTGCGCCGCCACAGCCGTATGACCGGCAGCAGCGGACGGCGCACCCAGCGCAGCAGCAGCCGCAGGATCGGGCTGCCCTGCACACCGCCGTGCAGCAGCCCGCCCTCCAGCAGACCCGCCCAGAAGGAGCCCGCGCCGTCCCGGCCCGCGGACCGTCCGGCGTGGGCTCCGGTGCGCCCGGACACCGAAGCGGCACCGTCCCCGGTCACGTCAGCTCGGCCCGGCCTTGTAGCCGACACCACGGACGGTCACCACGATCTCGGGCTTCTCCGGGTCCTTCTCCACCTTCGACCGAAGCCGCTGGACGTGCACGTTCACCAGACGCGTGTCGGCCGCGTGCCGGTAACCCCACACCTGCTCCAGCAGCACCTCGCGCGTGAACACCTGCCACGGCTTGCGGGCCAGCGCCACCAGCAGGTCGAACTCCAGCGGGGTCAGCGCGATGGACTTGCCGTCCCGCTTCACGGAGTGCCCGGCCACGTCGATGACGAGGTCGCCGATGGTGAGCTGCTCCGGCGCCGGCTCCTCCGACCTGCGCAGCCGCGCCCGGATGCGGGCCACCAGCTCCTTGGGCTTGAACGGCTTGACGATGTAGTCGTCGGCACCGGACTCCAGGCCCACGACGACGTCCACGGTGTCGCTCTTGGCCGTCAGCATCACGATCGGCACCCCGGACTCCGCGCGGATCAGCCGGCACACCTCTATGCCGTCCCGGCCGGGCAGCATCAGGTCCAGCAGCACCAGGTCGGGCTTGGTCTCGCGGAAAGCGGCCAGCGCCTTGTCGCCGTCGGCCACGAACGACGGCTCGAAACCCTCACCACGCAGTACGATCCCGAGCATCTCGGCCAGTGCGGTGTCGTCGTCGACGACAAGGACTCGTCCCTTCATAAACGACATCATCCCATTCTCGTAACGGTCTCAGGGGCGCTGGTGAGGCAGGTCACTGGCCTGTGACGATAGCCGCAGGGGTCGCCACTGTCTGCTTCGGCCCGAGAACCGGCGGCCGCCGCCGTCCGGACGTCACGCAGCGGTCACGGCCGCTGACCGGCCGTCGACGCCCGCGAACGCGCGCACAGTTCGGCGAGGCCGGCCGCGGTCACCGGGGAGACCACGCCGTCCTCGGTGACGATCGCGGTGACCAGTTCCGGCGGGGTCACGTCGAAGGCCGGGTTGTAGGCCTGCGTGCCGAGCGGCGCCACCGGCAGGCCCCCGCCCGCCACCGTCACCGGCGCCTGCGGAGCCATGAGCTCGGTGACCTCGTGGCCGGGACGCTGCTCGATCTCGACGGACGCTCCGTCCGGGGTGTCCGGGTCCACCGTCGTCACCGGGGCCACCACGACGAACGGCACATGGTGGTAGCGCGCCAGCACCGCCAGCGGATAACTGCCCACCTTGTTCGCCACCGAACCGTCGGCCGCGATGCGGTCCGCGCCCACCAGCACCGCGTCCACCTCGCCCGCCGCGAACAGCGACCCGGCGGCGTTGTCGGTGAGCAGGGTGTACGCCATCCCGTTGCGGGCCGCCTCGTACGCCGTCAGCCGGGCGCCCTGCAGCAGCGGCCGTGTCTCGTCCACCCACAGCCGACGCAGCCGGCCCGCGCGGTGCGCGGCGAGGGCCACGGCGAACGCGGTGCCCTCCCCGCCCGACACCAGGGACCCGGTGTTGCAATGGGTGAGGATCTGGTGCGAGCCGCCGGGGAGCAGTTCGTCCAGCAGCGCCAGCCCGTGCTCGGCCATCCGGGCACTGGCCCGGGCGTCCTCCTGGTGCAGCTGCCGCGCCGCGGCCAGCGCCGCCGGCGCCGCCCGGCGGGGATCGCCGGTTGCGGCGAGCGCGGCCCGGTAGGCGGCGAGCGCCCGGCGCACCCCGACCGAGAGGTTCACCGCGGTCGGCCGGGCGTTCTCCAGGGCCCGCGCGGCGTCCTCCACGTCGAAGCCGCGGGCGGCGGCGAGCGCGACGCCGTACGCCCCGGCGATGCCGAGCAGCGGTGCGCCCCGCACGGCCAGCGACCGGATCGCCTCGACCAGGGCCGGTGCGTCGGTGCACACCAGCTCGACCTCCTCGGCGGGCAGCCGGGTCTGGTCGAGCAGGACCACGACGGGGCCCTCCGGCGGCTCCTGCCAGCGGATGACCGGCGTGCCCGCCGGACGGCCCTCTCGACGGGTCTGCGCGAACTGATCAGCCATGCCGCCAGTCTTCCCTTCGGCGCGCGGACAATTGAAGAAGTGGCACCGCCCCCACCGCGGCCGGTCCGCCGAAGACCACCCCATGGCACGATGGCAGCCGACCTGCCGCCGCCGCGACCGCGGACGGGCACCGTGAAGGAGCGACGATGAACGACACTCCGGGCTGGGCCTCGCCCGGATCCCCCCGGCCCGAAGAGCAGCCGTCCGGCCACGCCGGCGACACCGGCCGCCCGGAGCAGGACGCCGCACGCCCCGCACAGCCCGCGAACGAGCCGGAGGCACCGGCGCAGGGCACGGGCGCGAAGTGGTCCGCGCAGCAGCCGCCGCCCGGCCAGTGGACCGCCCCCGGCGGGACCCCGCCCCCCGGCCAGGTGCCGCCACCGCCTCCCGGCCCCGGCGGCTGGGGCGGGCCGCCGCCGGGCGGCGGGTACGGCGGTCCGGGCGGCTCCGGCGGCTGGGGCACGGGCTGGGGAGCCGGCTGGGGCGGGCCGCCGCCCGCGGCCAAGCCGGGCATCATCCCGCTGCGCCCGCTCGGTGTCGGCGAGATCCTCGACGGCGCGGTGACGATGCTGCGCACCCACTGGCGCACCGTGCTCGGCATCTCCCTGGTCGTCGCCGTCGTCACCGAGATCGTCGTCGTCCTGGTGCAGGGCCTGGCCCTCGACGGCCTCACCGGCGGCGGCGTCCTCACCGACCCGGACGCCGCCGCGGACGAGATCCTGCGCGCTGTGCGGAACACCCTGCTCGGCTCCGGTGTCGTCGCCCTGGTGTCCATGATCGGCACCGTGCTGGCCACGGCCCTGCTCACCGCCGTCACCAGTCGGGCGGTGCTCGGCCGGCCGGTGACCGTCGGCGAGGCCTGGCACGAGTCCCGTCCTCAGGTGCTCCGGCTGTTCGGCCTGATCATCGTGGTGACGCTCATCGGTCTCGGCATCGTCGCCGTGGGCGCGCTGCCCGGTGTACTGATCGCCGTCGCCGGACAGACGGAGGCCGGCATCGCGCTCGCCGCGCTGGGCGGCTTCGCCGCGGCGATCGTCGCCGTGTGGGTGGCGGTCCGGCTGTCCCTGGCCTCTCCCGCGCTCATGCTGGAGAAGCAGGGCATCAAGAAGGCGCTGGGCCGCTCGGTGAAGCTGGTCCGCGGCTCCTGGTGGCGCATCTTCGGCATCCAGCTGCTGGCCTCCGCCATCGCCTACCTCGTCTCGGCCGTCATCGGCGTCCCCTTCAGCCTCTTCGCCATGGCCTTCGCCGGCGACGGCGTCACCGGGCTGCTCGACGGCACCGGCGGCAGCCTGGGCTGGGCGTACCTCGTCATCAACGGCATCGGGGCGGTGATCGGCTCCACGATCGTGCTGCCGATCACCGCCGGGGTCACCGTGCTGCTCTACATCGACCAGCGCATCCGCCGCGAGGCCCTCGACCTGGAACTGGCCCGCGCCGCCGGCATACAGGACTACGGTTCCGGCCCGTCCGGCACGGGGAGCTGATGCGGTGAGCCTCGAGGGGGGAGTGCTCACCGTGCTGTGGGCGCCGCCGACCGCGCACGGACTGCTGGGCGCCGTTGCGTCCGCACGGCAGGACGGCTCGGACGAGCCGCCGGTGACCCTTCCGCGCGACCCCGCGCGGGAGGCCGCCCGGCACGAGCTGTCCAAGCGGATGTACCACGAGAACGACCCCGGGCTGCTGCAACGCGCCCTCGACCGCCTCTGGGACTGGATCGGCAGCCTGTTCGACCATGCCTCGGCCGCGACCCCGGGCGGCGCCACCGGCCTCGTCGTCGTGATCGTCGCCGTCCTGGCCGCGGCGGGCGCCCTGTGGTGGCGCCTGGGCACTCCCCGCCGCACGTCCGTCTCCTCCCCCGCCCTGTTCGCAGACCGCCCCCGCAGCGCCGCCGAACACCGCGCGGCAGCAGAGGCCCACGCGGCCCAGGGCCACTGGAACCAGGCCGTCCAGGACGGCATGCGGGCCCTCGTCCGCTCCTTGGAGGAACGCGCTCTGCTGGACGTCCGCCCCGGCCGCACCGCCGACGAGGCCGCCGGGGAGGCGGGCCGCGTGCTGCCCGCGCACGCGGACCGGCTGCGCGCCGCCGCCCGGGACTTCGACGACGTCACGTACGGCGGACGCACCGCCACCGAGCAGATGTACCGCCGCATCGCCGACCTGGACCGGGACCTGCGGCGCACCAGACCCGAACCGGCCGGCACCGGCCACGTCACCCACCGCGGAGCCACCGGATGACGGCCGACGCCACCATGCACACGCCCCCGCCCACCTCGGTGTCGCCCACCGCCCGCCAGGTGTGGACCCGCACGCGCGGCATCGTGCTCGCGCTCGTCGTCCTCCTCGCCGCCGCGGCTGTCATCGCCGCCCTGCGCTCCGACGGCCGGCACGGCATGCTCGACCCCCGCTCCGCCGACCCCTACGGCAGCCGTGCCGTCGCCGCCCTGCTCGACGAGCACGGCGTGACCACCCGCGTGGTCACCACCCTCGACGAGGCCCGCGCCGCGGCCGACCCCGACACCACCCTGCTGGTCGCCACCCCCGACCTGCTCACCCGCGACCAGCAGAACCTGCTGCGCACCGCGATCGACTCCGCCGGCGGACGCACCGTCCTCGTCGCCCCGGGCGCCCCTTCCGCCGGCGGCCTCGTCCCGGGCGTCACCGCCGCCCGGACCCGCAGCACCCGCACCACCCTCGACCCCGCGTGCGCGTTCCCCGCCGCCCGGCGTGCGGGCGACGCCGACACCGGCGGCATCCGCTACTCCACCACCGCCCCGGCCACCGACTCCTGCTACCCCGACGACGGCCTGCCCACCCTGCTGCGCCTCGCCCGGCCGCGCGGCGGTGACACCGTCGTCCTCGGCTCCCCCGACATCCTCCTCAACAAGCACCTCGGCGACCACGGCAACGCCTCGCTCGCCCTGCAGCTCCTCGGCTCCCGCCCCCATCTGGTCTGGTACCTCCCCTCGCTCGCCGACGACACCGCCCCCCGCACCGGGCAGCGCAGCTTCTTCGACCTGCTGCCCTCCGGCTGGCTCTGGGCCGCCCTGCAGCTGTTCCTCGCCGCCGCCGTCGCCGCCCTGTGGCGGGCACGCCGGCTCGGCCCCCTCGTGCCCGAACGGCTTCCCGTCGCGATCCGCGCCTCCGAGACGACCGAAGGCCGCGCCCGCCTCTACCGCACGTTCCACACCCGCGACCGCGCGGCCGCCGCTCTCCGCTCCGCCACCCGCATCCGTCTCGCCCCCCTCGTGGGTGTGCCCGCCGCCCAGGCGCACACACCCGAAACCCTGCTCCCCGCCCTGTCCGCCCGGCTTGCCGCCGAGCGACGGGCGGCCCTGAACGACCTGCTCTTCGGCCCGCCGCCCGGCGACGACGCGGCCCTTGTCCTTCTCGCCGACCGACTCGACGCCGTCGAAAGAGAGGTACGCCGTCCATGATGGACCCGACCACTGACAACGCCGGGCGACCCGGGGACGCGGACACCGCGCGGTCCGCGCTGGAGGCCCTGCGCGCCGAGATCGCCAAGGCCGTGGTCGGCCAGGATCCCGCCGTGACCGGCCTGGTCGTCGCGCTGCTCTGCCGCGGCCACGTCCTGCTGGAAGGCGTCCCCGGGGTCGCCAAGACCCTCCTCGTCCGCGCCCTGGCCGCCGCCCTCGACCTCGGCACCAAGCGCGTCCAGTTCACCCCGGACCTGATGCCCAGCGACGTCACCGGCTCCCTGGTCTACGACGCCCGCACCGCCGAGTTCTCCTTCCAGCCCGGCCCGGTCTTCACCCATCTCCTGCTCGCCGACGAGATCAACCGCACCCCGCCGAAGACCCAGTCCTCCCTGCTGGAGGCCATGGAGGAACGCCAGGTCACCGTCGACGGCACCCCGCGTCCCCTCCCCGAGCCGTTCCTGGTCGTCGCCACCCAGAACCCGGTCGAGTACGAAGGCACCTATCCGCTCCCCGAGGCGCAGCTCGACCGCTTCCTGCTGAAACTGACCGTCCCGTTGCCCTCCCGCCAGGACGAGATCGACGTCCTCACCCGCCATGCCGCCGGTTTCGACCCACGCGACCTGCGCGCCGCCGGCGTGCGCCCCGTCGCCGGCGCGGCGGACCTCCGGGCGGCACGCGCCGCGATCGCCCGGACCACCGTCTCCCCCGAGATCGCCGCCTACGTCGTGGACATCTGCCGCGCCACCCGCGAGTCGCCCTCCCTGACTCTCGGCGTCTCCCCGCGCGGCGCGACCGCCCTGCTGTCCACCTCCCGGGCCTGGGCGTGGCTGACCGGCCGCGACTACGTCATTCCCGACGACGTCAAGGCCCTGGCCCTGCCCACGCTGCGCCACCGTGTGCAGCTGCGCCCGGAGGCCGAGATGGAAGGCGTGACCACAGACTCGGTGATCAACGCGGTCCTCGCCCAGGTCCCGGTGCCGCGCTGATGGGCTTCACCGGACGCGCCGCACTGCTCGCGGCCCTCGGCTCCGTACCCGTCGGCATCTGGGACGCCGGCTGGACCGGCCTGCTCGCCGTCAACGCACCTCTGGCCGTCGCCTGCGCCTGCGACTACGCCCTCGCCGCACCCGTACGCCGCCTGCGTCTGTCGCGCACCGGCGACACCTCCGTGCGCCTGGGGGAGAGCGCCGAGGTGACCCTCACGGTCAGCAACCCCTCGCGCCGCCCGCTGCGCGCCCGTCTGCGCGACGCCTGGCCGCCGAGCAGCTGGCAGCCGGGTACGGAGATCCGGGCCTCCCGCCACCGCCTGACGGTGCCGCCCGGCGAACGCCGCCGTGTCACCACCCGCCTCACCCCCACCCGCCGCGGGGACCGTGAGGCGGATCGGGTCACCATCCGCTCCTACGGTCCTCTCGGCCTGTTCGCGCGCCAGGGCAGCCACCGGGTGCCCTGGACGGTACGAGTCCTGCCCGCCTTCCCCAGCCGCAAGCAGCTGCCCGCCAAACTCGCCCGGTTGAGGGAACTCGACGGCCGCACCAGTGTGCTGGTCCGTGGACAGGGCACGGAGTTCGACAGCCTCCGCGAGTACGTGCCGGGCGACGACACCCGTTCCATCGACTGGCGCGCCACGGCCCGCCAGTCCTCGGTCGCGGTCCGCACCTGGCGCCCGGAACGGGACCGGCACATCCTGATCGTCCTCGACACGGGACGCACCGCCGCGGGACGGGTGGACGACGCTGTGCGCCTGGACGCCGCCATGGACGCGGCGCTGCTCCTCGCCGCCCTCGCCTCCCGCGCCGGCGACCGTGTCGACCTGCTGGCCTACGACCGCCGAGTCCGTGCCCATGTCAAGGGACAGAACGCGGGGCAGCTGCTTCCCGCTCTGGTGGGCGCCATGGCCACGCTGGAGCCGGAACTCGTCGAAACGGACACGCACGGGCTGGCGGCCACGGCACTGCGTTCGGCACCACGGCAGTCTCTGATCGTGCTGCTGACGACACTGGACGCGGCGCCTGTCGAGGAGGGGCTGATGCCGGTGCTGCCTCAACTCCTCAAGCGGCACACGGTTCTCCTCGCCTCAGTGGCGGATCCGCAGGTCGCACGTATGGCCGCGGCTCGGGGAACTGTAAATGCGGTGTACGAGGCCGCGGCGGCAGCGCAGGCCCTGACCGAACGTCACCGGGTCGCGGAACACCTGCGGCGCCAGGGGGTCACCGTGGTCGACGAAGTACCGGACACTCTGGCCGGTGCTGTGGCGGACGCCTATCTGGCGTTGAAGGCAGCTGGCCGACTCTGACGCGGGTGCCGGCCCTGACCTCGATGTGCCCTGTCCTGGCCCAGTCCTGTCCGGGTCGTCTCCGGCTGCCGCGACCACAAACAGCGGTGTTTCCGCAACTAGAAATGCAGAAAGGCCCACACCGTACGGTGTGGGCCTTTCCCAAAAATAGTCCGGCGGCGTCCTACTCTCCCACAGGGTCCCCCCTGCAGTACCATCGGCGCTGTAAGGCTTAGCTTCCGGGTTCGGAATGTAACCGGGCGTTTCCCCTACGCTATGACCACCGAAACACTATGAAACAATCAACCAACCAGCCATCGGCTGTTCATTGCTTCAGAACCAACACAGTGAACGCGAGCACCTGAGGACAAGCCCTCGGCCTATTAGTACCGGTCACCTCCACCAGTCACCTGGCTTCCAGATCCGGCCTATCAACCCAGTCATCTACTGGGAGCCTTACCCCATCAAGTGGGTGGGAGCCCTCATCTCGAAGCAGGCTTCCCGCTTAGATGCTTTCAGCGGTTATCCCTCCCGAACGTAGCCAACCAGCCATGCCCTTGGCAGAACAACTGGCACACCAGAGGTTCGTCCGTCCCGGTCCTCTCGTACTAGGGACAGCCCTTCTCAAGACTCCTACGCGCACAGCGGATAGGGACCGAACTGTCTCACGACGTTCTAAACCCAGCTCGCGTACCGCTTTAATGGGCGAACAGCCCAACCCTTGGGACCGACTCCAGCCCCAGGATGCGACGAGCCGACATCGAGGTGCCAAACCATCCCGTCGATATGGACTCTTGGGGAAGATCAGCCTGTTATCCCCGGGGTACCTTTTATCCGTTGAGCGACGGCGCTTCCACAAGCCACCGCCGGATCACTAGTCCCGACTTTCGTCCCTGCTCGACCCGTCGGTCTCACAGTCAAGCTCCCTTGTGCACTTACACTCAACACCTGATTGCCAACCAGGCTGAGGGAACCTTTGGGCGCCTCCGTTACCCTTTAGGAGGCAACCGCCCCAGTTAAACTACCCATCAGACACTGTCCCTGATCCGGATCACGGACCCAGGTTAGACATCCAGCACGACCAGACTGGTATTTCAACGACGACTCCACCCGAACTGGCGTCCAGGCTTCACAGTCTCCCAGCTATCCTACACAAGCCGAACCGAACACCAATATCAAACTGTAGTAAAGGTCCCGGGGTCTTTCCGTCCTGCTGCGCGAAACGAGCATCTTTACTCGTAGTGCAATTTCACCGGGCCTATGGTTGAGACAGTCGAGAAGTCGTTACGCCATTCGTGCAGGTCGGAACTTACCCGACAAGGAATTTCGCTACCTTAGGATGGTTATAGTTACCACCGCCGTTTACTGGCGCTTAAGTTCTCAGCTTCGCCGGCCCGAAAGCCAGCTAACCGGTCCCCTTAACGTTCCAGCACCGGGCAGGCGTCAGTCCGTATACATCGCCTTACGGCTTCGCACGGACCTGTGTTTTTAGTAAACAGTCGCTTCTCGCTGGTCTCTGCGGCCAACCCCAGCTCCGAGCGCAAGGCCCATCACCAGGACTGGCCCCCCTTCTCCCGAAGTTACGGGGGCATTTTGCCGAGTTCCTTAACCATAGTTCACCCGAACGCCTCGGTATTCTCTACCTGACCACCTGAGTCGGTTTAGGGTACGGGCCGCCATGAAACTCGCTAGAGGCTTTTCTCGACAGCATAGGATCATCCACTTCACCACAATCGGCTCGGCATCAGGTCTCAGACTCAATGGCATGCGGATTTACCTACACACCGTCCTACACCCTTACCCCGGGACAACCACCGCCCGGGATGGACTACCTTCCTGCGTCACCCCATCACTCACCTACTACCAGCTCGGGCCACCGGCTCCACCACTCCCACTGACGTCAAAGACGACAACGGGCGGCTTCACGGGCTTAGCATCACTGGATTCGATGTCGGGCGCTTCACAGCGGGTACCGGAATATCAACCGGTTATCCATCGACTACGCCTGTCGGCCTCGCCTTAGGTCCCGACTTACCCTGGGCAGATCAGCTTGACCCAGGAACCCTTGGTCAATCGGCGCACACGTTTCTCACGTGTGAATCGCTACTCATGCCTGCATTCTCACTCGTCAACCGTCCACAACTCGCTTCCACGGCTGCTTCACCCGGCAGACGACGCTCCCCTACCCAACCCAGCGGGCGTTAACCCACATGCTGGATTGACACGACTTCGGCGGTACGCTTGAGCCCCGCTACATTGTCGGCGCGGAATCACTAGACCAGTGAGCTATTACGCACTCTTTCAAGGATGGCTGCTTCTAAGCCAACCTCCTGGTTGTCTCTGCGACTCCACATCCTTTCCCACTTAGCGCACGCTTAGGGGCCTTAGTCGATGCTCTGGGCTGTTTCCCTCTCGACCATGGAGCTTATCCCCCACAGTCTCACTGCCGCGCTCTCACTTACCGGCATTCGGAGTTTGGCTAAGGTCAGTAACCCGGTAAGGCCCATCGCCTATCCAGTGCTCTACCTCCGGCAAGAAACACACGACGCTGCACCTAAATGCATTTCGGGGAGAACCAGCTATCACGGAGTTTGATTGGCCTTTCACCCCTAACCACAGGTCATCCCCCAGGTTTTCAACCCTGGTGGGTTCGGTCCTCCACGAAGTCTTACCTCCGCTTCAACCTGCCCATGGCTAGATCACCCCGCTTCGGGTCTTGAGCGTGCTACTCAAACGCCCTCTTCGGACTCGCTTTCGCTACGGCTACCCCACCCGGGTTAACCTCGCAACACACCGCAAACTCGCAGGCTCATTCTTCAAAAGGCACGCAGTCACGACTGACGGGAAAACCCGCCAGCGACGCTCCCACGGCTTGTAGGCACACGGTTTCAGGTACTATTTCACTCCCCTCCCGGGGTACTTTTCACCATTCCCTCACGGTACTATCCGCTATCGGTCACCAGGGAATATTTAGGCTTAGCGGGTGGTCCCGCCAGATTCACACGGGATTTCTCGGGCCCCGTGCTACTTGGGAATCACTCAAGCGAGCCGCACAGATTTCGACTACGGGGGTCTTACCCTCTACGCCAGGCCTTTCGCATGCCCTTCGCCTATCCATACGGTTTCTCACTCGCCCCACGGCCGGCAGACCGTGGAAGAGCAACCCCACAACCCCGCATACGCAACCCCTGCCGGGTCTCACACGCATACGGTTTGGCCTCATCCAGTTTCGCTCGCCACTACTCCCGGAATCACGGTTGTTTTCTCTTCCTGCGGGTACTGAGATGTTTCACTTCCCCGCGTTCCCTCCACACTGCCTATGTGTTCAGCAGCGGGTGACAGCCCATGACGACTGCCGGGTTTCCCCATTCGGACACCCCCGGATCAAAGCCTGGTTGACGACTCCCCGGGGCCTATCGCGGCCTCCCACGTCCTTCATCGGTTCCTGGTGCCAAGGCATCCACCGTGCGCCCTTAAAAACTTGGCCACAGATGCTCGCGTCCACTGTGCAGTTCTCAAACAACGACCAGCCACCCGTCACAGCCCACTTCCGCAGACCTACACCGGGGCCGGCACTGAGGAAAACCTCGTTCCCTCAGGACCCAACAGCGTGCCCGGACCGGAATCCCCCCGGACGACCACGTTCCACGCTCCAAGAGCAGTACTAGCAGCCTCCAAGCCGAGACTCCGACCGAATAGTCAACGTTCCACCCATGAGCAACCAGTGCGAGACACTCGCTCACATACTGGCCTCTGACCGCATCCCCCGAAAGAGACACGGTAGAAGTGCTCCTTAGAAAGGAGGTGATCCAGCCGCACCTTCCGGTACGGCTACCTTGTTACGACTTCGTCCCAATCGCCAGTCCCACCTTCGACAGCTCCCTCCCACAAGGGGTTGGGCCACCGGCTTCGGGTGTTACCGACTTTCGTGACGTGACGGGCGGTGTGTACAAGGCCCGGGAACGTATTCACCGCAGCAATGCTGATCTGCGATTACTAGCGACTCCGACTTCATGGGGTCGAGTTGCAGACCCCAATCCGAACTGAGACCGGCTTTTTGAGATTCGCTCCACCTCACGGTATCGCAGCTCTTTGTACCGGCCATTGTAGCACGTGTGCAGCCCAAGACATAAGGGGCATGATGACTTGACGTCGTCCCCACCTTCCTCCGAGTTGACCCCGGCGGTCTCCCGTGAGTCCCCAGCACCACAAGGGCCTGCTGGCAACACGGGACAAGGGTTGCGCTCGTTGCGGGACTTAACCCAACATCTCACGACACGAGCTGACGACAGCCATGCACCACCTGTACACCGACCACAAGGGGGCACCCATCTCTGGATGTTTCCGGTGTATGTCAAGCCTTGGTAAGGTTCTTCGCGTTGCGTCGAATTAAGCCACATGCTCCGCCGCTTGTGCGGGCCCCCGTCAATTCCTTTGAGTTTTAGCCTTGCGGCCGTACTCCCCAGGCGGGGCACTTAATGCGTTAGCTACGGCACGGACAACGTGGAATGCTGCCCACACCTAGTGCCCACCGTTTACGGCGTGGACTACCAGGGTATCTAATCCTGTTCGCTCCCCACGCTTTCGCTCCTCAGCGTCAGTATCGGCCCAGAGATCCGCCTTCGCCACCGGTGTTCCTCCTGATATCTGCGCATTTCACCGCTACACCAGGAATTCCGATCTCCCCTACCGAACTCTAGCCTGCCCGTATCGACTGCAGACCCGGAGTTAAGCCCCGGGCTTTCACAACCGACGCGACAAGCCGCCTACGAGCTCTTTACGCCCAATAATTCCGGACAACGCTTGCGCCCTACGTATTACCGCGGCTGCTGGCACGTAGTTAGCCGGCGCTTCTTCTGCAGGTACCGTCACTTGCGCTTCTTCCCTGCTGAAAGAGGTTTACAACCCGAAGGCCGTCATCCCTCACGCGGCGTCGCTGCATCAGGCTTGCGCCCATTGTGCAATATTCCCCACTGCTGCCTCCCGTAGGAGTCTGGGCCGTGTCTCAGTCCCAGTGTGGCCGGTCGCCCTCTCAGGCCGGCTACCCGTCGTCGCCTTGGTGAGCCGTTACCTCACCAACAAGCTGATAGGCCGCGGGCTCATCCTGCACCGCCGGAGCTTTCCACACAGAGGAGATGCCTCCCTGTGTCGTATCCGGTATTAGACCCCGTTTCCAGGGCTTGTCCCAGAGTGCAGGGCAGATTGCCCACGTGTTACTCACCCGTTCGCCACTAATCCACCCCCGAAGGGGCTTCATCGTTCGACTTGCATGTGTTAAGCACGCCGCCAGCGTTCGTCCTGAGCCAGGATCAAACTCTCCGTGAATGCCTACCGGTGATCCGGTTCACACACACGGGAGCGGAACCAGAGGAAGGAATAATCCCTCCGGTTCACAGCGTCCTCGCTGTGTTTTCAAAGGAACCCAGTCACCGAAACCGAAGCTTCGGCAGACGGGGCATCAACATATCTGGCGTTGACTTTTGGCACGCTGTTGAGTTCTCAAGGAACGAACGCTTCCTTCGTACTCACCCTCTCGGGCTTTCCTCCGGGCGTTTTCCCTTCGGTGTCTCCGACTCTATCAGATCTTTCCGATCCGATGTCCTCGGCGGTTTCCGCTTTCCAGGTTCGCGCTCTCGCGTTTCCCTTTCCGGCGGTTCCGACTTTATCAGAACTTTCGAGCCGGTCCGACCGGCTTTCCATTCCGATGCGTCGGGGTGCTTCTTGTCGAGAATCAGAGTTCTCAAGAAGCGAGTAGATGTGTGCTGCGTCCTCGGGCGGGGTACCAGCCCCACCTCCAGGCAACTACCTAAATCTACCTCCCCACTAGTCCCGTGTCAACGGAGCTTGTGGGGCGAGTAGGAGACTAGCAGCTGATCACGTCCGGATGCACATCAGGCCGCCGTCGGCACGGTGGCACTCCGCCCTTCGGTGGCTACGTCGCCCGTGGCTCCGGCACGGACGGCGCGTCCGCCGAGGACATGGACGTAGGTCAGGAAGGCCAGTTCCGCGACGACCCCGATGCCGATGCGGGCCCAGGTGGGCAGGGACGACGGAGTGACGAAGCCTTCGATGGCGCCGGAGACCAAGAGGACCAGGGCCAGACCGAGGGCCATGCCCACAGCGGCCCGGCCCTCGTCGGCCAGTGCCGTGCCGCGGGACCGCGGGCCGGGGTCGATGACGGTCCAGCCGAGGCGCATCCCGGTACCGGCGGCCACGAAGACCGCCGTCAGTTCGAGCAGGCCGTGCGGCAGGACGAGGCCCAGGAACGTGTCGAGCCGGCCGGCGGAGGACATCAGTCCGATGCCGACGCCCAGGTTGAGCATGTTCTGGAAGAGGATCCACAGCACCGGCAGGCCCAGGAAGACGCCGAGGACCAGGCACATCGCGGCGGCCTGCGCATTGTTCGTCCACACCTGGGCGGCGAAGGCGGCGGCGGGATGGCTCGAGTAGTACGTCTCGTACTCGCCGCCGGGGCGGGTGAGCCGCCGCAGTTCCTCGGGCGCGGCGATCGCGGCCTGGACCTCGGGGTGCGTGCCGATCCACCACCCCAGGACGGCGGCGAGTGCGGTGGAGACGAGTGCCGTGGGTACCCACCAGTGACGGGCCCGGTAGACCGCCGCCGGGAAGCCTTCCAGCAGGAAACCGGAGACATCCCGCCAGGAGGCACGGCGGGTTCCGGTGACGGTGCTGCGGGCCCGGGCCACCAGCGTGGTGAGCCGGCCGATGAGCCCGGGATCCGGGGCGCTGGACCGGATCATGGACAGGTGCGTGGCGGTCCGCTGGTACAGAGTGACCAGTTCGTCGGCTTCCGCGCCGGTGAGACGGCGCTTGCGGCGCAGCAGGTCGTCGAGGCGGTCCCACTCGGCCCGGTGGGCGGAGACGAAGACGTCCAGGTCCATCGTGTCTGCCTGCTCCTCGGCTGGTCGCTCGGCTCCCCGGCGAATGTGTCAGTCAGGTTGTCGTACTGCGGCGGGACTGCTCTCAGCTTGGCAGACTGGCGGTTCTGAGAGCAGTGCGGGGAGGAAGGTCGGGATGGTCGGGGCAGTGCAGGGGGAAGGACGGCAGGCGTGAGCGAACTGGTGACGGGTGAGGCGGTAGCGCTGGAACTTCGGCCCGCGCGGCTGCCCAGCCGGGCGCTGGCGGTGGTGCTGGACCTCGCCGTGGCGCTGTTGGTCTACGTCGTCGTGACGCTCGCGCTGACCGTGGCGACGGCCTCCCTGGACGAGGCGGCCCGCGTGGCGGTGTCGATCGCGTCCTTCCTGCTGGTGCTGGTGGGCGGCCCGATCGCGGTGGAGACGCTCAGCCACGGCCGGTCGCTGGGGAAGCTGGTGTTCGGGCTGCGTGTGGTCAGGGACGACGGGGGCTCGATCCGGTTCCGGCATGCGCTGGTGCGCGGTGCGGTCGGTGTCGTGGAGATCCTGGTGAGCTTCGGGGTCGTCGCGTGCGTCGCCTCCCTCGTCTCGGCGCGGGGGCGGCGGCTGGGCGACGTCTTCGCGGGGACCCTCGTCGTAAGGGAACGGACGGCTGCCGGGCAGGGCACCTTGCTGCCGGCGCCGCCGCCCTGGCTGGCCGGCCGGTTCTCCGCGGTGGACCTGTCGGGCGTGCCCGACGAGCTGTGGCTGGCGGTCCGGCAGTACCTGGTGCGGATGGGGCAGCTCGACCCGCAGATCGGGTGGGACATGGCGCAGCGGCTGGCGGACGATCTCGCGGCCCGCACCGGTACCGGGGTGCCTCCGGGCGTGCCGCCGGCCGCGTATCTGGCGGCGATGCTGCAGGAGCGGCAGGTGCGCGAGGCCCGGCGTGCGTTCGTTCAGGGGGCACCGGGTGGCGTGCCCGGCGCACAGTGGAGTGGTGCGGTGCCGGTGCCGGGCGGGGTGCCGGCGCAGCCGCCGGTTCCGGGCCCGGGGGCCGCCCTCCCTGCCCGGCCCGCGGCCACGGCGCCCTCGGCATTTGTCTCCCCCGCTCCCGTGGCCCCGGCTCCGATGTCCCCGGCCCCCGTGTCCCCGGCGTCCGAGGCTTCTGACTCGCCGGACTCGCCTGCCTCCTCGGTCTCCGGCTCTCCCTCCGCGGATTCCTCGGGCACCTCGGACTCCTCGGGCTCCACGACCCCGGTCTCTTCCTCGTCGGCTTCGGCGGAAGGGGCGCCGGGGTCCGCGCGGCCTGCGACCGGGTTCGTACCGCCTGTCTGAGTTCGTACCGCCTGTCTGAGGGGCTTGCGCATCGCTGCCCCGGCGCCGGGACCTGCCGCCGGGGCTCGCAGGAGGTTGTGGTCCACGCTTCGTCGCCCCGCGCCGCTCGTACCGCAGCCCGGTGGACGACGCGCCGGACGGACGCGGTCACGAGGTGAGGTCGGAGGGCGGTGACTCCAGGTCCTCCAGCTCGATGCCGGGGGCGGCCAGGACGATGTCGCCGGCGAGGTGGACGGTGTGCCGTTCGCCGGTGTCCAGGGCGGTGACCTGGTACGCGTCCACGATCAGGGGGCCGTTGTCAGTGGGGTGTGCTTCTCTGTTCACCAGGGCCCAGGACTGGTCCACGGTGCGGGGGGCGAGGACCGGTTCCGTGAAGTCGACGAGACGGACGCGAGTGGCAGAGGCCGAGGGGGTGAGGCGCAGCAGCAGCGCGGTGGCGACGAGGAATGCGGGGGACGTGCCGGTGAAGGCGTGGGCGCGCGCATTGCCTTCCGTGGCATGGGTGCCGCTGGGGTCGCTGCGGACCCAGGTGAGTCCGTCGAGGGCGGCGCCGCGCACCTGCCAGCTTCCCGCGTGCAGTTCGAGACGGACGGGGCGGCCCAGCTGGTCGAGGGTGAGGTCGACCGATCCGCGGTGCTCGCCCGTGGGGGTGGTCACCTGGGAGACATAGCGCCAGCCGGACGGTCCGGGGGCGCACTGGAAGTGTTCTTCGCCGAGGGGGGTGTGATCGTGCGGATCGTGGAGCGAATAACGGCCGCGGGGCATGGGGTTCCTGGGGCTTGACGGGTCGTCCTGGCCGAGCCGGTCCTGGCCGGTCCTGACCTGGGTCGTCGTGACCGGGCCGGTGCCGGCCGGAAAGGGGCAGGCCCCCGCCACGGGGGTGCGGGGGCCTGCCTCCGAGGACCGGGAGCGTCGCGCGGTGCGACAGCGGCCGACGGTCAGTAGCGGTAGTGGTCCGGCTTGTACGGGCCGTCGACGTCGACGCCGATGTAGGCGGCCTGCTCCGGGCGGAGCTTGGTGAGCTTCACGCCGAGCGCGTCCAGGTGGAGGCGGGCGACCTTCTCGTCCAGGTGCTTCGGCAGCGTGTACACGCCGGTCGGGTAGGCGTCCGGCTTGGTGAACAGCTCGATCTGGGCGATCGTCTGGTTCGCGAAGGAGTTGGACATCACGAACGACGGGTGGCCCGTGGCGTTGCCGAGGTTGAGCAGGCGGCCCTCGGACAGCACGATGATCTTCTTGCCGTCCGGGAAGGTCCAGGTGTGGACCTGCGGCTTGATCTCTTCCTTGACGATGCCCGGGATCTTGGCGAGGCCGGCCATGTCGATCTCGTTGTCGAAGTGGCCGATGTTGCCGACGATGGCCTGGTGCTTCATCTTGGCCATGTCCGAGGCCATGATGATGTCCCGGTTGCCGGTGGCGGTGACGAAGATGTCGGCCTTGTCGATCACCTCGTCGAGCGTGGTGACCTCGTAGCCGTCCATGGCCGCCTGCAGGGCGCAGATCGGGTCGATCTCGGTGACGATCACGCGGGCGCCCTGACCGCGCAGGGATTCCGCGCAGCCCTTGCCGACGTCGCCGTAGCCGCAGACCACGGCGGTCTTGCCGCCGATGAGGACGTCGGTGGCGCGGTTGATGCCGTCGACCAGGGAGTGCCGGCAGCCGTACTTGTTGTCGAACTTCGACTTGGTGACGGAGTCGTTGACGTTGATCGCCGGGAAGAGGAGGGTGCCCTCGCGCTGCATCTCGTACAGCCGGTGCACGCCGGTGGTGGTCTCCTCGGTGACACCGCGGATCTCCGAGGCGAGCCGGGTCCACTTCTGCGGGTTCTCGGCCAGGGTGCGGGTCAGCAGCTCGAGGATGACGCGGTGCTCGTCGGACTCGGCGGTGTCGGGCGAGGGGACCTTGCCGTCCTTCTCGTACTCGACGCCCTTGTGGACCAGCAGGGTGGCGTCACCGCCGTCGTCCAGGATCATGTTCGGGCCGCCGGTGGGGCTGTCGGGCCAGGTCAGGGCCTGCTCCGTGCACCACCAGTACTCCTCGAGGGTCTCGCCCTTCCATGCGAAGACCGGAACGCCCTGGGGGTTGTCCGGGGTGCCGTTCGGGCCGACGGCGATGGCGGCGGCCGCGTGGTCCTGGGTGGAGAAGATGTTGCAGGAGGCCCAGCGCACCTGGGCGCCGAGCGCGACCAGCGTCTCGATCAGCACGGCCGTCTGGACGGTCATGTGCAGGGAGCCGGTGATCCGGGCGCCCTTCAGCGGCTGCTGGTCGGCGTACTCCTTGCGGATCGCCATGAGGCCGGGCATCTCGTGCTCGGCGAGGGTGATCTCCTTGCGGCCGAACTCGGCCAGGGACAGGTCGGCGACCTTGAAGTCCTGTCGGTTCTCGACAGTCGTCATGACGAGCTGCTCCTCGGTGTCGGGTCGAGGTGGGTACGGCTGACCTGCGCGCCGGCGGACACAGGGCGCCCGAAACGGACACCATCATGCCCACGTACGCGCAGCGCAGTCCGTCGGAGGCCCTCTCTCCCTCGGTCGGCCCGTCCCCGGGCCGCCCGACCGCCATCAGCAGCGACGTCTGGCTCCGACCCAAACTACACCGAGGCGCCCCGTCGTCCCCAGTCCGCGTCCGCTCGGATCGAGACATTGCGCGGCCGCCGGCACGGCGGCCGGCGGCCCGCTCGGGTGACCGGCTCAGTGACCGGACGCGGACTGCGGCCCGCGGCCGCCGGGGGTCGCCTCCGGGTCCGGTCCCTTGGCGGCCTCGGACTCGCGGTAGATGTCCGGCTCCAGGTAGATGACGCGGGCGATGGGGACGGCGGCGCGGACGCGGGCCTCGGCGGCGTCGATGGCGGACGCGACCTCGGCGGCGCTGTCGTCGTGCCGCACGGCGATCTTGGCGGCGATCAGCAGTTCCTCGGGACCGAGGTGCAGGGTGCGCATGTGGATGATGCGGGGCACGGTGGTGCCGTCCACCATGGCGGCCTCGATCTGCCGGAGCACGTCGGCGCCGGCGGCCTCGCCCAGCAGCAGCGACTTGGTCTCGGCGGCCAGGACGAGGGCGATCAGGACGAGCAGGACACCGATGCAGACGGTGCCGATGCCGTCCCAGACGCCGTTGCCGGTCAGCAGCGCCAGGCCCACGCCGAGGAGGGCGAGGACGAGACCGACCAGGGCGCCGAAGTCCTCCAGCAGGACGACGGGCAGCTCGGGCGCCTTGGCGCGGCGGATGAACTCCTTCCAGGAGAGCTTTCCGCGCAGCTCGTCGGACTCCTTGATGGCCGTGCGGAAGGAGAAGCCCTCGGCGCAGATCGCGAAGACGAGGACGGCCACCGGCCAGTACCAGTGCTCCAGCTCGTGCGGGTGGCGGATCTTCTCGTAGCCCTCGTAGACGGCGAACATGCCGCCGATGGAGAACAGGACGATGGAGACCAGGAAGGCGTAGATGTACCGCTCGCGGCCGTAGCCGAAGGGATGCTGGGGGGTGGCCTGGCGCTGGGCCTTCTTGCCGCCGATCAGCAGCAGGAACTGGTTGCCGGAGTCCGCGATCGAGTGGACGCCCTCGGCGAGCATCGAGGACGAGCCGCTGAAGGCGAAGGCAACGAACTTCGATGCCGCGATCGCCAGATTGGCGCCGAGCGCCGCCACGATCGCCTTGGTGCCGCCTGACGCACTCATGGTGTCCCCGTTGTCCCTTCGCCTGCGTCCCTGTCACCGGCACGGGCTCGCCGGTGACGGAGCCCGTGCGGGCGGGTGGCGAAGCCCTGTGCCGTCGCGGTCCTTTCCCGCGCTGCCGGTGGGACATTGTGACAGGCCCGGCGGGCGGCGGCAGGCCGTATCCGCCAGGGGCGGCACCGACCCTGCCCGGTATCGCCCCCTATGCGCCGGACGGGCCGATCAGACGACGACGGTGGCCCGGTGGACCGTGCCCGCGCCGGAGATCTCGGCCTTCTCCTGAGCCGGCACGAACACCGACTGCCCGGGGGTGAGACGGTGCTCACCCGCCTGCACGACACCGGCGGTGCAGAGCAGGATCTGCGGGGTGGGCAGGGTGAGGTCGCGTGCTGCGGCCCCCTCGGACAGCACGAAGCGCGAGAGGCGGAACTCGTCGATGGGGGTGTCGTAGACCTCCTCGCCGTCCGCGCCGGCCTCGGGGCGCAGCACCGCGGGGTCGCCCGCCTCGAAGCGGACGATGCGCAGCAGTTCGGGCACGTCGACGTGCTTGGGGGTCAGTCCGCAGCGCAGCACGTTGTCCGAGTTGGCCATGATCTCCACGCCGAGGCCGCTGAGGTAGGCGTGCGGGACGCCGGCGCCGAGGAAGAGGGCCTCGCCGGGCCGCAGCCGGACGTGGTTGAGGAGCATCGCGGCGAGGACGCCGGGGTCGCCGGGGTAGTGGCGGGCGATGTCGGCGTAGGGGGCGTGGGCGCCGCCGAGGCGGGCGCAGGCGTCCGCGGCCTCGGCGACGGTGCGGGCGATCTCCTCGCGGTCGGCGGTGAGGACCGCGGTGAGGACCTCGCGCAGGGCCGCTTCCTCGGGGCGGGCGCGCAGCAGGTCGACGTAGGGCTCGAGGGAGTCGACGCCGAGGGCGGCGAGCAGGTTCGCGGCCTCGGCGGGGGCGCGGAAGCCGCACAGCCCGTCGAACTCGGTGAGCGCGCAGATCAGCTCGGGCTTGTGGTTGGTGTCCTTGTAGTTGCGGTGCGGGGCGTCGACGGGGATGCCGCGGCGCTCCTCGTCGGCCCAGCCCTCCTCGGCCTGCCGGCGGTCGGGGTGGACCTGGAGGGACAGGGGGGCGCCGGCGGCGAGGATCTTCAGCAGGAAGGGCAGCCGGGGGCCGAACTTGGCGACCGTGTCGGCGCCGAGTTCGCCCTCCGGGTCGGCCTCGACGACCTGAAGGAGGGTGCCGCGCGCGGTGCGCGAGGGGGCCGCGGGGTGGGCGCCCATCCACATCTCCGCCTGCGGTTCGCCGCTCGGTTCGACACCGAGCAGCTGCGGGATGGCGGTGGTGGAGCCCCAGGCGTAGGGGCGGACGGTGTTGTCGAGGCGGTCCATGCGCTTCTTTCTGCGAACGTGGCGGATCGTCCGTCGCGGCGGTGCGGGCCGAGTACGCCGACCCGCACGGGTCACGGGCGGGTCCGGGTCATCGGGTGGTGGCGAGCGCCAGGTAGACGGCGGCGAAATCGGTGATGGAGATGAGTTCCGCGAGCGTCTCGATCTCCCCGCCGGGTTCCGGTTCCAGCTCGCTGACCGGTGTGTCGTGGCTGAGGGCCAGGTCGCGGGCGGCGGGGGCGGCGGTGAGGCCGCCGAGGGGACGGTCGCGGAGCAGCACCACGCGGGCGTGCAACGCGGGCGGCTGTTCGACGCGGTCGCGGAAGAAGTCGTCCGGGTCGGCGTTGGCGGCCAGCGGCCCGGCGAGCAGGGCGCTGTGCGCGGCCAGGGCCTCGGGCAGTTCGGCGACGACCGCGGGGATGCCGGAGAGTTCGGCGAGCCCGGCGGCGAACCGGCGGCCGGCGGGGCCGGCGGAGGTGCCTTCGGTCCAGATGAGCGGCAGGGCGTCGGCGAGTTCGGCGGCGAGGGTCTTGGCCGGGTTGCTGTAGGTGGCGATGGCGGGACCGCAGCGTTCGGCGACCTGGTCCAGCCGGTCGGCGACGGCCTGCAGGGTGTCCGACGGGGCGGTGAGCAGTCCGACCCGGTCCAGCAGCGCGAGCAGCGGGGTGAGCAGCGCCCACAGCACGCCGGGAGCCGAGCCGGCGAGCGGTTCGTCCTGGTCGTAGGGGGCGGTCGCCATGGGCACGAACAGGCCGTGCGCGGCCTCGACGGCGTCGGCGAGCGGGGTGCGGGCGGGGGCGACCGCGACGACGGTGAGGCCGCGCCGGTACGCCTGGTCGGTGAGCAGGGTCAGGCTCGGTTCGGTTCCGTCGGGGGTGGCGATGAGCAGCAGGTCGACGGAGCCGGCCCAGCCGGGCAGGTCCCAGCGCAGTGCGCCGGCGGCGGGGGCGACGCCGCTGGGCGCCAGCCGGGTGACCGGGCTGCCGGCGCCGGCCAGGGTGCCGAGCAGGTCGGCCGTGTGGGTGGCGGCGGCGCCGGGTCCGGCGATGAGGACGGCGCGGGGGCGGCCGTCGGGTTTCAGCTCGCCGATGCCGGCCTCGGCGGCGTGCCGGACGGCGGTGCGGACCCGGGCACCGGCCTCGGCGGCGCCGCGGAGCAGTCCCCGGCGGTCGGCCTCGGCGAGTGCCTCCGGGGCGTCGAGCAGCGTTTCGTCGAGCATGGGCGGCAACCTCCGATCGGGCTCCGGGCGCCGGGGCCGGGGACGTCGGGTCGTCGGCGCGTCAGGTCACCGGGCGCACGGCGCGTCGGCGGGCGCCGCGTGCGCGGGTCCGCCGCTGTCCTGCCTGCACCGGTCACCCGTGTTCCGGGTTCCCGGAATCATGCGGGGCGGCGGGCCTCGTCGACGAGCAGGACGGGGATGCCGTCGCGGACGGGGTAGGCCAGGCCGCAGCTCTGGCCGGTGCAGATCAGCTCGTCGTCCTGCTCCTTGAGCGGGGCGTGGCAGGCGGGGCAGGCGAGGATCTCCAGAAGGCCGGCTTCCAGCGGCATGAGGGGTCCCTTCGGAGCGTCGGGGGTTCAGCGGGAACAGACGTGCCTGGTCAGGTTACCGCCGGTGGGGGCGGTGCGCGGGGGGCGGTCAGGCCCGCAGAAGGGCCAGCACCTCGTCGCGGATCTTGGTCATGGTGGCCTCGTCGCGGGCCTCGGCGTTCAGGCGGAGCAGCGGCTCGGTGTTCGACGGGCGGACGTTGAACCACCAGTCGGCGGCGGTGACGGTGAGCCCGTCCAGGTCGTCGAGGCGTACGTCGTCGCGGCCGGTCCAGGCGGCGCGGAGCGCGGCCAGGCGGGCCTGCTGGTCGGCGACCGTGGAGTTGATCTCGCCGGAGGCGACGTAGCGGTCGTACTGGGCGACCAAGGCGGACAGCGGTGCGTCCTGGCTGCCGAGCGCGGCCAGGACGTGCAGGGCGGCCAGCATGCCCGTGTCGGCGTTCCAGAAGTCCTTGAAGTAGTAGTGCGCGGAGTGCTCGCCGCCGAAGATGGCGCCGGTGCGGGCCATCTCCGCCTTGATGAAGGAGTGGCCCACGCGGGTGCGCACGGGGGTGCCGCCGTGCTCGCGCACCACCTCCGGGACCGACCAGGAGGTGATGAGGTTGTGGATGATCACGCCCTGGCCGCCGTGGCGGGCCAGTTCCCGGGCGGCGACCAGAGCGGTGATCGCCGACGGGGAGACGGGCTCTCCGCGTTCGTCGACGACGAAGCAGCGGTCGGCGTCGCCGTCGAAGGCGAGGCCGAGGTCGGCGCCCTCGGCGCGGACGCGCTGCTGCAGGTCGACGAGGTTGGCCGGGTCCAGCGGGTTGGCCTCGTGGTTGGGGAAGGTGCCGTCCAGTTCGAAGTACATCGGAACCAGGTCGACGGGCAGCCCGGACAGCACGGTGGGCACGGTGTGGCCGCCCATGCCGTTGCCGGCGTCGACGACGACCTTCAGCGGGCGGATGCCGGTGACGTCGACCAGGGAGCGCAGGTGGGCGGCGTAGTCCGGCAGCGTCTCACGGCGTGTGACGGTGCCCTCCCGGTCGGCCGGTGCGGGGCCCCCGGTCTGCTGCCACTGCTCGACGAGGGCGCGGATCTCGGCGAGGCCGGTGTCCTGACCGATGGGGGCCGCCCCGGCACGGCACATCTTGATGCCGTTGTACTGCGCCGGGTTGTGCGAGGCGGTGAACATGGCGCCCGGCAGGTTGAGTGCGCCCGAGGCGTAGTACAGCTGGTCCGTGGAGCACAGCCCGATCTCGGTGACGTCCGCGCCGCGGCGTGCCGCACCGCGGGCGAAGGCGCGGGCGAGTCCCGGCGAGGAGGGCCTCATGTCGTGTCCGACGACGACGGCGTCGGCCCCGGTCACCTGGGCGAAGGCCGCCCCGAACAGCTCCGCCAGCGACTCGTCCCACTGGTCCGGGACCACCCCGCGCACGTCGTACGCCTTCACGATCTGCGACAGATCAGCAGCAGCCACGGCCACCCTTCCGAAGTCCCTGTAGGTCACCACAAACTACCCGTCCCGGACGGGCTCGACGACGCTGCCGCGAGGCGTGCGCGACGTCAAGAGGCGGTGACGCCGGGGGTGGTGCGGCCGGTCGGCGGCGGGCCGGTCGCCGTGAGGTGCCGGCGGGCGGGATGCCGACGGCACGGACGAACGGTTCTGTGGGGTGTCCGGGAAGCTCGTCTCAGCTGTCCGGGGAGCGCAGCACCCGCAGATGGCCGCGGCGGGCGACCTCCATCGGGTCGGCACCGCGCGCCGGTCCGCCACCGGCCTGCGCCGCGCGCTGCTGCGGGCGGGCCGCCTCGCGCACCGCGTTGGCGAGCGCCTCCAGGTCGTCACCGCTGGGCCGGGCGGGGGCGGAGCCGTCCAGGAGCCGGACGACCTCCCAGCCGCGGGGCGCGGTCAGGCGCTCGGAGTGCTCGGCGCACAGGTCGTAGCAGTGGGGTTCGGCATAGGTGGCCAGGGGGCCGAGAACCGCGGTCGAGTCGGCGTAGACGTACGTCAGCGTCGCTACGGCGGGACGGCCGCAAGCGGTTCGCGAACAGCGACGTACAGGGCTCACGATGTTGGACGGTACCGCACTCTTGAGCGGGCCGCGACGACTCTCCACCAGGTCACCCGCCGTGTCGCCATGTGAAACACCCCACATCGGCCTCTCCGGGCACCGCTCTGACCTGCACAGACGCCACGCGATGAGATCTGCGACCCCTTGTGTCCCGGTCACGAATGGGTACAAAATCCGCCGATCACGTGGAGCTCCTCGTTCGTGGAGCGATACGCAATCGAGTCCGAGCTTGGCCGGAATCGGTATCAAGTCGGAGCCGGGCACGGGCCTGCGCCGAGGACTACGCTTCACCGGTGATGGACAACCGTGTACCTCCCCGTGCCGCCGGCTCCGGGCCCCGACGGCGTGATCGCCACGGCCGGGGCATGCGCGGCCCGATCGCGCCGCCGCAGGTGCCGCTCGCGGCCAGCCGCGCCGAGGTGTTCGCGGATCTGGTGCAGGATTCCGTGGACCGTCTGGAGCGGCGGTGGCCGCAGCTGGCCGACATCGACTTCCTGGTGCTGGACGTGCCACGGCTGGACGGGCCGGGGCAGGCCTGGAGCGACGACCCGGTGCCGCTCGGCAGCACGATGCCGGCCCGTGACGGGCAGCGCGCCCGGGTCGTCGTCTACCGGCGGCCGGTGGAGATCCGCAGCAAGGGGCGCGACGAGCGGGCCGCGCTGGTGCACGAGGTGGTGGTCGAGCAGGTGGCCGACCTGCTCGGGCTGACCCCGGAGACGGTCGACCCCCGGTACGGGGAGGACTGAGCGGCGGGCGGCCCGCCGGGCCGCCGACACCGCGGTGCCGCGTGCTGTGCCGCCGGGTGCGGGCGTCGCGGTGACGGGGCCGGTGTGCGGTCGCCGCGCCCCGTCACCACTGCCGCCTCACTGCTGCAGGACGGAGACGTCCTGGTCGGCCTGCGGTACCGCGACGGTGCCTCCGTCGTCGGGGAGGGTCTGTGTCGTGACACCCGCGACGCCGTCGCCGGTCGAGGTCAGGGTGCGCGCCCCGTACACCGGGCCGCCCGACAGACGCTGCACGGTCAGGGCGTAGGTGCCCTTGAGGCCGTCCGGCACCGGCGGGGTGATGTCCTGGGTGGTGCCCCGCTGGATGGTGAACGTCTTGGAGACCTCCGTGCCACCGTCGCTGCCCGCCGACGCGGTGACCTTGACCTGGGCGGTCGCGGTGGGGGCCGTGAGGGACAGCGTGGTGCCCTCGGCGCTGTTGCCGGCCGCCGTGGCCCGCGTGGTGAAGGGGGCGGTCGACGGGATGAACGCGCTCTCCTGCTGGTCGCCCTTGCCCCGTATCACCCGCAGCGCCGCGACCACCGGCACGGCCGGGTCGTCCTGGGTCAGCACCAGGGAACCGGCCTGGCCTCGGGTGAGGTCGCCGAGGTCGACGGCGGTGGTCGTGCCGCCCTTGATGTGCACGGTGTCGTGGCCCGCGGGCGTGATCAGGCCGGAGGGCGAGGCGAGCTGCACCTTCAGGTCGGTGTCGGCGTCGGCGGACGAGAAGGCGATCAGCCGCACGGAGGTGGCGTCCTTGGGGATGCCCGGCAGCACCACGGTGTCCGCCGCGTCCGCGGCGGCGGCCAGCCAGTCCCCGCCGAGCTTGTCGTCCAGCGCCTGCACGGCCGCGCCGACCCTGCCGCTGCGCACGCTCACATGCACCGTCAGATCGTCCTGCGCGGTGTCGGAGAGCGTGGACAGCAGCACCGGCTCGGTGGAGTGCGGCGGGACGGTGATGCCCTCGCCCAGCGTCGACTTCACGGCGCCGTCCTTGCCGTACAGGTCGATGTCGACGACCGCGGCGGAGTCGTCGGGGTTGGTGAGGTGGACGTAGTCGGTGCGGTCGGCGGAGGTGCTCGCGCCGGGGAACCAGAAGTCGGTGTCCGGGGCGGCGCAGTCCAGACCCAGCAGTCCGCGGCCGGTGCCGGCGGCGATCTCGGTGGTCTCCTGCACGGTCCAGCCCGGCGCGAACTTGCCGTCGGCGGTGCCGACCAGCGCGGGCGTGTCCGAGCCGGAGACGTCGCTGGTGACGGGGGTGCCGGGCTGCTCGGGCTTCAGGTCGGGCGTGCCGGCGGCCCTGCCGCCGTCGTCCTTCTTCCCGTCGCCGTCCTCCCCCTTGCCGTCGCCGTCCTCGCTCTCGTCCTCCCCGCTGTCGCCCGTGCCGCCGGCCTGCTGCCCGGTGGCCGGCTTCAGCTCGGTCGTCCCGTCACCGGGGGTGCCCTGGGTGACGGGGGTGAACGAGCTGTACGTGGTGTCGGCGATGTCGGAGTTGCTGGGCGACGGGCAGACCAAGGTGGTGCGCTCGACGGGCAGCCGGGCGCTGGACCCGGTGGAGCCGGTGCCGGCCGCGTCCGGGGGGTCGAACGCGGCGAACCCGGTGACGGCGGCGAGCGCGGCGGTGCAGGCGATCAGGGACAGGGTCGTGCGGTTCACTGCTGGCTCCCGTGGGGGTGCTCGCCGGCGGTGCCGTGCGCGGACTGCTGGGCCGGATCGTAGGGCTGCTGGTAGCCCTGCTCGTAGCCCTGATGGTGGGCCGGGTCGTAGGGCGCCGTGGACGCCGGGCCGCCGTAGGCGTACGGGTCGTACTGGCCGCTCTGGTACGGGTCCGCGGTGCCGGTCTGGTAGGGGTCGGCGGTGCCGGCCGGGTAGCCGTGGGCGGTGCCGTCCTGGTACGTCGGGTCGTAGGCGTCCTGGTACGTCGGGTCGTAGGCGTCCTGCGCGTACGGTGCGGATCCGGCGGGCGCGGCCTGCTGGTCCTGGCCGGCGTACGTCCCGTACCCGGGCGCTCCGTACTCGGGCGAGGCGCCGGGGGCGGTGCCGTCCCAGCCGTCGTAGGACTGTCCCGCGGCGTAGGACTGCTGCCCGTCGTGGGACCGGCCGTGCTCGTCGGAGGACCGGTGGTCGTCGTACGGCTGCTGGTGCGGTACGGCCGCGGTGGCGTCCGCCGGAGCCGGCTCGGCCTGAGCCGGGGCCGACGTGTCCGTCTGTCCGGTCTGCTCGGCCTCCGCCTGGGCGCGCAGCCTGCGGGCACGGCGTCCCTCACCGGCCGTCTGCGCGGCCGGCGGCTGCTCCTCGGGGAGGTCGTCGTCGACGTCGCTGCGCCGGCCGGGCAGGGCGAGGACGACGAGGACGAGCGCGAGGACGCCCTGCGCCCACAGCCAGGCGGTGTGGCCGAAGGGGTCGTCGTAGGTGACGTCGAGGCGGCCGCCGGAGGCGGGCAGGCGGAAGCCCTGGGCCCAGCCGTCGACCGTGACGGGGCTGAGCGGCTTGCCGTCCAGGGTGGCCGTCCAGCCCGGGGCGGCGGAGTCGGCCAGGCGCAGCACCCGTCCCTCGGCTCCTGCGGGGATCTTGGTGTGGATCTCCACGGGACCGGCGGCGACGGGCTGTCCGGCGGAGGACGCGGCGCCGGAGCTGGGCAGGACGGTGGCGCGGGCGACCTCGTGGTCCACTCGCCACAGCGCGCTGCCGTTCTGCTGGCTGAGCCGGGTCAGGCCGGGGGTGGCGTCGAGGACGCGGCCGATGGCGCGCGGTGCGCCCTTGTGCACGAGGACGTAGCGCACGGCGAAGCCGCCGAGCTGGTCGGTCTGGTCCGCGCCCGAGCCGGCGACCAGGCGGGCGACGACCTGGTCCAGGCGGCTGTTGCCGCCGGTGGCGGACAGCAGCTCGCCGTCGCCCATGCGGGCACCGGAGCCGCGCACCAGCATGTAGTGGACGCGGTCGGGGGACGTGCTGTCCACGACCAGGGTGCGGGCCTGGTCGCTGCCGCGGCTCTCCTCCGCCACGAACGCGGGCACCTGCACCGGGTCGCGGCGCCGCAGCGGGTCGTCGGCGCCGCGGATCATCCAGCCGACGGCGGCCAGCAGCGGGCCGGCCGCGCAGGCGAAGGCGATCAGGGCGGCGACCGGCTGGCGCCAGCCGAAGCTCAGCTCGGCCACGCGGGCCCGGGCGCCGTCGGCGCCGAGCAGGGCGGCGCACAGCAGTGCGAGCCCGTAGACGAGGGTGGCGGGCCCGGCCCAGGCCGAGTCGTTGGCCAGGACGGCGAAGACGAGGGCCACCAGGGCGGTGGTCCAGGCGGCGAGGATGGCGCGCCGGCGCTCCGAACGCAGCAGGGCGGCCAGGGCGGCCAGGACGACGCCGATGAGCATCAGGCCGTGCACGGTGCCGGGGCCGCCCGGGGAGGCGCCGAGCAGGTCCAGGGCGGACGCGGCCGACGGGCCGTAGTCCAGTCCGGCCTCGTGGAAGAAGCCGAACGGCAGCAGCGTCAGCGACCAGGGCGCCAGCACCAGCAGCGGGGTGCCGATCTGGGCCAGCAGGCGCAGTCCGCGGGCCGCCCAGTCGCCGCGGCGCACGACGAGCACGGCCAGGCCGAGGACGAGCGCGAGCGGCCACACGATCGGCGTGAAGGCCGTGGTGACGGTCAGCAGCAGGGCGTAGGCCCAGGTGGCGCGCCAGCTGCCGCGGGTGCCGGCGGGGCCGGCCAGGCCGCTCGCGGCGACGGCGGCACGGGCGATCAGCGGCAGCAGCACGGCCAGCACCGCGGTGCCGACCCGGCCCGTGGCCAGGGCGCCGGTGGCGGCGGGCAGGAAGGCGTAGACGACGGCCGCCCAGGCGCGCAGCAGCCGCGAGGGCACCAGCGGGCGGGAAGCGAAGTAGGCGGAGAACCCGGCCAGCGGCACGGAGGCGACCAGCAGGACGGTGATCGCCAGGCCGGTCGAGCCGAGCAGCAGCGAGGACAGCAGCGCGACGATCGCGAGATAGGGCGGTGCGGAGGCGGTGCCGCCCGCGCCCACCGGATGCCAGGAGTCCAGGTAGCGCGCCCACAGGTCAGAGGCTCCGTCGGGGGCGGGGAGCAGGGCGCCGCCGGCGAGGGAGCCGCCGCCGAGCAGATTGCGGCAGGCGACGAGGGAGACCAGCAGGAGCAGCAGGAAGAGCACCGGGCCGGGTTTGCGGGCGATGCGCTTGAGCCGGGCGAACTGCTCGATCTCCAGGAAGTCGGCGTCGTCGCCGCCGGGCCCGGACTCCAGGGCGCCGCCGTGCCGGCCGGCCGAGGACAGCTCGGGGTCGGAGCGGCCGACGAGGTTGCTCGCGACCTGTTCGACGGTGATCCGGACGGTCGCGCCGGGCGGCGGGAACAGGGCGCGCAGCTCGCCCTTGTCGATCTGCGGTGCCCCGCGGCTGCGCCGGCCGGCGATGATGCGTTCGGGACGCAGCAGAGTTCCGGCCAGGCCGCGGACCTCGTCCAGGGCCTGGCCGGGGACCTTGCCGACGAGGTAGGCGAGGGTGCGCAGCAGGGTGCCCAGCACGACGCGCAGGAACACCCAGGGCAGCGCCGCAGTACGGGTGTTGACGAGAAGGGTGTAGACGGCACCGGCCTTGTCGACCTTGTGGGGCGAGGCGGCGGTGCGGCCCACGCAGTCGACGGTGCGGCGTTCGCGGGAGGCGGCCTCGGCATGCCGCATCACGGCGTCGGGTGCGACCAGGACGCGGTATCCGGCGGCGTTGGCGCGCCAGCACAGGTCGACGTCGTCGCGCATCAGGGGCAGCCGGCGGTCGAATCCGCCGAGCTGTTCGAAGACGTCACGGCGGATCAGCATCCCGGCGGTGGACACCGACAGCACGGAGCGGACGTGGTCGTGCTGTCCCTGGTCCTGTTCGCGGCGTTCCAGGCCGGTCCAACGGCGGCCGGAGTTGGCGATGCTGACGCCGACTTCGAGCAGCTGCCGTCGGTCGTACCAGCCGCGCAGCTTGGGGCCGACGACGGCCACGTCCTCGCGGCCGAGTTCGTACTCGTTGTCGACGACCCTCAACAGCTGTGCGAGCGCGTCGGGTTCGGGAGAACAGTCGTCGTGCAGCAGCCACAGCCACTGCACGGGCTCGCCGTACGGCAGCTCGGGCATGTCGTAGGCGTCGTCGCGCCAGGTGCGCGTGACGGGGTCCCAGCCACTGGGGCGCTTGAGGTACGGCAGGTCGTCGGGGGTGAGCACGGGTGCGATGCGCAGCGCTTCCTCGACTGCCTGCCCGAATCCGGTCCGGCGGGCCAGGTGGACCACCTGGTCGGGGCCGAGGGCGTCGGCGACGAGCTGCGCGGAGTCGTCGGCGCTGCCGGTGTCGGCGGCCACGGCGTACTGCACGGGCCGTTCCTGGCCGAGGAGTCCGGCCAGCGCGTCGGGCAGCCAGCGGGTGCCGTCGTGGGAGACGAGGACGGCGGTGACGACGTGCCGCGGGTACTCCGGCGGACGGTTCGGGTCGGCCGGAGCGACCTGTGTCGCGCTCGGGGGACGGGACGGCGCTGCTGCGGCGTCGGGGTGGGCTGCCGTATGGCTGTGCACGGACATCGAGATACACGGCCCCGGTTCGAATGGACTGCGGTGGACGCCGGTGCTCCGTCAGGGCACGGGGCGTCTCGGACGAGCGACCACACTACTGGCTGGGCAGAACGTCGGCCCGCGGCCTGTGGACAACCACGGGCGGCGGGCCGTCGGTGACGTTTCCAGAGCTTGCAGGTGATGTGGCGCTGCGTCAGATGCCGACCGGGGAACTCGCTCGGACGTGAGAAGCGGCGGCCGGTGTCCGTCCCGGCGGCCGCTCAGACGGCTGCCTTCTTCAGGCGGCGGCGCTCGCGCTCCGACAGACCGCCCCAGATGCCGAACCGCTCGTCGTTGGCCAATGCGTACTCGAGGCACTCGGAGCGGACTTCGCAGGCCAGGCAGACCTTCTTGGCCTCGCGGGTGGAGCCGCCCTTCTCCGGGAAGAAGGACTCGGGGTCGGTCTGGGCGCACAGCGCGCGCTCCTGCCAGCCGAGTTCTTCGTTCGCGTCGTCGACCAGCAGTTGCTGCACCAGCTCGGTCATGTGCGCCCCTCGTCTGTTTCGCGTCCCCGTGATGTAGCCGTTACCGATCCCGGCTGAACGACACGAGTGAAATTACAAGTGTGCTGCTCCGGGCGAGTCAAGCCGAGATCTGCTATTGAGCCCCTTATTCACTCTGCGGAACCAAGGCCGCGCAGAAAGTGTGCAAATCGGCATAAACCTTGACACAGAGTCGGGGTTCACAGGCCTCCACCCTCGTCCCGGAGTCGCTCCGGGCCCGACGCAAGGAAGGACGCCGCAGTCGCCGATCCCGTTCCGACACGCTTCCCCGAAGCGAGCCGGATCACAGTCGCATCACAGGATCGCAACGGGGCTTGCGCGCCCGGCTTGTGCGCCATGTGTCCCACCTTCTCCCGGCGCAAACCTTTCGTTCCGCAGATGAACCGGAAGAGGTGAAAGGTGTCCGCATACCGGGCGCCGAGTTGACACAGGGGGTGTGAGCCGGTCTCCTGGGGGGCATGCTCGCGCACTCGGCATCCGTCCCGACCCGCACCGCCGGGTCCCACGGTGCTGCCCGCGCCTGCTGTAGCTGTCGCTGCTGCGGCTGTTGAGCCACGCGCGCACGCGCGCTCCAGCCGCCGTCCGGGCCCGTCGCCCTCCGCTGTGCACGGCCCGGCGTCCCGTTCCTTGCCGCTCTTCCTTCCGCTCCCAGGAATCACCGCACCCATGAGAAGCGACAGCGACCTGCAGATCGCCGGCGACATCCTCGAAGTTCCCCACCTGCTGCAGCCCCCGCGCGAGCATCCGGCCACGGTGGCCGAGTTCGCCGGGCTGGCCCGCACCGTCGCGGCCGACCGGGCGCAGTGGGAGCACCTCGTCCGGTACGACGCCACCACCCGCTGGTACCACCGGCTGCGCACCGGCCCCGGCTACGAGGTGTGGCTGCTGTCCTGGCTGCCCGGGCAGGGCACCGGCCGGCACGACCACGGCCCGTCCTCCGGTGTGCTGACCGTCCTGGAGGGCACGCTCACCGAGCACACGCACCGGGGCGCACGCGCCCTGGCCGCGGGCGCGCAGCGTGTGTTCGCGCCCGGGTACACGCACGAGGTCGTCAACGACACGCTGCACCCGGCCGTCAGCCTGCACATCTACTTCCCCGGACTGACCGAGATGCCCATGCACCCCTCCGCCACCTGCAGCGCGGCCCGCGCCGAGCCCGTGCACCAGGAGGCGGGCGCCGTCGGCGGGTGAGCGTCACCGGCGGGCGGGCGGCGCGGGGTTGTCGTACCCGGCTGACACACTGGTCCCATGCGGATTGTGGTTCTGGCAGGCGGCATCGGTGGTGCCCGGTTCCTGCGCGGTCTGAAGCATGCCGTGCCGGACGCGGACGTCACGGTCATCGGCAACACCGGCGACGACATCCACCTCTTCGGGCTGAAGGTCTGCCCGGACCTGGACACGGTGATGTACACCCTCGGCGGCGGCATCAACGAGGAGCAGGGCTGGGGCCGGGCCGAGGAGACCTTCCACGTCAAGGAGGAGCTGGCGGCCTACGGCGTCGGACCGCAGTGGTTCGGGCTCGGCGACCGCGACTTCGCCACGCACATCGTGCGCACCCAGATGCTGAGCGCCGGCTATCCGCTCAGCGCGGTGACCGAGGCGCTGTGCGACCGGTGGAAGCCCGGCGTCCGGCTGATCCCGATGTCCGACGACCGGGTGGAGACCCATGTCGCCGTGGAGATCGACGGGCAGCGCAAGGCGATCCATTTCCAGGAGTACTGGGTGCGGCTGCGCGCATCGGTGCCCGCCGAGGCCGTCGTGCCGGTCGGTGCCGAGCAGGCCAAGCCCGCGCCGGGGGTGCTGGAGGCGATCTCCGAGGCCGAGGTGATCCTCTTCCCGCCGTCCAACCCGGTGGTCTCCATCGGCACCATCCTCTCGGTGCCCGGCATCCGGGAGGCGATCGCGGACGCCGGGGTGCCGGTGATCGGCCTGTCCCCCATCGTCGGGGACGCCCCGGTGCGCGGCATGGCCGACAAGGTGCTCGCGGCGGTCGGGGTGGAGGCCACGGCCGCCGCGGTGGCCGAGCACTACGGCTCGGGTCTGCTCGACGGCTGGCTCGTCGACACGGTGGACGCCGCCTCGGTGGAGCGCGTCGAGGCGGCCGGCATCCGGTGCCGGGCGGTGCCGCTGATGATGACGGACGTCGACGCCGCCGCGCAGATGGCACGCGAGGCGCTGGCCCTGGCCGAGGAGGTGCGCGGCGCATGAGCGGCACGTCGTCGGCACCGGGGCCGGACGCCACCGCGCCGGGAGCGGGCGGTGCGCCCGCCTACCGGGTGTGGGCGGTGTCCGGGATACCGGAGGTCGCCCCGGGAGCGAACCTGGCCAAGCTGATCGCCGAGGCGGAACCGGGCCTCGCGGACGGTGACGTGCTGCTGGTCACCTCGAAGATCGTCTCCAAGGCGGAGGGACGGGTGCAGCGGGCGGCCGACCGGGAGGCCGCCATCGACGCCGAGACGGTCCGGGTGGTGGCCCGGCGCGGGTCGCTGCGCATCGTGGAGAACCGGCAGGGGCTGGTCATGGCCGCCGCCGGCGTCGACGCCTCCAACACCGCTCCCGGCACCGTGCTGCTGCTGCCCGAGGACCCGGACGCCTCCGCACGCGCCATCCGGGACGGCCTGCGCGAGACCCTCGGCGTCGACGTCGCGGTCGTCGTCACCGACACCTTCGGCCGCCCGTGGCGGGTCGGGCTCACCGACGTCGCGATCGGCGCCGCCGGCCTCCGCGTCCTGGACGACCTGCGCGGCGGCACGGACGCGCACGGCAACCCGCTGCGGGCCACCGTGGTCGCCACCGCCGACGAACTCGCCGCCGCCGGCGACCTGGTCAAGGGCAAGGCGGCCGGGCTGCCGGTGGCCGTGGTGCGCGGGCTGGGGCATCTGGTGAGCGCCGAGGACGGACCGGGCGCCCGGGCCCTGGTGCGCGGCGCACGCGACGACATGTTCCGGCTCGGCACCTCCGAGGCCGTCCGGGAGGCGGTCACCCAGCGGCGCACCGTGCGGACCTTCACCGACGAGCCCGTCGACCCCGGCGCCGTGCGGCGCGCGGTGGCGGCGGCGGTCACGGCGCCCGCCCCGCACCACACCACGCCGTGGCGGTTCGTGCTGCTGGAGTCCGCCGCGACACGGACCCGGCTGCTGGACGCCATGCGCGAGGCCTGGATCGCGGACCTCAGGCGCGACGGCAAGAGCGAGGAGTCCATCGCCAAGCGCATCCGCCGCGGCGACGTGCTGCGCAACGCCCCGTACCTGGTGGTGCCCTGCCTGGTCATGGACGGTGCGCACACCTACGGCGACGCCCGGCGCGATGCCGCCGAGCGGGAGATGTTCGTGGTGGCCGCCGGGGCCGGGGTGCAGAACTTCCTGGTGGCGCTCGCCGGGGAGCGGCTCGGCTCGGCGTGGGTGTCGTCGACGATGTTCTGCCGGGACGTGGTGCGCGAGGTGCTGGACCTGCCCCAGGAGTGGGATCCGATGGGTGCCGTCGCCGTCGGGCACCCGGCCGAGGAGCCCCGGCCGCGGCCGGAGCGGCAGGCGTCCGCGTTCATCGAGGTGCGCTGAGGGCGGCCGCCCGTCCGGGCGCGCGGTGAGGCACGCCACCCGGCCGGTCCCTCGGTGAGGCACGCCACCCGGCCGGGCAGCGTCCGGCGGCCCGCCCGGACGCCGGACCGCCTAGGCTCGTCGTCCGTGGCAGGACGTTTCGCTCCGCGGCCCGCCGGCACCACGGTGCGCGCGGGCCGGGCCGCCGTGCCCGCGGGTGTGCCGCGGCAGGCGGCCGCCCCGGGCCGGGAGCGCACCTGGACGCCCGAGGGCCCGCTGGATCTGCGCCTGGTGCTCGGCCCGCTGCGGCGCGGCCCGGGCGACCCGACGTTCCGTGCCCTGCCCGACGGATCCGTGTGGCGGGCCAGCCGTACCCCGCTGGGCCCGGCCACCCTCCGGGTCACCGCGCAGGGCGGCTCGGTGCGGGGCCAGGCGTGGGGGCCGGGAGCCGAGTGGCTGCTGGAGCGGCTGCCCGACCTGCTCGGCGCCGCCGACGACCCGTCGGCGTTCCGCCCCCGGCACCGGCTGCTGGCGCTGACCCGGCACCGGCGTCCCGGGCTGCGGCTGACGCGGACCGGGCTGGTGCTGGAGTCGCTGATCCCGACCGTGCTGGAGCAGAAGGTGACCACGGTCGAGGCGTACGCGGCGTGGCGCACGCTGGTGCGGAGGTTCGGCGAGCCGGCGCCCGGTCCGGCGCCCGCGCGGATGTATGTGATGCCGGAGCCGCGCACCTGGGCGCTGATCCCGTCCTGGGAGTGGCGCCGCGCCGGGGTCGACGACAAGCGGGCCTCCACGGTGCTGCGGGCGGTGCGGGTCGCGGCACGGCTGGAGGAGGCGGCGGCGATGTCCCCGGCGGCGGCACGGCAGCGGCTGGAGGCGGTGGCCGGGATCGGGCCGTGGACGTCGGCGGAGACCGTGCAGCGCAGTCACGGCGCGCCGGACGAGGTGACGACCGGGGACCTGCATCTGCCGGGGATCGTCGGGTACGCGCTGGCCGGGAACCGGCACGCGGACGACGCCGAGATGCTGCGCCTGCTCGAGCCGTACGCCGGGCAGCGGCACCGGGCGGCCCGGCTGATCCTGCTGAGCGGACAGGTGCCGCCGCGCAGGGCACCGCGCATGCCCCGAGGGCACGTCGGGCGCCTGTGAGGCCGTGGCCGCCCGGTCGGCGTGCGGCGCTACTGGTCCGAGGAGAAGCGCACCGCGCCCGCCGGGATGCGGGCGTCGCACCAGACCCGGACGCCCTCCCTCAGCTCGTTGTCGGCGCCCACCACCGCGCCGTCGCCGATGACCGTGCCGGTCAGCACGGACCGGGTGCCGATGCGGGCGCGGGTGCCGATGAGGGAGTCGGTGATGACGGCGCCCGGCTCGATGACCGCACCGGGCAGGATCGCACTGCCCGTCACCCGCGCCCCCTCGGCGACGAACGCGCCCTCGCCCACCACCGTGCCGCCCGTCAGCTTGGCGTCGGGGGCGACGACGGCCGTGGGCAGGATCAGCCGGTCGCCGCAGCGGCCGGGCACGGCCGGGGAGGGGGCGCGGCCGAGGACCAGGTCCGCCGAGCCGCGCACGAACGCGGCCGGAGTACCGAGGTCCAGCCAGTAGGTGGAGTCCACCATGCCCTGCAGATGGGCGCCGGCGGCCAGCAGCTCGGGGAAGGTCTCCCGCTCCACCGACACCGGGCGGCCCTGCGGGATGGTGTCGACGACCGAGCGCCGGAAGACGTACGCCCCGGCGTTGATCTGGTCGGTGACGATCTCCTCGGGGGTCTGCGGCTTCTCCAGGAAGGCCAGCACCCGGCCGGTGGCGTCGGTGGGCACCAGCCCGTACGCCCGGGGGTCCGTCACCTTCGTCAGGTGCAGGGAGACGTCCGCGCCGGTGTCCTGGTGGGTGCGCACCAGGGCCTGGATGTCGAGCCCGGTGAGGATGTCCCCGTTGAAGACCAGCACCGGCTCGTCGGGGCCGGAGTGCAGGCGTGCGGCGGCGTTGCGGATCGCGCCGCCGGTGCCCAGCGGCTCCTCCTCCGTCACGTACTCCAGGTGGAGTCCGAGCGAGGAGCCGTCGCCGAAGTACGGTTCGAAGACCTCGGCCAGGTAGGACGTGGCCAGCACGATGTGCTCCACGCCCGCCGCCCGGGCCCGCGCCAGCTGGTGCGTGAGAAACGGCACGCCCGCCGCCCGCACCATGGGCTTGGGGGTGTGCACGGTGAGCGGGCGCAGCCGGGTGCCCTTGCCGCCGACCAGGAGAATCGCTTCTGTCACCTGTCGTCTCTGCTTCCTGCCGGGACCGGCCGATGGGTCCTTTCGGCCGGCCAGTGTATGCAGACCGTTGCCACAGCGTTCGAACCAGTTGTCTCAGCTCTCCGACGCCCTCGGTGCGGTGCCGGTCGTGCTCCTCAGCGGCCCTGGTGGCGCGCGGCGGCCGTGCGGATCGTGCCCAGCTCGCCGTAGAGCCGCCCGCCGGGGCATTCGGTGGCGAATCCGTCCCGATGGCCGGAGATCACGTGCAGGCGTACCTTCTTCCCTTTTTGATGGAGGTTGCCACCGCCGGACGTCAGATATGTGTGTCCGCGGGGATCCGCCCCGTAGAGCCCGAGCTTCCAGGCCGCCAGCCGTGCCACCGCGTCGACGGCGGCGGAGGAGGGCCGGGCCGTGGTGTAGGTGCCGATGACGGCGACGCCCACGGTGTCACTGTTGAAGCCCAAGGTGTGGGCGCCGAGGACGGGTCTGGCCACCCCTCCGGCCCGGCCCTCGTAGATGGTTCCGCACGGGTCGATGAGGAAGTTGTAGCCGATGTCGCGCCAGCCCATGCTCTTGGCGTGGTAGCGGTAGATACTGCGGACGACCGAGGGTGCCTGCGCGCAGGTGTAGGCGTTGCCCGTGGCGGTGTGGTGGACGAACACCGCCTCGATCCTCTTCGTGTAGCCGAATCCGCTCTCCCGCAGGGACTCGTCCGCTCCCCAGCCGCGACGGGTGACGATGCCCGGGCGCGGGCCGATCCGCGGCTCGGCGCTGCGGTCCAGCTGCGGGTCCGTGGCGCGCAGCGCGCTCAGTTCGCGTTCGGTCTGTTCCCGGTCGGCGGGCGGGATCACGGTCGTGCCCGGCGGGGCGAGGGCCGCGTTGGCGGCCTCGGCCGGATCGCTGGCGGACGCCCCGTCGTCCGCGGGGGCGGCGCCTGCGGTGAGGACCGGAGCGCCGGGGTCGACCAGCTCCAGACGCAGCCCCGCGGGCAGCGGCAGGCCGGTGTCCCGCCCCGGCTTCGCCGCGCCCCGCGCCGGCGCGGATGCGGCGCGCACGCGCACCTCCACGGCGTCGCTGTCGCCGACCCACAGCGGTGCGGTGCCGCCGTGCACGGGGCCGTCGGCGCGAGCGGCTCCGGACGGATCGGGTCCGTGGCCGGCGTGGTGCGTCTCCAGGTCCTGCCAGTCGGACCAGGCGCCGGTGGCGGCGGACCGGGTGCGGACCTGTGCGCTGCCGTGGAGTTGGGCGCGGGGATCGTCCCAGACGACGCCGAGCAGCGAGAAGGGCCTCACCCGGGTTCGGCGCAGGCCCAGCTCGCGGACCGCTCCGGCGCCGCGGCCGCGCAGCCGCGTGTCGTCCAGCGGGACCAGCGGCAGGGACTGGGTGGTGCCGGGGACGGCGCTCCGGGCCGTGCCCCGCGCCGCCGCACCGTGCGCCGCCGCTGCCGCCGCTTCGGGGGCCGCCGGGACCGCGGTGGCGGGCAGGGCGGAGGTGAGGGCGAGACAGAACAGGCTGGTGACACCGATCGAGGACACGAGGATGCCGTTTCGACGCATGTCCTCGATCTTGTACATGGTCATACATATCTGTCCACGAAGAGCTGACGGTGCGTCGTTTTTTCCTATGATTTCTCCGGCGGTCCCTCGGCCGAACCGGTGACCGGCCACCGGCCCCGGCGGCGCCCGCGGGCACGGCTCCGACGCGGCGGCGCGTACGCTGACGCGGATGAACGCCACCGAACGAACCCCCGCGGACCTGCTGGCTTCCGCGCTGGCCGCGGATCCCGGACGCCCCCTGATCACCTTCTACGACGACGCCACGGGCGAACGCGTCGAGCTGTCCGTGGCCACCTTCGCCAACTGGGTGGCCAAGACCGCGAATCTGCTGCAGTCGGACCTCGCCGCCGGCCCCGGGGACCGGGTGGCCCTGCTGCTGCCGGCGCACTGGCAGACGGCCGTGTGGCTGCTGGCGTGCGCCTCGGTGGGGGTCTGCGCGGACGTCGACGGGAACGCCGCGGCGGCCGACGTGGTCGTCAGCGGCCCGGACCGGCTGGAGGAGGCGCGGGCCTGTTCCGGGGAGCGCATCGCGCTGTCCCTGCGCCCGCTCGGCGCCCGGTTCCCGCAGCCGCCCGCGGGTTTCGCCGACTACGCCGTCGAAGTGCCGGGGCAGGGCGACCGGTTCGTGCCGTTCGCGCCCGTGGACCCGGAGGAGCCCGCGCTGATCGTGGCCGGCGCGGAGTACACCGCGGCCGAGGTCGTGGACCGGGCCCTCGGCGACGCTCCCGACCTCGGCCTGACCGGCCCCGGTTCGCGGTTGCTGTCGGGGCTGCCGTACGACACCTGGAGGGGACTGAGCGCGGGCCTGTACGCGCCCCTCGCGACCGGTGGGTCGGTCGTGCTGTGCCGGAATCTGGACCGGTTGGACGAGGAGGCGCTGGCCCAGCGCGTCGAGAGCGAGCGGGTCACGACGACGGCGAGGTGAACCCCGCCGCGAGCCCGCCCCCGCGGGCTGCCTGCCGGCCCGGGCGCGCCCCGTCGCCCGACGACGCGCCCGGGCCGTCCCACGACCCGGTCCCGCCCCGACACCGCACCGACGCGCGGTACTTCGTCCGCCACGCCGCTCATTTCTCAGAGACTTCACAGGATTTCACCGACCGGTGACGCACCATCCATTCCCGCAGCGGGCATTCACCGGACGTTTTCCTCTCCTGCGCACCCTGGCCCCCGCAGCCACCCGGAGGCCGCTCCCCACGGATGCGCACACCCCCTGCGGGGCCCGTCGGGGAGTCGGTCACTGCACAAAAGATTGGCCGGAAGCGACTCCGTCTCCGCGATTCTTCGAAGAAATGGGCGGATTGCCCAGGTGTGAGGACGTGGAATGCGTCACCGGCGTCGCTCAATCCTCAACAGGCCCGATAGTGTGAGCGATCCGGTGCATCCGGCCGCGAGGTGACCCTGGGGTCGTGCACTGGGAGGACCAGACCTGAGCGCCTCGAGGGGAAGGCGCCGCGTGGCCCCGACGGAGGGTTCGGACGACCGTGGACGCGCAAGGCCGTGGGCGGGAAGAGAACATCGACCCCGCAGACCAGTGGGTACTCAATCCGAACACCGGCGAATACGAACTGCGACTGTCCCCTCCCTCTGCGCAGCCGTCGGTGCCCGGACCGCGCAAACCCGCACCACGGCCAGCAGATCCCGGAGATGACGCCACTCCCTCCGCTCGCCCCGACGCCCCCGACACCCCGGACGGCCGGTCCGGCCGCCGGCCGGAGCCCGAGGCCACGCCCGCCCGCACGGTCCCCGGACAGCGCCGCCGCGGCACGCCCGCCGAGCAGCCCGCTCCCGGGCGCCGCGGACGCCGGCCGCAGAAGAAGCAGAAGAAGTCGCGGACGAAGAAGGTCCTGGCGTGGACCGGCGGGACGATGGCGTTCGTGCTGGTGGGCGCGGGCTGTGCCGGCTATCTGGTGCTCAAGCACCTCGAGGGCAACATCGCCAGCACCGACGTCGGCGACGCGGCCAAGGACGGCTTCAGCAAGGACGAGGCCTTCAACATCCTGATCATCGGTACCGACAAGCGCACCGGCAAGGGCAACGAAGGCTACGGCGACAAGGGCAGCGTCGGCCACGCGGACACCAACATCCTGCTGCACGTCTCCAAGGACCGCACCAACGCCACGGCGCTGAGCATCCCCCGTGACCTGATCGTGGACATCCCGGACTGCCCGACCAAGCAGCCCGACGGCTCGACGAAGGTCATCCCCGGTGAGGAGAACGTCCGGTTCAACACCAGCCTCGGCCAGAGCGGCCGGGACGCGGGCTGCACCATGCGCACGGTGAAGGAGGTCACCGGCATCCAGCCCGACCACTTCATGATGGCCGACTTCAACGCGGTCAAGACGCTGACCACGGCGGTGGGCGGCGTCGACATCTGTCTCAAGCACGACGTGGACGACCCCGACTCGCATCTGAAGCTGTCCGCCGGTGAGCACACCGTCGAGGGCGAGCAGGCGCTGGCGTTCGTCCGCACCCGGCACAGCTTCGGCAACCAGGGCGACCTGGACCGCATCAAGGTGCAGCAGCAGTTCCTGAGTTCGCTGATGCGCAAGATGTCCTCCAGCGACACCCTCACCAACCCGACCAAGCTGTACGACCTGGCCGACGCGGCGACCAAGGCGCTCACCGTCGACAAGGGCATCGACAAGGTCAGCACGCTCAAGGACATCGCCCTGGAGCTGAAGAAGGTGCCGACGAAGAACATCACCTTCCTGACCGTCCCGGTGCTCGACAACCCGGCGGACGGCGCCGTGCGCAAGACGGTCATCGTCAACCCCGAGCAGGCGCCCTCGGTCTTCGACTCCATCCGCAACGACGTCTCCTTCACCGAGGTGAGGAAGAAGCAGAAGAAGGAGAAGGACGACGCCGCCGACCGGCTGAAGGGCACCCAGTCCGCGGCCTCCGAGGTGCGGGTGCGCGTGCTCAACGGCGGCGGACCCGACGGGGCCGCGCAGCAGACGCTCACCTGGCTGCAGAACACCCAGGGCGTGCTGAAGTCGGAGAACGGCGGCAACGCGCCCGAGAAGATCGACAAGACGACGCTGGAGTACGCCCCCGACCAGGCCCCGCAGGCCCGCAAGCTCGCCGCGATCATGGGGCTGCCGGGGTCCGCGCTCAAGCCGGGCGAGAGCGTGACCAACGCGCAGGGCCTGCCGGAGATGACGCTCACCCTGGGCCGGGACTTCAAGGGGGCCGGCGTGCCGCTCACCACCCCGACGAAGGCCCCCAAGGTGGACGGGCAGTCCACGGCGGACGAGGTCAAGTGCGCGGGTTGAGCCCCGGACGCCACCCTTCGGCCTTCTCGAACGTCTAACAAGACGCAGCCGGTCTGTGCGGACGGCACAGCAGGGCGGGGAGGATGGGGAGTTGACGCGAAGTGAGGTGCGTGCGCAGGGGCCTGCGGCCGAGGAAGCAGTGCCCGTCACGCACGCGGACGAAGGCACGCGGGGGGACGGCCCGGAGCCCCGTGGCCGGGCGGGAGACGGCGGACGGGGCCCGGGCGGCGCGGCGGAGCGGAGCGGCGGGACAAGAGGCCCCCGCAGGCGGGTGCTGCGCTGGTCGGCGACGATCCTGGGCCTGGTGATACTCGGCACCGCCGGTGCCGGCTACCTGTACTACGCCCACCTGAACGGCAACATACGCACCGGGCAGCGCGACATCGGCGGCAGCGACCTGAAGGCCCACAAACCCACGCCCAACGCGGCCGGCCAGACGCCGGTGAACATCCTGCTGATCGGCTCCGACAGCCGTAACTCCGACGAGAACGTCGCACTCGGCGGCAGCCGGGAGAACCGCGGCAACCCGCCGCTGGGCGACGTGCAGATGCTCATCCACCTCTCCGCGGACCGCAAGAGCGCCGCGGTGGTCAGCATCCCGCGCGACACCCGCGTCGACATCCCCGCGTGCACCGACCCCGCGACCGGCAAGCACTACCCACCGGTCAACACGATCATCAACGAGTCCCTGGCCCGCGGCGGCCCCGGCTGCACCCTGGCCACCTGGCAGAACCTCACCGGCGTCTACATCGACCACTGGATGACGATCGACTTCGCGGGCGTGGTGAAGATGGCCGACGCCATCGGCGGCGTCGACGTGTGCGTGAAACAGAACGTCTGGGACCGCCCCCTGCCCGGCGTGCCCGGCGGATCCGGACTCAAACTGACCGCCGGCACCCACACGGTCAAGGGCAAGCAGGCCCTGCAGTGGCTGCGCACCCGGCACGCCTGGGGCAGCGACCTGCTGCGGGCCCGCGCCCAGCACATGTACCTGAACTCGATGATCCGCACACTCACCGGCCAGAACGTCTTCACCGACACCGGCCGCCTGATGGACCTGGCGGAGGCCGCCACGGAGTCCCTGCAGGTGTCGGAGGAGATCGGCACGGTGAAGAAGCTGTACGACCTGGCGATGCAGCTCAAGACGGTCCCGGTGGACCGCATCACCATGACGACCATGCCCAACGTCCCGGACCCGCGGAACAAGAATCACGTGGTCCCGGACGGCGCCAACGCCGCACGGATCTGGCAGATGCTCCGCGACGACGTGCCCTTCGACTCCCACGGCGATGCTCACGGCGACTCCGCCGACGACGCCTCCGGCCGGGCGAAGGGCACCGCGGACGGGCAGCAGGGCGAACCGACCGCGGCCGCCCGGACCAGCGCACCCCCCGCGCACGCGGACGGTGACATCGGTGTCCTGGTGCAGAACGGCACCCGCACCACCGGCCTCGCCGCGGTCGGCCACCGCGCGAGCGAGATCAGCCAGGTCCTGGTGGGCAAGGGCTTCACCCGGGCGAAGGCGGACGCATCGGTGACGCTGTCGATGGACGAGACGGTCGTGCGCTACCCGAGCGCCGACCTGAAGGGCGACGCGGAGCGCGTGGCCGCGGCGCTGGGCATCCCCTCCGGTGCGGTGCAGAAGTCGACGGACGTCAGCGGCGTCACCGTCATCGTGGGCGCGGACTGGCGTACCGGCACCTCCTACCCCCACCAGGACCCGCCGAAGGCCGGCGACATCCCGGAGAACTCCGACGCCATCAACGGCGCCGACACCAGCCAGTGCATGGACGTCTACGCCCCCTACCGCTGGTAGCACGGCTCGCCGGCAGCACCGCCGACGGCGGGGCGCCGGCCCTCTGCGGGCGCCGTCCGGCACGGCAGGGCCAGCCGGTGCACCCGTGGACCCCGTTCGCCCGCGCACCCGGCGTGCCCAGACGCCTGGCTCCCCGTCCCCCGTCCCCCGGCCTCCGCCGACGCCGGTGACGGCGAAGGGGCCCCTCCCCGTGGCGGGAGGAGCCCCTTGGCCGTGCCGCACGCGCGGCCGGCCGGCTCAGTCGGCGGCCGCGGTGACCGCGGGCCGCCGGGAGGCGATGACCTTCTTCGCCAGCGACCGCGGACTGGTCAGATAGCCCCAGCCCCACGACATGTGCATCGTGGCCAGGGCGAGCGGGATGCGCAGCCGGGCACCCAGCGGCAGCCCCTTGCCCGCTGGCACCGACCCCGCGATGATCGCCGCCAGATAGCCTCCCGGGATCACGTACGCCCACGGGGTCAGGGCCGAGCCCACCACGATCCCGGCCACGATCGCGCACACCGCGGTCGGCGGGGCGAGGTAACGCAGGTTGATGGAGCCCTTGTGGTACCGGGCGACGACATGCCGCCAGCGGCCGTAGTCCTTGTACTGCTTGGCCAGCGCCCGCACCGTGGGCCGGGGGCGGTAGGAGACCCGCAGCTCGGGCGAGAACCAGATCAGGCCGCCCGCCTCACGGATGCGGAAGTTCAGCTCCCAGTCCTGGGCACGGATGAACTCCTCGTTGTACCCGCCCTGTTGCTCCAGCGCCTCACGGCGGAAGACACCCAGGTAGACCGTCTCGGCGGGACCGGCCTGCCCGCCGGTGTGGAACGCGGCGTTGCCCACACCGATCTTCGACGTCATCGCGGCCGCGACCGCGCGCTCCCAGTCGTTCTCGCCCTCGGCGTGCATGATCCCGCCGACGTTCTGCGCGCCGGTCTCCTCCAGCAGCCGTACCGCCGTGGCGATGTAGTTCGGCGACAGCATCCCGTGGCCGTCGACACGCACGACGATCGGGTGCCGGGACGCCTTGATCGCGGCGTTCAGCGCGGCCGGGGTGCGGCCGCTGGGGTTCGGGACCGTGTGCACGCGGGGGTCTTCCCGTACGAGCTCGGCCGCGATCTCGTCCGTGCGGTCCGTCGACGGACCCAGGGCGATCACGACCTCCAGCTCGCCGTCGTACTCCTGCGCGAGGATCGCTTCGACGGCTCCGCGCAGATGCCGCTCCTCGTTGAGGACCGGCATGATCACAGAAACGGCGGGGAGCCGCACGTCGGGATTGGTGTTCATCGCCGCTCACGTTACCGCGAACGGGGGACGCCCATGCGCGCCGCCGGGGTGCTGCACCGGTGCGCAGATCGTATGTGCCTACGGTGCTCACGGTGCCCGCCCATGCATATGCGGAGGTGTCCCCCATGTCCACCACGCCGCCCCGGCCCTCGTCGCACGCAGCGCCGCAGCGGCGCCGGAGGCGGCCGGCCGCCGCACCGTCGGCGGGCCGTGTGCCCGGCGCGCCCGTGCCGCGCCGCAGACCGCGCTGGGCCATGCGGGCGGCGACGACGCTGTCGGTGGTGGTGCTCGCCTCGGCCGGCATCGGGCACGCGGTGGTCTCCAGCCTGGACGCCGGCATCATGCGGGTCGATCCGTTCCGGGACATGAAGAACCGGCCGCCGACCGGGCACGGCATGAACGTGCTGCTGGTCGGCACCGACGGGCGGGACGGGCTCACCGCGCAGGAGCGGCGCCGCTACCGGCTGGGCGGCGAGCCCTGCCACTGCACCGACACGATGATGATCGTGCACCTGTCGGCCGACCGGGAGCGGGCCAGCGTGGTCAGCCTGCCCCGTGACACCTACGTCCAGCTGCCCGCCTCCACCGACCCCAGGACCGGCCGACTGCGCCCGCCGCACGCCGTGAAGCTGAACGCGGCCTACGCCGAGGGCGGACCGGCCCTGACCGTGCGCACCGTGGAGAGCCTGACCCACCTGAAGATCGACCACTATCTGGAGGTCGACTTCACCACCTTCATGCGCACCGTCGACGTCCTCGGCGGGGTCAGGCTGTGCACCACCGAGCCGCTGAAGGACAGCTACACCGGCCTGGACCTGCCCGCCGGCACCCACACCCTGGGCGGCGGCCAGGCCCTGCAGTACGTCCGCTCCCGGCACCTCGACGCGGTCGGCGACCTGGGCCGCATGCAGCGCCAGCAGCGGTTCCTGGCCGCCCTGATCGACCGTGCGACCTCCTCGCGGGTGCTGCTGAACCCGATCAAGTTCCGGGACGTGACCCGGGCGGTGCTCGGCTCGGTCCGGGCCGACCGGAACTTCCACACCGACGAGCTGCTCGACCTCGGGCGGGCGATGCGGAACTTCTCGCCGGCGTCCTCGGAGTTCACCACCGTGCCGATCGCCCGGGCCTCCTATCCGGTCCCGGGCCTCGGCTCCACCGTGCAGTGGGACGAGGACAAGGCACAGCAGCTCTTCCGCAAGCTGCGTGAGGACCGGCCGCTGGCCACGGCCCGGCCCGCGCGCCGCCCGGACGACACGGTGGCCGTGGCGGTGGCCCCGTCCCGGATCCGGGTGCAGGTGGAGAACGGCACCAGCACGGTGGGGCTGGGCCGACGGGTGGACACCGCGCTGCGCACGGCCGGGTTCGCCACCACCGGAGCACCCGTGGACTCCCAGCAGCGCGGGGTGCGGCGGACCCAGGTCCTCTACGACCCCCGCTGGGACCGTTCGGCCAGGTCGCTGGCGGCCGCCCTGCCGGGCAGCGAGCTGCGCGCGGTGGCCGGGCAGGGTGCGACGATGCGGGTGATCGTCGGCACGGACCACCACGCGGTGCGGAAGGTGAAGGTGGAGGACCCGGCCCGCAGCGCCGCGCGCGTGGTGCGCGGCGACGAGGTGACGTGCGGCTGAACCGCGCGGATCACACCGTGAGGACGGCACGGCGCACCGGGCGGAGCGGGCTGCGGCCGGTGCGCCGCCGGACTCAGTCCTCGAACCCCTCCGCGGCCCGGCGCTCGCGCAGCTCCATGATCGCGCGGCGGCGGGCCAGGCGGTGGGTGCGGCGGATCTGCGCCTCCTGGTAGCGGCGCTTGTCCTGCTCGGTCTCGGGCAGCACCGGCGGAACGGGGCGGGGCTTGCCGTCGGCGTCCACCGCGGCGAACACCAGGTAGGCGGAGCCGACATGGGTGGGCGGCGCGGACTCGTTCCAGCGTTCGGCGAGCACCTTCACCCCGACCTCCATGGAGGTCCGGCCGGTCCAGTTGACCTGGGCCTTGACGTGGACGAGATCACCGACCCGCACGGGTTCGAGGAATGCCATCTCGTCCATGGACGCGGTGACGGCGGGGCCGCCGCTGTGCCGGCCGGCCACCGCGCCCGCCGCGTCGTCGACCAGTTTCATGATCACCCCGCCGTGCACCGTCCCCAGCAGGTTGGTGTCGTGGTGGGTCATGATGTGGCTGAGCGTGGTCCGGGACGCCGAGGTCGGCTTGCCGGGTATGTCCGTGGTTCCGGACTCGGCGACGGGGGCCTGTTCTGTCATGCCCTCCACCTTATGCCGAGGCGGCATCGGCATGATTTGTGTCGGCTTCGCAACAGCCGTGGCCCTGTTCTTCGACAGCCCTTGTACGGCCCGTGGCCCGGACCGGCACACTGGGGCGCATGAATGATTGGCCCGAAGGGTGGACCGGCGACGACCGAGGCCCTCGCTACGGACGCGGCAGCACCGGCGCGGAGCCGGAGGGCGCTCGAGTGATGCGCCAGGTACGGCGCGGCCCGTCCCCGCGGCGCGGGCAGGGCCCCTACGGCAGGCCGGGCGGGCAGGGGCCCGCGGCACCGCCGCACGGCGTGCCGCGGCAGCCGTCGTACGTCGACGGCGGCCAGGGTCCCGCGTACGCCGGTGACGGCCAGGGGTACGACAGCGGGTACAACACCGGCCAGGTCTACGGACGCCCGGCCGGCGACCACGGCGGCCCCGGTGCGGGCGGCAGCCGCGGCCCGCGCCCCGCGCCGAACTGGGGCCGCCGCATCAAGTGGACCGCGATCACCGTGGTCGCGGTGGTGGCGGTCACCTCGGTGGCGACCTACTTCTGGGCCGATTCCAAACTGCGCCGCGAGGTCGACCTGTCCACGGTCATCGAGCGGCCCGAGCCGGGCAAGGGCACGAACTACCTGATCGTCGGCTCCGACAGCCGCGAGGGCATGTCCGCCGAGGACAAGAAGAAGCTGCACACCGGCTCCGCCGAGGGCAAGCGCACCGACTCGATGATGATCCTGCACGTCGGCGACAACGGCGACACGCTGATCTCGCTGCCGCGCGACTCCGACGTGGAGATCCCCTCCTTCCGCGGGGCCGAGTCGGGCAAGCTCTACCCGGCCACCGGCCGGCACACCAAGCTGAACGCGGCCTACGCGGAGGACGGCCCGGCGCTGCTGGTGCGCACCATCGAGTACAACACCGGCCTGCGCATCGACCACTACGTGGAGATCGGCTTCGCGGGCTTCGCGAACATCGTCGACGCGGTCGGCGGCGTGGAGATCACCATCGACAAGCCGTTCAAGGACAAGTGGTCCGGCGCCGACTTCCAGGCGGGCAAGCAGACCCTGAACGGCGAGGAGGCCCTGGCCTTCGTCCGCACCCGGCACGCCTTCGCCGCCTCGGACCTGCAGCGCACCAAGAACCAGCAGAAGTTCCTGTCCGCGCTGGCCCACCAGGTCGCCACCCCGGGCACGGTGCTGAACCCGTTCAAGCTGTACCCGACGCTGGGCGCGGGCCTGGACTCGCTGATCGTCGACAAGGACATGAGCCTGTGGGATCTGGCGTCGATGTTCTGGGCGATGAAGGGCGTCAGCGGCGGCGACGGCACCTCCATGAACATGCCGATCTCCGGCTCCGTGGGCGGCAACCTCGTCTGGGACAAGGCGAAGCTGAAGACTCTGGTGAACGAGCTGAAGAACGACGAGAAGGTCACGGTGACCGGGGACTGACCCCGGCCCGTGCCCCCGGGGACCGCCACCGGCCCCGGCCCGTGCCACGGGAAGAGCCCCGGGTGCCAGGCGCACCACGGGGCTTTCCGCTCGGTGACGGACGACGCCCGTCCTCACATACGGGTGCCCGCCATCTGCCGACACATCTCGGCACATCGACGACACGCCTCCGCACAGCGCGCCATCATCGCGTCGTCCGGCATGGACCGACACGCCTCGGCGCACATGTCGCAGGCCTTGGCACAGACCTGGCACATCTCGGACGCCATCGGCGAGCGCCGCATCATCATGTCGGCGCACAGGCGCGTGGTCTCGGAGCAGTCCATGAGGGCGCGCATGATCTGCATCTGGGCCTGCCCGCCCCTCTGCAGGCAGGAGCTCATGGCCTCCTCGCAGACGGTGTGGCAGTTCATGCAGGCCTCGACGCAGTCCTGCATCTCCTTGCTGAGGGCGGGCGCGGTACCCGGCTGGGTGTGAGTCATGGCTCCTCCTGGGGGACGAGAGGGGCCCGGGGCCGGACCCCGTTCACCTCCGTCGTACGCCCGGTCGCCGCGTTCCGCCATCCGGGAAGGCCCGGGGCGGCATGGGGGCCGTCCGGGTGACGGCCCACGACCGCCGCCCTGTCCGGCCGCCGGGCCGACGATCAGCAGAAACCGTTGGCCCAGGCCCCTTGCGCCGCGAGACTGTCCGGCATGCGCGATCGTGCGCGACGTCGAGCGTCATGCGCGGCTCGCCGGTGACGACGCGCCCACGTGCCTGCGCGGGAGACCCGTGCAGGGCTTGGAGGAGCAACGGGCCGACGGCCGCAGACGGACGGCCCCCGGCACATGACGCCGGGGACCGTGGCCAGGGGCTCGCACTGCCCTCGGTCTGCGAGGACCGGGGCGGAGCAGGTTTCGCGAAGGGCACCCTCCAAGGTTTTCCGGGGCCGCCGACCACTGCTTGCCTGATTGAAACTTTCCGCAACAGCCTCAAAAGGCCGACCACCTTGTCCGCCTCGTCGAGTGCTTCCTCACAGGCGTCGAAGTCACCAAGCCCTGCGAATGCCTCAGCCTGCACGGCAGCGGCCCAATACCTGGTCGCCAGACCAGGATCCCCCCGTGAAGCGAGGCGTCGCGCTGCCGCCAGAACATCGGCTGCACGCTGACAGCGGTGCTCGTTCAGTTCCACGTACGCACTGCGGATCAGGGCGCACGCCCACAGGTCGAAGGCACCCGCCTCCTTGCTTGACACTGGCCGCGAGAGCGTACGAGGCAGCAGCCTCATACCGGTTGGCGTCGAAGGCCAGCTCGCCGGCGAGCTGGAACAAGTCTCCGGCAGCGACACAGATCGATTCGGGTTGCTCGCCGTCGCGCAGTGCATCGTTCAGCGCGGCGAGCTGAGACCGCACAACGGGGTACACCGCGTGTTCGGTCGTGGAGAGCCGATACACCTGCCACAGGTGCTCGTTCATGCGCTGGAAGCCCTCGGCATCGGCCGCCCCACCCAAGCCCTTCTCGGCCGCGGGCAGGGCGGCAACCGTACCTGACACAGCCAACAGGCGCATGAACTCGCGTCGGATCAGGTTCGACGGCCTGCCCCTGGTACACACCTGGCGTGCCGCTCCCGCCGTTGCCGGGAGCGGCACCCGGTCTCGTGGAGGACGCCCATGAGCAGCTGGTCCGGTCACCTGCACGGCTTCGGCCCGTAGGTCGGTCCCCTCGGAGCGGTATCACCAGGAGCGTGACCGTCACCCGGGTCCACCGCACGCGCTCGGGCAGCAGCCTGTCCGTCCCGGTCGTGTGCCGCCCCGCCATCCGTCACCCCGAACCGACCTGCCCACTGGGGCTCGGGGCACCGATGACGTCGGGGGACGGCAAGCACGCCCCTCCCCCTCGGCAGGATTCCCCAAGCAACAGCCCCCGGCGGCTCGCCGGGGGCTGTGTTCGGCCGGAAACCACGTCCGGGCTGCGGAGACTCCGTTACGGCAGGTTCCGCGCCATCACGATCCGCTGGACCTGGTTCGTGCCCTCGTAGATCTGCGTGCTTTACAGGTCACACAGCTCTGACCTGCAAGAACACCCCCTCCTGAGGGGGTCTCCCCAGCATTTCCCCATGATCGTCTGCGATCTGCCCAGGTAGGCGATGCGCCAGAGACAGCCTCCCTCATGGAGCCGGGGGTGGCGAGCTGAGGGCACGTTACGCGGTTTCCCGTTCCGTCAACCGTGATCGCTTGACCCGCCCGCCCCGGCCTCGGGAGCATCTTCCACGGATGTGTGGTACTGACAGCGGCCGGGAGAGGGGAACCCAGACCATGAAGGTCACCAAGCTGGTCAGCACGTGCGACATCAAGGACTGCCCGACGATCTACGCCACGGACCGTGGAACCTTCCTGGTGCAGGGCGAGACACCGAGCGACCACGGGCTTCAGATTCCTGCCCACGAAACCCTGGTCGAGATCCCCATGGAGCTGCTCCAGAAGGCGATCCGTGACAACCTCATCTAAGACCCTCGGCGACCTCTTCGACTCGTTCAGGCACGAGGCGTTCCGCCTGGAGACCCTGGCCGACTACAGCAAATCAGGCAACGTCGACGCCTATCAGGTCTACCTGGCCGGAGAACCGCAGCCGGACGATTACAACGCAGGCTGGGTGGAAGAACTCCGCTCACACACGGAAAAGGGCAAGCGAATCTATCGGGTGCACATCTTGTCGCGCCCGCTCTCGGACTATCTTTGCTTCGAACTGGGGTGGGGGTACCGGAAGAACATGACCGGGGGCGAAGAGTTCTTCATCCTCGACATCACCGAAAAGCCCAACCCCCTGGCCGGCGTCCCGGACTTCTGGTGCTTCGATTCCGAGTCCGTGGCCGTAATGAACTACGACGAGGCCGGGAAGTACCTCGGTTCGGAAGTACTGGGGCCAGAACAGGCGGCAGAGTTCATGAGGTACCGTGACACGGCGCTCGCCCAAGCGGAACCCTTCACCGAATGGTGGGCCAAGTACGGGACGTGAACAGAGCACAGCTTGGGGCCGCGCTGCGGGCACTGCGCATGGCATCCGGAAAGGAAGCCAAGGCAGTGGCCCGCAGCGCCCTCATGTCTCCGTCCAAGCTGTCGAAGATCGAGAATGCGAAACTCGCGCCGAGCGCCACTGACGTTGAACGCATCCTGACCGCGATCGGCGTCTCAGACGAAGTCAAGGCCGAGTACACAGAGGCCGCCCGAGCCTCAGCGACCGAAGCAACGGCGTGGCGACTACTGAAGCGCATCGGCGTCCACAAGGGACAGCAAGCCGCCAAGGCCCTGGAAGCGCAGATGTCGACACTGCGACTCTTTCAACCGGCATTGGTCCCTGGCCTGCTTCAAACGCCGGAGTACATTCGCGCGATCCTGAAACGGCACAGCCTGAGTGAAGACGTCCTCACGCGCACGATCAACGGGAGACTTGAACGGCAAGCGGTTCTCTACGACAGCCGGAAGTCACTACGGTTCGTCATTACGGAACCCGTGCTGAGGTGGCGAATCGTCCCCCCACAGATGATGGCGGCGCAGCTCGACCGCATCGTTTCCATATCGCGTCTACCTCATGTGGACATCCGCGTGGTGCCACTTTCGATTCCACAGAACGACATTGCCAATCACGCGTTCGTCATCCGCGATGACCATTTGGTGACGATAGAGACCGTGCACGCCGAGGTAGTCGTTACGGACCCCAGAGACGTTGGACTATACGTAGAAAAGTTCGATGGGTTCGCTTCCGTAGCTCTGTCGGGTGAAAGAATGCGCAACCTACTCGAAGACATACGCAACGACTTTTTGCGGGAACAGGAAACAGCCTAGAATCGAATCCCCGGCCAGCCGAAGATGGCGTCATGGGGAGCGAAGAGAGAACTTCCGAGCCAAAATCGACCACACCGGCACTCAGCCTCATGGAGGGGGCAAGGGAGCCGTCCCCGAAGCCTGGATGCCGTACGTGCCTCTCGCTGTCGGTCGCTCGTGAGAACGCGCGATCCGCAGGGGACTACAGCGGGGTTTCGGACGGGAACGTGAGGCTGCGTCGTCACCAATCTGAGGTACACGCGTGACGCGCAAGGGAGCGGCGCAGCGGCTCTTCGCTGACCGGCCGCTGATGACGATGCGCATTTCCCGTGACTCCGGGCGAACGTGGGAGCCCGAGCAGGCAGTGTCCGCGAGTGATGATCTGGAACCCCTCATGACTTCCGCCTGGCCGCCGTGCGAGTGCGCACGATGCACGAAGTCCGGCAAGCATCCCAACCGCTGAAGCTCGGCTCTCCCCCCTTCGAACTCCCGCCCGTTCGGGCGGCGGCGGTCAGCCATGACCGCGATTAGTTGAGCAGGAAGGTGCAGTGATGCAGAACAGAACCGACCTGTACGCGCTCGACATCAGCGGGGCCTCGTTCGTGAAGGCGTGCGGCGGCCCCTGCACGGAGGGTTGCGTGACCCTGGCCCGGATCGGTGACGGCCTCTGGGCGCTTGGTGACAGCAAGCGGCCGGACGCGCAGCCGCTGCGGTTCACCACGGAGGAGCTGGACGCGGCCGGGATCGACCCGGCGCGATTCGGCCTGAACGTCTGATCCTCCCCCTCCCGTCAGCCGGGCCGGGTCCATTCCCCGTCCCTGGGTCCGGCCCGGCTGGCACCTCTCGAACGGGAACGACTCGTGCACCACCACGGCTACCTATGGACCGGTCCGAAAGATCGCTTCGACCAGGAAGCACTACGACGGCCCCCGTACCCTGAGCCACCCCCAGCCGGAAGCAGGCCGGAACTGATTCAGCGGTACCGCGAGGTGGCCGCAGAGTTCCCCACTTCCGATCTGCCGCCCTTGGAAACGGCGTACTGGCTGATCAAGCCCAGTTCCTTAGTTCGTGGCACGTGGGAGGAGGCGAAGGAAGCCGCGTCATGGCTCGGTGAGCGGCTGGCCGAGTACGCGCCCCGGTTCGCGTCAGAGTGGGACCGAGACCCTTCGCGCCTGGCTCGGCTGGTGAACACTGCTGCCGAACAACTGCACTCGGGTGCTGATGTGTCGTACGGCTTCTACCTCGAACGCCCCACATATCTGTCCCTGGCAGTGGTGACCTGTTGCCCGAATCGTGCGGATGCTGAACTGGCCTGCCCAGTCGCCTAGTCGAAGCAACAAAGAAGCCCCGGCCATTGTGGCCGGGGCTCATTCGGTTGGTTAGAGCAGTGCGCGGAAGGGATTGAAGCCTGCGAGAGGTTCCGACCGCTTCGGCTGGGGCACGGGCTTCGGGACCTGCTTGGGCTCCGCGCGGTAAGCGTCCAGTCTCACAACCTTTGCACGGTTCTGCTCACGCTCCGCTCTGGCCGGCTGCGCCTCTGGGTGACGGGAACTGTCCCGCTTCCTGTCGCGGTCCGTGTTGGTCGGCTGCGGCGTAGCGTCACCAGAACTGTCACCGCGGAGTGTGAAAACGGTGGCCGGTCGGCCGGTCTTCCCCGCCCGTTCCACGGTCACGAGGATTCCGGGGAGGTTCTTGACCTCTGCTGCGGTCGCTCCGACGTACGGGAGCACCTGGGAGGACGTGGCCCGACCGCCGTGCATCTCGATCCGGGCCCGTACCTTCTCTTCAAGGCTGAGCGGCTGCCGCCTCACCTTCGGAGAGGTAGCACCCTTGGTGATGCGCACGGCGTCCTGGACGGAGCGACGAACCAAGCTGAAGGCGGCAGACAGCATCTCTTCCGTGATCGTCTCCGAGCACTCGGATGCTGCCAGGCAGGCCGCAGCCCTGAGCGTCTGTTCCGCCGTCCGCTCGATGAACACGGCCTGTCCCTCGGACAGGATCTCACTCAGGATGCGGGCGTACCGACGAACCACGCGCCACAGCGGCCGGGCGTCTTCTGCAAGGGTGATCACACGTGGCCGGGCAGTGGCCCACCCGTAAGCGTCCGCCAGTTCCCGCCCGTCCACCTCGGGCAGGGTCACTCGGTCGTCGTCCAGGAGGGGCACGGAGCCGAGCAGGAAGGGAAGGATGCGGTTGTAGGAGCCGCCCGCAGCTTCGGACTCGCCTACGTACTTGGCCCAGTCAGAGGGCGTGACGTGGCAGTGCAGGACCATGGCGGGGTCCCGGACTTCCTGCGCTTCGTCCTTGGTGGTGTTCCGCAGCGTCGCACCGTCCCATGCGGTCCGCAGCTTGGTCGTGAACGACGCATCGCGCTTCACCCGGCGGAGCACTTCCGACCATTCTTCCTCGCATACGTAGGCCCTCACGTCGCGCCCGTGTTCGGTCTCGGCCGTCGCTTCCTGCTGCTCCCACAGGTGGTTGACCATGCTCGCCCCGGACGTGATTCCGGACGTGGTGTGCGTGGCCAGGAAGCGGCCCAGAGCCTTGTCCAGGACGTGATGAGCAGCCCGCAGCGCGGTTCCCTTGCCGCGCCCGGTACCGGCCACCAGTGCCGACCACAGCAGCACGGGCCGGGGGCCACGGGAAGACACCTTGACCGAGCCACCGATAGCAGCCGACCACATCGAGAGGGCGGCCACGTACACCCCCAAGGGGTCCGCCTCAACGAAGGGTGCCATCCTGCGGACCGCGCGACCGACGGGACCGTACAGAACAGGCGTTGTCATGCTGCCTCAATCTCGAACAAGGTTGGTTGGGTGATCTCTGGCCGGGGAGGCCGGGCGCACACGGCGCCCGGCATGGCGGGGGCGGCAGTTACGCCGCTGCCGCTTTTCCCTCGGATGCGTCCCTGTGGGCCAGCTCGTAGGCGTGACGGACGTGCATGGGGATGCGTCCCTTGGTGGGTACGGCGTAGCCGTTCTCTCGCGCCCATGCCCGGATGGCACGGTTGCGTTCACGCTCGCTCATCCCGGAACGGCCGACCTTGGCAGGCTCCGGAAGCGGGTCACCGCCAACCAACTCACCAGCCCTAACAGCCGACTTGAAGCGTCCCGGTACCCGCACGTCCATCACAGGAATGCCACGCTCGGAAGCGTCCCGCAGTTTGGTGGCGTTCCGGTCGCCACCCTCACCCAGGATCAGCAGAACCGTGCTGTCATCGGCACGGCCGACCACTTCATAGCCCAGGTTGCGGACCGCTTCCCGCGCGTCCTCCCAGTCGTATCCCGGTACCTCACCCGCGATCATCACGGACCGGACAGGCTCCGGGTCGGGCTCTATGACGGGAACCGCGTCCGGCTCCGGCTCCGGCTCAACAATCGTCACGGGCTCAGGCTCAGCCGTTGCGTCCTTGGCGGTTTCCGGCACGCCAAGGGCGTCCATCAGGTACCTGCCGAACAGGATGTCGTGTTCAAGGCAGAGATCCCACGTGTGAGAGCCCAGGGTGAGAGTCGTTGTCGCTTCTTCCTCGCTGCCGTCACGCGCAATGTGAGCGTCGCACAGGACCTTTTCTACAGGCATGAGAACGGTCTTACGCATGGCGCTTCGATTCCTTCGTTAATGCGGAAGTCTGCGTGAGGGGCCGGAGCGTTGCTCTACGGCTTCCCCGCTTGACTCCCATTCTTCCGCACCCCTATCACGGAACGATAACTAACGAATATCTGAACCATTACTCAAATGTTTATGAATACCGGGGGTAATGCCTATTTAGATAAAGAAAGGACCCACCGGGGGTGCCTCCCTTTGATCGCGTTCGCCAATCAAATCCCCGAACCCTCAGAATGGCACACATAACACTTCTTCGGCTGATGCTCCAATTCGTCACCCCAGGGCCTTACTTTTCCGGTCAGTTGCCAACCAATGTGAGTGGCAAACTCCTCCGTGCAGGCCGAACAGTGCGGCTCAGACCATGGACACTCATAACCGGGCCGGTGTATCCCGTCGTGGGCTCCTGCTGCTCCTGCCTTGGCTGCTCGTCTGCTCATTCGTCCCCCTCAAAGGCCCATCCCAGCCGCTTCATGCCGTCGGCGGTCAGGCCGAGAGCGGTAGCGAGTTGTCTGTATTCCGTCAGATGGTCACGGGTGGCAGTGCCATCAAGAATCTTGCCGTAATAGGTCAGCATTACCGCCACAGTCGGAACGTATGACTCATCCCATCGTGCAGCCTGCGGACTGTTCCACCATTGCTGCCACTGCTCACGTTCCGGGGCCGACCACTCTCTTACAGAAGGCAGATCAGGCACCGGAAGGCCGTGGTCGTTCGGCAGCACATCCAGACCCTTGTATCGGGAGTGTGGCGAGTTCGGGTTACGCATCCTGGGCACGGTTCCTCCAGTTTCGGTTACGGGGCGTCTCGATGCCGGCGCGGCACTTGATCGACGCGCTGTGACGAAGAACGGGCCCCCGCTGACATGCGGGGGCCCGAACTAATCAAGGGTTAGGCAGTGGGCCAGGTGACAGCGGCCTTCACGATCCCCTTGGTCGGCTTACTCTCGTCAAAGGTGTTGTCGGCCTTCTTGGTGTCCAGCTCCGGGTACCGCACGATCTTGCCGCCGTACAGGTGCAGGGTGTCGATGTAGTCAGCCCGGTACTTCTCCGACTGTCCCTCACGGAAGCCCGTGAACTGACTGGCGTAGGTGGCGAATTCCGAGTGACCCGCCACGATGTCCACCCCCGTGGGCATGGCTGTAGTCGTCAGGATGGTGAATCCAGCGAGCCGCGCGACCACGCCATTGGCAGTAACGCCACCTTCGCCGTACGCGGCAGCGTTAGCCACGGCAGGGTGCTCGATGAGGTATCGCTTCACACGCGGCGAGACGACCACGTAACGGCCTGCCGGGATGTCGTTGTCATCCAGGGCCAGCATCATGTCCAGGATCGCGCTGTAGAGGCTCTGGGGGATGTTCTCGGCCGTGGGCGTGATTGCCGGGAGGGCCGTTGCCCCGGTGGCGATGATGTTGCCCATGAACAGGTCAGCCTCACGGGCCAGGGCCCGAATCATCTGCTGATTGATGGGCGAGTCAAGGCCCCCGGCAAGCTGAACCCGTTCCGCGTCCTCCACGAGAACCTGAAGGTACTTCGCCTCGGTAATGGTGAGCTTCTGATCCACGGTTTCCGGCCGCTGGGCCGTCATCCCGTCAGCGATCGTGTAATCGCCCACGGTGGGCCGAAGAAGGCTGTTGATGTGGACCACATCCCCCTTCTGCCTGATATCCCCCTCATACTTGTTATTGGAGACGATCGGGGAGGCCCAGACCAGGAGCGGATCAAAAGCTACGAGAAGTTCCGCATCCCAAATCTCAGGGATGAATGTGGTAGTGCCAGGCTGCTGGTAGGTAAGAGTCATATGGACAGCTCCTAGTTATCGCTTGCGAACATCGAGAGAAATCCGGCGGCGCTCAGGAAGAGGACCGCCACTTCGGTTAGGGCCTGCGCCGACCAGATGAGGGAAAGTCGGTTCCTTCGGCTTGAAAGGTGCCAGGGCCTTGTCCATAGCCTCGGCCGAAGGCTTGCCATCTTCACCAAGCAGCTTGGAACCATCCAGATAATCGGTGAACCCATCCGGGAGATTGATCCCAGCCTGGGCCGCATAGCCCTTGAGTTCAGCCCGTGCCAGCTTCTCGGAATACTCCCGTTCAACCTCGGCTCGAACCGAATGGGTAGGATCAGCCGGCATGGCCTTGGGAATTTGTTCTGCGTCGCTCATAGCGACCTCCTAGAGAGCTAGTCAATGAAAGGAGTAGATAGAAGGGCCGCTCAAGAGCGGCCCTATACCTCACAAGAGGACAACGTAAGAGAAGACACTGCCCCCCTTACCCCCCACTGTGAACGATGCAAGTAGGAAGCAAGGGGAGAAGTGTTTCTCTACGTTGCCCCTCTCACAGGGAGGTGTCCGCAGAGCCTCATAACGACTTAGGAACTGCCCGGCCTCTTGGCCGTGCCAGAGGCACACCGCCGAGTGTGCATGGCCCCAGAGGTATGACCCTCCACTCTTGGGGAATAAATGCCAGGTTCACATCCCGCCGGGAACGTTGAGAGGGAGCCAGCAGTCCCTGTTGGCCTGGTAGCAGTCCTCCAGTAGAGGGCGAAACCACTCGTGAATCGGAGACGGATGATCCTCGATGTAGGAGAGGTTCCGGTGCTTCCCCACCCAAATCCCTTTGTAACGCAGACGCTCTGTGCGCGTCCTAGCGGCTCTCTTGTGCCTGTCGCAATACTTCCGGGGGTTCCCGCGCTTCCGGGGCTTCTCAGGGCTGTACAGCGACTTACCACAGCCGAGCCAGCGGCAGCGTTCCCACACCTCCCGTTTCGGCTGCTCCTTGCCCGACTTGTGAAAACCACCCTCGGTCGCCAGAACCGTTTCCACGTCCTCAGTGTCGGCTCCGGGCTTTTGTGTCATGAGTTCTGAAATCTTTCCTCGCTCCTCCTGCGGGCCGTAGGACGGAAACATGCAGAACAAGGCCGCCTCACGCAGCGAGTGCACGCCCTTGTGAGCTACGGCTATTCGGTCGTGCTCGGTCTCCTCGCGGTCTGGGTGCCAGGTCTGAGGCCAGCCCTCTGAGGTTGGCTCTCCTGCCGTTGCCAGGATTTCGTCCGCTCGCTTCTCCAGTTGCCTCCTGGCCTTCTCGCGAGTGGGCGGGATCGTCTTCGTCACACGGTCCTCTCTCAACAAACAAGTAGCCCCCGATCTGCCTCGGGGGCGTTCACCTACCGCAGTTCTTCAGTTCTGGTTGTCCAGCCACTTTTCCAGGTCAGCGGGTCGGCAGCGGAGAGACTGACCCACCTTGCGGAACGGGATCTTTTCGTCCTTCCAGTTTCCATACACCCAAGAACGGGGCTTGTTCAGGTAGTCGGCGACATCATCCACGGTCATCAGCTTGGTCAAATGCGTCTCCTCTGCTGGCCGGTGGACGGCCGCTTCCGTCCGTTGCTGTCCGGCCCTACTCCCAGGTGTACGCCGGTCCACCCGCCCTGTCAAACCTAGGTTTGTCCACCCGGGGTGGTATGGTGAGGGTGTGAGTGAATACATCGAGATCACGCAGGACGTAGGGCCGTGGCGTGTGCTCATGCGCTGGGCGGCCGACGCTGACCCGGCCAGCGGCCCTACGCGTGTGCTGATCACCCCGCACCCGGACGCCGATCCGGCTTCCACGCAGGGTGGCGTGTCGTCCACGGTGCTGCGGCAGATCGACTTCAAGAAGGCTGGCGACCAGTTCCGCGCCGCCCGGCCGGCCGAGCCTGAGCAGCAGGTCATGCAGGACACAGAGGCGGAGGCGCTGCGGTGGCTGCTCGGCACTGAAGGCATCTCGGATGCCTACCTGGCGTTCCTGGCTGAGTCCTACGTCCGGGCCGTTGCGCGGGCCGTGCCCAACGTCACGGCGCACCTGGCCGAACTAACCCACAAGCGCCCCGAGACGATCCGCGGCCACCTAAAAGAAGCTCGGAAACGGGACCTACTCACCACCGTGCCCGGCAAGGCCGGAGGTCAACTCACCGTCAAGGCAAGAGAGATCACCAACGGTGAGTACCTGGACAGAGTGACTGCTCACTTGATGGGCGAACAGTAAAAGCAGCCAAGGGGAGGGCAAGTGGCAAGGGCATGGGTCGCGCGGTCGAAGGACGACCCGAAGAAGTGGACGACGTACTGGTACGACCCGGACGGCAAGCAGCGGCAGAAGACGTTCGAGACCAAGAAGCGAGCCGACGACCAGCGCAAGCGCAAGGAACAAGAACTCGACGCCGGGACGTACCTGGACGACCGCTTGGGCAAGCAGCCCGTGACGGCCGTGTGGGAGCAGTGGACCAATCAAAGGAAGCTGGAGAACAGCACCAAGAAGCAGTACCGCTCGATCCTCAACACGACGATTGAGCCGTTCTTCAAGTCCCGCTCCATCGCGTCTTTGAAGGTGGCTGACGTTGAGCAGTGGCTCTTGTGGATGGAGCAGGACCGGAAGCTCTCCGCCCGCACACGGCGTCAGCGGTTCTCGTTCTTCTCCGGGATGATGGACTGGGCCGTTGTCAACGAGATCATCGGCCGGAACCCCTGCAAGCGGGTCAAGGGTGCAGGGAGCCGCGCCAAAGAGATCCGGGAGCAAAAGAGCACCGCGCGGCGACTCACGACGCGGGAAGTTCTGGCGATGCTCGATGCTGCTCCTCCGCGATACCGCGCGATGCTCTGGCTCATGGCCGGGTGCGGCCTACGGCTGGGTGAGGCCATGGCGGTGTCCCGCGATCAGATCGACTTCAAGGCCGAGACGCTACGCGTCGACTTCCAGATCGCGGAGGACGGAGACACCGAGTCGGGGAAGAACAGCGCGATCCAGCGTCGACACATCAAGGCTCGTGACGAAGGCGAGCCAGGGCGTACCGTCCCCCTCCCGCCGAACGTCGCCTTCGAGCTTCGGCGGCACATCAAGAACCACGGCGTATGGGGGCCTGAGCGGCTTCTCTTCCCCAACGTGACGCGGACTGGCTACCTCTACGCGTCGTACTTCTACCCGAAGATCTGGATGGAGGCCCTGAGCAAGGGACAGGTGAAGTACTGCAAGGCTCACTCACTCCGGCACTACTACGGGTCGCGGCTGCTGTACGCCGGAGTCCCCGAGAACGATGTGGCCGACTGGATGGGCCACAGCAGTACGGATGTGCTCAGGGAGCACTACCACTACATCTTCGAAGGGGCCGAGCAGCGCGGCCGGGCCGCCATCGCAACGATGTTGACGCCCGGTGCCGACGACCCAACGGAGGCGTCAGAGGTCGCCTGATCCGCGAACGACAACAGCCCCCGGCATCACGCCGGGGGCTGTGTTGTTTGTGCAGGTCAGTGGCCGTTTCCAGCCCGGAACCTGCCCAGGATTCCCCCAGCATGACGCCCAAGAACGGCCTTGATCGGGCCGCAACGGGCAGAACGCCGAGGGTGTTCCTCCGGAACCTCGAAACAGCGTCTGACCTGCGAAAACCCTGCTAGGGAAGGTTCCTCGCCATCACGATCCGCTGGACTTGGTTCGTACCCTCATAAATCTGCGTGATCTTGGCGTCGCGCATCATGCGCTCCACCGGGTAGTCGCGGGTGTAGCCGTAGCCGCCGAGGAGCTGGACGGCGTCGGTGGTGACCTCCATGGCGACGTCGGAGGCGAAGCACTTGGCGGCGGCGCCCTGGTAGGTGAGGTCGGCGTCGCCGCGCTCGGAGGCGGCGGCGGCCTGGTAGGTCAGGGCGCGGGCGGCCGAGATCTTCATGGACATGTCGGCGAGCATGAACTGGATGCCCTGGAAGTCGGCGATCGGCTTGCCGAACTGCTTGCGCTCCCGGACGTAGTTCTTGGCGTAGTCCAGGGCGCCCTGGGCGATGCCGAGGGCCTGGGCGGCGATGGTGATGCGGGTGTGGTCCAGGGTCCGCATCGCGGTGGCGAAGCCGGTGCCCTCCTCGCCGATCATGCGGTCGGCGGGGATGCGCACGTTGTCGAGGTAGACCTCGCGGGTCGGGGAGCCCTTGATGCCCAGCTTCTTCTCCGGGGCGCCGAAGGAGACGCCCGGGTCGGACTTCTCCACGACGAACGCGGAGATGCCCTTGGAGCGCTTGCTGGGGTCGGTGACGGCCATGACCGTGTAGAACTCGGAGACGCCGGCGTTGGTGATCCAGCGCTTGACGCCGTTGAGGACCCAGTGGTCGCCGTCGCGGACCGCCCTGGTCTTCATGCCCGCGGCGTCCGAGCCGGCCTCCGGCTCGGACAGGCAGTAGGAGAACATCGCCTGGCCCTTGGCGAGCGGGCCCAGGTACTTCTTCTTCAGCTCCTCGGAGCCGGAGAGGATCACCGGCAGCGAGCCCAGCTTGTTCACCGCGGGGATCAGGGAGGAGGACGCGCAGACGCGGGCCACCTCCTCGATCACGATGACGGTGGCCAGGGCGTCGGCGCCCGCGCCGCCGTACTCCTCGGGCACGTGCACGGCGTGCAGGTCGTTGGCGACCAGCGCGTCCAGCGCCTCCTGCGGGAAGCGCCCCTCCTCGTCGACCGCTGCGGCGTACGGCGCGATCTTCGCCTCGGCCAGCGAGCGGACGGCGTCGCGGAGCATGTCGTGCTCCTCGGACGGGCGGTACAGGTCGAAGTCAGCCGATCCGGCCAAGGTCTCTCACGCTCCAAGACGGCTCGTTGCTAATTACCGTTAAGTAACCCGGATTCTAGGGGCTGGCTCACGCACGGGATACGTGAGTTTGACGACAGCAGTCACTTTGCCCGGTGAGGCCCGGGCACATGCCCCCGATATGCTCGACCAGCGCATCGCCGTCCCTTTTCTGGAGCATCCATGAGCCTCAAGATCACCGTGATCGGCACCGGCTATCTCGGCGCGACGCACGCCGCCGCCATGGCCGAGCTGGGGTTCGAGGTGCTGGGCCTGGACGTGGCGCCGGAGAAGATCGAGATGCTGCGGCGCGGCGAGGTCCCGATGTACGAGCCGGGCCTGGAGGAGCTGCTGCGCAAGCACGTGGCCGGCATCGAGGGGTCCACCGGGCGGCTGCGCTTCACCCAGGACTACGCCGAGGCGGGTGCCTTCGGCGACGTCCACTTCATCTGCGTCAACACCCCGCAGAAGCACGGCGAGTACGCCTGTGACATGTCCTACGTGGACGCCGCGGTCGCCTCGCTCGCCCCGCATCTGACCGCTCCGGCGCTGGTGGTCGGCAAGTCGACGGTGCCGGTGGGGTCGGCCGACCGGCTGGCCCGGACGCTCGCCGAGCTGGCACCGGCCGGCGAGGACGCCGAGCTGGCCTGGAACCCGGAGTTCCTGCGCGAGGGCTTCGCCGTGCAGGACACGCTGCACCCGGACCGGATCGTGGTCGGGGTGCGCAGCGAGCGCGCCGAGAAGCTGCTGCGCGAGGTGTACGCCACACCGATCTCCGAGGGTTCGCCGTTCCTCGTCACCGACTTCCCGACCGCGGAGCTGGTGAAGACCGCCGCGAATTCCTTCCTGGCCACGAAGATCTCCTTCATCAACGCGATGGCGGAGGTGTGCGAGGCCGCGGGCGGCGACGTGGCGAAACTCGCGGAGGCGATCGGGTACGACGACCGCATCGGCCGGAAATTCCTGCGCGCCGGCATCGGGTTCGGCGGCGGCTGCCTGCCCAAGGACATCCGTGCCTTCATGGCGCGCGCCGGTGAGCTGGGCGCGGACCAGGCGCTGACGTTTCTGCGCGAGATCGACTCGATCAACATGCGCCAGCGCGGGCAGATGGTGGAGCTGGCCCGGCAGGCGCTGGGCGGCGGGCCGTTCCTCGGCAAGCGGGTGGCGGTGCTGGGCGCCACCTTCAAGCCCGACTCGGACGACGTGCGGGACTCGCCGGCGCTCAACGTCGCCGGGCAGATCCACCTCCAGGGCGGCCAGGTGACGGTGTTCGACCCGAAGGGCATGGACAACGCCCGGCGGGTCTTCCCCACACTGGGGTACGCCGACTCCGCGCTGGAGGCGGTCCGCGGCGCCGACGTGGTGCTGCACCTGACCGAGTGGCAGGAGTTCCGTGAGCTGGACCCGGTCGAGCTGGGCGAGGTCGTGGGGTCCCGGGTGATCCTGGACGGCCGCAACGCGCTGGACCCCGAGCTGTGGCGCCGCGCCGGCTGGACGTACCGGGCGATGGGCCGCCCCACGGCCTGACCCGGGTCCGGGAGAACGCCCCACGGCCTGACCCGGGTCCGGGAGAACAGCGATCCGCAGTCCCGTTCCGTAAGAACGGCGATCCGGCAGGGCAGGTGTGCTGCCTGTGCCGGATCGCCGTGCGCGTCGTGCGCCGGTCAGCCGTCCAGTTCCTCGATCGTCGCGTTCGACGGGGCGCGGCCGGCCGCCTGCAGGTCGCGGGCGACGTCCTCGGCGGCGCCCAGCACGCGGACCGCGTTCTGCCAGGTCAGCTTGGCCAGGTCGGCCGTGGACCAGCCGCGGTCGAGCAGCTCGGCGAGCAGGTTGGGGTAGCCGGAGACGTCGTTCAGCCCGTCGGGGGTGAAGGCGGTGCCGTCGTAGTCGCCGCCGATGCCGAGGTGGTCGATGCCGGCGACCTCGCGCATGTGGTCGAGGTGGTCGGCGACCGTGGCGACGGTGGCGACCGGGCGGGGGTGGGACTCCTCGAAGGCGCGGTGCACCTTCATCGCCTCGGGGGTGGTGTCGAGGTGGTGGAAGCCGTGGGCCCGCATGTTCTCGTCGGCGGCGGCCGTCCAGTCGACGGCGGCCTGCAGGACGAACTTCGGCACGAACGTCACCATGGCGATGCCGCCGTTGGCGGGCAGGCGCTCCAGGACGTCGTCGGGGATGTTCCGCGGGTGGTCGCACACGGCCCGGGCGGAGGAGTGGGAGAAGATCACCGGCGCTTCGGAGGTGTCCAGCGCGTCCCGCATGGTGGTCGCGGCCACGTGGGAGAGGTCGACCAGCATGCCGAGGCGGTTCATCTCCCGCACCACCTCACGGCCGAACGCCGACAGGCCGCCCACGCCCGGTTCGTCGGTGGCGGAGTCCGCCCACGGCACGTTGTCGTTGTGGGTCAGGGTCAGGTAGCGCACGCCCAGTGCGTACAGGCCGCGCAGGGTGCCGAGGGAGCAGGCGATGGAGTGCCCGCCCTCGGCGCCCATCAGGGAGGCGATGCGTCCCTCGCGGCGGGCCGTCTCCATGTCGGCGGCGGTCAGCGCCGGGGCGAGGTCGCGGGGGTGGCGGGCGATCAGCTGCCGGACGCAGTCGATCTGCTCCAGTGTCGCGGGCACCGGGTCAGGCTGGTCGGCGGGGACGTACACCGACCAGAACTGCGCGCCGACGCCGCCCTCGCGCAGCCGGGGGATGTCGGTGTGCAGGCAGGCGTCCTGACGCTGGGCGATGTCGCGGGCGGCGAGGTCGTAGCGGACCTGTTCGCGCAGCGCCCACGGCAGGTCGTTGTGGCCGTCGACGACGGGGAACTCGCGCAGCAGCTCCCGGGCCTTGTCCAGCGAGGTCATGGCGTCACTTCCCCGAGTTGAAGCCGAAACCGGCGGTGCCCTCGACCTTGGCCCGCAGCCGCTTGCCCTTCTCCGTGGCCTGGTCGTTGAGGTCCTGCTGGAACTCCCGCATCCGGCCGAGCAGGTCCTCGTCGTGGGCGGCGAGAATGCGGGCGGCCAGCAGACCGGCGTTGCGGGCGCCGCCGACGGAGACGGTGGCCACGGGCACCCCGGCCGGCATCTGCACGATCGACAGCAGCGAGTCCATGCCGTCCAGGTGCTTCAGCGGCACGGGCACGCCGATGACCGGCAGCGGGGTGACGGAGGCGAGCATGCCGGGCAGGTGGGCGGCGCCGCCCGCACCGGCGATGATCACCTTCAGTCCGCGGTCGGCGGCCTGCTCGCCGTACGCGATCATCTCGCGCGGCATGCGGTGCGCGGAGACGACGTCGACCTCGTAGGCGATCTCGAACTCGTCGAGGGCCTTGGCGGCGGCCTCCATGACGGGCCAGTCGGAGTCCGACCCCATGACAATGCCAACAACGGGGCTCATTCGGTGATGGTGCCTCTCAGGTAGCCGGCTGCGTGACGGGCGCGCTCCAGCACGTCGTCCAGGTCGTCGCCGTAGGTGTTGACGTGTCCGACCTTGCGGCCGGGCTTCACGTCCTTGCCGTACATGTGGATCTTCAGCTGGGGGTCGCGGGCCATGCAGTGCAGGTACGCCGAGTACATGTCGGGGTAGTCGCCGCCGAGCACATTGACCATCACGGTCCACTTGGCGCGCGGGCGCGGGTCGCCCAGGGGCAGGTCCAGGACCGCGCGGACGTGGTTGGCGAACTGCGAGGTGATCGCGCCGTCCATGGTCCAGTGACCGGAGTTGTGCGGGCGCATCGCGAGCTCGTTGACGAGGATGCGGCCGTCGCGGGTCTGGAACAGCTCCACGGCCAGGTGGCCGACGACGCCCAGCTCCTTGGCTATGGTCAGGGCCATCCGCTCGGCCTGCAGGGCCAGCTCCTCGTCCAGGTCCGGGGCGGGGGCGATCACCGTGTCGCACACGCCGTCCACCTGCCGGGACTCCACGACCGGGTAGGCCACGGCCTGGCCGTGCGGGGAGCGGACGACGTTGGCCGCCAGCTCCCTGACGAAGTCGACCTTCTCCTCGGCGAGGACCGGCACGCCCGCCTTGAACGGTTCGGCGGCCTCCTCCACGGAGCGGACCACCCACACGCCCTTGCCGTCGTAGCCGCCGCGGACGGTCTTGAGGACCACGGGGAAGCCGTCCCCCTCGGCGGCGAACGCGGCCACGTCCGCGGGGTCGCTCACGATCCGGTGCCGCGGGCAGGGGATGCCGAGCGCGTCGAGCCGGGCGCGCATCACTCCCTTGTCCTGGGCGTGCACCAGCGCGTCCGCGCCGGGGCGCACCTGGACGCCGTCCGCCTCCAGGGCCCGCAGATGCTCGGCGGGGACGTGCTCGTGATCGAAGGTGATCACGTCGCAGCCGCGCGCGAAGGCACGCAGGGTGTCCAGGTCGCGATGATCGCCGACGACGACGTCGTTGACGACCTGCGCCGCGGAGTCCTGGGGAGAGTCGCTGAGAAGTTTGAACCTGATGCCCAGCGGGATGCCCGCCTCGTGGGTCATACGAGCGAGCTGGCCACCGCCGACCATGCCGACTACCGGGAACGTCACGCCCCCAGAGTATCGGCCGCGCCGGGACGGCCGGATCACGCACCTTCGCGGGCGTGTGCCGGTCCAGGCGGCGGCGGTGATCCGACCGTGCTCCGCCCGGCCGCCGTCCTGGTTCTTGCCGTCTTCTTTCCGGATGCCCACCGGTGTCCTGCCCGGCCTTTTCCGGTCCCTCGGGCGCTTTCCGGCCGGGTCCCCCGGGCACCGTCCGTCCACGGGCGAGGAGACGGGCCGCTGGTTAGCATGGCGGAGTTGACGCAACCGACCCGGACGGGGGCCTGGACGACCATGGGACGTGGTTCCTCGGGGCACCGATCGTCGCCCCCGGCGCCCCAGCAGCCCCGCACGGCTCGCAGCCCGCGCACGGCCGGTGACACCCGGCAGGGCCGGGCGCCCGGCGGCGCGGTGTGGCACCGCGTGGGCCGCCTGTGGCAGGAGGCGGTGAAGTTCGGGGCGGTCGGCGGTGCCGGGCTGCTGGTGAACCTCCTCGTGTTCAACCTCGTGCGGCACGTGACCGACCTGCAGGTGGTGCGGGCCAGCGTCATCGCGACGGTGGTGTCGATCTGCTTCAACTACCTCGGGCTGCGCCACTTCACCTACCGGGACCGGGACAAGAGCGGCCGGACCCGGGAGATGACCCTGTTCCTGCTGTTCAGCGCGGCCGGTCTGGTGATCGAGAACGGGGTGCTGTACCTGGCGACGTACGGTTTCGGCTGGGACAGCCCGCTGCAGAGCAACGTCTTCAAGTTCCTCGGCATCGGCATCGCGACCCTGTTCCGGTTCTGGTCCTACCGCACGTGGGTCTTCCGCACCCTGCCGCACGGCCAGGCCGCCTGCGGCGGGACGTCGTTGCGCACGGAGCCGAAGCGGGCCGGGGCGCGGGCCGGGCGCTGAGCGGGGCCGGGCGGCCTCAGCGCACCGTCGTGCCGCCCTGCTCGCCGGGTTTCTTCGGCGGCTGGGTCCGGGACAGGAACAGCCCGAACACCGGCGGCTTGGACTGGAGCAGCTCCAGCCGGCCTCCGTCGGCCTCGGCCAGGTCCCGGGCGACGGCCAGCCCGATGCCGGTGGAGTTGCGGCCGCTGATCGTGCGCTCGAAGATGCGGGCGCCCAGGTCGGCGGGGACGCCGGGGCCCTCGTCGGTGACCTCGACGACCGCCTGGTTGCCGGTCACGCGGGTGCGCAGCGCCACCGTGCCGCCGCCGTGCATGAGCGAGTTCTCGATCAGGGCCGCCAGCACCTGGGCCACCGCGCCCGGCGTGCCCACGGCCTGCAGATGCCGCTTGCCGGAGGTGACGATGGCACGCCCGGCACTGCGGTAGGCGGGGCGCCACTCGGCGATCTGCTGCTGGATGACCTCGTCCAGGTCGAAGGTGACGGCGGAGCCGGTCCGGGGGTCGCGGGAGTTCGTCAGCAGGCGCTGCACCACGTCCGTCAGCCGCTCGACCTGGGTGAGGGCGACGTTCGCCTCCTCCTTCACCGTGTCCAGGTCGTCGGTGAGGGTGATCTCCTCCAGCCGCATCGACAGGGCGGTCAGCGGGGTGCGCAGCTGGTGGGAGGCGTCGGCGGCCAGCCGTCGTTCCGCGGTCAGCATGCGGGCGATGCGCTCGGCGGAACGGTCCAGCACATCGGCGACCCGGTCCAGCTCGGGGACGCCGTACCGCTTGTAGCGGGGCCGCGGGTCGCCCGAGCCGAGGCGCTCGGCGGTCTCGGCGAGGTCGGTCAGCGGGGAGGCCAGCCGGTTGGCCTGGCGGACGGCGAGCAGCACCGCGGCCACCACCGCCAGCAGCGCCACCAGACCGATGATCAGCAGGGTCCGGCCGACCTCACGGGTGATCGCGGACCGCGGCTCCTCGACCCGGACGGTCTCGCCCTGCTCGCCCGTGGCGGTGGCGTGGATGACGTCCCCGGACGGCTCGGTGCCGACCGTGATCGGTTTCTGCCCGGCGATGCCGATCACCGCGTACTGGCCCGGGGCGACCTGGCCGCTCAGGGCGTCCGCGTCGACGGTCTGGTCGCCCAGCAGCCGGCTGTCGACGATGCTGGCCAGCCGCAGCGCCTCGGAGTCGACCCGTTCCTGGGCGCTGTTGCTGATCGTGCGGGTCTCCACGAGCACCAGGGAGCCGCCGAAGACGGCGATCACCACGAGCACCACGGCGAGCGTGGACTGGATCAGTCGGCGGCGCATGACTTCTTACCTGGCTCGGATCCCGGGCGGCCCGGGGTGGGGGTGGGGCCCCGGGGCGATGCTGCCGGGGCCCGCCTGACGGGCGCGGGTCGTCCTGCGGACGATCAGCTCTTCTCGAAACGGAAGCCCACGCCGCGCACGGTCGCGATGTAGCGGGGATTCGCGGCGTCGTCGCCGAGCTTCTTGCGCAGCCAGGAGATGTGCATGTCGAGGGTCTTGGTCGACGACCACCAGGTGGTGTCCCAGACCTCGCGCATCAGCTGCTCGCGGGTGACGACCCGGCCGGCGTCCCGCACCAGGACCCGCAGCAGGTCGAACTCCTTCGCGGTGAGCTGCAGCTCCTCGTCGCCCATCCAGGCCCGGTGGGACTCGACGTCGATGCGCACACCGTGGGTGGCGGGCGGCTGCTGCGGCTCCGTGGCCCCGCGCCGGAGCAGGGCCCTCACCCGCGCCAGCAGCTCGGCCAGCCGGAACGGCTTGGTGACGTAGTCGTCGGCGCCCGCGTCCAGACCGACGACGGTGTCCACCTCGTCGGCGCGCGCGGTCAGGATCAGGATGGGCACGGTGTGACCGTCGGCTCGCAGCCGGCGGGCGACCTCCAGTCCGTCCATACCGGGCAGACCGAGGTCCAGCACAACCAGGTCCACACCGCCCTGCATTCCTGTCTCGAGCGCGGTGGGTCCGTCCTCACGTACCTCGACCTCGTAACCTTCCCGGCGCAAGGCGCGGGCCAGCGGCTCCGAGATGGACGCGTCGTCCTCGGCGAGCAGTACACGGGTCATGAGGCGATGGTAGTCCGCTCGTGCGGTCCGCCGGGGGTGTGAGAGGCGCCCCCGGGCTCTTAGCTTTCCGGCGCTTTTTCGGGCGGTCCGCGGCCGTCGGTTTCCGGCCGTTTCGTCCGCGCCCGAGCCGGGCGTCCTCGTCCGGTTGGCGCGGCGCGGCGCTGCGGTGCCATTCTGATGACCACCTCTGGACGAGCGTCCGCGGTTCCAGCGATCAGTGTGATCCGCATCTCAAGCCCTCCATTTCCGGCTGTGTCCTGCCGTATGGTGACGTGAACGCCCGTAGCACGCAGCGGACCTTTGGCGCTCGCCGATGACGCCGAGGGTCCCTTTTGTGTGCGGGGCCGGTCCGTCCGGCCCAGCAAGCAATGACCTAGGGCCGGGCCTGACCGGGTGCGACGCGCCGGGGCAGGTGTGGATCCCGGTGGCCGGCGTCCTCCGTCCCGCGACCCGGGACGGGCTCCCCTCGGGCGTGGGGTGGGCGACGGTCCAGCCGGTGCCGGCTGTCCCCCCACCGGGCGCGTACCGGCTCGCGGCGCGTCCCGAGCAGCAAGGAACGACCATGGCGTCCAGCCTGACGAAGGACTCGGTCCTGCCGGGTACCCCCGGTTCCGAGAAGACCTTCTTCGGCCACCCCCGCGGCCTGGCCACCCTCTTCATGACCGAGATGTGGGAGCGCTTCTCCTACTACGGCATGAGGGCCCTCCTCCCGCTGTACCTGGTGGCGCCGGGCGGCCTGCACATGAGTGCGGCCAGCGCGACCGCGATCTACTCGGTCTACCTGTCGCTCGTGTACCTGCTGGCCATGCCGGGCGGCTGGTTCGCCGACCGGGTCCTGGGACCCCGCAAGACCGTGGCGGTCGCCGGCGCAGTGATCATGCTCGGCCACCTGACGCTGGCCCTGCCGTGGGCCGGCACCTTCTTCGCCGGCCTGGGTCTGGTCGCGATCGGCTCCGGCCTGCTGAAGGCCAACATCTCCACGATGGTCGGCCACCTGTACAAGGGCACCGACGACCCGCGCCGGGACGGCGGCTTCACGATCTTCTACATCGGCATCAACCTGGGTGCCTTCGCCGCGCCGCTGATCATCGGCACCATCGGCGAGAACGTGAACTGGCACATCGGCTTCGCCCTGGCCGCGGTCGGCATGGGTGTGGGTCTGACCCAGTTCCTGCTCGGCTCCCGCCACCTGGACCCGCGCTCGGACGTCGTCCCGACCCCGCTGTCCGCCGAGGAGAAGAGGGCCACGCTGCGCAAGTCCGCGCTGTGGGCGGCCGTCGCCGTGGTCTTCTACGCGATCGTGGGCTTCTCCGGCGTCTACACCCTGAACTGGGTGCTGGTCCCGATCACCATCGCCGGCCTGCTCATCCCGGTCATGGTCCTGGTGCGGATCAAGCGGGACAAGGAGCTGGACCGCACCGAGCAGTCGAAGATGACCGCCTACATCTGGTTCTTCGTGGCCGCGGCGGTGTTCTGGATGATCTACGACCAGGGCGGCTCGACGGTGTCGCTGTTCGCCGAGAAGTCGGCCGACAACAGCATCTTCGGCTGGGAGTTCCCGGTCTCCTGGTACCAGTCGGTCAACCCGATCATGATCATGGCGCTGGCGCCGGTCTTCGCCTGGCTGTGGGTCGCGCTGGCCCGGCGCGGCAAGGAGCCGAGCACCGCGGTGAAGTTCGGCATGGGCCTCGTGCTCGTCGGCGCGTCCTTCTTCCTCTTCCTGGCCCCGCTGGCGATCGCCGACGGCGGTCACAAGGCCGCCGCCCTGTGGCTGGTGGGCATCTACTTCGTGCAGACCGTCGGCGAGCTGACCCTGTCGCCGGTCGGCCTGTCGGTCACCACGAAGATGGCGCCCGCGAAGTACGCCTCGCAGATGATGGGTGTCTGGTTCCTCGCCGTCACCGCCGGTGACGCCACGACCGGTCTGCTCTCCACCGCCGGGGTCGACCTCAACACCAAGGGCATCGTGGCCCTGGAGGCCTGCCTGGCGGCCGTCGCGGGTCTGGCCGTGTGGATGTACCGCAACAAGGTCAAGACCCTCATGGGCGACGTGCGCTGACGCCCGTCCCTTCCGTACCCGCGAGGCCCCCGCGTCCGTCCGAGGACGCGGGGGCCTCGTCGCATCCCGGCCGCGGGCCGTGGAACGCCGGCCGCCGCACCAGCGCGCCGCCCGTCCCTGCCGGAGCGGGACGGGCGGCGCGGGAAGCTCGTGCGGGGGCTGTGGCCGGAACTTGTGCGGGTGCTGCCCGGGAGGGCTTGTGCGACTGCTGCGCGAGAAGGCTTGTGCGGCTGCTACGCGGGGGCGCCGAGCGTCGCCCAGACCCTCTTGCCGGCGACACCGGGAACGCGGACGACGCCCCAGTCCAGGCACAGCCGCTGGACGATGAACATGCCGTGGCCGCCGGGGCGGCCGGCGCGGTGCGGGGTGCGGGGCGTCGGCTGTCCGGCGCCGCGGTCGGAGACCTCGATGCGGATCGCCTTGTCGTCGCAGGAGATCTCCAGCTCGTCCGGCCCCTCGGCGTGCAGGCAGGCGTTGGTGACCAGTTCGGAGACGACCAGGAGCACGTCCTCGGCGGCGGCCCGCCGGTCGGCGGTCGACGCGGGCAGCCAGCCCCAGGCGTACAGCGCCTGACGGGTGAAGTCGCGGGCGAGCGGCACGACACCGCTCTCGCCGTCGAAGCTCAGCCTGCGGACCTGGCGACTGCCCGGCGAGATGCCCGGCGCGGCCGTCGCGTCCTGCGCGGACGCCACGAACGCCGACGGGGACGCGGGCACCCCGGAAGCGCCGCTGGGCTCCGGGCCGCGGTCGCCCGGCGAGTAGGGCCGGGTGGTGCTCATCAGCGCTTCACCTCACCGATTCACCAGTTCACGATTCACACGTCACTACACACGTACAGCGTCGGTACGCCCGTACACACGCCGTTCGGGGGCCTGGCGGCTCCCGCCGGGCGGCGGCTGTGCGCCGATTCACCCGGGTCCGCGGCCGCGGTCGCGGGGATGCGTCGTCCGTCCAGGGGTCGCGAGCCGTTCCGCACAGGATGACTCCTGCCCGACTGCCCCGGTGGAACACCCCCGTTTTCCGCGCCCGCGTCCGAGGGCGGGCGGTCACCGGCCGCGACCGCACGGGCCGGTCACCCGGACGCCCCGGGACCGGGGGCCGTGCCGCCCTCGCCGGACCGGTCGTCGTCGGCCGTCCTCCCGTCGGTGTCCGCGGCCTGCGCGGCGTCCGAGGTGTCACCGGCGTCACCGCCGGTCAGTGCGGCCTCGAGGGTGTCGTAGACCCCGAAGACCGCCTCCGCCCCGGTGATCTCGAAGACGCGGGCGACCACCGGCCGCATGGCGGCCAGATGCACACCCCCTCCGGCGGCCTCCGCCTTCAGCCGCGCCCCCAACAGCACGTTCAGCCCGGTGGAGTCGCAGAACTCCAGGCGCGAGCAGTCGACCACCAGGCGCGAGCGTCCCTTGGCGAGACACTCCTCGAGCGGCACGCGCAGCAGGTCCGCCGTGTGATGGTCCAGCTCGCCCGCCGGTGTCACAACAGCGCTGGAGCCCTCTTGCCGCACCTCCACCAGAAGCCGGCCCGACTGTGCGCTGCCGACCGTCCCGCGGTCCATGCCGTCTCTCTCCCGGGTGTTGTGGCTGCTGACTGACGCCCTCGAACACTACGCCTTCCCTCCCCGGCCGGACAGCTGAACAACCGCACAGAAACGGACATATGCCCACAGAAGGCACTTGCGGTCTTGTCGGGGAAGCGGGTAGGGCTAGTAAGGACACGTACCCGACACCGCCGGCTTTGGAGGCGCCGCACACCGCAGTGCACGAACTGGCTTCGGCAGCCATATGCCGAGAACGATGGAGGACATCATGTCACCCCGGCTCGACGCCTCGCATACCCGGACGGCGACGTCGACAATCCCTCCGGACCATCTGGATCCCCCCGAGTTCCGCGACGACGTACCCGCCGGGCGAGCCGCCCCGCCCCCCGCACTGACCGGACTCCCGGACATCCCCCCGTGCGACGAAGTGGCCCCGGACGACGCCCGGGCGCTGTCCAAGACCCTCTTCGAGCGGCTGGAAAGCCTCGAGGAAGGCACCCACGAGTACTCGTACGTACGCAACACTCTCGTCGAACTCAACCTCGCTCTGGTCAAGTTCGCCGCCGCCCGTTTCCGCTCCCGCAGCGAGCCGCTGGAAGACATCATCCAGGTCGGCACCATCGGCCTCATCAAGGCGATCGACCGCTTCGAACTCTCCCGTGGCGTGGAATTCCCCACCTTCGCCATGCCGACCATCATCGGGGAGATCAAGCGTTTCTTCCGTGACACGTCGTGGTCCGTGCGCGTCCCGCGCCGGCTGCAGGAACTCCGTCTGGACCTGGCCAAGGCCGGCGACGAGCTGGCGCAGCGCCTGGACCGCGCCCCGACCGTGGCGGAACTCGCCCGCCACCTGGGCCTCAGCGAGGACGAGGTGGTCGAGGGCATGGCGGCGTCGAACGCCTACACTGCGTCGTCGCTGGACGCCCAGCCCGAGGAGGACGACTCCGAGGGTGCGCTCGCGGACCGGATCGGCTACGAGGACCACGGGCTCGAAGGGATCGAGTACGTCGAGTCGTTGAAGCCGCTGATCGCCGAACTGCCCTCGCGCGACCGCAGGATCCTGTCGCTGCGGTTCGTCGCCAACATGACGCAGTCGGAGATCGGCGAGGAGCTGGGCATCTCGCAGATGCATGTCTCGCGGCTGCTGTCGCGGACACTGCTGAGGCTGCGCAAGGGGCTGACCCTGGAGGAGTGACGGCCTGCGGGGCCTGCCGTGCCATGACGAGGGCGTCCGCTGTCCGAGGGACGGCGGACGCCCTCGTCGTACGGTCGTGCGCCCGGCGCCGTGACGGTCCTCTCGTCGTTGGACCGTGCGCCCGGCGTCGTGACGGACCTCGTGTCCAACGGCCGTGCGCCCGGCGTCGTGTCAGACCTCGCGCACGCCGCGCCGCCACACCTGCCGCACCAGCGGGACGCCGGGACGGTAGGCCAGGTGCACATGGCTGGGCGCGTCGAGGACGACCAGGTCGGCCCGGGCGCCGGGGGTCAGCCGGCCGATGTCGTCGCGCCGGAGCGCGGCCGCCCCGCCGGCGGTCGCCGACCACACCGCCTCGTCGGGCGTCATGTGCATCTCGCGTACCGCCAGGGCGATGCAGAACGGCATCGACGACGTGTAGGACGAGCCGGGGTTGCAGTCGGTGGACAGGGCGACCGTGGCGCCGGCGTCCAGCAGCCGGCGGGCGTCCGGCCAGGGGCCGCGGGTGGAGAACTCGGCGCCGGGCAGCAGCGTGGCGACCGTGCGGCTGCCGGCCAGGGCGGCCACGTCCTCGTCCGTCAGATGGGTGCAGTGGTCGGCGCTGGCCGCGTCCAGCTCCACCGCGAGCCGCACACCGGGGCCGAAGGACAGCTGGTTGGCGTGGACGCGCGGGTGCAGGCCCCGCGCCTTGCCCGCGGTGAGGATCGCGCGGGCCTGCTCGCCGTCGAAGGCTCCCTTCTCGCAGAACACGTCGATCCAGCGGGCGTGCGGGGCGCAGGCGTCGAGCATCTCGCCGGTGACCAGGGCGACATAGCCGGCCGGGTCGTCGGCGTACTCGGGGGCGACGATGTGCGCGCCGAGGTAGGTGACCTCCTCGGTGTGGCGGGCGGCCAGGCGCAGGGCGCGGGCCTCGTCCTCGACGGTGAGCCCGTAGCCGGACTTGGTCTCCAGGGTGGTGGTGCCCTGGCGCAGGGCTTCGGCGAGGTGACGGGTGAGGGTGGCCTCCAGCTCGGCGTCGTCGGCGGCTCGGGTGGCGGCGACGGTGGTGCGGATGCCGCCGGCGCTGTAGGGGCGGCCGGACATGCGGGCGTTGAACTCCTCGGTGCGGTCGCCCGCGAACACCAGGTGGGAGTGGGAGTCGACGAAGCCCGGGAGCACGGCCCGGCCGCCGGCGTCGACCCGATTGTCAGTGGCGGGTGCTTTCCTGGAGGCACCGGTCCACACGACGCGGTCGCCCTCGACGACGACGGCCGCGTCCCGGACCAGACCCAGGGGGGATCCGTCACCGAGGGAGGGGTCGTTGGTGACCAGCGTGGCGATGTTGGTGATGACCGTGCTGCTGCTCATGCTGTCCTCTCCGGTGACGAGGGGGGTCAGCCGCGGAGGGCTTCCACGGCCCGTGCCAGGGCCTGCGGCACATCGGGGACCAGCTGGTGCTGCCCGTCCCGCACGATGTGCCGCCCGCCGACGACCGTGTGCCGCACGTCCGCCGCGGTCGCGGCGAATACGGCCGTCTCGGCGCCGAGCCGCGGCGGCGCTCCCGCGGTCCTGACCGAGTCCAGTGCGACGGTGGTGAAGTCGGCGCGGGCGCCGGGGGCGAGGGTGCCCGCGTCGTCCCAGCCGAGGGCGGCGTGTCCGTCGGCGGTGGCGGCGCGCAGCAGCGCGGCGGCCGTCCAGTGGCCGCGTACGCGGGTGCGCAACCGCTCGTTCAGCTCCATCGCGCGGGCCTCTTCGAACAGGTCGATGACCGCGTGGCTGTCGGAGCCGAGCGACAGCGGGGAGCCGGCGCGTTGCAGGGCGGCGGCGGGCCCGATGCCGTCGGCCAGGTCCCGTTCGGTGGTGGGGCACATGCAGGTGCCGGTGCCCGAGCCGCCGAGCAGGGCGATGTCCTCCTCGGTCAGATGGGTGTTGTGCACGCCGGTGGTGCGCGGGCCGAGGACGCCGTGGTCGGCCAGCAGCCGGGCGGGCGTGCGGCCGTGGGCCCTGAGGCACGCGTCGTTCTCGGCGGGCTGTTCGGACAGGTGCACATGGAGCGGGGCCCGCCGCTCCTCGGCCCACCGCGCCACCGTCACCAGCTGGTCGGCGGGCACGGCCCGCACCGAGTGGACGGCGGCACCGATCCGTGCGTGATCCCGTTCCTTGAGAAGTGCACAGCGTTCGGCCCAGGCCTCGGCCGTGCCGTCGGAGAAACGGGCCTGACGGGCGTCGGGCGGCTGCCCGAAACCGGCGGACAGATAGCAGGTGTCGAGCAGGGTGATGCGGATGCCGGCCTCGGCGGCGGCCTCGATCAGCGCCTCCCCCATGGCGTTGGGGTCGGCATAGGGGGTGCCGCCGGGAGCGTGGTGGACGTAGTGGAACTCGCCGACCGCGGTGATCCCGGCGAGCGCCATCTCGGCGTACACCGCGCGGGCGAGCGCCAGGTACCGCTCGGGGGTGAGCCGGTCGGCGACGGCGTACATGACGTCCCGCCAGGCCCAGAACGACTCCGGTGTCCCGGCGCCGCCCGTGCCGGTCTGCGCGGTGCCGCGCAGCGCCCGGTGGAAGGCGTGGCTGTGGGCGTTCGCCAGCCCCGGCAGGGTCAGGCCGCGCAGGGACACGGCTCCCGGCGGCGGCACGGTCACGCCCGTGCGGACCGCCGTGATCCGGCCGTCGTGCACGTCCAGGGCGACGCCCCGCTCGACGCCCTGGTCGACTCCGTCGCCGAGCCAGGCGTGCTCGAGCCAGTAGGTCCGCTTCGGGGTGCCGGTCACCTGCAGGCCAGTCCTTCCAGTACGTCGGCGAGGGCGCGCACCCCGGCCAGGCAGTCGTCCTCGTCGGCGGACTCGGCCGGGGAGTGGGAGACACCGGTGGGGTTGCGCACGAACAGCATGGCGGTCGGGATGCGCGCGGACAGGATCCCGGCGTCGTGTCCCGCGCCGGTGCCGAGCACGGGCACGTCCGGGCCGTCGCCGCGGGCCAGGATGCGGACGAGGTCGTCGCGCAGGGCGTGGTCGAACTCGGCGACGGGCGTGCAGGACTCCCGGACCACGTCCAGGGCGACGCCGTGCCCGTCCGCGCCCTTGCGGGCCGCCTGCTCGATGCCGCCGACGACCGTGTCGAGCACGTCCTGGTCCGTGGCGCGCGCGTCGAGCCAGCCGCGCACCAGGGAGGGGATGGCGTTGACGCCGTTCGGCTCGACGGCGACCTTGCCGAAGGTGGCGACGGCTCCGGCCCGCTCGGCCTCGCGCCGGGCGGCCAGCACCGTCTCGGCGTAGGGCAGCATCGGGTCGTGGCGGTCCGTCAGCCGGGTGGTGCCGGCGTGGTTGGCCTCGCCGCGGAAGTCGAACCTCCACCGCCCGTGCGGCCAGACCGCGGAGGCCACACCGACGGCGTGCCCCAGCTCGTCCAGGGCGCGCCCCTGCTCGACGTGGAGTTCGACGAAGGCCCCGATCCGGGCCAGCCGCTCCGGGTCCGGGCCGATGGCCTCGGGGTCGTGTCCGGCGGCCTCCATGGCGCGGGGCAGGCTGATGCCGTCGCCGTCGGTGAGCCGGTGCGCCTGCTCGGCGGTGAGCTGCCCGGCGGTCAGCCGGGAGCCGACGCAGGCCAGCCCGAACCGGGCGCCCTCCTCGTCGCCGAAGTTGACGATGCCCACCGGCCTGGTGAACCGCACGCCCCGGCCGCGCAGTTCGTCCAGGGCGGCGAAGGCGGACACCACCCCGAGAGGGCCGTCGAAGGCGCCGCCGTCGGGCACGGAGTCCAGGTGGGAGCCGGTGACGACGGCGTCGCCGGCGGCCGGATCGCCCAGCCAGGCCCACTGGTTGCCGTTGCGGTCGACCTCGTGGGTCAGGCCCCGGGCGCGGGCCTGTTCCTCGAACCAGGCCCGGCACTCGGCGTCGGCGGCCGTCCAGGCGAAGCGCCGGTAGCCGCCGGAGGCCGAGCTGCGGCCCACGGGGAGCAGCTCGGTCCACATGCTGTGGAAGCTCACGCCCGCTCCCCCTCCCGCATGGGCACCCGGACACCGCGCTCGGCGGCCACGGACTCGGCGATGTCGTAGCCCGCGTCGACGTGCCGGATGACGCCCATGCCGGGGTCGTTGGTGAGCACCCGCCGGATCTTCTCCCCGGCCAGCGCGGTGCCGTCGGCCACCGTGACCTGCCCGGCGTGCAGGGAGCGGCCCATGCCGACGCCGCCGCCGTGGTGGATGGACACCCAGGAGGCGCCCGAGGCGACGTTCACCATGGCGTTGAGCAGCGGCCAGTCGGCGATGGCGTCGGAGCCGTCGAGCATCGCCTCGGTCTCCCGGTACGGGGAGGCGACGGAGCCGCAGTCGAGGTGGTCGCGGCCGATGACGACGGGCGCCTTCAGCTCGCCTCGCGCCACCATGTCGTTGAACCGTTCGCCGGCCTTGTCGCGTTCGCCGTAGCCGAGCCAGCAGATACGGGCGGGCAGGCCCTGGAAGTGGACGCGTTCACCGGCCATCCGGATCCAGCGGGCCAGGGACTCGTTCTCCGGGAAGAGGTCCAGGATCGCCTGGTCGGTCGTGGCGATGTCGGCGGGGTCGCCGGACAGCGCGGCCCAGCGGAAGGGGCCCTTGCCCTCGCAGAACAGCGGCCGGATGTAGGCGGGCACGAAGCCGGGGAAGGCGAACGCCCGCTCGTAGCCGGCGAGCTGGGCCTCGCCGCGGATGGAGTTGCCGTAGTCGAAGACCTCGGCGCCGGCGTCCTGGAAGCCGACCATCGCCTCCACGTGCCGGGCCATGGACTCGCGGGCGCGGGCGGTGAAGCCGGCCGGGTCCTTCGCGGCGGCCTCGGCCATGTCCTCGAAGGCGATGCCGAGCGGCAGATAGGTCAGCGGGTCGTGGGCGGAGGTCTGGTCGGTGACGACGTCGATGGGCGCGCCGGAGGCGAGCAGCTGCGGGACCAGCTCGGCGGCGTTGCCCAGGACCCCGATGGACAGGGGCTCGCGCCGGTCGCGGGCCTCGACGGCGAGCCGCAGGGCGTGGTCGAGGGTGTCGGCCTTCACGTCCAGGTAGCGGTGCTCGATGCGGCGGTCGATGGCGCGCGGGTCGCAGTCGATGCACAGGGCCACGCCGCCGTTCATCGTCACGGCCAGCGGCTGGGCGCCGCCCATGCCGCCGAGGCCGGCGGTGAGGGTGATGGTGCCGGCCAGCGAGCCGCCGAACCTCTTCGCGGCCACGGCCGCGAAGGTCTCGTAGGTGCCCTGCAGGATGCCCTGGGTGCCGATGTAGATCCAGGAACCGGCGGTCATCTGCCCGTACATGGTCAGCCCGAGGGCCTCCAGGCGGCGGAACTCCTCCCAGGTGGCCCAGTCACCGACGAGGTTGGAGTTGGCGATGAGGACGCGCGGCGCCCACTCGTGGGTCCGCAGGACGCCGACGGGGCGGCCGGACTGGACGAGCATGGTCTCGTCGGCCTTGAGCGTCCGCAGGGTGCGCACCATGGCGTCGAAGGAACGCCAGTCGCGGGCGGCCTTGCCGGTGCCGCCGTAGACGACGAGCTGGTCGGGGTGTTCGGCGACCTCGGGGTCGAGGTTGTTCTGGAGCATCCGCAGGGCGGCCTCCTGCTGCCATCCCAGGGCGCTCAGTTCCGTGCCGCGCGGCGCTCGGACGGGGCGGGGTCCTGACATGGTCTGCCTCCTGACGGATCGCTCCCGGGGCCCGCTGTGGCCCGTGTTATTCACATCCTCACCTCGTGAATAGAGCTAGTCAACACATCGGGGAGTCCCCGCGGCCGCCGTCCGGATGTTTGGCTGGAAGCAGGGCACGGGCACACACCGCCGCAGGCGGCGACGCGACGAGGGAGAGGGCATGAGCGACGGGCATCCGGTTTACCGGCAGCAGCGGAACGCGGACGAGGAACGGGCGGCCCGGCGGGACGCGGCGGTGCGGGCCGCGGTGGAGCAGGGCCTGCTCGGCCCGGGCTCGCCCCTCGTGGGCCTGCTCGACGTCACCGGCATCCGGCAGGCGGCCGCACGGCTCCGGCAGGCGTTCGCGGACGTCACGGCCCCCGGGACACCCGTCCTGCACGCCTTCGCGGTGAAGGCGACCCCGCTCGTGCCGGTGCTGCGACTGCTGGCCGAGGAGGGCATCGGCGCGGAGGTGGCGAGCCCGGGCGAGCTGGCGCTGGCCCGGGCGGCGGGCGTGCCCGCCGAGGCCACCGTGCTCGACTCCCCCGCGAAGACCACCGCGGAGCTGCGCGAGGCGCTGGCGCTGGGCATCGCCGTCAACGCGGACAATCCGCAGGAGCTGGCCCGCCTCGATGCCCTCGTGGGCTCCTCCGTCCCCCGCTCACCGCTCGGGATCCGGGTGAACCCGCAGGTCGGCGGCGGTTCCATCGAGGCGCTGTCCACGGCGACGGCGACCTCGAAGTTCGGGGTGGCCCTGCGCGACGAGGGGGCGCGCGAGTGGGTGGTCAAGGCGTTCCTCGACCGGCCGTGGCTGACCCGGCTGCACGCCCACACCGGCTCCCAGGGCATCCCGCTGCCGCGGCTGGCCCAGGGCATCGCCGAGACCTACCGCCTCGCCGAGGAGATCAACGAGCGGGCCGGGCGCCGGCAGATCGACACCCTCGACATCGGCGGCGGACTGCCGGTGAACTTCGCCGGCGAGGAGACCGTGCCGACGTACGCCGCGTACGCCCGGCTGCTGGCCGAGACGGTGCCGGGGCTGTTCGACGGGCGGTACGGGCTGGTGACCGAGTTCGGCCGGTCCCTGCTGGCCAAGCAGGGCACGCTGCTGACGCGGGTGGAGTACACCAAGACCGCGGGCGGCCGCCCGGTCGCGGTGACGCACGCCGGGGTGCAGGTCGCCACCCGCACGGTGTACGCCCCGCAGTCGTGGCCGCTGCGGCTGGCCGCGTACGACGCCGAGGGCCGGCCCAAGCCGGGCCCCGAGGCGGTGCAGGACATCGCCGGGCCCGCCTGCTTCGCGGGCGACCTGCTGGCCGAGGCACGCTCGCTCGCCCTGCTGGAACCGGGCGACGTGGTGGCCGCGCTGGACACCGGCGCCTACTACTTCGCGCACCACTACGCCTACAACTCCCTGCCCCGGCCCGCGGTGTACGGCTACCTGCCGGACGGCCGCGGCGGCATCGCGTTCGCGACGGTGCGGGAGGCGCAGACGGTGGAGGAGATCGTGACGGAGGCGGGCGCCGCGCACGCCACGGCCCTGACCTCGCTGAAACTGCCCTGACGCCTGCCCTGATCTGTGCCCGGGGGGGCCGGGCCCCGGCCGTGGCCGGGCGCCGGCCCTCGACACCGGACCCCTGAACCGGGCCCCTGAACCAGGCTGCCTGGACCGGGGACCCGGACGCTCTCGACCGGGGGACCGGGACGCTCGACCGCCGCGGTCCGGCCGCCGGATCAGACCAGTGCCGCGCTGCGGCGGCGTGCCCCGCCCGGGGCCGCGTCGCCCGCGGCGATGCCGGTGCTGCGGAAGCCCTTGACCGCCGGGCCCACCGGGCGTCCGCCGCGCTTGCCGAGCCAGTCGACCCGCACCCACAGCAGCACGTCCCCGGCGCGCTCCAGCCGCCCCAGCCAGGCCGCCTTCAGGCGCAGCCCGGCCCCGGCCCCGGCCAGCAGCAGACCGCCCGCGGCGGGCAGGGCCGCCGCACTCGCCAGGGCCGCCAGGAACGCCAGCAGCAGCCACCAGCGGTGCCCGCGCCGCCAGACGCGGACGCTGACGGCCCGGTCCTGCAGCACGTCGTGCCGTCCGGCGCGCACGGCCTTGTCGGCGAGGCTCTTGTACCGCCCGCGTCGGGTGCACGCCACCACGGCCGCGGTCACCAGGAACAGTGCGGCCCCCGCGTAGAGGCCGATCCGGCGTCCCGTCAGCCCCGGCACCGCCAGCCCGACGGCCGCCGCGCACACCCCGAGCCACCACAGCGGCGCCGCCCCGGCCCGTACGACGACGGCCACCCGGGCCAGTCCCCGGCCTCCGCGCGCTCCGCGACCTCCGCGTGCCACTGCCGCCTCCTTCCCTACCGGCACAGTCCCGTTCGGGCGGGCAGGCTAGCGGGGGTTCCTGAGACGAATCTGAGAGAGGGCCAGGGCGCTGCCGTGGAACGGGGCGCAGGGCGGCGACGGGTCGCTCGGCGGGTCACTCGACGAACAGTCCGCGTGCCGCCGCCGTGGCGTCGAACTCCTCCAATCGCGCCTGGGCGTCCGGCAGGTCGTCGCACATGGCCTCCAGCAGCACCCGGCCCAGCAGCATCGGCGCGCAGGCGGTGTCGAAGGACAGGCCGGTGCCCACGGCCGCGGGCAGCAGCACGTCGGAGTGCTTGGCGACCGGGGCGAACGCCGAGTCCGCGACGGTGACGACGGTCAGTCCGACGTCCTTGGCATGGGCGAGGGTGTCCACCACCTCACGCGGATGCCGGGGCAGCGCGAAGCACAGCAGGGCCGTCGCCCCCGCCCGGACGGCGGTGTCGATGCGGTCCTGGAGCATCGTGCCGCCCTCGTCGAGCAGCCGTACGTCCGGGTGGACCTTGGCGGCGAAGTACGCGAAGCCGTACGCCTGCGCGGCGGCGGCTCGCAGCCCGAGGACCGGCAGCGGGCGCGAGCCGGCGAGGATCCGGGCCGCCTGCCGCACCGGGCCGGGGTCGGCCAGCGCCTGAGCGAGGTGCCGGAGGTTCTCGATCTCCTCCTCGACGGCCTGCTGGTACTCGTTGCGGGTGGCCGGGCGGTCCACGGGTTCCGCGGGGGTGACCTCGCGCAGGTGCCGGCGCAGCGCCGGGTAGCCGTCGAAGCCCAGGGCGACGGCGAAGCGGGTCACCGACGGCTGGCTGACCCCGGCCAGTTCGGCGAGTTCGACGCTGGACAGGAACGGCACGTCGGCGGCGCGCCGCACCATGCAGTGCGCGATGCGCCGCTGGGTCGGCGTGAGCCGGTGTCCTTCGAAGAGCGCCTGCAGCCGTGCCGCAGGGCTGTCGGTCCCGCTCATGACGTGCTCCCCCTGGCGAAAGTCGTCGGACGTCCCGGAGAGTACTCCCCGACCACCTTTTATTCAGTCACCCTCAACTCTGCATGAGGTCATGCAGGAGGGGCAAGGCACGGACAGGACACCTGCTCGCCACCCCCGCGACCGGGGGTTTGCCCCAGTGTGGAGCCGGTCCGGCGTCCCTAGCCTGAGGCGCATGAGCGGATTGGACGAGCGGGGCAGCGATCTGAGGAAGGAACTCGACGCCACCCTGCAGGCCCGCAAGGAACTGGGCGAGGAGTACGACGCGGCGCTGGTGGAGTCCTTCCTGGAGAAGGTGGACCGGCGCATCGACGACGCCGTGGAGCGCCGGGTGCGCCGGCAGCTCGCCGAGCAGCGGACGCAGCGGGCCCGGGACGCCCGCGGCCCGAGGACGTCCGACTCCTTCGGCGAGCGTTTCGGGTTCGGCATCGTCTCGCTGGTGCTGGCCGTCCCGCTGTCCGCGATCGGCGGCCATGTGGCCGACCTGCCGGGGCTGATCGTGACCTGGGCGGGCATCGTCGGCGTCAACGTCGCCCACGCCGCCCGCACCACCCCGGGGCTGTTCGCCGGCCGTCGGCAGCGCACCGGCCGGGACGACGCCTGGCAGGAGGACTGAGCCGTCCCGACGACGCACGCCCCGGGCCGGGTCGACGTGCGAGAAGCGGCGAGGACGGGGGGATTGCCGGGGACGGCGCCTGCGGCCTGCGCGCGGGGACCGCCGCACCCCCATGGACTGGGGGGCGGGACGACGGCGGTCCCCGCGAGAGGACGCGGGCCCGGGTCGGGGCCGGTCCTGCGCGTCCGTGGCGTCCATGGAGGTCCGGGAGCCGCTCCGGAGGTCCCTGACGCCTATCGGCCGCCGGCCTGGAGGGGAGCCGCTCCCTCCCGCCGGCGAACACCACTGTGCCCGGCGCGTGTTAAGCGAGTGCTGCGCCCACGTGACACGCGCGTTCCACTTCCGCGACATGCGCGGTCGTCCCGCGCAGGCCGCCCCTCCGGACGCGTGCGGGCCGCACCCGCTGCCGGCCTTCGCCGAGGGTGCCGTCGCCGCAGGCCCACCACGAGGGTGCCGTGGCGGCCGGCCGCCGGCCTCCGCGCGGGGTCCGTTACTGCCGGCCGCCGCCCTTGGCCAGGAAGGCCAGCAGGTCCTGGCGGCTCACCACACCGGTCGGCTTGCCCTCCACCAGCACGATCGCCGCGTCCGCGGCACCGAGCACCGTCATCAGGTCGCCGACGGGCTCACCGGAGCCGACCTGCGGCAGCGGCGCCGACATGTGCTTCTCCAGCGGGTCGTCCAATGCGGCCCGCTTGGTGAACAGCGCGTCCAGCAGCTCGCGTTCGACGACGGAGCCGACCACCTCGGCCGCCATGACGTCGGGGTGTCCGGCGCCCGGCTTGACGATCGGCATCTGGGAGACGCCGTACTCGCGCAGCACCTCGATGGCCTGGCCGACGGTCTCGTCCGGATGCATGTGCACCAGGGAGGGGATGCCGCCGTCCTTGTCGCGCAGCACGTCGCCGACGCGGGCGCTGGGGCCCTCGTCCTCCAGGAAGCCATAGTTGGCCATCCACTCGTCGTTGAAGATCTTGGACAGGTAGCCGCGGCCGCCGTCCGGCAGCAGGACCACCACGACGTCGTCCTCGTCGAGCCGCTCGGCCACCCGCAGCGCCGCCACGACCGCCATGCCGCAGGAGCCGCCGACCAGCAGGCCCTCCTCGCGGGCCAGGCGGCGGGTCATCTGGAAGGAGTCCTTGTCGGAGACGGCGACGATCTCGTCGGCGACGGTCCGGTCGTAGGCCTCGGGCCAGAAGTCCTCGCCGACGCCCTCCACCAGGTACGGGCGGCCGGAGCCGCCGGAGTACACCGAGCCCTCCGGGTCGGCGCCGATGACCTTGACCCGGCCGTCGCTGACGTCCTTCAGGTAGCGGCCGGTGCCGGAGATGGTGCCGCCGGTGCCGACGCCGGCCACGAAGTGGGTGATCTTCCCCTCGGTCTGCTCCCACAGCTCGGGGCCGGTGGAGTGGTAGTGCGACAGCGGGTTGTTCGGGTTGGAGTACTGGTCGGGCTTCCAGGCGCCCGGCGTCTCACGCACCAGCCGGTCGGAGACGTTGTAGTAGGAGTCCGGGTGCTCCGGTGCCACGGCCGTCGGGCACACCACCACCTCGGCGCCGTACGCGCGCAGCACGTTGATCTTGTCGGTGGACACCTTGTCGGGGCAGACGAAGATGCACTTGTAGCCCTTCTGCTGGGCCACGATGGCGAGCCCCACGCCGGTGTTGCCGCTGGTGGGCTCGATGATCGTGCCGCCCGGCTTCAGTTCGCCGCTCTGCTCGGCCGCCTCGATCATGCGCAGGGCGATGCGGTCCTTCACCGAACCGCCCGGGTTGAAGTACTCGACCTTGGCCAGGACGGTCGCCTTGATGCCCTTGGTGACGTTGTTGAGCCGCACCAGCGGGGTGTTGCCGACGAGGCTGATCATCGAGTCGTGGAATTGCACCGTTGTCTCCGGTTGCTGCACAAAAAGTGGTCGTGGAGGTCCCGCCAGCGTAAGGCCTGCACGGCACGCCGGACGCCCGTTCACGCCTCGTCACGGTTGGACGACCGAGGGTACGGGGCAAGCAGACAGTGAAGGGCGGAACGGAAGGCGGCGAGGCATGACGCAGATGTCGAGGGCGAGAGTGGCCCGGCGGATCGCGGCCGGCGCCGCGTACGGCGGCGGCGGGATCGGCCTGGTCGGCGTGGCCGCCGTGGGACTGCTGCTGGCCGAGGTGCAGCTGGCCCGGCGCCATGTGCTGGGCGGCACGGACCCCTACGTCCCCTACGCGGACGGCGTGTACGGCCTCGCCTGCGACACCGCTGCCGGGCCCGCGCTGATGCTGGCCATGCTGGGCGACTCCACCGCCGCCGGCCAGGGCGTGCACCGGGCCGGGCAGACCCCGGGCGCGCTGCTGGCCTCGGGCCTGGCCGCGGTGGCCGAACGCCCGGTGCGGCTGCGCAACGTCGCCGTGCCCGGCGCCCGCTCCGACGACCTGGACCGGCAGGCGGGCCTGGTCCTACAGGACGCGGACCAGGTGCCCGACGTCTGCGTGATCATGATCGGTGCCAACGACGTGACCCACCGGATGCCCCCGACCCTCTCGGTGCGCCATCTGTCGGCGGCGGTGCGGCGGCTGCGCACGGCCGGCGCGGAGGTGGTGGTGGGCACCTGCCCGGATCTGGGCACCATCGAGCCGGTGCAGCAGCCGTTGCGCTGGCTGGCCCGCCGCGCCTCGCGGCAGCTGGCGGCGGCGCAGACCATCGGGGTGGTGGAACAGGGCGGCCGCACGGTGTCGCTGGGCGACCTGCTGGGCCCGGAGTTCGCGGCGCGGCCGAGGGAACTGTTCGGCCCGGACAACTACCACCCGTCCGCCGAGGGGTACGCCACGGCGGCCATGGCCGTACTGCCGACGGTGTGCGCGGCGCTCGGGTTGTGGCCGGCGGAGGAGGAGCGCCCGGACATCTCCCGGCGGGAGGACATCCTGCCGGTGGCCCGGGCGGCGGTCGAGGCCGCGTCCGAGGCCGGCACGGAGGTCACCCCCGCGGCACCGGCCGCACCGCGCGGCCCGTGGGCGCTGCTCAAACGACGCCGGCGCCGCCGGGTACCCGAGGAGGAGCCGGCGCCCGCCGCACCCTCGGCCTGACCGACCCGGCGACCGGCCCGCACCGCGCCCGTCGGCACGGCCCACACTCGAGGGGCAGACGCCCGCAGGACGGGCACCCGAGGACAGGCGTCAAGGACAGGCGTCCGCAGGACGGAGGAAGAAACAAGCAAGCGCTTGGAAAGCTGCGGTGAGGATCACACCGCCACGGCCGTGACCCTGCCCTTACGGGCGGGTAACTTCCAAGCAGCCTCACTGTGCCGTCCCGCGGGCGCCGTCCGCCGCCCTTCGTCCCAACGCCACTGGAGCCGTGATGCCCGAAGCCGTCATCGTCTCGACCGCCCGCTCCCCCATCGGCCGCGCCTTCAAGGGCTCCCTGAAGGACATGCGTCCGGACGACCTGACCGCCGCGATCATCCAGGCGGCCCTCGCGAAGATCCCCGAGCTGGACCCGAGGGACATCGACGACCTGATGCTGGGCTGCGGTCTGCCCGGCGGGGAGCAGGGCAACAACCTCGCCCGGATCGTCGCCGTGCAGATGGGCATGGACCACCTGCCCGGCTGCACCATCACCCGGTACTGCTCCTCCTCGCTGCAGACCTCCCGGATGGCCCTGCACGCCATCAAGGCCGGCGAGGGCGACGTGTTCATCTCCGCCGGCGTCGAGACCGTCTCCCGCTACGGCAAGGGCAACTCCGACAGCCTGCCCGACACGCACAACCCGCTGTTCGCCGAGGCCGAGGCCCGCACCGCCGCGGTCGCCGAGTCCGAGGGCACCGACTGGCACGACCCGCGCGAGGACGGCCTGCTGCCCGACCCCTACATCGCGATGGGCCAGACCGCGGAAAACCTCGCCCGCTTCAAGGGCATCACCCGGCAGGAGATGGACGAGTTCGGCGTCCGCTCGCAGAACCTGGCCGAGGAGGCCATCAAGGCCGGCTTCTGGGAGCGGGAGATCACCCCGGTGACCCTCCCGGACGGCACGGTGATCTCCAAGGACGACGGTCCGCGCCCGGGCGTGACCATGGAGGGCGTGGCCGCCCTCAAGCCGGTCTTCCGCCCCGACGGCCTGGTCACCGCGGGCAACTGCTGCCCGCTCAACGACGGCGCGGCCGCCCTCGTCATCATGTCCGACACCAAGGCCCGCGAGCTGGGCCTGACCCCGCTGGCGCGGATCGTCGCCACCGGTGTCTCCGCCCTGTCCCCGGAGATCATGGGCCTCGGCCCGGTGGAGGCCAGCCGGCAGGCGCTGCGGCGCGCCGGGATGACCATGGACGACATCGACCTGGTGGAGATCAACGAGGCGTTCGCCGCCCAGGTGATCCCCTCCTACCGCGAGCTGGACATCCCGCTGGAGAAGCTGAACGTCAACGGCGGCGCCATCGCCGTCGGCCACCCCTTCGGCATGACCGGTGCGCGCATCACCACCACGCTGATCAACTCCCTGCAGTGGCACGACAAGCAGTTCGGCCTGGAGACCATGTGCGTCGGCGGCGGCCAGGGCATGGCGATGATCATCGAGCGTCTCAGCTGACCCGCACGACGCACCGGGCACGCTCGCACCACGATCCGTGCCCCGTATAGGACCCGACGTGAAGAAACGGCTCGGAATCCGCGAAAGACCGGGATTCCGGGCCGTTTCGTGATCCGATCTCCCCCATGATGTGACCCATGTCCCTCGGAAGGGGATCATCGCAGGTCAGCAATGCGCCACCAGGTCAGGCAAACAGCATCCATACCGGAATTTTGCCCGTTTCGTGACGTTACGCACTGACAGCTGGACGGTCCTCCCTTCAAGCTGAGGTAGGAAGTCGGGGGTCGACCTTGAACCCGGGAGAACGTCAGTGAGCGCCATGCCGATCGCCCTGCTGGTCACCACAGCCGCCACCGGCGCCGTGGGCGTCGCCGTCCTGTGCACCCTGGTCAAGCTGCGCCGTCAGGTCAACGCCCTGCACGTCCAGCTCGCCGAGAACCACGCCGCCACCCGTGCTCTGCTGCCCGCCGCCCGCAGGCCCGCGGACGCCGAGCAGATACGCGCCGCCGTGGTCGAGGCGCTCGCGGAGGAGCGGGAGCGCGAACTCGCCGAGGCCCGCGCCTTCTGGGCCGCGCAGGAGGCACGCGACACGTCCGAGACGCCTCCGGTCACCGGGCTGTCCGACCTGTCGTCGGCCGACGAGGAGATCTTCCTGCCCCGCCAGGCCGACTTCTCCGCGTTCGATCGGCTCGAGCCGGTCACCGAGACCGGGCCGGAGGGCGACGACCCCGCGGCCCGCGAGAGCGGAGCGGCCGCCGGCGAGTCCGCGGAACTGGCCGCCGCCCGCCGCCGCCACCCCTCGCACCCCGACTTCACCCCGCGCCCCTCGCCGGTGACCGGCGACCACGAGCGGACCGTGGCCACGCTGGAACAGCTGGCCTCCTGCGGCACGGAGCTGACCGACGTCCGCCCCGGACCGCTGGGCACCCTCGACGTCTATGTCTTCGCCGACGGCACGACCCTGTGCATGACGCCCGGACACCGCGAGACCGCGGAGCGCCTGGCCGACGCCGTCCGCACGGGCCGCTCCCCGGTGCTGCTGGGCGGCTCCGGCGTCTCCGGCGCCTACACCCTGACCTTCTCCTGCGGCGAGGAGAACGTCTACGTCCTCGCGGACCGGATCGTCACCTCCGTGTGACGGCCCTCGGCGCCCGTTCCGGACGGCCCCGGCCGCCTGCCGGGTGACGCGGCCGCTCCCGCACGGACCGCGGCCGCCCTCGTTCTCGCGCCCGGGCGCCGCCGCACCGCACGCGAGAGACCTCCGCCCCTGCTGTTCTCCCCTCGGCCGGCCGGGCGCCGCGCCTCACACCCCCGCGCGCTTCTGCGCCTCGGTCACCAGCCGCACCGCCTCCTCGACCTCCTCCTCACAGGTCAGGACGAGCGCCAGGTCGTGCCCGGCGACGGTGAGCTGGTCCGCGGCCGCGAACATCCCGGCGTCGGGCATCTGCCGCGGCTCGCGTCCGGGAAACTCCACGAGCTGGGCCCGGCGCGCCAGTTCCCTCGCCAGCTCCAGCGCCTCGGTCGCCGCGCCACGCTGCAGCCGGCTCTGCGGCGCCGCCCGCAGCCGGTCCGCGAAGTGATCCACCGCCCGGGTCAGAGATGTCGTGTCCACCACGCCGCGAGCGTACGCGCCGCACCCGGACTGTTGCCAACGCGGCGGCACTCAGGCACGGTGGCGTGAAGGACCGGCTTCATCGAAAGCGTCCGGAGGCGCCGATGTCCCACGTGTACTCCGAGGAGACCCATCGCAACCTGCTTGCCCGCATCCCCGCATGCACCGGCCGTGAAGTGGCCGACTGGCTGCGCACCGTCGAGGAAGGCCCCGCGCTCGGCTTCGAGGAGAAGCTCAGCTGGCTCCGCCACGAGCACAACCTCTCCTACGGCCACGCCAAGGCGCTCATCCACGAGTTCGAGCTGAGGAGGGCGGCGCGCAAGCTGGTCTAGGACATCGGCGCGGACCGCGCGACGAAGCCCCAGACGAGCGGACATGGCGAAGGGCCCCGGGATCGCTCCCGGGGCCCTTCCCGTGCACCCGGCCGGCTGCGGCGCGCCGGCCGTTCAGGCCGAGCTAGTCGTTCTGGTTGAGGATGGCGATGAGCCGCAGGAACTCCAGGTAGATCCACACCAGCGTCAGCGTCAGGCCGAACGCGGCGAGCCAGGCCTCCTGGCGCGGGGCACCGTAGGCCACCCCGTCCTCGACCTGCTTGAAGTCCAGGGCGAGGAAGCAGGCACCGAGGACGACACCGACGATGCCGAAGAAGACGCCGAGAGCACCACTGCGGAAGCCGAGCCCGTCACCGCCGCCGAACACGGCGAACAGCATGTTCACCATCATCAGCAGGACGAAGCCGAGCGAGGCCGCCATCACGAAGCCGTAGAAGCGCCGGTTGACGCGGATCCAGCGCGCCTTGTAGGCGATCAGCACGGCCGCGAAGACCGCCATCGTGCCGAGCACCGCCTGCATGGCCGCACCGCTGGCGATGCGGTTGTCGATGACGCTGGAGACGACACCGAGGAAGACGCCCTCGAACGCCGCGTAGGCCAGGATCAGCGGAGCCGAGGCCTTGCGCTTGAACGACTGGACGAAGCCCAGCACCATCGCGATGAGCGCGGCACCGATGCCGAGGCCGTAGGACCGGCCGATGTTGGCGTCGTCCACCGGCAGCAGCGCCCAGGAGAGGGCGGCGGCGACCACGAGCACACCGAGCGTGGAGGCGGTGCGCACGACGACGTCGTCCATCGTCATCCGGCCGGTGGAGGCCGGGGCCTGCGGTGGTGCGCCGTAGTACAGGTCCTGCTGGGCGTACGGATTCTGAGCGTAAGGGTTCTGAGCGTAGGGGTTCCCGCTCGGCTGGGCGTACGGGTTGCCCTGCGCGTACGGATTGCCCTGTGTGCCGACAGCGGGGCCCCCGGCCTGCGGCGCGGTGTTGAAGCCCGCGTAGCCGTGGTCGCGGCTGAACCCCCGTCGCGAGAAGACCGGGTTTCTGCTCCTCATCTCACTCCTCCATGGCCGCACGGCGCGACCTTGGGTCAAGAGTAATGGACAGGCAAAGGATCGACCTGATACCTGTGGAGGATCTTTCCCTGACCTTTCGACACGACACGCTACGGCAGAGCGGTGAAGACAAGGGTCAGTCGAGCGGGAAGCCCGTGTAGCCCTCGGCGAGGTCGGCCTCGGCCGCCCGGCAGGTGGCGATCCGCTCCAGCCGTGCCAGCTGCAGACGCTCCTCGAACGCGGTGGCGCCCGGGGCGCGGTGCAGCATCGTCGTCATGTCGTAGCTGAACCGCTCCGCCTGCCACACCCGCCGCAGGCACCTGTCCGAGTAGGCGTCCAGCAGCTCCTCGGACCCGGTGCGCAGACGGTGCACCAGCGCCTTGGCGAGGGTGGCGACGTCGCCGACGGCGAGGTTGAGGCCCTTGGCACCGGTCGGCGGCACGATGTGGGCGGCGTCACCCGCGAGGAACAGCCGCCCGTGACGCATCGGCTCGTGCACGAAGGACCGCATCGGGGTCACCGACTTCTGCGTGATCGGCCCGCGCTCGAGCGTCCAGTCGTCGTCCGTCTCCAGCCGCCGCTCCAGCTCGTCCCAGATGTGCTCGTCGGACCAGGTCTGCGCGTCGGTGTCGGCCGGGACCTGGAGGTAGAGCCGGGAGACGGAGGGCGAGCGCATGGACAGCAGAGCGAAGCCCCGTTCGTGCCGGGCGTAGACCAGTTCGTCGTGGGAGGGCGCCACGTCCGCGAGGATGCCGAGCCACCCGAACGGGTAAGCCCGCTCGTACACCCGGGCCGACTCGGCGGGGATCGCCCTGCGGGACACTCCCCAGAAACCGTCGCACCCCACGACGTAGTCGCACTCCAGGACGTCTTCGCGTCCCCCGTGCCGGAACCGCACCGCCGGCCGGTCGCTGTCGGCCCCCTCCACGGCCAGCGCCTCCGCCTCGAACAGCAGCGGCCCGCCCTCCTTGAGCTGGAGGGCGATCAGATCCTTGCAGACCTCCGTCTGGGCGTAGACCATCACGGACCGGCCCCCGGTCAGCGCCGGGAAGTCCACCCGGTGCCGCCGCCGGCCGAACCGCAGCTCGATGCCGTCGTGCCGCAGCCCCTCCCGGTCCATCCGCTCCCCGGCCCCGGCCGCCCGCAGCACGTCCACCGTGCCCTGCTCCAGGATCCCGGCCCGCTGCCGCTGCTCGACGTAGGCACGGTCGCGGCTCTCCAGCACGACCGAGTCGATCCCGGCGTTGTGGAGCAGCCGGGCCAGCAGCAGGCCGGCGGGCCCGGCCCCGATGATGCCGACGGTGGTGCGCATCGGTCGTGATCCCTTCGGTGGGCGTCGTTGCCGTGACGGACGGGAGCGCGCGGCCGCGTACGCGCAGGGGCGCGGCGGGCACTGCGTGTGCCATCTCGTTCGCCTAGTGAAGTTTCCTTCACTTGAGTCGCCCATGAGTCTCCGACGGGTCTCAGGTGATGTCAATGGTCCGTGCTCGAACGCCCACAGCTCCGGCCCCGAGGCGCAGCCGAGCCTCCGGATGCCCCAGCACCCACCGCCGCGCACGAAGGCGCACTCCCCGGATGCGACCTGCCCTGTCCCGTGGCTCTAGTCGGGCTCCAGCGCTGCTCGATGCGCGGGGATGACGTTGTGGCTGATCCGGGGAGCCCCGGCCTCTACTCTCAGGAGGGTGCATTCATGGCACAAGCACGGCTCGTCCGCAGGGCCCTCGCCACGGTCACCGCGGTGGCCGCCGCAGCCCTGGCGGCCGGCGGGCCTCAGGCCGCCGCTGCCGACACGGCCCTGTCCAATCCCTACGCCTGCCAGGTCAACACGACCCAGGGTCTGCCCTACGCGCTGGGGTTCACGGCGTCGGCCCCGGACAAGGTGAAGCGAGGGGCCACTTTCACCGCCGAGATCACCCCGGCGCCCATCACGCCGAACCCCTCGCACAACGACTACTCGTACGACCTGGTGCTGCGTCTGCGGCTCCCCGACAACGCGGAGCTGCGCCAGTACCAGCTGACCGGAGGTGACACCCCGGCAACCGCGACTGTCGACGGGGACGAGCTGGTCCTGCGGGCCCCCGGCCCCTTCCCGGCCGCCGTGGCCTTCCAGCTGCCCACCGTGAGACTCACCCTCAAGGCGACCACCCGGGGCTCGGTCACCACCGAGCCGGGAGGCTCCGGTTACGACGCCTACGGATTCGGCTGGGACTTCATCCCCTCGGCGAACGAGGCCCCGCACGTTCCGACCCCCAGCACCCTGCGGTGCTACCCCAACCCTGCCCAGACACTGACGTCGACCACCGTCAAGTAACCGGCCACCACTGCGGAGGGCGCACGCGGACACTCGCGACCCGGATACCCGCGTGCGCCCTCATGGGACCGGTCCGGTTCCCGACCACCCGCCGACACCTTTCCGGAATCCCGCAATCAGTGGCATGCCAGCGACAAACGCGGCAACCTGGTCCACCACAGGTCCTCATCGACTACCGAGCGAACAGGGGGTAGCTCAGTGGACGTTCGCATACTGGGACCGTTCACCGTGCGGTTAGACGGCAAGTCCATCGTTCCCAGCGCGGCGAAACCGCGCCAGATCCTCGCCCTTCTGGTGCTCAGAGCGGAACAGGTCGTCACCGTGCCCACGCTGATGGAGGAGATCTGGGGCGACCAGATCCCCCGAAGCGCGGCCACCACGCTCCAGACGTACATCCTCCACCTCAGGCGCCAGGTGCGTGCCGCGCTCAGGGCCGAAGAAGGGATCGACGCCAAGGACGTCATCGCCACCTCGCTGGGTGGTTACCGGCTCGCCGTACGCCCCTGTTCCAGCGACGTACGTGAGTTCCAGACACTGTCGACCCGTGGTCTGAAGGCCCTGGAGGCCAACGACCCCCACACCGCCTCGGCGCTGCTCCGCAAGGCACTGGACCTGTGGCGCGGGCAGGCCTTGGTGGACGTACCGACGGGTCGCGTCCTGAGCGTCGACCTGCTCGGTCTCGAGGAACAACGCATCCGGGTGCTGGAGCAGCGCATCGAGGCCGACCTCATGCTCGGTCGGCACGCCGCCCTGCTGGCCGAGCTGCGCATGCTGGTCGCCAAGTACCCGATGAACGAGAATCTGACCGCCCAGCTGATGACGGCTTTCTACCGGTCGGGGGCTCTCTGGCGCGCTCTCAACGCGTTCCAGACCCTGCGCAAGACCCTGATCGACGAGCTCGGAGTGGAGCCGTCGTCCCGTATCCAGCGACTGCACCAGGCCATGCTGTCCGGGGAGCCGACGCTGTCCGACAACAGCCTGTCCGGGTCCTGGCACACCCTTGCTCCCTTCCCCTCCTAGGCCGGCACAACAGCACACCAACCGCGTGCGCCCCGAACGGCGACAGCGCGGTCCGCGCTCACCACCTCCCACCACCCGGTTTCACTTGGCCCAGATGAATCAGCCGTCACGCAGCACCGTCCTTCCGCCGGTCCGCCCCCGCACATCCCATCCTTCAACCTCGAGTCGACTTGAGGTCAACAGTGTGTGCGCACGGGTCTCCACCGGCACGGGGCGCTCGAGCCGGACTACAGGTCGCCTCGACCGCCTGCGACCAGGCTGACGGCATCGACTCGTCCACGGCCCCGAAGGAGCACCAGTGTCCGTCTCGACCGTCCGCCCGGACGTCTATGCACAGGTCCAGCACTTCTACGCCCGTCAGATGCAGGCACTCGACGCAGGCCGGTTCGCCGACTACGCGAACACGTTCACCGAGGACGGCACGTTCCAGCACTCGCCCGGCGCGCAGCCGGCGGTCGGACGCGCCGGCATCGTCGCCGAACTCGAACGGTTCCACGAGCGGTTCGCCGACGACCCGGTACAACGGCGTCACTGGTTCAACCATGTCGCGCTGGAGCCGCTGCCCGACGGATCGCTGTCGTCCACGGTGTACGCGCTGATCGTCACCGTACGCCCCGGCGGCACGCCGAAGATCGGGCCGAGCTGCGTGGTCCACGACGTCCTGGAGATCACCGAGGAGGGCGTCCTCACCCGGTCTCGTCTGGTCACCCACGACCAGGAGGCGGCGTGACCGCACCAGTGAGCGCTCCGGACACGCAGTCCCCCGGATCCACGCCGCGGCTGCTTCAGGTCGCCGACGGAGTGTTCGCCTACGTCCAGCCGGACGGGGGATGGTGCCTCAACAATGCCGGCCTGGTGACCGGCCAGGGGCGGGGCCTGCTCGTGGACACGGCCGCCACCAGCGGCCGGGCCGAGGCGCTGCGTGCCGCCGTCCTCCCAGTCCTGGGCACCGCGCCGGAACTGCTGGTCAACACCCATGCACACGGTGACCACACGTTCGGCAACTTCCGCTTCCCGGAGGCGGTGGTCGTCGCGCAGGAGCGGGCCCGCACCGAGATGCGGGAGACGGGCCTGCATCTGACGCACCTGTGGCCGGACGTGGACTGGGGCCCAGTGGAACTGGTCGAGCCCTCGGTGACCTTCGACCACCGGCTGGTGCTCCACCTCGGGCAACGGGACATCGAACTCCTGCACGTGGGCCCCGCCCACACCACGGGGGACACGGTGGTGTGGCTACCGACGGAGCGCGTCGTGTTCACCGGTGACGTGGTGATGAACGGGGTGACCCCGTTCGTCCCGATGGGTTCGATCGCCGGATCTCTGGCGGCACTGGACACACTGCGCGGCCTGAATCCGGCGGTGGTCGTGCCCGGACATGGCCCCGTCACCGACGCGTCGGTGTTCGACGAGGTCGAGGGCTATCTTCGGCTGCTCCGGGAGCTGGGGGAACGCGGACCGGCCGCCGGGCTGTCCCCCCTCGACCTGGCCCGGGACGCCGACCTGGGGCCCTACGCCGACTGGATCGACGCCGAGCGGATCGTCCCCAACCTGCACCGGGCCTACGCGGAGGCGCAGGGGGCAGCCGGCGGATCCGCCGTGAACATGAACGAGCTCTTCGCACAGATGGTGGAATTCCACGGTGGCCTGCCCGCGTGCCACGCCTGAGCCGCGCCGGCCCTCACATGCCGATCGCGCTGCGCCGGCGCATGCGGTGCCACGGGGTGAAGACACCCTGCTGGTACAGCAACGGCGAGGCCGTCTTCCGCAGGACGGCGTGCTCCATGCGACCGATGAGCAGCGTGTGGTCGCCGGCCGGCACGCTGCGCTCCAGCGAGCACTCGACGTGTCCGAGCACCCCCTCGAGCAGGACGGGACAGGCAGTGACGACGTCACCCGGACGCCAGCCCACGTCCTTGAACTTCCGCGACGACCGGCGGGCGAAGGAGCGCGCCAGATCCTCACCCGCCTCGGCGGACAGCAGATGGAGCGCGAAGGTCCCCGAGCGGATCATCGCGGGCAGGGTCCGCGACTGCCGGCCGGCACTGACCAGCAACAGGGCCGGATCCAGGGAGACCGCGCAGAAGGCACTGCAGGTGAATCCCGTGGGTTCCCCGTCCGGGCCCATCGTGGTCACCACCGCCGTGGCCGTCGGCACCGAACCGAAGAAGTCGCGGAATGTCTCGGGTCCCACTGCCACGCCTCTCACCACCGTTCTGTCAGGGCTTGCGCGGCGGCCCTTCCGGCCGCGCTGACCACGCTCGCCGCACCTGCTGGAGACCACCTGGACTCCCGGTCGAACGGCCCGCGGCGGCTTGACCTCAACTGCGATCGAGGTTGCAGGGTGTGGTGGTCCTCAACACCCCAGCCGACACCGCGTTTCAGCCAAGGAGTACTACCCATGACCGACACCGCGAGGCCGCCGGCCCAGTCGGAAACGACCGGCGGGCCGAAACCACACGCCAAGATCATCCTTATAGGGCTCATGCTCGGGATGTTCCTGTCCTCGCTGGACCAGACCGTGGTGGCCACCGCGATGCGCACCATCACCGACGACCTGCACGGGCTGACCCAGCAAGCATGGGTGACCACCGTCTACCTGATCACCTCGGTCGTCTCCACCGCTCTGTACGGCAAACTGTCCGACGACCACGGCCGCCGACCGGTCTACCTGCTGGCCGTGGGCATCTTTCTGGCCGGTTCCGTGCTGGCCGGCCTGAGCCAGGAGATGTGGCAGCTGATCGCCTCCCGTGCCGTCCAGGGCATCGGCGCCGGCGGTCTGATGAGTCTGGCGTTCACCATCCTGGCCGATGTGGTGCCGATGCCGCAGCGCACCCGGTACCAGGCGTGGTTCGGTGCCGTTTTCGGCGTCTCGGCCGTCGTCGGGCCCGTGGTCGGCGGCTGGTTCGCCGGCATGGACACCTTCCTCGGCGCCACCGGCTGGCGCTGGGCGTTCTTCATCAACGTCCCGATCGCCGTGGCCGCAATGGCGATCATCGGCCGGCTGCTGCGGCTGCCCAAGCCCCAGGCGGCCGGTCGGCAGACCGACGTGCTCGGCCTTGCGACCCTGGTGGTCTGCCTGGTGCCGCTGCTGATCGCCGCCGAGCAGGGCCGCGCCTGGGGATGGGGCTCCGGCAGCACACTGGCACTGTTCGCCGTCGGTGTGGTGGGTCTGGTGCTGTTCCTGCTGGCGCAGCGGCGGGCGGGCGAGGCGGCGATACTGCCGCTGAGCCTGTTCCGCAACCGGGTCTTCACCCTGGTCAACGGCGCCAATGTGATCGTCGGGATGGGCGTGTTCGGCGTCCTGACCGTACTGCCGATGTACCTGCAGATCGTCCGGGGACTGACACCGACGCAGGCCGGCCTGATGCTGCTGCCGCAGACCGTCGGCATCGTCCTCTCGGGCCGGGTCGCCGGACCGTACGTGGCCAGGACGGGCAACTACAAGATCGTGATCGCGACGGGTGTCGTGCTGATGGCGGTCGCCTCGTGGTGGCTGAGCACGACGAAGATGGACACCGGACTGTGGCAGACCGGGGGCGCGACCCTGGTGATGGGCGTCGGGGTGGGCTTCTCCTGGCAGGTGATGCTGGTGGCGATCCAGCGCAACGCCGCACCGCAGAACATGGGCGCCGCGATGGCGTCGTACACCTTCTTCCGGCAGATCGGGTCGACGGCCGGCGCGTCGGTGTTCCTCGCGGTGTTCTTCGGCACCGTCAGCGGGCACGTGGCACGCTCCTATGCGGACGCCGCCTCGGACAGCGCGTTCGCGGCTGCTGCCCATGACCCGTCCGTCGCCTCTCAGCCGGCCAACCGCATCCTGCTCCGGGGCGCCGACGGCAGTCTGGATCTGGACGACACCTCGTTCCTCGCACACGCCGACGACCGGATCGCACGCCCCCTGCTTCAGGCCATGACCCAGGCCATCGACGAGGTGTACCTGGTCAGTGGCTGCTTCCTCGTCCTGGGCGTCCTGCTGTCGCTGTTCGTCCCGCAGCAGCGTCCGCATCAGACCGCGTAAGGCGCGAGCGGGGCCGAGGCATCGGCGTCGCGGTACGCCTCGGCCCTCGCTGTCGTGCGCGGCCGGACGCAGGTGCGGTCACGCCGCCGTCCGGCCGCGCACCATGTCCACGATGGCTTGGGTCACCTCGTGCGGGGTGGGCAGGGAGGCGATCTCCGCGGCCAGTTCCCGGGTCCGGGCCGCGTAGGCAGGGTCCTCCAGCAGCTCACGGCAGGCCTTGGCGACGTTGTCCGGTGCGTCGTCCTTGCCGGCAGTGAGCATGATGGCGGCACCGTAGTCGGCGAGCCGGGCCGACATGCCGACCTGTTTGGGCATGCCCGGAATCACCAGCTGCGGCACCCCGCACACGATGGCGTGCAGCATGGTGTTGCCCCCCGCCCGGTGCACCAGCAGGTCGCAGGTCCGCAGGACCACGTCGAGCGGCAGCCAGCCCGCCCGGACGTTGTCCGGCAGCTTCCCCAACGCATCGGCCATCTCCTGCGGAGCGGCGATGAGCAGCTCGACGTCGAGTCCGGCCACCTTTTCCACCAGCGCCGACAGCGCCTCGGGCTCGTAGTCCGCGGAGATGCGGCTGCCCGCGGACACCAGGACACGCGGAAGGTCACCACGCGTGTACATCCACGGTTCCAAGGCCCGCTGGGTGTTGAACGGCACATACCGCATGAACTGTGCGGGACCGGCGTCGGGGCGGCGCACCGACGGCGGACACAGCTCGATGTCCATGTCCGGTGCGGGAAGGGCGGACAGCCCCATCTCCTCCATCTCGGGGGCCAGTTCGGCCGCCGCGGCCAGATCGATGATGACCGGTTCCCCCATGTTGAGGGCATGCCGCACCCAGGGCAGCCCGTACCGGTGCGCCAGCAGTGGTGCGGCATACGACAGTGAACCGCCCACGATGACGTCCGGCCTCCAGCTCTCGACCAGCGGGACCAGCCCTTCCATGCTGCCGAGGGCGAGCCGGGCCATGCCACGGCCGTTGAACAGGTTCCGTTCGTGGGGGTCGGCGGGGATGCTCATCTGCCGGCCATGGCGGTCCCGCTGCATGAAGTCGAACATCGTGCGCGACGTGATGGGGGCACCCGGAAGGCTCGTCGCTGCGACGAGCGGCATCACGTTCTCCGTCGCTCCGACGATCACCTCGTGGCCCGCGTTGCGGGCGGCCTGTGCCAAGGGCGTGATGGGGAACACCGCGCCCGCGCTTCCTCCGGAGACAAACAGGAATCTCATGACCGGGACGGTAGGGCGACCAGGTCAAGGCGTTCTGGAGCAGAACTCGAGCGGCGGCCGGGACTTCGGTCAGGTCCAGCCGTAGTGGACCGTCCCTCAAGCGTCGCTGCCCAGGATCGTCCCCGTAGCGAACCCGGGACACAGGCGTGAGTGAGAGGCTCCGATGAAGGCACTAGTTCTGTCCGGCGGGACGGGGACCAGGCTGCGTCCCCTCACGCACTCCATGCCGAAGCAGCTGATGCCCGTGGCCGGCAGGCCCATCCTGCTGCACTGCCTGGACAACATCCGTGCCATCGGTATCACCGAGGTCGGCATCGTCGTCGGCGAGCACGCGGAGGCCATCGAGGCCGCCGTCGGCGACGGCTCCGCGCTCGGTCTGGACATCACCTACCTGCGCCAGGAGGCCCCGCTGGGTCTGGCGCACTGCGTCCTGCTCGCCAGGGACTTCCTGGGCGCGGACGACTTCGTGCTGTACCTGGGGGACAACGTGCTGGTCCCGGGCATCGCCGAGGCGGCCGCGGATTTCCGACGGCGACGGCCGGCGGCCCAGCTGATGCTGGCCAAGGTGGCGGACCCGCGCGCCTACGGGGTGGCCGAACTGGAGTCCGACGGCCGGATAAGGGCCCTGGTGGAGAAACCCCGGCAGCCACGCAGCGACCTGGCGGTCATCGGCGTCTATTTCTTCACGCCGGCGGTGCACGCCGCAGTCCGCGCCACCACCCCCAGCGACCGTGGTGAGCTGGAGATCACCGACGCGATCGGCCGGCTGTTGCACACCGGCCAGCGTGTCGTCGGAGCGGAGTACGCGGGCTACTGGAAGGACGCCGGCTCCCCCGACGACCTCCTGGAGTCCAATCGCGTCCTGCTCGCCGCGGTCCGCGCCGAGGTCCGCGGCACGGTGGACCGGGCCACGGCACTGCACGGCCCCGTCGTCATCGAGGAGGGCGCCGTGGTGACCCGCTCACAGCTGACGGGCCCGGTGGTGATCGGCGCCGGCAGCCGGGTGAACGGCAGCACGGTCGGTCCGCATGTCACCCTCGGCCGTGAGTGCCTGCTGCAGGACGCCGGGATCAGCGACTCGATCGTCCTCGACGGGGTGTCGATCCAGGGGGTGCGCGGCCTGTCCGGTTCACTCATCGGACGTTCGGCCACGGTGCGCACGGCCGGGCCCGCCCATCGGCGGCTGATCATCGGCGATCACTGCCGGGCGGAGGTGGCTGCGTGATGCGGCGCCTGCTCGTCACAGGCGGAGCCGGTTTCATCGGCTCCCACTACGTGCGGGGTGTGTTGAGCGGGGCACTGCCGGATTCGGCAGACCTGCAGGTGACGGTGCTGGATCTGCTCACCTACGCCGGACGTCGGGAGAATCTGCCGGCCGCGCACCCCCGGCTTCGTTTCGTGCACGGCGACGTGTGCGACCAGGAGCTGCTGGACCGGATCGTGCCCGGTCACGACGCGGTGGTCCACTTCGCGGCCGAGTCTCACGTGGACCGGTCGCTCACCGGTCCGGGCGCCTTCGTCCACACCAATGTGGTCGGCACTCAGCGGCTGCTGGACGCAGCAGTGCGCCACGGTACGGAGAGGTTTCTGTACGTGTCCACCGACGAGGTGTACGGCTCGATCCGTACCGGCCGGTGGACGGAGGACAGTCCCCTGCTGCCGAACTCGCCCTACGCCGCGTCGAAGGCGGCCGGCGACCTGCTGGCCCGCGCCTATCACCGCACGTACGGTCTGGACGTACGCATCACCCGCTGCTCCAACAATTACGGCACCCATCAGCATCCGGAAAAGCTCATACCGCGCTTCGTCACCCGCATCCTGGCCGGACAGCCCGTCCCGCTGTACGGGGACGGACGCAACGTGCGCGAATGGCTGCACGTGGAGGACCATTGCCGTGCACTGCAGCTGGTCCTGACCCGGGGCCGGGCCGGTGAGGTCTACAACGTCGGTGGCGGCGAGGCCCTGAGCAACCGGGACATGACCGCGCGTCTGCTCAATCTGCTGGACGCCCGATGGGACGTGGTCCGACACGTCGAAGACCGCAAAGGCCATGACCTGCGCTACGCGATCGACGACACGAAGATCCGCGAAGAGCTGGGGTACGCCCCGCGCTGGTCGCTGGACCGGGGACTGCCGCAGGTCGTCGCCTGGTACCGCGAGCACGCCCGGATGTGGCCCGCCGGTGTGCTCTGACCGCCCGGGCACCCCGGGCGCACCTCCGCCGGCCTCGGCGCGGTGACCGACACCGTTGACCTCGACACGAGTCGAGGTTGCACGATGCACTCGATGCACAGCGGAAGGAGGACCGGTGAAGGTCGAGATGTGGGCGGACATCATGTGCCCCTGGTGTTACATCGGCAAGGCACGGTTGGACCGTGCGCTGGCCGCCGTCGACCGGGGGCACGAGGTCGAGACGGTCTGGCGGAGCTTCGAGCTGCGCCCCCAGCAGCCGCGCGTACCCGGTGCCACGCTCGGTGAGATGATGCGCCGCCGCTTCTCCCTGAGCACGGACCGGACCAGCGACCTGTTCGAGCGCATCCGCGCCCTGGGTGCCGAGGAAGGGCTCGACATCAGGCTGGACGGCCTGCGACCGGTCAACTCCTTCGACGCTCAGCGGCTGATCCACCGTGCTGCCGGGTCGGGCCTGGCAGGCAGGCTCGCGGACCGGCTGTTCCGTGGCTACTTCACCGAGCATCTGAACGTGGCCGACCACGCCGTGCTGCTCCGGCTGGCGACGGACGCCGGCCTCGATCCGGCGACCGTGCGCAAGGTGCTGGGAAGCGACGCGCACGCCGCCGACGTCCGCCGCGACGAGCGGCAGGCCGGGGAACGTGGCGTCACCTCCGTGCCGGCCGTCTTCGTGGAGGAGGTCCCGGTCGGTGAGGGTGTGCCCACGGTCGCCGAACTGACCGACGCGCTGAAAGCCGGCTGACGAGTGCGTCGGCGGCGCGCAGCGCGCCGGGTCAGTCCTTCAGCAGGTGCCGGCCGTAGGCGTCCGCGGTGGCCTCCTGGTCGAGCACCACATGGCTGACCGCCGAGTGGGCATCGCGCCAGTACCGTTGGAGTACGGCCGAGTCCTGGTGGGCTCGGGTGCCCGCGGCGGTGAACAAGCGGTCCACCGCCGCCACGGCCAGCCGGGCGGCGTAGGCGCAGTCCCGCCCGTTGCGGGCCACGTCGAGATCGGTCATGGATCCGGAGTCGGCGGTGCGGGCCGCCTGGAGCAGCAGCAGGCGAGCGGTGTCCGCGTGGGCCGATGCCTCCCCCAGTGCCACCGCGGCGCGGCCGTCCGGCCCGGTACGCCGTGCTGCGGCCTCGTCCCGCCAGGCTGCCAGAGCACCGCAGGCGGCACCGACCACCGGGGCGGCGAAGCACAGGCCGTTGACGCCTTTCAGCGGCACTCGGTGGCAGGGCGCCTCGGCACCGGGAGCCACACCCTCGGTGACTGCGTCGCGTGGGAACGTCAGGTCGTCCGGAACCCGGACGTCCTCCGCCACGAGGGTGTTGCTGCCGGTGCCCCGCATCCCCACCGGTGCCCAGGTGTCCTCGACGCGATAGGCGTCGCGCGGAATGGCGAGGAAGCGCGCACCGGACCGTTCGTCCGTGGGCACCGCGCACACCAGGGCCCAGTCCGAATGGTCGACCAGGCTCACATACGGCCATGCGCCGCTGAGCAGCCAGGCGTCTCCGTCCCGCCGGATACGGCCGAGCGGCATCAGCCCGCCCACGATCAGCGTGTCCGGCCCCGTCGCCCACAGGCGCTTCTGGCCGGTTTCCGGCAGATAGGAGGCCATGCGCCCCAGCGATGCCGTCAGCGAGGCACCCCAGGCCGAGGACGGGCAAGCCGCACCGATCACGGTCACCGCCTCGACGACGTCCTGGAAGGTGCCTGCGTCACCGCCGTGCCGCGCGGGCACGAAGTGCCGTGCGAAGCCCGCCGAGATCAGCGCACGCACGACCTCGGTGCCGAGACGCCGTTGCCGCTCGGACTGCTGCGCATGGCCGGCGGCGATCCGTGCGACCTCCTCGGCGGCCGTCAGCACGGTGGCCGGAGCGGTGGAACCCGAATGAGGCATCGTGCTCATCTCCTCGTGAGACCCGGGAAAGACATGACGAAGGACGGGAGGGAAGTGCCGCAGACCGGTGTCCGTGCGCCGGCATGCGGACGGTGGGCCCGGCACGTGACCGGCCTCGGGCCGCGTCAGACGTGCACCACCTCGGCCGCCTCGCGGACGGCGTCGATCAGCAGGGCCTGGCGCAGTGACCGTGCGGCGCGGTCCTGCTCGCCGGACTGCGGGCTCCGCACCGCCCGTGCGAACGCCGCGAGGGCGGCCACGGCCTGGTCGTGGGCAGGCAGGATCCGTTCTTCCACCTCGCCCGCACGCTCCAGCCGGAGCAGCGGACGATGGCCGGGCGGGGGTGAGTATGCTCGGTCCAGGCTCAGCCGTCCCCGGCTTCCGAGCAGCTCCCAGCGGGCGGTGTACTCGTGCTCCATGCCGAACGTGACCTGCGCGGCCACGCCGTCGCTCGCCCGCACCATCAGCGCCGCTCCCCCCACATCGACGCCCGACGACCGGTCGTGTCGCAGCACGGCGCTGCTGACGTGGAGGTCGGGGCCGAGAAGCTCCATGGCCAGGCGCAGCGGGTAGACACCCATGTCGAACAGCGCGCCGCCCTCCAGGTCGGCGCGGTAGCGGATGTCACCGACGGGCCGCGGCGGGACGGTGAAGACCGCGGTGAGTGCACGCGGTGCACCGATCACCCCGTCGGCCAGCAGCTCTTCGACCGCCGTGTACGCCGGGTGGTGGGGGAACATGATGTTCTCGGCCAGCACCAGGGACCGTTCCCCGGCGAGGGCCAGCAGCCGCTCGGTGCGGTCGTACCGGCTCGTCAGCGGCTTCTCCACCAGGACGTGTTTGCCGGCGAGCAGCGCCCGCCGGGCCCACTCGGCGTGCAGAGACAGCGGCAGCGGAACGTACACGGCGTCGATGTCGTCGCGCTCCAGCAGGGCGTGGTAACCCGTCACCGCGGCACATCCGTAGGGCCGTGCCGTCGTCCGTGCACGGGACGCGTCCCGGCTGGCCACCGCCGTCGGCTCGGTGTCCGGGCACGCGGCCAGGGCAGGCAGCATGCGGCGCACGGCGATGTCCGCGCAGCCGACGACCCCCACACGCACCGGCCGGGTGCCGTCCGTCCGGCCGGTCTCGGCCCGTGCGACGTCGCTCATGTCATGGCCTCCTGACCGTGTCCGGGGAGCGTGTGGACGCAGGTGAGCAGGCAACGGGCCTCCACGTTGACCATGCCGCCCAGCTGTGCGGCACGGGTGAGCTGGTCCACACTGACCCACATGTGTGTCTCCGGCACGTCGAGCGGCAAGCCGGCGGCTTCCACCACCACATACCGGTTGGCCGCGTGGTGGAACCGGCCGCCCTCCTCGGAGTGGACCGTGTCGAACAGCACCCGCTCGGTCGGCGCCTGCAGCACCGTGTCCAGGAAAGGCGGCCGCGGTCCGGAGACGGGCAGGTTGCCGGGCGCGCACTGCACCGTGGGCGCCAGTTCGCAGACGTCGGCCGTGCCGGCCTCGTAGCGGACCTGGACCAGCAGGTGGCGCACACCACCGATCTCCTTGCTGAGGAACGCCACCACGCCCTGAGAGGCGGGGGCGAGCATGGGCTGCGCCCAGGAGGTGACCTCCCGGGAGGAGGCGCTCACCTCGACGCCGATGATGCGGAAGAAGCGTCCGTCGTCCCTGCGGATCTCCCCGTCCTCCCGGTGCCAGCCGTCGGCCTCCCGCAGCGGGACGACACACCGCTCGACGCGGTGTCGCAGCTTGCTCCGAGTGAGGTGGTGCTGCAGGTCCGTCCAGGTGTGCAGGGGCTTGCCGGGCGCGCCTTTCCGGGGAGGCGGACCCGGCCGCGGCAGGCCGGCCAGGACGGTCCGGGTGTCCATGTTCACCAGGTGCGGCACCCGCAACAGGTCCGGCAGCACGGGCAGCGGGACCCAGCAGTAGTCGTCGTGCACGTCGACCGCTTGCTCCGGCGGGAGCTCGACGATCATGTTGCGGTTGCGTTTGGCGAGGAACCACGACCCCTGTTCGCTCTGCAGCGCGTCGTACCGCACGGTTCCCGGCCGCGGACGCAGGAAGTGCTCCAGGTAGCGCACGGCCGAACCGCGATGAACCCTGGTGTAGTTGCTGACCGTCGCCTGGACCGTGGGCGAGAGCTGTACGGCGTTGATGTTCCCCGGCTCCGTCTTGGCCTGGAGGAGCACGTGCGGTACGCCCTCGTGGCGCTGCAGGAGAATGCCGAGCACACCGTGCTCCGTCTGCCGGATGACGGGTTGTGCCCAGCTGCGCGCGACGGGCCCCGTGGCCGTGATGCGCAGTCCTTCGACGGAGAAGAAGCGGCCGGTGCGGTGGTGCAGGTTGCCCGTCTCGGGATCGGTGCGCCAGCCGTCGAGTTCGTCAAGTGGCACCTGCTCGACCCGGAAGGAGTGGGCCGCGCACCGCTCGGCGAACCAGCGCTCGAAATCGGCGGTGTCCCGGATCAGCACGGGGTGCCTCGCGTGACGGTCACGTCGTGGGCGATCAGCCGGACGCCCTGCCCGCAGGGTGGTTCAGCGATCAGCACCAGGCCGGCAGCGAGTGCCGCGGGCCGTGCCGTGGTGGCAGGCCCGGGGGTCCACAGCTCGGGCCGGTACCGGTCGTCCAGTGGCTGTCCCAGTTCCTCGACGGTGAAGACCTCGGAGCCGTCCAGCAGCCAGCGGGCGGTGCCGGCGGCGTCCACGGACAGCGCGCAGCGGTGGACGTCGTGGGGGGTGCGGGACGCGAGCGGTACCGCGTACAGGAACTCCGCGCGCCCGTCGCCGACGGGTATCACCCCGTACATGGCCCACACCTGCTCGTTGGTGAGCGCAATGTTCAGAGCGAGCCCGGCGTCCCGGGCGATGACCACCAGGGCCGCGGAACCGCACAGGGGGTGAGGGCCGGGACCACCGTCGCCGGCCTGCGCCGCGCGAGGGTGCCGGTGGGGCCGGAAGACCTCGGCGGACAGGGTCGCCTCGGTGACGAGCACACCGCCGTCGGGGTCGAAGGGCTGGGTGAAGGCCGCCCAACGCACGTGGTGCACCGGTTCGCCGACGGGCGGCAGCATGAACATCGGGTCGCCGTCGACGGGATCACGGTCCGACGACTCCACGATCAGCGCACCGTCGGTGGTGCGGACCGTGCCGTCGCCGTCCGGCAGTGACGGGGTGGGGCGCAGGCTCCAGGGCGCGTCGGGCCGCTGCCGCGGGTCCCGGGTGCGCAGGCCCTGGGCGAAGTCGTCGTGGAACAGACAGGTGAGGGAAGCGGTCATATCGACGGTCTCCTGGTGGGAACGGTCTCGGGCATCGCTGTGCGGCGGGGTCGTCCTGCAAGGCTCCGAAACCGGGCGGAGAAGGAAGGGCGGGGCTTGTCGAGGGGGTGGCGGCCGCGCGCACCGGACGGGCCGTACCCCGGACTCAGTCCGCGGCGCCCGAGCTCTCCAGAGCGTGGGCCGCGGCACGGACGATGGCCAGCCGGCCCTCCGGACCGGTGGCCGCTGCGGAGACCATGATCCCCAGGCGGGTCACCCCGGCCTCCGCGTAGGCGCGCATGCGGTCGGCGATCCGGCCGACCGGGCCGAGCAGCGCCGTACGGTCCAACAGTCCGAGCGGGAGGACGGCCCCGGCACCACGCCTGTCACCTGCCTCGATGCGTTCCGCGAAGCGGTCCACCTCGGCCTCGTACCCCATGGATCTGGCCAGGGCGCAGTAGACGTTGCGGGCGGGATCCCCGATGCCCATCAGGTGGACGTAATGGCCGCGCACCAGATCGGCGGCCTCCTGCACGGTGTCCGCCACGGCGGTGGGCAGGCTGGGCAACACCTCGAAACCGTCCAGTCCGCGGCTGCCGCGTCCCTTCCGGATGTGCCCGACGGCCTCGGTGACGGCCTCCGGGGAGGTGAAGACGCCCAGCCATCCGTCCGCGATCTCGCCGGCCAGCCGCAGGCTGCGCGGCCCGACGGCCGCCAGCAGCACCGGCACGCGACCACCGGACGGTTCGGTGAGCAGGCGCAGCGGGCCGGACGTGCCGACCTCGAAGTGTTCGCCCTGGTACATCACCGGTGCGCCGGACAGGGCCTGGCGCACGATGTCCACGTACTCCCGGATGCGGCCGAGCGGGCGGTCGAACGGCACGCCGTACCAGCCGAGGGACACGTCCGGGTTGGACACGCCCAGGCCGAGCCGGAAGCGTCCGCCGCTGACGGCGTTCAGGGTGGCCGCCGTCAACGCCGCCATACCGGGAGGCCGGCCGGGAATCTGCATGACCCCGGAGATCAGCTCGACGCGTTCGGTCATGCCGGCGACCAGACCGAGGACGGCGGCTGCCTCCGAGCGGAGTCCCTCCGGGGCCAGCACGGCGGCGTATCCGGCCTGCTCGGCCGCGCGCGCCAGTTGTCCGGCTTCCCACGGGACGAGGTTGACGGCGAGCTGCATGTCCCTCCTCGGGCACGGATCGGTTCACATGAGGTGGGCGCCGCCGTCGACCAGCAGGACCTGCCCGGTGGTGTAGGTGGAACGCACGAGTCCCAGGACGGCATCGGCCACGTCCTCGGGCCGGCCCGTACGACGCAGCGGCGTGGATCGCCGCACGTGTTCGGCGATGGGGGCGAAGAACTCGTCGGCCTGCGTCCAGGGGGTCTCGACGAGTCCGGGGGCGACCGCGTTGACCCGCACGGCCGGGCCGACCGCGTGGGCCAGCAGCCGGGTCATGTGTTCCAGCGCGGCTTTGCTCACCGCGTACGGGATGGAGCTCCCGGCCGGCCGGCTGCCGGCCACGGACGAGACGTTCACGACCACGCCGGAACCGCCGGCGCTGAGGTGCGGCATGGCGGCCACGGTGGTCTGCCAGGTGCCGAAGACGTTGAGGTCGAAGATCTCCCGCCATACCTGCGGTGTCGCGGCGGCCAGATCGGCGTGCGGGATTTTCCGTGTGCGGCCGGCGTTGTTCACCAGGACGTCCAGCCGGCCGTAGTGTCCGACCGCCGTGTCCACCAGCCGCTGCGCCTCGTCGGGCACGGAGACGTCCGCCTGGACGTAGAGCCCGTCCGGAAGGGCGGCCGCGGTCTCCTTGCCGGCGGCGGTCGAGCGCGCCGAGTTGACCACGACGCGGTATCCCTCGGTGGCCAGCCGCTCGGCGAGCGCCCGCCCGATGCCCGAGGAGGAACCGGTGACCAGGGCGACGGGTGCGTCGGCGGCCATCAGTAGTTGCCCAATCCGCCGCAGACGTTCAGAGCCTGAGCGGTCACCGCGGCGGCGGCGTCGCTCACCAGGTACTCCACCATCGCGGCCACCTCGTCGGGCTCCACGTACCGACCGAGCGGCACCCGCTCGGTGATGCGCTCGTAGGCCTCGTCCTCGGACACGCCCCAGATGCCGGCGTAGTGCTTCCGCACTCGCTCCGCCATCGGTGTCTCCACGAAACCGGGGCAGACCGCGTTCACCGTGATACCGGTACGGGCCAGTTCGAGGCCCAGCGCCTTGGTCAGGCCCACCACGCCGTGTTTGGAGGCCGAGTACGGCGCCGCGTGCACGACGCCCTGCTTGCCGCCTGTGGAGGCGATGTTGATGATCCGTCCTCGCTTCCTGGCCAGCATGCCGCCGGGCCCGAGCACCTCCTTGGTCACCAGGAAGACGCTGTTCAGATTGGTGTTGATGACGTCGTACCAGAGTTCGTCGGGCAGCTCGGCGGTGGCGCCTCCGCCGCTGCGGCCGGCGTTGTTCACCAGGATGTCGATCGAGCCGTAGCGGTCTGTGACCGACGCCACCAACGCGCGGACGGCTGCCGGATCGGTGACGTCACAGACCACGCCGTCGGCCTCGTGGTCCTCGAAGCGCAGTTCCTCGACCGTCCGGGCCACGCGCTTGTCGTCCCGGGCGCAGAGGAACACCCGGGCCCCTCGGCCGGCCAGCCGCCGGGTGATGGCCAGGCCGATACCGCTCGTCGCACCGGTCACCAGGGCCACCGGCGGGGACGCCGTCGCCGTCGTCATGCTCGCTCCTTCCGTGGGGCGGGCCGCAGCCGGTCCCGCGGCCCGGAGCCACTGTGACCAGGGCCTCTGGAGAGGCGCTGGAGCCCGGGTGGAACGGTCCCGGCCCCACCTGGGCACGAGCGGCATTCGAGGCGCACGGGTCAGGGTGCCGGTGTTCACAGGTCCGGTGGGCGAAAGGAGCCCCAGCGATGCCCATCAGCACAGGAGGACGAGGATGACGCGGCGAGTGGTCATCACCGGTATGGGTGTCCGCGCCCCCGGCGGGTCCAGCACGAAGGAGTTCTGGGACCTGCTCGCCTCGGGCCGTACGGCCACCCGGCCGATCAGTCTCTTCGATGCCTCCGCGTTCCGTTCCCGCGTCGCGGGCGAGGTCGACTTCGACGCGCAGAAGGAGGGTTTCTCGCCGCGGGAGATCCGGCGCATGGACCGGGCCACTCAGTTCGCCGTCGCCTGCACTCGGGACGCACTGGCCGACAGCGGGCTGGAGACCGCGGACCTCGACCCCTGCCGGGTGTCCGTGGTGCTCGGCACCGCTGTGGCCTCCGCGACCAGCCTGGAGAACGAGTACCTGGTGATGTCGGACTCCGGGCGGGAGTGGCTGGTGGACCCCGCCCATCTGTCGCCCTACATGTTCGACTACCTCAGCCCGGGCGTGATGGTCGCCGAAGTGGCCTGGACGGTCGGCGCAGAAGGACCGGTCACCATGGTCTCCGACGGCTGCACCTCCGGACTCGACTCCGTCGGCTACGCCGTGCAGCTCATCCGGGAGGGAACCGCCGACGTCGTGGTGGCCGGCGCGACCGACACCCCCATATCGCCGATCGTCGTGGCCTGCTTCGACGCGATCAAGGCGACGACGCCACGCAACGACGACCCCGCGCACGCCTCCCGGCCCTTCGACCGCAGCCGCAACGGTTTCGTTCTCGCCGAGGGCGCCGCCATGTTCGTCCTGGAGGACCTTCACGCCGCACGGCGTCGCGGCGCGCACGTCTACGCCGAGGTCGGCGGCTACGCGACGCGCTGCAACGCCTACCACATGACGGGCCTGAAACGGGACGGTCGGGAGATGGCGGAGGCCATCCGTGCCGCACTGGACGAGGCGCGCCTGGACCGCACCGCCGTGGACTACGTCAACGCCCATGGGTCGGGCACCAAGCAGAACGACCGCCACGAGACCGCCGCGTTCAAACGGAGCCTCGGGGACCACGCCTACCGCGTCCCCGTCAGCTCGATCAAGTCGATGGTGGGGCACTCCCTCGGCGCGATCGGATCCGTCGAGATCGCTGCCTCGCTCCTCGCGATGGAGCACGGAGTCGTACCGCCGACCGCCAACCTGCACGACCCCGACCCCGAGTGCGACCTGGACTACGTGCCACTGTCCGCACGGGAGCAGCGCATCGACACGGTGCTGACCGTGGGCAGCGGCTTCGGAGGCTTCCAGAGCGCGATGGTCCTGCACCGCCCGGAGGTGGTCCGGTGAGCGCGCGGAGCACCGCACCCCGTGTCGCGATCACCGGTGTGGGTGTGATCGCCCCCGGCGGCACCGGTACGGAGGCCTACTGGCAGTCGCTGCTGTCCGGAGTGTCGAGCATCCGGGAGCTCACCCGGTTCGACGCCTCACGCTACCCGTGCCGCCTGGCCGGCCAGATCGACGACGACTTCGACACCGCAGGCCTCGTGCCCGCCAGGTTGCTTCCCCAGACGGACATCTCCACTCGCTACGCGCTCGTCGCGGGGCACCACGCCCTGTCCGACGCCGGTGTGGCGTCCGGGCCCGAGGCGGCACCCGACTACGCCATGGGCGTCGTCACCTCGACCGCGCAGGGCGGTTTCGATTTCACGCACCGCGAGTTCCGCAAGCTGTGGCACCAGGGGCCTGAGTACGTCAGTGTCTACGAGTCCTTCGCCTGGTTCTACGCCGTGAACACCGGCCAGCTGTCCATCCGGCACACGCTGCGCGGGCCGAGTGCCGCCCTGGTGGCGGAGCAGGCGGGCGGCCTGGACGCGATCGGCCATGCCCGCAGGACCGTGCGCCGCGGGACCCCTTTGATGCTGACCGGAGGCATCGACTCGGCGTTCGACCCCTGGGGATGGTCGTCACAGCTGGCCGGCGGCCTGGTCAGCACGGTGGACGATCCGGAGCGCGCGTACCTGCCGTTCGACGACGACGCATCGGGATATGTGCCCGGGGAGGGCGGGGCGATGTTCGTCCTGGAGGACCTGGACGCCGCTCTGCGCCGCGGCGCGGAGCGGATCTGGGGGGAGGTGGCCGGATATGCGGCCACCTTCGATCCGGCGCCCGGAACGGGACGGCCGCCGGGTCTGGCCCGCGCTGCCGAACTCGCCCTGGCCGACGCCGGTCTGGCGCCCGACGACGTCTCGGTGGTGTTCGCCGACGGCGCAGGCGTACCCCGCCTGGACAGGGCCGAGGCGGCAGCCCTCACCGCACTCTTCGGGCCCCGCGGTGTGCCTGTGACCGCGCCGAAGGCGCTGACCGGCCGACTGTGCGCGGGCGGTGGTCCCGCCGATCTCGCGGCCGCGGTCCTGGCCCTGCGCGACCAGGTCGTCCCCGCCACCGGCCGCACGGTGAACGTGCCCGAGGAGTACGCCCTCGACCTGGTCACCGGTGAACCCCGGGAGGCCGCCCTCAGCACGGCTCTCGTCCTGGCGCGTGGACGCCACGGCTTCAACTCTGCCCTCGTGATCACCCTTCCCCGGCCCTGACGACAAGGAGACCTGGTATGGCCCGGATGACTCTCGACGATCTGCGCACCCTGCTCATCGCCTGCGCCGGCGCCGACGAGGGAAGCGATCTCTCCGGCGACATCCTCGACACCCCCTTCGAGGACCTCGGGTACGACTCTCTGGCTCTGATGGAGACCGCTGCCCGCATCGAGCGGGACTACGGGGTCACCCTGTCCGACGAGCAGGTGACCGACGGCCTCACACCGCGCATCCTGCTGGCGCTGGTCAACGAGGCCCTGGCGGTCGGCTGATCCGCTCCCCGACCGCAACGGCGCCGCGCCCGCGGCCGCCCGACGACGTCGTCGCCGCACCACCGATGCAATCCGCCCCTCCCGGAAAGAGAGTCGATGATGCCTCGCGCCGCCGCCCCTCCCGTCGTCCACCGCACCGAGCACACCCTGACCGTCGCTGCGCCGGCGGACACGCTGTACGCCCTGGTCGCGGACGCAGACAGGTGGCCCGCCGTCTTCGCCCCCACAGTCCACGTCCACCACCTCAGCCGCTCGGCACGAAACGAACGCTTCGAGATCTGGGCCATGGTCGGCGAGGAGGTGGCCCATTGGCGTTCCTCGCGGATCCTGGACCCGCAGCGCCGCTACGTGTACTTCCGTCAGGAGCACAGCCGACCGCCGGTGACGTCCATGTCCGGCGGCTGGTTGGTGCGTCCCCTGCCGAACGGACACTCCGAGGTCGTCCTGCGGCACCGCTTCACGGTCCAGGACGACGACCCCGCAGCGGTCGACGCGCTCCAGGAGGCATTGGACCGCAACAGCGAACGGGAACTGGGCGCGCTGGCCGCCCTCACCCGGACCGGCCACCCCGCCGATGAACTGGTGTTCTCCTTCACCGATACCGTCACGTCGCCCTGCGCGCCCGAGGAGGCCTATGCCTTCATCGAGCGTGCCGACCGCTGGCCCGAGCTGCTTCCCCATGTGGCCCGGGTCCGTCTGGACGAGCCGGCCGAGGGAGTCCAGCACCTGGAGATGGACACGGTGACGGCGGACGGCTCCGCGCACACCACCCGCTCCGTCCGCATCTGCCGGGCACCGGAATGGATCGCCTACAAACAGCAGCGCACCCCCCGGCTGCTCGCCGGGCACGCCGGTCTGTGGACGTTCGCCCGCACTCCGGATGGCACCGCAGCCACCGCCCGGCACACGGTGGTGCTCGACCCCGCGTGCATCGGAGCCGAGCTGGGGACTCACGCCACGCTGCGGGACGCGCGGGCCCACGTCAGGGAACTGCTGCGCCGCAACAGTGCGGCCACCTTGCGTCACGCCCTGGAACACGCTCTTCGCGGCTGACCTCCGGTCGCACGGCGAGGGATCCTGGGCTCGGCCGTCGCGGCCTGGTGCGGCTGCCGCGCCCCGACCGGGACGGCCGGAGGGGCACCGTGGCCATGCCGTGACGCCCGGGCCTCGGCCGGATCGTGCGCCGGGGACCGAAGGTGCCCTCACCCGACTCCGCGCCCGCGGCCGGACGCCGTCCGGCATCCCGTGTGCCGTGTCCGTCCGGCGTGCTCCCGCCGCCTGCCCGCTGCGGACAAGGAAAACGGCCCCGGAGGGCCGTTCTCGCAGGTCATGCGGAGGCGAGAAGAAGTGCCCGGAACCGGACTCGAACCGGTACGCCCGCAAGGGGCAGCGAGGTTTAAGCTCGCCGTGTCTGCATTCCACCATCCGGGCAGGCCGTGGGCTCCGCACAGGTTCCGAGCCTATCGGGAGGTGTCCCCTGAACAGCGGACGGACGGACCGATGTTGTCTTATTTTATTGACATCTGAGGGTGCATCAGGCCGGAGAGCGACCATCGGACGCACCTGTCAGTAGCGTTGCGTGCGGCAAGGGGGCGTGCACGCGAAATGACGGAATTTCACCGTCCGGACACGACCGGCACCGGCGGCCGTGCACCGGGCAGGTTCCGGCGGCGGACCCGAGGCCGTCGGACACCCGCGATCCCCTGCCGGCCTGGGCCTGACGGCCGGGCGGCGCGGGGCGTTCTCCGGTGCGGGGATCATCCCCAGGTATGACACGGCGGGCCTCGGTCAGACCCGAGTCGGCCCTGGAAACGGGAACAGCGTCTGACGGTGCGGGGCCGGGCGGCGGCGACGATGGGAGCACATCCCACGTTCGAGCACCGTCGTCGTTCTCTCAGGAGATCCCACCCGTGACCACCTCTTCCTTCGCCGGGCGGACCACCGCCGTGGCCGCACGTGCCACGGAGCTGTCGAAGATCTACGGACAGGGCGAGACCCAGGTGGTCGCCCTGGACCGGGTCTCGGTGGACTTCGCCCAGGGGCAGTTCACCGCGATCATGGGGCCGTCCGGGTCCGGCAAGTCCACGCTGATGCACTGCGTGGCCGGGCTGGACTCCTTCACCTCCGGCTCGGTGCGCATCGGCGACACCGAGCTGGGGTCGCTGAAGGACAAGCAGCTCACCCGGCTGCGGCGGGACAAGATCGGTTTCATCTTCCAGGCGTTCAATCTGCTGCCCACGCTGACGGCCCTGGAGAACATCACCCTGCCCATGGACATCGCGGGGCGGAAGCCCGACCGGCAGTGGCTGGAGTCGGTGATCGAGATGGTCGGTCTGTCCGGGCGGCTGGGGCACCGGCCCTCGCAGCTGTCCGGCGGTCAGCAGCAGCGCGTGGCGGTCGCCCGGGCGCTGGCCTCGAAGCCGGAGATCGTCTTCGGTGACGAGCCCACCGGCAACCTCGACTCGCGGGCCGGTGCCGAGGTGCTGGGCTTCCTGCGCAACTCGGTGCGGGAACTGGGCCAGACGGTGGTGATGGTCACCCACGACCCGGTGGCGGCGTCGTACGCGGACCGGGTGGTGTTCCTCGCCGACGGCCGGATCGTGGACGAGGTGTACGGGCCGACCCCGGACGCGGTGCTGGACCGCATGCGCAGCCTTCCCGGCGGCGGCCCGCGCATCCCCTCGGCCGGCGCCGAGGGCCGCGTCGGCTGACCCCGCGCACCCGGACCTCCGCCCACTGCCCCCTCGTACCCGATGGACTGAGACACACCCATGTTCCGCACCGCCTTGCGCACCGTGCTCGCGCACAAGGCCCGGCTCCTCATGACCGTGCTCGCCGTGATGCTCGGCGTCGCCTTCGTGTCGGGGACCCTGGTCTTCACCAACACCGTCTCCGGCGCCCTGGAGAACAGCTCGGCCAAAGGCTTCGACCACGTCGACGTGGCCGTCCGGCCCGTGTACCAGGAGGGCGAGGGCGACCGGGTCGGCAAGCTGCCGGAGCTGACCGACGCCACGCTGGACACCGCCCTCCATGTGCCGGGGGCCGCCTCCGCCATCGGTGTCGTCAAGGGCTTCACCGCGATCGCCGACCGGCACGGGGAGCTGATCGGAGGCGGGTTCCGCTCCGAGGGCGGCAACTACTGGGGGGACGACGATCCCCGCTACCCGCTCGTCGCCGGCACCGCCCCGCACGGCAAGGACCAGGTGCTCATCGACTCCAGGACCGCCCAGCGGGCCGGCTACCGGGTCGGTGACACCGTGCGCATCTCCGTCGACGGCCCGGTCCTCACCCCGACGATCAGCGGCGTGTTCACCACCGACGACGGCAATGTCACCGCCGGCGGCAGCCTCGCCCTGTTCGACACCGCCACCGCCCAGCAGCTGTTCGGCAAGCCGGGCACGTACGACGAGATCGACGTGAAGGCGAAGCCGGGCACCGCTCAGAGCGTGCTGAAGCAGCAGCTGGACGCGGCGCTGCCGAAGGGACTGACCAAGACCACCACCGCGGACCAGCTGGCCTCGGACCAGGCACGGGTCATCGCCGACTCGATGAGCAGTATGAAGAACGGCCTGCTGGTGTTCGCCGGGATCGCGCTGTTCGTCGGCACGTTCATCATCGCCAACACCTTCACCATGCTGGTCGCCCAGCGCACCAAGGAGCTGGCGCTGCTGCGGGCGATCGGGGCGTCGCGCCGGCAGGTGACCCGGTCGGTGCTGATCGAGGCGTTCGTGGTGGGTGCGGTCGCCGCCCTCGTCGGGCTGGCCGCCGGCATCGGCATCGGGGCGGGGATGCGTGCCCTGCTCGGATCCTTCGGCACCACGCTGCCCGACGGACCGCTGGTGGTGACGCCCAGCACGGTGGCCGCCGCGCTCGCGGTCGGCATCCTGGTGACCATGCTGGCGGCGTGGCTGCCCGCCCGGCGGGCGGCGAAGATCCCGCCGGTGGCGGCGATGAGCAGCATCCACGCCACGGCCACCACCAAGTCGCTGGTGCTGCGCAACACCCTGGGTGCGCTGCTGGCGGCGGCCGGTGCGGGGCTGGTGCTGGTGGCCACCACGATGAGCGGGGACTCCGGTCAGGCCCCCATGGGGCTGGGCGCCGTGCTGCTGATCACGGGTGTGTTCGTGCTGACGCCGCTGCTGTCCCGGCCGGTGATCGCGGCCGCCGCGCCCGTGCTGCGCGCCTTCGGGGTGGCGGGCAAGCTGGCCCGGCAGAACGCGGTCCGCAACCCGCGCCGCACGGCGGCCACCGCCTCGGCGCTGATGATCGGGCTCACCCTGATCACGGGCATGACGGTGGTCGCGAACAGCATGCAGCTCGCGGTCGAGAAACTGGCCGCCGCCGCGATCCGCGCCGACTACGTGGTGTCCATGGCCAACGGCAACTTCCTCTCCCCGGACGTGGAGCGGAAGCTGGAGTCCGCCGAGGGCGTCACCGCCGTCAGCCCGATGCGCAACGCGATCTCCCGCATCGACGACGAGACGGAGTTCCTGACCGGCGTCGACGGTGCCTCGTTCGGCGAGCTGACCGACCTGCCGGTGGCCGACGGCACCTTCACGATCGACGGCACGAAGGTGGTCGTCGACCGCGACACCGCCGAGGACCACCACTGGACGGCCGGTTCCCGCTTCACCGTCTCCTACGAGGACGGCCGCAAGCAGCAGCTGACCGTCGCCGGCGTCTACCGGCCCAACGAGATGATGCGCGGCATCCTCGTGGACAAGGACACCCTGGCCCCGCACCAGTCCGATCCGGCGGACATGCAGATCCTGGTGAAGACCGCCGACGGCCCCGGGGACGCCGTCAAGGCGCGGCTGGTGCAGGCGACCGGGTCCAACCCGGCGATCCTGATCCAGGACCGGCAGGACATCTCCGACGGCATCGCGCGCAGCGTCACGCTGGTGCTGAACATGCTCTACGGCCTGCTGGCGATGGCGGTGATCGTGGCGGTCCTCGGCGTCGTCAACACCCTGGCGATGTCGGTGGTCGAGCGGGCCCGGGAGATCGGCATGCTCCGCGCGATCGGGGTGGACCGGGCGGGCGTGAAGCGCATGGTGCGCCTGGAGTCCCTGGTGATCTCGCTGTTCGGCGGCGTGCTCGGCATCGTCCTCGGCATGTTCTTCGGCTGGGCGGCCGGGGCGCTGGTCGGGAACCAGCTGGAGACGTACGAGCTGGTGCTGCCGTGGGGCCGGATGGCGGTCTTCCTGCTGCTGGCGGGCGTGGTCGGCGTCCTGGCGGCACTGTGGCCGGCGCGGCGCGCGGCCCGGATGGACATGCTGCAGGCCATCACCTCCGAGTGACGGCCCGGCCGGCGGGCGAGGGCCCCGTTCCGGTGACCGCGGGGAGCGCGGTGACCGGGACGGGGCCCTCGCGTACACCTACGCGGCCGGTGCGCCCCAGGTGCGGGAGCGCAGCGGCATCCCCGCGTCCCCGCAGCCGGGGGTCTTCACCGCGAGCACCTGGTTGACGCCGATGCGGTTGCGTTCGAAGGACAGCGCGGAGGCCGCCATGTACAGCCGCCACACCCGGGCGCGGCCGGGGCTGGTGAGCCGTTGCGCCTCCTCCCAGTTCGCCTCCAGGTTGGCGACCCAGCGGCGCAGGGTGAGGGCGTAGTGCTCGCGCAGCGACTCCACGTCGCGCACCTCGAACCCGGCCCGTTCCAGCTGGGTGACGGTGGTGCCGATCGGGGCCAGCTCGCCGTCCGGGAAGACGTAGGCGTCGATGAATGCGTCCACCCGGTACGCCGACTCGTCGGCCTGCGGGCGGCGGGCGATCTGGTGGTTGAGCAGCCGTCCGCCGGGCCGCAGCAGGGCGTACAGGTCGCGGGCGTACTCCAGGTAGCGGGCGGCGCCGACGTGTTCGGCCATGCCGATGGAGGAGACGGCGTCGTACGGGCCGTCCGTGACGTCCCGGTAGTCCTGGACGCGGATCTCCACCTGGTCGGTCAGGCCCTCGTCGGCCACCCGTTTGCGGGCGTAGGCGGCCTGCTCCTGGGAGAGGGTCACGCCGACCACCCGGGCGCCGTACTCGCGGGCGGCGTGGATCGCCATGGAGCCCCAGCCGCAGCCCACGTCGAGCAGTCGCTGACCGGGTTTCAGGTCGAGTTTGCGGCAGATGAGGTCGAGCTTGTCCCGCTGGGCCTGCTCCAGGGTGGCCTCGGGGCCGTCGCTCGGCCAGTAGGCGCAGGAGTACACCATCGACGGGCCGAGGACGAGTTCGTAGAAGTCGTTGCCGACGTCGTAGTGGTGGCTGATGGCACGCCGGTCGGTGCGGCGCGTGTGCAGGTGGGAGGGGCGGCGGCGGACCTCCTCGGCGGGCGGTTTGGGCGGCAGGGGCAGCCCGGCCAGCTTCACCAGGTCCCGGACGGCGGCACGGGCCTTCGGGGTGCGCAGGCGCCGCGCGATCCCGCGGGCGTCGTCCTCGCGTTCCCACACCAGTCCGGCGAGCAGGTCCAGGGCGGTGTACAGGTCACCCTCGACGGTCAGGTCGCCGGACACCCAGGCGCGGGCCAGGCCGAGTTCACCGGGCTTGAACAGCAGCCGGCGCAGGGCGCGCCGGTTGCGCACGACCAGCACCGGCGTGGCGGGCGGCCCGGACTCGGAGCCGTCCCAGGCGCGGAGGCGCACCGGGAGCGGGCTTCCCATCAGCTGTTCGAGCAGTGTCGCAAGCCGCAGCGCGGCGTCGGGCATGGTGCACACCTCCGTGACGGAGAACGCCGGATGTCATCCCCCACGTAAACACCGGTTCGACCATCGCGCACCCCCGCAAGGGAGTTACGACCGGGGCACAGCAGGTGCAGCATGCATGCGGCCGGGGCCCGGGGCGGTGCCGGACACGCCGAAGGGGCCGCCCGCACCACGGATGGCAGGCGGCCCCTTCGGGGGGTCGGACGTGACCGTCGGTCAGGAGGCCTTGGCCTTCTCCTCCGGCTTGCCCGCGGCGGCGGGGACCGGAGCGGGGTTGGCGGCCTGGTAGAACTCCTCGCGCGGGTTCTCCATGGCGCCGAGGGAGACGACCTCGCGCTTGAGGAACATGCCGAGCGTCCAGTCGGCGAAGACGCGGATCTTGCGGTTCCAGGTCGGCATCGCCAGGCCGTGGTAGCCGCGGTGCATGTACCAGGCGAGCCGTCCCTTGAGCTTGATCTTCATCTTGCCCATGACGATCATCGCGACGCCCTTGTGCAGGCCGAGACCCGCGACCGCGCCCTTGTTGGCGTGGCGGTACTCCTTCTGCGGGAAGCCGCGCATGCGGGACACCACGTTGTCGCCGAGGACCTTGGCCTGGCGCAGCGCGTGCTGGGCGTTGGGCGGGCACCAGGCGTTCTCGTTGCCCGCCTCACGGCCGACCAGGTCGGGGACCTGGGCGTTGTCGCCGGCGGCCCAGATGTAGTCGGTGCCCTTGACCTGCAGGGTGGGCTCGCAGTCGACGTGACCGCGCGGGCCGAGCGGCAGGCCGAAGCGGGCCAGGGCCGGGTTCGGCTTGACGCCGGCCGTCCAGACGATCGTGTTGGCGTCGACCTCGAGGCCGTTCTTGAGCACCACGTGGCCGTCGACGCAGGACTCCATGGAGGTGGAGAGGTAGACCTCCACACCACGGCTCTCCAGGTGGGCCTTGCCGTACGCGCCGAGCTTCGGGCCGACCTCGGGGAGGATGCGGTCGGCGGCGTCGACGAGGATGAACCGCATGTCGTCGCGGGAGACGTTGCGGTAGTACTTGGCCGCGTCCCGGGCCATGTCCTCGACTTCGCCGATGGTCTCGGCGCCGGCGAAACCGCCGCCGATGAAGACGAAGGTGAGCGCCTTGCGGCGGATCTCCTCGTCGGTGGTGGAGTCGGCCTTGTCCATCTGCTCCAGCACATGGTTGCGCAGGCCGATGGACTCCTCGATGCCCTTCATGCCGATGCCCTGCTCGGCGAGGCCGGGGATCGGGAAGGTGCGGGAGACCGCACCCATGGCGATGACCAGGTAGTCGAAGGGCAGCTCGTACGACTCGCCCACCAGCGGGGCGATCGTGGCGACCTTGCGGTCCTGGTCGATGCTGGTGACCCGGCCGGTGAGGACCTCCGCCGCCTTGGGGAGCACGCGCCGCAGCGGGACGACGACGTGACGCGGGGAGATGCTGCCGGCGGCGGCTTCCGGGAGGAAGGGCTGGTAGGTCATGTACGACCGGGGGTCGACGACCGTGACGGTCGCCTCGCCGTAGCGCATCTTCTTCAGGATGCGCCGAGCTGCGTACAGGCCTACGTACCCACCGCCTACTACGAGGATCCTGGGACGCTCCGTGGTGCTCATGGCATCGAGTATCCACCCGCCCCGAGGGGACCCCTCGTGCGCCCCTTCACAAGCTTCGCAAACCCCTGTGCTACACTCCGCCGCTCACGTGACGGAGATCATGCCTCTCGCGGGAACCGGTGTCCGGTTGCGACCGTTGTCAAGACCGCGTGAGCTGCCGCTCCGGGTTCCGGAGGGCCCCGCGCGGAGGGTGCGCACGCCTCCTCGGACGGCATGCCGGAGCGCTCCGTCGAGCACCCTCACGTCCCTGTTGAGCCCCCTGGAGGGCCGGTGAAGCCTCTCCGATGCGCCGACACGACGGAAATCCTTGTGAAGAACTTCACGAACGTCGTCCGACGCGGCGTCACCGGCGTGCCCGCTCATGCCTCCGGCAGGTGATCTCCCCTGCCTCGACCGGCGGGCGGGACACCCGTCGCGACGCCGCCTCGCCGGTCTTGCTCAGGCCAGGGACCAGGCGATTCCGTCCAGGATGTCGTGCTCGCTGACCACGACCTCCTGGGCGCCGATACGCTCCATGATCGCCAGCAGGACCAGGGCGCCCGCCCCGATGACGTCCACGCGGCCGGGGTGCAGCGACGGGACGGCCGCGCGCTCGGCGTGGGTGGAGTGCAGCAACCGGTCGGTGATCTCCCGGACGCGGTCGTAGGAGACGCGGGAGTGGTGGATGCGCGCCGAGTCGTACTCCGGCAGGTCCTGGGCGATGGCCGACACGCTGGTCACGGATCCCGCCAGGCCCACCAGGGTGCGGGCCTCGCGCAGCGGGACGGTCTGCTCGGCCAGGTCGAGCGCGGCCTCCACGTCCGCCCGTATGGCGGCGATCTGCTCCTCGGTGGGCGGGTCGCTCACCACGCCGCCGTGCACCAGGTGCCGTTCCGTCATGCGCACGCAGCCCACGTCGACCGAGCGGGCGGCGCGCACGTGGTCCTCGCCGACGACGAACTCCGTGGAGCCGCCGCCGATGTCCACCACCAGGAACGGCGTGTCCAGGTCGGCGCGGCCGGCCAGTTCCCTGGTCGCGCCGGTGAAGGAGAACTCGGCCTCCTGGTCGCCGGTGATGACCTCGGGCTCGACGCCGAGGATGTCCACCACGCCGCGCACGAACTCGTCCCGGTTCTCGGCGTCCCGGGAGGCGGAGGTGGCCACGAACCGCACCCGCTCCGCGCCGTGCTCCTTGATCACCTCGGCGTACTCGCGGCAGGCCGTGAAGGTGCGCTCCAGGGCCTCGGGGGCGAGCCGGCCGGTGCGGTCCACGCCCTGGCCGAGCCGCACGATCGTCATCCGCCGGTCCAGGTCGGTCAGTTCGCCCGTGTCCGGGTTCACGTCCGCGACCAGCAGACGGATGGAGTTCGTCCCGCAGTCGATGGCTGCCACCCGGGTCACGCGTCGTTCTCCTCGCTCGTCGTGTGCTGCTGCGGCACCTGCACGCAGGCTCCCTTGCGCCACCACTCGGGCAGCATCGCGATGGCCTCGTCGCCCAGCGGGTTCACGCCGGGGCCCGCGGCCAGGGAGTGGGCCACGAGGACGTGCAGGCACTTGACCCGGTCGGGCATGCCGCCCGCGCTGGGGAAGCCGGTCAGCTCCTCGATCTCGTCCCGGCGCCGGATGTAGTCCTCGTGCGCGGCCCGGTAGGCGGCGGCCAGGTCCTCGTCCTGCCGCAGCCGCTCGGTCATCTCCTTCATCACGCCCTCGGCCTCCAGCGTGCCGATCGCCGAGGCGGCGCGCGGGCAGGTGAGGTAGTACAGCGTCGGGAAGGGCGTGCCGTCGGGCAGCCGCGGCGCCGTCTCCACGACGTCGGGCCGGCCGCAGGGGCAGCGGTGCGCGATCGCCCGCAGCCCGCGCGGGGGCCGGCCGAGCTGGAGCCGGACGGCCTCGGTGTCCTCGGCGGTGGGTTCGGTGCGCGGGGTGGGCGGCGGAGGGGTGTCCATGCCTGTGGGTGGGTCTTCCTGTGGGTTCAGTGGCGGGCCGCGTCGGAGGTGTCCACGGCGTGCCAGAGGTTGATGTACCAGGGGCGGGGAGCCGTCTTCTGCTCGGCTCTCGACTGCTTGGCCTCGCCCGGGTCGATCATGGTGTATCCGGTCTCGCCGGGCTTGACGTAGTGCAGCCGCTGCCGGATCTGCTGCTCGGCGTAGGCGTCGTCCTGCCAGCGCGCCTTGAGGTCGCGCAGCTGCTCGACCCGCTCCTGGGCCTGCTGCTTGCGCCGCTTGAGGTCGGCGATCTCCTCGCGCTGGGAGACGTACTGCCGCATCGGGTAGGCCAGGGCGACCACCAGGGAGCACACCACCAGCGCGAGCAGTGCGGCGCGCCCGGTCAGGCGGGAGCGGCGGGCCTGCCGGCGGCTCTGGGAGCGGTAGACCCGCGCCGCGGTCTGCTCCCCGAGCAGCCTGAGCCTGGTCGCGGTGGAGAACCGGTCCCGGTCCTTGACGGCCATCTGGCTTCCGCCTCCCCTTGCCTGCTGCCGGCGTCCTTCATACACGCGTACGTCCCCGGACACGGTACGGGACCGGGTACGGGGACGTACGCACGACGGGCGAAGCACGGCCCGCGCGGCGCCGGCCGGGCGGCGCCGGCCGGGCGGCGTCAGGCCGTGCTCGCGGTGCGGTGCGGGGTGCGGTTCAGCCCTTGAAGCGCGGGAAGGCGCTGCGGCCCGCGTACACCGCGGCGTCGTCGAGGATCTCCTCGATGCGCAGCAGCTGGTTGTACTTGGCGACGCGCTCGGAGCGGGCCGGGGCGCCGGTCTTGATCTGACCGCAGTTGGTGGCGACGGCCAGGTCGGCGATGGTGACGTCCTCGGTCTCGCCGGAGCGGTGGGACATCATGCACTTGTAGCCGTTGCGCTGGGCCAGCTCGACGGCGTCGAGGGTCTCGGTCAGCGAACCGATCTGGTTGACCTTGACCAGCAGGGCGTTGCCGGCGCCCTCCTCGATGCCCTTCTGCAGGCGCTCGGGGTTGGTGACGAACAGGTCGTCACCGACGAGCTGGACCTTGTCGCCGAGCTGGGCGGTGATGGCCTTCCAGCCCTCCCAGTCCTCCTCGCTCAGCGGGTCCTCGATGGAGACCAGCGGGTAGGCCTCGACCAGCTCGGCGTAGTACGCCGTCATCTCCTCGGCGGTGCGCTCCTTGCCCTCGAAGACGTAGCGGCCGTCCTTGTAGAACTCGGTGGCGGCCACGTCCAGGGCCAGGGCGATCTGCTCGCCGGGGGTGTAGCCGGCCTCCTTGATGGCCTCCAGGATGAGGTCCAGGGCGGCCCGGTTGGACTCCAGGTTCGGGGCGAAGCCGCCCTCGTCGCCCAGGCCGGTGGACAGGCCCTTGGACTTCAGCACCTTCTTCAGCGTGTGGTAGACCTCGGCGCCCCAGCGCAGGGCCTCGGAGAAGGACTCGGCACCGATCGGCGCGATCATGAACTCCTGGATGTCCACGTTGGAGTCCGCGTGCGCGCCGCCGTTGAGGATGTTCATCATCGGCACCGGCAGCAGGTGCGCGTTCGGGCCGCCCAGGTAGCGGAAGAGCGGCAGGTCGGAGGCCTCGGCGGCGGCGTGGGCGACGGCCAGGGAGACACCGAGGATGGCGTTGGCGCCCAGCGAGCCCTTGTTGTCGGTGGCGTCCAGGTCGAACATGGCCTGGTCGATCAGGCGCTGCTCGGTGGCGTCGTAGCCGACCAGCTCGGGGCCGATCTGCTCGATCACGGCGAGGACGGCCTTCTCCACGCCCTTGCCCTGGTAGCGGCCCGGGTCACCGTCGCGCAGCTCGATGGCCTCGAAGGCGCCGGTGGAGGCGCCGGACGGAACGGCGGCACGCCCCGTGCTGCCGTCGTCGAGGCCGACCTCGACCTCGACCGTGGGGTTGCCTCGGGAGTCCAGGATTTCCCGGGCTACGACGACGTCGATGGACGGCACGAGCATCTCCTTCGTGGATGTGACGCTGGAAGTGCGGGGCTGGTGAGCCTTGCGACTAGAGCCTAACCGTCCAGGGGTGCGGGTCGGCCGACCGACCGTCCCTCGGACAGAGTGACAGTACACATTGTTCCGCTTCGGAACAAAGGGTCGGGCGTCGACGGGTACGAAGGATCGCCGGGTCCGGGAGAGCACCGATCCCGGGGATCGCCGGCCCTGTGCGCCGGCGCTCGCCTCCCTCCCGGCCTTCCTCCCGTCCTTCCTCGCCCCGCACGACCCCGCCCCGGCGCGTACGGGGGAACACGCGCCGGGGCGGGGAGCCGCGGGGACGGGGGCGGGGCCGCTGCCTACTTCAGGTGCAGCTGCTGCCCCGGGTAGATGAGGTCGGCGTCCTCGACGATGTCACGGTTCAGCTCGAACAGCTTCTGCCAGCCGCCGCTGACGTGGTGGGCGACGGCGATGGAGCTGAGAGTGTCGCCGGGGACCACCGTGTACTCGCCGTCGCCCTTGGCCACATGCCGGCCGCTCGGGGTGGTGACGGTCTTCTCCGGAGCGGTGCGGGTGGCCGAACGGTCGGCGTGCTGCTGCTCGGTGGACCGGGTCGTGGTGGTGCTCTTCTGGGAGCTGCCGGAGCCGCTGGTGCCGCCGGCCGGGGAGGACGGCGCGGTGGAGCCGGTGTAGGCGGCGTTCGACAGGCCCTTGCCGCACACCGGCCAGGCACCCTTGCCCTGACCCGCGAGGACCTTTTCGGCGACGGCTATCTGCTGGGCCTTGGTGGCCAGGTCGGCGCGCGGGGCGTAGGCCGTGCCGCCGTAGGCGGCCCAGGTGGACTGGGCGAACTGCAGGCCGCCGTAGTAGCCGTTGCCGGTGTTGATGGACCAGTTGCCGCCGGACTCGCACTGGGCGACGGCGTCCCACTCGGAGGCGGTGGCGGCGGAGGCGTTGCCCGCCGCCAGCAGCGGGCCGGCGACGGCCGCGCCGGCGACGCCGGCGAGCGCGACGGCACGGGTGGCCTTGGACGGACGACGGTGCTTGCCCTTGCCGGAAAACAGCATGGAAGGATCCCCTCACCGACGCCTGCGAGGTGAGCTGTCGGGTTCGGGCCGGTCGAGTTGCCCGGCCGTGCCCGGAAGAAGGCACGGCTTCACCCCCAGCCGCTCCGTCGACGACACGGTGCGGCACTTACCTTGGGTCCCCCGCTCCTGCCTGCGGCGCGCGATGCGACGACTGTTCCCGGGCGGCCGCCGGCAGGATTCGGCGTGCGGCAGCCGGGAGCCCGCGGTGGCGAGCGGACATGACCGTAGACAGCCGGTGGGCGGAATTTCAAAGACGATCCAGGCCTTTGAGACTCATCCCACACTTTCGCCGAACGCGGCAATCGGTGCGAAACACCCCATCAACTAGTGCCCGACGTGAGCGTTCTGACCCGGTACATCCAGCTGCTGACCGGCGACGATGTAGTCCGGGTCGGCGCCGACGGTGCTCTTGTTCGCGGCGTACAGCGCCTGCCACCCGCCGTGGACGTCGAAGGAGTCGGCGATGGACGACAGGGAGTCGCCAGAACGGACCGTGTACGTGCCGCCGGTGACACCGCGGGAGGCATGCCGCCCCGTCGCGGCTTCCCGGGCGCGGGCGTCGCTCTCGTCCGCGCTCGGGCCGCGGTGTCGGCCGGAGCCCAGTGCGCCGGTGTCCACCAGGGCGGAGGCGCCGACGACTTGACCGGAGCCGTCCCACTCGTCCCGGTCGGGAGCGGTAGGTGTCGCAGAGGGAGCACCGGGCACGGTTGCTCCGTTTCCTGCCGATGTGCCGGGTGTGGCCGGGTTGCCCGTCTCGCCGGGGGAGGGCGTGGCGGAGTCCGAACCGGCGCGCCCCGGGGACGTATCGGTGGAGGTGTGCTCCGAAGGGGAGGAAGCGGGCGGAGCGGACGGGGAGTCCGGGTCCTGAGTCGAGGAGTTCGACGGGCCGGGGTCGCTCACGCCCGGGTCGTCCGTCCCGGCGGACGGCGTCGCCGCGTCGGAGGAGTCGGCGGAAGAGGACTCTCCGTCGCGGTCGCCGGAGTGCGAGGAGCGGGATCCGGCGGCAAGGTCCGTGTCACCGGAGGTGCTGCCGCCCACACCGGTGTCCACCTTCGCCGCACCCGAGCCCCGGGTCAGCCCGGCCAGCAGCGCACAGGTGCGCCAGGCGCCGGGACCGCGGTGGGCGAGGATCTTCTCGGCCACGGCGATCTGCTGGGACCGGCTGGCCTGGTCGGGGCTGGGGGCGTAGGCGAGTCCGCCGTACTGCTCCCAGTCGTCCTGGGACAGCTGGAGGCCGCCGAAGTAGCCGTTGCCGGTGTCGGCGCTCCAGGAGCCGCCGCTCTCGCACTCCGCCACCCTGTCCCAGGTGGTGCCGTCGGCGGCGTTCGCGGCGGAGGCCCCGATCAGCGGGAGCGCGATGGCGGATCCGGTGACGCCGGCGGTGACGAGCAGGGCGGGAGCCTGCCGGGGGCGTCGGTGACGACCGTTCCCGGAGAGCATGCAGCAACCTTTCACCCGACAACAGGGAACGCGCGGCGGGATGTGCTCGGCGCCACGCCGATGCGTGAACGTAAGCCATCCGAACGCTCATCACAAGTTCATGCCGCAGAGATCACATGAACATCACATAGTTGAGGCTCCGTCACATTCCGCAGTGTCAGCCCGCCCGCGGCCCGGCCTCATGCACGGGCGGTGAAGCGGACGGGAAGAGTCCGCAGGCCACGCATGATGAGGCCGCCGCGCCAGCGCAGCTCGGCCGGGTCCGCGTCCAGCTCCAGGTCCGGCAGCCGGGTCAGCAGGGTGGCGAGCGCCGTCTGCCCCTCCAGACGGGCCAGCGGGGCACCCAGGCAGTAGTGGATGCCGTGCCCGTACCCCAGGTGCTGATTGTCGCGCCGGGCCAGGTCCAGGGTGTCCGGGTCGGCGAACCGCTCCGGGTCCCGGTCGGCGGCGGCGAGGACGACGAGCACCGGATCGCCGGGGGCGATCTCCTGCCCGCCGATGGTCAGCGGCTCGGTGGCGAAACGCCAGGTCGCCATCTCGACGGGGCCGTCGAAGCGCAGCAGCTCCTCCACGCCGGTCTGCAGCAGCTCCCGCTCCCCCGCGGCCAGCGACCGCTGCAGGCGCGCACGCTGTCCGGGGTGGGTGAGCAGGGCGAACGTGCCGTTGCCGATGAGGTTGACGGTGGTCTCGAAACCGGCGAACAGCAGGATGAACGCCATCGCGGCGGCCTCGTTCTCGGTGAGGTGCTCGCCGTGGTCGGAGGCGCGGATCAGGCCGGAGATCAGGTCCTCGCCCGGGGCGGGCTCGGCGGGCAGCGCCTGGCGCTTCTTGTGGATCAGTTCGGCGAGGTAGGCGCGCATCATCTTCACCGACCGGGCGACGCCGCCGCGCGGGCCCTTGCCGTGCCGGATCATCATGCCCGCCCAGTCCCGGAAGTCGTCCTGGTCCTCGCGGGGCACGCCCAGCATGTCGCAGATGGCGTAGATGGGCAGCGGGAAGGCGAACTCGTGGATGAGGTCGGCGGTGCCGCGCCCGGCGAAGGCGTCGATGAGGCCGTCGGCGAGTTCCTGCACGCGCGGCGCGAACTCGGCGACCCGGCGGGGCGTGAACGCCTTGCTGACCAGGCGGCGCAGCCGGGTGTGGTCCGGCGGGTCGATGTTGAGCAGGTGGGTCATCAGCTCGGCCTTGCGCTCGCCGGGGATGCCGGTCTTGCCCTTGGCGTGCGCGGGCTCGTCGTGATGCTCCGGGTTCTTGCTCAGGCGTGCATCGGCCAGGGCCTGGCGGGCGTCGGCGTAGCGGGTGACCAGCCAGGCATCGACACCGCTGGGCAGCCGGGTGCGGCGCACCGGGGCGTGCTCGCGCAGCCAGGCGTACGCCGGGTACGGATTGCTGGCGAATTCCCAGGTGAACAGGGCGGGCGCGGTGTCGTCGGGGGTCTCGGCAGGGGGCTGGTCGTGCATGGGGCGACAGTAACCGCCGGTGCCGGACCCAGCGGAACCCCGGGGTCCCGCTGGTCCCGCTCCCGCCGCCCCACCGGAGCCTGGGGGTCCCGCTCCCGCCGCCCCGCCGGGGCCTGGGGGTCCCGCTCCCGCCGCTCCACGGAAACCACGGTTGTGCCCGTGCTCGACGGCCCGGGCTCCGCCGCGCCGCCCGTGGCTGCCCGGGCTCCGCCGCGCCACCCGTGGCTGCCCGGGACCCCGTCGCGCCACCCGTGGCTGCCCGGGACCCCGTCGCGCCACCTGTGGCTGCCCGGGACCCCGCCGCGCTACCCGTGCGCGGCGGCCCCGGACTCCGCCGCCCGTATCGCGTCCCGGTAGGCGCGGGCCGCCGTCCTCAGCGCTGCCTCCGGGTCCACGCCCTCCGTCTCGGCCCGCACGGCCAGGGCGAGCAGGTCGTAGCCGATGCCGGACGTCGCGGGCAGCGGCACGTCCAGACCGGCCTTGCGGGCGCGGAAGGCGAGCTTGGCGGCGAGGGCCAGAGCGGGCTGGTGCAGCGGAACGCCCTCCGTCACCGAGCTGCGCTGCTTCTCCTCGGCCTTGGTGCGCAGCCACTGCTCCCGCACCTCCTCCGGCGTCTCGGCGGCCGCGTCGCCGAAGACGTGGGGGTGGCGCCTGATCAGTTTGGCCACGATGCCGCCGGCCACGTCGTCGATGGAGAACGGCTCCTCGCTGTCCTCCTCGGCGATCCGGGCGTGGAAGACGACCTGGAGCAACACGTCGCCCAGTTCCTCGCGCAGCTCCTCCCGGTCGCCGTCCTCGATGGACTCCACCAGCTCGTACGCCTCCTCGATGGCGTACTTCGCCAGACCCTTGTGGGTCTGCTGGGACGACCAGGGGCACTCGGCGCGGATGCGGTCCATGACCTGCACCAGGTCCAGCAGCCGGGCGCCGGGCAGGTCGTAGGAGGCGGGCAGCAGCTCCAGCTCCGGCATGGCCACCCGCCCGGAGCCGGCCAGCCGGGCCAGGCCGTCGGTCAGCGCCGGTTCGCCCTCGCCGGTGGCGACGACCACGACGGTGCGGCCGCCCGCGCAGTCGGCGACCAGCTCCTCGGCGGTCGGCGCCGCCTCGTCGACCGCTATACCGGCCTCGCGCAGATACGGCAGCTGCGGATGCGCGCCGTCCGCGCACAACACGCGGTCGGCGGCGCGCAGCGCCTGCCAGGCGGGCCAGGACAGCAGCCCCGGGGCGACCCGATGGCTGGTGGTGAGCAGGACGATACGGCCGGGGGACGCGGTGTCGGAGGTGGGGGCGGCGGCGTTGGTGTTCACGTTTCGAACGTAACGCACCGCGCCGACGCATCCCCGAGTTGTCCACAGGCGGCGGACCGCCCCGCCCCGGAGTTGTCCACAGGCAGTGGGCCGGGCCGGTGGACCACGGAGCCGGCGCCCGTCACGTGCCCCGCGTCAGGCGGTCTGCTGTCCCGCCCCCACGGTCTCCCGCAGCCACGGCGTCTTCGCGTCCGCGTCCCTCTTCTGCACGTCCCAGGACCCGTAGCGGGGGTTGAGGTCGATGTGCAGCCGGTCGGAGGCGTCGGACAGCGCCTTCCAGAAGGCCGGTCGGCTGGTGTCGGTGTGCAGCTTCGCCGCCAGCTTCTCCGCCTCGATCTGCAGGCGCAGACTCTCGTCAAGGCGCTGCGGCGGCACCCCGTACTGCTGCAGCCACACCGTGCGCAGCATCTCGGCACCGCCCGCCTGCTTCTCCAGGTTCTCCCGCATCGCCTGCACCTCGCGGGCGGTCACCGTGACGCCCGCGTCCCGGGCGGCCCGGTCCAGCACCCGGTCGAGGATCATCTGGTGCAGGGTGTCCCGGGTGAGGGTGCCGGTGGCGGCGACGGCCTGCTGGTACTGCGACTCGTCGGTCACCGCCGCTCGCTGCGCCCGGCGCACCTCGTCCACCCGGTTCTGCAGCTGGGCGACGGTGATCCGCTGGCCGCCCACGACGGCCGCCGCGCCGGGATGCGCGTCGTTTCCGCAGGCGGTGAGGAGGGGGGCCGCCGCGGCGATCGCGGCGGAGAGGACGAGCGCGGTGCGACGGCGGCGGTGCAAGGAAACCTCCTGGGGGGAGATCGTGCATCGGGGCACACAGTCTTGCGGTGATCGATGGTAGGCAGCGGGGGATGCGCGGCCAACCCATCCGACCAACGATTCCCCGGGCGCTCGAGCTACTGCCTGCGCGTCACGTCCGCCGCACCGCCACCGGCCGCCCCTTTTCTTCCACGGTCCGCTCGGACCGACCGCCCTGCGCGGACCCGCGTCCGGTGACACGCCGACATGCTCAGGCGGCGGCGAGTTCACACCAGACGACCTTGCCCCGGTTGCCCTCCCGGGACAACGGCTGCCACCCCCAGACGTCCGCGCACGCTTCGACCAGCGCCAATCCGCGCCCGTCCTCCCACTCGGCCACCTGTTCCAACGGCGCGGGCGACTCCGGCGGCGCGGGATCCGCGTCCCACGCCCCGATCCTCAGCTTCCCCGCCGCCCAACGCACCCGCAAAGCGGCGGGCCCCTTGGTGTGCTGCACGGCATTGGAGATCAGCTCGGCCGCCAGCAGCTCCGCCACATCCACCAGCCGGATCAGCCCGTGCAGGGTGAGGATCAAGCGGAGGGTGCGGCGGCTGACGGTGACCGCGCGGAGATCGTTGGGGATGTAGAGGCAGTACTCCCAGGACTCGGTGGAGGCATGGCTGTCGGTGAGCATGGTGCAGCTCCGTTCGCAGTGATCGGGTCGTGAGATGCGCGGCGGCGTCCGGGCGGTGGCCTGCCGCAGCCGTCATGGCAGGACGGAGCGGTGCACTTCCGGCATCCCGGATATCCGCAGCGTGTGCGTCGCGTCACCGAACGTAGATCTAAATCTAGGGACGCAGCAAGCGGAACGCGTAGTCTGTCCCCGAATGGGGCACGCGCTGACAGAAGTTGAAGGGGGAAGTCGATGGTGAAAAGGCGCGATCCAACGGCACGCCAGATGCGGCTGGGCACCGAACTGCGCAGGCTCCGCGAAGCAGCCGGCCTGAACGCCCGCCAGGCGGCTGCGCTGCTCGGTGTGGCCCCGGCTCAGATCACGCACATCGAGTCAGCACTCGCCGGGGTGAGTGAGCAGCGGGTTCGACGGATGGCGTCCCACTACGGCTGTGCCGACAGTGACTTCGTCGACGCCCTCGTCGCCATGGCCACCGATCGAACGCGTGGCTGGTGGGAGGAGTACCGAGGCCTCCTGCCCACGCCCTTCCTCGATCTGTCCGAACTGGAGCATCACGCCACGTTTCTTCGCCACGTGGCGATCCTGTACGTGCCGGGCCTTCTGCAGACAGAGAACTACGCGCGAGCCGTCTTCTCGTCCAGGATCCCGGCACTGACGGACGAGGAGATCGAGCTGCGCATCCGGCACCGCAAAGCCCGCCAGCAGTTCACCGTGCCGTACGAGGCGGTGATCCACGAGGCGGCGCTGCGCATCAGGGTCGGTGATCGATCCACATCGAGGGACCAGCTCGCCCGGCTCCTCGAACTGTCAGAGGCCGCCCACATCACTATCCGCGTCGTCCCGTTCGACATCGACAATTTCGCTGGCGCCGCCAGCACCATGACCTACGTGGGAGGCCCCCTGCCCAGGCTCGACACTGTGGTGCGCGACCAGTTGCACGGCTCGGTCTTCATCGACAGCGAGGCTCAACTCGCCACGTATCGGGAAGGCTTCCGTAGAGTGAAGGGTGCGTCACTCGACCCGGACCGGTCACGTGCATTCATTCACAGACTGACGAAGGAACTGTGAGGACCCGTGAGCACATGGCGGAAGTCGTCCTACTCGGGCCCCGGTGACGGCAATGAGTGCGTGGAGATCGCGCAGCTTCCCACGCACACAGCCGTCCGCGACTCCAAGGCCCCGCACCGCGCCACCCTCACTTTCCCGGCTGCGGCATTCGCTGCCTTCCTCGAAGCGCTCAAGCACGAGGACGGCAGGGCACACGCTCGCTGACGACCCGCCGCCCGGTGACATGTCCCGGCCGCGCGCCCAGAGCCGGTGGACGAGACGGCTCTGGTCGCCGCCGGACCGAGGTGCCCTCACCTCGGAGCCCGACCAGGCGCGGACGCCGGCCGGGTCCGGACCGTCCCTCGGCAGCACTGCGCAGGCCGACGAGACGCAAAGCCGGGCGGTGGTGACATCCGGGCATGCCCGACGCGGCCTTGTTCAGCCGGCGAGCAGGACCCCCAGAATCAACATGACGACGAACGTGGAGTTCATGGCCACCTTGTATCGCCGGGGCAACACATAGTCCCTTCGGACTCCCTTGCGCCTGTCATCGCGCCATTCGAACCAGAAGCGTCGAGTCCAGAAGAGGCCGATGGCCGCACCGGCCCAGGTGAAGGAGTAGATGACGAGCATCTGCCGGGCGTTGTGCGGGGGATCCTGAGCCCTGCCTTCGGCGATCATGCCAAGGCAGGCCAGCACCGAGATCGCGATGATCGCCGCTGTCAACTTGCGTATCCGGTATACCGCATGCGTCTCCCAGGCGATCAGGGAAGTAGCGAACGCAGCCATGAGCAGTAGCCATGGAAGTGGCAGTCGCGCGAGCACACCGCAACCTTCCCGTGGGCGCCCAGGGCGGACGGCGAGCCGTCGTCGGCCCGGCCGGCAAGGCCCCGGCGCCACACCCCCCGTGGCTTCCAGAAGAAGCCGAACTGACCGGTGACAGCGAGGCGCGGTCACGACCCATCCGTGAAGGCCTCGTGGTCAACTCGTGAAAGCGACACGATGACCATAACGCGCGCAGCGCCGGGGGCACATGAAACAGGACACACCACGCCAGGGTGCGAGCCCTGGTGGTTCCTGCTCGTCCGGCGGTCGGGGGCCGAGACGCGTGACCGGTTGTCCGCCTTCGTCACCACCCCGACCGTCGGCCGTTCATCGGCAGAACGCCGTGAGACAGTAAACCGGCAGGGCGGGGTCGCACACGAACTCCCCGCCCTGCCGGGCCTTCGGGAAACAGACGCCCGTGCCGCCGCCGGCGCCGATCGGCGTGCCGGTGAGACAGCGGACAGCACCGGCGGCGGTGAGAACCACCACCGCCGGTCAGTGCCTTAAGAATGCCGTCAGCCACCGCACTGGTGGAGCATCATCTCCTTGTCCGCCTCGGTCACCGGCAGGTCGTACTTCAGGGAGACCTGGGCGAAGCGCACGCTGTAGGCGCAGCGGATCTCCTTGTTCGGCGGCAGCCAGGACGCCGGGCCGGAGTCGCCCTTGGCGGAGTTGGCGGAGCCGTCGACCGGGATCAGGTTGAGCGGGTCGTTGGCGATCTGCTGACGCTTTTCCTTCGTCCAGTGCGCGGCGCCCATCTGCCAGTCGTAGGACAGCGGCATGACGTGGTCGATCTGGACCGCCGTGGCCTGGGACTTGGTCCAGTGGATCGTCTTGTTCGTGTACGGGTCGTGCAGCGTCATGGAGACGACCACGCAGTCGGAGCCGTCGCGGTACTCGATGTCCTCGCCGTCCCGCTTGAGCAGGTCGTTGCGGGTGTCGCAGCCGTTGCGGGCCCACGGGACACCGTCGGCGGAGTCCATCCAGGCGTAACCGAACTTGTCGCGATCGTAACCGGTCTTCGGGCCGCGGCCCTTGACCGCCACCCGGGAGATGAGCTTGCGCGCGGCGGCCTGGTCCTCCTCGCTCGTCACCGGCGCCAGGCCCGGCTTGGTGCCGTCCGGGTTGTCGAGCGGGCTGACCGCGCGACCGTAGGCGGACGGGGTGGGCGTCTTGCTGCTGCTGGAGGCACCGGCCTTGTCGTCCGAGCCCCCCTTGCATCCGGCGACCAGCGCCATCGCGGCGCACACCGCGACTCCTGCGCGCACCAGGCTCCCCGCCTTGCCGCGGCGTCGCTCCTTCGGTCCGCCACGGCCCGCCTGCACGCCCATCAGTGTCCTCCCTGCCTTTCCGGCCCCGCCCTGACACGCGCGGCCTGTCGATCACAACGTGCCCACCGTAGTCGACAAAGCGACAAGGCTCTTGGGGCGCGAAGAGGCAAAGGGAGCAAGCAAGGGCGTATCCACCGGCTGGTTTCGGCCAGCCGGTCGGACTACGAGTCGAGCACCGAGGTCAGGAACTCGCCGACCCAGGCCAGAAGTTCACGGCCGGTCAGCGGCTTTCCGCCGATCTTCGCCGTCTTGGGCCGGGGGACGAGGACCTGACGGGTCGCCGGCTTGAGGATCGCGCCCGGGTACAGGCGCTTGAGGCGCAGCTCCTGGGACTCGCGCAACTCCACCGGGGCGAAGCGGATGTTGGCGCCCTGGAGGACGATCTCGCCGACGCCGCAGGACCGGGCCAGCATCCGCAGGCCGGCCACCAGCAGCAGGTTCTCCACCGGTTCGGGCAGCTTGCCGTAGCGGTCGGTGAGTTCCTCGCGGACGGCCTGGATGTCCTCCTCGCTGTTGACGGAGGCGATGGAGCGGTAGGCCTGCAGACGCAGGCGCTCGCCGGGCGCGTAGTCGTGGGGGACGTGCGCGTCGACCGGCAGCTCGATCTTGACCTCCAGCGGGGCCTCTTCCTCGATCTCGCCGGTCTCCAGCTGGCGACGGTAGTCGGCGACCGCCTCGCCGACCATGCGGACGTACAGGTCGAAGCCGACGCCGGCGATGTGCCCGGACTGCTCGCCGCCCAGCAGGTTGCCGGCGCCGCGGATCTCCAGGTCCTTCATCGCCACGTACATGCCGGCGCCCATCTCGGTGTGCTGGGCGATGGTGGCCAGGCGTTCGTGGGCCGTCTCGGTCAGCGGCTTCTCCGGCGGGTAGAGGAAGTAGGCGTAGCCGCGTTCGCGGCCGCGGCCGACCCGGCCGCGCAGCTGGTGCAGCTGGGACAGGCCGAAGGTGTCGCCGCGTTCGACGATCAGGGTGTTGGCGTTGGAGATGTCGATGCCGGACTCGACGATGGTGGTGGAGACCAGCACGTCGAACTTCTTCTCCCAGAAGTCGACCACGACCTGTTCCAGCGCGGCCTCCGACATCTGGCCGTGCGCGGTGGCGATCCGGGCCTCGGGGACGATCTCGCGGAGCTTCGCGGCGGCCCGGTCGATGGACTCCACCCGGTTGTGGATGTAGAAGACCTGGCCCTCGCGCAGCAGCTCGCGGCGGATCGCCGCGCCGATCTGCTTCTCCTCGTACGGTCCGACGAAGGTGAGCACGGGGTGCCGCTCCTCCGGCGGGGTGGTGATCGTGGACATCTCGCGGATGCCGGTGACCGCCATCTCCAGGGTGCGCGGGATGGGCGTGGCGGACATGGTGAGCACGTCGACGTTGGCGCGGAGCTTCTTCAGCTGCTCCTTGTGCTCCACACCGAAACGCTGTTCCTCGTCCACGATGACCAGGCCGAGGTCCTTGAACTTCGTCTCGGAGGAGAACAGCCGGTGGGTGCCGATGACCACGTCCACCGAGCCGTCGCGCAGCCCGTCCAGGACCGCCTTGGCCTCGGCGTCGGTCTGGAACCGGGACAGCGCCTTGACGGTCACCGGGAACTGGGCGTACCGCTCGGAGAAGGTGCTGTAGTGCTGCTGGACCAGCAGGGTCGTCGGGACGAGCACCGCGACCTGCTTGCCGTCCTGGACGGCCTTGAACGCGGCGCGCACGGCGATCTCGGTCTTGCCGTAACCGACGTCGCCGCAGATCAGCCGGTCCATCGGGACCGGCTTCTCCATGTCCGCCTTCACCTCGGCGATGGTGGTCAGCTGGTCGGGGGTCTCGGCGTAGGGGAAGGCGTCCTCCAGCTCGCGCTGCCAGGGCGTGTCCGGGCCGAAGGCGTGGCCGGGTGCCGCCATGCGCGCCGAGTACAGCTTGATCAGGTCCGCGGCGATCTCCTTGACCGCCTTCTTCGCCCGTGCCTTGGTCTTGGTCCAGTCGGCGCCGCCCAGCCGGTGCAGGGTGGGCGCCTCCCCGCCGACGTACTTGGTGATCTGCTCCAGCTGGTCGGTGGGGATGTACAGCCGGTCGCCGGGCTGGCCGCGCTTGGCGGGGGCGTACTCCACGACCAGGTACTCGCGGGTGGCGCCCTGCACGGTGCGCTGCACCATCTCGATGTAGCGGCCCACGCCGTGCTGTTCGTGGACGATGTAGTCGCCCGGCTCCAGGGTGAGCGGGTCGATGCTCTTGCGGCGGCGGACCGGCATCCGGGCGCCGTCCCGGCCGGTGGTGCGCTGTCCGGTCAGGTCGGTCTCGGTGAGCACCGCCAGCTTCAGCGCCGGGGCGACGAAACCGCGGTCGAGGCAGCCGCAGGAGACGTGCACCACCGACGGGGACAGCTCGCCCAGGTCGGCGTCGAGGCGGGCGGCGATGCCCTCACCGCCGAGCACCTCCACGGTGCGGGCGGCCGGGCCGTGGCCCTCGGTGACGTAGACGGCCCGCCAGCCGTCGGCGAGCCAGCCCTTGGTGTCGGCGAGGGCGCGGGCGGTGTCGCCGCGGTAGGTCTCCGGGGCGTGCATGCCCAGGGTGAGCGTGTCGCCGTCGCTCTCGCCGTCGTACGCCGACCGGTCGGCGGCGAACGGGGAGATGGACCACCACATCATGCCCAGCTCGCGGGCCCGGTCGCGGACGTCGGCGATGGACCACAGGGAGGCCGCGCCCACGTCGATGGGCGCCTCGCCCGCGTCCGACTCGCCGCTGCGTCCGGATCCGGCCGCGGCGACCCAGCTGGCCTGCAGGAACTCCTGGCTGGTGGCCACCAGGTCGGCGGCCCGGGTGCGCACCCGCTCCGGGTCGCAGACCACGGCCATGGCGCCCTGCGGCAGCACGTCCAGCAGCAGCTCCATCTCGTCGACGAGGACCGGGGCGAGGGACTCCATGCCCTCCACCGCGATGCCCTCGGCGATCTTGCCGAGCAGTTCGCCCAGCTCCGGGTGCTCCTCGGCCAGCTCCCGCGCCCGGGCGCGGACGTCGTCGGTGAGCAGCAGCTCACGGCAGGGCGGGGCCCACAGGCCGTGCTCGGCGACCTCCAGGGAGCGCTGGTCGGCGACCTTGAAGTAGCGGATCTCCTCGACCTCGTCGCCCCAGAACTCGATGCGCAGCGGGTGTTCCTCGGTGGGCGGGAAGACGTCGAGGATGCCGCCGCGCACCGCGAACTCGCCGCGCTTCTCCACCAGCTCCACACGCGCGTAGGCGGCGGCCGCGAGGGCGTCGACGACGTCCTCCAGATCTGCGCTCTGCCCGGCCCGCAGCGACACCGGCTCCAGGTCGCCCAGCCCCTTGACCTGCGGCTGGAGCACCGAGCGGACGGGGGCGACGACGACGGAGACCGGGCCGGTCTCCGGGTCGTCGGTGCTGGGGTGCGCGAGGCGGCGCAGCACGGCGAGCCGGCGGCCGACGGTGTCGCTGCGCGGGCTGAGCCGCTCGTGCGGGAGCGTCTCCCAGGAGGGGTACTCCACGACGCCCTCCGGCGGCAGCAGGGAGCGCAGCGCGGCCGCCAGGCCCTCGGCCTCGCGCCCCGTCGCGGTGACCGCGAGCACGGGCCGGCCCGCCTCGCGGGCCAGGGCCGCGATCGCGAAGGGACGGGCGGCCGGCGGGCCGACCAGGTCGAGGTGCATACGGCGCGCGTCGGCGGCGGCGGTGACCGCTTCCGCGAGGGCGGGGTCCTTGACGACGGCGTCGAGCAGACCGTGCAGGCTCATGGGGGCTTTTTCCGTCCAGCTGGGCAACGGGGGCGGTGCCGGGCACCACGAAAGGCCCGACGCGCGTGGCGGGCCGGGGTCCTTCCCAGCGTACGACGCCGGCGGGCGGGGACGGCGGGGCTGTGGACAGCCCCCGTGTCGAACGCGCGTACGACGACGGGCGGGGGCCGGTCACCGTGCCCGCACCGCCCCCGGCGCGTCGCCGGTCCTCGTACCCGCACCGGGGCGGGCCCGCGCGTCGCGAGCCCGCCCCGGCGGGAGCCGCGGTACCGGTCCGGCCGAGTCCGGTCGTCCGGTACGGCCCGTCCGCCGGCCGCTTGCCGGCTGCTCGGTGACGATCACTCCGTGGCGATCGCGTTCAGCACGTTCATCCGGCCCGCCCGGAACGCCGGGGCCAGGGCGGCGACCAGACCCACGACGGCGGAGCCGACGAAGACCGCGCCGATCGTCGGCCACGGGACGTCGAGGACGGTCAGGCCCTGAAGCGCCAGCAGCTTCTGCGCGGTCACGCCCCAGCCCATGCCCAGCCCGAGGCCCAGCAGCGCACCGAAGACGGCGATCACCACGGACTCGAGCCGGATCATGCGGCGCAGCTGGCGGCGGGACATCCCGATCGCCCGCAGCAGCCCGATCTCCCGGGTGCGCTCGACCACCGACAGCGCCAGCGTGTTCACCACACCCAGGACCGCCACGACGATCGCGAGCGCCAGCAGGCCGTAGATCATGTTCAGCAGCTGGCCGATCTGATCCTTGAGCGCCTTCTTGTAGTCGGTCTGGTCGCGCACGGTGTACTGCGGGTAGTCGTGCAGCGCCGACTTCAGTGCCTGGTAGGCGCTCGCCTCCTGCCCGTCCTGCGCGGCCGCGAGAAGCAGCACGTCCAGCGGCATCTTCTCGGCGGGCACGTAGCGGGCCACCGTGTCGATGGAGGCGTACATCGCGCCCTGGTCGAGCACGACGTCCTCGCTGGTGACGGCGCGCACGGTCAGCCGTGCCGTGCCGCCGTCGCGGAAGTCGACCGTCACCGTCGAGCCGACCCGCACACCGTGCTTGTCCGCGAAGCCCTCGGGCACGGACATCGACCCGGGCCGGTAGGCGTCGGCGAGCGAGCCGGCCACCGTCTCGGTGCGCAGGTCCTGCGCGTACGTCGCGTCGGCCGCGCTGATCGTCTCGTTCTTCGTGGTGACACCGTCCGGGGTGGTCAGGTCCACGTCGAGCACCTTCAGCTCGGTGACCCTGCTCAGGCCCGGAGCGGCCTTCACCGCCTCGACCGCCTGCGGGGTGATGACCGCACCGGTGTCGCTCTGCACGATGAAGTCGGCGCCGACGGACTTGTCCAGCTGGTCGGTGGCGGAGGCCACCATGGACGAGCCGACCACCGCCAGGCAGGCCACCAGGGCCAGGCCGATCATCAGGGCGGCTCCGGTGGCGCCGGTGCGGCGCGGGTTGCGCAGTGCGTTGCGCTCGGCCAGCCGCCCGACCGGGCCGAAGACGCGCAGCAGCAGCGCGCCGAGGACCCGGACCAGGCCGCCGGCCAGCACCGGGCCGACGACGACGAACCCGATCAGGGTGAGCACCACACCGATGCCCAGCCAGCCCGACCCGGCCGACGCCTTGTCCGCGCCCGCGGCCAGGTACAGGCTCACGGCGCCCGCGGCGGTGAGCACCGCACCGGTCACGGCACGCACCGTGCCGGCCCGGGCGTCGGCCGGGGCGCCCGCGTCGCGCAGCGCCGCCATCGGGGAGATCCTCCCGGCCCGGCGCGCCGGCAGCCAGGCGGCCAGAACGGTGACGAGCACGCCGAGGACGCAACCGGTGACCGGGGTGGTCCAGGCGACGGTCAGGTCGTCGGTGGACAGCTTCATGCCGATGCCGCCCATCAGCTTCATCAGGCCCACCGCGAGACCGACACCGGCGCCGACACCGAGCACGGACCCGACGACACCCAGCAGCAGCGCCTCCACCAGCACCGACCGGTTGACCTGCCGGCGGGAGGCGCCGACGGCCCGCATCAGCCCGATCTCCCGGGTGCGCTGGGCGACCAGCATGGAGAACGTGTTGATGATCAGGAAGATGCCGACGAGGAACGCGATCCCGGCGAACCCGAGCATCGCGTACTTCAGCACGTCCAGGAAGCCCTCGACGTCCTTCTGATTGGCGTCGGCGGCCTCCGCGGCGGTCCGCACCGAGTAGCCGGGACCGAGCGCGGCGGTCACCTTCTGCTTCAGCGCCTCGTCGGAGACGCCCCGGGCGGCGGTGACGTCGACGGCCGTGTAGACGCCGGTCCTGCCCACCAGGATCCGCTGGGCGGTGGCGGTGTCCACGTAGAACAGGGCCGCGCCCGGGTTGGTGACGGTGAAGGAGGCCACGCCGGAGACGTGCGCCCGGTGGGTGCCGACCGCCGTGATCACACCGATCTCGTCGCCCAGCCGCAGATGGTGCTTGGCGGCGGTGTCGGCGTCGACCACGATCTGGTCCGGCCCCTTCGGCACCGCACCGGAGGTGATCTTCATGGTGCGGGCGGCGTTGGCGCTCCAGCTGCCGACGATGGTCGGCGCCCCGTTGGACGGCGACAGCTTCTCCTTGTCGGCGTCGACGACGGTCACCGCGGAGGAGGACACCGTGCCCTCGGCCGACGCGACGCCCTCGGTGCCGCGCACCCGGGTGAGCACCGAGGCCGGCAGCACCGGGGGCCGGCCGGTGCGGGAGGCCGCCTCGTCGCCGCCGGAGGCGCCCTCCGGGCCGACCGTGACGTCCGCCGCCGTCGCCTGGAACAGCTTGTCGAACGTCGTGTTCATGGTGTCCGTGAACACCAGCGTGCCGCACACGAACGCCACCGACAGCAGCACCGCGACCCCGGACAGCGCCATGCGGCCGGTGTGGGCGAGGAAGTTGCGCAGCGAGGTCTTCAGCACGGTCATGACGTGCGCCCCCGTGCGTCGAAGTCCTTCATGCGGTCCAGGACCTGGTCGGCCGTCGGCTGCTGCATCTCGTCCACGATCCGGCCGTCGGCCAGATACAGCACCCGGTCCGCGTAGGAGGCGGCCACCGGGTCGTGGGTGACCATCACGACGGTCTGCCCCAGCTCGTCCACCGAGCGGCGCAGGAAGCCCAGCACCTCGGCGCCGGCCCGCGAGTCCAGGTTGCCGGTCGGCTCGTCCCCGAAGACGATGTCCGGCCGGGCGGCGAGGGCCCGGGCCACGGCGACCCGCTGCTGCTGGCCGCCGGAGAGCTGGCTGGGCCGGTGCTTGAGCCGTCCGCCGAGCCCCACGGTCTCCACCACCCGCTCCAGCCAGGCCGGATCCGGTTTCCGGCCGGCGATGTCCAGGGGCAGGGTGATGTTCTCCAGCGCGTTCAGCGTCGGCAGCAGATTGAACGCCTGGAAGACGAAGCCGATCCGGTCCCGGCGCAGCCGGGTGAGCTTCTTGTCCTTCAGGCCGGTGATCTCGGTGTCGTCCAGGAAGATCTGACCGCTGGTCACGGTGTCCAGCCCGGCCAGGCAGTGCATCAGGGTCGACTTGCCGGACCCGGACGGCCCCATGATGGCGGTGAACTGCCCGCGGTGGATGTCCACGTCGACATGGTCGAGAGCGACGACCCGGGTCTCCCCCGCCCCGTACGCCTTCACGACCTGCCGCGCCCGCGCGGCGACGGCCGTGGGCCTTCCAGTACCCCCGTGCCTGGGAACGGTCACAGCCGATGTCACGGTATGTCTCCTCGGTCGGTCGATGGCCGGATGCCCGGTCACCCGCGGCGGTGCGTGCGCAGGCATCCCGTGGTCCGGGCGGCGCGACGTGCGGGTGATGCGCCGGCTCCCGGCGCGGACGTGTGCGGTGCGGCACCGCGGCCGGGTGCGGCCCTGCCGGCCGCGCGGCACGATGCGGTGCCCGGTGGACGAGTCTGGTCTGCGGAACCGTCCCGCGCGCTGGTGCCGGGCCCCGTCCTGCCCGGGGGAAAACCCCACCCCCCGCGGTGCGGTACGCCGCCCCCAGCGGCGTGCAGCCAGGGTAGGGAGGATTCGACCGGTTTCGCGTCGTCCGCCGGGTGGAGGCCGCCCCGACACCGGCTACGGCACATCCCCTAGGGGGCCGTCCTTCCCGCGCCGAGATCGGAAGGACGCGCCCTCAGGGCACCGCCCGCGCGAACCGGGGGGCGTCCCGGGGGCGCCGCGCCCCGGCGCGCGCCCCGTGTCCGCCCTCCCGCACGACGCGCCCGGCGTGCCAAGCTGTCGCCGGCAGACGCGTGCACGGGGAAAGGACCAGCCGGTGGGCCACACCGAACCCGCGATACACCAGGTCACCGAGCACACCGCGGCCTCCCGGCGCGGCACGGTCGTCGCCGCGCTGATGCTGGCCATGGCCCTGGCCGCGCTCGACTCCACCGTCGTGTCCACCGCGGTCCCGCAGATCGTCGGCGACCTCGGCGGCTTCTCCGTCTTCTCCTGGCTGTTCTCCGGCTATCTGCTGGCCGTCACGGTGACCCTGCCGGTGTACGGCAAGCTGTCCGACACCGTCGGCCGCAAACCCGTCCTCGTCACGGGCGCCGCCCTCTTCCTCATCGGCTCCCTGCTGTGCGCGACCGCCTGGAACATGACCGCGCTGATCGTGTTCCGCATCGTCCAGGGCCTGGGCGGAGGCGCACTGCAGGGCACGGTGCAGACCCTCGCCGCCGACCTGTACCCGCTGGAGGAACGCCCCAAGATCCAGGCCCGGCTGTCCACGGTGTGGGCCGTGTCCGCGATCGCCGGGCCCGCGCTCGGCGGACTGCTCGCCGCCTACGCCGACTGGCGGTGGATCTTCCTGATCAACGTGCCCGTCGGCGCGGCCGCCCTGTGGCTGATCGTCCGTCACCTGCACGAGCCCTACCGGGCGCGCGTCGCCCGGCCGCGCATCGACTGGGCCGGTGCGCTCGCGGTGTTCGCCTGCGCCGGCACCCTGCTGACCGCCGTCGTGCAGGGCGGCGTGGCCTGGCCGTGGCTGTCCGCGCCGTCGCTCGCCCTGTTCGGCACCGGCCTGGCCCTGCTCGTGCTGACCGTGGCCGTCGAACGCCGGGCGGCCGAGCCGATCGTCCCCGGCTGGGTGTGGCGCCGCCGCACCATCGCCGCGGTCAACCTCGCCCTGGGCGCGCTGGGCCTGCTCATGGTCGCCCCGTCCGTCTTCCTGCCGACCTACGCCCAGGCCGTGCTGGGCCTGGCCCCGGTGGCCGCCGGGTTCGTGCTGTCGGTGTGGACGCTGACCTGGCCGCTGTCCGCCGCGCTGAGCCAGCACGTCTACCGCCGCATCGGCTTCCGCGACACCGCCGTGCTCGGCATCGGCGCCGCCGCCGTGCTGCTGCTGGCGTTCCCGTTCCTGCCGTACCCGGGCGCCGCCTGGCAGCCCACCGTGCTGATGCTGGCGCTCGGCGCCGCCCTCGGCCTGTTCCAGCTGCCCCTCATCGTGGGCGTGCAGTCCACGGTGGGCTGGGCCGAACGGGGCACCGCCACCGCCTCCGTGCTGTTCTGCCGTCAGATCGGCCAGACCCTCGGCGCCTCCCTGTTCGGCGCGGTCGCCAACGGTGTCCTCGCCCGCCGCCTCGGCGGCACACACGACCTGGACTCGCTCACCCGCTCCCTGGGCACCGGCACCGTGCCGGAGAGCACCCGACACGCCGTCGCCGATGCCGTCCACGCCGTCTACACCGGCGCGGGCTGCGCGGCGGCTGCGGCGTGCGCCGTCCTGCTGGTGCTGGCGCCACGGCACTTCCCCGTGGCGGAGAGGTGAACCGCCCCGGCACATGACCGGTCGTGAGCCGAGGCGTCACGGCCGGCGGGCCGAGGGCACCGCCGCACACCGGTGGCCGGCGCGGGTCCCGTCACGTCACACCCGGCCGCGGGCGCTGCTCCTCAGGGCGGTGATACGGCTCTGCACCGAGTCCATCTGCGCCCTCATGTCGTCCCACAGTTCACCGTGCTCGCGCAGCACCCGCTCGGTCTCCCGGGCGATCCGGTCGGCCCGCAGCCGGGCCTCGGCCAGGATCTCGGCGGCCTGCGCGCGGGCCGCCTCCGGTGCGCGCCGCGCCGTCTCCCGGGCGTCGGCGAGGGACCGTTCCGCCTCGGCCAGCGACGCCTCGGCCAGGGCCTTGCGCCGCACGTACTGCGCCTGCAACCGGGCCCGGCGCCGGGTCTCCTCCCGCTCCGCCTCGGCCAGCCGGGCGGCGTGCTCCCGCGACTGGTCGGCGAGCATCCCGGCGGTGCGCTGCCGCATCTCCCGCAGCGCGGCCATCGCCTCGGCACGGCCGGCCTTGACCTCCCGGCGGACCGAGACCCGGATCTCCTCGGCCTCCGCCCGGGCGGCCAGCAGCCGGCACCGGGCGCGTTCGTCGGCCTCGGCACGGACGGCTTCGGCCTGCGCCTGCGCGGCCCGGTACACCTCGTCGGCGTACGCCCGCGCCGACTCCGTCACCTCCTGCGCCTCCTTGCGCGCCCGCTCCAGGATGCCGTGCGCCTCGCGCCGCCCCAGCTCGTACAGCCGCCGCGCGCCGTCGCCCAGCGACTCGTAGGTCTGCTCGCCCAGGCGGGCGACGGTCTCGCGCAGGGAGGCGAGTTCCTTCTCCATGTTCTTGGCGAGGACGGTCAGCCGGGCGGCGCGCTCCCAGGCGGCGTCCCGTTCCTCGAACAGGGCGTCGGCGCAGGCGTTCACCTGGTCGGGCCGGTAGCCGCGGCCACGGACGACCACGAAGCCGTGCCGTGCGGCCGACGCCGAACGCGCGGCCCGAGCGGCCGAGATTCTTACGGGCACCAGGAATCTGGAGGCGCTGCCCATCCGAGCCCCTCTCCGTCGAACACCGCCGATGGCCGCCCGCAGCAGCGGAACGGAGCGATACCAAGACATCGCGCATATCTTGAGCTATTGCTCCTAAATGCTCATAACGCGACACTCCGGGCGTATGCGGAGGGGAGTGCGGCACAGGGACGGCACGGACGCGACAGGGCCGGGCCCCGGTACTCCGACCGGGGCCCGGCCCTGTCCGACGCGTCGGCCGCTCAGGCGCTCGGACGCCCGGATCCCCGGATCCGAGCGGGGCCCGCCGCCCCGCGGCTCACAACAGCCCGTCCCACATCTGCTCCAGCAGCACCGACCACCAGCTCTCCGGCGAGTTCAGCGCCGCCGGATCCAGACTGGCCAGCTGGGCCTGGAAGTCGACGGTCCAGCGACCCGCCTGCTCCTGGTTCAGCCCGTACCGCAGCCGCCACATCCGGCCCAGCAGCGCCAGGCAGCGCGCGAACTCCGGCAGCCCGGTGTTCACGAACTGCGGCGGCACCGGCGCCCCGCCCGGACCCGCCTCCACCGGCACGGCCACGATGTTCGCGGTGCCGTACTGCACGCAGATCGCCTTGCCGAAGTCGCTGCCCACGACCAGGTACGAGCCCGCGTCCGACGCCGGCTGCACCCCGCGCTCGGCCGCCAGCTCCGCCAGCGTCGGCACCGGGCGCCCCGGCTGGGCCTGCGCCCAGAAGAACGGCCCCATGTCCACCGGCAGACCCGCCACGACCAGCGTCTGCGCCACCACCGGCGGCACACCCTGCCGCTGGACGGCCGCCTGCTCGAACCGGAACACCCCCGGACCGAACGCCGCGTTCAGCTCCTGCGCGATCCCCTCCGGCGGGACGGGCGGCGCGGCCTGCACCGGCGGCAGCGGCGCCCGCACCGGAGCCGGACGCGCGGGACCGTCCGCGACCTGGTGCAGCTCGCCCTGGTGCGCCAGGAGCTGCTGCATGCCCTGCCGACGGCCGGCGTGATCCGTGCCGTAGGGCGCGATCGACGTGATCCGCGCCTGCGGCCACTGCTCACGGATCATCCGCGCGCAGTAGGCGCCCGGCAGCATGCACGACTCCAGCTCCGTGTGCAGCTCCAGCACCTGGTCCGGCGGCACGTTCAGGGCGCGCAGCTCGTGGAAGATCTGCCACTCCGGGTGCGGCAGGCCCGGCGCGGAACGCCGGATCAGCTGCTGCTCGGAACCGTCCTGGGCGCGGTAGCGCAGCACGGCCTGATAGCCGGGGCCCACGGTCGGCAGGCCCTGCTGGGGGTAGCCGTAGGCCGGCCGGCCGACGGCGGGCATCGGCCCCGGAGGCGTGTGCACCGCACCGGGCGGCGGCTCAGCCCCCGGCGGAGGCACGGCACCCGGAGGGGGCACCGCACCAGGCGGCGGAGGCGGCACAGCCCCCGGAGGCGGCGGAGGCGGGCCGGGCACGCCCGCAGGCGGGGTGGCCGGACCACCGGGCGGCGGCGCGGCCAGCACCGTCGCCGCCTGGTGGACGCCGCCCGGAGGCGTGGCACCCGGAACGCCCGGAGCGCCTGGCGGCTTGGGCGCCCCCGGGGCGCCCGGAGGGGCGGGCGGAGGCGGGACACCGGGGCCGCCCGGCGCGGCACCGGCCACCATCGTGGCCGCGTGATGAACCCCGCCCGGAGGCGTGGAGCCCGAAGTGCCCGGCGGCTTCGGAGCGCCCGGAGCGGCCGGGGGCCGCGGCGCGGCCCCGCCCGCGGTGTCCCGCGGCGCGCCGGGGGCGTCCGGCCCCGCGGACGGCACCAGCTGCGTCGGCACATATCCGCCCGCGGCGGCAGCCGGCGGGGTCGGCGCGGACGCGGCGGCAGCCGGCGGGGTCGGCGCAGACGCGGCGGCACCGCCCTGCCCCCGGTCCGGCCCGGGCGTGTCCGTGCCCGCGGCCTTCTGCGGCGCGGCACCGGTGCCGTCACCGGCGGGCGGCGGCAGCGGCTGCCCGGAGCCGTCCGACGGAGCCGGGGGCGGGGTGCTTCCCTGCTCCCCCGCGGGCGCGCCGGATCCACCCGGCGCGTCACCCCGCCCGGACGACGTGCCCCGCGCCGCGGACGCGCCGGCGTCCTGCGGCTCCAGGGCCGGCCGGCTGCCGGTCCCCATCAGCGTCGTCTTGGCGTCCGGGGCGGCGGGCGGCGGAGTGTCGCCCTCGTCGACACCGCTCAGCGGCGGCGCGAACACCGTCTTGGGCAGCGGCACCGAACGGTCGTCCTCGTCCCCGGCGTCGGTCGTGTCCGTCCCGGCCCACGGCGTCGCCCCCACGGGCGCGGCGGGCACACCGGAAGCAGGAGTGGCCGGAGAACCGGGCGCGGCAGGCACACCGGAAGCAGGAGTGGACGAGGAACCAGGCACCGCGGGCGCACCGGCGGCAGGAGTGGCCGGAGAACCGGGCGCGGCGGCTGTTCCCGCAGGCGGCGTCCGGTCCGCAGACGGCGCCCCCGGCCCGGCAGGAGCACCCGGCGCAGCAGGAGCACCCGGCCCGGCAGGAGCACTCGGCGCAGCAGCGGCACTCCCGTCCGTCGCCGCGGACGTACCCGAGGGCGCCCCGGCCCGCCGGCCCGGCACACCACCGGCGTCCGCGCCCGCAGCCGCACCGCCCGGGCCGACGGCGGCAGCCGCCGCGCCCGCACCGTCACCGGGAGCGGACGCAGCAGCCCCGGCCCCCGTCCCGCCGAACGGGGCAGCGGCTGGGGGCCGCGCACCCTCCCGGCGGTCCGGCACACCCTGCTTGTCCGCCGCCTCCTGCAGCCACTCGGGCGGCGTCAGCAGGAACGACGTCTGGTTCAGGTCCACCCGGGCCGGCGGCGGCGCCGGCGCGGCCACGGCGGACGCCTCCGCACGGCCGTACTCCTCCTCGTACCGGCGGATCACCTCACCCACCGGCAGCGCCGGCCACAGCGTGGCCTCCCCGCTGTCCCGGGCGATCACCAGTCGCTGCGCGCCCCCGTCCACCCGCGGGCCGTCGGCGCGGTCCTCCGCCCACACCACGAACCCCAGGTCGAACTCCCGCACCCGCACCTCACGGTGCTGGTAGGCCGGGACGTCCCCGTTGATCCACTCTTCCGCGCGCTCCTGCGCCTGTGCGAACGTCACCATGGCACGCTCACTCCCCCACCGACGACCCGGACGACGACGGCCCGGAAGACACCGGGACGGCCCGCGCGAAACCGCCGTCCACCATCAGATTCGCCACCGTCTCCAGCTCCGGCGCGGACCCCGCCAGCCGGGACAGGAACGCGTCGAAGTCGTCCCCGCACGGCAGCAGCAGCCGCTCCACCCGCTCGGCCTGCGACCACGACGGATCCACGTCCCGCACGTCGTCGTAGGGGCAGAACCACACCGAACCGGTCCGCTCGCCCTTCACCTTCACCGCGAGCAGACCACCCTGCACGAACGCGACCCCCAGATAGTCCTTGGTCAGGTGATCGCGCAGACACTTGTTGATGTACACAAGATCGTTGACCGCCGCCTCCTCACGCACCGTGAAGAACGGCTGGTCGATCAGCAGGCCCAACTGCGCGTCCATCGCCGTGCCCACCGGAGCACAGCCACCCGCCGCCTTGAGGAACGAGCGGTACGCACCCGGCAGACGGAAGCCCAGATCCTCCTCCACGCCCTGCACCTGCAGCTCCGTCACCGCAGGACCCGACTTCGGCAGCTGGAAGTGCGCCGGACGAGGCTGTTGCAGCGGACGCGTCCCGCGCTTGGCGTGGTCGACGTCGGCCGTCGCGATCCCGCCGTGATGGCGCAGCAGCGCCTTCACCTCGACCGGGATCAGCTCAAGACGCCGCGTCCCGGCCACGTGATGCCACGTCCAGCCGTGCGGCGTCGCCACCGCGGGCACCGTGTCCCACAGCTCGTGCCCGGACGCCGCCAACGCCGCATTCGCCGACACATAGTCCGTCAGCCGCAGCTCGTCCACCCCGAAACCCGCCGGAGGCTCCGCGATCTGGGCCGCCGCCCGCGCATAGGGCGAGAAGTCGGGATAACCGCGCTCGTCCACCCGTACCCCTCCGGGATGACGGGCGGCCCGGACCGGGTCGGGGAAGTGCACGACCTGCCCGGCATAGGCAGCGTTCGGCGGCGCGGCTTGCTGCCCGAGCCGACCTGATGTCATGGCGGTTGCCCCCTGCGGCGCTCCATGGGCCCCACGGCAGGACGGCATCCCGCGCCACCCCACCCAGACCCGTATCGACTACTTCTCTCACGCGTCGGCCGCACATCGCGGCATGCCCGACAGCCTATGCGGTACGCCCACACCGGTCACCGGGCCTCGGCCCCGCCCACGGCCGCCGACCGACCACACCACCATGACCAGCCGTCACCCCCTTAGGGACGCTGTGCCCCGCACGGGCGTTCCACACCGCCCCAGCTACCACTGCCACCCGACGATTTGGCACTCTGAGTGCTTCGGGGGGATGCTCGGGAGGGGAATGATGATCATGGAAGCGACACGGACGGAACCGCAGGCCGGCCCCCTCGGCGACCCGCGGATCGGCTGGAGCGGCACCGACACCCCACCACCCCCCACCCTCCGCCACCGGCGCGACGGCATCCTCCCCACCATCGCCGCCGCCCTGTCCGTACGCGGCCACACCCTCACCGGCACCGCCGCCCGCGGCGAGAAACCCCCCACCCTGCACCCCCTCGTCCAGGACTTCCTCGACACCCTCACCAGCGCCGAACGCGACCGCTTCACCGGCCGCTGCGCCGAGACCCTCCTCATCTCCCGGCACATCACCGCAGCCGACGCCGGCCGCAGCAAACGCGCCTCCCGCCGCCCCATGACCAACGGCGAAGCACGCAAAGCACTCAAACACGCCAAACTCACCGCACGCCGCATCCGCGAGGACGGCGACCCCCTGCACGGCACCTTCGCCAACCCCTGCCGCGCCTGCACCGCGCTCAGCGCCCACTTCGGCATCCGCATCGTCGACACCACCGACGACAGCCGCTGACACCCCGGCCCTCACCACCACCCGACCCTCACCGACACCCCGGACACCCCGGACACCCCGGACAGAACGAAGGGCCCGATGCACGCCGACCGCACCACCCCCCGGCACCCGGACCCCCGCGTGCCCGGCGGACCCACCCCACGCTTCACCGAACCCGTCGACACCGCACTGCGCGCCGCCGGCTGGGAACCCGGACGCCGCAACATCGAACAGGCCGAGATCTGGGCCGACACCCTGCGCGCCCACACCTCACCGGGCGGCCACCGCCACGCCGTCTTCCCCGCCGCCGTCGAAGCCTGGGCGGAATTCGGCGGCCTCACCGTCACCCCCACCGGCCCCGGCCGCCAGATCGCCCCCGCCACCGTCGACCTCGACCCGCTGCACGGACTCCACATGGCCCGCACCCTCGGCGACCTCGGCCGCGCCCTGGACACCGAGGTCGCCCCCCTCGGACTGGAGACCGACAACCAGTCCCTCCTCGCCATCGACGCCGAAGGCCGCGTCTACGCCCTCGACCACACCGGCGACTGGTACCTCGGCCCCGACATCGACCACGCCCTGACCGACCTCGTCTGCGGCATCACCCCCGTACGCCTCACCGCGTCCTGACCCCCACCCGGGCCGACCCCACCGGCACACCCGGCCGGCACGACCACACCGCCACAGCAGCCCGCCCGCCCCCCACCGCCAAGCCCCGCACCGGCGCCCGGCGCCCCGGGGCGTCCCACTCCCGACGTCGCCGTGAGCAGACGGCATCACCGTCGCCGTGAGCAGACGGCATCACCGTCGCCGTAAGCAGACGGCATCACCGTCGCCGTAAGCAGGCGGCATCACGACGACGCCGGAATCACCGCCGACACCTTGAAACCCCCCGCCTCCGTCGGCCCCGACACGAACACCCCGCCCAGCGCCACGACCCGCTCCCGCATCCCCACCAGGCCGTTGCCGCCCGACGGCAGCCCCGCCGACTCCGCCGACGCCGGCTCCGGCGGCGGCTCGTTCTCCACCTGCATCGCGATCTCCGACCCCCGGTGCGCCAACCGCACATGGGTCTTCGCCCCCGCCGCGTGCTTGTGCACATTGGTCAGCGCCTCCTGCACGACCCGGTAGGCGGTCTGCTCGATCTCCCGGCCGTAGGAACGCACCTCCCCCTCCACCGACAGATCCACGGCCATCCCCGCCGCCGCCGACTGCCCGACCAGCTCCTCCAGCTCCGCCAGCGACGGCCCCTCACCGGACCGCACAACACCGGCACTCGCCTCACCGGACCCGACGGACCCGGACGACACACCCGCCGCCACGGCCTCCCCCACCGCCGCCGGCCCCACCGACTCCCGCGCCGGAGCGGGAGCCGGGGCCGGCACCACAGCCCGCTCCCGGCGCACCGACCGCCCGCCGTCCGAGCTGCGCAACACCCCCAGCATCTCCCGCAGCTCCGTCAGCGCCTGCCGACCCATGTCCGCCACCAGCGCGGCATTGCGCGCCGCCTTCTCGGGATCCTTCCGGGCCACCGCCTGCAACGCCGCCGCGTGCACCACCATCAGACTCACCCGGTGCGCCACGACATCGTGCATCTCCCGCGCGATCCGGGTCCGCTCCTCGCTGCGCGCCCACTCGGCCCGCTCCTCCGCCCGCTCGGCGAGCAGCTGCAACTCCCGCTCCAGGCTGTCCGCCCGCTCCCGCAACGACTCCATCAGCCGCCGCCGCGCACCGACGTACAGCCCCAGCAGCAGCGGAGGAGCGGTCAGCCCGATCGAGGTCGTCACCGCGGCGAACGGCACGAACCAGTTGCCGATGGTGAAGTCCCCCCGGGCCATGTCCTGTCCGACCCGGACAAAGGTCACGATCATGGTGCCCAGGAACGACATTCCGGCCAGCGCGCCGATCACCCGCCGCGGCAGCTCGCACGCGGCGAGCGTGTACAGCCCGACCACGCCCAGCAGGAACCCCATCCGGGCCGGCGTGACCGCGATGGCCACCAGCACCACGGCGATCGGCCACCGCCGCCGCACCAGCAGCACGGAACCGGCCAGCAGCCCGAGCACCACACCGACGGCCACCGGCACCCCGGCCTCCCGGGCGAACGGCACCCCCTCGGCAGCGCACTCCGCCGCGGAGACCAGCGCCAGGCCCACGTCGAGCACCGCACTGCGCCACCGCGCCCACCACCACGGCCCGGTCCCGGCCGCCTGGCGGTCATCCCCCGTCCTGGTCATGCCCTCCAGCGTACGGGCGGCCGAGCGGCCTCATCCGGCACGTTTCCGCACCGGCCGCGATCACTCACCGCGAACACAGCCGGTGAGCGGCACGGCCGAAAGCACCCCCTTTCCCTCGAACTGGTGAACATGCACCGTTCGATGCCGGAATCCCTTATTCCTGACGGACGGTACGGTCATGGCATATTCACCCGGTATTCCGCCCGATGGTCCGGCCGGCGTTCCATCCGCCCTTCCGCCCGAGGGTCCGTCCCGCATTCCGTGCGCCATGGGGTCCGGCGACCCGTTTCCCATTTGCTCCCGCACCGTTCCGCAGCCGCGCACCCCGGCCGTGCAGGACGTGCCGGACGTCGCGTGCACCGGCATCGGCACGCTCAGCCCGCGGGAGCTGTTCCTCGTGGGCGTCGGGCTCTACTGGTCGGAGGGGGCGAAGGCCAAGCCCGGCTCGCACCGGCGTGTCATCTTCGTCAACAGCGATCCGGACATGATCAGACTCTTCCTGCGGTGGCTCGACCTGCTCGGTGTGGAACCGCACCGCCGCCGTTTCTCGGTGAACATCCACGAGTCGGCGGACGTCCCCGCGGCCGAGGCGTTCTGGGCGGCCCAGGTGGGGATCGGCGTCGGCGACCTGCTGAAGACGAGCCTCAAGAGACACAACCCCAGGACCAGGAGGACCAACACCGGCGCGGGCTACCACGGCTGTCTGCGCGTCGCCGTGCTGCGGAGCGCCGAACTGCACCGTCGTATCGAGTGCTGGTGGCGCGGGATGGTTGGTGGCGCCGACGGCCGACTCCGGTAAGGTCTGAGGCACTGTCCCCCGTGGTGTAATCCGGCAGCACACCAAATTTTGGTTTTGGCAGGTCAAGGTTCGAATCCTTGCGGGGGAGCCCAGGTCCGCACGGCCTTTCCCGGGTCCTGGCCGCACGGCCGGGACCCGGTCTCGTATCACCCGTCGCACGCCCCGCTATCCTGCGGATGTCCACCCCACCCCACAGCCGAAGGGCATCCCGTGAGCGTCATCCGCCCGGCAGCCGTCGTCGTTCTCGCAGCGGGTGAGGGCACCCGTATGAAGTCGGCCACACCCAAGGTCCTGCACGAGATCTGCGGCCGATCCCTGGTCGGGCATGTGCTCGCCGCTGCGCGTGAACTGGAGCCGGAGAACCTGGTCGTCGTCGTCGGACACGCACGCGAACAGGTGACCGCGCATCTGAACGGCATAGACCCGCAGGTCCGCACCGCCGTCCAGGAGAAGCAGAAGGGCACCGGACACGCCGTCCGGATGGGCCTGGAGGAGCTGGGCGGCGCCGTCGACGGCACCGTGGTCGTCGTCTGCGGCGACACCCCGCTGCTCACCGGCGAGACCCTGCGCCGGCTCGCCGCCACGCACGCCGAGGACGGCAACGCCGTGACCGTGCTGACCGCCGAGGTACCGGACGCGACCGGGTACGGCCGGATCGTGCGCGACCCGGACAGCGGCGCGGTCACCGCGATCGTGGAGCACAAGGACGCCACCGAGGAGCAGCGCGCCGTCCGGGAGATCAACTCCGGTGTGTTCGCGTTCGACGGGCGGCTGCTGGCCGACGCGCTGGGTCAGGTGCGGACGGACAACAGTCAGGGTGAGGAATACCTCACCGATGTGCTGGGGATCCTGCGTGAGGCCGGTCACCGGGTGGGGGCCTGTGTGGCCGACGATCACCGGGAGATCGCGGGCATCAACAACCGGGTGCAGCTGGCGGAGGCCCGGCGGATCCTGAACGACCGGCTGCTGACGGCGGCGATGCTGTCCGGGGTGACGGTCGTGGATCCGGCGACCACCTGGGTGGATGTGACGGTGACGTTCGAGCAGGACGTGACCGTGCTGCCGGGGACCCAGCTGCACGGGTCGACGCATCTGGCGGAGGGCTGTGTGGTCGGCCCGAACAGCCGGCTGACCGATACGAAGGTCGGTGCGGGTGCGCGGGTGGACAACGCGGTCTGTGTCGAGGCCGTGGTGGGTCCGCAGGCGTCGGTGGGGCCGTACGCGTATCTGCGGCCGGGGACGCGGCTGGGGCTGAAGTCCAAGGTGGGCACGTACGTCGAGACGAAGAACGCCCGGATCGGGGAGGGGACGAAGGTTCCGCACCTGTCGTACGTCGGGGACGCGACGATCGGCGAGTACACGAACATCGGTGCGGCGACCGTGTTCGTGAACTACGACGGGCAGGAGAAGCACCACACCACGGTCGGCTCTCATTGCCGTACCGGTTCGGACAACATGTTTGTGGCACCTGTCACGATCGGGGACGGCGCGTACACGGCGGCGGGGTCGGTGATCACGCGGGACGTGCCGCCCGGTTCGCTGGCCGTGGCCCGTGGTCAGCAGCGGAATATCGAGGGTTGGGTGGCGCGGAAGCGTCCGGGGAGCGCGGCGGCGAAGGCGGCCGAGGCGGCGTCCGGGCAGGTGTCGGCGGAGGAGTGATCGGACACAGGTGCGCCGAACTCGGCGTACGGTGATAAGTGCACACCCGCACCCCTACCAGCTGAGACGACCTCTGGCGCACGGTTTGACACGGTTGACGAGGTCATCTCGACATCCAGCTGCGAACACCCCCTTCGAGGAGACACTGCTGTGACCGGGATCAAGACGACCGGCGTGAAGAAGATGATGTTCTTCTCCGGCCGCGCCCACCCCGAGCTTGCCGAGGAAATCGCCCACGAGCTGGGTGTCGGGGTCGTCCCGACGAAGGCGTTCGACTTCGCCAACGGCGAGATCTATGTGCGCTACCAGGAGTCGGCCCGTGGCGCGGACTGCTTTCTGATCCAGAGCCACACTGCTCCGATCAACAAATGGATCATGGAGCAGCTGATCATGATCGACGCGCTGAAGCGTGCGTCGGCGCGGTCGATCACCGTGATCGTGCCGTTCTACGGGTACGCGCGGCAGGACAAGAAGCACCGTGGGCGTGAGCCGATCTCGGCGCGTCTGGTGGCGGATCTGATGAAGACGGCCGGTGCGGACCGCATTCTGGCGGTGGATCTGCACACGGACCAGATCCAGGGCTTCTTCGACGGCCCGGTCGATCACCTGTTCGCGCTGCCGCTGCTGGCGGACTATGTGGGCAGCAAGGTGGACCGCTCGAAGCTGACGGTGGTGTCTCCGGACGCCGGCCGGGTGCGGGTGGCGGACCGCTGGTGCGACCGGCTGGGCGCGCCGCTGGCGATCGTGCACAAGCGCCGGGACAAGGATGTGGCGAACCAGGTCACGGTGCACGAGGTCGTCGGTGATGTGAAGGGCCGGATCTGTGTGCTGGTGGACGACATGGTGGACACCGGCGGGACGATCTGTGCGGCGGCGGACGCGCTGTTCGCGCACGGTGCGGAGGACGTCATCGTGACGGCGACGCACGGTGTGCTGTCGGGTCCGGCAGCGGACCGGCTGAAGAATTCGAAGGTGAGCGAGTTCGTGTTCACGAACACGCTGCCGACGCCGAGCGAGCTGCAGCTGGACAAGATCACGGTGCTGTCGATCGCGCCGACGATCGCGAGTGCGGTGCGTGAGGTGTTCGAGGACGGTTCGGTGACGAGCCTGTTCGACGAGCAGTGATCGCCGCGCAGTAACGATCACTCTTCTGGTCTTTGGGGTCTCCCGACGACCGTTTTTGGGTCCGGTCTCCCTTGCTGGGTAAACTGCTGCAGTTGCTCGGCGAGGGAGGCCGTGGCCGTTCAGGCTGGACGGGTGCGGCGGTCCGTTATCGACGCGCTCTTCGTAGCAGGCCGTTCGTTGGCCGGGTGACCCCGACCTTTTGTCCACGTACTTCCTTCTACGAGGAGTGGGAAACATGTCTGAGGTGAAGCTGTCCGCCGAGACCCGTACGGAGTTCGGCAAGGGTGCTGCTCGCCGTATCCGTCGCGCCGACAAGGTTCCGGGTGTGCTGTACGGGCACGGCTCGGAGCCGGTGCACCTGACGTTCCCGGGTCACGACCTGCTGCTGGCGCTGCGTACGCCGAACGTTCTGATCTCCCTGGACATCGACGGCAAGACCAACGAGCTGGCGATCCCGAAGTCCGTGCAGCGTGACCCGATCAAGGGTTTCCTGGAGCACGTGGACCTGCTGCTGGTCAAGCGGGGCGAGAAGGTCACCGTCGAGGTTCCGGTGCACACCGAGGGCGACCTGGCCCCGGGTGGCAACCTGCTGGAGCACGTCCTGGACGGTCTGCCGGTCGAGGCCGAGGCCACGCACATCCCGGAGCACGTGACCGTGTCGATCGAGGGCCTGGACGCCGGTGCCTCGGTTCTGGCCAAGGACATCCCGCTGCCGCAGGGTGTGTCGCTGGCCATCGAGGAGGACGCGGTCGTGCTGCAGGTGCTGCAGGCGGAGGCCGCGCCCGCCGAGGGCGAGGGTGAGGCCGAGGCGACCGAGGCCTGATCCTCTCTTTCGCCGTCGTTCCGCCGGCCGCCGCTCCCGTACATGTGTGCGGGGGTGGCGGCCGGCGCGTATCAAGGAGAGATGCACGTGAGCACTCCGGCGAGTTCCGCGCAGGCGCCGTGGCTGATCGTCGGCCTGGGCAATCCGGGTCCGGAGTACGCCAGGAACCGGCACAACGTGGGGTTCATGGTGGTGGATCTGCTGGCCGAGCGCATGGGGGGCCGGTTCAAGCGGGCGGCGAAGGCGCAGGCCCAGGTGGTGGAGGGGCGGATCGGTCCGCCGGGTCCGGGCAGCCGCCGGGTGGTGCTGGCCAAGCCGATGTCGTACATGAATCTGTCGGGCGGGCCGGTGGGCGCGCTGCGGGACTTCTACAAGGTGCCGCCGGTGAACATCGTGGCGGTGCACGACGAGCTGGACATCGACTACGGCACGCTGCGGCTGAAGCTGGGCGGCGGGGACAACGGGCACAACGGGCTGAAGTCGCTGACGAAGGCGGTGGGCCGGGACTATCACCGGGTGCGGTTCGGGATCGGGCGACCGCCGGGGCGGATGCCGGTGGCGGACTTCGTGCTGAAGGATTTCTCCGCGGCGGAACGCAAGGAGCTGGACTACTTCGTGGACCGGGCGGCGGACGCGGTGGAGTGTCTGCTGACGGAGGGTCTGGAGCGGGCGCAGAGCACGTACAACTCGTGACGTTGCGGGCGGCGGACCGCCCGGGGTGTTGACCGCGCGACGGGGTTTGGCCAATGATCCCGGCCATGTCCGCCGCCCCCGCAGCCGCCCGTCGTTCCGCCCGGTCCGCGCGTGCCGCCCGGTCGTCGCGGTCCGCCGGGTCCTCGCGCCCTGTCCGGTCCTCGCGTCCTGCCCGGCCGTCGCGGTCGTCCCGGTCGTCGCGGTCCGCGCGGCAGAGGCGTTCGGGCGCCCGCCGGGCGTCGTTCGCCGCGCTGCGCATCGGCCGGGTGACGGCCATGGGCACGGTGGCGGTGCTGCTGCTGATCGCCGGGGTGTGGGCGTCGTGGAGCAGTGTGCCGTACGTGATGCTGCCCAAGGGCCGCGAGCAGGGCTCGGTGGAGGTGACGCACTGCGCGGGCGACACGTGCACCGGCCCGTACACCCCCGTCTCGCCCGGGTCCCAGGCACGTGACCGGGTGCAGGTCTCCGCGGTGGCGGTGCGCAAGGGCGAGACGTACAGCGTGGTGGTGAAGCCGGGCACCGACCGGGTGCTGCGATCGGGTCCGGCGGGGATCCTGTACGCGTGGGCTCCGCTGGGCGGTGCGCTGCTGCTGGCCTCGGTGGTGGTCGCGGGCGGGCTGCGGCTGATCCGCACGGCGTGGGTGCTCGCCGGGGCGGGGGTGGCCCTGCTGACGGCGGCGTTCGCCGCGCTGTGAGCGGCGGGGCACCGAGCCCGTACGGCACGAACGCCTACGGCCCGTAGCCGTACGGCACAACCGCCTACGCCCCGTAGCCCGTACGGCACAACCGCCTACGCCCCGTAGCCCGTACGGCACGACCACGTACGACACGCAGCCCGTACGGCGCGCAGCCCTCACGGCATGGACAGGCGCCCCCGGGGCGGGTGGCCCCGGGGGCGCGGGTGTGCAGGGGGGTGGTGGTCAGCCGGTGTTGCGGAGGCCGGCGGCGACGCCGTTGACGGTGAGCAGCAGGGCGCGGGAGAGCAGCGGGTCGGGGTCCTGGCCGGCGGCTGCGGCGTCGCGCTGTCGCTTGAGCAGGGCGACCTGGAGGTAGGAGATCGGGTCCAGGTAGGCGTCGCGGATGGCGAAGGTCTGCTTCAGCACCGGCTGGTGGTCGAGGAGTTCGCGTTCGCCGGTGACCTTGAGCACCTCGGCGACGGTCAGCTCGTGCTCGGCCTGGATGGTGTCGAAGATGTGCTTGAGTTCGTCGGGCACGAGGGTGTCGACGTAGTGCCGGGCGATGCGCAGGTCGGTCTTGGCGAGGGTCATCTCGACGTTGGAGATGAAGTTGCGGAAGAAGTGCCACTCGCGGTGCATCTCCTCCAGCACGGTGTCCAGGCCGGCCTCGCGCAGTGCCTTCAGCCCGGAGCCGACGCCGTACCAGCCGGGGACGATCTGCCTCGACTGGGTCCAGCCGAACACCCACGGGATGGCCCGCAGCCCGTCCAGCCCGGCCCCGGAGTCGGGCCGGCGCGAGGGCCGGGAACCCAGGTGCAGGTCGGCGAGCTGGTCGACGGGGGTGGAGGCGAAGAAGTAGGCCGGCAGGTCCGGGTCCTCCACCAGGCGCCGGTAGGCGGCGTGGGCGGCGTCGGAGACGACGTCCATCGCGGCGTCCCAGCGGGCCAGGGCCTCGGTGGACTGGCGGGGCGCGGTGTGCAGGGCGGAGGCCTGCAAGGTGGCCGCCACGGTCAGTTCCAGGTTCTCCCGGGCCAGGGACGGGATGAGGTACTTGTCGGAGATGACCTCGCCCTGCTCGGTGACCTTGATCTCGCCCTCCAGGGTGCCCCAGGGCTGGGCGAGGATCGCGTCGTGGGTGGGGCCGCCGCCCCGGCCGACGGTGCCGCCCCGGCCGTGGAAGAGGCGCAGGCGCACCCCGTAGCGGTGGGCGACGTCGCGCAGGCGGCGCTGGGCGCGGTGGATCTCCCACTGGGAGGTGGTGATGCCGCCGAACTTCGAGGAGTCCGAGTAGCCGAGCATGACCTCCTGCACATCCCCCCGGAGGGCGACCAGGCGCCGGTAGGAGGGGTCGGAGAGCATGTCCTCGAGGATGGTGTCGGCGGCGCGGAGTTCCTCGGTGGTCTCCAGCAGCGGCACGATCCCGATCTTCGCCCAGCCGGCGTGCAGGTCGATCAGTCCGGCCTCGCGGGCGAGGACCGCGGCCGCGAACACGTCGTCGGCGCCCTGGCACATCGAGATGACGTAGGACTCGACGACCTCGGGCCCGAACACCTCCAGCGCCCGCTTGATCGTCCGGAACACGCCGAGGGTCTTCTGCCCGGCGGCGTCGACGGGTGCGGGGGTGGGGGCGAGGGGGCGGCGGGAGCGGAGTTCCTTGGCGAGCAGCTTGGTGCGGTACTCGCGGGGCATGTCGGCGTAGCGCCAGGATTCCTCGCCGAGCCGGTCGAAGAGCTGGCCGAGGGCGTGGTGGTGGGCGTCGGCGTGTTCGCGGACGTCCATGGTGGCCAGCTGCAGGCCGAAGGCGGCCAGGGTGCGGATGGTGCGGGCCAGCCGGCCGTCGGCGAACAGGCCACCGCGGTGGACGCGCAGCGACTCCTGGATCAGGCGCAGGTCGGCGAGGAGTTCCGCGGTGCCGAGGTAGTCGCGGCCTGCTTCGTGCGGGGTGCCCTTGGCCAGGCGCTGCTTGGTGTTGACGAGCTTCTGGCGGACGCAGGTGACCTTGAGCCGGTAGGGCTCCTCGGCGTTGAGCCGCTTGTAGCGGGGGCTGATCTCGGGGAGGTTGTCCAGGTCGGCCTGGAGGGAGGCTAGGAGTTCCTCGGTGGCGCCGGTGTAGCGGATGGAGTTGGACAGGAATCCGCGCAGCTCGTCGATCATGTCGAGCGCGTCGTTGATGCCGTGTTCGTGCTGGAGGATCAGCACGTCCCAGGTGACCTCGGGGGTCACGTTGGGGTTGCCGTCGCGGTCGCCGCCGATCCAGGTGCCGAAGGTGAGCGGGCGGGTGTCGTCCGGGAGGGTGATGCCGATGCGTTCGAGTTCGGCGGTGAGGTCCTCCAGGACGTCGCCGACCGCCTCGGCGTGGAGTTCGTCCAGGTAGTAGACGGCGTTGCGGGCCTCGTCGGTGGGTTCGGGACGGACCACGCGCAGCTCGTCGGTCTGCCAGACCAGGTCGATGTTCTCCGCCAGGCGACGGTCCAGGCGACGCCGGTCGGAGGCGACGACCGGGGTCTCCAGCAGCGCCGCGATCCGGCGCAGCTTGTTCAGCACCGAGCGGCGGGCGGCCTCGGTGGGGTGGGCGGTGAACACCGGGCGGACGTTCAGGTTCCGCACGGTCTGGCGGAGGTGCTCGGGGTCGGCGTCCTTCAGCCGGTCCACGGTGCGGGCGAGCTGGCCGCCCTCGGCGGCGCGGCGGGCGCGCAGCTCGCGGCCGCGGTGGACCTGTTCGGTGACGTTGGCCAGGTGGAAGTAGGTGGAGAAGGCGCGCACCAGCTTGGCCGCGGTCTCCAGTTCGGTGCCGCGCAGCAGTTCGGCGGCGGCTTCGCCGTCCTCCCGGGTGAGTCGGCGGACCTTCTCCACCAGGTCGAGGAGTTCGGGACCTTCCTGCCGGACCAGGGTCTCCCCGAGGAGGTCCCCCAGTCGGCGGATGTCGGCGCGCAGCTCGCTACTGGCGGTGGTCCGGTCGTCGGCACTGCTCACAGGTGCGGCTCCTTGCAGTCTCAGAAGGTCCGTCGCACCGGCGGCTCCTCGGTGAGGAGGCGGTGAGGGGCGACGGGCGGGGTCGTCTGGGAGGGGGGACCCGGACGGGTGCCGCAAAGCGGCAACCGCATACGGGCCGGGCATCCGGGAACAAATCTTCAGAGCGGACCGCGCTGTCCGACCGACCCCAAGTCTAGGTGTCGGGTGGGACGCGCAGGCCAGGGGCTCTTGCCGGGAGGCGACGCACTGCCATACTTACGATGCCGTAGGTTACGGAACCGTAGGGAGCTGGTGGGTTGCGATCCTCCGGCACCTGTCTCGACCCTCGACTCCCCAGGGGACGCCCATGACCACAAGCTCCTCCGACGTGATCGACCAAGCAGGAGCGGCGGCCGAGCCGCTGCCCTCCGGGACGCTGGGCGGTGAGCAGAAGCGGTCGATCGAGCAGATCACGCTGTTGCTGTTCATCGTCGTGCCGTTCCTGGCCCTGCTGGCGGCGGTGCCGCTGGCCTGGGGCTGGGGGGTGAGCTGGCTGGATCTGGGCCTGCTCGTCTTCTTCTACTTCCTGGGCTGTCACGGCATCACGATCGGCTTCCACCGGCACTTCACGCACGGGTCCTTCAAGGCCCGGCGGCCGCTGAGGATCGCGCTGGCGATCGCGGGGTCGATGGCGGTGGAGGGGCCGCTGGTGCGCTGGGTGGCGGACCACCGCCGGCACCACAAGTTCTCCGACCACGAGGGGGACCCGCACTCGCCGTGGCGGTACGGGGAGACGATCCCGGCGCTGCTGAAGGGCCTGTTCTGGGCGCATGTGGGCTGGATGTTCGACGAGGAGCAGACCCCGCAGGACAAGTACGCGCCCGATCTGCTGAAGGATCCGACGATGCGGCGGATCTCCCGGCAGTTCGTGCTGTGGACGACGGTGTCGCTGCTGACGCCTCCGCTGATCGGCGGACTGGTCACCTGGTCGTGGTGGGGTGCGTTCACCGCGTTCTTCTGGGGGTCGCTCGTCCGGGTGGCGTTGCTGCACCACGTGACGTGGTCGATCAACTCGATCTGCCATGCGGTGGGCAAGCAGCCGTTCAAGTCGCGGGACCGCTCGGGCAACGTGTGGTGGCTGGCGATCCTGTCCTGCGGCGAGTCCTGGCACAACCTGCACCACGCCGACCCGACCTCCGCCCGGCACGGAGTGGAGCGCTGGCAGCTGGACTCCTCGGCGCGGATCATCCGCTGGTTCGAGCAGCTCGGCTGGGCCTATGACGTGCGCTGGCCGTCACGCTCGCGTATCGATGCGCGCCGCAACACCGACGGTGGCGGCTCCCGGCGGCGGAGGACTCCGGCCGAAGCGGCATGATGGAGCCGTGGCGACCGACTCCAGCAGCATTCCCAGCAACGACAAGCCGCGGCGGGTGCGCCGCACCCGGATGACGGGCGCCCAGCGCCGTCAGCAGCTTCTGGAGATCGGGCGCACCCTCTTCGCGGCGAAGGGTTTCGAGGGCACCTCGGTGGAGGAGATCGCGGCGAAGGCCGGGGTGTCCAAGCCGGTGGTGTACGAGCACTTCGGCGGCAAGGAGGGGCTGTACGCGGTCGTGGTGGACCGGGAGATGCGGCGGCTGCTGGACATGGTGACCGGCTCGCTGACCGCCGGCCACCCGCGTGAGCTGTGCGAGCAGGCGGCGTTCGCCCTGCTGGACTACATCGAGGAGTACACGGACGGGTTCCGCATCCTGGTCCGTGACTCCCCCATCCCCCAGTCCACGGGTTCCTTCGCCTCCCTCATCTCGGACATCGCCACCCAGGTGGAGGACATCCTGGGCCGCGAGTTCAAGTCCCGCGGCTTCGACCCCAAGCTGGCCCCGCTGTACGCGCAGGCCCTGGTGGGGATGGTGGCGCTGACCGGGCAGTGGTGGCTGGACGTGCGCCGCCCGAAGAAGGCGGAGGTGGCGGCCCATCTGGTGAACCTGGCCTGGCACGGCCTGGACGGGCTGGAGCCGAAGCCGCGGCTGATAGGGCACCGGAAGAGCTGACGGCCGAGGGGACGCTCGGCCCCGGCATTCCCGGCGCACGTCCCCGCCCCCGGCGCTCACCCGTCCGTGCGGCGGGCCACGGCGAAGATGCGGCGGAAGGGGAACACCGTGCCGTGCGGGCCGGGCGGGTAGGCCGCGCGGAGGGCGTCGGTGTACTCGGCGAGGAACGCCTCCCGCAGCTCCGGCTCGTCGGCCAGCGCGGTCAGCACGGGCCGCAGCCCGGTGCCCTTCACCCAGTCCAGGACCGGGTCCTCGCCGGGCAGCAGATGCAGGTAGGTGGTCTCCCACACGTCCGCGGTGCAGCCCAGCGAGGTCAGGTGCTGCAGATACGTCCCGGGGGTGTGCACGGCGTCGGCGTGGCGCAGCACGCCGGCCAGGCGGTGCCGGTAGCGCGGGGAGTCGGCCAGCTCGCGCATGAGGCTGTGGCTGGGTGCGGTGAAGTTGCCGGGGACCTGGAAGGCGAAGGTGCCGCCGGGCCGCAGGGCCGCCACCCAGTCCGCGAAACGGTCCAGGTGGCCCGGCACCCATTGCAGGGTGGCGTTGCTGACGATCAGGTCGCAGGGTTCGGCCGGGGTCCAGGTGCGGGCGTCGGCGGTGGCGAAGTCGAGGCGTCCGCCGCCCGGGGTGGGGCCGGCGTGTTCCGCTTCCGCCCGGTCGAGCATCTCGCGGGAGGTGTCGTAGCCGGTGATGCGGGCGGTGGGCCAGCGGGCGGCGAGCAGCGCGGTGACGTTGCCGGGGCCGCAGCCGAGGTCGGCGATGCGGGGCGGCCGGCCCTGCCTCTGCGCGGGCAGGTCGGGGATGCGGGCCAGCAGGTCGGTGAAGGGGCGGGCGCGGTGGTCGGCGTGACGCAGGTACTGGGCGGGGTCCCAGGCGGGGCTGTGCTCGGTCATGACGGCTCCTTGCGGTCTGCGGTCCACCCTGCCGCGCAGTTATCTCGACGTCAAGAAGGACGACATCAAGAGACTTCATGTCGACACAACCACTACACTGACCGGCATGGAGGACGAGGTCGATCGGCTGGTCGCAGCGTGGCGCCGGGAGCGCCCGGACCTCGACGTGGAACCGCTCGAGGTGCTCAGCCGGGTCAGCAGACTGGCCCGGCACCTGGACCGTGCACGTCGTCTGGCCTTCTCCGAGCACAGCCTGGAGCCGTGGGAGTTCGACGTGCTGACCGCGCTCCGGCGGGCGGGCGCGCCGTATCAGCTCTCGCCGGGGCAGCTGCTGACCCAGACGCTGGTCACCTCGGGCACGATGACCAACCGTATCGACCGGCTGGCGCAGAAGGGCCTGGTGGAGCGGCTGCCCGACCCCAGTGACCGGCGTGGGGTGCTCGTCCGGCTCACGGACGAGGGCCGCGACCGCGCGGACCGGTCGCTGGCGGGGCTGCTGGCGCAGGAGCGGGCGATCCTGAGCGAGCTGTCCCCCGCCCAGCGCACGGAGCTGGCCGGGCTGCTACGCCGGCTGACCGCCCCGTTCGACAACATCCCCGGCTGATCCGCTGCCGTTCAGGTCGGCCGGGCCCACGCCGGCCCGGCGGGCCAGGGCCACCGCGGCGAGCGTGGAGTGCACCCCGAGCTTGCCCAGCACGTTCTGCATATGGGTGCGGACGGTGTGCGGGGACAGATACAGGCGCTCGGCGACGGCCTTGCGCCCCAGTCCCGCCACCATGCACCGCAGCACCTCCCGCTCGCGCGGGGTCAGCGACTCCACCAGACGCTCGCTCTCGGTGCGGTGCTTGCGGGCGGTGGTCAGTTCGCGCAGCACGCCGGTGAGCAGGGCCGGCGGCAGATGCGTCTCGTCGCGCAGCACCCCGCGGATGACGGTGAGCAGCCGGGACAGCGAGCTGTCCTTGGCCACCCAGCCCGAGGCACCGGCCTGCAGGGCGAGCGCGGCCCGGCGCGGGTCGTCCTTCTCGGCGAGCACCACCGTCCGCACCCCCGGGTGGGTCTCGCGCACCCCGGCGACCAGGGAGATGCCGTCCACCAGCCGTCCGGCGTCGCCGTCCGGCACCGGCTGCACCGGCGCGGTGCCCCGCTGGCCGGTGGCGCTCTGCCCGAGGTCGGCGTCGATGAGCAGCACGTCGAAACGGCGGTTGTCGGCGACCGCCCGCTCCAGGCAGCGCAGCGCCGCCGGTCCCGAACCGGCCGCGGACACGTCGACGTCCGGCTCGGCGGCCAGGGCGGCGGCGAGCGACTCGGCGAAGATGCGGTGGTCGTCCACGACCAGGACTCGGATGCGACGCACTGAACCCCCCTTCCCCGAGCTCCCGGCGGAGCAGGGGACCGCGGCCATCAGGACGGGCGGACGCACGGCCGGCCAGGGCCCGGGTACGGCGTCCGGTGGTCGCCGCGACCGCACGGCCGCCGCCATGCGGAATGGCTACCCCCACTCGAGGCGCCGTACCCGGCTGTCTCGCCCCCTGATCGGTACCGGCCCCCACCGGTACCGCTCTTCAGAGTACGGCCGGGCGCCGGGAGGAAAAGGCAATTCGCCGGAAGTGACCACACGGTGCGGCCTAGGGTGTGCCGCATGTTCCGTATCGAAGCCCAAGTGGACGCCGAGCGCCGCGAACTGCTGCGTTCCCGCCTCCGCGACACGAACACCGCCGCCTCCCCGGTGCTGGCCGCGCTGCGGACGTCCCCCGACGGCCACGAGGAGCCGTTGCACGTGTGGGCGACGGACGACTCCGGCGCCCTGGCCGGCGGCCTGGTGAGCCGCACCTGGGCACGCTGGCTGCACGTGACCTACCTCTGGGTGGACGCCCCGCACCGGGGCGCGGGCCTCGGTTCGCGGCTGCTCCGGCACGCCGAGCGCATCGCCCGCGAGGAGCGCTCGTGCATCGGTGTCCGCCTGGAGACCTGGGACTTCCAGGCCCCTGACTTCTACCGCCGGCACGGCTACACGGTGGCGTGCGCGATCCCCGACTATCCGCCGGGCGTCACCGAGTACACCATGATCAAGTCTTTGGCGTAGGCGGCACGGGACGGCGAACAGGGGGGCTGCTTACCGCCGGTCGGCAACGAACTGCCGGTCATCGCTGCCCGGTTCGGGCAATGAACCGGGCAGGGGCGCGCGGGCACGATGTGATCACCGCGGCAGGACACGCACCACCGGGGCCGTCTGCGGACGTCGTACGGCGTCCGCAGGCGCGACCGCCGGCGGTCCGGCCTGTCCTGTCCCTGCCCGACGAAGGGGGATCCACGACATGAGACCGACCCGCACCGCCCTGGTCCTGGCCGCGAGCGCCCTGGCCCCGGCCCTGCTCATGGCGACTCCGTCCTTCGCCGCCGACACGGCGGCCCCCGCGGTCACCACGGCGACGGCGACCGCTGCTCCGCAGTCCTCGGACGACCAGTCGCCCTACGACCGGATGTCGGAGGAGGAGCTGCGCGCCGAGATCGAGCGCATCCTCGACAGGCCGGAGAGCGGCAAGGCGGTCCACCGCGAGGGCACCAAGGCCCTGGAGGGCACGGCCGACGACATGCGTGCCTTCCTCAAGAACGGGTATCGCGGCGCGCAGTGGGAGGACGACCGCGTCGCCATCGCCACCATCCTCGGCAAGCCCGACAGCGGCGTGGCCGTCCGCGAGGCGGCTGCGAAGGCCCTCGACGGCACGGCCGAGGACGCACGCGCTTTCCTCGAAACCGGCTACCGCAACGCCCAGTGGGAGGACGACCGCGTCGCCATCGCCACCATCCTCGGCAAGCCCGACAGCGGCGTGGCCGTCCGCGAGGCGGCTGCGAAGGCCCTCGACGGCACGGCCGAGGACGCACGCGCTTTCCTCGAAACCGGCTACCGCAACGCCCAGTGGGAGGACGACCGCGTCGCCATCGTCACGATCCTCGGCAAGCCCGACAGCGGCGTGGCCGTCCGCGAGGCGGCTGCGAAGGCCCTCGACGGCACGGCCGAGGACGCACGCGCTTTCCTCGAAACCGGCTACCGCAACGCCCAGTGGGAGGACGACCGCGTCGCCATCGTCACGATCCTCGGCAAGCCCGACACCAGCGACGCCCTGCGCGCTGCCGCGAACCGGGCGCTCGACGACGGCTCCCCCGAGGCGCTGCGGTACTTCCTGGAGGTCGGGCAGTATCAGGTGTAGTCCCGCCTGCCGCCCGTCCGCTGTTCAGCCCTGGGGCAGGGCGGCGTGCACCGCGCGGTGGACGGCGCGGGCGAGGCGGGCGCCCCACTCGGAGCGGGGGCCGGCGAAGGCGTGGGGGGTCGTGCCGGCGGTGGGGGCGGGGGCGGCCACGCACACGGCGTCGGTGGGGGTGCCGGAGCAGTCGAGGCCGGCCTCCACGAGTGCCTGCACCTTGGCTTCGGTGGCGGTGGTGACCGCGTTGACCAGGGCGGCGTCGGTCAGCGGCACGGGGAGGGCCGCGACGATGTTGATGGTGCCGGGCCGGGCGGGCAGGGACGTCCCCTCGGCCGGGGAGGCGGCCCAGCCCCGGACGGAGATGCCCGCGGTGACCACGGCCTCGGTTCCGCCGTCCGTCGCGTGGCCGTAGCCGGAGACGTCGGCCGCGGTCATCAGGCCGACGCCCGGACCGTGCAGGCCGGCTCGGGCGGCCAGCTCGGCGAGGTGGCGGTCGGGGTCGGTGCGCCGGTAGCCGTGGGGCACCTGGGCGTTGAGGACCCAGTGCCGTTCGCCGAGGCCGCCGCCGAGCACGGCGGTGCTGATCATCCGCATGCCCGGGCCCGCCCGCCACAGCAGTGCGTGCAGCTGCTCGCCCTGTTCGACACGGGGCAGCAGCTCGACGTCACCGAGCCCGGTGGGCTTGGTGGAGGCGGGAAGGACGGCGGTCACCGGTGATGGCTCCTTGCGCGGGGGACCGCTCGATCGTAGTGCGATCACGGCGCGCGGCCGGCCGGGCGGGGGCACCACCCGGCCGGCCCGGCAGCGGTCGGCCTCGGTGAGCGGCCCTCACACGAGGCGTCGTGCGCCCGCGGAGGGCACGGCCTCGAAGACGCGCGGGGCCGTGAAACCGGCGTGCGTGAAGGCGTCCTCGAAGGCCTTGGTGAGGGCGGGCACGTCGTCCGCCTCGGCCAGGACGATCGCCGAGCCGCCGAAGCCGCCGCCGGTCATCCGGGCGCCCAGGGCGCCGGAGGCCAGTGCGGTGTCGACGACCAGGTCGAGTTCCGCGCAGGAGATGCGGAAGTCGTCGCGGAGCGAGGCGTGGCCCTCGGTCAGCAGCGGGCCGATGGCGCGGGTCTCGCCGGACTCCAGCAGGGACACCACGCGTTCCACGCGCCGGTTCTCGGTGACGACGTGCTTCACCAGGCGGCGGACCTCCTCCTCGTCGCCCAGCCGGTCCAGGGCGGCGTCCAGGCCGTCGCAGGGCACGTCGCGCAGGGCGTCCACGCCCAGCAGGGCCGCGCCCTTCTCGCAGCCGGCGCGGCGCTTGCCGTACTCGCCCTCGCTGTGGGCGTGCTTGACCTGGGTGTCCACCACCAGCAGGCGCAGGCCCTGGGCGGCCAGGTCGAAGGGGATCTGACGCTGGGACAGGTCGCGGGTGTCGAGGAACAGGGCGTGGCCGGCCTGGCAGCAGGCGGCGGCCGTCTGGTCCATGATGCCGGTGGGGGCGCCGACGTAGATGTTCTCGGCACGCTGGCACAGGCGGGCCAGCTGCCAGCGCTTCAGGCCCAGTCCGCACAGGTCGTTCAGGGCGAGGGCGACGACGACCTCCAGCGCGGCCGAGGAGGACAGGCCGGCCCCGGAGGGCACGGTGGAGGCCAGGTGCACGTCGGCGCCGGGCACCTCGTGGCCGGCCTGGCGCAGCGCCCACACCACGCCTGCCGGGTAGGCGGTCCAGCCGTCGGCGGTCTCGGGTGCGAGGTCGGCGATCCGCAGCTCGACCGGGTCGGACGGCATGTCCGCCGAGTGCAGCCGCAACACCCCGTCGTGGCGCAGGGCGACGGCGGCGACGGCGGTGTGCGGCAGGGCGAACGGCATGACGAAGCCGTCGTTGTAGTCGGTGTGCTCGCCGATGAGGTTGACCCGGCCCGGGGCGGCCCATACGCCGTCCGGTTCGGTGCCGTACAGCGCGGTGAAGCCCTCCCGCACCTGCTGAGCGTGCTCTGCCGCCACTTACCGCTCCTTCGCGATGTGCTGTGCGAACTCCCAGGCGTCCGCGATGATGTCCGCCAGGTCCGCACGGGAGGGGTTCCAGCCGAGCTTCTCGCGGGCGGCGGCGGCCGAGGCGACCAGGACCGCCGGGTCGCCGCCGCGGCGCGGGGCCACGACCTCGGGGATGGGGTGGCCGGTGACCTTGCGGGCCGTGTCGATCACCTCGCGGACGGAGAAGCCGTTGCCGTTGCCGAGGTTGCAGATCAGGTGCTCGCCGGGACGGGCGGCGCGCAGGGCCAGCAGGTGGGCCTCGGCGAGGTCGGCGACGTGGATGTAGTCGCGGACGCAGGTGCCGTCCGGGGTGGGGTAGTCGTCGCCGAAGACGGAGATGGTCTCGCGGCGGCCGAGGGCGACCTGCAGCACGAGCGGGATGAGGTGGGACTCGGGGTCGTGGCGCTCGCCGTAGGCGCCGTAGGCGCCGGCGACGTTGAAGTAGCGCAGCGAGACCGCGCCGAGACCGTGGGCGGCCGCCTCACCGGTGATCATGTGGTCGACGGCCAGCTTGGAGGCGCCGTAGGGGGAGGTGGGGGCGGTCGGGTCGGTCTCGGTGATCGGGACGCCGGCCGGTTCGCCGTAGGTGGCGGCGGTGGAGGAGAACACCAGGGTGCGCACGCCCGCCTCGCGCATCGCGGCGAGCAGCGCCATGGTGCCGCCGACGTTGTTGTCCCAGTATTTCTCCGGCTTCACCACCGACTCGCCGACCTGGGAGAAGGCCGCGAAGTGCAGGACGGCGTCGAAGGAGTCGTCCAGCCACCGGCCGGCGTCGCGGATGTCGCCCTCGATGAAGGCGGCGCCGGCGGGCACGCCCTCACGGAAGCCCGTGGACAGGTTGTCGAGCACGACGACCTCGTGCCCCGCCTCGAGCAGATGCTGGGCCACCACGCTCCCGACATACCCCGCACCGCCCGTCACCAGATACTTGCCGCTCATCGGCTGGCCACCTCTCGCAGTCGCTCGGCCGCGCGCTCCGGCGGCACGTCGTTGATGAACACGCTCATGCCCGACTCGGAACCCGCGAGGAACTTCAGCTTGCCGGACGTACGGCGGATGGTGAAAAGCTCCAGGTGCAGGGCGAAGTCCTCGCGGACCACGCCGTCGAAGCCGTCCAGCGCGCCGAACGGGGCCTGGTGCCAGGCCGCGATGTAGGGCGTGGGGCGGGTGCTCCCGGTGCTCTGCCCGTCCTCACCGTCGAAGATCCGGTCGAAGCGCCTCAAGAGTTCCAGATAGACCTGGGGGAACTCCGTGCGGGCCCCCTCGTCCAGCGCCCTCAGGTCGGGGACGCGGCGGCGCGGGTAGAGGTGGACCTCGTAGGGCCAGTGCGCGGCGTACGGGACGAAGGCGACCCAGTGGTCGGTGGTGAGCACGACCCGCTCGCCGGCGAGTTCCCGCTCCAGCACGGCGTCGAAGAGGTTCTCGCCACCGGTGGCCTTCTTGTGGGCGGCCAGGGAGCGCAGCATCAGCGTGGTGCGCGGGGTGACGAAGGGATAGGCGTAGATCTGGCCGTGCGGGTGGCCGAGGGTGACGCCGATCTCCTCACCGCGGTTCTCGAAGCAGAACACCTGCTTGACCGAGGGCAGCTGGGACAGCTCGCCGGTGCGGTCGGTCCAGGCGTCGAGGACGAGGCGGGCCTGCTCGTCGGTCAGGTCGGCGAAGGAGGCGTTGTGGTCGGAGGTGAAGCAGACGACCTCGCAGCGGCCGGAGTCGCCGGCCAGGGACGGGAAGCGGTTCTCGAAGACCACCACGTCGTAGGCGGAGTCGGGTATCTCGGTGAGGTGGTCGCCGCGGGTGGGGCACAGCGGGCATTCGTCGGCCGGCGGGTGGTAGGTGCGGCCCTGGCGGTGGGAGGCCACGGCGACCGCGTCGCCGAGCAGGACGTCGTGGCGGATCTCGGAGGTGGTGACGGTCCGCTCCAGCGGCCGTCGGTCGACCGCGTCCCGCACGGTGTCGTCCCGCAGGTCGTAGTAGATGAGCTCACGACCGTCGGCGAGCCGGGTCGAGGTCTTCTTCACGGGTGGACTCCCCACTGGAGGCCTAGCTCCACGCTCCATCAACCAACACAATCAAACATAACACGCCACAACCAATCACCGAAGGCCGGATCCTCGTCGCCACCCGACTCCGGCACGCCTGGACAAGATCACCACTCGTTTACGCCACGCTTACATCACAATCAAACAAAGACCACCAACACAAGTGTTCATTTTCTGAACACAAGAGCGTAGGTTCCCGGCTGGATCAGTTCGCGCAACGAAGCGAGTACTCATGCACACCCCCACATACGCGCCCGCGTACCTGGCGGCGGAGCTACGCCTCCCCACCAACGGGCTGGACTACGCGATCCTCGGCATCTACTTCGCCGTCGTCCTGGGCATCGGCTTCGCCGCGCGCCGCTCGGTGAAGACCAGCCTGGACTTCTTCCTCTCCGGACGGTCGCTGCCCGCCTGGATCACCGGCCTGGCGTTCATCTCCGCCAACCTGGCCGCCACCGAGATCCTCGGCATGGCGGCCAACAGCGCGCAGTACGGCGCCTACACCGTGCACTGGTACTGGATCGGCGCCATCCCGGCCATGGTGTTCCTCGGCCTGGTGATGATGCCGTTCTACTACGGCAGCAAGGTCCGCTCCGTCCCCGAGTTCCTGCTGCTGCGGTTCGACAAGGGCGCGCACCTGCTCAGTTCGATCCTGTTCGCTTTTGCCGCCATCCTGATCGCGGGCGTCAACCTCTACGCCCTCGCGATCGTCGTCGAGGCCCTGCTGGGCTGGCCGCAGTGGGTGGCGATCGTCGTCGCCGGCTTCTTCGTGCTGGCCTACATCACCCTCGGCGGCCTGTCCTCCGCGATCTACAACGAGGTGCTGCAGTTCTTCGTGATCCTCGCGGCCCTCATCCCGATCGTGGTGCTGAGCCTGAAGAAGGTCGGCGGCTGGGACGGCCTGACCGACAAGCTGACCGCCACCCACGGCCACGACTTCGTCACCGCGTGGGGCGGCACCGGCATCGGTGAGGCCAACCCGCTCGGCGCGAACTGGCTCACCATCGTCCTCGGCCTCGGCTTCGTCCTGTCCTTCGGCTACTGGACGACCAACTTCGCCGAGGTGCAGCGCGCCCTGTCGGCGAAGAACCTCTCCGCCGCCCAGCGCACCCCGCTGATCGCCGCCTTCCCGAAGATCTTCATCGTCTTCCTGGTGATGATCCCCGGCCTGGCCGCCGCGGTCCTGGTGCCCAAGATCGGCACCTCCGCCTCCGGGCTGCAGTACAACGACGCCATCCCCTACCTGATGCAGGAACTGCTGCCCAACGGCGTCCTGGGCATCGCGGTCACCGGTCTGCTCGCCGCCTTCATGGCGGGCATGGCGGCCAACGTGTCGTCGTTCAACACGGTGTTCACCACCGACATCTGGGCCCGGTACGTGGTCAAGGACCGCGAGGACGGCTACTACGTGCGCTTCGGCCGGCTCATCACCGCGATCGGCGTGCTCGCCTCCATCGGGACGGCGTTCCTGGCGTCGTCGTTCTCGAACATCATGAGCTACCTGCAGACGCTGTTCTCCTTCTTCAACGTGCCGATGTTCGTGGTGTTCATCATCGGCATGTTCTGGAAGCGCGCCTCGATGAAGTCCGGCTTCTGGGGTCTGCTCGCCGGCACCGCCGCCGCGATGGTCAACTACTTCGTGCTGTACAAGAACGGCATCGTCGACATCCCCTCCGACCAGGGCGCCAACTTCGTCTCCGCGATCGCCGGATTCGTCGCCGGCGCGGTGGTGATGGTGGCCGTGTCGCTGTTCACCGAGCCCAAGCCGGAGCAGGAGCTGCAGGGCCTGGTCTACGGCACCAGGTCGCCGGGGGTCGCCGAGCCGCCCGCGCCCGGTGACGAGGCCTGGTACCGCAAGCCCGCGCTGCTCGGCTGGGGCGCCGTCGTCCTCGCCGCCGTCTGCTACATCCCGTTCTCGATCTGATCGCGGGAGGATTGGAAGACCATGTCCGAGTCCGAGAACGCCGCACACCGCCCCGCGGGCACCGAGCACGACGTCCAGCGCGAGGTCGAGGAACTGGAGAGCAAGTCCGCGACCGCCGCACGCATCTTCGACCTGCGCCGGATCATCGGCGGACTGTTCGTGGTGTACGGCGTCATCATCACCATCACCGGTCTCACCGACTCCCAGCAGGCCATCGACAAGGCGCAGGGAGTGAACATCAACCTGTGGACCGGGATCGGCATGCTGATCCTGGGCGCGTTCTTCCTGGTGTGGCTGAAACTGCGCCCCACGACCACGCCGGAGGAGCCGGAGTCCGAGTAACATCCCGCTCCGTCACAGCACCTTCACGCCGAGGCCCTGCCGTCGGCCCCGCACCCTCCGCCCACGCGGCGGACGCGGGCCACGGCAGGGCCTCGGCTCATCCGCCGCGCCGGCTGCTCACCCGGTCCAGCAGCCCCGTGCGGGCCGCCAGAGCCGCCGCCTCCAGACGTGAGCCCACCCCCAGCTTCATCAGCACCCGCTGCACATGGGTGCGGGCCGTGCTCGGCGCGATGCCCATGCCCGCCGCGATCAGCCGGGTGTCCTCGCCCTCGGCGATCCTGACCAGCACCTCCGCCTCCCGCGGGGTCAGCATCCCCAGCAGCCGCTGCCCCTCGTCGTCGGCCTGGTCGGGCGGGTTCAGCAGCTCGCCGAAGGCCCCCTGCAGCAACTGCGGGGCCACCGCCGCCTCCCCTGCCCGCGCTTTCGTGATCGCCCGCTCCACACCCTCGATGCGCTCGTCGTGCCGCACATAGCCGGAGGCTCCCGCGGCGAACGCGGCGGCGATACCGCGCGGTGAGGGCACCGGCCCCAGCACGACCACCGCGATCTGCGGACGCTCCCGCTTGATCCGGACCACGGGTTCGAACGTGCCCGGCTCGGCGGGGGTCGCCGTGCCCAGCAGGCACACCTCCGGCGCACGGTTGATCACCAGGTCCGCCGCGCCCGCGGCCGGCGCCGCGGCGGCCAGCACCCGGTGCCCGCGCAGCTTCAGTGCCGAGGCCAGCGCCTCGGCGTGCAGTCGGTGGTCGTCGACCACCATGAGCCGCACTCCCATCGAACAACCCCCCAGTCCCCCCTGCGTACGCAGCCGGGGATGCCCGCCGGATCCCTCGAAGGAGTCGCCGGCACCCCCACATCCGGTGGCCCCCCGGCACACCGGCCCTCCATGTTCCGGAAGCTACACGCTCGCCGCCCATCGCGCTGCCCCTACCGGCGCAAAGTGCCCCGGATCGGCGGACTTTGGCCGACCTGCGGCCGCGTGCGGACGGTGCCCGGACGGATCACGGGCCGTTGGACCGACGCCCGGTGCGCGCCCGGTCCCGCCCGGGCCTACGCACCGGCTCCGCCGCGTACGGGGGTCCGGTCCCGCCCTTGTACCCACAACGGCCCCGCCCCCGGGGGACGGGGACGGGGCCGTGAGGCGGTGGCCGGACGGGTCAGCCGTCGGTGCCGAAGGCCACCACCAGGTAGTCCTTGCCGTAGGAGGACGGCTTGGTGACGTAGTCGTCCCCCATGAACAGGCGGCCCTGTCCGTAGCGGAACTCGGCGGTGTCCGGGGAGAAGCTCGTCTCGATGTCGCGCACCTCGCGGGTGGCCGGGTTCTGCATCAGGACGGTCTCCTGGAAGGTCTCGCCGTCGATGCTGACGATCTGTCCGCCCTTGTCCCACGGCGGGGACTTGTAGGCGATGATGTTCGGCCCGTCCATGCGCAGCGGATAGATCTCCCAGTCGTCGCCGGCGTCCGCGCGCTGACCGGTCTGCTTGCCCGTGGCCAGGTCGAAGGCGACGATCTCGTTGGTGTCGGAGTCGGCGCTGCCGCCGTGCTGCTCGGTCGACACGTACAGCCGGTCGTTGCCGACGACGGCGTTGGTGCAGTTCTCGGCGTGGAAGATGTCGCAGTCGACGGCGTAGATGTCGCCCGGCACCGAGATGTGTGTGCGCAACTTCCCGGTGGCGTTGTCGATGGCGTAGAAGTCGGAGACGGCGCTGCCCTTCGCGGTGCCGCCGGCGTCGGCGGCGACGACGAGCGGGTCGGTGGATATCACCGATGCGTCCTCGATGCCCTCCGCCATCGTGTAGTCGGAGAGCACCTTGCCGGTCTTCGGGTCGACGGTCTGGATGTGCAGGACGGGCGCGTCGTACGTGCCGCACTCGCGCACCGCGACCAGCTTGGCGCCGCCGGCGTACCCGCCGTCGTGGCAGTCGCCGTCCGGCTTGGGCAGCCACCGGGCCTTGCCGTCGGCGATGCCGAAGGCGGCGCCGCCGGAGGAGCTGCCCACGGCCACGGCGTCCTCGCCGACCGTGATGTTGTCGAAGGTCTCCACGCTGTCACCGGACTTCACGGTCTGCGTCCACAGCTTCTTGCCGGCCTTGAGGTCGAGCGCCGCTATCTGGCTGCAACCGTGCGTGGGGCGGTCCTCGGTGGGCATCGCGGGCTGGTAGAGGATCGCCGTGCGGCCGTCGGCCGTCATGTGCGTGCTGGCCTCGCAGACCGGGCCGGGAAGTTTGATCGTCCACAGCTTGGTGCCCTTGTCGGGGTCGTAGCCGGCGACCTCGGCGACACCGGTCTTGGCGTAGACCGTGTCGGTCAGCCAGGAGCCGGGGGTGCTGATCGAGTCCGACACCGTGGGGTTCTCATGCTGGAACAGGATCCTGGAGGAAGGATCGGCGGGCGCCTTCTCCTTGGCGCTGCCCGCGGACTCGCCGCCCTTGCCGTCCGTGGCGCTGTGCTTGGTGCCGCCGCCGGAGGAGGCGGCGTACCAGACGCCACCGCCGACGATCAGCGCGATCGCGGCCACGGCCGCCACGATGATCGTCAGCTGCTTCTTCTTCTCGCGCGATCCGCCGCCGGACCCCCCGGCCTGCGGTGCCGTCGGCGCGGCGGACGGTGCGCCCGGCTGCCCCGGGTAGCCGTAGCCGGAGTACGGGGAACCGCCGTACGGTCCCGGCTGCTGGGCGTACGGGTTCGGTGCGGCCGGCTGCCCGGGATAGCCGTAGCCGGCGGGCGGCTGCGGGGGCTGGGGGGCCTGCGGGTAGCCGTAACCGGCGGGCGGTGCGGGCGGTGCGGGCGGCTGGGGCGCCTGCGGGTAGCCGTAACCGGCGGGCGGTGCGGGCGGCTGGGGCGCCTGCGGGTAGCCGTAACCGGGCGCCGGCTGCGGCGGACCGGCCGGCGGGGCAGGCGGAGTCGGCCCCGTGCCCTGCGGAGGCGTGGGCGGGGTCTGGGGGGCGGACGGCGGCTTCGGGGGCTGGGACGGGCGGTCGTCGGAGGAGTTCTCCGGCGGCGGGGGTGGCTGGGTCATGACACGTGTACCTCGGGGAAGCGGTTGGAGGCGAAACGGGACGGCGAAGGGCGGGGCAGGGCGCGGCGGAGGTGCGGCCCCGGCGGCGGATCGCGTTCACGAGTCGCGGTCCGCCCTTCGGGGCCGGGCGGCACACCGGCCGGGACGAGCGGTACGGCAGGCTACTTGCCGAAGGCCATCATCAGCTTTTCCTCGGCCTCGTCGCTGCCGTTCAGCTGGGCGCTGGAGATGAAGAAGCGCCCGCCGACCCAGTCGATGTTCTTGCGGAAGAAACCGTTCTCGATCTCCGCGGTGCCCTCCGGGTTCTGCAGCAGCTTGACCGGGGTGTGGGAGGAACCGGCCGACTCGATGGACACCACCTGGCCGCCCTGGACGTACGACGGCTCGACGTAGGCGATGAGCTTCCCGCTCTCCGTCTTGATGGGCTGCATGGAGGTCTGGGTCGGGGATTTCACCCGCCACTTCTCCTTGCCGGTGTCCAGGTCGACCGCGACGATCTCGTTGGCGCCCATGGTCACCGCGGTCGGCAGGTACAGGGCGTTCGCGTCGGCGGCCACGCCCGAGCAGCCCTGCAGGTTGCGGGTCAGGCCCGGCCAGCCGCACTGGGGCTCGATGCTGTCCTTGACGTCGACCTGGCTGCGGATGCCGCCCTTGGTGTCCAGGACGGAGATGTTGGCGCGCTCGTCGCCCTCGTGGGTGGAGTACAGCACCAACGGGTCGACGGAGAAGGCGCGCCGGACACTCCAGCCCTTGGGGAGGACGCGGGTCCACTTCACCTTGCCGGTGGCCGGGTCGAGTTCCTGTACCTCGTCGTGTTCGTTGCTGCCGCCGGCGCCGCAGGACGCGACCTGGATCAGCCGGGTGCTGCCCGCGAACCCGGCGGGGAAGCAGCCGGCGCCGTACTTCTTCTTGTCGTACAGCTTCTGTCCGGTGTCGATGTCGTAGGCGACAGCGGACAGCTGGCGGCCCGCCACGAGCGTCGTGCCGCTGATGGTCAGGCTGATGGTGACCGTGCTGTCGAAGACGCCGTCACCCCTGGTGAGCTTCGTGCTCCAGCCCTTCTTCCCGGTGTTCAGGTCGATCTGCTGGAGCTGGTCGCAGTGGGTGCTGCCGCCGTTGCGGCTCTCGTAGGCCACGACGACCTTGTCGTCGGACGACTTGACCGGGGTCACGGCGCAGATCTGCTGCGGGAAGGAGATCGGGTCCCAGGTCGGCCTGCCGTCGTCGACGTTGTAGGCGAAGAGCTGCTTGTAGGCGGGCTTGACCACCGTCTTGTCGGTGACCCACATGCCGGGGGCCTCGGCGCCGCCCTTGGGGGCGTCCGGGGCCGACTTGTACCACAGGACGCGGGACTCTCCGGGCTTGCGGCCCGCGTTGAGGTCCTCTGGCTCCTCGTCGCCGGCGCCGCGGCCGTCCCCGGGGTCGACCGGTGCGCTCGCGGAGCTGTGCTCGGCGACCGGCTTCTTCTGCTGCTCCTGGTCGTCACCGCTGCCGGTCACGGCCCATACGGCACCGCCGACCACCAGCAGACCGGCCGCGGCCGCACTGACGACGGCCGCGGGCCGTCCCTTGAAGGGGTTGCGGGAGCCGCCGGCGGGCGGCGGGGTGCCGGGGCCCCCCGGAACCTGCGGCTGCGGGTAGCCGTAGCCGGGCTGCTGGCCGTACGAGCCGGGCTGACCGTACGGGCCCGGTTGGCTGTACGGGCCGGGCTGCGCGTAGGGGCCCGGCTGCGCGGGGGAGCCCGGCTGCGCGTACGGGTTCTGCGGCTGCTGCTGGTACGGGCCCGGCTGCTGCGGCGGAGCGTACGGGCCGGCCGGCTGCTGCGGGTAGCCGTAGCCGGGCGCCGGCTGCGGCGGGCCGGCCGGCGGAGCGGGCGGGGTCGGCCCGGCACCCTGCGCCGACGGGGCCTGCCCACCCTGCGCGGGCGGGGTCCGGTCGCCCTGCTCGGGCGTGGTCCGACCCGCGTCCTGAGGGGCGGGTGCCTGCGGCGGTGTGCCGGACGCGTCCTGGTGGGCGGGCTGTATCCGCGGGGGGCCGAATCCGCCGGCGGGCGGCGTGACCGGCTGCGGGGGCCGGTCCTGAGGCTGCGATGCTCCCGAGTGGCCCTGCGGCGGCTGGCCGGGCGGCTGAGTCATCAGCGCGTTTCCCCCTCGTTCACTGATTTTTCGCCACGCCCTGAGGTTCGCGAAGGACCCAGAGTCGTACTGCTCATCGAAATCGGACAGTTCTGCAACGGGTCCTTCATATCACCCGTGACCGACAGCCAACGGGCTGTGACCATGCCTGTGCCCAGGCGCGGACCGGGTCGTGATGGCGCCGTTACGGTCCTTCACGCCCCCTTCACGCGGCGCGCGCCCCGCCCCTCACGCGCCGTTCGGGGCTATGCGTCCTCGGCGAGATTCAGCCACCGCAGTTCCAGTTCCTCCCGCTCGGCCGTCAGGGCGCGCAGTTCCGCGTCCAGTTCGGCGACCTTCGCGAAGTCGGTGGCGTGCTCGGCGATCCGAGCGTGCAGCGCGGACTCCTTCTCCGCGATCCGGTCCAGCTGCCGCTCGATCTTCTGCAGTTCCTTCTTCGCGGCACGCTGCTCGGCGGCGCTCTTCTGCGGCTTGTGCGCGGTCGGCGGCGCGGCCTTCTGCGCGACGGGCGCCGGGGCGGCGGCCGCGGCCTGCTGCTCCATGCGCTGCCTGCGCTCCAGGTATTCGTCGATGCCGCGCGGCAGCATCCGCAGCGTGCCGTCGCCGAGGAGCGCGTAGACGGTGTCGGTGGTGCGCTCGATGAAGAACCGGTCGTGGGAGATGACGATCATCGAGCCGGGCCAGCCGTCGAGGAGGTCCTCGAGCTGGGTGAGGGTCTCGATGTCGAGGTCGTTGGTGGGCTCGTCGAGGAAGAGGACGTTGGGCTCGTCCATCAGCAGCCGCAGCAGCTGCAGCCGCCGTCGCTCGCCGCCGGACAGGTCGCCCACCGGCGTCCACTGCTTCTCCTTGCCGAAACCGAAGGTCTCGCACAGCTGCCCGGCGGTCATCTCCCGCCCCTTGCCGAGGTCGACGCGCTCGCGGACCCGCTGCACGGCCTCCAGCACCCGCCAGTTCGGGTCCAGTTCGCCGATCTCCTGGGACAGGTAGGCCAGCTTGACGGTCTTGCCGACGGCGATCCGGCCGCCCGCGGGCTGCTCCTCGCCCTCGGTGCGCGCGGCCCGCTCCAGGGCCCGCAGCAGGGACGTCTTGCCCGCGCCGTTGACGCCGACCAGACCGACCCGGTCGCCGGGGCCGAGCTGCCAGGTGACGTGCTTGAGCAGCACCTTGGGGCCGGCCTGGACGGTCACGTTCTCCAGGTCGAAGACGGTCTTGCCGAGCCGGGAGGAGGCGAACTTCATCAGCTCGCTGCGGTCCCGGGGCGGCGGCACGTCCTTGATCAGCTCGTTGGCCGCCTCGACGCGGAACCGCGGCTTGGAGGTACGGGCGGGCGCGCCGCGCCGCAGCCACGCCAGCTCCTTGCGGATCAGGTTCTGCCGCTTGGCCTCCTCGCTGGCGGCGATGCGCTCGCGTTCGGCCCGGGCGAAGACGTAGTCGGAGTAGCCGCCCTCGTACTCGTAGACGGTGCCGCGCTGCACGTCCCACATGCGGGTGCACACCTGGTCCAGGAACCACCGGTCGTGGGTGACGCACACCAGTGCCGAGCGGCGCTCGCGCAGATGCCGGGCCAGCCAGGCGATGCCCTCGACGTCGAGGTGGTTGGTGGGCTCGTCGAGGACGATCAGGTCCTGTTCCGCGATGAGCAGCTTGGCCAGCGCGATGCGCCGCCGCTCACCACCGGACAGCGGGCCGACGACGGTGTCCAGGCCCTGCGGGAAGCCGGGCAGGTCCAGCCCGCCGAACAGTCCGGTGAGGACGTCGCGGATCTTCGCGTCGCCCGCCCACTCGTGGTCGGCCATGTCGCCGAGGACCTCGTGCCGCACGGTGGCCTCGGGGTCCAGGGAGTCGTGCTGGGTGAGCACGCCGAGCCGCAGCCCGCCCAGGTGGGTGACCCGCCCGCTGTCGGGCTCCTCCAGCCTGGCCAGCGTCCGGATCAGTGTGGTCTTGCCGTCGCCGTTGCGGCCGACGACGCCGATCCGGTCGCCCTCGGACACGCCGAGTGACACACCGTCGAGCACGGCTCGGGTGCCGTAGACCTTGCTGATGTTCTCGACATTGACGAGGTTGACGGCCATGTCGCTCCTGAGCCGGGGGTGGGACAACCTTCAAGCGTAGGGCCTCGCACGGCGGGGGCGACGCGCGAGGGTTCGGTCACTCTTCGTGGTGACGCGCGCGTGGTGCGCCGCCGCGGTGGCGGGCAGGCGTCGGGCTCACGACGGGAACCTGGCGCTCGCCGGCCCGCGGCCACTTCCGTGTCGCCGCGATCGACGTGCCGGTGAACGGAACGGCCCGCGCCGGACGCCGCCGCGCGGTGTGACAGTCGCCCGCGAGACGACGGTGCCGCTCGACCGGCGCAACGGCCCCGAACCCGTTCATCCCGGTGATCGACGCCGCTGCGTGGACGGGATCGGACCGGACGTACGGCGAGGCATCCACAGTGGCCCGGCAGCGGTCGACGACCTCCGAGCGGAGCCTTCGCGGGAGTCGGCGTCCTCGCAGGGCCGGTGTTCTCACCCGACCGGTGCCCTCACAGAACCGTCGCGCCCGCCGCCGGACCTGCTGCCGTGCGCACCGCGCGGCAGGTGCCGGAGGCGCGCAGTGCCCGGGCCACCGTGTCCGCCGCGTCGGCGTCCCGGACCAGGAACGCCGTGGTCGGTCCCGACCCGGAGACCAGCGCGGCCAGCGCACCGGCCTCGCGCCCGGCCCGCAGGGTGTCGGTCAGCGACGGGAACAGGGACAGGGCCGCGGGCTGCAGATCGTTGGAGACCGTCGCCGCCAGCGCGTCCACATCGCCCTTGGCCAGCGCGGCCAGCAGCTCGGGCGAGGCCTGGGGCTCGGGGACGTCCCCTCCGGCCGTCAGGCGGTCGAACTCGCCGTACACCGCCGGGGTGGACAGCCCGCCGTCGGCGAGGGCGAACACCCAGTGGAAGGTGCCGCCCACCTGAAGCGGCTCCAGCCGCTCCCCGCGCCCGGTGCCCAGCGCGGCCCCGCCGACCAGGCTGAACGGCACGTCGCTGCCCAGCTCGGCGCAGATCTCCAGCAGCTCCTCGCGCGAGGCGCCCGTACCCCACAGGGCGTCGCAGGCCACCAGGGCACCCGCGCCGTCCGCGCTGCCGCCCGCCATGCCGCCGGCCACGGGGATGTCCTTGGCGATGTGGATGTGCACGGCGGGGCTGCGGCCGTGCCGCTCGGCGAGCTTCAGGGCCGCGCGGGCGGCGAGGTTCGTCCGGTCGAGCGGGACCTGGCCGGCGTCCGGGCCCTCGCAGGTCACGCGCAGCTCGTCGGCCTCGGTGACGGTGACCTCGTCGTACAGGCCGACCGCCAGGAAGACGTTCGCCAGGTCGTGGAAGCCGTCGGGGCGGGCGGCGCCCACCGCGAGCTGGACGTTGACCTTGGCCGGGACACGGACGGTGACGCTCACTGGTTTCCGGGCTCCTTGTGCTCTGCGACGGGCGTGTGCTCCGCGATGCGCGCGAACTCCTCCACCGTCAGCGACTCGCCCCGCGCCTGCGGCGAGACACCGGCGGCCACGAGCGCCGCCTCGGCGGCCGCCGCCGACCCGGCCCAGCCGGCCAGCGCGGCCCGCAGGGTCTTGCGGCGCTGCGCGAAGGCGGCGTCGACGACGGCGAAGACCTCGTCCTTGGTGGCCGTGGTCGGGATCGGCTCGGCGCGCCGCACCAGCGACACCAGGCCGCTGTCGACGTTCGGCGCGGGCCAGAAGACGTTGCGGCCGATGGCCCCGGCCCGCTTGACGTGGGCGTACCAGGCGGCCTTGACCGACGGCACCCCGTACACCTTGGAGCCGGGGGCGGCGGACAGCCGGTCGGCGACCTCCGACTGCACCATGACGAGGGTGCGCTCGATGCTCGGGAAGGTGTCGAGCATGTGCAGCAGCACGGGCACGGCGACGTTGTAGGGCAGGTTGGCGACCAGCGCGGTCGGGGCGGGGCCGGGCAGCTCGGTGACGTGCAGGGCGTCGGAGTGGACCAGCGCGAACCGGTCGGCGCGGCCGGGCATGCGCGCGGCGACGGTCGCGGGCAGCGCGGCGGCCAGCACGTCGTCGATCTCCACGGCGGTGACGTGCCCGGCGACCTCGAGCAGGGCCAGGGTGAGGGAGCCGAGCCCCGGGCCGACCTCGACGACCACGTCGTCGGGGCGGACATCGGCGGTGCGGACGATGCGGCGGACGGTGTTCGCGTCGATGACGAAGTTCTGGCCGCGCTGTTTGGTGGGGCGTACGCCGAGGGCTGCCGCCAGCTCACGGACGTCGGCGGGGCCCAGCAGGGCGTCGGGGGTGGGGCTGCTCACGGCACAAGGGTACGGGGGCGGGCGGCGCCGCCCGCCCGGGACCGCCCTCGGCCGGAGCCGCTCCGGCCGGTCGGGCCGACGGGGCCGACCGGGGCCGACCGGGCGTGCCGGTAGCGCGCCGCCGCGTCGGCAGCGGACCGCCGTGCCCCTAGCGGACCGCCGCGTCAGCAGCGGACCGCCGTGCTCCTAGCGGACCGCCGCGTCAGTAGTCGAAGGCGCGGGCGGAGTTGGCGGCCAGGGCCGCGGCCATGGTGTCCTCGTCGACGCCCCGCACCTCGGCCATGGCGCGCAGGGTGACCGGGATCAGATACGGCGCGTTGGGCCGCCCGCGGAACGGCGCCGGGGTCAGGAACGGCGCGTCGGTCTCCACCAGCACCAGCTCCAGCGGGGCCACGGCGAGGGCGTCCCGCAGGTTCTGCGCGTTCTTGAAGGTGACGTTCCCGGCGAAGGACATGAAGTAGCCGGCGCGGGCGCACACCTCGGCCATCTCCGCGTCGCCGGAGTAGCAGTGGAACACCGTGCGCTCGGGGGCGCCCTCCTCCTTCAGGATGCGCAGGACGTCGGCGTGGGCCTCGCGGTCGTGGATGACCAGGGTCTTGCCGTGCCGTTTGGCGATCTCGATGTGGGCGCGGAAGGACTGTTCCTGGGCCTGTATGCCCTCCGGGCCGGTGCGGAAGTGGTCGAGGCCGGTCTCGCCCACGCCCTTGACCTCGGGCAGGGCGGCGAGCCGGTCGATCTCGGCGAGCGCCTCGTCCAGGGCCGCCGTGCCGCCGGGTTCCCGGGCGCCCTGGCGGGACCATCCGTCGGGGTCGCCGTGGACGATGCGCGGTGCCTCGTTGGGGTGCAGGGCGACCGCCGCATGGACGTTCGGGTGCGCCTTCGCCGTCTCGGCGGCCCAGCGCGAGCCGGCCAGGTCGCACCCCACCTGCACGACCGTGGTCACGCCCACCGACGCCGCCTTGGCCAGCTGCTCCTCCACGGTGCCCGCCTGCATGTCGAGGTGGGTGTGGGAGTCGGCGACCGGTGTCCGCAGGGGCTCGGGGAGCGGGGGCGCCGCGTTCTTGTCGGCCTTGTCGGCGTTCGAAGGCATACCCCCGATCCTACGGAAGGCACCGGCGCCGCCCGCTCCCGCACGGTTGTCGGTCCGGCCGGCCGTGCCGCTCAGCCGGCCTTGCGGTGGTGGAACGGATGCAGCAGGTCCGCCAGGTGCCAGTGGTGGTGCTCCCCGGGCTCGCGGGCCGTCGCCTCCTCCCCGGGCGCGGACCGGGACGCCGGAGCCGCCGCGGACACCGCGGGGCGGTGCCGCCGGTGACCGTCCTCGTGCGGGTGACTGTGCAGGTGGCTCTGCGCGCGGGCCACCCGGCCGGGCCGCATGATCCGCACCAGGTGTCCGTCGCAGTTGCGGCAGGCGGGCCGGCTCAGCGGCGACGGCACGACCCGGCCGTCGGCCACCCACACCACGAAGGGGCTGCCGTGGGCGTCGGTGTGGTGCTCTATCTGGAATGTCTGCTCCCAGCCGTGCCCGCAGTGCATGCAGGCGAAGGAGTACGACTCCTCGACGACGGCGTCCGCCGCCTTCCGGTGTCCGGCCCGTCCGGTGATCTCGCTCATACCGGCTCCTCACATCGCCGCTGGAGACGGGGGTGGCGGTGCGTCTCCCCCGCCCTCCAGTGGACGACCGCGCCGGGCCGGACGCAGGCGACCTGTCGAGTGTTGGCGGTGATGTGGGCGTTTGCTTACCCAAGGGCCTCCAACGGCGGGTGTCGCTTTGCCGTCCCGAAACGGGGCTTTGCCCGCGCATGGGGCGCTCGCCGGGCGAGATACCCCCTGCTCGCAGCGGATGTGAGACCCCTCACGACGCATGCGCCGCACAGCGCCCCGCCGCCTGTTCAGCCACCACCGCCGCGCTCCGGGCGCACGCCCCTGCCCGGCTCGGTACGACCGGCGACCCGGCCGGTCCTCACCCCGCGTGCTTGGCCGCCACCACCGCGTCGAAGACCTCCCGCTTGGGCAGTCCCGCCTCGGCCGCGACCGCCGCGATGGCCTCCTTGCGGCGCTCGCCGGCCTCCTCGCGGGCACGGACCCGCCGCACCAGCTCGGCCGCGTCGATCTCCTCGGGCCCCTTCTCGGGCGCGCCCTCGACCACCACGGTGATCTCACCGCGCACCCCTTCGGCGGCCCAGGCCGCCAGCTCGCCGAGCCCGCCGCGCCGTACCTCCTCGTACGTCTTGGTCAGCTCGCGGCACACCGCGGCGCGCCGGTCGGCGCCGAACACCTCCGCCATCGCCGCGAGCGTGTCCTCGATGCGGTGCGGGGACTCGAAGAAGACGAGCGTGCGCCGCTCCTCGGCGACCTCCTTCAGCCGGGAGATCCGCTCGCCCGCCTTGCGCGGCAGGAACCCCTCGAAGCAGAACCGGTCGACCGGCAGCCCGGACAGTGCCAGCGCGGTGAGCACCGCGGACGGGCCGGGCACGGCGGTGACCCGGACGTCCTCGGCCACGGCCGCGGCGACCAGCCGGTAGCCGGGGTCGGACACCGACGGCATGCCCGCGTCCGTCACCAGCAGCACCCGTGCCCCGCCCAGCAGCTCCTGGACCAGCTCCGGGGTGCGGGCGGACTCGTTGCCCTCGAAGTACGACACCACGCGCCCGCGCGGGGTGACGCCGAGGGCCTGCGCGAGCCGCTTCAGCCGCCGGGTGTCCTCCGCGGCCACCACGTCCGCCTCGGCCAGCTCCACGGCGAGCCGGGGCGGCGCGTCCTGGACGTCGCCGATGGGGGTGCCCGCCAAGACAAGGGTTCCAGTCACGTCCCTCATCCTCTCAAGCCGTCCGGGGCGTCACGGCACGGCCGGTGCCGGACGCGCATCCGGCCGGTGCGGCGGAGCACGGGACTCGCACAGCACGGTTCCCTACCATGGCGCGGGTGACCAGTACCGCGTCCTCCACGGACACCCGGAAGGACCTGGCCCCCCACGAGCAGCGGTCGTCGTGGCAGGGGCGGCTGCGCCGCTTCGGCCACCGGCCCGTCGCGGCGGGGCCCGCACGCGACGCCGACCTCGCCGAGCGGCTGGTGCCGCCGTACACGCAGCCGGGACCACGGCTGTGGGCGGCCCTCTGTCTGCCGCGGCGGCTCGGCGACCGGCTGGCCCGCTGGTCGGGCTGGGGCGGGCCGCTGCTGGTGACGCTGCTGGCAGGGGTGCTGCGGTTCTGGCATCTGGGCAGCCCGAAGGCGGTCATATTCGACGAGACGTACTACGCCAAGGACGCGTGGGCGCTCGTCCACCGCGGCTTCGAGGTCAACTGGGACAAGAACGCCAACGACCTGATCCTGAGCACCGGCGGGCACGTCCCCGTGCCGCACGACGCGGCGTACGTGGTGCATCCGCCGGTCGGGAAGTACGTGATCGGGCTCGGCGAGCTGATGTTCGGGTTCGACCCGTTCGGCTGGCGTTTCATGACGGCGCTGCTCGGGACGCTGTCGGTGCTGATGCTGTGCCGGATCGGCCGTCGCCTGTTCCGCTCCACCTTCCTCGGCTGTGTGGCGGGCGCGCTGATGGCGGTGGACGGACTGCACTTCGTGATGAGCCGCACCTCGCTGCTCGACGGGGTGCTGATGTTCTTCGTCGTGGCGGCCTTCGGCTGCCTGCTCATCGACCGCGACCGCTCCCGGGCGCGGCTGGCCGCCGCCCTGCCCGTGGACGCGGACGGCAGACTCCGGCCGGACGCGTACGTCGCGGAGACCGCCCGTCTGGGGTGGCGGCCGTGGCGGTGGGCGGCCGGGCTGCTGCTGGGCCTGGCGATCGGCACCAAGTGGAACGGCCTGTACATCCTGGCCGCGTTCTGTGTGATGGCCGTGCTGTGGGACGCCGGCGCCCGCCGGGTGGCGGGGGCCCACCGGCCGTACCTGGCCGCGTTGAAGCGGGACACCGGCATCACGTTCCTGGCCACGGTCCCGGTCGCGCTCGCCGTGTACCTGCTGTCCTGGCTGGGCTGGATCCTCTCCCCCGCCGACGGCACCGGCGGCTACTTCCGCGACTGGGCGGCCACCGAGGGCCGGGGCGGGAGGTGGACCTTCCTGCCGGACTGGCTGCGCAGCCTGTGGCACTACGAGCACGAGGTGTACACGTTCCACGTCGGCCTGTCCTCGCCGCACACCTACATGTCCAACCCGTGGAGCTGGATCGTCGACGGCCGCCCGGTGTCGTACTTCTACGAGTCGCCCTCCCCCGGCACGGACGGCTGCCCGGTCGACGCCGGCGACAAGTGCGCCCGCGAGGTCCTCGCCCTGGGCACCCCGATGCTGTGGTGGGCGGCGTGCGCGGCGCTGGTGTACGTGCTGTGGCGCTGGTTCTTCCGCCGCGACTGGCGGGCGGGCGCCATCGCCTGCGGTGTGGCGGCCGGGTATCTGCCCTGGTTCCTGTACCAGGAGCGCACGATCTTCTTCTTCTACGCCGTGGTCTTCGTGCCGTTCCTGTGCCTGGCCGTGGCCATGCTGATCGGCGCCCTCCTCGGCCCGCCCGGCACCTCCGACACCCGCCGCGTGGCAGGCGCCACCGGCGCCGGCGTCCTGGTGCTGCTGATCGCCTGGAACTTCATCTACTTCTGGCCGCTGTACACCGGCACCGCGATCCCGATCGAGGACTGGCGGGCGCGGATGTGGCTGGATACCTGGGTCTAGAGGGGCCGGCCAACCCGCGGGCAGGCAGGGCAGTGGTACCCGGCCCCGGACGAGCACAGGTCCTGGTGATCACGGAGCTGCGACGCTTGTGATCACCGGGGCGGCCCGTGCCTGCCCTCCCGTTGATGACCCGCCGCATCACCCGCGACAGAAAGCGCGCAGCCCGAAGGGCTGAGGCCTGTCGCTCGGATCAGCCGGCCGCGAAGTGCGGTGCCTCCCGGACGGCCCGCGCGGGTTCTGGTGCGTGCGGCTGCACGGCGGAGGACGGTGTCGACGCGGAGCGTCTGCGCGTGACGACACGCGGCAGATGGGCGTGCCAGCCCTCGCGACGCCGGGACGATCCGAACGACAGGCTAGATCACAACCTTTTCTTCAGTGACCATCACCGCCACCGACTTCATATCGATGAACGTACTCTCGTCCGGGTTCACCAACTCCGTGTAGTTCTTGGACGTGAAGAAGGCGTCGTGATCCGCCCAGCTGTCGAACCAGATCTCAGTGATGCCGTCGTAGGCAGGACTCGGATACCCTTCAGCGGGCACCGGGTGGGAGACGGTGTACTTCCTCACGTACCGCCGCGCCTCCGGAATCGAGGTGAACAACGGGGCGTGGCGGTTTCGGTGATGCTCAACGAATTCCTCGGTGGTCATCCCGTCGAGACGGTTGATCATGAAAACGAATTTGATCACGGACTTCTGCCTTTCGTGCTCGCCGATGCGAGACGCCGGCGACCGGATTTCCTGGCTGCGGGTCGCGAGCCGTAGAGTCAACCTAAATGCTCACATCGATGTCAGGGGCAAGTAGCTGTGACCCGATACACACGGATGGGTTGGCATGCGGATCGGTGAACTGTCCGCCCGGACCGGAGTAAGCCGTCGATCACTGCGCTACTACGAGCAGCAGGGCTTGCTGGTCAGCACGAGATCCCCCAGTGGCCAGCGGTACTACGACGACGATCACGTCCAGCGGGTGGCACTGATTCAGACATTCCTGGCCGCAGGCATGTCCAGCAGAACCATCGCGGAAATGGTCCCCTGCATGACGGAGCCAAACATGAGCAGAGCCAGGCAGGCCCTGGCCGCGATGAATCGGGAGCGAACCCGCCTTTCATCCACCATTGAGGGCCTCATCGCCGCCAGAGAAGCACTTGACCGCCTGATCGACGTCAACCGGGCCTATCTGGCGAACACGGCGGATGACTAGGGTCGACCGGAGAACGCCCTGTCGGCTCGCCGCCTCCGGGAGTTCGATGATGGAGCCGTCGCCGGTTGTCCGGCCGAGGACGAGGCCGACGATCCGGTCGCCAAAGTCCAACGCGATCCGCTTGAACCGCGTGAAGACGCCGAATGGTGTCCGCTCGTCGCGACGACTCCGGATCATGGCGGCCGCGCAGGTCGTGTCAGCGATGGCCCGGCAGGAGCAGCCGAAGCGCAGCAGTTGCAGCAGCGTGTCGAGGACGGAGCATCGCGTGCCGGCCGGGCGGCCCGGGACACCCGGCGCGAGGGCGCCGGCGGACTCGCGCACCGTCCGACGCGCCGATCCGACCCGAACCGATTGATCTCTCTTCGGCCAATTTCCGGGAACAACAGCGAACTTTGCGCACCTGCGTCCCCGCCCTGCACCTACAGTGCAACCGCACACGGTCATCGCACGCGTATTCGCCTCGTGTGCGCATCGGCCGGTGGGGCCGGCACGGGGAGGGAGCGCTGTCGTGCGCAAGGGTGTGAAGGCCGCTGTCGTCGGCGGGGTGGTCGTCGTCCTGCTGGGCGGGGCCGGGTACGGGGCGTACAGCGTCGTCTCGGCGCTGAACGGATCCGTGGTCGCCGGCGGAGCCTCTCCCGTGCGGACCGGGCCGCCCGATGCGGACGAGGTGCAGGAGACCACCCGGAAGTTCTTCGCGGCCTGGGAGAAGGGCGACGCGCGGACCGCGGCGTCCTACACCAACTACCCGGTCGAGGCGCAGGCGTTGCTGTCGGCCTACGGGACGGATGCGCACATCTCGCAGGTCGCGATCACGCCGGGGAAGGCCTCGGGGACCACCGTGCCGTTCTCGGTGAAGGCCACCGTGTCCTACGACGGCACCGGCAAGCCGCTGTCCTACCGCTCGCAGCTGAGCGTGGTGCGCGGGGTCAGCACGCACCGGCCGCTGGTCGACTGGCAGCCGTCGGTGGTGTATCCGGGGCTGGAGAAGGGCGACACGCTGGTCACCGGTCCGTCGGACGCCGCGCCGATCGAGGCGGTCGACCGTGACGGGGTGGTGCTGACGAAGGAGGACTACCCGTCGCTCGGGCCGATCCTGGACGAGCTGCGGGCCAAGTACGGGGACAAGGCAGGCGGTTCACCGGCCGTGGAGCTGCGTGTCCGGCACACCGGCTCCGGTGCCGCCGACACGCCGCTGGTCACACTGACCGAGGGCAGGCCGGGGACGTTGCGCACCACGATCAGTGCGCGTGCGCAGGCGGCGGCCGAAGCGGCGGTGCAGCGGTTCGCGGAGTCGTCGGTGGTGGCCGTGCAGGCGTCCACCGGTGAGGTGCTGGCCGTGGCCAACCATCGGCAGGACGCGTTCAACGCGGCGTTCCTGGGGCGGCTGGCCCCCGGTTCCACCATGAAGATCATCAGTGCCGCGACGCTGATCGACAACGGCATCACGACGGCGAACGGACCGGCGCCCTGTCCCGAGACGGCGGTGTGGCAGAGCCAGACCTTCCGCAATCTGACCGGTATGACACCGGACGAGCACGCCACGCTCTCCGACAGTTTCGCGCGGTCGTGCAACACGGCGTTCGTGAAGTACGCGGACGAGGTGACAGTGGACTTGCTGACCCGGGAGGCCGAGGACCGGTTCGGGCTGGGCCGGGACAACTGGAAGACCGGCATTCCGTCGTTCGACGGGTCGGTGCCCGCGTCCGGCGGCCCGGACACCGCCGCCAACCTGATCGGGCAGGGCCAGGTACAGATGAGCCCGCTGAACATGGCGTCGGTGACGGCGACCGCGATCACGGGCCGGTTCCGCCAGCCGGTGCTCGTGCCGCAGAGCCTCGACGGCCGTGAGCTGGCGCAGGCGCAGGGCCTGTCGGCGGGCACGGTCGCCCAGCTGCGGCAGATGATGCACCGCACCGCCACCTCCGGCACCGCGGCCGCCGCGATGTCCGGGCTCAGCGGCGACATCGGTGCCAAGACCGGTTCCGCCGAGGTCGACGGGCAGGCGGTGTCCAACAGCTGGTTCACCGGCTACCGCAACGACGTGACGGCCGCCGCCATGGTGCAGAGCGGAGGCCACGGCGGGGACGCCGCGGGCCCGGTCGTGGCGGCGGTGCTGCGCGCCGCCGGCTGACCCCGCGAAGGTCCCGCACCGTGCCGCACGGTGTTTGTCGCAGGTTGGCTACTAAGCGGCTGCCGCCGCCCTGACCTGCGACGCGGACTCCTTAGGGTGGTGTGCCGTCGCCGGGTGCGAGGGGCACGAACGGCGACGGCATCGGGCCGCAAGCGGCCCGGAACGGGCAAAGGACGGAAGGCAGTGGGCAAGAGAAGGCGCGTCCCCGAGCGGCGAAGGACGGCTCCCGCCGTGATCGGCGCGGTGATCGCGGTGGTCGCCGGTGGTGCGGGGTTCGGCGCGTACACGCTGTTCGGTGGCGGCGCGGCCGAGGGCCGGTCCGCGGGCGTGCACAAGACGGTGAAGACCGGCCCGCTGACGGCGGACGAGGTGCGCGGCACCGCCACGCGCTTCCTGACCGCCTGGCAGCAGGGCAGGCCCGCCGAGGCGGCCGCCGCGACGAGCGACGCCACCGCCGCCACGGCCCTGCTGACCGGGTTCGCCGAGGACGCCCGTCTGACAGACGTCACCCTGACCCAGGGCGCCCCCAGCGGCACCGAGGTGCCCTTCTCGGTGAAGGCGACGGTGGCCTACGAGGGGCTGCGCAAGCCGCTGAGCTACGACAGCGCGCTGACCGTGGTGCGGCGCGCCTCCGACGGCGCCCCGGTGGTGGACTGGCACGCCTCGGTCGTCCACCCGGAACTGCGGGACGGCGACACCCTGGTCACCGGGGAAGCCGGCACCCCGCCGGTGAAGGCGCTGGACCGGAACGGCGACGAGCTGACCGTCGCGAAGTACCCGTCGCTGGGCACGGTCCTGGACGGGCTGCGGGACAAGTACGGCAAGACGGCCGGCGGCCGGGCCGGTGTGGAACTGCGGGTGGTGCGCGGGGCCGAGTCCAAGAAGGCCAAGCTGTCGGACAAGACGCTGCTGGAGCTGAGCCAGGGCACTCCGGGCACGGTCCGCACGACGCTGGACCCGGCGCTGCAGGCCGCCGCCGAGGACCAGGTGAACCGGCGCAAGCGGGCCTCGGTCGTGGTGCTGCGGGTCTCGACCGGCGAGATCCTGGCGGTGGCCAACAGCGGACACGGCTTCAACACGGCCTTCCTGGGGTCCCTGGCGCCCGGCTCCACGATGAAGATCGTCACGGCGACGATGCTGTTCGAGAAGGGGCTCGTCACCCCGGACGCCCAGCACCCGTGTCCCAAGACCTACGACCTGGCGGGCTGGACGTTCCACAACGACGGCAACTCCGAGATCAAGAAGGGCACGTTCCGGCAGAGCTTCGGGGCGTCCTGCAACAACGCGTTCATCGACTTCGCGCCGAAGCTGTCGAACAGCGATCTGACGAAGGAGGCCCAGGAGGTCTACGGGCTGGGCATGAACGACTGGGCCATCGGGGTGCCGTCGTTCGACGGCTCCGTCCCGGTGCAGAGCGGCGCGCAGATGGGCGCCTCGCTGATCGGCCAGGGCGGGGTGCGGATGAACCCGCTGAACATGGCGTCGGTGGCGGCGACGGTCCAGGCGGGCACCTTCCGCCAGCCGTACCTGGTCTCCCCGGACGTGGATCACCGCTCGCTGGCGCAGGCCGCGCGGACCATGTCCGCGAAGACCCGGGCGCAGCTGAAGGACGTGATGCGGTACACCGTGCAGTACGGCACGGCCGCGAAGGCGATGGCCGGGGTCGGCGGTGACGTCGGTGCGAAGACCGGCTCGGCGGAGGTCGACGGGCAGGAGAAGCCGAACGGCTGGTTCACCGCCTACCGGGACGATCTCGCGGCGGCCGCGGTCGTGCAGGCGGGCGGGCACGGCGGCGACACGGCGGGCCCGATCGTGGCGGCCCTGCTGAAGGCGGGCGGCTGAACCGGGCCGTCGGGGACATCGGGCCATGGCGGCTGTCAGCCGTGGGCGAAGGCGGTCGCCATGGCCTCCGTGTAGGTGCGGCGCAGGAAGTCGACGAGCGTCTTGGTCTCGATCTGCACCACCGAGACGCCGCGGGCGGAGTGGAACTCCAGCACCGTCTGCACCCGGCCGCACGGCCACACCCGGACCTCGCCGGTGCCGGCGGGGCGGCGCAGGCCCTGTTCGAGCAGGGACCGGGGGAAGACCCGGACGCGGGCATCGGGCAGCACGATCCGCACCGCCTCGGGGTCGTGGTGCGGTTCGTAGTGCAGGACGACGGGGACGGCGTCGCGCTCGCCCTGGGAGTCGTCGTCGGTGACCACGCGGGCCCGTGCGAACTGTTCGACTGCCGGCATCGTACGGTCCCTCGCTCTCCGCGCCCTGCCCGGACAGAAGGCCAGCTTCCGAGGACCCCTCCTGGATGCCCTCCTCTGCACCTTCTCTTTGAGCAATGACCCGGATTTCCGGTTTCATTCCTTTTTTCTTGCTGCGGATACGTTCGAGCATCCTGAGGCGGCTCGGCCGACAGGGACCCGCTCTTGCAAATGGTTCGCAACAAGCATCTATCATCGAACGGTGCATGTGCCTGACGGATTCATCGACGCCCCCACGTCCGTAGCCACCGGTGTGATCGCCGCCGGCGCCCTCGCCGTGAGTCTGCGCGGCGCGCGCCGGGAACTCGACGAGCGCACCGCACCGCTGGCCGGCCTCGTCGCCGCCTTCATCTTCGCGGTGCAGATGCTGAACTTCCCCGTCGCGGCCGGCACCAGCGGCCACCTGCTGGGCGGAGCCCTGGCCGCGATACTCGTGGGCCCCTGTACCGGGGTCCTGTGCGTGTCCGTGGTCCTGCTGATGCAGGGCCTCCTCTTCGCCGACGGCGGGCTGACCGCGCTCGGCGTCAACATCACGGACATGGCGATCGTCACCACCGTGGTGTCCTACGCCGTCTTCCGCGGCCTGGTGAAGGTGCTGCCGCGCCGCCGCCGCTCGGTGACGGTCGCCTCGTTCGTGGCCGCGCTGCTCTCGGTGCCGGCCGCCGCGGTGGCCTTCACCCTGCTCTACGCGGTCGGCGGCACCACCGATGTGTCGATCGGCAAGGTGGCCACCGCCATGATCGGCGTCCATGTGCTCATCGGCATCGGCGAGGCCGTGATCACCGCGCTGACCGTCGGCGCCGTGATCGCCGTCCGCCCCGACCTGGTGTACGGGGCCCGCGGGCTGCAGCAGCGGCTGAAGCTGCGGGTCGACGGTGAACTGGTCGACGCGCCCGACGCCGCGCCCGCTCCCGCGCCCGCCGCCGCTCGGTCGCACCGCCCGCTGTGGATCACCGGGCTGGTCACCTCCCTGGTCCTCGCCGGTGTCGTCAGCTTCTACGCCTCCGCCGACCCCGACGGCCTGGAGAAGGTCGCCCACGACCACGGGATCGACAAGACGGAGAAGGAGCACGCGGCGGCCGACTCGCCGCTGGCCGACTACGGCGTGAAGGACATCTCCGACGACCGGCTGTCCGGCGGCCTCGCGGGCGTGATCGGGGTCGGCGTCACCGTCGTCGTGGGCAGCGGTGTGTTCTGGGCGGTGCGCAGGCGCCGCTCGGCCGCCGAGGACTCCGCGTCCACCGCCGGCGGCGCCGCCTGATGGGCGCCGGGCACGCGCACCGGCTGTACCGGCAGGGCGACTCGCCGGTGCACGCGCTGCCGCCGCACACCAAGCTCGCCGCGGCCTTCGCCTTCGTCGTGGTGGTGGTGTCCACCCCGCGGGAGGCGATGTGGGCGTTCGCCGTGTACGCCGTGCTGCTGGCCGCGGTGGCGGCCCTGGCCCGGGTGCCGGCCGGTTTCCTGCTCACACGGCTGCTGATCGAGATCCCGTTCGTCGCCTTCGCGGTGCTCATGCCGTTCGTGGCCGAGGGCGACCGGGTCGAGGTGCTGGGGCTGTCGCTGAGCGTGAACGGCCTGTGGGGCGCCTGGAACGTGCTCGCCAAGGGCACCCTCGGGGTCGCCGCCTCCGTGCTGCTGGCGAGCACCACCGAGCTGCGGGAGCTGCTGCTCGGCCTGCAGCGGCTGAAGCTGCCACCGCTGCTGGTGCAGATCGCCTCCTTCATGATCCGCTACGGCGATGTGATCACCGACGAGATGCGGCGCATGCGCATCGCCCGCGAGTCCCGCGGGTTCGAGGCGCGCGGCGTCCGGCACTGGGGTGTGCTCGCCAAGTCCGCGGGCGCGCTGTTCATCCGCTCCTACGAACGCGGCGAGCGCGTCCACCTGGCCATGGTCAGCCGCGGCTACGCCGGGTCCATGCCGGTGATCGACGAGGTGAACGCCTCCGGGGCGCAGTGGTCGCGGGCCCTGGCCCTCCCCTGTGCCGCGCTCGTGGTCTGTCTGCTGGGATGGATGCTGTGACTGTGTCTTCTGCTGCGCCCGTGCCGTCCCTTCAGGTCTCCGGCCTCGCCTTCGCCTACCCCGACGGGCATCAGGCCCTGTTCGGGGTCGACTTCACCATCCACCGCGGGGAGCGGGTGGCGCTGCTCGGCCCGAACGGCGCCGGCAAGACCACCCTCGTGCTGCACCTCAACGGCATCCTCGGCGGCGGCACCGGCACGGTGACCGTGGCCGGGCTGCCGGTCGGCAAGCAGCACATGGCCGCCATCCGGCAGAAGGTCGGCATCGTCTTCCAGGACCCGGACGACCAGTTGTTCATGCCGACCGTGCGCGAGGACGTCGCGTTCGGGCCGGCCGCGGCCGGGATCAAGGGGCCCGAGCTGGAGCAGCGGGTGCGCACGGCCCTGGAGCGGGTCGGCATGCAGGACTTCGCGGACCGCCCGCCGCACCATCTGTCCTTCGGGCAGCGGCGCCGGGTCGCGGTGGCCACCGTGCTCGCGATGGAGCCGGAGATCCTCGTGCTGGACGAGCCGTCGTCCAACCTCGACCCGGCCTCCCGCCGTGAACTCGCCGACATCCTGCGCTCGCTGGACGTGACGGTGCTGATGGTCACCCACGACCTGCCGTACGCGCTGGAGTTGTGCCCGCGGTCGCTGATCCTCAGCGACGGGGTGATCGCGGCGGACGGCCCGACCGGCGAGCTGCTCTCCGACGAGGAGCTGATGCGCGCCCACCGTCTGGAGCTGCCGTTCGGCTTCGACCCCCGCTCGGTGACGACGGGCACCCCGCACTGAGGAATCCCAGGCGTCACGGCGCTGTTGCACTCACCGTCGCAGGCAGTGCGGCGGTCGAGGCAACGAAACGACAACGACGTGACGGGAGCAGGGGCGTGGACGTGAACGGTGCGGTGGCCGAGGGCTTCGAACCGGTCCGGCAGGCGTTCGCGGCCAACTTCACCGACCGCGGTGAGCGCGGTGCGGCGGTCGCGGTCTACCGGGACGGGCACAAGGTCGTCGACCTGTGGGCCGGAACCCGGGACGTGGACGCGGCGGACGACGCCGCCCCCTGGGAGCAGGGCACCGCGCAGATCGTGCGCTCGGCGACGAAGGGCGTGGCCGCCGCGGTGCTGTTGCTGCTGCACCAGCGCGGCGAGCTGGACCTGGACGCGCCGGTCGGGTCGTACTGGCCCGAGTACAAGGCGGCGGGCAAGGAGCACACCAGGGTGTGGCATCTGTTGGCGCACCGGGCGGGGGTGCCGGTGCTGGACCGGCCGCTGACCGCCGCCGAGGCCGTCGACCCGGAGCGGGGCGCCGCGGCCGTGGCGGCCCAGGCGCCGGTGTGGGAGCCGGGCACGGACCACGGCTACCACGCGCAGACCTACAGCTGGCTGACCGGCGAACTGGTCCGCCGGGTCACGGGCCGGTCCATCGGGGCGTGGATCGCGCAGGAGATCGCGGGGCCCGTCGGCGCGGATCTGTGGGTGGGGCTGCCGGCCGGCGAGGCACACCGGGCGGGCCGGGTCGGCCCCGTCGAGGCGCCCGCCGCACAGCCGGGCGGGTTGCGCATCCGGCCCAAGCGCTCCCTGGCCGAGGCCTACGGCGATCCCGCGTCCCTGACCCGCCGGGCCTTCGGCGCGATCAGTCCCGGACCGGACGAGAACGACCCGGCCTACCGGGCCGCCGTGCTGCCCGCCTCCAACGGCATCGCCACCGCCGACGGCCTGGCCCGCTTCTACGCCTCCCTCATCGGCGAGGTGGACGGCGGGGTGCGCCTGTTCACGCCGGAGACGGCCGCGCGGGCCAGGGCCGAGGTCTCGGCGGGCCCGGACCGGGTGCTGGTGGCCTCGACCCGTTTCGGCCTGGGCTACATGCTGCACGGCGGAGCCGCGCCGCTGCTGGGCCCGGGCTCCTTCGGCCACCCCGGCCGGGGCGGCGCCCTCGGCTTCGCCGACCCGGACTCGGGCATCGCGTTCGGCTATGTCACCAACGGCTTCCGCTCCGGTGTGACGGCGGACCCGCGGGCCCAGGCCCTGGTCCGCGCGGTGCGCGCCTCGCTCGCCTGACGCCGAACCGCCCGGCCGGCGGCGACCGGAGGACACGTCCGCGGCGGCCGTGGCCCGCACGCGGATGGTGTCCTCAGATGTGGATCGGCTGGGACGTGCGTCCCGAGGCCTGGTCGATCTCCTCGTGCGCCTTGTCCAGCAGCTGCATGGCGAGTTCGTTCAGCGCCCGGGCGCCGGCGATCTCCTCGCCGACCCGCGGCTGGTTGGGATCGGTGCGGTAGCGGCTGGCCCGGCCGTGCCCCCGGATCTCGGTGCCGTCGGGCAGGCGCACCATGGCGGCGGCTCTGGTGTGCTGGTCGTCCTCTTGGAACTCGATCTCGACGTGCCATCCCACAGCGGTGTGCATCATGGCCCTCACCTCCGGAACACCTGTTTCCAGGGTGCGCCTTTCCCTCTGGGCCCGCAGCACCGGACGGGTCGGCGGGAGCGGGCCGGGGCTCAACCGCCGTGCAGCATCAGGCCGATGCCCACGACCAGCAGTCCGGCCGCCGCGATGCGCGGCACGCCGAAGCGCTCCTTGAAGACCACGGCGCCGATCGCCGCGCCGACCAGGACGGACGACTCGCGCAGCGCCGCGATCGGGGCGAGGTCGGCCCGGGTCTGCGCCCACAGCACCAGCCCGTACGCCGTGACGGACAGGGCGGCGCCGAGCAGTCCGACGGCGGCGGACGGCCGGAGCATCGCGAGGGTGCGGCCGCGCCAACGCATCGCCGCCCAGGCGGGGATCGCGATGCCCTCGGCGATCATGAGCCAGGCGGTGTAGCCGAGCGGGGAGCCGGAGGCGCGCACCCCGAGTCCGTCGACCACCGTGTATCCGGCGATGGTCAGCCCGGTCGCCAGTGCGGCCGCGAGCGCCGCCCAGTCGGGCCGCCGTCCTCGCAGCCCCCACAGGGCGACCCCGGTCAGCCCGGCGCAGGACAGGGCCACACCGGCGGCCGCCCAGCCGTCGGGTACCTCGTCGGCGAACAGGGCGGCGAGCACGGTGACGACGAGCGGCGCGGTGCCGCGCGCGATCGGGTAGGCCTGCCCGAAGTCCCCGAGCCGGAAGGACGTCATCAGCAGCGCGTAGTAGGTGACATGGATGGCGGCCGAGACGAGCAGATACGGCCAGGCGGCCGCGCGCGGGGCGGCGGCGCACGGGGCGAGCAGCAGCCCGATGAGCAGCCCGCCGCCCGAGATGAGCGTGAACCCGACGAGTTTGTCGGTGATCCGGTGGGCTATGGCGTTCCAGCTGGCGTGGGTGACCGCGGCCAGCAGCACGGCCGCGGTGACGACCGGCGTCACGCCATGCCCCTGCGCGCGTCCGCGCGGCGTGGGCCGGGGCGCGGGATGCGCGGTGCCTCGGCGGACCGGAGGCGGGCCGCCGAGGCGGAGGACGTCGAAGCGGGGGTCGCGGAGGACGTGGTCGTCATGGGCAGCAGGCTACGGATCCGTGGGCCGGACCGGTCCCGGCTTCACGGTTCCTGCCGCTCGTCCTCGCGGGCGCGGACGCCGTCAGGCGCCGACCAGTTCGCGCTTTCCGTCGGGGTCCGCGTCCGGGTCGGGGCGGCGCTGCTGCGCGGTGCGCAGGCCCTCGCCCTCCACGTCCACGTCGGGCAGGATGCGCTCCAGCCAGGCCGGCAGCCACCAGGCCCGGCGGCCGAGCAGGGCGAGGACCGCCGGGACGAGGGCCATGCGCACGACGAAGGCGTCGAAGAGGACGGCGACGGCCAGGCCGAAGCCGATCATCTTGATCATGGATTCGCCGGAGCCGACGAAGCCGGAGAAGACGGCGATCATGATGACGGCCGCGGCGGTGACGACCCGTGCACCGTGCCGGAAGCCGGTGACGACGGCCCGGCGGGGCTCCTCCCCGTGGACGTGGGCCTCGCGCATGCGGGTCACGAGGAACACCTCGTAGTCCATGGCGAGGCCGAAGACGACACCCACCATGAAGATCGGCATCATCGACATCACCGGGCCGGTCTGCTCCACGCCCAGCGGGCCGGACAGCCACCCCCACTGGAAGACGGCGACCACCGCGCCGAGCGCGGCGAGCACGCTCAGCAGGAAGCCGAGGGCCGCCTTCAGCGGCACCAGCACCGAGCGGAACACCACGATCAGCAGCAGGAAGGCGAGGCCGACCACCAGGGCCAGGTAGGGCAGCAGGGCGTCGTCGAGCTTCTGCGAGACGTCGATGTTCATCGCCGTGGAGCCGGTGACCAGCACCGTCGCGCCGGTCTTCGGGGTGATGCCGGCGGAGGCGTCGCGGATGGCGTGCACCAGCTGCTCGGTCTTCGCCGAGGACGGCTTGGACCCGGGCACCACCGTGATCATCGCGGTGTCGCCGGCCTTGTTGGGCTGGGCGGGGCTGACCGAGACGACGTCGGGCAGGGAGGTGATGGTGTCGCGCACCGCGCTGAAGGCGGCGGCGGGGCGGGAGCTGTCCGCGGCGTCGACGACGACCATGAGCGGTCCGTTGAAGCCGGGGCCGAAGCCCTCCGAGAGCAGGTCGTAGGCACGGCGCTGGGTGGTGGAGACGGGCTGGGAGCCGTCGTCGGGCAGGCCGAGTTCCAGCGAGGCGGAGGGGAGGGCGGCGGCGCCCAGGCCGACCACGCCGAGCAGCAGCACGACGACGGGCCGGCGGACGACGAAGCGCGCCCAGCGGGTGCCCAGGTTGGGGCGGTCGGACGAGCCGGCGGCGCGGCCGCCGCCGAGCAGCCGGCTCTTGGCGCCGGCCGGCTTGACCCGGCGTCCGGCGTAGCCGAGCAGCGCCGGGATCATGGTGAGCGCGATGAGGACGGCGACGACGACCGTGCCGGCCGCCGCGACGCCCATCTTGGTCAGCATCGGGATGTTGACGACGGCCAGGCCGACCAGGGCGATGACCACGGTCAGGCCGGCGAAGACCACCGCGGAGCCGGCGGTGCCCACGGCCCGTCCGGCCGCCTCCTCGCGACTCGCTCCCTCGGCCAGTTCGGCGCGGTAGCGGGAGACGATGAACAGGGCGTAGTCGATGCCGACGGCCAGGCCGATCATCGAGGCCAGGATGGAGGTGGTGGAGCCCAGGTCCAGGGCCTCGGCGAGGGCGGTGACCGTGCTCACCCCGATGCCGACGCCGATGAGCGCGGTGACCAGGGGAAGCCCGGCGGCGACCAGCGAGCCGAAGGTGACGACGAGCACCACGGCGGCGATGACGACGCCGATCACCTCGGTCGCGCCGGTCTCGGGCACGGTGCTCAGCGCGTCGCCGCCGATCTCCACGGTCAGCCCGGTCTCCCGCGCGTCCTGCGCGGCGTCCTGGAGCGCGGTGCGGGAGGAGTCCTCCAGCTGGATGCCGGGGACCTGGTAGCGCACCGAGGTGTAGGCGATGGTGCCGTCCTTGCTGACGGCGCCGGTGGTGTAGGGGTCGGTGACGGAGGCCACCTCGGGTGAGGCGGACAGCTCCTTCAGGGTCTTCTGCACGGCGGCCTTGCGGCCGGCGTCGGTCACCTTCTCGCCGTCGGGTGCCCGGAACACCACCCGCGCGGTCGCACCGTCGGCGCCGGCGCCGGGGAAGCGCTGCTCGAGCAGGTCGAAGGCCCGCTGGGCCTCGGTGCCGGGTATGGCGAAGGAGGTGCTGCCCGCGGGGGGCGCGGTGGCGGCGCCGATGCCGGCGAGCGCGAGCAGCGCCACCCAGATCAGCGCGACGAGATGCCGCCGCCGGAAGGCGGTTCGGCCCAGTTTGTACAGGAACGTGGCCACGAGGGCGTACTCCCGGTCAGGTCGTTGAGGGTCACGGGGGCAGGGGTCATCGGCCCGACGACGTGAGCGGCCGCGTCAGGTGGTGGGGGGTGCGGATGGTGTCGGGTGTCAGTCGGTGTGGACGCCGAGGGCGGGGAGAACCACGGCGTCGATGTAGGAGCGCAGGAACTCCTGGGTGGGCGGCTGGTCCTCGATCAGGGTGCGGACGGTGAAGCCGCCGGCCAGCATGTGCACCATGAAGTCCATGGCCGGGCAGTCGGGTCGTACCTCGCCCCGGTCGACGGCGCGTTGCAGCAGTCGCCGGAACTCACGGGTCTCCGGTTCGATGTAGTGGTCCCGGAAGGCCTGTCTGAGGTCGGGGTTGGCGTGCATCGCCATGGCCAGGCCGCGCATCAGCGCGGAGTTCTGCTCGACGACGCAGTCGTCCTGGCGGGTCACCAGGGCATGCAGGTCGGTGCGCAGGGAGCCGGTGTCGATCTCGCCGGTCTGGCCCGGACTGCTGTGCCGGAGGGCCTTGACCACCAGCTCGGCCTTGCCGCCCCACTGGCGGTAGAGCGTCGCCTTGCTGGAGCGGGTGCGGGCGGCCACGGCGTCCATGGTGAGGGCGTCGTAGCCGACCTCGGTGAGCAGGTCGAGCACGGCCCGGTACAGCTCGGCCTCGCGCTCGGGTGTGATCCGACTGCGGCGCGCCGGGGCGGATGCCGCGTCCTGTGCGGCGATCGCCGCCCCCCTGGCTGACTCGGCCATCGGCTTGCCCTCCCGCTCCGCCATGACGGGGTCCCCCCGACGTCAGGCTCGGTCCTACGGGGAAGAATCTATCCCACCCCTCGAACGAAACGAAACCGTTTCGTACGTGTATTGGGTCACGACTGTCGGATCCGTATAAAGGCCCCGCGTGAAGGCCCAGGTGCCTGACCCGATCGGCGTACGAGTTGCTGCCGCCGGGCCGCGGACGAAGCATGGGTGAGTGAGCTATCTGCGCCTGCCGCACCTCAGCGGCGACCTGCTGTGCTTCGTGGCCGAGGACGACCTCTGGCTGGCACCGCTCGACGGCGCCGGCCGTGCCTGGCGGCTCACCGTGGACCGCACCAAGACCGGCCACCCCCGCTTCTCGCCCGACGGACGCCACATCGCGTACACGAGCTGGCGCAGCCTCGCACCCGAGATCCACCTGGTCCCGGTGGAGGGCGGCCCGGGCCGGCAGCTGACCTACTGGGGCTGCACCGACACCCGGGTGTGCGGCTGGAGCCCGCCCGACGAGCACGGCCGCACCGAGATCCTCGCCGTGACCTCGCAGAGCGAGCCGTTCTCCTACTTCACCTGGGCCTACAAGGTGGACACCGACGGCTCCCCCGGACGCAAGCTGCCCTGGGGTCCGGTGTCCGATCTGCAGGTCGCCGACCTCGACGGGGAACGCAAGACGCTGCTGCTGACCGGGACCCCGCCGCACGAGCCCGCCTCCTGGAAGCGCTACCGCGGCGGCGCCATGGGCCGGCTGTGGCTGCACGGACAGCGGCTGCTGCCGGACATCGGCGGCCACCTGGCCTGCCCGATGTTCGTCGGCGACCGGATCGCCTTCCTCTCCGACCACGAGGGCGTCGGCAACCTCTACTCCTGTGCCCACGACGGCAGCGATCTGCGCCGCCACACCGACCACGACGCCTTCTACGCCCGGCACGCCGCCAGCGACGGCCGACGCGTGGTCTACCAGTGCGCGGGCGAGCTGTGGATCGTGGACGACCTCTCCCCGGACGCCGAGCCGCGCAAGCTGACCGTGCGGCTGAGCGGTCCGCGGGCCGGCCGCCGCCCCTACCCGGTGCCGGCCGCGCAGAACATCGACGGCCTGTCCGTCGACGAGACCGGCCGGGCCAGCGCCGTCGTCGTCCGCGGCTCCCTGTACTGGCTGACCCACCGCGACGGCCCCGCCCGCACCCTCGTCGACACCCCCGGGGTCCGCATCCGGCTGCCGGAGATGCTCGGCGCGAGCGGCAGGATCGCCTACGTCACCGACGCCGACGGCGACGACGCCGTCGAGATCGCCGATCTGCCGCGGGCCACCGGCGCCCGTCCCCCGCGCCGGCTCGCCTCGGGGAAGCTCGGCCGCGTCCTGGAGCTGGTCTCCGACCCGGAGGGCGAGCGGCTCGCCCTGGCCAGCCACGACGGACGGCTGCTGCTGCTCGACGTGGCGGAGGACAGGTCCGGCGCACCGGACGGCGAGGAGGTCACCGAGCTGGTCCGCTCCGACAACGGGCCGGTGCGCGACCTCGCCTTCTCCCCGGACGGGGCCTGGCTGACCTGGTCGCATCCCACCGTCGGCCGCGCCCTGCGGCAGATCAAGATGGCCCGCATCCAGGACCGGTTCGTCGTGGACGTCACCAACGGCCGGTTCGAGGACGAGAATCCGGTCTTCACCCGGGACGGCCGCTACCTGGCCTTGCTGTCCTGGCGTGGCTTCGACCCGGTGTACGACGTGCACACCGGCGACCTGTCCTTCCCGCTGGGCTGCAAGCCCTACCTGGTGCCGTTGTCCTCGGCGACCCCCTCGCCGTTCGCGCTGAACCCCGAGGGCCGGCCGGCCGCGGGCGGTCTCGACCCGCTGGAGGAGACCGGCGAGTCCGGCGCGGTCACCGTGGAGGTGGAGGGGCTGGAGATGCGGGTGACGCCCTTCCCGGTCATCGCCTCCAAGTACTCGGCGCTGACCCCGGTCGCAGGCGGCGACCTGGTCTGGCTGCGCTGGCCGATCTCCGGGGCGCTCGGCGAGACCTTCGCCAACCCCGCCGACACCACCGGCCGGCCCACGCTGGAGCACTTCGACCTCGGCAAGGCGAAGAAGAGCGAACTCGTCCCGCACCTGGACTGGTTCCGGGTCAGCGGCGACGGCACCCGGCTGGTCGTGGCCGACGAGGGCGATCTGCGCTCGGTGCCGTCCACCGACATCGGCGACAGCGACAGCACCACCTGGATCGACACCCGCCGCATCCGGCACATCGCCGACCCCGGCGCCGAGTGGCGGCAGGCCTACGAGGAGGCGGGACGGCTGATCCGGGCCTACTTCTGGGACCCGGGCATGAGCGGCATCGACTGGGACGGGGTGCTCGCCCAGTACCGTCCGCTGGTCGACGAGGTGGCGTCCCCGGACGAGTTCGCCGATCTGCTGCGCGAGGTGCTGGGCGAGCTGGGCACCTCCCACGCCTATGTCGCCGCCGCCCGGCGCAACGAGGGACCGGCGCACTACCAGCGCTGGCAGGGCCTGCTCGGCGCCAACCTGGTGTGCCGGGACGGCCGCTGGGTGGTCAAACGGATCCTGCACGGCGACTCCTCCGACTCCCGGGCCCGCTCCCCGCTGGCCGGCACCGGCATCCGCCCGGGCGCGGTGCTCACCCATGTCGACGGCCGCCCGGTGGACCCGGTGGCCGGTCCGGGGCCGCTGCTGGCCGGGACCGGCGGGACGACGGTGGAGCTGACCTTCGCGTCCGGGGACGGCGACGGTCCGCCCCGCCGGGTCGCGGTCGTCCCGCTCGTCGACGACCGGCCGCTGCGCTACCAGGACTGGGTGGCCAAACGCCGCGCCGTGGTGCGGGAGTTGAGCGACGGCCGCTGCGGTTATCTGCACATCCCCGACCTCGGCGGGTCCGGCTGGGCGCAGTTCAACCGGGACGTGCGCATGGAGATCTCCCGGCCGGCGCTCATCGTGGACGTCCGCGGCAACGCCGGCGGCCACATCAGCGAGCTGGTCATCGAGAAGCTGACCCGTCCCATTCTGGGCTGGGACCTGACCCGGGGCGCGCAGCCGGTGTCGTACACCACGCTCGCGCCGCGCGGACCGATCGTGGCACTCGCCGACGAGGCGACCTCCTCCGACGGCGACATGATCACCGCGGCGTTCAAACTGCTGAAGCTGGGGCCGGTGGTGGGCCAGCGCACCTGGGGCGGTGTGGTCGGCATGACCGGGCGGCACCGCCTGGGCGACGGCACCGTCATCACCGTGCCGATGAACGCGGCCTGGTTCGACGCCTACGGCTGGGACGTGGAGAACCACGGTGTCAGCCCCGACGTGGAGTCGCTGCGCACCCCGCTGGACTGGGCCGAGGGCCGGCACGTGGAGATGGACACCGCGATCGAGCTCGCGCTGAAGCTGCTGGAGACGACACCGGTGGCCGCGCCGCCCGGCTACGACGCCGTCCCCGACCGGTCCCGCCCCAAGCTGCCCCCGCGGCACCGCTGACCACACGCGGGCGGGGTGCCCCCGGTCACCGGGGGCACCCCGCACGGCCCGGCCGGAGCCGAGCCTCGAGAAGGCCGGTTACCGGTCGTAGTCCCGGTCGATGCGCTCGTCCATCTCGTCGTGGATGTCGTCGATGTCCCGGCGGCCGCGCTCGTGCTGCGGCTGCGACGACCGCCGGCCGGCCCTCTCGCGGCTCTCCTGGGCGCGCTCACGGCCCTGCTGCTGCCGTTGCCCGGCCTGGTCCTGGATCTTGTCCTTGATACCCATGGTTCACTCCCGTGTGGGTGGATCCCCCCGGTGGGCGAGGGGATCGGCCTCGTTCAGGCTCACACGGGCGGTGACCCTGCGCATGTCGATCAACTACGCACGGTGGCCGACGCGGTGCTGCGGTGCTGCTCGTCGGCGGCCCCGCCCGCCCCCACGAGCCCGGTGCGGATCTCCGACAGCCGGTCCGCGAACCGGCGCATCTCCCGCCGTCCCACGGTGGCGATGACCCCCGGCAGGTAGCCGCGCACGCCCTGCATGCCCCGCAGCCACCACTGCCCGTAGACATGGGCGGCGCGGCGTTCGATGCCGTCCACGATCCGGTCCACGGCCGGGCCCAGCGGGTAGGTCTTGTTCGACGGCCACGGCAGCCGCTGCCGCAACTGCCGCATCACCTCGTCCTGGTCGGCGCCGCGCACCATGTCGGTGTCGGTCCACGACAGGTACGCCACGCCCACCTGCACGCCGCGGAAGCCGACTTCGGCGCGCAGGCTGTGCGCGTACGCCTCCACACCGGACTTGGAGGCGCAGTACGCCGACATCATCGGCGCCGGGGTGATCGCGGCGAGGGAGGCGATCTGCAGCAGATAGCCGCGGCTGCGCAGCAGCGCCGGCAGGAACGCCCGGCCGGTGACCGCCGACCCGATGAGGTTCACCTCGATGACGCGCCGCCAGGAGACCGGGTCGGAGTCGGTGAACGGACCGCCGGTGGCCACACCGGCGTTGGCGACCACGATGTCCACCCGGCCGAAGTGCTCCTCGACCTCGGCGGCGACGCGGGCCATGGTCTCGTGGTCGGTGACGTCGGCGTACCAGTGGGCGCTTTCGCCGTGCAGCCGCTCGGCGACCTGCTTGAGCGCGTCCGGTTCCAGGCCGACCAGCGCCACCTTCGCGCCGCGTGCGGAGAGTTTGCGGGCCAGCAGTTCCCCGACGCCCCGCGCGGCCCCCGTGACGACCGCGACCTTCCCCTCCAGGCTCGTTGTGCTCATGCGCCCTCTCCGATCCGTTCGGCGTTGTCGTCCGTTGTGTGGTCGGCGCCGCGCAGATACGCGGCGACCAGGTCCCGGATCCCTCCGGTGATGTGCTCGGGCGCCTCCAGCGGCGTCATGTGCCCGACGCCGGCCAGTTCGCTCACCCCGAGACACTCGGGCAGCGCGGACTTCAGGAAGCGGGCGTGCACGGGCGGGGTCAGCCGGTCGGCCGTGCCCTGCACCACCGCCGTCGGCACCGTCAACTGCCGCACCCCGTCGTCGAGATCGAGCTGGTCCAGCACCCGCGACCAGGCGTGGCGCACCCGGCGCGGGCAGGCGTGCACGATCCGCGCGCCGGCCTCGACCACGTGCGGTGCCGTGTACGGGCCCATGGTGGCGTACTTCAGGATCCGCAGGGACGCCGGTGTGACCGGGCCGAGCGGGGCGCGGGAGCCGAGGATCCGTCCGGTCAGCCAGGTGCGCAGCCGGCCGGCCCGGATCGGCACGACCGTGGAGCGGGCCACCAGGTGCGAACTGCCGGTGCTGCACAGCAGGACGGCCGCGGCGTGCTCGCGGAAGCCGGGGCGTCCGGCAGCGGCCATCACCGTCATCCCGCCCATGGAGTGGCCCGCGATCACCGCCTTCTCCCCCGGCTCCAGGGTCGCCGCCAGCACCGCCTCCAGGTCGTCGGCGAGCGCGTCGGTGCTGCACCGGGGGTGGGCCGGGCTGCGGCCGTGGCCGCGCTGGTCGTAGGCGATGACCCGGTGGTCCACGGCCAGGTCGCGGATCTGCGCGGCCCAAAAGGCGGTGGAGCAGGTCCAGCCGTGGGCGAGGACGACGGCGGGCGCGGCGGGGTCGCCGACGCGGCCGTGCAGCTCGACGTGGAGCCGGGCGCCGTCGGCGGAGGTGACGGTCAGTTCGCGCACGGGTGTGACGGGGGCGTAGGGGTCGTGGGGCAGGCGGCTCACGCCGTCACCTCCGTGGCGGCCGCGGTGTGTCCCGCCCCCTCGCGCGGTGCCCGGATCACCTGGTACTCGGCGAGGTCCACCCGCCGGGTGGCGCGGCGGAACTCGGTGGTGGTGCCGGGCCAGATGGTGGTGTTGCGGCCGCTGGCGTCCAGGTACCAGCTGGTGCAGCCGCCGGTGTTCCACACGGTGCGCTTCATCCGTTCCTGCACCCGGTCGGTCCAGGCGTCGACGGCGCTGCGCCGGGCGTCGAGGGCGACCTTGCCGCCGAGGACGCGCAACTGCCGCAGATAGTCGGCCATGTAGTTCAGCTGGGACTCGATCATCAGGATCATCGAGGAGTTCCCCAGGCCGGTGTTGGGGCCGATGACCATCATGAAGTTCGGGAAGCCGGCGGCGCTGGTGCCGCGCAAGGCGGCCATGCCGGTCTTCCAGCTCTCGGCCAGGGTGCGGCCGTCGGCGCCCACCACCCGCTCGGCGATCGGCATGTCGGTGACGTGGAAGCCGGTGCCGAAGACGATGGCGTCGACCTCGGCCTCGGTGCCGTCGGCGGCGATCACGGTGGAGCCGCGGATCTCGCTGAGCCCGCTGGCCACCACGTCCACGTTGTCCTGGGCGAGCGCCGGATAGTAGGTGTTGGACAGCAGGATCCGCTTGCAGCCGATGCGGTAGTCGGGGGTGAGCTTGGCGCGCAGCTGCGGGTCCTTGATGGCGCGGGCCATGTTCCGCTTGGCCAGCAGTTCGACGACGCGCAGCTCGTCGGGGTGCTTGGTGAACGCCTGGACCTGCAACTCCCGGATGCCCCACTGCACTCCGCGACGCAGCCGGCCCAGGAGGGGCAGCGCGCGCTGCAGGGAGCGCTCCAGGGAGCCGATCGGGCGGTCCATGCGGGGCATCACCCAGGCCGGGGTGCGCTGGAACAGGGTGAGCCGGCCGACCTCGGGCTGGATGGCGGGCACGATCTGGATGGCGGAGGCGCCCGTGCCGATCACGGCGACCCGCTTGCCCGTCAGGTCGTAGTCGTGGTTCCAGCGGGCGGAGTGGAACACCTCGCCGGGGAAGGTGTCCAGGCCCGGGATGTCCGGGATCTTCGGGTCGGACAGCGGGCCGGTGGCGCTGACCACGACGTCGGCGGAGAGGGTGCCGCTGGTGGTCTCGATGTCCCAGCGCACCTGCTCCGCGTTCCAGGTCGCGCGCTTGACCTCGGTGTCGAAGCGGATGTGCGGGCGCAGCCGGAAGGTGTCGGCGACGTGTTCCAGGTAGACGCGGATGTGCTCCTGGCCGGAGAAGGTGCGCGGCCAGTCGGGGTTGGGTGCGAAGGAGAACGAGTACAGGTGCGAGGGAACGTCGCAGGCGCACCCGGGATAACTGTTGTCGCGCCAGGTGCCGCCGACGCTGCTCGCCCGTTCCAGGACGACGAAGTCGGTGATCCCCTCGCGGCGCAGCCGCACCGCGGCTCCCAGCCCGCCGAAGCCGGACCCGATCACCGCCACCCGTACATGCTCGTGCTCGGCCATCTGCGAAGCCTCCACGCATCCCCTCGGAACCTTGCCAGTGAACACTGGCGCAATGGGACTGTAGAACAGCCCCGTACCGAGCGGTAGGGGTGCGGAGGCAGGAAGTTACCGGCGGTACGCCATAGGCTTCGACCGTGGCAGAGGACACGGAGAACCGACAGGGCAGACGCGAGTACCGCATGGAGGAACTGGCCCGGCTGGCCGGCATCTCCGTGCGCACCCTGCGCTTCTACCGCGAACGCAAGCTGATCCCGCCACCCCGCCGCGAGGGCCGCATCGCCTGGTACGACGACCACCACCTGGCCCGTCTGCGCACCATCACCGCCCTGCTGGAACGCGGCCACACCCTCAACGGCATCGCCGAACTCGCCGAGGCCTTCGACCACGGCCGCGACGTCGCCGACCTGCTGGGCCTGGGCACCCCCACCGAGGAGGTCCCGGTCCGCCTCACCCCCGAGGAACTCGCCGACCGTTTCGCCGGCGAGGTCACCGCCGAGAACCTGGCCGCCGCCATGGACCTCGGCTATGTCGGCACCGACGGCGACGAGTTCGTCCACATCAGCCGCCGCCTGCTGGAGGTCTCCGCCACCCTGGTCCGCGAGGGCATCCCGCTCGCCGAGGTCCTGGACGCCGGCCGACAGGTGCGCGAACACGCCGAAGCACTCGCGGACTTGTTCACCGACCTGATCACCCGTCACGCCCCGCTGGACGACCTGCACCGCCTGCGCCCCCTGGCCAAGAGCGTGGTGGAGGCCGAACTGTCGCTGGCCCTGGACCGGCGGTTGCAGAAGCAGGGGGACGGGTAACGTCCCCTGCGTCGCCATGTGCCCGTGCCGCCCCGGGAGGCAGAGGGCGTGCCGGCGGCACCGGGGAGACACAAGGGGGGCGACCGTGTCCGAGCCATCACAGGTCACGCAGGAGGACGCGACGCGACACGCCTGGCAGCTGCAGGGCACGCTCGCGGAGTCGACACGTACGGCCGACGCCAAGGCGTCCTTCGCCCTGGCCATCGAGTCCGCGATGCTCGCCGCCGTGGTGACCCTGGCGGGCTCCGACCACGGCCTGGGCATCTCCGGTGCCTTCGCGCGGACGGTGCTGTGGGCGGGGGTGGCGCTGCTCGCGGTCTCCGTCGTCCTGGCCGTCCTCGCCGTGCTGCCGCGCCACGACCGCGAAGGCCACCGCAGACCGGCCCACCGGGACGACTTCGTGTTCTACGGTCACATCCGGCACCTGACCCCCGCCGAACTGGAGGAGAGCCTGCGCGAACACGACCCGCTGCCCGCGCTCAGCCGCCAGATCGTCGCCATGAGCCGCATTCTGTGGATCAAACAGCGGCTGGTGCGCCAGTCGCTGCTCGTCGCGGTGGGCGGTGGTGCCCTGATCGCGGTCGGCGCACTGACGGGCTGACCGCCTCGGCTGCGCAGAAGGGACGGTCATGGGCACGGACTTCCCCACCGGCGGCCCGCCGGGCGGCGGGCCCGGCCGTGCCTCGTTCTGGGACCTGCTGGACGCGCCCGCACGCACCGCGCTGCGGAACGCGGGCCGCATCACCACCTACCCGGCCCGGCACCACCTGCTGCACCAGCACGACCTCACCGACCACCTCATCGTCATCGGCGACGGCTGCGTGAAGGTGACGAGCGAGTCGGCCGCCGGCTACCAGGCGGTGCTCGCCCTGCGCGGCCCCGGCGACCTGATCGGCGAACAGGCCGGACTCGACCGCGGCCCCCGTTCGGCGACGGTCACCGCGCTCACCCCCGTGCGGGCGCTGGTGATCCCCGCCGACCTCTTCCGCGCGGCCGCCCGCGACCACCCCGTCGTCACCCAGGCCGTCCACCGGATGCTCTCGGCCCGCCTGCGGGACGCCGACCGGCACCGCACGGCCGCGGGCGCCGACCCGCTCGCCTCCCGGCTGGCCGGACTGCTGCTTCACCTCGCGGCGGTCCACGGCCGGCGCCACGCCTCCGGTGCCGTCGAGATCGCGCTGCCGCTGTCCCAGGACGACATCGCCGGGCTCGTCCTCGGCTCCCGCAGGACCGTCAGCCGCGTGCTGGAGCAGTGGCGTGCCGACGGCTGGGTGAGGACCGGCCGGACCCGGCTGGTCCTCGACAACCCCGACGCGCTGAAACGCGTCAGCGAGGGCGGTGCGGGCTGACCCTCACAGGTGCGTCCGTGCTTCCCTCACAGGTCCGTCCATTCCAGCGTCCTTTCGCCGTACTCCTCGGCGAGCGGATTCCACCGTGCGACGAACTCCTGCTTGGCCCGCGTCGCCTCGGCACTCGCCTCGTCCGCGTCCTGCCAGGCCGCGGAGTGCACGACGGCGGACCCGGAGCAGTCGCCCGCCACCTCGTCCACCACGCGCGCGTACGCGCGGTCGGCGTCCGCCGAACTGTCCCACGCGGTGCGCAGGACGGAGGTGAGGCCGACGGGCAGGGCGCTGTCGCTCAGGGAGTCGAGCCGGGTCACCAGGTAGGTGCGGGTCGCCGCCGCCTCGACGAACACCTCACGGGCGGACGACAGGCCGGTGCACCGCGTCATCGACCGCACGGCATCGGCGACGTCGTCGCGCCGGCCCGCGTTGTCGGCCAGCAGCCTGCCCAGCTCGGCCACCTGGTCCGCGCGGGTGTCCTCGGGAGTCACGGAGTCGCTCGTGGAGGTGTCGTCGGTGGTGGTGTCGTTCGTGGTGCCGTTCGTGGTGTCGTTCTCCACCGTGCTGCTGTAGCTGCTGCCATCGGTGCTGCCGTCGTACCCGCCGTCGCTGTCGTCTCGGTCGTGCGCCCGCCAGGCCAGTACAACGATGACGAGCGCGATCACCGCGAGCACGGCGGCGGTGGAGCGGGCCCGGGACGGGGGCTTGGGGGTCGGCGGCGGCACGTGCGCGGTGCCCGCCCCGGCAGGGGCACCGGGCCGGTTCGCCCCGGCGGCCGGCCGGCCCGACTGCGGCGCTGCCGCCCCGGGCCTGGGCGCCGTCGCCGGCCAGGTGACCGGTGCGGTGGCACAGGCCCGGCGCAGCGGCTCCAGCCACTCGCCGAGCGCGGGACGGCCGGCCGCCGGGGCGCACAGGGTACGCTCCGCCAGGTCGCCGACGGCCCGGTCGGCGCGCCGCAGCGCCTCCACGTCCTTGCCCTGCTGTGCGTGCAGGAAGAGCCGCACCGCGAGCAGCGCGAACTTGTAGACGTCGCCCTGCGGCGTCCCGAGCGCCTCACCGGACGGCAGTTCCCAGTCCGGCGTCTGCACCGGCTTCAGCGCCCAGTCGCCGCCCACGCCCATCGCGTCGCAGTCGATGAGGAAACAGCCCGGCTCCGCACCGGACAGGCTGAACAGCAGGTTCTTCGGCGACAGGTCACCGGCGACCACGCCCAGCCCGTGCAGCCGATGCAGCGTCCCGGCCAGCGCCAGCAGCAGCCCCATCGTCTGACGCGGCGACACCTCACCGACGATCCGGCGCACATAGGACAGCTCGTTCAGCAGGAACTCGAAACCGGCCGTCTTCCTGTCGCCCGAGGGCATGGTGAGGAAGAACTCGTCCGGGATCTGCCGCATCAGGAAACCGCTGACGTCCGCTCCCCGGGTCACCAGCGCCGCGGGCCAGGCCGTGTTCCGCGCCAGCCACTCGCCGACCGCGGCCGGCTGGGCGGGCAGGAACGCCACCATGCGCTCCAGCACGTCGGTCCGCAGCTGCCGCAGCGCCTCGGGCGTGTACTCCTTGTACGCCACCGGCCAGCTTCCGTTGATCCGCAGCCTTTCGATCTCCCGGACCGTGCCCTGCCCCCCTTTGCCCAGCTCGCGGCCGAGCGTCAGGTCCGCGTGGCCGATCCGGGTCACCTCCGTGTGCGTCACCGCTTCTCCCCCGGCTCGCCGGGCAGACGGTGACGGGACCAGACGGCGAGCAGGGTGCGGTCGTCGTCGAACGTCTCCCGGGAGAAGTCCAGCAGGCGGGCCAGCGTCCCGGGCTGCACGGGCGGCACGGTCAGCTCCCGCGCGAACATCTGCCCGACCAGTCCGGTGCCGTCCCCCAGCGGCACACCGAAGCCGTCGGTGCCCACCAGCAGCACGGCGTCCCCGGGCAGGGTGCGCGTCAGCGGACGCACCTGCCCCGCGATCCGCGGCAGGGCGACGACCGCGGTGCTGGAGACACCGTCGGCGCCCGGGTCCTCGTCGTGCAGCAGCGGCGCGTACCGGCCCTGGTGCAGGCACCAGGCGGAGGAGTCGCCGGCGCGCACCAGCGTGACCTGCAGGGCGCCGTCCCGGGTCGGGGCGACGGTGCCGGTCACCAGGGTCGTCGCCAGTGTCCTGACGGCCTGCACCCGGTCCTGCTCGTCCGGTTCCCGGCCGCCCGCCACCCGCATCAGCAGCTGGTAGGCGGCGGACCGGACGACACGGGACCAGTCCGGGCCGGGCCGGTCCTCGTCCAGCTGCACCAGCAGGTCGTTGACGGCCGTGCGGCAGGCCAGCGCCGCGCCCACGTGCGACCGGGGCGCGGCCGAGACCCCGTCGGCCACCGCGAAGACCACCGTGCCGGTCGGCTCGTGGCAGGCGACGACCACGTCGTCCTGCCGGGGCAGCCCCGCGGACCGGTGCGCGTCCCCGCGCACGGAGGCCAGCCGCACCGTCAGCTGCGACGTCGACCAGCCGTCGAAGACGGTGTCCGGCCGGTAGGGGTCGGCGGGCGGCGGCTTCGGCTCGAACCGGACGGCGGGCCGGTCGATCACGATCCGTTCCGTCCGGCCGGCCGCACCCGGCGTGCTCCCCGGCCAGGAGGGTCCGGGCCGCGCCCGGCGGTCCGCGGGGACGGGCCCCTGGTACGGCGACGGCGGGGCCGCGTGCCGGCCCGACGCACCGTGGACCGGCGTCGGCCAGGGCTGCGCGGGAGACGGGGCGCCGCCGTGCCGCGCCGGATCCGCCGCGGACGGCGCGGGTGCCCGGCCGCCCTGCGGGGCAGCCCCCGACGCGGGGCGCACCGGGGTGCCGTGGATCTCGTCCGGCTGCGGGCTGCGGGTCTGCGGCGGCTGCGGGCCGGGCATCGAGCGGGCGCCGTACCGCTCGGGGCCCGGTCCCGGTGCGGCGGTGTACGACGGGACCGCGGGGCCGGTCGTGGCGGGCGGGAGCGGCGGGGAGGTGCCCGGGCCTGCGGCGTGCTGGCCGCTGCCGGACCCCGGCGTCGGCGGGCCGTGCCACCACTCGGTCTCCTGCCGCGCCGGGCCGCCCTGCGAGGAGGACGCCCACCCGGGGCCGGATCCGGTGGCCGGGGAGGACAGGTCCGGAGCGGTCAGGTCCGGGGTGGTCAGGTCCGGGGCGGTCAGGTCCGGGCCGGAGTACTCCGGGACCCGGTAGTCCGGCACCCGGTAGTCCGGCACCGCGTAGTCGGGCACCTGGTACGGCGGGTCCGGCTGCCGCCCGGCGGCCGGCGGGCCCAGGGGGACGTGCCGCGTGTCGTCGCGTGTCTCGTCCGACGGCCGGTCCGGTGCGCCCTGCCGCCGGCCCGCCCGGTCCTTGCTCCAGCGAAACCGCACCCGCTCCTCCACCTCAGACCTCGTCGATCGCGAGCCGGAAGCCCTCCGGCTTCTCCACCACCAGCTCGGCCTGCCCCGAGGCCACCGCGTTGCCCGACTCGACCACGCTCTTGGTGAGCGCGGTGAAGAACCGGGCGATGGATTCACCGAGCTGCGCCCCCGGCAGGGACACGAACGCGAAGTCCTGCTGCGTCGCCACGGACAGGATCGTCTCCGCGCGTGCCTCGCCGATCCCGAACGCGATGATGTTGGGCGCCGCGGGGGTCACGGACCGGTCGACGAGCCGGCGGTGCGTCTGCCGCCACTCCTCGCCGCACGTCGGCTGCCCGTCGCTCAGGAAGAACACGGCCGGCCGGTGCACCCGGTACCCCTGGGACTTCAGCGTCGTCACGTCCTGCGGGATGCGCTCGAGCAGCGCCCCGAACGCCGCGTCGTAGTCCGTTCCGCCGCCCGCCGACAGACGCGGCAGCTCGGCCTCGCTGCGCAGATCCGCCAGCACCAGCCGCTCGGTGACACCGCTGGCGAACCCGAGCACCGAGAAGCGCACCTTCGCCGCCGCCATCGGCTCCCCCAACAGCGCCACGTGCAGCGACTTCATCCCCTCGTTGAGGTCGCCGACGTACGGCGTCATCGACCCCGACTCGTCCGCGAGGACGTACACCGGCAGCAGCTGCCCCAGCGTGTCAGCCATCCCACTTCTTCCCTTCGCCCTTTCCGCTTCCTCACTCGCCGGCCACCGGCCGGAGCCCCTGCGGGCAGTCCAGCCGCAGCTCCATCCGGCCGGCGAGCGCACTCCGCCCCAGGTGCAGCAGCGTCTGCTGCACCAGTACGGAGAACTGCACGACCGACTGCGCCGTGTCCGCTCCGTCCACGGCGACCACACCCAGCTCGGGCCGCGACGCCAGGCGCTGCACCGCACGGGCCCGCCCCCGCCCGATGCCGCACGCCACGAGGTGCGGGTGGTACGTGTGCGCCATCAGCTCCGCATGCGCCGCGGGCCACTCGGTGTCGTCCTCGGCCTCGCCGACGGCCAGGAAGAACACCACCGGGCGCAGCACCCGCGGGACCTGTTCCTTCAGCCGCTCGGTCTCCAGCGGCACCAGCTGCAGCAGCCGCTTGAGCGCGGGCCGGTAGCGGCAGCCGGGCGCCACGGCCAGGGACGGCACGCCGGTGCGCCAGGACACCTGGGTCAGCGGCAGCACCACATCGGCCCCGTCGGCGTAGGTGATCACCGACAGGCGCACCGCGGCCGCCACGTCGGGACTGTTCGCCAGCGCGGTCTGCACCGACCGCAGCATGTTCTGCAGATCGGTGAGGCAGCCGGACGACTCCGTCGAGATGTCCAGGACCAGATACACCGGGATCAGCCCGCTCGGCGGTGCGGAAGCGGCCGCGGCGGAGCCTCCGCCCCACTGCACCGCCCCGCCCGCCTGCGCGGACACCGGTGCGGACGCCGAGTAGTCGGGCAGCTGGGGCACCACCCCGGAGCCGAACGACGGGGCGGTGCCGGCGTCGGGACGCTCCAGCACACCGGACACTCCCGTGCCCGCGGCGCTCGGGCCGAGTACGCCCTGCCGCAGCCCCGGCAGATCGACCTCGCGCACCACGCCCCGCTCGATCAGGTACTTGACCATCTCGGCGTGCCGCTGGTCACGGAGCTCGTGCTGGGTGGCCTCGCCGGCACGGAGCTGGACGAGCTGGGCGATCGCCTCCGAGGTCTCCCCCGGGTGCCGCGCCAGGTGCTCCCGGATGAGGCGCTCGAAGTCCAGCGTCCCGCCGGCCAGCGCCGCCCGCTCCTCCGCCTCGCGGCGCCTGCGCGCCGCCGCCCGCAGATCCTCGATCTCCTCCTCGGAGCGGGCCCGCCCGAGCTTCGCCTCGTGCTGGTGCACGTCGAGCCGGGCACGCCTGCGGGCCTCCTCCAGGTCCCGGATGTACTGGGCGGCCGCCGCGTCCGGCTCCATCTGGACCTTGCAGTAGTAGATCGCGATGCCCTCGGGCAGCAGGATCTCCCGGTCCAGTTCCTGGTTGATCGCCAGCTGGGCCGCCATGGCCTCGGTGATGGCGAAGCGGGCGGCGCACAGCCGGATGCGGTCGGTCAGATAGCCGTAGACGACGGCCAGGGCGTCGCGCACATTGCGGGCGACCACCGTCACCGGATCGTGCACACGGAAGCCGACGTCGACCGTCGCCTGGAACCGGTGCCCACCGTCCTTGCAGGTCAGCGGGGTCTTGGTGACATTGGCCCGGCGCCGGTGGTCGCTCAGGTCGACGACGTAGCAGGGCCGGCCCCTGCCGAACCAGCGCTCGGTGCGGGTACGGACTCTCTCGACCTCGAACGGGCCTCCCTCCTTGGGGTAGACGATCGCCACCGCGGGCGGCAGGTCGGGCAGATCGCCCACCTGACCGCGGGCGATCGCGCGATCGTTGAGAATCAGCCGTACAGACATCCGTCAGACCCCTTCGACGTCGAGCTGCGCACGCACCACGCGGGCGGTGAGCGGCAGCTGCACGATGCGGTCCGGGTGCACCCAGTCCTCGGCGCAGCCGCGCAGGATGCGTCCCGAGCGCACGTCCTCGTGCGCGATCGCGCCGACCAGCAGGCGGAACCGCTCGCGCAGCTCGGCGTCCCGCTCCGCCAGCCGCGCCCACTGCAGGAGCACCTGTTTCGCCTCGTGGTGGAAGAACGACTCGTTCAGCGCGCAGCGCCACAACCGCACGAACGGATCGCGCAACTCGTGGCGCCGGTGGGCGAGATGGAGCAGGGTCGGCCACTCCGGCACCGCCGCGTCGGGCTCCGCCTCCTTGGTCTCCACGACGACCTGCGCGGCCACGATCAGGAAGGCGAGCGTCGCGGCCCGGCTCGAACGGTGCTGCTCCGCCCTGCCGCGCAGCATGGCCAGCACGGACCCGGTCACGTCGGGGTCGGCGGCCACCAGGTCGGCCAGCGCGGACCCGACGGCCACCGCCACCGTCACGCTGTCCACGGCGAGCAGCCGCGTCAGTTCCCCGACCGGCTGGTCCGACACCGCGCCCAGACCGTGCACCCGGGCCGCGGTCGCCTGCAGCGCCGGGCGGTCCTGGTCGGCGTACCAGCCCTCGACCAGGCCGGTCGCCTGTTCCTTCACCCAGCCGTTCTGGCAGGCCACGGCCAGCGCGTAGGCGACGGCGGTGCGGCGCGCGGGGCTGTCGCTGAGTGCCCAGCGGGTCAGGACCCGGCGCTCGACGGTCCGGTAGGACTCGGCGGCGAGCACCCCGAGCCCGGTGGCGGCCGCGTGCACGCGCACCTGTTCGGAGGGGTGGACGACCAGCTCCTGAAGCCAGTCGAGGATCTCGGCCTGCACCTCGTACTGGGTCCAGGCGTGCACGATGACCCGGCGTGCGTAGCCGGGGTCCTTGTACTCGAGCAGTCTCCCGGGCTCGCCGCCGGGCGGGTCCACCTCCCTGGCCCGCAGCCGCAGCAGCTGCCGCCGCCGCGGGGTGTCGAACAGGTGCCTGTCGCGCGGAACGTGTCCGTCCGGGCCGGGTGCTCTCAGGTAGGGGCTGCCGTCCTCCAGCCGGCTGCGCAGCGAGCGCGCGGCCTGGGCGATGTCCTCCTGCGGCAGCCCGTTGAGCACGGCCAGCGCGAGCGCGAAGCTGCGCGTGGCGGCGTCGGGCAGGCTCTCGGCCCAGATCTCGAAGTCCTCGGCCTCCAGACGGGCCCGGTGCTCCCGCAGCCGGTCCGGATCGACGGCGCCGTGCAGCTCGTAGTGCTCGCTCATGGCGGCGGCGAGTTCACCGGCCTGCCGGCAGGCCGGGTGGTCGCCCAGCAGTTCGGTGACGACGCCGCGGACGTCGCCGCGGGCCATCAGCCGGTCGGCGTCGTGCTCCCCGATCCGCCAGCGCAGGTGGGCGCGCACCACCTCCGACGGGTGCGGTGCGTCGGTGACGTCCCGCACGCCGGCGAGCAGTTCGGCATCGGACAGCTCACCGGTGCTCACCGTGACGACCATCCAGGCATCGGCCTGCGCCAGCGCGCCCTGCACCTTGTCGTACGTCTCACGGCTGAGGCCGCCGATGTCGTCGGGCTGCTCCAGCAGGAAGCCGGCGCCGGGTTCGATCACCCCGCTGTCGCTCTCCAGCCGGTCGGCCAGGGTGGACAGGTCCACGCCGCCGTCGAGGTGGTACACCGTGCCCTGGCACGCGCCCAGCAGCAGCCGTACGGCCATGGCCGTCTTGCCGTACCCGGCCGGCCCGCGCAGGATCAGCAGCCGCTGGCGGAGCAGCGCGTCCCGGGCGTCGGGAAAGTCGGCCGGAGCGCAGTAGGCGAACCGGACGCGTTCGGCGACGAGCGGGGACAGCACGCGCAGTCCGCGTCGGGTGCCGCCCAGCAGCACCACGTACTTGTCGCCGCCGACCAGGTCGCCCTCGACGTTGGCCACGGCGTTGCGCAGGTGCCCGCGCCGCTGCGAGCCCTGCCCGAGCCGGCCGGTCGCCTCGTACGACTCGGCGCCGGGACCGGACTGCGGCGGCTGCGGCGCCGTGCTCTCCTCCCCGCCGGACGCGGGCGTGGTCTCGTGGGCGTCCTGAGGCTTCTGGCCGGCCGGGCCCGCGGCGGACGGCGGCGTGGTGCTCCCCGCCGCGTCCGCCGCGGATCCCCCCGGACCGGCCGCCGGTGCGCTGCCCCCGGTGGCGCCGGCGGCCGGAGACGCGCCGCCCGTCACAGCCGCACGCTCCCGCTGGTGTGGACGGTCACGTTCTTGTCCCCGGCGATCTGGTCGCCCCGGACGGTTCCGGCGTGCTGGGCCACACCGGGCCGGGCGGCCGGCGCCGAGCCCTGGGCGCCGGACGGGCCGGACGGCGCACCGGCCGGTCCGGGCGTCGCCGCACCGGGGGTCGTGCCGGGAGCCGTGCCGGTCAGGCCTGCCGGGGCCGGACGGCCGGGGACGGTGATCCAGCAGCTGATCGTCTCGCCGTGCTTGGTGGTGACGGTGCAGGGCAGGTAGGCCGCCGGGTCGATGCCCCGGTGGCCGTGCCGGATCACCGCGTGGTGCACCTCCCCGGACACGGCGAACACCAGGTGGGCCGAGGGCGCGGCGGTGAGCGCGTCCCGCAGCTGCCGGGCGTCCACCAGCCGGCACGCGGTGTTGACGGCGTCACCGGACCAGCCGCGCTCGTCCCGGGCCGCCAGCCCCTGGTGCAGCGCCAGGCGCAGCCGCATCGCGTGCTCCGCGTTGGTCTGCTCCGCGTACTCGCGCAGCTCCTGGCGCAGTTCGTCCACGAAGGGCCCGGCGATCAGCAGCGGGGAGACCGTCGGAGCCACCAGCATCAGCACCCCGTCGCCGCGGTCCTCCGTCACGGTGTCCGCCGCGGCGAGGCCGGCCCGCTCCATGGCGGAGGCGAGCGCCCGGTACATCGCCGCCCGCACCCGCTTCTGGACGGGATCCCGGCGCGTGCTGAAGTTCTCGACGTCCAGCGCCAGGATCCAGCGGTGCGTGGCCTCTCCCGCCATGAGCGTGCCTCCCCGTGCTCCCCGTGAAGTGCCGCCGGGCTCGCGGCCCCACCAGTAGACGGCACGTCGGGGGAACGGGTCTACGCCATTTGGCGCATTCGCCGGATTGGCTGGAAAAAATCTGACAGGCGTTCAGTTGCCACGTATGTGTTCGACTCACATCTGCGCGGGCGAGCAAGGGCGGCGGCGGTGCCGTCCGCCGCAGAGGGCCGTACTCAGACGCACTCAGACCTGCTCAGAGGCCGGAGGTCGTACACGACCGCGTATTCAGAGGTCGTACACGACCGTCACCGGCGCGTGGTCCGACCACCGCTCGGCATGCGTGGCGGCACGTTCGACGACTCCCTTGACGGCCCTGGCCGCCAGACCGGGTGTGGCCATGTGGTAGTCGATGCGCCATCCGGTGTCGTTGTCGAACGCCCGGCCCCGGTACGACCACCAGCTGTAGGGGCCCTCGACGTCCGGGTGCAGTGCGCGCATCACATCGACGTAGCCGCCGTCGTCCGGGTCGAGGACACGGCCGAGCCAGGCGCGTTCCTCCGGCAGGAAGCCGGAGTTCTTCGTGTTGCCGCGCCAGTTCTTCAGGTCGGCCTCGGTGTGGGCGATGTTCCAGTCGCCGCAGACCAGCACCTCGCGCCCGTCGGCGGCGGCCTTGTCGCGCAGCTGCTTGAGGTGGGCGAGGAACTCGTCCATGAAGCGGACCTTCTCCTCCTGCCGCGGGGTGCCGACCTCGCCGGAGGGCAGGTAGAGGGAGGCGACCGTCACACCCGGCAGGTCGGCCTCCACATAGCGGCCGCTGGTGTCGAACTCCGCCGAGCCGAAGCCGATGCGGACCCGGTCCGGCTCGCGGCGGGTGTAGAGGGAGACCCCCGCACGGCCCTTGGCCGCGGCCGGCGCGTGCACCACGTGCCAGCCCTCGGGGGCGCGGACCTCCTCGGGGAGCTGGTGCGGCTCGGCGCGCACCTCCTGCAGGCACAGCACGTCGGCGCCGGTGGCGGCGAGCCACGGCACGAAGCCCTTGCGGGCGGCGGCGCGCAGTCCGTTCACATTGGCGGAGGTCACTGTCAGCACCCCGGCACTGTACCGGCACACTGGACAGGGCCCGCGGCCAGGCCGCGCCCCGCATCAGCTCCCGCATGGACGTACGGACACCGACATGATCATCCGCCCTGTTCCCTTCGACCACCCGGACGCCGTCAAGCTCAACGACGAGGTCCAGGCCGAGTACCACGAGCGCTACGGCGACGGCGGCGACGCCACGCCGCTGCACCCGTCGGACTTCCAGCCGCCCCGCGGCCTGTACCTGCTCGGCTACGACACGGACGGCACCCCCGTGGCCTCGGGCGGCTGGCGCAGCCAGGACGCCAACGGCGAGGGCAACGAGGACGGCGACGCGGAGCTGAAGCGCCTGTACGTGATCCCGGCGATGCGCGGCCGGGGCCTGGCCCGCCGGATGCTCGCCGCGCTGGAGGAGGACGCCCGCGCCGCCGGGCGGCTGCGGATGGTGCTGGAGACCGGCGACCAGCAGCCGGAGGCGATCGCCCTGTACACCTCCAGCGGCTACGAGCCGTGCGCCAAGTTCGGCTACTACCGGGAGTACGAGTCGAGCCTGTGCTTCGCCAAGCGACTGCAGGACTAGGACGTTCGACTCGGGGCCGGCTTCTTCGGCACCGGCCCCGGCCACGGTGTCACGGCAACGGCGAAGCCCCCGTCAGGTTTCCCGACGGGGGCTTCGTGCTGCGTGGACCTGAGGGGATTTGAACCCCTGGCCCCCTCGATGCGAACGAGGTGCGCTACCGGACTGCGCCACAGGCCCTTGCAACGAGTGAAACTGTAGCACCCCGATCCCGGTGGTCGGAAATCCGCTCCCGGACCGGCCGGTGGTGCGGGCGACCGGGGGCTACTCGTTGGCGGCGCGCGGCCGGTCGCCGTCCTCGTACTGGTCGAACAGCGGGGTGCGGCCGCGCTCGCGGGAGCGGCGCGCCGAGGCGGCACGGCGTGCGTCGGTGCGGCCGCCGGCGGCGGGCCGGTCCTCGCCCGGCTTTCCGTCCCCGGCCGCGGCGGCCTCCTGCTCCGGGACGGCGGCGGAGGAGCGGGCCGAGCTCCAGGTGTCGGGGGCGCCGAGGTCCACGTCGGAGGTGGCGCGCGGGGCGACCGGCGCGGTCACGTAGGTGGGCAGCGGCACCGGCACCGGGTCCCAGCTCTCGCCGCGGCCGGGGCAGCGGCGACGCTCGCGCTGCTGGTCCAGCCACTCGGCGTGATCGGTCTGCTCCACCAGCGCGCGGCGGTCGGCGGCGAGCGCGGACAGGCCCGGGTCGCTGTGCGGTCCGGGGCCCTCGCCGGGCTCGTCCTCGACGTCCGCGCCGGTGCGGTGGTGCGGCGGGCGTCTGCTCTCGCGCAGGCGCTGCGCGGCGGCCTCGGCCCGGCGGCGGTCCATCTGGAACGCGAACCGGCGGCGCTCCTGGGTGCGCAAGTAGGCGATGTACGCGCTGAGCAGCACCGCGGGCACGCCGGGCGCCCACAGGAAGGCGACGCCGCCGACGGCGGCGACGATGGTGCCCAGGGTGAAGGCGAGGAAGAGCACGATGGTGGTGCGGCGACGGCGCGCAAGGACCTTCGAGCGCCGAGCGCGCGCTGCGGCCGCCTGGGCGCCGGGCGCGGGCCCTCGGCCCGCGGGCGCCTGCTTGCGCGACGATGCGCCGTCGGCGGCGGACCGCGCGAGGGCGTCCGGCGGCCCTGCCCCCTCGCGCGCCGAGGGGCGCTCGTGCTCGCCGGTGGGGGGCACGGCGAAGGCCCGGACGTCCACCGAGTCGGTGATCACGTCCGGGTCCACGATGCCGCTCTCCCCCGTCTCGGCGGAGCGCGCCCGGTCCCTGGCGTACCGGCGCTCCATGCCCGCCCGTCCGGACAGCAGCCGGATGGCGGTGCTGAAGCGTTCCGTCGGACGGGCCTCGTTCAGCTCGTCCTGCCTACGGAGCCACATCGGCACCAAGTAGGCGGCCCAGGCCCCGACGATGACTGCGTAGATGAGGCCGCTGCTGCTCACGCCTCACACGGTAGAGGGGTTTGCGTGAGCGCATACGCCAATTGGGCCGGTGTGTCGCACGATCTGGCTGATACTCCGAACTTTTTTTGTGACCGATCCGATCAGCAGGCCGTCAAGGCGGTGAAAAGAAAGCCACTCGAGTGGTCACCCAGCCCTTATTTTCGAACATTTATTCAATTTCCGGGGCGGGTGGCATTCCCTTCCGTGTTCTGCCGGTCGCCGCGCAGGTCACCCCTGCGGTCTCCCTGTGCGTCGTCCGTGCGCGGGGTGCGGCGGGTGCGCCGCCAGCGGTCCAGCAGACCGCCGGGCACCTCTTCCGCTGTGAGCGCGAAGACCAGGTGATCGCGCCAGGCCCCGTCGATGTGGAGATACCGGGGCCGCAGTCCCTCCTCGCGGAATCCGAGTTTCTCCACCACCCGGCGGCTGGGCCCGTTCTCCGGGCGAATGCACACCTCGATGCGGTGCAGTCCGAGGGTACGGAAACAGTGGTCCACGGCGAGCGCCACGGCCGTGGGCATCACCCCGCGCCCGGCCACCGCCTCGTCCACCCAGTAGCCGATGTGCCCGGAGCACATCGAACCCCAGGTGATCCCGGCGACCGTCAACTGGCCCACCAGCCGCCCCTGGTACTCCACGACGAACGGCAGCATCCGGCCGGCTCTGGCCTCGGCCCGCAGGTGCCGCACCATCTGGCGGTAGGTGGGCCGCTGCGTGATCGGGCCGCCCGGCCCGGGCGGCGGGATCGTCGCCTCCCAGGGCCTGAGCCACTCCCGGTTGCGCCGGTTCACCTCGCGCCAGGCCCGCTGGTCGCGCAGCTTTATCGGCCTGAGGACGACGTCGCCCTCCGTCAGCACCACGGGCCAGGACGATCCGTTCAGCGCGCACCCCCACTGCCGGTGCCGGGTCTCGGATGGTCGCCGCCGCGCAGCTGGTCCACGGCGTGCGTCAGCAGGGGCTCCAGGACGGCCAGTCCGTCCTTCACCCCGCCCGCCGAGCCCGGCAGGTTCACGATCAGCGTCCGCCCGGCCACGCCCGCCAGGCCCCGGGAGAGCGCCGCGGTGGGCACCTTCTGCCGGCCGTGGGCCCGGATCGCCTCGGCGATGCCCGGAACCTCGTGGTCGATCACCCGGCGGGTCGCCTCGGGGGTGCGGTCGGTGGGCGAGACGCCCGTGCCGCCCGTGGTGACCACCACGTCGTACCCGGCCGCGACGGCGGCGCGCAGCTCGGCCTCCACCGGATCCCCGTCGGGCACCACCCGCGGCCCGTCCACGGCGAACCCGAGCCGCTCCAGGCCGGCCACGATCAGCGGGCCGCCCGTGTCCTCGTAGACCCCGGCGGCGGCCCGGTTGGACGCCGTCACCACCACCGCGCGGTAGCTCATGCCCGGCTCCAGTCGCCCGAGGCGCCGCCCGTCTTCTCCAGAACCTTCACGTCCGTGATGACCGCCTTCTTGTCGACCGCCTTGACCATGTCGATCACGGTGAGCGCGGCGACGGACACCGCGGTGAGCGCCTCCATCTCGACGCCCGTGCGGTCCGTGGTCCTCACGGTGGCCTCGATCTCCACGGCGTCGTCCGTGACCGACAGGTCCAGTGTCACACCGGACAGCGCCAGCGGATGGCACAGCGGGATCAGGTCCGGGGTGCGCTTGGCCCCCATGATCCCGGCGATGCGCGCGGTGGCCAGGGCGTCGCCCTTGGGGACGCCCTCGCCGCGCAGCAGCTCCACCACGCGCGGCGAGACGAGGACACGGCCGCCGGCTCGGGCGGTGCGGGCGGTGACCTCCTTGCCGGAGACGTCGACCATGCGGGCGGCGCCCGCGTCGTCGAGGTGCGTCAGCCGTCCGGGCTCGCGGCCCTGCGGCTCCTGCGCGGGTCCGGGGGTGTGCCCCGGGGTAGGCGTCGTCATGCTCTGTGGCGCTCCCGGTCGGGGCCCGGCGCGGTGCCGCGCGGGCCTGGTGTGCGCGACACGGTATCGCGCGCCCCGGCGGCTCAGCCGAGCAGGATCACCTCGACCTCGTCGCCGGGTGCCACGGACTCGGTGTCCTCGGGGACGACGATGAGCGCGTTCGCCCGAGCGAGGGCGGCGATCAGGTGGGAGCCGCTGCCGCCGACCGGCCGCACGGTGCCGTCGGCGTGACTGCCGCGCAGGAACTGACGGCGGCCCTTGGGCGAACTCAGCGGCTCGTCGGCGGTCAACCGGGCCCGGACGGTGGGCCGGTGCACGTCCTGAAGGCCCATCAGGGTGCGGATGGCCGGGCGGACGAACAGCTCGAAGGAGACATAGGACGACACCGGGTTGCCGGGCAGGGCCAGCAGCGGGGTGTGGTCGGGGCCGATCGTGCCGAAGCCCTGCGGTTTGCCGGGCTGCATGGCCAGCCTGCGGAACTCCACGCCGCCGCCGGGCTCGTCCGCGTCACCGGCGTGCGCCAGCGCCTCTTTGACCACGTCGTACGCGCCGACGCTCACCCCGCCGCTGGTGACCAGCAGGTCGGCGCGCACCAGCTGGTCCTCGACGACGGAGCGCAGCGTGTCGGCGTCGTCGGCGACGGCACCGACCCGGTAGGCGAGGGCGCCGGCGTCCCGGGCGGCCGCGGCGAGCGCGAAGCTGTTGGCGTCGTAGATCCGGCCGGTGCCCAGGTCCTCACCGGGCTGGACGAGTTCGCTGCCGGTGGAGAGCACCACCACGCGGGGACGGGGACGGACCCTGACCGTGCCCCGGCCGATCGCGGCGAGCAGGGCGATCTGCGGCGGGCCGAGGACCGTGCCCGCCTCGAGCGCCAGCGACCCGGCCTTGACGTCGCTGCCCTTGTCGCGCACATGGGCGCGGGCCGGTGCCTGGCGGTACACCCGCACCTGGCCGGTGGCGCCCTGCGGCGCCAGGCTGCGGGCGCGCATGCCCTGCACCGGTCCCTGGCCGAGGCCGCCGTCGGTCCACTCCACGGGCACGACGGTCTCGGCGCCGGGCGGCAGCGGGGCGCCGGTCATGATGCGCGCGGCCTGCCCCGGGCCCACCCGGACCGGGTCGGCCGTGCCGGCCGCCACGTCCCCGACGACGTCCAGCACGGCCGGGAAGTCCTCGCTCGCGCCGGCCACGTCCGTGACCCGGACCGCGTACCCGTCCATGGAGCTGTTGTCGAACGGCGGCAGGGAGACGGGCACCATGACGTCCTCGACCAGCACGCAGCCCTGGGCGTCGAGCAGCGGCAGCTCGATGGGGTCCAGGGGGCGGACGGTGCTGAGGACGTCCTGAAGGTGCTCCTCCACCGACCACAGGCGGTCGGCGGCGGCGCTGTCGTGACCGGCACTGCTCAAGGCGTCACATCTCCTCGGCTACGAAACGGCGGAGCCAGGCCGCAAAGTCCGGGCCCAGGTCCTCACGTTCGCACGCGAGCCGGACGATGGCACGCAGATAGTCGCCGCGGTCGCCGGTGTCGTAGCGGCGGCCCTTGAAGACGACGCCGTGCACCGGGCCGCCGATCGTGACGTCCTGGGCGAGCTGCTGCAGGGCGTCGGTGAGCTGGATCTCGCCGCCGCGGCCGGGGGCGGTGGTGCGCAGCACGTCGAAGACGCGCGGGTCGAGGACGTACCGGCCGATGATCGCGTAGTTGGACGGCGCCTCCGCCGGGTCCGGCTTCTCCACCAGGCCGGTCACCTGGACCGTGTCGCTGTCCTCGGTGGTCTCCACGGCCGCGCAGCCGTAGAGGTGGATCTGCTCGGGGGCGACCTCCATGAGGGCGACCACGCTGCCGCCGCGGGTCTGCTGGACCTCGATCATGCGCTGCAGCAGCGGATCGCGCGGGTCGATCAGGTCGTCGCCGAGCAGCACGGCGAACGGTTCCTGCCCGACGTGCGGCGCGGCGCAGAGCACCGCGTGGCCCAGGCCCTTGGGGTCGCCCTGGCGGACGTAGTGGATCGACGCCAGGTCGCTCGACTCCTGCACCTTGGCCAGCCGCTCGGTGTCGCCCTTCTGCTCCAGGGCGGACTCGAGCTCGTAGTTGCGGTCGAAGTGGTCCTCCAGGGGCCGTTTGTTGCGGCCGGTCACCATGAGGACGTCGTCGAGGCCGGCGGCGACGGCCTCCTCCACCACGTACTGGATCGCCGGCTTGTCCACGACCGGCAGCATCTCCTTGGGGGTGGCCTTGGTGGCCGGCAGGAACCGGGTGCCGAGGCCTGCTGCGGGGATCACGGCCTTGCTGATCCTGGGGCGCGACTGACTCATGCCGGTCACCTTATCGGCTTGATCTGTCGGCGGACGGTGACCAGGGGGACTCGGTGGGTGGGTGGCCGGCCGGGCCCGGGACCGGCGGCGACGTCCCGCGCGGCTACCATCGGCGCCCCGGTGGTCCGAACGTCGGGCGCGCGGAGGCGGCGCGGGAAAGGCACGGTGGTGGCCGTGAGCGAGACCGGACAGGCGGCACGGTCCGCCAAGCGAGAGCTGCGCCGCGGCCTGCTCGCCGCACGCGAGGCGCTCGGCGCGGACGAGCTGCGTGAGGCGGAGCGGGCGCTGGCCCGGCAGGCGCTCGCGCTGCCCGAACTGGCGCAGGCGCGCACGGTCGCGGCGTACGTCTCCGTGGGCGCCGAACCGGGCACCCTGGCGCTGCTCGACGCGCTGCGCGCGCGGGGCGTGCGGGTCCTGCTGCCCGCCCTGCTGCCCGACAACGACCTGGACTGGGGCGTCTACGCCGGCCGGGACTCGCTCGCCCGGGTCCGGCACGGCGGGCGGATGGCGCTGCTGGAGCCCGCAGGACCGCATCTGGGGCCGCAGGCGGTGACGGAGGCGGACGTGGTGCTGCTGCCCGGCGTCGCCGTCGACACGCGCGGCATGCGGCTGGGGCGCGGCGGCGGCTCCTACGACCGGGTGCTGGCCCGGCTGGAGACGGCCGGGGTCCGTCCGGCGCTGGTCGTGCTGCTGTACGACGGCGAGGTCGTGGCGCGGGTGCCGGACCAGCCGCACGACCGGCCGGTGCAGGCGGTGGTGACGCCGAGCGGGGTGCGCCGCTTCACCGGGCAGGGCTGAGCCCGCGGACGCACCCGGCCGGCCCTGCGTACCGCCCGGCACCGGGCACGGGATACGACGAGGGGCTCTCCACCCACGGGTGGAGAGCCCCTCGTCCTCGCATCCGGTGCCGTCCGGGCCGGTCAGTGCCTCACGGCTTGAGCACCAGGGTGTCGTGCGTGCTCTGGTCCACCGCCTTCGACGAGTACGACCAGGGCAGCAGCTCGCCCTTGGCCCACAGGTCGGTCTGGTCGGTGTAGTGGGCGCTGTAGGCGTGCCCGGAGGCGCCGGTGAGGTTGATCCACTTGGACTTGTCGAGGTCGGCGAGGTTGACCACCATCCGCATGGACGGCACGTTCACCACGTCGTAGCCGCCGGCGGCGTTCCAGCCGGTGGCGTCGACCGCCGCCTCGCCGCCGCCGAGCTTCCACGGACCCCGGTTGAGGATGTACTGCAGGAAGCCGGGTCCCTCGGTGCCCAGGGTCTGGTTCTTCAGGAACAGGCGGTGCAGCCGGCCCCAGTTCCAGGTGTCGATGTCCTTGCCGAGCTTGGCGGTCAGCTCCCAGCGGGCGTCGATCATGGCGCGCTTGAACAGCTGGTCGCGGTTGTCGGCCTTGGGACGGGTGCCGGAGGCCGGGGCCTTCCACCAGTCGCTGTTCGGCTTCTCGACCAGGTTGCGCACGACCTCGAACCAGCGGTCGCCGCCGTCGGGCTGCGCCTGGTCGGGGGCGCGCTCACCGCACTCACGGACCTTGGAGGTGTCGTCCACCGGGCCGGTCTTGTCGGCCGGCTCCACCCACAGGCACTCACCCTCGACCCGCAGCTCCTTGGGGAGCTTGTCGCCGAAGGCCAGCTTGAGGATGTTGCGCCAGACCGCGTTGAAGTAGGCGGCCGCCGCCGAGTCGGGGTCCTGGGTGTAGTCCCAGCCCTCCAGCAGCTTCTGCGCCTGGCGGACGTCCGTGTCGTCGATGTCGATCTTCAGCAGCATGGGCACGAGCAGCTTGGCGATCTCGCTGCTGTTGTCCATCTGCATCTGACGCATGTCGTCGGTGGAGATCTTGCCGCCACCGTCGATCTTGGACTGGATCAGATCGGTGATCCGCTGGCTGCGGGTGCCGTAGCCCCAGTCCGTGGTGAGCGTGTACGGGTACGTGTCCGGGGCGACGACGGCCTGGTTGGCGGTGACGATGTAGCCGCGCTTCGGGTTGTACTCGTACGGCAGCTCGTCCTGCTCGATGTAGCCGGTCCAGTCGTACTTCGAGTCCCAGCCCGGCGCCGGGATCGAGCCGTCGTCGCCCTCGGCGCGGATCGGGATCCGGCCGGGCAGCGTGTAGCCGATGTTGTTCTTGGTGTCCGCGTAGATCAGGTTCTGCGAGGGCACGTCGAACAGCGCGGCCGCCTCACGGAACTCGCTGAAGTCCGTCGCCCGGTCGATGGCGAAGACGGCGTCCATGGTGGTGCCCGGCTCCAGCGCGGTCCACTTCAGGGCCACGGCGTAGCCGTCGCCGCGGTCGGGGGCCACGGTGTCCACGGTCGCCTTCTTGCCGACCTGGACCAGTTCGTCGTCCCGGTCCGACAGCAGCGGCATGCCGTCCTGCGTCTCCCGGACGACGATGCGCTTGGACGCGCCGCCGGCGACCTTGATGGTCTCCTCGCGGGTGCGGAACGGCAGCGTCTTGCCGTCGCGCAGGTAGCCGTCGCCGCTGATCTTCTCCAGGTACAGGTCGGTGACGTCGACACCGGAGTTGGTCAGGCCCCAGGCGATGGCCTGGTTGTGGCCGATGACCACGCCGGGCATGCCGGCGAAGGTGTAGCCGGTGACGTCGAAGGGGCACTTGGCCGAGACGGTGCGGCAGTGCAGGCCCATCTGGTACCACACGCCCGGCAGCGAGGGCGACAGGTGCGGGTCGTTCGCCAGCAGCGGCCTGCCGGTGATGGTGTACTTCCCGGCGACGACCCACGAGTTGGAGCCGATGCCGCTGCCGTTGATGCCGACGGCGGTGGGCAGGTCCTGCATCACGGTGCGCAGGCCGAGCAGCTGGCTCTGCAGGCCGGAGCCGGCGGAGCCCGTGGTGCCGCCGGCCGGGACGCCGCCGGTGATGCCCGTGCCGGCCGTGCCCATGCCGGTGCCGGTCGTGCCGCCTCCGGCGCCGCCGAGGCCGGTCCCGGAGGACAGGCCCGTGCCGGAGCCGGAGGACGAGTCGCTTCCGCCCGCCTCGAAGGCCTGGGCCAGCGCGTCGTACTGGCCCTCCGTCACGATCGGCTTGTTACGGCTGTACGGGTAGTCCGGGTACAGGTCCTTGATCTGCTGGGGGCCCAGGCGGCTGGTCATCAGGGCGCGGTCGATCTCGTCGCGCATGTTGCCGCGCAGGTCCCAGGCCATGGCCTTCAGCCAGGCCACCGAGTCGACCGGGGTCCACGGCTGGGGCGTGTAGTGGCTGGTGAAGCCCAGCGCCGCGTACTCCAGGGAGATGTCCTCGGCCTTCTTGTCCTTGAGGTAGGCGTTGACTCCCCGGGTGTAGGCCTGGAGGTACTTCTTGGTCGAGTCCGACAGCTTCTTGTCGTACTCCTGCTGGGCGATCCGGTGCCAGCCCAGGGTGCGCAGGAAGGCGTCGTTGTCGACCTGGCTCTTGCCGAACATCTCCGACAGACGCCCGGCGGTCATGTGCCGGCGCACGTCCATCTCGTAGAACCGGTCCTGGGCCTGGACGAAGCCCTGGGCCATGAACAGGTCCTCGGGACTGTCGGCGTAGATCTGCGGGACGCCGTAGCCGTCCCGCTTCACGTCGACCGGCCCCGACAGGCCCGGAACGGTGATCGTGCCCTCGGTCTGCGGGAAGGAGGCTCGCACGGTGCTGACCGACCAGTAGGAGCCGTAGGCGATGCCTCCGATGACGGCCAGCACCAGCACGAGCACGATGAGTCGGGCTTTTCGCCCCTTCTTCCTGCCGGACTTGCCGGGCTTGTCACCCGTTGAGGCGGTGGTGTTGGGGGGCATCGCTGTCCTTGCTGTCCTAACGCGAGCGGCAGGCGGTACTGGAGTGCTGGAGCAACGATAGGCGCAGGACGCCGTCCCGCTTGACGCGGAGTCGGATCCAGGGGCGGACGGGCGCCGCGACGCAGGGTGCGGAGCGTCACGATTGGGTCAAGAGTTAGGTAAGGTAATGAAGTAATTTGGAAGGGTGGAAGCCGGAACTTCCGCCCCGAACGGACACCGGGCGCGCGGACATCCCGGACACTCGCCCTATCGGACGACTCGACCGGACGACTCGACCCGCCAGGCGGCTCCGATCCATCGGACACGTCTCAGACCATCAGATACATCTCCATCCACCAGACACACGGAGAAACAGGGTTATCGCACACAACCGGCTTATCGCACACACGGGGAGACCTCGGGGAAGGACCCGCCACTGACTGTTCAGCACCTCAACCAGCTCCTGCTCGCCTGCTCCCTCACCCTGCTCCTCGCCGTGGCGGCGGTGCGGGTCTCCTCGCGCAGCGGGCTGCCCAGCCTGCTCGTCTACATGGGGATCGGCATCCTCCTGGGCGCGGACGGCTTGGGTCACATCCGCTTCGACAGCGCCGAACTCACCCAGCTCATCGGCTATGCGGCCCTCGTGGTGATCCTCGCCGAGGGCGGTCTGGGCACCAAGTGGAAACAGGTCCGGCCGGTCCTTCCCTCCGCCGCCGTGCTGGCGACGCTCGGGGTCGCGGTGAGCGTCGGCGTCACCGCGGTCGGCGCCCACTATCTCGTCGGCCTGGGCTGGCGCCAGGCCCTCATCGTCGGAGCGGTGGTGTCCTCCACGGACGCGGCCGCCGTCTTCTCGGTGCTGCGCCGGGTCCCCCTGCCCGCGCGGGTGACGGGCACGCTGGAGGCGGAGTCCGGGTTCAACGACGCCCCGGTGGTCATCCTGGTCGTCGCCTTCTCCTCCACCGGCCCGGTGGAGCACTGGTACGTCCTGATCGGTGAGATAGCCCTGGAACTGGCCATCGGCGCGGCCGTCGGCCTCGCGGTGGGCTGGCTCGGATCCTGGGGCCTGAAACGCGTCGCCCTGCCGGCCTCCGGTCTGTACCCCATCGCCGTGATGGCCATCGCGGTGACCGCCTACGCCGCCGGAGCCCTCGCCCACGGCAGCGGCTTCCTGGCCGTCTATCTGGCCTCGGTGCTGCTCGGCAACGCCAAGCTGCCGCACTGGCCGGCCATCCGGAGCTTCGCCGAGGGGGTCGGCTGGATCGCGCAGATCGGCATGTTCATCCTCCTGGGCCTGCTGGTCACCCCGCACGACCTGGTCGACGACGTGCTGCCGGCCGTCGTCATCGGCCTGGCGCTGACCATGGTCGCGCGCCCGCTGAGCGTGCTGGTCAGCCTGCTGCCCTTCCGGGTGCCGTGGCGGGAGCAGACCCTGATGTCCTGGGCCGGCCTGCGCGGCGCCGTGCCCATCATCCTGGCGACGATCCCCATGGTGAACGGCGTCGACGCCAGCGGCCGGATCTTCAACATCGTCTTCGTGCTGGTCGTGGTCTACACCCTCGTCCAGGGCCCCACCCTGCCCTGGCTGGCCCGCCGGCTCCGCCTCGGCGAGGAGCAGCCGGCCTCCGACCTGGGCATCGAGTCCGCGCCGCTGGAGCGGCTGCGCGGGCATCTGCTGTCCGTGGCCATCCCGGAGGGGTCACGGATGCACGGTGTGGAGGTCAACGAGCTGCGGCTGCCCGCCGGGTCCGCGGTCACCCTCGTCGTGCGCGACGGAAAATCGTTCGTTCCGCTGCCCAGCACCGTTCTGCGGCGCGGCGACGAGCTGCTGGTGGTGGCCACCGACCCGGTCCGCGAGGCGGCGGAACGCCGACTGCGGGCCGTCGGCCGCGGCGGCAAGCTGGCGGGCTGGCTGCACACCGACGCCGACGGCGTCGAGGGGGTCTGAGGCCGACGGCGTCAGGGGCCCGAGGAGGACCGCGTCGAGAGACCCGAGGGGGACCGCGTCGAGAGACCCGAGGAGGACCGCGTCGAGAGACCCGAGGGGGACGGCATCCGGATGTGGCCCGGGCCGATGATCGCGAGGCCCCAGCGGGCCGCCGACACCTCTGGCCAAGGGTCTGGGAACGCAGGCGGGGGGCGGGCACCGTGAACGTTTTCACAGGTGTACGCTCCCGCCTCCTCGGTAATATGAAGGCGCACCTTGATCGAACCAACTCTGCCTGACGCAGAGCTGGCGCGACCGTATGGCGGCCGGGTCGCCCCCCGCAGTGGGCGCCGGTATCTACCGCAGTTAGCGCAAAGAGGACAGCTCTCGGCGCGCCCGCACGCGGGGCCGCGCTACCAGGCGGCAGAAAGGCACGGGCCGTGGGATCCACGGTCACCAGCACCGGACCTGCGAAGAAGACGACGGCTTCCGCCCGCCCGGGGTACGGGCAGCTGCTGCGCACCCGCGGCGCCTGGACGTTCCTGCTGCCGGGCTTCGCGGCACGTCAGCCGTTCGCGATGCTCACGCTCTCCATCGTGCTGCTCGTGCAGCACACCACCGGTTCCTACGGCGCGGCCGGCGCCACCGCGGCCGTCACCGGCATATCCATGGCCCTGTTCGCACCGTTCGGCGGACGCCTGGCCGACCGTTACGGGCAACGCGCCGTCCTGCTCCCCGGCGTCCTGGTCCACGCCCTGGCCGCCTCGGGACTGACCGCGCTCGCCCTGGCCCACGCCCCCCTGTGGGCCCTGTTCGTCGCGGCCGTGCCGACCGGCGCCTCGGTACCGCAGATCGGTCCCATGGTCCGCGCCCGCTGGGGCGTCGTCCTGAACGACTCGCCGCTGATGGCCACGGCGGCGGCCTTCGAGTCCGTCACCGACGAGCTGACCTTCGTCCTCGGACCGCTGCTGGCCACCGCCCTGTGCACCTCCGTCGCCCCGGCCGCGGGCCTGGTCACGGAGGCCGCGCTGACCCTGCTCGGCGGGCTGCTGTTCGCCGCGCAGAAGCGCACCCAGCCGCCGGTCACCGCCTCCCACGGGCCCGCCCGCGCCGCACACGGCTCCGCCCTGCGGGTGCCCGGCGTGCGGGTGCTGGTCGTGGGCTTCCTCGGCATCGGCTCGGTCTTCGGCGGCATGCAGGTGTCGCTGTCCGCGTTCACCGAGTCCATCGGCCGCCCCGGCCTGAACGGCGCGCTGTACGGCACGTTCGCCGCGGGCAACATGCTCTCCGGGCTGGTCTGCGGTGCCATCGCCTGGAAGGTGGCCCCGCAGCGCCGGCTGCTCGTCGGCTACACCGCCCTCGCGGTGGCCGCCTCCTCGCTGTGGACGGCGCACACGGTGCCCCTGCTGGCCGCGCTGGGCCTGCTGCTCGGCATGTGCATCGCCCCGGCCCTGGTCACCGGCTACACGCTGGTCGAGCGGCTGGTCCCGGCCGAGGCCCGCACCGAGGCGTTCACCTGGATGACCGGCGCGGTCGCCTTCGGCCAGGCCGCCGCGGTCACGGTGGCCGGACAGCTGGAGGACCGCCTCGGGGACGGCTCCGGTTTCTACGTCCCGATGGCCGGCACGGTGCTCGCCCTGATCACTCTGCTGGCGCAGCGTTCCCGGCTCGTGCCTCCGCCTTCCGGCCGCACCGTCGCGCGTGGCGTCGGTCACCGCTCCTCTGTCGCAGTGGACTGAGGCCACGGAATACGTCACTATGGTGCATCGTTAGCACTCATCGAGTGAGAGTGCCAGGAGGAAGACAGTGCCCACCTATCAGTACCAGTGCACCGAGTGCGGCGAGGGCCTCGAGGCGGTGCAGAAGTTCACCGACGACGCGCTCACCGAGTGCCCCAGCTGCAATGGCCGGCTGAAGAAGGTCTTCTCCGCCGTGGGCATCGTCTTCAAGGGATCCGGCTTCTACCGCAACGACAGCCGCAGCACCTCGTCGAGCAGCGACCCGGCCAAGTCCAAGAGCTCCTCCGGCTCGGAGTCGTCCGCGGCCAGCTCCGCCGCCTGATCCCCGGCCTCAAGCTGTCAGCCTTCCCGGGACCCCGCTGTCGTGCGACGGTGGGGTCCTCCGGCTTTGGCAGGGGGGCGTGCGCGGGCGGGGTCTCGTAAGGCGTCGGCCTCGTCGGGCATCGCTCTCATCGGCCTCGTCGGGCATCCCACTCGTCGGCCTCGTCGGGCATCCCACTCGTCGGCCTCGTCGGGCATCGGACTCGGCACCGGTCCCGTCTCGTCCCGCTGTTTCGTCATGGACCGGTAAGGCACCGGCGGCCCTCCGACCCGGGCCGAAGCCCGCGCAAGGCCCTACTGTGCTCCCATGGCGAACGCAGACATCGGGGTCATCGGCGGATCCGGCTTCTACTCCTTCCTGGACGACGTGACCGAGGTCCGGGTGGACACGCCGTACGGGGCGCCCAGCGACTCCCTCTTCCTCGGTGAGGTCGGCGGCCGGCGCGTGGCCTTCCTGCCCCGGCACGGCCGCGACCACCACCTTCCGCCGCACCGCATCAACTACCGCGCCAATCTGTGGGCGCTGCGCTCGGTCGGGGTGCGCCAGGTCCTCGGGCCGTGCGCCGTGGGCGGGCTGCAGCCGCAGTACGGGCCGGGCACGCTGCTGATCCCCGACCAGTACGTGGACCGCACCAAGTCCCGGAAGCAGACCTACTTCGACGGCGTGGCGCTGCCCGACGGCACCGTGCCGAACGTGGTGCACGTCTCGCTCGCCGACCCCTACTGCCCGACCGGCCGGGCGGCGGCGCTGAAGGCGGCGCGCGGGCGGGGCTGGGACGCGGTCGACGGCGGCACCCTCGTGGTGGTGGAAGGGCCGCGCTTCTCGACCCGCGCCGAGTCGCTGTGGCACCGGGCGCAGGGCTGGTCGGTCGTGGGCATGACCGGTCACCCGGAGGCGGCACTCGCCCGGGAGCTGGAGCTCTGCTACACCTCGCTGACCCTGGTCACCGACCTCGACGCGGGCGCGGAGACCGGCGACGGTGTCTCGCACGAGGAGGTGCTCCAGGTGTTCGCCGCCAATGTGGAGCGGCTGCGCGGCGTGCTCTTCGACGTGGTGGCCGCCCTGCCCGCCACCGAGGACCGCGCCTGCCTGTGCACCAAGGCCCTCGGCGGCATGGACCCGGGCATCGTGCTGCCGTGACGGCACCGTCTCCGGTGCTTGCGGCGGTGGGCGGAGCCGACGCAGGGGGACGTGAGGCCGTGAGGCCTTGAGGCCTTGAGGCCTTGCGTCAGCGGGCGGCGGGAGAAGCGGAGCTCGTGGCACAGGCGGCAGGACCTGCGGAAGTCCACGTTCCGGTGACGGAGTTGTCCACAACCTGTGCGTAGGACACAGGCTCCAACGGCCGTGGGCGCGATGCCTCATCGTGGCTGCACGAACCCCGTCCACACCGACGCAGCCACAGGTGGTGCCGCCCATGTCCATGCCGCTGTCCGCATCGCTGTCCGCATCGTCCACGCCGATGTCCACGCCACCCGCGTACCTGCCCCCGCACACCCCGCCCCTGTCCGCCCCTCCCACCGTCTCCCCCGCCGTCTCCCCCTCTGCCCCCTCATCCGCGTCCGTCCCTCCCGTCTCCGTCCCGCCTCCCGGTGCCGACTGCCCGCCCACCCGCGAGGTGCCCCACTTCCCGCCGGTGCGCGTGCGCGGCGCACGGTACGGGCTGTATCGGCTCGTGCGGCACCGCGGACGCCTCCTGGCGGCCGGGCTGGCGGTCACCGCCGCCACGCTGATCGCGGCCGCACCGGTGAGCACCCCGGATCCGCCGCACGGCACCCCGGCCCGCGGGCAGCCGGAGCAGACGGCCGCCGCACCGTCCGACGGCACCGCCGGGCAGGGTGACCAGGACGCCCACGACGGCCGCGTCCGCCTGACCGGCGGGGACGGTCACCGCACCGGCACCGGGGACGCCGCCGGTCCGACGGCCACCGTGCCCGTCCGCCTCGCCGACGCGGCCGTTGCCCGGCTGCTGCGGCCGGGCGACCGGGTGGACGTCGTCGCCGTGGACGACTCGGACGACCTGGCACAGGTCGGCACGGCGCACGTGGTCGCACGCGGGGCGCAGGTCAGCCGAGTTCCGGGGAACGAGCCCGATCTCGTCCGGGACACGGACGCCGGCTCGCCGCGCACCCCCGCCCCCTCCGTTCCGGCGGACGCGGTCGGTGACGGGGGCAACGGGGACGGTGCGCTGGTCTGTCTGGACGTCCCGCGGGACGGAGCGGCCGATCTGGCCCGGGCGGGCGCGACGGCCCGATTGGCGGTGGTCCTGTGGTGAGCCGTAGGTTGCCGAGCTGTTTGTTCCACAACCTGCTTGTCCGAGGAGTGGCGCCCCATGAGCGCGAAGAAGGACCCGTCGATCTGGCAGGGCTTCAAGGCCTTCCTGATGCGGGGGAACGTCGTCGACCTGGCCGTCGCGGTCGTGGTCGGTGCGGCCTTCACCAACATCGTCGACGCGGTGGTGAAGGGCATGATCAACCCGGTCGTCGGCGCGATCGGCACCCAGAACCTCGACCACTACAGCTCGTGCCTGAGCGTCTCCTGCGAGGGCGACAAGGGCATCCAGATCATGTGGGGCTCGGTCCTCGGCGCCACCCTGCAGTTCCTGATCACATCGGCGGTGGTCTACTTCCTCATGGTGCTGCCCATGGCCAAGGTCCTGGCCCGGCAGGAGGCCCGCAAGAAGGCCAAGGAGGCGGCGCAGAGCGAGGCGCAGGAGGTCGTCGAGGAGACCGAGCTGCAGCTGCTCAAGGAGATCCGCGACGAGCTGGTCGCCCAGCGCCGCGACGCGGAGTACGAGCGGCGCTAGACCCGGTTCTCGCGGACGTGGTCGGCCGGCGTCACAGGTGGTGGGGCGGCTTCTCGTCGAGGAAGCGCTTGAGGTCGGCCGCCGCGTCCCCGTCCGGGCGCTCGCCCCAGCCCCGGTCGGTGTCGTCGCTGGACTGCTGGTCCAGCGGGTCGTCGAAGATCAGCGCGTTCTTCGGGTCGGGCGACGGAGAGGCGGTGCTCATGCCTCCAGGGTACGGTCACCGGCGGATGCGGCCGTCCCGGGAGACATGCCTCCGGACCCCGGACCTCGCTGCCGGGCACTCCCGGGGCGACGGGACCGGCCGGCCTGGCGGCGACCCTCCCGAGCCGTCCGCCTGCGCGCTCCCCACGCCTCGGTCATGTGCTCGGTCACGTGCTCCGGCCGCTCGGGCTGCTCTGGTCGTGCGGGTGACGGCGGATCGTTCGCGCCGCCTCGAACCGTTCCCACGCCTTGCCGGCGCGCTTGGCCGCTTCCAGCGCCCGTGCCGCTTCCTCGCACGTCCGGCATCCGGCGGCCGGCCGTGCCTCGTACAGCCAGCTGTCCAGCGGGAGCACGACGACGGGGCCGGGATGACGCACAGGCTCGGTCACCGGACGACCTCCCGACACGGAACAGCGTCGGCGGCCCTGTGGGGGTGCTCGCCGATCTGCCGGTCGCACGCTGCCACGGCGTCCGAGGCCTGGACCTTCCGGACGATTCCCCCGGATCCCGCCCGAGCCTCGCTCGTCGTACGGCCTTCGACGGCCACCGTCTCCCACGCCGTTCCCCTGGCCTGGTTCGCGGTCATGCTGTCCCTCCGCTGCACCGAATGGGGCATCGATCTTCCTCCCGGTGCGGCGAGGAAGCCAGGGACGAAACGTCCCACTTCGACGCGATCGGACCGTGACGCCCGGAAAGTCTGCGAGTCCTCGCAGCCCGGGCGGACGGCAGGACAGTGCCCGGAGATCACTCACGATGGACACGGCGAGCGTGTGACGCCGGCCGGGCCGCCCGGACAGAGCCTCCTGACTCGGGCTCGCGAGTCGGCGCAGCCGAGCCGGCCGTCCGCCGAGGCGCGCACTCCCCATGACGACACGCCACCCGGCGGCCCCGCTCACGCCTTCCTGCCACGACCGCACATCGGCGCGCGCCGCCCTCCGCGCAGCTTCGCGATGACGGACCGCACCTCGAGGGCCGGGACCGCCGCGGATTCCTCGGGCGGCACGACGCCGAGCATCCGCACCGTGCCCGACGGTGACGGATCAGTCCAGGTCCATGCGGTCCGGATTCTGCCAATCGGTCCGCCTGAGGACTTGCTTGACGTTCTTGCTGGAGTCGAGGACCTCGACGCGGTCGATGTACTCCGGGCGGATCCCCTTCCAGAAGATCACCTCTTGCTGCTCGACGAACGAGGTCGTCCCCAGCGTCGCCACGAGGTCGATCCCGCCCGGTGCGTTGATCACGTAGCGGAAGGCGTCGCCGTTGGACTGCTTCGCCCACTCCGGGATGTAGTCGCCGGGCGAACGGCTGGTGCTCACGAACGCCGTGCCGTTCTCCCCGCTGTGCAGGATCTTCTGATAGAGCCTGAGGCTGCGGGGAAGCTTGTCGCTCCGGGGGGCGAACCCCTCCGCGAAGATCACATCCGGGCCGCGGGTGTCGTAACGGTAGAGCGGTTCGTTGTCCGTGCGGTACTTCACCGGCGGCAGTGCACGGCCCTTCGCGTCCTGGCGCATGGGTTTCACCAGACCGGGCAGTGCTCCCAGACGGCTCTGGCCGAAGCCGACCGCGGGCTGCGGAGTCTCGGACGTCTCGCGCCGGTACCGGTTCGCCTTGCTGTCGAAACTGGCCTGGTCCTCCTCATACGCGTCGGACTCATAGTCGAGGCCCACGTACTCGGCGTCGGAGTACTCGTCCTGCGCGTCCATGGCGTCGAAGTCCGCGGGAGCGCGCTGCACCGCCCGCAGCCCGGTGTCCTGGTGGCCGCAATGCGCACTGTGCTGATGCTGCTCCGCCCCCGGATGGCCGGCCCGGCGGAGCATCTGCACGACCGCGGCGTTGCCCGCTGCGCGCTGCAGGGCGTGCAGGCCCCAGGGATCACCACCACCGGACCGGGCCCTGGACGGTACGCGGGCCGGAGCCCGGCCCCCGCCGACGGCAGGCTGACGAATGTTCTCTTGGGAGTGCATGAGGGCCTTCGAAGGTCGTGTCGAGTGGCGGACTTCCTGCGTACACGGCCTGCCGCGGGATGACCAGGTACCCGAGGGCAGTACCGGACGGCTGAAGGTGCACAGTTCGCGGCGGCCGGCGGCCGCACCTCCCACCGTCGGCGCGGCCCGCACCTCCCACCGCTGCCACGACCTGCACCTCCCACCGCCGCCTCGGCCTGCACCTCCCACCGCCGCCACGACCTGCTCCTCCCCTCCCCGTCCCCCGGCGTCGCACACGCCCCGGCCCTCGTGCGGACCGGACGCCCCGTACCACCGCGCCACGCCGGGAGCAGGAACGCGCTCCTTCGTTCCCCGTGGCCGCGCCCCCGGGCAGACTCGGCCGCATGACAGTGGACGCTCTGACGGATGTCGCCGGTCTGCGGGTGGGGCACGCCACGCGCCGGGGCGACGGCTGGCTCACCGGGACGACGGTCGTGCTGGCGCCGCCGGGCGGCGCGGTCGCCGCGGTGGACGTGCGCGGCGGCGGGCCCGGCACCAAGGAGACCGACGCCCTCGATCCGCGCAACCTGGTGCGGACGGTGGAGGCGGTCGTCCTCACCGGGGGCAGCGCCTACGGGCTGGACGCCGCGTCGGGGGTGATGGCGTGGCTGGAGGAACAGGGGCGCGGGATACGCGTCGGTCCCCGTCCCGGCGAGGTGGTCCCGGTCGTGCCCGCCGCCTGCGTCTTCGACCTGGGCCGCGGCGGTGACTTCCGGGCCCGGCCGGACGCGGCGACGGGGCGTCAGGCGGTGGAGGCGGCCGCCGCGAGCGAGCCGGGCGGGCGCGTCGCGCAGGGATGCGTGGGTGCGGGGACCGGGGCGGTCGTCGGCTCCGTCAAGGGCGGGGTGGGCACCGCGAGCACCGTGCTCGACTCGGGCGTCACCGTGGCGGCGCTGGTGGTGGCCAACGCGGCCGGCTCGGCGCTGGACCCGGAGACGGGTGTGCTGTACGGGGAGTTGTTCCAGGGCCGGGTGGAGCGTCCCGCCCCGCGGGTGCACCAGGCCGCGCGCCGCCGTCTCGCCGAGGTGGCCGCACGGCAGACCACTCCGCCGCTGAACACCACGCTCGCCGTGGTCGCCACCGACGCGGCCCTGTCGAAGGCGCAGGCCCAGAAGCTGGCGGGCACCGCGCACGACGGCATCGCACGAGCCGTGCGTCCGGTGCATCTGCTCAACGACGGCGACACCGTCTTCGCCCTGGCCACCGGCGCACGCCCGCTGGACGGGGAGCAGCCCCTGGCGCTGAACGACGTCCTCGCGGCGGGCGCGGACACGGTCACCCGCGCGATCGTCAACGCGGTCCGTGCCGCCGAGTCGGTGGACGGGCCGGGCGGCGTCTGGCCGGCGTACGAGGAGCTGTACGGGCCCAGGTGACGGTACGGGCCCCCAGTGACGGTGGGATCCCGCTGACGGCGGGACCCCGCCGTCGGTACGGCGGTGAGTCCCGTGGACGCGGCCGGGCCGCTCCAGGCGGCGTCCGCCGCGCACCGCGGGTTTCCCGTCCGGGCGGCCGGCCGGAAGGCGGCTGCGCGGAGCATCCCCGTGGCGAGCCCTGCGGACCGGCGAACCGACGGGGCGTCACATCGGGATTGTCGCAGTTTCGTCACGCGTGCCCTTCGTGGCGGCTTCCGGCGGAACCGTGGGGGGACCGGCCGCCTCTTCACCTACGCAGTGCAGCCGATCATGACCTCACACCGAATCTGGAGCAGCCCGTGACACGGTCCGACATAACAGCGCGGCGCCTCCTGGGGGCCTGTGCCGCCCTGGTGGTCGGCACCCTCACCCTGACCGGTTGCGGCGGCGACGCCACGGCCGACGAAGGGGGCAAGGACACCGCCAAGACCTCCGAAGCCCGTATCACCATCTCGGCCGAGGACGGTTCGACCGGCGCGTCCATCAACACCACCGGCGTGAAGGTCAGCGGCGGCAAGCTGACCGAGGTGACGATGACCGAGGCGGACTCCGGCGAGACCGTGCCCGGCACCCTGTCGGCGGACGGCACGACGTGGAAGCCGAAGGAGCAGCTGGAGCGCGGCACCAAGTACCGGATCTCGGCGCAGGCGAAGGACGCCGAGGGCCGGCCCGCAGCCGCCAACTCCATCTTCACCACCGTCACCACGGACCACAGCTACATCGGCACCTACACGCCGGACAACGGCACGACGGTCGGCGTCGGCATGCCCGTGTCGTTCACGTTCGACAAGGCCATCACCGACAAGAAGGCCGTGCAGTCGCACATCTCGGTCACCTCCAGCAGCGGCCAGCAGGTGGTGGGGCACTGGTTCAACGCGCAGCGCCTCGACTTCCGCCCGCAGGAGTACTGGAAGGCCGGCTCCAAGGTCACGGTGAAGATCGACCTGGACGGCGTGGAGGGCGCCCCCGGCATCTTCGGCGTGCAGAAGAAGACGGTGACCTTCACCGTGGGCCGTTCGCAGGTCTCCACGGTCGACGCGAACACCCAGACCATGACGGTCGTGCGGGACGGGAAGACCGTCAGGACCATCCCGGTCTCCACGGGCAGCCCCCAGCACACCACCTACAACGGCCAGATGGTGATCTCGGAGAAGTTCGCGCAGACCCGCATGAACAGCCAGACGGTCGGTCTCGGCGGCGAGTACGACATCCCGGACGTGCCGCACGCGATGCGCCTGACCACCTCCGGCACCTTCATCCACGGCAACTACTGGTACAACAAGGGCAATCCGCCCTTCGGCCGCGAGGGCACCAGCCACGGCTGCGTCGGCATGCGCGACGTGCAGGGCACCCAGGGCGACACCCCCGCCAAGTGGTTCTACGACCACTCCCTCATCGGCGACGTCGTGATCGTCAAGAACTCCCCCGACAAGACGGTCACCCCGGACAACGGACTCAACGGCTGGAACATGCCGTGGAGCGAGTGGACCGCGGGCAGCGCCGTCTGAGGCGCGCACCACAGATCGCGCAAGTCCCCCTCGAAACACTGTGAACAAGCCGCTGAGCAGCGGATTTCAGCCGTTCCGGGCCGCGCGGGAATTCCTCGCGCGGCCCGTCCGTTTCTCCGCATCATGTTTCCCCGGTTCCCGGACATGAGGCGGGGCCGAGGACTACGGTATGCACCCATCAGGTGACATGCAGCAACGCCAGGAGATGCCTTGAGCGTTCCGTACGAGACGGCGCAGGAGCCGGAACGGTCGCCCGAGTCCCCCGAGGACCATCTCACGCGGCTTCTGGGCCGCGCGCTGAACTCCTTCGAGCTGCCCGACGAGACGATACGGCGTCTGGAGTGCGCCCTGGCCTACGACGGCTCGCTGCACTCCGCGCTGCACAGTGCGGGGCTGCGCCGCGAGACCTACCGCCACACCTGGTTGCTGGCCGACGGGTCCGCACTCACCCTCTGGGAACTCGTGCACACCACCGTGCCCGGCGCGGAGCCGCAGCACGAGGTGTACGTCGACGAGGAGGAACTGCGCACCGCCACCGAGCGGCTGCCGCTCCCGCCCGACACCCCTGCGCTGGACCTCGCGGCGCTGACACAGCTGTCCGTCGTGCCCAGGATGCGGCCCGCCTACATCAGGGAGAACTCCGCCGACCACGCGCGCCGGCTGCTGCGGCGGGCGGAGAACGCCGACCGGCCCGGCGCCGAGATCTCGGCCCTGCTGGCGGCGGCGGCCGGACACCGGATCACGCAGGCGTTCGGCCGCCCCTCCCGCACGTCCCGGCCCGGGCTGCGCTTCTCGCTCTACGCGCACGCGTTCCTGCTGGACGGCGGCAGGGAGCTGACCCTGTGGGAGGTGGAGCACACCGCGACCCCCGACGGCCGGCACATGTGCGAGGTCTACGAGACGGAGGACGCCGCCCGGAACGCCATGGAGCGCAGGGCGGCGCAGGTGCCGTGAGCGGTGCCGGGGCCGTGCGGGAGGACGGCCCCGGCCGACGGGACGGCGGGCCGGGCCGGTGCCGCCGTCCCCGCGAGGTCAGTACCCCTCGCCGAGCTGCCGCGCCAGGCCCGCGAAGGCGGCCCGCTCGGCCGGGGTGAGGTCCACGTACTCGCGGTGCGGTCCGGCCCGGCGCTGGGCCGGCAGGACGGGTCGGACGATGCCTCCGGGATGCCTGTGGCGTATCTCGAGACGGAGACCGAACCGGTAACCGGCCAGTCCGACCGCACAGAAGAGGACCAGCGCGGCGGGCAGCACCACACCGAACAACAGCAGGAGCGAGACATGCGCAGGCATGTCTCCAGTGAACACCACGATTCGGGACGACAACCCAGGATCGTGACGTACATCGCAGGTGACGTGAACTACTCACAGCACCGCAAAGGGACAGCCCGGCGTGCCGTCCGTCACACCGTCGCCGCGTCGCCGCCGGGCACCGTCACCGCGGCACCGCGGTGCGCCGCCATCGCGCCACCGCCGTACACCGTCACCACGTCCCCGCCGTGGGCCGCCTCCGCGCCACCGCCGTACACCGTCACCACGTCCCCGCCGTGTGCCGCCTCCGCAGCACCGCCGTGAGCGGTCTCCGCACCACCGCCGTGAGCGGTCTCCGCACCACCGCCGTGAGCGGTCTCCGCACCACCGCCGTGGGCCGCCTTCGCGTCACACCGTCACCGGCTGCGCGACGTCGGCGGAGTCCTCCTGACCGATGGTCGCCCCGGAGGCGCCTGCCGTGGCGTCCGGTGCGGGCCTGCGCAGTGTCTTCAGCACGATCACCAGGGCCGTGGTCGTGACGACACCTGCGGCGATGGCGACCAGGTACAGCAGCGGGTTGCCGATCAGCGGGACCACGAAGATGCCGCCGTGCGGGGCGCGCAGCGTGGCGCCGAAGGCCATCGACAGAGCGCCGGTGACCGCGCCACCGGCCATCGCCGAGGGGATGACGCGCAACGGATCGGCCGCGGCGAACGGAATGGCGCCCTCGGTGATGAAGGACAGGCCCAGCACCCAGGCGGCCTTGCCGTTCTCGCGTTCGGTGCGGTTGAACAGCCGCCCGCGCACGGTCGTGGCCAGGGCCATCGCCAGCGGCGGCACCATGCCCGCCGCCATCACCGCGCCCATGATCTTCATCGCGCTTCCGGACGGGTCGGACACGGCGATGCCCGCGGTGGCGAAGGTGTAGGCGACCTTGTTGACCGGCCCGCCGAGGTCGAAGCACATCATCAGGCCGAGCAGGGCGCCCAGCAGGACGGCGTTGGTGCCGGTGAGGTCGCTCAGCCAGTCGGTCATCGCCCGCTGCGCGGTGGCGATGGGCTTGCCGATGACGACGAACATCAGGAAGCCGGTCACCGCGGAGGAGAGCAGCGGGATCACCACCACCGGCATGATGCCGCGCATCACCGCAGGGATGCGCACCCGCTGAACGGCCATCACCACGCCGCCGGAGATGAGGCCGGCCGCGAGGCCGCCGAGGAAACCGGCGTCGACGGTGAGCGCGACCGAGCCGCCGACGAACCCGGGCACGAGGCCGGGGCGGTCGGCCATGCCGTAGGCGATGTAACCGGCCAGGACGGGGACGAGGAAGGCGAAGGCGACCTGACCGATCTGGAACAGCAGCGCCGCCCAGCTGCCGGCCTGCGTCCACACGAAGTGGTCCACGACCGAGGGCGCCTTGTCGATCCGGTAGCCGCCGATCGCGAAACCGAGCGCGATCAGCAGGCCGCCCGCCGCGACGAAGGGAACCATGTAGCTGACGCCGGACATGAGCCAGGTGCGCAGCTTGGTGCCGTAGCCGTCGCCGCGTTCCCCGCTCCGCTCCACCGGAGTGCCGGCCCCAGCCCCGCCGGCTCCCGCAGCGTGTGCGGCGGCCGGAGTGGTCTCGCCGCGTGCCGCCTTGCGCCGTACCTCGTCGATGAGTTCGCCGGGCCGGTTGATGCCCGCGGCGACCCGGACGTCGACGGTGGGTTTCCCGGCGAAGCGGTCCTTGTCCCGCACGGGGACGTCGTGCGCGAAGATCACCCCGTCCGCGGCCGCGATCACGGCCGGGTCGAGCCGGGTGAAGCCGGCCGATCCCTGGGTCTCGACCACCACCTCGACGCCCGCCGCCCGTCCGGCGTTCTCCAGCGCCTCGGCCGCCATGTAGGTGTGCGCGATGCCGGTGGGGCAGGAGGTGACGGCGACGATCCGGAACACGGGCGGCCCGGCGGCCTCGCCCCCGGAGCCCGCGCGCTCGTCCGAGGTCCCGTCCGAGGGCCGGCCGTCGGCGGCCGTGCTCGCAGGCGAGCCGACAGCCTCCACCGCGCCGCCGGCGCCCTCCGTGCCTTCCTTGCCTGCCTTGTCTTCCTTGCCTGCCTTGCCTTCCGTACCTTCCGTATCGTCCGTACTTTCCGCGCCCTCCGTGCTGTCCGCGGCGGGCTCCGGCGCCCGGTCGCCGCGGATGAGGGCCGCCGCGGCCGCCGGGTGGCGCACCGAGCGCAGCGCGGCGGTGAAGTCGGCGTCCATCAGCCGCCGGGCCAGTGCGGACAGAATCGTCAGGTGGGCGTCGTCGGCGCCGGCCGGGGCGGCGATCAGGAACACCAGGTCGGCGGGGCCGTCCGGGGCGCCGAAGTCGATCCCGGCGGCGCTGCGTCCGAAGGCGAGCGTCGGCTCGGTGACATGGGTGCTGCGGCAGTGCGGGATGCCGATGCCACCGTCCAGACCGGTCGGCGCCTGTGCCTCACGGGCGGCCACGTCCGCGAGGAATCCGTCCAGGTCCGTCACCCGGCCCAGCGCCGCCATCCGTCCGGCGAGCGAGCGGGCCGCTGCTTGCTTGCTGTCGGCGGACAGGTCGAGGTCGACCAGGTCCGCGGTGATCATCTCGCTCATCGCGGGCTCCTTCGCACGCGTGTCGTCCGGTGAGGCCGGGCGGGGGTGGGGCGGGGGCGGAGACAAGGGGCGGGACGGGGCGGCCGACCGCCGGTGGTCATGCCGCGGGCTGTGTCAGGGGGCGGTCCATGGGCACCTCGGCGGTCACCGTGACCGCCGCCGGATCCAGGTCGCCGGGGGACGGCATCACGCTGCCGGGCAACTGGACGGCGGCGGCACCGTGGGCGACGGCCGAGGCGAGCGCCTCGGGACCGGTGCCGCCGGCGATCAGGAAACCGGCCAGCGAGGCGTCCCCCGCGCCGACGTCGCTGCGGACGGCTCGCACGGGTGCGCTGCCGTGCCAGGCGCCCGCATCGTCCACCAGCAGCTGGCCGTCGGCGCCCAGGCTCGCCAGGACGGCACGGGCGCCGAGCCCGCGCAGTTCCTCGGCGGCCTTCACTGCGTCGCCCACGGTCGCCAGGGGGCGGCCCACGGCCTCGGCGAGTTCCTCGGCGTTCGGCTTGACCACGTCCGGGCCCTCGCGCAGGGCGGCGCGCAGGGCGGGTCCGGAGGTGTCCAGGGCGATCCGTGCGCCCGCCGCGTGCGCCCGTGCGACCAGGTCGGCGTACCAGGTGGGGGCGAGTCCACGGGGCAGGCTGCCGCAGCAGGCGATCCAGTCCGCCCCGCGCGAGCACCGCCGCACGGTCTCCAGCAGCGCCTCCTGCTCCTGCCCGGACAGCTCCGGGCCCGGTGCGTTGATCTTCGTCAGGACGCCGTCGGACTCGGCGAGCGCGATGTTGGAACGGGTGGCCCCGGCGACGGGCACCGGGGCGACCTCGATGCCCTGGGCATGCAGCAGGTCGGCGACGAGCGCGCCGGGCGCGCCGCCCAGGGGCAGTACGGCGACCGTGCGCCGTCCGGCGGCCGCGACGGCCCGGGAGACGTTGACGCCCTTGCCGCCCGGGTCCACCCGCTCGGCGACCGCCCGGATCACCTCTCCGCGGTCCAGGGCGGGCACCTCGTAGGTGCGGTCCAGCGACGGGTTCGGGGTGACGGTGACGATCATGCGCGCACCACCTGGGTGCCGGCGCGCTCGACGGCCGCGGCGTCCTCGGGGCTCAGCCCGCTGTCGGTGACGAGCACGTGCACGTCGCTCAGTGCGCCGAAGCGGGCGAAGTGCTCCTGGCCGTGCTTGGAGGAGTCGGCGAGCAGCACCACCCGGCGAGCGGCGGCGACGGCCGCGCGTTTGACGGCGGCCTCGGCGAGGTCGGGGGTGGTCAGCCCGTGCTCGGCGGAGAAACCGTTGGCCGCGACGAACGCGACGTCGGCACGGATCTCGCCGTAGGCGCGCAGCGCCCAGGCGTCCACGGCCGCCCGGGTCCGGTGCCGCACCCGCCCGCCGACGAGGTGGAGCTGCAGGCCGGGGTGGTCGGCCAGGCGGGCCGCGATGGGCAGGGAGTGCGTGACGACGGTGAGGCCGGCGTCCAGCGGCAGGGCGGCGGCCAGGCGGGCCACGGTACTGCCGGCGTCCAGGATCACCGTGCCGTCGGCGGGCAGCTCGGCCAGGGCCGCCTTGGCGATGCGGTCCTTCTCGTCGGCCGCGGTCGCCTCCCGCTCGCTGAGGTCCGGCTCGAAGTCCAGCCGGCCGACCGGGATGGCACCGCCGTGCACCCGGCGCAGCAGCCCGGCCCGGTCCAGGGTCTTCAGGTCGCGGCGGATGGTCTCCGCCGTCACCTGGAACACCTCGGCCAGCGAGACGACATCCACCCGGCCGCTCTCCCGGGCCAGCCGCAGGATCTCCTGCTGCCGCTCCGGCGCATACATGTCCGTTTACCTCCGACCGTATGCCCGAACGTGTGGTTTCCCGGGAGGCTACGACGGGAGAGCGGAGAAGTAAACAGGTTCGGGCATGATCCGGGCGCGGCCCGGCCCGGTCATGAGCATCGCGGCCGCGCGACAAGGGGCCGACGCCGGCACACACCGGACGCCCCGCACCGAAGGAGGCATGCGCACGGAGCCACACGCCAGGAGCCACACGCCAGGAGCCACACGGGCGCCCGCGACGAAGGGACACGGAAGGGAAACGAAGGGAGCCGGGACCGGCGCCCGGGGGGGAAGGCGCCAGACCCGGCTCGGGAAGGGTCCCGGCGCCGGGGGAGAGCGTCGGGACCTGGTGCGTGGGCCGGCCGTGCAGGGGGGGACGGCCGGCTCGCGGTCGGTGCGGTGTGCGGCGGCGTAACGGACGCCTTTGCGAGGCCCCGGGGTGCGGGGCCCGCGCGCCCGCCCGTCCGCCGCGCGGACCGGGGTGTGCCCGCAGGGGACGCACCCGGCCCGCGGATCGTTCAGCGGTGCGACATGGTGCGACGTGGTGCGATGGGTGCCTGGTTCGGCGGGGTGTGTCAGCTGGGTTGTTCCCGGGTGACGGGCCTTTGAAGCAGGGCGGGACGGCCATGTTTGCGCCGTCTTTCACCACCGGTCGCGCGCGGGCGCACGAGAGGCGTTGTGCCGAAAGTCCAGGTCCCGGCCGCCGCGGGGGAGTGCCGGCCACGGCCGGGGGCCGGGCCGGATCACGTCCACTCGGGCGGGTCCGCGTCAGGCGGCGGCGTCGAAGCCGGTGTCGCGGGCCAGCTTCTTCAGCTCCAGCAGGGCGTGCTTCTCGATCTGCCGGATCCGCTCACGGGTGAGGCCGTGCTCCTTGCCGACCTCGGTGAGCGTGCGCTCACGGCCGTCCTCGATGCCGTAGCGCATCTTGATGATGGAGGCCGTGCGCTGGTCGAGGCGGCCGATCAGGTCGTCCAGCTCCTCGCTGCGCAGCAGCGTCATCACCGACTGCTCCGGCGACACCGCGGAGGTGTCCTCCAGCAGATCCCCGAACTGGGTCTCGCCCTCGTCGTCGACCGACATGTTCAGCGAGACCGGGTCACGGGCCCAGTCCAGCACGTCGGAGACGCGCTCCGGGGTGGAGCCCAGCTCGGCGGCGATCTCCTGGGGCTCCGGGTCGCGGCCGTGCTCGCGGTTGAACTCGCGCTGCACCCGGCGGATGCGGCCCAGCTCCTCCACCAGGTGGACGGGCAGCCGGATGGTGCGGGACTGGTCCGCGATGGACCGCGTGATCGCCTGGCGGATCCACCAGGTGGCGTAGGTGGAGAACTTGAAGCCCTTGCGGTAGTCGAACTTCTCCACCGCACGCACCAGACCCGCGTTGCCCTCCTGGATCAGATCCAGCAGCGGCAGCCCGCTGCGCGGGTACCGGCGGGCCACGGCCACCACCAGACGCAAGTTAGACCGGATGAAGACGTCCTTGGCGCGCTCACCCTCGGCGACCAGTGCCTCGAGTTCCTCCCGGGTGGCGTCCACCGAGGACTCCTCGTACCCGTCGAGAATCTGCCGCGCGTACACACCCGCCTCTATGACCTGGGAAAGCTCGACCTCCTTGGCGGCGTCCAGCAGCGGTGTGCGCGCGATCTCGTCGAGGTACATGCCGACCAGGTCGCGATCGGCGATCTCGCCGCTCTGGGCGCGAACACTGCTTGCCGCGTCGACCGTCTCGCCGGCGGCGGACTGACGACGGGCGACGGCACGGGTTGCCATGCGTGCTCCCTTGCGATGGTGGGTCAGCAGGTGGTCCTTGGGACGCGCTCGGCACGTTGCTGGGAACTGCCCTCGGGTGCCCGGCATCCGAGGGAAACAACGACTGGAATCAGGACAGAATTCCCAACCTGACCCGCAACTTTTCTGATCATGCAGTACCCTGTCCCGCCACACCGCGCCGTACACCACGCGAACGAGCCCGGATCCCCAGGTCAGGACACAGGCCGGACTTCCCGGCGATCCCGGAACGATCTCGCCCGGCACCCCGGACATGAGACCCGCGTCACAGGACGCCGCAGCCCCGCGCCATGCCCCCGCGCCACCCACGACGGAAGCGCACTGACGGCACTGAACGGCAGCGCACCCCGGGGGCACCTCGGGTGCGGGCGAGCAGCGAGGAACCGGACCCAGGCGCGAGCCGTGCCGCCGGTACGCGACCCCGGCCCTCACCCCGGGCACAGCCCCTCTCGGCGGGACGCCGGGACAAGCCCACCCGGACAGATTGCCGCAAACCCGGACGTTTGGGGAACTCTGCGCACCATTTTGCCGAACCTTGCCGTTCCACCTCCGCCATGCCTCCGGACCCGGCACCCCACACCCCGCACCCCGCACCCCCGCGCGCCCTCTCCACACCCCCGCACCCCGCACTCCGCATCCCACACCCGACACACCCGAGGCCCCCGCACCCCCACATCCCCGGACGACACCCCTCAGCCGAACTGCACCGACCGCTTGGCCATCCCCATCCAGAAGCCGTCGATCACCGACTCCGGCGCGTCCAGCCCCCCGCCGGCCTCGGCGGCACCCATGGCCACGAACAGCGGGGCGAAGTGCTCGGTGCGCGGGTGGGCGTACCGGCCGGCGGGTGCGCGGTCCAGGAAGTTCAGCAGGGCGTCCCAGTCGCGGGCCTGGAGGGCCTGCCGCCCCCAGTCGTCGAACTCGGACGACCAGCTGGGCACACCTTCCCCGGCATGACGCAGGGCAGCCAGGTTGTGGGTGAAGAAACCCGAGCCGACGATCAGCACGCCCTCGTCGCGCAGCGGCGCCAGCCTGCGGCCGATCTCCATGAGCCGGGCCGGTTCGAGGGTGGGCATGGAGACCTGCAGGACCGGGACGTCGGCGGCGGGGAACATCTCGGCGAGCGGGACGTAGGCGCCGTGATCCAGGCCGCGGTCCGGCACATCCTGCACCGGCACGCCGGGGGCGCGCAGCAGCTTGCGCACGCTGTCGGCCAGCCAGGGGGCGCCGGGGGCGGGATAGGTCACCTGGTAGTAGCGCTCGGGGAAGCCCCAGAAGTCGTAGACCAGGGGGACGGTCCGGGTGGCTCCGAGAGCGAGCGGCGCCTCCTCCCAGTGGGCGGAGACCATGAGGACGGCCTTCGGGCGGGGCAGCGAGGCGGCCCACGCGGCGAGCTGACCGGGCCAGACGGGGTCGTCGGCGAGCGGCGGGGCACCGTGGCTGAGGTACAGCGCGGGCATGCGCCCCGAGGCGGCGGGCGCGGAGCCGGCCTTCGCATCCTGGGGGGCGGGCATCCTGCTCGAGGCGGCAGCGGACATGGCGGCGGCTCCTCACCGGTCGTGCGACCTGTCGGCGGCGGTCGGGCGGCCTGCCGACCAACCATCACTTGAACTTTCAAGTTACGCCCCACGGGCACGCCGTGCAATTCGTTCAATGTTCAAGTAGCAGGCTCGTAGAGTGGACACATGAGCACTCTCCCCACATCCGCAGCCGCCCTCGACCGTCCACCGCAGAGCGCCGAGGCACCCCGCTGGCTCTCCGATGAGGAGCAGCGCGTCTGGCGCGCCTACCTGCACGCCACGACGCTGCTCGAGGACCATCTCGACCGTCAGCTGCAGCGCGACGCGGGCATGCCGCACATCTACTACGGCCTTCTCGTCCAGCTCGTCGAGGCACCGCGCCGCCGCCTGCGGATGACCGAGCTGGCCAAGAACATGAAGATCACGCGCTCCCGGCTCTCGCACGCCGTCGCCCGCCTGGAGAAGAACGGCTGGGTGCGCCGCGAGGACTGCCCCTCGGACAAGCGGGGCCAGTTCGCGGTCCTGACCGACGAGGGGAACGAGGTGCTGCGGCGCACCGCTCCCGGCCATGTCGCCGCCGTGCGCCATGCCCTGTTCGACCGGCTCACCCCCGAACAGCAGCAGTCCCTCGGCGAGATCATGCAGATCGTCGCCGAGGGACTGCAGCCGCAGGACGCGGGCGCGGACCTGCCCTGGCTGCGCTGACCGGACCTGCCCCGGTTCCGCCGAGCCCGGACCGCCCTTCGAACAGGATCCGGATCCGTTCGTCCGTATCCGTGTCCCTGTGCCGGTGTCCGTGCCCTCGTCCCGGAAGTCCGTCCCGGACGGTCCGGTCGTGCCGCCCGCCGTCAGTGCAGGACGACCGGCACCGCGACCTCGTCGTCCGCGCCCGGGGTCCGGTCGGAGCCGGTGACCCGGATGCTGCCCGGCCGGCCCGCGGTGACGAAGGTCAGCGCGATCACGCCGGCCACGACGAGGATGCCGACGGCCAGCCAGATGGCCTGGGTGTAGCCGTGCACCAGGCCCTGCAGCTGCACCAGCTGTCGGCCCGTCCCGGTGCCGGCGGCCGCGATATGGCCCGTGATGTAGGAGGCCGTCGCGGAGGAGGCGATGGTGTTCAGCAGGGCGGTGCCGATGGCGCCGCCCACCTGCTGCGAGGTGTTGACCATCGCGGAGGCCACGCCCGCGTCACGCGGCTGCACACCCTGGGTGGCCAGAGACATCGCCGGCATGAACGCCGTGCCCATGCCGAGCCCCAGCAGCACCATCGCCGGCAGCAGCAGCGCCGGGTACGAGGAGCCGATCTCGATCCGGGTCAGCAGCAGCATGCCGATCGCCGCCACCAGGAAACCCGGGCCCATCAGCAGCCGCGGCGCCACCCGCGTCATCAGGCGGGCACCGATCTGCGTGGAACCGGTGATCATGCCGGCCACCATCGGCAGGAACGCGAAGCCGGTCGCCACCGGCGAGTAGCCCTGGACGACCTGCAGGTAGTAGGTCAGGAACAGGAACAGCCCGAACATGCCGATGATCGCCAGGCCGAGGGAGAGGTAGACACCGGCGCGGTTGCGGTCGGTCACCACGCGCAGCGGCAGCAGCGGCGCCTTCACCTTCGCCTCCACCACCGCGAAGGCGGTCAGCAGGACGACGGACGCGACGAACATCGCCACGGTCACGGCGTCGCCCCAGCCGTCGGACTCGGCGCGGGTGAACCCGTAGACCAGTGCGACCAGGCCGAGGGTGGACAGCAGCACGCCCGGGATGTCCAGCGGCGCACGGTTGCGGCCGCCCTCCGGCTCCCGGACGACGGAGACCGCGCCCACGGCGGCCACCACGGCGAAGGGGATGTTCACGAAGAACGTCCAGCGCCAGTCCAGATACTCGGTGAGGAACCCGCCGAGCAGCAGCCCGACGGCACCGCCACCGCCGGCGATGGCACCGTAGATGCCGAACGCCTTCGCCCGCTCCTTGGCGTCGGTGAAGGTCACCGCCAGCAGGGACAGCGCGGCAGGTGCCAGCAGCGCGCCGAAGACGCCCTGCAACGCCCGCGCGCCGAACATCATCGGGCCGCTCGTGGCCGCGCCGCCGAGCACGGAGGCCAGGGCGAAGCCCGCCAGGCCGGCCACGAAGGCCCGCTTGCGGCCCCACTTGTCGGCGATCCGGCCGCCGAAGAGCAGCAGTCCGCCGAAGGCGAGGGCGTAGGCGGTGACCACCCACTGCCGGTTGCCGTCGGAGATGCCCAGGTCGCGCTGGGCGGAGGGCAGGGCGATGTTCACGACGGTCGCGTCCAGCACGACCATCAGCTGGGCCAGCGCGATGAAGACGAGCGCCTTCCAGCGGTTGGCGTCCGCGGACTGCGCGCGGACTCCGGAAGCCTGTGCGGCTGTTTCGGACATGGATGTATCCACTTCGGGACGTCGGAGACGAGAACGATGACGTTGTGTGACGTTGCGTGACAAAAAGGGAGGAGCGAGCGCGTCACAGGACGACACCCGCCCCGCAAAGGGCGGAGAAGATCCAGGAAGCGGCCGCCGGGACGGCCGCCGGAGAAGACCGAGGGACCGGGGTACGGCGCTGTACACCGGGGTACGGCGCTGTACACCGGGGGTACGGCGCTGTACCCCTCGCCTCGGCCACCGGCCACCGGCCACGGACCACCGGCCGGCGACCGGCGGCGGCCCGGAGCGTGACCTTCGGTCAGCGAGTCAGCGGACGGACGCCCGGCACCTGTCGGACGCTGTCCGACGAGGCCCGGTGCACGGTCGGCCCGGCTAGGACGTACGACTGCGTACGGTGCGTACGACGGGCGGTCGCGGGCCGGTCACGTCGTGCCCCGGCCGCGGCGACCGGTCAGGCGTGGCGGAGATCCTCCAGGGTCGTGGCGGTCCCGGGCAGGACCGAACGGGCCGGGGCCCGCAGTCCGTCCAGGAGCAGCTGCAGATGACGATGGACGAAGCGGTCGTGGACGAGGCAACCGGTACCGGCCGGCGGGCGGCTGAGCTGGGCGAGGGCGACCATCAGATCGCCCACGCCCACGTCCTCGCGCAGCTGCCCGGCCGCCTTGGCGCGGTCCATGACCTCCGCGACGAGGCGCTCCACCCGGTCACGGGCGGCCACCAGGTCGGGATGGTGCTGGTCGAAGGTGCTGGACAGCATCGGGCACAGCGCGCTGATCCGTTCGCGGGCCGCGGCGTGCACGAAGCGCGACAGCGCCTCGAACGCGTCGCCGGTCCGAGCGAGCGCCTCCTCGGCGGCGTGCGCCGTGCGGTCCATGACGGAGCAGACGACCTCGCGGACGAGGGCGTCACGGTCCGGGAAGTTGCGGTACAGCGTGGCATTGCCGACGCCGGCCCGGCGGGCGATCTCGTCGAGCGGCACCTCGGGGCCGTCCTCCACGAACATCTCCCGGGCGGCGGTGACGATCCGCTCCCGGTTGCGCACGGCGTCGGCACGCGGCCGGGTCGCCTTGCGCTGCACGGGCCGCGCGGTCGTCGGGGCGTTCACGGCGTACTCCTGGGTCGATGACTCGGTTGCTTGATCGGTACGGATCGGTGAGCCGCGCGATCCGGGGAACATCTCTCCGTTTCGTGCGGGCACTGGTCCAAACGGGGAACAGATCCCCGGTTATTTCCCCCTCGTACGACATGTCCATGTGACGTGCGGCACATCCGGCGAGACGTCGTCCCCTCCCACGGATCGAGCCCCGCCCCGGACACGCGGCCCCACCCGGCACGGCGCCGCGCCGCACCCCCGCGTCCCACCACCGCCCCTGCCCCGCCGCCCGGCCGGACCGCGTTCTCCGGCTGGTTCCGCGCCGCCCCCGCTCACCACCGGCCCGCCCCCTTCCTCCGTTCCCCCGTCCGGCCGCTCCCCTTCCTCCGTTCCCCCGCCCGGATCCCCCCGTCCCACGACCGGACCTCTTCAGCGCGCGACCGGCGGCGCCGCGACACAGGGTGAGCGAAAGGGTGCAGCCGGATACCGGTGGCTTCTCGGAGCGAACCGGTGGCTGCCTGGAGCGAAAGGTCCACGCATGCAGCCGCAGCCGCCCCGATGCCGGATACCCCACCGTCGCGCGGCCGCCTTCGCGGCCGTCACCCTGCTGACCTTCGCGGTCAGTTCGGCGGGCACGGCGCACTTCACGGCGGGCGACACGGCGGCCCGGGCGGGAGCGGTCGCCCTGACCCCCGCCCTCGTGCCCTGCCTGATCAGCGGCAGCTCGGCGGTGCAGATGGCGGAGGGCATACCCACCCGCGGTCACTACGCCCGCTCCACCGGCACCGTGCACGCCCTCACCCTGATGATCGACTTCTCCGACGCCCCCGGTGAGGGCACCGCCATGGACCGCTTCCACGAGTTCTTCCCGCAGACCCAGGAGTGGTTCCGCACCGCCTCCTACGGCCGTCTGACCTACCGCCCGGAGACCCCGATACGCGACTGGCTGCGGATGCCGAAACCGTTCAAGGACTACGGCATAGAACGCGGCGCCCCCTTCGACCCGGGCTACCGCCGCCTCGTCCAGGACATCGTGGCCGCCGCCGATCCCAAGGTCGACTTCCGCCAGTACGACCTGCTCAACGTCCTGATGACCCCCAACGCGGGCCCGCCCGCCCTGGAGACGGTCCTGTCGGTGACCTTCGCCGGCAACACCGCCGCCCCCGTCGCCGACGGCGTCCCGATCGCCAACGCCTCGTTCGTCTACTCACGCCAGGACGACGGCTCCGGCTCCTACCCCCACACCGGCTACCGGGTCCTGCCCCACGAGAACGGCCACGTCTTCGGCCTGCCCGACCTGTACACCCAGGAGGGCGGGGGCGCGGTCGGCCACTGGGACATCATGAGCGAGGACTGGGGCGCCAACAACGACCTGCTCGGCTGGCACAAATGGAAGCTGGGCTGGCTGGATGCCGACCAGGTGCACTGCGCCAGCGGACGCGGCGTCAAGGAGTACACGCTGACCCCGCTGGGACGGCCGGGCGGACCCAAGCTGGTGTTCGTCCCCCTCGACGGCCGCACCGGCTACGCCCTCGAACTGCGCACCCGCGACGGCAACGACGAGGAGGTGTGCTGCCCCGGCATCCTCATCTACAAGGTCGACGCCGGGGTGGACACCGGTCAGGGCCCCATCAAGGTCTTCGACGCCCACCGCGACACCGGCGGCTGCACCAACAGCCCCAACGTCCACGCCGAACTCTCCGACGCCCCCTTCGCCCCCGGCGAGACCTTCAAGGACCCCGAGGCAGGCATACGCATCGACGTCACGGCAGCCGACCTGGAGGGCAACTACCGGGTCCGCGTCACGCGACAGTGACCCGCCCCGACCTGCCCTTCCTTCTCCTCTCCGCATCTCCTCCCGCCCCGCCCGGACTACCGTAGGCGTGCTGCCCGCCGCCCCTGAGTCCCGCACGGGAGAGAGACCGACGATGCCCGCGACGCCCGCGCACCCGACGACACGGCCCACCGGGGCCGCCGGCGCCGCACCCGCCACCGCCCCCGAGGCCTCCGACGTCCCCGAGACACCCACGGTCCCCGCCGAGGCGGTCACCCCCCTGATCCGCGGCATCACGGTCCTGCACCGCCTGACGGAGGCGGGCGGCACCCTCACCCCCAGCATGCTGGAGAAGGCCACCGGCCTGGCCCGCTCCACGGTGGACCGCATCACCGCGACCCTGGCCCGCATGGGATACGTCCGCCTCGACGGCCGGGACGTCGTCCTCACCCCGCGCCTGATGGAACTGGGCAACGCCTACCTGGCCGCTCTGCGCCTGCCCGCCCTGCTCGACGCACACGCGGACGCACTCGCCGACGCACTGGACGAGTCGGTGTCCCTGGCGGTCGGCGACCGCGACGGCATCCGCTTCATCCACCAGGCCACCCGGCGCCGCGCGATGTCGCTGAGCTTCCGCATCGGCGACCTGCTGCCCGCCGAACGCACCGCACCGGGGCCGCTCTTCGCGACCGAGTGGACGGAAACGGACTGGCAGCACTGGCGCCGACGCCGAGCGGCCGACCCGGAGGACCGCACCTTCCCGGCCGTACCGCCGCGCCCCCACCTGCGGGACGACTTCGAGCAGCGCACCGCCGACGCCGCACGGCAGGGCTGGGCGCTGGACGACCAGCTGATCGAGCCGGGCCTGGTGGCCGTCTCGGCCCCCGTACGCCACCCGGCGACCGCCCGGATCGCCTGCGTGGCCAACGTGGTCAGCCACACCAGCCGCCACACCGCCGAGGACCTGCGCGCCACCCTGCTGCCCCGCCTGCGCGAAACGGTCGCGGCCATGGAACGGGACCTCGCCACCGCCCCGCCCGCACCCCAGGGACCGCCCCCCGCCGACCTGGCCACCTGGACGGCCGCGTCGAAACAGGAACTGGGCAGGGACTTCGTCGAATCCCTGGCCCGCGGCCTGACCGTCCTGACCGCCTTCGACGCGTCCCGGCCCGCCCTCACCCTCACGGAGGTCGCCCGGGCCACCGGCCTGGCACGCGCCACCGCCCGCAGAGCCCTGATCACCTACGAACACCTGGGCCTGGTACGCCACCACCCCGACACCCGCACCTTCACCCTCACCCCACGGGTGCTCTCCCTCGGCTTCCCCCCGCTGTCCCGCACCTCACTCCCCCGCATCGCCCAGCCCCACCTGGAGGACCTCGCGGCCCGCGTCCAGGAGTCCGCGTCCCTGGCGGTCCTCACGCCGTCCGCCGACGAGATCCAGTACACGGCCCGCGCCGTCACCCACGGCATCATGGCCGTCGACATCACCGTCGGCACCCGCCTCCCGGCCCACGCCACCGCCCTGGGCCGCGTCCTCCTGGCCGACCCGTCCTCCCCGACCGCCCGCGCCGGCTACGCTCTGGCCGACGAGGAACTCGAACAGGGCCTGCGCGCCCTCGCGGTCCCCGTCCGCGACCGCACCGGCCGCACCGTGGCCGCCGCCAACCTCGCCATGCACGCCGCCCGCCACACCCGCGAGGCCTGCCTCGACCACCTCCTCCCCGCCCTGCGCGACACCGCGTCCCGCATCGAGGCCGACCTCCACGTCGCCTCCCGCTTCACCCAGGTCCCCCTGACCTGACCCCACGCCCCCGCCCGGATCCGGTACCCTGACGGCTGTGGCCCACGTCGCCACGATCCGCCTTCGTAGCTCAGGGGATAGAGCACCGCTCTCCTAAAGCGGGTGTCGCAGGTTCGAATCCTGCCGGGGGCACCAGCGCAAACGGCCCGGACGATCATGGTCCGGGCCGTTGTGACGGCGGCGTTCGACAGCAACCGCCGCTCAGGTGTCCGGCAACCGGCACGTGCAGTGAGCTCTGTTGCTCCGGCGGCGAGCCTTGTGAGCCGAGAGGGCCGAGGATCGTGAGCACTGAACGCCCGCACTCCGTGAGCGTCGCCGGGGTCGTCGTGGACGACCAGGGCCGTGCTCTGCTGATACAGCGCCGCGACAACGGCCACTGGGAGCCGCCGGGCGGTGTTCTCGAACGTGACGAGACCATCCCGGAAGCCCTCCAGCGTGAAGTCCTCGAAGAGACCGGAATCAAGATCGCTCTTCCGGCGACCCTGACCGGCGTCTACAAGAACATGAAGGGCCTGATCGTCTCGCTGGTCTTCCGATGTGAAGCAGCCGACGGCGTGCCCACCACCGGTGAGGAGACCCGCGCACTGCGCTGGGCCACCCGCGAAGAGGTCACCGAGCTTGCCGACGAGGCGTACGCGATCCGCGTCCTGGACGCCCTCGACGCGACGACCCCGCCGGCCATCCGCGCCCACGACGGCGTGAACCTCATCCCCAAGGCGGGGCTCCAGCAACCGTGGACTGTCCATGGACGCACCTCGCCCTATCCGCCAGGTGCAGGGCCGTGACCTGCCCAGTTGAATGGTTGTCGTACAGCCTCCGGAGCCGCATGCGTGTCGGTCAGCCGGAGCCACCTGTCTCATGTTCCACCTGAGAGCCCCAGTGTGCTCCCGCGTGTATCTTGCGGAGCCAGCGTGCGCCTTCCCCACCGGCGGAAGCCAAGTCATGGTGTCTAGGGCTTACGTTCTGCGTGACGAGGCTGGAGGGGGAAGAAGCATGGCCAAGTGCGGTGCGAGGACCAAGACAGGAAAGCCGTGTCAGCGGAAGGTGGTGACAGGCACCTCCCGCTGTCCGGTTCACCAGGGGCCGTGGTCCGCGTACGGAGTTGCCCAGCGCAAGGAGAAGGAGGCCAAGGAAAAGAAGCGCAAGATTCGCAAGAAGCGCTGACTCCGGCTGACATCCACAGGTGACATCAACGGCACCGGACGCAGGCACCCATGCGCGTCTCAGCACGCACTGTCCGATGGGGCCGGGCTCTGCCGACCGCGTTCGGATCGAAAGCGGAACGCGGGTGAAGCAGGTTCAGCTCCTGCCGGGGGCACAGCACAAAGGGCCAGCTCAGGAGGGTTCTCTTCCCAGGCTGGCCCTTCGGCATATCCGGGGTCGTGCCACAACCGTGCCACTACGACGTCACGCGACCCCCGTCGGACGACGCGGAGCCCGCTCCCCCACCGTCCCGAATCATGGCGCCGAGCCGGTCCGCGATCACCCGGTCCCGGTCACTGGTCATGTGCTGGTAGATCAGCGCCGCCCGGGAACTGCTGTGCCCCATCCGGGTCATCAGCTCCCGCGTACTGGCGCCGGCCGTCGACGCCAGCGTGTTGCCCGTGTGCCGCAGATCGTGGAAGTGCAGTTCCTCCGTCACGCCCGCCGCCTTCCGGGCCCTCACCCAGTCGTCCCGGAAGTTGCTCCGCCGCAGCTGCCCTCCCTGCGGCCCGACGAAGACATGACCGTCATGTCCCGGAGCCGCGAAGTGGTCCACTTCGGCGCCTTGTCGACGAGCCGGCCGTCCTGCAGCTCGGCCTGCGCACGGCGCACCGTCACGGTCCACCCCTCCACGTCGATGTCCCGGCGCCGTAAGGCCGCCAGCTCCCCGAACCGCAGAGTGGCGAAGGCCACCAGGGGGTTCATCGGTTCCGGTCCACGCCCCCGGTCGCCGACGCCAGCAACTCCAGTGCCTCCTCCCAGCGGAAGCGTTCCGCGCCGCCGCCGGCCTTGGGGCGGTGCGGGTCGTAGGAGCCGATCAGGACGCCCATGTCCCGCAGCCGGTCGAGGCTTTGCCGGTAGGCGGGGTGGGCGGCCTGGGCGGAGTTCACGTAGGGCAGGGCCACAGTCGGGATGCCCAGGCCGTAGGCCTCGCACAGGATGCCCAGGGCGAGGGTGTCCGATATGCCGGCGGCCCATTTGTTGATGGTGTTGAAGGTGGCGGGAGCCACGGCGATCGCGTCCGCCGGCGGCAGGGGACGCGGTTGCCCCGGTGTACGCCAGGCGGAACGGATCGGGTAGCCGGTCTGCGCCTCGATCGCCCTGGTGTCGATGAAACCCAGTGCCTGCGGTGTGGCGATGACGCCGACGTTCCAGTCGGCCTTCTGGGCGGCGGTGATGAGCGTGCCGACGTCAGGGGCCACGCCCGACGCGCACACGACGACGTACAGGAAGGGCTTGGTGTCCAGGGCGGTCGGTTCTGTCACGTGGGGACTCCCAACTGGCGGCTGAAATGATGCAGTTCCGGCAGTGTTCGTCGGCGGTCGCGGGCGGCCATGTCGGCGACCAGGCTGCGGATGTCCGGACGGCGGATGTCCTGGGCGGCGCAGGACTCGGCGATCCTCAGCGCCTGGTAGCCGTCGGCCAGGCGGCCCTGCTGGCTGTAGGCGCGGGCCGTCTCGATCCAGAGTGCGGCGCGGCGCTCGGGGACCGGGATGGGGCGGCGCATGAGGGGCTGTGCCGCCCGCAGGGCGAGGCCGGCGTCGCCGAAGGCCACCAGAGCGCTCAGCTCGTGCAGGGCGACGTTGGTCGGGCTGAAGGTGGCCCACGCGCCGGGCCGGTCGAGAGCGACGTACCGCGAGACGTCCTTCGCTTCGGTGAGGAATTCCTGCGTGGCCGCGCGATCGCCGAGGCGGCTGGCCGCGGTCACGCCGCGCAGGAGCAGCAGTCCTACCGCAGCGAGGTACTGCGGACAGCGCCGGTCGTAGGAGCCGGCGAGCCGGCCGGCGGTGTGCCGGACCAGGGTGACGGCCTGCGTGGCGTGCTGTTCGCGGACCAGGACGTGGGCCTGGACGCGAACGCTGGAGGCGAGGACGACCGGATCTCCCGACCGTTCGGCCTCGGCCATCGCGCGGCCGACGGCGAGCCATGCGGTGCCCTGGTCGTGCCGTTTGAGCAGCAGGCTTGTGGTCGTCTGATACGCCGTGGCCAGGAGCCGGGACACCGTGTCCCTGTTCGTCGCGTCGTCGGCTGCCTGTCGCAGGTCGGCGATCAGGCCGGGGAGGGCGCGCTCCAACTCCGCGTAGTGGCAGGTGTGGAGGAGCCTGAGTGCTGATGCGACGCGGTCGTGCAGGACGGCCGTGTCCTGCGGGTCACCGGTGCCCGGAGGGTCGGCACCGGGCAGGAGGGCCTGGACGAGGGCGGTGTGCGAGGGCGGGGAGCCGGCCGGAGCCGTGAGCGCTGCGATGCTCGCGGAGAGGAAGGTGCGGCGTCGCATGTCGTCAGCCTCCTGATCGGCGGCGGAGACGTCCTGAGGCGGGGCGAGGCCCAACTCGTGCGGCGGGATGTCCAGTTCGCGGGCGACGGCGCGCAGTACGCGGATGTCCTGCGTGCCGCGTCCGCTCTCCAGACGGCTCACCTTGGACTGGTGATACCCGAGCGCTGCGGCCACGTCGTGCTGGGAACGCCGCTGCGACACCCGCGCCCGACGGATGCGTTCCGCGATCCGTCTTGCTTCCTCCTGCGCGTCGGCCATCTGCCGCGGCCCCGTCCACCGTCGCTGATCCTGCCAGCGCGATGCGCTCAGGGGAGGGCGGTGATGCGGTTCCTGCATAAGCCATGCGGTACCCACACCAAGGACTCGCCACACAGCGCAATGTCATGGTTACGTGAGGTGACGTCGCCCGGATCGGAGCCTGCACATGCCCGAGCATCAGCTCACGCTGTCCCTCCCCGCGACGCCCGCCGCTGCGCGCCTTGCCCGGCACCGTGCCGTTGAGGTGATAGCGGGATGGAACGCGGGGTTGCATGCCGAGGTGGTGCAGACGGCCGAGCTTGTGATCAGTGAACTCGTCAGCAATGCGGTGCAGTACGCCGGCGCCGAGCGCGTGTTGCTCGCCGTCAGCCTCGACGACGTCGTCCTGCGGATCGAGGTCCGCGACTCCAGCCCGGTGCTGCCCACGCCTGCTCTGCCCTGCCCGGACAGCGAGAGCGGCCGGGGCCTGTTCCTCGTCGCCGCTCTCGCCGACCGGTATGACGCCGAACCGACCGAGGCCGGCAAACGCTGCTGGGCCGAGATCGACCTGAGCAGCACGTCCCACCGAGACGTCGGCTGTTCGCTGCCTCTGCAAAGGGGCTGATGACGCCGGCCACGGTGCCTCGGGTGTGGTGCCGACGGGGCGTGCCCGCGCAGGCACTCGCTCACCCGAAAATCTGTCGCATCCCGTTCTGCGGCGCACCTACTCTGCGCGCATGGACACGACGTCGTATGTCTGTCTGCCCTGCAGGGCCGCGTACAAGAAGCCGTTCCCCAGCCCTTACGACCAGGACCGCGACCGGGTCTGTCCGCGCTGCGCCGGGCCGATGATCCACGTCGGTTCTGCCTTCGCGACTCCCAGGAAGCGGGACACCGCGGCCTGGCGCGCCCTCTCCGTGCTGCTGCACGCCGGTGTGCGCTTTCACAGAGGCTGCTCCGGTGGCCCCGGCTATCGCCCGCGCACCCTGCGAGAGGTGCGTGAACGGATGGCCTACGCACGGGCCACAGGAGAACCGTTCGCTCGGGCGTTGGTCCGCCGCGAACTCCCCTAGCACCCGATCATTTCACCGTTTCGGCAGGCGAGCAGGCACCGTTCACCTGGTCGTCCGGTGCCGTGTCGGCGATGAGCTGCTTGTGGGCCTCCTGCATCCCGGCCGGCAAGCTGTCGGGCGGGCACCATCGGGCCTCCAGCACCTCGAAGTCGTCGACGCGGGGCGTCGCGTCGCCGACGAGGTGGGCCTCGTAGGCGACTTCGACGCGCAGCCTGTAACCGCTCTTCAGGCGGACCAGCCGGCCGGGCTCGACCTCCAGGCCGGTCTCTTCGCGGACCTCGCGGACGACGGTGGTGCCGAAGTCTTCACCGGCCTTGGCGAATCCCGTGGGCAGGCCCCATTCGCGTCCCGGTGGCCACATGCGGTGCCGCAGCACGAGCACCCGGCCCTGGTCGTCTCGGACGATGCCCGTCACCCCGACCATGAACGTGGAATTGGCGAGCCACAGGATGCGCCACTGCACGGGGCCGCGGATCGCGCGCCACAGCCGGGCGATGATGCGCTTCATGCCCTACCTCTCGTGGGTTTCCGCCGCGACGGCGGCTGTGGAGAACACGATGGCGCATCCGGTGCGGGGTGTGGAACAGCGTGGGTGACCGGGGGCGCGCCGGGCCGGCCGGCGCCTGCTGGGTGAGGTGCTCAGGCGTCTGCCGGGCGATGCGCCGCTCAGCTCACAGCGTCGCCGGGCGTTGGGGGCGGTGGGCGGTGAGGGCCCAGATCACCCAGGCGTCGAGGGCGATGGAGATCAGGCCCCACAGGGGCAGGTGGGGCAGCCAGAGGAAGTTGGCGACCAGGCTGATCGAGGCCATGAACACGCCCACGATCCGGGCCCACAGGGCGTCCACGAGGAGGCCGAGGCCGGTGAGGACGGCGATCGCGCCCACGATGACCAGGGCCCAGCCCCAGCCGGTGAGGTCGAAGCGGTAGATGTAGTTGTCGACCTGGGCGTAGATGCGGTCGGACGAGACGGCCGATATGCCCTTGAGGATGTTCAGCAGTCCGTCGACCAGCAGCACCACTCCGGCGAAGATCGTGCCGCCGGTCGCCCAGAAGCCGGCGCCGGACAGCGTGTCGGTCGTGTCGGTGCGGTCCCGGTCGTGAGGGTGGCCACCCGGTGTCGTCGGCTGCTGCGTCATGGTGGGGTCCTCTCTGCAGGGGGTGGCTCCACCGTGTGCGCGGGGGCGTGCGGTCGCCAGGTGGGGCCACCCGAACGGGTGGACGGCCGGGCGGGGGCGGCTTCGTCCGGCCGGTGGACAAAGGGGCGGAGCGCGGGCTTCCGAGGGGTCGGGGCGCGCGCGGGCCTGGGGAGTGTCACAGCCGAGCGTTACGATCGCCCGCATGACCATGACGGAGAGCAACGGTGCGGCGCCTCTCGAGGTGGAGATCGGCGCGCTGCAGGGTGGGTCCGCGGATCTGGGGCAGTACGCGGGGCGGGTCGTCCTCGTCGTGAACGTGGCGTCCAAGTGCGGGCTGACCCCGCAGTACGCCGGGCTGGAGCGGCTGCACGAGCGGTACGCCGAGCGGGGTTTCACGGTGCTCGGGGTGCCGTGCAACCAGTTCGCGGGGCAGGAGCCGGGCAGTGCGGAGGAGATCGCCGAGTTCTGTTCGGCGACGTACGGGGTGACCTTCCCGATGACCGAGAAGGTCGAGGTCAACGGGCCGGGGCGGCACCCGCTCTACCAGCGTCTGGTCGGGTTCGCGGACGCCGAGGGGCACAGCGGGGACATCCGCTGGAACTTCGAGAAGTTCCTCATCGGGCGGGACGGGCGGGTCGTCGCACGGTTCTCCCCGCAGACCGACCCGGAGGCCCCTCAGGTCGTCGCGGCCGTGGAGGAGCAGCTGGGCTGAGCGAAGGCAGCTGGGCCGCGCCGGAGCAGCCGGGCCGGGCGCGCCGGTGGCGTTGCCCCTGCCCCTGCCCCTGCCCCTGCCCCTGCCCCTGCCCCTGCCCCTGGGGAAGGGTGCAGCGTCTTCGTCGCCGGGCGGGAACGGCCCGTCCGGCGACGGAGGACGAGGGCGACCGGAACGTGGCCGAAAAGCTGCTCACGATCGGTGTGTTCGCCGCCCGGGCCCGGCTGTCGCCCAAGGCGCTGCGGCTGTACGACCGCCTGGGCCTGCTCGGTTCCGGCGCGGGTCGACGAGGTCGGCGGTTACCGCTCCTACCGTGCCGACCAGATGGAGCGGTCCCGGCTGGTGACGCTGCTGCGTCGGCTGGACATGCCGCCGGCTCGGATCGCCGAGGTGCTCGAGGCCGACGGGCCCGAGGCGGCGCAGCGGCTCGGCGTGTACTGGGCGGATGTGGAGACCCGGGTGACCGGGCAGCGTGCCCTCGCCGCGTACCTGCGTGGACAGCTGTCGGGAAGGAGCCCGGAGATGGACGGAGAGTTCCCGGTCGAGACGGTCGACGTGCCGGAACAGGTGCTGATCACCGAGACCCGGCGCACGCCGGTGCCGGAGCTGCCCGCGTGGATCGGTGCGTCGCTGAACCGCCTGGAGGAGGCGGCCGGTGCGTGCGGAGGGGGTGCGGGGGCGCCGTTCGTCGTCCACCACGCCGAGGTCACCATGGAGAGCGACGGGCCCGCCGAGTGCTGTCTGCCGGTCGCCGACGAGGCGGCGGCACGGGTGTGGGCCGGGGAGGGCGGCCGGGCCCGGGCCTGGCGGACCGGTGTGCGGGTGGAGCCGGCGCGGCGGCTGGCGTACACCCGGATCACCAGGGCGCAGGTGGCGTTTCCGCGGATTCTGGCGGCGTTCGAGGCGGTGGAGCGGTGGATCGCCGCGCAGGGGCTGGAGCAGGCCGGGCCGCCCCGCGAGGTGTACTTCGCCGACTGGGACGCGGCGGGGCCCGATGACCCGGTGTGCGATGTGGCCTTCCCGGTGCGGTGACGGGACCGACGGCAACAGCGGAAACGGCTCCGGCCACGGCAAGGGCAACGGCGACAGGGCGAGGTGACCGCCGGGCGCGGTGACGACGGTTTCGCCTCGTGCTGCGGCACCGCCCGGGTCCGGCGTCGGGCGGCCGGCCCGGGCGGTGTTCCGCTCAGTGCATCGGAGGTTGTGGCCTGTGGTCTCAGACCGTCGGGGCGGTCACGGTTTCAGCTCGTCGGGGCAGGGGGTGCCCCGGGGGAGCTGGTAGGGGGCGGCCAGACGGTAGGTGCCCGCCCGCGGGGCGAGCAGGGTGGTCCACTTGTCGCCGAGGGCGTCCTCGGCGGCCTCGGCCAGGCAGCCGTGAATGTTGTCGTACGTCTTCGGCGTGCCCGGGGCGCGGTGCTTGGATGCCTCGGTCTCCTGCGGTGCCTTGAGTTTCTTGCCGTTGTCGTCGACCAGGCTCAGCCACGGCGAGTACGGCACCCGGATGAGGATCCGGCCGGGTTTGCGCACCTCGAGGGTCAGCTCGCCCTGTTCGGCGCGCTGGACGACCGCGTCGGGCTCGGCGAGCGGGGTCGGGTCGGTCACCGCGTACAGCCGCCAGTTGGCGTCGCCCCAGATCTGCTTCAGGTAGGGCAGGCCGCCGAGCACCAGGTCGCGTTCACGGTGCCCGCCGTCGCCGTCGGGTTCGCCCTTGGGCAGGACCACGTAGTGCACGGCCCAGCGGCGCAGCCACTCGTGGTAGTTCTCGGCGTTGAGGGTGTCGTCGTAGAACAGCGGGTTGCGTTCGATGTCGGCCTGGCGGTTCCAGCCGCGGGCCAGGTTGACGTACGGCGCCAGCGCGGACGCCTCCCGGTGGGAGCTGGCCGGGACGACCTCGACGCGGCCCTTCTGCGCGCCGGCCTTCTGCAGCTGGTGGACCAGCGGGGCCAGCTCGCGGGACCAGGACGCGGCGGGGGCGGTGTGGACGACGTCGTCGACGGACTTGATCCCGATCCACACGACGAAGCCGACCAGCGCCAGGACGGTCGCGTACCACTTGCGGGTGCGCGGCACGGTGAAGGGCAGCGCGGCCGCGAGCACCACCCCGGCGAACAGCATCGCCAGGCGGGTGATGTTGGAGCCGATCTGGGAGCTGATCAGCCACACCCCGACGACGAACAGGGCGTACACCCAGGAGGTGATCCGGACGGTCTTCCACCGTTTGGGCACCAGGACGGCGCCGAGCACGGCGTAGAGCAGCGGCAGCACCGCCGAGCCGAAGGCCATGGGCTGGGTGCCGGAGAACGGGAACAGCAGCGCCGAGGCGGCCACCACCGCGGTGGGTGCCAGCCCGAGCGCCCAGGCGCCGGGGCGGCGCTTCTGCAGGAACAGCGCCACCGCGACCAGCCCGACGAACAAGCCGGCGACCGGCGAGGACATGGTGGCCAGTGCCGCCAGCGGTGCCGCGACCAGCGCCTTCGCCCAGCGTTTGTGCCGCCAGCGGTACGGCCAGCAGAACACGGCCGCGACCGCACCGAGCCCGAACATGGTGCCCAGGCCGAAGGTCACCCGGCCGGACGCCGCGTTGCACAGCAGGCCGAAGACCCCGACGAGCGCCGCCCACAGGGGGTTGCGCACCCGGCGGCTGCGGACGAGCACCAGCGTCAGCAGGCCCGCGGAGACCGTGCCCGCGATCATCATGGTCGTCCGCACGCCCAGGAGGGACATCAGATACGGCGAGACCATGCTGTAGGACACCGGGTGCATGCCGCCGTACCAGGCGAGGTTGTACGCCGAGTCCGGGTGCCGGCCGACGAACTCGGCCCACGCGTCCTGCGCGGCGAGGTCGCCGCCGCTGTTGGCGACGGTGAAGAACCAGACGATGTGCAGCACACCGGCCAGCGCGGTGATCGACAGGGCGGGGTGTCCGAGCATCCACCTCCGCAGGGCCGTGACGGCCGCCCGGGTGCGCGGCAGCCGCCCGGTCGGCGGCGGGCCGTCCCCGCCGCCGCCCCCCGTGCCGGTGTGCTGTCCGTCAGGGTGTGTGGTGGTCTGCGGCGCTGTTATTCGCGGGCCGGTTCCCGGCCCCGGCTCGGCGTCGTCCGCGCGTGTCGACTCCGCTGTGGCCACTGCAAGGCACTCCCCGTGTCCTGTCCATGAGTTCGCGGCCGCGTCCCGCGCAACCGGCCACGTGCCCGATTCGTGACGCTAGCACGCACCCCGCCGCAGAGCCCGCGGGTGGGGCTCGGCGACGGGGTGCGCGAGGGCCGCACGCCCCCGGGGACGCCCGCGTCGGCCGGTGAGCGGTCGGCCGGCGGGCGGGCCGGGGTGCCGCGGCGGTCAGCCGAGGCGGGTCAGCTTGTCCGTGAAGCCGGGCTCGCTGAGGTCCGTCTGCAGGGCGACGGGCACCTGGACCGCGCCCTGTGCGCCGTCGCCCACGGTGAGCCGGCCCACGGTGGTCCCGGCCTCGGCCTCGTGCGGCAGGTCGTTGCCGGTGAGGGCCAGCTTGACCTTCAGGCCGGACCAGCCGACCGCCGTGACGTCCTTGGTGACGACGACCGGGGTGCGGCCGCCGAGCCTGTCGTCCACGTACCCGACGACATCACCCTTCTTCAGGATCTTCGCCGAGGTCAGCGCGTCCTCCGCGGCCGTCAGCGCGATCCGGCTGACCTTGTTGACCGTGTCGAGGATCGACGGTCCCTGGTGCTGGGCGAGGATCGCGCCGACGACGGTGACCGTCTGGCCGTCGACCTCCTTGCGGGAGGCGAACAGCAGGTTGCCGCCGGCCGCGGTCGTGGTGCCGGTCTTGATGCCGATCGCACCGATGGTGTACGGCAGCTCGTTGTAGTTGGGCCAGTTGCGGCCGGAGGGGTCGGTCCAGCTGGCCGCGCTGGTGATGGCGACCAGCGCCGGGTTCTTCACCACGGCGTGGCCGAGCTTGACCTGGTCCCGGGCCGTGGAGACGGTGGTCGCCGTCAGGCCGGAGGGGTCGGTGTAGGTGGTGTCGGTCATGCCCAGCTCCTTGGCCGTGGCGTTCATCTTCTTGACGAACGCCTCCTCGGAGCCGGCGTCCCAGCGCGCCAGCAGCCGCGCGATGTTGTTCGCGGAGGGGATCATGACGGCGGCCAGGGCCTGCTTCTCGGTGAGGTAGTCGCCGGCCTTGACCGTGTTGAGGGTGGACTCACCGCTGCTGTCATAACCACCCTCCTTCTCCGCCTGCTCGTCGATCTTGATCTTCGGGCCTTCCTGGCCCGGCTTGAGCGGGTGGTCGCGCAGGATGATGTACGCGGTCATCGTCTTGGCGACCGAGCCGATGGCCACCGGCGTCTGCTCACCGAAGTGGCTCATCGTGCCGATGCCGTCGACGTCCATCCAGCCCTGTCCCTCGTCGGGCCACGGCAGGCCGGCGTTCGCGCCGTCGAAGGTGAAGGTGTCCTTCGCGGACAGCACGAGGGTGGGGGACGGCAGCGGGCGCAGCGCCTGTACGACCGCGAAGATGATCGCGAGGAGCACCACCACCGGCGACCAGATCTTGATGCGGCGCAGCAGGGTGCGCAGCGGGGTCTGCGGGGGCGGCGGCGTGTTCGTCAGCTCGGCCAGCAGGTCCAGCGGGGGCTTGGGCGGCAGCGGCTGCTGCGCGGTGCGCTCGGCCGTGGCCCGGGGCACGACGACCGTGGGGTCCGCGGCGCCCACGGCGCCCATGGCGCCCGCCGGGGGCGTGGTCTGCGCGGCCGGCGCCTGCGGGGTGCGCGGCTGCGGCTTGCGGGTGGAGGGGTCGTCGAGCGGCTTGAGCGCGACGAACTTGCTGGTCCGTTCGCCGTCCGACGCACCGGAGCGGGAGCCGGCGGCGGGCCGGGCACCCGTCTTCGGGGCGTCCTGGACGCCCTGGGCGTCCTTCGCTCCCTTGGCGTCCCCGGTCTGCTTGGCGTCCTTGGTGGCGCCGCCGAGCTTCAGCATCGTGGTCGGCTGGTCGACGGCGGGCCGCTTGGCCGTCGTGAAGACGGTCGTGGGCTGGTCGACGGACGCACCCGCCTTCGGCCCGCCCGTCGAGCCGGCTGTGGCGCCGGTCGCGTTCCCGGCCTTGCGGGCGCCGGACTTGGCGGCCTCGGGTGCGTCGTCCTTCGTCAGGTCGACGCGCTTGGGCTCCCCCGACTTCTCGGGTTCGCCGCGGCCCTCGGGTGCGTCGTCCTTCTTCAGGTTGACGGTCTTGGGCTTCTCGGACGTGGCGGTCCTGGGCTCGCTGTCCGGGCTCGCCGCACCCGCCGGCTCGCCGGCCTCGCCCTTGCCGGCCTCGGGCTCGCCGTCCTCGGTGCGCGAGGCGGCCTTGCCGGTGTCGGCGGACTGCTTCCCGGCGCGCGTCGCGGACTCCTCGCTCTTCTTCCGCCCGTCCTCGCGGCCGGTCTCGGACGCACCGCCTCCACGCGACGCGTCGCCCTGGGCGGCATCCGCTCGGGGCGTATCGGATGTGTCGGACTCGCCGGAGTTCTCCGGGATGTCCGACGGCTTCCCGGACTTCTCCGCCGTCGTCACGACCTCACGCACCGACAGCACCCGGGTGGCGGTGTCCACTCCACCGCCCTCGCCGGCCGCGTCGGGAACGGACGTACCCGTCGAGCCGGACGCACCGGCCCCCTCGTCCTCCTTGGTGAGCACGACGCGCGCATCGAGGGTGCCGCGGGCCGCGCCGCTGTCGCTCCTGGCCTCGGTTTCCGGACCCGCGCTCCCCGACGCCGGTTTCGCCGACGACTCGCGCTGCTTCGAACTGTCGGGGGACTCGCCCGCCACCGATGCCTCCTCCATGCACCGCACGCCCCGCGTGCTGTCGAACCGTGAACCGTCACCCGGACCGGGGCCGTCCAACGGGCCCTGCCACGTGCTTGGTCGCGTGGCCGCACCGCTGTGTCGAACCATGTACCAGTGTCCTGTGTACGGGCCAAACCCACGCGGAAGACGGGCACGACATACCTACCGGTTCCACTACGAAGCGGTCACGCACCCTCGACAGACCAATGTGAGAGGGGTCACCCTGTCATTCATCCACGCGGGGAGGCATGGATGGGCAGGAGCCGCAGAACACTTCCGGAGGAGCTTCTGCTGCTCGCACTGGACCCGGCCACGGGTACCACTGCGCAGCCGCAGTCGCTCGACCTCGGTCTGGCCGGAGCGCAGCTAGTGGAGCTTGCACTGGCCGGGCGGATAGCCCCAGACGGGGATCGTATCGCTGTGGTGATGCCACGGCCGACAGGAGATCCTCCTCTGGACTCCGCACTGGAGCTGCTGCGCAGGCGTGGCGCTCCGGTCCGGGCGGTCCACTGGATCGGCGGGCCCCGGCTCGGGCTCCGCCAGACCTACCTGGCACATCTGGAGCGGTGCGGCATGGTGGCCGCCGTTCCCGGCCAGATGTGCGGGGTGCTGCCGACGACGCGCTACCAGGCCACGGACACGGCCATCAGCCGGGAGATCAGGGCCCGGCTGGATGCCGCGATCCGCACCGGCGTCCCGCCGGACCCGCGGACCGCGGCCCTCGCCGCCCTGGCGCACGCGGTCGGGCTGGGCAAGCACCTGTATCCGGGCAACGAGGGCCGTTCGTCCCGTTCCCGGCTGCGGGATCTGATCCGGCACGATCCGATGGGCGGTCTGGTGGCGCACGCCGTGATGGACGTGCAGAACGGTGTGGCGGGCCAGTCGCGCCGCACGTCCGGCGGGTCCGCGGGCGGCCGTCCGCCCGCCGCGGGCCGCACGGCCGCGGCCAGGGCGACCGCCGCCCGGGCGGCCGCCGCGGGCAGGTCCGCGGCGGAACCCGCGCGCGGGGTGCCGATGCAGCCGCGCCGAGGGTCCATGGCGCGGGCCGGATCCCGCTGAGCGGCACTGCGCAGCTCCACCCGGCACGGCCGGCAGCACGGCGACCGGACCGGCACCACGCGCAGTCCCTGACCGGTCCGGGAGCCGACGCGGGTTCGGGCGGAGCGCCGCGGCGGCGTCGCGGCGCTCCGCCCGGACGCGCACGGGGCCGGGCGGCCGTCGACCGCGCGCGACCCCGAAGTGGCGTTCTCGTACCGTATATCCGCCGTTTTCCAGCGGAAGCGCGCACCTTGGTGGCAGTCTGCTCAGCAGCAGATACGCAAAGCAGAGGCATGCAGCCGGAGGTGCACGTCCCGTGGCGTCCAATGTCAACCCCACCGTCAGGCGACGCCGGCTGGGCCAGGAGCTGCGCAGGCTCCGGGAGCTCAAGGGCATGACGGCCGAGGAGGTGGCGGAACGGCTGCTGGTGTCGCAATCGAAGATCAGCCGTCTGGAGAACGGCCGGCGCAGCATCAGCCAGCGTGATGTCCGCGATCTGTGCGGGGTCTACGAGGTGGAGGATCAGCGGGTCGTCGAGTCGCTGATGCAGATGGCCAAGGATTCGCGCCAGCAGGGCTGGTGGCATTCCTTCGGCGACATTCCGTACAGCGTCTACATCGGCCTGGAGACGGACGCGGCGAGCCTGAGAGTCTACGATCCGCAGGTGGTGCCCGGCCTGTTGCAGACCCGTGCGTACGCGCAGGCGTTGATCACGGGTGCGCTGCCGGAGACGGCGCCCGCGGACATCGACAAGCGGGTGCAGGTGCGCATGCGGCGGCAGGAACGAATCTCCGCCACCGAGAATCCGCTGCGTCTGTGGACCGTGCTCGACGAGGCCGCCCTGCGCCGGGTGGTGGGCGGCAAGGCGGTGATGCGCGAGCAGTTGGAGCATCTGGTGGAGCAGTCCCAGCTGCCGCATGTGACCGTCCAGGTGATCCCGTTCGAGATGGGCGCGCATCCCGGTCTGAACGGACAGTACGCCATTCTGGAGTTCCCGGATGCCGCCGACTCCAGTGTCGTCTACATCGAGGGTGTCACGAGCGACCTGTATCTGGAGAAGGCGAACGACGTACGGAAATACAGTGTGCTGTACGAGCACCTGCGGGCGCAGGCGCTGAACGTGGAGCAGTCGCGCCAGTTCATCGCCGACATGGCCAAGTCGTACGCGAGCTGAGAAAGGCGCACGGTACACCTCCTTCCGCTTTCTCGGAAGACGCCTGGGAATATGCCATCCGGTCGAGTGAACGATCCGGCACGAGCCCGGAAGTGGCGGGTAGCGTCGATCACGCCACCGTGGACGACGGTGGTGCACGCCGCGCGCAGGGTTCCCGGAACCGCGCAGTGGGTTCACGGCGAACACGTCGTGCGGTGACAGCGACTCAACCACTCCACTGCATTCCGGAGCTGAAATGGCAATTCGTCAGGGCGCCACCCAGACGTGGACCAAGTCCTCGTACTCCACGGGCAACGGCGCGTGCGTCGAGGTCAAGTCGCCGGTCGTCGCCTCCATGGCGGTCCGGGACTCGAAGGTCCCGCAGGGTCCGGTGCTGACCTTCCCGGCCGAGGCCTGGAAGTCCTTCGTGGCGTCGATCAGGGCGTGACCGGGCGGATCGTCGCGATCCTCCTGCCGCGTCCCGGCCGGGATCTCCCACCCGGCCCGGCCGACACAACTGAATCGGAGCGACAGGCGTTCCGGCACCGCCGGCGACGCCGCCTCAAGAGCCCTCTCGACCAGTCCGCCGTCCTTGCCGAGGGGGCTCTTCTCATGCCCGCACCGGGTTCGGATTCCGTCTGGCCACCCCTTCCCGGCGCTGTTCACCATCATGAACAACGGTCAGGACGAGGAACATTTTTACCCGCTCTTGACCTGTTGCTCGCTTGTCGTGCCCCTGCACGCACACCCACGATGAGCGGGCACTTCGCGGCCTGCCTCGCCCCTACCCCGCTCATGCGAAGTGCCAACCAGCTGAGCGGAGTTCACAAGGCGGACCCTGGAAGGGGGCACATGAACGGTCTCGACTGGGCCGTGCTGATCGGCTACTTCGGCGTGATGGTCGCGATCGGGATCTGGTCGCACAAGCGCGTGGACAACGTCAGCGACTTCTTCACCGCGGGCGGCAAGATGCCCTGGTGGCTGTCGGGCATCTCGCACCACATGTCCGGCTACAGCGCGGTGATGTTCACCGGGTACGCGGGCATCGCCTACACCTACGGCGTCACCTCGTTCGTCACCTGGTCGTTCCCGATCGCCCTCGGCATCGCCATCGGCGCCCGGCTGTTCGCGCCCCGCATCAACCGCATGCGCTCCCGGCTGCACGTCGCCTCACCGCTGGAGTACCTGAAGAACCGCTACAACGTCCCCACCCAGCAGGCACTGGCCTGGTCCGGCATGCTGCTGAAGATCGTGGACGTGGGCGCCAAGTGGGCGGCGATCGCGACCCTGCTGTCCGTCTTCACCGGCGTCACCCTCAACCAGGGCATCCTCATCACCGGTGTGATCACCGCCGTCTACTGCACGATCGGCGGCCTGTGGGCGGACGCGCTGACCGAACTCGGCCAGTTCGTCATCCAGTTGCTCGCCGGTGTGTCCATGTTCGTCGCGGTGGTGCTGAAGCTGAACGACAAGGGCATCGGCTTCCTCGGCGCCTGGGACGAGCCGGCCCTGCACGGCCACGCCAAGCCCCTGGTCGGCCCCTACGGCACGGTGTTCCTGCTGGCGTTCCTGTTCATCAAGCTGTTCGAGTACAACGGCGGCATGCTCAACCAGGCCCAGCGCTACATGGCGACGGGCAACGCCCGGCAGGCCGAGCGGTCCGCCTGGCTGTCGTCCGTGCTGTGGCTGGTGTGGCCGGTCGTGCTGTTCTACCCGATGTGGATGTCGCCGCTGCTGGTGCACGCCCAGAAGCCGGACGGCTCCGACTCCTACGGCCTGATGACCGAACAGCTCCTGCCGCACGGCCTGCTGGGCCTGGTCGTCGTCGGCTTCTTCTCGCACACGATGGCCATGTGCTCCTCCGACGCCAACGCCATCGCCGCCGTCTTCACGCGGGACGTGGCACCCGTGCTGTCGCAGCGGGCCCGCGCCTGGGGTGCGCGCAGCGGCCTGATCGCGGCCCGCGTCACCACCGTCGTCTTCCTCGGCCTGTCCATGGCGGTGGCCACCCAGGTCGACTCCCCCACGTTCAAGGACATCATCACCGTCGTCATCACATGGGTGGCCGGTCTGATGGGCCCGATCGCCATCCCGATGATGCTCGGCCTGCTGCGGCCCTTCCGCCGCTCCGGCCCGACGGCCGCGCTCATCAGCTGGGCCGCCGGTCTGATCGCCTTCTACCTGGTGAACTACCCGATCGACGCGGCCGTCGGCGGCGTGGCGCTGCAGTACCAGGTGTCCGTGCCGCTCGCGGTGTCCCTGGTGCTGTTCGTCGTCGTCGGCCACCTCAAGCCCGAGGACACCCCCGAACGGCTGGAGATCGTCGAGAAGGTCAACACGGACGACGACGGCGACCGGTCCGCGACGGCCGCGGTCCCGGCACCGGCGGGCGCCGAGGACGGTGTGGCGGGCAGGCGGCCGTAGCAGGTCCCGCCCGGTCGCCCGGTCAGGCCCGCGGGTAGCGGGCCAGCCAGCCCGGGGACGATCCGGCGGGACCGTGCAGCGCGGGCCCCTGGGTCATCTCCATCGCGAAGTCGTCCGCCAGCGCCAGCACCGTGGGACGGCCCTCCAGCTCGGCCAGCCAGGCCGGCGGGAGGGCCGTCTCGCCGTGCAGGGCACCGAGCAGACCACCGGTGAGCGCACCGGCCGCGCCCGACGGGCCGGACTGGTTCACCGCCAGGCACAGCCCGTGCCGGACGTCCTCCCCGACGTACGCGCAGTACACGGCCACGGCCAGCACGCCCTCCGCGCTGCCCTGGCCGGCCAGCTCCTCCACCCGGGCCGGGGTCGGCATGCCCTGCCGCACCGCGCCCAGCGCGTGCTGCAGCGCGTCGGAGACCGCCTCGTGCCCGGGGCGCTGCGCCAGCAGCGCCAGCGTCCTCTGCACGGCGCCGTCCAGGCTGTCCCCACGGGCCAGCGCGTGCACCACCGCGGCGTACGCGCCCGCGGTCAGACACGCCACCGGATGCCCGTGGGTCTGCGCCGCGCACTCCACCGCCAGCTGCACCACCAGATGCGGGTCCCAGCCCACCAGCAGCCCGAACGGTGCCGACCGGACGGCGGCCTCCGGCCCGCGCTCCCCCGGGTTCTTCGGCGTCTGAGGCGTGCCCATGATGTCGTCGCCGAACCCGACCAGCAGCGCCCGGGTCGCGTCCCGCCGCGCGTACAGCCACTCCTCGCGGGCCAGCCAGCCGTCCTCCGCGCGGCGCTCGTCCGGCCCCCAGTCCCGCTGGGTGGCCGCCCAGCGCCGGTAGGCACGGTGCAGGTCCGTCGGCGGGTGCCAGGCCCCGGTGTCGCGCCGCACCTGCGCCCGGATCAGCCCGTCCACGGAGAACAGCGTCAGCTGGGTGAAGTGGGTGACCGCGCCGCGCCGCCCGTGGGCCGGCACCAGGTCCACGACGCCCTCGGGCCCGTACGCCCCCTTGATCGCGTCCAGGTCCAGCCCGTTCACCGGTGCCCCGAGCGCGTCGCCCAGGGCCACCCCGAGCAGCGTGCCGCGCACCCGGCTGCGGAAGTCCTGCTGCTCGGTACGCCCCCAGACGGCACCGGATGTCCTGCCCACCCAGACCTCCCTCACGGCACCGTCCGCACGTGTGACGCCGAGCACTGTAATCGAACAGGAACCGTCCGTCAGGGCTTGTCGGAAAGGCAGGGCGCGGCGGCCGCGGGGTGCCGGCCCGCGCGCCCGGATCGGGTGCGCGGGCCGGAGGTCAGGGGACCACCACCACCCGGGTCTTGACGGTGGCGAACGCCCACAGCGCGTCGCCGTCCTCCTTGCCGGTGCGGATGCCACCCGTCTTGATGCCGGGGCCGACCGGTGGCGGCGAGGAGCCGTCGACGGCGTTGGAGAACGCGATGAACACGCCCGACTTTCCGGCGAAGTACATGATGTGCTCGATCTGCACGCCGTCGGAGCCCTTGGTGGACGGCACCCGCTGGGAGATCGCGTAGCTGCCCGGGTCCGGGCTGACCGTGCCCGGCCACACGGGGAAGGTGCGCGCCGGCATGCCACGCTCGTCCACGATCCACACGCGCTTCTGGCCGAGGGAGTAGACGATGCGACGGCCCGTGCCCGAGTCGTCCGGGATCGCGGGCGGGGTCGGGGTGGGGCTCGGGCTGGGGGACGGGTGCGCGCTCGCCGACGCGGAGCTGCTCGGGCGCGCGGTCGCGGCCGTGGGGTGCGGGCCGTGGCTCGCCTGCAAGGCCAGCACTCCGAGCACGGCGACCGCTCCCGCGGTCAGGCCGCTGACCCAGGCCCACGAGGGTATTCGGGCAGGCACGGGCACGCATCTCCTCAGCTGTGGACGCCCCCGGAACGGTCGGCTCATCGTACTGTGACGCGCCGCGCCGTCTGTCAGGCGGAGGGCGGGCGCGGTGCGCGGGACGGCGCGTGCGGGGCCGTCCCGCGCCCCCGGGTCACTCCAGAACCGGCAGCAGCTCCGGCAGATGGCCGTCCGAGGCGGCCGCCGCGCGCTGCCGTTCCTCCGGGACCTCTCCGTACAGGGTGGTGCGGGGCTTGGCGGGACGGCCGGCCGCCTCGGCGACCGCGACGAGGTCCCGGATCGACTTGTACGAGCCGTAGGAGGAGCCCGCCATGCGGGAGATGGTCTCCTCCATCAGCGTGCCGCCCAGGTCGTTGGCGCCGGAGCGCAGCATCTCCGCCGCGCCCTCGGTGCCCAGCTTCACCCAGCTGGTCTGGATGTTGGGGATGTGCGGGTGCAGCAGCAGCCGGGCCATGGCCGTCACCGCGCGGTTGTCCCGCATGCTCGGGCCGGGCCGGGAGATGCCCGCCAGGTACACCGGGGCGTTGGTGTGCACGAACGGCAGGGTCACGAACTCGGTGAAACCGCCGGTCTGCTGCTGGATGCGGGCCAGGGTGCGCAGGTGCCCGAGCCAGTGGCGGGGCTGGTCCACGTGGCCGTACATCATCGTCGACGACGAGCGGATGCCCAGCTCGTGCGCGGTGGTGATGACCTCGATCCAGGTGGACGTGGGCAGTTTGCCCTTGGTGAGGACCCAGCGGACCTCGTCGTCCAGGATCTCCGCGGCGGTGCCCGGGATGGTGTCCAGGCCCGCCTCCTTCGCGGCCGTCAGCCACTCGCGGACGGACATGCCGGTGCGGGTGGCGCCGTTGACGACCTCCATCGGGGAGAAGGCGTGCACATGCATGCCGGGCACGCGCTCCTTGACCGCGCGGGCGATGTCGAAGTAGGCCGTGCCGGGCAGGTCCGGGTGGATGCCGCCCTGCATGCACACCTCCACCGCGCCCACGTCCCAGGCCTGCTGGGCCCGGTCGGCGATCTGCTCCAGGGACAGGGTGTAGGCGTCGGCGTCGGTGCGACGCTGCGCGAAGGCGCAGAAACGGCAGCCGGTGTAGCAGACGTTGGTGAAGTTGATGTTGCGGGTGACGATGTACGTCACGTCGTCGCCGACGGCGCTCTTGCGGACGTCGTCGGCCACCCGGCACAGGGCGTCCAGGGCGGCGCCGTCGGCGTGCAGCAGGGCCAGGGCCTCGTCGTCGGTGAGCCGGGTGGGGTCGTCGGCGGCGGTGCGCAACGCCTGCCGGACGTCGGTGTCGATGCGCTGCGGCGCCATGCCGCCGGCCGCGGCCTCGCGCAGGGCGCCCCAGTCGCCGTAGACCTCGTCGAAGTCGGCGCGGCGGTCGCTGCTGCGGCCCTCGGTGTCGATGGTGCGGTGCAGGTCGGTGCGGCCGCCCGCGGTGAACACCTCCTCCGGCTCCTGCCAGGGGCGGCCCTCGACGGTGGCGTCCTGCCGGGCCAGGCCGGTGTCCGGGTCGGCCAGGGCGGTCACGTGCGGCAGCAGCCGCGGGTCCAGCCAGGGTTCGCCACGGGTGACGAACTCCGGGTACACGCACAGCCGTTCGCGCAGCTCGAAACCGGCGGCGCGGGACCTCTCGGCCAGTTCCTCGATCTGCGGCCAGGGACGCTCCGGGTTGACGTGGTCGATGGTCAGGGGGGAGACACCGCCCCAGTCGTCGATGCCGGCCGCGATGAGCCGCTCGTACTCGCCGTCCACCAGGTTCGGCGGGGCCTGGATGCAGGCGCTCGGGCCGAGGATGAGGCGGGCCACGGCGACCGTGGCGACCAGGTCGTCCAGCTCGGCGTCGGGCATGCCGCGCATCGCCGTGTCCGGCTTGGCGCGGAAGTTCTGGACGATCACCTCCTGGATGCCGTGGTAGGCGCGGGCGACCTTCCTGAGCGCGAACAGGGACTCGGCGCGCTCCTCGTAGGTCTCGCCGATGCCGATCAGGATCCCGGAGGTGAACGGCACCGAGGAGCGGCCCGCGTCCTCCAGGACGCGCAGCCGCACCGCGGGCTCCTTGTCCGGGGAGCCGTGGTGCGGGCCGCCCGGCTCGGACCACAGACGGGTCGCGGTGGTCTCCAGCATCATGCCCATGCTGGGCGCGACGGGCTTGAGACGCTGGAAGTCCGTCCAGCTCAGCACGCCCGGATTGAGGTGCGGCAGCAGCCCGGTCTCCTCCAGGATGCGGATGGAGATCGCGCGGACGTAGGCGAGGGTGTCGTCGTAGCCGTGCGCGTCCAGCCACTCGCGTGCCTCGGGCCAGCGGTCCTCCGGCTTGTCGCCGAGGGTGATCAGGGCTTCCTTGCAACCGAGCGCGGCGCCCTTGCGGGCGATGTCGAGCACCTCGTCCGGCGACATGAACATCCCGTGCCCGGCACGGCGCAGCTTGCCCGGCACGGTGACGAAGGTGCAGTAGTGGCACTTGTCCCGGCACAGCCGGGTCAGCGGGATGAAGACGCTCTTGGAGTAGGTGATGACGCCGGGCCGGCCGGCGGCCCGCAGCCCCGCGTCCCTGACCCGGGCGGCCGACGCGGTGAGGTCGTCGAGATGCGGCCCGCGAGCCTGGAGCAGCACCGCCGCCTCGGCGACGTCCAGCGCGACGCCGTCCCGGGCACGTTTCAGCGCGCGACGCAGGGAGTTCTCGGTGGGACCCGTTCCGGAGGTCGCGGAAGTCGTCATCCTTCGAGGATAGGAGGGGTGCGGGGCGGTGCAGCAGGGGGCGACCACGTGGTGGGACGGTGCACGGTGGGTGCGGGCCGTGGGGCGGGGCGAGGCCGCCGGCGCCGGCGTCCGGCCTTCCCGGCCGGCTCGGACGGGCGCTGCGGAGAGGTTGTGGGGGCGATGTGACGCCGGGCGCGACGAGCTGTGAGCGCACCCGCCCGTGGCTGACGCTACTGCCATGAACAAGGCAAACTGGCCTCCTGGTTGGCAGTGAGCGAACACCGGGGGGCCAGGGAGCAGCGATGGACGGTGTGCCACGAGTACCCGAGCAGCGGGTGCCCGAACAGCCGGTGCCGCTGCGCTTCGGCCTGCTCGGCCCGGTGCGTGCCTGGCGCGGTGAGGAAGCCCTGTCCACGGGGTCGCCTCAGCAACGCGCCCTGCTGGCCGCGCTGCTGCTGCGCGAGGGCCGTACCGCGACCGCGGCCGAACTGATCGACGCGCTGTGGGGCGAGGAGCCGCCCGCGCAGGCCCTGGCCACGGTGCGCACCTACGCCTCCCGGCTGCGCAAGCTGCTCGACCCGGGGATGCTGGTCAGCGAGTCCGGCGGGTACGCGGTGCGCGGACTGGGCGAGGACGCCCTGGATCTGACGAGGGTGCGCACGCTGGTCGCCACCGCGGAGAAGGCCCGCGCGACCGGTGACCTCGGCAGTGCGCGGGCCGCGCTGCGCCGCGCCCTGGAGGTGTGGGACGGCGAGCCCCTCGCCGGGGTGCCGGGCCCGTACGCCGAGACCCAGCGTGCCCGGCTGCAGGAGTGGCGGCTGCAACTGGTGGAGATGCGGCTGGAGTTGGATCTGGAGCAGGGCTGCCACGCCGAGGTGGTCTCCGAGCTGACGGCGCTGACGGCGGCCCACCCGCTGCGGGAGCATCTGCGGGAGCTGCTGATGCTGGCCCTGTACCGCAGCGGCCGCCAGGCCGAGGCGCTCGCGGTGTACGCCGACACCCGCCGGTTGCTGGCCGACGAGCTGGGGGTCGACCCGGGCCCGGAGCTGCGCGAGCTGCAGCAGCGCATCCTGCGCACCGACCCGGCTCTGGCCCGGCCCGCGACGCCCGCGCCCGCACCGGCTCCCACGGTGGCGCGTCCGGCTCAACTCCCGGCAACCGTGTCGGACTTCACGGGCCGAGCGGCGTTCGTCAGCGAGCTGAGCGAGGTACTCGCCTCGGCGAAGGGCCGGGTGATGGCCGTGTCGGCACTGGCGGGCATCGGCGGCGTGGGCAAGACGACGCTCGCGGTGCACGTCGCCCACCAGGCGCGCCCCGCCTTCCCCGACGGCCAGCTCTACGTCGACCTGCGGGGCGCGGGTCCGTCGCCGACCGATCCGGAGACGGTGCTCGGGTCCTTCCTGCGCGCCCTGGGCACGGCCGACTCGGCCGTCCCGGACTCCCTGGAGGAACGCGCGGCCCTGTACCGCTCCCTCCTCGACGGCCGCCGGGTCCTCGTCCTGCTGGACAACGCGCGCGACGCGGCCCAGGTCAGGCCGCTGCTGCCGGGCGCGGAGGGCTGCGCCGCCCTCATCACCTCCCGCACCCGGATGACCGGCCTGGCGGGCGCCCACCTGGTGGACCTGGACGTGATGAGCCCCAAGGAGGCGCTGGCGTTCTTCACCAAGATCGTCGGCGAGGAGCGGGTGGCGAGCGAACGGGAGGCCGCGCTGGACGTGGTGGCCGCCTGCGGCTTTCTTCCGCTGGCCATCCGCATCGCCGCGTCCCGGCTGGCGGCCCGCCGCACCTGGACGGTGTCGGTGCTGGCGGCCAAGCTCGCCGACGAACGCCGTCGGCTGGACGAACTGAGAGCGGGCGACCTCGCCGTCAAGGCCACCTTCGAACTGGGCTACGGCCAGCTGGAGCCGGCCCAGGCCCGTGCCTTCCGTCTGCTGGGCCTGGCCGACGGCCCGGACATCTCCCTCGCCGCCGCGGCCGCCGTCCTGGACCTGCCGCAGGAGGAGACGGAGGACCTGCTGGAGTCCCTGGTGGACATCTCCCTGCTGGAGTCCGCCGCTCCGGGCCGCTACCGCTTCCACGACCTGGTCCGCCTCTACGCCCGTGACCGCGCCGAGCGCGACGAGCAGGAGCCGGGCGAGAGCGAGGCGGCGCTGGCGCGGCTGCTGGACTTCTACCTGGCCACGACCGCCGGGGTGTACGCGATCGAACGGCCCGGGGACAAGCTGGTGGAGCACCTGACGCCCACCCGCCGTCCGGGTCTGCGGTTCACCTCCCGCACCAGTGCCCGGGACTGGCTGTACACGGAGGCGAACTGCCTGCTGGCCACCGCCCGCCGGCAGGCGGACCGGCCGGCCGGGCTGGGCGCGGCCATCGATCTGCTCTGGGCGGCCCTGGACCTGTCCGAGTCGGGCGCGAACTCCAAGGAGTACGAGGCCACCGCCACGGCGCTGTACGAGGCGGCACGCGAGCTGGGCGTGGCCCGGATCTCGGCCCGCGCCCTGATGACCCTGGCCCACGCCCACGTCGACGGCGGCCGCTTCGACAGGGCGGACGAGGAGGCGGAGCAGGTGATCCGGCTCGCCGGTCAGGCGGAGGATCCGCTGCCGGTGTGCTGGGCGCGCAACGCGCGCGGCATCATCGCGCTCTACCAGGGCCGCACCGCGGACGGGGAGGAGCATCTCAGCGAGGCCATCCGGCTCTTCCGGCAGCTGGGCGACCGCCCGGGCGAGGCGAGCGCGCTGTGCAATCTGTCCCGCATCCGCCTGGCGGCCGGCCGGCTGCGGAGCGCCGTCGACCTCGCCGAGCAGGGCATCGGCATCTACGACGCCATGGGCAACTCCATGCGGGGCGCGAACGGACGCTACGCCCTGGGCCTGGCGCTCACCGAGAGCGGCCGGCTCGACGCGGCCGCGAGCAGTCTGCACGAGGCGCTGCTCGTCTTCCGCGACAGCCGGCAGCGGCTGTGGGAGGGCATGACGCTGTTCCGGCTGGCGGAGGTCGACCTGGCCGCGCAGCGCCCGGCGCAGGCCGCCGCCAACGCCGAGAGGGCCCTGACCGTGCTGCGCGGCATCGGCGGCGAGTGGCGGCGCGGCAATGTGCTCACCGTGCTCGGGCAGGCGCTGTCCCGCATCGGCCAGACCGACCGGGCCCAGGTGTGCTGGCAGGAGGCCCTGCACATCTACGAGACCCTCGGCTCTCCGGAGGCGGCCGCCGTGCGGGAGCTGCTCAACCCGGTGCAGGCGGCCTGATGGGGTGGAGGAACGTATCGGCTGCACACCGTCGGCTGAACGTCGTCGGCGGCGGCGTTCATCGTTCGTTTATCGCCGCGGGCCATGCTGGACTCAGTCGGCCCGTCGCGTCGGGGGGCGTGGGGGTCGGCTCGGCAGGCCGCGCACCGGGGATCGGGGGATCTGGGGGAAGCGCGCCCGGGGAGGTCCGTCCGGTCATGCCAGGGGGAGTGACCGGACGGACAGCCGGCCCTGAGACGGACAACCAAGTGGAGTACGCACCATGAGCGACGAGTCGGACATCACGCCGCAGGACATGCACGCCACCGGCACCACCCGGACCGCCACTGCGGCGGATGCCGCTCGGACCGGCAACGGTGAGGACACCACCGACGACATGCACGCCACCGGCGAGCCGGTCACCACGAAGGACATGCACGCCACCTCGGAGCCCTTCGAGCCGGCGCAGTAGGCATCGGGGACACGGGGGAGACGGCCGCGACGGCCCAGGGGGGAGCCGTCGCGGCCGCCGTGTCGTTTCCGGACGCGGTCCGGTCGCACGGGTGCCGGGCCGGGGCCGCCGGCGCGACACACATGGCTGTCCGTCGTCGGATGCGCCACGCGAGTGCGTTCCGGCACCGGTGGCGTTCCGGCGCCGGTGCCGGAACGCCACCGGTGCCGGGCACGTGGCGGGCGCCGTTCGTCAGGACGTGGCGGGCGCCGTCGGGTTGAGGTCGCAGTGTTTCAGCCGGCGTGCGCCATCGGCCGACAGATCCGGCTCGATGCGGACGGTCACCGAGTCGCCCGCGGGCACCGACGCCTCCTTCACCACGGAGTCGATCAGCATGCCGCCGGCACCGGTGAAGCGGATGGTCACCTCGAAGGTGCCGTAGACGTCGTTGGGGTTGGTGACCTTGACCATCGCGTACCGCTTCTTCGACGTGGCGCAGCTGAGCAGTTCGGTGGTCGCGGACTCGAGCGTCGAGTAGCCGGTGCCGCTGCCGCCGCTGCCCGACGTGTCGTCGTCCGTGTCGTCGTGGCCGTGGTGGTACGAGCCCCGGTAGCCGCCGCCGTAGCCCGAGCCGTACCCGGAGCTGTAGCCCGAGCCGTACCCGGAGTCGTAGTCCGAGCCGTCGTCCTTGGACACGCCGCCGCTGCCCGAGGAGCTGTCGTGGTTCTGGCGGGAACTGCTGCATCCGCTGCCGCCGCCCTCGCCGTCCGAACCGTGTCCCCGGCCGTGTCCGCCGCGTGAGAAGCCGGTCAGAGCCAGCACCACCGCAACCATGACGACCGTGAATCTCGCTGAACGCCCCCGTATCGGCATGGCGGCAGTCTAGCCACGGCACAGCAACCGTGGAGCCGTCACGGCGAGATCCGGCCGAAAGCCTCGGGGCGGACGGCGTGCACCGTGCGGCCGGCACTGCGGGCGGGGCTCGCCGTGCGCGGGCCCCGGACGGACGGGCGGCCGCCGTCCGGGGGCGCGGCGTGCGCCCCGTACGGCGGCCGTCCACCGTGGTGTGCCGGGCGGTCAGGCGGAGCGTGCGGTGCCGGTGCCCTTCTCCGCGTCCAGGGCGTACACGCAGCGGTCCTTGCTGCAGGCGTACACCACTCCGTCCTTCACCACCGGGGAGCCGGTGATCTCGCCGCCGGTGGCGAGTTTCCAGCGCAGGCGGCCGTCGTCCGCCTTGAGGGTGTAGAGCAGGTGGTCGGTGGAGCCGAAGTGGATGCGGCCCTCGGCGACCGCCGGGGAGCCGACGACCTCGCCGCCCGCCTGGAACCGCCACTTGGGGGTGCCGGTGACCGCGTCCAGGGTGTACAGGCCGTTGCCGCTGCCGACATGGACGTGGCCGGCCGCCACCAGGACCGGGTCGACGCCGGAGCGCGCCTCGGTGGCGATGCGCCAGCGGTCGCGGCCGTCGGCGGAGTCCAGGGCGTAGACCGTGCCGAGGTAGTCGGCCAGGTAGACGCCGCCGCCGGTGACGGCGGGCCCCGGGGAGAAGGCGGGCGGGCAGAGGAAGACCGCGGGTGCCTCGAAGTGCCAGCGCAGGCGGCCGGTGGCCACCTCCAGCGCGAGGACGCGGGTGCCGGCGGCGGCGTAGACGGTGCCGTCCGAGGCCGGGGTGAGGCGGACCGGGACGCCGCCGCAGGAGGCCGCGTCGCCGATGGGGTAGGACCAGCGTTCCTCGCCGCTGCGGGCGTCCAGGGCGCGCAGGCGGGCGTTCTGCCAGACGTACACCGTGCCGTCGTGGACGACGGGGCCGGCCTCGGCGGACTCGAAGTCGGTCTGGCAGCCGCCGATCTCCCACAGTTTGCCGCCGCTCGCGGCGTCCCAGGCCTGCACGCCGCCGCCACGGCTGCCGGTGACGACGGTGCCCCGGTCGGTCTTGAGCGAGTACACCCAGGCGTCGGTGCGCACCCGCCAGACGTCGGTGCCCTCGCGGGCGTCCAGGGCGAACAGCGTCGGCCCGTCCGAGGCGTGGATGCGGCCGTCGGCCACCGTCATCGACCAGGCCACGTCACGGGTCTTGAAGCGGCGCCGGCCGGTGGCGACGTCCAGGGCGTGCACCTCGAAGGAGGTGACGTAGACCAGGTCGCCGGCGACGACGGGGGTGCCCCAGACGTCGTTGGACATCCGGAAGCGCCACGGACGCCAGCCGGAGGGGCCCTCCGGGGGCGTGGCGGGCTTCGGCGGGGTGGGCGCGGGCGCCGTCGCGCCGCCCGGTCCGGGGACGGGTTTGGTCCAGGAGGCGGCCAGGCCCTCGGCCGGCAGCAGCACGGCCGCGGCGGCGGCGCGGGCGTCGGCGACCCGCGGGCCGGGCCCGATGGGCACCGTGGTGCCGGCCAGCAGCACCGGGCCGGTGTCGGAGCCGCCGGCCGCGGAGGGTGCGCCGACGGGCACCGGGGCGGGCGCCGGAGGCCTCGCGGGCGCCGGGGGCACGGAGGGTGCCGGGGGCACCGCGGGGGCGGGAGGCACGGCGGGCGCCGGGGGTGCGGCGGGCGCCGGGGGTGCGGCGGGCGCCGGGACCACCGGGTCGTGCGACGGCGGGGGCGGCACGGGCGGACGGCTGCCGGAGCGTGCCTGCGGCACGGTGGTACGGCCGCCGCGGCGGGCCTCGATGAGGCTGACGGCACGCTCGGGCAGCCACGCCGAGGCGGTGCCGCTGTCGTCGCCGCCGGCGAACAGGTGCGGGGCGAGCTGGGCCTGCAGGTCCGCCGGGGTGGGCCGGGCGGCGGGGTCCATCTGCATGCAGGACTCGATCAGCGGACGCAGCTCGTCCGGCAGGCCGTCGAGGTCCGGGCCCTCGCGCAGCAGCATGAACACCGTCTCGACCGGGTTGGCGCCGTGGAAGGGCGGGTGGCCGGTGGCGGCGAAGACGAGGGTGGAGCCGAGCGAGAACACGTCGCTGGCGCCGGTCACGCTGCGGGAGTCCTTGGCCTGCTCGGGCGACATGTAGGAGGGGGTGCCCACGGCGACGTTGGTCATCGTCAGCCGGGTGTTCGACACCCCGGAGGCGATGCCGAAGTCGATCACCCGTGGCCCGTCCTCGACCACCAGCACGTTGGACGGCTTCAGGTCGCGGTGGACCAGGCCGGCGCCGTGGATGGACTGCAGTGCCTCGGCGACGCCCGCGGCGAGCCAGCGCACCGCCTGCACCGGGAGCGGCCCGCACTCGGTCACTATCTCCTCGAGCGAGGGGGCGGGCACATAGGCGGTGGCCAGCCAGGGCACGGCGGCGCGCGGGTCGGCGTCGACGACCGCGGCCGTGTAGAAGCCGGAGACGGCCCGCGCCGCCTCCACCTCGCGTGTGAAGCGCACCCGGAACAGCTGGTCCTCGGCCAGCTCGGAGCGCACCGTCTTGATCGCCACCCGTCGGCCTGACGCCGAGCGGGCGAGATAGACCAGCCCCATGCCGCCGGCGCCGAGCCGTCCCAGTACCTCGAACGGCCCGATCCGCCGCGGATCGTGCTCCGTCAGCTGATCCACCACTTGCCTGCCACCTCCCCGTACGAGCCGCGCCACCTCCATGTGTACGCGACCGAAGTGCAGCGTCTCACCACCGCACCGCCGTGGCGGCACGCACCCCGATTCTTCCTGGCCGCGGCACCGGTTGCGAACCGGCCGACGAATCGGGATGTCCCGCCGCAAACGCCGTGGAACACCGCTCTTGGGGCGCCGACCGTACCCGTTCTGGTCGGAACTGCGGCAGTTTCGGTCACCTTTGCGGCGCGGCCGGTCACCCGGTGCGCGGCCGCACCGGTCACCGTGTCCGCCCGCCGGCCGGTCACCGTTGCAGCAGGGCGAAGGACGCCCCCTGATTGTCGGCGACGACCGCCACGGTTCCGTAGGAGGCCGTGAACGGCGGCACCTGCACCCGGCCGCCCAGCCGGGTGACGGTGTCGAGGGCCGCCCCGGTGTCCGCGATCCGGAAGTGCACCAGGAAGTGCGGCGGCATCGGCGGCGGGAAGACGTCGGTGACGGTGCTGCGGCCGAAGTCGGGGCGGGCGTCCGGGCCGAAGAGGGCTTCGTGGAACAGGCCGCCGTAGAAGGCGTTGGCGGCCTCGGTGCCCCGGGTGTACAGCTGCGCCCAGCCGAAGGTGCCCGGCTCGTGCCGCCGCCCGAAGCCGGGGTGCCGGCCCGCCTGCCACAGCCCGAACACGGCGTGCTCGGGGTCGGCGGCCAGCGCGGCCGTGCCGTAGGGGCCGACCGCCCGCGGCTCGCCCAGGAGCCGGCCGCCGCCGGCCTGGATCCGCCCGGCCAGCGCCGCCAGGTCCGGGGCGGCGAAGTACACGGTCCACACGGTGGGCAGGCGGCCGTCCGTCTTCGCGGACATCGAGGCGACCGGGGCGCCCTCGAGACGGGCGAGCACCGGGCCGCCGTAGGACGTCCCGTCCTCGGCCTCCGTCTCGAAGGACCACCCGAAAAGCTCACCGTAGAACCGCTTGCCCGCCTCGACGTCGGGGAGCTGCGCGTCCACCCAGCAGGGGACGCCCTCCCGGTATGCGGATGCCCTGTTTTCGGCCATGACGCCAACCTAACCCGCACCGCCCGCACCCCGCAGACCAGGCACTGTGGCCTCCCGGCCCCCGTTCACCCCATTTGCAGTCGGCCGAATCGCGACCCCTCGCCCCGTCGGTAAGCTGACGACATGACAGGACAAGTGCGCACCGTTGACGGCCGCGTGGCCGGCCGGCGTGGGCAGGCGACGCGGCAGAAGCTGCTCGACTGCCTCAGTGACATGCTCAGCTCCTCCCCCTACCGGGACGTCAAGGTGATCGACGTGGCCCGGAAGGCGGGGACTTCGCCCGCGACCTTCTACCAGTACTTCCCCGACGTCGAGGGGGCCGTTCTGGAGATCGCCGAGCAAATGGCCTCGGAGAGCTCCGCCTTGGCCGAACTGCTCGAAGGGCGCTCCTGGGCCGGCAAGGCGGGCTGGCAGACCGCCCAGGATCTGGTGGACGGCTTCCTGGACTTCTGGCGGCGCAACGACGCCATTCTGCGCGTGGTCGATCTCGGCGCCGCCGAGGGGGACAAACGTTTCTACAAGCTCCGCATGAAGATCCTGAACGCCGTGAACAGCTCCCTCACGGACGCGGTTGCCGAACTCCAGTCCAAGGGCAGGATCGACAAGGACGTGAACCCCGCCGCGATCGCCGGTGCCCTCGTCGCGATGCTCGCGGCCGTCGCCGCCCACCAGAAGGGCTTCTCCTCCTGGGGCGTGAAGCAGGCCGAACTGAAACCGAACCTCGCGCTGTTGGTGCACCTGGGTGTCACCGGAAGAAAGCCCACGAAGTAACCCGGAGCCACCCCGGAACCGACCGGGCCCATGACTGTCCGGTCCCCCAAGTCCTGTCAGGCAGGCGGCGGTTCACCCGAGTGGACCGCCGCCTGCTGCACTGCGGGGACCTTTGTGCCAGGGCCCGAGCGCCGCGACGCCCGTCCGGCGGGCGCACCGGACGGGGCGATACTCGGCGCATGCACACCGATCTGGACGCCCTGCTGAGATCACTGCGCGTGTGGGACCCGGAGGTCACCCGGCTGCCCCCCTTCGACCCGGACAGCGCGCCCGAGGCACCGCTGCCCCTGTTCGTGCGCTGGTTCGCGGAGGCCGTCGAGGCCGGTGAGCGCGAGCCGCACACGATGTCCCTGGCGACCGCCGACGCCGAGGGCCGCGCGGACGTGCGCATCGTGATGCTGCACGGCGCCGACGAGGAGGGCTGGTCCTTCGCCACGCACGCGGACAGCCGCAAGGGCCGCCAGCTGGCGGGGCGCCCGTATGCGGCGCTGGCCTTCCACTGGCCGCGGCTGGGCCGCCAGGTCCGGGTCCGTGGCCCGGTGACGACCGCCCCGTACGAGCAGGCGCAGGCCGATCTGCACGCCCGGTCCACGGGCGCCCTGGCCGCCGCGCTCACCGGCCGGCAGAGCCGGCTGCTCACCTCGCCGGAGGAACTGGCCCGCGCCTCGGAGGAGGCCTGGGAGCGGGCCGGGCGCGAGCCGGAGGCCGAGGTGCCCACCTGGACCCTGTACCGGCTCGCGCCCGACGAGGTGGAGTTCTTCCAGGGCGAGGCCCGGCGCCGCCACGGCCGCCTGCGCTACCGCCGCACCCCGCAGGGGTGGGTCCGCGAGCTGCTGTGGCCGTGAGGGCCGGCGGTCTTGGCAACGCGGGTCGGGCGACGAGCCAGGGCCTGGGCCTGGGCCGCTCAGGTGAAGTCGTACTGCGCGAAATCGGACACCGGACGGTAGCCGAGGCGCTGGTGGAGGGCGTTGCCGGTGGGGTGGGCCAGGTCGGTGAAGAGCACCACCTCCCGCGCGCCCGAGGCGTGCACGGCCCGGCTCAGCTCGGCCGTGACGGCGCCCGCACAGCCCCGGCCGCGCAGGGGCGCGGGGGTGTGGACTCCCATGATCCGCACCTGTCCGACGACCTGCGGGGACCGGCCGGCATGGCGGCCGGCTCGCCCTGCTCGGTCTCCCGGAGCAGCACGTCACCCCGCCGTATCCGGTTCTGCGCCCAGGCGTGCCCGCCCCGTCCGGTGGGTTCGCCGACGGCGGCGCAGCACTCCTCGTCCCAGCGGGCCAGCAGCTCGTGGTCCTGGTCGGTCACGCCTCTGGCCCGGCCCGGCGGCAGCGGGCGGGGAGGGTGCAGCTCGCCCAGCCGGTACAGCCGCTGCCATCGGCGCAGGGTGATCCCGGCGCCGGTGGTCCGCTGCCAGGCCGCGGCGAAGATCTCGGCGGTGTGGCGGTCGGCGCTCACCCCGGTCAGGGGTGACCGGGCGTCGTCCGGGTCCGTCGTCAGGGGTGGCCGGGCGTCGTCCGGGTCCGTCGTCAGGGTGGCCGGGCGCCGTCCGGGGCCGTCGTCAGGGGTGGCCGGGCGTCGTCCGGGGCCGTTCCGCGCGTGCCGTCGTGGCATGCGGCCAGCAGCCGTGCCAGGGCGTCCGCCTCCTGCTCGGTGAGGGCGGTCAGGACGCCCGGGTACGGGGGTGTGCGGATGTAGGCGGCCCGCACCGCGCGGGTGCTGTCCCGGCCGGCCGGGCCTTCCAGCACGCCGAACTCCGGTCGCGCGTCGCCGTAGGCGCCGGCCCCGTGCGAACGCAGATTCTCCGTCACGGTCAGCGGGACGGTGTGCGCGGCGGGTCAGGAGCGCAGGAACGCTCCGGCGCGGGCGAGGGAGGCGTCCACGTCACCGGTGAGGTACCAGTCGTAACGGGTCAATGCCCCAGGGTGCGACGGGCGGCGGTTGCCGGGCCAGGGAGTTTCACCGGGGCGGTTCGGGGTCGGTGGCCAGCCGGGCGTGCAGATGGCAGTCGCGGAAGGCGTCCCGGCGTCCCTCCGCCCACATCGCGCCGCGCAGTGTGCCCTCGTACGGGAAACCGCACCGTTCGGCGATGCGGCAGGACGCGGTGTGGCCGACGGCATGGCCCAGCTCCAGGCGGTGCAGGCCGTGGTCGGTGAAGGCCCAGCGGGTCACGAGCCGCAGGGCGCGGGTGGCGACCTTCCGGCCGCGGACCTCGGGCAGGACCCAGTAGCCGACCCGGCCCCTGCGCAGGTGGCGGCTGATGTCGTCGATGGTGATGTGGCCCAGGATCGCCCCGGTCGCCTCGTCGGTGACGCAGAAGGGCATCGCCGTGCCGTCGACGGCACCGGATGCGGCAAAGACCAGCGAGGAGCGTGCGTCGTCCCGGGTCTCCACCGGCAGCAGCGGGGTGTTCCAGCGCCGGAACTCGGGGTCGGTGCGTCCGCGCAGCCAGGCCTCGACGTCGTCCTCGCGGTCCGGGTCCCACCGGCGCAACCGCAGCCCGTCTCCGCGCAGTTCGGGAGCGGCGGCAGCCGAGGACCTGCGGCTTATGTCGTCCATCGCATCATTCTTGCCGGGGCGCCGGACGTGTCAACGGCGGTTCGTGTCACCGGCCGGCTCCGTGTCACCGGCCGTGCGTATCGCCGGCGGGACGGCCGGCCGGTGACACGGTCCGGTTCGCGGACCTGGGTCCGGGTGGCGGCGCGCTCGTGCCCGCCCGAGCACGGCACCGCGCGCCGCCATCCGGCTCCGGCGCACCGCCCCCACCCCTGGGCCCCGAAGGAACCGACGGACGCCGATCGCACGACTCACACTCGCCGAGGGCTTGCGGCATCCCGGCCCGCCCTCGACGTCCCCTCACGGCGAATCGCTGCCACCAGCGTGATCAACCGGCCACGAGGCGTCAACAGCCCCTCGGAGATTTACCCGTTATGCCGGTATCGCAACGGGCGCGCACGGGAGCAACCCCGGCGCACGGCCGGCCGTTTCCTCGCGCACTCGTGCGAGGCACCGCACAGCACGGGCACGGCTGCCCGCCTCGCCCCGTGCCCGGGTGCGCCCGCTACGGAGCCAACCGCGTGGCCGTCTGCACCGCTTCGTACGCCGGCCCGCCGAACACGGGCTTGTCGTACGGCTGACGGCGTGCGGCCTCCTCGCATCCGGCGGCCTCGCGCGGCCGTCCGTCGTCGCGCGCGGTGCGGCCGCCGCGGGCGGCCGGGGCCGCGGCGGCGCCGGGGGCCCGGGGCGGTGCGCAGCGGTCGAGCTCGCACCAGATCCGCTTGCCCGTGCCGTCGGTGCTCCAGCCCCAGCGGTCGGCCAGGCCGTCGACGAGGGCCAGGCCCCGTCCGCCGGTGGCGTCGTCGTCCGGACAACGCGGCACGGGGGCACGGGAGCTGGCGTCGGCGACCTCCAGCCGCACGGGCGCCACCGCCTCGCACGGCAGGGACAGCCGGAGCACGGCCGGGGCACCGGTGTGCACGACGGCGTTGGTGACGAGTTCGGAGACGAGCAGGACGAGCGTCTCGGCGAGCGGGTCCTCGGCCGCTATCCCGGACACCGCGAGCCGGGCGCGGGTCCACCTGCGGGCTCGCCCCACCTCGGCGGGATCGGGCCGGATCTCCAGCTGCACTTGTAGCACCTGCACCGCTCACACCATCCGAACCGGCGGACGCGCGGCCCCGCATCGGGCGGGGCCCACGATCGCAGCCATCTCCTGTATGGCCGGCACCACGGCCACGGCAGGGATCACGGAACGTGACCCCCTTGTGGAACAGCATGGTTGACGGACCGTCACCGCAACAAGCGCTTCGGGCATATTCCCGCGCGAAGGAGTGCTCGTGCGGCATACTGTGCGACGCTGGCCGCGGGGAGTCGAACAGGCGGGCAGCGAATACCGTCCGACCTGGCGAGCCGCGGCATGCACCGCCCGGTCCGGGGCCATCACCAGGGCCGCACCGGGACGGCAGGTCCTCGGAACCACGCGCACCCCACACAAGGTACCGGAGTGCGAGGGCGACTCCGGTACGTGACGACTTCCCCGTCGGGGCGACCGCACCATGATCACGCAGAGTGATACCCCGGGCATGACGCTCCGTAGCGGCCGGCCGGCACTCCGGGCCGGCCACTCCAGCCGCGCACTCCGGCCGGGCACTCCAGCCGCGCACCCCGGCCGGCCACTCCAGCCGCGCACTCCGGCCGGGCACTCCAGCCGCGCACCCCGGCCGGCCACTCCAGCCGCGCGGGCCGGTGCGCGGGTCAGGCGGACAGGGGTTCCTCGTCGACCGCCGCCGCGAGGTGCGGGTACACGTCGAACAGGCGGCGGACGCCGAGCGCTCCGAGCACCCGGTTGACGTGGGAGCCGTCCTCGGCGCCGCCCGCCGGGAGGATCAGACGCAGTCTGCCCCGGCAGGAACGGATCAGGCGGCGTGCGGCGATGAGGACACCGACCCCGCTGGAGTCGCAGAAGAAGACCTCCCCGAGGTCGAGCACGAGGTCGTGTCGTCCGTCCGCCACGACGTCGTGGATGCGCTGGCGCAGGACCGGCGAGGTCACCAGATCCAGTTCACCCGTGACCTGGAGCACGCTCCACTCGCCTCGCTCGTCGCCGGTCACCTTGAACGCCACGGCCTGCCCTCCGCTCGCCGGATCGTGCCGGGAACCGCCCGGAAACGGAGGCAGTTCCTACGCCTCTTTCCGCGCGGCTGCCCAGCGGCCGTTCCCCCAAACACCGCGCGGCAAACCGTGCGCGTGGATCGGCGCACATCTTCTGGTCAGGTGCGGTGCGGGCCGGTGCATCGGCCCGCGTCGACGCGCATCGGTGCACGCCGGCCGCATCGGTGCGCACCGGTGGCTGCGCGGTGCGGGTTCCGGGACATGGAAGCCGGGGTGCACAACGCGGCGCGCGTCGGCCACCGTACACGCCGGTGCCGGTGTCCCCCTCCTCCCCCGTCGCCCCGCACCGCGGCGCCCGCACATCCGTGGGACGGCGCGGCGGTGCGGGGAGCACGGCGGTGAGAAGGTGCGCCGACGGCTAGGCGAACACCACCGTCCGACGGCCGTTGAGCAGGATGCGGTGTTCCGCGTGCCACTTCACCGCGCGGGCGAGCGCCTGGCACTCCACGTCCCGGCCGATGGCGACCAGCTGGTCGGGGGTGACGTCGTGGCCGACCCGCTCGACCTCCTGCTCGATGATCGGGCCCTCGTCCAGGTCGGCCGTCACATAGTGGGCGGTCGCACCGATCAGCTTCACACCCCGGGCGTGCGCCTGGTGGTAGGGCTTGGCGCCCTTGAAGCTCGGCAGGAAGGAATGGTGGATGTTGATGATCCGGCCGCTGAGCCGCTTGCACAGGTCGTCGGAGAGGACCTGCATGTAGCGGGCGAGCACGACCAGTTCGACCTGCTCCTCGCGGACGATCTCCAGCAGCCGGGCCTCGGCCTCGGGCTTGGTCTCCTTGGTGACCGGGATGTGGTGGAAGGGAATGTCGTACGACGCCACCAGCTCGGCGAAGTCGGTGTGGTTGGACACCACCGCCACGATCTCCACCGGCAGCGCACCGATCCGGGCGCGGAAGAGCAGGTCGTTCAGGCAGTGCCCGAACTTGCTCACCATGAGCAACACGCGCATCTTCTGCTCGGCCCGGTGGATCTGCCAGTCCATGGCGAAGGAGTCCCCGACGGCCGCGAAGCTGGCGCGCAGCTTCTCCAGGGTCACCGACTCCTCCGCGGAGAAGTGCACCCGCATGAAGAACAGTCCCGTGTCCTGGTCGCCGAACTGCTGGCTGTCCACGATGTTGCAACCGGTCATGAACAGGTAGCTCGACACGGCGTGCACGATGCCCCGCTTGTCCGGGCAGGACAGGGTCAGAACGTACTGGCCGGCGGCCGGGGCCGCGGCTCGGGGGGACTGCTCACTCATGCAGCACAGGGTCTCATGCCGGGCTCGGGACCGGGGCGCACCGTCCGCTACGCGGACCGGGTCAGGATGCGCAGCACCTCCAGGCTGCGCGGCGGCGCGTCCGGGTCGTCGCCGTCGGCGGCGGCCATCCGCACATGCGCCTCGCGCGCCGCGCGCACCGCCTCCGGCCAGCCCGGATGCTCGAGGTAGGTGGCCACCGGGGCGTCCGGGCCGACCTCGTGCATGATCCGCAGCACGCTCAGCACGGCCGCGTCGACCAGTGCGGCCTCCTCGGCGTCCCGGAAGATCGTGCCGATGTACTTCTCGGCGGACCAGTTGTCCAGCCAGGTGTCCTCGACCAGGCGGTAGACGGCGTCGGTGACGTCGCCGTACCCGTCGACGCCCGCCTGCCAGACGTCCCGCTGGAACACGGGGTCGGAGAGCATGTGCAGCGCGGAGCGCACATGGCTGCGCCAGCGCCACCACGGCATGTCGTTGAGCGGCATGGCGCCCATGGTGGAGGAGCGACGGCCGCGGCGTGAAGGGTTCTCCGAACTGTGCACGGACATCGATCGTACGGTCTTCTCAACGGGCCTCCGTCCGGCCCTCCCCGCACCCGCCCGCGGGCCCCGGGCCGGTGACGCACGCGCGCGTGACCCACGTCACCCGGCCGTCGCGCGGGGTCGTCTCCTGTCCGTCGCCGGGGCGGGCCGCCCGGGGCCCGGGCCCGGGCGGGCGGGTCACAGCTCGGTGGGCTGGCGCTCGGTGAGGCCGTACTGCTGCGCGATGGTGTTCCACAGCTGCGCGGCCTTGTTCTTCTGGGCGCTGGCCACCCCGCTCTGCTGGTTGCCGGCCTGGGCCTGGGAGGTGGTGCGGGCCTTGCCCTTGTGGCAGCCCTTCTTGCCGCGGGTCTGGTCGGCCCAGGCCGCGTAGTGCTGGTCGGCCGACGCGGACGCCTTCCACGCCTTGGTGAGGGCGTCGGTCAGCTCGGCGTGCCCGGGCAGCTTGTCGACGGCGAGGGTGCCCAGCCGGGTCACCAGTTCGTTGCGCTGCTGGGCCGCCGCACGCAGGTCGGAGGCCGCCTGTTCGAGGTTGTCGCACTTCTTGACGTCGTCGACCGCCTTGATCACGGAGGCGCGGCTGCTGCCGCTGTCGGCGAGCAGCTGGTCCAGCGCGACGGCCTGCTCCCGGGCCGGGTCGACCGTGGGCGAGGGGGAGGCGGCGGAGGAGGCCGAGGGGGCGGCCGAGGCGACGGAGGTGTTCTTCTTCGCGCTGTCGTCCTCGCCGCCGCCGCTGAGCAGGGCGCCGGCGCCCACACCGACCACGACGATGCCGACACCGGCGGCCGCGATCATCGGCACGCGGGAGCCGGACCGCCGCCCGCCGCGGCCGCCGCCGCCCCGGTTTCCCACGGGGGCGGACGGTCCGGCCGGGCCCGCGGGTGCGGGCTGCTGGAGGCGGGGCATCTGCTGGGTGGCCGGCTGGCTGCCGGCGCCGTCACGGAAGAGGTTGTCGAACTCCGCGGGCGTCTGCCGCCCGCCCTGGCCCGCGCCGTAGGCGGGGCCGCCCTGGGCGGTCACGGGGGGCATGTACTGCGTCGGCTCGGCGTCCGGGTTGCCGGCGGCGGCCGTGGCCATCGCACCGGGCGCCACCGGCGGCAGGTACTGGGTCGCGCCCTCGTCCGCCGGTGCGGCGGCCACGGGCGGTATGTACTGGGTGGCCCCCTCGTCCCCGGCGGGGGACGCGCCGACCGGCGGCAGGTACTGGGTCGCCGCCTCCGCGGCGGAGGGAGCGCCGGCGGCGCCGTACGCCTGCCCTGCCGGGCCGGCCTGGTCCGCCGGGGGCAGCGGCGCGCCGCTCTGCGGCGCCGGGTAGCCGTAGGAGCCGGACGTCTGCGGCGACGAGGCGGCCGGGTAGCCGTAGGAGCCGCCCTGCGCTCCGGGCGCGGGTGCGCCCTCCGGCGGCAGCGGTCCGGCCCCGGTGGGCGCGGGGGTCTGCGCTGCCGTGCCGTAGCCGTTCCACGACTCGGCGGGTGCGGCCGGCCAGTCCTGGCCCGAGGGCTGCGGGGGTGCGGTCTGCCCCGCGTCGGGGCCCCACGGCCCGCCCCAGGCCTGTCCGCCGGCCGGGGCCGCGGCGTACGGCTCGGCACCGGCGGGCTGAGCGGGCGGCAGACCACCGGGTCCGGCCGGACGACCCGCCGTGCCCGGCAGCAGAGGCTGCCCGCCGTCGGAGGGCAGCACGATGCCTTCGCGCGGCACCCGCGCCGAGGGCTCCTCGCCCTGTCCACTCTGCGTCACCGGGACTCCTACGACTGGGGGACCTTCGGAATCGTCGGCTCACGCTACCGGATCCGTTCACGTCCGTGTGGGGCACGCAGGGCGTGCGGACCCGGCCTGGGCGGGACGTCAACACGGGTGCGAGGGCGCCGAGTCGGCCGGGCGCGGCCGGCGGCCCGGGCGGACGCGGTGAGGAGCGGAACGGGCGGCGAAGGGTGCGCGGTGCGGCGGAAACCGCGCGGCACCACGGCCTTCGCCGAAGCGCGGGGCGGCGGCTCCCGCCGTGACAGACCGGAGCGGATGCCTCCAACTCCCCCTGCACCGGACCGGGATGAGGAGCGGGGCACGCTCCTTCCCCTCCGCCGCAGTGAGGAAACCCACATGCCGCAGGCCGCACGAAATGCCCACGGCATGCGCACATGACCTGCACCGTCGCACCGTCCCCGGCGCAGGCCCCGTGCGGACGTACGGCCGGGCGCACCGCCGGCCCGAAGTGCTCCGGCCGGCACCCCGGGCCCGCTGCCGCGGCCGCGGAGGCGTTCCCGCGGAGGCGTTCCCCGGCGGGCTCCCCGCAGCACGGCCGGGTGGCAGCCGCGACCGACGCGCGGGGAGCCCCGTACGGTCCGTCAGGCGGCCAGCTGTGTCTCCAGCCGGGCGCCGAACTCCCGTACCACGGCCTCGTCACGGTACGGTTCGAGCCGCTGCTGGAGGTCCTCCAGGTACTCGGTGCCCCGTCGGGAGCGCAGGCCCTCCAGCAGTTCCACCGCCTTCAGGCCGGTGGCGCAGGCCTGTTCGACCTCGCGCTGCTGCACCTGTGCCGTGGCCAGGAGCACATAGCCGATCGCCCGGCGGCGCGCCCGGGTGGGCGGATGTGCCGCCAGCGCCGCCTCGGCCTGCCGGGCCGCGGCGTCCGCCTGGCCCAGGTCCCGGTGGCAGTGGGCCAGTTCGTCGGCGAGGTAGGCCTGGTCGAAGTGGGCGATCCAGGCCGGGTCGTCACCCGAGTCCGTCTCGGCCGCCTCCATCGCGCTCACCGCGCGGCCGGCCGCCAGCTGCGCGGAGCGTACGTCGCCCATGAGCGCGTGGCCGCGGGCCTCCGCCGCGTGGAACATCGCCTCCGCGCGCGGGGTCACCCGCCCGCGGGCGCCCTCCTGCGCCGCGCGCGCCAACTGCGCGATCTCCCGCGGGTTTCCGAGCTGGGCGGCGAGGTGGCTCATGGAGGCGGCGAGCACATACCCGCCGTAGCCGCGGTCCCCGGCCGCCTGGGCGAGGCGCAGCGCCTGGATGTAGTACCGCTGGGCCAGGCCCGGTTGGCCGGTGTCGACGGCCATGTACCCGGCGAGTTCGGTCAGCCGCGCGACGGCGGCGAACAGATCGCGGCCGACGGCCTCCCGGTACGAGCCCGACAGCAGCCCGGAGACCACGCTGTTGAGGTAGTGCACGACCACCGGGCGCACATGGCCGCTGCCGTAGGCGTGGTCGAGGTCGACCAGTGCCTGCGTCATGGCGCGCACGGCCGCCACGTCGGACTGCCCCACCCGCGGGCCCGCCGAGCGCGCGACCTGCCCGTCCGGCGCGGAGATCAGCCAGTCACGGCTGGGTTCGACCAGCGCCGAGGCGGCCACCGACGAACCGGAGAGGAAGTCCCGGCGGCCCACGTCGCTGCGCCACAGTTCGCAGACCTGCTCGATGGCTCCCGTCACCGTCGGGGAGAACTGCAGGCCCACCCCGGAGGCGAGGTTCTTGCCGCCGGCCATGCCGATCTCGTCGATCGTGACCGTGCGGCCCAGCTTGCGGCCCAGCGCCTCGGCGATGATGGCCGGGGCCCGTCCGCGGGGCTGCTGTCCACGCAGCCAGCGCGCCACGGACGTCTTGTCGTACCGCAGGTCGAGGCCGTGCTCGGCGCCGCACATGTTGACCCGGCGGGCCAGTCCGGCGTTGGAGCAGCCCGCTTCCTGGATGAGCGCCTGCAGCCGTTCGTTCGGCTGCCGCGCGACGAGAGGCCTTGCGGCCATGGCGTAAACCCCCTGCTTCCTGGCGGCTCGCGTGGCTGCGGTGCCTGCCCACGCACCGACGCTGACGTGTTCTGCGGCCGGCCCGCCTCGCCTCCCGCGACCCGGGTCGCGGGCCGGGCGACGGTCCGGCCGTGAAGATCAATGCCCCACCGGCATACCGACAATGCGGGACATGCACGGATTGCCGGGGTAAAGGCGCATGTCGCCCTTCACGGATCTACCCCGTATCCGCCGACCGCCCTCCCGCGCGCCCCCGTTCGTGCATCCATGCGCCCCGTGCGGCGAATCGATGCACCGCCCGGGCACGCGCTGTCCGCGTAACCGGTCAGGAGTACGGGAGTTGAGTGGGGCGTGGACGAGACGATCGCGGGCACGCACGCCGTACGGACTGCCGGTCAGATCCCCCTGCAGCAGATCCCGCTGCAGCGCGGTGAGACATCGCTGCAGGCCGCGGTGCGCTACGCCGGGGAACGCCACTGGGACGTGGTCCCCGGCACCTGGCTGGTGTCCGACGGCGCGGCGCAGCGCTGCTCCTGCGGCGACCCGGCGTGCGCCGCGCCCGGCGCACACCCGGCGCGCGGGGACTGGGCGGCGACGGCGACGGGCAGCCCCACCGTCGCCCGCCGGCTGTGGCAGGCACGGCCCGACGCCTCGGTCCTGCTGCCCACCGGCCGTGCGTTCGACGCGCTCTGCGTTCCGGAGACGGCCGGTTTCCTCGCCCTCGCCCGGCTGGAGCGGATGGAGACGGCCCTCGGGCCGGTGACGCTCACGCCGCTGCGCCGGATGCAGTTCTTCGTCCTGCCGGGGACGAGCGGCAAACTGCCCGAGGTGCTGCGCACGCTGGGCTGGTCACCGGGTTCCCTGGACCTGGTCGCGCTGGGCGAGGGCGGGTACGTGGTGGCGCCGCCCACCCGGTGGGGCACGCGCGGGGCCGTGCAGTGGGCCCGCCACCCGACGTCCGCGAACCGCTGGCTGCCGGACGCGCAGGAGCTGATCCCGGCGCTCGCCTACGCCTGCGCCCGGGACCGCTGACCGCCGTCGCGCCCCGAGGCGCCGCGCTCCGGACAAGCGACAGGAGCCGTTCCTCCGCCCGCCCCGTAGGGTCGTGCGGGAAGAAAGGAGGAGCGACCATGGCCACAGCCGCGGTGCGCATCGACAGGCTCTGGAAGCGCTTCGGAGGGCACACAGCCGTCGCAGGCATCGATCTGGAGCTTCCGGCCGGAAAGTTCATCGGGCTGGTGGGGCCCAACGGTGCCGGGAAGACCACCACCCTGTCCATGGTGACCGGACTGCTGCGGCCGGACGAGGGCACGGTGGAGGTCGCCGGGCACGACGTGTGGCGGGACCCGGTGGCCGTGAAGGCACGGATCGGGGTGCTGCCGGAGGGGCTGCGGCTCTTCGAGCGGCTGTCCGGTCGTGAACTGCTGTCCTACTCCGGGCGGTTGCGGGGGCTGCCCGGCGCCGAGGCGGACCGGCGGGCCACCCAGCTGCTCGACGTGCTCGACCTGGCGGGTGCCCAGCACAAGCTGGTCGTCGACTACTCCACCGGCATGCGGAAGAAGATCGGCCTGGCGGCCGCGCTGCTGCACAACCCCGAAGTTCTGTTCCTGGACGAGCCGTTCGAAGGCGTCGACCCGGTGTCCGCGCAGACCATCCGCGGTGTCCTGGAGCGCTACACCGCCTCCGGCGCGACCGTGGTGTTCTCCTCCCACGTGATGGAACTGGTGGAGTCGCTGTGCGACTGGGTGGCGGTCATGGCCGCCGGCCGCATCCGTGCCCACGGCCCGCTGGCCGAGGTGCGCGGGCAGGCCCCGACCCTGCAGCAGGCGTTCCTCCGCCTGGTCGGCGCGCAGGGCCGCGACGCCGGCTCCGACCTGGACTGGCTGGGCGGCGGTTCCCGGTGAGCGCCACGACCGTCCCCGTTCCGCCCCGGAGCATCACACCCGTCGTCGTACGGCTGAAGCTGGCGCTGCTGCTGAGCGGGCTGCGCCGGTCCTCCGGGCGCCGCGCCGCCTACCTCGCCTCGGCGGTCGTCGCGCTGCTGTTCGGTGCGGCGCAGCTGTGGGGGTTCGTCCTGCTGCGCGACCTGCCGCACATCGCGTCGGTGGCCGTGCTGGGCGCGACCGTGCTGGCCCTGGGCTGGGCGGTGATGCCGCTGTTCTTCCCCGGCGGTGACGAGACGCTCGACCCGACCCGGCTGGCGCTGCTGCCGCTGCGTCCCGGGCCGCTGGTGCGTGCGCTGCTGGCGGCCTCCCTGGTCGGCTTCGGGCCGGTGTTCACGGTGCTGGTGCTGGTGGGCTGTGTGGTCGCGGTGGCCGACGGGGCGGCGGCGTCCGCCGTGGCGGTCCTCGCGGTGCTGCTGGGGCTGCTGGGGTGCGTGGCGCTGGCGCGGGCCGTGGCCGCCACCAACATCCGGCTGCTGTCCAGCCGCAAGGGGCGGGACCTGGCGGTGCTCAGCGGACTGGTGATCGCGGTCGGCGCGCAGCTGGTCAACCTCGGTGCGCAGCACATCGGGCAGGCGGGCCTGGGGCAGCTCGACCCGGTCGCGGACGTGCTGCGGTGGGTGCCGCCCGCCTCGGCGATCGGCGCGGTGGACTCCGCCGCCCACGGCTCCTACGGCACCGCGGCGGCCCAGCTCGCCCTGGCCGCGGCGGCCGTGGCCGTGCTGCTGGGCATCTGGGCGCGCAGCCTGACCCGGCTGATGACCGCCCCGGACTCCTCCACCCTGCAGCCCGGTGACACCGCCGGAGGCGGCCGCGGCCGGACCCGCGGCGGGCTGCGGCTGCTGCCGGCCGGGCGTACCGGCACCGTCATGGAGCGCAGCCTGCGCTACATCTGGCGGGACCCGAAGACCAAGGCCGCCTGGGCCACCTCGCTGGCCGTCGGCCTGCTCGTGCCGCTGGTCAACGCCGCGCAGGGCACCGGCTCGCCGTACATCGCCTGCTTCGCGGCGGGCATGCTCGGCGCGCAGATGTACAACCAGTTCGGGCAGGACTCCTCCGCGTTCTGGATGGTGGCGCTGACCATCTCCTCGCCGCGGGACGCCTGGCTGGAGCTGCGCGGCCGCGCCCTGGCCCTGCTGCTGATCACCCTTCCCTACGCCACGCTGGTCACGGTGGTGACGATGGCGGTGCGCGGCGACTGGGTGCACCTGCCGGAGGTGCTGGGGCTGTCCTTCGCACTGCTCGGCGCGATGCTGGCGACCGGGGCGTGGGCCTCGGCGCGCTTTCCGTACTCCATCCCGCAGGAGGGCTTCAAGAACGCGATGCCCGGGCAGGCCGGCCTCGCCTGGATCTCCGTCTTCGGCGGCATGGTCGCCGCGGTCGTGCTGTGCGCCCCCGTCGTCGCCCTGGCGGTCTGGGTGCACCTCGGCACGGACGGCGGCGCCGTGAGCGCCGTGCTCCTGCCGGTCGGCGCGGTGTACGGCGCGGCGATCACCTGGCTGGGGCTGCGGCTGGCGGCCCCGCGCACGGCCGCCCGGCTGCCGGAGATCCTGGACGCGGTCAGCAAGGGCTGAGCGGGGCGAGCCCCGTCGCTCCGGTCCTGTGCCCTCCCCGGGGCGGCGTCTTCCCCGGGCGGTGCCTTCGCGCCGGTGCCGCCGCCCGCCCGGTCCCTTCCCCGGCCAGGTCTCCCCCGGCCGGCCGGTCAGCCGGCGAGGACCGTGCCGAGGAAGGGTTCCAGGACGGCGCGCCAGGCCTCGGGGTGTTCGTAGTGCAGGTAGTGGCCGGCGTCCGGGATCTCCGCGTACTGGCCGCGGGGCAGGACCCGGACCATCTCCTGGGCCTCCGCGCGGCCCAGTTCGCCGTCCAGGCCGCGCACGACCAGGGCGGGGCAGCCGACGAGGGCCAGCTCGTCCCAGTGGGCGTCGAAGGCCCAGGTCGCGCGGGCGGCGAGGATGTGCGCGGGGTCGAAGACCGGACGCCAGCCGTCCGCGCAGGCGCGCAGGACCTCGGCGTAGAAGGCGCCGCGGGCCGGACTCGGGCGGTCCACGCGGGGGTCCTGCTCGGCGAACCAGGTACGGGCCGCCTCCAGGCCGGCGAAGGGCAGCGGCCACGCCGTGAGCCAGGACTCCCACTCCCGCTGCGAGGCGGAGCCCAGCGCCGAGGCCCGCATGTCGCCCACGACCAGCGCGCGCACCAGGTCGGGGCGGGCGGCCGCGAGCTGCCAGGCGGTCAGCGCGCCCATCGCGTGCCCGACGACGACGGCCGGGCCGAGCCCGAGCTGCTCCACGGCGGCCTGCACGTCCGCGACGAAGGCCTCGCGGGTGTACGCCTCCGGTGCGGGTTTGCCGCTGTGGCCGTGGCCGCGCAGGTCCAGGGCGACGACCCGGTGCCGCGCGGAGAGCCAGCGGGCGGTGGTGGCCCAGTGCGAGGCGCGGCCGGTGAGCCCGTGCAGCAGGAGCACGCCCGGCCGCGGGTCCGTGCCCTTCGCCGGGACGGCGTCCGGTGCCCCGTCCCGGGCGGCGGCCGTCTCCGGCCCGCCGTACTCCCAGGCGGCCAGCCGTACGCCGCCCGCTCCTGTCACGTCGATGCGCCGCGCCACCACGTCCACCCCCTGGCTGTGCCGCTTCCCTGCCGTCGTGCGACGTGTGCGGCCCGTCGCCCGCACACTATCGAATGCGTATTCGAAAATGCCGGTCACACCGGCAACACCCCTCGTTCGAGTGACCCCCCGCGATGCATGATCGCCGCTGCCGCGGGGAGATCTTCAGCGGGAGGCGGACCGCTCGGGGATACAGGTCCGAGGGGGACGACCCTGAGAGCTCGGGGCTCCGGGTCGAACGCAAGGGGAGGACAGGCCCCGGCGCCACGCGGCGCCGGGGCCTTCGCACGCTCCCGGCCCGCACGCCCCGTCTGCCCCGGGGTGCCGGCCATGGCCCCGGAGCCCGGCCGCGGTCAGGGCTTGGCGACGAACACGTGGGAGGCGACGTCGGAGTCCAGCTCGGCCGCCTCGCCGCCGCTGCCGACCAGCACCCCGGCCACCGACTCGGTCACGCTCACCACCGAGCCGGGCTGCACGCCCGCGCGGCGCAGCGTGTACATCAGCTGGGCGTCCGTCTGGATCGGCTCGCCGATCCGGCGGACCACGACCGTCTTGCCGTCCGCGCCCGGGTCCAGGTCGGCCAGCGACACCATGCCCTCGTCGAGGAACGGGTCGGCGCCGTCCTTCTCGCCCAGCTCCTCCAGGCCCGGGATCGGGTTGCCGTAGGGGGACTCCGTGGGATGCCGCAGCAGCTCCAGCACCCGGCGCTCCACGGCCTCGCTCATCACGTGCTCCCAGCGGCAGGCCTCGGCGTGCACCTGCTCCCACTCGAGGCCGATCACGTCGACGAGCAGACACTCCGCGAGCCGGTGCTTGCGCATCACGCGCGTGGCCAGCCGGCGGCCCTCCTCCGTCAGCTCCAGATGCCGGTCCGGGGCCACCGAGACGAGCCCGTCCCGCTCCATCCGGGCGACCGTCTGGCTCACCGTCGGCCCGCTCTGGTCGAGCCGTTCGGCGATGCGGGCGCGCATGGGGACGACGCCTTCCTCCTCCAGTTCGAGGATGGTGCGGAGATACATCTCCGTCGTGTCGATCAGTCCGGACATACGTGCCCCTCGATTACCTCTGCCGGAGGCTCGACCGCTTCCGGCGCGTGCGCTGGCCCTGGCTTCAATTCTGACGCATCCCGCGGACAATCGAGGCGTCCCGCGCAAGCCCGCGGGGCCACGGGCCCGGAGCCTCGGCCTCCGGTCGCCCGCCCTCCCGGCGGCCGGCCCGGGGGCGGCCTCTTGACAGCGCTCCGGCGCGGAGCCCACCGTGATCGGCGGCACGCGGCACCGACGCCGCGGCCCGGCACCCGGAGGGATCCCATGAGCGAGCGCACACCGGCCGGCCGCTATCTCGACGCGGCCATCGGGCTGCTGGAGCGGGTCCGCGACGAGGAGGCCGAGGCGATCGCGGCGGCCGGCACCCTGCTCGCGGACACCGTGGCCGACGGCGGCCGCCTGTTCGCCTTCGGCGCCGGACACTCCTCCCTCGCCGCCCAGGACGTCGTCTACCGCGCCGGCGGCCTGGCCCTGATGAACCTGCTCGCCGTGCCCGGCGCCGTCGGCGTCGACGTGGTGCCCGCCACCCTGGGCTCCGCCCTGGAACGCGTCGACGGGCTGGCCGGCGCCGTCCTGGACAGCTCGCCGCTGCGCTCCGGCGACGCCCTGATCGTCGTCTCGCTCTCCGGGCGCAACGCCCTGCCGGTGGAGATGGCCCTCGGCGCCCGCGCGCGGGGCGTGAAGGTGATCGGCGTGACCTCCGTCGCCTATGCCGCCGAGACCACCTCGCGGCACTCCTCGGGGACCTTCCTGAAGGACCACTGCGACCTCGTCCTCGACTCCAAGATCGCGGTCGGCGACGCGGAACTCACCCTCGACGGCGTCGCCGCGCCCTTCGCCCCCGCCTCCACGGTCGTCACCTCGGCCCTGCTCCAGGCCGTCCTGGCCACCGCCGCGAGCACCCTCGCCGATCGCGGGATCGAGCCGCCCCTGCTGCGCTCCGGCAACGTCGACGGCGGTCACGAGTGGAACGCCCGCGTCTTCGAGAAGTACGCGGACCGCATCTTCTATCGGCACTGAATCCTCGTATCGGCGCTGAGCGCGTGTTCCACCGGCGCCGACCGCTTCGTCCGCCGGCCCTGATCGTGTCGTCCGCCGGCCTCGCGTGTCCTGCCGGCACCGCGTAGGCCGGCCCGCACTCGTGCCCGGTCCGGTGCGCGTCCGCGCCGTCCCCGGACGCGCACCCGCGCCCGCAGGGCCGTGCCCGTGGTGAGCCCCGCCGTGACGGGTACACGGCACACGGCGGCGCGGCGCCGGCGGGCCCGGTGCGGTGAGAGCCGACCGATCTTGGGGAACCCGGTGTGCGCTGCGTCACGTTCGAGTTGAATGATGGCCAGTGAGCGGATCCGCGCACCGTACGTGCGGACGCACCTGCAGTGGGGGTTGAGGTGAGTGCTTCCCGGCGCAGTGGGGCCGCGGACGCGATCCCGCCGGACGGTCCCGGACCGGACCGTGCCGGACCGCGGGAGCAGCGCGGCCCGGGCGAGCAGGACGCCGCCGGCCCGGCCGACGGTGCCGGCGCCGATCTGCTCGCCGCCCTGCTCGACGGCATGGACGCGGCGCTGTGCGCCTTCGACGCGCACGGCACCGTCACCCACTGGAACCGCGAGGCCGAGCGCATCCTCGGCTGGAGCGCCGCCGAGGCGGTCGGCCGGCACGGCTTCGCCGGGTGGGCGGTGCGCAGCGCGGACGCCGAGGAGGTCGAACGGCGGCTGATGTCGGCGATGCACGCGCCCGGCCGCCAGGTGGACGAGTTCGCGCTGGTCACCAAGGACGGCCGCCGGGTCCTGGTGCGCACCCAGTCCGCGGCCGTGCGCGGCCCCGACGGCACACCCGCGGGCGTGTACTGCGCCTTCAGCGAGGTGCATGCGCAGATCGACCTGGAGCGGTCCATCGCGCTCAGCGAGGCGCTGTTCGAGAACGCCGCCTGGGGTGTGGTCCTGGTCGACGCCGATCTGCGGCCGGCCGTCGTCAACGCGCACGCGGCCCGCGCCCTCGGCGTCGGCCGCACGGCCGCGCTCGGCCGTCCGCTGGGCGACCTGCTGTGCCGGGGCGTGGAGGAACTGGAGAGCGCGCTGGCCCACGTTCTGGCGGAGGGTGCGCCGCCGGCGCCCGCGGAGATCTGGGTGGGGGTGCGCGGCCCGGAGGGCGAGCGGCGCCGCTGCTGGCGCAGCGGCTTCGTCCGGTTGTCGTCCCCGCTCGCCGAAGAACCGGTTCCGCTGGGGGTGGCCTGGCTGTTCACCGACGTCACCGACACCAAGCGGGCCGAGCAGGAGGCGGCGCTGCTGCGGTTCCGTACCCAGCAGCTGCACCGCGCCGTCCGGGTCGCCGCCGAGTGCGAGGACCCGTGGGACGCCGCCACCACCCACCTCGACTTCGCGCTGGCCGGGTTCGCCGACCACGCCCTGCTGGACCGGGTGAGCGGCCCGGCACCGCCGGACGACGCCGTGGAGAAGGCGGAGACGGAGACCACGGAGAAGGCGGAGAGAACTCCGGTGCGGCTGGTCCGTGTCGCCGCCACCCCGGCCACCGGTGCCGGGCCCAGCGTGGTCACCGGCCGTGCGGGCCTGCCCGTCGGCTACGGGGAGGGGCACCCCGCGCTGCAGTGCCTCGAGCGGGGTTCTTCCGTGCGGGCCGGTGCGGGCACGACGACGGCCGACCGCGCCCGCTCCTGGGCCCTGGCCCGCCAGTGGCCGGCGGAGACCGTGCACGCGTTGTGCACCCCGCTGCGCAGCCGGGGCCGCACCCTCGGGGTCCTCACCTTCCTGCGCGGCCCCAGCCGTTCCTCCTTCGACCGTGGCGACACCGCCCACGCCGAGGACGTCGCCGCACATGTCGCCGCCGCCCTGGACCTGGCTCTGAGCGCGGGCGGGGAAAAAGCGGTTGAGCGCCGCCGAGGCGGTTCCTAGGGTGGCGGTACACGAGAAGGGAGGTGGTTCGGCAGATGTTTGACTACCGGACGCGTGAGGTGGCTGCGGGCTAGCGGCCCGTCACCCACCGAGTGCGGTGCCGGACCAGCACGTGCGCGATGCGTGCAGCCGGCCCAATCCCAAGCAGTCACCCGGCCCGCGAGCTGCCGGTACGTCCGGCCGGCTCCTTGCGCCCCAGGCGCCAGGACCCAGCTCGCGGGCCGTCTGCGTGCACAGACCGTCCCAGACCGTCCCCGTGCACGGACCGTCCCAGGCCGTCCCCGTGCACGGACCGTCCCGGACCGTCTCCGTGCACGGACCGTCTGCGTGCACAGACCGTCTGCGTGCACGGAAAGGTCCCGGGCCCGCGATTCAGGGGCTGAGCCGCTCCACGCGCCAGTCGCCGTCCGGTCCGGCGACGTAGCGCAGCCGGTCGTGGAGGCGGTTCTCCCGTCCCTGCCAGAACTCCACGGACTCGGGCACGACCCGGAAACCGCCCCAGTGCGGCGGGACGGGGACCTGCTCGCCCTCCGGGTAGCGGGCGGCCAGGGCGGCGTAGGAGGCGTCGAGTTCCGCCCGGCTCGCGATGACCGTCGACTGGGCGCTGGCCCAGGCGCCCAGCTGGGAGCCGTGCGGGCGGGTGCGGAAGTACGCGGCGGTCTCGTCCCGTCCGGTGCGGCGGGCCACGCCCTGGACGATGACCTGGCGGGCCATGGGGTGCCAGGGGAACAGCAGCGACACGTACGGGTTCTCGGCGAGGTCGCGGGCCTTGCGGGAGTGGTAGTTCGTGTAGAAGACGAAGCCCTGCTCGTCGAAGTGCTTGAGCAGCACGGTGCGGGAGCTGGGCCGGCCCTCGGCGTCGGCGGTGGAGACCACCATGGCGTTCGGCTCGAACAGGTGTGCCTCCGCGGCGGCCTGCCGGAACCAGCGGGCGAACTGCTCCACCGGGGTGGCGGCCAGGTCCGCCTCGGTCAGGCCCTCCGCACGGTAGTGCTTCCGCATGGCGGCCAGGTCGAACGGCGCGGTCTCCTGCGCCTGCGCTGCTTCGGCGTCCCGGACGTCGTGCGGTCCGGCGTCTGGTGTTCCGGCGTCTGGAGCGGTCACGCGGTCATCTTGCCCCATGCCCGGCGGCATCCGGCGGCGGAGGTGTCCCGTCTCACGCATGGCACCGGGTGTCGCAGACCCTCCTCAATCGTGGCACCCGGGGTTATGGTGCTGCTCCCGTCCCCGGCCGGGTGAGAGCCGGCCACGCGGGGCACTCACTCGGGTGCCGTCCCGGTCCGCGCGCCGGCGTACCCACCGCGGACCGCTCGGGCCCGCACGTCCCACGCAACCCACACCGCCGCATTCCCGACCCGCCGGCACTGGGCCGTCGTCATCCAGTGCACGCACCCTCTGCCGCACCGACCACGAGGAGCCGCCTGATGTCCGATTTCGTGCCCGGACTCGAGGGAGTCGTCGCGTTCGAGACGGAGATCGCCGAACCGGACAAGGAGGGCGGCGCCCTCCGGTACCGGGGTGTCGACATCGAGGAGCTGGTGGGGCACGTCTCCTTCGGGAACGTGTGGGGGCTGCTCGTCGACGGCGCCTTCGACCCGGGGCTGCCGCCCGCCGAGCCGTTCCCGATCCCCGTCCACTCGGGTGACGTACGGGTGGACGTCCAGGCCGCGCTGGCGATGCTGGCGCCGGTGTGGGGACTGAGACCGCTGCTGGACATCGACGCCGAGCAGGCCCGCGAGGACCTGGCCCGGGCGGCGGTGATGGCGCTGTCCTACGTCGCCCAGTCGGCACGCGGACAGGGGCTGCCGATGGTGCCGCAGCGGGAGATCGACAAGGCCCGCACCATCACCGAGCGGTTCATGATCCGCTGGCGCGGGGAGCCGGACCCGAAGCATGTGGCGGCCGTGGACGCCTACTGGACGTCGGCCGCCGAGCACGGCATGAACGCCTCCACGTTCACCGCCCGGGTCATCGCCTCCACCGGAGCGGACGTGGCGGCGGCCCTGTCCGGGGCGGTGGGCGCGATGTCCGGCCCGCTGCACGGCGGGGCGCCCTCCCGGGTGCTGGGCATGATCGAGGAGATCGAGCGGACCGGGGACGCCGAGGGCTACGTCAAGGCGGCACTGGACCGCGGTGAGCGGCTGATGGGCTTCGGCCACCGCGTCTACCGGGCGGAGGACCCGCGGGCGCGGGTGCTGCGCCGTACCGCCCGTGAGCTGGGCGCGCCGCGCTTCGAGGTGGCCGAGGCACTGGAGAAGGCGGCGCTGGAGGAGCTGCACAACCGTCGCCCGGACCGGGTGCTGGCCACCAACGTGGAGTTCTGGGCGGCGATCGTGCTGGACTTCGCCGAGGTGCCGGCGCACCTGTTCACCTCGATGTTCACCTGCGCGCGCACCGCGGGCTGGTCGGCGCACATCCTGGAGCAGAAGCGCACCGGCCGCCTGGTGCGCCCCACGGCCCGCTATGTGGGTCCGGGCCCGCGCAGCGTGCGTGAGATCCCGGGGTACGGCCACCTCGCGCACTGAGCCCACGTTCCCGCACTGAGCCGGACCGGCGGGAGGGCTCGCGCCGGTCCGCCGTACGGCGCGGCCCCGCGCGGCGAACAGCCCCGGCGGTCAGGAGTCGCGGGCCGGGCGGGATCGTGCGCCCCGCCCGGCCTGTGTGCGCACCGCGCCCATGCTGGCCACGATGACCAGGGCGATCGCGACCACCTCCAGCGGCACGAGGGCCTGGCCGAGCACCAGGAACCCGGCCGTGGCGGCGATGGCCGGCTCCAGGCTCATCAGGATCGCGAAGGTGGAGGCGGGCAGGCGGCGCAGCGCGAGCAGTTCGAGGGTGTAGGGCAGCACGGACGACAGCACCGCCACCGCCGCGCCCAGCCCGAACGTCGTCGGGTCCACGAGTTTCGCCCCCGACTCGGCGATGCCGAGCGGCAGGAACAGCACCGCGCCGACCGCCATCGCCAGGGCCAGCCCGTCGGCCTGCGGGAAGCGCCGCCCGGTCCGCGCGCTGAAGACGATGTACGCCGCCCACATGGCGCCCGCGCCCAGCGCGAAGCCGACGCCGGCGGCGTCGAGCCCGTCGAAGCCTCCGCCGCCCAGGAGGAACACCCCGCACAGCGCCAGCCCCGCCCACAGCACGTTGATCAGCCGGCGGGAGGCCAGCACGGACAGGGCGAGCGGGCCGAGCACCTCCAGGGTGACGGCGGGACCGAGCGGGATGCGGGCGACGGCCTGGTAGAAGAGGCCGTTCATCGCGGCCATCGCGATGCCGAACACGACGACCGTGCCCCAGTCGGAGCGCGAGTACCCGCGCAGCCGGGGCCGGCAGACCGCGAGCAGCACGACCGCGGCGACCAGCAGCCGCAGGGTCACGACGCCGAGCGCGCCCGCGCGCGGCATCAGACTCACCGCCAGTGCGCCGCCGAACTGCACGGAGACGCCGCCGGCGAGCACCAGGCCGACCGGACCGAGCGAGGCGAACCGTCCCTTGGGGCGGGGAGTTCCGCCGGGTCCCGGGGCGGTGGTGACCGGGTCCGGTGAGGACCCGGTGGCGGTACGGGGCGTGCTCACGGGCGGTCCAGGAAGGCGAGGGCGTACGGGTCTGTCTCGGGGTCACGTCGGGGCGCTTCTCGGGTGGGTCCGCGCGGGACGAGTCACCCCGAAACGCTCAGCGTAGTGGCCCGCGTCAGGGGTGAGAAACGCAGACGCAACTGTCTCGACCGCCTCGGCCGTCCTGGCCGTCCCGGCCCGTGTCGGCCCGTCTCTGCCCGTGTCGGCCCGTGTCGGCCGTCTCGGCTGTCTTGCGGCAGGAGGCGGTGCCGGCCGCCGGTGCCGCCCCGGCGTGGTCACCGGATCGGCTTTGCGGGCGTCGGAGGCCGGCCACCGAAGCGGCGTCACCGCGCCCCTCCCCTGGTGCCGCCGAGTCCCTCCCGTGGCGTCACCGTGTCCGTCCTCTGGCGTCACCGTGTCCGTCCTCTGGCGTCACCGTGTCCGTCCTCTGGCGTCACCGTGTCCGTCCTCTGGCGTCACCGTGTCCCTTCCCCGGTGTCACCCCTGGACCCGCCGGGTTCCCGCTCCGCCGGGTTCCCGCTCCCCGAGCCCGGCCCCTCGACGGCGTCCAGGGCCTCGGCCAGCGTCTCCGCCAGATGCCGGGCCCGTACCCCGGCCAGCTGGGCCAGTTGGGTGCGGCAGGAGAAGCCGTCCGCCAGGACCACCGTGCCCTTCGCGGCCTGCCGCACCGCCGGCAGCAGCTGCTCCTCGGCGCAGGCCCGGGACACCTCGAAGTGGCCCGCGGTGAAACCGAAATCGCCGGCCAGGCCGCAGCAGCCGCCCGAGAGGTCGCCGTGCAGGCCCGCGGCCGCGCGCAGCCGGCGGTCCGCCGTGTCGCCCAGCACGGCGTGCTGATGGCAGTGGGTCTGCCCGGCGACCGGGCGGTCCACCCGGGGCGGCGTCCAGTGCGGCGCGTGCCGCTGGAGGGTCTCGGCGAAGGTCACCACGCGCGCGGCCAGGGCATGGGCGCGCGGGTCGTCGGGCAGCAGTTCGGGCAGGTCGGAGCGCAGGGCGGCGGCACAGCTCGGCTCCAGCACGACCACGGGGGCCGAGCTGCGCAGCACCGGGTCCATCAGATCCAGGGTGCGGCGCAGCACCGTACGGGCCCGGTCGAGCTGGCCCGTGGAGATGTACGTCAGACCGCAGCACACCCGGCCGCGGCCGCGCAGCAGGGCGACGGGGTTCACGGTGACCGACCGCCCGTCGCCGACCGGCGGCCGGGGCAGGCGCAGGGTCGGCGGCAGCGCCACCCGCAGCCCGGCCGCCTCCAGCACCCGTACCGCTGCCCGGCCCACCGAGGGCGAGAAGTGCTCGGTGAAGGTGTCCGGCCACAGCACGACCAGCTCGCCCGCCCCCGCATCGGACCGCGGCCGCCGGCGGCGCCACCACCGGGTGAACGGCTCGGCGGCCAGGTGCGGGACGTCCCGCTCGGGAGCGATGCCGGCGACCCGCTTGGCCACGGCGGCCAGGGGACGCAGAGCGGTGAGGGCGTTGACGAGCGGGGCGGTGCGGGTGCGGGCCGTCCAGCGCAGCCACTGCGGGAGCCGTCCCATGCTGTAGTGGGCGGCCGGGCGGCGCCGCCCCGCGTAGTGGTGGTGCAGGAACTCCGCCTTGTAGGTGGCCATGTCGACCCCGACGGGGCAGTCGGAGCGGCAGCCCTTGCAGGACAGGCACAGATCGAGCGCGTCCCTGACCTCGGTGGAGCGCCAGCCGTCGGTGATCAGCTCCCCGGCGAGCATCTCGTGCAGCAGCCGGGCACGCCCGCGCGTGGAGTGCTCCTCCTCGCCGGTCGCCCGGAACGACGGGCACATCACCGCCGCGCCCTGCGCCTGTGTGGTGCGGCACTTGGCGACGCCCACGCAGCGGCGCACCGCGGCGGTGAAGTCGCCGCCGTCGGCCGGGTAGCCGAAGGCCACCTCGACCGGCTCTCCGGGCAGCACGGCGAACCGCAGCGAGGCGTCCAGCGGGGCGGGGCGGACCAGCATCCCCGGGTTGAGCAGGTCGTCCGGGTCCCAGACGGCCTTGGTCCGCTCGAACAGGGCCACCGTCTCGGGGCCGTACATCTTCGGCAGCAGCTCGGCGCGGGCCTGGCCGTCGCCGTGCTCCCCGGACAGCGAGCCGCCGTGCGCCACCACCAGGTCCGCCAGTTCCTCCGAGAAGCGCCGGAAGCGGGCGACGCCCGCCTCGGTCAGCAGGTCGAAGTCGATGCGGACGTGGATGCAGCCGTCCCCGAAGTGCCCGTAGGGGGTGCCGCGCAGCCCGTGGGCGGTGAGCAGGGCGCGGAACTCCCGCAGGTAGTCGCCGAGCCGGGCGGGCGGCACCGCGCAGTCCTCCCAGCCGGGCCAGGCCTCCGAACCGTCGGGCATCCGGGTGGCGGTGCCGCTGGCGTCCTCCCGGATGCGCCACAGCGCGCGCTGCCCGGCCGGGTCGGTCACCACCTGCGCGTCGACGACGTCGGCGGCGCGCACGATCGCCTCGGCCCTGGCGCGTGCCTCGCCCTCCGTCCGCCCGCCGGTCTCCACGAACAGCCAGGCGTCACCGCGGGGCAGGGCGGTCCCGGCTCCGGGCACCAGGTCCCGGGCCATGCCCTCCACGGTGAGCGGCTCGAGCGGCAGCAGCTGGGCGGCGGCCTCGGCGGCCGCGCTCTCGTCGGCGTACCCCAGCACCGCCAGCGCCCGTGCGGCAGGTGCCTGCACGAGGTCCACGACGGCCTCGGTGAGCAGTGCGAGGGTGCCTTCGGAGCCGCAGAAGGACCGTGCCACGTCCGCGCCTCGCTCCGGCAGCAGGGCGTCCAGGGCGTACCCGGAGATGCGCCGGGGCAGCTGCGGGAAGCCGGTGCGCAGCCGGGCCAGTTCGCCCTCCACCAGCTCCCGCAGTCCGCCCGGTGCCCCGGCCCAGTTCCGGCCGAGCCGCAGGCGCTCGCCGCGCGCGGTGACCACCGACAGCTCGCGCACGTTGTCCGCGGTCGTGCCCCAGGCCACGGAGTGGGAGCCGCAGGAGTTGTTGCCGATCATGCCGCCGAGGGTGCAGCGGCTGTGCGTGGACGGGTCGGGCCCGAGGCGCAGCCCGTGCGGTGCGGCGGCCTCCTGCAGCCGGTCCAGGACCAGGCCGGGCTGGACGACGGCGGTCCGCGCGTCCGGGTCGAGGTCCAGCAGCCGGTTCATGTACCGGGTGAAGTCCAGGACCACGCCGGTGCCGGTCGCCTGCCCGGCGATGGAGGTGCCGCCGCCGCGCGCCACCACCGGCACCCCACGCTCCCGGCACACCTCGAGCACCGCCGACACGTCGTCGGCGTCCCGCGGCGCGACCACGCACAACGGGACCCTGCGGTAGTTGGAGGCGTCCATGGTCACCAGGGCCCGCGCGGTGGTGTCGCACCGCACCTCCCCGCGGACGTGCCGGCGCAGCCGGGCCGCGAGATCGCCCGTGTCACCGTCGTCACCGGCGGATCCGTGCGGGGCATGCTGATCGCTCATGGTGTCAGCATGCCCACGTCCCCGTCCGGCACGACCACGCAACGAGGGGCCACGGCGCGCACCCACGGAACGGAAGCAACGGCAGGACACCCGCCCCGCCCGCTAGGGCGCCCTGCCTCGTCGCCCCCGACCCGCTCGGCCCCGCATCTCGTCACTCCACCCCGACCCGCTCGGCCCCGCATCTCGTCACCCCGCCCCCAGAGGCCACCCACTCCCCATTTCGGGTGAACACGGACGACCGCGCCCCGCCGCTCTTCGTAGATCCCGACCAGTCCACGAGGCGGCGCTCGTCGTCTCATCGAACGGACACCATTCGGCCCGGTTTCGCCGAGGAGATACCCTCCGGCACGTGGCTGAGATCCGGATTCCCTCTGACATCAAGCCCGCGGACGGACGTTTCGGCGCGGGTCCCTCCAAGGTGCGGACCGAGGCGCTGAACGCCCTCGCCGCCACGGGCACGTCCCTCATGGGCACCTCCCACCGTCAGGCCCCGGTGAAGAACCTGGTCGGCCAGGTGCGTGAGGGCATCCGTGAGCTGTTCCGGCTCCCCGACGGCTACGAGGTGATCCTCGGCAACGGCGGCTCCACCGCGTTCTGGGACATCGCGACCCACGGTCTGATCGAGAACAAGTCGCAGCACCTCAGCTTCGGCGAGTTCTCCTCCAAGTTCGCCAAGGCCGCGCAGAAGGCCCCGTGGCTGGCCGAGCCGACCGTCATCGCCACCGACCCGGGCACCCACCCGGAGCCGCAGGCCGAGGCCGGCGTGGACGTGTACGCCTTCACCCACAACGAGACCTCCACCGGCGTGGCCATGCCCATCGAGCGGGTCGCGGGCGCCGACGAGGGCGCGCTGGTCCTGGTGGACGCCACCAGCGGCGCCGGCGGTCTGCCGGTCGACATCGCCGAGACCGACGTCTACTACTTCGCCCCGCAGAAGTCCTTCGCCTCCGACGGCGGCCTGTGGATCGGCATCTTCTCCCCGGCCGCGATCGAGCGCGCCGAGCGCATCCACGCCTCCGGCCGGCACATCCCCGAGTTCTTCTCGCTGCCCACGGCGATCGACAACTCCCGCAAGAACCAGACGTACAACACCCCGGCCCTCGCCACGCTCTTCCTGCTCGACAAGCAGCTGGAGTGGATCAACGGCCAGGGCGGTCTGGACTGGGCCACCGCCCGCACCAAGGACTCCTCGACCCGGCTGTACACCTGGGCGGAGGAGGCCAAGTACGCCACCCCGTTCGTGGCCGACCCGGCCAAGCGGTCCCAGGTCATCGGCACGATCGACTTCTCCGACGACATCGACGCCGCCGCCGTCGCCAAGGCGCTGCGGGCCAACGGCATCGTGGACACCGAGCCGTACCGCAAGCTCGGCCGCAACCAGCTGCGCATCGCGATGTTCCCGGCCGTCGACCCGGCCGACATCGAGGCGCTGACCACGTGCATCGACTACGTGATCGAGAAGCTGTAGCCGCCCGTCCACGGCCGACCGTCGACCGGCAACCCGCCGACCGCCGACCGCCGTTCGGCAGTGTGTACGGCGTGCACGACCTGTGTGCGGCCCGATGCGGTGTCACGACCGCGACAAGGCGCCCGGTGATCCACCGGGCGCCCTTCGCGTTTCCCGGCTCTCTGCCCTCAGCCCCGTCTTTCCCGGCTCTCTGCCCTCAGCCCCGTCTTTCCCGGCTCTCTGCCCTCAGCCCCGTCTTTCCCGGCTCACTGCCCTCAGCCCCGTCGCCGCCGCAGCACTCCGATGCCCGCGAGGACCACGACCGCGACCGCGGCCAGGGCACCGAGCGTGAGCGGCGTGCCGTGGTCGCCCACCGCACCGGACAGGCCCGAACTGCCGCTCGGGGACGGTGTGGTGGCGCCGCCGTCGCCCGCCCCGCCGCCCGGCGCCTTCTCCGCCGTCACCGGGCTGTCGGCGCCCTCGCTGCCGTAGAGCAGATGCGTGCCGTCGGCGCTGTAGGTGATCGACTCGCCCTGCCGTTGCAGCGGGACGTTCAGCCGTCCCTTGCGCTCGATCTTCCCGCCGTTCCAGTCGTAGTAGATCCCTCCGAAGTAGCCGCGCACGGCGAGCTGGGTGCCGTCCGGGGACAGGGCCGCGTCGGTGGCCCACAGGTCGACGGGGGCGACGGGCCGGAAGACGTTGACGCCGGTGGGCGACAGCTGCGCCGGGCCCTCGTACAGGTGGCCGCCGTCCTGGTGCTTGTCGATGATGTACGGGCGTCCGGTCTTCGGGTCCACGATCAGCGACTCGGCGTCGCGGGGGCCGTCGGAGTACTTCACCACGTACTGCGTGGCCCGGACGGTCTGGTCCACCAGCTTCTCCGGCTCGGGCAGCCGGTAGATCCAGACGTAGGGCCACGTGCCGCCGAGGTTGTCGCCGATGTCGCCGACGTAGATCTGGTTGCCGGGGCCGATGGAGATGGCCTCCACGTCGCGGGGCGAGCCGATGCCGCTGAGCGTGATGCGGGCGACCGTCCTGCCGGTGGCGCTGTCCACGGCGTACAGGTAGGGGCCGTCGTCGCTGTCGTTGTGCGTCCAGTAGATACCGGGATGCAGCCGCGAGGCGGCGAGCCCGCTGGACTCCGTGATCCGCGGATCCTTGATCGTGAAGCTCTGGTTCCCGTCGGCGGCGAGGGCGGGCGCGGCGGACAGGCCCCCGGCGAGGAGGACCGTGGCGAACAGGACGGACGGTCGGCGCATGGGCCAAGCCTGCCATCCCCCGCGCGCCGTGCGGGCCGGTCCGGGACCGTCAAGCCTCAGGCGTGCACATCCCGCCCGTGGGGGACGTCACGCGACACGCGCGCTCGGAGTCGTCCATGATGAGCGAATGCTCAGGTTCATGCCCATCGGTGACTCCATGACGATCGGCAGCGCGGGGGAGCACACCTGGCGCTACCGGCTGTGGCAGCATCTGCGCGCCACCTGCGACGGGGAGTTCACCTTGGTGGGCCCCCGCGAAGCGCTGTACGACAAGGCCGCCGACGCGCCGGTCTCCCTCGACTACGCCGGCCGTGACCCCGGCTTCCCCCGCTGCCATCTGGCCGGCTGGGGCGAGGGCTGGATCCACATGGCCCCGGTCGTCGAGGACGCGGTGCGCACCTGCCGCGCGGACGTGCTGCTGGTGTCGTTGGGCCTGATCGACCTCGGTTTCTACACCGACGCCGGGCAGACCATCGCCAACGTGCGCGCCTTCGTGGCGGGCGCCCGGGCCGCGAACGACCGCATCCGGATGATCCTGCTGCCGGTGATCCCCAACATCCGTGCCCGCGAGGACGAGCCGTTCGCCGCCCAGGTGGACCTGTTCAACCAACTGTTGGCCAAGACCGTGGCCGACCTGGACGAGCCCCGCTCCCCGCTGCTGCTGGCGTCCCCGCCGGACGACTACGCCATCGACACCCACACCTACGACGGCACCCACCCCAACGAGCGCGGCGAGCACGCCCTCGCGGCGGCGTTCGCCGCGACACTGCATCAGGCGTGGGGCATCGGAGGGGAGTACGCGGCCCCGCGCACGGCATGAGCGGGCAGCGGCGTGTCCTTGCGGACGTGCGGCCTGTTGTACCGCGCGGGTGCGCGCGTCCGTACGTACGGCAGCCGGCCGCGTACGCCACCGCTGAGGCACCCGTCCACCTCGTGGTCGGTCCCTGCCAGGGAACGTGCCACCGGTACCGCCGGCCCCGGGACGGCGACCGCCTCGGCGACTGACCGTCGCCTTCGGCACCGACGGCGACATGACCGCCACCCCGTCGGTCTCGTCCTGCACACCGGTGAGGTTCCGCGCGACCGACCGGCTTTGGATCTTGTCCTGGGCCGTTCCCCGGCGTTGGCTTGGGGACCATGGAATACACGCAGCTCGGACGCACCGGTTGCAAGGTCAGCCGGCTGGTCCTCGGCACCATGAACTTCGGTCCGCTGACCGACGAGGCGGACAGCCACGCGATCATGGACGAGGCGCTGGACGCCGGCATCAACTTCTTCGACACCGCCAACGTCTACGGCTGGGGCGAAAACAAGGGCCGCACCGAGACCATCATCGGCAACTGGTTCGCCAAGGGCGGTGACCGCCGCGACAAGGTGGTCCTGGCGACCAAGGTGTACGGCACCATGGGCCAGGACGGTCCCGCGTGGCCCAACCACGACAAGCTCTCGGCGCTGAACATCCGCCGGGCCGTCGACGCCAGCCTGAAGCGGCTGCAGACCGATCACATCGACGTCTACCAGTTCCACCACATCGACCGGGACACCCCGTTCGAGGAGATCTGGCAGGCCGTCGACGTCCTCGTCCAGCAGGGCAAGATCCTGTACGTCGGCTCGTCCAACTTCCCCGGCTACAAGATCGCCCAGGCGAACGAGATCGCCGCGCGCCGCGGCGGCACCATCGGCCTGGTGAGCGAGCAGTGCCTGTACAACCTGGCCGAGCGGCGCGCCGAGATGGAGGTCATCCCGGCCGCGCGGGACTACGGCCTCGGTGTCATCCCCTGGTCGCCGCTGCACGGCGGGCTGCTCGGCGGAGTGATCAAGAAGGAGACCGAGGGCGGGCGCCGCTCCTCCGGCCGCGCGGCCGACGCGCTGAACGACCCGGCCCAGCGGGCGAGGATCCAGGCCTACGAGAACCTGGTCGACAAGCACGGTCTGCGGCCCGGCGAGGTCGCGCTGGCCTGGCTGCTCACCCGTCCCGGGGTGACGGGGCCCATCATCGGCCCGCGCACCGCCGAACAGCTCCGGTCCGCGCTGCGGGCGGTGGAGCTGAAGCTCGGCGAGGAACTGCTGGCCGGCCTGGACGAGATCTTCCCGGGCCCGGGTCCGTCCCCGGAGGCCTTCGCCTGGTGAGACGCCCTCGGGCCACCGGTCACCGGTGACCGTCGACGGCCGTGCCCGGCTTCACTTGCCGAGCGCGGCCGCCAGGGCGACGACAGCCAACATCAGCACGAGCGCACCGGCCATGATCCGGTTCCGGGTTTTCGGGTCCACCCTTCGAGACTATCGGGCCCCGTTCAGCGGCCAGCGGCCGACCGTTTCATAGCGGGGCTGTGCACCCGGCACCCCGGACCCGGGGAGCAGGCTGCGCACGAGCAGCAGCTCGTCCACGGTCCACGGCCGGCTGGAGAAGTCCTGCAGCGCCCGCACCCAGGGCCGGACGTCCACCGTGTGGCGGCCGCGGCCGCGCGCCACCGTCAGATGCGCCGTGTAGGGCCGGTGCTCGCCCATCGGCACTCCGGCCTTGCGGGCGGCCGCCTCCGCTCGGGAGGCCAGCAGCCCCAGGGTGCGCAGATCGCCGTCCGCGCCGGCCCACAGGGCGCTGCCCCGCCCGAACTGCCCGCCGCCGCGCAGGGCGAGCGAGAAGGCGGGGGTGCGTCCGGCCGCGCGGCCCAGCCGGTCCGACAGCTCGGGGACGGTGTCGGCGTCCACCTCGCCGTAGAAGGCGAGGGTGAGGTGCCAGCCCGGGCGTCCGGTCCAGCGCAGGCCGTCGGCGCCGGGCAGCCGCCGCAGTTCGGCGACCGTGCGGGCGAGCCGGTCGACGACGTCGTCCGGCGGCACCAGCGCCGCGAAGAGTCTCATGGGGCCAGTGTCCCCGGCGGTCGCCCCGCGCTCCAGTGCGCGGATCCCCGGCAGCGCCCCGCGATCCGGTGGACGACGGCGCGGTCCCCCGGCCGTTCGCGGGGCGTGCGTCAGCGGTCCTCAGGCCGCCGGGGCCAGTTCCTCCCGGCCCTCCTTCGGCACGAATCGCACCTGCGGGTGGCCGTGGTTCCAGCCCACCGACAGCCGCAGCCCGCCCGCGCGGGCCAGCAGCAGGCCGATGGTGACGGCCGCGACGAGGGAGATCGCCCCGCCCACGGCGAAGCCGGCGCGGGCGCCCCAGGTGTCGGTCATCCAGCCGACCAGCGGCGCGCCCAGCGGGGTGCCGCCCACGAAGACCATCATGAACAGGGACATCACCCGGCCGCGCATGGCAGGGGCGGTGCCCATCTGCACCGTGGTGTTCGCGGTGACGTTGACCGTCAGACCGAAGACCCCGATCGGCGCCATCAGCAGGGCGAACAGCCAGTACTCCGGGGCCACCGCGGCGACGATCTCCAGCGCGCCGAAGGCGGCGGCCGCCGCGATCAGCAGGCGCAGCCGGGCGGTGCCGCGGCGGGCGGCGAGCAGCGCTCCGGCCAGGGAGCCGACCGCCATCACGGTGTTGAACAGGCTGTAGGCGCCGGCGCCCGCGTGGAAGACGTCGTCGGCGTAGGCGGACAGCCACACCGGGAAGTTGAAACCGAAGGTGCCGATGAAGCCGACCAGCACGATCGGCCAGAGCAGGTTCGGGTGGCCGGCGACGTAGCGCAGGCCCTCGCGGAGCTGACCCTTGCCGCGCGGGGCGCGCTCGACGACGTGCAGCTCACGGGCGCGCATGAGCAGCAGGCCGGTGATGGGGGCGGCGAAGGACAGGCCGTTGACGAGGAAGGCCCAGCCGGTGCCCACCGAGGTGATCATCACGCCGGCGACGGCGGGGCCGATGAGCCGGGCGGACTGGAAGTTCGCGGAGTTGAGGCTGACCGCGTTCTGCAGCTGCTGCGGGCCGACCATCTCCGAGACGAAGGTCTGGCGGGCCGGGTTGTCCAGGACGGTGGCCAGGCCCATGACGAAGGCGGCGAGGTAGACGTGCCAGACCTGGACGTGGCCGGACAGGGTGAGGCCGGCGAGCGCGAGGCCGGTCAGGGCCATCACGGACTGGGTGCACAGCAGGGTCGGCCGCTTGGGCAGGCGGTCGACGAGGACGCCGCCGTACAGGCCGAACAGCAGCATCGGCAGGAACTGCAGGGCGGTGGTGATGCCGACCGCGGCGGAGGAACCGGTGAGACTGAGCACCAACCAGTCCTGGGCGATGCGCTGCATCCAGGTGCCGGTGTTGGAGACGACCTGCCCCAGGAAGAACAGGCGGTAGTTCCTGATCTTCAGGGAGCTGAACATCGAGGAATTACGGGGGGAGTCGGTGGAGGTCTGGGAATCGTGGGTGGTCGGTGCGGGGGCCGAGTTGTCTCCCGATCCCGTACTCAAAAGGGTTCGCCTCCTCGCTGGGCGTGCTTACAGATGAGCGAGCTTCTCCAGCACGGGAGCGGCCGCGCGCAGCTTCGCCCATTCGTCGTCGTCGAGACCGTCGATCAGACCGGCCAGGAAGGCGTTCCGCTTGCGGCGGCTCTCCTCCAGCATCGTGACGGCCTGCTCCGTCTGGGTGACGACCTTCTGGCGCCGGTCCTCGGGGTGCGGCTCCAGACGGACCAGCCCTTTGGCCTCCAGCAGGGCCACGATGCGGGTCATCGACGGCGGCTGCACGTGCTCCTTGCGGGCCAGCTCGCCCGGGGTGGCGCTGCCGCAGTTGGCAAGGGTGCCGAGCACCGACATCTCGGTGGGGCTGAGCGACTCGTCCACCCGCTGGTGCTTGAGACGGCGGGAGAGTCGCATGAGGGCGGAGCGCAGCGAGTTCACGGCGGCCGCGTCGTCGCCATGGCTAAGGTCCGGCATGGTCTTTAGGGTAACTCATTACCCTAGCTAAATACCAATGCATATCACCCGTCTGGCAGTGATCCTGGCCACTGCGCCGTTCGTGTCCGCCGAGAATCACCCGTACGAGTGATGTAGGCCGGAAACGCACCACAGGGCGCCGATCATCGCGGCAACCCTCGACTCCATGGCCACCAGCGTGCTCAGCCTGCGCATGGACCGCGAGCTGCTCGAGCGGCTCCGCCGTCATGCCGCCAGAAGAGGAATGAGCGTCCAGGACTATGTCGTCCGGACGCTCATCCGCAGTGATTTCGACGAACGGTTCCAGGCCGCCGTCGAGGAGACGGAGCGGTTCTACGGGGTCACCTGACCCCGCGGGACCGCTTGGCGGGCCGGGCCCACGGGTCAGGTCAGGTTCAGGGCCGGCATCAGGTAGTAGAAGGCGAAGACCGCCGCCACCACGTACATCGCCACCGGGATCTCCCGGGCACGACCGGTGGCCAGGCGCAGCACCACGAAGGTGATGAAGCCCATGCCGATGCCGTTGGTGATGGAGTAGGTGAACGGCATCATCAGCATCGTCACGAAGGCCGGGATGGCGATGGTGAAGTCCGACCAGTCGATCTCCCGGATGGAGCCGGCCAGGATCAGGAAGCCGACCGCGACCAGGGCGGGGGTGGCCGCCTGGGACGGGACCATGGTGGCCACCGGCACCAGGAAGAGGGAGAGGGCGAACAGCACGCCGGTGACGACGTTGGCGAAGCCGGTCCGCGCGCCCTCGCCGACGCCCGCCGTGGACTCCACGAAGCAGGTGGTGCCGGAGGAGGAGGTCGCACCGCCGGCCGCGACCGCGATGCCGTCGACGAACAGGACCCGGTTGATGCCCGGCATCTGCCCCTCGGCGTCGGTGAGCTTCGCCTCGTCGCCGATGCCCATGATCGTGCCCATGGCGTCGAAGAAGCACGACAGCAGCACCGTGAAGACGAACAGGACGCCGTTGAGCACGCCGACCTTCTCGAACCCGCCGAACAGGCTGACCTGACCGACCAGGCCGAAGTCGGGGGTGGAGACCGGGTTGCCCGGCCACTTCGGGGTGGTCAGACCCCAGGACGGCACCTGGGCGACCGCCTCGATGATCACCGCGACCACGGTCATGGCGATGATCGAGATCAGGATGGCGCCCGGCACCTTGCGCACCAGCAGGGCGAGCGTGAGCAGCACGCCCAGCACGAAGACCAGGACCGGCCAGCCGTTGAGATGGCCGTCGGCGCCCAGCTGGAGCGGAACGGTGGTGTTGGCGGCGTCCGGGATCCGGGAGACGAAGCCGGAGTCGACCAGACCGATCAGCATGATGAACAGGCCGATGCCGATGGCGATGCCCTTGCGCAGGCCGTACGGCACGGCGGCCATCACCCGCTCCCGCAGGCCGCTGGCCACCAGCAGCATCACCACGAAACCGGCCAGCACCACCATGCCCATGGCGTCGGGCCAGGACATGCGCGGGGCGAGCTGCAGCGCGACGACGGTGTTGACGCCGAGACCGGCGGCGAGGGCGATCGGCACATTGCCGACGACACCCATGAGCAGCGTGGTGAACGCGGCGGTCAGGGCGGTCGCGGTGACCAGCTGCCCGTTGTCCAGCTGGTGCCCGTACATGTCCTTCGCGCTGCCCAGAATGATCGGGTTCAGCACGATGATGTAGGCCATCGCGAAGAAGGTGGCGAAACCGCCGCGGATCTCGCGGGCCAGGGTGCTCCCCCGCTCGGAGATCTTGAAGTAGCGGTCCAGGGCGCCGTAACGGGGCGGTGTCCCCGGCGTCTCGGGGGCGGGGACCTGGGCGGTGGCCGAGGTGGGCATGCGAATGACCTCGAAGATGCGGCAGGTACGGGGCGTACCGGGGCTGGGACGGGGACATGCGTGATCGAGCCTGGCCGCCGTCGGTCACCGACAGGCCCCTCGAGGGGGTCGTTGGTAGATTCCTACGAAGAGAAGCGGTCAAGCTCGGACCGATTCAGTATGAACATATGAAGCCCGAAAAGGCTAATCTCTGCGCCTGTCTCTCAGGTCTCTCCGCGCCGTTGTCCCGGGCCCCGCCGCACCCGCCTCCCAGGCCGCTCGGCACCCGCCCTCCCGTTCCTCCCGGCCACCGGCCTCCCGGTCTTCCCGGCGTCTGCCACCCGGACGGCGCGGCGTCCGCCGCCCGGCCCGCCGCCCTCCCCCGGCCCCCGGCGGCCGGACACCGCCCTCGCCCCGGGCCGTAAGCTGAGGCCATGGCGAAGTGGACCCCCAAGCACGAAGCACCGGAGCCCTTGGAGGGCCCCGTGGTCGCCACCATCACCGGCGGCACGATCGTCTGGTTCGTCCTCTTCCTGGTCCAGCTCCCCTTCTACGGCTGGTTCGCCGACCACGGCCACACCTGGTGGCTGTGGACCTGCCTGACGGGCGCCGGCCTCGGTGTCGTCGGCATCTGGTACGTCCGCCGGCGCGACGCGGCGATCAAACGCGCCGCGGCCCGGCGCGAGGAGACCCCGGCGCCCGACGGCCATCCGGCGTCCCGGGACTGACCGGCGCCCCTGCCGCCGCTCGAGCGGTGAAGCGGCGCATCCTTACGTACCGTCGATGACATGACCCGTCTCGACGCGGACGCGCAGCCGGCACGTGCCGGGCCCGCGCCGCCGGCGCGCAGAGCGCAGGTACCGCCGGCGACCGGGCTGACCTGGGCCGAAGTCGCCGAGCGTGTCGCCCGCGGCGAGGTCAACGACGTCCCGGTCCGCAGCAGCCGGTCCCTGACCGACATCGTCCGCGCGAACGTCCTCACCCGCTTCAACGCGATCATCGGCGTGCTGTGGGTGATCATGCTGTGCGTCGCGCCGATCCAGGACAGCCTCTTCGGCTTCGTGATCCTCGCCAACACCGGCATCGGCATCCTGCAGGAATGGCGGGCCAAGCAGACCCTGGACGCGCTCGCGGTGGTCGGCGAGGCCCGGCCCACGGTGCGCCGCGACGGCACCGCCACCGTGGTGTCCACCGCCGACATCGTCCTGGACGACGTGATCGAGGTCGGCCTCGGCGACAAGATCGTCGTGGACGGCACCTGCGTGGAGGCCGACGGGCTGGAGATCGACGAGTCGCTGCTCACCGGCGAGGCCGACCCGGTGGCCAAACGGCCCGGTGATCCCGTGCTGTCCGGCAGTTTCGTCGTCGCCGGCGGCGGCGCCTTCCAGGCCACCCGGGTCGGCCGGGAGGCCTACGCCGCGCAGCTCGCCGAGGAGGCCTCCCGGTTCACCCTGGTCCACTCCGAGCTGCGCAGCGGCATCTCCACCATCCTCAAGTACGTCACCTGGATGATGGTGCCGACGGCCGTCGCCCTGGTGATCAGCCAGCTCGTCGTGGAGCACGCCGACCTCGCGGACTCCGTGGCCCGGACCGTCGGCGGCATCGTCCCCATGGTCCCGGAGGGGCTGGTCCTGCTCACCTCCGTCGCCTTCGCGATCGGCGTGATCCGGCTGGGCCGCAGGCAGTGCCTGGTGCAGGAGCTGCCCGCCATCGAGGGCCTGGCCCGCGTCGACACCGTGTGCCTGGACAAGACCGGCACCCTCACCGAGGGCGGGATGCGGGTCGCCGAGGTGCGTCCGCTCGGCGGCCACGACGAGGCGTACGTCCGCACCGCGCTCGGCGCCCTCGGCGAGTCCGACCCGCGCCCCAACGCCTCCCTGCAGGCGGTCATCGACGCCTGCCCGGACGGTGAGACGTGGCACTGCGTGGAGTCCCTGCCGTTCTCCTCCGCCCGCAAGTACAGCGGTGCGGTGTTCATCGAGGACGACGGCGAGTCGAGCACCTGGCTGCTGGGCGCCCCGGACGTGCTGCTGCCCTCCGACGCGCCCGCCCTCGCCGAGACCGCGCGCCTGAACGAGCAGGGCCTGCGGGTGCTGCTGCTCGCCCGCGCCCGCCGCGACCTGGACGATGCGGAGGTGACCCGGTCGGTGATCCCGGCCGCGCTGGTCGTCCTCGAACAGCGACTGCGTCCGGACGCCGCCGACACCCTGCGCTACTTCGCCGAGCAGGACGTCCGTACCAAGGTCGTCTCCGGCGACAACGCGGTCTCGGTCGGCGCGGTGGCCGCCCAGGTGGGTCTGCGCGGTGACGCCGTGGACGCGCGCCGACTGCCCGCCGACCCGCAGGACATGGCCCGCGAGCTGGAGAGGGCCACCGTCTTCGGGCGGGTCACCCCGCAGCAGAAACGGCAGATGGTGGGCGCCCTGAAGACGAGCGGCCACACCGTCGCGATGACCGGGGACGGCGTGAACGACGTCCTGGCGCTGAAGGACGCCGACATCGGCGTGGCCATGGGCTCCGGCGCGGAGGCCACCCGGGCGGTGGCGCAGATCGTGCTGCTGGACAACAGCTTCGCCGTGCTGCCGTCGGTGGTGGCCGAGGGCCGCCGGGTGATCGGCAACATCACGCGGGTGGCGACCCTGTTCCTGGTGAAGACCGTCTACTCGGTGCTGCTGGCGGTGCTGGTGGTCTGCGCGCAGGTGGAGTACCCGTTCCTGCCCCGGCATCTGACGCTGCTGTCCACGCTGACCATCGGTGTCCCGGCGTTCTTCCTGGCCCTCGCCCCGAACCGGGAGCGGGCCCGGCCCCACTTCGTGCGGCGCGTGATGCGCTACGCGCTGCCCGGCGGTGCGGTGGCCGCGGCGGCCGCCTTCACCGTGTATCTGGTGGCCCGCGCCCACTACACCGGGCCGGACGCGCTGGCCGCCGAGACCAGCGTGGCGACGCTCACCCTGTTCCTGGTGGCGGGCTGGGTGCTGGCGATCGTCGCCCGCCCCTGGACGTGGTGGCGCGTCGCCCTGGTGGCCGCGATGGGCGCGGCGTTCCTGTGCGTGCTGGCCGTGCCCTGGCTGCAGGACTTCTTCGCGCTGCGGCTGGTGGGCACGACGATGCCGCTTCTGGCGGTCGGGGTCGCGGCGGTGGCGGCGGGCGTTCTGGAGGTTCTGTGGCGCTGGGCCGACCGCCGTGTCCCGCCGGGCACCTCCGTCGCACCGGCAGGCTCCGGGTCGAGCACGCCGTGAGCCGGCGTCCCGCCGCGGCCCCGCGGAGGAGACGTCCCGCCCCGGCACCCGGACGGCTCCCCGGCGCGCCGGGTTCGGGACGTGGACGTGTTCCCGGTGGAGGCCTCAGTCGAACCAGCGGTCGCGGGCCAGTTCCTCCGTGCGGGAGGGGTCCTCGAGCAGGGCGGCCACCTCGAAGCGGCGCGGCCACTGTCCGGCCGCCCAGGCGAGTCCCGCGGCCACGCCCTCCAGGGTGGCCGCGTGCAGCACGCCGTCGTCGGTGAGCCGCCAGTCCAGTTCGGTGCCGTCGACGACGAGTTCCTCGTGCTCGACGTAGGTGGCGGGGGTGCGCGGGCCGAGCAGGACCCGCACGGCCTCCGGGACCTCGTGCTCGGTGCCCTCGGAGTCCACGGTTCCGGGGACGGTCTCGCTCAGCCGCCGCACCTGGAACAGCTCCGCCAGCTCGGCGGCGAGCGCGGGCCTGACCGGCAGCAGCGGCACCCCGGAGGTGAACGGCAGCAGGTCCGGGGAGTCGCACACCACGGCGTCGGCGGCGTCCACGACCTCCACCCGTCCGTCGACCACGGCCCGCAGCTCGTCGGGCAGCGTCACCTGCTCCGGGTCGAGTTCGGCCAGCGCCCCGTACAGGGCGTGCAGCTGGGCCGCGGTGACCGGGCGGTCGGGGTCGGCGAGACGGTCGAGGAGTTCGGCGGCGCCGCCGGGCTCGTCCAGCAGCGCGGCGACGGAGGTGCGCACCCCGAGGGCGTGCAGCACCTGCTCGTCGTCGAAGCCGGTGGCGTCGGCCTCGTCGTACAGGCCGCGCAGCAGCGGGTCGGAGCCGGCGGCGCGCAGTCCGGCCGGGCGGCGTCCGCCGAGCACCGGGTGGCCGCGCAGCCACCAGGCGGTGTAGGGCCGCACCGTCTCGTGGGTGCCGTCGGGCAGCAGGACGCGCACCGGCTGGGTGAGCGCGTCGCGCAGCGGCGGCCGGGACAGCAGGGCGAGCGCGCGCGGCCACCGGTCGTCGTCGACGAGGTCCAGGTCGCGCACGGCGACGATCTCGGTGGCGACCGGCGGCACGGGCGTGTCCGGGAAGCGGTCGAGGACGTCCTCGCACCAGACGTCCACGGCGTCCAGCAGGCCGGGGTCGTCCGGCTCCGGCCAGTCGCTCTCGCGCGGCTCCAGCTCGTCCGGGTCGAGGACGACATCGGTGGCCCGCACGAGGCCGAAGTCGACCAGGACACCGCAGGCGGCGAGCGGCTGTTCGCCCCATTTCTCGGCCAGTTCGGCGTCGACGCAGGGCAGTTCGCCCTCGCGCATCACGGAGTGGAACGGGCCGCCGGGGAAGACGAGCTCGGCCGCGGGGGCGAGTTCGCCGTCCTCGTCGGGCAGGGCGAGCGCGCCCAGCCAGGGTTCGTCGCCGGGTTCCAGGCCGGCCTGCCGGACCAGGGTGAGGACGGTGTCGGCGAGCTCCTCCGCGTCGGGGGTGTCCTCGTCCCAGCCTCCGGCGTCCTCGTCGAGGGAGGCGGCGACCGCGGCCCGCACCTGCGGGGTGGTGAGCACCGCGCGCGGCGTCGCGGGCAGCGCCCCGAGCTTCTCCAGCACCGGGTGCGCGGCGTCCGGGTGGGCGACCTTCAGCCCGAGCCGGGCCAGCGTCTCCGGGTCGACCGGGGTGGCGTCCCCCGCGGGCAGCAGCACCTGCCGCGGCCCGATGGTGGTGCGCCCGTCGGCGAGCGGCACCGGCAGCCCGGACAGCCGGTCGGGGTCGACGCCGGCGAGGCTGTCGTACAGGCGCCGCCACCAGGCGGGGTCCTTCTCCAGGCCGGCCAGCCGGTCGACGGCGTCGGTCAGCGGCAGCCGGGACACGCCCAGGGTGCGCAGCTCGGCCCGGCGCTCCAGCCCGGCGGGCAGCAGGGTCGGCAGCACCTCGGCGAGCACCCGCACGGTCTCGGCGCCCGCGCCCTCGACGATCTCCGCGTCCCGGGGGCGCAGCGACTCGGGCAGGTCGTCCTCGGGCGACTTCGGAGGCACGGCCGGCGGCAGGAAGGAGGTGCGGGGCAGCCGCTGCAGGATCGCCTGCCGCAGCGCGCCGTCCACCTCGCCGGTGCCGAGCGGTCCGGGCACCAGGTCGATGACGCCCTCGGTGACCGGCCGCCAGCCGGCGAGCAGCCCGGCGTAGGCGTCGGCGGCGCGCTGCACCAGGAAGTCGGTGAGCGGGCCGGGCGCGACGTGCCGGCGGGTGCTGTCCATCGGGAAGGTGGCGATCAGCAGGGCGGGCACGCCGATCGGTTCGTCGCTGGGGGTGGGGGCGTGCAGGACGGGGCTGGTGCGGGGGCGCACCGGGTTGCCGTAGGCGTCGACGGGCACGGCCCAGGTCACCGACCAGTGCGGGCGCAGCCGTTCCTCCACCGGCCGGTCGGCGAGCAGGTCGGGGGTGAGGGGGCCGTCGGCACCGGCGGTGCGCCAGTGGGTGACGGCGGGGGCGGTGTCCGTGCCGGCGGAGGGCCGGGAGTCCTCGACGACGGTGAACGGGCCGTCGGTGCGGCGGGTGAGGGTGCGCGGCTCCTCGTCGCCGATCTCCACCACGACCTCGGTCAGGCCGGGCAGGGCGAGCAGCAGGGCGTCGTCCACACCGCGCAGCAGCCGTTCGGCCAGGTCCGCGGCGGCGGTGTCGCGCAGCGGCAGGATGACGACCGTGTCGTAGGGGTCGGGGGCGGTGCCCTCGGCGGCGAAGGGCAGCCGCAGCAGCGGGACGTGCCCGTCGCGGCGGCGGATCTCGTCGCCCAGGCCGGGGCTGTGCCGGGCGGTCCGCTCGGCCAGCTCGCGCGCCTCGGCCAGGGACCAGCGCACGCCGCCGTGCCGGCCGACCACGGCGGGCTCGTCGGTGACGGCCAGCACGGCGGCGAAGCCGACACCGAACCGGCCGACGGAGGGGGTGCGGGTGGCGGAGGTGTCCCGTTTGGCGGAGGCGCGCAGCGTGGCCAGCGACTCGACGCCGGTCGCGTCCAGGGGGGCGCCGGTGTTGGCGGCCAGCAGCACCCCGTCCCGCAGGGTCAGGCGCAGCCGGCCGGGCACACCGGCGCGGGCGGCGGCGTCCGCGGCGTTCTGCGCCAGCTCCACGACGAGCCGGTCGCGGTAGCCGCCGAGGACCAGGTCCTCCTCGGCGTTGGCGTCCTCCCGGAACCGGGCCGGGCTGGTGGCCCATGCGTCCAGCACCCCGCGCCGCAGTCGCGCGGTCCCGAACGGATCCCCTCCGGCGGACGGCTGCACCAACATGCTCACGTCGTTCATTCTCCTCACGAAGGTGCACCGAAGGTACCGCGCCGGAGGGCGGGCGGGACCGGCTCCCCGGTACGGGGCGCGCCCGGCGGCCGGCGAGCGGCGCGGCCCGTTCCGGGCGGTGGGCGTCAGGAGTGCCCGAGCTCCTCGGTCTCCTCGTCCGAGGTGTCCGGGACGGAGCCGGAGTCACGGGCGGGGCGGAGCGGGAAGGGGTCGACGCGGGTCTCGTCGATCACCGGCGGGGCCGGCTGCGGGGGCTTGGGCATGACCGCGGCCTCGGAGTGGCCGCCGCAGCCGTAGGAGAGGGAGACCACACGCCCGTCGGCCGGGGAGAACTCGTTGGCGCACACGCCGAAGGCCTGGCCGAGCGAGCCGCCGATCGGCACCAGGAAGCCGCAGCTGACACAGGACGCCGGGGCGGCCTGCGCCATCGGGGTCTTGGCGCCGAACGCCTCCTCCCACCGCTCGGCGGCCAGACGCAGGCCGTAGCGGGAGAGCACCCGGGCGCGGCGCATGCCCAGTTCCTCGGCGACGGCGCTGATGGAGCCGCGCGAGCAAGCGGTGGGCAGGGTGCGCGGCGGACCTGCGGTGACGTCGGCGTCCTCGGCCTCCGCCAGCTCGGTCATCTCCTCGGACACGGCGGAGTTCGGCGGCGGCTCGTCCTCACCGGTGTATCCGGGCTCCAGCCTCAGATCGTCGGCGTCGGTGGGCAGCAGATCGCCGGGACCGAGGTCGCCGGGGCGCAGGCGCTCGCTCCACGGCACCCACTCGGGCGCCAGCAGCGCGTCGGGGCCGGGCAGGAGGACGGCCTCGTCCAGGGTGACGACCTTGGCGCGGGAGGCGCGGGCCACCGTCACGGCCCACCGCCAGCCGCGGTAGCCCAGCTCCTTGCACTCGAAGAAGTGGGTGACGACGCGGTCGCCCTCGGAGACCAGACCCACGTGTTCGCCGACCACGCCCGGCGCGGCCGTCTCCTCCGCTGCTGCGCGGGCGAGGTCGACGGCCTCGGCACACAGACGGTCGGGTGTGCGGCTTCGCGTGCTCGCTGCGCTCACAGGTATCGCTTCTCTCCTACGCCGTCTTCCGGGTGCGCCGCCGAAGGCAGCGGGGCGGACGGAGCGGACCCGTGGACCGCGTCGACGTCCGCGCCCGGAACGCGCTCGGGCACACCTACGTCATCCATTCTGCGGTATGGCGGTAAGGCGCGCGGCCGAGAACGTTCGCCACGGCGCGTTACGCACGCTACCTTCTCGCCGCCGCGCGGCCCACACCGCCGTGGGCACCTCGCCGCCGGGACGGCACCGGATGCGCTCCGTCGCGCCGACCGAGGGCATCGGTCCAGGTCGCGGCCGTCGGGCGGACGCGCCACCGGGTGCGCGGACGGTCGCCGTGCGGGTGGCCGTGCCTCCGGTGCGCCGCCTCGTCCGTGCCGCAATGGCGCCACCGGCGGGGGTCAGGGGGCACTATGACGGGGTGGCAGCCGCGAGGACGCCCTCCGAGACCGCCGGGACCGGTGAGCCCCAGGGGTGCGAGGAGAGCAGCCGAGGCAGCGGTTCGGGCCCCGTCGCCGGGTCCGTCCGCGCGCTGGGCCGTGCCCTGCGGCTCCCGGTGACGGGCACGCTGCGCGGCATCCGCCGCGTCACCCACGCCCACGGCGCCGGGGAGTCGGGGCTGGGCCGGCTGATCGAGCTGCACGCGGTCAACGGCGCCGGCGACGTGATGATCACCGTGGCGCTGGCCTCGACCGTGTTCTTCTCCGTGCCCACCGACGAGGCCCGCGGCCGGGTCGCGCTGTATCTGGCCGTCACCATGGCGCCGTTCACCGTGCTCGCCCCGGTCATCGGCCCCCTGCTGGACCGGCTGCCGCACGGGCGGCGGGCCGCGATGGCCGCCGCGATGCTCGGCCGGGCGCTGCTCGCCCTGGTCATCGCGGGCGCGGCGGCCGGCGGCGGGCTGGAGCTGTATCCGGCGGCGCTGGGCGTGCTGGTCGCCTCCAAGGCGTACGGGGTGGTGCGCAGTGCGGTGGTGCCGCGGCTGCTGCCGCCCCGCATCTCGCTGGTGAAGGCCAACTCGCGGGTGACGCTGGGCGGACTGCTGGCCACCGGGGCCGCCGCGCCCGTCGCGGCGGGACTGCATCTGATCGGGCCGCGCTGGCCGCTGTACGGCGCCTTCGTGATCTTCGTCGCGGGAGCGTTCCTGTCGTTCTCCCTGCCGCCGACGGTGGACTCGGCGCGCGGCGAGCACCGGGCGCTGCTCGCGGCCGACGCCGGGCGGCTGCACGGGCCGCGGGGCCGGGGCAGGCGTCCGGGGCTGCGCACGGTGGGCCCGGCCGTCACCCACGCCCTGGCCGCCAACGCGGCGCTGCGCTGCCTGTCCGGCTTCCTGATCTTCTTCCTCGCCTTCCTGCTGCGGGAGCATCCGCTGGCCGGGCAGAGCGCGGCGGTGTCGCTGGGGGCGGTGGGGGTCGCGGCGGGCGCGGGCAACGCGCTGGGCACGGCGGTCGGGGCGTGGCTGCGCGCGCGGGCGCCGGAGGTCATCGTGGTGACGGTGGTGGCGATCGTGCTGGGGGTCGCGGTGACGGCCGCGGTCTTCTTCGGTGCGCTGCTGGTGGCGTGCCTGGCGGCGGTCGCCGGTCTCGGGCAGGCGCTGGCCAAGCTGTCCTTGGACGCGCTGATCCAGCGGGACGTGCCCGAGCTGGTGCGCACCTCGGCGTTCGCGCGCTCCGAGACGCTGCTGCAGATGTCCTGGGTGCTGGGCGGCGCGATCGGCATCGTGCTGCCGCTGAGCGGCGTGCTGGGCCTGGCGACGGGTGCGGCGATCGTGGCGGCCGGCTGGCTGCCGACGGTCCGCGGCCTGCTCGCCTGCGCCCGGCAGGGCCCGCCCGGCCGGCCCGGCCCGTCCTGACCGTGGCGCCGACCGCCCCGTGCGGTGGCCTGCGCCCGGGGCCTCGTGGTGCGGCACGCCGCACCCCGCTTGGGCAGGGGTATGGACATGCCCGATAGCCTTCGGCCATGACCTTGCTGCAATCCGCCGTGCGACGCCGCCGCGTCGTCGCCGCCGCCGGCGCCGTGTCCGCCGGACTGCTCGCCCTGTCGGCCTGCTCCCACCCGACGCCGATCGCCACGATCACCGTCGGCGGCGACTCGGTGAACGCCGAGGCCACCTGCTACGCCGACGGCAAGGCGATCGCGACCACCGAGCTGCCGAAGTGCCTGAAGTCGGACCACACGATCGAGGTCGACCCGGACGACACCGTACGGTTCGGCGTCGACCCGGACATCGCGGACAAGGGCTGGACCATTCTCATGAACGGTCAGCCGCTCACCGACTCCAGCACCAAGACGTACCGCACCATTCCGGGCAGCGTCTTCTTCAACGCCCAGTACGGTGCGAGCGGCAACACCACCTGGGTCGCCGTCAGGGAAGGCGAGAAGGACGTGACGGGCATCTGGTCCTTCAAGCTCACGAAGGCGTCCTGACCTCTTCGGTGTCCTTTCCCCGTGTGCTCGTCGCCACCGCCGTCCCGGCCGAACGGGACGCGGTGGCACGGGCGTTGACGTCCGCGCCGCCCGACGCGACGCGCCTGCCGGCGGCGACCGTGCACCGTGTCGCCGCGCCGGGCGCGTCCGGAGCCGAGGGCCCGGGCAGCGGGTTCGGTCTGCTGGCCGCCGGGGTCGGCCCGGCCCGGGCCGCCGCGTCCACCGCGGCCGCCCTGACCGCCGCCGTGCTCGACGGCGCCCCGTACGACCTCGTCGTCTGCGCGGGCATCGCGGGCGGTTTCCTGCCCGAGGCGCCCGTGGGCAGCCTCGTCGTGGCCGACGAGGTCACCGTGGCCGATCTGGGCGCCGAGACCGCCGACGGCTTCGTTCCGGTGACCGAGCTGGGCTTCGGCACCGTCACCCACCGTCCGCCCGGGCACCTGGTCCGCACGGCGGCCGCCGCGACCGGTGCGGCCACCGGCACGGTGCTGACCGTGTCGACGGTCACCGGCACCGCGGCCCGCGCCGCCGCGCTGCGAGAACGCCACCCGCGCGCCCTGGCCGAGGCGATGGAGGGGTTCGGTGTGGCGGAGGCGGCCGCCGCGCACGGTGTGCCCGTGCTGGAGCTGCGCGCCGTCTCCAACGCCGTCGGCCCCCGCGACCGCGCCGCCTGGCGCATCGGCGACGCCCTGACCGCCCTGACCGAGGGCTTCGGGAAGCTCGCCGCCGCACTGGAGAGTTGGAACGCACATGAGCCCGCAGAATCCTGAGCGGCAGCCCGACCGGCTGCGCATCGCCTACTCGCCCTGCCCGAACGACACCTTCGTCTTCGACGCCCTCGCCCACGGCCGCATCCCCGGCGCGCCCGCGCTGGACGTCACCTTCGCCGACATCGACATCACCAACGGCATGGCCGAACGCGGCGAGTTCGACGTGCTGAAGGTGTCGTACGCGGTGCTGCCGTACGTCCTTCACGAGTACGCGCTGCTGCCGTGCGGCGGTGCGCTCGGCCGGGGCTGCGGTCCCCTGGTGCTGACCCGGGAGCCGGGCGCCGACCTGAGCGGCCGGACGGTCGCGGTGCCGAGCGAGAAGTCGACGGCCTATCTGCTGTTCCGGCTGTGGGCCGCGGACACCGTGCCCGGCGGGGTCGGCGAGATCGTGGTCATGCCGTTCCACGAGATCATGCCGGCCGTGCGGGACGGCAAGGTCGACGCCGGCCTGGTGATCCACGAGGCGCGCTTCACCTACCAGAACTACGGCCTGCACAAGCTCGCCGACATGGGCGAGCACTGGGAGGCCACCACGGGCCTGCCGATCCCGCTGGGCGCGATCATCGCCAAGCGGTCGCTGGGCGAGGCGACGCTGACCCGGCTGGCCGACGCCGTCCGCGCCTCGGTCCGCGCGGCCTGGGACGACCCCGAGGCGTCCCGCCCGTACGTCATGGAGCACGCCCAGGAGATGGACCCGGCGGTCGCCGACCAGCACATCGGGCTGTACGTCAACGAGTTCACCGCCGACCTCGGCGAGGACGGCTACGCGGCGATCCGCGGGCTGCTCGGCCGCGCCGCGGCCGAGGGGCTGCTGCCGGAGCTGGACGACGAGGCGCTGCGCTTCCCGGCGTGAGACTGCGGCGCCTGCCGTCGTCAGGCCCGTGAGGCTCGGCGCCGCGCGCACCGCGGGCGATCCACCCGTCCGGCCGGTCACCCGACCGGCCGGACGGCGTGCGACCGGTGGCCGGAAACGGTCCGTCCGGTCAGACGTCCAGCTGGTCGGCGACCGCCCGCAGCAGGCCGGCCACCTTCTTGCCGGAGGACTTGTCCGGGTAGCGGCCGCGCTCCAGGGTCTGGCCGACGTTCTCCAGCAGCGTGGTCAGGTCCTGCACGATGGACAGCAGCTCGTCGGGCTTCTTGCGCTGGGCGGCCGCCACCGACGGGGTCTCCAGCAGCGTCAGGGAGAGCGCCTGGTCACCGCGGTGCCCGGCGACCACGCCGAACTCCACGCGCTGTCCCGGCTTGAGCGTGTCCACTCCGGCGGGCAGGACCGAGGAGTGGACGAAGACGTCACCGCCGTCGTCGCGGGAGAGAAAGCCGAAGCCCTTCTCGCTGTTGAACCACTTGACCTTGCCGGTGGGCACGTCCGTCCTCGTCCTCGTACTCGTCGGAAAACTGCTTCTTGAAACGGCTCTGATAGCACTGGGGCGGGCCGCTGCGGACCCGCCGGTACCCAGGCTAATGGTCGTGGGGCGGGTGACAAGACGTCGCCCGGCCGTTCCCCCGCGCTGGAACTACCCTGGTCCGGTGCGTGACGAAACCCAAACGAATTCCGCCGGGCCCGGCGACCGGCTGATCACCGCCGGCGCGATCGTGTTCTTCATCGGGGTGGTGGCCACCGTCGTCACGGTGGCACCGCTGTTCCTCGGCGCGAAGCCGTTCCCGACGTTCATGTACGGGCTGAGCATGCTCATGGCCGTGGGCTTCGTGCTCGCCGGGGCCGGGCTGCTGCGCTCGATCGGCGCCGGCCGCCGCGCGGCACGCTCCGGCACGGAGGAGACGGCCGGCTCCCGGTAGAGCGGCGCACTCCGGGCCGGCAGGGTCTCCTGCGCCCGGCTCGTCAGGGCTGCGCACCCGCCCCGCAGGGCTGCGCACCCGCCCCGCAGGGCTGCGCACCCGAACCGCAGAGCTTCGCACCCGAACCGCAGAGCTTCGCACCCGAACCCGCAGGGCTGCGCACCCGAACCGCAGGGCTCCCTGCGCCCTACCCGCGGGGCTCCCTGCGCCCTACCCGCGGGGCTCCCTGCGCCCTACCCGCGGGGCTCCCTGCGCCCTACCCGCGGGGCTCCTTACACCCGGCCGCCGAGGTGGTCCGCGAACCACTGCGGGAACGCGGTGAGGTCGGCGAGGACCACGTCCGCCCCGGCCGTGCGCAGTTCCTGCTCGCCGCACGGCCCGGTGGTCACCGCCACCGACAGGGCGCCGGCCGCGCGGGCGCCGCGGACGTCCCCGAGGTGGTCGCCGACGTACACACGGGCCTCGTGCTCGCGCAGCGCCTCGGCCTTCTGCTCGGCCCACAGGCCGCCGATCACCGCGTCCGGCTCGATCCCCAGGTGCTCCAGGTGCAGCTTGGCGTTCGGCTCGTACTTGGCGGTGACGACGATCGCCCGCCCGCCGGCCCGCCGCACCGCCGCGACGGCCTCCCGGGCGCCGGGCAGCGCGCGGGTGGGCGCTATGGCGGTCTGCGGGTACAGCTCGCGGTACAGCTCCGCGGCCTGCTCGATCCGCTCGGGCGGGAACCAGTGGGCCAGCTCGTCGGCGAGCGGCGGCCCGAGCCGCGTGACGGCCAGGTCGGCGTCGACGTACGTCCCCGTGCGCTCGGACAGCGCCAGGTAGCAGGCGCGGATGCCCGGCCGGGAGTCGATGAGCGTCATGTCCAGGTCGAAGCCGACGGTCGGCACGGGGGAAGTCATGGGGGCCATTGTGCCGTGCGGCCCCGGACCGCCCGGGCGGGGTGGGGGTGCCGGGCCCGCCGCGATCGGCTCGACACGACCTCCGTCACCGGGCGGGCGGCGGGCGTCAGCGCTGCCGCTGCGACCGCCACACCAGGAACAGCGCCGAGGCCACGGCCGCGCCGCGCACCACCCACGGCCAGGTCTGGGCGAGGACGTCGTGCATGCCGTCCTGGGGGACGGGCTCGCCCCACCGGCCGGTGCTGCGGCCCCACAGCCACACGCAGCCGGCGGCGACGGCCAGGCCGGGCATGCCCAGCACGGCCCACTTGGTCTCCGTGGCGGTCAGCCGGCGCGATCCGTAGGCGATGACCCAGCCGAGGGCCAGCGCGAGCCAGCTGCCCAGCACCGCCCCGGCCACCAGCAGCACGGCCGCGCACAGCAGCAGCGGATTGCGCCGGCCGCGCAGACCCCGGGCCAGCAGCCCCAGGCCCCAGCGGGCGGTCTTCCCTCCCGACTGCTGTCCGGCCTGCTCCGCCTGCTCCCCGGATCGTGCCGCCTCCTCCTCGGCCGCGTCGGCGGCTCCCGGTTCCGCCCCTCCGGCGTCCTTCGTCGCCGACGGCGGCTTGAGCAGGTCCGGGATCTCCACACCGCCCACGAATCCGGGCACACCGTCGCCGAGGCCGGCGTCGTCGGCAGGGGTGCGCCACCAGTCGGAGCGGGCCGCCGCACCGGACGGTGCCGAGGACGAGGGTGCGGCGCCGGCACGGGCCTTGCCGGGCCGGGGTCCCGGCACCGTCCGTCGCTGCTCCGCCCTGCGCTGGTCCTTGCGCCGCTTCCCGCCGGCCTCCGCGGCGGTGTCCTGGCCCGGGCCCTGGGACGGTCCCGCCTCCCGCTGCACGGGCACGGCGGCCTGCGGCGGCTCGGCACCCGCCGGGGCCGTCGGGGCGCTGCCCGCACCGCCCGCCGCCGTGACGACGTCGTCGGGACTGCCGATCCGGTCGAGGATGCGGCGCACGGCCGCCGGGCTGTCCACGACGGCCTTGGCGCGCCGCCGGTCGATCTCGTCCCGCAGCTGCGCCACCAGCTGCATCCGGGTGGCCGAGGACAGCTGCCGCTGCTGGGCCACGTCCCCGACGCGGCTCAGATACTCGTAGACGACCTGATCGCTCTCGATCCCCACGGACAACCCCTCCGGGGCACTGGCCGGACAATCCGCGGCACGACGGTACCGCGTGGGCCACGGCCCGCCCCAGCCGCACACGCACGTGCCGCACCCACACCCGCGAGCCGACCCACCGCACCACCGCACCCACACCCGCGAGCCGGCCCACCGCACCACCGCACCCACGCCCGCCACCTGCGCAACCGCACCGCCCCGTACCGGGATCCGTGCGCGGCCGCCGACGACCGAACGGTCCCCGTCGCCGTACCCACCCGCTACCGTGGACCGGATGAGCAGCGATGAGAAACCGGCGGACGCGGCGGCGGCCCCCCGCTCGCTCGCGGAGGCGCTGCGCGCGCGGGACGACGCCGGCCTGGCCGCACTCCTGCGCAGCCGCCCCGACCTCATCACCCCCGTCCCCACCGACCTGACCCAGCTGGCCACCCGCGCCGCGACCCGCGCGTCGGTGGCGCGGGCCCTGGAGCGTCTCGACCGGTTCGCGCTGCAGACCGCCCAGGCCCTGGCGGTGGCCGGCGACCCGGCGAGCTACGGCGAGCTGCTCGGCCTGATGGCCGGTCACGCCGGTGACGCGGCCGTGGAGTCCGCCCTGCCGCGCGCCCTGGGCACCCTGCGCACCCAGGCGCTGGTGTGGGGCGGCGACGACCGGCTGCGGCTGGTGCGCACCGCCCGCGAGCTGCTGGCGCCCACCCCGCAGCGGCCCTCGCCGACCGGTCTCGGCCCGACGGTCAAGGAGGCCACGGCCGGGATGTCGCCGGGGCGCATCCAGGAGATCCTGACCACCGCCGGGCTGCCCACCACGCACGACTCGGTCTCCGCGGTGGCGGCGCTGACCGCGCTGTTCACCGACCGGGAGCGGCTGGACGCGCTGCTCGCCGCCCTGCCCGCCGACTCCCGCCGGGCGCTGGAGCGCCTCGCGTGGGGCCCGCCGTACGGGCAGGTCACCGCCGACCCCGCGCCCCATCTGCGGCTGCTGCTGGACCGGGGGCTGCTGATGCCCACCGCGCCCGGCACGGTCGTCCTGCCGCGCGAGGTGGCGCTGCATCTGCGCGGCGGCCGCGCCCATCGCTCGCCCGAGCCGGTGCCGCCCGCCGTGACGGCGGCCAGGACCCACCGCCCCGACGTGGTGGACGCCACGGCGGCCGGGCAGGCGTACACGGCGCTCGCCACCGTGGAGGAGCTGCTGAAGGACTGGGACGAGGGCGGCCCGGCCGTGCTGCGCGCCGGCGGGCTGAGCGTGCGCGACCTCAAGCGCACCGCCGTCGCCCTGGACGTGCCCGAGCCGATGGCGGCGTTCTGGGTGGAGCTGGCCTACGCCGCCGGGCTGGTCGCCTCCGACGGCGAGGCCGACGAACGGTATGCGGCGACCCCGGCGTACGACGAGTGGCTGGAGCAGCCCGCCGCCGACCGCTGGAGCCGGCTGGCGCAGGCATGGCTGGCGGCGACCCGCACCCCCGGCCTGGTCGGCGGGCGGGACGCGAAGGGCCGCGCGCTGTCCGCGCTGGGCCCGGGCCTGGACCGTTCGGCCGCGCCGGAGGTGCGACACCGGGTGCTGACGCTGCTCGCCGGCCTGCCGGAGGGGTCGGCCCCGGATCCCGAGTCGGTGCTGGCCCGGCTGCGCTGGGAGCGCCCGCTGCGCGAACGCGAGCAGGACGGTCAGGACGGCGAGGATCTGCGCACCCGGCTGGCCCGGTGGACGCTGTCCGAGGCGGAGCTGCTGGGCGTGACCGGCCGGGGTGCGCTTGCCGCCCACGGGCGGGCCCTGCTGGGCGCCCCGCAGCCGCCGCGGTCCGCCGAGGAGCCCTCCGGCCCGGGCGACAAGCTGCCCGTGCACCACCACTGGACGCCGCCCCCGCCCGTCCCGCCCCCCGCCGAGCGGGCCGAGGCCGCCGAGCGGGCCGCCCGGCTGCTCGCCCCGCTGCTGCCGGAGCCGCTGGACCACGTGCTGCTCCAGGCGGACCTGACGGCGGTGGCGCCCGGCCCGCTCCAGCGCCCGCTCGCCGAGATGCTGGACGTGCTCGCGGACGTGGAGTCCAAGGGCGGCGCCACGGTGTACCGGTTCACGCCGGCCTCGGTCCGCCGCGCCCTGGACGCCGGCCGGACCGCCGCCGACCTGCACGCCTTCCTCGCCGAGCACTCCCGCACCCCGGTGCCGCAGCCGCTGGCGTACCTGATCGACGACGTGGCCCGCCGACACGGCCATCTGCGGGTGGGCGCGGCCTCGTCGTACGTGCGCTGCGACGACGAGGCGCTGCTGAACGAGATCCTGGCCGACAAGCGTGCCGCCGCCCTCGGGCTGCGCCGCCTGGCGCCGACCGTGCTGGCCGCGCAGGCCGACCCGGCCGCCCTGCTGGAGGGACTGCGCACCATGGGCTACGCCCCGGCTGCCGAGTCCGCCGCCGGGGACGTCGTGATCACCCGTGCCGACTCGCACCGCACCCCGCCGCGCACCCCGCCCGAGCCGGTGCCGGAAGGCCCGCCCGTCCCGGACGACACCCTGCTGTCCGCCGCGATCCGCGCGATCCGGGCGGGCGACCTGGCCGCGACCGCCCCGCGCCGCCCGTCCGGCACCCCGCAGGCACCCGGCGAGCTGCCCCGCACCTCCTCCGCCGAGACCCTGGCCACGCTGCAGGCCGCGGTCCTCACCGGCCAGGCCGTGTGGGTCGGCTACGTCAACGCCGACGGCGCCGCGAGCCAGCGGGTCCTCGCCCCGGTCCGCGTCGAGGGCGGCTACGTCACCGGCTTCGACCACACCGCCGACGAGGTGCGCACCTACCCGCTGCACCGCATCACCGGCGTGGCGGAGCTGGAGGAGGACTGAGGACTCCGCACGAGGACCGAAGACTCCGCACGACGACGAGGACGAGGACGACGACGAGGACGACGACGAGGACGATGGCGGACGGCTGAGGCACACTGGACGTTTGGCCGTCGTGGAAAGGGTGTGTGCTGCACGTGAACGGTCCCCTCATCGTCCAGTCCGACAAGACCCTGCTGCTGGAGGTCGACCACCCGCAGGCCGACGACTGCCGGCGGGCCATCGCCCCGTTCGCCGAGCTGGAGCGGGCGCCGGAGCACATCCACACCTACCGGGTCACCCCGCTCGGCCTGTGGAACGCCCGCGCGGCCGGGCACGACGCCGAGCAGGTCGTGGACGCGCTGGTGCAGTACAGCCGGTACCCGGTGCCGCACGCGCTGCTGGTGGACGTCGCCGAGACGATGGACCGTTACGGGCGGCTGACCCTGGTCAAGCATCCGGCGCACGGCCTGGTGCTGACCACCACCGACCGGCCGGTGCTGGAGGAGGTGCTGAAGTCCAAGCGGATCAAGCCGCTGGTGGGCGCCCGTATCGACGCCGACACGGTGGCCGTGCACCCCTCCGAGCGCGGGCAGATCAAGCAGGTGCTGCTGAAGCTGGGCTGGCCCGCCGAGGACCTCGCCGGGTACGTCGACGGCGAGGCGCACCCGATCGAGCTGCGCGAGGACGGCTGGGCGCTGCGCCCCTACCAGAAGCAGGCCGTGGAGAACTTCTGGCACGGCGGCAGCGGTGTCGTGGTGCTGCCGTGCGGCGCGGGCAAGACCCTGGTGGGCGCCGGGTCGATGGCGCGGGCCAAGTCCACGACGCTGATCCTGGTCACCAACACCGTCTCGGCGCGGCAGTGGAAGCACGAGCTGGTGAAGCGGACCTCGCTGACCGAGGACGAGATCGGCGAGTACAGCGGCACCAAGAAGGAGATCCGCCCCGTCACCATCGCCACCTACCAGGTGCTGACGACGAAGCGGAAGGGCATCTACCCCCACCTGGAGCTGTTCGACTCCCGCGACTGGGGCCTGATCGTCTACGACGAGGTGCACCTGCTGCCCGCCCCCGTGTTCAAGTTCACCGCGGATCTGCAGGCGCGGCGCCGGCTCGGCCTGACCGCCACGCTGGTGCGCGAGGACGGCCGGGAGTCCGACGTGTTCTCCCTGATCGGGCCCAAGCGCTTCGACGCGCCCTGGAAGGAGATCGAGGCGCAGGGCTACATCGCGCCCGCCGACTGCGTCGAGGTCCGGGTGAACCTGACCGACTCCGAGCGCCTGGCCTACGCCGCCGCCGAGGCCGAGGAGAAGTACCGCTTCTGCTCGACCACCGAGACCAAGCGGAAGGTCACCGAGGCCCTCGTCCGCCGTTTCGCCGGGCAGCAGATCCTCGTCATCGGCCAGTACATCGACCAGCTCGACGAACTGGGCGAGCACCTGAACGCCCCCGTGATCAAGGGCGAGACCACCAACGCCCAGCGCGAGAAGCTCTTCGACGCCTTCCGCAACGGCGAGATCAACGTGCTGGTGGTGTCGAAGGTGGCCAACTTCTCCATCGACCTGCCGGAGGCCACGGTCGCCATCCAGGTCTCGGGCACCTTCGGTTCCCGCCAGGAGGAGGCCCAGCGCCTCGGCCGGGTCCTGCGCCCCAAGGCCGACGGCCACCAGGCCCACTTCTACTCGGTGGTCGCCCGCGACACCATCGACCAGGACTTCGCCGCCCACCGCCAGCGTTTCCTGGCCGAACAGGGCTACGCCTACCGGATCATGGACGCGGACGAACTGCTGGCGGAGAGCTGAGCGAGCGCCGGCGGGGCGGCGTGCGGGTGGCCGGCCGGTTCAGCCCGGCCACCACCAGCACCCCGCACGCCAGCAGCGCATACGGACCCGCGAGCGGCTGCTGCCACCACGCCAGGTGCAGGTCCAGGTCACCGTCCCGGGGGACCAGCCACATCGTGCGGGCGGTGAAGCACAGGGCGACGAGCGCCGCCCCGGTGCGGTGGCCGTCGGCCAGCAGCACGGCGATCAGCGGCACGCACCACACCCAGTGGTGGGACCAGCTGATCGGGGACACCAGCAGGGCGGTCAGGCCGGTCAGCAGCACGCCCCACGGTTCGCGGCGGTCCGTCCGGCTCGCCAGCCACAGGCCCGCCGCGCCGAGCACCACCGCGGGCAGCAGCCAGGCCGCGCCGGGCGCGGGGGTGTGCAGGGCGCGGGCGACGAGGCCCTGCAGGGCCTGGTTGTCGACGATCCACCCCTTGCCCACGCGGTCGGTGTCGACGACGAGCCGCGTCCAGTAGGTGACGGTGGCGGCGGGCAGGACGAGCGCGCCGAGAGCGACCGTGGCGGCGAAGGCGGCGAGGGCCGTGGCCGCCTCCCGACGGCGCCCGCGCAGCAGCAGGTACACGGCGAACAGGCCGGGGGTGAGTTTGATCCCGGCGGCCACCCCGATCGCGGCGCCCCGGCCGCGGGCGCCCTCGGGCCGGGTCAGGTCCCACAGGACCAGGCAGGCCAGGGCGAGGTTGATCTGCCCGTAGGCGAAGGTCTGGAAGACCGGCTCCAGCCACAGGGCCAGGGCGGTGGCGGTGCACAGCAGCGGCAGGCCGGGGCCCGTCCAGGCGAGGCGGTGGCCGGCGAGCCGGGCGGACAGCTGGACGAGCCAGGCCAGCAGCACGGCGTTGCCCAGCAGGAACAGCGCCTTCAGCGCCGGCGCGGGCAGATGCGCCGTCGGCAGGAACAGCAGCGCCGCGAACGGCGGATACGTCGCCGGCAGGCGTCCCTCGGTGACCTCGAAGCCGTACAGGTCCCGGCCGTGGGCGACGGCCGCGCCCTCGGCCCGGTACACGAAGGCGTCGGGCATCTTCACGTCCGCCAGGACGAACAGCAGCACAAGGGCGGTGAAGGAGACGGCGAGCAGGACGAGCGCGGGAGCGGGGCGCGACCGGAGGGCCATCATCCGTTCTGTCACGGATCGACCCTAGTGGGTCATGTCCGGCACACATCGCTTTCCCGGCCCGGCAGACCGAGCGCGGCGCCCCGCCTCGGCGTACCGGCTCGCGGGTGTGCGAGGGGCGGCACCCGCCCGCCCCGGCCCGCCCCCGCCCGGGAAACCGGTTGGCACCCGGCGCCGCCCGCGCTCTAGAATGCCCGCTCTTGCCCGCCTCCCCCGAGAGCTTCCCGGCCCGGTGGAGCGCCGCCGACCGGTCGGAAACCGGCGGCAGATCACACAGCCGCCCGACGGTGCCGCTCCCGCACCGCCGAGGACGACGCCCGCCGCCCACCCCGCAGGTCCTACGGAGGCCCGTCCTTGTCCACACCGTCCACGTCCGCGTCCGCGTCCACGTCCGCGTCCGACCGCTCCACCGTCCCCGCCGGGGCCGACCCCGACGATCCGCTCGCGCGTGAGCAGGCCCATCTGGCCGCCTCCCGGGCCGCGCTGCGCGCCATGCGCGCCGACGTCGAGGCGCTCGACATCCGCGACGTCACCGCGAACTGGGTGAACGCCCAGATCCTCACCCGGCAGATCGACGAACGCATCAAGGCGCTCGCCGACCTCAGCGACACCCCGCTGTTCTTCGGCCGTCTCGACTATCTGCGTGCGCCCGGCGCCGACCAGGCGGAGGGGGCGGACGGCGAGCGGTTCTACATCGGGCGGCGGCATGTGCACGACGCGGCCGGCGACCCGATGGTCATCGACTGGCGCGCGCCGGTCGCGCAGCCGTTCTACCGGGCGTCCAAGAAGGACCCGATGGACATCGCGCTGCGCCGCCGCTTCGGCTACACCGGCGGCGAGCTGACGGCGTACGAGGACGAGCACCTGTCGGACCCGACGGAGGCGGACACCACCAGCGCGCTGCTCCAGCGGGAGATCGAGCGCCCGCGCGTGGGCCCGATGCGCGACATCGTGGCGACCATCCAGCCCGAGCAGGACGAGATCGTCCGGTCGGATCTGTCCGGCACGGTGTGTGTGCAGGGCGGGCCCGGCACCGGGAAGACCGCCGTCGGCCTGCACCGCGTCGCCTATCTGCTCTACGCCCACCGCGAGCGCCTGGCCCGCACCGGCACCCTGGTCGTCGGGCCGAACCGTTCCTTCCTGAAGTACATCGAGCAGGTGCTGCCCGCGCTCGGCGAGCTGACGGTGCAGCAGGCCACCGTGGACGACCTGGTCGCCCGGGTGGAGGTGCGCGGCACGGACGACGCGCGGGCCGCCCTCGTCAAGGGCGACGCCCGGATGGCCGAGGTGCTCAGGCGAGCCCTGTACGCGCACGTCACGATGCCCACCGAAGCGGTCGTGGTGGTGCGCGGCTCGCGCCGCTGGCGCGTCCCCGACTACGAACTGCGGGAGATCGTCGAGGAGTTGCTGCGGCGCGGCATCCGCTACGGCGCCGCGCGCGAGGCGCTGCCGCAGCGGATCGCGCACGCCGTGCTGGTGCAGATGGAGCGGGCGGGCGAGGCCCCGGACGACCGGGTGCAGGACGCCGTCGCCCGCAACGCCGCGGTGAAGGCCGCCGTGAAGGCGATCTGGCCGCAGGTCGACCCGGCCAAGCTGGTGCTGCGGCTGCTGTCGGACGCCGCCTTCCTCGCCGAGCACGCCGAGGGGATCCTCACCGAGGAGGAGCAGAAGGCGATCCTGTGGACGAAGCCCGCCCGGTCGGTGAGGTCGGCGAAGTGGTCACCGGCCGATGCCGTGCTGATCGACGAGGCCGCCGACCTGGTGGAGCGCACGCCCTCCCTCGGGCACGTGGTCCTGGACGAGGCGCAGGACCTGTCGCCCATGCAGTACCGGGCGGTCGGCCGGCGCTGCTCCACCGGTTCGGCCACCGTCCTCGGCGACCTCGCCCAGGGCACCACCCCGTGGGCGACCCGCACCTGGGAGGAGGCGCTGTCCCACCTCGGCAAGCCCGACGGGGTGGTCGAGGAACTGACCGCCGGTTTCCGCGTGCCGACCGACGTGATCACCTACGCCTCCCGGCTGCTGCCGCACATCGCGCCCGGCCTGACCCCGGTCGCCTCCGTCCGCGAGAACCCGGGTTTCTTCGAGGTCCGCGCGCTCGACCCGGACGCGGATCCCGCCGCACGCGACGCCCAGGTGGTCGCCGCCTGCGAGGAGCTGCTGCGCCGCGAGGGCTCCCTCGGGCTGATCGCCGCCGACGCCCGGATCCCGGCCCTCGCCGACGCGCTCACCGCCGCCGGGCTCGCCCACCTCTCCCCGGGTGAGGAGACGACCGCCGAGACCCGCCTCACCCTGGTCCCGGCCTCCCTCGCCAAGGGCCTGGAGTACGACTACGTGGTGCTGGACGAACCTCAGGCGGTGGTCGACGGCGAACCGGACGAACGCACCGGGCTGCGCCGCCTGTACGTGGCCCTGACCCGCGCGGTCTCCGGCCTGATCGTCACCCACGCGACGCCCCTGCCGGCTCAGCTGGCCGGCTGACCCCTCACACCGCGGACGGCTCCGCCGGCGCCGTCCGCCCGTCCAGCACCGCACGCCACCGCGCGACGGCGTCGGCGGACACTGGGCCGGCCCAGCCGTCCGGGCGGGCCGCGCCGCCGATGTGGAAGGCGTCGATCCCGGCGGCGGACAGGGCCGGCACGTGGTCCAGGCGCAGCCCGCCGCCCACCATGATCTGCTGCCGGTGCCCGGGCCCGCCGCGCCGCGCGGCCTCCGCGAGCAGCGTCGGCAGTCCCTCGTCGACCCCGCCCGCCGCGCCCGCGGTGAGGTAGGTGTCGAGACCGGGCATGCCGTCCAGCTCCTTGCGCAGGGCGTCGCGGTCGGCGGCCCGGTCGATGGCCCGGTGGAACGTCCAGGGGCACCCGTCCAGCGCGGCGACGACCCGTTCCACCGCCGGCAGATCCACCGCGCCGTGCTCGTCGAGGAACCCGAGCACGAACTCCCGCGCGCCCGCCTCCCGCAGTTCCTCCACCACACCGGTCAGCCTGTCCACACCCTGGGGACCACCGGCACAGAACCCGTCCGTGAGCCGCACCATCACGCGCAGCGGGACGTCGACGGCGGCACGGATGGCGGCGACGGTGGCGGCCGGCGGGGTGAGCCCGTCGGCCGCCATGTCGGTGACCAGCTCCAGGCGGTCCGCGCCTCCGGCCTGGGCGGCGACCGCGTCCTCGACGTCGAGGGCGATCACCTCCAGGACTGCACGCACGCTCATAGGACCCCTTTCCTCGGTTCCCCTGGGGCTCGACAGGTCTAGTCCAATCTCAGGGTACGCCGAGGAGGTCCCGACCGGTCGCGATCACACGAAGATGTCGCGATCACGCGAAGATGTTCAGCTCGCCCGCCTCCGCACCGGCCAGCTCGAACCCGTCCCCGCCGTCCGGCAGAGGCCGCCCGGCGTACAGCCGGACCAGTGTGGCGGCGTCGCCGATGTACCGGGCCGGGGGCCGCTGCCCGCTCGCGTCGCCCAGCCGCAGCGGTTCGTCCACGTCGTCGAGATCGGCGTGCAGGGGCAGATGGCCCGCCTCCCGGGTGACGTGGGCGAGCAGCGGCAGCGCGTACTCCAGCGCCGCGCCCGCGTACGCATCGGACGCGCCGAGGGCCTCGCGCACATCACCGGCGTGCACCCACTCCCCCAGCGCGAGCTTGTCCAGCCGCCCGCCGGCCTGCGCGATCAGCGGCCCGGCCTCGGTCATCCCGCGCTCCAGCTCGTCCAGCACGCGCTCGTGGGACCACTCGGCCCGCTCGGCGATGTCCCGCGCGTTGGACTCGGGTGAGAAGACGCCCTCCTCGAACCGGTTCTCCACGACCCGGCGCAGCGCGGCCGAGCAGTGGGCGAGCACATCCCGCACCGTCCACTCGGGACACGCGGCGACCGGCCGCGCGAAGTCCGCCTCCACCCGCGACCTGAGCAGCGGGATCAGCGCGTCCCGCTCCTCGGCGAGCAACCGCCCGGGCAACTCCGGATCCCGATCCCGCACCTGGCGCACAGCAGCAGAAGTCATGTCCCCACGCTACGTGCGCGGGGCGCGCCGGGCACTGATGCGCGCTCCTGGACGACACTGGAGCCGCCCCGAAGGAGCGGCCCCAGGACCTGGTGCAGCCGAATGCACCTTGCTTCTGTTCGCTACGGCCGAGGCACGTCGGTGACGGTCACGTCGACCGTCACCGACGTGCTGACGTCCGTGTTCCTCAGTGTTCCTCAGTGACGGCGACCGGTGTGGTCGACAAAGCCGACCAGGTGGCCTGGGACACGGTGAAGAAGCCCCGACCGGTGCCCTTGGAGTCGCGGATGTGAACGGAACCAGGGGAAACGGCGACCTCGACGCACTCGCCGCCCTCTCCACCGCTGTAGCTGGACTTGACCCAGGAGAGCCGCTGTGCCTGGGACTGCTCGGTGTTCCTAGGTCTCCTTGCAGCAACTTCTCGATGTGACGCACAGATTCGGCAGGGGACAGCGCCTGCGCCCGCAGAACTCCATACCGCACGGCGAAGCCGCGTACGCTTTCCCGGTTGGTGATCACACGCCCATTACCTTGGCTCTCCACATACGCGACTTGTTCCCCGCCTTCCGGGGTCATCAGCGTGAAGGGGCCGTCCGCGCCCGCGTGGTCGACGACCTGGGTCGGCATGACCTGGATCTCGACATGGGGGGTTCTCGGCGATCAGCCGAATGTGCTCCAACTGACCGCGCAAGACGTCCACCCCGCCGAACGGCCGCTGCAGCACGGACTCCTCGATGACGAAGCTCAGCGTCGGCGCAGGCTTTCTCTCGTAGATCTTGTGGCGGGCCGGCCGCGCCGCCACCATCTCCTCGATCTCGAAAGCACGCTGTGCAAGGGGTTCGTCACTGGTCACCGTAGGGGTGATACACACAGCTCACCGACATGACGACCGGAAATCGCCCGTTCGGGAAAACGACACAAAACTCACGCGAATCGAGGCAGAGTTCGCGACGACCTTCGTCTCCACGCCGCGCGGTGCCCGCCTGGCCCGCCGGCTCCCGTCCGAACGCCTGGACGCCTGGGGCTTCCCGTACGGCTCGGACATCAACGAGACGCTGACCCTGATCGTGGCGGAACGCGCCGCGAACGCGGTGACGCACGGCCGTGTCCCCGGCCGCGGCTTCCGTCCGAGCCTGACGCTGACGGCCACCCGCGACCGGGCACGCGTCGAGGTCACCGACACGAGAGACGACCGGCGGCCCGGCCGTGCGCGCCCGAGGATCCGGAGGCGGAATCGGGGCCGTGGATTGTGGCCGGTGACCTGTCCGGCGAACCGGCTGTCCGTCGAGCCACGTGAAGCGGGCGGTCCCGGAAAGACGGTCCGAGCCGAACTGCGTCTGCCCCCCGCCCTCCGCCCCCTGAACCCGCACACCTCCCAGAACAATGACTCCATGGCCGAACACCCCGACCTCGACGCCCTGCGGATCCGTTTCGCGCGCGCACTGCACGGTGCCCGCGCCACCGCCGACGGGCCCGATCCCGTCCCTTACGCCGACGACCTGCTGCGCCGCTGGTCGCAGCCGCACCGGCGCTACCACACCGTCGCGCACCTGACGGCGGTCCTGGACCACATCGACACGCTGGAGCAGTACGCCGCCGACCCGGACGTCGTCCGCCTGGCCGGGTGGTTCCACGACGCGTTCTATCTGCCGGAGCGGTCCGAGAACGAGGAGCGTTCCGCCCGCCTGGCGGAGCGGGCGCTGCCCGAGGCCGGGGTGCCCGAGGAGAAGACCGCCGAGGTGGCCCGGCTGGTGCGCCTCACCGTCACGCACGACCCGGCGGACGACGACCCGGACGGCCAGGTGCTGTGCGACGCCGACCTGGCGATCCTGGCCGCACCGGCACAGGTGTACGCCGCCTACGCAGCGGCCGTGCGGGAGGAGTACCACTTCGTCCCCGAGGACGCCTTCCGTGAGGGACGGTCCGCGATCCTCCGCGAACTCCTCGGCCACCCACGCCTGTTCCGCACTCCGCACGGGCAACGCCACTGGGAGGCTGCGGCCCGCCGGAATCTTGCCGCAGAGCTGGCGGAGCTGAAGAAGCTGTCACGGTGAGGCGAGGGCCCCGCCCCGGGCCTGTCGTGCGGATCATCCCGGCGTCGCGGGGTCCGGCTGTGCTCCGCGCCCCCTGCCCGGCTGTGCGAGGACGTGCTGGGCCGGATCTACCCGCAGGTGCGGCCGATGGCCCGCAGCCCTGGCCGGACCTGCTGCGGGCCACCGGCCGCGGCGAACCGCCCGGCAGGGCGCCGGTCACCGCGTGACGCCGCCACGCCCCGCTCGTGATCCCGCCACGCCCCGCTCGTGATCCCGGCACGCCCCGCCCGTGATCCCGGCCGCACGGCTCACTCTCCTGGGCGTCACTCCGGCGGCCGCACGGCAACTGCGCCCGGGCGGTGACGAGGGCCTCCGGTGGGCGGGCAAAGGACCGTACCCGGGGACGCGGGATGCCGCCGGGATGGTGGTGACGGCGTACGAGGAGGGGTGCTCCGGCCTGGGGCGAGAGCGAGGTGCGGCGGCTGCTCGCGTGCATCGACCGGGACCACGAGTCGTCCCGGCGGGTCGCGGAGCGGGCCCGACTCACCCGTGCGGCCGCCGAGAGCGACCTGCTCGTCTACGCACTGCCCTGCTGATCGCGTCGCTTGCGCCGACGCAGCCCGGAGGCGTGCAGCAGCCGCACCACCTCGCGGCTGCGGACCTCGACGGCGCCCGCCGCGACCGCGTCGGCGTAGCGGTGGGCGGGCAGGTCGTAGTGGTCGCGTTCGAAGGCGCGACGGGGCACGCCGAGCCGTGCCGCGAAGGCGTGCAGCTCGGCGTAGGGGACGTCGCTGATGAGATGCGACCACAGGCGGCCGTGGCCGGGCCAGGTGGGCGGGTCGATGTAGACGGTCACCGTGCCGCGGCCCACCCCTGAGTCCTGCGGCCGGCTGTCGCGTGCCCGGCGCTCACGAGGACGGTTTCCCGCCCATCGCGTCCGCCAGCGACCCCACCGCGGCGACCTTCACGCCCGCCTTGGGGCACACCCAGTGCGGGTCGGGGCCGAGTTCGGGTTCCACGTCCAGCGCGTGCGGGTCGCCCTGCCCGCACACCGGGCACAGCGGCCAGCGGCCGTATCGTTCCAGCAGCGCGTCCTGCACGTCCTGGGCGATCAGTCCGGCCACGAACGACGCGCCGTCCGGCCACTGCTCCACCCACCAGCGCCGCTGGGCGACGGAGTCCTCGACGAGCGACACCACGTCGGCCTGCGCGACCTCGCCCGCGACCAGGTCGGCCAGGACCAGGGCGCGAGCGGCATGCAGAGCCTGCTCCAAGGGGCTGATGGGGTTCATGCCTCCATTGTGCGCAGTCTTGACCTTTCGTCCGAACGGAAAATATCTTTCATAGCGTGACCCAGGACGTGAAGGAAATTTTCGCAGGCTCGGGCTCCCCGACCGCGGCGCCCCCGGCGCCCGCCGCACTGGCGGCCAAGGTGCGCACCCTCGCACCGTCCATGACGCGATCGATGCAGCGTGTCGCGGAGGCCGTCGCGAACGACCCGGCCGGCTGCGCCGCCCTCACAGTCACCGGCCTGGCCGAACTGACCGGCACCAGCGAGGCGACCGTGGTGCGCACCGCCCGGCTGCTCGGCTACCCCGGCTACCGCGATCTGCGCCTGGCGCTCGCGGGCCTGGCCGCCCAGCAGCAGTCCGGCCGCGCACCGGCCATCACCACCGACATCGCCGTGGACGACCCGATCGCCGACGTGGTGGCCAAGCTCGCCTACGAGGAACAGCAGACCCTCGCCGACACCGCCGCCGCCCTGGACACCGCCCAGCTCGGCGCCGCCGTCGCCGCCCTGGCCACGGCCCGCCGCACCGACGTGTACGGCATCGGGGCCTCGGGCCTGGTCGCCCAGGACCTCACCCAGAAGCTGCTCCGCATAGGGCTGGTGGCGCACGCGCCCACCGACCCGCACCTGGCCGTGACCAACGCCGTGCAGCTGCGCACCGGCGACGTCGCCATCGCCATCACCCACTCCGGTTCCACCGGCGATGTGATCGAGCCGCTGCGCGTCGCCTTCGAACGCGGTGCCACCACCATCGCCATCACCGGCCGTCCCGACGCGCCCGTCACCCAGTACGCCGACCACGTGCTGACCACGTCCAGCTCCCGCGAGAGCGAACTGCGCCCGGCGGCGATGTCGTCGCGGACCAGTCAACTGCTCGTCGTGGACTGCCTGTTCGTGGGCGTGGCGCAGCGCACCTACGAGACGGCGGCACCGGCGCTGGCGGCCTCCTACGAGGCCCTGGCCCACCGCCACAGCCCCCGCGGCGGCCCCACCGCACGCTCCTGACACCCGCCACCGCCCGCGCCCGCTTCCCCTCCCTGTCACCCCTCACTCCCTGTCACCTCCCCCCTGTCACCTCGCCCCGAGTCGAGCCGAAGTCCGACACTCAAGCCCGAAAAGAGCCGACCCCGATGACCTCCACCCCCCATTACCGCGAGCTGCGCGCCGAGTTGGAGTCGCTGACCACCGAGGCGTTCCGCCCGGAGCTGTCCGAGATCGACCGGCTGCCCACGCTGGAGATCGCCCGGCTGATGAACGCCGAGGACTCCACCGTGCCCGCCGCCGTGGCCGAGCGCCTGCCCGAGATCGCGGCCGCGATCGACGCCGTGGCCGAGCGGATGGCGCGCGGCGGCCGGCTGATCTACGCCGGCGCGGGCACCGCCGGCCGGCTCGGCGTGCTCGACGCCTCCGAGTGCCCGCCCACCTTCAACGCCGCCCCCACCCAGGTCGTCGGCCTGATCGCGGGCGGCCCCGGCGCCATGGTGACGTCGGTGGAGGGCGCCGAGGACTCCCCCGAGCTGGCGGTGCGGGCACTGGACGAGCTGGGCCTCACCCCGGACGACACGGTGGTCGGCATCTCCGCCTCCGGCCGCACCCCCTACGCCATCGGCGCGGTACGGCACGCCCGCGCGCTCGGCGCCCTGACCATCGGCCTGTCCTGCAACGAGGGCAGCGCGCTGGCGGCCGCCGCCGAGCACGGCATCGAGGTCGTCGTCGGCCCGGAACTGCTCACGGGCTCCACCCGTCTGAAGGCCGGCACCGCGCAGAAGCTGGTGCTGAACATGCTGTCGACGATCACGATGATCCGGCTGGGCAAGACCTACGGGAACCTGATGGTCGACGTGCGCGCCTCCAACGACAAGCTGCGCGCCCGCTCCCGCCGCATCGTCGCCCTGGCCACCGGCGCGACGGACGAGGAGATCGAGCGGGCGCTCGAGGCCACGGACGGAGAGGTGAAGAACGCCATCCTGGTCATCCTGGCCGGCGTCGACGGCCCTGAGGCCGCCCGCCTCCTCGACGCCTCCGGCGGCCACCTGCGCGCCGCCCTCACGGCCGGCGGGGCGGCCGGCACCCAGGACTGATCAGCACCCAGGGAGGAACAGGCCCGCGGGTCCGGTCCGACGGGGTCACAAGCCCGCCCGGACCCCGAGCCGACCGCCTCTCCCCACCGCGCCTCGCGCCCCTCATGTGCGACGCTGGCCGGTATGAACCACGCACAGTTCACCGCGCTCGGACGGGCCCTGCGGCTGGTCGGAGAGCACGGCGAGCAGCTGACCGCCGAGGCCACCGACGCGCGGCTGCACGAGATCAGGGACGACCTGCGGCGTGCTCTCGATCTGCTGGAGGACAGCGTGTCGCAGGAGCGGCCCACCACCCGGTGCGCCGAGCATCCGCACGGGCCGGTCGACAAGGACGCGCCCGATCTGTGCCTGCTCTGCGAGACCCGGCGCCGTGCCGCACGCCGGGCGCAGTACACCGGTGGGCCGCGCCACGCGCCCGCGCCGGCGCAGGAGGGGCCGGTGCCCTCGCGGTACGGCGTGCGCGGTGACCGGCCGGAACCCCAGCAGCGGTGGCTGCCGGAGCTGTGGAACGGCCGGGAGTGGCAGCTGTGCGGCACCCCACGGCACGACCGCCGGGAGGCCGAGCTGTACATCGCCGCCCAGCGCCGGGGGCCGCGGGCCGCGTCGGCCTACCGGCTGGTGCACGAGTTCACCGACTACGAGGTGGTCCGCGTGTGGGGCACCCCCGTGCGGACGGGCATCGAACCGCTGGGGCACCTGTAGCGGCGGACGGCACGCGGCGGCGGGTCGCTGCTGGCCGGGCACCAGCGCCCGCTCGCCCGTTCGTCGCGCACCGGCAGACCGGGATGGGTCATCCGCACAGCCCCGGCGTCGGACCTGTCCCGCGGTCTCGGCAAGCGAGTCGAGCGGACCGGTGGCGGCCTCTGGCCGGGTGACCGGACGGGGACCAACCGGACGGGGACCGGCGGACGACCGCACGACCGTGACCGTACGAGACGGGAACGGGGGCCGGCCCCTGCGGACCGCACCCCCGTTCACCTGCGCCGACGCGCAGGACAGCCTCGTCGCTCAGTCAGCCTCGTCGCTCAGTACGGCGTCGCCGCTCAGTACAGCGTCTTCACGGACTCCGCGTCGTACGGCTTCAGCTCGGCGAAGCGGCCCTGGAGCACCTTCGCCGCCCACTCCGGGTCCTGCAGCAGCGCACGGCCCACGGCGACCATGTCGAACTCGTCCGCCTCCAGGCGGTCCAGGAGGTTGTCGATGTTCTTGACCGGGGCGCCCTCGCCCTTGAAGGAGTCGGTGAATTCGCCGTCGAGGCCGACCGAGCCGACCGTGATGACCTGCTTGCCGGTCAGCTTCTTCGCCCAGCCCGCCAGGTTGAGGTCGGAGCCGTCGAACTCCGGCAGCCAGTAGCGGCGGGTGGAGGCGTGGAAGACGTCCACACCGGCGGCGGCCAGCGGCGTGAGGATGGCCTCCAGCTCCTCGGGCGTCTCGGCGAGGCGGGCGGTGTAGTCGTGCATCTTCCACTGCGAGAAGCGGAAGATGACCGGGAACTCCGGCGACACCTTCTCACGGACCGCCGCGACGATCTCCGCCGCGAACTTGGTGCGGGCCACCGGGTCGCCGCCGTAGGCGTCGGTACGGCGGTTGGTGCCCTCCCACAGGAACTGGTCGACGAGGTAGCCGTGCGCACCGTGGATCTCCACGCCGTCGAAACCGATGCGCTCGGCGTCCGCGGCGGCCTGGGCGAAGGCGGCGACGACGTCGTCGATGTCCTGCTGGGTCATCGCCTTGCCGGTCGGCTCGGCGCCGGCGGTGACGAGACCGGACGGGCCCATCGCGGGCGCCTCGGGGAACGGCGGCTGTCCGTCCTTGCGGATCATGCCGATGTGCCACAGCTGGGGCACGATCGTGCCGCCCGCCTCGTGCACGGCCTCGGTCACCTTCGCCCAGCCGGCGAGCTGCTCCTCGCCGTGGAACCGGGGCACGCTGTCGCTCTCACCGGCCGAAGGGTGACCCACGTAGGTGCCCTCGGTGACGATCAGGCCGACGCCCGCGGCGGCACGGCGGGCGTAGTAGTCCCGCACGTCCTCACCGGGGATGCCGCCCGGGGAGAACATCCGGGTCATCGGCGCCATCGCGATCCTGTTGGGGACCGTCAGGCCGTTCAGCGTGACCGGGCGGGACAGGACGCGGGCCGCACGGGCGGCGGCATCCGACACGGCGGGGTCGGAGGCGGTGCTCATAGGGAGACTCCTCAGCGGGGGGACTGAAGACCGTGCGGTATGTGCACGTTCATCTTTTCTGCATGGAGCAACGGCACGACCCGCCGGAGACATTTCCCGGGACCCACAGCTGTGACCGGGAACACTCCGCCGCTCGGCCCCCGCCGCACCGACGGCACCGCCTCACCAGGACACCGCCGTCATCTCACGGCAGGCGAGCCTCCCGGTTCAGCCGCCGCACCCGTTCCCGCAGCACATCCCTCGGTGCCGCTTCCCCCAGGCGTTCGGGCGGGCAGTCCCACTCCCGTCCGCCACCCACCGGGCGCAACTGCACGTATCCTCCCTCGCGTCCCATGACCTGACCGATGCGCCCGTCGCGCACGTCCACGACATACGCGCCGACCACAGGTGCCGGACGGCCCGTGTCACCGTTCACGCGTCCCCCTGCCTGTCCCGCAGCACGGCGGCCAGCCGCGAGGCCACACCGAGGTTGCACCGGCCCAGGTCGATCAGGGCGTACGGATGCCCCTGCGCGCCGGTCACCGGGTCCACCCGCAGTGACGGAAGGACGATCCCCACGTCCCGCAGGGCGGCCCGCAGCCGCTCCACCGCTTCCTCGGCGGTCCGCGCCGGCCGGTCGCCGTCCGTCACCTTCACCGTGTCCACTGCCGTGATCCCTCCACAGTGAGTTGTTATGTCACCACACAGCGTGTCCGAAACGGCCTTACCCTGACCAGCAGCGGCACCGCAACAATCTCTGCTGTCGGACCGGGAGTCTCCATGGCAGGACCGAAGGACCTGGACCCCTCGTCGTCACCGCGCGCCCTCCTGGGCGCCGAGCTCCGGCACGCCCGCGAGAAGAAGGGACTCAGTCAGGAGCAGTTGGGTCAGTTGCTCTTCGTGAGCGGCTCGTTCGTCGGGCAACTGGAGGCGGGCACGCGGCGGATGCAGCCGGAGATCGCACGGATGCTGGACGACATCCTGGGGACGGACGGGTTCTTCCTGCGCAACTGCAGGGCCGCGGCCACGTCGAAGTATCAGGATCACTTCGCCGAGGCGGTGGAACTCGAACTCGAAGCTCAAGCCACGGCCATCAGGCATACACCCCGCTTCTGATCCCGGGACTGCTCCAGACCGCCGCCTGTGCACGTGCAGTGACCTACGCCTACGACCCGACTGTGACGGAAGAGGCCATCGAACGCTGGGTGAGCAACCGAATGGCGCGCATCCGTCTGCTCGAACACCCAACAAAGCCGATGGTTCGGGCAGTGCTCGACGAGGCCTCACTGCGCAGGACGACCGGCGGTCCGGCGGTCATGGCAGAGGCTCTGCACCACATCGCCGACCTGTGCCGGAGGCGCCGGATCATCGCGCAGGTGCTGCCCCTGGACGCCGGAGCACACACGGCGATGGAAAGCGCCCTGAAGCTCATGGATTTCGACGACGCCCCTCCCGTCGTCTACCTGGAAGGAGTACGGAGCGGGCGGCTGGAGGACGACCCTGCGACGGTCGCCCAGTTGAGGTCCGTCTTCGACCTCCTCGCGGCCTCCGCATTGTCACCGGACAAGTCCCTAACGTTCATTGAGGCATTGGCGGAGGATTACACGCATGAGGAACCCTGAGGACGACCTGAGCACGACCGAATGGCACAAGTCGAGCTACAGCGGGGGCGGGGGCGGGGGCGGCAATTGCCTCGAAGTCGCCCACTGGCGCAAGTCCACCTACAGCGACAACGCCGGTAACTGCCTCGAATTCGCCCCCGGTCACCCCACCCTCGTCCCCGTCCGCGACTCCAAGAATCCCGACGGGCCGAAGCTGGTGTTCACGGCCGAGGCCTGGTCCGCGTTCGTCTCGGGGCTCAAGCCTTGAGCTTCGAGCCCTCTGTGCAAGGAAAGGGTGGAGGGCTCAACCCACCCACCCGCCCCGCGTGTTGACGCTGCGCGGTCGATTTGCCACGGACGGTCATCACGCTCTAGCGTGCCCGCACAACGAACAACCCCCGTCAGGCGCTACCAACACCTGCGGGGGTCTGACCACCGAGATCGAAAGGGCGATCCCGTGGCTGCCACTCACTCTAGCCATGCCTCCCTGTCCGCGCACGCGACCTCGCACCCCATGGCCAAGCCGGGGTACGGGAAACGGTCGGTGCCCGGTCAACTCCCGCACAGGGACGACGACTTCTGCCATCTTCCGCCGCGCGAGGCGGCCGTCGCGGCGTATCTCGACCGGCTTCCGCAAGGCGCCGACATCTCGGTGAAAACGCTGGCCAAGCAGCTGCCGTACGGGCAGTGCGCGCTGCGCACTGCCCTCAACCGGCTTCAGGCGGCCGGGCACTTGCGGCGCGGCCGGGAGCGGCTGGAGACGGCATCGGGCGGTACGCGATGGATCACCCGATCGTGGTGGTCGCGTACCGCTCGTGATGACGCGTGGTGGACGGCGTTCATCCGGGGCGAGGTGCCCGAGGAGGCGGCCGCGGCGTCGCCGGGCCCCACCCGGTCCCGCGCCCACATCCTGCTCGCCGCCCTGGGCCGTACCGCCCCCGTGCTGTCGCTGTCCGCCGCCGACTGCGCGGCCCTGGCACCCCTGGTCACGGAGTGGTTCGCCCGCGGGGCCACCGACGAGGCCGTCCTTTGCGCCCTGACCGAGGGGCTGCCGTCCCCGGTGCACCACCCGGCGGCGCTGGTCCGCCGCCGCCTGATCGACAAGCTGCCGCCGGAACCGGTGCCCCGGCCGGCGCCCCGGCGCCTGCTGGAATGCGCGGAGTGCGGGGTGCCCGGACGACCGGAGGCGCTCCCCGGAGGCCGGTGCGCGGGCTGCAGGGACGGCAGCGCCCCGGCACGCGTCCTCGCGCCCCTGGCTCCCTCGGCGGTCCACGCCCGGGCAGCAGGCATCCGCGCCGCCATGGCCGCCCGGCGAGGCGAAGCAACACCCGTATGACGCCCCACGGCCCGCCGGGACCGGCCCCGGGCACGCCGCCCGAAGCAGACGCCGCCATACCCCCTTCCAGCGCCCGGCGCCCGCTCTGTCCGCCGAGGACGTCGAGGCACCGGCGAGCAGGACGCCCGAGGGCGCGCAGCTCGCGCTCATCGGCCCGGCACCGACGGTCGAGCCGTTGCCGGACCAGCGTCACGGGGGCATCGTCGTGCGGCCCATGCGGCTCGTGATGCGGGTGCGCCCGGAACCGGCCCTCTCCCCCGAGCAGCAGCTCGAGGTCGGCACCTGTCGCAAGGGGTACGCCGGTGCGGACGGTGCGCCGGTGCCGTACCGTGCCCGGACACGCCCGAGGGCGGCACCCCCCGCTGTGTGCGGGGAGTGCCGCCCTCGGTGAGACATCGATCTGCCTGGGCCGGGGCCCTAAGCGGATCAGAAGTCCATGTCACCGCCCGGCATGCCGCCACCGGCCGGCGCGGCGGCCTTCTCCGGCTTGTCGGCGATGACGGCCTCGGTGGTGAGGAACAGCGCGGCGATCGACGCGGCGTTCTGCAGCGCGGAGCGGGTCACCTTGGCCGGGTCGATGATGCCCTCGGCGATCAGGTCGACGTACTCGCCGGTCGCGGCGTTCAGGCCGTGGCCCGGGGTCAGGTTGCGGACCTTCTCCACCACGACGCCGCCCTCGAGGCCGGCGTTGACGGCGATCTGCTTCAGCGGGGCCTCCAGGGCGACGCGCACGGCGTTGGCGCCGGTCGCCTCGTCACCCTCCAGCTCCAGCTTCTCGAAGACCTGGGAGGCCTGCAGCAGGGCCACGCCACCACCGGCGACGATGCCCTCCTCGACGGCCGCCTTGGCGTTGCGGACGGCGTCCTCGATGCGGTGCTTGCGCTCCTTGAGCTCCACCTCGGTGGCGGCACCGGCCTTGATGACGGCCACACCGCCGGCCAGCTTGGCCAGACGCTCCTGCAGCTTCTCGCGGTCGTAGTCGGAGTCGCTGTTCTCGATCTCGGCGCGGATCTGGTTGACGCGGCCGTTGACCTGCTCCGCGGAGCCGGCACCGTCGACGATGGTGGTCTCGTCCTTGGTGATGACCACCTTGCGGGCGCGGCCCAGCAGGTCGAGGGTGGCGTTCTCCAGCTTGAGGCCGACCTCCTCGGAGATGACCTCGCCGCCCGTGAGGATGGCGATGTCGCCGAGCATGGCCTTGCGGCGGTCACCGAAGCCCGGAGCCTTGACGGCGACGGACTTGAAGGTGCCGCGGATCTTGTTGACGACCAGGGTGGACAGGGCCTCGCCCTCGACGTCCTCGGCGATGATCAGCAGCGGCTTGCCCGACTGCATGACCTTCTCCAGCAGCGGGAGGAGGTCCTTGACCGCGGAGATCTTGGAGTTGGCGATGAGGATGTACGGGTCCTCGAGCACCGCCTCCATGCGCTCCATGTCGGTGGCGAAGTAGGCGGAGATGTAACCCTTGTCGAAGCGCATGCCCTCGGTGAGCTCCAGCTCCAGACCGAAGGTCTGCGACTCCTCGACGGTGATGACGCCTTCCTTGCCGACCTTGTCCATGGCCTCGGCGATCAGCTCACCGATCTGGGTGTCGGCGGCGGAGATGGACGCGGTGGAAGCGATCTGCTCCTTGGTCTCGACCTCCTTCGCCTGGTCGAGCAGGGCGGTGGAGACAGCCTCGACGGCCTTCTCGATACCGCGCTTGAGGGCCATCGGGTTGGCACCCGCGGCGACGTTGCGCAGACCCTCCTTCACCAGGGCCTGGGCGAGCACGGTCGCGGTGGTCGTACCGTCACCGGCGACGTCGTCCGTCTTCTTGGCGACTTCCTTGACCAGCTCGGCGCCGATCTTCTCGTACGGGTCCTCGAGCTCGATCTCCTTGGCGATGGAAACACCGTCGTTGGTGATCGTGGGGGCGCCCCACTTCTTCTCGAGGACGACGTTGCGGCCCTTGGGGCCGAGGGTCACCTTGACGGCGTCCGCGAGCTGGTTCATGCCGCGCTCGAGGCCGCGCCGCGCCTCCTCGTCGAACGCGATGATCTTGGCCATGTGAAGTGGTCCCTCCAGGACTGGGGGTGATTCCTTCGGACCGCGCCCGCGCCCGCGACGGACGGCTCGCCGGCCTCGTGGTTCCTTGCCCCACCCGGCCTGCGGGCCTCACCGACCCGGTCCTTCGCTGTCACTCTCACCTTCAGAGTGCTAACGCCACCAATGATTAGCACTCGGCATGCCCGAGTGCAAGGCGCACCGGCGGAGCGGGCCCCGTCCGGCGGCCGCCGGCCGAGGCACACGTGCGGCACGCGGCGCACGGCGACGGGCCCGCACCCGGCGCCTGATGTGAGCGGCGGACGGTGTCGGACGCGGGCGGGAGGACGTCCGCGGCCGGTGGTGGACGCGGGCGGTGGAGAGCACCGGCCGGTGCCGGGTGGCCGTGCCGCGTGCGCACGGCGAGGGGCCCGCACCCGGTGCCGGGTGCGGGCCCCTTGTCGTGGACTGTTCAGGCGGTGACGCGAACCATGTCGGCCTGCGGGCCCTTCTGGCCCTGCGAGATCTCGAACTCGACCCGCTGGCCCTCTTCCAGCGTGCGGTAGCCGTCCATCTGGATCGCGCTGTAGTGGACGAAGACGTCCGCACCACCGTCGACCGCGATGAAGCCGTAGCCCTTCTCCGCGTTGAACCACTTGACGGTGCCCTGAGCCATGCCTAACTCCCCTGATACTGGCCCTTGCACAGATCCACACTTCGCGGATCCGGGTCAGACCTCACCCCCCGTGCATCGGGGGCGTGCGCCGGAACGCGTCGACCGCGGCTGAATGTATCTGCCCAACTGCCGTCTGCAACAGGTCAATCGGACGAGAAATCCGGACGCGCACGGTCGGGAATATGCCGAGAATTCCTCTGTTCTCAGGGCAAGTCGGGCCGCACGAACAAGGAAAAAGCCACAAAAGACCCGCACACTTTGGCTGCATCTTGTCGGCGTGCGGGGTGAATCCAGGGCCCCGTCGGGAGACGATCGGGAGCGCGTTCCCCGATTCTATCGCGTTCAATCACACGGAATTGCCCCCTCCGGATTTCTCGCGGAGGGGGCATCCCGGTGAACGGACGGTGACCGCGGTCGCTGGGTGCGGTGTCGGGCTCAGCCGCCGGCGACCGCCGGAATGATCGACACGCCCGCGCCGTCCGGTGTGGCCGTCTGCAGGCCCTGCTCGAAGCGGACGTCGTCGTCGTTGACGTAGACATTGACGAACCGGCGCAGCTTGCCCTGGTCGTCCAGCACGCGGGCGGCGATGCCGGTGTGCTTCTTGTCCAGGTCCGCGATGACCTCGGCGAGGGTGGCGCCCTCGGCGGTCACCTCGGCCTGGCCGCCGGTGTAGGTGCGCAGGATGGTGGGGATGCGAACGGTCACGCTCATGCGAGGCCAGCCTCTCGGAAGGAGTCCAGGGTCGGGCGGATGGTCGCGGTCAGGCCGGTGCCGGCCACCGCGTCCAGGGTCTTGAGACCGTCACCGGTGTTGAGGACGACGGTGGTCTTCGACGGGTCGAGCTGTCCGTTCTCGATCAGCTTGCGGGTCACGCCGACGGTGACGCCGCCGGCGGTCTCCGCGAAGACGCCCTCGGTGCGGGCGAGCAGCTTGATGGCGTCGACGATCTGCTCGTCCGTCACGTCCTCCACCGCGCCGCCGGTGCGGCGGGCGATGTCGAGGACGTAGGGGCCGTCGGCCGGGTTGCCGATGGCCAGCGACTTGGCGATGGTGTCCGGCTTCTGCGGGCGCACCACGTCGTGACCGGCCTTGAAGGCGGTGGACACCGGGGAGCAGCCCGCGGCCTGAGCACCGAAGATCTTGTACGGCTTGTCCTCGACCAGGCCCAGCTCGATCAGCTCCCGCAGGCCCTTGTCGACCTTGGTGAGCTGGGAACCGGAGGCGATGGGGACGACGATCTGGTCGGGCAGCCGCCAGCCGAGCTGCTCGCAGATCTCGTACGCCAGCGTCTTGGAGCCCTCGGCGTAGTAGGGGCGCAGGTTGACGTTGACGAAGCCCCAGCCCTCGCCGGCCGGGTCGCCGATCAGCTCGGAGCAGAAACGGTTCACGTCGTCGTAGGTGCCCTCGATGCCCACGAGGTCGCCGCCGTAGACGGCGGCCATGACGACCTTGCCCTGCTCCAGGTCGTGCGGGATGAACACGCAGGAGCGCAGTCCGGCCCGGGCGGCGGCGGCACCGACGGCGCCGGCCAGGTTGCCGGTGGAGGAGCAGGACAGCGTGGTGAAGCCGAAGGCGCGGGCGGCCTCCAGCGCCTGGGCGACGACGCGGTCCTTGAACGAGTGGGTCGGGTTGCCGGAGTCGTCCTTGACGTACAGCCCGCCGGTGACACCGAGTTCGGCGGCCAGTCGGTCGGCCTTGACCAGTCGCGTCCAGCCGGGGTTCAGGTTCGGCTTGTCGGCGACGTCTTCGGGGACCGGGAGCAGCGGTGCGTAGCGCCAGATGCTGGCGGGACCGGCCTCGATCCGCTTGCGCAGGGTGTCGGTGTCGTAGGCGGAGAAGTCATAGGCGACCTCCAGCGGGCCGAAGCACTCCTCGCACGCGAAGACCGGGCCGAGAGGCACGCGGTGCCCGCACTCGCGACAGCTCAGCGCGGCGGCGGGGCCCAGATCGACGGTGGAGGACGTGCTGCTTGCAACGGTGTGCACAGCCATGGAGGCGAGGCCCTTTCTCCTCATCTTCCTCACGACGCATCTCGTCGTGAGACGGATTTGGCACCTTCCCTAGCCGGGAGCCTCGCGCGGACGAGACCGGCTGGAGGGTTGCCGGGGCTTCATCGGGCCGTGTCCCTCTGCCCCTCTGGATGAGCGGTATGCGGTTGTGGATCGCGGACGACCCCGGCATGCGACGGTCCTCCGCGTTGGTCAAGACTGTAACCGAAGGCCGGACGACCGAAAGGGGTCGTCCGAACCGCGAGACGGATCACACGATCATGTGCTGCTGCGTCGACAAGGGCGTGCAGCGGCCTCACGAGCAGGGGTGAAGGAGCCGCCGACCGTGCTGCAAGAAGTCGAGCGCTGGCTGAGGACACGCTCCTGGTCGGTGACCGATCGTCCGCTCGACACGATCCTGGCCGCCAAACGGGCCGGCGGGTCGGTGGTCAGCGTGGTGCTGCCCGCGCTCAACGAGGAGGAGACGGTCGGCGACATCGTCTCCGCGATACGGCGGGAGCTGATCGAGCGGGTGCCGCTGGTGGACGAGCTGGTGGTCGTCGACTCCGGCTCCAAGGACCGCACCGCCGAGGTGGCCGCCGCGGCCGGTGCCCGGGTCGAGCACCGGGACGCGATCCTGCCGCGGATCCCGGCGGTGCCGGGCAAGGGCGAGGTGCTGTGGCGGTCGCTGCTGGTCACCCGCGGCGACGTGATCTGCTTCGTCGACGCCGACCTGCGGGAGTTCTCCGCCGACTTCGTCACCGGCATCGTCGGGCCGCTGCTGACCGACCCGGACGTGCAGCTGGTCAAGGCGATGTACGACCGTCCGCTGGCGGGTGCCGCCGGGCAGGGCGGGCGGGTCACCGAGCTGATGGCCCGTCCGTTGCTGAACATGCACTGGCCGCAGCTGGCCGGTTTCGTGCAGCCGCTCGGGGGCGAGTACGCGGCCCGCCGTTCGCTGCTGGAGCGGCTGCCGTTCCCGGTCGGCTACGGGGTGGAGCTGGGCATGCTGGTCGACGCCCTGCACCTGGTCGGGCTGGACGCGCTCGCCCAGGTCGACGTGGGCGTGCGCGTCCACCGGCATCAGGACGGCCAGGCGCTGGGCCGGATGGCCGCCGCGATCTACCGCACCGCCCAGCTCCGCCTGGCCCGCGGCCACCTGGTCCGCCCGCTGCTGACCCAGTTCGAGCGGGGCGCGGACGGTTTCGAGCCGCGGACCTATCCGGTGGACACCGAGGAACGCCCGCCGATGGCGCACATCGCGGAGTACGCGGCGCGGAAGGTGGCCTGAGCCGGGCGGCGGCTCACCGGGGCGGGCGTTGTCGCGGGGCGTTCCGGCGCCGCCGGGCGGATCAGCCGGCCACGCCGTCCGACCAGCGCCAGCGGCCCGATCCGTCCGGCCGGCAGGTCAGGTACTCGCCGCCCTTGCCGTAGGTGCTCAGGCCGTGGTGGCGCTGGGCGCAGAACTGTCCGTCGGCGTAGCAGTTGCCGGCCGGGCTGGTGATCGCGCAGGCCTTGCCGCCCCCACCGCTGCTGCTCGTGCCGCCGCTGGTGCCGCCGGAGCCGCTGCCGCCGCCCCCGCTGCTGCCGCCGGAGGAGCCGGCGTGTGCGGGCGCCGGGGTGTGCAGCAGCCGGCCGGCGCAGTCGTGGCCGTCGCGGGCCAGGGTGAAGGTCACGCCGTCGGCGCCGGTGTCCTGGTCGCAGACCTTCTCGTCGGGGCTCCAGGCGGAGGCCCGGCGTCCAGTGCCCTCGAGCTGGACGGCGTAGGTGATGTGGTCGGCCTCGGCGGCGGCGATGGCCGTGCCGATGGCGGGAGCCGGTGTAGTCGCGCAGGGTGGCGGCCGGGCTGGGCGTCGGGCTCGCGGTGTCCGTGTCCGTGGGCTCCGCGGAGGTCTGCGCGGTGTCGCTCGGGGTCGCCGTGACCGCGTGGGCCGCCTTCGACGTGCCGGAGTCGTCACCGCCGCAGCCGGTCAGCGCGAGCGCACCGGCCAGGAGCAGCGCCGCCGCAGCGGCGGACCGGCGCACGCGCGCAACGGATATGAGACGCATGGATCCCCCCCCCCATAGGTCATGTCATAGGTCACGACCCGTCCGCGCGGACCGCACGGACGGAGGTCGCTCGACTGCACACCGTATCCTCATGCTCATCACATGTCTGTCACAAGTCGCCGACGACGGTCCGGTCCGCGCCGCCCCGGGGCGGACCGGGCCGACGTTTGAGTGCCGGGGGGCCGGGCTAGGTTGAGGACCATGGCTGCAACGCACGGTGCCGAGGTGCTGGTCGCGTCCAATCGCGGCCCGGTTTCGTACGAAGTGCTCCCCGACGGTTCCCTCAACGCCCGGCGCGGCGGCGGAGGGCTGGTCTCCGGACTGTCCGCCATCGGACCGGACGCGGGCGCCGTGTGGGTGTGCGCGGCGCTCAGCGAGGCCGACCGGGAGGCGGTACGGCGGACGGCTCGGGCCGGGCGGCTGCCGGCCGAGGTGACCGGCGGGCAGCAGGTGCGGATGCTCGACATCGACGCCGGGGTGTTCTCCGACGCCTACAACGGCATCGCCAACTCGGTGCTGTGGTTCGTCCACCACATGCTGTACCAGACGCCGCTGGAGCCGGTCTTCGACGCGGAGTTCCGCCGCCAGTGGGCGTCCTACGTGACCTACAACCGGGCCTTCGCCGAGGCGCTGGCCGAGGAGGCGGCCGAGGGCGCGGCGGTGGTGGTGCAGGACTACCACCTGACACTGGTGCCGGGAATGCTGCGCGAGCTGCGGCCGGACGTGCGCATCGGGCACTTCTCGCACACCCCGTGGGCTCCGGTGGAGTACTTCCGGATGCTGCCCGACGACATCGCCGAGCAGGTGCTGCGCGGCATGCTCGGCGCGGACCGGCTGGGCTTCCTCACCCGGCGCTGGGCGGACGCCTTCACCGCCTGCTGCGAGGAGCTGGTGGGCGGGCTCGGCACCACCCGGTGCGGGGTGCACGCGCTGGGCGCGGACGGCGCGTTCCTGCGGGAGCGGGCGCAGAGCTTCGACGTCAAGGAACGGATGCTGGCGCTGCGCGAGGAGATCGGGACCGCCCCGGACGGCGGCGCCCGCAGGACGATCGTGCGGGTGGACCGCACCGAACTGTCCAAGAACATCGTGCGCGGCCTGCTGGCCTACCGGCAGCTGCTCGCCGACCGTCCCGAGTGGCGCGAGCGGGTGGTGCACGTGGCGTTCGCCTACCCCTCGCGGCAGGACCTCGCCGTGTACCGGGAGTACACCGCGGAGGTGCAGCGGCTGGCACAGGAGATCAACGCCGAGTACGGCACGCCCGCCTGGCGGCCGGTCGTGCTGCACGTCAAGGACGACTTCGCGCGCTCGCTGGCCGCGTACCGGATCGCCGACGTGGCGCTGGTCAACCCGATCCGGGACGGGATGAACCTGGTCGCCAAGGAGATCCCGGTGGTGTCCGACTCCGGGTGCGCGCTGGTGCTGTCGCGGGAGGCGGGGGCGTACGCGGAGCTGAAGGACGACGCCCTGGTGGTCAACCCCTACGACGTGATCGGCACCGCCCGGGCGCTGCACGAGGCGCTGAGCATGGCCGGCGCGGAACGGGCGGAGCGCACCAAGCGGCTGGCGGCCGCGGCCACCGCTCTGCCGCCGGCCCGGTGGTTCGTGGAGCAGTTGGAGGAGCTGCAGGCGCTGTCGCGGTGAGCGGGCGGGCCGGGGCGCACCTCCCCGGCCCGTTTCCCGGCTACCGGATCCGGTCCGCCAGCGACCGCAGCAGGGCGACGACGCCCGCGGGGCCGTCCACCACCAGGTCGGCGCGCTGCGACAGCTCCGTCACCTCGGTGCTGCCGCTGCACACGGTCAGGCCGGGCACGCCGTCGGCGCGGAGCCGGTCCAGGGCGGCGAAGGCGGGCAGGTCGCCGAGGTCGTCGCCGGCGTAGAGGACCGCGCTGACACCGCTGTCCTCGTGCAGGGCACGGACGTGGTCCAGCAGGGCGACGCCCTTGTCCATGCCCGGCGGGCGCAGCTCCAGGACCATGCGGCCGGGCTCGACGATCAGTCCGTGCTCGGCGGCCAGCGCGGCCAGGGGTTCGCGCAGCTGCTCGAAGGCGGCCTGCGGGTCGGCGGCACGGCGGGTGTGCACCGCCAGGGAGCGGCCCTTCTCCTCGATCCAGGTGCCCTCCCCGGCGCCGGAGCGGTCGAGGACGCCGGGCAGTTCGGCGCGGACGGCGGCGACTCCGGGGTGCTCGGGCGGGGCGGTGACGGTGCCGGTGGCGGCGTCCCAGCGTTCGGCGCCGTAGTGGCCGAGCACGACCAGGTGCTCCAGGCCGGGCACACCGGCGAATCCGCCGTGGCGCACCGCGACGCCGGGCGGGCGGCCGGTGACCACCGCGACGGAGGCCACCTTCGGGGCGAGCGCGGCCAGCGTCGGGACCGCCTCGGGGTGGGCGCGGGCCTGGTCGGGGTCGGGGACGATCGGTGCGAGCGTGCCGTCGAAGTCGAGGGCGATCACCGCGCGCTCGGGCCGTGCGAGCAGCGCGGCGAGGCCGTCCTGCCCGGCCCGGGTGGCGGGCGCGGGCAGGGCGGCGCCGGACGCGGCGACGGTGTCCTGGCTGTCGTGACGGTGGTGACTGCCCATGGGGCGAACCTATCCACCCCCGGCCGGTCGCACGCCTGTCCGGGGCGCCCCTCCCCCGCCCGGCCCGCGTCCGCGTGAACGGCTGCGGGCGCGTGCGCGTGGGCGGGCCCGGGGCGCGGGCGGGGTCAGCGCTCGGCGCGGCGGGCGTCGCGGATGCGGCGCAGCCGGTTGACGGTCACCGGGTCGTGGGCGAGCGCGCGGGTGTCGTCGAGCAGGGCGTTGAGCAGCTGGTAGTAGCGCACCGGGGACAGGCCCAGCTGCTCGCGGATCGCGCGTTCCTTGGCGCCGGGGCCGGTGAAGCCGCGCCGCTCCAGGGCCAGGATGGCCCGCTCCCGGCGCCCGAGCCCGCCCGCGGGGCCGGCACCGGCCCCGGACTCGTCCCCGGCCACGGGTCCTTGCGCCGTCTCGGGCTCGCTCCCGGCCACGGGTCCTTGCGCCGTCTCGGGCTCGCTCCCGGCCTCGGCCTCGGGACCGTGCGCGTCGCCTGCCTCGGGACTGTGCTCGTCGTCCGGCTCGTCGTGCGCCATGGCAGCCACCGTAGTCCCCGCCGCCGACACCGCCGCGCGGTGCGGCTCAGCCGGCCGTCGCGCCCTCCGCCTCGACGGCCGCGGACTGCAGCTGGTCCAGGACGTCGGCGGGGTCGCCGTCCGGGGCCACGGCCTGCCCGATGCGCCGGGTCATGTCCGCGCCGACCGCAGGCCAGGACGGCTTGCCCGCCGGGTACAGCTCGGCGAGCGGCAGCTGGTCGAGGAACGGGGCGAGCTTCTTGTCCTGCGCGGAGGCGGCCATCGCGTCGGAGGCGGAGGTGGTGACCGGCAGCAGGTCATAGGTGCGGGAGAAGTCCAGGACGTTGTTGTCGTCGTAGACGAAGTCGAGGAAGTCGCCGATCTCGTCGCGGTGGCCGTTCTTCTTGAAGGCCATCATCCAGTCGGTGGTGGCCAGGGACGTCTTCGAGGTGCTGTCCCTGCCCGGTACGGGCACCGTGCCGAACGTCACGCCCGTGCGCTGCGCCTGCCGGACGAGCGCGGGCTGCGCGTCGACCATGCCGACGTCGCCGGCGGCGAAGGCGGCGTAGGCCTCGGAGCGGTCCAGGTCGGCGGGCGGGACGGGGCCGGTCAGCCCCGCGCCGACCAGCTCGTCCCGGATCCAGGTGAACGTGTCGGTGTTGCGCGGGGAGTTGAGGGTGTAGGTGCCGAGGTCGTCGGTGCAGCCGGCGCCGCCGCCGAGCATCCACTGCAGGGCCTCGGCCTGGGCCTCCTGCGGCCCGAGCGGCAGGGCGTAGGGGTACGTCACGCCCTGCGCCTTGAGCACCTGCGCGTCGTGGGCCAGCTCGTCCCAGGTGGTGGGCGGGGTGAGGCCGGCCGCGCGGAAGAGGGTCTTGTTGTAGAAGAGCACGCGGGTGGAGGCGGCGAACGGGATGCCGTACCGCACGTGCTGCACCTGCCCGGCGTCGGAGAGCGACCCGAGGAAGTCGGCCTGGACCGGGATGGAGAGCAGTTCGTCCGCCCGGTAGAGCAGTCCCTGGGCCGCGTAGCCGGCGTAGTCGGTGCTCTGCGCCAGGTCGGGTGGGTCGCCGGCGTCGGCCATGCGGCGGACCGTGCGGTCCACCTGGTCCCTCGGCTGGACGGTGACCTCGATGTGCACGTCCGGGTGGCGGGACTCGTAGTCCTTCACCAGCCGGTCCCAGTACGCCCGGGTGCTGTCGGCCGCGGAGGTGCCGTAGTCGGCGGCGACCAGACGGAGGGTGACATCGGCGGACGAGGTCCCCGAACAGCCGCTCAGCCCTGCCGCCAGGCCCAGTGCGGCCACCGCCGCGATCGCCCCTTGTGCACGCCTCCGCACCGGAAGCCTCCCGCCCCTGTCGTCCATCTGTTCACTTTCCGAACACAGGTCTACACCAGGAAGTGGACTAGACCTTTCGCGGGTCGGCGGGCCACACTGGTCCCGTGAGACATGTCATCGCCCTCGACGTGGGCGGCACCGGGATGAAGGCCGCGCTGGTCGGCGCGGACGGCACCCTGCTGCACCAGGCGCGCCGGCCCACCGGCCGCGAGCGCGGCCCCGGCGCCGTCGTCGAGGCGATCACCGGTTTCGCCGCCGACCTGTACGCCTGGGGCACCGAGCACCTGGGCGAGCCGGCCGCCGCCGCGGGCGTGGCCGTCCCCGGTGTCGTCGACGAGGCCCGCGGCGTCGCCGTGTACTCGGCCAACCTCGGCTGGCGCGACCAGCCCCTGCGCGAGCAGCTCACCGAGCGGCTGGGCATGCCCGTGGCCCTCGGCCACGACGTGCGCACCGGCGGGCTCGCCGAGGGCCGGATCGGGGCGGGCCGGGACGCCGCCCGGTTCCTGTTCGTGCCGCTGGGCACCGGCATCGCGGGCGCCATCGGCATCGACGGCCGGGTGGAGGCGGGCGCGCACGGCGTCGCCGGCGAGATCGGCCACATCGTCGTCCGCCCCGGCGGGCACGCATGCCCCTGCGGGCAGCGCGGCTGCCTGGAGCGGTACGCCTCCGCCGCGGCCGTCGGCCGGGCCTGGGCGGCGGCCTGCGGCGATGCGGAGGCGGACGCGGCCGACTGCGCCAAGGCCGTCGCCTCCGGCGACCCGCGGGCGCGCACGGTGTGGCAGGAGGCGGTGGACGCCCTCGCCGACGGCCTGGTCACCGCGCTGACCCTGCTGGACCCGGACACGCTGATCGTCGGTGGCGGGCTCGCCGAGGCCGGGGACGTCCTGTTCGAGCCGCTGCGCCGGGCCGTCGGCCGCCGGCTCACCTTCCAGACCCTTCCGTCGATCGTCCCCGCGGCCCTCGGGGACGCCGCCGGCTGCCTGGGCGCGGGGCTCCTCGCCTGGGATCTGCTCGACCCGTCCACAACGTCCCGGAGGTAGCCGACTGATGGCCCCTTGCAAGGTTTTCGCCGGAGCCCGGGTGGTGCTGCCCACCGGGATCGAGGAGGGCGGCCGCCTGGTCGTCGCCGGCACGAAGATCGCCGCGTCCGCCCCCGCCGGTGCCGAGACGATCGACGTCAGCGGGCACTGGCTGGTCCCCGGCTTCGTGGACCTGCACAACCACGGCGGCGGCGGAGCCTCCTTCGGCGGCTCGGCCGAGGATGTGCTCACCGCCGTGGCCACCCACCGCCGGCACGGCACCACCACCCTGGTCGCCTCCACCGTCACCGACGACATGGACGTGCTGACCGGGCAGGCGGGGCTGCTGTCGGAGCTGGCCGAGCAGGGGGAGATCGCCGGCATCCACTTCGAGGGCCCGTTCATCTCGCCGTGCCGCAAGGGCGCCCACTCCGAGGCACTGCTGCGCCACCCCGACCCGGCCGAGGTGCGCAAGCTGCTCGACGCCGCCCGCGGCCGGGCGAAGATGGTCACCCTGGCCCCCGAGCTGCCCGGCGGCCTGGACGCGGTGCGGCTGCTCGCCGAGGAGGGCGTGATCGCCGCGATCGGCCACACCGACGCCACCTACGAGCAGACCGTGGAGGCGATCGAGGCCGGCGCCACCGTGGCCACCCATCTGTTCAACGCCATGCCGCCGCTCGGCCACCGCGCCCCCGGACCCATCGCGGCCCTGCTGCAGGACGAGCGGGTCACCGTCGAGCTGATCGACGACGGGGTCCATCTGCACCCGGCCGCCCTCCAGCTGGCCTTCCACCACGCGGGTGCCTCCCGGGTGGCCTTCATCACCGACGCGATGGACGCGGCCGGCAGCGCCGACGGCCGCTACCTGCTCGGTCCCCTGGAGGTCGAGGTCGCGGGCGGAGTGGCGCGGCTGGTGGACGGCGGGTCCATCGCCGGCTCCACCCTCACCCTGGACCGGGCCTTCAAACGCGCGGTGACCGTCGACAAGCTGCCGGTGACGGACGTGGTGGCCGCCCTGTCCGCCAACCCGGCCCGGCTGCTCGGCCTGGACGACCGGGTGGGCTCGCTGGAGCCGGGCAAGGACGCCGACCTGGTCCTGCTGGACGAGGAGTTCACGCTCAAGGGCGTGATGCGGCGCGGCACGTGGGTGGTCGATCCCCAACTGGGCTGATCCGTACCGCCCGCCGCCCGGACGTGGCCGGTCGCGGGGTGGGCGCTGAGCCGCGTGTTTGGCATGATCGAAGCCCGGACCACGTCCGGACCCATCGTGACAGGCGCACTCACTCGGCGGAGGTCGGCCCACGTGATCCTCACGGTCACGCTGAACACCGCTCTCGACATCACCTATCGGGTGCCGTCCCTGCGGCCGCACAGCTCCCACCGGGTGTCCGAGGTGACCGAGCGGCCCGGCGGCAAGGGCGTCAACGTCGCCCGCGTGCTCGCGGCCCTCGGCCACGAGGTGACGGTCACCGGTTTCGCGGGCGGGCCGACCGGCCGCGAGGTGCACGAGCGGCTCACCGGCACCCCCAAGGTGACGGACGCGCTGGTGACCGTGGCCGGCACCACCCGCCGCACGGTGGCCGTGGTGGACGCCGGCTCCGGCGACACCACCCAGCTCAACGAGCCGGGGCCGCAGATCTCCCCCGACGAGTGGTCCGCCTTCCAGGACGTCTACGCCGACCTGCTGTCCTCCGCGTCCGCCGTCGCGCTGTGCGGCAGCCTGCCTCCCGGGGTGCCCGTGGGCGCCTACGCCCAGCTGGTGCGCGCGGCCCGTGCCGCGCAGGTGCCGGTGCTGCTGGACACCGCCGGCGAGGCGCTGCGGCGCGGCATCGCGGCCCGCCCCGACCTGATCAAACCGAACGCCGACGAGCTGGCCGAGCTGACCGGTGCCCATGAGCCGCTGCGGGCCGCCCAGGACGCCCGGCGGCGCGGCGCGCGGGCCGTGGTCGCCTCGCTCGGCCCGGACGGCCTGCTGGCCGCCACCCCGGACGGGCTGTGGCGGGCCGCCCCGCCCGCCAGGGTGCAGGGCAATCCGGCGGGCGCCGGCGACTCGGCGGTGGCCGGGCTGCTGTCCGGCCTGGTGGAGCAGCTGCCGTGGCCCGACCGGCTGACCCGCGCGGTCGCCCTGTCCACGGCGACGGTGCTGGCCCCGGCGGCCGGCGAGTTCGACCGGGCCGCCTACGAGGACCTGCTGGGCCGGGTGGCGGTGACCGGAGAGGTCACCGCCGCCTGAGACCGGCCGTCCCGGGCCGCCTGAGACCGGCCGTCCCGGGCAGGTCCCGTCCCACGGGCGCTACTTGACCCAGCCCTTCTCCAGCCACAGCTGGTCCAGGTTGGCGTCGCACTGGTTGCCCTCCTCGCAGGAGAGCTTGATGGTGTTGGTGCCCTTGGTGAGCTGGACGTAGTTGTAGGTCTTCGTCCAGCCCTTCTCGTAGTCGCCCTCCGGGGCGCCCGCCCAGTTCTTCAGCTTCACCGGGGTGCTGAGGGCCGTGCCGTTGACCGTGAGGGTGGCGGTGCCGTCCTTGCCGGGGACGCCGTAGCCGAGGAACACCGTGTACTTGCCGTCCTCCGGGATGCCGTTGACGGTCCACGTCACCGAGGCGCCGACGTGGTTGAAGTTGGTCACGTACACGCCGCCGTCGGCCTGGGCGCCCTTGACGTCGTTGGCGATGGTGGCGCCGCCGCCCAGCAGCAGCGCCTTGGCGTCGATCTTCGGCAGCTCCCCGTCGGGGGCCACGCTGCTGGTCGCCGAGGGGGTGGGCTGGGTGGTCTCGCTGACCGTCGGGGTGGGGCTGGCGCCCGCGTCGTCCTCGGTGCCGCCGGACACGTCGCCGAGCATGGCCACTCCGATGCCGGCGACGACCGCGGCGACCACGGCGACGGCGCCGATGAGCAGGCCCTTGGTGTTCGGACCGCGACCGCGCCCGCCGCCCGGGGCGGCCGGTGCGCCCTGCCGCCTGGCCTGGGCGCCGCCCGGCAGGGTCTCGGGGGCGGCGTAGTGGGCGTTCGGCCGGCCGTAGGCCCCCTGCTGCTGCGGGACCTGGCCGTACTGACGCTGACCGACCGTGCGGACCCGGTTGACCGAGTGCGGGTAGCCGTAGCCACCGGAGGGCGGCTGGGCTCCGTTGGCCTGACCGTCGGCGTAGAGATACCCGAACGGGTCGTCGTCCTCGGGCGTGCTCGCGCCGTTGTTGCCGGGCGTCATCCCTAGGTCTCCTCAAACAGGTGCAGTGTGCGGGTCGGTGTGCGGTACGTCGTGGAAACGTCGTCGGATTCGACGAGCCTACCCGCTCTGATGTTCCCCGAACGGTGTCGCGGGGAGCCGCACCGCTGTGACCTGCGGTTCAGCCGGCCCGGCGGTGCTGTTTGGGACGAGATCGTTTCTCGATGTACATCCGTTCGTCGGCGGACTTGAGCACCTCGTCCGCCGTCATCCCGCAGTGCGCCCAGCCGATGCCGAAGCTGGCGCCGACCCGGACGGCGCGGCCCTCGGCACGGATCGGCTGGATGATCTCGTTGCGCAGCCGGACGGCCAGGTCCTGGGCGTCGGCCCGGCCGAGACCGTCGGCGAGTATCACGAACTCGTCACCGCCGAGCCGCGCCACGGTGTCGCCCTCGCGCACGCCGTTGCTCAGCCGCCGGGCGACCTCGATGAGCACGGCGTCGCCCGCGTTGTGCCCGAACCGGTCGTTGATCGACTTGAAGCCGTCGAGGTCGCAGAAGAGGACCGCGAGCCCCTTGGTGCCGTCGTCCCGGTCGTCCTGCGGGGCGACGGCGTGCACATGGTGGTCGCACTGCTGCGGGGGCATGCCGAAGCCGAAGTCGGGGTCGGCGTCGAGGGCGGGGTGCCCGTAGGCGGCGTCCGCGAGCGGCTGGTCGTCGCCCTGCTCGTGCTGCGGCCGCCGGCACAGCCGGGCGGACAGCCGGGCGCGCAGCTCGGCGGAGTTGGCCAGGCCGGTCAGGGAGTCGTGGGAGGCGCGGTGGGCCAGGTGCAGCTCGCGGCGCTTGCGGTCCTCGATGTCCTCGACGTGGGTGAGCAGGAAACGGGGCCCGTCGGCGGCGTCGGCGACCACGGAGCTGCGCAGGGAGACCCAGACGTAGCTGCCGTCGCGGCGGGCCAGGCGCAGCTCCGCCCGGCCTCCGGAGCCGCAGGTGCGCAGCAGGGTGCCCACGTCCTCGGGGTGGACCAGGTCGGCGAAGGAGTAGCGGCGCAGCGCGGAGGCCGGACGGCCGAGCAGCCGGCACAGGGCGTCGTTGGTGCGCAGGATCCGGCCGTGCTGGTCGCCGCCCATCTCGGCGATGGCCATGCCGGAGGGCGCGTATTCGAAGGCCTGGCGGAAGCTCTCCTCGCTGGCGCGCAGGGCCTGCTGTTCGCGCTCGAGGCGGACCAGGGCGCGCTGCATGTTGGCGCGCAGCCGGGCGTTGCTGATCGCTATGGCCGCCTGGAAGGCGTACACCTGCAAGGCCTCCCGGCCCCAGGCGCCGGGGCGGCGGCCGTTGCGCGGGCGGTCCACGGAGAGCACCCCGATCAGCTCCCCGGGGGAGCCGTGGGAGGCGGGCGCGTACATGGGCGCGAAGAGACGGTCGGCCGGGTGCCATTCGCCCTCGAAGCGCGGCTCGGGTCCGTCGGTGTGCCACTGCGGGACGTCGTCGTCGTCGAGCACCCAGCCCTCGGTGTGCGGGATGAAGACCAGGTCGCCCCAGTGCTCGCCCATGCTGAGCCGGCGCTCCCAGGAGGCGCGGGAGCCGACCCGGCCGGTGATCAGGGCCTCGGCGGCGGGGTCCCCGGCGAACGCGGCGACCACGAGATCGCCGTCGGGGCGGACGAGGTTGACGCACGCCAGTTCGTAGCCGAGGCCGGTGACCACGCCGTCGGCGACGGTCTGCAGCGTGTCCGCCAGGCTGCGCGCGGTGTTCAGGTCCGCCATGACCTGGTGCAGTTGTCGCAGGGTCGCAAGACGGACGTAGGGCTCCGACTCGGTCTCCATGCTCGCCCTCCCCCCGAAACCTCGCAGCACTTCAAAGGGTTGTCATCGGCGTATCGTTCCGTCGGCTCGCACCGTCGGTCTACGCCACTGAATCACAGCGCGGAGCCCACTCGGTACACAGGGTCAACAATTGCCCTACCTTGTGACTCAAGTCACAGAAAAAGCTGAACAATTGCGGGGAGATTCTTCGTTTTTCCCGTGCGTTCACCGCCACAACGGGTGCGCGGCCGGGCGGGTGCATCGGTGGGGCAACAGCCGCATGAAGTGCACTGATTCAGCCACGGCGCCCCGGATCCGCCCCGCCCCGTCGGCCTTCGGCCCGCGCGGCCCGCGCCTCGGGCCGGGGCACGGGCCGAGCGGGCGTCCGGGGTGCGCCGCGCATGGGCCGCCGGTCCTAGGACCCCCCTGGGGCCAGGGCCCGATGCGGCCCGGCGCGGCCGGTCATTAGCGTTGATGTGTGCTGAACACATCTCCCGTGCCGTCCTCCGCCTCCCCAGCCGCCCTCGCCGGGCATGCTGAGGGGGTGAGCAACGACGAGTTCCGCGCCGCGATGTCCCGGCTGGCCGCCGGCGTGGTCCTGGTGACCGCACAGGAACCGCCGCTCGACCCGGACGACCCGATGGCGCCGCGCGGCGAGGACGTGGGCATGACGGCGACGGCGTTCGTGTCGGTGTCCCTGGACCCGCCGCTGGCCCTGGTCAGCCTGCGCGAGGGCTCACGGATGGACGACCTGCTGGCCGAGCAGCCGCTGTGGGCGGTGTCCGTCCTCGCCGAGAGCCAGCGTCACATCGCCGGCCGTTTCGCGATGAGGGGCCGGGTCAGCGACCGTCTGCTCTTCGAGGACATCCCGTACGTGCGCGGTGAGGTCACCGGCGCCCCGCTGGTGGGCGGCGCCCTGGCCACCCTGGAGCTGCGCACCGAGCAGCGCGTGAGCGCCGGCGACCACACCCTGGTGATCGGCCGGGTGCTGACGGCCCGGCTGCCCAGTGCGGACGGCGGCCCGCTGCTGTACTTCCGCGGCAGCTACCGCCACCTGGGCTGAGGCTGCCGTGCGCCGGCCGGTCAGTCCCAGTTCCGGCGCGAGCGGCCCCGTTTGATCTCCGAGCGCTGCTTCTTCTCCCGCAGCCGCCGCTCGGTGACGGCCCGCGGGACCCGGGTGGGCCGGCGCGCCCGGGGCGGCGGCGCGGTCGCCTCGGCGAGCAGGGCCGCCAGGCGGAGGGCCGCGGCCTCCCGGTTGCGCCACTGGGAGCGGTGCTCACCGGCGCGCACGGTGACGACCCCGTCCACGAGCCGGTCCGCCAGCCGCCGCAGCGCACGCTCCTTCCACACCGGGGGCAGCGCCTCGGTGCGCGCCAGGTCGAAGCTCAGCTCGACCCGGGTGTCGCTGGTGTTCACATGCTGCCCGCCGGGCCCCGAGGACCGCGAGAAACGCCAGGCGAGTTCGGCCATGGGCAGCGTGACGGAACCGCGGATGACATAGGGACCGGACATGCCTCCATGGTCCCGTCTTCCGCCGGTGACGTCATGCGTGAAAAAAGTAAAGGGCTGCGGAACCACGCGGCCCCTCTTCGCCGTTCCCAGTGATGGCGATAGCTTCGTCCGCACACGCAACGAGGGAAGGGACTCCCCAACCATGGCTGTAAGCCTGTCCAAGGGCGGCAACGTCTCGCTCACCAAGGAAGCTCCGGGCCTGACCGCCGTCACCGTGGGCCTCGGCTGGGACGTCCGCACCACCACCGGCACGGACTTCGACCTGGACGCGTCCGCCATCGCGGTCAACGCCCAGGGCCGGGTGTACTCCGACGCCTGGTTCGTCTTCTTCAACAACAAGCAGTCCCCGGACAACTCCATCGTCCACACCGGCGACAACCGCACCGGCGAGGGCGCCGGCGACGACGAGGCCATCAACGTCAACCTCGCGGCGCTGCCCGCCGACGTGGACCGGGTCGTCTTCCCGGTGTCCATCTACGACGCCGACAACCGCGGCCAGAACTTCGGCCAGGTGCGCAACGCCTACATCCGCATCGTCAACCAGGCCGGCGGCACCGAGATCGCCCGCTACGACCTGTCGGAGGACGCGGCCACCGAGACGGCCATGATCTTCGGCGAGCTGTACCGCAACGGCGCGGAGTGGAAGTTCCGCGCGGTGGGCCAGGGTTACGCCTCCGGCCTGGCGGGCATCGCCCAGGACTTCGGCGTCAACGTCTGACGGCCGCCGGTGCGGTGACGCGGACGCCCTCCGCGGCGGCGGGCGTCCGCGCTGCCGTGCCCCGGTGGACCCGGAACCCCTCTCCCTCGCTCCGGACGTCGGCCTGCCGGACGGGCTGCTGCGCGAACTCACCGCGCTGTACGCCTCGAACCGCGACGTCCACGCACTCAGCGGCGACTTCCCCGCCCCGGACGCCCTCACCTCCGGGCAGGTGGCGGCCGCGCTCACGGACGAACGGGCCGTGACGGGCAGCACGGTGCTGCTCGGCCGCAGCGAGGGCCGGCTGGTGGGCCTGGCGATCACCCTGGACCACCACCGCGACCCGGCGGACCCGGACCGTGGATCGGCCTGCTGCTGATGCACGCCGACCGTCAACGGGCAGGGTTCGGGCGGGAGTCGGCGCGGGCCGTGGAGGACCGCTGCCGCGCCGCGGGACGCACCGCCGTACGCTGTGCCGTGCCGGAGGACAACACCGGCGGCCTCGTCTTCTGGACCGCCCTCGGCCACCGGGTGATCGACCACCGCAGGGACCGGGCACGCGGCCGGCCCTGCGCGGTGCTGCGCACGCCGCTGCTGTGCGCCGGGCACCCGCACCGGCTGCGCGACGCGCCCCGCTGCTCAGGGGTACGCCGGTTTCCCGTCCCCGTACAGCCAGTCGCGCCAGACCGGTTCGAGGTCCGCGCCCGGCGCCCGCCGCTCCACGAACGCCGTGAAGTCCTCGGTGCCGGCGTTGCCGTGACGGTGCGCGGCCGCCCAGTCCTTGAGCACGGCACGGAAGGTACGGTCGCCGACGGCGCGGCGCACCAGGTGCAGCACCATGGCGCCGCGGTCGTAGACGGGCCGGGCGGCCAGACGGGCCGCGTCGGGGGGATCGCCCGGCGCGAAGGCCCACAGGTCCTCGTCGTCCGACCGGTACAGCTCGTCGAAGTGCTGCTGTGCGGTGGGGCCGCCGTGGTCCTCGTCCCACAGCCACTCGGCGTAGGTGGCGAACCCCTCGTTGAGCCACATGTCCCGCCAGGTCCTCGGGGTGACCGAGTCGCCGTACCACTGGTGGGAGAGTTCGTGGACCAGGGTGGACGGCTCGGGGGCACCGGGGAAGACCGGCCGGGTCTGCGTCTCCAGGGCGTACCCGGCGTCCCCGGGCCGCTCCACGATCACCCCGGCGGAGGCGAACGGGTACGGGCCGAAGGTGTCCTCGGCCCACCGCACGACCTCGGGGAGCCGGGCGAGCACCTCGCGGCTCGCTGCGGCCTCGGCGGGGTCGACGGCCACGTAGGCCGGCAGGCCGCCGGGCAGCACCGGGCGGCTGATCTCGTAGTGGCCGACGGCCAGGGTGGCCAGATAGCTCGCCATCGGCTCGGCGCTGTGCCAGCGGAACGTCGTCCTGCCCCCGCTGCTGGTCTCGCTCGTCAACTCGCCGTTGGACACGGCCGTGAGGCCCTGGGGCACGGTGACCGTGATGTCGTAGGCGGCCTTGTCCGAGGGATGGTGGTTGCCCGGGAACCAGGCCATGGAGCCCACCGGTTCGCCGAGGGCGAGGGCGCCGTCGGCGGTGGGCAGCCAGCCCTCCTGGGAGCCGTCGGGGTCGGTGACGGTGTGCGGGGTGCCCGCGTACCGGACGGTCACCTCGAACCGGTCGCCCCGGCGCAGCGCGTCGTGCGGCCGGACGGTCAGCTCCTGCCCGGCCCGGTGGAAGCGGGCGCTCCGCCCGCCGACCGTCACGGAGGTCACGTGCAGACCGCTGAGGTCCAGGTCGAAGGCGGACAGGTCGGCGGTGGCGCGGGCGGTGATCACCGCGGTGCCCGTGAGTCGGCCGACGGCCGGGTCGTAGGCGAGGGTGAGGCCGTAGTGGCTCACGTCGTAGCCACCGTTGCCGGCCCTGGGGAAGTACGGGTCGCGCAGACCGTAGCCGCCGGGCCGGCCGTGCACGCCGCCGTCGCAGGCCACCGCGGCCAGGGCGAGCAGGGCGGTGACGGCGACGACGGTCCGGGCACGGCGGCGGGCGGCGGTCCGGACAACCGGGGCAGATCGGCACACGCGTGCGATCCTAAGCGGCGGCCGTGACACCATCGTGGGCGTGCTCGACATCGGCTACGCCCTCTCCACCCGCTTCCCCGACCCGCCGCAGACGGACTACCGCCGCGCGGACGTCCACGCGCTGCGGCACGACCTGTTCTGCGGCGACGTGTACCTGGCCGACACCGCGTCCGACCGGGAGCTGGCCACGGCCTGGGGCTGGGTGCCGGTGCTGGATTTCGCCTGGGCGCTGTGCGACATCGTGGAGCAGCTGGACCGGGACCCGGCGGGCTCGCGCCAGGCACGCCCGCAGCGCGCCGAGCTGGACTTCACCGAGTCCGCCGACCGCATGCTGTTCGAGCGCCGCTTCGGCTGGGTGGACATCGAGGCCGACTGGATGCCCGCCGGGGAGCCCCCGCTGACCTTCTCCCACCGCGAGCTGCGCCGCGAGGCCCGCGACTTCCTGCACGACCTGATCGCGGACCTGGTCGACCTGCACGAGGACCTGGGCGAGAACCCGGCGATCTGGACCCTCCAGGCGCGTTTCCCCCGGGTGCCCTGAGTCCGCCGGTGGCGGGGCGCGCTCAGTCAGCGACGGTGATGCCCAGTTCGGCGGCCAGCACCGGTGCCAGGTCCAGCAGCTGGGCGGTGCCGATCACCGCGCCCGACAGCCGGTCCGCGCCACGGGCGATCCGCAGCGGCGCGGCCCCGCGCAGGTCCACGTCGCGCAGCGTGGCCGCGCCGAAGTCCACGCCCGTCAGCGCGCAGTCCGTGAACTCCACCCGCTCCAGCCGCGCACCCGAGAAGTCCGGTTCGACCAGGACGCAGTTCTCGAAGACGACGTCCCTCAGCCGTGCCGCGCGCAGATTCCCGTAGTCGATCTTTCCGCCGCGGATGTGCACCCGTTCCAGGACCGCGCCGTACAGCTGCACCCCGCCCAGCCGGACGCCGGCCAGCTCCGCATCGCGCCAGGTGGTCTCCGCCAGGTCGCAGCCCACGCCCCGGACGTCGGTGAGCACCGAGTCGAGGACACGGGCCCCGCGCAGCGAGACGTCGTCCAGCACGCAGGTCCGCAGGGCGCAGTCCAGGAAGCGGGCGCCCGCGCCGTCCTGCCCGGTGAAGTCCGCACCGTCGAACTCCAGCGAGTCGAAGTCGCCGTCCGGGGCCAGCGGACGGCCGTCGTGCGCCCGCAGCCGCGGCAGCCGCACCTCGGGCCGCCGGGCCGCCCTCACCCGCGCCCCGGCTCGGCCCCGTCCGGCCCCGCCGGCTCCCGCCCCGGTCGTTCTCCTCACCATGCCGCCATCGTGCACCCCGCCACCGACAACCGGGCCGTCCCGCTCCCGGCCGTCCCGCTCCCGGCCGGGCAGGGACCCGGACCGGGCAGGGACCCGGACCGCGCCGCGGTACGGCGGTGACACGCCGCCGGACGGCGCATCCGGGAGCCCGGAGACAACCGAGTCATACCGTACGGAATATGACGAAACGCCATATCGCCCTGCTTCTGAGCGCTGCGGCGCTCGTCAGCTGCGGAGTCGCGGCAGCTCCCGCGACCTCCTCCGGCAAGGTCCACCTGGTGCACCCCGGCGAGTCCGTCCAGAAGGCGGTGGACGCCGCCAAGGCGGGCGACACCGTCCTGGTGCTGCCCGGCACGTACCGCGAGAGCGTCAAGATCACCACTCCGCGCCTGACCCTGCGCGGCATGGGCAGCAGCACGATCCTGCAGCCCGCCGAGAAGGCGCAGGACGAGTGCGGCAAGCGCGGCAACGGCATCTGCGTGGCGGGCGCCAAGGGTGCCCCGCTGCGCGACGTCACCGTCTCCCACCTGACCGTGCGCGGCTTCTCCCGTGCCGGGCTGATGGCCGTGGGCACCGACCATCTGACCGTGCGCAGCGTCACCGCCGCCGACAACGGGGTCTGGGGCATCGCCGAGGAACGCGCGACCCGCAGCGTGTACCGGCAGAACACCGCCCGGAACAACGGTGACGCGGGGCTGTTCCTCGCCAACACGGTCACCGCCGAGCAGGGCGCCACGGACACCAAGGGCACCCGGATCGCCGACAACCGCCTGGAGAACAACCGGATCGGCGTCACCGTGCGCCGGCTGCGTGCGGTGAGCGTCACCGGCAACGACGTGACCGGCAACTGTGCGGGCGTCTTCGTCGTCGGCGACGAGAACAAGCCCAAGACCGGGGACGTGACGGTGCGCGGCAACCGGGTCGCCAAGAACAACAAGTACTGCGCGAAGACCGAACGGCTGCCCTTCCTGCAGGGCTCCGGCATCGTGCTGACCGGCGTGGAGAAGACCGAGGTGACCGGCAACACGGTCACCGGCAACTCCGGCACCTCGCCGCTGTCCGGCGGCATCGTGCTGTTCAAGAGCTTCGTGGGCGCCACCAGCGAGGGCAACCGCATCCACGGCAACACGGTGCGCGACAACTCCCCCGCCGACCTGGTCGACCAGGAGAACGCCAAGAGCGGCAACACCTTCCAGGGCAACACCTGCAAGGCATCCACCCCGGCCGGCCTGTGCTGACGCCGCGCCCCGTGCGGCCCTGACCCGTGCGGCCCCGACCGCACGCGCATCCACCGCCCGTTCACGCCGGATCCGGGACGGACGCGTTCACGCCGGATCCGAGACAGACGACGAGAAGGAAGGAAGGCGGCATGACGACCGCCCAGACCGCTCACCCCGCTCCGCCGCCGCCCATGCGGCTGAGGGAACTCGCGTTCGGGGCGGCATGTGCCGCCGCCCTGCGCGCCGCCGCCCGGCTCCGCGTGGCCGACGTGCTCGGGGACACCCCCATGAGCGCCGAGGACCTCGCCGCCGCGGTGCACGCGAAGCCCGGGCCGCTGCGCCGGCTGCTGCGCGCGCTGACCTGCTACGGCGTCTTCGCCGAGCAGCCCGACGGCACCTTCGCGCACACCGGGATGTCCCGGCTGCTGCGCGAGGACGACCCGGGCAGCCTGCGCGACATCTGCCTGTGGTGCACCGAGCCGTGGACCTGGGACGCCTGGCCGAAGCTGGACGAGGCGGTGCGCAGCGGCCGCAACGTCGTGGAGGACCTGTACGGCAAGGAGTTCTTCGTCTATCTCAACGAGGACGCCCCCGAGTCCGCGGACGTGTTCAACCGGGCCATGACGACGTCCAGCAGGCAGTCCGCGCAGGACGTCGCCGCGCTGCTGGACCTGTCCGGCGCCAAGTCGGTCGCCGACATCGGCGGCGGCCAGGGGCATGTGGTGGCCGGGCTGCTGGAGAAGTACCCGGACCTGCACGGCACCCTGATGGACCTGCCGCGCGTGGTCGACCACGCCGACGAGCGGCTGCGGCCGGGCGGTGCCCTCGCCGACCGGGTGACGATCGTGCCCGGCGACTGCCGGGAGGCCGTGCCCGTCCAGGCCGACGTCTACATCATCAAGAACATCCTGGAGTGGGACGACGACTCCACCGCCCGCTGCCTGCGCCATGTGATGGCGGCCGGCGGGCCCGGCGCCCGGGTGGTGGTCATCGAGAACCTCGTCGACGACACCCCGTCGATGCGGTTCAGCACCGCCATGGACCTGCTGCTGCTGCTCAACGTCGGCGGCGCCAAGCACACCACCGAGTCCATGGTGAGCAGGCTGCGGGCGGCCGGACTGGTCATCGACGACATCAGCCCCGTCAACGCCTATCTGCACGCCTTCGACTGCACCGTCCCCGCCTGACCGGACCGGACGACCCGGATATCGCCCAGCCGGGGACGGCCGACGGCCGCCGGGCCCGCGATGCGCCGCGGGCCCGGCGGCCGTTGTCCGTGTCCGCTCGCCACCGGGCGGCCCGGCGGCGTCAGCTGCCGCCGTCGCGCTCCCAGAGGTAGAAGCGGTGCGCCATGGCGTCCTTCGGCGACCGCCAGGTCTCGGGGTCGTACGCGCTGACGTACGCCGACAGCCGCTCGCTGATCCCGCGGAACTCCGGATGGTCGGCCACCGCGGCGACGGCCGGGCCCGGGTCCCGGTCCGCCTCGATCAGGTGCAGATACACGTCGTGGAACTGGAACAGGCTGCGCCGGGTCACCCCGACCAGGTGCGGCAGCTCTCCCCGGTCCGACTCCTCGAAGATCTTGGCGATGTCCGGGGCGGAGCCCGGCGCCATCCGGGCCACGATCAGGGCCTGGTGCATGGGCCTTCTCCCTTGTGTCTCCGCGTCCGGTTCACTCGCCGGCCAGGGCCGGCTCGGCCCGGTGCCCGCCTTCGGCCGCGACCTTCTCGATCTTGTCGCGGATCAGCGCCATCTGGACCTTGGAGTTCTTGTTGATGTTGTCGGTCATCCAGGCGTCGTCCACCGGTGCCTCGGGCTTCATCGCGAAGTCCTGCGTCCACACCATCCGGGTGCCGCCGGGCACCTCCTCGTAGCGCCAGACGATGTTCATGTGGTCGAACGGCCCGGTCTCGACCCGGCGGGCCCGGACGGTGAGCGTGTCCCGGTCCGCCTCGCGCTCGGAGACCCAGCTCCACACGGTGCCGTTGTCGTCGGGGTGCATGGTCAGCCGGAAGGTGACCTTGTTCCCCTCCCGGGACAGGACCTGAGCGGAGGCGTACTCGCTGAACAGCTGCGGCCACTTCTCCACGTCGTTGGTCATGTCCCAGACCAGGTCCACCGGCGCGGCGATGGTGATCTCGTTCTCGGTGTGTCCGGCCATGTCTACGCTCCTGCCAGAAGAGTGCTGTTGACGAGGTCGAGGAACGTCCGGGGGGTCTTGCAGTGCTCCGCGTCCGGCGGCATCGGCGTGCCGTGCCGGTTCTCCAGCTCGCCCACGATGCCGAGCAGGCCGAGCGAGTCGATGCCGAACTCCTCGAAGGCGGTGTCGGTCCGCTCCGCCAGCTCCTCGGGGCTGACGGTGACCCCGGCCGTCCGCTTCATGAGTTCGGACAGTTCTTCCACGGTGATGCGGTCACTCATGCGGTTCCTCTCCTTCCTGCGCGCGGCCGCCGCCCGGGGGCGTCCGGCCGCTTCCGGCCGCCCCCGACGGGGGCGGCGGATCCTCAGACGCCGTGCCGCAGCACCAGCGCCGAGTTCGAGCCCATGAGCCCCCGGCTGAGGACCAGGGCCGTGCGCACCGGTGCGGGGCGGGCACGGCCGGTCACCAGATCGAGGTCATGGCAGATGTCGGCGACGTTCGGGGTGGGCGGGATCAGGCCGTGCTCCAGGGCGAGCACCGCGGCCGCCGCGTCCAGCACCGACGCCGCGCAGTACGCCCGGCCGATGCCGGTCTTCGGTGCCGTCACGGGCACCTGCCGGCCGTGCGCGCCGAGCGCGTCGGTGACGGCGAGGGCCTCCGCCCGGTCCGCCTGCGGCGTCCCGAGCGCGTCGGCGAAGACGACGTCGACCTCCTCGGGCGCGCAGCCGGCCTGCGCCAGGGCGCCGCGGATCGCCTCCGCCAGGCCCTGCCGGGACAGCTCCCAGCGGCCGGCGCCGGTGAACGTCGCCGCGTGCCCGGCGATCACCGCCCGTACCGGCACGCCCCGCGCGCGGGCCGCCTCCTCGTCCTCCACGACGAGCATCGCCCCGCCCTCCGCGGGCACGAAGCCCGAGGCGTCGCCGGTGAAGGGGCGGTAGGCGCGCTGCGGGTCGGCCACCGGGCTCAGCTCGCCGTAACCGAGCTGACACACCATCGAGTACGGCGCGAGCGGCGCCTCGGTCGATCCGGCCACGAGGACGTCGGTGCCGCGGGCCACGGCCCGGGCCGCGTGCGCCAGGGCGTCCAGGCCGCCCGCCTCGTCGGCGGCCACCACCGAGCACGGCCCCTTGAAGCCGCGCCGGATGGAGATCTGGCCGGTGCTGGCCGCGTAGAACCAGGCGATGGACTGCCAGGGGCCGACATGGCGGCTGCCCTTGCCCCACAGCTTCTGCAGCTCCCGCTGGCCGAACTCGCCGCCGCCGGAGCCGGCCGCGGTGACCACGCCCGCCGAGAACGGGGCGTCCTCGGTGTCGGCCCGGCCGAGCCGGGCGTCCTGAAGCGCCTCGTCGGCCGCCGCCAGCGCGAAGTGGGTGAACCGGTCGGTCTGGACGAGGATCCGCTCCTCGATCGCCGCCGACGCGTCGAAGGACGGCACCTGCCCGGCCACCTTCAGCGGCAGATGCCCGCAGCCCTCGCGGGTGATGCGGTCCAGGACGGTCACGCCCTCCTGGGTGGCCTTCCAGAACGTCTCGGCCGTGGTTCCGTTGGGGGCGACGACACCGATACCGGTGACCACCGCCCGCCGTGTGCCAGGTGCGCTCATGATGACCTCTCCCTCGGCCGGGTCAGGATCACCGCGGACTGGAACCCGCCGAAGCCGCTGCCCACCGACAGCACGGCATCCAGCCGTCGCTCGCGGGCCACCCGCGGGACGTAGTCCAGGTCGCACTCGGGATCGGGGGTCTCGTAGTTGGCGGTGGGCGGCACCACCTGGTGGGCCATGGCCAGCACGCACGCCACCACCTCGATCGCCCCGATCGCGCCCAGCGAGTGGCCCACCATGGACTTGATGGAGCTCATGGGCGTCTCGTAGGCGTGGTGCCCCAGCGCCCGCTTGACCGCGGCCGTCTCGTGCCGGTCGTTCTGCCGGGTGCCGGAGCCGTGCGCGTTGACGTAGTCGATCGCCGAGCCGTCCAGCCGGGCGTGGTCCAGGGCCTGCTCGATGGCCTTCGCCATCTCCACGCCTTCGCTGGTCAGGCCGGTCATGTGGTAGGCGTTGCCGAAGGTGGCGTAGCCGCTCAGCTCGCAGTAGACGTGCGCGCCGCGGGCCCGGGCGTGCTCCAGTTCCTCCAGCACCAGCACCGCGCCGCCCTCGCCCATGACGAACCCGTCACGGTCGTTGTCGAAGGGCCGCGAGGCGTGCTCGGGGTCGTCGTTGTTCGGACTGGTCGCCTTGATGGCGTCGAAGCACGCCATCGTGATCGGGGAGATCGGCGAGTCCGAGGCGCCGGCTATGCAGATGTCGGCCCGCCCCTCCTGCACCGTGTACAGCGCGTACCCGACCGCGTCGAGACCGGAGGTGCAGCCGGTGGAGACCGTCTGCACCGGGCCGCGCGCCCCGAACCGTTCGGCCACCGTCGAGGCCAGCGTGCTCGGTGTGAACGCCCGCTCCAGATGCGGCCGGGCCCGCTCGTGGTCCACCTCCCAGCGCTCGCCGTGGTGGCTGACCAGCACGTAGTCGCTCTCCAGGCGGGTGGTCCCGCCGACGGCGGTGCCCAGCGAGACCGCGACCCGCCACGGGTCGACCCGGGTCATGTCCAGCCCCGCGTCCCGCACCGCCTCCTCGCCGGCGACCAGCGCGAACTGGATGTAGCGGTCGCAGCGTGCGATCTGCTCCTCGCTCAGTCCCGCCGCCCGCGGGTCGAAGTCGCACTCGGCGGCTATGCGGGAGCGCAGGCCCGCCGGGTCGAAGAAGGTGATGCCGCGTGTCGCGGTGCGCCCGTTCGCCAGCAGGTCCCAGAACGCGTCGGCGCCTATGCCGCCGGGCGCCACCACGCCTATGCCGGTGACCGCGACCCGCCTGGTCATGACCCGGCCTCCGAGGCACCGGCCGGTTCCGGCTCCGCCGCCTGGGCCGCGCTCACCGGGACGGTCTCCGTGCCCTCGGTGTCGACGTGGCCGAGCTGCGGGCGCGGGGCCAGCGGGCCGAGGTGGAAGACGATGCGCGCCTCCACGTTGCCCACGTTGCGGAACCGGTGACGGGTGTAGGCGGGGATCATCAGGCCCTGCTCCGGCCGCAGCGGATGCGGCTCGCCGTCCAGGTCCACCTCCAGGTCGCCGCAGACGACGTAGACGAACTCCTCGGAGTAGGGGTGGTAGTGCTCGCCGATGCGCTCGCCCGGCTGCACGATGGCCACGCCCATGAAGCCGCTGGTGGAACCGACCGTGGCCGGGGTGAGCATGGCGCGCAGATCGCCTCCGCGCTTGACGTTGGGCTCGATGTCGCTGAGGTCCACGATTCTGGGTCGGGGTTTGATCACGACGTCTCCTCCGGTGGTGTGGTGGGTCGGCACGAAGCGGATCGTTTCGCCGGGGCGGGGACGGGGCCGGGGCTCACGCCTCGGCCCGGCGGTCGGTGACAAGCCGCATCCGGGCCAGGGACAGCAGCCGGGTCAGGTCGCCGTCCTTCGCCGCCGCGTCCCCGTCCAGAAGCGTGGTCAGCTGCGCCACCTGCGCCGGGTCGGCGAGGCCCAGCGCGGTCGCGGGCGGCAGTTCCTGGCCCGCCCGCACGTCGAACAGGCGGACGACCACGTCGTTGCGCTCGTAGACCGTGCTGCGCAGCACCGGGCCCTCCGGGTCGTCGGCGGCCCGCTCGGCCTCGCGGGCCAGCAGCTCCGCGAGCTTCATGCCCATGCCGGGGCGGGCCGGGTAGTACAGCGCCTGCCGCTCGGTCGGCACCTCCTCGTGACCGCTCGTCACGTGGTGCACGGCGGGCAGCGCCGCCCGGGTGAAGAAGACCCGTACGGACTCCTCGTCGGTGAAGTCCCGCTCCTGCTCCAGGTACGGGTTGATCTGCTCCTCCACCGCCCGGATCTCCGGCTGCCGGGCCACGTGCCGCAGCGCGGCCATCAGGTCGCCGCGCACCTCGATGGCGCGCACCACCCGGTTGCCGTGCATGAACAGCGAGGTCCGGCACAGCCGGGTGGTGTCGTCCACACGGGACTCGGGCGAGTCGTACCCGGCGAGGATCTCGGCGACCTTCTCCTCGCTGCCCCGCTTCACGGTGAAGGTCAGCGCGTGACGGATCACCCCGTCGCCGATGCGCGGCGAGGCCTGCAGCCGTCGCCCGGGCTCCGTCTCGTCGAGCCCGCGGCCCGTCTCGCGCACGATGTGGAACCGCAGCGAACGGGTGTCGCGGATGCAGCTGTGCATCGGCCGCACCGTGCGCACGTGCTCCTCGCTGTTGACCCACGCCAGGAACGGCGGGGCGCTCTCCCACTCGCTGGTGATCAGCCACTGGGAGGGGTTCTCGATGGACTGGCACAGCTGGTCGCTGATGTGCCCGGGCACGGACGCGACCTGCTTGCCCATCTCCTCGTAGGCCTCCAGGAACTGCTGCTGGGCGCCTTCGTAGACGTCCACCAGCAGCACCACACGAAGCCGGGAGCCGTCGAAGACGGACTGGGAGACACATTTGGCCGACTGCTGCTGGACGGTGCGAGGGGCATGCTCGGTGAGGGCGGTCATCTGCGGTACGTCTCCTTGCCGGAACGGGCGGGCACGGACGGGGCTGGTGATGGTGGGGCCGGCGAGCCGGCGGGGACGGGTCGGGTCGTGCGGTCGGGGGTCTCGTGACGGACAGGGCCTGACGGGACGTCACGGCCGACGGGGAGCGCCGGCGCGCGTGACGCGACGTCAGCGTGATCTCGATCCTGTGCCCGCCGGGATCGGCGCGCGACTCGTGTGCACCACGTGGGTGATCAGGCGGGTGAACCGTCCCGCGAACGCATGCCGCGCGGGCCCGCACCGGGCATGGAAACAGGGATGCGCCCACATCCCGCACCCCGCACCTGGAGGCATCGATGCACCAAGAAGCCGACCACCGGGTACCCGTCCTGATCGTCGGCGGCTCTCTGGTGGGCCTGTCCACGTCGCTGTTCCTCGGCCGTCTCGGCGTGCCGCACCTGCTGGTCGAGCGTCACTCCGACACGTCCGTCCACCCCCGTGGACGCGGCAACAACGTGCGCACCATGGAGCTGTACCGGGTCGCCGGCATCGAGCCCGACATCAAGCAGGCCGCGGCCCTGCTCGCCGGCAACCACGGCATCCTGCAGACCCCGACCCTGGTCGGCGACGCAGGGGAATGGCTGTTCAAGCACATCGACCCGGGCGGCGGCCTGGCCAGGTTCAGCCCCACCGGCTGGTGCCTGTGCAGCCAGAACGACCTGGAGCCCGTGCTGCTCAAGGGCGCCCGGGCACTCGGCGGCGACGTGCGCTTCTCCCACGAGCTGGAGTCCTTCGAGCAGGACGCCGACGGGGTGACGGCCGTCGTCCTGGACCGCACCCGCGACGAGCGCTTCACCGTCCGGGCGGACTACCTGGTCGCCGCCGACGGCCCGCGCAGCCCCGTGCGGCGCCGGCTCGGCATCGGACACAGCGGGCCCGGCGACCTGTTCGCCAACGTCAGCGTCACCTTCCGCTCCAAGCTGCTGGCCGACGTCGTCGGCGACCGCCGCTTCATCTGCTGCTACCTCACCGACCCCGAGGCCGACGGCGCCCTGCTGCCCATCGACAACGAGGAGCACTGGGTCTTCCACGCCCCCTGGCACCCCGAGCGCGGCGAGACCCTGGAGGAGTTCACCGACGACCGCCTCCAGCGGCACATCCGCCGCGCCGTCGGCGTCCCCGACCTCGACGTCGAGATCACCGGAAAGGCGTCCTGGCGTGCCGCCGAACGCGTCGCCGACCGGTACGGTGACGGCCGGGTCTTCCTCGCCGGCGACTCCGCGCACGAGATGTCCCCCACCGGCGCCTTCGGCTCCAACACCGGCATCCAGGACGCCCACAACCTGGCCTGGAAGCTCGCCGCCGTGCTGGCCGGCTGGGCCGGTCCGGGGCTGCTGGCGACCTACGAGACCGAGCGCCGTCCCGTCGCCGTCGCCACCAGCGCCCGCGCCTCCGCCCGCTCCGTCGAGCACAGCCACCCCGGCTTCGCCCCCGCCCCCGGCATCGGCGAGGGCAAGCGGGGCGGCATCCTGGGCGTCGTCCTCGGCTACCGCTACTCGGACGGCGCCGTCGTCGGCGCCGACCCCGGCCGGGACGTGGTGCCCGACGACCTGCGCCTGACCGGCGAGCCCGGCACCCGCGCCCCTCACCTGTGGGTGCGGCGCAGCGGCACCCGGATCTCCACGCTCGACCTGTACGAGCGCGTCCCGGTGCTGCTCAGCGACGCGGGGTCCGCGGCCGACTGGCACGCGGCGGCCCGGCGCGTGGCGCAGGCCACCGGCGTCCCGCTGGAGTCGTACCGCATCGGCGCGGAGCTGACCTGCGACGACCAGGGCGCCGCCGGCCCGGAGGCGGAGCGGCCCGACTGGGCCCGCGCCCACGGCATCGGCACCGACGGCGCGGTCCTCGTCCGCCCGGACGGCTTCGTCGCCTGGCGCTCGCCCGGCGCCGTCCCCGACCCGGAGGGCACCCTGCGGGAGGTCCTGACGGCCGTGCTGCGCAGGGACTGAATCCCGCGCCCACCGGCCGGGAGGAACGACCGCGCCTGGCCGCCCGCCGGCACCCGTGCGGGACTGTCCCCGACCCGTGCCGGCATCCGCGCCCGCACCTGTGACAAAGGCCACCCCGCCCGGGGTGGCCTTCGTCGTCCGAAGCCTCCTGTCGGATTCGAACCGACGACCTGCTGTTTACAAGACAGCTGCTCTGACCAGCTGAGCTAAGGAGGCGAGTGCACCGGCGCACAGCGCCGTGCCCGTGCAGTGTACCCAGCCCGCCGCACGGCCTCGCCGGGAATTCCCGCGAAGTTCACGGGCTCTCACCTACTGACAGACCAGGTGAACGCCAGGTACCGTCCTGTGCCAGTTCACACGTGTGGACTACACCACACCACAACGGCACATCCGTCGTGGCATCCACCTTCCTACAACGGATCGTCCGGCACGTTCCTGCCGGTAGAAGGGGGCCCACACCATGGCCACTGTCCAGTTCGACAAGGCGACCCGCATCTACCCGGGCGCCGACAAGCCCGCCGTCGACGCGCTCGACATCGACATCGCGGACGGCGAATTCCTCGTCCTGGTCGGCCCGTCCGGCTGCGGCAAGTCGACCTCGCTGCGCATGCTGGCGGGACTGGAGGACGTCAACGCCGGCGCCATCCGCATCGGTGACCGCGACGTCACCCACCTGCCGCCGAAGGACCGGGACATCGCCATGGTGTTCCAGAACTACGCGCTCTACCCGCACATGACGGTCGCCGACAACATGGGCTTCGCGCTCAAGATCGCCGGCGTGCCGAAGGCGGAGATCCGCAAGAAGGTCGAGGAGGCCGCGAAGATCCTCGACCTGACGCAGTACCTGGACCGCAAGCCGAAGGCGCTCTCCGGTGGTCAGCGCCAGCGTGTCGCGATGGGCCGCGCGATCGTGCGCGAGCCGCAGGTCTTCCTCATGGACGAGCCGCTGTCCAACCTGGACGCCAAGCTCCGTGTGTCCACCCGCACCCAGATCGCCTCGCTGCAGCGCCGCCTGGGCATCACCACCGTGTACGTCACCCACGACCAGGTCGAGGCCATGACCATGGGCGACCGGGTGGCCGTGCTCAAGGACGGCGTGCTCCAGCAGGTGGACACCCCGCGCCACATGTACGACAAGCCGGCCAACCTCTTCGTCGCCGGCTTCATCGGCTCGCCCGCGATGAACCTGGTCGAGGTGCCGCTCACCGACGGCGGGGTGAAGTTCGGCAACAGCGTGGTGCCGGTCAACCGCGAGGCGGTCAAGGCCGCCGCGGACAAGGGCGACCGCACCGTCACCGTCGGTGTCCGCCCCGAGCACTTCGAGGTGGTCGGCGAGGGCGGCTCCGCGTCCTCCTCGCTGTCCAAGGACGGCTCCGACGCCCCGGCCGGCCTCGCCGTCTCCGTCACCGTGGTCGAGGAGACCGGCGCCGACGCCTACGTCTACGGCACCGTCGAGGTCGGCGGCGAGAACAAGGAGCTGGTGGTCCGCGTCGACAGCCGCGCGGTGCCGGCAAAGGGCTCCACGCTGCACGTCGTGCCGCGGCCGGGCGAGACCCACGTGTTCTCCACCTCGACGGGCGAGCGGCTGTCCGACTGACGCCGGGTCCGGCCGACGCCGGCCCTCCCGCGCGGGCCGTACGGTCCGGCGGGACGAAAGGGGCGCGACGTCCCCCGTCCTGCTGACGCCTTACGGCTGAAACCCGGAATGCCTCCGGGTGCTTCACCCGATCCGTGACGAAGGGCCCCGTGAACAGCCACGGGGCCCTTCCGCATGCCCGCGGAACCACCCGGTGCGCGGGGACGTTTCGACCAGCGTTCGTCAACACGACACCTCGGAACCGGCCGCCGCCCATCCCTCGAAACGGTGACTAAATGTCGCCAAATCACTACCAGCAGCTACGCTGCGACGCGTGAAGCACTCCACCACCCACACCACGCGACGCGGCCGGGGCCCCGCCCGCCGGATCGGCCGCTCCCTCGCCCTCGTCCTGCCCGTCGTCCTGGTGCTCTCCGGGACCCTCGCGGTCACCCGAGTGAACTGGTCGGGGACCGGGTCGAACTCGGTGCTCACCGCGTCCGAGGCGTCCCTGACCGGCCCCTCGGACCGCTCCCGCGCCCCGCAGGACGTGCTGCGCGACCGTCTGCTGACGGAGCTGCAGGAGAAGAACCCGGGCGTGGCGCTGACCCATCTGCAGGAGGCGGTCAACGGCCGCCCCGCGCTGGCCCGGCACTGCGCCTCCATCGCCCGCACCCTGGGGCGTGCCGCGGTCCGCATCTACGGCCCCTCCCGCGCCCAGTCCTACGCCCGTCCGGTCTGCGACACCTCCTTCGCCTCCGGCGTCATGGCCGCCCACAGCTGACGGCCCGCGACACACCGCACCGGCCCGTGCCCCCGGCGACCGGTGCCCGCGCCTCCTTCTTCCTCCGCTCCCGCCCCGCCGCGTCCACCCCGGCGGGGCGTTCGCCTGGACGGCCCTCTCCCACGCCTGGACGGCCCTCTTCGACGCCTAGCCTGGGCGACCCACCGGCGCCGATCCGTGCGGCCCAGCCGCCCCGACCGGTGGACCGCCCGGCCCCGACCGCCACGGCCGGCGGGCGGCCGGCACGTAAAGTGCCGCCATGACCCATCCGAACGCGGCGCTGCGCCCCACCCAAGCCGTCATCCTCGCCGGCGGCCAGGGGTCCCGGCTGCGCCCCTACACCGACGACCGGCCCAAGCCGATGGTCGAGATCCCCGGCACGGGCGTGCCGATCATCGGGCACCAGATCGCCTGGCTGGCCGAGGAGGGCGTCACCGATGTGGTGGTCTCCTGCGGCCACCTCGCCGAGGTCCTGCAGGACTGGCTGGCCTCCGCGTCCCTGCCGGCGAAGGTCACCACCGTGGTGGAGCCCGAACCCCTCGGCCGCGGCGGCGCCCTGCGCTTCGCCGCCGCTCATCTGCCCCGCCCCGACCAGGCCTGGTACGCCACCAACGGCGACATCTGGACCCGTTTCTCGCTGCGTGACATGGCGGACTTCCACACCGAGCGGGACGCGCTGGCCACGCTCGCGCTGGCCCGTCCGCGCATCCCGTGGGGTGCCGTGCGCACCGACGGCTTCGGCCATGTCACGGACTTCATCGAGGCCCCGCCGTCCACGGTCGAGATCAACGCGGGCGTGTACGTGTTCGCGCCCTCGTTCGCCGACCTGCTCCCGGAGCGGGGCGACCACGAACGCACCACGTTCCCGCGGCTGGCCCGGGAGCGGCGGCTGGCGGGGTTCCCGATCCCGCAGGGCGCCTACTGGCGGGCCATCGACACCGCGAAGGACCTGACGCAGGCCGCGAAGGAGCTGGCCGCCCTCACCCGCTGAGCACGCGTCCGATACGACGGCGACGGGGGTCCGCACCGGCCGGTGCGGACCCCCGTCGCCCGCGTGGGCGGAATGCGGAGCGCTACGCAGCGAGACGGGGCTAGCCCAGCAGGCCGCCGACCAGGCCGCCCGGCTGCCCCGTGGAGGAGCTGCCGCCGCCGAAGCCGGTGTCCCCGGACTCGCCGGTGGCACCCGAGGTGCCCGAGGCGCCGGTCGGGCCGCCGCCGGTCGCGGTGCCGCCGGAGGCCGGGCCGGAGCTGGTGCTGGGCACCCGCTGCTCGGGGGAGGAGTGACGCGGCGTGGTGCGGCCGGTGATGCCCTGGGTGTGGCTGGGCGTGCCGGCGGTCGCGGTGCCGCGGTCCTGCCCGGTGTCCGGGGAGGCCGACGGGCCGCCGGACGGGCCGGACGAGGCCCCGCGGGAGGTGGGCGAGGCCGGGGCCGACGGCGACGCGGACTGCCGCTGGGAGGCGGAGGTGCTGGGCAGCGGTGAACCGGGCAGCTCGTTGCGCGGGGCCTCGCCCGGACCGGGCACCACGACCCGGTCGGCGTCGCGCACCGCACCGCCGAGCACGGACCCCACCACCAGCGTCAGCCCGGTGACCAGGACGGTGAGCACCGAGCCGCGGCGCAGCACGTACCGGCGCAGATCCCAGATGCCGGCGCGCGGACCCAGCCGCCGCCACGCCGAGGCGGCCAGGCGCCCGTCGACGGAGTACACGGGGGCACCGGCGATGATCAGCGGCGACCAGGCGGCGAGGTAGATGATGTCGGGCGCGTCGTAGACCGGCGCCGAGCGCCAGCTGACGGTGACGACGATGGCGGCGGACAGCAGCGCACCGACCACCGCGGCCAGCCGCTGCCAGCAGCCCAGCACCGTGAGCACCCCGACGATCACCTGGAGGAAGGCGACGGCCAGCCCGGAGCCGACGGGGTGCTGCAGCGCGAAGTGGTGCAGCGGCGCGGCGACGGCCCAGGGGTGCAGCTGGTGCAGCCAGGTGACCAGGGAGCCGCGGCTGCCGCCGTCGAAGTAGAGCGGGTCGCACAGCTTGCCCATGCCGGCGTACAGGGAGACGAACCCCAGGAAGATGCGCAGCGGGAGCAGGACGACACCGAGGTTCATCCGGCGGCCCGGGTAGTAGGCGTGCCGGGCGGGGTCGTCGCCGGTCCGCCGGGAGCGCCGCGGCTGGTCCCCGGCCGCGGGAGCGGCCGTGTCCCCGTGCTCGCCGGCCCCGTCGTCCGCGCCGTCCGCGGGGCCGACGTACGCCGGGTGGTGGCCGGTCCGCTCCTCGTGGGCGCTGCCCGCGGTCCGCATCTGCGGCAGCAGCCGGGTCTCGCCGGCCCCGGGACCGCGCTGGGCGCCGACGACGGGGGTCTCGACGGTCTCGTCCAGGTCGCCGCCGGCGGGGGCCGCGCCGTGGCCGCCGGAGGTGTCGATGCGCGGGAGGACCTGGGTGGCCCCGGCGTCACCCGCCGGCTGGTCGCCGTGCCGCACACCGCCGCTGCGCACGGCCTGCAGCAGCCGATGGGCTCCGGTGTCGTCGGGCGCCGATCTGCCGCTCCACACGACGGGGCGGCGGTGGGGTGCCGCGGGCACCCGGGCGGTGTGCTCGAGGGCGCCCGGGTGCCGGGCGATCCGCGGGGAGCGAGCGCGCCGCGAGGAGGCGCCCAGCTGCACGCGGAAACTGGCGTGCGTGACGATGACCTGCGCCGGATCGCTCGGCACCTTCACCATGCTCAGCGCGGGAGCGTCGTCGTACCCCGACGAGCGGTCCCCCGTGGGTGTGCGGGGTGTTCTGGTGTCCACACTCAACTAACCGAGTGACGAGGAGTTAGGACACTGCTGTGACCCGCCCGATCTGTCCGGGCCCCGTCAAAGGGCCGCGGACGATCCGGAACCACCCATTCGAGTGACCGTACGGACGCCTGCCCGCCCGGCGGCGGGCAGGACGTCCCGGATCCGGCTCAGCGGCGCCGGCGTGCCGCCTCGTACAGGACGATGCCCGCCGCGACACCGGCGTTGAGCGACTCCGCGCCGCCCGGCATCGGGATCCGCACACGCACGTCGCAGGTCTCCCCGACGAGCCGCGACAGGCCCTTGCCCTCGCTGCCGACCACGACGACCACGGGACCTTCCAGGACGTCCAGCTCGGACAGGTCGGTCTCGCCGTCGGCGGCCAGGCCGACGACCATGATCCCGGCCTTCTTGTAGGCCTCCAGCGCGCGGGTGAGGTTGGTGGCGCGGGCCACCGGGGTGCGGGCGGCCGTGCCGGCGGAGGTCTTCCAGGCGCCGGCGGTCATGCCGGCCGCGCGCCGCTCGGGCACGACCACGCCGTGGCCGCCGAAGGCGGAGACGGAGCGGACGACCGCGCCGAGGTTGCGCGGGTCGGTCACCCCGTCCAGGGCGACGATCAGCGGGTCCTCGCCCGCGTCGGCGGCGGCGTCGGCCAGGTCCTGCGGGTGGGCGTACTCGTACGGCGGGACCTGCAGGACCAGGCCCTGGTGGTTGAGCCCGCCGGTCATGCGGTCCAGCTCCGGGCGGGGGGCCTCCATGAGGTTGATCCCGCCGCGCTCGGCGGCCAGCTGCAGCGCCTCGCGCACCCGCTCGTCGTTGTCGATGAACTGCTGGACGTAGAGGGTGGAGGCGGGCACGCCCTCGCGCAGCGCCTCCACGACCGGGTTGCGGCCGACGACCAGCTCGGCGGAGGACCGGCCGGCGCCGCGGCGCGGGCGGCCCTGGGCGCGGCGGGCTTTCGCCTGGGCGGCGCGCTGCTTGGGGTGTCCCTTGCGCAGCTCGGCGGGGGGCGTGGGGCCCTTGCCCTCCAGGCCCCGGCGCCGCTTGCCGCCGCTGCCGACCTGCGCGCCCTTCTTGCCGGACATGCGGCGGTTGTGAGCGGCCATGACCTACCTGTCTGTCGGAGCGTTTCAGTACGTGCGTATGTGTCCCGTGCGTACGTCGGTGACGCAGAAAGCGTACGTCCGGGTGGGTGCCGTCCGGGCGGCCGGGCGGCACGGCCGGGCCCTCGCGGGCCCCGGGGGGATCCGGCCGGCGTCTCAGTCGGCGCGCAGGCTCCAGCGGGGGCCCTGCGGGCTGTCCTCGATGACCAGCCCGGACTGGTTCAGCTGGTCGCGCAGGGCGTCCGCGGTGGCCCAGTCCTTGCGGGCGCGGGCGGCCTCGCGCTGGTCCAGCACCATGCGGACCAGGGAGTCGACCACGCCGTGCAGGTCGTCGCCGCGGTCGCCGCCCTCGCCGGCCCAGTGCTCGTCGAGCGGGTCGAGGCCGAGGACGCCGAGCATGGCGCGCAGCTCCGCGAGCCGGGCCACGGCGGCCTCCTTGTCGTCGGCGGCCAGCGCGCTGTTGCCCTGCCGGACGGTGGTGTGGACGACCGCGAGCGCCTGCGGGACGCCCAGGTCGTCGTCCATGGCCTCGGCGAAGGCGGGCGGCACCTGCGCGGCCGGCTCGACGATGCCGGCCTTCTCCACCACGCGCTGGACGAAGCCCTCGATCCGCGCGAACGCGGACTCGGCCTCGCGCAGCGCCTCCTCGCTGTACTCGATCATCGAGCGGTAGTGCGGGGTGCCGAGGTAGTAGCGCAGCACGATGGGCCGCCACTGCTTGATCATCTCGGACACCAGCACGCTGTTGCCGAGCGACTTGGACATCTTGTCGCCGGCCATGGTCACCCAGGCGTTGTGCACCCAGTACTGGGCGAAGTCGTCGCCGTAGGCCTTGGCCTGGGCGATCTCGTTCTCGTGGTGCGGGAAGATCAGGTCCAGGCCGCCGCCGTGGATGTCGAAGGCGCGGCCCAGGTACTTGTGCGCCATCGCCGAGCACTCCAGGTGCCAGCCCGGCCGGCCCTCGCCCCAGGGAGTGGGCCAGGTGGGCTCGCCCGGCTTGGCCGCCTTCCACATCGCGAAGTCGCGCGGGTCGCGCTTGCCGGTCTCGCCCTCGCCGGAGGGCTGCAGCAGGTTCTCCAGGTCCTGCCGGGACAGCTGCAGGTAGCCGGGGAAGGAGCGCACGTCGAAGTAGACGTTGCCGTCGGCCGCGTAGGCGTGGCCGCGGTCGATGAGGCGCTGCATCATCTCGATCATCTCGGGCACGTGCCCGGTGGCCCGCGGCTCGTAGGTGGGCGGCAGGCAGCCGAGGGCGTGGTAGCCCTCGTTGAAGGCGCGCTCGTTCTCGTAGCCGATCGCCCACCAGGGCCGGTTCTGCTCGTGGGCCTTGGCGATGATCTTGTCGTCGATGTCGGTGACGTTGCGGATGAACGTCACCTCGTAGCCGCGGTAGGCGAACCAGCGGCGCATGATGTCGAAGTTGAGGTACGAGCGGACGTGCCCGATGTGGGGGGCCGCCTGCACGGTGGCGCCACACAGGTAGATCGAGACACGACCCGGCACGAGCGGGGTGAAGTCACGGATCTGGCGGGCGCTGGTGTCGTACAGGCGAATAGTCACCACTCCAGAGTAGTGGGCGCGGGGCAGTGCCTTGCGCCCTTTCCCCCCATCGGGGAGCAGGTCACGCTCCGCGCCGGACCGCTCACAGCCGTCCGACGACCTTGGTGGGCCGGATCCGCACGATCACCCGGTCGGCGTCGTGCACCGAGGCCGGGTTGAATTCCGCGTACTTCTTCCCGGTGTACTTCACCGACAGCTCGTCGATCAGGTCGCGGGCGCCCTCGGTGGTGATCTCCGCGGTGCCGCGGATCTCGGCGTACTCGTACGGGGACTGCGGGTCCACGACGACGACGCTGATCCGCGGGTCCCGGTCGAGGTTCTTCTTCTTGCGGCGGTCCACCGTGGTGGAGATCAGCAGGTCGTCACCGTCCCGCTTGACCCACACCGGGGACAGCTGCGGGCTGCCGTCCGGCTGGACGGTGCCGACGGTGACGAACACGGGACTGTCGAGCAGGTTCTTCAGACGGTCGGACAGTACGGCGGACATGCACCCTCCGGTCCTGGTGAGTCGAATGGTGACGGTGTGGCTGTGCGGGTACCTTCCACGCCCGTTGCCGGCTCACACGCCCCGCGCCGGCCGGTACCGCCCGTCCTCACCGCGTCAGCCCACTCGCACCACGAGAGCGGTGGCGACCGCCATCAGCCCCTCGCCCCGGCCGGGGAAGCCGAGCCCGTCGGTGGTCGCACCGGAGACGGACACCGGGGCGCCGGCCGCCTCGGAGAGGATCTTCTGCGCCTCCTCGCGCCGCTTGCCGATCTTCGGCCGGGGGCCGACGACCTGGACGGCGATGTTGCCGATGCGGAAGCCGGCCTCACGCACGATCCGGGCCGCCTCGGTCAGCAGCGTCACCCCGGAGGCGCCGGACCACTCCGGGCGCCCGGTGCCGAAGTGCTGCCCGAGGTCGCCGAGCCCGGCGGCGGAGAACAGCGCGTTGCACGCGGCGTGCGCGACGACGTCGGCGTCGGAGTGCCCGGCCAGCCCGGGGCCCTCGCCCTCCCACTTCAGGCCCGCGCACCACAGTTCGCGGCCCTCCTCGAAGGCGTGGATGTCGGTGCCGATGCCCACCTGCGGAAGCAGTGGTTCCACCACGGGCCGCTCCGGGGCCGTCCGTTGTCGCTGCTGCTCGGAAGCCGTCGGTGCCTGCTGCTCAGAAGCCATCGGTGAGCCTCCGCCGGGCCAGGACCGCCTCCGCGAGGACCAGGTCGAGCGGGCGGGTGACCTTGAACGCCTCCTCGTGCCCGGGGACGGTCACGACCCGTTCGCCGAGCTGCTCGACCATGCTCGCGTCGTCGGTCACATCGGTGGTGACGGTCTCGTGGGCGCGCACCAGGGTGGCCCGGTCGAAGCCCTGCGGGGTCTGCACGGCACGCAGCAGCGAGCGGTCCGGGGTGGCGACGACCGGCTCGGGCTCGCCGGGGGCCGCGGCCGGCTCGACCTGCTTGACGGTGTCGGCGAGCGGCAGCGCCGGGACGACGGCAGGTGCCCCGGCCCGGACCGCCTCGATGACCGCGTCCACGGTGTCCACCGGGACCAGCGGGCGGGCGGCGTCGTGCACCAGGACGATGTCGTGGCCGGGAGGCAGGGCCTGCAGGCCGAGCCGGACCGACTCCTGGCGCGAGCTGCCGCCCGGCACGACGAGGATGTCCGTGCGCTCGGGCAGGGCGTGCGCGTCGAGCAGGGACTTCACCTCGGTGGTGCCCTCCGGCGGGGCGACGACCACCACCAGACGGACGGCACGGGAGGCCGCCAGGGCACGGACGGCGTGGATGAGCATGGGCGTGCCGCCCAGCGTGCGCAGCGCCTTGGGAGCGCCCGGACCGAGGCGCACGCCCCGGCCGGCGGCCGGGATCACGGCGGCGACGGGGGCCTCGCTCCGGGCTCCCGCGGCGAGGGGACGCGATTCGTCAGACATCGGTTCCTGTCAGGTTTGTGAGCGGGCCCGGCCTGGGTATGGCCACCCGTGCCGGACGAGACGCCTTTGACCGGACCCTTCCGTGACCCCGGTCGAGCCGGCTGCCCCGGCCCGGCACACAGTACCGGGGGGACCACTCCCCGTCGCACGCCCCTCACCCTCCGGCGTGCTGTGCACCGCTTCATGCGCGGATGCGCACATGCCGCAGCGCCCGGCGACACGGATTCGCGTCCACGGGCACCGCGGCATCATGCTGTGCTGACAGAAGGAACGTCAGGCGGGTGTCGTACCGTTCGTCGCCTCGCGTCGGGTCAGGACGCGAGGACCTCGTCGAGCAGCGCCTCGGCCTTGTCCTCGTTGGTGTTCTCCGCGAGGGCCAGCTCGCTCACCAGGATCTGGCGCGCCTTGGCGAGCATGCGCTTCTCACCCGCGGAGAGTCCGCGCTCGCGCTCACGGCGCCACAGGTCGCGCACGACCTCCGCCACCTTGATGACGTCACCCGAGGCGAGCTTCTCCAGGTTTGCCTTGTAGCGACGGGACCAGTTCGTGGGCTCCTCGGCGTACGGTGCGCGCAGCACCTCGAAGACCCGGTCCAGTCCGTCCTGTCCGACCACATCACGCACGCCGACGAACTCCGCATTGTCCGCTGGCACACGCACCGTCAGGTCACCCTGGGCGACCTTCAGCACCAAGTAGGTCTTGTCCACGCCTTTGATCTGGCGAGTTTCGATGGCCTCGATCAGCGCGGCCCCGTGATGGGGATAGACCACGGTGTCGCCAACCTTGAACGTCATGTGACAGGTACCCCTTCCGTGGCTATCCAGGGTAACACGGATACGCCGTCTTCTGAATGGCGTTTTCGCAGGTCAGAGCATATCTCGGGGCTTGACAACAGTGCGCGGGGCGTGCTTCGGCCACCTTCCGTGCCCCGCCCGCCGACAGGTATCCGCAGGTCGGAGGGGTTCTTCCGGCACGACGCAACACGCGCGTCACATGCCTCCGGCCACCCGCCCGATCGGCGGTATGTCCTGATTCATCCGCCCCCGCGCGCATGACTTCCGCTACTCCGTTCGGCGGCCGTGCGTCGGTTCCCGGACGAATCCGGAATTGATCACGGTCTGCGCGACACCACCCCGAGCGGCCGCCTGGTGATCAATTCCGGCACTCGCCGCGCATTCCTTCCGCCCGCCTTCCCGGCCCCCTTCACCGCGGCCTTGCGGAGAAATCCCCGAGAGGAGGGCGCAAGGCGAGAGCACGGGAGAACACGGACGCCACACCAGTTGCTCGGGGCGCTTATGCGAAAGACGGACGAAGGCGCGGCAATGGGGGCGGCGCGAAGCCGTGCACGGCCCGCTCCCAGGCCCGCGCGGGAGCGCTCCCAAGGGCGTTCGGAACGCCGAGAGGCGGGTCGGGTGCGATGCCCGGAGAACGGCTCGGTACCCTAAGGCCGCTGACAGACACTTAGGGTGGCTTTATCAGGTGCCGCCCTGGACCGCCCACGTACAAGGAGTTGCCGCCGCCGTGAGCAGCAGCCTTCGACGCGGCGCCCTTGCCGCCGCCGCCATCGCGTTCTCGATCGCCTCGCTCGCCGCGTGCGGCGCCGGCAACGACGCCCAGACGCTTCAGATCAAGCCGGACAACGCGGCCACCACGGTCGGCGACATCAGGGTCCAGAACGCGGTGATCATCACCCAGCCCGGCACCCAGACCAAGGGCCCCGCGGTCGTCGCGGTGACGGTGTTCAACAACGGCGACACCGACCAGACGCTGGACGCCGTCCGCGTCGCGGGCGCCGGCGACGCCCAGCTGACCCCGGCCTCCGGCAAGGGCAAGCTGACCATCCCGGCCAACGGCTCCCTGATCATCGGCGGCAAGGGCAACGCCTCCGCCGCCCTGCCCGACCTAGGCGAGAGCGTCCAGGACGGCAACGCCCAGAAGGTCACGTTCACCTTCAGCAAGGACGGCGACGTGAGCCTGCGCGCCTACGTCGTCCCGGCCGAGAGCTACTTCGACAAGTGGGGCCCGAGCAGCATCCCGGGTGCGGCGGGCGCCCCGGCCCCGACGGCCACCGCCACCGCCGGTGAGTCCGGCAAGCCGGAGCAGTCGCAGGCGCCGTCCGACTCCGCGTCGGGCTCCCCGGCCGGCTCCGAGACCGGCGAGGCCGACCCGAGCGACTCCGCGTCCCAGTCGGCGTCGAGCCACTGACCGGGTCGAGCCACGGACCGGCCGGCCGCGTCCGGACGATTCCCGCAGACCGCAGTCGAGGGCGGCACTCCCACCCGGGAGTGCCGCCCTCGGCCGTCTCAGGCACCCGGCCGTCCGAGGCACCCGCCGCACACGGCGCCGGACCGGGTGCGTGACGCCGGGGCCGCGCGCTCTACGGCTCGAACTTGTAGCCGAGGCCGCGCACCGTCACCAGATAACGCGGCGCCCCCGGATCCGGTTCGATCTTGGCCCGCAGCCGCTTGACGTGGACGTCGAGGGTCTTGGTGTCGCCGACGTAGTCGGCACCCCAGACCCGGTCGATCAGCTGCATCCGGGTCAGCACCCGGCCGGCGTTGCGCAGCAGCATCTCCAGCAGGTCGAACTCCTTCAGCGGCAGATCGACCTTGGTGCCGGAGACGGTGACCACATGCCGGTCGACGTCCATGCGGACCGGGCCGGCCTCCAGCGTCGTCGGCGCGGCCTCGTCCGGCTCGCCGCGCCGGCGCAGCACCGCGCGGATCCGGGCGACCAGCTCCCGCGAGGAGAACGGCTTGGTGACGTAGTCGTCGGCGCCTATCTCCAGGCCGACCACCTTGTCGATCTCGCTGTCCTTCGCGGTCACCATGATCACGGGGACGTTGGAACGGCCGCGCAGCTGGCGGCACACCTCGGTGCCGGGCAGCCCCGGCAGCATCAGGTCGAGGAGGACGAGGTCGGCGCCGTTGCGTTCGAACTCGTCGAGCCCGTCGGGGCCGGTGGCCGCCACGGCGACCTCGAAGCCCTCCTTGCGGAGCATGTACGACAGTGCGTCGGAGAAGGACTCCTCGTCCTCGACGACGAGCACTCGGGTCACGGAAGGACCTCCGGGGCGGTAAGCGGTTCGTACGGTGATGAGGTGGTTGACGGGGACGCGGGGGGCGAGGAAGCGGAGTAAGCGGCAGGATCGGCGGAAGCGGCGGCTCCGGCGGCCTCACCGGCGCCGGAGCCGGCCTCGTCGTCGAGGGCGGGCCGCTCGCGCTGCTCACGGCCTGCGGCACGGCCCGCGCTCTTCCGGGGCCGGGGGCCCGCGCCGGCCTCGGGCAGCCGCAGGGTGAACGTGGAGCCCTGGCCTTCGGCGCTCCACACGGTCACCTCCCCGCCGTGGGAGGCGACCACATGCTTGACGATGGACAGCCCCAGACCGGTTCCCCCGGTGGCGCGGGAGCGGGCGGGGTCGACGCGGTAGAAGCGCTCGAAGATGCGCTCCTTGTCCTTGTCGGAGATGCCGATGCCCTGGTCGGTGACGGCGATCTCGATGAGGTCCCCGCCGGGCGCGGACACCCGCCGCACCGCGATGCCGACCCGGGTGCGGGCCGGGGAGTAGTTGACGGCGTTCTCCACGAGGTTGCCCAGGGCGGCGGCGAGCTGGCCCCGGTTGCCCCACACGGCCAGGCCGCTGCCGGCACCGGCCGGCTGCCCGTCCGGGCCGTCGGCGCCGCCGTCGGGCACGGGCACGTTCGTGGTCATGGCGATCTGCTTGGTGGAGGCCTGGTGCCGGCAGCGGTCGATGGCCTCGGCGACCAGCTCGTCCACGGGAACCGGTTCGGCGTCCTCCAGCGGGTCGTCGTTCTGCACCCGGGAGAGGTCGATCAGCTCCTGCACCAGGTTCGTCAGCCGGGTCGCCTCCACCTGCATCCGGCCGGCGAAGCGCTGCACGGCCTCCGGGTCGTCCGCGGCCCCCATGACCGCCTCGGACAGCAGGGACAGCGCACCGACGGGCGTCTTCAGCTCGTGGCTCACATTGGCGACGAAGTCCCGCCGGACGGCCTCGATCCGCCGGGCCTCGGTGAGGTCCTCCACCAGCAGCAGCACCAGCCGCGATCCCAGCGGCGCCACCCGGGCGGAGACGGCCAGGGACTCGCCCCGCCCGGTGCCCCGCCGGGGCAGGTCCAGCTCCACCTGCCGTATCTCCCCGTCCCGCCGGGTCTCCCGGGCCATCTTCAGCATGGGCTCGACGGCGAGCCGTCCGCCGCGGACCAGTCCGAGGGCGTAGGCGGCGGAGCTGGCCTTGACGACGGCGTCGGACTCGTCGAGGACGACCGCCGAGGAACGCAGCACCGACAGGACGGTGTCGACCCCGGGCGGGAGCACGGGCTCGGTGTGCGGGGAGGTCCGTGTGGGACGGCTCTGCTCACGCTCGCTGAAACGGAGCGCCAGCATCGCGATCACACCGGTGAGCACGCCGGCGATCGCTGCCGCTGCGGCGACCGCCGCGTTCACGTCCATACCCACAGGTTAGGCACGGGACGGGACATGCCCACAGCCGTCCGGGTGCGAGCTCGGACACTCGTCGCCGGAAGTTCACCTGGGGGCCAGGAACGGTTCACCGGCGGGCGCGGACACCGACGCGTGGACCCCCGACCGTAGCCGCGTGGGCCCACCGGGACGAGGCAGGGGGTGCGGCCCGAGGACGAGGCACGAGAGGGATCCGACGATGCGGGACGCGTACCACGAGGAACTGGACTCCGTCGGCGACGGTCTGGTGGAGATGGCCCGGCTGGTGGGATCGGCGATCGGACGCGCCACCACCGCCATCCTCGACGCCGACCTGGCCCTGGCCGAGAGCGTCATCGAGGCCGACCGCACAGTGGACGAACTGCAGCACGACCTGGAGGCGCGGGCGATCGCCCTGCTGGCCCGCCAGCAGCCGGTGGCGACGGACCTGCGGATCGTCGTCACCTCGCTGCGCATGTCCGCCGACCTGGAACGCTCCGGCGACCTCGCCCGGCACGTGGCCAAGCTCGCCCGCCTGCGGTACCCCGAGCGCGCGGTCCCGCACGACCTGCACGCCACGATCCTCGAGATGGGCCAGCTCGCGCAGCGACTGATGGCCAAGTCGGCCGAGGTGCTGGTGACCCAGGACATCGGCCTGGCACTGCAACTGGAGCAGGACGACGACGCGATGGACCTGCTGCACCGCACCCTGTTCCAGCACCTGATCGACGGCCGCTGGCAGCACGGCATCGAGACGGCGGTGGACGTCACCCTCCTGGGCCGCTACTACGAGCGCTACGCCGACCACGCGGTGGCGGTGGCCAAGCGGGTGGTGTACCTCGTCACAGGCGAGCACGCCGCCGAGCATCGGCCGGACGTCCTGCCGCCGACCGGCGCCGAGGGGGCATAGCGGACCGCCGGTGGCCCGATCGTGAGCCACCGTGCGCCGTTGACGCGCCCCGGCTGACCAGGCATGCAATGTCAGCAACCGGGCATGCAATGTTCGCACACGCATCCGCCCTGAAGGAGGGACCCATGGCCGAATCTCCCCGTGTGACGCCGAACCCGGCGCAGAGCCGCGACACCGACCAGCCCGCCGAGATCAGGAGCCTGCCCCTGCTGGCCTCCTGCGGCTGCGGCTCGGGCTGCGGCTGCGGCTGCCAGTCGGGCGGCTCGTGCCAGTGCGGCTGACCACCGGACCGGCCGGCTGACCGGGTCGACCGGGCTGACCGGCCGGCGACCGGGCTCACCGGGCATGGGCTGATCGGGCTGACGGCTGGGACCGATCGAGCCGATGGGCTCGGGCCGACCGGGCGGCCGGCCGATGGGCCACGGCGCCGCGCACCGCCGTCTGCCGTCTGCCCTCCGACCTCCGCCCTCTGTCGTCGCCGTCGTCCGCAGGGCCCCGGCTCCACGCCGGGGCCCTGCTGCATGCGGCAGCCCGCTCTTCCCGTTCGTCCCCGTCCGGACCGTCCGGACCGTCCGACCCGCCCGACAGCGGCAGCCACCGACCCCACCCATTCCCCTCAAAAGGTCATCATTCCCCCCACACTTGGTAACACCGCGCGCGTACATGCCCGATTTCTCCGCTTGGGCGGCCAGGCTGTGCGCAGGGTGACCACTCGGTCCCCGCAGGACCCACGGACCTACGCACACGCATCAGGAGAGCCTGTGTCCGCTTCCCGCTCCGCGACCGTCCGTCGCCTGACCGCTGCCGGTGCCGCGACCGCGGCCCTGCTGGGAGCGACGGCACTGCCGGCCACCGCGGCCGACCACACCCACCGCACCCACCGCCACGCCGTGGTGATCAGCGGTGTCCATCTCAACCCCGAGCACCGGGCGCACCGCGAGCACCGCAACCGTCTCGACCACCGCGCGATCCTCTCCCTGAACCGGGAGTGGGTGGCGATCAGCAACCGCAGCCGACGCGCCGTCGACCTCGACGGCTGGACACTGTCCGACCGGCACGGCCACACCTACACCTTCCGCCACTACCGGCTCGACGGCGGCGCCACGGTCCGCGTCCACAGCGGCTACGGCCGCGACACCCGGACCGACCTCTTCCAGGACCGCCGCAGCTCCGTCTGGGACCGGCACGGCGACACCGCCGTGCTGCGCGACGACCGGCACCGCTTCGTCGACGCGCTCACCTGGGGCGGCCCTCACTGATCCACCCCGCCCCTCAGGCCCCCGCTCGCCGGACTCCCACAAGGTCACCGGGAGCGGGGGCCCCTGTCCTGGCTGCGGGGCGGCTGCCTCAGTCGGTCGGCGTCCCCTGGTGGTAGTACAGCCGCCACCTGCCCTCGGTCAGCCGCCACAGCGAGCTCCGCCAGGCGCGCCGCCCCTGATGGTCACTGAGGTACGTCAGGTGCACGACGCCCGGCGCGAGCACCACGCCCGACATCCGGGAGACCTCGACCGGCCGGTCCTCGGACACCGCGCCCGAGCTCGTCACCGTCAGGATCGATTCCGCGTCCCATCTCCGGCCCGAGGCCCCGACCTCGACGAACTCCGGGTCCAGCAACTCCCTCACCGCCTCCGGACGGGCCCGCACCCCGGGATCGAGCAACCGCAACTCCCCGTCGACGGCCGCGCGTACCGCGGCCCTGTCGTCCCTCTCGTCTTCCTCGGCCATGCGCGCACAGCCTACGGACGGCGTGCGGCGGCGGGAACGACCCGGTCAGCTCAGCCCCCGGGACGTATGGCGTGCGGGGTCACCGTCGTCCACGCTCTGGACCCCTGAAGGGGCAGCGAGCCACGACGGAATCGCAGCTCCGGCTGCATGCCTTTCCCTACATCGGCTCGCGTCCGCTCGGCTCCTTCCAGCCTGCCCACATCCGCGACTGGGTGCGGCAGCTCCAGGAGAACGGTGTCCGCGGGTCGTACGCCCGGACGATCTTCTCCGACGTCCGCGCCGTCCTGAACGCGGCCGTGGACGACGGGCACCTTCCCCGAAACCCGTGTGCTGCCCGCTCGGTCCGGCCGCCGACCGTCGACAACAAGCGCATCGTCCCCTGGACGCCGGAACGCGTCTTCGCCGTGCGCGCCGCAATGCCTGAGCGCTACCGTGCCATGGTCGATCTGGGCGCCGGCTGTGGTCTGCGGCAGGGCGAGATCCTGGGCGTCGCCGTCGACGCGATCGACTTCGAGTCGGACACGCTCCACGTGGTCCAGCAACTGAAGCCGAGCCGCAGCAAGGCCGTGTTCGCGCCTCCGAAGGGCGGCAAGCTGCGGGATGTGCCGCTTCCCGGTCCCGTCGCCGACGCGCTTCGGGAGCACATGAAGCGGTTCCCGCCGGTCGAGATCACCTTGCCGTGGAAGGTGGCGGACGGGCCCCCGGTGACCCAGCGGTTGATCTTCACCGGACCGCGTGGCGGGCACGTTTGGCGGACGTCCCTCGATGAAGAAGCGTGGAAACCCGCGCTCGCCGCAGCCGGCGTCATCCCCGTGCCCGAGCGAGGCCAGCCGTACGCGGAGTCACGCGAGAACGGCATGCACGCGCTGCGCCACTTCTACGCCTCGGTGCTCCTGGGCGCGGGTGAGAGCATCAAAGCCCGCGCCGAGTACCTGGGCCACTCGGATCCGGGCCTGACGCTCCGTGTGTACGCACACCTGATGCCGTCCAGCCAGGAACGGACCCGTAAGGCTGTGGCTTCGCTCTTCGACCACCGAGAGGCGTGACCGGCACAGCGGGCCCGTCGCTGTCCGTCGAGGCACACAGAATCGCTCGGCAACGGCCCGGAATCCCGTTCACGGCCCAGCGACGGCCCCGGTGCAGCGACAAGCCCCCTGCTCGCGGAGAAAACCGCAGGCAGGGGGCTTGTTCGTGGGCGCTTACTTCTTCTTCCCCTGGTTCTTGACCGCCTCGATGGCCGCGGCCGCGGCCTCCGGGTCGAGGTACTTGCCGCCGGGGGTGACCGGGCGGAAGTCGGCGTCCAGCTCGTAGTAGAGCGGGATGCCGGTCGGGATGTTCAGGCCCGCGATGTCGGCGTCGGAGATCTGGTCGAGGTGCTTGACCAGGGCGCGCAGGCTGTTGCCGTGGGCGGCGATCAGGACGGTGCGGCCGGCGCGGAGGTCGGGGACGATGCTGTCGTACCAGTACGGCAGCATGCGGGCGACGACGTCCTTCAGGCACTCCGTCTGCGGGCGCAGCTCGGGCGGCAGCGACGCGTAGCGCGGGTCGGAGAACTGGGAGTACTCGGCGTCACGGTCCAGCGGGGGCGGCGGGACGTCGTAGGAGCGGCGCCACAGCATGAACTGCTCCTCGCCGAACTGCTCCAGGGTCTCGGCCTTGTTCTTGCCCTGGAGGGCGCCGTAGTGGCGCTCGTTGAGGCGCCAGGAGCGGTGGACCGGGATCCAGTGGCGGTCGGCGGCCTCCAGCGCGAGCTGGGCGGTGCGGATGGCGCGCTTCTGGACGGACGTGTGGACCACGTCGGGCAGCAGGCCGGCGTCCTTCAGCAGCTCACCGCCGCGGACGGCCTCCTTCTCGCCCTTGTCGTTGAGGTTGACGTCCACCCAGCCGGTGAACAGGTTCTTCGCGTTCCACTCGCTCTCGCCGTGGCGGAGGAGGATCAGCTTGTACGGTGCGTCGGCCATGCTTCCGAGCCTAAAGCACGCATTCGGCACGCTGTCCCCGCGCCCGGCAGGCGGACGTTTGACGCTCCCCGGCAAATGAGTGGCCCCGTCACAGCAGGCTCTCGTACGGTGTGCCCGCCTGTCGCCTCGCCTACCGCTTCGCAGCCCCGGGGGTCGTCGTCCATGTCCGTCGCCAGTCTCAGGCGTGCCGCGCTCGACACCGTCTCCGGGCTCCCCCGGGCCTTCTGGTGGCTGTGGATCAGCACCCTGGTCAACCGCCTCGGCTCCTTCGTGGCCACGTTCATGGCGCTGTACCTCACCCTCGACCGCGGGTACTCCGCCTTCTACGCCGGTCTGGTCGTCTCGCTGCACGGGCTGGGCGGGGTCGTCGCCTCCCTGGGCGGCGGGGTGATGGCCGACCGGCTGGGACGCCGGCCCACCCTGCTGGTCGCCCAGGTGGCCACGGCCGTGTTCGTCGCGCTGCTCGGGTTCATGCGCGGTCCCGTGGCGATCGCCGTCGTGGCCTTCCTCGTCGGCGTGGCCTCCAACGCCTCCCGGCCCGCGGCGCAGGCGATGATGGCGGACATCGTGCGGCCCGAGGACCGGGTCCGGGCCTTCTCCCTGAACTACTGGGCGATCAACCTCGGTTTCGCCGTCTCCTCCACGGCGGCCGGGTTCGTCGCCGAGGTCAGCTATCTCGCCGGTTTCCTGATCGAGGCGGGCATGACGCTCGTCTGCGCGGTCGTGGTCTTCCTCACGCTGCCGGAGTCGCGTCCGGCCGCCGGTTCCGGCGCGAGCGAGGAGGCGGGCGACGAGGTGCGGCTGGGGACGGTGCTGCGCGACGGGCGGTTCATGGGCGTCGTCACCTTGTCCTTCCTCGTCGCCCTGGTGTTCCAGCAAGGGATGGTCGGTCTGCCGGTCGCGATGGGCCGGGCCGGGTTCAGCCCGGCCGACTACGGCCTGGCGATCGCCCTCAACGGGGTGCTGATCGTCGCCCTGCAGATCCCCGTCACCCGGCTCATCGAGCACCGCGATCCGCGTCGGCTGCTGCTCGTCTCCTCGCTGCTCGCCGGGTGGGGGCTCGGGCTGACCGCGTTCGCGGGGTCGGTCGGTGTCATCGCGCTCACGGTGTGCGTGTGGACCCTCGGCGAGATGATCAACGCGCCGACCCAGACCGGGCTCGTCGTCCGGCTCTCCCCGGTGCACGGGCGCGGCCGCTACCAGGGGGTCTACTCGTTGTCCTGGGCGCTGGCCGCCCTGGTCGCCCCGGTGATGTCCGGCGCGGTCATCGACCGTCTGGGCTCCGGCTGGCTGTGGGGGCTGTGCGCGGCGGTCGGGACGGCGGCCGGACTCGGGTACGCGGCCCTGATGCGGCGTCTGCCTCCGGAGGCGCCGGCCGAGGGAGCCGAGGAGGCCTCGGCGGCGCAGGCCCCGGCCACGGGGACGCCGTCGGGGGTCGTCGCCGAGGGCGGCTGAGCGGTCCGGGGCGGTCTGCGGCGAGCGGGCTTCCGGCTCACGGGTGCATCCGGGCCCCCTTCAGCACCTTGTCCACGGCGTTCTTCGGGCCGTGGACCGCCAGTCCGACCAGGTCCAGCTCGGCGGTCGGCACGGCCCGGACCGCGGCGCGGTTGTCGCGGTCGTTGCCCGTGGTGAACAGGTCGGAGGTGAACACCGCGCGGGGCAGGGCGCGGGCGAGGGCCTTGGTGTGGGCATGGGCCAGGGTCTCCTTGGAGCCCTCGAAGACCAGGACCGGCTGGCGGAACATCGGCAGGTAGGGCACCGCGTCGGCGTCCTCGTAGGGGGCGCCGACGACCTCCGGGATCTCGGTGCCCAGGCCGCTGACCAGGAAGGCGGTCACGTTCAGCCGCTGCCAGGTCTGCAGGTCCTCGCGCAGCAGCACGGCGATCTTGGTGTCGAAACGGACCGGTGGGAGCGGTGCGTCGGCGGCCTGGTTCGGTTCGGTGTTCATGGACCGAGACTGCCCGGCGGCCGTGCGACGGGTCTTGTACGTTCTTTGCGTGGCCGCCGAACGGGCCGAACAGGCCGAAGTCTCCGCGTGGCGTCCGCGGGTCCCGGGTGTCGTGGAGGTGTTCCACGCCCGCTTCACCGAGTACGCCTACCCGATGCACGTCCACGACGCCTGGACGCTGCTGATCGTGGACGACGGCGCCGTCCGCTACGACCTGGACCGGCACGAGCACGGCACCCCGCTCGGCACGGTGACCCTGCTGCCGCCGCACGTGCCGCACAACGGCTCCCCGGCCACCCCGGACGGATTCCGCAAGCGTGTGGTGTACCTGGACGGCAGCCGGCTGAGCGCGGGGCTGATCGGGGCCGCCGTGGACGGGCCGGACCTGCCCGATCCGCTGCTGCGGCGGCGCGTGGGGCAGCTGCACGCCGCGCTCGGGCGGCCCGGCGACGAACTGGAGGCGGAGAGCCGGCTGACCCTGGTCGCCGAGCGGCTGCGCGTCCATCTCACGCGCCGTGACCCCGCCCCGCCACGCCGGGACCCGGCGCTGGCCCGGCAGCTGCGGGAGCTGCTGGACGCGCGGGTGGCGGCCGGGGTCACGCTCGAGGAGGCGGCGCGGCTGCTGCACGCCCATCCGGCGCATCTGGTGCGGGCGTTCAGCACCGCGTACGGCATCGCCCCGCACCAGTACCTGATGTCCCGCCGCATCGGCCGGGCCCGGCGGCTGCTGCTGGACGGGGTGCCGCCGGGCGAGGTGGCCTCGGTGACCGGGTTCTACGACCAGGCGCACCTCACCCGGCACTTCAAGAAGCTGGTCGGGGTGACTCCGGGGCGCTACCGGACGGGCAGCGCGCGCTGGGCCTCGTAGAGGTTGCGGGGGCGCACCACGTCGGTCGTCCCGTACAGCTCCAGGCGGGAGTGCAGGTCGCCGGTGAAGTCGGGGACGTCGATCTGGCCGAACTCGGTGACCTCGTTGATGCCGACGGTGGCCGACCAGGGGGCGAGGCCGTCGATCTTCATCAGGCCGGCGCGGCCGTTGGTGACGCGGATGTTCCAGTGGGTGAAGCGGGCGCCGAAGAGCGGGCCGGCACTGGCGTCGCCGCCGTGCTGCCCGTCGTTGTTCACCGTGATGTCGGTGCGGACGTCGGCGAAGGGCAGGCCGCGGTGCGAGTCGAAGGTGCCCATCTGCATCTCGCCGCGCGACCAGACGTTGGAGGAGGACAGGCCCTCGACGTTGATGCCGTGCAGCTGGGTGCCGGGCGGGGCGGGCACCGTGCGCTGCTCGATGGTGAAGTCCTCGACCAGGTTGTCGTGGGAGCCCTCGCGGCAGAAGTACGGGTGGTGGGAGCCGCGGCCGGCGACGCGGGTGCGGCGCAGGGTGCAGGCGGAGGCGGCCACCAGGCCGAAGCCGTTGTCGACGTGCCGGACGGTCACGTCGTCCACCCAGCAGTCGTAGGCGCACTGCAGGACCACGCCGTTGTAGCCCTTGTCGAGCAGGTGCGGGGACTGCTCGGTCTCCACCGCTTCCAGGGTCAGGCCCTCCACGCCCGCGCCGGTCAGCTCCTCGACGTGGGTGGTCAGCCGCGGTTCCCATGCGGGGCGCACATCGAGCGGCAGGGGGCGTTCGAGGGTGACGGTGCGGCCGTGGACGCGGCTGATCCGCACCGGCCACTCGTAGGGCACGTAGGAGAGCAGTTTGGTCTTGTCGTCCCAGTCGTAGGTCTCGGGTCCGGGGCCGCCGCCCGCCATGTGCTTCAGCAGGGTGTGGTCCGCGTCGTCCGCCAGGCGCAGCAGGACCAGTCGGCCGGGGTGCAGCCGGGAGGGGTCGGCGACGGTCACCGTCCGGTCGCCCCGCCGGGCCGGTGCGAGCGTGGTCAGGGTGGTCCACTCGTCGCGCCGGTTGCCGGTCCAGCCCTCGAACGGCCAGGCCTGGGCGCGGATCGCGGCCACCAGGGAGTTCCAGCGGGCCTCGGGGGCGAGCCAGATCAGGCCGCCCGCCCAGGACCAGGACGACTTGTCGCCGCCGTAGCGGGAGCCGTAGACGCCGATCAGCTCGGTGAGGTTCTTGGTGGCGTACAGGGTGGTGCGGCCGCTGCCGGCGCCGCGCAGGACGACGCCGGAGTGGCCGATGCGGATCAGGCCGTCGATGCGGTAGGTGCCGGGCGGGACGAGGACCGTGCCGCCGCCGGCCCGGCCGGCCTCGGCGAGGGCGCGGTTGACGGCGGGCGCGCAGTCGGTGGTGCCGTCGGGGACGGCGCCGTAGTCGGTGACGTCGGCGACGATCCGGGGGCGTGGGAGGCGGGCCGTGCCGGCGCGGTATCCGGCGCGGCCGATGTAGGGGATCTGCGGGTGGGTGAGGGGGGTGCGGGTGAATTCCCGCCACAGCGCGGGGACTTGGTGCGTTCGTCCCGCCGCCGCCCGCCCGGTGCGGTCGGGGGCGGCGGCCGCCCGGCCGGCCGTGGCGCCGAGGGCCACGGCGGTGGCGCCCGTGAGGAGGGTCCGTCTGGTCAGCCGCCCGGTGTCCCGGTGCGCGTCGGTCATGGCCGCCACCCCTTCCAGAAATTCATGCACATGAACGCTGTTCAGGAATGTGCTGGCCGTGAGCATGCCACCGCACCCGACGCCCGGGAAGAGGGCGTACGGGACGAGGTGGGATAGGGAAGGGACGAGAGGAAGGGAGCGAAAGACCTCAGTCGGCCGGACGCTCGATCAGATGCTTGAACGCCTCCAGATTGCGCGTGGACTCGCCGCGCGACACCCGCCAGGCGTACTCCTTGCGGATCGCGGAGGCGAAGCCCAGCTCCAGGAGGGTGTTGAAGGCGCCGTCGGCGGCCTCCACGACCTGGCCCAGGAGCCGGTCGATCTCCTCCGGGGTGACCGCGGAGAGCGGCAGACGTCCGGTGAGGTAGACGTCGCCGAGCTGATCGACGGCGTAACTCACGCCGTACAGCTTCAGATTGCGCTCCAGCAGCCAGCGGTGGACGCCCGCCTCGTTCTCGTCCGGGTGGCGGACGACGAAGGCGTTGAGCGACAGGGAATGCCGGCCCACCAGGAACGACACCGTGGTGGACAGCTTGCGCGTACCGGGGAGCTTGACCACGTAGTTCCCGGGCCGGGGAGACTCCCACTCCAACTCGGCGTCGGCGAAGACGGCTTCGAGAACCTGCCCGGCCTGCTGCACATCACCCATGGGGGGAGCGTACGCGACGGCGGTGCCAGTGGGCCGCGGCCGTGTACACCTCGGCGGTGGCGGCCGCCGAGGAGTCCCAGCCGAAGCACTGCGCGTGCCGGGCGGCCCGGGCGCCCATGCGCTCGGTCAGTTCCGGCTCGTCGGCGAAGCGCCGCAGCACCCGCGCGTAGTCGGCCGGGTCGTGGCCCCGGACCAGGAAACCGGTCTCGCCGTCCCGTACCGCCACGGGCAGCCCGCCGACGGCGGCGGCGATCACCGGTGTGCCGGTGGCCTGCGCCTCTATCGCCACCAGCCCGAAGGACTCGCTGTGGGAGGGCATCACCAGCACGGACGCGGCCCGGAACCAGTCGGCGAGCTGCTCCTGCCCGACCGGGGGCCGGAACCGTACGACGTCGGCGATGCCGAGCCGCGCCGCGAGTTTCTGCAGCCCCTCCGGTTTGGCCAGCCCGCTGCCGCTGGGTCCGCCGACCACCGGCACGACGATGCGGGAGCGCAGCTCGGGACGTTCCCGCAGCAGCACGCCCACGGCCTTGAGCAGCACATCGGGGGCCTTGAGCGGCTGGATCCGGCCGGCGAAGAGCGGGATCAGCGCGTCCTGGGGCAGCCCGAGCCGGGCCCGGGCGGCGGCCCGGCCGTCGGCGGGACGGAAACGGGCGAGGTTCACCCCGGGGTGCACCACGGCGACCTTGCCGGGGTCGGCGTCGTAGTACCGGACCAGCTCCTCGGCCTCTTCCTCGGTGTTGGCGATCAGCCGGTCGGCGGCGGCGACGATCTGGGTCTCGCCGATGACCCGGGCGGCCGGTTCGGGCGTGTCGCCCTCGGCGAGGTGGGCGTTCTTGACCTTGGCCATGGTGTGCATGGCGTGCACCAGGGGCACTCCCCAGCGCTGGGCGGCCAGCCAGCCGACATGGCCGGAGAGCCAGTAGTGGGAGTGGACCAGGTCGTAGTAGCCGGGGCGATGCCCGGCCCACGCCTGCATGACGCCGTGGGTGAAGGCGCACAGCTGGGCGGGCAGGTCCTCCTTGGCCAGGCCCTCGTAGGGGCCGGCGTCCACGTGCCGGACCAGGACGCCCGGGGCCAGCTCCACGGTGGGCGGCAGCCCGCCCGCGGTGGCCCGGGTGAAGATCTCCACCTCGATGCCGATCGCGGCGAGCCGCTGGGCCAGCTCCACGATGTAGACGTTCATGCCGCCGGCGTCGCCCGTGCCGGGCTGGTGCAGCGGCGAGGTGTGCACGGAGAGCATGGCGACGCGCCGGGGGCGGCGGTGCAGCCGCAGCCGCGCCGGACCCGCCGCGGAGCGACGCCCGAGCCTGCTGACGTACTGGCCCACCTGGCGTTCCTCCTTGTGCGGGCTTCTGCTGCTGCCGGTCGTGATGCGGGCGTGCCGGACGGACGGCGTGCGGCACCCGGAAACGGCAACACCGCGCGGAAGGCCTCCATTTCCGACTCCCACCCGCCACGGCGTTTTTTGCCCGATCGTTACGGGATCTCACCCGGCCGTTGGCATTCATCCACCCCGCACGGGTGACATACACCACCGTGCGGCGCCGGGACGCGGGGGCGTTCGGTGCCGGGTGCCCCCCTACCCTCGTATCCATGACCGTGCGCACGCCCCTGCTCCCCCACCCGCGGCGGCCGGAGGCGAACGGGCGGGCACCGGTGGTGGGCACGGTGACACGGGGGACGACCAACCCCAACCGGCTGCGCCGCATGGACCGCTGGATCGCCGCCGTGCACGGCGCCGAGCTGCGCCGGGCCGCCGACCCCGTGGCGGTCGACCTCGGCTACGGCGCGGCTCCCTGGACGGCGGTCGAGCTGCTGGGCCGGCTGCGCACCGCGGCGCCTCGGGTGCGCGTGGTCGGGGTGGAGATAGAGCCGGCCCGGGTCGCGGCGGCCCGGCCGTACGAGCGCGACGGGCTGACCTTCCGGCACGGCGGCTTCGAGGTGCCCGTCCCCGGACGCCCTGTGCTGATACGGGCGGCCAATGTGCTGCGCCAGTACCACGAGGGGGAGGTCGCCGCCGTCTGGGAACGGCTGTGCGCCCGCCTGGCCCCGGCAACCACGCACTCGCGCGGGGGCCTGCTGGTGGAGGGCACCTGCGACGAGATAGGGCGGCGGCACGTGTGGGTGGCCCTCGGCCCGGAAGGGCCCCGCACGGTCACCTTCGCCACCCGGCTCGGCTTCCTGCACCGCCCCTCCGACCTGGCCGAACGCCTCCCGAAGGTGCTCATACACCGCAATGTGCCCGGGGAGCCGGTGCATGCCTTCCTGCGCGACTTCGACCGCGCCTGGGCGGCCGCCGCGCCGTACGCCGCCTACGGTGCCCGGCAGCGGTGGATCCGCGCGGTCCGCGACCTGAGCGCGGACTGGCCGGTGACGGACGGGCCGGGGCGCTGGCGGCAGGGCGAGGTCACCGTGCGGTGGGCCGCGCTGGCACCGCGCACCTGACCCGGCGCATCGCTCCCCTGCCACCGGAGCACGCGCGAGGGGCACGCGGGGCTGCGGCAGTCTGTTGTTTTGGCCGTGAGCATGGCACGATCCCACCGAGCCGGATGTTACCGACGGTAAATCAGGTGGGGGCGTATGCATCGGGGAGTGCGTCGGGGACGGAGCAGACGCAGTGTGCTCGCGGCGGCCGTGACCGCTCTGTGCGGGGCCGTCGTGCCGGCGACGGCGGGCACGGCGTCCGCCTCCGCACGGGAGCCCTCCCCGCCACCGGGCACCGGCGGCTCCCCCGCCGCTACGCCGGGCACCGGGGTGGACGGCCGGCTGGAGGCCGTCCGCGCCGAACTGGACCGGCTCTACCACGACGCCGCGGTCGCCACGGACGCCTACAACGCCGCCGAGGAGAAGGCGCGGCAGCAGGCCGCCGAGGTCGACCGGCTGAAGAAGCAGATCGCCGAGGGCCGCCGGAAGCTGGACGACCTCAAGAGCCGGGCCGGTGCCGCGGCCCAGGCCCAGTACCGCTCGGGCGGACTGCCGCCCGAGGCGCGGCTGCTGCTCGGCGACGACCCGCAGGCCTTCCTCCAGGGAGCCGGCTGGGCCGTGCAGGGCGAGCGCGCGGTCCGCGACCTGCTCGAGGACATGACCCGCACCCAGACACAGCTGCGGGAGCTGGCCGACCGCGCCGAGAGCGAACTGGCCTCGCTGGAGACCACCCGCAAGGCCAAGGACACCGCCCGGGCCCGGATCGAGAAGCGGATCGAGGAAGCCGAGAAACTGCAGGCCACGCTGGAGAAGGAGCAGCGCAGGCAGCTGGCGGAGCTGGAGCGGCAGGCGGCCCGGAAGGCACAGGCGGCCTGGCTGGGCTCGGGCGTCCTGAAGGACCTGCGCACCGCGGCGTCCCGGGCGGGACGCAAGGCGGTGGCCTTCGCCACGGCCCAGATCGGCAAGCCGTACGAGTGGGGCGCCGAGGGACCGCGGACGTACGACTGCTCCGGGCTGACCTCGCGGGCCTGGGCCGCGGCCGGCCACCCCATCCCGCGCACCTCGCAGGAGCAGTGGAGACAGCTGACACACGTGGCACTGAAGGACATGCGGCCCGGCGACCTGATCATCTACTTCGACGACGCCAGCCATGTCGCGCTCTACGTCGGCGGCGGCAGGATCGTCCACGCCCCGCGCCCCGGCCGTACGGTGACCCTGGCGGGCGCCGGTGAGATGCCGATCCTGGGGGTCGTCCGCCCGGACCCGGACTGACCCGCACCGCCCGCGGCGGGCGACTCGGCGGTGACCTGGACCATGTGACCCACCGCACCCTCACCGGCCGTCGAAACCCCGAAGGGACGTGACCTTCGTCATCCCGGAGCGCGGCCGCGCTGTCCAACTCCGGTACTCCTCGCGGCATATGCCACCCGCCCATGCCGAGGCACCCCTGTCCGCACCGTTCCGCTGCGCCGCCGACTGCCGCTAAGGTCCCCGTCGGTGGGGCGGTACCCCGTACCCACCCACGCCCTCGGGGGGAGGGAAGGAAACGCAGGACGATGCCCGTGCCCATACCGCGGCAGCGAGACATCCCGGCCGCGGAGCGCGGCCCGGCGCCCACCGTGACCCACGACGGCGCCGTCGCGGCACCGGCCCCGCACACGACCACCACCGAGCCGAAGGACACGACGGTCGAGAAGGACACTCATCGGACCACCGCTCAGCACGCTGCCGACAGCGGCCCGCTCACGCTGCTGCTGATCGAGGACGACCCGGCGGGCTCGCCGATCGTGCCCCGGCTGCTCGACTCGGCCGGCAAGCCGATCCGCGTCCGCACGGCCCGCAACCTCACCGAGGCCGAGCGGCTGCTCACCGACGACGTCCACTGCATCCTGCTGGACCTGGCGCTGCCCGCCCCGTCGCGCACCGGCACCGCCGCACCCGCGGGCTCCGACGCCGACGACGGTGACGACGACGAGCTGGCCGTGCTCAAGCACGTCCTCCGGCTCGCGCCCCGGCACGCCGTGCTCGCCCTGACCGCGTCCGGCGATGCGGAGCGCGGCGCGGAGGCGGTCCGCGTCGGCGCCCAGGACTATCTGTTCCGCGACGAGCTGGACGGACGTCTGCTGAGCCGGGCCATCCGGTACGCGGTGGAGCGCAAGCGCTCGGACATCGCCGAACGCCGGCTGGCCGAGGGCCGGCTGCGCGCGCAGGAGAACCGCCGGCTGGAGCGCGGCCTGCTGCCGACCCCCCTGCTGGACGGCTCCACGCTGCGCTTCGCCGCCCGCTACCGGCCCGGCCGCTCCCGCGCCCTGCTCGGCGGCGACTTCTACGACGCGGTGCGCACCCCCGACGGCACCGTGCACGCCATGATCGGCGACGTGTGCGGGCACGGCCCGGACGAGGCCGCGCTGGGCGTGGAACTGCGCATCGCCTGGCGGGCGCTGACGCTGGCCGGGCTGTGCGGCGACGATCTGCTGAACACGCTGCAGCAGGTGCTGGAGCACGAGCGCACCAACGACGAGATCTTCGCGACGCTGTGCACGGTGGACATATCGCCGGACGGCCGGCACGCCGGCCTGTGCCTGGCCGGGCATCCGTCCCCCCTGGTCATCACCCCGCAGCGGCCCGCCCGGCTGCTGCCGTACGACAACAACGGCCCCGCCCTCGGCCTGCTCCCGGGTGCCCGCTGGCCCCGGACGCAGGTCGAGCTGGGGCCCTGGTGGAGCCTGATGCTGTACACCGACGGCCTGATCGAGGGCCGGGTCGGCGACGGGGGCGAGCGGCTGGGCCAGGACGGGATGGTGGACATGGTCCGCCGCCAGCTGGATCAGGGACTGCACGGCGAGGAGCTGCTGCGGGCGGCCGTGAACGAGGCGCGCGCCCTCAACGGCGGGGAGCTCAACGACGACGTCGCGGTGGTCATGCTGGAGCGGCGGCCGTGAGATGCCGCAACGGCGGCGGCCGCGACCGGGGCAGGCACGCCGGCTGACGACGGGAGAGGTGCACACCGCCCTGCGACGGCGGCGGTGACGGCGGACGACGATCGGCCGGGCCGCCGGGCGCGGACCCGGCGGCCCGGCCTGTCGCGTAGTCGGGCGGGCCGGGCGCTGGCCCGGGTGGGCCTGTCGCGCCGCGGCCCCGGTGGGCCTACCGGCCGCCGTTGAACGGCCCGTACGGGCCGTCGCTGCTGCTGCCGCGGCGACGGCCCCAGCCGCTGCCGCCGGACACCTGCTTGAGCGCGGGCCGCACGTCCACGATGTAGACGATGCTCGCGATGGCGCCGATCACCGGCAGGAACATGAAGATCGAGAACAGGTAGCTCACGACGAGCGCCAGGCCCAGGACGATCAGCCAGAATCCCTTGTTCTGCTTGTCCGCCGCCCGGAAGGCGTCCTCGCGCCGGAACGCGGCATCCACCAGCCCGAACGCGGCCAGAGCCATCAGAAGGATCTTCAACAGACCCAGGAACCCCGCGAAGCCCATCATCAGCATGTCGCCCACCGCCCGTTTCCTCCGATTAGGTCCTCGGCCACCGTACCCGTAGAACGGGCCGGGCACCGCCCGCGTGCCCGGCCCGCTCGACCGTCCACTTCTCCGACGGCCCCGTGACCGGGGCCGTCCGCCGCTACTTGGCGGGCGGCGTGTTCTTCTTCACGGTCGTGCCCGTGGTCTTGTTCACGCTCGTGCCCGTGGTCTTGCGGGCCGGGGTCTTCTTCGCCGTCGTCTTCTTCGCCGTGGTCGCGGACCGGTCCTGCACCGCCCCGGTCCGCGGGCTCGCGGCCGGCGCGGTCTTCGCCGCGGCGGCCGGGGATGCGGCCTTCGGCTCGGTCTTCGCCTGCCCCTTGGACTCGGTCGTGGGCTCGGCCTTCGGCTCGACGGCGATGGCCAGCTCCTCGACCTCCTCCGCGACCTCCTCGATGCCCTCGGCGGCCTGACCGCGCCAGGTCTTCACGGCCTGCTCCCCGTGCTCGGCGACCTTCTCGTAGGTCTCGCGGGCCTTCACGGCGTACTCGGCGGCCACGCCCACGCCGCGCAGGGCGAGGTCCTGGGCGGTCTCGCCGAGCCGCTTGAGATCGGCGTCCAGGCTGGTGCTGAGCTTTTTCAGATCGGAGTCCAGGGAGGTGAGGAACTGGCTGATCCTCGTCTGCAGCGTCACCTGGGTCTCCTTGACCCGGTCGGCGGCCTCCTTGGCGCGGGCGGTGGCCCGCTCCTGGACGACCTTCGGGTCGGTGGTGCGCACCGCCTCGATGCGCGCCGGGGCCTCGGCGCGCAGCTGGTCCACCAGGGCGGGCACCTTCTTGGCCTGCCGCAGAGCCAGGTCCGCGGTGCCCGCGGCGAAGTAGAGCGGCCTCGGGTCGCTGAGCGTCTTGCGCAGATCGTCGGTGATGGCCATCGGTGTTGATCCCTTCGGATCGCGTTCGGCTGGGGTCTGGGGTGCCGCGCGGGGCCGGCGCAAGGGCCGTGGATCAGCCGGCCGCCGGCCGCGGCTCGGTGTCACTGCCGCCGGACGTGCGGGTGCGGCGCTCGGCAAAGGCGGGGCGGCCGCCGTCCGGCTCGGGGACGGCGGCGGACGGTATGCCGCCGCCGCGCGCCGCGCCGGCCGCGGGGACGTCGGCGCCGTCTTCGGCTGCGTCCCCGGCTCGGTCCGCGGCGGCGCCGTCCCCGGCACCGGCTCCGCTGTCCTTGCCGGATCCGTCCTTGCCGGATCCGTCCTTGCCGTAGCCGTTCTCCTTGCGGAAGGACTCGTAGATCTGCAGCAGCACCTGCTTCTGGCGCTCGGTGAGCGTGGGGTCGGCGAGGATGACGGCGCAGGTCTCCACCTCGTCCCGGTCGCGCTCGGCGTCGAGGATGCCGGCGCGGACGTACAGCGTCTCGGCGGAGATGCGCAGCGCCTTCGCGACCTGCTGGAGCACCTCCGCGCTGGGCTTGCGCAGCCCCCGCTCGATCTGGCTCAGGTACGGGTTGGACACCCCGGCGGCATCGGCGAGCTGCCGCAGCGACAGCTGGGCGTTGCGCCGCTGCTCGCGCAGGTACTCACCGAGATTGCCGACGTTGAGCGATGCCATGACTTCACCATGCCCCAGCCCTGCTAACAATTGCAAGCACACCGCTTGCAAGAGTGCACACCTACGGGTGCCCCCTCCCCCGGCCGGCCCCACGTCCTGCGTGTCCTGCGTGTCCTGCGTGCTTCGCGTGGTCCGCCGTCCTGCATGTTCCGTGTGGTCCGCGGGGGCCGTCCGAGCGGCGGGTCACCCTGGACGACGGTGCGCACCACCTGCGGTACGCGCCGACGGGGCACCGGATGACGCCTGTCTCGCGGCGCACGATCACGCCTTCCTCGCCGGGATGCCGCAGTGACCGTCGGCGTGCCGTTCTGCCGTCGGCAGAGCCGCGGGACAGGCCACGGCCACCCGGACAGGATGAGCGCATGGGCACGAACAGCACAGTGCGCCGGCTCGACCTCGGACACTTCGTCCGGCCGGCGTCGGAGACCGGCGGACCGCACCCGCGCGTGGAGCCCGTCCTCGCCTACCTGGTGCGCCACGAGCAGGGACCGATCCTCTTCGACACCGGCATCGGCGACGCGGACCCCGAGACCGAGGCGCACTACCGGCCACGGCGGAGGGCCTTGCCGGACGCCCTCTCGGCCGCCGGCGTCGCCCTCGACGACGTCTCCCTGGTCGTCAACTGTCACCTGCACTTCGACCACTGCGACGGGAACCCGCTCCTGGCCGGCACGCCCGTCGTGGTGCAATCGGCCGAGCTGGAAGCCGCCCGCCGGAGCGGCTACACCGTCGACGAGCTGATCGACTTCCCGGGCGCGCGCTACGAGGAGATCACCGGCGAGGCCGAGATCCGGCCGGGTGTGTGGATCGTTCCGACGCCCGGGCACACCGCAGGCCATCAGTCGCTGGTCGTCCGGCAGGACGACGGCACCGTGGTCCTCGCCGGCCAGGCGCACGACTTCGCCTCCGAGTTCGCGTCCGCGCAGCTGGCCCGCCGCGCGGCCCTCGACGGCGTCGAACAGCCGTTGCCGCCCTACCGGTCGTGGCTGGACCGGCTCGCCGCGTTCGATCCGCGCCGGGTGCTGTTCGCCCACGACTGCTCGGTGTGGGAGCCGGCGGACGGGGGCTGCTGAGCCAGGGGGCTCGCGGGGTGCACGCTCTATCACCCCGTCGCGCAGCAGCAGAACCGTCCGTCACCGATCACGCCGCAATGCGTCGAGCGGTCATCCACCGACGCCCTGCCGCCACGGCGGAAGTACGGCGAGATTCCACAAGTCGTCGAAGTGTTTGCTCCAGATGCTCACGGCAGCCCCTGCCGCAGCCGTGCCCTTCCTGGACCAGACACTGAGGTCGGTTCTGAATCCTTTCGGGTCGTAATACTCAGGCCCCGCATGCTCCAGACGCATACGCGCGGACAGGTCGTACAGACCGTGCAGGACTTGTTGGCGGTTGAAGATGCAGATCTTGTCTCGTGGGATGCCGGGATAGAGCCGGTACGAACACTCCACAGTCACCCTGCTGTTCTCCGTGAGGCGTTCGGCAAGGCCCGAGAGGACATGATCGTACTCCCGGCAACGCCTCTCCAGGCGCTTGCGGAAATCAGGATCGTCCACCGGACGCCCGTCGGAACCCACCCGTGACGGCACGGTCATGGGCATCCCGAAGTCGGGCACCAGCATGCGAATGCTCACCCGTCGAGTGGGCCCGGGATTGTCGAAAAGGTCCTCCAGACGGTGGTAGAGCGCGTTGTACAACGTCTCACCCGTATATCCGAGAAAAGCGATCTCCACCCTACGGGCCTGGAAGGCCTCCCGGACGAACATTCCGATTTCAGTCGAGCTCACCAGTGCGCGAGCGGCCGGACGTACCGAGGAGGTCAGCTCCCTGACCTGGTCGTACAGTACATAGGCGACGAGGCTGAGCAGCGCGCCGCCGACAAACACCTTGCCTTCCAGGGCGTCGCCGACCGGCTTGACGAACTGACCCAGCAGACCACTGGCGAAGATGCCCAGGAGCACGAGACGGGTGACCATGGGTTCGTAACGATCCTGGAAACGTTTGATCCTGCGGCCCATGCCGTCGTCAGAACGAATCCTGGTACCTTCGGCCATGTACGCCCCCGTCCCTCGACCCGTTCGACATTTCGTCACACGGTCGCGCACGAACCGGATCGCGTCAGACCATGGTCTCTCCAGCCCAGAAACCGGGCAAGACATGGGTGCACCTCGGAGCGAGTCTTCAGACCCAAAAATCCCACAGCTGCCTCGAGGGTCAGCACGTACGAGTCGACAGCCCGCGAGACATTGGGCGCGTCCAGGCCGACTCCGGTCACCAAACGGTCCAGGTCAATGTAGGCGGAGCGGACCGTCTCGACCCACCGGTACACCGGCCAGTCCCGCTGCCAGCCGGCGGTGTACTCCTCGGGCAGTCCGCGCTCCCAGCGCCGGAACATCCGCGCACGGATCTCCGGACGGGTCGGGGTGAGGTGCATGTGCCGGACCAGGTCATACAGCGGGTCGCCGATCAGCGCCATCTCCCAGTCGATGATCGTCAACGCGAGAGGGTGGTCGCTGCGGACCAGATTCCAGGGATTGAGGTCGCCATGTAGCAGGGCGGGGCGCCGGGTGCCGACGCGGTACCGGCTCAGGATCTGGTGCAGCCGGTCGGCGTCGGGGAGCCCGAGGTGCCAGGCCAGCCGCTGCGAATCCTGCGGCAGCTCCTTCACCAGGCGCACCAACTCCTCGCAGAGCCAGCCGAAGAAGTTCTCCCGGCCCCCGACGGGGTCGAGCCCCGTGTAGTCCACTTTCGTCAGTGCGCACAGCTGGTCGACGAGGCCGTCCGCCTCGTGCGGCAGCAGTCCGTGCACCGGGTGGCCGGGCGGGCGGCCGGTGTCTTCCGGGCCAACATAGGTGTGGATCGCGAACTGCTCGTCACGGTGACTGCGGCCCAGGGCGAGCACGCGGGGCGCGGCGACCGGCGCCCCGGACTGTTCGATGGCCCGCAGCACCGCGTGCTCGCTGAGGTAACTGGGTTCCCGGCGGCAGAAGGAGGGCAGCTCTCGCCGGACCACGACCGGGCTCGCCACGCCGGGCACCCGCACCACGGAGTTCAGGTGAGCGGTGCCCTTGAACACCCGGCCGGCCGGTGCCATGCCCTCGGCGACCAGGGCGTGGTCGACGGCAAAGGCCGGGAAGTCCGGCCGTTCGGGAAGCCGCCGGTCCGGGAACCACTCGATCCTCCCGCGTGTCCGGCCCGGTCCGCCGCGCAGAGCGGTGCGTGAGGCCCGCCAGCGATACAGGGCCCGTTCGACCCCGGCACGGTCCGGCACGTTCCGCAATCCCAGCGGTTCGGCCGCTGTCTGGAGCGCCCGGTGCACCCGTGCCGCCGCCTCGTCCAGGCCGTCCTGGTCAGGTGCGTGCTGCAGGGCCTCGGCCGTGCGCATCACGTCGGGGTAGACGGACTGGGCCCGTTCGAAGGCCAGGTAGTGCCGCAGGTCCTTGCCCAGTCCGTTGACGGCAGCGGGCCGGACCCGGTCCATGGCACAGGCCCAGGCGTCGATCACTTCGCCCCACTGATGACGGGGGTAGCGCATCCGGACGAGGTGCACGGCGAGGTCGTGCAGGGGATCGCCGTAGGTGGCCAGTTCCCAGTCGATGCAGACGAGGAGCGGATCACCACCGCACGGTCTGATCACGTTGTCACGGTGCAGGTCCGCATGAAGCAAGCTGTATGGTCGCCGCGCCATGGCCGGAATCCGGTCGGCCAGCCGTACAAGCGCGTCCTCTGGAATGCCCAAGGCCGCGAACAGTCCACCAAAGTCAGGCTCGTTGGGCTGACGAATCTGCCGGTCCGCGCGGCGAACCAGGGTACGCAAAAACCCCTGGCTGTCCTTGTCGTTGCGCGGCCACTCGGGCGGCAGCGGAGGCAGCGCCTCCCGGCGTACATGAGTCATACGGGCCAGCAGCTCAGCCAGCGCATTGACGAGCAGAGTGTCGACGGGTTTGCCGTCCGCGCACACGCTCGACAGAGGAACGCCTTCCACATATGCGTGCACTGAGAAGCCGTCCAGCCGGACCAAGCATGCGGGTGTCGCCGGCACCGCATCCCGCACGGCGTCAACAACCCGGGCCTCTTCGTCCCAGGTACGGATCACCACAGGAAGCACATCCGCCCGGCGGAACCGAACGGTCACCAACGTCCCTGCCTCGACGTTCAGCAGCCGCGCCACGAGCTCGGTCAGGGGAAGCACGTAGTTGCGATGGTGCTGGCCCCTGCTCTCCAGGCCCTTCGCCACAGCGAGTTGTGCGAATGCGTGGACGACCCGAGCGGCGCGTTCCCCGCGGAGAGGACGGGAAGAAGGAGATGCACTCACGACCGCTCCCAGCACTCACATAATGGTCACATTATGACAAAAGGTACACGTGCGGTCATGTCATGACGCCTGCTCGCCCCTTGGACCGGCACGGCGGGGTGGCGTGCCCAAGATCTTGCTGCGACGGTGCGGGCATGCTACAGCAGCACGGGCGTCTCGCCGGCCCCAGGGCTCACTCGTGGCCGACTACCGTGGACGGGGTCGACAGCTTGGCCCAAAGCGACTCGTACCAGGCCTGCATGGAGGTGACGAAGACGGAGCCGGGCGCATCGGGGTTCGCCTCGCGCACATGGTGGATGAGAGTGGCGCCGAGCCCCAGCACGTCCAGGGCCCTGACCTCCTCCCCGGTGTCCAGGACCACCGGCCGCTCGATCACCTCGTACGGCCCGAAGAGGACCTCAGCACCGTTGATCACGTACAGCTTGCACGCCGGGGCCAGCGGGACGTGCCGGATCTGCACGTCGACCTCGGGGACCAGGTCTTCAGCGAGCAGGTCTCGCAGCACACCGCGCAGCGACTCGGTGTGCCTGGCGGTGATGGCGTGCAGGCGGCCCCGCAGACGGGGAGTGTCCGCCTCGTCGAGTCCCCGTGGATAGGGCAGCTCAAGCGTGGGGGAGAGCAGCAGAATGCGCAGGGCGATGCGGCGCGGATGGATGAAGCCGCCCCTGATCCGCTCCGCCTGGAGCCGGATGTGCGCGTCCAGCGACTCCGACGTCAACGTGTAGACGTCCAACGTCACTTCGGACTGTTCGAACGCCTCACTGATCAACGGACCGAGCGTCACTCCCCTGCGGGAGCGGGTGGCCTTGGCGGCGGAGGAGTGTATGCGTTGGGTCTTGACGACACGCGAGCCACTGCCCTGTCGGGATTCGATCCACCCCTCGTTGCGCAGTTCGCGCAACACCCGTTGGACGGTGTCCCGCGAGACCCCGAACTCCTCCGCGATGTCCCGCTGGGACGGCAAGGAGGAGCCGAGCGCATAGGTGCCGTCCGTCATCCGGGCTCGGAGTTCACCGGACAGCCGGTCGAAGGCCCTGCGCCCGCCGTCGCCACGCTTCACGCCCATGTCCGGACGGTACCGCCGGCGGTCCGCAGGCAAACCGAGGGATAGGTCTACCCACGCAGGATTCGCAGTACCGGTTCCAAGGAGTCAACGATCACCGTGGTGCCGGACTCCCTGAGCAGTCGAGCCTTCTCTGGAGTACAGGCGTAACCGAGGAAAGGCACATCGGCGCTCGCAGCGGCTTCGTAGTCGAAGGAGCTGTCTCCGATCATCAACGCCTCCGAAGGGGCCGTACCCGTCGCATCGAGGGCGCGATTCAGGCAGTACGGGTTCGGCTTGAGAAGGCTCAAGTCCCGTGTCCGCCCGTAAACATGCGGAGTGAAACAGGCGTCCAATCCGCGGCTCTTGAGGTAGGTGCGCACCGCGACGGGTGAGTTGTTGGTCGCCACGGCAAGCCGTCGGCCACGCTTCGTCCAGGTACGGATCAGCGGGTCGGCGTACGGCGTGGGCCAGGCGGTAGAGGCAGCGCGACGTTCCTCCTCCGTCAATCGTGCCTCCAGCTCGATGACCAGGCCGCTGTCGGGCCGCTGACTCGCCACAGCGCGCAGGACTGCGTGCGGATTGGACAGCTCCGATTCGTCCTCCGACAGCAGCCCCCTCAGCCCCCGGCCCGCCAGCCAGTCCACCATCCCCTTCGCCACCCGCTCGGCCGAGTGCCTGGCGAACAGCCGGCAGACCGGGCCGTCGAAGTCCCAGAGCACCACCCGGGCGCCCTCGATCAGACTCCGCAGATCTCCCGCCTCGGCAGCGGACCGCGCCGCCGCCCCTTCGGTGTGCGTCTGGTCAGAGGTCACTAGGAGAGTGTCATCTCCGTGGTGATCGTTTCCCAGAGGGCGTCGAACCACTTCTGCGATTCCTCGACGAACGCGGCGTCGCGCCGCCCGCCGTTGCGGGCGAAGGAGAACAGCAGGGACTGCGAGCCGAGCGCGTCGTACATGTCGAGCGTCTCGCCGCCCCACTCCTCGGCCCGGCGGGTGAGGGTGTAGTAGCCGAGCAGTGCCTCCTCACCGTTGATCACATAGAGCTTGACCGGCGAGGTGAACGGCAGTGCACGGAAGGACACGTGCACGTCGATGTTGTGGGTCGCACGCAGCGCCAGCAGGTTGTGCCGCAGGACGTTGCCCTGGGCGTTGCGCATGCCCAGCCAGCGCTGGTGCACCACCTCGTCCCCGCCCTCGCCGGCCGGAACCGGGAAGGCCAACGAGATGTTGCGGGACGGGAGCATGATCCGTACGTCGATCGCGTCGGGATGCAGAGTTCCCTCGTGGATCAGGCGCAACGGTTCGCCGAGCGCCACCATCAAGGTCTCCGCGGTGTGACAGACCACGTCGATGCTCACCCGCCGTGCCCGGAAGGCCTCCGTCAGCCGGGGGCCGAGACCCACCATGGTCGGCTTCGGCTCCTCGCGTCCTGCCCGGCCCTCGGCGATGGTGGGCGGGCTGCCCTTGGTCACGTTGGTCAGCAGGCCGTCCTCCTGCAGGGCCCGCAGCGCCTGACGGACGGCACCGCGCTCCACCCCGAACTCCTCGGCGAGTTCGGCCTGCGTGGGCAGACGGTCCCCGGGCTTCAGCTCACCGGCACGGATCCGTTCCCGCAGAGTGTCGGCGATCTCCTGGGCCGAGCTCTTGCGGCTGCCGTTCACGGCCACGTTCTCCTGGGTCACAACCAAACGCTACAACTCCCTTCCACTTGGCGGGAGATGAACTCGACTTGGTTTACGTTTCGCTGCCAAGTGGGCACAAGTAAGGCGAAGTTGGTTGCCAACTTGGCCGGAGTTGGCTTAGCTTCGAAGTGCCCCCGTTACCAACCCGCCCAGAACGTCGGAAGGGGGAACCGCCCATGCCCGCTCTCGCGATCGTGTCCGCGCTGTTCGTCGTCTGCTTCGAGCAGCTTCTCCAGGTCAAGTACGGCATCGTGGGCGTCGTCGGCCTGATGCTGCTGAGCGCCGGCCTGAAGGCCAAGAGCCCGACCCTCAGCTCCGTCGGCGCCGTGGTGCTGGCGATGCTGGTCGCCGGCCCGGCCCTCTGACAGGCGGTGCGGCGGGTCCGTCACACCCGCCGCGTCGTCGGCCCGGCCGGTCGACGTCCCTATCCGAGACGTCCCTATCCGAGACGTCCTTGTCCGTCGGTATCCGAGACGTCCGTAGGCCTGACGTCCGCTACTTACACGTCAGTTCGACAAGTCGAGGTCCGAACTGATCGTCTCCCACAGCGCGTCGAACCACAGACGCGACTGTTCCACGAAGGCCGTGTCGCGCGGCCCGGCACCCCGCGCGAAGGAGAACAGCATCGACTGCGAGCCGAGCGCGTCGTACAGCTCGAGCTGCCGCTGGTCGATCTCCTCCTCGCGACGCTGCACCGTGTAGTAGGCGAACAGCGCCTCGGTGTCGTTGAGCAGGTACAGCTTGACCGGCGGGGTGAAGGGCAGCGCCCGGAAGGACACGCGCACATCGATGCCGTGCGTGGCGCGCAGGGACAGCAGATTGTGCCGCAGCACCTGTCCCTGCGCGTTGCGCTGGGCCAGCCAGCGCCGGCGCAGCGGGTCCGCGTCGGCCGAGTCGACCGGGGCAGGGAAGGCGAGGGGAATGTCCCGGGCCGGCAGCAGCACCCGCACGTCGATCTTGGCCGGATTCAGCTGCCGGGCATAGATCTGCCGCAGGGGCTCGCCGATGGCGAGGGTGAGCGAGACCGCCGTCAGGCACAGGGCGTCGACCTGCACCTCGGGCCCCCGGAAGGCGGCTGCGATCCGAGGCGCGAGCAAGGCGGTGGTCGGCTGCGGCTGCGCGGACGGCCCGGCGAGGGTGCTCGCCGGATCGAGCGCCACCGTCGCAGGGCTCCCCTTGGACACATTGGTCAGCAGACGCTCGGACTGCAGGATGCGCAGAGCCTGGCGCACGGCACCGCGCTCGACGCCGAACTCCTCGGCCAGTTTGGCCTGCGTGGGCATGCGCTCACCCGGCCGGAGAACACCGGACTTGATCCGGCGTCTCAACTCGTCGGCCACTTCACGGTGTGACGCCCGTGGCCGATGTGACCTGTTCGACGCACGGGCGGCGGCGGATTCCCGGTCCACGTCCAAACCCTACAACTTCCCGCCATCTTCAGGCAGTTCCGCGATGGGTGGTTATGAGTCGCTTCCAAACGGAGATAAGGAGAACAGAGTTGGTGACCAACTCGAACAACCTGGTTGCTATCTCGTGAGGTTGGCCACCAGGGTGACAGTTGAGGAAGGCCGGACGCGCTCCTTTCCGGAGGGGAGCCGGGAGCCGTACGGCACGGCCGCGAGCGGACAGCTGCGAGGCACAGTCACAACTGAACAGTGCCAGAACGGAAGCACGACACCGAAGCTTCCCGCACAGCCACAACTGAACAGCGTCATTTCGGGAGCCCGTACCAGCGGCTTCCAGCACCGTCACAACTCAAAAGCGTCTCGTACAGCCACAATTCAAGACCGTCTCGCACAGCCACAACTCAACACCGTGTGCACAGCCACAACTGAACACCGTACGCACAGCCACAACTCGACATCGTCACGCACAGCCACAACTGAACAGCCACGCTACGGATACATCGCACCGCACCACCGTTCCCGTCAGGAAGGAGCACCGCGGCTTCAGAACAGGTCCGGGCACCACGGTCGCCTGGAGGTACGCAGCAGGGCGTCGGCCACGCGGGCGGCGCCCGCTCGTTCTTCCTGTACCCGGCCCAGCGCCGCCAGCCGCACCGCGGATTCGTCACCGAGCCACAGGCTCGCCAGGTCCCGCACCTGCATCGTGAGATCGGCCGGGCGGTCGGTGGGGGTGCAGGACGCCTCGCCGTCCGCCGTCTCCAGCCGGAAGCGGCCACCGGTCAGTCCGTCCGGATCGACGACGTCCAGCACCAGCGTGCCCGGCTGTTCGTAGGTCCGCGTCTCGAGGGCGCGCCGCACGTCCAGGATCCGCACCCAGAGCCAGTCCGCGTGCGTGGTGACCGCCGCGGCGCGCGGGTCGGGCAGCAGCAGCGGCAGCAGATCGTCCGGGGCCCGCTTGCCGCTCTTGACCCGCGTCACCCAGTCCACGGAACACACATGCAGCCACAGGGCGCGCTCGGCGGCCGGCGTCACCGCGACGAGTTCCTTCACGGCCGCGGTGACCCCGGGCTGCTTGGCGTCCGACCAGGTGTCGTCGCAGACATAGCCGGCCAGTCCCTGCACCGTGCCGTCAGCGGCCCGGTAGACGGCGTAGAAGGGCTCGGTCCAGGGCCAGCTGCCCAGGCGGACGGCTCCGGTGTTGAGCTGCCACCAGACGTCGGAGCGGTCGATCGCTCCGGGCTGCTTGCGCCGCAGCTGCTCGTGCAGCTCGGGGCCGAGCTTGCGGACCTCGTCGCCGTCCACGAGGTCGATGCGGCCGCCGTCCTCGGGACCGGACCAGCGCGGGTCCAGGCCGGCCCGGGGCACGTCGACGGTCCACTCGGTGGTCCAGGTGGCGGGGCCGAAGCCGAAGCGGCCGTAGATCGGGTACTCGGCGGCGATGAGGGTGGCGACGACGTCACCGCGCTCCTTGGCCGCCGCGAGGTCGTGGGACATCATCCGCGTGAGCAGGCCGCGTCGGCGATGGGTGGCGGTGACCGTGACCTGGGAGATGGCGTCGGCGGGCACGGCGGCCCCGCCGACCGCCGTCAACTCCTGCGCGAAGGAGCGGAAGGTGGCCACGCACCGTCCGGCGTCGAAGGCGCCGAGGGTGCGGGAGAGATCCATCTGCGAGCGCCGGACAGCGATCTCGTCCTCGGGGACCTCGGGAGTGCGCAGGAAGCCCCTGTGGTGGGCGCGGATCCAGTCGGGGATCTCCGCCTCGGTGATCGGGCGTACGGCGATACCGGTGTGCACGTCGGTGCCGGTGTGCACGTCGGTGCCGGCCTGCACGTCGGTGCCGGTCTGTACGTCGGTGCCGGTGTGGGAGCGCGCGCGGGTCATGCCCCGACCCTAGGCCCCCCCGACAGGGGGTGTCACGCCGTTTCCTCCGGCCGGGCGCGGCCGTTGTGCGGGGCACCGGCAAACGTCCCGGACGTCAGACCAGCAGGTCGTCCACCTGCGCCTCGCCCTCGCGGTACCGGCGGGCGATCTCCGCGCTGCACTCGTCGGCGGTGCGCTGCAGGCGCTGCCGGCGCCGGGAGACCTTCCGCTCGCAGCCCGTCAGCCGGCCCATCGCCACCCGCAGTTCCATGTCGGTGCGGGCGCTGAGGTCGGAGAGCTGGACCTCGCCCAGTATCCGCGCGGCCAGCTCCCGGTACTCCTCGCCCTGCGGGGTGCCCATGTCGAGATGCCGGGCCGAGGAGCGCTGCCGGGCGGGTGCGTCGCGGAGGATCTCCGCCAGTCGCTCGACCACGGAGGAGTGCGCGCCGGAGGGCTCCGCTCCGGTGTCCGCCGCGGCCCCGGAGGCGCGGCGGTCCAGTTCCGCGCGGAGGATGTCGATCCGCCCCTGCAGCAGCCGGCGCACATAGCTGAGGTCGGCCTCGTCGCGCTGGGCCCGGCGGCGCAGGGCGCGCAGCTTCGGCAGGCTCAGCAGGGCGAGATCGGGCTGCTCCTCCTGCTGCTCTGCGGGCTGCGCCGGTTCACCGTCGGCGGCCGGAGCGGGGGCGGACGGGCGCCGACCGGGCGAGGGCAGCGTCCCGGGCATCGGCGGGCTGTCGGTGCGCTGCACGGGCGGTCGACAGCGCTCCGTGCCGCCGAGCACCCCGGCCAGTCCGGTCACATCGGTCCCGGCGGTGACAGCCGAATCACCGGGTGCTCCCGTGACTGATGTGTTCATTGCCTCTCAACCGTCCCCTCGACCGGCGCGTACGTCATCATCGTGCCACCGGTAGCGGTGGATATGCCCCCGAATACGCTCGATCAGCCCCGGATGGGGGTTACGAAGCAGAAAGAAGCACGATATTGTCTGCCGCCCTTCGACGAGGGACATGTCCGAAGGGCGTGTCCCGAGAGGCGTGTCCCGAGGGGCATGTCATCGCTGCGGCCCCCGTCGAGGGGCACCTCCCGGCGCCCGGCATCATGGTCGGCATGCGTGCAGTGGTGCAGAGGGTGGACGGCGCGAGCGTCGTCGTGGACGGCGAGACGGTGGGGGCCATCGAGGGCGAGGGGCTGTGCGTCCTGGTCGGGGTCACCCACGACGACACCAAGGAGAAAGCGGCGCAGCTGGCGCGCAAGCTGTGGTCGATCCGCATGCTGCACGACGAGAAGTCGTGCAGCGACACGGGCGCACCGCTGCTGGTCGTCAGCCAGTTCACGCTCTACGGCGACGCCCGCAAGGGCCGCCGCCCCACCTGGAACGCGGCCGCGCCCGGCGATGTCGCCGAGCCGCTCGTGGACGAGGTGGTCGCGCAGCTGCGCGCGCTGGGCGCGACGGTGGCCACGGGCCGGTTCGGGGCGCACATGCGGGTGTCGCTGACCAATGACGGCCCGTTCACGGTGCTGCTGGAGATCTGACCGCCGCAGGTGGAGGCCCGAAGGCCGAGGCCCTACGGCTCGACGACGACCTCCTGCGCCGCCGCCGTGTCACCGGCCATCAGGCGTGCATCCACCGGCACGGTCCGCTTGACCAGGGCGAGGGCGACCGGGCCCAGCTCGTGGTGGCGGACCGAGGTGGTGACGAAACCGACCTTGCGGCTGTCGGGGCCCTCGTCGGCGAGGCGGACGGCGTCGCCGTGCGCCGGCAGATGGACCTCGCTGCCGTCCAGGTGCAGGAAGACCAGGCGGCGCGGCGGCTTGCCCAGGTTGTGCACCCGGGCCACGGTCTCCTGGCCCCGGTAGCAGCCCTTGTTCAGATGCACGGCCGTGCCGATCCAGCCCAGCTCGTGCGGGATGGTGCGGTGGTCGGTCTCGAAGCCGAGCCGCGGCCGGTGCTGTTCCACGCGCAGCGCCTCGTAGGCGAGGATCCCGACGGCAGGGCCGGCCTTCTCGGCGAACGCCTCCAGCTCGCGGCGGGGCAGGAACAGGTCGCGGCCGTACGGGGTCTCCCGGACGACGGTGCCCTCGGGTGCCTCGGTGATCGAACCGGCCGGCAGGTGCACGACGGCGGTGTCGGCGGTCCGGTCGGCGATCTCGACCCGGTAGAAGAACTTCATCGACTCCAGGTAGGCCAGCAGCGCCTCCTGGGTGCCGGGCTCCACATGGGCCCAGACCGCCTCGCCGTCGTCCACCAGGTACAGCGCGTGCTCGATGTGGCCGTGGGCGGACAGGATCAGCGCCTCGGTGGCCTGTCCGGCGGGCAGCTCGCTGACGTGCTGGGTGAGCAGCAGATGCAGCCAGCTCAGCCGGTCCTCGCCGGAGACGGTGACGACGCCGCGGTGCGAGAGGTCGACGAAGCCGGTGCCGTCGGCGAGGGCACGCTGCTCGCGGAACAGATCACCGTAGTGCGCGGCGACACCTTCGTCCGCGCCTTCGGCGGCGACGGCGCCGGGCAGGGACAGCAGAGGGCTCTTCATACGAGCAAGCCTACGACGCGCCGTCCGGCCGCTTTCCCGAACAGTTCTGGCAGCGACCGAAGATGGCGAAGTGCTTCATGTCGGTGTCGAAGCCGAACTCGCGGCGCAGCTTGGCGGTGAACTCGACGGCGACCTCCAGGTCGGCCTCGATGACGTCGTCGCAGTCCCGGCAGACCAGGTGCAGATGGTGGTGGCGGTCGGCGAGGTGGTAGGTGGGCGCCCCGTGGCCGAGGTGGGCGTGGCTGACCAGGCCCAGCTCCTCCAGCAGCTCCAGCGTGCGGTAGACGGTGGAGATGTTGACCCCCGACGCCGTCTTCCGCACCTCGCAGAGGATGTCGTCGGGGGTCGCGTGCTCCAGGGTGTCCACGGCTTCGAGCACGAGCTGCCGCTGCGGCGTCAGCCGGTAACCACGCTGCCTGAGGTCGCTCTTCCAGTCGGTGCTCACCACATCTGGAAGTCTAGGCCGTGTCGTGAGGATCACGGCTGGCCCGCGCAGGCCCGCCGGTCCCCCGGGGACGGTCTTCGGACGGTGCGGAGCACGGCCTTCGGACGTCCTGCGGGATCCGGACCGCGTGAGGGCTGTCCGGACTACTTGAAGAAGGCGATCCCGTCGTCCGGCAGGTCGTCCGGGAGGGCCTTCGCCCAGCGTTCGACGTCCTCGGGGGTGACGACCTTCTTCAGATGGGCCGACATGTACGGCCGCAGCGCCACCTCGGGGGTCGTCTTCTCGCCGACCCACATCAGGTCGCCCTTGACGTAGCCGTACAGCCGCTTGCCGCCCGTGTAGGGCCGGGAGCCGGGGGTGCGCGCCACGGCGTCCGTCACCAGGTCGATCTGCGGCTTCTTGTGGGCAAGCTCGCCGTACCAGACCTCGACGACGCCGTCGTCGCGGGTCATCGTGACCTCGACCTTGCGCTCGGCGTCGACCCGCCAGAAGCCGTGCTCGTTCTCCAGCGGCTTGACCTTGTTGCCGTCGTTGTCCAGCACCCAGGTACGGGAGTGGTACTCCAGGAAGTTCCGGCCGTCGTGGGTGAAGGTGACCTCCTGGCCGAAGTTGCACTTCTCGGCCCCGGGGAAGTCGTGCACACCGGCGCCGGCCCAGTCGCCGAGGAGGAAGGCGAGCGGGACCAGGTCCTTGTGGAGGTCGGACGGAATCTCGATCATGAGCGGCGTTTTCTGGTCGGGGTCAGCTGGTCGGGGTCAGCGCTGGCCCTGGTACAGCTTCTTCACGGTCAGGTAGGCGAAGGCGAGGACGCCGACGCAGACCAGGACCAGCAGGGTTTCGAAGAAGATCTCCACGGGAGTGCTCCTTGTCGAGCGCGGTGCGGTACGTGCGTACCAGGGGCCGGAGGCCAGCTTAGTCGGGCCGCCGTCGGCGCACGTGCGGAGGTGCTCCCTCGTGCGGCCGCCGGGCCGGTGCGCAGCGCCGAGCGGCCGTCGTCGGCCGTCCCGGGCCGGGCGTGACTACGATTCCGCCATGGCGAAGAAGCTCGTGATCAAGGTGACGGCGGGAGCGGACGCCCCGGAGCGGTGCTCGCAGGCGTTCACCGTCGCGGCGGTGGCCGTGGCCAGCGGTGTCGACGTCTCGCTGTGGCTGACCGGGGAGTCGTCCTGGTTCGCGCTGCCGGGGCGCGCCGCCGAGTTCGAGCTGCCGCACGCCGCGCCGCTGCCGGACCTGATCGACTCGATCCTCGCAGCCGGCCGGATCACCCTGTGCACCCAGTGCGCGGCCCGTCGGGAGATCACCGAGAAGGACGTGATCGAAGGCGTGCGGATCGCCGGGGCGCAGGTCTTCGTGCAGGAGGCGCTGGGCGAGGACACGCAGGCGCTGGTCTACTGAGCCGCACGCGGGCGCTGCACGCAGCCGTCGGCCTGCTGAGCCGTGCGGGCACCGTGTGGGCGCGGATGCGGGCAGCACGCGGCCGGAGACGTGGGCAAAGGCGTGGGCGCGGATCACGAGCGGTTGTCCCGGCGGTGGTCGTCGCGGGGCCGCTTCTTGCCGTCGAGTTCGTCCCACCACTCATCGGACTGCGGATCGCCCGAGGGGTCGTCCCACCAGCGGTCGTCGGGGCCGCGGCGGTTGGCGACGACGGCGGCGACCGGCGGGATCACCATGGCGACCAGGCACATGGCGACGGCGGCGGTGACCGACCACAGGCGCACGACCGCCCACGCCAGGACGAACAGCGTGATGCACGTGCCCATCAAGGCGAAATACGCGTGCCGGCGTCGTGCGTACACATGTCCAGGATAGGGCGGTTCGCACGGATGTGCGTCGGTCGCCGCCGGGCATCGGCGGACGTCGGCGGGCATGCCGAGGGGCCGCGCCCCGGGGTGTGACTCCGGGATGCGGCCCCAGGCCGGCCGGGGTCTCAGACCGCGATCGCGACCTCCGCCAGACCGCCCTTCTGGGCGACGACCGTGCGGTCGACGGTGGCACCGGGGACGAGGGCGCGCACGGTCCAGGTGCCCTCCGCCGCGTAGAACCGGAACTGGCCGGTGGCGGAGGTGGGGACCTCCGCGGTGAACTCGCCGGTGGCATCCAGCAGCCGGACGTAGCCGGCCACCGGCTCGCCGTCGCGGGTCACCTGGCCCTGGATGGTCGTCTCACCGGGCCGGATGGACGAGGCGTCGGGGCCGCCGGCCTTCGCTCCACACATGTCGTACTCCTGATCGGGGGTCGGGGAAGGTCGTGGGGTCGGATCCGCCGCGTGCGGCCTACTTGCCGGAGCCCAGCTCGATCGGCACGCCGACCAGGGAGCCGTACTCGGTCCAGGAACCGTCGTAGTTCTTCACGTTCGGCACGCCGAGCAGCTCGTGCAGCACGAACCAGGTCAGCGCGGAACGCTCACCGATGCGGCAGTAGGCGATGGTGTCCTTGCCGAGGTCGACGTTCTCCTCGGCGTAGAGGGCCTTGAGCTCCTCGTCCGACTTGAAGGTGCCGTCGTCGTTGGCGTTCTTGGACCACGGGATGTTCTTCGCGGTCGGCACGTGGCCGGGACGCTGCGACTGCTCCTGCGGCAGGTGGGCCGGGGCGAGCAGCTTGCCGGAGAACTCGTCGGGCGAGCGGACGTCGACCAGGTTCTGCACGCCGATCGCCTTCACCACGTCGTCGCGGAAGGCGCGGATGGAGGTGTCCTGCGGCTTGGCCTTGTACTCGGTCTTCGGGCGCTCGGGCACCTCGGAGCCGTCGACCAGCTCGCGGGCGTCCAGCTCCCACTTCTTGCGGCCGCCGTCGAGGAGCTTGACGTTCTCGTGGCCGTAGAGCTTGAAGTACCAGTAGGCGTACGCCGCGAACCAGTTGTTGTTGCCGCCGTAGAGGATCACCGTGTGGTCGTTGGCGATGCCCTTCTCCGACAGGAGCTTCTCGAAGCCGGCCTGGTCGATGAAGTCACGGCGCACCGGGTCCTGGAGGTCCTTGGTCCAGTCGATCCGGATGGCGTTCTTGATGTGGTTCTTGTCGTAAGCCGAGGTGTCCTCGTCCACCTCGACGATGACGATGCTCGGGTCGTCCAGGTGCTCCTGCAGCCAGTCGGCGTCGACCAGGACGTCGCTACGGCTCATGCTCAATCTCCTCCGGGGCAGTTACGGCGGGGCAACGGGTGCGAAGAGACGCGCGGACGCGCGGCCGCCGAGGCCGGCGTACGGGGCGCGTGGACGGCCCCGGATCGGGCGCGGGGCCGGACGGACACGGGAGACACGACTCCCGCACTACTCAGAAGGGGCGACAGAGCATGGCGGCGACGCGGCACAGGTCTACTGCCCGCCGCTTCGTGAGATCCGCCTGTCCCCGTGACCTGAGGACACTCGTCTGGCACCGCATGCGGTCGATCGTAGGGAGCCCGAGGGGGGCGTGTCACCGGTGTGTCGCATGATGAGACGCAATCATCCGATATACGGGACCCCTCCGCCCGCCGGGCCGCCGGCGCGGGGAGCCGGACCGGCGTCCCGAGACCGCCGCGGTCTCTGTGCGGACGCCGCCGTCTCGTCTGACGGACACTACCCGGCCAGCCTGACGTGCGAACCCTTCACCGTGATGTGCACGCCGTCCTTCTCCGCCCGCACCGAGTCCAGCCGGATGCCGCCGGGCAGCGTGTCGACGGCCTGCTGGAAGTCGGTGATCTCACGGACCCGGCTGTCGACCAGCTGCTGGGGCAGCAGCCTGGGCAGCGAGTCGGCGTGGACCTGCAGACGGTCGTTCTTGACGCTGACCGAGCCGAGCACGGACACCGGCGTGGGCAGCACGGAGACCTTCACCGCGACCTTGATCTTGCCGTTGCCGCCGTCGGACAGGCCCACCACCTGGGCCGTGACGCCGAGACCGATGTCGGTGGGCTCCGGCTTGACCGCCTTGAGCAGCTCGTCGTAGGCGATGGTGGCGGTGCCGGTGGCCGAGTCGGCGGTGGCCGAGCTGTAGTCGCCGGAGAACCGCACGCCTTTCATCTCGGCGTGCAGGTCGTCGATGCGGAGGGTCCGCCCGGCGGTGCCGGTCGGCGCCTCGAGGGTTTCGATGCCGACCTCGACGTCGTCCAGCTCGCCGCCCGCGAGCTGGGTGAGGAAGGGGAAGCCTTCGATGGACACGTCCGGGGTGCTCGCCAGGTGCTCGGAGCTGCGCAGCCGGTCGGCCACCTGGCCCTCCGCGAAGTGCACCGCGACCCGGTCCACGATCACGAACAGCACGCCCAGGATCACGACGACGATCAGCAGTACTCGCAGCGAGCGCATCCGGTGTTCCCCCACCTCGGCGGTCCAGGACGTCCGGGTGGTCGTCCCGCGGGCGCAGCGTAACTCGCGGCCCGGCGGTGGCCGGAATTTTGTCGATCAGCTGTGACATGCCCCGCACACGGCCGTGTCGGCGGCCGCGGGTGAGGGAGACGGGGGCCGCGCACCGGGCGGGGCGGGGCCCGGTCGGCGGGCGGCGGGTCGTACGGCTCCGGGCGAACCGGACGTGCGGACCGCGCCGCCCCCCGGACGAGCAGGGTGTGCGGACCGCGCCGCTCCCCGGACGAGCAGGACGTGCGGACCGCGCCGCCCCCGGACGAGCAGGGTGTGCGGACCGCGCCGCTCCCCAGGCGCGCCCCCGGACGAACGGCGTACGGCCCCCGGGGCATCCCGAGGGCCGCGTGCCGTCAGACCAGGGCGTGGCCCAGCAGCCACACCACCGGGGCCGCCGCCGTCAGCGGCAGTGCCACCCCGGCCGTGAAGTGCACGAACCGCGAGGGGTAGTCGTAGCTGGCCGTGCGGTGCCCGATCAGGCCGCAGGCGGCCGCGGCGGCGCCGAGCAGCGCGCCCCGTACGCCCAGGTCCGTCATGCCGCCGACCGCGAGGCCCGCACCGGCCGCCACGAGCAGCGAGACCACCGCCGAGGCCACCGTCGCCATCGGCAGCGCCCGCACCACGGCGGCCACGGCGACCGCGATCGCGCCGACCGCGACGGCGTGCGCCTCCCCGGCCAGATAGCCGGTGGCCATGATCGCCAGCGCCGCGGAGGCGACGGTCGCCATCAGGCCGTACATCCGTTCGTCCGGGTCGGCCTGGGAGCGCAGCTGGAGCACCAGGGACAGCAGCACCCACACCCCGAGCGTGCCCATGATCGCGGCGGGCGCGTGATCGGTGCCCGCGGCCAGCACCGCGACGTCCGCGACGAGTGCGCCCGCGAAGCCGAGGGCGATGCCCTGCCGGGCGGGCCACATGCCGTTCAGCCGGAACCAGCCGGCCGCCGTCACGGCCTGGAGCACCACCAGCGGCACCAGCAGCGCGTAGGTGCCGATCTCCGCCGCGCCGGCCAGCAGCAGTCCGAGCAGGGCGGTCAGCCCGGCCGGCTGGATGCCCGGCTCGATGATCGGGGAGCGGCCCTCGGCCCGGGCCCGCTGGGCGTCGGTGATCCGGGCGTTCCCGGCCAGGGTGGCCGGGCCGTAGGCGGGCTCGGCCGGCTGCGCGGGGGCGGCCGGCTGCGCGGGGGCGCCGGTGCCGGCCGGGGATGCGACGGGGGTGCCGGAGGCGGCGGGCGTGCCGGAGGCGGCGGGGGTTACGGAGGCGGCGGCGCCGGGGGTCTGGGTGCCGTCCAGCGCGGGCAGGTACGCGGTCTGTGCGGCCGGGTCCGCGACGACGGGCCGCGCGTGCGTCTGGGTCTCCCAGGTCTGCCCCTGCCAGCGCTGGGTGTACGGATCGGCCTGCTGCGCGTCGTCCGCGCCCTGCTGCTGCCCGGGCCACGCCTGCGCGGCGGACGGCTGCTGCCCCGTCGCGGACGGGAACGCCTGTCCGTAGTCCTGTGCCGCGGACGGCTGCGACGGTGACTGCGGCGGCGACGGGTAGGACTGCCCGAAACCTTGCGCAGGGGACGGCTGCTGCTGCGACGGATACGACGTCTGCCCGTAGCCCGCCTGACCGTGAGCCGCCTGCCCGTAGCCCTGCGCCTGGGCCTGGGCGGGGGACGGCTGTGCGTACGTCTCCGGCTGCGGCCACGACTGCTGCGGTGCCTGCGGGTGTGCCGGTGCCTGCGCCTGGGGCTCGCCGTACGCGCCCTGGTACGCGCCGCCGAACGAGCCGCCGTACGCCCCCGCGGTGCCGCCCTGGTACGGAGCCCCTCCGTAGGACGCCTGGCCCTCGGGCCCCTCGTACGCGGCCCCTTGCTCATACGGCCGGTCGGCCATCCTCACCCTCCTGCGAACGGGGGGAGCACCTCGACCGTGCCGCCCTCGGTCAGCCGTACTGTCTCATGTGCGCGCGTGCCCACCGGGTCGCCGTCGACGAGGAACGAGCAGCGCCGCAGCACGCGGACGAGTTCACCGGGGTGCTGCTCGCGCACCGCGGCCAGCGCGTCGGCGAGCGTCTCCGCCTCGCACGGTTCCTCGGCGACCCCGGCCGCGGCCTTCGCCGCCGCCCAGTAGCGCACCGTGACCTTTGCCATCCCGTTCCTTCGCTTCTCGGCTTCGCACCGGTGACCGACCGGTGAACCGGTGGTCGACACAGGGTCAGGCTAGCCCGCCGCCGCCGAGGCCCAGCGCGCGATGCGGTGCAGCAGCTCGTCGCCGGCGGCGTTCTCGGCGTGCCCCATGCCGGGCTCCAGCCAGAGTTCTGCGTGGTCACCGGCGGCCTCGGCGAGCATCCGCGGGTGGTCGAGGGGGAAGTAGGCGTCCCGGTCGCCGTGCACGATCAGCAGCGGGGTGGGCGCGATGCGCGGCACCGCCTCGACCGGGGACAGCGGCACGGGATCCCAGTCGCGGTGGTGGATGCGGGTGCGCAGGCCGTAGCGGCTGAGCAGGCGGCCCTCGGGGCGCAGGACCAGCCAGTGCAGCCGGCGCATGGGGGCGGTCCCCCGGTAGTACCACCGGGCCGGTGCGCTCACCGAGACGACCGCGTCCGTCCAGGTGTTCTCCACCACGCCCTCCCGCGGGCCGCCGGTCGGCCCGGTGCCGTCGGCGTGCTCGCGCCGGAACAGGGCCGCGTGCCGCAGCACCACCGAGCCGCCCATGGAGAAGCCGACCGTGGTCACGTGCCCGTGGCCGAAGGAGCGCGCCCAGGCCACCGCCGCCGCCAGGTCCAGCACCTCGCGGTCCCCGACCGTGGAGCGCCCGCCGGAGGCGCCGTGGCCCCGGAAGGAGAACGTGACCACGGCCCCGTGGCCGGAGAGGATCCGCGCCACCCGGCGGACGTGCGGCCGGTCGAGGTCGCCGGTGAAGCCGTGCGCGACCACGAACACCCGGTCGGGGTCCGCGCCGTGCGGGCCCGGCTCGTACCGGGCGTCGAGCGCCACCCCGTCCGAGGTGCGCAGGACGGTGCGCCGACGCGTCCACGCCCCTGTCTCGCTCCGCGGGACGTCCGTCGAACACGTCACAAGTCCTGCCGATGGCCAGCTCATGCGGCTATTCTGCTGGGAAGAGGACTCGGGCGAAGACGCCACCGGGTCCTTTCGTGCTTTCGGGCAGCGTCGTATACGACGCGGGAAACCGCAGGTGTACGGGCCGTCGATCGCATAGCGGTCCACCCGGACCGCGGCGGGTCCCAGGGGCGCGGGATTCGCACCAGCAGGAACGAACCGACGAAGCAGAGCCGCACACACACTCCCCCATAGCTCGACGCGTGGGCGGTGCCCCCGCCGCCGGGACCCGAGGAGGAACCAGACGCCATGGACGAGCGAACCGTGCACGACCATACGACGACCCGGGCAGGTGGGGCGTCGTGAGCTCTCTGCTGCTGCTGACCAACGCCCTCCAGCCGTCGACCGAGGTGCTGCCGGCCCTGGGGCTGCTGCTGCACAACGTCCGGGTGGCCCCGGCGGAGGGACCGGCTCTGGTCGACACCCCGGGTGCGGACGTCATCCTGATCGACGGGCGGCGTGATCTGCCGCAGGTGCGCAGCCTGTGCCAGCTGCTGCGCTCCACCGGGCCCGGATGCCCCCTGATCCTCGTGGTGACCGAGGGCGGTCTGGCGGCCGTGACCGCGGACTGGGGCATCGACGACGTGCTGCTGGACACCGCCGGTCCCGCGGAGGTCGAGGCCCGGCTGCGGCTGGCCCTGGGCCGGCAGCAGATGGCGGGCGCCGACATGCCGATGGAGATCCGCAACGGCGATCTGTCCGTGGACGAGGCGACGTACTCCGCCAAGCTCAAGGGCCGGGTCCTGGACCTGACCTTCAAGGAGTTCGAGCTGCTCAAGTACCTCGCGCAGCACCCCGGCCGGGTCTTCACCCGCGCCCAGCTGCTGCAGGAGGTCTGGGGCTACGACTACTTCGGCGGCACCCGGACGGTCGACGTCCACGTCCGGCGGCTGCGCGCCAAGCTGGGCCCGGAGCACGAGTCGCTGATCGGCACCGTGCGCAACGTCGGCTACCGCTTCGTCACACCGGAGAAGACCGAGCGCGGGACCGAGGAGAGCGCGGCGAAGCCGAAGGCGGAGCGGCGCAAGGCGGACCACCGGGCGCAGGACGCCGACGCCCCGGCTCCGGCCAAGGCACGCGCGAAGACCTGAGCGTCGGACGGCCGGGGCCCGCACCGCGCTTCCCCGCCGGTGAGGGGCCCCGTCGCGCCCGCGTCGTCGCCGCCTTCGTGCCGCCCGACCGGGGCGCACGGCGGGCGGACGCCGGACGCCCGCCCCGGGCGACAGCGGGCGCCCGGGCGGAGGCGATGACGCCCCGCGCCGGGCGCCCACGGCCTGTGCCGGCCGTTGCGTCCGCCCCATCCACGACGCGAAACAGCTGCCCAGAAGGCGGTCCATCCGCGTAGACTCCGCGCGTGGCCAAGGTGACCAGAGACGACGTGGCGAAGCTGGCGGGGACCTCCACCGCCGTGGTCAGCTATGTCATCAACAACGGACCCCGGCCGGTCGCCCCGGCCACCCGTGAGCGCGTCCTCGCCGCGATCAAACAGCTGGGCTACCGGCCCGACCGGGTCGCCCAGGCCATGGCCTCCCGCCGCACGGACCTGATAGGCCTGATCATCCCCGACGCCCGGCAGCCGTTCTTCGGGGAGATGGCGCACGCCGTGGAGTGGGCCGCCGCCGAGCGCGGCAAGATGGTCCTGGTCGGCAACAGCGACTACGTCGCCGAACGCGAGGTCCACTATCTGCGGGCCTTCCTCGGGATGCGGGTCTCCGGCATGATCCTCGTCTCGCACGCGCTGAACGACCTCGCGGCCGCCGAGATCGAGGCCTGGGACGCCCGGGTGGTGCTGCTGCACGAGCGCCCGGAGGCCATCGACGACGTCGCCGTGGTCACCGACGACCTGGGCGGCGCCCAGCTGGCCGTGCGGCACCTGCTGGAGCACGGCTACGAGTACGTCGCCTGCATGGGCGGCACCGCGGAGACCCCGCCCGTGGGCGACCCGGTCTCCGACCACGTCGAGGGGTGGCGGCGCGCCATGGCCGAGGCCGGGCTGTCCACCGAGGGCCGGCTGTTCCAGGCGCCGTACAACCGCTACGACGCCTACCGCGTCGCCCTGGACCTGCTCTCCGGCCCCGACCGTCCCCCGGCGGTCTTCTGCTCCACCGACGACCAGGCGATCGGTCTGCTGCGGGCGGCCCGGGAGCTGCGCATCGACGTGCCGGGCGAGCTGGCGGTGGCCGGGTTCGACGACATCAAGGAGGCGGCGCTGGCGGACCCGCCGCTGACCACGGTCGCCTCCGACCGGTCGGCGATGGCCCGCGCGGCCGTGGACCTGGTGCTGGACGACGGGCCGCGGTTCGCCGGGTCCCGGCGGGAGCGGCTGAAGGTCTTCCCGTCCCGTCTGGTCGTCCGCCGCTCCTGCGGCTGCGCGTAGCCGCCCCGGCGGCGGCACCGGCAGCCGCCGGGCCTGCGTCCTCATGGCGCGCCTACAAGGTTCTGCCGGGCTTCTCAGCGAGCACTCAGGCGGCTCTCATGATCCCGGGTCACTCTCACTGACATGACCGAGAGCATCCGCCGCAGCGACGCGTACGCCCAGCCCTCGCCGAGCGAGGGCGCCACTCCGTCCCCGTACCGGCAGCAGCACGCCTCGTTCGACGCCAGCGCGGAGTGGCCGCCCCCGCCGGCCGGCTCCGCGGTCCCCTCCCACGGCGGGCAGGCGCAGGGGGGCGACGGCACCGCCGTGCTGCCGACCGCGGTGCTCCCCTCCTACGGCGCGCCCGGCGGTCCGGCCGGACCGGCCGGACCGAGTGTCCCGCCCGTGCCGCCCGTGCCGCCCGCCGCCGCGCCCGCGCCGAAGAAGCGCGCCAAGGGGCCGCTCGCCCTGCTCGCCGCCGTGGCGATCGCCGCGGCGGCCGTCGGCGGCGGCACCGCGTACGCCCTCCAGGAGCTGACCGGCCACGACACGGTCGCCTCCAGCGCCACCAGCACCGACGTGGTGCCCACCGGCGAGCGCGGCAGCATCGCCGCGATCGCCGAGGCGGTCAGCCCCAGCGTCGTGGAGATCACCGCGTCCCTGCCGAACGGCACCTCCACCGGCTCCGGTGTGATCATCAGCAGCGGTGGCGAGATCCTCACCAACAACCACGTCATAGCGAACGCCGGCTCCGTCCGGGTGCGCACCAGCGACGGCCGCAGCTACGACGCGCGGGTCGTCGGCACCGACAGCTCCAAGGACCTCGCCCTCGTCCGGGCGGACGGTGCCTCCGGTCTGAAGGCGGCCGCCCTCGGCGACTCCGACGGGGTCGCGGTGGGCGACCCGGTCGTCGCCATCGGCTCACCCGAGGGCCTGACCGGCACCGTCACCGCCGGCATCGTCTCCGCCCTGAACCGGGACGTCACCGTGTCCACCGACGAGAACCGGAGCCAGGACGGCGGCTGGTGGCCGTTCGAGTTCGGCGGCCGTCACTTCAACGGCGACCCCGGCTCCTCCACCACCACCTACAAGGCCATCCAGACCGACGCCTCCCTGAACCCCGGCAACTCCGGCGGTGCGCTGATCGATGCGCACGGCAACGTCATCGGCATCAACTCGGCGATGTACGCGGCCTCCGGCTCGGACTCCTCCGGTGCCGGCAGCGTGGGCCTGGGCTTCGCCATCCCGATCAACACCGTCAAGGCCGACCTGGCCCAGCTGCGCTCCGGCGCCCGGAGCTGACGGGTGCCGCCGCGGCCCGGCCCGGCGGCGAGGACTCCTCCACGGCAGCCCGCACGACGAACGGCAGCCCGCACGACGACCAGCACGACGAACGGCACCCCGCACGACGACCAGCACGACGAACGGCAGCCCGCACGACAAGGAGTACGCCATGTACGCCACGATCCACCCGGTTGTGCACGCCAAGGCCGACACCGCCGACGCCGGCCGCCCCCAGGGCATCGCCCTCGCCGTCGTCGTCGCCGAGGACCTGCACCGCCCGTCCGCCGGCGCCCCGCGAGTCGTGGCGGTGCCCGAACTGATGGGGCTGCGCACCCCGGCCGTCCGCCCGCGCCGCGCCAAGGTGCCGCTGCACCGCCTCACCGCGATCGCGGCCTGAGCCGTCCCGCGGCCCACGGCAGCCGGGGCCGGTGGGCGTCCCGCCGCGGCGGGACGTGGGAGGCTGAGAGAGTCCCCGACGACCGACGAGGAAACCGAGGAACTGCGAGCGATGAGCCCCGCCGACGGCGACCGTGACCGTGACCCGCAGCGCATCCTGATCGTCGACGACGAGCCCGCGGTGCGCGAAGCACTCCAGCGCAGCCTGGCCTTCGAGGGGTACGACACCGAGGTCGCCGCCGACGGCGCCGAGGCACTGCAGAAGGCCGACACCTACCGGCCGGACCTGGTGGTCCTCGACATCCAGATGCCCCGTATGGACGGCCTGACCGCCGCCCGCCGGATGCGCGCCGCCGGCGACACCACCCCGGTGCTGATGCTCACCGCCCGCGACACCGTCGGCGACCGCGTCACCGGCCTGGACGCCGGCGCCGACGACTACCTGGTCAAGCCGTTCGAACTGGACGAGCTGTTCGCCCGGATCCGCGCCCTGCTGCGCCGCAGCTCCTACGCCAAGGCCGTGTCGGGCGCGGCCGAGGACGACGACGTGCTCACCTTCGCCGACCTGCGCATGGACCTCGCCACCCGCGAGGTCACCCGCGGCAGCCGCCCGGTGGAGCTGACCCGCACCGAGTTCACGCTGCTGGAGATGTTCATGGCCCACCCGCGGCAGGTGCTCACCCGTGAGCAGATCCTGAAGGCGGTGTGGGGCTTCGACTTCGAGCCGTCGTCGAACTCCCTGGACGTGTACGTGATGTACCTGCGCCGCAAGACCGAGGCCGGCGGCGAGCCGCGTCTGGTGCACACGGTGCGCGGCGTCGGGTACGTGCTGCGGCAGGGCGGCGCGGAGTGAACGCACTGCGGCGCCGCTTCCGGTCGCTGCCGATCCGCTCGCGGCTGGCCCTGCTGGTCGCGGCGGCGGTGGCGTTCGGCGTGGCCGCGGTGTCGGTCACCTGCTGGTTCCTCGTCCAGGGCAAGCTGTACGACCAGGTCGACGACGACCTGAAGCAGGCCACGAAACGTCCGCAGCAGTACTCGGAGGTGGTCGGCGCCCTCGCCGACTGCACCCAGATCCCCGAGACCACCCCCAACGAGCTGCGCACCCGGGACGCCTACTACCTGCAGCTGGTGAAGGCGGACGGGACGGCGTGCGTCTCCTCCAACTCGGCGGGCGTGGTGAAGGTGACCGCCTCCGACAAGGCCGTGATCCGCGAGGCGGCGGCCGGCGAGGGCCGGCTGGTGTTCCGCAACGGCGTCGACGGCGACGGCAACGCGGTGCGGGTCCTCACCCTGCCGCTGATCGTCACCCAGGGCCTGGGCGACCAGCCGCACCTGTTCCCCGGCACCGCGCTGCTCGTGGCCAGCCCGCTGAAGAGCACCCAGGCGACGCTGAAGGACCTGGCGCTGATCCTGCTGCTGGTCTCCGGCATAGGAGTGGTCGGCGCGGGCGCCGCGGGCCTGGCCGTCGCCCGGGCCGGGCTGCGCCCCGTGGACCGGCTCACCGAGGCCGTGGAACATGTCGCCCGCACCGAGGACCTGACCATCCGGATCCCCGTGGAGGACGACAGCGAGGACGAGATCGCCCGCCTGTCGAGGTCCTTCAACTCCATGACCGCCTCCCTGGCGTCCTCCCGGGAGCTGCAGCAGCAGCTGATCGCGGACGCCGGGCACGAGCTGCGGACCCCGCTGACCTCGCTGCGCACCAACATCGAACTGCTCAGCCGCAGCGAGGAGACGGGCCGCCCGCTGCCCGAGGCGGACCGCAAGGCGCTGCTCGCCTCGGTCAAGGCACAGATGACCGAGCTGGCCTCGCTCATCGGCGACCTGCAGGAGCTGTCCCGCTCCGAGGGCCAGCGCGGCGAACGGATCCAGGTGATCGCCTTCCACGACACCGTGCAGGAGGCGCTGCGCCGCGCCCGGCTGCGCGGCCCGGAGCTGATCATCACCGCCGAGCTGGACGACTGGTACGTGCGCGGGGAGCCGGCCGCGCTGGAGCGGGCGGTGGTCAACATCCTGGACAACGCGGTGAAGTTCAGCCCCGACGGCGGCACCGTCGAGGTGCGGCTGCACGCCGGCGAGCTGACCGTGCGGGACCACGGCCCGGGCATCGCGGAGGAGGAACTCCCCCATGTCTTCGACCGGTTCTGGCGCTCCCCCAGCGCCCGCGCCCTGCCCGGCTCGGGCCTGGGTCTGTCCATCGTGGCCCGCACCGTCCAGCAGGCCGGCGGCGAGGTCCGTCTCGCCCCGGCCGAGGGCGGCGGCACCGTCGCCACACTCCGGCTGCCCGGCGCCCCGACCCCGCCCCCGGAGCTGCCCGCCCACCCCGCGGACCAGCCGCGTTGATCGCCCGTCCCACGGGCGTGGCGGACACGGCGGCGGGCGGTGCACGCGCTCTGTACGCTCGGTCGCATGACCAGCGACGACACCGCACCGATGGCCCGTGCACCGCAGACCCTCGCCGAACTCTCCCCGGACCAGGCCGACGCCGTCGGCGACCTGCTGGCGGCGGCCGCCCGTGCCGACGGGCGGCAGGCGGTGTCCGAGCAGGGCCGGCTGCAGCTGCGCGGCGGCCCCCGGGAAGGCGTCTCCCATCTGCTGCTGTACGCCGACGACGAGCTGGTCGGCTATGCGCAGTTGCAGGACACCGACCCGGTGGAGGCGCCCGCCGCCGAGCTGGTCGTCCACCCCGCCCACCGTGGACGCGGCCACGGCCGGGCCCTGGGCACCGCGCTGCTCGACGCCTCCGGCAGGCGGCTGCGGGTGTGGGCGCACGGCGGGCACGCGGCCGCCCGGCACCTGTCCCAGGTCCTCGGCCTGACCCTGTTCCGCGAGCTGCGCCAGATGCGCCGCCCGCTGACCGGCTTCGACCTGCCCGATCCGGTGCTGCCCGAGGGCGTCACCGTCCGCACCTTCGTGCCCGGCGAGGACGACGCCGCCTGGCTGGAGCTGAACGCGGAGGCGTTCGCCCACCACCCCGAGCAGGGCTCGCTGACCCAGCGGGACCTGGACGACCGCAAGGCCGAGCCCTGGTTCGACCCGGACGGCTTCTTCCTCGCCGAACGCGACGGCCGGCTGATCGGCTTCCACTGGACCAAGGTGCACGCCGAGGAGCAGCTGGGCGAGGTGTACGTGCTCGGGGTGCGGCCCGGCTCCCAGGGCGGCGGCCTGGGCAAGGCGCTCACCGTGATCGGCCTGCGGCACCTGGCCGGCCAGGGCCTGCCGACCGCCATGCTCTACGTCGACGCCGACAACAAGGCGGCGGTGTCGGTGTACGAGCGGCTCGGCTTCACCACGTACGAGACGGACCTGATGTACCGCACCGAGACCTGATCGTGCGGCCGGTCCGCCCCGGGCGGCCCGCGGGTCGGTGCCCGCGGGCCGCCCGGCGCTTTCCCGCAGGTCACGCAGCCGTAACCTGCCGTTCGGACGGCCTTGCGACGCTCACGCAATGGAACCCGCTGTGCCAGAGCCCTCCCCGCCCGGCACCCCGCAGGACCGGGCCGGCCGGCAGGGCACGACCGTCCGGCGCCGTGCGCCGCGCACCGGAACGGGACGCCGTGGCGGCGCCGGGACGGCCGGCGACGCGGCACGGCCCGCCACCCCGGCCGGCGAACCCGGTGTGACCGGCTCGCACGGGCCCGAAGCCGCGCCCGCCTCCGTGCTCCCGCCCGCCCCTCTCGACGCGCCTGACTGGCCGCAGGCGCGGAAGAATAAGGTCATGAGCCAGCCCGACACCCAGGCAGCCACGCCGGTACCGCCGCGTCAGCCCTCCGTGGGCTCCATAGCAGCCCACCGGTCGCACACCGTGGCCGCGCCGGTGCCCGATCTGGACCCCGACCTCGACGCCGACCTCGACACCTACGAGGCGACGGGCCAGGGCGGCGACCAGTTGCCCCAGGGCCGGTTCCTGGACCGGGAACGCAGCTGGCTCGCCTTCAACGAACGGGTCCTGGAGCTGGCCGAGGATCCGAACACGCCGCTGCTGGAGCGGGCGAACTTCCTCGCGATCTTCGCCAGCAACCTGGACGAGTTCTTCATGGTCCGCGTCGCCGGACTCAAACGCCGCATCGCCACCGGCGTGGCCACCCGCTCCGCCTCCGGGCTGCAGCCGCGCGAGGTGCTGGAGATGATCTGGGCGCGCTCGCGCGAGCTGATGGCCCGGCACGCCGCCTGCTTCCACGAGGACGTCGCCCCCGCCCTCGCCGAGGAGGGCATCCACCTGGTCCGCTGGAACGAGCTGACCGACAAGGAGCAGGCCCGCCTGTTCACCCTGTTCCGGCAGCGCATCTTCCCGGTGCTCACCCCGCTGGCCGTGGACCCCGCGCACCCCTTCCCGTACATCTCCGGCCTGTCGCTGAACCTGGCCGTGGTGGTGCGCAACCCGCTCACCGGGCACCGGCACTTCGCCCGGGTGAAGGTGCCGCCGCTGCTGTCCCGCTTCCTGGAGAGCAGCCCGGGCCGCTACGTCCCGCTGGAGGACGTCATCGCCGCCCACCTGGAGGAGCTGTTCCCGGGCATGGAGGTGCTGGAGCACCACACCTTCCGGCTCACCCGCAACGAGGACCTGGAGGTGGAGGAGGACGACGCGGAGAACCTGCTCCAGGCCCTGGAGAAGGAGCTGATGCGGCGCCGCTTCGGGCCGCCGGTGCGCCTGGAGGTGGAGGAGTCCATCGACCGCGAGGTGCTGGACCTGCTGGTGCGCGAGCTGAAGATCTCCGAGGCGGAGGTGTATCCGCTGCCCGGCCCGCTCGACCTCACCGGCCTGTTCCGCATCCACGACCTGGACCGGCCCGAACTGAAGTACCCCAAGTTCGTCGCCGGCACCCACCGCGACCTGGCCGAGATGGAGTCGTCGTCCCCGCCGGACATCTTCGCCGCGCTGCGCAACCGGGACATCCTGCTGCACCACCCCTACGACTCGTTCTCCACCTCCGTCCAGGCCTTCCTGGAACAGGCCGCCGCCGACCCGGACGTGCTGGCCATCAAGCAGACCCTGTACCGCACCTCCGGCGACTCCCCGATCGTGGACGCGCTCATCGACGCCGCCGAGTCCGGCAAGCAGGTGCTGGTCCTGGTGGAGATCAAGGCCCGGTTCGACGAGCACGCCAACATCAAATGGGCGCGCAAGCTCGAGGAGGCCGGCTGCCATGTCGTCTACGGCCTGGTCGGGCTGAAGACCCACTGCAAGCTGTCCCTGGTGGTCCGCCAGGAGGGCAACGACACCCTGCGCCGCTACAGCCACGTGGGCACCGGCAACTACCACCCCAAGACCGCCCGGCTGTACGAGGACCTCGGGCTGCTCACCGCCGACCCGCAGGTCGGCGCCGACCTGTCCGACCTGTTCAACCGGCTCTCCGGCTACTCCCGCCGCGAGACCTACCGCCGGCTGCTGGTCGCGCCCAAGTCGCTGCGGGACGGGCTGATCACCCGCATCGAGAAGGAGATCCAGCACCACCGCGCCGGCCGGCCCGCCTTCATCCGCATCAAGGTCAACTCCATGGTGGACGAGGCGATCGTCGACGCCCTCTACCGCGCCTCCCAGGCCGGGGTGCCGGTCGACATCTGGGTGCGCGGCATCTGCGCGCTGCGGCCCGGCGTGCCCGGCCTGTCGGAGAACATCCGGGTCCGCTCGGTCCTCGGCCGCTTCCTGGAGCACTCCCGTGTCTTCGTCTTCGGCAACGGCGGCGAACCGGAGGTGTGGATCGGCAGCGCGGACATGATGCACCGCAACCTCGACCGGCGGATCGAGGCCCTGGTCCGGGTCACCGACCCCGGCCACCGGGCCACCCTGAACCGGCTGGTGGAGACCGGCATGTCCGACACCACCGCCTCCTGGCACCTCGGCCCGGACGGCGAGTGGACCCGGCACGCCGTCGACGCGGACGGCCGGCCGCTGCCCTGCATCCAGGAGATGCTCATCGACGCCCGGAGGCGCCGGCGTGGCACAGCACCGTGACCCGGCCGCCGCCCCCGCCGCCGGCACCCGGGTGCCCGCCGACGCCCTCGCGGCGTATCTGCGCTGCCAGGCCACCCAGTTCCTGCGGGCGCTCGGCCCGCAGCGGGGATCCGGCGCCGCCCGGGCCGCCTCCGCGGACACCGCCCGCGCCCTGCGCCGCGCGGCCCGCCGCATCAGCGGCACCCTGCACACCTTCCGCTGTCTGCTGGAGGAGACCTGGGCGGAGCAGCTGCGCCCCGAACTGGCCTGGCTGTCCGGCACCCTGGCCCGTGAGCACGCCCTGCAGGAGCGCAGGGAGCGGCTGCTGCTCGCCCTGCACCGGCTCTCCCCCCAGCCCTCGGCGCCCGACGGCACACCGTCCACCGGCCGCGACGGGCCGGCCCTCGCTCCGCCCGCACCGCCGGCCGGCCACCACGGCACCGGCGACCTCACCGTGGGCGCCGCCAAGGCAGGCGCGCTGCTGGACCGCCGGCTCACCCTGGCCCGTGCCCGCGCCCACTCCGAGGCCCTGCAGGCCCTCGGCTCGGCCCGCTTCCACGCCCTGGCGGACCAGGTCGCCGTGCTCGCCGGCGACGTCCCCCTCGCCCCCGGCGCGCGCGACGTCGACCTGCGTGCCGCGGCACGTGCCGCCGAGGACCGCCTCGCCGACGCCGTCGCCGCCCTGCCGCTGCTCACCGCGGGCAGCCCGTACAACGCCGCTGCGCTGGCCGACGGCCTGTCCGCGCAGACCGCCGTGCACCCGCAGGACGCCCCCTGGCACCAGGTCCGGCTGCTGCTGCGGCTGCACCGCTACGCCCGCGAGGTGCTGCACGACCAGGCCCCTGCGGATCCCCGGCTGCCGGCGGCGAGCCGCGCCCTGGACCGGCACCGCGACGCCGCCGAGGCGGCCGCCGCCGCGGCCTCGGCCGCCCGCACCCCGCGCATCGCCCCGGCGACGGCGTACGTGCTCGGGGTGCTCCACGCCGACCAGCGGCACGCGGTGGAGGCGGCACGGTTCGCCTTCCAGCGCGCCTGGTTGCGGCAGCCGGTCGGCGCCGGACGAGGAGGTGACCGATGACGTCCGCACCTGAGGAGACCGTCCGGGCGGCGGGCTGCGTGCTGTGGCGCCGCTCCCCGGTGGACGGCGGCATCGAGCTGTGCCTGGTCCACCGTCCCCGCTACGACGACTGGTCCTGGCCCAAGGGCAAGCTCAAGCGCGGCGAGGACCCGCTCGCCGGCGCCCTGCGCGAGGTGGCCGAGGAGACCGGGTGCACGGCCGTGCCCGGCGCGGAACTGAGCAGCGTGCACTACTGGGCGCACGGCCGCCCCAAGCAGGTGCGGTACTGGGCGGCCGAGGTCACCGGGGGCGACCGCTTCACCCCCGACGCCGAGGTGGACCGCATCGCCTGGCTGCCGCCCGCGGCCGCGCGCGCCCGGCTCACCCAGGTCAGGGACCGGGCCCTGGTCGACGAGCTGCTGGCCGTCCTGCGCCCGTCCTGACCCGCTCGCGCCCGCGGCTCGGCCTTCCGCCGCCCGGCTCGCCCGCCCGGTCACTCCCCGTCGGCGTGCTGCTCCGCGTCCCTGCGGGCCGGACTGCGCACCCGGCGGGCCGGGCCGCGCCGGCCGCAGGTGCAGCGGGCCGGACAGAACCGTCCCCGCTCCACCGTCTCCGTACGGTGGACGCCCTGCTCCGCACGGTGTTCCGCGCCGTCCTGGCGCCGCTCCGGCTGCCGCCGGGCGCCGCCGTCCTTCGTCTGCCGGGTCACGGCGGGGACCCTAGCGGTCGCAGGTGAACGGCAGGTTGCTCCGCATGGCCGCCTCACGGCCGGGGCGTGACGGCGTTCCCTACTCGTCGTTAACCGGACGACCCGTCGTCCCAGGGACGGCGAGGGCCCGGGAGACGCGGAGCGGCTGGGGGTGGACGGCGATGGCTCAGGGGCAGCGGCGGCGGGCGGCGGCGGTGCTCGCCGCGGTCCTGGCGGTCTGCGCGGGCACCGGCGGCTGCGCCGGGGACGGGATCGCCGCGCAGGACGCCCGCGCGTTCGTCACCCCGGTGCAGCTGCTGCGGCAGGCGCCCGACGCCCTGCGCGCGGCGGGCAGTTCCCAGGCGCACACATCGCTGGAGACGGCCGTCGGCGGCACCCGGGTGACGATCCGCGGCAAGGGCGTGTACGACTTCCGCCGGCAGCTGGGCCGGCTGACGCTGGTGCTGCCGCCGGGCCCGACGGGCGTCCCGGTGCACCGGCCCATCACCGAACTCCTCGCCCCCGGCGCCCTGTACATGAAGAACCGGGGCGCGGGGGTGCCGGCCGACAAGTGGGTGCGGGTGGACACGGACACCCTCTCCGACGGCAATCTCGTCACCGGCGGCGCCACCGACCCCTGCGCCGCGGCCGAGGTGCTGCGCGGCACCCGCACGGCGTCCTACGTGGGCGAGACCCGGGTGGCGGGGGTCGCGGTGCGCCACTACCGCGGCACGGCCGATCTCCACCTGGCGGCCCGCAACGCCCCGTCGTCCGGGGCGGCCTCGCTGCGCGCGGCGGCCGACGGGTTCGCCACGGCCGACGTCCCGTTCGACGTCTACCTCGACGACCAGGGCCGCATCCGCAAGCTGCGGCAGCGCTTCTCCTTCCCCGGCGGCCGCCGCGACGACGCCGTGGCCGTCTACGCCACCACCCTGCTGTTCGGCTTCGGGACCCCGGTGAGCGTGACGCTGCCGGACGAGAAGGACATCTACACCGGGCGGATCGCCGAGGGCTGACGGGGCCCCGGGGCGGAAATGACCGGCGAACTAGCCCTTTGGTGCCATGCGCGGCACATGGCCCGCTCCCTACCCTGATTCCGCCGGCGCGTCCAGCCGCCCCGCGCTGCCCGTGGGCAGGGGGCGCAGCAGCAGATTCCGGCCGTTCAGGTGACAGCGGAGAAGAGGTGGTGCGCGTGGCTCCGGTGTGCGGTGCGACGGTGCAGGACCACGTGGCCCTCGCAGAGATCGAGCTGTGCGGAGAGCTGATCATCGCCGCCTCGGCGGCGCGGGGGCGGCTCAGTCTGGAGAGCATCGACAGAGTGCTGCGGGTACGCGAGACCGAGGAGCGCCCCGCCGACACCTTCTGAAGCCCGGTGCCGCCCGGTCAGGTGCGCAGCAGCCGCCCGATGGCCTTGGTGGCCTCCTCCACCTTCGCGTCGATCTCGGTGCCGCCCTTGACGGCGGCGTCGGCGACGCAGTGGCGCAGATGCTGCTCCAGCAGCTGCAGGGCGAAGGACTGCAGCGCCTTGGTGGAGGCCGAGACCTGGGTGAGTATGTCGATGCAGTAGACGTCCTCGTCGACCATCCGCTGCAGCCCGCGGATCTGCCCCTCGATCCGGCGCAGGCGCTTGAGGTGCTCGTCCTTCTGCTGGTGGTAGCCGTACGTCGCGTGCTGATGCTCGTGCCCGTGCGGCTCGTCGACGGTGGCCCCGGAGGGCGCCGGCACGCCGGCCTCGGTGGTCGTCATCGCGTCCTCCTGTCGGTACACCGTCACCGGGGCCCGATATACCCCTGGCGGGTATATCGTACCGAATTCTCCGCTGCACGGGCCCCTCCAGGAAGATCACCGCGCGGCATGGGTGACACTGGGGAACGGCCCCTTGCGAGAGCCCCGGGCTCTTAGCCGTGGCCGGATGATGCGCTTAGCATCACCCTGACCGACACCGATGCACCCCGAGGACCCCACGTGCGCTTTCGTCTGACCCCCAGGGAGACGAGCTTCTACGACATGTTCGCCGCGTCCGCGGACAACATCGTCGCGGGCTCGAAGCTCCTTTTGGAACTGCTCGGGGCGGACGCCTCCGCCCGGGCCGAGATCGCAGAGCGTATGCGGGCCGCGGAGCACGCGGGCGACGACGCCACGCACGCGATCTTCCACCAGCTGAACTCCTCGTTCATCACGCCCTTCGACCGTGAGGACATCTACTCCCTGGCGTCGTCCCTGGACGACATCATGGACTTCATGGAGGAGGCCGTCGATCTGGTCGTCCTCTACAACATCGAGGAGCTGCCGCGGGGCGTCGAGCAGCAGATCGAGGTCCTGGCCCGGGCGGCGGAACTGACCGCCGAGGCCATGCCGCATCTGCGCACGATGGAGAACCTCACCGAGTACTGGATCGAGGTGAACCGCCTGGAGAACCAGGCGGACCAGATCCACCGCAAACTCCTCGCCCACCTGTTCAACGGCAAGTACGACGCGATCGAGGTGCTCAAGCTCAAGCAGATCGTGGACGTACTGGAGGAGGCGGCGGACGCCTTCGAGCACGTGGCGAACACGGTGGAGACCATCGCGGTCAAGGAGTCCTGAGGCGTCCATGGACACCTTCGCTCTGATCCTGACCATCCTGGTCGCCCTGGGCTTCGCCTACACCAACGGTTTCCACGACTCCGCCAACGCCATCGCCACCTCCGTCTCCACGCGGGCGCTGACCCCGCGGGCGGCGCTCGGCATGGCGGCGGTGATGAACCTCGCCGGTGCCTTCCTCGGCAGCGGCGTCGCCAAGACCGTCAGTGAGGGCCTGATCGAGCCCCCCACCGGCAGCCGGGGCATGGGCATCCTCTTCGCGGCCCTGCTCGGCGCGATCGTCTGGAACCTGATCACCTGGTACTTCGGGCTTCCCTCGTCCTCCTCGCACGCCCTGTTCGGCGGCCTGGTCGGCGCGGCACTCGCCGGCGGCACGGCCGTGCACTGGTCGGGCGTGGTCGACAAGGTGGTCACCCCGATGTTCCTGTCGCCGGTGATCGGCCTGATCGTCGGCTACCTGGTGATGGCGGCCATCATGTGGATCTTCCGCCGCACCAACCCGCACAAGGCCAAGCGCGGCTTCCGCATAGCACAGACCGTCTCCGCGGCCGGCATGGCCCTCGGCCACGGTCTGCAGGACGCCCAGAAGACCATGGGTGTCGTGGTGATGGCCCTGGTCATCGGCGGCGTCGAGACCTACGGCGACCCGATCCCGGTGTGGGTGAAGCTGGTCTCCGCCCTGATGCTGTCGCTGGGCACCTACGCGGGCGGCTGGCGCATCATGCGCACCCTGGGCCGCAAGATCATCGAGCTGGACCCGCCGCAGGGGTTCGCGGCCGAGGCGACCGGCGCGTCGATCATGTTCGGCACCGCGTTCGTGTTCCACGCGCCGATCTCCACCACCCATGTGATCACCTCGGCGATCATGGGCGTGGGCGCCACCAAGCGGGTCAACGCGGTCCGCTGGGGCGTGGCGAAGAACATCGTGGTGGGCTGGTTCATCACCATGCCGGCGGCCGCGATCGTCTCGGCGGTCGTCTTCTGGCTGATAAAGCTGGCGATCCTGTAGGCCGGCCGGCCCCGTGAAGCGCGCGGGCCCGTCCCCCGGATGCGGGGACGGGCCCTTTTCGCGTCCTCGCGGCGGCACCGCCATGCAGCACCGCGAGGAGTCCTGACGCCCTGCCCTCAGCCGAAGCGGCCGGAGATGTAGTCCTCCGTCGCCTGCACCGACGGGTTGGAGAAGATCCGCTCGGTGTCGTCGATCTCGATCAGCCGGCCCGGCCGGCCCACCCCGGCCAGGTTGAAGAACGCCGTCCGGTCCGACACCCGCGCGGCCTGCTGCATGTTGTGCGTCACGATGACGATCGTGAACCGCTCCTTCAGCTCCCCGATCAGGTCCTCGACGGCGAGCGTGGAGATGGGGTCGAGCGCGGAGCAGGGCTCGTCCATCAGCAGCACCTCGGGCTCGACCGCGATCGCACGGGCGATGCACAGCCGCTGCTGCTGACCGCCGGAGAGCCCCGCGCCCGGCTTGTCCAGGCGGTCCTTGACCTCGTTCCACAGGTTGGCGCCCCTGAGCGACTTCTCCACGATGTCGCTCAGCTCGCTCTTCTTCCGCACCCCGTTCAGCCGGAGCCCGGCGGCCACGTTCTCGAAGACGGACATGGTGGGGAAGGGGTTGGGCCGCTGGAACACCATCCCCACCTGGCGCCGCACCGCGACCGGGTCCACCCCGGGCCCGTACAGGTCCTCGCCGTCCAGCAGCACCTTGCCCTCGACCCGGCCGCCCGGGGTGACCTCGTGCATCCGGTTCAGGGTGCGCAGGAACGTCGACTTGCCGCAGCCGGACGGCCCGATGAACGCCGTCACCGTGCGCGGCTCGATGGTCATCGAGATGTCCTCGATCGCCTTGTGGGTGCCGTAGTAGGCGGTGAGCCCGCTCACATCGATGCGTGTGGACATGACTGTCCCTTCCGTTGCGTCTCGGTCGCTTGCGAGGTCGCGTCAGCGACCGCTCGGGGGCGCCGTGAAACGGGCGATGCCGCGCGCCACCAGGTTGAGGATCATCACGAAGGCGATGAGGGTGAGGGCCGCCGCCCAGGCACGGTCGTAGGCGGCTCCGGCGCCGGCGCTGTTGGCGTACTGCTGGTAGATGAACAGCGGCAGCGAGGCCTGCGGGTCGCTGAAGGGGTTGGCGTTGATGAAGTTCGTCCCCCACACCAGCAGCAGCACCGGGGCGGTCTCGCCGGTGACCCGGGCGATGGAGAGCATCACACCGGTGACGATGCCGCCCAGGCAGGTCGGCAGCACCACCTTCAGGATCGTCCGCCACTTCGGCACCCCGAGGGCCAGGGAGGCCTCGCGCAGCTCGCGCGGCACCAGCTTGAGCATCTCCTCGGTGGAGCGGACCACCACCGGCATCATCAGGATCGCCAGGGCCAGCGAGCCGGCGAAGCCGGAGTAGCCCATGTCCAGGATCAGGATCCAGAAGCTGAGCACGAACAGCCCGGCGACGATCGACGGGATGCCCGTCATGACGTCGACGAAGAAGGTGACCGCCCGGGCCAGTGCTCCCCGCCCGTACTCCACCAGGTAGACCGCGGTGAGCACACCGACCGGCACGGCGATCACGGTGGCCAGGCCCACCTGTTCCAGGGTGCCGAGCAGGGCGTGGTACACGCCGCCGCCGGGCTCGGTGTCGGCGACCTGGGCCATGGAGTGGGTGAGGAAGTAGCCGTCCAGCACCTTCACGCCGCGCCGCAGGGTGGCCCAGATCAGGGAGGCCAGCGGGATCACGGCGACGAGGAAGCAGAGCCAGACCAGGCTGGTGGCCACCCGGTCCCTGGCCTGCCGGCGGCCCTCGACACGGGCGGCGACGACGTAGGTGCCGACCACGGCGAGCAGCGCGGCGATCAGCCCCCACTGCACCGTGCTGCGCAGGCCCGCGCCCAGGCCGACGGCCACGGCGACGACGATCGAGGCCGCGACGACGGCGAGCGGGAACCACCTCGGCAGGCGGCCGCCGCGCAGCGCGCCGGCGGGACGGTCGGTGACGGCCGGTGGTGTCATGCGTGAGCCCCCGAGTACTCCGTGCGGCGGTTGATGATCAGGCGGGCGGCGCCGTTGACGAGCAGGGTGATCACGAACAGCACGAGACCGGAGGCGATCAGCGCGTCCTGCCCGAACTCGGTGGCCTCGTTGAACTTGCTCGCGATGTTCTGCGCGAAGGTGCCGCCGCCCGGGTCGAGCAGGCTGGCCCGGATGTCGAAGGACGGGGAGAGCACGGTGGCCACGGCCATGGTCTCGCCGAGCGCCCGGCCCAGACCGAGCATCGAGGCGGAGATCACCCCGGAGCGCCCGAAGGGCAGCACCGCCATGCGGACGACCTCCCACCGGGTGGCGCCCAGGGCCAGGGCGGCCTCCTCGTGCATCCGCGGCACCTGCCGGAACACCTCACGGCTGACGTTGGTGACGATCGGCAGGATCATGATCGCCAGCAGGATGCCGACGGTGAGCAGCGAACGCGGCGCACCCCCCTGCCAGGACAGCACCCCGGTCCAGCCGAAGCAGGTGTCGAGCCAGCCGTACAGGCCGCTCAGGTGCGGCACCAGCACCAGGGCGCCCCACAGGCCGTAGACGATGGACGGCACGGCGGCCAGCAGGTCGATCACATAGGCGATGGGGCCGGCCAGCCGGCGCGGCGCGTAGTGGGTGAGGAACAGCGCGATGCCCACGGCGACGGGCACCGCCAGGGCCATGGCGACGACCGACGAGACGAGCGTGCCGAACGCGAGCACGGCGATGCCGAACCTCGCCGGCACCACGCCGGTGTCCCATTCGAAGGTGGTCAGGAAGTTGCCGTCGTCCTTGCCGATGGCGAGGACGGCGCGGTAGGTGAGGAAGACCGCGATCGCGGCCATGATCACCAGGAGCAGGATGCCCGCCCCGCGGGACAGACCGAGGAAGACGCGGTCGCCGGGGCGCATCACGCCCCGGGCGGCGGGCCGGTCCTCGGCCCGGACCGGCGCCGTCACGGCGGGGGCGGGGTCGGTGGGTCGGGTGGATGTCTGCATCGGCTTCTCCGGTCTGCGGAGCCGTACCTCTCGGGACGGCTCCTGGCGGCGGTGCACCGGACGGTGCGGCCGGCTCCCGCGGGTGCGGCGGGGCGCCGGCCGCGTGCTCAGCTCAGGTCCGCGACGGTGGCGCGGACCTTGGCGGCGATCTCCTCGGGGATCGGCGCGTAGGCGGCGTCGGCCAGCTGCTTCTGGCCGTCCTCGGAGGCGATGTAGGACAGGAAGGACTTCACCGCCGGCAGGGTGGCCGGCTTGTTGCCCTTGTCGCAGACGATCTCGTAGGTCACCAGGGTCAGCGGGTAGGCGCCGTCCTCCTGGGGCGCGTAGTCCAGCTCCAGCGCCAGGTCCTTGCCGGTGCCGGTGACCTTCGCGGCGGCGATCGCCTTGGTGGCGTTCTCCACGGTGGCCTTGGCCGGGGTGGCGGCCGCGGTCTTCAGGTCGACGGTCTTGATGCCGTCGGAGGCGTAGGACAGCTCGAAGTAGGAGATCGCGCCGGCGGTCTGCTTGACCTGCTGCGCCAGGCCGGAGGACCCCTGCGCGGACTGGCCGCCCTTGGCCTGCCAGGCCTTGCCGCCCGAGTACGGCCAGTCGGCCTTGGCGGTGGCGATCAGGTACTTGGTGAAGTTGTCGGTGGTGCCGGACTCGTCGGAGCGGTGGAAGGCCTGGATCTTCAGGTCGGGCAGCTTCGCGTCCGGGTTGAGCTTCTCGATCGCCTCGTCGTTCCAGTGGGTGATCTTGCCGTCGAAGATCTTGGCGAGTGTCGGCGGGTCGAGGACGAGGCTGTCCACGCCCGGCACGTTGTAGCCGACGGCGATCGGGCCGCCCACCATCGGCAGGTCGATGGCCCGGCCGCCGGAGCACACCTTCCGGGACTGCTCGATCTCCTCGGGCTTCAGCGGCGAGTCCGACCCGGCGAAGGCGGTCTGCCCCTGCAGGAACGCGGTGATGCCCGCGCCCGACCCCGTCGGGTTGTAGTTGATCTGCACGTCCTTGCAGGCCTGGCCGTAGACCTTGACCCAGGCGTCGATGGCGTTCTTCTGCGCCGACGAACCGGAGGCCTGCACCTGGCCCTTGGCGCCGCCGCAGTCGATCGCGCTCGTGGCGGCCGCGGAGGACGAGCCGGCCGAGGCGCCGGTGCCGCCGTTGTCGTCGGAGCCGCACGCCGTGAGGGTCAGGGCGCCGCAGGCGGCGAGAGCGCCGAGGGCGAGGGCTCGCCGGTTCATGCGCTGGAGCTTCACGAAAGAGTTCCTTCCATCAGCCGCCGTCCTGTTCGGCGGCGTGCGAGGACTGAGGACGCCGATGCACCGACATGCACGCATCAGCACCGGGTACGGCCGAAAGTAGGCAGAACAGGTGAAGCCGCCGATGGCCGGAAGTGAACGAGGGGTGAACCCCTCCCGTCGCAGCGGTGAGGCCGCGCGCGGCCCGCGACGAGGGCCGGCACGGCCGCTGTCGGGCCGCGTACGACCGGAGTGAGGCCACGGAGTCGTCTCCCCCGCCCACGGCCTGACCTGCGACAGCCTCACCCGGGCCACGATCGTCACCGCCGACGCCGACGGCCGACCGCGAACGCCACCGAGCACCGACCTGTTCCGGGCGCCGCGCGGCGCCGGCAACGGCACCTTCGGCGTCGTCACCGGGCCGCGCTTCCGCACCCCGTGCCGCGCCCAGGCCGTCTCGGCCTACACATGAAGCGGCCGTGGACGAGGGGGCGGCGACGACAGTGGTGACGGCCTGGCAGGAGTGGGGGCCCGGATCAGCCGGACGAGATCTGGTCCTCCCGGCCCCTGTCCGCCACCCGGGCGGCACCCCTGTCGTCCCTGTCGTCTCTCTCCGTGGCCGCCTTCTCCCTGGGCACCCACGACGAACCGCAGAACGCGGTGGACCCCTGACCGCCCGCATCGGCGCCTCCGCGTCGAGCGTGACGCTCGAGCGGCACTGGCGCACGGCCTCCCGCGGTGCCGCTGCCCCGCGCCTGGCCATGATGCAGCGGACGTACGACCCGGACCGCTTCTTCGGCCACCCGCAGGATGTGTGACGGGCCCCGCGCGCCGCAGCACTGCCCGGTGACCGTCGGCCGTGCCGGTCGCCGCGTCAGGCGGCCAGGTCGCGCTCCTCGGCGGCGGGGGCGGGCTCCTGCTCCCGCGCCTCGGACAGCACCGGGCCCTGCTCGGTCTCGGCCCGCCGCGCGCGCACCAGCGGGCCGCCCCACCGGGAACGCTCCACGGCGGTCAGCAGCGGCGTCAGCGCGGCCATGGCCACCGGGGCGAGCAGCAGCGCCACCGCCGTGCCCAGCGCGAACCCGCCGACCACGTCCGTCGGGTAGTGCACGCCCATGTAGACCCGGCAGAAGCCCTCGAGCAGCGCGACGGCGATGCCGGCCAGCCCGAACCGGCGGTTGACCAGGAACAGCGCCACGCCCAGCGCCATGGTGAGGGTCGCGTGGTCGCTGACGAAGGAGTAGTCGTCCTTGCCCGTGACCAGGACGTCCAGCCCCTGGTGGTCCTGGAAGGGACGGGGCCGGGCCACGAAGTCGCGGATCGGCACGTTCACCAGGACCGCGATGCCCGCCGCCAGCGGCGCCCACACCAGCGCGGCCACGGACGCGGCGGCGTCCTCGCCGCCCCGCCGGCGCACCGACCACCAGCACCACAGCACCAGCAGCACCGACGCCAGCACCAGACCGTACTCACCGACGAACTCCATGACCCGGTCGAACCAGCGCGGTGCGTCCTCGGCCAGGCCGTTGATGTCGTAGAGCAGGTCGACGTCGGGGTTCGACCCGGATTCGGCGAGTCCAGCCATCGTGCTGCGGCCCCTTCGTCGTACGGTCTCGGGCGCACTGTGTGTGCACCGCCCCTGGCACCCCCCGTGGTCGTAGATCCGCTTCCGCTGCACACGCGTGCGACACGCACCGGGTCCGACGTCCGCTTGACTACGCCAACAGCAACGCACGGCGCGGCCGGAGGCGTTCCGCGCTCCACCGAATGATCACGCAGACGTTATCGAAGAGATACGCGTCGTCGCAGCTCAGGGGGGAGTTTCACGCTCCGTTCACACCGTGGTGGGAAGCGCTTTCGCGCCATCCTCGGTGACCCGGGTGGCCCCGAAGTAGTCCGGCGTGTCGATCGGGTCGAACCGGATCACCGCCCCCGGCTTCGGCGCGTCGATCATGTACCCGCCGCCCACGTAGATGCCCACGTGCCGGATGGCCCGCGGGTTCGTCAGGTCGTCGGAGAAGAACACCAGGTCTCCGGGCAGCAGCTCCTCCCGCCGGGGATGCGGACCGGCGTTGTACTGGTCGTTCGCCACCCGCGGCAGCGTGATGCCCACGCTCTCGTACGCCGCCTTGGTCAGCCCCGAGCAGTCGAACCGCCCGCCTTCCTCGGCGGTGCCGTCGCCGCCCCACAGATACGGCGTGCCCAGCTTGCTCTGCGCGAAGGAGATGGCACCGGCGGCCTGCCGGGACGGATCGACGCGGGTGACGGGCGCGGCGAAGCTCTTCTCCAGCGTCTTGATCGTCTTCACGTAGGTGCGGGTCTCCGCGTACGGCGGCACCCCCTGGTACTTGATGACGGGATCCGGCCCCGCGTTGTAGGCCGCGAGCATGTTCTGCGTCAGGTCGCCGGGCACGCTCTTGACGTACCGGGCCAGCTTGCAGTCGTAGGAGGCGGCCGACGGGATCGCGTCGGCCGGATCCCACACGTCCCGTTTGCCGTCACCGTTGCCGTCCACGCCGTGCGTCGCCCAGGTGCTCGGGATGAACTGCGCGATGCCCTGCGCCGCGGCCGGGGACTGGGCCCGGGGGTTGAAACCGCTCTCCTGGTACAGCTGGGCCGCCAACAGGGCCGGGTTCAGCGCCGGGCAGAGATTGCCCCACTTCTCCACCAGCCTTTTGTAGGCGGCGGGCACCGCTCCCTTGGCCAGCCCCACGGAGCCCCCGCCCGCGACGGTGCCGCCGACCAGGTACACCCCGACGACGAGCAGCAGCACGAAGGCCAGCACGCCGCCCACGGCAGCGCCCACCAGGACCCACGCCCTTCGCACCGTCAACCACCCTTCGCAGCACGGCACTTACGCTCTCGTCAGTGTAGGTGCGCTGCTCACGGACGCCAGAGGGCGACAAGCCGCCCGGCCCACCCCGGCCACCCGGCTCCCCGGCCACTCCCGGCCCCACAGCTCCCGGCGCCACGGCTCCCGGCGCCACGACTCCCGGCCCCGCCCGCTCACCGGTCCCGCCGCCTCTGCCGCCTCTGCGGTCCCCGGCCGCTCGCAGATCCCGCCGACCCCCGCCGCGCCTCCGTCCCCGCCGGCCCGCCGCCCACCTCACCCCTCGCGGCACGGCGCCCGCCGGCCCGCTGCGTGAGACCATCGAGGCACCGTCTCACCTGACCGGCCGACACCAGCCGCACTCAGACGGAAAAAGCGTTAACGACCCACCCACGTCACAGGTTTCGCACCGGCTTCATTGCCCACCGTGACCAGGCGTGATACACACAGTGACCATGCGTACAAAATCCGCCACTCGATGGCGCCAAGTCGACATAACCAGGCCGCATTGTCGGAGACAATGAAGTCTGACCCTGCAACGACCGCAGGGGAGGCGGAACTACCCACCAGGGGCGGTGACTTACATGCTCTTTGCGGCCGACAAGGGAGACATCAACACCATCATCGGCGGTATCGCTCCGGACTGGGGCCCCTTCGGCAGCCTGGGCAACGAGGCCAAGGTGATGGTCGAGGTGGTGATGGCCGTCGCCATCCTGCTCTGCCTGGCCATCGCCGTCTGGGGCGCCGCGAAGCAGCGGATCGGTGCGACCGCACTGCGCGACACCTTCAGCGCCGAACAGGGCAAGGGTCTCATCATCGCCGGCCTGACCGGAGTGTTCATCATCGGCTCGCTCGGCACCCTGTTCACCATCGTCTACGGCATGGCGGTGTAGCACACCGCCATCCCCCGCCCGGCGCAGACCCGCGCATGCCGCGCACGATGCCCCGCCCGCGCCGTCGTCCGGCCCCACCGGGCGCGTCCGGTGCCTCCACTGCCCCCACCTGTCCACCGTGCCCACCGGCCGAGGTTGCGTTTCCCTGATGTCGAGTCACCACACCGCGCCCGCGCGGAAACCAGCACGGCTACCGTCGTACATCCAGGCGATCCGCCACGGAGACGAGGTCGAGGGGGCACACCGGGCATGAGTCTCGGAGACGAGCACGGACATGGTGACCTGGCGCGCGCCGACGACGACGCGTACGGCGGCCAGACCCGCACCCGGCTGCCCGACACAACGGGCGACATCTACGGCGGGGCCCGGCGCACCGGCCGGTCCTCCACGCGTGGCCTGATCACGGTGGTCGCCGTGGTCGTCCTCCTCATCGCTGCGATCGCCATCGCCAACCGCAGCGGAGGAGGCGACTCCGGCGCCACCGACAGCCGCGCCGGCGACCACGCCCCCAAGGCGGCGGCGACCGCCCCGACCGGCAGACAGCCCGTCACCACCAAGAAGGACGGCATCCCCGCCGGCTTCGCCCACGACGAGCAGGGGGCGCAGAGCGCTGCGGCGAACTATGCGGTGGCGCTCGGCTCGACGGACATGTTCAAGAAGGACACCCGGCACCTGATCGTCGACCGTCTCTACACGCCCGAGGCCGCGGCCGAGCTGCAAGGCCCGATGGACGAGGCGTACTCCGCCGACTTCCTCGCCAGAATGGGCCTCGACGCGAACGGAGACGCACCGGCCGGCAGCACCTTCGTGTCCCGCGTGATCCCGGTGGGCACCTCCGTGCAGCAGTACACCGGCACCGACGCCAAGGTCGCGGTCTGGTACGTCGGGTTGATCGGCATGTCCGCCAAGAACTCCACCGACCCGGTCACCTCGTCCTGGAAGACCTGGACCTTCGACCTGAGCTGGTCTCAGGGCGACTGGAAGATCGTGTCCGACACCCAGCAGAACGGCCCTGCCCCTGTCCCCGGTGACGACAAGGCCGCCACCTCCGACGAGATCCGCAAGGCCACCGAAGAGTACGGAGGGTTCACGTATGCCCGGTAGCACGCCCCGCGCGCTCAAGCTCACCGGAGTCGTGGCAGCCGTACAGACCTCGGTCGTGCTGCTGGCGACCCGTGCCGTCGCCGCGCCCACCCCCACGCCGACGCCGACGGACCAGGAGAACAACTGCGACCTCATCTTCGGCGAGGCCAAGAAGTACTGCGAACGCGGCAACGTCTCCAGCAACGGCGACGCACCCGCCACCCCCGACCCCACCTCCTCCCTCGACCCCCTCTCCTCCCTCGCCAAGGGCTGCGCCGACGCCGCCTCCTGGACCGTCAAGCAGCTCAGCAAGGCCACCCAGGAGACCGCCACCGTCGACTTCACCAACGGGCAGTTCCTGAAGCAGTACGCCATCGTCTTCGGGGCGTCGGTCTTCCTCACCCTGCTGCTGTGGCTGATCGCGGTCGCCAAGCGGGCCGTGCGCGGCGTGCCCCTGACCACCGCGATCAGCGAGGCGGTCGGCTTCCTCTGGCTGACCGTGCTCGCCTCCGCCTTCACCCCGCTGATCCTCTACACCGTGGTCTCCGCGACGGACAGCATCAGCGACGTCCTCGCCAAGACCACCGGCGACCAGACCGGCACCTTCTTCGGGGCGTTCGCCGACGCCCTGGACAAGGGCACGGACATCGGCGGCGGCCCGATCATGCTGATCCTGGTGTCCCTGGTCTCCACCCTCGCCGCGGGCGTGCTGTACCTGGAACTGTTCCTGCGGGCCGTCCTGCTGTACGTGGGCGCCCTGCTCGGCGTCGTCGTCTACTCCGGCCTCGTCGACAAGAACCTCTGGGGCCACGTGCGCCGCTGGGCCGGTGTCATGATCGCCGTGATCCTGGTCAAGCCCGTGATCGTCATCGTGCTCGGCCTGGCCAGCGCGCTGACCACGGACGAGGGCCCCGAAGCGCTCGGCGCGGTCGTCTCCGGCCTCGCCATCATCCTGCTCGCGATCTTCGCCTCGGCGATGATCTACCGCTTCGTGCCCGGGTTCGGCGACGAGATCGCCGCCGGCCGCAACAACCGCCTCATGCGCACCGCGGAGAACAAGGCCGCCGCCGTCATGAGCTCCCCGGCCACCCTCGTCGCCCAGGGCATCAGGACCCACAGCACCCGGGCCGACAGCAACGGCACCGGCAGCCGGCCGGCCAACCCCGCCTCCGGCGGCATGGCCGCGCACTCGGCACGCGTTCCCGACGGCGGCGGGTCCGTCCCGGCCCCCGCCCCCGCGCCCACTCCCCGCGCGGCCAGCCCGGTGAACACCCCGCACGCCAGCAACACCCGCACCAGCAGCAACCGCACGGGAGGTGAAGGGCGTTGACGACCGAGTCCCACGTGTCCCCCGCGGTCACGCCCCGCCGTACATATCTGATCGGCCGCGCCCGGCCGAACGCGATCATCGGCCGCAACCGCGAGACCGGCGAGATCATGCTGATCATCGTCGGCGCGTTCCTCGGCATGCTCAGCGGCCTCGTCGTCCCCGTGCTGCCCGTGCGCATCGTGCTGCTCGTCGGTTTCCCGCTGCTCGCGCTCGCCGCCGTCTACGTGCCCTACCGGCGCCGCACCTTCTACAAGTGGTTCGAGATCAACCGCAGCTACAAGCGCACCCTCAAACGCGGCGCCGTCTACCGCTCGGGCGCGATGGAGGCCGGCACCCGGCTCGACGGACGCGAGGTCGAGATCGGGCCGCCGCCCGGCATCGGCCGCATCACCTGGCTGTCCGCACCCTTCGGACCCGACGAGATCGCCGTGCTGCTGCACGCCGACCGCAAGACCGTCACCGCCGCCATCGAGATCGAGGGCCCCGGTGTCGGCCTGCGCGACTCCGAGGACCAGGAGGCCCTCGTCGACCGGTTCGGCACCCTGCTCAAGCACGTCGCCAACGGCGACGGCTTCGTCACCCGGCTGCAGATGCTCGCCCGCACCCTGCCCGCCGACCCCGACGCCCACGCCAAGGACGTCGCCCTGCGCGGCGACGACCGGGCACCGGCCTGGCTGCGGCACTCCTACGACCAGCTGCAGTCCATGGTGTCCACCAGCAGCGAGCAGCACCGCGCCTACCTGGTCGCCTGCATGCACTACGACCGCGAGCTCGCGGCCGAGGCCACCGCCATGGCCCGCGCGGCCCGCGCCCAGACCGGCCGCAGACTCGACCGGGACGCCGGCCTCGCCGTCGTCATGGCCCGTGAGCTGACCGACATCTGCTCCCGCCTGCAGGAGGCCGACATCCGGGTCCGCCAGCCCCTCGGCCAGAGCCGCCTCGCCTCGCTCATCCACTCCATGTACGACCCGGACCACCCCATCGACCACATCCAGGCGATGACCCAGCGCAACGCCTGGCCGGCCGAACTCGACGCCCGCCAGCCGACCTACCTGCAGGCCAAGACCCGCGAGTCCGCCACCCGCGAACCCTGGTGCCACGCCACCGCCTGGATCAAGGAGTGGCCGATGACCCCGGTCGGCGTGAACTTCCTCGCGCCGCTGCTCGTCCACACCCCGGACGTCATCCGCACGGTCGCCGTCACCATGGACCTCGAACCCACCGAGGTCGCCATCGAGCGCATGCTGACCGAGAAGACCAACGACGTCGCCGAGGCCAGCCGCGCCGCCAAGATGAACCGCACCGTCGACCCGCGCGACATCCAGGCCCACCAGCGCCTCGACCAGCGCGGCGAGGACCTCGCCAGCGGTGCCGCCGGCGTCAACCTCGTCGGCTACATCACCGTCTCCGCCCGCTCCCCCGAGGCCCTGGCCCGCGACAAGCGGACCATCCGCGCCTCGGCCGGAAAGTCCTACCTGAAGCTGGAGTGGTGCGACCGCGAGCACCACCGTGCCTTCGTGAACACGCTCCCGTTCGCCACCGGAATCCGACGGTAGGGACTGATGCTCTGATGCGGGACCCGCTGACCGCGCTCACGGACGCCTTCACGTCCTTCCTGTTCGGGAAGGTCGAGACGACCCGGCTGCCGGTGCGCACCTCCACCGGCCAGGCCCAGGCCGTCTACCTGCCCACGGCCGCGCCCGGCCTCGGCGACTCCGGCGTCATCATCGGCCGGGAGGTCTACTCCGGGAAGGGCTACATCTACGACCCCTTCCAGCTCTACGGCCAGCAGCTGCCCGCCCCGCACTGGCTGGTCCTCGGCGAGTCCGGCAACGGCAAGTCCGCCCTGGAGAAGACGTACGTCCTGCGCCAGCTCCGCTTCCGCGACCGGCAGGTCGTCGTCCTCGACGCCCAGGGCGAGGACGGCGTCGGCGAATGGAACCTCATCGCCGAGCAGCTCGGCATAACGCCGATCCGGCTGGACCCGACGGCCGCCCTGGACCACGGCATCCGGCTCAACCCGCTGGACCCGGCGATCACCACGACCGGGCAGCTCGCCCTGCTGCGCACCATCATCGAGGTCGCGATGGGCCACGGCCTGGACGAGCGCTCCGGCTTCGCGCTGAAGGTCGCCCACGCCTACGTCAACGAGACGATCGTGGAGCGCCAGCCCGTCCTGTCCGACATCGTCGAACAGCTGCGCCACCCGGAACCGGAGTCCGCCGAGGCGATGAACGTCGCCATAGAGGACGTCCGCGCCTGGGGCCTGGACGTCGCCCTGGTCCTGGACCGCCTGGTCGACGGCGACCTGCGCGGCATGTTCGACGGCCCGACCACCGTCGGCATCGACCTGGACGCCCCGCTGATCGTCTTCGACCTCAGCCACATCGACCGCAACTCCATCGCCATGCCCATCCTCATGGCGATCGTCGGCGTGTGGCTGGAGCACACCTGGATCCGCCCCGACCGCAAGAAGCGCATCTTCCTGGTCGAGGAGGCCTGGCACATCATCAACAGCCCGTTCGTCGCGCAGCTGTTCCAGCGGCTGCTGAAGTTCGGGCGCCGGCTGGGCCTGTCCTTCGTGGCCGTCGTCCACCATCTGTCCGACGTGGTCGACGGCGCGGCGGCCAAGGAGGCGGCGGCGATCCTGAAAATGGCGTCGACCAGGACGATCTACGCCCAGAAGGCGGACGAGGCCAGGGCCACGGGCCGGGTGCTGGGCCTGCCCCGGTGGGCGGTGGAGATCATCCCCACCCTCACCCCGGGCATCGCCGTCTGGGACGTCAACGGCAACGTCCAGGTCGTCAAGCACCTGGTCACCGAGACCGAGCGGCCGCTGGTCTTCACCGACCGCGCCATGACCGAGTCCGCGTCCTCCCCCGGCTACGACGACGCCCTGCGCGCCGCCGAGCGGGAGGCGGAGGAGCGGGCGGCGGCCTTCGTGGAGCAGCACCTCGGTGACTCCGAATCGACGGTGGCATAGCGGCGGACGGCACCGAGGCGGACAAGGAGGGGCGTGCGAGTGGGCGACCGCGGCCAGGCGAACGGCCAGGGCAACCAGGCACGGGGCCAGGGAGGCATCCCCGACGGGCTGCTGGTCGGCATCCTGGCCTTCCTCCTCGGCATCACCCTGCTGGTGTGGACGGCCACCGGCCTGGCGGCGCTGCTCGCCCACGGCGCCTGGCCGGACGGCATCGGCTTCACCCGCACCCCGCTCGCCATGCGCCACCTCATCGGCGACCCGCACGACCTCGCCGGCGCCTGGCCCGACGTGCCCGACGGGCAGCTGTCCGGGTACGGGCTGTTCTGGGGCGTGTTCATCGGCCAGCTGATGGTGCTGTTCGTGCTGGCGGTGTTCGTGCTCGGAACGCTCGCCCGCTGGCGCGCCGTCCGGCTGAGACGACGCGCCGAGCGCGCCGCGGCCCGGCAGCGCACCCCGGAAACCGAGCCGCCCGCCGCCCCGGCCCCGCCGGCCGCCGAGGCACCCGCGCCGTCCCCGCCCCAGGCACCTCCCGCACCGCACGAGACGGCGGTCCTGCAGAAGACCCCACCGGCCGGGCCCCACCTGCCGTCGCAGGCACCGCAGGAAGCCCCGGCATTCCCCGCCGACGGCGAGGTGTCCGCCCCGCGCACCGGCGGCGGCCCGGCGACGGCGTCCCCGCAGCAGGCCGCACCGCTCACCGGCACCGGCACCGGCCCGCTGCCGCCGACGGACCGGCCGAGCGGCGCCGCAGCCGCGGTCGTCACGGGTCCGCGGGACGCCCGCCTGGCCACGGCGACCCAGGCCGTCCTGGACGCCGCCGGACCGGCCGTCGTCGTCACCTCGAACCCGGCGCTGTGGCAGGACACCAAGAACGCCCGCGCCAAGCTGGGCCCGGTCCTCCTCTACGACCCGTCGCACCTGTGCGACACCCCGGCCCGCCTGCACTGGTCCCCGATCCAGGGCTGCGAGGACCAGCACACGGCGGCCGCCCGGGCCGCCGCCGTCCTCGCCCCGGTCCGCCCCACCGCCCGGATCGACCAGCCACTGGCGGACACCGCACAGACCCTGCTGCGCAGCTTCCTGCACGCCGCCGCCCTCGACGGCCGCAGCATCCGTCACCTCCACCGCTGGGCCCAGGGCACCCAACTGCAGGACGCCGTGAAGGCCTTGCGCACCCATCCCAAGGCGGCCGCGGGCTCGGCGGGCGAACTGGAGGCGGCGCTCACCTCGCACCCGGACCGCCGGGACATGGCCCAGGAGCTGGTCGCCCGGGCCCTGGCCGCCCTGTCCACGGTGAACGTCCGCGAGTCCTGCGCCCCGAACCGCGCCGATGCCCTCGCCTTGGATTCCTTCGTCTGCGAAGGGGGAACGCTGTATCTCGTAGGGGAGTCCCTGGAGGATCCCCGGACGGATCCTGGCGCGATGCCTCTGCTGACGGGGCTCGCCGCAAGCGTGGTCGAGCGCGGCCGGCGCATGGCCGAACGGTCATCCTCCGGTCGGCTCGACCCACCACTCACGCTCGTCCTGGACGACGTGGCCGCCGTGGCACCGCTCCCTCAGCTTCCCGAGCTGCTCACCTGGGGACCGGAGTGCGGCATGCCCACACTGGTGCTGCTCCGCTCCCGCGAGCAGGCCCGCGCCCGCTGGCCCCATCACGAACTCCCGTACTGACGACGGCCGTCGCCGACCGGGCGTCGGGCCGGGCCCAGCGTCCGGCAGGCGACGTCAGGCGAGGTCCAGGACGTACTCCAGCTCCTTCTCCTCCGGCCGGGCGGGCAGCGGTGTCGTACGGCCGCTGAAGGTGAACCCGGCCTTGCGGTAGAAGCGTTCCGCCCGCCCGTTGTCCTCGTGCACGAAGAGCCGCATCCGCTCGGCACCGGCCTGCCGCGCCCACCGCACGGCCTCGTCGAACAGCACCTCGGTGAGCCCGCTGCCCCGGTGCTCGGGACGGACGTAGACACCGACCACGTGTCCTTGCCGCTGCTGCACCGGCTGCCCCGACCAGTCGGTGGTGCCGGGCTCCTCCAGGAGCACGGTCACGGTCCCCACCCACGTGCCGTCCGGGCCTTCCGCGATGAACTGCTGGGCCCCGGTGGCGCCCGCGCAGGCGCCGGCCGTCCGCTCCTGCCAGAACGAGTCCGGCTGGGTGACGGCGTCGGCATAGGTCTCGAGAAAAGCGAGGTGGGCCACGGGATCCTGGAGTGCTTCCAGCCGCAGCGCTTTCACCGCGCTCCATTCGTGCGCCCGTACGGCCCGGACCAGGTAGGTGCCGTCGCTCGCGAAACTACACATGGAGTCACGCTAGTGCAGAGCACCATCGGCAGGGAAACGAAAAAGGCCCACACCGTACGGTGTGGGCCTTTCCCAAAAATAGTCCGGCGGCGTCCTACTCTCCCACAGGGTCCCCCCTGCAGTACCATCGGCGCTGTAAGGCTTAGCTTCCGGGTTCGGAATGTAACCGGGCGTTTCCCCTACGCTATGACCACCGAAACACTATGAAACAATCAACCAACCAGCCATCGGCTGTTCATTGCTTCAGAACCAACACAGTGAACGCGAGCACCTGAGGACAAGCCCTCGGCCTATTAGTACCGGTCACCTCCACCAGTCACCTGGCTTCCAGATCCGGCCTATCAACCCAGTCATCTACTGGGAGCCTTACCCCATCAAGTGGGTGGGAGCCCTCATCTCGAAGCAGGCTTCCCGCTTAGATGCTTTCAGCGGTTATCCCTCCCGAACGTAGCCAACCAGCCATGCCCTTGGCAGAACAACTGGCACACCAGAGGTTCGTCCGTCCCGGTCCTCTCGTACTAGGGACAGCCCTTCTCAAGACTCCTACGCGCACAGCGGATAGGGACCGAACTGTCTCACGACGTTCTAAACCCAGCTCGCGTACCGCTTTAATGGGCGAACAGCCCAACCCTTGGGACCGACTCCAGCCCCAGGATGCGACGAGCCGACATCGAGGTGCCAAACCATCCCGTCGATATGGACTCTTGGGGAAGATCAGCCTGTTATCCCCGGGGTACCTTTTATCCGTTGAGCGACGGCGCTTCCACAAGCCACCGCCGGATCACTAGTCCCGACTTTCGTCCCTGCTCGACCCGTCGGTCTCACAGTCAAGCTCCCTTGTGCACTTACACTCAACACCTGATTGCCAACCAGGCTGAGGGAACCTTTGGGCGCCTCCGTTACCCTTTAGGAGGCAACCGCCCCAGTTAAACTACCCATCAGACACTGTCCCTGATCCGGATCACGGACCCAGGTTAGACATCCAGCACGACCAGACTGGTATTTCAACGACGACTCCACCCGAACTGGCGTCCAGGCTTCACAGTCTCCCAGCTATCCTACACAAGCCGAACCGAACACCAATATCAAACTGTAGTAAAGGTCCCGGGGTCTTTCCGTCCTGCTGCGCGAAACGAGCATCTTTACTCGTAGTGCAATTTCACCGGGCCTATGGTTGAGACAGTCGAGAAGTCGTTACGCCATTCGTGCAGGTCGGAACTTACCCGACAAGGAATTTCGCTACCTTAGGATGGTTATAGTTACCACCGCCGTTTACTGGCGCTTAAGTTCTCAGCTTCGCCAGCCCGAAAGCCAGCTAACCGGTCCCCTTAACGTTCCAGCACCGGGCAGGCGTCAGTCCGTATACATCGCCTTACGGCTTCGCACGGACCTGTGTTTTTAGTAAACAGTCGCTTCTCGCTGGTCTCTGCGGCCAACCCCAGCTCCGAGCGCAAGGCCCATCACCAGGACTGGCCCCCCTTCTCCCGAAGTTACGGGGGCATTTTGCCGAGTTCCTTAACCATAGTTCACCCGAACGCCTCGGTATTCTCTACCTGACCACCTGAGTCGGTTTAGGGTACGGGCCGCCATGAAACTCGCTAGAGGCTTTTCTCGACAGCATAGGATCATCCACTTCACCACAATCGGCTCGGCATCAGGTCTCAGACTCAATGGCATGCGGATTTACCTACACACCGTCCTACACCCTTACCCCGGGACAACCACCGCCCGGGATGGACTACCTTCCTGCGTCACCCCATCACTCACCTACTACCAGCTCGGGCCACCGGCTCCACCACTCCCACCAACAGCAAAGCTGAAGACGGGCGGCTTCACGGGCTTAGCATCACTGGATTCGATGTCGGGCGCTTCACAGCGGGTACCGGAATATCAACCGGTTATCCATCGACTACGCCTGTCGGCCTCGCCTTAGGTCCCGACTTACCCTGGGCAGATCAGCTTGACCCAGGAACCCTTGGTCAATCGGCGCACACGTTTCTCACGTGTGAATCGCTACTCATGCCTGCATTCTCACTCGTCAACCGTCCACAACTCGCTTCCACGGCTGCTTCACCCGGCAGACGACGCTCCCCTACCCAACCCAGCGGGCGTTAACCCACATGCTGGATTGACACGACTTCGGCGGTACGCTTGAGCCCCGCTACATTGTCGGCGCGGAATCACTAGACCAGTGAGCTATTACGCACTCTTTCAAGGATGGCTGCTTCTAAGCCAACCTCCTGGTTGTCTCTGCGACTCCACATCCTTTCCCACTTAGCGCACGCTTAGGGGCCTTAGTCGATGCTCTGGGCTGTTTCCCTCTCGACCATGGAGCTTATCCCCCACAGTCTCACTGCCGCGCTCTCACTTACCGGCATTCGGAGTTTGGCTAAGGTCAGTAACCCGGTAAGGCCCATCGCCTATCCAGTGCTCTACCTCCGGCAAGAAACACACGACGCTGCACCTAAATGCATTTCGGGGAGAACCAGCTATCACGGAGTTTGATTGGCCTTTCACCCCTAACCACAGGTCATCCCCCAGGTTTTCAACCCTGGTGGGTTCGGTCCTCCACGAAGTCTTACCTCCGCTTCAACCTGCCCATGGCTAGATCACCCCGCTTCGGGTCTTGAGCGTGCTACTCAAACGCCCTCTTCGGACTCGCTTTCGCTACGGCTACCCCACCCGGGTTAACCTCGCAACACACCGCAAACTCGCAGGCTCATTCTTCAAAAGGCACGCAGTCACGACTGACGGGAAAACCCGCCAGCGACGCTCCCACGGCTTGTAGGCACACGGTTTCAGGTACTATTTCACTCCCCTCCCGGGGTACTTTTCACCATTCCCTCACGGTACTATCCGCTATCGGTCACCAGGGAATATTTAGGCTTAGCGGGTGGTCCCGCCAGATTCACACGGGATTTCTCGGGCCCCGTGCTACTTGGGAATCACTCAAGCGAGCCGCACAGATTTCGACTACGGGGGTCTTACCCTCTACGCCAGGCCTTTCGCATGCCCTTCGCCTATCCATACGGTTTCTCACTCGCCCCACGGCCGGCAGACCGTGGAAGAGCAACCCCACAACCCCGCATACGCAACCCCTGCCGGGTCTCACACGCATACGGTTTGGCCTCATCCAGTTTCGCTCGCCACTACTCCCGGAATCACGGTTGTTTTCTCTTCCTGCGGGTACTGAGATGTTTCACTTCCCCGCGTTCCCTCCACACTGCCTATGTGTTCAGCAGCGGGTGACAGCCCATGACGACTGCCGGGTTTCCCCATTCGGACACCCCCGGATCAAAGCCTGGTTGACGACTCCCCGGGGCCTATCGCGGCCTCCCACGTCCTTCATCGGTTCCTGGTGCCAAGGCATCCACCGTGCGCCCTTAAAAACTTGGCCACAGATGCTCGCGTCCACTGTGCAGTTCTCAAACAACGACCAGCCACCCGTCACAGCCCACTTCCGCAGACCTACACCGGGGCCGGCACTGAGGAAAACCTCGTTCCCTCAGGACCCAACAGCGTGCCCGGACCGGAATCCCCCCGGACGACCACGTTCCACGCTCCAAGAGCAGTACTAGCAGCCTCCAAGCCGAGACTCCGACCGAATAGTCAACGTTCCACCCATGAGCAACCAGTGCGAGACACTCGCTCACATACTGGCCTCTGACCGCATCCCCCGAAAGAGACACGGTAGAAGTGCTCCTTAGAAAGGAGGTGATCCAGCCGCACCTTCCGGTACGGCTACCTTGTTACGACTTCGTCCCAATCGCCAGTCCCACCTTCGACAGCTCCCTCCCACAAGGGGTTGGGCCACCGGCTTCGGGTGTTACCGACTTTCGTGACGTGACGGGCGGTGTGTACAAGGCCCGGGAACGTATTCACCGCAGCAATGCTGATCTGCGATTACTAGCGACTCCGACTTCATGGGGTCGAGTTGCAGACCCCAATCCGAACTGAGACCGGCTTTTTGAGATTCGCTCCACCTCACGGTATCGCAGCTCTTTGTACCGGCCATTGTAGCACGTGTGCAGCCCAAGACATAAGGGGCATGATGACTTGACGTCGTCCCCACCTTCCTCCGAGTTGACCCCGGCGGTCTCCCGTGAGTCCCCAGCACCACAAGGGCCTGCTGGCAACACGGGACAAGGGTTGCGCTCGTTGCGGGACTTAACCCAACATCTCACGACACGAGCTGACGACAGCCATGCACCACCTGTACACCGACCACAAGGGGGCACCCATCTCTGGATGTTTCCGGTGTATGTCAAGCCTTGGTAAGGTTCTTCGCGTTGCGTCGAATTAAGCCACATGCTCCGCCGCTTGTGCGGGCCCCCGTCAATTCCTTTGAGTTTTAGCCTTGCGGCCGTACTCCCCAGGCGGGGCACTTAATGCGTTAGCTACGGCACGGACAACGTGGAATGCTGCCCACACCTAGTGCCCACCGTTTACGGCGTGGACTACCAGGGTATCTAATCCTGTTCGCTCCCCACGCTTTCGCTCCTCAGCGTCAGTATCGGCCCAGAGATCCGCCTTCGCCACCGGTGTTCCTCCTGATATCTGCGCATTTCACCGCTACACCAGGAATTCCGATCTCCCCTACCGAACTCTAGCCTGCCCGTATCGACTGCAGACCCGGAGTTAAGCCCCGGGCTTTCACAACCGACGCGACAAGCCGCCTACGAGCTCTTTACGCCCAATAATTCCGGACAACGCTTGCGCCCTACGTATTACCGCGGCTGCTGGCACGTAGTTAGCCGGCGCTTCTTCTGCAGGTACCGTCACTTGCGCTTCTTCCCTGCTGAAAGAGGTTTACAACCCGAAGGCCGTCATCCCTCACGCGGCGTCGCTGCATCAGGCTTGCGCCCATTGTGCAATATTCCCCACTGCTGCCTCCCGTAGGAGTCTGGGCCGTGTCTCAGTCCCAGTGTGGCCGGTCGCCCTCTCAGGCCGGCTACCCGTCGTCGCCTTGGTGAGCCGTTACCTCACCAACAAGCTGATAGGCCGCGGGCTCATCCTGCACCGCCGGAGCTTTCCACCCAGAGACCATGCGGTCCTGGGTCGTATCCGGTATTAGACCCCGTTTCCAGGGCTTGTCCCAGAGTGCAGGGCAGATTGCCCACGTGTTACTCACCCGTTCGCCACTAATCCACCCCCGAAGGGGCTTCATCGTTCGACTTGCATGTGTTAAGCACGCCGCCAGCGTTCGTCCTGAGCCAGGATCAAACTCTCCGTGAATGCCTACCGGTGATCCGGTTCACACACACGGGAGCGGAACCAGAGGAAGGAATAATTCCTCCGGTTCACAGCGTCCTCGCTGTGTTTTCAAAGGAACCCAGTCACCGAAACCGAAGTTTCGGCAGACGGGGCATCAACATATCTGGCGTTGACTTTTGGCACGCTGTTGAGTTCTCAAGGAACGAACGCTTCCTTCGTACTCACCCTCTCGGGCTTTCCTCCGGGCGTTTTCCCTTCGGTGTCTCCGACTCTATCAGATCTTTCCGATCCGATGTCCTCGGCGGTTTCCGCTTTCCAGGTTCGCGCTCTCGCGTTTCCCTTTCCTGCGTTTCTGACTCTATCAGATCTCTTTCGAGCTGATCCCCGGTCAGCGGGGTTCGTCTTCCGGGCTGTTGGGCCCTTCCGACGCCTCAAACCTTAGCCGATTCCTTCCGCGATTCCCAATCGGGTCCGTGCGGATCCGGATCTGGAAACGCGAAGTCCCGTGCGAATTGATTCCGGGCACGCCGAAATCGACCCGACGGGGTGATCGTGCTGAGGGTTGGTGTGCCGCTCGTGCGGCGAGGATGCTGCCCTGGAAGCTCGACGGCCCCGTGACAACCCGAAGAACCTTACGGATCAGCGAGGGGCGCGTCAAGCCGTCGTGTCAAGATTTTTTCAGTCCAGGTCGGTGAGCCGGCCGCCGGCGTCCGGCTGGGCGTCTTCGACCCGGCGCAGCAGCCTGGTCAGCACCTCGCCGAGAGTCGTGCGCTCCTCCGGGGAGAGATCCTGCAGCAGATCACCCTCGAAGACGGAAGCCAGGCGCATGGCCTCCAGCCACTTCGCGCGACCCTCGGGGGTCAGCTCGACGATGACGCGGACCCGGTTGGACTCGTCGCGCTCCCGGGTGACCAGGCCCTCGGCGACCATGCGGTCGATGCGGTGGGTCATCGCGGCCGGGGTCAGCCCCAGACGCTTGGCGAGGTCGCTGGGGCCCATGCGGTAGGGCGGGCCGGAGAGCACCAGCGCCTTGAGGACCTCCCAGTCGGCATTGGTGATACCGAGGGCAGCGGTCTGCCGGCCGTAGGCGACGTTCATCCGGCGGTTCAGGCGGCCGAGCGCGGAGACGATCTTCTCCACCTGGGGGTCGAGGTCCTGGAACTCGCGCTGGTAGGCGGCGATCTGCTCCTCGAGGGTCGGCTCGCTGCCGATGCTGTCGATGCTGCCGTCGGTCTCTCCCATGTCCGCAGTATCGCACGCGACTGATTGGCGTTGAAGTCCTTCACTGTGTACTCTTTAGCTTCGAATTTTAGGTTCGAAGTCTTCAGGTCTCACTACCGAGGCTCGGCAAGGATCTCGGTCGACGAGCCACGACGAGCGGAGAGAAGAGACGAGCGGAGAGAAGAGAGGGGAACGTGACCAGGGCGGTGGGTGCACCGATGCGCCGGATCCACGTGGGCAACGCACTCAGCGCGTTCGGGCTCGGTTTCACTGTCCCGTATCTGTACGTCTACGTGGCACAGGTACGGGGGCTGGGATCGGTGACGGCGGGGCTGGTCCTCGCCGTGTTCGCGGCGGCCGCGCTGGTCGTGCTGCCGTTCGCCGGCCGGGCGATCGTGCGGCGCGGACCGCTTCAGGTCCTGCTCGCCGCCCTGGTCCTGGCCGCGCTGGGGTCGCTGTGCCTGGGGCTGTCGGGCGGGGTCGCGCCGGTGCTGCTGTCGGCGGCCGCCCTCGGTGCGGGACAGGCGGTGATGCAGCCCGCGCTGGCCACGATGATCGTGGACTGCTCCACGGCGGAGAACCGGTCGCGGGCGTTCGCCATGCAGTTCTTCCTGCAGAACCTGGGGCTGGGTGTCGGCGGGCTCATCGGCGGTCACCTGGTGGACACCACACGGCTGTCCTCCTTCACCCTGCTGTTCTCGCTCCAGGCCGCGGTGTTCCTGCTGCTGGTGGCCCTGATGGCGACGGTGCGGATGCCGAAGGCGCCGCGGCTGCAGCAGACCGCGGCGCAGGCCGGCACGGCCAGGGCGAGCTGGCGGCAGCTGCTGGGCGACCGGACCATGGTGCAGCTGTGCGTGCTGGGCTTCGTCCTCTTCTTCGCCTGCTACGGCCAGTTCGAGTCGGGGCTGAGCGCCTACGGCGTGGAGGCGGCCGGGGTGTCGACGTCCACGCTGGGGACGGCGCTGGCCGCGAACACGCTGATGATCGTGGTGGCGCAGTTCGTGGTGCTGCGGTTCGTGGAACGCCGGCGGCGCACCCGGGTGCTCGCCACGGTGGGCGTCGTCTGGGCCGTCGCGTGGGCCGTCGCGGCGTACGCGGGGCTCGGTGACGGCAGCCGGGCCATGGCGACGGCGGCGTTCGTGTCGACGTACGCGCTGTTCGGGCTGGGCGAGGTGATGCTGTCGCCGACGCTCGCGCCGCTGGTCGCGGATCTGGCGCCGGAGGGCATGGCCGGGCAGTACAACTCGGCGTTCGCCCTGGTGAAGCAGCTGGCGCTGGCGATCGGTCCGGCGGTGGGCGGTCCGCTGGCGGCCGCGCTGCCGGGGCCGTACGTGCTGGCGTTCACGGTGGTGTCCCTGGCCGTCAGCGTGCTCGCGCTGCGGCTGGGACGGAGCCTGACGGTCGCCCAGGATCACCCGTGGGCGGTGCGCGGCCGGGTCGTGGCGCGCGGCGGCCCCGCCGCGGAGACGATGACCGCGGACGCCTGAGCCCGGCCCTGTGTCCCGGTATCGAGGGCGGTCGTCACCGGTGGGTGGCGGCCGCCCTTGCGTGTGGCCGGCAGCCCCGGACGCGGCCTAGGGGCGTGCCGTCGGCAGCAGGAACTCGCACCAGACCGCCTTGCCGCCGCCCGGGGTGCGGCGGGCGCCCCAGTGGGAGGCGATGGTCGCCACGATCGCGATGCCGCGGCCGGACTCGTCGGCGGGCTGGGCCTGGCGGCGCCGGGGCAGATGGTCGTCGCCGTCGGTGACCTCGACGATGAGGCGGCGGTCGGTGCGGCGCAGCCGCAGCCGCATCGGAGGCGTGCCGTGCTGGAGGGAGTTGGCGACCAGTTCGCTGGCCGCGAGGACACCGGCGTCGTGCAGGTCGGGCGGGAAACGCCAGCTGGTGAGGACCCCGGAGGCGAAGGCGCGGGCGCGGGGTGCGGCCTCGACCCCGCCGAGCAGTTCGAGCGTGGCGTTGCGGAACAGCTCGCTCTCCGGGCCGGTGCGGGCGGGATGCTGCAGGACGAGGACGGCGACGTCGTCGTCGTGGCCGGCTTGCAGACCGGCCGAGCGGACCAGGCGGTCGCAGACGACCTGCGGGGTGCCGGTGGCACCGGCCAGGGCGCGTTCCAGGGCGGAGATGCCCTCGTCGATGTCCTCGTCGCGGCGTTCGACCAGTCCGTCGGTGTAGAGCACGGCGGTGGCGCCGGGGGCGAGCGGGACGGAGCCGGAGGAGTGCATCCAGCCGCCGGTGCCCAGCGGGGGTCCGGTGGGCTCGTCGGCACGGACCACGGTGCCGTTCTCGTCGCGGACGAGGATCGGCAGATGGCCGGCGGAGGCGTACACCAGCCGGCCCTCGTTGGGGTCGTGGACGGCGTAGACGCAGGTGGCGATCTGGTTGGCGTCGATCTCGGCGGCGAGTCCGTCGAGCAGCTGGAGGACCTCGTGCGGGGGCAGGTCCATGCGGGCGTAGGCGCGGACGGCGGTGCGCAGCTGGCCCATGACGGCGGCGGCGCGCACTCCGCGGCCCATGACGTCGCCGATGACGAGGGCGGTGCGGCCGCCGCCGAGGGTGATGACGTCGTACCAGTCGCCGCCGACGGCGGTTTCGGTGCCGCCGGGCTGGTAGGTGGCGGCGACGCGCAGGTCGTCGGGCTGTTCCAGGACCTGCGGCAGCAGGGAGCGCTGGAGGGTGACGGCGGTCTCGCGCTGGCTGCGTTCGCCGGCGCGCAGGCGTTCGGCGGCCTCGGCGTGGTCGGTGACGTCGGTGGCGAAGACCAGCACACCGGGCTCGGTGAGGGGTCCGTTCGCGGAGCCGGAGTCGGTGACGGGGGTGCAGGTGAAGGTGTAGGAGCGGCCGTCGGGGGCCTTGCGGGACTTCAGGGTGCGGGACTTGCCGCTGCGCAGGACCTGGTCGAGCAGCGGGAGCAGGCCCAGGTCGCGCAGTTCGGGCAGGGCGTCGCGGGCGGGTTCGCCCAGGGGGCGGCAGCCGAACGCGGAGGTGTAGGCGGCGTTGACGTAGGCGATGCGGTGGTCGGGTCCGTGGACGAGGGCGACGAGCGCGGGGACGCGGTCGAGGACGTGGCGGGTGGGGAGGTCGTCCACGGCGAGCGTCGTCGTCCGCCCGGTCGGTTGTTCGGCGCGGGCGGCGGGGACGGATCCGTCGGACCGGTGTTCCGGCGTGGTGGCCAGCGCGGTCCGTGCCGCGGCGCGGCGGTGGGTGCCGGGGAGTGCGGGGAGCCGGGCGCTCCAGCGCGTGAAGTTCACGAATCCTTGCCTCGTGTCTGTCGTCCGGGCCGGCTCCGGGCCCGGTCGGGGGGTGGGGGGACATGCGGCGGTGACCGCGCGGGGTCGCTGCCCCGTGGGGGTGCGGCACAGCGGGGGGTGGTCGTCGGCGGCCGGGGCGGACGGCCGGCCGCCCGGTGGTCGTCGACCAGTCTGGCAGCGCGGCCGCGCGCCGCCGACAACCGTCGGACGCCGGGCCGTACGGCGGAGTTCCTGGGTCCGCTCAGGACGACCCTTTCGGGTTGATGCGCGGGTCGAGAGGATGCTTTCCCCTGACCGCGAGTTCGAATTCCGCCCGTGGGTGTTCCAGTGATCCGAGGGAGACGATCTCCCGTCTGAACAGGCCGGCGAGGGTCCATTCGGCGAGCACCCGGACCTTGCGGTTGACGGTGGGCACCCGGCTGAGGTGGTAGGCACGGTGCAGGAACCAGGCCGGGTAGCCGCTGAGCCGGTGCCCGCGGATCTGGGCGACGCCCTTGTGCAGGCCGAGGGAGGCGACCGAGCCGGCGTACCGGTGGGCGTAGGTCCGCAGCGGCCGGCCGCGCAGGGCGTGGGCGATGTTGTCGGCGAGCACCTTGGCCTGGCGGACGGCGTGCTGGGCGGTGGGGGCGGTGAGTGCTCCGGGCCCGGCCGCGGTGACGTCGGGGACCGCGGCGGCGTCCCCGGCCGACCAGGCGTGCTCCACCCCCTCGACGGCCAGCTGGGCGGTGCACTTGAGGCGGCCTCGGTCGTCGCGCGGCAGGTCGGTGGCGGCGAGCAGGGGGTGCGGCCGCACGCCCGCGGTCCACACGAGGGTGCGGGTCGGCAGGCGCTGACCGTCGCTGAGGACGGCGACGCGGTCGGCGCACGACGTGAGGCGGGTGCGCAGCAGGACCTGGATGTTGCGGCGGCGCAGCTGGGTGAGGGCGTAGCGGCCCATCTCCTCGCCGACCTCGGGCAGGATGCGGTCGGAGGCCTCCACGAGGATCCACTTCATGTCCTCGGGGGTGAGGTTGTGGTAGGAGCGCGCGGCGTAGCGGGCCATGTCCTCCAGCTCGGCCAGGGCCTCCACGCCGGCGTAGCCGCCGCCGACGAAGACGAAGGTGAGGGCGGCGTCGCGGATCGCCGGGTCGCGGGTGGAGGAGGCGATGTCCATCTGCTCGATGACGTGGTTGCGCAGCCCGATGGCCTCCTCGACGGTCTTGAAGCCGATGCCGTAGTCGACGAGGCCCGGGACGGGCAGGGTGCGGGAGACGGATCCGGGCGCGAGGACGAGTTCGTCGTACGTCAGCGTCTCCGCGCCGCCCTTCTCACGGGTGGCGGGGGTGGTGAGGTGGGCGGTGCGCCGCGCGTGCTCGATGCGGGTCACCTCGCCGGTGATCACGCGGCAGCGGTCCAGGACCCGGCGCAGCGGTACGACGACGTGGCGCGGCGAGATCGCACCGGCGGCCGCCTCCGGCAGGAACGGCTGGTACGTCATATAGGGGTCGGGGGTGACGACCGTGATCTCCACTTCGCCCCGGGCGATCTCCGGTCTCATCCGGTGCTGCAGGCGCAGAGCCGTGTACATCCCGACGTAGCCGCCGCCGACAACGAGAATGCGCGCGCGTTCCTTCACCATCCCATGACGCACCCGTGACTGTCGTTTGTCCACAGGCCCCGCAATTCGTATGACCGGCGGCCGTGCGGGGCCGATGCGGTCCGCGCGGCTGTGGAAAGCGACTTGTGCGCAGGTCAGCGGGGGTGTTCGGGGGTGGAGACAGGGAGGCGGTGACCGCACCGGAGGGACGTCCTCCGATCGGGCGGCGCTCCGCCCGGAACGGGCCTCTTCTTAATTGACACGCTCTCAACTATGTTCGTCTGGCGACGGGGTGTGGAGGAGGTGGCCGGGCGTCGGAGGGGTCCCGCCGGATCCGGACAACGGCTCGGCCGAGCGTGCGTTCTCCGTTTCCGTGCACCCGCGTTGCGCACAGGCGGGGAAGTCTCCGGGGGGAGACGTGATGACCGGGGGATCACTCATGCACATTCAGGAGACTCGTTGGTCGGGCACGTCCGCCGTCGCGGCCGACGGCGGGGGAAGGGGCGTGACAGGGGGTGGCGGGCGCGGGCCGGCACCGGCGCGGACGGCGCCGCTGCGGGTGGACGCGCAGCGCAATCTGGAGCATGTGCTGCGCGCGGCGCGCGAGGTCTTCGGCGAGCTGGGCTACGGCGCGCCGATGGAGGACGTGGCGCGGCGCGCGCGGGTCGGCGTCGGCACGGTGTACCGGCGTTTTCCGAGCAAGGACGTCCTGGTGCGGCGCATAGCTCAGGAGGAGACCGCGCGGCTGACCGAGCAGGCGCGGGCCGCACTGGGCCAGGAGGAAGAACCGTGGCAGGCGCTGTCCCGCTTCCTGCGCACCTCGGTGGCCTCCGGCGCCGGCCGGCTGCTGCCGCCGCAGGTGCTGCGGGTCGGTGTCGCGGAGGAGGCGGCCGCGGAGGGCGAGGCACGGGTGCCCGCGCAGCGGACGCAGCCGGAGGCCGGACGGTCGCGGTCCGTGCGGGGTGCGGGTGCTTCCGTGGCCGGTGCGGACCGGGAGCAGGACGAGGCCGGGGTGGCGGCGCTGCTGGAGGTCGTGGGCCGGCTCGTGCAGCGGGCGCGGGACGCGGGCGAGCTGCGGCCGGACGTGACGGTGTCGGACGTGCTGCTGGTGATCGCCACGGCGGCGCCCTCGCTGCCGGACGCGGCCCAGCAGGCGGCGGCCTCGGCACGGCTGCTGGACATCCTGCTGGAGGGGTTGCGGTCCCGTCCCGCGTGAACGGGGGCGTGCGCTCCGGCACACCCCCACCGCATCACCCGTTCGGGTGAACTTCCGTTGTTCTCCTCGCGGAAGAGCAGCACGGATGGATGGCGAAGCACCGCTGCCCGCCGTCCGGCTGCTGCCGCTGTGGCACGCTGACCCGGTGACAGGGACGGGCTCGGCGTGCGGCGGGGGCTATCGGCGATGAGCGCGGGGAGGCAGGACGAGCCTCACGACGACGGCGAGGCCGATGCGGGCGGCACGCGCCGCCCGCAGGTGCCGCGCCAGGGCGGACCCGGCAGCCGCGCGCGGCGCAGGCCGGCCGGTGCCGTACCCGCGCAGAAGACCGGGCCGGCGCCGTCCGCCGGCTCCCGGCCGCCGTCCGACGCCGAGCTGATCACCCGGGTGCGCGGGGGCGACGACACGGCGTACGAGGAGCTGTACCGGCGCCATGCTCAGGCCGTGCGCCGGTATGCGCGGACCTGCTGCCGTGACGCCGACACCGCCGACGACCTGACCGCCGAGGTGTTCGCCCGCATGCTGCAGGCGGTCCGCGGCGGTGCCGGCCCCGAGCACGCGGTCCGCGCCTATCTGCTCACCACCGTCCGCCGGGTCGCCGCGCACTGGACCAGGACGACCCGCCGCGAGCACCTGGTGGACGACTTCGCGGTGTTCGCCGCCCAGGCCGCCCGCCTGCTGGAGGCCTCCGACGACGAGGCCCTGGACCTGGGCGCCGAGGTGCGGGCGATGCGGGAGGCGGAACGGTCCCTGGCCATGCGGGCCTTCCGCTCGCTGCCCGAGCGGTGGCAGGCCGTGCTGTGGCACACCGAGGTGGAGGACGAGCCGCCCAGCCAGATCGCCCGCCTGTTCGGACTGGACGCCAACGGCACCCGGGTCCTGGCCAGCCGGGCCCGCGAGGGCCTGAAACAGGCCTACCTGCAGGCTCATGTCAGCGCCGCGCTGACCGACGACGCGGAGTGCGCCCGGTACGCCGACCAGCTCGGCGGCTGGGCCCGGGGCAAGCTGCGCAGCCGCGCCGAGCGGGGCCTGCGCAAGCACCTGGCGGAGTGCGCCCGGTGCCGGCTCGCGGCCGTGCAGATCGAGGAGGTGGCCGGCGGCATCCCCGCCGTCGTTCCCGTCGCCGTCATCGGCTGGTTCGGCGCGGCCGGGTATGCCAAGGCGCTCGGCGTCGTCGCGGGCGGCGCCGGTGCCGCGGGCGCGGCGGGGGCCGCCGGGACGGCCGTGGCCGGCAACGGTGCATCCGCCGGGGGCGGTTCACCGGCCGGCGGCGCGTCCTCCGAGGGGCTGGGCACCGCGGTGAAGGCCGGCATCGCGGCCGGTGTCGTCGCCGTGGCCACCGCAGCCGCCGCCTTCGCCCTGGTCGGCCACCAGACCCCGGCCGCGCAGCACCGGGCGGCACCGCAGGCGCCGGCCTCCGTCTCCCCCGTGCCGCCGCAGGCACCGTCCCCCGCGACCCCGCCCGCGCCCGTGACTCCTCCGGCGCCGGCCCCCGCCCCGCTTGAGCCGACGTCCCGCCCCGCCCCGAAGCAGCCCACCGTCCCCGCCGCAGGGCGCCCGGACCCGACCCCCGCCCGCACACTCACTCCGTCGCCGTCCCCCACACGCACCTCGGCACCCACACCCGCGCCCACTCCATCCCCCACACGCACCTCAGCACCCACACCCGCGCCCACCCCATCCCCCACACGCACCTCGCCACCCACACCCGTCCCCACCCCCATGCCGACCGCGACGCCCACCCCGGTGCCGACCCCCGCGCCCACGCCCCCACCCGCGCCGACGGTCTTCGCGCTGAACCGGCTGCACTACGACGTCACCTCGGACGGCACCGCGCCCGCGATCCGTCTGCGGGACAGCGGGTGGATCTGGCGACGGCACAGCCAGTGGATCGGCCGCACGCGCTACCGGCACGGGGTGACCGTCCACGGCCGGTCCACGGTGACCGTGGACCTCAACCGCCCGTGCTCGGCCTACCGGGCACGAGTCGGCGGGGACGATCTGACCGCGGCTCTGGGCCACGGCGGGTTCACCTTCTCCGTGTACGCCGACGGCGTCCGGCTGTGGACCGGAACACCGGAACCCGGCGGCCCCGCCCTGCCGGTCCGGGTGGACCTCACCGGCCACCGCACCGTACGACTGGTCGTCGAGGCGCACCGCCCCCTCGGCCGCCTGGCCCTCGCGGACTGGGCGCAGGCGCGATTCGTCTGCCGCTGACACGACCGTCCCGACGCCGGCTTCCTGACTCCGCCATCCAGCCCCTGCCCTCCGGGCACGGGCTCCCTGACGCTGCCGTCCGATCCCTGGCATCCGGACAACGGTGTCCGGGCATCGGCGTCCGGACACCGGCGCCCGGACGGGAGCTGCACGGACGACGCCGGTCCGGCCGTCGCGCAGGTCGGACCACGCCTCCTGGTGCTGGCGGTCGGTCAGCAGCGGCCTCTGCGCCGGCGGGAAGTACCGCAGCTGAAGGGTTTCCGCGTCCTGTCGCAGCTGAAGGGTCTCCGCGTCCCGTCCGCCCGGCTGCCCGCCGGCGACCGAGCAGCGGAAGAACACGGTGATCGGCTGCACCGCGTCACCATCGGGGCAGCGGTGCCCGCCCTTGGTGTACACGCCGAGCAGCGCGTCCAGGCGCACCCGCAGTCCGGTCTCCTCCTCCGTCTCCCGCACCGACGCCTCGGCCGCCGGCACTCGCCCGGTTCGATCGCACCGCGCGGGAAACCCCACGCGCCGTCGTCCCCGCGCCGCCGCAGCAGAACGCCTCCCTCGGTCACCACGCACGCGGCGGCGAAGTCGAGCTGGAGAGGGGACGTTCCGGCTCGGGACCGTGTCCAGCCGATGGAGTCGGACATGAAGGAACGTCCTCCCGGTCGGTCGACGGCCGTGGGGATGCGCGTCGCGGTTCAGCGGCCGGCGGGTGCGCAGGCCCGCCGGGCCCCGTCCAGTTCGGACAGCACCTCGTCCGGGGTGAGAGCGGCGCCCCGGTCGTGCTCGGCGGTGCGCTGCTCGGGGGTGAGGGCCGCGCGGGCGGCGGCCTCGATCCGCTGCGCCCGCGCCCGTTCGGGCACGCTGCGCGGCGAACCGTCCCGCCATTTACCGGCGGCCGCGAGCAGCCGCAGCGCACGGGGCACGTCCCCCAGGTCGGCCAGCATCTGCGCGGCCATCTCCGCGAGCGCCGCCGTGACGATCCGCGAGCACCGCTGCTCGACGGCCAGGCGCAGGGCGTCCGCCAGCAGGGGCAGCCCCGCTGGGGTCCCGACTCGCCGGCCGTGATGCACGCACCCAGCCCCCGCAGCCCCGCCTCGAACTGCGGTGGTGGAGTGCGAGGGGGACCTGGCCGGGGCGCGCGCCCACTGGGAGCAGGCCCGCGCCCAGAGCCGGCGCGCGGGGGCCGCCCACGGGTAGAGCTGTGCCCTGGTCGTCCTCCGCCTGGGTGACGCCCAGGATCGTGTACCGCATCGGGACATTGCCGCCGGGAGAGGCCGCCGGGGCACCCGCTGTCCCCTCGGCCGCCGCACCCCGGCCACGACGCCCACCCGCTACGACGCTCACGACGCTCCCCGGCCAGCACGCGCCCCTGCTGCGACGGCCGTCCACCACGCGCCCCGCCACGACGGCCGTCCACCGCACGCCCCCGCCACGACGGCCCCGAGGACCACGTGCCCCGGCTGTGACGATCCCCCGCTACGAGGCGCGCCCACCGGAGGCGAGCAGCCCCCGCTGGGGTGTGATGCCGGCGGGTACGGCACGCGCCCGGCCCGGGGTGCCGGTCCAGCAGGTGCCGCGGCGGGTCAGCAGCCGCCGCAGCCACAGTTCCATGGAGACCAGGTGGGCCAGGCCGTCCAGCGGCAGCGGCGCGCCCTGGGCCGCGGCCCGCACGGCCTTGCGGACCACGCGCGCCTCGATCAGCCCGGCGTCGGCGAGCAAAGGGGCGGCGAACAAGGAGATGAGGTCGTCGGCCGCTCTGCGCAGCCCGGCGCGGGCGGCGGCGGACGCCTCCGCGGGGGAGGGGGTGCCCCAGCCGGGGGGCAGTTCGCCCACTCCGGCGCCTTCCAGGACGGTGCGCAGCACGGCCGCGCGCGCTCCGGGCCTCACCCGCAGTGCCTCCGGCAGGGCACGGCAGGCGCGCACGACCTGGTTGTCGAGGAACGGGGCGTGCAGCCGCTGGGAGCGGATCTCCGCCGCCTGCTCCAGGACCCGCAGGTCGGCGGCGTGCCGGGCCAGTGCGGCCCGCGCGCGGTGATCGCCCGGGCGCTGGCCCGGGCCGAACGTGGAACGGCCCGTCGCACTCTGCAGGCGAACCGATACTTCAGCCAGGGCCTCGCCTGTCAGCCAGCGTGCGGCGGGCCCGGGTCCGGCCCAGGACAGGGCGGCGAGCGAGGCGCCCGCTGCGCCCGCGGGCTCGTCGAGGTGGCGGTGCAGCAGCCGTTGAGCGAGCAGGTCGATGCCCGCCCGGTACGGGGTGCGGGCCAGCCGGCGTGCCGCGGCGTAGACACGGGCGGGGACCGTCACCGAGCCGTCGGCCTTGGCCAGGGCGGCGACGGGCCGGACGAGATGGCGTCGTTTGCGGTCCATCAGCAGGTCGGCCAGGCGCGCGGGGTGGGCGTCGAGCACCTGGCGGGCGCCGTGCCCGGTGAAGTGGTCGGCGCTGCCCGCGGCCAGGCGGGCACGGTGCCGTGCCGCGGTGACCAGTGCGGGGCCGGGCTCGTCGGTGAGCGGGCCGTCCAGGACGGCGTACGGCAGGACGTCCTCGCCGCCGGTGACGACCACGTGGTGCAGGCGCGGGTTGGCCGCGATCGCGCCGGCCCGCTCCAGTTCCGCCTCGCCGCCGCCGGTGACGAGGTCGTTGAAGGTGACGGCCAGCAGGCGTTCCCCGGCGCCGGTGCCGTGGCCGTGCAGGGTGCCGGGGTTGCCGGGCAGGCCGGCGGCGAGCAGCGCGAGCGTCGCCGAGGCCGGTCCCCCGGACAGGTCCGCGCCCACGCCCGGCACCGGCATGCCGCGGGCGGCACGGCGGTCGGCGGGGCCCATCCCGGGCACCGGCCCGGGATCGACCGCGGGCACGTGGCGGGGTGCCGTCAGCCGGACCCGGACGGCCTCGACCAGGGCGTCCCTCACGGCGTCCACGGCGCTGCGCGGGTCGGCCGGTGGCGCCGCCACGGCGAGCGAGGCCACCGGTTCGTACCCGGCGATCTCGGCGGCACCGGTGCGCAGGATCAGGGCGTGTCCCGGCGGGACGCGCCGCACCCCGGCGTAGGGCGTGGAGTCCTGCAGCGCGGCGGGCACGTCCGGGGCGGCCAGCAGGGCGGCGAGGTGGGCGATGTCGAGGTCGGCCTCGACGAGGTCGGCCAGCGGCAGCGCGGCCGTGGCGTACGCCGTGCCGCCGGCCCACGGGGTGTGGAAGACGGGGCGGACTCCGGCGAGGTCGCCGCAGACGGTGATGCGGCGGCCGACCTGGACGACGGCCGTGTAGCTGCCCGGCCAGGCGGTCAGATGACGCAGTGCGCCCCCGCGCGCGGCGAGCAGGCCGACCCGCAGCTGTTCGTCGGTGGCGCCGCAGATGCCGAGCACGGCGATCCTGGTCTGCGCGTCGGCCTCCACCAGCCGGATCTCGTCCGGACGCCAGTCGCCGACCGCCCACAGCGGATCGGGGTCGCCCCACAGCAGCTGGGACCCCACGGGAGACAGGGTCTCCCCGTCGTCGCCGGCGGCGCCCGCGAAGCCGAGGCCGCCCGTTCTCGCGGCGGCGCTGCTCCACCCCACCAACCACCGCATCGACGCCTCCACGGCCTGTGGACATCCAGTGCACGGTACGAACCGGGTCCCATGCTGCCACGAAGAGGGCGCACGGGCGGGCAGGCGCAGCGACCGTCATGGCACCTGGTGCGCCCCCCGTGCACCCGTCTGCTGCGGCGAACCACTGTGTCTGACACGGGAGATGACGACGCGGACGCATGGCGCCGGCGATCCGGCACGCGTCGGCCGCGCGTCCGCCCGGCATGTGCCCGTCGACCTGAATGCGCCCCTGATGCGCCCGGCCCGGCACCCCGCGCACACCCAAGTGCCGTGGTGACAAAGGGAGTTGATGGCGAGAAGCTGAATCGATTTTCAGCCAAATAGGGAGAACATACCGCAGGCGCGAGCACGCTCCGTGCATGCCGCGCACCATGCACGACCGGCGCGCGGTCCGGGAGACGGAGGACGCCTCCCGGACCGTTCCGCCGCCCGCGGGGATCGAAGCGGCGGTGTCCCCCAGCCCACTGGCTCCAGTACAGCGGGCCGACCCACGCACCACCATGGAACCGCCCCCCGGCCGGCCGGAGGAGAGCGCACACACGGGCGCACGGCCACACAGCGGGAGCACACGACGACGGTGCGTGAGGACCCCCGCCGGCGGCGCGGGCCACATTCCCGCCATCCGACAGAATGCCCCTTAACGCTTGGGATGCGGCGAACTACGCTGGGTTTACGAATGCCGCGGGGTTATGCCAAGCGGCAGCCGTCTGTTCGAGGGGTGGCGCATGTCCAGGGAGCAACGCGGGCCGAACGAGAAACTCGGCGCCGTTCTCGCCCTCGCGGGGATCAGCAACGCAGGGCTCGCGCGACGCGTCAACGACCTCGGCGCCCAACGCGGGCTGACTCTTCGCTACGACAAGACCTCGGTGGCGCGCTGGGTGTCGAAGGGCATGGTGCCGCAGGGCGCCGCGCCGCACCTCATCGCCGCCGCCATCGGGCAGAAGCTCGGCCGTCCGGTGCCGCTCCACGAGATCGGCCTGGCCGAGGCGGATCCCGCGCCCGAGGTGGGGCTCTCCTTCCCCCGGGACGTCAGTCAGGCGGTGAAGTCGGCGACCGAGCTGTACCGGCTCGACCTGGCCGGCCGACGGGCCGGGTCCGGCAGCATCTGGCAGTCGCTCGCCGGGTCGTTCGCGGTCAGCGCCTACGCCACCCCCGCCTCCCGGTGGCTGATATCCCCGGCCGACAGCTCGGTGGCGCGCGAGGCCCCCGCGACGGAGGGTTCCGGCGCACCGGTCAAGGTCGGCCACAGCGATGTGCAGAAACTCCGGGAGGCCGCCGAGGACGCCCGGCGCTGGGACTCCAAGTACGGCGGCGGCGACTGGCGTTCGTCCATGGTGCCCGAGTGCTTACGGGTGGAGGCGACGCCGCTGCTGCTCGGCTCGTACTCCGACGAGGTGGGCCGGGCCCTGTTCGGGGCGAGCGCGGAACTGACCCGCCTCGCCGGCTGGATGGCCTTCGACACCGGCCAGCAGGAAGCCGCCCAGCGCTACTACATCCAGGCGCTGCGGCTGGCCCGGGCCGCGGCCGACGTCCCTCTGGGCGGCTACGTGCTCGCGTCGATGTCCCTGCAGGCCACCTACCGCGGCTTCGGCGACGAAGGCGTCGACCTGGCGCAGGCCGCCCTGGAACGCAACCGCGGCCTGGCCACGGCACGCACCATGAGCTTCTTCCACCTCGTCGAGGCCCGCGCCCACGCCCGCGCGGGCGACGCCCAGGCCGCCGGCGCCGCCCTGAAAGCCGCGGAGAGCTGGCTGGAGCGCAGCCGGGACGGCGACAACGACCCCTCCTGGCTCGGCTTCTACGGCTACGACCGGTTCGCCGCCGACGCCGCCGAGTGCTACCGCGACCTCAAGGCGCCCCGGCAGGTCCGCCGCTTCACGGAGCAGGCCCTGTCCCAGCCGACCGAGGAGTACGTCCGCTCGCACGGCCTGCGCCTGGTCGTCTCCGCGGTGGCCGAACTGGAGTCGGGCAACCTGGACACCGCCTGCGAGCAGGGCCAACGGGCCGTGGAGGTCGCCGGACGCATCTCCTCGGCGCGCACCACGGAGTACGTCAAGGACCTGCTGCACCGCCTGGAGCCCTACGGCGACGAACCGTGCGTGGCGGAGCTGCGCGAGCGCGCCCGGCCTCTGCTGACGGCGCCCGCCTGAGCCCCGCACGGTCCCGGCTCCGGCCCCCGCGCGTCCGGCGCACCTGCATTCGGCGCACCCGCGTCCGGCGCACCCGCGTCCGGCGCACCTGCATTCGGGGCCCCGCGTCCGGCGCACCTGCATTCGGGGCCCCGCTCGCCCGTTTCGCCTCGCCCGTTTCGCTTCGCTCGTTTCGCCTCGCCCGTTTCGCCTCGCTCGTGCGCGAAGGCGCTCGCCGGGCTGCCGGACGGGCTGCGTTCTGCCGTTCTTCCCGGCATTGTCAGTGGCGCAGTGCACGATCGGATCCGGGAGGTGCGGCGGGTGCGGGACAGGATCGCTCATGACGGTGACGTGCTGGTGGTCGGTGGCGGGATCGTCGGCCTGTCGACGGCCTGGGCGATCACCCGCGCCGCGCCGGGCACACGCGTGATCGTGCTGGAGAAGGAGCCGGACCTGGCCCGGCACCAGACGGGACGCAACAGCGGGGTGATCCACAGCGGGATCTACTACCGCCCCGGCTCCCTCAAGGCCCGCTACGCGGTGCGCGGCGCCGCCGAGATGGTCAAGTTCTGCGCGGAGTACGGCATCGCCCACGCCGTCACCGGCAAACTGATCGTCGCCACCGACCGGGAGGAGCTGCCCCGCCTGCACGCCCTGGTGCAGCGCGGCCGGGAGAACGGCATCCCGGTGCGCGAACTGGGCCCCGCCCAGATCACCGAGTACGAGCCCGAGGTGCGCGGAGTCGCCGCGATCCATGTGGGCACCACGGGCATCTGCGACTACACGGCAGTGGCCCGGCAGCTGGCCGAGGCCTCGGGCGCGCAGATCCGCTGCGGGGCCCGGGTGGTCCAGGTGGACCGGCGGCCCGATCTGGGGGTGGCGGTGCGCACGGCCGCCGGCGACGTGCTGCGCGCCCGCGTGCTGGTGAACTGCGCGGGGCTGCACTGCGACGAGGTGGCCCGGCTGGCCGGCGACGACCCGGACGTGCGGATCGTGCCGTTCCGCGGGGAGTACTACACGCTCGCGCGCCCCGAGCTGGTGCGCGGACTGGTGTACCCGGTGCCGGATCCGGCGTTCCCGTTCCTCGGGGTGCATCTGACCCGGGGCATCGACGGCAGCGTCCACATCGGACCCAATGCGGTACCGGCGCTGGCCCGGGAGGGCTACGCCTGGTCGGTGGTGCGGCCCCGGGAGCTGGCGTCCACGCTCGGCTGGCCCGGCAGCCGGCACCTCGCCCGCCGGCACTGGCGCCACGGGGCCGGGGAGCTGCGACGGTCGGTGTCCAAGGCGGCGTTCACCTCGGCGGTGCGGCGACTGCTGCCCGGGGTGCGAGAGGAGGATCTGGTGCCCGCGCCGGCCGGTGTGCGCGCCCAGGCGGTGCTGCGGGACGGCACGCTGGTGGACGACTTCCTCATCCGGCAGGGCGTCCGGACGGTGCATGTGCTCAACGCACCCTCGCCGGCCGCCACCGCCGCGCTGCCGATCGGCAGGGAGGTGGCCCGCAGGGCGCTGGAGGTGCTGGAGCAGGTGCGGTGATCCGGACACCGCCCGGCTGCCCGGCCGTCCGGTCCCGGTCCCGTGGACGGAACGAAGCGGCAGGTCCGGGCCCGCCGGACGGAACAAGCAGACCGGTTCGCACCCGGCGGCGGAACGACCAGGCCGGTCCCGGGCCCATGACCGGACCGAGGAACGACCAGGCCGGTCCCGGACCCATGACCGGACCGACCAGGCCGGGTGCGGCCCGGTGGACCGTACAATCGGTGTCACCGTGTCTGAATCTGTGCAATCCCACGTCTCCGAAGTCTCCGGTGCCGCCTCCGCCGGGACGTCCGTGCCCCGTGGCCGCGCCAAGGGCGAGCCGCGGTTCCCGGGCGGTCCCCAGGCCGACCCGGCCGGATCGCACTTCGAGCGGCGGATCCGCAGCTTCCAGCCGCGCCGCAGCCGGGTCACCGCCGGTCAGGCCGACGCCCTGCGGCGGCTGTGGCCCGTCTGGGGACTCGACATCGACGGACAGCGGGTGCTCGACCTCGCCGAGCTGTTCGGCAACACCCGCCCCGTGGTGCTGGAGATCGGGTTCGGCATGGGCGAGGCCACCGCGCAGATGGCCGCCGACGACCCGGACACCAACATCCTCGCCGTCGACGTGCACACCCCCGGCCAGGGCAATCTGCTGAACCTCGCCGACCGCAACGGACTGACCAACATCCGGGTCGGCAACGGCGACGCGATCATCCTGCTGCGCGAGATGCTCACCCCCGACTCCCTCGACGGGCTGCGCGTCTACTTCCCCGACCCCTGGCCGAAGAAGCGGCACCACAAGCGGCGGCTGATCCAGCCGGAGTTCCTGACGCTGGCCGCCACCCGGCTCAAGCCGGGCGCGGTGCTGCACTGCGCGACCGACTGGGAGCCGTACGCCGAGCAGATGCTCGACGTGCTGACCGCGCACCCCGACTACGAGAACACGGTGCCCGAGGGCGGCTTCGCCCCCCGCCCCGCGTTCCGGCCGCTCACCCGTTTCGAAAGCCAGGGCCTCCAGAAGGGCCACGTGGTGCGTGACCTGCTGTTCCGTCGCATCCCGCACCGGGACACGGACGCCGGCCGGGGGTGAACGGCAACTCCGTCGCGGGCGGAGCGTTCCCTCGTTAGGGTCATGACGTGGCCATCAGTCCCCCATATCCGACCCATCCCGACGGCCCTGTGCCCCACGGCGGCCGGCCAGGACACCGGCACTGGTGGATGCGGCGCCGGGTGCGCTACGGCGCCCTCGCCGCCCTGCTCGCCCTGTCCGGGCTGGTGATCCTCGCCCTGGTGCGGCGCCAGACCGGCACCGAGGGATTCCTGGTGGGGCTGGGGCTGGCCGTGCTGCCCGTTCCCCTGCTGACCGCGGCCTTCCGCTGGCTGGACCGGGTCGACCCCGGCCCCTGGCGGAACATGGTGTTCGCCTTCGCCTGGGGCGCCTGCGCGGCGGCGCTCATCGCGATCGTCGCCAACAGTTTCGCCACCCGGTGGATCGCGACGGCCACCGCCGACCCGTCGGGCGCCGACACCCTCGGCGCCACCGTGATCGCGCCCGTGGTGGAGGAGTCCGCGAAAGCCGCCGCCGTCCTGCTGATCTTCCTGTTCCGCAGACGCGACTTCACCGGCATCGTCGACGGCGTGGTGATCGCGGGCGTGACCGCGACCGGCTTCGCGTTCACCGAGAACATCCTCTACCTGGGCAACGCGTTCGGCACCGACCAGCTCACCGGCGACCGGGGCATCGCCTCCGCGACCCTGGCGACCTTCTTCGTCCGCGTGATCATGTCGCCGTTCGCGCACCCGCTGTTCACCGTGCTGACCGGCATCGGCTTCGGCATGGCGGCCGCCCTGACCGGGGACCGCGGCCCCACCGGACGGCAGCGGCAGCTCCGCCGCCACCTGCTGCCGCCCGCTGGGCTGCTGCTCGCGATGGGCATGCACGCCCTGTGGAACGGCTCGGCGAGCTTCGGCCGGTTCGGTTTCCTCGCCGTCTACGTCGCCTTCATGGTGCCCGCGTTCGGGCTGCTGACCTGGCTGGTCATCTGGTCCCGGCAGCGGGAGCTGCGCACCGTACGCGAGGAGCTGCCCGGGTACGCCGCCGCCGGGTGGCTCACCCCCGCGGAACCCTTCGCGCTGGGCTCCCTGCGGGCCCGACGGCTGGCCCGCGACTACGCCGGACGGCACCTGGGCAGGTCCGGGGCGCGGGCGGTGGCCGAGTACGAGGCGTACGCGACCTCGCTGGCGTTCTTGCGCCGCCGGGGCCGTCTGGGCCGGGCCGGGGCCGACTTCGTGGCACGGGAGCAGGCGCTGCTGCACGAGATGTGGCGGCGGCGCGAGGTGGCCCAGCCCGCCCTCGACCACGCCGCCCGCATGACCGCACCACCGGTGCCGGTGGCCGCACCCCCGTGGCCGGTGTACGGGGTGTACGGCCAGTCCCAGCGGTACCCGCACACCCCGCCGGCCGTCCAGCCGTATCCGTTCCCCGTCACCGGCCCCGCGGCCCCCGTCAGCGGGCCCACCGCAGCAGCTCAGGGGCCGACCGCGCCCTCCCCTGCCCCGGGACCCCACGGACCGGGGCCTCAGGGACCAGGAACCCACGGACCGGCAGGCCCCTACGGCCCCTGGCACGGCCACGACCCATGGGCCCCGCACCAGCCCTGAGGCCGCACCCTCGAGGCCGTCGAGACGCGTCAGGGCCGGTACCCCGCCGACGGGGTACCGGCCCTGCTCCGTCTGCTCCGGCTGACTGTTCTGCCTGCTCCGTCTGCTCCGGCTGACTGTTCTGCCTGTTCCGCCTGCCGTCCGCCCCGCCCGGACCGCTCAGGCCGAGGCGCGGTTCAGCTCGGCCAGGTCGTCGTCCGTCAGCCGCAGGTCCGCCATGGCGAGCAGCGCCGGAAGCTGCTCCACCGTCCGGGCCGAGGCGATCGGGGCGACCACCGTCGGCTGCGCCGCGAGCCACGCCAGCGCCACCGTGGCGACCTCGGCGCCGTGCCGTCGGGCCACCTCGTCGAGCGCGGCGAGGACCTTCCGCCCGCGCTCGGTCTCCAGGTGGGCCCCGGCACCGCTCGCCCGCGCGCTGTCGACCGTGACACCGGGCCGGTACTTGCCGGTGAGGAATCCAGCGGCCAGCGCCCAGTACGGCACGGCCGCCAGGCCCCAGCCCCGGGCGACGTCCCGCAGCTCGCCCTCGTAGGTGTCGCGCGAGACCAGGTTGTAGTGCGGCTGGAGCGCCACGTACCGGGCCAGCCCCTCCCGGTCGGAGAACTCCAGCGAGGCCCGCAGGCGCTCCGGGGAGATGTTGGAGGCGGCGATGTACCGGACCTTGCCCGCCCGCACCAGCTCGTCCAGCGCGCCGATGATCTCCTCGACCGGCACCTCGGGCTGATCGAAGTGCGTGTAGTACAGGTCGATGTGGTCGGTGCCCAGCCGCCGCAGGGAGGCGTCGGCCGCGGCCTTGATGGTGGCCGCGGACAGGCCCCGGTACTCCGGGTGCTGGCTGACCTTGGTGGCGATGACGACGTCGGAGCGGCTGCCCCGCTTCGCCAGCCACCGGCCGATCACCGTCTCCGACTCGCCGCCCTTGTTGCCCTCCGCCCAGGCCGAGTACGAGTCGGCGGTGTCGATGAAGTTGCCGCCCGCGGCGGTGTACGCGTCCAGGACGGCGAAGGACTGCTTCTCGTCGGCGGTCCAGCCGAAGACGTTGCCGCCCAGGCAGAGCGGAAAGACCTCGAGGTTTGACGGACCGAGCGTGCGCACAGGACTCATACCCACGTCAACGCCGGCCGGGACCGGTCATTTCGCCCTCCGCCGGGCCCATCGGCGAAGATCACGCGAACGGCCCCACGGTGCCGCGCGGGGCCGGTCGACGCCTACGGCTGGAGTCCCTTGCCCTGCAGCCACGCCATCGGGTCGATGCCGGCGGCCTGCCCGTCCGGGTGGACCTCCAGGTGCAGATGCGGACCGGTCACATTGCCGGTGGCGCCCACCCGGCCGATGACGTCGCCGGTGTTCACCTTCTGGCCGACGGACACGGTGATCGACGACTGGTGGCAGAACCACAGCTCGGTGCCGTCGTCCAGGGTGAGGACCGTGCGGTAGCCGTAGGCCCCGGCCCAGCCCGCCTGGGTGATGGTGCCGCTGTGGATCGCCTTGATCAGGGTGCCGGTGGGCGCGGCGAAGTCCAGGCCGGTGTGGTGGCCGCTGGACCACATCGAGCCGGCGTCGCCGAAGGTGGAGGTGATGGTGTACGACGAGGTCGGCAGCGTGTACTGCTTGGCCAGCCGGGCCAGCCGCTCCTGCTCGGCCTTCTTCTTGGCCTCCTCCTCCGCCTTCTGCTTCGCGGCGGCGGCCTCCTTCTGCGCCTGGGCGGCGGCCTGCTCGGCCTGCCGGTCGGCGGCGGCGTCGGCCTCCTCCTGCGCCTTGATCTCGACCTGGGCCCGCTGCTGCTCGGCCTGGGCGATGATCCGGTTGCGCAGGGCCTCTCCGGCGTCGGTGCGGCCGGCGTCGGTGTTCCCGTCGGTCTCGGCGGTGACCTGGGTGACGTCGCTGAGCGCGGTCGCGGAGCCCTGCTCGGTGTCGGTGTGCTGCGCGGAGGTGTCGAGCAGCGAACCGACGGACGGCAGGTCCGGCAGGGAGATGGACACCGGCGGCTTGCCCGGGTTGGCGCTGGCCATGCCGCCCGCTCCGACCGCGGCGATCACACCCACGCCGAGCACGGTGGAACTGCGGGCGAATCCGCCGCCGCGCTGCTTGACGACCCGGTGCCGGCCGCGCACCGGGCGGACGGACTCCTCGGTGGGGTTCCACTCCGTCCAGGTGCCCTCGTCGGACCGACCGGCGTCGTGGCCGAAGGTCTCGGTGTGCGGGCTGGGCAGGAACGGGGCTTCGGGAGCGGGCGGGTTGGACGCCACGGAGGCGCACTCCTTTCCTTCCGTCTCGCCTACCGGGTTAGCTGACGGGTTCGGAGCAGGAAGGTCTCCTACGCGCGTCAACTGCCGTGCAGAGCAGGGCAGTCGGGCCCGATTCACCCCTGATGGATGGTTCCCCGGTTCCCTTGCGGGATTCGGCGTGCGCACGCGGAGCCGCCTCTTGTGACGGCTGGGACGACCGCGCTGCGTTATCGAACGTTAATAGAAGCGAGGCACCGTTTCCAAGCCCGTACGGCTGGTTCCTTGCAGCTTTTCAGGCCAGGACATACGCCTCATCACCGGCGAAACCAGGGCGAGTTGACCCGGGAATCCGGCCAGCGACGACCGAAAAAAGCTCCCCGTCCCACGCCGACGTCATATGACAGTTCGTCAGTCGTGATGCGGACGGGGACCGTGTGACCACACACCGTCACCACCCGGCCACCGTCCCCGGTTCGCCGTCCACGCCTCGCGCACCGCCCCGCGGACCGGGCCTCACCTCCACAGCACCGGCACCGCGAACCAAGCGTCACCTCCACAGCACCGGCACCGCGAACCAAGCGTCACGCCCAGAGCACCGGCACCGTGTACCGCCGGCGCCGGACGCCCTGGCAGTCGACCGCACCGATCGCACCGGCCACGGAGGCCGTCCGAGCGCGGCCGCCCAGGCCGCCGAACAACACTCAGGGCCGGAACCCTGATGGGATTCCGGCCCTGAGCCTTCAGTAGCGGGGACAGGATTTGAACCTGCGACCTCTGGGTTATGAGCCCAGCGAGCTACCGAGCTGCTCCACCCCGCGTCGGTGTGTATCCAGTGTACGCCATGCGCGGCAGTGCTCGCACACACCCCGGTGAGGCGCTCGTCACGCACCCCGCAGGCGTCCGGTCCGCTCGCGCATCGCTCACTGCAGCAGATGCCGGTTCGGCGCCTGGGCCGCATCGGCGAACTCCGGCAGCTCCACGACCTGGGCGCCCTCACCCGCCAGCAGCCCGGCCCCGTCGGCGCCCGGCACGAACGTGTCCGGCTCCCGCCAGGCCGTGACGACCCGCCGCACTCCCGCGTCCAGGATCAGCCGGGCGCACGGACGCGGCCGGGAGGCACGCCGGGCGCACGGCTCCAGGCTGCTGTACACCGTCGCACCGGGCAGCCGCGGATCCGCGGGATCGATCTTGGCGAGCGCCGCCTCCTCCGCGTGCACCACCGGGTCACCGCCCTCCCGCGAGTGCGCACGGGCCAGCTCGGTGCCGTCGGCCGCGACCACCACGGCCCCCACGCTGAACGCGGTCCGCGAGGGCGGGCACTGCGCCGCCAGCTCGCACGCGATCCGCAGCCAGTGCCGGTCCGCGGGCACGGCGTCCGCCCCGGTGCCGGGCTCGGTCGGCTCGTACCGCATCAGGACGACGTCCCCGACGGCCCGCGTCTCCAGCAGCCGCAGCCGCCCGCTCTGGTACGCGCCGGGCCCGAACATCCGCGGCGCCCGCGGGTCCCCGACCAGCAGCGGCGCCACCACCAGCTGGATCTCGTCGACCAGCCGGCGCTGCAGCAGCTGGGTGTGGACCGTGCCGCCGCCCTCGACCATCAGCCGGCGCACTCCTCGGACGTCGTGCAGATGTTCCAGCAGCCGCCGCCAGTCCGGCTCGGCCCCCAACGGCACGACATCGGCGGCGACACCGGCCCGCCGCAGCCGCCGGGCGCCCTCGTCGGAGGTGTAGACGATCTTCTCGCCGCCGGTGTGCCAGAAACGCGCCCCCGGATCGAGATCGCCGGAGGCGGTGACCGTGACCTTCAGCGGATGCTCCGGCCGGCCGCTCGCCACCCGCGCGGCGCGCCGCTCGGCCGAGGCGACCAGCAGCCGCGGATCGTCGGCCCGCAGGGTGCCCGCCCCGACGAGGATCGCGTCCACCGACGCCCGTACCTCGTCGACCCGGTCGAAGTCGGCCGGCGAGGACAGCAGCAGCCGGTCGGGCCCGGCGTCGTCCAGGCAGCCGTCGAGGGAGACGGCGGCGGACAGCAGGACATGGGGCAGCGGCATCGACGCACTCTTTCCTCACGAGCCGACGGCCACAAGGGGCGGCGCGGCGGCACAGACGGAGCCGGACGGACGGAAGCGGCCCCGCGCCCCGGCCGGGCTCCGGGCCGCCCCGGTCCAGTCTCGCTCAGCCCCACCCGCTCTCGTCGAGCCCGCCGTTCGCACGGAATGTGCCGTTCCCGCCGGACCTGCCGTTCCCGCGGCCGGGCCGGTCGGGCGACCACCGCGCACGGACGCGGGCCCGGCGAGACGGCCCCCGCGCCGCCGTCAGGCGCCCACGGCGGAGACACCGCCGTCCACGTGCAGGACCTGCCCCGTGATGGCCCGGGCCGCGTCGCTGAGCAGGAAGACGACGGCATCGGCCACCGGCGAGGCGTCCGAGGTGTCCCAGCCCAGCGGAGCCCGCAGGGGCCACTCCTCCGCGAGCTCCTCGAACCCCGGGATGGACCTGCTCGCCATGGTGGTGATCGGGCCGGAGTCGACCGCGTTCACGCGGATGCCCTTGGGACCCAGGTACCGGGCGAGGTAGCGGTTGGTGGCCTCCAGCGCGGCCTTCGCGGGCCCCATCCAGTCGTAGGCCGGCCAGGCGACGGACGCGTCGAAGGTGAGGCTGACCACCGATCCACGGTTCTCGGACTTCTCCAGCAACGGCAGCACGCTCACCGTCAGCGCCTTGAGCGAGAACGCCGACACGTTCATCGCGGTGGCCACCGACTCGAACGGCGTGTTCAGGAAGTTGCCGCCCAGCGCGTCCTGCGGCGCGAACGCCACGGCGTGCACCACTCCGTCCAGGGCCTCCCAGTGCCCGGCGATCCCGTCGGCCAGCGCCGCCAGATCACCGGGCTCGGTGATGTCCGCGGACAGGCACGCCACCGGCTCCTTCGGCAGCCGTCCCGCGATACGGCCCATGATGGAACTCGGTCGGCCCGGGGCGTTCGCGAGGATCACGTCCGCGCCCGCCCTCGTCGCCGCCTCGGCGATCCGGTACCCCATGCTGGTCTCGGTGAGAACACCGAAGACCAGGATCCTCCTGCCGGTCAGATCCACGTGTCCGTCCTTTCGCCCCGGCCGGGCCACGGACGCCGTCCGCGTACGGGCGGCAGCAGAAGTCCAGGCCGGTGATCAGGCCCACGCCCGGAGAGCGGCCTCGCCCGACTCCGCGCCACGGGCGGCTTGCGCGCCCAACATTCCGCAGTCGGCGAGCGGTTGTCCCCGCGGACGAACCCCTTCCCGACGGATTCCTTCGTTCGAGGGATCAGTCCTGCGGTCCTGCGGATCACGGAGGCGGGGCCAGGGCGGGTGTGCGGTGCTGGTGTGCGGTGCTTCCTTCCGGCCGCCCGACCGGCACCCCTGCACGCACGCCCGGCCACCCGCGGACACACATGCGGCCCCCGGTCGGGAGCTGTCCGACCGGGGGCCGCGCGGTAGGCCCTGTGGGACTCGAACCCACAACCAATGGATTAAAAGTCCTGGCCAAGGCTTGCCGGGTGGTTCCGGGCCGTGCTTCGGGGTCCGGAACCACCTGGTCAGGGCATGTGCGCCGTGACGGGCGGTGTGGCTCGTGACAGCTCGTGCCGCATCGTCCGCTCACGCATCGCTCACGCAAAAAGAACCTGCTGAGCAGCGCGTTCAGTACCAATGAGCGCAGTACTACTGCTTCAAAATGCTCATGATCTCGGCCGCTTTGGCGATTGCGACCCGCGGCCCGTATGCGGCCGCAGCAGCCACCACAGCTACAGCGGCCGCCAAGACGGTCTCGACTCCTGAGGGAAGCCCCGTCAGAACGGCCAGGCAAACCGCTGCTACTGGAGCGGAGACCACGGCAACCAGCCGAAGCCCTTCTCGGTTGGCCACCGGAACCGTGCCTCGAAGCCTCTGCTCTGGCAGAAGCCTGCCAGCGTTTCCGGCAGCGTAGCTGTTGCCGATCTTGGCGAGCAGCGCGGCCAGACTGCGGAGCCCACCAATGCCCTTGGTGTCAACCTGCGCCTCGGCAAGCTGCAGTTTTGCCACTACGAGGGCGGCGTGACGCTTTGTGCTGCGCTGCCGGGGAGATCCACGCCTGACGCTGTTCGAGATCCGGTGGACCCGCAGAAGCGACCGCCAAACGATGGAGCACGTGTCATCCAGATGCCGAAGCGCCTGATGCCTGGCGCTCGTATCCGCGCTGGCCACAGCCTCGCACGCCTCGATGGCAGCCATGATCGAGAGCAGGAATCTGTAACCCACGATGGCCTTGCCACGCCGGGCGGCCCACATCAGGAGGGGCAACGTCACACCAGCGAGCATCAGCGCCGGTGGCCTCAGGTCCGGTTGCACCCGCTGAGTGTCGATGGTTTTGATCACGGCGATCAACAGGTCGAAGGCCCCCATGCTGACCGCGAAGGTGAGCAGTTGATAGCGGAGTTTTACGGATCCGGCGGTCTTCCGGCCAGCCTCACGGAGATCATGGATCGGCAGGTCTGCCAAACCAAGCCGTTGGAGCGCCTGAGCTGTCGGCGCTATGTCCCGATCGGCAACCCTCGCGTTCCAGGCCGACCACCACTCTTGTATCCGGCGGATCCGACGCGCGACCCAGGCAAGCGATCGGTACGTCACCATCACTATGGCAACGAGTAACACAGCTCCGATGACCGACCGCTGGATCGCGGCTATGCGCTCCAAGTCGATGTGCATAGGAGGATCCTGGCGTGGAGCGCTGACACTCGCTGCCGACTCGACCTAGTTTGGTGCCGCTTGGTGGGGGCGCCGTGGTGTGTTCGAGAGACCTTGGGGGCATGAAGCCAGACATGGCCGATCTGATCACGAAGTGGGCGATGGAGGTAGCCGAATCCGAGTTAGCCGCTGGGCTTCCCCGGAGGTGGGCCCATACGCAAGGAGTGGCCGAGCGCGCCACCGAAGTCCGGGGGCTTCTCGGGGAGCACAGCGCTCTTCTCGTCGCTGCCGCCACCCTGCACGACATCGGGTACGCACCTCGGCTGGCCGTGACCGGGTTCCACCCGCTGGACGGGGCAAGGTTCCTCCGTGACGAGCATGGGGCCGACGAGCGGCTGGTGCGGCTGGTCGCGAACCACTCTTTTGCCCTGCTGGAGGCTGAGGAGCGCGGGCTGCGGGACGAGTTGGCGTCGGAGTTTCCGTTGCTGGAGGAGCCGTTACTGGTGGACGCTCTCGTCTACTGCGACATGACGACGACGCCCGACGGCGCCCGGACCAGTGCGCCGGAGCGGATCGCGGAGATCAACAGTCGGTATGGCGCGGACAGTGTGGTCGGCCGGTTCATCCGCCGCGCGGCGCCGGAGATCCTCTCTTCTGTGCAGAGGATCGAGGCGGCGCTGGCGGCTCAGCCGAGGTAGGGATAGGTGCCGGCCAGGTAGTCCCCGATCTGCTGGCGCATGCTCGGGTGGATGTCGTACTGGTCGAGGTCGGCCGGCTGGACGAAGCGCACCCCGTCAGCCTCGTCGTTGATCGTGGGAGCTCCGCCGATGGGACGGCCGATGTACGTGTTCTCGTACTGTTGGCGGATCTCTCCGTCGCTGTAGGCGACGATGTGGTTCGGGTTGGTGTAGACGCCGAGGAAGCCGGTGATCTCGGCGATGATGCCGGTCTCTTCCAGGCACTCGCGTACCGCGCACTCTGCCGCGGTCTCGCCGATGTCCTGTGCGCCCCCGGGAAGCGCCCACTGGCCGGTGTCACGGCGGCGCTGGAGAAGAATGGCTCCGGCCTCGTCGACGACGAGCAGGTTGCTGGCAGGGATGAGGGTGTTTGCCTTCGGGGCGGCCGGGTCGTTGTAGTACTCAGTCCTGCCCATGGGCGGTGGTCCTCTCGTGGTCGGGCGTCCACGGCCGCGCGGCGGCCCAGACGGCATCGAAGCTCTGAGCGTAACTGTCGAACCACCCAGTGCCTTCAGTCCTCTTGAGGTGGAGCAGGGGGTTGGCGCTGGCCGGTTGCCCCCAGATGTGGGGGTTGACCAGGAGGTTGTCGTCGTAGCGGAACATGGACGTGTAGAGCGTGGTGTCGTGGAGGCGTACGGCACACCCTGCCTCGCCCAGCAGGGGTCGGTAGTACGTCAGTGATGCTCGGATCTTGGCAGCAAGAGTGTCGCCGATTCCCTCTTCGCGGCCTCGGATCGCGACGGCCTGACCGTCCGGGTCACCGAAGCACAGGCGCACCCGGACCCCCTCCGCCGCGCGCTCGGAGAGCATCTTGGCTACGTGCGGATTGGACTGCGCGAAGAACGTGCCGGAGAAGACGAGGACACCGATCTCGTGCTGGGCTTCGCGCAGCAGCGAGAGCCAGACGTCCCGCGGCACACTGGCCCGGTTCTGATAAGTGCCGACCAGTTCGGTGCCTAACCCGTCACGCGCTCGGCCGGGCCGTCGAGGCGACGCCGGCCAAAGGAAGGTCTCTTCCACGCGCAGGTGGCGGGCGACGCGGAAGCGATGCCGTGCGTGTGGAACACGCCCTCCCAGCCACCGGCTCACCGTCTTGGGGTCCACCTCGCAGACTTCCGCGAGCGATTCGGGCGAGACGCCGCGCTGCGCGAGCACAGAGTGCAGTCGGTCGTTCACAGGAGCCATGGAAGCGGCCCCATGCATGATCGCGCAAGGACGTTATGGGACGTTGTCACGGAAGCAGAGCTCCGAAGGGACTGCCTACCCTGGCGCCATGGAGCTCATCGTCCTGTGGGACATCGACCACACCCTCATCGAGAACGCGGGGGTCAGCAAGGAGATCTACGCTGCCGCTTTCTCATCACTCGCGGGACGCGAACCGTCGGAGCCGGCGCGTACCGAGGGGCGCACGGATCGACTCATCATGCGCGACATGTTCCTTCGTGACGGGCTACCTGTACCCGAGTGGTCCGTCATCGAGGCCACCCTCGCGCAAGCTGGGCATGACCGCCTTGATGATCTGCGCCTGCGCGGGACGGCTTTGCCAGGGGTTCACGAGGTACTCAAGGCCGCTGCCGCACGAAGTGGTTGGGTCTCCTCTGTCCTGACCGGCAACATCGCCGCCAACGCTCAGGTGAAGCTTTCCGCATTCGGCCTCGACTCGCTGTTGGATCTGCCTGCTGGCGCCTACGGAGCAGACGCCGAGCTCCGTCCCCAACTTGTCGCGGTCGCGCGTGAACGCATACAGCAGCTCCGTGGCGTTGCGGCCGATGTGCCCGTCGTCCTGGTGGGAGACACCCCCCGCGACGTGGAAGCCGCCCTCGCCACTGGTTCCGCAATCCTTGCGGTCGCCTCTGGTGTCCACAGTGCCGAGGAGCTGGCCGCTGCCGGCGCCTACGACATCCTCCCCGACCTGTCGGACACCAGGCGGGTTCTCGGAATCCTGGAGTCCTTCGCGGACGCGTAAAACGTCCCAGGACGTCCTCGGACCGTCCCCGAACGCGGTGACGAGGTCCCCTGGCAAACCGCCACCATCGGGGTTCCCACCAGGCAGTCAGCCGAACGAGCCCATGTGATCGGGGAAGTCACCGGGATCAGGAAGATCCGGATGCTGTACCTGCAGCTTTTGTACCGCTGCAACTTCACGTGCCTGCACTGCTTCCACGGCAAGCGACTTCAGTACGCCGACGCCTTCACCGCCGAGGAAGCCGTCAGACTCCTCACCCTGATGCGAGACGAATACGGCACGGAGGCCGTCACCCTCCTTGGCGGGGAACCGTTCGTCCACCGGGAGCTCCCGCAGGTCGTCCGGCACGCCAAGGAGGAACTGGGCCAGCGCGTCGAGATCTGCACCAACGGATACCGGATCGAGCGCCGCCTGACCGAGATCGCTCCACACCTGGACCTGCTCCGGGTCTCTTTGGAGGGCGTTGGCTCGACCAACGACGGCATCCGCAAGCGCGGCAGCTACCAGAGCGCCCTCAGCTCACTCAGCCTCGCACGGGACCTCGGTGTCCCGACGGGCGCGACCATGACCGTGACCTCTCACAACATCGGCGAGGTCCTCCCTCTCGCCAGCATCCTCGGGCAGCTCGGAGTCCGGCAACTGAAGCTCCACCACCTGCGGCCGGTAGGCAATGCAGCCGACCACCCCGAGCTGCTGGTCACGGACACGGCCGCCTACGGCCGGCTCCGCGAAGAGCTCGCGCAGACCAGGCTGCCGCTTGAGGTGATCGTCGACGAGGACCTCTCCGAGCACGGTGCTCCGGAGGTCTGCGCTCCGCCCGGCGGTCCTCGCGAGATCGACCGGATCGAGGCCGACCCGCGCGGTGCGCTCACCATGTCCTGCAAGGCGGTGGGCAAGGACTCCCACGCGTTCTGGTACGAGAAGGCCGCGAACCGCATCGTTCACAGGCCCTCCGCCACCGACGAGCTCACGCTCTCCGTACCGGACGTGGTGTACGCCCGTGCCTGACCAGCCGAGATTCGAGAGCCTGGAAGGCTTACGGGGCACTGGGAAGTCGACGATCGCTCCGATGCTCGCCGTTGCCCGTCAAGCCGTCCTTGTGCCCACCGTGCCAGCCTTCTACCAGCCCCTCAGGCGCGAGGTGGACAGGCGGACGAACGTCGAGGCTCGGATGTGCCTCTACCTCTCCGCACTGTTCACAGCAGCCGAAGAGATCCAGCGGCTCCTCAGAAGCGGCGTTCCGGTTGTCGTGGAGAGCTATTTCGCCCGGTGTCTAACCAGCCACCGAGCCTTGGGCGCCCGGCTCGGCGTCACTCTGCCGGCCTGGCTGCCGACTCCCGTCACGTACTACCTCGTCTGCGCTGACGACGAACGCCGGCGCCGCCTCGCAGCCCGGGACAAGCCGATATCGCGATGGGACGCGCTGGCGGAGACCGTCACGGACCAAGTGGCGGATGCCTACGCCTCGTTCCCGATGCGACGCATCGACACCACAGGGCTCACCCCCGAACAAGTCCTCCGCGTGATCACCGCCACCGATACGCAAGGAGCGCCCTCCCATGCAGACACAGAGCTTGTGGGAGCACACCCTCACCTTCTTCCCTCAGTACCTCGCGACCCTGCGGGAACGTGTTGCTCCTGACTCCACCGTCGCCGTCGTCGGTGCGAGCGACGGCAAGTTCGTCCTGCCCCTGGCCGCCGCCGGGTACCGCGTAGTGGCCATCGAACGCGACGCGCTCGCCGTGCATGGAGGTGAGGTACGCCTCCCGGGTGACAGCCAGGTGCACGCCATGGGGTTGATCGACCGGCTCAAGCTGGAGGAACTCCACGACCGTGTGCAGGTGATCGAAGAGGACTTCCTCTCGGGGAAACCTTTGGACGTGCCGTGCGAGGCGGTCTGGACTAGCTGCTCGTGGCACTACAGTGCCAACCACCACCGCCCTCTCGCCGAGTTCGTCGATCGCATGCAGCGCCTGGTCCGCCCGGGCGGTGTGTTCGGTGCGGAGTTCATGATGCCCGTGGAAAAGCGCCATCACTTGGTGGAGCACTACACCTCTCCGGAGCGCCTGCACCGTCACTTCCTCGGGGGCTGGGACGTGCTGCTCACCTTGCGCACGAACGAGTTCACCGAGCGGCCTCACATCGGCCAGCCACACGACCACATCCATCGCATGGGCCTGCTCCTGGCGGCCCGTTCGTCCACCCTCACCGACCGTCTCTGAGAGAAGGATCCATGAAGCACGAGTATGAGGCGAAGTTCCTGGCCGTCGACGTCGCCGGCCTGCAGGCCAAGCTGGCTGCCCTCGGCGCCGTCCAGGCGCTTCCCCGCACTCTCCTCACCCGCAAGATCTTCGAGAACGACTCCCTCGACGGCGGGGCGTGGCTCCGTCTGCGGGACGAGGGCACCCGCTCAACGCTCACGCTCAAGCAGGTCACCGACGCCACGACGATCGACGGCACCAAGGAGATCGAGACCGAGGTCGCCGACCTGCACGCCATGGCCGACATCCTCCGTCGGGTCGGCCTCACCGAGGTCCGCTACCAGGAGAACTACCGCGAGGAGTGGCGCCTGGGAGAGGTCGCCTTCGACTTCGACACCTGGCCCGACCTCCCCACGTTCCTGGAGATCGAGGGGCCCGACGAGGCGTCCGTTCGCCAGGCCGCCGATCTTCTGGGGCTCGACTACTCCCAGGCCCGGTTCGGCAGCGTCGACGAGATCTACAAGAGCGAGGCCGGCCGCGACATCCTCGCCGAGCCCACCCTGCTGTTCTCCGACGGCGAGAAGCAGGAGAGTGCTTCCGCGGTGACCCAGGGATCCTGATCGAGGAAGCCGACGAACCATGCTGACGGAAATCGCCTTACAGCACAGGGTGATACCCGGGATCGCGGAATTCGCCCGGGGCGGGCTACCCGCCCCAGCAGCCACGGACGACGGCAACGAATGGGTCGACGGTTTCTGCTGGCTCTACTGCGGCCGACGCTGGACACGCGTGCTGTGGATCGGCCCCGCGAGCGTCGCCGGCGCTCAGGCTCCCATGTACGCGTGCGGGCCCTGCATCCGCGAACTCCAAGCGCGCGTCTGGGAGTCGCTGCTCAGCAGGGACGAACCGGCTTCCTCTGATCCCTCTCCCGCAGCCACGGTCGCGGGACCGCCCTCGGCCCGACGTACCGGCAGGCACCGCGGCCAGAGCAGGTTCCTGCGACGCAGTTGAGCCCCCGCCCTGGTCTCGGAAGAGCCTGCCGTTCCCCCGCGGCACGAGCCCCGTGGCCAGGGCGGGATTCCAGTGGTACCCCAGCGTGTAAGCGGCGGCCAGCTCCACCGGGGAGGCTCCTGGGAGCCGACTCGAACTTACGATCCGCGACGCATGGTGCCAAGGAGGCGACGTTCGCCACCAGCGCCGCCATGCCCTACCCCGGAACATTCGTGTTTGTTCCCGCCCCGATTCTCGGACCGACGAGCCAACATAGGCCCATGGCCCTGCTCAGCCCCGCTCAGCGGCTCGCTGCACACGTTCGGTCTGTCCTCGGCGACGGCCCGTTCCACCCGCCAGGTGGGTGGACCCACATGGGCGCTGTCATCTGCGACGCCAGCTTCCACGCGCGCTGTAAATATGAACTGACACTTCGGCCGAGGCTTCTTCGTCTCCAATCGGCGTGGCCTGACGCTTCCACGGTCCGCGGCTTCCGAGAACGACTCGCGACGGAGGATCTTGCCGTGGCGATGAACTTCAAGAGTCCCAGGAAGGTCGCGACGGCCCCCCGGCTGACCTTCGTCGTTGCCGGTGGTGCGGTCAGCCGCGCCACTCCACCAGGAGCAGCGTCGCGTCGTCCGTCGTGTGTCCGCCCCGTGCTCGCTTGAGGGTGTGCGACAGGGAGCGCGCCACCGCCCGGACCCCGCGACCGGTCCTCTCCAGCCGGTTCACGCAGTCGATCAGCTGGTCCTCACCGAACTGCTCCTCACCCACGGCGTGTTCCTCGATCAGTCCGTCCGTGAAGCAGAGGACGCGGTCTCCACGCTCCAGGTCCAGCTCACTGACCTCCGGCGCCGGCCCGCCCAGGCCGACCGGGAGGGTCGTGGGGGCGACCAGCCGACGCGCGACGCGGTGATCGCGCACGAGTATCGGTGGCGGGTGTCCCGCATTGACCCAGTGCATCCGCCCCGTGGCCGTGTCCAGCCGCATCATCTGGGCGGTGACGAAGTGGTCCGGGCCGAACTGGTGTACCACGGCGACGTCCATGGCGGCGTAGATCTCCGACAGGCCGGTGCCGAGGCGGCGGGCGTGACGGTAGGCGCCGATGGCCACGGTGGCCATGGTGGCCGCGCCCAGGCCGTGCCCCATCGCGTCGATCATGGCCACGTGGAGGATGTCACCGTTGAGCGCGTAGTCGAAGCTGTCCCCCGCCACGTCGTAGGCGGGCTCCAGGATCCCGGCCACGGCGACCCGCGGCATGACCATGGCCAGAGGCGGCAGCAGGGACCACTGGATCTCGGCGGCGACGCTCATCGGTTCACCGCGGCGGGTGGAGAAGAACAGGTCGGAGTAGCCGTGCTTGGTCACCAGCAGGTCGGCAACCAGGCCGGAGAGCCTGGCCAGCAGCCGCCGGTCGTCGTCATCGACCCGGTCCAGCGTCACGGCCATGACGCCCACCTGGTCGCCGCCGTCCAGCAGCGGCAGGTGGACCCGTACGCCGTCGGCCTCGGGCATCTCGACGGGCTGGGCGTCGAGAAAGCACCGGCCCGCGACGGAAGCGTCGATGTCCTGCGGATCCCCGCCCGTGAGGCCCTCACCGCGCAGAGGTACGAGCAGCAACTGGCCGTAGTCCTGGAGCAGCACCTGCGGACGGCGGCCGCCGAGCCGCTCCACCACGTCGGCGACCAGCGGTCCGATGAGGTGGGGCGGGAGCTCGTGCGCCCGGTCGAGAACCGCCCCCAGAAGCGCTTCCCCGAAGCTCTCGGAGCGGTCCGTGCCCGGTTCGGCCGTCATCAGCTCACCCACCGTGATCCACACGGACATCGGCGGCGGGGTCGACCGGCGAATGGACTACCCGTCCCATCACTCCATCATGGGCCGTGCTGTTCCCCTGCGCCCTCCCGGCCGAAGCTGTCCTCGACATGTGCCAAGGTGCGCTGAGCCGACAGCGGATTCCACGGATCGGCGGCGGCGGTCAACAGGCATTCGGCGGTTCCGGCCGGCTCGTCGGGCGGGACGACCAGCAGCTCCCAGCGCCCCAGGGTGCCGCAGTCCAGGGTGATGGCATGCTCCTCGGCGGTGGCGTCGCTCAGGACGACCTCGATCACGTGGTCCGGCGCCGACACGGTCAGTGGCGCGTCAGGCCAGGCCGCAGCGCCGACCGTGACGCGGGTGACCGTGCCACGGCCGGGGTCGAGCGAGCCCACGAGCGCGGGCAGCTCCAGTTCCAGGGCGTCGCAACGCGGCCACCACGCTCCGTCCAGCGGGCCGTGGCTGGCCTCCGGCGTGAGCCTCAGCCGGGCCAGCGGCATCCTGTACGTGTGCGCGTCACTCGGCGGCCGGTTTCCTGCGGGCGGTGTGGGGGAGTCCATCGTGCGATCCCGTCCGGGCGGCCTGGAGCTGCCCTCGTTCGCCACTCGCCGGGAACGGCGCTGTCCTGATCATGCGCCCGACATGCTCTCGGTGTCTTCAAGGCTACGCCCGGCTTGGAACGGCGGCCCGAGGCGCAGGCAGCGAAGATCCGCTCTCCCGGAACAGGGTCAGCACGCAAGGAGCGCCCCGACCGGGCAGCCCGACCATCTCCCCGTGGTTCCGCCAGCCCCACGAGTCGTAGGCGGCTTGTCCGGCCCGGTCGGCCGGAATCAGCAAGGCCACTCCGAGCTCGGTGCGCTCATCGGCCAGCAGACGCTGTTGCAGACGGCGGCCGATGTCGCGGCGCTGTGGGTGCTGGTGCGCCACGACCTGGGTGAGGAGCAGGAACCGGGCACAGCCGGTGAGCCGTTGGACGCTCTCCTGCAACCCCTGCTCGGACCGGCTGACGGGACTCACCGGAAACCCGAAGACGCACCCCACCAACACCGTCGTCTCGGCCACCAGCAGCGCGAAGCCAGGCCGTCGGGCGCTGACGGCAAGCCGCCGCAGGAAGTCGTCCCGCAGGAAGGGGCCGGCCACGGCCAGGTCGGCGATGTCCTCGCTCATCCCCTCCACCTGCCGGCGAGTCAGCCTGCGCAGGCGGATCCCGTCCTTGACGACCGGCGCACCGGCGCGGTCGCCGGACGTCTGCGTCCCGCCGGCCGACGGACCCGCCGCGGACGGGTCCAGCAGATCGCGGAGCAGGGGCGCGGAGCCGGTGAAGGCGAGGAGCCGGGTGATCTGCGCGCACGGATGGTGCAGGTGCAGGCAGGCGTGCACGCGGCCGGCATGCCGTGACGCCGCCAGGAAGACGTCCAGGCCCTTGGCGTCACAGGAGCCGACCGTGGTGAGATCGACGTCGATGGCGGTCATGCCGTCGCGCAGGCACTGCTCCAGCGCGGCCCGCAGCAGGGGCGCCGAGGCCGGCCAGATGTCGCCGACGAGCGTGACGAGGGCCCGCTCCCCCCGGTCACGCCGGTGGATGTCCAGGCGCTGCACGGCCATCACCCCGCCCTTCGGCAGGGAAACGCAACGACCAGGGAAGGGTGCGGAGTTGTTGTGATCGCGGCGGGCATGATTGCCGACCCGTCTCCGCACCGCCGCTCGGACGGCCCGGGGTTCGTCTCTCGCCGAGGACGACCCGGCAGGACGGCCGGAGTGCGTGATGCCCTCGGTATCTCCACCGTACGCCGCCGGCCGACTCGACCCGCAGCACCGGACGGGCTCACCCGTAAGGCCCGTAAGGAGCGCACCGCCTGCCGAGGCTCATGGAGACATCCGGGGCAGACGGCCCACTCGTGGGGCACACTGCCGTACCTCACGCCCGCCGGGTATCCGCTGAGGGCGGTCTCACACAAAACCGCCGCAGGTGGCCGCGCTTCCCGCTCACGCATCGCTCACGCAGGAGCCCGGAAACGAAGCAGCGTCCGAGCCAGCTGACGCCGGCTCGGACGCTGCGTAGCAGGTCAGGGGCCATATCCCCCGCCTACCAGCCGTAGGCCCTGTGGGACTCGAACCCACAACCAATGGATTAAAAGTCCACTGCTCTGCCAATTGAGCTAAGGGCCCAGGGCGATGGTGCCTCCCCGAGCATAGCCCGAGGAGGCCGCCGCGCAGATCGGGTATCGGCAAGCCGGTACCTGCGCGTCACGGATCGGCCGGTCGGCGGGTGCGGGGCGCCGGTCACCCGGCGGGCGGGCGAGCCGGAGAGTGTGATCCGCGCCACGTTCCGAATCGATCCTGCCCAGCACCCGACGGACAGGGCCCGTACGAACCAGGTCGTACGGGCCCTGCCGGATCGCCTCACACGGCGTCAGCCGTTGCGCTTCCAGCGCGGCTTGTCCTCGCGGCGGCCGAAGGAGCCGCCACCGCGGTGATCGTCCCGGCGGCCGTGGGGCCGCTCGTGGCCGCCCGAGCGGAAGCCGGGGCGGTCGTCACGGCGGTCCCGGTTGTACGGGCGGTCGCCGCCCCGGTGCCCGCCCCGCTCGTCACGGCGCGCCGGACGGTCGTCCCGGCGGAAACCGCCCCGGTCGTCCCGCCGGTCGAAGGAGCGGGAGGAACGGTCCCGGTCGAAACCACGGTCCCGGTCGAAACCACGGTCCCGGTCACGGTCTCCTCGGTCACGGCCGAAGCCGCCCCGGTCGTCCCGCCGGTCGTAGCTACGTCCGCCACGGTCGCGGTCGAAGCGGTCGCGGTCGAAGCCGCGCTCCCGGTCGCGGTCACGGTCGTCCCGGCGGAAGCCCCGGCCGCCCCGGTCACCCCGGTCACCACGATCGTCGTCGCGGCGCGCGAAACCGCGGTCGCGGTCCTGGTCCCGGTCACGGTCGAAGGAGCGCGCGGGCCGGTCGTCCCGGCGGAAACCCCGGTCGCCACGGTCGCCCCTGTCCTCCCGGCGGAAGCCGCCCCGGTCGTCCCGCCGCTCGTACGAACGCCCGCCACGGTCGCGGTCGAAGCCCCGGCCACGGTCGCGGTCGCGGTCACGGTCACGGTCACGGTCGTCCCGGCGGAAGCCGCGTTCCGTACGGTCCACGTCCTGCGGTCCCGGCTGCTCCGGCACCGACGCCTCGGCCACCCGCGCCGCCTCTGCCTGCGCCTGGGCCACCGCTGCCTCGGGGTCCTCGCCCCGCTCCCGCGCCACGCGGGCGATCAGCCGGTCGGCCTCCTCGCGCAGTTCCTCGGCGCGGCGCTGCGCCCGCTCCAGGTGCCGGGTCAGATACGCGACCTCACGCTCGGCCTGCTGCGCCGCGTTGGCCGCCGCCTCCGCCTGCACCTCGGTCATCGACCGGGCACCGGTGATCTCGGCGACCTCCGGGTCGAAGGCCGCACCGCCCTGGATGACGTGACGGGTGGCGTCCACCCCCGCGTCCTCCATCAGGCGGAAGATCTGCCGACGCTGGTGCGGCAGGGCCAGCGACACCACGGTGCCCGTACGGCCGGCCCGCGCGGTACGGCCGGCACGGTGCAGGTAGTCCTTGTGGTCACCGGCCGGGTCCACGTTGAGGACGAGGTCGATGCCGTCGACGTGGATGCCGCGCGCGGCGACGTCCGTGGCGACCAGGACGTTGACGTACCCGTCCTTGAAATCGGCCAGGGTGCGCGTCCGGGCGCCCTGGGTCATGCCGCCGTGCAGCGCGTCGGCCTTCACCCCGGCGGCACGCAGCTGCTCGGCGACACGGTCGGCACCCAGCTGGGTGCGCACGAAGATGATGGTGCGGCCCTTGCGGGAGGCGATCGCGGCCGTGACCGGCGCCTTGTCCTTGGGCTTCACGATCAGGATGTGATGCGACATGGTCGTCACCGCACCCTGGGCGGCGTCCACCTCGTGACTGACCGGGTCGGTCAGATAGCGGTCCACGAGTGTCTTGATCTCGTTCTCCATCGTCGCGGAGAACAGCATCCGCTGGCCGCCCGCCGGGACCTGGTCGAGCAGCTCGGTGACCTCCGGCAGGAAGCCCAGGTCGGACATCTGGTCCGCCTCGTCGAGCACCGCGATGCGCACGTCCTCGAGCGAGCAGGCACCGCGGTCGATGATGTCGCGGAGCCGGCCCGGGGTGGCGACCAGGACGTCGACGCCCTTCTCCAGGGCGTAGATCTGGTTGCCCATCGACGTGCCGCCGCAGACCACCTTCATCCGCAGCCCGAGCACGTCGCCGTACGGCTGGAGCGCGTCCGCCACCTGCATGGCCAGTTCACGGGTCGGCGTGAGGATCACGGCCCGCGGACGCTTCTTCTCGGTGCGGCCGCCGGCCAGCCGGGCCAGGGTCGGCAGACCGAAGGAGAGGGTCTTGCCGGAACCGGTGCGGCCCCGGCCGAGGATGTCCTTGCCCGCCAGGGCGTCCGGGATGGTCGCCGCCTGGATCGGGAAGGGAACGGTCACGCCGTTCTGCGCGAGCTTGCGCACCACGCTCTCGGGCAGCCCCAGATCGGCGAAGGTCAGCTCGCGCGCTCCGGACTCCCCGGCAGGCGCCGCGGTCCCCTCGGCGACGGAAACGGTGGTCTCGGGAGCCTCCTGGCTCCCGGCGGTGTCCTCGGCGCTGACGGGCACGACGACGTGGTCGGTACTGGCAAGGGTCATGCGAATGCGAAACCTTCCGGAGTCCTGTCGGCACGCGCCCGTCAACTCCGTGTTTTCGCATCATGACCGCCTCGATGCGGTCCGCCACGGCAAAGGAGAGTACGCGCCACACGGCGCGCTCTGAGGGGCGCCGGGCAAATGGGATCAAACGATCTACCACCATACGCACCGACCGGCCCTGAAAGCAAACCGGCCGACGAACCGCAGGCCGACCGTGGCCGTCCGCAGGCCATCAGCAGCCCGGCCGGCCACCCGGACCGGGCCACGGGCCGGCCCCGAGGGCACCCGGCCCGACCGCCGGCCCGGCGTCAGACCCGCACCTCCCCCACCCGGCCCAGCCCCGCCCACCTCGGCACCCGCTCTGGTTCCGGTTCGGGTTCCGGGACCAGCTCCTGATGATCCAGCTGCGTACCGGCGCCGGTCTCGGAAGCCGACGGCGACGGCTCGGCCTGTGTGGGCTCCGCCGTCGGGGACGGCGACGGCGAGGACTCCGGCGGTACCGACGGAGGCGCCACGGACGTCGCGGACGGCTCCGGCTCCTCCGGGACCGGAACCCCGGGACCCGGCCGCTCGGACGGCTCCGTCCGGCCGCCCGGTGTCGCCGCCGGCGCGCTGCCCGTCACCGTCCCGGAAGCCTCGGCCGACGGCCGCGCACCGTCCCCGCCGGGCCGGTGGTCCGCCCCGGGCCCACCGGAGCCGCCCCTGCCGCCCCCGGCCCGCCCGGTGATACCGCCGGACACCTCCGTCCCCCCGTCGGGAGTCGAACCGGCCCGCCGCCCCGCCGAGTGCGACGGCCGCGCCGTGTCCCCCGCATCCCCGCCCACGCTCACACAGCCCGCTGCGGCCGTGACGGCGACGACCGCGGCGGCAAGACGGACAGATGCGTACACGGGGCGCACGGCAGCCACCTTTCGACAACGACGAAGTCCCCGTGCCCAACTCCCCACGCCCGCAAGAGGACACGCCGCACCCGCACCGCGCCGGGCGCGGCGCCGCCGGCGCCTTTGTCAGCCGTAGCCCAGCGCGTGCAGGCGGGCGTCGTCGATGCCGAAATGGTGGGCGATCTCATGCACCACGGTGATCTCCGCCTCCGAGACGACCTCCTCCCGCGTCTGGCACATCCGCAGCGTCGGTCCCCGGTAGATCGTGATCCGGTCCGGCAGCACGCCCGCGTACCACTCCCCGCGCTCGGTCAGCGGGACACCCTCGTACAGCCCGAGCAGCTCGGGATCGTCCGCGGGCGGCTCGTCCTCGACGAACACCGCGACGTTGTCCATCAGCCGCGCCAGCTCCGGCGGGATCCGGTCCAGGGCCTCGGCGACCAGTTCCTCGAACTCCTCGCGCGTCATCTCCAGCACACGGCCATTGTCCGGGACACCCCCGCCCCCGCACCCGGCCCGCACCCCCTTTCCCGGGCGCACCTCCCGGCCCGGCCCGCTTCACCCCGCCCCCACCGGGCGTACACACCACGCATATCCGGCGCCACGGACGGGCATAGCCGACTAGGGCCATTCGTTCGATCACGCCGAACCGAGGAGCGGGGTCTCGTGCCGTGCAGCGCAGGGCGGAACACGGCGCCACAGCGGCGCCCGGGCATCGCACACCCACAGGGCCGGCCCGCCCGCTCACCCCACCAGCCCACCGACCCCGACAGCACGGCCCCCGGGCCGGCGCACCCGGCCTGACCCCGGCGTAGGAGCCCGATGGCCCGCCTCCGCCTCGCAGCCCTCAGCCGCCTCGTCACCCGCCTCACCCACCCCACCGGCCGCCGCCACCGCACCACCGGCCCCGGCGGCACCGGCCGCACCCGGTGGAAGCACCGCGCGGGACGAGCACCCGCCTCACCCGCCCTGGCACCACGGCGCACCCCCTGGCTCCGCGCCCTCGGCCTGATCGCCGTCGCCCTCGCCGGAGCCTGGCTCGGACTGCTCACCGTGGGCACCGTCCACGTCCCCGTCGGCCCCGTGAACACCACGATGGCCCTGCGCCCCTCCCTCGGCGGCGGCACCGAGATCACCGTCTCCCCGCTCGGCGCACTGCGCCTGGACAGCCACACCGCACCCGTCCGCCTCGACGTCGACGTCGACCAGCTCGACCCCGAACGCGCCCAGGACCTCGTCAACCACCCCGAACGGATCTCCGGCCTGCAACACCAGGTGGTCCACGACGTCGAGCACGCCGCCCTCGACGTGGCCCTGCGCTCCTGCGCCGCCGTGCTCCTCGGCGCCACCACCCTCGGCCTGGCCGTCTACCGGCGACCACGCCGCGCCCTGGCAGCCGGCGGCCTCGCCCTCGCCCTGCTCGGCGCCTCGGGAGCCACGGCCTACGCCACCTGGAACCCCAAATCGGTACTCGAACCGAGGTACTCCGGCCTGCTGTCCTCGGCCCCCTCGCTCGTCGGCAACGCACGCAGCATCGTCACCGAGTTCGACGCCTACCAGCAGGAGCTGGCCCGCCTCGTCACCAACGTCACCAAGCTGTACGAGACCACCTCCACGCTGCCCGTCTACCGGCCCGACCCCACGACCATCCGGGTCCTGCACGTCTCCGACATCCACCTCAACCCGGCGAGCTGGAAGATCATCGACTCGCTGGTGCAGCAGTACCAGGTCGACGTGATCGTCGACTCCGGCGACACCATGGACCACGGCACCGCCGCCGAGAACAGCTTCCTCGACCCCATCGAGGACCTCGGCGTGCCGTACGTCTGGGTCCGCGGCAACCACGACTCGGCCACCACCCAGCGCTACCTGGAGCGCATGAAGAACGTGCACGTCCTCGACGACGGCCGCGCCGAGACCGTCGCCGGCCTGCGCTTCGCCGGCATCGGCGACCCCCAGTTCACCCCCGACCGCTCCGTGGCACCCGGCGGAGACGCCGCCGAACGCCTGGCAGGCGACCGCCTGGCCACCGCACTGCGCGCCCAGCGCTCCGCCGGCACCCCGGTGGACGTCGCCGTCGTCCACGAACCGGCCGCGGCCCGCGAGACGGACGGCACCGTGCCGCTGGTGCTCTGCGGCCACCTGCATCACGAGGACACCGAGATCCTGCCCTTCGGCACCCGGCTGCGCGTGGAGGGCTCGACCGGCGGCAGCGGGCTGCGCGCGGTGGAGCAGGAGCGCCCCGCACCGGTGGAGGCCTCGATCCTCTACTTCGACCGCGACAACCGGCGCCTGCAGGCCTGGGACGAGATCGAACTGGGCGGGCTGGGCGAGGCGACGGCCGAGGTCAGCCGCCATCTCCCGGAGGAGAACCGGCCCGGCGCCTCCCCCGCGCCGACGTCCTCCTCGCCCTCGCCCCGATGAACGGTTTTGGCGATACCCCTCACCATCCCATATGCTTCTCACGTCCCCGACGCGCTGAGAAGCGCCCAGGCGGGCCGATAGCCCTCATCGTCTAGCGGCCTAGGACGCCGCCCTTTCAAGGCGGTAGCACGGGTTCGAATCCCGTTGGGGGCACGCAAGACGATGTGCGAAACTTGGCTTCATCGGTTCCGCGCAACCACATGGTCCTGTGGAGCAGTTTGGAGTGCTCGCCACCCTGTCAAGGTGGAGGCCGCGGGTTCAAATCCCGTCAGGACCGCAAAGACTTCGGAAGAGGTCTTGGCGGCTGGGTAGCTCAGTTGGTACGAGCGTCCGCCTGAAAAGCGGAAGGTCGCCGGTTCGACCCCGGCCCCAGCCACAGCACAGGCCCCGATCTTCGGATCGGGGCCTTGTTGTGTCCCGGGGTGTCCCGGGCTGGTGCCCTTCGACCGGTCAGCGGCCGGGGCGGCCGGGTAGGAGCGTCCACGTCCGCTGCCGGGGAGCCAGCCCCGGCTGTCGGCCCAGGGAGCGCAGGCGGCGGTTGTCGGTGACGCCGGCGGGACGGGCGAGCACCTGTCCGTCACTCGCAGGGGCGCCCCGGGGCGGCGGCCGCTTCGGGGTGGGTGCCGCGGCCCGCCGTAAATGGGTTCGCGTGGGATTTCCCGGAGGTGAGATCCTGGTTCGCGTATGTCTACGCACTCCGCCCCCGCCCTGGGCTCCCTCGCCTCCCGTCTGGCCGAGCTGTCGCTGCGTGATGCGCACCGGCTCGGGCGGCGGCTCGACGGCGCACGCAGGATCCGCAAGCCGGAGGCCCGCGCGGCCGTCCTCGCCGAGATCGAGGGGGAGATCGACAAGGCCGAGGCACGGATCGCGGCGCGGCGCGCCCGTGTGCCTAAGGTCCGCTATCCGGAGCAGCTGCCGGTCAGCCAGAAGAAGGACGAGATCGCGCAGGCGATCCGGGACCATCAGGTGGTCGTGATCGCCGGTGAGACCGGGTCCGGGAAGACGACGCAGATCCCGAAGATCTGTCTGGAGCTGGGCCGTGGGGTGCGCGGGATGATCGGGCACACCCAGCCGCGTCGTATCGCCGCCCGGACGGTTGCGGAGCGGGTGGCGGAGGAACTCGAGACGCCGCTCGGCGATGCGGTCGGCTGGAAGGTGCGATTCACCGATCAGGTGGATCCACAGGCCACGTTCATCAAGCTGATGACGGACGGCATCCTGCTGGCGGAGATCCAGAACGACCGGGAGCTGCGCGCCTACGACACGATCATCATCGACGAGGCGCACGAGCGGTCGCTGAACATCGACTTTCTGCTGGGGTATCTGGCGCAGCTGCTGCCGCGGCGGCCGGATCTGAAGGTCGTGATCACGTCGGCGACGATCGATCCGGAGCGGTTCTCCCGGCATTTCGGTGATGCGCCGATCATCGAGGTGAGCGGGCGGACGTATCCGGTCGAGGTGCGGTACCGGCCGCTGCTGGAGGAGGACTCGGAGGACGCGGACCGGGACCAGATCACCGCGATCACCGATGCCGTCGAGGAGCTGATGGCGGAGGGTCCGGGGGACATCCTGGTGTTCCTCTCGGGCGAGCGGGAGATCCGGGACACCGCGGACGCCCTGAACAAGAAGCAGTACCGGTTCACCGAGGTGCTGCCGTTGTATGCGCGCCTGTCGCATGCGGAGCAGCATCGGGTGTTCCAGCCGCACACGGGCCGTCGGATCGTGCTGGCGACGAATGTCGCGGAGACGTCGTTGACGGTGCCGGGCATCAAGTACGTCATCGACCCGGGTTTCGCGCGGATCTCCCGGTACAGTCACCGCACGAAGGTGCAGCGGCTGCCGATCGAGCCGATCTCGCAGGCGAGCGCGAATCAGCGCAAGGGTCGTTGTGGCCGTACGTCGGACGGTATCTGCATCCGGTTGTACAGCGAGGAGGATTTCCTCTCCCGGCCGGAGTTCACCGATGCGGAGATCCTGCGGACGAATCTGGCGTCGGTGATTCTGCAGATGACGGCGGCGGGTCTGGGGGACATCGAGAAGTTCCCGTTCATCGATCCGCCGGACCACCGGAACATCCGGGACGGTGTGCAGCTGCTGCAGGAGCTGGGGGCGCTGGATCCGACGCAGAAGGATCCGCGCAAGCGGCTCACGCCGATCGGGCGCAAGCTGGCGCAGCTGCCGGTGGATCCGCGGCTGGCGCGGATGGTGCTGGAGGCGGACAAGAACGGGTGTGCGCGGGAGGTCATGGTCATTGCCGCCGCGCTGTCGATCCAGGATCCGCGGGAGCGGCCGGCGGACAAGCAGGCGCAGGCCGATCAGCTGCATGCCCGTTTCAAGGACGAGACGAGCGATTTCCTCGCGTTTTTGAATCTGTGGCGGTATCTGCGGGAGCAGCAGAAGGAGCGGGGGTCCAGTTCGTTCCGCCGGATGTGCAAGCAGGAGTTCTTGAATTTCCTGCGCATCCGGGAGTGGCAGGACATCTATACGCAGCTGCGTACGGTGGCCAAGCAGATGGGGATCCATCTGAACGAGCAGGATGCTCCGGCGGACCGTATTCACATCTCGTTGCTGGCGGGTCTGCTGTCGCACATCGGGATGAAGGATGTGCGGGAGTCGAAGGACTCGGGTCCCGGGGCGCGCCGGGACGGTGGCCGGAACGAGTACCTGGGGGCGCGGAACGCGAAGTTCGCGATCTTCCCGGGGTCGGCGCTGTTCAAGAAGCCGCCGCGGTTCGTGATGGCGGCGGAGCTGGTGGAGACGTCGCGGCTGTGGGCGCGGGTGAACGCCAGGATCGAGCCGGAGTGGGTGGAGCCGCTCGCGGGTCACCTGGTGAAGCGGACGTACAGCGAGCCGCACTGGGAGAAGGACCAGGCGGCGGTGATGGCGTACGAGAAGGTGACGCTGTACGGGGTGCCGATCGTCGCCCGGCGGAAGGTGAACTACGGGCGGATCGACCCGGAGGTGAGCCGGGAGCTGTTCATCCGGCATGCGCTGGTGGAGGGCGACTGGCGCACCCATCACAAGTTCTTCGCGGACAACCGCCGGCTCCTGAGCGAGGTCGAGGAGCTGGAGCACCGGGCGCGGCGCCGGGACATCGTCGTGGACGACGAGACGCTGTTCGACTTCTACGACCAGCGGGTGCCCGCGCATGTGGTGTCCGGGGCGCATTTCGACTCCTGGTGGAAGCGCAAGCGGCAGGAGCAGCCGGACTTCCTGGACTTCGAGCGGGAGATGCTCGTCCGGGAGTCGGCTCAGGAGGTCACCAAGGCGGACTATCCGGACACCTGGCGGCAGGGGGATCTGAAGTTCCGGGTGACGTATCAGTTCGAGCCGGGTGCGGACGCCGACGGTGTGACGGTGCACATTCCGCTGCAGGTGCTGAACCAGGTCACCGGTGAGGGGTTCGACTGGCAGATCCCGGGGCTGCGCGAGGAGCTGGTGACGGAGCTGATCCGTTCGCTGCCGAAGCCGATCCGCCGCAACTATGTGCCGGCACCGAACTATGCGAAGGCGTTCCTCGAGAAGGCGCAGGTGTCGTCGGAGCCCTTGACGGTGGCCATGGCGCGTGAGCTGAAGCGGATGGTCGGGGTGCCGTTCGAGCCGGAGGACTTCGACTGGTCGAAGGTCCCCGACCACCTGAAGATCACGTTCCGGGTGGTGGACGAGCGGCGGCGCAAGCTGGCGGAGGACAAGGATCTGGAGGCGCTGAAGCTGCGGCTGAAGCCCAAGGCGCGCAAGGCGTTGTCGCGGGCGGCCGCGGCCAGTGCGGAGCGTGCGGGCGGTGTGTCGCTGGAGCGTTCGGGTCTGACGGACTGGACGATCGGCACGTTGCCGCGGGTGTTCGAAACCCGTCGGGCGGGTCAGCCGGTGAAGGCGTATCCGGCGCTGGTGGACGACGGGGACACGGTGTCTGTGCGGTTGTTCGACACCGAGGCGGAGCAGGCCGAGGCGATGTGGCGGGGGACGCGGCGGCTGCTGCTGCGGAACATCCCGGTCAATCCGGCGAAGTTCGCGAGTGACCGGCTGACGAACCAGCAGAAGCTGGCCTTGTCGGCGAATCCGCACGGTTCGATGCAGGCGTTGTTCGACGACTGTGCGACGGCTGCGGCGGACCGGCTGATCGCGGACCATGGCGGCCCGGTCTGGGACGAGGAGTCGTACCGGAAGCTGTTCGACACGGTCCGTGCGGAGATCGTGGATCTGACGGTGCGGACGGTGGGTCAGGTGCAGCAGGTGCTGGCGGCCTGGCAGGCGTGCGAGCGCCGGCTGAAGGGGGTGCGCTCCCCGGCGCTGCTGGCCAATCTGGCGGATGTGCGGCAGCAGTTGGACGCCCTGGTGAAACCGGGCTTCGTGACGGAGGCGGGCATACGGCGGCTGCCGGATCTGATGCGGTATCTGGTGGCCGCGGACCGTCGTCTGCAGCAGATGCCGGTGAACGTCCAGCGGGACACCACGCGCATGCAGAAGGTCCATGAGATGCAGGACGAGTACGCCTGGCTGCTGGAGCAGCTGCCGCAGGGCCGGCCGGTGCCGGAGCGGGTGCGGGAGATCCGCTGGATGATCGAGGAGCTGCGGGTCAGCTATTTCGCGCATGCGCTGGGGACGGCGTATCCGGTGTCGGACAAACGGATCGTGAAGGCGATCGACGCGGCGTTGGCGTGAGCGTGCGGGTACGTTGCGTGAGTTCGACCGGGGGCCCCGGCTCCTGTACAGTTTCTTCTCGCAGCGCACCGCACAAGCGATCGCGCCGCTGATGGTCCTGTGGAGCAGTTTGGAGTGCTCGCCACCCTGTCAAGGTGGAGGCCGCGGGTTCAAATCCCGTCAGGACCGCATCGGAGAAGGCCCGCCCCGGAACAGGGGGCGGGCCTTCGTGCTGCTCCCGCGGCGGGGCGGGGTGCGGGGTGGTGTCCGGTGTGTGCCGCGGTGCCTTGACGGCGTCACGTCCCCTGGGTACGCCAGAGGGCAGGGGCCGTTCCCGTACGGCCCGCTGGAGGTGGCGCATGTCGGCATCCCCCAGGCACGCGACACGGGCTCTGCTCCGCGCCCATCTCGCGGCCGCCTCGTCCTTCGGTCATCTCACCCCTTGCTGCCCGGTGTGCCGTCGTCTGCTGCGGCTGGCCATGGACGGTGCGGCGCCGACGGCCGGGCCCGGCGCCGCCGGGGGTGCACAGTCCGTGGTGCCGGTGCGAGCCCGGAAGGCTCCGAGGCCCCTGTGAGGGCGTTTCAGCCGTGTCTCCACGTGCGGGTCCGGGACGGCGCGGGTGCGGCTTCTGAGGGCCTTTCAGAGGCGCCTGACCGTGTGTCACACACGGGCCGGGTGGCGCGGGTCACGCAGGTCTTCGAGCGGTGTGCCGCCGGGTCCGGGCACCGCGGGGCGCCGCCGGTGGGCGGTCGGCGTGTCCCGTCGGCCGCCTTCCGGGCCGGCTGCCCGCGTGGTCGTTGAACGGTCAACTCCCTTGTGTGCAGGGGCCGATGAGGATGAAGCCGCCTCTTAGCGCACCTGGGCGGTGTGACACAAGCACCCGTTCGTGTGACGGGTGTCACGCCATGAAATTGCACGCGTACGGTCCTTACCACCGCCGCGCACGGCCTCAATTTAATATGTGCAATTGCACTGCCCTGCGGGGCGTTTCCGCAGCGACCGCACAGCCTCTCCCAGGGCCCGCCAGGGCCGCACACCGGCGCGCCGCACGGGCCCGCGGAAGAGCACAAAAAGATCGCGCTGGACCCGGCGGAGTCCAGCGCGATCGACGACGTACCCGCGTCACTCGCCCGATCGCTCGGGCGGTCCGGGTGTGGAACCTGTTGGGGCAGGTCCCGCGTCAGATGGAGCCAGAGGTGCCCCGGACGCCTCGGCAGGTTGGGGGACCCGGCCGTTTCGTCCGGTTCTGCGGGGGCTCAGGCCTCGCTACGCTGCTGCGGGATGCCCGCGAGCAGGGCGCGGACCTCGGCCTCGCGGTAGCGACGGTGCCCGCCGAGCGTGCGGATCGACGTGAGCTTGCCGGCCTTCGCCCAGCGCGTGACCGTCTTGGGGTCGACGCGGAACATGGTGGCGACCTCAGCCGGGGTCAGCAGCGGCTCGGCATCAGGGGTGCGAGCGGTCATGAGCGGCCTCCTCGGGAGAACCGAACCTTCTCGGTTCTTTCCTCTAAATTCTGCACCTTGACCCGCGTTGCCCGAAATGGCGGACGCGAGTCGAGTCGGTTATAGGACGAACGGCTTGTCCTCGGCACTACAACTACACCATCTGTCCAGCCCCGTCGGCCAAACCGATGGAATTGCCCTCCCAGGCGTCCATCAGCGACGGAACCCGATGGACCATGCCATAGCGGACAGTCACGCCGCCGTGACGATCAGTCACGGGGCGTCCAGGACATCACGGGACCCCCCAAAGCGTGCAATGCGGCGATTCCGTCCATAGTGCACCACATCTGGACGGAGAGAGCCCTCCCCGGACTCCTTGTCCTATTTTGGCACGAGGAGCGGCAACCGGGGCAAGAGTCTTGTACGTGCCGTCCGTCACCCTTGCGACAAAGGCACGGATCGCCGCCCTACGTCCCGTCAGGCGTGAATAAGCCTCGACGGTACGCGGTGGAGACCCGCCCGGTCCGTGACCGGGATCACTTCTGATGACGCGTCAGTTGGCGGACCGCAGGTCACGCACCGCCCGCCATCGCTGGACGAGACGGGCGTAGGCCTCGCCCGCCCCCGCTCCGTCACCGCGCCGCAGCGCCTCGATGCCCTCGGTCACATCCGCCGCCGAGTGGTCGTCCTCCAGGTCGCCGGCCGACAGCAGATGCACGAGCCCGCCGTAGTCCAGCTCCACCAGGGAGCGCGGGTGGAACTCCTCCAGCCAGCGCCCGACGTCCACCAGCGCGTCGATCAGCGGCGACTCGTCGACGGTCTGCCGCAGCGTGCGCAGCGCCCGCGCCACCCGCCGCCGCGCCTGCACCATCGGGGTGCGATAGCGCAGCAGCGGCGCCTCGTCGAGGGAATCACCGGCGCCGTCCGGCTCCCCGGGGCCCTTGACGTACTCCCGCTCCTCGTCGGAGACCAGCACGAACCAGCTCAGCGGCACCTGCCAGGTCGCCGTGCGGATCCACGGGCGGGCGTCGGGGTTGGCCATCCGCCAGCGCTCGTAGTCCTGGGTGGCCTGGCGCCGTACGACCGGGGGCAGCACCGCGTCCAGGACCACCGCCGGCAGCTCGTCGGCGAGGCCGTCCAGGGCCTGCCAGCCGCGCAGCCGGGTCCGCCAGGGGCACACGCACACCACCCCGTCGACGTCCAGCACGAACGCGTCCCGGCTCTCGTGCACCGGCACCGCCACCGGCGGGGTGGGCACCAGATCGGCCAGCGAACGGCGCAGCTCGTCCTGGTAGGAGGGCCGGTCGGAGCGGCGGGCGTAGTGCGACCAGTGGCTGCGCTCCGGCTCCGGGAAGGCGGCCAGCGGTTCGTACACCCGCAAGTAGGCCGCGTACGGCACGACCACCGAGGACACCGTGGGCACGTCTGCTCCCTCCCCCACCGGACCGGGGCGGAACCCTCCCGGCCCGCGCCCGGACGGACGGAAAAACACTGCAAATCGTCCCACGCCCGAGTGGGAACGTACTCCGGGGGAGGGTGATGCCGACCACTGCTCCCCGGACACACCGGGTCAGGGTCTAATCTCCTGGCACGGTCCCCGCCACCCTCACGGGGACCCGTCCCACCCGCCGCTACTTCATGGGAGTCACCACCGTGACCGACGTAACCGGCGCGCACACTGACGTCCTGCAGACCCTCTTCCGCTCGGAACAGGGCGGTCACGAGCAGGTCGTGCTCTGTCAGGACCGCGCCAGCGGCCTCAAGGCCGTCATCGCCATCCACAGCACCGCCCTCGGTCCCGCGCTGGGCGGTACCCGGTTCTACCCGTACGCCAGCGAGCAGGAGGCCGTCGCCGACGCGCTGAACCTCTCGCGCGGCATGTCCTACAAGAACGCCATGGCCGGGCTCGACCACGGCGGCGGCAAGGCCGTCATCATCGGCGACCCGGAGCTGATCAAGACCGAGGAGCTGCTGCTCGCCTACGGCCGGTTCGTCGCCTCCCTCGGCGGCCGGTACGTCACCGCCTGCGACGTCGGCACCTACGTGGCCGACATGGACGTCGTGGCGCGCGAGTGCCGCTGGACCACCGGCCGCTCCCCGGAGAACGGCGGCGCCGGCGACTCCTCGGTGCTCACCGCGTTCGGCGTCTACCAGGGCATGCGCGCCAGTGCCCAGCACCTGTGGGGCGACCCCACGCTGCGCGGGCGCAGGGTGGGCATCGCCGGTGTGGGCAAGGTCGGGCACCACCTGGTGGAGCACCTGCTGGACGAGGGCGCCGAGGTCGTGATCACGGACGTGCGACCGGAGGCGGTCCAGCGCGTCGTCGACGCCCACCCGCAGGTCACCACGGTCGCCGACACCGAGGCGCTGATCCGCACCGAGGGCCTGGACATCTACGCCCCGTGCGCTCTCGGCGGCGCCCTGAACGACCGCTCGGTGCCGGTGCTGACCGCGAAGGTGGTGTGCGGCGCGGCCAACAACCAGCTCGCGCACCCGGGCATCGAGAAGGACCTGGCCGACCGCGGGATCCTCTACGCACCCGACTACGTGGTGAACGCCGGCGGTGTCATCCAGGTCGCCGACGAGCTGCACGGCTTCGACTTCGACCGGTGCAAGGCCAAGGCCGCGAAGATCTTCGACACCACGCTCGAGATCTTCGCACGTGCGAAGGAAGACGGGATTCCGCCGGCCGCCGCGGCCGACCGGATCGCCGAGCAGCGGATGGCCGACGCCCGCGCGTGACGGCCGCGGTCCGCGGCGTCGCCGACGGCTCGGCGCCGGACCCGCGTCCTGCCCGCCGCGCCGGGCAGGACGCACCCGGGCAGGCCGTCGGACGGCTCACGGACGGCTCTCGGACGCCGTCCGGGCCCCGGCCCCCCTCAGGGCACGGCAAGCCGCTCCGCACGGGCGCGGCGGGACGGGTGCCGGTGGGTGCCGGGGCCCGGCGCGCCGCGGACCCCGCTGCCCGCGGGACGGTGCACGGGCGGTCACCGGGCCGCCCCGCCGGCGTCCGGGCCGGGCTGCGGCCGCGCACGGGCCGGGCTGCGGCCGCACGCACCTCACGACCTCCCCGGCACGCCTCCGCTCTTTCCGGGCCACGGCCCACAGGTCGGGTCCAGGAGCCGGGCGATGAGGCGTTGCGTGTGCGACGAACCACACCGGGGGCCGGGCGGCGATCCCGGCCGGCCCCCGCTGGTTCGCCGACGGGCCACCGCCGGGGTGCGGGCCACCGCCGGGGTGACGGCGGGTGCGCGCTTGGCGCGAATCAGCCCCTGTCCCTGCGGACCGTGAACGTCCGTGCGCGCACCGATGACGTATCTTTGACCGGTACCTGCCGGTGGAGGGATGGAGACAACTCTCACGTCGACCGGCGGGTCGTCCGCCCGGAAGTGGTTAAAATCGCCACTGACCAGCAAGGACGGGGTTCCTGGACGGTCCTGCGCACACGCGCGTCCTGCGGGCGACGTACCGTATGGCCGCGGGCTCAGGTACCGTGGAAGCCCTACGGACCGGTCTCTCCGGACGAGAGCCCGTTCCAGATCATGAACGCGTGTCAAGACTCTGGGGCTGTCGAGCCCCGTCGTTGAGGGGGTCGAGCCATGGGGCGCGGCCGGGCCAAGGCCAAGCAGACGAAGGTCGCCCGCCAGCTGAAGTACAACAGCGGTGGGATGGACCTCTCACGCCTGGCCGAGGAGCTGGGCGCATCGACGTCGAGCCAGTCGCCGAACGGCGACCGCTTCGCGGACGATGAGCACGACGACGACCTGTACGCACGGTACGCCGACCTGTACGAGGACGACGACGACGAAGAGGACGAGGACTCCTCGGCCTCGCACCAGCGTCGCCGCGGCGCTTGACCTTGCATCGACCACTGCCCGGTCCGTGATTCCGCCACGGACCGGGTTCTGTGCTGCTCGCGCACACGGCACAGGGTGCCCCGGGCGGCGGGCCGGGTCCCCCGGCCGGTCTCCCGGCCGCCGGTTCCCCGGCCCCGCAGGTCAGTTCGCGTAGTCACCCACCAGCGCCGCGCCCGTGGTGTGCTCGCCACGCTGCGTGATCTCGCCCGCGACCCAGGCGTCGACGCCCCGGTCCGCCAGCGTGGCCAGGGCCACGTCGGCGGAGTCGGCGGGCACGATCGCGATCATGCCGACGCCCATGTTGAGGGTCTTCTCCAGCTCGAGCCGTTCCACCGCGCCGGTCCGGCCGACCAGGTCGAACACGGGTGCCGGGGTCCAGGTGGAGCGGTCGACCACGGCGTGCAGTCCGTCCGGGATCACCCGGGCGAGGTTGGCGGCGAGCCCACCGCCGGTGATGTGGCTGAAGGCGTGCACCTCGGTGGTGCGGGTGAGCGCCAGGCAGTCCAGCGAGTAGATCCGGGTCGGCTCCAGCAGCTCCTCGCCGAGGGTGCGGCCCAGCTCGTCGATGTGCGCGTCCAGCGACAGCCCGGCCTGGTTCAGCAGGACGTGCCGCACCAGCGAGTACCCGTTGGAGTGAAGCCCGGAGGACGCCATCGCGATCACGGTGTCGCCCTCGCGGATGCGGTCGGCGCCCAGCAGCCGGTCGGCCTCCACGACACCCGTGCCGGCACCGGCGACGTCGAAGTCGTCCTCGCCGAGCAGACCGGGGTGCTCGGCCGTCTCGCCGCCCACCAGGGCGCAGCCGGCCAGCACACAGCCCTCGGCGATGCCCTTGACGATGGCCGCGACCCGCTCGGGGTGGACCTTGCCGACACAGATGTAGTCGGTCATGAACAGCGGTTCCGCGCCGCACACCACGATGTCGTCCATCACCATGGCGACCAGGTCGCGGCCGATGGTGTCGTACACGCCCAGCTGCCGGGCGATGTCGACCTTGGTGCCGACGCCGTCCGTGGCGGAGGCGAGCAGCGGGCGCTCGTAGCGCTTGAGGGCGGAGGCGTCGAAGAGGCCGGCGAAACCGCCGAGGCCGCCGAGGACCTCGGGGCGCCGGGTCTTCTTCACCCACTCCTTCATCAGCTCGACCGCGCGGTCGCCCGCCTCGATGTCGACGCCGGCAGCCGCGTAGGAAGCACCGGACGCACCGGTGGTGGTCTCAGACATTGCCTGGGATCTTTCGGGTCGTGATTACGGGGCTGACGGGCGCCTACGGGCGACGGACCGCGTCGGCCGCGGCCGGGGCGGCGGGGCCCGCGGCCAGCTCGGTCTCCAGCAGCTGCTTGCCCAGCCGCTCCGGGTCGGGCAGCTCCACCGGGTACTCGCCGTCGAAGCAGGCGCGGCACAGGTTCGGCTTGGCGATGGTGGTCGCCTCGATCATGCCGTCGAGGGAGATGTACGCCAGCGAGTCGGCGCCGAGCGAGGCACCGATCTCCTCGATGGTCATGCCGTTGGCGATGAGTTCGGCGCGGGTCGCGAAGTCGATGCCGAAGAAGCACGGCCACTTCACGGGCGGCGAGGAGATCCGCACATGGACCTCGGCGGCGCCGGCCTCGCGGAGCATGCGGACCAGGGCACGCTGGGTGTTGCCGCGCACGATCGAGTCGTCGACGACGACCAGCCGCTTGCCCTTGATGACGTCCTTCAGCGGGTTGAGCTTCAGGCGGATGCCGAGCTGGCGGATGGTCTGCGAGGGCTGGATGAAGGTGCGGCCGACGTAGGAGTTCTTCACCAGGCCGTTGCCGAAGGGGATGCCGGAGGCCTCCGCGTAGCCGATGGCGGCGGGGGTGCCCGACTCCGGTGTCGCTATCACCAGGTCGGCCTCGACCGGGGACTCCTTCGCCAGACGGCGGCCCATCTCCACGCGGGAGAGGTACACGTTGCGGCCGGCGATGTCGGTGTCGGGGCGGGCCAGGTAGACGTACTCGAAGACGCAGCCCCGGGGCCTGGCCGGTGCGAACCGGGAGGCACGGAGCCCGTTCTCGTCGATGGCGACGAACTCGCCCGGCTCGATCTCCCGGACGAAGGTGGCGCCGGTGATGTCCAGCGCGGCGGTCTCGGACGCGACGACCCAGCCGCGCTCCAGGCGGCCCAGCACGAGCGGCCGGATGCCCTGCGGGTCACGGGCGGCGTAGAGGGTGTGCTCGTCCATGAAGACGAGGGAGAAGGCGCCCTTGGCCTTCGGCAGGACCCGGTGGGCGGCCTGCTCGACGGTCAGCGGCTTGCCGTCGTCGTCGACCTGGGCGGCCAGCAGGGCCGTGAGCAGGTCGGTGTCGTTGGTGGCCGCGACCCGGGTGGAGCGGCTGTTGTTGTCGTTGGGCAGCGCGGCGACCATCTCGGCGAGTTCCGCCGTGTTGACCAGATTGCCGTTGTGGCCGAGCGCGATGGAGCCGTGCGCCGTGGCGCGGAAGATGGGCTGGGCGTTCTCCCAGACGGAGGCGCCGGTGGTCGAGTAGCGGGCGTGGCCGACCGCGATGTGGCCCTGCAGCGAGCTGAGCGACGTCTCGTCGAAGACCTGGGAGACCAGGCCCATGTCCTTGAAGACGAGGATCTGGGAGCCGTTGCTGACCGCGATTCCCGCGGATTCCTGACCCCGATGCTGGAGGGCGTAGAGCCCGAAGTACGTGAGCTTGGCGACCTCTTCACCCGGAGCCCAGACTCCGAAGACGCCGCAGGCGTCCTGGGGGCCCTTCTCACCGGGGAGCAGGTCGTGGTTGAGTCGTCCGTCACCACGTGGCACGCCCCCGAGTGTAGGCGAGGCCGTCCACTGGTCCGAATTGGGGACGAACGGCGCCCCGCGCCGCCCCGGCCCGCCCCCACGGCACTCCGTCCGGCGTTTGCGCAGGTCAGGCGGGTCGGGTGGGGCGCGGTCCCGGTCCTGCCCCGCGGCGGCGCACCGGCCGCGCGCGAGGCGGGTGCACGTGAGGTGCCACACATCCGGCAGGTGCCTCGGGCGCATGCGTGCAGGTCAGGCCAGCATCGGCAGCAGACCCGCGAGGTCGGCCCGCTCCCCGCTCGCGCTCACCTTCGCCTGCGCGACGGCGTCCCGCCAGGCGGTCCGTCCGCAGGCCAGCCGGATCCAGGTCAACGGGTCGGTCTCGACGACGTTGGGCGGCGTGCCCCGGGTGTGCCGCGGCCCCTCGACGCACTGCACGACCGCGTAGGGCGGGATCCGCACCTCGGTGGAGGCGCCGGGTGCCTTGACGGCCAGCGCGTCGGCCAGGAGCCGGGTGGCGGCCGCGAGGGCCTGGCGGTCCTGGGGGACGTCCAGGCCCGGCACCGCGGCGTTCAGGTCGTCGGTGTGGACGACCAGCTCCACGGCACGGGTGACCAGGTAGTCGGTGAGCGGCAGGGCGCCCACGTGCGTGGCGAGCAGCCGGGTGCCGGGGTGGCTGTCGAGCTGCTCGGTCAGGTCCCGTTCCACCTCGGCGAGGTAGGCACCGAGGTCGGGCCGCTCCCCGGCGAGACGCCGGGTGAAGTCGTCGACGGCCGCGGCGTTCGCGGCGGTGGCGAAGGGCCAGTCGAGCAACGCCGCGTCCTGCCGGGCCGGCTCGTCCTGCTCCAGGGCCCGTCCGACGGCCGAGACCGCCATGCCGATGTGTGCGGCCAGCTCCCGCACGGTCCACCCCGCGAGGCGGGTGGGCAGGGCCAGCTGCTCGGGTGTCAGCCGGTCGACGGCGTGCCGGACGTGGCCGAGCTGGGCGAGCACGGCGGCACGCGTCCTGGCGGGGTCGTAGCTCCGGGTGCGTTTCTTGGCCGAGGGCATGGCGGGAGCCTAACGGCGTCGCGAACCGCCCCGGGCCGGTCGGGCCGCCGTGTCGCCCGGTGCGGCTTTCGCGGGGCTGTGAAGGCGCCCAGGACCCCGGCGGCGCGGGGGCCGGGGTCCTGGGCGCGGCGGTGTCCGTCAGGCCAGCAGAGCCGGGATGGTGCCCTCGTGGGCCTCGCGCAGCTCCTCGAGGGTCAGCTCGAACTGCCCCTGGACCTCGATCGTGTCGCCGTCGACGACACCGATGCGGGTGGCGGGCAGGCCGCGGGCGTGGCACATGTCGGTGAAGCGCAGCTCCTCCGACCGCGGCACCGCGACGATCGCGCGGCCGGCGGACTCGGACAGCAGGAAGGTGAACGCGTCCAGGCCGTCGGGGACGATCAGGCGCGCGCCCTTGCCGCCGAGCAGGGCGGACTCCACCACGGCCTGGATCAGGCCGCCGTCGGACAGGTCGTGCGCGGAGTCGACCATGCCGTCGCGGGAGGCGGAGATGAGGATCTCGGCCAGCAGGCGTTCCCGCTCCAGGTCGACCTCGGGGGGCAGGCCGCCGAGGTGGCCGTGGATCACCTGGGACCAGGCCGAGCCGCCGAACTCCTCGCGGGTGTCGCCGAGGAGGTAGATCAGCTGGCCCTCCTCCTGGAAGGCCACCGGGGTGCGGCGGGCCACGTCGTCGATCACACCGAGCACGGCGACGACGGGCGTCGGGTGGATGGCGGCGTCGCCGGTCTGGTTGTACAGCGAGACGTTGCCGCCGGTCACCGGGGTGCCCAGCTGCCGGCAGCCGTCCGCCAGACCGCGCACGGCCTCGGCGAACTGCCACATCACCGCCGGGTCCTCGGGCGAGCCGAAGTTGAGGCAGTCGGAGACGGCCAGCGGCTTGGCGCCCGTGGTGGCGACGTTGCGGTAGGCCTCCGCCAGCGCCAGCTGCGCGCCCGTGTACGGGTCGAGCTTGGTGTAGCGCCCGTTGCCGTCCGTGGCGATCGCCACGCCGAGTCCGGTGGTCTCGTCGATGCGGATCATGCCGGAGTCCTCCGGCATGGCCAGCACGGTGTTGCCCTGCACGAAGTGGTCGTACTGCTGGGTGATCCACTTCTTGGAGGCCTGGTTCGGGGAGGCCACCAGTTTGAGGACCTGTTCCTTCAGCTCCTCGGGGCTCTGCGGCCGGGGCAGCTTGGCGGCGTCGTCGGCCTGGAGGGCGTCCTGCCAGTCGGGGCGGGCGTACGGGCGCTCGTAGACGGGGCCCTCGTGGGCGACGGTGCGCGGGTCCACGTCGACGATCTTCTCGCCGTGCCAGTAGATCTCCAGGCGGTCGCCGTCGGTGACCTCGCCGATGACGGTGGCGATGACGTCCCACTTCTCGCAGATCTGCAGGAAGCGCTCGACCTTGTCCGGCTCGACGACGGCGCACATGCGCTCCTGCGACTCGCTCATGAGGATCTCCTCGGGCGAGAGCGTGGAGTCGCGCAGCGGGACGTCGTCCAGGGTGATGCGCATGCCGCCGGAGCCGTTGGAGGCCAGCTCGCTGGTGGCGCAGGACAGGCCGGCCGCACCGAGGTCCTGGATGCCGACGACCAGCTTCTCGGCGAAGGCCTCCAGGGTGCACTCGATGAGCAGCTTCTCCTGGAAGGGGTCGCCGACCTGGACGGCGGGACGCTTGGACGGCTTGGCGTCGTCGAAGGTCTCGCTCGCCAGGATGGAGGCGCCGCCGATGCCGTCGCCGCCGGTGCGGGCGCCGTACAGGATGACCTTGTTGCCCGCGCCGGACGCCTTGGCGAGGTGGATGTCCTCGTGCCGCATCACACCGATGCAGCCGGCGTTGACCAGCGGGTTGCCCTGGTAGCAGGGGTCGAAGACGACCTCGCCGCCGATGTTGGGCAGGCCCAGGCAGTTGCCGTAGCCGCCGATGCCCGCGACCACGCCGGGCAGGACCCGCTTGGTGTCCGGGTGGTCCGCCGCGCCGAAGCGCAGGGGGTCCACCACGGCGACCGGGCGGGCGCCCATGGCGATGATGTCGCGGACGATGCCGCCGACGCCCGTGGCCGCGCCCTGGTAGGGCTCGACGTAGGACGGGTGGTTGTGCGACTCCACCTTGAAGGTGACGGCGTAGCCCTGGCCGACGTCCACGACACCGGCGTTCTCGCCGATGCCGACGAGCAGGGCGTCGCTCTCGGGGGCCTTCTCGCCGAACTGGCGGAGGTGGACCTTGGACGACTTGTACGAGCAGTGCTCGGACCACATCACGGAGTACATGGCGAGTTCGGCGCCGGTGGGGCGGCGGCCGAGGATCTCCACGATCCGCTCGTACTCGTCCTTCTTCAGGCCGAGCTCGGCCCAGGGCAGCTCGACGTCGGGGGTCGCGGCCGCGTGCTCGACCGTGTCCAGAGGCGTCCTGCTCATGCGGTGACCAGCTTCTTGAGGATGGAGGTGAAGAAGGGAAGACCGTCGGTGCGGCCGGTGCCGATCAGCGGCTCCACGGCGTGCTCCGGGTGCGGCATCAGGCCCACGACGTTGCCGGCCTCGTTGGTGATGCCGGCGATGTCGTTGAGCGAGCCGTTGGGGTTGCCGTCCAGGTAGCGGAAGGCGACCCGGCCCTCGGCCTCCAGCTTGTCGAGGGTGTAGCGGTCGGCCACGTAGCGGCCGTCCATGTTCTTCAGCGGGATGTGGATCTCCTGGCCGGCGGTGTAGTCGGCGGTCCAGGCGGTGTCCGCGTTCTCCACCCTCAGCTTCTGCTCGCGGCAGATGAAGTGGAGGTGGTCGTTGCCGAGCATGGCACCGGGCAGCAGATGGGCCTCGGTCAGGATCTGGAAGCCGTTGCAGATGCCGAGGACCGGCAGGCCGGCCCTGGCCTGCTCGATGAGGGGCTCCATCACGGGCGAGAAGCGGGCGATGGCGCCGGCGCGCAGATAGTCGCCGTAGGAGAAACCGCCGCACAGGACGACCGCGTCGACCTGCTTGAGGTCCTTGTCCTTGTGCCACAGGGCGACCGGTTCGGCGCCCGCGAGACGGATGGCGCGCTGGGTGTCCCGGTCGTCGAGGCTGCCGGGGAAAGTGACGACGCCGATGCGAGCGGTCACTTCACGGCCTCCGCGGTGTCACCGGACTCGACCTTCACGGTGAAGTCCTCGATCACGGTGTTGGCGAGGAAGGTTTCGGCGAGTTCGTGAATGCGTGCGAGCGCGGCCTCGTCGACCGGGCCGTCCACTTCGAGTTCGAACCGCTTTCCCTGACGTACGTCCGAGATGCCGTCGAAACCCAGTCGCGGCAGCGCACGCTGCACCGCCTGGCCCTGGGGGTCGAGGATCTCCGGCTTGAGCATGACGTCGACTACGACGCGTGCCACTGGCACTCCCGGTGTGTGGTGCTGAGCAGGTTCCTTCAGACTACCCAACCAGAATTTCTACGCGAGTAGAGTAGTAGAAACATACGTGATGCCGGTCACGTTCGCGTAGTGACCGGGCGTGTTTGTGAAAAGTTTTGGGAAAGTCCGGCGTTTCCCGCTGGACACAGGTTATTGCCCCGGGACACGCGGGCGGATTAAGCGGGGGCTTCACTTCGCATTGCCCGGCGCTGTACAAATGAATTGGCGAGAGCCGATACTTTTTCCGGCAACAGATGAACAGCCGACATCTCCGCAGGCTCCCAGGTCATGGCCGAGCACTGGCGCGCAGAGGTGTCGCACGAAGGGACCGATATTCGTGGCGCAGCGTGTCGTGGTCACTCTCTTTGACGACATCGACGGCTCGGAAGCGGCGGAGACGATCGCCTTCGGACTCGACGGCGCGTTCTACGAGATCGACCTGAATCGAGCCAATGCGAAGAAACTGCGTCAGGCGCTCGAGCCTTACGTGGAGGCCGGCCGCAAGCGCGCCCGCTCCGGCAAGGCGTACCGCCAGACGCAGGTCGCCCCCGACCCCGCGGCCGTCCGCGCCTGGGCCAAGGCCCACAAGATGGACGTGCCGGCGCGTGGGCGCATCCCCAAGAAGGTGTACGAGGCGTTCAGCGCGGCCCACTGAGGGCCGGTCGCGGTCCCGCGGGCTTCGGGTCGCCGGGAGCTGATGCGCTCGGGACTTCCGGGGTCGGCATCTCCGGTGGCTCCCGGTCCTTGGCTCCCCGGCTTCCGGGACGCCCGGCTTCCGGGATGCCTGGCTTCCGGGGTGCCCGACTCTCGGGTTCACCGACTTCCGGGGTTCTTGGCCGCCGGCGTCTCTGGCAGCCTCGGTCTCCCTGGTCTCCCTGGCCTGCCTGAGCGTTCCGTGGTCGCCTTGGCCGGCCGTTCCGGCCGACGGAGTCGGGGGGTCGGTCTCGGCCCCGGACGGGCGCCACGGTGTGCGCCTGCTGCGCCTGTCCGCACCCCGGCCGCGTGCGGCCGTCCGCCTCGATGCGCCGCCCCCGGTGGCGACCTCAAGGACCGTCAGCAGCCCCCGCCGGCAACCGACTTGCGCTACCCCCCTGTTGATCAGCTAATGTCTGAGGCACGCCGAGGGGCGAGGCCGAAAGGCCGAAACCCACGGAGTACCTGCGGGTGTAGTTCAGTAGTAGAACATCCCCCTTCCAGGGGGAAGGCGCAGTGTGCGATTCCTGTCACCCGCTCTGCACCGCGGTCCCGACCACTCCGGTGGATCAGGTAAGCTGGTGCCCGCACCGATCGGTGGGAGCCGGTCGGAGGCAATGCGGACGTAGCTCAGTTGGTAGAGCGCAACCTTGCCAAGGTTGAGGTCGCGAGTTCGAGCCTCGTCGTCCGCTCGGGAAGAAAGACCCCGGTCTTCGGATCGGGGTCTTTCTCATGTGTCTGCCTTTTCCCACCCGCGCGCCGATGGTGCACTTCTCCGCGGGTGGCACCTGCGTGCCCTGTTTCACAGGTGGCACGTGCGTGCCGTTCGCTATGTTCGTCTGCCCGCTGACCACCGGTGCGTCGGCCCGGCCCGGTTCGGCCCGGCACCCTGACATGTGTCATGTCGCGTGATGACATTGCGCACTGCCGCCGGATCCCCTGGGGCGGGACGCTGGGCCCATGGGATCAACGGAATGCACGGAACGCGAGCATGTGATCGAAGTCACCGATCTGCGCCGTGTGTACGGGGGCGGGTTCGAAGCTGTTCGAGGCATCTCGTTTCACGTGAAACGCGGCGAGATCTTCGCGCTGCTGGGCACCAACGGCGCGGGCAAGACGTCGACGGTGGAGCTGCTGGAAGGGCTGGCGCCCCCGGCCTCGGGCCGGGTACGCGTGCTGGGCCACGACCCGTACACCGAGCGGGACATGGTCCGGCCCCGCACCGGGGTGATGCTGCAGGAGGGCGGCTTCCCGGCCGAGCTGACCGTCACGGAGACCCTGCGGATGTGGGCGGGCTGTGTGAGCGGGGCAGGCCCGGTCGAGGAAGCGCTGGCGCTCGTCGGCCTGCAGGGCCGGGCCACGGTACGGGTCAAGCAGCTGTCCGGCGGGGAGCGGCGCCGGCTGGACCTGGCACTCGCGCTGCTCGGACGGCCCGACGTGCTGTTCCTGGACGAGCCCACGACCGGTCTGGACGTCGAAGGACGCCGCGACACCTGGGAGTTGGTGCGGTCGCTCCGGGACGCGGGAACGACCGTGCTGCTCACCACCCACTACCTGGAAGAGGCCGAGGCTCTCGCCGACCGCCTCGCGATCCTGCACGCGGGGCGCATCGCCGCCCTGGGCACCCCCCGGCCGAGGTGACGGCGGCGCAGCCCTCCCGCATCTCCTTCCGCCTGCCTGAGGGTTACGCCCTGGGAGACCTTCCCCCACTGCCGGAACTGGGGGTGTGCGGTCATGAGACGCGGGCCGACGAAATCCGGCTGCACACACGTCAGCTGCAGCGCACGGCCACCGAACTGCTGCTGTGGGCCCGGCGGGCCGGAGTGGAGCTGCGCGAGCTGGATGTCCGGTCGGCCTCCCTGGAGGAGGCGTTCCTCGGCATCGCCCGGGAGTCGTCCGCACCGGCGGCACCACACGATGCCTCGACGGTGGCACAGCGAGGCGCCTTTGCGGCGGCGCGGCGAGGACTCTTTGCGGCCGGTGGGCAGAACGGCGAGCAGGACAAGGAGCGCGCGGCATGAGCACCGTTCCGACCATGGCCACGGCCCGCTCGGGCCGCTCCCCCTTGACCACGACCGCGGCCGGGCGCATGGCCGCGCTCGCCCGGGCCGAGCTGACGCTGTTCCTGCGGAGCAGGGGCACGCTGGTGTCGGCCGTCTTCGTGCCGCTGGTCCTGCCGTTCAGCATCCGGTCGGCGGTCGGAAAGCTGGACCTGCGAGACGCCGGGCTCACCGTCGGACTGGTCGTGCTGCCGTCGGCGATCGGCGCCTCGCTGCTGTTCGCCGTGTACGCCACGCTGGTCGGTGTGTTCGTCGGCCGACGCGAGCAGCTCGTGCTGAAACGGCTGCGCACCGGTGAACCGCGCGATGCGGAGATCCTCGCGGGTGCCTCGATCCCGGCCGTCGTCACGGCCGTGGCGCAGTCGCTGATCCTGGTGGCCGCCTGCACAGTGCTGCTCCACCTGCCCGCCCCGCGTGCACCGCATCTCGCCGCGCTCGGACTGGCCCTGGGGCTGTCGCTGTGCGTGTCCCTGGCGGCGGTCACCGCGGCGTTCACCCGGACCACCGAGGGCGCCCAGGTCAGCTCGATCCCGCTCATCATGCTGTCGTTCGTGGGCTCGGGGATGAGCGTGCCGCTGGAGATGATGCCGGATACGCCGGCCCGTGTGCTCGGGCTGCTGCCGCTCAGCCCGGTGATCACGCTGGTGCGCGGTGGCTGGACCGGTGAACCGAGCGCGGCCGAGGTGGCACGCGCGGCACTGGTCGCGCTGGCCTGGACGGGGGTCGCGGTGTTTGCTGTACGGCGGTGGTTCCGGTGGGAGCCGCGGCGCTGAACGCGCGGAGGAACGGCCTGGGCCGGGCACGGCAGCCGGCTCAGCGGGCAGGGGGAGCAACGGTGCTGGGCAGGATACGGCAGTGGCAGCAGCACACCTGGCGGCAGCGCAGCAAAGCCGAACGCGTCGAGATGCACAGCGTGCTCGGCTGGTACACCTCGGTCTGGGTGTTCTCCCTGGTCTGGCTGGTGCTGCCCGTGGCCGGCGACCTGCGCCACCGGCCGCTGCCCGTCGTTCTGGTCGGGCTGCTGCTGGCCGCAAACATGCTGCAGTGCGCGGTCGCCAACGCGCTCACCCGGCCCGCGCTCGACCACTACCTGGGCCGGCGCACGCTGTCCGCCTCCGTCCTGAAAGCACCTCTCGCCCTGTTGGGCTTGGCCCTGGTGCTACTCCTGGTGTTGACCGCGATCGGCGGGATCGCCTCATGGATCGCACGGCTGGCGCTCGGTGGCGTACTGGTGCCGTTCGGCCAGACGTACGGGCTGGTGGTGCCGATACGGGTGTTCCTGCGCCGGTCCGCTGTGCTGGCCGTGCTGCTCATGGCGGGAGTGGCACTGGCGGGCGGAAGGGTCGCCGACATCGTCATGACCGGTCTCATGGTCGCCTTCTGCGCGGGCTTCTCGCTGCTGGCATCGCGCTGCAGTGCCTGGACCCTGTCCGTGCTGTGGGAGGCCGAACGGGCGCGCGACGTGGAGGCCCGGCTCGCCGTCGCCGAGGAGCGGTTGCGCTTCGGGCGGGACCTGCACGACGTGATGGGCCGCGATCTGGCGGTGATCGCGTTGAAGGCCGAGCTGGCGGTGCAGCTCGGGCGGCGCGGGCGGCCCGAGGCGGTGGAGCAGATGATCGAGGTGCAGCGGCTGGCGCAGGAGTCGCAGCGCGAGGTGCGGGCCGTGGTCCGCGGCTATCGGGGGGCCGACCTCGGCGCGGAACTCGCGGGCGCCCAGGGCGTCCTGACCGCCGCCGGGATCGACTGCACGATCAGCGGCTCGGCCGAGGGGCTGCCCGCACCGGTGCAGTCCGCGCTCGGCTGGGTGGTCCGCGAGGCGGCCACCAATGTGCTGCGGCACGGCGACGCCCGTCGGTGCGCGGTGACCGTGGACGTCACCGACGGCCGCGCGGTCCTGACCGTCGAGAACGACGGGTTGCCCGAGTCCTCGCCCGCCGGCCCGCCCGGCTCCGGTCTGGCCGGCTCCGGTCTGGCCGGGCTGCGCGAACGTCTGGCCGACCTGAACGGCACCCTGCGGGCCGGACCCGCCGACGGCGGCCGGTTCCGGCTGACCGCCGAGGTGCCGCTGCCCCCGAACAAGCCGCCGGCCCGCCCTGTCCCGAGCAAGACGACCCCTGTGAGCGAGGTCACCCGATGACGACGCCCCCCGCGCCCGTGCGGGTACTCCTGGCCGACGACGAACATCTGATCCGCGGTGCGCTCGTCGCGCTGCTGTCGCTGGAGGACGACCTGGTGGTGGTCGCGGAGGCGGCGAGCGGGCCGGAGGCGCTGGCCATGGCGCGGGCGCACCGGCCGGACGTCGCGGTGCTGGACCTGCAGATGCCGGGCGCGGACGGTGTGACAGTAGCCACATCGCTGCGGGCCGAGCTGCCCGACTGCGCGGTGCTGATCGTCACCGGCCATGGGCGGCCCGGTCACCTGAAACGTGCGCTCGCGGCCGGGGTGCGCGGGTTCGTCCCGAAGACCGTCAGCGCCCAGCGGCTGGCGGAGATCATCCGTACGGTGCACGCCGGACACCGGTATGTGGACTCGGAGTTGGCCGCGGACGCGATCTCCGCCGGGGACTCGCCGCTGACCCCGCGCGAGGCGGAGGTGCTGGAGCTGGCCGCCGACGGAGCGCCGGTCGCGGAGATCGCCGAGCGGGCCTCGCTGTCCCCGGGGACGGTGCGGAACTACCTGTCGTCGGCGGTGACCAAGCTGGGCGTGGAGAACCGGCATGCGGCCGTGCGTCTCGCACGCGAGCAAGGTTGGGTATAGTTGCTGTCGCGCAAGCGCGCAACGCGGACGTAGCTCAGTTGGTAGAGCGCAACCTTGCCAAGGTTGAGGTCGCGAGTTCGAGCCTCGTCGTCCGCTCCAGAAGCGAAGCCCCCGGCTGATCGGCCGGGGGCTTCGTCGTGCCCGGGTGACGGCCGGGGCCGTCACGACCAGCTGGTGCCGGTGAGCCGCTCGTAGGCCTCGATGTACTTGGCGCGGGTCGCCTCCACGACCTGCTCGGGCAGCGGCGGCGGGGGCTGTTCGCCGGTGCGGTCCCAGCCGGACTCGGGGGACGTCAGCCAGTCGCGGACGAACTGCTTGTCGTAGGAGGGCTGCGGGCGGCCCGGCTGCCAGGAGTCGGCCGGCCAGAACCGGGAGGAGTCCGGGGTGAGCACCTCGTCGGCCAGGACCAGCCGGTCCCCGTCGTAGCCGAACTCGAACTTGGTGTCGGCGAGAACGATGCCGCGTTCCCGGGCGATGTCCCGGGCCCGGCTGTAGACGGCGAGGGTGAGCTGGCGCAGCTGAGCCGCCGTCTCCGCGCCGACCTGCCGGGCCACCTCCTCGTAGGAGACGTTCTCGTCGTGGTCGCCGACCTCGGCCTTGGTGGCCGGGGTGAAGATCGGGGCGGGCAGCTCGGAGCCGTCGACGAGCCCCTCGGGCAGGGCGAGCCCGCAGACCGTGCGGGAGGCGTTGTACTCGGCGAGTCCGGATCCGGTGAGGTAGCCGCGGGCCACGCACTCCACGGGGACCATGCGCAGCGAGGTGCACACCAGGGTGCGGCCGGCCCAGTCGGCGGGAGCATGCTCGGGCGGCTCGGTGCTGATCACATGGTTGGGGACGAGGTCGGCCAGGCGGTCGAACCACCACAGGGACAGCTGGGTGAGGATGCGTCCCTTGTCGGGGATCTCGGTGGGCAGCACCCAGTCGTAGGCGGAGATGCGGTCGCTGGCGACCATGACGAGGTCTCCCGCCTCGTTCCGGTACAGATCGCGCACCTTGCCGGTGTGCAGATGCACCAGACCCGGGACCTGGATCGGTTCGGGTTTTTCGACGAATCCGGACACGGTTCCTCCCCGTGGTTCTGTCCAATGGTTCGATTCTCCCGTATCGGACCAAGACGGCGGACAGCGGGTGGCCGCGGGAACGGAGAAAGGCCGCGCCGGGGTCACTCCCGTTTGCAGATGCGGTCCAGGAGGTTGGCGGTGGCCCGCTGGATGCGGGGGTCGGCGTGGCCCGGCCGGTCCAGCGCCGGGGACCAGGCGAACGTCCCGGAGGCGAAGACCAGGGCGCCGGACGGCGCCCGGTACAGGGAGGTGTCCTGGTGGCGCAGCACCCCGGCCTCGTCGATGTACGGGGAGTGGGCGAGCAGGATGCGGTCCTGGTGGTCGGGGAGCGGGGCGCGCGGGAAGTAGCGGTCGGCCTCGCCGGCCACCAGGCCCTCGATGCTGTCGCCCTCCCCGGCGCCGGTCCCCTCCCACAGCCAGTGGCCGGCGTTGCGGACGATCAGCGGGTGCGGGTCGGGCACCCGGCCCGCGTACTGGATGCCGAGCACCTCCTGCTCGGGGCGGTCGATCTCCCGCCACAGCACCGGTTTCCCGGGCCCCTTGCGTTTGCGGCAGGTCAGCAGCCGGTGGGGCGCGCCGGTCGGGGAAGGGCCCAGCTCCACCTGCCAGTACATGGTGTTCGCGGACAGGAACACCAAGGAGGTGCCCTGGTCGCGGGCCAGCTCGACGGTGCGGCGCATGGGCACCGACCAGTACTCGTCGTGACCGGGGAAGATCAGGCCCCGGTAGCGGGTGGGGTCGATGCGGCCGGCGTGCAGATCGCGGGCGTCGGCACAGGCGAGGTCGTAGCCGTAGCGCTCGGCCCAGCGGATGACGTCGTAGGCGTGGCCGATGTGCAGCGGCAGACCGGAGCCCGCGTAGGGGCGGTCGAAGGAGACCGTGGTCGCGGCGTCCGCCTCGCCGAGCAGGCGGCCGTCCTCGTCCCAGGCGTGGTAGAGGCTGGCGCCGGTGCGGCCGTCCTCCGGGAAGAGGTTGTAGGCCTGCCAGGTGACGTCCGGCAGCACCAGCAGCAGGTCCGCCGGTGCGGTGGCGCGGACGGTGAACGGGATGTGGGAGCGATGGCCGTCGACGGTGGTCAGGACGGCCACATAGGCGCCGGAGCTCCAGTACGAGGGAATCGGCAGCCGCCAGGACAGCCACCAGTGGTGGCAGGAGACGGTGCGGTCGGCGGCCAGCGGCGGCAGCTGGGACATGCCGGACAGCCGCGGACTGGAGGTGATCTTGGTGGCGCCGTCGCCGTTGTAATGGCCGATGTGGTAGACGTCCACGCTGAACTGCTGCGGCGGGTTCACAGTGACGTGGAAGTCGATCGCCTCGCCGGGGGCGACGGAGCCGGTGGAGGCGTAGCCCTTGATCTGGCAGTGCACGTCGTCGGCGGAGCGGGGCCAGGGCCCGTCGTCGGAGGAACGCGGGGCCGGGATGCGAGGTGCCGTCGCGGTCGCGGTCGCCCGGGGGGACGTGGCGCCGGCCGACGGAGGTGTGTCGACGTACCAGGGCACCATGCGCCCGGTGTCGTCGAAGTACAGCTCGCTGCCGCGCAGCCAGGGCAGCGGTCCCTGACCGAAGGGGTCCGTCACGGCACGTGCGAGGGCGCCTGACTCCCAGCGCCGGACGCGCTCCGATCCCATGGCCGTTCCCCTCCCTGGTCCCCCACGGCCGATGTGGCGTCTGTCGTGTGCCCTTGCCATATGCGCGGCCGGTCCCAGCACATCACACAATGCGCGTATGCGGTCACCTGTCGTTGCGATTTGACCGAAAGTGGAAGCGCTGCGTCCGACCGGCCCGTCGGCGGTGGGGCTCAGGCCCAGGTCAGACCAGTCGCACCGGCTTTTCCGGACGTATGCCCGAGTCGAGCAGCCAGGTCCGCAGCGGCGCCGGGTCGCCGTCCTCGACCAGGGCGCGGACCCGGGGGGCGAGGTCCGTGGCCCTCTCCCCGTTGACGATCAGGGTGGGGCCGTCGAGCCAGTCGAGGGCGGGAGCGGCTCCTACGGTGTCCATCGCGGCGCAGCACACCATGGCGGTGACGTGCTCGGCCAACAGGTCCCGACCGGTGCGCGGCGGCTGGAGCGGCAGCAGCGGCAGTGCGCCCCCGTCCCAGCTCGACGCTCCCAGAGGCCGGCCGACGGAGGAAGCGGACGGGGTCCGGGAGGTCGGCGCGATCGCCTCCTCGCGGGCCAGCTCGGCGCTCAGGCCGGCCGCGAGGGCCGCGCACCGCTCGTTGCCGCATCCGGCGAGGTCGTCCTCGTCATCGAGGTCCCGCCGGGCCGCCGGAGATGTCTCCGCCGGACGTATCTCCGTCGGAGGTGTCTCCGGCGCGCTCCGCTCCGGGGAGAAGGGCGCGCCACGACACGGCTCGTCCTCGAGGTGCTCCCGGCCCTGCCCCGCGGGGGTGCGCTCCGGCCGGCCGGTGGCCTGGCCGTCCGCCGCTGCGGGGGCCGTGGGTGCCGGGGCCGTGGCCGGTATGCCCGGGGCGGGAGCGGTGGTGCGGGGCTCGGTCCCCTCGGACGCCGGGGCGGAGGCCCGGTCGGCGACCGGCACGTCGGGGAGCGGCGCGTCAGAGAGCGGTCCGTGGGTGAGCGGTTCGTCGGCGACCGGCGCGTCGGAGAGCGGTACACGCGAGAACGGTTCGTCGGCGACCGGCGTATCGGAAAGCGGTACGTCGGAGGCCGGTGCGGCGGGGGCGGGCGGGGTCGCGGACGGCGGCGGTGCGGACGGCGGCGAGGGCAGCGGCGGGACGGGATCGGACAGATGGTCCAGTACGCGGGCCAGGGTCGGGCCGTACGCGTCACCGGTTGCGGACCCGGACCCGGAGTCCAGGACGCCGAGGGTGTCCAGGACACGGTGGAGGCGGGCCGCGTCGGTGCGCCACTTGCGGTCGACGACCTCCTGCGCGTACTCCTGCCAGTCCACCGGCGACCAGTGCGGCCCCTGCTCGGCCGGGCCACCGTTGAACAGCCGCGCGGCCAGCAGCGAGGCGGCCTCGTCCACCGCGCCCGGTTCCTCCAGCAGATCGCAGGCGGGCCGCTCGCCGAGCCGGGAGGCGAAGCCCTCGGCCAGCCGGTCGCGGCGGGAGAGTTCGGTGAGGGCCGCCACGACGCCCGCGTCCAGCCGGGAGGGCCAGCGCCCCATGCGCCAGGCGGGCAGCGCCACCCGGGTCAGCAGCCGGTCCCAGCCGGCGTAGGCCAGGCCCACCTGCTCCTGGGCGACGATCCGCAGCCCGTAGTCCACAGCCTGTGCACGCTCGGCCGCGGCGGCCGCCACCGCCCGCTCCATCGCGGCCGCCGGCCCGCTGCAGGCCCGCAGCAGCAGCCGGGCCACCCAGGCCACCACCGCACACACCGGGCCGAGCGGGAAACGGCGACCGGGAGCGGCGACGGCCGCCGCCGCGTCCAGCCCCCGCACGAACCGGCGGGCCGCAGATATGTCCGGGTGCGCCGAAGGGCCCGTGCCGGCCACCACCGGGGCGAGGACGGCACGCAGTTCGCCGACGCGCATCCACCACAGGAACGGGGAGCCTATGACGAGGACGGGCGCGGCCGGCTCCCGCCGGGAGCGGGACCACGACCGGCCGCGTCGGCCGCCCGGCGCCTCCCGCCGCCCGCTGGGCCCCGGCCCGTCCGGCGGCCCGTGGGCCGGATGGGTGCGGTCCTCCAGCCAGCTGTCGCAGTCCGGGGTGAGCGCTATGGCGGACGGGGTCGGCACATCGAGGCGCTCGGCGAGGTCGCGCACCAGGCGGTACAGGTCCGGCGCGGACTCCTCGGGGATCGGCACCGTCGGGGTCACGGCCGGGCGGGCCCGGGCGACCACCAGTCCGACGCCCGCTGCGGCCAGCAGGACGACGAGCGCGACGACGCCCACCACCCAGCGGGCGAGGTCCCAGTGCGGCCCGAGGAGATGGCCGGCGGGACGCCCGGCGAGGAGGATCACGGCACAGGCGGCGGGCAGCAGCGCGACGGCCACCGCCCGGCTGCGCACATGCAGCACGGCCAGGGCGCGGGAGCGCGCGGCCTGCAGCCCTGCTTCCACCCCGATCCCGGTCACGGCCGGACGTCACCCCCTCCCGACGGTCCTGACGGCCCTGTGGTGCTCACTCCCCCACTGTGACACCCACCACCGACATCGCAATGTCAGTGGGCCAAGTGCCGGAACGCCTGCGCCGCACCCTAGTTGGGGCCTCCGCCCCCCGTCAGGCGTATGCGCTTTCGGTCACTCGATGGAATGGCTTTGGGCAAAGGTGAGCGACAGACGGCGAGGGTCAGGCCTGGGCTCGGCGGGGGCAGTGCGTGACGGACGAGTCCGAGGGATGGGAGATGGGAGGGGAGGGGAGGGGGAAGCCGCTGCCGAGTCCCGGGCCGGGAGAGGGGCTGGGATGAGATGGTCCGGGCGCCAGGGGGCGGGAGAGGGGCTGCCTCGAGGCGGCCCGAGCGGCAGCGAGGGAGGCGCCCGTGGGCTGTCAGGTGCCCATCGAGCCGCCGGTGGTCGTCACGTCAGCTGGTCGTCCAGGCGCCGGTGGCCACCGGACGTCGGTGGCCACCGGACCTCCGTGGCCGTCAGGCGCCTGCCGCCGCCTTGGCGGCGATGTCCGTGCGGTGGTGAGAGCCGTCCAGGTGGATGCGGCCGACGGCGGTGTAGGCGCGGTCACGCGCCTCGGCCAGGTCCTTGCCCGTCGCGGTGACCGACAGGACGCGGCCGCCCGCGCTCAGCACGCTGTCGCCCTCGCGCCGGGTACCGGCGTGCAGCACATAGGCGTGCGGGGCGTCCTGGGCGGCGACCTCGTCCAGGCCGGTGATCGGGTCGCCGGTGCGGGGGGTGCCCGGGTAGTTGTGGGAGGCGACGACCACGGTGACGGCGGCCTCGTCGCTCCAGCGCAGGGGCTCCAGATCGGCGAGATGGCCCGTGGCGGCAGCCATGAGGACACCGGCCAGCGGCGTCTGCAGCCGGGCCAGGACCACCTGCGTCTCGGGGTCGCCGAAGCGGGCGTTGAACTCGATCACGCGGACGCCGCGGCTGGTGATCGCGAGACCGGCGTAGAGCAGCCCGACGAACGGGGTGCCGCGGCGGCGCATCTCGTCGACCGTCGGCTGGAGCACGGTCCGTACGACCTCGTCCACCAGCGCGGGGTCGGCCCAGGGCAGCGGGGAGTAGGCGCCCATGCCACCGGTGTTGGGGCCCGCGTCGCCGTCGAAGGCACGCTTGAAGTCCTGGGCGGGCTGGAGCGGCAGCACCGTCTCGCCGTCGGTCACGGCGAACAGCGACACCTCGGGGCCGTCGAGGTACTCCTCGATCACCACTCGCTCGCAGCGCGCCGCGTGGGCCTTCGCCGCCTCGATGTCGTCGGTGACGACGACGCCCTTGCCGGCGGCGAGGCCGTCGTCCTTGACGACATAGGGCGCGCCGAAGGCGGCGAGGGCGGAGTCGGCCTCCTCGGCGTTCGTGCAGACGTACGACCGGGCGGTGGGCACGTCCGCGTGCGCCATCACGTCCTTCGCGAAGGCCTTCGAACCCTCGATCCGGGCGGCCTCCTTGGACGGCCCGAACACCGGGATGCCCGCCTCGCGCAGCACATCGGCGACCCCGGCGACCAGCGGGGCCTCCGGGCCGACGACCACGAGGTCGGCTTCGAGCCGCGTGGCCAGCGCGGAGACGGCCGCGCCGTCGAGGATGTCGACCTGGTGCAGCTCGGCGATCTCCGCGATGCCGGCGTTTCCGGGCGCGCAGTGCAGCGCGGTGACGGCGGGGTCGAGGGACAGGGAACGGCACAGGGCGTGCTCGCGGGCACCGCTACCGATGACGAGGACCTTCACGGGGCCAGCCTAACGGCAGCTAGACCGGCGCTTTGTACGGGCCGCCGAAGGAGCGGGGCGCACGGTCTTTGTGTGTTCCTCCGAACGCCGCGAGAGCGACCTGCGCTGTGGCCGCGGCTGTGGGGGTCGCGGCGCGGTGCAGCGACTGCGGCTGGGAGTGGTGCCTATGAGGCTGGGGCTGGGGCTGGGGCCGGGGGCTGCCGCTGAGGCCGGTGCCCATGGCTTGGCCCATGGCTGCGGCGGTGGATCCGGCTGCGGGCAACCCGCCGGTCCGGCCGCGGGCAGCCCGCCGTGGCGCCGGGCGGGGTGGCCCTGCGGCCGCTACTCCGTCGTGTACTCGTCGACCACGGTCGCGCCCAGCTCCCTCACGATGAGTTCCTGGCCGGACAGGGCCGACTCGTCGAGGTCGGGATCGTCGTCCTCCGGGATGTCGTCCTCGGGCGCGACGGGAGGCGGCGGCTCGGGTGCTGCGGGACGCGCGGCCGGGGCCTCGGCGGGGCTGCTCGCGGCGGCCGACGGGGCCGGAGGCTGGGGCGGGGCGGCCGGAGCGGCGGGGGCCGGCTGGGCGGGTGCACCACCGCCGTAACCACCGCTGCCGCTGAAGCCGCCGCCTCCCGCAGAGGAGCCGGTGGCCGGTCGGGGGCCGGGCCCGCCGCCCGTCGCCTGGGGCGCGGAGCCACCGCCGGCCGGGGTGACGATCGCTTCGATCTTCCACTGGACGTGGAACCGCTCGGCCAGCGCCTGGCGCAGCACGTCCTCGCTGCCGTTGTTGACGAAACTGTCGCGGGGACCGGGTCCCGGGAAGCCGAGCTGGAGGGTCGTGCCGTCGAAGCCCGCGACGTGCGCGTACTGGTCGAGCATGATCCAGGTGACCTTGCGGCGCTGCTTGACCTCCTCGAGGATGTCCGGCCACAGCTGCCGCGGGTCGAGCCCGCCGGTCACCGGGGCGGGGCCGGGGTTCGTCGCCGGGGGCCCGGACGGGGCCGGCGGCTGGGGCGAGGCGGCCGGAGCACCGAGGCCGGCGCCGGGCGCGGTGGCGGTCGGCCAGCCGCCGGGGCGCCGCCCGCTGCCCGGGGACGCAGGCGTGGGCCACGCACCGGGAGCGGCGGGCGCGGTGGCGGGCGGGGCGGCGGAACCGGCATCGGCGGGAGCGGTGGGTCCTGCCGTCGGGGCCGGACGCGGAGGCGTCTGCTGCTGGTCGCCCCCTGCCGGGGCGACAGCGGGCCCCGCGGCGGGAGCCGGAGCAGGAGCGGCAGGAGCGGCGGCCGGAGTGCCGGCGGCGGGGGCGCTCGGGGCCGCCGTCCCCGGGGCGGGCTGCGTTCCGGTGCCGGCCGAGGTGCGCACCGCGGCCCGGGCGGCGGCCGCGCCACCGGGGGGCATCGGTGCGCCGGCGGCGCTCGCACCGTGCGCGTCGGGTCCGGGCACGTATCCCATGGCGGGCGCGCCCACGAAGGCGCCCGCGCCTCGCTCCAGCCGGTCCAGGCGGGCCATGACGGAGCGCTCGTCGCCGTAGGCGGCGGGCAGCAGCACGCGGGCGCAGATCAGCTCCAGCTGGAGGCGGGGCGAGGTGGCGCCGCGCATCTCGGTCAGCCCCTCGTTGACGAGGTCGGCGGCGCGGCTCAGCTCGGCGGCCCCGAAGGAACTCGCCTGGGCCTGCATGCGCTCCACGACGTCGGCGGGGGCGTCGATGAGCCCCTTCTCGGCGGCGTCGGGCACGGCGGCCAGGATCAGCAGGTCGCGCAGCCGCTCCAGCAGGTGGGCCACGAAGCGCCGGGGGTCGTTGCCGCTCTCGATGACCCGGTCGACGACCTCGAAGGCCCCGGCGCCGTCCCCGGCGGCGAAGGCCTCGACGATGGAGTCGAGCAGGGAACCGTCGGTGTATCCGAGGAGCGAGGTGGCCATGGCATAGGTCACACCCTCCTCCCCGGCACCGGCGAGGAGCTGGTCCATGACGGACATGGAGTCACGCACGGAGCCGCCGCCGGCCCGCACGACCAGCGGAAGAACGCCCTCCTCGACCGGGATGTTCTCCTTGCGGCACACCTCGGCGAGGTAGTCGCGCAGGGTGCCGGGCGGAACCAGCCGGAAGGGATAGTGGTGGGTCCGCGACCGGATGGTGCCGATCACCTTCTCCGGCTCGGTGGTCGCGAAGATGAACTTCAGGTGCTCCGGAGGCTCCTCGACGACCTTGAGCAGCGCGTTGAAGCCGGCCGACGTGACCATGTGGGCCTCGTCGATGATGTAGATCTTGTAGCGGCTGCGCGCCGGGCCGAAGAACGCCTTCTCGCGCAGATCACGGGCGTCGTCCACGCCACCGTGCGAGGCCGCGTCGATCTCGATGACGTCGATGGAGCCGGGCCCGTTGCGCGCGAGGTCACGGCAGGACTCGCACTCTCCGCAGGGTGTCGGGGTGGGGCCCTTCTCGCAGTTCAGGCAGCGGGCCAGGATGCGTGCGCTGGTCGTCTTGCCGCAGCCACGCGGACCGCTGAACAGGTACGCGTGATTGACCCGGTTGTTGCGCAGCGCCTGCTGCAACGGGTCGGTGACATGCTCCTGCCCGATGACCTCGGCGAAGGACTCCGGGCGGTAGCGGCGGTACAGCGCGAGAGACGACACGCTTACGAGGTTATAGGCGACCACCGACAACGGTCCCGGCCCGCACGGACGTCCCCGGCGGCCCTCCCACAACACAAGGGCCCCTCACGCACCCGCCAGAGCCGACCTACCCTTGCTGCCTTCCGGCCCTGGGGGAGTTCAGTCAGATAGCGCCGCGTGAGGGGCTGCCCGCAAGACTACCCGATGCCCGGGGTCGGGAACGAGTTCGCGAGCACGGCCCCGCGTCATGTAATGTTTCCGGCGGAGGATTCGCCTAGAGGCCTAGGGCGCACGCTTGGAAAGCGTGTTGGGGGCAACCCCTCACGAGTTCGAATCTCGTATCCTCCGCCGCAAGGGGCCCGGTCCACGGAAACGTGGACCGGGCCCCTCGTCTGTTGTCCGCGGCGTCCTTCGTCCGCGCGCGGCGTCTGTCGCCCGCGACAGCGGACGCGCCCAACAGATGCTGAAGGCGACGCCAGACGCCGACCAGAGCGGACAACAGACGTGGAAGGCCGACCGCTGCTGTCGCGGTCGGCCTTCCGTGTCCTGTGCTGGTGGGTCGTGCGGCAATTCCGTGGTGCGGTGGCGTGCCCGGCCACCGTCGGACGCCCGCCCGGCCGTCGGCGGGGGGCCGCCCGGCCGGGCGGGGCAAGACGGGCCCGGACGGGCCCCGTGTCAGGGGGCGGGCGTCGCGGCGGGGGACGCGGGCCTGCGGAGGGAGGCGAGCGCCGGGTCCTGCGCCGGGATCTCGAGAGCGCGGGTGCGCATCAGGCGGTGACGGGGCGCCGTACGGCGGGGCGGGCGGGTCAGGGTGATCTGTCGTACGAGCTGCTGGAAGCAGGCGAGCGACGCCAGGGCGGGCAGCGCGGCCGCCGAGATGTCGACGATCGTCCGGGGCGCCTGGATCACGCACAGGAGCATCGCGATGGACGAGAAGAGCAGCACCATGCCCCAGGAGTGGACGGCGCGGCGCCGGTACAGGGCGGAACGCAGCACCGACAGGGACGCCACCAGCCACGGCCCGTACACCAGCAGCGGCCACCAGGAGGCGACGCCGTCCTCCATGCGGGAGACGGCCACGAAGCGCAACGGGTCGTAGGCGACGACGCCGCCGAAGAAGCTCACTGCGGAGGCGGTCACCGCGGTGAGGGCGGCGATGAGATGGCTGACGGCTCGCACTCCGCTCGGGCGTCTGTCCGGGCGTCTGCTCGGACGTCTGCGTTCGCGGACCTTCCGGTGGCCATGAGCGACGTCCCGCAGCGGCGGGAGTTGCGCGGTGATCTCCTGGAGGTTCTCCAGGGGTGTGGCGGCACGTTTCTCGCCGAGGGGATCCGCGTCCCCGGCATACGCGGACCGTGCCGCGTCGGAGGTGTCCGGGATTCCGGTGAGCGGCATGTCCTTGCCGGCGGCGGAGTTCGTCTCGCGCCGCTGCTCCTCCATCGCGTCCTGGAGCATGAAGGCCAGCTCTTCGGCGGGATCCCAGGCGGAATCCGGCGGGACGAGAGGGCCGGGGTAGAACGGGGTGGGAGCCCGGTGCCGTCCGGTGCCGGGGGCCGGCCCGTCGGGAGCGCCGGGGTGGACACCGAGGTACGCGTGCTGGGGGGAGTAACCCGGACGTCGGTCGATACGCTCGTCGTACATAGCTCGGACCCGGCTACTCCGGTCGAAATGCGGCGGACCGTTCCTCCGCGCCGACCCAGCGGCGGGCGAGGTCGGCCTCCACAGCGCTCATCGCCTCGAGGAAGTCCCGCAGCAGCATCTCGGTCCCGGCCGGTGCAGCAAGGAGATCCGCGCTGGTCAGCGAGCTGCCGGGCGGCGTGTGAACGGATCGGGGCGGGGATGTGTGCGATCCCTGCGTCGTGGCGTGTCCGGCACCCGGGTCCTGCCGCGCGCACACCGCGAGCAGCCCCACGTTCCCATCCCTGGTTGCCTCACTCATATCCCGACTAACGCCACCCGACTTCCCCGGATGCGCGGCAAACGGGTGAAGAAATGCCTGATTAAACCGATATATGCGATCGGATGCCTCTTCCGTCGTCCGGCCGTACGGCATCGGTCACCGGGACGGTGCGCCGACCGGCACGGCACCGCTCGCCGCAGGGGCGGGAAGAGCCCGAGCCCGGCAGTTGGCCTGCAGCACGGCGACCAGGTGCCGGCGGCGCCGCAGTTCCATGACGTCGACCCGGCGCATGCCGCACTGGTAGGGCGGCAGGAACCCCGCGCCCGCGACACCGGCGAATGCCGTGACGACCAGCGTCCATACGGTGACGTTCCACATGTTTCTCTCCAAGGCCGTGGCGAACGCGACACCGGACCGTGGTGACGCGACACCGGCATAACGCGACCGAAAAATGCCCGGTCACGGAGGAAGAACGGGAGTGCTCGGGTGGACGAACCTGATGACTTGCGGGTCATCGCATGGACGGCACGGACGGCCCGGCGAGCAGCGGACGGCCGGACCCTCGCATGGGCCCGTACGGCCGCGCTCGGACCCGTGGGCCTGTGGCCCTCAGCCCCCTCCCTCGACCCGCTGCGCGGCCCGCGGGGCCGGCCCGGTCCCGGCTGCGTGCCGGGCGCCGGCGGGCGACCATCGGGACATGGACGTCGACCTGCACCTCGCCCAGGACCCGGACGCCGACGCGCTCCTGAGCCGCAGTGCGCTCGCCGCACTGATCGGCATGCTCCTCGACCAGCAGATCCCGATGGAGTGGGCGTTCAAGGGGCCCGCCACCATCGCCCGGCGCATGGGCACCCAGGACCTGGACGCCCACGAGATCGTGGCGTTCGAACCGGAGACCTTCGCCCAGCTGCTGTCGGACAAACCGGCCGTGCACCGGTACCCGGCCGCGATGGCCAAGCGGATCCAGCAGCTGTGCCGGTACCTCGTCGAGCACTACGACGGCGACGCCGAGGCGATCTGGCGCGATGCGGACAGCGGGCCGGAACTGCTGCGCCGGCTGCAGGAGCTGCCCGGCTTCGGCAAGCAGAAGGCCCAGATCTTCGTCGCGCTGCTCGGCAAGCAGCTGGGCGTGCGCCCCGAGGGCTGGCGTCAGGCGGCGGGCGCGTACGGCGAGGAGGACGCCTACCGGTCCGTGGCCGACATCACCGGGCCCGAGTCCCTGGCCCGGGTGCGCGCCTTCAAGCAGGAGACGAAAGCCGCCGCGAAGGCGGCGAAGGCCGCCCGGTCGGCCCAGCGGATGAAGACTTCGGGCAGCTGAGGGGCGACCGACACGCAACCGACAGGCGGCTGACGGAGTACGGGCGCCGTCGCCCGCCGCGTCAACGTCGTGTGACTCAGCTGCGCTCGCGCGGGCGGTTTGCCCGTCCGACACGCCGAGGAGCGCACAAGGGCCGGGGACACCCCCGGTATGAGCACCGCACCCGCACCGCCCGCCGGCCGGCGACCGCTCGGCCGCGCCGTCGGCGTGCGGGTGCTCGTCCTGCTCCTCGTTCTGCTGGTACCGGGCGCGGCCACCGCCAGGGCACAGGCGGCGCCCGCCGCTCCGGTGGCCGTGGCCACCGCCGTGGGAAGCGGCACCGGGTCCGGGGCCGAGCCGGAGCTGCCCGACGCGGTGCTGCGCTGCGCGGAGCGTACGGAGCGAGGAAGCCTGCGGGACGGCGTACCGCCACGGCCCGTGTCCCGGTCCGCACCGACGCCCGTACCGGCACCCGCTCCGCCGTCGCGCGCCGCGGAGCGCCCGGCACCCGCCCCCGCGTGTCCGTCGTCCCCCCTGTGGCCGTGCCCTGGCCTGCGTGCGCTGCGCTGCGTGGTCCTGCGCTGCTGAGCGGCCGACCGGCCGCACCGGTCGGTCCGCCGCATGACATTCCGACCCCGCTGCACCGCGGTACTTCACCGCATCACCGCAAGGAAGCGAAGCGCAGCCATGCCCCACGACCCGTATGCGGCCCTGCGCGCCCTCGTGCGCGCGGAGGCCGTCCGCAGCACCCGCAGACAACCGCCTGCGGAGCCGGAGCCGGACCAGGAGCAGAAGCCGGAACCAGGTGCCGAGCCGGAGCCGGATCTCGAGTCGGGACGCGTGCCGGAGCCGGAGCCGGCGCCCGGTGGTCCGCCCGCCCCGAGGGCCCCGGAAGACCTGCCTCCCGCGGCCGACGCGCCCGAACACGTCTGAGGGCCGACCACCGCAGCGGCCCGGTCGACTGCCGCCGGAGCAGCGCAGCGACCGGGCCGGAGCAGCGCTGTCGGTCCTAGCCGGAACGGCGCAGTCGGTTCCCGCCACCGGATCGGAGCCGGTCATGTCCCGCCGGATCGGAGCGGTCATGTCCCGCCGGATCGGAGCGGTCTTTTCCCGCCGGATCGGAGCGATTGTTTCTCGCCGGATCGAAGCGGTCGTACCCGCCGGATCCGCGCCGGCCGACGCCTGCCGGTCCGGCGGCGGTCCAGGCCGGTCGGAGCCGGGCGTCAGAGGAACGGGAGCCCGGCGCGGAACCCCCGGTCCGACGTGAACTGTTCGCTGTTCAACCGGATTTGCCCGTGGCTGTACCGGCACCGCTCCCCGTCATGGAGGCTGCGCCCGCAACCCCCGGGCCGGTAGGCTTTCCGTGTGATCTTCAAGCGCATCGGAAACGGCCGGCCGTACCCCGACCACGGCCGGGAGGGCACCCGGCAGTGGGCGGACGTCGCTCCGCGCCCGGTCCGCCTCGATCAGCTCGTGACCACCAAGCAGCAACTCGACCTGGAGACCCTCCTCGCGGAGGACTCGACCTTCTACGGCGACCTCTTCGCGCACGTCGTCAAGTGGAAGGGCGACCTGTATCTGGAGGACGGCCTGCACCGCGCCGTGCGTGCCGCGCTGCAGCAGCGGCAGGTGCTGCACGCGCGTGTGCTGGAGCTGGACTGACTGACCCAGGCGCGCGTTCCTTGAGCCGGACCCCGCGTGTACCGGCCCTGGTCGGCACCGGTCTGAGCACGGAGCACGCACCGACCCCGGCCGGAACGCGCGCCTCATCTGTAGGACGCGCCACATCCGTATGACGCGCCGCCTCCGCATACGGCGCCGCTTCCGCATGCGCATGCCGCGCCGCATCCGCACAGCGCACCGTTCTGCATGAGCGCGTCGGCTGCACACGGGCGCGCCCCTCTCGTCCGAGCGGGCACCAGCACTGCCACCGCCCACGGCCCTGTCCGACCGCCCCTGCCCACCGTCCTGCCACCGCCCGTTCCGGGCCTGTTGGACCTTTCGGGTTCTGCTGGCGGGATCGAATGATCATCTAGTAGGAATCGTGCTCCCGGCGCACTACGCTGCGCCCATGAGCATGCTCACTCCCCCCGGCATGGGCGGGCAGTACCGGATCACGGGGAAGAAGTACCCGCGGATGCGCAGGCCCCGGCGGCACGGCAGGCTCGTGGCCCTCGTCGTCGCCTGCGTGGCCGCGCTCGCGGTGATCGGCTGGGGCACCTTGCAGCTCATCGACGTGTTCACCGGCGGGAGGAAGGCCTCGGCGGCCGACTCGTCGGCCCATTGCGCCACCGGTACGGCGGCTCAGTCGTCACCCTCCCCCGCGAGCACGGCTCAGGCGCTGCCCGAGCCGGCGGAGATCACGGTCAACGTCCTCAACGCCACGCCGCGCAGCGGTCTGGCCAAGCAGACGGCGGACGAACTGAAGAAGCGCGGGTTCCGCATCGGCCGGGTGGACAACGCGACGAAGGAGTACGACAAGAAGGTCAAGGGCGTCGGCGTCCTGCTGGGCCCCACCTCGTCGCTGGACACCGCGCTGCGGGTGCTCGGCACCCAGCTGCCGGACGCCGAGCGCCGGACCGACGCCCGCACGGGGAAGGACGTCGACCTGATCATCGGCGACGGCTTCCAGCAGCTCGCCCAGCGGGCGGCCGCCGACCAGGCGCTCGCCGACCTGAGCGCCCCGAAGCCGGCCCCCAGCACCTCGCCGAAGGGCTGCTGACGGCGCACGGCCGAGCGACCAACCGACGCCTTGTCGGTCTGTGGTCCTGCCGGTCCTGTGATCCTGCGGGTTCTGTGGCCCTGTCGGCGCCCCCGTGCGCCGGCCCGCCACCCCCGTCCCACGCAGACGGGGGAAGCGGGACGAACCTCCTCGAACGCCCTCGAACGTCTTCGCGTGCCGGAGCGTGCGCCGTGCGGCGTGTCAGCCGGCCAGCCCGTACATCCGGTCGCCGGCGTCGCCCAGGCCGGGGACGATGTAGCCGTTGTCGTCGAGGCGCTCGTCGACCGACGCGGTCACCACGGTCACCGGGGTGCCCTCCAGCTCGCGCTCCATGACCGCGACGCCCTCGGGTGCGGCCAGCAGCACCACCGCGGTCACATCGTCGGCACCGCGCTTGATCAGCTCCTTGATCGCGGCGACCAGCGTGCCGCCGGTGGCGAGCATCGGGTCCAGCACGTACACCTGGCGCCCGGAGAGGTCCTCGGGCATGCGCGTGGCGTACGTCGAAGCCTGCAGCGTCTCCTCGTTGCGGATCATGCCGAGGAAGCCCACCTCGGCGGTCGGCAGCAGCCGCACCATGCCGTCCAGCATGCCGAGGCCGGCCCGCAGGATCGGCACCACCAGCGGACGCGGGTGGGAGAGCTTGACGCCGGTGGTCGGCGCGACGGGGGTGTGGATGTCGACCTGCTCGGTGCGCACGTCCCTGGTCGCCTCGTAGGCGAGCAGGGTCACCAGCTCGTCGGCGAGCCGACGGAAGGTGGCGGAGTCGGTGCGGCGGTCGCGCAGCGTGGTGAGCTTGTGAGCGACCAGGGGGTGGTCGACGACATGGAGACGCATGTGCTCCACAGTAACCGGGCGGCCGAGGACCGGACCGCCCGGCCGTCGCCGCCACCCGCGCCCGCCCGTCGTGGTGGCACACGGTAACCGACGGACGGCCGTCACCCGCGTGCCGCACGGCACCCCGGTGCCCGCTCCTGTGGCAGCACACCCGCCGTCCGGGGGACAGTGGGAGGACGTACCAGGGCGCGCAGGGCGCGCGAGGCCCGTACAGACGGTCCCGCGGGTCGTGCACCAGCCCTTCCCCCGCGATCAGCCGGAGGCGGTGGTCCGGAACCCATGCAGCCCGAACACCGACCCGAACACCGACCGCAGCGGGCCCGCGGCAGCGCCCCGCCCCAGGACGACGTGCGGCAGCCCGGCGCCACCGCCGCCGGAGGCGGAACCGCCGTCCCCGCCGACGCCGAGCGGCATCTGCGGAGAGCCGAGTTCCTGCGCGACCTGGCCCAGGCCCGGCGGCTGCGCGACCGGGTGCAGCCGCGCCGCGCCAGAGCCGCGCGGTACCGGCAGGCCATGCGCATGCGCACGTTCCGTTCGTAGAAGCGCGGCCCCGGCGTTTCACGGACCACGACCGGGCAACCGGCACCGGCAGGAGAGCCCCCACGTCACCCACGCGGCCGCCGCAGCGCGCCGTCCCGTCCCGGCCGCGCCCGGACCACACCCGGCGCCCCGCCGTTCCCGGCGCGTCCGGTGCCACGCGGCCGAACACGGTGCTCTCGGTGCCACGCGGCCGACCACGGTGCTCCCGGAGCCACTCAGCCACGCCCGGCACACCCGGAGCCACGCCCGACGCGACCGTCCTTCCGCACACGGCCTCCGGCACCGTCGCAGGCCCGCATCCAGGGCCGCCGCGACAGTCGGCCGACACCCCGGCCGGCGTTGCGGAGCGGCCGCACGGAACCACCGGGGAAAGCCGCGTACGATCCGCAGAAGGCGGCAACATGCGCGCCGGTGCGGATGCCTTCCCGACGTGCGACACAACTGCCGGACACAGGGAGCGGAAGACATCCCCTGAACGCCTTGTTTCTGCCACGATTCCGAGTGGGTGGGGCTCGGAGCCCAGCTCTCTCTCCGCCCAGAACCTCCGCCGGGGGGACCCCCAACCGGCACGCCTAAGACCAGTGGGAGAGTCACGGTGTACTTCGCCGCACTGCTCGCGCGCACCGAAGACGGGTGGGAAGCGAGCGACACAGAGCTCGACGATGTGGAGACGCTGTCCGACCTGGCCGACCTGGCCCGGGACGCCTCGGCCGAGGACGACACGGTGCTCGTCCTGATCGAGCAGGAGGAGGCGTGGTTCGGCGTCGTCCGCGTGGATGGCGAGGACGACCCTCGTATCTACGTCTCGGACGCCGCTGCGGCAGCCCGCAGTGCGTACGGCGAGATCCTGCTCACCGACGAGCTGCTCGGCCGGAAACCGGGCGACGACGGCCCCGACCTGGACTCGCTCGACCTCGACGGCACGGAGGACGGGGAGCCGGCCTCCGCCGACGACGAGGACGACACCGACACCCTCGGAACGATCACGCACAGCCCGCTGGGCGACGCCGAGATCCTCGACGACCTCGGTGTCAGCGAGAAGGAGCTGCGCGCCCTGCAGGCCGACGACGCGCTGAGCGCGATCGCCGAAGCCCTGGGTGCCTCGGAGGTGCTGGAGACCGTCCGCTGACCGTGCAGCAGACCCCGACGACCCCGACGACGACCGTGCAACAGACTCCGCTCACCCCCGGTCGGCAGCCCGACCCGGTCCGCGACCCCTGGCGGGACGCGATGCGGCTCGCCCTTCAGGAGGCCGGACAGGCCGTCCGGGGCGGGGACGTGCCGGTCGGCGCGGTCGTGCTGGCCGAGGACGGCACGACCGTGCTCGGGGCCGCGCACAACGAACGCGAGGCCACCGGCGACCCCACGGCCCACGCGGAGGTCCTGGCCCTCAGGCGGGCCGCCGCGCGCGCCGGCCGGTGGCGGCTGTCCGGCTGCACCCTGGTGGTGACGCTGGAACCGTGCACCATGTGCGCGGGGGCCCTGGTGCTCTCGCGCGTGGACCGGGTGGTCTACGGCGCCCGCGACGACAAGGCGGGGGCCGCCGGATCGCTGTGGGACGTCCTGCGCGACCGGCGGCTCAACCACCGGCCCGAGGTGATCGGGGACGTGCTCGCCGACGAGTGCGCCACGCTGCTCACCGAGTTCTTCCGCGGCCGTTGAGCAGGCGGACGCGCCAACCGATTTCAACCCACGGCCCGATGTGCTGTAGGGTCTCCCTCGGTAGCGTGTCCGAGCGGCCGAAGGAGCTCGCCTCGAAAGCGAGTGTGGCGCAAGTCACCGAGGGTTCAAATCCCTCCGCTACCGCCACGAAAGGGACCCCGTCCGGCAACGGACGGGGTCCCTTTTCTCGATCTTCGGGCCCCTGTCGTGCGATCGTCATGGCAACATCGGGCGGGCAACGAGCGACAGAGGAGGCCGCGGTGGCGGCGCACGCCAAGAAGATCGTCCTCTACGTGATCGTGGTCTTCGTGCTGTACGTGATCATCACGGATCCGGCCCAGGCCGCCGACTACGTACAGATAGGCTTCGAGGGCATATCGGACGCCGCCAAGGCGATCGGCGACTTCATGACCTGGGCCGCGCACGGAGGGAAGTAGGGACGCGGTGATCCGCCACCTGGTGCTGTTCAAGCTCAACGAGGGCGTGACGCGCGACGATCCGCGCGTCGTCGAGGGAGTCGAGGCGTTCCGGGCACTGGGCGGCCAGATCGACGAGCTGCGCTTCTGGGAGTGCGGCTGGAACGTCAGCGACCGGCCCATCGCCTACGACTTCGCGATCAACTCGGCGGTCGAGGACGCCGACGCCCTGCAGCGGTACCTCGACCACCCGGCCCACCAGGCGGGCGTGGCCCTGTGGCGGGAGTTCGCCACCTGGGTGATCGCCGACTACGAGTTCTAGACCCGATCCGGACGAGTTCCGGACGCCTCTGCCGCGGCCCGGGGACCGCCCTGCGCGCACTCCCCCGGCAGCCGTGCGACCGGGCAGCCCGACGGCCGGCCCCGCACCGCGACGGTGCGGGGCCGCACCGCGTTTCATGCCCCACATCAGCTGATTCGTCACTCAACACGTCTGTATGCGGTGCTTGAACACGTAGCTCATGTCTTGTGATGCTATGACCGCTTTTGACGGATGAGTTGATCGACGAAGAGGTGGCGTTGACCGTGTCGGCCAGTACTGCGCCGCCCCAGAAGGAGGCTTCCGCCCGGCCGTCCGCCCCGGAGAAGCGGCGCGGTGCCGACACCAGGGCGCTCACCCAGGTGCTCTTCGCCCAGCTGAAGCAGCTCGAACCAGGCACGCCCGAGCACGCCCGCGTGCGCGGGGCGCTCATCGAGGCCAATCTCCCGCTCGTGCGCTACGCCGCCGCCCGCTTCCGCTCCCGCAACGAACCGATGGAGGACGTCGTCCAGGTCGGCACCATCGGGCTGATCAACGCCATCGACCGCTTCGACCCCGACCGGGGCGTGCAGTTCCCGACGTTCGCGATGCCCACGGTCGTCGGTGAGATCAAACGCTACTTCCGCGACAACGTCCGCACGGTGCACGTCCCGCGCCGGCTGCACGAACTGTGGGTCCAGGTCAACAGCGCCACGGAGGACCTGACGACCGCCTTCGGCCGGTCCCCCACCACCGCCGAGATCGCCGAACGGCTGCGCATCTCCGAGGACGAGGTGCTCTCCTGCATCGAGGCGGGCCGGTCGTACCACGCGACCTCGCTGGAGGCCGCGCAGGAAGGCGACGGGCTGCCCGGGCTGCTGGACCGCCTCGGCTACGAGGATCCCGCCCTGGACGGCGTGGAGCACCGCGACCTGGTCCGCCACCTCCTCGTCCAGCTGCCCGAACGGGAGCAGCGCATCCTGCTGCTGCGCTACTACAGCAATCTCACCCAGTCGCAGATCAGCGCGGAACTCGGCGTCTCCCAGATGCACGTCTCCCGGCTGCTGGCGCGCAGCTTCCAGCGGCTGCGCGCCTCGAACCGCATCGACGCGTGACCGGCGACGGGCCACCGCATCCCGCTGCGGGACCGCTGCGGACCCTCTGCGATCCCGCCCTGCCGCGCACCAGGACCCGCAGGAGCCCCGCAACGGCCCTGCAACGGCCCTGCAAGGCCCCGCACGCCCCGGAGCGGAACCCGACCGTCCGGACGACGACAAGAGCCCGCCGACCGCCGGAGAGCGCCGGAGAAGGGCGGAGACGGCCGGAGCCGGCCGGGAGCCGGTTCGCCCGGATCGAGGAGGCGGCAAGCCGGCCGACCCGCCTCACGACCGAAGACGGCACAGCCCCACGCCCGAACCCGGCACAGCCCCACGGCCGAAGCCGGCACCGTCCGACGGCCGAAGGCGGAACCCCTCACTCGGACGAGGAGGGACCGGCTGAGGACAGCAGCGGCCGCCGTCCGATGACCGGAGGGTTCGCCGCCACCCGACCGCAAACAGGATCGATGCATCACCTGTGCGAGCGAATCGCTCACCAGGGCGGATACCGACACCTGCCTGCCGAAGACCGTCAAGGCCTGTTCACGCAGGGCCGATTCGCATCTCGGATGTCGACATGTCACTACAGCGCGTTGCCGACATGTGACATTCTGCGGGAAGCGCGTTTGCCGCAGCTTCGGCTCCGGTATTCAGGTGAGGGCTGAGTTCTCCTCAGAACGAGGCCCGCGACCGTCCCGCGACCCAGAGGGGGTGGCATGTCCGCAGACCAGGGCAGCTCCGAGGTGCTGACGCTCACGAAGAGCGAGGCGCCTTCCCCGGCGTTCGAGCCGTTCGACGCCCTCGACGACGTGGCGGCTCTTCCGGCCGTCCCGGCCCCGGCCGCGCCCGCCCCGGCCCCTGAGTCCTCCGAGAGCATCGACACCCGCACGCTGTCCCGTTCCCTGTTCCTGCGGCTCGCCGCACTCGACGAGGACAGCCCGGAGCGCGCCTACGTCCGGGACACGCTGATCGAGCTGAACCTGCCGCTGGTGCGCTACGCCGCGGCCCGGTTCCGTTCGCGCAACGAGCCGATGGAGGACATCGTCCAGGTCGGCACCATCGGGCTGATCAAGGCGATCGACCGCTTCGACTGCGACCGCGGGGTCGAGTTCCCGACGTTCGCGATGCCCACGGTCGTCGGTGAGATCAAGCGCTTCTTCCGGGACACCTCGTGGTCGGTGCGGGTGCCGCGGCGCCTGCAGGAGCTGCGGCTGGCGCTGACCAAGGCCAGCGACGAGCTGTCGCAGAAGCTGGACCGCTCCCCGACCGTGGCCGAACTCGCCGCCGTACTGGGCGTGTCGGAGGAGGACGTCGTCGACGGTCTCGCGGTCGGCAACGCCTACACGGCCTCCTCCCTGGACTCGCCGGCCCCGGAGGACGACGGCAGCGAGGGCTCCCTGGCCGACCGTCTGGGCTACGAGGACACCGCGCTGGAGGGCGTGGAGTACCGCGAGTCGCTCAAGCCGCTGCTGGCCAAGCTGCCGCCCCGGGAACGCCGCATCATCATGCTGCGCTTCTTCGCCAACATGACCCAGTCGCAGATCGGCGAGGAGGTCGGCATCTCGCAGATGCACGTCTCCCGGCTGCTCACCCGCACCCTGGCCCAGCTGCGGGAGGGCCTGATCTCGGACTGAGGACCGAGGGCTGAGGCCCGAGGACCGAGGGCTGACCACTTCCCGGCCCGGTCGGCGCCCCTGCGCGCGGCCGGTGGGGCCGGGGAACACCGTCGACGGCAGCACACGGCCGCCGGACCGCCTCCCGTGCGGTCCGGCGGCCGCCTTGTGCGACGTGCCGCGACGCGCCTACTTGAACGCCAGCCAGGCAACCGCCGCGAGGATGACCACGACGGCGACGACGCCGACGATCAGGCCGACACGAGGACCGCTGGAGGCCTCCTGCCGCCTGCCCTGGGGAGCCTCGTCGACGAACGCGCGGAACATCTGGGTGCTGCCGGCGGGGTCGTAGTTGCCCTGGGGGCCCTGGGTGTTAGCCATGGCCCGAGACCCTAGCGAAAACGCGGGTGCCGCCCAAGCGCGGGGTTGGGCGGATGCGGCCCGGGAGCAAGGGAGTTGGGACGGCCGGCCCGCCCACAGCCGAGCGACGGCGCACACCGCGGCGCCGAACCGGTTTCGGGGCGCACACCGAGCACGAGCGCACCCCCGGCGAACTCCCGGACGAGACAACCGGATCCACCCGCGTAGACACCTTCACCTGCAGGTTTACATTCGCAATACTTGCCTTTGCCAACTTTTTGCGCCCGCACCCCCTGATTTCGTTAATTTCAGCAACCAACCAGGCTTATCGTTGCCCTAAGCAACGATCACGGGAGGTGCGGTGGCCGGGCAGGCGCAGTACGAAGAGCTGGTACGCCAGCTCAGCGCCGTCGGAGCCGTGAGAAGGGATCTGGCGCGCATCATGCCGCCCGACTGTCCGGCCGGCTCAGGGGCTGTCCTGACGATTCTCGACGTGCACGGCGACATGCGCATGAGCAAGCTCGCCGAACACCTCGCCGTGGACCTGTCGGTGACCAGCAGGCAAGTGGCACACCTCGTCGCCCGCGGCTGGATCGAACGGCTGCCGGACCCCGTGGACAAGCGCTCGCGCATCCTGCACCTGACCCCCGCCGGCCTGGACCGGCTCGACGACCTGTTCCGGCGGACCACGCAACTGCTCGCCGAACGGCTCAGCGACTGGAGCGACGACGAGGTCGGGCAGCTCATCCACCTCATGTCGCGGCTGCGCGAAAGCTTCGGCGACTGCCGGCCCCACCCGGGCCGGGTCCACGCCCCGGCGGACACTCCCGTGATCGAAGAGACCACCCGTACACCCGCAAACGCACATACGTAAAGGAAGCCCATGGCAACGACCACACCAGCCGGTGTGCGGGCTCATGCCAAGCAAGGGGGAGGCTCCCCGGACAGCGCTGCGATGACGCACCGGCAGATCATGGAGGCACTCTCCGGTCTGCTCCTCGGCCTGTTCGCCGCCATTCTGTCCTCGACGATCGTCACCAACGCGCTGCCGACGATCATCAAGGACCTCGGCGGCGGCCAGTCCGCCTACACCTGGGTCGTCACCGCCGCGCTGCTCGCCATGACGGCCTCCGTTCCCCTGTGGGGCAAGCTCGCCGACCTGCTCAGCAAGAAGGCGCTCGTCCAGATAGCCCTGGTCGTCTATGTCGCCGGTTCGGTCATAGCGGGCCTGGCACAGAACCCCGCGATGCTGATCACCGCGCGTGTCGTGCAGGGCCTGGGCGCCGGCGGCCTGTCCGCACTGGTGCAGGTGATCATGGCCGCGATGATCGCGCCCCGGGAGCGCGGCCGGTACTCCGGTTACACCGGTGCGACGTTCGCGGTCGCCACGGTCGGCGGCCCGCTGCTCGGTGGTGTCATCACCGACACCAGCTGGCTGGGCTGGCGCTACTGCCTGTTCGTCGGCATCCCCTTCGCGCTGATCGCCCTGATCGTGCTGCAGAAGACCCTGCACCTGCCGGTCACCAAGCGCGAGGTCAAGATCGACTGGGCCGGTGCGTTCTTCATCACCGCCGCCGCCTCCCTGCTGCTGCTCTGGGTGACCTTCGCGGACGACAAGTACGACTGGCTGTCGTGGCAGACCTGCACGATGGTCGGCGGCACCATCGTGCTGGCACTGCTGTTCGTCTTCACGGAGACCAAGGCCGCCGAGCCGATCATCCCGCTGCGCCTGTTCCGCAACCGCACCATCGCCCTGGCCTCGGCCGCCTCACTGTTCGTCGGCGTGGGCATGTACTCGGGCACGGTGTTCTTCTCCCAGTACTTCCAGCTGGCCCGGGACAAGTCCCCCACGATGTCCGGCGTGATGACGATCCCGATGATCGGCGGTCTGTTCATCGCCTCCATGGTGTCCGGCCAGATCATCAGCCGCACCGGCCGCTGGAAGGGCTGGCTGGTGGCCGGCGGCGCCTGCCTGACCGCGGGCCTGGGCCTGCTCGGCAGCATGCGCTACGACACCCCGTACTGGCACCTGTCCCTGTACATGGCGCTGCTCGGCGTCGGCGTCGGTATGACGATGCAGAACCTGGTGCTGTCCACGCAGAACCAGGTCGCCCCGCAGGACCTGGGTGCCGCATCCTCGACCGTCAGCTTCTTCCGCACCCTCGGCGGTGCGGTCGGCGTCGGCGTCCTCGGTTCGGTGATGTCCACCCGGATCACGCACCACGCCCAGGACACGGTCATGTCGCTGAGCCCGCAGGCACGGGCCGCCGCCGGCAAGGCGCTGAGCGCCGGCAGCGAGCTGCCCGACATGAACGCCCTGCCGCAGGCCGTGCGCACCTGGCTGGAGGCCGCCTACGGCCACGGCATCGCCGACGCCTTCCTCTACGGCGCGCCGTGCGCGTTCATCGCCTTCCTCTTCATGCTGTTCATCAAGGAGGTTCCGTTGCGCACCACCGGCGCCCTGGCCCAGGCGGCCGGCCAGAACTCCGGCAAGGCGTCCGCGCCGGCCGACACCGAAGCGGCCGCGGCCGAGGTTCCGGTCGCCGAGGCCTCCGCCTCCGCACCCGCCGAGGAGCGCAGGCCGAGCTGGGCCGCGACCTCGGACGTGCTCGAGCCCGCCGAGGCCGGGGAGGGTGCACCCCAGAGTGCCCAGCGTCTGGCTGCGGTGGCGACGCTGGAGCACGACGCTCCCGTGCAGAACAGCAGCGGTGGCGGTGTCCCGGTGCGCGGCCACATCCGCGGTGCCGAGGACGCTCCCGTCCCGCACGCCGCGGTCACCCTGATCTCCCTGGCCGGACGCCAGCTGGGCCGCTCCATCGCCCAGGCCGACGGCTCCTACACCCTCGACGCCCCCGGCGCCGGCTCCTACGTACTGATCGCCTCCGCCGACGGCTACCAGCCCCAGGCCTCCACCATCGCCGTCAACACCGACCCCGTCACCTACGACATCCTCCTCAGCGGCACCAGCGGCCTGACCGGCACCGTCCGCACCACCGACGGCAACCACCCCGTCAAGGACGCCATGGTCATCGTCACCGACGTCCGCGGCGACCTCATGGCCACCGGCACCACCAACGACACCGGCGAATTCACCTTCACCGAACTCGTCCCCGGCCCCGTCACCGTCGCCGTCAACGCCGCAGGCCACCGCCCCCGCGCCCTGCCCGTCGAGATCACCGGCACCGGCATCACCCGCATCGACGTCACCCTCGACGCCGGCGCCACCCTCCAAGGCACCGTCACCGCCCCCCACGGCCCCCTCGCCGACGCCCGCGTCACCCTCGTCGACGCCGCCGGCAACGTCGTCGCCACCGCCACCACCGGCCCCGACGGCGCCTACGCCTTCACCGACCTCGACAACGGCGAATACACCGTCATCGCCACCGGCTACCCGCCCGTCGCCACCGCCCTGACCATCACCGGCCACGGCATCGACGACCACACCATCGAACTCGCCCACCCCACCGAATAACCCACACCAACAACAAGAAGAGGGGGCCGGCCACAGCCGGCCCCCACCCGGTCACCGTCCCCGGCCACCACAGGCACCTGCCCGGTCCTGGCCGCATCACCCACACCGCAAGGCCCGCAAGGAGACACACACCGATGGCACTGACCGCGAAAATCCGCACCCGCGACGGATGGGCCATCCCACACGCGGTCGTCACCGTCACCGACACCACCGGCACCCAGATCCTGCGCACCCAAGCCGACCAGAACGGCACCATCCACGACACCACCCCCCTCACCCCCGGCCCCTACACCGTCATCATCACCGCCGTCGGCTACACCCCCACCGCCGCCACCGCCCTCGTCACCGCCAGCGGCCACGCCCACCTCGGCACCCACACCCTCACCCGCCAAGGCGGCACCGAACTCCCACCCCCCGGACCCTGGACCATCGACCCCGCCCACTCCACCATCGCCGCCACCGCCCACCACCTCGGCATCAGCAGCATCCACGGCCGCTTCACCGACTTCACCGGCACCATCCACATCAACCCCGACGACATCAACCAAAGCCACGTCACCGCCACCATCAACACCAACAGCATCAACACCGGCAACACCCTCCGCGACCAACACCTCACCAGCCCCGACTTCCTCGACACCGAAAACCACCCCCACATCACCTACACCTCCACCCACCTCACCCCCACCGGCCCCGACCACTACACCTGCCACGGCACCCTCACCCTCCACGGCCACACCCGCCCCATCGACCTCGACCTCACCTACCTCGGCACCGGCCCCGACCCCTGGGGCGGCACCCGCGCCGCCTTCCGCGCCACCACCGAACTCCACCGCGACGACTTCGCCATGAACTACAACCAGATCCTCCAAGCCGGCATCGCCGCCATCGGCACCACACTCAAAATCGAACTCGACATCCAAGCCGTCCAAGGCACCACCCTCCCCACCACCTGAATCTCGGCGACGACGGCGACCGCTGCCGCACGGCACGGTGCGGCACGGTGCTCGTGCGCGCCCGGTCCTTTCGCGCCCCGGCACCCCGGTCCGGGGCGCGTCGTGCCTGACCCGGCTGGTGACAGACACGAGGAGATCAGCCGCCGTACGTCCGTCCCGGCTGCCGGAGCCCCTACGCTGCGGGCATGGCACCGAACATCGCGACCAACACCCGCGTGACGCGCGAGGAACTGCTCGACTTCGTCCGCCCCCGCCACCGCGCACTGCTGCTCACCCGCCGCTCCGACGGCAGCCCGCAGGCCTCCCCGCTGACCTGCGGCGTCGACGACTCCGGCCGGATCGTCGTCTCCACCTACCCGGAGCGCGCCAAGGCACGGAACGCCAAGCGCGACCCCCGGGTCAGTGTCGTCGTCCTCAGCGACGACTGGAACGGGCCGTGGGTACAGATCGACGGCACCGCCGAGGTCATCGACGCGCCGGACTCCGTGGAACCGCTCGTCGAGTACTACCGCAACATCGCCGGCGAGCACCCCGACTGGGACGAGTACCGCCAGGCCATGATCCGGCAGGGCAAGTCGATCATCCGGGTCACGCCGGAGCGCTGGGGGCCGGTGGCGACCGGCGGCTTCCCCGCGCGGCTGGTGCAGCAGCAGGACGAGCAGGAGCAGAAGAAGGAGCAAGGCTAGGCGGAGAGTCCGCCGGGCCCGGCCGGGCGGCTCCTCAGTCCCGTGCGTTCCGGGCGACCGTCGCCTCGATACCCGCGATGAGCAGGTCCAGGGCGACGTCGAAGTCGCGGTCGAGCATCTGCGCGACCGTGTCGCCGCCGCCGGCCGACAGCAGGCCGATCGACTCCCGCATCACCTCGGCGGCGTCCGGGGCACTCGTCGCCACGCTCACCGCGTGCTGGAAGTACTCGTCCGGAGCCATCCCCGCCGCGGCACAACGGGCTGCGAAATGGCCCTCGTTGGTGCCGTAGCCGTACACGAAGCGGAACACGGCGGAGATCGCACCGGCCAGACGGTCCTCGGGCAGTCCGGTGCGCCGGATGATCCGGTGCACCGCGTCCGAGAAGGCCACGTGGTTGGGGCCGATGTTGAGGAAGCTGCCGACGAGCGGCGACAGCCAGGGGTGGCGCACCAGCAGCGCCCGGTACTCCCCGGCCAGGTCGCGCAGCTGCTTCCGCCAGTCCTCGTCGTGCTGCTCGTCGGGCAGCCGCAGTTCGCCGAAGGTCGCGTCGAGGGCCAGCTCCAGCAGGTCGTCCTTGCTGCTGACGTACCAGTACAGGGACATCGCGGTGACGTTCAGCTCGGCGGCCAGCCGCCGCATGGAGAATTTGGCCATCCCCTCGGCGTCCAGCAACCGCACGCTGGCCTCGGTGATCCGCTCGAGGTCGAGCCCGGACGGCTGCCCGCCGCGTGCGCTACGGCGTGTCCTGTCCTCCAGCCACACGCTGGTCCGCGCCGCACCCCTCACCCCGGCCGGCTTCCCCATGGTGCACCTTTCTCAGCTTCACGACGGCGGTCATGCTAAGGGCCCCGCCGCGGGCCCGGGACGTGTCCGACAAGCGGCGCGCCGCACCGACCGTTCCCGGCGGCCTCTTCTTCTCCGAGTGTGCCCGCTTGGATCGGCACGCAACGCTGCCGGGGGTGCTGCCATGGGCAGGGGGCCAGGGTCAGGGGGCCACGGGGTCAAGGGGGGCAAGGGGGTCAGGAGGGCGCGAGGGCAGGAAGGCCGGGGGACGGGACGGGGCGGTACCCGGGCCGGCACCGCCCCCCGGCCGTCCGGTGCGCCGTCAGTCGCCGCTGGAGCGCCGGGTGAGGTCGTAGAAGGTCGCCGAGCCGATCGTGACCTTCTTGAAGGTCTTCTCGACCCACGCGCTGATCTGTGCGGCGGTGCCCCGGCCGCCCATGCCGCCGAGCCTGCCGCCGCCCATGCCGCCGGCGATGAAGTAGTGGATCCGGCCGTCGGCCACGTACTTCTTGAACTGGTCGAGCGTCGGGGACGGGTCGGTGCCGTTGAAACCGCCGATCGCCATCACCGGTTGTCCAGTGGCGAGTTGGTAGCTGGCCGCGTTCTGGGAACCGATGGACGCGCCCACCCATGTGTATGCCGAGGCGTTCTGCTGCAGCAGCTTCTTGGCCTCCGCGCTGACCCGGGCGCCGTCGAGCAGGCCGCCCATGCCGCCGCCCCTGCCCCTCCAGCCGCCCTCGCCCGTCCGGCCCCAGCCCGGGAAAGCGCCACCGCTGCGGCCGTAGGGCCGGCTCTGCCCGTTCGGACCGCCCTGGCCATCCGGGGCACCCTGGCCGTTCGGCGCGCCCTGTCCGTTCGGTGTGCCTTGTCCGTTATGGCCGGGCATGCCGCCACCGCCGCCAGGGAATCCGGGGAACCCGCGGAAGCCATTGCCGGAGCCGCCCCCCTGGCCGCCCTGGCCATTGGGGGCACCCTGACCGGTCGCGCCCGGCATCCCGCCACCACCCGGGCCACCGGCACCGGCCGGACCGCCGGGGCCGCCGCCCCTGCCGCCGAAGCCCAAACGGCTCGCCCCCGAAGGACCGGCCGTGACGATGGAGCCGGTGTGCGGGGAGTCCACCGTGCTCAGCGTGTACGCGGCCGGTCCGGCCAGGCAGGTGATCAGGCCCCCGGCGACCGTGACCACGGCGAGCCGCCGGCCGAGCCGGGAGACGAAGATCAGCCCGAGGGCCGCGGCCAGCCCGCCGACCAGGACGGCCCACCTCAGCCAGGGCAGATAGTCGGGGGTGCGGTGGAGCAGGACGTATCCCCAGGCGGCGGTCGCCGTCGCGGCGGCGGCCAGGGTCAGCGACGCCCACGGGCGGGACCGTTCCTGCCACAGGGCGCCCGCGCCCATGCCGACGACGGCGGCGAGGTAGGGGGAGAGCGCCACCGTGTAGTACTGGTGGAAGATGCCCGCCATGTAGCTGAAGACGCCCGCGGTCATCAGCAGGGACCCGCCCCAGGCGAGGAACGAGGCGCGGGCCAGGTCGGTGCGCACCGCCCTCCGGGTCCACACCAGCCCGGCGACCAGCAGGATCAGCGCGGCCGGCAGGAGCCAGGAGATCTGGCTGCCGACCTCGGCGTTGAACATGCGGTCCCAGCCGGTCTCGCCCCATCGGCCGCCACCGCCGAATCCGCCGGGTCCGCCGCCGCCTCCGACGCTTCCTGTCTCGTCGCCGTTGATGCGGCCGAAGCCGTTGTAGCCGAAGGTCAGCTCCAGGAAACTGTTGTGCTGCGATCCGCCGATGTACGGACGCGAGGACGCGGGCCACAGCTCGACGACGGCGACCCACCAGCCGCCCGAGACGACCAGTGCCACCGTGGCGAGCGCGAGCTGCCCCAGCCGCTTGCGCAGCCGCACGGGCGCGCAGCAGAGGTACACCAGCGCCAGCGCCGGGAGGATGAGGAAGGCCTGGAGGGTCTTGGTGAGGAAGGCCAGACCGACCACGCCGCCCGCCCACACCAGCCACCTGGTGCGGCCGTCCTCGACGCCCCGGAGCACCAGGTACACGGTGAGCGACATCAGCAGCGCGAGCAGCGCGTCCGGGTTGTTGAACCGGAACATCAGCGCCGCGACGGGGGTCAGCGCCAGCACCCCGCCCGCGATCAGCCCGGCCGCCGGGCCGAACCGGCGGCGTACGGTCGCGTACACCACGGCGACCGTGAGCACCCCCATGACGACCTGCGGCGCGAGCACCGCCCACGAGTTCAGGCCGAAGATCCGGACCGACAGCGCCATGGGCCACAGCGCGGCCGGCGGCTTGTCGACGGTGATGGCGTTGCCCGCGTCGAGCGAGCCGAAGAAGAACGCCTTCCACGAGACGCTGCCCGCCTGAACGGCCGCCGAGTAGAACGAGTTGGCGTAGCCGGAGGCGCTGAGGTTCCACAGGTAGAGCACGCCGGTCGCCAGCAGCAGCGCGAGCAGCGAGGGGCGCACCCAGGCCGGGTCCTCGGGCCGGCCCCGCCACAGGCGGCGGCCGAGCCGCGCCGCACGAGAGCCCGCCGGTGGCGGGCCCTCGTCCACGGGCGGGTCACTGGGCGGCGCCATGGTTCCGGTGCCTGCGCCGGGGGTCGTGGGGTCGTGATCCGTGCTCATCGAGGGTCCTTGGAGTCGGTTCCGAGCGGACGCACCGGGCCCCGTCGGGCGGTGTCGTCCCCTGGCTGGGGCTGCGGCTGGGTGGTCGGACACGGCTGTACGGCCGGCGGGTGGTCCCCGGTCGTCGCGCTCTGTTCCACCGTCGTGCCGTGTGCCGGAGCGGTGGTCCGCCGGTCGCGGCGGTCGGCGAAGACCCAGGCACGCAGCAGCAGGAAGCGCAGCACGGTAGCGGCGAGGTTGGCGGCGACCAGGACGGCGAGTTCGGTGGAGCGCGCCGGGTGGCTGGTCGCGGTGTTCAGGGCAGCGAGCGAGCCGCTGGTGAGCACCAGGCCGATGCAGAAGACGATCAGGCCCTGCGCCTGGTGGCGGACCACACCGCTGCGGCCGCGCACCCCGAAGGTGAGGCGGCGGTTGGCAGCCGTGTTGGCGACCGCGGAGACCAGCAGGGCGAGCGCGTTGGCGGTCTGCGAGCCGCACACCTGCCGGAAGAGGCTGTAGAGCAGCAGGTAGAACAGCGTGGACAGGACGCCCACCACGCAAAAGCCCACCAGTTGACGGGCCAGTCCCCGGGGCACGTCTCGGATCTCCCGGTCACGGGGGTCGTCGCCGAAGGGCCGGGCGAGGCGGTCCAGCGGCAGCGAACCGGTGGCCAGGGCCTTGCCGACCCGCCAGACGCCCTTCAGGTCGTCGAGGGCGGTCCGGACGATGTGCACCGTGGAGTCCGGGTCGTCGACCCAGTCCACCGGCACCTCGTGGATGCGCAGGCCGGCCCGCTCGGCGAGCACCAGCATCTCGGTGTCGAAGAACCAGCCGGTGTCCTCCACCAGCGGCAGCAGCACCTGGGCGACGTCCCGCCGGATCGCCTTGAACCCGCACTGCGCGTCGGAGAACCGGGCGTGCAGCGAGCCGCGCAGGATCAGGTTGTACATCCGGCTGACGAACTCCCGCTTGGGCCCGCGCACGACCCGGGAGGCACGGGTGAGACGGGAGCCGATCGCCAGGTCGGAGTGGCCGGAGATGAGCGGTGCCACCAGCGGCAGCAGCGCGTTCAGGTCGGTGGACAGGTCGACGTCCATGTAGGCGAGGACCGGTGCCTCGGAGGCCGACCACACGGTCCGCAGCGCGCGGCCGCGGCCCATCTGCTCCAGCCGGACACCGGTGACCTCGGAAATCTCCTCCGCCAGCCGGGCGGCCACATGCGGGGTGGCGTCCGTCGAGGCGTTGTCCGCGACGGTGATGCGGAAGCCGTAGGGAAAGGTGCGCGTCAGATGCTCGTGCAGGCGGAGCACGCACGGCCGCAGGTCCTTCTCCTCGTTGTAGACGGGGATCACCACGTCCAGGACGGGCGTTGCGGCATCTGTGGCCGGAAGGTGCTCCCGCGCCGGCAGCGCGCCGGGGGACATGTCGGTTCGCATGACCGCGACTGTTCTCAACCGCCCTGTACGGCCTGTGTGCTGACGCTGTGCCGCAGCTGTGACTTCGTCTGCCGTCCCCGGCTCGCAGTGCCTGCGGTTCCCGTTGCTCTGCTTCTGTGTCTCCTACGGACGACTGGGCTGCGGGAGTGCGGACGGCGAGCCCGCGAGCTGCGGCGGCGCTGGCTGCGAGGGCATGGACGGCGGGCACACGGGCGGAGGCGGCACAGCGTGCGGCGGAGGCGGCACAGCGTGCGGGAGGGCGGGCAGGCGGACGGTGAAGACGGTCCGTCCGGGCACGCTGTCCACGGTGACGGTGCCGCCGTGCGCGGTCGCCACGGCCTGCACGATGGCCAGCCCCAGGCCCGTCGAACCGGTCGTACGGGACCGTGCCGAGTCCCCGCGGGCGAACCGTTCGAAGACGCGCGGCAGCACCTCCGGCGGGATGCCCGGCCCGTCGTCCTGCACGTCCACGCACAGCCACGTCCCCTCCCGCCGCACCCGCGCGGTGACGGTCGTGCCCGGCGGGGTGTGCGTGCGCGCGTTGGCCAGCAGGTTGACCAGCACCTGCTGCAGCCGTGCCGGATCCGCCGGCACCAGGGCGGGTTCCTCGGGCAGGTCCAGCCGCCAGTCGTGGTCCCGGCCGGCCGCCCGTGCGTCGCTGACGGTGTCCACGACGAGCGGGACGAGGTCGCACGACTCGAAGTGCAGCGGCCGGCCCGCGTCCAGCCGGGCGAGCAGCAGCAGGTCCTCCACCAGCAGGGTCATCCGTGCGGCCTCGGACTCGATACGGTCCAGGGCGTGCCGGGTGTCGGGCCCGACCTGCTCCCTGCCGCGCCGGGTCAGTTCGGCGTATCCGCGGATGGAGGCCAGCGGGGTGCGCAGCTCGTGGCTGGCGTCCGCGACGAACTGCCGTACCCGCATCTCGCTCAGCTGCCGGGCGTGCAGAGCGCCGTGGATGTGGTCGAGCATGCGGTTGAGGGCCGCACCGACCTGGCCGGCCTCGGTGTGCGGGTCGGTCTCGGACTCGGGCACGCGCTCGCTGAGCCGCACCTCGCCGGCGTGCAGCGGGAGTTCGGACACCCGGGTGGCGAGGGCGGCCATCTTGCGCAGGGGGCGCAGGGCGACGTCGACGATGGCGGCGCCGGCCAGCGAGGCGGCGACCAGTCCGGCGGCGGTGACGCTGATCTCGACCAGGATCAGAGTGCTGATGGTGTTGTCGGCCTCGGCGGTGGGGATGGCCACGACGTACGTGCCGTTGGGTCCGGCGACGTACCGGGCCCGGTATCCGCCCAGGCCGGGGATGGACACGGTGTGCGGCATCCCGTCCCGGGCGACCGAGGCCAGGGCGGCCGTCTGTGCCGCGCCGAGGGACTGGGCGGTCAGCTGCGGGATGTTGTTGTCGCTGGTCTTCTTGCCGAACTGCGCCTCGGTGACCGAGTCGTCCTCGACGGCCGCCACGATGGTGCCCTGCGGCTGCGGGCCGTGGGTGACGAACTCGGTCAGGTCGATCCTCTTGCCCGGCTGCAACGGCGGGATGCGGCCGTCGGCCCGGTGCCCGGCCGGCGGCATGAAACCGGACGCCCGCGCCGCGACCTCGTCCAGCCGCCCGTCCAGCTGCTCGTACAGATGGGAGCGCAGGGCCAGCGTCGTCACCGTGCCGATCACCGCGCAGACCACGGCGATCAGTACCACGGAGGCGACGACGAGCCGTGTCCGCAGCGTGCGCGGCCGGCGGGGCGGGCGGGGCGCACGGAACAGACGGGGCGGACGAGGCGGACGGGGAGCGCGTGCCGAGTGCGTCGCGCGCGGGACCGCCTCGGTGCGCCCCGGCCCCGGCGCGGCTGACACCCGCCGCCCGATCACGAACTCGCGGGCTTGATCAGGTACCCGGCGCCGCGCCGGGTGTGGATCATCGGCTCGCGTCCGGCGTCGATCTTGCGCCGCAGGTAGGAGATGTACAGCTCCACGACGTTGGCCTTGCCGCCGAAGTCGTACGACCACACCCGGTCCAGGATCTGCGCCTTGCTCAGCACGCGGCGCGGGTTGCGCATCAGGAACCGCAGCAGCTCGAACTCGGTCGCGGTCAGGTGGATGCTCTCGCCGCCGCGCGTGACCTCGTGGCTGTCCTCGTCGAGGGTGAGGTCGCCGACGACGAGCACGGAGTCGGAACGCCGGTCGGCGGCGCCCGAGCGGCGGATCAGCCCGCGCAGCCGCGCGACGACCTCCTCCAGGCTGAACGGCTTGGTCACATAGTCGTCGCCGCCCGCCGTGAGACCGGCGATCCGGTCCTCGACGGCGTCCTTCGCGGTGAGGAACAGCACAGGCACGTCCGGCAGCTCGCGCCGCAGCCTCCCCAGCACGCTCAGCCCGTCCATGTCCGGCAGCATCATGTCCAGCACCACGGTGTCGGGCCGGAACTCGCGGGCGGCCTGCACGGCACCGCGGCCGTCCGCCGCGGTGCGGATCTGCCAGCCCTCGTAGCGCAGGGCCATGGACAGCAGCTCGGTGATCGACGGCTCGTCGTCCACCACCAGCACCCGGACGGGGCTCCCGTCCGGCCTCAGCAGTTCGGTGCGTCCCTTGGGCGTAGTCGTGGTCATGCCGTCACCCTGGCGACGCCCTCTGAGAGGGGTCTTTCGCGGATCTGTGATTTTCCTGAGAAACGCGCGAGCACCCACGACGCCCGGCACTCCTGCGCGCACGCCGCCCTCCGGTCAGAACAGCTCCTGCTGTTCACCGGGCACCGGCGTGTACCGGCTCACGGGCACGGTGAGTTGACCGCCGTCGGCGGCCGGAGCGAGCTGCCAGCCGGTCATCAGCCGCGTGTCCAGCACCACCACCCCGTCCCCGGTCGCCAGGTGCAGGTCGGGCCCGGCGGCCGCGACCAGGTCACCGCACACCGTCCCGCCGGGGACCAGCTCCCGTATCTGGCCGACCGCGGCCGGCAGACCCGCCAGTCCGAACACCGGCACATGGTCCACGGGCCGGAACGGCTCCCTCCGCAGTGCTTCCGGCCATCCGGCGAGCGCACCGGCCCGCTCGTGCAGCCGCCCGATCTCGGCCGCCCGGTCCGCCGCGGCCGACGGCAGCACGGACCGTACGGCCCGCTTGGCGGCGTACGGGATCCGGTCGGGCACGCCCAGCGCGGCCCGCAGCAGCTGCTCGGCGCGCCGGGCGGCCATCAGCGGGCCGGTGCCCAGCCAGCTGAAGCAGACCGCGCCCTGCTCCAGCAGCCGCGCCGGGCCCCGCTCGACCGCGGTGATCCCGACCTTGACCAGGCCGGGCCCGAACCAGGCCAGGTACACGCGATACGGCCGGGGATCGTCCACGGCGGTGTCCGCGGCCACCGAGCGCGCCCGCTCCAGCCGTGCGCACTCCTCGCACCGCGCCCCCGTGCTCCGCCCCGGCACCACCGCACCGGTGGCGCACGCGTTCCCCCGCGCCCCCGAGCATCTGCGCACTCCCCCTTCCGCGACCCTGAAGGCCACGCGTTTCCCCCTCGGCAGCGTGCTCGCACGCCCGCCCCGCCACGCCAGCACAGGCCCGTCCGCCGACCAGCGCAGCCCCGAGCACGTCCACACCGCCATCACCCACGAGACTACGAGCCCCCACCGACAACGCCCCGGCACGCTGCACCCGGCCGGCGCGGCAGGAGAGCGGGGCGCGGCGGCGCCGTCACAGCCGGGTCACGCAGCGGACGGCATAGCGATCACCGGGCAGCAGGATGTCGGCCACCTCGACGACCTGCCCGCTCACGTCGTGCAGCGTCTTGCGGATCTCCATGACCGGCACCCCCGGTGCCAGCCCCAGCTCCCGGGCCTCCGCGTCGGTCGGCGGACGTGCGGTGACCACCTCCTCCACCCGCGCCACCTCGACGCCCACGGTGGACAGCTGGTGCATGGTCCCGCCGGGCCAGGGCTCGTTGGAGGCGTCGAGCAGCTCGGGGTTCCGCGCGGCCAGGGCGTACGGAAGACAGGAGCGGCAGACGTTCAACGGCGTGCCCTCACCGGCCGGCCTCGTGCGATACGTCCGCCGGAGCAGCGCGGTCCCCGTCCCGACGCCGAGAGCGGCGGCAAGATCCGCCGACGCCTCCACCCGGTCGTACACGGCCCGGAACGCCAGTCGGCCGGTGGGCAGCCCCGTCTCCTGCTCGGTGGCCCCGGTGCTGCGGCGTTCCCGCAGGTCGGCGTGGGTCCGCTCCTTCTCCCACCGGTGCCGCAGCGTGGACCGCACGGCCCTGCACCGCGTCGGGTGCCGCATGCGCTCGTCGTCGTTCATGCCTGCCGGGTTCCCCGGTACGCGCTCCCTTTTCCCCCTGCCCGCCTGCGGGGACGGACGGGGCCGGCCGACCGGGACGGGCCCGCGTGGGGGTGTGTCCCGTCCCTCAGGGATGGAACCGCCACCGGCCCTCGGAGACGACGTCCACCTCGCCGTCCCGGACCCGCACGGCCGTGTCGTCGTCGAGGAACCAGAGCGGGAAGTCCGCCCGCGCGACGATGCGGTCGGCCCAGGCGTCGTCCCGCTCGGGGAAGTCCGGCGAGTACAGGTGCGGCTTGACGTACCAGTCGAACAGGCCGAACGGCGGCTCCACGGTCGTCGCACCGAGCACATGGAGGTCCGCGCTGTCCCCGATGACGTCGGCGGAGTGCTCGTTCAGATGCCGGCTGAAGATCATCGATCCGGCGCTGAACCCGACGTAGACCCGGCTCCGCAGGGCCTCGAGGAAACCGTCGGCCAGCCCGTTGCCGGTGATGCTGCGGGCGAGGTGGTAGTGGTTGCCGCCTCCGACGTGGACGACGTCGGCGTGCAGCAGCCGGTCGAGCACCGTCCGCCGGGGCAGGCCGTTCAGCTCCAGGATGTCGAACTCGCGCCAGCCGAGACCGTGCAGCCGGTTCATGTCCGCGAGGACCCACCCGTGATCCCCGGGTTCGGCGACCGACGCCGTGGGCACGTACACGACGTTCGCCGATCCGAACGGCTTGCCCAGCATGTCCCGCAACGCTTCCCGCAACGTCTCGTTGCGCACGCCGCCCGCCGTCAGCAGAAGATTCACCGGGCGAGCCAAGCACACCGCATCGGGGCGGCGCAACGGACATAAACGGGGGGCACGGTCGTGCGCCGGGGCGTCCGGCTGCCACGGAGTGATCGGTTTCCGGCCGCGTCGATGTCAGCGACCGCTGTCGACAGCGGATGCCAGAAGCCCCCGGGATGATCCCGGGGGCTTCTGCCCTGTGCGCACTCGGCAGGATTCGAACCTGCAACCTTCTGATCCGTAGTCAGATGCTCTATCCGTTAAGCTACGAGTGCTTGTTCTGTTGTCGTCACCGCTTCCGGTTCCTTTCGGCCCCTCGCGGCGACACCAAGAACATTACATGATTCCCCGCCGTCATGTGAAATCCATATCCCGCACCCCCTCTGACCTGCGCAAACGCGTCCGGTGACGTACAGCGGGCGGCAGGGGACGGCGGCGTCGAGGACGCCCGTGGGCACCAGATCGACGGCAGATCGACAGTGGATCGGTGGTGGTTCGGCGGCGGATCGCCGGCGCATGGCCCGCGCGTCCGCCCCGGAGGACCACAGCCCGCGGCACCGGCGGGTCGACCGAGGGGGCACGGGGAGGGAAGGCCGGCCAAGTCCGGAGGCACCGCCCCGAGGACCCGACCCGCCCGGGCGGCCGCCCCGAAGACCGGGAACCCGGGCGGCCGCCCCGAAGACCGGGAACGACGAACCGGAGAGCGAGAACGACAGAGCGAGAACGCCGAAGCCCCGGTCTCACGACCGGGGCTTCGGTGCTCACGCGCGGAGGCGGAGGGATTTGAACCCTCGATGGGCTTTAAGGCCCAAACCGCATTAGCAGTGCGGCGCCATAGACCGGACTAGGCGACGCCTCCAGCACAACCACCGACACATGCGCATCAGCAGTGCGTGCAGATGATGACACAGCCACGCGGGGTGTCACCAATCGCTGCCCACGGTACTAGGCGGAACCGCTCCAGAGCAAAGCCCTCGCCGTGACGTCGGCGCGGCGGCGGGCCCCGGCGGGACGTGCGGGCGGGGGTGCGCCGCGCAACGTACCGGGCAGCGGTGCGTTAGTCCGGGCATGATGCAGCTGAATCTTTCCCTCTCGGGGCACCCGGGGCCGCGACGGCTCCCGGGTGCCGGCCGGCGCCGCGTGCTGCGGCGGGTGCTCCTCGGCGTCTCCGCCTGTGCCGCCGCGCTCACCGCGGTGGCCGCCCTGCCCGCCGCCGCGGCCCCCGGTGCGCCGCCACCGGTCCGGGACGAGGACCGCGCCGGAGACCACCTCACGGTCACGGTGCGGCACGCGGGCGCGGCGCACGACGGGACGTGGCAGCTGTACTGCCACCCCGAGGGCGGCACGCACCCGGACGTGCGGGGCGCGTGCGCGCTGCTCGACCGCAGCGTGCGCTGGGGGCGTGACCTCTTCGCGCCCGTGCCGCAGGGCAGCGCCTGCACGCTGCAGTACGGCGGGCCGGCCACCGCGCACCTCACCGGTGTCTGGGCCGGGCGGCGGGTGGACGCGGACTACGACCGCCGCAACGGCTGTGAGATCGACCGCTGGAACCGGCTGGTGCCCCTCCTGCCCGACCTGCGCTCCTGACGTCGCCGGCGGCCCGGTGCCGCCCCGCCCGCGGCTTCGCGGACCGTCTTCGGGTCCGGCCGCGGCGGGCGGCCGGATCACCGGGCCGGACGTGTGCCGCACGGCACAGCGCCGGACGGGCGGGACCGTTCAGGACCCGGCGGTCCGAGGACCGACGCGGGCCCGGGAGCAGCAGGCGTAAAGGTCCTGCGGAGGTCGCGCGAAGTACCGTCGTGCGCCCCCCGGTTCACGGCCGTTCGCCCGTGTGACCTCCCACCCGTCCGGCGTCGCAGCTGCAACCCCAGCGCATAGACTCGCTCGCGTGACACGCTGCGGGCCGGTTGGCAAGATGACCCCCGCGGTCGGCAAGGTGCGGTGACAGGGAGGAAGCGTCTCGTGAGCAGCAGGCCATCCCGAGGCGCTGCTCGCCTCGCTGCCATACTCGACGCCCTCCCCGACGCGCTGCTGCTGGTCAACGCCAACGGCACCGTCGTCAACGCCAACACCATCGCCCTGGAGGCGTTCGAGACCCCCGGCACGGCCCTGGTGGGGCGCGGACTGCTGGACCTGCTGCCGCAGTTCGACTCCAAGCTGATCCCCGGGTCGATGCGCCGGCCCGACCACATCGACCCGCGCGGCCGCACCAAGCCGACCCGGATGGTGGCGCGGCGCACCGACGGCAGCGAGTTCCCGGTCGAGGTCACCAGCGCGAATCTGCAGAACGGCCAGCAGGCCTACGACGGCTCCGGCTACACCGGCGACGAACTGCTGATGCTGGTGGTGCGCGACCTGTCCGGCACCGTGGACACCGAGGCGGAGCTGGCCCGTTCGCAGCGGCAGACCGAGATGATCCTGCGGGCCGCCGCCGAGGGCGTGGTGGGCACCGACACCGACGGGCGGATCGTGCTCGTCAACCCCGCGGCCGCGCAGATCCTGGGCTACCGGGCCGGCGAACTCGGCGGCCGCGAGCTGCACACCCTGGTCCTGCACTCCCGCGCCGACGGCTCGCCGTTCCCGTACGACGAGTCGCCGCTCGCCGACACCCTGCGCTCCGGCCGCAAGCACCGGGTGCGCGGGCAGGTGCTGTGGTCCAAGTCCGGGGAGAAGGTGCCCGTCGACCTGACCACCGCGCCGGTGCGCGACGGCGACCAGCTCGTCGGCGCCGTGATGACCTTCACCGACCGGCGGCCGTACGACGCCCTCGCCGAGGAGAAGGCCGCCGCCGAGAAGAAGCACGCGGAGGAACTGGAGAAGCTCGCCGAGGAGCACGCCTCCGAACTCACCGCGCTGCGTCAGGAGCACGTCGCCGAGATCGAGAAGCTCGGCGAGCGGCACGCGGAGGAACTCGCCGCGAGCGAGGAGCGGTACACCGCCCTCGGCGAACGCGAGAAGGAACGCTACGAGGCGCTCGCCGCCCGGCACGGGCAGCTGCTGACGCTGCTCGGCTCGTCCCTGCGCGGCCCCCTGGAGGAGCTGCGCCGCGAACTGTCCGCGCTCGCCGCCGACAACGCCGGACAGCTGTGGCCGGAGGCCAACCAGGTCCTGCACCACCTGTCGGCCGGCTACTCCCGCATCACCACCCTCATCGACAACGTCCTGGCCTACCAGCGCCTCGACGCGGGCAGCGAGGAGATCACCCGCACCAAGGTGATGCTGGACTCCGTGGTGGCCGCCGGCATCGACGGTGCGGTGGAACTGGTCGGGCCCGGACGGCTGCAGTTCGCCGTGCACGCGCCGCCCATCGAGGCCGAGGTCGACCCGCACCGCCTGGCCACCGCGCTCGCCCACCTGGTCGCGGACGTCGCCGGCGTCGACGCGACCGGCAACACCCCGGTGTCGGCCACCGGTTACATGGACAACACCGTCGTGGTGGCGGCCGCGCAGCGCGGCGAGGTCGCGCGGATCGAGGTGCGCGGCCCGTACGCCGGCGGGGACCCGGTGCACGAGCCGATCGTGCGCGGGATCGTGCGCGCGCACGGCGGTGTGCTGCAGACCCACGAGGTGCCGGGGACGAGCGGCAACGCGTACGTCCTGGAAGTGCCGCTCGGCAGCGGCGCGGGCACCGTCATGGCCGGCCAGGACCAGGTGCCGGCCCCTCACGACCTGGCCGCCCTCGGCCCGGCCGCCGAGGCGCAGCCGGAAGCGGACGCCGGCGCCGCACCGACCGCCCCCGCCGAGGACGCTGCCCCCTCTGAGGCCGCGAAGGCGCAAGGCGCACCCGCGGACGCCGGGGCCGCGCCGGGCGCGCTGCCCGCGCCCGCGCAGCAGCCGTCCGGCGGGCGGCGGCGGGCGCGCCGGGCGTCCACGGACGCCTTCCTGGAGCCCGAGGGCGACGCCTCGGCCGTACCGGCTCCGACCGGGCGGCGCAGGCGGCGGGCGGCCGAGGAGACCCCGCAGATCCCGGCCCAGGCCGGCGGCGAGGTCTCCGGCGGCACCGGTCGGCGTCGCGGGCGCCCCGCCGAGGACGCGGAGGCGGCCCAGGGTTCCGTGGTCACGGCGGCGGAGCACGCCGCGGGAACGGCGGCGTCCGGTCCCGGTCTCGGCGGCACGGTGCCGCCGCAGGGCATGCCCGCCGCGCCCACCGGACGTCGTGCCCGCCGGGCCGGCGACGCGCCGCACGCGCTGCCGTCCGGTGCCGGCGCCCTGCCCGCGCCGTCCGCCGCACAGCCCGTCCCGCCGAGCGGGGCGCCGGTCGCACAACCCGTCCCGCCGCACGGGGCGCCGGTCGCACAACCCGTCCCGCCGCACGGGGCGCCGGTCGCGCAGCCGGTGCCGCCCGCCGCGTCGCACGCCCCGGCCGGGCAGCCCGACGTGGCCGCCGCCGGCACGCCCGGGGCGCAGCCGACCGGGCGCCGACGGCGGGCCCTGGCCTCGGCCACGGAGCGGAGCGCCGCGCAGGAGCCGAACCCCCGTGCGGTGTTCGCCCTGCCGCCCGCCGAGGCCGACCGGCCGTCGCCCGGACCGGAGGCACCGGCCGTGCCCGGACCGTCCGAGGCCGCCCCGGCCGTGGGCCGGATCCCGGCACAGGCCGCTCCGGACGCCGCCGGTCAGCCGGACGGGCAGCCCGACGCCGTACCGCACGACCACGCGGACGACGCCGCCGCGCCGCAGCCGCATCCCACGGGCACACCGACGGGACGCCGGCGGCGGGCCGTCGCCCTGCCCCCGGAGAGCCCGGCGGCGGGGGCACCGGCGCAGGAATCGTCCGCACCGGACGCGCCGGAGATGCCGCAGCTCTCCCCCGTCGTTCCGCCGACGGGCGTGCCGGGCGCGCCGCAGGCGGGCGCCGGTCGGCCGGCCGTGGATGCCGCGCCCGCACAGGCCGCCGGGACCGCGCGGCCGACGGCACAGCCGCTGCCGCAGTCCCCGTCGACGCAGGCCGCACCGCTGCCCGCCGAGACCACGGCCACGGCCGGGCAGAGCGCTCCCGCCGCCCCTCTTCCGCCGTCCACGGCCCCGGCTGCCGAGGACCCGGCCTCCGCCGCCCCCGGCACCGCCGGCGCGACGGAGCAGGGTCCCGCGCCCTCCGGTGCCACCCCTGCGCCGGGTGCGGAGCTGCCCGCCCCGGCGCCGCAGCCGTGGCCGGCCGCCGACGGCGCCGCGACCACCCCGGCCGCGGGCACCGCCGTACCGCCGACCGGCACCGCCGGGCCCGTACCGCCGGCCGCGCCGGGTGTCCCGGTGCCACCGGCCGGTGCCGCGCCGGGCGTGCCCGTCCCCGCGCACGGCACCGCTCCCGCCGCGCCCGTGCCCCCGGTGGGCACGCCGGACACCCCGCCCACGGCGACCGCGCCGACGCCCGCCGCCGCCCCCGCACCCGGGGACGCGCCCGCCGCCGGTACGCCCGCCGCCCCGGCTGCCGGAGCGCAGCCGCAGGTCACACCGGCCCGGGGGACACCGGCCGCCACCCCGCTGCCGCCCGAGCAGCCCCCCGCCCAGGCAGCGGGGCACGCCCCGGCGCAGCCCGGCGGCCGGGCGCAGCGCCTGGCGCAGCCGTTGCCCGCGGAGACCGGTGTGCCGGCCGACTCCGACACCACGCAGGGCCGCGCGATCAGCGTGCGCACCCTCGGTCAGGGGGTGCCGTTCGGCCACCAGGCCGCCCAGGTGCAGCAGCCCTCGGCGACCCCGGCCCCGCACTCGTCCGGCGGCTCCGGACGCCGGCGCAAGCTGGGCACCCGGTCCGACGCGATGGCACGCCCCGAGCAGCGGTCCGAGCAGCAGGGCGCCCGCCCGCACCCGCCGGCCGACCAGCCCCACAGCGCCCCCGCGGCCCAGCCGCAGCCGCCGGCCGGTCCGGCCCGGCTCACCCGGGCCACCCAGGGCGCCGGGCGGTCGTACGCCATCAGCGCCCCGGACGAGAACGCCGCCGAAGGACCCGAACCGCTGGACGGTCCGGGCGGCGCGGTGGAGGTCGCCGACCCGCCGCGCCCGCAGCCGATGGACGACGAACTGCCGCCGGAGCCGCTGGACAACCCGCGCCGGCTGCTGGTCTGGCCGGCCCCCGACGCCTCCACCCAGCAGGCGCTGAGCGACCGCGGGTACCGGCCGGTGATCGTGCACTCGCGCGAGGAGGTCGACGCGCAGATCGCGGCGTTCCCCGCGGCGCTGTTCGTCGACCCGCTGACCGGTCCGATCACCCGGACGGCGCTGCAGTCGCTGCGCCAGGCCGCGGTCGCCGCCCAGGTGCCGGTGCTGGTCACGGCGGGGCTCGGGCAGGCGAGCCGCGAGGCCGCCTACGGCGCCGATCCGGCCGTGCTGCTCAAGGCACTGGCGCCGCGCGACAGCGAGCAGCACCCGCCGCGCGTGCTGCTGATCGAGGAGCGCACGGAGATCGCGCTGGCGCTGACCGAGGCGCTGCAGCGGCGCGGGATCCAGGTGGCGCGGGCCACGAGCGACAGCGAGGCGGTGACCACGGCCGGCCGGTTCCACCCGAACCTGGTCGTGCTGGACCTGATGCAGATGCAGCAGCACCGCGCCGGGATCGTCGACTGGCTGCGCGCGAACGGGCACCTCAACCGCACTCCGCTGGTCGTCTACACGGCCGCCGTCGACCAGGCGGACCTGCCGCGGCTGGCCTCGGGCGAGACGGTGCTGTTCCTCGCGGAGCGGTCCACCAGTCCCGAGGTGCAGACCCGGATCGTGGATCTGCTGGCCCGTATCGGCGTCAACTGACCGCGGGCGGCGGGCGGGACGGTGCGGCGCGGCCCGCCCGTCGCCGCCGTCCTCCGGTGCACGGTGGGGCGGCGGGCGGGCCGCTCCGGTCTCACAGCCGGGTGACGTCCAGCTCCCCGGCGGCGTACTGCCGGCGCAGCACCTTCTTGTCGAACTTGCCCACGGACGTCTTCGGGACCGCGTCGACGACCGTCCAGCGCTCCGGCAGCTGCCACTTGGCGATCCTGGCCTCCTCGGCGAGGAAGGTGCGCAGGGCGGCGAAGTCCGCGGCGGCACCGTCCTTGAGGACGACCGTGGCCAGCGGACGCTCCCCCCACCGCTCGTCCGGGACGGCGACGACGGCGGCCTCGACGACGTCCGGATGGGCCATCAGGGCGTTCTCCAGCGCCACCGAGGAGATCCATTCGCCGCCGGACTTGATGACGTCCTTGGCGCGGTCGGTGAGGGTGAGGTAGCCGTCGGGCGAGATGGTGCCGACGTCACCGGTCTTCAGCCAGCCGTCCGGGCTGAACTTGTCCTCGGGGCGCAGCGGTTCGGCGTCCGGTCCGTTGTAGTAGGCCCCGGCGATCCACGGGCCGCGCACCTCCAGCTCGCCGGCGGACTTCCCGTCCCAGGGGAGGCGTTCGCCGTCGGGGCCGGTCAGCCGGGCCTCCACACCGGCCGGGAAGCGGCCCTGGGTGAGCCGGTAGCCGAGTTCCTCGTCCGTGCCGACCGCGTGCGCCGGGGGCCGGGCGACCGTGCCCAGCGGGGAGGTCTCCGTCATGCCCCAGGCGTGGCAGACCCGCATGCCTCTCGCGTCGAAGGCCTCCATCAGGGACCGCGGGCAGGCCGAACCGCCGATGGTGACCTGCGCGAGAGAGGAGACGTCCCGGGGACGGGCGTTCAGTTCGGCGAGCAGGCCCTGCCAGATGGTGGGGACGGCGGCCGCGTGGGTCGGGCGCTCCCGTTCGATCATCTCGGCGAGCGGGGCGGGCTGCAGGAACCGGTCCGGCATCAGCATGTTGAAGCCGGTCATGAACGTGGCGTGGGGCAGACCCCAGGCGTTCACATGGAACTGGGGCACCACGATCAGGGAGGTGTCCCGGTCGGTCAGGCCCATGGACTCCGCCATGTTGACCTGCATGGAGTGCAGATAGATCGAACGGTGGCTGTAGACCACGCCCTTGGGGTCGCCGGTGGTGCCGGAGGTGTAGCACATGGCGGCGGCCTGCCGCTCGTCGATCTCCGGCCAGTCGTAGGTGACCGGCCGGCCGGCGATCAGCTCCTCGTAGTCGTGCACCCGCGCGTGCGTGCCCTCGAGCGCGGACCGGTCGCCCGCGCCCGAGACGACGACGTGCTGGACGCTCGTCATCCGCGGCAGCAGCGGGGCGAGCACCGGGATCAGCGACCCGTCGACGACGACGACCCGGTCGGCGGCGTGCTGGACGATCCACACCAGCTGCTCGGCGGGCAGCCGCAGGTTCAGGGTGTGCAGCACCGCACCCATCGCGGGCACGGCGAAGTACGCCTCGACGTGCTCGGCGTTGTTGAACATCAGGGTCGCCACCCGGTCGTCGCCCCGGACGCCGAGTTCGTCGTGCAGGGCGTGCGCCAGCTGGGCCGCCCGTGCACCGGCCTCGGCGAAGGTGCGCCGGCGCGGCTCGCCCTCGCCGGTCCAGGTCGTGATCCGGGACCGTGCGTGCACACGCATCCCGTGGTCGAGGAGGCGGGTGACGGTCAGCGGTACGTCCTGCATGGTGCTCAGCACAGCGGTCCTCCCGTGGCGCGTTGCCTGCGCGGCGGTAGCGAGTTGCGCCGATTCTGCGCGCATACCACGCGGTATGTCACTAGGCGGGAGTGATCGATCAGCGGTTTCCCGTCCCGTCGGCGTCCGCGACCGCTCCGTACGGCGTCCACGCCCGCGACCGCCCCGGCCGGTGCACGCACCGGCCCGCCGCGGTCACCGCACGCAGTCCAGCTCCGCGTCCTCGCGCAGCTTGCCCAGCGCCCGGGACACCGCCGACTTCACCGTGCCCACGGACACCCCCAGCACCTCGGCGGTCTGCGCCTCGGAGAGGTCCTCGTAGTACCTGAGGACGACCATCGCCCGCTGCCGGGTGGGCAGTTTGGTGACCGCCCGCCACATGGCGTCGCGCAGCGCCTGCTGCTCCGCGGGATCGGCCGCGCCGGACCCCGTCTCCGGCTCCGGCAGCTCGCCGCACGCGAACTCGTCCACCTTGCGCTTGCGCCACTGCGAGGTGCGGGTGTTCAGCAGGGCGCGCCGGACGTACCCGTCCAGTGCCCGCTGGTCCTCGATGCGTTCCCACGCGGCGTAGGTCTTGGCGAGCGCGGTCTGCAGCAGGTCCTCCGCGTCGCTCGGGTTTGCGGTCAGCGACCGGGCGGTACGCAGCAGCACCGGCCGGCGGTGGCGCACATAGGCGCTGAACGACACATACGCCGGGCCCGGTGACACCGGTACGGCGGCGGTGGGCGCGCTGGTGCAGACGGGTGTGGTCATGGCACCACGCTAGAAGCGGCACCCGCCCCGGCGGATCGCCCGCAGGTGTCGGAGCCGAGTCCGCCTCAGGTCGGAGGGGTGGGGCCGGCCGCACCTCCTGCAGGTGGAGGAATCACCGGCCTCATCTGAGGGTTCGCCCCTGAGTGAGGCGCCGCGTCCGGAGTCCGCCGGCCCTCGGGCGGGCCGCGTGCACGGCCGCCGCGGCACCGGGCGGACCCGTCCCCGTGTCCCCGAACGCGCCGGTGCGGCGGCACCGAAGCACCGCCGCACCGGCGTGTTGCATCCCCACAAGCACACCCACCAGGTCAGGGCCGACGCATCCCCGAGCTGCGCGCCGGCCCACCCCGGCTCACCACAGCGGACTGAAGGTGATGGCGACGTTCCTGTTGCCCTGCTGGACGTTCGTGAACGCCGACCGGTTCACCTGAGCGGTGTTGCTCTGGTTGGAAGCGCCGTTCCCGATCGCCTGCTGCTGGCTGGTGGACGAGTTGCCGCTGTTGTTGTGTCCGACGCCGCTGCCGACGACACCGGCGACGCCCGCGTTCGATCGGTTGCCCGCGACAGCGCCGGTGTCCGCGGCGGCGATGCCGCCGAAGAGAACGGCCGCGAGCGGCACAGCGGAGACGGCGGCGAGGACACGGGCGGTACGGATGCTTGCCATATTGCTCCTCCGAGAGGTACGCACCGGCTGCCTGCCGGGAGTACATGAAGCTGCGTGAAGCGATCTGAACTACGGCTCTCACCAGGGCAGTTGGCCGACCGCCCCGGCGCTCTCTCACGACGTCGCAAGATCAGAGTTGCCCACGGATCACCGCCGGACCACCTCTGAGGCCCCGATTCGCACCTAAGCGTGAGGACAAGTCGATAAACCCCTTTCACCACCTTTCTCGCCCTCTTCTTCCCCCAGGCACCGGCAAGCGATCGGTCGCCCCAAGCGCCACCAGGGGTGAACCGTTTCCCCAGCAGTCGTCCGACCGGGCGACCGCACCCCCGCCCCCGGGGCGCACCGCCCGTGCGCCCCCACCCGGCGCTCGAACAGACACACGTCCCGGACCGCCCTCTCCCGGACGCGAAAACCACCGGCTGCACTCCGGGGCGGCGCCAGGCGCACGCGCATCCTCGTGCGGTGCCGGCACTGATACACGCTCACCACCACTGCCCGGGAAGGGCAGTCGAGCAGGAGACGACGCGACGACGACTGCCTGCGACGGACCGGCCGGACGCCGACCGGAACAGACCGCGCTCTCCGCCCCCCGGCATCGAGGCTCACGCACCGTCATTCGTCCCGGGCGACAATGCCCGCGAACGCGAGGATCGCGATGCGGTTCCACCACACCGGGACAGGACGCTGTACACGGCCATCCAGGTCCGTGCCTCTGGCCACGAGGACGCCGATGCCATGAGGCATCTGAACGAGACCTGCACGGACGCCGTCGAGAAGGCGCAGTGCGGTGAGCCCGGTGGCCCCGTGCGGATGAGTGCTGGAGGCATCACGCGGACCGGCGGCCGGCCCCGCCCCGCCCGGCACGGCCCGCGCATGCCGACGGCCCCCGGCCCTCACCCCGGGCCGGGGGCCGTGCTGCTGCTCGGTGCTGCGGAGGCGGTGGGATTTGAACCCACGGTGACATCGCTGCCACGACGGTTTTCAAGACCGTTCCCTTAGGCCGCTCGGGCAACCCACCTCGGCCCCGTCCCACCTGGGGCGGAGCGCCTACAGACTACCGGTCTCGGGCCTCGCGCGGGGCTCGTGGTCCACACGGGGTCCACTGACTCCGTTTCGGGGCACTTCCCGATCTGGAGCACTCCACACGGGGCACGCGGCGTCGGTACCGTCAAGGGTAGAAGCCCCGACGGATGGAGCACGATGCCTCGCCGCCTGCTGGACCGCCGGCGCCTCGCCTATAGGGGGGCGCGCTGATGCTGGAAGAAGCCGAAGAGATCGGCAATCGCGTACGCCGCGCCCGGCTCCGCCTGGGCATGACTCAGGCTGACCTCGCTGCCGCCCTGGGCAAGACGCAGGGCTGGGTGTCCAAGATGGAACGCGGCCTCATCGAACTGGATCGCGTCGGCCTGCTCAACCTGATCGCCTCGGAGCTGCACGTACACCCGAACGACTTGATCGGACGGCCATACAACAGCTCTCCGGCCGAGAATCAGTGGCAGGTCTCTGCCGCAGCGATCATGCGCGAACTGCGCCGCTACGACCTCGCTCCCGTCTTCGACGGGACACCCCGGCCAGCTCGTCAGCTGTGGCAGGAAACCACTCGACTGCACCGCCTGCGCGATGCTGCGGCCAACACGGCCATCATGGAGGTACTCCCCGACCTCTTCCGTGAGACGCGCGCCCTGGCCGAAGTCGCCACGGGCCACGAGCGGGAAGAGGCGTACGCGATCTATGCGGTGTGCTGCAAGTTCGCTCACACGTCCGCGCACGCCCTGGGGCACCCTGAGCTGGTCGCCATGGCATGTGAACGGGCCGCTTGGTCCGCGCGGCTGTCGGGCGACCCGGTCATGCCTGCTGTCGCCGACTGGATGCGCGTGTGGGACATGTGGGCCACGGCGGACTGGGATGACGCCATTGCCCTGTCTGACCGCGCGCTCCGAAGCGTGCAGCAGGAATACGACCGTGGTGAGCCGCTGGCCGTGAGGGCGTGGGGGTCTCTGCAACTGCGTGCGGCTGTCTCGGCTGCGCGGGGTGGTCGCAAGGCCGAAGCGAAAGACCGGATCAAGCACGCGCGGGCTGCCGCCAAGCGGATGGTGGAGACCGTCGGCCCTCCGGTCTACGACCGCCACAGCCTCACCTTCTCGCCGGGCAACGTGCAGATCCACGCGATCAGCGTCGCCCTGGAGATGCACGAGCAACGCGAGGCGCTGTCGATCAACCGGCGCACGAGCAAGGAGGTGATCGAGTCGCTTCCCAACTCCCGGCAGGGTCACCACCACATGGACCTGGCACGGGCCTGGCTGTGGGACGGGAACCGCGACAAGGCGCTGAAGGAACTGGAGAAGGCCGAGCGCATCGCCCCCCAGCTCGTACGCAATCACCCCATCGCCCGGTCAACACTGCGCAGCATCGTGTACGCCGAGCGGGCGAGCACCCGCGAGAAGCTGCGCCGCATGTCAGACCGCTTCCACCTCGACGGGTGAGGGTCGTATTCCTACGGTTCATATTCGGCCCCGGAAATATTCCTAGCTTCGGGGCATGGCCGAACGAACCGCGAAGCAACTTCCCGCTCGTGGCGCTGAGTTAAGCGCTGGCGCCCCGTTCCACCCCCGCCTCGGCGACCTGGCGCTCGACCTCGCCAAGGGCGGGAAGATCGGCGTATGCGTCGCCCTGCCGAGCGACACCTCGGCGTCGTACCACCTGCGCCCGCCGGGCGGGGGAGAAGACTGGCGTGCCAAGTCGGACGGGACCACCCTGCGCCCCGTGCCGGTCCCGGTCACGCACGTCACGCCAATGCGGCTAGACGCCATCTACGACCACCGCGCCCAGCAGGCCGCGCTGCCCGTAACCGTCCACTACGAAGACGGCGGCACCTGCGAGACGGTGCTCGTGCTCACCCCGGCGCAGGTTGAGCTGTACTCCATCCAGTTCACCCAGCTCATCGCCGCGAGGGAATCGGCACGGGAGCACACGCGGTGAGCCCGGCCGTGCTGACGCTCGCCCCGCCGGCCTCTGCACGTGCCCCGATGCGGTCGCCCATAGCCTTCCGCTGTGAGGCGACCGCCCACGACCTCAGCGGCTCTCGCGAGGTCCTGCTCGCCACCTACCGTGGCCGCTCCCCGCGCCTCGCTGCCCGCTGGCTCCGCGCGGAAGCTCACCGCCTCGCCCGGCTGCTGTCCCCGGCCCCTGACGCTCTGTTCCTCCGAGACGCACCCCTCACGGCCGCTGGCCCGGACGTTCCTCGCCCTGACGCAGCCCTGCGTGCGTGGGCAGAAGACGACCGCGCCTACGAGCACACGTTGCGCTCTCTCGCCACGGGCCGGGCGTTCATATTCACCGTGACGGACTCCGACGCCCGGTACTCCCTCCGCGTGTATCCGCTGCCCACCCGCCGACCAGCGCCCCCACAAGCTCCCGTCCCCGCCCGGTGCCCACCCCACTCCCCGGCGGGGACGGGCCGCCACCGAAGACCGCGAGGGCGGCGCACCTTCCGATGACTCCCGCCCCCGCGCTTTTCCTGGTTCCCCCCAGCGCGGGGGCGGGTCCACCACCCGACCGCTGAAGCACACCCGCCGCTCTGCGGCGCTGTCCTGCCCATCTACCGAGGGGAAGACGCGGTGACCACCTATCCCGTATCGCCGAACACCGTGCTCGCCAACGCGCTCACGAGTGCGGAAGACCTGCTCAGGCCGCACATCGTAAACGCGGAACCCGAGCGGATCGTGTTCGTGGTGGGAACGCAGATCAACGGTGCCCCGCACATCGGAACGTCCCTGGTCCAGTCGCTCACCTTCGCCGCGGCGGCCCGCATCCGCGACCGGTTCGGCGTCCCGGCCGTAGTGCAGTTCAGCGCACTGGACAACGCCCCGTACGCCATCGTCACCGACAAGGAGAGCGGTCACCACTACCAGCGCGCCTACGCCCACGCCCTCGGCGCGGCCGGCATCGCCGAGCAGATCGACAAGCTCTACCGGCCGCTGTTCACCGCGCTCTCCGAGCGGCTGAAGGTGCCGTTCTCGGTCGAGACGTACACCCAGCAGCAAGCGGCCCCGCACTTCCGGCGCACCTGGCTGCGCGTGCTGCCGCGCATGGACGCCGCCCGCTGGTACTTGTCCCCGTCGTCCGGCGTGCCGCACGTCCGTGTCCCCTGCCCGCGTCCCGGCTGCGGGGGGGGGCCGAGAAGTACGCCGAGCGCACCCGCGTACGTGACGACGGCTTCGAGCGGGCAACCGTCTCGGCCGTGTGCCTGCACCACGGTGAGTACGAGGTGGTCATCGAACCGGCGGACGGCGGCTACCTGGACCTGGCCACGCTCTACCGCAATCTGGTCAAGGAACTGATGATCAGCGGGGCAGTCGGCACGCTGTACGTCATGGTGAAGGGCAGCGACTGGATGCCCGGATGCATCCTCGTCGACGGTGCCCTACAGGCGGTCGGCCTCACCCGCGGGCAATTGCCCGCCCGGCTGTTCTGCCCCCAGGTCGTCACGGACACGGGCGCGAAGCTGTCCAAGTCCCTGATCCGCGAGGGGCGCGCACCCTTGCCTGACGGTGCGGCCCCCTGGATGCTCGACACCCGAGAGTGGCCCGGCTCGTTGGGTGAGTACGTCGACCGCTTGCTCGGTCTGACGGACGTGTTACTCGCCGACCCCCGCCACTTCTTCCGCTCGTACTCGGCCGGTGAACTCGGCCGGCTCATGTCCACTGCAACTGCTAGGAGCGTTCCCGCCCGATGACGGAAACTGCCGCCGCGCGCGTCCACGAACTGAACCTCTACCGCCGGTACTTCGACCTTGTCGCCGCTGGTCAGAAGACAATCGAGGTGCGGGTGAAGTATCCCCACCTCGAAGACCTGGCCGCCGGAGACGTCATCCGCTTCCGCATCAAGGGCACGGACGAGACCTGTGACGTCCTGGTCAAGCGGGTCACGGAGTACAAGACGTTCGAGGAACTGCTCGACGGGGAGGGGCCTGCGAACGTCAACCCGGTCTCCTCCCGCGAGCAGCAGCTCGCCAACATCCGCGAGATCTACCCGGCGGAGAAGGAAGCGCTCGGCGCGCTCGCCATCGAGATCGAGCTGCTGCCGAAGTAAGCCCGCCGTGCCGCCCTCGGTCCCCCGAGAGGGCGTACGGCTTCCCTGGCGCCCGCCGCTCGCCGCCCGTGCCGCGATCGGCGGGCGCCCACAGAAGAGACCGGACCACCCCTCAGCCTGGACAGCGTGCCGGGTGGTCCGGTCGGGGGAATCCCTGATCAGGACCCCGGTGCCGATGGTACCGGGGTGGTCGGCGTGCCCGAACTCGGGTGCGACTGCAACCCCCTTGCCTCAACGCGAAGTTAGAGAGGGTCACTGTTGCAGCTCGGTCGGACGCATCCCAGTTCTGACCTGCACCACCGAAAGTCAGCCACGGCGGCGGGTCCGCCGAACGAGCACCCGTCACGTGTGTCTCCAGCAACCCCCCGCCGGCCTCAGCCACGCTTCTTCCATTCGTCACGGCCCTCGCCCCGGTCCCGGCCTGGGCGTTGCCGACGCGGCTGCCTGACATATGGGCCTGCCTGCGGCTGTGAAGTCCAGTGGTTGCGAAGTGCGGACTGGTCGGGTGGCTGGGCCTCGCTTGGTCGGTGTCGGCCTGGTCCTGGTGCTCGGACTGGTCGGGTTGCTTCCTGCTCAGGCTGTCCGCCTCGGCGTTGCTGCGCGCTGAGCGGGTGGGGGCCGCCGGAGCGGGGCGGCAGACAGGAGCGGCGGCGGCCCGTGGCCGCCAGCGCGCGCGGCCCGCCGAAGGCGGGCCGCCTTGATCCAGTAAAGAAACTCTGAACAGCTCCGCTGCGCTGGGCCCGTGGCCGGTCATGCGGCCATGCGCTGTCCCCGCCTCGCAATCCGTTCCGCAACTTTCGAGACGCTTTGGACGCTTATGGCCGTATTGCTGCCCCTTTGTTCTAGCGGTCGGCGGAAACTATCCACAGGTCGGCCGATGCATGGTTGTGGCCTGTGGAAAAGCCAGCGACTTACCACAGCCCTCGTTATGCATTCGTGACCCTGGAGGCGCCTTGGTGGTAAGCGGTCTGGTCGGTTCGACGTGCTGGCCATTCGGTGGTGAGTCGGGCCGTTATGCGCTTGTGACCTTGGTCGCCCCTCCGTGGTAGGCGGCATGGTCAGGGGCGAGTGATGAACTGGCAGTGCAGATGCCCGATGATCTGTGATGCGGGTCACGGAGGGGCGGCGTCACACCGGAGCGGATTTTCGAACCTGTCTGTAAGTGAGGGCAGGTGATCGCTCGTCGCGGTGGAGGTGTCCGCTCCGGCGGAGCTAGCGACGAAAGAGGTGAAAGGAGTGGTCGGCGTCACATCTGTTCAGGGTCACACGCGACCCGAAAAACCGACCTCTATGGGCGTCCGCTCGAAACGGGCGGCGCAACATAGCCGACGATCCCCGGTTAGCCAAACCGGCGTTTCTCCAGACCATTGATGCACTGCCCGGACGACTGGAAGGACCGGCCCCGGCTTCCGAGACGGCCCCAGAACCCGCCCCGGCCCCCGTTGCCGCGACGGAACCCGCCCGAGAGCACACCCCGGCCCCCGTAGCCGAGACGGAACCCGCCCCGACGCCCGCACCCCCCGTCACGCCGGAACCCGCGCCGGTCGCCGCGCCCAGCGCCCCGGCCCCCGCCATGCCTGTGCCTGCGGTCAAGGTCCCTGAGCCGCTGCTCGCCGAAGCACGCTCCATCGCCGCATCCCACCAAGCCGAGCACGGCGAACCCATCACAGCGGCCCAGCTCAAGAGGCGACTCGGCATCGGCCTGCCCATGGCCACCGCCCTCCACGCCGCCCTGTAGAGCCGCGCTCTCCCCGCCGGCCTCCCGGCATCTCCCACCCTCGCCCGTCTCTGGGCCCAGTCCGTCATGCCTGCGGGCAGCAGCCCGAGCGCACTGTTCGCTGCTGCCCGCAGGTCCCACCCTCGCGCCAGAGAGGAGACCCCGCCACTCATGCGCCGCCCCCTCGACCTGCGGCACGTCATCAGCCCCGGCCTGCGGGACCTGATCGAACTGGCCAACACTCACGACTTCGACCGCGTACAGCAGCAGGTCCGCAACCTGCGCGGCTGCTCCCGCCCGGTCAACCTCCACGGCTGGACGATCACCACCGATGCGGCCACCAAGGAAGTGATCCGCTCCTACCGCTCCGAAGACGAACCCACCGGACGCCTGCTGACCACCTGCGGCAACCGCCGCGCCTCCCGCTGCCCCGCCTGCTCCCGCGTCTACGCCGCCGACACCTACCACCTGATCAGGGCCGGACTCTCCGGCGGCAAGAACGTCGCCGAAACCGTCCGCGACCACCCCCGCGCCTTCGTCACCCTCACCGCCCCCTCCTTCGGCCCCGTCCACCGCAACACCGACAGCGCGGGCAAGCCCCGCCGCTGCCGCTGCGGCACCCAGCACGCCGACGACGACCCGGCCCTGAGCACCCCGCTCAACCCGGCCACCTACGACTACACCGGGGCCGTGCTCTGGAACGCGCACGCCGGACAGCTCTGGGCACGCTTCACCACCTACCTGCGCCGCGCCCTGGCCAAGCACTTCGGCATGACGCAGAAGGCGCTGAACGCCGCCCTGCGCGTCTCCTTCGCCAAGGTCGCCGAGTACCAAAAGCGCGGCCTGGTCCACTTCCACGCCGTGATCCGCTTCGACGGACCCGACGGCCACACCACCCCGCCCCCGGCCTGGGCCACCTTCGACGCCCTCAAGGCCGCCGTGGGCCTGGCCGTCGAACGCGCCCGGCTCACCATCGAATCCGACTCCATCGGCGAACGCGTCATCGCCTGGGGCCGCCGGTTCAAGGTGGACCCCATCACCGCCCTGGGCGACGGCGAACTCACAGACTCCAAGGTCGCCGGATACGTCGCCAAGTACGCGACCAAGAACGCTGAGGGCGCGGGCACCGTGGACCGCACCCTGATGTGCCGACCGTGCGCCGGACGCGGCTACCTGCGCGGCCCCGATGGCTTCCACGACCGGTGCCCCGACTGCGACGGCACCGGACAGGCCGAACCCATCAAGGCCCTGCCCATCCAGCAGCACGTACGGCAGATGATCCGTACCGCCTGGGACCTCGGCCACCTGCCGGAGTTCGCCCACCTCAAGCTCTGGAAGTGGGCTCACATGCTCGGCTTCCGCGGCCACTTCTCCAGCAAATCCCGCGCCTACTCCACCACCCTCGGCGCCCTCCGCGACGTGCGCCGGGCCTGGCGCCTTGCCCAGGTCGAAGCAGCCCGCGCCCGCGCCGGCCACCCCACCACCGACGAGACCACCCTCGTCACCGCCTCCTCCTGGACGTACCTGAGCAGCGGCTACCGCCCCGGCGAAGAACTCCTCGCCGCTCAGGTCCGCCACGACCTCAACGAAGCCGACCGCATCAAGACCGAAGGAGAGCCCTGGCTGTGACCACTCCGACCAAGGCCGACAGGCAAACGCTGAAGCTGGAGGAAGCGCTGGCTGAGATCGGGGTGTCCCGTGCCGCCTTCTACCGCATGCGTGCTCGGGGCCAGGCTCCGAGGCACCTGAAGCTTCCCAACGGGCAGATCCGCATACGCCGGGCCGACCTCGACGCCTGGTTCGACTCCTGCGAGGTGCGGGAAGCGTGCTGACCTACGACGTGCAGATTTGGGGTATCCGCAAGCGGCCCGACCGCGTGGCGGCCTATCAGCTCCGCTGGCGGGTGGGGCACCGGCCCTTCTCCAAGAGTTACAAGATCAAGGCTCAGGCTGACGGTCGGCGCTCGGAGCTGCTGGCCGCTCTGCGCAACCGTGAACAGTTCGACACGGAAACCGGCCTGCCCACCTCGGAGGTCCAGGCGCTCAACTCCACCACGTGGTACGCCCATACGCGCGCGTACTCGGAGATGAAGTGGCCCGGCGCCTCGGCCAAGCACCGTGCGAGCATCGCTGACACGCTGGCCACCATCACGCCGAAGCTGGTCAAGGACAACCGGGGGCCCCGGACCCCAAGGTGCTCCGTATCGCCCTCTACTCGTGGGTCTACCGCTTCGTCCTCGGCGACGACGGGACGCTGAAGCCTCGTATCGACGTGGAAGAGCCACCTGCCGAGATCGTGACGGCGCTGGACTGGATCAGCCGCAAGTCCGTGGACATCACTGACTTGGACACCCCTTCTGTGGTGCGTACGGCGCTCGACGCGCTGAAGCTGAAGCAGAACGGCACTCCTGCTGCCGAGAACACCGTGAACCGCAAGCGGACGGTCTTCAGTAACTGCCTGCGGTACGCCGTGGAGCGGGAGTTGCTGAAGACACTGCCCCTCGACAAGGTCGACTGGACCCCACCCGAGACCGATGATGAGATCGGCTTCCGGTTCGTGCCCGGCCCCAAGCTGGCGAAGGCGCTAATCGACGCGGTCGGGGAGCAGGGCGAGCGCGGGCGCCACCTGAAGGCGTTCTTCGGCTGTCTCTACTACGCGGCAAACCGCCCCGGTGAGGCCGCTGGGCTCCGTGAGGAGGACTTCACCCTTCCCGAAGAAGGCTGGGGGGAAGTGCTCCTGTCCACGAGCATGCCCCGCGTCGGCTCCGGCTGGACCGACACGGGCGAGTCATTCGACACGCGCGGCCTGAAGAAGCGGGCCCGCAAGGCGACCCGGCCTGTGCCGATTCCCCCCGTCCTCGTGCGCCTGATCCGCGAGCACATCAAGGAATTCGGTACCGCCGAAGATGGCCGGCTGTTCCGCGCGGCCCAAGGCGGCCACCTACTGTCCAAGGAGTACGGGGAGGTATGGAAGGCAGCTCGACTCGCCGTGCTGACCGAGACCGAAGCGGCCTCACCCCTGGCTGACGTGCCGTATTCCCTGCGGCATGCGGGCGTCTCGCTCTGGCTTGAGTCCGGCGTCTCTCCGGCAGAAGTCGCGCGCCGAGCGGGCCACAGCATCGCTGTCCTGTTCCGCTTCTATGCCAAGGCCATCCACCGCAACCAGCAACGCGCGAACCAGCAGATCGAGCGGGCGTTGGAAGCGGCTGACTGATCACGCCAGACCGTACAGAGTCCCGCTCACCTCCTACCGGGTGAGCGGGACTTCGTCATGTTCGTCGCGTGGCATCCCAACCGTTGATAGGGGCGTGTCCTAGGCATCCCTCGATTCGTTGGTAGGCCGACACGGTCCCACTCCATCGTGTCTGCGGTTCCACCTCCGTACCGGCGTCGGGCCGGGAACCGCACCGTTGGACGGGCGGGGCCTCCCTGGGCTGTCATGGCCTCTAACAAGCGCAGGGCCCCCGCCCGCCGGCCTCCACCTGTCGGATCGTGGACCGGAAACCGGCCTGGTCCCGAATGCACGCTGAGCTGCGGCTTTCCCCTCGCTCTTGGTCCACGCCTGGTCCACACGCACTGATCCACAACGCAACAGGGCCGGATCAAGGTGAGACAGACCCCATGCAGAAGGGGCGCCCCTCATCAAGGGACACCCCTTCTGACCAGCATGTCTCTGACCTGCGGAGGCGGTGGGATTCGAACCCACGGTGACGCTCTCACGTCACTACGGTTTTCAAGACCGTTCCCTTAGGCCGCTCGGGCACACCTCCCCGCGCCGCCCGTGATCGGCGGCGCGGGGACAAGAGTAACGGGTCGTCCCGCTCCTGTGCCGGTCAGTCGCTGTCGCCGACGCGGGAGCCGAGGGTGACCTCGGTCGTGTGCTCCACGCCGTCCCGCTTGTAGGTGATCTTGACCTTGTCGCCGGGCTTGTGGGTCCAGATCTCGCCGATCAGGGTGGGCCCGGAGTCGATCACCGTGTCGTCGAGCTTGGTGATGACGTCGCCGGGCTCGAGGCCGGCCTTGTCGGCGGGGCCGCCCGGCTCGACCGCGTCGGAGCCGTCGACGCCCTGGTCGGTGATCTGGGCGCCGCTGCTGGTCTCCTCCAGCGAGACGGAGGCGCCGATCTTGGCGTAGACCGGCTGACCGGTTTTGATCAGCTGCTGGGCGACGTACTTGGCCTGGTTGATCGGGATGGCGAAGCCCAGACCGATCGAGCCGGACTGGCCGGAGCTGCCGAACCCGCCGTTGTTGGCCGACTGGATCGCGGAGTTGATCCCGATGACGGCGCCCCGCGCGTCCAGCAGCGGACCGCCGGAGTTGCCCGGGTTGATCGAGGCGTCCGTCTGCAGGGCGCTCATGTAGGACGCCCTGCTCTCGCCGCTGCCGTCGCTGGAGGCGACCGGGCGGTTCTTGGCGCTGATGATGCCGGTCGTCACCGTGTTGGACAGGCCGAAGGGCGCGCCGATGGCGATCGTCTGGTCGCCGACGGCCACCTTGTCGGAGTCGCCCAGGGGGAGCGGCTTGAGCTGCGAGGACGGGGCGTCCTTGAGCTTGATGACGGCGACGTCGTAGCCCTGCGCGTGGCCGACGACCTCGGCGGCGTACTTCTTGCCGTCGGGGAACGTGGCCGTGAGCCGGCCGCCGTCCACGGCGTCGGCCACCACGTGGTTGTTGGTGATGATGTGGCCCTGGGTGTCGAAGACGAACCCGGTGCCGGTGCCGCCCCGGCCGTTGCTGCCCTGGGCCTCGATGGTGACCGTGCTGGGCAGCGCCCTGGCGGCCACGCCCGCGATCGAGTTCGGGTCCCGCTTGACCTGCGAGGCGCCGTTGTCGGAGACGGAGACGGTGGTCGAGCCGGTGTCGTCGTTCTTGGCCAGCGTGTACCCGATGCCGCCGCCCAGACCGCCCGCGAACAGCGCGGCCACGATCACCGCGGCGATCAGTCCGCCGCGCCGGCCGGACGGACGGGCCGGGGCGGGCTGCTGGTAGCCGGCGCCCCAGCCGCCGCCGGAGGCGGGCATGGCCGGGGGCGCGGGCGGCGGCCAGGAGCCGTCGACGGGCGAGGCGGTGCTGCCGTGGGGCGCCGGTCCGGCAGCCGCGCCCGAGGGTGCGGCGGCACCGGCCGCGGCCTCGCCGGACTGCGGGCCGGCCGCGGGGCCCTGCGGCGGGGTGCCCGGGACCCGCGGAGGGGTGCTGGGAGGCGGAGGCGTGGTGGCGCCGCCCTGCGGGGCGGAGGACGGCTGCGGGGAGGCTGCGGGGGAATCCACCGGCACAGGAGGTGCGGACGGGGCCGGAGGTACCTCGGTGCCCTCGTTCTCGGTGCTCACAGCTCTACTCCTCGATCCACGGCTGTTCTTGTCGGTCGCACTCGGTCACGCTCGTTCCTACCTGGTGACGACCCCGGCGTGCTCCAGCTGTGCATGGTCATGTCTATGCCGTCAGCTTTTCCCACCGGCCGTCAGAGCACCATAAGCGGTGGCTGTGGACCGGTTGTCGGTCCATAAAAATCACATTCTCATATGGGTCGTAATGGATATATGGGACACATGACCGGAGCTGGTTCGCAACCACACCCGCCCGGCGCGGTGGCACCATGACGCGGTGACCCACGTACGCACCCACGCACGGCAGCGGCCCATCCAGGTCGTCGCCCATCGGGGAGCCTCCGAGGACGCCCCGGAGCACACACTGGCCGCCTACCGGAAAGCCATCGAGGACGGCGCCGACGCACTGGAGTGCGACGTACGTCTCACGGCGGACGGGCACCTGGTGTGCGTGCACGACCGCCGCGTCAACCGTACGTCGAACGGGCGCGGGGCCGTCTCCGCCCTGGAGCTGGCCGACCTGGCCGCCCTGGACTTCGGCGCGGGCCGGACCCGGGCCTTCTGGCGGGGACGGGACGAGGAGCCCGACTGGCAGGTGCGGCCGGAGGACCCCGAGGACACCTCCGTGCTGACCCTGGAACGGCTGCTGGAACTCGTCGCCGACGCCGGCCGGCGCGTCGAGCTGGCCATCGAGACCAAGCACCCCACCCGGTGGGCGGGCCAGGTCGAGGAGCGGCTGCTGGAGCTGCTCAAGCGGTTCGGTCTGCACGCCCCGGCCTCGCCCGAGGCGTCGCAGGTACGGGTGATGAGCTTCTCGGCCCGCTCCCTGCACCGGGTGCACGCGGCCTCGCCGACGCTGCCCACGGTCTACCTCACGCAGTTCCTCACCCCCCGGATGCGCGACGGCCGGCTGCCCGCCGGAGCGGGCATCGCGGGCCCCTCGCTGCGCGTCGTACGCGGCCGTCCGGACTGCGTGGAGCGGCTGCAGCGGACCGGCCACCAGGTGCACGTGTGGACCGTGAACGAGCCCGAGGACGTCGATCTGTGCATCGGCCTGGGCGTCGACGCCATCATCACCAACCGCCCCGGCGCGGTGCTGCGCCGGCTCGGCCGCTGACCGGCCGCCGGTACCGTCACCAGGAGTGCTCCGGCGCGTTCACTGGGTGTCCGTCCGTGACGAATGCGTCACCAAACGGGCACTGCGCGGTTTCCGGTCCAGGTCAGCGGGGCATCCACACCGTGGCGTGGGGCGAAGGAGGTCTCGGGGGTGGCGTTGGTGGTGGCACAGGAGGTGCCCACGTCGTCGAGCATGGCCGTGCCCCATGGCCCTGCGGGCGTGGGGGAGGCGCGGCGCCGGATGCGCGACGAGCTGCGCAGGAGCGGCGTGGCGGAACCGGTCGTCGACGATGCCGTGCTCGTCCTGTCCGAACTGCTCAGCAACGCCTGCAAACACGGACGGCCCCTGGGCGGTGCGGCGGCCGGGGACGGCGCCGTACGGGCCGCGTGGCGGGTGGACGCGCGCGGACGACTGATCGTCGAGGTGACGGACGGCGGCGGTCCGACCCGTCCCGCCCCGGCCACGCCCTCGGTCACCGCGCACGGCGGCCGCGGGCTGAACATCGTCACGGCGCTCTGCTACGACTGGGGCGTCAGGGACGACGTCGACGGCGAGGTCACCGTGTGGGTGATCGTCCACGACGACGTGCACGATCCGGACGCCGGACACCGCCGCGACGACTTCGCCAGCCGTGTCACCGCACCGTCGGTCGCACCCCTGCCCGAGCTGGACTTCGCGGACGCTTTCGAGGACGTGGACTGACCGCAGGGGCGGAAGGTCAGAGGGGCAGGGGGGCAGGAGGTCGGGGGGCCGAGGGGCGAAGAGGTCAGGGGGCCATGGGTCCGGGCTCATGGCCGGGACCGGGAACCACGTCCTGCCCCGCCATCTCACCGCCCACACGCCCTTCACGCGCCCCCACGCCGGTCTCGCACCCTTCTCACCACTCCGAGCGCCCTTGTCACCGCTCCGAGCGCCCTTGTCACCGCTCCGAGCGCCCTTGTCACCGCTCCGAGCGCCCCGTTCACCGGCGCACCGGTGGACGGCTCCGACCCGGCGTGCACCGGCCCACCGCGCACCGAGGCGCAGGCCGGACCGGCCGACGCTGTCCACGACCGCCGTCCGTCCACAGCTTCCCGGCGTCGGGGACCGAAGCGGCTAGGCTCCCGCCCGTACGAGACGAGCCGTAACCGGGAGACACCCAGATGGCCAAGAAGCGACCCCAGACCAAGGCCAAGCGCCCGCAGCTGACGGACGGAGAGGTCCCGGTGGTCGGCGCCCGCGAGCCCTGCCCGTGCGGCAGCGGGCGGCGCTACAAGGCCTGCCACGGCCGGGCGGCCGCGCACGCGGTGACCGAGCTGGTGCGGCGGCCGTTCGAGGGGCTGCCCGGGGAGTGCGACTGGGTGGCGCTGCGCGAGCTGGTCCCGGCCGCCACCGTGCAGCTGACCCTCCGGGACGGTCTGCCCGAGGGTGTTCCGTCGCTGACCCTGGCCACCGTGCTGCCGATGGCCTGGCCCGCGCTGCGCCGCGACGACGGCTCCGTGCTGATCGGCCTGCAGAACGACACGGCCTCCGGGGACATCAGCCGCGACCTCGCCGACACCCTGCAGCGCGCCCTGCAGGCCGAGCCCGGCACCCCGGTCCAGGGCCGCCGCGCCCCGGCCGACGGCCCCCGTCTGCAGGACCTGCTGGACCTGCAGGCACCGTTCGAGCCGGTGGTGCACGACGGCTTCGAGTTCTGGGTGCCGGACGCGGAGAACGCCACACCGGAGGTCGCCGCCTCCCTGGAGCGCGCCAACGCCGCCGCGATCCCGACGGTGCGCCTGCAGGGGGTCGAGGCCGCGTACTGGTGCCGGACACCGGAGAAGAACCATCTGCGGTGGGTCATGCCGCACCCGGAGGAGCAGCTGCTGGACGCCCTGGCGCGGCTGCACGCGGCCGGCCGCTCCGGACTGGGCGAGGGCACCCGCCTCGTCGGCTCCTTCCGCGCCCACGGTCTGACGGTGCCCGTGTGGGACCTGCCGAGCGGGATGAGCGCCCAGGACGTGGAGAAACCGGCCGCCGAATTCGCCGAGCGGCTGGCCGAGGCGCTGGCCGTACAGGCACCCCTGACCACCGAGGAGCGCCGTGCTCGCAGCGGGCTGACCAACCGGCAGGTCACCCTGAGCTGACCTGCCCGTTCGTGCGCGTGCCGGCCGCCGGAGCGGCGGGTGCGCGCCGGCGGACGGCGCTGACCCGGTGTCAATTTCCTTACCGAGCAGGCTAGTCGATGACCGGAAAGCTTTCCTGTGCGGTGACCGGAAAGCCGGGTCGGAATTTGCGAACGGGCGATCTCTTGTTACCGTTCCCATAGCCCGGTTGCTGGTGCATCCCCCGTCGCCAGCAACCGGGCCTTTCCGTACCGGCGCTCTCTCACACACTGCAGCCACGCGCCTACCGCGCGCCACACGGATGCCGTCAACCCCCGTGCTCGCTGGGCGAGTTGACCATCGAGCGCAGCAGCGGACCGGCGTCGCCGGCCCGGGTGAGTTCCGCGACGGCCGTGTACGCCGCCGCGTCGCCGGTGTGCTCGCGCGGGGTCTCGCAGGTTCCCTGCTCGTCGCCGCCGTCGAGGGTGCAGCGGGTCCGCACGGTGCGGCCGCCCGGCCCCGTCAGGGTCAGCGTGGCCACCAGGCGCTCGCCGGAGGTGGTGCGGTAGGAGGTGCGCGCCCAGATGTCGCGCCCCTGCGCCATGACGCAGGTCCGGGCCGTCGGACCGCCGGGCGAGGAGACCTCGGGGCCGCAGCGGGCCGCGGTCGCCAGGCCCAGGCCGAGCCGTGGGCCGGCACCGGCCGCACCGGAGGACGAGGGAGCGGTGGACGGCTTCTTGTCGTCGCCGCGGGCGAGCGGGCCGGCGGCGCGCCGCGGGACCGTACCGTCCCGGTCGCCCACCCGGTCCGCGGACACCACGGCCAGCAGCACGGCCAGGGCGCACGCCACGAGTGCCGTCAGGGCGTACCGGCGCCCGCGCCACGCCGCCGCGCGGCGGGCCTGTGCACCGTCCCGGCCCTGCCCGCGGCCGTCGTCCGGCGAAGGGCGTGCCCGCTTCTCGGAGTCGCCGGCGTCCCGTGCGCGGCCGCGACCCGCGCCCGCACGGCGTCCGCGCTCCTCGGCATGACGCAGCATGAAACGGACGATAACGGGCACGACGGGCGCCCGGCCCCGGCGCGCCCCGGGCGCGTCAGAACTCGGGCGCGCTCACGCCCGTCCGGGTGAGGGCGTCCACCACGGCGTCGACCACCGCCTCCACGCCGGGCACCCAGGGCGAGGCGGATCCGGGCAGCGGGGCGCGCTCCCAGCGGATCGGTCCGGCGCCGGTCCGCGAAGGAGGAAGGGCGAGGTAGCCGCCCTCGCCGTGGAAGCGGAGCGAGCCCGGCACGAAGTCCTTGGCGTAGAGCAGTTCGCCGAGCTGCTCCATGGAGTAGGGCTGGACGAGGATGGCCCAGCGGGTGGGCGAGGCGACGACCGGACCGAGCCGCATCCCGACCCGGTCCAGCGCGCGCAGGGCGCGGGCGGCGGGGAGCGCCGGCAGGCTCACCGCGCAGGGCGCCTTGCCTCCGGTGGCGAGGACGATCGGCGCACCGGGCCGGCTGGTCCACCACCAGCGCACCATCCGGGCGTCGGTCGTGGCCGCGAGCAGGCCGGGATCGAGGGGGTGGGCGCCGGGCACCGTGCAGTCCGGGTCGGGGCAGGCGCAGCGATCCGGCTGCCGCGCGTCGAGTCCCACACCGGGCACCACCGGCCACTGCCACCGGGTCGCGAAGGTCAGGGCCGCGTCGACCGACTCAGGTGTCCCGTCACCGTGCCGGGACCGGATCCTGCGTCGCCTTCCGGGGATCTCGCGCATGAGCGCTCGTTCCTTTCCGTTGCACCGCTGGCAACACCGTGGGCCACTCACACCATGTGTCGATCAGTTCACCGGTCGTACCTGGAGGCGCATCGCGCTCCCCGCGGTCGGACACGGGGCACCCTGTCAGCAGGGGTCGAGCTTCGAGCTGCTTGAGCGGCAGCCCCGTCCATGCGCCTGTCAGAGCACGGGCGTGGCGTGGGATGGCGGGCGCGTGGCGTACCGCGTCACGCTGTTCTGCTTCTCCGCCGCCCTCACGCGAGGATGGGGCACGGTCGTCGGTGGATAGGACGCCCGGGTCCGTCGCCAGGTTCCGAACGGCTCGCGCCGTCCCTGGCCTTCTCCGGGTACGTACCCAGCACGACCGCTGTGACGCTCCGTGGAGCACATCAAGTCGACCGCAGCCGGCCAGTACCCCAGGCAGTTTCAAGCCAACTCCGGCCGGAGGCAAGAGCGTCGGGCACACCTCTCTCCCGCCTCTCGGACACCAGGAATCCCAGCAGGACAATGCTGGACATTCCCGAGCACGGGCGTGTAGATGTGGAGACACTGCTGGCGACGCAGAAGACATGGGGGTTTGCGATGCTTTCGAGCAGTATGCGCCAGTCGGAAAGCCGGACGCCATGAGCGCTCCTCACCCCTCGAAAGTGGCTGGAATCGATCCTACGGTTCCCGCGCCGCCACAGACTGCCGCCTCCGTGTCCGCGACTCCGGACACCTCGTCCGCCGCCTCCGCGCACGACGCCCGCTCCCCCGGTCCGCCGCGTCCGGCGGGTGCCGTCCTGCAGGACCGGCTCGCCGGCTGGGTCTCCGATCTGAGCACTCTGCACGAGCTGACCGAGCGGATGGTCAGAACCGACCGTCTGGACGCCGCCCTCGACGAACTGCTGCGCGCCGGTGCCGCCCTCGTGGGCGCCCGGCGCGGTCTCGTCGCGCTGGAACCGGACGACGGGCTCGGCCCCGACACCACCGTCGGCCTCGGTCTGGGCCGCTCCGACCTGGGGCACATCGAGACCGTGCCGCGCGGCGAACTGCCGCACGGCGCGCTGCTGGACACCGCCGCACTGCCCGGCGGACCGGGCGAGATCGTGCGGCCCGACCTGTTCGCCGAGGACGACCTCGACCCGCGCCACCGCGAGGTGGCCACCCGCCTGGGCTACGCGGCCAGTTACGCCCTGCCCCTGCACAGCGAGGCCGCCGGCCGGCTGGGCGCGGCCGTGTGGCTGTACGACGAACCCGCCGAGCCGGACGCCCGTCGGCGTCACCTCGCCGCGCTCTACACCCGCTTCGCCACCGAGCATCTGGCCCGCCTGCTGGACGGCGAGCGCACCCGCTCCAGCCTGGCCACCGTGTACGAGGAACTGCTGCCCTCCCGGCTGCCCCGCTGCGACGGCGTCCGGCTCGCCGCCCGGCACCGCACGGGCCAGCGCGGCGGGAGCGACTGGTACGACGCGCTGACGCTGCCCGACGACGCGCTCGGCCTCGCGGTCGGCTCGGTGACCGGGTCCGGGCCCGGCGCGGTCGCCGCGATGGGCCGACTGCGCGCGTGCCTGCGCGCGTACGCCGTGATGGAGGGCGAGGACCCGGTAGCCGTCCTGTCCGACCTGGAGCTGCTGCTGCGGCTGACCGAGCCCGCCCGCTCGGCCACCGTCCTGTTCGCCTACTGCGAGCCCGCGGCGCGCCGGATCACCCTGGCCGGTGCCGGACACTGTCCGCCGCTGCTGGTCGGGGAGAGGCGCACCCAGTTCGTGGAGACGTCGGTGTCCGCGCCGCTGGGCATGCTCGCCTGCTGGGAGGCGCCGAGCGTGGAGTTCGGGACGGCCGCGGGCGAGACGGTACTGCTCTACACCGACGGGCTGCTGCACCGCACCGGTCAGCCCGTGGACCTGGCCTTCGCCCGGCTGCACGCGGCCGCCGCCGCGGTGCCGCGCGCCCTGCGGCACGATCCCGGCGCGATCGCCGACCATGTGCTGGACACGGTGCTGCCCGACGGCCTGGACGCCACCGACGGAGCCGAGGACGTGGCCCTGCTGGCGGCCCGCTTCGAGTGAGGTCCCACCCGGCCCGGGGCCCTGCGGCGACAGGCGCTTCCACCGGCCCCGGGCCCCGCGGTGACAGGCGTTTCCGCCCGGGGGCCCGTTCCCACGACCGTACGATGGGGAATGGTCCAGTGCCCTATCAAGGAGGAAGACCGTGGCGGAGGAGCTAACTCCGGAAACCCCGGAGACCGAGGCCGAGAAGCCGATCAAGCAGCGCAAGAACGGCTTGTACCCGGGCGTGTCCGAGGAGCTCGCCGAGAACATGAAGTCCGGCTGGGCCGACACCGAGCTGCGTGACCTGAAGCCGGTCGCACAGGCCGCGCACACCGCCCGCCGCCGCGCCGCACTGTCCGCACGCTTCCCCGGCGAGCGTCTGGTGATCCCCGCGGGCAACCTGAAGACCCGCTCCAACGACACCGACTACCCCTTCCGCTCCTCGGTCGAGTACGCCTACCTCACCGGCAACCAGACCGAGGACGGCGTGCTGGTGCTGGAGCCCACCGCCGACGGCCACCGGGAGACGATCTACCTGCTGCCCCGCTCCGACCGGAGCAACGGCGAGTTCTGGCTCTCCGGCCAGGGCGAGCTGTGGGTCGGCCGCCGCCACTCTCTGGCCGAGGCCGAGCAGCTGTACGGCATCCCCGCCGCCGACGTGCGCGAACTGCCGGAGAAGCTGAAGGCGGCCACCGGCCCGGTCCGCGTGGTCCGCGGCTACGACGCCGGCGTCGAGGCGGCCCTGACCGACAAGGTCACCGCCGAGCGCGACGAGGAGCTGCGGGTCTTCCTCTCCGAGATGCGCCTGGTCAAGGACGACTTCGAGATCGGCGAGCTGCAGAAGGCGGTGGACTCCACCGTGCGCGGCTTCGAGGACGTGGTGAAGGTCCTCGACCGGGCCAAGGCGACCAGCGAGCGCTACATCGAGGGCACCTTCTTCCTGCGCGCCCGGGTGGAGGGCAACGACGTCGGCTACGGCACCATCGCGGCGGCCGGCCCGCACGCCTGCACCCTGCACTGGGAGCGCAACGACGGCCCGGTGCGCGACGGCGACCTGCTGCTGCTCGACGCGGGCGTGGAGACGCACACCCTCTACACCGCCGACGTCACGCGCACCCTGCCGGTCAACGGCACCTACAGCGAGATCCAGAAGAAGATCTACGACGCCGTGTACGAGGCGCAGGAGGCCGGTATCGCGGCGGTGAAGCCGGGCGCCAAGTACCGCGACTTCCACGACGCCGCCCAGCGCGTGCTCGCCGCGAAGCTCGTCGAGTGGGGCCTGGTGGAGGGCCCCGTCGAGCGCGTCCTGGAACTCAGCCTGCAGCGCCGCTGGACCCTGCACGGCACCGGTCACATGCTCGGCATGGACGTCCACGACTGCGCCGTCGCCCGCACCGAGACCTATGTCGACGGCACCCTGGAGCCGGGCATGGTCCTCACGGTCGAGCCGGGCCTGTACTTCCAGGCCGACGACCTGACGGTCCCGGAGGAGTACCGCGGCATCGGCGTGCGCATCGAGGACGACATCCTCGTCACCGAGGACGGCAACCGGAACCTGTCCGCCGCGCTGCCGCGCCGGTCGGACGAGGTCGAGGCCTGGATGGCCGCGCTGCGGGGCTGACGGACGGACGGCACGCGGCCGGGCCTCCCACGCCGGGTGCCCGGCCGTCGCCGTACCCGGGGCACCTTTCCCGGGGTGCCTCTCCCGGGGTGCCTCTCCCGGGGTGCCTCTCCCGAGGTCGCGCCCTGCGGGGCGCGGTGTCAGACCGCCGCCAGCGGTGCGTCCTCGCGCCACTTGAGCAGCTTGTCGAAGCTCACCACGGCCCCGCCGCGGCCCGGTTCGGTGCCGATGGTGACATGGTCGGCGAGTTCCTGGATGAGGCACAGGCCGCGGCCGTGCTCGGCGTCCGGGGGCGCGGTGCACGGCGGCCGGGTGCGCACGGCGGCGGGGAAGCCGGGGCCGGCGTCGGCCACCTCGATGCGGCACATCTCGCCGTCCAGGTAGGCGGTGACCCGGAAGGCCTCGCAGGACTCGCCGCTGCCGCCGTGCTCGACGGCGTTCGCACAGGCCTCGCTCAGGGCGACCGACAGGTCGTAGGTGATGTCGGGGTCGACGCCCGCGGTCTCCATGGTGCCCAGGAACAGGCGCCGGGCGAGCCGCACGCTGGCAGCGTCGCGCCGCAGACGGAGTGACCACCAGATGCTCATGCTCCAGCCTCCCGGCCGCGGCTCGACGTACCGATACGTATTGCCCCGCGTACCCGGCCATAAGCACCGCGTTGACGCCACACCGCCCGATCGGCGGATGCGGTGGCGCGCGGATCGGTGTATGCACACCCCGTCGTTCGCCGCAGGTGCGGTACGAAGCCGGTGCACGGGGCGAGCCTGGCGTACCGGGCGCGAGGGCCGAGTGGGATGATGAGGCCGCCATGTCTGCCCTCTCCACGCGCACGGCGTGTGCCGGAGTCGGTCTCCGGCTGCTGCGGGCCGCGGTGTTCGCCGCGGTCTGCGTCGTGCTGGCCGCGGCCGGTCACGCGCTGGCCTCCTGTGCCTCCGTGCCGCTGTGGGCGCTGGGTGCCGGATTCGCCGGGACGCTGCTCGTCGTGGCGCCGCTGGCGGGGCGGACCCGGTCGCTCGCGGGGATCGCGGCCCTGCTCGCGGTCGGGCAGACGGCGCTGCACACGCTCTTCGGTCTCGCACAGCACCCCACGGCCGCCGCTGCGGGTGCGGTGTCCGCGGGCACGGCGGGGCGCGCCGGGCCGGACGCCTGGCTGGTGGCGCAGGCCGCGCGGTTCACGTGCGGCACCCCCGCCTCCGGCATCAGCCCGTCCCGGGCCTACCGGATGCTCGTCGACGCCCATGTCTACGCCGGCTCCGCCGCGCACGCCCCGGCGGTGCCCCGCCCCGCACTGCACCAGTCGGCGGACGTGCTGTCCGCCGCGGGCGCGACGGCCTCGATGGTGCCGTCACTGCCGATGCTGCTCGGGCATCTGCTCGCCGCCCTGCCGGCGGGCTGGCTGCTGCGGCGCGGTGATCTCGCCCTGCTGCGGCTGATCGAACTGTCGGCGCACGGGGTCGCCGAGGCCGCTCTGGTCCGTGCCCTGCGCGGGGCGCTCGCCCTGGTGCGCGCGCTGTGCGCCGGACTGCCCACGGGGCCCGCCGGCGGCCCGCGCCACGCGCGCACCACCGACTCCTCGCCCCTGGCGCCTTCCTCCCTCGCACTGCAGCACTCGGTGATCCGCCGCGGCCCGCCGGCCGCCGCCTTCCGTCTCGCTGCCTGACACGACGCGGCACACCGGCACCCACCGGAGCAGTCCCTGAGCGGGTCCGTCCGGGGTGCGGCCGCCGTCGTGCGGCACGCACGGCTGCCCACGCCCGGCACGGCCCGCCCCGGCGAGCCCTCTGCCCGTGCTCCGGCAGCCCTTCCCGGCAACACATCCGCACCACGGATCCGCACCACGGATCCGCGGAACGGATCTCAGCGGACATGATCCCGCCGGCCGTACCGGAACGCATCCGGTGGCCGGGCTCCGGCCCGGTCCCGCGGCCTGCGGGCCCGACTCACCCGAAGTGGAGTGCTCCCAGGCATGAAGGCCTTCACCCCCGCCCGGCTCCTCGCTGTCGGCGCCCTGACGGGCACGGCCGTCCTCGCCCTGTCCGTCCCGGCGTTCGCCCACGTCACCGTGGAACCGGAGGGCACCGCGACCAAGGGCGGCTACGCGGTCGTCGACTTCAAGGTCCCCAACGAGCGCGACAACGCCTCCACCACCAAGCTCGAGGTCGCCTTCCCCACCGACCACCCGCTGGCCTCGGTGATGCCGCAGCCGGTGGACGGCTGGAAGATCGACATCACCACCTCCAAGCTGGCCGAGCCCGTGCAGTCGCACGGCCAGTCGGTCTCCGAGGCCGTCACCAAGGTCACCTGGACCGCCGACGGCGACGGCATCCAGCCGGGCTTCTTCCAGAAGTTCCCGGTGTCCATCGGCCGGCTGCCCGAGAACACCGACCAGCTCGTCTTCAAGGCCCTGCAGACATACTCCGACAAGGAGGTCGTCCGCTGGATCGAGGTGCCGCAGCAGGGCCAGGACGAGCCGGACAACCCGGCGCCGGTGCTGACGCTGGCCCCGGCCGGTGACGACGGCGACCACGCCTCCGGCGAGGCCGACCCCGCCGCGGCCGCACGGACCGGCACCGCCTCGGCCGCCGAGGGCAGCAGCACGGACCTCACCGCCCGCATCCTCGGCATCGTCGGGATCGTCGTCGGCGCCGCGGGCGTGGCCTACGGCGTCCTCGCCGGCCGCCGGCGCACCACCGCCTGACCCTGCCCGCCTCCCGCCCGCCTCGCGCACCGGGGCCCTACGACGCTCGCGTCCGGCCCCGGTGCGCACCGCAGAACACATATCTGGGACATTTTTCTATGCGCACACGAAGCACGAGAACCTTCGCCGCGGCCGCCCTGCTGGCGGCCGGGGCCCTCACCCTCACCGCCTGCGGCAGCGGGGACGACAGTGGCAAGCCGGTCGCGGTGGTCTCGGAGGAAGCCGCCTCCGACAAGGCGGCGACCGTCCTCGACCAGCCCTTCGAGAAGCCCGACCTGGTGCTCACCGACACCCACGGCAAGAAGTACGACCTGCGCAAGGAGACGGCCGGCCGGCCGACGCTGATCTACTTCGGCTACACGCACTGCCCCGACGTCTGCCCGCTGACCATGAACAACCTCGCGGTCGCCAAGAAGTCGCTGCCGAAGGCGGAGCAGGACGAGCTGCGCGTGGTCTTCGTCACCACCGACCCCGACCGGGACACCCCCGAGGAACTCGGCTCCTGGCTGCGCGGCATCGACCCGCAGTTCATCGGTCTCACCGGTGACTTCTCCACCATCCAGGCCGGGGCCCGCACCCTGGGCATCGCCATCGAGCCGACCACGAAGGACAAGAACGGCAAGCTCGTCTCGGTGCACGGCACCCAGGTGGTCGCCTTCTCCCCGAAGACCGACGAGGGCTATGTCGTCTACGGCGAGGACGCCACCGTCGACGACTACACCAAGGACCTGCCCAAGCTCATAGAGGGGCAGAACCCGTGAGGCGGCCGGCAGCGGTGATCCCGCTCGCCGCGGCGGTGCTGGCCGGCGCCGTCCTGCTGACCGGATGCGGCAGCACCGAGTCCGGCGGGAAACCCGACCTGTCCGTCACCTCGTCCTACATGCCCCAGCCGGTCACGGCCTCGCTGGCCGCCGGCTTCCTCACCATCGAGAACAAGGGCGACGCCGCCGACCAGCTGACCTCGGTCACCAGCGACGCCGCCGCCTCCGTCACCCTGCACCGCACCGAGGGCGGCGCGATGGAGGAGGTGGACCGGCTCACCGTGCCCGCGCACGGCCGGCTGGTGCTCCGCAGCGGCGGCGACCACCTGATGTTCGACCACCTGAAGAGCAAGCCGGTCGAGGGCCAGTCGGTCCCGGTCGACCTGCACTTCGCCACGTCCGGTGATCTGAAGGTCGAGATCCCGGTGAAGCCGGCCACCTACAACCCCGCGACCGGACACTGAAGAAAGGGGCCACCGTGACCCGCACCGTCGCCCCCCGCGCACGGACCCTGGTGCTGCTGCTCCTGGCCGCCGCCGGCCTGCTGCTGGCCGGTGCCGGTCCCGCCTCCGCGCACGCCGTGCTGACCGGAAGCGACCCCCGGCAGGGGGCGGTGGTCGACCGGGCACCCGCCCAGGTGTCGCTGACCTTCTCCGAGAAGGTCACCTTCAACCCCGGCTCACCGCGTGTGCTGGACCCGCACGGCAAGCGCGTGGACACCGGGCAGGTCGCCGCGACCGGCGAGAGCACCTACGCCGTGCGGCTGCGCGACGGCCTCGCCGACGGCACCTACACCGTCACCTATCAGGTCGTCTCGGCCGACAGCCACCCGGTGGCCGGTGCGTACACCTTCTCCGTCGGCGCGCCCTCCGCGACCTCGGTCACGGTCGGCGGCCGGGAAGCGGGCGGCGGAGCCGTCGGCGTGCTGTACGGGATCGGGCGGTACGTGTCGTACGCGGGGTACGTCGTCCTGGCCGGCGGGGCCGCCTTCGTGCTGGCCTGCTGGCCGGGCGGGGCCGGAGTGCGGGTCGTGCAGCGCGTGGTGGTCGGCGGCTGGATCGCGCTGACCGCCGCCACACTGGCGCTGCTGCTCCTGCGGGGCGCCTACACCACCTCCGGCGGGCTCGGCGACGTCGTCGACCTGGACCTGCTCGGGCAGGTGCTGCAGACCAAGGCGGGTGCGGCGCTCCTCGGCCGGCTCCTGCTGCTCGCCGCGGCGGCACTGTTCGTCGCGGTGCTCTTCGGCATGTTCGACAAGCGGGCCGGCCAGGACCGGCGACGCCTGACCACCGGGCTGGCGATCGCCGGCGTCCTGATCGCGGCGGGGCTCGCCACCAGCTGGGCGGTGGCCGAGCATGCCTCGACCGGCCTGCAGCCGGCCGTCGCCATGCCCGTCGACGTGATCCATCTGCTCGCCGTCGCCGCCTGGTTCGGCGGGCTCGTCACCCTGCTGACCGTGCTCCACCGGGCGCCCGCCGGGACACCGGTGCCGGCCGGCGCCGTACGCCGCTTCTCGACGGTCGCCTTCGGTGCGGTGCTCGCACTCGTCGCGACCGGCACGTATCAGGCCTGGCGGCAGGTCGGCTCCTGGTCCGCGCTGACCGGCACCCGGTACGGGCAGCTGCTGCTGGTGAAGGTCGCCCTGGTCCTCGCCCTGGTCGCCCTCGCGCGGTTCTCGCGCCGCTGGACGGCCCGGCTGGCCGAGGCGGAGGACGGTCACGTCCAGGCGGTGGAGAAGCGTGGTGCGCCGGACGGTCCGGGGCAGCTCACCGCCGAGGCCACGAAGCAGAGCAGCGACGAGGGCACGGAGCACGGCAGCGGTGAGGGCACCGGCGCCGCCGGGACGGGTGGGGAAACGGTGAGCCGGAGCGCCGGCACCCCGGGCGGCGGCACCGCCACCCTGGACCCCCGGCGTGCCGCGCAGCTCGCGCGGCAGCGTGCCGCCATGGAGGCCGCACGCCGACGACGGGAGCGCGACGCCGACCCGAACCGGTCCGGGCTGCGCCGCAGTGTGCTCGCGGAGGCAGCCGTCGCCGTCGTGGTGCTCGCCGTCACCACCGTGCTCACCCAGACCGAACCCGCCCGCACCCGGCAGGAGGCCGCGGCCGCCCCGTCCTCCTCGGCCTCCGCCGCGTCGACGGGACCGGTCGCCCTACGCCTCCCGTTCGACACCGGCGGCCCACGCGGCAAGGGCGTCGTCCAGCTCGACGTCGAACCCGCACGCGTCGGAGGCAACGAGATGCATGTCCATGTCGAAGGGCCGGACGGTCAGCCCCTCGACGTTCCGGAGATCACCGTGGCCCTCACCCTGCCCGCACAGCACCTCGGGCCGCTGCCGGTGGCCGTCGAACGCATCGCCGCCGGCCACTGGGCCGCGACCGGGGTGCAGATCCCGATGGCGGGCGACTGGAAGGTCGCCGTGTCCGTGCGGACCTCCGACTTCGACGAGGTGACCGTCACCAGGAACGCGCAGATCGGCTGAACATCACCATGCCCGACCAGAACCAGTCCCTTCCCGCGACCGAACGTCCCCGTGTGCCCCGCCAGGCCGGCGCCGACAACGGCTCGGCCCGTACCGGGGTGTCCCGGCGCAGGCTGCTCGGCACGGCCGGTGCCACCGGCCTGGTGCTCGGCGCGGCGGGCGCCGCCGCCGGCTACGCCGCGGCCGCCCCCGACGACGTCACCCCGCTCACCTCGCTCGGCGCGCGGCGGGCGACGTTTCACGGGAAACATCAGCCCGGCATCACCGAACCCCTGCAGGCCCGCGGCCACCTCATCGCCTTCGACCTGGCCCCCGGGGCGGGCCGCACCGAGGCGGCCGCCCTGCTGCGGCGCTGGTCGACGACGGCCGAGCGGCTGATGGCGGGCGAACCCGCCGCCCACGGCGACACCGACGTCGCCCGGGACGCCGGCCCGTCCTCGCTGACGATCACCTTCGGGTTCGGCCACAGCTTCTTCGACCGCACCGGCCTGCAGAAGCAGCGTCCGGCCGCCCTGGACCCGCTGCCCGCCTTCTCCTCCGACCGCCTCGACACCGCCCGCAGCAACGGTGATCTGTGGGTGCAGATCGGCGCCGACGACGCCCTGGTGGCCTTCCACGCCCTGCGCGCGATCCAGAAGGACGCGGGCAGCGCCGCCCGGGTGCGCTGGCAGATGAACGGCTTCAACCGGTCCCCGGGGGCCACCGCGCACCCCATGACCGCGCGCAATCTCATGGGTCAGGTCGACGGCACGGGCAATCCCCGGCCCACCGACCCCGATTTCGACCGGCGGATCTTCGTGCCCGCCGACGGCACACCGTCCTGGATGGCGAACGGCTCCTACGCGGTCGTGCGCCGCATCCGGATGCTGCTGGACGACTGGGAGAAGCTCTCCCTGGCCCAGCAGGAGAACGTCATCGGCCGCCGGAAGTCCGACGGGGCCCCGCTCACCGGGGGCACCGAGACGACCGAGATGGACCTGGAGAAGACGGACCGCGACGGCGAGTACGTGATCCCGGTCAATGCGCACGCCCGGATCACGCGGCCCGATCAGAACGGCGGAGCCGCCATGCTCCGGCGGTCCTTCTCCTACCACGACGGCTACGACCCCGACGGCACCCCGGACGCGGGCCTGCTGTTCATCTGCTGGCAGGCGGACCCGCTGCGCGGCTTCGTGCCCGTGCAGCGCAAGCTGGACCGCGGGGACGCCCTGTCGCCGTACATCCGGCACGAGGCCAGCGGACTGTTCGCGGTGCCGGGCGGGGCGGCGAAGGGCGAGTACGTGGGGCAGCGGCTGCTGGAGGCGTGAGGCGCGCTGCGGCATGCGCCTTCACCCGACGGAGGGGCGGCCGTGAGACGGATGCGCCAGGTCGCGCCGAGGCCATTAGGGTGAGGTCATGCCAGCGAGCTATGCGTATCTCGGCCCCGAGGGAACCTTCACCGAAGTCGCGCTGCGCACGCTTCCGGAAGCCGCCACGCGCGAGTTGGTGCCCTATGTGTCCGTGCAGTCCGCGCTGGACTCCGTGCGCACCGGGGAGACCGAGGCCGCGTTCGTGCCCATCGAGAATTCCGTCGAGGGCGGTATCACCACCACACTCGACGAACTCGTCGCCGGACAGCCGCTGATGATCTACCGCGAGGTGCTGCTGTCGATCACCTTCGCGCTGCTGGTCCGACCCGGCACGAGCCTGTCGGACATCAAGACGGTCACCGCCCACCCGGCCGCGCAGTCGCAGGTGCGCAACTGGCTCAAGGCGCATCTGCCGGACGCGGTCTGGGAGTCCGCCGCCTCGAACGCGGACGGGGCCCGCCTGGTCCAGGAGGGCCGTTACGACGCCGCGTTCGCCGGCGAGTTCGCGGCCGAGCGGTACGGGCTGGTGGCCCTGGAGACGGGGATCCACGACTATCCCGAGACCGCGCAGACCCGGTTCGTCCTGGTCGGCCGGCCCGCCCGGCCCGCGGCCGCGACCGGCGCGGACAAGACCTCCGTGGTGCTGTGGCAGCGGGACGACCACCCGGGCGCGCTGCGCGATCTGCTGGGGGAGTTCGCCAGCCGCGGCATCAACCTCATGCTGCTGCAGTCCCGCCCGACGGGTGCCGGAATCGGCAACTACTGCTTCTGCATCGACGCCGAGGGCCACATCTCCGACCGCCGGATGGCCGAGGCTCTGATGGGGTTGAAGCGGATCTGCCTGCAGGTGCGATTTCTGGGCTCCTATCCGCGTGCGGACATCGAGGTCGCGGACGCGCGAAAACCGTATCCCGGAACCTCGGACGCGGAGTTCATGGAGGCGGCGGACTGGGTGGCGCGCTGCCAGGACGGCCGTTTCTAGGGTTTCGGAACGACGGACCCCGAAGCGCGGCCGGGCCCCGTCCCCCCGGATCCGATCGCGTGACACGCCGCCGGGTCGAGGAGGCGGCGCGGTGCCGTCCGCGGCCGGGGTGCTACTGGCCGCCGGCCCGTCCCCGTCGCCGAGCGACGCGCAGGGGCGCAGCGCGCCGTACGTCTCGGGGCCCGGCGTGGCCCGTACGGCCGAGGGCCCGGCGTGACGATGCGGGCGGAGGCGCGCCGCCTGTCGGAACGGAATCCTCAGCCCGGATGCGCCCGGACGGGTTATCCACAGAAGTTATCCACAGGTCCCCTTCTCGACCTGAGGACAAGTCGACATCGAAGGGTGGCAACGGTCGATTCCGCCGACATATCCCGTTCATGCCCCAGGGTGGGAACCAGTCACCGAGAGGTCACCCTTCGTCCATTCGTTTCCTTTGGTTCATCTTTTGGGGCGACCTCTTTCCTTCGAAAGAGGATGTCGGACGGGTTTGAAACGGGACGCTTTCGCTCCGGCTTCTCGGGCCACGACTTCCGGAGCGATCAATTCCAGTGTCCACAGATCTTTCGCACAGCCTGTGGATAACTGTGAGCGCAGCCCCGCTCGACTGTGGACAACCCCGTCTCAAGTACCGCTGCACACAAGCCGATCCGGCGGCTCGATCCACCGCGGGACGCCGTACGGCGCGCGAGCCGCGATACGCACCGCAATTCATCCATAACGGTATGTCGTGCACAGTTCCGGTAACCAGGTCGTGAGCGAGAACGCCGCACCGGTAGCCTGGACGCGTGATTGACCTTCGCCTGCTCCGTGAGGATCCCGACCGTGTGCGCGCCTCGCAGCGTGCCCGTGGAGAGGACGTCGCGCTCGTCGACGCCCTCCTGTCTGCCGACGAGCGGCGCAGGTCGTCCGGCGTCCGCTTCGACGAGCTGCGCGCCGAGCAGAAGCAGCTCGGCAAGCGCATCCCCAAGGCCTCGCCCGAGGAGAAGGCCGAGCTGCTCAAGCGGGCCGAGCAGCTCAAGGCCGACGTCAAGGCGGCCGAGGCCGACCGTGATGCCGCCGATGCCACCACGCAGGAGCTGCTGCTCAAGCTCGGCAACCTCGTCCACCCCGACGTGCCCGTCGGCGGTGAGGAGGACTTCGTCACGCTGGAGACCCACGGCACCATCCGCGACTTCGCCGCCGAGGGCTTCGAGCCCAAGGACCACGTGGAGCTGGGCCGGATCCTCGGCGCCATCGACGTCGAGCGGGGCGCGAAGGTCTCCGGCTCGCGCTTCTACTTCCTCACCGGCATCGGCGCCCTGCTGGAGCTGGCGCTGGTGAACGCGGCACTGGCGCAGGCCACGGCGGCCGGCTTCACCCCCATGCTCACCCCGGCGCTGGTCCGCCCGCAGTCGATGGCCGGCACCGGCTTCCTCGGCCAGGCCGCCCAGGACGTCTACCACCTCGACAAGGACGACCTGTACCTGGTCGGCACCTCCGAGGTGCCGCTCGCGGCGTACCACATGGACGAGATCATCGACGCCGACCGGCTGCCGCTGCGCTACGCCGGCTTCTCGCCGTGCTTCCGCCGTGAGGCCGGCTCCCACGGCAAGGACACCCGCGGCATCTTCCGTGTCCACCAGTTCGACAAGGTCGAGATGTTCTCCTTCGTCACCCCCGAGGAGTCGCAGGAGGAGCACCGTCGGCTGCTGGAGTGGGAGAAGCAGTGGCTGACCTCGCTGGAGCTGCCGTTCCGCGTCATCGACGTGGCCTCGGGTGACCTCGGCGCCTCGGCCGCGCGGAAGTACGACTGCGAGGCGTGGATCCCGACCCAGGGCCGGTACCGCGAGCTGACCAGCACCTCGGACTGCACCGAGTTCCAGTCGCGCCGGCTGCAGATCCGCGTCCGCGAAGGCAAGCAGGTCCGTCCGCTGGCCACGCTCAACGGCACCCTGTGCGCCGTTCCGCGCACCATCGTCGCGATCCTGGAGAACCACCAGCAGGCCGACGGTTCCGTGCGGGTGCCCGAGGTCCTGCGTCCCTACCTCGGCGGCCGGGAGGTCCTGGAGCCCGTCGCTTCGTGACCACCACCGCCGAAACGGCCGCCGGAGAACGCTCCGGCGGCTTCCCGTACCAGCTGATCGCCACCGACCTCGACGGAACGCTGCTGCGCTCCGACGACTCGGTCTCCGCACGCACCCGTGACGCGCTCGCCGCGGTGAGCGCGGCGGGTGCCGCGCACATCGTGGTCACCGGCCGGGCGGTGCCCTGGACCCGGCACGTCCTGGACGACCTGGGCTACCGGGGGCTCGCGGTGTGCGGCCAGGGCGCCCAGGTCTACGACGCCGCGGCGCACCGGCTGCTGACCTCCGTCACCCTGGACCGGCGCCTGGCCGGCCTGGCCCTGGCCAAGATCGAGGCGGAGACCGGTCCGCTGTATCTGGCCGCGAGCCGGGACGGCCTCGACGGCGACGTGCTCGTCGGCCCCGGGTACGCCCTGGTCGGCGCCCTCCCGGCCACCCCGTTCACCGACGCCTCCGATCTGTGGGCCGCGCCGCTGAACAAGATCTACATCCAGCATCCGACGCTGTCGGACGACGAACTCGCCCGAGTGGCCGAGCAGGTGGCGGGCGGCTTCGTGTCCGTCACCATGGCCGGCCAGGGCGTCGTCGAACTGCTGCCGCTCGGCCTGTCCAAGGCCACCGGCCTGTCCCTGGCGGCCCGTCGGCTCGGGGTGAAGGCGGCCGGCACCCTGGCCTTCGGCGACATGCCCAACGACATACCGATGTTCTCCTGGGCCGGGCACGGCGTGGCCATGGCCAACGCCCACGAGGAGCTGAAGGCGGTCGCGGACGAGGTGACGTCCTCCAACGACGAGGACGGCATCGCGGTCGTGTTGGAACGGCTGCTCGGCTGACGGCACGGCGGCCGGCGGACCGCCGGCCGCACGGACCCGCGACGACGACCGGCGCCCCGAGCGGATCGCGACGTTCAGCTCGGGGCGCCGTGTGCGCGGAGGATGCACGGATCGAACGTGCGCGGGGGCGAACCCCGACCACGGCTCAGCAAGCCGGTGCCTTACCACTCGGCCGATCCTCCGGGTGGGCGGCCCACGCGACCGTCGGTCGCGTGCTCGAAGCGGCCGCCCCGGGCAGCTCCCCAGGGCGGCGGGCTCGACGGAGCGGTCGTGACTCCGGAACCCGCCGCGGGCTGCCCTGTCGGGAGCGCGGCGTACTGCCGTGCGCGGGCATCGCCCTCGCTCCTCTCCCGGACCGTGGCGCCGGTGACGGCCGGCGCTGCGGACATCACCACTGTGCCGGTCACACCGGGCCGATGCCACCCGTTTTTCGCGTACCGACCGCCATCACCGCATCCGTGCCCGCACCGGACGCCCTCGGCGCACCTGCGCACAGTGCCCGTCCGCAGGCCGTGCCGGCGGCACGTCTCACTCCTCGCCGGCGAGTGTGAGGGCCCGCAGCTTCCGTCCGGCGTACCAGGTGGCGAGGACCGTCACCACCACCAGCAGCACCGTCGCCGTCGGCAGCCCGACGTCGGAGGTGACCAGGTCGCCGCCGACCACCCGGTGGGCCACGGCCAGGGACCACTGCTGGACGCTCAGCGTCCGCGCCCCGGGCACCAGGGAACCGAACAGCGCCTCCCAGACCAGCGCGTAGACCAGTCCGAAGACCACCGCGTGCCGGGAGACCGTGCCCAGCAGCAGGAACAGCGCGGCGTAGGCGATGGAGGCGACCAGCGCCGCCACCGTGTAGGCCACGGCGATCTGCTGCCCGTTGCCGTTGAGGATCAGCCCGGCCACCAGCGTGGGCACCGCGGAGAACACCATGGTGACGGCGATCGCCACGATCAGCTTGGTGAAGACGATCACCGGCCGCTTCAGCGGTTTGGACAGCAGGTACACCACCGAGCCGTCGTCGATCTCGGGCCCGATGGCGCCGGTGCCGGCGATCACCCCGATGATCGGCACCATGGTGGCGAGCGCGAACCCGCCCAGGACGTTCACCGCCGTCTGGTCGTCGGCGCCGGACAGGGCACGGACGGCCACCGCGATGACGATCAGCAGCAGCGGCAGCGCGCCGAGGATCAGGGCACGGCGACGGCCGAGCAGCGCCCGGTAGGTGAGCCGCGCGACTGTGGGGTCGTACATGATCGGCCTCCTACGCCGCGACCAGATAGGAGAAGACGGACTCGAGGGACTCGTCGGACGGCGAGACCGTGTGCAGCCGGATGCCGAGGTCCCGGGCCACCTTCGGCAGCAGCGCCGTGAAGCGGCCGAAGTCGACGGCCTGGATGCGCAGCCCGCCCTCGGCATGGTCGACCTCGATGCCGGACGTCGACGGGTCGGCGATCAGAGCGGCCGCCAGCGCCCGGTCGTCGCTGGAGCGGACCAGGTAGCGGTGCGGACGGTCGGTCATCAGGCGGCGGATCCTGCGGAAGTCGCCGCTGGCCGCGTGCCGTCCGGCGACGACGACCTCGATGTGCCAGGCGAGCTGTTCGACCTCCTCCAGGATGTGGGAGGAGAACAGCACCGTGCGGCCCTCGTCGCCCATGCGGCGCAGCAGATCCATCAACTGCATGCGCTGGCGCGGGTCCATGCCGTTGAACGGCTCGTCCAGCAGAAGCAGCGACGGATCGTGCACCAGGGCGCTCGCCATCTTCACGCGCTGGCGCATGCCTTTGGAGTAGGTGGAGATCTTGCGGTCCTGGGCGTGTTCCATCTCCACCGTGGCCAGCGCCCGCTGGGCCTCCTTGGCGCCCAGGCCGTGCAGTTCGGCGTTGGCAAGGACGAATTCACGGCCGGTGAGGAAGTCGTACATCGCCTCGCGTTCGGGCACGACGCCGATGTGACGGTAGATCTGCTCGTTGCGCCACACCGGCTGCCCGTCGAGGGTGACGGTGCCCGTGGAGGGGGCGAGGAAGCCGCCCATCATGTTGATCAGCGTGGACTTACCGGCGCCGTTGGGCCCGAGCAGGCCGGTGACGCCGGGTCCGATGGTCATGGTGATGTCGTTGACGGCGACCACGTTGCCGAACCAGCGGGAGACGTGGTCGAGGGTGAGAGTGCTCATGGGCGCGGCCCATTCCTTCGACGGGTGGTGGCGGGCGACACGGCGGGCGGGGTCACAGTCCGACCCTGCGGTAGCGGCGCAGCAGCAGTCCGTAGGCCGCGGCGACCAGACCGACGACGACCAGGACGTGGACGATGCCCGCCGCCGTACCGGGAGCGACCCCTCCGGGCGCCGCGGAGGTCGCGCCGAGGAAGGCGCTCTGCACCCCGTCGATCAGGGTGACCGGGGAGAACAGGCCGATCCAGGGGATGGCGCCCGTGGTGCCCTGGGCGTCCGCGATGGCCTGGAGGGTGGAGACCGCGCCGTAGGAGATGACGAGCACGGCGATCACGGCGGCGATGCCGAAGCCACGGCGCGGGGTGACGGCGGCGATGACCAGTCCGATGCCGGCGAAGAGCAGTGAGAGCAGAGCCACGGAGACGAGTCCTTCGGCGAATCCCTTGGTCTGGTCGGCGAAGTCCAGCTTGGCCAGCAGCGCGCCGATGTAGAGCACGAGCAGCGGTGCGGCGGTCAGGATGAACAGGGCCGAGGAGAGGGCCGCGTACTTGGCCCGGACGTAGTCGGCGGTCTCGATGGGCCGGGAGAAGTACAGCGGCACCGTCCTGAACCGCAGGTCGCGCGAGACGGCCTGCGGTGCCTGCGAGGCGATGTACAGGCTGATGACGGCCTGCATGATGATCGCGTAGCGCGTGTAGTCGACGGGCAGATCCTTCGCCTTGGTGGCGACCGTGACGGCGACCATGATGGCCGCGGGCAGGCACATCACCACGAACAGCAGCATCGGCAGCACCTTGGACTTCGCCGAGCGCCCGAGGCCGTAGGCACCGCGCAGGGACTGCGAGTACAGCGAGCGGCGGGCGTAGGCGCGGCCCAGCCGGGGGCCGTCGTAGGATCGGTAGCCGATGTTGTGGATGCGGGTCTGCTCACCCGCCGGGGGCTGCTCAACCGCCATGGCCGACCGCCTCCTTCTGCTGTCCGCCGTGCTCGCCGTCGTGATCGTCGCCGTGATGACCGCCGTGGTCCCCGTGGTCCCGGTCGCCGGTGCGGAAGACCTCGGAGATGCGGTGGCGGCGCTGCTCCATGCGCACCAGGCCGAGCCCGAGGTCCGCGATCACGTCACGCACCAGGTCGTAGGTCTCCTCGCCCTCGGCGGTCAGGAGCAGGACATGGCCGGCGCCCGGCAGGCCGGTGCCGTCCTCGGTGGCCACCCCGCGCGCCCGGAGCGCCTCGCGCACCGCACGGGTGCCGTCGGGGTGTTCGTCGCTGTCGGTGACTTCGATCGCGAGGGTGGTCGTGGTCCGGGTGAAGTCGGTGGTGGAGCTGGACCGCAGCAGTCTGCCGCCGTCGATGACGACCACGTGGTCGCAGGTGCGCTCCAGTTCGCCGAGCAGATGCGAGGTGACCAGCACGGAGATGCCGAAGTCGCGGTGCACGCGGCGGATCAGGCCGAGCATCTCGTCCCGGCCGACCGGGTCGAGGCCGTTGGTCGGCTCGTCGAGGAAGACCAACTGCGGGTCGTGCACCAGGGCCTGGGCGAGCTTGACGCGCTGTTTCATGCCGGTGGAGTAGCCGCCGATGGGGCGGTAGCGCTCCTCGTACAGGCCGACGTGGCGCAGGGTGTCCGCGGTGCGCTCGCGTGCCGCGGCGGGCGGCAGCCCGGACATGCGCGCCATGTGGACGACGAACTCCGTCGCCGAGACGTCCGGTGGCAGGCAGTCGTGCTCCGGCATGTAGCCGACGCGCTCGCGGATCGCGGCACCCTCGGTGGCGACGTCGTGTCCGAGCACCTCGGCGCGGCCCTCCGTGGCGGGGGACAGGCCCAGCAGGATCTTGATGAGGGTGGACTTGCCGGCGCCGTTGGCACCCACGAGCCCGGTCACACCGGGTCCGATGTCCACGGACAGCCGGTCGAGCGCGGTCACCCGGGGGTACCGCTTGCTCAGGCTTTCGGTCGCGATGACAGTCACATGTCGACAGTAGGGACGCGGACCACGCCGGTCGTCAGCCCGCAAGGCTGTTTCCGTGTCCGTCTCGAGTATTACGGGGACCCTAGGGGACGCGTGGGCACGGGCGATTCTGCCGCTGCGCTCCTGCTCCGCTCCTGCTTCGCCCTGCTGTGCTCCTGCCGCGCTCCTGCCGCGCGGAGTTCTGCGGCGAGGTGCGGCGCCGGACGACGGCGCGGGGTGTGACCCGTGTCCGCCGAGGGTGCCGTGTCCTGGCCGGCGCGGCGGTGCGCGGCACGTGGAGCCCCGGCGGCGTGAACGTCCGCACCTCCGAACTCCGTGTGGACAACGGCCAGTTGTCCACAGAGAGGCCGTCGAACCGCTGTGGATAACGCGTTCCGCTGTGGATCAAACCTGCGCGCCGGGGAAATCCGCGTGATGTTCGTCTCGGACCTCCGGCGGCAGGCGGCGTGCGTCCGGCCGGGTGTGAGGCCTGACGTGCGGCCGGACGTGCGGCCGGTGCGGTGCGCCGGGCGCCCGTGATGGGCGTTTCACGTGAAACGTGAAGCCACCGTAGGCTCACGCCCATGACTCTCCGCCTGAGCACCGTGATCCTCCCCTACCGTCGCTGGCACGAGGGCAGCCGTTCCGCCTGGATGCGCGCCGAGGAGCTGGGTTTCCACACGGCCTACACCTACGACCATCTCTCCTGGCGCAGTTTCCGGGACGGCCCGTGGTTCGGTGCGGTGCCCACCCTGACGGCCGCCGCCGCGGTGACCGAGCGGATCCGGCTGGGCACGCTGGTGACCTCGCCCAACTTCCGGCACCCGGTCACCCTCGCCAAGGAGCTGATCTCCCTCGACGACATCTCGGGCGGTCGCATCACCCTCGGCATCGGTGCGGGCGGCACCGGCTTCGACGCCACCGTGCTGGGACAGACCCCGTGGACGCCGCGAGAGCGCGCCGATCACTTCGCCGAGTTCGTCTCCCTGCTCGACCGGCTGCTGACCGAGGACGGCCCGGAGGGGGTCACCTACGAGGGCACCTTCTACTCGGCGCACGAGGCACGGAACATCCCCGGCTGTGTGCAGCGGCCGCGGCTTCCGTTCGCGGTGGCCGCGACCGGTCCGCGCGGTCTGCGGCTCGCCGCACGCCATGGACAGGCCTGGGTGACCACGGGTGACCCGAAGCTGTACGAGACCGGTACACCGGAGCAGTCCGTCCAGGCCCTGCGCGGGCAGATCGAGAAGCTCACCGAGGCCTGCGCCGCGACCGGCCGGGACGCGCGCGAGCTCGACAAGATCCTGCTCACCGGCTTCACCCCGGACCGCGGGCGCCCCCTGGAGTCGCTGGACGCGTTCGTCGACTTCGCGGGCCGCCACCAGGAGCTGGGCTTCACCGAGATTGTGGTGCACTGGCCGATCCCGGACTCGGACTTCGCCGCGGACCAGAAGATCTTCGAGCAGATCGCCCTGGAGGCCCCGGCACAGCTGGCGTGACGTGCGGGGGCTCCGCCTACAGGAGCCTCACGCGGCCCGCGGCGCCGACATGACCGAGGCAACGGCTCAGATGTGCGCATCCACGCACGGCCGTGCCGGCCCATGCGGGACAATGTCGCGGTGACCTCTGCGACACGCCGACCCGAGTCCCCGGCCGCCACCCCGCGCTCGGCCTCGTCCGAGGAGGGCGGCATACCCTCCGTACCCCGGCTGATCGCCACCGATCTCGACGGAACCCTGCTGCGCGACGACAAGACCGTCTCGCCCCGCACGGTGGCCGCGCTCGCCGCCGCCGAGGAGGCGGGCATCGAGGTGTTCTTCGTCACCGGCCGGCCCGCCCGATGGATGGACGTCGTCAGCGACCATGTGCACGGCCACGGGCTCGCCATCTGCGGCAACGGCGCCGCCGTGGTCGACCTCCATGACGGGGCCGGGGCGCACCGGTTCGTGAAGGTACGGGAGCTGGCCCGCGAGAACGCGCTGGACACCGTCCGTCTGCTCCGCCGAGCGGCCCCCGGGACGGTCTACGCGTTCGAGCAGACCTTCGGGTTCCACCAGGAGCCGGACTACCCGGACCTGCACCGGGAGCTGCCGGACACGACCGTCCCCGCCGAGGAGCTGCTCCGGCAGGACGGCCCCACCGCCGAGCAGCCTCTGCTGAAGATGCTCGCGTACCACCCGACGCTGGACCCCGACGCCTTCCTCACCCTGGCCCGCCTCACCGTCGGGGACCGCGCGACCGTCACCCGGTCCAGCCCCAGCGCCCTGCTGGAGATCAGCGGGCCGGGCGTGTCCAAGGCCAGCACGCTCGCCCTGTGCTGCGCGGAGCGCGGCATCTCCCACGACGAGGTCGTCGCCTTCGGCGACATGCCGAACGACGTGGAGATGCTCACCTGGGCCGGCCGGTCGTACGCCATGGGCAACGCCCACCCGGACGCCGTCGCCGCGGCCACCGGCCGCACCCTCGCCAACAACGACGACGGGGTCGCCGTCGTCATCGAACAGTTCCTGAGCCGGCTGCGGTAGCCGGCGGGCCGGGGCTTCCCCCCTCACGGGCGGGTGGCCGCCAGCGGCTCGGCCTCGGCCTCCCGCTCGATCATCCGCCGCAGCGGGCCCGGCACGGCGGCCAGCTCCGCATAGCTTCCTCGCTGCACCACCCGGCCCTCCTGGAGCACGATCACCTCGTCCACCGCCTCCAGGCCGGCCAGGCGGTGCGTGATGAGCAGGGTCGTCCGGCCCTCGGTGGCGGCCAGCAGATCGGCGGTCAGGGCGTCGGCGGTCGGCAGGTCCAGATGCTCGGCGGGCTCGTCGAGCACCAGCACCGGGAAGTCCGCGAGCAGGGCCCGGGCCAGGGCCAGCCGCTGCCGCTGGCCGCCGGAGAGACGGGCGCCGTGCTCGCCGACCAGGGTGTCCAGTCCGTCGGGCAGGGAGTCGGCCCACTCGAGCAGCCGGGCCCGTGCCAGCGCGTGGCGCAGCTCGGCCTCGGTGGCGTCCTTCTTGGCCAGCAGCAGGTTCTCCCGCACCGAGCTGTCGAAGAGATGCGCGTCCTGGGCGCACAGCCCGACCAGGCGGCGGACGTCGTCGCCGTCCAGGGTGCGGGCGTCCACCCCGCCGAGCGTGTAGCCGCCCGCCCGTGGGTCGAGGAACCGCAGCAGCACCTGCGCGAGCGTCGTCTTGCCGGATCCGGACGGCCCCACCACGGCCACCCGGCGGCCCTGCTCCAGGGTCAGGTGCACGTCCGCGAGCGCATCCCGGTCCTGCCCGGCGTGCCGAGCGGTCAGGGACGTGAGCGCGAGCGGGAACGGCGACCTGGGCGCCGGCCCGGGCCGCTCGGGCTCCCGGACGGGCTCGGGCGCGTCCAGGACCTCGTGGATCCGCTCGGCGCTCCGGCGCACCCGCTGCCGGTACTGCACCGCCAGGGGCATGCCGAGGACCGCTTCGAAGGCGGCCAGCGGGGTGAGGACCACGACCGCCATCGCGACACCGTCCAGCCGTCCGTCGGCCACCGCCCGGGCGCCGACGAGGGCCGCCGCGGTGACGGTCAGCCCGGCGAGCAGGGCGGTGAGCCCGTCGCCCAGTGCGGTGGCGGTGGCCGTGCGCGAGGCGATCCGGGTCAGCGTCCCGTCGGCCCGGCGGGCCTCGGCGGCACGAGCCGGCAGCGCGCCGGCCACGGTCGCCTCCGCCGTCCCGGTGAGCAGGTCGGTGACCCGGGTGGCGAGCGCACCGCGGGCCGGTGCGAGCCGCCGCTCGGCGCGCCGCGCCACCGCACCGGTGAGCACGGGGACACCGGCCCCGGCCAGGAGCAGCCCGGCGGCGAGGACCACCCCGGCCTCGGGCAGCAGCCAGCCGGTGAAGGCGACGGAGAGCGCGGAGACGGTCAGGGCCGCTCCGGCCGGCAGCAGCCAACGCAGCCAGTAGTCCTGCAGCGCGTCCACATCGGCGACGAGCCGGGTGAGCAGGTCGCCGCGGCGCAGCGGGCGCAGCCCGGCGGGGGCCAGCCGTTCCAGCCGCCGGTAGACCGCGACCCGGGTGTCCGCCAGCATCCGCAGCACCGCATCGTGCGAGACGAGGCGTTCGGCGTACCGGAACACGGCGCGTCCGATGCCGAAGGCCCGCGTCGCCGTGACGGCCACCATGAGGTAGAGCACCGGCGGCTGCTGCGAGGCCCGGGAGATGAGCCATCCGGAGGTGGCCATGAGTCCGACGGCGCTCGCCAGGGCGAGGCTGCCGAGCAGCAGGGCGAGGGCGAGACGGCCCCGGCGGGGACCGGACATCGCGCGGACACGGGCCAGCGTGTCCTGCCCGGCCGAGGCCGACGCGGTACCGGCCTCGGCGCCGGTGCCGCGCAGGGGCGCGCTGCCGGTGGCGGGGCGCGGTGCCCGGCCGTCGCCCGGCGCGAGCGGGGTGCGGCGCGGCGGTTTCCCTGCGGCCGGGGCGTCGAGGCGGACCACCCGGTCCGCGATCTGCAGCAGGGCGGGCCGGTGGACGACGAGCAGGACCGTCCTGCCCACGGCCAGCCGCCGGACGGCCTGCACGATCTGCGCCTCGGTCTCCCCGTCCAGCGCGGCGGTCGGCTCGTCCAGCAGCACCACCGGCCGGTCGGCGAGAAAGGCGCGGGCCAGCGCCAGCCGCTGCCGCTGCCCCGCGGACAGTCCGGTGCCGTCCTCGCCGAGCACCGTGTCCAGCCCGTCCGGCAGCGCGTCCACGAAGTCCAGGGCGCCCGCATCGGCCAGGGCGGCGCGGACGGCGGCGTCGTCCGCGTCGGGCCGGGCGAGCCGTACGTTCTCCGCGACGGTCCCGGCGTACAGGTGCGGCCGCTGCGGGACCCAGGCGATGCGTGAGCGCCACTCCTCGAGGTCGACGCAGGTGAGATCGGCGCCGCCGATGCGCACCCGGCCCGCGGTGGGCCGGACGAATCCGAGCAGGACGTGCAGCAGGGTCGACTTGCCCGCCCCGCTCGGCCCGACGAGCGCGACCGTCTCTCCCGGTTCCACGGTGAACGAGACCCCCGAGACGGCGTCCTCCGACCGCCCGGGGTAGCGCACACCGACGTTCTCCACGGCGATGGACCCGCCGGGGACGTGGCCGGTGCCGGACGCGGGGAGCGGGGTCTCCAGCACGGCGAAGATCTCCTCGGCGGCCGCCAGTCCCTCGGCCGCCGCGTGGTACTGGGCGCCCACCTGCCGCAGCGGCAGATAGGCCTCGGGAGCGAGCACCAGCACCACCAGGCCGGTGTACAGGTCCAGGTCCCCGCCGACCAGGCGCATGCCGATGGTCACGGCCACCAGCGCCACCGACAGGGTGGCGAGCAGCTCCAGCGCGAAGGAGGACAGGAAGGCGATCCGCAGGGTGCGCAGGGTCGCCTGCCGGTAGGCGCCGGTGATGCGGCGGATCGACTCCGCCTGTGCCTTCGCCCGGCCGAACACCTTCAGGGTCGGCAGGCCCGCGACCACGTCCAGGAAGTGCCCGGAGAGCCGGGACAGCAGCCGCCACTGCCGGTCCATGCGGGACTGGGTGGCCCAGCCGATCAGCACCATGAAGACAGGGATCAGCGGCAGGGTTCCGGCGATCAGGGCCGCCGCGACCCAGTCCTCGGTGACGATCCGCGCCAGCACCGCCACGGGGACGACCACCGCGAGCCCCACCTGCGGCAGATAGCGCGAGAAGTAGTCGTCCAGGGCGTCGACTCCCCGCGTGGCCAGCGTGACCAGGGAACCGGTGTGCTGCCCGGCGAGCCATCCGGGGCCCAGCGCCGTCGCCCGGTCCAGCAGCCGTCCGCGCAGTTCGGACTTGACCGCGGCGCTCGCCCGGTGCGCGGCGAGTCCGGTGAGCCAGGACACCACCGCCCGGCCGCAGGCGACCAGCACCAGCAGCACCAGGGGGGTGCGCAACTCACCGGCCGTCATCCGGTGCTGGAAGGCACCGACGACCGTCTCGGCGACGAGCATGGCCTGGGCGATGACGAGGCCGGCTCCGAGGCCGCCCAGGACCACCACGGCGACCAGGAAGAACCGGGTGGCCCGGGCGTAGCGCAGCAGACGCGGATCGATCGGTTTCACGTGAAACTCGCCCTTCGGTCCAGCGGGGTGCGCCCCAGGGGTGCACCCCGGTCGGGCTCAGTGCGCGGCGTCGGCGATGTGCTGGGTGCCGATCCGCTTGCGGAACACCCAGTACGTCCAGCCCTGGTAGAGCAGGACGACCGGGGTGGCGATCCCCGCGCACCACGCCATGATCGTCAGGGTGTAGGGGCTGGACGCGGCGTTGCTCACCGTCAGGCTCCAGTCCGCGTTCAGCGTGGAGGGCATGACGTTCGGGAAGAGCGAGAGGAAGAGCATCGCCACGGCGGCCACGACGGTCACCCCGGACAGGGCGAAGGACCAGCCCTCGCGTCCCGCCCGGTTGGCCACCAGCGCCGCGACCAGGGCGGCCACCGCCACCACCAGCGCGACCAGGCTCCGGGCGTTGCCCGAGTGGGCCTGCGTCCACAGCAGGAAGGCCAGCGCCAGCACGGCCGTCACCAGGCCCACGCGCCCGGCGAGCCGGCGTGCCCGCTCGCGGATGTCACCGACGGTCTTCAGCGCCGTGAACACCGCGCCGTGGAAGGTGAACAGCGTCAGCGTCACCAGCCCGCCGAGCAGCGCGTAGGGGTTGATCAGATCACCGAGACCGCCGACGTACTCCAGGTTCCGGTCGATCTTGACGCCCCGCACGATGTTGCCGAAGGCCACGCCCCACAGGAACGCGGGGATCAGCGAGCACCAGAAGATGGCGTGCTCCCAGTTGCGCTGCCAGGTCTCCTCCGGCCGCTTGGCCCGGTACTCGAAGGCGACCCCCCGCACGATCAGGCAGATCAGGATGACCAGCAGCGGCAGGTAGAAGCCGGAGAAGAGGGTGGCGTACCACTCGGGGAAGGCGGCGAAGGTCGCACCGCCCGCGCTGAGCAGCCACACCTCGTTGCCGTCCCAGACCGGGCCGATGGTGTTGATCAGGACGCGCTTCTCGGCCCGGTCGCGGGCGAGCAGCTTGGTGAGGACGCCGACCCCGAAGTCGAAGCCTTCGAGGAAGAAGTAGCCGGTCCACAGGACGGCGATGAGGACGAACCAGACGTCGTGCAGTTCCATGACGGTGCCTCTCCCTCGGCCTAGTACGAGAAGGCCATCGGCTTGTCGGCGTCCCGGGCGTCGCCGCCGATCTTCGTGGGCGGGTTGAGGTCGGCCTCGGTCAGCTCCGGCGGGCCGGCCTTGACGTACTTGGCGAGCAGCTTCACCTCGATGACGGCGAGGACGGCGTAGAGCACCGTGAAGACGGTCATGGAGGTGATGACCTCGCCCTGGGAGACGCCGGGGGAGACCGCCTGCCGGGTCTGCAGCACGCCGTAGACGACCCACGGCTGGCGGCCCATCTCGGTGAAGATCCAGCCCCAGGAGTTGGCGATCAGCGGGAAGGCCAGGGTCCACACCGCGATGCGCCAGAACCACCTGGTCCACTGCGGGCCCAGAGCCTTGGTCCGGAACAGCACCAGGTGCGGCACCTCGTCCTCGCCGACCCGGAGATGCTGCGGCAGCAGGAACTTCTTCCGGGTCAGCCACAGGCCGGCCAGGCCGAGAGCGAAGGACGCCATGCCGAAGCCGATCATCCAGCGGAAGCCCCAGAAGGTGACGGGGATGTTGGGCCGGTAGTCACCGGGCCCGAACTTCTGCTGCTCGGCCTTGTTGACGTCGTTGATGCCGGGGACGTAGGAGCTGAAGCTGTCGTCGGCCAGGAAGGACAGCAGGCCGGGTATCTCGATGGCGACCGTGTTGTGCCCCTTCTCCACGTCGCCGTAGGCGAAGACCGAGAAGGGCGCCGGCTTCTGCCCGTCCCACAGGGCCTCGGCAGCGGCCATCTTCATCGGCTGCTGCTTGAACATGACCTTGCCCAGCACATCGCCGCTGACCGCGGTGAGCAGGCCGGCGATGACGACGGTGACCAGGCCGAGTCGCAGCGAGGTCTTCATCGTCCGCACATGCTTCTTGCGGGCCAGGTGATAGGCGGCGATGCCGACCATGAAGGCGCCACCGGTGAGGAAGGCGGCGGAGAGCGTGTGGAAGGCCTGGGCGAGGGCGGTGTTCTGGGTCAGCACGGCCCAGAAGTCGGTCAGCTCGGCGCGGCCCTTGGCCTTGTCGATGCGGTAGCCGACGGGGTGCTGCATCCAGGAGTTGGCCGCCAGGATGAAGTACGCCGACAGGATCGTGCCGAGCGAGACCATCCAGATGCAGGCGAGGTGGATCTTCTTCGGCAGCTTGTCCCAGCCGAAGATCCACAGGCCGATGAAGGTGGACTCGAAGAAGAACGCGATCAGGGCCTCGAAGGCGAGCGGCGCGCCGAAGACGTCCCCGACGAACCGCGAGTAGTCCGACCAGTTCATGCCGAACTGGAACTCCTGGACGATGCCGGTGACCACGCCCATGGCGATGTTGATCAGGAACAGCTTGCCCCAGAACTTGGTGGCTCTGAGGTACTTCTCCTTCTCGGTGCGCACCCAGGCGGTCTGCAGGCCGGCCGTCAGCGCGGCGAGGGAGATCGTCAGGGGAACGAACAGGAAGTGGTAGACGGTCGTGATGCCGAACTGCCAGCGCGCCAGTGTCTCCGGCGCCAAAGCCAGGTCCACGTCGTCACTCTCCTTACGTCGTCGTGGTCACGACGGCGGTTTGCCCCGATGTGTCCTGCACAACAAGGCAGCAACCGGACTAGCTTGTGAACGCGTTCACATTCACAAGCAATTATGACGTACCGCTTTTCGGACCATGAGGCGGGGGGGTGCCTTCGCTCCTCGCGTCAACCCCTGAGACCAAAACTCAACAGACCGTTGATCCGCTCGCGCCCGGGCCGAGACCCCGGATCACGGCGCTCCCGCGGGGCACCCGCCGCCGTCGCAGGAGCCCACGGCGGCATCGACGCGTGCGGGCCCGCCCCGTCCGTCCGCGCGGTGCCGCGACCACGTCCCGCGGCGCATGCGCCGAGTCCTGGGCACCCGCCGAGCCGCCGGGGGACGGCGAAGGGCCCGCCCGGGCACGACGAAGGGCGCGCCCGGGTACGACGAAGGGCCCGCCCGGCGCATCCGCACCGGACAGGCCCTGGACGACGCCTGGGCGAGGCAGGAGCCGCTCACATGCCGTTGCGGAACTCGCCCGCCGCCTTGAGGAAGATGTCGTTCGCCTCGGCCTCGCCCACGGTCACCCGCACTCCCTCACCGGGGAACGGCCGGACCACCACACCCGCCCGCTCGCACGCCTCCGCGAAGGCGACCGTGCGCTCCCCCAGCCGCAGCCACACGAAGTTGGCCTGCGTCTCGGGCACCGTCCACCCCTGGGCGCGCAGCCCGTCGACCACACGGTTGCGCTCGCACACCAGCGAGCCGACGCGGCCCAGCAGCTCGTCCTCGGCGCGCAGCGAGGCGATCGCCGCCTCCTGCGCCAGCCGGCTCACGCCGAAGGGCACGGCCGTCTTGCGCAGCGCGTCCGCCACCGGCTCGTGGGCGATGGCGAACCCCACCCGCAGGCCGGCCAGGCCGTACGCCTTGGAGAAGGTGCGCAGCACACAGACGTTGGGGCGCTCCCGGTACAGGGTCAGGCCGTCGGGGACCTCCTCGTCCCGGATGAACTCGCGGTAGGCCTCGTCGAGGACGACCAGCACATCGTCCGGGACCCGGTCCAGGAACCGTTCGAGCTCGGCCCGCCGCACCACCGTGCCGGTCGGGTTGTTGGGGTTGCAGACGAAGATCAGACGGGTGCGGTCGGTGACGGCGTCCGCCATCGCGTCCAGGTCGTGGACCTCCCCCGGCGTCAGCGGCACCTGCACCGAGGTCGCACCGCTGATCTGGGAGATGATCGGGTAGGCCTCGAAGGACCGCCAGGCGTAGACGATCTCGTCGCCGGGCCCGCTGGTGGACTGCACGAGCTGCTGGGCGACCCCGACCGAGCCGGTGCCGGTCGCCACATGGGAGACCGGGACGTCGAAGCGTTCGGCCAGCTCGTGGGTCAGGGCGGTACAGGCCAGGTCCGGGTAGCGGTTCAGCGAGCAGGCGGCGGCGGTCACCTTCTCCATGACCCCGGGCAGCGGGGGATAGGGGTTCTCGTTGGAGGACAGCTTGTAGGCCGCCGGTCCCCCGGCCGCGGCGGGCTTGCCCGGCTTGTAGGTGGGGATACCCTCCAGCTCGGCGCGCAGCTTCGGGCTCGTCTCGCTCACCGCAGTCCTCCTCGTGACCACACCGGCCTTGCCACTACTGCCCACCCTATGGGGATCGCGCGGTCTTGCGTACGGTGCGGACGCCGTCGTCCGGATCACTCGACGGTGCGGCTCCGGGCCGGGGGCCGGATCGGTCGCTCGGCGGGCTTGTCCGGCAGGGGAGGGCCGCGTCGCTCGACGCGACGGCCTCTCACCGGGCCGGAGGGCGCCTCGCCTCACTGGTCACACCGGCATCACGGGCATCAGTGCACCAATCCGCACGAACGAGGGGGCGCATCGCACACATTTTCATGCGCCGGTGGCTTGCGCCGTGGCGCGCATCCCTCGTCAAGGTGAGTTGAGACCTCTTCGAGACCTGCGCGGCACGACAGGCTCATGCCGTCCACAACTTCACGACCTGGCCCATGAGCCGTCAACTGACTTGTTTTCCAAGGACATTGACGTCTTACGGCCATGCAGAAACGTGCCTGTCAATGCGTGCATATGCGGCCGCACCACCCCACCGCATGAGCCCTACTATCGGCTCGCCATGACAGCAGCAGGGAAGCACCAGGTGAGCCGCGCGGAAACCTCACGCCGAGGCAGCCGGCCGGGCCGGGCGGGCATCAGGGACGTGGCCGCCGCCGCCGGAGTCTCCATCACGACCGTCTCCGATGCCCTCAACGGCAAAGGCCGGCTCCCGGACGCCACCCGGCGCCATGTCCGCGAGGTGGCCGACCGGCTGGGATACCGCCCGTCGGCTGCCGCCCGGACCCTCCGTACCGGCAAGTCGGGCCTGATCGGCCTGACCGTGACGACCTACGGGGATGAACCTTTCACCTTCACCGAGTTCGCGTATTTCGCCGAGATGGCCCGGGCCGCCACCTCGGCCGCGCTCGCCCGCGGATACGCGCTCGTCATCCTCCCCGCGACCTCCCGCCACGACGTGTGGTCGAACGTCGCCCTGGACGGCACGGTCGTCATCGATCCCTCCGACCAGGATCCCGTCGTCAGCGAGCTGGTCCGCCAGGGTTTACCGGTGGTCAGCGACGGCCGCCCGGCCGGCTCCCTGCCGGTCACCGCCTGGGTCGACAACGACCACGAGGCCGCGGTCCTCGGCATCCTCGACCATCTCGCCGAAGCCGGAGCCCGGCGCATCGGGCTGCTCACCGGCACCACGACGGACACCTACACCCATCTGTCGACCACCGCCTACCTGCGGTGGTGCGAGCGCGTCGGCCAGGAACCGGTGTACGAGGCCTATCCGGCCCACGACCCGTGCGCGGGCGCCGTCGCCGCGGACCGCCTGCTGGCCCGGCCCGACCGGCCGGACGCCGTCTACGGCCTGTTCGACCCCAACGGCACGGATCTGCTCGCCGCCGCCCGCCGCTACGGGCTGCGCGTCCCCGAAGACCTGCTGCTGGTGTGCTGCAGCGAATCCACGGTGTATGCCAACACCGAGCCGCCCATCACCACCCTGTCGCTGAAACCCCGCCGCATCGGCACCGCGGTGGTGCAGCTGCTCATCGACGCGATCGAAGGGGTCGACTCCGACCGTCCGGTCGAGCAGGTCATACCGACCGAGCTGATCGTGCGCACCTCGTCCCAGCGGCGCCCGCCCCGCACGACCGTCAGCCCGCCGCGCGCACCCGAGGAGCGGTAGGCCCTTCCGCCCGGCGCACGCCCGGACCGGCGGGCCCTGCGCCCGCCCGCGCCGCGGCGTCACCGGGTGCCCTCGGCACCCCTCGGTGCCCTGCTCCACGGGGTCCGGAAGCCGTGTCCCGACCGGGTCCGGGCCGCACGACAGACTGAGGGCGGGCCGGGCACGGGAGGGGGGAAGAGCTCCTAATCCGGGCGAAAGCCGCGGCGGAGCCGAGTCCTGTGGCGATTCACCACCCCTGGGTCATCACATGGCGCGATCGGCATTCCTATGATGGGCGCACGACACCGCGGGCCGCTGCGACCAGGCAGTCCGAAGCGGTGCAGATGCGGCGCAATGGTGGAGGGGTCGATGACTCAGGGGGCCGGTCAGGGACCCGAGGTGCAGCGGACGGCGACGTTGCGCGACTTCCGGGTGCCCGCGTATGTGAACGAGGCCGGTCCGTTCGTCACCAGCACCCACCCCGCCGACCACCCCGCCGAGGCCGTGCCGCCGGCCGACGCGGGCTACCCCGCGCCCCCTGCCGCGTACCCCGACGGCTACACCCCCACCCAGCGCGACCTGCCCGTCATCCAGCGCGCGGACACCCTGCAGCCCGGACTGGACCCGTCCGGCCGGCCCACCTCCGGCCCCGGCCCCCTGTACGTCGTCGGTGACGTGCACGGGTACCTGGACGAGCTGGTCGCCGCGCTCCAGGAGCAGGGCCTCATCGACTCCTCGGGCCAGTGGTGCGCCGGCACGACGCGCCTGTGGTTCCTCGGCGACTTCACCGACCGCGGCCCGGACGGCGTGGGCGTCATCGACCTGGTGATGCGGCTGTCCGCCGAGGCGGCCGCGGCCGGCGGCTACTGCAAGGCGCTGATGGGCAACCACGAACTGCTGCTGCTGGGCGCCAAGCGCTTCGGGGACACTCCCGTCAACTCCGGCGCGGGCACCGCCACCTTCCAGGCGGCCTGGCTGCTCAACGGCGGCCAGAAGTCCGACATGGAGCGTCTGCAGGACCACCATCTGCAGTGGATGGCACGCCTCGACGCGGTCGAGGAGGTCGACGGCTATCTGCTGGTGCACTCCGACACCACCGCCTATCTCGACTACGGCTCCTCCATCGAAGAGGTCAACGACACCGTCCGCGAGACGCTCACCCGCAACGACGTGGACGAAGTCTGGGAGCTGTTCCGCAAATTCACCAAGCGTTTCGCCTTCCGCGACGAGGGCGGCGCCGATGCCGTGCGCTCGCTGCTGGATACGTACGGCGGCAACCGGATCGTTCACGGCCACAGCCCGATCCCGTATCTCCTCGGGGAAGTCGGCTCCGAGGACGGCGACGAATCCACCGGCCCGGTCGTGGAAGGCCCGCACGTCTACGCCGACGGCTTGGCCATCGCCATGGACGGCGGGGTGACCATGTCCGGGAAACTGCTGGTGCGCCGCCTTCCGCTGCACGGCTGACACCTGTTTCCCGCGACGCCCGGGCCCTTTTTCTCCTTCGGCTTTCCTCTTCGGGGGCCGAGACTTCACCCGTCATATGACGAGTGCCGGCATCCGCGCAGCTCAGTACCCAATTTGCGGAAACCCCCTGTCACCGCGCCCCGTTACGGCTCTACCATCGGCTTATCCGTAGCAGGCTCCCCTCCGTTTCTGCCCGACGGCTCGCAGGCATGCGAGCCCCAAGCCCTACGGAGCATCGGGGGATGCACATGAACAGCGTTCCGCAGCACCTGCTGAGCGAGGACCGGCTGGAATACGAGCGGATCCTCGATGAGGCGCTGCGCTCCGCGCCGCACCGCCCGGAGACGGCCGCCGCCGACCGGCGCCTCACCACCGAGCAGCTGCGCGCCATGGCGCTCAACGCCACGGCTCTCATCACGGCGGCCGCGGCCGCGGAATACCAGCACTACGTCAACGTTCGCGAGGAGCTGCGCCGTCCGTCCGGTGCGTCCGACCCCGGCGAGGCGTCCCCGGACCTCGGCCTGACGATCGGGGAGGTCGCCGAGTCGACCGGGGCGGGCGCCGGAGCGGTCGTCGCCGTGCTCGCTCCGGTGCTCGCGGTCATCGCCGCGGCGTTCTTCCTGCTCATCGGCTACCTGCTGCGGGCGCTCGACGCGGATGCGGCCATCGGTCAGACCCTGGTCACCGCCGGCTGGGTGTTCGGTGCGGTGGCCGCCGGAGCGATCCTCGTCGCCGCCGCCGGACTGCTGATCACCGCCCTGCGCAACCGCCCCTCGGCGTCGTCGGGCCCGTACACCGCAGCCGAGGAACGGGTGGCCCGGGCCCGGGACGCCTGGCGCGCCGCCCTGCTCGAACGCGGCATCCTGCCCTTTCTGCACGACGCGCTCAGCGACCCTGCAGCCACGGCGGACCTGCGGCCACGGCCGGACGCCGCGCAAGGCCGCATTCCTCACCTGGGATACGACCGGCCCGGCTTCAGCAGCCCGGACGACGGTGTGCCGAGCACCCGTCCGAGCTTCTCCAGCCCCGACTACACCAGCCCTGACTTCTCAGGGCCCGAGCACCGGACCGAGTGACCGGGTCGACTCACCGGGCCGGCTCACCAGGCCGAGTGACCGTCAGGACCTAGTGGCCGAGCCGGGGCGGCACCGCCCGATGCACGCACCAGGCGGCGGCGCCGCGGTACCGGCGTGGTCCGGCAGCAGCCCCCGATGCCACCGGACCCCGCACGGGCAGGGCCGGTCTCAGTCCGCGATCGGCAGGTAGACGCGGTTGCCCGCGGCCGCGAACTCCTTCGACTTGCGGGCCATGCCCTCCTCGATCTCGGCCTGCGTCATGCCGTGTTCCCGGCGGATGTCCTGCGAGATCTTCATCGAGCAGAGCATCATCAAAAACACCATATGCGCTACGGTCGCCCCAGCAGCCCAGACATGGACCAAGGGAGAACGCCGTGGGCAAGCGCGAAGACGTGATCAGCAAGCTGCGAGGCGCACCGGAGGGACTGCCGTCCGTCGAGGAGGTACGCGCCATGCTGGCCGCCGATCCCAACTTGAAGTGCGTTGTCTGCTATGCGCGGATCTCGTTTGACGGCCGGGTGAAGGACGCCCACGGCGTCGAGGACCAGCACCGGGACATGACGGAGACCGCTAGGAGGTTCGGGTGGCTGATCGTCTACCGCTACACGGATAACGACAAGAGCGCCAGCAAGGAAAACGTCGTTCGCGACGACTTCGAGCAGTTACTTGTCGACCTTGCGGCAGGTGTGACACCGGAGGGGTACCCGATCCACGGCGTTATGGCCGTGAACGACGACCGTCTGTACCGGCGCCCAAGCGACTGGGAGCGATACCTGAAGGCGTTCACCTCGCATGAGGGGCGCGTCTACCACGACTCGAACGGCATCCAGGACCTCTATGCCGAAGGGTTCGAGATCAAGGGACTTGTGGGAGTCGCCATGTCCCTCAGTGAGACCAGGAAGAAGCAGCGGAGGAGCCGTAACAGCCATCGCAGCCGGGCGATCCGTGGGAAGTCCGTTTCAGCGTGGCGCCCCTTCGGCTGGGAGGACGACAAGGTAACGCTGCGTCAGAACGAGGCCGACGCAATCCGGAAGGCCGTGCACGACGTGATCGCCGGCGCTTCCATCTCAGAGATCACGCGGCAATGGAAGGAGGCCGGATACGTCACAAGCCGCGGGAACCCCTTCCAGTACCAGACCGTCAAGCAGATCCTGATGAACGCACGGCTCTGCGGGTATCGCGAGATCAAGGGGGAGCTTGTCCGCGATGGCGATGACCAGCCGATCGTGGGCGAGTGGGAGCCCATCATCACTCCGAAGCAGTGGTTCGCCGTCACGGCCAAGATCAGGGAACGGGGCGGCGGGACTGGAATGCCACGCGGTGGCTTGGTCCACAAGTACCTACTGACCGGCATCCTGCGCTGCGGAAGCGTCCTGGAGGACGGCACTGTCTGCAACAACAAGATGATCGGGATCAAGGCGAACGACTGGCTCAAATACGAGCACGCCTACATGTGCAAGAAGACAGTAGACGGTGGCTGCAACAAGACCTACAAGCGTGGCGACAAGACAGACAGCGTTATCGAGGAACTGGTGATCGCCAAGCTGGAACGGGACGCGGCGACCAAGGCCCAGGAAGTACCCGACTGGGACAAGGCTGATGCACTGGAACGTGCTCTGAAGAGCCGTAGGGAGCTTGAACGCCGCTGGCACGATGACGAAGACACGGACATCGACGACGAGACGTTCTTCCGCAACCTCCCCATCCTCGAGCGTCGGATCAAGGAACTGCGCGCCGACCAGAGGGCGCACGAGGCGTTGAAGGCGGAGGCCGAGGAGGCCACGGGGGACATCAGGAAGTCGTGGGGGTCGAAGACACTCACGCAGAAGCGGGAGGCGATCAAGAAGGTACTGAGTGCAGTGATCGCCGTACCTGGCGGGAAGGGCAACAAGACGTTCGATCCGGACCTGCTCAAGCCCGTATGGCGGACCTCCGAATGAGCTGAAGTCCCAGGATCTCCCCCACACTCCGTAGTTGTTCGTCGGAGAGTGGGGGAGAGTCACGTAGCTGTCGATCAATCCATGCCTGCATTGCCGCCTGCTCTCGGTCTGTGTTGCTCGGTTTCCTCCGTGTCGCGCTCAGGCAGCATCACCACCAGCGCGGAGGGATTCGGCCGCCACCGTGCGGTTGAGGGCTATGTCCTCTGCTACTCCAGCTGCGATGAGTGCGGCGCCGGGAGTGTGGCCTGAGCCGACGTAGCGCCAGTGCCGTTCGGTGACTGCGTCGGGTATGTCGGTATGACCCACGTGATGGACGCGTTCGGCGTGGAGTGCTGCGTACGTCGTCGAGTAGGCGCGGGATTTGGTGAGGATGTGCCCCCGGTAGCCGAGGGTGTGAGTCCAGTCCCGGAGCCGGAGGGGCGCGTACTCGGGGAGTCCGCCAAGGCGCCAGCAGGTGCGCATGAGGGTGCGGACATGTTCGCTCACGGGTGCCGACTCGATGTCGGCCCAGGCCGATAGCGCGTGGTCGAGGCCGGCGCCTGTCTCGCTCGCTCCCTTGGTGACGTACTTGGCCACGTAGGCGGCTACCGCGTCATCGTCGGGTCCGTCGCCGTCGGTACGCAGGGGCCGGGCGTCGACCTGTGCGCCCCAGCGCAAGGTCAGCTCGCCCACGGCCGGGCTGTAGGGGGTGCGGACCATGACCCGCCGGGCGGAGGCGTGCACGGCGCCGATGAGCTGGTCTGGAGTGCTCCAGGCCGGGGGCTCGTCGGCGGGTCCGTTCGGGCCGTCGAGGCGGACGACGGCGTGCACGTGGACGGCCGCGCGTTTCTGGTACTCGGCGACGCGGGCGAAGGACAGCCGGGCGTGGCGGGCGAAGTGGGACTGTACGAGGCCAACAGCGGAGGCGAGGCGCCGCCGCACGTCGATGACGAACCGGTCCCACAGCTTGGATGCGTGTGCGTGCCACAGCACGTGGGCGACGTAGTCGTAGCAGTCGGGGCAGAGTGGTTGTCCGACGATTGCAGCGTCCGGCGCATGGACGGCGCCGCAGCCGAGGGGACGGCCGTGTTCGCAGGTTCCGCCGTCGCGGCGGGGACGACATAGCTCCTCGGCTCGATGGACCGGGCCGAAGGACGGGGCGGTAAGGGTGACGAAGAGCCGGGGGTGCGTGCGGACGGCGGTGGGGACGTTCTTGCCGCCGAGGATGCCAGCGCGGACGAGATGGTAGGTGTCTCCTGCGTGGAGGCGGGAACAGGCCGGGCACACGGTCGCGCGCCGGTTGCGGCAGCGGACCAGGAGGCGTTCACCAGGCTCGTGACGGGTGTCGTAGTGGTGGAGGATTTCGCCGGTTGTGCCGTCCAGGGTGGTGGTGAAGCCGGAGAGGTGGATGGGATGGGAGCAACCGCCGGTGGCGGTGATCTGCTCCAGCCGACGGCCGAACTTGGGGTCTTGGGCGAGGCGGATGGCGTCGCGGTCTGCTTCGGAAAGCTGACGCAGGCGCGCCGCACGGTCCAGGGCGGCGCGCCGGTCAGTCGGTGTGATCTGCGGGGTGATGGTGGCGACCTTCCGGAATGGACCGCCGTAGCGGCCGGGTGGGTGATGGGCGGTGCGTCGTGAGTCATGGAGATCACCTCCGTTGTGTGGTCGGGTGGGGGTAGGTCAGCGGATGGTTCCAGTGCCCCGGCAGACACGGCAGCGCCGCTGTCGTCCGGTCCAGGTGCGGCGAGCTCCGTCGCCCTTGCAGTGGGGGCACCTCACGCGGGGCATGGGCATGCTGCTGTGTCCTTTCTGTCAGGGGTGGGAGAAGCCGTTGATCAGCCAGGTGACGAGGCCGTGGATGGTGAAGAACACAGGGGTCTGGCCGAGGTAGAGGCCGAAGAGGCCGACGCAGACTGCTTCCCAGACGCGCACGTCGCGGGAGCGGACGAGGAGGACGGTGATGATCCCGAAGATCACCGCGAACGTGAATGCCGCACCTTCATTGATCACTTGTCCTCCCCTTCCAGCGCCGCAAGGGCACGGTTCAGGCTGGGCAGTTCAGGAGTGATCGCCGCGTACTTCTTCGTGATCGCCACGGCCTCTTCGGTGGGGGTGAGATGGGAACGGGCGCGGCTCCAGCCGCCGTCCGGCCCGGTGCACACGGCCACGCCGCGTTCCTCTGCTGTGATCGACTGGGCGACGGCCACGGCGTCCTTGTTCAGGTCGCCCAGGGTCATCTCGGCGGTACCGGGGTCGTTGACGCGGTGGCAGATCCGGCCGCCGAGCTGGGCTCGCAGGGCGGTGACGCCGGGGCCCAGGTCGGAGCCGACGCGTTGGCCGGCCACGACCAGGTGCATCCCCAGCGCGGCCCCGAGCTGGGCCAGTCGCAGCAGCAGCGTGGAGCACTGTTCTGCTTCTGCCTTGCTGTCGCGGGTGCCGTCCGACAGGTACAGTTCGGCGATCTCATCGATGATCACGACGACCGGCACCGGCCGTAGCTGCTTGGGAAGCTCCCAGATCGAGCGGACCCCGGCCGAGCGGCAGGCGTTCATCCGGTCCTGCATGTCGACCACCAGCGCGGAGAGCACGGCGACCGCTTCCCTGCGGCAGGTCGCCAGCGCGCTGAGCCGTCCTGCGAACAGGCCCAGTTCCATGCCGCCCTTGCAGTCGATGCCGACCAGGGCCACCGGCTGCCCAGCAAGCTGGGTGATCAGCCGGGCCAGCAACGTGGACTTGCCCGAGCGGGTGGCTCCGGCAATCAGCCAGTGCGGCACGAGCCGCAGGTTCATCACCCACGCCCCGCCGGCCTCCAGCACGCCGATCAGCGCGGAGAGGAGTTCGGCCGGGGCCGTGGCCAAGCCGGGCCGCTCCAAAGGGTCCGTGGCTGTTGCCGTCAGCAGGACGAGCCCGCGTTCCGGCGAGGTGACCCGCACTGCGTGCACCTTCCACGCGTGCACAAACGCGTCCGCCGCCTTCAGGTACGTCGCCGGGGTCTGGCCCGCGTGCAGGCGCACGACCACGGTCAGCCCCATACGGGTGGCGCGCGGGAAGGAGATCCGCGGAGCCACCGGCCGCAGCGGATCGCCCTTCACCACCAGGTCCCCGAGCAGCCCGCGCGGCGAGCGTCGGGAGACGGTGAGGTCATTGAGCAGGGCGACCCTGCGCCAGGTGAACACCACCCGGCACGCGGCGGCCGGGTAACCCACGAGGTACCAGTGCCAGACCGGACGGTGCCGGCGCACCAGGTCACCGACCACCAGCACCCAGGCCAGCACGGCGAGTGCAAGGGCAAGCAGGAGCGGTCCCATCAGGCGCCACCGCCCTTGCCGAGTGCCGCCGTCGGGCCGGGCATGGGGGTGATGGCGTCAGCGCGGAAGCTGACGCCGTGCCGCTCGCCCATCGACCAGACGAACGCCGTCAGCCCGGTGACCTTGACGATCTGTCCTTCCTCGATGCCTTTGGGCTCACCGGTTACGGCGATCTCGATGACGGAGATTCGCCGTCGGTCCTGTCGCACGGTGACGGCGACGGTATAGACCGGGTTGCCGTCCCGGTCCTTCTTCACCTCCTGTGTCTCGGGGTTGCTGATCTTCACTTCCGGCGCGATGGCGCACCGCAGTACGCCCAGCCGTGATGTGTCCACGGGAATGGACTGCATTTCTTCGGCCTCCCTGGCCAGTCGAGAACGCCAGACACATTCTGACGTCACTTGTCCTTACGAGCTACGACTATGAGGCCCTGCGCGGCGAGGACGCAACCACTTATGCTGACGAGTGATGTCGCGCGTGCGACGTGCCTACGACCCGGAGATAAGTCGATGTCGGAGATCCAGCGCCCCGGAGCCCTCTATCAGCAGGTGGCCGCCGCGATCAGAGAAGCGATCCTCACAGGCGAATTCGCTCCCGACTCCCTGCTGCCGTCCGAAGCGCAGCTCATGGCTCGCTACGGTGTCTCCCGCCCCACCGTCCGCAACGCGATCGCCGCACTGCGCGCCGAGGGCCTGATCGATGTGCGCCACGGCAAGGGCAGCTTCGTACGCTCCAGCAGGCAGCCTGTCCTCACTGTCGAACGCCGCATCGGCCGTACCGCCGAGGGCAAGTTCGTGATGCCCAATGGCGACGTCTGGCAGGAGGCCGAGGAACCAAGCACCTACCGCACCCACACCACCAAGGACACCGGCCGGCTGCTTCAACTCGATGAGGAAGAAGCATTGTTCGGCTGCGATCGGTTGCTCATCGACCCCAACACCGGGACGCGCGCCATGCACCGCATCCTGATCCCCTTCGAAACCGCCGAGGCTGTCCCGCTGCTCGGCAAGGAGCCGTGCAAGCCTCCGGAAGCGATTTACTGGGTACTCACCCAGGCCGGACACAAGCTGTCGTGGACCGAGACGGTACGCGCCCGTATGCCGCTGCCCGACGAACGCATCGTGCTCCAGCTTCCCGACGCGACTCCGATCCTGCACCTGGCCCGCCTCACACACGGCACCGGCGACCGCCCCTTGATCCTCGAGGAGCTGCGCATCGGCGCAGACCGTGCCGAACTCGCCTACCGGATCACTGCCGACAAACAGCCTGCCTGACGCGCCCACGCCTGAGCAGTGACCGGCATCGGTCGAAACCGCCTTCACTTCCTCAAGGGCGCGCCTGCGGCGCGCCGGGCCGCCCGGCCGCCCCGGCCGGGCGTGCGGCGTGGCCGCCGATCCCGTCCGGTCGCCGGACGCCCCACACCGCAGCCAGCCAGAGAATCCGCAGCACCGACCGGCCGTCGCAGGCCAAGGCGTGGTGGGCTGGGGGTCGCCGGCCTCCGAGACTTTACGCAGCTCCCATGGGGCGAGCCTCGAAGAACAGGGGGCCCATCGGGCACAATCGCGGGCAGGTCCGCTACCTGCCCGATTCGCCGGGCCAGCGTAAGGCCCCCTGTTCCCTCGCCCCATGGCAGCTACTGCCCAAAGTCTCTCCGGCCGGCGACGTGCCCACGTACCGCGCTCACCAGCGAAAGCATTTCTCACGCGGCACCGCCACCACCGTCGGCGAGCCCCTCCAGGAGTCCGGCAAGCCGATCCACTGCGTCCGGCCAGCCCGCCAGCCGCACGAGCCCTCGTCCGTCCTCACCCGTCGAGGCGACCGCCCGCACAGCCGGCAGCTCGAAGCCCGCGCCCAGAAGCGCCCGGTTCAACCGGTCGGCGACCTTCCGGGCCTCCCGCCAGCCCGCCACGTAGTCGACCCCCGGCACCCACAGGCCGTGGCCGACGCCCATCACGTCGTCGAGGTCATCGCTCAGCCAGCTCTCACCCGAGCCAGTCACCTTGCCCACCTCTGCCCTGATCTAGGTAACGAGTCATCAACTCCCTTTGGCCCAGGGCAGACGAGCAGCACGACAGCCCCGGTACCATCAGGCACCGGGAACCGCCGTGTTCCCAGCCGGGCCACCCTCTTCGCTTTCCAGGGCTGATGGGGTGGCCCGGTCTCGGTATGTGGTTGTCAGGCGCGGTCCCTCAGCCGGGAGGGGAGCTCCCATGACCGGAGGGACCGCGCCCGCGGCCGGAGCTGGTCGAACTCCGGCCGGTGTCCGATCCGCCGCCTGCTCCCGATCGCGAGGGAGCACATCGCAGGCGGCGGATCGGAGATCATCAGCGCGGCCTGTGCTCAGCCCCCGCCATCCAGATCGAAGCGGCACCAAACCGTCTTGCCGCCCCCGTCCTCCGGTGTCCACCACACCGACGTGGCCAGTCGCTGAGCGATGAGCAGCCCGCGCCCGGTCTCCGGCAACACCGCCTCGGACAGCTCTCCCACCAGCCCCGGCGAGAAGGTCTCACCCACCGGGAGCAAGGGAGGCGTCGAGTCCTCATCGGCAACACCGATGAACAGCCACTTCGGCCACACCTTGAAGATCACGTCGATACGCCGGCAACCACCCGGACGGGCCAGATGCCGATCCGGCACCGCGTGGTTCACCACGTTTCCGACCAGCTCCGAAACAACCAGCCGGGCATCATCCACTACGCCACTGGCACCCGTGCCCCGAAGGAACTCAGCCGTCTGGTCCCGTGCGATGCGTGCCGCGTTTCCGCACTCGGCGAAGAGCGTCAGTGTCAGGTAATGCCCCGTGGAGGACGCATCCGGCGCCACGAACCAGTGGGCGTATGCGTCCAACTCACTCGCCAGACGCTTGGCTTTCCCCGCATCCATCACGTTCCCTTCCGAGCCTGAGACAGCCCTCACGACACCGCTTGCCGCATGCAGGCCAGTACACGGCGGAAGGCCGCTGACCGGGAGCGTTCACCAGGGGGTTCACGTGAACACCGACAAACGCAAAGGGGGTTCACCAATGAACCCCCCAGCGAGAGCCTGCTGTGACACGATGAACACTCGCCGTCATTCTCGGGTTGGCAGGGGAGCATGAACCGAGAGCCGAACGCGCAGTTGATCGCCGTCATGGACGAGGCGAAAGTCTCGAACAAAGGCCTTGCCAAACGAATGAGAGATGCCGCAGACCAGCGAGGCATCAAGCTCGGAACGACACATGTCTCAGTGCAGCGCTGGCGAAACGGCGCCGGTATCCAGCCCCAGACCGCGGCGATCATGGCGGACGTGCTCAGCTCGAAGCTGGGCCGCCGCGTCACGCCGACTGATCTCGGGTTCTTCGACCACAGCCGGCCGACCGCCCCGGAGCCCGTGAATTACCCGAGCGCGGTCCCTGACGTTCTGTCCATGCTGGACGGACTCGCCCAAGAGCGCGCCGAGGAGGCGGTCACCGATCGACTGGTCGTAGCAGACGCCGACCTCAGCACCACTGTCCTCTCCTGGATGATCGCGCGCCCTGACGGCATCCAGGCCGACCGACCCGCTCGTCAACGAGTCGGCATGCGAGACGTGCGTGCGATCAGGGACGCAGCGGCCACGTTCATGCAGCTCGACTTCAAGTACGGCGGAGGCCACGGCCACCGAGCCTTACGCCACTACTTCCGCCATGAGGTCCTGCCGCTGCTCAATGCCAGCTACAGCGAGAAGGTGGGCCATGCGCTGTTCAGCGCCGCCGCCGAGGTGTCCCAGTTGCTGGCGTGGACCGCGTACGACATCGGCAACCACCGACTCGCCCACCGCTACCTCACCTCCACACTGCGCCTGTCCCAGGTCATCGACGACCGCATGTTCGGCGCCCGCATCCTCGGCAACCTCAGCCACCAGGCCAACTATCTGGGCAACCACACCCAAGCCATCCAACTCGCCCGTGCTGCCGTCGAGGGCGCCAAAGGCCGAGCCACCCCACGCGCCATGGCGAACTACTGGGCCATGGAAGCCCGAGCTCTGTCCAACGCAGGCGACCGCACCGGGGCCGGCCACGCCATGAACCAGGCCGAACGGCACTTCGAGCAAGCCGACACCGCCGACGACCCCACATGGCTGAGCTACTTCGACGAAGCCGAACTCCTGGGTGAGTTCTGCCACTGCTTCCGCGACCTGAAAATGCGCAGGGAAGCCGTCGAGCATGCACAACGCGCCGTCGACAGCACCGACCCCCAGTACGCCCGCACCCTCGGTTTCTGCCGCATGGTGCTCGCCCAGAGCCAGCTACTGAACGGCGATTTGGAAGCCGCCATCGCCACCGCAAGCCTTGCCGTGGACGGTGGCGACTCCCTCCAGTCCTCACGCTTCCAGCGTTATGTCACCGACTTCCAGGCGGAAGTCAGCGAGCATGCGCCCCATCCCGCCGTCGTCACCTTCAACGAGCAAGTCAGCGAAGCACTCGCCCGCCTGGACGACGAGGACGAGTAACAGCTATCGCGGTCGCCAATCACGCGGCGCATCATCGTCGCGCAGGGCGGCGATACGCCGACGGTACTCGTCCGCCGTCTCCTGATCCTCCTGCACGTTCTGCATGAGCCACGTCGTCATGCTGAACTCTTGGAGCCGCCGAAGCGTGTCGTATCCGTACCAGTCGTACAGGTCCCGCCCATACGCCCGGACGAAGTCGGCGTACTGTTCATCGGTCTGCCACCCAAGACTGTGATGCTCCACCGCCGTGACCATCAGATCCCACTCGGGGTGGTCGAAGCAGAAGGCTTCGAAGTCGATCAGAACCGCCTCGTTCCGCTCGTTCACCATGAGGTTCTGCACGTGAGCGTCACCGTGCACCGGTCCCTTGGGCGTCTCGAACCTCAGCTCTCCGAATTGGTCGTGCAGCTCACGCCAACGCTTGCGAAGGAACACCCTGTCGTCGTCCGGGATCGCAGCTCGGCTGATCCGCAGTTCTTGCTTGTCGAAAGGGTCGAACGACGGCAGCTCAAGCCCGGCCGGCAGCGTCATGGAGTGCAAGTCACGCAGGACGCTGCCCAGCTCCCCATAGGTTGCCTTGCGGTCACCCTCCACGATGAGGTGCCAGAAGGTCACTGGGTGGCCCTCGACCAACAACGGCTGCTCCAGGTCGTCGACGACGCGTGCGGCCGGAAACCCTTCCGCAGCAAGCCATCGAGACACCCCTACCTCAGTGCGCGCCTTCGGCAGGTACTCCTCACCACGGGCAACGCGCACGACCACCGGGACCGAGGCCAGCCGAAACAGCGCGTTCTCCCCGAGGCGGATGAGCTCAGCGTCTCTGTCATCCAACCCAGCTACTCGGCACGCGGCACTCATCACCCGTGCAGCCTCCGCTGACGTGAACCCCTCATCCGACCGAGCAGCGTCAACCGCCATGCCCGCACCAGCTCCCCTAGTCGCGCGCGATCAACCGGCACACGACTAGAGGTGACCAACCCCGACGTGTACCAGACACGACCCGACGGTACCTACCGCAGAGATAGCAGGGCGAGAGCACATCAAGGACGACCATGATCCGCGTTCAGCAGAGCCTTATCTCTGCCAACCCACGACAGAGTCAGACGGCCTGTCGCCATGTGCGACCACCCCTCTCACTTCTCGACCGAGCCTCTGCTGCGGATCACACCCATGACGCTGCAACCGTACCGGCCGCCACTGACGATCCGGAGAGGCACCTGAACCGGGACGAGGTCGAGCCGAGTCGCTGGTTGTACAGAGCCGTCTTGCTTGGGACTCGTTGCCGAACAAGTCGTCGGCCCTCCATCTTGATTCAGATGGAGGGCCGACGATCATCGGAACCGCCGCTCTTACGGGCAGATGTGCATCAGTGCCTCAGTCGACGATCGGCAGGTACAGCCGGTGCCCCGCCTCCGCGAACTCCCTGGACTTCTGCATCATCCCCTCGGCGACCTCCTCGGCCGTCGCCCCTTCAGCCACGTCGCCGGCGAACTTCTTTGTGATGCTTTGGCTAATTTTCATCGAGCAGAACTTCGGGCCGCACATCGAGCAGAAGTGGGCCGTCTTGGCGGGTTCCGCCGGGAGGGTCTGGTCGTGGAACTCCCGTGCCGTGTCCGGATCGAGGGCCAGGTTGAACTGGTCCTCCCACCGGAACTCGAAACGGGCATCGGACAACGCGTCGTCCCACGCCTGGGCACCCGGGTGCCCCTTGGCGAGGTCGGCGGCATGCGCAGCGATCTTGTAGGTGATCACGCCGGTCTTCACGTCGTCCCGGTCGGGCAGGCCCAGGTGCTCCTTCGGGGTGACGTAGCAGAGCATGGCCGTCCCCCACCAGGCGATCATCGCGGCCCCGATGCCGGAGGTGATGTGGTCATACGCGGGGGCGATGTCGGTGGTCAGCGGGCCGAGCGTGTAGAAGGGGGCTTCGTCGCAGATCTCCTGCTGCAGGTCGATGTTCTCCTTGATCTTGTGCATCGGGACATGGCCCGGACCCTCGATCATGGTCTGGACCTCGAAGCGCCGGGCGACGCGCCCGAGTTCGCCGAGCGTGCGCAGCTCCGCGAACTGCGCCTCGTCATTGGCGTCCGCGATGCTGCCGGGCCGCAGCCCGTCCCCCAGCGAGAAGGTCACGTCGTAGGCGGCGAGGATCTCGCACAATTCCTCGAAGTGCTCGTAGAGGAAGGACTCCTTGTGGTGCGCCAGGCACCAGGCCGCCATGATCGAGCCACCCCGGGAGACGATGCCCGTCTTGCGGTGTGCCGTCAGCGGCACATAGGCCAGACGCACCCCGGCGTGCACCGTCATGTAGTCCACGCCCTGCTCGGCCTGTTCGATGACCGTGTCCTTGTAGATCTCCCAGGTCAGTTCCTCGGCCTTGCCACCGACCTTCTCCAGTGCCTGGTAGAGCGGCACCGTGCCGATGGGGACCGGAGAATTGCGCAGCACCCACTCGCGGGTGGTGTGGATGTTGCGGCCTGTGGACAGATCCATGACGGTGTCGGCGCCCCAGCGGGTGGCCCAGGTCATCTTCTCGACCTCCTCCTCGATGGAGGAGGTGATCGCGGAGTTGCCGATGTTGGCGTTGACCTTCACCAGGAACCGCTTGCCGATGATCATCGGCTCGGTCTCGGGGTGGTTGACGTTGGCCGGCAGCACGGCCCGGCCCGCCGCGATCTCCTCGCGGACGACCTCCGGAGAGACGTTCTCCCGGAGCGCCACGAACTCCATCTCCGGGGTGATCTCACCGCGCCGTGCATACGCCAGCTGGGTCACCGCCCGGCCGTCGCGGCCACGCCGCGGCTGCCGCGGCCGGCCGGGGAACACGGCGTCGAGGTTGCGCAGTCCCCCGCGTGGCGAGGTGTGCCTGATGCCGTCGTCCTCGGGCCGTACCGGACGGCCCGGATACTCCTCGGTGTCGCCACGGGCGATGATCCAGTTCTGCCGCAGCGGCGCCAATCCCCGGCGGACATCGGTGTCGACGTGCGGATCGGTGTACGGGCCCGAGGTGTCGTACAGCGACACCGAGCTGCCGTTGGTCAAGTGCACCTGACGGACCGGCACCCGGATGTCGGGGCGTGAGCCCTCGATGTATGCCTTGTGCCAGCCGATGGACTTCCCGGCCTCTCCCTGGGCATGGGACTGCGCCCCGTCGGGGGACGTCTGGGCGGAGGCAGGCGTGCTTACGTCCTTGTTGGTCATGAGACCTACTCCCTACGCCGGCATTACCCGGTAACAGGTTCGGCGGTCGACGCAGCGGTTACCGTCTGCCGATGTCTGTCGATGGACCATCGCTGTTCCACGTGAAACATCGCGAAGACGGAGGTCAGCGCCCTCTCAGCCCGGTGCTCCGAGCTCCCGCGTGTGCAAAAGGTGCCTCCACGCTAGCGTCATGCACAGCGTGCTGAACAGTGGGCCCTCCCGGTTCTTGCAATGATCGGTCGGTGACGACGACCCAGCAGTTCCCGCACCCACCGCCCGACCCACGGCGTGGCCCCGGGGCCGGGCATCGCGCGCCGACACCGGGGGAGCCCGTGTGGGCGGCTCCCGCGCCACCGGCCGAGCCGGCCCGTGCCGGTGACGGCCACCACCACGAGCACAGCCGCGCGGTTCAGGGGCACGGACACGGACACAGCCATGCCCATGGGCCCGCCGCGCCGGTCTCCCGGCATCTGCGCACGGTCATCGCCGCGGTCCTGATCCCGTTCGCGGTCGCGGTGGTGGTCGGGCTCGTCGTGCTCTGGCCCGGCGGCACTCCCGCGCACCAGCGCACCGGCGTGGGTTTCGACCGGCAGACGCAGCAGGCCACGGTCACCGCAGTGGTGAAGGCGAGCTGCACGGCCCTTCACACGTCCGGAGGAACGGCCGGCGAGGACGACCCCACCGGCCAGGCCACGGCTGCCGGAGATTCCTCGGGCCGGAGCGGTACCTGCACCAAGGCCACCGTTCGGGTGGACACCGGCAAGGACAAGGGCCGCACCTTCACCGAGATCGTGCAGCCGGACCAGCCGCGACAGCTGCACGAGGGCCAGAAGGTCGTGGTGGCCTACGAGCCGACCGCACCACGGGAGTTGCAGTACTCGGTCACCGACGTCAACCGGCGCCTTCCGGTGGGCCTGCTGGCCGGTGTCTTCGCCCTCGCCGTGGTGCTCGTCGGACGGATGCGGGGCGTGATGGCGCTGATCGCGCTGGCCATCAGCTTCGTGGTGCTGAGCCTGTTCATCCTGCCGGCGATCCTGCAGGGCTCGAATCCGCTCGTCGTGGCGGTGGTCGGATCGAGCGCCATCATGCTGCTCGCCCTGTATCTGTGTCACGGCCTGTCGGCCCGCACCTCGGTGGCCGTGCTGGGCACGCTGGTGTCCCTGGTGCTCACCGGCGCGCTGGGGTCGCTGTTCATCGGCTGGGCAGCGCTGACCGGCAATACGGACGACAACACCGGGCTCATCCACGGCCTGTATCCGTCGATCGACATGAGCGGCCTGCTGCTCGCCGGCGTCATCATCGGCTCGCTCGGCGTCTTGGACGATGTGACGGTGACCCAGACGTCGGCGGTCTGGGAACTGCACGAGGCCAATCCGTCCATGGGGTGGCGCGGGCTGTACCGGGCCGGGATCCGCATCGGGCGCGACCACATCGCATCGGTCGTCAACACCCTGGTGCTGGCGTACGCGGGCGCGGCGCTGCCTCTGCTGCTGCTGTTCTCGGTCGCCGGCAGCAGCATCGGGACCGTCGCCAACAGCGAACTGGTGGCGGAGGAGATCGTCCGCACGCTGGTCGGGTCGATCGGCCTGGTCGCTTCGGTGCCCGTCACCACCGCCCTGGCCGCGGTGGTGGTCGCCGCCGACCGGCCGGACCGGGTCACGAGGCGGAGGCCGCAGGTGGCCGGGCCAGGGGTGCCCGCGCCGGCACGCGGCGGACGGGGCAGGCGGCGCAAGCGGTGATCCCGTGGCGTCCGGCTGCGCGGCCGGCCCTCCGCCCGTGCCCCGGGGGCGCGCGGTGAAGCGTTACGCCTGCGCGCCGCCCCGTGGGGAAACGCTTCAGCCCGCGCTCTGTTCCTCGGCCAGGATCCGGTCCAGGGCCTCGTCGAGGTGGGCGTCGAAGTCGGCGAGTGCGCCTTCCTGGCCCAGCGGCACCAGCTTGTCCGTACGGTCCAGGAACGCCACCAGGGGCGCGGTGGAGGAACGGAACAACGCGCGGTCGTTGCCGACCTGCAGCCGGATCAGCACCTCGTTCAGGGAGTCGCCGTCCGCGGGCGAGATCCGCACGTCCCCGTCCCCGCACGGGGTACCCACTCCGTCGATCAGCAGCTCGCGTCCGAAGACCCAGGTCACCGGGGCGTCGCCGGGCAAGTGGAAGGTGAGCCGCACGGCATAGGGATCGCTGGTCTCGTACCGCAGCTCCACCGGAATGCGGAAGGAGAGCTCCTCGGACACGAGAAGGCTCATCATGACCTCTGCTTGTACGGACTCGCGCATCGCTACCCCGTCATCTGCCGTCGACTGGCCGGGAATCATCCTCGTGACACTGGTGGCATCTTGCTGAACGTATATGGCAGATCACAAGGAGTGAGTTTTCAGATACTGATAGCCAGTGCGAGGGAGCCGACGCGTCGTCCCATCTCGCGCTGCAGCTGCCGTGCGGCGGGCAGCAGCCGGTCGCTCTGGCGGGCGGGGAGCGACAGGGCGATGGTCGCCGCCGCGTCCCCGATGGTGAGGGGCACGGCCGCACAGACGGTGCCCAGGACGTATTCCTGCCGCTCCGTCACCGGTTCCATGCGTCCGACCCGTTCCAGGCGCCGCAGCAGCGTAGCGGCGTCCCGCACCGTGTACCGGGTGAGCGACTGCACGGGATAGCGGTCCAGGTGGTCGCGGCGGGCGTCCTCGTCGAGCTGGAACAGCAGGCACTGCCCGATCGCGTGCGCGTGTCCGGTCTCACGGAAGTCGGCCCATTCGTGCACGGCCGGATTGCCGGGTGTCTCGGACACGCACAGGATGTCGATCTCGCCGTCCCGGTACCGCGCGTAGTAGAGCGGTACACCGATCAGATCGCGCCATTGTGCGAGGGTGTGGGCGATCGTGCTGCGACGTTTCTGCTCCGCACCGCTGCTGCTGAGCCGCTCGGCCGCTTCTCCGAGGAAGAACAGCCCCCGCTCGCGGTAGAGGTAGCCCTCGTGCACCAGGGTGCGCAGCAGATGGTAGGCGGTGGGCAGGGCGAGCCCGGTCTTTCGCGCGAGCTGTTTGGCGGGGGCTCCGTGCTCGTGCTCCGCGACGGTCTCCAGCAGCCGCATCGCCCGCTGGACGGAGCCGATCAGGGTCTGGGACGACGGCGCGTGCCGCGGCTGGGCCGGTCTGCCACCGGGCCGCTCCACCGGGCCGCCGGATCGGGGCTGCGCGGGCAGTGCCGTGGAAGGGGACGGCACCCGGGGAGCAAGGGGCGCGTGCGATTCTGCGGGTGCGGTGTCAACCGTGGCCAAGGGTCACTCCCGTAGCGCGAGGGGGCAGCCCGTGCGGGGAGACACGGGTGGGGATCGCCTGCCCGCGGGGGCCTGCCCCCGCGTCGATGCCGGGACCCTATCCGCCCGTCGCCGCCCACGGTGGCGCCGCGTCGAAACTTCCCTCCCGCGAGGGACCCGGTGACGCGTGACGTCCACCGCCGTCACCGGCGCACCGGCGTCCTCACCAGTCGCCGCGCGAGGACGAGCCCGCCATGAACTTGCGCACGATGTAGATCAGCCCGCCGACCAGGGCCACGAAGATCAGCAGCTTGAACAGCAGCCCGATCACGAAGCCCACCACGGTCGCGATCAGGCCGCCGAAGACGATCAGGGCGATGGCCGGCACCGCGATCCACTTCACCCACCACGGCAGTCCCGCGAAGATTGCTCGCATTGCCCCGTCCCTGTCCTCTCGGCCGGCCCTGCGCCGGAATTGACGTCGGTGCCCCGATGCTGCTGTGCGTCGGGGCCATTTCTGTCCGCTGTCGATGCTAGGGCCGTCAGCGGGCCTCGCGTGGGCGCCGCATCCCTTGTCCTCCCCTGACCCTTCCCCTAGGGAACCCGGAGACGGACGTCAGGCTTCCGGCGGAGAGAACACCACCAGGACGCGCAGATCCTCGCTGATGTGGTGGAACTTGTGGGGCACCTGGGCCGGGACGTAGACGACACTGCCCCGTGCCACCTGGGTGGTCTCCGAGCCGACCGTGATCAGGGCGCGGCCGCTGACGACGAAGTAGACCTCGTCCTGGTTGTGCGGCTTCTGCGGGTCGTGCTCGGCCGCGTTGAGCGCGTAGAGACCGACCGACATGTTCCGTTCCCGCAGGAACTGCAGGTAGGCGCCCTGGTTGGCGGCGCGCTCCGCGTCCAGCTCGTCCAGCCGGAAAGCCTTCATCGTCCTCGCCCGTACTCGTCGCCGATTCGATCCCCACGATCAGACACAGGACGGATCGTCCAGTCAAGACGACCATGGACGCGGGGTACCGGCAGCGGTCTCCCGCACGGCCGATGGGCGGGGTGTCCGCCCCGCGGACGGCACCCCCGACCACCCCGGCGTCGTCGGGCACCCCGGCACCCCGGCCGCACCCGCCCCGGCCCGGGCGTCTCGCACAGGGGGCGTCGCGGTGTCCTGCGGTTTCCTGAGAGGGTGGACCGGCGGCCCGGCCTGCCCGGCCGCAGTACGACAGCACATGAAGGGACGGGCTGCATGAGCGCTTCCGCCGCTGACGGCACGGTGAACACGCACGGAGCCGACGGGCCGGCCGCGACCGGGGACGGCACCCGCGCGGTGCGGGCCGGACTGCCCGACCCGGTCAAGTACGAGCCGACCCTGCCCGGCCCGGTGTTCGCCGCCCATTTCCATCTGCCCGGCGAGCCGACGGGCCCGTACACCTACGGCCGGGACGAGAACCCGACCTGGACCCTGCTGGAGCAGGCCATCACCGAGCTGGAGGCCCCGGGGCGCGAGGACGTCGAGACACTGGTGTTCGCGTCCGGGATGGCGGCCATCTCCTCCGTGCTCTTCTCGCAGCTGCGTGCCGGGGACGCGGTCGTCCTGCCGGACGACGGCTACCAGGCGCTGCCCCTGGTGAAGGCCCAGCTGGAGGCCTACGGCATCGAGGTGCGCACCGCGCCGACCGGCGGCGACGCCCAGCTGGAGGTGCTCGAGGGCGCCCGGCTGCTGTGGATCGAGTCCCCCTCCAACCCCGGGCTCGACGTGTGCGACATACGCCGTCTGACCGAGGCGGCCCATGCGCAGGGCACCCTGGTCGCCGTCGACAACACCCTGGCGACCCCCCTGGGGCAGCGACCGTTGGAGCTGGGCGCGGACTTCGCGGTGGCCAGCGGCACCAAGCAGCTCAGCGGTCACGGCGACATCCTGCTGGGCTATGTGACCGGCCGGAACGACGAGGCCATGGCGGGGGTGCGCCGCTGGCGCAAGATCGTGGGCGCGATTCCCGGCCCGATGGAGGCCTGGCTCGCGCACCGTTCGATCGCCACGCTGCAGCTGCGCGTGGACCAGCAGGCCGCCACCGCGCTCGCCCTGGCCGAGGCGCTGCGGGCGCACCCGGAGGTGACCGGCCTGCGGTACCCGGGGCTGCCGGACGACCCCTCGCACGCTGTCGCCACGCAGCAGATGCGCCGCTTCGGCTGCGTGGTGTCCTTCACGCTGCCCACGCGGGAACGCGCCGAGCGCTTCCTCGGCGCACTGCGGCTGGTGGACGACGCGACGAGCTTCGGCGGGGTGCGCTCCACGGCGGAACGGCGCGGCCGGTGGGGCGGGGACGCGGTGCCGGAGGGCTTCATCCGGCTCTCCGTGGGCGTCGAGGACCCCGAGGATCTGGTGGCGGACGTGCTGCGGGCCCTGGAGGAGTCGGCCGGCTGATCACGTGCCGGGGGCGCGCCTCACCGGTGCCCGGACAGGCGACGACGGCGGTCCGAGCCTCCCCCCTCGCGGCTCGGACCGCCTTCGGTTCAGCGCGCGCGAAGAACCGTGTGACCTAGGCTAATTGACTCGCTGTCAGTGTCCAATCACAGAAGCGACAGAGGCCTATCGACATATTTATAGTTGGCACGCGGTCGGCCGGACGGAGAGCGCCGGGAGGGGAGGACGCGCCGTGGATCTGGCGTTGCTGCGCACGTTCGTGACCGTCCACCGGGCGGGCTCCTTCACCCGCGCGGCTGCCCTGCTGGGCCTGTCCCAGCCGGCCGTCACCTCCCAGATCCGGACGCTCGAAAGACAACTGGGCCGCCCCTTGTTCCTGCGCCAGGCGCGCGGTGTGACCCCCACCTCCGTCGGGGACGAGCTGGCCCACAAGGCCGCGCCTCATCTGGATGCCCTGGTGGAGATCGCCGAGTCCGGACTCGACGACGAGTCCTCCTTGCGTTCGCTGCACCTGGCGGGACCGCCCGAGTTCACCACCGAACGGGCCCTGCCCGCCCTCACGCAACTGACCGGCGAGGACGGCCAGGGGTTCGCTCTGCGGGCGTCCTTCGGGAACGCCGAGGAAGTCCTGGAGGGGCTGTCCGCCGGGCACCACGACCTGGCCATCAGCACGGCACGGCCACGGGGCGGACTGTTCACGGCGTCGCCGCTGTGCGACGAGGAGCATGTCCTGGTCGCGGCACCACGCTGGGCCGAGCAGCTCGGCACCGTGCCCCTGGCTCACCAGGACGTTCAGGCCCTGGAGAGCGTCCCCGTGGTGGAGGTCCACGAGTCGCTCCCGTTCGTGTCCCGCTATTGGGCCTCGGTCTTCGACACCCAGCCGACCGCGTCCGGTGCCGTGATCGTTCCCGACCTGCGCGCGGTCCTCGCCTGTGCGGCGTCCGGTGCCGGGCTCGCGGTACTGCCCCGCTATCTGTGCACCGACGCCTTGAAGCAGGGGCACCTGGTGACGCTGCACGACCCGCCGGTCCCGCCGCTGCGCACCTACTTCCTGGTGGTACGCACCGGGACCCTGGCCATGCCGAACATCGCCCGTGCCCATGAGTGGCTGCTGCGGGCGGCAGCCGACTGGTGCTGATCCTTCTCGTGGAGCGGTACGGGAAGGCTCCCGTGAGGTGACGGCGCACAAGGTTTCACGTGGAACCACGCGGGCCACATTTCACGCATGACCGTCCGCCCCGTGGTCAAGCGCACCGCCCGAGCCGTTCTCCTCGACGGCGACGACCTGATCCTGATCAAGCGCACCAAACCGGGTGTGGATCCCTACTGGGTCACTCCTGGTGGGGGAGTCGAGCCGGGCGATGCGACTCTCGTCGACGCACTCCGCCGTGAAGTACACGAGGAACTGGGCGCGACGATCACCGATGTGGTGCCCTGTTTCCTGGACACCGTGGAGCACATCGGCGTGGACGGCGGTGCCACCGGGGTGAAGGTGCAGTTCTTCTTCGTCTGCCGGCTGGAGTCGATGGATGCCTCGCTCCGGCACGGCCCCGAGATGGAGGAGCCCTCCGGCGAGTACGAGATCGTCCGTGTGCCGTTCACCCGGGTCGGGATCGCCTCCGTCCATCTGGTGCCGGTGTCGCTGCGGCACTACCTGGACGCGAACATCGAGGGCGTCCGTGCCCTGCACGCCGCCGATCTCGGCTGACCCGTGACCGGCGCTCCCCGTGACCGGACCATGGGCGAGGCCCGAGCCCCCTGCTGCCCGGCTCCGGCACATGTGGACGGCCCCGTCCGCCGGTCCGGCGGGCCGCGACGGCGTGGCCAAAAGCACGTCCGTCCGGCCTGGTGAAGTGGACGCCGGCCCGGCCGGTCGGACAGCCTGACCTGCGTGTCGACTCCTTCCCCTGCCGATCTGCCCATCCGCCGCCTGACGCTGCGGGATCTGCCCGCCTGCGCCGACCTGTCCGAGAGCCGGGGGTGGCTCCGCGACGAACACAAGTGGAGCTTCCTCCTGACCGCCGGCAACGGATACGGCATCGACGACCCCGCCGGAGGTCTGGTCGCCGCCTGTGTCGTCACCCCCTACGGCCCTCCGGGGCGCACCGAGCTGGCTGCCATCGGCATGGTCCTCGTCGCCGAACGGCACGAACGGCAGGGCATCGGCCGCCGGCTGATGCGTCACGTCCTGTCGACGGCGGGCACCACCCCGCTGACCCTGTATGCGACGGAGAACGGCCGCCCTCTCTACGAAAAGGTCGGCTTCAAGGCCATCGGCAGCGCCGAGACGGTCTCCGGGACCTTCCAACAAGAAGAAGGGCCCGCACGCATCACCACCCGCGCGGCCACCGCGGAGGACCTGCCGCGCATCCTCCGGCTGGACGGAGAGGTCTTCGGGGCCGACCGCACCCCGGTCATCACCCGGCTGCCCGCCTTCACCGACCATCTCTGCGTCGCCGAGGACCGGGGGGAACTCATCGGCTATGCCGGGGCCTGGCCGAACACGGACACCCAGGTCGTCGGGCCGCTCATCGCACGGGACACCGAGACGGCGAAGGCCCTGGTCTCCTTCCTCGCCACCCGTACGGACCGGCCGCTGCGCACCGACATCGACGTCCGCCACGCCGAACTGCTCGCCTGGCTGAAGCAGCGCGGCCTGGCCTCGGTCTCCGTCCAGGCGGTGATGGCTCACGGCACACCTGAGCTGCCGGGGGACTGGACCCGCCGGTTCGCCCCGCTGACCGTGGCGGCCGGCTGAACAGCGCGTCCGAGCGCCGTCGTCCCCGCTGGGACGGCGGACGGGGCCTGAGGCGTCACCCGTATCGCCTCGGGTCCCGTTCTGCTGTCCGGGCCGGTCCGTACGGGTCCACCGCCGGGCCGTCCGGCCACGCCGGGACCCGCCCGCGAAGGACCGGACGCCACTGCCGCGCATGCCTCGCCCACCGTCGCTCGCCCGATCTGCCGCGTCGCTGCTTGCGCACGCGGAATGGAAGCAGACGCCGTCTCTTGCACCCTGCCTTACTCTGGATGCAGCCCCCGGGATGGAGGAAACGCTCATGACAGCGACGGACCCCGAGCTCACCGCCCTCGCCCAGGGCTGGTGCGCCCTCTCCCTGCTGCACGGGAAGATCGAGGCGCACATCGAGCGCGCTCTGCAGTCCAAGCACCGCCTGAGCGTCCGCGAGTACTCTCTGCTCGACGTGCTGAGCCGCCAGCACGACGGCGACGGCGGTCATCTGCAGATGAAGCAGGTCGCCGACGCGGTCGTCCTGAGTCAGAGCGCCACCACTCGTCTCGTCACCCGGCTCGAGGACCGCGGGCTGCTGGAGCGCTATCTGTGCCCCACCGACCGCCGCGGTATCTACACCAATGTCACGGAGGCCGGTCTCGCCCTGCTGGAAGAGGCCCGGCCCACCAACGACGCCGCGCTGCGCGAGGCACTCGACGAGGCCGCGAAGAACCCGGAACTGGAACCTCTGGTCCGAGCCGTGGAGTCCCTGAAGACCCCGGCCGTCCAGGATCGTCCGTCCACCGCTGTGGCGTCCTGAGGGTCCCCGAACCCGGTGTGCTCCCCGGGAGAAGTCCCTAGGGTGCGCCCATGAGCTATCTCGACATACGGCGGGCCGTCGCCGACGACGTCGCCGCCATCGTCGCCCTCCTCGCGGACGACCCACTGGGCGCGCAGCGGGAGTCGCCGGACGATCTTGCACCGTACCTGGCAGCCTTCGAACGGATCCGCACGGACCCGAACCAGCACCTGGTCGTCGCCGTCCGCGACGGCCGCGTCGTCGGCACCCTGCAACTGACGGTCGTCCCCGGCCTGTCACGGCGAGGTGCCACCCGGTCGATCATCGAGGCCGTGCGCATCCACGCCGACGCCCGAGGGGACGGCCTGGGCACACGGCTCGTCGAGTGGGCCATCGAAGAATCCCGCCGTCTGGGGTGCCGGCTGGTGCAGCTGACGTCCGACAGCACACGCAGGGACGCGCACCGCTTCTACGAGCGGCTCGGCTTCGAGGCGTCCCACGTGGGCTTCAAGCTTCCGCTGCGCTGACGGCACGGGGCCTGTTTCACGTGAAACAGGCCCCGGCCTCCTTCGTCCGGCGTCCTGGCCTACGCGAGGCCCCGCCATCCCTCGGGGTCGACGCCGCCGGGCACCGCCGCATCGGGGTCGTACGGCTGCCGGGTGAACACGAACGACCCGAGGTCCAGGTGGTCCACGGAACCGTCCGCGCGCCGCACCGGTCGCAGCACCTCGCCGGCGTAGTAGCCCTCCAGTCCCGTCCAGGTCCCGTCCCCGTTCGGCCGGAACCGGGAACGCCGGCCGACTCCGGACAGCGGCTCCAGCGAGACCAACCCGTCGGCGGTCAGCCGCAGCCCGAACGCGTGCGTGCCCCAGTACCACGGCCCGGCCAGCTCCAGCACGGACGGATCGACCTCCCGCAGCGGCCGCCAGGGCTCCGGGATGCGCGGTTCGGCCTCGGCGACGATCCGGACCAGATCGGCCCCCACCGCCACCACCGGCACACCGGAGGTGCAGTTGGCCAGCACCACGGCGGCCACATCGTCGTCCAGGGCGAGGGTGAGCGACGCGACGAAGCCCGGCAGGGACCCGGAGTGGCCCACCAGGAGCCGCTCGTCCGACCGCCGCAGTTCCAGCCCCAGACCGTAGGCGTACCCCGTCGTCACGTCCGCGGCCTCGGGCGGAGCCGCCGGGGTCCGCATCTCCCGCAGGGACGCGTCGCTCAGCACCCGCTCGTCACCCCGGGCGAGGAAGGCGGCGAACCGGGCGAGGTCGCCCGTGGTGGACCACAACTGCCCGGCGGGAGCCATCCGGCCGAGGTCCTCGGCGGGCTCGGGCAGCAGCACATCGGCCCAGGGGTGCACCGCCCAGCCGGCCGCATGCGGTGCCGTGGGACGGCTGCTCGTGCGCGTCAGCCCCAGCGGGTCGAGCACCTCGCGCCGGAGGACGTCCTCCCAGGCCGCGCCGCGCAGCTTCTCCACCAGTGCTCCGAGCACGGTGTAGCCGGGATTCGAGTAGTGGAACCGCCGGCCGACCGGGTGCCGCAACGGATCGTCCCCCAGGACGTCGGCCAGCTCCGGCCGCAAGGACCCGGGGGTGCGCTCCCACCAGGGTGCGGGTGACTCGGCGGCCAGGCCGCCGGTGTGCGACAGCAGGTCGGCGATCGTGGCCTCTCCGGCACCGGTTCCCGGCAGGTGCTTCTCCAGCGGGTCCCCGAGGTCGAGGACGCCCTCGTCCCGCAGCCGCATGACGAGTACGGCGGTGAAGGTCTTGGTGATCGATCCGATGCGGTACTGGGTGGTCTCGTCGGGGACGTGGCCGCCGACCCCCGCACGGGCACCGTGCCAGACCGTCTGTCCGTCCCGTACCACCGCGGCGACGAGCGACGGCGCCCGCCCCTCGGCCTGGGCCACGGCGATCCGGTGCGACAGGGCCCGGCGGGTGCCGGGCAGCAACTCATCCTCACGTGATGTCATTCCCCCAGTCCATCGGGTGGGACCGCACCCCGTCGAGCCCATTTCACCGCTCGGCCGCCGCGCGGCCCACCACCCGCGTGAAACCGCACGGCAGGGGCAGTCAGGACTGAAAGACCATCAGCAGATGTTTTCCGAAATCGGTGTTCCCGAAATCGGTGGGGTGTGTGGTCAGTCAGGAGTGCCCGCCGGGGAAGTGCGTCAGCCGCGCGCCCAGACACTCGGCCAGGAAGGCGGCCGGACAGTAGGGCAGCTCGCCGCGTGAGTCCTCTCCGCACGCGAGCACAAGCCGGTCCGCCGGCGCCCCGGCACACCCCGGGTCAGGTCTGGGCCATGTCCACGAACCGCGAGTAGTGCCCCTGGAAGGCGACCGTGATCGTCGCCGTGGGGCCGTTGCGGTGCTTGGCGACGATCAGGTCGGCCTCGCCGGCCCGCGGGGACTCCTTCTCGTAGGCGTCCTCGCGGTGCAGCAGGATGACCATGTCGGCGTCCTGCTCGATGGAGCCGGACTCACGCAGGTCGGACACCATCGGCTTCTTGTCGGTGCGCTGCTCGGGACCGCGGTTGAGCTGGGAGAGCGCGATGACCGGAATCTCCAGCTCCTTGGCGAGCAGCTTGAGGTTCCGGGACATCTCCGAGACCTCCTGCTGACGGCTCTCGGCCCGCCGGGTGCTGCCCGACTGCATCAGCTGGAGGTAGTCGATGACGACCAGTTTGAGGTCGTTGCGCTGCTTCAGGCGGCGGCACTTGGCGCGGATCTCCATCATCGACAGGTTCGGGGAGTCGTCGATGTAGAGCGGAGCCGCCGAGACGTCCGGCATCCGGCGGGCCAGCCGGGTCCAGTCGTCGTCGGTCATCGTGCCCGAGCGCATGTGGTGCAGAGCGACGCGGGCCTCGGCGGACAGCAGGCGCATCGCGATCTCGTTGCGGCCCATCTCCAGCGAGAAGATGATGCTCGGCAGGTTGTGCTTGATCGCCGCCGTCCGGGCGAAGTCCAGCGCGAGGGTGGACTTGCCCATGGCGGGGCGGGCGGCGATGACGATCATCTGACCGGGGTGCAGGCCATTGGTCAGCGCGTCAAAGTCGGTGAAACCGGTGGGGACACCGGTCATCTCGCCGCTGCGCGAGCCGATCGCCTCGATCTCGTCGAGGGCACCCTCCATGATGTCGCCGAGCGGCAGGTAGTCCTCGCTGGTGCGCTGCTCGGTGACCGCATAGATCTCGGCCTGGGCGCGGTTGACGATCTCGTCGACGTCGTCGTCCGCGGCGTACCCCATCTGTGTGATCCGCGTACCGGCCTCCACCAGGCGGCGCAGCACCGCCCGGTCGTGCACGATCTCCGCGTAGTAGGCGGCGTTGGCCGCCGTGGGCACGGCCTGCACGAGGGAGTGCAGATAGGAGGCGCCCCCCACACGGTTGATCTCGCCGCGTTTGGTCAGCTCGGCGGCGATGGTGATGGGGTCGGCGGGCTCGCCGCGTGCGTAGACGTCGAGGATGGCCTGGTAGATCGTCTCGTGGGCGGGCTTGTAGAAGTCGTGGCCCTTGAGGATCTCGACGACGTCGGCGATGGCCTCCTTCGACAGCAGCATGCCGCCGAGGACCGACTGCTCCGCCTCGAGGTCCTGCGGAGGGACACGCTCGAACGACGACCCCGCGCCGTCCCACCGGTCGTCCTCCCGGCCGCGCTCGTGCTGTTCCTCACGGCGGCCGGCATCGGGGCGCCGACGGGAGGCGGGCAGACGGTCGCCGGGTCCGCTGTCGGCCCACGGGCTGTCCAGGGGCTCGGACATGCTCACCGAGCGACCTCCTCCCGTCCGCCGAGCGGACCTCGCCGTGCGCGTTCTTTCTACGGCACGGCACTGACAGACCGAGAAGCCTCACTCCGGTTCCCGGCGTCATGTCGTGCGGGTGCACCAGCCGGTGTCGAACAGAGCGGGCGCCGGACCACGGTAGGCCCCCGGGCACCGTCAGCCAATCTGGTTATCCACAGGCCATGTGGACGACTGGCCTGATGCTGTGGACAACTCCGCGAAACCTGTGCACGACATGGTGGACAGCGCTGTGAACAAGACCGCGGCTCCCCGGGAAAGACCCCTCCGACCTGGGCTTTTGCCATCCACGGGCTGTGCAGAAGAAAAACTTCCCCCCTCGGCCCACAATCGCTGCGAACGGTGGGCGCATGTGCACGGCATGAGACGGAAAGTAAGGTGCGCATGGGCTTTGCATTCCTTACCTGTGGATGATTGGATTGACGCCCATGACACAGGCCCCCGCACGCCCCACGGCCTCCCGGCGGCGGCACGACCGAGAGATCATCGCCCTGGCTCTCCCGGCCTTCGGCGCGCTGGTCGCCGAGCCGCTCTTCGTCATGGCCGACAGCGCCATCGTCGGTCATCTCGGCACGGCACAGCTCGCCGGACTCGGAGTCGCCTCCGCCCTGCTGACCACCGCCGTCAGTGTCTTCGTCTTTCTCGCCTACGCCACCACGGCCGCCGTGGCCCGCCGCGTCGGAGCGGGCGACCTCAAAGCCGCCATCCAGCAGGGCATGGACGGCATCTGGCTGGCCCTGCTGCTCGGCGCGGCGGTGATCGTGGTCGTCCTGCCCACCGCCCCCGCCCTGGTGGAACTCTTCGGCGCCTCGCCGACCGCCGCTCCGTACGCCACCACCTATCTGCGCATCTCCGCCCTGGGCATCCCGGCGATGCTCATCGTCCTGGCCGCCACAGGTGTGCTGCGCGGACTGCAGGACACCAGGACACCGCTCGCGGTCGCCGTCGCGGGGTTCGTCACCAATGCCGCGCTCAACGCGGGCCTGGTCTACGGCGCCGGTCTCGGCATCGCGGGATCTGCCTGGGGCACCGTGATCGCCCAGTGCGGGATGGCCGCGGTCTACCTCACCGTGGTCGTGCGCGGAGCCCGGAGACACGGAGCCTCGCTGCGCCCGGACGCCGCCGGCATCAAGGCCTCCGCACAGGCCGGGGCACCCCTGCTCGTGCGGACGCTGTCCCTGCGGGCCATCCTGATGATCGCGACGGCCGTCGCGGCCCGCCTCGGCGACGCCGACGTCGCCGCCCACCAGATCATCCTGTCGCTGTGGAGCCTGCTGGCCTTCGCCCTGGACGCGATCGCGATCGCCGGGCAGGCCATCATCGGCCGCTATCTGGGGGCCGAGGACGCCGACGGCGCCCGGCAGGCCTGCCGTCGCATGGTCCAGTGGGGCATCGCGGTCGGTGTGGTCCTCGGCCTGCTGGTGATCGTCACCCGGCCGGTGTTCCTTCCCCTGTTCACCGACGACTCCGCCGTCACGTCCACCGCGCTGCCGGCCTTGCTGGTGGTGGCCCTCGCCCAGCCGATCTGCGGGGTCGTCTATGTCCTCGACGGTGTACTCATGGGTGCCGGGGACGGCCCCTATCTGGCCTGGGCCATGCTGATCACTCTGGCGGTGTTCACCCCGGCCGCATTGGCGGTGCCATGGATCGGCGGAGGGCTCACCGCACTGTGGGGCGCGATGACGCTGATGATGGCGGTGCGGCTGCTGACATTGTGGCTGCGGTCCCGCTCCGGCCGTTGGGTGGTGACCGGGGCGACGCGCTGAGGAGCTACGGGCGCGTCTCGCCAGGGTCGTGGCGAGACGCGGAAGACGAAACGCGGTGCTGTGTGCCCCGAAGCAGCCGTTTCACGTGAAACGAGACCGTGGGGGCAGCTCACCGTCCCGGCATACCGGCACACCACCGCCGGCTCCCTCGGGCGGCGGGGTCGCGCACCGTTCCTCGCCTCGCCGAGACGGACCGCACGCGAAAGGGCCGTACCCGACGGAAGCGGGTACGGCCCTTTCCCAGCTGACGCTGCCGAACGCGACGATCAGGCCGCGACGACCTCGATGTTGACCTTGGCGGCAACCTCGGGGTGCAGACGCACGGACGTCTCGTGGGCGCCCAGGGTCTTGATCGGCGCACCCAGCTCGATGCGGCGCTTGTCGACCTCGGGACCGCCGGCCTCCTTGATGGCCGAAGCGATGTCGGCCGGGGTGACGGAACCGAAGAGACGGCCGGACTCGCCGGAGCGGACGGCCAGGCGGACCTTCACACCCTCGAGCTGGGCCTTGATCTCGTTGGCCTGCTCGATGGTCTGGATCTCGTGGATCTTGCGAGCACGACGGATCTGCTCGACGTCCTTCTCGCCACCCTTGGTCCAGCGGATCGCGAGCTTCCGCGGGATCAGGTAGTTGCGAGCGTAACCGTCCTTGACGTCGACGATGTCGCCCGCGGCGCCGAGGCCGGAGACCTCGTGGGTAAGGATGATCTTCATGAGTGACTCACCCTTCCCTTAGCGCGCGGTGGAGGTGTAGGGCAGCAGCGCCATCTCACGGCTGTTCTTCACGGCCGTGGCGACGTCACGCTGGTGCTGCGTGCAGTTGCCGGTCACGCGGCGGGCACGGATCTTGCCGCGGTCGGAGATGAACTTCCGCAGCATGTTCGTGTCCTTGTAGTCCACGTACGTGACCTTGTCCTTGCAGAATGCGCAGACCTTCTTCTTGGGCTTGCGCACAGGCGGCTTCGCCATGGTGTTTCTCCTGTGTGATCAAGAAGTCTGGGTAACGACCCGCCCTCGCCCCGTTCCGGTCCGAGGACCGGAACGACGGACTAGAAGGGGGGCTCGTCCGAGTAGCCGCCGCCGCCCTGCGGGCCGCCGCCCCAGCCGCCGCCCTGGTTGCCACCGGCGGGAGCGCCGGTCGCCCACGGGTCGTCGGCGGGAGCACCGCCCTGCGGGCCGCCGCCCCAGCCGCCACCAGGCTGACCGCCGCCGTAGCCGCCCTGGCCACCACGACCGCCGGTCTTGGTGATCTTGGCCGTGGCATTGCGGAGGCTGGCGCCGACCTCGTCGACGTCCAGCTCGTAGACCGTGCGCTTGACGCCCTCACGGTCCTCGTAGGACCGCTGCTTCAGCCGGCCCTGCACGATGACGCGCGTGCCTCGCTGAAGCGACTCGGCGACGTTCTCCGCCGCCTGACGCCAGACCGAGCAGGTCAGAAAGAGGCTCTCGCCGTCCTTCCACTCGTTCGTCTGGCGGTCGAAGGTGCGGGGCGTGGATGCGACGCGGAACCTCGCGACCGCCGCACCCGAGGGGGTGAAGCGCAGCTCGGGGTCGTCGACGAGATTGCCGACGACCGTGATGACGGTCTCGCCTGCCATGGGGAACCTCTCGGCGGGTGTGCTGCTGGCTGCTGGTGCGTGCTGCTACTCGAATCCCGAGGCCGGCTGAGCGGAGAGGCTCAGTGGGTCTCGGGACGGAGGACCTTGGTCCGGAGGACCGACTCGTTCAGGTTCATCTGGCGGTCGAGCTCCTTGACGACCGCAGGCTCGGCCTGCAGGTCGATGACCGAGTAGATGCCCTCGGGCTTCTTCTTGATCTCGTACGCGAGACGACGACGACCCCAGGTGTCGACCTTCTCGATCTTCCCGCCACCGTCACGGACGACGGAGAGGAAGCTCTCGATCAGCGGGGAGACAGCGCGCTCCTCGAGATCGGGGTCGAGGATGACCATCACCTCGTAGTGACGCATGTGGAACCCACCTCCTTTGGACTCAGCGGCCACGGTCGTTCCGTGGCAGGAGGGTCATGATGCGTTGGCACCGGTGTCACCGAGTAAACCAGGCCCCACTGACAGAGGGGTCCACTCGGCCGTACCGGACGACGGGCACCAGTGCAGAAGCTACAGACTACCCGGCAACCGCCGTACGGTTGAAATCCGGGCCTGAGGGGACACAATTTGTACACATCGGGTGATGCAGGGCGAAGTGCCCATCGCCTCGGACAGGAGGTCCCGCCATGGCTCAGATGATGCGCCCCGTCAAACAGCGCAGCGGTCTGCTGGCCACCGACGGCAAGCCCCACCCGCTGCCGGACGCACTGCTGGCCGTGACCGTGCTCCTCGGCCTGGTCTCCCTCATCACCGCCGCTTTCCCGGGGCTCCATCTGCTGACCGTCTGCACCGGAATCGTCGGCGTCGTGGCCGGCGGATACGGCCAGTTCATCTCGGTGACCACACGTGAGCGCTTCGGCCTGGTTCTCGGCCTCGGCGCCTCCGCGATCGGCCTCTTCCTCGGCCTCGCGCACAGCGATCTCACCTCGGGGTTCGTCGGCGGCTGAGCGCACCGCCCCGGGCGGCCGCGGGTGCTCCTTCACAGGGCCGGTTGGCCCAGGCCCAACCGGCCCGCATCACAGGCGCAGTAGGCTCTGCCGAGAGCCGGAGCCCCTGATCCATGGGGACACGCCAGCCCGAGGAGCGCCCCGAATGAGCCTGACCCTGAGGACCATCAGTCGAGAGCAGCATCTGGCCTACATCCAGAGCCTGCCGGCGGCGAGCCACATGCAGGTCCCGGCGTGGGCGGACGTCAAGGCGGAATGGCGCTCGGAGAACCTGGGGTGGTTCGACGACCGTACGGGTGAGCTGGTCGGTGTCGGCCTCGTCCTCTACCGGCAGCTGCCCAAGATCAAGCGCTATCTCGCCTATCTGCCCGAGGGTCCGGTCATCAACTGGTTCGCACCGAACCTCGACGACTGGATCCAGCCGATGCTGGCGCACCTGAAGCGGCAGGGCGCCTTCTCGGTGAAGATGGGCCCGCCGGTGATCATCCGCCGCTGGAACGCGGACACCATTAAGAAGGGCATCCAGAACCCGGACGTCAAGCGCCTGCGGGACATGGAGGCCGACTTCATCGAGCCCCGTGCCTTCGAGGTCGCCGACAAGCTGCGCCGGATGGGCTGGCAGCAGGGCGAGGACGGCGGTGCCGGCTTCGGTGACGTCCAGCCGCGCTACGTCTTCCAGGTGCCGCTGGCCAACCGTTCCCTGGAAGAGGTGCACAAGAACTTCAACCAGCTGTGGCGCCGCAACATCAAGAAGGCGGAGAAGGCCGGCGTGGAGGTCGTCCAGGGCGGCTACCACGACCTGGAGGAGTGGCAGCGGCTGTACGAGATCACGGCCGTGCGCGACCACTTCCGGCCCCGCCCGCTGTCGTACTTCCAGCGCATGTGGACGGCGCTGAACACCGAGGACCCCAACCGCATGCGGCTGTACTTCGCGCGGCACAACGGCGTGAACCTGGCCGCGGCGACGATGCTGATCGTCGGCGGCCACGTGTGGTACTCCTACGGCGCCTCCGACAACATCGGCCGTGAGGTCCGGCCCTCGAACGCCATGCAGTGGCGGATGCTGCGCGACGCCTATGCGCTCGGCGCCACCGTCTACGACCTGCGGGGCATCTCCGACACGCTGGACGAGTCCGACCACCTCTTCGGTCTGATCCAGTTCAAGGTCGGCACCGGTGGGCAGGCCGCCGAGTATCTCGGCGAGTGGGACTTCCCGCTGAACAAGCTGCTCCACAAGGCGCTGGACATTTACATGTCCCGCCGCTGACCTCGCATTTCCCGCTTCGACTCCGTCGACCTCATCCCTACTTCTGACACACCGCAGCCACGAGAAAGGTTCCGGTCCGGCCATGGCGCTCACGCTCTATGTCGACACCGCGCGCTGGCGGGCGCACCACAAGCACGTGCAGGAGCAGTTCCCGGGACTGGTCCCGGTCTGCAAGGGCAACGGCTACGGCTTCGGACACGAGCGGCTGGCGGAGGAGGTCACCCGCCTGGGTGCGGACATCCTCGCCGTCGGCACGACGTACGAGGCCGCGCGCATCAAGGACTGGTTCAGCGGCGATCTGCTCGTGCTCACGCCCTACCGGCGTGGCGAGGAGCCGGTGCCGCTGCCGGACCGGGTGATCCGCTCGGTGTCGTCGGTCGACGGCGTGTACGGCCTGGTGGGGGCGCGGGTCGTCATCGAGGTGATGTCCTCGATGAAGCGGCACGGGGTCACCGAGCAGGACCTGCCGCAGCTGCACGCCGCCATCGAGAACGTGCGCCTGGAGGGCTTCGCCATCCACCTGCCGCTGGACCGTACCGACGGCTCGGACGCCGTGGAGGAGGTCATCGGCTGGATGGACCGGCTGCGGGCGGCCCGGCTCCCGCTGCACACCATGTTCGTCAGCCACCTCAAGACCGAGGAACTGGCCCGCCTGCAGCAGCAGTTCCCGCAGACCCGGTTCCGCGCCCGGATCGGCACGCGGCTGTGGCTCGGCGACCACGAGGCCACCGAGTACCGCGGCGCGGTGCTGGACGTCACCCGGGTGTCCAAGGGCGACCGCTTCGGCTACCGGCAGCAGAAGGCCCCCTCCGACGGGTTCCTGGTCGTGGTGGCGGGCGGCACGTCCCACGGTGTGGGCCTGGAGGCGCCGAAGGCGCTGCACGGCGTCATGCCGCGGGCCAAGGGGGTCGCCCGGGCCGGCCTGGCCACCGTGAACCGGAATCTGTCGCCGTTCGTCTGGGCCGGCAAGCAGCGCTGGTTCGCCGAGCCGCCGCACATGCAGGTCTCCATCCTCTTCATCCCGGCGGACGCCCCGGAACCCAAGGTCGGCGACGAGCTGGTGGCCCATCTGCGGCACACCACCACGCAGTTCGACCGTCTCGTGGACCGCTGACCGCGCGGCCGGAGGCTCCCCGCCCGAGAGCCTCCGGCACCCATACGAAGGCCGCACCCGGCGCACGCTGCCGGATGCGGCCTTCGATGCGTGATGCGTCGCCCGCTCAGACCGGACGGTCCCCCGCGGACGCCACTCCGCCGGGCGCCGCTCCGCCGCCCCACCGCACCTGCGGCACATCGCCCGGCGCTGCGGGGGCCGCGGGCCGGGCCGCACGGCCGAGGACGAACACGTCCGCGGCACCGTCCAGGACACCGCCCGAGGGATCGTCGTCCCCGGCACGGCGCACCACGTCCCGGTCCGGGCGCAGGATGTCGCGGACGACCACGGCGCACAGATAGAGCGTCCCGGCCAGGTGCGCGGCGATCGCCCAGTGGTAGCCGTCGACCGGCAGTCCCTTGTGCGCGTCTCCGCTGGTGGTGTACGCGAGGTACATCCAGATGCCGAGGTAGTACACCACCTCGCAGGCCTGCCAGATCAGGAAGTCCCGCCACTTGGGACGGGCCAGCACGGCCAGCGGCACCAGCCACAGCACGTACTGCGGCGAATAGACCTTGTTGGTGAGGATGAAGACCGCCACGGCGAGGAAGGCCAGCTGGGCGAAGCGCGGCCGGCGCGGCGCGGTCAGCGCCAGGGCCGCGATGCCCAGGAAGCAGAGCACCACCAGGAGCGAGGCGGTGGTGTTCACGAAGTCGGTGCTGGGCGGATTGCTGGAGTTCTGCGCCCAGATCAGCCAGAACGAACCGAAGTCCACGCCCCGGTCATGGCTGAACCGGTAGAACTGCCACCAGCCCTCCTGGGCGAAGGCCAGCACCGGCAGATTCACCACCAGCCAGGCGACGACGGCACCGGCGAGGGCACGGCCGTACTCCCGCCATCGGCCCGCACGCCAGCACAGGAAGAGCAGCGGGGCGAGCAGCAGGACCGGGTAGAGCTTGGCCGCTGTGGCGAGGCCCAGCAGGACACCGAAGGCGAGGGAGCGGCCCCGTGACCACATCAGCATCGCGGCCGCCGTCAGGGCGACGGCCAGCAGGTCCCAGTTGATGGTCGCGGTGAGGGCGAAGGCCGGCGCCAGGGCGACCAGCAGGCCGTCCCAGGGCCGCCGGGCGTGCGTGCGCACCACGCAGACGGCGATGACGGAGGCGCACACCATGAGCATCCCGGCGTTGACCATCCAGTACCACCGCTCTTGGTGCTGCATGCTGCCGCTGTGCGGGGTGAGCCAGGAGGCGACCTCCATGAAGAGGCCCGTCAGCACCGGGTACTCCAGGTACGGCATGTCGCCGGGGAGCCGGTCGAAGTAGGGCACCAGGCCGTCGGCGAAGCCGCGCCCCTGGTACAGGTGCGGGATGTCCGAGTAGCAGGCCTTGGTGTACTGCGAGCTGGCACCGAAGAACCAGGCGCTGTGGTAGCACGGTGCCTTCTGGACCAGGCCCAGCGCGAACATGCCGATCGCGACGAGCGCGACGACCCGTATCGGGGTCCACCACGATGTCCCGAGGAGAGCGAACCGGCCGACGGGGCCGCCGATCAGCTCGCTGCCGGCCGCGGCGACCGGGTCCTCCTGGGTCGGCCTGACCGGGCCGGGGTCGGGCTGGTGCACGCTCGCTTGCGTCGATTCAGCACGTGGCATGCCGCCATCCTGCCGTACCCGGCCGGGAATACGTGTGGGCCGCCGCACGGTCGGTGCGACGGCCCACGTTTCACGTGAAACCGCGATGGGTGAGGTTCCCGTCAAGGCGGGTCCGGAAAGCCGCGTCCGCTAGTCGCGGCCTCCGAACCAGCCTCCATTGCCGTTGCCACGGCTGTTGCCCTGTCCGTCGGTGTCGGACTCGGTGGGGGTGGGCGTCGGGAAGCCGCCGTCCGCGCCGCCGTTGCCCTCGTTGTCACCGGTCTGACCGCCGTCGTCGGGGCAGCCGAAGAAGCCGCAGTGCGACTCGGTCGGCGTGGGCGACGGAGAGGTCTCCGTCGCGCTGGGCGACGGCGTCACCGAGGGCGACGGCGACGGGCTCGTGGAGGCCGACGGGGTCGGAGTGGGCGAAGGCTCGCCGTTGATGACCTTGCCGATGGGCTGCGGCGTCGGGAACGGCACGGCCGGCTCGCCCTTGAGTGCCTGCTCCATGTAGTCGTGCCAGATCTCGGCAGGGAACGAGGCGCCGTGGATCTTCTCCTGGCCACCGGTTCCGTACATCTCGAGGAACGTGCGCTGCTTGTTGTTCGCGTCGTCGTCGAGGCGGAACATGCTGATCGCGGTGGACAGCTGCGGGGTGTACCCCACGAACCACGCGGACTTGTTGCCGTCCGTGGTACCGGTCTTGCCGGCCACCTGACGCCCGGGCAGCCGCGCATTGGTACCGGTTCCCTTGTCGACCACGGTCTTCAGCACATCGGTGACGTTGTCGGCCACCGCGGCGGTGAAGGCCTGCTTCGGCTTGCTCTCGTGCGTGTAGACCGTGCCGTCCTGGTTCACGACCTTCTCGACCGAATAGGGGTCGTTCTGCTTGCCGCTGGCGGCGAAGGTGGCGTAGGCCGCCGCCATCCGGATGGCGCTCGGGTCGGAGATACCGATGGAGAAGGACGGGTAGGTGGTGCCGGTCAGGCTGCTCTTGAGCAGTCCGGCGTCGAGCGCCGCCTGCTTGACCTTGTCCAGGCCCACATCCATGCCCAGCTGGACGAAGGCGGAGTTCACGGACTGCCGCATGGCCTCGCGCAGGTCGACCATGAAGTCCGGCGGCTCACCGATCGACTCGTTGCCGTCATTGCGCTGCAGCCACTCCTCGCCCTTCTCGTTCGTCCAGACGGTGCCGTCGTAATTCTTGATCTTGAGCAGGTTCTTGCCGCTGTAGCGGCTCTTGACGGACACCGGGGTGCGCTCCTCGGGACCCTGCGTCGGCCCCAGGTGCGGGTTGCGCACGCCGTCGCGCATGGCCGCCGCCAGCACGAACGGCTTGAACGTCGAGCCGACCTGCGCACCGGTGGCGTCGGCGTTGTTGGTGAAGTGCTTGGTGGCGTCCTCACCGCCGTAGATCGCCACGATGGCGCCCGTCTTCGGGTCCACGGAGGCGCCGCCGAACTGGACGTGGGTGTCGGTTTCCGGCCGCTCGTCGGGCTTGATGTTCTCCTGTCGGATCTCCTTGACGGACTTCTCCAGCTCCTCGACCTTCTTCTTGTCGAAGGTGGTGTGGATCTGGTAGCCGCCCTGCTGCAGCTCGTCCGCGGTGATGTGCGTGTTGTTGATGATGTAGGCCTTGGCGAGGTCGACGAGGTAGCCGATCTGGCCGCTGAGCTGCGTGTTGGAACGCGGGTTCTGCCACTTCGGCAGGGTCGTGTACTTGGCCCGCTCGGTTGAACTCAGGTAGCCGTACTCGACCATCTTGTCGAGCGTGTCCTGCATCTGTGCGAAGGCGCGCTTCTCGTTCGCCTCGGGCGTGGCCCCCGGGTCGATGGAGGTCGCACCGGCAGGGTCGTAGTAGGTGGCGCCCTTGAGCATGGCCGCGAGGAACGCGCACTCGCCGGCGTTGAGATCCTTGGCGTCCTTGTTGAAGTACGCACGCGAGGCGGCCTGAATACCGTAGGCGCCGCGTCCGTAGTACGAGGTGTTGAGGTAGCCGGCCATGATGTCCCTCTTCGGGACCTTGGTGCCCACCTTGATCGCGACGAAGATCTCCTTGAACTTGCGGGAAATCGTCTGCGACTGGTCGTTCAGCATGGCGTTCTTGACGTACTGCTGGGTGATGGTGGAACCACCCTGGGTCTGTCCGCCCCGCGCCATGTTGACCAGGGCCCGGGCGATGCCTTTGAGGTCGACACCGCTGTCGTCCCAGAAGGTCTTGTTCTCCTGAGAGATCACCGCATTCTGCATGTCCTTGGGAATGTCGGAGATGTTCAGGATCTGGCGGTTGATCTCACCACCGGTCCGGACCATTTCGGAACCGTCGGACCAGTAGTAGACGTTGTTCTGCGCCTGGGCGGTCTTGGCGACGTCCGGCACCTGCACCGTCGCGTACCCGAGTCCGGCCACCGCGACCAGGCTGCCGACGATGCCGACGAACAACCCGGCGACCAGCTTCCACGACGGCATCCAGCGCTGCCAGCCGTACTTGCCGGACCGCGGGTAGTCGATGAACCGCTTGCGTCCCGGAGGTGCAGCACGACCGCGCCCACGGGATCGATTGGGGCCACCAGGACCCGCCGCTCTGCGCCGACCACCGCTTTTTTGTGCCGCTCGCCGGGCAGCGGCACGTCCGCCGTACGGGCGTGCCTCGCCTCCCGGTCCGTACGAGCCCGATCCATAGGACGTGGACCCGTAGGAGTCGGCGGGGGATCCGTGGGCGCCTCGCGGTGCCGCGCGGCGGCCGGCCGAGTGGCCGCGCCGGGCCGCGGCTCGTCCGCCTCCTTGCGGCTGCGGCGGTTTGCGACGGTGCTCGCTCATCGAACGATGTACTCCTCGGGCAGGCGCATCCGTGCGCGCCTGGAAACGGCGGCTGGTTTCCGGTCCCCCCGACGTACAGGTGAGGTCGGTCGCGCATCCACCCGTACGACACCAGGGACGAGGACATCCCCAGGCGTCACTCGGTTCCCGGCGGTTTGCATGGCGCACAGACTACGCACCGCCACAACACGCCGTGCCTCGAAGTTCACCCCAAATCAGGCAACTTGCCACCACCGCAACAGTGATGTGATCCCGTTCACCATGTCCCCTCTTGTCGCACGCGTGGGGCACCTCTATCGTCGAGATGTATCGAGTCGATACATCAGCACGAGATAAAGACCGTCACGGCTCCCGGAGCGGCATCCACCGGTCCCGGGTCGCGGCAGAGAGGAGGCGACAGTGGGCCGGCGTTCCGGAATCCTTGAGTTCGCCGTACTCGGTCTGCTCCGCGAATCCCCGATGCACGGCTACGAGCTGCGCAAACGACTCAATACGTCACTGGGTGTCTTCCGCGCCTTCAGCTACGGGACGCTCTACCCCTGCCTCAAGACGCTGGTCGCCAACGGCTGGTTGGCGGAGGAGAGGGACAGCGCCGGCGAGGACGCCCCGGCCGCTCCTCTTGCGGGGCGCCGCGCCAAGATCGTCTACCGGCTGACGGCGGAAGGTAAGAAGCACTTCGAGGACCTGCTCTCCCAGACCGGCCCCGACACCTACGACGACGAGCACTTCGCCGCACGGTTCGCCTTCTTCGGGCAGACGTCGCGGGATGTGCGGATGCGCGTGCTGGAGGGGCGTCGCAGCCGGCTGGAGGAGCGCCTGGAGAAGATGCGTGCCTCCCTCGCACGCACCCGGGAGCGCCTCGACGACTACACCCTCGAGCTCCAGCGCCACGGGATGGAGTCCGTGGAGCGCGAAGTGCGCTGGCTGAACGAGCTCATCGAGAGCGAGCGGGCGGGCCGGGACCTGAGAGGGTCCGGCTCCGGGAGGACCGCTCCGCTCGACACCACACAGGGAGCGTCGGGCGGCCTGCCACGGACGGGGGACTCCCCCCGTCCGGATACGCCCGGCGACACCGCCACGTGAGGCCCGTCGGGCTTCACCGAGAACACACACAGGGAGCAACCGGAATGGGTTCGGTTCGCGTAGCCATCGTCGGCGTGGGCAACTGCGCCGCATCGCTGGTGCAGGGCGTCGAGTACTACAAGGACGCCGACCCGGCGTCCAAGGTCCCGGGCCTGATGCACGTGCAGTTCGGTGACTACCACGTGCGGGACATCGAGTTCGTCGCCGCCTTCGACGTCGACGCGAAGAAGGTCGGCCTGGATCTCGCGGACGCCATCGGCGCGTCGGAGAACAACACCATCAAGATCTGCGACGTTCCCCGCACCGGTGTGACGGTCCAGCGCGGCCACACCCTCGACGGCCTCGGCAAGTACTACCGCGCCACCATCGAGGAGTCCGCCGAGGAGCCGGTCGACGTCGTCCAGGTCCTGAAGGACAAGAAGGTCGACGTCCTCGTCTGCTACCTTCCGGTCGGCTCCGAGGAGGCGGCGAAGTTCTACGCCCAGTGCGCCATCGACGCCAAGGTCGCCTTCGTCAACGCCCTGCCGGTCTTCATCGCCGGCACCAAGGAGTGGGCCGACAAGTTCACCGAGGCGGGCGTGCCGATCGTCGGTGACGACATCAAGTCGCAGGTCGGCGCCACCATCACGCACCGCGTCCTGGCCAAGCTGTTCGAGGACCGGGGCGTCATCCTGGACCGCACGATGCAGCTGAACGTCGGCGGCAACATGGACTTCAAGAACATGCTCGAGCGCGAGCGCCTGGAGTCCAAGAAGATCTCCAAGACGCAGGCCGTCACCTCTCAGATCCCCGACCGGGACCTGGGCGAGAAGAACGTCCACATCGGCCCGTCCGACTACGTGGCCTGGCTGGACGACCGCAAGTGGGCGTATGTCCGCCTGGAGGGCCGCGCCTTCGGTGACGTCCCGCTGAACCTGGAGTACAAGCTCGAGGTCTGGGACTCCCCGAACTCCGCCGGTGTCATCATCGACGCCCTGCGTGCCGCGAAGATCGCCAAGGACCGCGGCATCGGCGGCCCCGTGCTGTCCGCCTCCTCCTACTTCATGAAGTCCCCGCCGGTCCAGTACTTCGACGACGAGGCCCGCGAGAACGTCGAGAAGTTCATCCGCGGCGAGGTCGAGCGCTGAGCCGCGCCGAACGCTCCTGCCAGGGCCGGGAGGGCTCCCGCGGCGGTCGCCGCGGGAGCCCTCCCGTATGTGAGGGTGGGCCGCATGGCCGTCGTCCGTGATCTGCGCACGCTGCTCCGCATCCGGGACTTCCGGCGGCTGCTCGCGATACGGCTGCTCTCCCAGGGAGCCGACGGCGTCTACCAGGTGGGACTGGCCACCTATGTCGTCTTCTCCCCGGAGAGACAGACGTCGCCCGCCGCGATCGCCTCGGCGATGGCCGTGCTGCTGCTGCCGTACTCGCTCGTCGGCCCGTTCGCCGGTGTGCTGCTGGACCGCTGGCGGCGCCGCCAGGTGTTCCTCCACGGCAATCTGCTGCGCGCGCTGCTGGCGGCCACCACAGCCGTACTGATGACGGCCGCCGTCCCGGACCGGCTCTTCTATGTCTCCGCGCTCTGCGTCACCGCGGTGAACCGCTTCGTCCTGGCGGGGCTGTCCGCCGCACTGCCACGCGTGGTCGACGCCGAGCGGCTGGTGATGGCGAACTCCCTGTCGCCGACGGCGGGCTCACTGGCCGCGTTCGCGGGCGGCGGCCTCGCCTTCGTCCTGCGCCTGGCCGGGGCGGACCCCGACGCGGCCGTGGTGCTGCTCGGCGCCGTTCTGTATCTGTGCGCGGCCCTGGTGTCCCTGCTCATGGCGCCGGATCTGCTCGGCCCCGACCGGGAGGCGGCGCGGCCCTCGCTCGGTACGGCCCTGACCGGTACGGCACGCGGGCTGATCGCGGGCGTGGCGCATCTGCGGGAACCACCGCGCCGGATCGCCGCCCGGGCGCTGGCGGCCATGGCCCTGATGCGCTTCTGCTATGGCGCGCTGACCGTCCTGCTGTTGACGCTCTGCCGCTACGGCCTGACCTCCAGCACCCAGGAGGGGCTGCGTCTGCTCGGACTGGCCCTGGCGCTCTCGGGGGCGGGGTTCTTCCTCGCGGCCGTGGTCACCCCGTGGGCGGCCGGACGGCTCGGCCCGGTCCGCTGGATCGTGGTCTGCGCACTCGCGGCCGCGGTCCTGGAGCCCGCACTGGGTCTTCCGTTCGTCGCCGGTCCGCTGCTGGTCGCGGCCTTCGTGCTGGGGCTGACCACCCAGGCGGCGAAGATCGCCACGGACACGATCGTGCAGTCCACGGTCGAGGACGGTTTCCGCGGCCGGATCTTCTCCGTCTACGACGTGCTGTTCAACGTCGCCTTCGTGGGCGCTGCGGGGGTAGCCGCTCTGATGCTGCCGCCGGACGGCCGCTCACCCTGGCTGGTGGTCATGGTCGCTGTGATCTATGCGGTGGTCGCTGCGGGGATGGGCCGGCCTTCTCGCCCGTCAAGGGTCACCTGAGGAGAGCGGTTCCCGGCGACGGGCACGGTCCGCTGCTTCATGGACACGCACAGGGGCGGTGTTTCACGTGAAACACCGCCCCCTCGCGGTCCCGTTTCACGTGAAACAGGACCTGACCGGCCGGTCTCAGCTCTGCTCGGCCCACCACTTCTTCAGGGCCGCCACCGCCGCGTCGTGCTCCATCGGGCCGTGCTCCAGGCGCAGCTCCAGCATGTGCTTGTAGGCGCGACCGACGGCCGGACCCGGCTTGATGCCCAGGATCTCCATGATCTGGTTGCCATCGAGGTCCGGGCGGATGGCGTCCAGCTCCTCCTGCTCCTTCAGCTGCGCGATGCGCTGCTCCAGGCTGTCGTAGGCCCGGGAGAGCGCGGCCGCCTTGCGCTTGTTGCGGGTGGTGCAGTCGGAGCGCGTCAGCTTGTGCAGCCGCTCCAGGAGTGGCCCGGCGTCGCGGACATAGCGGCGGACCGCGGAGTCCGTCCATTCACCGGTCCCGTAGCCATGGAAACGCAGATGCAGCTCAACCAGGCGCGAGACGTCCTTGATCACCTCATTGGGGTACTTCAGGGCCGTCAGGCGCTTCTTGGTCATCTTGGCGCCGACCACCTCGTGGTGGTGGAAGGAGACCCGGCCGTCCTTCTCGAAGCGCCGGGTGCGGGGCTTGCCGATGTCGTGCAGCAGCGCGGCCAGCCGCAGCGTGAGGTCGGGGCCGTCGTCCTCCAGCGCGATCGCCTGCTCGAGGACGATCAGCGTGTGGTCGTAGACGTCCTTGTGGCGGTGGTGCTCGTCGCTCTCCAGGCGCAGGGCCGGCAGCTCGGGCAGCACCCGCTCGGCGAGACCGGTGTCGACGAGCAGGGTCAGGCCCTTGCGCGGCCGGGCCGACAGGAGCAGCTTGTTCAGCTCGTCCCGGATCCGCTCGGCGGAGACGATCTCGATGCGCCCGGCCATCTCCGTCATCGCCGCGACGACCTCGGGTGCCACCTCGAAGTCGAGCTGGGCGGCGAAGCGCGCGGCCCGCATCATGCGCAGCGGGTCGTCCGAGAAGGACTCCTCGGGGGTCCCGGGAGTGCGCAGCACCCGCGCGGCCAGGTCCTCCAGACCGCGATGCGGATCGATGAACTTCTTCTCCGGCAGGGCCAGCGCCATCGCGTTGACGGTGAAGTCCCGCCGGACCAGGTCGTCCTCGATGGAGTCGCCGTAGGACACCTCGGGCTTGCGCGAGGTCCGGTCGTAGGCCTCGGAGCGGTAGGTGGTCACCTCGATCTGGTAGCCGTGCTTCTGGGCACCCACCGTGCCGAACGCGATCCCGACCTCCCACACCGCGTCCGCCCAGGGACGCATGATCTTCAGTACGTCCTCGGGGCGGGCGTCCGTGGTGAAGTCCAGGTCATTGCCGAGCCGGCCGAGCAGCGCGTCCCGGACGGAGCCGCCCACCAGGGCGAGGGAGAACCCCGCTTCCTGGAAGCGGCGCGCGAGATCGTCGGCGACGGGCGCCACCCGCAGCAGCTCGCTCACCGCGCGCTGCTGCGCCTGGCTCAGGGCAGAGGAAGTGTTGTCGTTGGCGTTCGGCACAACAGGAAAGGGTACGTGGCCCGGCCCCGGCCGGGTCCGCTCGCCCGAGCAGCTCGCCCTCTCCTCACCAGGGCTCCCGCCTCTTCTCACGCGTCCGAGATCTTTCCTGCACCTCGGGACCGTCCTTGTTGCCCTCGGGATCGGCACGGATGCGGCAGGAACCGCAGAGGACGACGCACCGGGGCGAGCCCGTCTTGTCGTGACGCACCCCACAGCATCCCCGGATGGGCGGACATGCGGGGCAGTCGGTCCCACCCGCTGATCATGTGGCCGCCTCCGCGGCACTTCCGCTCCGCGCGCCTCGTTACCATGCCTGGACGCACATGACTGACGACCACTGACGACGAGGGACGGACGAGCGCGTGGCCGAGGCGGCAGATTTCCAGGGAACCAGTCCCTCACCTGCCCGTCGCTGGCTGCGCAGAGCAGGTGCACTGCTCGCCGGGGCGCCCCTGCTGGCCGGTCTGCTCCAGCTGTCGGCCGCCCCGACGGCACGGGCCGCGGGGCAGGGTGCCGCTCAGGCCGCCTCCGGATCGCGCACCGTGGCCGTGTCCCTCGACTCGCTCAGCCCGAGTGCCCCCTCCGACGGAGACACGCTGACCGTCTCGGGCACGGTGACCAACAAGGGCAAGCAGCCGATCACCGACGCCCATGTGGGCCTGCGGGTGGGATCGCGTCTGAGCACCCGTTCCGCGATCGACGACGTCGCCGACCGCACCGGCTTCGATCCGACGGTCGACGGCAACGAGATCGACGACAAGTACGCCCAGAAGTTCCCCGAGCTGGCTCCCGGCGTCTCTCAGCGCTTCACCCTCTCCGTGCCGGTCGGCAAACTGCACCTCGGCGCGGACGGGGTCTACGCCTTCTCCGTCTCGCTCTCGGGCCGCACCTCCTCCCAGCCCTGGGAGCAGGTGCTGGGCATCCAGCACACGTTCCTGCCCTGGCAGCCCGACGGGGCGGACACCAGGACGAAGACGACGTTCCTGTGGCCACTGGTGTCCACGGTCCACATGACGGCGGAGACCGGACCCGGCGCCCAGCAGACACCGGTGTTCCTCGACGACACCCTCGCCCGGGAGATCTCCCCCGGCGGCCGGCTGGAGCGGATGCTGGAGCTGGGCAAGAGCCTCGACGTCACCTGGGTGATCGACCCGGACCTGCTGGCATCCGTCGATGCCATGACCCGCAGCTACCGCATCCAGACCGACGCCGACAGCACGCCCGTCGCCGGCACCCACCAGGCCGAGGCCAAGCAGTGGCTCGCCGAGCTGCAGCAGGCGGTGGCCGGCAAGGAGGTTGTGGCGCTGCCGTTCGGCGACCCGGACCTGGCTTCTCTCGCCCACCACGGCACCAGCGTCACCGGTTCGCTCAGCCAGCTGAAGAACGCCACCGACGTCGCCGCCGAGACGGTGGAGACGATCCTGCACGTGAAACCGTCCACGGACTACGCCTGGCCCGCGGACGGCGCCGTCGACCCGTCGATCATCCGGGTCGCCACCTCGGCGGGTGCCGACACCGTCATCGCCCGCAGCGACAGCCTCAAGGAGAGCAGCGGCCTGACGTACACGCCGTCCGCGGCCCGTCCGATCGGCGGGGGCACCACGGCGATCGTGGCCGACGCCCAGCTGTCGACGGCGTTCGAGGGCGATCTGTCGAGCGCCGGGGCCCGCACGCTCGCCGTGCAGCGGTTCCTCGCCCAGAGCCTGGAGCTCACCGCCCAGACGAGCAAGCAGCGCAGCATCGTCGTCGCCCCGCAGCGCATGCCCAGCGCGAGCCAGGCCCAGGCCATGGCGCAGGCGCTGACCGCGCTGCAGCACAGCACCTGGTCGGAGTTCCAGAACCTGTCCGCGGCCGCCAAGGCCAAGCCGGATCCCGCGGCCACCAACCGGATTCCGTCGGCCTCGCACTACCCGTCGTCGCTGCGCAAGCAGGAACTGCCGCGTTCCGCCTTCGCGGCGATCGCCCGGACCCAGGGGAAGGTCGACACGTTCCAGGTCGTCCTCACCTACCCGTCCCGGGTCGTCACCCCGTTCGGCCGGGCCCTGAACCGTGAGATGGCCACCTCCTGGCGGGGCCGTGGGGACGCCGCGGCGCACTTCCGCAACGGCGTGGAGACGTATCTCGACAGCCTCTCCGACGAGGTCAAGCTGATCGACAAGTCGGAGACCAAGCTCTCCGGGCACAGCGCCACCATCCCGGTGACCGTACAGAACAACCTGGTGCAGGGCGTCGACCATCTGGTGCTGCGGCTGACGTCGACCAACCCCACCCGTCTGAAGATCGGCGGGCAGGCCTGGGCGGAACAGCCCATCTCCGTCTCCGGCGGCCACAGCCAGTCCGTGAAGTTCACCACGTCGGCCAACGCCAACGGCCCGGTGGCGGTGATCGCCCAGCTGTACACCGAGGACGGCCAGGAGTACGGCGCCCCGGTCACCTTCGACGTCAAGGTCACCGAGATCACCGCCACGGTGATGCTGGTCATCGGCGGCGGCGTGCTGCTGCTCGTCCTCGCCGGCTTCCGGATGTACACCCAGCGCAAGCGCGCCGCCGCCCGGCAGGAAGCGGAGGGCGCCCAGGACCTCGAGGAGGCCCGCGACGACGCCGGGGACGGTGCCGGCAACGCAGACGCGTCCGGCACGGCCGCGACACCTGAGGGAGAGCACGGCGCCCCCCAGGAAGCGGTGCGGCAGGAGAACTCCGGCGCCACCGCCGGACGTCTCTCGAAGGAGTCGGGCCCCCGCAGCCGGACGGACGCCTCCGAGCAGCCGAGTGACCCGGCCCCGGACACCGCGGCAGGTGACGCCGCCCCGTCCGGCACGGGTGAGAAAGTGGACCGTTGAGCATGTCGTGGCCGCAGCGGCCCGGGACGATGAGGTGGGGTAAGCATGAACGCGCCGTACGACGGTGACCGCGGCCGGGCCGTGGGCAGCCAGGGCTACCCCGGTGCGGCGCCGCAGCCCGGGAACGGCCAGGCGCCGCAGCCCCCGGCGGACGCGTACGTCCAGGACGCCCTGGGCGAGGACCCCTACCGGGCACAGGACCTGACCGCGCAGGACCCGGTCGGCGAGGCGCTGTACGACCGTGCCGCGCACCCGCCGCCGGCCCCGGGTGCGTACCCGGCGCAGCAGCCGCTGTACGACCCGCCGCCGCAGTCTCCGCAGGCACCCGATCCGCGGGTGTGGGCCCGTACCCCGCCCCCGGAGCCGTCCTCGGCCACCCAGTACCTGCCGTACGGGGACGATCCGCGCACCACCCAGTACGTGGGCGTGGACGATCTCGTCAGCCACTCCGGCGAGGCGCAGCACCAGCCGGACGCCTTCGCCAATCTCTACCGGGACCAGCAGGGCTCCTACCAGGACTCCCGCCAGGGCGGCATCCCCTCCCCGGCGCAACAGGACGTTCCCGCGGCACCTCAGCCGGACGGCTATGCGGATCCCCGGTACGGCACGGGTGCCCAGGGCGCGCCGAGCGGCTACCAGGACCCCGGGCAGCCCTACGGCTACGACCCCCGCCAGGCCGGCTACCAGTCGGCCGCCGGGCACGGCTACGGCCCCTCGCCACAGGCGGGAGCGGCCTACGCCGGTGCCGGACCGGCCCCGGCGGCCGGTCAGCAGGCGGCAGGCCCGTACGCTCCGGGCGGCGGGGGAGCCGAGACGGCGGCAGCGGGGTCCGTGGCGACCGACGAGCCCGCGCCCGCGCCGGCGAAGAAGGGCGGCAAGGCCGCGGGGCTGCTGAAGTCGAGTGCCGTGATGGCGGCCGGCACGCTGGTCTCCCGCGTGACCGGTTTCATCCGGTCGGCGATGATCGTCTCCGCGCTCGGCGTGGGTCTGCTCGGCGACACCTTCCAGGTCGCCTACCAGCTGCCGACGATGATCTACATCCTGACCGTCGGCGGCGGCCTGAACTCCGTGTTCGTGCCCCAGCTCGTCCGGGCGATGAAGGACGACGACGACGGCGGCGAGGCCTACGCCAACCGGCTGCTGACCCTGGTCATGGTCGTGCTGGGCGGGCTCACCGTCCTCGCGGTCGTGGCAGCACCACTGCTGGTGAGGCTGCTCTCGCCGTCCGTGGCCGGTGATCCGTCCGCCAACCAGGTCGGCATCACCTTCGTCCGCTACTTCATGCCCTCGATCTTCTTCATGGGCATCCATGTGGTGATGGGGCAGATCCTCAACGCCCGGAACCGCTTCGGCGCGATGATGTGGACCCCGGTCCTGAACAACATCGTCATCATCGTCACGCTCGGCATGTTCATCTGGGTCTACGGCAGCGCCGCGGAGTCCGGGATGAAGGTGTCGACCATCCCGCCGGAGGGCCAGCGGCTGCTCGGCGTGGGCATCCTGCTGGGCCTGGTCGTCCAGGCCCTGGCGATGTTCCCGTACCTGCGGGAGACCGGCTTCCGGCTGCGGCTGCGCTTCGACTGGCGGGGGCACGGGATCGGCAAGGCCGCGGCCCTGGCCAAGTGGACGCTGCTGTTCGTGCTCGCCAACCAGGCCGGCAACATCGTGGTGACCCGGCTGTCCACGGCGGCGGCCACGAACTCGCCCGTGGACGGCACCGGCTACGCCGCCTACGCCAACGCCCAGCTGATCTGGGGCCTGCCGCAGGCGATCATCACCGTCTCCCTGATGGCGGCCCTGCTGCCGCGGATCTCCCGCTCCGCCCACGAGGGCGACGCCGGCGCCGTCCGCGACGACATCTCCCAGGGCCTGCGCACCACGGCCGTCGCCATCGTGCCCGTCGCCTTCGGGTTCGTCGCGCTCGGTGTCCCCATCTGCACGCTGATCTTCGGCTCCTCGGGCACCGGCGAGGCCGTCAACATGGGCTACATGCTGATGGCCTTCGGCCTCGGCCTCATCCCCTACTCCGTGCAGTACGTCGTGCTGCGCGCCTTCTACGCCTACGAGGACACCCGGACGCCGTTCTACAACACGGTCATCATCGCCGCGGTCAACGCGGGTGCCTCGGCCCTGTGCTACCTGCTGCTGCCGGCCCGCTGGGCGGTCATCGGCATGGCCTTCTCCTACGGAATCGCGTACGCCATCGGCGTGGGCGTCGCCTGGGCCCGGCTGCGCAAGCGGCTCGGCGGCGATCTCGACGGTGCGCGCGTGACCCGGACGTACGCACGGCTGTGCATCGCCTCGGTGCCGGCGGCCGCGCTCAGCGGTGCCGCCTGCTACGGCATCAACCACACGCTGGGGCAGGGTGTGATCGGCTCGTTCGCCGAGCTGCTCGCCGGCGGCGCCGTGCTGTTCGTCATCTTCTTCCTCGCCGCCCGCCGGATGCGCATCGAGGAACTGAACTCGCTCGTCGGCATGGTCCGCGGACGGCTGGGCCGTTGAGACGGGGGTAGGCGCACAACCTTCCGCCGTTGCTGCGTGTCGTGCATAGCAGCGGACTGTGGGCACAATTGGTCTCGGCGTCGGACAGCGCGCGGGAACGCGAACTTGGGGAGGCAGGAGCGACGGTGGCGGAACGGAGCACGGCTGCCGTCGACGTGGCAGAAACCAGCGGTGACAAGCCGCTGACCGCACAGGCGGACCTGGCCACGGCCGACGGTGTGGCCCAGAACCGGAAGCGGGGCACGGACAGCGACGACGAGCAGGGCAGCAGCGACAGCCGGGCTGCCGACCGGAAGACCACGCCGCCCGAGCTGCACAGCGGCCACAAGCTCGCCAGACGCTACCGGCTGGAGGAGTGCGTCACCCGCCTGGAGGGATTCAGCAGCTGGCGTGCCGTGGACGAGAAGCTCCGCCGCGCCGTCGGTGTGCACGTGCTGCCCGCGGACCATGCACGCGCCCGCTCCGTGCTGGCCGCCGCCCGTTCCTCCGCGCTGCTCGGCGACCCTCGCTTCGTCCAGGTCCTCGACGCCGTCGAGGAGAACGACCTGGTCTACGTCGTCCATGAATGGCTGCCCGACGCCACCGAGCTGACCACGCTGCTGTCCGCGGGTCCGCTGGAACCGTACGACGCCTACCAGATGGTGAGCCAGGTCTCCGCCGCCATGGCCGCCGCCCACCGCGAGGGTCTCGCCCATCTGCGGCTCAACCCCAACGCGGTCCTGCGCACCTCCACGGGCCAGTGGCGCATCCGCGGTCTGGCCGTGAACGCCGCGCTGCGCGGCATCAGCTCCGACACCCCGCAGCGCACCGACACCGAGGCCATCGGCGCCCTGCTGTACGCGGCACTGACCCAGCGCTGGCCGTACGAGACCGACGCCTACGGGCTGTCCGGCCTGCCCAAGGATGTCGGCCTCCTCCCTCCCGACCAGGTGCGCGCCGGCGTCCACCGCGGGCTGTCCGAACTGGCCATGCGCGCCCTCGCCAACGACGGTGCGACCGCCTCCCGCCACGAGTCTCCGTGCACCACGCCGGAGGAGCTGGTGAAGGCGATCGGCGAGATGCCGCGCATCCGCCCTCCGGAGCCCGCGTTCACCGCGCCTCCGGAGTACCAGAGCACTTCGCACCAGCAGGGGACCTACGGCCGTCCGACGCCACGGCCCGGTGTCGCGGCGCCGGTCCCGGCCCCGCCACCCCCGCTGCAGAGCCGCACCGGCAAGGCCCTGAAGTGGGCCGTCTCCGCCCTGCTCATCGCTGCTCTGGGCCTGGGCAGCTGGCAGCTGGCCGAGGCCCTGATGGATCACGGCGGCAGACCGGACAAGGACAACCAGTCGCAGACACAGGACGACGGCGACAAGAGCAACGACCAGCACAAGACGGTGCCCCTTGCCATCCAGGGGGCGCAGGAGTTCGTCGCCAAGGGCGAAGCCCAGCACCCCGGTGATGTGGGCAAGACCTACGACGGCAACAGCGCGACCTACTGGAAGACCAACACGTTCATCGACGGCCCGACGCTCGCGCCGTACAAGCCGGGCGTGGGCATCGTCTACGACCTCGGCTCCGCCAAGAACGTCGACGCGGCGACCATCGGTCTGCGGTACAACGGCGATCACACCACCGTCGAGCTGTACTCCGCCGACTCCCTGACGCCTCCGTCCCTGGAGGCGATGCAGAAGATCGGCAGCGTCACGACCAACGGAAAGTCGGCGAGCATCCAGGTCACCAAGCCGGTGAAGACGAGGTACGTCCTGGTCTGGCTCACGGCCGTGCCGTACTCGGGCGAGGACCCGAGCGCGTTCTCCGATGCCGGCTACAAGCAGGCCATCACCGACGTGACGTTCACGAGTCTCACCAGCTGACCGTCACCGGGGGGAGGGGTGCGATGGCGGACGGCACCGCCTACGGCGGCATGAGCGACCAGGACCTCCTGACCCGCCATGTCGCGGGTGACCCCGACGCCTTCGGTGAGCTGGTACGCCGCCACCGTGACCGTCTCTGGGCGGTCGCCCTGCGGACCCTGGGCGACCGGGAGGAGGCCGCCGACGCCGTGCAGGACGCTCTGGTCTCCGCCTACCGGGCCGCTCACACCTTCCGGGGGCAGTCCGCGGTCACCACCTGGCTGCACCGGATCACGGTCAACGCCTGCCTGGACCGGGCCCGCAAGGCGGCCTCGCGGAAGACCACTCCGGTGGACGACACCGAGCGTCTGGAGCAGCTGCTGGAGCCGCACGAGTCGGCGTCCGCGCCCGCCGAGCGCAACGATGTGCAGCGGCAGCTCGTGAAGGCGCTGGCCACCCTCCCGCCCGACCAGCGAGCCGCCCTGGTGCTGGTCGACATGCAGGGCTACCCCGTCGCCGAGGCCGCCCGGATCCTCGGCGTCCCCGTCGGTACGGTGAAGAGCCGCTGCGCCCGGGGCAGGGCCAGACTGCTGCCGCTGCTCGGTCATCTAAGGCCCGGGAGCCAGGGGGCGCCAGGGAAACCGGACGCGGAGGGGAACCGGGTACCGGGGCCGTCCGTCCCATCGGCAGGTACCCGGCGCGCCAGGCCGGCACCAGACCTGGGCTCCCCGGCCCCGGGACCGAACGATCCAGCTGCTGCGAAGGGCGGAGGTGGGCGAGCGTGACATCCACGGCGGACACGGCAGACCACCCGGACGTCACGGAGATCGCCGATCTCTCCGAGGGCCTCGTGACGCCCGACCGGGCTCAGGAACTGCGCCGACATCTGGATGCCTGCACCGCATGTGCGGACGTCCGTGCCTCGCTGGAGGAGATCCGGAGCCTGCTGGGCTCCGCTCCGGAGCCCGAGGGCATGCCCGACGACGTCGCGGCCCGGATCGACGCCGCCCTCGCCGCCGAGCGCACGGCCGACGGCCGGGAGGACGGCGCGCATGTTTCACGTGAAACGGCGGCGGCCCGCCCGGTGGCAGACCGTCCCGCGCCCCGTCCGGGGGCTCATCGCCCGGCCGGCCGTGCCATCGGCGCCGCCACCGGGCCGGGCCGCACGTCCCGCACACCCCGCGCCCGGCGCAGGTTCGGCATGCTCGCCACCGCTTGCACGGCGGCCGCCGTGGTGGTCGCCTCCGCTCTGCTGGCCGCCCTGCAGGACGACAAGAAGTCCCACACCGCGGCACAGGACCGACCCAGCACCTCTGCGGACACCTTCTCCGAAGGAACGCTCGAGCAGCAGGTGACCGAGCTGCTCGGCCCGGCGGAGCAGACACAAGACGCCGCGGAGCAGACACAAGACGCCACCGAGGCCCCGCACGGCTTCGGTACGTCCTCCGACGCCGGAGGGGCGGCCGGGACCGGTCACCCCACGGTGCTGAAGAGCGCCCCGACGACCTCGGTCCCGGCATGCGTCCGGGAGGGCCTCCGCACCTCCGACAGCCCGCTCGCCGCCGAGAAGGGGACCTATGCCGGCAAGGACGCCTATCTCGTCGTCCTGCCCGATCTCTCCGGCGATGCTGCCCGCGTCACCGCCTACGTCGTCGACGCGACCTGTGTCCGACAGCCCACGGCCCCGGCCACGGTGCTGCTGTCCCGCTCCTATCCCCGGCCCTGAGCACGCCCGACTCCACGGACCGTTCCCGGCCCTGGGCACCCCGGCCCGTGGACGCTCGCCGAGGTGTGCTCAGCCGAGGGAGCGTGCATCGGCCGCGTGCCGCCAGCCGGGTCCGCCGGCCGCCCCCGCACCCGTGCCGCGCTCGTCTCGGGGGCCGGCTGCCCGCGTCGTCTCCCCACCGCTGCGCCGGTGGCCCCGTGGTCTCCCGGTGCGTCCGGGCACGCCGGGAATGCAGGCCCCTTAGGATCCGTTGGGTGGGGTGAGAGTCAACGAGTAAGGCTCCCCCGGCCGTAGGACACCGTCCAGAGACGAGGAATCAAGCCGTGAGCGACGTCCGTAACGTGATCATCATCGGCTCCGGGCCTGCCGGCTACACGGCGGCGCTCTACACCGCCCGTGCGTCCCTGAAGCCGCTGGTGTTCGAAGGAGCCGTCACCGCCGGCGGTGCGCTGATGAACACCACCGAGGTGGAGAACTTCCCGGGCTTCCGCGACGGCATCATGGGTCCCGAGCTCATGGACAACATGCGTGCCCAGGCCGAGCGCTTCGGTGCCGAACTCGTTCCGGACGACATCGTCTCCGTCGACCTGACCGGTGAGATCAAGACGGTCACGGACACCTCCGGCACGGTGCACAAGGCGAAGGCGGTCATCGTCGCCACCGGCTCGCAGTACCGCAAGCTGGGTCTGCCGAACGAGGACGCCCTGTCGGGCCGCGGTGTCTCCTGGTGCGCCACCTGTGACGGCTTCTTCTTCAAGGACCAGGACATCGCCGTGGTCGGCGGTGGCGACACCGCGATGGAGGAGGCCACCTTCCTCTCCCGGTTCGCCAAGTCCGTGACGATCATCCACCGCCGGGACACCCTGCGCGCCTCCAAGGCGATGCAGGAGCGCGCCTTCGCCGACCCGAAGATCAAGTTCATCTGGGACAGCGAGGTCGCCGAGATCCAGGGCGACCAGAAACTGTCCGGGCTGAAGCTGCGCAACGTCAAGACCGGGGAGCTGACGGATCTGGCGGTGACCGGCCTGTTCATCGCGATCGGCCACGACCCGCGGACCGAGCTCTTCCAGGGGCAGCTCGACCTCGACGAGGAGGGCTACCTGAAGGTCGCCTCCCCGTCCACGCGCACCAACATCGCCGGTGTCTTTGCCGCCGGTGATGTTGTCGACCACACCTACCGGCAGGCCATCACCGCGGCCGGCACCGGTTGCTCCGCCGCTCTGGACGCCGAGCGCTACCTTGCCGCTCTCGCGGACACCGAGCAGCAGGCCGAGCCCGAGAAGACCACCGTCTGAGACTCTCTTCCATCCCACCGCCCGATTCACAGAAGGAGCCCGCCGTGGCAGGCACCCTGAAGAACGTGACCGACGCCTCCTTCGAGGAGGACGTCCTCAAGAGCGACAAGCCCGTCCTGGTGGACTTCTGGGCCTCCTGGTGCGGTCCCTGCCGCCAGATCGCCCCGTCCCTGGAGCAGATCGCCGCCGAGCACGGCGACAAGCTCGAGGTCGTCAAGCTCAACATCGACGAGAACCCGGCCACGGCCGCGAAGTACGGCGTCATGTCGATCCCGACGCTGAACGTCTACCAGAAGGGCGAGGTCGCCAAGACCATCGTCGGTGCCAAGTCGAAGGCTGCCCTTCTGCGTGACCTGGAGGACTTCATCTCCGAGTGACGACGCACGCCGTTGCAGTCGGCGGCGCGTGTTTCACGTGAAACAGGAAGGGGCCGACCCACTCGGGTCGGCCCCTTCTGCTGCTGTCCGGATGCCGAGCGGCAGTTCTTCTCCGTCGCCCTCGGTGAGATGTCGCACCGGTCAGAGAGGGCGGAGCGCCGGTTCCTTCTGCACCGCCCCCAACAGCCGGTCGATCGCCATCTCCACGTCTTCCTTCCAGGAGAGGGTCGACCGCAGTTCCAGCCGCAGCCGCGGATGCGCGGGATGATGCCGGACGGTCTTGAATCCCACCGCCAGCAGATGATCGGCCGGCAGCACACACGCGGGCTCCGTCCACCGGGCGTCCCCGAACGCCTCGATCGCCTTGAAGCCCCTGCGCAGTAGATCCTTGGCGACCGTCTGGACCATGACACGGCCCAGTCCCTGCCCCTGGTAGCCCGGCATGATGAACCCGGTCATCAGCAGCACCGCATCAGGGGACACCGGACTCGTGGGGAACGCCGTGGACCGCGGTACATAGGCAGGGGGAGCGTAGAGCACGAAGCCCACAGGAACATCGTCCACATAGACAACCCGGCCACAGGACCCCCAGTCCAGGAGAACGGCCGAGATCCAGGCCTCCTTCTCCAGAGCCGGCGTGCCCGCCTTCACCGCGGCCTCACCACTGACCGGATCGAGTTCCCAGAAGACGCACGCACGACAACGCTTGGGCAGGTCTTGAAGGTTGTCGAGTGTGAGCGGTAGGAGCTTGCGGCCCATGGAGGCTGTTCCTCGCTTCCTTCGCCTGCAACGTCACGAACGGCCATCGGCCGACAATGAGGAAAAAGCAGACTCGGTCGCATCGTAACCACGGATGCGATGCCCTCGATACCGTCTCACAGCACAGAGCGGGCCGTGTCCCGTACACACCGGAACACGGCCCGCATCGTCCGAGCGTCGTGGCCCGCCTCGAGCCGGAGCCGCACGCTCACCTACGTCTCAGCCGCCCGTCTCCTCCGTGGCGCCCTCCGCGAGGCTCTTCTGCAGCACCGGCCCTTCTCCCGGAGCCAGCGTGCTGAGAATGCGCTCCAGATCCTCCATGGAGGCGAACTCGACGGTGATCTTTCCCTTCTTCTGACCCAGGTCGACCTTCACCCGGGTGTCGAAGCGGTCGGAGAGCCGGGTGGCGAGCTCCGCCAGGGCCGGGGAGACCCGGGCGCCGGCACGTGGCCGCTTGGTGCGCGATGCCTTCTGCGGGCCGCCCCCCATCAGCTGGACGATCTCCTCGACGGCCCGGACCGAGAGCCCTTCCGCCACGATCCGGCGGGCCAGCCGGTCCTGCTCCTCCGGGTCCTCCACGGCCAGCAGCGCCCGGGCATGACCGGCGGACAGCACACCGGCAGCGACCCGGCTCTGCACCGCCGGCGGCAGCTTCAGCAGACGCAGGGTGTTCGAGACCTGCGGGCGGGAACGGCCGATGCGGTCGGCCAACTCGTCATGGGTGCAGTTGAAGTCCTTCAGCAGCTGGTCGTAGGCGGCCGCCTCTTCCAGAGGATTCAGCTGGGCCCGGTGGAGGTTCTCCAGCAGGGCGTCCAGCAGCATCTTGTCGTCGTCGGTGGCCCGTACGATCGCCGGGATCTTCTCGAACCCCGCCTCGCGGCAGGCCCGCCAGCGGCGCTCGCCCATGATGAGCTCGTAGCGCTCCGGCCCGAGCTGCCGTACGACCACGGGCTGAAGAAGACCCACTTCCTTGACCGAGGTGACCAGCTCGGCCAGCGGCTCCTCGTCGAAGACCTTGCGGGGCTGACGCGGGTTTTCCGTGATCTGGTCGAGGGGGATCTCGGCGAAGTGGGCGCCCATCGGAGGCGCCGGGATGCCCGCAGCGCTGCTCCCTGTTTCACGTGAAACCGGCGCCAGCCCGGCCACCTTGGCGGCGGCCACCCCACGGTCACTGCGCTCCGCCGTCAGCAGCGGACCTGCGGGCGAGGTGGTGGCCGCACCCCCCAGCGCCGCCTGAGCCGCCGCCTTCTCCCCGGTTGGGGCAGGAGGGATCAGTGCGCCCAGACCACGGCCCAACCCCCTCCGTCGCTCGCTCACTGCATCCCCTCCACCATGTTCGATTCGCTCGGTGCGCCGAGGTGGGCGTGGTCATAGCTGACCCCCACACCCCTCAGCGCGATTTCCCGCGCCGCCTCCAAATAGGAGAGAGCGCCGCTTGATCCAGGATCGTAAGTCAACACTGTCTGCCCGTAGCTGGGCGCCTCGGAGATACGGACGGAGCGCGGAATGCTCGTCCGCAGCACCTCGTCACCGAAGTGACCGCGCACCTCTTCCGCCACCTGGGCCGCCAGCCGGGTCCGGCCGTCGTACATGGTGAGCAGAATGGTCGACACATGGAGTGTGGGGTTGAGGTGGCCCCGCACCAGCTCGACGTTGCGCAGCAGCTGCCCCAAGCCCTCCAGGGCGTAGTACTCGCACTGGATCGGGATGAGCACTTCCTGTCCGGCCACCAGCGCATTGACCGTCAGCAGCCCCAGCGAGGGCGGGCAGTCGATGAAGATGTAGTCCAGCGGCTGCTCATAGGCGTTGATCGCTCGCTGCAGGCGACTCTCCCGCGCCACCAGGGACACCAGCTCGATCTCCGCACCGGCGAGGTCGATGGTGGCGGGGGCGCAGAAGAGGCCTTCCACGTCCCTGACGGGCTGAACGATCTCGGGCAGCGGCTTGCTGTCCACCAACACGTCGTAGATCGAGGGGACTTCGGCGTGGTGGTCGATCCCCAGTGCGGTGGACGCGTTCCCCTGCGGATCGAGGTCGATGACCAGCACACGATTGCCGTGCAGGGCCAGCGACGCGGCGAGATTGACGGTGGTCGTCGTCTTGCCGACGCCGCCCTTCTGGTTGGCGACCACGATGATGCGTGTCCGGTCCGGTCGCGGAAGCCCCTCGCCGGCGCGGCCCAGAGCCTCGACCGCCAGGTGGGCGGCTCGGCCGATCGGAGTGTCGTCCATCGGAGGCGGTGTTTCACGTGAAACGTTCTCCCCCGTCGACTCGGTACGGGGACCAGGGACCGGATCGGTCATCGGTCCCGCGATGTTGGCGTCGGACCGCAAGGATTCACTCTCCTCGACTTCAGGCTCGGGACAGACAGAGCCTCCCACGCCTTCCGGGTCGCGAACCAGTGAGGCCTGTCGTTCTGTGGAGAAAACCGGCTCTGTGGACAACCCCGTTCCCCCTCCCGGTGAACCGAGAGGCCTCCGGTCACGTGGTTGGGCCGCAGCGCGGCCACGGTTGATGATGCCGTGCAACAGTGAGCGACGTTTCACGTGAAACACGATGCACAGCAGCCGTGGCCGAACTGTCGCGACACTCCGTATTGCCCGAGTTCGGCAGCTGGTGTGGAGTAGGAGCCGCCGATGCGGGTTGTCAGCGGCGGCGCCGGGCGCGGCCCGTCCGGGCGGCCTTCGCCCGCTTGGCCGCGAAGCGCACACCGCCGGGGCTCTCCCCGACCTCGACGCGCACCACGGTGGACAGGGGCTGCACCACTCCCTCGCCCACATGCAGGATGGACGTCTCCACCGCACCGAGCTTGCTCAGCGCGGTGGCGGCGCTCTTCAGTTCCTGCTCGGCCGTGTCGCCCTTGAGCGCGAGCATCTCGCCGTACGGGCGCAGCAGGGGAATGCCCCAGGTGGCCAGCCGGTCCAGCGGCGCGACGGCACGGGCGGTCACCACATGCACCGGCGGCAGCTTGCCCAGGACCTCTTCGGCCCGGCCTCGTACCACGGTCACATGGTCGAGCCCGAGCAGCTCGACGACCTCGGTGAGGAAGTTGGTGCGGCGCAGCAGCGGCTCCAGGAGAGTGATCTTCAGGTCGTCCCGGACCAGGGCCAGGGGGATGCCCGGCAGGCCGGCACCGGAGCCCACGTCGCACACCGTCACCCCCTCGGGCACCACCTCGGAGAGCACGGCGCAGTTCAGCAGGTGCCGCTCCCACAGGCGCGGCACCTCCCGCGGGCCGATGAGCCCTCGCTGCACTCCTGCCTCGGCCAGCAGCTCGGCGTACCGGACCGCGTCCGCGAAGCGCTCACCGAATACGTCGCGTGCCTGCTCGGGCGCAGGGGGAAGCTCAGCTGCCTCCGTCACGGGGACCGTCCTTCCGTACCGCATCAGCGCATCCGCGCCGACCGTTCAGAACTATCAGGCTGATGAGAAAGTTTCGGCCCCGCCTGCGCTACAGACGGGGCCGAAGGGACTGGGGTACCGCTCAGGCGGGGAGCACGACGACGAAGCGCTGCGGCTCCTCGCCCTCGGACTCGCTGCGCAGGCCCGCGGCCTTGACCGCGTCGTGCACCACCTTGCGCTCGAACGGAGTCATCGGCTTCAGCCGAACGGCCTCGCCGGTGCTCTTGACCTCGGCCGCGACCTTGGCGCCCAGCTCGGACAGCTCGGCCCGCTTGCGGGCGCGGTAGCCGGCGATGTCCAGCATCAGACGGCTGCGGTCACCGGTCTCCCGGTGCACGGCCAGCCGTGTCAGCTCCTGCAGCGCCTCCAGCACCTCGCCGTCCCGGCCGACCAGCTTCTGCAGGTCGCGGCTGCCCGTGTCGCTGATGATCGACACGGAGGCGCGGTCGCCCTCGACGTCCATGTCGATGTCGCCGTCGAGATCGGCGATGTCCAGCAGACCCTCGAGGTAGTCCGCCGCGATGTCGCCCTCCTGCTCCAGGCGGGTCAGGGTGTCTGCATCCACGGCAGCGGCGGAGGTGGTGCCTTCCGTCACGGGATGGGCTCCTTCTTACTTCTTGGACGGGGACTTCGGCCGCTGCGGGCCCTTGCGCTGGCCGGACTGGGCCCTGCTGCGCTGGCCGGACTGGGCCTTGCTGCGGGCACCGTTCCCGGGCTTCTGGGCGTTCTGGCCGGCGGCGTCCTGGGGGCGGTCGGACGTGGCTGTGGTGGACGCAGCGGACTCGCCGCCGGCGGCCTTCGCACCGCCCGACTGACGCTGGGCCTTGGTCAGCCGCTTGGGCTGCTGGCGCCGGGCCGCGGTCGTGGTCGCTCCGTCCGCGGCCTGGGCCACGGCGGCCGCGTCGCTCTTCACCACGGTGCCGTCGGCCTGGGCCGCCAGGCCGGCCTTGTTCAGCCCGTTGATGAACTTGCGCTCGAACTCGTTGCGGTCGCGGCCCTTGGCGACGATCGCCTTGACGATCGCACGCTCACGCCGGTTGCGGGTCTTGCCGTGCTGCGTGACGTGCTTGTACAGACGCTCCAGGTAGGCGGCCTGGGCCTTGGACCCCGGGGTCGGGTTGTTATGGATGATGTACATCTGCTGGCCCATGGTCCACACGTTGGTGGTCAGCCAGTAGACGAGGACACCGACCGGGAAGTTGATGCCGAAGACGGCGAACATGATCGGGAAGACGTACATCAGCATCTTCTGCTGCTGCATGAACGGCGTCTTCACCGTGGTGTCGACGTTCTTCGTCATCAGCTGGCGCTGCGTGAAGAACTGCGAGGCCGACATCAGCACGATCATGACCGCGGTGACGATCCGGACGTCGGTCAGCGAGGCGCCGAGAGCCGCGACCTTGTCGGAGCTGTCCATGAACTTCGCGGCCAGCGGGGCGCCGACGATGTGCGCGTTACGGGCGCTGGCGAGCAGCGGCTCGTTGATGACACCGATGGTCTTGCCGGTCGCGATCGCGTTGAGCACGTGATACAGGGCGAAGAAGAACGGCGACTGCGCCAGGATGGGAAGGCACGAGGAGAGCGGGTTGGTGCCCGTCTCCTTGTACAGCTTCATCATCTCTTCGGACTGACGCTGCCGGTCGTTCTTGTAGCGCTCCTGGATCTTCTTCATCTCCGGCTGGAGCGTCTGCATCGCGCGCGTCGCCTTGATCTGCTTCACGAAGAGCGGGATCAGGCAGATGCGGATGAGGATCACCAGGGACACGATGGACAGGCCCCACGCCCACCCTGAGTCGGCGCCGAAGAGGGCGCCGTACACCTTGTGGAACTGGACGATGATCCAGGAGACGGGCCAGGTGATGAAACTGAAGAGGCTGGCAATCGTGTCCACTAATCATGCTCCTTGGGCATGGGACGAGGTCTTCGCGGCCGGGCTCGACGGAACGAGTCCGCCGGTGGCCGGTTCGGCGGCGGAGGGCCCGCCCTTGCGTGCGCGCCAGGCGTCGCGCAGCAGTTCGTGCCACCGCGGGCGCTTGCGCGGCGGAACATGGTCCACGCCGCCCAGCGACCACGGATTGCACCGCAGGATGCGCCAGGCGGTCAGCGCCGTGCCCTTGATCGCACCATGCCGGTCGATGGCTGTGTAGCCGTAGTGGGAACACGACGGGTAGTACTTGCACACCGGCCCGAGCAACAGGCTGATGGTCCACTGGTACAGCTTGATCAGCGCCAGCAGCGGGTACTTCATCGCGCGCCCCCTCCCAGCAGTCGTCGAAGGGCGGCATCCAGATCTCGGGCCAGCTGTGCGGAGTCGGCGTCACCCGCCCCGGGCAGCGCTCGTACGACTACCAGGCTACCGGGGGGAAGCTGACCGATCCGGTCACGCATCAGATGACGAAGTCTGCGCTTCACGGTATTGCGCACGACCGCGCCACCCACGGCCTTGCTCACGACGAAACCCGCACGCGGCCGAGGAGCGCTCTCCCCAGGCGCGTGCGGGTCCGTGGCACCGCAACGAAGGTGGACGACGAGGAGCGGGCGGCCTGCCCGGCGCCCTCGTCGTACAGCGGTCGCGAAGTCTTCGCGCCGCCTCAGCCGGTTCTCGGTGGGCAGCACGACGTCATGACCTGACCGGGATCAGGCGGACAGACGGGCGCGACCCTTGCTCCGGCGGGACGCGAGAATCGCGCGGCCGGCACGGGTGCGCATACGCAGCCGGAAGCCGTGGGTCTTCGCGCGGCGACGGTTGTTCGGCTGGAAGGTGCGCTTGCTCACTCGGGGGCTCCAGAAAAAGTTCGGTAGTGGCGGGGTGCCGTCCTGGCTGTCACCGTGCGCCCACGAGTAGCTCGCAGTGACGCCCGAGTGCACCGCTTCCCGATCACCTGACGTGATCCGTGCCCTTCGGAGGCAGGCGGCAGCAGCCATCGACAACTCGACCTGGTTACGGTACGCGGGCTCGCGGCATCCGGTCAAACCAGCCCGGCTCGCGACCGGCTTGTCCACAGGCTGGGGACAACAACTTGAACCGCACCCGCCGCGCTGACTACCGTGGCTGGACTCCCATTCGTTCCTGTCCCCCGTTTACATCCCGACCCGTCCCGAACCACACGTTCGTGGGACCCGTGAGAGAGCGTGCCCTGTGGCTGACGTACCCGCCGATCTTGCCGCAGTGTGGCCGCGAGTACTGGAGCAGCTCCTCGGGGAGGGCCGCGGACAGGGCGTCGAGGCGAAGGACGAACACTGGATCCGCCGGTGCCAGCCGCTCGCGCTGGTCGCGGACACCGCCCTGCTCGCCGTGCCGAACGAGTTCGCCAAGGGCGTGCTCGAAGGCCGCCTCGCCCCGGTCGTCAGCGAGACCCTGACCCGGGAGTGCGGCCGGCCGATCCGGATCGCGATCACCGTCGACAGCTCCGTGGGCGAGTCCCGCCCGCCTGCCTCGCCGACCCCTGCGCCGCGCTACGAGGAGCAGGAGCTGCCCACCGGTCAGGGCGGCTACGAGGGCTACGGCCGGCACCGCGCCGACCATCTGTCCGACAGCCCGCGCCCCTCCCGCGCCGACCAGCATCCGGGCGCGCCCGGCGAGCAGCTGCCGCCGCCGCGCACCGGCCCGTCCGACGGCGACTCGCTGCCCACCGCCCGCCCGGCCTACCCCGCGGAGTACACCGACTACGCCGAGTACCAGCGCACCGAGCCCGGTGCCTGGCCGCGCCACGGCCAGGACGACTACGGCTGGCAGCAGCGTCGGCTCGGCTACCCCGAACGCGACCCGTACGCCCAGCCCGCGCAGGAGCCCCCGTACGGCTCCCGCGACGGCTACGGCGCCGCGGACGCGTACGGCAGCGGAGCGGACTCCTACACCGCGGCACCGCAGGACTACCGTGCGCGTCCGGTGGACCGCCCGTCGTACGACCCGTCCCGCGCGGACTACGACTCCGCCCGCGGCGAGTACGAGCAGCGGGACTTCGAGACACGCGACTTCGAGACACGCGAGTACGAGGCACGCGACTACGAGCAGCACGAGCCGGGGCGCCGTGAGCCGTCCGCCGGCTCGGGGCCCGTGCACCGGACGGGGCCAGCCGGCTCGGGCGCGGGTGTCCACGGCCCGTCGGGCGGCCAGCCGTCCTCGGGCGGCCATCCCGGCGAGCCGACGGCGCGACTGAACCCGAAGTACCTGTTCGACACGTTCGTGATCGGCGCCTCCAACCGGTTCGCGCACGCGGCCGCGGTCGCCGTCGCCGAGGCTCCCGCGAAGGCGTACAACCCGCTGTTCATCTACGGCGAGTCCGGGCTCGGCAAGACGCACCTGCTGCACGCCATCGGGCACTACGCGCGCAGCCTGTACCCGGGCACGCGGGTGCGGTACGTCAGCTCGGAGGAGTTCACCAACGAGTTCATCAACTCCATCCGCGACGGCAAGGGCGACAGCTTCCGCAAGCGCTACCGCGAGATGGACATCCTGCTCGTCGACGACATCCAGTTCCTCGCGGACAAGGAGTCGACGCAGGAGGAGTTCTTCCACACGTTCAACACCCTGCACAACGCCAACAAGCAGATCGTGCTCAGCAGTGACCGGCCGCCCAAGCAGCTGGTCACGCTGGAGGACCGGCTGCGCAACCGCTTCGAGTGGGGACTGATCACCGACGTCCAGCCGCCGGAGCTGGAGACGCGCATCGCGATCCTGCGCAAGAAGGCGGTGCAGGAGCAGCTGAACGCCCCGCCGGAGGTGCTGGAGTTCATCGCCTCCCGCATCTCGCGCAACATCCGCGAGCTGGAGGGCGCGCTGATCCGGGTCACGGCGTTCGCGTCGCTGAACCGGCAGCCGGTGGACCTGGGTCTGACGGAGATCGTCCTGAAGGACCTGATCCCCGGCGGGGAGGACACCGCCCCGGAGATCACGGCGACGGCGATCATGGCAGCCACCGCCGACTACTTCGGGCTGACGGTGGAGGACCTGTGCGGCACCTCGCGCGGGCGTGCGCTGGTCACGGCACGGCAGATCGCGATGTACCTGTGCCGGGAGCTGACCGACCTGTCCCTGCCGAAGATCGGCGCTCAGTTCGGCGGCCGCGACCACACGACCGTCATGCACGCCGACCGCAAGATCCGCGCGCTGATGGCCGAGCGGCGCTCCATCTACAACCAGGTCACCGAGCTGACGAACCGGATCAAGAACGGCTGACGACCGCCGCAGCGCATGTGCAGGGCGCCCCGGGAGCGATCCCGCGGGCGCCCTTCGCGTGTCCGCAGGCACCCTGCACGTATCCGGGGGCACCCTGCGCGTATCCGGGGGCGGCGGGAGCGGTACCGCGGGCAGCCCTGGATCGTCCCGTTCCCGGGCCCGTGCCACGCAACGGCCGGGAGCGCGGCTCACAGGCCGGGTTGCGGACACGGTCCGGACCCGGGCCGGCGCCGGCCCGGCAGCCGTCCCGGGCGGTCCACGGACGCGCACCACGCAACCGGGAAGCGCCCCACAAGGCCGTGTCCCGCGCCCCACCTCACGCGCTCCGGAAGCGGCCGGCGGCACCCGACGAGCTCGCGTCACGCCGTCCGGCGACCAACCGGCCGGCAGCGCCCCACGGTCCACCGGCACACGGCCCACAGCCTCTGGCACGTCCGCAGCCCTCAGCACGTCCGCAGCCCCGCCACACGGTCCCGGCCCCGGCAAGCCGATCGCGCCAACAGGCCCGGCCGGCCCCGCTGTTCGAATACCGGCTTGGTTACGGCTCTTCTCCACAGATTCGGCGACTTTTTTCCGTCCACACGCTGGGGACCGGGAAGTTGTCCCGATCAGCATCCACAGCTGTGCTGTGCGAGAGTCGTCCTCCCAGCTCACGGGCCTGTGGACTCGTGGACGAACACCTTCCACAGGCTGTGGACGACGGGTCGGTCCACAGTCCGTGCCGTACGTTGTCCACCGGTGACCCACAGGTTGTGGGCGGTTGTCCCCAGCGATCGGCGTCTTCTCCACACCCCTGTCCACTGTTCGGCAAGACGCCACCCCCGCTCACTGCGTCGAGTGAAAGCCGTCACACGGAGCTGCCGGACCGGGATGTGGGAAACGAGCGCAAAACTGGGGACGCAGCTGGGGAGAACCCGCCTCGGCCTGTGGGTGGGATGTGCAGAACTTCCTGTTCTCCACAGAGCCCCCGAGTTGTCCACGACGGGCGCCCACAGGGTCCGTGGACAAAATCGCGGCGCCGACCTGCGGAAACGTGGTTATCCACGGTATCCACAGGGCCTACTACTACCCCCGACGAGAGAGAGCGCGGGATTCGTTTCGAGGTGGGCCCTGTGCACAACTGCCCGCCGCGAGCCCGGCTGCCCCGGGCGACGAGCCGACCGCGACGGGCCCCTACTGTCGGTGCGGTACGTCAGACTGGTCCCGGGAGTCCTTCCCGTCCCGTAGGGCGGTGACACCGCACAGGACTCAGGAGCACCCGAAGGCAACAGCAGCAGGAGGCGGCTTACGGTGAAGATCCGGGTGGAACGCGACGTACTCGCGGAGGCAGTGGCCTGGGCGGCACGCAGCCTCCCGGCCCGTCCGCCGGCGCCTGTCCTCGCCGGCCTGCTGCTCAAGGCCGAGGACGGCCAGCTGAGCCTGTCCAGCTTCGACTACGAGGTCTCCGCGCGCGTGTCGGTGGAGGCCGAGGTCGAGGAGGAGGGCACGGTCCTGGTCTCCGGCCGCCTGCTCGCCGACATCTCCCGCGCGCTGCCCAACCGCCCGGTGGAGATCTCCACCGACGGGGTGCGGGCGACCGTGGTCTGCGGCTCCTCGCGGTTCACCCTCCACACCCTGCCGGTGGAGGAGTACCCGGCCCTGCCGCAGATGCCGAACGCCACGGGCACCGTCCCCGGCGAGGTCTTCTCCGCCGCGGTGCAGCAGGTCGCGATCGCGGCCGGCCGGGACGACACGCTTCCCGTCCTGACCGGTGTCCGCATCGAGATCGAGGGCGACACCGTGACGCTGGCCTCCACCGACCGCTACCGCTTCGCGGTCCGGGAGTTCCTGTGGAAGCCGGAGAACCCGGACGCCTCCGCGGTCGCCCTGGTCCCGGCGAAGACCCTGCTGGACACCGCCAAGTCGCTGACCGGCGGGGACAGCGTCACGCTCGCGCTGTCCGGCTCGGGCGCCGGCGAGGGCCTGATCGGTTTCGAGGGCTCCGGGCGCCGGACGACCACCCGCCTGCTCGAGGGCGACCTGCCGAAGTACCGCACGCTGTTCCCGACGGAGTTCAACTCGGTGGCCACCATCGAGACCGCTCCGTTCGTCGAGGCCGTCAAGCGTGTGTCCCTGGTCGCGGAGCGCAACACCCCGGTGCGGCTGAGCTTCGAGCAGGGCGTGCTGGTGCTGGAGGCCGGAAGCAGCGACGACGCACAGGCTGTGGAGCGGATCGACGCCCAGCTGGACGGCGACGACATCTCGATCGCCTTCAACCCGACGTTCCTGCTGGACGGCCTGAGCGCCATCGACTCCCCGGTGGCCCAGCTGTCCTTCACCACCTCCACCAAGCCGGCGCTGCTCAACGGCAAGCCGGCGGTGGACGCCGAGGCGGACGAGTCGTACAAGTACCTGATCATGCCGGTGCGGCTGAGCGGCTGAGCCCTGCGCGGCGGTGGTCCTCACCCCCCGTGGGGCCACCGCACGACGGCCTCGGGCGTGTGCGTTTGAGCGCCTATGCCCACGGATGTGCGTGAAGATCCGGGTTTAGGCTCGGACGCGGGTACGAATGTGCCCTCACGCCACGTCGGACACCACTAAGGAACACAACTGATGGAGCTCGGTCTCGTCGGCCTCGGCAAGATGGGCGGCAACATGCGCGAGCGGATCCGCCGCGCGGGCCACACCGTCATCGGATACGACCGCAACCCGGACCTCGCGGACGTCCACAGCCTCAAGGAACTCGTGGACAAGCTGCAGGGCCCGCGCGTCGTCTGGGTGATGGTGCCGGCCGGTGCCCCGACCCAGTCGACCATCGACGAACTCGCCGAGCTGCTCGAGCCCGGTGACGTGGTCGTCGACGGCGGCAACTCCCGCTGGACCGACGACGAGAAGCACGCCGAGCAGCTGGCCGCCAAGGGCATAGGCTTCGTCGACTGCGGCGTCTCCGGCGGTGTGTGGGGCCTGGAGAACGGCTACGCCCTGATGTACGGCGGTGACGCCGAGCACATCGCCAAGGTGCAGCCGATCTTCGACGCGCTCAAGCCGGAGGGCGAGTTCGGCTCGGTGCACGCCGGCAAGGTCGGCGCGGGCCACTTCGCGAAGATGGTCCACAACGGCATCGAGTACGCGATGATGCAGGCCTACGCCGAGGGCTGGGAGCTGCTGGAGAAGGTCGACAGCGTCGACAACGTCCGGGAGATCTTCCGCTCCTGGCAGCGCGGCACCGTCATCCGCTCCTGGCTGCTCGACCTCGCGGTCAACGCCCTCGACGAGGACGAGCACCTCGACGCCCTGCGCGGCTACGCCCAGGACTCCGGCGAGGGCCGGTGGACCGTGGAGGCCGCCATCGACAACGCCGTGCCGCTGCCCGCGATCACCGCCTCGCTGTTCGCGCGCTTCTCCTCCCGCCAGGAGGACTCGCCGCAGATGAAGATGATCGCGGCGCTGCGCAACCAGTTCGGCGGCCACGCCGTCGAGAAGAAGGCCTGAGCGGCTCCGCCGTCACAGGCAAGCAGTCCCACCGGACCGTGCGGCACGGTCCACGACGCGCAAGGAGGCCGGCACCAGCCATGCACGTGACGCATCTGTCGCTGGCCGACTTCCGTTCCTACGCCCGGGCCGAGGTCCCGCTCGGCCCGGGCGTCACCGCCTTCGTCGGTCCCAACGGACAGGGCAAGACCAACCTCGTCGAGGCCGTCGGCTATCTCGCCACCCTCGGCAGCCACCGGGTCGCCTCCGACGCCCCCCTGGTCCGCATGGGAGCCGAGCGGGCGGTGATCCGGGCGCAGGTCAGGCAGGGCGACCGGCAGCAGCTGGTCGAACTGGAACTCAACCCGGGCAAGGCCAACCGCGCCCGCATCAACCGCTCCTCCCAGGTCAGACCGCGCGACGTGCTGGGCATCGTGCGCACCGTGCTGTTCGCGCCCGAGGACCTCGCCCTGGTCAAGGGCGACCCGGGCGAGCGGCGCCGCTTCCTGGACGAGCTGATCACGGCCCGCTCCCCGCGGATGGCGGGCGTGAGGGCCGACTACGAACGCGTCCTGAAACAGCGCAACACCCTGCTGAAGACCGCGGCGCTGGCCCGCCGGCACGGCGGCCGCACGCTGGATCTGTCCACGCTGGACGTCTGGGACCAGCACCTGGCCCGGGCGGGCGCCGAACTCCTCGCCCGGCGCCTGGATCTGATCACCGCGCTCGAGCCGCTGGCCGCGAAGGCCTACGACCAGCTGGCCCCGCAGGGCGGCCCGGTCGCCCTGGAGTACAAGCCGTCCGCGCCCGGCGAGGCGCACACCCGCGAGGACCTGTACGCCCAGCTGATGGCCGCGCTCACGGACGTCCGCAAGCAGGAGATCGAACGGGGCGTCACGCTCGTCGGCCCGCACCGCGACGACCTGGTGCTCAAGCTCGGCCGGCTGCCCGCCAAGGGTTACGCCTCCCACGGCGAGTCCTGGTCGTTCGCCCTGGCCCTGCGGCTGGCCTCGTACGACCTGCTGCGCGCGGAGGGCAACGAGCCGGTGCTGATCCTCGACGACGTCTTCGCCGAGCTGGACGCCCGGCGCCGCGAGCGGCTCGCCGAGCTGGTCGCGCCCGGCGAACAGGTACTGGTGACCGCGGCGGTCGACGAGGACGTGCCGCGGATGCTGGCCGGCAGCAGATTCGCGGTGTCCGGCGGGACGGTGGAGCGGGTATGAGCGGCGAGGCGGATCCGGCGGGCCGGCGCGGCACGGCCCCCGTGCCCCGGCAGTCCCCGCCGCCCGGCGCGCAGCCGTCCACCCCCTCCGGCGTCGACCTGGCACGGGTGGCGCTGCGCGCGGCCAAGGAGGCGGCCCGCGCACGAGGCCAGGCGGCACAGTCCCAGCGGCGGGGGCGGCGCACCGGATCGCGGCCCGTGGTGCGCACCGACGGCCGCGAACCGATGGCGCTGGGCGCGGCGATCAACCGGCTGATCACCGAGCGGGGCTGGGAGACCCCGGCCGCCGTCGGCGGGGTGATGGGGCGCTGGCCGCAGATCGTCGGCGACGATCTGGCCAAGCACTGTGTGCCGCAGCGCTACGACGAGGACGAGCGGGTGCTGACGGTCCAGTGCGACTCCACGGCCTGGGCGACCCAGCTGCGGGTGCTCGCCCCCTCGCTCGTGGCCCGGCTCAACGAGGCGCTCGGGCACGGCACGGTGCGGATGATCCGTGTGCTCAACCCCGGCGGAGCCCCCCGGCGCCACGGCCCGCTGCGCGCTCCGGGCAGCACGGGCCCCGGCGACACCTATGGGTGACACACTTCACATCACACCGTGACGAAGGGCCGTGCGCGCCCCTGCCTGTGCGGTGCGCGACCTGTCCGTACGTCTGTGTGCACACCCCCTGACCCGTGGGTAGCGAAGGGTTGACGGCTCGAAGCTCTGAGTGCCGCTGTGAGCCTCTTGGAACCCCCATCCGCATATCGGGACCCGCCCGAGTCCGGTTCAGGGCGGCACATGCGGCCTCAGGGACCCGCAAACCCCCATCACTGTCAGCGCTACCGGTAGACTGGACGACAATCCCGCCCCGAACGTGGGGACCGTCCGGGAAAAGCTGAGCAACGCTGAATCAAGGCTGACCAACGCACCATGCCGCAGCCGCTCCGGCACTCTCCCCCAAAGGGGGCACTCACGGAGCTCGGCTCGTGCTGTGCCAGAAAGGGCGCTTCGTGGCCGATTCCGGCAACCCCAACGAGAACATCCCGTCCACCGACGCCGACGTCAGCGGTTCCGCCCCGGCGGGCGGCACCGCGGCTTCGTACGACGCCAGCGCCATCACCGTCCTCGAGGGGCTGGACGCGGTCCGCAAGCGACCCGGCATGTACATCGGCTCCACCGGTGAGCGCGGTCTGCACCACCTCGTCTACGAGGTGGTCGACAACTCCGTCGACGAGGCCCTGGCCGGGCATGCCGACACCATCGACGTGACGATCCTGCCCGACGGCGGGGTCCGCGTCGTCGACAACGGCCGCGGCATCCCGGTCGGCATCGTCCCCTCCGAGGGCAAGCCGGCCGTCGAGGTCGTGCTGACCGTGCTGCACGCGGGCGGCAAGTTCGGCGGGGGCGGCTACGCGGTCTCCGGTGGTCTGCACGGTGTCGGCGTCTCCGTGGTGAACGCCCTGTCGACCAAGGTGTCCGTCGAGGTCAAGACCGACGGCTACCGGTGGACGCAGGACTACAAGATGGGCGTGCCCACGGCCCCGCTGGCCCGCCACGAGCCCACGGACGAGACCGGCACCTCGGTCACCTTCTGGGCCGACCCGGACATCTTCGAGACCACCGACTACTCCTTCGAGACGCTCTCCCGGCGTTTCCAGGAGATGGCCTTCCTCAACAAGGGCCTGACCATCCGGCTCACCGACGAGCGCGAGTCGGCGAAGGCCACCAGCGGCGCCGACGAGGCGGGCGCCGACCAGAAGGACGAGGTCAAGTCGGTCACGTACCACTACGAGGGCGGCATCGTCGACTTCGTGAAGTACCTCAACTCCCGCAAGGGAGAGGTGGTGCACCCCTCCGTCATCGCCCTCGAGGCCGAGGACAAGGACAAGAGCCTGTCCCTCGAGGTCGCGATGCAGTGGAACACCGGCTACAGCGAGGGCGTGTACTCGTTCGCCAACATCATCCACACCCACGAGGGCGGTACCCACGAGGAGGGCTTCCGCGCCGCGCTGACCTCGCTGATCAACAAGTACGCGCGCGACCGGAAGCTGCTGCGGGAGAAGGACGACAACCTCACCGGTGACGACATCCGCGAGGGTCTGACCGCGATCATCTCGGTCAAGCTGAGCGAGCCGCAGTTCGAGGGCCAGACCAAGACCAAGCTGGGCAACACGGAGGCCAAGACCTTCGTGCAGAAGGCGGTCTACGAGCACCTCGCCGACTGGCTGGACCGCAACCCGAACGAGGCCGCGGACATCGTCCGCAAGGCCATCCAGGCGGCCACCGCGCGCGTCGCGGCGCGCAAGGCGCGCGACCTGACCCGCCGCAAGGGCCTGCTGGAGACCGCGTCGCTGCCGGGCAAGCTGGCCGACTGCCAGTCCAACGACCCGTCCAAGTGCGAGATCTTCATCGTCGAGGGCGACTCCGCGGGCGGCTCGGCCAAGTCCGGCCGCAACCCGCAGTACCAGGCGATCCTCCCGATCCGCGGCAAGATCCTCAATGTCGAGAAGGCGCGCATCGACAAGATCCTGCAGAACGCGGAGATCCAGGCGCTGATCTCGGCGTTCGGCACCGGTGTGCACGAGGACTTCGACATCAGCAAGCTCCGCTACCACAAGATCATCCTGATGGCGGACGCCGACGTCGACGGCCAGCACATCAACACGCTGCTGCTGACCTTCCTGTTCCGCTTCATGCGGCCGCTGGTGGAGGCCGGGCACGTGTTCCTGTCCCGTCCCCCGCTGTACAAGATCAAGTGGGGCCGGGAGGACGTCGAGTACGCGTACTCCGACCGCGAGCGCGACGCGCTGATCGAGCTGGGCCGCCAGCGCGGCAAGCGGATCAAGGAGGACTCGATCCAGCGCTTCAAGGGTCTCGGCGAGATGAACGCCGAGGAGCTGCGGGTGACCACCATGGACCCGGACCACCGGGTGCTCGGCCAGGTCACTCTCGACGACGCCGCCCAGGCCGACGACCTGTTCTCGGTGCTGATGGGCGAGGACGTGGAGGCCCGCCGCCAGTTCATCCAGCGCAACGCCAAGGACGTGCGCTTCCTCGACATCTGAGTCGGTCTCAGCTGACCGCACCAGGAAGGATCCTCACCAGCAATGGCCGACGAGAACACTCCCGTGACGCCTCAGAACCCGGAAGACGAGGGCGGCGACATCGCATTGCGCGTCGAGCCCGTCGGGCTCGAGACGGAGATGCAGCGCTCCTACCTCGACTACGCGATGTCCGTCATCGTCTCGCGTGCGCTGCCGGACGTCCGGGACGGTCTCAAGCCCGTCCACCGCCGGGTGCTGTACGCCATGTACGACGGCGGCTACCGCCCCGAGCGCGGCTTCTACAAGTGCGCCCGCGTGGTCGGCGACGTCATGGGCAACTACCACCCCCACGGCGACTCCTCCATCTACGACGCGCTGGTCCGCCTCGCCCAGCCCTGGGCGATGCGGATGCCGCTCGTCGACTCCAACGGCAACTTCGGTTCGCCGGGCAACGACCCGGCGGCGGCCATGCGCTACACCGAGTGCAAGATGGCGCCGCTGTCGATGGAGATGGTCCGTGACATCGACGAGGAGACCGTCGACTTCACGGACAACTACGACGGGCGCTCCCAGGAGCCGACCGTCCTGCCCTCCCGCTTCCCGAACCTGCTGATCAACGGCTCGGCGGGCATCGCGGTCGGCATGGCGACCAACATCCCGCCGCACAACCTGCGCGAGGTCGCCGCCGGCGCCCAGTGGTACCTGGAGAACCCGGACGCCTCCCACGAGGAGCTGCTGGACGCGCTCATCGAGCGGATCAAGGGCCCGGACTTCCCGACCGGTGCGCTGGTCGTGGGCCGCAAGGGCATCGAGGAGGCCTACCGCACGGGCCGCGGCTCCATCACCATGCGCGCGGTGGTGGAGGTCGAGGAGATCCAGGGCCGCCAGTGCCTGGTCGTCACCGAGCTGCCCTACCAGGTCAACCCGGACAACCTCGCGCAGAAGATCGCCGACCTGGTCAAGGACGGCAAGATCGCCGGCATCGCGGACGTGCGGGACGAGACCTCCTCCCGCACCGGCCAGCGCCTGGTGATCGTCCTCAAGCGGGACGCGGTCGCCAAGGTCGTCCTGAACAACCTGTACAAGCACACCGACCTGCAGACCAACTTCGGCGCCAACATGCTGGCGCTGGTCGACGGCGTGCCGCGCACCCTGTCGCTGGACGCGTTCATCCGGCACTGGGTGGGCCACCAGATCGAGGTCATCGTCCGCCGGACCCGCTTCCGGCTGCGCAAGGCCGAGGAGCGCGCCCACATCCTGCGCGGCCTGCTCAAGGCCCTGGACGCCATCGACGAGGTCATCGCGCTGATCCGGCGCAGCGAGACCGTCGAGGTCGCGCGCGACGGCCTGATGGGCCTGCTGGACATCGACGACATCCAGGCCAACGCCATCCTCGAGATGCAGCTGCGCCGGCTGGCCGCCCTGGAGCGCCAGAAGATCGTCCAGGAGCACGACGAGCTCCAGGCCAAGATCGACGAGTACAACGAGATCCTGGCCTCCCCGGCCCGCCAGCGGGGCATCGTCAGCGAGGAGCTGGCCGCGCTCGTCGAGAAGTACGGCGACGACCGCAAGACCAAGCTGGTGCCCTACGAGGGCGACATGTCCATCGAGGACCTGATCGCCGAGGAGGACATCGTCGTCACGGTCACCCGCGGCGGCTACATCAAGCGGACCCGGACCGACGACTACCGGGCCCAGAAGCGCGGCGGCAAGGGCGTCCGCGGGACGAAGCTGAAGGAAGACGACATCGTCGACCACTTCTTCGTCTCCACCACGCACCACTGGCTGCTGTTCTTCACCAACAAGGGCCGGGTGTACCGGGCGAAGGCCTACGAGCTGCCCGAGGGCGGCCGGGACGCGCGCGGCCAGCACGTGGCGAACCTGCTGGCCTTCCAGCCGGACGAGACGATCGCCGAGATCCTCGCCATCCGCGACTACGAGGCGGCGCCGTACCTGGTGCTCGCCACCAAGTCCGGTCTGGTCAAGAAGACGCCTCTGAAGGATTACGATTCGCCGCGCTCCGGCGGTGTCATCGCGATCAACCTGCGGGAGCGGGAGGACGGAACCGACGACGAACTGATCGGTGCCGAACTCGTCTCGGCAGAGGACGATCTCCTTCTGATCAGCAAGAAGGCGCAATCCATCAGGTTCACCGCATCGGACGAAACCCTGCGTCCCATGGGCCGCGCGACCTCGGGCGTCAAGGGCATGAGCTTCCGCGAGGGCGACGAACTGCTCTCGATGAATGTCGTGCGACCCGGTACGTTCGTGTTCACCGCCACCGACGGTGGTTACGCGAAGCGGACCTCCGTCGACGAGTACCGCGTCCAGGGTCGCGGCGGCCTCGGCATCAAGGCCGCCAAGATCGTGGAGGACCGCGGATCGCTCGTGGGTGCGCTGGTGGTCGAGGAGGGCGACGAGATCCTCGCCATCACGCTCTCGGGCGGCGTGATTCGCACGCGGGTCAACGAGGTCAGGGAGACGGGCCGTGACACCATGGGCGTCCAACTGATCAACCTGAGCAAGCGCGATGCCGTGGTCGGCATCGCACGAAACGCCGAGGCGGGACGCGAGGCGGAGGAGGTCGACGGCGAGGAGGCCGCCGGCACCGCCGCCGAGGGTGCCGCGACCACCGGCACGGACGAGGGTGAGGCGCCCTCGGCCGAGTAGCACGAGGAGTGAGTCATCGTGAGCGGAGCCACGGGCGCCGGATCAGCCGGTACCTCCAGAGGTACGGAAGCGGACGGCGGCGGCCGTGGCTCCGCCGCGCATGTGACCGACACGCGCACGACCAACCTCAAGCCCATCCGGCCGTCCGCGGCCGACGCGCCCGGCGCCCACGGACCCCAAGGGGGAGCGGTGACGGACACTCGAGGTCACGCCCAGCCGCCGGCCGGCCGCCCGGCCTCACCGCTGCCCTCGGAGCGGCCGCAGCAGCCCGCCACGCCCTACCACCCGCCGCAGGCCTACGCGGCGGACGAGGACGGCCGCACCGGCGCGGTCCGCAGGCCGCGCACCGGTGCCCGCACCACCCCCCGCACCCGCAAGGCCCGGCTGCGCGTGGCCAAGGCCGACCCCTGGTCGGTGATGAAAGTCAGCTTCCTGCTGTCCATCGCCCTCGGCATCTGCACGATCGTGGCCGCCGCCGTGCTGTGGATGGTCCTGGACGCCATGGGCGTCTTCTCCACGGTCGGCGGAACGATCTCCGAGGCCACCGGGTCCAGCGGGTCCAACGGCTTCGACCTGCAGTCCTTCCTGTCCCTGCCGCACGTGCTGACGTTCACCACGATCATCGCGGTGATCGACGTGGTCCTGGTGACGGCCCTGGCGACCCTGGGCGCCTTCATCTACAACCTCTCCGCCGGCTTCGTCGGCGGCGTGGAAGTGACCCTGGCCGAGGACGAATGACACCCGCCGCCGGCGTGGCGCGCCCCGCGACCGGCGGCCCGCGGCCAACCGATTTTGGTACTGACCGCCTCGTGCGCTAATCTTCAGGAGTCAGCGCGCGGGACACACACCGCAGAGCGCGGCGGGGCTATAGCTCAGTTGGTTAGAGCGCATCCCTGATAAGGATGAGGTCACTGGTTCAAATCCAGTTAGCCCCACCAGGGCGAAGACCCCCGGTCCGGACGGATCGGGGGTCTTTGACATCCATGGCTGACATCAGCCGATGAGCGGATCTTCCAGTAGCTCGGCGAGCATGCCGACCGCTTCCCGCTCACTCTCGCCGACCACGTGCGTGTAGACGTCCATGGTCATGCTGATCTGGCTATGGCGAAGGATCGCCTGAGCCACCTTTGGGTGCACTTTCAGGAAGGCAAGCAGGGTTCCGCAGGTGTGCCGGGCCAGCCGACCGTGATGCGGCGGACGCCAGCCCGCTTGACGAGGCGGTCGAAGGTGCGGGAGAAGTTCACCGGGTCGATCATGCCGCCGTGCTCGGAGGAGAAGACCAGGTCATGGTCCGGCTTCTGTGCCCAGCGATCACCGGCGATTTTCCGTTCCAGCTCCTGAAGCTCCCGGCGCTCCTTCAGGACGCGAGCGCAGAACTCCGGGAGCGGGAGCACGGCTTGTGAGGACTCCGTCTTGAGGTCCTTAAGGACCAGGCCCACGCCCTTGACCCGCTGCACCTGCTTGACCGGGGTGACATGGCCGGCCTCGAAGTCGATGTCCTGCCAGCGAAGACCGAGCACCTCGCTGCGGCGGAGGCCGAGGACCAGGACGAGGACACAGGCCGCGTAGAGGCGGTGAGCGCGGACCGAGCGGAGGAACGTGATCGCTTCCCGCGCGCTCCACGCCGTGCCTCTGTCCTTGGGCACCTTAGGCATGTCGACCAGGAGGGCGACGTTGCGCGTGACCAGCTCCTCGCGCATGGCCCGGTTGAGCGCGTTGCGTAGGACGCGGAGGACCTCGAAGCGGGTGGAGGCGCCGACTTTCTCCCGTGCCAGCGTGGCCATGAAGGCGCGAATCTGCGCTGGGGTGAGCTTGGTTAACGGCTTCTTCCCAAGGTGAGGCACGAGGTAGAGCCTCACCTTGGACTCGTACTTGGCGTACGTGTTGTACTCGCGTTCCGGAGCGATGATGTGCTCCAGCCAGTAGGCAAGCCACTCGCCGAGCGTCCAGGACCGGGACGGTACCGGAATACCGTTGCGCTCCTGGTCCTGGAGCTTGCTGAGCTTCTCGTTGGCTTCGTCCCAGGTCCGGCCATACACGTACTTGCGCACCCGGTTGCCGTCCGTGTCGGTCACGTACGCAGCACCCTGGTAGCGACCATCGGACCGTTTGGTGATCGTGCCGCCGCCATTGGGCCGACGCTTCGCCATCAGGCAGCCTCCCCGATCTGCTCGGCGATGAAGTCGCGGACCGCGTAATCCGGGATGCGTCGGCATCCATCGACCTTGATGGAGACGAGGCGGTTGGTGCGGATCAGGTCGTACACCTTGGTCCGGCCCACCTTGAGCCGCGCCATGACCTCCGGCACGGTCAACAGCTCAACGGGTGCGGTGGTCATGCTGTGGCTCCTTCCAAGGCCAGTTCGTCTTGCAGGGCTTCGCGTGCTGTTTCGCGGTTGAGGCGGATTTCGCGGGCGATGGAGGCGGCGAGCCAGGACTCGCCGGGGGTGTGGCCCTGTCCGGCGTAGGTCCAGTGGGCGAGGGTGAGCGTGGTGGCTTCCTCGTCGTCGGGGTCGGGCAGGCCGAGAGCGGCGCGTTGCTGGGCGGCGCGGTAGTCGGCGCGGGCCTGGCGCAGGGCGCCGAGAGTGGTGGAGTAGCGGCGGGACTTGGTGGAGAAGTGGCCGCGGAAGCCGAGCATGTGGGCCCAGCGGGCCAGCAGCCGGTCGGGGTAGGCGTCGTTGAGCGCCCAGCACGCTTCGATGAGCCGCCGTGTGTGGTTGGGCAAGGTCAGCTTGCCCAGCTCGGCCAGCTCGCCGATGCGGCGGTCGACGGTGCCGGTGGTCTCGGCGGCCTTGGTGGCGTACTTGGCCACATAGGAGGCCACGGCCTGCTCGGTCAGCTCCTCGCGCCCCAGCGCGCCGATGGGTCGCACGTCGACCTGGGAGCCCCAGCGCAGGGTGCGGGCCGGGTGACCACTAGAGGCGGGTACCGGCACGGCGACCCGGGCGGCAGCAGCCCGGATGGAGGCGTCCAGGAGAGCAACGGTGGCCCAGGCCGGCGGCGGGGTGTCCGGGCCGGTGGGGCCGTCCAGACGGATGACGGCGTGGAAGTGGACGTTGCCGCGCTTTTGGAACTCGGCGACCTTGCCGAAGGAGACCCGGCACACCTCCCGCATGGCCGTCTGGGTGATGCCCGCACGCTTAGCGATCTCCCGGCGCAGGTAGATGGTGAAGCGCCGCCACAGATCCCCGGCGTGGTTGTTCCACAGCACCGCTCCGGCGTAGTCGTACGTGGTCGGGTCCAGGGCCGTGCCCAGGGCGGGGTCGTCCTCGGCGTGCCGGGCACCACAGCGGCAGCACCCCGTGTCGGGCCGGTTGTGCACCGGGCCGAACGAGGGGGCGGTGAGGGTGGCGAAGACACGGGGGTGCTCCCGCACGGTGGCGGGCACGTCCTTGCGTTCGTCGCCGATGATCCCGGCGCGGATCAGGTGGTAGGTGTCCCCCGCGTAGGTCCAGGCGCAGGCCGGGCAGCGGGAGGCACGACGGTTGCCGCAGGCCACCCGGAGCACACCGCCCGGCTCACTCTCCGTGCTGTAGGAGTACAGGACATCGCCGGTTTTAGCGTCGCGGGTGACCGTCGAGCCCCGCAGGCGGATCGGGTTGGCACAGCCGCCGGTGCGGCGGATCTGCTCCTGCCAGCGGTCGAAGCCGGGGGTATTGGCGACCCGCAGCAGGTCAGCGAGGGTCAGGGGATCGGTGCCCAGGGAGGCCGCGGCACCGGCCACGGCCTCCGGGGCGACGGGGAACACCGTCACGCGGCCACCGCCTCAGTGGCCATGGCCCGCAGATGCCGGCGGACCGTCGCGAACTGCCTCTTGGAGAGGGTGCAGTGGAGGATCCGGTAGTTGTCGAACCGCTTCTCATGCGCACTCCAAGCTTCGCTGGTGGACGCGTCGTCGTCGCACATCTGCCAGAACGCCACCAGATGGCAGACGTTGTTCATCAGCTCCGGCAGACCCCACCGGTTGGCACCGTCGACGATGAAGGCCGCGACCTTCTCCAAGTCCGGACGGCGTTCATGGACGTAGTCCGAGGCGTACAACGCGAGGGTCAGCGCCACACTCGGCAGCTGTGCGAGCACGGCCGGGGACAGAGACACCGTTCGCGAAGCCGTATGCGTCGCAGGCATCATGGAAGCTCCCTTCAATGGGACGCGAGGGGCGATGCGTCTGCTTGGCGGTAGGGCGTCGCCCCTTCTTGCTGCACCGGAGATGACTACATCCCTAGGGAGATTGAAGCGAACCTCCCTAGGGATGTCAATGTCACTCGGGTGCTTTCAGGAGCTCCAGGCGGCAGTGCGTAAGAGGCCCCTTCGGGAGCCGGTGAGAGGGGTTTCCGGGGGCGCTGTGTGAGAGGGGTGCGCTAGGGTAGATATCGCGAACCACCCTAGGGAGCCTGAGGAGCCAAGAGTTATGCCCGAGACAGCGCGGCAGATTGCCGATGATCTCCGGGCGCGGATCGAATCCGGTGAGCTGGCACCGGGCGATCGGTTGCCCGGTGAGCCATCACTTGTACGGACGTACGGCGTTGCCAAGATGACCGCCAACCAAGCGTTGAAGATCCTCGTGAGCGAGGGGCTCGCCGTCGCCCGGCCAGGCTCTGGAACCTACGTGAGGGAGTTCCGGCCGATTCGGCGTGTGGCAAATGATCGGCTGGCCAAGTCGCGGTGGGCGGCTGGGCAATCCATCTGGTCGGCAGACGTCGCCCAGCGGCCTCTAGTGACTGATGTGCAGGTCTACGAGGCAAAGGCACCTCATCAGGTGAGCCGTTGTCTCAACCTGGAGCCCGGCGCCCCGGTCATCGTCCGGAGTCGTAAGTTCGTCGTGGAGGACCGTCCGGTCCAGATGGCTACGTCGTACCTCCCCGCTGAACTGGTCCGAGGCACCGCCATCGAGCAAGAGGACACCGGCCCAGGCGGCAGCTATGCCCGGCTTGCCGAGCTTGGAGCCGAGCCGGTGCGGTTCAGTGAAGAGCTGCGCGCCCGCATGCCCAGCGAGGACGAGCGGACGGCTCTGGGACTGGCTCCTGGTACGCCTGTAATCGAGATCTGCCGGATTGCCTACACCGCCGAAGACCGACCGGTCGAAGTTAACCAGATGCTCTTGGACGCCGGTTCCTATGTCCTTGAGTACCGCCTGAGCAGCTAAGACTGGCTAGCCCGTTACAGGTTTCTCTACCTCATCAAGCACCCGTCGTCGCTTCGCTCCTCCGGGCGGGCGCGGGCGGCCGGCGGCGCCCGCGCTCATGTCTCCGCCCCGCTCGGCACCGCCAGCCGCCCACTCCCGCCCAAGAGGCAGGCACGTTGTGCATGAGGTCAGAACACGTCGTGGCTGGGGCCGGTCGGCTCCACGGCTTTAGGCAGCCACTTTGGCGCGAGCCTCGCAGATCATGGCCCCAGATCGGGCATTAGCGGGCAGGTCCACAAGCCTGCCCGATTCGCGGGCCAGCGTAAGGGGCCATGATCACTCGCGCCAAAGCAGCTCCAGCCCAAAGCCGCTCCGCCGACCTCTACGCCAGGTGCGGGACCGTGCGCTCCTAGTGATGAAGTGGTCGTGCAGGAAGCCGCTATGGCGCCGTATTTCCCTGTCACACTGGCCAGCATCACCAGTCGGGGGAGGGCAGGGTGACATCACGTAGGGGGTATCAGCCTCGGGACCACCGGGGGCGTTGGATAGCGTCGAACCGACCACGCCAGAAGGGGCCACCGTGGTGGTTCGTTGTGGGCTTCGTAGCGATCTTCATGGTCTTGATCTACATGCGGTAGCGCAGCAGGCAGCTGGGCATCGCTCGACGAAGGAACCGGCAGCTGCCCTGTCAAGGGTGGTCCTATCCGCTGACATCAGTCACTGACATCAACACAGGCGGACGACGCTGACCAACACTGAATGTCGAGACACATAGACGCGGCGCCATGAGGCGGTTGTCCGACGCTGTCTCAGCGTAGGGATCGACCTGATAAGGATGAGGCCACTGGTTCAAATCCAGTTAGCCCCACAGTGGGAAAACCCCCGGTCCACCAGGGCCGGGGGTTTTCTGCTGCTCGATGCGCACGGGGGGTGGCGGCCGACCGAAGCGGGCCACGCGTGCCGCGGTGCGGAACGTGCTGCGCGCCGGCGTGAGGGCTGCCCATACGGGCTTAGGTCGTGCTCGTCGTCGGTGTGGTCGTCGGCAGGGTCCGGTCGCCTCGCACGGGGGGAACTCGTCGTGGGCGCGTTCGCCGCGCTGTTCGCGGTGGCGCCGGGCGTGGCGCTCCTGACGGGCCGCAGAAACCGGGAGGCGGTGTGTGCCGCCTGCAGAGGCACGTTTCGGCCGGGCCGAGTGGATCGTGTAGGAGAGGCGGGCCGTCGTGACAGGTCCGTACAGGCCCGTACGACGCGAGATCCCCGGCCGCGAGCGGCCGGGGATCTGTGTGATGGGTGCGATGGTGCCGAGGTGACGGTGGTCCTGTACGCAGATCGCCGTTACGTCATGGTGGTGGCTGGAGGACCCGGAGGTTCCGGGCCGGCACTGTCAGCGCTGCAGGGGGATGTGGGGCCGGGACGGTGGGGCGACGGGGGCGCACACCGGGTCCGTCGCGAGCGAGGGAGCTTCGGAGAGCGGACGGTGGCGGCAGCGGGGGCTCTTGCCGTGGGCCTCGGCGCGGATCCTCTGCTTCATCGTGGGGGGCAGGGAGCGGGCCTGAAGCCTGGACCACGGTGAGATCGTCCTGACTGGCACCCGGGTCGTGCTCTTGGGTGCCGCCTCGGGCTGCGTCGCGGCGGTGGCCGTGGTGGCGGCGGTCGTGGTGATCAGTCCGAGCGCCGTGCAGAGCGCGAGAAAGGCGGTGACGATGGCGGTCCACAGCTTCTTGACCTTGTGCTGGTCCATGGCCCCTCACTTTCGGGTTGGGCGATTTGCGTACTTTGCTCATGATGTGTATGTGGGCCGCGAAGTGGTGGACCGACGCTCGGGGTGCCGGGATCTTCCGATGAACACCACTCGGATGGACGCATGAGCGGCGAAAAAGTGAGATGAAGGGAGGAGCGTGGACAAAGTCACCGTCCGTGCGGGGCTCGTCACGCTCCGGCCGAAGCGGCTGGTGAGGCGTCTGACGCGGCTCGTGCCAGGGCAGTTGAGGGCGGGCACGGGCCGCAAGCGAGTTCGTGCCGGTGTGTATAGTCGGGCGCCAGAGGTCCTCTACGTCAACGAAAGACGAGGTCGCGCGGTGAAGAAGCTTCTCCTGGTCGCACTGGCCGCCATCGGCGGGCTCCTCGTGTACCGCCAGATCCAGGCCGATCGCGCCGAGCAGGACCTGTGGACGGAGGCCACCGACTCCGTGTCCACGGGTTCTTGATCACCCACAGTCGATTCTGAGCAGACCCCGGCCGCCGCAGCGGTCGGGGTTTCGTGTTGCCGGGCGCCGGACGCGCCGCTGGCTCCGGTTGCGGGGCCGGCGGAGATGCGGTAGGCGTCGCCGGGCGCAACGGACGAGGTGCGCGGCGACGCGCGGCGGGTACGGGCGACGTCCTGCCGGGTGAGGGCCGGTGGAGGGATTCGGCTCGGCGGCGTCGTATCGCCCGGTGTGCGGCCGCGCGGGACCAGGCGTACGCCGGTCGCGGCGTCGCCCGGCGTACGCCTGGCTCGGCCCCTGCCTCGGGTCGCCGGCGGCGGCCGGTACGGCTCGTCGGCCGGTGCGGGTCGTGCGGTGCGCGGGTGTCTGCCGCCGGGTGCCGGTGCCGTGGCAGAAGAGGGCGCGCCGGGCCGGTCGGCGGGTTCCTCGGCGCAGGAGCTCGACGGCGTCCGACGGTGCCGTCAGCTCTGGTGGGCCTGGTAGTGGGCGACCGCGTCGGCGGTGCGGCCGGCTCCGTACACCCGCAGGAATTCGGCGAGTTCGGGGTGGGTGGGTGCGAGGCTGTCCGCGGCCTCGATGATGTCGCTCGCGGCGGCCACCGAGCGCAGCAGCGACTGGATCTCGCGGACCACCCGCTTGACCGTCGGCGCGCTCGAACTGGTCACGTGCTGCGTGGTGTTGGTGAGCACCGCCCCTCCCTGAGACCGTTTGATCTCCTCCATGCGCTCGGTGGCCTCGGCGGCACTGACACTGCCGTCCGCCACCTGGACCGCCAGCTCCTGCAGCAGCTGCACGCGCTGGACCACCGCGGGATTGCCGATCTTCGCGCGCTGGCCGCTCATCAGCTGCGACAGCATCGGTGCGGACAGCCCCAGCACCCCCGCAAGACGGGCCTGGTTGAGCCCGAGGTCGTCTATGAGCCTGCGGAAGAGCGTCCCCAAGGGCTCCCCGTACCAGTTCCGCTGCAGTTCCCGCGCTCTGGCGGTGGCTTCCTGCTGTGCGGCGTCCATTGCGTCTCCCCATCGCTTCCCCGAGTAGGCGGTTCGCTGTAGCGAACCACGCGGAGCATCTTACGGAGCGTGGTCGTCGAGGGGGACCCCCAATCTTTTTGCCGGATCCAGGGGAAGACCCGGTACTCTGTTGTGCGGTGCCGACCGGTGGGCCGTTCCTCCGGCCGGGCCTTCCCTTCCGGGGCCTTAGCTCAGTTGGTAGAGCGCTGTCTTTGCATGGCAGATGTCAGGGGTTCGACTCCCCTAGGCTCCACCGCAGGTCAGACGCCCTTCGGATCGGTGATCCGGAGGGCGTCTCGCGCTGTCGGAGGCCGTTGCACCGCACTGAGCGGCCGTTGGGTCCCGGGCCGGCCGGACGCGCTCGGTGCCCCTCGCTTCCGCCTGACGATGCCCCGCCCGGACGCCCGCACCAGGGGCGCGGTCCGTCCGGCGGGCCGGGACAGGGTGCACCGGCGCGTGGGCCGGGGCCGGAGCGCCGGTCCCCTCCAGTGAAGTACGTACCGACACGGGGAAGTTGGGCAGGTGTCACCGCTCCGAGCCGGGTGGCTCGCCCGGTGGTGCGGGACCAGGGGGCGTGGAACCGGGAGGCGTGGGCCCGGGCGGCGGCCCGGAAGCGTCCGGGCCTTTTCCCGCGGTGCCGGACGCCGGGGCTCCGCTGCCGGGCGTCCCGGCCGGTCCCGCGGTGTCCGGGAGGTCGGCCGCCTCGGCCGGGCGGAGCAGGCTCCAGGCCACCGAGACCGCCAGCACGACGACGATCACGCCGAGGCTGACCAGGGTGGGGATCTCGGGCACCGCGGGGCTGACGAGCTTGTGGCAGGCCTGCAGGACCAGCTTCACCCCGATGAACCCCAGGATGACCGCCAGGCCCTTGCTGAGGTGACGGAACCGGTCCAGCAGTCCCGACAGCATGAAGTACAGGGCGCGCAGACCCAGGATGGCGAAGGCGTTGCTGGTGTAGACGATGAAGACGTCGTCGCTGACGGCCAGCACGGCCGGGACGCTGTCCACGGCGAAGACCAGGTCGGCGGCCTCGATCGCGGCGACGACGGCGAGCAGGGGAGTCGCCGTGCGCCGCCCGGCTTCCTTGACGAAGAACTTCGTGCCCGCGTACTCGCTCCGCACCGGGATCATGGTGCGCAGCAGCCGGACGGCGATGCTGCGGCCGGGGTCGAAGCTCTCGTCCTGCCCTGCGAGGATCTTGTAGACGCTGTAGAAGAGGATCGCGGCGAAGACGAACAGGACGGCGGTGAAGCGGCTGACCACGGCCACACCGGCGGCGAGGAAGAGACCGCGGAACACCAGGGCCCCGATCACCCCGAAGAACAGCACCCGGTGCTGGTAGGCGCGGGGCAGCCGGAAGTAGGAGAAGATCAGGGCGAACACGAAGAGGTTGTCGACCGACAGGCTCTTCTCCAGCAGCCACGCCGTGATGTACTCCGTGCCGGCCGTCCCGCCGAGGACGAGGAAGACGACCACGCCGAAGACGAGCGCGAGCCCGACCCACAGCCCGCTCCAGGCGGTGGCCTCCTTGAAGCCGATGACGTGCTCGTGGCGGTGGGCCAGCAGGTCGGTCACCAGTGAGGCGACGACCACGGCGGCGAAGACCGCCCAGAGCCAGAACGGCACATCGAGCACGCGGGCCTCACAGGGGTCGGCCGGGCACCTCTCCGTTACCCGAGTCTGCCGCAGCGTGCCGGGTGCGGCACCGCGGGAGAGGCGAACGGCGCACCTCGGGAACCGTCACCGGTGACGTCCGCCCGGTCACCGAGCGCGACCGTGGCGGGCGGAGACCGAGGCGGCCGTCGCTGGTGCAAACAGGCCGGACGGGCGGGTGGAACGGGGACGGGGCGGCCGCCGGCGGGAGGCCGGGGCGGCATCGAGGGGAGACAGCCGGGCGGCGGTGGTTCGGGCCGGTTCGGGTGGTTTGCTGTTCGCGGCAGAGAAAGCTCCCCTTCGGGTCGGGCGGGCCGAGCGGAGGGGAGCTGCGCGGTCGAGGGGACGGTGCGGGCGTCCGGGGCGGGCCGGGCGGTCAGGCCCGGTCGTCGCGGTCGGTGGGCGGCTCCTCGGTGCTCCCTGCCTCCTGCGGGCCCGGCTCCGTCGTCGTCCGGCCGCTGCCGTCGACGGCGGACAGCCGGCCGGTCTCGGGCACCTCGGTCGCGGCCGGGGGCTCCACCAGCCAGTCGGGGTTGGCCTGCTTGTCCCACCACTTCCAGGCCGCGAAGGCGCCGCCCGCCAGGACGCCCGCGATCGCGAGCAGCTTGGCCACGCGGCCGGCCCGACAGCGCCGGCTGTGCTTGCGGGCGAGCTTCTGGATCTTCTCCGGCGGGACCTGGCCGCGCAGCGCGAGCAGCGCGGCGGCGCTGCGTGCGGCGGCCTCGTCGGCCGCCGGGCCGGCGACGGCCCGTGCCTGCTCGATGCGCGGCCGGGAGTACTCGGCGGCCCTGCGCGCGGCCTGACGGGTGCGGCAGGCGGCCACCTGGGCGGCCTGGTCCAGCTTCGGCGGCACATACGTCATGGCCTGCACACGGGCCTGCTCCAGCCGGGGTGCGACGTAGGCGCCGTACTGGGCACGGGCCTGGTCGGCGGCCAGGGACACCTTCGGTGCCAGCCGTACGCGGGCCTCGTGCGCGTAGGCCGCGGCCCTCTCCCTGGCCGTGTCGGCGTAGGGCGCCACCACTTCCGCGGCGTGCAGCACGCTGTCCTTCGCCGATCCGGTCGCGGCGCGCACGCTGTCGATGCGGGTCACGGGTTCCTCCTCCTCGGTGGCGTACGGGGAATCGACTTTCCACCCATTTACGGATCATGCCTGTCACAGGACCCCTGGGCATGCGAGAGCGGGCAACCGGGTCACGGGCGGCGACTCGGTCCCCCGGAGCCCTTCCGGTGACGGGGTCCACGGGAGACGATGGGACGGGACAAGGGACGAACGGGTCTGAAGGGGATCAACAGGGGAAAAGAGAGCTTTTCGCGACCTTTCCACGGATCGGTGCGCACCATCCCCGACCCGGGCGGATCCGCCCCGATTTCCGCAACCGGCTTCCGTCCCGCGGTGCGCGTCGAGCGGCCGCCGGGGACGCGCGGCACGGGGCGTGCGAGGATCGGGGAGCTAAAGGAAGACAACGGAAGGCAGATCGTGGCTGAGCAGCTCTACGCCACCCTGAAGACCAACCACGGCGACATCAAGGTCCGGCTTCTGCCGGACCACGCCCCGAAGACGGTCCGCAACTTCGTGGAGCTCGCCAAGGGCGAGCGCGAGTGGACGCACCCCGCCACCGGCAAGAAGTCCACGGACAAGCTGTACGACGGCACGGTCTTCCACCGGGTGATCAGCGGTTTCATGATCCAGGGCGGTGACCCCCTGGGCAACGGCACCGGCGGTCCGGGTTACACCTTCGAGGACGAGTTCCACCCGGACCTGCGCTTCGACCGGCCGTACCTGATGGCGATGGCCAACGCCGGCCCGGGCACCAACGGCTCGCAGTTCTTCATCACCGTCGCCCCGACGGCCTGGCTGACCCGCAAGCACACCATCTTCGGCGAGGTCACCGACGAGGCGAGCCAGAAGGTCGTGGACGCCATCGCGAACACGAAGACCAACCCGCGCAACGACCGTCCGGTCAGTGACGTCGTCATCGAGTCGGTCGTCATCTCGGGCGACGCCTGACGGACCGCTCGAGACCGCACCGGGCCCGGCGGGAGCGGACCGTGCCGGGAACCAAACGCCCCGCTCGTCCGTAGGGATGGGCGGGGCGGTGCGGTGCACTCCGCGGCATGGCCCTGACGTGCCGCCGTCCGCGACGAACACGAGGGGACCGAATGGACCAGGCACCAGGCAGCCCGCAGGGCCCGCTGGAGCGGGGCGCGGCCGGCCGCGGTCCGGTCGGCGACGGGCCGGCGGACGACGGCCACGGCGCCCCGGACCTGCCGGTGTGCTACCGCCACCCGGACCGTGAGACCGGCATCCGCTGCACCCGCTGCGAGCGGCCGATCTGCCCGGAGTGCATGGTGAACGCTGCGGTCGGCTTCCACTGCCCGCAGTGCGCCCGGCAGGGCTCCGGCGTGGGACCGGCGCCGGCCGCCACCCGGCCGCGCACCCTCGCCGGCGGCGTCGTCGCCGCCGACCCCCGGCTCGTCACCAAGGTGCTCATCGGCCTGAACGTGGCCTTCTTCCTGGTGCAGCTGGCCGTCGGCGACCGTTTCACCTACCGGTTCGAGCTGCTCGGCCAGGCGTACCAGCCGGGCGTCGAAGGCGTCCAGGGCGTCGCGCAGGGCCAGTGGTACCGGCTGCTGACCGCGATGTTCCTGCACGGCGGCTATGTGCACATCGCGTTCAACATGCTCAGCCTGTGGTGGATCGGCGGCCCGCTGGAGGCGGCCCTGGGCCGGGCCCGCTACCTCGCGCTGTACCTGGTCTCCGGGCTGGCCGGCAGCGCGCTGAGCTATCTGCTGGCCGAGCAGAACCAGCCCTCGGTCGGTGCCTCGGGCGCCATCTTCGGCCTGTTCGGCGCGACGGCCGTGCTCATGCGGCGGCTGCGCTACGACATGCGCCCGGTCGTCGCCCTGTTGGTGATCAACCTGATCATCACCTTCACCTGGGGCGGCATCGCCTGGGAGGCGCACGTCGGCGGCCTGGTGACCGGGGTGGTCGTCGGCTACGCGATGGTCCACGCTCCGCGCCGCCGCCGGGCCCTGGTGCAGTACGGCACCTGTGCGCTGATGCTGGCGGCCGTGGTCGTCGTGACCCTGCTGAGAACCGCCCAGCTCACCTGACGGGAGCCCCGGGCGCCCCGGACGAGTGCGCGTACGCACAGTTGTCCACAAACGGTGGCCGATCTTGTGCACACTGTGCGCGATCAGGTGGGGCCATCGCTGCTCACCTGAGTTTGCGCAGGTCAGCCCGGGTCTCGCAGGTGTTCGCCGGAGCGGTGCGACAGTCCTACCGGCGTCAAGGGGCGACTGGTTATCCACAGATCGTCGGCTTTTCCCCAGCCTCCGTGTGGAAATTCCACCAGCCCTGTGGATAACTCAGCGGAAGGCCGTGGGCAGAGCCGTGCGCACCGCCCGGACGTCCTGCTTCCGGCCGCCTATTTCCACTGCGTGGAGACGCCGAACCCGGCCGCGATGAAGCCGAATCCCACCACGATGTTCCAGTTCTCCAGCTGTTCCACGGGCAGCGAGCCGTCGGTGACGTAGAAGACGACGATCCAGGCCAGACCGATGACGAACAGCGCGAGCATGACGGGGGCCACCCACCCGCGGCTCTGCAGCTTGACGCTCGCGGCCTGCTTGGTCGGCGGCGGCGTGTAGTCGGCCTTCTTGCGGATACGTGACTTCGGCACGAGGGTCTCTCCTGTCGATGCGCTGCGTGGCCGCGCAAGGATACGGGCTGGCTCGGGGCAGCCTACAAGGGGAAACTGAGCACTCCCCCGGGCGTCCGTTAGCGTAGTGCTTCCACGGCGCCGAAGGAGATAAGGGTACGTTGAGCAATTCCGCCGACTTCCCGGGAACGCGCCCCGGTCCGGGTGTCCGTCCGGGCGGACCGCGCCGGGTGCGGCCCGTGCGGATCCTCACCGCGTCCGTCTTCGCTCTCGCCGGGCTGCTCTTCTTCACCAGTTTCCACACCGCCAAGGGCACCGACATACGGACGGACTCCTCCCTGCTGAAGCTGTCCGACCTCATCCAGGAACGCAGCCGCAAGAACCAGGAACTGGACGCGTCCAACGCGGCCCTGCGCGGCGAGGTGGAGTCCCTCGCCCGCCGCGACGACGGCGGCACCGCGGCCGAGGACGACAAGCTCGCCGGTCTGGAGAAGAGCGCGGGCACCCGGCCGCTGAAGGGCCGGGCGATCACCGTCACCCTCAACGACGCGCCCCCGAACGCCACCGCCAAGCTCCCCGGCTACCCCGAGCCGCAGCCCGACTACCTGGTCATCCACCAGCAGGACCTGCAGGCCGTGGTCAACGCGCTGTGGCACGGCGGCGCGCAGGGCATCAAGGTCATGGACCAGCGGCTGATCTCCACCAGCGCGGTGCGCTGCGTGGGCAACACCCTGATCCTCCAGGGCCGCGTCTACTCCCCGCCGTACAAGATCACCGCGGTCGGCGACCCCGACAAGCTCCGCCGAGCGCTCGCCGACTCCCCGGCGATCCAGAACTACATGGTGTACGTCAACGTCTACGGGCTCGGCTGGAAGGTCACCGACGACGGCACGGTGACCCTCCCCGGCTACACCGGGACCGTGGACCTGCAGTACGCCGAGCCGCTGGATTCCCCCGCCGCACACTGAACCGGGCGCGGGGCGGCGCCCCGGGGCGCACGGTGGTGAAGGCCGTACCAGCACCTTGTGGACGACCGCCTGTCCGGGGCGTCGCGCCGCTAGTCTGGTGGACGAAAGCGGCGGGAGACCCGTGCCGTGATGCGAGGGAAGGGACGGCATGTACGGCTGGATCTGGCGGCATCTGCCGGGCAACACCTGGGTGAAGGCGCTGATCTCACTGGTGCTGATCCTGGCCGTCGTCTATGTCCTGTTCCAGTACGTCTTCCCGTGGGCCGAGCCGCTGCTTCCCTTCAACGATGTGACGGTGAACAACCAGTGAGCGCACGGATCCTCGTCGTCGACAACTACGACAGCTTCGTCTACAACCTCGTGCAGTACCTGTACCAGCTGGGCGCCGCCTGCGAGGTGCTGCGCAACGACGAGGTGCGTACGGAGCACGCCCAGGACGGCTTCGACGGCGTGCTGCTGTCGCCCGGACCGGGCACACCGGAACAGGCGGGCGTGTGCGTGGACATGGTCCGGCACTGCGCGGCCACCGGCGTGCCGGTCTTCGGCGTGTGCCTGGGCATGCAGTCCATCCAGGTCGCTCACGGCGGTGTGGTCGGCCGGGCCCCCGAGCTGCTGCACGGCAAGACCTCCCTGGTGGAGCACGAGGGCAAGGGGGTGTTCGCCGGCCTGCCCTCCCCCTTCACCGCGACCCGCTACCACTCGCTGGCGGCCGAGCCCGCGACCGTCCCGGACGAGCTGGAGGTCACCGCCCGCACCCGCGACGGCATCGTCATGGGCCTGCGCCACCGCGAACTGCCGGTGGAGGGCGTGCAGTTCCACCCGGAGTCGGTGCTCACCGAGCACGGGCACCGGATGCTCGCCAACTGGCTCGTGGAGTGCGGCGACGAGGATGCCGTGGCGCGGTCCGAGGGGCTCGCCCCGGTGGTGGGCAGGGCCACGGCGTGACGGCGCTGCGCCCCGAGCGCGAGTCCGGAGCCGACTGGTATCCGGCGGGGGCGTACGACGCCCCCTGGGAGCCGCGCACGGCGCCGTACGACCCGCACGGTTCGGGGACGCCGTATCCGCCGCCCGACGGCTCCGGGGAGCCGCCCGTGGCCGACGACGCGGAGACGATGGCGCTGCGCATCCCCTCCCCGTCGGCCCCGCCGGACTCCGCGGGCACCGCGGCGCACGGTTCCCACGGGCGCCGGGAGGCCCCGCCCGCGACCGGCGGCCGGGCGGCGCGCAGACGGGCCGCCAAACGCCGCCGCGGCCGCCGTGCGGCCGGCAGCGGACCGAGGGTGCCCCAGCGGACGGCCCCCCGGGATCCGTCCGCCCCGCTGAGCCGCGTGGAGGCACGCCGGCTGGCCCGGGCCCGCAGACCGAGCCCGGGGGTCGTCGCCAGCCGGATCATCGGCGAGCTGTTCATCACCACCGGCGTGGTGATGCTGCTGTTCGTCACCTACCAGCTGTGGTGGTCGAACGTGCGCGCCCATCAGCAGGCCGGGCACGAGGCGCACCAGTTGCAGGACGACTGGGCCAGCGGCAAGCGTGCGCCGGGGACGTTCGAACCGGGGCAGGGCTTCGCGATCCTGCACATCCCCAAGCTCGACGTGGTGGTGCCGATCGCCGAGGGCACCGACAAGACCAAGGTGCTCGACAAGGGCATGGTCGGCCACTACGGGCCCGGGAGCTTCGACACCGCGATGCCGGACGCGAAGACCGGCAACTTCGGGCTCGCGGGCCACCGCAACACGCACGGCGAGCCGTTCCGCTACATCAACAGGCTCACGCCCGGTGACCCGATCGTCGTGGAGACGCAGGACACCTACTACGTCTACAAGATGACGTCGATGCTGCCGGTGACCTCGCCTTCGAACACCGCCGTTCTCGATCCGATCCCGGCGGGCTCCGGCTTCACCAAGCCCGGACGCTACATCACCCTCACCACCTGCACGCCGGAGTTCACGAGCAAGTACCGCCTGATCGTCTGGGGCAAGATGGTCGAGGAACGGCCGCGCAGCAAGGGCAAGCCGGATGCGCTCGTCGATTGAGAGCCGCGAAGACAAGGGCGGATGACAGTGGCAGCGACCACGGACGGCACGACAGAGCACACCGACGACGACACCGAACGGCGTCCGCGCCGCGGCACCGGCCGCCTGGCGCAGGCCGTCAGCGTCCTCGGTGAACTTCTCATCACGGCGGGCCTGGTGCTCGGGCTGTTCGTCGTCTACTCGCTGTGGTGGACGAACGTCATGGCGGACCGCACGGCCGACCGGCAGGCCGACAAGGTCCGCGAGCAGTGGGCCCACCCCGCCCCCAGCGGCCCGGGCGCCCTGGACACCAAGGACGGCATCGGCTTCCTCCATGTGCCGGCCATGCACAACGGCGAGGTCCTGGTGAAGAAGGGCACCTCGCCGGACGTCCTCAACGACGGCGTGGCCGGCTACTACGTCGACCCGGTCAAGGCGACGCTGCCGACGAGCGGCAAGGACGGCAACTTCACCCTGGCCGCCCACCGGGACGGCCACGGCGCGAAGTTCCACAACATCGACAAGCTGCACAAGGGCGACCCGATCGTCTTCGAGACGCGTGACAACTGGTACGTCTACAAGGTCTTCGCGATCCTCCCCGAGACCTCGAAGTACAACGTGGACGTCATCGCGCAGGTCCCGAAGGAGGCGGGCGTGAAGAAGCCCGGCCGCTACATCACCCTGACGACCTGTACGCCGGTGTACACCAGCCGGTACCGGTACGTGGTCTGGGGCGAGCTGGACCGCGTGGAGAAGGTGGACAGCGAGCGGACGCCGCCCGAGGAACTGCGGTGAGGTGACCGTCCGGCCGCCGGGCACGTCTCGTGCGGCACGGCCGCGGGGCACCTCGCGCACAGCACGCAGGACATACACGTGCAGGACATGCACGTGCAGGACATGCACAGGTGGGCCTCTGCCGGGACCATGTCCCGGCAGAGGCCCACCTGCTCAAGAGCGGATCAGCCGCGGATCAGCCGAAGAAGCCGCCGTTGTGGCCGCCTCGGTCGGCCGCCGGGTTGGGGCCGCCCGGGCCGCCCCCGATCGCCGTCAGGGTGATCTGCGTGCCGGCGGGGTTGTCGACCGGCTGGTTCGGCTGCGGGTCCTGGGCGATGACGAACGCGTTGGGATCCTGGCTGCCGTTGACCTTGATGTTGGTGAAGCCGGCCTGCGAGAGGATCTGCTGCGCCTCACCGAGCTTGTGACCGCGGACCTGCGGGACCGGCGTCTGCTGCGGTGGCGGCGCCTGCTTGCCGATCTTGAGGGTCACCGTGGAGCCCTTCTCGACCGGGGTGCCTGCCGCCGGCGAGATCTCGAAGACCTTGTCGATCTGGTTCGGGTCGGTGGTGTCCTCCTGGACGCAGCTGGCCTTCAGACCGCTGCCCTGCAGCTGGGCCGTGGCTTCCTCGCAGGTCTTGTTGAGGACGTCCGGTACCGGGACCCTCTCGACCGGCTTGGCGACCGTGACAGTGATCGTGGAGCCCTTCTCCACCTCCTGGTCACCGGCGGGGTCCTGGGAGATGACGACGCCCTCGGGCCGGTCGGACTCCTCGGTCTTCTGCTCGACCTTGAAGCCCTTGGCCTCGAGCTGGGACTGGGCCGTCTCGAAGGTGAGACCCGTCACGTCGGGCACGAGCACCTTCGGCGCGCCGGTCGACAGCACCAGGCTGACCGTCTCGCCCTTCTTGATCTCCGTGTCCTTGGCCGGGTCCTGCGAGCAGACCCTGCCCTTGGGCTCGTTGTCGCAGGGCTGCTCGGTGAATGTGACCTCCAGGCCGACGTTCTCCGCCATCTTCTCGGCGTCCGCCTTGGTGTGGTCGACGAAGTTCGGCACGTTCACCTTGTCGTTGCCGACACCGTGTCCGGTGGTGAGCATCCTGCCGATGAGGACGGCGCCCGCGAGGACCAGGATGCCGGCGACGACGAGCAGGATCGTCGAGGTGTGGGACTTCTTCTGCCGGCGCCGTCCGGGCCGTTCGTCGTAGCCGTAGCCGCCGTCGTCCGGGGTCACGGGCGGCATCGTCGTCGTGGCCGGGGCGCCGGAGTCGGGGCGCAGAGCCGTGGTGGGCTGGTCGTCGCCGTAGGTGCCGTAGCCGACGGTGCCCATGGCCGCGGTGGCCGCGACCGGCTGGCCGTCGAGGCAGGCCTCGATGTCGGCGCGCATCTCGTCGGCGGTCTGGTAGCGGTAGTCGGGGTCCTTGACCAGGGCCCGCAGCACGATCGCGTCCATCTCCGGGGAGATCTCCGGGTCGAAGACGCTCGGCGGCTGCGGTTCCTCACGGACGTGCTGGTAGGCGACGGCGACCGGGGAGTCGCCCACGAACGGCGGGCGGACCGTCAGCAGCTCGTACAGCAGGCACCCCGTCGAATACAGGTCGGAGCGGGCGTCGACCTGCTCGCCCTTGGCCTGCTCCGGAGAGAGGTACTGCGCGGTGCCGATGACGGCGGCGGTCTGCGTCATCGTCATGCCGGCGTCACCCATGGCACGGGCGATGCCGAAGTCCATCACCTTGACCTGGCCGGTGCGCGTCAGCATGACGTTGGCCGGCTTGATGTCGCGGTGGACGATGCCGTTGCGGTGCGCGTACTCCAGGCCCTGGAGGATGCCGATGGTCATCTCCATGGCCCGCTCCGGCAGCAGCTTGCGACCGCTGTGCAGCAGCTCGCGGAGGGTGGAGCCGTCGACGTACTCCATGACGATGTACGGGATCGAGACCCCGTCGATGTAGTCCTCGCCCGTGTCGTAGACCGCGACGATCGCGGGGTGGTTGAGCGAGGCGGCCGACTGGGCCTCCCGGCGGAACCGGGCCTGGAAGGAAGGGTCGCGCGCCAGGTCGGCGCGCAGTGTCTTCACCGCCACGGTGCGACCCAGGCGGGTGTCATGCGCGAGGTACACCTCCGCCATGCCACCACGGCCGAGCACCTGGCCCAGCTCGTACCGGCCGCCGAGGCGACGCGGCTCTTCCATAGCTACCTACCAGCCCTCTCCGTCGGTCCCGGACCGGCACCACGTGTGCCGCCGGAGCTGCCGTCCGGGCCTACCGTACCCGGCTCGCTCTGTGTGACCTGGCCAAGCCCGCCACCCGATACAGGACCGGTATCGCCACGTGCACCGATGTGTAGGGGTCGTGGCGGCGGTCACTTCTTCGAGTCGATGACCGCCTTCATGACGTTCTTCGCGATGGGGGCCGCGAGACCGCCACCGGAGATGTCCTGGCGGTTGGCCGCCTCGTCCTCGACCACCACGGCCACGGCCACCGGCGAGCTGCCGTCGGGCAGCTTCGCGTAGGAGATGAACCACGCGTACGGCTTCTCGCTGTTGTTGACGCCGTGCTGCGCGGTACCGGTCTTGCCGCCCACGGTGACGCCCGGGATCTGGGCGTTGGTGCCCGTACCGTCCTTGACGACGGTCTCCATCATCGACTGCAGGATCTGCGCGTTCTTCGACGACAGCGGCCGGCTCAGCTCCTCGGGCTCGGTCTGCTCCAGGGTGTCGAGGTTCGACGACTGCAGCTTGTCCACCATGTACGGCTGCATCAGCTTGCCGTCGTTGGCGACCGCGGCGGCCACCATGGCCATCTGCAGCGGGGTCGCGGCGGTGTTGAACTGGCCGATGGAGGACAGCGCGACCTGCGAGGCGTTCATGTCCTTGGAGAAGTTCGAGGCGTTGGACCGCACCGGCGTGAACTGCTCACTGTTGAAGCCGAACTTCTCCGCCTCGGCGAGCATCTTGTCCTGGCCGAGGTCGGCTCCGATCTTGCCGAAGACCGTGTTGCAGGAGTACTTCAGCGCGACGCGCATGGTGGCGTTCTTGCAGGGGATGTTGCCCTCGTTGTTCAGGGGCGTGACGGTGCCCGGCATGATCCACGGGTCCGGCGTGTCGGTGGGCTGGTCGGCCGAGGGGTACAGGCCGTTCTCCAGCGCCGCGGCCGCGGTGACCACCTTGAAGGTGGAGCCCGGCGGGTAGGTCTCGCGCAGCGCCCGGTTCAGCATCGGGTCGTTCGGGTCGTTCTCCTTCTGCAGCTTCTGCCAGGCCTTCGCGTCCTCGTTGGACATGCCGGCGAACGACGAGGGGTCGTACGACGGGTAGGACGCCAGCGCCAGGATCTTGCCGGTGGACGGCTCCAGCGCGACGACGGCTCCCTTGCCGTGACCCTTCAGCCCGTCGAAGGCAGCCTTCTGCGCGGCCGCGTTCAGCGTGGTGACGACGTTGCCGCCCTGCTTCGGCTTCCCGGTGATCATGTCCAGGGTGTTGCGGAAGAACAGGCGGTCGTCGTTGCCGGTGAGGATCTTGTCGTCCAGGTTCTCCAGCTGGGTGGCGCCGTAGGCCTGCGAGGCGTACCCGGTGACCGGCGCCCACATGGGGCCGTCCTTGTAGGTCCGCTTGTACTTCAGGTCGTTCAGCCCGCTGGTGTCCGTCTCCTTCGATCCGGTGATCGGCACGCCGTCGACGATGATGTCGCCGCGGGGCACGGAGTAACGGGCGATGGCGACGCGGCGGTTGTCGTCGGCGTCCGCGAGGCTGTCGGCCTTGACGTACTGGAGCCAGTTGTCGCGCAGCAGCAGCGTGAAAACGAGGAGGCCGCAGAAGATCGCGATCCGGCGCAGGGGCTTGTTCACGGGCGGACCACCTGGGTCATCTCGGCGTCGGGGTTGGTGACGGGTGCGGGGGCCGGTCGGCGCGCGGTGTCGCTGATTCTGATCAGGATGCCGATCAGTGCCCAGTTGGCCAGCACGGACGACCCACCGTAGGCCAGGAACGGCATCGTCATACCGGTCAGCGGGATCAGGCCCATCACACCGCCGGCCACCACGAAGACCTGCAGCGCGAAGGCGCCGGACAGGCCGATGGCGAGCAGCTTGCCGAACGGGTCGCGGGCGGCCAGTGCGGTGCGCACGCCGCGCTCCACGATCAGGCCGTAGATCAGCAGGATCGCCATGATCCCGGCCAGGCCCAGCTCCTCGCCGAAGGTGGCGAGGATGAAGTCCGAGTTGGCGGCGAACCGGATCAGGTCGGAGTGGCCCTGACCGAGGCCGCTGCCGAGGGTGCCGCCGGAGCCGAAGGCCCACAGCGCCTGCTGCAGCTGGTCGGAGTGCCCGGCCAGGCCCTGGCGGCTCAGCTGGTACTCGCGGTACGGGTCGAGCCACGCCTGCACACGCATCTTCACGTGCGTCTCGAAGCTCGCCACGCCGACGGCGCCCGCGGCGGACATCAGCAGACCGAAGACGATCCAGCTGGTCCGCTCGGTGGCGACGTACAGCATGATCACGAACATGCCGAAGAACAGCAGCGAGGTGCCCAGGTCGGTCTCGAAGATCAGGATGAGGATCGAGAGCGCCCAGACGACCAGGATGGGGCCGAGGTCGCGTCCGCGCGGCAGGTACAACCCCATGAAGCGGCGGCTGGCGAGCGCGAGCGCGTCCCGCTTGACCATGAGGTAGCCGGCGAAGAACACCGCGAGGACGATCTTGGCGAACTCACCGGGCTGCAGGGAGCCGAGACCGGGGATCTTGATCCAGATCTTGGCGCCGTAGATGTCCGCGCCCAGGCCCGGCACCAGCGGCAGGATGAGCAGCACCAGGGCGCAGAACATCGAGACGTAGGTGTAGCGCTGCAGGACGCGGTGGTCCTTCAGGAAGATCAGGACGACCACGAACAGGGCGATGCCCAGCGCCGTGTACAGCAGCTGCCGGGGCGCGGCCTCGAAGTAGGCGCGCTGTGCCTGCAGCAGCTTCGACTGGTCCAGCCGCCAGATGACGACCAGACCGAGGCCGTTCAGCAGGGTGGCCAGCGGCAGCAGCAACGGGTCCGCGTACGGGGCGAACTTGCGGACGACCAGGTGGGCGACGCCGGCCAGCAGGCCGAGGCCGAGCCCGTAGCTGAGCAGTCCGGAGGGCACCTCGTTGTTGATGGCCAGACCGACGTTGGCGTACGCGAACACCGGGATGGCGACCGCGAAGACCAGCAGCGCCAGCTCGGTGTTGCGCCGGCTGGGCGCCCCGATCGCGCCGATCGTGGACGTGTGGTGCGTCGACGTGTTGGTAGTGCTGCTCATCGTGTGACAGGGCCTCTCACGGCTTGCCTACTGCTTACCGCACAGCGAGACGACCTTCTGCTCTTCCTCCGAGAGAGTGGGGCCGGGGCTGGAAGTGGGCGCGGTCGCGGACTGGGACGGGGACGTGGACGGGAACTTCACCGTCGACGTGTGCGACGCCGGCGTCGCCTTGGACGCGAAGGCGGTCTGCGTGGTTCCGTCGAGGCGGGTGCCGACGGTGTCGCCCTCCTCCGGCCCGGGCTTGGCCTGGGACTCGGCGGCGCGGCGCTCGGCTTCCTTGCGGCAGGCGGACGCCTGCACCGACAGCTCCTCGATCTTCCGCTCGGCCGCCTTCAGGCCGCCCGCGGCGATCGTCGCCCTGACCTGCTTCCGCTGGTAGGGCGGGAGGTACTTCAGCTCGATCTCCGGGTGGTCCTCCTGGAGCTTGGACAGCTTCACCCAGGCCAGGTCCTGGCTGATCCCCCGGTACAGCGCCACGTGCTCGTCGTTGACGCCGACGAAGTACTGGGTCTGCGTCCAGCGGTAGCCGCTGTACAGGCCACCGCCGATCACGGCGAGGGCGAGCGCGCTGTACAGCGAGCCCTTGAGCCACCTGCGGGGCTTGCGGGGCTTGGTGAGGTCGTCGTCGCCGTAGCCGGCGAAGCCGCCCGCCGAGGCGTACCCGTCGCCGGAGCCGGGCGGGCCGAACTGGCCGCCGCCCCTGCGGCCCAGGCGGGCGGCGCGGCCCGCCGGGGTCTGCATGATGCCGTTGTCCTGCAGGTGCTGCTGGTTCTCGGCGACCGCGCCCACCACGACCGGGGTGTCGTGCAGCTGCCCGGACAGGGTGTCGCCGGTGTCCAGGTCGAGGACGTCGGCGACGATCACGGTGATGTTGTCCGGGCCGCCGCCGCGCAGCGCGAGCTGGATCAGCTCCTGGACGGTCTCCTCGGGGCCCTGGTAGCTGGCGAGGGTCTCCTCCAGGGTCTGGTGGGAGACGACGCTGGACAGGCCGTCGGAGCAGATCAGATAGCGGTCGCCGGCGCGGACCTCGCGGATGGACAGGTCGGGCTCGACCCGCTCGCCGCTGCCCAGGGCCCGCATCAGCAGGGACCGCTGCGGGTGGGTGGTGGCCTCCTCCTCGGTGATGCGGCCCTCGTCGACCAGGCGCTGCACCCAGGTGTGGTCCTGGGTGATCTGGGTCAGCACCCCGTCGCGCAGCAGATAGGCGCGCGAGTCGCCGACGTGGACGAGGCCGAGCCGCTGCCCGGTCCACAGCAGCGCGGTGAGGGTGGTGCCCATGCCCTCCAGGGCCGGGTCCTCCTCGACCATCTGCCGCAGCTGCTCGTTGGCGCGCTGCACGGCCGCACCGAGCGAGGTGAGGATGTCGGAGCCGGGGATGTCGTCGTCGAGGGCGACGATGGTGGAGATCACCTCGGACGAGGCGACCTCACCGGCGGCCTGGCCGCCCATGCCGTCGGCGATCGCGAGCAGCCGCGGGCCGGCGTAGCCGGAGTCCTCGTTGCCCTCACGGATCATGCCTTTGTGGGACCCGGCGGCGAAGCGCAGTGACAGACTCATGCGCACCTCGCCCGCCGGCTCGGGATACAGCCGATCGTGTCGAGCCACACTGCCCACCCTCCGGTCGGGAGCGCGCCGGGGCCCGGGGTGTCGGCGGCCGCTGCGTGCTCGCTCCGCTCGCGCTCTTCCATGACGTAGCACTACTTCCGCAGCTCGATGACGGTCTTGCCGATGCGGATCGGCGTGCCCAGCGGGATCGGCGTGGGGGTCGTCAGCCGGGACCGGTCCAGGTACGTGCCGTTGGTGGATCCGAGGTCCTCGACGATCCACCGGCCGCTCTGGTCCGGGTAGATCCTGGCATGCCGGCTGGAGGCGTAGTCGTCGTCCAGCACGATCGTGGAGTCGTGCGCGCGGCCCAGCGTGATGGTCTGGCCCTGCAGCGCGACGGTGGTTCCGGTGAGGGTGCCCTCGGTGACCACGAGCTTGGTGGGGGCGTTGCGGCGCTGGCGGCCCCCGCCCTGCTGGCCGCGCTGCTGCGGAGGCGAGGCCTGGCGTGCGGCGGCCCGCCCGCCCTGCTGCGCCCGTGCCCCCTCGCGGCGGGTCCCCCGGCGGGTGACGCGCGTACCGAACAGATCGCTGCGGATGACCTGCACGGCCACGATCACGAACAGCCACAGTACGGCCAGGAAACCCAGCCGCATGACCGTGAGGGTCAGCTCTGACATTGCCCCCGGTTCACCCTTCGGCTTGCCTATAGATAACGGTGGTGCTGCCCACGACGATCCGCGAGCCGTCGCGGAGCGTAGCGCGGGTCGTGTGCTGCCCGTCCACCACGATGCCGTTGGTGGACCCGAGATCCTGGATCGTCGAGGGCGTTCCGGTCCGGATCTCGCAGTGCCGGCGGGAGACACCGGGGTCGTCGATCCGCACGTCGGCATCGGTGCTGCGGCCCAGCACCATCGTCGGGCGGGAGATCTGGTGGCGGGTGCCGTTGATCTCGATCCAGTAGCGCGTGCGCCCGCCGGGCATGGCCGGCTGCGGGTAGCCGTACCCGCCGGGCGGCGGGGTGGAGGGCATGGGGGGAGCACCGACGGGCGGGTAGCCGTACCCGCCGGGGGCGGCGGGCCGGCCGGGCGCGGGCGGCACCGGGCCCTGGGGCTGGGCCTGCTGGCTGCTGGACGAGGCGAGCGTGCGGCTGCGCACCCGGTACAGGCCGGTGTCCAGGTCGTCCGCCTTCTCCAGGTGGACCTTGATCGGCCCCATGAAGGTGTAGCGCTGCTGCTTGGCGTAGTCGCGGACCATGCCGGCCAGCTCGTCGCCCAGCTGGCCCGAGTAGGGGCTCAGTCGCTCGTAGTCGGGGGCGCTCAGCTCGACGATGAAGTCGTTGGGGACGACGGTGCGGTCGCGGTTCCAGATGGTGGCGTTGTTGTCGCACTCACGCTGGAGCGCACCCGCGATCTCCACAGGCTGGACCTCGGACTTGAAGACCTTGGCGAAGGTGCCGTTGACCAGACCTTCGAGACGCTGCTCGAACTTCTTCAGGACTCCCATGGGGCACCTCCTCCGTCGTGGCCGTCGCTGCGCCGGTGCGCATGCCGCGGGTTGTGCGGGTCTTGCTCGTGCGGGTCTCGCTGCCGTCGCGATGCTCGCGAGGGTCGCGGTCGGTTCTTGCCGTCGTGCTGTTGCGTACTGCCTACCTGATACTGCTCACTGATCGTATCTACGCGCCGGTCGATCGGCTGGTTCCCCCTTGTCCGCCTCGTCGACGGGTGTCGACGCCTCGCCTCGGCCTGCCCTGCCGGCCGGCTGCTGCCCACTCCTTCCGCCCAGGATCGTAGAGGCGTCCGCCGACCAGTGTCCCGCACCTCGGGGCGCACCCCGCCCTGCTCCATGGGAGACGGGGCGGACCGGTACGAGGTTGATACGTGATCACGCCCGGGTCGATACGGGACTGGGGCGCGGGGCCTGTGGCGGGTCGGTCGGGAGGGGTGGGGCGGTGGGGGCGGATGCGCCTGGGTCGGGTGCGGCGGGGCGGGGCGCGGCGGGTCGGTGGGGAGAGCGGCCGGTCGGAAGACGGATGGTCGGGAGGTGGGTCGGTGGGGAGGCGGGGTGATCGGGAGGCGGGGTGATCGGGAGGCGGGGCGGGCTGTGCTGGGCGCATTCGTGGCTGACCGGATTTCGCCGGGTCGGGAAGGGCCGGGGCGTGGTGGGCGAGGAAGGGCTCCGGGAGTCCGGTGATCGATTGCGGCCGGTGTGTCCTGGCTGCCCGGGGCGTCGGGAGTGTCGGTGGTTTCCGGTTTCCGGGTGCGTGCGGTCGGGGGTGCCGGGGCGTTCCGGGGGCGTGTTCGGGCGCCGGGGCTCTGGTGTTGATCCAGGTCACGGGGGCTATGGGTGATGGAGGACGTCTATAGAGGACGTCGTTCCGGTGGGGGCGGGGGACTGTGGGGTGGGGGTGTGCGGGGCGTGTGCGGGGCGCGGGGCATCGGAGGGGGTGGAGATGAGGGTGGGGGATTGGGGTGGGGCGGGGGCAGGGAACGGCGACTGTTTTCGGGCGGGTGCTGCCGGGGTGAGGAAGTGGGAGGGGGAGGGCGAGGAGCAGGCGGTGCGGGGCGGGTCAAGGGCGTGCGGCGACGGGGGTGGTGGAGGTGAGGGTGGGGGTGGCCGACCGGAGGCGGCGGGTGTGGCGGAGCGCGGTCGGTGGTCGGCGGGGGCGGGGCTGATCCGAGGCGTCGCGGGTGGGTGATGAGGCGGGTGAGGGCCGGGGCGCGGGGGCGGCCGGCCCGGTGCGCCGGGGCCGGCGAAGGGGGTTGGAGACCGGGTGCACCTGCCCTCCGGGGGAAGGAATGTGAATCCACCCGTGGGGACGTGCTAATGTTCTGGGTGTCGGAAGGCGCCGGGCCCGAAAGGGAACGGGGCCGGAAGGCAAACCCAATGCGCGGGTGGCGGAATAGGCAGACGCGCTGGATTCAGGTTCCAGTGCCCGCAAGGGCGTGGGGGTTCAACTCCCCCCTCGCGCACCGTGAGGAACGGGTGGCATCGCGAAGATGCCACCCGTTCTTTGTATGTGTGCTCCTTGCTTCCGTGTGCGGCCACAGCGAGTGGTCGCCGGGTGATGACGCGTGTCTCCTCTGCCTCGGTGCCCAGCCTGAGTGCCCGGGTGCGGGAGCGGGCCGTGAGCCGGCCGTGAGAGGACCCGTGGGAGTTGTGGGGTCGTGGGGCGCGGAACCTGCCTGGGGTTCGCGGTCTCGGTCGGTCGGCCGTGTGCCGTCGGGATCTGTGGCAGTGGTGCGGCCTGGACCGAAGTGTGAGGAAGCTCTCAGAGGCGATGCCCCTTTTCGGGGGCGGTGATCAGGGCCGGCTGTTCGGCCCCGAGCTGTGTGCGGTGCGGTGGTGTGCACCCGGCTTGTACGGTCGGGCCGCGAAGCCGGGTGGCGCACGGGGACGGCGGGCAGGGACCGCCGTGTGCAGGGACGGCGCCCGGAGACAGGCTCGGCGAACAGGAATGGGGAGGGCGGTCCTGAGTGACCGAGGGCATAGCGGGCGTCGCGGCGTCGGCGTCGGGTGTGGGGACGGCCGAGACATCGAGGACCGTGGCGGCCAGGGCGAGGCGGTGCGGACCGGGGCGCGGCTGCCGGTGGTGGCCGGGTTCGCGCGGTTGCCGGCGCCGGGGTCGCCGAAGGCCGAGGGCAAGGCGCTGCGGCGGCGCGTCCCGCGATCCGCGCACGCCGACTTCACGGCGGGCGCCGGCCGGCCCGACGCCGTCACGGCCGTGCGCGCGTCCGGCCGGGGCCGGCTGCCCGAACTGGCACCGATCCGCGTGGGCCGGATGGCGGCCACACCGTTCGCGTTCCTGCGCGGCTCGGCGGGCCTGATGGCCCACGACCTGGCGCGCACCCCGACGACCGGCATCGGCGCCCAGCTCTGCGGCGACGCCCACGCCGGCAACTTCGGTCTCTACGGCGACGCCCGCGGCGGTCTCGTCATCGACCTGAACGACTTCGACGAGACGGTCCACGGCCCCTGGGAGTGGGACCTGAAGAGGCTCGTCGCCTCCCTGGTGCTCGCGGGCCGTGAGGCGGGCTGCGACGAGGACAGCTGCCGCCGCGCCGCGCAGGACGCGGCAGGCGCCTACCGGCGCACCATGCGGCTGCTGGCCCGGATGCCGGTCCTCGACGCCTGGAACGCCATCGCCGACGAGCGGCTCGTCTCCCACGCCGACGCCCACGACCTGGTCGGCACGCTGGAGCGGGTCTCGGCCAAGGCACGGTCCAACACCAGCGGACGGTTCGCGGCCAGGTCGACCGAGCGCACCGAGGACGGCGGGCGCCGCTTCGTGGACGCCCCTCCGGTACTGCGCAGGGTCCCGGACGCCGAAGCGGCCGCGGTGGCGGTCTCGCTGGAGGAGTACCTGACCACGCTCCCCGAGGACCGCCGTCCGCTGCTCGCCCGCTACGCGGTGCACGACGTCGCCTTCCGCGTGGTCGGCACCGGCAGCGTGGGCACGCGTTCCTACGTCGTGCTGCTGCTGGACCACCACGGTGAGCCGCTGGTGCTGCAGGTGAAGGAGGCCAGGCCCTCGGCGCTGGTGCCGCACCTGGCCACTGCGGGGTTCCCGGTGCCGCAGGTGGCGCACGAGGGGCGGCGGGTGGTGCTCGGCCAGAAGCGCATGCAGGTGGTCAGCGACATCCTGCTCGGCTGGACCACGGTCGACGGGCGTGACTTCCAGGTGCGGCAGTTCCGCAACCGCAAGGGGAGCGTGGACCCGGCCGCGCTGCCCGCCGACCAGATCGACGACTACGGCCGCATGACCGGAGCACTGCTGGCCCGCGCCCACGCGCACAGCGCCGACCCGCGGCTGATCGCCGGCTACTGCGGCAAGAACGAGCAACTGGACGAGGCCCTCGCCGCGTTCGCCGTCGCCTACGCCGACCGCACCGAGGCCGACCACGCCCAGCTGGTGGCGGCGATACGGGCGGGCCGGATCGCTGCCGAGCCGGGGGTGTAGCCCGGCGGACGTCCGGTCCGCCGGTACGGAGGAGCCGGTGGTACGGAGGAGGAGTCGGCGGCACGGAGGAGCCGGCGGCACGGAGGTGCGGCGGTCCGGTGGTGCACCGGTCGGTGGTCCGTGCGACCCGGTGGTGTGCGGTGGGGGTGAGGTGTAGGGGCGCGCTGCGGTCCGACGGTGGGGTGCCCGCCTGGGGGCGGACGGCCGGAGCGGTGCGTCGCGGTGGCGCAGGGGGGTACTGGCGCGACGCTAGGCTGGTCGGGTGACGACCCGGGAAGCTGAGCAGGGGGACGGCGGCGGCGTGGATCAGGCGGCGTCCGAGGGCGGTGCGGCGCGGCCCGAGGAACGGTTGGAGCAGGCCGTACGCTCCGCCGAGCAGGCGCTGATCGAATACGAGATCGCCGTGGAGACCTTCCGGGTGGAGATCGAGAACTTCTCCCGGCTGCACGAGCAGCGGCTCGGCCCGCTCTACGCCCGCATCGAGGAACTGGACGCACAGATCGCCGAGGCCCGGGCCGCCCGCAGCGGCGACCCCGAGGATCTGCGCCGCGCCCAGGAGGCCCGGGCCCGGCTGCAGCCGATCCCGGCGGTCGAGCATCTGATGCACGGCTGGATGGACGGCAACGGGCTGTTCCCGGAGGCGGTCGCGATGCTCACCGATCAGCCGGTGCGGCCGCCCCAGCGGGTCCGCCCGAGCGAGGAGGCCCGGCGCCTGTACCGCGAGCTGGCGCGCAAGGCCCACCCGGACCTGGTGCAGGACGAGGCCGAACGCCGACGGCGGGAGGACTTCCTCACCCGGGTCAACGCCGCCTACGCCCGGGGAGACACCGACGAACTGCGTCGGCTGGCCGAGGAGTGGGCCGCCGGTCCCGCTCCGGCGAAGCCCCGGCCGAGCCGCAGCGAGGAACTGTACGCCCGCTTGGAGTGGCTGTCCGAGCGCAAGGAGATGCTGACGCTCGTCGCCAAGCAGCTGGAGGACAGCGCCATCGCCGCGATGCTCCGGCTCGCACCCGACGACCCCGACGGGCTCCTCGACGAGATCGCCGGAAAGCTGCACCAGGACATCGCGGAACGGGAAGCCCAGCTGGCCGCTCTGCTCGGCGGGGGCTGAGCTGCCCGGCCGGGCGGTGACGCGCCGCACGCCGACCTGTGGGGCGGGCCGGGCCGGCCGTGGCTTCGGGTAGCGTCGGCACCATGCATTTCGGAGCTGGTGTGCCCACGGTCCAGGTCGGCGACCTGAAGGACGACGACTTCCTGCTGGACGTCCGCGAGGACGACGAATGGCAGGCGGGCCATGCCGAAGGGGCGCTGCACATCCCCCTCAGCGAGTTCACGGCCCGCTACGGCGAGCTGACCGAGGCGGCGCCCCAGGACGGCCGGATCCATGTGATCTGCCGCTCCGGCGGCCGCTCCGCCCAGGTCACCATGTACCTGGTCCAGCAGGGCATCGACGCGGTGAACGTCGACGGCGGCATGCAGGCCTGGTCGGCCGCCGGCCGAGCCGTGGTCACCGGCGACGGCACGCCCGGTCACGTCCTCTGACCGGCAGCAGCCGGTGTCCGTCGCCCGTCGGCCACCCGCGGCCACGCCGCCCCGTCGTCGGTCATCGGCCGCCGACGGGGCGGCGTGGTGACGTCCGGCTGCGACGACGTCGGGCCGGGTCGGCCGCGGTGACGTCCTGCCGCGGTGGTGTCCTGCCCCGCGGGCTCGTGCGGCGGCCGGTGATGCGCCGTCCCGTCTCTTCGCCCGTGCGGCGGCCGGTGCTCAGCGGTCGAAGTCCAGTTCCACCCGCTCCGTGACCGGGTGGGACTGGCAGGCCAGGACGTAGCCCGCCTCGGTCTCCTCCGGTTCCAGCGCGAAGTTGCGGTCCATGCGCACCTCGCCGGACACGAGGAAGGCCCGGCAGGTTCCGCACACGCCGCCCTTGCAGGCGTACGGGGCGTCGGGGCGGTTGCGCAGCACCGTCTCCAGCAGGGTCTCGCCGTCACGGACCGGCCAGGATCCGCTGCGGCCGTCGAGCCGGACGGCGACCGTGCTGTGGGCGGGTGCCGTGGCCGCCGGGGCCGGTCGCGTTCCGGCGTCCACATGGAAGATCTCCTGATGGATCCGGGCCCGGGGCACCCCGAGGCCGCGCAGCGCCCGCTCGGCGCCCTGCACCAGCCCGTACGGGCCGCACAGATACCACCCGGCCACCTCCTGCACCGGCAGCAGCGTCGGCAGCAGTCCGGTCAGCCGCTCCTGGTCGAGCCGCCCCGTCGGCGGTCCGACCTGCTGTTCCTCCCGGGACAGCACCGTCACGAGCTGCAGCCGGTCGGGATACCGGTCCTTGAGGTCGGCCACCTCCTCCAGGAACATCGTCGAATGGGTCGTGCGGTCGCTGCGTATCAGGCAGAAGCGGGCCGCGGGTTCGCGTGCCAGCAGGGTGGAGACGATCGACAGCACCGGAGTGATACCGCTGCCGCCGACGATCGCCGCGTACAGGCCGGGAGCGGGCTCCAGGACGAAACGGCCTGCCGGAGTCATCACCTCCAGCTCGTCCCCGACAGCGATCTCCTTCAGTGCGTAGGTGGAGAAGGCGCCGCCCTCCACCAGGCGCACCCCGACCCGTAGATGCGTCGGCCCGTCGCTGCCGGGGACCGGTGCCGGCGAGCAGATCGAGTACGTCCGCCGGGTCTCGACCCCGTCGGCCATCCTCCGCAGGGCGAGGTGCTGGCCCGGTGCGTGGCGGTACTCCGCGCGCAGCTCGGGCGGCACCGCGAAGGTGAGGGCGACGGAGTCGTCGGTGAGCCGGTCGACCGCCGACACCGTCAGCCGGTGGAAGCGGGCCATCACACCTCCTTGAAGTGGTCGAAGGGGTCCCCGCAGGCCCGGCAGCGTCGCAGCGCCTTGCAGGCGGTGGAGGAGAACCGGCTCAGCAGCTCGGTGTCGGCCGACCCGCAGTGGGGGCATGCGACCGGCTCGACGGCGGCGGCCCCGGACGCCGGGGAGCCCGTGGTCGGGACGGTGCCCGCGGAGGCGGACGGCCCGGAGGAGCGGGTGCGGGGCGGGCCGAGTGTCACGGAGACCGGGCCGCGGGCCCCGCGGACCCGGGGCGGTGCGATGCCCGACTCCCGCAGCTTGCGCCGACCCTCGGGCGTGATGTCGTCGGTCGACCAGGCGGGCGAGAGCACCGTGCGGACGGCGACCTTCCGCATGCCGTGCTCGCGCAGCACCCGCTCGATGTCCCGCGACATCGCCTCGACGGCCGGGCAACCGGTGTACGTCGGGGTCAGCTCGACCTCGACCGCGTCGGCGCCGTGCAGATGCACCGCGCGGACCACGCCCAGGTCCTCGAGGGTCAGCACGGGCAGTTCGGGGTCGGGAACCGAGCCGGCCAGCCGCAGCAGCTCGGCCTCCAGTGCCGTCGTGGTCACCATGACGCCCCCGGATGGCTGCGGTGCAGATGCTGCATCTCGGCGAGCATCCGTCCGAACGGCTCGGTGTGCAGGCCCTGTCGGCCCGCGCCCGCCGACCATGCTCCCCGGCGGGGTCCCTCGGGCAGGGTCAGCGTGGCCCGCCGCAGCACGTCGCCCACGGTGTCCAGCCACGCGGCCTCCAGTGCGGCCCAGTCCACGTCGAGACCCTCGACGGGCTGGAACATCTCACCGGTGTACCGCCACAGCGCCTCGCAGGCCCGCTGCATCCGCTCGTGGCTGACCTCGGTGCCGTCGCCGAGCCGCAGCGTCCACTGCTCGGCGTGGTCGCGGTGGTAGGCGACCTCGTGCACGGCCTTCCCGGCCAGCGGGGCGAACGGGCCGTCATCTTCGGCGAGTTGCCCGTACAGCAGGTGCTGGTAGGCGGAGAAGTACAGCTGGCGGGCGATGGTGTGGGCGAAGTCGCCGTTCGGCTGCTCCACGAGCTGGAGGTTGGTGAAGGCGCGTTCCTGGCGCAGGTAGGCCAGTTCGTCCTCGTCGCCCACCATCGACAGCAGGAACCGGGCCTGGCCCAGCAGGTCGAGGGCTATGTTGACGAGGGCGACCTCCTCCTCGAGGACGGGCGCGTGGCCCGTCCACTCCGCGAGCCGGTGGGAGAGCACCAGGGCGTCGTCGCCCAGGGCGAGGGCGGCGGTCGTGGGGACGGTGGCCGTCACAGGTGCTTCACCCCTTCCGGGATCTCGTAGAACGTCGGGTGCCGGTAGGGCTTGTCGGCGGACGGCTCGAAGAAGGAGTCCTTCTCGTCGGGCGAGGAGGCGGTGATCGCCGTGGACGGCACGACCCAGATGGAGACGCCCTCGCCGCGCCGGGTGTACAGATCGCGGGCGTTGCGCAGCGCCATCTTCGCGTCCGGGGCGTGCAGGCTGCCGGCGTGGGTGTGGGACAGCCCGCGCCGGGAGCGCACGAAGACCTCCCACAGGGGCCAGTCGGTGTGGGTCATGCCTGCTCGCCTTCCGTGCTGCCGCCGACGGCGGCGGTGAGGTCGTCGGTGGGTCCGCTCGCCGGGCGGGTGCCGTGTTTGGCCGCGTAGGCCGCGGCGGCCTCCCGTACCCAGGCGCCTTCCTCGTGGGCCCGCCTGCGCTGGTTCAGGCGCTGCTCGTTGCACGGGCCGTTGCCCTTGATGACCTGCCAGAACTCGTCCCAGTCGATGGGGCCGAAGTCGTAGTGGCCCCGTTCCTCGTTCCACTTCAGGTCGGGGTCGGGGAGGGTGAGGCCGAGGGCTTCGGCCTGGGGGACGCAGATGTCGACGAAACGCTGGCGCAGCTCGTCGTTGGAGTGGCGCTTGATCTTCCACGCCATCGACTGCGCGGAGTGCTGCGAGGCGTCGTCGGGCGGGCCGAACATCATCAGCGACGGCCACCACCAGCGGTTCACGGCGTCCTGTGCCATCGCGTGCTGCTCGGGCGTGCCGTGGCTGAGCGTCATCAGCAGCTCGTAGCCCTGGCGCTGGTGGAAGGACTCCTCCTTGCAGATGCGGACCATCGCGCGGGCGTAGGGCCCGTAGGAGCAGCGGCAGAGCGGGACCTGGTTGGTGATCGCCGCGCCGTCCACCAGCCAGCCGATGGCACCCACGTCCGCCCAGGTCAGCGTCGGATAGTTGAAGATCGAGGAGTACTTCTGGCGGCCGCTGTGGAGCTTGTCGAGCAGCTCCTGACGGCTGACGCCCAGCGTCTCGGCCGCGCTGTACAGGTACAGGCCGTGACCGGCCTCGTCCTGGACCTTGGCCATGAGGATGGCCTTGCGGCGCAGGGACGGCGCCCGCGTGATCCAGTTCGCCTCCGGCTGCATGCCGATGATCTCGGAGTGGGCGTGCTGGGCGATCTGCCGGACGAGCGTCGCCCGGTAGCCGTCCGGCATCCAGTCCCGGGGCTCGATCCGCTCGTCGGCGGCCACCGCCGCGTCGAAGGCACGCTGCTGGGTGTCGGTGGCCCCGATGGTGTCCGCGGCACCGTGCGTCAGGGTGCCGCCCGCCCGGTGCGCGGCTGCTGTCGCCATGCTGTCCCCCTCGACCTCGGCTGTCGTCATCGTCCCGACCGATCGTTCGGTTTGGGCGAGTTCCATGGTGCGGCGTGCCGCCAGGGGTGTCAACTGCTTCGGGCGTCTGTGGATAACCGCGGTCACGGCCCTGTGGACAGGGCGCACGGAGTGTGCTCCCGGTCCCGGTCCCGCTCCGCCGCGGCCCGTGCGGCGCACCGAAGAACGGGACAGACGGACGAGGGAAGGCAGGGTGACGCCAGGCGGGTGAAGGCCGGGAGAGCGGCCGAGCGCTCGGTCCGGCCCCGGGGCCACGACCACCGGGGCTGTGCCGGTGCGGCGCGCGTGAGTACCGTTCCGTGCGGCGTGCGGCAGCGGACGGCCCGTGCGGGCGCGGTGCCGTGCCCGGCCGTACGCGCGCACAGGTGGCCGTGGGGCCGGCACGACGAACGGGATCGGGGACAGGCGGAATGGACGCGTACGACGGGGACCCGGGTGCCCCGGCCGGGCCGGGCGGACGGACGACGTCGCCGCCCGTTCCCGGGCAACGGCATGAGACCACCGCCGGTTCCGGAGAGCGGGCGGGGACCGCCGGCGAGGCAGGGCCGGAGCAGACCGCCGGTCAGGGCAGGCCCGAGACCACTGGTCCGGAAGCGCCGGGGGCCGCCGGTCCCGTCCCGCGGTACGGGACCGCCGCTGCCGAGGCGACGGACGCGGAACCCGGCCCCGAGACGCTGCCGGCAGAGGCCGCCGGGAGCGGCCGCACCGGCCGGCAGCCGGTCCCGGCCACCGGTCTGGCCGCTCTCTCCCCCCGCTTCCGGGCGGTCGCGGCGGTGGCGGCCGTCGCCGTCGCCGTGGTCGCCTGTGTGCACCTGGGGATGGTGTTCCTGTCCGTCGCGCCCGCGAACACGCTGAGCAAGCGCCACGGTGACGCCGTCGACGCCTGGGTCTACCCGGAGTTCGAGCAGAACTGGAAGCTGTTCGCCCCCAATCCGCTGCAGCAGAACATCACGGTGCAGGTGCGCGCCCAGGTCCGCTCGGCGGCCGGCGAGACCTTCACCACCGGCTGGTACGACCTGTCCGCCCAGGACGGCCGGGACATCCGAGGCAATCTGCTGCCCAGCCACACCCAGCAGAACGAGCTGCGCCGTGCCGTGGACTTCTACGCCGGTACGCACGACGGCGCCAACCGCCCGGCCGGCCTGCGCGGCGAGCTGTCCCAGGCGTATCTGCGCCGCATCGCCGTCCTGCGTCTGGAGCGTGAGCACGCCGCCAAGCCGCAGGAGGAGCTCGCACGCATACAGGTGCGGATCCGCAGTGCCGCTGTGGCGCCGCCGCCGTGGAGCGAGGAGAAGGCGTCGACGGAGCCCGTGGACCGGCTGCTGCCGTGGTGGACGGTGCCTGCCGGTGAGGCCGGGGGTGGTGTGCGGTGAAGCGGTGGGTGACCGGGGGGATGCCGGTGTCGCGTCTGTCGGCCCGGGTCACGGACGCGGCCCTGGGCCCGTACCAGACGGCCGTGGTCCGGATCGGGTTTGCGCTGACCTGGCTGGTGTTCCTGGTGCGGGAGTATCCGCACCGGCAGGAGCTGTACGGCCCCGACGGTCCCTGGAGCTGGGCTCTCGCGCACCGGCTGACCACGCAGAACGGGGCGTTCACGGCGCTGATGTGGTTCCGCGGCCGGCTGTGGTTCGAGGTCGTCTACGCGCTGGCGGTGCTGTCGGCCGCGCTGCTGTTGCTGGGCTGGCGGACGCGGACCGTGTCGGTGCTGTTCATGGTCGGTGTGTTCTCGCTGCAGAACCGCAGTGTGTTCGTCGGCGACGGCGGCGACAACGTCGTGCATCTGATGGCGCTGTATCTGGTGTTCACGCGGTGCGGGCTGGTGTGGTCGCTGGATGCGCGGCGGGCGCGGGGTGAGCGGGCGGCGTGCGCGCGGGGGGAGCGGGTGCGGGACCCGGTGGGGCCGGTGCTGTGGTGCGGGCTCGGCGCGGTGCTGGCCGCGGTCACCGCGGCGGGGCGGGTGCAGGGGGAGTGGCTGGTGCCCGCGATCCTGTGGACGGTGTGGGCCGCGCAGGGGCTGTGGTGGGCGGCGGGACGGCGTGCGCGGTGGGCGCAGCCGCGGATCCTGCTGGACGTCGTGGCGAACCTCGTGCACAACGGTGCGCTGGTGGTGATCATGGCGGAGACGTGCCTGATCTATGCGACGGCCGGCTGGTACAAGATCCAGGGGTCGCGGTGGCAGGACGGCACTGCCGTTTACTACCCGCTGCACCTGGACTACTTCTCGCCGTGGCCCGGTCTGGCCGGGCTGCTGTCCGCCAGCGGCACGCTGGTGATGCTGGTGACGTACGGCACGGTGATCGCGCAGGTCGCCTTCCCCTTCGCCCTGTTCAACCGGCGGGTGAAGAACGTGCTGCTGGTGATTCTGGTGATCGAGCACGTGGCGATCGCGGTGGTGCTCGGGCTGCCGTTCTTCTCCCTGGCGATGATCGCGGCCGACGCCGTGTTCCTGCCCACCTCCTTCCTGCGCCGCATCGGCACCTGGGCCACGCGTGCGCGGGACCGCCTGCGCATCCGGCGCCGGGACGCGGGTGCTCCGGCCGAGGAGAGCGCCGGCCGGGACGGGGAGCCCGACCGCGTAGGCTTCCCGGCATGACCGACCCGCTCAGCTCCTGGCACCGGCTCGCCGGCGGCTGCGTGCTGCTCGACGGCTTCCACGCCCTGAAGCACGCGGTCCGCTTCGGCGCCGAGGTGCCGGTGGCGGTCACCACGGACCGGCGGGCGGCGCTCGTCCTCGCCGAGGAGCTGGCGCCGGACGTCCGGGACCGGCTGGACGCCCTGCTGACCGAGGTGCCCGAGGAGACGTACCGGTCCCTGGTGTCCAGGCCGCACCCCACCGCCGTCGCGGCCCTGGCCGTGCGGCCGGACCGCCAGGACAACCTGCGGGCCCTCGAGCTGCCCCGCAGTGCGCCCGTCGTCGTCCTGGACCAGCCGCGCAACCTGGGCAACGCGGGCGCGGTGGTCCGGCTGGCCGCCGGCTTCGGCGCGACCGGCGTGGTCACCACCGGGACCCTCGATCCGTGGCATCCCACGGTGGTGCGCGGCGGGGCGGGGCTGCACTTCGCGACCGTCGTGGAGCGGCTGACCGTCGAGGAGCTGCCGCGCGGACCGCTGTTCGCGCTCGACCCGGAGGGCGAGGACATCCGCGGGGTGAAGCTGCCCGATGACGCCGTGCTCGCCTTCGGATCGGAACGCAGCGGACTGTCCGCACAGCTGCGGTCACGCACCGACCATCTGCTGGCGCTGCCGATGCGCCCCAAGGTCTCCAGCTACAACCTGGCCACCAGCGTGGCGATGGCGCTGTACCACTGGAGCGCCGGCGGGGGTGCGTCCGTGCCATGAGGGGCCGTGCCCTCTGACGCAGCCCGGAGGCCGAGGGCCAGAGGCGCGGCGCCCCTGACCCTGGCCCTCGCAGCGGCCGGCCCCGGACGCTCCCAGCTGCCGGCACCCGGCCCTCGCGGCGGATCTCCCGGGCCTGGGCCTCGCCCGGGCCTATGCCTCGCGACGGACCTCCACCACCCGGAAGCGGCTCGCCACGAACGCGCCGTCGGTGAGCGTGGCGTTGGCCGCCGGGTTGCCGCCGGAGCCGTGGAAGTCGGAGAAGGCGGCCGTCTGGTTCACGTACACCCCGCCGGTGAGGTTGAACGACAGCTGGGCGGCCTCCTCCAGACAGACCTCCTCGATCTTCCGCTCCACCTCCGCGTCCGTGGTGTAGGCGCCGACCGTCATCGCGCCCTTCTCGCGGACGGTGCGCCGCAGCAGCTCCACGGCGGCGTCGGCGGAGTCGACGGCGACGGCGAAGGAGACCGGCCCGAAGCACTCGCTCATGCAGGTGGCCTCCGCGTCGGGCTTGGAGCCGTCCAGCTTCACGATCACCGGCGTGCGCACCACGGCCTTCGGGAAGTCCGGGTTGGTGATCTCCCGGGAGGCCAGGGCGACTTCGCCGAGGGAGGCCGCGGCCTCCAGGCGGGCCTTCACGTCCGGGTTGACGATGGCGCCGAGCAGGGCGTTGGCCCGTGCGTCGTCGCCGAGCAGGCCGTCGACCGCCCGGGCGAGGTCGGCGGTGACCTCGTCGAACGTCTTGGGGCCGGCGTCGGTGCGGATGCCGTCCCGGGGGATCAGCAGGTTCTGCGGGGTGGTGCACATCTGCCCGCTGTACAGGGACAGCGAGAAGGCCAGGTTGGCGAGCATGCCCCGGTAGTCGTCGGTGGACTCCAGGATCACCGTGTTGACGCCGGCCTTCTCCGTGAAGACCTGGGCCTGGCGGGCGTGGGTCTCCAGCCAGTCGCCGAAGGCGGTGGAGCCCGTGTAGTCGATGATCTTGATCTCGGGTCGGGTGGCGAGGGTCTTGGCGATGCCCTCGCCGGGACGCTCGGCCGCCAGCGCCACAAGGTTGGGGTCGAAGCCGGCCTCGGCGAGCACCTCACGGGCGATCCGCACCGTGAGAGCCAGTGGCAGCACCGCGCGCGGGTGCGGCTTGACCAGGACCGCGTTGCCGGTGGCGAGGGAGGCGAACAGGCCCGGATAGCCGTTCCACGTCGGGAAGGTGTTGCAGCCGATGACCAGCCCGATGCCGCGCGGCACCGGGACGAACCGCTTGGTCAGGGCGAGCGGGTCCCGCTTGCCCTGCGGCTTGGTCCACTCGGCGACGTCGGGGGTGCGCACCTGCTCGGCGTAGGCGTACGCCACCGCCTCCAGACCGCGGTCCTGGGCGTGCGCGCCGCCGGCCTGGAAGGCCATGACGAACGCCTGGCCGGAGGTGTGCATGACGGCGTGGGCGAATTCGTGCGTGCGGTTGCTGATCCGCTTGAGGATCTCCAGGCAGACCATGGCGCGCGCCTCGGGGCCCGCGTCGCGCCAGGCGCCCTGGCCGGCCCTCATGGCGGGCAGCAGCACGTCCGGATCCGCGTGCGGGTACTCCACGCCCAGGTCGATGCCGTAGGGCGAGACCTCGCCGTCGACCCAGCCGTCGGTGCCGGGCTGGCCGAGGTCCAGGCGGCTGCCCAGCAGGGCGTCGAAGGCCGCCTTGCCGGCAGCGGCGTCCAGGCTGCCGTGCTCCCCGTACGCCTTGGGGTGTTCGGGGTGGGGCGACCAGTACGCGCGCGTGCGGATCGCCTCCAGCGCCTGGTCCAGGGTGGGCCGGTGCCGTGAGATCAGCTCGTCCACGGTGAGTGCGGCGGCCATGCGGGACCAACTCCTCGTCGTCGAAAGCTCTGCGTCGAGCTGGTGACCTGGCGGAAACATGGGCGGGAACAGCCGGTCAGGGCTAGAGTAACCGAACGATCGGTCGGGGCAAGGGCTTCGGCACGAAGGTGTGGAAAAGCCGGACCTGGGGGTCCGCCGCAGTTGTGGACAACGCCGTGCGGGAGGATCGCGCACATGACAGCACTCGACCTCAGCAGCCCCGTGGCCGTCGTCGGCACCGGCACCATGGGCCAGGGCATCGCCCAGGTCGCGCTGGTGGCCGGCCACCCCGTACGGCTGTACGACGCCGCGCCCGGCCGGGCGCAGGAGGCCGCCGACGCGATCGGCGCCCGGCTCGACCGGCTCGTCGCCAAGGACCGGCTCAGCCCCGCGGAACGGGACGCCGCCCGCGCCCGGCTCGAGCCCGTGGACAGCCTCACCGCGCTCGCGGACTCCGCCCTGGTCGTGGAGGCCGTCCTGGAGCAGCTGGAGGTGAAGCAGGAGCTGCTGCGCGAGCTGGAGGCCGTCGTCGGCGACACCTGCCTGCTCGCCACCAACACCTCCTCCCTGTCGGTGACCGCCATCGGCGGGGCGCTGCGCGTCCCGGGCCGCTTCGTCGGCCTGCACTTCTTCAACCCGGCGCCGCTGATGCCGCTGGTCGAGGTCGTCTCCGGGTTCGCCACCGACGTCACCTCGGCCACCCGCGCGTACGAGACGGCCCGCGCCTGGGGCAAGACCCCGGTGGCCTGCGCCGACACCCCCGGCTTCATCGTCAACCGCATCGCGCGCCCCTTCTACGCCGAGGCCTTCGCCGTCTACGAGGCCCAGGCCGCCGACCCCGCCACCATCGACGCCGTGCTGCGCGAGAGCGGCGGCTTCCGGATGGGGGCGTTCGAACTGACCGATCTGATCGGGCAGGACGTCAACGAGGCGGTGACGCACTCGGTGTGGCGCTCCTTCTTCCAGGACGTCCGTTTCACGCCGTCGCTCGCCCAGCGCCGGCTGGTGGAGTCCGGTCGCCTGGGCCGCAAGACCGGGCGCGGTTGGTACGACTACGCGGAGGGCGCCGAGCGGCCCGAGCCGCACACCGCCGACGCGGCCGAGCCTCCCGCGCACGTGGTCGCCGAGGGCGACCTCGGGCCCGCCGGAGAGCTGCTCCCCATGATCCGCGAGGCGGGCATCACCGTCCGCGAGGAGCACGAGGAGGGCGAGGACAGCGGCACCCGCCTGGTGCTGCCCAGCGGCGGTCATCTGGTGCCGGCCGACGGCCGGACCTCCGCGGAGTTCCGTGACGTCGTCTACTTCGACCTGGCGCTCGACTACCGTCGGGCCACCCGCATCGCCCTGTCCGCCTCCCAGGACACCTCGCCGCAGGTCCTGGCGGAGGCCATCGGCCTGTTCCAGGCGCTCGGCAAGAAGGTCAGCGTCATCGGGGACGTCCCCGGCATGATCGTCGCGCGGACGGTCGCCCGTATCGTGGACCTGGCCCACGACGCCGTGGCCAAGGGCGTGGCCACCGAGGAGGACATCGACACCGCGATGCGACTCGGCGTCAACTACCCGCTCGGCCCGTTCGAATGGAGCCGCCGGCTCGGACGCACCTGGGCGTACAACCTGCTGGACGAGCTTCATCTGCGGGAACCGTCCGGCCGCTGCGCCCCGTCCCTGGCGCTGTACCGCCACGCGTACGCCACCGACAAGCGGGAGGCCGCCTCATGACCACCGCCAAGCGCGACACGTACACCCCCGAGACGCTGCTGTCCGTGGCGGTGCGCGTCTTCAACGAGCGCGGCTACGACGGCACGTCCATGGAGCACCTGTCGAAGGCCGCCGGGATCTCCAAGTCGTCGATCTACCACCATGTCGCCGGCAAGGAGGAGTTGCTGCGCCGCGCCGTCAGCCGGGCGCTGGACCGGCTCTTCGGGATCCTCGACGAGGACCAGGCGCGCACGGGCCGTGCCGCCGAGCGGCTGGAGTACGTCGTGCGGCGCATGGTCGAGGTCCTCATCGCCGAACTCCCGTACGTGACACTGCTGCTGCGGGTGCGCGGCAACACCGCGACCGAGCGGTGGGCGCTGGATCGGCGCCGGGAGTTCGATCACCGGGTGGCCGAGCTGATGAAGGCGGCCGCCGCGGACGGCGACGTGCGCGGCGACGTGGAGGTGCGGCTGGCGACCCGGCTCGTCTTCGGCATGATCAACTCGATCGTGGAGTGGTACCGGCCGGACGGGCGCGGCATGGGTGAGCGCGAGGTGGCCGACGCCGTGGTGACGCTGGTGTTCGGCGGGCTGCGCCGGGACGGGTAGGCATCGGGGCCGCGGGCGGACGCGGCCGGTGAGGGGCCGGTGCGGTCGGGGGCCGCTCAGGGGCCGGTGCGGGGGTGCGCGCCGGCGGACCGGGCACGGGCGTCCTCGCGGGGCGGGCCACGCGGCGGACGGGCCCGTTCCGCGTCAGCCCTGTGGCCCTACGTCCTCCTCTTCGAACACCAGCAGCGTGCGCGTGCTGAGGACCTCGGGGATGGCCTGCAGGCGGGTGAGCACCACCTCGCGCAGCGCCCGGTTGTCCGGCGTGTGCACCAGCAGCAGCACGTCGAAGTCACCGCCCACCAGGGCGATGTGGGAGGCGCCGGGCAGGGTGCGCAGCTGCTCGCGCACCGTCCGCCAGGAGTTCTGCACGATCTTCAGCGTGATGTACGCCGATGTGCCCTGACCGGCGCGTTCGTGGTCGACGCGGGCCCCGAAGCCGCGGATGACGCCGTCCTCGACGAGGCGGTTGATCCGGGCGTAGGCGTTGGCGCGCGAGACGTGCACCCGTTCGGCGACCGAGCGGATCGAGGCACGGCCGTCCGTCTGGAGTATGCGGAGGATGTCGTGGTCGACGGCGTCCAGCGGGCGCGGCGGCGGCAGGGCGCTCCCGTCCGGGTCGTCGGCCAAATGTTCAGGTGCCATATGCCGCCACCTCCCTACCATGGACGTACTGCGTCCATCCCACGGAGCGAAGAACCGTTTGTCCACAGCCTGGGGCCGCCTGTAGCCAAATTGTGTCGGCGACCGAACAATCGGTAGGTGAGGCGGGTCACCTCGACGCGCCTTCCACAGCCGCTCCCATGAGGAGGTGCCGTCATGACGGTCATGGAGCAGCGGGGTGCCTACCGGCCATCGCCGCCGCCCGCCTGGCAGCCCCGCACCGACCCCGCGCCGCTGCTGCCCGACCCGGAGCCCTACCGCGTCCTCGGCACGCCGGCAGCGGCACAGGCCGACCCGGAGCTGCTGCACCGTCTGTACGTGAAGCTGGTCCACGGCCGTCGGTACAACACGCAGGCCACCGCCCTGACCAAGCAGGGCCGACTGGCCGTCTACCCCTCCAGCACCGGCCAGGAGGCCTGCGAGGTCGCCGCCGCCCTGGTCCTCGAGGACCGCGACTGGCTCTTCCCCAGCTACCGCGACACGCTCGCCGTCGTGACCCGCGGCGTCGACCCCGTCGAGACGCTCACCCTGCTGCGCGGAGACTGGCACACCGGCTGGGACCCCTACGCCCACCGGGTCGCGCCGCTGTCCACCCCGCTGGCCACGCAGCTGCCGCACGCCGTCGGCCTGGCCCACGCGGCCCGCCTCAAGGGCGACGACGTGGTGGCGCTCGCCATGGTCGGCGACGGAGGCACCAGCGAGGGCGACTTCCACGAGGCGCTGAACTTCGCCGCCGTCTGGCAGGCCCCGGTGGTGTTCCTGGTGCAGAACAACGGGTTCGCCATCTCCGTCCCGCTCAGCAAGCAGACCGCGGCCCCCTCCCTGGCCCACAAGGCCGTCGGCTACGGCATCCCGGGCCGCCTGGTCGACGGCAACGACGCCGCCGCCGTGCACGAGGTGCTCGGCGAGGCGGTACGGCGGGCACGGGCCGGCGGCGGCCCGACCCTCGTGGAGGCGGTCACCTACCGCATCGACGCCCACACCAACGCCGACGACGCCACCCGGTACCGCACCGACGACGAGGTCGAGGCCTGGCGCGGCCACGACCCGGTCCAGCTGCTGGAACGGGAGCTGACCGAACGGGGCCTGATCGACGAGGCGGGCATCGCCGCCGTCCGCGAGGACGCCGAGACGATGGCCGCGCGCCTGCGGGAACGCATGCACCAGGACCCGGTGCTCGACCCGATGGACCTGTTCGCGCACGTCTACGCCGAGCCCACGCCGCAGCTGCGCGAGCAGCAGCGGATGCTCCAGGCCGAGCTGCAGGCCGAGGCGGAGGAGGGGACGACCCGATGACCACCGTCGCACTCAAGCCGGCCACCTTCGCCCAGGCCCTCAGCCGCGCCCTGCGCGACGCCCTGGCCGAGGACCCGTCCGTGCACATCCTGGGCGAGGACGTCGGCACGCTCGGCGGCGTCTTCCGCATCACCGACGGCCTCGCCGCGGAGTTCGGCGACCAGCGCTGCTTCGACACCCCGCTGGCGGAGGCCGGCATCCTCGGCACCGCCGTCGGCATGGCCATGTACGGGCTGCGCCCGGTCGTGGAGATGCAGTTCGACGCCTTCGCCTACCCGGCGTTCGAGCAGCTCGCCAGCCATGTCGCGAAGATGCGCAACCGCACCCGCGGCACGATGCCGCTCCCGCTGACCATCCGCATCCCCTACGGCGGCGGCATCGGCGGCGTCGAGCACCACAGCGACTCCTCCGAGGCGTACTACATGGCGACTCCGGGGCTCCATGTCGTCACGCCCGCCACCGTCGCCGACGCCTATGGGATGCTGCGCGCCGCCATCGCCTCCGACGACCCGGTCGTCTTCCTCGAACCCAAGCGGCTGTACTGGTCCAAGGACACCTGGAACCCCGACGAGCCGACGCCCGTGGAGCCGACAGGCCGTGCCGTGGTGCGGCGCACCGGGCGGAGCGCCACGCTCATCACCTACGGCCCGTCCCTGCCCGTCTGCCTGGAGGCCGCCGAGGCCGCCCGCGAGGAGGGCTGGGACCTGGAGGTCGTCGACCTGCGCTCGCTGGTGCCGTTCGACGACGAGACGGTGTGCGCCTCGGTGCGGCGCACCGGACGCGCCGTGGTCGTGCACGAGTCGGGCTCCTTCGGCGGGCCGGGCGGAGAGATCGCCGCCCGGGTGACCGAGCGCTGCTTCCACCACTTGGAGGCTCCGGTGCTGCGCGTCGCCGGGTTCGACATCCCCTACCCGCCGCCGATGCTGGAGCGGCACCATCTGCCCGGCGTCGACCGGATCCTGGACGCGGTGGCCCGCCTGCAGTGGGAGGCCGAGAGCTGATGGCACAGGTGCTGGAGTTCAAGCTGCCCGACCTCGGTGAGGGGCTCACCGAGGCGGAGATCGTCCGCTGGCTGGTCCAGGTGGGCGACGTCGTCGCCGTGGACCAGCCGGTCGTCGAGGTGGAGACGGCCAAGGCGATGGTCGAGGTGCCCTGCCCCTACGGCGGCGTGGTCACCGCCCGCTTCGGCGAGGAGGGCACGGAGCTGCCCGTGGGTGCGCCGCTGCTGACGGTCGCCGTGGGCGAGCCGTCCGAGGCGCCCGAGCCGGCCGCCGAGGACCGGGCCGACGGCTCCGGCTCCGGCAACGTCCTGGTCGGCTACGGCACGGGCGGCGCCCGCGCGGCACGTCGCCGCCGGATACGGCCCGCCCCGCTCGCGCCCGCCGGTCAGGCCGCGTCCCCGGCCGCCGCGCGCGACACGGTGACCGCCGCCCCTGCACCTGCCGCCGGTCCCGCCTCCTCCGCCGCGGCACCGGGCCGTGCCTCCCGGGTGGCCCGCGCATCCCGCGCGGCGCGGGCGGACGCCGCTGCCGCCTCCGTGTCGCAGGCGAGCGCCCCCGCGGACGGTCCCGTGCCCGTGATCTCCCCGCTGGTGCGGCGGCTCGCCCGGCAGCACGGCGTGGACCTGCGCAGGCTCACCGGTTCCGGGCCCGAGGGGCTGATCCTGCGCGCGGACGTCGAGAAGGCCCTGCGGGCCAAGGAAGCCGCCGGGACGGACGGTGTCCCGGCCGCTGCTCCGGCCGGGATCGGGGCCGCCGCTGCCGGGGCCACCGGTGCCGTACCGCTCGGCACGCCGCCCGCCGCGCGTCCGGCGGGCGTGCCGGGCACCGACGCCGGCGGGCGCATCCCGCTCAAGGGCATCCGGGGCGCGGTCGCCGACAAGCTGACCCGGAGCCGGCGGGAGATCCCGGACGCGACGTGCTGGGTGGACGCCGACGCCACGGAGCTGCTGCGCACCCGGGCGGCCATGAACGCGGCCGGCGGGCCGAAGATCTCCCTGCTCGCCCTGCTCGCGCGGATCTGCACCGCCGCGCTCGCCCGCTACCCGCAGCTGAACGCGACCGTGGACACCGAGGCGAGGGAGGTGGTCCTGCTCGACCGCGTGCACCTCGGCTTCGCCGCCCAGACCGACCGCGGGCTGGTCGTGCCCGTCGTCCGGGACGCGCACACGCGCAACGCCGAGGCGCTCACCGACGAGTTCGCACGGCTCACCGAGGCGGCCCGGGCCGGCACGCTCACGCCCGCGGACCTCACCGGCGGCACCTTCACGCTGAACAACTACGGCGTGTTCGGCGTCGACGGCTCCACGCCGATCATCAACCATCCCGAGGCCGCCATGCTCGGCGTCGGCCGCATCGTCCCCAAGCCGTGGGTGCACGAGGGCGAGCTGGCGGTGCGTCAGGTCGTGCAGCTCTCGCTGACCTTCGACCACCGGGTGTGCGACGGCGGTACGGCGGGCGGCTTCCTCCGCCATGTGGCGGACTGCGTCGAGCAGCCCGCGATGCTGCTGCGCACGCTCTGACCCCTGACCGCCCGACCGCGTGGGGGCGGGGAGGTACCCGCCCCCACGTTCCCTGTGCTCAGGGGCGGGTCGCATACTCGGGGGGTGACCGACCACGAGCATCCCGGCCCGCCGGGCGCCCCGGCCCACGACGCCGTCGTGCTGGCCGGGGGCACCGCCCGGCGGCTCGGCGGCGTGGACAAACCCGCGGTGCGCATCGGCGGCCGGACGCTGCTCGACCGGGTCCTCGGCGCCTGCGCCGAGGCACGCACCACCGTGGTCGTGGCCGCGCCCCGGCCCACCGTGCGCCCGGTGCGGTGGGCGCGGGAGGAACCCCCCGGAGGCGGCCCGGTCGCCGCGCTCGACGCGGGCCTGCGTCAGGTCACCGAGGAGCGGGTCCTCGTCCTCTCCGCCGACCTTCCCTTTCTCGCACCGGCCACCGTGCGGCGGCTGCTGGACACGCTGAACACCGGCCGCGCCGACGGGGTGCTGCTCACCGACACCGACGGCCGTGACCAGCCGCTCGTAGCGGCCTACCGCACCCGGGCGTTGCGCGGGGCGCTGGCCGCGCTCGCCCAGGAACACGGGGCCCTGACCGGGCTGCCCCTGCGCCGGCTGACCGCCGCGCTGCACCTCACCCGAGTCCCCGATCCTTCCGCGTCGTTCGACTGCGACACCTGGGACGACATCGCCGCCGCCCGGGCACGCATCAGGGAGCATGGTCACGTGTTGGATGAATGGATCTCCGCAGTCAAGGACGAGCTGGGCATCGACCTGGACGTCGACACCGGTGTGCTGCTCGATCTCGCCCGCGACGCCGCCCACGGCGTGGCGCGGCCCGCGGCGCCCCTGACCACCTTCCTCGTCGGCTACGCGGCCGCACGCGGCGAAGGCGGTCCGCAGGCGGTCGCCGAGGCCGCCCGCAAGGCGGCCGCCCTCGCACTGCGCTGGGCCCAGGAGGACACCGCCGAGGGCAAGCCCGACGTGGCCCCCGACGCCACGCCCGACACCCGCCCGGACGCCGGATGACCGCCCGTGGCGCGGACACCCGCCAGGACGCCGACGACCTCGATGTCGAGGAGGCGCTCGCCCTCGTGAACAAGCCCGGCCGTGACCCGGTCCCCGCCCCCGTGCCGGCCTCGTTCCCGGCCGGGCGCGCCGAGCACGGCGGACCGCACTCCTCCGAGACCCGCCGCCGGGCCACCCCGTGGCGCCAGGCCCGGGAGACGGCCGCCGCTGCCGCCCGGACCGCCGCGCAGCGCGCGCCCGTCTCGGTCCCCCTGGCGGAGGCGCTCGGCCTGGTCCTCGCCGAGCCGCTGCCCGCCCTGACCGACCTGCCCTCCTTCGACACCTCGGCGATGGACGGCTGGGCGGTGGCCGGCCCCGGCCCCTGGACCGTGCGCGACGACGGCGCGCTGGCCGGAGGAGAACGGCCCGAGCCGCTGTCCGACGGCGAGGCGGTGCGGATCGCCACCGGCGCCCGTATCCCGCAGGACACCACGGCCGTGCTGCGCTCCGAGCACGGCCGCGTCGACGCCAAGGGCATGCTGCACGCGATCCGCGAGGTGGGGCACGGCCAGGACATCCGGCCGCGCGGGCAGGAGTGCCGCACCGGCGAGCACCTGCTGCCCGCCGGCACCCTGGTCACCCCGGCGGTGCTGGGGCTGGCCGCGGCCGCCGGGTACGACACGCTCTCCGCGGTTCCCCGGCCGCGCGTGGAGGTGTTGGTGCTCGGTGACGAACTGCTCACCGAGGGGCTGCCGCACGACGGACGGGTCCGGGACGCGCTCGGCCCGATGCTCCCGCCGTGGCTGCGCGCGCTGGGCGCCGAGGTGACCGGGGTGCACCGGATCGGCGACGAGGCCGAGGCCCTGCGGCAGGCGGTCACCCGGTCCGAGGCGGAGCTGATCGTCACCACCGGCGGAACCGCCGCCGGCCCCGTCGACCATGTGCATCCCGTGCTGGACCGGGTCGGCGCCGAGGTGCTGATCGACGGTGTCGCCGTGCGCCCCGGCCATCCGATGCTGCTGGCCCGCACCGGCGGACATCAGCTCCTCGCCGGACTGCCCGGCAATCCGCTCGCGGCCGTCTCGGGCCTGCTCACCCTGGTCGAGCCGGTGCTGCGCACGCTCGCCGCGCGCCCCGCCCCGGAGCCGTACACGCTGCCGCTGCAGAGCGCGGTGCACGGACACCCGCACGACACCCGGCTCGTCCCCGTGGTGCTGCGCGGCGACCTGGCCGTGCCGGTGCGCTACAACGGGCCCGCCATGCTGCGGGGCGTCGCCGCGGCCGACGCGCTGGCCGTGATCCCGCCCGGAGGAGCCCGTCCCGGCCAGGAGGCCGAGCTGCTGGATCTGCCGTGGGCCGCCGCCGGAATCGGGGTGTGTTTCACGTGAAACTCCCGGGCCAGGACGCCATCGCGCGCCAGGCGGACGAACGGTTGGTGACCCATCGGGTGAAGCTGCCCAGGAAGGCGGTGGAGCGCCCGATACGGCAGGTCGGCAAGCGGATCGCCATGGCCCTGCTGGTCCTGCTCATCACCGTGGTGATCGTCTACGTCGACCGCGACGGCTACCGCGACAGCTCCGACACCGGCGTCGACCTGCTCGACGCGGCGTACTACGCCACGGTGACCCTGTCCACCACCGGGTACGGCGACATCACCCCCGTCAGCGACAGTGCGCGCCTCACCAACATCCTGGTCATCACGCCGCTGCGCGTGGCGTTCCTGATCATTCTCGTCGGCACCACGCTCGAAGTGCTCACCGAGCGCACCCGTGAGGAATGGCGCCTGAGCCGCTGGAGGTCCACCTTGCGCGATCACACCGTAGTCGTCGGCTTCGGCACGAAGGGACGGTCCGCGATCCAGACCGTCTGTGCGACCGGGCTGAAGAAGCAGCAGGTCGTGGTGGTCGACCCCAGCTCCAAGGTGATCGAGGCGGCCACGGCCGACGGATACGCGGGTGTGGTCGGCGACGCCACCCGCAGCGAGGTGCTCCTGCGGGCGGAGGTGCAGCGGGCACGGCAGATCATCATCGCCACCCAGCGCGACGACACCGCCGTGCTGGTCGCGCTCACCGCCCGGCAGCTCAACCGCAGGGCCAAGATCGTCGCTGCGGTGCGTGAGGAGGAGAACGCGCCGCTGCTCAAGCAGTCCGGAGCCGACGCGGTGATCACCAGCGCGAGCGCGGCCGGACGGCTGCTGGGACTGTCCGTGCTCAGCCCGGCCGCGGGCATGGTCATGGAGGACCTCATCCAGCAGGGCACCGGCCTCGACCTGGTCGAACGCCCGGTCACCAAGGCCGAGGCGGGCCGGAACCCGCGGGAGATCGACGATCTGGTGGTGAGCGTGATCCGTGGCCACCGGGTCCTCGGCTACGACGATCCCGCCGTCGCCGAACTCCAGCTGACCGACCGCCTGATCACGATCGTCCGCGCCACACCGGCCACCCGGGTCACCCCGGACACCCGGCCCCTGCCGCAGGACTGACCGCGCGGGCGGCCTGCGTGCGCACCGAGCCTGTCCACCGGGCCTGCGCATCGCCGGCCCGAGCGACGGGTGCCGCCCGCACGGTGCTCGTCCGGAGCGACGCATGCGGCCTGCACGCCGCTCGTCCGAAGCGACTCTCGCGGTCCCGCCGCCTCTGAACACGGGGCGTTGCAGGACCGTGCTCCCACGGGGCGTTGCAGGACCGTGCGCGGGCCGGCGGCCGTCCACCCGGGCGCCCGGAACCGTGCCGTTGCCGTGCACCGTGGTGCCGGGCACGGCGAGGAGTAGCGTCGGCTCCATGCATGCGATCACGATTTCCGCACCCGGCGGGCCCGAGGTGCTGTCCTGGCAGGAGGTACCGGACCCGGTACCCGGCGACGGCGAGGTGCTGGTCGAGGTGACGGCCGCCGCCGTCAACCGCGCCGACATCATGCAGCGGAGGGGCTACTACGACCCGCCGCCCGGCGCCTCGCCGTACCCCGGTCTGGAGTGCTCGGGACGGATCGCGGCGCTCGGTCCGGGTGTGTCCGGCTGGGCGGTCGGCGACGAGGTGTGCGCACTGCTCGCGGGCGGCGGCTACGCGGAGAAGGTCGCGATCCCGGTGGGCCAGCTGCTGCCCGTGCCCCGGGGGCTCGACGTCAAGCAGGCCGCGGCCCTGCCCGAGGTGACCTGCACCGTCTGGTCCAACGTCTTCATGATCGCCCACCTCCGCCCCGGGGAGACGTTCCTGGTGCACGGCGGTTCCAGCGGCATCGGCACCATGGCGATCCAGCTGGCCAAGGCCGTCGGTGCGAAGGTCGCCGTCACCGCGGGCACCAAGGAGAAGCTCGACCGCTGTGCCGAGCTGGGCGCCGACATCCTGATCAACTACCGTGAGCAGGACTTCGTCGAGGAGATCGCGCGGGCCACCGACGGCGCCGGAGCCGACGTCATCCTGGACAACATGGGCGCCAAGTACCTGGACCGCAATGTGCGCGCCCTCGCCGTCAACGGGCGGCTCGCGATCATCGGCCTGCAGGGCGGTGTCAAGGGCGAGCTGAACATCGGCGCCCTGCTCAACAAGCGCGGCGCCATCAGCGCCACCTCGCTGCGTGCCCGCCCGCTCGACGAGAAGGCGGCCATCGTCGCGGCCGTGCGCGAGCACGTCTGGCCGCTCATCGCCGACGGCCATGTGCGGCCGGTGATCGACCGTGAGGTGCCGATGCACGAGGCCGCCGAGGCCCACCGGATCGTGGAGGAGAGCACGCACATCGGCAAGGTGCTGCTCGTGCGGCCCTGACCACCGGCCGCCGGCCATTCGAACCCCGGCCGCCGGCCATTCGAACCCCGGCCGCCGGTCGCTGCCTCCCGGTGCTGCGGTGGTGCCGCGTCCGCGGTACGGGGCCGCTACGGACCACGCAGTCGCAGGGCGACGAACGCCAGCCCCAGGCCGAGGCCGATGAGGACCAGTCCGCCGCCCAGCTGCAGCCTCTGGGAGACCGGACCGGACCCGGAGTCGCCCTGCGTGGCGGTCCCCGCATCAGGGGCGTTCGAGGACGCGGGGGGCGGGACGACGGCGGCGTCGGTCGGCACCGAGGGTTCCGGGACCGGGGGCTCCTCGCCCGGTGAGGCGCTGGAGGCGCCGGCGTCCGGGGCCTCGCCGTCCTCGTCCTCACCGGGCTCGTCGGGGGCGACGTCCTGGCCGGGCTCGTCGGGGCCGATGTTCTCGCCGGACTCGCCGGACTCACCGGACTCACCGGGCTCGTCGGGCTCGTCGGGCTCGTCGTTCCCGTCGGGCCTGCCGTCCTGCTCCTCCCAGGGCGGCCGGGGCCGGTGCGGCCGGTCCGGACGGTGCCGCTCCCGGCCGTCCCCGTCCGCGGCGCGCGGCACGCCGGTGGCGGGCGGTGCGTGGGCGGACGGCCCGGCGGAGGAACTCGCCTGCGGCGGGGACGGCTCAGAGGCCGCGGACACGGCGCCGGGCCCCGCGGCCGAGGTGGCCGATGCGGCCGGAGCAGCCGGGGACGGCCCGGTGCGGTGGGAGCCGCCGGGCAGGAACGCCACGCACAGCGCGACGAGCAGCCCCGCCGCACCCGGAACGACGCGCAGCCGAGGAGTCATCGGGGGACCCCCTCACGGTGCCCGGTCAGTGCTCGACGCAACGACCCTCACACGACCGGCCTCACCGGGCACCCCCGGCACCTCCGTCGGAGTGACGGCGTCGCGGCCCGACGGTTCAGCGGCCCGCCCGGCACCGTCCTGCCGTGATCACCTGCCCGCACACGGTGGATCACCGTCCGCAGGGGGCACCCAGAAGGAAAAGGGGGTGGGTGCGAGAGAATGGGCCGCATGGAGATGCCGAGGAACGAACGGTCGCCGGAGAATCCGCAGATTCTGGTCGTGGGGCAGGACGGCATGGCGCTCGGCGGTGGGGACGAAGAGTCCCGTGAGACCCCGGTGACGGAGCAGGTGGAACAGCCTGCGAAGGTCATGCGCATCGGCAGCATGATCAAGCAGCTGCTGGAAGAGGTGCGCGCCGCTCCTCTGGACGAGGCGAGCCGGGTGCGCCTGAAGGAGATCCACGCCAGCTCGGTGAAGGAGCTGGAGGACGGTCTGGCTCCGGAACTGGTCGAGGAACTGGAGCGGCTGTCTCTGCCGTTCACCGACGAGCAGACCCCCAGCGACGCGGAACTGCGGATCGCCCAGGCCCAGTTGGTGGGCTGGCTGGAGGGGCTCTTCCACGGGATCCAGACGACCCTGTTCGCCCAGCAGATGGCGGCCCGTGCCCAGCTGGAGCAGATGCGCCGTGCGCTGCCGTCCGGCCTCGGACACGACGGCGGCGACGACCACCGCACCGGCGGTCGCTCGGGCGGTCCCTACCTGTAGGCCTGCCGCAGCTGCTACTGCCTGTAGGTCGTTCGCACCTGTAGGTCTGCCGTAGCTGCTACTGCCTGTAGGTCGTTCGCACCTGTAGGTCTCCGCGGTGCCGGGCCGCGCTCACGGAGTCGTCCGCACCGAGCCACGCTCACCGGGCCGGCCCGGCACCGCACACCTGCTTCCGTGCGTCGGAACGCTTCCGCGCGCCCAGCGTGTCTCCGCCCGCTCGCCTGCCCGCGAACTCCTCCGCGTCCCGCGACCGATCTGCCCACTCGCCGTTCCGCGTCCGTGCCCTGCCCGGCGAACCGCCCACGCGCCCCATCCGGCGCCCGGCGGGCCCCCATCCGGCGCCCGGCGGGCCCCCAACCGGCGCCCGGCGGCCGGCCTCGCACCGCCACGGCGTGCGCCCACGTCGTGCCCGTGCCGCGCCTGTGCCGCGCCCACGCCGTCCCTACGCCGGCGGGTTGCCCGTGGATATGTCGAACTGGATCTGCGGCGGGTCGTTTGGGTCGAAGTCCGTGTTGGCCGTCGGCGACTGACGCATGACCGTGCCCTCGCCGTAGGTGTTCTCGTCCACGTACCGCTTGGAGTAGTTCCACCCCGCGGCCTGCAGGCAGGCGAGCACCGAGTCCCAGTTCTTGAAGGTGAAGTCGGGCATCTGCACCTTCTCCGGGTCGTCGTACGACTCCGGCGGGTCGGTGCACGCCGAGGTCTCGATGGTCTTCGTCGTGTCCGGGCCGCGGTAGCCCTCCCGGTGGGACGCGGACGCGCTGGGCCGGTCCCCTCCGCCCTTGCCCTGGTCGTCGGAGTTGTTGCTCGCCAGCAGCGCGACGATCAGGCTGCCGACCGCCACGACGGCGACCGCGGCCGATATGCCGATGACCCGCTTGTTCTTCCCGCTCCCGGAGCGGGACTCGGGCACCTTCACGGCGGGCGGCGGCGACGGCACGTTGTACGGGGACGGGGTCTGCTGCGGCCCGTACGCCGCGGGGCCCGGGCCCGGGTAGCCGTTCTGGTGCGGATAGCCGTACGCCGGTGCGGGCGCCGACGGCGGCGGGGTGCCGTACGGCTGCTGCGGCGACGGCTGCGGCGGAGTGGGTTGCTGCGGAGCGGTCTGCTGCGGCGGCGGGGTCGGCTGGTAGGGCGTCTGCACGTTGCCCACGGGCGGCGGCGTGGAGTCGACCGGCGGGAAGACCGCGGAGGCCACGCCCGCGCCGCTCGGCGTGTGCGGGCCCGGGACGATGCTGGGCGGGACCGGCTGGAGGGAGGCCGCCACCCGCAGGCACTCGTCGCGCATGGCCACGGCGTTCGGGAACCGCTCGTTGGGGTTCTTCTTCAGCGCGCGGGCGACCAGCGCGTCCACCGCCGGCGGCAGCGAGCGATTGATCGAGGAAGGCGCCGGCGGCTCCTCCTGGACATGCGCGTAGGCGATGGCCAGCGGCGAGTCCGCGTCGAACGGCAGCCGCCCGGTGACCAGCTGGAACAGCATGATGCCGACCGAGTACAGGTCGGACCGCGCGTCCACGCCGCGGCCGAGGGCCTGCTCCGGGGAGAGGTACTGCGGGGTGCCGACCACCATGCCGGTCTGCGTCATCGAGGTGACGCCGGACTGCATGGCGCGGGCGATGCCGAAGTCCATCACCTTGACCACGCCGCGCTTGGTGGTCATCACGTTGCTCGGCTTGATGTCCCGGTGGACCAGCCCCATCTCGTGGCTGATCTCCAGCGCCGCCAGCACGTCCGCGGTGACCTTCAGGGCCTTGTCGGCGGGCATGGCGCCGTACTGCCGGACGTCCGCCTCCAGCACCGAGCTGAGCGAGCTGCCCTCGACGTACTCCATGACGATGTACGGCGTGGTCATGCCGTCCAGCTCGTCCTCGCCGGTGTCGAAGACCGAGACGATGTTGGTGTGGGTGAGCTTCGCCACGGCCTGGGCCTCGCGGCGGAACCGCTCACGGAAGGCCTGTTCCCGGCCGAGCTCGGTGTGCAGGGTCTTGATCGCGACCTGGCGGTCCAGCACGGTGTCGTAGGCGAGGTGTACGGAGGCCATGCCGCCCTCGCCCAGCAGGTCGCGCAGCTGGTACCGGCCACCGGCCAGCGCGCGCCCCGTCAACCGGCCTCGTGCGCCGTCCTGGCTCATCTTCTGCGTCCCCCATAGGCGCGCGCGGGGCGGCGGCTTCCGCGCCCGCGCGATCGGCTGTCCGTCGACCGGTTGCGGGACCGGACCTGGTCTGACCCGACCTCAAGTCCGGATCTCGTTGATCGAAAGTGTTATTCCCGGCCAAGTCTGCCCCAGGGCACCGACACGTCAAGTTCGGTGCCCGTTCCGTGACCGTACGCGAAAGAAACGTCGCGGAAGCGTTACCGCACCCGTACAGCGCGTACCCGGGATTTGCACGGCGGCGGCCGCACGGGGTTTGATGACCGGTCCCGTCCTGGACCGGTTCCCGCAGTGAAGCTGGACCGGCGGCCCGCGCGGAGCCTGTAGCGTGGCCGACGGAGACCGTAACTACACCGCACACCGCGGGCACACACGACGGCGAGGACTGATGGCACAGACGCAGCGCGCCCAGGACCCGTCCGATCCCGAGGCGTCCGGCGGCGGCGGCACGTCGGACGCGCCGGAGACGTGGGGCAACGGCGGCCTGGTCGGCGACGGCCGGTACCGGCTGACGCACCGGCTCGGACGGGGCGGCATGGCCGAGGTGTTCGCCGCGGAGGACGTCCGGCTGGGCCGGACGGTCGCGGTCAAGCTGCTGCGCGCAGACCTGGCCGAAGACCCCGTGTCCAAACGCCGGTTCACGCGCGAGGCGCAGTCGGTGGCCGGGCTCAACCATCACGCGATCGTCGCCGTGTACGACTCCGGCGAGGACATCGTCGGCGGGCAGTCCGTGCCGTACATCGTGATGGAGCTGGTCCAGGGCCGCACCATCCGCGACCTGCTGCACAACGCCGAGGCACCGGGACCGGAACGGGCACTGATCATCGTCTCGGGGGTGCTGGACGCCCTCGCCTACTCGCACCAGCACGGCATCGTGCACCGCGACATCAAGCCGGCCAACGTCATCATCACCGACAGCGGCGCGGTGAAGGTGATGGACTTCGGCATCGCCCGCGCCCTGCACGGGGCGTCCACGACGATGACGCAGACCGGCATGGTCATGGGCACCCCGCAGTACCTCTCCCCGGAGCAGGCGCTGGGCAAGGCCGTCGACCACCGCTCCGACCTGTACGCGACCGGCTGCCTGCTGTACGAACTCCTGGCGCTGCGCCCGCCGTTCGTCGGCGAGACCCCGCTGTCGGTGGTCTATCAGCACGTCCAGGACCCGCCGGTGCCGCCGTCGCAGATCTCCGACGGCGCCTGCCCGCCGGAGCTGGACGGCCTGGTCATGCGTGCGCTCGCCAAGGAGCCCGACGACCGCTTCCAGACCGCCGAGGAGATGCGCGGCACGGTGCAGTACGCCCTGCAGATGCTCTACGAGCAGGGCGGCCACACCGGCACCTGGAACACCGGCCCGGTGCAGCCGTACGACACCCGCAGCACCCCGTCGGCCGGCCTCGCGGGCACCACCGTGATGCCGCAGTCCGCGGGCGGTGCGGGTTCCGGCACCCAGCAGATCCCGCAGGCCGTCCTGCCCGGCGGGTACGGCGACCGGGACGACGGCGGCTTCGACGGCCACGGCGAGCGGCGCGGCGGCCGGGGCAAGCTGTGGATCCTCGCGGTGCTCGCGGTCGTCGCGGTGGCCGCGGGCGTGGCGCTGGCCCTGAACAACGCCGGCGGCGGCGACGGCGGCAGCGCCGGCACCTCTCAGTCGCCCTCCAGCACGCACTCCACCACGGAGGACGAGCCCAGCTCCGGCACGGACGACGGGTCCGCCGAGGAGCCGTCGGACACGGACACGGACCGGGGCAGCGGAAGCGGCGGCGGTGGCGGCTGGCACTGGACGCCGTCGCAGAACCCGTCGTGGACGCCGTCGGACTCCTCGACCGACGACGAGTCCGACCCGACGGACGGCATGCCGTCGTCGACCCCGTCGGCGCCGTCGGACCCGCAGGACACCACCGGCGGCGGCAGCGGCGAGGGCGGCAGCGAGGGCAGCGCCGGCGAGGACACCGGCGGCAATCCCGGCACCGGTCCCGGCGGCCCCGGCCCCGGCGGGGGCGGCGGCCCGGGCGGCGGCGGTGGCTCCGACGCCGGGGGAGGCTTCCCCGGCAACCTCAGCACCGGCGGCACCGGCTGAGCCGTCACCTTCCTGCGCTTCTCCGCTTTCTCCGCGCGTGTGCGGGCCCGTGCGGCCCGCACACGCGCGTCGTCGTGTCCGCGGCACACCGTCCCGCCGCGGGAGGTGTGCCGCGCCGGGTGATCAGTCCGCGAACGCCCCGCACACCGCGTCGTAGTGGCGGGTCCACCACACCACGAGCGCCGAGGCGGCCGGGAACTGCTCGTCCGCGCGCCGGTCGCCCCGCTCGTAGTGCCAGCGCAGCATCCAGAAGTCGTTCAGACGCTCCCACCACACGCGGTGCACGGCCGCCGCGAGTTCCGAGGCGCCGGCGCCCGTCACCCGCCGGTAGGCGCGGGCGTACGCCCTGATCTTCGGCAGGTCCAGGGTGCCCGCCGGCCGGACGAAGAAGATGACGGCGGCGCGTACCGCCTCCTCCGCGCGGGGCTGCACGCCGAGCCGGTCCCAGTCCACGATCGCGACGGGGGAGTCCCCCTTGTACAGCAGGTTGAACGGGTGGAAGTCGCCGTGCACCCAGCCCACCGGGCCGCCGGGCGGCGGCCGCCGGTCGGCGTGCTGCTCCAGCAGCGTGCGGCGCTCCAGCAACCGGTGACGTGCCAGCGTGTCGAAGGCGTCGCAGGGGCGGTGGCGCTGCACATGCCCGAGCAGCTCGTCGATCAGGGCGAAGGTGTCGGCCGGATCGGCGCTCTCCACCGGATGGGGGCTGGTGGCGGGGCGCGTGCGCCCCTTGGGCGGCATCACGGCCTCCAGACAGGCGTGCACGGCGCCCAGCAGCGCGCCCAGCCGCGCGCTCTGCGCGGTGCTGAGCTGGCCGCCGTGCCGGTGCCGGCCGTCGATCCACGGATGCAGCGCATAGGCGTGCCCGCCGACGACGGCGACGGTGCGCCCGTCGCGGCAGGCGAGCGCGGGCGCCACCGGGACCCCCAGGTCGGCCAGGCGCTGGGTGGCCCGGTGGCGGCGGGCGATGGCCGCGGGGTCGGCGGTGTCCGGGTCGGAGTGGTGCTTGAGGAAGTAGCGACCGCGGGTGGTGCACAGCCGGTAGCCGCGATTGAGCAGTCCCTGGTCGACCGGCTCGCAGGTCAGGGCGGATCCGGCGGCGTACTGGCGCAACAGGGCCCGCAGAGGGGGCGCATGCGGCACAGGGGGTGGTACACATGAGCGCGGCACGCGGCAGATGTTAGGGCACGGTGGAGAGCCCATGAGCTGCCGCTTGTCGCAGAACGTCAGCAGTGATCACATTCGGTCACGACGGATCGTCGCCGCCCGGACGTCCCGCCCCGCGGCACACCCCCTCCGGACGGACGCACGAGGTCACCCGTCAAGCGCGATTCCGGCCCCTTTCCGACCCTTCCCCAGGCGGGGGTGGGCGGGATACCGTGCGGCTGTTCCGGCCCCCCGCAGGGCTGTGACCAGCGGCTGCACCACATGATCGGCCAGTTGGTTGGACGTCCAAGCGAAAATACTTGGAAATCCAATGAAACGCGCAGGTCAGAGGGGGTTTCCCAGAAATGTGCAGCACTGGGTAACGTGGCTGCTGCAGGGCGCTCGCCGGGGCACCTGTCACGCCTGTTCCCGGCCGAGTGGCATCCACCCCGTGTCCGGTGGCCGACAACAGGTGAGCCTCCCCCGGGCTCAGAACGAGCAAGGGGGGATTCCCAGGCCTACCGGCAACCCCGGGGGCCGGACCGACGGAGGAGCACTACGTGACCGTGGAAGGGACTGCCGCGCGCACATCGCGACGCAGCGCCGGCAAGAAATCCGGGACGAGCGGCACCAAGGCAGCGGGCACCACCGGTACCAAGCGCGCCACCCGCACGACCGCCAAGAAGGGCTCCGGCACGGTGACCGCCGCCGACCCCGACCTGGTACAGCTGCTGACCCCCGAGGGGAAGCGCGTCAAGAACGCCGAGTACGACCGCTACGTCGCCGGCATCACCCCCGAAGAGCTGCGCGGCCTGTACCGCGACATGGTGCTCACCCGGCGCTTCGACGCCGAGGCCACCGCACTGCAGCGCCAGGGCGAGCTGGGCCTGTGGGCCTCGCTGCTGGGCCAGGAGGCGGCCCAGATCGGCTCCGGCCGGGCCCTGAACGACGACGACTACGTCTTCCCCACCTACCGCGAGCACGGCGTCGCCTGGTGCCGCGGTGTGGACCCGGTCAACCTGCTCGGCATGTTCCGCGGCGTGAACAACGGCGGCTGGGACCCGTACAGCAACAACTTCCACCTGTACACGATCGTCATCGGCTCGCAGACGCTGCACGCCACCGGCTACGCCATGGGCGTCGCCAAGGACGGCGCGGACTCGGCGGTGATCGCCTACTTCGGCGACGGCGCCTCCAGCCAGGGCGACGTGGCCGAGTCGTTCACCTTCTCCGCGGTCTACAACGCCCCGGTCGTCTTCTTCTGCCAGAACAACCAGTGGGCGATCTCCGAGCCCACCGAGCGCCAGACCCGGGTGCCGCTCTACCAGCGCGCCCAGGGCTACGGCTTCCCCGGTGTGCGCGTCGACGGCAACGACGTCCTGGCCTGCCTGGCCGTCACCAAGTGGGCGCTGGAACGTGCCCGCGCCGGCGAGGGCCCCACCCTGGTCGAGGCGTTCACCTACCGCATGGGCGCCCACACCACCTCCGACGACCCCACCCGCTACCGCAGCGAGGAGGAGCGCCTGGCCTGGGAGGCCAAGGACCCGATCCTGCGCCTGCGCCGCCACCTCGAGGCCGGCAAGCACGCCGACGAGGCCTTCTTCGCCGAGGTCGAGGCCGAGAGCGAGGCCCTGGGCAAGCGGGTGCGCGAGGCGGTCCGTGCCATGCCCGACCCGGACCACCTCGCCATCTTCGAGAACGTGTACGCGGACGGGCATGCGCTCGTCGACGAGGAGCGCGCCCAGTTCGCCGCCTACCAGGCGTCGTTCGCGGACGCAGAGGGGGTCTGAGCAATGGCTGCGGAGAAGATGGCCCTGGCCAAGGCGATCAACGAGTCGCTGCGGCGTGCCCTGGAGGAGGACCCCAAGGTCCTGATCATGGGCGAGGACGTCGGCAAGCTCGGCGGTGTGTTCCGGGTGACCGACGGCCTGCAGAAGGACTTCGGCGAGAGCCGCGTCATCGACACCCCGCTGGCCGAGTCCGGCATCGTCGGCACCGCGATCGGCCTGGCGCTGCGCGGCTACCGCCCGGTGGTCGAGATCCAGTTCGACGGTTTCGTCTTCCCGGCGTACGACCAGATCGTCACGCAGCTGGCGAAGATGCACGCCCGCTCCCTGGGCAAGGTCAAGCTCCCGGTCGTCGTCCGCATCCCCTACGGCGGCGGCATCGGCGCGGTCGAGCACCACTCGGAGTCGCCGGAGGCCCTGTTCGCCCATGTGGCGGGCCTGAAGATCGTCTCCCCCTCCAACGCCTCGGACGCCTACTGGATGATGCAGCAGGCCGTCCAGAGCGACGACCCGGTGATCTACTTCGAGCCCAAGCGGCGCTACTGGGACAAGGGCGAGGTCGACGTCGACGCCATCCCCGGCCCGCTGCACAAGGCCCGCGTCGTGCGCGAGGGCACCGACCTGACGCTGGTCGCCTACGGCCCGATGGTGAAGCTGTGCCACGAGGTGGCCGCCGCGGCCGCCGAGGAGGGCAAGTCCCTGGAGGTGCTGGACCTGCGGTCGGTGTCCCCGCTGGACTTCGACACCGTCCAGGCGTCGGTGGAGAAGACCGGCCGTCTGGTGGTGGTCCACGAGGCCCCCGTGTTCTTCGGCTCCGGCGCGGAGATCGCCGCCCGGATCACCGAACGCTGCTTCTACCACCTGGAGGCCCCGGTCCTCAGGGTCGGCGGCTTCCACGCGCCGTATCCGCCGGCGCGCCTGGAGGAGGCCTACCTGCCGGACCTGGATCGCGTGCTCGACGCCGTCGACCGCTCGCTGGCGTACTGAGGGAGAGGTTCGTGACGACGATGACCGCAGCGTCCGCATCGGTACGCGAGTTCAGGATGCCGGATGTCGGCGAGGGCCTGACCGAGGCCGAGATCCTCACGTGGTACGTCCAGCCCGGGGACACGGTCACCGACGGCCAGGTGGTGTGCGAGGTCGAGACCGCCAAGGCCGCCGTGGAGCTGCCGATCCCCTACGACGGCGTGGTCCGCGAGCTGCACGTCGCCGAGGGCACCACGGTGGACGTGGGCACGCCCATCATCGCGATCGAGGTCGCGGGCGCCGCCGGAGCCGACGTCCCGGCGCAGGCACCGGCGGCCGAGCCGGAGCCGGCCCAGCCGTCCCAGGAGACCCAGCCGGAGGGCCGGCAGCCGGTCCTGGTGGGCTACGGCGTGGCCGCCTCGTCCACCCGGCGGCGCCCCCGCAAGGGCGGCACCGCACCGGCCGCTCCGGCCCGGACGGCCGTCCAGGCGGAGCTGAACGGCCACGGTGCCACCCTGCCCGAGCCCGCCCCGGCCGCCGCCGGCCGGCCGCGCCCGCTGGCCAAGCCGCCGGTGCGCAAGCTGGCCAAGGACCTGGGCGTGGACCTGGCGACGGTGGTCCCCACCGGCCCGGACGGCATCATCACCCGCGAGGACGTGCACGCGGCGGTGGCCGACCGCACGGCTGCTCCCGCCCAGCAGCCGACGGCCCCGGCCCCCCAGGCACCGGCCACGGCACCCGCCCCCGCGCCCGCGGCCGCCCCGGCACCGTCCGCGCCCGCCGTGGGCTGGGACGCCGCGCGCGAGACCCGGATCCCGGTCAAGGGCGTCCGCAAGGCCACGGCCGCCGCGATGGTGGGCTCGGCGTTCACGGCCCCGCACGTCACGGAGTTCGTGACGGTGGACGTGACCCGCACCATGAAGCTGGTCGAAGAGCTCAAGCAGGACAAGGAGTTCGAGGGACTGCGGGTCAGCCCGCTGCTGCTCGTCGCCAAGGCCCTGCTCGTCGCCGTCAAGCGCAACCCGGACATCAACGCCTCCTGGGACGAGGCCAACCAGGAGATCGTCCAGAAGCACTACGTCAACCTGGGCATCGCCGCCGCCACCCCGCGCGGCCTGATCGTGCCGAACATCAAGGACGCCCACACCCTGACGCTCCCGCAGCTCGCCCGGGCGCTGGGCGAGCTGGTGACGACCGCCCGCGAGGGCCGGACGACGCCCGCGGCGATGCAGGGCGGCACGATCACCATCACCAACGTCGGCGTCTTCGGCGTCGACACCGGTACGCCGATCCTCAACCCCGGGGAGTCCGCCATCCTCGCGGTCGGTGCCATCAAGCCGCAGCCGTGGGTCCACAAGGGCAAGGTCAAGCCCCGTCAGGTCACCACCCTGGCGCTCAGCTTCGACCACCGCCTGGTCGACGGCGAACTCGGCTCGAAGGTCCTGGCGGACGTGGCCGCCATCCTGGAGCGGCCGAAGCGCCTGATCACCTGGGCCTGATCCGGATCTGCCGGAAGGCGCACACACGGCAAGGGGCCTGCCGCCGTCGGGCGGCAGGCCCCTTGCGCGTGCCGTCCGGCCCCCGCGGGCGCGGTGCGCCGCCCAGGGCCTGCCGTTCGGATCGTCCCGCCGTCGCCTGGTCCGGCCTGCGCGTCTGCCGCGTCGGCGAGTGACGACGACGCGGCAGCTGCACGCACCGGACCGGACCCCGCTCGGGTCGGCCGAGAGGCACCGCACCTCGCGGCCGGGCCGATCCGAACGACAGGTCCTACGCGCCCAGGCGGGCGAACCCGTAGTCGAGGATCTTCGTGGCGTCCGTGCCGCGCTGGGTGACGGACGAGGAGGCCAGGACCGTTCCGATCACGGTCTTCGGGCCGCGGGTGGCGGCGAAGACCAGGCAGTACTTGGCTTGTGGACCCGAGCCGGTCTTCACGCCGACGGCGCCCTTGTAGCTGCCGAGCAGCGTGTTGGTGTTCGTCCAGGTGCCCATGGTGCGGATGCTGCCGGTCTTGGTGACCGTCTTCGCCTGGTACGACTTCGTCTTCACGATGGTGCGGAAGACGGAGTTCTGCATCGCGCTGGAGGCCAGCTTCGTCAGGTCGCGCGGCGTCGAGTAGTTGTTGCCCTTGCCGATGCCGTCGAAGGAGTCGAAGTGCGTGTTCTTCAGGCCCAGGCGCTTCGCGGTGCTGTTCATCCGGCCGATGAAGTTCTTCACCCGCGCGTCCCGCGTCGTGCCCGAACCGAAGGTGTCCGCCAGCGCGTAGGCGGCGTCGCAGCCCGAGGGCAGCAGCAGCCCGTACAGCAGCTGACGCACGGTCACCTTGTCGCCCACGATGAGATGGGCCAGGGAGGCGTTGTGCTTGACGACGTAGTCGCTGTACGCCTTCTGGATGACGACCTTGCGGTCCAGGTTCAGCCCCGGCTGGTCGAGCACCACCTTCGCGGTCATGATCTTGGTGGTGGAGCCGGTGGACAACCGCGTGTCCGCCTTCTTCGTGAACAGCGAGGCGCCGTTGGCGTTGTTCATCGCGAACGCGCCCTTGGCCACGACGGACGGCGCGGCGGCGGCCTGCGCCGGAGCCGCGGCGAGGGCTCCGGTGACGCACAGCGTGCCGGTGGCCAGGGCGACGGCGGTGGCTGCGCGGAGGCGGTGGGTGGCCTTGATGGCGGTGTTCAAGAGAGATACCCCGATGCTTCTCGAATGCCTCTGTGACGTGGCGTAGTCGACTGCCCACGGCGTGAGGTCGCACCTGTCTGACTGTCGGCGGCCGCGGTTGGTTGCGGGGTGCGCGGGTGAAATCTCCGCCGGCCGTGCGGTCCGCGCGGTCGTGGGACGGGGCGAGGCGTGGGTGGTCCGCGTCGCCGGTGCGCGGCGCGGCGGTCCGCATGATGGACGCACCCTGTCATGCGTACGTGTTGTATCTATCCTGTCGGCATGACTGTGGCCGTGAAGCAGCCGCCTGCCGCGGACCGTGTGTACACGTTCGTCAAACAGGCCCTCCTGGAACGCCGTTACGAGGGCGGCACCCTGCTGACCGAAGGGGAACTGGCCGAGGCCGTCGGTGTCTCCCGCACCCCTGTGCGCGAGGCGCTGCTGCGGCTGGAGGTCGAAGGGCTGATCAAGCTCTACCCGAAGAAGGGAGCGCTCGTCCTGCCGGTCTCCGCGCAGGAGATCGCCGATGTCGTCGAGACCCGGCAGCTGGTCGAGGAGCACGCGGCCCGCAAGGCCGTGCCCGCCCCGCCGGGTCTCATCCAGCGGCTGGAGGAGCTGCTGGAGCAGCAGAAACAGCAGGCAGCCGACGGCGACTTCGCGGCGGCCGCCGTCACCGACCGCTGCTTCCACGCCGAGATCGTCCGCAGTGGAGGCAACGAGATCCTCTCCCGCCTCTACGACCAGCTGCGCGACCGGCAGCTGCGCATGGGGGTGGCCGTCATGCACGCCCACCCGGACCGCATCGCCAAGACCCTCACCGAGCACGAGCAGATCCTGAACGCGCTGCGCACCGGGGACGCGGAGGCCGCCGTCGGCCTCGTCCACCGGCACGTCAGCTGGTTCTCGAACCTGGCCCGAGGGGAGGTGCGGTGACCACGGCTTCCCGCTCCGCGGCGTCCGTCCAGCGGCCCGGTGACCCGCCCGGCGGCCCCAGGGCCGTCCTCGTGTGGGGCATCGGAGTCGCCGTCTACTTCGTCGCGGTCATCTTCCGCACCTCGCTGGGCGTGGCCGGCCTGGACGCGGTCGACCGCTTCCACGTGGGCGCCTCGGCGCTGTCCACCTTCTCGATCCTGCAGCTGCTCGTCTACGCGGGCATGCAGATACCCGTCGGCCTGCTCGTCGACCGGCTCGGCACCAAGAAGGTGCTGGCCCTGGGCACCGTGCTGTTCACGGCCGGTCAGCTCGGCTTCGCCTTCTCCCCGTCGTACGGCACCGCGCTCGTCTCCCGTGCCCTGCTCGGCTGCGGGGACGCCATGACGTTCATCAGCGTGCTGCGGCTGGGCACCCGGTGGTTCCCGGCGCGGCGCGGACCGCTGGTCGGCCAGCTCGCCGGACTCGTCGGCATGGCGGGCAACCTGGTCTCCACGCTGGTGCTGGCCCGGCTGCTGCACTCGGTGGGCTGGACGGCGGCCTTCGCGGGCAGCGCGCTGGCCGGTGCGGTGGTCCTCGTCCTGCTGCTGCTCTTCCTCAAGGACCACCCCGAAGGACACGAGCCCGCCCCGCAGCCGCACCAGGGAGCCGCGTACGTGCGCCGGCAGATCGCCGCCTCCTGGCGGGAGCCCGGCACCCGGCTGGGCATGTGGGTGCACTTCACCAGCCAGTTCCCGGCGATGGTGTTCCTGCTGCTGTGGGGGATGCCGTTCCTGGTCGAGGCCCAGGGGCTGTCCCGGGGCACCGCGGGCAACCTGCTCACGCTGGTCGTGCTCTCCAACATGGCCGTCGGACTCGTCTACGGGCAGATCGTCGCCCGGCACCACGCGGCCCGGCTGCCGCTCGCCCTGGGCACCGTCACCGCGACCGCGGCCCTGTGGGCGGTGACGCTGGCCTGGCCCGGCGAGCGGGCCCCGATGTGGCTGCTGGTGGTGCTCTGCCTGGTGCTCGGCGCCTGCGGCCCGGCCTCGATGATCGGCTTCGACTTCGCCCGCCCGGCGAACCCGCCGGAACGTCAGGGAACCGCCTCCGGCATCACCAACATGGGCGGTTTCATCGCCTCGATGATGACGCTGCTCGCGATCGGGGTGCTGCTGGACGTGACCGGCGACGACTACACGGTCGCCTTCTGCGCGGTGTTCGTGGTCCAGGCGCTCGGCCTCAGCCAGATCCTGCGGCTGCGCGGTCGGGCGGCCCGCAGGGAACGGGAACGGCAGATCGCGAGCCGGGTGGAGACCCTCCACGTGCCGGCCTAGCCGTCGCCGGCGTGCGGCCGGAGGGCACGCCGGCGGTCACTCGAGTCCGGCGGCTACTGCGTCACCGTGAAGTTCCGCAGGATCCGCTCCGCCAGCTGCGTGTCGCCCTCGGTCTTCACCCGGTCCGCCACCGCCTGGTAGCTCACCCGCCCGCAGGCCAGCCGGACATAGGTCTCCCAGTCGAGGCTCAGCGAGGCGGCCGGCCCCAGGGCGGGCGCGGTCTCCAGCGTGGCCCGGCCCTTGATGTCGATGCGCACCGTACGCAGGAACTCGACCGGACCGCTCACGTCGAACACGATCGCCGAACTGCGCGGCGCGTCCACCCGCTCGGCGATCACGCCCGGCAGCGCGTCCAGCAGATAGTCACGGGTCACGAGGGCGCCCGGCGAGTCGAGGTTGCCGGGCTCGCCGAGCGCGGTGCGCAGGTCCTGCTCGTGCACCCAGATGTCGAACGCCCGGTAGCGCATGGCCTCTTCGAGGGTGATCTCCACACCCAGCGGGCCGCGCACCTTCGTCCCCGGGTCCCGGTTCTCGTTCCGCAGCTGACGGTTGCGGCGGATGATCGTGTACTCCAGCTCCGACGTCATCTCCGGAGCCGTGTGATGGCGGCGGACGTCGACCTGCAGCTCCATGTAGCGCTGGTGGTCGCTGGTGACGTGGAACAGGTCCCGCGGCAGCGCGTGGATCGGCCGCGGATCACCCATTGCCTCGCAGTCCAGGCCGATGACGTGCGAGACGATGTCACGCACCGACCATCCGGGGCACGGGGTGCGCCGGTTCCACTCGCCCTCCACGAGCGGCTGCACCAGGTCGGATATCGCTTCTACGGAGTGGGCCCAGGCATCGGCGTACGGCTGGAGGGTGGGATGCAGACTCACGGAACGGGACCCCTCGGCGGTCGGTACACGGCTAGGTTGTGACGGCATTGCCAGCGGGTGGTGGCTGCTCGGCGGACAACTCGCGGGTCCCCCAGGCTCTCGCTCCGCTACGAGCATGGGGATCCCCAAGTTACGCTGCTGGGAGGCACCCCGGCAGTGCTTTCGTGTGACGATCGTAGGCCCGTGGGGGCCAACTCGACGGCCAGGACGGTGGTATTGTGCGCGCCTCACTCATCCAGATCGCCGTGGACGAGGACGAACCGGTCGAAGCCCGGCGGCAGCGGGCGGCCGCCCTGGTACGCGAGCAGTCCGGCTCCGACCTCGTCGTGCTCCCCGAGCTGTGGACCACCGGAGCCTTCGCCTTCGAGCGCTTTGCCGAACACGCCGAGCCGCTGAAGGGCCCGACCTACGAGACGATGGCGGACGCGGCGCGCACCGCGGGCGTGTGGCTGCACGCCGGCTCCCTCCCCGAACGGGACGAGCAGGGCACCCTCTACAACACCTCCCTGGTCTTCTCCCCCTCCGGCGACCTGGCCGCCGCCTACCGCAAGATCCACCGCTTCGGCTTCGACAAGGGCGAGGCCGTGCTGATGGGGGCGGGCGACACCCCGGTCACCGTCGCCCTGCCGGACACCACCGTGGGCCTGGCGACCTGCTACGACCTGCGCTTCCCCGAACTGTTCCGCGCCCTGGTCGACGCGGGCGCCGAGACGTTCGTCGTCCCGGCCGGCTGGCCCGAGCGGCGGCGGGCGCACTGGACGCTGCTGGCCCGCGCCCGGGCGGTGGAGAACCAGACCTTCGTGCTCGCCTGCGGCACGGCCGGCACCCACGCCGGGGTCCCCCAGGCCGGCCACTCGATCGTGGTCGACCCCTGGGGCGAGGTGGTCGCCGAAGCCGCGGCCGACGAGGAGATCCTCACCGTCGACATCGACCCGGGCCGGGTGGCCGTCACCCGCGAGCAGTTCCCGGTCCTCAAGGACCGGGTGCCGAGCCTGCACCGCCCGGCCTGACCCCTGCCCCCGGCCGCGAGGGCGCGCCGGCCGGACCCCGCCCGGGCCGCTCGACAGGCACCGCACTCCGCGGCCGGGCCGAGCCGAACGACAGGCCCTAGCCCTCCTCCCGCTCCTTCTCCGCCAGGTGGATCACGCACACCGCGACGGCGATGAGCAGCGCCGGGTCGGCGTCGTCGCGGACGATGTCCACGCCGTAGGTGTCCACGACGCTCAGCCACCGCCGGGAGATCACCGCCAGCAGCTCCCCGTCGTACTCGACGGCGAACTCCCGGTCGAGGATCTTGCCGCTGACGTCCAGCTCGGTGCCGTCCGCCAGGCTCACCCGGTAGTGGTTGCGCAGCAGCGACAGCCGTTTGCGGCGGATCTTCGCCAGGGTCTGCCCGTCCCGCTCGATCACCATGGTGTCCCGCAGCGCGAACATCTTCTGGTGGATGTCGATCAGGACCCGGCCCTGGGCGTCCTTCAGCTCGAAGGTGTCGCGCAGCCGCATCGCCTTGCCGTCGACGAGGAAGACCTTGCGGCCGTGCTCGTCCTCGATCCAGTAGTCGTCGCCGATGCCGAGGATGCGGTCGCGTACCAGGAATCTCATGCCCTCACCGCTTCCCCGGCCCGCCACGGGGCACGCCGCCGGTAGGCCGAGGGGCTGAGCGGGCGGCCGCCTGGCGAGCCGGTCAGTTCCCACAACGGGCCCGGGTGCGTGGCGAGGGCCCGTCGGTCACTTGACCGGGCGCGGCCGGGCCTTCTGCAGGCCCCCTGTATCCGGGGGCCTTTTGTCATTCAGGCTGCTTCACGAACGAGCCACGCCCCGGAACCGTGTAGATCAGCCCGCGTTCACGGAGCACGGCGAACGCACGCTGGACCGTCGATGCCCCGGCTGAATACTCCCGGCGCAGCTCCAGCTCGGACGGCACGCGGCCGGTGAGCTTCCCGCTGGTGATGTCTTCCGCGAGGTGATCGGCGATCTGCTGGTAGGGGTGTCGAGGGTCGTTGGGATCAATGGTGCGGACCATAAAGACATAGTGCGCCCGATCGCAAATCTGTGCGGTCTAGTGCGCCATGGTGTGGGGTGGTGCGCACTGGAGTACTCTCGGAAACAAGGTGCCCCGGCAGCCGATGCGAGCGGCCCCGGGGCCTAGCCGTCCGCTGAGAAGGAGCGAACGACATGCGAGAGCGTACTGCTGTCCGATACGAGGGCGGAGCCATCTATGTGACCGATCCGGACCCGGTGGAGGAGATCCGGATCACCTATGCGCGCAAGCTCCTCGCGGCGACATCGCCGCTGTTGGGCTCGGGCCAGGACGCGATGGGCCGGCGTGAGCTGTGGTACACGGCTCTCGAACTCGCCCGATGCTGCCGTGACCTGTTGATCATCATCGATGATGCGCGCGGCTGATCCGTGCGCGGGTGCCCCGGCCCCCTTCGGGTCGGGGCGTTTTTCGTACTTCCGCACCGATCGGGGATGCTGGACAACATGAGCAACGCACCCGTCGCGCCCGCGTCCGCGCCCCCGAGCTGATCGGCAAGGGAGGCTGGCTGAACACGGGCGGCCGGCACTACACCCTGGCCGACCTGCGTGGCCGCATCGTCGTCCTCGATTTTTGCGGCCTCATGATGGAGGCATGAACTCGACGCCAACCACCGCCCCCGCAGGGGCGTGCGCCATCTACGTGCGCCGATCGCACGTCGACCGCGCCGGATCAGATCGCAACGGCCGGTCACTCGCGGAACAGGAAGCCGAATGCCGGGCGTTGGCCGATCGACTCGGCCTTGAGGTCGTCGCCGTGTACTCCGAGAAGGAGGGCACGGGTGCATCCCGCCGGTCCCGCAAGCCGCGTCCGGCGTGGACGGCGGCTCTGGCCGACCTGGACGACGGGTCGAAGTTCCAGACACTGATCGTGTGGGCCCTGGACCGGGCCGACCGGCGCGGCGCCGTCGAGATCGGCCGACTGCTGGACGCGCACGCCGACGGTTCCCGCCGCGTCGTCGGTGTCGACGGAACGGACACGTCTGACACCCGCCGCCGTCTGGAGATGATCATCCGGGCAGAGGTGGCACGCGAGGAAGCGGAACACATCGCCGAACGCGTCACCCGTGCTAAGCGGTTCGCCCGCTCGGACGGGCGTTGGCTCGGCGGGCCTCCGCCGTACGGTACCCGTGTGGTGGAGGGCCGTATCGAACCCGACCCGGAGACCGGTCCCATCGCGCGGAAGTACATCGCGGACAAGCTGCTCGCCGGTGAGACGCTGTGGGCCGTCGTGAAGGGCCTCAACGCCGACGACATCCCAGCCCCGCGCGGTGGCAAGTGGGCTGTCGGCACCGTAGCGGCCCTGGTCCGTGCCCCCGGTTGGGCAGGGTTGCAGTCCGTCCGCGAACGCACGGCGTCCGGGAACTGGCGACACATCGCTGAGGTGTACTACGAGGACGGCGTTCCGGTCACCATCGGGCAGGGCATCGTCACGCCGAACGAACGATCACTGATTCTCGCAAAGCTGGCTTCACGCAGCATCGAGACAACATTCCGCCGCGCTGACGGCGCCGTCGCTCACCGGGGCAAGCGCGGTGTGACGTCGTTGCTCGGCGACCTGCTGCGGTGCGCGACCTGCGGCGGCCGTACGGCCGTGTCCGGGAACCCAAACCACAAGTCCTACCGGTGCGGCAATTCCGCTCGCGGCAAGGGCTGCCCCGGGTTCACCGCGCCGGTCAAAGGCGCCAACGACGCTGTAGCGTTCGCGTTCCTGAGCAAGCTGGCAGCTCTGGACCCTGGGGACGAACTGCTTGAAGCCGTGGCCGATGCATGGGTCGCCAGGGTCAATCCGGAGACTGTGTCGGCACGTGCGGCGGCGTTGGCCGATCTGGAGGCGGCCCGTGCCGACATCGCCCGCGTCCGGCGCTTGGTCGCAGCCGGGACGTTCGATGAGGAGGACGCCGCCGACGTCATGCCCCGGATGCGCGCCGCTGTGAAAGCGGCCGAGGAGCGGCTGGCCGCTATCCCGGAGCCTACGGCCGACGTGTCTCCGCTGCTGGACATGGTCCAGTCGGTCGAAGCGTGGGACATGCTGGAACTGGGGGAGCAGCGGGAGCTACTCGCCTTGGCTATCAAGGAGGTCCGCGTCTCTCCGGCGAAGGGCCGTGGGTACCGCTTCGACCCGGCGTCTCGTCTGACGATCGTATGGGCCGACGGAACGACGGCGGCTCCGGTCGGTTAACGGCCCAGCACACCTTGGCAACGCCCCGTCGCCCTGTTCGGGCTGCGGGGCGTTTGCATGCCTTCATCACGCGGGATCGCCGTTCTACGGATGCCGCGAACAGCGGGTCGGTCCCGGCGTCGACGATCGCCGCCCTCAGCCGGCCGTCGGGGACTGGTGACGCTGACGTGTGGCTGGCCGCCTGACGGCCGTACGGGCACCCCTCCGGGCAGGACGCCCGGGGCGGGTGCCCTTGTGCGTTGTTGCGGCCATTGCTGGGCGCGGGATGGACGCGGGCGTGGGAAGGGCCGGTGACGGTTCCTGACGTAGAAACGTCACTCCCGCATAGAGCTAGTAGCAAGCACCACCACCACTACTAGCAGCAATAGCGGAGTGACGGTTCTTCGTCAGAACCGTCACCGCTGCGTGCTGCCTCCCGCAGCCCTTTGCAGCGCCCGCACTGTGGCCCCTGCCCTGGCCCACTGCCCCGTCGCCCCGCGCATCCCCGCTTGCTGGCCCCTGGCTGGCCGACCCGGTCCCCTCCGGGCGGATGGCCGGGGCCTTTTGTCATATCGCCCCAGTCGTCCAGCAGCCGCCCGCAGGAGGGCCATCGTGCCGACCCTTGCCCCCGACCTTGCTGCCCGCGTCGCCGCGCGCATCGCCTACCGCAAGCGCCGCGCCGCACTCCCCGGCCCGGGGACGCCGGCCGGTGGGCCGACCTCCCGCGTGTGCCTGGGGTGCCGGGCCGAGCTGCCGCTGGAACAGTTCAAGCGCAACGCCAGCAAGCCGCATGGCTACGACTACTACCGCTGCAAGGCGTGCCACCGGCGGGCGATGGCGGACACGCGGCGCCAGGACCCGGACGCGCACCGGCAGCGCTCACGTGAAGCCATGCGCCGCCACCGGGCGCACGAGAGGCGCGGGTGACGGTTCTGACGTAGAAACGTCACTCTCGTATAGAGCTACTAGGAAGAAGAAGCACTACTAGAGCAATAGCGAAGTGACGGTTCTTCGTCAGGAACCGTCACCCGAGGCGGCGCCCCGTCGCCGCGCCCGCATCTCTCGTTGGCGAGTCGCGGGAATCACTCCCCTGGGATGCCCGAACTGTCGCGCTCAGGTCGCACAGTCCGAACCCCGTGGCCCACTTCTCTAGTGCGGGAACCGTTGCGCTTGCGTCGCGTTCCCTACGTCTGGTGTTGCTCACAGGGACATGCGCCAGGTGTGCATGGGGAAGAGGGAACGCCGTCGGCCTGCGTCGAGCGCTGACCCGGATGGTGCCGGGTGAGCTCCGCAGGTCGGCGGCGTCCGTCGTACCACCGTCGATGTCACGCCCCGTCTCACCCTCCCGGGGTGCACGGGACCGCGATGGATCGCCCCCTGCTCGCCCGCTGGGCCGGTGCCGCGCACGCCCCGGCAGCCTTGCCCGACGATGACGCAGCAACCCGCCCCTCGGCCCCTGCCGACGACGGCTCGCCCTACCGGCCGCGCGTCGTCGGCGTCTGACAGCTTCCGTCTTCCGTGAGACGGGTCACCCGTCCTGCCCGCACAGGACCGGCCGTACGCGCCGCGTGCGGTCGCTACCCACTGCACGTCGCCCACCAGCCACCACCACAGGCAGGGCCGACCGGCTGGAGCGCGGCGAACGGGTAGGCGCCCAAGCCAGGGCGCACCATGTCGCACACCGCCGAGCACATCGGCACGGGCGCCTGGTCAGCGCTCGTCGGTCATCGCGACAACCTTTCAGGGAAGGTCAGCAGCTCGCCCTCGCCTCCTCACGGCCGCCCCCCCCCGGGGCGGGAGGGCGGGGCGGGCAGCTTCCGTCCTCATCGGCTTCCGGCGCCGCCCCACCGTAGCTCGCAGGGTTGGCGTGCGGGGTGCTGGCCTGCTTCGACGTCGCCCGCCATGCCTCGACCGCTTGGCCCGGCCAGCACCGAACTCGTCCCGGCGCAGGCGCGTGTAAACGCCGCACCCGCCGTCCCAACCCGTGCGCCGACGATCACCGCCCCAGGGGAGCACCCCCTGCCGCCTCCCCCAGGGGGGTCGGGGAGGGGCTGGTGCTCGATCCGTGCCCGGGTTCCAAACCTCTTGAAGATCTGCACCCACTCACGCCCCCAGCACGCCCGCAGGAACACCCCATGACCGAACACACCGACCCGATAGAGAACGCCCCGCAACACGCCGCCAGCGGCCCCGAGCCCACCGACGACACGACGGCCGCCGACACCATCCCCGGCGCCGACGACACCGCCGCGAAGAAGGCCCGCCGCGAGGCCGCCAACCTCCGCCAGCGCCTGAAGGACGCCGAAGCCCGCATCGAAGCCATGTCCGCGCAGCTTGCCGCCTACGACAGGGCGGAGGCGATGCGCGTACTCGACGAGGTCGGGTTCGCCAACCCCGAGGACGCCTTCCTCGTCGGCCTGAACCTCGACGAGCTGCGCACCGACGACGGCGCACTCGACACCGACGCGATCCGCGCCACGGCGCAGCAGATCCTCACCGAGCGCCCGCACTGGAAGCAGCCGGAACCGCTCGACCTCGCCCAGGGCTACCGCAAGCCCATCGGCGAACCGCGCCCCGGCTGGGGCGCCCTCTTCAACTGACGCCCCACCGCACCACGGCCCGGCTCATGCCCTCGGCGGCATGCGCTGGGCCTTCCCGTTCCCGGCCCTGGTGGCCGCCCTTCGTACTCGCCCCGGCGGCGAGGACGCGCCCCTGATCCACGCACGTCACGAAGGGCCGCTCCTCAATGCCCCTCTCTCGCTCCACCCTCTCGGCCGGCTGGCTCCCCACCGAGGAGTTCGGCCAGCTCCTCATCGCCGACGTCGTCCAGCAGTCCGTAGCCACCAACGTCGGAAAGCCGATCCAGACCAACGCCCAGACGATGTACTTCCCGCGCCTGACCTCCGAGGCCCCGGCCGACTTCGTTGCAGAAGGCGCCGACCTGCCGCTCGGCGACCCCGGTCTGGACGATGTCGCCGTGACCCCCGCGAAGGTCGCCGGACTGACCATCGTCACCGCCGAAGCCGTCGAGGACGCCTCTCCGGACGTCTCCAAGGTCGTCGGTGACTCGCTCGTCCGCGCGATCTCCACCAAGATCGATCAGGCGTTCGTCGGCAACCTTCCGGCCCCGGCCCCGAAGGGCATCGCCAGCCTGACCAACGTCACCGACGTCACCGGCTCCACCCCGGACAACCTCGCCGACCTGGACGTCATCGCCGACGCCATCGCCGCCGTCCAAGACCAGGGCGGTGAACCGACGCACATCCTGGTCAGCCCCGGCGTCGCCAAGCACCTCGCGAAGCTCAAGACCGGCTCCGGCTCGAACCAGCCGCTGCTCGGCACCGACGCCACGAAGGCCACCGTGCGCACCGCGTACGGCCTGCCGCTGGTCACCGTCCGCGCGCTGACCGACTCAGCGTTGTACGTGGTCGACGGCTCCCGCATCGCGGTCGTTCTGCGACGGACGGCCACCGTCGACATCTCCAAGGACCGCTTCTTCGAGTCCGACCGCGTCGCCGTCCGCGCCCGCGGCCGCGTCGGCTTCGGCTTCCTCCACCCGGAGACCATCGCCAAGGTCGGCGTCGCGCTCGCCTGACGAAACGATCCCCCGCCCGCTCCGCCTACCGGGGCGGGCGGCCTGCCACCGTGAAGGACCCGTCAACCATGATCGCCGACACCTGCCCCGGCACCGCGTGCGTCGTGTGCTCCACTCCGTTCGGCACCCGGTCCCGCGCCCACCGGCTGACCTGTTCCGGACGCTGCCGCAGCCAGCTGCATCGCATCCGGCGCCGCAAGGCGGCCTGGAACGCCGCATGGCTCGCCGCCCGCCGGGACGTCATCGGCGTCTGATCGCTTCGGCCCTCGTGCTCTGGTCCACGTGACCACGGCGCGGGGGCCTTTTTGCGTTTCAGCGGCCGTCAGTCGTACGTCCGCAGGGCGGCCACGATTTGCCGCGCTTCCTTCGCGCCGCGCCGCATCAGGACAGCGGCCACCGTGTGCAGCTCGTTCCACGAATGAGGGCGACCGATGTCAGCCGCGTCGGGCACGATCGCCAACGCCACAGAGGCGGCTTGCGACGCCTCGCCCGCTTCGGCCAACGCGTGTGCCAGGCATGCCCGGTACCACGTCTTGTCCCGCCGGTAGTCGTCCGGCAGCGCAGCCAGCCCGATCGTGAGGTGGTCGATGGCCGCTTTCCAGTCGCGCAGATGCAGGGCGGCCATGCCTCGTTGCAAGGTGAACCACGTCTCGCCGTAGAAGTACATCCACGGCGGCTCGTCCTCCGGGTGCTGTGCCGCACGGCCGATGAGGTCCTGCGCTTCGTCCAACAGCCGGTCGGCATCGTCGGCTTCGCCGTTGAGTGCGTGTCCCCGGGCGGCCATCTGAGCGGCCATGCCTTGGACTCCGAGGGACGTTCCCGGGGCTGACCAGCGGGCGGCCTCCGCCAGACGCACGCACCGGTCTCCACGACCGCCCGACCACGCCATGTGCGCTTTCATGCTGAGCGTCGTAGCCGCCATGTTGGCGTCACCAGCCTCCAACGCCCACTCATGGCTGCGGTCGTACCAGGCAAGCGCGGCTGCCGTCTGCCCCTGGTCTTGGGCCATCCATGCCAGGAACTGCGCGTGCTCGGATGCCAGGCGAACGACCCGCTCCGCCAACGGACCCCGCGCGCTGCCGTAAAGGTCCACCACCGTCCGGAGTTGCTGCCGCATCAAGCCAACCAGCGGCCGTGAACCGATCTCGTCCTCGGCCCGGCGGTGCTCTGCCAGCACCCGGTCAAGCCAGTTGAGCGTGGCAGCGTCCACTCGGTGCTCACCGTCGACCACGCTCGTCACGCGAGCCAACAGGTCATCGTCAGGCCCGGGTCCGGGCACAGCGAGCGCAGGCACCGGAGAGTCGACGCGAGGCTGGTCCGCCGCCAGCAGGTGCGCTGGGACCCGGAGCCCGTCCACGATGCGCTGCCTCACCTCGACAGAGGTGACCTGGCGTCTACCGCGCTCGATGTTGGACACCTCGGGCTGGACGAGGCCGACTCGTTCCCCGAGCTTGGTCTGGCTCAATCCAGTGAGCTGTCGGTACGTGCGGAAGACGGCAGCCCAGTCCTCGGCGGCGACCGCCGCCACCAGTTGCGGATGCGACCACAAGTCCGCGCGGGTTCCCCCCATACATCAAATATAGGGCGCACCTATAGGGCCATGGCATGGCCTTGAGCAGGGATGGGCGCGAGGGTCTTCGCGAAAGGACCCCCGCGACCGTGGCGACGGCCCGGGGGCGTGGTCACCAACCTGGCTTGGAGGTTGACGACATGCTCCAAATTACAGCGCGGCTGCTTCGTACGCTGCTGCGGTTACTGCTTCCTTCGGTGGGCCGCCATCGGGCATCGGAAGCGCACGTGTCCCCCGTCGTGTCCCCGACTTCCCGCTCCCCCTATGTGTCTGTGCTGGACGGCGAGGCCATCGGCCTGGTCCGGCCGTACCTCGTTGCTCACGAACGGAAGGTCGAGCACGAGCGTCGGCAGCGCCGCCGCGCCGGGCTGGTACTGGCGCCGCAGGGATTCGACATGTCGGAGGTGGTCGCATGAGCCGCCCCCGCCTGCTGCCGTGGTCCGAGGAGGGCAAGCCGGCCTACCTCCACACCAGCGATCCGAACAGCGTCCTCTCCCGGCTCGCCGACCAGATGGAAGAAGCCCAGCTCAGCGTCGGCGACGACGTCCTTAAGGGTGCCCAACAGGTGCTGAACGACCGGGAAGCCAGCGCATCGGAGCTGCGCTTCGCGGCGACACGGCTGAGCGAGTGTCTGTTCGACGCGTTGCGCGTCGCCAGGTCGCGCGGTGCCCGCCTGGAAGACCACGAGAGCAGCGAGGACGACGAGGAATCCGAGGACACCGGCACCACGGACGAGGAGAGCGACCAGTGATCCGGTCGGTGATGCGCTTCGTGAGCCACACAATCCGGCACGTGCCGGAAGGCGGCGTCATCTACGAAGCCTTCTGTGCGACAAAGCCCGGCGAGTGCAACGAGACGTCCGGCCCGAAGGACGCTCAGGACACCGTCCAGGACTGGTGTCTGCGCCACACCGGCCGCACTGGGCACGACCTGTTCCGGCGCGTGGTGACGGACCACGCCCGCGTGACCCGGAACGAATGACCCGGGCGCGCTGAGGGACGGCGCAAGCCGGGCTCAGCGCATCGGACGGCGACGCTCCCGACCGGACAAGCCCGGAGAGGCAGACGTGCCACTCCCGCCCCGGTCCGCCCCTTCACTGGGGTGCCGCTGCCCGTTCAGCGGTGAGGGCGTCGCTACCGGCCCCGCTCGTGCCCTGCCCCCGTGGGACATGGGCGGGGCCTCTCAGGCGATCTCCCAACACCCGTAAGGAGACACGGGATGGCCCTTGCCGAAAACCCGCTCAAGTTCGCGTGGTTAGAAGTCACCGGCTTGTGCAACGAGCACTGCGACCACTGCTACGCGGACTCCTCCCCCAAGGGGGCGCACGGCACGATGACCGTGCGGGACTGGCTCCGCGTCATCTCCGAACTCGCCGACATGGGCACGCTCGACGTTCAGTTCATCGGCGGCGAGCCGACCCTCTACCCCTACCTGCCCGCGCTGATCAGGCACGCCCGGACGGCCGGCCTGGGGGTCGAGGTCTTCTCGAACATGACCCACATCCGGGCCGAGCTGTGGGACGTCTTCCGCGAGTGCGGGGTGAAGCTCGCGACGTCGTACTACTCCGACAGCGCGGAGGACCACGACGCCGTGACCAAGCTGCGCGGCTCCCACAAACGGACGCGGGAGAACATCCAGAAGGCGCTGGCCCTGGGTATTCCGCTGCGGGGCGGGGTCGTCGCGGTTCGGCCGGAGCAGCGCGTTCACGAAGCGGCGCAAGACCTTCTGGCCCTCGGCGTGGAACAGGTCGGCGGGGACCGCACGCGGGCATTCGGTCGGGGCAGCCGGGGAGCGACGCCGACCATCGCCGATCTGTGCGGGCACTGTGCGCACGAGAAGTGCGCCATCGGCCCGACCGGCGATGTGTGGCCGTGCGTCCTGGGCCGCTTCCTGAAGATCGGGAACGTGCAGCATTCCCCGGTGGCCGAGATCTGGGGCGGACTGCGCATGGGAGAAGTGCTCGCCGACATCCGCGCGGTTCTCGGCGACGGCGCGCAGTCCTGCACGCCTCCGCAATTCCTGCCGATGTGCGGGCCGTGCTCGCCGTGCGTTCCCTCGGTCGGGCACTGCGACCCCAGGGAGGCGGACGGCGCCGCTACGATCGCCGCAACGGCTTGACCCGTTGAGATCACCAGGGAGCACACATGGACGATCACGGGGACGACTTCGGCCCGTGGGGCTGGGAGAACACGGCGACGGCCGTTCAGCGGACCGAGGAGGAGTGGGCGACGATCGCCCGCTACATCCGGCACGCGGCGAACAAGCTCGGTCCGCAGCTCCCGCTGTGTCTTCCCGGGGAACCGCAGGAGTGCGGTCGCCCCGCTCAGCAGCACGTGCTGGCCTGGTCCGCGCACCTCAAGGCCGTGGCTCATCACCTGATCGAGCAGTCCACCCCGAGTGAGGCCAGGGGCGCTCACGCTGTCGGACCGCTGTACCAGCGGCGGCTGGCCGAGCTGCGCGCCCAGTCCGACCCGGTGCACGCTCCGCACTGACCGGCGGCCTGTTCTTCAAACGTCCCGTCCGCCTGCCGTAGCTGCGTGGCAGGTGGGCGGGCTGCGTTCACGGATTCACAAAGTCGTCCTGAATGGCTGGTCTGGGGCCTTGCGGACCCTCGACATTCGGTCACCCTGGATCAGGCAGGATGGACGCATGGCGAAGCGTGTGCGTGTCCGTGCCCCGGAACTGGTCGGCAAGGGCGGTTGGATCAACACGGGCGGCAAGAATCTGACCTTGGCCGATTTCCGAGGTCGTGTCTTGATCGTTGATTTCTGGACATTTTGTTGTATCAACTGCCTGCACGTCCTGGACGAGCTGAGGGAACTCGAGGCCAAGCACCGGGACACGCTCGTGATCATCGGCGTCCACTCGCCGAAGTTCGTCCACGAGGCGGAGCACCAGGCGGTCGTCGACGCCGTGGAGCGGTACGGCGTGGAGCACCCGGTGCTCGACGACCCCGAGCTGGCCACCTGGAAGCAGTACGCGGTGCGGGCCTGGCCGACCCTCGTCGTCATCGACCCCGAGGGCTACATCGTGGCCCAGCACGCCGGTGAGGGCCACGCGCACGCCATCGAGAAGCTGGTCGAGGAGCTGGAGGCCGAGCACGAGGCCAAGGGCACCCTGCGCCGCGGCGACGGCCCGTACGTGCCGCCGGAGCCGGAGCCGACCACGCTGCGCTTCCCCGGCAAGGCGCTGCGGCTGCCCTCGGGCACCTTCCTGGTGAGCGACACCACCCGGCACCAGCTGGTGGAGCTGGCGCAGGACGGCGAGAGCGTGGTGCGCCGGATCGGTTCCGGCGAGCGCGGCCTGCGCGACGGGGACGCGGGAAGCGCCGCGTTCAACGAGCCGCAGGGCATGGCCCTGCTCGACGACGGTGCGGTGGTCGTCGCCGACACCGTCAACCACGCGCTGCGCCGCCTGGACCCGGCGACGGGCGAGGTCACCACGCTGGCGGGCACCGGCCGGCAGTGGATGCAGGGTGAGCCTTCCTCGGGTCCGGCGCGCGAGGTGAGCCTGTCCTCGCCGTGGGACGTGGCGTTCTGGCGGGGCAAGGTGTGGATCGCCATGGCGGGCGTGCACCAGCTGTGGACGTACGACCCGGCCGAGGGCCGGGTGACCGTCGCGGCCGGCACCACCAACGAGGGTCTGGTGGACGGCCCGGGTGAGCAGGCCTGGTTCGCCCAGCCGTCCGGGCTGGCGGCCACCGAGGACCGGCTGTGGCTGGCGGACTCCGAGACCAGTGCGCTGCGCTGGGTGGACTCCGAGGGACGGATCCACACCGCGGTCGGCACCGGTCTGTTCGACTTCGGGCACCGTGACGGTGCGGCCGGCCAGGCGCTGTTCCAGCACCCGCTGGGGGTCACCGCGCTGCCCGACGGTTCGGTGGCCGTGGCCGACACCTACAACCACGCGCTGCGCCGTTACGACCCGGCCACCGACGAGGTGACCACGCTGGCCACGGATCTGCGTGAGCCGAGCGACGCGGTGCTGGACGGTGACGAGATCGTGGTCGTGGAGTCCGCGCGGCACCGGCTGACCCGGCTGCGTCTGCCGGAGGAGGCGGTGCGGGTGGAGGCGGTCGCCCACCGCACCCAGCGTGCCGCCACCGAGGTGGCCCCGGGCACGCTCCGGCTGGATGTGATCTTCCAGGCGCCAGCGGGTCAGAAGCTGGACACGCGGTTCGGGCCGTCCACCCGGCTGCTGGTCTCCGCCACCCCGCCCGAGCTGCTGCTCGGCGGCGAGGGCGCGGGCACCGATCTGGCCCGTGACCTGGAGCTGAACCCGGAGGTCGGCGAGGGGGTGCTGCATGTGTCCGCGATGGCCGCGAGCTGCGACGACGACCCGGCCAACGAGTACCCGGCCTGCCATGTCCACCAGCAGGACTGGGGTGTCCCGGTCCGCCTGACCGAGGGTGCCGCGGACCGGCTGCCGCTGGTGCTGGCCGGTATGGACGCCTGAGGCGCCCGGCCGCCGTCCGCGCGGACGAGGTGACCGCGTGGACGATGCGGCCGCCGAGGCTCGTCGGCGTCACTTCCCTGTCCGGCCCGGTTCCTCCGGGCCGGACAGCCGGGTCTCCTGCGCCTCGACCCTCGTGCGAGGCGGGAAGGTCAGGGGGCGTCAGCCCTCCAGGAACGCCGCCAGGGCGTTCGCCAGCAGGAACGGGTCGTCGGCGGCGCACAGTTCGCGGGCGCTGTGCATGGACAGGATGGCCACGCCGATGTCGACGGTCTTGATGCCGTGGCGGGCCGCGGTGATCGGGCCGATGGTGGTGCCGCACGGCATGGAGTTGTTCGAGACGAACGATTGGAAGGGCACGCCCGCCTTCTCGCAGGCCGCGGCGAACACCGCGCGGCCCGAACCGTCCGTGGCGTAACGGTTGTTCACGTTCACCTTCAGGATCGGTCCGCTGCCGGCGCGCGGGTGGTGCGTCGGGTCGTGCCGTTCGGCGTAGTTGGGGTGGACGGCGTGGCCGGTGTCGGAGGACAGGCAGACGGTGCCGGCGAAGGCGCGGGCCCGGTCTTCGAGGGTGCCGCCGCGGGCGTGGACGGAGCGTTCCAGCACCGTGCCGAGCAGGGGGCCGTCGGCGCCGGTGTCGGACTGGGAGCCGGTCTCCTCGTGGTCGAAGGCGGCCAGGACGGGGATGTACGGCAGGGTGCCGGCCTGCTCGCCGGAGGCCACGGCGGCCAGGGCTGCCGTGCCGGCGTGCACGGACAGCAGGTTGTCCATGCGCGGTCCGGCGACCAGTTCGCGGTCGCGGCCCAGGTAGGCGGGGGGCTCGACGGAGTGGGTCATCAGGTCCCAGCCGGCCACCGAGCCGGTGGGAAGGCCGGCCTCCTGCTCCAGGAAGGCGATGAGGTCGCCGTCGCGGACGTCGTCGCCCAGGCCCCACAGGGGTTGCAGGTGCCGCTGCTTGTCGAGCTTGAGGCCGTCGGTGGACACGGTGCGGTCCAGGTGGATGGCCAGCTGGGGGATGCGCAGCAGCGGGCGGTCGACGTTCACCAGGCGGGTGGAGCCGTCCCGCAGGGTGAGGCGGCCGGCCAGGCCCAGGTCGCGGTCGAGCCAGGAGTTCATCAGCGGGCCGCCGTAGATCTCGACGGCGATCTGGCGCCAGCCGTGCGCGCCGCTGTCGGGACGGGGCTTGACGCGCAGGTTGGGCGAGTCGGTGTGGGCGCCGATGATCCGGAAGGGCGTGTGCGGTGCGGCGTTCTCGGGGACGTACCAGGCGATGATCGCCCCGCCGCGCAGCACGTACCGGCCTCCGCTGCCGCCCTCCCAGGCGTCGGTCTCGGCGACCTCGCGGAAGCCGGCCTGCCGCAGCCGTTCGGCGGCGTTCGCCACGGCGTGGTACGGCGACGGGCTCGCCGCCAGGAAGGACATCAGATCGTCGGTGTGGCCGCGGTCGAAGGGCCGGCGTGTGCTCATGGACTCACCTTAACGACGCGGCAGGGGTCCGCTCCCGGCTCGGGAGGGACCCCTGCGCACGGACGGGGCGCGGGCGGCTAGAACGCGGCCTCGTCCAGCTCCATCAGGTCCAGGTCGACGTTCTGGGCGACCTTGCGGGCGAAGGTGACGCCCGGCAGGACGTTGGCCGCGAAGAACTTCGCCGCGGCGATCTTGCCCTGGTAGAACGCCTGGTCCTTGGCGGAGGCGGTCGGGAGCTTCTCGGCGGCGACCGCGGCGCCCTTGAGCAGCAGGTAGCCGACGACCACGTCACCGGAGGCGAGCAGCAGGCGGGTGGTGTTCAGGCCCACCTTGTAGATGTTCTTCGTGTCCTGCTCGGTGGCGGCCAGGTCGGTGAGCATCGTGCCGACGATGGCCTCCAGCTCGCCGGTGGCCCGGGCGAGCTGCTCGCGGGCGGCGGCCAGCTCCTCGCCGCCGGTGCCCAGCTCGAGGAACTTCTTGATGTCCTCGGCGAGGGCGTTCAGGGCGGCGCCCTGGTTGCGGACGATCTTGCGGAAGAAGAAGTCCTGGCCCTGGATCGCGGTGGTGCCCTCGTAGAGGGTGTCGATCTTGGAGTCCCGGATGTACTGCTCGATCGGGTACTCCTGCAGGAAGCCGGAGCCGCCGAAGGTCTGCAGCGACTGGGCGAGCTGCTCGTAGGCCTTCTCCGAGCCGTAGCCCTTGACGATCGGCAGGAGCAGGTCGTTCAGGGCGTGCTCGGCGGTGGCGTCCTCGCCGTTGGCCTCCTTGACCTGGATGGCGTCCTGGATGGAGGCGGTGTACATCACCAGGGCGCGCATGCCCTCCGCGTACGCCTTCTGCGTCATCAGGGAGCGGCGCACGTCCGGGTGGTGGGTGATGGTGACCTTGGGCGCGGTCTTGTCCGCGAAGTTGGCCAGGTCCGGGCCCTGGACGCGCTCCTTGGCGTACTCGAGCGCGTTGAGGTAGCCGGTGGAGAGCGTGGAGATCGCCTTCGTGCCGACCATCATCCGGGCGAACTCGATGATGCGGAACATCTGGCGGATGCCGTCGTGCTTGTCGCCGATGAGCCAGCCCTTGGCGGGGTGCTTGTCACCGAAGGTCATCTCGCAGGTGTTGGAGACCTTCAGGCCCATCTTGTGCTCGACGTTGGTGGCGTAGACGCCGTTGCGCTCGCCCAGCTCACCGGTCTCGAAGTCGAAGAGGTACTTCGGGACGAGGAACAGCGACAGGCCCTTGGTGCCGGGGCCGGCGCCCTCGGGACGGGCGAGCACGTAGTGGAGGATGTTCTCCGCCATGTCGTGCTCACCGGAGGTGATGAAGCGCTTCACGCCCTCGATGTGCCAGGAGCCGTCCTCCTGCTGGATCGCCTTGGTGCGGCCGGCGCCCACGTCGGAGCCCGCGTCGGGCTCGGTGAGCACCATGGTGGAGCCCCACTGCTTCTCCACGGCGATCTTGGCGATGTGCTTCTGGACCTCGTTGCCCTCCTCGAAGAGGATGCCGGCGAAGGCCGGGCCGGAGGAGTACATCCACACGGCCGGGTTGGCGCCGAGGACCAGCTCGGCGTAGGCCCAGATCAGGGAGCGGGGAGCCGTGGTGCCGCCGATCTCCTCGGGCAGGCCCAGACGCCAGTACTCGGAGTCCATGAAGGCCTGGTAGCTCTTCTTGAAGGACTCGGGGATCGGCGCGGTGTGCGTCTCGGGGTCGAACACCGGCGGGTTGCGGTCGGCGTCGGCGAAGGACGCGGCCAGCTCGTTCTCGGAGAGGCGGGTCAGCTCCTCCAGGACGCTCTTGGCGGTCTCGACGTCCATCTCCTCGAAGGGGCCGGTGCCATAGACCTTGTCGCGCCCCAGTACCTCGAAGAGGTTGAACTCGATGTCGCGGAGATTCGACTTGTAGTGCCCCATGGCGACGGCTCCATCGGAGAGAAGGACTCGGCGAGGCACTGACTCCTCGCAACTTGTTCGCATACCAACTAGTAGCAACTAGTCGACTCCGATGATGCTACCCGCCAGTAATATCTGGCAACCCTCATCCGGCCATCTGTGACGCGTCTCAAGTGCGCCGACGTGCTTCCTCGCGCCGCGCCCGTCCGGGTGAGCCCTCGCCGTCGGCCGGAGGGTGTCACGCACGTCGCTGACTACGGTCGGTGATCGATCGGTTCCCCTTCGTCTACGGAGGCACTCCATGCGGCGATTGCTGACCAGGCTGGGCGGGCCGGCGGTGGCGGTGATGCTCACCGTCGGGCCGGCCCGTCCCGCGCAGGCGGCCGGCCCGGCCTACTTCGAGTTCACGGACGCCGGCCGGCGGACCGCGGTCGTCCGCATCGACGATCCGGGCACGATCCAGCACGCCCGCGATCTGCTCAGCGGCGCGACGGACCAGCAGCCCCACATCTTCGGGCGGATCGTCAAGAGCCCGGCCGCGTACAACCCGAAGTGGTCCTTCCACTACGACCCGGGCACGGTCCACTTCTTCGACGTGATGGTGGAGGTGTGCGACGCCACCACCCCCTTCGTCGAGGATCATCTCGACGAGGCGGGCGGCTCCTTCCTGCCCGGACTCTTCTGGTGTCCCTGGACTTCCCGGCTGACCCGTGAGGTTCCGGCTCCGTAGCCCCTTCGGGCGACGGGGCGGCTCGGTACGCTTCTCCCCATGTACGGCTACGACCAGAACGTGGGTGCCCAGCAGCAGTACGCCCCGCCGCAGCAGCCGATGGCCGGCGGCTACGGGCAGCAGCAGCCGCTGTACCCCGAGCCGTCGCCGCCCTCGCTCGCGGACGCGGTGCGCGCCTTCACCACCGGCCAGATGTCCGCCGAGGACTTCCAGCAGATCTTCGCCACCTCCAAGGTCTACTGCCCCCGTGGTGACACCCCGGGCTTCCTGGCGCTGCACAACACCCAGCAGCCGGTGATCCCGATGTTCACCTCGCTCAAGGAGCTGCGCCGCTACGCCGGCAAGGAGTCGAAGTACTTCGTGATCACCGGTGCCGAGGTGATCGACCTGCTGCCCACGGGGTACGGCTTCGTGCTCGACATGGAGGGCGAGCACCGCATCGTCTTCGACGCCAAGGCCGTCGAGCAGATGGTCGACTTCGCGATGCGGCGCATGTACGGCTGAGCGGCCGCCGCAGGCGCGGCGGTCGGGACCTGTGACCGGAGCCCGGAGGGAATGCCCTCCGGGCTCCTCGCGTTGGTGATGGCAGGAAGTTGAACGCTCAACTAGAGTGGGTACAGGCCACACCGAGGAGGTACTGACATGCCCGCCGTGACCGTCGAGAATCCACTGGCGCTGCCCCGCGTGGCCGCGCCCGCCGACGCCGTGGCTCGGCCCGTGCTCAGCGTCACCACCGCACCGAGCGGTTTCGAGGGAGAGGGCTTCCCGGTGCGCCGGGCGTTCGCCGGCATCCCCTATCGCCGCCTCGACCCGTTCATCATGATGGACCAGATGGGCGAGGTGGAGTACGCGCCCGGCGAGCCGAAGGGAACGCCCTGGCACCCCCACCGCGGCTTCGAGACCGTCACCTACATCATCGACGGGATCTTCGACCACCAGGACAGCCACGGGGGTGGCGGCACCATCACCAACGGCGACACCCAATGGATGACGGCCGGCAGCGGCCTGCTGCACATCGAGGCCCCGCCGGAGCATCTGGTGGTGTCGGGCGGCCTGTTCCACGGCCTGCAGCTGTGGGTGAACCTGCCCGCCAAGGACAAGATGATGGCCCCGCGTTACCAGGACATCCGTGCCGGCAGCGTGCAGCTGCTGACCTCCCCGGACGGCGGCGCGCTGCTGCGCGTCATCGCCGGAGAGCTCGACGGCCACAAGGGGCCCGGTATCACGCACACGCCGATCACGATGATCCACGCCACGCTCGCACCGGGCGCCGAGATCACCCTGCCCTGGCGGGAGGACTTCAACGGCCTGGCCTATGTGCTGGCCGGACGGGGCACCGTGGGCGCCGAACGCCGCCCGATCGAGCTGGGCCAGGCCGCCGTGTTCGGCGCCGGTTCCTCGCTCACCGTCGGCGCGGACACCCGGCAGGACTCCCGCACGCCCGACCTGGAGGTGGTCCTGCTCGGCGGCCGGCCCATCCGCGAACCCATGGCCCACTACGGCCCGTTCGTGATGAACACCAAGGAGGAGCTGCTGCAGGCCTTCGAGGACTACCAGAAGGGCCGCCTCGGCACCATCCCCGCCGTCCACGGCATGACGGAGAGCGGCCCGCAGGACTGACCGGCCGGGCCGCAGGACCGATCGGCCGACCGCAAGGCTGACCGGGCCGCACGGCTGATCGGCCCCAGGGCTGACCGGTCGGTCCGCAAGACCGACCGGTCTGCTGCACCGGCCGGTTCTGCCGCGCATCTCACCCGGGCGGGCCGTCCGCGCAGGACAGCCCGCCCGGGGGCGTGGTGCCCTTGAGGCGTGCACCTGCTGCCCGAGTCCGTCCGCCGCTTCGCCGCCTGGTGTGCCGTCGCGCTGCTGGTCGCCGGGGTGGTGTGGATCGTGGTGCGGTTGTGCGTGACCTTCCGTACCACCGTCACCCCGATCCTGCTGGCGCTGCTCGGCACCGCGCTGCTGCGGCCGCTGTACCGGGGGCTGGTGCGGACCCGGATCAACCGGTCGCTGGCGGCCGGCATCACCTGTGCCGCCGTCCTGCTCGCCGTCGGCGGCGTCGGCTACATCGTGGCCCTCGCGCTGATCGAGAGCGGGCCGCAGATCGTGACCTCGCTGGAGCGCGCCGCCCAGTCGCTCGCCGGCTACTTCGGGGCCGCCGGGACCTCCCTGAAGGACCTGGCCTCCCACGCCCGGCAGCTGCTGTCGAAGTTCGGCGGCACCGCCCTGTCCAACCTCATCAGCGGCGTCAGCGTGCTCGGCGAATACATCGCCATGGCCGTCCTGGCGCTGCTGCTCGTGTTCTTCTTCCTGCGCGACGCCCCCCGGATCCTGCGCGGCCTGCGGGCGCTCGCCCCGGGTGACAGCGCGGACACCATCGAGGCCGTGGCCCGGCGGGCCTTCGCGGCCGTCGAGGGCTTCATGCGCGGCACCACCCTCATCGCGCTCATCGACGCGGTGTGCATCACCGTCGGCCTGCTCCTGCTGTCCGTGCCCGGCGCCCTCGGCCTGGGCGCGCTGGTCTTCGTCGGGGCCTACATCCCCTACCTGGGCGCGTTCATCTCGGGTGCGCTGGCCGTGCTGGTCGCGCTCGCCGACCGCGGGTTCGTCGTCGCGCTGTGGGTGCTGGGCGTGGTGCTGGCCGTGCAGGTGCTGGAGGGCCATGTGCTCCAGCCGCTGATCCAGAGCCGCACCGTGCAGATGCACCCGGCGGCGATCCTGCTGGCGCTCACCGCGGGCGCGTCGGTCGCCGGGATCGTCGGCCTGCTGCTGGCGGTGCCGCTGACCGCGGCGGCCTTCGGCATCGTGCACGAGCTGCGCGACCGCCACCCGTGAGCCCGACCGGATGCGGGGCGAGGAGCCCCATGTGTCCTCTCGTACGGCTCAGGCCTTCTCGTGCAGCTCGAACCAGATGCTCTTGCCCACCCCGCGCGGCTCGACGCCCCACTCGTCCGCCAGCAGCTCGATCAGCACCAGGCCGCGGCCGTGCGAGGCCAGCTCCCCGGGCCTGCGCCGGTGCGGCAGGTCCTCACCGGCGTCGGTGACCTCGACCCGGATCCGCCGTTCGCCCTTCTCCCCGCCCACCTCGGCCAGCACCAGCGCGTCGGTGTCGGTGTGCACCAGCACATTGGCCAGCATCTCCGACATCAGCAGCACCGCCGAGTCCACCTGGTCCGCGGACGGCCAGTCGTGCAGCAGCTCCCGCAGCTGCTGGCGGGCCACCGCGATCCGCTCCGGCTCGGCCTGTGCCACGGTCAGCAGGGTGCGCCGCGACTCCGGGCGCACGGGCCGGCCGGGCTGCCGGGTCAGCAGCAGCACGGCGATGTCGTCCTCGCGGCGGTCGGCCAGCGGGCCGGTGGTGTGGTGCGAACTCGGCCCGTGCACGCCTTGCACCAGCGCGTCGGCCAGTTCCTCGGTGCCGCCCTCGTGCTGCTCCAGGATCGTCCGGATCCGCTGCCAGCCGGTGTCCAGGTCGTGACCGCCGGTCTCGATCAGGCCGTCGGTGCAGATCATCATGGTCTCGCCCGGCTGCAGCACGAACCGCGTCGTGGGGTAGTCGGCGTCCGGATCGATCCCCAGCGGCAGTCCACCCGCCGTCGGACGGAGCAGCACCGTGCCGTCCGCCATCCGGATCACCGGGTCGGGGTGCCCGGCACGGGCGATCTCCAGCGCGCCGGTGCGCGGATCGACCTCGGCGTACAGGCAGGTCGCGAAGCGCAGGTCGAGATCGTCCCCGGACGCGTGCTCGCCCCCGGTGCCGGCCCGGGTGCCGCTGTCGAGGATGCCGTGCAGGAACCGGGAGGCACGGGAGAGAACCGCGTCGGGCCGGTGACCCTCGGCGGCATAGGCCCGCAGTGCGATCCGCAGCTGGCCCATCAGCCCCGCGGCCCGCACGTCGTGGCCCTGCACATCGCCCATCACCAGCGCGAACCGGCCCACGTCCCCGGCCTTCCTCGCGCACCCCGTGGACGGGCTGCCGGGCAGCGGGATCATGTCGTACCAGTCGCCGCCGACCTGCAGACCGCCGCCGGTGGGGATGTAGCGGGCGGCCAGCTCCATGCCGGGGACCCGGGGCCCCAGCGTCGGCATCATCGAGCGCTGGAGTCCCTGGCTCAGCTCCCGCTCGGTCTCGGCGGTCCCGGCCCGCGACAGCGCCTGGGCGAGCATGCGGGCCACCGTGGTCAGCACCGAGCGCTCGTCGGGGGTGAAGGCGACCGGATGGTTGAACGCGGCCAGCCAGGCGCCCAGGGGCCGGCCCGAGGCGGTCAGCGGCAGATACGCCCAGGACCGGCGGTGGAAACGCTCGGCCAGCGGCCAGGTCAGCGGATAACGGGACCGGTACTCCTCGGGCGAGGAGATGTACACCGCCCGTCCGGTGCGCACCACCTCGGCGGCCGGATAGTCCGTCTCCAGCGACATGTGCTCGAACGGCCGCTCGTCGCTCGGCATCTGCCCGTAGTGGCCGATGATCGTCAAATGGTCGCCCTCCACGCCGAACACCGCCAGGCCGCTGGGCGAGAACCCGGGCATCGACAGCCCGGCCGCGACCCGCAGCACCTCCGCGGTGGACCGGGCCTCGGCCAGCGCACGGCCCGCGTCCAGCAGGAACGCCTCCCGGGAACGCCGCCAGTCACCGGTGACCGCGTGGGTCCGCCCGGCCGGGGAACCCGGGGTGGGCTCGGCGACCTCCTGCAGGGTGCCGGTCAGCGTGTATCCCTTCTGGGCCTCGTCGACCACCGGCCGGGAGCGGCTGCGCACCACGCGGATGACCCGGCTTTCCTCGTCCATGACACGGAAACGCACCTCGGCGAGGGTGTGCTCCGCGGCGGCGAGCCGCACCACGCCGGTGATCTCGTTCCAGTCGACCGGGTGGATCCGGGCGCGCACCTCGGCCTCGGTGAGGGTGGCCGGCTCGGGAGGCAGCCCCATCAGCCGTGCGGTCTCGGCATCGACCCAGACCTGCCCGGTGACCGTGTCCCAGTGCCACAGCCCGGTCGCTAGAGAGGCGAGGACGTCCCCCACGGCGGGCAGGGGCTCACCAGTGCGCATTTCTCAACTGTAGGAACAGGGTCACGCACGCTGCCACCGAAGCAGGACGGGCCACGGGCCCTCGTACGGCCCGGGACCCGACCGGGACACGGCGGCCCGCACACCGCGCCACCGCGCCCACGGACGGGCGGCGGCGCAGTACGCGGTCCGGCGGCGGCGCGCACGCGGCCCGGCGACGGTGCGGGTGCAGCCCAGCGGCGCTGCGGGGCCACGGGCCCTGTCGCACCCGCAGGGCGGTGGTGGTGCGCGGCAGGACGGCCGTGGCGCGTACGCGGCCGGCCCGGCGCAGCCGCGGGCGCCGGGGCCGCGGCGCGCGCCGAGAACGGAATCAGGGGCGAGCCGACGGTGGGGCGGCCGGTACGCTTGGTAGGTCCGGGCCGGTGGCGTGCAGGCGCCCCGGTGGTCCCTGATCCGCGAAGACTGGATGAACGACGATGCATCGGTACAGGTCCCACACCTGCGGGCAGCTCCGCGCCTCTGACGTCGGCACCGGCGTCCGGCTCAGTGGCTGGCTGCACAATCGGCGCGACCTGGGCGGCATCCTCTTCATCGATCTGCGCGACCACTACGGCATCACGCAGCTCGTCGCCCGCCCCGGCACGCCGGCCTACGAGGCGCTGGACAAGCTCTCCAAGGAGACCGTGATCCGCGTCGACGGCACGGTGGTTTCACGTGGAACCGAGAACGTGAACCCGGACCTGCCGACCGGTGAGATCGAGATCGAGGTCAGCGAGGTCGAGGTGCTCGGTGCCGCCGCCCCGCTGCCCTTCACGATCAACACCGAGGACGGCGTCAACGAGGAGCGGCGCCTGGAGTACCGCTTCCTCGACCTGCGCCGCGAGCGCATGCACCGCAACATCATGCTGCGCACCCAGGTCATCTCGGCGATCCGCCGCAAGATGGTCGAGATGGGCTTCAACGAGATGGCGACGCCGATCCTGTCCGCCACCTCGCCCGAGGGCGCGCGCGACTTCGTGGTGCCCTCGCGTCTGCACCCCGGCAAGTTCTACGCGCTGCCGCAGGCCCCGCAGCAGTTCAAGCAGCTGCTGATGATCTCGGGCTTCGACCGCTACTTCCAGATCGCGCCGTGCTTCCGTGACGAGGACGCCCGCGCCGACCGCTCGCCCGGCGAGTTCTACCAGCTCGACGTCGAGATGAGCTTCGTCGAGCAGGAGGACGTCTTCCAGCCGATCGAGAAGCTGATGACCGAGCTGTTCGAGGAGTTCGGCGGCGGTCGTCACGTCACCTCGCCCTTCCCGCGGATCCCGTACCGCGAGGCGATGCTCAAGTACGGCTCCGACAAGCCGGACCTGCGCGCCAAGCTGGAGCTGGTCGACATCACCGACCTGTTCGAGAACTCGGAGTTCAAGGCGTTCGCCGGCAAGCACGTGCGTGCCCTGCCGGTGCCGGCGGTCCAGGACCAGCCGCGCCGCTTCTTCGACCAGCTGGGCGACTACGCGGTGTCGCTGGGCGCCAAGGGTCTGGCCTGGGTGCGCGTCGGCGAGGACGGCTCGCTGACCGGCCCGATCGCGAAGTTCCTCACCGAGGACAACGTCGCCGAGCTGACCAAGCGCCTGTCGCTGGCCCCGGGCCACGCGGTGTTCTTCGGCGCCGGTGACGTCGACGAGGTCTCGAAGATCATGGGCGCGGTGCGCGTCGAGGCCGCCCGCCGGGCCGGCCACTTCGAGGAGAACGTCTTCCGCTTCTGCTGGATCGTCGACTTCCCGATGTACGAGAAGGACGAGGAGACCGGTCAGATCGACTTCTCCCACAATCCCTTCTCCATGCCGCAGGGCGGCCTGGAGGCCCTGCAGACCCAGGACCCGCTGGACATCCTCGGCTGGCAGTACGACATCGTCTGCAACGGTGTCGAGCTGTCCTCCGGCGCGATCCGGAACCACGATCCGGAGATCATGCTCAAGGCCTTCGAGATCGCCGGCTACGACCGGGAGACCGTCGAGGAGAAGTTCGCCGGCATGCTCCGCGCGTTCCGCTTCGGCGCCCCGCCGCACGGTGGTATCGCCCCCGGCGTCGACCGCATCGTCATGCTGCTGGCCGACGAGCCCAACATCCGCGAGACCATCGCCTTCCCGCTCAACGGCAACGCCCAGGACCTGATGATGGGCGCCCCCACCGAGCTGGAGGAGGCCCGCCTGCGGGAGCTGCACCTGTCGGTGCGCAAGCCGCAGCCGAAGTAAGTCCGAGCCGGATCTCTGCCGCCGGGGCGGGAAGCGAGCGCGCTTTCCCGCCCCGGCGGCGTATGCCCACGGGGACGTCCTTCTTCTCCCGGCACCTTCCGGCTCACCCGTGTACGGGCCGGAGCACTGCGGACACGCACACCCGTGACCGGTCCGAGTGCTGGTGGCGTGTTCTCATCCGGACGCGCCGTTCTCGGCGCGGCAGTCGCGGCAGCGGCCGGGGGCCGGGGCGCGGAAGGCGCGGTCGCAGCCCTCGCAGGTCTGGAAGGGATGGCGCGGCTCGGGAGCCGGAGCCGGAGGTGCGGGCGTTCCGGGCCGTGGCAGGGGCGGCAGCTGGGCGGTGAGACGGTGGGCGAGCAGGGCGGCCGGGCGGATCAGGGGCTCGTCCGGCAGGTTGGCCGTCAGGGCGTGCCGTACGGCGCTGGGCGCGAGGTCCCGCTCCAGCCAGGCGGCGACGCCCGGGACGAGGTGTTCGGCGTCGGCAGCGGACAGGAACAGGCGGGGGTCGTGGCGGCGCAGCCCGGCGAGGACGTCCATGGCCGCCTGGAGCAGCCCGGGTGCCCGGCATGACGGCTGGGGCACGGCGGGCAGGCGTTTGCGCGGCCTCGGCTCGTCGGCGCCGGTGCGCCGGGCGGGCCTGCGCGCGGCTGTCGCGGCCGTCGGGCGAGACCCGTGATGCCCCGGCCTGTTGCAGGACACGGTGCGGGTGATGATCCGGCCGGTGGCGGTCCGTTCGCGGCTGCGGCGCAGGTAGCCGTGGGATTCGAGCTCTCGCAGGGCGGCGGCGATGCGGGTGGGGCCCTCGGGGAAGCGGGCGGCGAGGGTCTTGATGTCGACGGGGGTGCCGGGCTTCACCGACTGGATGTAGCAGGCCAGCCCGATGGCGAGCAGCGACAGCTCCGGGTGCTGGGCCAGGTGGTTGCCGATGACGGTGAAGTTCTCGGTGTGCCGGACGTGGTCGTGGACGACGCCGGCGACCGGCTGCCCTCCGGAGTGGTTTTTGCCCCGGGTCCGGGACCGGACAGGCATGGTCGGGCTAGGGTTTTCAGTACCCATCGGGAAGGCCTCTACTTCCTCGGTGGTCAGGCCCTCGCACCGGGAGTGCCAGTCCCGGCGAGGGCCGTTCCATGTCTGGGATCGGTCAGCTGCTGTCGGCGCCGAGCGTAAGCCAGACAACAGGGCCGATATCCGGCCCACTGGGCATATTCACCCGCGGGGGTGAGTTTGCCCGGCGGGAGGGAGGGGTGGGGTTTGGTGCGGTCCTTTTTTCCCAGTGCTTGCTTCAGGGAGAGCGCCGACGGCACCGGAGACCGCGTTTTCATGTTCCGGTGACTCTTGCGACGGACAACCGAGTTCCGCTCGAACGGTTTTCCGGGGCGGTGGCCCGCGGTCACTCTCCAACGGTCCGCCGGGGCGGCCGCGCGAAACAGCCCTCTGTCGGACTGGCGTAGGCGGCCGGGAGCCGATCTGTGCTCAGCACGATGCGGAGACAGGCCGGGGCCCGGGAGACGGACGTGTGTCTCCCGGGCCCCGGCCTGTGGTCGTGCGTGCGGGCGCCCGCTTACGCGGCCGGCTTCTCCTCCAGGCGCGGGAAGAGGACCGCGCCCTTGGTGATCGTCGAACCGGCGGGGAGCTTGCCCCACTGGCCGGCCTCCTGGATCCGCTGATCGGCGAGGGCGCCCAGGGTCGCCTCGGCGCCCAGGGAGTCCCACAGCTTCTGCGAGGTCGTCGGCATGACCGGGTTGAGCAGGACGGCGACCGCGCGCAGGGACTCCGCGGCGGTGTAGAGGATCGTCGCCAGGCGGGCCTTGCCCTCCGGCGAGTCGTCCTTGGCCACCTTCCACGGCTCCTGCTCGGTGATGTAGCCGTTGACCTGCTTGATGAAGTCGAAGACGGCCAGGATGCCGCCCTGGAAGTCCAGCTCCTCGCCGATCTTCCGGTCGGCCTCGGCGACCGCCTTGGCCAGGCCCTCGTGGATCGCCTTCTCGGCGTCACCGTCGGCCGTCGCCTCGGGCAGGCTGCCGCCGAAGTACTTGCCGACCATGGCGGCCACGCGGGAGGCGAGGTTGCCGTAGTCGTTGGCCAGTTCGGAGGTGTACCGGGCGGAGAAGTCCTCCCAGGAGAAGGAGCCGTCCTGACCGAAGGCGATCGCCCGCAGGAAGTACCAGCGGTAGGCGTCCACGCCGAAGTGCGAGGTGAGGTCCTGCGGCTTGATGCCGGTCAGGTTCGACTTCGACATCTTCTCGCCGCCGACCATCAGCCAGCCGTTCGCGGCGATCTTCTTCGGCAGCGGCAGGCCCTGCGCCATCAGCATGGCGGGCCAGATCACCGCGTGGAAGCGCAGGATGTCCTTGCCGACCAGGTGCACGTCGGCCGGGAAGGTGGACTCGAACTTCTCCGGGTTCTCGTTGTAGCCGACCGCCGTGGCGTAGTTCAGCAGCGCGTCGACCCACACGTAGATCACGTGCTGGGGGTCCCACGGGATCGGGATGCCCCAGTCGAAGGTCGAGCGGGAGATCGACAGGTCCTGCAGGCCCTGGCGGACGAAGTTGACCACCTCGTTGCGGGCGGACTCCGGCTGGATGAAGTCCGGGTTCGCCTCGTAGTGGGCGAGCAGCTTCTCGCCGTAGGCGCTCAGCTTGAAGAAGTAGTTCTCCTCGCTGAGGATCTCGACCGGCTTCTTGTGGATCGGGCAGAGCTTCTGACCCTCGTACTCGCCCTCGCCGTCGAGCAGCTCGCCGGGGAGCTTGTACTCCTCGCAGCCCACGCAGTACGGGCCCTCGTAGCCGCCCTTGTAGATCTCGCCCTTGTCGTACAGGTCCTGCACGAACTCCTGGACGCGGTCGGTGTGCCGCTTCTGCGTGGTGCGGATGAAGTCGTCGTTCGCGATCTGGAGGTGTTCCCAGAGGGGCTGCCAGGCCTCCGTGACGAGTTTGTCCGCCCACTGCTGGGGCGTCACCCCGTTCGCGTCGGCCGTGCGCATGATCTTCTGACCGTGCTCGTCCGTGCCGGTGAGGTACCACACCTTCTCGCCGCGCTGACGGTGCCAGCGCGTGAGCACGTCCCCTGCGACGGTCGTGTAGGCGTGGCCCAGGTGAGGAGCGTCGTTGACGTAGTAGATGGGGGTGGAGACGTAGAACGCCTTCCCCGCCTGCTTCTCGGATCCAGTGGCCGCCATGGGCGAAATCCTACTGGTCCCGTGAAGATCGACTCACATGAGTTTCGGGGGGTGGACGGCCGTGTACGGCGTCCACCCCCTGCTGCGGACTGCCCACCGGAGGCCCTGGTCACGGGCGGAATCGGTGCGCTCACGGGCCCGGTCACGGACGGGTGCGGACCGGACACGAGTGGTGTGGGTACGGCCCGGTCACCGGTGGGGGCCGGCCGGTCACGCGTCCGTCACGGGCGCCAGGCGGCCAGGACGCCCTCGTACAGCTGCTTGTCGGTCAGCTCGCGCGGGGCGGGACCGGCGTGGAAGAAGGACGTGTTGCCCGTCTTCAGGCGCCGCAGGTAGTCGAAGGCCTTGTTGTCCGGCTCACCGAAGGCGACGAAGGCGAAGAACAGGGAAGGGTGGTTCTTCGCCGCATCGGCGAGGGACCGGGTGGCCGGGGTCTTCGAGTCCGGCGCACCGTCCGTCTGGAAGATCACCAGGGCGGGGGCCGAGGGGTCCTCGGACTTCTGGTGCTCGGCGATCACGTCCGCCACGGCCGTGTGGTAGCTGGTGCGGCCCATGCGCCCGAGGGTCGGGTGCACCTTGTCGATCTTCTTCTCGTGGTCGGTGAGAGTGAGCGTGGTGGTGCCGTCGACCGCCGTGGAGAAGAACGTGACATGCACCGTGGCCTCGGGGTCGAGGTGCGCGGCGAGCGCGAGCGCCTGGTCGGCGAGGGCCTGCGCGGAGCCGTCCTTGTAGTACGGGCGCATGCTCGCGCTGCGGTCGAGGACGAGGTACACCTTCGCCCGTGTCCCGGTCAGACCCTGCTTCTTGAGCGTGGCGGTGGCCGCCTTGTAGGCGGTGGCCAGCCCCGGCGCGCGGCGCTTGACCCGGGTGAGGGACACGGCGGGCTTGCGGGGGGCTTCGGGGGCGGGGGTCGTTTCGGCTGTTTCGGCCGATTCGGTTGTTTCAGTCGTTCCAGCCGTTCCAGCCGTTTCAGTCGGTTCAGCCGTTTCGGCAGTGGTCTCGGGGGCGGGAGTCGGTGCCGACGCTGCTGCCGGTGCCGGCTCGGTGGTGGGGGCCTCGGTGGCCGGCTTGTCGGTGGTGGGGGTCGCGGTGGCCGGTTCCTCCACGGCGGATGCTTCGGTGGCAGGTGCGGCGGCGACGGTGTCGTCGTCGGAGGCCGGGGTGTCGGCGGGCTTCGTGTCCGACGCCGTGGGGTCGTCGGCAGCGGCCGTGGCGGTCGCCGGTCCCTCGGTGGCCGTGTCGTCGACGGCAGGGGTGGCCGCCGGCGTGTCCGCGGGGGTGGCGTCGGCGGCAGCGGCGTCCACGACCGGGGCGTCGGCGGCAGCGGCGTCCACGACCGGGGCGTCGGCGGCAGCGGCGTCCACGACCGGGGCGTCGGCGGCCGGGGTGTCAGAGGTGGCGGGCTTGTCGGCCGGTGCCTGGTCGGTGGTCGGTTCTTCGGCCTTCGCGTTCGTCTCGGCGGTGGTCGGTTCTTCGGTCTTCGCGTTTGTCTTGTCGGTGGTCGGCTCTTCGACCTTCGCGTTCGTCTTGTCGGTGGTCGGCTCCTCCGCCTGGGCCTTCGTCTCGTCGGCGGCAGGCGTGCCGGTCACCGGCTCTTCTGCCACGGACTTGGCGGACACCGGCTCCTCGGGTTCCGCGGCCTTGGGCTCCGAGGTCTCGGACACCGACTGCTCCGGCTCCGACTTCTCGGCCGTTCCGTCAGTGGTGGGCTTGGGCGCCGTCTCTTCGGCGGCCGGGGCGTCGGCGGACGACACGTCGGCCGGTTCCTTCCCGGCGGACGGCTCCGGCGCTGACGGCTCCTCCTGCCGCGGCGCGTCCACGGGGCGGGACGGCCTGGGGACCTTGACCTTGCCGAAGGCGGCGGTGACCAGTTCGTGCTCCTCGCGCTCCACGGTCGGCGAGGTGCGCGGGTCGGGAACATGGGGCGTGTCCGCGGACGCGGTGTCCGTGGTGGTGGAGGTGTCGGCGGCGGAGGACGGGGCCTGGGCTTCCGGCTGCTCAGCGGAATCGGTGGGCGGGGGCGTCTCCTGGGTTTGCGTCTGTTCCGCACCCTCTGCCGCGGCCGTACGCCCCTTGCGCCGGCCGAACACGTTCCGCAGGCGAGTGAGAATGCCCATGTGCGCACCCCTTGCTGAGTTGTTCCCGTCGATCTCTGGCCAGGACGGACACGTAAGGTTAGCGGCCTTTCGCGGCGATCCAGGGCAGGGGCGAGAGGCGCTGCACGGGCCGTGTCAAGGGCGCCCGGAGGCCGTCCGGGGCGCGTAGAGCGTGAGGTTGGCCAGCACGGCACGGTGGTCGGTGCCGGACAGGTGGGGGAAGCGTACGCGAGTCGCGGCGAAGCGGTCCGCGGAGACCAGGATGTGATCGATCTGGACGCCCAGGGTGGGGGTGGTGCGGGCGGGCCAGGTCGGGGTGCGGTCGGCGGTGAGGTGGGCCGCGTCCTGCAGGCCGGTGTCGAGGATGCGGCGGAAGGCGGCGTGGTCCTGGGAGGCGTTGAAGTCGCCGGCGAGGATCGTGGGGGTGTGCGGGTCGACCGCGGCGAAGGCGCGCAGCCGGTCCAGCTCGCGGCGCCAGAGGGCGACCCGGCCGGGCAGCGGAGGCACGGGGTGGGCCAGCTGGAGACGCACCGGGTTCCCGCGCACGTCGGCGATCGCGCCGGGCATGCCCATGGTGCCGGGGACGCCCCGTGTGCCGCGCAGCGCAAACGTGCTGAGGATGAGGGAGCCCCGCGAACCGGATGCGGCCACGGCCTGGCGGTACGGGTAGCCCGCGCCGATCTCCTCCAGCAGGGTCGCCCGGCAGTGTTCCTCGCACTCCGCCACGAAGACGACGGACGGATGCTCGGCGCGGACGACCGTCACCAGGGCGTCGGTGGCCCGGCCGAACTGGACGTTCGCGGTCAACACCCGCAGCCCCGCGACCGCGGTGCCGGTGGGCGTGCGGACCGTGCCGTACGGCTCGATGGACCAGGCCAGCAGGCCGAGGAGCACCACGCCCCACACGCCCCCGGGCAACCAGCGGCCGCGCAGGGTCAGGGCCAGGCCGAGGCCGGTGGGCGCGAGCAGCCACGGCAGGAAGGCGAGCAGCTGCGGGACGGGGGTGATGCCGTCGGTGCCGGTGATCCGGCAGCCGACGACCACGCTCACCACGGCGAACAGCAGCCCGGCGCACCCGACCGCGCCGCGCCTGCGGCGGCGCGGTCGCCGTGCGGCGCCGTCGTCCGGTTCACCGTTCAGCCTGTCCCGGGGCGCGGCCACGGCGGAGTGGCCTACGAGGCCCGGTCGAGCCGCCGCAGGAACATGCCGAGAACGCGGTTGAACTCGTCCGGGCGCTCCAGGTTGGGCATGTGGGCCGCACCCTCGACGACATGGAGCGTGGAGTCGGGCAGGGCCCGGTGCATCTCCTCGGCGTCCGTGACGGGGGTGTAGGTGTCCTCGGCGCCCACGACGACGAGGGCGGGCACGGTGACACGGGTCAGCAGTTGTCGGTAGTCGGGGCGTTCGGCCCGTCCGCGCAGGGCCGCCGCGGCGCCCTCGGGTGCGGTGGCGGTCATCATCCGGTGGACGTGTTCCCTGACCCGGGGGCCGGCGTCGGACAGGACCATCCGGTCCAGCACCTCGTCGGCGTAGCCGCGCATGCCCTCGCGCAGCAGACGGTCCGCCATGGCGTTGCGGGCCCGCTTGCCCTCGTCCGTCTCCGGGGCGGCGAAGGTGTCCGCCAGGACCAGGCCGCGGATGCGCTGCGGGAACTGCCGGCAGCACTCCATCGCGATCTGTCCGCCCATCGACAGCCCGGCCAGGACGAAGGTGTCCACCTTCAGCTCGTCCAGCAGCTCCTCGATGTCCTGGGCGAACCGGGCCGGCGGGGTGATGCCGGGGACCACCGGGGATGCGCCGTAGCCGCGCAGGTCGGGAGCGACGACCCGGCGCTCCGGGGAGAAGGCGGCGAGCTGCGGGGCCCACATCGTGCGGTCGAAGGGGTGGCCATGGACCAGGACCAGCGGCAGCACGGACGGCGACCGGCTTTCGCCGCCTTCGTCCTCGTATGCGAGCAAGGGCGCCATGGCAGCGACCCTAGGCGCGCCCAACTGCGGTGCGCAACAGGGTGTTTGCGCTCGGTACAGCGTCTGCGGCCGCCGCCGTGCCGCCGCTCGCGGTGCGGCTGCCCTGCCGTCCGCCGTGCCGCCGTTCGCAGCGCCGCTGCCTTGTCGTTCGCCGTGCCGCCGTTCGCAGCGCCGCTGCCCTGCCGTCCGCCGTGCCGCCGTTCGCAGCGCCGCTGCCTTGTCGTTCGCCGTGCCGCCGCCCATGGTGTCGATGTCGGCCGTCCCGCGCGCTGCCGATCCTGCGAGCGCGCGGTCAGGCCTTCACCCGCGTCGGCTGCTGGGGCTGGGCCGGAGACTGCGCCGCGGAGCCTCGCCGGCGTCGCCGCAGTGGCAGGCGCGGGCGGCGCCGGGGGCTCGGTGGATGCGGGCCGGGTGGGTGCGGGCGCCCGGCGCGGCGGCGGACGAGCCAGGTCAGGGCGGCCGCGGTCAGGCCCAGGGCGATCAGCACCCAGGCGGTGGTGCGCAGGGTGGCGGTCAGGGCGTCGTAGACGGCGCCCGCGGCCGGAGGGGAGACGTCGTCCGGCAGCCCGGCGAGTGTCAGGCGGCGTCCCACCGTGACCGTGAGGGCGAGGAGCGCGCCGCCCAGGGCGGTGCCCAGCGCGGTGGCGGTCACGGCGCGGCGGCGGTGCACGGCCAGTGCGATGCCGGAGGCGGCGAAGACGACGGCTCCGACGGGCAGCCAGAACCCGGCGAGCTGGAGCACGTGGTACCCCGTCCGCAGCCGGCCCAGATCCTCGGCGGGCACCAGGGCGACCTCGGTGTGCGTGACGGGGATGCGGTCGGCCAGCGGCATGTTGTCCTCGGTGAGGCGGGCCTTGACGTGGGCCGCGACCGGGGCGAGATCGACGGTGACCGGCTGGTCGCGGGCACCGTCGTCCTGGCGCAGGGCGCGCAGCACGGCGTCGTGGGCGGCCCGGTTGCCCTCGGTCCACACGGTGCGGAAGGCCGCGGTCTGGGTGAAGGACCGCACCGCGTCGTGCACGAACGGCACCACCATCCCGGACAGCAGCCGGGCGTCCGTGCCCGGCCGGATCTGGGCCACGATGGCGTCGCCGACGGTGTCGGCGATGGCCTCGCGCACGTCCGGGTCGCCGGCCAGCGGCGTCACGGTGGTGACGTAGCGGCCGGTGTCGGCGAGCCCGTACGCCACCCAGGCCGACAGCGCACCCAGGGGCACGAGCAGGCACGAGAGAGCGATCAGTACGGCCGACAGGCCGCTGCGCAGGCGTCGGGACACACCTCCAGCGAAGCTGGCCGTCGAACGCTCCGCGAGCGGGGACGTGGCATTCGGGTGACCCGGTCCCGGGGGACGACACCGGGCGGACACGAGCGCACCATGCGGTATCGGCTCGTCCAGCCCTACAGCGCACCGCTCCCCGTCGCCCCCGGACCTGAACCCGGACCTGCACCCGGACCTGCACCCTGACTCGAGCCCGGACCCCGGCCGCCGCCCCTGCCGTAGCCCTCGTGCGTGTACACCCAGTAGAAGACCATCACGCCGATGGCCACCCCGAACAGCAGGGACAGGCCGATGGTCATCAGGACCGTCACGCCGGTCTGGTTGTACAGAAAGCCGAAGGCCGCGCCGGAGAAGAGGAACCACACGAAGGCGCGCAGTTCGCGCGGCAGTCGCGGGGACAGGCGGAACATGCCCGCCAGCAGCAGCGCGAACACGACGGCGGAGACGAGGCCGAACGCCAGGTTCGTGGCCGTGATGGGGCCGCCCGAGCGGCGGTTGGCCGCGGCCCAGTAGCCGTAGACCAGCCCGATGCCGAAGGAGCCCAGCCATCGGCCCATCCTGTGCGCCTGCGGGCTGAAGATGTCGGGGTAACGCTCGTCGTGGCCGGAGGTGAGAGCGCGGCGGCCCGACGTGGGTGCCACCCGAGCCATGAGGCACTCCTCTCTCTCGTCCCCCCTCCGCATTCCAGGGCACACCGGGCACGCATCCGTGGCAAGTCGGGCGACTCGGGCCCCACGCGGCACAGGTTTCTCCCCGGTCCGGCCCCCGCCCGCGCCGTGACAGCGGTTACCGTGCTGACGTACGTGACCGACCCACGGATCACCGACGGGGGGACCATGCCTGGAACCGTGCTGCTGCTCGCGGCCTCGCCCGTGGGCAAGGCACGCCTGGTGGACGCCGCGTCCGTGCTTCCGGTGCTGGCCGCGGTGGAGCCCTCCGTGCTGGCCGGGACGGGCAGTGCGAGCGTGGTGGAACTCGCCGATCCGCTGGATCCGCAGGCCGTTCTGACCCGGCTGCGCGCCGCCGCCGCGTCCCCGGGCCCGCTGACCGTGTACGTCACCGGCCAGCTCACCCTCGACCGCCGCCAGCACCAGCTGCACCTGTGCCTGGCCCGCACCACGCCGGCCACCGTCCGCTACACCGCCCTGCCCTGGCACTGGCTGCGCGACGAGATGCGGCTGCGCCCGGACGGCACGACCACGGTCGTCGCCGACCTGTACGCGGACCAGGAGAGCTGGCAGGAGCTGGGCAGGCGGCCGCTGGACGCGGGCCGCACGGTCGCCGTGTACGGCAGGATCGCGCCGCCGCCCACCCGGCGCACGGTGGCGGCCCCGGGCTACATGAAGGCGGTCGCGACGATCCTGCGCAGCGGGCACCGGCCGCCGCTGGACCAGTTGCACGAGCAGGCGCTCGCCCGGCTCGCCGCGGAGCACCGGGCGGACGGGGCCTGGCAGGGGCCGGGCATCGTGCTGGCCAGCAGCCGCCCGCCGGCCGACGACCCGCACGCCGCGATCGCCTCCTGGGTGGCCGCGGGGCGGCACGGTGACGCCGACGCGTTCGCCGCCCGCTGGGAGCAGGCCGCGGTACGGGAACACGGGGCGGCGTCCGAGGAGGCGCTGCACTGGAGCGAGGTCCGCGCCGATCTGGCGATGATGGCGGGCGACGCCGCCCGCAGCTGCCGTGCCTGGCTGTCGGTCGCGGCCACCCGCCTGGCCATGGGGCAGAGCGCCGACTCCGCGCAGGTGGAGGCCGCGGTCGACCGGGCACACCACCAGTGGGGCCGGGTCACCGACCCGGGCGAGGCGCAGGAACTCGGCACCATACTCGCGGAGTTGAGGGCCCGGGTGCCCGGACGCCGGCAGGGCGCGCTGGACCATGTGCGCCGTCAGTTGCGGCAGTTGCAGACCCAGACCTGACTGTTGCCGCACCGCGCCCGACTGTTGCCGCACCGCGCCCGACTGTTGCCGAACCGCGTCGTACGGACCCTCCCCAGCGCGATGCGGCGGTGCCACCATGGGGTGTCATGGCTGAGGGGGATGGCGTGGACGGCCGTGCCATACGTATCCGGCTGGACGCGAACGCGACCAAGGACGATGTGACCGCGCTGAAGGCGTGGCTGGAACGTGAGAAGCCGCTGGAGGACCTGATCCGCCAGGGGCGGCTGAGGATCGTCGAGCGCCCCGGCTCCGAGGGCCCTCCGGGCCAGATGGGGTACTTCACCGACCTCCTGCTGGAGAAGGCGGTCGACGAAGGGACCGAGATCGTCCTGGCGCTCCTGCTGACGCAGGTCAGACGGGCCGTGAAGGCCTGGAAGGACAACCGCCGCCGGGTGGAGCGGGGCACACCGCCCGAAGAGGAGGTCGACCTGGTGCGTTCCGACGGGGAATGATCCGGTGGACCGCTTCGATCCGCGCGGCCGAAGAAACCGGGCGCTGCTGGTGGGGGTGTCCGAGTACGACTTCCGGCGGCCGGAGGAGACGGACGGTGTGTCCGGCAACCTGCCCGCCGTCCGGCACAGCCTGCGTGCGATGCGGGACGCGTTGCGCGGTGGCGGTGTCTTCGCCGACCGGGACATCGAGCCGTGCGCCTCGCCGACCCTGGACGACTTCACCGAGAAACTGCGCGGTGCCGCTCAGGAGGCCGACGGGCTGCTGCTGTGCTACTTCGCCGGGCACGGTGCCGTGCCGAGCGCGGGCCACGAGCTGTTCCTGCAGATGCGCAACGCGCGGATCGTCGCGGGGGCGGAGGCGGTCTTCCCGGGTGCGGCCTTCTTCTCCCAGGTGCTCGCGGTGCTCGCCAGGAGCCGGGCCCAGCGGATCGTGGTGATCCTGGACTGCTGCTTCGCGGGCAACGCCGCCCGGGTGTGGCAGAACTTCTCCGACCACCGGCGGACCCTGGTGCTGATGGCCGTGCAGGCCAACCGCCTCATCGACTCGGGCGACGGCAGCCGGGCGACCCCGTTCACCCAGGACGTGGCCGAGCTGCTGCGGGCGCCCGGGGAGATCTCCGCCCTACGGCTGTACGAGCTGCTGCGGGAACGCATGGTGACCGCGCACCGCACGACCACCCAGGGCGACCTGTGGCTGCCGGACCTCGCCGCCGCGCCCGGTGTCGACGTGCTGCTCGGTGCGCGGCCCGCGCCGGACCCGGCGACGGTTCCCTTCCCTGTGCCTTCGCCCTCGTCGTCCGAGGAGTCGAGTCCTTCCCCCGAAGTCTCCGACGCGCCGCCGGTGACCGGGGCGGGAGGGCGGCGCGAGGGCGGGACGCCGGACCAGGAGGAGCCCGTCGGTCCCGGGCGGACCGAGCCGGTGCGCCGGTCCTCGCGTGCCGTCCTCCGGGCGCGTCTGCGCAGGTTCGCCCGCCGGGTGAGGAACCTGCCCCGGTTCGTCGTCGTCGGTGCCTGTCTCGTCCTCGTCGGCGGTCTGGTCGCGGGCTGCCTCCTCGGTTTCGGGGCGCTGTCCACGGACGACCACGGCCTGTGCTCGCCGCCGCTGGAGCTGCGGCTGCTCACCGACCCCGACCTGGAGCCCGTGGTCAGCGCCGCCGCGAACGCCTACCTCGCCTCGGACGCCAACCTCACCGGTGACGGCTGCCGCCGTACCGGCATCACCGTCTACTCGGCCGGTGCCGGCAACGTGGTCAACGCGCTGCACCGGCAGACCGACCCGTGGCAGGAGCCGGTCGAGGACGACGTCAATCCGCAGCGCGACGTCGGACCCCAGCCGGACGTGTGGATCCCGGCCTCCGCGTCCGACGTGGAACGGGTCACCGCCGACCGGTCCGGGCCGACGCGAGCCACGCTCCAGCCGGATGCCGGCCCGTTCGTGTACGCGCCGGTGGTCCTGGCCGTGCCGCAGCAGCTCGCCGGGCGGTCACCGGACGAGCGGGCCGGGCAGCCGCTGTCCCGGCTGGTGGCGGACATGAGGAAACGGGCCCCGGACACCGGGGTGCTGCGCGCCGACCCGGAGGGGACCGACGCCGCCCTGCTGGCCACGGTCGGCCTGTACGGCGACGGCACCGACCCGCGTACGGCCGAGCAGAGCGTACGGCCCGTCGGCGCGCCCGCGCGGACCTCCCGCGACCTGCTGTGCGCGCTGGCCGCCGACAGCCGGGCGGACCGCCGCACCGCCGCACTGGTCCCGGAGTTCCTGCTGTCGAGCGGCGTCGACTGCGCCCCGGACGTCCCGGTGCCGCGCACCGCGGAGTACCCCGACGACGTGCCCCCGCTGACGCCCACCTTCGTCCGGGTCCGCTGGGAGGGCGGCGACCGGGACCGGCCGGCGCGTGACGACGCCGTCCGACGGTTCCGTGCCTGGCTCACCGGCAAGGACGGCCTGGCGGCGTTCGAGGCGGCCGGTTTCCGCTCGGCCACGACGGCGGGTCATCCGCTGCTGGATCCCGACCGGGCCGGTGCGGCGGTGCTGCGCTCCCCGGGCGCGCTGCCGGGTACCGTGCCGGGCACCGCGATGGACGACGCGCTGGCCCGCTACCGCAGCGCGGACGGTCCCGGGCGGGTCCTGTATCTGCTGGACAGTTCCAGCTCGATGTTCCACCAGTGGCCCGGCCCGGGCGGCGGCCCCGGCATCCTGAAGCAGTCGCTGGGCGGCCTGGGCCCCGACGACCAGTACGAGGTGTGGGCGGTGTACGAGCGGGCCGGCGGCCGGCACCACGAGGTGCTGCTGCCGTTCGGCCACCACGAGCGGGCCGCAGCGGAGCGCACGATCGACGCCAGGGCGCGGACCCGGGACGCCGAGGCGGACCCGCACGCGGCGCTGCTGGAGGCCGTCGACACCATGGCCCGGCGGGGCGCGGACGACGCGCGGCCGCAGCTGGTCGTCTTCATCACCGACGACGAGGACGTGGGCCGCCTGTCCGGGGACCGCCTCACCGAGGTGCTGGACCGGGTCCGGTCCACGAACGTCACCGTCGACATGGTGTCGCTGACGGCCGGCGCCTGCGACCAGGGCCGCCCGGACGCACGGATCGCCGACGTCAGCCACGGCCGCTGCCTCGACGCCGACGACGACCTCGGCACCGAACTGAGCGACGAGGTGGCGCGCGTGGGGACGGGGGAGGAGCGATGAGCATCCGACGGACCACGAGGAGTGTGCGCAAGCGCCCGGCACCCGACCGGCGCCCGGCGAGGCCCCGGCCGCACGCCAGGTGCGCCCGGCCCACCCGGCTCGCGCGGCCGCGGCGCGTCGCCGGTGTGCTGCTGTCCGCCGCCGCTGTGCTGGCGGCCACCGCCTGCACCGGCGGCACCCCGCGCACCGCGCAGACCGCGCTGGGCGATGTGCCCGGGGAGATCGTGGTGGCCAGCGGCCGGGACGTCACCGGCAAGGGCGGTGTCCGCCAGCAGCTCATCGACGCCTGGAACCGGGAGCAGCAGCGGAAGAACACCGGGTTCCACGCCCGCCTGGTGGAGCTGCCCGGGTCCGCGGACGAGCAGCGCAGTCAGCTGCTGGGCGCGCTGCAGTCGGGCAGCGCCCGCTACGACGTGGTGAACCTGGACGTGACCTGGGTGCCGGAGTTCGCCGAGGCCGGCCTCATCAGTCCGCTGCGGAGCACGCTGGTGGACCGGGACGTCATCCCCTCGGTCGCCGTCACCGCCCGCTGGCACGGCACGGTGTACGCGGTGCCGTTCAACAGCGACGTGGGACTGCTCTTCTACCGCCGCGACCATCTGCGCGAGGCGGGTGTGCAGCAGACCGACCTCGCACACGGGCTGACCTGGCAGCAGCTGCGCAGCCTCGGCGACACCCTGGAGGCCCACCCGCCCCAGGGGTTCGACAAGACGTGGACGACACAGCTGGACGCGTACGAGGGCCGGACCGTCAACGCCGTCGAGGCGTTCGCGTCCGCCACCGACGGCTTCCGGCTGGTCGACGACTCCGGGCACTTCACCGCCGAGGAACGACAACTCGAGGACGGCATAGCGGAGTTGCGTCGCCGTGCAGACACGCCGTACACGCTGACCAGTGCCTTCACCTCCCGCGAGGACGGTTCGCTCGGCGACTTCGCGGCCGGGCGCACCGCGTTCGTGCGGCACTGGCCCTACGTCTACCGCACCCTCCACCAGCGTTTCACCACCGACCAGTTGGGGGTGGCGCCGCTTCCCGGCCGCGCGGTCCTCGGCGGTCAGAACCTGGCCGTGACGAAGACCTCGTCCCGGCAGCGCAAGGCCGCCGAACTGGTCGCGTTCCTCACCGGTCCGTCGAGCGAACGCTGCCTGCTGGACGCGGGGTTCGCGGCGACCCGTATCTCGGCGTACACCGACGACGACGTCACCTGCACCGCCGTCGGCGGCGGTGCGTCGGCGTCCCCGTCCCGGGAGAGCACGGACCGGATGCCTCGTGACTCCGCGGGACGGCCGGCCTACGCCCGCAGCATCCTGCTGCCCGCGCTGCGCACGGCGGTCCAGCGTCCCCGTACGCCGCTCTACGGAGCCTTCACCCAGACGTTCGCGGCCGAACTGGAGCCTCTGTTCTCCGCGGATCCGCCGAGCGACAGGGCACTCGCGCGTCGCCTGTACCAGGCGCTGCGCGAAGTGCTCCCCAACTGAACGCACCGCCTCGCGAGGTGGACCGGAGGTGGACGCTCGGCGGTCAGCGGTCCTCGGCGGCGACCTGTTGCACGGTGCCCGGGGCGTTGGTACCGGAGGGACCGGCGTTGGCCGCCACCACCAGGGCGGTCGCGGCGATCACGGCCGCGGTGAGCCCTCTGATGTGACGCGTACGGAGGCGACCTGGACGCAGTTCGGTGGCAGAACGTCCGAGCACGGCAACCGACCTCGCAGCGACATGAAGAGTGACAGTGACGGATTAAGCGGGTTTAACGCCTCTCCCAACCTAGGGCTTTTCAGCCTCAACGGAAAGATGAGGAGGGCGAGTTGACGGCCGCTGTGGACAACGTTGCACAGAAGACGACAGGTTCCCCCGCACACCTTCGCTGGGCCCCCACCGGCTGGCATGATGAGCCGCATGGTGAAGCGGGACGACCCGGAGACCATCGGGCGCCGGGTGCAGCGGCTGCGGCGTGAACGGGGGTTGACCCAACGGCAGTTGGCCGAACCCGCCTATACCCCCGCCTATGTGTCCACCCTGGAGGCCGGCCGGGTGCGCCCCTCCGACGAGGCGCTGCAGCATCTCGCGGCCCGTCTGGGCGTCGGTTTCGAGGAACTCGCCACCGGGCGCCCCGCCCATCTGGCCACGGATCTGCGGCTGCGACTGACCGAGGCGCAGCGCACCCAGGCGTGCGGCAACGCCGACGAGGCCGCCGCGCAGTACGAGCGGCTGCTGGCGGAGGCGGAACGGTTCGATCTCACCGATGTGCAGGCCGCCGCCCTGCTCGGACTCGGCGAGTGCGCACTCGACGTCGGTGAACTCACCCGTGGCCGCGAGTACTTCGAGCGGTGCGAGCACGTTCTGGCCGAGGCGCCGCTGCCCGCACGGGTCCCCGCGCTGCGGGGCCGCGCCGTCTCCCACTACCTCGCCGGCGAGATCCGGTACGCGGTCTATCTGCTGGAGTCCACGCTCGACGAACTGAACCGCAACGGGATGCACGACCCGGACGCGTTGCTCCTGCTGTACGCCAGCGTGATCGGCCCCTACATGGACCTCGGTGCCCATGCCCGGGCCGCGCAGGCCGCCGAGTTCGCGCTCGCGCTCGCCCCGCAGGCCGGTGATCCGGCGCTGGTGGCGCGGATGCACCGGTCCGCCGCCCGCACGCTGCTCGCCGAGGGCCGTCTCGCGGAGGCGGACGCCTCGCTCGCCAAGGCCGCCGAGCTGTACCGCCAGTTGCAGCTGCGCACCGAACTCGCCAACTGCCACTGGATGCGGGGTTATGTTTGTGCGCAGAGGGGAGAACTGGGGCGTGCGGAGGAGGAGTTGCGGGCTGCGCAGGCCATGTTGCGGGAGCGGCGGGCGTCGTTGTACTCCAGCCAGGTCGTGGTCGAGCTGGCCGATGTGCTGCACCGGCGCGGCAAGTCCGGGCAGGCTGCCGAGCTGCTGCACCAGGTCCTCGGCGAGCTGTCCTCCGAGCGCGGCGCGGTGCACGCCGCCGCGGCGCACCGGCTGCTCGGCATCATCGCCGAGGACGCCGACGACACGGAGGCGGCGGAGGAGCACTACGTCCGCGCGCTGAGCCTGCTGGAGCGGGCCGGCGCCGCCGGCGACCTGGCGGACCTGTGCCGTCTGCTGGGCGATCTGCTGCGCCGCACCGGTCGGGTGGAGGCGGCCCTGGACGCCTACCGCACCGGACTGGGCCACCGCACCGCGCCGGGCACCACCACCCTGGGTCCTGCGCCGGCCCAACCTCCGTGGGCGTCAACGCAGTTCTGAGCTTCCGTTGAGCCTTCGCAGTGACGTCGGACACTACGCTCGGTGTCATGGACACCACCGCCGTGGCGCTGATCGTCACCGTACTCGTCGTCCAGTTCGCCTCCATCGGCATGCAGTTCTCCCGCTCGGAGAGACGCGTGGCGCGCTTGGAGCACAAACTGGACCAGATCATGGCCCACTTGGGGCTGCAGGACGACGATCCGCGACTGCAGCAGGTGCACGAACTGGCCCGGACCGGACGGCAGATCGAGGCGATCAAGGTCTACCGGGAGGTGACCGGCGCGGGCCTGAAGGAGGCCAAGGACGCCGTGGACCGCATGGTCGCCTGAGTCCTCGGTCCGGCGACGGTTCTCACGCCCGTGCGTGGGAGCCGTCGTGCACGTTCTCCAGCCGGGCCGCCGCCTGCTCGACGGCCCGCGTGACGATGCGCGGCACGAGCGTGCCCTCGGCGCCGGTGCTGAGGGTGAACGCGTCGGTGCCGACGCGGACCGCGGCCACGTCCAGGGTCAGCGTGGGCGGGTCGTCGTAGGCGTCCGGACCGGTGAACACGATCCGCAGGCCCTGCCGGGCGTCCCCGACCTCCGGCAGCGCCACCTCGCGGACCTGCACGCTCTGCTCCCCGTGCCGGGTCGTCGTCGCGGTGAAGCGGGCGCAGTCGTCCGCCATGCTGCGCATCCAGGTCAGGGAGCGGTCCACGTCCGCAGGACGCGGGGAGAGCACCCGGTGGCGCAGCTGCGCCGCCCCGTCCACGTCGTCGAAGGCGGCGACCGCCTGCGTGCCCTGGGGGCTGCCGAGGGGCTCGTCCGCGTAGAGGGCGTCCAGCAGCCGTTGGCAGGCCGGGGTGTCGGCCTTGGCCTTGAGCACCCCGTCGTGCCAGGTCGCGGCGCCCCGCGTCGGCTGCCACGGCTCCCCCATGTCGTCCTCGGTGAGCAGGGCCGCCTCCGCCTGCACCGCGGTGAGCGCCTTCGGCGCCGGCGAGGCGGGGACGGCCGGCGTGGCCCGGGCGACAGAGGCGGACGCGTCGGCGGTGCGACCCTGCGCGCCGGACGAGCACGCGGTCACGGACGCCAGGAGGACCGCGCACAGCGCGGCGACGGACAGGGCACGGGCGGCGGGACGGTGCATGGGCGGGTGCCTCCCAGCAGCAGGGACGGTCGAGCTGTCCCTTCGAGCATCCGCAGCCCGGGCGCCGCGGTGCCGTGAGCGCGCCGGTGTCCCGCCGCCGCATCACCCGCCCGCCGGGTCGGCGGCCGGGCGGAACCCGCCCGGGTGCGGGCCGGGCGGGTGACCGTGGCGGCCGGTTCAGCGGGTGTCCGCCGGACGGGCCGCCCAGCGCTGCTCCACCTTGGCCACCTTCCAGTACGTCAGCGCCACCGCCCACACCGCCACGAACAGGCCGACGACGACATAGCCGACGTGGTCGAGGTCGAGGCCGGCGATCCAGCCGGTGACGCGGTCGCCGAGGGCGAGCTTGTCGTGCAGCACCCCGACCAGCTCGATGGTGCCGATGAGGAACGCGACCGCGATCGACAGACCGGTGATGGTCAGGTTGTAGTACACCTTGCGGACGGGGTGGGAGAACGCCCACTGGTAGGCGACGTTCATGAACATCCCGTCGAGCGTGTCGAACAGGCTCATCCCGGCCGCGAACAGCAGCGGCAGGCACAGGATCGCGTACCAGGGCAGGCCGGACGCCGCGCCCGAGCCCGCCATCACCATCAGGGTGACCTCGGTGGCGGTGTCGAAGCCCAGGCCGAACAGGAAACCCAGCGGATACATCTGGCCGGGGCGGGAGACGGACTTCGTCAGCCGGCCGAGGACCCGGTTCATCAGGCCGCGCGAGTCCAGGTGCGCCTCCAGGGCCCGCTCGTCCCAGGTGCCGGCGCGCATCGCCCGGAACACCCTCACGATGCCCACCAGCGCCACCAGGTTGAGTGCGGCGATGAGATACAGGAACGTCCCCGAGACGGTGGTGCCCACCACGCCGAGCGCCTGGTGGGTGCGCGACTCGTCGTTCATCAGGGTGCCCGCCAGCCGGGTGCCGCCCGCGACCAGCGCGGCCATGAGCACCACCACGCTGGAGTGCCCCAGCGCGAACCAGAAACCCGCCGACACCGGGCGCCTGCCGTCGGCCATCAGCTTGCGGGTGGTGTTGTCGATGGCGGCGATGTGGTCGGCGTCGAACGCGTGCCGCACGCCGAGGGTGTAGGCGGTGATCCCGAGGCCGATGCCGAAGGCCTTGGTGCCGACCTGGTGGTGCTGCGGGACGACGAGCAGGAACAGCACACCGAAGGCGACGACGTGCAGGGCGGCGATCACCCCCATCAGCCCCGCCGTCCTCAGGGTGTCCTCCCGCCGCCAGCACAAGGCGCCGGGGCTCGTGCCGGCCCGGGTGTCGGGCGTCGTACGGGCAGGGTCGGGCAGGGTCATCCGGTCATCACGCTCCAGCACCTCGTGGATCTTCCGTGAGCTGCCGTGGCCGGTCTCCTGGCTTCCGGGTGCCGCGTGCCCGGCCCGCCTTCCCGGCCGCCTGAGCGGCCAGTGGCTGTCCCGCGAGGGACGAGGGCCGGGAACTTCCCGATCACAGTGGCGAGGGCCGCGCCGGTCTCGCACCGGCTTCCCGCACACCACGGCCCGCTTACCATAGGGGCACCGGAGTGCGCCTGCACAGCCGCACCACCACGCAGGTATCCAAGATCACACGCGGTAGGGGAGCAGCGGTCCTGACCGGATGGGCGCCGTGCATCTCGTACCGCTCGACCGGGCGAACCGTCGCGGCATCGACGGTCACCGGGTGTGCGAGGCGGTCGCCGCCATCGGCGACGCGGACCGCGTCCGCACCTGGGCCGGCCGGTTCTCTCTGCTCGCCGACGCCAACCGGCTCGCGCTGCCGCTCGCCCTGCACCGCACCGGACCGCCGGCCGTCTCCGACCTGGCCATCACCACCGGCATGAACGACCCCGCCGTCTCCCAGGCGCTGCGGCTGCTGCGGGCCGCCGGGGTCGTGGAACGGCACCAAGAGGGGCGCGTGGCGCGCTACCGGGTGGTGGACGAGGACATACGCCGTCTGCTGGAGCACTGCGCGGCGGACGCCGGCTGACGTGCGCGGGGCGCCGCAGGCGGCCGGCCTGGGCGGGCGTGCGCCAGGCGGCCGGCCTCGGCGGGCGTGCGCCAGGCGGCCGGCCTCGGCCGGTGTGCGCCAGGCGCCGCACGCGCCCGGCGCCGGGAGGACGCAAGCCCCGAACACCCCTTTCGCCCCCTGTCGGCGGTGTTCGTCGTCCACGGGACCGGGACACAGTTCCCTGTGTCGCCGCACCGCGCACCACGAGGAGACCGCGTGACCGACCGCACCCCCGCGCACCGCTCCCGCCCCGCCGCCGACCACCCGGACCTGTCCGCCAAGAACCCCGACTGGTGGCGGCAGTCCGTCGTCTACCAGATCTATCCGCGCAGCTTCGCCGACGCCGACGGGGACGGACTCGGCGACATCCGAGGCATCACCGAACGGCTGACCCACGTCGCCGCGCTCGGTGCGGACGCGGTCTGGCTCAGCCCGTTCTACCCCAGCGAACTCGCCGACGGCGGTTACGACGTCATCGACCACCGGGACGTCGACCCGCGCCTGGGCACCCTCGACGACTTCGACGCGATGGTCGCCGAGGCCCACCGGCTCGGCCTGAAGGTGATCGTCGACATCGTCCCCAACCACAGCTCCCACCAGCACCCTTGGTTCCAGGAGGCACTGCGCGCCGGACCGGGCTCGGCGGCCCGCGCCCGGTACGTCTTCCGCGACGGACGCGGCCCGAGAGGCGATCAGCCGCCCACCGACTGGCAGTCCGTCTTCGGCGGCAGCGCCTGGCAGCGGGTGCCCGACGGACAGTGGTACCTGCACCTGTTCGCGCCCGAACAGCCGGACTTCGACTGGCGCAACGAGGAGGTCCGCGCCGACTTCCGCACCACGCTGCGCTTCTGGGCCGACCGCGGCGTCGACGGCTTCCGCATCGACGTCGCCCACGGCCTGGTCAAGGACCTCGACGAGCCGCTCCGGGACATCGGCGACCTCGGCGCCACCGGCGAGGCCGCCCTCGCCCACCTCCCGCCCGGCAGCCACCCCCACTGGGACCGCGACGACGTCCACGAGATCTACCGCGACTGGCGCAAGATCTTCGACGCGTACTCCCCGCCGCGCACCGCCGTCGCCGAGGCATGGGTGCCCGGCCCCCGCCGCGCCCTGTACGCCCGCCCCGACGAACTGGGCCAGGCCTTCAACTTCGAGTACCTGGAAGCCCCGTGGGACGCCGAGCGGCTGCGGCGGGTCATCACCGACTCCCTGCAGGTGGCGCAGGCCGCCGGAGCCTCGGCCACCTGGGTGCTGTCCAACCACGACGTCGTCCGGCACGCCTCCCGGCTGATGCTGCCGCCGGACACCGACCCGGACGCCTGGCTGCTGTCCGGGGGCCGCACCCCGGCCGTGGACGAGCGGGCCGGGCTGCGCCGGGCCCGCGCCGCGACCCTGCTGATGCTGGCACTGCCCGGCTCGGCCTACCTCTACCAGGGCGAGGAGCTCGGCCTGCCCGAGGTCGCCGACCTGCCCGCCGAGGTGTTGCAGGACCCCGTCTGGGAGCAGACCGGACACGCCCGCAAAGGCCGCGACGGCTGCCGGGTGCCGCTGCCGTGGACGACGACCGGGCCGTCGTACGGCTTCGGGCCGGGCGGTGCCTGGCTGCCGCAGCCGGCCCGCTTCGCCGCGTACTCCGTGCAGGCGCAGGACGGAGTGGAGGGCTCGACGCTGGAGCTGTACCGCTCGGCCCTGCGGCTGCGGCGCAAGCTCCTCGCCGGCGAGGAGCTGACCTGGGCGGAGGACACCCCGGAGGGCGTGCTCGCCTTCACCCGGTCCCCGGGCTGGCGGTGCGTCGCCAACCTCTCCGGCCGGCCCGTCGCCCTGCCGCCCGGGGAGGTGCTGCTCAGCAGTGCCCCGCTGACCGGACGCACCCTGGAACCGGACACCACGGTCTGGCTCGCGTGACCCCTGTACCGGCTGTGCCGTCCCGAGGCACACGGACCGGTGGCCGCTGCCGAGCCGGGCGGGGCGGGTGGCGGATACTCGCGGTCAGGTGATCCGCACGACCGCAGGAGAAGAGCCACATGACCGACACCACCACCCGCACCGTGGGCGTCCTGGGCACCGGCATCATGGGCGGCGCCATGGCCCGCAACCTCGCCCGGGCCGGGCACACCGTCCGGGCCTGGAACCGCTCCCGGGACAAGGCCGAGGCGCTGACCGCCGACGGCGTGCAGATCGCCGACAGCCCGGCCGAGGCGGTCCGGGACGCCGATGTGGTGCTCACCATGCTGTTCGACGGCGATACGGTGCTGCGGGTGATGCGCGAGGCGGCCGGCGCGGCCCGCGAGGGCGCCGCCTGGGTGCAGTCGACCACGGTCGGCCTGGAGTCGGTCCCCGGGCTGGCGGACCTGGCCCGCACCCACGGCCTGCTCTTCTACGATGCCCCGGTGCTCGGCACCCGGCAGCCCGCCGAGGCCGGACAGCTCACCGTGCTGGCCGCCGGGCCCGCCGCGGGCCGCGCCACGGTGACCCCGGTGTTCGACGCCGTCGGCACCCGCACCCTGTGGACCGGCGAGGACGGCTCGACCGGCGCCGCGACCCGGTTGAAGCTGGTCGCCAACAGCTGGGTCATCGCGGTCACCACCGCCACCGGCGAGGCCCTGGCCCTGGCCAAGGGCCTCGGTGCGGACCCGCAGAACTTCCTCGACCTCATCGCCGGCGGCCCCCTGGACATGGGCTACCTGCACGCGAAGGCCGACGCGCTGCTCAACGGGCGCCTCACGCCCCCGAGTTTCACCGTCACCACCGCCGAGAAGGACGCCCGGCTCATCGTGCGGGCAGGCGAACTGCACGGTGTCCGCCTCGACGTGGCCGCCGCCGGCGCCGAACGCTTCGCCCGCGCCGCCGCCGCGGGCCACGCCGACGAGGACATGGCCGCGGCGTACTTCGCCAGCTTCGAGGGCGGGGAGGACTGAGCCACCGAGCGGGACCGGCCTCGTGTCCGGGGTCCGGTCGTGTCTCCGGGGTCCGGTCCCGTGCCCGGGGTCCGGTCGTGTCTCCGGGGTCCGGTCCCGTGCCCGGGTTCCGGTCGTGTCTCCGGGGTCCGGTCCCGTGCCCGAGGGCCGGGCAGCCGGTGCCTACGCCGGTGGGGTGCCCGGGGGTGCCGGACGGGCCGGGTCAGGGCTCCGGACGTCGGCGGCGAGGGGAAGCGCGCGCAGGCCGGCGTCGAGCATGCGCAGCAGCTCGCCCGTTCGCCCACCGCCGGGCGGTGCCGCCGGATAGCGCCGGAGCACGTCGACCACGGCCGGTGTCGCACGGCGCACCGCCCGGTCGATGTGCTCGGCACCGACGTCCGGGTCGCCGCCCGCCGCGAGTTCGGCCGCGCGCGCCGCGTGGGCACCGGAACCGAGGATGTGCTTGACCTGGGTGGCCTTGGCCAGCGGATGCAGATACGCGGCACCGGCCGCCGACATCGCCGCCCGAGCCGCCTCGCGCGCGGCCTCGGTGCCCGCACTCCCGGCAGCCTGCGAAGCCGCCCACGCCGTGTCGCGCAAGGCTTTCCCCCGCTTCCCGCCCCGCGCGAACTCCCAGGCGGCAGCGAGTGCTTCGCGTGGCCGCGCGTCGTCCGGCCGGTCCGCCTCGAACAGAGCGAGCACCCCGTCCGCACACGCCGCGGCGAACGCCGTCACCTCACGGAGGTCCTGCGGGCTCAGCGCGATCTCGGTGTCGTGGGCTTCCGCCATGCGGCCATCCTCGGGCATGCGTGCGGACCTGGGGGGTGTTCGCTCATCACTGGCGTTCGACAGACGCGTCATGCCCTGCCGGAGTTGATGGTCAGCCATGTGAGAAGCCCTACTGCGTCGCAGAGTTCAGCGGGCGACGCAGTTCTCAGCCGCAGCACAGAAAAGATCACGGCAACATCGGTCTCAAGTGCTTTTCTGCGGCCGGCAGTTGCTTCTCTCGGACGATGTGCCGCCGATGCCGATCGTGCAGGATGGCGGCGATCAGCTCGGACGCCAGGAGGGGGAATCGCGTGCGCAAGCTCCGGATCGCCGGGACCGTCGCCGCCACCACGCTGCTGTTGACCGCTGCCGTACCCGTGGCCTCGGCCGCGGGCACGCCCGCCGCACCGGCGGCGTCCGCCGCCTCCGACGGCACCGGACTGGACCGGGCCGCGCTCGCCCGCTCCCTGCGCACCGTGCACGAGGCGGGGATGTACGGCATCTACTCCTCCGTGCGTGACGGGGCACACAGCTGGAGCGGCGCGGCGGGGATCGCCGACACAGACACCGGGCGTCCGGTCACCCCGCAGATGCGGCACCGGGTGGGCAGCATCAGCAAGACGTTCGCCGCGGTCGCCGTGCTCCAGCTGGCCGAACGCGGGCGTATCCGGCTCGACGCCCCCGTCTCCGACTATCTGCCGGACCTGATACCCGGCGAGCGCGGCAAGAGGATCACCGTCCGGATGCTGCTGAACCACACCAGCGGCATCGGCGACTACGTGCCCGGCGCCTTCCCGTCACTCCTCCAGGGGTCCACGGCCAGCATCGACCAGGAGCGCTTCCGCTCCATCCGCCCCGAGGAACTGGTCCGCCTGGGCCTCGAGGCCCCCGCCACGGGCGAACCCGGAGCAGTGCCCGGCCACTACTCCAACACCAACTACGTCATCGTCGGCCTGCTGCTGGCCAAGGTCACCGGTCAGGACCCGCAGACCTGGATCACCCGGCACGTCATCGAACGCGCCGGGCTGCGCGACACCTCCTACCCGCGCACCCCCTTCATCCAGGGACCGCACGCGCGGATGTACGAGAACTACTACGGCCTGATCGCCCCGCCCCGCGACTACAGCGTGTACGACATGTCCTGGGCGTCCACGGCGGGCGCGCTGGTCTCCACCACCGACGACCTGAACCGCTTCTACCGCGCCCTGCTGACCGGGCAGCTCATCGGACCGGACGCCCTGAAGGAGATGCAGCGCACGGTCGACGTGGACGGCCTGACCTACGGCCTGGGCATCGTCGCCCTCGACATCCCCGGCTGCGGCCGCTTCTGGGGCCACGACGGTGCGGTGTGGGGCGCCGGCACCATCGCGCTGTCCAGCCCGGACGGCCGCCGGCAGGTGGCGGCCGGCTGGAACCTGATGAAGTACCAGCGGCTCACCGAGGACGGCACCGGCCTCGAGCCGAGCCCGATCGACACGGCCCTCAACGTCCATCTCCTCGATGCCCTGTGCCCGTCCGGCACCGCGCAGCCCGCGCCGTCGCTGTCCGGGGCGCCCGCCCACACGGTGCTCACCGGTCCCGATCTGTCGCCGAGGTCCTGGGCCGCCGCCGTGAGGCCCTGACCGCGCGGCGCGACGGCGCTGATCAGCGGACGCGGATCAGCGGGCCCAGGTCAACGGGCCCAGGTCAGCGGGCGCAGGTCACCGGACACAGATCAGCGGACGCAGATCAGCCCCAGCAGGCACAGTCCCTGGGACGAGTGCGAGGAGGCGGACGAGGAGGAACCGGACGACGAGGCGGGCGGTGCCGTGGAGTCGTCGGGCGCGGGGGTGCTGCCGGTCTCGGCGGGTGCAGTGGAACCCGGAGAGGGCTGCTCCGTGCCGCTGCCGGATCCGGACCCCTCGTCCGTGGAGCCGGTGGAGGGCGCGGACGCGGTGCCCGGGGCGGTCGGCTGCTCGGTGGGCCCCGCGTGGGACGGTGCGGTCCGGCCGCTGGTGTGCGGTGCGCTCGTGCGGGCGGAGGCCTCCGGTGCGGGGTGCGTGTCCTGCGTGTGGTCGAGCTGTGTGGTGGCGGTGCCCTGCTGCGTCGTGGGCCGGCCGCTGTGCGTCCGGGTGCTCGCGGGCGTGCTCTGCCGTGCGGAGGGGGTGGCCTTCGTGTCGTCGGCGGGTGCGGTCGCCGGGTCGGTGCGGTCGGGCAGCCGACTGCTCACGCTGTCCGTGTGCGGCGTCTCGGGCGCCGTCGGGGCGGCCTGGACGCGGGCGGCGGTGTGCCGGTCCAGGGAGGCGATGGTCAGCCCGCCGCCGACGAGCGCCACGGCCGTGGCGACCAGGGCCCGGCGCTGCGTCTTCTTCCAGCGTTCCCGCTGCCGCCGCCGCGCCGCCCGGCCCGGGCCCCGCACCACGGCCGGGGGTGCGCCGGGCACCGGCTCGGCGTTCTCCGGGCCGTCCGGGGCATCGGAGGCGGCCGGGGCGGCGGCCGGACCGGCAGTGGAACCGGCGGCGGACTCCGCACTGCGGGCGGTGACCGGTGTCTCGTCGGGAGCAGCGGCTGGTGTCTCGTCGGCACCGGTGGCGGACGCCTCACCGGGGCGTGCCGGGTACGGCCGTCCGGAGCCCGGCGTGGACACCGGATACGGCGCGGCCAGGGCGTCCGCGGCGAGGCCCGGTGCGTAGGGTGCCGCGGAGTCGGCGGTGGCGTTCGGGGCTATGTCCGGTGCGTATGCGCCGCAACCGGGACATACCAGGGCGCCGTTGAGGTGCCGTCGGCACGTGGTGCAGTAGTCCATCCGGATCATCCTGAGTCGGTCGGCCGGGCGGCCTGACACGCTAACAAGGGTGTGTGCAGTCTTTGTGACGGTCGTGCGCGGATTCCCCTCAGGCGGGTCCGGTAGGTCCGGATTCCTCCGGTGCGAGGTTCATGTCCTCGTCGCCGTGCCGGGGCCCGGTCGCGGATCCGGGACGGGAGGAGGGTGCCGGGTCCGGCGTGTCCGGCTGGTGCGGTGCGGGAGGCGGACAGGTTCCGGCGGCCCGCTGCGTCCGGGGCGGCGGCCCCGTCCCCGCCGTGCGGCGCTTCCGGCCCGGCCGGAGCAGTCGGCCGCGCCCGTGGACCGAGGCCAGGACGATCGCCGTGGCCACCGCGATCAGATGCTCCCGCCCGGCCAGGTTCGGCTTGAGCACCGACTCGGCCACCATCGACCCCGAGGTGAGGACGAACACCACCGGGGCGCGCCGCACCACCGACAGGTAGGTGAACAGCCCCACCACGGCGGCGGACGGCCCGGTGTCGAGGATGCGCCCGGCCTCCGGCGGCAGCCCCAGCCCCCACCGGCCGGGCCCCAGCGCGAGCATCACCCGGGCGGAGAGGGTGCCGGCGAGAGTGGTCGCGTAGGCGAGGAAGAGGGTGCGGCGCCGGCCGAGTGTCAGCTCGGCCAGTGCGAAGGCCAGGAACAGCTGGGTGAGCCCGCCCCACACCGGTAGGTCCAGCGCGGGCACGTACAGCGAGACGGGGGTGCGCAGCAGGGCCAGCCACAGCGGCAGGTCGCCCTGCACACCGCCGACGAGCCGGACCAGCCTCCGCCCGGTGGGATGCTGCGCGATCGCATGGAAGAAGACGACGCCGAAGGCCGCCACGAACGCCAGGAGCAGTCCGGACGGGCCACGGCGCCGCAGCCGGCGCACCGGGTCCACCACGATGCCGTGCCACTCGGCGCGCAGGACGCGGACGGCGCATCGCGCGGCCCGCACCGCGAGGGCGCGCATCCGCCCGGCGTCCCCCGGTCGCCGTCCGGCCGTCACACCGGACCGGGCCGTGACGCCCCACGGCGTCGTCACGGCCCACCGCGCTGTCACGCCCCACCGCTGCCGCACCGCTCGGCTCCTCGACGCAGATCAGCCGTTGCCCTGTTCGCACAACCGTAGGGACCGCGCACCGGCCGGAGACGTTGCCACACCCGGACGGGACACAGACCGGACGGAACACCGGCCGACGGAGCACAGACCGACGGAGCACAGACCGGACGGAACACCGACCGGCCGGAGCGCGGGACCGAACTCCGGACGGAGCACCGGACGGAACCGGCCGGTGACGCGCTCCCGCCCGGGCGGGATCACCCGGGGCCGAACGGTGTGCGCGCACCGGCCGTGTCGGATCGGGACGGGACCGTCCCGGAGAAACCGTTCCGAAGAAGGGGAATGCCTCGTGGGGCGAGTGCCCTCAGGCGACGAGCAGCGGGCGCAGGACGCCCTGCCGCAGCCGGGTGACCAGCGGACCGCACAGCCAGCGGGCCGCCAGGACCAGGATCAGCGCGACGAGCGAGCCGACCACGGCACCCACCGCGACGTCGTGCGGGTAGTGGGCACCGACGTACACCCGGGAGGCGCCCATCGTGACGGCCGCCAGCAGCGCGATCCCGCCCAGCCACCGGTAGGTGAGCGCCAGCGCCACGGTGAAGGCGAACGCGACCGTGGTGTGGTTGCTGGGGAAGGCGTAGTCGTCCGGCGGCGGGCAGGCCTCGACGAGGTAGGCGTGCGGCAGCGCCCGGCAGGGCCGCGGCTCCTGGAAGACGTCCTTGATCCCGGTGTTGGCGAGGTAGGCGATGACGACGGCGAACGGCGTGGCCAGCACTCCGGCCATCACCGCGCTCCCCTCCCGACGGGCCCGCCACCAGGCGATGAGCAGGAACACCACGAACACGCCCATGCCGACGGAGGTGTACGCCAGCACGGGCCCGTTCAGCCAGTGCGTGTCGCGCGCGAAGTCGGTGACGTCGGTGTAGAGGCCGCCGTCGATGGCCGCGCCGTCGATCCCCTGCGCGGTGGTGATGGAAGTCGTCATCGAAGTGGGTCTCCGGCCAGTTCTCAGGTGCGGGGGCGCTACGGGCAGCGCTCGGGACGTCGTGCTGCAGTCGGGTTGTAGCGTCGTCTGTACCGTCCGATTGTCCCGCGAACGACGTCTGCAGATGGGCAGACGTTAGCAGCCGGGCAAGGGTTGTCCTTGCCCGGCCGAGGCGTCGGCCACACCGGTCACCGGCCGCACGCCGGCGCACCCGCGACAGTGGGCGCCGTCACCACTTCTCGTCACCACGTCTCGTCGTCGTCGAGCACCCGGAAGCTGCCGACGACGCCGTCGTCGCCGAAGAGCATGCCGTGGCCCAGGCCGTCGAACAGGCCGTCGTGGAAGGTGTCCGTCACCACACCGTGGGTGGCGCCGTGCGGGCCGACGGTGGCGACCGGAGCGCCGTTGTCGCAGGTGAAACCGCGGTACACCTCGATGGTCCGCTTGCTGTCGTTGAACACGCTGAAACTGGTGGAGCCCAGTCCGCCGGCCGCGGTGACACAGCCGGTGGACGACGCCGCGTACACGCGCTCGTTGAAGTAGATCTTCCCCTCGTCGTGGTCGCGGTGGCCGCCGTGGCCGCGCCCGTCTCCGTCACGGCCGTGGTCACCGCCGTCGCGGTCATGGTCGTTGCTCCTGCCGCGGTCGTGTCCGCCGCGCTCGCCCCCGCCGCCGTTTCCGTCGTCCGTCCCGTACTGGTTCGAGGTGCTGTGTCCGTTGCGGTCGCCGTTGTCGGCGGCGGGCTGCGCGGGTGCGGCGGGCTGCGCGGGCGGCCGGTCCCCACGCGGGGCGGGGGCGGCCTCCACCCGCGGGGCCGACGATGCCGCCGGGGCGTCCGCGACGGCGGAGGCGTAGGTGAGCCCTGCGGCGGTGACGACCACCGCGCTCACTCCGGCAGCGGCCACGGCAACGGTACGGATACGCATGTCACTTCCCTCTGTCGCGCGGACGTCGGCGCGGGCGACCGACCTGTGACGAACGTAACGAGCGGGTATGTACGCGTCATTTCGGGCGGGTTGACGGTGTGACGTCGTGAGCCGCACGAGTGTGGTGCGCCGCCGCGCGTGCCGAGGGGCCGTGTGCGTGGAGTACGCCGAGGAGGCCGGGTGCCTGCTGTCCGGCGTCCGCCGTACCGACGGCGGCTCACAGCTCCTTGGCGGGCCAGTCCAGCAGGCGGGCGCCGATGGTGGCGGTCTGGAGCCGGTAGCGGTGGGCCGGGTCGTTGGGGTCGGCACCGGTGAGCTGGCGGATACGGGCCAGGCGGTAGGTCAGGGCGCGCACGCTCAGGGACAGCCGGCGGGCCGCCTCGGTGGCCACGCAGCCGGAGTCGAAATAGGCGTTCAGGGTGTCCAGCAGAGGCTGAGCGCCGCCGCGGGCGGCGGTGAGCGGGCCCAGGGTGTTGCGGACCAGGTCGGCCATGGCCTGGCGGTCACGGGCGAGAACCGGGTAGACGAGCAGGTCCTCCGCGCGCAGGACGGGGTCGTCCAGGCCGAGTCGCTCCGCCATCTCCAACGCGTTGAGGGCCTCTTCGTACGACTGGACCACCCCGCCGGGGCCGGGTTGCGGGCGGCCGATGGCGACGCGGCCGCCGCCGGTGGCGTCGTGGGCGTACTTGGCGAAGGAGGGCAGCACACTTCGCTCATGGCCGGGCGCGATGCACAGCAGCCGTCCGTCCTTGGTGGTGAGCAGCACATCGCGGTCGCCGAAGCGGGCCAGCAACGCCTGCTCCACCCGGCGGGGCACGGGCTCCCCCTCGGAGTAGGGGGTGGGTCCCTCGGCGACGGCGACGGCGTGGGCGCGGGACAGCCGCAGGCCGAAGCGTTCGGCGCGTTCGGCGAGCCGGCCCAGATTGCTGCGGCCGTAGAGCAGGTCGTCGATGAACTCCCGCCGAGCGGCCTCCTCCTGGCGCACGGCGAGACGCTGGGCGCGCTCGTATCCTTCTGCGAAGGCGTCGACCGCCTGGTGGAGCGCGGCCAGCGCACCGTCGGCGGAGCCGGGCTCGGCGGGCCAGACGGTGCGGGCCGCGGCCAGATGCGCACCGACCAGGGCACGCAGCCCGAGCCCGGCCTCGGCGGCCTGTTCGCCCAGGGCGCGCCGCGACTCGAGTTCCTGACGGGTCAGACGCCGTCCCGTGGCCGCCGCATCGGCCAGAAGGCCGGCGAACCCGTCCAGATAGCGCTCCGTGCCCTGTCTCTCCCTCACCCGTCCCCCTGTCGTGCGCCGTCGGGCGCCCTGGTGTGTGCGCCGCGGCGACACTTTGTTGACTGTTCACCGGCAAGGAAACCGTAGTGAACATTGCCGGAGACCGGCAATGCGGCGACAGGAGTAGGTCGGGCATCATGGCGCAGGGGGGAGCACTACGGATCGATCCGGTGCCGGACACCGGCAGGTTTCCGGCACCGGACCGGACCGATGCGGGTTCCGGCCGTGCCCGTGCGGGGGCGGGCGCGGCCGGACGGGTCACCCGGCCGTGGGCGCGGACATCACCGGCCGGCGGTCACGACGACGTCTCCAGCCGCGCCGCCAGGACGCTAGCGCGGTGCCGCTGCACCGCGGCGGCCTGCGCGGAGGCGAAACGCAGCAGTCCCAAGGGCGTGCGCAGGCGCAGGGTGTCGGTGACGGCGGTGCCGTCCCCGTACCGGGTCAGGGCGAACCGGTAGCTCATGCGGACCCGGCCCGGGCTGCGGACCTCACCGGACACCTCGGCCGCCTCGGGGAGCCGGTCCGGCACGGCGACGAGAGTGACGTCGATGAGGTTGTCGTGCCGCAGCACACCCAGCAGCCGGAAGCGCTCCACCGCCGTGTAGTGCACGGTCCGGCCGCTGCGGCGCACCTCCCGGACGGTGACGACGAGCGGCGACAGGCCGATGTAGTGCGTCGGTTCGGACAGGTGCGCGAAGACCGCGGGCAACGGCGCGGCGATGCGGTACGTGTGGATCAGCTCGGTGGACGGCACCTCGGCCCCTCCTCGGCACGGCACGACGGCACGGAGATCCTGCCACCGCGGCCCCGTGCGCCGACAGGGTTCGGGCGGCGCGACACCCGCCCGGTGTGGGCGGCACCGTCACCGTCGTCGGAACGGAGCGCCGCTGCCGCCGGAACGGGCCCGTCACCGTCGTCGGAACGCGGCCCGTCACCGTCGTCGGAACGCGGCACCGTCACCGCCGCCGACATGGAACCGTCCCCGGTCGTGCCCGGCCGCATCAGGCGCGGTACGCGTGCGTCTGGGCGGCCTTGACCGTCGCCCACACCACGGCTCCCGGGTGGAGGTCCAGTTCGGCGGCGGCGACCGTGGTCAGGTCGGCGACCAGCGGCAGGTCACCGGTGAGGTCGGCACGGATCTGGTCGCCGTGCGTCTCCAGGCCGGCCACCTCGCAGCGCCAGACGTTGCGGGCGCTGGAGGCGTGCGGCCGTTCCCGGTGCAGGGTCACCGCGCCGGGCGGGAAGACGACGAAGACGTCACCGGTGAGGTCCTCGCTGGTGGTGATCGAGGGGCCGTCCGGCACGTGGACCGTGTGCCCGTCGGCCCGCCCCCGGTAGAGGTTGAGGCCGACCAGCTGGGCGATGTAGTCGGTGCGCGGATGGCGGGCCACGTGTGCCGGGGACCCCTGCTGCACGATCCGGCCGTTCTCGATGACGACCAGGTGGTCCGCCAGCACCATGGCGTCCAGCGGATCGTGCGTCACCAGCACGGCGACCGCCTCGAAGCCGGCCAGATGACGGCGCAGTTGCGCACGGATGTCGAGCCGGGTCCGGGCGTCCAGGGCGGCGAGGGGCTCGTCGAGCAGCAGCAGCCGGGGGTGCGTGGCCAGGGCGCGGGCGAGGGCGACGCGCTGGGCCTGCCCGCCGGACAGGCTGCGGGGCTTGGCCGCCGCATGCGCGGCCAGGCCCATGCGGTCCAGCCAGACGGCGGCCTGAGCACGGGCCTCCGCCTTGCGGACACCGTGGCAGCGCGGCCCGAACGCCACGTTGTCCAGCGCCGACAGATGCGGGAAGAGCAGATGGTCCTGGAAGACGACACCCACCGGGCGGGCCTCCGGCGGCGTACGGTCCAGCCGTTCGCCGTCCAGCCGCAGATGCCCGCCGGACAGCGGGAGCAGACCGGCCAGGGCTCGCAGGGCGGTCGTCTTGCCGGCGCCGTTCGGACCCAGCAGCGCCACCACGTCCCCGGGGGCGGCGGTCAACGTCACATCGAGCCGGAAGGAGCCGCGCTCGACGACCAGACGGGCGTCCAGCCCGGCGGCGCTCCCGGCGGCGTCCGCTCCTCGGGGGCCGCCGGTGCCGGTTCCGGTGCCGGTCGTGAGACGGTCCCCGGTCACGAGGCGCCCATCCAGCGGTCCCGCAGCCCGGCGAGCACCGCGACCGACACGGCCAGCAGGACCAGACTGAGAGCGATGGCCGCCTCAGGGTCGTTCTGCAACGCCAGGTAGACGGCCAGCGGCATGGTCTGGGTACGGCCGGGGAAATTGCCGGCGAAGGTGATCGTCGCACCGAACTCGCCGAGCGCTCGCGCCCACGCCAGCACCGCACCGGCGGCGATGCCGGGCGCCACGAGCGGCAGCGTCACCCGGCGGAACGCGGTGAACCGGGACGCCCCCAGCGTGGTGGCCGCCTCCTCGTAGCGGGGGTCGGCGGCGCGCAGCGTGCCCTCGACGGTGATCACGAGGAACGGCAGCGCCACGAACGCCTCGGCCAGCACGACCCCGGTGGTGGTGAACGGCAGCGTGATGCCGAACCAGGCGTCCAGCCACCGCCCGGCGACGCCGTTGCGCCCCAGCGCCATGAGCAGGGCCACACCGCCGACCACGGGCGGCAGCACGAGCGGCAGGGTCACCAGCGCACGCACCAGACGGCGCCCGGGGAACTCCGTGCGGGCCAGCAGCCAGGCCAGCGGCACCCCGATCACCAGGCTGACCGCGGTCGCCGCCGTCGCGCACACCAGGGACAGCCGCAGCGCCTGCCACACCGCGCTGCTGGTCAGCAGGCCGGGCATGCTCCGCCAGGGCGCCCGCACCAGCAGGGCGACCAGCGGCAGGACCAGGAACGCCAGGCCGATCAGCGCGGGCAGCAGCAGGGGCAGCGGCGCGCCGCCGCGCGTGCGGCGCCTCGGACGGCCTGTGCCGGGGCGGCGCACCGTCCCGGCCTCGCCGGGCGGCGTCACGGCGTGAGGAACCCGGCCTCGCCGAGCACCTTCCGGCCCTCGGCGGAGCGGACCAGCGCGATGAACGCGTCGGCGGTCGCGGCGTTCTTCGCGTGCTTCAGCCGGACGATCGGGTAATCGTTGACGGCCTTGGCCGATTCGGGGAAGTCCACGCCCTCCACTGTGCCACCGGCGGCCTGCACATCGGTCCGGTACACCAGCGCGGCGTCGGCCTCCTTGAGCACCACCTTGTTCAGGGCGGACTTCACGTCCTGCTCGTAGGAGACGGGGGTGACCCGGACACCGCCGGCGTCCAGTGCCTGCTGCGCGGCGGCCCCGCACGGCACCGTCCGCGCGCACAACACCACCTTCAGGCCGGACGTGGCGAGGTCCTTCAGGGAGGACAGGTGGTCCGGGTTGCCGGGCAGGGTGGCGATCTCCAGCCGGTTGCGCACGAAGGTGACGGGAGTGCCGGCCGCCTCGCCGCGATCCGTGACGGTCCTCATCGTCTGCCAGCTGGCGGAGGCGAACACATCGGCCGGGGCACCGCCGATGATGCCGGCCGCGAGACTGTCGCTGCCGCCGAAGCTGAAGGTGACCTTGGCGCCGGGGTGCTCCTTCTCGAACTCCTTGCCCAGCGCCGTGAAGCCGTCCTTCAGCGAGGCCGCGGCGAAGACGGTGACCTCACCGGACACCGCACCCGAGGCACCGGACGACGCGGAGGAGCCCTGCGAGGACCGCGGTGACGAGTCCGAACCGGACGAGGAACAGGCGCTGAGGGCCAGCAGCGCGGCGGCACCGGCACCGGCGGCCCGGAGCATCCGGCGGGAAGACCGGGCGGAACGGCTCATCACGGATCCACTCCCTCAAGGTCCCGGGCGGACGGGCCGGTCCGGTACGGACACCCCGGACCGCACGGACTCATCCGCCCCGCACGGACGCGTCGAGGCCCCGGCACTCCTGCCGGCGAACCGGCCGCACAGCGGCCGGTGCCGATGATACGTCCGCATCTGCGAGGAGGAAGCTCAGCTTCTCGTCGCATGAGCAAGATTTTCGGCGAGCAGCCCTCGCATGTGCGACTCCGCGGAGCGGTATCCGCTTCTCCTCTTTCCTCCTGCTCCCCCGATTTCCTTTGGCTCCCCGGTTTCCTCTGGCTCCCCCCGGCTTCTTCCGACCTCCCCTGCCGGTCGGCTTCTCCCCGTCGGCCGTCGCCGACTCGCACCGGCCGCGTCGGCTGTTCCGGCCTGCCTGGCCGCTCCCTGGTGAACCGCTGGTGAACCGTGGTGACGACCCCTGCGGTGGGCCCGCTGTGGGTGGGACCCGGATGGGTCCCGATCGGCTCAGGTGGTGGGGAGGGTGGTGCCTTGGACGGCTTGGATGTCGAGTTCGATTTTGAGTGTGGTGCCGATGGCGGCGATGCCGGCTTGGAGGATCTGGTTGTAGTTCATGGCGAAGTCGTCGCGGTGGAGTTCGGTGGTGGCGCGGAAGGCGGCGCGGGTGCCGCCCCAGGGGTCGGGGCCGGTGCCGAGGTAGGTGAGGTCGAGGTCGATGGGGCGGGTGTGGCCGTGGAGGGTGAGGGTGCCGTGGCAGGTGTAGTGGTCGGGGCCGGTGGGGGTGAGGTGGGTGGAGGTGTAGGTGATGTGGGGGTGGTTTTCGGTGTCGAGGAAGTCGGGGCTGGTGAGGTGTTGGTCGCGGAGGGTGTTGCCGGTGTTGATGCTGTTGGTGTTGATGGTGGCGGTGACGTGGCTTTGGTTGATGTCGTCGGGGTTGATGTGGATGGTGCCGGTGAAGTCGGTGAAGCGGCCGTGGATGCTGCTGATGCCGAGGTGGTGGGCGGTGGCGGCGATGGTGGAGTGGGCGGGGTCGATGGTCCAGGGTCCGGGGGGTGGGAGTTCGGTGCCGCCTTGGCGGGTGAGGGTGTGGGTGCCGAGGTGGGCGTGGCCGCTGGCGGTGACGAGGGCGGTGGCGGCGGTGGGGGTGTAGCCGACGGCGGTGATGATGACGGTGTAGGGGCCGGGGGTGAGGGGGGTGGTGTCGTGGATGGTGCCGTTCTGGTCGGCTTGGGTGCGCAGGATCTGGGTGCCGGTGGTGTCGGTGACGGTGACGACCGCGTGTGGGATGGCCCATCCGTCGCGGGTGCGGATTTTCGCGGTCAGTGCCATCGGTGTGTGTCTCCTTGCGGGCCTTGCGGTGTGGGTGATGCGGCCAGGACCGGGCAGGTGCGGAGCGCGGCCAGTGGCGGCCGGTGGCCGGGTGGGTGTGCGGTCCGTCGCGGCCGGTGGTGGCTGGTGTCCGGTCGAGGCCGGGATGGTGATGTGAGGCCGGTCGGGTGACCGGGGTGGTCGCCGGTGGTGACCGGTTCCGGTGGTGGTGGCCGGTCGGGTGACCTTGAGTGTGTGGTGCCGGTCGTGGCTGCGGCGTCACGGGCGGGTGCCTGTGGTGGCCGGGCGCGGGTGACCGGAGAAGTCTGGAGTGTGTCCCGGGGTGGTGCCCCCGGGGTGGGGGGCCGGCTGTGGCCGGCCCCCCTCTTTTTGTTGTTGCTGTCTTTTTCGGTTGTTGGTGTCTTTTTCGGTTGTTGGTGTGGTTATTCGGTGGGGTGGGCGAGTTCGATGGTGTGGTCGTCGATGCCGTGGCCGGTGATGGTCAGGGCGGTGGCGACGGGCGGGTAGCCGGTGGCGATGACGGTGTATTCGCCGTTGTCGAGGTCGGTGAAGGCGTAGGCGCCGTCGGGGCCGGTGGTGGCGGTGGCGACGACGTTGCCGGCGGCGTCGACGAGGGTGACGCGGGCGTCGGCGAGGGGGCCGTGGGGGGCGGTGACGGTGCCTTGGAGGGTGGCGCCGGCGTCGAGGGTGACGTCGATGCGGGTGATGCCGGTGCCGGTGATCTCGACGGGCAGGGCGCGGGGGCGGTGGCCTGCGGCGTTGACGGCGACGGTGACGGGGCCGGGGACGAGTTCGGTGAAGGTGAATTCGCCGGTGTCGTTGGTGGTGCCGGTGGCCATGAGGTCGCCGCGGACGTCGGTGACGATGACCATGGCGTCCTTGACGGGGTGGTTGCCGTCGGTGGTGCGGACGGTGCCGGTCAGGCCGCTGGTGCCGCTGAGGAGGATGTCGTAGGTGACGGGGTCGGTGTTGACGGCGATGGTGGAGGCCTGGGGCTGGTAGCCGTCGGCGGAGGCGATCAGTACGTAGGAGCCGGCGCCGGGGGCGTCGAGGGTGTAGGAGCCGTCGGCCTGGGCGATGGAGCGGCCCAGCTGGCGTCCGGCCAGGGAGATCAGGGTGACCGCGGCGTGCGGGACGGGAGCGTCCTCGGCACCGCGGATGTGGCCGCGCACCGGGACACCGCCACCACTGCTGTTCTGCACGGGAGCGTCGTGCTCCAGCGTCGCCACCGCAGCCAGACGCTGCTCGACCTGCTGCTCCTGCCCGGCGGGTGCGGCGGCCGTGGTCTCGGAGACCGCGACCTGCTCCCGGGTCTCGGCGACGGCCGGGGCCGCAGCCGTGTCCGCCGGGGCGGACTCACCGTTGGCTGCCTGAGCCAGCGCACCCTGCGTACGCAGCGGAACCTCCTTGATGAACAGCGTGATGAGGAAGGCGACCGCGGCCAGCGCGGAAGCGATCAGGAAGATGTCGGCGATGCCGTGCCCGTAGGCGCTCTTCATGACCACGCGCAGCGGCTCGGGCATGGCGCTCAGGTCCGGCAGGCTGCTGGTGCCGGCGTCGGAACCGGAGGCGAGCTGCGCGTACTGCGGGCCGAGGTCCGCCAGACCGTCCTTGACGTAGTGGGTGATCCGGTTGGCCATGACCGCGCCCAGCGCGGAGACGCCGACCGCACCGCCCAGGGAGCGGAAGAAGGTGACCGTGGAGCTGGCGGCACCGAGGTCCTTCGGGTCCACCTGGTTCTGCGTGCAGAGCACCAGGTTCTGCATCATCATGCCGATGCCGAGACCCAGCACGGCCATGTAGACGGCGATCTTCCAGTAGTCCGTGTCGTACCGGAGGGTGCCCAGGAGGCCGAGGCCGGCCACGACCAGCAGACCACCGCTGACCAGCCACGCCTTCCAGCGGCCGGTACGGGTGATGATCAGGCCGGAGACCGTGGAGGAGATGAACAGGCCGGCGATCATCGGAATCGTCATGACACCCGACATGGTCGGGGACTTCTCGCGGGCCAGCTGGAAGTACTGGCTGAAGAAGACGGTGCCGCTGAACATGGCGATACCGACGAACAGCGAGGCCAGCGACGCCAGCGAGATGGTGCGGTTGCGGAACAGCCGCAGCGGGATGATCGGCTCGGAGGCCTTGGCCTCCGCCAGCACGAACAGCAGGGCCAGGACGATGGAGCCGGCGACCATCGTGTAGGTCTGCCACGACAGCCAGTCGTACTTGTCACCGGCGAAGGTCACCCAGATCAGCAGCAGGCAGACGGCCGCCGAGATCAGGAACGCGCCGAGCCAGTCGACCTTGACCTTCCGCTTGGTGACCGGCAGGTGCAGGGTCTTCTGCAGCACGATCAGCGCGATCACCGCGAAGGGCACGCCGACGTAGAAGCACCAGCGCCAGCCCAGCCAGCTGGTGTCGGTGATGACACCACCGAGCAGCGGGCCGCCCACGGTCGCGACCGCGAACGTCGCGCCGAGGTAACCGGAGTACCGGCCACGCTCACGCGGGGAGATCATCGCGGCCATGATGATCTGAGCCAGAGCGGTCAGACCACCGGCGCCGATGCCCTGGACCACACGGCAGGCGATGAGCATGCCGGGGTTCTGCGACAGACCCGCCGTCATCGACGCGAGGACGAAGACGATCAGGGCTATCTGGACCAGTACCTTCTTGCTGTACAGGTCGGCGAGCTTGCCCCACAGGGGAGTGGCCGCGGTCATCGACAACAGGGCGGCGGTGACCACCCAGGTGTAGGCGGACTGGCCGCCTCCCAGGTCACCGATGATCCTCGGCAGGGCATTGGAGACGATCGTGGACGACAGGATCGCCACGAACATGCCGAGCAGCAGCCCGGAGAGCGCCTCCATGATCTGCCGGTGCGACATGGGAGCACCGCCCGGGGCGCTGTCCCCGTTCTTGGCGTGAGCCCGCACACCGGCTGGTGTGGTCGTTGCCATGGGCTTCCTTTACTTACGAATGTCTGCGGGTGTACGGGTGGTCTCTTCGGCTACGGGAGCGGCAGCGCAGGCGGATCCGGTCTCGGCACCGGCCGTCGTGGCGCAGGCCCGGGCCGTCTGCGACCGGCAGTCGCCGAAACTGTCGCGCAGCCGCGTCATCAGATGGATGAGCTGGCCGACCTCGTCGTCGCTCCAGTCGCTGAGCCGTTCGGCGAGCAGGCGGGTGGTGCGCCGGGACAGATCACCGAGCCGGTCGAGGCCGGCGGGGGTCAGATGAAGGATGCGTGAGCGCTTGTCCGCGGGGTCCGGCAGCCGGTCGATCCATCCGCGCGAGGCGGCGTGGGCGACATGCCGGCTGGTGACTGACATGTCCACGGCGAGTATTTCGGCGAGCTTGCTCATGCGCATGTCGCCGTGTCGGCCGAGGGTCGCCAGGACGGCCGCCGAGCCGGCCGGGCAATCGGCCGGCAGGATCCGCCCCAGGTCTCTCTTCACGGCTCCGACGGCACTGAGCTGGCGCGCCAGCTCTTCGTACTGCGCCTGCCCGGCCATCGCACCTCCCGTAGTCGTTGCTTGAGGCAACCATACAGGAAACTTGGTTGCCGAAGACAAGCAAACCGGGGGTGTGCGGGCAAAGACTTGGCAAAGGCAAGCATTGCGGCTGTGAACACCGAGGTGAGACGGTCGGCTGCGTCCGCCGGGGCCTGCGCGCCGACCTGCGGATGCCCGGCGACGGTGACCGCTCCGACCGCCTGATGAACCGGTGCACCCCCACGAGGCCAGCCGGCGCGTCCGACGACGAGACCACCGGAACCACCTGGCCGACACCCTTGTGTCGGGGGCCGACGCCTGGTGACGGATGCGATGGCGGTCAGGAGGCGTTCGCCGATGGCAGGCGGTGCGTCGAGGACGACGTGGAGGGAAGGCCCGTGGAGGGAGGCCCCGCTGACCAGCCCGACACTCGTCTCGGCGGCGCATGCGATGGCCACGAACAGCGCGCCCGGCGTGAGGAGCTGGGCCGGCACGGGCCGGCCGGAGGCCGAGGTGAATCGCGGCAGAAGGGAAAGGCCACCTAGAAGAGGATCACCTCGGGGTGGGCCGGGTTGACGAGCATCGCGCGCCAGGCGATACGTCGGTACGTCTGACGTGCCCGTTCCATGCTCACCCCATGTCGGACGTGTCCCGGACGATCGAGACCCCCAGGCAGATCAGGTAGCGCAGCCCGATGACCCTGAAGCCCGACAGCAGCACCGGGGGCAAAGGTCGGGCGTGCGACCGGGCGTGTCGAGCCGTTCAGCTCACACCGGTGGCTGCGGGCCGTACTGCATACCCCGTCGGACCTGCCGTGCACGCTCCACCGAGCCCAGTCGGGACACCAGGTGAAGGGCCATGTCGATACCGGCCGAGATCCCCGCGCAGGTGACCATGTCGCCGTCGTCGACGAACCGTTCGTCCGCCCGGACGTCGATCGTCGGGTCGAGTTCCTTGAGCCGGTCCAGCGAGGCCCGGTGCGTCGTCGCCGGACGCCCGGACAGCAGACCGGCCGCCGCGTAGACCAGCGACCCGGTGCACACGCTCGTCATGAGCGGAACGGACCGGCGCTGGGAGCGGACCCACGCCAGGTGCCGGCTGTCGTCGAGCTGGGGCCGGGTTCCACGGCCGCCGGGGTGCAGCAGCACATCCAGCGCGGGCATGTCGGCCATCGCGTGGTGCGCCTCGACCGTGAGCCCCTTCGCGCACGTCACGGGCTTGCCGTCGGCGGAGAAGCAGAACACCCGCCAGCCGTCCTCGGGAAAGGTGCGCGTCCAGTACGACAGGACTTCCCACGGGCCGACGGCATCCAGTTCTTCGACGTCGGGGAAGAGCAGGATGCCGATCTGCTTGACGTCTTCGTTGCTCATGGAGAGATCCCAGCAGGCATGCATCCCGACGGCAGGTCTTTGGCGCGCATCCGATCACGCGAGGTCGGGCGCGACCGCACTCACGCGCCCCGTCCTGCCGACCCTTCCGGCCATGCCGCCATGGCCAGTTCGGCCACCTGCTCCAGATCCGCTGTGCTCGCGCCGTCCCGCGCCTGGTGGGACATGCCCTGGACGACAGCCACGAAGTAGACGGCCAGGGCGCGTGGTGGGACGCCGTCGGGCAGTTCTCCGGCCTTCGCGGCCCGGGTCAGTCGTTCCTCGAAGAGACGGACGTTCGCCCTCCTGCGCTCCCGCAGGTCGCGCTCGATGTCCACCGTCTGCGCCGAGCAGTTCGTCGCTGCCGTGATGTCCAGGCAGCCGGCCGGATGCCGTGGGTCGGTGTACGACGCCGCCGCCTCGCGCAGCATCCGGTGGAACCCGGTGCGGACGTCGCTCTCCTCCTCCAGCGCCCTGCCCATGAAGGCGCCGAAGGTACCTCCGTAGCGGTCGACGACCTCGGCGAACAGTGCTCGCTCGTCACCGAAGGCGGCGTACAGGCTGGGGGCGAGATGCCCATGGCCCGGGTCAGGTCGGCGATGGACGTGCCCTCGTAGCCGTGCTCCCAGAACAGTCGCGTGGCCTGCGCGAGGGCCGCCTCGCGATCGAAACTTCCGGGTCGTCCCCGCTTCGCCCCTGCCATGGTGACAGAAACAGATGCGGAGGGGGGACTCGATCATGGGAACACTCGCGGGCAAGACGGCTCTGGTGACGGGCGGCAGCCGCGGCATCGGTCGAGCGACCGCGGAACGGCTCGGCAGGGAAGGTGCTGTCGTGGCCGTGCACTACGGACGCAACGCCGGTGCCGCCGAGGAGGCGGTGGGCGCGATCCGTGCGGCAGGCGGCACGGCGTTCGCCGTACACGCCGAATTGGGCCAGGACGGTGACGTGGAGACCCTGTGGGCCGAGTTCGACCGCCAGGTCCTGGAACACTGCGACCGCGCCGGCCTCGACATCCTGGTGAACAACGCCGGCATCACGCCCCGCGGCCACATCGAGGAGACCACGCCGGCGGTCTTCGACGAGGTGTTCGCCGTCAACGTCCGAGCGCCGTTCTTCCTGGTGCAGCAGGGGCTCAAGCGGCTCCGGAACGGCGGCCGGATCATCAACGTCTCGTCCGGGGCGACACGCATCGCGCTGACCGACATCATCGCCTACGGCATGACCAAGGGCGCCATCGACACCTTCACCCGGACGCTCGCCAAGGCCATGGGCGATCGCGGCATCACCGTCAACTCGGTGGCGCCCGGCATCATCGACACCGATCTGAACGCCTCCTGGCTCAAAGGCAACGAGGCCGCCGAGCAGTCCGCCGCACAGCTCTCGGCCCTCGGCCGGGTCGGCCGCCCCGAGGACGTGGCCGATGTCATCGCCTTCCTGGCCTCGGACGACGCCCGCTGGGTCACAGGGCAGGTCATCGACGCCACGGGCGGCTCGCAGCTCTGACCGGAAGGTGTGGCTCGCGCTGGGGCCTGCGCAGCGCCCGGCGACGGCCAGCCCGACCCCACCGTGCCCGCGAAAGCCGGTGACCTGACGTGCATGTCACCGATCCGGGCGCGCCCGTGGGGCCCGATCGATCGGGTGCAGGGGGGTGAGCAGCCGAGCGTCATGCCCGTGGGGGACGGTGAGCCCCGCTGGGGCGTGAACGGTTCAGCCGTCCGTCCGTTCGTCGGTGGCTGCCCGCCCGCCTCCGTACGACGCGACCAGGGCGTCGGCGACCGCTGCCGCGTCGGTGGCGGCCACGTCGTCCGGGTACTCCGGCAGCAGGTCGTCCCAGACGGGCAGCCACGAGCCGCGCAGCTGGGGCTGGCCCTCGGGACGGGCGTAGAACCACAGGTGCAGGTGGGCGGCTCCGTCCCCGGTCCGGTAGACGTGGGCTCGGGAGATGTGCGGCCGTGCTTGCACGTGGCGGACGATGTGTGCGGTGAGCACGCCGAGTTCGGCGGCCAACTCGTCCGGCAGGTCGGCCAGGTCGTAGTGGTCGAGGGAGAACAGGACCAGGACCAGAGGCACACCGACGCCGCTGACCCGGGCCAGTCTCCAGTGGTCGTCGAACCAGATGCCCTCGTCCCGGGCGCGGCAGATGCCGCACTGTGCGGGGTCCTCGCCGTGCCGGTGCGGTTCGGGCAGCACCGGCGGACGCAACGGCACGGTCCTGAGTCCTTCACGCTCGAACGGGCTGATGTCCCATCTCGTCAACCGCGTCAGGGGAAGCCGGAGTTCGTCGTCGGCGGCCGCGCGGGCGTGGTCGTGGAACTCCTCCGGTCGCAGGGCCATGGGCCGGAGGATAACGGGGTACCGGTGATTCCGTACCGGTTCACGGGCCGGTTTCCGGCCCGGTTCTCGGCCCGGTTCCCGAGCCGGTTCCCGAGCTGGTTTCCCGGCTTGGCCGGTGGGCCGGCGATGGGGCCCGGACCAGGGTGCGAGCGGTGGAGAAGGTCAGGACCCCAGGTCCAGCAGGAGCGCCATCACGCCCACGAGGGAGGCGCTGCTGACGATCTCCCGTCGGCTGATCATGCCGCGGATGCTGCTCAGTGGGATCCACTCCAGGCGGTCGGCCTCGTTGCGTTCCGTGGGGTGCGACACGTGGCGCGCGCCGTCCGCGCGGAAGACGAAGTGACGGGAGTCGGTGATGCCCGCGGCCGGCTGGGCGTGGATCAGTTCCCGCATGACCTGCGGGCGCCAGCCCGTCTCCTCCTCCAGTTCCCGGGCGGCCGCCTCCGCGGGTGTCTCGCCGTCCTCGACCAGACCCATGGGCAGCTCCCAGGCCCAGGTGTCGGTGACGAAGCGGTGGCGCCACATCATCAGCACACGCTCGTGCTCGTCCACCGCCGCGGCCACGGCGAGGTCCCGCAGCCGCACGACGTGGTAGTCGGTGCGCGTGCCGTCCGGCTGCTCCACGTCCAGGGAACGCAGCCGCACCCAGGGGGTGTCGTAGAGGGGGTGTTCGCCGTGGACGGTCCAGCGCATCTCGTGCCTGCTCTCTTCCTTCCGGGCGCTGTCTTGACGGGGCGAGGCACCTGTGTTGCGAGGGTTTGGGGGCCGGGCTCGCGGATGGGCCCAGGTGAGGGGTGGGGCGAGGTCCTGGGCGAGTATGTCGCCATCGGCGTCGAGCTGGTCGATCGGGGTGTGGAGCCTTCGGGCACGGATCTGGCACGCGGCGACTGATCACTGTGCACAAACAGCAGAGCCCAGGTCTCTGACCTGGGCTTTCTTCGTAGAGCGGGTGACGAGAATCGAACTCGCGCTCTCAGCTTGGGAAGCGACGGCGCTCATTGAGCCGGATAGCTCCTGACCTGGGCATACATGCTCTGGTGTGGATCCCGGGAGGGCAGGATCGCTCCGTTATTAACCGTGGGTTACCGGTTTTATGGGCACGCAATGGGCACGCCGTCGGGTTCGAGGTGTAGAGGGCCTCTCTTGGCATCTGATGAGCGGCCGAGCCCTGCAAGCGAGCGCTCGCCGGGAGGCTGCCGTTGCGGGAGCACATGGAGACGGGATCAGCGGCGGCCGAACAACTCGGGGCGGAGGTGGCTCGGAGCGACTCCCGCGATGCGGGCTTGCTCAGGGTGGACACCGCCGAGGCGATAGAGCGGGCCGACTTCGGGGAGAGGATCCGCGAGGAGAAGTCTGTCATTAGGGTGCGCGAAGGCCATGAAGTACGCCTGGGCCAGCATGCGCTTGTTGACCTCATCCGCTGCTTCGTGGCTCTCTTCCGGGGTGATCCGGAGGTGTGAGGGCCTGGCGGCGGCAGGGTGACTGAAGACCAGTAGGGTCCGTCGGCCCACAGGCATGACGATCTCATCGACTCTGGCCAGCCCTCGGTTCCGGGTGCTCTGGACCTGGATGAGAGTCCTGGTCTGCCGGATCTTTCGCTGTCCCTGGCGCCGACGACTCCGGGTCCGTCGGCGCGCCTGCGGGATCACGGGGTCAGGTTTGTCCTCTTCATCGTCGAAAGTGACGATCGGCTCGTCGCAGGTGAGTAGCGCACCATCGGTTAGTTCGATCACGGTCAGCGGTCTGTTGAGCAGGTGCTCGGAAAGAGGCTCGGCCAGCTTGCCCATAAGGCTCACATGCTCGTTGGGGTGGCTGGTGACTTCGAGCGTCCTGAAGTCGCGGAGTATGTCCCGGTAGGCGCCGACCTCTCGGCGCCCAGCACCGACGGGGGCATTCAGCTGCATAATGCGGACGTAGAAGTCCGACATGAGCTCGATCTCGCGGCGCTTGCGGAGCCCGCGGACGTATTGGAAGGCCACGAAGACGCAGAGGTCCGTCTTGTCCTTGGGTGAGATCGGTCGTCCCCACGTCACGGCCGAGGTCACGCGGCGCAGCGCGCTCGCCGCGCTGCCCTCGACCTTCTGCAGCACCGAATCCATGCGCCCGTCCGGCTCACCGTGGATGTTCTGGAATGTGTAGAAGTCCCTGATGGCCAGGTCGCTCTCCTTGCGAAGCCCGGGCACGGAGGAGCGGCGGTCGCGAACCCACAGTTGATTCTGGGAGTTGGCGAACCTGCGAAGGTAGAAGGCGGGCACCGTGTGGTGCCGTGCCCCTACCTGCTGGCTCGGATCAGCGTTTTCCAGATCCCACTCGTCCATCCCACGAGCTTCGCACGAGGTACTGACATCGGGTACTGCGTTGTTTCACCCCTCCCTCGTGCCGTCAGGAAGGTGGCCGTGCCGCCGGTAAGCCACTTCGTCGGGATGGAGACGAATGCGGCTGTGCCGCCAAGCAGTGTCGAAGGAGACGGTCCGCCGACTGGCCCGGACCAGACGCCAGGCGTGCCAACTGGTCCTCGGCGAGAGGACCCAGCGCCAGATGGCCGTGCTCATTGGCAGCTGCCACGGTCGTCAGCTGAGACCGACCCCGGTCCGCTCATGAGCCGTTCTCCGGAGCAGATGGGCCTGGATGCCCATTGACCAGGGCTTCTGCTTTCGCCGCGTGATCGGGGCGCTGCGCGTGACGCATGCCGGCGGCGAGGACCTCGTAGACCATGCGCCTTTGCGGTGGGTCCTGGAAGCTGTCGAGGAACTCCCGGATCACTTCGAGGGCCGCGTACTCGACAGTGCGCTCGGCTTCGGGGCGGTACTGGGAGAATGCTTCAGTGATCTTGCGGAGGGTTTCCGGGCTCGGGAGGTTCGGCCGCGTGACCTGCTGCTTCGCCGGGACCGGTCCCCGCGTTCGATGACTGCGTGGGGGACCGGTCCCCGGCCCCCAGGCTCGGTCCCCGAGTCGGACCTCGGTCCCCAACGGGTTGTCGCTGCGTTGGTCCCCGGATGGTCCCCGCACGTTGGGGGCCGGTCCCCGCGCCTGGTCCCCGGTCCCCGGAGTCGGTCTTCGGCCCCGCGTTCGGTCCCGAGGCCACTCCGGTTTCCGGACGAAGCTCGGGAGGTCCGTCCCCGTGATCGGCGGCCTGCCGCCGGGTCAGGTGGGGCGGTGACGCCTTCGGTTGGGGCCGTCGAGGATGACGCGTTCGGTCATCTCGGCGAGGCGGGAGGCGACGCGGTCACCGAGGGTGACGCGCAGCTGCTCCATCGGAAGGTTGGTGGTCATGAGGGTGGGGAGCATGAGCTCGTACCGGTGATTGACGAGCCGGTAGGTCAGCTCCTCGGTCCACTCGCTGGTCTTGGCCGCGCCGAGGTCGTCCAGGAGCAGCAGCGGGCTGCGTGCCAGGGTCTTCAGATCGCGTTCGGTGTCGTGGCCGGCGCGGGGGCGCAGGCGGGCGCGGAGGTCCGCGGTGGTGGTGGCTTCCCAGCGCAGGCGGACCCCGCGGGCGAGGAGCGTGCGGATGGCGCCGTACGCCTGGTACGTCTTGCCCGTGCCCGTGGGGCCGGCGATCAGCAGCGACGGGCCTTCGGCGATGCCCGGTCCGCCGGGGCCGGGGCGACCGGCGCGGGTGATTTCGTCGGCCCAGGCGGTGATCTGCGGATGGCCGGCCAGGGCGCGGCGGTAGCGGGCGGGGATACGGGCGTCGGCCAGCTCCAGAGCGGTGACCGGCTCGGCCGGGGATTCCCCGGCAGCCGCTGCGGCGGGGTCGATGCCACGCCTGGCCAGGATGCCGTTGAGGCGAGCGGCGATGGGGCCGACTTGCTGGGGTTCGCGGGTGAGGGTGGCGGTCAGAGCTGCTCTCCATAGGCGGCGACATCGGCGGGGTTTGTCTACGCCCTGTGGACAACTGTCCCGGCGGGGTCGGCGTTCATGACCTCGTGCACGACGCTCGGCAGGGTGCTGGGGTGCAGACCCTTGGCACGGTGCCGTTCGAGGCCGGCCCGGATGTGTGCGGGGTTGATGCCCTCGTCGAGCAGCTTGCGCACCTCGCGAGCGAGATGGCCCAGGACGTCCTTGGGCGGACGGTGTGTGCAAGCGGCGGCGTACTCGGCGATGAGGTGCTTGGCCGAGATGGTGTCGGGCGCGGGGGCGCTTGCGCCCCCCGAAGGGGTACTTCCTAGATCCATGATCCTAGGTCCTAGATCCGTACCCTGAGGACTCACGGACGGCTCCGTGAGCCTGTCGTGCGCCGTCACGGAAGGCTCCGTGAAACCGTCCTCACCTGCGATTTCGCTGACGTCTCCGATATTCACTGCCGTCTCCTGCCGTTGGCGGGAGCCCTCACGGACTGTTCCGTGAGGCAGCGGTGCGGCCTCGGTGAGACCAGCTCGTGCGGTGCCACCGACGGCGTCGTGGTGGGGGCATGCGGGGAGCCGGCTCTTGCTCGGCCGGTTGATCTTCTGGTGCTGGTGCCAGGTGACGACGTGCAGGTAGCGCTTGTCGTCCGGGCCGGTGTAGCGGCAGATGAGGCCGGCGTCGGCGAGCTGGGCGAGGTCCTTCTCGACGTCGGCGGGGGTGTGTTCGGGGCGCAGGACCCAAAGCTGTCCGGCGGTGATCGCGGCGTGGTCGCGGTGGCGGCCCTGGTCGTCGGCCTGGGTGAGGAGGCCGAAGAAGGTGCGCTCGGCGGTCAGGGTGACCGCGGCCAGGGATTCGGAGACGAAGGCTTCGGGCTTGATGGTGCGGATGCGTGCCAAGAGCGGGGCGGTCCTCACTCGGTGGCCAGGGGGGCGGGCACCCATGGTCACCGTCGATTGGGGCGGTGGTGGCGTCAGGCGTGGGAGAGTTGGCCGACCGGCTGCCGCTCGGCTCGTTGAGCCGCTCGCGGCTTTCCGGGGCTGTCGTCAACATAGCCACAGCTGGTCCGGACTAGTCCAGCCCCAAACGGCCAGATCTCTGACGGCAGAAAGGCGGTCGGAAATCAGATCGGAGAGGGCGGTGGGAAAACCGTAGGACACGATCGGCCGCTGACCAAATAGTTGCCTCGAAACCCGAGCCAGAAGGATCACAGCGACAAGCCGTTGACGTCTGCGGGCGGCGAAGTTACAACACAACACCCCACGTCAGGCACACTCTGGGCGCTGCCCGAAGCGCGGGCTGTCGAAAGGGGAGTGCCCCCGCACGCCGAGTGCGCGGGGCGCAACATAGCCGACGATCGCCGGTTAACCAAACTGGCGAGTGCACGTTACAACGGAGCCATGGCAGCACGTTCACTGGAAATCGGGCCGGCCGGAATAAGGGCCGCCCGAACCATCGAAATTCTTCGTACCGAGCGCGGCCTCGCTCAGCGGGAGCTTGCCGCTCGTGTCACCGCTCTCGGCCGGCCGATGTCCAACACGATGCTGTCCCGCATCGAACGCGCCCAGCGACGCTGCGACATCGACGACCTGGTCGCCATCGCACAGGCGCTGCACGTGCCGGTCCCGGCCCTCCTCCCCGGCCCAGCGACCGCCTGAACCCGACTCGGCCACCGCCCTGCTTCGTCCCGAGTGAGGAGCCACCGCCCTTGCACCCACCCGCAATATCCAATGCCCGCTTCCACCTTCAGCGCGCCCGAAAGGAGGTGATCACCAATGGCTGACCGTCTGCTGACGGTGGACGAAGCCGCCGAACAACTCGGCACGGGCGGACGGTTCGTTCGCCGCCTCATCGCCGAACGCCGCATCCGCTACGTCAAGCTCGGCCGCCCGGTCCGCATCCCGGAGAGCGCCGTCACCGAGTACATCGAGGCACGCACCGTCGAGCCGGTCCGCCGCGCCCGTCTCCGGTACGGGAGGGCAGCCTGATGGCAGGACGCAGACAGCAGCGCCGACGGGAGTTCGGCACCGTACGCAAGCTCGCCTCGGGCCGGTGGCAGGCTCGTTACGTCGGCCCGGACGGGACCCGTCACAAGGCCCCCGAGACGTTCGACACCAAGACCGACGCGCAGGACTGGCTCAACCTGGTCCGCGCGGACATCGAGCGCAGCCAGTGGCGGAACCCGGACACCGGCGCGGTCAACTTCGAGAATACGCCCTGCGGTGGCTGGAGGAGCGCGGCCTGGCACCGACCACGGTCGACCGCTACAGCGGCCTGCTCCGCCTGCACATCCTGCCGGCGTTCGGCGGCCAGGACCTGGACGAGATCACCCCGCCCTCCGTCCGCGCATGGCGCGCCGAACGGCGGAAGGCGACGGGCGACACCACGGTCGCCAAGTCGTACCGGCCGCTGAAGGCGATTCTGCAGACCGCGGTCGATGACGACCTGCTCCCGACCAACCCCTGCCGTATCAAGGGCGCCGGTAAAGAGGAGGCCGACGAGCGCCCCACGGCCACCGTGGAGCAGGTCTTTGACCTCGCCAACGCCATGGGCCCGCGCTGGCGGCTCATGGTCCTGCTCGGCGCCTTCGCCTCCCTCCGACCCGAGGAACTGGCCGAACTGCGCCGCCACAGTGTCGATCTCGACGAGTGCTCCCTGCGGATCACGCACGCGTCACCGGAGCTGACGAACGGCAGAAGGGTCACCGGCGCGCCCAAGACCCGCGCGGGCAAGCGCACTGTGTACCTGCCCGACTTCCTGCTGCCGGAGCTGCGCCGGCACCTTCGGTGGTTCGCGGAGAAGGAGCCGGACGGCCTCCTCTTCGTCGGCGAGAAGGGCGCCCCGTTCCGCCGCTCGACCTTCGGCCGCAAGTGGCGCAAGGCCAGGAAGAAGGTCGGCATGCCAGACAACTTCCGCTTCTACGACCTCCGGCACACCGGCAACACCCTCGCCGCCGACACCGGCGCCAAGCTGAAGGACCTCATGGTCCGCGTCGGCCAGTCCTCGGAGCGGGCCCAGCTGATCTACCAGCACTCGACGGCGAAGCACCAGCGCAGGTTGGCCCAGGGGATCGATGCCGAGGTCCGGCAACGGCTGAGTGAGTCGTTGGCCGACGGGCGCGAAGCACGCGAGGGATGAAGGACGCATGCGCGCGGGCCAGACTTGCTCCTTACCGGCCAGGCAGCAGCCCGGCCCGGCTCCGTCGGCCTCATCGGCCGAGACCGTCCGGGTGGTGCCCACGGCCCCGCCGCAAGTCTGTGGTCAGGCGCTCAGGCTCTTGCGCCTGACCCGCAGGGAATAGGACGTACCCCCGGGCCCGCTGCTGCTGCCCCAGCCAACGCTCGTGGCGATGTCCCAGCCCCGCTGCTCGCGCATTTGCTTGGCGAAGGCGGTCAAGTCCCGGATCTCACACCCGCATCTCATCGTGAGCCGGATGCTGATGTACGGGCTGCGAGGGTTGGTGTTAAAAGCCGTTTGCTCGGTCCACTCGACATCGTGGACGTGCTCACTGAGGCCGGTGCGGTCCTGGTCGTGTTTGATCCCGTGCGCCTTGGCGTACTCGTCGAGATCATCGATGACGAAGAGGTCACTCGACCACTGACCCGGCCAGACGGCGAACAGCCGAGACTTGCCCGCCACCGCCCGTTCGTATGCGCCTTTGGAATCTCCGTGGGTGACCCTGCCGTCCTCGTGGACTTCGATGTAGCAGGTTGTTCCCGCCGTGTACGGGAAGTCCTGCCCCGCGGCGGCTGCGCTTCTCGGCTCCACTGGCCCCCCAAGTGGTGATCGCTCCTTGCGTCAGGCGCGGTCTGCCGACAGCCTCGGCTTGACGCCCGCCTGCGCGCCTTCACTGCACGTCCATAACCTAGCTCTCCGACACCTCCGCCTCCGGGGTTTCACCGCAGGAGGCGGAGGCACTGCTGCTGTCCTGGGCGCGGATGGCGCTCCGATCGCGCTGTCGGCCGCCTTCACAGACCGAGAGCCGTGGCAGCGAGCTCGGTTCCCTGCACCCGGGTCTCGATCTTGGCGAAGGCCGTGTCCCGGGAGATCGTGGTGTCGTCGGCGTGGGAGGCGAAGCCGGCGTTGTCGCAGGTACCGAGCTGGGAGGCGGGGATGTGGCGGGCCGCGGCCGGGCCCCGGTACCAGGCCGTCGCGCGGTCAGCCGCTGGTCTGCTGCCGACCGCAGGGCTGCACAGCCGTTAAGTAGGCCATGCTGTGCGCGACCGCGGTCCAGCGTTCGGGCTGGTGACGGTCCTGACCTCAGGCACGGAGGGCATCGGGTACCGCCGTATCCGGCCCGAGCGGGTCCGGGTACTGCGGCGCCAGACCCGACCAGGTCAGCCTCGCCGAATCCGATCCCGCTCCTGTAATGGCGACGGGCAGTGTCCGTCTGATGCGAACTGCGGCTTTGCGGATGGGACTTCACACACCCGGCGCCGCCTTGTGGTGCGGATCACACGAAACGCATCTCGCTATTCGAGACGATCCAGCGCCGCATCCGTCGCGGCAGGTCCGGAGAAGCTTCTCAGGGGTCGCCCCAACCTGCACTTAGGGCACGCAGAGGGCACGCCACCCCAAAATTGGACTAGACAATAAGCAAACCCCAGGCCGTTGACCTGGGGTTTCTCTCTGGAGCGGGTGACGAGAATCGAACTCGCGCTCTCAGCTTGGGAAGCTGCGATCATTCCGCGCATGTTGGGGCTCTGAGCTGGTCGAACGGACCGGAGGGACCTCCGCAGACTGTGTGGTGTTCACCCGTGAGTCCCTGCGGTTCCCCCTTCGATCTGGTGCGCTTGTGGTGCGCAACCTGGGCAACGGCCAACATGAGGCTGGCCGCGGGTCACTCCCCTGGGAGTTGCTTCACGACCTCGAGTAGCTGGCGCGCTTTTTCCAGGTTCTCCGCGAACACCTCAGGTTGCTGTTCGGCGAGGGTTTCGCGGATTTCGACGGCGCGGGTGATGGCTGTCAGGGCTTCTTCGTGTCGGCCCAGGCCCGCCAGGTGGACGGACTGGTTGTTCAGCGACATGGCGAGGTCGGGGAGGAAGGCGTCGGGTCGCTGTTCGGCGAGGGTTTCGCGGATTTCGACGGCGCGGGTGATGGCTGTCAGGGCTTCTTCGTGTCGGCCCAGGCCCGCCAGGTGGACGGACTGGTTGTTCAGCGACATGGCGAGGCCGGGGAGGAAGGCGTCGGGTCGCTGTTCGGCGAGGGTTTCGCGGATTTCGACGGCGCGGGTGATGGCTGTCAGGGCTTCTTCGTGTCGGCCCAGGCCCGCCAGGTGGTTGGACTGGTTGTTCAGCGCGCCGGCGAGGTCGGGGAGGAAGGCGTCGGGTCGCTGTTCGGCGAGGGTCTGGTAGGTCTTGACGGCGCGGGTGATGGCCGTCAGGGCTTCTTCGCGTCGGCCCAGGCCCGCCAGGTGGTTGGACTGGTTGTTCAGCGCGCCGGCGAGGTCGGGGAGGAAGGCGTCGGGTCGCTGTTCGGCGAGGGTCTGGTAGGTCTTGACGGCGCGGGTGATGGCCGTCAGGGCTTCTTCGCGTCGGCCCAGGCCCGCCAGGCGGACGGACTGGTTGTTCAGCGACATGGCGAGGTCGGGGAGGAAGGCGTCGGGTCGCTGTTCGGCGAGGCTCTCGCGGATTTCGACGGCGCGGGTGATGGCCGTCAGGGCTTCTTCGCGTCGGCCCAGGCCCGCCAGGCGGACGGACTGGTTGTTCAGCGCGCCGGCGAGGTCGGGGAGGAAGGCGTCGGGTCGCTGTTCGGCGAGGGTTTCGCGGATTTCGACGGCGCGGGTGATGGCTGTCAGGGCTTCTTCGTGTCGGCCCAGGCCCGCCAGGTGGACGGACTGGTTGTTCAGCGACATGGCGAGGTCGGGGAGGAAGGCGTCGGGTCGCTGTTCGGCGAGGGTTTCGCGGATTTCGACGGCGCGGGTGATGGCTGTCAGGGCTTCTTCGTGTCGGCCCAGGCCCGCCAGGTGGTTGGACTGGTTGTTCAGCGCGCCGGCGAGGTCGGGGAGGAAGGCGTCGGGTCGCTGTTCGGCGAGGGTCTGGTAGGTCTTGACGGCGCGGGTGATGGCCGTCAGGGCTTCTTCGTGTCGGCCCAGGCCCGCCAGGCGGTTGGACTGGTTGTTCAGCGACATGGCGAGGTCGGGGAGGTCTGGATCGGACGTGTCGTGGTGTTCGACCAGCGTTGTGGTGAGGTCGGCGGCCCACTCGCTCAGGGCCAGCGTGGAGTCCGGTAGCTGATTGTTGAGGTGCTGCAGCAGCGTGATGTCCTGCGTGGTGCGGGTCAGATGTGTCAGCGCGGCGATCAAGGGTGCGGGGTGCGGCGTGCGGGTGGCGGTGGTCAAGGCTGCCGGTCCCAGCACGGACGGCGCGGCGGCGACGGCCTTGCACAGGATGCTGCTGATCACTTCGCGGTGGTGGGGGTGCTGGGCGGTGCGGGCCAGGACAGTCAGGGCCTGCATGGCAGGTGCGTCAGTGAGGGTGGTCAGGATGCGGGTGAACAGGCCCGGTTCACGGCTGGCCTGGGTACCGATGTGGTACTCGGCGATCCGGTCCGGTTGCAGGCTGCCCCACACCGAGTCCGCCGGGGCCGGGTAGAGATCGGCCAGCCAGGTGGCCATCGCCCCACAGACACCCGCTGCACCCTCGTCGCCCAGGCCGGGAAGATGGGCCAGAAGTGCCCTGGCGTGGTCACGATCCTTGGCGGGAACCAGACAGGCCAGGGCCACGGCGAGATCACGGGTTTCGCTTCCACAGCGCTCCCCGCTCAGGCCCCGCTCAGGGCTGTTGGCAGTGCTCTCCCAGTAGAGGCGTTCATGTCGTAGCAGGCGGGCTTCCAGCGTGAGAGCAGGGGCGGGGGCCTGGGGGACACCGGTGGCGTCGAGGAGGGCGAGAAGGGCAGCCATCTGTACCGACAGCGGGGTGTCGAACTCAGCCCCGGACAGGTCAGGCATCGCGTCCGCAGCGGTAAGCGCTGGCAGCAAAGCCGCCCAGTCGGTCGCGCGATCGAGCTGGCGCAGCCTGGTGCTGAAGTCGTGCAGTGCCTGCCGGTAGGCCGTGGCGCGGTCCTCAAGGGTGTGGTGCAAAGGGGGAATGGGCGTGATTGAGGCGCTGGCCAAAGCCTGGCTGTGAGGGTGTTCGGCGGCCCGGGTCCACCAGTCACCAGCAGCACGGGCCAAAGCAAGCACCCGCACCGGGCTGGTGGCCTGGTCGTGGTCGACCGCATCCAGCAGGGCATGCAGCTGCGGGATGCGGGTCTCGGCATAGTCGACGATGATCAGCAGCGGCCTGTGCACCTGAGACAGAACATCCAGCCTCGCTGTCACGTCAGGGGTCAGGCGGAGGACGATCCAGCCCTGGCTGGCCATCCGGGCGGCGAGTTCAGCAGCGAGCCGGGTCTTGCCCGCACCGCCGATACCCGTCAGCAACCGAGCCTTCACCCGGCTCTGCCCCCACCCCCACACTTCTGCTGCCCCACCGTCAGAGGTGGTCTCCGCCTGGTCTGATGGCGGCTCGCACCAGCGGATCAGATCTCCCAGCAGTTCTTCACGCCCCATGAACGACACCACTGCCTGATCCGCGCGCAGCAGATCGGCCGGGGACTGCGGAGGCATAGGAGCACGGTCGGCCAGGTGCTGCAGGTCTGCGGGCTCCAGCAGCATGGGCCGCCCGGTGTGCTCCTCGATCAGCTCTTGCACCCTCGGATCCGACGCCAGCACATACGCCGGCACCGCCTCCAGCCGGGTATGACTCCAGCCGGGAGGATCACCAGCCACCACCCCGGCCAGCAACGGCGTCATTCCCGGCCTGCTGCCGCACCACAAGGCTGCACCTGACATCCCTTGCCAGGGAGAGTCGTTGCCCTTCCCTTTCTGGGGGGATTCCTTGTCCTGCTTTTCCTGTTGGGAGTCCTTGTCCTGCGGTTCGGCTCCTGGCTGGCCGACCAGGATGTACCGGTCTCTGTCCCGGCCGCTTTCCGGCAGCACCCGCCCGTCCACTTGCACGATCGACACCGCATCAGCGCCGGCCTGCCCCACCACCGGATAGCCCATCGCGTGCGCGGGGCAAGCCTGCGTGGTCACCAGCCGCCCCCACCGGACAGCAGGCAACGGCCTGTCCGACAGATCCTCCTGCGCCAGCAGCAGCGCCGCATCCCACCTTTGCGGGCCGTCCTCAAACCGTTCCCACACCACCTCGCACGGCACCTGCCCGGCACGCCCCTGCAGCTGCACCGATACCTGCGCGTGGTCCTTGAGTACGTGCGCGGCCGTCAGCACCAGCCGCCCGCCGAGCACGTAGCCCGACCCGCGCCCCTTACCGGACCGCACCACCGCCACCCGCGACCTGTCCACCCCGCTCCACTTCCCCGTTTCTTGCCCCAGGTTCCGCTTTTCGATTTACGTCCGGTCTTCCCGCAGCGCGGGTGCTGCCCCGGTTACTCGCCGAACCGGGATCCCAGCAACTCACCTGTCTGATCCGGCCGGTCGGTGCTCACGTGATAACTACCGTTGGTGACAGGATCCTTGGGCGTCAGCACCAGCTTCACCCGATGCACCGACGCCTTCGACACCGACCCCTCCGCGCTGGCTGACACCACCCAGGCCTTCACACCGGCCTTGCCCTTGCCCTCCTTACGCATCTCCACGGAGAATTCCAGCTCCACCGGCCCCACCTCGAACTGCGGACCGCTGCCATTGCCCGCAGCAGCGGCCACCAACTCCGCCCGCAGGTGCTCCACGGCTTCCGCAATCCCGATCTTTTCGGTCACGTCAGGCTCCTTCCTCTACAAGATGTACAACCTGCGTAACGCGCTGGGCAGCGCACCCATGCAGACGACCATCACCACCTCATGAGTTCCCGCAACACCCCACGCACCGGAGGGTGATCGGATTCGATCCGAAAGTGCATCGACTCGATCGCAGGTGATCGAATGGGGGTGCTGAAGTGTTGAGGTCGGTGGAGCGATTTTGGGCTGGAGCTGCTTTGGCGCGAGTGATCATGGCCCCGTAAGCTTCCGGCGCGTCGGGCAGGTAGTGGACCTGCCCGGTAAAGCCCGACGTCGGGGCCATGATCTGCGAGGCTCGCGCCAAAGTGGCTGCCTAAAATCGCGGAGCCGACCGCCCCAGCCACGACACACCCCTTCTCTAACCTCAGGCGATTGATCGCCTCAGCGCGCGGCACGGCCCCCGGCCGGGCTGGAGCGGGGCGGAGACAGGAGCGCAGGCCCGGCCGGGGGCCGGGCCGCGCGCGGCGAGCGACAGCGAGCCGCACTTGAACCCGTAAAGAAGGTTGTAACTCAGCCGTTGGATGGGATGCGCCACAAGGGAGCTGCGTACTGCTCCGGGCGACGGTTGATGAGCAGTTGGCGCAGGGCTTCTCTGTGGGAGCCGTTGAGGTTCAGGGCCTCGGTGAGGTGGCGGAACGTGGTGTGGGTGACGCCGCGGGCTCGGGCTTCGCTGTGGAACTGGTCGAGCCGGGACAGTACGTCGTTGGGGTCCAGCTTCGTCGGCGGCTGTTCGGTGAGCCAGGTCGCCTTGTTGCGTTCGTAGTCGATTTCCGAGAAGCCGCAGATCTCGCGGCTGTGTGCCTCGGCCTCGTCCAGGGTGGCGGTGGTCATGACGGCGCGGGCCAGGCTGTTGCGGCTGAGTGCGTCGTCCAGGTCGACTTCGTGGACCGTGGGGCCTTCGTCGGTGAGGGGGACGGGAAGGCCGGCGTCGCGCACTTCGCAGGTGCCGCGGGCTCCTCGGGTTGTTGCGGCGAGCATGGCTGTGGCCTCTGAGGGGTGCCATTCCAGGATGCCGCCGATGGCATCCACGTCCTTGGCTGTGAAGGTGTGGACGAGGGGGCCGAGCAGGGGGCGCAGGGTGTCGGGGGAGAGTTCGCCGTCCAGGCCGGGGCCTGCGATCAGGAGGCGGATGGGGGCGTTGACCTGGCAGCAGGCGGCGAGGGTGAGGGCGTCGGCGAGTGGGCTTTTGAGGGTGGGTTCGTCGCCCTGGGCGAGGATGTCGCCGCCGACGTCGAGCAGGTCGATCGATGCCGGGGCCAAGTGGGTCACCAGTTCTTCGAGCTGACGGGTGATGCCCTCGGCGCCGTGGTGGGGGTCGAGCAGGGCCAGGGTGTGGGGAAGCTCTGCTGCGAGGCGGGGGAGGGTGGAGCCTCCCGGAGGGATCGGCTGGGCCTTGGCCGGTACTGACCGGACGGACCGGGTGAGTTGCTCGAGCCCTGTGAAGCCGTCGGCTCCTCGTGGTCCCGGGCGCGGGTCGATCAGGAGGCGGTCCCAGGCGTACGTGAAGATCACCGCCTGGTCCTCGTCGCCGTAGAGGGCGGCGTGAAGCATTGCGGCGGCGACTGCGTCGCCCCCTCCTCCTGCTGCGACGATCAACCGCGTCATGCGGTCAGACTACGGGTTCAGGGGTTGGCCACTCACCCTATAGTGGCTAAAGGCCATAGCCACTTGGACAGAAAGGAGGGGGGATGCCTCAGATCGAAGAGGCTCTGCCGAAGTACCTCCAGATCGCCCACTACATCCGCGACCAGATCCTTCGGGGTGACCTGCGTCCAGGGGACGAGGTGCCCTCGGAACGGCAGCTCGCCGCGGACTGGAACGTGTCCCGGCCCACGGCCGCACGGGCACTGCAAGCGCTGAGCCATCAGGGCCTGGTCGAGAAGCGCCAAGGGTCGGGCACCTATGTGCGCAGTCTCGAAGTGAACCGGCGCGCACGGGAGTTGTACGGGCGTGCCCGGCAGACCGGGAAGATCTATACGCCCGGAGAGTACGCGGTGATCACTTCGGCCGGGTGGACGGAGGCTCCGGACTACGTCGCCGAGGCCCTGGGCCTGGTGAAGGACCGTCGAGCCGTGCACCGCCGGCGTGTGACCAACAATCAGGACGGACCGATCACGCTGTCCACTTCGTGGTTCGCTCCGGACGTCGGCCAGCGCGCGCCCAGGCTCATGGATCCCGAGCGGATCACGGAAGGGACGCTCATGTACGTCGAGAAGATGACGGGGCGTCAAGGCAGCTACGCCGAAGATCGCATGTGTGCTCGGGCCGCCACAGACGAGGAGGCGGCCGACCTGCGGTTGGAGCCGGGTTCCCCGGTCCTCGTCGTCCATCATGTCGTCTTCGACTTGCAGGACCGGCCCCTGGAGTTCGCCGAAGCCACCTACCCGCCTCACCGCTGGGCGTTCGAACAGGGGTACCCCCTCACCTGATTGACGACTCGCCGGTTCCGGTGAATCGCTTGCGCCTCCAAAGTGGCTAATGCCACTATCCAGGAAGTGGCTAATGCCACTTGAAGGAGAAGGGGGCACGACGTGACGAGTCGGCGGCCGGAGCGGGATGTGCGCTTAGCGTGCCGGGGGTGTCGGGGGCGTGGGTGGAAGCGCGTCGGCTCCCGGAGGGAGCTGGCGCTCTCCACGGCCAATGACCGCAGCCGTGCCACGTCGAAGCGGCGCTGCCTCGACTGCGACGGCAGCGGCAAGGAGTGAGCACGCATGGCCTACACGATCGACCGCTACCCCTGCGAGGGCTCACCGCGGCTCGGAGCGATGACCTTGCATCCTGAGCCCGAGTCCGTGTCCCGCGCCCGGCGCTGGTTCCGGAAGTTCATCGCTCCGTACAACCCGGCCTGCTCGATCGACGACTGCACGCTGATGATCTCGGAGCTGGTGACCAACGCCATCCGCTACGGGAGGTCGGACGAGCCCTGGCTGGTGCGGGTCGAGTGGTACCGCGAGGGGACCTCGCTCCGTGTCGAGGTGCACAACCCGGGTTTCCCGGCGAACGTGCGCCTGTGGCACCCCGACGCCGACGACGCGCACGGGCGGGGGCTGCTCCTGGTCGACTCCATCGCCGACTCCTGGCACTCCGGGCCCAGCCGCTTCGGCGGAACGGTCGTCTCCTTCGTGGTGGCCGATGCCTGGCCGGCGTGATGGGATAGCCCTCTGCTTCTCCTGCCGGTGTGCAAGTCTCGCTAGTCTGGTTGACCAGTTGACTTGGCCAATCTCGACGGGCGGCGTTCATGGCATATGAAGTGGAGCCACCGAAGTACGTGCGCCTTGCGCAGACGCTTCAGCGTCGCATTGAGGACGGCACGTATGCGCCCGGCACCCGCGTGCCCAGCGAGAACCAGCTGGTGCAGACCTTCGGGATGTCCCGCCCGACCGTCGTCCGAGCGCTGGAGCTGCTGAAGCGGGACGGCTGGCTCGAGTCCCGGCAGGGCTACGGCACGATCGTCCGAGCCCGCCCGGAGGTCGTCGAGCGGAAGGACCGGCGGGGGCGTGAGGCGCTGGAGCGTGACGAGGCGCGGAGCGCGGGTCGTCTGGTCGACGTCGGACGCGTGCCCGTCCCGGCTCGGGTGGCCTCGGCGCTCGGCCTGCCGAAGGGCGCTGAGGTCCTCATGCGCCGCTTCCTGGTCGAAGAGGACGGCGAAGCCGTCGAGCTGGTCTCGTCGTACTTCCCCGCCGGCATGGTCGAAGGCACCGAGCTGGAGGCTGACGCGCCCCTGAGCGGGAGCACCCGCGAACACCTTGAAGCACGGAAGAAGGTTCGCTTCGACCATGTGACCGAGCGGGTCTCGGCTCGGCTGCCCGAAGCACGTGAGGCGGAGCTGCTGGAGCTGCCGGACGGTGTTCCCGTGCTGAGCGTCCTGGTCGTCGCACGTGACGCCTCCGGCCGCGCCTTGCAGGTCTCTGACGTGCTTCTTCCGGCCGACCGACAGGAACTCGAGGACACCTACCGTCTGAACTGACACCGCTCTTCGGGCGAGACTCCGGCGAAAGCAACTTGACTAGTCAACCTGTCATCCCCAGCGTCAAACTTGCTAAGTCAACTTGTCAGGTTGGCAAGTTGGTCGACTCTCAGAAGGAGCAATCCCTGTGCGTGTGATCCGCGTTGACGCCTCGACCGCCACGATCCTGCTCACCGAGGCTCCGGCGCCGAAGGTGCGCGACCGGCAGACCGGTGAGATCGCCAAGGACGCGGTGACCGGTGAGGCACTGATGACCGTCGGCGTCGTCTACATCGACGAGGGCGAGTCGTCGCTGATCCAGGTCACCGTCCCGGAGAGCGGCGTGGCCGAGGGCCTGACGGTCGGTGCTCCGGTCTCGCTGCCGGGGCTGGTGGCACGGCCGTGGCAGAGCGTCCTCAACGGCCGGGAGCGGCACGGCATCGCCTATCGGGCGACCGCCGTCACCCCGGGTGCCTTCCCGCTGGCCGAAGCGGGCTGATCGCTGTGACGGACCTGGTGACGTGGGCCGAGCTGGGCGGTCTGCTCGCTGCGGCAGGCGGCGCCGTCTACGCCCGGCACGCCCACCCGGCGGCGTACTGGTCCATGGTCGGGCTGCCGCTCACGGTGATCCGGCTGCTGGCCTCGTACTCCTCGACCATGGACGCCTGCGGTCTGACCGTCGAGCCGTCCCGGTGGCGGGCGCTGGCCGTCCGGGCGACCACCCGTCGTGAGATCCGGCCGGTGCCTCCTCGGCGGGGCCTCGTCCGGCCCACCACGACCGGCCTGCGCATGCGGCTGCGGCTGGCTCCGGGACAGGAGCCGGCGGACCTGGCGGCCTCCACCGAACGCCTCCGGCACGCCTGGGGTGTCCACGCCGTCCATGTGCGGGACATCAAGCCGGGCGTCGTCGAACTGCGGCTCGTCGGCTTCGACGTGCTGCGGAAGGTGCGGATGCCCCGTCGACTGGACGGCGGTCCGCTTCGGATCCCGGTGGCGTTACGGGAGGACGCGACCGCGTTCGTACGGGACTACCGGGCCGTACCGCATGAGCTGGTGCTCGGCGCCACGCTCTCGGGCAAGTCCATGTACCTGAGGAACCTGCTGACCGGGCTCGCCGCCCAGCCGGTGGCCCTGGTCGGCATCGACTGCAAACGCGGGGTCGAACTGGCGCCCTTCGCCCCTCGGCTCTCCGCCCTGGCGACCGACCCGGACCAGGCGGCCGAGCTGCTTCCCGTGCTCGTGAAGGAAATGGAGGACCGATACGACCTGATCAAGGCTCGGCAGGGCATCGCGCCCGACACTCCGGAACAGCTGATCACCTCGGACATCTGGGGACTGCCGGAGGACGAACGCCCGGCCCCGATCGTGCTGTTCATCGACGAGGTGGCCGAACTCTTCCTCGTCGCCACACGGAAGGAGGAAGAGCGGCGGGACGAGATGGTCACCCAGCTCATCCGGCTCGCCCAACTCGGCCGGGCCGCCGGTATCCATCTCGAAGTGTGCGGGCAGCGCTTCGGCGCCGAACTGGGCAAGGGCGCGACCATGCTCCGCGCTCAGCTCACCGGCCGTGTCTGCCACCGTGTGAACGACGAAGCCTCGGCCAAGATGGCGCTCGGCGACATCGCCCCTGAGGCCGTCCTCGCGGCCTGCGCCATCGCCCCCGAACTGCCCGGTCTGGCCGTCGTCGGCGACACCTCCGGCGGCTGGTCCCGCATCCGCACTCCTTACCTCTCCCTTGCCGATGCCGCGGCCACCTGCCGCGCGACGGCGGATCTCACCCCCGACGTACCGGCGCTCGATCCCTTCCGGCCGTACGTCCCGCCGATGCCGGTGGAAGCGTCCGGGCCCCTGGCCACGACGCAGCCGGCCACCGAGTAGACGCACTCCCTCCCCACGGCCGGCACGGCCGTTCCGTGCCACGTCCCTACCCCCTCCATGCCTGGAACCGGAAGGAGTCGTGCCGTGCGTGTCCTGTCCGTCCGCCTCGACGCCGTACTCGTCCAAGCACTGATCGCCGCCGCGCTGTCCTTCGCCCACCTGCACGACCTGGCTGCCGCTGCCGGGCAGGACGGCTGGAAGGCGTGGGCCTACCCGGTCTCCGTCGATCTGCTGTTGGTGGCGGCCTGGCGGCGGTTGCGCTCCGGTGAGGCGAAAGCGGCCGGGTGGTGCTGGTTCCTCGTCGCCCTGACCGCCTCGCTCGGCGCCAACGTCGCCACGGCCGGGCTGCTCGACCTGGACGCCGTACCGAACTGGCTGCGCATCCTCGTCGCCGGATGGCCCGCGGTCGCCTTCCTGGGCGGGACACTGCTCGCCCACGGAGCAGCCGCGCATGCCTCGACGGGAAAGCGCGAGTCGGCCCCGGAACCCGAGGCACCCCAAGCCCCTGCCTCTGCCCCTGAGTTGCCCGCTGCGGAGCCGGAACCGGTTCCGCCCTCCACGCCCCCGGTTCCGCCGGCGCTTCTCACACTCGCGCGCAAGGTCGCCGACGAACACCGCGCCCGGACCGGAACGCCCATCGACACCTCGACCCTTCGCGCCCGGCTCGGCGTCCCGCTGCCGCTGGCCGAAGCCATCGCCACCCACCTCACCTGACCCGGAGGACTTTCCACCGTGCGCCCGTCCACGCTCCGCGCGCTGAACCGCGCCGCCGAGCTGACCCGACAGAACCGCTTCGCCGAAGCGCTGCTCATCGCCGAGCCCGTGATCCTCACCGCCGACGAGTACGAGGGCGCGGAGATCCGGCGGTGGCTGCTCGACCACGTCGCCGACTTCACCGGCGAGAACCACAAGAACTCGAAGGAGCTGCCCTGATGCCCGCCACCCCGCGTTTCCGCCGCGTCGTCCGCATCGGCCCCGTTCAGGTCGCCACCTACTACGACGGCCGGGGCCACGAGAAGCACACCGCCGCCTGCACGGCCCCGCGCTGCGGCTTCTCCGCCGACTACGACAGCCGGGCCGCCGCCGAGCTGGCCGCCCGCACCCACCGCTGCGCCGTCCGCTGAAGGAGTCCCCGTGACCGTCTCGCTGCCGCTCGTCTTCGTCCTGGGCGTCATCGCCTGGGCCGCGATCAGATTCCTCGGCGTCCGCCTCTGGGTCGCCGTCGTCATCGCGCTGTTCGGCTTCTGGCTCTCGCACACCTTCCTCGCCCCCGCCATCGAGTCCGGCACCCGCTCCGGGGTCGACGTCGTCAACGGCACCCACGAGTGACAAGGAGGACCACCGTGCTCCGCCCCAAGCTGCCCGACATCCCGACCCTGCCGACGACAACCGTCACACCTCAGCACACGCAGGCCCCGGCCTCCTCGGCCGACCGCCCGGCCGCCCCGCACGTGGGCGTCGGCGTCGGTGCGGTCGCCGCCGTGGTCGTCGTCGGAGTCGTGTTCACCGCGCTCCTGGCGGCCGTCGCCGTCTCGGCCGTGTCCGTGGCCGTCGCCGCCGTGGTCCTGCGCTCCCTCCTCAGCAGCGCGCACCAGCGCTGACCGGCCGCCGGGGCGGCAAACGCCGCCAAGCATCCCGCCGCCCCGGGGCCGATGCCTCCCAACCGTCGCAACAGATGAAAGGAACTCCCATCATCACCCAGCAGACCCCGCCCCCGCTGGCGGAACTCTCCATGCTGGCCTCCCTCGGCACCCTGCCCGAGCTGGCCCGCCAACTCTCCACCCTGGGCGGCTGCACCCGCCCCATCCGCCTCGACGGCCATCGCACCGAGTACGCGGTCGACACCACGACCGGCGAGATCGGCCGCGTCCTGCACCACCTCGACTCGGCCGACCTGCCCGCCGGCCAACTCCTCGTACGCTGCAACAACCGCCGCGCCACCCGATGCGCGGCCTGCGCCGAGACCTACCGCCGCGACACCTTCCACCTGATCACCGCCGGACTGCGCGGCGGCAAGGGCCTGCCCGAACAGGTCGCCACGCACCCGCGTGTCTTCGCCACCTTCACCGCCCCCAGCTTCGGCCCGGTCCACAACCGCCCCTCCGACGGCCGTAACTGCCGTTGCGGCACCCGGCACGAGGAAGACGACGCCGTCCTGGGAACGCCCCTCGACCCGGAGTCCTACGACTACGAAGCGGCCGTGCTGTGGAACGCGCACGCCGGGATCCTGTGGCGGCGGTTCTCGATCTATCTGCGCCGCGAGGTCGCCAAGCGGGCGGGGCTGACGCAGCGGACGTTTAGGCACCACGCCCGGATCTCCTTCGCCAAGGTGGCCGAGTACCAGAAGCGCGGTGCCGTCCACTTCCACGCCGTCATCCGCCTCGACGGCCCCGAGGGCGGCGACACTCCGCCTCCTGCCTGGGCCACCGCCGAGCTGCTGACCGACGCCATCCGCACCGCTGCGGCCAAGGCCCGGGTGTGCGGGCCGGTCGTCGACGGCCGCGCCCACACCTTCACCTTCGGCCGACAACTCGACGTGCGCACCATCCGCTCCGCCGACTTCACAGGCGGCCAGGAGCTGACCGAACGGGCCGTGGCGGCGTACATCGCCAAGTACGCCACCAAGGGCGCCGAGACGGCCACGGGCGCCCTGGACCGGCCGCTGAAGTTCGCCGCCGAACTGGCCCAGCTCGACATCAGCGACCACGCCCGCCGGCTCATCCGCACCGCCTGGACCCTCGGCGCACGCAAGGACCTTGAACACCTCCGCCTGCGGGCCTGGGCCCACATGCTCGGCTTCCGCGGCCACTTCTCCACCAAATCCCGCTGCTACTCCACCACCCTCGGCGCCCTCCGCGACGCCCGCGCCGCATGGCGCCGGGCCCAAGCGGCCCCGCCTGTCCCGCGGGACGGCGAAACCACGCTCGTTCTCGCGCACTGGGTCTTCGCCGGTACCGGCCTGTCCGACGCCGAGGCCTGGCTCGCCGCGTCCCTCGAACCCGCCCCCGGAACGGAAGGAGAGCCCACCCATGGCTGACCGCTGCCTGACCGTGGCGCAGGTGGCCGAACTCCTCGGCACCACGGAGCGCTTCCCGCGTCGCCTGGTCGAGGAGCGGCGCATCCGGTACGTCAAGGTCGGCCGCCACGTCCGTATCCCGGAGAGCGCGGTCGAGGAGTTCATCGAATCGCACACTGTCGAGCCGATCAGGCTTCACCGTGCCGGAGTGCGGAGGGTTGCTTGATGGCCAATAAGAGGGGCAGGCGTCGGCGCTTCGGTGCGGTGAGGCAGTACCGGTCCGGTCGCTGGACGGCTTCGTATCTCGGTCCTAGCGGTGAACGCATCCGCTCGGGCGAGACCTTCGCGACCAAGAAGGAGGCCGAGATCTGGCTGTCCCAGGTCGAGGCGGACCTCAGCCGCGGGGACTGGCGTGCTCCCGACGCTGGGGCGGTCAACTTCCGTGTCTACGCCGAGAAGTGGGTCGAGGAACGGGAGTTGGCCGTGCGGACTGAGGACCTGTACCGGCATCTGCTTCGCCTGCACATCTTTCCGACGTTCGGCGGGCTGGACCTTGACGAGATCACCTCGCCGAGTGTCCGTGAGTGGCGCGCCGAACGGCTGCGCACCACCGGAGCCAAGACCACCGTTGCCAAGGCGTACCGCCTCCTCAAGTCCATCCTTGAGACGGCCGTCGATGACGAGCTGATCCAGCGCAACCCGTGCCGGATCAAGGGCGCCGGCAAGGAGTCCGCGGCCGAGCGGCGCATTGCCACCGTCGCCCAGGTCGACGCGCTCGCCGACGCGATCGGCATTCGCTGGCGGCTCATGGTCTACCTCGGCGCGTACGGCCCGATGCGGCCTGAGGAGCTGGCGGGCCTGCGCCGCCGGGATGTGGATGTCGACAATCTCGTGATCCGCGTGCGCGTCGCCGAGCCCGAGCGCACCAACGGCAAACGGGCCCCCGGGCCGACCAAGTCCGACGCGAGTGCTCGTGTCGTCGTCCTTCCGGCCTTCCTGCGCAAGGAGGTGCAGCGGCATCTCGACTGGTTCGCGGAGAAGGGACCTGACGGCCTGGTCTTCGTCGGGGAGAAGGGCGCGGCCTTCCGGCGCACCACCTTCGGACGGAAGTGGCGACGGGCTCGCGCGGTCGCCGGCCTCCCGGACGGATTCCGCTTCTACGATCTTCGTCATACCGGGCACACTCTGCTGACCCGCTCAGGTGCCACGCTCCGGGACACCATGGTGCGGGCCGGGCAGTCCTCCGAGAAGGCCGCGCTGATCTACCAGCACAGCGACGAGGAGCGGCAACGGGAGGTCGCCGCCGGGCTGGACGACCTCGTGCGGGCCGAACGTGCGAAGCACCACACCGGCGACCGCGTGCATCACAAGGAGGGGCCTTCCGAGAGCTAGTGGTGCGGTTGTGGTGCGCCTGCCGCCCACTGGTCTGGACAACAAAGAACCCCCGGGTCTCTGACCTGGGGGTTTCGCTTGGAGCGGGTGACGAGAATCGAACTCGCGCTCTCAGCTTGGGAAGCGACGGCGCTCGGGCGGGCTCTACGTCTCTGACCTGAGCAGATGCCTTCTCGCGGGGGCGGTCGTGCGGGCCGGATCGTACCCCTTTTGACCGTGGTTCACCGCTCTTACGGGCACGCGATGGGCACGGCGCTGTGGATCGGCGGGATACTGCTTGAGCGCGATGGCCGACGCGTCGGGCTCGGCTCGCCCTGCTGCCCGGCCCAGCAGCCCCATCGCGAGTGCACACAACGGATTCGTACGGGAGCCACGTTGCACAGCGGCGGCCTACTGAGATGTCGTGGTGGCGGAGAAGCACCCGGGGGGGGATTCCCCGCCGCCACTTGGAGCACATGCGAGCCGTGGCCTAGCAGATCGGCCAGGTCGCCCGCGTCCTCGATGTCGTTCTTGACCCGCCGGTAGGTGAAGTCCTGATGCCGGCGGGTGGGCCAAGTGCACGCTGGCCCCGGCGGCCTTGAGCACGTCGGCGGCCTAGCACCAGCCGGAAGTGCGGGCGACCGCGGCGCGGTACCCGCCGCGGTCGCCCTCTTCTCACACCGCCTCGGCGGCATCCGGCCTGTCTCCTCATCCTTCCTGCGGCGGCCGGTCAGTACCTCCGCCCGTATGTGCTGCACGCCGCAGGTCCGAGTGCCGGGCCGCCTGCCAGGAGCGCCACAGGGACGCGTAGGCACCGTCCGCTGCCAGGAGTTCCTCGTGGCTGCCGAGCTCGACGATCCGGCCACGGTCCATGACCGCGATGCGGTCGGCGTCCCGGACCGAGTCCAGGCGGTGCACGATGGAGATCACCGTGCGACCTTCGATCAGCGCCCCGAGCGAGGACTCGACCCTGCGGGAGGCGGTGGAGTCCAGCAGCGCCGTGGCCTCGTCCAAGACCAGCGCGTGCGGGTCGGACAGCAGCAGCCGGGCCAGCGCCAGTTGCTGGGCCGCCGACGGGGAGACCGGAGCGGCGCCCGGGCCGATCTCGCTGTCGAGGCCGTCGGAGAGCGCGCGCGCCCAGTCCGTCAGCAGGACGGTCTCCAGCACCTCCCACAGCCGCTCGTCCGGCGGAGCCTCCTCGAGGGCCAGCGTGAGGTTGTCCCGTACCGTGCCGGTGAACACGTGCTGCTCCTGCGTGACGAGCACGATCTCACGCCGCAGTTGGTCCACCGGTAGGGTGCCGATCTCGGCACCGCCGATGCGTACGGTCCCCCGGGTGGGATGGTGCACGCCGGCGAGCAGCTTGCCGAGGGTGGACTTGCCCGCGCCGGAGGCGCCGACCACGGCCAGGCGCTCGCCAGGGCCGATGTCGAGGTCGATGCCGGACAGGACCTCGCGGCCGCCGTAACTGAAGCCGACGCCTTCCAACCGGATGGCGTGTCCCTCGGTGGCCGCGGGCGGCCGCGGATCGTCGCGCGGCAGCCGGTCCACGCCCAGGATCCGGCGCAGCGCGGCGTTCCCGATCTGGAGTTCGTCGGTCCAGGTCAGCAGGTCGTTGAGAGGCTCGCCGAGCGCCTGCACGTACAGCACCACGGCGGTCAGCTCGCCGAGACCCACGGCACCCCGCTGGTAGGCGAGCCCGCCGATCAGCAGGGTGAGTGTCATCGGCACCATGGTGGCCAGGTCCAGGCTGGGGAACCAGATGGTCTGGAGCCAGGTGGTGCGCTGCCGGGTGCGTACCACCTGGTCGACGACTGCGCCGTGGCGCTTCACCTGGCGGGGTCCGAGCCCGAGGGCCTCGACGGTGGCGGCGCCGCGGGCGGTCTCGTGCGTGACGGCCAGGACGTCGGCCTCCTGAGCGAGCAGCCGCTCGTACGCGCGGGTGGCGCGCGGCCGGTACCACCAGGTCGACAGGACGGCGAACGGCACGCCGGCCACCAGCCCGAGCGCGAGTAGGGGTGAGGTCAGCAGGATCGCCGCGACGGTGAACACCAGGGTGATGGCCGCCAACGCGATGCGCGGGACGGCCTGCCGGATGCTCTCGTTGAGGCGGTCGGCGTCGGTGGTGGCGCGGCTGAGGAGGTCGCCGGTGCCGACGCTCTCCACCTCCGCCAGCGGCAGGCCGAGGACCCTGCGGACAAAGTTCTCGCGGGTCCGGGCCAGGACGCGCTCGCCGAGCAGGGTGGCTTGGGTGCGGGCCGCGCGGGCGAGCAGCGCATGAGCGAGGAGGATGGCGACGAAAGTCAGGGCGAGCAGGTCGACCCGGCCGGTGGTAGTGCCGGCCTTGACGGACTCGACCAGGTGGCCGAGGAGCCGGGGACCGATGAGGCCGACCACCAGGGCGGCGGCGAACAGCGTGAAGGTGAGGAGCAGCCGGGCGGCCTCGCCGCGGAGGAAGGCGCCGATCCAGATGCGGACGTCGGCCCTGTCGGCCAGCGGCAGCCGACCCGCCTCAGTGCGGCCCGGCGGGCCGTTGGGCGCGGGGCCGGGATGCGGGGCCGGGGCGTCGGCGGAAGCCTGGGTGGGGGTGGTCGTCATGAGGGCACTCCTGCTGAGCAGCCGAGGCTGCCGGGGATGCGGTCCGCGTCGAGGCGGACCTCTCGGTCGGCGACGCCGCGCCACAGCGGGCTGTCGCTGAACACGATGGTGGTGCGCCCCGCGCGCGCGGCGGCCACCCGTTCGACCACCCGGGCCTCGGTGTGGGCGTCGACGGAGGAGGTCGGGTCCTCCAGCACCAAGACGTCGGGGGCCGCGAGCAGGGCCCGCGCGAGGACGAGGCGCTGGCGCTGACCGCCGGACAGGGCCCGGCCGCCCTCGTCGAGGCGGGTATCCAGACCGGCGGGGAGGGCCTCGACCACGTCGTCGGCGTCGGCGGTGAAAAGCGCGCGGTCCAGGTCATGCGGGGAGTGGGCGGCCTCCGCGGTCAGCTCCTCCCGTACGGTGCCGCTGAACAGGGTGTCGGCGGGCCCGGACCGGAGGACCCGGGAGCGCAGTTCGGCGAGGTCCACACGGTCGAGCGGGATGCCGCCGAGCAGCACGGCCGGGGCGCCGTCGTCGGAGCCGCCGGGGCGGGTGAGCCGGTCAGCGAGGTCCCCGGTGCGGTCTGTGGGGGCGACGACCACGGTGAGCCGTCCGGCCTCGGCGGCAATACCGGTGTGGGCGTCCGCCAGCGACAGGGGTCCCGGCGGCAGCGGCTCGGGGTGCGCGGGCTGGGTGGCATCGGGGGTGAGGCGCAGCAGGGTGCAGACCCGGCCGGCGGCGACCTTGGCCAGGCTAAGTGTTTCGGCGGCCTCGGTGGCGGTGCTCACCGGGAGGGTGAGGAAGGCCGACGCGCCGTAGAAGGCGACCAGTTCACCGGCGGTGATGGTGCCCTGCAGGGCGAGGCGAGCGCCGAACCAGACGATGCCGACGGTGACGAGGCCGGGCAGGAAGATCCCCGCCGCCTGGAGCCATGCCTCCATCCGGCCGGCCGACTCGCCGGCGCGCCGCACCTCCTGACTCGTGCGGCGGAAGCGTTCGGCGAAACCGGCCTCGCCGCCGATGCCGCGCAGGATCCGCAGACCGGCCACGATGTCGCCGGCCTGGGAGGTGGCGATACCCATCTGCTCGCGCTGGGCCTCGTCGCGCTCCTGGAGCGGCCGCAGCAGCGGTCCGATGCCGAGGACGGCGGCCGGGACGCCGATGAGCACGGCCAGCCCGAGCAGGGGCGAGGTGGCTGTGAGGGCCACGGCCACGAGCACGGCGGCGAACACCGCGCCGATGGTGCGGCCGACCACCTCGAAGGCGTTGCCGATGCTTTCGACGTCGGCGGCGGCCGAGGCGGCCACGTCGCCGGAACGGGCCTTGCCGCGCAGAGCGGCGCCCAGCCGGACCACGTGCCGCATCAATACGCGGTGGGTGTGCGACAGGGCGTGCGCCTCGGCGCCCACGGCGGCCTGGATCAGGCCGGCGCCGGCGAGGGCCTGGACAACGCCCAGGGCCAGCGCGAGCAGGGACCACAGGTAGAGGCCGGCCTGACCGCCGCCTTGGCCGGCCTCGTCGATGGCCCGTCCGATGACGAGTGGGATCAGGGCCAGGGGGACCATCCAGACGGCACCGAGCACGCCGCTGAGGACCAACGGCCAGGGCCGGATCCGTACCAACCACCACAGGTAGGCCCAGGGCCCCCGCACGTCTGCCTCGGGCAGGGAGGCGGGGGCGACCGAGGCGTCGAAGAGTCGGTTGGTCACAGGTACCGGTCCCGGGTGGCCGCGCGGTCGACCTTGCCGGTGCGGGTGTGCGCCAGCTCGGGGACCGTGACGATCCGGTCAGGGACGAGATACGCGGGGAGCGTGGCACGCAGGTGCGCGCGCAGAGCGGCCGGGTCGGCCGTGCCGCCGCCGTCCTGCGCCGAGCCGTCGGGCGCGAGGACCACGAAGGCGACGAGCGCGGTGTGCTCGCCCTTGGTGTGGGCGGCCGCGGCGACAGCGGCCACGCCGGGGAGCCGGCCGATGGCCTCCTCGACGTCCAGCAGGTCCACCCGGTGACCGCGGATCTTGACCTGGTGGTCGATGCGGCCGTGGAAGACGAGGGCGCCGTCGGCGGTCTCGTGGACGAGGGCGCCGGTGCGGTACCAGCGGCGGGTGCCGTCGCCGAAGTCGGCCTCGACGAAGCGAGCGGCCGTGCGTTCGGGGTCGTCGAGGTAGCCGGTGGCGAGCTGGGGGCCGGCCACGAGCAGCTCGCCGGGACCGTCGGGCGCATCCGGGCGTGGCACCACGACCTGCCGTACGGACGGCAGCGGGTGACCGATCGTGACCCCGTCGGGGAACGGGTCCCCGGCGGCCCGGGGTTCGGCACCGGGGCCGGCGAGTACGGCGCTGTGCGTGACGAGGGCGGTTTCGGTGGATCCGTAGGTGTTGAGGAGCCGTACGTGGTTGGCGCCGAGCCGGTGCCAGCGCTCCAGCATGTCCGGGCGGACGGCCTCGCCGCCGATGACGACGGTCTCGACGGTGCCGGGGAGTTTGCGGCCGGTCTCCAGCAGGTGGCCGGTATAGATGTGCCAGTAGTCGACGGGCAGGTTGATGAGGGTGACCTCGTTGTCGGTGAGGACCCGGTCGAGGTCCGCCTCGGCGTCTCCGTCCAGAACGACGAGTCCGCCGGCCAGGAGAGGCGGCAGGATCTCCTCCAGGCTGGTGTCGCCATCGCCTTGGGTGAAATTGAGGGAGACAGTGTCCGGGCCGACCATGTACAGCTCGCGCAGAGGCGGCAGTACGGCGTGCAGCGCGCGGTGCGGGACCGCGACGGCCTTGGGGGCACCGGTCGAGCCGGAGGTGAACAGCACGTAGGCGGGGTCATCGGCGCCGACCGGTTCGCCGCCGTCCCGGACTGGGGCGCGGGAAAGGCCCCAGTGGGGGTGCAGGACGCGGTCGACGGCCGGCAGCCGGTCGGTCTCGGCGGTGGCGACCAGCTCCCGGCACCCGAGGGCGCGCAGGGCCTCGCCGGTGTGGCCGGCGGGGCTGTCGGGCACCGCCACGTAGCCGCGACCGGCCGCGAGCGTGCCGAGAATCGCGGCGATGTCGCGGACGCTGTGGTGCATGGTGATGGCCACGGGCGGGTGCGGGCCGGGTCCGCGGGTGACGACCAGATCGGCCACAGCTCCTGCCCATCCGGCAAGTTGGCCGTATCCGACCGTCATGCCGTTGTCGATGACCGCCGGCCGGCCGGGGTCGGAGCGGGCGATCGCGAAGAAGGGGTCGAGCACGCTGGGCAAGGTCATGGCAGGGTGTCTTCTCTTGTCCGTTCGTGGGGTGTTGGGCTGCCGAGTGTCCCGGCCGCGTCGGGTCCCACCGCGTCGAGGAGTGCCGTGAGGGCGGCCCGGTGGCGGGCGGCGAGGTCGCGCACGGTCGTCTCGTTGTGCAGGGCCGTCGAGTACCACCATTCGACGCGCAGCACCTCGTCGTCGGTCGTGGCGATCACCTCGATGAGATGGGGCCGGATCCAGTGCGGGGCGGTGATGTCGCCGACGAACTCCGGTGCCACGTCGGGCAGCAGGGTGCGCAGCGGCAGGGCGTCCGCGTCGTCGCCCTCGAAGTCGAAGGAGATGTCGCTGGGCGGGGCGGCGCGCAGGGTGGCCGAGATGCGCGGTCGGCCGTGGCGGCTGAGCGCGCCGTATCCCACCCCTCCGCCGGGCAGGGCCGCGAGATGGCCGACGGTCCGCGCCAGCCGCTCGCCCGCGGTGCCGGGGGCCAGATCCAGGCGGACGGGCACGGCGGTGGTGAACCAGCCGGTGGTGCGGGACAGATGGGTGTCGCCGACGGCCTCCTCGCGTCCGTGCCGCAGGACGTCCACCCGGACCGCCGTCTCGTCGAGCCACCTGGCCAGCGTCTCGCCCAGGGCGTGCAGGACCAGGTCGCCGGGGTGGGCGCGGTGGGCGCGGGCCGCCGTATGGAGGCGGGTGGTGAGCTCCTGCGGGAAGTCCTCACGATAAGTAGCGGCGGTGCGGGCGGTGTTCACCGCCCGGGGGTCGGCGACGGCGTGGTCCAGCGGGATGGTCGCGGGGGTGCGGACCACGTGCGTCCACCACTCGGCCTCCGCCTCGGCCTCGGCGGTCCGGGCGTGGGCGGCGAGCGCCTCAGCCCACTCGGGGTACGAGGTTCCCTCGGCGCATCGGGCGTCGCTGCGGCCGGCGTCGAGCGCGGTGTACAGCTCCTCCAGGTCTTCCAGGAGGATGGACCACGACACCATGTCGAACGCGATCTGGTGGATGACAATCAGCAGCCGCCCGGGGCGGGTCGTGCCCGCGTCGAAGCGGACGAACCGGGCCACGGGGCCGGTCTGCGGGTGCAGGGCCTCCTGTTCGACCGCGCAGCGCGTCATGACCGCGGCCGGCAGTTCCTGGTCGTCGAGATGGGAGATGTCCACCGTGTCCAGCACGGGGCCGAGGGCCGCGTCAGGGGGGCCGTCGGTGGCGATGGCCGTCACCAGTTGCTGCGGCCTCCGGGCCGGGCGGGCCTCGATGGCCAGGCGCAGCGAGGCGTGCCCGGCGACCAAGCGGCGGACGGCCTCGGCGAAAAGCTCGCCGTCGAGGTCCGGCCGGGTGGTGAAGAGCATCGCCTGGTTCCAGTAACCCCGGTCGCCGGTCTGCTCCTCCCATGCCTGTTCCTGCGGCGGGGTGAGCACGACCGGGCCGTGGCCGGCGCCGGGCGGCGCGGCCTCGGCGGTACGGCGCCGGGCTGCGCGTTCGGCGACCAGCGCGGCCAGCCGGGCCGTGGTCATCTCGGGGGCGGCCAGCTCCCGCAGCTGCACACGGACGCCGAAGGCGGCCTCGACGCGGCGGGCGGTGCGGATGAGGTCGAGGGAGTCCACACCGAGGTCGAGCAGCGGGGCCGACAGGTCGGCTTCCGGTGCGAGCACGGTGTCGGCGAGCCAGTCGTCCAGCCGGGCGTGGATCTCCTCGACAGTTGGACCGGTCGAGTCCGTGGAGTCGGCCGGTACGGCCGGGCCGCTCTGGTCGGTCCGGCCCGGGGCCGGGGTGTGGATGTCCGCGGCGGGGCCCGGGTGCGGGCCGGCCGGGGCGGTCACGCGTCCACCTCCCTCGAGGCGGCGTCGGGACGGCGCACCAGGAACGGCCCGAGGGCCAGGGCGTCCATCGGGAGCCGGTGGAAGGTGGCGAGGGCGTCACGGGGACTGCACACGACCGGTTCGTCGCGGCCGTTGAAGGAGGTGTTCAGGATGACAGCGGTGCCGGTGTGCTCGCCGACCTTGCCGATGAGCCGGTGGTAGAGGGGGTCGACCGCGGCGGAGACCGTCTGCGGCCGGGTGGTGCGGTCGCTGTGGACCACGGCGGGCATGACGGCGGCGCCGGTCTCGGTGACCGGGGTGGTGACGATCATGTACGGCAGCGGGGTGGTGGTACCGATCAGGGCTTCGGCCGCTTCTTCCTGCATGCTCGGGGCGAACGGCCGCCACGCCTCGCGGTCCTTGATGCGGACGTTGACCCGGTCGCGGGTCTGCTCGGGACTGGGTACGGCGACCATGCTGCGGTGGCCGAGAGCGCGGGGGCCGCCCTCGGCCCGGCCCTGGAACCAGCCGGCGACTCCGCCGGCGGCCAGGACGTCCGCGGTCGCGGCGGCGATGTCCGCGGGCTCGGTGTATGCGGTGCCGGTGGTCTCCAGGACACGGCGGATCTCGTCCGGGCTCCACTGCGGCCCCCAGGCCACCGAGCCCTTCATCGGCTGGATACGGTCGCCCTCCTGGGCCGCGACCCAGACCGCCGCACCGAGCGAGACGCCCTGGTCGCCGGCGAGGGGCTGGACGAAGAGCTCCTGGACCTCGGGCATGCGCATGAGTTTGCCGTTGAGGGTGGCGTTGAAGCCGACGCCGCCCGCGATCAGCAGCGTGGACTCGCCGCTTTCCCTGAGCAGGCTGCCTACGAGGTCCATGACCACGCGCTCCAGTGCCGCCTGGGCCGTGGCCGCGATGTCGCGGTACTCGAACGGGTCCCGGTCGGTAACCTTGGTGTAACGGCCCATGCGGGGGTCGAAGCGGCGGGCGGAGCGGTTGGGGGCGTCCGGCAGCACCTTTTCCAGGTGCTCCAGCCAGTGCCGTATGGTGGCCGTCTCCTCGTCGGTGCTGCCCGTGGAGCGCAGGTCCGGCGGGACGACGTCGACGGTGAAACCATCGTCCGTGAAGCGGAAGGCGCCGCCGAAGGTGAGGTCCTGGGGGGTGCCGTAGGAGGCAAGGCCCATCATCTTGCCGGCCGCGTCGGAACCGAGGCCGGCGTACTCGCAGACCGCGGCGTAGAAGTAGCCCAGTGACCAGCCGGGCGTATAGGTGCGCAGAGTCTTGATCCCGCCGTCGATGCCGACGGCGAGTGTGGTGCTCACGTCCTCGCCCTGGCCGTCGAGGACCAGGATGGCGCCGCGGTCCCGCCCGGAGAGGTGGTAAGCGCTGGCCGCGTGGGCGATGTGGTGGTTGACGAATGTCAGCCGGGGGTCGCGCGTGCGCGGGAACAGCGCCCTGGGTAGCAGGTGTTCCAGCGCGTCGGCGTCGGCGGCGAACCAGTCCAGCCCCCGGTCGCGGAAGAGCTTCGGCAGGTCCCACCCGTGGGCGACGACGTCGATGTCGTCCAGGGTGAGGCCGCCCTCCGCCAGGCAGTGGGCGGCGGCGTTGAGAGGTGCCTCTCCGTAAGCGTGCTTGTTCCGAGTGAAGCGTTCCTCCTCGGCCAGGGCGATGACTTCGCCGTCCACGACGAGGCAGGCAGCACCATCGTGGCTGGCCCCGGGCCAGCCGTTGACTCCGAGCACGCGCATGGTCAGTCCCCAAAGGTCGGTCGGGATCATCCGATGCACCCCGCGCCTCGTGGGCGCGGGGTGCACCGGTCACGCCAACCGATCTTGTCGACTTGCCGAGTTGTACACGACCTTTGCCGTTGTGCGGAGATCTGCGGCGAAGATCGCGGACGCCGCCTTGAGTACATCGTTGGCGCGCCGCAGCTCCTCGACCTCGCTGCGCAGCTGCCGCAGTTCGGCCCGTTCGTCGAGGGTCAGTTCGTCCGTGCTGCGACCGTGCGCGGAGGTGGCAGACGCGAGGGTGCCGGGGTGCCGCCGGCCGCGGTCCGGATCCGGGTTCCGGTCCCGTCCGTGGTCTGCTCCCTGGGCGGCGTCCCACCCGGGCTCCCGCGCCGCGCCGCGCTCCTGAGCACTCTGCGTGGCCCGGCGGCCGGAGCGAGAAGGCTCTCTCTGCGCGCCGCCCGGCCGCCCGTGCCCCGGTGCGTCGCGTGTTTCCATTGCGTTACTGACGCTGTGCCAGCGGCGCGACCACAGCTCCAGGTCGCCGCCGCACGCGGCCACATAGGCGAGGGTCACCTTCAGCGAGGGTTTCTGCAGTCCCCGCGCGGCCTCGGCGAGTGTGGACACGGAGTAGTGCGCACGTTTCGCCATGATGCGGTACGAGGGATTCCCGGCACGCCTCCGTAATAAGCGCAAGTCGTGGGCGAATGCTTCCAACGGTCCTGAAGTTGGGTCCAAAGGTCGCTCTGGCCTGGGCACATCTTCCCCTTGATTTCGACGAAGCTCAGGTCCCGTCGGGCCGTACAACCGTGGTCAGCGGTGCCTGGTCCCGACGGCATGATCAGCACTGGATCCGCGGCTATTGGTACCTGCCAGTTGAATGGGCATCAACACCTCGACCGACAGTTAAGGACAGTCACGGAGCCGGTCGCGCAGCCTGGAAGTGCCATCTGTCCACCCTCGAAACACCGACGGCCGCTCCCCGCTTTCGTTGAACGGGGCCCGGTTGTACAGGGGCGCTCCGCACTTACACCCCTGTACAACTTTCCCTCGTGTACAACCCGCGCCCTCTGCAAGATCGACGGCAGGCGATTCGGCCGAAACCGATGGGATTGGGTGGGGCGGGTTGGTGGACACAGCACGCAGCCAGACGGAATCAGCAACACCGGAAGGTGTCTACGAGTACCGCAGCCGTCCGCTCGTGGAGCCGGACTGGCGGCGTTTCCCCGGGTGGCGCGACGTCACAGCGGCCGAGTGGGCGGACCCCCAGTGGCAGCGCGCTCACTGCGTGAAGGACGCGAAGGGGCTCCGCGCGGTCATGGGCGACCTGCTCGACGAGCGCTTCTACCAGGACTGGGAGCAGGACCGGCTGCACCGCGCCACCATGTCGGTGCTGCTGCCGCCACAGATGATCAACACCATGGCTCCGGACGCGGTCGGCGCCCGTCCGGGCGAGCTCACCAAGGCGTTCTACGACGACCCGGTGCGCCGCTACATGCTGCCGCTGTTCTCGGACCGGCACCCGCAGTGGCCCTCGCATCCGATGGCCAGCCGGGACTCCTTGCACGAGCAGGACATGTGGGTGGTGGAGGGACTGACACACCGCTACCCCACCAAGGTACTGGCCGAGCTGCTGTCGACATGCCCGCAGTACTGCGGGCACTGCACGCGGATGGATCTGGTGGGCAACTCCACCCCCCAGGTGGCCAAGAACAAGCTCCGGCTCAAGCCGTCCGACCGGGCCGACCGCATCCTGGAACACCTGCGCGCCTCCCCTGGCATCAGGGACGTGGTGGTCTCCGGCGGCGACCTGGCCAACATGCCATGGCCGCGCCTGGAGCGCTTCATCAGCGGCCTGCTGGAGATCGAGTCGATCCGGGACATCCGCCTGGCGAGCAAGGGACTGGTCGGACTGCCGCAGCACTGGCGGTCCGGCCCGGTGCTCGAGGGCGTCGCGCGGGTCGCGCGGACGGCCCGGTCCCGCGGGGTGCGCATCGCGCTGCACACCCACGCCAACGCCGCCCAGCAGATCACCCCCGCGGTGGCGGAGGCGGCCTGGGCACTGCTGGGGGCGGGGCTGCACAGCGTGCGCAACCAGGGCGTGCTGATGCGCGGCGTCAACGACAGCGCGCACGATCTGCTCGACCTGTGCTTTGCGCTCACCGACCACGCGGGGATCACGCCGTACTACTTCTACATGTGCGACATGATCCCGAACGCCGAGCACTGGCGGGTGCCGCTGCACCGCGCTCAGCTGATACAGCGTCAGATCATGGGTTACCTGCCCGGTTTCGCCACCCCCCGCATCGTGTGCGACGTGCCGATGGCCGGCAAGCGCTGGGTCGAGCAGGCCGACTCCTACGACCGCCAGCTCGGCATATCGCACTGGAGCAAGAGCTATCTCACCCCGCTTGAAGCGGTGGACCCGGAGACCCGCAGCGGCTCGTACCACTACTACGACCCCATCGACACGCTTCCGCTCGCCGGACAGCGGTGGTGGCGGGACAACCACCAGGGCACTCGTCAGGGGTAGAAAGGGACAGTTGCACAACATGAGCAGTCTGCGTCCGCTGCGTGAGGAACCCCCGGTGCTGGAGGAGTGGTACCGCCGGCATCTCGGCCCCGACATCCACGACATCAGCTCCAGCGGCGTCCACCCGTACACCTTCGCGGAGATACGCGAACTGTGCCGCATCCCGGCCGAGGATCTGGACGCCGTCGTCATGGACGACAGCGTTTCCCAGGGAGGTGCCGGCATCAGGCAGGCGATCGCCGACCGGTACGCGGGCGGCGCCGCCGACCGGGTGCTGGTCACCCACGGCTCCAGCGAGGCCATCGCGCTCACGCTGAGCATGCTCCTGCGGCCCGGCGACCGGGTGGTCGTCCAGCAGGGCATCTACCACTCGCTGGGCCACTACCCGCGGGCGGCGGGTTGCGACCTCGCCGAGCTGCCAGCGGCGGCCGTACGCGACGGCGAGATCGACGACGACGTGCTGGAGAGCCTGGTCACGCCGGGAACCAGGGCCGTCATCGTCAACTTCCCGCACAACCCCTCCGGTGCCACGCTCTCGCCGCAGGGCCTGAAGGCGCTGACCGAGCGGACCGCCGCCGTCGGCGCGACCCTGGTGTGGGACGCAGCCACCGCCGAGATCGCGCACCGCTGGGAGGTCCTCCCGGCGGTCACCCGCGACGACATGGTGTCCTACGGCACCTTCTCCAAGACGTTCGGTCTGCCGGGACTCAGGGTTGGCTGGGCCATCGCGCCGCCGGAGCTGATCACCGCCGTCTTCCCGCTGCGCGACCGGACCACGCTCTTCCTGTCCCCGCTGGTCGAGCTGATCGCCGAGCGGGCGATGCGCCAGGCCGACGTGCTGATCGGCACGCGGGCGGCCGAGGCGCGGCGTAACCTGGCGCACCTCACGGAGTGGATGGCCGAGCACGAGGACCTGGTGCGCTGGACGCCACCGGAGGGCGGGGTGTGTGCGCTGCCCATCTTCCGCGAGTTGGAGCGGGCCGCTGCCGGGCCGGCCGCGGTGGAACGGTTCTGCCTGGAGCTGCTCTCCCGCCACAACACGCTCCTCGTGCCGGGTACGGCCTTCGGCGCGCAGCACGGCGCCCGGCTCGGCTTCGGCGGCCCGGAGGAGGGCTTCCGGGCCGGTCTCGCGGAGCTGTCGGAGTTCCTGCGGACCCGTGGGGCCGCTCGGTGACCGCCGTGTACTTACCCGACGTACTGGACCTGTGGGACCACCGCGTACGCGAACAGGCCGAGGAACCCGCCCTGGTGACGCCGCGGCAGGTGCTGACGTACCGGTCGATGGACCGGCTGACGGACGCCTGGGCCGGTTCCCTGGCCGAGCGCGGCGCGGGCCCGGGACGGCTGGTGGGCCTCGCCTTCTCCGACCCCGGCCGCACGGTGCTAGGCATGGTCGCGGCGCTGAAGGCCGGGGCCGGGTTCACCGTTCTGGACGGACGGCTGCCCGCTGCCGCGCGGGACTCGCTGGTGTGCCGCACGCAGGCGGCGGTGTGGCTCGGTGACGGCACCCACGCACCCGCGACGGCGTACATGCCGGCCTGGCCCGCCGACGGCGGGACGGTGGACGCCGACGGCTCCGCGGCCCGGCGGCCGGTCCGGGCGGCCGCCGGCAGCGACGTGGCGTACGTGCTGTTCACCTCCGGGTCCACGGGGCAGCCCAAGGGCACCGTCATCGAGCGCGACTCGCTGCGCCGGTTCGCGGTCGCGGTCGCCGAACGGCTGGAGCTGGCCGCCGGGGACCGCTGGCTGCAGGTGGCCTCGCTGGGCTTCGACGTGCTGATCGAGGAGGTGTTCCCCGCGCTCGTCTCCGGCGCGGCCGTGGTGTGCCGGGCCGACACACAGGCCCTGGACGCCGAGGAGCTGCACACCACGATGGCCCGCACCGGGACCACCGTGGTGGAGCTTTCCACGCAATACTGGCTGGAGTACGCCCGCTGGCTCGACACACGTGGCCTGACCACCCCGGCGGAGCTGCGCCTGGTGGTGGTCGGCGGCGAGCGGATGGACCCGCGGCCCTACCGGGAATGGCAGGCCCGCCAGCCGGCCCGGCTGGCACACGTCTACGGACTGACTGAGTGCACCGTCAGCTCCACCTTCTACACGGGACTGCTTCCGGCGGACGCCGAGGAGGTTCCGCTCGGCACGCCGCTGCGGGATGTGGAGATCAGTGTCCGGCGCGACGGACGGCCGGTACCGCAGGGCGAGTCCGGGGAGATCCACATCGGCGGACCGCTGCTGGCGCGCGGCTTCCTCGGTGACGAGGCCGCCACGGCCCGCAGGTTCGTGCACGACCCGCTGTCTGCCGACCCCGGCGCGCGCGTGTACAGGACGGGTGACCTCGGCCGGATCGACGCCGACGGGTACCTGGTCTTCCTCGGGCGGCTCGACGACCAGGTGAAGATCCGCGGCCACCGGCTGGAGCCGGCGCGGGTGGAACGCGCCCTGTGCGAGGACCCCGCCGTGGACCAGGCCGTGGTGTTCCCGGACCCCCGGACGGGAACCGCGCTGTGGGCCTTCACGGTCCCGGCCGACCCGCGGCACGCCCCGCTTCCCGGCGAGGCGGTCCGTCTGACAGGGGCGGAGCGGGACACGCTGGTGGCGCCGCTGGAGGCGCACCTGCCCGACTGGGCCGTGCCCAGGGTGCTGTACCGGGTGTCCGTCCTGCCGAAGAACCCGCACGGCAAGATCGACAAGCGCAGCCTGAGCGACTGGGCCACGGCGACGGCCGCGGCGGGGTCCGGCGGTGCGGGGCAAGCGCCGGGCACAGCGGAGGCCCCCGGCACACGGGAGGCGCCGGGCGCACCGGCCGCACCGGCCGGATCTGAGGCGCCGGGCGGATCGGACATGCCGGGTCCGCGCGCCGAGCCGGAGTCTGCCGACGCATCACTGTCCACCGTCGTGGACATCTTCCGCGAGGTCCTGGGCGCACCGGGGATCGGCCCCGACGACGACTTCTTCGAGCACGGCGGGCAGTCCCTGCTCGCCATGCGCCTGCTCGTGCGGCTGCGCGAGTCCTTCCCTTCGGCAGCCGGGCTGAGGGCGAGCGCAGTGCTCCGGTGTCCGACTCCCCGGCTACTGGCCGGGGCGCTCGCCGCCGACAGGGCCGCCCGGCTCTGACCGGCCGCGCAGGCGGACCGCGTCCGCGCAGCTCACGGACCATCGCGTCACCCAGCACCACCCGAGGGCCCGCAGGCCCCGCTCCAGCTGCCTGCGGGCAGTAACCATCCACTAGATCAGCGAGAGTTGGCAATGTCGAACCTCACCGACCAGTCCACACGCAGCTACACCCTCACCCCCGACGAGGCCACCGCGACCGCAGAGCTGACCCTCGATCTGGCCGCCACCTACGCGTCCTTCGAAGACGCCCACCTGCTGCGCGACCTGCCGCGGCTCGCGACCCGGCTGCCGCTGGGCGTGCAGCGCTTCCTGCGCGACTTCAAGCTGGGCGACCGCCACGGCCATGTGGTCGTCCGTGGGCACGAATTCGACCAGCGGCGCATCGGGCCCACCCCCGAGCACTGGCGCGGCCGCCCCCGGCCCGGCGGGGAATTCCCCGAGGAGCTGCTGTTGATGCTGTACTCGGCGCTGCTCGGCGAGCCCTTCGGCTGGGCCACGCAGCAGGACGGCCACCTCGTGCACGACATCTTCCCGATCCGCCAGCACGAGAACGACCAGCTCGGCATGGGCAGCAAGGAGCTGCTGACCTGGCACACCGAGGACGCCTTCCACCCCTACCGCAGCGACTACCTGATCCTGGGCGCGCTGCGCAACCCCGACCGCGTGCCCACCACGATCGGCGAGCTGGAGCTGGCCTCGCTGTCCGAGGAGGACATCGACATCCTCTTCGAACCGCGTTTCCACATCGCCCCGGACGAGTCACACCTGCCGAAGAACAACACCATCACCTCCGAGGAGCAGGCCGCCCGCTTCGCCACCATCCAGAAGATGATCGACGAGCGGCCACTCGGCCCACTGCTCTACGGCTCCCGGCAGGACCCGTACATGCGTCTGGACCCGTACTTCACCTCCGTGCCGGAGGACGACGCAGACGCCCGGCGTGCCTACGACGCGCTGTGCAAGGTGGTGGACGCGGGGATGCGTGAGGTGGTCGCGGACCAGGGCGACGTGCTCTTCATCGACAACCACCGGGCGGTGCACGGCCGCCTGCCCTTCCAGGCCCGCTACGACGGCACCGACCGCTGGCTCAAGCGGGTGTGCGTCACCGTCGACCTGCGGCGCTCCCGCCCGATGCGGGCTACGGCAGAGACCCGGCTGCTGGGCTGAGCGCACCGGTGACACTCACCCTCACGGATTTGTCCCGCGACCCGTCGCTGCTGCCCGAGGTGGACGCGCTGATCGGCGCCAACATGCCCGCGTTCATGAGCTGGGAGTCCCCCGGCAACTGGCGCTGGCACGGGATGTACGAGCGCTACCCCGCTCACCAGCTCTGCCTGGTGGACGGCGACGGGAAGCTGGTGGCGGCGGCCAACGGGCTGCCGGTGCGGTGGGACGGCACCGCCTCGTCGCTGCCCTCCGGCAGCGACGAGGTCCTGGTGGAGGCCGTCGACCACGGTCCCCCGGACAACCCGGACGCCGTCTGCATGCTGTCGGTGTCCGTCGATCCCGCGCACCGGGCGGCCGGCCACGCCGAGCGGCTGCTGACCGAGGCCCGCACCCGGGCCGCGGAGCAATGCCCGCGCGGGTTGATCATCCCGGTCCGGCCCACGCGTAAGCCGCGTTACCCGCTGATCCCGATCGAGGAGTACGCCGCCTGGCGCCGACCCGACGGCCGCTGTTTCGATCCGTGGCTGCGCACGCACCTTGAACTCGGTGCCCGGCAGCTGGGTTTCGCCCACCGGTCCCTGGTGATCCGTCAGCCGGTCTCCCGCTGGGAGGAGTTCCTCGGCCATCCGCTGCCGGGACCGGGTGACCATCCGCTGCCCGGCGGCCTGGTGCCTCTGCGGGTCGCCGACGACGGTCACGGAACGTACGCCGAGCCCAACATCTGGGTGCACCACGCCGCCGACGTGCCGTGACGCATGCCGCGCGCCTCCGCACCGCGGCGTACCCGCCTCTCCCGAGCCATCCCCTCCGACCCCTTGGAGAACCCATGCCTCCCGTACGCCTCGCCATCGTCGGGTGCGGTGCCGCCGCCCGCGGCTGCCACGTGCCCGCTCTGCCTCCGCTGAAAGGCGATGTGCAGCTGACCGCACTCATCGACCGGGACCCGCGCCAGGCGCGGGCCGCGCTCGACCTGTACCGCGAACTCGCCGGTACCGGTGCCGACGACGTGGTGATCGCCACCGACCCGGCCGAGGCCGCCGACGCCTTCGACGCGGCCGTGGTCGTCGTACCGCACACCGTGCACGCCCGGACTGTGGAGTCCCTGCTCGCGGCCGGCAAGCACGTGCTACTGGAGAAGCCGATGACCACCTCGGTGGAGGATGCCCGGCACCTGGTCGCCCTCGCCGCCGACACCTCCGCGCCGCGGCTCGCGATGGCCCATCCGCGGCGGCTCTTCCCCGCGTACGCCTGGGTCAAGCGGCTCATCGACAGCGGCGACCTGGGCGACGTGGTACGCGTCGACTGGACGGAGGGCCACCCGTACGCGTGGGAGCCGGTCTCCTGGTCGATGTTCGACCGGCGGCTCGCAGGCGGTGGGGTGCTCACCGACACCGCCTCGCACGTCTTCGACACGCTGCTGTGGTGGCTCGGTCCCGACGTGGAGGTCATCCGCTACGAGGACAACTCACTGGGCGGAGTGGAGACCGACGCCGACGCTCACCTGCGCTTCGGCTCGGTCGACGTGCACTGCGAGTTCAGCCGGCTGCGCGACCTCGGTATCTCCTGCACGGTGACGGGCACCAAGGCGACCGTGACCATCGGCACCGACTTCCCGGCAGGCGAGTGCACCCTGGTCACCTCGGACGGCGTGGAGCTGCACCGTGGCGACGTGGAAGCGGTGGCCCCCGCTCAGGGCGAGTGGGAGCTGCTGTTCACCGAGCAGCTCGCCAACTTCGCCGCGGCCGTGCGCGGCGACACCGCCGTGCACTCCGGTCCCGAGGACGGCCTGCGCGTCGTCGAGCTGATCCAGGAGTGCTACGGCGGCAGCCACCGGAAGGCCGCGCAGCCCTGGACCACCCGCGGCGCCGCGACCGACGGCGGTGAAGCGCTCGCCGGCCTCACGGTGGCGGTCACCGGCGCGAGCGGCTTCATCGGCGGCCGTGTCGTCGAGCGGCTGGCCCTGGGCACGCAGGCCCGTGTCCGGCCGGTCGTGCGCGGCTTCGGCCGGGCCGCGCGGCTGTCCGTCCTGCCGCAGGAGCGGCTGGAGTTCCGCCAGGCCGACCTGCTGGACACCGACGGACTGCGGGCCGCCTTCGAGGGGTGCGACACCGTTGTGCACTGCGCCTTCGGCAGCGCCGGTGACGAGGCGGACCGCTGGGCGGCCTCCGTCGAGGGCACCGCCAACGTCCTGGCCGCCGCCCGCGGCGCCGGGGTCCGGCGGATGGTGCACCTGAGCACCATCGACGTCTACGACCCCGCCGTCACCGGTGACCTGACCGAGGAGTCGCCGGCCCGGCCGGCCGACCCCGCCGACCGCGAGTACGAGCAGCAGAAGCTCGCCGCGGAGCGGCTGGTCCTCGACGCCCACGGCCACGGGCTGGAGACCGTCGTGCTCCAGCCCGGCGTGGTCTACGGGCCGTGGGGCGGCCAGTGGACCACCGCCCAGCTGCAGCGCGCGGAAGGCGACTTCGCCGCGCTCCCGACGGGCGAGGACACCGGCGTGTGCAACGCTGTGTACGTCGACGACCTGGTGGACGCCGTGCTCCTGGCCACCGGGAAGGAGGCGGCCGCCGGTCAGCGCTTCCTCGTCGGCAACGGCGAACCACTTGGCTGGGGCCGGTTCTTCGACTCGATCCGCTCCCTGCGCGGCCTGGGCGCGCCGGCGGCGCAAGGAGCCGAGAACCCGGTGCCGGACTGGGAGCTGGACCTGTACCGCTCGACCGCGCGGGCCCGGTACGACAAGGCCGAGCGTCTGCTCGGCTTCACCGCGCGCACCTCCTTCACCGAGGGCATGCAGCTGACCGGGCAGTGGGCCGGCTGGACCCGGCAGGCACCGGAGGCGCGGTCGTGAACGGGGTCACCGATGTACTGGTGGTGGCGCCGCACCCTGACGACGACGTCATCGGCTGCGGCGGCTCCATCGCCAAACATGTCAGGGACGGCGCCCGGGTGACGGTGGTCATCGTGATCGGGCGCGAGCGCAGCGCCCTTGACGACGCGGTCACCGACTCGCAGTTCGCGGCCGAGACGAAGGCCGCCGCGAAGACCCTGGGCGTGCACCGCTGCATTCGCTTCGACGAGCCGTCACGGGACTTCACGCTCTCCCGCCGTGTGCACCTCGACCTGGTGCGGGTGCTGCGGGAGGTGCGGCCGCAGGTGGTCTACCTGCCCCATGACAACGACGACGATGTCGAGCACCGCATGGTGCACCAGCTGACCACCGAGGCGCTGTGGATGGCGCAGTCGGACTTCTTTCAGGAGGCGGGCGAGCGGCCGATGCCGGCGCCCCGGCTGGTGCTCGGGTACGAAGTGTGGGCGCCGATGGCCCGGTTCCAGTACGCGGAGGACATCGACGGCCAGATCGAGACCAAGGTCGAGGCGATGCGCGCGTATGTCTCGCAACTGCGCCACGCCGCCTGGGACGAGGGCATCCGGGGACTGGCCCGCTACCGCGGCGCGCTGTCCGCGGGCTCGGGCCACGCGGAGGTGTTCCAGGTGCTGAGCCTGAGCACGCATCCCTCGGCCGGCGTACCGGGAGGCGACCGTGACTGAGCGGCTCCTGGTCTGCGGGCTCGGATCGGGGATGGACCACTCGCTGGCGGAACTGCGTTCGCCGCGGCGGGAGCTGGTGGTCGTCACCGACACACCCACCGACCGGGCGCGGGCGGCGGCGGACATACTGCTGGTCTGCGACCCGACCGACAGCACGGCGGTCCTCGCGCAGCTGTCGGCGGCCGGCATCGACCGGTCGGACGGCGTGTTCTCGCTCGGCGCCGACAACCCGCCGGTGATCAGTGCGCTGGCGCACCGGTTCGGCTGCCCCGGCCTGCCGTTGGAGACGGCCCTCGACTGCACACTCAAGGACCGGCGGCTGGCGATCCTGCGCGACGCGGGCCTGGACCTCCCCCGGTTCGCGAGCGCCGAGAGCGTGGAGGAAGCGCTGCGGGCGGTCGCCGAGGTCGGTCTGCCAGCCGTGATCAAACCCAGCGACCAGACCGGCTCGCTGGGCGTGATGAAGGTGGAGTCGCCCGAGGCGGTACGGGCGAGGGCGGCCGAGGCGCTGCGACTCAGTCCCGTCGGACGGATCGTCGTCGAGGAGTTCCTTGAGGGGACCGAGCACACGCTGGCCGCCTTCATGGTCGACGGCAAGCTGCACCGGTTCGGTTTCGCCGACCGGGAGTACGGGCGCAAGGAGGAGTTCGCCCCGTACTTCTTCGAAGGCGGCGACACTCTCCCCAGCCGGCTCACCGCCGAGCAGATCGAGGAGGTCACCGACACCGTACGGCGCGGGGCTCGGGCCCTGCGCCTGGACCCGGCGGTGATCAACACCGACATCCTGCGCACCCGTGACGGCCGGGTGGTACTCCTGGAAATCACGTGCCGGCTCACCGGCGCCCGGATCGCCACCGAGGTGATGCGGCTGGCCACCGGCGTGGACCCACTGCCCAACGTGGTGCGACTGGCGCTGGGTCAACCGCTGGAGCTCTCCGAGCTGCGTCCCACCCGCAGCGGGGCGGCGGTCCAGCGGTTCCTGCCGGCGGACGGCGGAGTGGTGGAGTGGGTCGGCAACCCGCGGGACGTCGCTCGCCGTGTCGGGGTGCACGACGTCTTCTGGGGCATCGAGCTGGCGCCCGGCATCGTGGTGCCGCCCTACCGCGGCGGAGCCGACCCCCTGGCGGGCGTGATCGCGTACGCCGACGAACCGGCCGAGGCCGAGGCGATCGCCGAACGCACGCTGCGCGCGCTGCCCCTGCGGTTCAAGGCTTCGGCGGAATGACCACGACACCAGCGACGACCGCGCGCGGACAGCTGGGCGCGCACACCAACGAAACGAGGGAGAACGGGATGGCCACCGACCCGGTGGACGAGGCCGCAGTCGAGAAGGGGATCGCCCGCACCGCCGTGGTCATCGCCCTGCGCGACGACCTCCGGATCGCCGACTGCATCGCATCGATCGACGAGGACGTCGAGATCGTGCTGGCGCTCAACGGCCCCAGTGACGCCGTGCTGAAGCTGATCGACGAGCACCCGCGCCCGCTGACGGTCACCCAGATCGACGACGTAGGCAACCTGGGCGCGGCCTACAACGCGGGGGCCGCCGCCACCGACCGGCAGTACCTGCTCCTGATGGACTCCGACTGCACCTTCGCCCCGGGTGTCGTGCGGGCCATGGTCCGCGCCGTCCTGACCGCCCCGGTGGTCAAGGGCCAGGTGGTGTACGGGGAGTCGGACGGCCTGCTCAGCAAGCTGACCGCTCGGGTGCGGGAGTTCGACGAGGGCGACTATGTGAGCGCCCTGTCCCCTCCGCTCATCTACAACAGGGCGATCATCGACCACATCGGCGGCTACCACTTCGACGAGCTCATCCACTGGTGTGAGGACCGGGAGTTCGACTTCCGGCTCCAGCTGGCCGGCATCCCCGTGGTGTACCTGCCCGAGGCCCGGATCTTCCACGACGCCCAGCACGGCTTCGCCAACATGCGCAGCTACTTCCGCTACGGCGTCGGCGAGGGCATCGCCCAGGAGACGGGCGTGTTCACCACGCCGGCCGTTCCGGTGCTGTGGCGCGTGTTCGAGGCGACCAGGACCCTGGTGCACTGCGCCCGTGACAAGGGCGTGGGCGCCGCGGCTTACTACGCGCTGCTGAAGATCGCCTTCCATGTGGGCACCGCGCACCATCTGCTCAACGACCCATATCGGGTGCGGGACCGCTACCCAGCCTCGGCCAAGCGGGCGCGTATGGTGCGGTCGATCCCGCAGCACAGCACCCGCCTGACCAAGGCCCAGCTGCGGCGGCTGCGCCGGGCTCACTGGGAGGCGGGCCGACGGATCGAGAAGGTGACCGACCTGTCGGTCTTCCATCAGGACGCCGCCGGCCCGGCCGTCGGGTCAGCCGCCGACGAGACGCGGCAGCAGCAGGCGTGAGGGATGGTCACCGCCGTGGTGGACGGTGTGGTGCGCGACCACCCGGGGATGGACGTCGAAGCGCGGTGCGTTACTGGCCGCGACTTCCAGGCGGACGCGGTGGCCGGTGCGGAACACGTGGCCGATCGCACCGAGGCGGACGGTGACCTTGACCGGACGACCGGGGGCCGGCGGGACGCCCGCCCCCGGCGCTGTTGCCGGTGCGGGTGCCGGCAACAGCCGGTGGACACCGTCGCACAGCAGCTCCGCCCGCCCGTCGGGCCAGACGTCGACGAGCTTGCCGGTCACGTCGGCGCCCGCGGCGTCCGCAGTGACATAGACCGTCAGTACGGTGTCGCCGACCACGGTCAGCGGGGCGGTGAGCGGGGCTCCGGTGAAGCACAGGACGTCGCCGCGCCGCTCGACCTCGCGCTGGTCGAGCGGGCCGCAGTCGCCGCCGGTGAACTGACCGGGCAGGGCGGTGGCGCCACCGGTGGTGGGTACCGGGTCGGCCGGGTCATGGCGGATCCTGTCGCTGCCGGCGGCCCGGGGTGCGGGTCCGGGCGTGAGCCGTCGGCCGTCCAGGTGGAGCACGTACTCCTCGGTGCCGGGGACCGGCCAGTCGGGGAAAGCGCGCCACTCATCGGCGCCGGTGACGAAGAGCCGTACCGGCTCCGGGGCCGCAGCACCGGTCCGCCGCCCGCGCAGATGGCGGTCGAAGTGGTCCAGGTGCAAGCCGGTGACGTCGAGCTCCCGCTCGTCGGCCGCGAGCCCGAAACGGCGCTGGGGAAAGATCCCGCCGGTGACGCAGTGGGACCAGGGGCCGACCACCAGACGCGTCTCCACGCCCTGTTCCCGAATTCCCCGGAAATTCTCCAGGGCACCGGCGAGGAATATGTCGTACCACCCCGTCAGATTCAGCACCGGAACATTTATCGACGGATACGCTTCGCGCGGTGCGGCGCGCTTCCAGTAGGGGTGTCCGGAAGGGTGCTCGATCCATTGCCGGTAATAGGGAGCGAGCCGGTCGAGGAGGTCCCGGGCGGCGTCCGGGTCCGCGTACAGCGCGTCGATCCGGTCGACCGCGTCGGCCACCTCGGACAACTCCGGCCCGGCCAGCCCGGCTCCGCTGAGCAGCAGGTCATACAGCACCCAGTAGAGGAGGAAACCCAGCTGGAAGGCACCGTCCTGCCAGGTCCAGCCCTCGTCGAACCCGGAACCGGCCACGTGCGGGGCGATGGCGGCCAGACCAGGCGGCCGCTCCGCCGCCGCGAGCAACGCCGCCATGCCCTCGTAGGAGCGGCCGAACAGGCCCGCCGAGCCGTCGCACCACGGCTGTCCGACGGCCCAGGCGATGGTGTCCGCGCCGTCCGCGGCCTCGTTCCAGTACGGCTCGAAGGTGCCGCCGGAGGCGAACCGGCCACGGACGTCCTGCACCAACAGGGCGTATCCCGAGCGGACCAGCCGCAGGCCGTCGACGGAGGCCCCGCCGGGGCTGCCCGCTCTCCCGTAGGGCGTCCGCCGGATGAGCACCGGCACCGCTTCGGCCGTGTCCGGGCGATAGAGGTCGGCGCTCAATAACACGCCGTCCCGCATGGGTATTTTCACATCGTCTTCCACAACAATACGCACCGGCCAATATTCCAACAGAACACGGGAATTCACAATGGAGTCCTCCGCAGCCTCATTTCTGGATCCGTTCTTCGACAGGGCGCGCGACGATCCGGGCCGGCCGGCCGTCGTCGACAACGGTCTCGTCTTCACCTACGGCACCTTCGCCGCCTGGGTGCTGGAGGTCGCCGCCGCCGTGGAACCCCGCACGGCGGAGCCCCAGCCGCCCGTGGGCGTCGTGGTGCACCGCTCGGCCCGTGACGTGGCGGCGATCCTCGGCGTGCTGGCCGCGGGACGGGCGTACGTGCCGCTGGAGGCACACCACCCCGAGGCCCGGCTGGAGGCGATCCTGCGGCGGGTCGGCTGCCGGGAGGCGGTGGCGACCGCGGAGACCGGCTGGCAGCCCTCCGTCGGGCAAGTGATCCGGCCGCGTTGGGCACCCACCGCCGCGGCGTCCGCGACACCCGCCGGACCGCCGCGGCCCGAAGACCCGGCGTATGTGCTGTTCACCTCTGGCTCCACCGGCGAGCCGAAGGGAGTGGTGGTCCCGCACCGGGCGCCGGCGGCGGTGGTGCCGCCGCTGCGCACCCTGTACGGCATCGGCGAGGGCGAGTTCGTGCTGCACTTCCACGGCGCGGGCGGCGACACGAGCCTGGAGGAGATCCTGCCGACCCTCACGGCAGGCGCCACCCTCGTGATCGACGACGGGGCGCGTGAGGGGTTCGCGCGGGTGGTGGAGGAGCAGCAGCTCTCGGTCGTGGTGCTGCCCACCGGGTTCTGGGACGGTGTTACCGGCGATCTGCTGCGCCAGGACGCTCGGCTGCCGGCGTCCCTGCGCACCGTGGTGATCGGCGGGGAAGCGGTACGCGCCGACATGCTGGAGCGCTGGCGCCGACTTCCCGGCACCAAGGACGTACGGCTGCTGAACACGTACGGCTCCACGGAGACCGCGCTGGTCACGCACGCGGTGCAACTCGCCGGACCGGGCGCCCCCACACTGCCGGAGACGGACGGGGACCTGCCCATCGGGCGCCCCCTGCCGCACGTCGGCCAACGGATCGACGAGACGGGCGAGTTGTACGTCTCCGGCCCCGGGCTGGCCCTCGGCTATCACGAGAGCCCGGAGGCGACGGCCGCCCGCTTCATCGAACGGGACGGCGTCCGCTGGTACCGCACAGGAGACCTGGTCGGCGAGGCGGCCGACGGGGTCCTGGTGTTCAAGGGACGCTCCGACCACCAGGTCAAGATCCGCGGCTATCGCGTGGACCTGCTCGATGTCGAGGCGCTGATCGGGCGGTGCGAGGGAGTGTCGTCGGTCGCGGCCGCCAAGGTGGACCGTGCCGGGCACTCCTCGCTGGCCGCGTTCTTCGTCCCGTTGCCCGACGCCGAGCCGGGCGAGGTCGCCGCGGGCATCCGCGACCGGCTGACGCGGACGGCGCCGCCGCATCTGGTGCCCAGCCTGATCCTGCCCGTCGACACGCTGGAGCGTACCCACACCGGCAAGGTGGACCGGAACGCGACCCGGGACCGCCACTTGGGCACCATGGCGGCCGCCCGATGAGCGCCGCCGCCCTGGCTCCGGGCGCGGAACCCGCCGAGCTGGCCGCGTACGCCTCACGGATGCTGGGCGTGGCACTCGTACCGGAGTCCGCACAAAGCGACGACAGCGGCTGGGACTTCCGCGTCACCCACATCCGCGCCACGGACGGCACGTACTGGATCCTGCGGCAGCCGCGGCGGCCGGAGGCATCCGGCCAGCTGGCCGTGGAGGGCGCCGTCCTCAGCGCCGTTCGCCACCGGCTCCCGGTACCGGTTCCCGACTGGCGGCTGCACACCCCGGACCTCGTCGCCTACCCGCGCCTGCCCGGCGAGGCGGCGGGCACAGAGGACCCGGTCACCCTGGTCTACGACTGGTCGATGGATCCGCTGTCCCACCCGGACCGCTACCTGGAGCCGCTCGCCCACTGCCTGGTCGCGGTGCACCGCACGCCTCTGGACGGCCCTTGGGAACTCCCGGGTCCGCACCCGGCCGGCCCCGAGGCCGTGCGCTCCCAGATCGCGGACCGGCTGGCCCGGGCCCGGACCGAACTGAAGCTTCCCGCCGCCCAGGTGCGCCGCTGGCAGAAGTGGCTGGACGACGACCGTCTGTGGCCCGACCGCCTGGTGCTCGTCCACGGCGACGTGCACCCGGGCCACACCCTGGTCGAACATCCCCCGTCCGGCCCCCCGGCGCTGTCGGCCCTGCTGGACTGGGCGAACGCCGGCATCGGCGATCCGGCGGCGGACTTCGTCGACATGCTCTATGCCGGCGGCCCGGACGTCCTCGACCACCTCCTGGACGCCTATCGGGCGGCGGGCGGTGAGGTACCCGCCGGCATGCGGTCGCACATCCTGGCCCGGGCGTCCTTCATCTGGGTCCATGTGGCGCTGCGTGGCCTGGACACGGGCCGCCCGGCGTGGACGGAGACCGCGCTGCGGAGGATGGCCCGGTGAGCGGCGGGACGGCGTACACGGTCCACGGCTCCGGGCGGCCGGTGGTCCTGGTCGCCGGCGCGGGTGGCACCGGCCGGATCTGGGAGCACCATCAGGTGCCCGCGCTCACCGCGGCGGGCCACCAGGTGATCACCTTCGACCACGACACCGCTGGCTCCCGCGTCGGTGAACTGGCTGCTGCGGTAAGGCAACTCCTCACCGCTCTGGAGCTGCCACCCTGCCCGCTGGTCGGCCACTCCCTGGGAGCCATGGCGATACAGGAGCTGCTTCTCACCGATCCGCATCTGGCGAGCGGCGCTGTGCTGGCCGCGACGCGGGGACGGCCCGACGCGGTCGGCGACGCGCTGGCCCGCGCCGAGGCCGCGTACGCCGAGGCGGGCAGCCGGCTGCCGCCGGAGTACCAGGCGTTCGTGCAGCTGGTGCAGAACCTCTCGCCCAGGACCCTGGCGGACGAGGGTGCGGTCGCAGAATGGCTGGACTTGTTCGAGATCGCCGCACTCAGCAGTACCTCCGTCGGCGCGCACCGCTCGCGCCCGCCTGCTCCTGACCGGCTGGCCGCGTACGCGGGGATCACCACGCCGCTGCTGGTGGTGGGCTTCGCCGACGACGTGCTGGCCCCCGCCTACCTGAGCCGTGAGGTGGCCGCGGCGATACCCGGCGCCCGCTACACGCAGCTCGCGGACACCGGCCACCTCGGTTTCCTGGAACGTCCCGACGCCTTCAACACCGTCCTTCTCGACTTCCTCGCCACCATCCCCACGACCGACACCGGAGCGTCCCATGTCCACTGAGCCCCTCCTCGAAGCCCCCGCCTCGGTCGAGGTGACGTACGTCGGCCAGGGGCAGCCCGAGTCCTGGGAAGCGGCCGTGTACCTCTGCGGGCCCACCCCCACCGACCCCGAGGAGCCGTCCTGGCGCCCGTCCGCGGTCGCCGCTCTGCGCACCGCGTGGAAGGGCCCGGGACGACTGACGGTCTTCCTGCCGGAGCCCGCGGCGGGCGGATCCTATCCGCCCTACGCGGACCAGATCGCCTGGGAGGAGCAGACCATGCGCCGCTCGGACGTGGTCCTGTTCTGGATCCCCCGGGAGATGAACCAGCTCCCCGGGCTGGTCTCCAACATCAAGTGGGGAGCGTGGTACGACTCGGGCCGGGCGGTGCTCGGTGCGCCGCCGGAAGCCGAACGCATGGCGTACCTCCTGCACTTCGCCGAGGCGTTCGGGGTGCCGGTGGAGCGCACCCTCCAGGGGGCGGTGGGAGCGGCCCTGCGCGCCGTGGGCCGCGGCTCCCACCGCACCGGAGGCGAGCGAGCCGTCCCGCTCGCGGTGTGGCGCTCCGAGCCTTTCCAGAGGTGGTACGCCACCCGACGGATGGCGGGCTGTCGGCTGCTTGACGCGCGCGTGGAGTGGTACGAGCGGGCTGCGGCCCCGGACGCAGACCCGGCCTGGCTGCTGACCGTCACGATCGCGCCGGCCGACGGGTCCGCCCCGTCCGTGTGCCGCCTGCTGTCCGCTCAGGGGCAGGGCATGCTCATGTAGACCGCCTGCTCGCCCTCGGAGGGTGTGCCGTCGTAGAGGGTGATGTCCAGCCCGCAGAAGGCGAAGCCCATGCGCCGGTACGCGTGGATCGCCGGCGCGTTGACGGTGGTGACCTCCAGCCAGAGGTGCTGGGCTCCCCGCTCACGGGCGAACTCCACCGCGAGCCCCATCAGCGCGCGGCCGACCCCCCGGCCCCGGTGCTCCGGAGCGACCTCGATGTCCTCGATGGTCAGCCGACGGTTCCAGCCGGAATACGACACGGCGACGAACCCGGCCAGGTCACCGGCGGCCCCGTGGGCGACGAAGGTGCGGGAATCCCCGTCGTCGCCGTCCTCCCCGTCGTACTCGTCCTCGGGAAACACCTTCGTCAGGGGAGGGTCCACCGCAATCTCCCGCAGGGAGAACCCGTCGTCGGTGACGGTCACCTGGAAGACCGTGTCGGTGGTGAAGGAGCCATCCAGGGCCTCGATGGCCTCCGTGTCCTCGGGGACGGCGGTGCGGTACCGGTAGGCGGTGTTGTCAACAGTGGTCACGGGTACGACGCTAAGACCGCTCGGACCACGACAGGACGGCTTTCGGCCGACCACGCCCGCGTCCCCGGATCTGGTCTCGGGGGCATAGGGCACGTCTGGGTCGGTAGCGGTGCCGTGCGTGTGGATGATGTACATGTCCCCAGCCACCATGACCGCGGTGGCACATACGGCCCCGCAAGCCTGGTCCTACGGCAGGGGCCGGTGATGCCGATGGGGTCATGGGACCCTTCTGGGCCGGGAGGGGGCCCCGCGCGTCCGTCACCGCTGTCGGCCCTGTTCTCTCATCCGAATCGCGACCGGCTCGGCTGCTGGGCGATGTGGAGTAGAGGGTCAGGCCGACATCTGGGCTTTTGGATCGAGCCGCCGCAGGGTGAGGCCCGGTAGTCGGGCTCGATCGGCCAGCGCGTCTTCGCCCACCGCACCAGGTCGGCGATGGGGGTGATGGCGGGCAGGGGTTGGTCATCCGGTAGCCGGTCGGCTCGTCGGCTTCATCGGGCTGTTCGATCAGCAGGGTCCGCAGCGGCAGCTACCCCCTTCCAGCGGCTGCGTCCGCCGGTTGACCCTGTCAAGGAAGCGCTTCGCTACTGGCCGCGATAGTCAGTCCGGCGTTGGGGCCGCGGTGAGCGGGCCGTTGCCGGTGGCACCAGACCAGGTAACGCCACGAAGTCGCCATTTGCTAACGCGACTTCACGCATGCTCCATTGTCCTGTGGTGCGGGTCACATGAAGCGCGTATCTCGCCATTGAGACGCCTGGGACTGACGCGTCTAGGGTGGCGCCTGAAGGCGCCGTGAGACGACCCTATGGCCTCGACTTACGGCACGCGGAGGGCGCGGAACCCCCAAATTGGCCTGGACAGCAACAAACCCCAGGCCGCTGACCTGGGGTTTCATCATGGAGCGGGTGACGAGAATCGAACTCGCGCTCTCAGCTTGGGAAGCTGATGTTCTACCATTAAACTACACCCGCGTAAGACGCCGACCGGAGTCGGTGCTCGGCGCTCACTGTACCTCATCATCGGCCCCCGGTGCTCATGCCGTGGGGTTTTTTTGTTCGTCTCGAGTGGGGAGCAGGGTTCCCCGGGGCCGGAGTTGGGGGCGTACGGTGAGGGGATGCAGCGGGGGCTCGGCGGGCCGGAGTGCCGCCTGGAGCGCCGTCTGATTGATCCCGTACTGTGTGCCTTTGTCGTCAGGCGGCCAAGGCCAGACGCGGTTCTGGGGAAGGGACTTTGGGCTTGATGGAGCGCACCGTCGTCCGTTGTGCCGAGGGGCACGTGTTCAGCACCGTTTCGTTCCCGATGCAGCAGGCCGAGCGACTCGGCCCCGGTCGGCTTCTGCGGTGCCCTCGGTGTGCGCGGCTCCGCAGCGCGGTGCCCGTGAACGTGGCGAAGCGGTAACAGCAGGTAGCGAAAACGCTGCCTGGGCGCGTGGGGTCGTCCTGATTGCGGGGGCTCCACGCGCCTTGCGTATCCTCGGGGCGTGCTTCTCTCAGACAAGGACATCCGGGCCGAGATCGATGCCGGGCGGGTGCGGATCGATCCCTTCGACGCGTCCATGGTGCAGCCGTCGAGCATCGACGTGCGCCTGGACCGCTACTTCCGGGTGTTCGAGAATCACCGCTACCCGCACATCGACCCCTCGGTCGAGCAGCCGGACCTGACCCGGCTCGTCCAGCCTGAGGGGGATGAGCCGTTCATCCTGCACCCCGGGGAGTTCGTCCTCGCCTCGACCTATGAGGTCATCACACTTCCCGACGATCTCGCCTCCCGGCTGGAGGGGAAGAGTTCGCTGGGGCGGCTCGGCCTGGTCACCCACTCCACCGCCGGGTTCATCGACCCCGGCTTCTCCGGACACGTGACCTTGGAGCTGTCGAATCTCGCCACTCTGCCGATCAAGCTCTGGCCGGGCATGAAGATCGGGCAGTTGTGCCTGTTCCGGCTCAGCTCGCGGGCCGAGGCTCCGTACGGCAGTGAACGCTACGGCTCCCGTTACCAGGGGCAGCGCGGGCCCACTCCCTCGCGGTCCTACCTGAACTTCCACCGGACCCAGGTGTGAGGGGCACCACCGACATGAGCGACGTACGAGAGAACCTCACCTACGAGCAGTTCGGCACCGCCGTCCGCGAGCTGGCCCAGACCATCGCCGACGACGGCTACCAGCCCGACATCGTGCTCAGCATCGCGCGCGGCGGCGTGTTCGTCGCCGGCGGGCTCGCCTACGCCCTGGACTGCAAGAACATCCACCTGGTGAACGTGGAGTTCTACACCGGCGTGGGGACCACCCTCGAGATGCCGGTCATGCTCGCGCCGGTGCCCAACCTCATCGACTTCTCCGACAAGAAGGTGCTGATCACCGACGACGTCGCCGACACCGGCAAGACGCTCAAGCTGGTGCGCGACTTCTGCGTCGACACCGTCGCCGAGGTGCGCAGCGCGGTGATCTACGAGAAGTCTCACTCCCTCGTGAAGTGCGAGTACGTCTGGAAGCGCACCGACGACTGGATCAACTTCCCGTGGAGCGTTCAACCGCCGGTGGTGCAGCGGCGCGGGCAGGTGCTCGACGCCTGACGGGCGGGGCCGGGCTCGCGGGCGTACGTCGGCCGGGAGTCGGCACAGCGCGTGTGCGCTGCCCTGCCCGGTGCACAGGGCGTCCGTGAGGGCTGACCACGGGCGCCGGCCGCGGGGCGTACGGAGGACGCCGACTGCGGGGCGTACGGAGGACGCCGGCCGCGGGGATCGTGGACGACGACTGCGGGGCGGGAGGCGGTGGTCGCCTCCCGCCCCGCAGTCGTCGTGAGGGCTGGTTGCCGCCTCCCGGTCAGACCGTCCCCAGCTTCACGATCGACAGCAGGGCGATCAGCTGGATCGCCGATGCGCCGAGCGCCTTCGGCCAGGGCAGGTCGTGGGAGCGGCTGACCATGAGGGTGAGCAGGGCGCCGCAGGCGATCCAGGTGAGCCACCCGAGCAGCTGGACGAAGCTCGCGTCGCCGCCGAAGAACATCGCGACCAGCAGGCGGGGCGCGTCCGTCAGCGACATGATCAGCATGGACAGGCCGACCGTGGGCTGCCAGGCGCCGTCGCCGCCCAGCTGGCGGGCCAGGGTGTGGGTGACCACGCCCAGGACGAACGCGCTGATCACCATGGCCACGGCCGTGATGGCGACGATCGGTATGGCGTTGTTGAGGGTGGCGTTGATCGCGTCCTCGCGGGCGCCGTCGAAGCCGAAGACGGCGAGCAGGCCGTAGAGGAAGGTGACGATGAGCGCGGGGCCCCACATCGTGTAGTCCCGCATCTGCAGGAAGGTCCGGTTGGGGGACACGATGATCCCCTTCAGCAGGTCCTTCCAGGCCAGGCGCGGGCCGACCGGGCCTGCCGGGGCGGCGCCGGCGCGGTAGGTCTCGCCGTCTGCGTAGGGGGCCTCGCCGAGCGCGAAGGCCTGGGTGTGACCGGGGTTGTCGGCCATGTACCGGTCGGGGGCCGGCCCGGTCGGTCCGGGGCCGGGCACACCGGGGTGGGCCACGGTCGGGCCCGTCGCGCCGGGTCCGGGCATGCCGGGGCCGGGCACGGCGGCCGGGCCGCTGTCGCCGAAGTACTCCGGCTCGCCCTCGCCGCCGTAGCCGCCGTTCGGCTGCGGGGTCTGGGGCCACTGAGGGGCGCCGCTGCCGGGTCGGCTGCCGCCGTAGGGCGGTTGCTGCTGCGGGTAGGGCTGCGGCGCAGACGGGTAGCCGTACGACGGCGTCCGGGGCGCCTGCTGCCCGTACGGGGGTTGTTGGGGGCGCGCTTGCGGGGCGCGGGCGTCCCGGCCGCCGCGTCCGATCCTGAATCCAGCCACGTCGTCGAACGTACCCGGTCCTGCGGGGCGTTGTGCCGGGGCCCCGGGTCAGGGGGCCGCTTTTGCGGCCGAGCTGTGACATCCCCTAGGGGGAAGCGTCGCGGGGTCGTCCTCCGTGAGTCACAGGGGCCTCTTCAGGGGCTCCTTCGTGAGGAGGGCGGGAAGGGCAGGGAGGAGGCAGGAGCTGGGTGCGGGTGGGCCGGCGGGGGAGGGTACGGAGGGGAACGGGGGTGTCCCGGTCGGTCCCCGAGGGCTCGGGGGCAGGATGGGGTCATGAGCGTAGTGAAGATCAACGTGCTGACCGTGCCCCCGGAGCAGCGGGAGACGCTGGAGAAGCGGTTCGCCTCGCGGGCGCACGCGGTGGAGAACTCCGACGGGTTCGAGTGGTTCGAGCTGCTGCGGCCCGTGGAGGGCACCGACACCTACCTCGTGTACACGCGGTGGCGTGACGAGGAGTCGTTCCAGGCCTGGATGGAGGGGCCGATGAAGGCCGCCCACCACGGCACCGCCGGCGGTGAGGGAGGTGAGCGGCCGAAGCCCGCGGCCACGGGCTCGACGCTGTGGTCGTTCGAGGTGGTGCAGCAGGCCGCCCCGAAGGGCGAGTGAGGCCGCTGAAGGGCGCGTAAGGGCGCGCTGAGGGGTGAGTGAGGGCCCCCGGCGGGCTGGCGGGTCCAGGCGGGCCTGAGGGCGCGCTGAGGGGTGAGTGAGGGCCCCCGGCGGGCTGGCGGGTCCAGGCGGGCCTGAGGGCGCGCTGGAGCGCGTGGGGGGGCTCGGGGCCCGCTCGCCGAGGCGCAACGGGGCGCTCAGGGGCGCGTAGAAATCCTCCTGGGCGCCTCTGCATACGCCGCGGGCGCCCCCTGTCCCGCGCAGACAGGGGGCGCCCGCTGTTTCCGATGCCGGTCCTGGTCCCGGTCCCGATCCGGTCATGGGACCGAGGGACCGGGAACCGGGTTACTTCACCGGCTCCGGTTCCGGAGTGCTCTCACCGGCCGACTCGCCCGACGGGTCCACCGGGGCCTTGACGGACTCCAGCAGCAGCTGGGCGACGTCCACGACCTGGACGGACTCCTTGGCCTTGCCGTCGTTCTTCTTGCCGTTGACCGAGTCGGTCAGCATGACCAGGCAGAACGGGCAGGCGGTGGAGACGATGTCGGGGTTGAGGGAGAGGGCCTCGTCGACGCGCTCCTCGTTGATGCGCTTGCCGATGCGCTCTTCCATCCACATCCGGGCGCCGCCGGCGCCGCAGCAGAAGCCGCGCTCCTTGTGGCGGTGCATCTCCTCGTTCCGCAGGCCCGGGACCTTGCCGATGATCTCCCGCGGCGGGGTGTAGATCTTGTTGTGGCGGCCCAGGTAGCAGGGGTCGTGGTAGGTGATGAGGCCCTCGACCGGGGTGACGGGGATCAGCTTGCCCTCGTCGACCAGGTGCTGCAGCAGCTGGGTGTGGTGGATGACCTCGTAGTCGCCGCCGAGCTGCGGGTACTCGTTGGCCAGCGTGTTCAGGCAGTGCGGGCAGGTGGCGACGATCTTCTTCGCCGACTTCGGCTTCTTCGACTCGGGCGTGACCTTGCCCTCGTCGTCCATCTCCTCGCCGAAGGCGGTGTTCAGGGCCATGACGTTCTCCATGCCCAGTTCCTGGAACAACGGCTCGTTGCCCAGGCGGCGGGCGGAGTCGCCCGTGCACTTCTCGTCGCCGCCCATGATCGCGAACTTCACGCCCGCGATGTGCAGCAGCTCGGCGAAGGCCTTGGTGGTCTTCTTGGCGCGGTCCTCCAGGGCGCCGGCGCAGCCCACCCAGTACAGGTAGTCGACCTCGGAGAGGTCCTCGATGTCCTTGCCGACGACCGGGACCTCGAAGTCGACCTCCTTGGTCCACTCCAGGCGCTGCTTCTTGGCCAGGCCCCAGGGGTTGCCCTTCTTCTCCAGGTTCTTGAGCATCGTGCCCGCCTCGGAGGGGAAGGCACTCTCGATCATGACCTGGTAGCGGCGCATGTCGACGATGTGGTCGACGTGCTCGATGTCCACCGGGCACTGCTCGACGCAGGCGCCGCAGGTGGTGCAGGACCACAGCACGTCCGGGTCGATGACGCCGTTCTCCTCGGCGGTGCCGATCAGGGGCCGCTCGGCCTCGGCGAGCGCGGCCGCCGGGACGTTCTTCAGCTGCTCCTCGGTGGCCTTCTCCTCGCCCTCCATGGTCTTGCCGCCGCCCGCGAGCAGGTAGGGCGCCTTGGCGTGGGCGTGGTCCCGCAGCGACATGATCAGCAGCTTCGGGGAGAGCGGCTTGCCGGTGTTCCAGGCGGGGCACTGCGACTGGCAGCGGCCGCACTCGGTGCAGGTGGAGAAGTCCAGCAGGCCCTTCCAGGAGAAGTGCTCGACCTGGGAGACGCCGAAGACGTCGTCCTCACCCGGGTCGGTGAAGTCGATCGCCTTGCCGCCGGAGGTCATCGGCTGCAGCGCGCCCAGCGAGGTGGAGCCGTCGGCGTTGCGCTTGAACCAGATGTTCGGGAAGGCGAGGAAGCGGTGCCAGGCCACACCCATGTCGGTCTTCAGCGCGACCGTGATCATCCAGATGAAGGAGGTGGCGATCTTCAGGGCGGCGAAGAAGTAGGTGAGGTTCTGCAGCGTGCCGACGCTCAGTCCCTTCAGCCACGCCACCACCGGGTACGAGATGAAGAACGACGCCTCGTAGCCGTCCACGTGGTGCTGGGCGCCCTCCAGGGCGTGCAGCATGAAGATGCAGACGCCGACGATGAAGATGACGGCCTCGACGAAATACGCCTGGCCGAAGTTGGAGCCGGCGAAGCGGGACTTGCGTTCCGGGCTGCGCGGGTGGCTGAGCTGGCGGATGACGATCAGGGCGATGATGCCCAGCGTCGTCATCGTGCCGATGAACTCGACGAAGACGTTGTACGGCGCCCAGTCACCGATGATCGGCAGGATCCAGTCGGCCTTGAACAGCTGGCCGATGGCGTTGACGATCGTCAGCAGCAGCGAGAAGAAGCCCACCGCCACGAACCAGTGCGCCACGCCGACGACGCCCCAGCGGTTCATCCGGGTGTGGCCGAGGAATTCCCTGACCACGGTGACCGTGCGCTGGCCGGGATTGTCGGTCCGCGTCCCGGCGGGTACGGGCTGGCCGAGCCGCATGTAGCGGTAGATCTGCAGGAGGGCGCGGCCGAACAGTGCCACGCCGACCACGATCAGGACCAGCGACACGATGATCGCGGCGAGTTGCATTGGGGCTCCTGTGAGGCGGCCTCGAAAATTACTAAGCGGTAACTTATGCAGTCCGTTCGAGACTACCCCCATCCTCCGTCGCATGGCAGCCGCGCGCGGGGTGATCTGGGTCGCTGAAAGGTGACCGAGCGGGGTGGTGGGGTGGCCCCGATTCTTTCTGGCCTGCGGAGACGGTGCGGAGGCGGGGTCGGGGTGTGCTGCTCGGGCGGTGTTCCGGTTTTCCGTCCTGTCGTCTTCCGATCGTGTTATTCACACTCGATAGCCCGATATGCACCTAATTTAAGAACCGTGCTCTACGGGATCGCCACCGCCATCACCGCCCTGCTCCTGGCCGCCGTGCTCTCGGCGCTGCTCCGGGTGCCGGCGCTGCGCCTCGGGCTGGTCCACCGGCGGCGGGCGCGGCCGGTGCCGCTGCTCGGCGGCGTGGCCGTGGTCGCCAGCACCTGTCTGGTCGCGGCCGCGGGCGGCTGGACGGGGGCCGCGCCGCTCGGGGACGGCGCGGCCCGGCTGCTGGCGGCCGGCGCCGGGGTCGGCGCCCTGGGGCTCGTGGCGGACGTGTGGCGGCTGAAGACGCAGTTCCTGCTGCTCGGGGCGGCGGTCGCCGCCGCCTTCGTCATGCCGTACGGCGAGCTGGGCGTGCTCGCCGGGATCGCCGCGGTGCTGTGGACGGCCGCCGTGGCCGTGGCCTTCCACGGGCTGGACCACGCCGACGGGCTGGCGGGCACGGTCGGGGTGCTCACCGCGTTCGGCGTGGGCGCCTGCGCGGCGGCGGAGGTGATGGACGACCTCGCGGTGCTGCTGAGCGTGCTGGCCGCCGCGCTGACCGGCTTCCTCATGCACAACTGGCATCCGGCCCGGATCGCCTTCGGCGCGTGCGGGTCCCTGTTCACCGGGTTCGTGCTGGCCTGTGCGGCCGTGCTGGTCCGCACCGGGTACGACACCGGGACCACCGGTGCCGTGCTGTTCCCGCTCACCGCCGTCGTGACCGCCGACGCGGTCCTGGTCGTGGCGTCCCGGCGGCTGGCCGGGCGGCCGGTGGTGCGGCACGGCCCCGACCACGTGGCGCACCGGCTGCGCCGGCTGGGGCTGACCACGCCGGGTGCCGTGGTGCTGGTGGGCACCGCCGCGTTCGGCTCGGTCCTGGTCGGCGTCCTGGTGCACGTCGGCTGGCTGGCGCCGGTACGCACGCTGTGGGTGGCGGGGGCGCTGCTGCCGGCGGTGCTCGGACTGCTGTTCGTGCGGGTGTACGTGCCGCGGCGTCCCGGCGGCCCGCATGCCACGGGGACGCGCGCCGCCGGGGTGCCCACCACCCGGACGGGGACGGCACGGACGGCCGCGCGGGCGACGAGCACGGGGGCGGGCACGGGGCGCCTGGGGGCACCGCGGAGGCCGGAGGGTGGGCGAGTGCCAGGCGCGGAGGACGCGGACGGGCGCCGTCCACGCGCCGCAGGCGCCGGTGTGCGCCGACTGGTCGCATCGGCCCTGCGCGTCCCGCGCCGCCGGGCCGGGGCGCGCACCCCGGCGGAGCGCGTGCGCGAGGCGACGCACGCCCCGTACGGCACCTCGCCCGGTCCGGGTGCTCCGGGTGCACCGCGGGCGCCGCGGCCCTCGTCCCTGACCGGGTTGCCGGTGGCGGGCGCGGGGCCGGAGCCGGCCGGGGCCGAGCCGGGGTCCCGGGCGCGCCGCCATCGGGACCCGGACCCGTTCGACCTGCTGTCGTCCCTGTGACGGTCGATCGTCGCCGCCGTCTGGGTGATGGTCGAGCTGCTGTCGTCCCGGTGACGGTGTGACGGGCGCCGTGCGGCGGCACCGGCCTCCGGTGGGCGGTGTGATGCCGTGCGTTTCGGGAACCGGTGGGGTGCCGTCGGGCTCGGGAACCGGTTGAGTGCCGCAGGGCTCGGAACCGGTTGGGTCTCACAGGGCCGGGGATCCAGTGGGGTGCCGTGCGGCCTCGGGGGCTGGTGGGGTGCCGTACGGCGTGTGCGGCCTCGCGGGAGCCCGTGGTTTTCCTCCGCTGGTCCCTGCGTTTGTGCAGCTCAGCGCGGTGTTGCGCGCATGCGTTCGATAAGAGTTGAGTCAGGCGGGCTCAAGTCTGTTGACCCAGCCCGCGGCGTCGGGCACACTTGAGTCCGTTCCACTCAAGTCAGCTGGAGGAATTCACCATGGCACGTGCGGTCGGCATCGACCTGGGCACGACTAACTCCGTCGTCAGCGTTCTTGAGGGCGGCGAGCCCACCGTCATCACCAACGCCGAGGGCGCCAGGACCACGCCGTCCGTCGTCGCCTTTGCCAAGAACGGTGAGGTGCTGGTCGGCGAGGTCGCCAAGCGCCAGGCCGTCACCAACGTCGACAGGACCATCCGGTCGGTCAAGCGCCACATGGGCACCGACTGGAAGATCAAGATCGACGACAAGGAGTTCAACCCGCAGCAGATCAGCGCCTTCGTCCTGCAGAAGCTGAAGCGGGACGCCGAGGCCTACCTGGGTGAGAAGGTCACCGACGCGGTCATCACCGTGCCGGCGTACTTCAACGACGCCGAGCGCCAGGCCACCAAGGAGGCCGGCGAGATCGCGGGCCTGAACGTGCTGCGCATCGTCAACGAGCCGACCGCGGCCGCGCTCGCCTACGGCCTGGAGAAGGAGGACCAGACCATCCTGGTCTTCGACCTCGGTGGCGGTACGTTCGACGTGTCGCTGCTGGAGATCGGCGACGGTGTCGTCGAGGTGAAGGCCACCAACGGTGACAACCACCTCGGTGGTGACGACTGGGACCAGCGCATCGTCGATTACCTGGTCAAGCAGTTCCAGAACGCCCACGGCGTGGACCTGTCCAAGGACAAGATGGCCCTGCAGCGTCTGCGCGAGGCCGCGGAGAAGGCCAAGATCGAGCTGTCCTCCTCGTCCGAGACCTCGATCAACCTGCCGTACATCACCGCCTCCGCCGAGGGCCCGCTGCACCTGGACGAGAAGCTCACCCGGGCCCAGTTCCAGCAGCTGACCGCGGACCTGCTCGAGCGCTGCAAGATCCCGTTCCACAACGTGATCAAGGACGCGGGCATCTCCGTCAACGACATCGACCACGTCGTGCTCGTCGGTGGCTCCACCCGTATGCCGGCCGTCGCCGAGCTGGTCAAGGAGCTGACCGGCGGCAAGGAGCCCAACAAGGGCGTCAACCCCGACGAGGTCGTCGCCATCGGCGCCTCCCTGCAGGCCGGTGTCCTCAAGGGCGAGGTCAAGGACGTCCTGCTGCTGGACGTCACCCCGCTGTCCCTCGGCATCGAGACCAAGGGCGGCATCATGACCAAGCTGATCGAGCGCAACACCACGATCCCGACCAAGCGCTCGGAGATCTTCACCACGGCCGAGGACAACCAGCCGTCGGTGCAGATCCAGGTCTACCAGGGCGAGCGCGAGATCGCGGCCTACAACAAGAAGCTCGGCATGTTCGAGCTGACCGGTCTGCCGCCGGCCCCGCGCGGCGTGCCGCAGATCGAGGTGTCCTTCGACATCGACGCCAACGGCATCATGCACGTCACCGCCAAGGACCTCGGCACCGGCAAGGAGCAGAAGATGACCGTCACCGGCGGCTCCTCGCTCCCGAAGGAGGAGGTCGAGCGGATGCGCCGGGAGGCCGAGCAGTACGCGGAGGAGGACCACAAGCGCCGCGAGGCCGCCGAGACCCGCAACCAGGGCGAGCAGCTGGTCTACCAGACCGAGAAGTTCCTCAAGGACAACGAGGACAAGGTCCCCGCGGAGGTCAAGTCCGAGGTGGAGGCCGCCGTCAAGGAGCTGAAGGAGAAGCTCAAGGGCGAGGACACCGCGGAGATCCGCACCGCCACGGAGAAGGTCGCCGCCGTCTCCCAGAAGCTCGGCCAGGCGATGTACGCCGAGGCCCAGGCCAACCAGGCCGCGGCCGGCGGCTCCGCCTCCGGTGCCGGTGAGGGCAAGGGCGACGACGACGTGGTGGACGCCGAGATCGTCGACGACGAGCGCAAGGACGGTGCCGCGTGACGGAGGAGACCCCGGGCTTCGACGAGCAGCAGCCGCAGCAGCCCGACGTCCCCTCCGGCGCCGCCTCCGACGACGCCGAGCCGCAGGCCGCCCCCGCGCAGGACAAGGGGGCGGCCCCGGCCGGGGACGCGGCCGACACGGCCGGTCTGTCCGCTCAGCTGGACCAGGCGCGCGCGGCGCTCGCCGAGCGCACCGCGGACCTGCAGCGGCTGCAGGCCGAGTACCAGAACTACCGCCGCCGGGTCGAGCGCGACCGGGCCGCGGTCAAGGAGCTCGCCGTGGCGAACCTCCTGACCGAGCTCCTGCCCGTGCTCGACGACATCGGGCGTGCGCGCGAACACGGCGAACTGGTGGGCGGTTTCAAGTCCGTCGCCGAGTCGCTGGAGAGCGTCGCCGCCAAGATGGGGCTGCAGCAGTTCGGCAAGGAGGGCGAGCCCTTCGACCCGACGATCCACGAGGCGCTGATGCACTCGTACGCACCGGACGTCACCGAGACGACGTGCGTGGCGATTCTGCAGCCGGGGTACCGCTACGGCGAACGCACCATCCGCCCCGCGCGGGTGGCGGTGGCCGAGCCCCAGCCGGGCGCCCAGACGGTCAAGCCCGCCGAGGAGTCCGGCAAGGACGAACCGGCCGAGCAGGACACGGGCGAGGGCAAGGACAAGGACAACGGTGGCCCCGAGGAGGGCTGACGCGATAACCGACGACGCAGGGAAGGAGGGACGTCGGGGATGAGCACCAAGGACTTCATCGAGAAGGACTACTACAAGGTCCTCGGCGTCCCCAAGGACGCCACCGAGGCCGAGATCAAGAAGGCGTACCGGAAGCTCGCCCGCGAGTACCACCCGGACGCCAACAAGGGCAACGCCAAAGCCGAGGAGCGCTTCAAGGAGATCTCCGAGGCGGCCGACGTGCTCGGCGACCCCAAGAAGCGCAAGGAGTACGACGAGGCCCGCGCCCTGTTCGGCAACGGCGGCTTCCGCCCCGGGCCGGGTGCCGGCGGCTCGTTCAACTTCGACCTGAGCGACCTGTTCTCGGGCTCTCAGGGCGGCTTCGCCGGCGGGCTCGGTGACGTCTTCGGGGGCCTGTTCAACCGAGGGGGCGCCGGCACGCGCACCCAGCCCCGGCGCGGCCAGGACGTGGAGTCCGAGGTCACGCTCAGCTTCACGGAGGCCATCGAAGGGGCCACCGTCCCCCTGCGGATGTCCTCGCAGGCGCCGTGCAAGGCCTGCTCCGGCACCGGCGACCGGAACGGCACGCCGCGGGTGTGCCCGACCTGTGTCGGCACCGGGCAGGTCACGCGCGGTTCCGGCGGCGGTTTCTCGCTGACCGACCCGTGCCCGGACTGCAAGGGCCGCGGGCTGATCGCGGAGAACCCGTGCGACGTCTGCAAGGGCTCCGGGCGTGCCAAGTCCTCCCGGACGATGCAGGTGCGCATCCCCGCCGGGGTGCGCGACGGGCAGCGCATCCGGCTGCGGGGCAAGGGCGCGCCGGGCGAGCGGGGCGGACCGGCGGGCGATCTGTACGTGGTCGTCCACGTCGGCGAGCACCCGGTCTTCGGGCGCAAGGGCGACAACCTCACCGTCACGGTGCCGGTCACCTTCGCGGAGGCCGCGCTCGGCGGAGAGGTGCGGGTGCCCACCCTCGGCGGTCCGCCGGTGACGCTGAAACTTCCCCCCGGTACGCCGAACGGTCGTACCATGCGCGCCAGGGGCAAGGGCGCGGTCCGCAAGGACGGCACCCGTGGTGACCTGCTGATCACCGTGGAGGTGAGTGTCCCCAAGGACCTGTCGGGGAAGGCTCGTGACGCGCTGGAGGCGTATCGCGAGGCGACCGCGGGCGAGGACCCGCGGGCGGAGCTGTTCAAGGCCGCGAAGGGAGCATGAGTCAGATGGACGGCCGCCGCCGCAACCCGTACGAACTGACGGAAGACACGCCGGTGTACGTCATCTCCGTGGCCGCGCAGCTGTCCGGACTGCACCCGCAGACGCTCCGTCAGTACGACCGGCTGGGCCTGGTGTCCCCCGACCGCACCGCCGGGCGGGGCCGCCGCTACTCGGCCCGCGACATCGAGCTGCTCCGTCAGGTGCAGCAGCTGTCGCAGAACGAGGGCATCAATCTGGCCGGAATCAAGCGCATCATCGAGCTGGAGAACCAGGTGTCGGCCCTGCAGTCCCGCATCGCGGAGCTGGAGGCGGCCCTGGAGGGCGCGGCGGCCGCGATGCAGCAGCGGGAGGCGGCCGTCCATGCCTCCTACCGCAGGGACCTGGTGCCGTACCAGGACGTCCAGCAGTCCAGCGCGCTGGTGGTCTGGCGTCCGAAGCGGCAGCAGACCGACTGACGGCGTCCGAAGCACGCGGCGGCGAGGGGTCCGGAGAGCTGTCTCCGGGCCCCTCGCCGCATTCCGGTACGCATCGTGCGGTGGCCGGCCGGGTGGGGCCGGTCACCGGCCGGTCGCGAGGTGAGGGTCGGGTAACGGCTGTCCGCAGGGGGGTCCGTGAGGATTTGCGAGGTCTTCACAGGGCGACGCTGCGTGGTGTTGTCATCTCGTTAAGTCATTCCGCTTGACGCCGGTGGCGGCCTGAGCGTTGGCTTTTCAGACGTCTGGCCGAAACCTGCGCCCTCGTCCGGAAGGCACCAGAAGTGATCACCTCGAAGCGTCGTCTCGCCCTGGCCGTGGCCTCCTCCGCGCTGCCCCTCACGCTCGTCGGCTGCGGCGCGCTCGGGGGGTCGGGGAGCAGCGCCTCCGCGGGCCCGTCCAAGGGGGACGACGTGCGGGTCGGACTGCTGCTGCCGGAGACGGAGAACAAGCGGTACGAGAAGTTCGACTACCCCATCATCAAGGAGAAGGTCTCCGAACTCACCCACAAGCAGGGCGTGGTGGAGTACGCCAACGCCCGGTCCAGCAAGACCCGGCAGGCCGCCCAGATGAGGAAGATGATCGACGAAAAGGTCGATGTCATCCTGCTCGACGCCGTCGACGCGCACGCCATCGCGGGCGAGGTGCAGAAGGCCAAGGACGCGGGCATACCGGTGATCGCCTACGACCGGCTCGCCGAGGGGCCCATCGACGCCTACATCTCCTTCGACAACGAGCTGGTCGGGGAGGTGCAGGGGCGCACGCTGCTGGAGGCCCTCGACTCGTCCGGCGGCGGCCGGCCCCGGATCGTGATGATGAACGGCTCGCCCACCGACCCGAACGCCTCGCAGTTCAAGAAGGCCGCCCTGTCGCAGCTGGACGGGAAGGTGACGGTGGCCCGGTCCTACGACACCAAGGACTGGAAGCCGGAGAACGCCCGGGCGAACATGGCCAAGGCCATCCAGCAGCTCGGCGTGAGCGGCATCGACGGGGTCTACTCCGCCAACGACGGCATGGCGGGCGGCGTCATCAAGGCGTTCAAGGATCTGGGGGTCACCCAGCTGCCGCCCATCACCGGCCAGGACGCCGATCTGGAAGCGGTGCAGCGGATCGTGACGGGCGAGCAGTACATGAGCGTGTACAAGCCCTATCCGACGGAGGCGGAGAACGCCGCGCAGATGGCGATCGCCAAGGTGCAGGGCAGAGACATCGAGTTCGATTCGCTGGCCCGGGACACGGTGGACAGCCCCACGCAGAAGAACATCCCGGCGCAGTTGGTCTCCGTCGTCGCGCTGACGAAGAAGAACATCAAGAGCACCGTCGTGGCCGACGGCATCTACAAGATCTCCGAGATCTGCACGGCCGCGTACCAGCCGGCCTGTGCGGCCGCCGGCCTGCTGTAGCCGCCGCCCCGGACGGTCCTCAAGCGCACCGTGCGCCGGTGGGCCGAGGCCCGTCCGTTCGACTCCCGTACACACCGGGCGATACCGGTCGCGCCCCGGCCGCGGGCGCCCGGGAGTCGTGTTGCACACCCGGTCCGCGCCGCGCATAGTTGCGCTGCGGAACTACGCGTAAACCGGGGGTGAGACAGGCCATGACCGGGGGCGGGATTCACGGGAGCCAGGAGCATCCGCACGGGGCCGACCGACTGTGCGAGGCGGGGGACCGTGTGTACTCCCGGGCCGTGCGGCATGGCCGGGTGCCGCGCAGCGACGCCGAGCCGGTGCCGTGCCTGCTGGAGCTGGCCCTGTTGCACCCGGACCCCGACGACATGGACTTCCTGGTGCCCACGGCGCCGCAGGAGGTCATGACCCGGCTGCTGCGGTCGGTGTACCAGGAGGTGAGCGACAGCCACCGGCGGGTGGGGTCGGCCGTGGCCGCGTTCGAGCGGTACGCGGGCCTGGACCGGCGGGTGCGGCGCTCCCCGTCCGCGGGGGAGGGCACCTCGATCCGGGTGCTGGACGGCCTGTCGCGGATCCAGGCGGCCATGGACGAGGCGACCCGGGAAGCGCGCACGGAGGTGCTCACCGTCCAGCCCGGCGGCATCCGTCGCGAGCACGAGCTGTCCGAGGGTCTGCACCGGGCGCTGGAGCTGCGCCGCCGGGGCGTGCGGATGCGCGACCTGTACACCCATGTCGCCCGGCACGGGCAGGGGTTGCTCAACTATCTGGAGCTGATGGGCGACGCGGTCGAGGCGCGCACCCTGGACGAGGTGATCGACCGGCTGATCCTGTTCGACCGCACGGTCGCCTTCATCCCCGCCAACGCCGACCGCACCATGGCGCTGGAGCTGCGGCATCCGGCGCTGGTGGAGTATCTGGTGACGGTGTTCGAACGGCTGTGGCGGCTGGCGATCCCGCTCACCGCGCCGCTGCCGGACACCGGGATCGAGGGCATTTCGCACCGTGAGCAGTCCATCGCCGCGCTGCTGGCCGAGGGCCACCAGGACGCGGTGATCGCCGAGCGGCTGGGCATCAGCGTGCGCACCTGCCGGGCGCACATCGCCCGGCTGTCGGAGACGCTGGGCGCGGCCAGCCGTACGCAGCTGGGCGTGCGGATCGCGCAGGCGGGCCTGGACAAGCCGCGCCGGGCCGTCTCGCCGGGCGAGCCCGGCCGGGAGGTGCTCAGCGATCCCGGTCCAGAAGACCGGATCGCCCGATGAGATAGCCCAGTTGGGCGCGGCTGCCGCTGCCCAGAGCGTGGGCCAGCTTGGCGATGTGCGCCCGGCAGGTGCGTACGTTCATCCCCAGACGGCGGGCGATCGCCTCGTCGACGTGGCCCTCCACCAGAAGTTTGGCGATGGAGTACTGGATCTCGGTGATGCCGTCGAGGGCGGTCTCGTAGGGCGTGGTGGCGCTCAGCGGGACCGCGCGGTTCCACATGAACTCGAAGACTTTGATCAGGTAGCGGACGAGTCCGGGGTGGCGGAGTTCCAGGGCGACCTTCTGGTCGTCGCGGGTGGGGATGAAGGCGACGGACTCGTCGCAGATGATGAGGCGTTCGACCAGTTCGTCGATGGTGCGGTACTCGACCTTGCCGTTGGCGAGGTGGTCGACGTAGGCGAGCTGTTCGAGGTTGTAGCGGACGGTGTGCTGGTACAGGGTGCGGATGCGCACTCCGCGGTCGACCAGGGCCGTGTCGCGCTCCAGGCCCTGCCGGATGGTCCGCTCGGTGAAGCGGTTGCTGGGCTGCACGGTGAGCATCTCGCTCTGGCACTGGGAGGTGGCCAGGTCCAGTGCCGCGTTGATGCGGTCGCTGCCCTCCAGCACCGTGATGGAGTGGGTGGGGGACGCCGTCTGCGTACTGAGGTGCAGGAACGGCTCGAAGGCGTCGGACAGTTCGATCGAGCGCCGTCGGCGTTCGGCTATCTCGTGTTCGAGCGGGGTGAGCCGGCGGGCCAGGGCCACGGCCGCCGGGACGGGGCGCAGCCAGTCCGGGTCGTCCGGATCGGGGTGGAGCAGGGCGAACTCCATGAGGCAGGGGGCCGCTCGGGCGTCGTCCCGGGAGATGCGCCCGGTGCGCAGTGCATGGGCGTACAGCCGGCTGCCTTCCTCGCACATCTCGGTGACCGCGTGAGGATGTGTCCCCTTCGTCTGATTTGCTACCAAATCTCCACCCCCCAGGGTCCTGAACGTGCAGGAACATGATGCATCGATTGTGTGGCCATGATGTGCCCGAATAAGCCATCGTCGTATCGGACGGGGGAAGAGGGGACCTTCGAGTGAGGACGAAGCCGACTATGGGTAAGAGAGCGCTTCGCTCGGTACTTGTCGCCACCTTCTCCGCCGTTGTGGCCCTCGCGGTTCTGGGCGGGCTGTCAGCGACGAAGAGTGTGGACCGGGCGGACAGTAAGTGGCCTGCGGCACCTGTGTCCATGGCTCCTGCGGACACTGCGGACACGGCAGACAGTTCCGGGAGCTGATGTGACCAGCCCACCGGACGACCGCTCCTTCCGGCGTGAGATGGCCACCGCCTACCGTTCCGGCTGGCACTTCATCGACCTGGTCACCGCCATCCCGCACAGCGGTGACTCGTTGATGGTGACGGTGTTCGGTGAGCCGGTCGTCGTCACGCGGGACGAGGACGGGGACGTACGGGCCTATCGGTGCCTGCGGCGGCCCCGGGGTGCGCCGCAGCCCGTGCGGTGTGCCATCCGCTATGGAATGATCTTCGTGAATCTCGACCAGCGGGACCACCGCGAGGTGGCGCGGGAACCCGCCGGTCTCCGGACCATGACAGCCACCCCCCGCAGTGCCTGACGCGATTCCCCCGTCGTAACAGATCGCTCAGGCGCTTCCCCCCGCAGCGGCGTCACCGTGACCTGAACACGGTGACGCCGCTGTCGTTCGCCCGGACGCCGGTGGGTTCCGCACCTGCCGGCGTCCGGGCGTCGTGCTTTCTCAGTCGCGGCCCAGGGCGCGGGTCAGCTCGATCTCGATCACCACGCGGTCCGGGTTCGGTGCCGGTGTGCGTCGGTAGCGCTCGGCGTACCGGCGTTCGGCCTCGGCGACCCGCTCCGGCTCGGTCCGGACGAACGCGCGCCCCTCCAGCGTGGCCCACCGCCGGCCGTCCACCTGGCACACCGCCACCGGTGCGCCCTGCTCGCCGGCCGCCCGCACATGCCGCACCTTGGCGCTCGACCGGTTGGTGATCACCCGCGCCAGGCGTGCCCCGGGGTCGTACGTCACCCCGACCGGGACCACGTGCGGGGTGCCGTCGGGGCGGAGGGTGGTCAGGGTGCACAGGTGCCGCTCCTGCCAGAAGGCGAGGTACGCCGCGTCGGGTGCGCCCGGGTCGAGGGAATACGTGCTGGTGCCCATGGGCGGGAACTTAGCCGTCGCCGCACCTCCCCGCTCGACCTTGAGTGGAATAGACTCAAGTTTGTGTATGTTGGCTGAGTCAGCAGTGGGAGACGTGGCAGACCGCTGACGCCAAGGAGGGAAGAAGCGACCGTGGACGCCGAGCTGACCAACAGGAGCCGGGACGCCCTTCAGGCGGCCGGCAACCGGGCCGTGACCGAGGGACACCCCGACCTCACCCCGGCGCACCTGCTCCTCGCCTTGCTCGAGGGTCAGGACAACGAGAACATCATCGACCTGCTGGCGGCCGTCGACGCCGACCAGGCGTCCGTCCGTGCCGGTGCCGAGCGGGTGCTGGCGTCGCTGCCCAGCGTGACCGGCTCCACGGTCGCGCCGCCCCAGCCCAACCGTGAGCTGCTGGCGGTCCTCGCGGACGCGCAGAGCCGTGCCAAGGACCTGGGCGACGAGTACCTGTCGACCGAGCACCTGCTCATCGGCATCGCCGCCAAGGGCGGCGCCGCCGGGGAGGTGCTGAAGCGGCAGGGGGCGGACGCGACGAAGCTGCAGGAGGCGTTCCAGAAGGCGAGGGGAGGGCGCCGGGTGACCACACCCGACCCCGAGGGCCAGTACAAGGCCCTGGAGAAGTTCGGTACCGACCTGACCGCGGCGGCGCGGGAGGGCCGGCTCGACCCGGTGATCGGCCGGGACCAGGAGATCCGCCGCGTGGTGCAGGTGCTCTCGCGCCGCACCAAGAACAACCCGGTCCTCATCGGCGAGCCCGGCGTCGGCAAGACCGCCGTCGTCGAGGGGCTCGCCCAGCGGATCGTCAAGGGCGACGTGCCCGAGTCCCTGAAGGACAAGCGGCTGGTCGCGCTCGATCTCGGCGCGATGGTCGCGGGCGCGAAGTACCGCGGCGAGTTCGAGGAGCGGCTGAAGACCGTGCTGTCCGAGATCAAGGAGTCGGACGGCCGGATCATCACCTTCATCGACGAGCTGCACACCGTCGTCGGCGCCGGCGCGGGCGGCGACTCCGCCATGGACGCCGGCAACATGCTCAAGCCGATGCTGGCCCGCGGCGAGCTGCGCATGGTCGGTGCGACCACGCTCGACGAGTACCGGGAGCGGATCGAGAAGGACCCCGCGCTGGAGCGGCGCTTCCAGCAGGTGCTGGTCGCCGAGCCCGGAGTGGAGGACACCATCGCGATCCTGCGCGGACTCAAGGGCCGCTACGAGGCCCACCACAAGGTGCAGATCAACGACTCCGCGCTGGTGGCCGCCGCGACCCTGTCCGACCGGTACATCACCTCCCGCTTCCTGCCGGACAAGGCGATCGACCTGGTCGACGAGGCCGCCTCCCGCCTGCGCATGGAGATCGACTCCTCGCCCGTGGAGATCGACGAGCTGCAGCGCGCGGTGGACCGGCTGCGCATGGAGGAGCTGGCCCTGGAGAAGGAGACCGACGCGCCCTCCCGCGAGCGGCTGGAGAAGCTGCGCCGCGACCTCGCCGACAAGGAGGAGGAGCTGCGCGGCCTGACCGCCCGCTGGGAGAAGGAGAAGCAGTCCCTCAACCGGGTCGGTGAGCTGAAGGAGAAGCTGGACGACCTGCGCGGCCAGGCCGAGCGCGCCCAGCGCGACGGCGACTTCGACACCGCCTCCAAGCTGCTGTACGGCGAGATCCCGGCGCTGGAGAAGGAACTGGAGGCCGCCTCGCGCGCCGAGGAGGAGGCCGCCAAGGACACCATGGTCAAGGAGGAGGTCGGCCCGGACGACATCGCCGACGTCGTCGCCTCCTGGACGGGCATCCCGGCCGGCCGGCTGCTGGAGGGCGAGACGCAGAAGCTGCTGCGCATGGAGGAGGAGATCGGCAAGCGGCTGATCGGCCAGAGCGAGGCGGTGCGCGCGGTCTCCGACGCGGTGCGCCGCAGCCGCGCCGGCATCTCCGACCCGGACCGGCCCACCGGCTCGTTCCTCTTCCTCGGCCCGACCGGTGTCGGCAAGACGGAGCTGGCCAAGGCGCTCGCCGACTTCCTCTTCGACGACGAGCGGGCCATGGTCCGCATCGACATGTCGGAGTACAGCGAGAAGCACAGCGTGGCCCGGCTGGTCGGCGCCCCGCCCGGCTACGTCGGCTACGAGGAGGGCGGCCAGCTGACGGAGGCGGTGCGCCGCCGCCCGTACAGCGTGATCCTGCTGGACGAGGTGGAGAAGGCCCACCCGGAGGTCTTCGACATCCTCCTTCAGGTCCTGGACGACGGCCGGCTGACCGACGGTCAGGGCCGCACGGTCGACTTCCGCAACACCATCCTGATCCTCACCTCCAACCTGGGCAGCCAGTTCCTGATCGACCCGATCACCAGCGAGGAGGAGAAGCGGGAGCAGGTGCTGGAGGTGGTCCGCGCCTCGTTCAAGCCGGAGTTCCTCAACCGGCTGGACGACCTGGTCGTCTTCTCCGCGCTGACCAAGCAGGAGCTGAGCCGGATCGCCAAGCTGCAGATCGACCGGCTGGCCCGGCGCCTGCACGAGCGGCGCCTGACCCTGGAGGTCACCGACGAGGCGCTGGAGTGGCTCGCCGAGGAGGGCCTGGACCCGGCCTACGGCGCCCGCCCGCTGCGCCGGCTGGTGCAGACCGCCATCGGCGACCGGCTGGCCAAGGAGATCCTGGCCGGCGAGATCAAGGACGGCGACACGGTGCGCGTCGACCGCTTCGGCGAGGGCCTGCTGGTGGGGCCGGCCACCGGCAAGACCCTGTGATCCGACCCCGTCCGCGGTGGGCCGTCACCCGTCGGGTGGCGGCCCGCGGCGTGCCGGGAGCCCGCCGCGCCGGGCGTCGTCACCGGTCGGCCCGGCTGCCGCGGACGTTCCGGTTCCGCCGGGTGGGGCCCGCGGCCACCCGTCCGGCCCGATCGTGTCAGCCGAGGGCTGACAAGCCCGTCGCGGGGCTTGCCACCCCCCTCCCCGCATGGGGGAGGATGGCAGGATCCGTACGAAGGGAAAAACACGGTGAGCATCGACCCGTCCTCGATTCCGAACTTCGGGGGTCAGCCCAATCCGCAGCCCCAAGGACCGGCGGGCCCCGTCGTCCCGGATCAGGACCTCGTGAAGCAGCTCCTGGACCAGATGGAACTCAAGCACCTGGTCGACGAGGAGGGCGACCTCGTCGCTCCGTGGGAGCAGTTCCGCACGTACTTCATGTTCCGCGGCGAGGCCGAGCAGCAGGTCTTCTCCGTGCGGACGTTCTACGACCGGCCGCACAAGATCGACGAGAAGCCGCAGCTGCTGGAGTCCATCGACGACTGGAACCGCCGCACCCTGTGGCCGAAGGTGTACACCCACACCCACGACGACGGCACCGTGCGCCTGATCGGCGAGGCGCAGATGCTCATCGGCATGGGCGTGAGCCTGGAGCACTTCGTGTCCTCGACCGTGAGCTGGGTGCGCGCCGCCATCGAGTTCGACCGGTGGCTCATCGAGCAGCTGGGCCTGGAGGGAGAGATCAACGACGCCGACCGCCCGCAGGACGACGGCGAGGCGTGACCGTGCCGCCCGCCCCGGCGCACGCGTGACGGCGACCGCACGGACACGGGCACCACACGCACACGACAGCCCGGCACCCAGGACACCGGCCCCGTGAGGCCGGCTCTTGGGGCCGGGCTGTCGTCATGCGTCATGAGCAGTGCCCGCGTCGTGCGTCACGAGCAGCGCCCGCGCGGCCGCGGGGCCGTTCACCCGTGGCGCAGGCCCGCCAGCCGCTCGGCGGCCTCCCGCAGGGTCTCCTGCCGTTTGCAGAAGGCGAACCGCACGAACGGCGCCCCCTCCTCGCGGTGGTCGTAGAAGACGGCGTTCGGGATGGCCACCACGCCGGCGCGTTCGGGCAGCGACCGGCAGAAGGCGAAGCCGTCGCTCTCCCCGAGGGGGCGGATGTCGGCGGTGACGAAATACGTGCCGGCCGGCCGGAACACCGCGAAGCCGGCCTTCTCCAGCCCCGTCGCCAGCAGATCCCGCTTGGCCCGCAGATCCTCCCGCAGCGCCGTGAAGTAGTCCTCGGGCAGGTTCAGCGCCTCGGCGATCGCGTACTGGAAGGGCCCCGACGAGACGTACGTCAGGAACTGCTTCGCCGTGCGCACCGCCGTGACCAGCGCGGGCGACGCGGTCACCCAGCCGACCTTCCACCCCGTGTACGACCATGTCTTGCCGGCCGAACTGATGGTCACGGTCCGCTCGCGCATCCCGGGCAGCGTGGCGATCGGCACATGGACGGCGTCGTCGAAGACCAGGTGCTCGTACACCTCGTCGGTGACCACCAGCAGGTCCCGCTCGACGGCCAGCTCGGCGATCGCGGCCAGCTCCTCGCGGGTGAGGACCGTCCCGGTCGGGTTGTGCGGGGTGTTGATCAGCAGCAGCCGGGTGCGGTCGGTGACGGCCGCCCGCAGCTCGTCCAGGTCCAGCCGGAACGCGCCGTCGTGCGGGCGCAGCGTCACCGGGACGCGCCGCCCGCCCGCCATCGCGATGCAGGCCGCGTACGAGTCGTAGTAGGGCTCCAGGGCGACGACCTCGTCCCCGGGTTCCACCAGGGCCAGGAGCGACGCCGCGATGGCCTCGGTGGCGCCGGCGGTGACCAGCACCTCGGTGTCCGGGTCGTACGTCAGGCCGTAGCGCCGCTGCTGGTGGGCCGCGATCGCGGTGCGCAGCTCCGGCACGCCGGGGCCCGGCGGGTACTGGTTGCCGCGTCCGTCGCGCAGCGCCCGTACCGCCGCCTCGCGGATCTCCTCGGGGCCGTCGGTGTCCGGGAACCCCTGCCCCAGGTTGATCGCCCCGGTCGCGGCGGCCAGGGCGGACATCTCTGCGAAGATCGTCGTCCCGAACGCGGCGAGCCGGCGGTTGAGGATCGGGCGTGCGCTGGAGGTCATGCCGGTCATCCTGCGCCGAAGCCGCGTGGTTCCTCAACCGTGTCCGGCCGTGTGGCGTCCATGGTCCGGTCCGAAGAGTGTTGACGTTTCGAGTGGGGGTGCCTGCCCAGTCGCCGCCCGAGCAGGCCGGCGCGTCCATCTGGGTGTGGGGGACGGCCGAGACCCTCGTGCTCCTCGCCCTGCTGATCGCCGGGTACGGGTACTCAGGCCCCCTCGCCCGTCGGCGTGCCGCCGCGGCGGCCGAGACCGCGGCGGCGGCACGGACGGGCTCGTGCACATCCAGCGCGAGGCGCGGGCGGGCTCGTGCACACGTGGCTCGACGTGCGGGCCGGCTCGTGCACACGTGGCTCGGAGACGGTGCGCGCGGGCCACGGGCCGTCGTCGCGTGCCCACCTCAGAGCTTGCTCAACCCGGCTTTGGCCGGTGACAGGGCCGGGCATCACCGCTGCACACGCCGAACGAGGCGCCCACGGGGGCGCTCCCGACGGTACTGACGGGGGAGAAGAAGGGAGCGTGACGCCATGGTGATCTCCATCGCCCTGGCGGTGCTCGCGGTGATGGTCGTGGCCGCAGGGATCGCGACGATCAGCGGGATGCGTACCAGCAGCATCGGACGGCAGAGGAAGCGGCGGCGGGCCCGGGCGTTCGGCTCCGGGGGCGCCGGCTGGTGGGCCTCCGGCGACTGGGACTGGGGCGGCGGCGACTCGTCGTCCGGCGGCCATCACGGCGGCCACCACTCGGGCGGCCACTCCTCCTGCGGCTCGTCGTGCGGCGGCGGGGGATGCGGAGGCGGCGGCGGAGGAGGCTGCGGCGGCGGCAGCTGACCCGGAAGCCGGAAGCCGGGGGAGGGGTCCGGTCCTCGGTCCGGTGGGCCCGGTCCTGCGCGGACGGGCCACCGGGCCGAGGGGGACGGAAGCCCGAGAAGGCGGATCCGGGCCGAGGGGGACGGAAGCCCGGGGAGCGGATCCGGGCCGAGGGGGACGGAAGCCCGGGGAGCGGATCCGGGCCGAGGAGGCCGCAAGCCCGAGGAAGCGGACCCGGGCGAGGTGCCATCGAGGTCAACGAGGGTGCTGTACACGGCTGTTGCGTGTTCGGACATGGGCATGGACCCGGCGGATCCGGGTCCTTGTGCGCCGTGGGCGCTCGAAGAGGTGCGCCGGAGCGCTCGGTTTGTGCGCGCCCTGGTGTGGTGTCCTCGCGCGCCCTGGCGCGCGCCGTTGTTGAACAGTTGAGCACATAAGCCCTCTGAGGGATGTAAACCTCCCGGACTTGGGTAAAAACGCTGTGGAGACTAGGCCGTTCGTGGTTGGCTTTTGAAGCGCCGACGCAGCCCCAGGGCGTTCTGCTCATCATCTCTTCGAACCGGACCGACCGGGCTGTCCGCCCTGAGTCGACCGGGGCGCGCCGGCCCGACTCGCCTTCTCTCTTTGCGTGCTAGCGGAGCCGATCCATGCTCACGACCCTCACCACCTCCTACACCGACACCCGCGCCGCGGACCTCGCCTGGGCCCTGGGGCGCGAGCCGCTGCCCGCACTGGCCACCCTCGACCTCGAACTGTCGGGCGCACGACTGCAGTTGCGGCTGCTCGGCGCCTCCCACCAGGTCCTCCTGGAGGAGCCGTGGGGCACCTGTTCGGAGACCGTCGCATGCATCCCGGGATCCAGCACGCCCCTGCCGCTGGGGGTCGCCAAGCGGGTCGGCGACTGGGAGTACGAGTTCGCGGCCCGGGTGGAGGTGCTCTCGCCCGGGTCGTTCGCCGGACGCGCCCAGGAGCTGCTGGCCCTCGTCTCCGACCATCCCCACGGACTGGCCGGTGTCTTCCCGGGCAGCCCGCACGCCTTCACCGCCATGCTGGCGCAGCGTCAGGAGGGTCAGGTGCACTGGCGCACCTGGCACGCCTACCCGCAGGACGGTCAGCTGGTCGCCACCCGCACGCGGGTGGTGACCAGCGCCGGCACCACACCACCCGCGTACACCGGTAGCCACTCGTTTCACGCGTGTGGGTGACGAAGCGTGCCCCTCCACTGACGTACCGTCGCACCGTGATCGAACCGCGCGCCCCGGCCCCGCCCCGCTCGGCCCCGCCCCCCGTGGCGGCGTCCGCCGCGAGCGGTGCGGCGAAGCTGCCCGTGCGCCCGGCCACCGGTCGGTTCCTCGTCCTGGCCGGCGTCTTCGTCTGCGCCGCCTGCGGACTCGTCTACGAGCTCGAACTCGTCGCTCTCGCCTCGTACTTGATCGGCGACTCGGTCACCCAGGCCTCCGTGGTGCTGTCGGTGATGGTGTTCGCGATGGGCATCGGCTCGCTCGCCGCCAAGCGGCTGCGCCGCCACGCCGCCACCGGTTTCGCCGCCATCGAGGCGACGCTCGCACTGGTCGGCGGGTGCAGTGCGATGGCGCTGTACGCGGCCTTCGCCTGGACCGCCGGCTGGGGCGGGGTGTGGTCGAACGGACCGCGCGGGCTGCTGGTCGCCTTCTCCCTCACCATCGGCCTGCTCATCGGCGCCGAAGTGCCGCTGCTGATGGAGCTGATCCAGCGCATCCGCCGGCAGGACGCGGGCGGTGCGGTCGCCGACCTGTTCGCGGCCGACTACGTCGGCGCGCTCGTCGGCGGGCTCGCCTTCCCCTTCCTGCTGCTGCCGCTGCTGGGCCAGCTCACCGGCGCGCTGCTGACCGGCGCGGTCAACGTCGTCGCCGGCGGCTCGCTGGTGCTCGGCCTGTTCCGGTGGGACCTGACCCGGCGCGCCCGGTGGACGCTGACCGTCGCCAACCTCACCGTGCTCGGCCTGCTCGCCACCGGTGCCGTCCTCGTCGGCGACTTCGAACACGCCGCACGGCACGCGGTCTACGGCGCCGACGTCCGGGTGGCGCTGCAGAGCGACGTCCAGGAGATCGTCGTGTCCGGCGGCACCCACGGCCGTCCGTTCCATCTCTTCCTCGACGGCCGGCTGCGCGTCGACGGCCGGGACGAGCGCCGCTATCACGAGGCCCTGGTGCATCCGGCGATGGCCGGGCCGCACGCGCGCGTGCTGATCCTCGGCGGCGGCGACGGACTCGCCGCCCGCGAGGTGCTGCGCCACCCCGGGGTGCGGCGCGTGGACGTGGTCGACCTCGACCCGGCCGTCGTCCGCCTGGCCCGCACCGACCCCGCGCTCACCCGGCTCAACGGCCACTCCTACGACGACCCGCGGGTCCACACCGTCTGCACCGACGCCTTCGCCTGGCTGCGCACCGCACCCCGGGCGGCCTACGACGTGGTGATCGAGGACCTGCCCGACCCCGGGATCACGGACAGCACCAAGCTGTACGCGCAGGAGTTCTACGGTCTGGCCCGGCGCGCACTGACCCCTGAGGGCCGGCTCGTCGTGCACGCCGGTCCGGTCGCCACCCGGCGGCGCACCTACTGGACGGTGGAGACGACCGTCCGGGCGGCCGGACTGCACACCCGGCCCTACCGCGTGGACGGACGCAACTCCCCGTATGCGGCGGGCCCCGACCGCACCCGAGGCACCGACCGGGCCGCCCGCGACTGGGGTTTCGTCCTCGCCGCGCGCACGCCCCCGCGGCTCGCCCTGGACCCCGCGGCCCCGCGTCCGCGCACCCTGACCGCGGCCTCGCTCGCCGAGGACGCCCGCGCCGCACAGCGCACCAGGATCACCGGCCTGCCGGCCTCCACCCTGGTGCACCCCCGGTACGCCGGTTGACCACGGCCGGTCGATCCACAGCTGAGGAAACGTCACGGTGGGCGGCGCCGCACGGCGATGGCCCGTCCCTGCCACCCCCCGGAGCGAGACGGGCCACCGTACCTGCCGGGGCGCTCCCCCTGCTGTTTCCGCACGGACCCCGGTTGCTCGGCGAAGCTCCCCCGTACCGCGGGCCCGTGTCCCCCGTGTTCTTCCTGTCCGGCGGCGTCGTCTCCCTCGCGCCGCCGCGGCCACGGTACGGGCGACGGCGCGGCGGCGGAATCCGTCACCGGGTCGATCTCCTCGTGCACCCTCGCGGTACGCCGCGGCTCGACTCCACCCAGCGCAGTACCCCACAGGGTGGACGCCGCGTCGGGCACAGGGTTTACGCTGCGGCGATGCGGTTGCACGCCCGCGCGGCCGACGGCCTGACGGCGCTGGCCCCGGCCGCCGTCGCCTGTCTGCTCGGCGCCGAGGCCGCCACCCAGGGATGGCCCCCGCTGGACGCGCCCGGCTGGACGCTGGTCGCCCTGGCCAATCTGCCGCTGGTCCTGCGCGGCCGGGCTCCGGTCGCCGTGTTCCTCTTCGTCCGTCTGTGCTGGGCCGTCTATGTGTCGCTCGGCCACTGGCCGGTGGTGAACTCCCCGGCCGCCATGGTGGCCTTCTACACGGTGGCCGTCGCCCGCCCCACCCGGATCACCGCCGGGTGCGCCGCCCTGCTCGGCGGGGTGTGGGTCTACGCCGGGGCGGTCAGCGACTCGGACGCGATGCCGGCCGTGGTCGGCCAGGCGATCGCCTATCCGCTGGTGATCTGGCGGTTCGGGCACAGCGCCCGGCGCACCGCCGAGCTGACCGAGCGGCTGCGCGCCGAGCAGGCCGAACGGGCGCGGCGCGAGGTCGCCGAAGAACGGGTCCGCATCGCCCGCGAGCTGCACGACGTCATCGCCCACCACATCGCCGTCATCAACGTCCAGGCGGGCCTCGCCCGGTACGTCGTCGACTCCGACACCCGCACCGCGCGCGAGGCGCTCGGCGTCATCGGCACCACCAGCGGCGAGGCGCTGACCGAACTGCGGCGCATGCTCGGCCTGCTGCGCGCGGACGAAGCGGCCGGCGAGACACGCAAGGACGACCCGGCCGGGGAGACGGGCCACCGCGGCCCAGGGGCACCGGAGACGGCCGCCGAGAGCGGAGCCGCTGCGGAGCCCGCGCCCGGCCTGGACCGGCTGCACGACATGATCGACCGGATCCGCGCGGGCGGCGTGCGGGTCGAGGTCACGGTGGAGGGCGAGCCGCGGCCGCTGCCGTCCGGGGTGCAGCTGTGCGTGTACCGGGTGGTGCAGGAGGCCCTGACCAATGTGCTCAAACACGCCCACGGCGCCCGCGCCGCCGTGCGGCTGGTCTACCGCGCCGACGAGGTGGAGGCGACGGTCATCGACGACGGAGGCCCCGAGCGGCACCGGAAGGAGCCGGATCCGGCCAGATCGGCGCCGACCACCGGTCACGGCTTGATCGGGATGCGTGAGCGCGCCAAGCTCTACGGCGGGACGATCGTCGTCGGCCCGCGTCCGGGGGGCGGATTCGGCGTGCATCTGACTCTGCCGGCGCCGCAGCGGTGCGCACGCCGGGAAGACACCGTCACGGAATGATCAAAGTCCTGGTGACCGACGACCAGTTCCTGGTGCGCAGCGGGCTGGTCGCGTTGTTGCGCGCCGCCCCCGGCATGGAGGTCGTCGGGGAGGCGGCGGACGGCGCCGAGGCGGTGGAGCTGGCCGCGAAGACCCGGCCGGACGTCGTGCTGATGGACATCAGGATGCCCGGCATGACCGGCATCGAGGCGACCCGCGCGATCCTGGCCGAGGCGGACGGCCCCGCGCCGCGCGTGCTCGTCCTGACCACCTTCGACCTCGACGAGTACGTGTACGGCGCGCTGCGCGCCGGGGCGTCCGGGTTCCTGCTGAAGGACGCGGGCCCCGAACGGCTGCTCGCGGCGGTGACCGCCGTGCACAACGGCGACTGCCTGTTCGCGCCCGGCATCACCCGCCGACTGGTGGAGGCCTTCACCCGGCGCACCGAGGACTCCTCGGCGCGTGCCGCCCCGCCGGCCGCGCTCGGCGCCCTGACCGGCCGGGAGGCCGAGGTCCTCGGGCTGGTCGCGCGCGGCCTGACCAATGCCGAGGTCGCCGACCGCCTGAGCATCAGCGAGGCCACGGTCAAGACCCACCTGAACCGCACGATGACCAAGCTCGGCCTGACCAGCCGGGCCCAGGCGGTCGTGGTGGCCTACGAGTCGGGGCTGGTGCGGCCGGGCGACAGATGACCGCGGCCGGGTCCGTCCGGAGGGGGGTAATCCGTGCCGTCACTGGGTAACCTCGGCTGACATGGAGCACGAGGTGTTCGTTCCGGTCCCGGCCCAGCGGCTGCGGGCGGCGCTCGCCGACCCCGTCCAGGTGGCCCGGGCGGTCCCCGGCTTCCAGCAGGAGGAGGACGCCGAGCCCGTCACCGGGCGCCTGCGGCTGCGCATCGGCGGCACCTCCATCACCTACCGCGGCACCCTGCGCCTGACGGGCCGCGACGACGGCGACGTCCACGCCGAGGGCGAGGCGGCGGAGGCCCGCGGCGCCGGCACCGTCAAGCTCGCGCTGCGGTTGAGCGTCCGCGGCACCGACGGCGGCTCGGTGCTCGCCGTCGACGGCACCGTCTCGGCCGGCGGGCGGATCACCGAGCTGGACTCCGAGGTGGTGCGGGCCGCCGTCCTGCGGCTGCTGAACCGTTTCGCGGACCACCTCGGCACCGGGGCGGACCGGTCGCACGACAGCGGCGGGACCGCCCAGTCTTCGGCCACCGAGGACGTCGCCCCACTGGCGACGGGAGACTTCGAGGCCGGCCCGGACGCGGACGACGCCCCGGTCCCGCCGCAGGCCGACGCGACCGACGCGAAGGCCTCTGCGCAGTCGGCCTCCGAGCAGCCGTCCGCCGAGGAGCCGTCCTCCGAGGAGCAGTCCTCCGAGCAGCCGTCCTCCGAGGAACCGTCCTCCGGCGGGAGCGACGGGAGCTACGAGACCGCCGAGCCGGGAGCAGCCGACACCGGCCGGCCGGAAGCCGCCGACACCGCCGAGCCGGGTCGTGCCGGCACCTCCGAGACCACCGAGCACGTCTCCGTCTTCGACACCGAGATCCCGCCGTCCTCCCTCGACCCGCTCGCCGACGACGACGACCTCGACGACCTCGACGACAGCGACGCCACCGGCGCCGGCGAGGGGGGCGCGCAGCCGCCCGCCGAGGCGGCGCACGCCCGGCGCACGATGATCGGGCGCAGCGCGGAGGAGGTCGATCACGCCCCGCCGCGCGGCCGTTACGCCCCCGTGCCCGCGCCGCTCACCGTCTCCACCAGCTCCCCGCTGCGCTGGGCGGCGCCCGCCGCCGCCCTGGTGGTGGCGGGCGCGATCGTCGTCGGCCGGGCCGTCCGGCGCCGCCGGTGACCCAGCCCGGCGGCCGCCTGCGCCGCCGGGCCCGCTGTGCACCGGACCAGTAGCCTCGTCGCGTGAGCAACGAAGAGATCACGCTGACCGCGGGCGACGCGGAGGCGACCGTCCGGCCGGACAACGGGGGCCGTATCGCCGGGCTCCGGGTGGGCGGCCTGGAACTGCTGCGTCAGGGCGAGCGGTACGGCTGTTTCCCGATGGTTCCCTGGTGCGGCCGGACCCGCGACGGCCGGTTCCGTGACGGCGGCACGGTGCACCAGATGCCGCTCAACTCCCCGCCGCACGCCATCCACGGCACCGCCCGCGACGCCGCGTGGGACACCGCCCGGGTCACCGCGAACGAGGCGGTGCTCACCTACGACCTCGTCGACCCCTGGCCCTACCCGGGCCGCGTCACCCAGGTGATCACTCTGACCGAGGACTCGCTGACGCTGACGATGTCCGTCGAGCCGCGCGGGTCCAGCTTCCCGGCGCAGATCGGCTGGCACCCGTGGTTCAACCGGAACCTCGGCGGCAAGGACGTCCGCCTGGACTTCGAGCCCGCCTGGCAGGAGGAGCGCGGTGCCGACCACCTGCCCACCGGCCGGCGCATCGACCCGCAGCCCGGACCGTGGGACGACTGCTTCGGCATGCCCGAGGGCGTCGACGTCACCGTGACCTGGCCCGGGCAGCTCCAGCTGCGGGTGACCAGCCCGGAGAAGTGGGTCGTCGTCTACGACGAGCAGGAGGCCGCGGTGTGCGTGGAGCCGCAGACCGGCCCGCCCGACGGCCTGAACACCTGCCCGCGTCTGGTCACGCTTCTGGAGCCGCTGGAGGCCACGACGACCTGGACCTGGCGTGCCGCATAAGCTGGCCGGCATGAGCGACGTTCGCGGCGAGCTGCTGCAGCAGATCAAGGACAAGGCCGTGGTGCACGGCAAGGTGACCCTGTCGTCGGGGCTCGAGGCCGACTACTACGTCGACCTGCGCCGCATCACCCTGGACGGCACGGCGGCCCCGCTCGTCGGCCAGGTGCTGCTCGATCTGACCGCGGACCTGGAGTACGACGCGGTCGGCGGGCTGACCATGGGCGCCGACCCGGTCGCCGCCGCGATGCTGCACGCGGCCGCCGCGCGCGGGCGCACACTGGACGCGTTCGTGGTGCGCAAGGCGGCCAAGGCGCACGGGTTGCAGCGGCGGGTGGAGGGCCCGGACATCGCCGGCCGCCGCGTCCTGGTCGTGGAGGACACCTCCACCACCGGAGGCTCCCCGCTCACCGCGGTCGAGGCGGTGCGCGAGGCGGGCGCCGAGGTGGTCGCGGTGGCGACGATCGTGGACCGGGCCACGGGGGCCGCGGAGAAGATCCGTCAGACCGCCGGGGTGCCGTATCTGTTCGCGTACTCGAAGGACGAGCTGGGGCTGGACTGAGCCGGATCCCGCGCGCGGGCGCACGGGTCGCGCGGGCTTCCACCGCGCCGACCCACTTGTCCACGGCTTGGACGAGGTGTCCGAAGGTTCCGGGATCTTCTGCGAAGATGGGGCCGACGATGACGTCCCCCAGGTCTAGGTCAGGGCCGTAAGCACAACACCCCGCACATAGAGGAGCGGACAGATGCCCATCGCAACCCCCGAGGTCTACAACGAGATGCTCGACCGGGCGAAGGCAGGCAAGTTCGCCTACCCGGCCATCAACGTGACGTCGTCGCAGACCCTGAACGCGGCCCTGCGCGGCTTCGCCGAGGCGGAGAGCGACGGCATCGTGCAGATCTCCACGGGCGGTGCCGAGTTCCTCGGTGGCCAGTACAGCAAGGACATGGTCACCGGCGCCGTGGCCCTGGCCGAGTACGCGCACGTCCTCGCCGAGAAGTACCCGGTGAACGTCGCGCTGCACACCGACCACTGCCCGAAGGACAAGCTCGACGGGTACGTCCGGCCGCTGCTGGCGATCTCCGAGGAGCGCGTGAAGTCCGGCAAGAACCCGCTGTTCCAGTCCCACATGTGGGACGGCTCCGCGGAGACCCTGGCCGACAACCTGGAGATCGCCCAGGAGCTGCTGGCCCGCACCTCCGCCGCCCGGATCATCCTCGAGGTCGAGATCACCCCGACCGGCGGCGAGGAGGACGGCGTCTCCCACGAGATCAACGACAAGCTGTACACCACGGTCGAGGACGCGATCCGCACCGCGGAGGCCCTCGGCCTCGGCGACAAGGGCCGCTACCTGCTGGCCGCCTCCTTCGGCAACGTCCACGGCGTGTACAAGCCGGGCAACGTGGTGCTCCGTCCCGAGCTGCTCAAGGAGCTGAACGAGGGCGTCGCCGCCAAGTTCGGCCGCCCGGCCGACAGCAAGCCGTTCGACTTCGTCTTCCACGGCGGTTCCGGCTCCACCCTGGAGGAGATCCACACCGCGCTGGAGAACGGCGTGGTGAAGATGAACATCGACACGGACACCCAGTACGCCTTCACCCGCCCGGTCGCCGACCACATGTTCAAGAACTACGACGGCGTGCTGAAGGTCGACGGCGAGGTCGGCTCGAAGAAGGCCTACGACCCGCGCACCTGGGGCAAGCTCGCCGAGGCCTCCATGGCCCGGCGTGTGGTCGAGGCCTGCCGGCACCTGCGCTCGGCCGGCTCGAAGATCAAGTAAGGCGCCTGAGCGCGGTCACGCCGGTCGCCCGCCGAGGCGACGGCGTCATCGCCTCACCCGGGGCCCGGCACGCACCGCGCGTGCCGGGCCCCGGTGCGTGTCCGCCGCCGGGCCCCGGTGTGCGTCCGGGCGCCCGGCGCGCCGCGCTCGCGCGTCCCCGCATGCCCGCGTCCCCGGGTGCCCGCGTGCCCGTGGCGGACCGTCCGCGCCGCGATCCAGCGGTGATCGAGCAGACTGGGACCATGACGCTTCACGAGAATCTGCTGGGCGGTCCGCCCCCCACCCACCTGCCCGACGACCCGGAGCCCCGCACCCTGCTCGCCCAGGGCACCCCGCCCGCCGAGGTCGCCTCCCGTCACCCGGCGTCCTCGCTGGCCTGGGCGCAGCTCGCCGAGGACGCCCTGGAGCGGGGCGCGGCCGTGGAGGCGTACGCCTACGCCCGGACCGGCTACCACCGCGGCCTGGACGCCCTGCGCCGCAACGGCTGGAAGGGGCACGGCCCGGTGCCCTGGGAGCACGAGCCGAACCGCGGTTTCCTGCGCGCCCTGCACGCGCTGGCGCGTGCCGCCCAGGCGATCGGTGAGCAGGACGAGTACGAGCGCTGCACCCAGTTCCTGAAGGACTCCTCGGAGACGGCCGCCCGCACCCTGGGCTGATCCCCGCCGCGCACGTCGGATCCTGCGCCCGTCGGAGCACGACGGCCCGCCCGGCCCGTCCGGGCGGGCCTTGCGATCCCCGGGGATGCTGCGCAGGATGCGGGTGGGGACCGGGGCCCCCGTGCCGGCATCGGCAGGGGCGGACCGCTACCCGGAGTACAGCAGGAGACAGCGATGTCCCACCAGGCTCAGCCGACCCCTCGGCCCGCTGAGGCCGTCGAGCACGTCACCCCGCAACTCGACTTCGACGGCACCACCCCCTACGAGGACTACGTCCACGCCGACGTGCTCACCCATCTGCAGCACCTTCTGTCCGACGATCCCGGGGAGATGGTCTTCCTCGTCACGACCCAGGTGATGGAGCTGTGGTTCACCTGTCTGGTCCACGAGTGGGAGACCGCGTCCCGCGCCCTGCGCGCGGACGACGTGCCGACGGCGATCGCCGCGCTGAAACGTTCCGTACGGGAACTGGAGGCGCTCAACGCCTCCTGGCGACCGCTCGCCCAGCTGACCCCCGCTCAGTTCAACAGCTATCGCGGCGCCCTCGGCGAGGGGTCCGGTTTCCAGTCCGCGATGTACCGGCGGGTGGAGTTCCTGCTCGGCGAGAAGTCCGCGTCGATGCTCGTCCCGCACCGCGGGTCGCCGCGCGCCCACCGCGAACTGGAGAAGGCGCTGCACGAACCGAGCCTGTACGACGAGGTGCTGCGGCTGCTGGCCCGCCGCGGATACGCCATCCCGGACGAGGTCCTCGGCCGTGACGTCGCGCAGCGCCACGAGCCCTCGCCCGCCGTGGAGGCGGCCTGGGCGGACATCTACGCGGGCGACGGCCCCGAGGACCTGGTCCGGCTGGGCGAGGTGCTGACGGACGTGGCCGAACTGGTGTGGCGCTGGCGCAACGACCATCTGGTCGCCACCCGGCGTGCCATGGGCGCCAAACCCGGCACGGGCGGCTCCGCCGGAGTCGCCTGGCTGGAGAAACGGGCGCAGACATACGTGTTCCCCGAACTGTGGACGGCGCGGTCGTATGTGTGAACTGTCTGAGTCTGCATCCGCCGGTGCCCCGGAACTGCTGCGCCGGGCCGAGAAACTGGACGCCGCCGACGAGCTGCGCGCCCTGCGCGACCGGTTCGTCCTCGACGACGTGGTCTATCTGGACGGCAACTCGCTGGGCGCCCTGCCCAGGCATGTGCCGGACCGGCTCGCGGACGTGGTGCGCCGCGAGTGGGGCGAGCTGCGGATCCGGTCCTGGCAGGAGAGCGGCTGGTGGACCGCGCCCGAACGGATCGGCGACCGGATCGCCCCGCTTCTCGGGGCGGCACCCGGCCAGATCGTGGTGGGCGACTCCACCAGCGTGAACGTCTTCAAGGCGCTGGTGGCGGCGGTCCGCCTGGCCCGGCAGGAGCAGCAGGGCTCCGGGCCGCGGGACGAGATCCTCGTCGACGCCACGACGTTCCCCACGGACGGGTACATCGCCGGCTCGGCGGCCCGGATGACCGGGTGCACGCTGCGCCCGGTGGTGCCCGAGGAGGTGCCCGGCGCGCTGTCCGGACGCACCGCGGCCGTGCTGCTCAACCACGTCGACTACCGCACCGGCCGGCTGCACGACCTGCCGTCGCTGACGGCCGCGGTGCACGAGGCGGGCGCGTACGCGGTGTGGGACCTGTGCCACAGCGCGGGCGCCCTGCCGGTGGGGCTGGACGAGCACGGGGTCGCCCTGGCGGTCGGCTGCACCTACAAGTTCCTCAACGGCGGCCCGGGCGCCCCCGCGTTCCTGTACGTGCGCCGTGCGCTGCAGGACCGCTTCGACTCTCCGCTGCCCGGCTGGACCTCGCACGCCGAACCCTTCGGCATGCACGCCACCTATGTGCCGGCCGAGGGCGCCGTGCGCGGCCGGGTCGGCACCCCCGACATCCTGTCGATGCTCGCGCTGGAGGCGGCGCTCGACGTGTGGGACGGGGTGTCGGTCGAGGCGGTGCGGGCCAAGTCGCTGGCGCTGACGGACTTCTTCCTCGACTGCGTGGCCGCGTACGTGCCCACCGGGCGGGTGGAGTGCGTGACGCCGCGGGCGCACGAGGAACGGGGCAGCCAGGTGGCGCTGCGCTGCCCGGACGCCGGGCCGGTGATGGAACGGCTCATCGCCGCCGGTGTGGTCGGCGACTTCCGGCACCCGGACGTGCTGCGGTTCGGGTTCACACCGCTGTACCTGCGGTTCGCCGACGTGGAGCGGGCGGCGCGGGTGCTGGGCCGGGTGCTCGCCGGGACGTGACGTGCCGCCGGACGGGGGCGCGGTCACGCCCGGCACCGCGCCCCTGCCGGTGCGCCGCACAGCGCGTCATATCCGCGTGTCGGCGCCATGTCACCGGCCTGGTACCGTCCCGCCAACGGTGCACACGCCGCCCCCCACCCCTGATCCGCCCTATCCGTTCAGTCGCTGAGAGGTTGGAGCATGTCGGACGCCGCCGCACGCCGCGAGGGAGCCGAACCGGGGAGCGCCGTCGGCCGTGAGGCGGACGCGCGGACCGCCGCCCGTTCCGCCGCGGAGAAGCAGTCGCTGCTGTCCCGGCCGCCGGCCGAGCCCGACAGCACCGCTGCCTACGGCGACCACCCCGACCAGCTGATCGACTTCTACGCCCCGCGCACCTCCCGTTCCCCGGTCCCCGGTGCGCCGGCCCCGCTCGTCGTGGTCGTGCACGGCGGTGCGTGGCGGGCACCGTACGACCGGCGGCACATCTCGCCGTTCGCGGCCTTCCTAGCCCACCAGGGGTTCGCCGTGGCCAGCGTCGAGTACCGGCGCGGGCCCGCGGGCGGTGACGCGGAGGGCCGAGAGCCGGTGGCGGGCCGCTGGCCGGACACCTTCGACGACGTGGCCGCCGCGCTCGACGCCCTGCCCGGACTGGTGGAACGTCAGCTTCCGCAGGCCGATGCGCGGCGCATGGTGCTCACCGGGCACTCCGCGGGCGGCCATCTGGTGCTGTGGGCCGCGGCCCGGCACATGCTGCCCGCCGACGCGCCCTGGCGCACCGACCGGCCCGCACCGCTGCGCGGTGTGGTCGCCCTCGCCCCGATCGCCGACTTCGAGGTCGCCGACAAGCTCGGCGTGTGCGGCGACGCCGCGCGGCAACTGCTGGGCGGGGACGATCAGTTCTCGGTGCGCCGCCCGTACGCCGACCCGGCGATGCTGCTGCCCACCGGTATCGCGACCACGATCGTGCAGGGCCGCGGGGACGTGGACGTGCCGCAGGCGGTGGCGGAGGCCTACACGACGGCCGCGGCCAAGGCCGGCGAACTGGTGGGCCTGACCCTCCTGGAGGACGTCGGGCACTTCCCGCTGATCGACCCCGGCACGGGCGCCTGCGCGGTGGTCGCCGAGGAGATCGCCCAACTGGCCTGGTGAACGGGCCTGTGCACGGTGAGCGGCCACCGCGGCCGTCGTCGTCCCCGTGGGGAGCCGGCCCCTGGCGTACCCGTACCCGTAGTACTTGAGAGCTACGACCGAGGACGGCTCCGCAGCGGGACGCGGACGACACCGGCCGCTCCGTACGGTCCCCTCCGGATGCGCTCGACGGGCGAGCGCGACGGAGGGGACGACCCATGGACGAGGAACGGACGGGCCGGGCCGTCGCGGACGCGAAGACGCGTACCGGTGGCGCGACCGGTGACGCAGGGACGAGGCGTGCCGGGCGGCGCGGGGCGCGGTGGTGGCGGGCCCTGCTGGCCGCCCTCGTCGCCACGGCCGTGGTGGTCCCGCTGTCGGCCGCGGCCCGGCCCGAGGTTCCCGCCCCGGCCCCGGCGGCCGTCGCCGCACCGAGCCGGACGACGCTCGACGCGGCGTACGCGGCGCACCGGGCGGACGCGGCGCGGGCCGCACGGTGGGCCGCCGCGCACGGCGACGCGCGGCGGGCCGAGGCGGAGCGGCGGCTGGCGGCGCCCGGACGGCGGCTGCTCGCCTTCGACGGACGAGGCCCCGGCCTGGTCACCGAGGTGTTCGGCGACCTGACGCGTGCGGACCGGGTGGCCGTGCTGGTGCCCGGCTCGGACACCTCCCTCGACACCTACGACCGCTTCCACGCGGACGCCCAGGCACTGTCCGCTCAGCTCGCCCGACGCGCTCCGGGCCGCACCGCGGTCGTGGCCTGGCTCGGCTACCGCACCCCCGGCACCGTCAGCACCACCGTGCTGACCACGAGCCGCGCCGACCAGGCGGCCCCCCGCCTGCGGCGGACGGTGCACGAGCTGCGGGACCTGCTCGGCCGCACCGCACGGATCACCCTGGTGTGCCACTCCTACGGTTCGGTGGTGTGCGGCCGGTCCGCCGACCGGCTGCCCGTGGACGACATCGTGCTCCTCGGCAGCCCCGGCACCGGCGCCGGCAGCGTGGCCGGGCTGCACACCCCGGCCCGCGTCTGGGCCGGCCGCACCGCGGACGACTGGGTGGCCCATGTGCCGCACGTGCGGGCCGCGCTGTTCGGGACCACGGTCGGGTTCGGCACCGACCCGATGGCCCCGGCGTTCGGTGCGCGCACCTTCCCGGCCGGAGCCGGCGGCCACAGCTCCTACTTCGCCCCCGGCTCCGCCTGCCTGACCCACCTGGCCCGCATCGTCCTGGGCACCGAGTTCACGGTGGACGGAGGAGCGCGATGACCGGGCGGATCCGCGACACAGCCCGCGCGGCGGCGCCCGCCGCGCCCCGGCCCGCCGTCGGCCGCCGGCCCGGCAGGCCGTCGCCGCCGAGCCTGCCGGCCCGGGTGTCCGCCGCGGCCCGGCGGATCGACGAGGCCACCCCGCCGGAGCGGGACCGTGCGGTCGACGCGCTGCGGGCGTGGGCGATCCTCGGTGTGGTGCTGGGCCACTGGCTGGTCACGGCGCTGGTCGTGCCGGCCGGTGCGCGTCCCGAGCTGCACACCGCGAGCCCCCTGCAGTACCTGCCCGGCCTGACGCCGTTCTCCTGGGCGTTCCAGACCCTCGCGGTGTTCTTCCTGGTCAGCGGTTATGTCACCACCCGCGGCCGGCTGTCGGCGCAGGCCCGCGGAGTCGGCCACGGGCCGTGGCTGCGCCGGCGGCTCGCCCGGCTGTTCCGGCCGGTCGCCGCCGTCCTCGCCCTGTGGACGGTCGTGGCGGTCGCGCTGCTGCTGGGCGGCGCGGAACCGGGCACGGTGCGCACCCTGGTCAAGCTGGCCCTGTCCCCGCTGTGGTTCCTGCTGGTCCTCGCCGCGCTGACGGCCGCGACACCGCTGCTGACCCGGCTGCACCCGGTGTGGCCGCTGGCCGTCGTGCTCCATGTCGACCTGCTGCGGTTCGGTTTCGGCGCCCCCGGCCTGCTCGGCTGGATCAACCTGCCCGCCGGCTGGCTGGTGCCGTTCACCCTCGGCGCCGCCTGGGCCCGCGGGGAGCTGTGCGGCCGCCGCACGGGCTGGGCGCTGCTGGCCGGCGGTGCGGTGGCCACCGCGGGGCTCGTCGTCCTGGCGGGCTATCCGGCGTCGATGGTCGGCGTCCCGGGCGCGGCGGTCTCCAACCTCAACCCGCCGACGCTGGCCGCCGTCACCTTCGGCCTCGCCCAGTGCGGCCTGGCCCTGCTGCTGCGCGAGCCGCTGCGCCGCGCGATGCGCCGTCCGCTCGTCTGGGCGGCCGTGGCCCTGGCCAACCTGTCCGCGATGACGGTCTTCCTGTGGCACCAGACGGCGCTGATGGCGACCACCGCCACCGGTCTGCTCGCCGGGCGCCTGCCCGGCCTGCACACCCTGCCCGACCATCCGGGCTGGGTGGTGGCCCGCCTGGCCTGGCTGCCGGTGTTCGCCCTCGCCCTGATGGTGTGCTGGGCGGCCTTCCACGGCTGGGAGCGCACCACCGGCCGGCGCGGGGCACGGGCGGTGCACCCGGGCGCGGACGACGCCCCGCACCCTAGGGTGGTCGGGTGATGTCGAGGGGGAAAGCCGTCCTGCTGTCCGGGGTGAACGCCGTGCTGCGCGGGTTGCGGACGCTGCGGGACGATCTGTGCACCATGCGGCCCTATCCCCTGCCCGTCACCGGCCGGCTGCGCCGGCTGCCCCAAGTGGTGGTGTGCCTGGCCGCGTTCGGTGTCTTCATCGGCGGTGTGTCGTACCAGATGAACTCCGGGCAGGTGGTCGCCCAGTACGCCTTCCCGCTCGCGCTGGGCCAGGCGGGGGCGGTGGTGCTGGCCCTGCGGCGGCCGGTCGCGGCGTGGTGGCTGTCCCTGGCCTCGGCGATCCTGCTGGCGGTCACCGTGCAGCCCTCCCTGGAGAGCGGGCGGGTGGACGGGTTCCAGTGGCCGTGGACCGCGGCCGGACTCATCGGTCACCTGTTCGTCCTGCTGCTGCTCGCCCTGCGGGTGCGCACCCGGGTCGCGTTGGAGGTGCTGGCGCTGACCGTGCTGGTCACCTACGTCCTGCAGGTGCCGGTGGGCGCGGGTGACCAGCAGTCCACCGCCGTGGTCACCACCGCCCTGTCCGCGGTCGTGGTGGTGCTGGGCATCGCCCTGCGCGGGCGCCGCGAGGCCCGGGCGGAACTGGTGCAGCAGACATCGCTCACCGCCGAGGAGCGGGCCCGCCGCACCCTGCTGGAGGAACGCAGCCGCATCGCCCGCGAACTGCACGACGTGGTCGCCCACCACATGTCGGTCATCTCCATCCAGGCGCAGGTCGCCGAGCATCTGACGGAGAATCCGTCGGAGAAGCTCAAGGAGAACCTGGCCGGCATCCGGCACAACGCCCTGGAGGCGCTCACCGAACTGCGCCGGGTGCTCGCCGTGCTGCGCTCCGCCGACCCCGACGACCCCTACGGCCTCGGCGAGCCCGGCACCGCCGCCGCACCGCAGGCCCCGCAGCCCACCCTCGACCGGCTCGGCGCCCTGGTGGAGAACACCCGTGCCGCCGGACTCGCCGTCGCTCTCGAGGTGACGGACGAGCGCAGTACCGCCCGGAGCTATCCGCCGGGCGTGGAGCTGTCGGCGTACCGCATCGTGCAGGAGGCGCTGAGCAACGCCCTGCGGCACGCCCCCGGCTCCACGGTCCGGGTCGAGGTCGTCCACGTCGCCGAGGGCCTGCGCCTGCACATCGTCAACTCCGCGCCGAAGCGGGCCGTCCCGGCGTCGCCGGGCGCCGGCCACGGCCTGCTGGGCATGCGGGAGCGGGCGGCCATGCTCGGCGGGCAGGTCACCGCCGCCCGCACGCCGCACGGCGGGTTCGCCGTCTCCGCGTTCCTGCCCCACGACGGCGGCACCTCGCTCGACGGCCCGCTGCTGCCCGCCCCGCGCATCGAGCACGACGACCCGGACGGCCTGCCCGTGGTCCGCCTGCACCCGCCGGCCGCGCCCACGGCAGGTGCGGACGCGCCGGTGATGACCGGTTCACCGCACCCGACAGAAGAAGACCCGACACAACCAGCCCCGACAGAAGAAGACCCGGCAGGGGAAGGAAGGCCATGACGAGCGGCAGCATCCGCGTACTGATCGCCGACGACCAGCAGATGGTCCGGGAGGGGTTCGGCGTGCTGCTCGACGCCCGGCCGGACATCGAGGTGGTCGGGCAGGCGGTGGACGGCCTGGACGCGGTCGCCAAGGTCGCCGAACTCACCCCGGACGTGGTCCTGATGGACATCCGCATGCCCCAGCTCAGCGGCATCGAGGCCACCCGCCGGATCACCGCCGGGACACCCGGTACCAAGGTGCTGGTGCTGACCACGTTCGACCTCGACGAGTACGTGTACGAGGCGCTGCGGGCCGGGGCGTCCGGGTTCCTGCTCAAGGACGCCTCCGCCGACCGGCTGGCCGAGGCGGTGCGGGTCGTCGCGGCCGGCGACGCGCTGCTGGCGCCGGGCGTCACCCGCCGGCTGATCGCCGAGTTCTCCCGGATGGACAACCGGCCCCGCTCCCCGCTCAAGAAACGGGTCGGCGAACTCACCGAGCGGGAGACGGAGGTGCTCGCCCTCATCGCCCAGGGACTGTCCAACGCGGAGATCGCCGAGCGGCTGGTCGTCGCCGAGCAGACGGTGAAGTCCCATGTGAGCCGCATCCTGACCAAGCTGTCGCTGCGCGACCGCACCCAGGCCGCGGTGTTCGCCTACGAGTGCGGCCTCGTCCGGCCCTCGGGGTACTGAGGTCCCGGCGGCGCGAGCCGTGGCACCGGCCGCACACCCCCTGGTCCGCGACCGGCCGGCGGGCTAGCGTCCCGGGCATGGCTGCTGTCCGCGACCTCCCGTTCGACCCCTGGGACCCGGCGTTCCTCGCCGACCCCTACCCCGCCTACGCCGAGCTGCGCGCTCGCGGACGGGTGCTGTACTACGAGCCGAGCAACCAGTGGCTGGTGCCGCACCACGCGGACGTGGCGGCGCTGCTGCGCGACCGGCGCCTGGGCCGCACCTACACCCACCGGTTCACCCACGAGGAGTTCGGCCGTACCCCGCCCCCGCCGGAGCACGAGCCGTTCCACACCCTCAACGACCACGGGATGCTGGATCTGGAGCCGCCGGACCACACCCGGATCCGGCGGCTGGTGTCCAAGGCGTTCACCCCGCGCACCGTGGAGCGGCTGCGGCCGTATGTGCACCGCCTGGCCGGCGAGCTGGTCGACGGCCTGGTGCGCGACGGGGGCGGCGACCTGCTGACGGACGTCGCCGAACCGCTGCCGGTCGCGGTGATCGCCGAGATGCTGGGCATTCCCGAGGCGGACCGTGCACAGCTGCGGCCCTGGTCGGCGGCGATCTGCGGGATGTACGAGCTGAACCCCACGCCGCGGGCGGCCGAGGCGGCGGTGCGGGCGTCGGTGGAGTTCTCCGGGTATCTGCGCGCGCTGATCGCCGAGCGCCGCAGGGCCCCGGGCGACGACCTGATCTCCGGGCTGATCGCGGCCCACGACGAGGGCGACCGGCTCACCGAGCAGGAGATGATCTCCACGGCGGTGCTGCTGCTCGACGCGGGCCACGAGGCCACGGTCAACGCGACGGTCAACGGCTGGTGGGCGCTGTTCCGCAACCCTGCCCAGCTGGCCGCGCTCCGGGCCGACCACGGCCTGGTCCCCTCGGCCGTGGAGGAGCTGCTGCGCTACGACACCCCGCTGCAGCTGTTCGAGCGCTGGGTCCTGGACGAGATCGAGATCGACGGCACGACGATCCCGCGGGGCGCGGAGCTGGCCCTGCTGTTCGGGTCCGCCAACCACGACCCGGCGGTGTTCGCCGAGCCCGAGCGCCTGGACCTCGCCCGCCGCGACAACCCGCACATCTCCTTCAGCGCCGGCATCCACTACTGCATCGGCGCCCCGCTGGCCCGCATGGAACTGGCGGCCTCGCTGACCGCCCTGCTGCGCAAGGCCCCGACGCTGCGCCTGGCGGCGGAGCCGGAGCGCACGCCGAACTTCGTGATCAGGGGGCTGAAGGGGCTGAGCGTGGAGGTGGGGTGACCGCCGGGCAGCCGGCCCGCACCCTCGGTGCACGGCGCCCGGCCCGCACCCTCGGTGCACGGCGCTGATCCCGAAGGCCCGGTGCTGCCCCGGTGCACGGCGCTCACCCCGGCGTGGACTGCGGCACGACCAGCGCCCAGGCGTCCCGGTGCACCGTCCACGTCCGGGTCCGCACCGGTCCGGAGATCTCCGTGTCCGCCCGGTAGCGGAAGTGCGCGCCGGAGACGGTGACCGTGCGGCCCTCGGCCGGCAGCGGTGCGGCCTGGGCGCCGGGGCCGGGCAGCGGCCGCACCCGGATCTGCGCGCGCCCCTCGGCGCCCGGCGTGACGGTGACCGCCTCCACCGGCCGGTCCAGGTCGACCACCGTGACCCCGTCGACCTCCACCCGCAGCCGCACCGGCCGCCGTCCGGCGGCGCCCGCCGCCCGGGGCGGGCGCGCGACCAGGGTCCGCACCAGCGACTGGCAGGTCCGCAGCCAGTCCCGGCCCGCACCCGCACCGGCCGGGGCGTCGTCCGCCGGCGTGTCCGCCGGCCCGCCCCGCGCCCGGGCCGCCCCCGGACGGTCGCCGGGCGGCGGGATGTGCAGCGCGCCCAGCACCACCCCGTCGCTGTCGTCGACGAGCAGATCGCGCCGGCGCACCACCCCGTCGAGCACCGTGCGTGCCGCGGCCACCGGACCGGGCGGCACCCCCAGCGAGTGGGCCAGGGACATGACATTCCCGACCGGCACCACGGACAGCACGCAGTCCGCCAGCTCCCGCCGCCGGTGCAGCAGCGACACCGCCCGCAGCAGCGCCCGGTCGTCGCCGACCACGACCGGCCGGCGCGCTCCGCGCCGGGCCAGGGCGCGGTCGAACTCCTCCGCGTCCTCGGGCAGACACACCTTGGTGACGGCACCGGCGCTGAGCACGTCCTTGGCGATCCGCACGGATTCCCCGTCCGTGCGCCGGGCGACCGGGTCGATGACCATCAGCAGCTGATCGGGCGTCGTGAAGGTCGCCACCTCGGTCCTGCCTCGCTTCCTCGGGTAGCATTTTTGTGCAAGAGCCCCTTGCGCGATTGCGCCAGGGGCTTCGTCTATTCCGGGGCATCCGGTCCGACGGTTGCGCGGCCGACGTGGGTCGCGCGGTGCACGCGGCGGTGAACCCGCGTACGCCCCTGACCTTGGACATGCCCCGCCCGGAAGGGGTGTACGCGCGTGCCCGCACTTGTGCTGCTCGGTGCTCAGTGGGGTGACGAAGGCAAGGGAAAGGCCACCGACCTGCTCGGTGGTTCGGTGGATTATGTGGTGCGCTACCAGGGCGGCAACAACGCCGGCCACACGGTGGTCGTGGGTGACCAGAAATACGCCCTGCACCTGCTGCCCTCCGGCATCCTGTCGCCCGGCTGTACGCCCGTCATCGGCAATGGCGTCGTCGTCGACCCGTCGGTCCTGCTTTCCGAGCTGAGCGGTCTGAACGAGCGCGGCGTCGACACGTCCAAGCTGCTGATCAGTGGAAATGCTCACATCATCACGCCGTACAACGTCACCCTGGACAAGGTGACGGAACGCTTCCTCGGCAAGCGGAAGATCGGCACCACGGGCCGCGGCATCGGCCCGACCTACGCGGACAAGATCAACCGTGTCGGCATCCGGGTGCAGGACCTGTACGACGAGTCGATCCTGACCCAGAAGGTCGAGGCGGCGCTCGACGTCAAGAACCAGATCCTCACCAAGCTGTACAACCGGCGCGCCATCGCCGCCGGCCAGGTGGTCGAGGAGCTGCTCGGCCACGCCGAGAAGATCAAGCCGTACGTCGCCGACACCGCGCTGATCCTCAACCAGGCCCTGGACGAGAACAAGGTGGTCCTCTTCGAGGGCGGCCAGGGCACGCTGCTGGACATCGACCACGGCACGTACCCGTTCGTGACCTCGTCCAACCCGACCGCGGGCGGTGCCTGCACCGGCACCGGCGTCGGCCCGACGAAGATCAGCCGGGTGATCGGCATCCTCAAGGCCTACACCACCCGGGTCGGCGCCGGTCCCTTCCCGACCGAGCTGTTCGACGAGGACGGCGAGGCGCTGCGCCGGATCGGCGGCGAGCGAGGCGTGACCACCGGCCGGGACCGCCGCTGCGGCTGGTTCGACGCGGTGATCGCCCGCTACGCCACCCGGGTCAACGGCCTGACCGACTTCTTCCTCACCAAGCTGGACGTCCTCACCGGCTGGGAGCGCATCCCGGTGTGCGTGGCCTACGAGATCGACGGCAAGCGGGTCGAGGAGCTGCCCTACTCGCAGACCGACTTCCACCACGCCAAGCCGATCTACGAGTACCTGCCGGGCTGGCAGGAGGACATCACCAAGGCGAAGACCTTCTCCGACCTGCCGAAGAACGCCCAGGGCTACGTCAAGGCACTGGAGGAGATGTCCGGCGCCCCGATCTCCGCGATCGGTGTCGGCCCGGGCCGCGACGAGACGATCCAGATCAACTCGTTCCTCTGACAAGAGCGCTCCCGCAGGCCCGGGCGTCCGGGTGTCCGAGGGCCCGGACGCAGGCGAGCGGGAGATCGGGGCACACGGCCGGTGCGGTGAACCGCGCCGGCCGTGTGCTGTTGTGGGCGACGGGCAAGGTGGCGGCCGCCGTGCCGCCGTGCTCGCTCCGTCAGCTGAACACGATCATCGCGCCCTGGGCCAGGCTCCGGGTCGCCGCCGTGTACAGGCAGGACCACACATGGCGCTCGCGGGCGTAGGGGCTGGGGTCGTAGGGCGCCGGCGCGGCCGGCTGCTCCAGCTCGGTGGGTCCGGGCGGCGGGGCCGGAGGGGCCGGCGGGTTGGCCGGGTCGATGCCGAGGGCCGGGCCCACGTACTCGAGTTCGCGCAGCAGCGCCTGGGAGGATCCCAGCGGTCCGCCGCCGGCGAGCAGGTCGTCGTTGGACAGGGGGTGGGCGAAGTCGAGCGGGACGTAGGCGCCGGTGTGGTCGTAGTGCCAGACCAGGTGCGACTGACGGGCGGTCGGCTCGAACATCTCCAGCAACTGCTCGTAGTCTCCGCCCAGTTCGTCGACCGGGCTCAGCGGCAGGCCGGTGAGGGTCAGCAGGTGGGCGCGGCGCAGGAAGTGCAGGGCGTCGTAGTCGAAACCGGCGACCGGGGCGACGTCCCCGGACAGGCCCGGCATGTACGGGTGGACCGGCACCGGGGGGAGTCCGTTCTCGGCCAGCGCCTTGTTGTACTGGGCGAGTTCTTCGGCGAAGGGGTTGTCGGGGGCGTGGCACAACACGTCGACGAGCGGTACCAACCACAGGTCGCAGGCCAAAGAGGGCTCCTCACTCAGCGCGATGCGATGCTCGGTGATCAGGAAGCGTAGTCGGTGGGGTGAGGTGCGGTTTCCGGGCGGGCCGGGGAGCCGGGGGCCCGGTCATGTCCGCCCGTGCAGGTCCCATACCCACACTCCGCCGGTCCACGTCCCCGGGCGGCCCACGAGTTCGGTGACGGTGCGGCGCAGGGCGTCGTCGTGGGGCTGGGGGGCGAGGACCAGGGCGCCCGCGTGCCAGTACGCGAAGTCCTGCCGTGCCTGGGCGCGGCGGGCGGCGTCGATGTCGGGGACGGCGCCGCTGTAGCGGACGTCGCGCAGCAGGCTGGAGGTGGCGCGGGGCGGGGCCCCGTAGATGCCGGTGCGCTCCGGGCCGAAGGGGCCGTTGAAGTAGCCGCCGGGCAGGGCGAATCCGAGGCCGGCGACGGTCTGCCAGTGCAGGGCCTCGGCCGCGCCGGGGTCGGGCAGCGGCACCGGCACCAGCGTCTCGCCCGGGTGGACGTACGCCTTGTACGTTCCGGCGGTGATGAACCGGGGCACCGGGATGCGGTCCACCGCCTTCAACGGCGCCGGGACCAGCGGCAGCAGAGCCAGCGCGACGCTCGCCACGCCGGCCCAGCGGGGGCCCGGGGCGCCCAGGTGCGCCATGCGGGTCAGGGCGACGGCGAGCAGCATGCCGAGCGCCGGGGCGCAGATCATCGCCACCCGGCCCTCGATCACCGACTCGAACAACGGCAGATCCGCGAACAGCGCCCACGGGCCGGGCCACGTCAGGTCGGTCAGCGGCAGCCGGATCCGCGGGCCCAGCGACAGCAGCGCCGCTCCGGCCGCGGTCACCGTCAGCGCCTTGACCAGGGCGTGCTCCCACAGCCGGACGGCGATGCCGAGGGCGAGCAGCAGCAGGGGCCAGCCGTAGAAGGCGTTCTGCTCGGTGGGGTTCAGGGACAGCGCGTCGGCCCGCTGCGCGTCGCCCGCGAGCAGGGAGCGCTCGGCGAAGGAGATCAGGGCCAGCGGGCTGTTGCCCGCGTCGTCGCCGTGCAGCACGCTGCCGTAGCTCTGCGGGCCGGCGAACTGCCAGTACAGCGGGAAGGCGACGAGCGGCAGGCACACCGCGGCACCGGTGAGCAGACCGCGCAGCAGCGGCCGCCAGGCCGCCCTCGCCACGTCCGGGCGCGCCACCGCGTACGCGGCGGCGAACAGCGCCAGACCGAGCGCGGCCAGCAGCAACGGTTCCTCACCGAGGAAGATCTGGTACGCCGTCAGCAGTCCGAGGATCACCCCGTCGCGCCGGACCCGCTCGCCCGTGCACAGCCTCAGCGCCCGGTCGGCGATCAGCGGGATCACGAACAGGATCACGAAGTTCGGGTGCGCGTTGGCGTGGCTGACCATCGGCGGGGCGAACGCGGCCAGCGCCGCACCGGTGAAGGCGGCACCGCGGTGCGCGGTGACGCGGGTGACGATCAGCCGGTACCAGGCGACGCCGGTCGCGGCCAGACCCAGCGTCATGCAGGCGCTGAGGGACACGGCCGGCCCGAAGGCGAGGGTGACGGGCGTCCAGGGCACCGTCAGGCCCAGCATGACCGTGTTGGCCATGAGGTTGACGCCGTCGGGGAAGTTCTGCAGATCGGTGAAGAGCGGATTGCGCAGGTGGGCCACGCTGTCGGCGGTGACCGCGAAGAACCACTCCCACTGGTTCTGGTCCTGCAGCGAGTCCGGCAGATAGCGGTGGGCGGGGTCGACGAGCCGTCCGGCGTACAGCACCACCGCCATCAGCAGGAACGCCGCGCAGGCCAGCAGGTCGGCCCGCCGCCAGGAACGCACCTTGAGCCGCACCAGCTCGGCCAGGACCCGGGCGTAGTCCAGCGGGCCCACCTTGGAGCCCGCCTGGTGCGACCAGCGCACCGGAACCTCGGCGACGGGCCAGTCGGCGCGGTGGAAGTGCTGCAGCACCTCCACGTCGATCCCCCAGCCGTCGAGCCGGGACGCGGCGAACGCGGCCCGGGCCCGGTCCCCGTCGAAGAGTTTGAAACCGCACTGGGTGTCGCGGATGCCGGGCACCGCGAGCAGCCGTATGAGGACGTTGCCGGCGCGGCCCAGCAGTTCCCGCAGCCGGTGCTGGCGGCTGCCGATCGAGGCGCCCGGCACGCTGCGTGAGCCGATCGCGGCCGCGGTGCCCCCGCCCAGCGCCGCGTCGAGCCGGTCCAGTTCCTCGATGGGCGCGGCCAGGTCGGCGTCGGTGACCAGCACGCGCCGGCCGCGGGTGGCCAGCACGCCCAGGCGCAGCGCGTGGCCCTTGCCCCGGTTGCGGTCGGCGGCGACGAGCCGGACCCGCGGATCGGGGTGGGCGGTGACCAGGTCGCCGGTGCCGTCGGTGGAGCCGTCGTCGGCGACGACGACCTCCCAGCTGCCGAACCGGTCCTCGGCGGCGTCGAGATAGGAGGTGACGGCGTCCAGGGTGGGGCCGAGCCGGCGTTCCTCGTTGTAGGCGGGGATGACGACCGACAGGTCGACGTCGTCCTCGGCGGGCGCGGCCCAGGACGGCCCGGTGCGCGGGCGGGTGGTGTCGCTCATGCGTCGGCCAGCCGGTCTGCCAGGGACAGGGCGTGCGCGTGGTACGCGGCGACGATCGAGCGGGCGGCGACGATGTCCCGTCCGGCCAGCGCGTCGACCAGCGCGGTGTGGCCGGTCCACAGCAGCCCGCGCAGGTCGTCCTGGCGGCGCAGGTACGGCACCGCGCACATCCAGGACTGCACGCGCAGCCGGTGCAGGAAGTCGGCGAGGTAGGGGTTGCCGTACAGGGTGCCGAGCTCCCGCCAGAACCGCAGGTCGTAGCCGATCAGCACGGTCAGGTCACCGGCCTGGGCGGCCCGGCGGGCCTCCTCGCCGCGCCGGCGCACCCCGGCGAGCGCGGCGGCCACCCGGGCCTCGCGCAGGTCGTCCGGGGCCTGCGCGCCCCGCCGACGCTGCTGCGGGGGGTTCGCCTCGGGCAGCGGCACCCGCCCGTCCAGCAGGGCCTGGAACATGCCGTCGCTGACCAGGCGGCGCGCCTCGATCATGTGCAGATAGTCGTCGGCGGAGTACTCGCGCACCCTGAACCCGCGGTGCTGGTCGGCCTCCAGCAGCCCCTGCGCGGACAGGTCCACGAGCGCCTCGCGCACCGGGGTGGCGGAGACCCCGTACTGCTCGGCGATCTCCTTGACCGTGCATTCCTGCCCCGGCTCCAGTCTCCCGGCCAGCACCTCGTCGCGCAGCGCGTCCGCGATCTGCTGCCGCAGGGTGCTGCGGGTCACGGCGCCGGTTCCGCTGATGCCGGCCATGGTCGGGGCGTCTCCCTTGCGCGTGCGGTGGCGTAACTCGCCCGTGAGTCGGCTGGTCCCCGCCCGTGTCCCGACCCGTGGTGGATACGTGGTCATGACACGTCGACGAAGACCGTGAGTTCGTCACCTTACGCGTTCGCGCGCAGGTGGCGGCCTGGTGATCCGGGCCGCTCACCAGCGTGCTACCGGCGGATCACTCGGTGTGTTCGTCGGCCACGGACAGCGCCGCGTCCAGCGCCTGGAAGCCCTCCTTCAGCTCGGCCTCGGTGATGGTGAGCGGCGGCACCACATGGGTGCGGTTCATGTTCACGAAGGGCCACAGGCCGTGCGCCTTGGCGGCGGCGGCGAAGGCCGCCATGGGGGCGTTGGCCTCACCGGTGGCGTTGTACGGCACCAGCGGCTCGCGGGTCTCGCGGTTCTTCACCAGCTCCACCGCCCAGAACATGCCGGTGCCGCGCACGTCGCCGACGCTCGGGTGCCGCTCGGCCAGCGCGCGCAGCCCCGGCTCCACGACCTCGGCGCCCAGCCGCCGGGCGTTGTCGACGATGCCCTCCTCGGCCATCACGTTGATGGTCGCGACGGCCGCCGCGCAGGCCAGCGGATGCCCGGAGTAGGTCAGGCCGCCCGGGTAGGGGCGCTTGCCGAAGGTCTCGGCGATCTTCTCGGAGATCGCGACGCCGCCGAGCGGCACATAGCCGGAGTTCACGCCCTTGGCGAAGGTCATCAGGTCGGGGACGACCCCGAAGTGGTCCGCGGCGAACCACTCGCCGGTCCGCCCGAACCCGGCCATCACCTCGTCCAGGATGAACACGATCCCGTACTTGTCGCACAGCTCGCGCACCCCGGCCAGGTAGCCGGGCGGCGGCACCATGATGCCCGCGGTGCCCGGGATCGACTCGAGGATGATCGCGGCGACGGTGCCGGGACCCTCGAAGGCGATCGTCGTCTCCAGGTGCTCCAGCGCCCGTGCGCACTCCTGCTCCTCGGTCTCGGCGTAGAAGCGCGAGCGGTACAGGAACGGCGCCCAGAAGTGCACCACGCCGGCGGAGGCGGTGTCGGAGGCCCAGCGGCGCGGGTCGCCGGTGATGTTCACCGCCTGCTGCGAGCCGCCGTGGTACGAGCGGTACGCCGAGAGCACCTTCGGCCGGCCGGTGTGCAGCCGTGCCATGCGCACCGCGTGCTCGACGGCGTCCGCGCCGCCGTTCGTGAAGAAGATCTTGTCCAGGTCGCCGGGGGTGCGCTCGGCGATCAGCCGGGCCGCCTCCGAGCGCGCCTCGACCGCGAAGGCCGGCGCGAAGGTCGTCATGGTGGCGGCCTGCTCCTGGATCGCGGCGACGACCCTGGGGTGCTGGTAGCCGATGTTGGTGAAGACGAGTCCGCTGGTGAAGTCCAGGTAGCGGTTGCCGTCGTAGTCCCAGAAGTACGACCCTTCGGCGCCCGCCACGGCGAGCGGGTCGATGAGGTCCTGCGCGGACCAGGAGTGGAAGACGTGCGCACGGTCGGCGGCCTTGACTGCGGCCCCGGCCTCGGGGTTCGGCTGGTGGGTCCGGGAAACCGGAGAGGGCTGTGCGGTCATGCGCCGAGCGTAGAGGTCCGGGGCACGCACCGGGTATGGGCGTCCTGTCTGCGGACGCGGGGAATTGCCGACAGGTTGTCGGGGAACGGGGCGCCCGGGAGCGGCGGACGGGGCGCCCGGGGAAGTGGAAGTGGGGGACGGGTCGTCCGGGAACGGGCGCGGGTCGCTCGGGCACGGGCGACGGACGGTGTCGGTGAGCGGGGGCGGGCGGACGGCGCCCGGAGGCCGGTGCGGAACGGGGCGCCGACGCGGCGTGCCACGGGTCCGGGGCCGGTGCGCGGTGGGGGAGGACCGCTGCCGGGCGGCCGGGAGCGCCGCACTATTCTCGACCTGTCGCGCAGGGGCGTACCGGGGCATGTCGGGGAGGCGGCTTCACCGTGGACGGCGTGGGGGGCAGGGGATCCGCTGGGGCCGGGCGGGCAGATCCGAGGGAGCGTCGGCACCTACCGGCTGCTGACCAGACTCGGGTCCGGCGCCATGGGGCAGGTGTTCCTGGCCCGTTCCGACCGGGGCCGCACCGTCGCCGTGAAACTGGTCCGCCAGGAGCTGGCCCGGCAGGAGGAGTTCCGGGCCCGGTTCCGGCAGGAGGTGCAGGCCGCGCGGCGGGTCGGCGGCCCGTGGACGGCGCCGGTGCTGGACGCGGACACCGAGGCCGACGTGCCCTGGGTGGCCACCGGATATGTCGCCGGGCCCAGCCTGCAGCAGGTCGTCGGGCACGACCACGGCCCGCTGCCCGAACGGTCGGTGCGCATCCTCGCCGCCGGTCTCGCGGGCGCCCTGCAGGACATCCACGCCGCCGGACTGGTGCACCGCGATCTCAAGCCGTCCAACGTGCTGGTCACCATCGACGGCCCGCGCGTGATCGACTTCGGGGTGGCGCGGGCCCTGCAGACCGTCACCGACGGCGGGCTCACCCGGACCGGCGCCCTGGTCGGCTCGCCCGCCTTCATGGCGCCCGAGCAGGTGCGCGGCGAACGGATCACGCCCGCCTGCGACGTCTTCAGCCTCGGTTCGGTGCTCGCCTACGCGGCGACGGGCGTCCTGCCCTTCGGCACCGCCGACAGCGGGGCGCACGCGCTGATGTTCCGCATCGCGCAGGAGGAACCGGACCTTCGGACCGTGCCCGAGAGCCTCGCCGACCTGGTGGCAGCCTGCCTGCGCAAGGACCCGGCGGCCCGGCCGAGCGTGGCCGAGATCGTCGAGCGCAGCGGCGCCGGGGACACGGTGGCCGACGGACGGCTGCGTGACCCGTGGCTGCCGAGCGCCCTGGTCGCCCAGCTCGGACGGCACGCGGTCCAGCTGCTGGACACGGAGAACCCGGCCGGGCCGGACCCGGCGCCGGGCGCGGGCACTTCGGCCCAGCAGCCGCAGACGGGGAACGCGACCGAGGGCGCCGTGAGGTCCGGGGCGGCTGCTGCCGCCGGGGCCGGGGCGGCGTCCGGGGCGGCTCCGCGCCCCGCCGCCGCGCAGGAACGGCCCGCCGACGGCACGGGCGCACCGCGGGCTGCCGCGACGGGGGCTGCCGCGACGGGGGCTGCCGCGGCGGGGGCTGCCGCGCTGCCGGGTGCCGCGGTGCCGGATGCTGCGGCGCCGGACGGCGTGCCGTTCGCGGGACCGTCGGGGGCCGCACCGGCTGCGGGGCCGTCGGGTGCCGCGCCCTTCGCCGGCCGTCCGGCTGCCGCGCCGCCGGCCGGTCGGCCGGGCGGTCATCCGGGCGGCGCGTCCTCCGCCCCGCCGCCCGGAGCCTCGCAGCAGCCGCCGCCCACCGCGCCCACCGGGCCCGCGACGCCCACCGCGCCCACGCCGCCCACCGGGCCCGCGACGCCCGCAGGGCCCGCGACGCCCATGGGACCTGCCGCACCGCCGTCCGCCGCGGCGCCGTCCGGGCACCGTCCGCCTCCGTACGCGGCGGCCCCGCCGTACGGGCCCGCGCAGCCGTCCGCCGCCGGGTACGGCCGACCGCATCCGCCGCAGGCCGGCCCCGGCACGGCGCCGCCGTCCCACGGCACGCCCGCCGGCTCCCCGACGCCGTACAGCACACCGGTTGCGCCGACCGGCCCGTCGCCGGCCGGTGCCTCGGCGGCCTCGTCGGCCGAGCCGCAGCCGCGCCGCGGCGGACGGTCCACGGCGCTCCTGGTCGCGGCCGCGCTGGTCGTGGCGCTCGGCTCGGGCGGCGCGGTGTACGCGCTGATGCGCGGGGGCACCGGCGGCAGCGACGACACGGCAGTCCCCGGCCCGTCCCCGGCCGTCACCGCGGCGCACACCGGCGACCCCGGCCCGTCGGCCACGCCCTCGGCGTCGTCCCCCTCGCCCTCACCGTCGGACGGGGCGATCCCCTCCGCCTACCTCGGCACCTGGACGACGACGATCACCAACGCCTACGGCGACAACCCGCGCCGGCTGACCCTGAGCCAGGGCGCGGTCGGGGACACCGTGCTCACCCTGGTCGCCGACGGTCCCACCGACGCCGGAGGGTCCTACCACTGTGTGTTCCAGGCACCGCTCACCCGGGCGCCGGGCGACGACGGAACCCTGGAGATCGGGCCGTCCACGGTCACCGTGGGCAAGGACAGCCCGGCCTGCCGCCCCGGTGAGGCGACCCAGGTCTCGTTGCTGCCGGACGGCCGACTGCGCCGGGTGAACACCACGACCGGTGAGGCCCTCGTCTACCGCAAGGACTGAACGAGCCCGGACCGCCTCCGGGAGGGAGGGGCCGAACGAGCCGCAGCCGTACGGCGTCGGCGTCGGCCCGCCCGCTCCTCCGCCCTGTCCGGCCCGTCGCTCAGCGCGGGTCCGGCGGCCGCTGCCGGGGCATGTTCGGCCGCGCGCTCCCCGGTGGCAGCGTGGTGCGCCCGTGGCCGGCGGGCACCTCCGGACGGGTGCTGCCGGACGGCGCGGTCCCCAGCGCTCCGGTCGGGACGGGACCGGCCCGGAACTGCGCCATCCAGTCGGCGGTCTCCGTCCGCACCAGCTCGGTGACGTCCTCCGAGAACCGCCGGAGCACGCCCAGGCACCGTTCGGCGGCTTCCCCGGCCGTGCCCTCGGCCGGCCCCAGCACCTCCCGCACGCTCTCCACCGCCCAGTCGAACTGGAGCGTCTGCAGCCGCCGCTGCACGGCCTGCGCGGTCACCATGTCCCGCATCCAGCCCGAGGTCACGCCGAAGAACCGGTCGGCCGCCACACAGCCCGCGGCCAGCAGCAGCGCCAGATACCCCCACGGGGCGGCCCCGCCCGCCGCGCCGGCCAGGTCGAGCAGCGGCAGGCCCGCCCCGGTCAGCGCGCCCGCCGCGGCCCCGCAGCGCAGCGCCCGCGCCGCGCGCCGCTTCCACTGCCGCGCGGACAGGTACCAGGCGACGGTGTCCAGCGCCCGGCGCTCCACCCACCGGTACAGCTCCTCCAGCCGTTCGGCCGGCCGGCCCCAGTCGCCGAGCGGCAGCGGCCGCCCGGTCAGATCGCCCGGCCGCGGCCCGGCCGCCCCGTCCCCCCGCTCGTCCCGAGGCGGACGTTCGGGCTGCTTCTCCGGCTGACCCACCCGGCACTCCCTACCGATCACCGTCGCGGCCCGTCCCGGGACCGCGGCGCCGGGACGCTTGGCTGACACGCCGGACCCCTTCCTACCCCGCACGGGTGGCGGCGTGGAGGGAAATACGGCATTTCCGCCCGGAAGGGGGCGTCGAGCGGCCAGGGGACACGCCCGTGCCTCACCCGGAAGAGTGGCGGCGCGCGGTCCGCCCGGACCACGTAGGCTCGTGCCAGCGGGGTCACTCGGAACGGTCCCCGCCCGGATGCCCGTACGAGAGCAGGAGCCGATCGTGATTCCCGGTGGTGGCACGCCCAACATGCAGCAGCTGCTCCAGCAGGCCCAGAAGATGCAGCAGGACCTGCAGCGGGCCCAGGAGGAACTGGCGCGTACGGAGGTCGACGGCCAGGCGGGCGGCGGCCTGGTGAAGGCCACCGTCACCGGTGCCGGCGAGCTGCGCGCCCTGAAGATCGACCCGAAGGCGGTGGACCCGGAGGACACCGAGACCCTCGCGGACCTGATCGTGGCGGCCGTGCACGCGGCCAACGAGAACGCCCAGACGCTGCAGCAGCAGAAGCTCGGCCCGCTGGCCCAGGGCCTGGGCGGCGGCAGCGGCATCCCCGGGCTGCCCTTCTGACCCCGGGGACCGGACCCGGGCCCGGCTCCCGGGCCTGATCCCGGGCCCGGCTCCCGGGCCTGATCCCGGGCCCGGGAGCGGGGCCGATCCCCGGGCCCGGATCGCCGGTCGCCTTTCTGAGGGGCCGCCGGGCCACTACGGTTTTGAGACGAAGCAACACGCGGGAAGGGACGGCAGTCCGGTGTACGAAGGCGTGGTCCAGGACCTCATCGACGAGCTGGGGCGGCTGCCCGGCGTCGGTCCCAAGAGCGCCCAGCGGATCGCCTTCCACATCCTGCAGGCGGAACCGACGGACGTGAAGCGGCTCGCGCAGGCGCTGCTGGAGGTCAAGGAGAAGGTCCGCTTCTGCGCCACCTGCGGCAACGTCGCGCAGGAGGAGCTGTGCGCGATCTGTCGTGACACCCGCCGTGATCCGTCCGTCGTCTGCGTGGTCGAGGAACCCAAGGACGTCGTCGCCATCGAGCGCACGCGCGAGTTCCGCGGCCGGTACCACGTGCTCGGCGGCGCGATCAGCCCGATCGAGGGCGTGGGCCCGGACGACCTGCGCATCCGGGAGCTGCTGGCCCGCCTGGCGGACGGCACGGTCACGGAGCTGATCCTGGCCACGGACCCGAATCTCGAAGGCGAGGCCACGGCCACCTACCTCGCCCGGATGATCAAGCCCATGGGCCTGAAGGTCACCCGCCTGGCCAGCGGTCTGCCGGTGGGTGGCGACCTGGAGTACGCGGACGAGGTCACCCTCGGCCGCGCCTTCGAGGGGAGACGACTGCTCGATGTCTGATGCCACGCTGCACGCGGCCGGCCGGAACCCGGACGACTTCGCGGTCCAGATCGCCGACCAGATCGAGAGCTTCCTCGTCGCGGTCACCGAGGTGGCCAAGGGCGACGAGCCCGACTCCGCGATCCCCTTCCTCCTGCTGGAGGTCTCCCAGCTGCTGCTGGCCGGCGGCCGGCTCGGCGCGCACGAGGACTTCGTCCCCGACGAGCGCTGGGAGCCCGACCTCGGCCCGGAGCAGGACGCGGACGCCCTGCGGGAGAACCTCGCCCGGCTGCTGGAGCCGGTCGACGTCTACTCCGAGGTGTTCGACCCCTACGAGCCGCGCAAGGCCCCGGTGCCGGCCCGTATCTCCGACGACCTCGCCGACGTCGTCACCGACCTGCGCCACGGCATGGCCCACTACCGGGCCGGACGCACCACCGAGGCCCTGTGGTGGTGGCAGTTCTCCTACTTCTCCAACTGGGGTCCCACCGTCTCCGCCGTGCTGCGCGCCCTGCAGTCCGTCGTGATCCACGTCCGGCTCAACCAGCCGCTGGAGGAACTGGACGGCCTGGACACCGACCAGGGCATGGGCGACGACACCCTGGAGTTCGAGGCGGGCAAGGTCATGGCGCGGGAGATCGCGGGCCCGCTGGGGCTGGACCGCGAGCGCGAGCAGTCCCGTCCGCGCCCCGGCGCCTGAAGGGGCGCACACACCGGCGCACAGCGCTGCGTGTGCCGCCGTCCCCACCGTCCCCGCCGTTCCCGGTGTCCTCGCCGTCCCCGGCGGGCGTCGGTGGCGTGAACGTCTCCTCGCGTCTGTGACCCCGGCCACGTTCCGAGTGCGGATCCGTCCCCGGGGCATGAGTCGTCCTGAACGAACGGGCGCCCGGGACATCTCACCATGCGATACCGCAGGGGGAAATTTCGGACGCTCGATAAACTGAGCCGACCGCACCGCATATGCGCCGGTGCGACAGAAACGGACTGAGCGAGGAGCGCACGTGGGCCTTGTCGTGCAGAAGTACGGAGGCTCCTCCGTTGCGGATGCCGAAGGCATCAAGCGCGTCGCCAAGCGGATCGTGGAAGCGAAGAAGAACGGCAACGACGTGGTCGTGGTCGTTTCCGCGATGGGCGACACGACGGACGAGCTGATCGATCTCGCGGAGCAGGTCTCCCCCATGCCTGCCGGCCGCGAGCTCGACATGCTGCTGACCGCCGGAGAACGGATCTCCATGGCCCTGCTGGCCATGGCGATCAAAAACCTCGGGCACGAAGCCCAGTCGTTCACCGGCAGCCAGGCAGGCGTCATCACCGACTCGGTCCACAACAAAGCCCGGATCATCGACGTCACGCCCGGCCGCATCCGGACCGCGCTGGACGAGGGCAACATCGCCATCGTCGCCGGTTTCCAGGGCGTCAGCCAGGACAAGAAGGACATCACCACGCTGGGGCGCGGCGGCTCCGACACCACGGCCGTCGCCCTGGCCGCGGCCCTCGACGCCGAGGTGTGCGAGATCTACACCGACGTCGACGGCGTGTTCACCGCCGACCCGCGCGTGGTGAAGAAGGCCCGGAAGATCGACTGGATCTCCTTCGAGGACATGCTGGAGCTGGCGGCCTCCGGGTCCAAGGTGCTGCTCCACCGCTGCGTGGAGTACGCCCGCCGCTACAACATCCCGATCCACGTCCGCTCCAGCTTCAGCCCGCTGCAGGGCACGTGGGTCAGCAGCGAGCCGATCGAGCAAGGGGACAAGAAGGTGGAGCAGGCCATCATCTCCGGTGTCGCGCACGACACCTCCGAGGCCAAGATCACGGTCGTCGGTGTGCCGGACAAGCCGGGCGAGGCGGCCGCCATCTTCCGCACGATCGCCGATGCCGAGATCAACATCGACATGGTCGTGCAGAACGTGTCCGCCGCCGCCACCGGCCTGACGGACATCTCCTTCACCCTGCCGAAGACCGAGGGCCGCAAGGCCATCGACGCGCTGGAGAAGAATCGTCCCCGCATCGGCTTCGAGTCGCTGCGCTACGACGACCAGATCGGCAAGATCTCCCTGGTCGGCGCGGGCATGAAGACCAACCCCGGAGTCACCGCGGACTTCTTCACCGCGCTGTCCGACGCCGGCGTGAACATCGAGCTGATCTCGACCTCCGAGATCCGTATCTCGGTCGTCACCCGCAAGGACGACGTGCCGGAGGCCGTGCGCGCCGTGCACACCGCCTTCGGGCTCGACTCCGACAGCGACGAGGCCGTCGTCTACGGCGGCACCGGACGATGACCGCCGGCTCCGCCCGCACCGCCGCCCCCGGAGGCGTGCGGCGATGACCGGGCGACCGACGCTCGCGGTCGTGGGAGCGACCGGAGCCGTCGGCACGGTCCTGCTCCAGATCCTGTCCCAGCGGGCGGACATCTGGGGCGACATCCGCCTGATCGCCTCCCCGCGCTCGGCCGGCCGCAAGCTGACCGTGCGCGGGGAGGAGGTCGAGGTGATCCCGCCCGGCGACGAGGCCTTCGACGGGGTGGACATCGCCCTGTTCGACGTGCCCGGCGAGGTCGCCGCCCGCTGGGTGCCCGTGGCCGCCGACCGGGGCGCAGTGGTGATCGACAACTCCGGCGCGTTCCGCGGCAGGGACGGCGTGCCGCTGGTGGTGCCCGAGGTCAACCCGCATGCCCTGCGGCAGCGTCCGCGCGGCATCGTCACCGGTCCCGGTGCCCTCACCCTCACCCTGATCGTCGCGGTGGGCGCGCTGCACGCCGAGTTCGGGCTGCGCGATCTGACCGTCACCGCCTGCCTCGCCGTCAGCGGCGCCGGACACGCGGGCACCGCGACACTGCGCCGGCAGCTGTCCCGGGTGGCCGGCACCGACCTGGGCACCGCCCCCGGCGACGTCCGGCGGGCCGTCGGCGACGACACCGGCCCGTTCGGCGAACCCGTCGCGCTGAACGTGGTGCCCTGGGCCGGGACGCCGGGCGACGAAGGTTTCTCCTCGCAGGAGTGGGCGCTGCGGGAGGAGACCCGCGCGATCCTCGGCCTGCCCCGTCTCCCGGTCGCCGTGACCTGTCTGCGCGTCCCTGTGATCACCGGGCACTCGCTGGCGGTGCACGCCCGCTTCGAGAACGAGGTCACCGCCGACCGGGCACGCGAGATCCTGGCCACCGCACCGGGCGTGGTGCTGTGCGACGACCCGGCCGCCGGTGAGTGGCCCGCGCCGGCCGATGTGGTGGGCACCGACCCGACCTGGGCCGGCCGGGTGCGCCGGGCTCTGGACGACCCCACCGCGCTGGAGCTGTTCGTCTGCGGTGACAACCTGCGCAAGGGCGCCGCGCTCAACATGGTCCAGCTCGCCGAACTCGTCGCCGCCGGCGCGGGCCACGCACCGGACGAGCAGGGGCACGGGCCCGGCCCCGGCACACCCCCTTTGTAGGATCTGGGGACACCGTGCGGGCGGGCCGACGGTCCGTCACCACGTGCGCCGCGCTGCCTCGGCGTCCGAAGAACACCCTCCCGTTCCCCGTGCAACCGAGCGGCGGACGGGGCGCGTCTCAGTGATCACCCTTCGGGGGCGTGAGGGCGCGGCGGGGCATGGGGATGCCCCGGTCACATCACGACACAGGGGAAGAGCGGGACGCATGAGGGCATGGGAGACAGCGTCTGGTGGGCTGCCCGAGGCGACGGGGCCGTCGGCGCGACCGGAAGCACTCGCCGCGACGACGTCGCCCGGCCCGTACAACCCCCGGCGGTCACGGAGCGTCCAACTGACGTGGCAGAGGTACTCGATGTCGGCGCCGCGCCCCGCGGCCCCGTGCTGCACGCGCCCCGGGCGTTCCGCCCGCGGCTGCGCGTCGCTTCCGGTCCGGCCGGCGGCATGCCGGTGATCGCGCCCATGCCCGCTGCGCGGCCTGCCCGCATACCCACCCAGCGCGACGGTGCCGAGGAGACCGCGGCGGTCGGCACCACCGTCGACCACCTCACCGAGACGTACCGCGCCCACTACCGTTCGCTGCTCGGCCTGGCCGCGCTGCTCCTGGACGACACCGCGTCCTGCGAGGACGTCGTGCAGGAGGCGTTCATCCGGGTGCACTCGGCCCGGCGACGGGTCCGCGACCCGGAGAAGACGCTCGCCTATCTGCGGCAGACCGTGGTCAACCTGTCCCGCTCGGCGCTGCGTCGGCGCATCCTCGGCCTGAAGCTGCTGTCCAAGCCGATGCCGGACATGGCCAGCGCCGAGGAGGGCGCCTACGAGCAGTTGGAGCGCGACGGTCTGATCCAGGCGATGAAGGGCCTGCAGCGGCGGCAGCGCGAGGTGCTGGTGCTCCGCTACTTCGCGGACATGACCGAGGCCCAGGTCGCCAAGACGCTCGGGATATCGGTCGGTTCGGTGAAGGCGTACGGCTCGCGCGGCATCGCGGCCCTGCGGATCGCCTTGGACGCGAAGGAGGCGCGGCGATGAGCGGGCCCGGGGAAGGGGGTGCGGCGCACCCGCGCCGTGCCGCCGGTGCGTCCGGTGCGCCGGAGGGGACGGGACGCCCGCAGGACGCCGCCGGGACATGGCCGGCCGGGAGCGGCGGCACGGACCCGGCGGCGCAGCCGGACGCGACGGACGAGCGGCCGCAGGACGACACGCTGCCGGGGGACGAGGCACGGCTCCGCGACGGTACCCGGCCACGGGACGACGCGCGGCCGGGAGACGACACGCGACCGGAGGACGGGGCGCGACCGGGGCACGAGGCACGTCCGCGGCCGTCCGGGGACGCGGCCCCGCGGTCGTCCGACACGGACCACGGCCCCGACGACCCGGCTCCCGACGGGCTCGGCGTGGACGAGCTGGCCCTGCGCAGGCTGCTGCACGAGGCCGTCCGGGGCGTCGAGCCGCGCGAGGACGCGCTTCAGCGGCTGCGGCGCGCCGTGCCCGAGCGGCGGGCCCGCAAGCGGCAGGCCATGGTGGGCGTGGCAGCCGCCGCGCTGTTCCTCGGCACGGCCGTTCCGGCTCTCGTGCACGTCTCCGACCAGGGCGGCGCCGAGGCGGAACCGGCGAGGGCCGGGCGGGGGGTCGCGCAGTCCCACGGCGGCACCGGCCTGGGCAAGGAGGCCGACGGCGGGGCGAGCCTCATCGGCGGTGGCTCGGCCGCGCCCGCCGAGCACGGCACGGACGACGCGACGACGCACCGCCCGCCCACGGCAGACACGACCCCCGGCCTCACGGTCTCCGAAGGCGTCACGGCCGGCCCCTCGGTCTCCGCCGCCGGTGTCCCGCAGTGCACCGGGGCCCAGCTCGGCTCCGCCACCGCCACGGTCGGTACACCCGACGGCACCGGCGTGGTCCAGGGCACCTTCCGCGTCGCCAACGTCTCCGCCACCAGCTGCACCGTCACCGGGCCGGGCACGCTGACCACACGCGCCCGGGGTGCCGCCGACGCCAGCAGGATCAGCGTGGTGCCGCACACCTCCGGTGACGCCAGCGGGCTGCCCGACGCGGCCGACGAGGTGTCCGGTCTGGTGCTGGCGCCGGGGGCGGCGTACGAGGTGAAGTTCGCATGGGTGCCGTCGGAGACCTGCCCGTCCGTCCCGGGCGGCGGCAGCAGCGGCGGCACCGGTCCGGGCGGCGGCTCCGGCGGCGGCGAGACCGACGACCCGTCGCCCGGTCCCTCCCCGAGCCAGGACCCCGGCTCGACCGCGGGCGCGGCCCCGGGGGCCGACCAGGGAGGCATCGCGCCGCAGCTGACGGGCCGGGGCGGCAAGGCGAAGGGCAGCGTCGAGGTCTCCCACACCCCGGAGACGGGGGCACCGACGGTCTCGGCGACGGTCCCGGACGCCTGCGCGGGCACGGTCTACCGCACGGGGGTGCTGCCGGTCTCGTAGCGGCCGTCGGCGGGACGTCCCGGGCCGGATCCGGCCTCGGGACGCGCCGCGCCGCCCGACGGGGGCGGACCGTCGGCGACGAGGGTCACACCGCCGCGGTCCGCTGCTCCTCGGCGTCGGATGTCTCCGGGGTCAGGCCCAGCTCCGCGTCCCGGACGGCCTCCACCTCGCGGCGCAGCAGCCGGAACCACATGAAGACCACGAACCCGGCGAAGACGAACCACTCGCCGGTGTAGCCGAGGTTCTGGAACGCCTTCAGGTCCAGCCCGCTGCCCTGCGGGGCCTTCGCCGGGACGGTCTTCATCCCGGCATCGGCCGTGTCGAGCGTGATCCACGCGTCGTAGACGCCGTAGGGCACCAGGTTGACCAGGGACGCGGCGCTGATCACGGAGGTCTGCCCGGCGGGCAGACCGCTGCGGGCGGTGACGCCGTCGTCGCCGGGGGACTCGGAGGCCTGCAGCACACCGGTGACCGTGACCCGGCCGGAGGGCGGGGCCGGTGCCTTCGCGGAGTCGGCGGAGCCGGGCAGCCAGCCGCGCACGACCGGCAGCGCCTTGTCGGAGTCGGTGCGCAGCAACGTCAGGACGTAGTAGCCCTGCTTGCCGTCCAGCTCACGGTCGGGGACCAGCAGCTGCGTGGCGTACCGGCCGGTCGCGGTGGTCCGGCGGCCCACCGTCTCCTTGTCGACGGGCAGCAGCTCCTCCAGCGGTCGCGGGGTCTCGGTACGGGCCGACGCCGCCTGCTCGGTCTCGCTGCGATGGTCGTGCACATGTGACTCGAACCGGCTCAGCTGCCAGGTCCCCATGAAGATGCAGAAGGGGATCGCGAGCAGCGCGAAGACGTTGATGCCCCACCAGCGGGGCGTCAGCAGAAACCGGTACACGCCTCCCACGGTACGGCCCCGCCGGGCCCGGCCCGAGCGCGGGGGTGGAAGTTTTCCACAGGTTGGTGATCGTCGGCCCGCTGTCCCGAGCGGTTTTCCACAGGCTGGGGACGCGAGGCGACGCGTCGTCGGTGCGGGCAGGCACTATGGGGCCATGACTGAGAGCAACGGGGCCGCGGCCACGGACCAGCGGGACGACCGGGACGAACGGAACGAGACGAACGTACAGGACCGGCAGCGACCGGCCGACCGGATGCCGGACTGGGAGAAGCGCTTCCGGGCGCCCCGGGTGTCGCTGCCCGAGTGGGCCGAGGACGCCCCGGCGCGCTGTCTGTTCGTGTCGAACGCCACGGGGACGTACGAGCTGTACGCCTGGGACCGGGCGACCGGCGAGCAGCGCCAGGCGACCGACCGGCCCAACGGCACGACGGACGGCACGCTGTCCCCGGACGGCGCGTGGATCTGGTGGTTCGACGACAAGGACGGCGACGAGTTCGGCATCTGGCGCCGCCAGCCGTTCACCGGCGGCCCCGACGAGCCGGCCGTGCCGGGCCTGGAGCCGTCCTACCCGGCGGGCCTCGCCCTCGGCCGGGACGGGCGCACGGCCGTGGTGGGCCGCTCCACCGACGAGGACGGCACCACGATCCACCTGGCCCGGCTGGACTCGGGCGAGCCGCCGGTGGAGATCTACCGGCACCGCGAGTCGGCCGGGGTCGGCGACCTGTCCCACGACGGCACGCTCATCGCGATCGAGCACACCGAGCACGGCGACGCCATGCACTCGGCGATCCGTGTCGTGCGCCCGGACGGCTCCGCGGTCGCCGAGCTGGACGACACCCGCGGCGGCACGGTGGAGCTGGGCCTGGAGGTGCTGGGCTTCGCCCCCGTCGACGGGGACACCCGCCTGCTGATCGGGCACCAGCGCCGGGGCCGCTGGGAGCCCGCGGTCTGGGACGTGGCCACCGGCGAGGAGACGGACCTGGCGCTCGACCTGCCCGGCGACGTCAGCGCCGAGTGGTACCCGGACGGCAGCGGCCTGCTCGTCGTCCACAGCTACGAGGCCCGCAGCGAGCTGTTCCGCTACGACTTCGCCAGCCGCGAGCTGACCCGGATCCCCACCCCGCCCGGCACGGTGTCCTCGGCCACGGCCCGGCCGGACGGCACCGTGGAGTACCTGTGGTCCTCGGCGGCCGAGCCGGCCGCGGTCCGCTCCACCACCGGCCGGGTGGTCCTGGACCCGCCGGGGATGAAGTGCCCCGGTTCGGTCCCCGTGGAGGACGTGTGGGTGGAGGGCCCCGGCGGCCGCATCCACGCCCTGGTGCAGAAGCCGCGCGGCGCCACGGGCCCGCTGCCCACCGTGTTCGACATCCACGGCGGCCCCACCTGGCACGACAGCGACTCCTTCGCCGCGGGCCCGGCCGCCTGGGTGGACCACGGCTACGCGGTGGTCCGCGTCAACTACCGCGGCTCCACGGGCTACGGCCGCGCCTGGACGGACGCGCTCAAGCACCGGGTGGGCCTGATCGAGCTGGAGGACATCGCCGCGGTGCGCGAGTGGGCGGTCTCCTCCGGGCTCGCCGATCCCGAGCGGCTGATCCTCACCGGCGGCTCCTGGGGCGGCTACCTCACGCTGCTGGGCCTGGGCACCCAGCCGGAGGCGTGGACGCTGGGCATCGCCGCCGTCCCGGTCGCCGACTACGTCACGGCGTACCACGACGAGATGGAGGCGCTGAAGGCGATGGACCGCACCCTGCTGGGCGGCACCCCGGAGGAGGTCCCCGAGCGCTTCGAGGCGTCCTCCCCGCTCACCTACGTCGACCAGGTCAAGGCCCCGGTCTTCATCTCGGCCGGCGTCAACGACCCCCGCTGCCCGATCCGGCAGATCGAGAACTACGTCAAACGGCTCGAGGCCCGGGGCGCGGTCCACGAGGTCTACCGCTACGACGCCGGCCACGGCTCCCTGGTCGTGGACGAACGCATCAAGCAGGTCCGACTGGAACTGGACTTCGCCGCCCGTCACCTGCCGAAGTGACGCGGCGGCCGCCGCTGCCGGGTCCGTGACCCGCCGTCCCCGGGCCCGGTCCGCGCGTGACCTGCCGCGCGCGGACCGGACCGGGGCGGGGGCCGGGGCGGGACCCCGTCAGGTCACCGGTGCGTGTACTCCGGGCCCTGCCGCCCCATCAGTTCCGCCAGGCCGCGCCGCGTCGCCGCCAGCACCACCCGGTCCTCCGTGCGGAGCACATAGGTGTCGGGCAGGTTCCACACCAGCCGCGTGCCCGGAGGGGACGCGGTGGCCGCGGCCGCGTCCGGCTGCGCGGCCGCCGCATCCAGGTCCTGCTCGTCCTGCGCGCCCACGTCCAGCGCCAGCACCCGCCAGGCCCCGGGCCGGAAGGCCTCCGCGACCGTCCGCCCCTCCAGCTGCGGATGCCCGGCCACCTCCATGGCCGCGAACAGCAGCACCCGCCGCTCCACCGGGATCGCCCCCAGGATCTGCCGCCCGAACATCGCCCCGGCGAACGCGGGCGCCGCCAGGTGCGTCACGCTCCGGCTCCGCGTCAGCGCCTGCGGATGCGCCGCGCGCAGGGTGCGGTACACCGCGGTCGCGAAGTCGTCGTCGTACAGCCGCAGCACCACGCGCAGGTCGGGCCGCACCGTGCGGGCGTACAGCACCGCCTCCAGGTTGGTGGTGTCGGCGCTGGTGACCGCGAGCAGTGCGCGGGCACGGTGGATCTTGGCGGACTCCAGCACGCCCTCCTGGGTGACGTCGCCGAGCACCACCGGCACCCGCAGCCGCCGTGCCGTCGCCATGCCGCGGGCGTCGGGGTCGGACTCCACGCACACCACCGGGATGCCCAGCTCGTGCAGCCGGGTCAGCACCCGGGTGCCGATCTTGCCCAGCCCCAGCAGCACCACGTGCCCGCTGAGCCCGCGCGGCGGCTTGCGCAGCGCGGACGCCGTCCGGAAGGTCCCCAGGGCCTCCAGCACCGCGGCCAGCAGCACCGGAAGCAACAGCAACCCGGCGAGCCCGGACAGCAGTTGGAGCACCTGCCGGCCCACCGGCTCGCCCAGCGCCGGCTCGTCGATGGCGAACAGGTCGAGCAGGGTCAGATACAGCGCGCCCAGCGGATGCACGCCGGTCACCCGCCACAGCGCCACCGCGAGCGCCAGTACGCACGCCGCCAGGCCCGCCGCCGACCACCGCAGCCGGCGGGAGAACAGCGAGGCGAGCGGAAGCACCAGCCCGCCCACGCGTCTTCTCGGCGGGGACTGCTCGTCGTCGCCGTAGGGGACCTGCTCCAGCACCACCGTGGCGCGCCCGGTGGCCGCGTGCACCTCCGCGTCGTCCGGCAGCAGTTGGGGCCGCTGTTCGCCGCTGTCCTCGGAGCCGTCCGCTCCGGCCGGGTCGCTGCTGGTCGCCGACAGCAGTGCCACGGTGCACAGCCCCGGGTCGGCGACCTCCCCCTCGGCGGGCGGCGGCCGCTCGACCGCGCGCAGCAGCATCCCGTCGGTCTGCACGACCTTGCTGGTCCCGGCCACGGCGGTGGCGACCAGCGCGGGCGCGGCGGTGTCGGCGTCGGACAGCACCGTCGTGGAGGCGTCACCGGGCAGCAGGGTCCCGTCGCCCCGGGTCGCGAGGGCGGCCGCCTGGTCGAGGAGTTCTCGGATGTGCTGGCCGAGCCGCCGGTTGTACAGCCGCAGCACGAGCCGCAGCCGCGGGTTGAGGCGGCGCGCGGTGAGCGCCGCACGGATGTTGGTCTCGTCGTCCTCGTACACCAGGGCCAGCGCGGACGCCTGCTGCACACCCGCGTCCTCGAGCACCTGCTCCGACAGCTCGGCCGCCTCCACCAGGCGGTCCGCGTCCCGGCCGGGCTGCCCGGCGTCCGCCGGTCCGCCGCTGCCGCTGCCGCCCCGGTTCACGGCCGCGCTGACCACCCGGTCCAGCAGCGCCGAGGCCGTGCGCACGCGGCCGACCACCGGGGGCCGTACCGTGCGCTGACGGGGCGGCACCACCAGCGTGACCTGCTGGCGGTACATGCCGCGCAGCTCGGCGGCCAGCCGGTGCGCGAGCCCGTCGTCACCGCACACCACCATGTGTGCGCCCCCGTTCGCCGGCGCACCACCTTGATACGGAACGCTCCTCACATGAGGAAAGACTGCCCTACGCAGACGGGTGGTTCCAGACCGTTACCGCGCCCGGCCTGCGACGACGGCCGACGGCGGCGTCCCGCGGTTCCGGCGTCCGGTACGGCGCGTCGCCCACACATACCGGGCATACCCGTCTATCGTGGGCACCGCGTTCTTGTTCCTCGCAGTGTTCTCCCGGGAAGGCGCTTCCCCTGCTGCCCGGCATCCCGCACCGACGCGGGATGCCGGGCAGTCGTACGAGACGTCCTTATGATTCCGGAACGCTTTCACTCTTTCGTCGTCGTGTGCGGGGTGCGCGAGGGGATGCCCGCACTCCGTTCGGCTCAATAGTATGACCGGCCTTCGTGTTCCGCTGATAAGCCTGGTTCTGCGGGCGCCTTCCGCCTGCCGTGCAAGAACGCGAAAAGGAGACTCATGTCTGCCATCAGCTTTGCGGAACTCGAGGGTCTGACCGGTGAACTGCTTCCCGGGCGGGCCGTGCTCTCCACGGTGAACCCCTTCGGTGCCCTGGGCGGTCACGGTCACGGCGGTCACGGCGGTCATGACCACGGTGGTCACGGCGGTCATGACCACGGTGGTCACGGCGGTCATGACCACGGCGGCCACGGCGGTCACGGTGGCCACGGCGGGCATCACGGCGTGGTGGTGACCTCGGCCTGCCAGGCGGTCTCGAGCCATCACAGTGTCAGTCTGACCTGCATTCCTGCCTCCACCGTGGTGTTCTGAGCCGCGCGGCTCCGCGGGAACGTTCCTCCGTGCGCAGGCGGCCGTGCCCGGTCCCGGCGCGGCCGCCTGCACCGGTGACGGCGGGTGGTGACAGGGCCGGAGAAATGCGGGTGAATTTCTGTACCAGCGGCCTGCAAAGGGGCTGGAATTATTAACAGACTCGTCGTTTCTCTTCGGTGGTGTGAATCCGTCGGGCCGCTGACGTGGGGATTGGGATTTCGCATTTCCTTCGTGCTAAACATTCCCCTGCGAGGCGGGAAGAGCTGCCTCGTGGAAACCATCCGAGAGGAAACATTCATGTCTGCTGTCAGCCTGGAGGAGCTCGGCAACCTGTCGGGCGAAGTGCTGCCCGAGCGCTCCGTGCTGTCCACCGTGGTTCCGTTCAACAACTGGGGCGGCGCCGGCCACGACGGTGGCGCCAGCTCGAGCAGCTCGGCTCTCGCGCTGGGTGGCGGCGACCACCACAGCGTCGTGACGAGCTCGGCCTGCCAGAGCACCTTCAACCAGGGCACCCCGGGCCTCATCGGTGCGCTGGGCCTGGGTTCGAACAACCCGGTCAACAGCGTCACCTGCACCCCGGCGACGACCGCCGTTTCCTAATGGTGCCGACCTGGGCGCCGGACGGCTCGCTTCGGCCTGCCTTCCGGCGCCCAGGTGCTGTCCAGGTCTTCGCACCCCACCTTCGGGCACGCACGGCCGTGGCGTGAGAGAGGAACCCTATGTCTGCCGTCAGTTACAGCGAGCTGGGTGAACTGACCGGTGAGCTGCTGCCGGAGAGAATGCTGCTGTCCATCATCGACGTCCACGTGGACAACAGCCGCACCTACGTCTTCCCCGCTCAGGGCAACGGCGGTGGGGGCGAGTCGGGAGGGACCACCGTCGCCTACGCGTGCCAGGCCACCGAATCCCAGGGCACCCCGGGACTGCTCGGCGCACTCGGACTGGGCTCGAGCCCCAGCAGCAGCATGACCTGCGTGCCCGCGACCGTCGTCACGCACTGAGCCTGGCCCTGCCAGGCGTCCTCCGCACCCAGGTGGTGCGTGCCCGCTGGGGAGACCCCGTCGTTGAACCGGTGAACAGGCTTCGCTCGCCCAGGTGGTGCCGTCGCGTCGCCGTCCGCCGGTTCCGTCCGGGTCAGCGGTGCGCAGGCGACGGCAGCGCCTGGCGCGGCCGGCTCCCCGACCTTGGGAAATCTCCATGTGTACGCGACATTCCGCACCGGGCCCGGACCACCTGCCCAGCACTGCCGCGGCGGTGCCCCGCCTCACCGAAGGGACCGAGCCGGTCGGTGAGTTCGAGGGTTCCGGGTACCGCACGCCTCCCCAGCTCGTCCAGCGCTTCGACGGCCAGGTCATCCAGCTCCCGCCCCTGCTCTACCAGGCCGTCCTGGCCCTGAAGAGGCAGTCCGCCCGGGCCGCGGGCCGCGGGCCCGACGCCGTGCTGGCCCGCACCGCCGAAGACCTCAGCAGCAGGACCGGCCGCGAGTTCGCCGCCGAGCACGTGGTCTTCCTGCTGGACCAGAAACTCGCCCCGCTGGGCATCACCACCTACAGCGACGGCTCCCCGCCCGCGATCGCCAAGGCCAACCCCTTCCTGGGACTGCGCTTCCGGGCCACCGTGCTCTCCGAGCGCGCCACCTGGTTCCTCAGCGGCCTGTTCTCCTGGCTGTACCGCCCCGTCGCCCTGGTCCTGTGCCTCACCGGCTTCCTCATCGCCGAGCTGTGGGTGTTCGCCATGGAGAGCCCGGGCCAGGCGATGACCCGGGTGATGGCCGATCCCACCGGCGTGCTGATCGTGGCGCTGCTGACGCTCGCCTCCTCCGCCTTCCACGAAATGGGCCACGCCGCCGCCTGCCGCTACGGCGGTGTGGCGCCCGGCCACATGGGCTGCGGCATCTACCTGGTGTGGCCCGCCTTCTACACCGACGTCACCAACTCCTACCGGCTGGGCCGTGCCGGCCGCATCCGTACCGACCTCGGCGGCGTCTACTTCAACGGCCTGTTCGTCATCGGCCTGGTGCTGGTGTATCTGCGGACCGGCTCGCCCGTGCTCCTGGTCGCCGTCCTGGCCACCAACATGGAGATCGTGCAGCAGCTGCTGCCCACCCTGCGGTTCGACGGGTACTACATCGTCGCCGACCTGGTCGGCATCCCCGACCTGTTCAAGTACATCGGCCCCATCCTCAAACGGGCCTTCCTGCGCCGGCCCGACCACCAGCGGCTCGACGCCCTCAAACGCTGGCCGCAGCTGGTGGTCACGGTGTGGGTGCTCACCGTCCTGCCGGCGCTGGCGTTCCAGCTCGGTCTCGTGCTCAGCCGGATGCCGGAACTCGCCACCACCGCCTGGCACACCGCGGTGTCCCTGGCCGACGAGGCCACCGCCGACGACAGCTCGGTGCCGGCGGCGGTCACTTCCGGCCTGCAGATCCTGTTCCTGCTGCTGCCGCTCGTGGGCGCGTTGCTCGCCCTGTGGCAGCTGTCCGGTCTCGTCGTCCGCCTGGTGCGCAGGCGCCGCTCGCACAGCGGGGAGCAGGAACAACGCGCGAGCGGCGGCATGCGCCCGAGGATGCCGGTGTCGTTCCTGCTGGGCGGTCTGGCCGTGTCCACCGTGCTGGCCGTCGGCGGATCGACGGGTCAGGTGAAGGCTCCCCGCACGGCCGCCTCCGTGCGCGGCAGCGCCCCGCGGGACCCGCGCGACGACGAGTACGAGCTGATCTTCGAGGGACTGCGGTAGGGCCCGCGCGGGGCCGGGGTTCGGCCCGGGACCCTCGCCGCTCCCGTCCGCCTTCCGCCGGCGGGGCGCACGGGCTGTGCCCCGCCCGCCCCGTCGTGCGCATCGGCCGCTGACGGCCGTTCACAGGGCAGGTGGCGGCCGTTCCTCCGTCAGCTCGCGGTCTCGCCCGGGGCCGGCGCCACCGCGCGGGGGGCGGGCTCGGCGGAGGCGGCGCCGTCGTCCTTCATCGCCTTGGCCTCGCTCTTGAGGATGCGCATCGACCGGCCCAGGCTGCGGGCGGCGTCCGGCAGCTTCTTGGAACCGAAGAGCACGACGAGCACGATCGCCACGATCAGCAGATGCCAGGGTTCCAGCCCGTTGCGCAGCATCCCGTCCACCCCTTCCTGACGTTTGCGGACTTGCGCAACTGTACAGCCACCGGGTCGGCCGTGAGGGCCCGGACCCGCTCACTCGTCCGAGTCGGGCACGTCACGGGCCGCCGCGTACGCCTGGGACGGCGTCATGGCCACCCCGTTCAGCGACACCGTCTTGTACGTGCTGACCTCCGCACAGGTCTTGTCCTGGTCGGCGGTCTGCGCATGGGCGTCGGCGACCGCGGCCTCGGTGTCGGCGGGCGCGGGGGCGGTGCCGTCGTCCTGGCCGCCGTCGTCCGGATAGCTCGTGCCGTCGGTCCAGTCGCTGCCGATCACCAGGACCAGTCCGGCGGTGCTGCCCTGCTGCAGATGCGAGGACGGCAGCCCGAGCGCCTCGGCGACGGTCTGCGCCTCGGCCATCTGACCCGGCCCGTAGGTCAGGGTGGTCGACGACGCCGGGCTGGGGGCGTTGCCCGTGGCGCCGCCGGAGGCGAAGCCCTGCCGGGTCAGCGCGTTCGCGACGGTGGCGGCGCGGCCGGTGACGCCGGTGCCGTTCTGCACGGTCACCGCGATCTGCGACGGCGGCACGGTCGCGGTGGGCGTGGCGGTCGCGGAGGCCGCCGCGGACTTCTTGCCGGACCCCGTGGTCAGGGACTGGTCGTGCGCGATGGTGGCGAACAGCTCCTTGGCGCCGGGGCCCACCACCACGCGCTCCTTGTTGTTCGGGTCGGGGGTCGTCTGCATCGTGGTGAAGGTCATGCGCCGGGTGGGCACCTTGTTCACCTGGGCCGCCAGCGACACCAGCTTCTTCACGCTGCCCAGGCCCTCGTCCACGGTCAGCGCCTTGGTGGCGGCGTCGGCCAGCGCGTACACCTTGGACGGGTCGGTGAGGGTGCCCGCGCTCTTGAACTTGCGCATCACCGCGCTGAGGAAGATGTGCTGGGAGACCGTGCGGCCCAGGTCGCTGCCGTCGCCGAAGCCGTGCCGGGAGCGGACGAACTGCAGCGCCGCCTCGCCCTTGAGGGTGTGTTCGCCCTTGGACAGCTTCAGGTGCGAGTAGGTGTCGTAGACGTCGTCGCTGACGCACACGGAGACGCCGCCGACCGCGTCGGACATCTGCACCACGCCGGAGAAGTCCAGCTTGATGAAGTGGTCGATGGGGATGCCGGTGAGCTGGTGGACGGTGGCCACCTGGCAGGCGGGGCCGTACTGCAGGGCGCTGTTGATCTGCCCGTAGTAGCCGGGGGTCGACCGGCCCGTCTCCTTGTCGGTGCAGGCCGGGATGTCGGTCATGGTGTCCCGGGGGATGCTCATGATGGTGGCGTTGGAGCGGTCGGCGGCTATGTGCACCACCATCTCCACGTCCGCGTTGCTGCCCTTCTGTATGCCGGTCTTGGAGCAGCCGCCGCCGAGTTCGCAGTCGGCGGCGCTGGTGCGGCCGTCCGAGCCCATGACCAGGATGTTGATCGGGGTGCGGCCGAACTCGTCCGCCGTCTCGGACCCGCCTCTGCCGTCGAGCGCGACGCTGTTGATGTTGCCGTTGAGGTGGTCGTAGAACCACCAGCCCACGCCCGCGGTGACCACGATCAGCGCGGACAGGCAGATCGCGGCGATCTTCAGCACGCGCCGGCCGCGGCCCGCCGTCCGGGCCCGGCGCCGCGAGCGCGGGCCGCCCCGGCCGCGGGAGCCGGCCGTGCGGGCGGTGGCGTCGGGTGCGCGGGAGTCCCGGTCCCGGGACGCCGCCCTGCCGGCCGGCGGGCGCCTGCCGTCGGTGCCGGCCGTGCGCTGCCCGGGCACCCGGGCGGTGTGCCGACGTGTCGCCGGGCCGCCCCGGCCGTCCCGCGGCTCGGTCATCTCCCACTCCCCTGAACGGTCGATCCCACCGGACGTGGCCGTCGGGGCGCGGCCGGACATGCGCGGCGGTCGGTGGACCGGCGAAGCGCTCCCTCCCCGTCCTGCGCTCGCCGTACTTCGGTTGCGTGATTGCGCAATCTAACAAACTCACGGGCGGGCACGACACCTCCGCACCCGGCGACGGCCTCGCACGGCCGTCGGCGCCCGTGGGGCATCTCACGCGTACCGCCGCTCGTACCGGCGCCGGGCCACCATCAGACAGACGGCGTACAGCAGCAGCACCGCGGTGAGCAGGCCGTAGTACAGCGGCGGAAGGCCCGTCAGATGCAGCGCGGGGCCGAACGGCGACGGCGGCAGCGCCAGGCCGATGACGGCCAGCGCGGCCGCGGCCCACGCCACCGGCCCCGGCCGCCCGAGACGCCCGCGGCCCGCAGGACGGTCCTGGGCGCCGCGGCCGCCCGCCCGCAGCAGCAGCATCACCAGCGCCTGGGTGAGCAGGTTCTCGGTGAACCAGCCGGAGTGGAACACCGCCTCCGTGTTCCCCGTCCCTCCTCCGCGCAGGGCGAGCCCGAGCACGGCGAACGTCGCCAGGTCGGCGACCGCGTTGAGCAGTCCGAACCCGGTGATGAACCGCAGCAGGGCCCTGGGGCGCAGCACCGTGGGCCGCCGCAGCACGACGGAGGGCGGGCGGTCGTGGGCGAAGGCGAGCTGGGCCGCGTCGAAGCACAGGTTCTGGGCGAGGACCTGGGCCGGCAGCATCGGCAGGAACGGCACCAGCAGCCCGGCGCACAGCATCGCGACGACGTTGCCGAGGTTGGAGGAGAGCGTGATGCGCAGATAGGTGGCGATGTTGCCGCCGGCGTGACGGCCCGCCACCACCGCGTGCGCGACGGCGGTGAGGTCCTTGTCGGCGAGCACCACGTCGGCGCCCTCCCGGGTCACGTCGGAGGCCCCGCGCGGGGCGATGCCGACGTCGGCGGCGCGCAGCGCCGGCAGGTCGTTGACGCCGTCACCGAGGAAGCCGACGGTGTGCCCGGCGGCCCGCAGCGCCCGGATGATGCGCGTCTTGTGCTCGGGCGTGCAGCGGGCGAAGACGGTCGTGCGGCCGGCCAGTGCGGGCAGCTCGGCGTCGCCGACGGCGTCGAGCCGCTCGGCGGTGACGACGTCGTCCGCTCCCACGGCGAGCCCCAGGTCGTGGCAGGCGCGCAGGGCCGTGCTCGGGTGGTCCCCGGTGAGCACCTTCACCCGCACGGCCCGGTCGGCGAGGTCCCGCAGCGCCTGGGCGGCGGTGGGTGCCAGGGCGTCCCGCAGGGTGACCAGGCCGCGGAAGGTCAGCCCGCGTTCGTCGGCGGGGGTGTAGCGGCGGGTGCCGGCCCGGCGTTCGGCGGTGGCGACCGCCAGGACGCGCAGTCCCCGGCCCGCCTGCCGTCCGGCGAGCGCGGCGAGCCGCTCGCGTTCGCCGTCGGTCAGGTCGCAGCGCTCCAGGACGGCGTCGGGATCGCCCTTGACGACGAGGGTGTGGGTGCCGAGCCGGCCGGGGGTGCGCACCACGGCCGTCGACAGCCGGCGGGCGGGGTCGAACGGCACGGCCGCGACCCCGTCGTACGCCAGCATCTCGGCCTCCTCGGCCCGGTCCAGGACGGCCTCGTCCAGGGCGTCGGGTGCGGGCAGATCGGCCAGCTGCAGGGTCCACCAGGCGTTCACGGCGGCCCAGCGCAGCACCTGGGGGTCGTCGTCGCCGTCCGGGCCGAGGGAGCCGTCGACCACGGGCCGGTCCTGGGTGAGGGTGCCGGTCTTGTCCACGCACAGCACGTCGACCGCGCCGAGGTCGTGCAGGGCGGGCAGTCGCTTGGCGATCACCCCGTGGGTGCGGGCCAGCACGGTCGCGCCGCGCGCCAGGCAGGTGGTGACCAGGACCGGCAGCATCTCCGGGGTCAGCCCGACCGCGACGGCGACGGCGAACGGCAGCGTCTTCAGGCCGCGCCCGTGCACCAGGGCGTCGCACACCAGCACCACCGGCGGAACGAGCAGCATGAACCGGATCAGGATCCAGGACACGCCCTGTACGCAGCGGTCGAAGGCGCTCGGGGCCCACCGGGCGCCGGTGTGGGCGTGCGCGGCGGCGAACCGGGTGTGCGCGCCGGTCGCGGTGACGACGGCGGTGGCGCTGCCGGAGACGACGCTGCTGCCCTGGAAGCAGCGGTGGGGCTGGTCGAAGCCGCCGTCCGCGGCTTCGGCCGGGCGGTCGTCGGCGCTCTTGGGCACCGGCGCCGACTCGCCGGTCAGCGCCGACTGGTGCACCGTCAGCCCGTGCGCCCGCAGCAGCCGCACGTCCGCCGGGACCAGGTCGCCCGGTCCGAGCCGAACGACGTCGCCCGGGACCAGCTCCTCCACGGGCAGCTCCCGGCTGTTCGGCGCGGCGTCCGCGTCCGCGCGGCGCACCACCGTGGCGGTGGTGGCGATCAGCCGGCGCAGCGCGGCCGTGGACCGGTCGGCCCGGTGCTCGCCGGTGGCGCGCAGCGCACAGCTCACCGTGACCAGCAGCAGGATCACGCAGGCGGTGCCCCAGGCGAGGACGGCCGCCGAGACCAGGCCGAGGCAGAGCAGGACCGCGGTGAACGGGTCGCGCAGGCTGCGCACGAACAGCCGCGGCCAGCTCGCCGGCCGGCCGAGCGGCAGCTCGTTGGCGCCGCACCGGGCCAGCCGTCGCCAGGCCTCCTCCTCCGTCAGGCCGCGCGGGCCGGTGTCCAGCTGCCGGAGGACCTCCAGCACGGTCGGCTCGTGCACCGCACGGGTGCGCTCGCCTCGGGACGCCGGCCCGGTGCCGGGTGCCCGGCGGTGTTCTCCCGCGGACGCGGTGCTCTCAGCCACCGGTCCCGCGCAGCCGCCGCACCGGCACGGAGTTCTGCTGCGACCGTGCGGTCAGCTGACCGACCATCACACGCACGAGGGTCACGATGTCGGGGTCGTCGATGTAGTACACCTGCCGGCGGCCCTCCCGCCGGGACCGCACCAGCCCGGCCAGCTTCAGCTTGGCCAGGTGCTGGCTGACCGCGGGCAGCGCGCCGCCCACCCGGTGGGCGAGGTTGGTGACGTCGCTCTCGCCCTGCGACAGGGCCCACATCAGGTGCAGCCGGGCGGACGAGGCGAGCAGTCCGAACGCGGCGGCCGCTTCGGCCAGCACCTCGGCGGGCGGGTCCTCGAAGCCACCGGAGCCATCCGTCACAGCTCTCTCCCGTCCCCGCCCTCTTCACAGTTGACACACAATGCGCCCACCCATGGTAAAGGCGGGCCGCAGGGCCCTGGTGACCGGCGAGGTGCGCGGGGTGCGGGAAGGCGGGCCGTGCGGGACGGGAGGGCCGCCGCCCCTGCGGCCCCGGACGCGCGGTAGGGGGCGCAGGAGCGGCGGAGGCGGGACCTCAGTCCTCGTAGTAGTTGTTGATGACGACGTCCGGTTCGTCGTCGTCGAACGCCTCGTTCAGCAGGGCGCCGCCGATGAGGCCGGCCGCGCCGGCGCCGATGAGCGCACCGGTCCCGAACCGGCGGCCGCCGCCCTGCTGCTGCTCGTGCTCCGCGTACTGCGGGGGGTAGCCGCCCTGCTGCGGGTAGCCCTGCCCGGGGTACGGCTGCGGCGCGGGCTGCGGGTAGCCCTGCTGGGCCGGGGCGTAGAACGGCGGCACCGTGGTCTGCACCCGCTGCGCGCAGGCGCCGCAGGCCTGGACCGGCCGCGGGACGCCCCACTGCGGGGACCAGGTCACGCTCACCGTCCCGGTGCCGTGCTGAGGGTCGAAGAAGCAGGTCATGGGGTCACTCCCTGGGAAGCTGTCCGGTAGGGCGGAGAAGGCCGCTGCGGTCTCGGGTGCCATGGGCGGCGGCGCGGCTGCGGGCTGTGCGGGGGCCGGCGGCGGTGCGGCCGGGGGCTGTGCGGGGGCCGGCGGTGGTGCGGCCGGGGGCTGTGCGGGGGCCGGAGGCGGGCTCACGGCCGCCGACTCGGCGGCCGGTGCGGTCATGGCAGAGGCCGCCGGTGGGGTCGGACCGGTAGCGGCCGGGGGCTCGGGCGCGGCCGTCTCCTTCAGGACGTCCACGCCGTAGTCCTCGGCGATGCCCGCCAGCCCGGAGGCGTAGCCCTGGCCGACGGCTCGGAACTTCCATTCGCCGCCGTGCCGGTACAGCTCGCCGAAGACCAGCGCGGTCTCCTCGGCCAGGCTGCCGGTGGCGAGGTCGTAGCGGGCCAGCTCGGCGCCGCCCTCCCGGTCGAGGACGCGGATGTGCGCCCGGTGCACCTGGGCGAAGGTCTGGCCGCGGGCCGCGGCCTCGTACAGGGACACCGGAAAAACGATCTTGTTGATGTCGCCCGGGACGCGGAGGAGGTCGATCTCGATCCGCTGGTCGTCCCCGTCGACCGGGGCACCGCTGCCGCAGTGGCGGACCGAGCCGTCGGGACTGGTCAGGTTGTTGAAGAAGACGAAGTGCTCGTCGGACGGCACCGTGCCGGACCCGTCGCAGAGCAGGGCGCTGGCGTCCAGCTCGTACCCGGTGTTCGCCTGCCAGCCCAGCCCGACCGTCACTCCGGTCAGTCCGGGTGCCTGCTTGCTCAGCGACACGTTGCCGCCCTTGGTCAGGGCCACACTCATGCACGTCCTCCGCAGCTGCTTCCGCTTCCCGCGTCCGCCGTGATCAACGACGAACCGTCAGATCCGGTTCCCTGATTGCGCAATGTCGTAAGCATGTGTCAGAACCTCAACGGCCCATGTACAGCTGGTCGTCACAGCTCACCGGGCCTCGCCTGCCGGGCCCTGTCCTCCCTAGGCTTGCGCAAACAGGCAACCGAACCGGTCGCCAAGCGCGACCCGACTGGAGGACACCGTGGGCATCATCGGCTGGATCATCCTGGGCCTGCTCGCCGGCGGCATCGCGAAGATGCTGCTGCCCGGACGCGACCCGGGAGGCCTCATCGGCACGACCCTCATCGGCATCGCGGGCGCGTTCATCGGCGGCTGGCTCTCCGCCCGCTTCCTGGACCGGCCGGTGGAGAAGCACTTCTTCGACCTGTACACCTGGGGCGCGGCGATCGCCGGATCCCTGGTGCTCCTGGTCGCCTACCGCATCCTGTTCGGCAACTCCCGCGACTAGCCCGTCCCGGTGAGGCCGCGCCGTCCCCGGCCGGCCTCTATACGATGACGCTGCTCCGGTGACCGGCGCCGGCCGGACACCGGCGCCCGGGCACACGAAGCGGACCGAAGGGAGACGGCGCATGACGGAGCGAGTTCCGGCAGAACCGCACCGTCGGCGCCGGGCGCACGGATCGCTGGAGACGCAGGTGCTCGCCGCGCTGCACGAGGCGCAGGGCCCGGTGACCGCGGGATGGGTGCAGAAGCACCTGGCCGCGGAACTCGCGTACACCACGGTGATGACGGTGCTGACCCGGCTGCTGGCCAAGAACGTGGTGACGCGCCGGCGCGAGGGACGGTCGTTCGTGTGGATGCCCGTCGCCGACCAGGCCGGGCTCGCCGCCCTGAAGATGCGCAAGGTCCTGGACGGCCAGCGCGACCGCCGGGCGGTCCTGGCCAGTTTTGTCACGTCGCTGCCGGAGGGGGACGAGCAGCTCCTGCGCGAACTGCTGGACCAGGCCGCCGACGAGGACTGAGCACACATGGGGATCTTCGTCTTCCTTCCGTTGGTCCTGCCCCTGACCACCTGGCCGATCGCGCGTCTGGCCGAGCGGTGCCTGCACCCCCGTACCGCCACGGTGCTGTTGACCGGGCTCGCCGCGGTCATGGCGCTGTGCAGCACGGTCTGCCTGGGCCTGCTGATGGTGGTGGGCACCGCCCAACTGCCCGGCAACCCCCTGCCGGACGGCTGGTCCGACCCCGAGGTGCGCGAGAGCGTGCCGCACCACAAGGTCGTCGGGAAGGCAGCGATCCCCGCCCTGCTGGCCGTCGTCGTGGCCTGCGGCCACGTTGTCGCGCAGCACTGGGCGGTCCGCCGCCGCGCCCACCGGGCCCTGCAGGGCCTGCCGCCCACCGAGGTCGCGGTGCTGCCGGACGCCGAGCCCTACGCCTACGCGCTGCCCGGCGGCGTCCGCGACCGGATCGTGGTGTCCACCGCCCTGCTCGGCCGCCTGACCGCACGGGAGCGCCGGGCGCTGTTCGCCCACGAACGCAGCCACCTCGCCGCCCGGCACCACCGTCACCTGCTGCTGGTGCGGCTCGCCGCCCGTGCCAACCCCTTCCTGCTGCCGCTGCGGACCGCCGTGGCCTACACCGTGGAGCGGTGGGCCGACGAGGAGGCCGCCCAGGCCGTCGGCAGCCGCAAGGTGGTGGCCCGCGCGATCGGCCGGGCCGCGCTCGCCTCGCGCGGCACGCCCGCACCGACCCTGGCCGCGCTCGCGGCACCGGGGCCGCTGCCGCGCCGGGTCGCGGCCCTGCTGGGACCCGCGCCCGCGGTGCGGACCTGGCCTCCGGTGTTCACCGCCGTGGGCCTGGCGCTGTGGACCGCGGCCACCGGGGTGCTGCTCTCGGCGACGTTCTCCGCGAACTCGGCACTCACCCTGATGCGCCTGCTGCACGCGGCGACACCGCTGTGAACGGCACGTGCCCCGCTCCGACCGGCTGCGGTCGGCACGCGCCCTGACCTGACCGGCACGCACCCCGGCCGCCCAGCCGCTCGCCCGCCCGGCCGATGCTCAGAGGTCGAACTCGTGCGGCGGCAGCCCCAGTGCGAAGCAGGCGTCCCGGACCACGGCGCGCTCGGTGGCGTCGAAGTCGCCGTCGGCGCCGCCGATGACGATGCCGATCTGGATCACGGCGCGGGCCTCGGCCGGCTTCTTCTTCGCCTTGGCGACCTCCTGCAGCACGCTCACCTTGCCGAAGTCGAAGTCGGCCGTGAGCTTGTTCAGGTTGTCCTCGAAACGACGCTGAAGGTCGGCGGCGGGGAAGTTCTGCAGCACCTCGTTGGTGAAGATCAGCTGGGCGACCCGCTGCCGCTCCGCGGGGTCGATCCGCCCGTCGGCCGCGGCGACCAGGGCGCACATCGCCATGCTCGCGTCCCGGAACGCGCCGCTCTTCAGCTCGTTCTTCTTCGCGACCAGCTGGCTCTGCATCTGCGCCGCCGAGTCCTTGATGCGATCCCACAGGGCCATGCCGACTCCCTCACGCCGTCAGTTCTACAACTATGTAGAAGTTAGCAGGCCACGGGATCACTGCGCGCTCTGATCGCACGCCGTGCGAAGGGTTTCGGCCGCGGCGGCCGAAACCTGGTCGCTGTCGCAGGGCGCTGATACGCTCCGACGCGATCATCACGCGAGATGACCTCCCGGCGGGGGGATGAACACTGCCGGCCGTCCTCGCGCGCCGGCCGCACGCCGCGCGGCCGCTCCTGGGGGAGGGACCACGCCATGCACGTCTCGCGCGCCGCCCGACGACGGCCCGCCGACACCGCACGACGGCACACCTGACGACGGCCCGCCGGTACCGCGCGACGGCACACCTGACGACGGCCCGCCGGTACCGCACCGCGGCGCACCCGACGCTGTCCCGGCCCGCACTCGCACGGCTGACCCGCGCGGCCCCGGCGCCCCTGCGGCAGCCTCCGGCCGCACCGCAACCCACGGCTCACGGCCCACCCCGGTTCCGGTCTCCTCCCCCTTCACGCTCTTCATCTCTTTCCTCGTCACCCGCGCACCAATCGGAGGAAGCTGCGCACCCGCAAGCTGCCATGCACCCGCCAAGACCCACCCGGCGTCGCCTCGGGGCGGCCCTCGCCGGCGTCCTCACCCTGACCACCGGCGCGCTCGCCCCGGCTGGTCCCCGGAGGCCACGTCCGCCTCCGCTTCGCCGACTCCGTGGCCTACGAGAACGCCGCGTCCGCCTTGCACGCGCCACAGCGCGACGACGCGGCCCTCACCCTGCAGATCCCCAGCGACGGCAGCCAGCGCGCCCTGCGCTTGCTCCTCGACCGCCTCGACGCAGCCGGTGTCGAGGCCGGCGAACTGACCGTGCACACCGGATCTGGACGACGTGTTCTTCGCCCTGACCGGCACCGACGGCGTGCCCCACCCGACCGAGGAGACCACCCGATGAGCTCCCTCGCCCTCGCCGTGCGCGACTCGTCCACGATGCTGCGGCGCACCCTCCTGCACCCCCGCCGCTATCCGTCACTGACGTTGCACCTGCTGCTCACGCCGGTCCTGCTGCTCCTGCTCTTCGTCTACGTCTTCGGCGACGTGATGAGTGCCGGCATCGGGGGGGGCGGCGAAGCGGACCGCTCCGAGTACGTCGCCTATCTCGTCCCGGGCATCCTGCTGCTGACCATCGGCAGCACCACGATCGGCAGCGCCGTCTCCGTCACCATGGACATGACCGCGGGCATCATCGCCCGCTTCCGCACGCTGGCGATCCACCGTGGGGCGGTGCTCATCGGGCACGTCGTGGGCAGTGTGCTGCGGTGCATGATGAGCGTGCTGCTCGTCGGGGCGGTCGCGGTGGCGATCGGCTTCCGCACCACGGATGCCACCGCCGTGGAGTGGCTGCCGGCGATCGGACTGCTGACACTCGCCTCCCTGGCCCTCACCTGGATCGCGGTGGGCATGGGCCTGTCCAGCGCCAACCCCGAGGCCGCGAGCAACAACGCCCTGCCGTTGATGATCCTCCCGCTGCTGTCCAGCGCCTTCGTCCCGGTGGACGCGATGCCGGGCTGGTTCCGGCCCATCGCCGAGTACCAGCCCTTCACCCCGGCCATCGAGACCCTGGGCGGCCTGCTCCTCGGCACCGGGATCGGCCACAACGGCTGGCCCGCCGTGGCTTGGTGCCTGGCCCTGGCGGTCCTCGGCCACCTCTGGTCCACCTCGCTGTACGCCCGCGACCCGAAGTAGCGGGAGCGCGCGCCGGGACGTAACCGACCCTGAGGGGCACACCTCACGGGGCCACGACCGGAACGAAGGCGTTGTGCGTCATGTCGTCCGGCCTGCGGCTCCTCCCGCACCCGCGGCCGGCGTACCGGCGTCGTCCGAGTGCCGGCCGGCCCGCCATTCCAGTGCCTGGGGTTCCTCGGTGAACTCGATCAGGTGTTGTCCGGCGAACCGCTGCAGCGCATCGCGCACCTCTGCCGGGGTGGCGTAGAAGAACTCCTTCCGGTTGTTGACCTTGTTGACGCGCTGCGCCGCGAAGTGCCGGTGGAGCTCCGTCTCCAGTCCGACCGCGTCGTTGCTGAAGATCAGTGCGTGCACATCGAAGCGGAAAGGCACTGCCGCGCCGCTCAACTCGTGAATGCGCTCGAGCGGTTCGAGCCGTCTGGTCATGCCGATCTTCACCACGCGGTCGCCGAAGGCGCCGATGTTCGAGATGACGTACACATAGCCGGCGCGGATGTTCGCTCTGCGCGACTCCACGTCCTGCAGCGCGTCCTCGATCTCTGCCAGTTTGGCTTCCAGCTCCGCGATCCCCGCTTCGTCACCGCGATCGCGCAGGCGTTCCAGCGCCGCCTGATAGTGGCTGAACTCCTTGTCGAGTTTTTCGCGCTGCCGCTCGAGTTCCCGCTGGACCGCCGCCTCCTCGCGCTGCCGGGCACGCTCCTCGCGCTGGGCCTCCTTCTCCTCTTCCTTCTTCTGCAGGAAGTCGGCGGTCAGCTCCAGCTCCCGGACCCGCGCGTTGTGGTACTCGTCGGTGATCCGGATGTGCATCGTGGCACCCAGCTTGGCGATCGTCTCGCGGCTCTTGTACAGCCGGTCCACAAGGGAGTTCAGCCGGTGCGGCCGCATGGACCGCACGGCGTAGTCGGCCTCCGCGTTGTAGGCGCGCAGCATGAGCTTGGAGAAGTCGCGGACCATCTTCTGGCCCTCGCGCTTGGAGCCGTTGACCGTCCAGTCCGTGGCCGCCTGAACGGCGCGCCCCGCGCGGGCGAGCGCCTTGATCTCGCTCTGCAGCGTCTCGAGCCGGCTGCGGTAGGCGAGCGCGTCGTGCAGTGCGTGCCGGTAGGCGTAGATCCCTACCTCCTGCAGCAGGGCGGTCTCGTCGGCGTTGACGATCCGGCTCTGCAGTTCGGCAAGCCGCCGCTCGGCGTCGAAGACCTCCTTGCGGAGCCGGTCGGCCTCCTTGCGGAGCCGGTCGGCCTCCTTGCGGATGCGGTCGGTCTCCTTCGCCGTCCGACGCGCGTCCCCGAGGATCTCCTTCGCCGTCTCGCGCGCGTCCCTGACGATCCCCTCGGCCTCCTCGGTGGCTTCGGCGAGCGCCCTCTCACGCAGAGCGGCGGCTTCCGCCTCGACCTGTCGCACCAGACCGGCGACCCGTGCGGCGTCGAGCCCCTGAGTCCTCGTGATCCACGCGCGCAGTTCCTCGGCTTCCGACGTGGCGTCCGCACGCCGACGCCCGAACAGCCCGCCTTTCCGGGGCGGCGGCACCACGGCGGTCCCCGCGGCGGGGCCGACTGCGAGGGTGTCGGCGGGGGAGTCGGCCACGGGAACCCACAGCTGCCAACCCGCCGGCATCGGGGGCCACGAAGGGTCGGGCCGCCAGTCGGGCGGCGGCACCCATCCCGGGGGTGGCACAGGCCATCCCGGCGGCGGATTGAAGCGGTACGCAGTCATATCCCACCCCCCTGCGCCCCCGAAGCTCCCCCAGCTCACCGGGCGCCTGATGATCGCGGCAAACGTAGAGTGACATTCTCTGGACGGACAGCCACTCGAACATCCGCATATATCACTTCGTGACGTTCGTGCGGCGGCGCGCCTGAGGCTCACTCTGTGCGGACGACCGCGCGCCCCTCCGCGCGCCGCGCCTTCCCCAGAGCCGGCAGGCCGACAGGCCGCCGGAGTCCCGGACCAGCGGCCCGAGGCCCGCCCGCCATCAGGCGGCGACGGACGGGCTGCCCTCGGTCCGACGGCAGTCGCGGCAGCGTCCGGGTGCGTGTGCGCGGAACGCCCGCTCACAGCCGTCGCAGGTCTGGAAGGGCGGGGTACGGCCGAGCGGGGCGCGTTTCCTGTGAAGGGGCGCGGGGGCGGTGCGGGCAGGGGTGTTTCCCGGAGGCGGTAGGCGAGGATGCCTGCCGGGTGGGTGAGGAAGGGGCCGGGGAGTCCGGTGGCCGGCTGTGCGGTGATCTGTCGGGGTGTGACACCGACGGCGAGCCACTGAGCGACGGCCGGTGCCAGGCATGCGGCCTCTTTCTCGGACAGCACGAGACGCGGATCGACGCGGCGGAGCGAGGCCGGCGGACCCGGGCCACGATGTCCGCCGGACGCGCGCCAGGTCCCTGGCGGGCGGGGGAGCAGGTCCCTGGCGGGCGGGGGAGCAGGTCCCTGGCGGGCGGGGGAGCAGGTCCCCGGCGGGTAAGGAGCTGGTGCCACACCGCCTGCCGGGGCCGTGACCACGTGGGAGCGCCCCGCAGCGCGGGGCTGCGGGGCGACGCCGATGAGGTTCAGCCGATCAGTCGACCATCTGCCCGGCTTTCGAACCGCCCTTGCAGGTCTGGGTGTTCCAGTCGACCGTTCCACCGGCCTGCTCGCACTCACCCGGGGTGAGGCTCTCGGCGAAGGCGGCGGTGGCGCCGGTCAGACCGAGTCCGGCGAAGGCTGCCGCGGCGACGACGGCGGTGAGGATGCGCCGAATACGCATGTGGATCCCCTTTCGCGGGTTGCCTCGAGTGGGGCACTAGCCAGCGTGGCCTTCACCCATGTGGGTGGCGCGCCACAGTGCACACAGTGCTCCATTCGGGTGAAGTCGAGGGTGGTCGCGGGCGGGGCGCGACTCGCTGGACAGACGCATTTCCACAGGTAGGGCCGCTGCTGAGAGTGGAGTGCGCCTGCCTGCGCCGGGCCGACGCCCGGCAGATGCCGTGCACCTGGTACCCCCGGTGCCACCCCGTGGTCCGCCGGCCGGGCGCTCCGGTGGCCGCTGCCGGTCAGGCGGCGACGGACGGGCTGCCTTCGGTCCGACGGCAGTCGCGGCAGCGTCCGGGTGCGTGTGCGCGGAACGCCCGCTCACAGCCGTCGCAGGTCTGGAAGGGCGGGGGGACGGCCGGGCGGGGCGCGCCCTGGTCGTCGAGCGGGCGCGGAGGCGGTGCGGGCAGGGGTGTTTCCCGGAGGCGGTAGGCGAGGATGCCTGCCGGGCGGGCGAGGAAGTGGTCGGGGAGTCCGGTGGTCAGCTGTGCGGTGATCTGCTGCGGTGCGAGGCCGGCCGCGAGCCACTGAGCGACGGCCGGTGCCAGGCGTGCGGCCTCTTTCTCGGACAGGACGAGACGCGGATCGACGCGGCGGAGCGAGGCCAGCACGGCGACCGCCCGAGGGTCGGCGTCGGAAAGGGATACGGGGCCCTGAGACGGGGCCGCAGCGGAAGCGGAGGCGGAGGCGGGAGCAGGAACAGGAGCAGGAACAGGAACAGACGCGGGAGCTGGGGCAGGGGCTGGGGCTGGGGCCGGGGCGGGCGCGGTGGTCGCGGGGGCCGCGGGGGCCGCTTCAGTGGTGGGCGTGGCGTTCTCGCCGGTGGGCGTCGGTTTCTCGGCGGCAGGCGGCTTGCGCGGCCGGGGAGGCTTCGGCGGGCGCGGCGGCTGCGGTGGCCTGCCCGGATCGGTGCTGCTGTCGCCGCCGGGGACGTCGTAGAAGTACGTCCGGGTGCGGACCTGCCCGGTGGATGTCCGCTCGCGGCGGCGCTCCAGGTACCCGGCTGCTTCCAGGTCCCTCAGCGCCCGCGAGATGAGGATCTCGCCCTCGCTGAAGTGGTCGCACAGTGCGGCGATGGTCACGGGGGTGCCGTCGGGCAGGGAGGCGATGTAGGCCGCGACGCCGACCGTGACGGCGCTGCCGCGTCGCCGGGCGAGGGCGTTGGAGAGGACGGTGAAGTCGGCCGTGAGCCGGGTGCGGACGTGGATCACACCGGAGGTCGGAAGTCCGGTGTCGGCGCGCAGGGGCGCGTTAGACTTCGGGGCAGCCATCGGGAAGGTCCTGCTTCCTGATCGGTCAGGCCCTCGATCGGGATGCCGGTCCCGGCCGGGGGCCGTTATCTGTGTGGGGTTGTTGGGGTGTTGTCTGGTTTGTCGCGGCGAACGTAACGGCCCGCATCCTGCCCCTGCAAGCTGGTCACCCGGATAGATGAAGCGGGCTTCGGCGCGGCCTCCCGGCGGGGAGGGTGGGCGGGTGGGTAGTTCTTCCCCCCGGTTCTTCCAGGAGGTCGGTGGCGCGCCGGGCCCTCGCGGACAAGGACCCGGTGAGCCCGGAAGACGGACGGCGACCGGCACCCGGCGGCCTCGGAGACGGCCCCGGGGAACGGCCCCAGGAAGCGGCCTCGGGAGACGGCCCGAGGACCCCGAGGACCTCAGGAGGGGCGGTGCCCGGTCTTCACTCCACCGATGAAGGCTGTCCAGGCGGAAGTCTCGAAGCACAGCACCGGACCGTGCGGGACCTTGCTGTCACGGACGGGGACGACGGCCCCGTGGAATCCGTCGGCCACCTCCACGCAGTTGCCGCCCTCCTGATTGCTGTAGCTGCTCTTGCGCCAGACGGCGCCGGTCAGATCGGGACGGGACTTTCGCTCCACGGTGGTTGTCCTCCCTCACGGAACGGATCATGTCGAGCGACATGAGCGGGGGCAGCGCTGCCGCCCTGAGCCGATCGTAGGTCAGTGCGAAGCTCCTGACCTCGTCCGGATCCTCGACGAGTTGGCCGTAATGCGCGCCTTCCGTGTAGGCGATCTCCGTGCCGTCCGGCATGGTGAGCACCGTGAGCGAGCCGCCCATCACATCGTGCTCGCCCTGGTCGAACGGCAGCACCTGTACGGTGATGTGCGGTTCCGTCGCCGTCCTGAGCAGCCGCGCCAACTGCTCGCGCATGACGGCTTGTCCACCGACGGGACGCCTGAGCACCGCCTCGTCCAGCACCACCCACAGCTCGGGACGATCGGGGCTGCCGAGGCGTTGCTGCCGCCCCATGCGCAGAGCGACCCGCTCCTCCAACTGCTCGGCGCTGCCCAGTGTCCGGCCGACTCTCAGCACCGCCCGCGCGTAGTCCTCCGTCTGCAACAGACCCGGAACCACATGAGCGGCGTACTCGCGGACGGCCACCGCCCGCTCCGAGTACTCCATGAACTTCCGCGACCAGTCCGGAAACGCCTCCCGGTACACGAACGGCCACAGCTCCACCAGCAGGTCGTCCGCCCCCAGCGCCACATCCAGCGCACGCGCCAGCTCCAGCGTCGGTCTGGCGCCGGACGCCCGCTCGATCTGCGTGATCCGCGTGCCCACCACATGCACCATCTCGCCCAGCTCGACCTGGGTCAGCCCGGCCGCCAGCCGCAGCTTGCGCACCCGCGCTCCGAAGAGGGCCGCCATCGACGCACTGGGGTCGAGGGGATCGATTCCGTTGGCCATGACGTCACGTCCATCCCTTACGGGTCGAAAAGTAAGCCTCTGTCGCCTGTTGAGCCTAGGGCGACCGGACGACTCTTGTGTACGGAACGTGACGATCCGTGTGCGTCACGGAAAGCACCAAGCTCGACAGACAGAAACGGACATGCCGTGCTGACAGGAACGACCACCCCGGAAGGCCGGCCGCACCGCCGGACCACCACACCCCTCGTGACGGACACGGCCTCCCCCTGCGAAGCGGGAAAACAGCAACCACCCGCTCTCGCCAGGCAGTTCGTCTCCTCGCCGCGAGGTGCGCGGCTCGCCCGGCATGTCGCTGTCCGGCACATGGAGGAGTGGGGCTACCCGCCGACGTCCGACGCGTCGTCCACGGTCGCGCTCGTCGTCGCGGAACTCGCTGCGAACGCCGTCCGACACGGCCGGCTCCCCGGCCGCGACTTCACCCTCCGCCTCACCCTCGACCCGGCAACCCACCTGGTCCGCATCGAGATCGCGGACGCCGCCACCACGAAGCGCCCACCCGCGGGCCCGCCTTCGTCCTTCCCCGACGGCGAATCCGGCCGGGGCCTGCTCCTGGTGGACGCGCTGGCCGTGCGCTGGGGAACGCTGCCCCGGGTGCCCTTGGGGAAGACGGTGTGGGCGGAGGTGTGCGTGGGGGCGACGGGTGGTCGGGGGCGTCACGAATGCGAGAGATGACGGCACACACCGACGGCAACAGGCACCAGCGGTGCGAGAACCTTCAGGAAGTCCCAGGACGGTGGTACCCGACCCACAACCGGCCGCCGGCCTGCCCGAGCACTTCCTCCACAACTGCGGTGAGAGGCTCCACTCTCCCGGCCAGTACCTCGTTCACACCGTTCCGCAGGCGCGTGCTGAGCCCTGGCGCGGCCTTCTCGAGACAACGTGCCAGCCACTTCCCGGTGCCGTTCCAGGATCCGGCAAGAGCCAGCGCCAGCTCGCCGGTCCGGCGGACCAGTTCGGTCGCGATGAACAGACGCTCGCTCGGATCGTCGCTTCCCGCGAGGTCGTCCAGGAGGTCGGTGAGGGCGTAGCGCCGGTCGTCGATCTCCTCGGCCGGGGCAGCGGGCGGTCCTGCGGCGGTCAGTTTCCTGGCCTGTGCCGCGATGCGCGCTCCGAGTCCGTCGGTGTCGAAGAGCAGCACTCCGTGGGCACACATCCACAGCAGCGGTGACCGGCGCCGGCGCAGCTCCCGTTCGGCGTAGGCGTGCCATGTCCCCTCGGTGTGCACGAACATCTCCACCGGCCAGTCGGAATACCGCAGGCTCGCGCGGTACGGGGCCGGGGCTCCGTGCAACAGGACGACGACGTCCAGGTCCGACGTTGCCGTACGGCGCCCCGTCACGACACTGCCGCCCAGGAACGCGGCGCGCGCCTCGGGGTGGTGTTCGTCGACGACGGCACGTGCGGCCTCGATCGGGTCCATACGCCCACTATCGGCGTCACCCCTCCGGAGCGCATGCGGTTTTCCGCGGGCTGCCAGACCGGATGTCGACGACCGCTGCGGCGAAGCGGCGACGGCACGGCAGCACGGGCACGGGGGCATCTCGTGTTCGAGTCAGGCAGGGACGTTCGTTCCGGGCGCAGTGCGTCGACGTCCCGCCTGAGGCTCGGCGGCAGCGGTGATCCGGCCGTCAGCGGTCTCGACTCCGGTGGGACGAGGGAGGTGTGGGGGGTCGGCTCGAGAGCTGGCCGATGTGCTGTTCGCCTCGTGGGCCCGGCGTGACCAGCGGCAGAAAGGCGGGCAGTATCTGCGCGGGCTGCTGAGCACCCGGGGACGCAAGTCCATCCGGAACATCGCCCCGCATGGGGGCGGGCCGGCCGCCGAGCAGAGTCTGCACCCGAGCAGAGTCTGCACCACTTCATCAGCAGGTCCCCGTGGGACGGGATGCCCGTCCGGGAGGCGCTGCCTCGGCCACGGCCGAGACGACGCGTGCGTGACCCCACCCACTCACGTCGCGTTCGTTCCCGGCCCCACCCTCCGCTGGTGCGGGCGCGAGGCGCGCTGCGCGACGAGCCGACGAGGCCGCCTTCCGGCGTCAGTACTGACGCCAGCGAGCCGTCGGCCGGATGTCAGTCAGCTGACGGAGGCTGTCGGCCCGGTGGCCGGGCGATTCTCGTGGAGACATCGAATCCCCCCCGGTACCCGGGCGACCACGAGGAGCGGACCATCAACACCATCGCGCAGCACTGGATCAACGGACGGTGGACCGGCTCCGGCTCGGTTCTGGAATCGATCAACCCGGCCGACGGCACGGTCGTCGGCTCGTTCTACGACGGTGGCGAGGCGGAGGCCTCGGCTGCCGTGGACGCCGCCGCAGCCGCGTTCGAGACCACCGAATGGGCGCACACCCCCTCGCTTCGGGCGACCGCGCTCGGCCGGCTGGCCGACGCCCTCGAGGCCCGGGTACCGGAGATCGCGGCCATGCTGTCCCGGGAGAACGGCAAACTGCTGCCGGAAACCCTGTGGGAGGTCAGCGGTGCGGTCGGGTGGCTGCGGTACGCGGCGGCGTCTGCGCGCACCCAGAACGCCGGACGCGCCGCCGAGACGGGACCCGGCCAGTACACCCACTCGGTGCCCGAGCCGCTCGGTGTCGCCGGGATCATCTCTCCCTGGAATTCCCCCATCATGCTGACCGTGCGGGCACTGGGCCCCGCGCTGGCCGCCGGCTGCACCGTCGTGGTCAAGCTTCCGGCTCAGACGGCGCTCACCAATGAGCTCTTCGCGCAGGTCCTGGCCTCCGTCACGGAGATCCCGCCGGGCGTGGTCAACGTCTTCACCGAGTCCGGCAACACCGGGGCCCCGTTCCTGGTCTCCTCGGACGAGGTCGCCGTGATCAACTACACCGGCAGCACACCGGTCGGGCGCCGCATCGCGGCCGCGGCCTCCACCACGCTCAAGCGGCTCGGTCTGGAGCTGGGCGGCAAGGCGCCGATGGTGATCCTTCCCGACGCCGATCTGGACATGGTGATCCCGACGGTCGTGCAGTCGCTGGTGCTGATGAACGGGCAGTTCTGCTGCACCGGCTCCCGTGTGCTGGTGCACCGCGACATCGCCGACCAGGTGCGCACTCGGCTCACCGACGCGCTCGCGCAGGTGCGGCTGGGCTCGGGCGACGACGAGAAGGCGCAGCTCGGGCCGGTGATCGACCGGGCGTCCGCCCAGCGGGTGGACGCGATGGTGGAGGAAGCCGCCTCGTACGGCACGGTGCTGCTGCGCGGCGGTGTGGTCACCGACGGCCCGCTGGCCGCCGGAGCCTTCTACCGGCCGAGCCTGATCGAGGTGGACCGCACCGACGTCCCGATCGTGCAGGAGGAGGTCTTCGGTCCGGTCCAGACGTTCGAGATCTTCGACGACGAGGACGACGCCGTGACCAAGGCGAACGCCACCATCTACGGCCTGGCCGCCTCGGTGTTCAGCGCGGACTCGATGAAGGCCCGCCGGATCGCCCGGCGCATCCGCACCGGCACGGTATGGATCAACACCTGGGGAGCCATCAGCGAGGACTTCGAGGAGGGCGGCGTCAAGGGCAGCGGGTACGGCTATCTGTGCGGCCCGCGAGCGATCGAGGAGTTCCAGGCGCTCAAGGTGTACGTGGAGCAGGACCACACCCAGTCCGCCCACTGATCGGATCATCACCCGGCCCGGCGCCCACCTGGGCGCCGGGCAGCCCTGCTGCCCCGGAAGGGTGCACCCTCGCCTCGGCTTCGCTTCGGCCGAGGAACGGGCGGAAGCCAGGCACCGGCTGCTGCGGCACGGGTGTGCGCCGCTGACGACGTTCCCCGGTACGTCCACGGCGTTGTCCGGTACGTCCACGGCGTTCTCCGGTACGTCCACGGCGTTCTCCGGTACGTCCACGGCCGGCTCGGACCGGAGCAGCAGATCCTCCGCAGCCGGATGCGCCGGGGACGGGTCACCCACCGCCGGAGCACCCGTCCCCGGCGCCCGGCCGACGCGTCACCAGGGCACGGGGGTCCCGTCCCAGGAGAAGAAGCCACCGGTGGGTCCGTCGTCCGGCAGCAGGGCCAGGCGGACGGCGCCCTGGGCGGCCTCGGCCGGGTCGCCGCCGGCAGCGGCGGCCCCGGGGGTGAGATCAGTGGCCCGCAGGCCAGGAGCGAGCGCGTTGACCTTGACGCCCTCGGGGGCCAGCGTCTGGGCGTACAGGACGGTGAGGGCGTTGAGGGCGGCCTTGGACGACCGGTAGGCGGCGGCGCCTCCGCTTCCCGGGGTGAACTGGGGGTTGGGGTTGGTGCTCCAGGTCAGCGATGCGGTGCCGCTGGAGACGTTGACGATGCGCGGGCGCGGCGACCGGCGCAGGGCCGGCAGGAAGGCATTGGTCACCGCCACTACCCCGAAGACGTTGGTCTCGTAGGTGCGCCGGAGCTCCTCGACGCCGGTGTCGGACGGCGCAGCGAGCGACAGCGAGATGCCGGCGTTGTTGACCAGCACGTCCAAGCGGTCCACCTGAGCCGCGGCCTGTGCGATGCCGTCGGGATCACTCACGTCGAGGACCAGCAGGCGGGCCCCGGCGCCGATCTCCTCGACGGCCCGCTGCCCGCGCCCGGGGTCACGGGAGCCCACGTACACGGTGAGGCCCTCGGCGGCCAGAAGCCGGGCAATATGCTTGCCGATGCCCTTGTTGGCACCGGTGACCAGAGCTGTGCGTGCGTTCATGGCGGCCACGCTTCCCTGTGCGCAGGCGCCCGGCCAGGGACAGTCTGTACCAGGCAGCGGGAGGAGAGCGAAGGCGGCATGGCACGGCAGGAGCTGGCCCACTTCCTGCGGGACCGCCGGGCGGCCCTGCGCCCGCACGAGCTCGGCCTGACGGTGACGGGCACCGCCCGCCGGACACCGGGGCTGCGCCGTGAGGAGGTGGCGGAGCTAGCCCACATGTCGGTCGACTACTACACGCGGCTGGAGCAGGCCCGGGGACCGCGGCCGTCGGCCCGGATCCTGGACGCATTGGCCCGCGCGCTGCGGCTCACACCGGCCGAGCGCAGCCACCTGTTCCGCCTGGCGGGTTCCAGCGCGCCGCCCGGCACCAGGGTCGTGCGGCGGGTGCGCCCGCACGTGGCCCGGATGCTGGAGCGGCTGCCGGAGACCGGTGCCGTCGTCACCGACGCGGCATACCACGTCGTCGCCTGGAACCCCCTGGCCCGGGCACTGCTCGGCGCCGACCTCGGGGACGGGACGATGAACCTGGCCCGCCACCGCTTCCTGGGCCGGCCACGGACGTACGAGAGCTCCAGCTCCGAGGACTTCGGGCACATCGCGGTGGCGCGGCTGCGCCGGGCCGCCGACCGCTACCCGCACGACCCGCAGCTGGCCGCCCTTCTGGCCGAACTGCACGACGGCAGCGAGGAGTTCCGGCAGATGTGGCAGACGCGTCCGGTCCACGCTCCCGGGCACCGCACCAAGACCCTGGTCCATCCGGAGGCCGGCGCGCTGCGGTTGAACTGCGACGTCCTGCTCGTGCCCGAGGACGACCAGGAGGTCGTCCTGATGACGGCCGACCCCGGATCGCCCACTGAACGGGCCCTGCGCAGGCTGGCCGGGCAAGCGACCTGAGACGAAGGAGGCGCACAGGCCCCGCCGACGATCACGAGGCGTCGGACCTTCTCGTGCACGTGTACGTGCACGGGGCCTTGTGACCCGCCTCGGTGCCGAGGCTTTCCACGCCGCCTGCTTCGGAGGACGGCGACGAGAGGGCGGTCGCGGGCGGAGGCGACCGTGTCGTCCGGCCCTCGCCGGGCGGGAGGAAGACCGGCACGGGTGATCCGTGCGTCCTTGGTGCCGTCGTCGCGGTGGGGCTGCGGCGCCCGACGGGTGTGCTGCGTGATCTTCGTTCGGGAGCTGCGGGTGTCGGCGACGCAGACGGCTTCCGGCTCCCCTTGCCGACGGGTGCGATACTTCCTGGTCAAGCGCGTCGCCAGTGTTTCGACTGCTTCGCGAGGCGGAACGAGGGGCGCGGCGGATGTGGGCGAAGTCAGCGACAGGCATGGGCATCGGCCCGACCGAGCTGGTCGGCCGGGAGGGCGAGCTGGCCGAGCTCGCGGCATTCCTGGACAGGGCCGGGACGGACGGAGCGGTCCTGCTGCTCACCGGTGATCCGGGCGTGGGGAAGACCGCACTCCTGGACGCGACCGCCGAGCTGGCGGTGGCGAAGGGGGCGCGGGTCGTCCGCGGCAGCGGTGTCGAGTACGAGACGGACATCAGCTTCGCCGGGCTCCATCAGCTCGTCGGTTCGCTGCCGGACGAGTTCGGTCGTCTGCCACGGTCCACGCGTCAGGCCCTCGAGGTCGCCCTCGGCCTGGGCGCCGGTCCCGCGCCGAGCCGGATCGCCGTCCTGAACGCGGCACTGTCCGTGTTCGACGAGGCCGCGAAGGAGCGGCCGTTGCTCCTCGTGGTCGATGACCTTCATGTCGTCGACCAGGCGAGCCGGGCCGCGCTGTTCTTCGTCGCCAGAAGACTGGGAGGCCGCCGCATCGGGCTGCTCGGAGCGCAGCGGGCGGAGCCCGGGGAGTCCTTCCGGCCCACCGGTCTGCCGGAGCTCGAGGTCGCACCACTGGGTGACGCGGACGCCCTGCGGCTGCTGTCCCGACGCTTCGCTCACCTTCCCCGCCGGGTTCTGTCGACCGTGGCCCACGAGGCGCAGGGCAACCCCCTGGCGCTGCTCGAGTTCGCCGGGTCCACCGGGGTGTCCGGCGACCGGCACGGTGATGGGGAGGGGCGGGCGAGCGGCCCGGGGCGGGGGGGTCCGCGCTCTGTACGGCGCCCGCGTGGGACGACTGCCGCGGGTCACGCGTGAGGTCCTGCTGCTCGCGGCTCTCGAGGGCTCCGGCGACATCGGCGTCCTCGAGGCGGCCGGCGGGCCGGGCAGCCTCGAGGAACTCGCTCCCGCGGAGCGTGACCACCTGGTCACCGTCACGGAGAACGGCCGCGCGGTGCGCTTCAGGCATCCGCTGGTCAGGTCCGCGGTGGTCGACGGCTCCACCGGTGAGCAGCGGCGCGACGCCCACCGCCGGCTGGCCGATGCGCTGGCCGACCAGCCCGAACGGCGCGGTGATCACCTCGCGAGAGCCACGGCGGCGCCCGACGAGGCGGTCGCCGCCGTCGTGGAGTCGGCGGCCCGGAGCAGCCTGCGACGCGGTGACGCCGACGGTGCGATAGCGAGACTGCGGCGCGCGGCCGAGCTGAGCCCCGATCGAGCGGATCGCAGGCGCCGCCTGTCGCAGGCCGCCTACGCCGCCGCCTGGGTCGCAGGTCATCTGGAGGTCAGTCACGAGATCATGCGTGAGGTCGAGGGCGATCCCGCGGCACGGTCGCTCTCGGCGGCCGCGACGGCCGGCTTCCTGGTGCTCGTCACGGAGGGCGACGCCGACACCGCCCACGCGCTGCTGACGGACGTGGTCGGTCGGGCACCGGTGACCCCCGATCCGCCGTCCGGCGAGCTGGAGACCGCGCTGTTCACGCTCACCCTCGCCAGCCAGTACTCGGGCCGGCCTGAGCACTGGCAGCCTCTGGTCGACGTGCTCGCCCGCCTCCCCGAGGCGGCGCCCGCCGCCGCGGCGTCGCTGGGGCGCGTCCACCACGACCTCGGCTCCGTCACCGACGGCATGCTGCGCCGCCTGGACGAGGAGATCGCGCGGCTGAGGGACCGGAGCGATGCCGACGCGGTCATCCGCACCGCCCTGACCGCCTCGTACCTCGACCGGCTTCCGGGCTGTCGCGAGGCCGTGTCCCGGGTCGTACGCGACGGCGGCGCGGTGGGGTCGAGCATGCCGGCGCTGATGTTCGTCGCCCTGGACGACCTGTACACCGGCCGCTGGCAGGCGTCGGCCGGCGCCGCGGACGAGCTCATCACCCTGTCCGAGGAGACGGGGTACCACCTGTTCGCCCAGGTGGGGCACTACGTCGCTGCGATGGCCGCGGCCCAGCGCGGCGCCCTCGACACGTGCCGGGAGCACTGCGAGGCCGTCTGGGGGTGGTCGGCTCCCAGGGGCCTGTGGCGGCTGGAGAACTGCGCCCACCAGGCGGCGGCTCGGGCGGCCCTGGGCGCCGCCGACTTCGAGACGGCGTTCCGGCACGCCACGGCGATCTGCGCCCCGGGTGTGCTGCCGCCGTTCAACCCCGAGGCCGTCTGGTCCGCGCCGGACCTCGTCGAGGCCGCCGTGCGCTCCGGGCGGCACGCGGAGGCGCGACGGCACGCGGACGCGCTGCGCGACGCCGGTGTCGGTCACCTCTCGTCGCGGTTCGCGCTGAGCGTGGCCACGGTCACGGCGATGACCGCGGCTGCCGAGGACATGGCCCGGTGCTTCGAGGAGGCGCTCGCTCTGCCGGGCGTCGAGCAGTGGGCCTTCGAGGCCGGCCGTGCTCGTCTGGCGTACGGCGAAGCGCTTCGCCGGCAAGGACTCATCCGTGACGCCCGGGGGCAGCTGGCCGCCGCCCGCAGCCGCTTCGAGGAGCTCGGGGCCCGTTCGTGGGAAGCCCGGGCCGCGGCGGAGCTGCGCGCCACCGGCATGACGCGGACCGGCCGGGGCAAGGCCGGTGAGACCCTCACCCCGCAGGAGCTGGCGGTCGCCAGACTGGCGGCGACGGGCCTGTCCAACCCGCAGATCGCGTCGCGGCTGTTCCTTTCGCCGCGGACCGTGGCGTCGCACCTCTACCGTGCGTTCCCGAAGCTGGGGATCACATCGCGGGCCGAGCTCCGCGACGCTCTGGATGCGCTGCCTGCCGACTCGTCGGCCACCCGGCGGTGACGGCTGCCGGTCGGGTCCCAGCGCTGTCCCGGTACTGACGTGAGCGGGCCGTCGGCCGGATGTCAGTCAGCTGACGGAGGCTGTCGGCCCGGTGGCCGGGCGATGCTCGTGGAGACATCGACAACCGCCCGGAAGCCGGGCGGGACCACGAGGAGCAGACCATGCCGTTCGTCACCACCAGCGACGGGACCGACATCTTCTACAAGGACTGGGGCACCGGCCGGCCGGTCATGTTCCACCACGGCTGGCCGTTGAGCTCGGACGACTGGGACGCCCAGATGCTGTTCCTCGTCCGGCGGGGCTACCGTGTCATCGCCCACGACCGCCGAGGTCACGGGCGCTCCGCCCAGGTCGGCCACGGGCACGACATGGACCACTACGCGGCGGACGCCGCCGCCGTGGTGGAGCACCTGGGCCTGCGCGACGTCGTCCACGTCGGCCACTCCACCGGTGGTGGAGAGGTCGCCCGGTACGTTGCCCGGCACGGTGCCGGGCGGGTCGCCAAGGCCGTCCTCATCGGAGCGGTTCCGCCGCTCATGGTGCAGACCGCATCGAACCCGTCAGGGCTGCCGGCCGAGGTCTTCGACGGCTTCCGCGAGGCCGTGGCCACCGACCGCTCCCAGTTCTACCTCGACCTCGCCTCCGGGCCGTTCTACGGATTCAACCGCCCGGGCGCGGACGTCTCCCAGGGCGTCATCCAGAACTGGTGGCGCCAGGGAATGACCGGCAGCGCGCAGGCGCACTACGAGGGGATCAAGGCGTTCTCGGAGACCGACTTCACCGACGACCTCCGGGCGATCGACGTGCCCACGCTCATCATGCACGGCGACGACGACCAGATCGTCCCGATCGCCAACTCCGCCGAGAAGGCGATCAGGTTGGTCGCGAACGCGCGTCTGAAGGTCTACCCGGGGCTGTCGCACGGCATGTGCACCGTGAACGCCGACACCGTCAACGCCGACCTGCTCGACTTCATCGAGAGCTGACACCGGCTCGATACCGACACACGGCCCGTCAGCACGGAACAGAGAGAACACCATGACTGCGACACCCACCGGCTACGTGACCGTCGTCTGGGAGGCGAAGGCCAAAGCGGGCAGGGAAGCCGACCTCAAGGCGTTCATCACCGCCGCCGTCACCCCCTCACGCAACGACCCCGGCAACATCGACTACGAGGCCCACGAAGTCGAAGGCGCGCCCGGCCGATTCGTCATCTACGAACGCTGGGAGACCCGTGCCCACCTCGACGCCCACCTCGCCGCGCCCCGGATGCGGGAACTCGTCCCGCAGATGCTCGAACTGATCGACGGAACCATCGAGGACGGCATCCGCCTGCTGCGTCCGTTCCGCCCCGCCCACTAGGTGTCTTGCCCCCAGGGCTGTTCCCACGGCTGATCGGTGGCCGGCCGCCGAGAGCGGTGTGGCAGCGGCGGTGGGTGCAGGTGTGCGGGAAGTCCGCCGGAGCGGCTCGTGCGTTCGTCGTCGCTCGCGTAGGGCCGCCGGTGAGCCCACGCGTCGAGCAGGGTGCGGTCGGCGAGAGCCGTAACGGTTGCTGTACTGCGCTGCCGCGGACACACTCAGAGGCCCATTCACGTGATCGCGAATGGGCCTCTGACCAGTGTCGGGGTGGCGGGATTTGAACCCACGACCTCTTCGTCCCGAATGAGGTTCGGGCGTGATCATCACCTGTGTATTTTCTAAACGTGCAGGTCAGACGCTTGGTATGGGTTGGTGTGGCTTGGGCTCGCGTGGTCTCCGGGAGAAGATCATCTCCCAGAATTCTCCCAGCGCCTGCCGCTGTGACTGCCGTTCGCTCCTGCATCGAATCCGCGAGCGACATTGCAGAAGGTAAGTTTGCGTGGCGGTCGGAGCGGCCGGACGCCCCCGGGTTGCTGCATCGCTGCCACTCCGAGTCGACTACAGCAGTGACTCTCGTATCGCAGCGACCAGCGAAGCGGCACGCACATCGTCACCGCCTCCGATGACGCGGTTCATCGCGTAGGCGAAAGCAACACCGTGTTCCGGGTCGGCGAAGGCGAGTGACCCCCCTCGGCCGGTGTGGCCGAAAGAGCTCGGCCCGATCATCGGGTTGCTCTCGGTTGGCAGCATGTACCCGGCGCTGAAGCGGCTGGGGATCAGCATGACCTGGTCCTTCCCGCTGGCCTGCTCCTCGGTCGCTGACGCCAGGGCGTCCGGGGAGAGCAGGCGCACGCCGTCCACCTCGCCGATCAGCGCGGCGTACATGCGGGCAAGAGCGCGTGCGGTGCCGATGCCGTTGGAGGCCGGGAGCTCCGCGGCCTGCACCTCCGGTGAGTCGAAGTCGATCTCGGGCGGGTCGGTGACGGCGTACGCCCTGTTGCTGAATGAGTTCGGGTCCCGCCATGCGGCGACCTGCTCGCGGAGTTCCTCGGGCACCGACTCGGTGGGCAGGGTGGTGAGGTCGACGTCCGGCCGCTGGTACACCATGCGGCTGACTCGATCGCGCTCGCCGGCGGGCAAGCCGATGAAGAAGTCCAAGCCCAGCGGGGCCGCGATCTCGTCGGCGAAGAAGCGGCCCGGTGAGCGGCCTGACACCCGTCGGATCACCTCGCCGACTAGCCAGCCCCAGGTCCGGCCGTGGTAGCCGTGCGCTGTGCCCGGAGTCCAGAGGGGGCGTTGCGCGGCCAGTGCCGCCGCCATCGGGTGCCAGGCCAGCGCATCCTTCAACGGCACCGGCTGGTCCAGCGCGACCAGGCCGGCCTGGTGGGACAGGAGCCAGCGCACCAGGATGTCCGCCTTGCCGTTCGCGGCGAACTCCGGCCAGTACTTCGCGACGGGCGCGTCCAGGTCGAGTGCTCCGCGCTCGACCAGCATGTGCGCCATGGTCGAGGTCGCGCCTTTGGTCGCCGAGTAGACCAGTTGCAGCGTGTCGCGTGTCCAGGGACGACCGGTTTCGGCGTCGGCCACGCCACCCCACAGGTCCACCACCGGTCGGCCGTTCCGGTACACGCACACCGCCGCGCCGAGGTCTCCGTGCTGGGTGAAGTTCTCCATGAACGCCGCCCGCACTGGCTCGAACCCTGATGCCACCTCACCGTAGATCGTCGTCATGTCGGCCATCCTGGCAGTCTTGCAGCCCTCTTCACCGAGACGGGCTCACCCTGATGGTGAGACGGTCGATGTCAAACGGCGACGGACAGTTCCTGCAGGCGCTCCCGGAACTCGCACACGGAGGGGACGGACTTGTGCGGCTCCAGCCGTGTGGAGAACTCCTTGAGGCGGACGACCACGACGTCGTGATCGTGCAGCTGGCTGGCGAGAAGGAATGGGAGGTGCGCGCGGCTTCCCGCAAGGTCCCCATGTACCGGGACTCCGACCCCAACACCATCCCGAGCGACGAGATCATCTGGTCCGGAGTGATGCGGACCGGTGACGTCATGCACATCCCCCGAGGCCATTGGCACCAGGCGACCAGGACTGGCAGCGGCTCGGGGAAGAGCCTCCACGTCACGTTCGGCATCACCAAGCGCACCGGCGCAAGCTGGCTCGCCTGGCTAGCCGACTGGAGCCGTGAGCACGAGATCTTCAGGCACGATCTGGACCGCTGGCACGATCCCGACAGCGCGGCTCTGACCGAGGCCGCCACGGCACTGCTCGGCAAGCGCTCCCCGGCCGACTATCTGACCGCGTACGAGCAGGAGACGACCCTGCCCAGGCATGTGCCGTTCCTCGACATCCTCGGGCCGCTCGACGCCGTCGTGTGCACCACCCACTTCCCTCCCCGGATACGGGAGAGCGGGGAGACCGTCGATGTCCTGGCCTCGGGGAAGAGGCTGACCCTCGCGGCCAAGGCCCTGCCGGCGCTGCGTCTGCTGTTGAGCGGCAGGCCGGTCGTGCTGGAACAGGCCGCGGCCGTCGCAGGGGCCGAAGTGGTGGAGGTCGCCGAGATCCTGGTGAAGGAGGAGCTGTGCGCGGTCCTGACCCCCGAGTTGTCCTTGGGCTACACCGGTCTCGTCACGAACGCCGGCTCCTGACCGGGGCGCTGGACCTGGGCGTCACCGCGCTCGACACCAGCACCAACTACCTCGACTTCCGCTCGCACCAGGTCCTGGCTCGGACGGCCGGTGACCTGCTGCCGAAGTTCACGGTCTCCACGAAGGTCGGCTACTTCCAGGAGCCCGACGGGGCGGAGCACTCCCTGGATCCCACGCGGCTGTACTCGGCCGTGGAGGAGGCGGCTAAGAACCTGGGGCGGGAGCCGGACATGGTGTTCCTGCACAACCCGGAAGACTCGCTCCGGAAAGCTGTCCCGCACCACAAGGATCTGCTTGCAGCGGCGTGCACCGCCCTGGATGACGCCAAAGCGAAGGGGCTGTGCGGCGCCTGGGGGGTCGCGTCGTGGGATCCGTCACCGGTGCTGAGCGTGGTGGACCTGACCGTGCCGAGGCCATCGGTTCTCATGGTGCGCGCCGGCTTGCTGGTCGGCGCGAGAACGCTGGCCGCGGCGGACAACCTCATCAATGCGTGGAATCTGGGATGTGGCGACGTCTGGGGGATGAGCCCCTTTGGGGGCAGCACCAGTGCCTCGGTGTGGGACAGGTTGGACCCGCGCCTTTTCCTCCGGGACGACCGTCGGCTCTCCCGCGTCCAGGCAGCATTCAGAGTCGCCTACCATCTCCCGCGGGTCGGCTCCATCGCCGTGGGCACCGACGAGCCGACCCACTTGGGGGAACTCGTCGGAGCTCTGGCAGGCCAGGTGGAGGAGCGGACCGTCCAGGAGTACCGGAAGCTCCTCCGCGACCGCTCTCGTGATCACTCTGCTTGAAGCTCCTCGATGACCTGCTCGGCCGTGCGCTGTGCAGGCTCCAACCGAGGATCCTCAGGGTGCGCGTACGGCCCAAGGATCTTCGAGCAGACGAACAGTGTCATCAGCCTGCCGTCCCGGCTCTCGAAGTCCCGCCGACGCTCCTGCCGTACACGATCGGCCAGAGACGGGACGGCAAGCGAGCTCGCCCACAGCGAGGCCGAGTCCAGTCCCTGTGGGGCGTTCCCCCAGTCCTCCCAGTCGAAGAGGCTGAACACCGGCGCCGTGACGTTGGCCCAGTTCAGGTCGGCGTGGGCAGGCACCCAACGCTGGACGGTCGTATCGAAATCGCCGGGAAAGACAGCCCGAATGGCCTCGGTGACCGACGTCTGGGTGATGGTCTCGGTGTCGGGTGTGGCGATCCGCCTTGTCTGGTGCGCTGCCAGCGCGTCCAGAGAGGCGTTCAACCCGTCCCACCACTCGTCCGAGAGTTCCGGGGCCTCACTCAGAATGGCGTTTCCGACTGGAGCGGCGGGCAAAAGGTCAGTTTCGTCGGCCCGCCACATCACCTGTTCGTTCGTGCCTCGCCAGACCAGGCACCCCCGCCAGGCCGGCTGGGCGACGCCGTCCAAGCGGGCGGCGCACTCCGCGCCGTTCCACCCTTGATCGGTGATCTTGTCGAGCAAGCGTCGCTCGATGCGGACCCAGGTCTCGCGGTCGGTCCGTGCTCCTACGGACCGACGCTTGCGCACCACCGTTTCCGGTAGAAAACGCACCTGCAGAGACCGGGCCACGCGATCCAGAACCTCGTCAACTGGCTGCGCGCGTAGGTCAACAGTCTGACTCGCGGAGACCGAGAGCGTCATACAGGCGACCGTAGCAGCGGAGCAGCGCGAGGTAGCCAAACACGAGAAACCAACCACTACGTTCGGTCACATCCAGTAGCTCACGGGAGGAGATCACATGAGCCTGTTCGCTGGGACCGCCAGCTACTACCGTCAGTTCCGCCCCGGCATCCCGGAAGACGTCGCAGGGGCCCTGGACCAGGCTGCCCCGCACCGGTCCCGCGGCCAGCGTCGCCTGCTGGACATCGGCACCGGGACCGGACTGGTGGCTGAGGCGCTGCTCGGCCGCTTCGACGACATCATCGCCATCGACAACGACGCCGGCATGCTGGCTGCGGCCGAGTCGGCGCTGCGCCCGAAGCTGCCCGAAGGGACGCGCCTGTCGCTCGTCGAGAGCGCCGCCGAGGACTTCGTGCCGCCCGCTGGCTGGAAGGCCGACCTGGTCACGATCTGCCGCGCGTTCCACTGGCTCGACCAGACCGCTGTCTTGGCTCGCCTGGACGACCAGGTTGCCCCCGACGGTGTCGTGGCCATCCTCGGGGACAGCAGCTTCTGGACCGCGACCAGCCCCTGGAAGGAGGCAGTGCGGGATGTCATCAAGACGTTTCTCGGCGAGGAACGGCGTGCCGGTTCCGGCACCTTTCAACACCACAGCCGCCCGTACAGCGAGATCCTGGAGGAGTCGCCCTTCGGCCGGGTCGTGGAGGCGCGGATTCCCGTGCACCGAACCTGGACCGCTGAGAGCATCCTCGGCTACCTCTACTCCACCTCCTTTGCGGCACCCCACCTCTTCGGCGACCGGCTGCCGGAATTTGAAATCGCGGTCAAGGAGCGTCTCGCGGACTTCAGCGAGGACGACACCTTCCCGGAGGAGAACGAGTTTCTGATTCGCTTCGGACGGCGGAACGGGAGGTGAATGCGATGGCACGAGAGGTGTTTTGGGACAGGGCAATCATGGACTCGCGCAACATGCCCTATCGACGTCACCCGGTGCTTAGGGTCGACCTCATGACCGCAGGGGAGCGCGTTGTCGTTGTCGGGGCTGGGGTGGCTGGACTCACCACGGCCGTCGTTCTCGCCGAGGCCGGGGCTTCGGTGCACGTGATCGCCGAGCAGGTGCCGGGGGTCACGTCGCTGGCGGCCGGGGCGATGTGGGGGCCTTACCTGGTCGAACCGAAGGACAAGGTCGACCAGTGGGGACAACGGTCCCTGGAGATCTTCCGGGAGCTGGCCCAGGACCCGGCGACGGGCGTCCGGCTCACCAGTGGCATCGAGGCATCCCGCACGGCCGAAGCCGCGCCAGACTGGGCCACCACTTTGCCGGGTTTCCGGCCGTGCGAGCGGGCTGAACTACCGGCCGGGTTCACGGCGGGCTACCGGTTCACCGTGCCACTGATCGACATGCCCACCTACCTCGACTACCTCCTGCGCCGACTCCGCGATGCCGGCGGTGTGGTCGAGCAGCGACGGCTGACTTCGCTCTCGGACGCCGGTCCGGCTTCGGCGATCGTCAACTGCGCGGGCCTCGGGGCGCGCGACCTGGTTCCGGACCGTGACCTTCGGCCCATCCGCGGTCAGCACGTCGTCGTCACGAACCCAGGGCTGACCGAGTTCTTCTCCGAGGACACCGGCCTCTCTCCGGACCTCCTGTGTTTCTACCCCCACGGCGACACCGTGGTCCTGGGGGGCACAGCGATCGACGGCGAAGGCGATCTGGCCCCCGACGACAAGGGGGCGGCCGGTATCCTCGCCCGCTGTGCCGAGGTCGAGCCCCGCCTCGCCGAGGCCCGTGTCCTGGAGCACCGGGTCGGCGCTCGACCGACCCGCGCCACGGTCCGGGTGGAGGAAGAGACGCGGGAGGACGGCACCGTGGTCGTGCACAACTACGGGCACGGAGGCGCCGGCGTCACGCTGTCGTGGGGGTGCGCCGAGGAGGTTCGGGCGTTGCTCTCCGTCAAGTGATCTGCACGTGGAAGAACAGACGTTGTGACGTCCGCAGCGCGGGATCGCTCAGGGCGCCCCGACACGCTTGTAGCCGACCCACAACCGGCCACCGGTCTCGGCGGCGTCCCACAACCGGTTCTCGATCTCCTGCTGGGTCACTGCCATCAGTCGGGGGTGTCCTTGCTCGTCAAAGGGTGGCGACCCGAAGGCCGTGTTTGTTGCAGCTGGTCACCCACGCGTGGGCGTGATACCCCGTGTGCGGGCGACTCGCCAACGATATCCCTCCTCAGGAGCGCGAAATGCGGCAATCGGCCCGACCAACGACGTGGCCAACAGGGACCAGTTGCTCCCGGCTGTCGGTCTGCATCCCGTCTCAGCAGGCTGTCCGCTGACCATCCGAGATCGTGCCTCCCCCCGCTCAGTGAGGCCGAGAGCGGCTGATCAGCCCGTGGCCGGAGAGCTACCTGTTGCCTGTGGTGCCGCAGAAGGCCGCTGGCCGGCGGTCCGCTGTGTCTGGCTCACCGGACCCCGCATCCCGCTGATTTTGCGAAGGCGTAGCAGCGAGACGTGGGCTCTCGTGCATCTCATCGCGGCAGCCGCCGGCTCATCTGGGAGACGCCGACCAAGATCTTCTCCCAGATTTCTCCCAAACGATCTCTGGGAACGAGTCAGGGGCCTGATCCACTCAGTGGATCAGGCCCCTGACCTGGTACTTCTCTGTCGGGGTGGCGGGATTTGAACCCACGACCTCTTCGTCCCGAACGAAGCGCGCTGCCAAGCTGCGCTACACCCCGGTGTCGCTGCCTGTCGCGGCGACGACGTTTACTTTAGCCCACCGGACGCCGGAGACGAAATCCGGTTCTGCCGCGACGGCGGAACAGGTCCGGGCGGACGTGATCGACGCCCACCAGGAACAGGGCCAGGGCGTAGCAGGCCAGGCCGATCAGGAGGGCGTTGCCCAGGACGTGCTTGTAAGTGTGCCGGGCGGCGTCGAGGAAGGGGTAGAGGTAGCGGTCCTGCGCGGTCGGGGACAGCAGGGCGCCGCGGGTGAGGCAGAAGACCAGGTAGGCCAGGGGGTAGAGCATCCAGCCGGCCGTCTGGCGGGGGTGAAGGCGGGCGGGGGTGGTCAGCAGGAGCCAGTCCAGGAGGGCGGCGAGGGGGAGCAGGGTGTGGAGGAGGTGGCCGGCCACGGACTGGAGCAGGGGGTGGGCGCCGGGGGTGCCCGTGATCGAGTACGTGGGTGGGGGCGGGGTCAGGAGCAGGTGGTGGATCAGGGCCGTCGTCGTGACGTAGAGCACGACGGCGCCGGTGAGGGTGGCGGGGAGCGGGCGGGCGGCCGTCCATGCCCGGCGCGCGGAGATCGTCAGCACCACCGCGAGGGCGATCGCGGTCTGGATCTCGGCGTGGCTCAGGACGCGGAGCGGGCGGCCGGTGAGCAGCTCGACCGCGACCGCACCGGCCGCTGCCGCGGCGATCAGCGCGCGGTACGCCCCTGTCCAGGGGCGGCGCACCGGCGGGAGCACGGCGGTCGCCGGGACGTAGGAGGGCAGCAGGAACGGGGTGGGCGGGACCGCCGGGAGATCGGGAATCTCCCGGGGGAACGAGGGCGTCGCCGACGGAGGTGGCGGAGGAGGAGCGGCAGGTTCCGGCGGGGGCGCGGCGGGCGCCTTGGGAGGCGTGACGGGTGCCGCAGGGGGCACGGCGGGCGCCTTGGGAGGCGTGACGGGTGCCGTAGGTGCGGCAGGCGCCGCAGCATGCGTGACGGGTGCCGCAGGGGGCGCGGCGGGGGTCGGCGAGGTCTCGGCTGCGGGGGGTATCGGCGAGGTCTCGGCGGTCATGCCCTCACGGTAGGAATGCGGGACAGAACGGGCGATTCGGGTGGGCTGCCCGGGTGATGCGGGTGAGACGGTTGAGATGGGTGAGACGGGTGAGACGGAGCTACGAGGGGAACGAGTGATCGCTTTCTTCCGTGTGACGGATCATGACCGGCCGTGACCTGCTGCAGGGTCCGACGGCCCCTTGTCCGGAAAGGCGGGGCCCCGGCCCGGCCCCGGGGTCGCGTTCCGGGGCCGGGCCGGGGCCCGCTCACGTCAACGTCCTTGTCTGCGTCCTCGTCGCCCGACGGTCCCCTACTCGCGCCCCACCAGGGTCAGCAGCGTCGCCTCCGGAGGGCAGGCGAAGCGGACCGGGGTGTAGCGGTTGGTGCCGCAGCCGGCCGAGACGTGCAGGTAGGAGGTGCGGCCCTCGGCGGTGTGGGTGGACAGGCCCTTGACCCGGTCGGTGTCCAGGTCGCAGTTGGTGACCAGGGCGCCGTAGAACGGGATGCACAGCTGGCCGCCGTGCGTGTGACCGGCCAGGATCAGGGGGTAGCCGTCGGCCGTGAAGGCGTCCAGGACGCGCAGGTAGGGGGCGTGCACCACACCCATGGAGAAGTCGGCCGTGCCGGAGGGGCCGCCGGCCACCTGGGCGTAGCGGTCCCGCTTGATGTGGGGGTCGTCCAGGCCGGTCAGCTCCACCGAGACGCCCTCGATCTTCAGGGTGCCGCGGGTGTTGGTCAGGTTCAGCCAGCCCGCCGCGTCGAAGCCGTCCCGCAGGTCCTCCCACGGGTTGTGGATCGCGCCGACCGCGGGCGGGTTGCCGTTCAGGCCGTGGCGGCCGGTGGCCTTCTCCACGAGGTAGCGGGCGGGGTTGCGCAGCCGGGGGCCGTAGTAGTCGTTGGAGCCGAAGACGTAAGCGCCCGGGAACTCCATCAGCGGGCCCAGCGCGTCCAGGACCTCCGGCACGCCCTCCGGGTCGGAGAGGTTGTCGCCCGTGTTGATCACGAAGTCGGGGCGCAGACCGGCCAGCGAGCGCAGCCAGCGCTGCTTCTTGCGCTGGCCGCTGACCATGTGGATGTCGGAGACCTGCAGGATGCGCAGCGGGCGCATCCCCGAGGGCAGGACCGGGACCGTCACTCGCCGCAGGCGGAAGAAGCGGGCTTCGAAACCCGCGGAGTAGAGAAGCCCGGCGGCCGCGACCGCCGTGATGCCCAGGGGAACTCCGTATCGCAGGCGCATGCGCTCAGCATCTCAGCAGCGCGCCGGGAGACGGAAATTGAGGCGGGGGAGCGGTGGTGGGGGACCGGTGGCGCGGCGCCGGGGAAAGGAGCGCGCGGTGGAGGTGGGACACCTGACACAATCGAGCCATGGCCACGCTCAAGTCGAAGCTGCAGGACGACCTCAACGCCGCGATCAAGGAACGGGACGAGCTGCGCTCGTCCACGCTCCGGCTGACGCTCGCCGCGATCACCAAGGAGGAGGTCGCCGGCAAGGAGAAGCGGGAACTCACCGACGCCGAGGTCCTGAAGGTGATCAGCTACGAGGCCAAGAAGCGCCGCGAGGCGGCGGAGGCCTTCGCGCAGGGCGGCCGTACGGAGTCCGCCGAGCGGGAGAAGGCCGAGGGCGAGGTGCTCACCGCGTACCTGCCGCAGCCGCTCACCGACGACGAGCTGCAGGCGATCGTCGTCCAGGCGATCGAGGAGGCCAAGGCGGCCGGCGCCGAGGGGCCGCGTGCCATGGGCGCCGTGATGAAGATCGTGAGCCCGAAGGTCGCGGGCCGGGCCGAGGGCGGCCAGGTGGCCGCCGTGGTGAAGAAGCTGCTCGCCGGCTGAGTCGTCCCGCGTCCGCGGCGGACGGCTTCGGCAGACGAAAGGGGCGCCCCCTGGGTGGCGCCCCTTCGTCGTATCGATGCTTCGGCGTACCGAGTCGTACCGGGACCCGGGGACGTCATGCGCAGGCTCGGGACGCGGACCGAGGCCGCGTGACGTCCTGCCGACCCCGACTGCCCGGCTCAGCCGTCGCCGTGGCCGCGCTGGCCGCGGAACCCGCCGTCCTGGCCCTGGAAGAAGCCCGGCGGCAAGGAGAACGTCGGGGTCGGGAAGGCGCCGCCGTTGCCCGCACCGCCGGTGCCGCCGCCCCGGCCGCCGCCGAACAGGCCACCGAAGAGACCGCCGCCGTCACCGGTGTTTCCGCCCGTGCCCTGGTTGCCCGGGTGTGTGTCGTCGTTCCCCCGATCCCGGCCTTTTCCCTTGTCACCACCGTCCGGGATGTCGACGAGGTGGAAGGACGGGGCGGCCTTGCCGCGCAGGGCGCCGGTCATCGCGTCGCGCCAGATCGGGCCGGGCACGTCGGCGCCGTAGACCAGGCCGTGCAGGACACCGCCGATGCGGATGTTGGTCATCTTCACCTGCTGGCTGGCGCTGCCCACCCAGACGGCGCCCGCCATGTTCGGGGTGTACCCGACGAACCAGGCGTTCTTCCGCTCGTCCGTCGTACCGGTCTTGCCGGCGTTGTCGCGGTCGGACAGGCCCGCCTGCTTGCCGGTACCGGAGTCGATCACGCCCTGCAGGAGGGTGGTCACGGTGTCCGCGGTCTTCTGGGACATGGCCCGTGTGCAGGTGGTCTTCGGCACGGGCAGCGACTTCTCCTGGTCGCCGGTGCTCTGGGTGATCGACTCGATGGCGACCGGGGTGCAGTACACGCCGCGGGAGGCGAAGGCGGCGTACGCCGAGGCCATGGTCAGAGGCGAGATGCCGATCGCGCCGAGCGCGATGGAGGGCTGCTGCGGGAGCTTCTGCCCGTTGCCCTGCACCACGTGCAGCTTGTCGGTCATCTTCACCACCGGGCACAGACCGATGTCGGAGATCATCTGGACGAAGTAGGTGTTGACCGACTTCGCCATGGCCTCCTTCAAGGCGTACGGGCCGTGCTCCGAGGTGCTCTCGTTCTCCACCTCGTTGTGGTCGGTGTTGGTCCACTGCTTGCCGTCGCACGCCTGCACCGGGCTCGGGTACGGCATCTTGTACGGCGAGGAGTACTCCTGCGTCGGGGGCTTGCCGCCCTCGATCGCCGCGGCCGCCACGAACGGCTTGAACGTCGAACCGGTCGGGAAACCGAAGTTCGAGCCGCCCCGGTCGCTGCCGACCGCATAGTTGATCTCGGTCTGGTCCTTGCCGTAGCCGTACGGCTTGGACTGGCCCATGGCGACGATCTTCCCGGTGCCGGGCTCGACCAGCACGGCGGCGGCCGCGACCGAGTCCGACTGGTAGACGTGCTTCTTGAGCGACGCCTGCACCGCGGCCTGGGCCTGCGGATCCAGGGTGGTGCGGATGGTCAGGCCGCCCTGGTTCCAGATCTTGGCGCGGTCGGCGCGGGTCTTGCCGAAGACGGGGTCGTTGAGGAAGACCTGCTCGACGTACTTGCAGAAGAAGGCGGCGCCGTCGACGGCCGTGATGCAGCCGTTGCGCGGCGGGGTGACCTTCAGGCCCAGCGGCTCCTTCTTCGCCTTGTCGGCCTCCTCTTGCGAGATGTCGCCGACCTCGGCCATGCGCTGCAGCACGACGTTGCGGCGCCTGGTGGCCTCGGCCGGGTCGTTGACCGGGTCGTAGCGGCTCGGGGACTGCACGAGCCCGGCCAGCAGGGCCGCCTGGGGCAGGGTCAGGTCCTTGGCGTGCTGGGAGAAGTAGCGCTGGGAGGCGGCCTCGATGCCGTAGGCCTGCTGGCCGAAGAAGGTGATGTTCAGATAGTTCTCGAGGATCTTCTTCTTGCCCAGCTCCTGCTCGACCTGGATGGCGTACTTCAGTTCCTTGATCTTGCGGCCGAGGGTCTGCTGGGTGGCCTGGGCGACCTTGGTCGGGTCGTCGCCGGCCTCCTCCACGAAGACGTTCTTGACGTACTGCTGGGTGAGCGTGGAGGCGCCCTGGGCGACGCCGCCCTCCTGGGCGTTCTTGTTCAGCGCGCGCAGCACGCCCTTGAGGTCGATCGCGCCGTGCTGGTAGAAGCGCGAGTCCTCGATGGCGACGATCGCCTTCTGCATGTAGGGCGAGATGTCCTTCAGCGGCACCACCGTGCGGTCGCGCGAGTAGACCTGCGCGATCTGGCGTCCCTGGCTGTCCAGGATCGTGGTGCGCTGGCTGAGCGGCGGGCGCTTGAGATCGGCCGGGATCTCGTCGAACCCCTCGACGGATCCCTTGGCCGCCAGGCCCAGTGCGCCGGCCGCGGGCAGTGCGATGCCGGCCAGCACCACTCCCGCGAGCACACTGACACCGAGGAACTTGGCGGCCTGCTGCGTTGGCGACAGACCACCGCCCGAGCGCTTGTTTGGCATGAGGGCAGCCTACGTTCTCATTCACCGGACAGGCGTATATGCGTTGGCCTAAGCTGCTCTCAACTGTCACAGCGGTACGGCGATGTCTCAATTCGTGCGGTGATCGTCACGCGGTTCGCGGGGCGTGACGCTCTCCTCCGGGGCGGTGAGAGGTCCGGCGGAAGCGGCCCGGCGGGCGTGTACGAAGGGTGCTCGAATGTGCTGGATACGTCCCCCCGTGTCCGTTGTGGTGCACGGAAAAATCCCGTTTCATCGGGAATGTCGCACATGTCGCCAGGTCACTCCCCTGGGTGATCTGCGGCTCACTCATAGTCCGTTCGGGCCATGCAAGATTGGGCCCGCTGGGGGTGTTGCGCTCTGCCCAGCCTTCCGTAACGTCCTCAACTGGCGGCGGTGAATATGCCGCCGTCGCCGTGGGGGAGCCTCGATTCGGGAGAGGACGGCGCCGGTATGGGCTGGGTAACCGACTGGAGTGCGCAGGCGGCCTGCCGCACTACCGATCCGGATGAACTGTTCGTACAGGGAGCAGCGCAGAACAGGGCCAAGGCGGTGTGCACCGGATGCCCGGTACGCACCGAGTGCCTCGCCGATGCGCTCGACAATCGCGTCGAATTCGGCGTGTGGGGTGGGATGACCGAACGGGAGCGCCGCGCACTGCTGCGCCGGCGGCCCACCGTGACCTCGTGGCGCCGGCTGCTGGAGACCGCCCGCATGGAGTACGAGCGGGGAGCCGGCTCCTACGACGAGGACCGGAAGTACGCGGCGGTGAGCTGAGCCGCCCCGGCCGGGACTGCGGTTCCGACGAGCCCTTTTCGGCCGTGTTTGCGGCGCGGCCGGTCGGTCGTGTCGTGCCGGGTGCGATGCCGGGGGCGTGCCGGCTGACGGACTGCCGTCGCGTCGGTCCGACGGGTGCCCTTGGTTGGTTCCAACGGGTGTCCTTGGCTTCGGCAGGACCACGTTGGTCCGTCCGGGTGGCCGGAGGCCGTGTCGTACGGGGCGAGCGAGCGGTACGGGAGCTGTCCGTGCCGCCGGCCCGCCGGGTGCGGCGCCCGCTGTGTGCCGGGTGCGGTGTCTTCCCTTTGCCGGGGAGGCGTTCGCTGTTGTCCGGTGGTCCCGGTACGTCCGGGCTGCGTGGGCGCCGCGCGGGTGACTGCGCGGGCGCGCGCAGCCCTTGTCCGGCCGGCCTCGGCCCTCGCGGGCCTGTCCGGGCGGCCCGGGCGGCCCGGGGCCTTCCGGGCGCTGCCGTCGGTCAGCCGTCGGTGTCGGGCAGCTCGCGGCGGTTGTCCGCGAGCCGGTTGCCGATGTCCCGCAGTCCCGTGAGGTCGTGCACGTCCCCGGGCAGAGCGGGCACCTCGGCCACCGCCACCTCCGGGTGCCGGGCGGTGAACCGGTCCCGGGTGCGCTGCTCGCGCGCGAGCAGCTGCATGCGCTCGGCATGCAGCCTCAGCAGGCCCGCGGTGACCTGGTCGACCGCGTCCGGGGACGGCGTGCGGGCGGTCGACTCCGGCTCCGGGGCGACGGAGGAGTGCGCGGGAGAGTCTGAACGTCCTTGCTGTGTAGGGGAGTTACGAAGTCCAGCTTTCCCGTCGCCCTGATCCACAATGCGGGACTCTTCAAGATTTTCCGCAGCCGCGAGCGCCCGCTCGGCCGACAGCTGGTCGGCACCGCTGCCGTGGACCCGGTTGAGCACCAGACCGGCCAACGGCATCCGTTCCGCGGCCAGCCGTTCGACGAAGTACGCGGCCTCGCGCAGCGCGTCCCGCTCCGGGGCCGCCACCACCAAGAACGCCGTGCCCGGCGCCTGCAGCAGCTTGTAGGTGGCGTCCGCGCGGGTGCGGAAGCCGCCGAAGGTGGTGTCCATCGCGGCGACGAACGTCTGCACGTCCTTCAGCAGCTGACCGCCGAGCAGCTTGCCGAGCGTGCCCGTCATCATCGACATGCCGACGTTCAGGAACTTCATCCCCGCGCGCCCGCCGAGCTTGGCCGGTGCCGTCAGCAGGCGGATGAGCCGGCCGTCCAGGAAGGAGCCGAGCCGCTTGGGGGCGTCCAGGAAGTCCAACGCCGAGCGGGAGGGAGGGGTGTCGACGACGATGAGGTCCCACTCGTCGCGGGCGCGCAGCTGGCCCAGCTTCTCCATCGCCATGTACTCCTGCGTGCCCGCGAAGCCCGCCGAGAGCGACTGGTAGAAGGGGTTGGCCAGGATCGCGGCCGCCCGCTCGGGATCCGCGTGCGCCTCGACGACCTCGTCGAAGGTGCGCTTCATGTCGAGCATCATGGCGTGCAGCTCGCCGTCGCCCTCGGTGCCCTTGACCCGGCGAGGCACGTTGTCCAGGGAGTCGATGCCCATGGACTGCGCCAGGCGGCGGGCGGGGTCGATGGTCAGGACGACGACCTTCCGGCCGCGCTCGGCGGCGCGCAGCCCCAGGGCCGCCGCCGTCGTGGTCTTGCCGACACCGCCCGAACCGCAGCACACGATGATCCGGGTGTCCGGGTCGTCGAGCAGCGGATCGACGTCGAGCACAGGCGCGGGTGCCAGCCGACGGGTGCCGTCCTGGGCGTGGGCGGAGGACCGGCCGGTCTCCGCGGCACGCGCCGCATGCGGGCTCATGACCCTCCCTGCAATCCCTGCTTGCGCAGCTCGCGCGCCAACTCGTACAGGCCCGCCACGTCCATGCCCTCCGCGAGCAGCGGCAGCTCGTGCAGCGGCAGGCCCAGCTCGCCCAGGACCGCGCGCTGCTCCTGCTCCAGCGCGTACCGCTCGGCGTACTCCTCGGCCTGTGCCAGCAGCGGCTCCACCAGCTGCTCGGCCGAGCCGCCGCGCCGCGCGCCGTCGAGGCCGGCCGTGGACAGCGACCGGGCGAGCGCCGTGCGCGGCGCGGTGCGCAGCACCTCCAGGTCGGCGGCGTCGAGCACCTGCGGGCGCACCATGTTCACGATGACCCGGCCCACCGGCAGGCGTGCCGCGCGCAGTTCGGCGATGCCGTCCGCGGTCTCCTGCACGGGCATCTCCTCCAGCAGGGTCACCAGGTGCACCGCCGTCTCGGGCGATTTGAGCACCCGCATCACCGACTGGGCCTGATTGTGTATCGGGCCGATCTTGGCCAGGCCGGCGACCTCGTCGTTGACGTTGAGGAAGCGGGCGATGCGGCCGGTCGGCGGGGCGTCCATGACGACGTGGTCGTAGACGAACCGGCCCGAGCGGTCCTTGCGGCGCACCGCCTCGCACGCCTTGCCGGTCAGCAGGACGTCCCTGAGGCCGGGGGCGATGGTGGTGGCGAAGTCGATGGCCCCGATCCGCTTCAGGGCGCGTCCCGCGCTGCCCAGCTTGTAGAACATCTGCAGGTAGTCCAGCAGGGCGAGTTCGGGGTCGATGGCGAGCGCGTACACCTCCCCGCCGCCGGGGGCGACCGCGATCTTCCGTTCCTCGTACGGCAGCGCCTCCGTTTCGAAGAGCTGTGCGATGCCCTGGCGGCCCTCGACCTCGACGAGGAGCGTCCGCTTCCCCTCCGTGGCCAGGGCCAGCGCGAGGGCGGCGGCGACCGTCGTCTTGCCGGTCCCGCCCTTGCCGCTGACGACCTGGAGCCTGCTCACGTCTTCGAGCGTAACCAGTCGGTGCCGCGGTCACGCGGGAGGCTGTGGACAACCCACGGCGTGGTGCGGCGACGGACCGCGGCCGCCCTGCCCCGTCGGACCGCCGGGTGGGGCAGGCGTCCGCGGGCCGGGGTGCGACGGGCCGCGTGCCGGGTGCGACCGCGGGCGGATGAGGGCCGGCCGCAGCGGATACAGTCGGCCCATGACCAAGTGGGAATACGCAACCGTGCCGCTGCTCGTCCACGCCACGAAGCAGATCCTGGACACCTGGGGCGAGGACGGCTGGGAGCTCGTCCAGGTCGTGCCCGGCCCCAACCCCGAGCAGCTGGTGGCCTACCTGAAGCGGGAGAAGCAGGCGTGAGCGCGGTCGAGGCCAGGCTGGCCGAGCTCGGCCTGACGCTGCCGGAGGTCGTGCCGCCGATCGCCGCCTACCAGCCCGCCGTGCAGTCCGGGCCGTACGTGTTCACGGCCGGCCAGCTGCCGATGGTGGACGGCAAGCTGCCGGTCACCGGCAAGGTGGGCCTGGAGGTCACCCCGGAGGAGGCCAAGGACCTGGCCCGTGCCTGCGCCCTCAACGCGCTCGCCGCCGTCAAGTCCGTCGCCGGCGACCTGGACCGCATCGCGCGGGTGGTGAAGGTCGTCGGCTATGTGGCCTCGGCCGCGGACTTCACCGGCCAGCCGGGCGTCGTCAACGGCGCGAGCGAGCTGCTGAGCGAGGTACTGGGCGACAAGGGCGTGCACGCCCGCAGCGCGGTCGGTGTGGCGGTGCTGCCACTGGACGCGCCGGTGGAGGTGGAGATCCAGGTGGAGCTGGCGCAGTAACGCCCGTTCCGCTCCGTGCGGGTCACCGGTCCGGCGCCCGCACCCGAGGGGGACCTGTCGAACATTCGCGCGTCAACCGATAGCCTCCGGCCATGGCGAATGGTCAGTGGTTCCCTCCGGACTGGCCGGACCGCATCCGCGCGCTCGCGGACGGCCGGCTCACGCCGGTCACGCCCCGGCGCGCGGCCACCGTCATGCTGCTGCGGGACACCGACGCCGGTCCCGTCGTCCATATGCTGCGCAGACGCGCCTCCATGGCCTTCGCCGGAGGCGCGTACGCGTATCCGGGTGGCGGCGTGGACCCGCGCGACGACGACCGCCTGGTCCGCTGGGCGGGCCCCTCGCGCATCTGGTGGGCCGACCGGCTCGGGGTGGACGAGGCGTCCGCGCAGGCGATCGTGTGCGCGGCCGTGCGCGAGACGTTCGAGGAGACCGGGGTCCTGCTCGCCGGGCCCGACGACGACGTGGTCGTCGGCGACACCACCGGCCCGGACTGGGAGGCCGATCGCGCCGCCCTGGTCGCACGTGAGCTGTCCTTCTCCGCGTTCCTCGACCGACGTGGCCTGGTGCTGCGCTCGGACCTGCTGGGCGCGTGGGCGCGGTGGATCACCCCCGAGTTCGAGGCCCGCCGCTACGACACCTGGTTCTTCGTGGCCGCCCTGCCCGAGGGCCAGCGCGCCCGCAACGCCTCCGGCGAGGCCGACCGCACGGTGTGGATCCGCCCCGCCGAGGCGGCGGCCGGATACGACGCGGGCGAGCTGCTGATGATGCCGCCCACCATCGCCACCCTGCGCTCGCTCACCGCCTGCCGCACCGCCGCCGAGGCGCTCGCGGCGGCGCCCGAGCGCGACCTGACCCCCGTACTGGCCCGTGCCCGCCTGGTGGACGGCGAGGTCGTCCTGTCCTGGCCGGGCCACGACGAGTTCACCCGGCGCATCGACCACGAGCGCACGGGACGTCCCCCGGCCTCCGCGTGAGCATCCCCGCCGTCCCCGTACGCACGACGCCCAGGAAGGACTCCGCATGACGGACGCAGCATCGCTCCCCGGCCAGCCCCGCGGCGGCGTCGTCTCCGGCCCCGCCACCGAGCGGGCCGTCAACGTCCTCGCGCCCAACCCGTCCGCCATGACGCTGGACGGCACCAACACCTGGATCGTCTCCGAACCCGACTCCGACCTGGCGGTCGTGATCGATCCGGGCCCGCTGGACGAAGGGCACCTGCGCACCGTCGTCGACACGGCGGAGAAGGCCGGCAAGCGGATCGCGCTGACCCTGCTGACGCACGGCCACGCCGACCACGCGGAGGGTGCCGCACGTTTCGCCGAGCTGACCCGGACCCGGGTGCGCGCCCTCGACCCGGCGCTGCGGCTGGGCGACGAGGGTCTGGGTGCCGGTGACGTGATCACCGTCGGCGGCCTGGAGCTGCGCGTGGTGCCCACACCGGGCCACACCGCGGACTCGCTGAGCTTCCACCTGCCCGCCGACCGGGCCGTGCTGACCGGCGACACCGTCCTGGGCCGGGGGGCGACGGTCGTGGCGCACCCGGACGGACGGCTCGGCGACTACCTGGACTCGCTGCAGCGGCTGCGGTCGCTCACGGTCGACGACGGGGTGCACACCATCCTTCCGGGCCACGGGCCCGTCCTCGAGGACGCCCAGGGCGCCGTCGAGTACTACCTCGCCCACCGGGCCCACCGGCTCGCCCAGGTCGAGACGGCCGTGGAGAGGGGGTACCGCACCCCGGCCGAGGTGGTCGCCCACGTCTACGCGGACGTCGACCGGTCCCTGTGGCCGGCGGCCGAGCTGTCGGTGCGCGCCCAGCTGGACTATCTGGCGGAACACGGGATCGTGCAGCCGTGAGCCGTGAGCCGTGAGCCGTGAGCCGTGAGCCGTGAGCCGTGAGCCGTGAGCCGGGCGCGGGAGCGGCGCGCGGGCGGGGCAGCGATGTGTGGGAACCGGATCCGGACGCAGACGCGACGCGTCCGGATCGGATACGGGACACGGACGTGATGCGTCCGCATCATCGGAGTGCGGACGCGAGGCGTTGCGTCAGCGCGACCGCTTGGCCAGCCGCTCCACGTCCAGCAGGATGACCGCGCGGGCCTCCAGCCGCAGCCAGCCGCGCTGGGCGAAGTCCGCCAGGGCCTTGTTCACGGTCTCGCGGGACGCGCCGACCAGCTGGGCCAGCTCCTCCTGCGTCAGGTCGTGCACGACGTGGATGCCCTCCTCGGACTGCACGCCGAAACGACGGGACAGGTCCAGCAGGGCGCGGGCCACACGGCCCGGCACGTCGGAGAAGACCAGGTCGGACATCTGGTCGTTGGTCTTGCGCAGACGCCGGGCGACGGCACGCAGCAGGGCACCGGCCACCTCGGGCCGCGCGTTCAGCCAGGGCTGGAGGTCGCCGTGGGCGAGGGCCAGCATCTTGACCTCGGTCAGCGCGGTCGCCGTGGCGGTGCGGGGGCCGGGGTCGAACAGGGACAGCTCGCCGATCAGCTCGCCGGGGCCCACGACGGCCAGCATGTTCTCGCGGCCGTCGGGGGAGGTGCGGTGCAGCTTGACCTTGCCCTCGGTGACCACGTACAGACGGTCGCCCGGGTCACCCTCGTGGAACAGCGAGTCGCCACGGGCCAGGGTCACCTCCGTCATGGAGGCGCGGAGTTCCGCGGCCTGCTCGTCGTCGAGCGCCGCGAAGAGCGGATTGCGCCGCAGAACGTCGTCCACGAGTTCTCTCCTTGTCGACCTGCTCAGAGGATCTTGATCCCCGTGTGCCAGGGGACCGTGTTCCCCATTTTGCCGGACGGTCCAAACAGTGTGATCTGTCACAAGGATGCCGCACTGGTGTCCGGACGTACGCGGCAGGGGGCACAAACGGTGCCCGAAACTCCGCGGCCGCAGCGGATGCCGGCGCCGGGCCTTAGGCTGGCCGAGTGTCCAAATCGCCGGTGAGAACACAGGCCGAGGGGGCTGGACGGGTGGGTGCACGGCAGGATTCCGCTGTGGGCGAACATGGTCGCGGCAGCGGACGGACCGAGGAGACGACCGAGACCGCCGCAGCCGCCGAGGCCCGGCCCGGCACGCCGCGGGCCCGGACGAGGGCCGCCGAGAAGGGCGGCTCGGCCGAGAAGCCGGCGGCGAAGCGGACGGCCACGGACAAGCCGGCGGCCGGGAAGACCGCAGCGAAGAAGGCGGCGGCGAAGAAGACCCCGGCGACGGCCGCGAAGACGACCGGGGCGGCCGGCTCCGCCGCCGGCACGAAGGCGGCGGGCGGTGCGGTGCGCAAGGCGGCCGGACCCGCCCGGAAGGCGGAGGCCGCTGTCGCCCAGGCCACCGCGCGGGTGCGCACGGCCTCCCCGCCGAAGACCGTCGCGACGACGACGCCGTCGGGCGAGTCCCGCACGGCGCTGGTCCGCCGGGCCCGTCGTATCAACCGGGAGCTGGCGGAGGTCTACCCCTACGCCCACCCCGAGCTGGACTTCGAGAACCCGTTCCAGCTGCTGATCGCCACCGTCCTGTCCGCGCAGACCACCGACCTGCGGGTCAACCAGACGACACCCGCGCTGTTCGCCGCCTACCCGACCCCGGAGGACCTGGCGGCCGCCGACCCGCAGCGGGTCGAGGAGATCCTCCGCCCGTGCGGTTTCTTCCGGGCCAAGACCAGGTCGGTCATCGGCCTGTCGAAGGCGCTGGTGGAGAACTTCGGCGGGGAGGTCCCCGGACGCCTGGAGGACCTGGTCACGTTGCCCGGCGTGGGGCGCAAGACCGCCTTCGTCGTCCTCGGCAACGCCTTCGGCAGGCCCGGGATCACCGTGGACACGCACTTCCAGCGGCTGGTGCGGCGCTGGAAGTGGACCGACGAGACCGACCCGGACAAGATCGAGGCGGCCGTCGGGGCGCTGTTCCCCAAGAAGGACTGGACGGATCTGTCCCACCACGTCATCTGGCACGGGCGCCGGATCTGTCACGCCCGCAAGCCGGCCTGCGGCGCCTGCCCGATCGCCCCGCTGTGCCCGTCCTACGGCGAGGGGGAGACCGACCCGGAGAAGGCGAAGAAGCTGCTCAAGTACGAGAAAGCCGGTCTGCCCGGGCAGCGGCTCAAGCCCCCGCAGGCCTACCTGGACGCGGGCGGCAAGCCGGCCCCGCCCCTGGGCGCCGCATGACGGAACGATCTCGGCGGCGCGGCGCGTTGGACAGGGCAGGAGTACGGGGACAGGGGTGGCGATGACGCGGGCGGGCGAGACGGGCGCGGGAACCGTGGGGTGCGCGGGCGAGAAGCCGACCGGTACGGCGGCTCGGGCGACGGGCTGCGCGACCGGTGCACCGGGCGGTGCCGGCGGTGCGGCGGACGGTGTCGTCGGCACGGCGCGGCCGGGCTCGGTGCGGCTCGACACGCAGGGGCTGCCGGAGTGGCTCCAGCCGGTGGTGCGGCTCGCCGGTACCGTGAAGCCACGGCAGCTGAGCCGCTTCCTGCCGCCGGAGAACGGCGAAGGCCGCCAGTCCGCCGTGCTGGTGCTCTTCGGAGAGGGCGAGCGCGGGCCCGAGCTGCTGCTGATGGAGCGGGCCGGTTCCCTGCGCTCGCACGCCGGGCAGCCGTCGTTCCCCGGTGGCGCGCTCGACCCGGAGGACGGCGATCCGCAGGGCGAGGGCCCGCTGCGGGCGGCGCTGCGCGAGGCGGAGGAGGAGACCGGGCTCGACCCGGCCGGGGTGCAGCTGTTCGGGGTGCTGCCCCGGCTGTACATCCCGGTCAGCGGGTTCGTCGTCACCCCGGTGCTCGGCTGGTGGCACACACCCAGCCCGGTGGGCGTGGTCGACCCGGCGGAGACCGCCCGCGTGTTCACGGTGCCCGTGGCGGATCTCACCCACCCGGACAACCGTGCGACCGCCGTCCACCCGCGGGGCCACCGCGGCCCCGCGTTCCTGGTCGCGTCCACCCTCGTGTGGGGGTTCACCGCCGGCATCATCGACCGCCTGCTCCATTACGCGGGCTGGGAAGAGCCGTGGGACCGCGACAGGCAGGTCCCGCTCGACTGGCGGGCGTGACAGGGTGGCGTGGTCGTACCGGCCGGTGTCCCGAGGACGCCGCGTCCCGCCCGCCGGCGCACGGTGGTGGGGCCCCGGCCGGCCTGGGAGGGACGTGAAGACGATGAGGCGAGGCTCGACGCGGTGAACGTGCTGGACATCCTGCTGCTGATCGCCGCGGTGTGGTTCGCGGTCGTCGGGTACCGCCAGGGCTTCGTCGTCGGCATCCTGTCGGTGATCGGCTTCCTCGGCGGCGGCCTGGCCGCCGTCTACGCGCTTCCGGTCCTGTGGGACGTGCTGACGGACAACTCGCCGGTCAGCACCACCGCCGCCGTCGTCGCCGTGATCGTCGTCATCGTGTGCGCCTCGGTGGGGCAGGCGCTGACCACCCACCTGGGCAACAAGCTGCGCGTCCACATCACCTGGTCCCCGGCCCGCGCCCTGGACGCGACCGGCGGCGCCCTCGTCAACGTCGTCGCGATGCTGCTGGTCGCCTGGCTGATCGGCTCGGCGCTCGGCGGCACGACGATACCGACCCTGGGCAAGCAGGTCCGCACCTCCAAGGTGCTGCTCGAGGTCTCCGACGCGCTGCCGGACCAGGCGGACACCTGGTTCGCCGACTTCACCTCGGTGCTCGCGCAGAACGGCTTCCCGCAGGTGTTCAGCCCGTTCGCGGACGAGCCCATCACCGATGTGCGGCCCCCGGACCCGGCGCTGCGCAACAGCGCCGTCGCCGCACGCGCCCAGCGGTCCGTGGTCAAGGTGACCGGCACCGCGCAGGGCTGCGGCAAGGTGCTGGAGGGCACCGGCTTCGTCTTCGGCGACCGGCGGGTCATGACCAACGCGCACGTCGTCGGCGGGGTCGACGAACCGACCGTGCAGATAGGCGGCGAGGGCCGCCGGTACGACGCGAAGGTCGTGCTGTACGACTGGCGCCGGGACATCGCCGTCCTGGACGTGCCCGGCCTGCACGCGCCCGCTCTGCAGTTCACCGACGACGACGCGCACAGCGGGGACAGCGCGATCGTCGCCGGCTTCCCCGAGAACGGCTCCTACGACGTGCGGGCCGCACGGGTGCGCGGGCGCATCACGGCCAGCGGCCCCGACATCTACCACCGCTCCACCGTCCGCCGGGACGTCTACTCGCTCTACGCGACCGTCCGCCAGGGCAACTCCGGCGGTCCGCTGCTGACCCCCGACGGCAAGGTGTACGGCGTGGTGTTCGCCAAGTCCCTGGACGACCCGGACACCGGGTACGCGCTCACCACGGACGAGATCCGGCAGGACATCGACAAGGGCCGCACCGCTACCCAGGAGGTCGACAGCGACACCTGCGCGCTGTGAGGGCGGCGGCCGTCCGGGCCGCGGTCGGGTGACGTGCCGTGTGCGGGTCCACCGGGTGCCCGGGGACCGGCGGAACGGAACCGAGTGCCCGGGGTGTTCGGGGGGTCCGCGGGGCCGTTGCGGTCAGCCGCGCGGGTGGCGCAGCCGGACCGAGACCCAGCGGGCCCGGCGGCGCAGAATGTGCGGAATGCCCACGCGGGGGTCGCTGCCGCCCAGTTGCGGGGTCTCCCGGTGGCGGGAGCCCGGACCGCTCGCCGAACGGCGGGTGCGTGCTACGTCGTTGTAGTCGTGCGTCCAGCCCATACCGACACCTCTGCCCCCGCCTCAAGGTCGATAAGCGCCCGCGGGCGCCCCAATGGGCCTATGCACCCGGCACATGGCCGTTCGCAGAACAGACGTTCAGATCCGGATACCGGTCGCCGGACGGCCGTGACGGACCGGTGGCTGGTGGCACTGCTCGACTCGTGCGGGACCTTCCTCCCCGCGCCCCTCGCAGGGGCGAACAGCGCGGAGGCCGAGTGGCGTACCGGAACCGGCTCATCAGGTCGGACGCCGGCCGATCACGGAGTTCAGGAGGGCGGCTCCGCGTGCTGCGGCGTCGACGCCGACGGCGAAGTCCTGGCCCCGGCTGGTGCGGATCACGAGGCATTCCCCGCGACGCAGCGTCACGGGGTGCCCGGCCCGCTCAGCCGGCACCCCAGCCGCCGACCCGGGCGGGCCTGCGCGACTCGACACGGGCGGCCGTGGGACGAGCCCTCACAGCCGCCGCCCGGTCAGGCGGCGGCGTGGCTGTCCGTGCGCGGCGGGTCACCGGTCCGGTTCGGGGTCCTTCAGCCAGTTGATCAGTTCGGTGGAGAAGGTCAGGGGGTCCTCCTCGTGCGGGAAATGACCCAGGCCGTCGAAGAGCCGCCAGCGGTAGGGCGCCTCCACGTACTCGCCGGACCCGGCCGCGCTGCGGGTGCGCAGCACCGGGTCGAGGGAGCCGTGCAGATGCAGTGTGGGCACCCGCACCGGGCGCTTCATCCGCCGGTAGAACTGGATCCCGTCGGGGCGGGCCAGGGAGCGCACCAGCCAGCGGTAGGGCTCGATCGCGCAGTGCGCCGTCGACGGCACGCACAGCGCACGCCGGTAGGTCTCCACCGCCTCGTCGTCCGGTAGGCATGGCCCCGACCAGTCGCGCAGCAGCCGGCCCACCAGGGCGCCGTCGTCGGCGACGAGCTGCCGTTCCGGGATCCACGGCCGCTGGAAGCCCCAGATGTGTGAACTGGCCGCCGTCTGCTTGACGTCGCCCAGCATCGCCGCGCGCCACCGCCGCGGATGCGGCATGGAGACCACGGCCAGGCGCCTGACCAGCTTCGGGCGCATCGCCGCGGCCGTCCACGCCAGGTAGCCGCCCAGGTCGTGGCCGACCAGCGCGGCGTCCGGCTCGCCCAGGGAACGGATCACACCGGTGACGTCGAGGGCCAGGTTGGCGGGGTCGTAGCCGCGCGGGGTGCGGTCGCTGCCGCCCACGCCCCGCAGGTCCATCGCCACGGCGCGGAAACCCGCGTCGGCCAGGGCCGGCAGCTGGTGCCGCCAGGTCCACCAGAACTGCGGGAACCCGTGCAGCAACAGCACCAGCGGTCCGTCGCCCAGCTCGGCGATGTGGAACCGGGCGCCGTTGGCCGCGACGTCCCGGTGGGTCACCTTCCTCTCGCCGGGGATGTCGATCCGGACGACCGAGGTCGAGTACGGCGAAGGGGTGGCGGGGTCCGTCATGAGGACGAGCGTGCCACAGCCTCGATGGCCTGCGGGGCGCGGTCCTCCAGAGCGGGGGTCTCGGGCCGCGGGTGCGGCTTGGCCTTCTGCAGCACACCGGCCGTCTGCTTCATCGAGGCGGCCACCTTCTGGGGGCCCTTGCCCTTCCTGGCCTTCCTCATGAAGACGGCGCCGATCAGGCCGAGGAGGACCGCGACCAGGACGTTCGCCCCGAAGGCCACCAGGAAGCAGAGTGCGAGGTTCCACCCGGTCCAGGTGTTCACGCCGTACGCCAGGGCGAAGTCGAGCATCGGCAGCGAGAACAGCGCGACCACGCCGGCCAGCGAGAGCGCTCCTCCGCTGACCACGCCGCGTTTGACGTCCTGCTTCAGCTGGACCTTCGCCAGCGCGATCTCGTCGTGCACCAGCGCCGACATCTCCGCCGTCGCCGAGGCGAACAGCTCTCCGATGCTGCGTTCGGCGCCGACCGGGCTGCCGTCGGGTGCGCTCATCGCGACTCTCCCTTTCCTGCCTGACTGGAACGGACCTGTCTTTTGTACCGTCCCGTCAGATCATGCCGGACCGTCCTCGTGCTCGCTCGCCCCGCCCGACACTTCGGTCCCCTGCCGGGCACGTGCGGCCGCCTTCTCGGCGGCGATGCGGCGGTGCTCGGCCGCCCTGCGTTCGTAGATGTCCGCCATACGCAGGTGGTAGGCGGGGTCGTCGTCCTCGTAGACGTCCGGTATGCCGTCGAGGTCCTCGTCGCGCTCCTCGGACTCGCACAGCTTCCGGTACCGGGCGTTGCGTATCCGCAGCAGCACCGCCGCGATCGCCGCGGCGATGAGGGAGCCGCACAGGACGGAGGCCTTGACCTCGTCGGTGAGGACCGCGTCGCCCTCGAAGGCCAGTTCGCCGATCAGCAGGGAGACGGTGAAGCCGATGCCGGCGAGCGTGGCCAGGGCGAACACGTCGGCCCAGGCCAGGTCGTCGCTGAGCGAGGCCCGGGTGAAACGGGCGGTCAGCCAGGTCCCGCCGAAGACGCCGACCGTCTTGCCGACGACCAGGCCGAGCACCACGCCGAGCGTCTCGGGCTGGCCGAACACATCCGCCAGCGCCCCGCCGGAGACCGATACGCCTGCGCTGAACAGGGCGAACAGCGGCACCGCCAGGCCCGCGGAGAGCGGCCGGACGAGGTGTTCGATGCGCTCGCCCGGGGAGTGTTCCTCCCCTTCGCGGCGGGTGCAGCGCAGCATCAGGCCCATCGCCACGCCGGCGATGGTGGCGTGCACGCCGCTGTTGTACATCAGGCCCCAGATCACCACGCCCAGCGGCACGTACACGTACCAGCCGCGCACACCCTGGCGCAGCAGCAGCCAGAAGACGGCCAGGCCCGCCGCCGCTCCGCCCAGCGCGGCCAGGTTCAGGTCGTCGGTGAAGAACAGCGCGATGATCAGGATGGCGAACAGGTCGTCGACGACGGCGAGGGTCAGCAGGAACGCGCGCAGCGCACTGGGCAGCGAGGTGCCGATGACCGCGAGCACCGCGAGGGCGAAGGCGATGTCGGTGGCGGTGGGCACCGCCCAGCCCGCGAGCGAGCCGCCGCCGGTGAGGTTGGTCAGGCTGTAGACGACGGCTGGTGCCGCCATGCCGCACAGCGCGGCGACGACCGGGAGGACCGCGGCCCGTGGGTTGCGCAGGTCTCCGGCGACCAGCTCCCGTTTCAGCTCGATGCCGGCGACGAAGAAGAAGATCGCGAGCAGGCCGTCCGCGGCCCAGTGGGCGACGGAGAGGTGCAGGCCGAGCGTGGCGGGGCCGAGGGAGAAGTGGGAGACGGTCTCGTAGCTGCTGTGCAGGCCGGGCACGTTCGCCCACAGCAGCGCGGCGATCGCGGCGACCAGCAGCAGGACGCCGCCGACGGTCTCGGTGCGCAGCGCGTCCAGGATGAAGGTGCGCTCCGGCAGGGACGGGCGGCTGAGGCTCTTGGGCTCGGTGCGGTCGGTGGGGCGGGGCGCGGTCACAGCAACCTCCAGGTGGCGGCAGGGGTGGGTTCATGCCGACCAGACTTCCCGGCGCACCTGAGGGTCGTGTGAAGTTGTCGGGTGACGCCCGGTGGACGTCGGAGCGGGGCGCGGCGCTTGTCGAAAACAGCTTCGAGGCCCCGTGGGCCAATCTACCCAAGCGGCGGGCACCCGGCACGTGCCGGGTGCCCGCGGGTGACGTGTACGGCTTGTCGGTCGGGGGGCTCAGTCCTCGCTCGGTGCCGCGGGGAGCTTGGCCTGGATGAGTTCCATGACCGTGGAGTCGGTCAGTGTCGTGACGTCTCCCAGCTCCCGGTTCTCCGCGACGTCGCGCAGCAGACGCCGCATGATCTTCCCGGAGCGGGTCTTGGGCAGCTCCGCCACCGGCAGGATCCGCTTCGGCTTGGCGATCGGGCCGAGCGTCGAGCCGACGTGGTTGCGCAGCTCGCCGATGAGGGACTCGGTCTCGGCGGCCGTGCCCCGCAGGATCACGAACGCGACGATCGCCTGCCCGGTGGTCTCGTCGGACGCGCCGACCACGGCGGCCTCGGCGACGGCAGGGTGGGACACCAGCGCGGACTCCACCTCCGTGGTGGAGATGTTGTGCCCGGACACCAGCATCACGTCGTCGACGCGGCCGAGCAGCCAGATGTCGCCGTCGTCGTCCTTCTTGGCGCCGTCACCGGCGAAGTAGCGGCCCTCGAAACGCGACCAGTAGGTGTCGATGAAGCGCTGGTCGTCGCCCCAGATGGTGCGCAGCATCGACGGCCACGGCTCGGTGAGGACCAGGTAGCCACCGCCGCCGTTGGGCACCTCGTTGCCCTCGTCGTCCACGACGGTGGCGGACACGCCCGGCAGCGGCCGCTGGGCGGAGCCCGGCTTGGCCTCGGTGACGCCGGGCAACGGGGAGATCATGATGGCGCCGGTCTCCGTCTGCCACCAGGTGTCCACGACCGGGGTGCTGTCGGCGCCGATGTGCTTGCGGTACCAGATCCACGCCTCCGGGTTGATCGGCTCGCCGACCGAGCCGAGGACCCGCAGGGAGGACAGGTCGTACTTCGCGGGGATGTCGTCGCCCCACTTCATGAACGTGCGGATCGCGGTCGGCGCCGTGTACAGGATGCTGACCTTGTACTTCTGCACGATCTCCCAGAAACGGCCCTGGTGCGGGGTGTCGGGAGTGCCCTCGTACATCACCTGGGTGGCACCGTTGGCCAGCGGCCCGTACACGATGTACGAGTGGCCGGTGACCCAGCCGACGTCGGCGGTGCACCAGTAGACGTCCGTCTCGGGCTTGAGATCGAACACGGCCCAGTGGGTGTACGCGGCCTGGGTCAGGTAGCCGCCGGAGGTGTGCAGGATGCCCTTGGGCTTCCCGGTGGTGCCCGAGGTGTAGAGGATGAACAGCGGGTGCTCGGCCTCGAACGCCTCCGGGGTGTGCTCCGCCGACTGCCGGCCGACGACCTCGTGCCACCACACATCGCGGCTGTCGTCCCAGGCGACCTCCTGGCCGGTGCGGCGGACCACCAGGACGTGGCGGACGTCCGACACACGGGTGAGGGCCTCGTCGACGGCGGGCTTGAGCGCGGACGGCTTGCCGCGCCGGTAGCCGCCGTCGGCCGTGATGACGACCTTGGCGTCGGCGTCCTTGATGCGGGTGGCGAGCGCGTCCGCGGAGAAGCCGCCGAAGACGACCGAGTGCGCGGCGCCGATGCGGGCGCAGGCCAGCATCGCGATCGCCGTCTCGGGGATCATCGGCATGTAGATCGCGACCCGGTCGCCCGAGCGCACGCCGAGTTCGAGCAGGGCGTTGGCGGCCTTGGAGACCTCGTCCTTGAGCTGGGCATACGTGATGGCCCGGCTGTCGCCGGGCTCGCCCTCGAAGTGGATCGCGACGCGATCGCCGTGCCCGGCCTCCACATGCCGGTCGACGCAGTTGTACGCCACGTTGAGCGTGCCGTCCTTGAACCACTTGGCGAATGGCGGGTTCGACCAGTCGAGGGTCTCGGTCGGCTCCTTGACCCAGGTCAGCCGGCGGGCCTGCTCAGCCCAGAAGCCGAGCCTGTCAGCCTTGGCCTGTTCGTACGCCTCCGCCGTGACATTGGCGTTCGCGGCCAGGTCAGCCGGCGGCGCGAAACGTCGTTCCTCCTTCAAGAGGTTGGCCAGGCTTTCGTTGCTCACGACATCTCCCTTTCTCAGGGTGTCCGTTGTGTCCCAGGCCACAGCTCATCAGACGCGGGGGCCGATGACAAGGGTCGTCGGTGCACATGGTTTAGACCTGTTGTGGAGAGCCTGCGCAGTCGTATCCCTGTTCTGACGTGGGCGGGCGCCGGAGTCGTTGCGCTGCGGGACGCCCCGGCTGTCCCGTCGTCCGGGGCGTACGGTCCCGCGCTCGGAACGGCACGGACGGCATCGGCGGCACCGAAAGCCTTGGACGGCAGTGACGGCCTCGGGCGGTGTCGGCGGCCTCGGGTGGCTGTCCGGCTGGGGTGGTGCCGGCGGCCTCGGGTGGTTGTCCGGCTGGGGTGGTGAGGAGAGCGCGGAGGTTACGGACAGTGTGGTCGGTGCGGACCGTGGTCCGCGCCGGGTGGACCGGCGCGGTGCGTCACGGTCGACCCTGACGGGTGCGGGTCTCACGCCGGGCTGGGCAGCTCCTCCGATGCACCCACCCGGGTGAACACAGCCGCTCCGTCTCTGTCCGCTCCGTCTCTCCCGGCGAGCAGATAGGCCTGGGCCTCGGCCACATGGAAGTACATGCCGTGCAGCTCCAGCCGGCCTTCTCGCAGGGCGCGGGCCACCGCGTCGTGGGCACGCAGGTGATCCAGCTGCTGGAGGACATTGAGCAGGCAGAGCCGCTCCAGCGTGTCGGCGGGAGGGCGGTCGCCCAGGGCGGGTGTGCCGTGGCTGTCGTCGGCCAGGCGCCGCAGGCTCGGCAGACCGTGGCGCAGCCATCGGCCGAGCGACGTCGCCGCACCCTGCGGTGCCCCACCGGAGCGGCGGGAGTCGAGCAGGGCCTGCATGGCCCCGCACCCCGAGTGGCCGCACACCGTGATGGAGCGCACTTGGAGCACGTCCACCGCGTACTCGATGCCGGCCGCCACCGAGTCGTCGCCGGGTTCCTCACCGGGCACGGGCACGAGGTTGCCCACGTTCCGGACGACGAAGAGGTCGCCGGGACCACTCGACGTGATCATCGAGGTGACCAGCCGGGAGTCGGCACAGGTGAGGAAGAGCTGGGAGGGCTGCTGCCCCTCCCGGGCCAGCCGTGCCAGCTCGTGCCGGACCAGGGGTGCGGTGTAACGCTGGAACGCGCTGATGCCGCGCGTCAGTTGGTCACGGACCGAAGGGCGTGCAGAGCTGGAGCCGAAGGGTGGGCCGAGGGCTTCGGACGGCGGGTTGGGACCCTCGAACGGTGGGCCGGCGGCCCGTGACAGGTCCCCCTTCGGCACGGTCGGCGTCTTCAGGTCCGGCGTCGGGTCGTCTGCGGCCGCTGCCCTGGCGGCCGGTGACGGTGTGCCGGCCGGCTCCGGGGGCGTGTTCAACCGGTCGGTCGGGTGTGCGGGCGAGGGCCGGGCGCCGTTGCGGCTCGTGGCATGCGGACGGTCGTCGGTGGTGCTCGGAGCGGGGGTCCGGGCGGGGTCCTGGGACGGCGATGGCCCGGAGTCGTGGGATGGCCCGGTGTCGTGGGATGGCCCGGTGTCCGGGGACGGGGTGGGGTCCGGGGATCGCCCGGGGGCCGTGGTGGGGGCCGGTGGCGGGAGTGTGTGCGGTGCGCCCTGTGACGGGTGATTGACCCCGGCGGTCCAGGGTTGGCGGTGGCAGCCGGAGGAGGCAGCGGAGGCGGCCGAGGCGGTGAGGACGGTGCCCGCGGGGTCGGAGCGGTGCGGCCGAGAGGGCGGGCTGTGCGGGGGGTGGGAGCGCTGGTGTCGTGAGGGATCGTCGGCGTGGGCGGGAAGGCAGGCGGACACGGTCGGGTCTCCTTTCACTTGCGCAGCCCAAGGACAAGTAAAGTAAAGGTAATTCAACGTAAAGATGGTGTCAGTTCTTTCCGGGCAAATGGCGGAGAAGCTCACCGCTGTGAGTGAAGTAAGAGTTTTATCGGCTTGTCGTATTAATTCCTTCTCGAACCCGTGCGACCTTGGCGGCGCACTGCCGGCCCGGCCGGCACCGGATCAGCACACGCCGCCTCGGCGTCGGACGAGAGAAGGAAGTAGGTGTGCCGAACATGGCCGCCCGAAGGAACATGGCCGCCACCCAGAGGATCGCCGCGAGCGTCGTGGCCGCCGCGGCCTGCGCCTCCTCGCTCGCCGGCTGCGCGAGCGGCACCGGCACTCCCGGACACGGTGCGGCCGGTGCACCACGCCCCGAACACCGTCCCGCCCGGCCTCCCGGCACCGTCGTGCGCCTCATCGGCGACGGGTCCACCGCCTACACCGGAGCGCAGCCGCACCAGCCCCGGCCGGCGCGGCTGAAGTCCGGTGAGAAACCGCCCCAGTTCGTCGTCTTCTCCTGGGACGGAGCGGGTGAGGACGGCCAGCGGCTGTTCTCGCACTTCCGCGAGGTGGCCAAGGAGAACAACGCCTCGATGACGTTCTTCCTCAGCGGGGTGTATCTGCTGCCCGAGGACAAGCGCGACCTGTACCGTCCGCCGCAGCACGCGCCCGGCAGTTCGGACATCGGCTTCAACGACACCCGGGGCATCGCGGACACCGTCCGGCAGCTGCGCCTGGCATGGCTGGAGGGCCACGAGATCGGCACCCACTTCAACGGTCATTTCTGCGGTCCCGACGGCGGCGTGGGCCAGTGGTCCGTGGACGAGTGGAAGAGCGAGATCGAGCAGGCCAAGCAGTTCGTGCAGACCTGGAGGACCACCAGCGGACTGAAGGACCTGCCGCCGCTGCCCTTCGACTACGGCAGGGAACTCATCGGCGCCCGCACGCCCTGCCTGGAAGGCCGGGAGAACTTTATGAAGGCGGCGGCCGAGCTGGGCTTCCGCTACGACAGCAGCGGTGTGAACGACCAGGTCTGGCCGGAGAAGCGGCACGGCCTGTGGGACCTGTCCATGCAGCTGGTGCCGTTCCCCGGGCACACCTTCGAGCAGCTGGCCATGGACTACAACTTCATGGTCAATCAGTCCGGCACGCAGACCCAGGGCGACCCGGCCCGGTACGAGCACTGGGGCAACCAGATGCGCGACGGCCTGCTCCGCGGCTTCTACCGCGCCTACGACGGCAACCGTGCACCGTTGATCATCGGCAACCACTTCGAGTCCTGGAACGGCGGCACCTACATGCGGGCCGTGGAGGACGTCATGAAAGAGGTGTGCACCAAGCCCGAGGTGCGCTGCGTCTCCTTCCATCAGCTGGTGGACTGGCTGGACGCCCAGGATCCGCAGATCCTCGCCCGGCTGCGCACCTTGGAGGTCGGCGAGGCGCCCCGGGAGGGCTGGGCGTCCTTCCTGTCGGCCCGTCCGGCCCCGGCGCCCAAGGGCGTACCCGGGGCGCCCGCGCGTTAGATGCGCCGTTCGGACAGGTCTGCGCCGTTCGGACAGGTCGGTGTGGCGCCGGTGACAACAGGTCGGCGTGTCGCCGGTGACACGTGCACCGGTGCCTGCATACGGGTGAGGGCCTCCCGGGACCGGGTGCGGCAGCCGTCGCGCCCTGCCGGGAGGCCCTCGCGTCCGCCGAGGGTGCCGCGCCGCTCAGGCCGGGGCGGCGACGCCCTCGCCCAGCACGAAGCCGGGGTCGACCTGCGCCGCCAGGTCGGCTCCTGTGCGCTCGTTTCCCCAGGAGGCGGCGTTCTTGAGGTGGAAGTGCACCATCTGCTGGGTGTAGCGCTGCCAGTCCCGCTGCTCGTAGGTGGCGTCGGCGGCGTCCTGCAGGGTCCGCAGGGCGCGGCGGTTGGTGTCCTCCAGCAACGCGAAGCGGGGCGGCCGGCCCTTCTCCATGGCCCGGACCCAGTCCGAGTGGCCGACGGTCACGAGCAGGTCGTCCCCGACCTCGGCGCGCAGGAAGTCCAGGTCGTCCTGGCCCTGCACCTTGTTGCCGACGACCCGCAGAGCGACCCCGAAGTCCCGGGCGTACTCCTTGTACTGGCGGTAGACCGAGACGCCCTTCCGGGTGGGCTCGGCGACCAGGAACGTCATGTCGAACCGGGTGAACATCCCGGAGGCGAAGGAGTCCGACCCGGCCGTCATGTCCACCACGACGTACTCGTCGCGGCCGTCCACGAGATGGTTCAGATACAGCTCCACCGCTCCGGTCTTGGAGTGGTAGCAGGCGACTCCAAGGTCGGCGTCCGTGAAGGGGCCGGTGACCATGAGGCGGACGGCGCCGTCGTCGAGCTGCACCTCGCGCGCGCAGGCGTCGTAGATCGGGTTGTTCTCGCGTACGCGCAGCAACCGGGAGCCCTCGCCGGGAGGCGTCGTCTTGATCATCGTCTCGGCTGAGGTGATGCGCGGGTTGCTGCCGCGCAGGTAGTCCTTGATCAGCGGCAGCCGGTCGCCCATCGCGGGCAGTGCGGCCGCCTCGGCCTCGTCCAGGCCCAGGGCGACGCCCAGGTGCTGGTTGATGTCGGCGTCGATCGCGACGACGGGCGCGCCGGTCGTCGCGAGGTGGCGGATGAACAGGGAGGACAGCGTGGTCTTGCCGCTGCCGCCCTTCCCGACGAAAGCAATTTTCATGTTCACGAAGCGTAGCGAGATGATCGCTCCGCGTGGTGATCGGAGTGAAGAAGACCACTCCATCGTGGGGTGTGCCGGGCTGATGCGTAGGGTCGTACTCATGAGTACGACAGGCGCGACCGCCGAGCCTCCCCCGAGTTCCCGCACGGGCGTGAACCGGCAGGATCCCCTTGCGGCCCTGGGCGGTCTGCCCAGTGTGGCCGAGTCCGTGGAGTCCGTACGCAAGGCCGTGGACCGGGTCTACGGCCACCGGATCATGCGGCGCCGGAGCAATGCGATCACCTCGGAGGCGGCGTTGCGCGGCGCCCGCGCCTCCGCGGCGCTGTCCGGGGCCGACTGGGCCCTGGAGGAGGTGCGGCGGCGCACCGACTTCAGCGGCGACGACGAGGCGCGCGTGCTCGGCGCGGCGCTGCGCCTGACGGCCGAGGCGGGGCAACTGCTGTCCGTCTGGCGGCAGTCGCCGTTGCGGGTCCTGGCCCGGCTGCACCTGGTGGCGGCCGCCGGGACGCACGACGACGCCGTCGGCCGGCCCAGGCAGGAGGGCGAGGAGGTCGACGAGCCGCTGATCGACCTGCCGCTGCCCGGGGCCGACGAGGTCTCCGGGCGGCTGGAGGGCCTGGCGGACCTGCTCATCGCCGGTACCACCGCGCCGGCCCTGGTCGTCGCCGCGGTGGTGCACGGCGAACTGCTGGCGCTGCGCCCGTTCGTCTCCCACAACGGCCTGGTCGCCCGCGCGGCGGAGCGCATCGTGCTGGTCGGCAGCGGCCTGGACCCGAAGTCCATCTGCCCGGCCGAGGTGGGGTACGCCGAGCTGGGGACCGACGCCTACCGGGCGGCCCTGGACGGGTACGTCTCGGGAACCGCGGAGGGCATGGCCGCATGGATCGGGCACTGCGCCCAGGCGGTGCAGCTCGGTGCGCGCGAGTCGACGGCGGTGTGCGAGGCGCTGCAGCGCGGAGCGGCCTGATCGGCGACCGAGGACGCGCTGATTGCTCGTAGAGCGCGCACGGAGCGTACACAGGGTTGCGGCGGTACGAGGACTCGTACCGCCGCTGGCATGACCACCGAGTTACCAAGCGTCCTCGATGTGTCGCCCATCAGGTCGGGATCTTTGCCCGTGACCCGGTGCGGCTGGCCCGTAATCGACGGGTCGACGTCGCGTGGGTGCTCGGTGTTCATGCGTCGGTCCGTGGGGCCATGCGTCAAAGGTCGTCCTCTCGGACGTCCTTCGGTCTCGCGGGCCGTTAACTCCTTTGTACTGCATGCGAAGGACAAGCGGAACCCTTTGCCGCATATCTTTACTTGTCGGGTCAAGTTGGCAAAACGGGCGAGCTTGTGCAAGGAGGGGTCGCCAGGGGCCCGGTGGCCGTCCGGGCCCGTCCGTGCCGTGGCGGTCAGGCGGCCGTGCTCCGGCGGCGGCTCGCGAGCCACACCAGCCCCGCGGTCGCCGCGGCCGCTCCCACCGCCGCCGCCGCGACCAGGGCCGGGCGCGGGGGCGCGGACAGTCCCGGCAGCCGCTGCTTGAGCCGCACGGGGCGGTGGAAGTCGAGAACCGGCCAGCCGCGGGCGAGAGCCTCCCGGCGCAGCGCACGGTCGGGGTTCACCGCATGCGGGTGACCCACCGTCTCCAGCATCGGCAGATCGGTCACCGAGTCGCTGTACGCGTAGCACCGCCGCAGGTCGTACCCCTCGGACGCGGCCAGCTCCCGGATCGCCTCCGCCTTCGTCGGGCCGTACGCGTAGTACTCCACCTCGCCGGTGAAGCAGCCGTCCTCGCCGACCGCCATCCGGGTGGCCACCACCCGGTCCGCGCCCAGCAGTTCACCGATCGGCTCGACCACCTCCGCGCCCGATGTCGACACGATGACGACGTCCCGCCCGGCGGTGTGATGCTCCTCGATGAGGGACGCGGCCTCGTCGTAGATGATCGGGTCGATCAGGTCGTGCAGCGTCTCGGCGACGATCTCCTTGACCTGCTGCACGTTCCACCCGCGGCACAGGGACGACAGGTAGGCGCGCATGCGTTCCATCTGGTCGTGGTCCGCGCCGCCGGCGATGAAGACGAACTGGGCGTACGCGGTGCGCAACACGGCCCTGCGGTTGATCAGCCCGCCTTGGTAGAAGGACTTGCTGAAGGCGAGCGTGCTGGACTTCGCAATGACCGTCTTGTCCAGATCAAAGAAGGCCGCTGTGCGCGGCAGAGAGTGGTTTTCCACATCCTGGAGCATAGGGGCAGCCCATTCGGCGTAAGGTGGGCGCGTGGGTTTGCCTGAGAGGCCTCTCGGGTACACCATGGAAGTCACGGATCGTTCGCGACCGTGCTAACCCGGCCCGACTCCTCCCCCCCGAGTCGGCCGTGGAGACGACCCCCGCTCTCCCCCCCGGCGGGGGTCGTCGCATGTCCGGGCGGGTTTTCCGGTGACACCGGCCCTCGGTGGACGGTCGGGGCCCTCGGTGTCGGACGCCGGTCACTCCCTCATGATTCGTGACGCAGCGTAGTGGAAGTGCTGCGCTGCGAAAGACGTGACGAACAGACTCGGTACTCACCGGTTTGGGTGACCGCGGTATTCACAGGCGCCGAGTTGTCCACAGATTTCGATCAAGATCCACAACATTTTCCGGATCGCCGCATCGTCATTCCTGCGCGTCCCGCTCGACGCCTCGTTGATGGCCGGTTCTGTTTGCCGGGGCGCGTAAGGCCGGTTCGTATCGACCGGCCCTTATGAAGGCCGGTCGCCGGTTCTTCACAGGTTCGGGAATCGCGGTGCCCGAGGGGGCGCGCGAGACGCAGCGAAGGGGGAGCGGCCCGTGAGGGACACCGTCGCACACGATCCACCGCCCGGCACTCCGGGGCAGCAGGGCAGACCGCTGATCGTCACCGAGGACGCCCAGCTCCTCGACGACCTGCTGCGCCTGTGCGCGGCCGCGGGCGCCACACCCGAGGTCCACCACGGGCCGCCGGAGCGCGCAGGCGCCTGGGAGGCCGCGCCGCTGGTCCTGGTCGGCGACGACGCCGCGGTGCGAGTGCGCGGGGCGACACGTCGGCGGGGTGTGGTCCTGGTCGGCCGGGACCAGGACGATCCGGGCGTCTGGCGGCGCGCCGTGGAGATCGGCGCCGACCATGTGCTGGTCCTGCCGGACGGTGAGCAGTGGCTCGTCGACCGCATCGCCGACGTCGCCGAATCGGTCGGCAGGCCCGCCGTCACCGTCGGCGTCATCGGCGGCCGGGGCGGTGCCGGCGCGTCCACACTGGCCTGCGCGCTCGCCGTCACCTCCGCCCGGGAGGGCCGGCGCACCCTGCTCGTGGACGCCGATCCGCTGGGCGGCGGACTCGACGTCCTGCTCGGCGGGGAGACGGCCGAGGGCCTGCGCTGGCCCGCGTTCGCGGCCTCCCGGGGGCGGGTCGGCGGCGGCGCCCTGGAGGAGTCGCTGCCGCGCCTGCACTCCCTGCGGGTGCTCAGCTGGGACCGCGGCGACTGCGTGGCCGTCCCGCCGCAGGCCGTCCGGGCGGTGCTGGCCGCGGCCCGGCGGCGCGGCGGCGCCGTGGTGGTCGACCTGCCCCGCCGGGTCGACGAACCGGCCGCCGAGGTCCTCGCCCAGCTCGACGTGGGACTGCTGGTGGTGCCCGCCGAGCTGCGCGCCGTGGCGGCCGCCGCACGGGTGGCCTCCGCCGTCGGCCTGGTCCTGCGCGATCTGCGGGTGGCGGTGCGCGGACCGTACGCGCCCGGCCTGGACGAGCAGGAGGTGGCGCGGCTGCTCGGACTGCCGCTGGTCGGCGAGGTGCCGCTGGAGGCCGGGCTGCAGCGGCCCGGCGGCAGCAGCACACCGCCGGGGGCGGCCGCGCGTGGACCGCTGGCCCGGTTCTGCACCGAGTTCTGGCAGCGGATGCTCGTCGAGGCGGGTGCGTCATGAGGGCGGGGCAGGTCCCGCGGCACCCACCGGCCGGATACGGCACCGGCCGCGCGGCGCCTGTGCCCGGGGTGTCCGTCGCCCTGCTGGACGGTGTGCGGCGGTGGCTCGCCGAGAACGGGGCCGAACCCACACCCGCACGGGTGGCGCAGGCACTGCGGGAGCAGGGTCAGGTGCTCGGCGACGCGGAGGTGCTCGCGGCCGCCGAGCGGCTGCGGTCCGAACTGGTCGGCAGCGGCCCGCTGGAGCCGCTGCTGGCCGACCCCGGCGTCACGGACGTGCTCGTCTCGGCCCCCGACCGGGTCTGGGTCGACCGCGGCGGCGGACTGGAGCTGACCACCGTCGCCTTCCCCGACGCGGTGGCCGTCCGGCGCCTCGCCCAGCGCCTGGCCGCCGTGGCCGGGCGCCGGCTGGACGACGCCCGCCCCTGGGTGGACGCCCGGTTGCCGGACGGCACCCGGCTGCACGCGGTGCTGCCCCCCATCGCCGTGGACTGCGCCGTCCTGTCGCTGCGGGTGGTCCGGCCGCGGGCGTTCACCCTCGGCGAGCTGGTGGCGGCGGGCACGGTTCCGCCCGGCGGGGACCGGGTGCTGCGGGCACTGATCGACGCACGGCTGTCCTTCCTCGTCAGCGGGGGTACCGGCAGCGGCAAGACCACCCTGCTCAGCGCGCTGCTGGGCCTGGTCGGACCGGGCGAGCGCATCGTGCTCGCCGAGGACTCCGCGGAGCTGCGGCCCGACCATCCGCACGTCGTCCGCCTCGAAACCCGGCCCGCCAACCAGGAGGGCGCCGGTCTGGTCACCCTCGAGGACCTGGTGCGCCAGGCGCTGCGGATGCGGCCGGACCGGCTCGTCGTGGGCGAGGTGCGCGGCCCCGAGGTGGTCCACCTCCTGGCCGCTCTCAACACCGGTCACGAAGGCGGGTGCGGCACGGTCCACGCCAACGCGGCGGCGGACGTGCCCGCCCGGCTGGAGGCGCTGGGCACGGCGGCGGGGCTGGACCGGGCCGCCCTGCACAGCCAGCTCGCGGCCGCCCTGTCGGTCGTGCTGCACCTGGTGCGGGACCGCACGGGGCGACGCCGGATCGACGAGGTGCGGGTGCTGGAACGGGACGCGTCCGGCCTGGTCCGGACGGTACCGGCGCTGCGGTGGGCACCGGAGGCGTTCGTGCCACAGCGGGGATGGCAGCGGCTGCGGGAACTGCTCGGCGCCCGGGGCGGGCGACGGGCGGACGAGACGGACGGTACGGACGCGGCGAGGGGTGCCGACGGTGCGGTCGGCGCATCGGCCCGCGGCGAGCACGGGAGGGAGCCGGTGCGCGGATGCGAGCACGGAAGCGAGTCGGTGTGCGGATGCGAGCACAGGAGGGAGCTGGTGTGCGGGTGAGCTGGTGGGGCGGACCGGCGGTGGTCGCGGGAGCGCTGGGAGCGGTGTGCGCGGGGGCGTCCCCGTGGTGGCTGCCGGCCGGGCGTCCGTCGGACCGGCGGCGGGCACGGTCGCTGCTCACCGGCGGTGCGGCGGGTACCGGGCCGCCGCCGTGGGAACGGGCCCGCGGCCTGTCGGCCCGGCTCCGTCGGCGATACGGCCCCGAGTGGTGGGCGCCGGCCTTGGGAGTGCTGCTGTCGGTGCTCGGCGCCTCGCCGCTGCCGGTCCTCGTCGGTGCCGCCGCAGTGCCCCTCCTGCGCCGCGGCCGGCGCGCCCGGGCCGCGGACAGGGCACGTGAACGGCGGGCGGACGCGGTGATCGCGCTGTGCGGGACGCTCGCCGGGGAGGTACGGGCCGGGCGGCAGCCGGGCGAGGCACTGCTGAGCGCCGCACGGGACTCCGGGGGCCTCGGCGTCGCCCAGGCCGCCGTGCTCGCGGCGGCACGGTTCGGCGGGGACGTGCCCGGCGCGCTCGCCGAGGCGGCCCGGCAACCCGGCGCGGAGGGCCTGAACGGACTCGCCGCCTGTTGGCGGGTGGCCCTGGACCAGGGCGCCGGACTGGCCGCCGGGCTCGACCGGCTGGAGTCGGCGCTGCGCGCGGAACGCGACCAGCGCGCCGACCTGCGAGCCCAGGTGTCCGGAGCCCGGGTCACGACCGTGATGCTCGCCTGCCTGCCCGCACTGGGCCTGCTGCTGGGCACGGTCATGGGCGCCGATCCGCTGCACGCGCTGCTGCACACCGGAGCCGGCCTCGCCTGCCTGGTGGCCGGCGGGGCCCTGGAGGCCCTCGGGCTGTGGTGGGCCCTGGGGATCGTGCGACGGGCGGAGACGTCATGAGCCCGGACACCGCACACGCCCTGGGGGCGGTGGCCGTCGCGCTCCTGGGACCGACGGTGTGGCGGATCCAGGCGGTGCGCCGCAGGCGCCACACCCGACGGCGGACGGCCCGGTTGCTGCCCGGGGCGGTGCCGGGCGGACATCCCACCCCGCGCCGGACGGCCCCGTCCGCCCTGCGGACCTGGGTGCCGGTGGCGGCGGTGGCCTGCGCCGGATGGGCGCTGGTCGGCGGGATCGCCGGGATCGTCGCCGGGCTGGCCGGAGCGGCCGGACTGCGGTGGTGGCAGCAGCGGACGGGCAGTCGCCCCGAGACGGAGCCCGACGCCGCCGAGGCGGCTCGCCGGCTCCCGCTCGCCGCCGACCTTTTGGCGGCCTGCATCGCCGCCGGCGCGGGACCGGTGACCGCCGCCCAGGCGGTCGGGGAAGCCGTGGGCGGACCCGTCGGGGAGGCGCTCACCCACGGGGCGGCCCAGGTACGGCTGGGCGGCGCGCCGGACGACGCCTGGCGTCGGCTCGCCGCACTGCCGGGAGCCGCGGCCCTGGCCCGGCTGCTGGAACGGGCCGACGCCTCGGGGCTTCCCGCCGCCGGCCCGGCCGCCCGGATCGCGGCCGACGTACGGGCCGAACGGTCCCGCGCCGCGACGGCTCGCGCCCGCCGGGCCGCGGTCCTGGTCACCGCACCGGTCGGCCTGTGCTTCCTGCCTGCCTTCGTCGCGGTCGGCGTACTGCCCGTGGTGATCGGCCTGGCGGGCGGGGTGCTGAGGGGAGGTGGTGCCTGGTGACGACTGCGTGAACGCGCCGCGTGAACGAGCCGCGTGAACAAGTGGACACGTGAGCACACCGGGGCGCGGGGTGCCTCGGTGGAGCGACGAACCGACTCAAGAGACGGAAGGCCGAAGAGGCCGGAGAAGACCGGACCGGAGAAGACCGGACCGGAGAAGAACCGGAGAAACCGGAAAACGAGACCTCACGGGGGTTCAGATGGACCGATGGCGACGGATGCGGGCACGGATGCACGGCCTCGAGGGCCGGGTGCGCGACCTGACGGACCGGGTGCACCGCCTGGCGGGCCGACTGCGCCGGGACACGGGGATGGTCACGTCCGAGTACGCGATGGGCATCATCGCGGCGGTGGCGTTCGCCGTGCTGCTGTACGAGGTGGTGACGAGCGGGCAGGTCAAGACCGAACTGCAGAACATCGTGAAGCGAGCGCTCAGTGCACGGACGTGAGCGGCGCCGCGGGCGCGGGGGCGACGCCGGGTTCGTGACCGCGGAGGCGGCCATGACCCTGCCCGTGCTGGTGCTCGTGGTGGCCACGCTGGTGTGGGGGCTGCTCGTGGTGGTCGCCCGGATCCAGTGCGTGGACGCGGCACGGGCGGGGGCCCGTGCCGCCGCCCGCCAGGACCCGGACGGTGCTGTCGTCCAGGCGGCCCGCGAGGTGGCGCCACCGGGAGCGAAGGTCGCGGTGAGCCGGACCGGCCGGCACGTCCACGTGGTCGTGACGGCCGATCCGCCCGGCCTGGGCCCGCTGCCCTTCGACCTGAGGGAGGAGGCCGTGGCCGAGGCCGAGGAGGCCGTCGGGGCGGCGACGACGGAAGCAGCCGGGGCGAAGGCAGACGCCGGGACTGCGGAAGGAGCTGGGGCCACTGAAGGAGTTGGCGCTACAGAAGAAGCCGGGACGACGGACGCAGCCAGGATGACGGACGCAGCCAGGATGACGGACGCAGCCAGGATGACGGACGCAGCCAGGACGACGGAAGGAGCCAGGACGACGGAAGGAGCGGACCCGTGAGCGGCCGGCTCCGCGCGGACGCGGGGCGGCGCTCGGGTGACGGTGCCCGCGGCAGCACCGCGGTCCGGAGCGACCGGGGATCCGCCACCGTGTGGAGCGTGGGGGCGATCGCCGTGCTCTGCGCGGTCTTCGGCGCGGGCCTCGCCCTGGGACAGGCCGTGGTCGTCCGGCACCGTGCCGCCGGCGCCGCCGACCTGGCGGCCCTGGCCGCGGCGGGCCACTGGGCGGAGGGCCGCGCGGAGGCCTGCGCCCACGCCGACCGGGTCGCCCGCGCCCAGGGTGCCCGGCTGGTGCGCTGCACGCTGGAGGGCACCGTCTCCGACGTCACGGCGGCGTGGGCGCAGGGGCCGCTGTCCGCACAGGCGAGGGCCCGGGCGGGACCGCCCGCTCCTCCGGACCCCGCTGCCGTGGACACTGCCGTCCCGGACACCGCCGCCGTGGACGCCGGTCCCGCTGCCCCTGCCGCCGGTCACACCTCTGCTGCGGGCGCTGGGCCCGGCTGAGAGGCACCCCGCCCCCAGGTAGGGGAGGCCCCCCAGGTAGGGGAGGCCCCCAGGTAGGGGAAGGCCCGACAGGTGGCGAAGAGGGCACGGCCCTCGCCTCCCAGTCGGCGCGCAGGGACGACGGATACCGCCCCGGCGGGAGCACGGGCCGCCCCGCCACAGCCCTCAGGCCGGGCGGTCCTCCGTCTCCGGTTCGTCCGGCGGGGCGCCCTTCAGCAGCACCGTCAGCAGCCGCACGGCGCCCCTCTTGTGCAGCGGGTCGTTGCCGTTGCCGCACTTGGGGGACTGGATGCACGACGGGCAACCGGCGTCGCACTCGCAGGAGGCGATGGCCTCGCGCGTCGCGGTGAGCCAGGCGCGGGCGGTGCGGAAGGCGCGCTCGGCGAAGCCCGCGCCGCCGGGATGGCCGTCGTAGACGAACACCGTGGGCAGAAGGGTGTCGGGATGCAACGGGACGGAGACGCCGCCGATGTCCCAGCGGTCGCAGGTGGCGAACAAGGGGAGCATGCCGATCGACGCGTGCTCGGCGGCGTGCAGGGCGCCGCCGAGGATCTCCGGGCCGATCCGGGCCTCGTCCAGCTGGTCCTCGGTGACCGTCCACCACACCGCCCGGGTGCGCAGCGTGCGCGGAGGCAGATCGAGCTTGGTCTCGCCCAGCACCTCGCCCGTGAGGACCCGGCGGCGCAGGAAGGAGACCACCTGGTTGGTGACCTCGACGGAGCCGAAGCACAGACGGCCGTCGCCCCAGGGGATCGCGACGTCGGTCTCCAGCACGGAGACGGCCGTGGTGTCCCGGGCCACCGTCGTGTAGGGCGGGTTCGCCTCCTCGACCAGGGCGACCGAGTCGTCCAGGTCCAGGGACCGCACCAGATAGGTACGCCCCTGGTGCAGATGGACGGCGCCCTCGTGCACGCTCGTGTGCGCGGCGGCCTCGTCGACCGTGCCGAGCAGTCGCCCGGTGCCCGCCTCGACGATCTGTACCGGCCGTCCGCCCTCGCCGCGGATGTCGGTGAGGTCCGCGGCGCGTTCCCGGCGCGTCCAGTGCCAGGCCTTCGTGCGGCGGCGCAGCAGTTGCGCCGCCTCCAGCTGCGGCAGCAGTTCGGCCGCGGCGGGCCCGAACAGGCCGAGGTCCTCCTCGGTGAGCGGCAGCTCGGCGGCGGCCGCGCACAGGTGCGGGGCGAGGACGTACGGGTTGTCCGGGTCCAGCACGGTGGACTCCACCGGCTGGTCGAACAGGGCCTCGGGATGGTGGACCAGGAAGGTGTCCAGCGGGTCGTCGCGGGCGACCAGCACCGCCAGCGCGCCCTGCCCTGCCCGGCCGGCCCGCCCGGCCTGCTGCCACAGGGAGGCGCGGGTGCCCGGATAGCCGGCGATGAGGACCGCGTCCAGACCGGAGACGTCCATCCCGAGTTCCAGGGCGGTGGTGGCCGACAGGCCGAGCAGCTCGCCGGAGTGCAGGGCGCGTTCCAGGGCGCGGCGTTCCTCGGGAAGGTAGCCGCCCCGGTAGGCCGCGATGCGCCGGGACAGCGGCCGGTCGATCTCCTTGAGCCGTTCCTGGGCGATGACCGAGATCAGCTCGGCGCCGCGCCGGGAGCGGACGAAGGCGACCGAGCGCACGCCCTGCAGGGTGAGGTCGGTGAGCAGGTCGGCGGTCTCGGCGGTGGCGGTGCGGCGGACCGGGGCGCCCTTCTCGCCCTGCAGCTCGGTCAGGGGCGGCTCCCATAGTGCAAACACCAGTTCACCGCGGGGGGAGGCGTCGTCGGCCACCTCGACCACCGGCAGGCCGGTGAGGCGCGTGGCCGCCACCGCGGGCTCGGCCGCGGTCGCCGAGGCCAGCAGGAAGGCCGGCGAGGAGCCGTAGCGGGCACAGAGCCGGCGCAGGCGGCGCAGGACCTGGGCGACATGGGAGCCGAAGACGCCCCGGTAGGTGTGGCACTCGTCGACGACGACGTACCTCAGCGACCGGAGAAAGGAGGCCCAGCGCGGATGGGAGGGCAGGATCCCGCGGTGCAGCATGTCGGGGTTGGTCAGCACATAGGTGCCGTACTGGCGGATCCACTCCCGTTCCTCGAACGGCGTGTCGCCGTCGTACACCGCCGGGCGCACGGCGGTGCCCAGCGGGCGCACCAGCTCCCGCACCGTGCGGAACTGGTCCGCTGCCAGCGCCTTGGTGGGCGCCAGATACAGGGCGGTGGCGCCGCGGCCGCCGGTCTGCGACCCGCCGCCCCGTGGCGGTCCCGGCCGCCCGGTTCCGTCGGCCGCCGGCCCGGCGCCGTCGAGAAGCGCGGACAGGACGGGCACCAGATACGCCAGCGACTTGCCGGACGCCGTGCCCGTGGCGACCACCACCGACTCGCCGTCGAGCGCGAGTTCGGCCACGCGTGCCTGGTGGGCCCACGGGCGCTCGATGCCGACGGCGCGCACGGCCGCGACGACCTCGGGGCGAATCCGATCGGGCCAGACGGCATGACGACCCTCCCGCGGGGGCAGGTGCTCCGTATGAGTGATGCGCGCAGCCCGGTTCGGTCCGGACGCGAGCCGGTCCAGGAGCACGCCGGGCGGGAGACGGGGGGCGGGGTCCGTCGCGGGTCGATCGGATCGGTGATTGTTGGCCATTGGCACCGAGTGTGTCACCGGCGTGACGGACAATGGAGCCAAGGCGTCGTGCACGCCTGCCGGTAAGTGATTGAATGCCATCGCGGCTGGCGAACCGTCCTGGGGGCCTCAAGCCGAGGTGCCCCGAGGGGCGACCGCTCGATAGCAAGGTGCTGGAGGATCCGTGGACCTGTCCCTGTCGACCCGTACCGTCGGCGATCGCACGGTCGTCGAGGTCGGTGGCGAAATCGACGTGTATACCGCGCCCAAGCTGCGCGAGCAGCTGGTCGAGCTGGTGAACGACGGGAATTTCCACCTCGTCGTCGACATGGAGGGCGTGGACTTCCTCGACTCCACCGGGCTCGGCGTGCTCGTGGGCGGCCTGAAGCGAGTGCGTGCCCACGAGGGCTCGCTGCGCCTGGTCTGCAACCAGGAGCGGATCCTCAAGATCTTCCGCATCACCGGTCTGACCAAGGTCTTCCCGATCCACTCCTCGGTCGACGAGGCCGTGGCGGCCACCGACTGACCGCCGAAGCCGGGCAGGCGCCCGGGAAGACAGACGTTACCGGCGGGGGACCGGGTGCCGCGGCGGCCCGGCCCCCCGACAGCACGCCCGTAGCTCTAGGGGGATGCATGGCCACCGTCGAACTCCGCTTCAGCGCGCTGCCTGAGCACGTCCGCACCGCCCGTCTGGTGGCGGCAGCGGTGGCGCGCCGGGCAGGGGTGGACGAGGCGGTCCTCGACGAAGTCAGGCTCGCGGTCGGCGAGGCCTGCTCCCGCGCGGTCGGGCTGCACCAGAGCGGCGGTATCTCGGCGCCGGTGACCGTGGTGCTCACCGAAGAGGAGAAACAGTTCTCCATCCAGGTCGGCGACGAGGCACGGCACCAGCCGCTGCACGCCGTGGGCGCCCCGGGCGTGGTGGACGAGGCCGATGCCGAGGAGGACGAGATGGGCCTCGCGGTCATCAGCGGGCTCGTCGACGACGTGGAGGTCACGGCAGGGGAGAACGGCGGTTCGATCAGGATGACCTGGCCCACCAACCCGTCTCCCACGATTCTGCCCTGAGCCGCCGGTCCGGTCGTCGCAGAGCTGTCCGAGGGCCCCGTCGGTCGCGGCGGGGCCCTCGATCTGTGTCCGCGGGCTGTAGTGCCGGCCGCCCGCACACGGACGGGCGACCGCACGTCCCCGTCAACCGACTCCATCTCAGCGCGCCCCACGCCCGGGGACCGACCCCTGTCTCACCGCGCCCCCACGCCCCGGGACCGACCCCATCTCACCGCGCCCCACGCCCGGCTCCGGCCGCACAGCCCGACCGCACCGCGCCGCCGGGCCGCCCCACCGCCGATCAGCGCCCGCACACGGCGTACTCGGCGCCCGCAACTCGGCGTGCTTCACGCACCCACCCGTCACCGATCACGCAGACGGCCGAATGCGCAGGTCACACGGACGGCCGTGCGGCGCGGTCGCGGCATACGCCATTGCGGTGACGGTCTGACCGTCGTCCTGCCCGATGTCGTGAATACACTCACGATCAATTAACGGATGATGCTCAGGGGTCAATGGATTTGACCCATTACTTCTTTCGGGTTCCGTACCGGCTCGTCGATCATTTGCTGAGAAGCGTGTGGCGGCCGATTTCCTTTACCGCACACTGTCTGCTTCCTGTTTCGCTCCCTACAATCCGTCCACATCTTGAGCTCAGCCCAAGCGTCAAGGAGGACGAATGGCGGGGCTTTCCACTCCCCCTCTTCAGTTGGGCCACTTCACGCCTTTCGCAGCCGCGGTGCTGACCCACGACAATCGGATCATCGTGGCTGTGATCGCGGCCGTCGCAGTGCTGGCGCTCGTCGTCGCGGGTGTCCTGGTACGCCAGGTGCTCGCGGCGGGCGAGGGCACCGAGAGCATGAAACGGATCGCGGAAGCGGTTCAGGAAGGTGCGAAGGCCTATCTCGGCCGGCAGCTGCGCACCGTCGGCGTATTCGCCGTCGTGGTGTTCTTCCTGCTCATGCTGCTTCCCGCGGACGACTGGAATCAGCGCATCGGACGGTCGGTGTTCTTCCTGATCGGTGCGGCGTTCTCGGCGGCCACCGGTTATATCGGCATGTGGCTCGCCGTGCGCAGCAATGTGCGGGTCGCCGCGGCCGCCCGGGAGGCGACTCCGGCGGCGGGTGAGCCGGAAAAGGATCTCACCACGGTCTCGCACAAAGCCATGAAGATCGCTTTCCGTACGGGCGGCGTCGTCGGCATGTTCACGGTGGGGCTCGGCCTGCTGGGCGCCTCCTGTGTGGTGCTGGTGTACGCGGCCGACGCGCCGAAGGTGCTGGAGGGCTTCGGCCTCGGCGCCGCGCTGATCGCGATGTTCATGCGTGTGGGCGGCGGCATCTTCACCAAGGCCGCCGACGTCGGCGCCGACCTGGTCGGCAAGGTCGAGCAGGGCATTCCGGAGGACGATCCGCGCAATGCCGCGACCATCGCCGACAACGTGGGCGACAACGTCGGCGACTGCGCGGGCATGGCGGCCGACCTGTTCGAGTCGTACGCCGTCACGCTCGTCGCCGCGCTCATCCTCGGCCGGGCGGCGTTCGGCAACGACGGTCTCGCCTTCCCGCTGCTGGTCCCCGCGATCGGCGTGCTCACCGCGATGATCGGCATCTTCGTGGTGGCCCCGCGCCGCGCCGACCGCAGCGGCATGACCGCGATCAACCGCGGATTCTTCATCTCCGCGGTGATCTCGCTCGCCCTGGTCGCCGCGGCCGTCTACACCTACCTGCCCTCGTCGTACGCCGACCTCGCCGGCGTCACCGACGCCGCGATCCGCGGCAAGGACGGCGACCCGCGCATCCTCGCCCTGGTCTCGGTGGCCATCGGCATCCTGCTCGCCGCGGTGATCCAGCAGCTCACCGGCTACTTCACCGAGACCAACCGGCGCCCGGTGCGGGACATCGGCAAGACCTCGCTGACCGGCCCGGCCACGGTCGTTCTCGCCGGCATCTCCGTCGGCCTGGAGTCGGCCGTCTACACCGCCCTGCTCATCGGGCTCGGCGTCTACGGGGCGTTCCTGCTCGGCGGCACCTCGATCATGCTGGCGCTGTTCGCGGTGGCCCTGGCCGGCACCGGCCTGCTCACCACGGTCGGGGTGATCGTCGCCATGGACACCTTCGGCCCGGTCTCCGACAACGCCCAGGGCATCGCGGAGATGTCCGGCGACGTCCAGGGGGCGGGTGCGCAGGTGCTGACCAACCTGGACGCGGTCGGCAACACCACCAAGGCCATCACCAAGGGCATCGCGATCGCCACCGCGGTCCTGGCGGCCTCGGCGCTGTTCGGCTCCTACCGCGACGTGATCACCACCAGCGTCCGGGAGGTCGGGGAGACGCTCACCGGGCCGGGCGCGCCGCTGAGCCTGTCCCTGGACATCTCGCAGCCCAGCAACCTCGTCGGCCTGGTCGCGGGCGCAGCGGTGGTCTTCCTGTTCTCCGGACTGGCCATCAACGCCGTGTCGCGGTCGGCCGGCTCGGTGGTGTTCGAGGTGCGGCGGCAGTTCCGGGAGAAGCCCGGGATCATGGACTACAGCCAGAAGCCGGAGTACGGCAAGGTCGTCGACATCTGCACCAAGGACGCCCTGCGCGAACTGGCCACGCCGGGACTGCTGGCCGTGATGGCGCCGATCTTCATCGGGTTCACCCTCGGTGTCGGCGCGCTCGGCGCCTACCTGGCGGGCGCGATCGGCGCGGGCACCCTGATGGCGGTGTTCCTCGCCAACTCCGGCGGCGCCTGGGACAACGCCAAGAAGCTCGTCGAGGACGGTCACCACGGCGGCAAGGGCAGCGAGGCCCACGCCGCCACGGTCATCGGCGACACCGTGGGCGACCCGTTCAAGGACACCGCGGGCCCGGCCATCAACCCGCTGCTGAAGGTGATGAACCTGGTGTCCCTGCTCATCGCGCCCGCGGTCGTCAAGTTCAGCTACGGCCAGGACAAGAGCCTCGGCGTGCGGATCCTCATCGCGATCGTGGCGCTGGCCGTCATCGTCGGCACGGTCTGGCTGTCCAAGCGGCGCGGTGTCTCCGTGGGCGCGGAAGGCGGGGCCGAACGGGTGTCGGAGTCGGCCGACCCGGCGGTGGTGTCGTAGCCGTCCGGCCGGCAGGTCCTGCCGGCCGTGCCCCGGTGCGACAGTCCGGCGAACGGGCGGGCGGTGCGCATGACGCGCCACCCGCCCGTTCGCCGTCCTCCCGCCGTCCTCCCGCCGTCCCCCCGCCGTCCTCCCGACCGTTGGTCGTTCGCCGTCCGCGGGCCCGTCCGCCGTGCGCACACCCGAGGGCGGCGGTTCCGTGAGCCTTCTCTCGCTTGGTGCAAATGGCTGCAAGACGGGATGCACGGGGCGATCGCGCCGGGTTGTCGTCTTCCGGCCGTGTATGTTCCGGGGCCGAGAGCCATGGAAGGGACCAAACCGGTGAACAAGAAGCTCGCGGCCGCACTGTCCGGCGGTGCGGTACTGGTTCTGGCACTGACGGGGTGCACCGACGCCGGCGCCGACGACAAGAACGAGGCGCTGGACGCCTGGGTCAAGCAGGTCTGCGAGGGCGTGCGACCGCAGACGCAGAAGATCGCGGCCGCCAACGCCGCGATCCAGAAGGTGACGAGCGACAACAGCTCTCCGGACGAGGTGCAGAAGACCGACTCCCAGGCCTTCCAGGACATGGCCGACGCCTATGCGGCCATCAGCGCCGCCGTCAGCAAGGCGGGCGCGCCGAAGGTGGACGAGGGGCAGAAGAAGCAGCAGGACGCGGTCAAGGAACTCGACACGCTGGGGACGTCCTACGCCTCGCTCAAGCAGCAGGTGGACAAGCTCGACACCAAGGACCAGGCGAAGTTCGCCGACGGCCTGAACGGCATCGCCGCCGAGCTGAAGAAGCTGAGCAAGACCGGCAACGACGCCCTGAAGGCCCTCGAGGAGGGCGAGGTCGGCCGGGCCATGGCCCGGCAGCCCAGCTGCCGGTCCGCCGCCGCCTCCGCCTCGGCGTCCGCCGCTCCCTCCTCGCCGGCGGCCGACTGAGCGCGCTCCCTCCTCGCGGGCGGCCGGCTGACCGTGCTCCCTTCTCGCCGGCGGCCGGCTGAGCGCGCTCCCTTCTCGCCGGCGGCCGGCTGACCGTGCTCCCTTCTCGCCGGCGGCCCGCTGACCGCCGTCGGCCCGTTCGCCGGTGAGCGCGCCGCCGGCACCGACCGTGCGCGGACCGTGCTCGCGTGCGACGCCGGCGGGAGCCGACACAATGGGGTCGTGAGTGACTCCTCTGCGTCCGTACCGTCCGTTCTCCCCGCGGCCGACCGCCCCGACGTGGCCGCCCGGCTGCGTCAGGCCCTGCTCGGCGCCTCCTTCACCGCCGACGGGCTGCTCGACCTGCTCGGCGCGCCCGCGTACGCGGCGCTCGCCCGCAGCGAGACCGTGCCCGCGCTGCGCGCCACCCGCGGGGACACACCGCTGGAGCTGCTCGTCCGGCTGTTCCTGCTGCAGCAGCCGGTGCCGCGGGCGGCCGCGGCCGGGGTGCTGCCCGTCGAGGACTGCCTGCAGGCCGGCTGGCTGGTGCCGGCCGGCGAGGACCAGCTCGCCGCGACGGTGGACGTCCGCCCGTACGGCGGCCCGGACGGAGAGGACTGGTTCGTCGTCTCCGACCTGGGCTGCGCGGTCGGCGGTGCGGGAGGCATCGCCAGCCGTGCACAGGATGTGGTGCTCGGCGTCGGCGGGGCGTCCACCACGCTGGCCGGCATCACGGTCCGTACGCCGGTCCGCACCGCGCTCGACCTCGGCACCGGCTCCGGCATCCAGGCCCTGCACGCCGGCCGGCACGCCACCCGGGTGACCGCCACCGACGTCAACCCGAGGGCGCTGCACATCACCGCGCTCACGCTCGCCCTGTCCGGCGCCCCGGCCGCCGACCTGCGCCAGGGCTCGCTGTACGAACCGGTACGGGACGGCGAGACGTTCGACCTGATCGTCTCCAACCCGCCGTTCGTGATCTCCCCGGGCGCCCGGCTGACCTACCGGGACGGCGGCATGGCGGGGGACGATCTGTGCCGCACGCTCGTGCAGGAGACGGGTGACCGTCTGAACGAGGGCGGGTACGCGCAGTTCCTCGCCAACTGGGAACACGTCGAGGGCGAGGACTGGCAGGACCGGCTCAGGTCGTGGGTGCCCCGCGGCTGCGACGCGTGGATCGTGCAGCGCGAGGTGCAGGACGTCACCCAGTACGCCGAGCTGTGGCTGCGGGACGCCGGCGACCACCGCGGCGATCCGGCCCGGTACCAGGCGCGGTACGACGCCTGGCTGGAGGAGTTCGAGGCGCGCAAGGTGAAGGCCGTCGGTTTCGGCTGGATCACCCTGCGCAGGACCGGGTCCGCCACGCCCTCGGTCGTCGTGGAGGAGTGGCCGCACCCCGTGGAGCAGCCGCTCGGCGACACCGTCCGGGCCCACTTCGACCGCCTGGACCAGCTGCGCGGCCTGGACGACGAGGCCCTGCTGGCGGCGCACTTCCGGCTCGCCCCGCAGGTCGTGCAGGAACAGGTCGGGCTCCCCGGCGCGGAGGACCCCGAGCACGTCGTGCTGCGCCAGAACCGCGGGATGCGCCGCGCCACCGCGGTGGACACCGTCGGTGCCGGGTTCGTCGGGGCGTGCGACGGTTCGCTGAGCGCCGGCCGCATCCTGGACGCCATCGCCGAGCTGATGGGCGAGGACCCCGAACAGCTGCGGGAGCGTACGCCCGACCGGATCCGGCTGCTGGTCGAGCAGGGCTTCCTGGAGCCGGCGGACCCCGCACGGTGAGGCACCCGTGACGCGCCCGTGACGCACCCATGAGGCACCCATGACGCACCCTGAGGCACCCGCGCTGTGCCGGCCGGGTGTGCTCCGACCGCGGCCCGGCCGGCACCGCTGAGCCCTGTGGCGGCAGGCACCGGCGGCCTTCGGTGCGCCGGCCCCGCCCGGCGGGGCGTCGCCTTCGGCGGGGCCGGATCGTCCTCGCGGCCACCGCCGATTCCGTCATCCGACGTGCTCCGTCTACGTCGGCCGTGCTTCACCGTGGGTGACGGGAATGAACAGGCGCCACCGTGGTGTTCCCGCGGTGTCGGCTCACCCGTCGCCCGGAGGTGCCGCGTATCGGTGCCGGATCGTCCGGCGCCGTACGGGGCGCGTACCGGGAGCGGCCCGGCGGTCCCGCGAGACCGTCGTCCCCGCTGCTCACGGCGGTTCCGCCGACGCGGACGGCGACCCGGCCCGGCACCGGCGGCCGGGTGCGGCGACGGCGCTCCGGCTCCCCTGGGCGGCCGTCGCCGCGCAGACCGTGGCGGTGTTTCCGGCCCGCGGAACCGGGCGTCCGGCCCGGCGGCCGGATCCCTCGCCTCCGACAACCTGGAGTGACCGGAAGGTGACCCTCGGTATCCGTGGCACGTGCCGGGTGCACGGTCCGGGCGGCAGGAAGGGTTGTAGTCGGGTTACCGTTCGAGTGGCCGTTGCGGGCTTTTCCCGTTTGACACGGGGGCGGGATGTACCGTCACACTCCGCAGCGTCAGCACGAACCCGACCCCGGAGCCACGGCCTGGGGGGAGGATCCCAGCGGAATCAGCGTCGACCGGAGAGAAGAGCGAAGTTGTCCCCGACCAGCGAGACCGCACAGGGCGGCCGCCGACTCGTCATCGTCGAGTCGCCTGCCAAGGCGAAGACGATCAAGGGCTACCTCGGCCCCGGCTACGTCGTCGAAGCGAGCGTCGGGCACATCCGTGACCTTCCCAACGGCGCCGCGGAGGTTCCCGAGAAGTACACCGGCGAGGTCCGCCGCCTCGGTGTGGACGTCGAACACGACTTCCAGCCGATCTATGTGATCAACGCCGACAAGAAGGCCCAGGTCAAGAAGCTCAAGGACCTGCTGAAGGAGTCCGACGAGCTGTTCCTCGCCACCGACGAGGACCGCGAGGGCGAGGCCATCGCTTGGCACCTGCAGGAGGTGCTCAAGCCCAAGATCCCGGTCAAGCGGATGGTGTTCCACGAGATCACCCGGGACGCGATCCGCGCGGCCGTCGCCAACCCGCGTCAGCTCGACCAGAAGCTGGTCGACGCCCAGGAGACCCGCCGCATTCTCGACCGGCTCTTCGGCTACGAGGTCTCGCCGGTGCTGTGGAAGAAGGTCATGCCGCGGCTGTCGGCCGGCCGGGTCCAGTCCGTGGCGACCCGCCTGGTCGTCGAGCGGGAGCGGGAGCGCATGGCCTTCCGCTCCGCCGAGTACTGGGACCTGACGGGCACCTTCGGCACCGGCCGGACCGGCGACGCGAGCGACCCGTCCTCGCTGGTCGCCCGCCTGCAGTCGGTCGACGGCCGGCGGGTGGCGCAGGGCCGCGACTTCGACGCCCAGGGCCGGCTCAAGAGCGACAACACCCTGCACCTGGACGAGGCGAACGCGCGGGCGCTCGCCGAGGCCCTGGAACACACCGACTTCACCGTCCGCTCCGTGGAGTCCAAGCCCTACCGCCGCTCGCCGTACGCGCCGTTCCGTACGACGACGCTGCAGCAGGAGGCCAGCCGCAAGCTCGGCTTCGGCGCGAAGGCGACCATGCAGATCGCGCAGAAGCTGTACGAGAACGGCTACATCACGTACATGCGGACGGACTCCACGACGCTGAGCGACACGGCGATCGCCGCCGCCCGCGCCCAGGTCACCCAGCTGTACGGCGCCGACTACCTGCCGCCGCAGCCCCGGACCTACGCCGCCAAGGTCAAGAACGCCCAGGAGGCGCACGAGGCGATCCGTCCCTCGGGCGACCGCTTCCGCACGCCCGCCGAGACCGGCCTGACCGGCGACCAGTTCAAGCTGTACGAGCTGATCTGGAAGCGGACCGTCGCCTCCCAGATGAAGGACGCGACCGGCAACAGCGTCACCGTGAAGATCGGCGGCACCACCGCCGACGGCCGGGACGTGGAGTTCACCGCCTCCGGTAAAACGATCACCTTCCACGGCTTCCTGAAGGCCTATGTGGAGGGCGCCGACGACCCGAACGCCGAGCTGGACGACCGCGAGCGCCGGCTGCCGCAGGTCGCCGAGGGCGACCGGCTCGGTGCCGAGGAGATCACGCCCGAGGGCCACGCGACCAAGCCCCCGGCCCGCTACACCGAGGCCACGCTGGTCAAGGAGCTGGAGGAGCGCGAGATCGGCCGCCCGTCGACGTACGCGTCGATCATCGGCACGATCCTCGACCGCGGCTATGTGTTCAAGAAGGGCACGGCCCTGGTGCCGTCCTTCCTGTCCTTCGCCGTGGTGAACCTGCTGGAGAAGCACTTCGGGCGGCTCGTCGACTACGACTTCACCGCACGGATGGAGGACGACCTCGACCGCATCGCGGCCGGCGAGGCCGAGGCCGTGCCGTGGCTGAAGCGCTTCTACTTCGGCGAGGGCGCGGCCACCGGCGGCGCCGCCGAGGCCGGCAACGGCGACGGCGACCACCTGGGCGGTCTGAAGGAGCTGGTGACCGACCTGGGCGCGATCGACGCCCGCGAGGTGTCGTCGTTCCCGGTGGGCAACGGCATCGTGCTGCGCGTCGGCCGCTTCGGGCCGTACATCGAGCGCGGCGAGAAGGACTCCGAGGAGCACCAGCGCGCCGACATCCCCGCCGACCTGGCCCCGGACGAGCTGACCGTCGAGCTGGCGGAGAAGCTGCTGGCCGAGCCCAGCGGCGCCCGCGAGCTGGGCACCGACCCCGCCACCGGCCACACGATCGTCGCCAAGAAGGGCCGCTTCGGCCCGTACGTCACCGAGGTGCTCCCCGAGGGCACCCCGAAGACCGGCAAGAACGCGGTCAAGCCGCGCACGGCCTCGCTGTTCAAGTCGATGTCCCTGGACACGGTGACCCTCGACGACGCCCTGAAGCTGATGTCGCTGCCGCGTGTCGTCGGCACCGACACCGACGGGCAGGAGATCACCGCGCAGAACGGCCGCTACGGCCCGTACCTGAAGAAGGGGACGGACTCGCGCTCGCTGCAGTCCGAGGACCAGATCTTCACGATCACGCTGGAAGAGGCGCAGGCGATCTACGCCCAGCCCAAGCAGCGTGGCCGGGCCGCGGCCAAGCCGCCGCTGAAGGAGCTGGGCGAGGACCCGGTCAGCGGCAAGCCGGTCGTGGTCAAGGACGGGCGCTTCGGTCCGTACGTCACCGACGGCGAGACCAACGCGACGCTGCGCTCCGGCGACAGCGTCGAGGCGATCACCCCGGAGCGCGCCTTCGAGCTGCTCGCGGAGAAGCGCGCCAAGGGCCCGGCGAAGAAGACCGCGAAGAAGGCCGCCGCGAAGAAGACGACGGCGAAGAAGACCGCGTCCACGACCGCCAAGAAGACGGCGGCCAAGAAGACGACCACGGCGAAGAAGACCACCGCGAAGAAGACCACCGCGAAGAAGACCACCGCGAAGAAGACGGCGGCGGCCGCCCGCGCGGAGGACTGAGCCCCGCACCCAGGGTGAATCGCCTGGGTCGCTGCGCCCCGGCACCGCATCGGGTGTCGGGGCGTTCGCATGTTCGGACGGTTGACACGAGCTGTCCTCGCGTCCCGATAGGCTGAACGCATGACGCGAGCCGAGCAGCCTACGGCCCCCATCCCTGACCCCGATGACGCCCTGGTAGCGGACTCCCGTGAGCGCGCCGTGCGCGCGCTGCTCCGCCGTCCCGAGCTGCGACGACTGTGGGGCGTCCATCTGGTGGGCGGCGCCGCGGACGTCCTCGCGCTGCTGGTCCTGGTCGTTCTCGTTCTGCAGGCCACCGCCGCCCAGCACACCTTCGGCGGTGGCTACCGGGGTGCCGCCTGTGCGGTCGCGGTCGTCCTCGCGGTGCGCGTGCTCGCGACGCTGCTGGCCGGAGCGGTGCTGCTGGGCCCGCTCACCAAACTCCTCGCCCCGCAGGGACCGCTCGACCGCCGCTGGACCATGGTCGGCGCCGACGGCGTACGGAGCCTGCTGCTGATCATGGCGCCGCTGTGGATCGACTGGACCCCGGCGAACGCGCCCACCGTCCTGCTGGTCACCGTCTTCGTCGTCGGCCTCGCCGAGCGGCTGTGGACGCTGTGCCGTCAGAGCGCGGCCCCCGCGCTGCTGCCGGCCCCGCCGCCGGAGGGCGCCAGCGTCCGCCCGCTGCCGGACCACCAGGACGCCCTGCGCCGGCTGTCGCTGCGCACGACCTTCCTGGCCGTCCCGCTGGCCGCGGCCGTGCTGATCGCGGCCTCCCTGTTCAACAACCTGCTGGGCACCGCCGTCGACTGGTTCGACCAGCACCAGGCCGCCCTCGCCGCCTATGTCGCGGCCGGTCTGTTCGCCGCCTCCCTGTCCGTGCTGACGACCCTGGACCTGCCCGGCACGCGGACCCCCCGCCCGCGGTCGCCGCTGGAGGGACTGCGCCGCCCGAGGACCGCCGCCGGCGCCGACAAGGGCCGCACCGGGGCCGTCCCGCTGCTCGTGCTCGCCTGCGCCGCCGTCGCCGGGGCCGTCGCGGCCGCGGTCGCGGTGAGCGCGCTGCACACCCGCGACCTGGGCGGCGGCCCGGTGCTGTACGGCCTGGCGGTGCTCGCCCTGACCGGCGGGGTCGGCGTCGGCATCCGCACCGCGCCCAAGGCGCTGCCGTCGCTGTCCCGGCGCCGGCTGCTGGCCCTGGCCATCGCCGTCACCGGCGTGGCCCTGCTCGCCGCCGGCCTGGTCCCCGACGTCACCACCGTGCTGCTGCTGCTGGCCCTGGCCGGCGCCGGCGCGGGCATCGCCGCCAACACCGGGCACACCCTGCTCGACCAGGAGACCGAGGAGTTCCGCCGCCCGCGTCTGACCGAGCACCTGCACGCGGTGGTCCGTGTCCTCGTCGCGCTCGGCGCCGTGCTCGCCCCGCTGGTCGCGGCCGGGATCGGCCCGCACCGCCTGGCCGACGGCCGCTTCGTCTTCGCCCACGGCGGCGCCGCCTTCACGCTGATGCTGGTCGGCGCGCTGCTGCTGCCGGTGGCCGCGCTGGTGCTCGCCAAGGTCGACGACCGCTCCGGCGTCCCGCTGCGGCAGGACCTCGTCGACGCGCTGCGCGGCGGCGACGAGCCGGTGACCGCGCCCTCGCCCACCGGGTTCTTCATCGCCGTGGAGGGCGGTGACGGCGCCGGCAAGTCCACCCAGGCCGAGGCGCTGGCCGACTGGATCCGGTCCAAGGGCCACGAGGTCGTCCTGACCCGCGAGCCGGGCGCCACCGCCGTCGGCAAGCGGCTCCGCTCGATCCTGCTGGACGTCGCCTCGCAGGGCCTGTCGCACCGCACCGAGGCCCTGCTGTACGCCGCCGACCGCGCCGAGCACGTCGACACCGTGGTCCGGCCCGCCCTGGAGCGCGGCGCCGTGGTGATCAGCGACCGGTACATCGACTCCTCCGTCGCCTACCAGGGCGCCGGCCGCGACCTGTCCGCGACCGAGATCGCGCGGATCTCCCGCTGGGCCACGGGCGGACTGGTGCCGCACCTGACGGTGCTGCTGGACGTCGACCCCGCGACCGCCCGCGAGCGGTTCACCGAGGCGCCCGACCGTCTGGAGTCGGAGCCGGCCGAGTTCCACGCCCGGGTGCGGGCCGGCTTCCTCGCGTTGGCCGCCGCCGACCCCGCGCGGTACCTGGTGGTGGACGCCGGGCAGGAGCCCGAGGCGGTGACCACGGTCGTCCGGCACCGGCTCGACCGGATGCTGCCGCTGTCCGAGGCCGAGAAGAAGGCCCAGGAGGAGGCGCGCCGCAAGGCCGAGGAGGAGGCCCGCCGCAAGGCGGAGGAAGAGGCCCGCAGGAAGGCCGAGGAGGAGCGCCTGGAGCGGGAGCGCCAGGAGCAGCTCGCCCGGATGCGTGCCGAGGAGGAGGAACGCAAGCGGCGCGAGCTGGAGGAGGCGCAGCGGCGCGAGGCAGAGCGGCAGGCCGAGGAGGCCCGGCAGCGGGCGGAGGAGGCCCGTCGCCGCGCCGAGGCGGAGCGCGCCCGGCTGCTGGCCGAGGAGAAGGCCAGGGCCGAGGCCGAGGCCCGGCGCAAGGCCGAGGAGGAGCGACTGCGCCGGCAGGCGGAGGAGGAGGCCCGGCAGCGGGCCGAGGCCGAGGCGCGCCGCCGGGAGAAGCAGCGCAAGGCCGAGGAGGCGCTGCTGCGGGCCGAGGAGGCCCGGCGGGAGGCCGAGCAGGCCGCTGCCGCCGCGCAGGCCGGCCCGCGCGCCACGCCTCCGGCCGCCGCCGAGCTGCCGCAGGACACCGAGGCGACCGTGCCGACGCCGGTGGTCGCCCCCGAGGACGCACCGACCGGCTCCGGCGACCGGACGACCGTGCTGCAGGGGCTCGGCGAGGACCGGCCGCAGCAGGCGGAGGACCCGGAGGACTCTTCGTCCCGGGCCGACGACGAGTCGGCCTCCGAGGTCACCGTGGAGCTGCCACAGCCCCCCGCGCCCGCCGACCCGCCGGGCGCGGCGGACGAGACGGCGGTGCTGCCGCAGATGCCCGCCGCCGGTCCGGCCGACGAGACCGCGGTCCTGCCGCCGGTGCGCGGCCAGGAGCCGGACGGCGTGAAGGACCGGGCAAGCTCCCGGGGCGCGGACCTCGCTGACCGCCTCCCGCCGGGCTACTTCCGCGACGAGCGTCCGGCCCCCGCCCGTCCCGACGGTTCCGAGGACCGCACCCGTGAGCTGCCGCAGGTCGCCCCGGACACCTGGGTGCGCGGCGCCCACGGCGGCCGGCGCCGGCCGCGTCCCGAGTGGGCCGAGGAGACCCCGCTGGACGACCTGCCGTCGCTGACGGACGAACTGCTCGGCCCGCGCGAGTCCGGCGACGGCCGCGAGCACGGCGCGTACGGCGCCGGCGGGCGGGACCCGCGCGCGTAGCGGGCGGAAGCTCGGCGTTCGACGGTCCTCGCGACTCCCGCGATCTGGGGGAGGCGCGAGGACCGTCGCCGTTGGGCGGGACGTCCGTGTGCAGCGGACGGGACCCCCGTGCGCAGCGGACGGTGCGGGGCTGACACAGGTGACCGTTCTGGTCCCGGCGCCGCGGTCGGGCCGGCGCCCGGCCGCGGTGTCAGTGGTCCCCGGCACAATGGGTCCCGCACCGCGTACCAGGACGAAAGGGCGGCGTGACCCATGACCGTGTGGGACGACCTCGTCGGGCAGGAGAAGGTCAGCGAGCAGCTGGACGCCGCTGCCCGGGACGCCGACGCCCTGGTCACGGCCGCGGCCGGGAACACCCCGCCCCCGGCGGCGTCCAGGATGACGCACGCCTGGCTGTTCACCGGTCCGCCCGGAGCGGGCGTCACCCAGGCAGCGCGGGCCTTCGCCGCCGCCCTGCAGTGCGTCAGCCCGGACCGGGCGTCGGCCGGCCCCGGCTGCGGTTTCTGCGAGGGCTGCCACACCACGCTCGTCGGCACCCATGCCGACGTCTCCACGGTCACCGCGGTCGGCACGCAGATCCTCGCCGAGGACATGCGGGACACCGTCCGCAAGTCGTTCACCTCCCCGGCGGGCGGCCGCTGGCAGGTGATCCTCGTCGAGGACGCCGAGCGGCTCAACGAGAAGTCCGCCAACGCCGTCCTGAAGGCCGTCGAGGAACCCGCGCCCCGCACGGTCTGGTTGCTGTGCGCGCCGTCCATCGAGGACGTCCTGCCCACGATCCGCTCCCGCTGCCGCCAGGTGAACCTGCGCACCCCGTCGGTCGCCGCCGTCGCCGACATGCTGGTCCGCCGCGAGGGCGTCGACCCCGAGGTGGCCGCGGCCGCCGCGGCCGCCACCCAGGGCCACGTCGACCGGGCCCGCCGGCTGGCCACCGACCCGGCCGCGCGCGAGCGCCGCGCCGCCGTGCTGCGGCTGCCGCTGCGCCTGGACGACATCGGCGGCTGCCTGAAGGCGGCGCAGGAACTGGTCGACGCCGCGGCGGCCGACGCCAAGGCGCTCGCCGAGGAGACGGACGCCAAGGAGACCGAGGAGCTGAAGGCGGCGCTGGGCGCGGCCCAGGGCGGCCGGCTGCCGCGGGGCACCGCGGGCGTGATGAAGGAGCTGGAGGACAAACAGAAGCGCCGGCGCACCCGCACCCAGCGCGACAGCCTCGACCTCGCCCTGACCGACCTCACCGGCTTCTACCGCGACGTCCTCGCCCTGCAGCTCGGCTCCCGGGCGGCGATCGCCAACGCGGACGTGGAGGACGCCCTGCACCGGGTCGCACGCGCCGGCACGCCCGAGTCCACGCTGCGCCGGATCGAGGCGATCGCCGCCTGCCGCGACGCCCTCGACCGCAACGTGGCCCCGCTGCTGGCGGTGGAGGCGATGACCATGGCCCTGAGAGCCGGCTGAGACGCCCGCCCCTCGTCCCGTCCGATCCGGAAACTCTCCGTCACTCGTCCGAGGCAAGAAGACGACGAAACGTACGCGGGCGACTCCGGAGAGTTACGCTCTCGGGATGTACTTCAGGCGCGTCCTCCGTCCGAGCAGCCCCGCCCGCACCCGATCCGACATCCCCGGGGACGCCCCGGCAGGCGGCCGCCCGCCCGCGGGCGGTTCCGGGCGTCGTACCGCCTCCCTCAAGGCGGTCCGCACCGCCGGTGCGCTCCTCGCCGCAGGCGCTCTGCTTCTCGCGGCCTGCTCCGCCGCACAGTCCCGTCACCGTGCGGTACCCGCCACCCAGGCGGTGCTCGCGGCGCTGCCCCGGTCCACACCCCCGGCCCTGCTGCCGTACTACACGCAGAAGCTGACCTGGCGCGACTGCGGAGCCCCGGGCTTCCAGTGCGCCACCATGAAGGCACCGCTCGACTACGCCGATCCCGGCGCGGGCGAGATCCGGCTGGCCGTGGCCCGCACACGAGCCACCGGGCCGGGCGAGCGGCTGGGCTCGCTGCTGGTGAACCCGGGCGGGCCGGGCGGCTCCGGCATCGACTTCCTCCAGCACTTCGCCGGCATCGGCTACCCGGCCGAGATCCGCGCCCGCTACGACCTGGTGGCCCTGGACCCGCGCGGCGTGGCCCGCAGCGAACCCGTGCAGTGCCTCGACGACCGGGCCATGGACACGTACACCCAGACCGACGTCACCCCCGACGACCCGGCGGAGATCGACGCGCTCACCGCCGCCTACCGCAGCTTCGCCGAGGGCTGCGGCGCCCACGCCCCGCGCCTGCTGCGGCACGTCTCCACGGTGGAGGCGGCCCGCGACATGGACGTCCTGCGGGCGGTGCTCGGCGATCCGAAACTGACGTACGTGGGCGCGTCGTACGGCACCTATCTCGGCGCCACCTATGCGGGCCTGTTCCCGGACCGGGTGGGCCGGCTGGTCCTGGACGGCGCGGTGGACCCGTCCCTGTCCGCCCGCCGGATGAACCTCGACCAGACCGCCGGCTTCGAAACGGCGTTCCAGTCGTTCGCGCGGGACTGCGTCCGCCACGACGACTGCCCGCTCGGCGGCCCCGGCACCACACCGCGGCAGGCCGGCGACCGCCTGGCCGCGTTCTTCCGCGAACTGGACGCCCGCCCCCTGCCCACCGGCGACCCCGACGGCCGCCGGCTCGGCGAGGCGCTCGCCACCACCGGGGTGATCGCCGCGATGTACGACCAGGGGGCCTGGCCCCAGCTCCGGGGCGCCCTGACCGCGGCGATGACCAGGCACGACGGCTCCGCCCTGCTCGCGCTCTCCGACAGCTACTACGAGCGCGACACCAAGGGCCACTACGCCAACCTGATGTACGCCAACGCCGCCGTGAACTGCCTGGACATGCCGCCCGCCTTCAGCAGCCCCGACGAGGTGGCCAAGGCCCTGCCCGCCTTCGAGAAGGCCTCCCCGGTCTTCGGCCGGAGTCTGGCCTGGTCGGCCCTGAACTGCGGGTACTGGCCGGTGCGGGCCACCGGGGAGCCGCACCGCATCGAGGCCAGGGGCGCCGCGCCCATCGTGGTCGTCGGCACGACCCGCGACCCCGCCACCCCCTACCGCTGGGCCGAGTCCCTGGCCGCCCAGCTCTCCTCGGCCCGCCTGCTGACCTACGACGGCGACGGCCACACCGCCTACGGCCGCGGGAGCCGCTGCATCGACGACGCGATCAACACCTACCTGCTGGAGGGCACCCCGCCGGCCGAGGGCAAGCGCTGCTCGTAGCCCCGCACCCGCCCCGGGCCGGGCGCCGCCGGGGCGGGTACGAAGCACCCCGGGAAACTGTGTAGACTTACGCACGTTGCCGCCCGCACCATGGTGCAGGCAGCAGGCCGCTTTAGCTCAGATGGCCAGAGCAACGCACTCGTAATGCGTAGGTCTCGGGTTCGAATCCCGAAAGCGGCTCCACTCCGAACAGCGGTTTCCTCCGGGAAGCCGCTGTTCTGCTTCCCGCCCGGTCTCCGTCGTGGTCTCGGTCGACCGTGTTCCCGGCCGACCGGTCGGCCCGTCGAGCGCTCCCGCAGGCGAGAACGCCCGGGGGCCCGCGATCCAGGATGCGCACCCGCTCGCCTTCGCCGCCCTCCCTCACCACCACGCGGGCCGAGAGCTTCCCGCGCGACCGGTTCGCGCCCTTGTCGCTGTGCCGCGGCCCGCTGACCGTGGTCCTGCGTGGTCGTGCACGACGGCAAGGAGACCGTATGCGGCATCGGTGGGACGACCTGGCGGGCGAGCTTCTGGTACGGCTGGCGGCACAGCTGCATCGGCGGATGACGAGCGACGAGGCTCGCGCCCGATGGCTGGCCCACCGGAACAGACTGCTGAGGGCAGCACACGGCAGAGGTGTGGACGTGGCGAAGCTGGCCCGGCGACTGCACCTGACCGAGGGGCATCTGCGCAGCAACGTACTGCGCGAGGGAAGCCCGGCCGGGCGGCGCCGAAGCCGCGTGCTCGACGCCGCCGAGCGGGGCCGATGGGTGACCTGAACGCCCCGGCCGCCGCTTCGCGGCTGCCGGCGGCAGTCACCGAGCGCAGCCCGCGACTCGCCGGCCGCCGTACCGGAGCTGTCGCTACCGTCGGCTGCCGGCCGAGGAGCCGGACGAGTTCGACGCCCCTGTCGTCGGCCGGATCCAGGTGGTGCGCGAGGTCCATCGAGCAGGCTCCCGCTGAGCCGGACGGACCGCCGCCGGCACCCGCGCCGGAGTCACCTCACCGGTCCGAGTAGCTGACGTCGCCCACGGTCCAGGCGCTGACGTCCTTGATCGCGACGCGGTACATGCCGCCCGTCTCCGGGATGCCGACATTGCCCTGCAGGATCCGGGCGAGGTGGAAGTGCAGATACGCGGGGGGTTCGGTGCGATCGGGCGTGTCCCCGCGCGCGTCGTGGGCGAAGACCTCGGCGAAGGGGGCGAGGCGGTCCGAGTCCCGGAGGACCTCCGCGACCCGCTGCCGCCACATGGCCTCGGGCGCCAGCCGGCCGGTCAGCACAGCACCGCCGACGACCACCGTCAGCGACATCTGGTTGCTCGGCTCCGACTCCACCAGGGAGGCGACGGCGACGAGCAGGTCATCAGCGTTCGGCATGAAAAGTCATCCTATGCGCGCTTGCGACCTCTGTGTCCGCGCGACGCGGAGTGCGAGATTCCGGCGGGTGCCGCGCACGGGTCCGTGCCGACGGCTGGAAGCGGCGGCCTCCCCCGGAGCCGGAGCCCGGGGGAGGCCGGATGGGTGAGGCGGACGGCTCTCAGCCCAGCACCCGGATCGGCTCGCCGTTCAGGTAGGCCTCGATGGCCTCGATCGCCTGGCCGTAGTAGCGCTCGTAGTTGGCGCGGGACACGTACCCGAGGTGCGGGGTGGCCAGCAGGCGCGGGGCGGTGCGCAGGGGGTGGTCGGCGGGGAGCGGTTCGGTGTCGAAGACGTCGACGGCGGCGCCGGCTATGCGGCCCTCGTGCAGGGCCGTGAGCAGGGCGTCCTGGTCGACGATCGCCGCGCGCGAGGTGTTGACCAGGTACGCCGTCGGCTTCATCAGCGCCAGCTGCTCCGCGCCGATCAGGCCGCGGGTGCGGTCGCTCAGGACCAGGTGGACGGAGACGAAGTCGGCCGTGGCCAGCAGATCCTCCTTGGAGGCGGCCAGGGACACGCCGGCCTCGTCCGCGCGCTCCTGGGTGAGGTTCTGGCTCCACGCCATGACCTCCATGCCGAAGGCCTGGCCGACCCGGGCCACCCGGCTGCCGATCTTGCCCAGGCCGAGCAGGCCGAGGCGGCGGCCGTGCAGGTCGGCGCCCACGGTGGACTGCCACGGGCCGCCGCTGCGCAGGGCGTTGTTCTCCGGGACGATCCCGCGGGCCAGGCCCAGCAGCAGGGCCCAGGTCAGTTCCACCGGCGGTGTGGAGGAGCTCTCCGTGCCGCACACGGTCACCCCGGCTTTCCGTGCGGCGGCGTAGTCGATCACCGAGTTGCGCATGCCGGAGGCGATCAGGAGCTTCAGCCGGGGGAGCCGTTCGATCAGGGAGGCGGGGAAGGCGACCCGTTCGCGCAGGGTGACGACGATGTCGGCGTCGGCGAGCGCTGCGGCCAGCTGGTCCTCGTCGGTGAAGTGGTCGCGGTACGACACCACCTCGACCCGGTCGCTCAGTGGTGACCAGTCGGCGACGGTGGTCGCGGCGTTCTGGTAGTCGTCGAGTACGGCACAGCGCAGTCGCATGGCCGGGCTCGTCCGGCCCGCCCGGCTCGCAGGCACCGGGTCGGGCCCCGTGCTCACCGGGCTCGTTTGTCGTCGGCCGTTCACTTGGCGTCCGCGTAGCAGTCCACCACCGCCGTGGTGAACGGGAATCGTACGGGAGTGTCGCCGAAGGTCAGTCGCCCGGCCAGTGCCGCCGCCTCCCGGATGGCGTCGACGACGGTGTCCGCCTCGGCCTCGGGGCAGTGCACGATCACTTCGTCGTGCTGGAAGAACACCAGCTCGGCCGACAGGTCACGGCAGGCGCGCCGCAGGGCGGCGAGCAGCAGCAGGGCCCAGTCGGCGGCGCTGCCCTGGACGACGAAGTTGCGGGCGAAGCGGCCACGGGCGCGGGCGTCGGCCGTGAGGCGGCCGGGCGGCCGGTCGTGGCCGGGCTCCGGCCCGCCGTCCTGGGGCAGGCCGGCCTCGCCGGGCGGGTCGTCGCCGGTGCCGGCGGCCGGCGGAGAGGTGCGCCCCAGCCAGGTGCGGACCAGGCGGCCCTCCTCACCGGCGCGGGCGGCCTCGTCGACGTAGGCGACCGCCCGTGGGAAACGGCGCCGGAGGGCGGCGAGGTTCTTCAGTCCGTCGCCGGAGGTCTGGCCGTAGACGGCGCCGAGCACGGCGAGCTTGGCCTGGGCGCGGTCCCCCGAGAAGGCGCGGTCGGAGACGGCCTGGTACAGGTCGGTGTCCCGGGAGGCCACCTCCATCAGGCCGGGGTCGCGGGAGATCGCCGCGAGGACGCGGGGCTCCATCTGGTCGGCGTCGGCGACGACCAGCTTCCAGCCGGGGTCGGCGATCACGGCCCGCCGGATCACCCGGGGGATCTGCAGGGCGCCGCCGCCGTGCGTCACCCAGCGGCCGCTGACCGTGCCGCCGGCCTGGAACCCCGGCCGGAACCTGCCGTCGTGCACCCAGTCCTGCAGCCAGGTCCAGCCGTGGGCGACCCAGATCCGGTACAGCTTCTTGTACTCCAGCAGGGGCCCGACGGCGGGGTGGTCGACCAACTCCAGCTCCCAGCGGCGGGTGGAGCGGAGCGTGATGCCGGCGCCGGCGAACGCCTTGATCACCTCGGCGGGCAGGTCGGGGCGCACCCGGTGGCCGAAGGCGGCGGAGATCTCGTCGGCCAGCTCGGCCAGGCGGCGCGGCTCTCCGCCGCCCGCGTACCGCTCGCCGAGCAGGTCGTGCAGCACCTGGCGGTGCACATCGGCGCGCCAGGGCAGGCCGACGTGGTTCATCTCGGCCGCGACGAGGGTGCCGGCCGATTCGGCGGCGGTCAGCAGCCGCATGCGGTCGGGGTGTTCGGCCCGCTCGTGCCGGCGCTGCTGCTCGGCGTAGACCGCGATCAGGTCCTGCAGGGGGAGGGGGACGGCGGGTGGTTCGAAGAGCGGGGACTGGGCTTCGGGGACGGCGGAGGGCGGGGGCGGGTCCGGTGGGACGGGGGCGCCGCGCAGCCGGGCGAGCGCGGCGGCCGCGGAGCGGGGTTCGCCGTGGTGGCCCTCGTGGCCGAGGAGGAGGGCTTCGGCGCACTCGATGTCGTAGCAGCGTTCCACAGGGACGCCCGCGGCGAGCAGCTGTGGGGCGACCTCGGCGGTGGACCGCCAGACCCAGCGCGTGACCTGCGGTCTGCTCCGGACCGCCTCGGCCAGGTCGGCCTCCCGGCGGACCGGGCCGGCGGGCAGCCCGTCCGGGCCGAGGGGGGCGAGGTCGGCGCCACCGTCCTCGGCCGGAGCGAGAGCCCACCGACCGGTCATGCGTACGAGTCTGGCAGCAGGGTCTGACGTCCGGCCGGAGACGGACCGTCAGGCGCCCTCGGGCTCCTCCTGTGCACTCCCCGCTTCCGCCGTCTGGTCCCGTCGCGGTGCCGGGGCCTGGGAGGAGGAGTTTTCGAGCAGGGCCGCCAGTGTCGTGGTGACGTACTCCTCGACCCGGGCCTTGTTCAGGCCGAGCCCGCTCAGCAGGCCTTCGCCGTTCTCCTGCTCCAGCAGCGCCAGCAGGATGTGCTCGGTGCCGATGTAGTTGTGGCCGAGGCGCAGGGCCTCGCGGAAGGTGAGTTCGAGGGCCTTCTTGGCGGCCGGGCCGTAGGGGATCAGCTCCGGGGCGTCGGCGGACGACGGCGGCAGGGCGGCGGTGGCGGCCTCGCGGACCGCCTCCAGGGTGACGCCCAGGTGCTGGATGGCCTTCGCGGCCAGGGCCTCCGGCTCGGTCAGCAGTCCGAGGACGAGGTGCACCGGCAGGCCCTCGGAGTTCCGGGCGGCCTTGGCGGCGTCGTGGGCGGCCATCACGACCTTGCGGGCGCGCGGCGTGTAGCGGTTGAAGCCCTGGCTCGGGTCGAGATCGGTGGACTCCTTGGGCACGAACCGCTTCTGCGCGGCCTGCCGGGTGACGCCCATGCTCCGGCCGATGTCGGTCCAGGACGCGCCGGAGCGCCGGGCCTGGTCCACGAAGTGCCCGATGAGGTGATCGGCCAGCTCGCCGAGGTGCTCGGCGGCGAGCACCCCGTCCTGCAGCTGCTCGAGCGGTTCCTGGTGGGCCTTCTTGATCGCGTTGATGAGGTCGTCGAGACGGATGGACGACCTGAAGGTGAGGTTCGTCATGCTGACAACCGTAGGTTGACAGTGCGGGGTCGTCAACCGTCGGTTGACAGTTGTCCGGGGTGTGGCGACCGAGGGGAGAGGAGGGCGCAGGGAGGGTTGTCCACAGGCTGTGGATGCGGCCGGGGGTCGTGCGGCCGTTCGTGGCACGATCGGTGCGTGACCACGACCAGCACCTCCGGCCCGTCCGGTGCGGCCGGCACCGTCGACCGCGCCTTCGCGGCCGCGCTGCACACCGCCGACGACACCGCGCTCGACACGGGTGCCTCCCTGCTCGCCGCCGATCCGGCCGCCGACGCCGAGCTGGCCCGGCGCGGGGAGGAGCTGATGGCGGCCGCCTGGCGGCGCGGGTGGGAGCCGGCCGACGTCCTGCGCCTGGTGCGGCGCGAGCTGGACGAGCCGCACCTGCGCCTGGCGGCGGAGCTGATCCGCACGCAGGCCGCCGCCGACCGGCCCCGCGGGCGGCGGTGGACCAGGCAGCTCGACGAGGCCGGCCGGCTGCTGGAGTCCTCCGGCCGGGCGTCCGCCCGAACGGACCGGTTCACGCACGCCACCGCCGTCCTGGAGCTGTACCGGCTGCTGCTGCGACTGCCCGTTCTCGAACCGCTGGACGCCCCCGGCCCGGCCGGACGGCGGCCCGCCGCGCCCGGCGAGTCCCGGGTGCTGGGCCGCATACGGGCGTTGCTCGCCAAGGCCGAGGCGACCGGGTATCCGCAGGAGGCGGAGGCGCTGAGCGCCAAGGCGCAGGAGCTGATGGCACGGCACAGCGTCGACGAGGCACGGCTCGCCGCGCAGGATCCGTCCCCCGACGCGCCCGGTGCCTGCCGGATCGGCGTCGACCCGCCCTACGAGCAGGCCAAGGCCGTCCTGCTGGACGCGGTCGCCACGGCCAACCACTGCCGCGCCGTGTGGAACGAAGCCCTCGGCTTCTCCACCGTCGTCGGCTTCGAGGCCGACCTGGAGGCCGTGGAACTGCTGTACACCTCGCTCCTGGTCCAGGCGACGACGGCGATGACCAAGGCCGAGGCCGCCCAGCGGGCGGGCGGACGCAGACGCACCAAGACCTTCCGGCAGTCCTTCCTCGCCGCCTATGCCCACCGCGTCGGCACCCGTCTCGCGGTCGCCGCCGAGAGCCAGGTGACGCAGGATCTGCTGCCCGTGCTGGCGAGCCGGGACGTCGCGGTCGCCGACCGGGTGGAGCGCATGTTCCCCGAGACGACCACCACCCGTCTGCGCGGGGTGAGCGACGCGGCCGGCTGGGCGCAGGGCGCCGAGGCTGCCGACCGGGCGCGGATGACGGAGCGTCGGCCGCTGCCGTAGGACGCGGACGGCGGGGTGCCGGCCGCAGGCGCGGGTCGGAGCGGGCCGGTGCGGCCCCGGAGCGGCCGCCGGTGCGACGGCTCAGTCCCCGGCCAGCTGGAACGCCGTCACCGACGCGTCCGGTGTGCCCGCGGTCGCCGTGGCCCCCACCGGCCCGTAGGACCACGAGAAGGACGTGCCGTGCGCCGTCCCGGGCAGCGCGACCGTCAGCGAGGTGGCCGGCAGGCTCGTCCCGTCCCCCTCGCGCCCCCGCACATAGGTGAGGGTGAACAGGGCGGCGTCGCCCGTGGCGAGGGTCAGGTCCCGGGGCGTGCTGGTGCGGTCGGCCGGTACGGCCCACGTCGTGCTGTCGGACTTCAGCCGCACGACCGGGAAGCCGCGCAGGGAGCACCGGGCGCCCCGGTTGGTCAGGGTCACGGGCACCTGGCCGGTGTCCCCGGCGGCAGGTGCGGCGCTGACCGGTCCGGCCGTCAGGGTGACGTCGTCGGGGCGGCAGGCGGCGACGTCGGTGTTCTTGCTGCCGGTGTCGCCGCTGTCGCCGGTGTCGCGGTGGCTGTCCTCGGTGCCGCCGTCGTGGCCGCAGGAGGTCAGGGCCAGGGCGGCGGTCAGGGCGGCGGCGAGGGCGGCGACGCGGATCGGGAGGGCACGCATGAGCGGGAGGTCCTTGGGTCGTGACGATGCTGAGGCTCATCACGTACGAGCGGGCGGCGCGGTTCCCCGCCCCGCCACCGGCACCGGCCTTGTGCGAACGTCAGGAGCCGAGGCTCGCCGTGGGCAGCCCCGACGGTAGCGCTCCGCCCTCGGACCTGGTGTACGTCTCCGTGCCGAGTCCACCCTCCCAGGTCACCCGGAGCGTGGTGGCGTTGACCGAGTCCACCGTGCCGACGGTGCGCCTGCCGCAGCCGGTCAGCCGGACGAGCCGCTTGCCGTCGCGCTGCGGCGCGGTGCCCGCGCACACGGTCCGGTCCGTCGCGAACAGAGCCGCCCGGCCGTCCTCGACCGTCAGCACCACCAGGGCGCCGTCACGGGTGGTCAGCCAGCTGCCGTCCACCGCCGGGGCGTTCTCGGCGCGGGTGGTGCCGCCGGCGCCCGGCGACCCACCGGGTGCCGGAGAGGTGCCGTGCGGGGAGGCGGAGGCGGACGGTGCGCCGGAGCGGGACGTCTGCGGGTCCGGGCCGCCGCTGTCGCACGCCGTCAGGACGAGCGCGCCCGCCAGCGCGACGGCCGCGATCCCGGTCGCCGTCCGCGCCGTCGTGCCCGAGGCCGCGGCGTCCGGCGTCCGCGGGGTGGCCGATTCCGTGTCCGGTGTCCGCGGGGCGGCCGATCCCGTCTCCGGCGTCCGCGGCGCGTCCGATTCCGTCGTTGCCGTGGTCACTGCGAGCCTCCCTGTCGGAAGCGGCGGCCCCCGGCGGCCGACCGGTCCCCGGCACGCTACCAACCCGCAGGAGCACCGGGGAGGCGGTGGGCGACCGGCCGCATGCCCGGTGCGTTCCGGGGCAGAAGCCGGGGGCCGATCGGTGAAGGACGTGTCGAAGCCGATCGTCGTCCGGATGGTCGGCGCTCGTCGCCCGGGAGGTTCGGTGGTGACGTCGAGGCAACGTGCACGTGCATATGCCTGAGCAGCTGCACATGAACCGGCTATGATCCGAGGCAGTTGACCAACGCATCATGGCCACACAGCCAGTGCACCATCGGGGAGCGACCTGTGGACCACGACGTCGACGGCGGGTACGGGGAGTGCGGCGTGTACAACGGCATGGCGGCCACGCAGCTGCGCGGGGTCTCCTGGCAGAAGAGCCGGTACAGCAACTCGCAGGGATCCTGCGTGGAGTTCGCCCGGCTGCCGGGCGGTGAGGTGGCGGTGCGCAACTCGCGCTTCCCGGAGGGACCGGCGCTGGTCTACACCCGCGCGGAGATCGAGGCGATGCTGCGGGGCGCGAAGGACGGCGAGTTCGACCACCTGGTGGCCGGCTGACCCGGTGTCACCGGCGGCGCGGCGCCGCGGGGCAAGCGGTGAAGCGACGCGTGGAGCGCCAGGACGTCGTGACGTCCCCGGCGCATCGATGCGCGCTAGCCGCCCTCGTCCGCCAGCCGGAACTGGGCCCAGACGACCTTGCCGCCGAGCGGGCCCGCGAGCGGATGCCAGCCCCAGCCGTCGCTGAAGGACGCGACGAGGAACAGACCGCGGCCCGACTCCGCCCGGTCGTCGGGCAGGGCGTCCGCGTCCCGGACGACGGGGCGGTCCCGGCCGGGGTCGCGCACCGCGCACACCAGGCGCCCGGTCCAGCGCAGCAGATGCAGCCGTATCACCGGGCCCACGTCGAGGGCCGGCCCGTGGGGACGCGCGGCCGGCAGCGCGTGCCGCAGGGCGTTGGTGACCAGTTCCGAGACGACCAGGCAGACGTCGTCGAAGCGTTCCGCGAGGCCCCAGGCCTCGAGCGCGCCCCGGGTGAAGTGCCGGGCCTCGCGCACCGCCTCGTGACCGGCGGAGAGGGCGCAGCAGGCGGCATCGGACACCGCCGCGGGATCCCATGGCGGAAGGCCCTGCCGTGACGGCTCGAGCATGGTCGATCCATTCGTCCCCATGCGAGGCACTCCCGGGTTATCGCGGTCGTTGCGAGGCAGATCGGTGCGCAGCAGAGCGTTGCGATGGAGCGGTGGTGCGGGAACCATGGTTTCCGAAGCACCGGGCGGATGCAAGAGCAGATGCACGTGCACGGGACCGGAATGCGGCTTCCCGTACCGCTTCCGAGTCATTTTTCCGCCGTCTTCTCGTCCGCCGTGCGCCTGCTCAGGGCCGCCCGTCCCGCCGTCGCCGTGCGGTTCGGGGCCCGAGGGCGGTGCCCGGGGGACCGCGGATCTGTAACCGGTCGAGTACTGCTCGGAGTGATTTGGTGGCAGACTTCGGCGTTCGAAGGAGTCGGGGAGGCTGACGGACGTGAGCGCGGGAGAGTCAGGATCGGTGGTGCGGCGGATGCTGCTCGGCGCGCAACTCAGGCGACTGCGGGAAGCGCGGGGGATCACCCGGGAGGCGGCGGGATACGCGATCCGCGCCTCGGAATCGAAGATCAGCCGGATGGAACTGGGCCGGGTGAGCTTCAAGACCCGGGACGTGGAGGATCTGCTGACGCTCTACGGCGTCACGGACGAGGCGGAGCGCGCCGCGCTGCTGTCCCTGGTCAAGGAGGCCAACCTGGCCGGCTGGTGGCACAGCTACTCCGACGTCCTGCCCAGCTGGTTCCCCACCTATGTGGGCCTGGAGGGCGCCGCCTCGCTGATCCGCGTCTACGAGGTGCAGTTCGTGCACGGGCTGCTGCAGACCGAGGAGTACGCCCGCGCGGTCGTCCGGCGCGGCATGCGGGACGCGAGCGAGGCCGATGTGGAGCGGCGGGTGGCCCTGCGGCTGGAGCGGCAGAAGTACCTCGTGTCCGAGCACGCGCCCGAGCTGCACATCGTCCTGGACGAGGCAGCCCTGCGCCGGCCCTACGGGGACCGCGACGTGATGCGCGGCCAGCTGCAGCATCTGATCGAGATGTCCGAACGGCCCAATGTGCGGCTGCAGGTCATGCCGTTCAGCTTCGGCGGCCACTCCGGCGAGTCCGGCGCCTTCACCCTGCTGAGCTTCCCCGAGTCCGATCTGGCCGACATCGTCTACGTCGAGCAGCTGACCAGCGCTCTGTACCTGGACAAGCCCGAGGACGTCGCCCAGTACGAGAAGGCGCTCACGGAGCTGCAGCGCGACAGCCCCGGCCCCAAGGAGAGCCGCGACCTGCTGCGCGGACTGCTGCAGCTCTCCTGAAACCGGCTCTCCTGAAACCGGCTCCCCTGGAACCAGCTCTTCCGGAACCGGCTCTTCCGAAAACGGTCAAGATCCCCCAACTCCCCTCGCTCGCACGTACGATGACGGCCCGATCGGCCACCGCGAGCCCGGGATGCGAGGGAACACATGCCGACCTGTTTCACCGACCTGGCCCAGCAGTACATCGACGGCGAGTGGCGTCCGGGCACCGGCTCCTGGGACCTCATCGACTTCGACCCGTACAACGGCGAGAAGCTGGCCGCGATCACCATAGCCACGGCCGACGAGGTGGATCAGGCCTACCGGGCGGCCGCCCGCGCCCAGCAGCCGTGGGCCGCGGGCAGCCCCTACGCCCGCCGCGCGGTGCTGGAGAAGGCGCTGCGCCTGGTCGAGGAGCGCGAGCCGGAGATCACCGAGCTGATCACGGCCGAGCTGGGCGGCACCCGGCTCAAGGCCGCCTTCGAGCTGCACCTCGCCAAGGAGTTCCTGCGCGAGGCGGCCCGGCTGACGCTCGGTGCGCAGGGCACGGTCCTGCCGTCCCCGGACGAGGGCAGGGAGAACCGCGTCTACCGCGTCCCGGTCGGTGTCGTCGGCGTGATCAGCCCCTTCAACTTCCCCTTCCTGCTGTCGCTCAAGTCGGTCGCCCCGGCCCTCGCGCTCGGCAACGCCGTGGTGCTCAAGCCGCACCCGAACACGCCCGTGACCGGCGGCACCCTGGTGGCGAAGATCTTCGAGGACGCCGGACTGCCCGCCGGGCTGCTCAATGTGGTCGTCACCGACATCGACGAGATCGGCGACGCCTTCCTCGAGCATCCCGTCCCCAAGGTCATCTCCTTCACCGGCTCCGACGCCGTCGGCCGGCACGTCGCGACCGTCTGCGCCCGGCACTTCAAGCGCGTGGTGCTCGAACTGGGCGGCAACAGCGCCCTCGTGGTCCTCGACGACGCCGACCTCGACCACGCCGTCGACGCGGCCGTCTTCAGCCGGTTCGTCCACCAGGGCCAGGTGTGCATGGCCGCCAACCGCGTCCTGGTGGACCGCTCGGTCGCCGAGGAGTTCACCGAGAAGTTCGTCGCCAGAGTGCGGTCGCTGAAGTGCGGCGACCCCCGCGACCCTCAGACCGTCGTCGGCCCGCTGATCAATTCCGCGCAGGTCGCCGCCGTCACCGCCGCCGTCGAGCAGGCGCTCGCCGCCGGGGCGACGGCCCTGGTGCACGGCTCGGTGCGGGACAACCTGGTCGAGCCGACCGTCCTGACCGGGCTGCCCGCCGACTCGCCCCTGCTGCGGCAGGAGGTGTTCGGCCCGGTCGTCCTCCTCGTACCGTTCGACGGCGAGGAGGAGGCGGTCCGGATCGTCAACGACACCCCGTACGGACTGAGCGGCGCCGTCCACACCGCGGACGTCGAGCGCGGTGTCGCCTTCGCCCGGCGCATCGACACCGGCATGTTCCACGTGAACGACGGCACCGTCCACGACGAGCCGCACGTCCCCTTCGGCGGCGAGAAGCACTCCGGGCTCGGCCGGCTGAACGGCGAGTCGACCGTGGACGCCTTCACCACCCTGCAGTGGATCTCCGTCCGGCACGGACGCGGCAGTTTTCCGTTCTGACGGTCCCGGCTCTCCGCTCCTGCGGCCCCGCCCCTTCTTACGCTTGCGGACTTGCACCTCACGTGACGTGAGGGCCGACCGTGGAGTGCGTACCGAGAAGGGAGCGGAGCAGTGGGCTACTTGGTGGGACAGGTCGCCGGGTTCGCCGGGGTGACGGTGCGCACGCTGCACCACTACGACGCCATCGGTCTGCTCGTGCCCAGCAAGCGCAGCCACGCGGGCCACCGGCGCTACAGCGACGCCGACCTGGAGCGGCTGCAGCGGATCCTGTTCTACCGGGAGCTGGGCTTTCCGCTCGACGAGGTCGCGGCCCTGCTCGACGACCCGGACGCCGACCCGCAGGAACACCTGCGGCGTCTGCACGCGGACCTCACCGCCCGGATCGAGAAGCTGCAGAAGATGGCCGCGGCCGTGGAGCACGCCATGGAGGCACGCAGGATGGGCATCGATCTCACCCCCGAGGAGCGCTTCGAGGTCTTCGGGGACAGGGACCCGGCGCAGTACGAGGAGGAGACCGAGCAGCGCTGGGGGCACACGGAGGCGTACGCCGAGTCGCGGCGCCGCGCGGCCTCCTACACCAAGCAGGACTGGCAGCGCATCAAGGCCGAGATGGACGACTGGCAGCAGCGGTACGCCGCGGTGGTGGCCGCCGGTGAGCCGGCGTCCGGCGAGACGGCCATGGACCTCGCCGAGGAGCACCGGCAGCACATCAGCCGGTGGTACTTCGAGGTGCCGTACGAAATGCACCGGTGCTTCGCCGACATGTACGTCTCCGACGAGCGCTTCACCGCGTACTACGACGGGCTGCAGCCCGGGTTCGCGGCGCACCTGCGCCAGGCGATCCTCGCCAACGCCGAGCGGCGCACCGCCGGAGTGTGACCGCACCCCGGAGGGCGACCGGACTCCCGGAGGGCGACCGGACCGGGAGGGTGAGGGCGGACCCGGCGGGCGGGCGCACAGGCCCCGTGGAACGCGACCTGCACACCATGCGTTGATAGTTTTGTGCGGCAGCACCACGGAGGCCGAAACCGCCGCCGTCCGTCCTCACCCCTCAGGAGCCCGGTACCGTGACGACGCTCGCCCTCGGCCCGAGCTGGCTCGATCCGAACTACCTCCTCGACACCTTCGGCATCTGGGGTCTGCTCCTCGTCGTCTTCGCCGAGTCGGGTCTGTTGATCGGGTTCTTCCTGCCGGGCGACTCCCTGCTGTTCACCTGCGGTCTGCTGATCACCTCCGGCCAGATGGACTTCCCGCTGTCGGCGGCCGTCGTGCTGATCGCGCTCGCCGCCGTCCTCGGCGACCAGGCGGGCTACATGTTCGGCCGGAAGGTCGGACCGTCCCTGTTCAAGCGTCCGGACTCGCGCCTGTTCAAGCAGGAGAACGTCACCAAGGCGCACGAGTTCTTCGAGAAACACGGCCCCAAGTCGCTGGTGCTGGCCCGCTTCGTGCCCGTGGTGCGCACCTTCACGCCGATCATCGCGGGCGTCAGCGGAATGCGGTACCGCTCGTTTTTGATCTTCAACATCATCGGCGGTGTCCTGTGGGGGGCCGGCGTCACCCTGCTGGGCTCCTGGCTCGGCAACATCGCCTTCGTCAAGGACAACATCGAGGCGATCCTCGTGCTGATCGTCCTCGTCTCGGTGATCCCGGTCGCCGTCGAGGTGCTCCGGGCACGGGGCAAGAGCAAGCAGGAGGCACAGTCCCCCGCCGGGGCCGGTGAGCAGACCGAGGGGGAGCAGCCGTACCCGCAGCCGTACGCCGCGCAGCCGCAGCAGCCGGTCATGGACGACGCCACGACCCGCCTGCGCCGCATCGAACCGCCGCACCAGCAGCAGTACGGGCAGCCGGGGCAGCCGGCGCAGCCCGGTCAGTACGGCCGGCCCGGGCAGCCCGGGCAGCCCGGGCAGCCCGGTCAGTACGGGCAGCCCGGGCCGTACGCCGGGCCGAACCCGCCGCAGGGCCCGCAGAACCCGCCGCACGGCGCGCCGGGCGACGGGCAGCAGCAGTACGGCGGCTACGGCGCGCGGCAGTACCCCCAGCAGCCCCACCCGCAGCAGCCGCAGTCCTACGGTGCACCGGCGGGCGAGTACGCCCAGGCGCCGACTCCGGACCCGCGCCGGCAGTGGAACTCCGGCGCCGGGTACCCCGACGGCGGCGGCGAGGCCGGCCGGCGCTGAGCCCGCGCCGTGCACACCGGCCGGCCGACGCTGAGCCCGCGCCGTGCGCACGGGCCGGTCAGAAGCCCCTCGTCCGCTTGGCGCCCCGGCGGCCCGCCGCGCTGCCCGCGCCGGGCACCCGCAGGAACAGCCGGGAGATCTCCGAGCCGAGGTTGACGCCGATCGCGATGGCCATGGCGAGCGAGACCGCCTTGGCCAGCGACACCAGCCCCTTGTCGATGTGGTTCTGCGCGATCGCCAGCAGCCCGAAATAGGTCGCCGAACCGGGCAGCAGGGGCCCTATCGCGGCGGTCGTGTACGGCAGCGCGGACGCGAAGCGGTAGCGGGCCATCAGCTGCCCGAACAGACCCACCAGGCCCGCGGCGACCGCCGTGGAGGCCACCGGGGAGATCCCGGCGACGTAGTGCAGCGCCCCGTACACCACCCAGGCGATGCCGCCGTTGACCGTCACCAGCAGCACCGTCGACCGCTCCTGCTGCAGCAGCACCGCGAAGGTCAGCGACAGCAGCATGGAGGCGAAGATCTGCGTCACCGGCCGGTTGACGACGGCGAGGGCCGCGTCCGGGTTGAGCGGGGCCCCCAGCTTCACGCCGAAGTACAGGACGGTCAGCACGCCGGTGACGATGCCGACGAAGAGGTACATGACCTCCAGCAGACGCGCGGAGGCGGTGATGTAGAAGCCGGTCAGGCCGTCCTGCACGCCCGCCACCAGAGCCCGTCCGGGCAGCAGCGCGAAGAGCCCACCGGTGATCACGGCGGAGGCCTTCACCTCGACGTGCGCCAGGGTCAGCGCCACACCGAGCGCGGCCGGCGGCATCGCGGCGACCGTGAACTGGTAGAACTCCGGCAGCCCGCGGCCCGCGCAGAGCCAGGCCAGCCGGTCGCCGAGCATCGCGCCCACCGCGGCCGCCACGAACACGATCAGGTCCCCGCCGCCGACGAGCAGGGAGGCCGCACCCGCGAGCAGACCCGCGGCCGCGGTCAGCGCCCAGCCGGGGTAGGGGTGCCGGTTGCGGCGGATCTCCGCGAGCCGGCGGTAGGCCTCCTCCAGCGAGACATGGGTGTCCGGGTCGCTCAGGTCGTCGACGAGCTGGAAGACGGCCGCGAGCCGGGTGTAGTCGGTGCCCCGGCGCCGCACCGTGCGGGAGGCCGACACCGGGTCGTCGACGAGGGACGGCTGGTAGGAGACCGACAGCAGGGTGAAGGTGACGTTCGGCTCGCAGCGGTCCAGGCCGTAGGCGCGGCACACCGCGAACATCGCGGTCTCCACGTCCTCGGCGCCCTCGCCGCCGGCCAGCAGCAGCTCGCCGATCCGCAGAGTGAGGTCGAGGACGCGGGGCACGGCCGGGCCGCCCTCGTCCTCCGTCCGCTGGATCGTTTCCACAGCCGGGCGCTCGGCCACCGGCATGCGCAGCATCGTGCGCATCCGGTCCTGCCAGGGGATGTCCTTGGTCAGGCTGACCGCGGGGGTGCCGGAGGGCGGGGTGAAGGCGGCCGGTGCCAGGGGGCTGTAGATGCTCGGCGGGCCGAACGCCGAGCCCTCGCGCTCCGCGGCCGACGGTTCGGGCACCTCCAGGCCGTCGGGGACGGCGAACTCGGAGGTGGTCTCGGCATCGTTCCGGGGGACGGCCAGGCCGTCCGGGACCGCGAACTCGGAGGTGGTCTCGGACTCGGCCGTCCGGGGCAGGGCCAGCCCCTTCGGGAGGGCGAACTCGGACGTCGTGGACGACTCGCCGTCCGTCCCGAGGGGCGCGGCGGGCCGGGGGATCACCGGTCTCGCCGGGCGCGGCGAGGGCGGGACCGTGGCGGTCGCGGCCGCCCGGTCTCCCGCATCCGCCTGCCGGGTCCCCGCCGTCTCGGGGTTCTGCTTCTTCTGGGCCTTCGGGGTCTGCTTCTTCTGCTTCTTCCGCGCCGCACGCGGCACGTCGTTCTCGTGCGTCGCCTGCGTCACCGACGAGTCCGCGGGGTCCCCGAAGACACCCCTCGCCTCGTCCGACTGCGGCTTGCGGTCGTCCGCAGGCGCGCGGTTGTCCGCATCCGTCACTGGGCAACGCTCCCTGAACTTCGCGTTCCGTGGGCTCAGTATGCGCGGCGGCCGGATCCCGCCCGATACGGAAAGGGCCGCGTCACCCGCCGGGGTGGCCGCGGCCCTTCCGAATCGTGGGTCAGTGACCGCCGTGCTCCTGGTAGCGCTTGATGGACCGCTCGATCTCCGCCTCCGCGTCGGCGCGGCCGACCCAGTTGGCGCCCTCCACCGACTTGCCGGGCTCCAGGTCCTTGTAGACCTCGAAGAAGTGCTGGATCTCCAGACGGTCGAACTCCGACACGTGGTGGATGTCCCGCAGGTGCTCCACACGCGGGTCGGACGCCGGCACGCACAGCACCTTGTCGTCGCCACCGGCCTCGTCCGTCATCCGGAACATGCCGATCGCACGGCACTTGATGAGGCAGCCGGGGAACGTCGGCTCGTCCAGGATGACCAGAGCGTCCAGCGGGTCGCCGTCCTCACCGAGGGTGTTCTCGACGAAGCCGTAGTCCGCCGGGTAGCTGGTCGACGTGAAGAGTCGACGGTCCAGGCGGATACGACCGGTCTCGTGGTCCACCTCGTACTTGTTCCGCGAACCCTTGGGAATCTCGATCGTGACGTCGAACTCCACCGGTGGCTCCTCCATGATCAGCACATAGTTCTGGTGATTAAGTGTCCCCCACGCAGGTGTGTGATCGCGAAAGGGGCTGGTGGTCGTGCGGGAACCGAATGCCTGGCGGGCCGCGAAACCACGTCTGACAGGCCTGGCACGGGCCGCACGACCGCGTCTGGCACGGCTGGCGCGGGCCGCACGGCCTGTTCCGGCGGGTGCCGCACGCTCCGCGGCGCTGCGGATCGCACGGCTCGCGGCGGCCGCCGGGACGCGGCCGGCCGGCGGGCCGCGCACCTGGCAGTTCACCGCGGGCGCCGCCACCGCCGGTCTGGCGCTGGCCGCCGCGGTGGTGACCGCCGCCGGTCCTTGGGACTCCTCCGGCCAGCGTACGGCCGAGAGGGACCGTGCCGCCGCTCTGGAGGCCGCGGGTGGCGCAGATCACGGCGTGGCCTCCGGCACGTCCGCCGACGGTCCGGTGCCCGCGCCCAGCGCCCCGCCGGTGCTGGCGAGCCTGGCCAGGCCGCAGGGCGGCGCCCCGCGCCTGGCCGGTGTGCTGGACCCGCTGCTGCGCGACCCCGCGCTCGGCGACCGGCCCGCGGCGGTCGTCGTCGACCTGACCGACGGACACCGGCTCTACGGGCGGAACGCCGACGCGGCACTCACCCCGGCCTCCACCACCAAGATCGCCACCGCCGCCGCCGCGCTGTCCGCCCTCGGCCCGGACCACCGCTTCACCACCCGCACCGCCCTGGAGCCCGGCACCACCCGGCTGGTCCTCGTCGGAGGCGGCGACCCCACCCTCACCGCCCGCGCCGACGCGGACGGGCGGGCGAGCCTGCGCACCCTGGCCGAGCGGACCGCCGCCGCACTGACCCGGCGCGGCCTGCACGAGGTGACGCTGGCGTACGACACGAGCCTGTTCGCCGGGGACGGCATGCACCCCATCGGGGTCAACGACAACCTGGCCCGGGTCACCGCCCTGGCCGCCGACGAGGGCCGCACCGACGGCTCCACGAGCGGGCCCGCCCCGCGCGAGGCCGACCCGGCGGCCGCCGCGGCCCGCGCCTTCGCCGGCTTCCTGCACGACCACGGCATCCGCACCGGCGAGCCCGCCGGGGCCACGGCGACCGGCCGCGCGCAGACCCTCGCGTCCGTCTCCTCCCCGCCGCTGTCCGACGTGGTCGAGCGCATGCTCACCGAGAGCGACAACGACATCGCCGAGACCCTCGCCCGGCAGACGGCTCTCGCCACCGGCGAGCGGCCCGACTTCGCCGGCGGCGCCCGGGCGATCACCCGGCAGCTGGCGCAGCTGGGACTGCCCCTGAAGGGTGCCTCCTTCCACGACGGCAGCGGCCTGGACCGCTCCGACCGGCTCACCGCGGACCTGCTCACCGCGCTGCTGCGCACCGCCGCCGACCCCGCCCGCCCCGGGCTGCGCCCAGTCCTGACCGGACTGCCGGTGGCCGGGTTCACCGGGACGCTGGCCGACCGCTACACCGGCCAGGCCGCGGCCGGGATCGTGCACGCCAAGACCGGCACCCTCACCGGGGTGAACACGCTGGCCGGCACCGTCGTCGACCGGGACGGCCGGCTGCTGGCCTTCGCCTTCCTCGCCGAGGGGACCACCGACCCCCAGGCGGCCCAGTCCGCCCTGGACCGGGCGGCGACCGCGCTGGCGGGCTGCGGCTGCCGCTGAACCGTTCCCGCACCCCGCCGGACCGGGCGCCCGCATCCCGACAGGCCGGGCGCCCGCGCCGTGCCCGGCCCGCACCGGCGGACACGCCACGGCCTGCCCGAGGCAGCCCTGCTCACGTACCGTTGACGCATGACGAGCATCGGTGGTGCCGCAACTCCCGGGATGGTCGACTGGAATCTCGCGGTGGCGACCGCGACCCGGCTTCTTCGGCCGGGCCCCGAGGTGACCCGCGAGGAGGCCCGCGCCGTCGTCGCGGAGCTGCGCCGCCATGCCGAGGCCTCCCAGGAGCACGTCCGGGGCTTCACCCGGCTGGGCACCGCCGACGGCCACGACACGCCCGTCCTCGTCGTGGACCGCCCCGGCTGGGTCAAGGCGAACGTCGCCGGCTTCCGCGAGCTGCTCAGACCGCTGCTGGAGAAGATGCAGCGGCGGCGCGGCAGCAACCCCGGCAGCGCGGTCCTGTCCGCCGTGGGCGGCAAGGTCACCGGCGTCGAGCTGGGCATGCTGCTGTCGTTCCTCGCCTCCCGGGTGCTCGGGCAGTACGAGACGTTCGCCCCCGCCTCCCGCGACCTGCCCGCGGGCGACGGCGGCGGCCGGCTGCTGCTGGTCGCCCCGAACATCGTCCACGTCGAGCGCGAGCTGGACGTCGAGCCGCACGACTTCCGGCTGTGGGTGTGCCTGCACGAGGAGACGCACCGCACGCAGTTCAGCGCGGTGCCCTGGCTGCGCGACCACCTCGAGGGCGAGATCCAGGCCTTCCTGGCCGAGACCGACGTCGACCCGGCGGCCTTCCTGGAGCGGCTGCGCGAGGCCGCCCAGTCGCTGGTCGGCGGTCGTCCCGAGGCTGAGGAGGACGATTCCGGCCACTCTCTGGTGGAGCTGGTGCAGACCCCGGCCCAGCGGGCGATCCTCGGCCGGCTCACCGCCGTGATGTCCCTGCTGGAGGGGCACGCCGACTACGTCATGGACGGCGTCGGACCGGACGTGGTGCCGAGCGTGGCGGAGATCCGCGAGAAGTTCCAGCAGCGCCGCGCCAAGGGCGCCTCCCGCCTGGACACCGCCCTGCGCAAGCTGCTCGGCCTGGACGCCAAGCTGCGGCAGTACCGCGACGGGGAGCGGTTCGTGCGCGCCGTCGTCGACCAGGTCGGCATGGACGGCTTCAACCGGGTGTGGACCTCGCCCAACACCCTCCCCACCAAGGCGGAGATCGCCAAACCGGCGGACTGGATCGCGCGGGTGCACCGCACGGCGGAGTCGTGAACGGCCGGCCCAGGTGGTGAACCGGATCCGGCCTACGGCAGACGAACGCCCCGCCAATCACCCGTCCGAGGGACCGTGGCCGATGGGTAAGCGTGCAATGCTCGGGGAACGGCCCGTTTCTGTCACCATCGACACACTCTGAGTGACCGACTCGGGCTCACCCCCCGACGAACCTTCGTGAAGGGAACCGGACATGGGTCCCCATCCTGCGGTCGCGGCGATACGCCTGGCGGTTCGCCGCGTGCTCCACGACATCCTGAACGAACGGACCTCCCAGCCTCCGTACGCCGCGCGGACCCCCGCCCCCGCGCCCGCCCCGTACGCCCCGCCGGGCGCCCCTCTCGCGCCGCCCGCGCCGCCCGCCGCCCCGCCCCCGGCCGGGGTGCCGGCCCCCTTCCGCACGCGCCGCGCCTCCGCCGTGGACCCCTCGGCACCGCTCGTGCTGGTGGCCTGCTCCGGTGGTGCCGACTCCATGGCGCTCGCCTCCGCCCTCGCCTTCGAGGCCCCCCGGCTCGGCGTCCGCGCCGGCGGCGTCACCGTCGACCACGGCCTGCAGGCCGGCTCCGACCGGCGTGCCGAGGAGGTCGCCCAGCGGCTGCGCGACCTGGGCCTGGACCCCGTGGAGGCGGTCGCCGTCCGCGTGGGCCGTGAGGGCGGCCCCGAGGCCGCCGCCCGCGACGCGCGCTACGCCGCCCTCGACGCCGCCGCCGAACGCCACGGCGCCGCCGCGATCCTGCTCGGCCACACCCGCGACGACCAGGCCGAGACGGTGCTGCTGGGCCTGGCCCGCGGCTCCGGGATCCGCTCGCTGTCGGGCATGGCCGCGGTCTCGGGGGCCGGCGGCCGTTACCGGCGCCCCTTCCTGCAGATCGACCGCCAGACCGCCCGCAAGGCCTGCATGGTCCAGGCCCTGCCGGTGTGGGACGACCCGCACAACGCCGACCCCGCCTACACCCGCTCCCGGCTGCGCCACGAGGGTCTGCCCGCCCTGGAGAAGGCGCTGGGCAAGGGCGTCGTCGAGGCCCTCGCCCGCACCGCCCAGCTCTCCCGCGACGACGCCGACGCGCTCGACGCCTGGGCCAGCCAGGCCGAGGCCGCCGTGCGCGACGAGGACGGACGGCTGGAATGCGCCAAGTTGTACGCCCTGCCGCCCGCCGTGCGCCGCCGCATCCTGCGCCGCGCCGCCATCGCGGCCGGTGCTCCGGCCGGGTCGCTGTTCGCCCGCCACATCGAGGAGATGGACCGGCTGATCACCGGCTGGCGCGGTCAGGGAGCCATCAATCTGCCCGGCAAAGTCGTGGCCCAGCGGCAGGGTGGCAGACTGGTGATTCGGCAAGGCTGAATCCTTCCCTCGCGGGGAAGGCGCCGGTCTCCCCCGCGGGGGAGGGTTTCGGTGACCGGTCCTCCCAGCCGGGGCGGGCCGCGGCAGCCGGTGGGACGACCGACCGAAAGTGATGCGGGTGGACGCGAAAGACATGGGTGCCGACCTCGAGAAGGTGCTCATCACCAAGGAAGAGATCGACGCCAAGCTGGTCGAGCTGGCCTCCAAGATCGACGCGGAGTACGCGGGCAAGGACCTGCTGATCGTCGGGGTCCTCAAGGGCGCCGTCATGGTCATGGCCGACCTGGCCCGGGCGCTGTCCACCCCGGTGACCATGGACTGGATGGCCGTGTCCTCCTACGGGGCGGGCACCCAGTCCTCCGGCGTGGTGCGGATCCTGAAGGACCTTGACACCGACATCAAGGGCAAGCACGTCCTGATCGTCGAGGACATCATCGACTCCGGCCTGACCCTGTCCTGGCTGCTCAACAACCTCGGCTCGCGCGAGCCCGCGTCGCTGAAGGTGTGCACGCTGCTGCGCAAGCCGGACGCCGCCAAGGTCGCCATCGACGTGGAGTGGGTCGGCTTCGACATCCCCAACGAGTTCGTCGTCGGCTACGGCCTGGACTACGCCGAGAAGTACCGCAACCTGCCGTTCGTGGGGACGCTGGCGCCCCACGTCTACGGCGGCTGAACCCACACGGCGGCCCTGCGCCGCCGTGATCGGGAACCCCCGCGCGGTCGCGGGCGTTGGAGGATGCAGACGGGGACGTCAGCCCTCCCGTGCGGCCACGAGCCACCGTGCTGGGGTACCGTCGGAAGAACTGTCTTATCAAACTCACTATGGCAGGAGGGACGGGGCGGCACCGCTCCGTATGGATGGACGTGAAGCGATACTTCCGTGGGCCGGTCATGTGGATCGTGCTGGCCGTCCTTGCCGTGGTCGTGTTGATGCAGGTCGTCGGGTCCTCCGGCGGCTACAAGACGGTGGACACGGGCCAGGTCGTCGCAGCGATCAACGACAACCGGGTGAAGCAGGCCAAGCTGACCACCGGTGACGAGCAGACCATCAAGGTCGAGCTCAAGGACGGTCAGAAGGTCGAGGGCAGCTCGAAGATCCAGGCGAGCTACATCGGCGACCAGGGCGTGACCATCGCCAACACGCTGCAGACCAAGTTCCAGGACAAGCAGATCCCGGACGGCTACACCGTCTCGCCGTCCAAGCAGAACCCCTTCGTCGGCGTTCTGCTGTCCCTGCTGCCCTTCGTGCTCATCGTCGTCGTCTTCCTGTTCCTGATGAACCAGATGCAGGGCGGCGGCTCCCGGGTGATGAACTTCGGCAAGTCCAAGGCCAAGCTCATCACCAAGGACACCCCCAAGACGACCTTCGCGGACGTCGCGGGCGCGGACGAGGCCGTGGAGGAGCTGCAGGAGATCAAGGAGTTCCTGCAGGAGCCGGCGAAGTTCCAGGCCGTCGGCGCGAAGATCCCCAAGGGTGTGCTGCTCTACGGCCCGCCCGGCACCGGCAAGACCCTGCTCGCGCGGGCCGTCGCCGGCGAGGCCGGGGTGCCGTTCTACTCGATCTCCGGTTCCGACTTCGTCGAGATGTTCGTCGGTGTCGGTGCCTCCCGGGTCCGTGACCTGTTCGAGCAGGCCAAGGCGAACGCCCCGGCGATCGTGTTCGTCGACGAGATCGACGCCGTCGGCCGCCACCGCGGCGCCGGTCTGGGCGGCGGTCACGACGAGCGCGAGCAGACCCTGAACCAGCTGCTGGTCGAGATGGACGGCTTCGACGTCAAGGGCGGCGTCATCCTGATCGCCGCCACCAACCGGCCGGACATCCTCGACCCGGCGCTGCTGCGTCCGGGCCGCTTCGACCGGCAGATCGCCGTCGACCGCCCCGACATGCAGGGCCGCCTGGAGATCCTCAAGGTCCACCAGAAGGGCAAGCCGGTCGCGCCCGACGTCGACCTGGCCGCCGTCGCCCGCCGCACGCCCGGCTTCACCGGTGCCGATCTGTCCAACGTCCTGAACGAGGCCGCGCTGCTCACGGCCCGCAGCGACAAGAAGCTGATCGACAACAAGATGCTGGACGAGGCGATCGACCGCGTCGTCGCCGGACCGCAGAAGCGGACCCGGATCATGTCGGACAAGGAGAAGAAGATCACCGCGTACCACGAGGGCGGCCACGCCCTGGTCGCGGCGGCCTCTCCGAACGCCGACCCGGTCCACAAGATCACGATCCTGTCCCGCGGCCGTGCCCTCGGCTACACGATGGTCCTGCCGGACGAGGACAAGTACTCCACCACGCGCAACGAGATGCTGGACCAGCTGGCCTACATGCTCGGCGGGCGCGCGGCGGAGGAGCTGGTCTTCCACGACCCGACCACCGGTGCCGCGAACGACATCGAGAAGGCCACGGCCATGGCGCGGGCGATGGTCACCCAGTACGGCATGACCGAGCGCCTGGGCGCGATCAAGTTCGGCAGCGACAACTCCGAGCCCTTCCTCGGCCGGGAGATGGGCCACCAGCGCGACTACTCCGAGGAGGTCGCCGCGCTGGTCGACGAGGAAGTCAAGAAGCTCATCGAGAACGCGCACAACGAGGCCTGGGAGATCCTGGTCGAGAACCGCGACGTGCTCGACAACCTCGTCCTGGCCCTGCTGGAGAAGGAGACCCTGGGCAAGGAGGAGATCGCCGAGATCTTCGCCCCGGTCGTCAAGCGGCCGCCGCGGCCCGCGTGGACCGGCTCCTCCCGCCGGACCCCGTCCACCCGCCCGCCGGTGCTCTCCCCGAAGGAGCTGGCGCTCACCAACGGGGCGAACGGCTCGACGGTCAGCACGGTGAAGTCCACCACCGCGGACGCCCCGAAGGAGCAGACCCCGGAGGACCGTCCGGAGTCCTGACCCGGTCCGCTGGGCGGGGCCCACGGCCCCGGCCCCGGAATGTCCGCCGCGCCCCCCTGGTTCTAGCCTGGGGGCGCGGCTTTTGTACGTCGTGGCTGAGATACACAGGAACGAGGCTTCACATGACCGACCCCGTGACGCTGGACGGCGAGGGAACCATCGGCGAGTTCGACGAGAAGCGCGCCGAGAACGCCGTGCGCGAGCTTCTGATCGCGGTCGGCGAGGACCCGGACCGTGAGGGGCTGCGCGACACCCCGGCCCGGGTGGCGCGGGCGTACAAGGAGATCTTCGCGGGGCTGTGGCAGAAGCCCGAGGACGTGCTGACGACGACGTTCGACCTGGGGCACGACGAGATGGTGCTGGTCAAGGACATCGAGGTGTTCTCGACCTGCGAGCACCACCTGGTGCCGTTCCGGGGCGTCGCCCACGTCGGCTACATCCCGTCCGCCAGCGGCAAGATCACCGGTCTGTCGAAGCTGGCCCGGCTGGTGGACGTCTTCGCCCGCCGCCCGCAGGTGCAGGAACGACTCACCACGCAGATCGCCGACTCCCTGATGGAGATCCTGGAGCCGCGCGGGGTGATCGTGGTGGTGGAGTGCGAGCACATGTGCATGTCGATGCGGGGCATCCGCAAGCCCGGCGCGAAGACCCTCACCTCGGCGGTGCGCGGTCAGCTGCGCGACGTGGCGACCCGCAACGAGGCGATGAGCCTGATCATGGCGCGCTGACCGGACGCGTCACGGCCGGCCGGGACGGTCGGCGGCACACCGGCCGGTGCGGTGGGCCGCAGGCGCGTCAGGCCGCCGGTGCGGCGGTGCCGTGGTTGTGGTCGTCGTCGTCCTCGGGCAGCTTGCAGACGCGCTCGAGGAACAGGGCCGCCGCTATCACCGCAAGCCCGGCCAGGACCGAGAAACCGGAGTAGAACGCCTGGTCGCGGCGGCTGGGGATGTCGAGCAGCTCCAGCAGGAACACGCCCGTGCCGCCGTACATCCCGGCGACCAGGGCGGCCACGATGGCGCTGGCCTGGCCGAAGACGACCGCGCGGGCGGCCATCAGCGGGTCCACGCCCTTGGCGTCCGGCCGCCGCTCGCGCTGGGCCTTCAGGCGGCTGCGCAGGGACAGCGCGGTGGCGAGCAGCACCGCCGCGATCAGCGCCAGCACGATCGGGGCGGCCAGGGGAACGCTGGGCAGTGTCCCGACCGAGTTCCACAGCCGGGCGGCCGCCCAGGACAGCACGCCCGCGACGACGAACACGCCGATCAGCACCCTGATGCGCAGCTCTTTCACGGTGTCCCTTCAGCTCCCCCGGACCGCGGCCGGGGTGTGGCCGGCCCGGTCCGGCCCCCGCCGGGGGCTGGTCGTGCCGCTGAATGTCGTAAGGATCTTCTCGACCTTAACGACTACTCGGGGAGCCTGAGTTCCAGGTCCGCCCGCGGGGCGACGCCGGCCCGGGTGACGGTGTCGAGCAGCCCGGCCACGGCGCCGTGCCCGGGCAGTTCCGCCTCGGGGTCCACGTCGTGCCACGGCGCCAGCACGAAGGCACGCTCGTGGGCGCGGGGGTGGGGCAGGGTGAGCTGCGGGTCGTCGGAGACGACGCCGGCGTAGGAGACGATGTCGACGTCGAGGGTGCGCGGGCCCCAGCGTTCGTCCCGCACCCGGTGGAAGGCCTCCTCGATGGCGTGGGCCCGCTCCAGCAGGGAGGACGGCGGCAGCGTCGTCTTGAGCAGGACGACGGCGTTGAAGTAGGTGGGCTGGCTGCCCGGCTCGACGCCCCACGGCTCCGTCTCGTACACCGGGGAGACCGCCTTGACGCGCACGCCGGGGGTGTCCTCCAGGGCGTCGATCGCGCCCTGCAGGGTCTCCAGGCGGTTGCCCAGGTTGGAGCCGAGGGAAAGCACGGCCCATTTCGGGTTCTGCAGGGTGGTGTCGGCCGCGTCGACCTTCTCGGTGACGGACGCGGGCACCGGCTGGACGATCGGATCGGTGGGGCCCTGGCTGAAAGATGCGGTCATGCTCGGCTCCGGGTGATGGTGACGGTCACGTCGTCGAAGGGGACCGTGATCGGCGCGTCCGGCTTGTGCACGCACACCTCGACCTCCTGCACGGCCTCGTGCCTGAGGCAGGTGTCGGCGATGCGCTCGGCGAGCGTCTCGATCAGGTTGACGGGCTCCCCCTCCACCACGGCCACGACCTCTTCGGCCACGATGCCGTAGTGCACGGTCTTCGCCAGGTCGTCGTCGGCGGCGGCCGGGCGGGTGTCCACGCCCAGGACGAGGTCCACGAGGAAGGTCTGGCCCTCCTCGCGTTCCTTGGCGAACACCCCGTGGTGCCCGCGGGCCTTCAGGCCGCGCAGCGCGACACGATCCACGCGAATCACTCCTGCAGTCGTCGGTCGGGGCCGGTGCCCGCCGCGTGCGGGCAGTACCCCGGCCTCGAACGAATCTACCTGCGACCACCGACAGCGCCAGGCCCCCAGCACGGCCGTACCGGGCGGTCGGGTGACCACCGACCGGGCGTTTTCGCAGGAGAACGCGGGCAGGTGCGGGGCGGTGACCGCCCCGGGGCGGCACCCGCGTGATTCCGGCCACGTCCGCCGCGGGCCGGTCGGCGGCGGGCGGACGCCGTTGTTCGAGCGTCTTCGTCCGGGCGTGGTCGCTCAGGCCGGGGTGTCGTCCGGCGGCTCCTCGTCGTCCGACTCGCTCTCGGCGAGGACCGGGGAGGCGTGGTGCGACCACAGCTTCCAGCCCGCCGGGGTGCGCCGGAAGACGTTCGTGGCGACGACCAGCTGGCCGACCAGCGGCCCGGGTCCCTCGCCGTCCTCGGGCGCCGGGCCGCCGCTGAGGATGTTCTCGGTGCAGGTCACCAGCGCCGTGTCGCCGGTGACCGAGACGTGCACGTCGGTGAGGAAGAACTGGATGTAGTCGGTGTTGGCCATGATCAGCGCGTAGGAGCGCAGGACCTCGCCGCGCCCGGTGAGCACCGGCCAGCCCGGGTGCACACAGGAGATCACACCGGCGTCGGCCGGGTCGTGGTACTCCTCGTCGACGCCCACGTCGGAGGGGGTGAGCCAGAGCGAGGCCAGCTCCTCGAAGTCGCCGCGCTCCAGTGCCTCGTAGTAGGCGGTGTTCGCGGCCTCCACCTCCGCGACGTCGGTGTGCGGGGCGCTCACCGGACGTCCTCGGCTGCCTGCGCGCGGAGCGGCGCGTCCGCGAGCGCACGCGCTTCCTCGATGGCACGCACGACGCGTACCGCGTCCGCCGTGGCGCGCACCTCGTGCACGCGCACCGCCCACGCGCCGGCCTGCGCGGCGAGCGCGGAGACGGCGGCCGTCGCCGCGTCGCGTTCCCGGGCGGGCGGCGGCGTGCCGTCGGGCCCGGCCAGCACCCGGCCGAGGAAGCGTTTGCGGGACGCGGCGACCAGCAGGGGCAGGCCGAGGTCGCGCAGCCGGTCCAGGCGGGCCAGCAGCGCCAGGTCGTGCTCGGCCTCCTTGGAGAAGCCCAGTCCCGGGTCGATCACGATGCGGTCGGCGCCGACGCCGCCCTCCACCACGGCCTCCACCCGGGCCCGCAGCTCGTCGACGACCTCGGTGACGACGTCGCCGTAGACGCCGCGGACGGCCGGGCCCTGCAACAGGCCCCGCCAGTGCATGACCACGAACGGGGCGCCCGCGTCCGCGACCACCGGGACCATCGCGGGGTCGGCGAGTCCGCCGCTGACGTCGTTGACGAGGGCGGCACCGGCCGCGAGGGCCTGTTCGGCGACCTTGGCCCGCATGGTGTCCACGGAGATCGTGGCGCCCTCGGCGGCCAGACCGCGCACCACGGGGATCACCCGCCGCAGCTCCTCGGCCTCGTCCACGCGGGGCGCGCCGGGCCGGGTGGACTCGCCGCCGACGTCGACCAGGTCGGCGCCCTGGGCGATCAGGTCCAGGCCGCGCTTGACCGCGGTGGCCGTGTCGAACCAGCGGCCGCCGTCGGAGAAGGAGTCGGGGGTCACGTTCACGACCCCCATGACCGCGCACCGGTCCCACGTCGGCAGGCCCGCCACGCGGCCGTTGTGGTTGCTCATATGTTCAGCCTAGGGCCTGCCCCGAGGGGCCTGCCTGCCTCGGTCGGCCGCCCGGCCCGACCGACCGGTCTGTGCGACCCGGAGGAGGTCGCTCGTGGGTGCCCGCCCCGCCGCCGGGGGGTGGTGCGGCGGGGCGGGGCGGACCGCCGCCGGCCCCCCGGGGGAGAGGGCGCCGGCGGCGGGCTTCAGGCCGCGCGGACGGTCCGCTCGCCCAGTGCGTGGGCGCACGGGCGGGCGGCGGCGCGGCGGCGCAGGACGCGCGGCAGCGGCAGCGCGAGGTCGAGGAAGCCCTCCGCCTGCATCGCGGCGAAGCCGATGCGCGGCAGGTCCGCGGAGGCGCGGTAGACGACGAACCGCGGCTCCCAGCGCGGCTGGAACTTGGCGTTGAACTTGTACAGCGACTCGATCTGGAACCAGCGGGAGAGGAACACCAGCACCCGCCGCCAGGCGCGCAGCACCGGACCCGCGCCGATCTTCTCGCCGCGCGCCAGTGCCGAGCGGAACATCGCGAAGTTCAGCGAGACACGGGTGATGCCGAACTTCCCGGCGGACCGCAGGGCCGCGACGATCAGCAGTTCGTTCATCCCCGGGTCGGCCGTGCGGTCGCGCCGCATCAGATCCAGCGAGGCACCGTCCGGGCCCCACGGCACGAAGTGCAGGATCGCCTTCAGATCGCCGAACTCGCCGGGCTCGGCGTCCTGCTTGTGGGCGGTCGCGATCAGGCAGTCGCCGTCGGCGGGGTCGCCGATGCGGCCCAGCGCCATGGAGAAGCCGCGCTCGGTGTCGGTGCCGCGCCAGGCGTCCGCGGCCCGCCGGATGCGGTCCAGCTCGGCGTCGCCCAGGTCAGCCACGCGCCGCACCCGTGTCTCGTAGCCGGCCCGCTCGATGCGCTTGACCATCTGGCGCACATTGCGCATCGCGCGTCCGGCGAGCGAGAAATCCGCGACGTCCACCACCGCCTCGTCGCCCAGCTCCAGGGCGTTCAGGCCGGTCTCCCGGGTCCACACCTGGCCGCCGGTCTCCGAGCAGCCCATCACGGCCGGGGTCCAGGAGTGGGACCTGGCCACGTCCATGAAGCGTTCGATGGCGCCCGGCCAGGCCTCCACGTCCCCGATCGGGTCGCCGCTGGCGAGCATCACCCCGGAGACGACGCGGTAGGTGATCGCCGCCTTGCCGCTGGGGGAGAAGACGACCGCCTTGTCGCGGCGCAGCGCGAAGTGGCCGAGGGAGTCGCGGCGGCCGTGCTTGGCGAGCAGCGCGCGCAGCCTGGCCTCGTCCTCCTCGGTGAGCCGGGCGGCCGGATGCTCGGGCCGGAAGGACAGGTAGATCGTGGTGGCCGCGGTGAGCCAGCCCAGGGCGCCCAGGCAGAAGGCCACCGTCCAGGAGGTGTTGCCCTGGTAGTCGACGGGGCCCTCGACGCCGACCAGCCCGTAGACGACGTGGGTCAGCCGGTCCGCGAAACTCGGGTCGCCGACCATCCGGCGGGCGTGGACGCTGACGATGACCAGGCCGAGCGCGATCGAACCGGCGCTCATCAGCACGAAGTTGGCCAGCGCCCGCCACCGGCTGCGCGGATCCGGCAGCGCCGCGAACTCCTTGCGGTGCGCCAGCAGCAGCCCGAGCAGCGCCAGCGCGATGACGACACCGGCCACCGAGTGCCGGTAGAGGAACTCGGCCGCCGCACCGAAGGGCAGCAGGGCGACCGCGGCCCGCCACGCACGCCGTTTGCGCCGTTTCAGGCCGTGCGCGAGCAGCAGCAACAGCACGCCCGCGCTGAGCGAGAGCGCCGCGGCGAACGGGCCGAAGGAGCCGGGCAGCACCTCGGCGAGGGCGTGCATCCGGCTGTGCCGGAAGCGCGGGAAGACTCCTGCGGCGATGTCCAGCAGCCCGACGACCGCGCACGCCCGGCCGACGAGCGTGGGGACGGACTCGGGGCGCGGCCCGCGCAGCACGCGCCGCAGTCGGCTGGACCGATCCGGAACCTGGCCCGACATTTCCCCCTCTGTTCTGACAGACATCGCATCCCGTCGTTGCGCGAGAGACCGTGGGTCCGGTGCCTACCGGGCAACCGGCGACATTGCGCTCTCTAGGACGGAGTCCGGGGCAAGCAGGTTCACTCGTCACCGTGAAGCCGGGGCAAGGCCGGCTTCGGGCCCGGGCGAGCCCACCGCGGCCGGGGGCGTTCCAGGACAAGTGCAGGCAGGGAAGAGCCCATGGGTCTCACGAGCAGGAAAGTGCTGGCACTGGCGGTGCTGTGCGCCGTCGCGCTGTTCGTCGCCACGGTGTGGCTGTGGCCGCGCCTGGCCCGCCGCAGCCGGCGGGCCGTCGCCGGACGCGTCGTCATGCTGCTGGCCACCCAGCTGTCGCTCTTCGTCTGCGTCGGGCTCGCCGTCAACCGGGCCTTCGGCTTCTACGCCGACTGGGCGGACCTGTTCGGACAGCAGACCGACGAGGGCGTGGTGGTCGAGCACACGGCCGACGGGGCGGCGGACACCCGGCTGCAGGTGGTCGGCACCCAGAAGGTCATGACGGCCGGTGCGTCCCTGCCGCGGCTGAGCGGGCTGATACAGAAGGTCGCCATCGAGGGCCGCAGGACCGGCATCGTCACGCCCGCCTACGTGTACCTGCCCCCGGAGTACTTCCAGCCGCAGTACCGGAGGCGGACCTTCCCGGTGGCGGTGGTGCTCACCGGCTATCCGGGCACGGCGCAGTCGCTCATCAGCAAGCTGGAGTACCCGCGCACGGCCCACGACCTGGTCGAGAAGGGCCGGATGCAGCCGATGGTCCTGGTGATGCTGCGGCCGACCCTGGCGCCGCCCAGGGACACCGAGTGCGTGGACGTCCCGGGCGGCCCGCAGACCGAGACGTTCTTCGCCGAGGATCTGCCGGACGCCGTCCTGTCGCACTACCGGGTCGGCAGGTCAGCGGGCAGCTGGGGCGTCATCGGCGATTCCACCGGGGGTTACTGTGCGCTGAAACTCGCCATGCACCACCCCGGGCGGTACACCGTGGGGGTCGGCCTGTCGGCGTACTACAAGGCGCCGATCGATCCGACGACCGGTGATCTCTTCCATGGGAACACGAATCTGCGCCATCGCGCGGACCTGATGTGGTGCATCAAACACCTTCCCGCACCGCGGACTTCACTGCTGGTCACCAGCAGCCGGCACGGCGAGCGGGACTACAAATCCACCCTGGAGTTCATCGACGCGGTCAAGGCCACGAACACGACGCGTATCTCCTCGATCATCCTGGACAGCGGCGGCCACAACTTCACCACCTGGAAGCGGGAGATCCCCCCGGCTCTGGAGTGGATGAGCGGCCGTCTGGCCGAGAGCTGAAAATGATCATGAAACACCGTCCGGGAGCCCCGCGAGATGCCCGGGAAAGGAGCCGCAACTCCGTTTCCCCGGCGTGCGGCGGGTGCCCCGGACGGCTGATGCTTCGTGAAGATTTCGGTATGGCTGCCATTTCGCGGGGCGGGCCACCGCGAAACACCGGAGCGCGGTAGGTTTCTGGCCATGCCACGTGGACGTCACCGCCATTCCCCACCCCTGCACAGATTGCTGCCGCCTTCGGCGATCGCCGGTGTCTCCCTCGTCTGCGCCCTGGGCCCGTGGGTGACCACCGCGCCGGTGGTGCTGCGCCTGCTCTCCCTGGCCGCCGCGGCCACGGCGGTCACCGGGGCGGTCGTCATGCGCCGCTGGGACGCCCAGGCCGGCCGGAAGGTCGCCGAACTCACCCGCGCGCGGACGAGCGACGAGTGGCGCTTCGAGGAACGCCTCGCCGAACTGGAGGCGGACCTGGAGGAATCGCGCGAGCTGCGGACCCGCCTGGAGAACAAGCTGCGCGCCAAGCGGGCCGAGCTGTCCGGCCTGCGCAACGAGCACGCGGCGCTGCTGCGCCGGTACGCCACCGCCGAGACCGAGCGCGCCAGCGCCCTGGAGGGCCGCCGTCAGTTGCAGCTGGAGGCCGGCCACGAGGCCCGCGCCCTGCCGGCCGCCGCGGCCGACCGGCCGGGCACGGCACCGGCGGGCACGCCGGACGCTCCCGCGGCGGGCCGTGTGGCCCTGTCCTCTCCCGAGGGCGCCGAACTGTTCCGGCGGGCCGGGGCCGCCCTGGCCCGGCTCACCGCCGCCCAGGCCGCCCCCGCGGACCGGGCCCCCGCGGCCGCCGGTGCGCGGGACGCCGTGGCCGGATCCGGCGGCCGGGTGCAGCCGCCGGGCGGGCACCTCACCGTGCCGCCCGCGGTGGCCGTCGTCCCGGCCGCGCCCGCGCCGCGCCCGGTGACCGAGGGAGGCTTCGACTTCTTCGGCACCAAGAGCGGCACGGCGAAGGGCACGCGGAAGAAGGCGCCGGCCGCCGCCCTGGAGGCCGTCCAGGACGAGGACCTGGCCGACGTCGTGGGCGAGGAGGCGCTCGCCGCGCACCAGGCCGAGTCGGAGTCCAACTCCGCGCCCACCGGCGCGGGCCCGGTGGCCGCGGGGCAGGTCATCGACCTGACCGCGCACGACGAGACCGAACAGATCGACGTCCAGCAACTGCGGTCCGCGGCCTCCTGAGGGCCGGCGGACACGTCCCGCGGGCGAGTCCGGCAGGGCTCGCCCGCGAACCCCGCAGGGGTGCAGCACCGAGGGGTGCGGTCCACCGGGCCGCACCCCTCACCCATGTCCGAGGCCGTCCCGCGTCACCGCTGTCCGAGGCCGTCCCCCGCCGTCCCGGACTCCGGGGGCTGCGCCGTCCGGTCGTCCTGCCGCGCCGCGCGGCACGCCGTCCGGGACCGCACGGCCTGGGCCTGCAGCAGCCCGGCCGCCTCCTCGGCGTCCCGCAGCCGCGCCGTCACCGTCCGGTTCGCGCCGGTGTCCAGGCGCAGCGCGGCGAGCTGCCACACCCGCTGCCAGGGCCCCTGGGTGAGCCGCACGCTCTGCACCTTGCCGTGCGGGACGAGGGCGAGCCGGCGGTGCAGCAGACCGCTGCGGACGGCGACCGCCGTGTCCGTGACCGCGATCCCCTGACCCCGCCACCACAGCGGCAGGCACCAGCGGGCGCGCCGCGGCGGCCGCAGCAGCTCCGTGTCCGCCGAAGGCGTCACCCCGGGCAGCACCCGGGCGACGACCGGCTCGGCGATGTGCCGGGGCACCACCGGCAGCAGCAGCGAGTTCGACGACCCGGCCACGTCCAGCTCCACCCGCACCCAGCCCAGCGGCCGCCACAGCAGCGGCTGCACCAGCCGCACCGTCTGCACCCGCCCCGGCGGCACCGTCTCGTGCGTGCGGTCCAGCAGACCCCGGTCGATGCGCAGCCCGTCCGGGGACTCGCTCAGCGTCCAGTCGCAGGCGCCGACGAACCGCTGCACCGTGCTCGTCACCGCGCCGCCGACCAGCGGCACCGCCGTGGCCAGCACCGGCCACGGCTGGTGGGTGAGCAGCCACAGCAGCACCGGCACGACGAGCGACGCGGCCAGCTTGGCCCAGGTCGGCACGAGCAGCAGCAGCGAGGCCGCGAGCACCCCCCAGGGCACCCGCACCAGCTGCCGCGCCGGCGCCTTGTCCGCTTCGTGCGCCGCGCCGGGTGCGGCACCGGCCGCCCGCGCGAGCAGTTCGGCCCGCAGGGCACGGGCCTCCGTCTCGCCGAGGAAGGCCAGTTCGTCCTTCTTCCGTGCCCCGATCACGTCCAGCTTCAGCTTCGCCACGCCCGCGAGCCGGCCGAGCAGCGGGCGGGTGACGTCGACGGCCTGGATGCGCTCCAGCCGTATGTGCGCGGTGCGGCGGAAGAACAAACCGGTGCGGATGCGCAGCTCTTCGTCGGTGACCGCGTAGCGCGTGTACCACCACGAGACGACCCCGTACACGGCCGCCGCCAGGAGGAGCACCGCGAGAGCCAGGCCCAGCATGCCCGGCGTCAGCCGGGACAGCTGCCGGTGCGCCTGGTCGGGGTCGTGCACCGCCCACCCGACGATCACCGCCAGCGGCGCCCACGCCCGGCGCAGCGGCGTGACCGGGTGCAGCCGCCGCTCGCCGCCGTCCTGCCCGGCGCCCACGCCCGGCGCCGTCACAGCCCCGCCGATCGGGCCTGGCCGAGCCGGGTGAGCCGGTCGCGCAGCCGTTCCGCCTCGGCCGGGTCGAGGCCGGGTATGGTCGCGTCCGTCGCGGCGGCGGCCGTGTGCAGCTGGACCGTGGCCAGCCCGAAACGCCGCTCCACGGGCCCGGAGGTGACCTCCACCAGCTGCATCCGCCCGTACGGCACCACCGTCTCCTCCCGCCACAGCACACCCCGGCTGATCAGCAGGTCGTCGGCGCGCTCGGCGTACCGCCAGGAACGCCAGTTGCGGCCCAGCAGCACCCAGCCCCACACCGCCGCGGCGACCGGCAGCAGCGCGCACGCCGCCCAGGCGGGCGCCAGCAGCACGCCCAGCGGCACCCCCACCGCGACGGCGAGGGCCTGCAGGCGTTCGTCGGCGCCCTCACCGACCCCAACCGCCCCCTGGAGGACGTCTGCGACCACGTCCTCAACACCCTCGGCAGCCACCACGGCGAGGACGACATCGCGCTGCTGATGGCCCGCGTGCAGGGACTGCCCGCCGAGTCCGTGGGCGACTGGACCCTGCCGCGCGAACCCCGCAGCGTCGGCCGCGCCCGCGAGCTGGCCCGCGAGCAGTTGCTCGCCTGGGACCTGGAACCGCTGGTCGACACCACCGAGCTGCTGGTCAGCGAGCTGGTCACCAACGCGCTGCGCTACGGCGAGGGCGAGATCAGGCTCCGCCTGCTCCTGGACCGCACGCTGGTCTGCGAGGTCTGGGACGCCGGTCTCGTCCAGCCCCGCCGCCGCCGCGCCCGCGACACCGACGAGAGCGGCCGCGGCCTGCAACTCGTCGGCCTCCTCAGCGCGGCCTGGGGCTCACGCCGCACACCGCGCGGCAAGACGGTCTGGTTCGAACTCCCGCTCCCCGACGGCGACAACCCGCTGACCGATCCGGCGGAGGCGCTGCTGAGCCTGTTCTGACCTCGAAGGGAGGGACGCGTCTCGGCCCACCAGCCCGGGGATCGCGTGGCGGTCAACGCTGGTGAACAAGGGCATCCCGCGGCGCGGTCTTCTTGAGTGCGCCGATGAACGCGGTGAAGGCGTGGGCCGGGAAGGTGAGGGTGGCGCGGGCGGGGGTTTTGGAGTCGCGGACGGCTATGTGGGTGTCCCGGAGCGCTATCTCCACGCAGGAGTCACCGTCTCCGGGCCCCGAATAAGAGGATTTCCGCCAGGTGCCGGGGATGTCCATGAAACGCCTCACAGCTCTTTCGCCAACCTGTGGATGAGGTCACGTGACCGTTTGGGATCGAGTGACACATCCTCCACCTTATGAAAGAGCGTTCGAAAGGCGCCGAGCTGGGCTTCCGAGTCGATGAATGCCGCGCCGTGCGGGCCGTCCCTTACGACGGTATCCAGTTTGGGCAGAGCGCCTCCCACGTAGGTCATGGCGCTGCCTGCACCGGCGAAGCCCTCCAGATCGAACGGCACGACCCGGACCGTGACGTGCTCCGCTTCGGAAAGCTCCAGGACGCGAGCCAACTGGGCCCGTGACGTCGCTCGGTCGCTCACCATGATGCGCAGTGCGGCCTCGTGGACGACGGCTTCGTAGGGCGTGGGAGTGGGCCTCTCCAGGATGACTTTGCGGCGCATACGGTGCCGGACTCGCAACTCGACCTCGTGTTCAGGGAGTTCCGGGACCCGGTAGGCGTACACGGCGCGGGCATAGTCCTCGGTCTGGAGTGGACCGGGAACATACAGGAACTGTGCTTCCCGCAGGAACGTGGCGTGGTGCTCCAGTTCTGCCAAGTCGAGGAACGGAGTGGGCAGCAGTCCCCGGAACTCCTCCCACCAGCCGCGTGTCCGGTCCGTCGCCATGGCCACCAGGGCCTCGACCAACTGCCGGTCCGTGCAGGCGTAGTGGGCGGCGAGGCTGCGCAGCCGGCTCTCGCTCACCCCGGCGAGACCGGATTCGATGTGACTGATCTGGACAGGGCTCACCCCGAGCAGAGTCGCCGCTTCCCTGGCGGTGAGGCCGGCGGCGTCGCGGAGTCTGCGCAGCTCGGCAGCCAGGCGCAACTGACGTGCTGTGGGCTCCCGCCGCAAAGCCATCGACTGCTCCTCCCCTCGACGCGCCATACGTGCGCGCACCGTTCGGGGGCAGATTACGCGATCGGCTTGCTCGACATGAACAATTAGACCTACTGTCGGTGACGCGACGCACACGCTGCGGAATGTCGGGGTACCGGAAGCGCACCGCACCGTCCTGCCATGACGGCTGCGGCAGGCCACCGCCCGGCGACAGCCGCGCTTCTCCCTCACCGATCACACCGACAGGAGATGACGTATGCCTGGAACCGACGTCACCGCCGCCCCCTGGGAGTACTGCCTGTACATCCCCAACGATCCCCGCGCCGTCACGGTCAGCCGGCGCACCCTCCGGCTGATCCTGACCATGCACGGGCTGATCCGCCTGGTGGACCTGGCTGAACTCCTCGCCACCGAGCTGGTGTCCAACGCCGTACGTCACACCCAGGGGCCCGCCGCGCTCCGTGTCCGCTGGTCGGCCGGCGTACTACGGATCGGCGCGTGGGACGCCGACCCCGCACCGCCGGAGCCTCCGGTGCCGTTGGAGCAGGTGGTGGACCTGGAGGAGGGGCGAGGGCTGGCCCTCGTCAAGGCGTGCGCCGACCTATGGGGGTGGCAGCCGCTGTCACGGGAGGGCAACCGGGGGAAGGTCGTGTGGTGCGAGCTGGGGGCCGCGTAGGCATCTTGCCTCGACCTGGTCCTCGCGGGGAGAGGTCAGTACGCGATCTCACCGATCCAGGCGTGTTCCAGGAGTGCCCGGGGCAGGTAGCCGGACTCGACATCCACGGTGATGCCTTGGTCCCGGGCGAGGCAGGCCATGGCCAGGGGGCCGAGGGCGACGAGTCCGTCGGCGCTGGTCGCCCGGTCCTCGTCGGCGGTCCAGTAGGCCTTGTGCAGGCGCAGTGCGTCGGCCAGTGCTGTGCCGAACCGCACGGCGTCGCGGCGGATGACACGGTAGAGCAGGATCATCGGTGGACAGAGAACCTTCGACACCAGGTCCGTGTCGGCGTACCGCAGTGCCTCCGGGCTCGTGCCGTCGACGGCCGCGACGAGTCTGTCGCCCACGTCCTGTCGGCCGAGCCAGAAGCTCTGGAGTGCTTCCACCCAGGAGTAGGCGTACTCGTCGAACACCGCGCCGGAGGCACGCAGCAAGGACACAGGCACCTCGGCCAACCGGCGCAGGCGGTCGTTGTCGCGGCAGATCATCGCCAGGTAGAAGGAGGTGGCCCATGTGCCCGCGTTGAGATGGGACTCGGGACCGGTCGCGGGAAGGATGTGCTCCCGCTTCCCGATCCGGCAGGTGACGTGCGTGCCCTCGGGCGCGGTGGCCGCGGCGAAGAGGGCGGACCCGGTCTGCATGGACGTGACCCAGGCTTCCCAGGTCTCGAACCGCACGGCCTGCGGGTCGACGGCACAGTGCTGCTGCGCCAGGGCGAGCGTCGTGCTCAGCGCCTGGGGACGCAGGACAGGCGAGCCGGCGAACTCGTCGAGGATCCAGTCGGTGGTCTCGGTGAGGGCGTCGAGGGTGTCCGGGACCTCGTCCGTGGGGTACTCGTGGCGATCGATGCGGGCAAGGGGCATGTGCTGATCAGACGTCGATGTCACCTGGGACGACACTCCGATCCGCGTTACGGCGCACTCGGTCTCGTGGCCGGAAGGACCTCACCTCGCCCCGTCGACTCCCTTGCACTCCGACACCGCCGCCGCGAAAATTCAGACCTTGAACTCACCGAGCCAGCTCCGCTCCAGCAGGTGTTTGGGCAGGTAGTCGGTCTGCACATCGATCGGAAGGTCGCCGTCGTAGGCGAGGCAGGCGATGGCCAGTGGTGCGAGGGCGACCATGCCGGACGGGTCGTCCGTCCTGTCCTCGTCCGCTGTCCAGTAGGCCTTGTGCAGCTCCACCGCTTCCGCGAGGGCCTGGTTGAAGCCGGGGCCGTCCTGGCGCAGGAAGCGGTAGAAGAGGTTGATCGGGGGATACAGGATGTGCTGCAGCAGGTCCCGGGGAGCGATCCGGGCGACATCCGGGTGGGAACCCCGAAGCGCCGCCGTCAGTTCTTCCACCAGTCCGGGACGCTGCAGCCAGTAGGCCTGCAGCGCTGCGACCCAGTGGTAGACGTAGTCGTCGTAACCCCCTTCCGGCGAGCGAAGCCGGTCCAGGGGTACTTCACAGAGCTGGGTGAGGCGCTTCTGGTCGCGGCAGATGACCGCCAGCCAGAAGGCGGTGAGCCAGTTCCCGGCGTCGGCGTAAGGGCGCGGCCCGATGACCGGCAGGGTCCACACTTTGTGGGCAATACAACACTCGACGCTGCCTTCATCGGTGCCGGTCACCGCGAACAGGGCGGAGTAGATCTGAAGGGCGGTGACCACCGCCTCCCAGGTCTCCAGCCTGGCCGCCCGCGGGTCCACGGCGCAGCGCGCATGAACGTGGAGCACGGCCGTGCTCAGCATCAAGTCGATGGAGCCCGGCGCTTTTTGGAGGTCCTCGACGTCCTCGAGCACGTCGCGGCCCAGATCCTCCGCATAGCCCTCGTCGTCAGGGCCCGGGGAGCTGTGGCGGGGAATGGCAACGCTCATGACTTGTCTCCGTGAGGGACGCAGCTCCCACACGGCCTTCGACTGTCCTCCTCGTCCGCCCGAGAGAGCGCGTGTGGTGTCGTGAAGGCGCCTTGCTCAGGTGGGGAACTCCCCGCACCAGTTTCGCTTGATGAGGACGGCGGGCAGGTAGTCGGACTCGACCTCGATGGGCATGCCTGCGTCGTAGGCGAAGCAGACCATGGCAAGGGGGCCGAGCGCCACGAAACCTGAAGCCTGGAAGGCCCGGCTTTCCTCGCTCCAGTACTCCTTGTGCCACTTGATGGCATTGGCGAGCGCCTGGTTGAAGCCGTCGTTGTCCTTGCGGATGAAGCGGTGGAACATCTCCATGGGCGGGTAGAGCAGCTTGCTCACCGTCTCCGGATCGGCGACGGATTGCGGGTCGGTGCCGTCGACCGCCGCCACCAGCTTCTGGACGAGATCCTGGTCCCCCCGCCAATACGCCTGAAGCGTCTCGATCCAGGCGTAGTGATGCTCCTCGAAACGTGAGCCGTTCTCCCGGAGCAGGGAAACGGGCACATGGCACAGAGCGCTGATCCTGTCCTTTTCTCGGCAGACCACGGCCAGGTAGAAGGCGTTGATCCAAGCGGCCGGGGTCACGTACCACTGCGGCCCGGTGGCCTGCAGCGTGCGGTCCTTGTGGGCGATGCGGCACCGGACGTGCCCTTCGGTCGTGGTCGCGGCGGCGAACACAGCAGAGCCGACCTGCATCGCATTCACCCAGGCATCCCATGTGGGAAAGATCGCAGCTCTGGGATCCAGTAGACACCTCGTTTTGGCCAAGGTGAGGGTGGTGCGCTGCGCGTCACCGAGCTCGGTGGAGTCCTCCTCCAGGCCGTCGATCAACTCCTCGGTGCTCTCCTGGAGTACGGCGATTCCTTCTTCCGCCTTTTCCGTCGGCAAAGGGTGGCGGGGGATGATCGCGGCCAAAGCGTTGCTCCTCGGAACGTCTGCTGGATGGTGAAGGGCGCTGATCCGGTATGGGAAATGGACCGGCGGCGCTGCTCGCCTGCGCGGCTCAGGTGTCGTACTCGCCCACCCACGACCCCGGACGGAACGCGTGGCGGTCAATGCGGGTGCGCAAGGGCATCCTTCGACGGGGGGATTCTTGAGTGTGCCGATGAAGGCGGTGAAGGCGTGTGCCAGGAAGGTGAGGGTGGCGCGGGCGGGGGTTTTGGAGTCGCGGACGGCTATGTGGGAGTCCCGTTGTCCTCCTCGTTCGCGAGGTGGTGTCAGTACACGATCTCACCTATCCAGGCGTATTCCAGGAGCGCCCTGGGCTGGCGCCGCCATAGAGCGATGCAGGGCTGCCGGTTTGTCCGGTGGTATATCGCTGTCCTTCTCTACGGCAAGAGAGCCCCATCGAGGCAGGCGACGCCGAGACCCGTGAAAGGGATTCGATAGCCTATCCCTGGCGGGCCGGGCTTACAACTTGAATACTCCCGCCCCGGCTCCTGATCCATTGCTCGAGTTCCGGACCGCCCAACTCGCGAGAAGAACCCTCGTGAACGAGCGCGACGGGGCCGATAACAGAGCCCAAAGCGCCCTCTAGCTTGGTCTCCTTGTCCAGCGTCACCCGGAAAGAATTATGATCGAATACTGAGTTGCTTAGGTCTGCGTGGCGAAAGTCGACACCAATGAGGGACGACCCCATAAATTGGGTCCCTCGACATTTGGCCCCTACGGCGTCGACATCATAGAGCGATGCTTTTACCAGGTTGGCACCGTCCAGCGTGACGTTCCGCAGGATCGCGTCGTCGAGGTTCACCCGCACAAGCGAACACTCTGTAAGATCGGCTCCGCTTAGATCGGCCCCTTGCATGTCCGAACGGTAAAGCTCTGCACGTACAAGCCGCACGTTTTTCAAATTGGCGTCGGTGAACCATGACTCTGCGAAGTCGCCGCCTGACAGATCCGCCTCGCTGAAGTCGAGGCCTACCGCGTCGAGGCCACCTTCCCCGACTTCGATCCACTCACGTAGGCGCTCAATTGCAGCTGCATGAGTAGGGAACCTTGTCGGCGCCCATCCCTTACGGGTACCAGATGACATTGTCTTCCCAGCCGTTCTTTTCGACGATTGATTTGATGTCGTCAATCGCTGCCTGGTTCGCGTTTCTGACGTCCAGGATAACAGTTCTTCCTTTGTCTACGATTTGCTCAGCGAGCTTATTCACCCACCGCTGGTTTTTGGCGGGATTATATGCGCCTCGGAACGGTTGAGATTTGTCCCGCACGTTATTGAAGGGGGGCCAGTCCGAGTGGACACCCTTAATATCGTAGTGTTGTCCTGTACTTGGCGAGTAGAACTCTCCCATGTCGGGAGCTGGCGGTCGACGGATATCGTCCGGAAGGCGCCCCTGTTCGCGCAGGTCCAAGCCCACGCGGGCCTCATCCTTTGAGGGTTCGGAGATTCCTCCGTTCTTGTCCGGATCGCGCTGCATTTGGTCGAAGTCTTCGGGATGCCGCCGCTCCACCTCGTCCAGGTGCTCCCAGTGAGCGGCTTTCTCCTCTGGCGTCAACTCCGGCAGAGGTTGGTTCTCGCGTATCCCTGAAGGTCCGTCCGATCCGATCAGGCCATCGGCATCGTGACCTTCGACGCCATTGTGCGCGCCTACCGTGTCGCCGCTGCCAGTCGTGCTTTCCGAGTTGCCACCTGAAGTTTCAGAACCGCTTTGTCCGCTGCTGTGACTCTCATGGCCCCCGCTCCCCGGTGCATCCGTACGCTCGTCGGTCCCTCCTGACGGGGCTTCGTGGCTGGCGGAGGGACCTGCACCGTGTTCGTGGGCGCTGCCGCCTGGCAGGTGGTCGCCTGCGTGCCCGCCGGGGACGTGTTCGGTTGTGTGGCGGCCTCCGGGCAGGCCGTCGCCGCCGCCTGCGTGGACCGTCGGGACGTGGTCTTCCCCGGCGTGAACCGTTGGTACATCGCTACCCACGTGCACCGCTCCTGTGTCCGCCGTGCGGCCCACGTCTCCCAGGTCGCCACCGGTGCTGTCGCCCAGGCGTATGTGCTCACCGGCCTGTTCGGCGGTGTGGGTGCCGGCACCGACCAGGGCCGGTTCCTTGGCCGGGGACGGGGTGTGGGGGGTGTCCGTACCAGCGGCCGGGGTGTCCGCGTCCGGGTGGGGTTTGTCGACGATGTCGGTGGGGGCCTGGTCGGCGTGCTGGACGAGGTTGCCCTGGTGGTCCAGGAGGTTGCCGTGCGGGTCCATGTACTGGGCCGGGGAGCCGTCCACGCTCGGCAGTTTCGTCGTGTCCTCGGGCAGCACCGGGGTGTCGTGCGGCAGCTCGATGGTGCCGTTCGGGAGCTTGGTCGCGCCCTCGGGGATCGGGGCACCCTCGGGGAGGTGGACCGTGCCGTCCGGGAGCTTCAGCGAGCCCTCGGGCAGGGTGATCGCGTTGTCGGGCAGTTTGGGGATGTCGATCTTGCCGATGCCCTTCAGGCCCTTGGCGATGTCACCGATCTTCGACAGACCGGCTCCGGCGGCCTTGCTGACGTAGGTCATGGGGTCGATGACCTTGCCGGCCTTGCCCGCCGCGGACAGCACCTTCGCGACCGCGCCGGCCTTGCCCGCACCCGACGCAGCACCCCCCGCACCACCGGTAAAGACGGTGGTGAGGACGTTGAAGGTGACCGCGCCCGCGGCGCGGGCGGGGTTCTTGCCCCACTCGTCCCACGCCACCAGCGCCTTGCCCGTCTCCTTCATCGCGGTGCGCGAGTCACGGATCCACGAGGGCAGCTTGTCGTCGGGCAGTGCCCAGAACATCGCCCCCACACCCGGGATCGACGAGATCGCCAGCCCCGTGGCCAGCTGGGCCAGGCCCTTCCACGCCTGCCCCATCGCCTCCCAGCCACCGAAACCGACCAGCGTCCCCAGGCCCTTGATCGTCCCCCACACTCCGTCCACGATCAGGCCGTCCCACACGAACGACTTGACCCAGTGGCCGACCTCGTACCAGTGATGCTTCTCCTCCACCGGGTCACCCCAGGGGAGTTTGGCGTTCTTCAGGTCCTCCGCGTCGAAGCCGTACTGGTTCTTCTTGTCCGAACCGTCCCCGGCCACCATCTGCGTACCGTGCCACAGAGCGGTGATCTTGTTGTGGCAGGTGCGCTCCGCAGCCCAGAACGCCGCCACCGTCCGCGTGACCTCGTCCCGGATCCGGTTGTGATGCGCGACCTTGTCCCCGTCGTACTCCCAGTCGTCATCGTCCTTGACGGAATTGACGAAGGTCGTCGCTTCCTGCTTCAGCTGCTCCAGCTTCTTCACCAGCGGACGGATCTCCGTCGCATACCCCGCCAGCGCCCCCGAGACGGTCTCCAGACCGTCCGCGAAACTGTCCGCGCGGTCCTTGACCGGCTTCGTCGTCGCGAACAGCTGCTCCGCCTCCGGAGCGGTGTAGTACGCCGACAATCCCTGGAAACGGTTGTGGACATCCCGGCCCGTGTCCCGGACATGACCCGCATCCGCCTTCAGCGCCGCGTAATCCTGCTCCAGCAGCTCCAGATCCCCCGTGAACTGCGGAATCTCCTCCGGCTTGATCACGTCTCACTGCCCCCGTTTGTCCGTCTGCTGATCCGGACCGACCTGCTCAAGATCGGACCATCATACAAACGGGGTTATGGAACGTCAGCTGGCGTGCGGGGCGCGGCGCTTGCGCTTTCCGGGGCCGCCGTAGCTCGGTGCGGCGCCGGTGGGGGAGGGGCCGGGCAGGAGGATTCCGCCGCGGAGTGCGCCCGCGGTGCCGGGGGTGTGCGCGTCCGCCTCGGCGTACGGGTTTCCGTGGGTGCGGACGTCCTGTTTGCGAGCGCCGCCCACAGCACCAGCAGCAACCGGCGCATCCTCAGCAGTCCCGGCGGCAACGCTTGCCACACCGGCTGGTCCTCACGTGTCCGCCCCGCCTGGAGGCTCCCCGTTTCCACAGGCCAAGCGTACGTACGAGAAACTGGGTACATGACTCCTACGACCCAGACCACGGTCGGGATCGGCGGCGCCGCGGAGAGCACCGACATGGTGCTCAACATCGGGCCCCAGCACCCGTCCACGCACGGGGTGCTGCGGCTGCGGCTGGTGCTGGACGGTGAGCGGATCACGCGGGCGGAGCCGGTGATCGGCTACATGCACCGCGGCGCGGAGAAGCTGTTCGAGGCCCGCGACTACCGGCAGATCATCGTGCTGGCCAACCGCCACGACTGGCTGTCGGCGTTCTCCAACGAGCTCGGCGTGGTCCTGGCGGTGGAGCGGATGCTCGGCATGGAGGTGCCCGAGCGGGCGGTGTGGCTGCGCACGCTGCTCGCCGAGCTGAACCGGGTGCTCAACCATCTGATGTTCCTCGGCTCCTATCCGCTGGAGCTGGGCGGCATCACGCCGGTCTTCTACGCGTTCCGGGAGCGGGAGGTCCTGCAGAACGTCATGGAGGAGGTCTCCGGCGGCCGGATGCACTACATGTTCAACCGGGTCGGCGGCCTGAAGGAGGACCTGCCCGCCGGGTGGCCCGCCCGGGCGCGGGCCGCGGTGGCCGCCGTGCGCTCCCGCATGGACGTCTTCGACGACCTGGTCCTCGGCAACGAGATCTTCCGCGGGCGCACCCGGGGCGTCGGCGTGCTCGACGCCGGGACCGTGCACGCCTACGGCGTCAGCGGGCCCATCGCGCGCGCCTCGGGGGTCGACTTCGACCTGCGGCGCGACGAGCCGTACCTGGCCTACGGGGAGCTGGGGGACGTGCTGCGGGTGGTCACCCGGCAGGAGGGCGACTGCCTGGCCCGCTTCGAGTGCCTGCTGGAGCAGACCCACAATGCGCTCGACCTGGCCGACGCCTGTCTGGACCGGCTGGCCGAGCTGCCGCCCGGCCCGGTCAACCAGCGGCTGCCGAAGGTGCTCAAGGCACCCGAGGGGCACACCTACGCCTGGACCGAGAACCCGCTCGGCATCAACGGCTACTACCTGGTGAGCAAGGGCGAGAAGACCCCGTACCGGCTCAAGCTGCGCTCGGCGTCGTTCAACAACATCCAGGCGCTCACCGAGCTGCTGCCGGGGACACTGGTGGCGGACATGGTGGCGATCCTGGGCTCACTGTTCTTCGTCGTCGGGGACATCGACAAATAGCTTCGCCCCGTCGTCGGTGTCCGGCAGCACCTCGGCGCCGTCCGGCAGCCCGACCGGCTGCAGCAGCCATCCGAAGTCGCCCAGGCCGCCGGGAGCGGTGAGTTCCGCCGCCTCACCGGCGCGCGCCAGGGCACGCACGTACTGCGCCGGGCGCTCGGTGGCGAGGGCGAGCGGCGGGCGGGCGCCGGTGACGCCGAGGGCGTGCAGGGCCTCCCGCTGGGTGAGCAGGCGTGCACCGGTCAGGCCGGCCGGTGCGGCGGCGCAGGCGTCCAGGGCGACGTGCGCCGTGATGTCGCAGGAGCCGTCCGGCACCGGCGCCGTCTCGCGCCCGTCCCGGAAGCCGGTGAGCGTGCCGTACAGGGGCCGCGCACCACGGACGTGCCCGTAGTCCACGGCCACCGCCAGCCCCCGGCCGAGCCGGGAGACGGCCCGGGCCCAGGCGGTGTCCCGGGGCAGGCCGATCTCGGCCCGCAGCCCCGGCTCGGCGGGCAGCGGCCACCAGCGCTCCAGCCAGTCCGCGTCCGCGCCCGCCACCGGCTCGCCGAGCCGCTCGCTGCCGTCCCGTCCGACGAGCACCCGCCGGGGCACACCGTCCCGGTCCGTCTCCGCCACGTCCACCGGCACGTTGTCCAGCCACTCGTTGGCGAACAGCAGCCCGCGGATCCGCTCCGGCGGCTTCTCGCGCCACGCGATCCGGGCATCGAGGCCCGCCGGCCGGCCGGCGATCTCGACGGCGTGCACCCGCACCCGGGCGGCCACCTCGCCGGGCAGCGCGGCCAGCACCCCGGTGGCCAGCTCGCCCCGCCCGGCCGCCATGTCCACGAAGTCCAGGTGGGCCGGGCGGCCCAGCAGCCGGTCCACCCGGCACAGCAGCCGCGCCACCGCGCCCGCGAACAGCGGCGAGGCGTGCACCGAGGTGCGGAAGTGCGCGGCAGGCCCCTCCGGCCGCCGGTAGAACCCCTCCGGCCCGTACAGCGCCTCCTCGGCCGCCGCCCGCCAGCCGCGCCGTTCGCCGTCCTCGCTGCTCACCGCCACGGCGACCAGCCTAGGCGGCGTCCCGGACGCCGTGTCGTCCGCTCGCCCCCGCCCGGGGGCGTGCGGCGGGCGGCCGCCTCCACCTTGCGGAGTAGGAGCGGCGGACCCGGATCGGCCCTCCGGCTGACCCCGGTGCCCGGCGCGCTTCCCTACGCTGGGTGACGTGCAGCGCCTCTACGAGTTCCTCCGCAGGCACCCGACGTGGGTCGACGGCTTCTGGGCCCTCGTGCTGCTCGGGCTGTCCTGCATGACGGCGTGGAGCCTGGAGGGGATACCGGGCCGGCACGGGTGGGGCGCGGTCGGGGTGTCCTTCGTGCTGTGCGTGGTCGTCGCGCTGCGCCGGCGCATGCCGGAGAAGATGGTGCTGCTCGCGGCGGCGACCGGGCTGGCACAGCTGGTCCTCGACATCGGGGCGGTGGTCGCCGACTTCGCGCTGCTGGTGATCATCTACACGGCCGCCGCGATCGGGGCCCGCTGGGCCTCACGACTGGCGCTGGGCGGCGGGCTGTGCGCGGCCACCGTGGCGCAGATCCGCTGGCCGCAGCAGGACGTGACCCCCGCCGGACAGATCGCGATGGCCCTGTTCCAGACGGTGCCGTTCGCCCTGGCCTGGGTGCTGGGCGATTCGATGCGCACCCGCCGCGCCTACTTCGCGCAGCTGGAGGAGCGGGCCTCCCGGCTGGAGAAGGAACGCGAGGCGCAGGCCAAGGTGGCGGTGGCCGCCGAACGTGCCCGGATCGCACGCGAGCTGCACGACGTGGTGGCGCACAACGTGTCGGTGATGGTGGTGCAGGCCGACGGCGCCGCCTACGTCCTGGACACCGCTCCCGACCAGGCGAAGAAGGCCCTGGCGACCATCTCCTCCACCGGCCGGCAGGCCCTCGCCGAGATGCGCCGGCTGCTGGGCGTGCTGCGCACCGGCGAGCACCAGGAGGGCGGCGAGTACGTGCCGCAGCCCGACGTGGCGCAGATCAAGGACCTGGTCGAGCAGTGCCGCGGCTCCGGGCTGTCCGTCGACTTCCGGATCGAGGGCACCCCGCGCCCGCTGCCCAGCGGCGTGGAGCTGACCGCGTACCGCATCGTGCAGGAGGCCCTGACCAACACCCGCAAGCACGGCGGTCCCGACGTGGGGGCCAGCGTGCGGCTGGTGTACTTCGACGACGGGCTCGGCCTGCTCGTGGAGGACGACGGCAAGGGCGCCCCGCAGGAGCTGTACCAGGAGGGCGGTCTCGACGGTCAGGGCCACGGGCTGATCGGCATGCGGGAACGCGTCGGCATGGTCGGCGGCACGCTGGACGCGGGCCCCCGCCCGGGGGGAGGCTTCCGCATCAGTGCCCTGCTGCCGCTCAAACCGGTGCACTGAGATGCTCCCGACCCCGAGCGCCGAGACGCCTCGAACCGCCCCACCGAGACGCCCGCCGCACACCCCGTGCGACCCCTGCGACCCTGTCGGCGCCTGTCACGTCGACCGTGACCCGCGCACGACACGACGGAAAGGACCTCGATGACGATCCGCGTGATGCTCGTCGACGACCAGGCGCTGCTGCGCACCGGCTTCCGGATGGTGCTCGCCGCCCAGCCCGACATGGAGGTCGTCGCGGAGGCGGGCGACGGCGTCGAGGCCCTGCAGGCGCTCACGACCACGGACGTGGACGTCGTCCTGATGGACGTCCGCATGCCCAAGCTGGACGGGGTGGAGGCCACCCGGCGGATCTGCGCGGATCCGGACGCGCCGAAGGTGCTGATCCTGACCACCTTCGACCTCGACGAGTACGCCTTCTCCGCCCTGAAGGCGGGCGCGAGCGGGTTCATGCTCAAGGACGTGCCGCCGGGCGACCTGCTCGCCGCGATCCGTGCCGTGCACAGCGGGGACGCCGTCGTCGCCCCGTCCACCACCCGGCGGCTGCTCGACCGGTTCGCGCCGATGCTGCCGTCCACGGGCCGCGAACCCCAGCACAAGGAGCTGGAGCGGCTCACCGACCGCGAACGGGAGGTGATGGTGCTGGTCGCGCAGGGCCTGTCGAACGGTGAGATCGCCGCGCGGCTGGTGCTGTCCGAGGCGACCGTGAAGACCCACGTGGGCCGCATCCTGACCAAGCTGGGCCTCAGGGACCGGGTGCAGGTGGTGGTGATGGCCTACGAGACGGGCCTGGTGCGCGTGGGCGGCCGCGGCTGAAGGGCCTGTGCCGGGCCGGGCGCCGTCGGTAGGGTTCGCGCATGCTCCTGTGGATCAACGGCCCCTTCGGGGGCGGCAAGACACAGACCGCACACGAGATCCACCGCCGGCTGCCCGGCAGCGTGATCTGCGATCCCGAGCACGCAGGCTTCGGCCTGCACCGCATGCTGCCGCCCGCCCTGCGCGGCGACTTCCGCGACCTGGCCGCCTGGCGGCAGGGCGTGGTCGAGGTGCTCGACCTGGTCCTCACCCGGCACGAGGGCGTGGTGATCGCCCCGATGACCGTCACCGACTCCGACTGCTTCGCCGAGACCGTGGGCCGGCTGCGCGAGCTCGGCCACGACGTACGCCACTTCACCCTGCTCGCCGAGCGCGAGACGGTGCTGAGGCGGCTCAGGGAACGCCGGCTCGGGCGTGCCGTGCGCGCCGTGACCGGCAAGGGCGCCGGCACCGGCGGGGACAGCTGGGCGGTGCGGCAGCTCGACCACTGCCTGCGGCGGCTGCGGGAGCCGGAGTTCGCCGAGCATCTGTGGACGGACGGCTTCACGGTGCCGAAGACCGCCGACCGGATAGCGGTCCTGGCCGGACTGACGCTGCGCCCCAACCACGAGGGCCGGGTGCGCACCCGCCTGCGGCAGGCGGCGGTGGGCGTCCGGCACATCCGGATCGACTGACGGACGGTCGGACACCGCATCGGGCGGCCCGCCAGGCGGCCCGTCGATCCTCCGGCCCGCGGGAGCCGTCGCGCTCAGCGCAGCACGCCCTCCAGGAAGTCGTGGCCCAGCCGGGCCACCATCGCCACGTCCAGCTGATGCAGGACGTACCGGCCCCGACGCCGGGTGGTCACCAGGCCCGCCTTCCTCAGCACGCCCAGGTGCCGGGACACCTCCGGCGCCGTCATGCCGTGCGCCTGGGCCAGCTCACTGGTGGTGAACGCGCTGCGGGCCAGGCTGCGGCACAGCAGCATCCGCACCGGGTGGGACAGTGCGGTCATCCGCAGGGTCAGTTGCTCCACCGAGGGCGGGGCGGCGAGGTCCGGCGCGCCCACCGGGTAGTGCAGCACCGGCTGCCAGCCCCACCGGTGCACCACCAGCAGATGAGGCCACCCCAGGAGGGTGGGCACCAGCAGCAGGCCGCCGTCCCCGGTGGCCGTACGGCCCCCGCTGATCTTGTCGACGCTGATCCGCCCGGCCGTCTCGTCCAGCGTCACCGCCGGGGAGACCGCCGACAGCGCCTGAGCCAGGCCCTTGCGGCGCAGCAGCTCCGTCTTGTGGCGGGCGTCCGCGGCGAGCTGCCCGCTCAGCCGGGACCAGCTCTCGGCGAAGAACGCCTCGTCGCAGTCGAGCAGGAACTCCCGCAGCCAGGCCCGGATCCTCGGCGGCTCGGCCAGCAGCCGCTCGCTGAAGCGCAGCTGCCGCGGCCCGCGCGCCGCGGCCAGCTTCAGGGCGCGGCGGCGCAGCCCGGCGTCGGCCAGCGGGCCGGGGCCGGGGGAGTCGCAGGGCAGGGCGCTGGTGAACTCCAACGCGGCGGCCACGAACTGCTCGTCGGACAGCTTGTCGAGCAGGTCCAGGTCCGCGGCCAGGGTCCGGCCCGGCAGCGGGGCGCCGCCCGGCAGGCCCGCGCACGCCAGGAACAGATCGGAGAACGTCGTCCGCCACAGGAACTCGGCCTCGCACATCCGGTCGGCCAGGTGCGGGTCGAGCCGTGCGGTCACGCCCGCCACCCAGCCCTGCAGGCGGGGGTGGTGGCCCGGCTCGGACAGGGTGTGCAGCGCCATGCCGAGCTCGGCCAGCGGCGAGGGCGCCACGGCGACCCGCTCCGGGCGCAGCCCCGTGACGTCGATGGTGACGCTCATGGCCCCATGGTGCACGGTGTCACCGGCACCCCGGCCGTCGATTGACGGCGCCCGTCAATCGACGCGACGTTCCCGGCCCCGCCGGCGCAGCCTGGGACGACCGGGGCAGCCGCGCCGACCGGCTCCCGGATCCGCGGCCGTCCCTGTGCGCACCTGTGCACGGGGCGCACCTGAGCACTGCGCACCTGCGCACCGTCCCGCATCGCACACCCCACCCCCAGGTCGTCGACCCGTGCCCGGCACGGGCGCCCAGGAGACGCCATGAATCTCACCCAGCAGTACCTTCTCGACGCCTACCGGGCGCAGTGCCGGGGCGAGCCCGCCCCGCCCGCGCCCGGCACCGAGGAGTGGCAGCTCGTCCGCGAGTGGCGGGACCGCCGGGAGTTCGATGCGGTCGTCGCGGGGCGCCCGGTCCGCCGACGGAGGCGGCCGGCCCGGACCTGGCGGTGGCTGCTGCCCAGCCGGGCCGCCCACCGGGACGGCAGCGGCCGCCGGAGCGGAGCTACCTGATGCCGGGACCGGCACCGCGCAACCGCGCGACGAACTGCGCGGCCGCCTCCTTCACGTCCGCCGGCGTCCACTCCAGGCCCGCGGCCCGCACCATGACCTCGGTGACGGACACCCCCGGGCCTTTGCGGCGCCAGCTGCCGGAGAACAGCAGGGTCCCGGTCTCCTCGGCCGTGCGCACCGCCGCCTCGGCCGCCTCGTCGGCGTCGTACGGCAGCCACACCTGGAAGTCGTGGGTGTGCGGCACCTCGGGGTGCACCCGCACCCACGGCAGGCCGGCCTCGGCCAGCCCCTCCCGCAGTGCGGCGGCCACCACGCGGGCGTGCGCCACGTACTCGGGCAGCCGGGGCAGCTGCCGCTCCAGGCCGACGAGCGCGGACAGGGCTGTGGGGAACTGCTGGTACACCTGGCCGCCGTACCGGTGCCGCCAGACGGTCGCCTCCTCGATCAGCGTCCTCGGACCGGCCAGCGCGGCACCGCCGTAGCCCTCCAGGGACTTGTAGAACGACACGTACACGCTGTCGGCCAGGTCCGCGATCTCGGCGAGGGAGCGGCCGAAGTGGACGGTGGACTCCCACAGGCGGGCGCCGTCGAAGTGCACCACCGCCTCCCGCTCGCGCGCCGCCTCCACGACGGCGGTCAGCTCCTCCCACGTCGGCAGCACGAAACCGGCGTCCCGGAGGGGCAGTTCGAGCATCAGCGTGCCGAAGGGTTCCTCGAGGTCGCGCACCTCCTCGGCGGTCGGCGGACGCTCCTCGGCGGTGAGGCGGAGCGGGCGCAGACCGCTGACCTCGCTGAAGGCGTTGCGTTCGTGCACCTCGGGGTGGGCCAGGGCGTGCAGCGCGACGGCCCGGTTCCCCGTCCGGCCCGCCCAGCAGCGCAGCGCCACCTGCTGGGCCATCGTGCCCGTCGGGAAGAAGGCGGCGGCCTCCTTGCCGAGCAGCGCGGCGACCTTCTCCTCCAGGGCCGCGACGACGCCGTCGCCGTAGACGTCCGCGGGCTTGTCCAGGTCGTGGACGTCCTGCGCCTGCTCCAGCAGGGCCAGACGTTCACGCAGCGTCGCCTGGGTCCCGGGGCGGGCCAGCACCCGTCGCGCCTCGCGCTGCGCGGCCTTGCGCCGTTCCCCCAGCCGTATGCGTCGCTCCTTCTCGCTCAGCGGTGCGTCTCGGGACGCCGGCCCGTCCGGCTCCGCCGCCCCGTTCATGCCGTTCCGTTCCGCCGTGCCGGTCTGTTCCGTGCCGTCGCTCATGACGGGGATCATGCCTTCCCCGCCCGGCGCGGGCCATGGTCCACCTGGGGATTCCCGAGGGCGGGAGGCCCGGCGTACAGCCTGCTGTACCTGGAATCGGGGTGTGCGCGGCAGCGACTTCGAGCGGCTCAACTGGTGTGCTTTTTCCGTCAGTTGAACGTCAAGCGAGACGTCTTGAAGGAGTTCCGGTGAACCCGCAGAGCACCGTTGTCGAGGCCGCCCGTCCGCTCGCCCCGCACCAGCACCCCGGGCGGAAGGAGCCGGGACGCGGGCCGGGAGCCCTGCTCCGCCGGGCCCCGCTGGTCTCCTTCTTCGTGCTGGCCTTCGCGCTCAGCTGGCTGGCCTGGACGCCGTACATCCTGTCCCACAACGGCATCGGCGCCTGGAACGTCACCTTCCCCGGCGGGGACCTGGGCAGTCAGCTGCTCGGCGTGCTGCCGGGCGCCTATCTCGGACCGATCGCCTCGGCGCTCACGGTGACCGTGGCATGCGAAGGCCGTGAGGGGTTGCGCAGCTGGCGCCGGCGCATGATGCGGTTCAAGGTCGGCTGGTTCTGGTACCTCGTGGTCGTCGTCTCGGTGCCCGCCGCGCTGACCCTGGCCACCACCGCCCTGACCGAGCAGTCGCCCGTCATGCCGTCCGCGGCCGTCCTCGCCGCCTTCCTGCCCGGTCTGGTGCTGCAGATGATCACCACGGGTCTGGCCGAGGAGCCCGGCTGGCGCGAGTTCGCGATGCCCCGGATGCAGCGCCGCTACGGTCCTCTGCTCGCCACCGTCGTCGTCGGCGTCCTGTGGGGCGCCTGGCACCTGCCCCTGTTCCTGACCGACTGGGGCGGCCCGGCGCACGGCATCACCCCGGTGGCCGAGTTCATGGCGACCACCCTCGCCTTCAGCTTCGTCATGACGTGGGTGTTCAACCGCACCGGCGAGAGCATGCCGCTGGTCATGCTGACCCACACCAGCGTCAACAACTTCATCTCCACGGCCTGGTCGGACATGTTCCCGCACACCGACGCCGCCTACGGCTCCCACGCCTTCCTGGTCAGCTCCTTCGCCGCGGCGCTGATCATCCTGGTGGCCACCCGGGGCCGCCTGGGGACGGGGCGCGCGACGCCCCTGCGGTGACCTTCCTGCACCTCGCCCGCGGGGAAGGGGAATGCGGTCGCTCCGGCCGTTCCCCTTCCCCGCGGGCGTTGCGTCGTCTGTTTGTTCGGCTCGGGGTGCTCGCGTCGTTCGGCTCCGGGTGCTCGCGCCGACCGGTCGGAGGGAACGGATACGCCGACCGGTCGGCGCTGCGGTCGTTCACGCCGACCGGTCCGCGCTGCGGTCGGTTCTCCCGGCTGTCCGGGGGCCGCACAGCTGTCCGGGGTCTCCCGGCTGTCCCGGCCGTCCGGGGTGTTTCCACGGCTGTCCGGGGTCGCCGGGGCAGGGGCCGCCCATCGCGTGGGCGGCGGTCGGTGATGCTTGGCCCGGGCAGCACCGCGGCCCGCTGCCCGCGCGATCGTGCCGAGGCGGTCGTTCGTCCCGGCCCACGTGGTCAGGCGCGACAGGAGCAGCCGCGCCGCGGGCACGTTCCGGCCGGACACGAGCCGAGCACGAGAGCCGGGCACGAGCCGGGCACGAGCCGGGCACGAAAAAACCCCGCCGTTCGGCGGGGAAGTGGATTTTCGGCGGGAGTACGCCCAGGTCACCGGCGTCCTCGCACGCTCCGTGCCACGAGCGTCCCCCCGCAGACGAGGGTGACGACGCCGCTGAGCAGGTGCGTCCACAGGGCGGCGTTCATGATCGAGGCGGCCATGTTGCCGACCGCGCTGATGACGACCAGGGTCCACAGCACCAGGCGCAGCACGTCGGTCCGGGCCGGGGCGTCGGCGTTCGGGCGGGTGCCGGCGCAGGAGAGGGCGGGGTCGGCGATGCGGTACGGGTCGGTCGCGGTCATCAGAGCCTCCGTTGTCGAACCGAGCGGTGTCTCGTGACGTCTTCGACGCTAGATCGCGCGGGGCTCCGTTCCGATCCCGCAGGCCGCCCGGACCGGGTACAGCAGGCTGTACTTCTGCCCCTTCGGCCCTGACCGGGGACGGGAGCGCGCCCTAGGGTCGGCACGGACACCGCCTGCGCGGCCGCCCCCGCACGACAGCCCCGGCACCCGGCGCCCCCGCACAACAGCCGCGGCGCCGATGCCCCGCCACGCGACCCCACGGAAGGAGACCGATGACCACCCGTCAGGACGCCCCGCCGGCCGGCGAGGGCGCCGGGCTCAAGGACGGCGTCCTGCAGACCATGCAGCGGGCCGGCGCCGGGATCGCGCAGCTCACCTCCGGGCTGTCCACCGGGCTGCTCGCACTGCTGCTGGTGCTGTGGGTGGCCGTGACCGCCGTGACGAGCCTCGTCGGGATCGGCCTGCTGATGGCGCCGTCCGTGCTGCGCGCGCTGCACGCCCTGGCCGGCCGGGAGCGCGCCCGGCTCGGCCGCTGGGGCGAGGAGGTCATCGCCCCCGACCCGCCGCCCACCGAGCTGCGGGCCGCGCTCGCCGACCCCACCACCCGGCGGGAGCTGCGCTGGCTGGTCCGGCACGCCACCCTGGGCCTGCTGCTGGGGCTGATCGGTGCCCTGCTGCCCGCGGCCGCCGTCCGCGACCTCACCTTCCCGCTGTACTGGCCCCTCGCACCCGAGGACGCCACCGCGACGTCGATCGGTCTGGGCACCGCGCACTCCTGGCCGGACGCGCTGTCCGTGTCGCTGCTCGGCGTGAGCTGGGTCCTCATCTCGCTCGGGCTCACCCCGGGCATGGCCCGCGTGCAGGCCCGGCCCGGACGCCGGCTGCTGGTCGCCGGGCCGGAGGTCGACCTGTCGCGGCGGGTGGCGGAGCTGACCGCGACCCGGGCGGCCGCGCTCGACGCCCACGCGGTCGAACTGCGCCGTATCGAGCGGGCGTTGCACGACGGCACACAGAACCGCATCGTCAGCGTCACCGTGCTGCTGGGCGCCGCCCGCCGCATGCTGGCCCGCGACCCGGCCGGCGCCGAGGAACTGCTGGAGCGCGCCCAGTCCGCCGCCGAACAGGCCCTCGCGGAACTGCGGTCGGTCTCCCGCAGCATCCTGCCGCCGGTCCTGGACGACCGCGGCCTGGAGGGCGCCCTGTCCGCGCTCGCCGCCAACTGCGCGGTGCCCTGCCGGATCGACGTCGACGTACCCCAGCGGTGCGCGGCCTCGGTGGAGGCGACCGCGTACTTCGTCGTGGCGGAGGCCCTGACCAACATCGCCAAGCACAGCGGGGCGAGCCTGGCCACCGTCACCGTGCGCAGCGCGGGCGGCCGGCTGCGGCTGCGGGTGCAGGACGACGGCCGCGGCGGCGCCGACGAGAACGGCGGCTCGGGGCTGACCGGGATGCGCCGCAGGGTCGCCGCGCACGACGGTACCCTCTCCCTGACCAGCCCGCCGGGCGGCCCGACAACCCTTCAGGTGGAACTTCCATGCGGATCGTGATCGCCGAGGACGACCCGTTGCTGCGCGAGGGTCTCGCCCTGTTGCTGCGGGCCGAGGGCATGGAAGTGACGGCCACCGCGGACACCCCCGACGGGGTCCTCGCGGCCATCGAGGAACACCGGCCGGACGTCGCCATCCTCGACGTGCGGATGCCCCCGACCCACACCGACGAAGGCATCCGCGCGGCCGTGGAGGCCCGGCGGCGGCGCCCCGGGCTCCCTGTGCTCGTGCTGTCCGCGTACGTGGAGCAGAGCTTCGCCACCGATCTGCTCGGCGACGGGGTCGACGGGCTCGGCTACCTGCTCAAGGAGCGCGTCGGCCGGGTCGAGGAGTTCCTGACCGCGCTGCGGCGCGTGGCGGACGGCGGCACCGCGATCGATCCCGAGGTCGTGGCTCAGCTGCTGACCCGTACCCGGCAGGACTCCGGCCTGGACCGGCTCAGCCCGCGCGAGCGCGACGTTCTGGAACTGATGGCGGAGGGCCTGGGCAACGCGGCCATCGCCGAGCGCCTCGTCGTCACCGAGGGCGCCGTCCACAAGCACATCCGCAACATCTTCGCCAAGCTCGACCTCGCCCCCACCGATCGCGTGGACCGCAGGGTTGCCGCCGTCCTGCGCTACCTGGAGGAGGGCCGGCGGCGGGTGTGAGCGAGCCGCCCGGACCCCCGGTCGCAGGAGGCGCCCCGGTCACCGGAGACGGGCACGGCAGGACGCACGCCCCACCGACCCGCCGTGCGACCGGACCACGGCGCCCCCCGCGCGACCGGAATGCGGCCCGTCATGCGTCCGGAATGCGGCCCCCGTGCGACCGGAATGCGGCCTGCCGTGCGACCGGCCCGCGACGCCCCCCGCGCGACCGGAATGCGGCCCGTCATGCGACCGGAATGCGGCCCGCCGTGCGACCGGCCCGCGACGCCCCCGCGACCGGACCGCGTCCCTCCCCGCGACCGGACCGCCGTCCTTCACCCGCGTGACGACCCACAGCCTGTGGACGGCCGGATCGCCTCCCGGGAATTCGCGTTAACATGACGAGAAATCGTCCGGTACCCGAAGCGGACTGGAACGGGAAGGCCGCCGTCGCGTGAGTACAAGCCAACAGCCAGATCCCCAGGACCGTCCCGCGCGGCTCACCGTCGGCGTCGTGGGCGCCGGACGCGTGGGCCCCGTCCTGGCCGCGTCCCTGCAGCTCGCCGGGCACCGGCCGGTCGCGGTCTCCGCGGTCTCCGACGCCTCCCGCAGGCGGGCCGAACAGCTGCTGCCCGGCGTGCCGGTGGTGCCGCCCGCGGAGGTGCTGCAGCGCGCCGAGCTGGTGCTGCTGACCGTCCCCGACGACACCCTGCCCGGCCTGGTCCGCGGGCTCGCCGAGACCGGCGCGGTCCGCCCGGGCCGGCTGCTCGTGCACACCTCCGGGCGGTACGGCACGCAGGTGCTCGACCCCGCCCGGCGCGCGGGCGCGCTGCCGCTGGCCCTGCACCCGGCGATGACCTTCACCGGCACCTCGGTCGACGTCCAGCGCCTGGCCGGCTGCTCCTTCGGCGTCACCGCCCCCGAGGAGCTGCGGCTGGCCGCGGAGGCCCTCGTCATCGAGATGGGCGGCGAACCGGAGTGGATCGCCGAGGAGATGCGTCCGCTGTACCACGCGGCCCTCGCACTCGGCGCCAACCACCTGGTCACCCTGGTCGCCCAGTCCATGGAGCTGCTGCGCTCGGCGGGCGTCGCCGCCCCCGACCGGATGCTCGGCCCGCTGCTCGGCGCCGCCCTCGACAACGCCCTGCGCTCCGGCGACGCCGCCCTGACCGGCCCCGTCGCACGCGGCGACGCGGGCACGGTCGCCGCGCACATCAGGGAGCTGCGCCGGCACGCGCCGCAGAGCGTCGCCGGATACCTGGCGATGGCCCGCGCGACCGCCGACCGCGCGCTCGCCCACGGGCTGCTGAAACCGGAACTCGCCGAGGATCTCCTCGGGGTACTCGCCAACGGGACCGACGGCGCCGAGGGAGACGCCCGATGACCACCACTGTCCTGCACACCGCCGCCGACCTGCACGCCCGCCCACGCACCGGCCGCCGGGCCGTCGTGATGACCATGGGCGCGCTGCACGAGGGGCACGCCACCTTGATCCGCACCGCCCGCGAGATCGCCGGACCCGAGGGCGAGGTGGTCGTCACGGTCTTCGTCAACCCGCTGCAGTTCGGCAAGGGCGAGGACCTCGACCGCTACCCGCGCACCCTGGACGCCGACGTGAAGCTCGCCGGGATATCCGGCGCCGACGTGGTCTTCGCGCCCTCCGTCGAGGAGGTCTACCCGGGCGGCGAGCCCGAGGTCCGCATCACCGCGGGCCCCATGGGGCAGCGCCTGGAGGGCGCCTCCCGCCCCGGGCACTTCGACGGCATGCTCACCGTCGTCGCCAAGCTGCTCCACCTCACCCGCCCCGACGCCGCCCTGTTCGGACAGAAGGACGCCCAGCAGCTGGCGCTGGTCCGCCGCATGGTGCGCGACCTGAACTTCGGCGTGGAGATCGTCGCCGTGCCCACCGTCCGCGAGGACGACGGCCTGGCCCTGTCCAGCCGCAACCGCTACCTGTCCCCGCAGGAGCGGCGCACCGCGCTCGCCCTGTCCCGCGCCCTGTTCGCGGGCCGGGACCGGCTCGCCGCCCAGGAGGCACTGCGCGCCCGGGCCCGGGAGGTGCCGTCCTCGCAGGCGCGGGCCGAGGCCCTCAGCGCCCTCGGGGAGTCCCGCGCGGCCGCCGACGCCGCCGCGGTGGCCAAGGCGTCCCCCGGGGTCGCCGACGCCGTCCGTGCCGCGGCCCGGCTGGTCCTGGACGAGGCCGCCCGGCTCGACCCGCCGCTGGAGCTGGACTACCTGGCCCTGGTGGACCCGGCCGACTTCACCGAGATCGACGACGACTACACCGGCGAGGCGATCATCGCCGTGGCCGCCCGGGTGGGCACCACCCGGCTGATCGACAATCTGCCGCTGACCTTCGGAGCCCCCGGCACCCCGGACTCCGCCGGGCAGCCCGGCTCTCTCGGCGCCCACCGGGGAGCGGGCGAGGCCTCCGGAGCCGTCTCGTGACCGGCACCGGGATACGGCTGCACGCCCCCGCCCCCGGCTGGTCCGTCGACGCCGACGTGGTGATCGTCGGCTCCGGTGTGGCCGGGCTGACCGCCGCGCTGCGCTGCCAGGACGCCGGGCTGAGCACGGTCGTCGTCACCAAGGCCCGGCTCGACGACGGCTCCACCCGCTGGGCGCAGGGCGGTATCGCCGCCGCCCTCGGCGAGGGCGACACCCCCGCACAGCACCTGGACGACACCCTGGTCGCCGGTGCCGGCCTGTGCGACGAGGAGGCCGTGCGGATCCTCGTCACCGAGGGCCCCGCCGCGGTGCGGCGGCTGATGGCCACCGGCGCGCAGTTCGACACCGACGAGGCGGGCGGCATCCACCTCACCCGTGAGGGCGGCCACCACCGCCGCCGCATCGCCCACGCCGGCGGCGACGCGACCGGCGCCGAGATCTCCCGGGCCCTGGTGGAGGCGGTCCGCGCCCACGGGGTGCGCACCATCGAGCACGCGCTCGTCCTGGACCTGCTCACCGACGCCGAGGGGCGCGCCGCCGGCGTCACCCTGCACGTCATGGGCGAGGGCCGGCACGACGGGGTGGGCGCGGTGCACGCGCCCGCCGTGGTGCTGGCCACCGGCGGCATGGGCCAGGTGTTCTCCGCGACCACCAACCCGTCCGTGTCCACCGGCGACGGGGTGGCGCTCGCCCTGCGCGCCGGCGCGGAGGTGGCCGACCTGGAGTTCGTGCAGTTCCACCCGACGGTGCTCTTCCTCGGCGCGGACGCCGAGGGCCAGCAGCCGCTGGTGTCCGAGGCCGTGCGGGGCGAGGGCGCCCACCTGGTCGACGCCGACGGCGTCCGCTTCATGGCCGGCCGGCACGAACTGGCCGAGCTGGCGCCCCGCGACGTGGTCGCCAAGGGCATCCTGCGGCGCATGCTGGAGCAGGACGCCGAGCACATGTACCTCGACGCCCGGCACTTCGGGGCCGCGATGTGGGAGCAGCGTTTCCCGACCATCCTGGCCGCCTGCCGTGCCCACGGCATCGACCCGGTCACCGAGCCCGTCCCGGTCGCACCGGCCGCCCACTACGCCTCCGGCGGTGTCCGCACCGACTCCCACGGCCGGACCACCGTGCCCGGCCTGTACGCCTGCGGCGAGGTCGCCTGCACCGGCGTCCACGGCGCCAACCGCCTCGCCTCCAACTCCCTGCTGGAGGGCCTGGTCTACGCCGAGCGGATCGCCGCCGACATCGTCCGGGAACACGCCGACGGCACCCTCGCCCCGCGTGCGCCGCGGCCGCTGCCGGACACCGGCCGGCCCGCCGAGCCGCTGCTCGCGCCCGAGACCCGGTTCACCATCCAGCGGATCATGACCGAGGGGGCGGGCGTGCTCCGCTCCGACGCCTCCCTCGCCACCGCCGCACAGCAGCTGGAACGCCTGCACGCCGAGGCCCTCGGCGCCCTGGAGGGCGACGGCAAGACCGCCGAGCCCGGGGTGGACGCCTGGGAGGCCACCAATCTGCTGTGCGTCGCCCGCGTCCTGGTCGCCGCCGCCCGGATGCGCACCGAGACCCGTGGCTGTCACTGGCGCGAGGACCATGCCGACCGGGACGACGCCCACTGGCGCCGCCACATCGTGGTACGTCTGAATCCGGACCGCGGCCTGGCCGTGCACACCACGGACAGCGCGGACTTCCCCCCGACCCGCCCCGAGGCCCCCGCGCCCCGCCCCCGTCAGGAGCAGTGACACCCGTGAGCACCGACGATCTTCCCCTCGTGCCGTCCGCCGGCTGCGGCGACGGCTGCGCCTGCGGCGCGGAGGGCGACGACGACTACCTGGAGTGCGGGCTCGATCCCGCGCTCGCCCAGCTGCTGGCCGACGCCGGCCTCGACCCGGTGGAGGTCGAGGACGTCGCCCACCTCACCGTCCAGGAGGACCTGGCCGGCGGCGTGGACGTGACGACCGTGGCGACCATCCCCGAGGACGCCGTGGCCACCGGCGACTTCACCGCACGCACGGCCGGCGTGGTGGCCGGTCTGCACATCGCCGAGGCGGTGCTGTCGGTCGTGTGCACCGACGCGTTCGAGGTCGAACGGCACGTCCTGGACGGCGACCGGGTCGAGGCGGGGCAGAAGCTGCTGTCGGTCACCACCCGCACCCGCGACCTGCTGACCGCCGAGCGCAGCGCCCTGAACCTGCTGTGCCACCTGTCCGGCATCGCCACCGCCACCCGGGCCTGGGCGGACGCCCTGGAGGGCACCAAGGCCAAGGTCCGCGACACCCGCAAGACCACACCCGGCCTGCGGAGCCTGGAGAAGTACGCCGTGCGCTGCGGCGGCGGCGTCAACCACCGCATGTCCCTGTCGGACGCCGCCCTGGTCAAGGACAACCACGTGGTCGCCGCCGGCGGCGTCGCCGCGGCCTTCCGGGCGGTGCGGCAGGCCTTCCCGGACGTGCCGATCGAGGTCGAGGTCGACACCCTGCACCAGCTGCGCGAGGTCGTGGACGCCGGTGCCGACCTGATCCTGCTGGACAACTTCACGCCCGGCGAGTGCGAGGAGGCCGTCGCGATCGCCGGGGGCCGGGCGCTGCTGGAGGCCTCCGGCGGGCTCACGCTCGACCGGGCACACGCCTACGCCAAGACCGGCGTGGACTTCCTGTCGGTGGGTGCCCTCACCCACTCCTCGCCGATCCTGGACATCGGACTCGACCTGCGCGAACCGGGGGAGTAGGAACCGCCGATGCTGCTGACGATCGATGTGGGCAACACGCACACCGTCCTCGGTCTGTTCGACGGTGAGGACATCGTCGAGCACTGGCGCATCTCCACCGACGCGCGCCGCACCGCGGACGAGCTGGCCGTGCTGATGCAGGGCCTGATGGGCATGCACCCGCTGCTCGGCGACGAGCTGGGCGACGGCATCGACGGCATCGCGATCTGCGCCACCGTGCCTTCCGTGCTGCACGAACTGCGCGAGGTCACCCGGCGGTACTACGGCGACGTGCCGGCCGTGCTGGTCGAGCCCGGCGTCAAGACGGGCGTGCCGATCCTGTTCGACAACCCCAAGGAGGTCGGCGCCGACCGCATCATCAACGCGGTCGCCGCCAACGAGCTGTACGGCGGCCCGGCGATCGTCGTCGACTTCGGCACCGCGACGACGTTCGACGCGATCTCCGCGCGCGGCGAGTACGTCGGCGGGGTCATCGCGCCCGGCATCGAGATCTCCGTGGAGGCCCTCGGCATGCGGGCCGCCCAGCTGCGCAAGATCGAGGTGGCCCGGCCGCGCAGCGTGATCGGCAAGAACACCGTCGAGGCGATGCAGGCCGGCGTCGTCTACGGGTTCGCCGGGCAGGTCGACGGGGTGGTCGACCGGATGGCCCGCGAGCTGTCCGACGACCCGGACGAGGTGACGGTCATCGCCACCGGCGGCCTGGCGCCGATGGTGCTGGGCGAGTCCTCCGTGATCGACGAGCACGAGCCCTGGCTGACCCTGATCGGCCTGCGCCTGGTCTACGAGCGCAACGTCTCCCGGCTCTGACCGCGCGGGGCCGCCGCCCGGCCGAGGCGGCGGCCCCGCCACCCGCTCCCGGCTGCCCCTGCCGGCGTCCCTTCCGGTTCCTGCGTCCGCGCGGAACGGCGCGCCACAAGGCCGCGTCATGTGTCGAATTTGTCCGATTAGCGCGTATCGTCGGGCCATGCCCACGCCATACGGAACCCGCGGCGCCATGGTGTTCGGCGCACAGGAGCTGCGCGTGCTCCGCCGCGCCCTCGCCGTTGCCCTTCATGACCGCCCCGCCAGCGCGAAGGACGTGCAGGACTGTCTCCGCCTCGCCGAGGCGCTCGACGAGGCCATGCGCGAAGGCGACCGGCTGCGCGCGTTCCTGGTGGCCGATCTCGCCCGCTATCGCGCAGCCCTGCCCGGCACGGCCGTCGGCTACTGCACCCTGCTGCGGCAGGCCCTGGACGACGGGTACCAGCCGGTGGCCGACGACCTCGCGGCACTGCGGGCCCTGCGCGGCAACCCGGCCGCCGCCGCCCTGCTGCGCCGCCTGGGCGTCCCCGAGGAGCCGCCCGCGCCCGCCCCGCCCGCGCCCCGCACCGCGGCCACCGTCGTCGCGGCCGCCGCCGCGCCGGTCGTGCCGGCCTCCCGCAGCCCTCTGCACGCCGTCCGGGTGCCCCCCGAGGGCCTGCGGGGTCTGACGAGCCTGCGGTGCGGTCTGCCCGGCGCCCGGGGCGCCCAGGAGGGCGACGAGACCGACAAGCCCACCGAGAAGCCCGCACCGCAGCCCGCCGAGCGGCCGGCCCCCGCTCAGCCCCGTCCGGCCCCCAAGCCGGGCCGCCGGCCCATCCCCACCCCCGGCGAGGTGTTCCCGCGCCGCCGGCCCACCCCGCCGGCGGGCGATCCGCAGCGGCAGCAGCGGCTCGCGGTGTAGCGCGGCGGCGCGCGGCGCCATCCCGTTCCCGGCACCCGCCTGCGACGTCGTCACGGCCCCTGGTCCGGATCACGCCTCCCTGATCCGGGCGAGGGGCCGTTGCACGCACCCCGCCCCTGTTTGTCCCGCCTCCGTGGCTACTCTGGTCGCATGGACTACGTCTCCGCACTCGTTCCGCCCGTCGTGATGGCGGCCTTTTTCATCGCCCTGGTCAGGGTGATCGTGAAGACGCAGGGCGGCGCAGCCAAGGCGAAGGAGGACGCCGCTGTGGACGCCATGACGCGTGCGCACGGTCCGAACGCCGCGGGCGGAGCGCCCACCGACGCCTCCTGAGCGCCGCCTGAGCGCCTCCGGAGCACTCCCGCCGACGCTCCGTGCCCCCCGCCCGGCCACCGCGTCGGGCGCGTGCCACGTCCCGCGCGGGCGGCGGACGAGGCCGGTCCACCGCACGTCCGGGTCGCCGCGCGTCCCGGCTGTCGCGGTCCCGACCGCCAGGCGTCCTGGCCGCCGCACGTCCGGGTCGTCCCGTACGCCTTTCCCGCCCCCTTCTCCCCTGACGCGGGCCACGTCGGCACGCCATGAGCGGATTTTCCCACTATTGTCTGAGTTGTGCCTCGCCCTCTGGGAGAACTCGAAGACGCGGTCATGACGCGGGTGTGGAAGTGGAACCGCCCGGTGACCGTCCGGGAAGTCCTGGAAGACCTCCAGCGGGAGCGGTCCATCGCCTACACCACGGTGATGACGGTTTTGGACAACCTTCATCAGAAGGGGTGGGTGCGCCGCGAGGCCGAGGGCCGCGCCTATCGTTATGAGGCGGTCTCCACGCGGGCCGCCTATGCCGCCGCGCTGATGAACGACGCCTGGTCGCAGAGCGACAACGCGGCCGCCGCTCTCGTGGCCTTCTTCGGAATGATGAGCGAGGAACAGCGGCAGGCCCTGCGTGATGCCGTGCGCATCGTCGAAGGCACCCGCGGATCCGGCACCGAAGGCACCGGTGCGCGCACCGCCGAAGACACCGCCGCCGAACGCTCCCGGGAACCCTCACCAGGTCCGTCCGAACCCCCCGCACAAGGCACCCCACAAGACGCCGGGGAAGGCCGCGGGGAACACAGCGGGGAAGGCCCCGCGGTCAATGCGGGCGAGGCCGGGCGCGAAGACGCCGGTGAAGTTGCCGATAGCGCCGGCGGCGCCCCGGCCGGTGAAACCGCCGGTGCTGCCGAAACCGGCGAGCAGAACCCCGGCTCGGCACCGGGCGGCCGTGGGCGATAGCGTCCGCTCATGTCCGCAGAGCATCCCGAAGTCACCGCAAAAGCCGTCACCGTCCGACGGGCCCGGACCAGCGATGTCCGGGCCGTGCGCCGGCTGCTGGACACCTATGCCCGCGAGCGCATCCTGCTCGACAAACCGACGGTGACGCTTTACGAGGACATCCAGGAGTTCTGGGTCGCCGAACGCGACGACAACGCCGAGGTCGTCGGCTGCGGCGCGCTGCACGTGATGTGGGAAGACCTGGCGGAAGTGCGCACCCTCGCGGTGAAGCCGGGCCTGAAGGGCGCCGGCGTCGGCCACCAGTTGCTGGAGAAGCTGCTGCAGACCGCGCGCTGGCTGGGCGTTCGCCGCGTATTCTGCCTGACCTTCGAAGTGGAGTTCTTCAGCAAGCACGGCTTCGTGGAGATCGGCGAGACGCCCGTCGACACCGATGTGTACGCCGAGCTGCTGCGTTCCTATGACGAGGGTGTCGCGGAGTTCCTGGGCCTCGAACGAGTGAAACCGAACACCCTGGGCAACAGCCGGATGCTTCTGCATCTGTGAACGACCGGGCTCCGGAGGGGGCCTATGTCCGAAACGCGATGTTTCCGGGCGGGCGGCGCGGGCCCGGGTGCGGCCAAGGGTTTGTGTTTTTCCGGCAAAAGCGGTTTGCTTTCCGACGTACTGCAGTACTGCATATAACAGGGGGCTGCGAAACGGCGGAAGCCGCCCGACCCCGGCCCTCACGTTATCGATGAAAGGAAATCCGGTGGCACAGAAGGTTCAGGTCCTTCTTGTCGACGACCTCGACGGCGGCGAGGCGGACGAGACCGTGACGTTCGCGCTGGACGGCAAGACGTACGAGATCGATCTCACCACCGCCAACGCGGAGAAGCTCCGCGGCCTTCTCGAGCCGTACGTCAAGAACGGACGCCGTACCGGCGGCCGCGCTTCCGGCGGCCGCGGCAGGGGCCGCTCCTCGTCCAGCAGCAGCCAGGACACCGCGCAGATCCGCGCCTGGGCGAAGGCCAACGGCTACGAGGTGAACGACCGTGGCCGGGTGCCGGCCAGCATCCGCGAGGCCTACGAGAAGGCCAACGCCTGACGCGAGTCCGGTGACGACCGACGGCCGCCGCCCGGCCGACGGCAGGCGGACGGCGCACGGCTACGAGCGATCCGGCCGACGGCCGCACACGCGCCGCAGCCGGAGCCGGTGGCACTGAGCTGCCACCGTGTCCACGACTCGTGCGAGATCGGGGGAGCCACCCGTGCCCCCCAAGGCCGACAGCGTCGGCAGCGAGGCCTCGACCTCGCATCCTGGCCCGGGGGGCCGCACCCAGACGGCGGCCCCCTGAGAGACGGAACGGTCCCGGGCGGGCGGCCGTGCTCCGGCCGCCCCGGCACCGGGCGGCGGCGCCTCCATGAGCGCGCCCTCGCCCAGCGCCACCAGGTCCAGGTCGGCCCCGTCCCACTCCAGCCAGCGCAGCAGGCCCGGCAGCTCCTGAGCGCTGCCCGCGGCCACCAGCAGCCGCATCCGGCCGCCCTGGGCGGCCACCGGGGAGGCGGGCCCGAGGTGGCGCAGCGCCGCCCGCCCGGCCTCGGCCGGGACGTCCAGGACGTCGAAGCGGCGGCCCACGACGAGGCGCACCGGTCGCCCGGGCACCGTCGCCCAGCCCAGTTCGTTCTCGTACCAGTTCCGGATCCACCGCTCCGGGCCGCTCGGCCGGCGCGGCGCGGGGACCGGGAGGGGGAGCGTGGAGAGGCTGCCGACCATGACCGGTGCAACGGACGAGACGGAGTGCGGTTACTCCGCGTGCTGTTTCGGATGCGGAGAGTGCTGGAAATGGCTCCGTCCGGGGACTGCGAGGGGCGCAAGGTTGTTCGCCCATAGCGGAGGGATGCGGGGCGCGCCGCATGGAGTGTCGGTGCCGGCGGGTAAGACATCCCTAGTGGGAGGGGTTGACGCGCAGGCCGCACCCGGGCAGCGGAGCCCCACGTTCGCCAACGGCGTACTGGCGACTGGGGTAACTGCCTGGCCTGCGGGAACATCGTCTCGCACCATCGGGTTGGAGCATATGTCGGCGTTCGGGGTCAGGAGGCCATCGACGGTGTCGGCAGTTGGAATGAGCGGTCCCCGCTTGCGGGACTAAGCTGCGGAAGGACAGGGAGGGGAAGTTCCCCTTACTGCCTGACCGCTCTGAGGAGCGATTAACGATGTTCGAGAGGTTCACCGACCGCGCGCGGCGGGTTGTCGTCCTGGCTCAGGAAGAAGCCCGGATGCTCAACCACAACTACATCGGCACCGAGCACATCCTCCTGGGCCTGATCCACGAGGGTGAGGGTGTCGCCGCCAAGGCCCTTGAGAGCCTCGGGATTTCGCTCGAGGCGGTCCGCCAGCAGGTGGAGGAGATCATCGGCCAGGGCCAGCAGGCGCCGTCCGGTCACATCCCCTTCACTCCCCGTGCCAAGAAGGTCCTGGAGCTGTCGCTCCGCGAGGCACTCCAGCTGGGCCACAACTACATCGGCACGGAGCACATCCTGCTCGGCCTGATCCGCGAGGGCGAGGGCGTGGCCGCCCAGGTCCTGGTCAAGCTGGGCGCTGATCTCAACCGCGTGCGGCAGCAGGTGATCCAGCTGCTCTCCGGTTACCAGGGCAAGGAGACCGCCACCGCCGGCGGGCCTGCCGAGGGCACCCCCTCGACGTCCCTGGTCCTCGACCAGTTCGGCCGGAACCTCACCCAGGCGGCCCGCGAGTCCAAGCTCGACCCGGTCATCGGGCGCGAGAAGGAGATCGAGCGGGTCATGCAGGTGCTGTCCCGCCGTACCAAGAACAACCCGGTCCTGATCGGTGAACCCGGTGTCGGCAAGACCGCCGTCGTCGAGGGCCTCGCGCAGGCCATCGTCAAGGGCGAGGTGCCCGAGACCCTCAAGGACAAGCACCTCTACACCCTGGACCTCGGCGCCCTGGTGGCCGGCTCCCGCTACCGCGGTGACTTCGAGGAGCGCCTGAAGAAGGTGCTCAAGGAGATCCGCACCCGCGGCGACATCATCCTGTTCATCGACGAGCTGCACACGCTGGTCGGGGCGGGCGCCGCCGAGGGCGCCATCGACGCGGCCTCCATCCTCAAGCCGATGCTGGCCCGCGGCGAGCTGCAGACCATCGGTGCCACCACCCTGGACGAGTACCGCAAGCACCTGGAGAAGGACGCGGCCCTGGAGCGCCGCTTCCAGCCCATCCAGGTCGCCGAGCCGTCCCTGCCGCACACCATCGAGATCCTCAAGGGCCTGCGCGACCGGTACGAGGCGCACCACCGTGTCTCCATCACCGACGAGGCGCTGGTCCAGGCCGCCACCCTGGCCGACCGGTACATCTCGGACCGCTTCCTGCCGGACAAGGCGATCGACCTGATCGACGAGGCCGGCTCCCGGATGCGGATCCGCCGGATGACCGCGCCGCCGGACCTGCGCGAGTTCGACGAGAAGATCGCCGCGGTGCGCCGGGACAAGGAGTCCGCGATCGACTCGCAGGACTTCGAGAAGGCCGCCTCCCTGCGTGACAAGGAGAAGCAGCTCCTGGCCGCGAAGGCGAAGCGGGAGAAGGAGTGGAAGGCCGGCGACATGGACGTCGTCGCCGAGGTCGACGGCGAGCTGATCGCCGAGGTCCTGGCCACGGCCACCGGCATCCCGGTCTTCAAGCTCACCGAGGAGGAGTCCAGCCGCCTGCTCCGCATGGAGGAGGAGCTGCACAAGCGGGTCATCGGCCAGGACGACGCCGTCAAGGCGCTGTCCAAGGCGATCCGCCGTACCCGTGCGGGTCTGAAGGACCCGAAGCGTCCGGGTGGCTCGTTCATCTTCGCCGGCCCGTCCGGTGTGGGTAAGACCGAGCTGTCCAAGGCGCTGGCGGAGTTCCTGTTCGGTGACGAGGACGCGCTGATCTCCCTCGACATGTCGGAGTTCAGCGAGAAGCACACGGTCTCCCGTCTCTTCGGTTCGCCCCCCGGTTACGTGGGCTACGAGGAGGGCGGCCAGCTGACGGAGAAGGTGCGGCGCAAGCCGTTCTCCGTGGTCCTCTTCGACGAGGTCGAGAAGGCCCACCCGGACATCTTCAACTCGCTGCTGCAGATCCTGGAGGACGGTCGCCTGACCGACTCCCAGGGCCGGGTCGTGGACTTCAAGAACACGGTCATCATCATGACCACCAACCTCGGCACCCGGGACATCTCCAAGGGCTTCAACCTGGGCTTCGCGGCGCAGGGCGACACGAAGACCAACTACGAGCGGATGAAGAACAAGGTCCAGGACGAGCTGAAGCAGCACTTCCGGCCCGAGTTCCTCAACCGTGTGGACGACGTGGTGGTCTTCCCGCAGCTGACGCAGGAGGACATCCTGCGGATCGTCGACCTGATGATCAGCAAGGTGGACGAGCGCCTGAAGGACCGGGACATGGGCATCGAGCTGTCCCAGTCCGCCAAGGAGCTGCTGGCCAAGAAGGGCTACGACCCCGTGCTGGGCGCCCGGCCGCTGCGCCGGACCATCCAGCGCGAGATCGAGGACACGCTCTCGGAGAAGATCCTCTTCGGCGAGCTGCGTCCGGGCCACATCGTGGTCGTCGACACGGAGGGCGAGGGCGAGGAGCGCACCTTCACCTTCCGCGGCGAGGAGAAGTCGGCCCTGCCGGACGTCCCGCCGATCGAACAGGCGGCCGGCGGCGCCGGTCCGAACCTGATCAAGGACGCCTGAGCGCCCTGATACGCACCCCGAAGGGGCCGGTGCTGCGAGCACCGGCCCCTTCGGGCTGTCCGGACGCCCTGCGGGCCCGTGCGGACGCCCTGCGGCCTGTCCGTGGTGCGCCCGCTGTGTCCGTGGTGTGCCTCGCCCGCGGGGCGGCCCGTCCGTGGGGCGTGCGTTGTGTCCGCGGGGCGGCCCGTCCGTGGGGCGTGCGTTGTGTCCGCGGGGCGACAGGACGCCGTGGCGGCGCTTGTGGGACCACGTGCACGGGGTCACGTGCCGGGCGTGGCCTGGAGCTGTGCCGAGGGCGCATCTGAGCCGTCTGAGCCGCCTCCGTGGCCGTCAGGGGGCCTTGGCGGTCCCCGGCCGACCTGGCCCCGGCCCTGGGGCCGTCCCTGGGCCGCCTGAAGCCGTCTGGACGGCGCTCCTGAAGCCGACTGCGACGGCGCCTGAGCCTCCCTGTCCGACGACGGCGCCGGATCCTCCTGTCCGGCACAGGGGCGCCGGGGCCAGGGTCTCGGCGAGCCCCGGCATCGGGAGGCGCGACAGCAGGCCCGGAACCCCGCCGGGACCAACTCCCCTGAGACGGGCGCCACATGAGCCCGGTCACACGTCACCCCCGCTGAAGGGGCCGCGTCGGTGACATGCGGCACAGGCGCCCGACCGGGTACTAAGCGCCTTAGTGACGGACATGGCCCGATAAACCCGACATTCCATCGCAGGCAATGTCGGAAATTGGGCGTTGAGTAGGTGTTTTGTCTCGAATGGGCGTGCTGTCAAGAGATCTGCGTCACTGACCCCTGTTACGACTTTGGTTCGTAGAAGGGGTGTTTGAGGGGCGATGACCGGCCGGGTTACCAAGGTTGGGCCGCCCGGCGAGCGCACAGCGCCCGGGTGGCTCCCATGTCCCCCACACGCAGAGGTTTCGATGTTCCAGCGCGCCACGTCCCGTTCCACCCGTGCGACCAAGCTCCGTGTCCGTGCCGCCGTTCTCGCCGCCGGCCTCGGGGTCTCGGCCGCGGTGGGCGCGGGAGTTGCGAACGCCGCCGAGACCACGGCGGCCCCCACCGCCGCCGCTGCCAAGACGGCCGCCACCTGGGTCGACCCGGTGCAGCACTACTCGCTGTCGGCGTCCTTCAACCAGGGCGGCAGCCACTGGGCGCACAAGCACAGCGGTCAGGACTTCGCCGTGCCGATCGGCACGAACGTCGTCGCCGCCCACGGCGGCACCGTCGTCAAGGCCGGCCCGAACGGCGCCGGTGACGGCCCCGCCTACGGCAACGCCATCGTCATCAAGCACGGCAACGGGCTGTACACCCAGTACGCCCACCTGTCCCGCGTCGACGTGAAGGTCGGCCAGGTCGTCACCACCGGCCAGCACATCGGCCTCTCCGGCAACACCGGCAACAGCACCGGCCCGCACCTGCACTTCGAGGTCCGTACGACCCCCAACTACGGCTCGGCCGTCAACCCGGTCACCTTCCTCCGCGCCCACGGCGTGAAGGTCTGACCGAGGGTTCGTCCGTCCGGGACGTCCGCCCCATGAGGCGTACGCCGCCCGGAGGCCGTTCGCCGGCACCGCCCCCGCACCGCCGCCCGCTGCCCGCGCAGCGGGCGGCGGTGCGTCGCGTTCCGGGCAGAAGTCGCCGGAGGGTGCCGTCGGCGGGGCCCTCCGGCAGAAGGTCTGTCCGGCAGGGGGCTCCGCAGGGGTCGTGCATCCGCCGGTAACGTCCCGCCGGAGAGCCGGAGAGCCGGAGAGCCGGAGAGCCGGAGAGCCGGAGAGCCGGAGAGCCGGAGAGTCGGAGAGCCGGAGAGTCGGAGAGCCGGAGTCTCAGTCCCGGTCGCGGGTGCCCTGGTGCGCCTGGGTGATCAGGTCGATCGCGACCTCCATCACGGCCTCGCGCCGCTTCTCGGGGTCGCTCTCGATGTCCTGCAGGACGAACATGCCGGCGTGCAGGGTGAACAGGGCGCTGACGCTGCGGACCTGGTCGGCCAGGCGTGCGTCCGGGTCGATGAGGATGTTGCGCAGGCCCATCATCCGCTGCCGGAAGGTGTCGCCGATGCGCAGCTCCCGCACCGTGGCCTGGTTCTCCTGCATGAAGCGGAACAGGGGCGCGGCGGCGGCCAGGGCGGCGCTGTAGCGGCGGATGATCTCCTGTTTGGTCTCCAGGGTGGGCGGCTGCTGCCGTCCCCATTCGACCAGCTCGCCGAGCGGCCGGGTCAGGTCCTCGAAGAGACTGACGATGATCTCTTCTTTGCTCTTGAAGTGGTAGTACAGGGCCGCCTTCGTGACGCCCAGGCGCTCGGCGATCTCTCGCAGGGAGGTCTTCTCGTAGCCCTGCTCGGCGAAGAGCGCGAGCGCCACGTCCTGGATGCGCTGGCGGGTGTTCCCGCGGCGCTGCTGCTTGGTGCCGTCCATCGTGACGCCCATCCTCGTCCTCCTTGCGCTCACTCCAAAAACTGACCTGCCGACCGGTCGGCAAACTTACTTGACGACCGGCTAGTAAGCACCTACCGTCGAGTCGAACTTGCCGGGCGGCAAGTAAGTGGGGGTTCCGTACCGAGGGGGAGGCACGAGGATGACGCAAGCAGACATAGAAACGACACAGGCCGGCTCGTCCGGCACCCAGCCCAGGAGCGTGCGGGTCGTCCTGCTCGCTCTGATGATCGCGATGTTGCTCGCGATGCTCGACAACATGATCGTGGGCACGGCGATGCCCACGATCGTCGGCGAACTCGGCGGTCTGGAGCACCTGTCCTGGGTGGTGACCGCCTACACCCTGGCCACCGCCGCGGCCACCCCGCTGTGGGGCAAGCTCGGCGACATGTACGGGCGCAAGGGCGCCTTCATGACCTCGATCGTGATCTTCCTGGCCGGGTCGGCGCTCAGCGGCATGGCGCAGGACATGGGCGAGCTGATCGGCTTCCGGGCCGTGCAGGGCCTGGGCGCGGGCGGTCTGATCGTCGGCGTCATGGCGATCATCGGCGACCTCGTCCCGCCGCGCGAGCGCGGCCGGTACCAGGGCATGATGGCGGGCGTCATGGCCCTCGCCATGATCGGCGGCCCGCTCGTCGGCGGCACCATCACCGACCACTGGGGCTGGCGCTGGGCCTTCTACATCAACCTGCCGCTCGGCGCGGTGGCGCTCGCCGCGATCAGCGCCGTGCTGCACCTGCCGAAGAAGCGCGCCCGGGCACGGGTCGACTACCTGGGCGCCGCGCTGCTGACCCTCGGCATCTGCGCCATCGTGCTCGTCACCACCTGGGGCGGCACTGAGTACGCCTGGACCTCCGCACGGATCTTGGAGCTGATCGTGATCGGCGTGGTCGCGCTGATCGGGTTCCTCTTCTGGGAGACCCGGGCCGCCGAGCCGATCGTGCCGCTGCACATCTTCCGCAGCCGGAACTTCTCCCTGATGTCGCTGATCGGCTTCATCACCGGCTTCGTGATGTTCGGTGCGGTGCTGTTCCTGCCGCTGTACCAGCAGGCGGTGCAGGGGGCCTCCGCGACCAACTCCGGCCTGCTGCTCCTGCCGATGCTGGGCGCGATGATGGTCGTGTCGCTGATCGCCGGCCGGGTCACCACCGCCAGCGGCCGGTACAAGGTCTTCCCTCTGGTCGGCGGCGTGCTGATCGTCGTCGGCCTGTATCTGCTGTCCCTGATGGACACCGGCACCACCCGCCTGACCTCCGGGCTGTACATGGCGGTCCTCGGTGCGGGCATGGGCTGCCTGCTGCAGATCACCATGCTGGTCGCGCAGAACAGCGTCGAGCTGAAGGACATCGGTGTGGCCTCCTCGACCACCACCCTCGCCCGGACGCTCGGCTCCTCCTTCGGTGTCTCGGTCATGGGCGCGCTGTTCAACCACCGGGTGCAGGACGTGATGGCCCAGCGGGCCGGCGCCCTGGGGTCGAAGATCACCGAGCAGTCGGCGCAGCTGGACGCCAAGAGCCTGCAGCAGCTGCCGGCCGCGGTCCGCGAGGCCTACCAGCACGCGGTGTCGGCCGGGACCCATGCGGCGTTCCTGCTGGGCTCGGTGGTGGCGGTGATCGTGCTGGTGGCGGCGCTGTTCATCAAGGAGGTCCCGCTGCGCGGCACGGGTGTGGCCCCGGCGGCGCAGAGCCCGGAGAGCGGCGCGGCGGTCCGCGAGCAGACGGTCTGAGCGATCCGGGCGAACCCCGGCGCCCGCACCGCACCGCGAGAGGCCCGGCACTCTCGGTGCCGGGCCTCTCGCCTGCCCGCTCGCGGCCCGCCGCCTGCGGCCCCGTCTCGGACGTGGACCCGCCCGCCCGGATCGCGGACCCGCCCCCCGGAGGCCGAGCGGCCCGCCCCGCCCCCGACTCAGCGCCTCCGCTCACGGCCTTTCACGGACGCTCACGGACTCGGCGCCACCACCTCGCCCGCGACGCGGGCTTCCCGGCGGCACCGTCGCCCTGGCCGGACGGGCCGGACGGGCCGGGCTGGCTGGGCAGCACCGGGTAGCTGCCGGTGTTCGTCGGCGCGTGCTCGGGCAGCCACAGGACCGCGACCGCGCCCTCCGCCGGTACGTGCGCGGGCGCACCCGGGGGCCGCACATTGCGGAAGGTCAGCCGGGCGCCGAGCACCCGGGCCTGCCCGACGGCGATGGTCAGGCCCAGGCCGTGACCGCGGCCGGCCCGGTCCGCGCTGCCGGTACGGAACCGTCGGGGGCCCTCGGCCAGCAGGTCCTCGGGGAAGCCGGGGCCGTGGTCCCGGACCCGGACGACCCGGCCCTCCACGGTCACCTCGACGGGCGGCCTGCCGTGCCGGGCGGCGTTGGTGAGCAGGTTGAACAGCACGCGCTCCAGGCGCCGCGGATCGGTGGTGACCTCCGACTCGTGCACCACCCGCACCTCGACGTCGGGGTCCTTCGCGGCCACCCGCCGGGTGACGAACTCGCCCAGCATGATGTCCTCCAGCTCGGCCCGTTCCGAGGCGCCGTCGAGCCGGGCGACCTCCAGCACGTCCTCGACCAGGGTGCGCATCGCCTTGGCCCGGTCCAGCACCAGCTCCGTGGGCCGGCCCGGCGGCAGCAGCTCGGCGGCCGTGAGCAGCCCGGTCACGGGGGTGCGCAGCTCGTGCGCGATGTCCGCGGTGACCCGCCGTTCCGCCTCCAGGCGCTCCTGCAACGCGTCGGCCATCGCGTCCACCGCGCGCGCCAGGTCGTCCGTCTCGTCCCGGACGACGCCGCCGATGGCGTCCCGCACCCGCACGTCCGCCTCGCCCTTGGCGAGCTGGTTCGCGGCCGCGGCGGCCTTGCGCAGCCGGCGTGAGAGCTGGCCGCCGATGAGCACGCCGAGCGCGCTGCCGCACAGGACCACCGCGATGGACCCGATGACCAGCGCCCGGTCGAGGTCCCGCAGCACGTCGGTGCTGCGGTCGGTGACATGCGTGTGCAGGGACAGCACATGCCCGCCCCGGATCGGCATGGCGGCCCAGATGTCCGGCACGCCGTCCGGGCGGTCCGTGACATAGGTGGCCCGCCGGCCCTGCTCCACCTTCTCGCGCAGCGCGGCGGGCAGCGCCGGGTCGTCGATCTTGTAGGTGCCGTTGGCCGGGCGGCGGCCCGGACGGTCGTAGATCGCCTGCGCGAGCTGCAGCCGCTGGTCGGCGAGGTCCCGCGCGTTGTCCAGCATCGACACCCGGGCGGCGTTGTGCACCACCAGGCTCAGGGCGATCGCGACCAGTGCGCCGACCAGGGCGATGGCCGCGCTGAGCTTCCACCGCACCCCGGTGTGCACCCGCATGCGCTCCAGGCGCCCGGACAGCAGTCGTGTGGTGCCTCGCATCGCGGCGCCCCGTCAGCCCTTCAGTTTGTAGCCGAAGCCGCGGACCGTCTCGATCCGTTCCTGGCCGATCTTCTGCCGCAGCCGCTGCACATGGACGTCGACGACGCGGGTGTCGCCGCCCCAGCCGTAGTCCCACACCCGCTCCAGCAGCTTGTCCCGGGACAGCACGGTGCCCGGTGCGGCGGAGAACTCCAGCAGCAGCCGCATCTCCGTCGGGGTGAGCGCCACCGGCTGCCCGGCGCGGCGCACCTCCATGCCGTCGGTGTCCACCTGGAGGTCCCCGAAGGTGAGCACCCCGCCGGCCGCCGCCTTGGGACCGGCCTCGCCCCGGGCGCCCGCGGCGTGCCCGAACCGGCGCAGCACCGCGCGGATGCGGGCGACCAGAACGGCGCTGTCGAACGGCTTGGTCACATAGTCGTCGGCGCCCGCCTCCAGGCCCAGGACGACGTCGATGGAGTCGGCGCGCGCCGACAGCATGATCACCGGAACCGTCGACTCGTCGCGGATCCGGCGGCACAGGCTGACGCCGTCCAGGCCGGGCACCATCACGTCCAGCAGCGCGATGTCCGGCCGTCTGGCCCGGAACGCCTCCAGGCCCGACAGCCCGTCGGGCATGGCCGTGACCGCGAAGCCGTCGCGCTCCAGGGTGAGCTGTGTGGCCTCGCGGATGACGTCGTCGTCCTCGACGAACAGGACATGGGTCTGCTCTGCCATCCCGGTGTTTTCCGATCCTCGTCTGCTTCGGTGCTGCGGGTGACGGCGGGGTGCCGGCCGCCGGGGCGGGGGCCGAGCGGCGGGTGCGGGACGCGGCCGGGCGGCGGTCCCCCGGCTCAGCCGACCGGTGCGGGGGTCACGGTGGGGCTCCCGCCGACGGCCTTGCTGTACTCGTTGTGCGTGCTGAAGATCTCGACGAACGCGGTGCCGGACCACCGGTAGGTGATCACGTCGTCGCCCGAGGGGTTCGAGACGGGGTCGCCCTTCTCGTACACCTGCTTGGTCACCACCAGATCGCCGCGGTCGATCTCGGCGTAGACCGGCGGCTCCTCGGCACGGAAGACGTTCTCGTACCGGCCACCGTGCTCACGGTACACATACGACCCCATCCCGACCGCGTCGTCGCAGGTCAGCACGTTGATCACAACGTCGTCGACGGAACCGCCGGTCAGCTTGCCGTAGGAGACGTCGACCGGGTACTGATCGCCCGCGCACGGCTTGAGGCTCCGCTTGACCGAGGCCGACACCTTGGGATCGTCCTTGATCAGCCGGACCGCGTTCACCGCCGGCTGCGGACTCTCGTCGGCGCCGGGGGAGGAGGCGGCGGGCGGCACCGCCACCGAGCTGGCGTCGGCCGGCCCCTCGTCGCGGGCTCCGGTGCCGCCGGTGCCGCAGCCGGACAGCAACACGCCCGAGGCGGCGAGCACGGCCGCCGCCGTGATCACCGCCGCCAGGGGTCCCCGTGACGGGGTCTTCGGGCCGGAACCGGCCCTGCCGCTCAGGCCGCGCAACGCTCCCGCTCCTCACGCTCCAGCGCGCGTGCGTCCAGATCGCGGGCCTGAAGCTCCTCGCGGAGCCGGGCGAGCGCCCGGTGCAGCGTGCTCTTGACCGTGCCCGTGGACATGCCCAGGGCCGCGGCCGTCTCTTCCGTGGACATCTGCTCCCAGTGTCGCAGCACCACGACACTGCGCTGCTTGGGAGCGAGAACTTTCAGGACGTCCATCAGCAGAGCCCGGTCGGCGTGCTGCTCGGCGGCGTCGTCCACGCAGGCGTCCGGCAGCTGCTCGGTGGGGACCTCCTCCAGCTTGCGGGCCCGCCACCACTCGGTCCGCGTGTTGATCATGACCCGGCGCAGATAGGCATCGGCGAGCCGCTTGTCCGCGATGCCCTCCCAGCGGCCGTAGGTGCGCACCAGTGCGGTCTGCAGCAGATCCTGGGCGTCGACCGGGTCCGGCACCAGCCGGCGTGCGCTGCGCAGCAGGGCGTCCTGCCGGGTGCGCACGTACTCCTCGAACTCGAGCACCTCGTCCTGCGCCATGATCGACCGCCTCCGTCCCCGTGGCCCGGCCCGCCGCGCCGGGTCCTGCCTCACATACGGGCGACTGTGGTCGACAGCCGCCCGGTGCCGCCTTCGTCGCAGCACGGGATCGACGGTAGGGAGCGGTTGTCACGGGGTTGTCCGAGCCGGCCTGCGGTCGGCGCGCGGCTGTCCGTCGGTTGTGTAACGAAGGAAGAAAACGGACAGAACGCCGCCCGAAGTCGCCCCGTTCCGAGGCGATATGTCCGGTCGGCGGCGACCCGGGACATGTGACACGGGTGTGTCACCTCCCGCGGCCGCCGCCGCGACAGCACGGTGAGACTGCGTGAAGTAAAGGGGTGTCAGGTCAGCGGAAGCCGGTACATCCCGCCGGGCAGCGGTTCGACGAGGCCGTCCGCGACGAGCCCGTCCAACGCCCGTGCGCGCTGCACCGGTTCGTGCCACACCCGGTCCAGCACCGCCTGCGGCACCGGGGTGTGCGCCTCGCGCAGCACGGCGAGCAGCTTGCCGCGCACCTGCCGGTCGGTGCCGGCGTACGTCTGTCCCCGGCGCGGCGGCCCGTCGTGCTCGGGCTTGCCCGCCAGCCGCCAGGCGCAGTGCGCGGCGATCGGACAGCGGTGGCAGGCCTCGTTCTTCGCCGTGCACACCAGCGCGCCCAGCTCCATGGAGGCGGCGGCCCAGCGGGCCGCGGTCGGCGCGTCCTCGGGCAGCAGGGTCCGCGCCAGCCGGCGTTCGGCGGCGGTGGTGGCGTTCGGCGGGTACTGCACGCCGGTGACCGCGCGGGCCAGGACGCGGCGGACGTTGGTGTCCAGCACGGCGTGCCGCTGCCCGTAGGCGAACGACGCGACCGCGGCGGCGGTGTACTCGCCGATGCCGGGCAGCGCGAGCAACTGCGCGTGCTCGGTGGGCACGTCACCGCCGTGCCGTTCCGTTATGGCGACCGCGGCGCCGTGCAGGCGCAGGGCGCGGCGCGGGTAGCCGAGCCGGCCCCAGGCGCGCACGGCCTCGCCGGGCGCCTCCTTGGCGAGGTCGGCGGGGCGGGGCCAGCGCTTGAGCCACTGTTCGTAGACGGGCAGCACCCGGCTGACCGGGGTCTGCTGCAGCATGAACTCGCTGACCATCACGCCCCAGGCGCCCGCGTCGGGGCGCCGCCAGGGCAGGTCGCGGGCGTTGTCGTCGAACCAGCTGATGACCAGGCTGTGCAGGGTCTCGGCGAGCGGGGTGCCGGGAGCGTCGGGTGCGGTGGTGCTGCTGTGCGGGGGCAGTGTGGGCGCAGTCATGGCGTTTCCGATCCTGCCATGCGGGAGTCGGCGCCCGTGTGATCCGGCGCGGGGCGGTGTCGTCGCCGAGCGTGTCCGTCCGCTCACGACGGTCACAACAGCCGTCCGGAAAGCGGGGGTTGCCGGAATGATGATCCGGAAAAGTTGTGCTCCGAGCGGCGGGTGGGGAGGGTGAAGGCGGCGGTCTCTCGTAAAGTTTGGGCGTGGGATCTCTGCGCAATCCGGTCGGGCCGCTCCCGTCGTCCATCTACTGGCGACGGAGGATCGTCGTGCTGTCCGTGATCGCTCTGGTGGCCCTGCTGATCGTCTGGGTGGTCACCTCGTTCGGCGGTGGCGGCGACCACAAGAACACCGCCGGTCCCTCCGACGGCAAGCATCCCACTCCGTCCACCATCACCCCGGGCCCGTCCGAGTCGGGACCCGCGATCAGCGAACACCCCGGCGGCCGTGACGAGTCCGGCGCGTCCGGATCCCCCTCGGGCGACGACGACTCCTCGTCCGGCACGGACGACGGCGGCACCGCCGCCGGTTCCTCGCCCTCCGCCGGGGGAGCCGGCACCGGCACCCAGGACGGCGACACCACCGGCGCGGCGCTGCCGGCCGGCTCCACGCTGCCCGACTGCACCGCCGGCACGGTCACGCTGTCCGTGGGCAGCGTGCACAACACCTACGCCCCCACCGAGACCCCGGCCATCCGGCTGGTCGCGAAGAACACCTCCGCCCACGACTGCAAGATCGACCTCGGTCCGAAGACCGCGGTGCTGACGATCAGCAAGGCGGGGAGCACCACCCCGTACTGGTCGTCCGCGGACTGCCCGAAGACGTCCGAGAGCCAGTGGTACCGGGTGCCGGGCGACAGCAGCATCACCCACACGGTGCGCTGGGACCGCAAGCCGAGCGCACCGCAGTGCGCGACGCCGCCGCACGGTTCGGCCGGCGCCGGCACCTACCTGGTGGAGTGGAAGGTGCCGGGCTACGACAAGCTGCCCACGTCGTTCGTGCTGTCCGAGGACTGAGGCCGTGCCGTCCGGGGACTGTACGGTCCCGGGACCGATGTGGGCGTCCGATCGGCGCGGGCGGGCAGGGCACGCCTGCCGGCAGGGCACCGGTGTCGGCCGCGTGCCGGTGATCCGAGGTGCCTGACGGACTGCCGAGGGCATGACGTGTCGTCCGGGATCCCCGTCCGCCCGGCATCCGTCAGACGTACCGCTCCAGGATCGACGACTCCGCCAGCCGCGACAGGCCCTCGCGGACGCTGCGGGCCCGGGCCTCGCCCACGCCGTCCACCGTCTGCAGGTCGTCCACGCCCGCGGCGAGCAGCTTCTGCAGCCCGCCGAAGTGCTCGACCAGACGGTCGATGATCGCGCCGGGCAGCCGCGGCACCTTGGCCAGCAGCCGGAAGCCGCGCGGGGACACCGCCGTGTCCAGCGCCTCGGGGGAGCCGGTGTAGCCCAGGGCACGGGCGACGGTGGTCAGCTCCAGCAGCTCGGCGTGGGTGAGCTTGTCCAGCTCGGCGAGGGCCTCCTCGACCGTGCGGGAGCGCTTGGCCGTGGGCTCGGGGACGTAGTCCCGCACGACCAGTTCCCGCTCGGGCTCGACGCCGGCGATCAGCTCGTCCAGCTGGAGCGCCAGCAGCCGGCCGTCGGTGCCCAGCTCCACGACGTACTCGGCGATCTCGGTGGCGATACGGCGCACCATCTCCAGGCGCTGCGCGACCGCCGCGACGTCCCGGACGGTGACCAGGTCCTCGATCTCCAGCGCCGACAGCGTGCCCGCGACCTCGTCCAGGCGCAGCTTGTAGCGCTCCAGGGTGGCCAGGGCCTGGTTGGCGCGGGAGAGGATCGCCGCCGAGTCCTCCAGCACCCGGCGCTGGCCGTCGACGTACAGGGCGATCAGGCGCATCGACTGCGAGACGGAGACCACCGGGAAGCCGACCTGCTTGCTCACGCGGTCCGCCGTGCGGTGCCGGGTGCCGGTCTCCTCGGTGGGGATCGTCGGGTCCGGGACGAGCTGCACGCCCGCCCGCAGGATCTTCGACAGGTCCGAGGAGAGCACGATGCCGCCGTCCAGCTTGCACAGCTCCCGCAGCCGCGTCGCCGTGAACTCCACGTCCAGGACGAAGCCGCCGGTGCACATCGCTTCCACGGTCTTGTCCGAGCCGAGCACGATCAGCCCGCCGGTGTTGCCGCGCAGAACCCGCTCCAGGCCGTCCCGCAGCGGGGTGCCGGGCGCCACGGCGCTCAGTGAGGCGCGCATCAGGCTGTCGGCGCCGGAACTCCCGCCGTACTTTCCGGGAGTCGCTGCCCGGTCGTTGGCTGCCACTGCACTCCTCCGCTTTGGATGCTCGTTCGCCTCCGGGGCGCTCCAAGCCGGTGTCGCGAGGCCGACCGTGCTCTCCTGGCGCTCCCTTTTCGCACACTCGGTCATGCGGACGGGCGAGACCAGGGCAAAGTCTACCGGCGCTCCTCCTGCTCCCGCGGGGCCTGTGGACGCCGGGAACGCGGCAGGACCCGCAGCGCCTCCCCGATGTCGGCCACTTCCAGAACCTTCATCCCGGGCGGGATCTTCCCCGGGTCACCCGGCACCAGGGCGTGCGTGAAGCCCAGCCGGTGCGCCTCCGCGAGGCGGCGCTGCACCCCGGTGACCCGCCGGACCTCGCCCGCCAGCCCCACCTCGCCGATCGCGACGAGGTTCTTCGGCAGCGGGGTGTCACTGGCCGCCGACGCCAGCGCGAGAGCGACGGCGAGGTCGGCGGCCGGCTCGGACAGCTTCACACCACCGACCGTCGCCGAGTAGATGTCCCGCTTGCCCAGCGCGCTGATGCGGCCCCGCTGTTCCAGCACCGCCAGCATCATCGACACCCGGGAGGTCTCCAGACCCGACGTCGTACGGCGCGGGGAGGGGATCTGGGAGTCCACGGTGAGCGCCTGCACCTCGGCGACCAACGGGCGGCGGCCCTCCAGGGTGACCGTCAGACAGGTGCCGGGCACGGGCTCGTCCCGGCGGGTGAGGAACAGTCCGCTGGGGTCGGCCAGGCCCGTGATGCCCTCGTCGTGCAGCTCGAAGCAGCCCACCTCGTCGGTGGCTCCGTAGCGGTTCTTCACGCCCCGGACCAGGCGCAGCCGCGCATGCCGGTCGCCCTCGAAGTGGAGCACCACGTCCACCAGGTGCTCCAGCAGGCGCGGGCCCGCGATCGCACCGTCCTTGGTGACATGACCCACCAGCAGCGTGGACATGCCGCGCTCCTTGGAGGCGCGGATGAGGGCGCCCGCCACCTCCCGCACCTGCGCCATGCCGCCGGGTGCGCCGTCGATCTCCGGGGAGGCGACGGTCTGCACCGAGTCCAGGATCAGCAGCGAGGGCTTGACCGCGTCCAGATGGCCGAGGACGGCGGACAGGTCGGTCTCGGCGGCGAGGTACAGGTGGTCGTCGATGGCGCCGATGCGGTCGGCGCGCAGCCGGACCTGGCTCGCGGACTCCTCGCCGGTGACGTACAGCGTGCGGTGCTCGGCGTCGGCGGCCTTCGCGGCGACGTCGAGCAGCAGCGTGGACTTGCCGACGCCCGGCTCGCCCGCGACGAGGACCACGGCACCGGGGACCAGGCCGCCGCCGAGCACCCGGTCCAGCTCGGGCACGCCGGTGGAACGGGCGGTGGCCTGGCGGCCGTCGACCTGTCCGATGGGCAGTGCGGAGGCGGTGACCCGGCCGGGCGCCGTGGTGCGGACCGCGGGCGCGCCGTACTCCTCGACCGTGCCCCAGGCCTGGCACTCGGGGCAGCGGCCGAGCCACTTGGCCGTCTGCCAGCCGCACTCCGTGCAGCGGTAGGACGGCCGGTCCTTGGAGGTCTTGGTGCGCGCAGCCATGGGGGAAACCGTAGCCCCCGGCACCGACACCGCCGCCGGGGGCCGTCGGGGGGCGCCGGCCTGGGCGGGCGTCCGTGGAGCAGGGCGCCGGTGCGGTCGGCCGGCCGGATGCCGGTCCGTCCGTACGTTCGGGTGCGGGTGTGTCCGTTCGGTGTCGCTCCGTCGGCTGCGGAACGTGGTCACCTGCTTGTCCGGCGCTGTCCGTTTACCGGGCAGAAGGCGCCCACTTCTCTCTGCGGGATCGTTTCACCCGTACGGATTAAATTGCCCGAACGGGTGAGAAGCGACGACCCCTCACCCCTACGGTCACACAGGTGACGACCAGCAGTCCGGAGACCTCGACCCGCACGACCGGTGCACGCCGGGCGCACCCCGAGGCGCACGACCGTGCTGCCGTGCACCCGCCGCTGCCCTGTGAGCCGTATCTCGACGGCCTGTTCACCTACTGCCTGTCCGTGCTGTGCGACCACGACGAAGCCGTCACCGCCCTGGCGGACGCCCTGGTCGTGGCCGAGCGGCGCGGCCGGCGCCCCGGACCGGACGCGGCCGGCCGGCGCGCCTGGCTGTACGCGCTGGCCCGCTGGTCCTGCCTGCGCATCCTGGCCGGCCACCGGCGCGGACGCAGGGCCGCGCACCCGGGCCGTCACGGCGGAACGCGGGCCGCCCGGCCCGGCGGCCGTCCCGCAGCCGTGCCCGAGGACGTCCGGCAGCAGCGGCAGGGCGAACTGGCCCGGCTGGCCTGGCCGGAGGCGGCGGGCACCAGCCCCGAGCAGCGCGAGGCGCTCGAACTCGCCGTCCGCCACCAGCTCACCGCCGCGGAGGTCGCCGCCGTCCTCGGCCGGCATCCCGTGGCCACCCGGGAGCTGCTCGCCTCCGCGGCGTGCGAGGTGGAGCGCACCCGCGCCGCGCTCGTCGTCGCCGAGGCCGGCGGCTGCCCGGGCACCACCGCGCTCACCGGTGACCGTCCTGTCGTGCTCACCCCTGCCCTGCGGAACGAACTCGTCCGCCATGTCGACGACTGCCCGCGCTGCCGCCGCAGCGCTCAGCGCGCCGTCCCCGGCCGCTGGCCCGGTTCCTCGGTCACCCCGGCCGAACTGCCCGTGCTCCGCGCGCCCCGCGCGGACCTGCGCGCCGCTCTGACGCGTCACCCGCGGCCGTGGACCGGCGGCCCGCGTTTCGACCGGCGCGGCTTCCCGATGGACCCCGGACACCGGGCCGCGCGCCGGGCACGGCTGCGCACCCGTGCCGTCACCACGGCCGTCGTCGCCACCGTGGTCACCGCCCCCGCGCTCGCCCTGTGGGCCGCTCACCGCTCCGGCCCGGCGGGCCGGGAACAGGACGGTGTGCCGGCCACCGCCCGCGAGGCGCCCAGCCCCGGGGTGCCGGCCGGGGAAGGGACCGACGGCCGGCGGAACGCCGGCCCCGGCACCGGCGGCGACACCGCGCGTGCCTCCGCGGACAGCGGGCCGGTCACCGCCGGCGAGGTGTCCGTGCAGGTCAGTGACGCCGACGAGGCCGGCCGTGGCGGCGGACGGCTCACCGTCGTCGCCACCGGCAGCGGCGACACCACGCTCGTCACCCTGACCGCCTCCGGGCCGGACCCCGTCCACTGGTCGGTGACCACCGGTGTCGCATGGCTGTACCCGAACCGCTCGTCGGGAACCCTCCAGCCGGGCGCCTCGACGACCGTCCGCATCCACGTCGACCCGCTGCGCGAACCCGCCGGCCGCTGGCGCGCCCAGGTGACCGTCGGCCCGGTGGGCGCCGTGATCACCATCAGCGGTCACGGCCCGGTACCCGCCCCCTCCACACCGACGCACCGGGTCACCCCGCCCGCCGGCACGCGCCCGCACCCCTCGGTGTCCCCGCGGCCCACGCACACCCCCGCCGACCCGCCGGGCGGTGGAACCCCCGGTGACGGCACCACGCCGCCGCCCGACCCCACACCGTCGTCCGGCACCGGCGGCGGCACCTCCGGGCCGCCGGGCGACGACGGCGCGGGACCGGGCGGTGCCACGGCCGGTCCGTGACCGGCGCCGGACGTCGGCCCCGGTGCCGGACGACGGCGTCCGTCACCGGTCACGGCGCACCGGAGGAGCAGGGTCCGGCGTCCGACGGGGTCGGACACCGGGCAGGTGAGGCTCAGGTCGGGCCGGGCCCGCCAGGCCCGCCAGGCCTGCCAGACCCGGTCGGATCCGGCCGGGTCCGGATCATGAGGGGCCGGGCCGGGCCAGGTCCGGAGTCAGGTGTGTCAGGCCGTATCAGGTCGTATCAGGTCGTGTCACGCCGGGTCCGCCGGGTGCGGTGCCAGCAGCGGCTGCGCGGCCAGCCGCTCCTCGCACAGCTCGACCAGGCGGTCGTAGCCGGCCTTGCCCATCAGCTCGGTCAGTTCGGCCCGGTAGGAGACGTACACCGGCTCACCCGCGCCGTGCGCCGACTTCGCCGAGGTGCACCACCAGTGCAGGTCGTGGCCGCCCGGGCCCCAGCCGCGCCGGTCGTACTCGCCGATCGACACCTGCAGCACCCGGGTGTCGTCGGGCCGGTCGATCCACTCGAAGGTGCGCCGGATCGGCAGCTGCCAACACACGTCCGGCTTGGTCTCCAGCGGCTCCCGGCCCTCCTTGAGCGCCAGGATGTGCAGCGAGCAGCCCATGCCGCCGGGGAAGCCGGGCCGGTTCTGGAAGATGCACGACCCCTTGTACGGGCGGGTCTGCCGGGATCCCTCCTCGTCCTCGGTCACCCAGCCGTTCGCGGTGCCCTCGGCGTGGTTCTCCCAGATGTCCGGGGTGAGCCGGGCCACGTGCTCGGCGACCCGCCGCTCGTCGTCCTCGTCGGAGAAGTGGGCGCCCAGCGTGCAGCAGCCGTCCGTGGCACGGCCGGCCTGGATGCCCTGGCATCCGCTGCCGAAGATGCAGTTCCAGCGGGAGGTCAGCCAGGTCAGGTCGCAGCGGAAGACCTGCTCCTCGTCCGCCGGGTCCACGAACTCCACCCACGCGCGCGGAAAGTCGAGGCCCTGCTCGTCGGGCTCCTCGGCCTGCGGTGCCCGTTGCGGCCCTGGCCCCGGGGACGACGTCACGGCCGGCACGGCACCGGTGGATTCGCCAGGTGCGCCGGAATCGCCGGTAATGTCGGCATTCGCCTTTTTCGTCTTTGGCACGCGTCCAGGGTAAGACGCCCACCGGTCCGGCCGGGACCGCTCGAAGCCGCCGCCGACGGCCCGACACGCGCGGCAGCCGCGGGAGGGCGCCCCGGCCGCCCGCGCCCGCACCTTTCCCGTCACTCCCGCGCCCGCGCCCGTCATGACGAACGCCACACCTGATGGGACACGCCCCGCAGCCGCCCGTGGCACCTCGTAACCTGTCCTCGTGGTGCAACCCGTCGTGCGAGTCCCGGAAGCGAAGGTCGCCCTGTCCACGGCCTCGGTGTATCCGGAGTCGACGGCAGCGGCCTTCGAGATCGCCGCGCGCCTCGGCTACGACGGGGTCGAGGTCATGGTGTGGACCGACCCGGTCAGCCAGGACATCGACGCGCTGCGCAGGCTCAGCGACTACCACGGCATACCGATCCTCGCCGTGCACGCCCCCTGCCTGCTCATCACCCAGCGGGTGTGGACCACCGACCCCTGGACCAAGCTGCAGCGCGCCCGCACCGCCGCGGAGAGGCTCGGCGCGAGCACGGTCGTCGTCCACCCGCCCTTCCGCTGGCAGCGCCAGTACGCCAGGGACTTCGTCACCGGCATCCACCGGATGGCCGACGAGACCGACGTGCGCTTCGCCGTGGAGAACATGTATCCGTGGCGCTACCGCGACCGCGAGATGCTCGCCTACGCCCCCGACTGGGACGTCACCAACGACGACTACCGGCACTTCACCATCGACCTCAGTCACGCGGCCACCGCCCGCACCGACGCGCTGCGGATGCTCGACCGCATGGGCGACCGCCTCGGCCACGTCCACCTCGCCGACGGCAAGGGCTCGGCGAAGGACGAGCACCTGGTGCCCGGCCGCGGCGCCCAGCCCTGCGCGGAAGTCCTCGAACGGCTCGCCGCCTCCGGCTACGACGGCCACATCGTCGTCGAGGTGAACACCCGCCGCGCCATGTCCGGTGCCGAGCGCGAGGCCGACCTCGCCGAGGCCCTGGCCTTCGCCCGCCTCCACCTGGCCGCCCCGGCCGAGATCCCCGGCCGCTGACCCGCCCCGGCCGCGCCGTCTTCCCCCGCTGACCCGCCCCGGCCGCCGTCCTCCCCTGTGGGCGCCCCGGCCGCCCGTCCCGCATCGCGGACAAGTCGTCCCGCCTCCTGGATGACCGGCGTACGCTCGAGGCGTCAGAACTCTCCGAAGGAGCGAGCGACGATGCCCGAGCTGAGGTCCCGCACAGTCACCCACGGCCGCAACATGGCGGGCGCCCGCGCCCTCATGCGTGCCTCCGGTGTACCCGGTGCGGACATCGGCCGGAAGCCCATCGTCGCGATCGCCAACAGCTTCACCGAGTTCGTCCCCGGCCACACCCACCTGCAGCCGGTGGGCCGGATCGTCAGCGACGCGGTGCGCGAGGCGGGCGGCATCCCGCGCGAGTTCAACACCATCGCCGTCGACGACGGCATCGCCATGGGCCACGGCGGCATGCTCTACTCGCTGCCCTCCCGCGACCTGATCGCGGACAGCGTCGAGTACATGGTGCAGGCCCACCGCGCCGACGCGCTGATCTGCATCTCCAACTGCGACAAGATCACCCCGGGCATGCTCATGGCCGCGCTGCGCCTGAACATCCCGACGATCTTCGTCTCCGGCGGCCCCATGGAGGCCGGCCGCGCCACCCTGGTCGACGGCACGGTCCGCACCCTGGACCTGATCGACGCCATGTCGGAGGCCGCCAACAGCTCCGTCTCCGACGAGGACATCCTCCGCATCGAGGAGAACGCCTGCCCGACCTGCGGCTCCTGCTCCGGCATGTTCACCGCCAACTCGATGAACTGCCTGACCGAGGCGATCGGCCTGGCCCTGCCCGGCAACGGCTCCGTCCTGGCCACCCACACCGCCCGCCGCGCCCTGTACGAGAACGCGGCCCGCACGGTCATGGACCTCACCCGCCGCTATTACGAGCAGGACGACGACTCCGTCCTGCCCCGCAGCATCGCCACCTTCCAGGCGTTCGAGAACGCGATGGCCCTGGACATCGCGATGGGCGGCTCCACCAACACGATCCTGCACCTGCTGGCCGCCGCCCAGGAGGCCGGCGTCCCCTTCGGCCTGGAGCAGATCGACCAGCTCTCCCGCCGCGTCCCCTGCCTGGCGAAGGTCGCGCCGAACGTCGCCAAGGACCGCACCTACTACATGGAGGACGTGCACCGGGCCGGCGGCATCCCCGCCCTGCTCGGCGAGCTGCACCGGGCCGGCCTGCTCAACGAGGACGTCCACGCGGTGCACAGCCCGTCCCTCGCCGACTGGCTCAAGACCTGGGACGTGCGCGGCGGTTCCCCGTCCCCCGAGGCCGTCGAACTGTGGCACGCCGCTCCCGGCTGCGTGCGCTCCGCCGAGGCCTTCTCCCAGTCCGAACGCTGGGAGGCCCTGGACACCGATGCGGTCAACGGCTGCATCCGCAGCGTCGCCCACGCCTACTCCACCGACGGCGGCCTGGCGGTGCTCAAGGGCAACCTGGCCGTGGACGGCTGCGTGGTGAAGACCGCCGGCGTCGACGAGTCCATCTGGACCTTCGAGGGCCCCGCGGTCGTCTGCGAGTCCCAGGAGGAGGCCGTTCAGAAGATCCTGACCCAGCAGGTCACGGAGGGCGACGTCGTCGTCATCCGCTACGAGGGCCCCAAGGGCGGCCCCGGCATGCAGGAGATGCTGTACCCGACCTCGTACCTCAAGGGCCGCGGCCTGGGCAAGGCCTGCGCTCTGATCACCGACGGCCGCTTCTCCGGCGGCACCTCCGGCCTGTCCATCGGCCACATCTCCCCGGAGGCGGCCTCCGGCGGCACCATCGCGCTCGTCGAGGACGGCGACCGGATCCGCATCGACATCCCCAACCGTTCCATCGAACTGCTGGTGGACGAGGCGGAACTGGCCCGTCGCGAGCAGGCGTTGAACGGCACCTGGGCCCCGAAGAACCGCGACCGCGAGGTCTCCCTGGCCCTGCGCGCCTACGCGGCGATGGCCACCAGCGCCGACAAGGGCGCGGTGCGGGACGTGACGAAGCTGAGCTGAACCGGGCAGAACCCGGGCCGGACCCGCGGGTCCGCCGCCCGGCCGAGACCACCGAAGGGCCGCTGCCGAGGGGCGGCCCTTCGGCATGTCACCACGCCGACGGGTACGTCACCACGCCGACGGGTCCCGTGCGTCCACGGCGAAGACGGTGCCGTCCGGCGCGCCCGCGAAGACACGGCCGTCGGCCGCCACCGGCGCGGCCAGCGTGCCCGGCCTGCCGCCGATCCGCGGCCGGGTCTGCCCGGCGAGCCGGCCCGTCCGCGCGTCCACCGCCAGCAGCCGGCCGTCCGCGGCGGTCAGATACACGTACCGGCCGTCGCACGCCGGCGCCGAGGCCTTGCTCACGGCCGTCTCCAGCTGCCACAGCGGCCGGCCCGCGGCCATGTCGACGGCCTGCAGGGACCCGCCGTCGCCCAGCAGATGGACGACCGCGCCGCGCACCACGGCCTGCGGGCTCTGCAGCCGCGCCGGCAGCGCCACCCTGCGCACCGCCCCCGACCCGCCGCTGTGGCGGACCACCGACGTGGCGTCGCCGTAGACCGGATCGAGGCCCAGCAGGAAGACGTCGCCGTCCTGCACCCCGACGAGCCGCAGGTATCCGGGCAGCGTGACGTCCCGGCGGACCGCTCCCGTCGCCGGGTCGAGCGCGGTGATCCGGGTGTGCTCCCCGTCGGCGGAGGAACTGCTCACCCAGGCCAGGCCGTCCACGGGGAACGAGGCGAGAGTCGGCAGGCTGTACCCGGCGATCCGCCGGCTCCACCGCGTCCCGCCCGAGGCGCCGTCCACGCCGGTGACCGTGCCGTCGGCCCCGGCGACCACCAGCGTGCCGCCCACGATGTGCCACCCGCCCTGCGCGGGCAGCTCGAGTTCCGGCTGCGGGTGCCCCGAGGCCGCGTCCAGCGCCTGCAGACGCCGGCCGTCCGCGGTGGGCACGTACACCAGGCCGCCCGAGACCACGGGGGTCTCGTCGCCCGCCCCGGCCACCGCACGCCGCCACCGCACGGAACCGTCGGCCGCATCGAGCGCGACGACCTGACCGGACTGCGCACAGAACAGCCCCGCACCCGGAGCGCTGCTGCCCGCGCCGCCGGAGGAACCGCCCCAGGAGCACTGCGGCACCGCCGCCGAGCCGGGCACCGGCTCGACCGCCCACGCCTCGAACGCGGCGGCAGCGGTGTGCGCACCGCCCCCCGACGCCCCGGGCCGCCCCACCCACTGCACCGCCCCGAACCCGCCGGCCACCAGCACACCGACCGCCCCGGCCACCAGCCCGGCACGCAGCCGGAACCGCCTCACGGACGCCCGCCCCCGCTCGCCCGACGCGGCCCCGGACCGCCGCGCCGCCGTATCCTCCTCTTCCTCCTCTTCCTCCTCTTGCTCCTCTTGCTCCGCCCGGAGCCCGTCCCGGTCCCGGTCCGCGTCCCGGTCCCGGTCCGCGTCCGCGCCCTGATCCCCGTCCCGGTCCCGGTCCGCGTCCGCGCCCTGATCCCCGTCCCCGTCCCGGTGCGCGTCTGTGTCCCGCGCCGCCACCGCCGCACGGTCCCCGGCCCGGTCCTCCGCCGGGTTCCGGGACTGCGCTGCCGGGGCAGGGGCGTCCGCCGACGTCACGGCGTCCGGCTCGTCCGGTGTCTGCACCGGCTGTTCCGAAGCCCCCGGTTCGTCCGTGCTGCTCCACCGGTCCCGGGCCTCGGATCCGTCGCGCTCCCGGGCCCCGGGATCGTCCGCGTCCCCGTGCCCGCCGCCTGCTCGGGCACCGGACGAGGACAGCGGCGACGGCTCCCGCGTCCGCTGGGCCGGTATGAAGGCCTGGGTGTCGTACGTGGCCGCCAGTGACCGCAGTGCGCGCATCAGCTCGTCCGGCGTCGGCCGGTCCTCGGGCTCCTTGGCCAGGCACTGCTGCACCAGCGGCGCCAGCTCCTCGGGCACCCCGGTCAGATCCGGTTCGTCGTGCACGACCTGGTAGGCGACGAGATACGGGCTGTCGGAGTCGAACGGCCCCCGCCCGGTCGCCGCGTGCACCAGCACCGAGCCCAGCGCGAAGATGTCGGCGGCCGGCCCGACCTCCCGCGGCCGGCGGAACTGCTCCGGCGCCATGAACGGCGGCGTACCGATCAACTTGCCGGTCTCGGTGCGCAGTTCGCTGTCCTTCGGCCGGGAGATGCCGAAGTCGATGACCTTGGGCCCGTCCTCGGCGAGTAGCACATTGCTCGGCTTGAGATCGCGGTGGACCACACCCACCCGGTGGATGTCGCGCAGCGCCTCGGCCAGCCCCGCCATCAGCCGACGCAGCTGCGCCGGGGCCAGCGGACCATTCCGCTTGACCTGCTCCGACAGGGTCGGACCGGGAATGAACAACGTGGCCATCCACGGCCGTTCGGCGTCCGGATCGGCGTCCACGACCGGCGCGGTGAACGCCCCGCTGACCCGCCGCGCGGCCGCCACCTCCTGCCGGAACCGGCCCCTGAACTCGGGATCCCGCGCGAACTCGGCATGCACCACCTTCACCGCGAGCCGCAGCCCCGAGGTGCTGCGGGCCAGGTGCACAACGCCCATGCCGCCCGAGCCGAGACAGGCCTCCAAGCGGTAGTGCCCGGCATACTCCGGAAGTTCCGCTTCCGCGCCCGGGCCGGCGTTGCGCTGTGGCGTCATGGGACCACCCCCGTGCTGTTCGTCCGCGCGCGCGACGCACGGAGCCTAATCGACGACTCGATGGGGCCCGAGGAGGCTTGCTAGCGTGCGGCCTCGCGCCCGCACACGCGTGTCGCACAGGTACGTGCGAGCCTCGGCGCTCGCACCGGAACGGGGAGGGAAACGCACCATGACCACCGACCACGCCGGCACCACCGGAAACGACGCCGGCCAGGAACCGGCCGCCACCGCAGCGTCCGCGAACACCGCCGCCGCACGCACCTACCCGGTGGCTCCCGGCGTCCGGCTCAACGTCCGCAGCGGCCCCGGCACCGGCTACAGGATCATCCGGGTCCTGCCCGAGGGGATCCACGTCCCGATCAGCTGCCAGGCCCCCGGCACCACGGTCTCCGGCTACTACGGCACCTCCAACATCTGGGACTGCATCGGCAACGGCGAGTACGTCTCCGACGCGTACGTGTACACCGGCAGCGACGGCTACATCGCTCCCCGCTGCAGCTGAGCCCGCCGGAGCCCGCGCACCGTCGGGGGCGATAATCGTCGGGTGAGCGACGACAACGGCACCCCGGACACCCGCGCGGGCTCCGCCGGACCCCGGCCCGAGCCGCTGCGCTTCTTCGGCACGACCTGGGTGCACCACGACCACGGCTACGCGGCCCGGCGCATCGGCGTGGCCGTCGGCTCGCTGCTCGCCGCCGCGGCCGCCTGCTTCGTGCTCGCCGTCGCCTACCAGGGCCTCCAGATCGCGGACTCCGGCCCCTTCGTCACCGGCCTGGTCGTCGTCATGTTCGCGGTGTGCAGCGTGCTGGCCTTCCGGCACACCTGGGAGAGCTTCTCCCGGCGCCCCGACCCCGACCGTCAGGCCTCCCTGCGCGGCCTGCTCGCCATCGGCTTCGTCGGCTCCCTCCTCGCCTACTTCGTCCGCTCCCTCACCGAGGCCCCCGGCGAGACCCTGCACCGCGAGGAGTACCGGCGGGCCGTCGAGCAGCACGAGCGCCGCACCACCCGCCGCTCCGGCAACCCCACGAAGAAGCGCCGCCGCCGCTGACCCGGCGACGGGCCGGCCGATGCGGCCCCCCAACGCCCCGGCACACCCGCACGGCCGCGCGCGATGATGGGCGGCATGACCGCGTCCCTCCCGCCCGCCGCGGAGCCCGATGCCGTGCGCGCACGAGCGCACTCCTTCAACGCCGCAGCCGCCCAGTACGCCGCCAACCGCCCCTCCTACCCGCCCGCCCTGTTCGACGCCATCGAGGAGCTGTCCGGCCGCCCGCTGGCCGGTGCCCGGGTCGTGGACGCCGGTGCCGGCACCGGCATGGCCACCGCACTCCTGCACGAGCGCGGAGCCCGCGTGCTGGCCGTGGAACCCGGCCCCGGCATGGCCGCCCAGTTCCGCCGCACCCACCCGGACATCCCCCTGGTCCGCGGCGACGGCAACGCCCTGCCCCTCGCCGACGCCACCACGGACCTGCTCACCTACGCCCAGGCCTGGCACTGGACCGACACCGCCCGCGCGGTGCCGGAGGCCCTGCGCGTGGTGCGTCCCGGCGGGGCGATCGCCCTGTGGTGGAACACCGACGCCTTCGACATCGAGTGGATCACCGAGTCCCGGCGCCGCACCGCCCGCTTCTTCGGCGTCGACGCCCCTGTCGAGCAGAAGTGGGAGGCCCGCGCGGAACGGGCCGATCCGTCCGGCCGTCTCGCCTTCACCCGCCGCACGATCCGCTGGAGCCGCCGTGTCCCTGTGGACACCCACCTCGCCAACCTCGCCAGCCACTCGCTGCTGCTGACCGCCCCCGAGGACCGCAGGGCCGCGTTCCTCGCCCAGGAGCGCGACCACCTGCTGACGGTGTTCCCCGACGGCGTCGTCGAGGAGACCTACGACGTCCTCCTGCTCGTCGCCCCCAGACCCTGAGCACGACGGCGGCACATCCGGACCGCCCCGGCGCGACACGACCGGCACGCGGCAACGGCGCAGAGTAGGCCCGACGGCGCGCACGACACCACGACGCCCACGACACCACGACGCCCACGACACCCGACGCCTACGACGCACCCGGCCGCGTACGACACCGCGACGCGTCCGCCTGCCGGACAACCGGCCGCCGGGAGGTCCCCCGGTGCAAGGATGAACCCATGAGCCAGAAAGTCGCAGTCCTCGGCACCGGCAAGATCGGCGAAGCCCTGCTCAGCGGGATGATCCGGGCCGGCTGGGCGCCCTCCGACCTCCTGGTCACCGCCCGCCGCCCCGAGCGCGCCGAGGAACTCCGCGCGCGCCACGGCGTCACCCCGGCCAGCAACGCGGAGGCGGCGAAGACCGCCGACACCCTGATCCTCACGGTCAAACCCCAGGACATGGGCACCCTGCTCGGCGAACTCGCCCCGCACGTCCCCGCCGACCGCCTCATCATCAGCGGCGCGGCGGGCATCCCGACCTCCTACTTCGAGGAGCGCCTGGCCCCGGGCACCCCGGTCGTCCGCGTCATGACGAACACCCCCGCCCTCGTCGACGAGGCCATGTCCGTCATCTCCGGCGGCACCCACGCCACCGACGACCACCTCGCCCACGCCGAGGAGATCTTCGGCGCCGTCGGCAAGACCCTCCGCGTCCCCGAGAGCCAGCAGGACGCCTGCACCGCCCTGTCCGGCTCCGGCCCGGCCTACTTCTTCTACCTGGTCGAGGCCATGACCGACGCCGGCATTCTCCTCGGCCTGCCCCGCGACAAGGCCCACGACCTCATCGTGCAGTCCGCGATCGGCGCCGCCGTCATGCTCCGCGACAGCGGCGAGCACCCGGTGAAGCTCCGCGAGAACGTCACCTCGCCCGCCGGCACCACGATCAGTGCCATCCGCGAACTGGAGAACCACGGCGTGCGGGCCGCCCTCATCGCCGCCCTGGAGGCCGCCCGCGACCGCAGCCGCGAACTGGCCTCCGGCAGCAACTGACGCCCCCGCCCGGCCGCCGCCCCGCATCTGGAGCGGCGCGCCGGACGGTACGGTCCCTTCACGCAGGCAGCAGCCCGATCGCCCGGTACGCCGCGTCCACCCGCGGCCGGGCGATCCCCCGGGCCCGCTCCGCGCCCTCACGCAGCACGGCGTCCACCGCACCCGGATCCGCGCACAGCTCCCTGTGCCGCTGCTGCACCGGCCTGAGCATCTCGATCACGGCCTCCGCGGTGTCCTTCTTCAACGCCCCGTACGAGTCGTATCCACCGCTCAGCGCCTCGGGCTCCTCGCCCCGACAGGCGGCAAGGATCTCCAGCAGGTTCGCCACGCCCGGACGACTTCCCCGGTCGTAGACGACGTCCTCCTCGCTGTCGGTCACCGCCCGCATGATCTTCTTGCGGATCACGTCGGGCTCGTCGAGCAGATGGACGACGCCCGGCCCCGCGTCCTGGGACTTGCCCATCTTGGACGTCGGGTCCTGCAGGTTCATCACCCGCGCCGCGACCTTCGGCGCGGTCGCCTTCGGCACCGTGAACGTGTGCCCGTACCGGTGGTTGAACCGCACCGCCAAGTCTCGCGCCAGCTCGACATGCTGCGTCTGGTCGTCGCCCACCGGCACCTCGTCCGTGCCGTAGGCCAGGATGTCGGCGGCCATCAGCACCGGATACGTCAGCAACGACAGCCGTACGCTGCCGCCCCGCGCCCGCTCGCGCGGCGACTTCTCCTTGTACTGGATCATCCGCCGCATCTCGCCGTCCGTGGCCACGCACTCCAGCAGGTAGGACAGCCGAGTGTGCTCGTCCACATGGCTCTGCACGAACACCGTGCACAGCTCGGGGTCGAGGCCGGAGGCCAGCAGCAGCGTGGCCGCCTGCCGGGTGAGCCTGCGCACCCGCGCCGGATCGTGGTGCACGGTCAGGGCGTGCAGGTCCACCACGCAGAACAGCGCATCCGCCCGGTGCTGGTCGATCTCCGCCCACTGCCGCAGGGCACCCAGATAGTTCCCGAGCGTCAGGTGCCCGGTCGGCTTGACCCCGCTGAAGACCCGTGTCATCTCGCTCCTTCCTCAGATGCCGCCGCCCGGCCGGCCACCGCGTCAGGAGGAGCAGAGACGAGAAACGGCCGCCGGGGCGGCGGCCGTCGTCTGCGTACGTGTGGAAGGCGGCCGCCGTCAGGCGGGCCACCACAGCTGGATGCACGTACGCGTCGTCATGCCCGACACGGTACGCCCAGGAAACGGGTGTGCGGAACACCGGAACACCCCTGGCACCGCCAGTTGACACACGTCGACGGCATCCGTAAGGTTCTCCGAGTTGTCCGACGTGAGAGCCGACTCCGGTCGGTCCCCGGACAGCCACTCCGTAAGCACCACCCTCCACACGACCGCAGTCGTTCTGTCCGTCTGTCGTCGTGTCGTCGGCGTGTGCAATCACGGAATGAGCCGGAATCCGCGTGCGTGAAACGCGGCCCCCGATTCGCTCGGGAGCACGGAATCCGCTAAAGTCTCACGACGTCGGAACGGCCGGAAAGGCCGCGAGGACGAACCCCGCTGACCGGGGATCAGCTCGAAAGAGATCTGATAGAGTCAGAAACGCCGGAAAGGGAAACGCGAGAGCGGGAACCTGGAAAGCACCGAGGACATCGGATCGGAAAGATCTGATAGAGTCGGAGACACCGAAGGGAAAACGCCCGGAGGAAAGCCCGAGAGGGTGAGTACGAAGGAAGCGTTCGTTCCTTGAGAACTCAACAGCGTGCCAAAAGTCAACGCCAGATATGTTGATGCCCCGTCTGCCGAAACTTCGGTTTCGGTGACTGGGTTCCTTTGAAAACACAGCGAGGACGCTGTGAACCGGAGGGATTATTCCTTCCTCTGGTTCCGCTCCCGTGTGTGTGAACCGGATCACCGGTAGGCATTCACGGAGAGTTTGATCCTGGCTCAGGACGAACGCTGGCGGCGTGCTTAACACATGCAAGTCGAACGATGAAGCCCCTTCGGGGGTGGATTAGTGGCGAACGGGTGAGTAACACGTGGGCAATCTGCCCTGCACTCTGGGACAAGCCCTGGAAACGGGGTCTAATACCGGATACGACACAGGGAGGCATCTCCTCTGTGTGGAAAGCTCCGGCGGTGCAGGATGAGCCCGCGGCCTATCAGCTTGTTGGTGAGGTAACGGCTCACCAAGGCGACGACGGGTAGCCGGCCTGAGAGGGCGACCGGCCACACTGGGACTGAGACACGGCCCAGACTCCTACGGGAGGCAGCAGTGGGGAATATTGCACAATGGGCGCAAGCCTGATGCAGCGACGCCGCGTGAGGGATGACGGCCTTCGGGTTGTAAACCTCTTTCAGCAGGGAAGAAGCGCAAGTGACGGTACCTGCAGAAGAAGCGCCGGCTAACTACGTGCCAGCAGCCGCGGTAATACGTAGGGCGCAAGCGTTGTCCGGAATTATTGGGCGTAAAGAGCTCGTAGGCGGCTTGTCGCGTCGGTTGTGAAAGCCCGGGGCTTAACTCCGGGTCTGCAGTCGATACGGGCAGGCTAGAGTTCGGTAGGGGAGATCGGAATTCCTGGTGTAGCGGTGAAATGCGCAGATATCAGGAGGAACACCGGTGGCGAAGGCGGATCTCTGGGCCGATACTGACGCTGAGGAGCGAAAGCGTGGGGAGCGAACAGGATTAGATACCCTGGTAGTCCACGCCGTAAACGGTGGGCACTAGGTGTGGGCAGCATTCCACGTTGTCCGTGCCGTAGCTAACGCATTAAGTGCCCCGCCTGGGGAGTACGGCCGCAAGGCTAAAACTCAAAGGAATTGACGGGGGCCCGCACAAGCGGCGGAGCATGTGGCTTAATTCGACGCAACGCGAAGAACCTTACCAAGGCTTGACATACACCGGAAACATCCAGAGATGGGTGCCCCCTTGTGGTCGGTGTACAGGTGGTGCATGGCTGTCGTCAGCTCGTGTCGTGAGATGTTGGGTTAAGTCCCGCAACGAGCGCAACCCTTGTCCCGTGTTGCCAGCAGGCCCTTGTGGTGCTGGGGACTCACGGGAGACCGCCGGGGTCAACTCGGAGGAAGGTGGGGACGACGTCAAGTCATCATGCCCCTTATGTCTTGGGCTGCACACGTGCTACAATGGCCGGTACAAAGAGCTGCGATACCGTGAGGTGGAGCGAATCTCAAAAAGCCGGTCTCAGTTCGGATTGGGGTCTGCAACTCGACCCCATGAAGTCGGAGTCGCTAGTAATCGCAGATCAGCATTGCTGCGGTGAATACGTTCCCGGGCCTTGTACACACCGCCCGTCACGTCACGAAAGTCGGTAACACCCGAAGCCGGTGGCCCAACCCCTTGTGGGAGGGAGCTGTCGAAGGTGGGACTGGCGATTGGGACGAAGTCGTAACAAGGTAGCCGTACCGGAAGGTGCGGCTGGATCACCTCCTTTCTAAGGAGCACTTCTTGGCTGCTTCGGCAGTCCAGAGGCCAGTATGTGAGCGAGTGTCTCGCACTGGTTGCTCATGGGTGGAACGTTGACTATTCGGCATTCGTGGCTTGCTTGCACGGTTAGTACTGCTCTTCGGGGCGTGGAACGCGGGTGTGAGGGCTGGGGATGTCGGGCACGCTGTTGGGTCCTGAGGGAACGAGGTTTTCCTCAGTGCCGGCCCCGGTGAACTCGAACGGTTGTGTTCGGGGTGGTGGGTGGCTGGTCGTTGTTTGAGAACTGCACAGTGGACGCGAGCATCTGTGGCCAAGTTTTTAAGGGCGCACGGTGGATGCCTTGGCACCAGGAACCGATGAAGGACGTGGGAGGCCGCGATAGGCCCCGGGGAGTCGTCAACCAGGCTTTGATCCGGGGGTGTCCGAATGGGGAAACCCGGCAGTCGTCATGGGCTGTCACCCGCTGCTGAACACATAGGCAGTGTGGAGGGAACGCGGGGAAGTGAAACATCTCAGTACCCGCAGGAAGAGAAAACAACCGTGATTCCGGGAGTAGTGGCGAGCGAAACTGGATGAGGCCAAACCGTATGCGTGTGAGACCCGGCAGGGGTTGCGTATGCGGGGTTGTGGGGTTGCTCTTCCACGGTCTGCCGGCCGTGGGGCGAGTGAGAAACCGTATGGATAGGCGAAGGGCATGCGAAAGGCCTGGCGTAGAGGGTAAGACCCCCGTAGTCGAAATCTGTGCGGCTCGCTTGAGTGATTCCCAAGTAGCACGGGGCCCGAGAAATCCCGTGTGAATCTGGCGGGACCACCCGCTAAGCCTAAATATTCCCTGGTGACCGATAGCGGATAGTACCGTGAGGGAATGGTGAAAAGTACCCCGGGAGGGGAGTGAAATAGTACCTGAAACCGTGTGCCTACAAGCCGTGGGAGCGTCGCTGGCGGGTTTTCCCGTCAGTCGTGACTGCGTGCCTTTTGAAGAATGAGCCTGCGAGTTTGCGGTGTGTTGCGAGGTTAACCCGGGTGGGGTAGCCGTAGCGAAAGCGAGTCCGAAGAGGGCGTTTGAGTAGCACGCTCAAGACCCGAAGCGGGGTGATCTAGCCATGGGCAGGTTGAAGCGGAGGTAAGACTTCGTGGAGGACCGAACCCACCAGGGTTGAAAACCTGGGGGATGACCTGTGGTTAGGGGTGAAAGGCCAATCAAACTCCGTGATAGCTGGTTCTCCCCGAAATGCATTTAGGTGCAGCGTCGTGTGTTTCTTGCCGGAGGTAGAGCACTGGATAGGCGATGGGCCTTACCGGGTTACTGACCTTAGCCAAACTCCGAATGCCGGTAAGTGAGAGCGCGGCAGTGAGACTGTGGGGGATAAGCTCCATGGTCGAGAGGGAAACAGCCCAGAGCATCGACTAAGGCCCCTAAGCGTGCGCTAAGTGGGAAAGGATGTGGAGTCGCAGAGACAACCAGGAGGTTGGCTTAGAAGCAGCCATCCTTGAAAGAGTGCGTAATAGCTCACTGGTCTAGTGATTCCGCGCCGACAATGTAGCGGGGCTCAAGCGTACCGCCGAAGTCGTGTCAATCCAGCGTGAAGCCTTAACGGGTGCTGGGTTGGGTAGGGGAGCGTCGTCTGCCGGGTGAAGCAGCCGTGGAAGCGAGTTGTGGACGGTTGACGAGTGAGAATGCAGGCATGAGTAGCGATTCACACGTGAGAAACGTGTGCGCCGATTGACCAAGGGTTCCTGGGTCAAGCTGATCTGCCCAGGGTAAGTCGGGACCTAAGGCGAGGCCGACAGGCGTAGTCGATGGATAACCGGTTGATATTCCGGTACCCGCTGTGAAGCGCCCGACATCGAATCCAGTGATGCTAAGCCCGTGAAGCCGCCCGTCTTCAGCTTTGCTGTTGGTGGGAGTGGTGGAGCCGGTGGCCCGAGCTGGTAGTAGGTGAGTGATGGGGTGACGCAGGAAGGTAGTCCATCCCGGGCGGTGGTTGTCCCGGGGTAAGGGTGTAGGACGGTGTGTAGGTAAATCCGCATGCCATTGAGTCTGAGACCTGATGCCGAGCCGATTGTGGTGAAGTGGATGATCCTATGCTGTCGAGAAAAGCCTCTAGCGAGTTTCATGGCGGCCCGTACCCTAAACCGACTCAGGTGGTCAGGTAGAGAATACCGAGGCGTTCGGGTGAACTATGGTTAAGGAACTCGGCAAAATGCCCCCGTAACTTCGGGAGAAGGGGGGCCAGTCCTGGTGATGGGCCTTGCGCTCGGAGCTGGGGTTGGCCGCAGAGACCAGCGAGAAGCGACTGTTTACTAAAAACACAGGTCCGTGCGAAGCCGTAAGGCGATGTATACGGACTGACGCCTGCCCGGTGCTGGAACGTTAAGGGGACCGGTTAGCTGGCTTTCGGGCCGGCGAAGCTGAGAACTTAAGCGCCAGTAAACGGCGGTGGTAACTATAACCATCCTAAGGTAGCGAAATTCCTTGTCGGGTAAGTTCCGACCTGCACGAATGGCGTAACGACTTCTCGACTGTCTCAACCATAGGCCCGGTGAAATTGCACTACGAGTAAAGATGCTCGTTTCGCGCAGCAGGACGGAAAGACCCCGGGACCTTTACTACAGTTTGATATTGGTGTTCGGTTCGGCTTGTGTAGGATAGCTGGGAGACTGTGAAGCCTGGACGCCAGTTCGGGTGGAGTCGTCGTTGAAATACCAGTCTGGTCGTGCTGGATGTCTAACCTGGGTCCGTGATCCGGATCAGGGACAGTGTCTGATGGGTAGTTTAACTGGGGCGGTTGCCTCCTAAAGGGTAACGGAGGCGCCCAAAGGTTCCCTCAGCCTGGTTGGCAATCAGGTGTTGAGTGTAAGTGCACAAGGGAGCTTGACTGTGAGACCGACGGGTCGAGCAGGGACGAAAGTCGGGACTAGTGATCCGGCGGTGGCTTGTGGAAGCGCCGTCGCTCAACGGATAAAAGGTACCCCGGGGATAACAGGCTGATCTTCCCCAAGAGTCCATATCGACGGGATGGTTTGGCACCTCGATGTCGGCTCGTCGCATCCTGGGGCTGGAGTCGGTCCCAAGGGTTGGGCTGTTCGCCCATTAAAGCGGTACGCGAGCTGGGTTTAGAACGTCGTGAGACAGTTCGGTCCCTATCCGCTGTGCGCGTAGGAGTCTTGAGAAGGGCTGTCCCTAGTACGAGAGGACCGGGACGGACGAACCTCTGGTGTGCCAGTTGTTCTGCCAAGGGCATGGCTGGTTGGCTACGTTCGGGAGGGATAACCGCTGAAAGCATCTAAGCGGGAAGCCTGCTTCGAGATGAGGGCTCCCACCCACTTGATGGGGTAAGGCTCCCAGTAGATGACTGGGTTGATAGGCCGGATCTGGAAGCCAGGTGACTGGTGGAGGTGACCGGTACTAATAGGCCGAGGGCTTGTCCTCAGGTGCTCGCGTTCACTGTGTTGGTTCTGAAGCAATGAACAGCCGATGGCTGGTTGGTTGATTGTTTCATAGTGTTTCGGTGGTCATAGCGTAGGGGAAACGCCCGGTTACATTCCGAACCCGGAAGCTAAGCCTTACAGCGCCGATGGTACTGCAGGGGGGACCCTGTGGGAGAGTAGGACGCCGCCGGACTATTTTTGGGAAAGGCCCACACCGTACGGTGTGGGCCTTTCTGCATTCAGCCCTTAGGGTTGAGTCCGTGCGCTACGACCTCGTGATATTCGACAACGACGGTGTCCTCGTCGACAGCGAGCCCATCTCCAACCGGCTGCTCGCCGCCTACCTCACCGAGCTGGGGCACCCCACCTCGTACGAGGACTCCATCCGCGACTACATGGGGTCCGCACTGCACCGGGTCCACGATCTCGTGCTCGAGCGCACCGGGAAGCGTCTCCCGGACGACTTCGACGACGTCTTCCACGCCCGTGTGTTCGCCGCGTTCCAGCGGGAACTGAAACCCGTGCCCGGCGTCGAGGCCGTCCTGGAGAAGCTGGCGGCGGACGGGACGCCGTACTGTGTCGCGTCCTCGGGCAGTCATGAGCGCATCCGGGTCGGGCACCGGACCACGGGCCTCGACCGGTGGTTCGACGACACCCGGATCTTCAGCGCCCAGGACGTGGGCCGGGGCAAGCCGGCGCCCGACCTCTTCCTGCACGCGGCACGGCAGATGGGCGTGGCCCCCGAGCGGTGCGTCGTCGTGGAGGACTCACCACTGGGCGTGCAGGCGGGCGTGGCGGCCGGGATGGACGTGCTCGCCTTCACCGCCATGACACCCGAGGCCCGCCTCACCGGCGCGCGTCACTTCTTCTCACAGATGCACGAGCTGCCCGGCCTGCTGGCCTGACACCACGTCATGACGGGCCGCACGACGGGCGTATTGACATTTGTCATGCGGTACTCCGGACGATCGTTTCTACTGCGGGACCCCTCTCGGGCGCGACCCTGAGAGCATGACGACGAACAGGAAGCGCGGAAACCTCGTCCCTCTGCTGGTGGACGTCGCGGTGCCGGTCGGCGGGTACTACCTGCTGAAGGACGCCGTCGGGTTGAGCACGCTCGCCGCCCTCGGCTGGAGCAGTGCGGTGCCGGCCCTGCGGATCGTGTGGAGCGCGGTGCGGGAGCGCACCCTCAACGCGCTCGCCGCGCTCATCCTCTTCGTGAACGTGGTCGGGGTGCTGCTCAGCACGGTCACCGGGGACCCGCGGCTGATGCTCGCCAAGGACAGCGGCGTCAGCAGCGCCATCGGCATCGGCGTCCTCGTCTCGGTGATGCTGGGCAGGCCGATGATGTCCGAGGTGATGAAGCCCTGGCTGGTGCAGGGCGATGCCGAACGCGACGCCGCTTGGCGGCGGCTGAGGGCCCATTCGGTGCCGTTCCGCCGGGCGGAGCGGACGTTCTCCCTGGTGTGGGGCGTGGCACTGCTCAGCGAGTGCGTCGTGCGCGTGGTGGGCGCCTACACGCTGCCGGTCGACACCATGGTGTGGCTGGGCACCGTGATCCTCGCGGTGTCGATGGCGCTCGCCTTCTTCGTCAGCGGCGCGATCGCCGCCCGCCCCATGGCGCGGATGGTCATCGCGGAGACCGAGGCCGCCCGCACCACGGCCTCCCCCGTGGCCGGCACGCCCGCGAACGCCGGGTGAGAACCGGCCCGATACGTCCGCGACCGGATCTGTTCACCGGTGCTCCCGGGGCCCTACGCTCGCCGCCATGACGGATGTGCTGCGGCGCGGCAGGGCCTCGTTGGCGTTCGCGTTCGGCGCGCAGGGCTGCGTCTTCGCGCTGCTCGTCACACGCATCCCCGCCGTCCAGGACCGCTACGGCGTCTCGGACGCCGTCCTGCCCGTGTTCCTGGCCGCCGTGCCCGTGCTGGCCGGCATCGGCAGCGTGGCCACGGAACACCTGGTCAAGCGGGTGAGGCCCAGCCGTGTGCTGCGCTGGTCCCAGCCGGTGGCGATGCTGGCGCTGGTCGGTGCCGGAGCCGGCGACCGGATGGCCCACCTGGCCGCGCTGATGGCCGCCTTCGGGCTGGCCGTCGGGGCGCTGGACGCGGCGATGAACATGCTCGGAGTGAGCCTGCAGCACGCCTACGGCCGCAGCATCATGCTCGGCTTCCACGCGGCCTACAGCCTCGGCGGCATCCTGGGCGCCTCACTGGCCTGGGCAGGTGCCCACTGGCACCTGACGCTGTGGGTGTCGTACCTGCCGGTGGTGGCGGTGCTGCTGCCGGCGACGCTCGTGGGCAGCCGGTGGTACGTCGACGGGCGGGGCGGCGCCGCGCCCGGCGCGGACGGCCGGGCGGTGAGCGGCGCGGGCGTCGGGGCGCGGCTGCTGCTGCCGCTGTGCCTGGTGATGACGTTCGCGTACATCGGGGACTCCACCGTGTCGAACTGGAGCGCGAAGTACCTGCAGGACACGCTGGGCAGTTCGGAACAGCTGGCGACGGTGCCGTACAACGTGTACATGGTCACCACGCTGCTGGGGCGGTCCATCGGCGACCTGGGGGTGCGGCGGTTCGGGGCGGTGGCCGTGGTACGGCTGGGCGCCCTGGTGGCGGCGCTCGGCTTCGCGGTGGTGGCCGGGGCGCCGGGACCCTGGACGGGGATGCTCGGCTTCACACTGCTGGGACTCGGACTGTGCGTGCTGGTGCCGCAGACCTTCGCGGCGGCCGGACGGCACGCGCTGGACGCCGGCGGGCCCGGGGCGTCGGACGCGGCGATCGCACGGCTGAACGTCTTCAACTACGTGGGTTTCCTGGTCGGCTCGCCGCTGGTGGGTGCGCTGGGGGATGCGTGGAGCTACCGCGGGGCGATGCTGGTGCCGATGACGTTGGTGCTGGTGACGCTGGCGTGCGCCAGGTCGTTCGCGGTGCGGCCGGACCGATACGGTGGCGGGCATGAGCGGCCGCGCACAGCTGATGTGGGACGAGGCGGTGACGGAGTATGACTTCGGCCCGGGCCATCCGATGGATCCGGTCCGTCTCGCCCTGACCCGGAAACTGATCGGTGCCCTCGGGCTCGACCGCGAGGTGCACCTGGCGGCGGCCAGGCCGGCGGGGGAGTCGACGCTGCAACTGGTCCACCGGGCCGACTACATCGAGGCGGTCAAGGCCGCGTCCGCCGATCCCGGCGCGGCGGACACGTCGTACGGGCTGGGCACCCTGGACGATCCGGCGTTCCGCGGGATGCACGAGGCCTCCGCCCTGATCGCGGGCCAGTCGGTGGCGGCGGCGGAGGCCGTGTGGCACGGGGAGGCGCTGCACGCGGTGAACTTCGCCGGCGGCCTGCACCACGCCATGCCGGGGGCCGCCTCGGGCTTCTGCGTCTACAACGACGCCGCGCTGGCGATCGCGCGGCTGCTGGAGCTGGGCGCCGAGCGGGTCGCGTACGTCGACGTCGACGTGCACCACGGCGACGGAGTGCAGGCGGCGTTCTGGGAGGACCCGCGGGTGCTGACGATCTCGCTGCACGAGCACCCCCGGACGCTGTTCCCGCAGACGGGATGGCCGCAGGAGACCGGGGCGGGCGACGCGGAAGGGTCGGCGGTGAACGTGGCGCTGCCGGCCGGGACCGGGGACGCGGGCTGGTTGCGGGCCTTCCACGCGGTGGTGCCCGAACTGCTCGCCGACTTCCGGCCGCAGGTGCTGGTCACCCAGCACGGCGCGGACACCCACTTCGAGGATCCGCTGGCGCACCTGGCGGTGTCGCTGGACGCGCAGCGGGCGGTGCAACTGGCCTGCCACGACCTGGCCCACGCGTGCGCCGACGGCAGGTGGGTCGCGCTCGGCGGCGGCGGATACGCGGTCGTGGACGTGGTGCCGCGGTCGTGGACGCACCTGGTGGGCATCGCCGCGGGCCGGCCGGTCGAGCCGGAGACGGTGATCCCGGAGAGCTGGCGGCAGGAGGTGTACGCGCGCACCCGGCGGGTGGGGCCGCTGCGGATGACGGACGGCCGGTGGCCGGTCGCCTGGGCCGACTGGGAGGCGGGCTACGACCCCGCGGACCGGCTGGACCAGGCGATCCTGGCGACGCGGCGGGCGGTGTTCCCGCAGCGGGGGCTGCTGGCCTGACACTCCCTCACGGCGGCCGGGTCCGCGGGCCGTGCGGTGCCGAAGTCGGCGGTCGAGGGGTGTCGCAGAACGGCGGTCGAGGGTGCGGAAGAACGGCGGTCGAGGGGTGCCGTTGGCGGAGGGCGCCAGGTGCCGTGAGCGGGGGCGTTGCCGTGCCCGTTACGCCGACCGGGCGGTGTTGTGCGGTTTCCGTCCCGGGCGCGTGCCGGGTCCGCCACCATCGGCCCGTGATGAGCACCGCTGCGCTGCGCGCGCATCTGCTGCGGGCCGGTCTCGCCGGGACCGTGGCGACGCCACGGGAGACGAGTTTGCGCAGCTACCGGCTGTTCGCGGCCCGGGACCCACGCCTGCTGATCGGACTCGATCCCGAATGGGCCTGGACACAACGCGATGTGATCGCTTTGATGGCGCAGAAGTGCGGCGTCTCGGCCGATCCGCGGCACACTTCCGGCCAGGATGTGATCGATCCGGAGCTGACGCTGGCCGCCCTGGACGCCTTCGCCGACCGCCTCGGTACGGTCGCCCGCAGCGGCGGGCCCGTGCTGTTGGGCACCGGCCACCCGCACCGGCTGCTCGGCTTCTACGCCGCGTTGGCGGGGGCGCTGTCGGCGGCGGGATGTGGCGTCCTCACCCCGGCGCAGGGTCGCTGTGTCGACATAACGACCCGTTTCGGTCTACGCACGTTCGTCATCGACTACGTCCGCGGAGTGGCCCTCGTGCGGCCGCACGGCCCCGGACGCACCGGTTGTGAGCCCGGCGCACACACGCATTCGCCGCTCCCGGTTCGGCTGGCGCTGCAGGCGGCCGCGGACGCCGGCGGGCCGCTGCCGGCCCTGGTGATCGGGGACCACGGATGGGTCTGCGGAGCAGGTCAACTGGGGTTCGAGGCCATGGGTCTGGGAGATACGGACGACCCCGCGCTGTTCGTGGGGCAGGCGGAGGGGCGCGTGTCCGTCGTCGTTCCGCTTGATGACGGTGTGCGGGCCGACTACTACCGTCCGCTCATCCGCTACGTACTCGATCGAGCGTGTCTGTCACGGTAAGCGGGTGATGGGTGCACCTCTTCCCCACTTGCATCACCCGCCCCTAGTCTGGGGAGTGAGCACGCAGCGACGAAGAGTCACCGGAAGGGGAAGCCGGTGGCCGTCGAGTGCGGAAGGTGCAGGTGTGACATGGCTGCAGCTGGCGAGAGGCCTCTGAACGAGGTTCAGTTCCTCACCGTGGCGGAGGTCGCCTCGGTGATGCGAGTGTCGAAGATGACCGTGTACCGCCTGGTGCACAGCGGTCATCTGCCCGCGATCCGGGTGGGGAGGTCCTTCCGCGTCCCGGAACAGGCGGTGCACGAGTACCTCCGCGACAGCTATGTGGGGGTGGAGTCCGCCTGACGACGATCAGGAGGGATCCGAATCGGGCAAGTGCGGACAGTTCGGGTCCCTCCCGGTCCCTCGATTAACGACCTCGGCCCTCGGGCGGGTAGGCTAACCCCTCGAAGGTCGTGTGGGCCCATGGCGCCCAAACACCGACAGAAGAGAAGTGAGCGAGGGTAAGTCGTGGGCTCTGTTATCAAGAAGCGGCGGAAGCGGATGGCCAAGAAGAAGCACCGCAAGCTGCTGAAGCGCACGCGCGTCCAGCGTCGCAACAAGAAGTGACGCCGGTCGCCACTCGTTAGTGCGCGACACCGCGAGAGCGTGTCCGTGGCCCTCCACCCGGTGAGGTGGGGGGCCACATGCGTTCCGGCCCGGGCAGCGGGGCGCCGAGCGTCCCGGCTCCGGCCTTCGGCTGGAACGTCACGCCATGCAGCCGACGGTCGCCGCAGGGCGACGCCGACCCGATAGGTTGGCCGCACACGGGGAACGCGGTCCTGGCCGGGAAGGAGGGCGCTGGTCGTGGGACAGGTCGTGCTCGTCACCGGGGCGGCCCGCTCGCTCGCGGGCCGGTTCGTCCGGCGGATCCAGCGTGATGCGCAGGTGGAACGTGTCGTCGCCGTGGACGCGGTGCCGCCCGAGCATCATCTCGGCGGCGCGGACTTCGTCCAGGCGGACATCCGGCAGCCCGCCATCGCGCGGGTGCTCGCCGAGTCCGGCGCCGACACCGTCGTCCACCTCGACGTCACCGGGACCGCGCTGGCCGGCGGCAGCCGGGCCACGGTCAAGGAGACCAACGTCATCGGCACCATGCAGCTGCTCGGCGCCTGCCAGAAGTCCCCGAGCGTGACACGGCTGGTGGTCAAGTCCAGCACCAACGTCTACGGTTCGGCCTCCCGCGACCCGGCGGTGTTCACCGAGACCACCCCGGCCAAGTCGCTGCCCAGCGGCGGCTTCGCGAAGGACACCGTGGAGGTCGAGGGGTATGTGCGGGGCTTCGCCCGGCGGCGGCCGGACGTGGCCGTGTGCGTGCTCAGGTTCGCCAACATCCTCGGCCCCACCGCGGACACCCCGCTCGCCTCCTACTTCTCGCTGCCCGTGCTGCCGACGGTGTTCGGCTACGACCCGCGGCTGCAGTTCGTGCACGAGGACGACGTGATCGAGGCGCTCCGGATCGCCGCGCACGAACCGCGCCGCTCCACCTTCAACAGCGGCACGTTCAACATCGCCGGCGACGGGGTGCTGCTGCTCTCGCAGTGCGCGCGGCGGCTGGGCCGCCCCACGGTGCCGCTGCTGCTTCCGGCGGTCACCTGGGCCGGCTCCCTGGTGCGTACGCTGGGAATGACGGACTTCTCACCCGAGCAGATCCGGCTGCTCACCCACGGCAGGGTGGTGGCCACGGACGAGATGCGGCGCACCCTGGGCTTCACCCCCCGGTACACGACCGCGGAGACGTTCGCGGACTTCGCCCGCAGCCGGGGCACCGGACTGCTCCCGCCCGAGGCCCTTGCCAGGGCCGTCGACCGGATCGCCGCACTGGCCCCGCGGGGCGGCGGCAGCGGCCACCTTCCGACGCAGAGCGCCACCTGAGGAGCGCAGCCATGGCGGACGCCAAGGTCATTCCGTTCGACGACGACCGGTCCCGGTCGGGCTCCGCAGGGCGGCCGGCACGCCGCCGGGGCTCCCGGCGTGCCGGCGCCGAGTCCTCGGGCGCCGGGGACGTGCACCCGCTGCCGGCCGCCACGAGCCGGGACACCCCGGGCGCGCCCCCGCGACGGGACGCGGAAGCACGGGACGCGGAAGCACGGGATGCCGAAGCACGGGGCGCGGAAGCGGAGCAGGACGCGGCCCGACAGGACACGCCGCAGGAACGGGGCACGGCCGAGGACGACGGCGGGCTGGAGCGGCGCATCGCGAGCGGCCTGGCGTTCCTGCGCCGCCGCCTCACCGGGGAGTACGAGGTCGACGACTTCGGCTACGACGCCGAGCTGACCGACCAGGTGCTGCTGTCGCTGCTGCGGCCGCTGTACGAGAAGTACTTCCGGGTCGAGGTGAAGGGCATCGACAACATCCCGGAAGAGGGCGGTGCGCTGATCGTCGCCAACCACTCGGGCACGCTGCCGCTGGACGGCCTGATGCTGCAGGTCGCCGTGCACGACCGGCATCCCGCCCGGCGTCATCTGCGGCTGCTCGCCGCCGACCTGGTCTTCGTGCTGCCGGTGATCAACGAGCTGGCCCGCAAGCTCGGCCACACCCTCGCCTGCACCGAGGACGCCGAACGGCTGCTGGGCCAGGGGGAGCTGGTCGGTGTGATGCCGGAGGGCTTCAAGGGCATCGGGAAGCCGTTCAGCGAGCGCTACAAGCTCCAACGTTTCGGCCGGGGCGGGTTCGTCTCCACGGCCCTGCGGCAGCGGGTGCCGATCGTTCCGTGCTCGATCGTCGGGGCGGAGGAGATCTACCCGATGATCGGCAACGCCAAGACCCTGGCCCGGCTGCTCGGCCTGCCGTACTTCCCGCTCACCCCGACCTTCCCGTGGCTGGGGCCGCTCGGGGCGATCCCGCTGCCGACGAAGTGGACGATCCAGTTCGGCGAGCCGATCCCGACGGACGGCTATCCGGCGGAGGCCGCCGACGACCCGATGCTGATGTTCAACCTGACCGACCAGGTCCGCGAGGAGATCCAGCACACGCTGTACAAGCTGCTGGTGCAGCGCCGTTCCGTGTTCTTCTGAGAGCTTCCGCCCGGCTGCGGTCGTCTCTCCCGCGGTCTTCTTCGCTCCCGCGGTCTTCTTCGCTCCAGCGGTCCTCTCGTCTGCGGTCTTCCGAGTCTTCTGAGGTCTTCCGCACGGCGTCTTCTGTGGTCTTCCGCACGGCGCCCGTCGCCCGCCGGAACGTCACGTCGCGTCGCCCGCCGGAACATCGCGCAGAAGCGACGGGGCGTCCCTCCTGTGCCGGAGGGGCGCCCCGTCGTCGTACGGCTCCCAGCGTCCTTTCCGCGTCCTCTACCTGGCGTCCTCGCTGTCGATGCCGAGGCCGGGCAGCAGGCCCGGCAGAAGCGGCGGGACGGTGACGTCCGGGGGCCCGGCGGGGGGCTTGGACTCGGACGGCGCGGCGCTGCTGCCGCCGATCCGGGGCGGGTCCAGCAGACCGCCGGTGGTGCCGCCGAGCAGGCCGTCACCGCTGTGCTGGGTGGAGTCCGCCGAGGCACTGGGGCTGCCGCTGCTGGACGCGTCACCGGTCGAGGGCGTGCCGCTGCCGGGCCGGGCGGAGGGACCGGTGGCGGAGGAGCCGGGGCTGGAACCGGGTTCGGCGCCGGGCTGCCGCGTACTGCCGCCCGTGTGGTCCGGGTGCTGGGGCAGCAGCGACCGCAGCGGGCCCACCTCTTCGTCTATGGCGTCGAACACGGACGACACCTGGTCGCCGACGTCGCCGAGCTGCACCGGCAGCTTCTCGCGCAGGGCGCCCCAGGCCTGCCGGTGGGTGCGGGAGAAGGTGGACAGGGTCTGGATGGGCCCCAGGGAGTCCGGATCCTGCTCGTACGCCTCGTGCAGCAGCCGGTGGCCCTCGGCGGCGTCCTGCTGCATGCCGGTCAGGGTGCGGCGGATCGCGCCCAGGGACTCGTGGTCGAGGTGGCCGCCGCGGCCGCGCTCCAGCAGCCGGCGGGCCTCGTGCATCCGGGTGGCGGCCAGGTCCAGGTAGGCCTTGCCCCGCTCGTCGGCGCCGTCGGTCAGGTAGGCGACCTTGAAGTCCTCGATGCCGCGCTTGAGGCCGTACAGCGAGTCACCGGGGAGGGCGTCGGAGCTGGCCGCGGCCACCCCGCCGAAGGCGCCCGCGGCCACGCCGACGCTGAGCCCGCCGGCGGCCAGGCCCTTGGTCAGCCGTGTGCGCGGCCGCAGTTTCCCCAGGCCGCTCGCTCGGTGGCCGCGCTTGGCGCCCCGTTGCCCGGGCACGGTGGCATCGTCTGCCTCGCCCGGTGCGGTGCCTTCCTGCAGCATGGCCTCCATCGCGGCCACCAGGCGGGCCCGCTGGACGACCTTGACCTGAGGATCCAGCTCCGGTCTGGGCAGGGCGCTCAGACCGGCGGCGAGGGCCACCAGCCGGCCCTGCTCGGTCTCGTCCGCCGCTGCCTGGGCCGGCGCCGGTCCCTCGGACTGCTCGGCCGCCGCGCCCCGGTCGGACAGCTCCTCCAGGGCCTGGGCGAAGGCGTTCGTCCGCCGGTGCGCCGATACGTTCGCGATCACTGGCGGCACCTCCTCTCGTCAAGACGGTCGACTCCCCAGGGGACCTGAGGGTTGCACGTCCCGGCCGCTGCCACTCGGACGAGTGAGGAGCATGGGCCAAGGCGTGACCACAGGGAGCCTGTATCCCGCACAACGAGCGGCTCGGCACTTCGGTTACGGACGGACCGGCATCCGTGCCGGAGGTCAACGAGCCGTTTTTCAGCGTGAGTTGGGACCGCGCGGGTGAGCGGTTCAGCGGGCGTCGTCCGGGAGGAGGCGGGCCAGGGTGCGCACGGCCCGGTACTGCAGGGTCTTGATGGCGCCCTCGTTCTTGCCCATCACCCGGGCGGTCTCCGCCACGGACAGGCCCTGCAGGAAGCGGAGCGTGACGCACTCCTGCTGCTGGGGATTGAGCCGGCGGACGGCGTCCAGCAGCGCGGCGTTGGACAGCGACTCCAGGACGGACTCCTCCGGGGAGCGCTCGACCTCGTTGGCGTCGAGCATCTCGCCGGTGGTGACCTCCAGGCGGAACCGGCTGGACTTGAAGTGGTCGGCGACCAGGTTGCGGGCGATGGTGACGAGCCAGGCGCCGAAGTCGCGGCCCTGCCAGGTGAAGGTGCCGATGCGGCGCAGCGCCCGCAGAAAGGTCTCGCTGGTCAGGTCCTCGGCGGTCGCCTTGCCGCCGACGCGGTAGTAGATGTACCGGTACACGGTGTCGCTGTACTGGTCGTAGAGGCACCCGAAGGCCTCCGCCTCGCCGGCCTGGGCACGCTCGACGAGGTCCATCATCCGGGCGCTGTCGCTGTCCGCCGCCGGCCGGCGCACGGCCGTCGAGGCGGACGGGCGGCCTCGCCGCCCCAGTGTGCGCCCCTCGCCCGACCGTCGCCCGTCGACGACGGCGCTGCGCGCCGGCCCCTGCGGCATGCTCTCGGCCAGCGCGTAACAGGGCTGGGGGACGGACCGGCCTGCGGGGGCGGCGGTGGCGAGTGCGGGACCGGCGTACGCGGCGGGGACGAGGCCGCGCAGCAGGTCCAGGACCGTGGCGCGGAGCGTGGCCAGGCCCGAGGCGTCAACCCCGACGTGTGGGTACACGGGACTCCCAGAGGCAGAGCTTCCATCACGTGCAGAGCGGAACCGTTCACCCGTCGTGGCGACGGAGGGGTACCGGTTTGCGTCTGAGGAGAATAACGCTTCGTACAGGCGCTGCTACACCGAGTTGCTCAAATCATCGATTACGTCGCTTCCGTAACCGAATAGCGTGCGGTCGAACGGCAGAGAGTGACCATTTGCTGATCGAACTGGTTCGCTCTCGGTGTGGAACGCGGGCGTCTTATGGCGGTGTACCGCCAAGAGGAGTGGCTGGAGTGACGTCCGGGTACGTTCCGTCGTTTGACCGCTGATTCGGGTGTCGCGCGCGGCCCGGACCCGGCGCCCGTGCCGGGGCTGGGGCCGGCGGACCTCCGCGAGCGGACGCGAGGACCGGACGGCCGACGGCCTCCGGGTGTGCGGGGAGTCCGGCGGGCTCCGGGGCGTGCGGAGATGCGGCGGGGGTTCGGCGGCGGTGGGCGGCCGACGTCCCGGCGGACGGGCGGCATCCGGGCGGCATCCGGGCGGCGGCGAACCGGCGGCGACGGGCCGCGCGCGGGAGGCGGTGTGCGGGAAGGCGGCGCGCGGAAGGCGACGGGCAGAGGAGGTGCCCCTGCCGCCGGTGGCGGATGGCGCCGCAGAAGACCCGCAGGACTCTCGGGGACGGCGCGACCGCCCCGGGCGTCACCCGTGGCGCGGGGATGCGGGCGTCACCCGAGGTCCATGCGTCAGCCGCGGCGCAGGGCGGCCGCGTGTGTCACCGGCGGCCGCCCGGGGCTGCGGTCGCTGTCTCCGCCGGGCTGTCACCGGCGGCGGCGGTGCAGGGCGATCGCGGCGGCGGTGCCGCCGGCCACCGCACCCACGCCGGCCGCGGCGGGGATGCCGACCATGGCGGCCTTGCGGCCGGTGCGGTAGTCGCGCAGCCGCCAGTCCATCTCCCGGGCGTGACGGCGCAGCGCGGCATCGGGGTTGATGGCGTAGGGGTGGCCGACCAGCGACAGCATGGGGATGTCGTTGGCGGAGTCGCTGTAGGCGGCGCAGCGGGACAGGTCCAGGCCCTCGGCTGCCGCCAGTGCGCGGACCGCCTCGGCCTTGGCCGGGCCGTGCAGCGGTTCGCCGACCAGGCGGCCGGTGTACACGCCGTCGACGGACTCGGCCACCGTGCCCAGGGCCCCGGTCAGGCCCAGGCGGCGGGCGATGACCTGGGCGATCTCCACCGGGGCGGCGGTGACCAGCCACACCTTCTGGCCGGCGTCCAGGTGTGCCTGGGCCAGTGCGCGCGTGCCCGGCCAGATCCGCTCGGCCATGTACTCGTCGTAGATCTCCTCGCCGATCGCCTTCAGGTCGGCGACCCGGTGGCCCTTGACGATGGACAGAGCGGAGTCGCGGGCGTTCTGCATGTGCTCGGGGTCCTCGACCCCGGCCAGCCGGAACCATGCCTGCTGCCAGGCGAACCGGACCAGGTCCCGGGTGTTGAAGAACTTCCGCTTGTACAGCCCCCGCCCGAAGTGGAACAGCGCGGCGCCCTGCATGACGGTGTTGTCCAGGTCGAAGAACGCGGCGGCGCGGTCGTCGCCGCGGACCGGGAACTCCGGCTCCTGCTCCGGCGGAGCGGTTGCCTCCTGATCCTGTGAGGACGTGCGCGCGGCCTGAGCCGCGGCCTCGCCTGCCAACACGCTCCGCGCCGTGGCGGAGCGCCTACGGTGGGTGAGCCATCCGAGAGCGGCCATGGCGTGAGCATAGCCAGTTTGTTCGCAAGTTCCTTACGTCGCCCGGTTCGAACGGGGTGAACTCCGGGTGACGGCCGGATGCGGCGGTGCACAGCGCGGCCGTGGATGCCGACGCGAGGGCGGGGCGAGAATGGCCGGTATGAGTCCCCTCTTCCGTCGCAGGCCGGCCGCGCCGCAGGACCGGCTCGTCACTCTCGTCCGCAAGCCCGGTTGTCATCTGTGCGACGACGCACAGGCCGTCGTGGAGAAGGTGTGCGCCGATCTCGGCGTGCCCTGGGAGCAGAAGGACATCACCGAGGACCGGGAGTTGTACGACCGCTACTGGGAACAGATTCCGGTGGTCCTCGTCGACGGCGAGCAGCACACCTTCTGGCGGGTGGACGAGCAGCGGCTGCGCACGGCGCTGGGCGGCTGACCAGGGGGTGCCGGCGGTTCGCGGGGGGCGTCGGCGAACTGACCGGGCGGTCCAAAGTGGCCGAAAGTGGCTTAGGATCGATGGCGTTCTGGTCTCGGGGGTGGGGATCGTAGAGGAGCGTGTGCGATTTTGCCCCCAACAAATAAGGAACGACGGTGTGAACGCGTCGGTTCCACGGGAACACGTCAAAGGTGCGTGAGCCCGGTCACGTTGGCCGGACAAATCGGACACCATCTTTGTGCACGCGTTCACAAAGACATAGCCTGCTGTCGACGGGGCGGTCAGGGGAGACACGACCGTCCACAGTCCCGCTCTACCCGCAGGAGCACCGTGGCAACTGGCCGAACTCACCGACCGGCGACCCGTAGCCGAGGAATTCCCGAGGCCACGGTCGCCAGGCTTCCGCTGTATCTTCGCGCGCTGACCGCACTGTCGGAGCGCTCGGTCCCCACGGTCTCCTCCGAGGAGCTCGCAGCCGCCGCTGGGGTCAACTCCGCGAAGCTGCGCAAGGACTTCTCCTACCTCGGCTCCTACGGGACCCGCGGGGTGGGCTACGACGTCGAGTATCTCGTGTACCAGATCTCCCGCGAACTGGGGCTCACCCAGGACTGGCCGGTTGTGATCGTCGGTATCGGTAACCTCGGCGCCGCTCTCGCCAACTACGGCGGCTTCGCCTCCCGCGGCTTCCGGGTCGCCGCGCTCATCGACGCCGACCCCGCCCTGACCGGCAAGCCGGTCGCCGGGATCCCGGTGCAGCACAGCGACGACCTGGAGCAGGCCGTCAGGGACAACGGCGTGTCCATCGGCGTGATCGCGACCCCCGCGGGCGCCGCCCAGCAGGTCTGCGACCGTCTCGTCGCCGCCGGCGTCACCTCCATCCTGAACTTCGCACCGACCGTGCTGAACGTCCCGGACGGCGTGGACGTGCGCAAGGTCGACCTCTCCATCGAGCTGCAGATCCTCGCCTTCCACGAGCAGCGCAAGGCCGGCGAGGAGGCCGCGGCCGACACCGCGCTGCCCGCCGCCGTGCGCAAGCAGTCCGCAGACCAGGTGTCCGCAGACCAGGGGCCCGACGGGGACGTCCCCGCCGTGATGCCGGCATGAGTCTGCTCGTCGTCGGACTGAGTCACCGCAGCGCACCGGTCAGCGTCCTGGAACGCGCCTCGCTCACCGTGGACGCCCAGGCCAAGCTGGTGCAGGACACCGTCGCCGCCGAGCCGGCCGCCGAGGCCGCCGTGCTGGCCACCTGCAACCGCATCGAGCTGTACGCCGACGTGGACAAGTTCCACGCCGGTGTCTCCGAGCTGTCCACGCTGCTCGCCCAGCACAGCGGCGTCGGCCTGGAGGAGCTCACCCCCTACCTGTACGTCCACTACGAGGACCGGGCCGTCCACCACCTGTTCTCGGTGGCCTGCGGCCTGGACTCGATGGTCGTCGGCGAGGGCCAGATCCTCGGCCAGATCAAGGACGCCCTGGCCCGCGCCCAGGAGCTGCACACCGCCGGGCGCCTGCTGAACGAGCTGTTCCAGCAGGCCCTGCGGGTGGGCAAGCGCGCCCACTCCGAGACCGGCATCGACCGCGCCGGGCAGTCCCTGGTCACCTTCGGCCTGGAGCAGCTGGCCGCCGGCGAGGCCGTCGGCGACTGGGCGCGCGACAAGAAGGCCCTGGTCATCGGCGCCGGCTCGATGTCGTCGCTGGCCGCGGCCACGCTCGCGCGGGCCGGGGTCGCCGAGATCGTCATCGCCAACCGCACCCAGGAGCGCGCCGAGCGCCTGGCGAAGAGCCTCGACAAGACCGACGGCACGGGCCCGCGCGCCCGCGCCGTTCCGATGAGCGCCGTGGCCGCGGAACTCGCCCGGGCCGACGTCGCCGTCTCCTGCACCGGCGCGACCGGACTGGTCCTGACCGCCGACATGATCGCCGCCGCCGTGGAGGGCCGTACCGGCGCGCCCGCCGCGCAGGTCACCGGCGACCGCCCCGACACGCAGGCCCGCCGCACCGCGGCCAAGCCCGCCGCGCGCACCGACACCCGGGACACGCCGCTGCCGCCCGCCACCGTCGCCGAGGACGGCTGCCCGCTCGACCTGGCCGCCGTGGAGCCCGGCTTCTCCCTGCTGGGCGAGTCCGCGGTCGCCGGCATCGACGCGGCCACCCTGGAGCAGCACGGCGCCTGGGTGGACGGCGGCACCTGCCTGCTGGAGGGCGGGCCCGGGACGGACCGCCGGGAGCAGCCCGAGCAGATCACCGACGCCGACGCCGAACTGATCAGCCAGCTCGCCGCGACCGCCGCCAGCGCCGGCCGCGTGCCCGAGCTGCGCAAGCCCGAACCGGTCGCCGTCGCCCCGCGCCCCGAGCCGGTCCTGTACGTGCTGGACCTGGCCATGCCGCGAGACGTCGACGCCGCCGTGCACCGGCTGGCCGGGGCGCGGCTGGTGGACATAGAGTCCCTCGCGGAGGCCTCCGCCGACGCGCCGATGGCCGCCGACGTCGACCAGGTCCGCCGTATCGTGGCGGACGAGGTCGCGGACTTCGCGGCCGCCCAGCGGGCGGCGCGCATCACACCGACCGTGGTCGCCCTGCGCACCATGGCCGCCGACGTCGTGGCCAGCGAGATCGCCCGGCTGGAGGGGCGGCTGCCCGGCCTGGACGACAAACACCGGGCGGAGATCACGCAGACCGTGCGGCGTGTCGTGGACAAGCTGCTGCACGCGCCGACCGTCCGGGTCAAGCAGCTCGCGGCCGAGCCCGGCGGCGCCGGGTACGCGGACGCGCTGCGCACCCTGTTCGACCTCGACCCGGAGACGGTGGCCTCCGTCTCCCAGGCCGACGACGACCCGAAGAAGAACGGCAAGAACCGAGGGCCGGCATGAGTGAGAACCCACTGAAGCTGGGAACCAGGCGCAGCAAGCTCGCCATGGCCCAGTCCGGGCAGGTCGCGGACGCTGTGCGCCGGGTGACCGGACGGCCCGTCGAACTCGTCGAGATCACCACCTACGGCGACACCTCCCGCGAGCACCTGGCGCAGATCGGCGGCACCGGCGTGTTCGTCGCGGCGCTGCGGGAGGCGCTGCTGCGGGGCGAGGTGGACCTCGCGGTCCACTCGCTGAAGGATCTGCCGACCGCCCAGCCCGAGGGGCTGGTCCTGGTCGCGATACCCCCGCGCGAGGACCCGCGGGACGTCCTGGTCGCCCGGGACGGACTGAAGCTGAGCGACCTCGTGGCGTCCTCCCCGAACAAAGTCGCCCGCATCGGCACCGGCGCCCCGCGCCGCATGGCCCAGCTCAACGCGTACGCACGCGCCCACGGCCTGGAGATCGAGACGGTCCCGATCCGGGGCAACGTCGACACCCGCATCGGATACGTCCGCAACGGGGAACTGGACGCGGTCGTGCTGGCCGCGGCCGGACTGAACCGGATCGGCCGCAGCGACGAGGTGACCGACTTCCTGTCGGTCGACACGGTCCTGCCCGCCCCCGGCCAGGGGGCCCTGGCGATCGAGTGCGCCGCGGACAATGCGGAGCTGATCGCAGCGCTCGCGGAGCTGGACGACCCGGTCACCCGGGCCGCCGTGACCGCCGAGCGGTCACTGCTCGCCGCCCTGGAGGCCGGTTGCAGCGCCCCTGTGGGCGCGCTGGCCGACCTTCCTCCGTCCTCCGAGTGCCTCGAGCGACGGAACCACGATGCCGACGGGCAGATTGTCAAGGAAATGCGCCTGCGCGGCGTCGTCGGTACGCCCGACGGCACCACGCTGGTGCAGTTGTCCACCACCGGTCCCGTGCCCGACACGCATGACGCGGCGACGGCACTCGGTCGCGACCTCGCCACCGAGATGCTCGCCCAGGGCGCGGCCGGTCTGATGGGGGAGCGAGCACATTGAGCCCCACCACCCTTACCGCCGGCTCGGAACACGGGCACGTCACCTTCCTCGGTGCCGGACCCGGAGATCCGGGACTGCTGACCCTGCGCGCCGTCGAGGCGCTGGCGAACGCCGACGTTCTGGTCGCCGAGCACGAGGTGCTCGATGTCGTCCGCACGCACGCCCGGGAGGGCGTCGCCGTGGTGCACACGGACCCGGACCCGTCGTCCGACGCCGCTCCGGGCACGCCTCAACTGACGGTCGTCGACGGCACGTCGGCGACCACCGGCGCTCCCGCTGCGCGGGATGCCGCACATCTTGTCATGGAGGCCGCGCGGGGCGGCAGGCGGGTCGTCCGTGCGGTCAGCGGTGACCCCGGACTGGACACCGACACCGCCTCCGAGATGCTGGCCTGCGCCGCCGCGGGCGTGCCCTTCGAGGTCGTCCCCGGCATCGCCACCGCCGTCGGCGTGCCCGCCTACGCCGGTATCCCGCTGCGCGACGGTGAGAACACCGACGTCCGCTTCGTGGACGCCCGCACCGCCACCGACCGCTGCTGGACCGAGGTCGGCGCCTCCGACGGCACGGTCGTGGTGTCGACGACCCTCGACTCGGTGGCCGCGGCCGCCGGCGAGCTGGTCTCCGCGGGCCGCAAACCGGACACCCCGATGACGGTCACCGTCGCCGGCACCACCACCCGCCAGCGCACCTGGACCGCCACGCTCGGCACGATCGCGCAGACCCTGAAGCAGGCCAAGGTCCTGCCCTCCCCGGAGGGCCACCGCCCGGTCATAGCCGTGGTCGGCGAGTGCGGTGACGCCGCACGCCGCGATCAGCTGTCGTGGTTCGAGTCCAAGCCGCTGTTCGGCTGGAAGGTCCTCGTGCCGCGCACCAAGGAGCAGGCCGCGTCCCTCTCCGACCAGCTGCGCTCCTACGGCGCCGTGCCGCACGAGGTGCCCACCATCGCCGTGGAGCCGCCGCGCACCCCGCAGCAGATGGAGCGCGCGGTCAAGGGCCTGGTCACGGGACGCTACGAGTGGATCGCGTTCACCTCGGTCAACGCGGTCAAGGCCGTCCGCGAGAAGTTCGAGGAGTACGGCCTGGACGCCCGCGCCTTCGCCGGCATCAAGGTCGCCGCGGTCGGCGAACAGACCGCCAAGGCCCTGATCGCGTTCGGCGTCAAGCCCGACCTGGTCCCGAGCGGCGAGCAGTCAGCCGCGGGCCTGCTGGAGGACTGGCCGCCCTACGACCCGGTCTTCGACCCGATCGACCGTGTCTTCCTGCCCCGGGCCGACATCGCCACCGAGACCCTGGTGGCCGGCCTGATCGAGCTGGGCTGGGAGGTCGACGACGTCACCGCCTACCGCACCGTGCGCGCCTCTCCGCCGCCGGCGGAGACCCGTGAGGCGATCAAGGGCGGCGGCTTCGACGCCGTGCTGTTCACCTCGTCGTCCACGGTCCGCAACCTGGTCGGCATCGCGGGCAAGCCGCACAACGTCACGGTGATCGCCTGCATCGGCCCGGCCACGGCCAAGACCGCCGAGGAACACGGCCTGCGCGTGGATGTCATGGCCCCCGAGCCCTCCGTCCACAAGCTCGCCGAGGCCCTGGCCGACTTCGGTGCCCGCCGCCGTGCCGCCGCCCTGGAGGCCGGCGAGCCGGTGACCCGCCCCAGCGAACGGCGGGCCGGCGCCCGCAGGAGGCGGTCGACGACGACGTGAAACCACGGGACCCGGGAGGCGGGGCGTGCCGGGAGGCGCGCCCCGCTTTTGTGTGGGTGGGGGTGGGTGGGGCGTTGCGGGGGCTGTGTCCTTCGGCGGGTGTCAGATGTGGATACCGTCTGCGAGTTCTTCGAACAGACCGACCCACTCGCTGTATTCATGGGCGAAGGGCAGGGGATCGACGCTTTGAATCTCTTCCTTCAAAGCTCGTACTTCGCCCCTGAGGCGTTCGTAGTAGAGTTCGTAGTAGACGTCGGCGTCCTCATCATCGTCTTCATCTTCGTCTTCATTTCTGTGTGATTCGATAAAATCGAGGTAAGAGGTTATCGTTTTCGTGAGTGACGAGATGTCTCTGTGGATTGGGATGGCCTCACGAGTGGCGTAGGTGTGCTGATAGATTATTCCCGTTTCCGGGTCGATGAGTGCAGCGTTGACCGGGAAGCAACCGATTGATACGAAATTCTCGGCTCCGTCGGGGATTCTCCAACCTTCTATCGTTCCTGCCGCACGGTACCAAAAGCGTTGAGGGTCGAATTCATCGGGCAGATTGAATGGGAATGAGGACCCAGGGGCATTGGGGAGCCCGACGTGGACGAGGAAGTCCAATGTTTCGCCTGTGAAGCCGTACTGGCGGGCTGTTGCCTCTGGTACGCGCACGGGCGTCATTGGGGCTACGCTCACCAGGCCGTCGTGTGTGATGTCGAAGAGCATGTGATGGCCTCGCTCACCTTTTTCTGACAGCCTTTAGAGCCGCTCCGTCGGATTCTGTCATCATTCCGGCGTTGAGAGCATGCTGTTTGTGCCATTTTCGCAAGTTTCTGATGTATGCCTTGTGCTCACGGTCCTTGTTGGGGTCTTGTTTCCCGTCAGGACCCGGGGTTTGATCGTAGCTATGTGAGTGTGTCACCTCAGAATTCGGCCTGAACATCGAGGCGAGCCGCTGATCACACCATGAGGTTCGGTCCTGGCATGGTTGACGCTCGGTATAGACGGATTGCACTCCGGCCGGATTTCCGTCTTTGAGTATGGGGTAACCGATTACACGTTCGGAGTGCTGCTTTCGCTGCGGCCGATAAGGGTGAAAGGTTCACCGTTGGAATCGACGTAGTGAGCGGCAGCATAGTTTCTTCCGCTGCAATCTTTCCTGGCGTAGCGGGCCAGTTGGACAGCGTCAGCTAGGTCGCTGACCTCGTCTGGATGGGACCGCTGCGGAGCCACCGATCCGCGAAGGCGGGGCGTGCTGTCGGGCACGCCCCGTGTGCAGGTGTCACGCCGTCACCTTGGCCGTCAGCCGGCGCGCAGCACCTGCGTCGTGTCGGAGATCCGGTCGGCGGTCGGCGTGGGGCGGCCGCCGACGACGTAGAGAGCGGAGCCGTCGCTGGTGGAGCCGCCGCGGGCCTCGGCTGCCGGCGAGGCGGGCAGGGCGGACCAGGTGTCGGTCGCCGGGTCGTAGGACCAGCCCTGATGCGTCACCGAGCTCAGGCCGGTGCCGGCGAGGCCGCCCTGGACCAGGAACCGGCCGTGCACCGCGCCGGATGCCGCGGCCATGGTGTTCGCGGGCAGATCCGCGATGGGCGACCAGGTGTCCTGGGCGGGGTCGTAGGAGTAGGCGCTGTTCAGCACGGAGGTGCGGGTGTCGCCGCCGGCGCAGTAGATCTTGTCCGCGAGCGTTGCGCAGGAGATGAAGGCGGCCTTGACCGGGTAGGCGGCCTTCTTGGTCCAGGTGTCGGTGGCCGGGTCGTACGCGGTCACCGTGTCGGTCATCGTGCAGGTGCTGTCGGTGCAGCCGCCGATCGTGTAGAGCGTGTCGTTCACGACCGCTGTCCCGGCTGCTGCGGCCGGGGCGGGGTTGGTCGCGGCGGTCTTCCAGGTGTCGGAGGCCGGGTCGTAGACGTTGGTCGTGCCCGTCGGCTGGAGGGAGAGGTCCCAGCCGCCGGTGACGTAGAACCTGTCGCCGATGAAGGCGCCCGAGGCGTTCTCCCGGGACACCGGGATGCCGGACCGCTGCGTCCAGCCGCTGCCCGGGGTGTAGGCGAACATGGCGGTTGTGCGTGCGGTGCCGGTGGTGCCGGACACGGAGTACAGGGTCCCGTCGTGGATGCCGACAACGTTGTCCTCGATCGGGGTCGGATAGGCAGGCAGGGTGGACCATGAGGCTGCGGCCTGCGTGTCGGCGGCCATGGCGGGGGCGGCCCCGGTCAGGGCGAGGACGGCAGCGCCGGCTGCGGCACCGACGGCGAGTGAGCGGGCGCTGCGGAGGCGGTTCACGGGACGCACGGGAGGGTTCCCTTTCCTCGGCGGAATGCAGGTGTGAGTGCACGATCGCGCAGTTCAGGAGGCGGGAGAGGGGCGATGGTGTCGGGCTGTTCTGCCCGCCTGTGGTGAGTGTTTCACCGACTCCCTGCTCTGCAACCGTGATTGATGTGACACGGCGTCAGGTGAACGGTGAGTGAATGTGACGCGTACACGTTTGATTCGCCGACTGGGCTGGCTGAGGAACGTGTGGCCCGCACCCCTGTCCGAGAGGAAGCCGGGGTGCGGGCCACGATCGTGGCCGGTGTCCGCCGTCGGCGTCCGGTGCCCGTGTGCGGCGAGTGACCGTGCCGGTCTTGTCAGGGAGACGGTGACGGCGCCCGCGGCGCACCGCACTGTGGGGCCCCGAAGCGACGCGTCGCCTCAGCTGCTCGTCGCCGCGACGGCGGCGGGTGTCACGGGGCCCCGGTGGGTGGCGCAGAAGGTGCCGCGGTCCTGGATGATGGCGCAGGCCTTCGCGTCCTCCGGGGAGTCGACGACGAGCATCAGGGTGTGGGCGTCGCGGCCGTACTGCTGGCGGTACTCCTCCGAGTGGCCGTCCCGGTGGGTGACGGTGACCCGGTCGCCGGCGAAGGTGCGGCTCATCTTCGCCCAGACCGTCCCGCAGGACGGGCTGTGCCGCAGCTCGATCGTGGCCCCGTACTTCTGGCCGCTGTAGGCGGTGACCGCGTCGTCGGCACAGTGCGTGCGGGCCGGGTCCAGCCCGGCGCAGGTCGTGCCGTGGCAGCTGATGGTGGGCGAAGGCTGGACGGTTATCGGCGCGGCCGTCGTGGTGGGCGGTGCGGCCGGCGGTGCGCCGGTCGTGTCGTCGGCGTTCGCGCTCATGATCCACACCGTGAGCCCTGCTCCCAGAGCGAGCACACCGGCGGCGCCCAGCAGCAGCGACCCGAGGCTGAAGTGGCGGCCGGCCGGAGCCGACGGGGCGGCTGCGGCAGCCGGGACGGCCGGGGTGGCTGCGGCAGCCGGGACGGCCTGGGTGGCCGGAGGGGGCGAGGAGGGCTGCGGGGGAGCGGGCGCGGTCTGCGCCGCTGACGGTGATGCCGCCCGCGGGTCCGTGCTCCGTGCGGTCGTCTCCCGCGCGGACATCTCCGTATGCCGTGCGCCCGTCTCTGTAGATGGTGCGGACGTCTCCGTATGCCGTGTGCCCGTCTCTGTATGTGGTGCGGCCGTCTCCGTATGCCGTGCGGCCGTCTTCGGCTCGCCTGCGGACATCTCCGTCTTCCGCGCGGAGGTCTCCGTCCTCCGTGCGGACTCCTGCGCGGCCAGGGCCGCATCCCACAGGGCGAGGAGCCGGTGGCGGCCGACGACTTCGGGGGCGGCCTCGGCGAAGCTGACCAGGGCGTCGCGGCGCGGCAGCCGGGTCTGGGTGCACCAGCGGTTCCAGGTGCTGGAGGAGGCGTTCGTCTTGCGGCCCAGCACGTGGTACGACCAGCTCAGCTCGGCCATGCACCGGCGGATCGCGGCGATCAGTTCGACGAGTTCCGGCAACGGCTCGTCGGCCATGGTGTCCCGAGTGCCGTCGGCCGTCCCGTTGTCGATCGCGTCCTGACCCGGCCCGTCCTGACCCGGCCCGTCCTGTCCCGCGGGCGTCCCGAACTGTCCCACGAATCCCCCCATCACATCAGAAATACGCTGGTCAAAGACTCGTGTGTCCCAATGTGACCCACTTTCACCGAGACTCTAGCGCTGGGACAGCGGGACGGTCATCTTCCTCTTCCGAGCCGCACGGACCGCGGCGAACCGACCTCAACCAGTCCCCTGACAACGGCCCTTGGGCCGGGTGTCCGGGCGGGCCGACGAGAGGAAGAGACGTGAACTGGACGAGCAGGAAGAAGAAGACCGCCGGATGGGCGAGCGCCGTGGTCGCCAGCGGAGGGATGATCTTCGCGGGCATGACCGTGCTCCCCGCGGACGCCGCCTCGCCCTCCTCGTACGCGGTCAAGGGCGTCGACGTCAGCCACCACAACCACAGCAACGGCAGCGCCATCGACTGGAACAAGGTCCGCTCCTCCGGCCAGCAGTTCGCCTTCATCAAGGCCACCGAGGGCGCCGACGTGCAGGACCCGTGGTTCGCCCGTGACCTGCGCGGCGCACGGCAGGCCGGCCTGCCCCACGGTCCGTACCACTTCTACGGCCGCACCCCGGCGGCCGACCAGGCCCGCAACTTCATCAGCACCGTGAAGGCGGCCGGCTACACGGGCAAGGCGGCGGGCGAACTGCCCCCGGTGCTCGACCTCGAGCAGACGAACGGCAAGTGCCCCGCCAACTTCAGCACCGCCGGTGTGCGCACCTTCATCGACACCGTCACCTCGCAGCTCGGCGTGAAGCCGATCATCTACACCACGAAGGGGTTCGTGGACGCCTGCATGGGCGGCGACGGCTCGGTGTTCGCCGGGCATGTGATGTGGCAGCCGAGGTACAAGAGCGGCTCCAACGAGCCCGCGCCGGTGCCGGGTGCCGGGCAGGGCTGGAAGATCTGGCAGTACACGGAGACCGGCAGCGTGCCGGGCATCCCCTCCGACGGCCACGTCGACCTGAACGTCTTCCGTGGATCGCTCGCCGAACTGCGCCGGCTCGCCCACCTGAGCGGAAACGGCGGCGGCACCGCGTCGTCCGCTCAGGCACCGGTCACCGGAGCGCCCGTGCTGAAGACGAACAGCCGCGGCACCGACGTCGTCACCGCGCAGCTGCTGCTGAACGCCGCCGGAGCGCGCCTGGACGCCGACGGCATTTACGGTCCGAAGACGGTGGCCGCGGTGAAGTCCTTCCAGTCCGCCCACGGTCTGGACGCCGACGGGATGGTCGGTCCGAAGACCTGGGGAGCCCTGATCGTCACCCTCAAGCAGGGCGACCGGGGCCCGGCGGTCACGGCCCTGCAGCACCAGCTCAACGACTCCGGCGCCCAGCTGCGCACCGACGGCATCTTCGGATCCGGCACGGCGGCCGCCGTCCGTTCCTTCCAGAGCGCGAAGGGTCTGCAGACCGACGGCATCGCCGGTCCCCGGACGTGGAGCGCCCTGCTCACCGACCGCAGCGGCGGCGGGTCCGGCACGCCCGCCACGGGAGACGCCGTCGCCCTGGCCAAGCAGCTGCTGAACACCTCGGGCGTCACCTTCGCCCGGGCGCACTCCGAGACCCAGCACAGCGGTTCCACCGCCTACGCCAACATCGTCGACATGGCCGCCGGCAAGGGCGCGCTGACCAGCCCGCAGAGCCACGTCGGAGCCAAGCGCGTCCAGCTCGACCCGCGGATGCTGCGCGGACTGCTGACCCTGCGCAACTCCTACGGGTACCGCATGAACATCAGCGAGTTCGTGGGCGGCGTCCACAGCAAGAACTCCCGCCACTACCGGGGTCTCGCCTTCGACGTCAACGAGATCAACGGCATCCACGTCGGCAGCGGCGCACCGCACAGCGCGTTCATGGCGGCCTGCCGCAAGCTCGGTGCGACCGAGGTCCTCGGCCCGGGCGACAAGGGCCACAGCACCCACGTCCACTGCGCCTGGAAGTGACCGGTCTCCAGCAGCACTGACCACATCTCGCACATGAACGGGCGGGGCACCGCGCACACGCACCGGTGCCCCGCCTCGTTCCTCCCCGCCCCGTTCCGTATGGCCACTACCGGCCCCAACCCCCAACGGCCCCCAACGGCCCCTTCACGCCTACCGGCCGGACGGCCGCTTCAGGCCCCTGCACGGCCCCTGATCGCACAGGAGAGGACCGAGGACCGCATGACCGGCAACGCCCCCGCCTCGGCCGCACGGCGGCTGGCCGACTGGCTCCGCAGCCGCCCCTTGGTGCTGGCCATCTTCGTCATCGCCGCCCTGACCATGGCGGCCTCCGCCTACCAGAACGCCCAAGGCCGCGCCGACAGCCCACCGCTCCCGGCGGCACCCGCAGAGGACTGCGTGTCGTACGACGCCTGCGGCCCCGAGAACGTGAACGGCTTCGGCGACCCGGATCCCACCGATCCCACCGATCCCACCGGGGGCACCCAGGACACGCAGGATCCCGCGCCGACCGCCGACCCGACGGACGTCCCGCAGGACCCCGGCACGACCGGTGGCGCATCCGGCGCATCGCCCGGCCCCGGGACAGACGATGCGTCCGCCGACCCGGGCACCGGGAACGCGCAGACGCCGGGCACCGGCCGCCGCAGCTGGCCGGTCGTCAAGCCCGGCGACCGCGGGGAGACCGTCGCCGCGATCCAGCTCCTCCTGACCGCCCACGGCTACCGCACCTCCGCCGACGCGGTCTACGGCCCGGCGACGAAGAGCCAGGTCACCGTCTACCAGCGCGACCGTTCCCTCAGCGACGACGGCATCACCGGCCCCGACACCTGGCACGCCCTGATCGTCACCGTCCGCGCCGGCGAGCGCGGACCGGCCGTGACGGCCGTGCAGCGCCTGCTCACCGTCCACGGCCACCCCGTGCCGGCGAACGGCACCTTCGACGACGCGACCGCCCAGGCGGTCACCGCCTTCCAGACCGCCCACGCCCTCACCCCCGACGGCGTCGTCGGCCCGGACACCTGGTCCGCGCTGGTGACCCCCGCCCAGGAGCGGCAGCAGGGGGCGTAGGGTGCCGCTCCCGGCGCCGGACATGCGACGGCCGTGGCGACGCGGGACGACGCGGGACGGCGCGGGACGGCTCGGACGGGGGGGAACGGCGCGGAACGGACGGACCTGTCGCGACCGCACCATCAACCTGTCGGGCGCCGAGCCGCTTCGGCCCAGGCCACGGCGACTTGCCCGGCTGCGGCCCGGTACAGCATGTCCTCCGCTACGGGAGCCCGGACGCCGGTCACGCGGCGGTGTCAGTGCCCCCGGCTACTCTCGCGGCATGGTCGAGGTGGGGGTGAGCGAGCTGCGTCGCAGCCGCGACAGACTGGAGAGGCAGGCGAAGGCCGCCGAGGGCGCGGGGGGGCCGGCGACGAGCGGGCTGCTGCTGTTCTACGCGGTGGAGTGCGCTCTGAAGGCGGAGTTGCTGCGCGGCGTTCTGCACCGCAACGACACGTCCGGGTTGCCCAGTGACCTGCGGTCGCACGACCTGCGGCGACTGGCCAAGGCGCTGAAGCTGAAGGCGCCCGAGGCGGCGGACCCGCTGCGGTGCCGGCGGCGCAGAGGCGGCGGCTGGATCGAGTGCCGTGAGCTGCACGAAGCCTGGCGTTATGGTGCGGAACTGCGTGCGGAAGATCAGAAGGCGGCGCTGGAATCGCTGAAAGCGCTTCTGGACGATGCCAGGGGAGGTGAGCGGGGTGGCCGACAAGCTCTTCACCTGGGCGGATGTGGATGCCCGCCTGGCGCAGTCCGCGGCCGACGGCAGGTGGCCCGCGTGGCTGATGGAGGCCGATGCCTGGTGGGACGGCCTGGAGCTGTTCGTCCATCCTGACACCACCCGGGCCGAGGTCCGGGAATGGCTGGACGGTCTGTTCGGACTTGGTTCCGTCTCCGAAGAGGAGGGAGTCCTCGAACTGGCACTCGACCGGCCGTCCTCTCACCATCCTGCTGCGTTGGAAGTGCGGCTGATCGAGGAGAGCCGGCGCACGCGCGTCGCACGGCGTCCCCGGCTCGGTGAGCGGCGGATCGTCCGCGAACTGGGGGAGCTGCTGCCGCGTCCGGAGAGCGATGAACTCCCCGGCGGCAGGCAGATGATCGCGTTCCACTCCTTCAAGGGCGGTGTGGGGCGCACCCTGCACGCCGTAGCGCTGGCCGATCACCTGGCGCAGCGCGGGCAGCACGTGCTTCTCGTCGACGCCGACCTCGAGGCGCCGGGCATCACCTGGATGTACCAGGCGCAGCGCGGCCGTTGTGACATCGCGTACGAGGATCTGCTCGCTCTTCTGCACTCCGCTCAGGAAGGAGACGCGACAGAGGCGGTGGGGATCGCCGCCGCTTATCTGCCCAATCAGCGGGTGTCCAGGTATCCCGGCACCGGATGTGTGACGGTGCTGCCCGCCGGTCGTCGCGCCCGGTTCGGTCCGCCCCGGATCGCTCCTGCCGACCTGCTGACCGAGGACCGCTCGCCGTACTTCCTGAGCGAATCACTCGCTCAGCTCGCGGTGGCGGCCGAAGCGGACACCGTGGTCCTCGACCTCCGTGCCGGTGCGTCGGAGCTTGCCGCGCCGATCCTGCTCGATCCGCGCGTCATGCGTGTCTTCGTCACCACGATCAGCAGCCAGTCCCTCCACGGCACCGAAAAACTGATCCGCCAGCTGGGCTCCCAGTCACCGGCCCGTGCCGGGGTGGATCCCGCGCCGGGTGCCGTCATCACGCAGTACCGGCCGGACGTGCACGACGGCCACGCCGAACAGGCGCGGGCACGGCTGTCCGACGCGCTGTCGTCGATGCTGACCGTGCCGCCGGAGGCCGCGGACGGTGCCGCCGACCCCGACGATCTGGCCGTCGACGAGCAGGTGCTCACCGAGCCGGTGCTCAGCCGCTTCCGTGAGGAACTGCTGGCCCTGCCGGAGAGCTGGGACGCCGTGGTGGAGGTGGTACGCCGGTGCGGTCTGCCCGACCTGCTGGAGGAGTTCGCTCCCGGCACGGTGCTCGCCGGCGGTTGTGAGGAGGAGCCCGAGACGCTGGACGACCGCCGGCGTGGTCTGGAGCGCAGTGCGGACCGTCTGGTCTATGCCGAGCAACGAGGCATGGACGTCGGCCTGACGTTCCTGACCACCGAACCGGTCCGGCGGCTCATCGCCGACCACAGTACCGACCTGCCTGTCGCGGTCGTGGTGGGTGCGAAGGGGTCGGGGAAGACGTTCACCTTCGCGCGCCTGGGCGCGCAGAAGACCTGGCAGGCCTTCGCCACGGAGAACGGCCAGCACGTTCGACGCCAGGCGCGTGTCGTGCCCGTACTCGACCCTGCCAACATGTCGGAGCCCCGGCCGGGTGTGCCCTCACCCCAGGAACTGCGTGACGCGGCGGCCGACGGACACGGCATCACTGCCGACGAGATCCGCACCCATCTCAACGCCGGACTGCGTCACGAGCGCGCCGAGGACGAGGAGTTCTGGCGGAGCCGCTGGCTGGAGTGCCTGGCCAGGGCGGCGGGAGCGGCTGAGGGCGAGCCCGCCGAGGCGTTCCTCATCAACGTCAACCAGAAGCGAGAGGGCACCCTGTTCGTCGTCGACGGACTGGAGGACTGGCTGGAGACGGTGGACTCCGAGGCCAAACGCATCGCCCTGCGTGTGCTGCTCAGGGAGGTCCCGGACTGGCTGCGGCGGCTGCGCAGCCGTTCGCTCGGACTTGTGGTCTTCGTGCGGCAGGACCTCGTCCGTGCGGCGATCCGGCAGAACCTCGGGCAGTTCCTGTACCGCTACTCGCCCTACGAGCTGCGCTGGGACACCGAGGACGCGCTGCGGTTGTCTCTGTGGGTGGCGGTCAACGCCGGCGCGGTGTCCGCGCCGGACACACCGATCGCGGACATGGGCTTCGAAGAGATCGTCCGCTCCTTGCTCCCCCTGTGGGGGGCGAAGCTGGGCACGGACTCCTCACGGGAGGCATGGACCGAGCGGTGGGTCCCGGCGGCGCTCGGCGACTTCAAGAAGCAGATCCAGGCACGGGACGTCGTCCGTTTCCTCTGCGAGGCGGCCAAGGCGTCGGTGGGGGACAGCCGTTGGACCGACCGTGTTCTCACCCCGGCCGCGATGCGCAAGGCGCTGGGCGAGTGCAGCCGGGCGAAGGTCGAGGAGATCAACCAGGAGAATCCCCGGCTGGGCAAGCTGTTCAAGGAGATGGAGAGCTTCTCGGAGAAGGTCAAGATGCCGTTCGAGGCGTCCGCTGTGGGGCTGAAGTCCGATGACGTGGAAGCCTTGGAGGAGTGGGGGGCTCTGGCCCGGGACGCCGACGGGCGGTACCGCATGCCCGAGATCTATCGCCACGCCCTGGGCTTCCGCACCCAGGGAAGGGCTCGAGTGGTCAAGGGTCTTTGAAGGGCGGCGGTCGCTCCCCTGCCCCCGGCAGAGGGCGCGGCCGCCGTTCAGGGTGTGTCAGTGATCGGCGGCGTGGGCGAGGAACGCCGCCCAGACGGTGGGGGTGAGGGTGAGGCGGGGGCCGGTGGGGTTCTTGGAGTCGCGGACGAGGATGTGCTGCGGGAGTGCCGCTACCTCGACACAGGACGGGCCGTCGGCGGTGCTGTAGCTGCTCTTTATCCACTGCAGCTGGGAGTTGGGCTTGAGGCTCATGTCTCTCCTCGCAGTCGCTCGATGAAGGCCAAGGACTCCCGTGGCGTGAGGGCCTGCGCTCGGATGATCCCATAACGCATGTCGAGGACGGTGGTTTCCGCAGGGTCGCTCAGAACACGGCTGATGAGTGCCGCTTCGCTGAGACCCACGGTCGTACCGTCCTTGAGTTTGAGCAATCGGAAGAGGCCGTCGATTCCCGAGTTCTCCTCACTGCTGAACGGGAGCACTTGCAGGTCGACATGAGGCAACCGGGCCATCTCCAACAGCCGGTCGAGCTGTGCGCGCATCACCCTCCTGCCTCCGATCAGCCGTCGTAGCGTCGACTCGCACTGGACAAAGCTGAACAGAGGCTGTGCGGGCGCGCTGGTCAGGATCTCCTGGCGAGCCAGCCGCGCGGCCACCTGCTGTTCCAACTCCTCCTGTGTGAAGGGTGGCCGTCGGGAACCGAAGACGGATCGGGCATACTCCTCGGTCTGGAGCAGGCCATCCACGACCACGTTGTTGTACGAGCAGATCTGGACGGCTTCGGCCTCGAGGCGCTTCACATCCCGCACCTTCTTCGGATACCGGACCTCGGCCAGGTCCTGCTTCATCGCCGCGATCTTGCCGTTCGCTCCCAGGACTTTGTCCGCCGCGTCGAGATACTCGGGCCGGGGGATGCGCCGGCCCCGCTCCACGGAGGAGACGAGTTCCTCGCCGTAGCCGATGGCCGCACCGAACTCCGACTGGGTGAGGCCGGCCGCCTCCCGCCACAGCTTGAGCTGGCGGGCGACCGCTCGTACCACCGCGCCCGCTTCCTCGTCCTCCGGGTTCACGCCTTCGATGCTCATGTCCGCGCCCTCCCGCCGCGTCCCTTCCGGTCCAACTCCCACGCTTCGCGACCGGTCACCCCGTACAGCCCGGACGGGAACGGACGCGATGCGGACAAGGAGCAACCGCACAGGCGGCCATTCTTCACGATGAGCGTCGGATCGGACACGGTGAGTGATGTGAATCAGCATGACCAGCGCACCGTCACCGTGCAGGCGCCCCTGCACCAGTTCGCCGTACCGCTGTCCGCCACCCGTCGTGGGGCCCGGCTCGCTCGATTGCTCGCCGCCGAGCGTCTGCGTGCCTGGGGGCTGCCGGTGGAGCCGGCCGACCTGATCGTCGCGGAGCTGGCCGCGAACGCCGTGCTGCACGGGCGAGTTCCGGGGCGCAGTTTCCGGCTCGGTCTCTCGGTGACCGTTCGGGGTGTCCTGTGCATCGAGGTCACCGACGCGCGCGGTGAGGTCCTCCCGGCGCGTCGGCGCGCTGTCGTCGGGCCGGTGGAATCCGGTCACGGTCTGCTGCTCGTCGAGGAGTTGGCCGATCGGTGGGGTGTGCGCAGCGGTCCGGTGCCGTGCAAGACGGTGTGGGCGGAACTCGACCTCGCCCGGGCGTCGGTGCACGTCGCACCGGAGCCCGGAAGTGGGGGACCCGGTGGTGCTGCGGCCGGGGCCGCGGGCGGTAAAAGACCAAAGAACCGGGGGAAATAACCAACCAACCCACCAAACCTGGCATCCGTCGCTCGGGCGGGTGAAAGTGGGTGGACCGGGTGGCGGGGCGGTGGTCGGGGCGTGCAGGCTCACCCCCGAGGCGGCGAGGCATATGCATCGCGCTCACGGCGCTCACCGCACTCACGACCCCAGACGCAAATCGGCCCCCGCAGGGAGCGGCATTCCCGATGCGAGGGCCTGACCGACGAGGAAGCCAAACCTTCCCCATGGCTGAGCAGAAGATTAGCGCTGCCCTGCGCCCGCTTCAGGCGCTTCGGCGATCCACCACCCACTCCGGTGTCACCCACGTACGCACGTACCAGTCCGGGCAGTACGTGATCGTCGGCAACCACCTCGCCCAGCACCGCCAGTTGTCGCTGACCGCCATCGGGCTGGCGACCCACATGATGTCGGTGCCCGAGGGCACCCCGGTCGACATCCGCAGCCTCGCCGAACGCTTCCCCGAGGGGCGGGACCGGATCGCGGCGGCGCTGCGCGAGCTGGAGGCGCACGGGTATCTCGAACGGGTCCGTGAGCACACGGGCGCGGGCCGGCTGATCACGCGAACGTACGTGCATCACGTGCCCGTTGACGATGCTGCCGCGGCCGCAGCTGTGCCGCTGCGGGTGGCCGTACGCCCTGCGGCGGGCGGTCGCAGGGCCGAGCGGCAGGCCGCCGGTACGGAGGCCAACCCTCCGGCGGCGCCCGAGGAGGACGACCCGTCGCCGTGCTCGCAGCTGTCGCCGTCCGAACCGGAGGAGCCGGTGCCGGTGGCGTCACCGCCGGCTCCGGCGCCGTCGGAACCAGCGGCACTGCCGCCTGCACCCACGGCAGCACCAGCACCATCAACAGCAGCGGCACCACAGACACCCCAGGCCGTACCAGCGACGTCGGCGGAGGCCGAGCCTCCGCCCCAGCCCCCGCACGAGCAGGCTCCTCGTGATCGCCGGTACGACAAGGCGGTCGCTCTCCTCGCCGGGCTGCGGCGTGCGGACGAGCGTCTCATCCTGTCCCGCCGGGACGTGGAACGGCTGGTGCCGGCCGTGACCGCGTGGTTCGACAGCGGGGCGACGACCGCGGTGATCCAACAGGCCCTCACCGGTGGCCTGCCCGTCGACCTGAGGAACCCGGCGAAGCTGATCGCCTACCGCCTGGCCGAACTGCTGCCGATGCCACTCCCCGCCCGTCCGGCGCCGCCGTCGGACGGCGCCGTGCCGGGACAGGTGCCGCGTCGGCCGGACCCGTTCCAGACCTGCGACGGCTGCGAACGCGCCTTCCGCGCCCCGCATCCCGGGATGTGCCGTGACTGCCGCGCGGAGAGAGCGGCGAGGGGCGGGGCCGCGTGCGCGGCGTGAACCGGTGCTCAGGGTGCGACCGTTCGGTGGTCGACGGCCGTGGAGCCAAGGCCGAGAAGCGGCAGACCCGGAGTGTCAGACCCTCCCCTTACCGTTGCCCCATGGACATGGACAACCCGCAGGACGTCGACGCGGCGTTCTGGGCGCAGATGCTGGGCGTCACGATCAGCGACGAGCGGCCCGCGCCGGACTCGCCTCTCGGTCGCGTACGGGCGTTCACCGAGCGGTACGGCGAGGACGCACTGCGGCCCGAGCACATACGGGCGGCCGTCGAGGGACGTCCGCTTCCGCCTCCGGAGTGAGGACCGCCGAGCGACCTGGCGAGCGGCACCCGGGAGGCCCCGGACGCCGACGTCGCGTCGGCAAATGCACACGGTGTGCGGGCGTAGCGTAGAAGTCATGACGAAGTACGGATCCTTTCCCGGTACACGTCCTCGTCGGCTGCGCACCACGCCCGCGATGCGTCGCATGGTCGCCGAGACCCGGCTCCACCCGGCGGACCTGATCCTGCCCGCGTTCGTGCGGGAGGGTGTGAGCGAGCCGGTGCCGATCGAGGCGATGCCCGGGGTCGTGCAGCACACGCGCGACAGCCTGAAGAAGGCCGCCGCCGAGGCGGTGGAGGCCGGGATCTCCGGGATCATGCTCTTCGGCGTGCCGGAGGAGTCCAAGAAGGACGCCGTGGGGACGGCCGGCACCGACCCGGACGGGATCCTGCAGGTCGCGCTGCGCGACGTGCGTGCCGAGGTCGGCGACGACCTGCTCGTCATGTCGGATCTGTGCCTGGACGAGTTCACCGACCACGGGCACTGCGGTGTGCTGGACGCCCAGGGGCGGGTGGACAACGACGCCACGCTGGAGCGGTACGCCGAGATGGCCCAGGTGCAGGCCGACGCCGGGGCCCACGTCGTGGGCCCCAGCGGGATGATGGACGGGCAGATCGGTGTGATCCGTGACGCTCTGGACCAGATCGGGCGGGAGGACGTCGCGATCCTCGCCTACACCGCCAAGTACGCGTCCGCGTTCTACGGCCCCTTCCGCGAGGCCGTCGGATCCTCGTTGCAGGGCGACCGGAAGACCTACCAGCAGGACCCCGCCAACCTGCGGGAGTCGCTGCGCGAGCTGGCCCTCGACCTCGAGGAGGGCGCCGACATGGTGATGGTCAAGCCGGCCGGTCCCTACCTGGACATCCTCGCCCGGGTCGCCGACGCCGTGGACGTGCCCGTCGCGGCCTACCAGATCTCCGGCGAGTACTCCATGATCGAGGCCGCGGCCGAGAAGGGCTGGATCGACCGCGACCGGGCCATCCTGGAGACGCTGACCGGCATCAAGCGGGCCGGTGCGCGGAACATCCTCACCTACTGGGCCGTCGAGGTCGCGCGGAAGCTGCACTGAGGCTCGAGGGCGCGCCGAGGGTGCTCGGCGCGCTCCACGCGCCGGTCGGTGTCCGGCCGCGGTGCCGCCGCATCCGAGGGCGCGGGGCACCAGCGCGCCATGGACCGGGACACCGACACCGTGGACGGGCCCTCGTCCCGCAGGCCCTGGCCGTCGTAGCAGCCGGTCAGGGCCGCGCCCGTGACCAGCACGAACGCCGTCGCGGTGAGCAGACGGGCGTGCGAGCCGGACCGGGCGCGGGTGCGCGTGCGGACATCGTGGCTGTCGGCACAGTGCGCGGGCATGGTGCTCCCCTGACGTTCCGTGCGCCGGCTCAGTACTCCAGGGCCTTGTCCATCGACGGCAGCCAGTACGTCACCGTCAGGCTGTCGTCGACGTAGACACCGTCGGAGGGCAGGTCGACGGTGGCGATGGAATCGTCGTCGAACGGGATGGTCAGGGACTTCACGGTGTGGCCGTGGTCGGCGCTGCCGTCGGCGGCCGACAGCAGGACACCGGCGTAGGCGGACTTGCCCGGCTCGATCACGGTCAGCGACTGCGGCTTGGTGGACTCGGCCACCGGCGGCACCGACTGGGCGTCGCCGAAGCGGGCCGCCGGGTACTGGGGGAGCACGCACGCCGCCGAGCCGGTGTTGGTCGCGGTGAGCAGCAGGTGGTTGATCGGGCGGGACACCACGGTCGCCTTGATCTTCGTGGTGCCGGCGGTGCACTGGGCCGGCTTGCCGGAGTCGTCGCTGCCGCCCTGGACGGCGGAGCCGCCGCTGCTCGTGCTGCCCTTGGCGCCGTCGGTTCCGTCGGAGGCGTTGGCCGCGCCCTTGCCCGCCGTGCCCGCGCTGGTCTGCGTGACCGAGCCGCCGGAGGAGGCGGGCGCGGTGGCGGCCGTCGGGGTGGCGTCGCTGCCCGCGTTGTCCGTCCCGCTCTCGCAGGCGGTCAGGGACAGGGTGGCGGCGCAGAGCGCGGCGGTCGCGAAGAGACGGGTGCGGGTGATGCGGCGTGCGGTGCGAACAGACATGGGAAATCCCCCGGGTCGTGTGAAGGAAATGTGGTCGGTGAGGTGCCGTTCGGTTGGTTGGCCGAGGCGGCGTCCTCGATGGCCAACAGCTTGTGGGAGGATCCGTCCCAGCTGCCAGCAGCGACGCGATATGCGGGACGCTGGAACGCTGGAATGGCTCTGACCTGGGAAAACACGGTCCGCCTGGAATGCGGGCGTGAGACGGGGGGAGGGAGAAAAGGGTGGCGGGGGAGGAGTTCGCCGAGCTTCTGCGCGAGCTGAAAGAGCGGTCCGGTCTGAGTTACGGCGCGCTCGGCAAACGGCTGCACATGAGTGCGTCCACGGTGCACCGCTACGTCAACGGGGACGTCGTACCGACGGAGTACGCCCCCGTCGAGCGGCTGGCCCGCATCTGCCGGGCGACACCCGAGGAACTGGTCGAACTGCACCGCCGCTGGGTCCGTGCGGACGCGCTGCGGGGCGTCGAACGGTCGGCCAAGGAGCAGAGCGCTCCGGCCTCGGGCGGGGCGGTGGCCGCCCAGCCGCGGCAGGGCGGCACGGCGGCCGAGTCCGCAGCCGGCGGGGCCACGGCGGGTGAGGCGGACCCCGTCGGTGCGGGCGGCACGGACGGTGAGCAGACGGGCGAGAGGACCGCCGGAGACGGCGGGACGGGCCGTGAGGAGAGCCGCGGGGCGGCCGGCGACGCGGCGAGCGACGACGCGGCCGCCGGCAGCGCAGGCGCGGCCGCCGGCAGCGGTGGTGTGATCGCCGCCGACGGTGCTGCGGCGGGCGACGGTACCGGGAAGGCGGAGGACCCGGAGCGTGACGGCGAGCCGGCCGCCGAGGCGGCCGTCGAGGCGGCCGTCGAGGTGGCCACCGTGGCCGGTGGACGGCCCGGGGACGCGGCGGGACCCGCGCGGCGGGGCCGGAAGAAGTGGTCCACGGCGGTCCTCGCCGGGACGGGGATCGTGGCCGTGGCCGCGGCGACGGCCCTCGTGGTGAACCTGGTGCCGGGGGACTCCGACCGGGCGGCCAGTGTGCGGGACGCGGCGGTGACCGCGTCCGCCGCGCACGCGAGCGGCTCGCACAGCGCCTCGACCGGCCCTTCGGCGTCCCCCTCCGAGACGGACGGGAGCACGCCGACCGCCACCGCGTCCGACCGTGCGCACCGGACTCCCGGGGCGGGCGGGAGCGGTCCGGCCGGAGCCGCCGGCGGTGCCGACGCGGACCAGGTGCCGGCGGTGCCCGTCACGGTGAACACCACGCCCTACTACTGGGACGTGCCCTGCGAACAGAGCATGCTGGTCGACCGCAGCCCGCAGAACGTGCCGCCGCCGCCGGTGCAGCAGGACGCGGAGGGCTGGGCCGCCGCGATGGGCGCGGTCGCCGCCGACCACCAGACGGTGAAGCTGACCGTCCAGGGCACCGGCGCGCAGACCGTCGTACTGCAGGACCTGCATGTGCGGGTGGTCGGCAGCAGCGCCCCGCTGACGTGGAACAAGTACGCGATGGGCAACGGCTGCGGCGGCGGTGTGGACACCGCGGCCTTCGACATCGCGCTCGACGCGGGCAACCCGCTGGTCCAGCCGGTCGCCGGGCAGCGTCCGTTCCCGTACAAGGTGAGCGAGTCCGACCCGGAGGTCTTCTACGTCAAGGCCCACACCAGCGGGCACGACGTGCGCTGGTACCTGGAACTGGACTGGTCCAGCGGCGATCGGCACGGCACCGTGCGGATCGACGACCACGGCAAGCCCTTCCGCACCAGCGCCTCCGGGAAGGCGTACTACGCGATGCCGCTGGGGCAGAGCGACTGGGAGCTGATCGAGGACTTCTGAACCTGCCGGGGCCGGTCGCCGGGTGCGGGGCCGCAGGGGGCGTGCCGCGTCCGCAGCGGGGACCGGGGACCCTGCGCCGGTGTCACTCCGTCGTCGGCGGTGTGTGCGAGGCCGCGGGCTGAACCCGGCCGGTGAAGCACTCCGTCCTGCCGCCGTCCGCCGGGTGGAAGCAGGCGCGCAGCAGCGTGCCGGGGCCGGCCGCGGTCATCGGGGTGTACACGTAGGACGCGGCGTCGATGCTGTCGAGCACCGTGACGGTGCGGGTGGGCCCGCCCGCGGTCACGGTGAGCCGGTCGCCGATCCGGGAGTGCCAGATCCGGGCCCAGCCGGCCCGGCACTGCTCGTGGTAGCGCAGCTCCAGGCGGGCGTCCGTGGCCGTGCGGTACGAGGCGACGGTGACCAGGTGGAGGGAGCAGCCCAGCTGCATCGGGTCCCGGCCCTCGCAGGACGCGCCGCGGCAGCGGGCCTTGGACACGACGGGCGGTGCGGACGGCGACGACCGGGGCGGCGCCTCCCGGTGCGGGAGCACCGCCAGCGCGGCGGCCAGGCTGCCGACGGTCACCGCGCACACCGACACCAGCACGGCCAGTGCCGCACCCCCTCGCCGCCGGAACCACCCGGACCGCTGCGGCCGGGCGGGTCCGTCGGCCGAGGCGCCTTCGGCGGCCGTGTCCGCGGTCGTGGTCCTATCGGCGGTCGTGTCGACGGCCGCATCAGCGGAGCCGGACGGCGGCGGTGCGGTGGCTTTGGCCGTGGCCGTGGCCGTGGCCGGGGCCGGGGTCGGTGCCGGCGTCGCGGGCGGCGCGGCCGAGCGGCGGGACCACTCGGACTCCGCGATCTCCCACAGCGCCAGACAGCGTCCCGCCGGTTCGCGGGCCAGCAGGCACAGGTCCTCCACGGCGCGACGCGGCGGCAGCGTCTTGCCGTTGAGATAGCGCTCCCAGGAGGACTTGCTGTAGGTGGTCCGCTGTGCCAGGGCCGCCAGGCTCAGGCCGGTGCGTTGCCGCAGCTGACGGAGCGCGGCGGTCAGCCGGGCCAGCTCCGGGGACGGCGACGGCGCGGACGCGGCGGACGAGGAGCGGGACGGCGGTGCCGGCCGGCCGGGTGCCGTCATCCCCGCAACACCCGCCAGGTGTGGGGGCCGACGATGCCGTCCACCACCAGCCCGGCCTGCTGCTGGAGGCGTTTGACGGCGCCCTGCGTTCTCGGCCCGTAGATGCCGTCCACCTCGCCGGGGTCGAACCCGGCCCGGCGCAGCAGGCACTGGGCCTCGGCGATGTCCGGACCGGCCAGGCCGGTGTCGAGGATGGCGTCCTGGGTGCGGCTGTTGCCCGCGTACCACGCACCGTCGTGCCGCTGGAACCGGCAGGTGTACGTGGGCCGGGACGGCGAGGATGCCGCCGCCTGCAAGGCGGGGGTGGAGGCGGCGGTGACCGCGCTCTCGGGGTCGTCGGCGCCGGAGTACCGGGTGAGCACCAGGATCACCGAGGAGACGGCCAGCACCAGGGTGACCACCGCCGCCACGGCCGCGATGGGCAGGGCGCGGCCGCGGGGATGCGGACGCCGCGGTGCCGGTGCCGTCAGCACGTCGTCCGGCAGGCCCGTGCCGGCGTCCGCGCTCACGGTCGCAGCGCTGTCCGCGAGCACGGTCGCGGAGCCGTCCGTGCCCACGGTCGCAGCGCTGTCCGTGAGCACGGTCCCGGTGCCGGCGCCCGCGCCCACGGCAGCGGTGCCGTCCGTCCCGCCCCGCGGTGCCGCGTCGGGTGCGGCCCGGTCTCCGGCCGTCTCCTGGGGTGCGCCGGTACGCCCGCGGGCGTGCTGCCACGCGTCCGCGGCGACCTCGTACAGGGCCAGCAGCCGGGTCGGGTCGCCGGCGCCGATCCTGGCGAGGGCCTCGACGGCGTCCCTCGGCGGCAGCGACCGGCCGCCGAGATACCGTTCCCACGACTTCGCGCTGTATCCCGTCTTCGCCGCCAGTTGCCGCAGGCTCAGCCCGCTGTGGTCCTTCAGCCGTCGCAGGGCCACCACGAGCTGACGGACCCGTGGATGCAGATCGGCAGGCAGCTGACTCCAACGCGACATGTTCCCCCACTCGCGTCCTGTGGTCCCGGTGTCCCGGTGCCGGACCTGTACGGATACTGCCCCGGCTGAGAAGGCTCGTACCGGTTCGTGGTTCCCGTACCGGGGCGAATTCGGCCATCCGGCGCCGTGCCCGCCGTCCCGCCGTGCCGTCTCCTCAGGTGGCGTTTGCGCTGGTCAGCGCGTGGGACGTCCCGTTCGGCCGTCATCCGGCGCCGGGCTGTGGCGGGCCGGACCGGCCCTGGTGCAGTCTCGTTCGCGGGGAGCCGGCCGCGGCAGCCGGACACGGCGCAGGGCGGCGTCCTGCGGGGGAGGACACCGCCCTGCGCCGTGGTGATGAGTGATGTCGGGTGATGAGTGATGCGGAAGTGACGGATCAGAGGCGCTCGGGCGTCCGGATGCCCAGCAGGGCCATGCCCTGGTGCAGGGTGCGGGCCGTGAGGTCCACCAGGAACAGGCGGTTCTCCACCTGCTCGGGGGTGTCGGCCTTCAGCACCGGGCACTGGTCGTAGAACGCGGTCAGCAGCGTCGCCAGCTGGTACAGGTAGGCGGCCAGCTTGTGCGGCTCCCAGGAGGCCGCGACCTCCAGGACCGTCTCGCCGAACTGGTCCAGCTGCAGGCCCAGCGCCCGCTCCGCCGGGGCCAGCTCCAGCTCCGGGTGGGCGACCGGGCGGGCGTCGCCGGCCTTGCGGAGGATGGACTGGATCCGGGCGTAGGCGTACTGGAGGTAGACGGAGGTGTCGCCGTTGAGCGAGACCATCTGGTCCAGGTCGAACTTGTAGTCGCGCACGGCGGAGGTGGACAGGTCGGCGTACTTCACCGCGCCGATGCCGACGTACCGGCCGTTCTCGACGATCTCCTCCTCGGACAGGCCGACCTTCTCGGCCTTCTCCCGGACCACGGCCGTGGCCCGCTCCACCGCCTCGTCGAGCAGGTCCTCCAGCTTGACCGTCTCGCCCTCACGGGTCTTGAACGGCTTGCCGTCCTTGCCGAGCACGGTGCCGAACGCCAGCTGGTGGGCGCGGACGCCGTCACCGAGCCAGCCGGCCCGGCGGGCGGTCTCGAAGACCATCTTGAAGTGCAGCGCCTGGCGGGCGTCCACCACGTACAGCAGGGTGTCCGCCTTGAGGTTGAACACGCGGTCGCGGATCGCGGACAGGTCGGTGGCGGCGTAGCCGTAGCCGCCGTCGGACTTCTGCACGATCAGCGGGACCGGCTTGCCGTCGGGGCCCTTGATGTCGTCGAAGAACACGCACAGCGCGCCTTCGGAGCGGACCGCGACGCCGGACTCCTCCAGCAGCCGGCAGGTCTCCGCGAGCATGTCGTTGTAGCCGGACTCGCCGACGATGTCGGCGTCGCGGATCTCCATGTCCAGCTTCTCGAAGACGGAGTAGAAGTAGATCTTCGACTCGTCGACGAACTTCTGCCACATGGCCAGCGTGTGCGGGTCGCCGGCCTGGAGGTCCACCACGCGGCGCCGGGCGCGGGTCTTGAACTCCTCGTCGGAGTCGAACAGCTTGCGCGCGGCCTTGTAGAGGCGGTCGAGGTTGGACATCGCCTCCTCGCCGCTGACCGTGTCGGCCTTGTGGTCCAGCTCGTGCGGGTGCTCGTCCAGGTACTGGATGAGCATGCCGAACTGGGTGCCCCAGTCGCCGATGTGGTGCCGGCGGATCACTTTCTCGCCGGTGAACTCGAGCAGCTTGACCACCGCGTCGCCGATCACCGCCGAGCGCAGGTGGCCGACGTGCATCTCCTTGGCGACGTTCGGCTGCGCGTAGTCGATCACGGTGGTGCCGGTGCGCTCGGCGTGCGGCACGCCCAGCCGGCCGGCCGGGTCCGCGGCGCGCGCGGCGAGGTTCTCCATGATCGCCTTGTCGGTGACCGTGATGTTCAGGAAGCCGGGGCCGGAGACCTCGACCTGCTGGACGACGTCACCGGAGACGACGCGCTCGACGACCTGCGTCGCCAGCTCCCGCGGGTTCGCCTTCGCCTTCTTCGCCAGCGCCAGGATGCCGTTGGCCTGGAAGTCCGCCCGGTCGCTGCGTCGCAGCAGCGGGTCCGCGTCGGCGTGCTCCGGCAGGGCGGCCGTGAGGGCGTTCGCGAGGCGCTGGTGGACGGCGGATGTGAGGGACGTGACCGAGGCCATAGGAATGGGTGCCGTTCTCCTCGTGGGGATGGATAGACGCGCCCAGTATCCCACGGGGGGCAAAGCGAGTTTTTTCGTCCGGTGCCCGCCCTGCCCCGGGCGGCTCGCCCCGCCGGTGAAATGGCGTTTTCGTGGAAGTCGGGGCGCCTGGGACAATGGCACCGGCCAGGCCGTGGCCGGCGGGTGGCCCGCCGGGCGCCCGCGGGGAGCCGGACGCCTGCCGCGGCCACCTACCGAGAACCTTTCAGACACAGAGGACGTGCCGATCGTGGCTCAGAGCACCGAGACCACCGACTGGGTCTCCCGTTTCGCGGACGAGGTCATCGAGGAGTCGGAGCGCCGCGCCCCGGGCAAACCCGTCGTCGTCGCGTCCGGTCTGTCCCCCTCCGGCCCCATCCACCTCGGCAACCTCCGCGAGGTCATGACCCCGCACCTGGTGGCCGACGAGATCCGCCGCCGCGGGTACGAGGTGCGGCACCTGATCTCCTGGGACGACTTCGACCGCTACCGCAAGGTTCCGGCGGGGGTCGAGGGCATCGACGAGTCGTGGGCCGAGCACATCGGCAAGCCGCTGACCTCGGTGCCCGCGCCCCGTGGCTCGCAGTACCCGAACTGGGCCGAGCACTTCAAGGCCGCGATGATCGCGTCGCTGGCCGAGCTGGGCGTGGAGTTCGACGGCATCAGCCAGACCGAGAAGTACACCTCCGGTGCCTACCGCGATCAGATCCTGCACGCGATGAAGCACCGCGCCGAGATCGACGCGATCCTGGCCCAGTACCGCACCAAGCCCAAGCCGGCCGAGCAGAAGAAGCAGCAGGCCCGCACCAAGCCGGTCGACGAGGCCGAGCTGGAGGCCGCCGAGGGGTCGGGTGCCGCCGCCGAGGACGACGGCTCGGCCGGCTCCGCCGGGTACTTCCCGTACAAGCCGTACTGCGGCAACTGCGAGAAGGACTTCACCACCGTCACCTCCTACGACGATGACTCCACCGAGATGACGTACGCGTGCAGCGCGTGCGGCTTCTCCGAGACCGTCCGGCTCAGCGAGTTCAACCGCGGCAAGCTGGTGTGGAAGGTCGACTGGCCCATGCGCTGGGCCTACGAGGGCGTGATCTTCGAGCCGTCCGGTGTGGACCACTCCTCGCCGGGCTCCTCGTACCAGGTCGGCGGGCAGATCGTGCCGATCTTCGGCGGCAAGCAGCCCATCGGCCCGATGTACGCCTTCGTCGGCATCACCGGCATGGCGAAGATGTCCTCCTCGCGGGGCGGCGTGCCCACCCCGGCCGACGCGCTGAAGATCATGGAGCCGCAGCTGCTGCGGTGGCTGTACGCCCGGCGCAAGCCCAACCAGTCCTTCAAGATCGCCTTCGACCAGGAGATCCAGCGCCTGTACGACGAGTGGGACCGGCTCACCGCCAAGGTCGCCGCCGGCACCGCGCTCCCCGGTGACATCGCGGCCTACACGCGGGCCGTGGGCACCGCCTCCGGCGAGCTGCCGAAGACGCCGCGCCCGCTGCCGTACCGCACGCTGGCCTCCGTCGCCGACATCACCGCCGGCCACCAGGACCAGGCGCTGCGCATCCTGCGCGACCTGGACCCGGACAACCCGCTGACCTCGCTGGACGAGGCCCGGCCCCGGTACGACAAGGCCGAGGCGTGGATCAACACCCACGTCCCCGCCGACCAGCGGACCATCGTCCGCGAGGAGCCGGACACCGAGCTGCTGAAGTCGCTCGACGAGACGTCCCGGCAGTCCATCACGCTGCTGCTCGACGGTCTGGCCGACCACTGGTCGCTGGACGGGCTCACCCACCTCGTCTACGGCGTACCGAAGGTCCAGGCCGGGTTCTCCGCCGACGCCGGCCCGAAGGAGCTGCCGCCGGAGATCAAGACCGCTCAGCGGTCGTTCTTCGCGCTGCTGTACCGCCTGCTCGTCGGCCGTGACACCGGTCCGCGGCTGCCCACCCTGCTGCTCGCGGTGGGCCAGGAGCGGGTCCGCACGCTGCTCGGCGCGTAAGGAGACCGCGCGGACCGCGCCCCGCACGGGGCGCGCACGAAGACGCGGACAGCCGACAGGGGGGTGCCCGGTGACACCGGGCACCCCCCTTCTGCTCATGCCTTCTCGTGCGGTTCGTGATGCGTGACGTCCGCGGGGGACAGGAGATCGCCGGCGTCAGGAGATCGCGGAGATCGCGGACGTCAGGAGATCGCGGAGATCGCGGACGTCAGCGATCGCGGACGTCAGGAGATGTGGTCCTCGGTCATCTCCGCGTTGAAGCGGTTGCCGAACCGGTTGACCATGCGCGCGACCTCGCGGACCGGCAGGGCCAGGCCGTAGGCCGCCTCCAGCACCTTGGAGAACTCGCCCGGCGTGGGCAGGGTGTCACCGACCGACTCCCGGAAGAGGCGGTACAGCTCCTCCTCGTCCGGCTCCGCCTGCGCGGGCACCTCGCCCTCGGCCTGCTGCTCGGGGCCGGCGGCCATGCGCTGCTGCGGGATCTGCGGCTGCTGCGCTGCCTCCTGCGGGACCTGCGGGTGGGCCTGGTTCTGCTGCTGGGCCTGGTGGGCCTGGTGGGCCTCCTGCGGGACCTGCTGGTGGAACTCCGGGGGGATCGGGAAGCTGCCCGTCTCCTCCGGGGCCGGCTCGTACGGCGGCGGCTCCTCCTCGTACTGGTCCCGGTACTGCTCGGCCTGCCGCTGCTCCTCGTACCAGTGCGCGTACTGCTCGGCCGGGTCGTAGGTGGGGTCGTAGTCGCCGCGGTACTCGATCTGGCGCGGCGCGTTGAACCAGGGGCTCGTCTCCGGCTCCGCCGCCTGCTGCCCGGCGGCCGGGGCGGGGCCGAGCTGCGGCTGCCGGGAGCCGGCGGGTGCCGCTGCGGCCGGCACGGCGGTGTGCTCGGCCGTGGAGGGTCCGGTCTGCGGGGCCGACGGGATCAGCACCGGCTCGATGCCCGCCGCGGCCAGACCCGCCGGGGCCGTCTCCGAGAGCGGCACCCCGTACCGGGCCAGCCGCAGCGGCATCAGCGACTCCACCGGAGCCTTGCGCCGCCAGGCCCGCCCGAACCGGGACCGCAGCCGCGCCTGGTAGACGAGCCGCTCCTGCTCCAGCTTGATCACCTGGTCGTAGGAGCGCAGCTCCCACAGCTTCATCCGCCGCCACAGCAGGAACGTGGGCACCGGGGACAGCAGCCAGCGGGTCAGCCGCACCCCCTCCATGTGCTTGTCCGCCGTGATGTCCGCGATCCGCCCGATGGCGTGCCGGGCGGCCTCCACCGCCACCACGAACAGCACCGGGATCACCGCGTGCATGCCCACTCCCAGCGGGTCGGGCCAGGCGGCCGCACCGTTGAACGCGATCGTCGCCGCGGTCAGCAGCCACGCCGTCTGACGCAGCAGCGGGAAGGGCATCCGGATCCAGGTCAGCAGCAGGTCCACTGCGAGCAGCACACAGATACCCGCGTCGATACCGATCGGGAACACATAACTGAAGGTGCCGAAGCCCTTCTTGACGGCCAGTGTGCGCACCGCCGCGTACGAACCCGCGAAGCCGATCCCGGCGATGATCAGTGCGCCCGACACGACCACGCCGATGAGCACGCGGTGCATCCGAGTCAGCTGCAGTGGCGCGGCCACTCGTACTCCCCTCCCAGTGCGTGTTGTTGCGCGCACCAGGGTGGCACACTTGTGCGACTCATGATGTCCGGACCGGATGCCCCCACCGTTCACCGGCGGATCGGTTCTCCGGCGAACCGATGGATCAGTTGTCCGACGAGGAGGCGGAGTCGGACGGCGACGGGCTCGCCGAGCCGTCCGTCTTGTCCGTGCCGCCCTCGGCGTCCTTCGAGGGCGACGCCGTGTCCGACGAGGAACCCGAGTCGGACGGATCCGACGTGAGGGTGTCGCCGTTGGCCTTCGCCACCGACGCCACCGCCTCCGCGGCGGCCTTCTCGGCCTGCTTCACCAGCTCGTCGGCGTCCGGGGTCTTGTCCCCGGCCAGGCCGGCACCGTTGTAGTCCACCGTGACCACGACGTTCGCCACCCGCGCCACGACCGTCTGCTGCTTGAAGGTGCCTTCCTTCTTCTTCAGGTCGTAGCGGACCGCGGTCGCCTCGTCGCCGGTCGCCGACACCTGCTGGGTGGCGGTGTTCTTCGCACCGTCCGTGGACTGCGCGTCCTGGACCTGCTTGAGGAAGAACTCGTGCGCCTGCTCCTCACCGGTGCCCCGCGTCTGCTCGGAGGTGAAGCGCAGCAACGACACGTTCAGCCAGCGGAACTGGGAGCCGTCCACGCCGTGGTTCTCCAGGCTGTCCCACGAGCAGCTGGCCCGCCGGGACAGGTCGCTGGACTTGCCCTCCTTGCCGGAGTCGTCGGCCTTGGGCACCAGGTCGTCCAGGGTCTTGTCCGACAGGACCTTGCAGGCCTCGGGCAGTTTGGCGTAGCGGGCCGGCTGCACCGTCGGCGACGCGCTCGCGCCGGGGCTCGCCGAGGCGCTCGCCGTCCGGGACTGCGTCGCGTCGGCCTTGTCGCCCGAGCCGGAGTCCGAGGAGCAGGCCGCGGCCAGCAGCAGGACGGGGAGGACCGCCGCACCCACAAGGACACGGCCCCGCCGCTTGCCTGGCACAGGGCGCCGGTCACGCTGGTCTCGGTGAGCTGCTCGCTGCATGGTTCCTTCACTCATGACACTCGTGGTTCCTGCGAATGGTTCCTGCGGTCGGAACAGATCCGCGGGGCCACGGTACGCGCTGCGCCGCTCACATGGTCGTACTGATCCGTCGGTGCGTACCCGGGCGCGGGGCGGGTGGCAACGGCTCAGGCGCCCAGCGAATCCGCCAGCTGCGCCGCGACTTTCCGGGCCTTGTCCTGCATTTCCTCGCTGTCCGGGACCATGCCGACGACCGCCGGCTGTTCCTCGTACACGACGGTCACGATGACGTTGGACGTGCGGAACGCCACAGTCACCGTGCGCTGCCGGGCCGTCGAACCCGAGCTGCCGAGCCGGTCGTCGAGGAACGCCTCGTCGCCCAGGCCGTCGAGCGTGCGGGACTGCAGGTCGGTCGTGGAGGACGACGGGGACGACGGCGCGGTGGGGGTGGAGGAATCCGAGGGGGAGACGGTCCCGTCGGCGGACAGGCCGTCGGAGGTCTGGCCGGCGCCCCCGCCCGTGGACGCCCCGGACAGGCCGGCCGCCTTCAGCTTGGCGGCGAAGACCGACTCCGCCTGGCCGGCGTCGCTGACCGTGTTGTCGTAGGAGACGACCCGCTCGAAGTCGATCGAGAGATGGTCGGTGGCCTGGGCGGAGTCCGCCGTCCAGCGGCAGCCGACCTTGCGGTCGGTGTCGTAGGTGAGGGTGTTCTCGCCCTCGTAGGCCTTGTCGCGCTGCCCCGGGTCCGCGATCTGCCGGATCCCCGGCAGCAGGGAGTCGAGGGTGCTGTGGCCGACCGTGTTGCAGGCCTCTGGCAGGGTGCGGTACTTGCCCGGCTGCGCCTGGGTCCGCGCGGCGCCCACACCGTCCGGGTTGGCGCCGTCGGTGGTGCCGGCGCCCGACGAGCCGCCCGTGCAACCGGTCAGCAGCAGGGCCGCGAGCAGGGCGGATGCGCCGGATCCGTAGGCCTTCCGCAGCACGGACGGGCTCCTCTCGTCGAACGGTTCGACGGTGGTCGTGCGTGAGTGATCGCAGGTCCCCGCCGGTAAATCGGTTGCCGGGCGACGGCGTGTGCCGAGAACAATGTGTATCGCACGCGCTGCCGTGAGCGCCGGTCCGTTGTCCTGTTTCGTCGTCCCTGGCGCCGGTATTGCGCTTCCTCACGTTTGTTCTTGTTTTTCTGATTCACGGGGGGGCGAAGGCCGACATGTCGTACGTGGAAGTGCCGGGCGCGCGCGTGCCCATCCGCATGTGGGCCGACCCGGCGACGGTCGAGGGTGCGGCGATGCGGCAGCTGCGGGACGTCGCGGCCCTGCCGTGGATCCAGGGTCTGGCCGTGATGCCCGACGTCCACTACGGGAAGGGAGCCACGGTCGGCTCCGTCATCGCGATGCGGGACGCGGTGTGTCCGGCGGCGGTGGGTGTCGACATCGGCTGCGGGATGTCGGCGGTGAAGACCTCGCTGACCGCGAACGACCTGCCGGACGATCTGTCCCGGCTGCGGGCGGCGATCGAGCAGGCCATCCCGGTGGGGCGCGGCATGCACGAGGAGCCCGTCGAACCCCGGGCGGTGCACGGGATGGCGACGGCCGGGTGGGACGACTTCTGGCGCCGGTTCGACACGGTGGCCGAGGCGGTGCGCTTCCGCCGGGAGCGGGCCGCGGCGCAGCTGGGCACGCTCGGATCCGGCAACCACATGATCGAGTGCTGCCTGGACGACGACGGCGCGGTGTGGCTGCTGCTGCACTCCGGGTCCCGCAACATCGGCAAGGAGCTGGCCGAGCACCACATCGGTGTCGCCCGCTCGCTGGCGCACAACCAGGGGCTGGTCGACCGCGACCTCGCGGTGTTCCTGGCCGGCACCCCGGAGATGGACGCCTACCGCAACGACCTGTACTGGGCGCAGGAGTACGCCAGGTACAACCGGACGCTGATGATGGCCCTGCTCAAGGACGTCGTGCGCCGGGAGTTCGCCGGGGCCCGGCCGGTCTTCGAGCCGGAGATCTCCTGCCACCACAACTACGTGGCCGAGGAGCGCTACGACGGCATGGACCTGCTGGTCACCCGCAAGGGCGCGATCCGGGCCGGCCACGGGGAGTACGGGATCATCCCCGGTTCGATGGGCACCAGCTCGTACATCGTCAAGGGCCTCGGCAACGAGAAGGCGTTCAACTCCGCCTCCCACGGGGCGGGCCGGCGGATGAGCCGCAACGCGGCCAAGCGCCGCTTCACCGTGGAGGACCTGCAGGAGCAGACGCGGGGCGTGGAGTGCCGCAAGGACGCCGGTGTGCTGGACGAGATCCCGCAGGCCTACAAGGACATCGAGCAGGTCATGGCGCAGCAGCGGGACCTGGTCGAGGTCGTGGCGCGGCTGAAGCAGTTCGTGTGCGTCAAGGGCTGACGCCCGACGGGCCGGGCGCCTCCCGCACGGTCCCGCACGGGGGTGTCCGGCCCGTCGCGCGGTTGCTGCCCGTGTCGTGCGCGTCATGCGGCACGCGGGTGCGTGTCATGCGGCACGCGGGGTGCGTCGTACGGCATGCGGGTGCGTGTCATGCGGCACGCGGTGTGCGTCGTACGGCACGCGGGTGCGTGTCATGCGGCACGCGGGGTGCGTCGTACGGCATGCGGGTGCGTGTCATGCGGCACGCGGTGTGCGTCGTACGGCACGCGGGGTGCGGTGTGCCGTCCGCGTCCTCGCGCCTGCGGCACGCGTCACTTGGCGTGCCGCACCGCGTAGATCATGACGAAGGCGACGATGTGGATGCCGAAGAGGAAGTAGCCGAGGTAGTACCAGACGTACCGCTCGCGCTTCTTCTCCAGGGCGAGGTTCTCGCGTTCGGCTGCCCGGGCAGCCTCGTCGTCCGCTGTCATGGCTCACTTCTCCCGGTGGACCTTGGTGTTCGACGCCTGGGCGCGCGGGCGCACGACCAGCAGGTCGACGTTGACATGGCTGGGGCGGGTGACCGCCCAGGTGATGGCGTCGGCGACGTCCTCGGCGGTCAGCGGTGCCGCGACGCCCTCGTAGACCTTCGCCGCCTTCTCGGCGTCGCCGCGGAAACGGGTGAGGGCGAACTCCTCGGTCTTGACCATGCCGGGCGCGATCTCGACGACCCGCACCGGCTGCCCGACGATCTCCAGGCGCAGGGTCTCGGCGAGCACATGGGCGCCGTGCTTGGCGGCGACGTAGCCGGCGCCGCCCTCGTAGGTGGCGTGGCCGGCGGTGGAGGAGACGACCACCACGGTGCCGTCGCCGCCGGCGATCAGCTTGGGCAGCAGCGCCTGGGTGAGGTTGAGGGTGCCGATGACGTTCGTCTCGTACATGGTGCGCCAGTCGGCGGGGTCGCCGGTGGCGACCGGGTCGGCGCCGAGCGCGCCGCCGGCGTTGTTGACGAGCACGCCGACGGTGGTGAAGGCGGTCGCGAACTCGTCGACCGCGGCCCGGTCGGTGACGTCCAGCTGGTACGCCGTCGCCGAGTGGCCGGCCGCGTTGATCTCCTCGGCCAGCGCCTCGATGCGGTCCTTGCGGCGGGCGGTCAGCACGACCCGGTACCCGGCCTCGGCGAGCTGCCGAGCCGTGGCGGCGCCGATCCCGCTGCTCGCTCCGGTGACGACGGCGATCCGGGAGGCGGCGGGCGGAACGGTGGCCATGCGGGACTCCTCGTCGGTCGGCGGTCGGCTCCGCCCAGCGTAGGCGAACCTCAGCCGTTGCCGCGCGGGGCCCACATGATGAGGGCCATGCCCGCGAGGCAGACCAGCGCACCGGTGATGTCCCAGCGGTCGGGCCGGTAGCCGTCGGCCACCACGCCCCACAGGAGGGAGCCCGCCACGAAGATGCCGCCGTAGGCGGCGAGGATGCGGCCGAAGTGGGCGTCGGGCTGGAAGGTGGCCGCGAAGCCGTAGGCGCCGAGGGCGAGGACGCCCCCCGCGATCCACAGCCAGCCGCGGTGTTCGCGCACGCCCTGCCACACCAGCCAGGCGCCGCCGATCTCGAAGAGCGCGGCCAGGACGAACAGCGCGGCGGAGCGGAGAAGCACAGGCATGCCCCACAGCCTCGCACGGGCCCGCGGCCGCCCGGACGGCCACCGGCCCGTGCGCCGCGCGGGCCACCGGCCCGTTGGCCGCGCGCCGTCAGGACGCGGCGCCGGCCAGGCTCGCCGCCCGGGCCGCTTCCTCGGCGACCTGAGCGGCCGCACGGCCGGCCCGCCCGGTCAGCTTCCAGCCGATGACCCTCCGCAGGGCCGCCGGGGCGGGCGGGAAGACGCCGAGCTGGCCCAGCATCGTGATGTCGTCGCGGACCGCCTCGTGGCGGACGACCTTCCCGTCGCGTACCCCGAGCACATGGATCTGCTCGAAGTCGATCCTGCGGCCGGTCGGCGGGAGGGCCTGGTCGAGGACGCCCTCGCGGAAGCGGACGAAGGGGCCGGTGTGACGTCCCTGCATGCGCAGCCGCAGCCAGAGCTGATCGGCGTTGCGCGCCGCGCCGAGGATCTCGAAGTGCAGGTCGTCGAAGGCGAAGCGCATCCAGGCGGACGAGGCGAGCACCCCGGCGGGCCCCGGGGTCGCGCAGGCGGGCGGGGCCACCGCCGCCTCCCGGTTGTGGAAGCCGTCGTCGACCACCCGGGCCGCCAGATCGGGATCGGTGGTCTCCAGGACGCGGAAGAGCTCTCGGCCCAGGACGTCGATGTCCATCCCCATGGTGTGTACATGCCTCTCGTCGGCGCCGGCCTCCGGACGGGGCGGCTCATTGAGGTGAGAGAGTACCTAATGAATGCGTGGCCTGTGCAGCACGTAGGGTGGGGCGCCATGTCCGCCAAGCGCTCGTACCACTCCCCGCTGAGAGAGCAGGCCGCCGTGCAGACCCGTGAGCGGATCATGGACTGCGCCGCCGAGCTGTTCGCGGAGCGCGGATACGGCCGGGTGACCGTCGCCGACATCGCGGCCGCCGCCGGGGTCTCCCCGAAGACGGTGTTCGCCAGTGTCGGCAGCAAGAGCGACCTGCTGGACCGGATCGTGGACCGGGGCGTGGGGGCGTCCGGGCACGAGGAGGCTGTGCGGCGGATCCTCGGCGAGAACACACCCGCGGCCGTTCTCGACGTCCTGGCGAGCGGCACCCGCGCCGGCAACGAGACGCACTTCCGCGTCCACCAGGTGATCCACAAGGCCCTGCCGGTCCACGAGAACGGGGAGGCCCTGTGGCGGCGGGCGACCGAGGCCTACCGGGAGGCGCTCGCCGCCGCGGCCCGCCGCCTTCACCGGCTCACGCCGCGTCCCGTGCTGACGGAGCAGGAGACCGCGGACGCCCTGTGGTTCTGGTTCGGCCCGTCGAGCTGGCGCACCCTCGTCGTCGACAACGGCTGGTCCTGGCCGGCCGCGGAGGCGTTCCTGCGCCGTACCGCGGCCGCGACCTTGTACGCGGGCTCGAGCGGTGACGCGGACTCAGGCGGCGGCCCGGGCCCGGGCTCGGGCGATGACGCGGGCTCAGGCGGCCGCTCGGGCTCGAGGGGTGACGCGGGCTCAGGCGGTGACGTGGGATCCGGTCACGACGCACGGTGCGGCGACGGCGGAGGCTGACCCGCCGCACGGTGACGGCCGGTGCCGCCCGACCAGGGCGGGCGCGCGGACCGGTCGCCGGGCTCGGCGCAGGAACACGGCCGTCGGAGGGTGCCGGGCTACCGTCGGTCTCTCGCCCGGCGGTGCGCGCCACGCGCCGTCCGGCACGGCAGCCGGGCCCGGCCGGCAGGGAACGAGGTACGGATGACGGCGGCGCGGCGGATGCCGGGACGGCAGTTCGGATGGCTGTGGACGGCCTATGCGGTCAGCACGTTCGGCACCTGGCTGGCCTTCGACGCGTTCGCGCTGATCGCCGTGGTGGTGCTGCACGCCGGCCCGGCCGAGGTGGCGCTGCTGGCCGCGGCCGGACCGGCGGTGGGCGCGCTGCTGGCCGTGCCGCTCGGGCCGTGGATCGAGTTCCGGCGCAAACGCCCGGTCATGATCGCGGCCGACCTCGTACGTTGCGCCGTGCTGGTGAGCGTGCCCGTGGCCTTCGCGCTGGGCGGCCTCGGCGTCGGTCAGCTGCTGGCGGTGTCGGTGGTGGTGGCCGCGGCGGACATCGCGTTCGCCGCGGCGAGCGGCGCGTATCTCAAGAGCCTGGTGCCGTCCGACGGTCTGCTGGTGGCGTCCAGCCGCTTCGAGTCGACGACCTGGACGGCGAGCGTGCTGGGGCCGCCGGCCGGGGGTGCGCTGGTCGCCGGGCTCGGGCCGGTGGCGACGGTGGCGGCCGACGCGGTCAGCTATCTGCTCTCGGCCGCGGCGATCCGTGCGATCGGCGGCAGCGAGCCCGCACCGGCCGCCACGGGCCGTCAGCGCACGCGGCTGCGGGCCGGTGATCTGCTCGCGGGCTGGCGGTTCATCTTCGCCCATCGCGAACTGCGCCCGCTGTTCTTCAACACCCTTCTGGTCAACGCCCTGATCATGGTGTCCTCGCCGCTGCTGGCCGTGCTGATGCTCGGCCCGCTCCACTTCGCGCCGTGGCAGTACGGACTGGCCTTCGCCGTGCCCTGCCTGGGCGGCCTGGCCGGGGCGCGGCTGGCGCGGCGGCTGGTCGCGCGGTACGGGCAGCGCAGGGTGCTGCTCACCGCGGGTGTGCTGCGCGTGTGCTGGCCGGTGGGACTGGTCCTGGTCCGGCCGGGTGTGCCCGGACTGGTGCTGGTGATGGCGGTCGAGCTGGTGCTGATCTTCTGCTGTGCGGTGTTCAACCCGGTGCTCGCGGCCCACCGGCTGGAGCAGACCCCCGCGGACTGGGTGGCCCGAACGCTGTCGGCCTGGTCGCTCACGGGCAAGGCGACCACCGCGCTGCTGACCGCGCTGTGGGGTCTGCTGGCCGCGCTCACCACCCCGCGCACCGCGATCGGATGGGCCGGGCTGCTTCTGCTGGTCACACCGCTGCTGCTGCCCTGGCGCCGGCACACGACACCGGGGCCGGACGACCGGTCCGCGCCGGCCGCGGAGGCGGCACGGGGAGGCGGGGCGCCCCGGGCGGCATGACGAGCGGGGCGTCTCCCGTGGCGTCCGCCGGCGGTGCCGGCCGCGCGGAATACGCCCGGGTGCGAGGATGGTTCCCCGGCGAAGTTGAAGAGTGAACAAAGTAGAGGACGGGTGACCATGCAGTTCGGGATCTTCAGCGTCGGCGACGTCACGCCGGACCCCACCACCGGCCGGACGCCGACCGAGCGCGAGCGGATCAAGGCCATGGTCGCCATCGCGCTGAAGGCCGAGGAGGTCGGCCTGGACGTCTTCGCGACCGGCGAGCACCACAACCCGCCGTTCGTGCCGTCCTCCCCGACCACCCTGCTCGGCTACATCGCCGCGCGCACCGAGAAGCTGATCCTGTCCACCGCCACCACCCTGATCACCACCAACGACCCGGTGAAGATCGCCGAGGACTTCGCGATGCTCCAGCACCTCGCGGACGGCCGGGTCGACCTGATGCTGGGGCGCGGCAACACCGCCCCCGTCTACCCGTGGTTCGGGCAGGACATCCGCCAGGGCATCGACCTGGCCATCGAGAACTACGCCCTGCTGCACCGCCTGTGGCGCGAGGACGTCGTCGACTGGGAGGGGCGGTTCCGCACCCCGCTGCGCGGGTTCACCGCGACCCCGCGCCCGCTGGACGGCGTCCCGCCCTTCGTCTGGCACGGCTCCATCCGCTCCCCGCAGATCGCCGAGCAGGCCGCGTACTACGGCGACGGGTTCTTCCACAACAACATCTTCTGGCCCCCCGAGCACACCAAGCGGATGGTCGAGCTGTACCGCACCCGGTACGCCCACTACGGGCACGGCACACCCGAGCAGGCCGTCGTCGGCCTGGGCGGGCAGGTGTTCATGCGGAAGAACTCCCAGGACGCGGTCCGCGAGTTCCGCCCCTACTTCGACAACGCACCGGTCTACGGCCACGGCCCCTCCCTGGAGGAGTTCACCGCGCAGACCCCGCTGACCGTGGGCTCCCCGCAGCAGGTCATCGAGAAGACGCTGACCTTCCGCGAGTACGCGGGCGACTACCAGCGCCAGCTGTTCCTGATGGACCACGCCGGGCTGCCGCTGAAGACCGTGCTGGAACAGCTGGACATCCTCGGCGAGGAGGTCGTGCCGGTGCTGCGCGAGGAGTTCGCCAAGGCCCGCCCGGCCGGTGTGCCCGACGCACCGACCCACGCCTCGCGGCTGGCCGCCCGGGCCGACGCCGAGTGACGCCGGGGCGCGTCCCCCGTCCCGCGGGACACGGCGCCCCGTCGTCCTCTGCCCGCCTCACGTCGTCCCGGCCCCGCCGTCACGGCCGGTGCAAGGCCGGTGAAACGGCCGCACGGCAGCCACCGGGGCCCTGCTGGGAGCGCGGCCGCCTTGGCAGACTGGACGCGTGCCTCAGACTGTGCTGCTCGCCGAAGACGACCGCGCCATCCGCCACGCACTGAAGAGGGCGCTGACCCTGGAGGGCTACGCGGTGACGGCGGTCGCCGACGGAGTGGAGGCGCTGGCGCAGGCGCACAAGAACCCGCCGGACGTCCTCGTCCTGGACGTGATGATGCCCGGCATGGACGGACTGCAGGTGTGCCGGGAGCTGCGCGCCGAGGGCGACCGCACCCCGATCCTGATGCTCACCGCCCTGGTGGAGACCGCGGACCGGATCGCCGGCCTGGACGCCGGCGCCGACGACTACGTCGTCAAACCGTTCGACGTGGAGGAGGTCTTCGCCCGGCTGCGCGCCCTGCTGCGCCGCACCGGCCCCGCCGCCGTTCCCGCCGCCCCGGCGGGCGCGGCGGAGGAGGCCGCCGCCCGGGAGGCGCCGGCACCGGAGCGGCGGCACGTGGAGGCCGCGGACATCCGCATCGACGTCCAGGCCCGCCGGGTGTGGCGGGGCAGCCGCGAGATCGAGCTGACCCGCACCGAGTTCGAACTGCTGCACCTGCTGGTCCGCAACGCCGGTATCGTCCTGGACCACTCCACCATCTACGACCGCATCTGGGGCTACGACTTCGGCCCCGGCTCCAAGAACCTCGCCGTGTACGTCGGCTATCTGCGCCGCAAGCTCGACGAGCCGGGCGCACCGCAGCTCATCCACACCGTGCGCGGGGTCGGATACGTGCTCCGGGAGGCCTGAGTGGGCCGCCCGGCGCGGCTGTTCGCCCGCCCCCGGCTGTCGTCGCTGCGCACCACCTTCGCCGTGACCTTCGCCCTGGTCACGGCCGCCGTCACGGTCGTCGTCGGCATCCTGTCCTACGACTCCGCCGCCCGCCTGGTGCGCGTGGACCAGCAGTCGGTGTTCACCCAGGTCGTGCAGGACGTCCGCAACGAGGTACGGCGCTACGACCGGCATCCCGTGGACTTCTCCTCCACCAGCCCCGGCCACGAGGTGGTGAGGCCCGCCCGCACCGACGTGCAGGTGCTCGGCGCGCAGGGGCAGATCGTGGACCACGGCAGCCCGCAGCTGCCCGTCACCGACGCCGACCGGGCCGTCGCCGCCGCCCGTGCGGCCGGGCGGACCGTGCAGCACACGGACGTGGTCGTCGGCGACGGCATGTACCGGATCGCCACCGTCTCGCTCGGCGACGGCCGCGGCGCCGTCCAGATCGCCCAGGAGTTCAGCGACACCGAGGACCTCCTGCACGAGCTGCAGCGGCGCACCCTCGTGCTGATGGCGATCGTGGTGGTCGCGGCCGGACTGTGCGGCTGGTGGCTGGCCCGGCGCATCACCCGCCGGCTGGTGGCGCTCACCTCCGCCGCCGAGAACGTCGCCCGCACCCGGCAGCTCGGCGTCCCGGTGCCCGTCACCGGCTCCGACGAGGTGGGGCGCCTCGGCCGGGCCTTCGACCGCATGCTGGGGCGGCTCGCCCAGTCCGAGGAGGACCAGCGCCGCCTGGTCCAGGACGCCGGGCACGAGCTGCGCACCCCGCTGACCTCGCTGCGGACCAACATCACCCTGCTGCGCCGCATCGACGAGCTGCCGCCCGCCACCCGCGACGAACTGGTCGCCGACCTCACCCAGGAGGCGCGCGAACTGACCGATCTGGTCAACGAGTTGGTCGACCTGGCCGCTGGGCAGTCCGACACCGAGCCGCCGCAGCGGGTCGACCTGGCCGAGATCGCCGAGGAGGTGGCCGTCCGTGCCCGCCGCCGCACCGGCCGCGAGATCGTGGTGCGGGCGAGCGGCGACACCACGGCGGACGGCCGGCCCGGCCGGCTGCAACGGGCGATCTCCAACCTGGTCGAGAACGCGGCCAAGTTCGACCCCGGCGGCACCGCACCCATCGAGATCGCCGTCTCCGGGCCCGCGCTGCCCGGCGCCGTCCGCGTCGAGGTCCTCGACCGGGGCCCCGGTGTCGCCGCGGGCGATCTGCTGCGCATCTTCGACCGCTTCTACCGCGCCCCCGACGCCCGCGCCCAGCCCGGCTCCGGGCTGGGGCTGTCCATCGTGCGGGAGGTGGCCCTGGCGCACGGCGGGGTGCCGTTCGCCTCCCGGCGCGAGGGAGGCGGTGCGGTGATCGGCTTCACGGTGGGCGTGCTCCCGGACCAGCACGGCGGCCGGGACGGCGGCGCCGAGGGGGACGGGACGGCCGTCCGTGACCGTCCGCGCGCGGCAGGTGCGGACCGGGTGCACCGGGGGCAGCGTGAGAGCGACGGGACAGCCGACGCGGCCCGTGGGGGCTGAGAGAGCCGGGGGAACCCGACCCGGCCACCGGCAGAACCGACGGAGCCGACGGGAACGGGGCCGGGAGAAGGGGAGAGGGCGGACGAGGCGGGGCGCTCAGTCCTCGGCGGCGGCCGAGGAGGCGACCGCGCCGACCGCGGACGGGACTCCGCGCACGGCAGCGGGTTCCGCCTCCCGCTCGGTGCCGTCCGGTCCCGTGCCGTTCCGGTCACCGGTGCCGCCGTCCCGGGCGGTGCCCGCGGCGCGTCTGCGGGACGCCGTCAGCAGCCAGGCGAGGTTGCCGACGGCGGCACCCGCCGCCACCGTGGCCACGATCACGCCCGCGGTGGTGAAGCCGTTGGTGAACAGGCGCGGCCGCGGATCGAGGGCGTGCAGGCCGAATCCGCACAGCTCGTGCACGCCGACGGCCGCGACGACCAGACTCACGACCAGGATCGCGACGGTCGGACCGACCCCGATGCCGTCCTCCTCGTCGGACGAGGAGGACGGGGGCGGACACGGAGCTTCCTGCATGGTTCGATCCCCCGTTCACGGATGACGGCGAGCCGGACCCTACAGTACGTAGTAGCCCATCCAAGGGTGAAACCGGCCGTCGTCCGCCGGACACGGGATCCCCTCCTTGCCGCCCCCAGGAACGCCGTACCCCGCCGCACATCCGCACATAGGATCGACGCGGGCACATCTGCCCGCGAGCCGATGAGGGGGACCCCATGAGCGCTGTCGTCACAGCGGTCAGCAGCAACGGCACCTACTCGTTCACCAAACCGAACCGGGACAGCATCACCCTGCTGGCGGGGCTCGGCGTGGCGGGGGACGTCCACGCCGGGGTGACGGTCAAGCACCGCTCCCGCGTCGCCCAGGACCCCACTCAGCCCAATCTGCGCCAGGTGCACCTCATCCACGAGGAACTCTTCGACGAGGTCGCCCGCGCGGGATTCGCGGTGTCCCCCGGGGATCTGGGGGAGAACATCACGACCAGCGGCATCGACCTGCTCGCCCTGCCGACGGGCACACTGCTGCACCTCGGTGCGGAGGCGGTCGTGGAGGTCACCGGGCTGCGCAACCCCTGCCGGCAGATCGACGCGTTCCAGCCGGGACTGCTCAAGCAGGTGCTGCGCCGCGAGGAGGACGGCACGCTCGTCCGCAAGGCGGGCGTCATGGGCGTCGTCGTGCGCGGCGGCGAGGTCCGCCCCGGCGACACCGTCCGGGCCGAGCTGCCCGAGGGGCCGCACCGCCCGCTCGAGCGGGTCTGACCGCCCGGGCTGCCGGGGCGCCGCGGCTCACCGCCGCCGGTCCGCGCACCCCGGGCCGTGGGCCGTCTCCGCTCAGGGCCACACCAGGCAGTACGGCTGGTGCCCCGCCTCGTGCAGCCGCCGGCTGAAGTCCCGCCACTCGCGCAGCAGCCGGTAGACGTCGAACGCGTCGCGGGGGCCGCCCCGGTCGGGGACCGTGGACCAGATGAAGGCGGCCGCGCCGACGGCCTCCTCGCCGATGCCGCGCAGCGGGTCGACGACCGTCATGGGCAGCTTGACCACCGCGTAGTCGGGGTGCAGGACGACCAGCTCCAGCGGGGGAACCCGGTGCAGAGGGACGCCCTCGATGCCGGTGAGCACCATCGCCGCCATGGTCTCCGGCTTGATCCGGGTGAACATGCCGTTCATGCCCAGCTCGTCGCCGCCGAGTTCCTCGGGGCGCATCGAGAGCGGGACACGTGCCGCGGTCGCGCCGTCCGGCGCGCCGAAGTACTTGTACGTCACCCCCACCCGACCACCATGCCTGCTTCCTGCTCCGAGCCGGTCCAGCCGGTGATCGGTCCGGTGTTCGATCCGCCGGTCGAGCCGCTCGGGCTCGTTCGGTGCGCCCTGCTGTTCCTGTCGTGCCTCGGCCGAGCCCCCCGCGTCGCGCCGGTGTCTTCCCCGCCGGGCACGTCGAGGACCCAGGTCGTCAGTCCCCCCGCCCAGTCCGCCACCGCGATGCATATCTCCACCCGACTGCTGTTCTAGGTGCGTGCCCTCAGCCGCGCAACCTGATCATCGTGTCAGTGACCTCCCCCGCGGTCGCACGCCGAAACGTGCCTCACCGCAACTCGCCACGGGGACCCGCGCGGCCCTCGACACGACCCTTCGCCCTGTCATACGTACGCGGCGTCCAGTTTCTCAGATGGGACCGGGGAATTGGCTGGTTCCGCCGTGCTTCCGCACATCCGGGAAACGTCCGCCCGACGTGCGCCGGGCGTCGGCCGGATCTCCGCCGGACACCCCCGTGCGGCACATCCCCCACCCACTCCGCTCCCGGCTCCCGGACCCCGCTGGCCTACCCTGAACTGGGTCACTGCCCACCGGCGGATGCACGTCGTCCGGGACCATCCCGAGGAAATCCCGAGGAATCGGAGAAGTCGCAGGTCATGAGCGAACTGCCATACCCATACGAAGCCCCCGCCTCGCAGGCGCTGTTCGACCGTGCGGCGGCCGTCACACCCGGTGGTGTCAACTCCCCGGTGCGTGCCTTCGGCGCCGTGGGCGGTACGCCTCGGTTCATGGTGTCCGGCAAGGGCGCGTACCTCACGGACGCCGACGGGCGGGAGTACGTCGACCTCGTGTGCTCCTGGGGGCCGATGATCCTCGGGCACAGCCACCCGGAGGTGATCGCCGCCGTGCAGGAGGCGGTCGCCCGCGGCACGTCCTTCGGCACCGCCGGTGAGGGCGAGGTGGCGCTCGCCGAGGAGATGGTCGCCCGCGTCGCACCGCTGGAGCAGGTGCGGCTGGTCTCCAGCGGCACCGAGGCCACCATGTCCGCGATCCGGCTGGCCCGCGGCTTCACCCGGCGCAGCAAGGTGATCAAGTTCGCCGGCTGCTACCACGGGCACGTCGACGCGCTGCTGGCCTCCGCGGGGTCGGGCGTCGCCACGTTCGCCCTGCCGGACACGCCCGGGGTCACCGGTGCGCAGGCCGGCGACACCATCGTGCTGCCGTACAACGACCTGGACGCGGTGCGTGCCGCCTTCGCCGCGCACCCGGACGAGATCGCCTGCGTGATCACCGAGGCCTCGCCCGGCAACATGGGCGCGGTGCCGCCGCTGCCCGGCTTCAACCAGGGCCTGCGCGACCTGTGCCGGGACAACGGCGCGCTGTACATCTCCGACGAGGTCATGACCGGGTTCCGCACCAGCCGGGCCGGCTGGTACGGCGTGGACGGCGTCGAGCCCGACCTGATGACCTTCGGCAAGGTGATGGGCGGCGGTTTCCCGGCCGCGGCGTTCGGCGGGCGCGCCGACGTCATGGCGCACCTCGCGCCCGCCGGCCCCGTCTACCAGGCGGGCACCCTGTCCGGGAACCCGGTGGCCACCGCCGCCGGCCTCGCCCAGCTGCGCCTGCTCGACGACGCGGCGTACGCGCACCTCGACGACGTCTCGCAGAAGCTGCGGGCCATGGTGTCCGAGGCGCTGGCCAAGGAGGGCGTGGCGCACACCGTGCAGAACGCCTCGAACATGTTCTCGGTGTTTTTCACCGACGGTCCGGTGCGCGACTACGACGACGCCAAGGCGCAGGACACGCACCGCTACACCGCGTTCTTCCACGCGATGCTGGCGCACGGCGTCTACCTGCCGCCGTCCGCCTTCGAGTGCTGGTTCGTCTCCACCGCGCACGACGAGCGGGCCCTGGAGCGGATCGCCGACGCCCTGCCGGCGGCGGCCCGGGCGGCAGCGGAGGCGACGGCATGAGCGCGCAGAAGGACAACCAGGACATCACCGTCGTCCACCTGATGCGGCACGGCGAGGTGGAGAACCCCGAGGGCATCCTGTACGGGCGGCTGCCCGGCTACCACCTGTCCGACCTGGGCCGGCGGATGGCCGAGCGGGTCGCCGACCACCTCGCCTCCCGGGACGTGACCCATGTGGTGGCCTCGCCCCTGGAGCGGGCGCAGGAGACGGCGACGCCGATCGCCAAGGCGCACGGCCTGGACGTCGCCACCGACGAGCGGCTGATCGAGGCGGCCAACGTCTTCGAGGGCAAGACCTTCGGCGTCGGCGACGGCGCGCTGCGCCGGCCCGCCAACTGGAAGTACCTGGTCAACCCGTTCAAGCCGTCCTGGGGCGAGCCGTACATCGACCAGGTGGTGCGGATGACCGCCGCGCTGAACGCCGCGAAGGACGCCGCGCGCGGGCACGAGGCGGTGGTGGTCAGCCACCAGCTGCCCATCTGGATCGTGCGCTCCTACGTGGAGCGGCGCCGGCTGTGGCACGACCCGCGCAAGCGGCAGTGCACGCTGGCCTCGCTGACCACGTTCACGTACCAGGGCGACCGGATCGTCTCGGTCGGCTACACCGAGCCGGCCCGCGACCTGGTGCCCGCCCACCTGCTGGCGGGCGCCAAGCCGGTGAAGGGCCAGGGCAAGGCGTTCGGGGCGTAGCCGCGCACCGTGACGGGACGATGCACCCGGCGTCACCGTCGCATGGCTACCCCGTGATCGTTACGATCTCCGTACATCAGCGGGTCAACCGCTGCCCTCGTCGCGTCCTCTGTGTGGGTGACCACTGCAGAGGACGCGACGATCGGGGATCTCATGCGCACCTTCACCCGGAGGGGAATGCTCGGGCTCGGCGCGGCGGCCGCCACCGCCGGGCTCGCGGGCTGCGGCAGCCTGCACGCCACCGGCGCATCCGGTCGCACCGGCACCTCCGGCGCCGGTGCGACCGGCACGCCCACGGTGCAGCCGGCCCGGCCGATCGGCGACGGCTCGACGGAGTACACCGGTCGGCAGCCGCACCAGCCCGCCGCGCCCGTGCCGCTGGAGCCGGGCCAGGCCCCGCCCCAGTTCGTCGTCTTCTCCTGGGACGGGGCCGGCGAGGTCGGCAACGGACTCTTCCCGCGCTTCCTGGACCTCGCCAAGGAGCACGGCGCGAGCATGACCTTCTTCCTCAGCGGGCTCTACCTGCTGCCGGAGTCGAAGAAGCGCCTGTACGACCCGCCGAACAACCCGCGCGGTGCCTCCGACATCGGCTACCTGACCGACGAGCACATCAAGTCCACGCTGGCCAACGTCCGCCGCGCCTGGCTGGAGGGCCACGAGATCGGCACCCACTTCAACGGCCACTTCTGCTCCGGCTCGGGCTCGGTGGCGAACTGGACGCCGGCGCAGTGGCGCAGCGAGATCGACCAGGCGAAGTCGTTCGTGAAGCAGTGGCGGACCCACACCGGCTGGCACGACCTGCCCGCCCTGCCGTTCGACTACGACAAGGAACTGGTCGGCGGCCGCACCCCCTGCCTGCTCGGCCAGGACCAGCTGCTGCCCGCCGCCCGCGAGCTGGGCTGGCGCTACGACGCCTCCTCGCCCGGCGGCCGCCAGGTGTGGCCGGTGAAGCGGATGGGGATCTGGGACCTCCCGCTGCAGCAGATACCTTTCCCCGGCCGTTCGTTCGAGGTCCTCTCGATGGACTACAACATGCTGGCCAACCAGTCGGTGAACTCCACCAACGCCCCCAGCTACCACTACCCCGACTGGCGCACCCAGTCCGCCCGCGCCTACATCGCGGGCTTCGAGCGCGCGTACCGGACCAACCGGGCGCCGTTCTTCATCGGCAACCACTTCGAGCAGTGGAACGGCGGCATCTACATGGACGCCGTGGAGGAGGCCGTCCGCTACATCGCGCGCAAGAAGGAGCAGGGCGCGGATGTGCGCCTGGTCTCCTTCCGGCAGCTCGTCGACTGGCTGGACGTGCAGAAGCCCGAGGTGCTCGCCAAACTGCGCACCCTCGACGTCGGGCAGGAGCCGGCCGGTGGCTGGAAAGAGTTCCTCAAGGAGACGCAGGTCACTGGCTCCACCGGGGCACAAGGGGCGCGAAACACCGCCTGAAATGCGCTTTTCCGCCCGGCAGGGGGGCGCCCAAGATCCCCGGATGGGGCATGCGAAACTTTTCACATGAGTGCCGCATGCCGCGCCCCTGAGCGTTCGAACCGGGCAGACCGTTCGCTCCGTCCGCGCACCGCCCGTGCCCGCAGCCGGGCCGCCCTGCTCGCCGTCGGCTCAGCCGTCGCGGCACTCGTCCTGACCGCGTGCGGCTCCGGCGGCACCTCCGGCGGCGGAGGCAACACCAACTTCATCACCGGCTCCGACGGCATCGCCACGGTGAAGAAGGACGAGCGCAAGCCGGCACCCGACCTGTCCGGCACCACCATCGACGGCAAGCACCTCGACCTCGCCTCCTACAAGGGCAAGGTCGTGGTGCTCAACGTGTGGGGCTCGTGGTGCGCGCCCTGCCGGGCCGAGGCACCGAACCTGGCCAAGGTCGCCCGCGAGACCGCGTCCCAGGGGGTGCAGTTCGTCGGCATCAACACCCGCGACACCAGCACCCGGCCGGCCCGGGAGTTCGAGAAGAACTTCGACGTGCCGTACCCGAGCCTGTACGACCCGACGGGCAAGCTGATGCTCCGCTTCAAGAAGGGCACGCTCAACCCGCAGCTCATCCCGAGCACGCTCGTCATCGACCGGGACGGCAGGATCGCGGCCCGCGCGCTGCAGGCGCTCAGCGAGGACAAGCTGCACAAGATGCTCGACCCGGTCGTCGCGGAGAAGTGAGCCGTCGTGCTACTGGCCGCAGCCACTGACCCCAACCAGACGGTGTTCAGCGGAGCCCTCCTGCTCGCGCTGCCCATCGCGCTGCTCGGCGGGCTCGTGTCGTTCTTCTCGCCCTGCGTGCTGCCGCTCGTGCCCGGCTATCTGTCCTACGTGACGGGGGTCACCGGCACCGACCTGGCCGAGGCCCGGCGTGGGCGGATGGCCACCGGTGCCGCGCTGTTCGTGCTCGGCTTCACCGTGGTGTTCGTCTCCGGCGGCGCGCTGTTCGGCTACTTCGGCCAGACCCTGCAGGACTACAAGGGCGTCCTGTCCAAGGTCCTCGGCGTGATCATGATCCTGATGGGGCTGTTCTTCATGGGGGCGCTGCCCTGGATCAGCCAGCGGGAGTTCCGCCTGCACCGGCGCCCCGCCACCGGACTGGTCGGTGCCCCCGTGCTCGGCGCCCTGTTCGGGGTCGGCTGGACCCCGTGCATCGGCCCCACCCTCGCCTCCGTCGTGGCCCTGTCCTCCAACCAGGCCAGCGCCGGGCGCGGCGCCCTGCTGACCGTCGCCTACTGCGCCGGCCTCGGCATACCGTTCGTGCTCACCGCGGTCGCCTTCCGCAAGGCGCTCGGCGCCTTCGGCTGGGTCAAGCGCCACTACGTCTGGGTGATGCGCCTCGGCGGCACGATGATGATCGTCACCGGCCTGCTGCTGCTGACCGGTGTCTGGGACCGGCTGGTGCAACAGATGCAGACCTGGTCCACCGGCTTCACTGTGGGGATCTGATCCATGAGCAAGACGACACCGGACACCGGCGCCGAGCAGAACCCGGCCACCGCGCCCGCCGGCGCGGACGACCTGGACGCGGCCGGCGCGCAGCTGTCCACCGCCCCCACCGAGACGGCGGTCCCCGGTTCCTTCGGCGGCAACCGCGCCCCCGGCCCGGCCGGCCGGCTCGCCTGGACGGTGCGCGAGACCATCGGCTGGGCGCGCTGGTTCTGGCGGCAGCTGACCTCCATGCGGGTCGCACTGCTGCTGCTGTTCCTGCTCTCCCTCGGCGCCATCCCGGGTTCGCTGATCCCGCAGAACGGCAGCGACGCGCTGAAGGTCGAGGAGTTCAAGCAGGCCCACACGACCCTCGGGCCGATCTACGACAAGCTCGGCCTGTTCCACGTCTACAGCTCGGTGTGGTTCTCCGCGATCTACATCCTGCTGTTCGTCTCGCTCATCGGCTGCATCATCCCGCGCACCTGGCAGTTCGTCGGCCAGCTGCGCAGCCGCCCGCCGAGGGCCCCGCGCCGGCTGAACCGGCTGCCCGCGTACGCCACCTGGCGCACCGACGCCGCACCCGAGCAGGTGCGCGAGGCCGCGCTGCGGATCCTCAAGCAGCGGCGGTTCCGCGCCCACACCGCCGGTGACGCCGTCGCCGCCGAGAAGGGCTATCTGCGCGAGGCCGGCAACCTGCTGTTCCACGTCTCCCTCATCGTGATGCTGGTCGCCTTCGCCTGCGGTCAGCTGTACAAGACCGAGGGCAACAAGCTGATCGTCGAGGGCGACGGCTTCGCCAACACCCTCACCCAGTACGACGACTTCAAGTCGGGCAACCTGTTCGACGACGACAGTCTGGTGCCGTTCAGCTTCACCCTGAAGAAGTTCACCGGCACCTACGAGCGCAGCGGCCCCAACAAGGGCACCGCGCGCACCTTCGAGGCCGACGTCGAGTACAGCAAGGGCGCCGACGGAAAGCCCCAGCACAAGACCATCAAGGTCAACCATCCGCTGGAGGTCGACGGCGCCAAGGTCTACCTGGTCAGCCACGGGTACGCCCCGACCGTCACCGTCCGCGACGGCAAGGGCAAGGTGATCTACCACCAGGCCGTGCCGCTGCTGCCGCTCGACGCCAACGCGACCTCGCAGGGCGCGATCAAGGTCATGGACGGCTACACCGACCCCCAGGGCAAGAAGGAGCAGCTGGGCTTCGCCGCGTTCTTCGTGCCCACCTTCGGGGGCGTCGGCCAGGACTCGATGTTCTCGCAGTTCCCCGGCCTGGACTTCCCGGTGCTGGCGCTGGGCGCCTACCACGGCGACCTGGGCGTGGACGCGGGCGTGCCGCAGAACGTCTACCAGCTGGACACCAAGAACCCGAAGCTGAAGCCGTTCACGGACGACAAGGGCAACATCCTCAAGGCCCGCCTGCTGCCCGGCGAGACCATGCAGCTGCCGGGCGGCGCCGGCTCCATCACCTTCGACAAGGACATCAAGGAGTGGGCCGGCTTCCAGATCGTCCAGCAGCCCGGCCAGGGCTGGGCGCTGGCCGGCGCCGTCGCCGCCCTCGCCGGACTGGCCGGCTCGCTGTTCATCCAGCGGCGCCGCGTGTGGGTGCGGGCCGTGCCCGGCGCCGACGGCGTGACGGTCGTCGAGGTCGCCGGCCTGGGCCGCAGCGAGTCCGCCAAGCTGCCCGAGGAGATCGGCGACCTGGCCGCCCTGGTCCACGACACGGCACCCACCCGCACCGACGCCGAGGCCGGCTCCGGTTCCGAGGCCGGTTCCGACGCCGCCACCGACCCCGACGCCGGCTCCGGCTCCGACGCCGCCCCCGACCGGAGGCCGGACGCCGCCACCCCCGTACCCGCCGAAGGGGAGCAGAAGAAGTGACACTCGCCGCACCCATCCAGTTGGCCGCCACGGTCAACGAGCAACTCGCGCAGATCAGCAACACGCTGATCTACTCCGCGATGGCCGTCTACACGCTGGCGTTCTTCGCGTACATCGCGGAATGGCTCTTCGGCAGCCGCAGCAAGGTGGCCCGCACCGCCGCCGCGCTGACCGCGCCGAAGAAGCAGGAGACGGCCGCCGCGGCGCAGGGCCCGGCGGTGACGGTGAAGTCCGCCGGCGGCACCGCCGTCCTGGAGCGGCCCAAGGTCGTCGTCCGGTCCGCGGCCGGCTCCCGGGACGTGCCCGACGGCCCCGGTGCGCACGGCGGCGACGAGCAGGGCGACCTGTACGGGCGCATCGCCATCTCCCTGACCACGCTGGCCTTCGTCGTGGAGGCGGCCGGCGTCGTCGCCCGCGCGGCGTCCGTGGAGCGGGCGCCGTGGGGCAACATGTACGAGTTCAACATCACCTTCTCCACGGTCGCGGTGGGCGTGTACCTCGCCCTGCTCGCCCTGAAGAAGAACGTGCGCTGGCTCGGCCTGTTCCTGACCACCACGGTCCTGCTCGACCTCGGCCTCGCGGTCACCGTCCTGTACACGGCCAGCGACCAGCTGGTCCCGGCGCTGCACTCGTACTGGCTGTACATCCACGTCTCCACCGCGATCCTGTGCGGCGCGGTGTTCTACGTGGGCGCGGTCGGCACCCTGCTGTACCTGTTCAAGGACTCCTACGAGAACAAGCTGGCCTCCGGCGGCACCCCCGGCCGTTTCGCCTCCTCGGTGCTGGAGCGGCTGCCCGCCGCGGCGACCCTGGACAAGTTCTGCTACCGCGTGAACGCGGCCGTCTTCCCGCTGTGGACGTTCACGATCATCGCGGGCGCCATCTGGGCCGAGTCCGCCTGGGGCCGCTACTGGGGCTGGGACCCCAAGGAGACCTGGGCCTTCATCACCTGGGTCGCCTACGCCTGCTACCTGCACGCCCGGTCCACGGCCGGCTGGAAGGGCCGCAAGGCCGCGTACATCGCGCTGGTCGCCTTCGCCTGCTGGCTGTTCAACTACTACGGCGTGAACATCTTCGTCGGCGGCAAGCACTCCTACGCGGGCGTGTGATCCCGCACGGCGTGTGACACCCGCCGGGCGCCCGGTGCGCCCGGCGGACGGGCCGGTCCCGCCCCCGCACCGCAGGCGGGGGCGGGACCGGCCCGCCGCACATACGGCACACGTGCGCGTGCCGGTGCGGGTGCCGCACATGTGCGCGCCGGAGCGGGGCGCGGCACGCTGGTGTCATGACCGGATCCGTCGAACAGGGCACCAGCCAGGTCCACGGGAACACCCACCTGCTCCACTTCCTGGTGCGGCTTCCCCGCCCCATGGAGGCGGTCTGGCCGACGCTGTCCACCCCCGACGGGCTCGCGACGTGGTTCACCGTCGCCGAGGAGCTCCAGCCGCGGCTCGGCGGCACGGTCACGCTGCGCGGCCTGGGCAGCGGCCGGGTCACCGCCTGGGACGTCGACCGGATCGCCGAGTACACCCTGGAGGACGGCAGCCGCCTCCGCTTCCACCTGGAACGGGACGGCGACACCGCCTGCGTGCTGCGCTTCACCCACGAGTTCCGGGGCGAGACCTCCTCGGAGGCGGGCTGGCGGGCCCGCTTCGAGCGGCTGATCGAGCAGCTGGGCGGGGAGGGACGCCCGGACTGACGCGCGCAACGACGCCCGCCCGGCCCCGCTGAGGACCCGTGGAACGCGCCGGCGGATCAGGAGGGGATCAGGGACAGCACCCGGTCGACCGCCTCGGCCACCGGTCGGCCCACCGCACCGACCGTCGCGGCGATGCCCGCCACGGCCGTCAGGGCCCGGTGCCGCTGCTGCGGCGGCACCCCGGGCGGCGGCGGGAGGCCGTACTGCCCGGGCGGTTCGGTCCGTTCCAGGGGCCCCTGAGATGCCGGGTGCGGGTGACGCACATCACTGACGGCTTCTCATCCGTGCACGTGTCGCTCTGTGTGCACGGTCCAATCCGGTTCTGTACACAGGGTGTTGACCGCGAGACGCCGTCACGGCGAGGCGGGGCCCCGGTGCCGCGGCGGGCGCGGGGCGTGGCCGATACTGGGACGCATGGCTTACGACGATCTTCGCTCGCTGCTCAGGGCACTGGAGCGCGACGGCGACCTCAAGCGCATCAAGGTGGAGGTCGACCCGTACCTGGAGGTCGGTGAGATCGTCGACCGGGTGCAGAAGTCCGGCGGACCGGCCCTGCTGTTCGAGAACGTCAAGGGCTCGGCCATGCCGCTCGCCATGAACGTCTTCGGCACCGACCGCCGCCTGCTGAAGGCGCTCGGCCTGACCTCCTACGACGAGATCGGGGAGAAGATCGGCGGACTGCTGCGGCCCGAGCTGCCGCACGGTTTCGTCGGTGTGCGGGACGCCTTCGGCAAGCTCGGCGCGATGGCGCACGTGCCGCCGAAGAAGGTCAAGGAGGCCCCCGTCCAGGAGGTCGTCCTGCGCGGTGACGAGGTCGACCTGAACGCGCTGCCCGCGCTGTTCACCTGGCCCAAGGACGGCGGCTCCTTCTTCAACCTGGGCCTGACCCACACCAAGGACCCCGAGACCGGCATCCGCAACCTCGGGCTGTACCGGCTGCAGCGCCACGACCGGCGCACCATCGGCATGCACTGGCAGATCCACAAGGACAGCCGCAACCACTACCAGGTCGCGGCCCGCCGGGGCGAGCGGCTGCCGGTCGCCATCGCCTTCGGCTGCCCGCCCGCCGTCACCTACGCCGCGACCGCGCCGCTGCCCGGGGACATCGACGAGTACCTGTTCGCCGGGTTCGTCGCGGGCAAGCGGATCGAGATGGTCGACTGCAAGACCGTGCCGCTGCAGGTCCCGGCGCACGCCGAGGTCGTCCTGGAGGGCTGGCTGGAGCCCGGCAGGATGCTGCCGGAGGGCCCCTTCGGCGACCACACCGGCTTCTACACCCCGCAGGAACCCTTCCCCGCGCTGACCATCGACTGCGTGACGATGCGCAGGCGCCCGCTGCTGCAGTCGATCGTGGTCGGCCGACCCCCCACGGAGGACGGCCCGCTGGGCCGCGCCACCGAGCGCTTCTTCCTGCCCCTGCTGAAGATCATCGTGCCGGACATCGTGGACTACCACCTGCCCGAGGCGGGCGGCTTCCACAACTGCGCGATCGTCTCCATCGACAAGAAGTACCCCAAGCACGCCCAGAAGGTCATGCACGCCATCTGGGGCGCGCACATGATGTCCCTGACCAAGCTGATCGTGGTCGTCGACGCCGACTGCGACGTGCACGACCTGCACGAGGTCGCCTGGCGGGCCCTGGGCAACACCGACTACGCCCGCGACCTCACGGTCGTCGAAGGCCCCGTCGACCACCTCGACCACGCCTCCTACCAGCAGTTCTGGGGAGGCAAGGCGGGCATCGACGCGACCAGGAAGCTGCCGGAGGAGGGCTACACCCGCGACGGCGGCTGGCCGGAGATGGTGGTCTCCGACCCGGAGACGGCGGCGAAGGTCGACCGCCGGTGGAAGGAGTACGGGCTGTGAGTTCCGCATCCGCCGCGATCCCCCGGCCGGGGCGCACCAAGGCGTTCCTGCGCCTGGTGATGATCGAGCACTCCGTCTTCGCCCTGCCCTTCGCGTACATCGCCTCCCTGACGGCGATGTACGAGTGGGACAGGAACATCCACTGGGGCCGGCTGCTCCTGGTGACCATCTGCATGGTGGGCCTGCGCACCTTCGCGATGGCCGTCAACCGGATCATCGACCGCGAGATCGACGCCCGGAACCCGCGCACCGCCCACCGCGAGCTGGTCACCGGCGCGATGAGCGTGCGCCACGCCTGGACCGGCGCGCTGATCGCCCTCGCGGTCTTCCTGGTGGCCGCGGGCCTGCTCAACCCGCTGTGCCTGGCCCTGTCGCCCGTCGCGGTGGTCCCGATGGTGGTCTACCCCTACGGCAAGCGGTTCACCAACTTCCCGCAGGCCATCCTCGGTCTCGCGCAGGCCATGGGCCCGGTCGGCGGCTGGCTCGCCATCAGCGGCGCGTGGTCCTGGACCGCCGTGATCCTCGGTCTCGCCGTCGGCATCTGGATCGGCGGCTTCGACCTGATCTACGCCTGCCAGGACGTCGAGACCGACCGCCGCATCGGCGTGAAGTCGGTCCCGGCCCGCTTCGGCATCCCCGCCGCGATCTGGGGCGCCCGTGTCTGCCACACCGTCACCACGGCCCTGTTCGTCTGGTACGCCCTGGCCACCGACGCCGGTGCGTTCTTCTGGCTGGGCCTGGTCATCGTGGCGGGTGCCTTCGTCTACGAGCACTCCATCGTCCGCCCGCACGACCTGACCCGCCTCAACCGGGCGTTCTTCAGCGTCAACGGCTTCATCGGCATCGCCCTGTTCGTGTGTGCGCTGATCGACCTGCTGGTGCGCGGACTGACGGTGTAGCCGTGGCCCCGGGACGGCCCACCGGTCCGGAGAGCCGTACCCGCACCGGTACGCTCAAGATGTGAACGCAGGAGAAACGCAGCGCACGCCTTGGATCGTGGGGGTGTCCGGCGCGTCCGGCACCCCGTACGCGGCTGCCGTGCTGCGGGCGCTGCTCGAGGCGGGGGAGAGCGTCGACCTGGTGGTCAGCCGTGCCTCGCGGCTCACCCTGCGCGACGAGACCGGCATCTCCTTCCGGGACGGCCACTGGCAGGACGATCTGCGGGAGTGGCTGTCCCGGGGAGCCGACGGCAAGCCCGGCACCTTCGACGCGGACGTCACCGGCGTGCGCTACTGGACCGCCGGTGACCTGGCGGCCGGGCCGTCCTCCGGGTCGTACCCGGCGAAGGGCATGCTGATCGTGCCGGCCTCCACGGCCTGTGTGGCGGGGGTCGCCCTCGGGCTGTCGAAGGACCTGCTGCAGCGGGCGGCGAGCGTGACCCTGAAGGAGGGCCGGCCGCTCGTGGTGGCCGTTCGGGAGACCCCGTTGAACGGTCAGACGCTGCGGCAGCTGGTTGCGCTGGACGACGCGGGCGCCACCGTCCTGCCCGCCTCGCCCGCTTTCTACGCCGGCGCGACGCACATCCAGCACCTGGTGGATTTCGTCGCCGGCCGTGCTCTGGACGCGGTGGGGGTGCCCCACCGCCTCTACCACCGCTGGGAGGGTGCACTGGGCGGCGCCCGGAGTGCGTGAGCCGGCCGCGGACGGCGGCGGCGCACCCGGGGGCAGCGCCTCGGACCGAGGATCCCGGACCCCTCCAGCCAGACACCTCCAGACATCTCTCAGATCTCTCACCGGATCTCTTCAGCGGAAGGCTTCGAACGCATGGACGCGGTGGACAGGCAGCTCATCCAGGCCCTGAGGGAGAACGGCCGGGCCTCCTACGCGGAGCTGGGACGCCTCGTCGGCCTGTCGGGACCGAGCGTCACCGACCGCATCAACCGGCTGGAGGCGGCCGGCGTCATCACCGGCTACCGGGCCACCGTGGACGCCGCCTCGCTCGGCCTGGGCGTCACCGCCCTGGTCGGCATCTCCCTGTCCGACGCCGCCGACCACGAGGACGTGGCCCAGCGGCTGAAGGACCTTCAGGAGATCGAGGACTGCTGGTTCATCGCCGGCGACGACTCCTTCATGCTCAAGGTCCGCGCCACGGACGTGGACGGCCTGGAGAGCATCATCCGGCGGCTGTCGGGCACCAAGGGCGTCTCGCGGACCCGCACCACCATCGTGCTGTCCACCAAGTGGGAGAACCGGGTGGGCGATCTGCCCGAAGAGGTCTGAGCCGCCAGGCGTACGGTGGTCCCAGTCTGTTGAGAAAGAGGTGTTCGCATGGACGTCGGGCTCAAGCGCGAGCTGGAGGAGAAGGTCCGCTCCGGGGAGCGATTGACCCGTGAGGACGGCATCGCGCTGTACGAGTCGGACGACCTGGCGTGGCTGGGCGGCCTGGCGCACGAGGTGCGGACGCGGAAGAACGGCGACGTCGTCTACTTCAACGTCAACCGGCACCTCAACATGACCAACGTGTGCACGGCGTCGTGCGCCTACTGCTCCTTCCAGCGCAAGCCGGGCGAGCAGGACGCGTACACCATGCGCATCGAGGAGGCGGTGCGGCTCGCCAAGGAGATGGAGGGGGAGAACCTCACCGAGCTGCACATCGTCAACGGCCTGCACCCCACGCTGCCCTGGCGGTACTACCCGCGCTCGCTGCGGGAGCTGAAGAAGGCCCTGCCGGGTGTGTCGCTGAAGGCGTTCACCGCCACCGAGATCCACCACTTCGAGAAGATCTCCGGGCTGAGCGCGAGCGAGATCCTCGACGAGCTGATCGACGCCGGCCTGGAGTCGCTGACCGGCGGCGGCGCCGAGATCTTCGACTGGGAGGTCCGGCAGCACATCGTGGACCACGACACCCACTGGGAGGACTGGTCCCGCATCCACCGGCTGGCGCACGAGAAGGGTCTGAAGACCCCGTGCACCATGCTCTACGGGCACATCGAGGAACCCCGCCACCGGGTCGACCACGTGCTGCGGCTCAGGGAACTCCAGGACGAGACCGGAGGCTTCCAGGTCTTCATCCCGCTGCGCTACCAGCACGACTTCGTCGACATGAAGGACGGCAAGATCCGCAACCGTCTGCAGGCCCGCACCAGGATGGCGACCGGTGCGGAGGCGCTGAAGACGTTCGCGGTCTCGCGGCTGCTGTTCGACAACGTCCCGCACGTGAAGGTGTTCTGGGTGATGCACGGGGTGCAGACCGCCCAGCTGGCCCTGCAGCACGGCGCGGACGACATGGACGGCTCGGTCGTCGAGTACAAGATCACGCACGACGCGGACAACTTCGGCACCCCGAACAAGCTGACCCGCGAGGACCTGCTGGAGCTGATCCGGGACGCGGGCTTCCGCCCGGTGGAGCGCAACACGCGCTACGAGGTCGTCCGGGAGTACGACGGCCCGGACCCCGACCGCCGCGAGGCCCCGCAGCCCATGCGGGTGTGAGGCCGCGAGGCCGTGAGGCCGGCGAGCCCCGCGGGTGCGAGAAGGCCCCGGCGGGTGTGAGAAGGACCGCACGCCGTGCCGGGTGCGCACCGGCCCGGCACGGCCGTTGCGCGGGCACCGGGCGCGGGAACACCCAGGCGGCGGCGTATGTCGTGCCGGACCTGGGCCGTGTGTCCCGCGATGGGTCGTTCGCCACCCCGCTGCGGGGCCCGCGGACGGGCGTGCTTCACTGGACAGTGCCCTTCGGGACCTCCGGTCGGCCGCGCGCGCAAGGGGCCGTCCCCCCACGGAACGGAAGAGTGGATTGAGATGCTCCGCTACACGCTGATGCGCCTCGGGATCTTCTTGGGCTGCCTCGTGGTGGTCTGGGGACTCGTCTACTCCGGCATCTTCCCGTCCGGCCGCAACGGCTCCAACGGCTGGTGGGTCCTGCTGCTGGCCCTGGTGATCTCCGCGCCGATCAGCTTCGTCGTCCTGCGCAAGGAACGCGACCGGGCCTCGATGAAGGTCGCCGAGCGCGTGGACCGTATGAAGGCGAACATGCGGGCCAGCGCGGGCGTCGAGGACGCGGCGGACGAGCAGGCCCGGAGCGAGGCCGAGGCGGCACGCTCCGAGGCGTCCAAGGCGTCCTGACGCGAGGCGTCCACATCCTCACGGCGGGACCGAGCGGCCCGCACCCCCCTGCTCAGACAGACAGCTCGCGCACCTCGCCCACCACGTGGGTGCGGGACGCGTCGGCCGAGCGCAGCGCGAAGCGTCCGGTGCCGTCGGCGGCGTGGACGACCGTGCCCGGCAGCAGCACCGGGGCCTTGAACTCCACCCGCACGTCGGCGGCCTCGGGTGTGCCCTGCGCGGCCAGGCAGCGGGCCGCGGTCCACATGCCGTGCGCGATCGCCCGCGGGAAGCCGAACAGGCGAGCGGTGAGCGGGTGCAGGTGGATCGGGTTGCGGTCCCCGGACGCGGCACCGTAGCGACGTCCCAGGTCGCCGGGGAGCGTCCACCGGTCCACCTCCGGCAGCGGCGTCCGCGCGGCGGAGTGCGCGCCGGACCCGCCGGCGGCGGGTGCGGCACCGTCCGGGGTGCGGTGGCGGGCCAGATAGGTGCTCGCCGACTCCCACACCACGGTGCCGTCCGCGCGCAGCTCGGTGACGACGGTGGCCTCGGTGCCCCGCCGGTGCGGTGCGAGTCCGGCGACGTGCACGGCCAGCTCGTAGGCGTCCGTGGCGGGCAGGGCGGCGTGCCGGGTGATCCCGATCGAGGTGTGGACCAGGCCGAGCAGTGGCAACGGGAAGTCCCGGCCGCTCATCAGCCGCATCGCCAGCGGAAAGCCGAGCACATGCGGATAGGTGACGGGCAGGGTGCCGTCCTCGGGGAAGCCGCAGATGCTCCGGTAGGCGGCGAGCCGTGCCGTATCGGCCCGGACGGAGGGCAGCACCAGCCGGGTGCGCGGGCAGGGGGCGTCGGGGCGGGGCCGCCGCAGCGGCGAGCGCAGTGCGCCCCGCAGCAGCAGTGGTGCGAGGGCCGGCGGCCGGCCGAGGACGACGGGGGTCGGGGCCGGTCCGGACGTGGAACGGCGGGGGTCGGTGCCGGTCATCTCTCAGGCCCCCAGCAGGCTCTGGCCGCAGACGCGGACGACCTGGCCGTTGACGCCGCCGGAAGCCGGGTGGGCGAGCCAGGCGGTGGTCTCGGCGACGTCGACGGGCTGCCCGCCCTGGGCGAGGGAGTTCATCCGGCGGCCCGCCTCGCGGATGAACAACGGGATCGCGGCCGTCATCGCCGTCTCGATGAAGCCGGGGGCGACCGCGTTCACGGTGACCGCGTGCTCGGCCAGCGCACGCGGGGCCAGGGCACGCACCAGGCCGACGATCCCGGCCTTGCTCGCCGCGTAGTTGGTCTGCCCGGCGTTGCCGGCGAGCCCCGCGATGGAGGCGGTGGCCACGACCCGGCCGCCGGGCCGCAGGGTGCCCGCCGCGAACAGCTCGTCGGTGATGCGCAGGACGCTCGCGAGGTTCACCTCCAGCACGGGACTCCAGCGCTCCGCGGGCATGTTGACCAGGCGCCGGTCCCGGGTGATGCCCGCGTTGTGGACGAGGACGTCCAGCCCGTCGGGCAGGGCGGCGGCGATCCGCGCGCCCGCGTCGGCGGCGGTGACGTCCAGCAGCAGCGCGGTGCCGCCGAGCCGTTCGGCCACGCGCCGGGCGTCCGCCTCCGCCTGCGGCACGTCCAGGACGACGACATGGGCGCCGTCGCGGGCGAGGGTGGTGGCGACCGCCTCGCCGATGCCGCGGGCGGCGCCGGTGACCAGGGCGGTGCGGCCGGCCAGCGGGCGCGACCAGTCCTCGGGCGCGGTCGGTTCGTGACCGGCGACGTGGACGACCTGGCCACTGACGTACGCCGACTTCGGAGAGAGCAGGAACCGCAGGGTGGACTCGGCGGCGCGGGCGTCGTCGAGCCGCACCAGGTTGACGGTCCTGCCCCGGCCGATCTCCTTGCCGAGGGAGCGGGTGAAGCCCTCCAGCGCCTGCTGGGCGGCGGACTGGTGGTGGTCGTCGGGATCGAGCGGGGCACCGAGGACGACCACCCGTCCGCCGGCCCGGACGGACCGGACGACCGGGTGCAGGGCGGCGTGCACCTCGGCGAGCGCGGCGACGTCCCGCACCCCGGTGGCGTCCAGCACCACGGCGGCCGGGTCGCGGTCCCCGGCGGGCAGCCCGGTGCGGTCCAGGACGGGCGCGAGATCGAGCGCGGAGGTGCCCGCGGTCAGGTGCAGCAGCGGGCCGTCGAGCCCGGGATGCTCCGGTGACCAGCGGCGCAGGGTGGCCGGCTGGGGCAGGCCGAGGCGGCGGGTGAGGAAGCGGCCGGGCGCGGTGGCGGTGAAGCGGAGGTAGCGGTCGGCCATGATGTCCGTCTCCCACGGGTCGACAGGTGCTGCGAAACGCGTGCGCTGCGTTACTGTTACCGGCGGTAAGCCTACAGACGGGTGAGGAGCAGGTCGAGATGAGTCCCCTTCAGCCCACGGCCCGGCCGGTGCGCCGGGTGGCGGTCGTCGGCGGTGTCCGCATCCCGTTCGCCCGTTCCGACGGCCCCTACGCCACCGCCTCCAACCAGGAGATGCTCACCGCCGCCCTGGACGGCCTGGTCGAGCGCTTCGACCTGACGGGGCCGGGCGTGGTCGGCGAGTTCGTCGCCGGCGCCGTCCTCAAGCACAGCCGCGACTTCAACCTCGCCCGCGAGACCGTCCTCGGCTCGCGCCTGGACCCGCGCACCCCGGCGTACGACATCCAGCAGGCCTGCGGGACCGGACTGCAGGCGGTGATCGCCGCCGCCAACAAGATCGCGTTGGGGCAGATCGAGTCCGCGGTCGCCGGCGGCACCGACACCACGAGCGACGCCCCGCTGGGCGTCAACGACCAGCTGCGCCGCATCCTGCTCCAGGCCCGGCGGGCCAGGACGGCCGCGGCGCGCCTGAAGGCGCTGGCGCGGATCCGTCCCGCCCACCTGATCCCCGACATCCCCCGCAACGCCGAGCCGCGCACCGGCCTGTCGATGGGCGAGCACGCCGCCGTCACCGCCCGCGCCTGGGGGATCGGCCGACGGGCGCAGGACGAACTGGCCGCCGCCAGCCACCAGCGGCTCGCCGCCGCCTACGAACGCGGCTTCTTCGACGACCTCGTGGTCCCCTTCCGCGGCCTGACCCGCGACCAGAACCTCCGCCCCGACAGCACGGTGGAGAAACTGGCCCGGCTCAAGCCCGTGTTCGGCCTGGACCAGCCGGAGCCGACCATGACCGCGGGCAACTCCACCCCGCTCACGGACGGCGCCGCCACCGTCCTGCTGGCCAGTGAGGACTGGGCGCGCGAGCGCGGCCTGGAACCGCTGGCGTATCTGACGGCCTGCGAGACGGCGGCGGTCGACTTCGTGCACGGGGACGTGGCCGACGGCGAGGACGGGCTGCTCATGGCACCCGCCTACGCCGTGCCGCGGATGCTGGAGCGGGCCGGGCTCGGCATCGAGGACTTCGACTTCGTCGAGATCCACGAGGCCTTCGCCTCCCAGGTGCTGGCCACCCTGGCGGCCTGGCAGGAGCGCGGCCTGGCCCCGGTCGACCGCTCCCGCCTCAACGTCGCCGGCTCCTCCCTGGCCACCGGGCACCCCTTCGCCGCCACCGGCGCCCGGATCGTGGCCACCCTGGCCAAGCTGCTCGCCGAGCGCGGCGGTCCCGGCCGCGGGCTGATCTCCGTGTGCGCGGCCGGCGGGCAGGGCGTGACGGCGATCCTGGAACGGTACTGAGGGCGTGTCCGGCGAGCCGCCGCGTCCGCCCCGGAGAGGGCGGGCCCGGCGGCGGCAACGGGGTCGGGAACGGGGGTGCGGGAGCGGCCCCGGCCGCAGGCGTCCGGCCGGCCCCCGTGGGCCGGTCCGCCGACGTCCGTGCACGTGCACACACCCGGCCCCGGACCATCGCCCGATCTGCCCCGGAACCGCACGGATTCCTCACGAGCGCGCCGTACGATCCCGCTTGCGACCGGCGGTAACACCCAAGCCCGTACAGTTCGCACCACCGGAGAGCACATCGGTACGCACGGCGCGTACGTGCGCAGCACAGCAGCACACCGCTGCAGGCCCCAGGAGCTGCCATGCCCATCAAGTACTCGTCCTCGTCGCCGTCCGCGTTCCCGGTGCCGGCCGCCGGGGAGGACGACCGCGATCCCGGTGCTCCCCCGCCGCTCGTGCCCCCGCAGATCCGGCGGCTGGACGGTGTGGTGCGGGAGGCCTATGTGCCCCCGCTGGTGCCGCAGGTCACCCACGGGTCGCTGGCCGACCTGCCGTTCGAGAACGCGGAGGCGGACCCGCAGCGCCACGTCCTCAGCCGCCGCGGCGAGGACGGGACGTGGACGCATGTGACCGCGGCCGAGTTCGCCGCACAGGTCACGGCCCTGGCCAAGGGGCTGATCGCGGAGGGGCTGGTCCCCGGCGACCGGATCGCGGTCATGGCGCGCACCACCTACGAGTGGACGCTGCTCGACTTCGCGGCCTGGGCGGCGGGCCTGGTCAGCGTGCCCGTCTACCCCACGTCCTCCCTCTACCAGACCTGCGCGATCCTGCAGGACTCCGGTGCGGTCGCCCTGGTGACCGAGACGACCGCCCAGGCGGCGGCCGTCGGACCGGAGCGCGAGCGGCTGCTCGACCTGCGCCACGTCTGGGTCCTCGACCAGGGCCACCTGGACCGGCTGGCCGAGCGCGGCGCCACCGTCCCGGACCAGGAGATCGACGTGCGCCGCGGCGTCATGGGTCCCGACACCCTCGCCACCCTCGTCTACACCTCCGGCACCACCGGCCGGCCCAAGGGCTGCGCCCTGACCCACGGCAACTTCCTCGCCGAGGTGGACAACGCCGTCGAACTGCTCCACCCGGTGTTCAAGGGCAAGCCGGGCGAGGAACAGGCCACCCTGCTCTTCCTGCCGTTGTCGCACGTGTTCGGGCGGATGGTGGCCGTCGCCTGCGTCCGCGCCGGGGTGCGCCTCGGCCACGCCCCGAGCCTGAAGTCGGAGGACCTGCTCGCCGACCTCGCGAGCTTCCGGCCGACCTTCCTGCTGGCCATCCCGTACATGCTGGAGAAGGTCTACAACAGCGCCCGCGCGGCCGCCGAGCGCAGCGGCAGGGGCCCCGCCTTCGACCGTGCCGCGCAGGTGGCCCGCCGCTGGGCCGAGACCATGGAGGCACGCCGGGACGGCTCCGGCCCCGGCCCCGGCGGCGCCCTGAAGGCGGCCCGCGCCGTGTACGACCCCCTCGTCTACCGGCGCATCCGCAACTCGCTCGGCGGCCGCCTGCGCCATGTCGTCACCGGCGGCTCGCCGCTCGGCCGGAGCCTGGCCGCCTTCTACACCGGGGCGGGCATCTCCGTCTACGAGGGCTACGGCCTGACGGAGACGACGGGCGCCGCGACCGTCACGCCGCCGCAGCGGCCCCGCATGGGCACGGTCGGCTGGCCGCTGCCTGGCACCAAGGTGCGCATCGCCGCCGACGGCGAGGTGCTGCTCAGCGGGAACCATGTGTTCCGCGGGTACTGGGACCCGCACGCCGGGGGCGTCGTCCCGGCGGCGCGCGACGGCTGGTTCCCGACCGGCGACCTCGGTCACCTGGACGACGACGGCTATCTGACGATCATCGGCCGGAAGAAGGAGATCCTGATCACCGCGGGCGGCAAGAACGTGGCCCCGGCCCCGCTGGAGGACTGGCTGCGCTCCCACCCGCTGATCTCCCAGTGCATGGTGCTGGGCGACGGCCGCCCCTACATCTCCGCGCTGATCACCCTGGACCCGGACGGCATCACCCACTGGCGCCGGATGAACGGCAAGCATCCGGTGCCGCCGGAGCTGCTGGTCGACGACCCGGAGCTGTTGGCCGTGCTGCAGCGCGCCGTGGACGAGGCCAACAAGCTGGTCTCCCGTCCGGAGTCGATCCGCCGCTTCGCCGTGCTGCCGGTGGACTTCACCCAGGAGGCCGGGCATCTGACCCCGTCCATGAAGCTCCGCCGCGAGGCCGTGCTGCGGGACTTCGCCCGGCAGGTCGAGGAGCTCTACAGCAGCTGAGAGGCGCGAGCCGGGACCGGGCCCGGCGGGCGACGGGTGGCGGGCGGTGCGCGGGCCGCCGGGTCAGGCGGTGGCGGGCGGCTTGCGGGCGGTGAGGAAGGCCTGGGGCGCGGTCTCGCCGAGGGTCTCGTCCGGTTCGCGCACCAGCCGGGCCTGCACGGCGAAGCCGGCCGCCGTGAGCAGCGCCTCGATGTGCTCGGGACGCCGCCGCTGGAAGTCGAGGGTGACCGGGCGGCCGAAGGGCCGCTCCAGGCGCAGCGGCGCCTCGCCGGCCTGGAAGGCGACCAGGAGCCGCCCGCCGGGGGCGAGGACCCGGTGGAACTCGGCGAACAGGCCGGGCAACCGGTCCTCGGGCGTGTGGATGGAGGAGTACCAGGACAGGGCGCCGGCGAGCACCCCGTCGGGAAGGTCCAGCTCGAGGATGGAGCCCTGCTCGAAGCGCAGATGCGGGTTCTCCCGGCGGGCCACGGCGAGCATCGACGCGGACAGATCCACCCCGAACACGGGCAGGCCGAGCCGGTGCAGCAGGGCCGTGACCCGTCCGGGACCGCAGCCGAGGTCGGCCACCTCGCCGCCGAGGCCGTCCGAGGCGATCTGCTCGGCGAAGGCCGTGAGCACGGCACGCTCCAGCGGCCGGGGGTCCAGGTCCCCGCGGAAGTGCTCGGCGTAGTCCTCGGCGATGGCGTCGTAGAAGGCGCGGGTGGCGTGCAGGAAGCCGGTGGCTTCGGCGGTGTCCGACATGGGGGTGCACCCTAAGGGAGGACACCGGCGCCGCTGCGGGACGCGGAGGCGTGTGTGTCCGGGAAACGGCCGTTCGGCGCGTCCGGGAAGGGGTGCACGGCGATGTACGCGTCCGGGAAATGGCCGGAAACCGCCCGTCCGGGCCGGGACAGCACCGCCCCGCGGCACCGGTACCGCGGGGCGGTCCGTGGGCGGGGCGGGAAGGGCAGGAGCCCCGTCGCCTGACGGCGCGGGGCTCCTTGGGTACTGCACTCAGAGCGCGGTGACGTTCTCCGCCTGCGGGCCCTTCGGGCCCTGGGTCACGTCGAAGCTCACCTGCTGGTTCTCTTCGAGAGAGCGGAAACCGGTCGCGTTGATCGCGGTGTAGTGGACGAAGACGTCGGGGCCTCCGCCTTCCTGGGCGATGAAGCCAAAGCCCTTTTCGGCGTTGAACCACTTCACGGTTCCGGTAGCCATAAGCCCTCCTTGGGCCCAAAGGGTCGCCCTGCTCCAGAACCTGCAAATGTGGAAACGAAATCGCCGCACAACTGCATACGGTCTGAAAACGACCAGAGCCCGCGGTCACATGCTCCGCAGGCTCTGTACTGCAAGGGAAACCAAAACTGCAACTTGCTGCGAGCGTAGCATGCGGGCCCCGGAAAGCAAGAGGGATCAAGATCACGTCACCCGGATGTTTGAAGGCTCTGGGCAGAGGTTGACCGAGTGGAATCGCAACGCGAAGGCTGACGCAGCGGCCGGTCGGGTGAGGCCGGGCCGCGCGCCGGGCTCCGGGAGGGGGTCCGGGCGGCCGGGGACGGGCCGGGGTCTAGTCTCGCGATGTGGACAATTCTCGCTCCCGGCCGCGTGTCGGCCACATTCAGTTCCTGAACTGCCTGCCTCTGTACTGGGGTCTCGCGAGAACGGGCACGCTGCTCGACTTCGAGCTGACCAAGGACACCCCGGAAAAGCTCAGCGAGCAGCTCGTGCGGGGCGATCTCGACATCGGCCCCATCACCCTCGTCGAGTTCCTCAAGCACGCGGACGAGCTGGTCGCCTTCCCCGACATCGCCGTGGGCTGCGACGGACCGGTGATGTCGTGCGTGATCGTCTCCCAGGTCCCCCTGGACCGGCTCGACGGCGCCCGCGTCGCCCTCGGCTCGACCTCCCGCACCTCCGTCCGCCTCGCCCAGCTGCTGCTCGCCGAGCGGTTCGAGGTGACGCCGGACTACTACACCTGCCCGCCCGACCTGGGCCTGATGATGCGTGAGGCGGAGGCCGGGGTGCTCATCGGCGACGCCGCCCTGCGCGCCAACCTGCACGACGGTCCCCGCTACGGCCTCGATGTGCACGACCTCGGGCAGCTGTGGAAGGAGTGGACGGGCCTGCCGTTCGTCTTCGCGGTCTGGGCGGTGCGCCGCGACTACCTCGAGCGGGAGCCGGTCATCACCCGCCAGGTGCACGAGGCGTTCCTGGCCTCGCGCAACCTCTCCCTGGAGGAGGTCGGCAAGGTGGCCGAACAGGCGGCGCGATGGGAGGCGTTCGACGAGAAGGTGCTGGAGCAGTACTTCACCACTCTCGACTTCAGCTTCGGCGCCCCGCAGCTGTCCGCGGTCGCGGAGTTCGCCCGGCGGGTCGGACCGACCACGGGCTTCCCGGCGGACGTGAAGGTGGAGCTGCTGCAGCCGTAGCCGCAGGGCTACCCGCGGCCGGGTCCGGGCCGGGGCCGGGGGGGGGGAGCGTGGCCGTGCGACATCCCCGCACGTCCCGATCCCCGCACGCCCCGCACCGCCGGCATCCTCCGCACCCTCGTCCGGGCCGCGCCAGGCCCGGACCCGGCCGCCGGTCTCCGTCACGTCTGCGCCGTCGCACCCTTGCCGGCGCCCCTGCCCCGCACCGCGTCCCCCACTGCGTCCCCCACCGCGCCCCGCACCGCGCCCCGCACCGCGCCCGGACCTGCCGCCCGACGGAGGCGGGCTGACGTCGGCTCGGAAGAACCGCTGGCGTAGGCTGGCCGGGTCCGTCCACAACCCTGACGAATCCAGCGAAGTCCAGCGAAGGGGACGCCGGTGACCGAGAAGGCCGACCTCCAGTCCGTTCTCGACCGTGCCGCCGCGGGCGGGCGGATCACCCCCGAGGAAGCCCTCGATCTCTACCGCTACGCCCCGCTGCACGCGCTGGGCGCCGCCGCGGACGCCGCACGCCGGCTGAAGTTCGCCGGCACCGAGCACATCGCGACGTACATCATCGAGCGCAACATCAATTACACCAATGTGTGCGTCACGGCGTGCAAGTTCTGCGCCTTCTACGCCGCTCCCAAGGACACGGAGAAGGGCTGGAGCCGGGACCTGGACGACATCCTGCGGCGCTGCGCGGAGACCGTGGAGCTGGGCGGCACCCAGATCATGTTCCAGGGCGGTCACCACCCGGACTACGGCGTGGAGTACTACGAGCGGGCCTTCCGCGCCATCAAGGAGGCGTTCCCGCAGCTGGTCATCCACTCGCTGGGCGCCTCCGAGGTCGCGCACATGGCCCGGGTGTCGGGTGTGTCGGTCGAGGAGGCCATCACCCGCATCCGCGACGCCGGTCTCGACTCCTTCGCGGGTGCCGGCGCCGAGCTGCTGCCCGAGCGGCCCCGCAAGGCCATCGCCCCGCTGAAGGAGTCCGGCGAGCGCTGGCTGGAGATCATGGAGATCGCGCACCGGCTGGGCGTGGAGTCCACCACCACCATGCTGATGGGCACCGGCGAGACCAACGCCGAGCGCATCGAGCACCTGCGGATGATCCGGGACGTCCAGGACCGCACGGGCGGCTTCCGGGCGTTCATCCCGTACACGTACCAGCCGGAGAACAACCACCTCAAGGGCCGCACGCAGGCGACGATCTTCGAGTACCTGCGGATGATCGCCATCGCCCGGCTCTTCCTGGACAACGTCATGCACATCCAGGGCTCCTGGCTCACCACCGGCAAGGACGTGGGCCAGCTGACCCTGCACTACGGCGCCGACGACCTCGGCTCGATCATGCTGGAGGAGAACGTGGTCTCCTCCGCCGGCGCCAAGCACCGCTCCAACCGGATGGAGATCATCGAGCTGATCCGCGCCGCGGGCCGGGTCCCGGCGCAGCGGTCCACGACGTACGAGCACCTCGTCGTCCATGACGACCCGGCGCACGACCCGGTCGACGACCGCGTGATGTCCCACATCTCCTCCACCGCGATCGAGGGCGGGACCGCGCACCCGGAACTGAAGCTGCTCGCCGCCGACTGAGGGGACGTCGCATGCTGACGCTTCACCTCGCCGACGCCGTCCGCACCGCGTGGGACGCCGCCCCGCTGACCGGCGCGGGTGTCGCCGTCGAGGGCACCCGGGTCGCGGCCGTGGGCCCGGCGGCCGAGCTGCGGCAGCGGTTCCCGGGGGCACGGGAGCGGCACTGGCCCGGCGTGCTCGGGCCCGCCCGGGTGCACGAGGGGCCGCTGCCCGAGGCGCCGAGCCCGCGGGAACGTGTCCACGCGGTGCTCAAGCTCGGCGCGGCGGCCGTGCTGGCCGCGGCCGTCGACACCCCCGACCTGCGGGACGCGGCCCGGCGCACCGACGTCGCCGTGCTCCCGGCGGTGCGGGCCGCGGCCGTGGTGCCGGGCGGGCGCGCGGACCTCGCCGTGTTCGACGCGGACGGCACCTGCCTGGCGACCGTGTGCGCCGGACGCCTGGTCCACCGCCGTCGGTGACCCCGGGGACGCCGCCGTCCCCTCCTGTGTGCCGTCGCCGGACGGAACGGCAGGTCAGGACGCGGCGGTGCGGGAAGCCGAGGCGCCCGGCGGGCGGCGTGCGGCCGCCTGCCACAATGGGCCCGTGACCCGCGCATCCCTGGACAAGCAGCCGCACGAAGTCGCCTCGATGTTCGACGTCGTGGCGGAACGGTACGACCTGACCAACGACGTGCTGTCCCTGGGACAGGACCGCAGGTGGCGCAGGGAGGTCGCCCGCGCCGTCGACGCCCGCCCGGCGCAGAAGGTCCTCGACCTCGCCGCCGGCACGGCCACCTCCTCGCTGCCCTTCACCCGCACCGGCGCCTACGTCGTCCCCTGCGACTTCTCGCTCGGGATGCTCCAGGTCGGCAAGCGGCGGCACACCTGGCTGCCGTTCACCGCCGGCGACGCCACCCGGCTGCCGTTCAAGGACGACACCTTCGACGCGGTCACCATCTCCTTCGGGCTGCGCAACGTGCAGGACACCGACGCGGCCCTGCGCGAGATGTACCGGGTGACCCGGCCCGGCGGGCGCGTGGTCATCTGCGAGTTCTCCCACCCCACCTGGGCGCCGTTCCGCACCGTCTACACCGAGTACCTGATGCGCGCCCTGCCGCCGCTGGCGCGGGCGGTGTCCTCCGCCCCGGACGCCTACGTCTACCTCGCCGAGTCCATCCGCGCCTGGCCCGACCAGGCGGCGCTGGCCGCACGGCTGCAGCAGGCCGGCTGGTCGCAGGTGGCCTGGCGCAACCTCAGCGGCGGCATCGTGGCCCTGCACCGGGGTTTCAAGGACTGACGCGGTCCCGGGCGTCTCGGGCGGGGCCGACGGTGCACGGCTCACCCGGCTCGTCCAGCGCACGGTGCAGGCCGTCCGAGGGCGGTGGCGGGACGCGCGGTTCGCGGACGCCTCCGGCGCCCTCGCCGGGCCCGAAGTCGAACCAGACGTACACCATCGAGTCCCGGGGCACCTCCTCCCCGGGCTGCGGATACTGGCGGACGACGTGGTCGACGACGGTGCGGTGGACATCGGGCCGGTCCGGGGCGCTCAGCCACAGGCCCCGCGCCCGGGCGATCTCGCGGGCGTCCACCGCCATCAGCCCCACCAGACGCGGCACACGGACTTCGGGTGTCTTGGGTGTCGGGTACACGGGCGTCACCCCCAGCGGTACTGGCAGAGTAGCCGTCAGGTGTGCCGCCAGGAAGCGTCCGGTGTCTTTCCATGACTTTTCACTACCGTGAGTGAACGCCTCGCAGGTCGAGCCGGTAGCAGTGGTGCTCCCGCCGGGACACCGGCTCCCGGCAGCTCTCGGCCTGGTGCATGCCGAGGCGCCGGGCGACCGCGGCCGACCGTGCGTTGCGGGCGTCCACCACGGCCACCACGCGCGGCACACCGGCCGCCCGCAGCCGTTCGAGGGTGAGCCGGGCGGCGGCGGTGGCCAGTCCTCGGCCCCAGTGGGCCCGGCCGAGCCGCCAGCCGATCTCGATCTCGCCCTCGGGCCCCCAGTCGCGCTCCCACGGCTGGGCGCCGGTGAAACCGACGACCCGGTCCTCGGCGTCGAGGACCGTCCACAGGCAGAAGCCGCGCTCGGCGTCGTGCCGGCGCTGGCGGGCGGTCAGCTCCTCGTACACCGACAGGCCGGCGATCTCGCCGCCGAGGAACTCCATGACCTCACGGTCGTGGAAGACCCGGTGCCAGGCGACGGCGTCCTCGTCGGTGGGAACACGCAGCCGTACCACGGGAAGTGCGCGCATCACGGGACAGCCCTTCGGTCGGTTGATCAGCACCGCTGCATAGACTGCCCATGTCCAGTGCCGTTCGGCACGCAGCAACCGAACTTGGGGAGATCCCGCCGTGACCGTCGTGACTGAGCCCCTCTCCGAGAACACCGCCGACGTCATCGTCGTGGGCGCGGGGCCGGCGGGGTCGACCACCGCGTACCACCTCGCCCGTGCCGGACTCGACGTCCTGCTGCTGGAGAAGACCCGGTTCCCGCGCGAGAAGGTGTGCGGCGACGGCCTGACCCCGCGGGCCGTCAAGCAGCTCGTGGCCATGGGCATCGACGTCTCCGAGGAGGCCGGCTGGCTGCGCAACAAGGGCCTGCGCATCATCGCCGGCGGGGTGCGGCTGCAGCTGGACTGGCCCGAACTGGCCTCCTTCCCCGACTACGGCCTCGTCCGCAAGCGCGACGACTTCGACGAGCAGCTCGCCCGGCAGGCGCAGAAGGCCGGTGCGCGGCTGTTCGAGCGCTGCAACGTCTCCGGCCCGATCGTCGACGACCGCACCGGCCGCATCACGGGTGTCACGGCCAAGCTGGGCGAGGAGAAGCGCGAGGTCACCTTCCACGCCCCGCTCGTCGTCGCCGCCGACGGCAACTCCACCCGGCTGTCCCTGGCCATGGGGCTGCACCGCCGCGAGGACCGGCCCATGGGTGTGGCCGTCCGCACCTACTTCACCTCGCCCCGGCACGACGACGACTACCTGGAGTCGTGGCTGGAGCTGTGGGACCGGCGCGGCCCGCAGGACCGGCTGCTGCCCGGCTACGGCTGGATCTTCGGCATGGGCGACGGCACCTCCAACGTCGGCCTGGGCGTGCTCAACACCTCCGCCTCCTTCAAGGAGCTGGACTGGCGCGAGGTCCTCAAGGCCTGGTGCGCCTCCATGCCGGAGGACTGGGGCTTCACCCCGGAGAACATGACCGGCCCCATCCGCGGCGCCGCCCTGCCGATGGCCTTCAACCGCCAGCCGCACTACACGCGCGGGCTGCTGCTCGTCGGCGACGCCGGCGGCCTGGTGAACCCGTTCAACGGCGAGGGCATCGCCTACGCGATGGAGTCCGGCCAGATCGCCGCCGACGTCATCGTCCAGGCGCACGCCCGCGGCACCGCCGCCCGGCGCGAACTCGCCCTGCGGCGCTACCCGCAGGTGCTGAAGGACACCTACGGCGGCTACTACACGCTGGGCCGCGCCTTCGTGAAGCTCATCAGCAACCCGAAGATCATGCAGATCGCCACGCAGCGCGGCCTGACCCACCCGGTGCTGATGAAGTTCACCCTCAAGCTGCTGGCCAACCTCACCGACCCCACCGGCGGCGACGCCATGGACCGCATCATCAACGGCCTGTCCAAGGTGGCGCCGAAGGCCTGAGCGGGGCCCGAGGGTTCGAGCCGACGGCTTGAGCGGACCCTGGGGACCCGAGCGGACCCCGAAAGCCGAGCACGCCGAGGGCGCGCGCCGGGCGCGGCGGCACCGCGCGGACCGGCGCGCCGTCGGCCCGCTCCGTACGCCCGAAGGGCCGCAGCCCCCGAGCGGCTGCGGCCCTTCGTCGTGTACGGCGTGCGCGGTGCCGTCAGAGCACCCGGACCGCGCCGGACGGCGGGTCGTACGACAGCGGCTTCTCCACGACACCGGAGGAGGGGTTCTGCGCGCCGACGAACATACCGTCGCCGACGTACACGGCCACGTGGTACGCGCTGCCCGCGCCGCCCCAGTACAGGATGTCGCCCGGCTGGAGGTTCGACAGCGACACCTGCGTGCCCGCGGTGGACTGGTCCTGGGAGACACGCGGCAGGTCCACACCGACCTGCTTGAAGGCGGCCTGCACCAGCCCCGAGCAGTCGTACGCCGACGGACCGGTGGCCCCGGAGACGTACGCCTTGCCGACCTGGGCCTTGACGAAGGAGATCACGGCGGCGACCGAACCGGTGGCGGTGGAGGAACCGGTGGACACCGAGACGCCGGAGCCGGTGCTCACCGAGGCGGCCAGCACGGTCCGCGCACTGCTGCGCGAGGCACGCTCGGCGGCGGCCTTGCGGGCGGCCTCCTCGGCCTTCTTCTTCTCGGCCTCGGCCTTCTTCTTGGCCTCGGCCAGGTCCGCCTCGGCCTGCCGTGCGGCCTTGGCGGCGGCCGCGTCACGCTCGGCCTGCAGCTCGTAGGCCGCGGCCGCCAGAGCGGTGGCGTCCGCGGACCGGGCGACCTGGGCGGCCAGGTCGTCGGAGAGGGTGGGCAGTTCGAGGGTCTGGGTGACCGGCTCGGCGGCGTTCGCCGAGGAGGCCGACGCGCCCGTCACTGCCAGCGTGCCGAGAACCCCACCGGCAACCCCGGCCCGCATCGCGAACGTGGACGCGCTACGGCGGGGCTTCCGGTGGCTGCGTATGTGAGCGGTGTGGGACATGGGAACAACCGGTATCAGGGCCTCCTCCGGATCTTCAACAAACGTGTGATGCGCCACATTTGCTCGGTCAGGGCCGTGAAGCCCGGGTGTGGGGGCCTTTATTGACGCCACAACGGACATGGCGGACCGGAGTGATCATGGGCGTGATCATGGGCTTTCGTCATTACGCCCGAATTGTTCCGCGCCTACCACCGGTCGGGATCGTTGGCCAAGCCCGCTTTCCGTGCGCTTCTCGCGGGTGTGGCTAAGGTCACGGAACGGTCACTGCGGCCGGGGCGTCCGTGCGTGCGGCCACCCCCCGCCGGCCGCCGCGCCGTGGAGGGGGCGACGGTCGGCGGGCCTGCGCGCCGGCGGCGACGACGGCTTCTGCCCCGCTGTGTCCCTGGTGTCCCGTCACCGGGCACGCTCCACCCGGCGTTCGTCCCACACCGGCTCCGGACTCTCGCGTACCCGGCCGTCGCTGCCGAACACCAGGAACCGGTCGAAGGACCGCGCGAACCAGCGGTCGTGGGTGACCGCCAGCACCGTCCCCGCGTAGGACTCCAGGCCCTCCTGGAGGGCTTCCGCCGACTCCAGGTCCAGGTTGTCCGTCGGCTCGTCCAGCAACAGCGCGGTGGTGCCCGCCAGTTCCAGCAGCAGGATCTGGAAGCGGGCCTGCTGGCCGCCGGAGAGCCGGTCGAAGGTCTGGTCCGCCTGGCGGTGCAGTTCGTAGCGGCGCAGCGCGGACATGGCCGCGCCGCGGTCCCGGGCGTGCTCTGTCCACAGGATGTCCACCAGGGTGCGGCCCATCAGCTCCGGGTGCGCATGGGTCTGGGCGAAATGCCCGGGCACCACCCGCGCGCCCAGCTTCACCACTCCCGAGTGGGCGATGTCCTCCCCGGCCAGCAGCCGCAGGAAGTGCGACTTGCCCGAGCCGTTGGAGCCGAGGACCGCCACCCGCTCGCCGTAGAAGATCTCCAGCGAGAACGGCTTCATCAGCCCCGTCAGCTCCAGCTGCTCACAGGTGACGGCCCGCACCCCGGTCCGCCCGCCCTGCAGACGCATCCGGATGTCCTGCTTGCGCGGAGGCTCCGGCGGCGGCCCGATCTCCTCGAACTTGCGCAGCCGGGTCCGCGCCGCCTGGTAGCGGGAGGCCATGTCGTCGCTGCGCGCGGCGTACTGCTGCAGGTCCTGCACCAGCTTCTTCAGCTGGGCGTGCTTCTCGTCCCAGCGGCGGCGCAGCTCCTCGAACCGGGCGAAGCGCTCCTGCCGCGCCTCGTGGAAGGTGCCGAAGCCGCCCCCGTGCACCCACACCTCGGAACCGGCCGGTCCCGGCTCCACCGCGACGATGCGCTCGGCGGCACGGGCGAGCAGCTCCCGGTCGTGCGAGACGAACAGCACCGTCTTGCCGGTCTCGGCGAGCCGGTCCTCCAGCCACCGTTTGCCCGGGACGTCGAGGTAGTTGTCGGGCTCGTCCAGCAGCAGCACCTCGTCCGGGCCGCGCAGCAGCGCCTCCAGCACCAGCCGCTTCTGTTCGCCGCCCGACAGGGTGCGCACCTCGCGCCACTGCGCCGTGTCGTACGGCACGCCGAGCGCGGCCACGGTGCACATGTCCCACACCGTCTCCGCCTCCCAGCCGCGCGCCTCGGCCCAGTCGGCCAGGGCCTGGGCATAGGACATCTGGGCGGCCTCGTCGTCCACCGTCATCACCCGGTGCTCGGCCGCGTCGACGGCGCGGGCGGCCTGCCGGATGCGCGGCGGCGCCACCGACACCAGCAGATCGCGGACCGTGCTCGCGTCCCGTACCGACCCGACGAACTGCCGCATCACCCCGACACCGCCGCTGGAGGTCACCGTGCCGCCGTGCGGCTTCAGCTCGCCGGACAGCAGGCGCAGCAGGGTCGTCTTGCCGGCGCCGTTGGCGCCGACCAGGGCCGCCACCGTTCCCTCGCCCACCCGGAACGACACGTCGTCGAGCAGCACCCGCCCGTCCGGCAAGCGGTACTCGAGGTGCGAGGCTTCGAGGTGTCCCATCGCTGCGCGTCCTTGTCCGTGGGCGGGTGAGTGTGCGGGCCCCGCGGCCGCGGTGCGGGCCCGTCGCGGGGACGGGCACGGGCCTCGCGGCGGTTCGTCCGACGGGCGGCAGGGGAGCGGCCGGGACAGGGATGCGGGCGGTGCGGTCGCTACTTTCGGACCCAACTCGCCGAAGGTCAAAGGATTTTCCGCTCAGTCGGCGGTCTTCGGCGGTGGGCGGCCACCGTCCCGGCAGCGGGGTGGCGGTCCACGGCCCGGTAGCGTCCGGCACCGGCCGCCGGCACCCGTTTCGTCTCCCCTGCCCGCGCCCGCGTCCCGCTCGCCGGCGCCCCGGGCCGTGTCGCCGTGCCCCTCGGGGAGCGGCCGGTTCCGGGACCGAAGCAGTCCATGACAACGCCCCTGCGGACCGGAGCGATCGAGCCGCCGCACCGCCCCGCACGCTTGTGAATGTGTGAACACGTCCACATCGCGCCGTGTCCTCGTCCCCGGGTGTGAAAAGCAGCCCTATATCAAGGTCTTGACGTCCAGCGCCACTTTGCGCCGGACGGCAGTCATCTGATAATGCAGACCGCCTTTTACCGGCAAAGACGCGGTAAAATGTGACCAGTAGTGATCGCTCGGGTGCTTCACGTGCGAAGATCACCGCTGATCCGCCTTGGTGATCGTTCGTCAGGTGGCAAAGATCACAAAGCTTGTGCGATACCCCGTGTCGCAGATCACAGAGTGTCGGGCATAAGATGCCCTGCAGTTGGGCTTGTGACCTGCTTCACATGTTCTCGATCTTCGCCGGGACAAGCGGGGGTGGTGGGACACATGAGACGGCCGTGAGTCCACGCAACCGCCAGCAGTCAGTGCCGACTGAGAGGAGCGAGGAGCGGTGAACGCGTACGCGCCCATCCTCGTACTGGGAGCCCTCGGGGCAGCCTTTGCGATCTTCTCCGTGGTCATGGCCACGCTGATCGGACCGAAGCGGTACAACCGCGCCAAGCTCGAGGCCTACGAGTGCGGCATCGAGCCGACCCCCACGCCGGCGGGCGGCGGGCGCTTCCCCGTCAAGTACTACCTGACGGCGATGCTCTTCATCGTCTTCGACATCGAGATCGTCTTTCTTTATCCGTGGGCCGTCACCTTCGACGCCCTCGGTGTGTTCGGGCTCGTCGAGATGCTGCTCTTCGTGCTCACCGTCTTCGTCGCCTACGCCTACGTCTGGCGGCGCGGCGGCCTGGAATGGGACTGAGGGGCCAACTGACATGGGACTCGAAGAAAAGCTGCCGAGCGGTTTTCTGCTGACCACCGTCGAGCAGGCCGCGGGCTGGGTGCGCAAGGCGTCCGTCTTTCCCGCCACCTTCGGCCTGGCCTGCTGCGCGATCGAGATGATGACCACGGGCGCCGGCCGTTACGACCTGGCGCGTTTCGGCATGGAGGTGTTCCGGGGCTCGCCCCGGCAGGCCGACCTGATGATCGTGGCGGGTCGGGTCAGCCAGAAGATGGCGCCGGTCCTTCGCCAGGTCTACGACCAGATGCCCAATCCCAAATGGGTGATCTCCATGGGCGTCTGCGCCTCCTCGGGCGGCATGTTCAACAACTACGCGATCGTCCAGGGCGTCGACCACGTCGTCCCCGTCGATATCTATCTGCCCGGCTGCCCGCCCCGGCCCGAGATGCTGATGGACGCCATTCTCAAGCTCCACCAGAAGATCCGCGCCGGCAAGCTCGGTGTGCACGCCGAGGAAGCGGCCCGCGAGGCGGAGGAGGCGGCGCTCAAGGCCCTGCCCACGATCGAGATGAAGGGGCTGCTGCGGTGAGCGACGCCAACGGCACCAGCAAGGCGAACGGGCCCCACGCCGTGAACGGCGCGGCGAACGGGGTGAACCCGGAGAAGGACCTCGCCGCGGCCAACCTCCCCGGCCGGCGCGGCGAGGGCGGGGAGGAGATCCGCGTCCAGCGCGGCATGTTCGGCGCCAACAACGGCGGCGACACCTCCGGCTACGGCGGCCTGGTCCGCTCCATCCGGCTCCCGGGACCGGCGAGCCGGCCCTACGGCGGCTGGTTCGACGAGGTCGCCGACGAACTGGAAGGCGCCCTGGAGGAACAGGGCCTGCTGCCCGAGAACGCCATCGAGAAGACGGTCGTCGACCGGGGCGAGATCACCTTCCACATCGAACGCGAACACCTCGTGCGCGTCGCCCGCACCCTGCGCGACGACCCGGCGCTGCGCTTCGAGCTGTGCACCGGCGTCAGCGGCGTCCACTACCCGCACGACAAGGGCCGCGAACTGCACGCCGTCTACCACCTGCGTTCCATCACCCACAACCGGCTGATCCGGCTGGAGGTCAGCGTCCCGGACCGCGACCCGCACATCCCGTCGCTGTTTGCCGTGTATCCGACCTGCGACTGGCACGAACGCGAGACCTACGACTTCTTCGGGATCGTCTTCGACGGCCACCCGGCCCTGACGCGGATCATGATGCCGGACGACTGGCAGGGCCATCCGCAGCGCAAGGACTACCCCCTCGGCGGCATCCCCGTCGAGTACAAGGGCGCCCAGATCCCGGCTCCGGACCAGCGGAGGTCGTACTCATGAGCACGCACACCCCGTCGTCCGCGACCCCGCGCGAAACCACCGAAGGCACCGTCTACACGGTCACCGGCGGCGACTGGGACGAGGTCGTCCAGTCCGCGGCGCGCGCCGACGACGAGCGCATCGTCGTCAACATGGGCCCGCAGCACCCCTCCACCCACGGGGTGCTCCGGCTGATCCTGGAGATCGAGGGGGAGACGGTCACCGAGGCCCGCTGCGGCATCGGCTATCTGCACACCGGCATCGAGAAGAACCTCGAGTACCGCACCTGGACGCAGGGCACCACGTTCGTGACGCGCATGGACTACCTGACGTCCTTCTTCAACGAGGCCGCCTACTGCCTCGCCGTGGAGAAACTCCTCGGCATCGAGGACCAGGTCCCCGAGCGCGCCACGGTCGTCCGGGTGCTGCTGATGGAGCTGAACCGGCTCTCCTCCCACCTGGTGTGCATCGCCACCGGCGGCATGGAGCTGGGCTCCACCACGATCATGATCTACGGGTTCCGGGACCGGGAGATGATCCTGGACCTCTACGAGCTGATCACCGGGCTGCGGATGAACCACGCCTTCATCCGCCCCGGCGGACTCGCCCAGGATCTGCCGCCCGGCGCGGTCGACCGGATCCGCGAGTTCGTCAAGAAGATGAAGAAGAACCTCCCGGAGTACGACAAGCTCGCCACCGGGAACCCCGTCTTCAAGGCCCGCATGCAGGACATCGGCTACCTCGACCTGGCCGGCTGCATGGCCCTCGGCGCCACCGGCCCCATCCTGCGGGCCACCGGCCTGCCCCACGACCTGCGCAAGGCCCAGCCGTACTGCGGGTACGAGACGTACGACTTCGACATCCCCACCGCCGACACCTGCGACGCCTACGGCCGGTTCCTGATCCGGCTGGAGGAGATGCGCCAGTCGCTGCGGATCATCGAACAGTGCCTGGACCGGCTCCAGCCCGGCCCGGTCATGGTCGCCGACAAGAAGATCGCCTGGCCCGCCCAGCTCGCCCTGGGCCCGGACGGCCTCGGCAACTCCCTCGACCACATCAAGAAGATCATGGGCACCTCCATGGAGGCCCTGATCCACCACTTCAAGCTGGTCACCGAGGGCTTCCGGGTCCCGCCGGGACAGGCGTACACGGCGGTGGAGTCGCCCAAGGGAGAACTCGGCGTGCACGTCGTCTCCGACGGCGGCACCCGCCCCTACCGGGTCCACTTCCGCGACCCGTCCTTCACCAACCTGCAGACCATGGCGGCGATGTGCGAAGGCGGCCAGGTCGCCGACGTCATCGTCGCCGTCGCGTCCATCGACCCCGTGATGGGAGGCGTCGACCGGTGACCACCCCTTCCTCGGAGCGGGCCGTCAGCCTGGGCATGCCCGAGCTGCCCGCCCCCGGCTACCCGGACGACGTCCGCGCCCGGCTGGAGGCCGACGCGCGGGAGATCATCGCCCGCTACCCCGACTCCCGGTCCGCCCTCCTGCCGCTGCTGCACCTGGTGCAGTCGGAGGAGGGCCACGTCACCCGCACCGGCATCCGGTTCTGCGCCGACGTCCTCGGCCTCACCACGGCCGAGGTCACCGCGGTCGCCACCTTCTACACCATGTACCGGCGCAAACCCTCCGGCGACTACCAGGTCGGGGTGTGCACCAACACGCTGTGCGCGGTCATGGGCGGAGACGCGATCTTCGAGGCGCTGCAGGACCACCTCGGTGTCGGCAACGGCGAGACCACCGACGACGGAAAGATCACCCTGGAGCACATCGAGTGCAACGCGGCCTGCGACTACGCGCCGGTCGTGATGATCAACTGGGAGTTCTTCGACAACCAGACCCCCGAGAGCGCCAAGCGCCTGGTCGACGATCTGCGCGCGGGCCGGACCGTCACCCCCACGCGCGGCGCACCGCTGTGCACCTTCCAGCAGACGGCCCGGATCCTGGCCGGCTTCCCCGACGAACGGCCCGGAGCCACCGAGGCCGGCGGCAGCGCGGGAGAGGCCTCGCTCGCGGGCCTGCGCCTCGCCAAGGGACAGACCGCCCCCGCACGCGTCGTCCACCCCCGCGAGACCGGCCCGGACGACGTCCCGCACGGCACCGTGCACGAGCCGTCGCCCGCGGAGCACCTCAGCTCCCACGACAGCCCGCGGCCCACCTCGGCCTCCGACCCGCACCACCCGTCGCCCGCCGTCCGGGACGAAGGGGACGCACCCCGCACGTCCGGCGGGGCCGCACCCGACGCGAAGGAGGGGGAGTGATGACCTTGGCAGCCGAACTGAAGGACTCCAGCCCGGAGAAGCTGCTCGCCCCGGTGCTGTCGTCCTTCTGGGACGAGGACCGGTCCTGGACGCTCGACGTCTACCGGAAACACGACGGCTACGAAGGACTGCGCAAGGCCCTCGCCATGGCGCCCGACGACGTCATCGCCTACGTCAAGGACTCCGGTCTGCGCGGACGCGGCGGCGCCGGCTTCCCGACCGGCATGAAGTGGCAGTTCATCCCCCAGGGCGACGGCAAACCGCACTACCTGGTGGTCAATGCCGACGAATCGGAGCCCGGCACCTGCAAGGACATCCCGCTCCTGTTCGCCAACCCGCACGCCCTCATCGAGGGCATCGTCATCGCCTGCTACGCCATCAGGTCCTCGCACGCCTTCATCTACCTGCGCGGCGAGGTCGTCCCCGTGCTGCGGCGGCTGCACAACGCCGTCCGCGAGGCCTACGCGGCCGGCTACCTCGGCCGGAACGTCCTCGGCAGCGGCATGGACCTCGACGTCACCGTGCACGCCGGCGCCGGCGCGTACATCTGCGGCGAGGAGACCGCCCTGCTGGACTCCCTCGAAGGGCGCCGCGGCCAGCCGCGGCTGCGTCCCCCCTTCCCCGCGGTCGCCGGCCTGTACGCGTGCCCCACGGTGGTGAACAACGTCGAGTCCATCGCCTCGGTTCCCGCCATCCTGCGCAACGGCAAGGAATGGTTCCGGTCGATGGGCAGCGAGAAGTCGCCCGGCTTCACGCTCTACTCCCTCTCCGGCCATGTCGCCCGCCCCGGCCAGTACGAGGCCCCGCTCGGCATCACCCTGCGCCAGCTGCTCGACATGAGCGGCGGCATGCGCCCCGGGCACCGGCTGAAGTTCTGGACGCCCGGCGGCTCCTCCACCCCGATGTTCACCGAGGAACACCTCGACGTCCCGCTGGACTACGAGGGCGTCGGCGCCGCCGGATCCATGCTCGGCACCAAGGCGCTGCAGTGCTTCGACGAGACCACGTGCGTGGTGCGGGCGGTGACCCGGTGGACGGAGTTCTACGCCCACGAGTCCTGCGGCAAGTGCACCCCCTGCCGCGAAGGCACCTACTGGCTGGTGCAGCTGCTGCGGGACATCGAGGCCGGCCGGGGCAGCAAGGCCGACATCGACAAGCTGCAGGACATCGCCGACAACATCAACGGCAAGTCCTTCTGCGCCCTCGGCGACGGCGCCGCCTCGCCGATCTTCTCCTCCCTGAAGTACTTCCGCGCCGAGTACGAGGAGCACATCACCGGCCGCGGCTGCCCCTTCGACCCCGCCAAGTCGACGGCCTGGGCGGACAAGCACACGGAGGTGCTCGCATGACCGTGACCACCAACGCCCCCTCCCAGGGCGGCGCGGCGGCCGTCCCGCCGGAGGACCTGGTCACGCTGACCATCGACGGCATCCAGATCAGCGTGCCCAAGGGCACCCTGGTCATCCGGGCCGCCGAACAGCTCGGCATCGAGATCCCCCGGTTCTGCGACCACCCGCTGCTCGACCCGGCCGGGGCCTGCCGCCAGTGCATCGTGGAGGTCGAGGGCCAGCGCAAACCCATGGCCTCGTGCACCATCACCTGCACCGACGGCATGGTCGTCAAGACCCATCTGACCTCCCCGGTCGCGGAGAAGGCCCAGAAGGGTGTGATGGAGCTGCTGCTCATCAACCACCCGCTGGACTGCCCGGTGTGCGACAAGGGCGGCGAGTGCCCGCTGCAGAACCAGGCCATGTCGCACGGCAACGCCGAGTCCCGCTTCGAGGGAAGAAAGCGCACCTACGAGAAGCCGATCCCGATCTCCTCGCAGGTGCTGCTGGACCGGGAGCGGTGCGTGCTGTGCGCCCGCTGCACCCGCTTCTCCCAGCAGATCGCCGGGGACCCGATGATCGACCTGGTCGAGCGGGGCGCGCTGCAGCAGGTCGGCACCGGCGAGGGCGACCCCTTCGAGTCGTACTTCTCCGGCAACACCATCCAGATCTGCCCGGTCGGCGCGCTCACCTCGGCCGCCTACCGCTTCCGCTCCCGCCCCTTCGACCTGGTCTCCTCGCCGTCGGTGTGCGAGCACTGCGCGGGCGGCTGCGCCACCCGCACCGACCACCGGCGCGGCAAGGTGCTGCGGCGGCTCGCCGGCAACGACCCCGAGGTCAACGAGGAGTGGATCTGCGACAAGGGGCGGTTCGCCTTCCGCTACGCCGAGCTGAAGGACCGGCTCACCACCCCGCTGGTGCGCAATCCCGAGGGCGACCTCGTCCCCGCGTCCTGGCCGGAGGCGCTGGAGATCGCCGCCCAGGGCCTGCTCGCCTCCCGAGGCCGCACCGGCGTCCTCACCGGCGGCCGGCTCACCGTCGAGGACGCCTACGCCTACAGCAAGTTCGCCCGGGTCGCGCTCGACACCAACGACATCGACTTCCGCGCCCGCGCGCACAGCGGCGAGGAGGCCGACTTCCTGGCCGCCCGCGTGGCCGGCCGCGGCCGCGACCTCGACGGCACCGGCGTGACCTACACCGCCCTGGAGCAGGCGCCGGCCGTCCTCCTCGTCGGATTCGAGTCCGAGGAGGAGGCCCCGGCGGTCTTCCTGCGGCTGCGCAAGGCCTGGCGCAAACACCGCCAGACGGTCTACGCCCTGGCCACGCACGCCACCCGGGGCCTTCAGAAGGCGGGCGGCATCCTGCTGCCGGCCGCGCCCGGCACCGAGACGAAGTGGCTGGACGCCCTGGCCGGCGGCGTCGGCCTGGAGGGCGACGGTGCCCGCGCCGCGGTCGCGCTGCGCGAGGAGAACGCCGTGATCGTGGTCGGCGAACGGCTCGCCGGCGTGCCCGGCGGACTGACCGCCGCCGTGCGGACCGCGACCGCGACCGGCGCACGGCTGGTGTGGATCCCGCGCCGGGCCGGCGAACGCGGCGCGATCGAGGCGGGCGCGCTGCCGTCGCTGCTGCCCGGCGGACGCCCCGCCACCGACCCGCGGGCCCGGGAGGAGGTCGCCGCCGCCTGGGGCGTGGCCGCGCTCCCGCACGCCTACGGCCGCGACACCGGCCAGATCCTCGAGGCCGCCGCGACCGGCGAGCTGCAGGCGCTGCTGGTGGCCGGTGTGGAGGTCGCCGACCTGCCCGACCCGGCACGGGCCCGGGCCGCCCTGGCGGAGGTCGGCTTCCTGGTGTCGCTGGAGCTGCGGCCCAGCGAGGTCACCGAGCACGCCGACGTGGTGCTGCCCGTCGCCGCCGTCGCGGAGAAGGCCGGCAGCTTCCTCGACTGGGAAGGCCGGCTGCGGCCGTTCGAGGCCGCGCTGAAACCGGACCAGATGACCCGCCGGCTCAACCCGTCCGACCTCAGGGTGCTGCAGATGCTCGCCGACGCCATGGACGTCCACCTGGGCCTGCCGGACGTGCGCACCGCCCGCGCCGAGCTGGGCCGGCTCGGGGTGTGGACCGGGCCGCGCGCCGCCGACCCCGAGCAGCGCGCCGCCGCCCTGCCCCGGCCGGCCGCCGGCGAGGCCGTGCTCGCCGGACACCGGCTGCTGCTCGACCAGGGCGTCCTGCAGCAGGGCGACGACGCGCTCGCCGGCACCCGGCACGCGGCCTGCGCCCGCCTGTCGCCCGCCACGGCCGCCGAGGCGGGCGTGCGGGACGGCGAGACCGTCGCCGTGACCGGTCCCGCCGGATCGGTGCACTTCCCGCTTCAGGTCACCGACATGCCCGACCGGGTCGTGTGGCTGCCGCTGAACTCCGCAGGCTCCGGCGTCGCCTCCGACACCGGCGCGCTGCCCGGCTCTCTGGTCCGTATCGGCCCGGCGCCCCGCGCCACCGAGGCCCCGAAGGAGGTGGAGGCGTGAGCCCGTACCTCGCCGCAGAGAACCTGTCGATGTTCGGCACCGACCCGTGGTGGCTGATCGTCGTCAAGGCGGTGTTCTGCTTCGCCTTCCTGATGCTGACCGTGCTGTTCGCCATCGTCTGGGAACGCAAGGTCGTCGCCTGGATGCAGCTGCGCATCGGCCCCAACCGGCACGGCCCCTGGGGCCTGCTGCAGTCGCTGGCCGACGGCGTGAAGCTGATGCTCAAGGAGGACATCGTCGTCCGCCGCGCGGACAAGGTGGTCTACGTCCTCGCGCCCGTCGTCGCGGCCGTCCCCGCGTTCATGGCGATCGCGGTGATCCCCTTCGGCCCGGCCGGCAACGAGATCTCGATCTTCGGCCAGCGCACCGCGATGCAGCTGACCGACCTGCCGATCGCCATGCTGTACATCCTCGCGGTCGCCTCGGTCGGCATCTACGGCATCGTGCTGGCCGGCTGGAGCTCCGGCTCCACCTACCCGCTGCTGGGCGGCCTGCGCTCGTGCGCCCAGATGATCTCCTACGAGATCGCCATGGGTGCCGCGTTCGCCTCGGTGTTCCTGTACTCCGGGTCGATGTCGACGTCGGCGATCGTCGAGCAGCAGCACGACCGCTGGTACATCGTGGTGCTGCCGGTGTCGTTCCTGCTCTACATCGTCACGATGGTCGGCGAGACCAACCGCGCCCCGTTCGACATGCCCGAGTCCGAGGGCGACCTGGTGGGCGGCTTCAACACCGAGTACTCGTCGATCAAGTTCGCGATGTTCATGCTCGCCGAGTACGTGAACATGGTGACCGTCTCGGCCGTGGCCACCACCCTCTTCCTCGGCGGCTGGCGGGCCCCGTGGCCCATCAGCACCTTCTGGGAGGGCGCCAACCACGGCTGGTGGCCGATGCTCTGGTTCGTCGTCAAGGTGCAGCTGCTGCTGTTCTTCTTCATCTGGCTGCGCGGCACCCTGCCCCGGGTCCGCTACGACCAGCTGATGAAGCTCGGCTGGAAGGTGCTCATCCCGGTCTCCGTGACCTGGCTGATGCTCGTCGCCGCCATGCGCACCCTGCGCAACGAGAACTACGGCTTCACCGACATCGCCCTCTATGTCGTCGGCGCCGTCCTGGCGCTGCTGCTCATCTCCTTCGTCGCCGACCTGTTCCGCGAGAAGGCCAGGCGGGCCGAGCAGCCCGCCCCCCAGCCCGCCGTCTTCGACCCGATGGCCGGCGGATTCCCCGTCCCGCCGCTGCCCGGCCAGGAACTGCCGCCGGTGCCCCGGCGCCGTCCCCGCCGCGACCGCGAGCTGATCGTCAGCGGCGGGCCCGACACCGTCCACGACGGACCTACGGAGGGAAAGGAGGCGTCCGATGGCTGAGGAGCCCAAGGAGACCAAGCCCGGTTTCCTCAACCCCGTGGCCGGCTTCGGCGTGACCTTCAAGGCCATGTTCAAGAAGCGGCTGACCGAGCAGTACCCGGAGCAGAAGAAGCCCACGGCTCCGCGCTTCCACGGACGGCACCAGCTCAACCGCCATCCGGACGGCCTGGAGAAGTGCGTCGGCTGCGAACTGTGCGCCTGGGCCTGCCCCGCCGACGCCATCTATGTCGAGGGCGCCGACAACACCGACGAGGAGCGCTACTCCCCGGGCGAGCGCTACGGCCGCGTCTACCAGATCAACTACGCCCGCTGCATCCTGTGCGGCCTGTGCATCGAGGCCTGCCCCACGCGCGCGCTGACCATGACCAACGAGTACGAGCTGGCCGACACCAGCCGCGCGAACCTCATCTACACCAAGGAGCAGCTGCTCGCAGGCCTGGAGGAGGGCATGGTCGACACGCCCCACGCCATGTACCCGGGCACCGACGAGCAGGACTACTACCGGGGCCTGGTGACCGAGGCCGCCCCGGGGACGGTGCGTCAGGTCGCCGTCTCCCAGGGCGAGGTGCCGCCCGAGGAGGCGTCCGCCGCCGACGGTCACGAGCAGGCGCCGAAGAAGGTGATCAGCCGATGACCGCACAGCTCGCCGCCTACACCACGTCCACCGGGGAGGCCGTCCAGTTCTGGATCCTGGGCACCATCGCGGTGATCGGCGCCCTGTGCACCGTCTTCCTGAAGAAGGCCGTGCACGCAGCGCTGAGCCTGGCGGGCACCATGATCGTGCTGGCGGTGTTCTACCTCGCCAACGGCGCGTACTTCCTCGGCATCGTGCAGATCGTCGTCTACACCGGCGCGATCATGATGCTGTTCCTGTTCGTGGTGATGCTCGTCGGTGTCACCGCGGCGGACTCGCTGAAGGAGACCATCAAGGGCCAGCGCTGGCTGGCCGCGCTGTGCGGTCTGGGCTTCGGCGTCCTGCTGCTCGCGGGCATCGCCAACGCCTCCCTGAAGGACTTCGCCGGCACCGGCCGGGCCAACGCGAACGGCAACGTCGCCGGGCTGGCGTCCGTCATCTTCACCAAGTACGTCTACGCCTTCGAACTCACCGGCGCCCTGCTCATCACGGCGGCCGTCGGCGCCATGGTCCTCACCCACCGCGAGCGCACCGAGCGGGCCAGGACCCAGCGCGAGCTGTCCGAGCGGCGCGTGCGCGAGGGCACCTATGTGCCGCCGCTGCCCGCCCCCGGTGTGTACGCCCGGCACAACGCCGTCGACATCGCGGGCCTGCTGCCCGACGGCACCCCGTCCGAGCTGACCGTCAACCGGACCCTGCGCGAACGCGGCCAGATCCGGGACGTCTCGGCCGAGGCGCTGAGCGACCTGAAGGCCCTGGAGCGGCGCGCCGCCGAGCGCCTGGAGCGCCCCCAGATCCCGGCGACCTTCAAGCGGACCGAGGAGGCGTCGCAGTGAACCCCGTCAACTACCTGTATCTCGCCGCCGTGTTGTTCACGATCGGCGCCACCGGTGTGCTCATCCGGCGCAACGCCATCGTGCTCTTCATGTGCATCGAGCTGATGCTCAACGCCTGCAACCTCGCGTTCGTCGCCTTCTCCCGGATGCACGGCAACCTCGACGGCCAGATCATCGCCTTCTTCACGATGGTCGTCGCCGCGGCGGAGGTCGTGGTCGGGCTCGCGATCATCGTGTCGCTGTTCCGTACCCGTCACTCGGCCTCGGTCGACGACGCCAGCCTGATGAAGCTGTAAGGGGTCGGAAGAATCGTGGAGAACCTGATTGCGCTGCTGATCGCGGCGCCTCTGCTCGGAGCGGCCGTCCTTCTCGTCGGCGGCCGCCGGCTCGACGCCGTCGGCCACTGGCTGGGCACCCTGCTCGCCGCGGTCTCCTTCGTCATCGGCCTGGTGCTCTTCGCCGGTCTGCTGGGCCGGGGCGCCGACGACCGCACCGTCACCCAGCACCTGTTCAGCTGGATCCCGGTGGCCGGCTTCCAGGCGGACGTCACCTTCCGCCTGGACCAGCTGTCCATGACGTTCGTGCTGCTGATCACCGGCGTCGGCTCGCTGATCCACCTGTACTCCGTCGGCTACATGGAGCACGACGAGCGTCGCCGCCGTTTCTTCGGCTACCTCAATCTCTTCCTCGCGGCGATGCTGCTGCTCGTCCTCGCCGACAACTACCTGCTGCTGTACGTCGGCTGGGAGGGCGTCGGCCTGGCCTCGTACCTGCTGATCGGCTTCTGGCAGCACAAGCCCAGCGCGGCCACCGCGGCGAAGAAGGCCTTCCTGGTCAACCGCGTGGGCGACGTCGGCCTGTCGATCGCGATCATGCTGATGTTCACCACCTTCGGCACCTTCGCCTTCGGGCCGGTCCTCGACCAGGTCGGGGACACCTCCGAGGGCAGGCTCACCGCGATCGGGCTGATGCTGCTGCTCGCCGCGTGCGGCAAGTCGGCCCAGGTGCCGCTGCAGTCCTGGCTCGGCGACGCCATGGAGGGCCCGACCCCGGTGTCGGCCCTCATCCACGCCGCCACCATGGTGACCGCGGGCGTCTATCTCATCGTCCGCTCCGGCGCCCTCTTCGACGCCGCCCCCGACGCGCAGCTGGCCGTCACCGTGGTCGGCGCGGTCACCCTGCTGTTCGGTGCGATCGTCGGTTGCGCCAAGGACGACATCAAGAAGGCGCTGGCCGGGTCGACCATGTCGCAGATCGGCTACATGGTGCTGGCCGCCGGCCTCGGCCCGATCGGCTACGCCTTCGCGATCATGCACCTGGTGACCCACGGCTTCTTCAAGGCCGGGCTCTTCCTCGGCGCGGGCTCGGTGATGCACGGCATGAACGACGAGGTCGACATGCGCGCCTACGGCGGCCTGCGCAAGTACATGCCGGTCACCTTCGTCACCTTCGGCCTCGGCTACCTCGCGATCATCGGCTTCCCGGGTCTGTCCGGCTTCTTCTCCAAGGACAAGATCATCGAGGCGGCCTTCGCCAAGGGCGGCACCGAGGGCTGGATCCTCGGCGGCGCGGCCCTGCTGGGTGCCGCGATCACCGCGTTCTACATGACGCGGGTGATGCTGATGACGTTCTTCGGCGAGGAACGCTGGCGCCACCGCACGACCCCGGAGGGCACCCCGCACCCGCACGAGTCCCCGAAGGTCATGACGATCCCCATGATCGTGCTGGCCGTGGGCTCGGTGTTCGGCGGTGCGTTCTTCTCCGTCGGCGACCGCTTCCTGCACTGGCTGGAGCCGGTCACCGGGCACAGCGAGGGCCACCCGCCGGTCGGCGCGGCCACGGTCACCGCGGCGACCCTGGTGTGCCTGGTGATCGGGGTGGCCGTCGCCTGGGCCCAGTACGGCCGCAAGCCGGTCCCGGCCGTCGCCCCGCGCGGGTCGCTGCTCACCCGGGCCGCCCGGCGCGACCTGCTCCAGGACGACTTCAACCACGTCGTCCTGGTCCGCGGCGGTGAACACCTGACCCGCTCCCTGGTGTACGTCGACCACCACCTGGTCGACGGCGCGGTGGGCGGCACGGCGGCCGCGATGGGCGGCCTGTCCGCGCGGCTGCGCCGGGTGCAGAACGGCTTCGCCCGCTCCTACGCGGTCTCGATGTTCGGCGGTGCGGCGCTCCTGATCGCCGCGACCCTGCTGATGAGGGCGGTCTGATACCGATGTCCTTTCCTCTGCTGACAACGACGGCGGTGCTGCCGGCCGTCGGGGCCGTCGCCACGGCCGCCGTCCCGGCCGCTCGGCGCACGGTCGCCAAGTGGCTGGCCCTGCTGGTCTCGCTCGCGACGTTCGTCCTGGCCGTCGCGGTGGCGGTGCGGTACGACCCGGACGGCGCCCGCTACCAGCTCACCGAGTCCCACGCGTGGATCTCCGCCTTCGGGGTGCGCTACCAGCTGGGCGTGGACGGCATCGGGGTGGCGCTGATCGGCCTGACCGCCCTGTTGATCCCGTTCGTGATCCTGGCCGGCTGGCACGACGCCGACCCTTCTCCGAGCTCTCAACTCCGTTCGAGCAGGGGAGGCCCCAAGGAGACCGGCCGCCCTTACCATTGGCGGCCCACTCAGGGCTTCTTCGCACTGATCCTGGCCGTCGAGGCGATGGTGATCATCTCCTTCGAGGCCACCGACGTCTTCCTCTTCTACATCTTCTTCGAGGCCATGCTCATCCCGATGTACTTCCTCATCGGCGGCTTCGGAGACCGGGCCCACGAGCACGGCGAGGAGAAGGCGTCGGCCCAGCGGTCGTACGCGGCGGTGAAGTTCCTGCTGTACAACCTGGCCGGCGGTCTGATCATGCTGGCCGCGGTCATCGGCCTGTACGTGGTCGCCGGGTCCTTCTCGCTGACGGAGATCGCCCGGGCCCGTGCCGACGGCTCCCTGACCATGGCGACCAGCACCGAGCGGTGGCTGTTCCTCGGCTTCTTCCTCGCCTTCGCGGTGAAGGCCCCGCTGTGGCCGCTGCACACCTGGCTGCCGGGCGCCATGGGTGAGGCCACCGCCCCGGTCGCCGTGCTCATCACCGCGGTCGTGGACAAGGTGGGCACCTTCGCGATGCTGCGCTTCTGCCTCCAGCTCTTCCCGGAGGCCAGCCGCTGGGCCACGCCCGTGATTCTCGTGCTGGCCCTGATCAGCATCCTGTACGGCGCGCTGCTCGCGGTGGCCCAGCGGGACATCAAGCGTCTGGTGGCGTACGCGTCGATCTCCCACTTCGGCTTCATCATCCTGGGCATCTTCGCCATGACCAGCCAGGGCCAGTCCGGTGCGACGCTGTACATGGTCAACCACGGCATCTCCACGGCCGCGCTGCTGCTGGTCGCCGGCTTCCTGATCTCCCGGCGCGGCTCGCGGCTCATCGCCGACTTCGGCGGCGTGCAGAAGGTCGCACCGGTGCTCGCCGGCACCTTCCTGATCGGCGGTCTGGCGACGCTGTCGCTGCCCGGACTGGCGCCGTTCGTCAGCGAATTCCTGGTCCTGGTCGGCACGTTCACCCGCCACCCCGTGATCGGTGTCCTCGCCACCCTGGGCATCGTCCTGGCCGCGCTGTACACGCTGGTCCTCTACCAGCGGACGATGACCGGCCCGGTCAAGCCGGAGGTCTCGGCGATGCCGGACCTGAGGGTCCGTGAGCTGGTGGTGGTGACCCCGCTGATCGTGCTGCTGGTCTTCCTGGGCGTCTATCCCAAGCCCGTGGCGGACATCGTCAACCCGGCGGTCAAGCAGACCCTGTCCGACGTACACACGACCGATCCCCGGCCCGAGGTGGAGGCGGCCAAGTGAGCACAGCAGCCGTCCACAGCCTGTGGACAACCGTGGCCGACCCGATCGCGAAGATCGAGGCGCCGAAGATCGAATACGGGCAGCTGGCGCCCACCCTGATCGTCGCGGGCGCCGCGCTCGTCGGGGTGCTGGTCGAGGCGTTCGTCCCGCGCAAGTCCCGGTACTACGCGCAGGTGTTCGTCTCCGTGGTGGCCCTGTGCGCCGCGTTCGCGGCGGTCGTCGCCCTCGCCGCGGGCGGGTACGGCACCACCCGGGCGCATGTCGCCGCGATGGGCGCGGTCGCCGTCGACGGCCCCGCACTGTTCCTGCAGGGCACCATTCTGCTGGCCGGCCTGGTCGGCCTGTTCACCTTCGCCGAGCGGCGCCTGGACCCGGCCGCGCACGGCAACCGCGTCGACTCCTTCGCCGCGCAGGCCTCCGCCGTGCCCGGCAGCGACAGCGAGAAGGCCGCGGTGCGCGCCGGCTTCACCACCACCGAGGTTTTCCCGCTGCTGCTCTTCGCCGTCGCGGGCATGCTCGTGTTCACCTCGGCGAACGACCTGCTGACCCTGTTCGTGGCCCTGGAGGTCTTCTCGCTGCCGCTGTACCTGCTGTGCGCGCTGGCGCGCCGTCGGCGGCTGATGTCGCAGGAGGCCGCGGTGAAGTACTTCCTGCTCGGCGCGTTCGCCTCCGCGTTCACCCTGTTCGGCATCGCGCTGCTGTACGGGTACGCCGGCTCGGTCTCGTACGGCACGATCGCGCAGGTCGTCGAGGGCAAGGTGAGCACCGTCGACCCGGCGCTGGCCAACACCATGGGCAACGACGTGCTGCTGCTGATCGGCGCCGCCATGGTGGTGATGGGGCTGCTGTTCAAGGTGGGCGCGGTGCCGTTCCACATGTGGACGCCCGACGTCTACCAGGGCGCCCCGACCCCGGTGACCGGCTTCATGGCGGCGGCGACCAAGGTGGCCGCGTTCGGTGCGCTGCTGCGGCTGCTCTACGTGGTGCTGCCGGGCCTGCGCTGGGACTGGCGGCCGGTGATGTGGGGCGTGGCGATCCTGACCATGGTGGTCGGTGCGATCGTCGCGATCACCCAGACCGACATCAAGCGTCTGCTGGCGTACTCGTCGATCGCCCACGCGGGCTTCATCCTCGCCGGTGTGATCGCCACCTCGAAGGACGGCGTCTCCTCCGTCCTGTTCTACCTGGCCGCGTACTCCTTCGTGACGATCGGCGCCTTCGCCGTGGTCACGCTGGTGCGCGACGCGGGCGGCGAGGCGACGCACCTGTCGCGGTGGGCCGGTCTCGGCCGGCGCTCGCCGCTGGTGGCCGCGGTCTTCGCGGTGTTCCTGCTGGCCTTCGCCGGCATCCCGCTGACCAGCGGCTTCGCCGGAAAGTTCGCCGTGTTCAAGGCGGCGGCGGAGGGCGGCGCGGCCCCGCTGGTCGTCGTCGGTGTGCTCGCCTCGGCGGTCGCGGCCTTCTTCTACATCCGCGTCATCGTCCTGATGTTCTTCAACGAGCCGCGGCCGGAGGGCCCGACGGTGGCGGTGCCCTCACCGCTGACCGTGACCGCGATCGGCGTCGGTGTGGCGGTCACCATCGCCCTCGGTGTGGCCCCGCAGTACTTCCTCGACCTGGCGGACCAGGCCGCGGTCTTCGTCCGCTGAGCCCGCCGACCGCGCGGCACGCGTCTGCCCGGCACCCTGCGAGCGGGGGTGCCGGGCAGACGCGTTTCCGCGTTTCCCCGTTTCCGCGTTTCCGTGCTTCCGTGTTTCGCCGTGCTCCCGTGCTCCCGCATTCCCGCATCCTTGCGTTCCTGCGTTCCCGGTGGTCACTGTCGCTCGGTGCGGCGGGCGGGTGAGCGACCGCTGCGTCCATGGCGCGGGGCCGGAGCGGTGCCTGCCGGTGGTCCCTGCCGGCGGTGCCTGCGTCCCGGCCTGTGGACAACTCCGGGGCTGTCGGCGGAGCCCCCTATCGTGGAGGAAATGGTCGAAGCAGACGCACGGGGGACGAGACGATGGGCGGGACGGGCGGTGTCACCGACATGCCAGTGACGGACAGCGAGGCGCTGGCCACGCTGCGACGGGTCTTCGGGTACGAGGCCTTCCGGGGCGAGCAGGGAGCGGTCATCGAGCATGTGGTGGCCGGCGGCGACGCCGTGGTCCTCATGCCCACCGGCGGCGGCAAGTCGCTGTGCTACCAGATCCCCGCCCTGGTCCGGCCCGGCACCGGCGTCGTGGTCTCACCGCTGATCGCGCTGATGCAGGACCAGGTGGACGCCCTGCGCGCGCTCGGCGTGCGCGCCGGCTTCATCAACTCCACCCAGGACTTCGACGAGCGCCGCGTCGTCGAGGCCGAGTTCCTCGCGGGCGAGCTGGACCTGCTCTACCTGGCGCCGGAGCGGCTGCGGCTGGAGGCCACGCTCGACTTGCTCTCCCGGGGCAAGATCTCCGTCTTCGCCATCGACGAGGCGCACTGCGTCTCCCAGTGGGGTCACGACTTCCGCCCGGACTATCTCGCCCTGTCCCTGCTGGGCGAGCGCTGGCCGGACGTGCCGCGGATCGCGCTGACCGCGACCGCCACCCCCGCCACCCACCAGGAGATCACCCGGCGGTTGAACATGCCGGACGCCCGTCACTTCGTGGCGAGCTTCGACCGGCCCAACATCCAGTACCGGATCGTGCCCAAGGCCGACCCGAAGAAGCAGCTGCTGGCCTTCCTGCGCGAGGAGCACCCGGGGGACGCGGGCATCGTCTACTGCCTGTCCCGCAGCTCGGTGGAGCGGACCGCGGAGTTCCTGACCCGCAACGGCATCGAGGCGGTGCCCTACCACGCGGGCCTGGACGCGGCCACCCGCGCCGCGCACCAGTCCCGCTTCCTGCGCGAGGACGGCCTGGTCGTCGTCGCCACCATCGCCTTCGGCATGGGCATCGACAAGCCCGATGTGCGCTTCGTCGCCCACCTGGACCTGCCCAAGTCGGTCGAGGGCTACTACCAGGAGACCGGCCGCGCCGGCCGGGACGGCCTGCCGTCGACGGCCTGGATGGCCTACGGCCTCAACGACGTCGTCCAGCAGCGCAAACTCATCCAGTCGGGCGGCGGCGACGAGGCGTTCCGCCGCCGGGCGGCCGCCCACCTGGACGCGATGCTCGCGCTGTGCGAGACCGCGCAGTGCCGCCGCGGTCGTCTTCTCGCCTACTTCGGCCAGGAACCGGACCCGGCCGGCTGCGGCAACTGCGACACCTGCCTGACCCCGCCCGAGACCTGGGACGGCACCGTCGCAGCCCAGAAGGTGCTGTCGACGGTGGTGCGGCTGCAGCGTGAGCGCGGACAGAAGTTCGGTGCGGGACAGATCATCGACATCCTGCTCGGCCGGCGCACCGGCAAGGTCATCCAGTTCGACCACGACCAGCTGTCGGTGTTCGGCAAGGGCCAGGAGCTGACCGAGGGCGAGTGGCGCGCCGTCGTACGGCAGCTGCTGGCGCAGGGCCTCATCGGGGTGGAGGGCGAGTACGGCACCCTGGTGCTGACCGAGGCCAGCGCCTCGGTGCTCCGCGGCGAGCGGACGGTGCCGCTGCGCAAGGACCCCAAGCGGCACGCGGCCTCCCGCGCGGGATCCTCCGCGTCCTCCGCGCCGGGGCGGTCCAGGCCCAGGGCCGCGGCGGCCGAGCTGCCCGAGGAGCTGATGCCCGCGTTCGAGGCGCTGCGCGCCTGGCGTGCCGAGCGGGCCCGGGAGCAGGGCGTCCCGGCCTACGTCATCTTCCACGACGCCACACTCCGCGAGATCGTCACGGCCCGCCCGGCCTCCCTGGCCCAGCTGGGCTCGGTCAGCGGGGTCGGCGAGAAGAAGCTCGCGACCTATGGGGAGGGGGTGCTGGCGGTGCTGGCCTCCCTGGACGGGGCGCCCGGTGCGCAGCCGGACCTCGGGGACGGCCCCGCAGCGGACGCCGAGCCGTACGCCTCGGACCCTGGGCGCGGCGATGACCTCGGGTGCGCCACCGACCCCGGGTACGACGCCGAGCCGGAACCAGCCGACCGGTGGTGAACGGGCCGCGCGTCACCGGCCCACCGGGGTGACCGCGGCGTGCGTCGTCGGCCGTCCGTCGGCGCACGGGGCCGGCCTCCGCCCGGCCGGGCCGCTCAGGTCAGTGCCGACAGCCCCGGTGCGAAGGTGATCAGCAGCGGCACCAGCGGGACCAGGGCCGCCGCGGCCGTGGTCAGGGCACGGCGCCGGCGGGCCAGCCGGGGTGGGGGCTCCAGCAGGCGGTCGACGCGCTCGCCGAGCAGACGACGGCTGTTGGCGCAGGACAGCACACCGCGGTGCTGGTTCAGCTCGATGAGGGCCAGCGCCGTGGTGAGGTGACCGTGGCGGCGGGAGGCGGTGTCGTCCGCGGCCAGCTCGACCAGGCGGCGGGTCTGTTCGCAGAAGTGCGCGAACAGCGGAATGTGCGGGAAGCCGGTCGCCAGCGCCGTCGACAGGTGCAGCAGCCAGTCGTGGCGTGCGCGGGCGTGCCCGCGCTCATGGGCGAGCACCGCCTCCAGCTGATGCCCGGTCAGACGGTGCAGGGCGCCGGTGGTGACGATGAGCTGCGGCGGGTGGCCGGGCATCCACCAGGCGTCCGGGTACTCGTCCTCCAGCACCAGCAGCGGCCCGCGGGCGGCGGGAAGACCGGCCGGCAGCTCGGGGGCGCGCTCGCGCAGATGCGCGCGGGCCAGCAGACGGCGCCGGCGGGCGTCGGCCAGCTCGCGGGCGAGCATCGCCGTGGTCCAGGCGGCGCCGAGGGCCAGCAGCAGGGTGAGCACGGCGGCCCAGGCGGGCGTGGCCGACAGGTCGTAGGCGGCGGCCACGGCCTCCGGTGCCGGGGCGAACACCCGGTCGCGGACGGTGCCGAAGAGGGCGGCGGCGCCCAGCACCAGGGCGGCCAGGAAGCAGAGCAGAACGGTGGCGACCAGGCACTGCCACACCCACAGCGCGACCACGGGCTCCCGTTCGGGCCAGGCCGCCCGGGTCAGAGCGCGGGGCACCGGCAGGGCGGCCGTCAGCGCGACGGCACAGAGCAGGAGCAGACAGACGGTCATGCCACGGACTCCGGGATCCTGATCGGAGGTCGGCGGGTGTCGGGTCGTGCGGTGGTGCGGCGGGCCGTGCGGCGCCCGGCGGACGGTCCGCGCACACGGCCAGCCTCAGTATGACGGCGGTGGACGCCTCACGTCAGCGCCCGGCGGCGACCGGTTGCCGCGCGACACCCGGCCCGCACCACCGGCACCCGCACCCGGCCGCCACCACAAGCCCGTCGGCACCGGCGGCCCGCCGCCACCGGCAGCCCACCGACACCGGTGGACCGGCAGCACCGCGCCCGAACGGTCCCGTGCCCGGACGGCCGGTGGCTCAGCCGGCCACGATCCGTCCGGTCACCTCGCCCAGGCCCACCCGGGTCCCGTGCGGGCCCGGAGCCCAGGCCGACAGGGTCACCACGTCTCCGTCCTCCAGGAACGTCCGCTTGCCCTCGGGAAGTTCCAGCGGGTCGCGGCCGTTCCAGGTGAGTTCCAGCAGCGAGCCGCGCTGGCCCGGCTCGGGGCCGCTCACCGTGCCCGAGGCGTACAGGTCGCCGGTGCGCAGAGCGGCGCCGTTGACCGTCAGATGGGCCAGCTGCTGGGCGGCGGTCCAGTACATGGTGGAGAACGGTGGTTCGGACACCACGTGCCCGTTGACGGCGACGGAGATCCTGAGGTCGTAGCCGCCGGGTTCCTCCTCGGAGTCGTCCAGGTACGGCAGCAGCGGGTGGGTGCGCTCGGGCGGCCGCACCCGCGCCTCCTCCAACGCGTCCAGGGGAGTGATCCACGCCGAGACGGAGGTGGCGAAGGACTTGCCGAGGAAGGGCCCGAGGGGGACGTACTCCCAGGCCTGGATGTCGCGCGCCGACCAGTCGTTGAGCAGGCACAGACCGAAGACGTGCTCCCGGAAGTCCGTCATCGGCACCGGCCGCCCGAGCCGCGAGGGCACGCCCACCACGAAGCCGACCTCGGCCTCGATGTCCAGGCGCACCGACGGCCCGAACACCGGCGCGTCCTCGCCGGGCACCCGGCGCTGTCCCGAGGGCCGGACCACGTCCGTTCCGGAGACCACCACGGTCCCGGCCCGGCCGTGGTAACCGATCGGCAGATGCTTCCAGTTGGGGGTGAGGGAGTCCGCGGCGTCCGGGCGGAAGATCTGCCCGACGTTGCGGGCGTGGTGCTCGGAGGCGTAGAAGTCGACGTAGTCCGCGACCTCGAACGGCAGATGCAGGGTCACCGAGGACAGCGGATGCAGGAACGGTGCCACGGTCTCCTGGTGGGAGGGCACCGTCACCCAGGCGGTCAGGGCGCGCCTGACGTCCGACCAGGCGGTGCGGCCGGCGGCGAGCAGCGGGTTCAGGGTCGGCCGGGCGAGCAGGGCGGCGTACGGGGAGCCGAGCGCGTGGGCCGCGGCGCCCGCGTCCAGGACATGATCGCCGAGCCGGACGCCCACGGTCCGGTGGTCGGATCCGGCCGGGGAGAACACGCCGTAGGGAAGGTTGTGCGGACCGAAGGGATCGCCCTCGGGGACCTCGAAGGGGGTCATGGGGTACTGCCTTCCGAGTCGTGTGCCGTGCGTTCCTGGAGGGTGTCGTGGGGATCATGCCCGGTTCCCGGGCCCGGTCATCGTCCGGCACGGCACCGGTCGATCTTCCTGACCGGCGCGAACCCCACGAAAGGCCGTGTACGGGCGGCACGGAAGACCGTGGACGGCCGCACGGTCCTGTGGTCGCGGCACACGTTACGGCGGTGCCGCCTGGTCGGGCAGTGCCTAAAGAGTTTGTAATGTCCGAAATCGTCTTGTGGGAGTCTCCGGTTCCGGCTTAGCGTCGTTCGGGGGACGCGGACGGGGTGGGTCCGCTCCGCTCCGTGGAGGGGGACACGTGGGGGGACCCGTGGGCAGTCGAGTCGCCGGTGTGCCGTTCGAGGCCGACCGCGATGTGCCGGCCCTGATCGTGAAGTTCGGCGACTATCCGCTGCACCACGGCGGGGTGGGAGCGATCCGCAGCCTGGGCCGGCTCGGCGTGCCGATGTACGCGATCACCGAGGACGCCTACACCCCCGCGGCCTGCTCCCGCTATCTCACACGGGCCTTCGTCTGGCGGACCCGGGGCACCGAGGACGCCGGCCATCTGGTGGAGGGCCTGCTGCGGATCGGCCGCCGGATCGGCCGGCCCACCGTGCTGGTGCCCACCGACGAGGAGGCCGCCGTCCTGATCGCCGAGCACCAGGACGCGCTCGCCGGCCCGTTCCTCTTCCCGCGGGTGGCCCCCGGCCTGCCCCGGCAGCTGGCCAGCAAGCAGGGGCTGTACGAGCTGTGCGTGGAGCACGGCGTCCCCGCGCCCGCGACGTCCTTCCCGCAGACCTACGAGGACGTCGTCGCCTTCGCCGAGCAGGCCCGTTTCCCGGTGGTGGCGAAGAACCGCGAGGCGTTCGTGCGCCGCAGCCGCCCGGCGGTGAACGGCACCACGCGGATCACCACCCGCGAGGGCCTGCTCACCCTGGCCCGTGACTGGGGCGAGCGGCCGGGGGTGGTGCTGCAGGAGTACCTGCCGCGGGAGCAGGCCGAGGACTGGATCGTGCACGCCTACTTCGCCCAGGACGCCACCCCGCAGGCGCTGTTCACCGGGGTGAAGGTCCGTTCCTGGCCGCCCCACGCGGGCATGACGGCGCACGCCTACGTCGTGGACAATCCGGAACTCGCCGATCTGGCCGAGCGGTTCGTCAAGCAGATCGGCTTCACCGGGATCGTCGACCTCGACCTGCGCTACGACCGGCGCGACGGGCAGTACAAGCTGCTGGACTTCAATCCGCGGATGGGCGCGCAGTTCCGGCTGTTCGAGAGCGAGTCGGGCGTGGACGTGGTCCGCGCCCTGCACCTGGACCTCACCGGGCGTCCCGTCCCGGCGGGGGAGCAGCGCTCCGGTCACCGCTTCGTCGTGGAGAACATCGACCTGCCCGCCCTGCTCGCCTACCGCCGCAGCGGCTACACCACGCCGCACGCCCCGGCCCGGGCGACCGGGACGGAGCTGGCCTGGCTGGCGGCCGACGACCCGCTGCCGTTCGTCACCATGCTCGCCCGCTTCGTGCGGCCGGGCGTCAAGCACCTCTACCAGCTGTGGCGCACCCACCGCCGCGGCAGCGCCACCTCGGCCCGCGGCTGAGCCGAAACGACGAGCCGCGGCCGGGTCGCGGCAAGGACCCGCGGCTGCGTCGAGGCAGCTGCCTGCGGCTGACCCGCCGTCGGCGACACGCCCGGCGGCCGGTGCGCGTGCCTCGGACGGGCGGCAGGCCCGGCACGGTGCACGGTCCGTATTCTTCGCTCATGCCCGCACCCCCTGCCTACGCCCTCGTCGCCACCGATCTGGACGGGACGCTGCTGCGCGGCGACGACAGCGTGTCCGAGCGTTCCCGAGCCGCGCTGGCGCGGGCGACGGCGGCCGGCGCCCGCCATCTCGTCGTCACCGGCCGGCCGGCGCCGCGGGTGAAGCCGCTGCTGGCGTCCCTGGGCATCACCGGGCTCGCGGTGTGCGGGCAGGGAGCCCAGCTCTACGACGCGGGCGCGGACCGGCTGCTGGCGTCGGTCACCCTGGACCGGGAGACCGCGGAGGTGGCGCTCGGCAAGATCGAGGCCGAGGTGGGCGAGGTGTACGCGGCGGTCGACCAGGACGGCGTGGACGGGCTGACGCTCATCGAGCCGGGCTACCGCATGCCGCACCCGACCCTGCCCGCCCACCGGGTGCAGCGGCGCGACGAGCTGTGGCACAAGCCCATCACCAAGGTGCTGCTGCGCCATCCGGTGCTGTCCGACGACGCGTTGGCGGCGGCGGCCCGCGGCGTGGTGGGCTGTCTCGCCACGGTCACCATGTCGGGCCCGGGGACGGTCGAGCTGCAGCCCCGCGGCATCACCAAGGCGACCGGGCTGGCGCTGGCCGCCGAGCACCTGGGCCTGGACCGGAGCGCCGCTCTGGCGTTCGGGGACATGCCGAACGACATCCCGATGTTCCGGTGGGCCGCCTGGGGGGTGGCGATGGCCGACGCCCACCCGGAACTGAAGGCGGTGGCCGACGAGGTCACCGTGTCGAACGAGGACGACGGAGTCGCCGTCGTCCTCGAACGGTTGTTTGGCTAGTGGTCGGCCGACCGGGTCCCGGCCGGCCGACCGCTCACCGGTACGCGCCGTGGGCGCCGGTCAGTACGGGCCGTTGACGTTGTCGATGGAGCCGTACCGGTCGGCCGCGTAGTTGCAGGCGGCCGTGATGTTGGCGACCGGGTCGTAGATGTCGTACGAGGTGCCGGGCACGTGGTACGCGTCGAACGTGGGCTGGATGACCTGGAGCAGGCCCTTGGACGGGATGCCCTTGGCGGCGTTGGAGTCCCACAGATTGATGGCCTTGGGGTTGCCGGAGGACTCGCGCATCACATTGCGGTAGATGCCGTTGTAGGAGCCGGGGATGCCGTGCTCCCGCATGATCGCGAGCGACTCGCGGATCCAGCCGTCGAGGTTGTCCGAGTAGCTCACCGCGGTGGCGGTGGTCTGCGCCGCCGCCGGGGTGGCCGCGACGGCGCCGGTGGCGCCCACGAGAGGCAGGGCGAGAACGGCGGCGCTCGCGCCGCCGACGGCGAGGGCCCGCATCAGTCGAGCGCTGCGACGGGTAGGACGTCCGTGGACAGACATGGGTTCTTCCTCTCCGCCGCCTGCGAGGTGAGCTGTCGGGTTCGGGCGGAAAGGTGCCCGGCCGGCCCCGAAGGGCGCGGCTTCACCCCTAGCCGTTCCGGCGCGGCCTGACGTCCGGTGACGTCCGGTGCTCCGGCCCGGCGACTTACCTGGGTCCCCCGCTCCTGCCGTGAGGGTTCGGTCGATGGGTTCCGGGCGGCGGCAGGATTCGGCGTTCCGCCCGGCGTGGCGGGAAGCTATGCGACAGCACATGTCCGGAACAAGTCCTCGTCGCCCGCATCGCCCGGATATTCCATGATCAAGGGCTTATGAGGGGCTTGATCCTTCGCGTCCGCCAAGGGTCAACTTGCCTGCGTGAAGCGGGAATAAAGAGCGGGTGGCGCGATGTATGCCCGGCGTGGACGTGATACACCTCACGGTCGCCCGCCGGGCAGGGGTATTCACGGCTAACAGGAATTGGGGTGCTAATAGGGTTGAATCGGGCGATGAAGGGAGGTGTGGGGCGCCGTGGCGTGACGATCGTCACGCCGGGTGACGTTATGGCCAGTGTGAACGTGTGTATGGGTGGGCACGCATGGCGGGCGCGGGCAACCTCTGGCAGGGGGTACCAAGACGGCACATATCTGTACATATGTCGCATTCGGCGCCGTATCGAGCGATACCCGATAGCGCCCGGCCTGGAACGGTGGGCGCTATCGGTGATCGAAACATGACCGGATACGCTGACTTGAGTGATGGCAGCGACCTATCGACAAACCGTGTAATCGCCAGCAGACACCAGCAGACAGGAGACCCCTCGTGACCGTCGTCGGGCCGTTCGGGCTGAGCGTGCGGGGCCAGGCTCTCGAAGCCGATGTCCAGGCCGGGTTGGCGGCTGTCGAGGAAGGGCTGCTCGAAGCCACCAAGAGCGAGGTCCCCTTCATCACCGAGGCCGCGCAGCACCTGGTCAAGGCCGGCGGGAAGCGGTTCAGGCCGCTGCTCGTGATGCTCGCGGCGCAGTTCGGCGACCCGTACGCGCCGGGCGTGGTCCCCTCGGCGGTGGTGGTGGAACTGACCCACCTGGCGACGCTGTATCACGACGACGTCATGGACGAGGCCGCGGTGCGGCGCGGCGTGGCCAGCGCCAACACCCGCTGGGGCAACTCCGTGGCCGTCCTCACCGGTGACTTCCTGTTCGCCCGTGCCTCGCAGATCCTCGCCGACCTGGGCCCCGAGGCGGTCCGGGTGCAGGCCCTGGCCTTCGAGCGGCTGGTCACCGGTCAGATCCTGGAGACCGCGGGCCCCCAGGACGGCCGGGACCCGGTCGACCACTACCTGGACGTCCTCGGCGGCAAGACCGGCTCGCTGGTGGCCGTCTCCTGCCGGTTCGGCGCCATGATGTCCGGGGCCGACGAGACCGTCGTGGACGTGCTCACCCAGTACGGCGAACGGCTGGGCGTCGCCTTCCAGCTGGCCGACGACGTGCTGGACATCGCCTCCGACACCCACGAGTCCGGCAAGACCCCGGGCACCGACCTGCGCGAGGGCATCGCGACCCTGCCGGTGCTGCGGCTGCGCGAGCGGGTGGCGCGGCTCGGCCTGGCCGAGGACGTCGCGCTGTGCGAGCTGCTGGACTCCGACCTCAGCGACGACGCCCGGCACGCCGAGGCGCTGGCCGCGCTGCGCGCCCACCCGGCCCTGGAGCAGGCGCGCCGGGACACCGTGCGGTACGCGGAGGACGCCCGGGCCGCGCTCGCCCCGCTGGAGGACTGCGACGCCAAGGCCGCGCTGATCGACCTGTGCGACGCCGTGGTGCACCGGGCCGGCTGACCCCTCGCACACGCGCACCGGCCGGGTCCTGCCGTCCGGCCCGCCCGTCGGCCGGGTCCTGCCGTCCGGCCCGCGCATCGGCCGGTCCCGCCCGCCCGTCGGCCGGTCCTGCCTGCTGCCCGTCGCCCTGAGCCCCGCCCCCGGCATCCCCTACGGGTCCCGGGGGGAGAGTCGCCCGGCGCGTCATACCGCAGGCGTACCGGGGGGTGGACCCGAGGTCTGACGTCTTCGGGGTGCGGTTCTGGTCAGATGGAGACACGGACCACACCACTCCTCACCGTTTCGGGTGAGAATGGCGGCTCGGGTGGGAACAGCGCACAGGGGAGCCGCCGCCGACGACGGAGGTAAGGCACACATGGCACCGTACGCATCCGACGGCACCACGGACCCCGGGCAGACGCGCGTGCCGCACCCGGTGCGGCGCAAGGCCGCCCGGTACGTCGTCCCCGTGGCGGTGATGGGGGTGGCCGCGGCGACCATCGGACTGGTCCCCGCGCTCGCCGACTCCGGCGATCCCGACCTGCCCGACGTCAGCGCCCGGCAGCTCCTCGCCACGATGGCCGCGTCCGACGTCGAGCAGCTGTCCGGCACGGTCCGGATCAGCACCGACCTCGGCCTGCCCGACCTCGGCGGCCTGGCGGAAGGTCTGGCCTCCGGCGCCGGCAAGGACGGTGACGGGGGGTCGGCCGACCCGGCGTCCCGCCTGGCCGAGCTGGCCTCGGGCACGCACACGCTGCGGATCGCGGCCGACGGCCCCGACCGGCAGAAGGTCTCGCTGGTCGAGAAGGCCGCCGAGTACAGCATCGTCCACAACGGCAAGGACGTCTGGGGCTACGACAGCGCCTCCGGCGAGGTGTACCACACCACCGCGTCCCGGCACGGCGCACAGCACCGCGAGCAGGTGCCCGGCACGCCCCAGGACTTCGCCGACAAGGTCCTCGCGGCGGTCGACGACACCACCTCGGTGAAGGTCGACGGCACCGCCCGGGTGGCCGGCCGGGACGCCTACCGGCTGGTCGTCACGCCCCGGCACGCCTCCGGCACCACGGTCGGCGTGATCACCATCGCGGTGGACTCCGCGACCGGCCTGCCGCTGAAGTTCACGCTCACCCCGGCCGGCGGCGGACCCGCCGTCGTGGACGCCGGTTTCACCCGGATCAGCTTCGCGCAACCGGCCGCCTCCACGTTCCGCTTCACCCCGCCCGAGGGGGCGAAGGTCACCGAGGGCGAGGACGCCGGCGAGCACTCCCTGCCCTTCGGCGCCTTCCCCGAGGGGCTGCTGCCCTCGGGCGAGGCCGCCGGCGACGGGACGGCGAAGGACGGTGTGCGGGTCGTCGGCAAGGGCTGGAACTCCGTCGTCCGCTTCGACACCGGCCTCGGCGGCGGCACCCGGCCGTCCTCCGGGCAGGGCGCCGCGAGCGGCTTCCTCGGCTCGCTCGGCGACCAGGTCGGCGGAAAGTTCGGCACGGGCACGGTGTTCTCCACCCGCCTGATCAACGCCCTGGTCACCGACGACGGCACGGTCTATGCCGGTGCCGTCACCAAGGACACGCTGGTGAAGGCGGCGAACGAGGCACGGTGAGCCCCGCTCGGGGCACGACGGATCGAGGGAGCCGATGGACGAGGCGCCCGCCGCGACGCGGCAGCCGGAGATGGTGGACGGCGTCATCCGCACCCATGCGCTGACCAAGCGCTACCGGGGCGGACAGCTCGCCGTCGACCGACTGGACCTGACGGTCCCCGAGGGCAGCGTCTTCGGCTTCCTCGGCCCGAACGGCTCGGGCAAGACCACCACCATCCGCATGCTGCTGGGCCTGATCGAGCCGACCTCCGGCACCGCGCACGTCCTGGGCCGTCCCGTACCCCGCGCCGCCCGCACCGTGCTGCCGCAGGTCGGCGCCCTCATCGAGGGCCCCGCCCTGTACGGCTTCCTGTCCGGCCGGGACAACCTGCTGCGCTACGACGCCGCCGACCCGACCGCCGACCCGCGCACCCGCACGGCCCGCGTCGACGCCGCCCTGGACCGGGTGGGCCTGACCGCGGCCGCGGGCAAGAAGGCCACGGCGTACTCCCTGGGCATGAAGCAGCGGCTCGGCCTGGCCGCCGCGCTGCTGCGGCCCCGCAGACTGCTGGTGCTGGACGAGCCGACCAACGGCCTGGACCCGCAGGGCATGCGGGAGATCCGCTCCCTGGTGCGGCAGCTGGCCTCGGACGGCACGACCGTCTTCGTCTCCTCCCATCTGCTCGACGAGATCGAGCAGATGTGCACGCACGCCGCGGTCATGGCCCACGGCAGGCTCGTCGCCCAGGGCCCGGTGCCCGAGCTGGCCACGGGGGTGCGCGGCCGGCTCGTGGTCACCACGCCCGATGCGGGGGAGGCCGCCCGGGTGCTGAAGGAGCAGGGCGTGGGCGACCTGGTGGTCACCGGTGACCGGGTGAGCGGGCAGGTGCCGGAGCGGGACCTGGCCGAGGTGAACGCCGCCCTGGTCACCGCCGGGGTGCGGGTCCGGGGCTTCGGCGTCGAACGTGCCTCGCTGGAGGACGCGTTCGTGGCCCTGACCGGGGAGGGGTTCGATGTCGCGGGCTGAGACCGCCGGACCGGCCGCCGGGACGACGGACTCCTCGGCCGCCCCGCACCCGCTGTGGACGCTCGGGCTGCTGCGCAGCGAGCTGGCGACCACCTTCCGGCGCCGGCGCACCGGTGTGCTGCTCGGGGTACTGGCCGCCGTGCCGGTCCTCGTCGGGGTGGCGGTGCGGATCGAGACCCGGGACGGCTCCCCGGTCGGCGGCGAGGGGCCGCCGTTCATCGCACAGGTCAGCAACAACGGCCTCTTCCTGGTCTTCACCGCGCTCGCGGCGACCCTGCCGTTCTTCCTGCCGATGGCCGTGGGCGTCGTCGCGGGCGACGCCATCGCGGGCGAGGCGAGCGCGGGCACCCTGCGCTATCTGCTGGTCGCCCCGGCCGGCCGTACCCGGCTGCTGCTCACCAAGGCCGCCGTCGTGCTCGCCTTCTGTCTGGCCGCCACCTTCACGGTGGCCGTGGTGGCGCTGGCCGCGGGCGCGGTGCTGTTCCCGCTCGGCGATCCGACGACGATCTCCGGGGTCCGGATCGGGTTCGGCGAAGGGCTGTGGCGGGCCCTGCTGATCGCGCTCGTGGTCGCCGCGTCACTGGTCGGGATCGCCGCGCTCGGCCTGTTCGTCTCGACTCTCACCGACAGCGGCATCGCGGCCATGGCGACGACCGTGGGCCTGCTGATCGGCGTGCAGATCGTCGACCAGATCCCCCAGCTGCACGCCGTCCACCCCTTCCTCGTGTCCCACTACTGGCTGTCCTTCGCCGATCTGATGCGCGAGCCGGTCCTCTGGGACGACGTGGTGAAGAACCTGGAGCTGCAGGCGCTGTACGCGGCCGTGTTCGGCTCGGCGGCCTGGGCGCGGTTCACCACACGGGACGTGACCGTCTGACAGACGGTGTGCGCGGGCGGCGGGCCGGCAGGGCGCACGTGGGCCGGCGGTCACGAGCTGCGGATGTGACCTGGGCGACGTCCGGGACGGCTCCTGGTGCGAGGCTGTGACGCCGCGGTGACGCGGACGGCGCGGTCGAGCGGCGAGACTCTCCGTACGACCACGACGACCGGATGGCACGCATCCGAGCGAGGGAGCCGATGTCTCGACCGAGCCGCGAGAAGAACCCGGACCAGGACGGCGCCGAGCGCACCACGGTCCTCGCCCGGACCACCCCGATCGCCGTACGCGTACCGGCCACCGCGGCCGGCGCCCCGGACGGCACCGGCTCCGGCTCCGCGACCGGAGCGTGGGCGCTGGTCGACGGCGTTCCGGTGCGGTCGGCGCCCGGCCAGGAGATCCAGCAGGCCGTCCTGGACCATCTGCACCGCATGGCCCGGGCCGCCGGCCACCCCGTCCACGCCACGGTCACCGACGAACGCAGCGGCTATGTGGTGCCCCTGCGGGTGCACTGCGACGGCTCCAGCACCTTCACGGCGGAGCCGGTGCGCATCACGGCCGCCACCTCGTCCGGGGCCGTCCGTCCGGGAGCGGCGCAGGGCGGTGCTTCCACCGGGGCCGGGAGCACCGGCGAGGGCCGCATGCCCGCGATGCCGCCTGCGGCGCCGGAGACGCCCGGCGCCACCGACCCGACCGTGGTGCTGCGCGTCCCACCGGCCCCGGTCACGACCGGTACGGCGCACGCTCCCGGCACCGTCGCACCGCCGACGGGCGAGTTCGGGCCGCCGCCGGTGATGGACGGCCCGGCGGCCGCCGCGGACACCCGGCCCGCCCAGGCCGGTCCCTTCGCCGGTCCCGCCGTCGGTCCCGTCGCCCGGCCCGCGCCGACGCCCTCGGCCACCGGGGTCTCCGAGGTCTCCGAGACGTCCGAGGGTGCCGAGGACTCCGAGACGGCCCCCGTCACCGGCCCCCTCGCCTCCGTCGGCCCCCTTCCCGACGAGGAGCCGAAGCCGCACCCGGACACCGCCCCCGCACCCGTGTGCGGTTTCGACGCCGTGGCCGAGGCGGTGCTCGGGGAGGACCCCGGGGCCGTGACCGGCGGCGCGGGCCCGGCCGCGTTCGCCGAGGCTGTCACGGCGGTCCACGCGGCCGTGCGGGACGGACGCGTCCAGGAGGCGGCGGACCTCGCCGGGCGCACCGCCGCCGACGCCTCCGCAGCGCTCGGCCCGGACCACGCCGAGGTCCTGTACCTGCGCGAACTGCTGGCCTACCTGGCCTGGCTGGACGGCGACCCGCTGCGGGCCTGCACCCTGCTGCTGGACCTGGCCCGCACCCGCCTCCAGGACGGGGACGCCCGGGGGGCGTACGGGGATGTGCTGAGCGCGGTCACGGCCTGGCGGGCGGTGAGGGAACCGGAGCAGGGGCTGCGCCTCGGCGGCGAGCTGCTCGCGGTGTGGGGTCGGCTCGCCGGTCAGGACGGCCCGGCCGCCGACGACCAGGACCGGCTCGACGCCGTCCGCGCCCGCCTGGAGCGCCTCGCCGCCCGGACCGGCGCGCGGACGTCCCCGGCGGACCACTGACGCCGAACGGCACCGGACCGGACCGGCCGGGCGGGGCGATGCCCGGCGGTCCGGTCCGGTGCCGGAGGAACGGAACGGTTCAGGCGGAGAAGGGCGGAGGAAGGCGGAGAAGGGCGGAGAAGGGCGGAGGAAGGCGGAGGGAGGCGGCGGGGGTCAGGCCTCGGGACCCCGCTGGGCCTCGACCGGCTCGGCCGCCGGCTGTGCCGCCCGCGCCGGACCGGAGGCCACCGCCCCGCCCGACGCGGACGCCGCCGGTGCGCCCTGCCGCGTGCCTGCCGCCGCGGCGGCCCGGGCCAGGGCGTCCCGCTGCTGGGCGGTCCGGCGTGCCGTGCGCAGCCCGTCCCAGGTCAGCATCATCAGCGCGATCCACACCAGGCCGAACCCGGCCCAGCGCTCGGCGGGCATCGACTCGTGGAAGTACAGGATCCCGCACAGGAACTGGAACACCGGGGCGAGGTACTGCAGCAGGCCGAGCGTGGACAGCGGCACCCGGATCGCGGCGGCGCCGAAGCAGACCAGGGGCAGGGCGGTGACCACGCCGGTGGTGGCGAGCAGAACGCTGTGGCCCCAGCCCTCGGTGGTGAACGTCGAGTCGCCGTGCGCGGCCAGCCACAGCAGATAGCCGAGGGCCGGGAGGAACTGGATCGCGGTCTCGGAGGCCAGGGACTCCACGCCGCCCAGGTTGACCTTCTTCTTCATCAGGCCGTAGGTGGCGAAGGACAGGGCGAGGACGAGGGAGATCCACGGCGGACGGCCGTAGCCGACGGTCAGGACGGCGACGGCGGCCAGGCCGACGCCGACCGCGGCCCACTGCACCGGGCGCAGCCGCTCCTTGAGCAGGAGCACGCCCATGGCGATGGTGACGAGCGGGTTGATGAAGTAGCCGAGGGAGGCCTCGACGACGTGCCCGCTGTTCACGGCCCAGATGTAGACGCCCCAGTTGACGCTGATCACGGCCGCGGCCACCGCGACGAGCCCCAGCCGGCGCGGCTGCCGCAGCAGCTCCCCGGCCCACTGCCAGCGACGGACGAACAGCAGCACGACGGCAACGATCACGAAGGACCACACCATCCGGTGGGCGAGGACCTCACCGGCGCCGGCGGGCTCCAGCAGAGGGAAGAAGAGGGGGAACAGCCCCCACATCCCGTATGCCGCTATGCCGTTCAGCAGGCCTATGCGCTGCTCACCCTTCGATGTCCCGCCCACGGGCCCTCCTCCACGTCGTGACTGCCTCCACGAAGGTAGCGCCGAGCGCCGCGCGTGTCATGTCCGTACCGGTATACGGTCATGACAGGCGCGGCGCTCGGCGGGACACCGGTGCGGTGGACGCGGCTGGACGGCCGGCTCAGGTGTTCAGCGCGGCGGCAGCGCCTTCTCGGTGGCGGCTCGCCTCGCCGCCGGACCGTCCCGGTACGCGCGAAGGCCCGGGACACGGGGTCCCGGGCCTTCCGAGTGCTGCCGGCGCTTCCTCGCGGCGGTCAGCCGACGACGGTCCAGGTGTCGCCGCCGGCCAGCAGGGCGGCCAGGTCGCCCTTGCCGCGCTGCTCGACCGCGGAGTCGAGCTGGTCCGCCATCAGCGTGTCGTACACCGGCCGTTCCACCGAGCGGAACACACCGATGGGCGTGTGGTGCAGGGTGTCCGGGTCGGCGAGCCGGGACAGCGCGAACGCCGTGGTCGGGGAGGCGGCGTGGGCGTCGTGGACGAGGATGTCGGCCTCGTTCTCCGGCGTCACGTCCACCACCCGCAGATCGCCGGTGGCCGGGTCGCGCACCACACCGCGGCTGCCGTCGGCGCCGAAGCGGATCGGCTGCCCGTGCTCCAGGCGGATCAGCGCCTCCTGGGACTGCTGCTTGTCCTTGAGGACCTCGAAGGCGCCGTCGTTGAAGATGTTGCAGTTCTGGTAGATCTCCACCAGCGCGGTGCCCGGGTGGGCGGCCGCCTGCCGCAGCACCTCGGTGAGGTGCTTGCGGTCGGAGTCGATGGTGCGGGCCACGAAGGACGCCTCCGCGCCGATCGCCAGCGACACCGGGTTGAAGGGCGCGTCCAGCGAGCCCATCGGCGTCGACTTGGTGATCTTGCCCAGCTCGGAGGTCGGCGAGTACTGGCCCTTGGTCAGACCGTAGATCCGGTTGTTGAACAGCAGGATCTTCAGGTTGACGTTGCGGCGCAGCGCGTGGATCAGATGGTTCCCGCCGATGGACAGCGCGTCGCCGTCACCAGTGACCACCCACACGCTCAGGTCCCGCCGCGAGGTCGCCAGACCGGTGGCGATGGCCGGGGCGCGGCCGTGGATGGAGTGCATCCCGTAGGTGTTCATGTAGTACGGGAAGCGGGAGGAGCAGCCGATGCCGGAGACGAAGACGATGTTCTCCTTCGCCAGGCCCAGCTCCGGCAGGAAGCCCTGCACGGCCGCGAGGATCGCGTAGTCACCGCAGCCCGGGCACCAGCGCACCTCCTGGTCGGACTTGAAGTCCTTCATGGTCTGCCGGGCCTCGGCCTTCGGCACCAGGGACAGCGCCTCGACCGCGCCCTGCGTGGACGTCTCAGGCATCGATGGCCTCCTTGAGAGCGGTGGCGAGCTGTTCGGCCTTGAACGGCATGCCGTTGACCTGGTTGTAGCTGTGGGCGTCCACCAGGTACTTGGCGCGGACGAGGGTGGCGAGCTGGCCGAGGTTCATCTCGGGGATCACCACGCGCTCGTACCGCTCGAGCACCGCCCCCAGGTTCTTCGGGAAGGGATTGAGGTGGCGCAGGTGCGCCTGGGCGATGGGCAGGCCCTCGGTGCGCAGCCGCCGCACGGCCGCCGTGATCGGACCGTAGGTCGAGCCCCAGCCCAGCACCAGCGTGCGCGCCTGGTCCGGGTCGTCGACCTCCACGTCCGGGACCTCGATGCCGTCGATCTTGGCCTGGCGGGTGCGGACCATGAAGTCGTGGTTGGCCGGGTCGTAGGAGATGTTGCCCGTGCCGTCCTGCTTCTCGATGCCGCCGATGCGGTGCTCCAGGCCCGGGGTGCCGGGGATGGCCCACGGGCGGGCGAGGGTCTTCGGGTCGCGCTTGTACGGCCAGAAGACCTCGGTGCCGTCGGCCAGGGTGTGGTTGGGGCTCTGCGCGAACTGCACCCTCAGGTCGGGCAGCTCGTCCAGCTCGGGGATGCGCCACGGCTCGGAGCCGTTGGCGAGATAGCCGTCGGAGAGCAGGAACACCGGGGTGCGGTAGGTCAGCGCGATCCGGGCCGCGTCCAGGGCGGCGTCGAAGCAGTCCGCCGGGGTGCGCGGGGCGACCACCGGGACCGGGGCCTCGCCGTTGCGGCCGTACATGGCCTGCAGCAGGTCCGCCTGCTCGGTCTTGGTCGGCAGACCGGTCGACGGGCCGCCGCGCTGGATGTCCACGATCACCAGCGGCAGCTCCAGCGCCACGGCCAGACCGATGGTCTCGCTCTTGAGCGCCACACCCGGGCCGGACGTCGTGGTCACGGCCAGCGAGCCGCCGAAGGCGGCACCGAGCGCGGCACCGATGCCGGCGATCTCGTCCTCCGCCTGGAAGGTGCGCACACCGAAGTTCTTGTGCCGGCTCAGCTCGTGCAGGATGTCCGAGGCCGGGGTGATCGGGTACGAGCCCAGGAACAGCGGCAGGTCCGCCTGGTGGGAGGCGGCGATCAGCCCGTACGCCAGGGCGAGGTTGCCGGAGATGTTGCGGTAGGTGCCGACGGGGAACGCCTTGGCCGCCGGGGCGACCTCGTAGGAGACCGCGAAGTCCTCCGTGGTCTCGCCGAAGTTCCAGCCCGCCCGGAACGCGGCGAGGTTCGCCTTCATGATCTCGGGCTTCTTGGCGAACTTGGTCCGCAGGAACCTCTCGGTGCCTTCGGTGGGCCGGTGGTACATCCAGCTCAGCAGGCCCAGCGCGAACATGTTCTTGCTGCGCTCGGCCTCCTTGCGGGACAGGTCGAACTCCTTCAGCGCCTCCACCGTCAGCGTGGTCAGCGGCACCGGGTGCAGGTTGTACCCGTCCAGCGAGCCGTCCTCCAGCGGGGAGGTCTCGTAGCCGACCTTCTGCATCGCGCGCTTGGTGAACTCGTCGGTGTTGACGATGATCTCCGCACCGCGCGGCAGATCGCCGATGTTCGCCTTCAGCGCGGCCGGGTTCATCGCCACCAGCACGTTCGGCGCGTCACCCGGGGTGAGGATGTCGTGGTCGGCGAAGTGCAGCTGGAACGAGGACACGCCCGGCAGGGTCCCTGCGGGGGCGCGGATCTCGGCGGGGAAGTTCGGCAGCGTCGACAGGTCGTTGCCGAAGGACGCGGTCTCGGAGGTGAAACGGTCGCCGGTGAGCTGCATACCGTCACCCGAGTCGCCCGCGAACCGGATGATCACCCGGTTCAGGCGGCGGACGTCCTTCGTCCCCGCCCTGCGCTGCTCTCCCGCGACGGCTCCGTCGGCCTGCTCCGCTGGACTGCTGACCTGGCTGGTCACTGAACTGGACCTCCTTCGAGGCGGCTGTGGGGGAGCGGCCTTCCCCGAAGACCTTTCCCGGCTTCAACCCTACGACCGTCCCGATCGCCGTCCGCCTGCCGTTCGCATGGTGGACGCAGTCATGAGACGGTCCGGTGTCCCTGTTGTCTCGTCCCGCTTCGTCCTGCCGCGGCGGGCGTTTCCGCCCGCGTCCGGCCTGGTGCACCTCCCTCGCGATCCCGATCCTTCCCGCGCCCCTGCGTGCGCCCGGGCGTGCCCGGTGGCAGGCGCGCCGCACCGGCCGGTGTCCGGCCCGCCGCAGAGCGGCCCGGACCCGGCGCACCCGCGGCGCACCCGTGGCGCGCCGTCGTGACGACACGCCTTACTGACACAGTGTCGACGGATCAGGAGTTGAGGTAAGTGAGGACGGCAAGAACACGCCGGTGATCCCCGTCACTCGGTGCCAGGCCGAGCTTCATGAAGATGTTGCTGACGTGCTTCTCCACCGCGCCGTCGCTGACCACCAGTTGCCGGGCGATCGCCGAGTTCGTCCGGCCCTCGGCCATCAGGCCCAGCACCTCCCGCTCGCGCGGGGTCAGTGCGGCCAGCACGTCCTGCTTGCGGCTGCGCCCGAGCAGCTGCGCGACCACCTCGGGGTCCAGTGCCGTCCCGCCGCGCGCCACCCGCACCACCGCGTCCGTGAACTCCCGTACGTCGGCCACGCGGTCCTTGAGCAGATAGCCGACCCCGCGGCTGGAGCCCGCCAGCAGCTCGGTGGCGTACCGCTCCTCCACGTACTGCGACAGCACCAGCACACCGAGGTCCGGGTGCGCCTTGCGCAGCTGGACCGCCGCCCGCACCCCCTCGTCGGTGTGGGTCGGCGGCATCCGCACGTCCACCACCACGACATCGGGCAGCTTCCCCTCACGGTGCAGCCCGGTGATGGTGGCCACCAGCGCCTCGGCGTCCCCGACGCCCGCCACCACCTCGTGCCCGCGGTCCGTGAGCAGCCTGGTCAGGCCCTCCCTGAGCAGCACCGAGTCCTCGGCGATGACCACCCGCACCCTGTCCTCCACGATTCTCGGCCCCCACGTGCTCGCTGCCTCGCTCCTCCCACGGCCGCCGGCACGCCGGTGACGGCGGTGGCGGCAGGGTCCAGCATCCCAGCATCGGCACGACGGCGTGTCGCACCGAGAGCGGAGCCCGCGGCACCAGGGGCGCCCGCACATGTTCCGGCCTGCGGGCCGCGGCCGTGACGCCGCGGCCCGCAGGCCGCCATCGGTCGTCGGTATGCCGTCAGCGCCGCCAGGGCAGCTCCGCGGTCACCCGGGTGGGTCCGCCGGGCGGCGAGTCGACCACCAGGACCCCGTCCACCGCGTCCAGCCGCTCGGCCAGCCCGCGCAGCCCCGACCCGCCGTCCAGCCGGGCTCCGCCCACACCGTCGTCCACGACCTGCAGCATCAGCCGGTCCTCGGACCGCCACACCTCCACCGACGCCGACCGGGCCCGGCTGTGCTTGCTGACGTTCTGCAGCAGCTCCGACACCGTGAAGTAGGCGATCCCCTCGATGGCCGGGGCGGGCCGCTCCGGCAGGTCCACGTCCACCCGCACCGGCACCGTGCACCGGGAGGCCACCGACGACAGGGCCGCGTCCAGCCCCCGGTCGGTCAGCACGGCCGGATGGATGCCGCGCGCCAGGTCCCGCAGCTCCTGCAACGCGGTCTTCACCTCGCCGTGCGCCTCCTCCACCATGCGCGCCGCCGCCTGCGGATCCTCCGCCAGCTTCTCCTTGGCCAGGCCCAGCTCCATCGCCAGGTTGACCAGGCGGGCCTGCGCCCCGTCGTGCAGATCGCGCTCGATGCGCCGCAGGTCGGCGGCGGCCGTGTCGATCACGACCCCGCGGTCCGACTCCAGCTCCGACACCCGCGCCGACAGCCGCGACGGACCGAGCAGCCCGTGCACCAGCAGCCGGTCCACCGTCGTCAGCGCCCGCACGACCCACGGGGTGGCCAGCACGATCAGCAGGCCCACCAGCGCCGTCACGGCGATCTCGAAGGGGTTGTCCAGATAGAACGCGTGCTGCCCGTCCCCGTAGAGCTGGATGCCGTCCTGCCCGCCCCACACCGGGAAGGCCCAGAACCACAGCGGGTACGTCAGCAGCGACCAGCCGGCCGCCCAGAAGGTCACCGCGACGCAGAACGAGAACACCGCCCACGGGAACTGCACCAGCGTGTACAGCAGCGCCCGCCAGGAGGCGCCGCTGCGCAGCACCGCCCCCGACCAGGCCAGCGGGCCGTTGCCGGTGCGCGGCCGCACCGGCTCGGGGTCGGCCACCTCGCAGCCCAGCAGCGCCCGGGCCCGTGCCCGCTCCAGCGCGCCGAACCCGCGGCACCCCGCCAGCGCCGCCGCCAGCACCGGGATGCCCAGGAACGTCACCAGCAGGCCGGCCCCCAGCGACACCATCGTCACGGCGTAGGTGAACAGCGCGACGGCGACCGGCAGGCTGAGCAGCACATAGCCCAGCTCACGCCAGTGGCGGCCCTCGACCGGCGCCCGCAGTCCCGCCGGCAGCCGGAGGCGCCGGTCCGGCGCGACGCCGAGCCCGTGTCCCTGTACCGGTCCGTGTCCTTCTCCGGGGCCGTGTCCGTCTCCGAGTCCGTGTCCGCGTCCGTGTCCGTGTCCGAGGCGGTGGCCGTGGCCGCGGGCGCCGGTGCCCGGCGCGTGCGGCGCTGTCTCGGGTGATCGGTCGTGCATGGTCATCGGCGTCGTCCCGTTCCCCTCGTTCCCCTCGTCGTGCACGTGTTCCTGCGGTTCCCCGCCGTGTCTTCAAGGCTCCTCGGGAACGGGCTGCCGGACCATGGAGCGCGTCGGCGTCTCGCACCGGGGGTTTCCCCCACCTCAGCGGCGGCGACGGCCCCCCGCCCGCCGGGCCGGAGCACCACGGTCCCGCCAGGGCAGCTCCGCGGTGACCGTCGTCGGGCCGCCCTCGGGGGAGTCCACGACGAACAGCCCGTCCACGGCGTCCAGCCGCTCGGCCAGCCCGCGCAGCCCCGACCCGCCGTCCAGCCGGGCCCCGCCCACACCGTCGTCCACGACCTGCAGCATCAACCGGTCCCCCGACCGCCACACGTCCACCGACGCCTGCGACGCCCCGCTGTGCTTGCTGACGTTCTGCAGCAGCTCCGACACCGTGAAGTAGGCGATGCCCTCGACGGCCTCCGCCGGACGCGAGTCCAGGTCGACGGTCACCTTCACCGGCACCGTGCACCGGGAGGCCACCGACGACAGGGCCGCGTCCAGCCCCCGGTCGGTCAGCACGGCCGGATGGATGCCCCGGGCCAGGTCCCGCAGCTCCTGCAGGGCGAGCTTCACCTCGCCGTGCGCCTCCTCCACCATCGCCGCGGCGGCGTCGGGGTCCTCCAGCAGCTTCTCCTTGGCCAGGCCCAGCCCCATCGCCAGATTCACCAGGCGGGCCTGTGCCCCGTCGTGCAGATCGCGTTCGATGCGCCGCAGGTCGGCGGCGGCCGCGTCCACCACCACGCCCCGGTCGGACTCCAGTTCGGCGATCCGCCGCTCCAGCTCGTCGGAGGGCGACAGCAGCGCCCGCGCCATCGCCCGGTCCACGTTCGCCATGCCCCGCGCCAGGAACGGCAGCACCGGCCACAGCACGAACAGCGAGGTGAGGGTGACCGAGAAGGTGAAGACGCCCCACGGGAACCGGATGACGTCGTACAGCACCCCGCGCCAGGCCACCGGGTCCTTCAGCGCCAGCCACATCCCGCTCAGCCCGCCGCCCTGGCCGCGCAGCGGCAACGGGCTCGGCTCGTCGATCCGCACCCCGAGCAGTGCCCGGACCCGCAGCCGCTCCAGCCTGCCCAGCTGCCGCTGACCCCACAGCCCGGCCGCCAGCAGCGGCAGTCCGATCACGGTGACGGCCATGCCGGCGCCGGTGCTCAGCACGGTCACCACGTAGACGAACCCGACCGTCGACATCGGCAGGTTCGTCAGCAGGTGGGCGATCTCCTTCCAGGTGGCCGCCGGGAAGGCGAAACCGGGCTTCGGCAGCCGGTCGCGGTCGGTGTCCTCGGCGCCGGCGGCGGCACGGCCGGTCACAGGGGTGCGTGCGGTCATAGGGTTCAGCGTGCCGCGCGGCGGGCGGTGGCGCCATGAGGTCGACCGCCCCGGCGAGCGGGGGAAAACCCCACCTCGACGAGCGTGCGCGGACCCTCTGGTGGCCCAGTGCGCACGCCCCCGGTCGTACGTTGCGCGGACCGTCTGGTGGCCAGTGCGCACGCCTCCGGTCGTACGTTGCGCGGACCGTCTGGTGGCCCAGTGCGCACGCCTCCGGTCGTACGTGCGCGGACCGTCTGGTGGTACGTGCGCGGGCACCTCTGGTCGTACGCGCGCGGGCACCTCCGGTCGGACGTGCGCAGACCGTCTGGTCGTCGTGCACGGCTCCCTGGTCATGCGCATGCTTGATGCCTCCGGCCGCACAGGCGTGGACCCCGTGGTCTCACATGCGCGGCCGCCTCGTCCCCGGGGCGACGGGGCCGCTTACCCTCTCTTTATCAGGGCCTAGACTCCCGTGCGTACACAAGGTGCGCATCCGTCCGTACATCCGTACGGAGCACGCGACAGCACGAGACCAGGGAGCGAGGGACGGTGCCTGAGACGTTGCCGGACACGGTGCGGGGGTCGACCGTCGTCGCGGCCGACTACTTCCACGCCTACTCGGTCGTCGGGCTGCTCGCGGTCGTGGGCGTGCTCTTCGTCGCGGTCGCCTTCGGCGCGGGCCGGCTGCTGCGCCCGGTGGTGCCCACCCCCGAGAAGCTGCTGACCTACGAGTGCGGCGTCGACCCCGTCGGTGAGGGCTGGGCCCACACCCAGGTCCGCTACTACGTGTACGCCTTCCTCTACGTGATCTTCGCGGTGGACTCGATCTTCCTGTTCCCCTGGGCGACCGTCTTCGCCGCCCCCGGCTACGGCGCGGCGACGCTGGTGGAGATGTTCCTCTTCCTCGGCTTCCTCGCCGTGGGTCTGCTCTACGCCTACAAGAAGGGAGTCCTGGCATGGACGTGAACGCCTCGACTCCGCCGGCCGCCGGCCCCGTCCCGCTCCCCGAGCCCAAGCGCCTGGGGGCCCTGTCCCGGCTCGCTCCCGAACCGATGAAGGTCGTCCTGAACTGGGGCCGCCGCTACTCGCTGTGGGTGTTCAACTTCGGTCTCGCCTGCTGCGCGATCGAGTTCATCGCCGCGTCGATGTCCCGGCACGACTTCATCCGCCTCGGCGTCATCCCGTTCGCTCCCGGACCGCGCCAGGCCGACCTGATGGTGGTGTCCGGCACCGTCACCGACAAGATGGCCCCGGCGGTCAAGCGCCTGTACGAGCAGATGCCCGAGCCGAAGTACGTCATCTCCTTCGGGGCCTGCTCCAACTGCGGCGGCCCGTACTGGGACTCGTACTCCGTGACCAAGGGCGTGGACCAGATCATTCCCGTCGACGTCTACGTCCCCGGCTGCCCGCCGCGCCCCGAGGCGCTGCTCCAGGGCATCCTCAAGCTCCAGGAGAAGATCGCCCGCGAGTCGCTGGGCGAACGCTACGGCGCACCCGCCCGCGCCTCGGTGGCGGCGCTGCGAAGCGACCTGGTGAAGCCTCCGGCGCCGCACGGCGCGCGGGAGAACGGGACGGCGGACGGCGACCGGACCGCCGGCGACGACCGGGCCGAGGACGGCTCCGGCCGGCCGGGCGGCACCGGACCCGCGGGCGAGGGGAGCGCGCGATGAGCGGGGCCGGCTGGCTGCCCGCGCCCACCGAGGACCTGTTCGGACCCGAGGCCACGGCCGAGGAGTCCTACGAGGTCCTCACGGTGGACGTACCCCCGACCGCATGGCTCGCCGCCCTGCGCACCGCCCGCGACGAGCTGGGCTGCACCTACTTCGACTGGCTCAGCGCGGTCGACGAACCGGGTCTGGGCCTGCGCGTCTGCGCCCATGTCGCCGCCCTCGCCCCGGTGCGGCGGCTGCTGCTGCGCACCACGGTCCCGCACGAGGAGCCCGTCCTGCCCAGCGCGGTCGACGTCTACCCGGGTGCCGCCTGGCACGAGCGGGAGACCCACGAGATGTTCGGGGTCGACTTCACCGGCCACCCCAACCTGGAGCATCTGCTTCTGCCGGAGAACTTCGAAGGCCACCCGCTGCGCAAGGACTTCGTGCTGGCCGCGCGGGTCGCCAAGGCATGGCCCGGCGCCAAGGAACCGGGCGAGTCGGACCACGGCGGACCCCGGCGCCGCCAGATGCTGCCCCCGGGCGTACCCGACCCCAACGAGTGGGGTCCCCTCAAGGGACAGCTCCCGGCCGCCCCGGCCCGCGGCGCGCGGGCTGCGGGCGCTGGGCGCGCGGGCGGCCCGGTGCGCCGCCGCACGGCGGCCGGGACCGAGACCGCCGGGGCGGGGGAGACCACGGCGGGGGCGCCGCAGGACACCACCGGTCGTGCCGGCGCCACCCGGCCGCGCCGGATGCGGAAGGCCTCCGAGGGCTCGGTGAGCCAGAGCGCGCGGTCCGCGCCGTCCGCGCCGTCCGCTCCGGCGGGGGAGGGCCCGGCCGGCGAGGCCTCCGTGGCCCATGAACCGAACGCACCGGGTGCACCGGGCGCACAGCCGCCCGCCGCGCCCCCGGCACGCCCACGCCGGATGCGCAGCGCGTCGGAGGGGTCGGCGTCCCAGCGGGCCGGCGGTGCCCCTGGTACGGCGGCGGGGCCTCGGCGTCTGCGCAGTGCGTCGGAGGGCTCGGCGTCGCAGCGCGGCGGCGGTGTCTCCGGCACGGCGGGGCCGCGCCGGATGCGCAGTGCGTCGGAGGGCTCGGCCTCCCAGCGGGCGGCCGCCCAACCACCGGCGAGCCGTGCGCCCCGCAGCCCGGACGCCCCCTGGCACCACGCCCGCCCCGCCTTCGACGAACCGGAGCAGCAGCGGCGTCCGGCGCCCGAAAGGCGGCCGGAGCCGAAGCCCGAACGGCCGAAGCCCGAAGGCCACGCGCGGCCGGAGTCCGCCAAGCGGTCGGAGCCGAAGCCCGAGAAGCGCACGGAACCGCAGACCGAGGAGCGGCGGCAGCCGAAGTCCGAGGAGCGGCCGCGGCCCGACGTCTCTCAGGGATCCCCGGTCCCCGAGGTCTCTGAGGCCTCCCCGGCGCCCGAGGCCGCCGAGGCCCCCGAACCCCCTGACAGCCCCGAAGCCCCCGCAGCACCGGAAGGAGACACGCAGTGAACGGCGTGGCCGACGTCGCCCTGCGGCTCCTTGCCGTCTTCGTGGCGTTCCTCGTTCTCCCGCTGCTCGTCGGGCAGACCGAGCACAAGGTGATGGCCCATATGCAGGGCCGTCTGGGCCCCATGTACGCCGGCGGCTTCCACGGCTGGGCTCAACTCGTCGCCGATGGAGTGAAGTTCGCGCAGAAGGAGGACGTGGTGCCCGCGGGCGCGGACCGCCGTGTCTTCCAGCTCGCCCCGGCCGTGGCCCTGCTGCCGTATCTGCTGGTGCTGCTCGCCGTCCCCATCGGGCCGGGCTCGGGCCTGGTCGGGCAGGTCGTCGACGCGGGCATCTTCTTCGTGCTCGCCGTGATGGGCGTCGGCGTCCTCGGCTCCCTCATGGCCGGCTGGGCCTCCGCCAACAAGTTCTCCCTGCTCGGCGGTCTGCGCACCGCCGCCCAGCTGCTCGCCTACGAGCTGCCGATGCTGCTCGCCGCCGCCTCCGTGGCCATGGCGGCCGGCACGGTGTCGCTGGTGGGCATCCTGGACGCCTTCCACTGGTGGTGGGTGCCCTGGCAGATCGTCGGCGCCTTCGTCTTCTTCGTGGCCGGTCTCGCCGAACTGCAACGCCCGCCGTTCGACATGCCGGTGGCCGACTCGGAGATCATCTTCGGCGCGTACACCGAGTACACCGGCCTGCGCTTCGCTCTGTTCCTGCTCGCCGAGTACGCCGGCATCGTCGTCCTGAGCGGCCTGACCACCGTCCTGTTCCTGGGCGGCTGGCACGGGCCGTGGGGCGCCGACGGCCTCGGCTGGCTGTGGACCCTGCTGAAGACGGCCGTGCTCGCCTTCGTCGTCATCTGGCTGCGTGTCAGCTACCCGCGGCTGCGCGAGGACCAGCTGCAGAAGCTGTCCTGGACCCTCCTCGTGCCGCTGTCCCTCGCCCAGATCGCCCTCACCGGCATCGTCAAGGTGGTGATCTCCTAGTGTCCCGCCCCACGCCGGGCCACCGCCCCGCAACGACGCCCTCCGGGCGGCCCCGCGCCTCCTTCCCCGGCTCGGGTCTCGCCAAGGGGCTGGCCGTCACGCTGCGCACGATGACGAAGAAGACCGTCACCGAGCAGTACCCGGACGTCCAGCCCGAGCTGCCGCCCCGCACCCGCGGGGTCATCGGCCTGTTCGAGGAGAACTGCACGGTCTGCATGCTGTGCGCCCGTGAGTGCCCGGACTGGTGCATCTACATCGACTCGCACAAGGAGACGATCCCGGCGGCCACCCCGGGCGGCCGCGAGCGCAGCCGCAACGTCCTCGACCGTTTCGCGATCGACTTCTCGCTGTGCATGTACTGCGGCATCTGCGTCGAGGTCTGTCCCTTCGACGCGCTGTTCTGGTCGCCGGAGTTCGAGTACGCCGAGACCGACATCCGTGACCTCACCCACGAGCGCGACAAGCTGCGCGCGTGGATGTGGACCGTGCCGGCCCCGCCCGCCCTGGACGCGGGCGCGGAGGAGGCGAAGGAGCTGGCCGCCGCCCGCCGCAGCGCCGAGAAGCTGGCCGCCCAGCAGGCCGCCGCCCAGGACGGGCCGGCGGCACCGCGGGAGGGCGACGCGTGACCCCCTCCCACGCCGCCGTGTCCGCCGCGGCCGCGGCCGAGCACGGTTTCCTGTCGCCGACGGGCGTCGAGATCACCTTTCTCCTGGTCGGCCTGGTCACCTTCGGCGCCGCCCTCGTCACCGTCACCACCCGCCAGTTGGTGCACGCCGCCTTGTGGCTGGTGGTCGCCCTCGGCGGCCTCGCCGTCGAGTACCTGCTGCTGACCGCCGAGTTCATCGCCTGGGTGCAGGTGCTGATCTATGTCGGTTCCGTCGTCGTGCTGCTGCTGTTCGGGCTGATGCTCACCAAGGCGCCCATCGGCCGTTCCCCGGACGCCGACTCCGGCAACCGCTGGGCCGCCCTGCTGGTGGCCGTCGCCGCGGCCGTCACCCTGGTCTGGGTGGTCGTCGACGCGTTCCGCACCACCTGGATCGACCTCGACGGCCCGGCCGCGGGCTCCACCAAGGTCACCGGGGCCGGCCTGTTCCAGAACTGGGTGCTGCCCTTCGAGGCCCTGTCCGTCCTGCTGCTCGCCGCCCTGGTCGGCGCGATCGTGCTGTCCCGCAGGGCCAAGGCGGACGACGCCGCGCAGCGACAGGCCCGGGCTGCCGCCGCCGCGCAGCGGGTCCGGGCGGCCGGCGCCGCGCCGCAGGGCCCGGCGGCCCGCGACGGGCGGCAGTCCGCCGAGGAGGGGGAGCACTGATGCACCTGGTCTACCCCGCCGTGCTGTCCGCGCTGCTGTTCTGCACCGGCCTGTACGGCGTCCTCGCCCGCCGCAACGCGATCCTGGTCCTGATGTCCGTCGAGCTGATGCTCAACGCGGTCAATCTCAACCTGGTCGCCTTCGACGTCTGGCTCAGCAAGGCCGCCCGCGACACCCTGCACTCCGGGCAGGCCCTGACCCTGTTCACCATCGCCATCGCCGCCGCCGAGATCGGCATCGGCCTGGCGATCATCCTCGCCGTCTACCGCAACCGCGGCACCTCGGCCATCGACCGGCTCCGCGACGCCGCCGAGGGCCACGGTGACGGCTCCGACGACTCCGCCGGCTCCGACAGCACCGTGCCCGGTGCCGAGAAGGCTGAGGCCACCGCGTGACCACGACCACCAACGCCGTTCTCGTCCCCCTCCTGCCGTTCCTCGCCGCCGTCGCCGGGCTGCTGCTGGGCCGCACCGCCCCCGGGTTCGTGCGCCCGCTGGCCGTCCTGCCGACGCTCGCCTCCCTCGTCCTCGCGGTGCTCGTCGCCGCGGACCAGGGCGGCGGCCCCGCCGTCGACGCGGCCACCCAGCTCACCCCCACCGGCTCGGTCCCCGTCGAACTGGCCCTGCACATCGACGGCACCGCCGCGCTCGTCGCCGTCCTCGTCGGCGTCGTCGCGACCTGCGTGCAGATCTACTCCACCGGCTACCTGCGCGACGACCCGCGCTACCCCTCCTACGCCGCGCTGGTCTCCCTGTTCACCTCCGCGATGCTGCTCGTCGTCTACACCGGCGACCTGATCGTGCTGCTGGTCGGCTGGGAGGTCATGGGCATCTGCTCCTACTTCCTGGTCGGCCACTACTGGGAGACCCCCCAGGCCCGCGCCGCCTCCCTCAAGGCGTTCCTGGTGACGAAGCTCGGCGACGTCCCCTTCCTCATCGGCCTGTTCGTGCTGGCCGGCGACGCGGGCTCGTTCCGCATCACCACCGTCCTCGGCACCGTGGCCGCAGGCGGACTGCACCATCCGACCCTCGCCGCCCTGCTGCTCCTCGCGGGCGTGGCCGGCAAGTCGGCGCAGTTCCCGCTGCACAGCTGGCTGCCCGACGCGATGGCCGGCCCCACCCCCGTCTCCGCGCTGATCCACGCCGCGACCATGGTCGCCGCCGGTGTCTACGTCGTCGCCCGGCTCCTGCCCGTCTACCAGGCCTCCGCGGCCGCGATGACGGTCCTCGCGGTGATGGCCGCCGTCACCATGGCCGGGTCGGCGCTCGCCGCCCTCGCCCAGGACGACATCAAACGCGTCCTGGCCTACTCCACGATCAGCCAGCTCGGCTACATGACCGGCGCCCTCGCCGCCGGCGACCGCGGTGCCGCCGTCTTCCACCTCCTGTCCCACGGCGCCTTCAAGGCGCTGCTGTTCCTCGCCGCCGGCGTGGTCATCCACGTCGCCGGCACCAACTCGCTGGCCGCGATGTCCCGCATGGGCACCCTGCGCGACCGCGTCCCCGACGCCTACTGGACGATGACCGTCGCGCTGCTCGCGCTCGCCGCGATCCCTCCCTTCAGCGGCTTCTTCTCCAAGGAGACCGTCCTGGCCGCGGCCGAGCACGCCGCGACGGGCCACACCCCCCACGTCCCCGCCGCGGCCGGCTGGACGGTGCTCGTCGCCGGCCTGGTCACCGCGCTGCTCACCGGCGCCTACGCGCTGCGCCTGTGGCTGCTCGCCTTCCACGGCCGCGGCGCCGACGCCCCCGGCCACGGCCGGCAGCCGGTGGCCATGAACACCGTGCTGTGGGTGCTCGCCGTGCCGTCCCTCGCCTTCGGCGGACTGACCTACCGTCTCCTGCCCGACTGGCTGGGCGGCGGCAGCCTCGCCCCCGCTCTGACCACCTCCGTGCTCGGCACCGGCCTGGCCCTGGCCGGCGGCGTCCTCACCTACGGCGCCTGGCGGCACACCACCGCCCGCGCCGCACGCACCCCCCTGGGCGCGGTCGCCGCCCACCCGCAGGCCGACGCCGGCCTCGTCGAGGCGGAGGCCATCGCCGGGCACGAACCCGCCTACGGCTCCATCGCCTCCGCACCCGACCCCGCCGACCCCGGACGGCTGCTGCTCGGCCCGCTGCACCGCCACGCCGCCGCCGGCTTCCACCTCGACGCCCTCTACCGGGCCGTGTTCGTCCGCCCGGTGACGGCCGGCGCGAGCCTCGTACGGTTCCTCGACCGCGAGGTGGTGGAGACCTACGTGCGCGGCGCGGGAGCCGTGCCCCGGCTGCTGGGGGCCGCCGTCCGGCGCGCCCAGACCGGCAATGTGCAGACCTATGTGAGCGCGCTGCTCGCCGGCACCGTCGTCCTGGCGGTCGCCGCCGTCCTCGTCGCCACGGGAGCGTGAGCAGGCGTGATCGATATCAGCGAGTCCGTGATGCAGTTCCTTCTGGCATTCGTCGTCGCCGCCCCGCTCCTGGGCGCGCTGGCCGCCCTGCTGCCCGCGCCGCCCGGACTGAAGGGAAAGACCCCCGAGCAGGCCGTGCTCCGGCACGGCGTGACCGTGACCGGCGTCGTGCTCCTCGCCGCGATCGCCCTCGCGGCGGGCTTCGACCACGCCCACCCGTCGAGGATGCAGGCCACGACGAACGTCAGCTGGATCCCCGCACTCCATGTGCGCATCCACCTCGGCATCGACGGCATCTCCCTCCCCCTCGTCGTGCTGACCGCGCTGCTGACCTTCCTCTGCGCGCTGTACTCCTACTTCAAGCCCCCCACCGGCCCCGCCCCGAAGGCCTACGTCGCGCTGCTGCTCCTGCTCGAGACCGGCACCCTCGCGACCTTCACCGCCCTCGACCTCGTGCTGTTCTTCCTCGCCTTCGAGACGGTGCTCGTCCCGATGTACTTCCTCATCGCCCGCTGGGGCGGCGAGGGACGCCGCGCCGCCGCCTGGCGGTTCGTCCTCTACACCCTGCTCGGCTCCGTCGTCATGCTGCTCGGCCTCCTTCTCGTCGGCATCGAGGCGGGCACGTTCGACATGGTGGCACTCGCCACTGACAACGGCCGGTCACTGACCACATCCGTGCAGGTCGTCGCCGTGCTGGCGATCGGGATCGGCCTCGCGGTCAAGTCCCCGATGTGGCCCCTGCACAGCTGGCTGCCCGACGCCCACACCGCCGCCCCGACCACCGGCTCCGTCCTGCTCGCCGGGGTCCTGCTGAAGATGGGCACCTACGGCTTCGTCCGCATCCTCCTGCCGGTCGCCCCCGACGGCTTCCGCACCTTCGCGCCCGCCCTCGCCGCCTTCGCCGTCGTCGGGATCGTCTGGGGATCCCTCGCCTGCCTCGCCCTCGCCCGGCGCGGCGCCCGAGGAGACCTCAAACGGCTCATCGCCTACTCCTCCGTCGGCCACATGGGCTTCGTCCTGCTCGGCATCGCCACCATGACCCCCACCGGCGTCAACGGCGCCCTGTTCGCCAACATCGCCCACGGCCTGATCACCGGCCTGCTGTTCTTCCTGGTCGGCGGCCTGAAGGACCGCACCGGCACCACCGACCTCGACACCCTCGCCCAGGACACCGGCGCCGCGCTGTACGGCACCGCCCCACGCCTGGGCGGCCTGCTCGCCTTCGGTGCCGTCGCCTCCCTCGGCCTGCCCGGCCTGGCCGGATTCTGGGGCGAGATGCTCGCCCTGTTCGGCGCCTTCCGGCCGGCCGCCGGCCTGAGCCGTCCCGCCTTCCTCACCTTCATGACCATCGGCGCCCTCGGCACCCTGCTGACCGCCGCGTACCTGCTCGTCGTGGTCCGCCGCGTCTGCATGGGCGCCGCACCCGCACAGGCACCCCGCCTGCCCGACGTGCGCGGCTTCGAGTTCGCGGCCTGGACGCCGCTCGTCGTCCTCACCGTCCTCGCCGGGCTGTGGCCCAAGGCCCTGCTCGGACTGACCGACCCGGCCGTGCAGCAGTTCCTCGCAGGAGGCACCCGATGAGCACCCTGGCCCAGCCGGCCGCGTCGCTGGTCCAGTCCGTCGACTGGCTCGCCGTCGCCCCGCCCGCCCTCACCGCGCTCGCCGCCCTGGCCGTCCTCGTCGCCGACCTGTTCCTGCCCCGGGCACGCAAACCCCTCCTCGGCCGGGTGGCCGTCGCCGCACTCGCCGCCTCCGCTGTCCTGCTGCTGCCCCTGCGCCACGGCGACCACAGCACCTTCTGCGTCCCCGGCCACCCCGGCGTCTGCAGCTACACCGCCGACCATTTCGCCCTGATCGTCCAGTTCCTGGTGCTCGGCGGCGCCCTGCTGACGGCCCTGCTGTCGGTCACCGCCCTCACCGACGCCCGCGGCCGGCTGCCCGAGGGCGAGTACTGGTTCCTGCTGCTGTCCTCCGCGGCCGGAGCCGCCCTGCTGCCCGCCGCCCGCGACCTGGCCACCCTGATCGTCGCCCTGGAGGTCGCCTCCCTGCCCGCGTTCGCCCTGGTCGGCCTGCGGCACGGCGACGCCCGGTCCACCGACGCCGCCCTGAAGTTCTTCCTGTCCTCGGTCACCGCCACCGCCGTCAGCCTGATGGGCGTCAGCTTCGTCTACGCCACCACCGGCACCCTCCACCTCACCGAGATCGCCGCCCGCATCCAGCACGTCGACGGCAGCCTGCAGACCCTCGCCCAGACCGGCGTCGTCCTCACCCTCGTCGGCTTCGCCTTCAAGACCGCCGCCGCCCCCTTCCACTTCTGGGTCCCCGACACCTACGTCGGCGCCCCCCTGCCGATCGCCGCCTACCTGTCCGTCATCGGCAAGGCGGTCGGCTTCACCGGCCTGATCCTGGTCACCGTCGTCGCGTTCCCCGGCTACTCCGCCGCCTGGGGCCCCGCGCTCGCCGTGCTCGCCGCCCTGACCATGACCGTCGGCAACGTCGGCGCACTGCGCCAGCAGCCCACCCGCACCCACAGCGCCGTCCGCCTGCTCGCCTGGTCCTCCGTCGGACAGGCCGGCTACCTGCTGGTCCCGATCGCCGCCGCCGGCTACGCCGAGGACCCGCAGACCTCCATCGGCTCCACCGTCGCCTACGCCCTGATGTACGCGGCGGTCAACCTCGGCGCCTTCGCGGTCGCCGCCCTCGTCGGCCGCAGCCGCACCCGCAACCGCGTCGCCGACTACCGCGGCCTGTACGCCTCCCGCCCCCTCACCGCCCTGGTCATGGCCTTCTTCCTGCTGTGCCTGGCCGGACTCCCGCCGGGCGTGATCGGCCTGTTCGCCAAGGTCGTCGTGTTCTCCGCGGCCGTCGACGCCGGCCTCGGCTGGCTCGCCGTCGTCATGGCCGTCAACGTCGTCGTCGCCCTGTACTACTACCTGCAGTGGACGGCCCTGCTGTTCCGCGCCCCCGAGGGCGAACCCGTACGGCTGCGCGTCCCCGCGCCCGTCACCGCCGCGATCGCCCTGACCGCGGTCCTGGCCGTCGCCCTGTCCGGTGCTCCCCAGCTGGTCCTCCGCTTCGCAGGCGGCAGCCTCTTCTGAGACCGGCGTCCCGCGGGCGGCGGGCACCCCTGCGGACCGGCGCTTCGTGACGGCAGCCCACCCACGGGGACCGGCGCTTCGTTACGGCAGCCCACCCACGCGGACCGGCACTCCGCGGGCGGCGGACGCCCGCGGAGGTCCGCACCCCACCCCGCGCGGGCCTTTGCCCGGCACCGCTCACCCGGACGGGCCGCCCCCGCCCCCCCGCACCCGGGAACCCTCGGCGACCGCCCGGCGTTGACCAGTGACGAAAGGGGTCACTGGACGTGACACCACGAGGACGTCACGTCCAGTGGCGTCCGCAGCAAGCGAAGGGTTCCCCTGCCGCACCACTTGGAGGGCGTACCGTGCACCGCCGGCACAACGGGCTCAGGACCGCAGTACTCCTCGGGGTACTGTCCGCCCTCATCATCGTCATCGGCGGCTTCTTCGGCCGCACCGGGCTGGTCGTCGCCGTCCTGGTCGCCCTGGGCACCAACGCGTACGCGTACTGGAACAGCGACAAGCTCGCCCTGCGCGCCATGCGGGCCCGCCCGGTCAGCGAGTTCGAGGCCCCGGGCCTGTACCGGATGGTCCGTGAGCTGTCCATGCAGGCCCGCCAGCCGATGCCCCGCCTGTACATCTCCCCGACCGAGGCACCCAACGCCTTCGCCACCGGCCGCAACCCGCGCAACGCCGCCGTGTGCTGCACCGAGGGCATCCTGCGCATCCTCGACGAACGCGAGCTGCGCGGCGTCATCGGCCACGAGCTCAGCCACGTCTACAACCGCGACATCTTGATCTCCTCCGTCGCCGGCGCCCTGGCCTCCGTGATCATGTTCCTGGTCAACTTCGCCTGGCTGATCCCCATCGGCCGGTCCGACGACGACGAGGGACCCGGTCTGTTCGGCATGCTGCTGATCATGCTCCTGGGCCCGCTGGCGGCCACCGTCATCCAACTCGCCATCAGCCGTTCCCGGGAGTACGAGGCCGACGCGTCCGGCGCCCGCCTCACCGGCGACCCGCTGGCCCTGGCCAACGCTCTGCGCAAGCTGGAGGCGGGCGCTCAGCAGCTGCCGCTGCCGCCCGAGCCCCGGATCGAGACCGCCAGCCATATGATGATCGCCAACCCGTTCCGCCCGGGCCAGGGGATGGCGAAGCTGTTCTCCACCCACCCGCCGATGGCGGAGCGCATCGCCCGGCTCGAGCAGATGGCAGGTCGCACCCTGTGAAGACGATCCTGAACATCATCTGGCTGCTGCTCAGCGGTCTGTGGCTGTTCCTGAGCTACCTCCTCGCGGGGGTGCTGCTGTGCATCACCGTGATCGGCATCCCCTTCGGCATAGCGGCCTTCCGCATCGGCCGCTTCGCCCTGTGGCCCTTCGGCTACACCACCGTCGAACGCCGCGACGCCGGAGCCCCCTCCTGCATCGGCAACGTCCTCTGGCTCGTCCTGGCCGGCTGGTGGCTGGCCCTCGGCCACATCGTCACCGGCGTCATGCTCTGCCTGACCGTCATCGGCATCCCGTTCGGCATCGCGAACTTCAAGCTGATCCCGGTCTCGCTGTTCCCGCTGGGCCGCGAGATCGTCCCCACCGACCAGCCTTTCGCGACCCGCTGACTCCAGCCCGTTCCCGCCCGGCAGGCAACCGTGGCACGCCGTCATGGCGTCCTTCGCACCGACACGGCCCGAGCGCGCGGAGCACCCGCGACCGCGCAGACCGTCGGCCGGGGAAGGGCAGGTCAGGCAATGAGTGTCATCGCATGGATCTTTCTGGGGCTGCTGGCGGGAGCCATCGCGAAATTCCTGCTGCCGGGCCGTGACCCGGGCGGCCTCATCGGCACCACGCTCATCGGCATCGCGGGGGCGTTCATCGGCGGCTGGATCTCGGCCCGCTGGCTGGACCACCCCATCTCCCGCGACTTCTACGACGGCGCCACCTGGGCCGCCGCGATCGGCGGCTCCCTGGTGCTGCTGATCGTCTACCGGATCCTGTTCGGCAACTCGCGGGACTGAGGGCGGGTCCGGACGCCGCCGTGTCTGTGCGACAGGAAGCGGATCGACCGAGAAACACGGCTACGCGGTGACGGTCGAACGGAACGGCAACCGGGGCGCAGGACCGGCCGGTCACCGCGCTGGCGAACCCGACGGCATGCCCAGGACGTCCGTCGCGATGGCCGCACGGCGCCGTGAGGGGACCCGCCCGAGCGACCGGACGACAAGAGCACAACGCGGGCCCACCGACGGAACTCCCGGCGATGGGTCCCCGTCGTGCCCTGTGCCGTCCGCTCAGCGGCGTGGAGGGGTCACCGGTAGTTCACGAACTGCATCGCGAAGTCGAACTCCTTGCCCTTCAGCAGCGCGATGACGGCCTGCAGGGCGTCCCGGCTCTTGGAGCTGACGCGCAGCTCGTCACCCTGCACCTGGGCCTTCACGCCCTTCGGACCCTCGTCACGGATGATCTTCGCCACCTTCTTGGCGTTCTCCTGCGAGATGCCCTCCTTGATGGAGGCGAAGATCTTGTACTCCTTGCCGGACAGCTGGGGCTCGCCGGCGTCCAGCGCCTTCAGCGAGATGCCGCGCTTGATCAGCTTGGACTGGAAGACGTCGAGGACAGCCTTCACCCGGTCCTCGGAGTTGGCCTCCATGAGGATCTTGTCACCGGACCACGAGATCGAGGCACCCACGCCCTTGAAGTCGTAGCGCTGCGAGATCTCCTTGGCGGCCTGGTTGAGGGCGTTGTCGACCTCCTGCCGCTCGACCTTCGAGACGATGTCGAAACTGGAGTCGGCCATGTCCTGTGGCTCCTTGTTGCGTGATGTCGAGGTGGGTTCCAGCTGCGTGTCGGCGTCCACCGGAGTCCGCCGCCGAGTCCGGTGTCCGGGTCCCGGGCGCATCCGGACCAGCCTAGCCACCCCCATGATCTCCGGGCGTGGATCGATCAGGTGGCGAAGCACCCCTCGGCATCAGGTATTGTTTACGTCGTTGCCAGGGAGCGACGCCGAAAGGCGGGCGACCTGCAGCATCCCAGGCGGTGTGCCCGAGTGGCCAAAGGGAGCAGACTGTAAATCTGCCGGCTCAGCCTTCCTAGGTTCGAATCCTAGCGCCGCCACACGAGCGACCGGGGCCCGGTGACCTGCGAGAGCAGCAGGTCACCGGGCCTTAGTCGTGTAGCTGAGAGAGCAGCGCACTGTCTCGCTGCATCTCGTCCTGGAACGCTCCGTCTCGGGCTGTGTGGACGGGCTGTGGACGGCCGTCCACAGCGCTCAGCCGTACCCGTTCAGGCGTGCCGAGATCTTCGCGTTCGCCGCTTCGTCTCCGTCGCTCAGGAACTTTGCGTAGACGCGGAACAGTACGGCGACACTGTGGCCGGCACGCTTCGCCACAAGCTGAGGCTCCACACCAGAGCTGAGCCACGTGGACACGGCGGCGTGACGAAGATCATAGGGACGCTTGGCCAGCGAAGACGCGTACTGCGAAGGAGTGAGAGCCCGCGCCCGGGCCTCAGCCCAGACTTCGCCATAACCGGTGTCCTGGATCAGCCCGCCGCGCTGGGTACGAAACAGCCGACCGTCCGGGGCGACGCCGTACGCCATGACGTGCCAGCGCAGCAGGGACACGAGTTCCGGCGGTATGGGAACTTGCCGGACCGCTTTCCGCGGCCGGTGCTTGAGTCCTCGCCTGTCGTGGGCGTCGCCGCTGTCCGTCCATGCGGTGCCGGAGCGCGGTCGTGTCTCTCGGAGCCGCAGCATGCCCCATCCGCGTCGCGGCAGGTCGCAGTCCTGGAGGCGCAGGCCGATGACCTCCGCCGGCCGTGCTCCGGCGTAGTACATACAGCCGAAGAAGGCGACCAGACGACGTCCCCGGGCGCTTTGATCCCGTACGGCCGCTAACAGTTTCGCCGCTTGGGCAGGATCAGGTACGCAAGCCGGGTCCACCTCCTCTTCAACCTGCTCAGGTGCCTTCCACTGGATCTTGTGAAGAGGGTTCTCCGCCAGCAGTTCGGCATCCACCGCGTACGCGAGCGCATTGTGAAAAATGGCCCGCTTACGGCGAATGGTGGACGCTGCGGCCGTCGTACCGTCCAACTTCCTGGTGAGGAGGTCCAAGGCGGCCCGGACGCGCATCCGGTCGGCCAGCGCGGATGCGGGCACCGAGTTGCGTTCGAACCAGCGGAGAATCTTCCCGACCTCCGGGGGCGGTTCCTCGTCCCACCGGTTCTTGTTGAACGCCCAGCCGTAGAGGGCCGCGCGCGCGTTTCTCGGGTCCGGCATTCCCTTGGTGTCCTTCACGAGCGCCGGCATGACGGTCGCCATGGCCTCAGCGAGAGTCCTGCGGGTGGAGGCCGGGGAGTGCGGCCACTTCATCTCGATGTACCGGCGGGCGTGCTCGTACCAGGTGGTGTTCCGTTTCTCGGTGAGCAGGGACTTCGGTAGTCCGCTGTCGACATCGAACGGTTCACCCTGACGCGCCGCAGTGATGAGCTGGGCCCGGCGGCTCTCCGCCAGGCCCAGCGTCAGGAAAGACTCCGAATGGGAGCGGTTCCCCACCTTCCACCGGAGCTGGTAGGGCTTCCGGTAGTCACGCTTGCGGATAGCCCAGATGCGTACGGTGTAGCTCCACTCAGTCACGCGGCTTCCAGTTCGTCGATGAAGGCGTCCAGGTCACTTCGGCGCACACAGATGCGGCCGGTCGGCGTGCGCCGCGCCTCCGGCCCGTAGCCGCGGTTACGCCAGCGATACCACGTGGCGCGGCTGATGCCGATCTCTTCCAGGGCATCGCTCAGGGGCACCAGCGGGTCCTTGGGGGTGCGCCGTCGACGAGAAGGGGTTGCCATGCCTGGGTCTCCTTTTGAGCAGGAGGAGGGACAGAGCGAAAGGGGGCCAGGGGTGTTTGGGCCCCTGGCCCCTCCCAGGAATCCGCTACATCCGCTACGTCCGCTACAGCCCAGGTCAGGGGCATGTTTTCTGTAGCGGATGCGTGGCGTGTAGCGGCTCGGTGCCGCTACGCCGGGCCGCCGCCGGTGGCGGACGTAGCGGTTTCGGCGGGCGTGTAGCGGATGCCGGGGAGGCCATCCGCTACGGATTCGCCCCTAGTGACCTGCGGTGTAGCGGCTGTAGCGGATGTAGTGGATCTGACGGGGGGCGGGGGGCAGTACCGGGCCCACGCGTCGGCCAGGTCCTCCGCGTAGTAGCCGCGCGGGACCGCGCCGCCCGGGGTGCGGATGGGGCGCGGTTTGATGGGCTTGTTGGCCGCGGTGACGTACTGGCTCAGCAGCCGGGCCAGGCCGCGGGAGGTGAGCGGCTTGCCGCCGATGTCGACCCAGGGGGCGTCGTCCATGGCGAGCAGGCATTCCAGGATGGCGGCGGTGGGCATCCGGTCGGCGCCGCAGAACACGGTGTCGCGCAGGTCGGTGAGCAGGCGCACGCCCAGCGACGCCTCATCGTCCTGTGCGGCGGCGGCCACCAGCTCCACGCAGGCGGCCCGGGCGCGCTCCGGCCAGGCGCCGCCGGCCGCGTCGGCAACAGCGAGCAGGGGTTCCCACACGTCGGCGGGCCGGTCGGTGACGCCTTCGGGCATCGCCGGCCAGGCGCCCTCCACGGCGTCGCGGACGGTATCGGCCCACTTCGCGAGCCGGTCGCGCAGCGCGCGGCCCTCCTTCTCGTGGACGCGCTGCCGGTAGGGCTCCACCTTCTCGTTCCGGGCGCGGCGGCGCATGCGGATGATGACCGAGCGGGTCAGGATCGTGTCCGGCAGGGAACCGAGCCCGGCCATGGCGACCGCGCAGTAGGAGGGGAACGCCTGCACGCTCTGGCTGGAGCCGTCGCCCACGCACCGGTAGGTGACGCCAGAGCGCCGGTGTCCGGCGTTCAGGAAGCCTCTCAGCTCCTCGTTGTCGCCGGCCTTGGGGCCGAAGACGGTGTCGATCTCGTCGAACAGGATGGTGGGGCGTCCCTCGGTGCCGGAGACGGCCCGGAACAGGGCGGCGGCGGACGCGTTGACGGCGACCATCGGCTGCGGCACCAAGGTTTCCACGATCTCCAGGGCGCGGGACTTTCCGGACCCGGGCTCGGGGGAGAGGAAGGCGAGCCGGGGGGTGGAGTCGAAAGCGTCGAGCAGGTGAGCGTGGGCGTCCCACAGGGTGACGGCCACATAGGCGGCCTCGGTGGGGAAGACGTTGAAACGGCGGTGGAACGCTTCCACCTCGTCCAGCAGCGCGGCGCCGTCGATGGACGGCGCGGGCACCTGAGTGGGCGTCATGCGGCGTTCCTCCCTTCTTGAGTGGTGCGCAGTGGGCAGAGGTCGCGGTGGGCTTCGTGATCTTTGATCAGGGCGAGCACCCGATGCCGACCGACGGCGCTTTTGTCCCGGCCGCACATGCACTTCGAGGTGGCGGTGGGGGTGGAGCCGCGCGGTGCGCAGACGTGGAGCCACGCCATGGGGAAGCGGTCGTCACCGGCCAGCGGGCGACTCGGGTTCCGGTCGGTGAGAGGGGATGAAAGGACGCCCTGACGGGCGGCCTCTTCTCGGCCGCGCTCGGGAGCCGGGGCCGCCGCGGCGACGGCGGGGCCGGGATGCGGCGGGGCGTCAGGAGGGCTTTTCAGGTTGCAGCGGGCGGGGGAGGTGGTCATGCCGCCTCCTCGCGTGGGCGGGCGGTGCGGATTGACCAGTTCAGGGCGCTGCGGATGGTGGCCCGGCACTCGCCCGGCGGGAGTCCGGCCGCCTCTCCGGCCGCCTGAAAAGCCTCCTCCACCACGTCGCGCGGGATCTCGCCCCAGGCGACGAACCGGCCCAGGGCACGGGCGCCAGCCAGCAGCCGGTTGTTCCGGCCGCCCTCCCGCGTGGCGGCGACGGCGGCCGTCTCCCGCTCCAGGGCCACCTGGGCGCGGCGGGTGATCGGCCCGGAGACGATAACCGGCGCCAGCGCCGTACGGGCCGTGTGTGCCGGTCGGAGCCGCTCCAGGAGCCAGACAGGCAGCGGCGCCGCCGGGCTGGTGTTCACGGCCTCGTAGGCGCCGTGCGGGGTGATGCTGCCAGCGGCCACGATGTTGCCGCCCCACGCGCGGGTGTCGACGTTCGGGGCGACGGTGCGCGCGGTGCAGTGCAGTTCCACCCCGGGCGGGGCAGTGAAGTACAGGTGCATGCCGCCGGAGGGCGTCCGCACCGTGTAAGTGGTCGGCCACGGCTCGCCGGCGCGCTCGCAGAGCGCCAAGAAGACGGCCGCGCCGCAAGGCGCGTCCGAACTACTGCCTTTGTCCTTGGGCATGTCCAGGTCGACGACGACCAGGCCGGATGGACCGGTGGCGATGCCGACGTTGAACGCGCCCGCGCTCCATGCGGCCCGGATGCGGTCGGGGTCGGTGGTGGCCCGCTGCTCCCACTTGCGGTGTCCGTTGGCGCAGTCGCCGGTGCCGGGACAGGTGCGTTCGCCGTGCAGGGCGGACGCCTTGCCGCCGGGGCGCAGCGGGTGGACGTGCCAGCCGCGAGCCGCCGCATCCAGGGCGGCGGCGAGCAGGCGTGCTCGCCGGGCGGCGGGGTGATGGGTCATGCTGGATGCCTCCAACAGGTCTGTTGCGGACTGGTTGGGCTGGGGCGACCGCGGATCTTTGGCGAGATGGGCGGTCGCCCCAGGCGTGGTTAGAACGGCGGCTCGTTGCCCGGCTCTGCGGAGCTGTCGGCGGTGCTCCACATGTCGTCGCGGACCGGAGCGGCGTTGGTGCGCTTGCCGTTGATCGTCACGGTGGTGAAGCGCAGGGAGGCACCGATCTCGTCGGCCTCGACGGCGAGCATCGAGCGGTTTTCGCCCTCCGGGGTCTGCCAGTCGTGCTGGCGGATGCGGCCGAAGACGACGACGCGCGAGCCCTTCACCAGGGAGTCGGCGACGTGTTCGGCGAGGGTGCGCCAGGCGGCGCAGCGGAAGAACGTGGAGGTGCCGTCCTTCCACTGGTTCGCCTCGCGGTCGAACACGCGCGGTGTGGAGGCGACTGTGAAGCGCGCGAGGGCCTGGCCGGAGGCGGTGAATTTCAGCTCCGGGTCGGCGGTGAGGTTGCCGATGATGGTGACCGGGGTTTCTCCGAGCGACATGCTGTATCTCCTCTTTGCTGGTGTTAGGCCCGGGTGTGGGTGTGCTGGGCCTTGGCATTGAGCAGCACGAAGTGCAGGGCGGATTCGGCAAGGACGCCGTAGGCGTAGGCGGCGTCCGCGTGCCCGGCCACGATGTCCAGGGCGGCGTGCAGGTCGGTGGCGTCGCGATCGCTGAGATATGGCTGCTGGTCCAGGTACTCAGCAACGTTGCCGGCGTCCTCAATGTCGAGCAGGCGGGCGCGGGCCTGCTCGAACTTGCGGTAGCCGCTCCACTGTTCCAGCGCGGGCATGGCCGGCGGGACCGGGCACAGGTCAGCGGGCAGCTTGTAGTGGCCGTCGCCAGTGCGGCCCAGCTTGACCGTCTGGGGCTGCTGGCCGTCGAGTACCTGTCCGATTGCCCATGCAGTGCCGTAGCCGTAGGCCAGAGCGGTGTTCAGGTACAGCTCACGCAGTACCCGGACCGTCTTGCTGAGCGTGTCGCCGATGGTGAACACGGCGGCGTCGTGGGGGCGGAACGGCACGGAGCTGGGGGCGTTGTCGATGTGGACGGCAGCGTCGAGCAGGCGGATGCGGTCGGGGTCGTAGGCGGCGTGCTCCAGCTCGGCGGTACGGGCCGCGCGCTGCGTCTCACGGGCTGCGGCCCCGAGCGCGAACACGCTGTCGGTGAGCGATTCGAACCACATGCGGACGGTCGTCATAAGGGGTCTCCTTTCTCAGCTGTGGAAGTGGCTGCGTTTGATGACGGCTTTGCGGATGTGGACCGTGGTCCCGCCCTTGTGGCCGCTGGCGGTGAACACCTGTGCGGCAATCCAGCCGCCGAAGATGACGGCGGCGAGGATGATGAGCTGGGTGATCAGTGCGGTGAGGGCGGTGATGAATGCCGTCAGCAGGAACAGCCCGCCGCACACGGCGAGGAAGCCGACGCCGCCGAGGGCGATGTTCACCGCCGTGCGGGAGACGGGCGGCTTGACGGCGGCCGGGTCGGGCTTGGCGGGTTCGATGGCGTAGCCGGTGACGACCCTGCCATCGGGCAGGACGACGCTCGCCACCGTCGGGACGCTGCCCGGCTGGACGGGCACGAGCGGTGCCACTGTGTGGGGGGTGAGCGGCTGGGGGCGGTGCACCGGGAGTGGTGTGGTCTGCTCGGGGTGGGTCACGATCGGTCTCCGATCACGGATCGTGACTGTCAGAGGGTGCGGCTCTGACAGTCAGACGAGGTGTCAGGGGCTTTGTCAGGCCGGAAATCCCTGACTTTCCTATAGGCCGGGCCGCGCCCTGACTGTCAGAGTCAGAGCGCGGCCCTGACAGTCAGGGCGTCACGGTGGGTAGTGTCAGGCGGCGATGGAGGCCGGGCGGACGATGGTGTACTCGCCCTGTCCGTCGCGGCTGAGCACGCCCTGTTCGGTGAGCTTTTTCAGCTCGCCCTGGAGCCAGGGGCGGGAGCGGCCGGCCTTCACGGCGGCGGGGATCAGGTCGCCCGGTTCGAAGGTGAGCCGGTCCTGTGCGGCCCAGGCGTCGATCTGGCCGTAGAGGATGGCGCGGGCCTCTTCGGTGGACGGCTTGGCCGTCTGCTCGAAGGTGAGGTCCGTGTCCGGGTCGGTGTCGGGTACGTCGTCCTCCAGGCGGAGGCGGGCGTAGGGGGCGTCCGGCTCCGGGTCCGCCGGGATCTGCGCCATGACCTCCTCGTAGGCGTCCTGCAGTTCCATGGTTGCGGCCTCCTCTGCCGCCGGGTCTACGGCGTCCGTCTCGTCCGTCTCCTCGCCGTCCGGGACGTCCCAGGCGGGTGCGGGGCCGTGCACGGCGCGCAGGGCGGTGACGGGTGCCTGTTCCAGTTCCTGGCCGGGGTCGAGGCGGTTGGTGCCGCGGTGGGTGCGCCGCTCGTAGGCCAGGCCAGCGGCCCGTGCGGAGATGTCGTCCAGCGGGTCGCGGACCGCGGTGGCGGCCAGCACCATCTCCCGGATCTGCTCCTTGACCGTCTTGGTCAGGCAGCCGCGCACTTCGGTGGTCCACCGCTTGGCCGGAATGCCCATGCCGGTGGCGTAGGCGTAGCCAGGCCGGTCCGCGCCCCAGTCCGGGACGGCACCGGATTCGGTGACCCGATCGGGCAGGCAGAACGCCGCGTCGGAGGCTTCGTCCACGCCGAAGCAGACGGCGGCTTGGAGGTTGGCGCGCACGTCGGTGTCGAGGTTCTTCCACGTGGCGCGCTGGAGACTGATCACCAGCCAGATGCCCACGGAGCGGGCCTTGCGGGCGATCTCGTCCAGGACCGAGAAGTCGGCGACGTCGGCGGCCTCTTCGATCCACACCACCATGGCGTTGAGCTTCGACTGGGGCGTCCACTGGTCCAGGCCCTCCGCAGCCAGGGCGGTGCCCCGTTCGGCGATCACGGCCGGCAGGCAGCGCAGCATGGCCTTGGCCTCGCGGGTGCCGCCGCGCTTGCGGTCGACGAACCAGTCGATGCCCTCTTTCATGTGCCCGACCGTCTGCTCGCCCTTGGCCAGGTCGATCAGCCAGATCGACAGCTTGCGGCGGGTCATCAGGTGGGCCAGCACGGTGCGGGCGAACTCCGACTTGCCGGAGCCGGTGACGCCCATGACCAGCAGGTGCTGGAGGATCTCGGCCTTGAACGGGTTGATCCACCAGGTCTCGCCGTCGGCGTACTGGCCGGCCGGGATCGGTTCGGTGGGCAGCAGCCCCAGCTCCTTCGGCGGCAAGAAGGGGACGCCGTCTTTGAGCAGGTCGGCGACGCGGGCGGAGAGCGTGCCGCGGGCGGCGTTGTCGGAGTCCTTGCCGATGGTGACCGCGGACGGCGGCACGTGCAGCGCAGCCGCGAGCTTGGGGGCGGCCGTCTGCACGTCGTCCATGGTCTTGCTGGGCGGGACGACCACCTCAGCGGTGACCATGCCCTTGCCGTTGCCGCGCACGTTCTTGACCTGCACCTTCTCCAGGCCGACTGCTTCGGCGAGCTTGGCCAGGCCGGTGGAGTCGGTCTCCTCGGTCTCGTCGTGGGCGTTGCGCATGATCTGCCGCACGTTCCACGACGCGGCGAACAGCCCGCCCCCGAGCAGCCACAGATCCGTCATCGGATGCCCGAAGGGACCTGCGGAGACGGCGCAGGTCAGCCAGCCCATGCCAGCGGCCACGCTGGCGGTGGCCTGGGCGCGCCGGTAGCGGCGGAACTTGTTGCTGCCCCCGGAGACGGCCCAGGTCACGGCGGACAGCAGGACGCCGCCCACGCCCAGGCCGGCGGAGGCGAGCCCGGCGGACAGAGCAGAGCCGCCCCACATCTCGTGCACTCCCCATCCGGCGACCGGGGGGAGGACGGCGGCGCCGATCCACGGGGGCAGGTACGGCGCGGCCTTGGCCGCCAGGTGGTTGCCGATGGTGGACAGGATGCCGCCCCGCCCGGCGGGCAGGGCAGCCAGGGCATAGCCGTCGTGGCTGTGCAGTGCGGGGAAGTGGTCGCGGTCGCGGCGGGCCATTCAGTCCTCCCCGATCGTGAACGTCGGGCGCGCGTGCTTCCCACCGCGCTGCTGCCTGGCCTCGCGCTCCGGCTTGACGAAGTGCCGGTCGAAGGCATGCGCCATCTTCAGCGCTCCCACGCCCAGTGCCTTGGCCGCCTCCGCGGACACCTTGAGGTGAGCGGAGACCAGGCGGGCCTTGATGCGGGACTGGGCGCCGAAGGTGTACCACCGGCCCTTGTACTGCGACAGGACGCCGTTCAGCTCCTCGGCGCGCATGCCGAGGATCAGGTACAGCTCACGTCCCAGGTGGTTGACGGCCTTGGCCAGCGCCAGGATGTCCTTGTCCGAGCGGAACTCGATCCGCTCGATTGCGTGGATCAGCCGGTCGCCCTGGTGCCGGTCCGCCGCCCCGCCGTCACCGGCTGCGCCGTTGAAGCCGGCGCCTCCGCCGGGGCCGCCGTTGGCGGTGGTGAAGTTGACGTTCCAGGTGCGTTCCTTGTGCGTGTGCCGGGTCCGGCCGCCGGACGGGCCACCGCCCATGGAACCGCCGACGGGAGCGCCGTTGGGGGGAGTGCTCACGAGTCGTCCTCCTCGAAGACGATGACGGACCCGAGCAGCGGCGACGTGACGATGCGGTCGACGGTCCAACCGTCGTCGACGGCGTCGGCCGCCTGCTCGATGAGCCGATGGGAAGCCGCGAACCGTGCCACCACGGCCGCGGCGTACAGGTCAGTGGGACGCCACCGAAACTGGCCGGCGGCAGCGTGGATGAGGGCGCCCGCCCACTGGGCCGCCCGCTGCCCGAAGGCGAACGAGCGGTCCAGCAAGGCGGCGCGGCGCGCGCCGAACACGAGTCGTCCCTCAGCCGCGGCGGCGGACGACGAGCCACCCGACCTGAGCGGCCAGGGTGACGAGCAGCCACAGCACCGGCAGCGGCCCGGCCAGCGGACCGAACGCCGCGGCCAGCGCCAGCCACACCAGGCCGACGGTGCCCAGCACCGTCAGGCCGATCCGCCACCAGATGACCGAGCGGCCGACCGGACGACGACGCTGCACGATGAGCAGCCACACCAGCGGCGCCACAGCGGCCGGAGCGAGGATCAGCCCGGACCACCACGCCCACCAGTGCAGAACCGCCGTGACGGCCAGCGCCGTCACGGCCAGGGCGAACGGCGCCAGACGGCCGCGGTGCTCCCACAGCAACCGAACGAGGTAACCGAATAACTCCCATGCCAGCGACGGGCGCTCGGGCACCACGACCACGAACGGCTGCATGCCGCGGCGTCCACGCTGACGCGGAATATGGACGGTGTGGACACCGGCGGCCGTTTTCACGCCGCGAGTGCGGATACGGCTGGACACAGCGAACTCCTTGGACGAAGGGGTGATTAAGGCGGTGTGCTGCTTCCCGGCACGTCCGCTTCGCGGGTGCCGAGGCAAGCTCACCGGGTCTGCACGCCGGGTCTGCGTGAGTACCGCTCACCGGGGCTCACCGGGTCTGCTTCACTGGTGCGGTCGACTGCTTCCGGCAGTCGCAACGAGGGCCAGCCCACTACCCCTGGGCTGGCCCTCACTGGTGGTGCCGGACGCTGCTTACGCGCCGGATTCCTCGTGGGACATCAGCGCGCCCCACGCGCGGCGCACCCGCTGCTCACCGCCGACGAAGCCCGCCTCGCGGAAGGCGGCCACCGCCTGCCGGTAGGACAGCGGCGGATCCTCGGCGTAGCGCAGGTGGCGCAGGACCACGAGAAGCTGGGCGTCGCTCAGTGGCTCGCCCGTCACGGGCGTCGGCACACCTGCCACGGCCGCGATCTCCTCCAGCGTCACGCCCCCGTCACGCCCGGACGGTTCGTCTTCCACCAGCACGCCGCCGTCGGCGGCAGGCGTCACGGCGGGTTCTGGCTCGGGCGTGACGGCCGTGACGCGCTCCGACGCAGCCTTGTCAATGCTGCCCTTGACCTGCGTGTCTTCCGCCGTCACGGGGGGTGTGACGCCTGCCTCGGCACCGCTGCCGACGGCAGGCTGTGCGATGGTGGCCACCGCCTCGGCGACCGGGGGTGTGACGGGCAGGGCGAACATGCTCGCCAGAGCGGCATCCGCGCCGGCCGTCATCCGCTCGCGCTGGACGTCGACCAGGTGCGCCCCGAGCAGCGCATCCCCCGTGCCGACCTTCCTCGCCAGCTTCCACGACGCCAGCTCGGACGCCTTGCGGGCGCCCGCGTCGGGGTGGTTCGCGGCGCGGGCTCGGTGGTAGGCGAGCCGCTGCATGACGGTCGCATTGCGACGCTGTGCCTCGGCGTCCACACCGGTGCGGTAGACCACGATGCGGCGCGCCAGCAGGCCCATGCCCTCTGCGGACACGCACATGGCCATGGGTGTCACGGCGAACACCACCGCCTCGGTGAGGTTCTTGGCAACCGTCGCGCCGGTCAGGGACGCCACCGCCGGCAGCGTCCACAGCCCGACCCGCACGGGCGCCGGGGCGGACTGTCCCAGCATGGTCAGTCCGACCAGGACCAGGGCCAGCACCAGCGTGGCGCCCTCCCCTGCGGCCACCACGCCCAGTGCGGTGGCCGACCGGTGGAAGACGGAGGTGATGTTGCTGTAGGTGCCCCACGCGCCCAGGCCGCCGAAGGCAACCATGGGCACCGCGGCGGCCCCCAGTACGGCTGCCTGGCCCCTGCTCAGGGACCTCTCAGGGATGTTGTTCATCGAATCTCCTGTCCTCGAAGGGTTCAGGCGCCTGCTGCGCGCCGCCGTGGGCGCACAGCAGGCACATGCCGAGTGAGGTCGGCAGGCAGTAGCTGTAGGTGATCCCGCACTCGGGGCACGTGCGGCGGGCCAGCATCGCCAACGCCAGCGCACCCCACTTCCGCGACGTCATCGGCCGTACCGGCTTCGCCCGGTCGATCCGGTACAGGTAACTGACCTGCACTCCGCCGGTGCGCCGGTTGACCCGCATGACTTGTGCCGCGACCGGTTGTCCACCGGGCCGTAACCCGCGGGCGCGAAGCTGACGCCGAGTGGCCAGCCCCTCGGGGGCGTAACGCCACGGGTACGTCGGGACGCCGTAACGGGCGCCGGTCGGATCGAAGCACTTGCCGAACGCTCCCGACATCAGACCTCCACCCCTGCCTTTGTCGGGGCGGGGATGTCGGCGTTGGCCGCCGGCTCCAGCCTCGCGCTCATGCGCCGATACCCGTCGTCGTGGGCCTCTCGTTGGTCAGCTCACGCCGTGCGGCCAGCACCCTGCGGTGAGCCCGCCGCAGCCGGCGCTCGTCCAGCTCCGACAGAGGCCGGTCCAAAAGGGCGATTTGGACGTCCAGCAACTCGACTTCCGCCGTGATGAGCGGCGTCTCGCGTGCGATGGCGTCCAGCTCGGCATCCGTCGGTTCGCGGTCGTTCCCGTCGACGACAGCAACGGCTTGAAGTGCACGGACGGACTTCATCGATCGTGTTCCTCTCAGACGGAAACGGCGGCGGCCCCGGTGGACTGACACCGGGGCCGCGCGGTTGTTGAAGTCGGTAGATCCGGCTCCCCACACTCCGCCCGTACGGGCGCCGCGCGGTGCGCGGACCGGACGGGCGGAGGAGGCAACCGGCCGCAGCAGAGAGCCGCGGGAGAGGTTGGAGAGTGACTCAATGGGCGTAGTCGCCGTGCCGGTCCAGCACGGACGACGCCTTGAGATGTCGACGGATCACAGTCACTCCTTCGAGTCGCTGAGTGACCGGTTCAGGTGTCTCCTTCGGGAGCGTGCTCCCGTTTTAGGCGTATGGAGACGTGACCTTTCGGTCTAAGCCCTCCCGAATGACCAGGGTCGGGTGCGCCCTCGGCCCGCTCTGTCCCGGGCCCCTTGAAGCCATGTCCTGGAGACACGACTCCCGTTCGTGACGCGCACAGCTGGCCGACCAGCGACCCAATCTGGTGCGCACCAGTAGAGTGCATCTGGTGCGCACCAGAGTCAAGGCTGGTTCGCCGGTTCGGATGGGCTGTCGCCCGCTGCGGCGCACTTCCAGGACACCGTTCGAGACAGGGGCGTCGGTAGCCAACAGTCCTTAACTTCCGGCCTGTTAACCCCTGTTGACCTGCGGCAATGTCGTGCATGCTGGGCAGGTCAGTGGAGGGAACGAACGCCGGACGGTGGCCTGTGAACGCAGGACTTCGGAACGCGCGTACGGCGCGCGGGTGGTCCCAGGAACGACTGGTTCGCGAAATCGAGCAGTACGCCCGACGGAACCTCGTCGACGTGGCGTCGAAGGCCAGCCTGCGCGTGTACGTGTCCGAGTGGGAGAACGGCAAGCGGGTCATCTCGGATCGCTACGCGGCCATCCTGCGGCGGCTCCTGGGCGTTACGGACGCAGAGTTGAGGGACACCGGCCCTGCTCAGGCCGTACCGATGGCAGACGGCTACGGCGAACTGCTCAGCAGGATCGACTCCGCCAGCAGTGTCAGCGCGTCCATGGTGAAGGCGTTCAACGACCAGACCGAACTCCTGCGCACCATGGATCGCCAGATGGGCGCCGCGGGCCTCGTCGACCAGATGACCGGCCACCTTGCGGCGCTGGAGGAGGCGTTGAACTTCGCCGTCCTGCCTTCCGCTCGCCGGCCGGTTGCCCTCGCGCTGGCTGGCGCGTCGACCCTCGCAGCGTGGCAGGCGATCGACTCAGGGGCGGTCGAACGGGCATGGCGGCACTACGAGCTTGCGAAGCGGGCCGCGCGTGATGCTGAGGCACCGATGTACTTGGCGCACGCGATGGGTGAGCAGGCGTACGTCCTGTGCGAGGCCGGACGACCGGCGCTCGGTGTCGAGCTGGTGCGCGACGCTCAGCGCACCTTGGGGCAGGCCGGCTCGCCTCGGCTTCGAGCGTGGCTCCATGCAGCAGAGGCAGAGCTATGCGCTCACGCTGGCATGCCGGATGATTGCCGCCGTGCCCTCGATGCGGCCATGAACGAGATTCCTCCGGGGGCTGAGGACCGAGACCCGGACATGGTGAGCATCTTCCTGAACGGTGCTCACCTCACCCGGTGGCGGGGCAATGTGCTCGCTCTGCTCGGTGACGAAGAAGCGGTGACCAGCCTCTACAACGCACTGGAAGTGATGGACCCGACGTTCGTCCGGGCTCGGGCCGGTCTGCATGCCGACCTGACCCAGGCACACCTGATCCGGGCCGAGTACGACGATGCGCGGACCCACCTGCAGCAGGCTCGATTGCTGGCGAGCCGCACCGGATCGGTGCGGCAGCGGCGGCGCATCGACATGCTCAGCTCGAAGCTGTGACGCCCTGCTTCCCGCGGCTCGCCAGGATGTGCAGCAGGGCCACGAGCGTGCCGGACCCCATGAGCTGCCCGCGAGCCATCAGACCGGGAACATCGGCCAGCGGTACCCACTCGATATGGCCGGCCTCCTCCAGGTCGGTCGGCTTGCCAACCTGCTCGGCGCCGTAGCCCACGAAGATCTCGTGCGGCGAGTCGACCATGCCGACCATGGGCTGATAGGTGACCACGTGTTCCAGCGACTTCGGCCGCCAGCCCGTCTCCTCGACGACTTCGCGCAGCGCGGTTTCGGCAGGATCCTCGCCCTCGTCGACGATGCCGCCGGGCAGCTCCCACCCGAATTGCTGTGGGACGAACCGGTACCGCCACATCATCAGCACGCGGTCCCGGTCGTCGACCACAGCCGTAATGGCGACGTGGTGGAGCTTCACCACGTGATGCTCGAACCGCTCGACGCCCGGGGGCTCGACGTCCCAGAGCTGGAGCTTGACCCAGCGGTTGTCGTACAGATCCCGCTCACCGTGGATCGTCCACGGCTTCAGCCCCTCGGGCGTCTTCACGCTCACAGCACCCGGAACCCGATACGAGCTGCGCCCGCGCACTTCCAGTGCCCCCTCGGCCACGAGCCGGGCAAGCACCTGCCGCAGCGCCGTCCGCCCGATGCCCAGCTCCTCGACGAGCGTGCGCTCCGAGGGGAACTTGTCCCCGGGCGCGTACTCGCCGGCAGCGAGCCGTGCACGTAGCGTCTCGTAGACCTTGCTCGTCTTGGGTCCCATCCGCGGAGCACTCCCCGTTCTGACGTGGTGCGTACCAGCGTAGCGGGCCGCACACACAGCGCTGCGTGGCTACAACGATGCGTATGCGCATGAGATCACCAAAGACGATCCTGATCCCCAGGAAGAGTGCTGGGAATTTCCTGATGGGCTGAGTCTTCCAAAAGGATGGAGCGAATCGGCTATATAGGGTGAAGTCTGGCATCTAGCGCCATATCCCGAGGTGCCCCGTTTCGGCCTCTCGGAGAGCCGTGTGTGAGGACGAGGCGTGGACGGAAAGCAGTTGCTCCTGCATGCAGCCGTGTAAAGCAGCAGGTCAAAGGTGATCTGCTGATGTGGCGACGAACAGACTGTAAATCTGCCGGCTCAGCCTTCCTAGGTTCGAATCCTAGCGCCGCCACACTGGGGAAGACCCCCTCCGAACTGCGGCAACGCAGAGCGGAGGGGGTCTTGTCGTGTCGGGTGACGGGAGCGTCGTGACGTGTGGCTCGGCCCGTTGCCTTCTCGACCTGGATCACGCGCCGACCAGCGCTTGCGGGGCATCCGTGGGGCAGGAGCGGGTCACGGCCCGTCGGCGGTGCACGGAAGATCCCTGCCGGACTCCCCGTCCGACCAGCGCCGTCCCCCAGGTGTGCCCCGGTGAGGCGGGCCCGGCTCGCCCCGGCCCCACGGAGACTCAGTCCCCCCGCCCGCCCGCGTGCACAGGTCGGCGCGATCCCCCCGCCGCTGTCAGTGCCGCGGTGCACACTGACTTCATGTCCTCGCGTCGCAGACACTGCCCCGAGTGCCGCCGGGAGATCGCTGTCGTCGCCGGGCGGTTCGCCCGTCACGACCCTCCGGGTGCACGGGAGAACGGCGAGCTGACCTCCTGTCCGGGCTCGCGGCGGACGGTGCCGTCGGACGCGGCGCAGCCGACCCTGGACGGGTACGTGGTGCCCCCGTTCCCGGGTCAGCTTCCGCTCTTCTAGACGGTCACCGTGCATCCGGACGGCCACCGTGATCGGGGCCGCAGGGCGCTCAGTTCCCCGCCACCGACTTCACCGCCACCGACACCGGGGTGGAGCCGCCGATGAGTTCCAGCGTCAGGCCGGCGGTCGCCGGGGTGTCCACCAGTTCGGCCAGCACCTTGGCCACGTCGTCGCGGGGGATCGAACCACGGCCCGTGCGGGCCTCCAGACGGACCAGGCCGGTACCGGGGTCGTTCGTCAGCGCGCCGGGACGCAGGATGGTCCACTCCAGGGCTTCCTGGGCGCGTACGTAGTCGTCGGCCGCGCCCTTGGCGCGCAGATACACGTCGAACACCTCGTCGCCCTCGTGCTGGGCGTCCGCGCCCATCGAGGAGACCACCAGCATGCGCCGCACGCCCGCCCGGACCGCGGCGTCGGCGAAGAGCACGGCCGCGCCCTTGTCCACGGTGTCCTTGCGGGCCGCGCCGCTGCCCGGGCCCGCACCGGCCGCGAACACGGCGGCGTCCGCGCCGCGCAGCCGCTCCGCGACCTCCTCCACCGAGGCCGACTCCAGGTCCAGCACGATCGGTTCGGCTCCGACCGCGCGCAGATCCTCGGCCTGCTCGGAGCGGCGGATGATGCCCGCCACCTCGTCCCCGCGCGCGGCGAGCAGCCGCTCCAGCCGCAGCGCGATCTGGCCATGACCACCAGCAATGACAATCCGCATGTTTCCGACCGTACGCCCGGACGGCCCCATCCGCCGCACGACGGGTCACCCGGCACACCCGGTGCCGTGCCTCACGGCTTGGCGCACAACGTCGTACGGCACATGGAAGCCTGACCGGCCGTCGGAGAGCCGCCCGGTGTCCGTCACCAGGTGATCCCCGGCCTCCGGCGCCGCCGCCCGGCGCTCGCTACGGCAGCTCCCCCCGCCCCTGCCGGGGCAGCCCCAGGGCTACCGAGGCCGCCGTGTCGCAGAACTCCCGTACCGCGCTGGTGCGCGCCACCACGCGCCCCCGGTGCACCACCACGCGGCTGTAGCCGAGCGACAGCGCGCCCGCCAGCCGTTCGCCGCGCACCGCGAGCAGATCCGCCGGGAAGCCCGCCTCGACACGCACCTCGGGCAGGCCGAGCACCGCCCGGGCCGAGGCGCTCACCGCGTCGTAGGCCTCCTCCGGTCCCAAGCCGTGCCGGGCGGCCAGCAGATAGGCGGCCTCCAACGGATCGCCGCGGCCCACCGGGTTCGCCACGTCCCGCAGGGCCCCGCTGCCCGCGGCCACCCGGACCCCGGCCGACCGCAGCAGCCGTACCGGGGCCGTGCCGAGGCCCTCGGCGCCCGCGCAGCCGCCCTGCGGCAGGCACACCACGGTCACCCCGGCCGCCGCCAGCTGGTCCGCCGTGCGGGCCGCCACGTCGACGGGGAGCAGTTCCAGGCCGCCGCACGGTCCCAGCGCCACCCCGGTCCGCAGGTCGCCCGCCATGGCCGCGATGCGGGCCAGCCGCGCCGGATCCGTGCCGTCGGTGTGCAGATCGACCGCGCGGCCGTGCTCCGCGGCCAGGCCCAGCACGGCCTCCAGGTGGCCCGTGGGGTCGGGGTCCCCGTCCGGGCATCCGCCGACCACCTCGGCGCCCAGCTCCACCGCGTCCCGCAGCACCGCCAGGCCCTCCGCGCCGGCGGCCCCGGTCAGCACCCGGGGCACCGCCACCGTCGTCAGCTCGGCCAGCCCGCGCAGGGCCCGCTGCGCCTCCAGGACCGCGCCCAGGGCGCCCAGCCCCCGGGCGTCGCCCACGCGCACATGGGCGCGCAGGGCGGTGGCGCCATGGCTGAGCTGCAGCAGCGCGGCCTCCACGGCCCGGCGCTGGACGTCCTCGGGGGCGTACGACACCGGTCCGTCGGTGTCGCCGGTCAGGGCGGTGTCGGCGTGGGCGTGGGGCTCGGCCGGGGCCGGCAGGAGCAGATAGCCGCTCAGGTCGACGCGGGAGCCGTCGCCGGACTCGCGCGCCCCGCCCCGCGGACCCGCGCCCCGCCGGCCGGTGCGCCGGGCCGGGGCCAGGCTGCCCGCCGTGCCGACCGCCTCGATGCGGCCGCCGGCCAGGCGCACGTCGACCGTGCGGCCGTCGGTCAGACGGGCACCGGTCAGCAGCAGCACGCCCGGCTCCGGCGGACCCGGCGCACCCGGTGAGGAGGACGGCGGGGGCGGCTGCTGCTGACCGGGAGGCATCGCACTCCAGCTGTGACGCACGGCAGGGACGGCGGGACTGCGGACGGACGCGGACGCAGGACGCAAGGACGGACGCGCACACACGATCGCGCGCGGGTGCGGACGAGCCTAGGGTCGGTGCCGCGCGGGACCGCGGAGGAGCGCAATAGTCGTACCGGTGTGGCCGGGCAGGTGTGCCCGGTAGCGCGGGTCACCGGCGCCGCCGGGAAGCCCGCGAAGCCCGGAGCGACGACGGGAGCGGCGAGGGGGCCGAGCCGTGTCCGGACCGGGTGCCACGGCCCCCGCGCGACGGCCCGAGGGCGGCACGCGGGCGGGATGCCGGAAACGGATTTGGGCGAACGGCGGCGGACCGTGTAATGTCTTCATCGCTCGCCCCAATAGCTCAGTCGGCAGAGCGTCTCCATGGTAAGGAGAAGGTCAACGGTTCGATTCCGTTTTGGGGCTCTGATGCGAGAGGTATCCGCCTCCGGCGTTCTGATCGCATCGCAGCGGTGTAGCTCAGTCGGTAGAGCAAGCGGCTCATAATCGCTGTGTCACCGGTTCAAGTCCGGTCACCGCTACTCTCAGTAGCCGATTGCCGGGTCGGTCCGTCGATCGGCTACTCTTCATGTGCGTTATTTCTAGTCCACCGTTCGTCAAGGAGCACTCACGTGGCTGCCACCGACGTCCGCCCGAAGATCACGCTGGCCTGCGTGGAGTGCAAGGAGCGGAACTACATCACCAAGAAGAACCGGCGTAACAACCCGGACCGTCTGGAGATGAAGAAGCACTGCCCGCGTTGCAACGCGCACACCACGCACCGCGAGACGCGATAAATCAGACGCAGCCATGAGGCCGTCCCCACAGCAGGGGGCGGCCTCATGCTGTTTGCACCCGACCGACGCATGACACCAGACGCATGACACCAGGAGGTGCCGCGCCCATGGCGCTCGACCAGTCCTTCGTGGGGCGGTCCTACCCGCCCACCGCCCCGTACGAAGTGGGCCGGGAGAAGATCCGGGAGTTCGCCGAGGCGGTGGGCGACACCCACCCCGCCTACACGGACCCCGAGGCGGCCAAGGCGCTCGGCCACCCGGACGTGATCGCCCCGCCGACCTTTGTGTTCGTGATCACATACAAGGCCGCCGCGCAGGTCGTGCAGGACCCGCAGCTGGGCCTGGACTACAGCAGGGTGGTGCACGGCGACCAGAAGTTCGCCTACACCCGTCCCGTGCGCGCCGGTGACCGGCTGACCGTCACCTCCACCATCGACGCGATCAAGTCGCTGGCCGGGAACGACATCCTGGACGTCCGCGGCGAGGTGCACGACGAGGCGGGCGAGCACGTGGCGACCACCTGGATGAAGCTCGTGGCCCGCGCGGCCGAGGAGGCGTGAGGAACGACATGACGGCGACCATCGCCTACGACGACGTCGAGGTCGGCACCGAGCTGCCGGCACAGACCTTCCCCGTGACCCGGGCCACGCTCGTCCAGTACGCGGGCGCCTCCGGGGACTTCAACCCCATCCACTGGAACGAACGGTTCGCCAAGGAGGTCGGGCTGCCGGACGTGATCGCGCACGGCATGTTCACCATGGCCGAGGCGATCCGGGTGGTCACCGACTGGGCGGGCGACCCGGGCGCGGTCGTCGAGTACGGCGTCCGCTTCACCAAGCCCGTCGTGGTCCCCGACGACGACAAGGGGGCCACCATCGAGGTCTCCGGCAAGGTCGCGGCCAAGCTGGACGACCGCACCGTCCGGGTGGACCTGACCGCGGTCAGCGCCGGGCAGAAGGTCCTCGGCATGGCCCGCGCCCTCGTGCGCCTGGCCTGACGGCGACACGGACCGACGGCCGCCCGGCCGCCGTGCCGGGCGGCCGGCATGGTCCTCGGCGGCCCGGTCGGCAAGGTCTCGTAGTCTTGGGCGCGTGCAGGAACTCCACGACGCGCCCCTGGCCCCGCTGACCACCTTCCGGCTGGGCGGCCCCGCCGACCGGCTGATCACCGCGGAGACCGACGCCGAGGTGATCGACGCCGTCCGCGAGGCCGACGCCGCGGGCACCCCGCTGCTGGTCATCGGAGGCGGCTCCAACCTGGTCATCGGTGACAAGGGCTTCGACGGCACCGCCCTGCGCATCGCCACCCGAGGCGTCGAGCTGCGCGGAACGGCGCTGGAGCTGGCCGCCGGCGAGGTGTGGACGGACGCCGTCGCCCGCACCGTGGAGGCCGGGCTGGCCGGCATCGAATGCCTCGCCGGGATCCCCGGCTCCGCCGGCGCCACCCCCATCCAGAACGTCGGGGCGTACGGGCAGGAGGTCTCCAGCACCATCACCGAGGTCGTCGCCTACGACCGCGAAGCCGGCGAGACGGTCACCCTCACCAACGAGGAGTGCGCCTTCTCCTATCGGCACAGTCGCTTCAAGGCCGACCCCGGCCGGTACGTCGTGCTCCGGGTCAGGTTCCGGTTGGAGGACGCCGGCGGCCTGTCCGGCCCGATCAAGTACGCGGAGACGGCCCGCGCCCTCGGTGTCGAGCCCGGCGAGCGCGTCCCCCTCGCCGCCGCCCGGGACACCGTGCTGAAGCTGCGCGCCGGCAAGGGCATGGTGCTCGACCCCGAGGACCACGACACCTGGTCCGCCGGGTCGTTCTTCACCAACCCGATCCTCACCGACGCCGACTTCGCCGCCTTCCGCGACCGGGTGCACCAGCGGCTGGGCGCGGACGTCGAGCCGCCCGCCTATCCGGCGGGGCCGGGGCGGACCAAGACCTCCGCGGCCTGGCTGATCGAGAAGGCGGGCTTCCCCAAGGGCTACGGCACCGGCCCGGCCCGGATCTCCACCAAGCACACCCTCGCCCTGACCAACCGCGGCGGTGCCACCACCGAGGACCTCCTGGCGCTGGCCCGCGAGGTGGTGGCCGGAGTCCGCGAGGCGTTCGGCATCACCCTGGTCAACGAGCCGGTCACGGTCGGCATCGACCTGTAGGCCGGCCGCCCGGCCGGCTGCCCCGCGCCGCCTCGCCCCGCCCCCGCTCCGGACGGTGGGCGAGGACACCGGCGAAGATCGCGTAGGGTCGGTGCCCGTCCGACAAGGAGGGGAAGACCATGCGAGGTGGACGAGCCGGCCGCGCGGCCGCGATGGCGGTGGCGAGCGTGCTGCTGGGCGCCCTGGCCACGGGCTGCGGCTCGGCGGCCCACGACGGCGGCGACGGGAAAGCCGACGGGAAACCGACCGCCCGCGCGTCGGCGGCGGCGGACGTCACCGAGTCGCTCGCACCCGACGGCACCACCGTCCGCGTCGGCTCGCCCGACGCCAAGACCGTCGTCCACGTCTACGAGGACGCCCGCTGCCCGGTCTGCCGGCAGTTCGAGACACAGGGCGGCGGCGAGGCCCTGCGCGAGCTGGTCCGCTCCGGACAGGTCCGGGCCGAGTACACCCTGGCCTCCTTCCTCGACGACCGGCTCGGCGGCCACGGCTCCGAGAAGGCCGCCAACGCCCTCAGGGCCGCCCTGGACGCGGGCAAGTTCGCCGAGTACCACGACGTGCTCTACGCCCACCAGCCCGAGGAGAGCGTCGACGGATTCACCGACGCCTTCCTGCTGGACCTGGCCTCCCAGGTGAAGGGCCTGCGCAGCAAGGAGTTCGACGCGGCGGTGAGGGACATGAAGTACCGGTCCTTCGTGACCGCCTCCGAGCAGGCCTTCGAGCGGTCCGGAGCGACCGGCACGCCCGCGATGAAGGTCGACGGCACCTTCGTCGACGGGGCGCGGTTGAACCAGATCTTCGACAAGAGCACGCTGCCGCTGGTGATCGGCGCCCTGGCCCGCGACTGAGCCGGCTCAGCCCGCCAGCCAGTCGTCCACCCCGGCCAGCAGCTTCTCCCGGACGCCCTCAGGGGCGGCCGAGGCACGGATGGACTGGCGGGCCAGCTCGGCCAGTTCGGCGTCCGTGAAGCCGTGGTGCCGGCGGGCGATCTCGTACTGCGCGGCCAGCCGGGAGCCGAAGAGCAGCGGGTCGTCGGCGCCCAGCGCCATCGGGACGCCCGCCTCGTACAGGGTGCGCAGCGGCACGTCCTCCGGCTTGTCGTACACGCCCAGGGCCACATTGGACGCCGGGCACACCTCGCAGGTCACGCCCTGCTCGGCCAGGCGGCGCAGCAGGGCGGGGTCCTCCGCCGCCCGTACCCCGTGGCCCACGCGGTGGGCGTGGAGGTCGTCCAGGCAGTCGCGGACCGAGGCCGGGCCGGTCAGCTCACCGCCGTGCGGGGCCGCGAACAGGCCGCCGGCCCGGGCGATGGCGAACGCCCGGTCGAAGTCCCGCGCCATGCCCCGCCGCTCGTCGTTGGACAGCCCGAAGCCGACCACCCCCCTGTCCCGGTAGCGCACCGCGAGACGGGCCAGGGTGCGGGCGTCCAGGGGGTGCTTCATGCGGTTGGCGGCGATCAGGACGCGCATGCCCAGCCCCGTGTCCCGCGAGGCCGTCTCCACGGCGTCCAGGATGATCTCCAGGGCCGGGATGAGGCCGCCCAGCCGGGGCGCGTACGAGGTCGGGTCGACCTGGATCTCCAGCCATCCGGAGCCGTCCCTCAGGTCCTCCTCGGCCGCCTCCCGCACCAGGCGCCGGATGTCCTCCGGCGTCCGCAGACAGGACCGCGCCGCGTCGTACAGCCGCTGGAAACGGAACCAGCCCCGCTCGTCGGTGGCCCGCAGCTTCGGCGGCTCCCCGCTGACCAGGGCGTCCGTCAGGGCCTCCGGCAGGCGCACGCCGTACTTGTCGGCCAGTTCCAGCAGGGTGCCGGGCCGCATCGACCCGGTGAAGTGCAGGTGCAGATGGGCCTTCGGCAGCTCGGAGAGATCGCGTACGTGCTCCATCCGAGGATCCTGCCGCACGCCCCCCGCCTCCCGGTAGCCGTTTCCCCGTACGGGGGCTTGCCCGCACAGACGAACGGGTGGCACCCGGGGTCGTGCCCGGATGCCACCCGAGGGGGAGCGGGACGGGTCAGTCCCGGGCCTCCGCCAGCAGCTTCTGCATCCGGCTCACGCCCTCCACCAGGTCCTCGTCGCCGAGGGCGTAGGACAGCCGCAGGTAGCCCGGCGTGCCGAACGCCTCACCCGGGACGACCGCGACCTCGGCCTCCTCCAGGATGAGCGCGGCCAGTTCGACGGAGTTCTGCGGGCGCTTGCCGCGGATCTCCTTGCCGATGAGCGCCTTCACCGACGGGTAGGCGTAGAACGCGCCCTGGGGCTCCGGGCAGACCACGCCGTCGATCTCGTTGAGCATCCGCACGATGGTCCGGCGGCGGCGGTCGAAGGCCTCGCGCATCTCGGCCACGGCCTCCAGGTCACCGGAGACGGCGGCCAGGGCGGCGGCCTGGGAGATGTTGGAGACGTTGGAGGTGGCGTGCGACTGCAGGTTGGTCGCGGCCTTCACCACGTCCTTCGGGCCGATGATCCAGCCCACCCGCCAGCCGGTCATGGCGTAGGTCTTGGCCACGCCGTTGACGACGATGCACTTGTCACGCAGCTCGGGCAGCAGCGCCGGCAGCGACACCGACACGGCGTCGCCGTACACCAGGTGCTCGTAGATCTCGTCGGTGAGCACCCACAGGCCGTGCTCCAGCGCCCAGCGGCCGATCGCCTCGGTCTCGGCCTCGGAGTAGACCGCGCCGGTCGGGTTGGAGGGGGAGACGAACAGGACGACCTTGGTCTTCTCCGTGCGGGCCGCCTCCAGCTGCTCGACCGTCACCCGGTAGCCGGTGCTCTCGTCCGCGACGACCTCCACCGGGACACCGCCGGCCAGGCGGATCGACTCCGGGTACGTCGTCCAGTACGGCGCCGGCACGATGACCTCGTCGCCCGGGTCCAGGATCGCGGCGAAGGCCTCGTAGATGGCCTGCTTGCCGCCGTTGGTGACCAGGATCTGGGAGACGTCCGGCTCCCAGCCGGAGTCGCGCAGCGTCTTGGCGGCGATCGCGGCCTTCAGCTCGGGCAGGCCGCCGGCCGGGGTGTAGCGGTGGTACTTGGGGTTCTTGCAGGCCTCGACCGCGGCTTCGACGATGTAGTCCGTGGTCGGGAAGTCGGGCTCACCGGCGCCGAAGCCGATCACCGGACGTCCGGCGGCCTTCAGAGCCTTGGCCTTTGCGTCCACGGCGAGGGTGGCGGACTCGGAGATCGCCCCGATCCGGGCGGAGACCCGGCGCTCGGTGGGAGGGGTTGCAGCGCTCATACCGCCATCGTTCCAGACAGCCGGTCACCGGGACACACGGGTTTCACGAAGCGGGCGGAAGCGGCCTACGCCGTGAACACGCGTGCGGTCCCGCGCGGGGCCGGCCGCGTCGCCGGCCTGCGCAGCGCCCCGTGGCACCGGGCCCGCCGGGGCCGTCCCGCCCTCGCCCAGCGTGCCTGCCACGGCGCATGCGGCGGCCGTGGGCGCGCCGTCCTCCGGGCCGCTCCTCGCCCGTTTTGGACCCCTCACCCGTGGGCTTTCGGACACCTCGAGGAAACCGAAGTGCGCTTCCCGTTCGACGCCCGGCCGTTGAGCACGTACACTCTCACCTCGTTGGCCTTCAGCAGCCGCGCCGGACATCGGTGCACGCCGGGCATCTGGCCGGATGCGGTACGTTGGGGGAACACAAAGGGTCGTAGCTCAATTGGTAGAGCACTGGTCTCCAAAACCAGCGGTTGGGGGTTCAAGTCCCTCCGGCCCTGCTACACACACCGCCAGGATGTGTGCGCATGTACGTACTGCAATTGCACCGCCGTGCGGCTCGACCGGGCGCGGCACGGCCACGACCCGGGAATCAGGTGAGGATGCATGACGGACGCCGTGGGCTCCCTCGACACGCCTGACGCCCGGGACGAGGTGTCGGAGTCCAAGAAGAAGCCGCGCAAGGGCGGCAAGCGGGCCAAGAAGGGTCCGCTGAAGCGGCTTGCGCTCTTCTACCGGCAGATCATCGCCGAACTCCGCAAAGTCGTCTGGCCCACGCGCAACCAGCTGACGTCGTACACCACCGTGGTGATCTTCTTCGTCGCCGTCATGATCGCCCTGGTGACCGTGATTGACTATGGGCTCAACCACGCGGCCAAGTACGTCTTCGGCTGAGTCACGAGCGAAGGGCGCCGTGGTGACCGGCGCCCGTTTTCGCATGTTCCACCCCTATGTAACCAGGAAGAAGCAGCCACCGTGTCTGACCCGAACCTGAACGACGCCATCGAGCCGACCGAGTCCGTGGCTGACGAGCTCGACACCGTCGAGGGTGCGGACGAGGGCGGCAAGGCCGAGGCTGCACCGGCCGCGGCGGACGAGTCGGCCGAGCAGGCCGCCTCCGGTGCCGAGGACGGCGACGAGGCCACCGAGGGTGAGGACGGCGAGGCCGAGAAGTCCGAGCCCGAGCTCGACCCGGTCGCCAAGCTCCGCGAGGAGCTGCGCAGCCTGCCCGGCGAGTGGTACGTCATCCACACCTACGCCGGCTACGAGAAGCGCGTGAAGGCCAACCTGGAGCAGCGTGCCGTCTCGCTGAACGTCGAGGACTTCATCTACCAGGCCGAGGTCCCCGAGGAAGAGATCGTCCAGATCAAGAACGGCGAGCGCAAGACCGTCCGGCAGAACAAGCTGCCCGGCTACGTCCTCGTGCGCATGGACCTGACCAACGAGTCCTGGGGCGTCGTGCGCAACACGCCCGGCGTCACCGGCTTCGTCGGCAACGCCTACGACCCGTACCCGCTGTCCCTGGACGAGGTCGTGAAGATGCTCGCCCCGGAGGCCGAGGAGCGGGCCGCCCGCGAGGCCGCCGAGGCCGAGGGCCGTCCCGTGCCGCAGCGCAAGGTCGAGGTCCAGGTGCTGGACTTCGAGGTCGGCGACTCGGTCACCGTCACCGACGGTCCCTTCGCCACCCTGCAGGCCACCATCAACGAGATCAACGCCGACTCGAAGAAGGTCAAGGGCCTGGTCGAGATCTTCGGCCGCGAGACGCCGGTCGAGCTGTCCTTCGACCAGATCCAGAAGAACTGACCTCGTATCCGTCCGGCTCAGCCCCTGCCCTGCGGTCGCCCGCGGGCGGGGGCTTCGCCGTCTCCAGGGGCGCGGGGCCGCGGCCGCCGTCACCGTGAGGACGGCCGGACGTCACCCGCGCGCCGTACGGTGCTCTGTCGGAAGCCCCCCGGGCGCCCTACCGTCCCGTACATGACACAGCGCGCATCCCGAAGACGTGCCGTTTCCCTTCGCCGCGGACGTGCCGTTCCCCTGCTCCGCGCGGGCGCCCTGCTGGCGCTCGTCTGGGCGGGGCTCGCGCAGCCCGACGCCCTGGCCGCGACCCAAGCGGCCGCCCGTCCCGGCCCGGGCGCCGACCCGGTCCTCGCCGGCCGGCTCGACCTCGGCCCCGCCGACCTGCCGGAGACCCGTACCACCACCACGCTGCAGCCCGGCGTGCGCCTGACCCGGATCACCCGCGGCGGCACCGACGACGCCCTGTTCTGGACGCTGGAGGTGCAGATCCCGGACACCTCCTCGCCCGACCCGGACGCGCCGCCCCTGGCGCTGTCCGGCGAGGCCGACGCCCGGGCGGAGAGCGAACGGCTGCGCGCCGAGGGCTTCGACGCCCGGGTCGAGGCCGTGGCCCGGCCCCGGGCCGCCGACATGGCGCCCGGGACGCTCGGCTACCGGGTCCGGGTCGGCTCCTGGCGCACCCGGGCCGAGGCCGAGCAGGAACGCGCCCGGATGGCCGCGGCGGGCGAGTCCGCCTCCGCCGTCTACACCGGCTGGGACGGCGACCGCTCGGCGCGCGGACCCTGGCACGTCGACGTGGTCACCATCGACCCCCGCTTGTTCACCGGCCGGCTCGACGCCGCCTTCGGCCCCGACCTCCAGGGCCGCGAGACCACGTCCGCGCTCGCCCGGGCGACCGGCGCCACGGTCGCCGTGAACGCCGGCTTCTTCGTCCTGGACCCCGCCTCCGGTGCACCCGGCGACCCCGCCGGTGTCGGCGTCTACGACGGCGCACTGCTCTCCGAGCCGGTCGGCGACCGCCCCGCGCTGGTGCTGGACGAGCACGGCGGCAGCAGCGTCGAACGGCTCTCCTGGCGCGGCAGCGTGCGGCTCGGCGGACGCTCGGTGCCGCTGGACGGCATCAACCGGGTGCCCGGCCTGATCCGCAACTGCGGCGGCGACGCGACCGACCGCCCGACGTCCCGGCCCCTGCACGACATCACCTGCACCGACGACAGCGAACTGGTCCTGTTCACCCCCGAGTACGGCGCCCGCACCCCGTCCGGCCCCGGCCGCGAGATCGTTCTCGACGCACACCAGCGGGTGATCTCCGTGGCCGCCGCGCGCGGCACCGCGCTCGCCCCCGGCACCACCTCCGTGCAGGCCACCGGCGCCGCCGCGGACCTGCTCGCGGGCGTCCGGGCCGGCGACCGGGTGCCGGTGCACACCGAGCTGACCGATGCGGCGACCGGCAGGCCGCGGCCCGTGAGCCGCCGCACCACGATCGTCAACGGCGGACCCCAGCTCATGCACCGGGGACAGGAGGAGATCACCCAGCGCCGGGACGGCATGGACCACGCGGGCGACCCCAGCTGGGCCTACGGCTGGGTGGCCAAACGCAACCCCCGGACCATCGCCGGCACGGACGTGTACGGGCGCACCGTGCTGGTCACCGTCGACGGGCGCTCCACCGACGACCTGGGCCTGAGCATCCCGGAGGCCGCCGACGTGGCCCGGTCGCTCGGACTGGTCGAGGCCGTCAACCTCGACGGCGGGGGCTCGACGGCCATGGCGGTCCACGGACAGGTCCTGGGGCACCCCTCCGACGCCGCGGGCGAGAGGCCCGTCGGTGACGCGGTGGTGGTGCTGCCGCCGGAGCGCCGCCCGTGACCGGCGCCGGCCGCCACCGGCCCTGACCCTCGCACTTCGGTCTCCCTGCGGCCCCGCCCCCGCACCCCGGCCTCCCGCAGCGGCCCCGGCCGGTGCCCCGCGCAGGGGCCCGGTACCGGGGCACCTGCTGGTTTGGGGAGCGAACGGCCTACCCGTTATCGTTGTGCGGTATGCCTCCGTCCGGAGGATCCGGGACGACGATCCGGGACCGCCCGCCGGAGGCCGACCACTCTCACTAGGACCCGGAGAGAGCACATGCCTCCCAAGAAGAAGAAGGTCACGGGGCTCATCAAGCTCCAGATCCAGGCCGGCGCCGCCAACCCGGCCCCGCCGGTCGGTCCGGCGCTGGGTCAGCACGGCGTCAACATCATGGAGTTCTGCAAGGCCTACAACGCCGCGACCGAGTCGCAGCGCGGGTGGGTCATCCCGGTGGAGATCACGGTCTACGAGGACCGTTCCTTCACCTTCATCACCAAGACGCCGCCGGCCGCCAAGATGATCCTCAAGGCCGCGGGCGTGGAGAAGGGCTCCGGCGAGCCGCACAAGACCAAGGTCGCCAAGATCACGCGCGAGCAGATCCGCGAGATCGCCCAGACCAAGATGCCCGACCTCAACGCCAACGACCTGGACGCCGCCGAGAAGATCATCGCCGGCACCGCCCGCTCCATGGGCGTCACCATCGAGGCCTGAGCCCCCGAAGCACTCCCGCGGCCGGACCGGGCCGCACGTGGGAGGGTCTGCTCGGCCCGTACCACGACTCCTTTCAGAACCCACAGGAGCAGTTGTGAGCAAGCGCAGCAAGGCTCTCCGCGCTGCGGACGCCAAGATCGACCGGGACAAGCTCTACGCCCCGCTCGAGGCCGTCCGTCTCGCCAAGGAGACCTCCACGACCAAGTTCGACGGCACCGTCGAGGTCGCCTTCCGTCTGGGTGTCGACCCGCGCAAGGCCGACCAGATGGTCCGTGGCACCGTGAACCTTCCGCACGGCACCGGTAAGACCGCCCGGGTCCTGGTCTTCGCGACCGGCGACCGTGCCGAGGCCGCGCGTGCCGCGGGCGCCGACATCGTCGGCGCCGACGAGCTGATCGACGAGGTGTCGAAGGGCCGCCTGGACTTCGACGCCGTCGTCGCCACCCCGGACCTCATGGGCAAGGTCGGCCGTCTCGGCCGCGTCCTCGGCCCGCGTGGTCTGATGCCGAACCCGAAGACCGGCACCGTCACCCCCGACGTGGCCAAGGCCGTCTCCGACATCAAGGGCGGCAAGATCGAGTTCCGTGTCGACAAGCACGCGAACCTGCACTTCATCATCGGCAAGACGTCGTTCGACGACACCAAGCTGGTGGAGAACTACGGCGCCGCGCTGGAGGAGATCCTCCGTCTGAAGCCGTCCGCCGCCAAGGGCCGCTACATCAAGAAGGCCGCCATCAGCACCACGATGGGCCCCGGCATCCCGGTCGACCCGAACCGCACCCGCAACCTCCTCGTCGAGGAGGACCCGGCCGCGGTCTGAGTCACGGCTCACCGGCAGTCGGCGACGAGCCCCGCACCTCTTCCGGTGCGGGGCTCGTCCCGTTCCCGGGCGGCCCCGCGGCCTGCTGCGACGCCCTGTGCCCGGTCCTCAGCACCCTGTCCTGCGCGCTCCTCACCAACGGGCGGTATGCATCGGTCAAGGATTCTTCCTGAATTTTCGATCATGTTCGGATAGATTAAGGCCGTTGCTAGGTACAGCCTGTCTGTTTCCTTAGGGGGGAGACCGTGGGGATTTCTGTACGCAGAGCCGGGGGTGCCGGTCTGGCCGCGCTGCTGCTCGCCGCGGGCGCGGTGAGCTGCGGCAAGGGGGAGGACGAGCCGAAGATGTCGCCGGCGGCCGCCGCGGTGGCCAAGGCGGCCTCCCACGCGGAGGACATCACCTCCGCCCACTACCGCATGACCGGCCAGGTTCCGCAGCAGGGCCGGTTCACGGCCGAGGCCGCGATGCGGATCAAGCCTTCAATTGCCATGAGCATGAAGATGACGGGGACCGACCAGGGCGCCCAGCAGAGCGCCGAGGTCCGCCTCGTCGACAAGGTCATGTACATCAACGGCGGCGCCGAGGCCGCCAAGGAGCTGAACGGCAAGCACTGGGTCAAGTTCGACCTGTCCGGGACCCAGGCCGGCGAGCAGCTGGACCAGCTCAGCAGCGCCTCCGCCCAGGCCCAGCAGAACCCGGCGGCGGACACCAGCATGCTCACCGGCGCCAAGGACACCAAGGAGGTCGGCACCGAGACCGTCGACGGCGTCAAGACCACCCACTACCAGGGCACCGCCACCCTGGACGAGCTCCGCACGGCCATGGAGGAGCAGGACAAGGACAAGGACGCGACGCTGCGCGAGCAGCACCAGCAGAGCCTGAAGCAGTTCGAGGACCTGGGCGTCGAGAAGATCACCATGGACCTGTGGGTCGACGGCGAGGACCGCGCCAAGCAGTTCCGCATGCGCGGCGACGCCGACGAGGGCCCGTTCGACATGACCTTCACCTTCCTCGACTACAACAAGCCCGTGGACGTGGCCGCCCCGGCGGCCTCGGACACCGCGAAGCTGGAGGAGCTGCTGATGGGCTCCGCCGAGGGCGCCGAGGGCTCCGGCCTGCAGTGATCCCCGGAACGGGGCGGATTTGCTCCGGCCCGCCCCGTTCCCGTACTCTTCCTGTCCGAAGCCAAAGACCGCTGGTCGTTGCCGTGCGCTCGTAAGTGCGTGCGGTGGCCGAAGGATCCGCTGAACATGCGGACGGCCCGCGCAGGTGACAGTGGAAGAACTCCCGGAACACGTACGTCCGCGTGTCGTGCGTGCCGCCGGTCGAGTCCGCCCCGTGCGCCTGCGCCGGGGCGTTTCGTTTTCCCCAGTCCTCCTTCGGGTCCGCGCGGTCCGAATCACCCGGAAGGAGGCCGAGGCTCTATGGCGAGGCCCGACAAGGCTGCCGCGGTTGCCGAGCTGACGGACAAGTTCCGCAACTCGTCTGCTGCCGTGCTGACCGAGTACCGCGGTCTCACCGTGGCGCAGCTCAAGACGCTGCGTCGTTCGCTCGGTGAGAACGCCCAGTACGCCGTGGTGAAGAACACGCTGACCAAGATTGCGGCCAACGAGGCCGGGATCACGACGCTGGACGACCTGTTCAACGGTCCGACGGCTGTCGCCTTCGTCACCGGTGACCCGGTGGAGTCGGCGAAGGGTCTCCGTGACTTCGCCAAGGACAACCCGAATCTCGTCATCAAGGGCGGTGTCCTGGAGGGCAAGCCCCTCTCCGCCGACGAGATCAAGAAGCTCGCGGACCTGGAGTCCCGCGAGGTTCTGCTCAGCAAGCTGGCCGGTGCCTTCAAGGCGAAGCAGTCCCAGGCTGCCTCCGTCTTCCAGGCGCTGCCGTCGAAGCTCGTCCGTACCGTGGACGCGCTGCGCGCCAAGCAGGCCGAGCAGGGCGGTGCCGAGTAATTCGGCTCGCTTTCTGACCCGGCCCCACGGCACGGGTCGCAGCGGGCCGACGTACGCCCGCCTCAACCAGTACATCCGGCACCTGCCGACTTGAGTGGAAGGACCGCCATCATGGCGAAGCTGTCCCAGGACGAGCTGCTTGCCCAGTTCGAGGAGATGACCCTCATCGAGCTCTCCGAGTTCGTGAAGGCCTTCGAGGAGAAGTTCGACGTCACCGCCGCCGCGGCCGCCCCGGTCGTCGTCGCCGGTGGTGCCGGCCAGGGTGGCGGCGAGGCCGCCGCCGCCGAGGAGAAGGACGAGTTCGACGTCATCCTCGCCGGCGCCGGTGACAAGAAGATCCAGGTCATCAAGGTCGTGCGTGAGCTGACCTCCCTGGGCCTGAAGGAGGCCAAGGACCTGGTCGACGGTGCCCCGAAGCCCGTCCTCGAGAAGGTCAACAAGGAGACCGCGGACAAGGCCAAGGAGGCCCTGGAGGGCGCCGGCGCCTCCGTCGAGGTCAAGTAAGACCTGTCCGGTCGTCCGACCGGCACGGGCCCCACGGCCTTCGACGGGTCCGTCACGGACTCCCGCGTGCTGACGGCCCGGGCGCGGAGAAACACCGCGCCGGGGCTGTAACGCGAACGCACCGAGGAGCGATCATCCATCCGGGTGGTCGCTCTTCGGCGTTCCGGGGGGTGGCTGTGGCGGCCTTGCACCGGTGCCGGGGCGGGGTAAGGTGATCTTCGTCGTGCCCCCGGAGGGCCGCGGTGGACGAACCGCAGGTGACGACGGCGGTGTCCGGCTCGGACACAGGGGGCCTTGACGGAACTGCACGCAGCGCGCAATTCTCAGGACGCGTCGTCACAAGGATCCGAATCCGAGGCATGGATCGACGGCGAAGAGGGCAGTATCAACGTGCATTGAGGGCGACCTGCCGCAGGCGGTGACGACGACGAGGTTCTCAAACACCCCGCACTGGACATCAGCGGGCCAAGTGGCTACAGTGTCACTTTGCGCTGCCTGTTAGCTGTCCCCTGCCCGTCACCAGGGGCATGCCCTCACTCGAGCATCGACGACCGACCTGCGTCTGACCTGGCGTTTCGCCATTTCGGACACCGTCCGTCCCGGTGAGCGGGGGAGGGGCCGGTACGCGCGTAGTGAGTCCGAGCCCTCGGAAGGACCCCCTCTTGGCCGCCTCGCGCACTGCCTCGACCGCGAATACGAACAACGGCGCCAGCACCGCCCCGCTGCGCATCTCCTTTGCAAAGATCAAGGAGCCCCTCGAGGTTCCGAACCTTCTCGCGCTCCAGACCGAGAGCTTCGACTGGCTGCTCGGCAACGACGCGTGGAAGGCTCGCGTCGAGGAGGCTCTCGAGAAGGGTCAGGACGTCCCCACCAAGTCCGGCCTCGAAGAGATCTTCGAGGAGATCTCCCCGATCGAGGACTTCTCGGGGTCGATGTCCCTGACCTTCCGTGACCACCGCTTCGAGCCGCCGAAGAACTCGATCGACGAGTGCAAGGAGCGCGACTTCACCTACGCCGCGCCGCTCTTCGTCACGGCCGAGTTCACCAACAACGAGACCGGCGAGATCAAGTCCCAGACGGTCTTCATGGGCGACTTCCCGCTCATGACCAGCAAGGGAACCTTCATCATCAACGGCACCGAGCGTGTCGTGGTGTCGCAGCTGGTCCGTTCCCCGGGTGTCTACTTCGACTCCACCGTCGACAAGACCTCCGACAAGGACATCTTCTCCGCCAAGATCATCCCGTCCCGGGGTGCCTGGCTGGAGATGGAGATCGACAAGCGCGACATGGTCGGCGTCCGCATCGACCGCAAGCGCAAGCAGTCCGTCACCGTCCTGCTCAAGGCGCTCGGCTGGACCAACGAGCAGATCCTCGAGGAGTTCGGCGAGTACGAGTCGATGCGCGCCACCCTGGAGAAGGACCACACCCAGGGCCAGGACGACGCGCTGCTCGACATCTACCGCAAGCTGCGCCCGGGCGAGCCCCCGACGCGTGAGGCCGCGCAGACGCTGCTGGAGAACCTCTACTTCAACCCCAAGCGCTACGACCTCGCCAAGGTCGGCCGCTACAAGGTCAACAAGAAGCTGGGTACGGACACCCCGCTGGACGCGGGCATCCTGACCGTCGAGGACATCATCGCGACGATCAAGTACCTGGTGAAGCTGCACGCCGGCGAGACCGAGACGGTCGGTGACAACGGCCAGACCGTGGTCGTCGAGACCGACGACATCGACCACTTCGGCAACCGCCGCCTGCGCAGCGTCGGCGAGCTCATCCAGAACCAGGTCCGCACGGGTCTGGCCCGCATGGAGCGCGTCGTCCGCGAGCGCATGACCACCCAGGACGTCGAGGCGATCACGCCGCAGACCCTGATCAACATCCGGCCGGTCGTCGCCTCCATCAAGGAGTTCTTCGGCACCAGCCAGCTGTCGCAGTTCATGGACCAGAACAACCCGCTGTCTGGTCTGACGCACAAGCGGCGCCTGTCCGCGCTCGGCCCCGGCGGTCTGTCCCGTGAGCGGGCCGGCTTCGAGGTCCGTGACGTGCACCCCTCGCACTACGGCCGCATGTGCCCGATCGAGACGCCGGAAGGCCCGAACATCGGTCTGATCGGCTCGCTCGCCACCTACGGCCGCGTCAACGCGTTCGGTTTCGTCGAGACCCCGTACCGCAAGGTCGTCGACGGCCAGGTCACCGACCAGGTGGACTACCTGACCGCCGACGAGGAGGACCGCTTCGTCATCGCGCAGGCCAACGCCACCCTCAGCGACGACCTGCGCTTCACCGAGAGCCGCGTCCTGGTCCGGCGCAAGGGCGGCGAGGTCGACTACGTCAGCCCCGAGGACGTGGATTACATGGACGTCTCGCCGCGCCAGATGGTGTCGGTCGCGACCGCCATGATCCCGTTCCTGGAGCACGACGACGCCAACCGTGCCCTCATGGGCGCGAACATGATGCGCCAGGCCGTTCCGCTGATCCAGGCGGAGGCCCCGCTCGTCGGCACCGGCATGGAGTACCGCTCCGCCGTCGACGCCGGCGACGTCGTCAAGGCCGAGAAGCCCGGTGTGGTCCAGGAGGTCTCCGCGGACTACATCACCACCGCCAACGACGACGGCACGTACATCACCTACCGCCTGGCCAAGTTCGCCCGCTCCAACCAGGGCACCTCGGTCAACCAGAAGGTCATCGTCAACGAGGGCGACCGCGTCGTCACCGGCCAGGTGCTGGCCGACGGCCCGGCCACCCAGAACGGCGAGATGGCCCTCGGCAAGAACCTGCTCGTGGCGTTCATGCCGTGGGAGGGTCACAACTACGAGGACGCGATCATCCTGTCGCAGCGCCTCGTCCAGGACGACGTCCTCTCCTCGATCCACATCGAGGAGCACGAGGTCGACGCCCGTGACACCAAGCTCGGCCCCGAGGAGATCACTCGGGACATCCCGAACGTCTCCGAGGAGGTCCTCGCCGACCTCGACGAGCGCGGCATCATCCGTATCGGTGCCGAGGTCGTCGCCGGTGACATCCTCGTCGGCAAGGTCACCCCGAAGGGTGAGACCGAGCTGACCCCGGAGGAGCGTCTGCTCCGCGCGATCTTCGGTGAGAAGGCCCGTGAGGTCCGTGACACCTCGCTGAAGGTGCCGCACGGCGAGACCGGCAAGGTCATCGGCGTGCGCGTCTTCGACCGCGAGGAGGGCGACGAGCTGCCGCCGGGCGTGAACCAGCTGGTCCGCGTCTACGTGGCGCAGAAGCGCAAGATCACCGACGGTGACAAGCTCGCCGGCCGCCACGGCAACAAGGGTGTCATCTCCAAGATCCTGCCGGTCGAGGACATGCCGTTCCTGGAGGACGGCACCCCGGTCGACATCATCCTCAACCCGCTGGGCGTCCCGTCCCGCATGAACCCGGGACAGGTCCTGGAGATCCACCTCGGCTGGCTCGCCAGCCAGGGCTGGGACGTCTCCGGCCTCTCCGACGAGTGGGCCAAGCGGCTGCAGGCCATCGGCGCCGACCGGGTCGAGCCGCGCACCAACGTGGCGACCCCGGTCTTCGACGGTGCCCGCGAGGACGAGCTGGCCGGTCTGCTGGAGAACACCCTGCCCAACCGCGACGGCAACCGCCTGGTCCTCCCGTCCGGCAAGGCCCGGCTGTTCGACGGCCGCTCCGGTGAGCCGTTCCCGGACCCGATCTCGGTCGGGTACATGTACATCCTGAAGCTGCACCACCTGGTCGACGACAAGCTGCACGCCCGCTCGACCGGTCCGTACTCGATGATCACCCAGCAGCCGCTGGGTGGTAAGGCGCAGTTCGGTGGCCAGCGGTTCGGTGAGATGGAGGTGTGGGCACTCGAGGCCTACGGTGCCGCCTACGCCCTCCAGGAGCTGCTGACCATCAAGTCCGACGACGTCACCGGCCGCGTCAAGGTCTACGAGGCGATCGTCAAGGGCGAGAACATCCCCGAGCCCGGCATCCCCGAGTCCTTCAAGGTGCTCATCAAGGAGATGCAGTCGCTCTGCCTGAACGTGGAGGTGCTGTCCAGCGACGGTATGTCCATCGAGATGCGTGACACCGACGAGGACGTCTTCCGCGCAGCGGAGGAGCTCGGCATCGACCTGTCCCGGCGCGAGCCGAGCAGCGTCGAAGAGGTCTGACGGGAGCCCGGCGGGCCCGGTCCCACGGCCCGCCGACCCCGGCGACCCCCGACAGACCGAAAGACTTACGACCCTGAGAGGGATTGACGCATAGTGCTCGACGTCAACTTCTTCGACGAGCTGCGGATCGGCCTGGCCACCGCCGACGACATCCGTCAGTGGAGCCACGGCGAGGTCAAGAAGCCCGAGACCATCAACTACCGCACCCTCAAGCCGGAAAAGGACGGCCTCTTCTGCGAGAAGATCTTCGGCCCCACCCGGGACTGGGAGTGCTACTGCGGCAAGTACAAGCGCGTCCGCTTCAAGGGCATCATCTGTGAGCGCTGCGGCGTCGAGGTCACCCGCGCCAAGGTGCGCCGTGAGCGGATGGGCCACATCGAGCTGGCCGCGCCCGTGACCCACATCTGGTACTTCAAGGGCGTCCCGTCGCGCCTGGGCTACCTGCTCGACCTCGCCCCGAAGGACCTGGAGAAGGTCATCTACTTCGCGGCGTACATGATCACGTACGTCGACGAGGAGCGCCGGCAGCGCGACCTGCCCTCGCTGGAGGCCCAGGTCTCCGTCGAGCGCCAGCAGATCGAGCAGCGCCGCGACGCCGACCTCGAGGCCCGCGCCAAGAAGCTCGAGGCCGACCTGGCCGAGCTGGAGGCCGAGGGCGCCAAGGCCGACGTGCGCCGCAAGGTGCGCGAGAGCGCCGAGCGCGAGATGAAGCAGCTGCGCGACCGTGCCCAGCGCGAGATCGACCGCCTCGACGAGGTCTGGAACCGGTTCAAGAACCTCAAGGTCCAGGACCTCGAGGGTGACGAGCTGCTCTACCGCGAGCTGCGCGACCGCTTCGGCACCTACTTCGACGGCTCGATGGGCGCCGCCGCGCTGCAGAAGCGCCTGGAGTCCTTCGACCTGGAGGCCGAGGCCGAGAAGCTCCGCGAGATCATCCGCACCGGCAAGGGCCAGAAGAAGACCCGTGCCCTGAAGCGGCTGAAGGTCGTCTCCGCGTTCCTGACCACCAACAACAGCCCCAAGGGCATGGTCCTGGACTGCGTCCCGGTCATCCCGCCGGACCTGCGTCCGATGGTGCAGCTGGACGGTGGCCGCTTCGCGACGTCCGACCTGAACGACCTGTACCGCCGTGTCATCAACCGCAACAACCGCCTGAAGCGGCTTCTCGACCTCGGTGCGCCCGAGATCATCGTCAACAACGAGAAGCGCATGCTCCAGGAGGCCGTCGACGCGCTCTTCGACAACGGCCGCCGCGGCCGCCCGGTCACGGGCCCCGGCAACCGTCCGCTGAAGTCGCTGTCCGACATGCTCAAGGGCAAGCAGGGCCGCTTCCGCCAGAACCTGCTCGGCAAGCGTGTCGACTACTCGGCGCGTTCCGTGATCGTCGTCGGTCCGCAGCTGAAGCTGCACCAGTGCGGTCTGCCGAAGGCGATGGCGCTGGAGCTGTTCAAGCCGTTCGTGATGAAGCGCCTGGTCGACCTGAACCACGCGCAGAACATCAAGAGCGCCAAGCGCATGGTCGAGCGCGGCCGCACCGTCGTGTACGACGTCCTCGAAGAGGTCATCGCCGAGCACCCGGTGCTGCTGAACCGTGCGCCCACCCTGCACCGCCTGGGCATCCAGGCCTTCGAGCCGCAGCTGGTCGAGGGCAAGGCCATCCAGATCCACCCGCTCGTGTGCACCGCGTTCAACGCGGACTTCGACGGTGACCAGATGGCCGTGCACCTGCCGCTGTCCGCGGAGGCGCAGGCCGAGGCCCGCATCCTGATGCTGTCCTCGAACAACATCCTCAAGCCCGCCGACGGCCGGCCGGTGACGATGCCGACCCAGGACATGGTCCTCGGTCTGTACTTCCTCACCACCGACCACGAGGGCCGGGACGTCAAGGGCGAGGGCCGCTCCTTCGCGTCCGTGGCGGAGGCCATCATGGCCTTCGACGCGGGCGAGCTGTCCCTGCAGGCCCCGGTCGACATCCGCTTCCCGGTGGGCACCATCCCGCCGCGCGGCTGGACCCCGCCGGCCCGCGAGGAGGGCGAGCCGGAGTGGCAGCAGGGCGACCCCTTCCGCCTGCGCACCACCCTGGGCCGTGCGCTCTTCAACGAGCTGCTGCCCGAGGACTACCCGTTCGTCGACTTCGAGGTCGGCAAGAAGCAGCTCTCCGAGATCGTCAACGACCTCGCCGAGCGCTACCCGAAGGTCGTCGTGGCGGCCACGCTCGACAACCTGAAGGCGGCCGGCTTCTACTGGGCCACCCGCTCCGGCGTCACCGTCGCCATCTCCGACGTCATCGTCCCCGAGGCGAAGCCGGAGATCATCGCCAAGTGGGAGGCGGCGGACGAGAAGGTCCAGAAGCAGTACGAGCGCGGTCTGATCACCAAGGACGAGCGCAGCCAGGAGCTCATCGGCATCTGGACCAACGCGACCAACGAGGTCGCCGAGGCCATGGCGGGCAACTTCCCGAAGACCAACCCGATCTTCATGATGGTCAACTCGGGTGCCCGAGGAAACATGATGCAGATGCGCCAGATCGCCGGTATCCGTGGTCTGGTGTCGAACGCGAAGAACGAGACCATCCCGCGGCCGATCAAGTCGTCGCTGCGTGAGGGTCTGTCCGTGCTGGAGTACTTCATCGCCACGCACGGTGCCCGTAAGGGTCTCGCCGACACCGCTCTGCGGACCGCCGACTCCGGTTACCTCACCCGGCGTCTGGTGGACGTCTCCCAGGACGTCATCATCCGCGAGCTGGACTGCGGCACCGACCGCGGCCTGCGCCTGAGGATCGCGGAGCGGGACGCCAACGGCGTGCTGCGCAAGGCGGACAACGTCGAGACGTCCGTGTACGCGCGCTGCCTCGCCGAGGACATCGTGGTCGACGGCAAGGTGCTGGCCCCGGCCGGCACCGACCTGGGTGACGTGCTCATCGAGGAGCTGATCCTGCAGGGCGTCGAGGAGGTCAAGACCCGCTCGGTCCTGACCTGCGAGTCCTCGGTCGGCACCTGCGCGATGTGCTACGGCCGCTCGCTGGCCACCGGCAAGCTGGTCGACATCGGTGAGGCGGTCGGCATCATCGCCGCCCAGTCCATCGGTGAGCCCGGTACCCAGCTGACGATGCGTACCTTCCACACCGGTGGTGTGGCCGGTGACGACATCACCCAGGGTCTGCCGCGTGTCGTCGAGCTCTTCGAGGCCCGTACCCCGAAGGGTGTCGCCCCGATCTCCGAGGCGGCCGGCCGGGTCCGCATCGAGGAGACCGAGAAGACCAAGAAGATCGTCATCACGCCGGACGACGGCAGCGACGAGACCAGCTACCCGATCTCGAAGCGCGCCCGTCTCCTGGTCAACGAGGGCGACCACGTCGAGGTGGGCCAGAAGCTCACCGTGGGTGCCACCAACCCGCACGACGTGCTGCGCATCCTGGGTCAGCGGGCCGTCCAGGTCCACCTGGTCCAGGAGGTCCAGAAGGTCTACAACTCGCAGGGCGTGTCGATCCACGACAAGCACATCGAGATCATCATCCGGCAGATGCTGCGCCGCGTGACGATCATCGAGTCCGGCGACGCCGAGCTGCTGCCCGGCGAGCTGGTCGAGCGCTCGAAGTTCGAGCAGGAGAACCGTCGTGTGGTCCAGGAGGGCGGCCAGCCCGCCTCCGGCCGTCCGCAGCTGATGGGTATCACCAAGGCCTCGCTGGCCACGGAGTCCTGGCTGTCGGCCGCCTCCTTCCAGGAGACGACCCGAGTTCTGACGGACGCGGCGATCAACGCCAAGTCCGACAGCCTCATCGGCCTGAAGGAGAACGTCATCATCGGTAAGCTCATCCCGGCCGGTACGGGTCTGTCCCGCTACCGCAACATCCGGGTCGAGCCGACCGAGGAGGCCAAGGCCGCGATGTACTCGGCCGTCGGCTACGACGACATCGACTACTCGCCGTTCGGCACCGGCTCCGGCCAGGCCGTGCCGCTGGAGGACTACGACTACGGTCCGTACAACCAGTAAGCGAGCAGCAGCATGAAGGGCGGTCACCCTGGGGTGGCCGCCCTTCGGCGTGTTCGCGGGGAGGCGCCGAGGTTCAGGGGAGCGTGTCCGTCCCTGCGCCGCGTCCATCCCCGCGATCAACTCGCTTACAGCGAGCGGTAGTTGACTCTGGTGGAGCGCTGTCCGGTCCTGCTGCGATGTGCTGCCCGCCTCACGGTCGGTGCGGCGCCGCACCGGCCGCAGGTCTCGTCCGCCGCAGCGCTCGGGGGGTGCTGCGCGGGGCTCCCCCCGGGCGCCTCCCGCCGGCGCCCCGCAGACCTGCCGGCTCCACGGCTCCGGGAGGGTATGAACGGGGTGATGGCAGTCCCTGTTTCCCTGCCTGCCCGACCGGGCCCGGCCCCGTCGTGCAGGCGCTCTCGGGCGGCTGGACGGGCCTCGGGAGGTCCACCGTGCCCCGCCGCCGTGGACCGGCCGCCGGAGGGGGCTGGACGGTCCCGTGCGGAACGGCTTGCGACCGGCGGGCCGCGGCCGGGGCGGGGCAGGGCCCGAAGGGTCGGCCGTCGGCTGAGCAGCGCAGGAGCGGGGCAGGGGAGCCGGGGGAACGGCGCACGGTCAGGACCGTGCGCCGCCTCCTCGAGGACCGGCCGGAGCGCCGGCCGGCGGCTCGACCGCACACGAAGTGACGAAAGTCATGGATGAGTCGCGGGTGCAAAGGCAAGTCGACGCGGCCGGAACAAGCACGATTCAGTCATCCGTGGGACCCTGGACAAGTCGGGATGAATCGAGGGACGCTGAGTGGGCTATCCGGCCTGGAGGGGCAGACCCATTTGTTTTGACCACAGCGAATGAGGTAGGTACGCTCAGACCTTGTGCCTGGGGTGTGCCCTGGCTCCCGTGCGTGCCTGAAACCGCCGGAGAGCCTGTATTGGCCACCGCAATCTGCGCCTTCTTTCTGCCTAGCGGCGGGAGTTCAGCGGGATTCGACACACCCGACCGCGTGGGTCGGCGAAGTTCCAGGTTAGCTGTACCCATCGGCACACAGAAACCGGAGAAGTAGTGCCTACGATCCAGCAGCTGGTCCGGAAGGGCCGGCAGGACAAGGTCGAGAAGAACAAGACGCCCGCACTCGAGGGGTCCCCTCAGCGCCGGGGCGTCTGCACGCGTGTGTTCACGACCACCCCGAAGAAGCCGAACTCGGCCCTCCGCAAGGTCGCGCGTGTGCGTCTGACCAGCGGTATCGAGGTCACGGCCTACATTCCGGGTGAGGGACACAACCTGCAGGAGCACTCCATCGTGCTCGTGCGCGGCGGCCGTGTGAAGGACCTGCCGGGTGTTCGCTACAAGATCATCCGTGGCTCGCTCGACACCCAGGGTGTCAAGAACCGCAAGCAGGCTCGCAGCCGTTACGGCGCCAAGAAGGAGAAGTAAGAATGCCTCGTAAGGGCCCCGCCCCGAAGCGCCCGGTGATCGTCGACCCGGTCTACGGCTCTCCTCTGGTGACCAGCCTGATCAACAAGGTGCTGCTGAACGGCAAGCGCTCCACCGCCGAGCGCATCGTCTACGGCGCCATGGAGGGCCTGCGCGAGAAGACCGGCAACGACCCGGTCGTCACGCTCAAGCGCGCGCTGGAGAACATCAAGCCGACCCTCGAGGTCAAGTCCCGCCGTGTCGGTGGCGCCACCTACCAGGTGCCGGTCGAGGTCAAGCCCGGCCGTGCCAACACGCTGGCGCTGCGCTGGCTGGTCGGCTACGCCCGCGCTCGTCGTGAGAAGACCATGACCGAGCGTCTGCTCAACGAGCTCCTCGACGCGTCCAACGGCCTCGGTGCCGCTGTGAAGAAGCGCGAGGACACCCACAAGATGGCCGAGTCCAACAAGGCCTTCGCGCACTACCGCTGGTAGTCGCTTCCCCATCGAGAACCGAGAGAAGACTGAAGCCTTATGGCTACCACTTCACTTGACCTGGCCAGGGTGCGCAACATCGGCATCATGGCCCACATCGACGCGGGCAAGACGACCACCACCGAGCGGATCCTGTTCTACACCGGTCGTTCGTACAAGATCGGTGAGGTCCACGACGGCGCTGCCACCATGGACTGGATGGAGCAGGAGCAGGAGCGTGGCATCACGATCACCTCTGCTGCCACCACCTGTCACTGGGCGCTGGACAACGTCGACCACACCATCAACATCATCGACACGCCGGGTCACGTCGACTTCACCGTCGAGGTGGAGCGTTCCCTGCGCGTGCTCGACGGTGCCGTGACGGTGTTCGACGGCGTCGCCGGCGTCGAGCCCCAGTCCGAGACGGTGTGGCGTCAGGCGGACCGCTACGGCGTGCCGCGTATCTGCTTCGTCAACAAGCTGGACCGCACCGGTGCCGAGTTCCACCGCTGCGTCGACATGATCAAGGACCGTCTGGGCGCGCAGCCGCTGGTCATGCAGCTGCCGATCGGCGCCGAGGCGGACTTCAGGGGCGTTGTCGACCTGGTCCGCATGAAGGCCCTGGTCTGGTCCGCCGAGGCGGCCAAGGGCGAGATGTACGACGTCGTCGACATCCCGGACACGCACGCCGAGGCCGCCGAGGAGTGGCGCGGCAAGCTCGTCGAGGCCGTCGCCGAGAACGACGAGGAGATGATGGAGCTGTACCTCGAGGGCCAGGAGCCCACCGAGGAGCAGCTGTACGCGGCCATCCGCCGCATCACCATCGCCTCCGGCAAGGGCGAGGGCACCACGGTGACCCCCGTCTTCTGCGGCACCGCGTTCAAGAACAAGGGTGTGCAGCCGCTGCTCGACGCGGTCGTGCGCTACCTGCCGTCCCCGGTCGACATCGAGGCCATCGAGGGCCACGCTGTCAACGACCCGGAGGAGGTCATCAAGCGCAAGCCGTCCGAGGACGAGCCGCTCGCCGCCCTGGCGTTCAAGATCATGAGCGACCCGCACCTGGGCAAGCTCACCTTCGTCCGCGTGTACTCCGGCCGCCTGGAGTCCGGCACCGCCGTGCTGAACTCCGTCAAGGGCAAGAAGGAGCGCATCGGCAAGATCTACCGCATGCACGCCAACAAGCGTGAGGAGATCGACTCGGTGGGCGCCGGCGACATCGTCGCGGTCATGGGTCTGAAGCAGACCACGACCGGTGAGACGCTGTGCGACGAGAAGAACCCGGTGATCCTGGAGTCCATGGACTTCCCGGCGCCGGTGATCGAGGTCGCCATCGAGCCGAAGTCGAAGGGCGACCAGGAGAAGCTGAGCGTCGCCATCCAGCGGCTCGCGGAGGAGGACCCCTCCTTCCAGGTGCACACCAGCGAGGAGACCGGCCAGACCGTCATCGGCGGTATGGGCGAGCTGCACCTCGAGGTGCTCGTCGACCGCATGAAGCGCGAGTTCAAGGTCGAGGCCAACGTCGGCAAGCCGCAGGTCGCGTACCGCGAGACCATCCGCAAGGCGGTCGAGAAGGTCGAGTACACCCACAAGAAGCAGACCGGTGGTACCGGTCAGTTCGGTAGGGTCATCCTCTCGATCGAGCCGATCGAGGGCGGCGACACGGCCTACGAGTTCGTCAACCAGGTCACCGGTGGCCGCATCCCGAAGGAGTACATCCCCTCGGTGGACGCCGGTTGCCAGGAGGCCATGCAGTTCGGCGTTCTCGCCGGCTACGAGATGACCGGTGTCCGCGTGACGCTGCTCGACGGTGCCTACCACGAGGTGGACTCCTCCGAGCTGGCGTTCAAGATCGCCGGTTCGCAGGCCTTCAAGGAGGCCGCGCGCAAGGCCAGCCCGGTTCTCCTCGAGCCGATGATGGCCGTCGAGGTCACCACGCCCGAGGAGTACATGGGCGACGTCATCGGCGACATCAACTCCCGCCGTGGCCAGATCCAGGCCATGGAGGAGCGGGCGGGTGCCCGCGTCGTGAAGGGCCTCGTGCCTCTCTCGGAGATGTTCGGCTACGTCGGAGACCTCCGCAGCAAGACGTCGGGTCGCGCGAGCTACTCGATGCAGTTCGACTCCTACGCCGAGGTTCCGCGGAACGTCGCCGAGGAGATCATCGCGAAGGCCAAGGGCGAGTAACCCACCCGGTCTCCAGCCCTTAGGCTTGACTCCGGAGCCTCGTGGGGCATTCCGGCCCGAACCGTGAGGAAGCGGCCGGAATGCCCCCCGACTCCGGGCCATCCAGCAAAGATCACCTGGCGCCGATGAAGTAAGGCGTACAGAACCACTCCACAGGAGGACCCCAGTGGCGAAGGCGAAGTTCGAGCGGACTAAGCCGCACGTCAACATCGGCACCATCGGTCACATCGACCACGGTAAGACGACCCTCACGGCCGCCATTACCAAGGTGCTGCACGACGCGTACCCGGAGCTGAACGAGGCCACCCCGTTCGACAACATCGACAAGGCTCCTGAGGAGCGCCAGCGCGGTATCACCATCTCCATCGCGCACGTCGAGTACCAGACCGAGGCGCGTCACTACGCCCACGTCGACTGCCCGGGTCACGCGGACTACATCAAGAACATGATCACCGGTGCCGCCCAGATGGACGGCGCGATCCTGGTGGTCGCCGCCACCGACGGCCCGATGCCGCAGACCAAGGAGCACGTGCTCCTGGCCCGCCAGGTCGGCGTTCCGTACATCGTCGTCGCCCTGAACAAGGCCGACATGGTGGACGACGAGGAGATCATGGAGCTCGTCGAGCTCGAGGTCCGTGAGCTGCTCACCGAGTACGAGTTCCCGGGCGACGACGTCCCGGTCGTCAAGGTCTCGGCCCTGAAGGCGCTCGAGGGCGACCCGAAGTGGACCCAGTCCGTCCTGGACCTGATGAACGCCGTCGACACCGCCATCCCGGAGCCGGAGCGCGACGTCGACAAGCCGTTCCTGATGCCGATCGAGGACGTCTTCACCATCACCGGTCGCGGTACGGTCGTCACCGGCCGTATCGAGCGCGGTGTCCTCAAGGTGAACGAGGAAGTCGAGATCATCGGCATCAAGCCGGAGAAGACCAAGACCACGGTCACCGGCATCGAGATGTTCCGCAAGCTGCTCGACGAGGGCCAGGCCGGTGAGAACGTCGGTCTGCTGCTCCGTGGTGTCAAGCGCGAGGACGTCGAGCGCGGCCAGGTCATCATCAAGCCGGGCTCGGTCACCCCGCACACCGAGTTCGAGGCGCAGGCCTACATCCTCTCCAAGGACGAGGGTGGCCGCCACACGCCGTTCTTCAACAACTACCGCCCGCAGTTCTACTTCCGTACGACGGACGTGACCGGTGTGGTGAGCCTCCCCGAGGGCACCGAGATGGTCATGCCGGGTGACAACACCGAGATGAAGGTGGAGCTCATCCAGCCCGTCGCCATGGAGGAGGGCCTGAAGTTCGCCATCCGTGAGGGTGGCCGGACCGTCGGCGCCGGCCAGGTCACCAAGATCATCAAGTAATCCTTGACGGTCTGAAACCCGGTCGCTCCTGCGAGCACCTGTCAGGGCCCGTACGACCCCGGTCGTACGGGCCCTTTCACATGCCTGCGGGCACGGCGGCGTCTTACGGCGGCGTCTCGAAACTATTCGACTCCTCCGACCCCTGGTCCCCGTGCGTCACTGCCCTCACTATTTGTCATGCCGCTGACCAAATTCGGGTGAGAGGGGTCTGCCATGCCTGCGCACGTCAGCCGCAGAGCCGTCCTGGGAGCCGGTCTGGCCGCGGTGCCGACGATGTCGTCCCTGGCCGCGGGAGGAACCGCGTGGGCGGCGGGGGAGGAGACCGGCCGGGAGCAGGCCGGCGGGCTGCGGGTGACGGACTGGGGGGCGTACGTCTCCTTCGCCGCCCACCGCCCGCACCCCGGCGCCTTTCCGCTGGTCGGCGCCCCGGTCCTGGTGAGCGACGACGACCATCCCGGGGTCGTCCGGGCCGCCGAGGACCTGCGCGCCGACATCGCCCGGGTCACCGGGGTACGGCCCGGCAGGACGATCGCCCGCCGCGCCGTCCTCGTCGGGACCATCGGCCGCAGCCCGCTGGTCGACGCCCTGGTCCGCTCCGGGAAGCTGGATGTCAGCGGCGTGCGCGGCAGCTGGGAGACCTCGCTGCAGACCGTCGTGGACCACCCGATGCCCGGCGTCGAACAGGCCCTGGTCATCGCGGGCAGCGACCCGCGCGGCACCATCTTCGGGGCCTACGACGTCTCGTACGGCATCGGCGTCTCCCCCTGGTACTGGTGGGACGACGTGCCGCCCGTCCACCGCGACCGCATCTGGATCCTGCCGGGCCGCCACACCCAGGGCACCCCCGCGGTGAAGTACCGGGGCATCTTCATCAACGACGAGAACCCGGCGCTCGGCACCTGGGCACCCGCCTACTTCGGCCCCGGCAAGGCCGAGGGCTACCCCGGCGGCTTCACCGCCGACTTCTACGCCAAGGTCTTCGAGCTGCTGCTGCGCCTGAAGGCCAACTACCTCTGGCCGGCCGTGTGGGGCCGGGCCTTCGCCGAGGACGACCCCGACAACCACCGGCGCGCCTCCGAGTACGGCATCGTCATGGGCACCTCCCACGAGGCGCCGATGATGCGCGGCATCGAGGAGTGGAACCGGCACGCGACGCCCGCCGTGCGCGACTCCTCCGGTGCCATCGTCACCCCCGGCCACGACCCCTACGGCGGCACCGGCGAGTGGTCCTACGTCCGCAACGCCGCGGCCATCGAGAAGTACTGGCGCGACGGCATGCAGCGCATGGTCGACCAGGGCTTCGAGGGGGTGGTCACCCTCGGCATGCGCGGCAACGGCGACACCAGCCTGCCCGACGGCGACGGCATCGAGCTGATGCAGGAGATCATCGCGGCGCAGCGCCGGATCATCGAGGAGGTCACCGGCAAGCCCGCCGACCGCACCCCGCAGGTGTGGACCCTGTACAAGGAGGTCCAGCGCTACTGGGACCGCGGCCTGCGCGTCCCCGACGACGTCACCGTGGTGCTCACCGACGACAACTGGGGCAACATCCGCAAGCACCCCGACCCCGCCGAGCCGGCCCGCCGCGGCGGCTACGGCCTGTACTACCACTTCGACTACGTCGGCGTCGGCCGCAACTACAAGTGGGTCGACACCGCCAACCTCACCAACGTCTGGGACCAGCTGCACCAGGCCCACGCCTACGGCAACCACGGCCTGTGGGTGGCCAACGTCGGCGACCTGAAGGGCAACGAACTGCCCACCGAGTTCTTCCTCACCTACGCCTGGGACCCCGACCGCTGGCCGCAGGACCGGCTCACCGAGTGGGAACGGCGCTACGCCCGGCAGAACTTCGGCGACACGGCCGCCGAGGACATCGCCGGGATCCTGTCCGCCTACGGCCGGCTCCAGGCCCGCCGCAAACCGGAGCTGCTCAACCGCCGCATCACCCTGCGCGACGGCGAGGTCGTCTACGACGACCAGCAGACGCCGTACTACTTCGCCCACCGTGAGCTGGAACGGGTGACCGAGGAGTGGCAGGACCTGAAGAAGAAGGCGGACCGGGTGGCGCGGCGGCTGCCCGGCCGGCTCCAGGACGCCTGGTTCGAGCTGGTCGGCTACGAGGTGGAGGCCACCGCCAACCTGTACGCGCTGCGCCAGGCGGAGTTCACCAATCTCCTCTACGCCCGCCAGGGCCGGGCCGCCACCAACGACCTCGCCCAGCAGGCCGAGGACGGGCTGCAGCGGGACTTCGCCCTCGCCGGCCGCTTCAACGAGCAGGTGGCCGGCGGCAAATGGAAGGGCTTCCAGACCCAGCCGCACATCGACTACGGCGACGTGGACCGCTACGGCCCCGACGCCGGCTGGCAGCAGCCGGAGAAGGACAGCGTGGCCCTGCCGGACGTGCTGTTCCCGGCGGTGCGGCGGATCGAGGTGCCCGAGGCGGCCGCGCTCGGCGTGTCCGTGGACGGCGCGGAGGACGCGGGCCTGTGGTGGCCGGGCGGAGCCGGCGGCAGGCGGGCCGAGCTGCCCGAGTTCAGCCCGTACCAGACTTGCCCGCAGCAGTACGTGGAGCTCTTCAACCGGGGCCGGACCCCCTTCGACTACCGGGTGGAGACCTCCGCGCCCTGGCTGTCGGTGGACCGGCCCCGCGGCCGGGTGCGGCAGCAGGTGCGCCTGGAGGTCCGCGCCGACTTCGACCGCGTCCCGCACGACGGCGCACGGGCCACCCTGACCGTCACCGGCGCCGGCGAGTCGGTGACCGTGACCTGCACGGCCCGCACCCCCTCCCGACGGGGCCTGAAGGGCTTCGTCGAGGCGGGCGGCTATGTCGCCGTCGACGCCGAGCACCACGACCGCGCGGTGGGCACCTGGCGCCGCCTGGACGGCATCGGCCGGACGACCTCGGGCATGACCCTGTGGCCGGTGACGGCACCGACCCAGGTCCCGGGGCGGAAGATGGCGCCCCGCCTGGAGTACGAGGTGACGCTGCTGACCGTGGCACCGGGCGACGAGGTCACCGTCTGGGCGGAGCTGTCCCCGCGCAACCCGGTCCTGCCGACCGGCGGTGCCCTGCGCTACGCGGTCTCGTTCGACGACGCGCCGCCGCAGACCGTCGACATCATCGCCGCCACCGGCTCCGACGACGGGGCCATGAACATCCAGTGGGCGCGCAACACCTCCGACAACGTCAACCGCACGGCGACCCGGCACCGGCTGACCGGCCCGGGCACCCACCGCCTGGTCTTCTGGGCGGTGGACCCCACGGTGGTGGTGCAGCGCCTGCTGATCGACACGGGCGGGCTGCCGGAGACGTACCTGGGGCCCGCGGAGAGCCGGCGGATCCGCTGACGGCGCGGCCGGGCGGCGGAGGGGGCCGCCCGGCCGGCGCGCCGCGGGCGGACGGGCCGGGCTCTCGGGCGGGGGAGGGGACGGCGCGGCCAGCGCGGAGCGGACGCCGGGCCGGTCCCGGGCCCAGGGGAAGCGACGTCTGTGCCCTGGGAGAGCTGCGTCTCCATGACGGAGGCCACGGAACACCCGGTGTGGGCTCGGCGTTTGCACGCGGGTAACACTAGGACGTCCCCGCGCGCGGCAACGGCGCCGAGCGCCGACACCCCACCGTGCCAGAAAGGGGCCATGTGACGACGCGAACCGAGATCCAGGCCCGGCTCGACGCCCTCCGTGACGAGATCGAGCGCCGCAATCCCGCTCAGCCGGAGTTCCACCAAGCCGTGCGCGAGGTGCTGGACACGCTCGCCCCGGTGCTGGCCGCGCGCCCGGAGTACGCCGACCCCGGGCTCGTCGAGCGGCTGGTGGAGCCGGAACGGCAGATCATCTTCCGGGTGCCGTGGCAGGACGACCAGGGACGGGTCCACGTCAACCGCGGCTTCCGGGTCGAGTTCAACAGCGCGCTCGGCCCGTACAAGGGCGGCCTGCGCTTCCACCCCTCCGTCGACCTGGGGATCATCAAGTTCCTCGGCTTCGAGCAGATCTTCAAAAACGCCCTGACCGGCCTGGGCATCGGCGGCGGCAAGGGCGGCAGCGACTTCGACCCGCACGGCCGCAGCGACGCGGAGGTCATGCGGTTCTGCCAGTCGTTCATGACCGAGCTGCACCGGCACCTCGGCGAGCACACCGACGTGCCGGCCGGTGACATCGGCGTCGGCGGACGGGAGATCGGCTACCTGTTCGGGCAGTACCGGCGGATCACCAACCGCTGGGAGGCCGGCGTGCTCACCGGCAAGGGGACCGGCTGGGGCGGCTCGGCCGTCCGTCCCGAGGCCACCGGTTACGGCAACGTCCTGTTCGCCGCGGCCATGCTGCGCGAGCGCGGCGAGGACCTGGAGGGGCAGACGGTGGCCGTCTCCGGCTCCGGGAACGTGGCGATCTACACGATGGAGAAGCTGCTCGCCCTCGGCGCCAACCCGCTGACCTGCTCGGACTCCAGCGGCTATGTCGTCGACGACAAGGGCATCGACGTCGAGCTGCTCAAGCAGGTCAAGGAGGTCGAGCGCGGCCGGGTGTCCGACTACGCCGAACGCCGCGGCGCCTCCGCGACGTTCGTGCCCGGCGGCCGGGTCTGGGAGGTGCCCGCCGATGTCGCCCTGCCCTCGGCCACCCAGAACGAGCTGGGCGAGCAGGACGCCGCCACGCTGGTGCGCAACGGCGTGAAGGTGGTCTCCGAGGGCGCCAATATGCCGACCACGCCCGGTGCCGTGCGCCTGCTGCGGCAGGCAGGGGTCGCCTTCGGCCCCGGCAAGGCGGCCAACGCCGGCGGTGTCGCGGTCAGCGCCCTGGAGATGGCGCAGAACCACTCCCGCACGGCGTGGCCGCGCCAGAAGGTCGAGGAGGAGCTGGCGCGCATCATGAGCGACATCCACCGCACCTGCCAGGAGACCGCCGAGCGCTACGGCGTCCCCGGCGACTTGGTGACCGGCGCGAACATCGCCGGCTTCGAGCGGGTGGCCGACGCGATGATCGCCCAGGGCGTCATCTGACGGCCCGCCTCGTCGTCTTGCGCGACGGCCGCGCCCCGCTCCGCAGCAGCACGAAGCGGGGCGCGGCCGTAGTGCCGTCCCGACGGGCCGTCAGTGGGCGGAAGCCGCCATCGGCGCGCCGCCCCGGGCCGGACGGGCGACGATCAGCACGGCCGAGACCACAGCGGCGATCAGCATCGCGGCCACACCCCACCAGATGGCCTGGGTGTACCCGTGCACGATGCCCGCGCGCAGCACCTGCGTCCTGCGGGAGGGGTCGGTCAGGTGGCTGCCGACATACGTCGTGGTGGCCGAGGCGGCGATGGTGTTCAGCAGCGCCGTGCCCAGCGAACCGCCCACCTGCTGCGAGGTGTTGACCATCGCCGAGGCCACACCGGCGTCCTGCGGGCGGATCCCGTGGGTTGCGGTGGAGAACACCGGCATGAAGGTCAGGCCCATGCCCAGACCGAGCAGGATCTCGGCCGGCAGCACATGCGTGACATAGGCGGAGTCGACCCCGAGCCGGGTCAGCACCACCAGACCGGCGGCGGCCAGCAGCATGCCGGGCACCATCAGCAGCCGCGGGGAGGTGCGGGGCAGCAGCCGGGCGGAGATCTGCGTGGAGCCGATGATGATCGACGCGGACATCGGCAGGAACGCCAGACCGCTGCGCACCGGCGAGTAGCCGAGGATGTCCTGCAGGTAGTAGGTCATGAACAGGAACAGCCCGAACATGCCGATCGTGGCCAGGCCCATGGTCAGGAAGCAGCCGGCGCGGTTGCGGTCGGCGAGGATGCGCAGCGGCAGCAGCGGCGACGTCGCCTTCGTCTGCCACAGGACGAACGCCGCCAGCAGCACCACGCCGCCGGCCAGCAGGCTCAGCACCAGACCGTCGCTCCAGCCCCGCGGCTCGGCCTCGGAGAAGCCGTAGACCACGGCGACCAGACCGCCGCAGCCGAGGATCACGCCGGGCACGTCCAGCGTGACGTCGCTGTGGCCCGGCCGGTCCCGCAGCAGGACCGCGGCGCCGATCACGGCCACGATCGCGATCGGGATGTTCACATACAGGCACCAGCGCCAGTTCGCGTACGAGGTCAGCACGCCGCCCAGCAGCAGGCCGATCGCGCCGCCCGCGCCGGCGATCGCGCCGTAGATGCCGAACGCCTTGCCGCGCTCCCGCGGATCGGTGAACGTCGTCGTCATCAGCGACAGCGCCGACGGAGCCAGCACCGCGCCGAAGACGCCCTGCAGGGCGCGGGCACCGAAGAGCATGCCGGGGCTCTGCGAGGCACCGCCGATCGCGGAGGCGACGGCGAAGCCGATCAGGCCGATGAGGAACGTGCGCTTGCGGCCGACCAGGTCCGCGATGCGCCCGCCGAGCAGCAGCAGACCGCCGAAGGCCAGGGTGTAGGCGGTGATGACCCACTGCCGGTTGCCATCGGTCATGCCGAGCGCCTTCTGCGCCGACGGCAGGGCGATGTTCACGATGGTTGCGTCGAGCACGACCATCAGCTGGGCAAGAGCGATGATCACCAGCCCCCACCAGCGGCGGGGGTCGGGAGCGGCGCCACCGGTGGCGTCGGTGGCCGGTGCCGTCCGTATCGGGGCGGCCGTGGGCGAATCAGTCATGAAGTTGACGTCACTTCCTTGGTCACGAGGGTGTGCGTACGTGTCTGTGTCGGTGCGCGGGGCATACGGCGCCCTCGCCCGGCATGCCGTCGTGGCCCGGGCGAGGGCGCACGGACGCCGCTCTCCGGGCGCGCGATGGCGCTGGGCGCGTCGCTGCTCCCGCGTCGAAGAGTGGTTGTGGTGGTGCGTGGTGGTGAGAAGCCGCCGGACTCCTGCCGCGGACTTCTCTCCGGCGTCATGCCGGCCTGAGGTGCGCCGGGTCTCCCGTCTCCCGGCACGCCAAACGGACCCCCCGATCCGTCATGCTCATAGATCGTCAGTAATGCTGATGGTACATCTAGTGTAGCCTGCGGCCATGAAGGACGTGTGTCTCCCCGATGTCCTGGCCGGGAGGCTCGGGTATCTGCTGAAACACGCCTACGCCGGCATAGCGGGCGCAATGGAGGAGGCGCTCGCGCCCTTCAGCGTCATCCCGCGCGAACTGGCCGTGATGACGGTCATCGACGCCGCCCGGGAGCAGCCGTCCCAGCTGGAGATCGCCGCACAGATCGGCATGGACCGCACGACGATGGTCGGCGTCATCGACTCCCTGGAGAAGAAGGGTTACGTGGAACGCCGGCGCAGCGACCGTGACCGCCGCCGCAACGTCGTCACCCTCACCCCGGAAGGCCTCACCTGCCTCCGCGAGGCGGACCAGGCCCGCGAACGTGTCGAACGCGACTTCCTCGCCCCCCTGGACGCCGCCTCGGCCCGCGCCCTGACCGAGGCCCTCCAGGCGATCTACCGCGCCCGTAAGGCCGCGGGCAGCATGCTCCCGGCGGGCCGGTTGCACTGCGGCCGGCCGGACTGATCCCGGCGCGGGTTCGATGACGCCCGGTCGGACGATCTTCGTGTCGCCTCCGCTGGCCTGAGGTGTGAGCGTCGTCACCGTCCCCTCGCCCCGAGGCGTGGCGCCGGCGATCCCCGTCCGGGACCTTCACCGCCGGGCCGCCGGCTTTGGCGCCCCCTGCGTGTCCGCACCGCCCGCATCACGGTGCGGCCGGAGGCCTGGACGCTTCACCACCGTGACGGAACCGCGGAAGCCCTGCTCGCCCTGCTTGTCGCTGACGGCTCTCGGGCGGCCTGCCACTTCGGGGCGAGTTCTTCGAGCAAGGCGCCGAGATGCGCGCGAGAGACCCCGGACAGGGCAGGACATGGCACAGGGCCGCACGGGACAGGTGAGCATCACAACTCACCAGCCCGTGCGGCCCTTCTCACGTCACGCGCCGACCATGGATCGACGTTTCGGATGCCGTGAGCACTGTCCACGACGCCGTGATCCCTCAGCGAGATCCTCCTGGCGCCGAGTGATGGCGGAAGCCGTCAGCGCCCCTTTCCGTGGGTCTTGCTGCTGGAGCTTGCGCTGTGGGTGTAGGTGTGCTTCGTGTCCTTCGGCGGCGTTGTCGAGAGGCCCGCGGGATTCATCTGGGTCGGCGCGTGCCGTGTCATGCTCCGTGCGGTCTCTGCCACGTGGCCGATGGTCGCCATGTACTTCGCCCGCTGCTCCGGAGAAAGATTGCGCGCGAAGTCCGCGCCCTTCGAGGAGGTCTCCTGATAGATCCTGTCCCACTGTGCGTTCTCGTAGGCGGCAATCTGCTCACGCGCATACGGGGCTTGAGGGTGATTCGATGGCGTCGAATAGTACGGATGGTTCTCCGGCCGCTCGAACGCCTTGTAACTGTCATAGGAACCATGCTCCCCTGCAAAGGTGGCGAACATGGCGTTGGCGTCTCGCGTCTCCCCGCCCACCGTAGGGTGGTGATGCGATCCCGAATTTTCGAGGTAGTTCTGGATGTAGGCGGCGGATCGCTGCCGGGAACTGTGTTCCGACACGGGTTCCCTATTGAGTGCGATGATATTGGCTGCGGCCGTGGGGAGGCTGGGCTGCGGCGGGTACTGCTTCTGCTTCTGCTGCTGCATCTGCTGCTGGTACGCCAGCTGCTGCTGCCTCTGCTGCTCGTACGCCATCTGCTGCTGCTGGTACGCCAGCTGCTGCTGCTGCTTCACCCACTGCTCGTACGCGTGCCGGTCCTGCGGCGGCTGACCGTTGCTACCCTGAGGCATTGTTGCTCGCCTTCCTTCTTGCGTTCTGGTTCCGAGCTGTTCGGTCACAGCTCACTGTGCATTTCATGCGTTGCCGGGTCGGGCTTTCTTGCTCACCGTGCTGTCTGCGGCGACAGGGGTCAGATGATGAACCGGCATCTCGTTCCTGTTCCGGATTTCATCGCCGGAGAGATGAGCAATACACCATTACCTACGCAGAGGAGCAGTCAGAGGTTCAGCCCCGGCCCGCCCCCGCTTATCAGGTGGATCTGCCCGCAGGATTCATGCGTTCTCAGCTGGTGGGATCAAGCCGGTTCGCCGGCCCTCGCTCCCGGTGGGCGGTGTGCCGGGAGCGGCAGAAGAAGACGCGACACCAGCGGTCAAGGATGCTGCGACCGAAGATCGGCACGAGTCGCGTCGGAGTGCCGTCCTCCCTGATCGACGATCTCGCGTGCCGCTGCGAGGACGCCGGGGCCCGACGGTGCCGGCTGTCGCCGTCGGGGCGAGTGGCAGCTGGTGGTGCCGCGCCGGGACGGCCCACGGCGCTCAGGACGCCTCGCTCGCCCCGGCCTCTCACCCTGCCGGAGACCGCACAGGCGCCCCGGCACGGGTCTTCGTGACCGTGCCGGGGCGCCTGTCTCAGGTGGTCCGCGAACCGCCGGGGCCGAGCCGGCGACTGCAGGCGGGCGTTCGTGAAGCAGCCGCGGAGACCGGTCCCCTCTCAGCGGGTGAGGGAGACCACGATCCGGTGACTACCGTGTGCGGGAGTTCGTGGTCCTCGACGAGGAGCTGGGCGCGCCCTGTGCCGGCCGATGCCGCGCAGCCTGCGTGGCGGTCGCTTCCGTGCGCACGCCGTCCGCCGTACCCTGCGGGTGCCGCACGGGATAGCTCCTCATGTCATACCTGTCCGCGGGTGCTGTGTAAGAGCTCGGGGTCAGAAATGTGCCGGGCGGTCGGCTGTGCAACAGCGGGGCCGCCGACTGCATCGCACTTCCCAGGCCCATCGCCGTCGCCCCAGCACCTTGCAGCGCATTGGCGGCAGATGTGGAGAGCGTCGGCCCGTTGCCCACGCCGTAGGCAGCAGCCCCGACAGCCTCGATGGCGGCGCCGAGCCCCTTGGCCAGGTTGTATTCTTCCCCTCGGTATGCCTTGTAGGCCTCGTCTGCGGCATTGTGCAGGCCCTTCACGCCCGACAGCCCCACGCCGGCGGCATACAGCACAGGTCCGACGGGCGGCGGGACAAGCTTGCCCGCTCCCTGTACGAGCAGGGGAACCGCTTCAAGAACCATGTTCCTCACGGCAGCGTTCTGGACCTGCTTCCACTGCTGCTGATGTGCCCTCCACTCGGCGACCTCGGCGTCCGCAAAGCGCGCATAGAAGGTGCCGTTCGTCTGGTTGTATATGCCGTGTTCGGTGTGTGGCGGGTACGTCGGCCCCTCCCGGAGCTTGTTGTGGACGTAGAGTCGCTTTCCGCGGCCTTCCGCTCGTTCTTCCGCGACGGAATACATCGAGCTTGCCGAGGAGACGCTCGTATCCGATTGTCCGGAGTCGCTGTCGTACGCACCTGAACGTCCCGGCTGCTTCTGCTTGCCTCTGCTGACCTCGCTCGGCGTGTGCGTGCGATGAGTGTGTGTCTGCGCGGAGGCGACGCCGGACTTGTGCGATGTGGGTTCCGTTCTCATTCCGTTCTTCCCTGTTCCGTGGATCATGGTGGGCGGCTTACCGTCCATCGGTGCTGATCGCTACCTGGTGCGGCCTCTGCCGGACGCCGGGTAGTTCTGCGGCATGGAGGCATGTGGATAAGCAGGCTGGCCGCCAGAAACATAGCCGTGATGGTAGGACCCTGGATACTGCATGGGCTGCGGATGACGGGACGCGGCAGCGGATACCTGTGGATAAGCGGGATAATTCACGGCGGGGTACGGGTAATGCGCGTGCTGTCCGTTTGCGTAAGGTGATGGCTGGGAGGGGTACTGCGGCGCATAGGGGAAGCGTTCGGTGCCGAACCGCGCCTGAGCTGCTCCAGGTTGCTGCGGATGGTGATACCCGGGCGCATCCGGCCGTCGCGTGTCACCGTAGTACTGAGGGGCTGCGTCATGATGGTGGGCCATCCCGTGCACCCCTTCGTGGGAGTGTGTGGCCGCAGGGTACCTCTTCGCGGCGTTGTCTATCCGTGCTTCGTAGCGGCTTACATGGGCGATGACTTGTTCTGCCTCCGCCCTGTTCCTCTCGCTGTACCCATTTTCTCTGTAGTACTGCGCCATCAGGACCGCATTCCTGTGGGCAGTCAGATCCCGGCTCTGATGATTGCCGGAAGCCGAACGGAGAACCGGAAGGTACTTCTCGACGTCGTGGAGATCCACCCCTGACGCCTGCGCCAGAACCTTCGAGAGCCTCTGGTCATCGAAATCCCATCCTGCTCGCCCTTCGTTGTTCTCGATCACAAAGTAGAGCTTGTGCAGCTCTTCGATGTGGGATGCCTGCACGAACACCACCCTCTTACCTGTGCCTGGCCCGGCGGGCCGCGGCTTCACCATCACAACGGCTGCGGCCGAGGGGCAGGTTCAGCTGTGCTTCGTCACCAAGGCCGAAGACCCGATGCGGACGCCATACCGTGCGTTGGGTGGCTTTCGGCCGGGTGCGCGGCGGGAGGCCGAGGCAGGGGAGGTCGCCGGGGAGGCCGGTTGTCGGTTCGGTTCGGATCGCGCTGGGGCTGACGCGGCGCTTCCGCGGAGCCGGTCGATGAGGTGGTCGCCGAGGGCGGAAAAGGGGCGAGCGGCGGACTCGGCTGCTGACGGTACAGGAAGGCGGCGTCGCAGGAGTGGACGCCACCGTCAATTGCTTCCTCAGCGGGTACGGTGTGGCCTGACGACCCACCAGTGCGGCCGCAGGCCGGCCTGCTTCGGGCAGGATGCGGCGGGACGACGGACCCTAACTCGGACTGGAACTCGCACTCGGCCCGACTCCACCGTTGTGCCGGAGGTCCGGTATGTCTGCCAGTTTGCGCGGAGGCGGCCCGATGCCCTCCATCGGTGCGAACCATGTCCGGACACCGGTGATGTAGCGCTGTGCTTCGTCGGTCGCCGGCACGCCCTTCGCCTGCTCGACCGCGTCGAGACCGACGTCGTACGCGGCCAGTGTGAGATCGAGGACATTGCCCGTGACCATGTTGCGGTCTTCCAGGTCCTTCACCTGTCCTGCCAGTTCGCACAAGTAGGTGCCCTGCGCCTTGATCGATTGCTTCGGATCGAAGGGATCGGCGTCGTTCCCCATCAGTTTCGTGAAGACGTCGCGGGGCACCTGCGAGATACCCTCGGCTCCGTTGGAGCCTACGTATTTCGGATCGAACCCGGATTCGTACTGAATCTGTGCGGCGATGATCACCGGACCGATGACATCGCATATACCACCGGCGTCCTCGATGGACTTGTACAGATTTTCCGGCACCGTGCAGGGCTGGTTGCCGTTGTTGCCATCGGCGTCCGGGGGTGACAACTCCAGTTGTCCGAGTCCGTCGCCGGTGGCGATCGCGCCGACATCTTCCGCGTTCTGCTGGTCGGACTGGTCACGCTGACGCTCCGCATTCTCGCAGAGCTGCTCGACCGGCGTGAGGTCGTCGTTGACATGACCGATGCTTCCGAGACCGGAGAGCGAGAGCCCGTGGAAGATCATGAAGATGATGACAAGGGGGAGCAGCAGCACACCGAGTCCGCCCACGATGAGGAGAACCGCTGCCGTCAGCGTCACTCCGACAGGAAGGGCGAGGCATCCGCAACCACCTGCCGCCCCCACGGCCATCGTGCTGGGCTTCATGCCGCTCGTCATCCGGGTCCCCTCCTCCGCCCGTGCCATCGTCGTCATGGCATCGCTCCGGGCGCTGGACGCCACCGCTCTCGCTCGGCACTACGAGGCTGCGGTACGGCTGGTTCAACATCTCGCGCGGGCCGTGCCCGACCGCTGCCGGCCGTGGACGGCACGAGGGAGCGCCCCGCCATGACCGCAGTGACCGGCGATCACCCCGTCGAGGCCGGTGATACCGCCCGGCCGGCCGGTGTGGGCTCGGTCGCCTGCCGCCTGCCGCCTGCCGCCTGCCGCCTGCCGCCTGCCGCCTGCCGCCTGCCGCGTCCTGTGGACGTAGTGCACGCGCCGGTTCATCACACCGACCGGCACAAGAACGATTGATCTCTCCGCCTTCGCGGTCCGTTGTCACGGGGCGGGGTCGGACGTGCCGATGCCCGGACGAACGACAGGAGTTGCATGCGATACAGGACAGGTGCCGCCGCTGCCGCAGTCGCCGGTGTGCTGTTGCTCTCCGCCTGTGCCGGCGGACACACCCCCGGCCAGGGCACCAAGACAGCCGCTCGGACCGGCAGCCAGCGCGGCGCCGGCATCGAAGCACGCGCGGGTGACGCAGAGGCCGGAGGCTCGAAGCGGTCAGGGTCTTTCAAGGTGCTCGCCTTCTACAACGGCACCTACGACGCCGCGCACGTGGACTTCGATCACGAAGCGAACGACTGGTTCCCGCAGGCCGGAGGGCGCAACGGGTTCACGTACACCGCGACCACGGACTGGAACAGGCTCACCAGCCCGGACCTGGCCGACTACCAGGTGGTGATGTTCCTCGACGACTACCCGCACAACGCGGCGCAGCAGTCCGCCTTCCAGAAGTACGTCAGCGACGGCGGCGGGTTCATCGGCTTCCACTCCTCGGCCTTCAACAGCGACTCGGGCGACTGGCCCTGGTACCACAACACCTTCCTGGGGACCGGCGAGTTCCGGAGCAACTCCTGGGGGCCGACGTCGGAGAAGCTGAAGATCGAGGACCACGGCCACGCGGTGACCGCGAAGCTGCCGGGCACCTTCACGTCCTCGGTCAGCGAGTGGTACAGCTGGCAGAAGGATCTGCGGCAGAACCCTGACATCGACATCCTGGCGTCGATGGATCCGTCCACCTTCCCCATCGGCACCGACCCCAGTCAGACGTGGCGCAGCGGTTACTACCCGATCGTGTGGACCAACCGGCACTACCGGATGGTGTACAACAATTTCGGGCACAACGCGATGAACTACTCGGCCAACACCCGGACATCCTCGACGTTCGCGAGTGACCAGCAGAACCAGCTGCTGCTCCAGGAGATCAGGTGGGCGGCGGGCCGGTCCGGGCAGGTCGAGCCGTCCGGCGGTGCCACCGGGACCGTGCGGGGCTACGGCGGCAGATGTGTGGACGTCCAGGCGGCGAACGCCGCCGACGGCACGGCGGTGCAGCTCTTCGACTGCAATGGCACCGCGGCGCAGCGGTGGACCAGGAGCGACGCCGGCACGCTGACCGCGCTCGGCAAGTGCCTGGACGTGACGGGGGCCGGCACCGCCAACGGCACCAAGGTGCAGCTGTTCGACTGCAACGGGACCGGATCGCAGGTCTGGCGGCCGGGCCCGAACGGCTCTCTGGTCAACCCGCAGTCCGGCAAATGTCTCGACGCCACCGGACCCAGTTCGGCCAACGGCACCCGGTTGCAGATCTGGTCGTGCACCGGAGCGGACAACCAGAAGTGGGACCTGCCTGCCTGAGAGCGGCGCCTTGCGCAGCCACGGTCATGAACTGAGCGGCACCGGGAGGAGGCAGGCGGTTCACACCGCGGTCTTCCGCCTGGTGCCCCGTCCGCCCCGGGTCTGTGGGCGCGGGTGTCTGTGGGCGCGGGTGTCTGTGGGCGCGGGGGCGGGCTGCGGGGGCGGATCTGTGAGGCGTCCTCGTCAAGTCCGGCCTCGCCCGGGAAAGGACCGGCGTCGCCGCCCGACGCCACCGCGGCCGCGCCAGGACGTGGCCCCGAGTTCTCGCCGCTCCGTGCCGAGGGGAGGCGCCGCGACTCGTCAGGACGATCGTCGGTGTGCCGGTGCCCCTGCCCGCCGACGGCCACCGCGGTCGCGTCCTTTGCGCCCGACCGGCCGGCCTAGTGAAAAGCCGGTGACCGCTCATGGTGAAGTCCGGCACGAGACCTGAACCTTCATGCGTCATCGGCCGTAGTGAATGGTGTGCCTGAGGGTGAGTACCACGCTTCTTACGCCTTCGATCCATCGGATGAGCTGCGTGATCTGCTGCGCACCGAAGAAGCGATCCAGGATCAGGAATCGCTTCTGGAGTGGCGGCTGAGACACCGGCTGGCCGAGTTGGACCACCTGGAAATGCAGTCGCCGAGCCCGGAAGAAGCGGATCTCGTCCGGCAGCAGGCAGCCGCTGTGCACGATGCGTTGCTGCAGTCGGAGGAGATCGGCGACAGACATGTGCAGCGAAGCCTTGACATCGCAGCTCTGCTCGACAGTGTTCCTCAGGGCCGTGTCCAGGGTCTAGTAGCGGAGATGGATGCCGTCTCCAGAGCGGCGCGGCGCTTTCCTCCTGGGGCGAATGTCGTCGCTCCTTCCGTCTCGTACAGGACAACGGCCAGGAGCCCAGCCTCCGCGGCGACGAAGCGGAAGAACCGGGCGAGAGGTGCTCGCTGAGGGCGTCGCTGCCGATGTGAGGGCGCTCGCCCTGACTCCGGCTTCTGAAATCGACCGCCGAAGAGATCGGATTGTCATGGATACCATCAAGAAGGCCATGGGGATTTCGCAGAATGCGGACCCGTTGATGGATGTCGCCGTGCTCGGCGTCATCCCTCAGTTCGTGCAGATGGCGCCCGACGGGGGGACGCAGTACATAGCTTTCACCAAGGACCAGCTCAGGGAAAGGGTGCGGGGACTTTCGAGCAGTGACTTCAAGAAGCAATTCAATCTGCTTCTGCAGGAGAAGGTCATAAAACCGACGCACCTGCAGGACCACGGCGAGCCCACTTTCAGATTCAGCGCCAAGGTCGTGATGCCCGGCCAGGGGCGGTCCGGGCACCATCACGGGAACCCCGCCTCCCGGAGCACGCCCATGAACCAGGCCCCGTACCCCGCACCTCCGAGTGTGCCCTCCGATTATCCGCGCAGTGTATTTTCGGGTCAGTTCCGGCCGGGTTCTGTGGCGCCGAGTGTGGGGTCTGATTTTCCGCGTTCTCCGGTTCCGGGGAGTGTGGTTTCGGGTCAGTTCCGGCCGGGTTCTGTGGCGCCGAGTGTGGGGTCTGATTTTCCGCGTTCTCCGGTTCCGGGGAGTGTGGTTTCGGGTCAGTTCCGGCCGGGTTCTGTGGCGCCGAGTGTGGGGTCTGATTTTCCCCGCTCTCCCGTTCCGGGCAGTGTGGGTTCGCCTCGCTACGGCACAAGTCCCGTAGCGCCCGGCTTCGCGTCTCCTCAGTACGGGACGTATCAGGACTTCAGTCGTGTGTCAGCCATGACGTCACCGCGGGCCGGCAGTGTTTCGTCCAGGCCGACGTCTTATCTCCCGCCGAGGTCCATGGCCGGCTCGGAGTCTGTCAGAAGCAGTACGCGTGGACGTTGACCGGACCGCCGGAGGGTACGGCCCGGCTGGTCCGATAGATGCGTGAATCCACGGGATGCTCAGCCTGCCAAGGGGGACCATGCAGCGGCCGGCCTGGACGAGGGGGCATCGCACCCGCAGGCCTGCCGTCGCAGCGGTCTCCGGCACGGTGCCCGACTGCGCCCGTTGTGTGCGCCCAGGATGAGTCCATCGATTCTCCTCAGCAGAACTCATCCGTCTGCGGGCCGGATCCGTAGTAGGCGTGGAAGTGCTCCGTGCCGCTCCGGCTCATCTCTTCGCAGCGTCGGCCATGACGGCATCGAGCGGCATCGGATGCCTTCCTGTGACATCTCGGACACGGAATACAGCGAAGGTGCAAGGTGGGCGTCGAGGCAGCAGGGACGAGGCAGCTGCGGGACCAGAACGCGCGAAGTGGCGCGTGTGCTGGAAGCGAAGAAGGCGGCCGCGTGAGCACGCGGCAGGATGCGCACGGTGAGCTGCTCCGCGGGTATGTTCTGGGCGATCTCGCTCGTGATGCGCGGGCGCAGCTCGAGAAGCATGCCGCCGTGTGCGCAGTGTGCCGGCGTGAGCTGAGAGATCTGCGGGAGACGGAGGCGGTACTGGGTGAGGTGCCGCCCGAGATGTTCCTCGATGGTCCTCCCGACGGCGGTGATCTGTTGCTGCAGCGCGTGCTGCGGCGTGCTCGGGAGGAGTGGGCGGCGATGCGGCAACGACGCTCGGTGAGGACGGGGCAGCGGACTGCTGCGACCGCTGCCGAGCCGGAGGTCATCGGGGCAGCCGAACTCTTCCGCACGTCACCCGCCTCCGCGTCAGCGCCCTGGTCACCGGGCTGCGACCGCCCCGTCCACCGGGTACCGGCACCCCTCCGGTCCCCAGCCGCTCCCGACCGGTCGCAGGCACCGTCCGGCCGGCAGGCTGCGGAAGTCCTCGTGGCAGGCGTCCTTCCTGTCCTCTGGCGCGAAGTGAACCCCGCTCTCCAGGACCCGGCGCTGGGCGACGTGGTCGATGTCTCGGGCCGTTTTGTGGTTGTATGAGGCACACCAGGTAAATCACTGATGGCGCTGCGGCACGATCATCCGGCAGTGGGCGGCTCCGCTTGCTCGGTCTGCGACGGACGGCAGTGATAGGCGTGGACGGAGAGCCGAGCGGATGCCGTGGGACCGGTGCGCGACGTATGCTCGGCAGCCGCACCGCGCGAGGTGCTGGGCTCGTCGGGTGCATGATGTGTGTAAGTGGTGATGCCGCGTGCGTATGCGTTTTGCCGTTCTTGGGCCGGTCAGAGCATGGCGCGGTGACGCTGAGCTGAAGCTGGGGCCGCCCAAGCGGCAAGTGGTCCTGGCGTTGCTTCTCATTCGCGCAGGGCACCCGGTCACCGCTCATGAGATCATCGATGTGCTGTGGGGGCAGAATCCCCCGGACAGCGCGGTCAACGTGGTCCAACGTCACATAGGCGAACTGCGTCGGCTTTTCGAGCCCGACCTGCCCTCCAGGGACGCCTCCCGTTGGCTGAAGCGTGGATCGGGTGGTTACCGTTTGGACGTCGGGGCCGAGGGCCTCGACCTGTTGCACTTCCGCTCGCTGCGGCAGCAGGCGCGTCGGCTGGCGGACGACGGATGCGTGATCGAGGCCACCAAGCTGCTGATCGAAGCCTTGGAACTGTGGCGTGGCCCTACGGCCTCGGGTATCCCCACCGATGTCCGATCCCATCCCGTTTTCGCCGCGGTCGACGCCGAACACCTGGCCACGGTCAAGGAAGCCGCCGAGTACGCGCTGCGTGCCGGTCCGCGTCTCGGCGCGCGGGTGCTGGTGACACTCAGACAGGCGACGGCTCACCACCCGCTGGACGAGATGCTGCAGTCCAAACTGATCCTGGTACTCGCGGCCACCGGCCACCAGGCGGAGGCCCTGGACGTCTACCGCGCCGTACGCACGCGGCTGACGGAGGACCTGGGTGTGGAACCGGGCCCCGAGCTCCACGCGGCGCAGCAGCAGGTGCTCAGGCACACCGTCTCGGCTCCTCCGGCGGAGCCGGCGCTGCCGGCCGGCGTCACCGCCGAGGTGATCGATGCGCGCGACACGCCGCCCGGGACCGCTGCGGAACTGCGCCCGGCCCAACTCCCGGCGGATCTGGCCACCTTCTCAGGCCGACGCAGCGAACTGGACGCCTTCGGCGCTCTCGTGCCCGCCGAGGACGGAAAGCCACCGACCTCGATGGTCAGTGTGATAGGCGGCATGGCCGGTGTGGGCAAGACGGCGCTGGCGGTGCACTGGGCCCACCAAGTGGCAGACAGCTTCCCCGACGGGCAACTGTACGTCGATCTGCGGGGCTTCCACCCCTCCGGCTCCGTCATGAACGCGGGCGAGGCGATACGGCTCTTTCTCGACGCTCTCGGCGTTCCTTCACACCGGATTCCGTCCGGGCTGGACGCGCAGTCGGCACTCTACCGCAGTCTGCTGGCCGACCGTCGCATGCTGATCGTCCTGGACAACGCGCGCGACAGCGAGCACGTCCGGCCGCTGCTGCCCGGAGCGGCGGGATGCCTGGTCATCGTCACCAGCCGCAGTCAGCTCTACGGCTTGGTGGCCGGCGGAGGCGCACACTCTGTCACGCTGGACCTGCTCGATGAGGCGGAGTCGCTGGACTTCCTTTCTCAGCGGCTCGGCAGGAACCGGATCATGCGCGAGCCCGACGCGGCCGCGGACATCGTCGCGTTGTGCGGGCACCTGCCGCTTGCGCTTGCCGTCGTCAGCGCCCGTGCCGGGATGAACCCGACGTTTCCGCTTGCTTCCATCGTGGCTGAGCTGCGCGAAAGCCAGGGCAGTCTGGACGCGTTCTCCGGAGAGGCGCCCATCGCCGATGCGCGCAGTGCGTTCTTCTGGTCGTACAGGCTGCTCACACCGGAAGCCGCACGCGTTTTCCGCCTGCTGGGACTGCATCCGGGTTCCGACTGCTCACTCGCGGCCGTGGCGAGTCTCGCGGGACAGGAACCGCGACGGATTCGCCCGGTGATGACGGAATTGGTGCGGGCGAACCTGGTCTCCGAGCACACACCCGGCCGGTTTTCCTGTCATGAACTGTTGCGTGCCTACGGCGCGGAGCTTGTCCGTGACCACGGCGTGGCGGACGAGAGGCGCACGGCCCGCCGCCGGATGCTGGAGCACTACTTGCACACCGCCCATGCCGCGGACAGTGTTCTGGCACCCGGACGAGAACGCGTCGAACTGCATCCCCACGCAACCGGTGTGACGGTACTGCAGTTCGCCGATGCGGCCGAGGCGGTGGAGTGGCTGGAGGCGAACCGTCCCGCCCTTCTGTCTGCGATCGAGCAGGACGCCAGGTGCGGCGACGGCAGGTACAGCTGGCAGCTGGCGGTGCTTCTGGAAACGTATCTGGAGCGCAACGGCCGATGGCAGGAGCAACTCGTCGTGCAGACCACGGCTACGACGACGTCGCAGCGACTGGGCGACATACGGGGTCAGGCGCACGCACACCGCGCACTCGGCTTCGCCAACGGCCGTCTCAAGCGCTGGGACGAGGCAGCGGAACACCTGACGAGAGCGCAGCACCTGTTCGTCGAGCTCGCAGACCCGATCGGTCAGGCACGGGTCCATCGTTACTTCGCCTACCTGGCCAATCAGCAATGCCGTTACAAGGCGGCCCTCGAACGCTATGCGCAGGCGTGCCGTCTCTACCGCGCGGCCGACAGGCCCAGCGGCGAGGCGAGTGTGTATAACGAGATCGGCTGGACGTTCATCCTCATGGGCAACTACGACGAGGCCCTCGATGCATGCCGTCGCGCCATCACCCTGCACCGGGACGCCAGTGAGCGCCATGGCGAGGCAGCGGCCTGGGACAGCCTGGGGTACGCATACCACCATCTGCAGGACCATGTCAGGGCGATCCGCTGCTACGACCGCGCGTTGAGGCTGTACCGGGAGATCCGCGACCGCTACCTGGAGGCCGACACGCTCGTGCACATGGGCACCACCCACCACGCGGCCGGACACCGCGCACGAGCGACGTTGGCCTGGAGCCAAGCACTGAGCATCCTCCAAGTGATCGGTCATCCACGCGTCGTCCAGGTCCGTGAGATGTTGTTCAGGCACGCGGCGGCCGGGGACGCCGACACGGAGCGGCTGGGAGCCTGAGGCCACGTGGTCCACTCCTGCTCTTCCCGCCCCGCGATCCGGGCGGACGGAACCCGATCGGAGCCGATCACCCGGAGTCAGGCACACCTCCGCCGCGTCCTGGCTCCCTCACCCACGTCGGTTGCTCGACGGCAGTGATGCGCGGCGGAGGTGCAGAGGCCGGCGGAGTGCGCGTCCTTCCCTTGCATCGGGCAGCCGCCTTGTCCACGGCCGGGTTTGCCCGCACTCCAACAACAACGACGCACGGGAGCCGCCGATGGTTCAACCTCTGTCGGCGACGATGTGCCGTGGCACCGGCGGGCTGGGCATCCGCCTGGGCTGCCGTCCGGGAGAGCCGCCGACGGTGCGGCCGGCTGGGCCCTCGGACACCGCATGCGGGGGCGTGACATACGGAGTCCGGGTCACCGCCTGGGTCCGCTGGGCGAATGTCCCGGCTTCCCTCGGTTGACCCGCGCCTGGTTGGCTGCCCTCAGCATCAGCGCATTGTCGGCCTCCTCGCTTGTGTGCGGCGTGGGAAGTGCGGCTGTGCCCGGAACGCGACGAGCCGCGGCCTCGGCCATCCTGGACAGCATGTGGTCCGCGATTTTCTGCGACAGCGGGACTCCGCTGAAGCGAGGAGACGGAAGAAATTCTTTCCTCTGGTCGTCGTGCGCTGCCTGAGATCGCTGAACCGGACGAACAGGGAAGGGCGCGACTCTGCCCGGAGCGTGCCGCGCGGGAAACGAGGAGCCGTTCCCTGCCAGGTCGGGTGACGAGATACCGGGGTCTCCGCCGGGCGTACGCGTACCGCCGAGCCGGAAGTCCCGCTCGGAAGAGACGTCGATCGTCGCGTGGACTTGCACCGTCTCGGGGATGGGCCAGCCTGCTTCTGTCCGTGACGCCACATACTCTATGTTCTCTCGCGGGGTTCTGCCCGCGAGTGGGACATGGTGACGTATGGAGGAATGCAGCAGGCTGTCCAGGCCGTTTTCGTCGTGGTCGTTTTCGCCGGGCTGAGCAGGTGCCATTTCTTTGTCCTGTCTATGTGTACGTCTCCGAGGGCGTCACGTGGTCCTACGTGTTTCTGCGCCGGTTCGTTCACGTCCGGTTGTCTCGCTGATCACAACGACGCTGCAGGGACCGGCGGCCGGCGCAGCGGCCGGCTGGGCGGCGCGCGAAAGGCGTCATCCAGCGGCAGGCCGGCGCGAAGAGACGCGAGGGCGTCAGGACAGGCCCTGGGTGATCGAGATGCTGCTGTCTGAGATCCTCGGCGCCGCACGTCGCTTTCCTTCACCGTGCTGCGGTGGTGGTCCGCTTCTCGCGCACTCTGCCACCCCCCACGGCAGCAGAGCGGGCGAGAAGCGGACCGGGCAGCCGTCCTGTCCGAGACGGCCGTGCCGGCCACGTCCTGCCTCCGGTGCAGGAGAGGTAGGACATCAGCAGGGTCACGCCGCGCACGGCACTGACCCCTGCTGCTCGGCCGGCTCGCAGCACCTGGGCGAGCCGATCGAGCAAGGGGCAGCCGGCCCGAGTGTCACAGGTCGGGCGACTGTTCTCTCCTGTCCCAGCGTGCTGCTGGGGAAGAGCCCCTTCGGGAAGTACTACGGCGCATCGGCCCATCGAGTTCACTTTGGAACCGTCTTGCGGTGCGGTTCGTCGTTCCGGCTTCGCTCGGCCCGTGATCTCCGGGAACCTCTGAGCCGGTGGCGGGCCTGCGCAGGAGGACTGCCCCGACCCCGGTGAACTCTTTCCCGCGTCGCCCCGTTGTCTGCAGTGGAAGGCTCCCGCTGTCCGGTGACCTCGGCAGCGGGGGAGAGGGACGGCTGTCCTGGTGACCACTCCCCGGTTGAGGGCGGCCTCGTCCCCCCGCACCGGCTACCGGCTCCCCCGACTGGTATGCCGGTGCGGTCCAAGGCGGCCCCGCCTCCATGAGACGTCGCGGAGGCGGGGCCGCTGCCCTGTCCGGCGGTGACGACGGACAGACGCAGGCCGACGGACCCGAGCCGGCGCAAAGGCCGGGACGGCCGAGGCATGGGCCATGCGTGGCGTTGTGCTGCAGGGCCTCACCAGCGGTAGGGGGCGTAGACGTCCATGCACTGGCTGGTGTCGGCGCCGTTGATGGCGTCGGAGTTCTCTGGGATGTCGCCGGCCTTCGGTGTGTTCTGCCGCGGGTAGCTGGTGCCCGAGCGCCAGTCGGCGCCCACGATCACGGTCACGCCGCTGACGTCCGTGGACTTCTGTACCGCGCCGGCGGGGATGCCCAGCGCCGCGGCCACGCGCTCGGCGTCGTCTTCGAGTGCGGTGCTGGGGTAGCGGACGACGCTTTCCTCCAGGGAGAGTTGCACGGACGGGTCTGCTGTGGCCCTGGTGAAACCTTTCTGTGCCAGGACCTGGCTGATCTCGCTCGCGCGGTGGTCGACCGGGGCGAGGCCGGAGGTGCGGGTGCCGTTCTGCACCAGGACATCGATGTCACCGTCCGGGCGCACGGGAGGTGCCGTCGCCGGAGCGGTCCCGGTCCCGGGCTGCGGGGTGTGTCCGGTCGTGTTCTTCGTGCCGGTGGTTGCGCCGTGGGAGTCGAAGGGCACATCGTCGCGGAGCATCTGCCAGATCTTCTCGGCGTTGGCGCCGTCCGGGACGACGTGGTTCTTGTTCTGCGGGTCCGGGACGTTGGGCATGGTCGTCATGGTGATGCGGTCCACCGGGACCGTCTTGAGCTGCATCGCCAGGTCGTACAGCTTCTTGACCGTGCCGATCTCCTGCGACACCTGCAGGGACTGGGTGGCGGCCTCCGCCAGGTCCATCAGGCGTCCGGTGTCGGTGAAGATGTTCTGGGCGGTGAGCGTGCGGATCATCGAGTTCAGGTACATGTGCTGGGCGCGGGCCCGCAGCAGGTCGCTGCCCCAGGCGTGCCGGGTGCGCAGCCACTGCAGGGCCTGCTTGCCCTTGACCGTGTGGGTGCCGGCGGTCAGTTTGAGTCCGGATCCGCCGGGCACGCCGGGCAGCGGGCGATCCCAGACGTTCTGTTTCACGCACACGTCGACGCCGCCGATGGCGTCGGCCATCTTCACCACGCCGGCGAAGTCGATCGTCATCCAGTGGTCGATGTAGACGCCGGTGAGGTTCTGCCAGGTGGCCAGGGTGCAGCCGGGGCCGCCGCGGGCCAGGGACTCGTTGATGATCGTGTTGACCGGTGGGTAGTGCTTGCCGGTCGCGGGGTCGGTGCAGGCGGGGATGTCGACGCGGGTGTCGCGCGGGATGCTGACCACGGCGGCGCTTTTGCGGTCCGCGGAGAGGTGGATGAGCATCTGCACGTCGCCCAGCGGCGGGTTGCCGCGGTTCTCCCGGCTGCCGCCGAGTGCGACGTTCTCGTCGGAGTTACGGCTGTCGGAGCCGATCAGCAGGATGTTCACCGGGGTCTGGCCGGCCGCGTTGGGCTTGGTCCGGTGCGCCTTGGAGTCGCTGCCGATGTTGCGCAGCCCGGTGCGTATGTTGCCGTTCAGGTGGGCGTAGTACAGGTAACCGGCACCGGCGGTGCTGAGTATCACCAGTCCCAGGACCGTCGCCGACCAGCGCAGCACCCGCCATCTGGGACGCCTTCCCCTGCCGCCACGCCGCACGCCGTTGGGTCCGTGGCCGTGGCTCGGCCGGCCGTCCCGCCTTGACCGGACAGTCCTTGCCGCGGCCTCGGCGTTCTTCGCCTTCAGCGCCTCCGTCCAGTCCGACCAGTGCGGATCATGAGCTTGCCGGATGCCTGAGTGCGGTTCTGACCTGTACGCGCCGTTGTGCGCCACTTCCCTGCCTCCACGAACCGGCTGCTGTGCAACCTGCTACACGCACGGCAAGGTCGTTCCGGGTCACCCGGGCTTCCCGGGCCATGCGCCGCCCGCTGCCGCGGACACGGCACCGGGGGCGGGTGCGGAACTCCGCGTGAGCCACGCGGCGCGGGTGCGTCGTCTGTCCGTGCCACAGGCGACCGAGTGTCGTCACGAGGCCGGGGTGCCGGTGCCGTTCTTCTGCCCTGCGAAGCGCCGGCTGATCGCGTCGTACACCTTCTCCGCCTGCTTGCCCAGGGACGGGCCTGCCAGCCAGGTGTGGGACGTCGAGCCGATGGACGTGTCGCTGACCAGCGCCAGGGAGCCGTCGGGGCCCGGGGCGAACCAGCCGCCGCCGGAGGCGCCGCCCGTCATGGTGCAGCCGACCCGGTACATGGTGGGCGCGTCCTTGTCGACGGAGAGGCGACCAGGCCGGTCCTGGCACGAGAAGAGCGTCTCACCGTCGAAGGGACTCTCCGCGGGATACCCCCATACCGAGGCGGTCAGGAGGGACTGTGCCGACGGGACATCGAAGCGCACGGGTGCCGCGGCGCCGATGGTCTCCTGCAACGAGGCGTCACCGGACGGCGGACGCACGTGCAGCACGGCGAAGTCGAACGCGGATCCCTTGCCACCGGTGTCCGACCCCTCGGAGATCCACTGGGGGGAGGTTTCTGCCCAGTCCGCCCACCAGGTGCCGTAGGGCGCGACCTCGTCCAGCGGCGCTTGGTTCCCGGCCGTTCCCGAGGAGCCGTCATTGTTGTACGACGGGACGAAGACGATGTTGCGGTACCAGCCGCCGCCCGCTCCGGCGTGCACACAGTGCCCGGCCGTCCAGACCAGATTCGACTTTCCCGGCGCGGCAGGGTCCTGCACGGCCGTGCCGGTACAGACCTTAGGCCCGTTGGGGGAGTCGAAGAACACCTTCCCTATCACCGCCGCGGTGCTGTGGTAGGGCGTGGCGACCGGGAGCGCCGGGATCGGACGCGGTTCCGGGTCCGATGCCCCTGGTTCAGGGTCTCCGGCGTCCAGGGACACGTTGGGGTCGGTGGAGTCCGACATCCGGCTGGAGCTCCAGTGACCCTTGATCGCCGGGTTGTAGAAATCGCCCGGTTTGCTGCGCCATGTGGCCGGGCTCCAGTCCTTCCAGCCTCTCGACAGCCATGTCTGCAACGGCTTGGAAACCGCGTCGGGGCCCTCGGGGTCCCGTAGCAGCCAGAAGGACACAGCCGCGACCACCAGGACGGCGACCGAGAGTGCGACGACGTGAACGATGCGTCGGGACGTGGGCATCAGAGGGCATTCCGAATCTCTGTATGGGGTGGAGGTGCTCGACGACGGTCTGTGGAGACATACGCCCCTGGGTGACAGGAGAGTTCACGTACGGCAGCGGCGCGCCGTCGCGGCTCGCGGTGGCCGGCCGGCACAGGGCGCGGTCGGGCGGGCCGGAAAATTCCCCGGCGTCATCGTGAACCGCCCGGGTGCTCGCGCTCGTAGCCCCGGGTGGCACGGACGGGCAGCGGCATCGAGGACCGTGGCCCGTATCAGGAGGGGCCCGGCACGGTGCCCGGCGGGCTCGGCACATCGGATCGTCCCGGCGCAGGTCTGCACGCGGCGTTCGCCGGCGGAGAGGTGTGCACGGGAGTACGTGCGTGCGGCAGTGCGCCGGGTGCCGGCTGACCGGTGCCCGCCCGCGGGCGTCGAGGCGGAAAACCGGGTGGGCCGGGGACCCGGTCGATGGCGCCCTCTGCCCTTGTCGCCCTCCCGGTCCGGCCGAGCCGCGCGGCACGGCCCGCCGGCCGCCCGCGCCTTCCGGCTCGGCCGGTGCGCGGCAGCGCGGACCGTTCGAACCGACAGCACGGCGCACGTGGACACGAGGTGCCGGCCATGTGAACCGGGAAGACGCAAGGAGCCCTATGAGCCGGATCACCCCCGGACCTGATGTGTCATCGCCCGCACGCAGCACAGGGATGTCAGCGGAGCACGAGGAGCACGTATCCGCACTGCACACCTATGTGACCCGGCTGCTGGGAGGCGACCGGCACCGGGCGGAGGACATCGTGCAGGAGGCGCTGTTCCGCTGCTGGCGCTCCTTCGGGGCGACCGCCGGCGCGCAGCTGCGGCCATGGCTGTTCACGGTGGCGAGAAACCTGGTCGTCGACGCGCACCGGAGCAGGAAGGCCCGCCCCAGGGAGGTGGACGGTACCGCTTGGCTCGACCAGGGGAGCACGGACCTGGACGAGACCGAGCCGCTGTTGACGTCGGTCGTGGTCGTCCAGGCGATGAAGACGCTGTCGGTCCCCCATCGCGAGGCCCTGTATGTGACGTACTTCCTCGGCAATACCTTCCAGCAGGCCTCCCGGATCCTCGGGATCCCCGTCGGCACCACGAAGTCGCGCGTCCACTACGGACTGCGCGCGCTGCGGACGGCGCTGGCGCGACGCGGCGTCCAGGTGCAGGTGCCGCGCCTGCCCGCCGGGACGTGACATCCGACACACTTGAACCTTGAACCATCGATTTCCGGCTTCTCGTGTTCCTCACGGAATCGAAGAAGGACGGGGAGTGGGTGGTGGCGATGCCACGGTCTCGGGCCAGGCAGGCCATGAGTCATGAAGCGCTGATACGTGCGATATACGCCGAGCACGGGCGGGCCTTGCTGGCGTACGCGACACGGTTGACCGGGGACCGACTGGCCGCGGAAGACGTCGTTCAGGAGACATTGATCCGGGCCTGGCGGCATCCGGAGGTCGTGGCGAACCCTCAGGGCTCTTTGCGCGGCTGGCTGATGACGGTCGCCCGGAACATCGTCACCGACCGCTACCGGGCCAGAGCCGCGCGGCCGACGGAGGTGGCCGAGACGGAGTCGACGGCGCCGGTCGAGCGCGACCATGCGGAATCGGTGGTCGATTCGGTGGTGCTCCTGGATGCGCTGGAGCGCTTGAAACCCGAGCACCGGGATGTGCTGGTGGAGATCTATTACAGGGGGCGGACGGCCTCGGAAGCTGCGGGCCGGCTGGGCATACCGGAGGGTACGGTAAAGTCGCGGGCGCATCATGCTCTCAAGGCGTTGCGGAAGGTGTACGCCGGCACATCCGTCCGTGGGCAGGGTTTGAAGGAGGTGGCGGTGTGAGCACGCGGCAGCATCCGCAGGGTGAGCTGCTCGGCGGGTACGTGCTGGGCATCCTCGATCCTGATGAGCGGACGGAGGTCGAGCGGCACACCGATGTGTGCGAGGTGTGCCGGCGAGAGCTGACGGATCTGCGGGAGATGGAGGCGGCGCTGGGTGAGGTGCCGCCCGAGATGTTCCTCGACGGTCCTCCCGAGGGCGGCGATCTGCTGCTGCAACGCGTGCTGCGGCGTGCCCGGGACGAACAGACGGCGGTGTGGCGGCGGCGCTCGGTGAGGATCGGTCTGGGGGTGGCGGCGTCGGCGGCGGTGTTGTTCGCGGGCGGTTACCTGGCCGGTCAGCAGGGTACGTCCGGTGCAAACACGGAGGCGGCCGACTCTCCGGCGGTGTCGGCGTCCGCTTCGCAGGCGAGTGTCCGGGTCGTATCGGCCACGGACGCGGCTACCAAAGCCCGGATGACGGTGCGGCTCACCCCGGCTTCCGGATGGGTCCGTCTGAGCGCCAAGGTCGGCGGGGTGCCCGTGGGCGAACACTGCCGACTGGTGGTCGTCGGCGAGAACGGCGAGCGGGAGACCGCCGGCAGCTGGGTGGTCCCTCCCGGAGCGACACAGGACCCGGGCAAGGGCAAGGACACCGAACTCGAGGGTTCCGCGGCCATCGCTCCGAACCACGTGCAGTCCGTCGCCATCGTCAACGAGGAAGGCGAACAGTACGTGTCCGTGTCCCTGTGACGGCCGGCCTCCATCGTCCGGAGCGTCACTCCGGCGGACCCTGTCCCGTCGCGGGCACCGCCGGGAGCTGACGCGCTCCCATGGCGACACCCCAGCCCGACGGGACGGTGTCACCGGTGCCGGGGCGGACGTCGCCGCCGGCTGCCCCGAGCTGCCGCACTGCCGGCGGCCGAGCCGGCCGGCGGCTCGGCGCGGAGGGACAGGCCGCCCCGGCTCGTGACCGGTCAGGGCGTGTGCTCGTGCGGTGCGAGGAGACATGCGGACTCCGTGGGGTCCGCATGCCGAGCCACAAGACCGGTGCCGGTCGTTCATGCGTGCGCCGCAGGCCGTGACCGCCCTGCGGCATCGGTGCCGTCCGGCGGAGACCCGGGACATCGTGTCCGTGGTGCGAGGCACGCCGAGTGCGTCTGATTCTTCCGTTGTGTACGGCTTCTTCGCGCAGCAGGCACCCTTGGCTGTGGCGCTCTTCCCAAGGCCGGCAATTTTTTTCTGACCGGTTGAACTGTTCTCCTCTCCGTCCCGTTGCTGCTTGAGAGACGCACCAGTCATCGGCTGGCGGACGTAACGGTGTTGATGGATGCCGATGTGCCGGAACCTGACGCAGAGCCTTCAGGGAGCCGGGAACCGGCGACGCCGTGATGGACGCCTGGCGCGAGAAAGAGAGAGGTTGAATGAGAAACCGGATCGCACTGGTGGTCGCCACGGGATGCAGCGCCTTGTTGCTTTCCGCGTGTGCTTCTTCCGCATCTCAGAGTCCCTCAGCAGAAGGCCACGGCTTGGATGCGGGTCCCACATCGGCCGGCGTGTCCGAGTTCATAGGCAGCAGCTCTTTGGTCCTCAGCGGTGAGGACCACTCCGTCCGAGGCGGATCAGGCTTTCCGTCGAGTTACGCGGCGCCCTACGTGGAGACGTGGAAGCCGCCGTCGAACATGGCGGAGGCGCGGCGCGCCTCCGGAGTGAAGTACTTCAATCTCGCCTTCATCCTCGACGGAGGCGGGTGCACGGCGAAATTCAACGGGCAGACGGACGTGTCGGACCCGCAGTGGATCTCTGCCATCAACGAGGACCGGGCCGCAGGCGGAGACGTCATCGCCTCGTTCGGCGGCGCCGACGGCACCGAGCTGGGCGTGGCCTGCAAGTCGGCCGACTCGTTGAAGGCTCAGTACAAGAGGGTGATAGACACGTTGCAGCTCACGCGTGTCGACTTCGACATCGAGGGCGCCTCGCTGAGCGACAAGGCCTCCGTCGACCGGCGGAACGAAGCGATTGCCGGGCTCCAGCAGGAGTACGCCAAGGCGGGCAAGAACCTGGACGTCAACTACACCCTTCCGGTAGACCCCACCGGACTTCCGGGAAATGCCGTGGACCTGCTGAAGAGCGCCAGGGCCCATGGAGTCGATGTCAACCTGGTCAACATCATGACCATGGACTACGGCCCTCCGGAAGACATGGGTGATGCGGCCGTCAAGGCCGCCAACGCGGTCCACCAGCAGTTGAAGCAGATCTGGCCGCAGAAGTCGGATTCCGAACTGTGGCGGATGGAAGGCAACACCCCGATGATCGGGGTCAACGACATCAAGAGCGAGGTGTTTTCGTCGGACGACGCGCAGACGCTCACCCAGTTCGCACGCGAACACGGGATCCAGCAGCTCTCCTTCTGGGCGCTGGGCCGTGACCAGCAGTGCGGATCCGGTGGGAACAGCGCTGCGGACTGCAGCGGTGTGTCGCAGGCGAAGTGGCAGTTCTCCAAGGAGATCAACGGCGTCACCGATGCGTCGGTCTCCTCACCGTCGCCCGGCGACGCGACGAGCACGCCCACGCACACCCCGTCGGCACCGGCCAAGTCCACCGGAAACCCGAAGCCGCAGCAGAGCACCAAGCCGAACGCCAAGCCGAGCGCCAGGACCAGCAACCCGGCCTCGACCGGCAGCGGCCCCTACCACATCACGGGCCAGGTGCGGTGCGAATCGGGACGGCCGATCGTAGGCGTGTGGGTTCAGACCGGCACCGCTTCCGACTCGCGGTTCGCCGCGTGGCGGGGCCTCGGAGACGGTTCCACGGCCGACTGGTGGACCGATCTCCCCAAGAACGAGCGGTACTCCCTGCACATCGGATGTGGCGGCACCCCCGCCAGCTGGGCCAGCGAGAACATGACCGGCACCTACACGGGTCCGCACAACTCCTTCGACTGCAACGACCTCGACGGTGACCCCTCGCGAGGCACCTGTACCCACCGGCAGTGACCAGAACGACGCAGCCCTGGCCCGTCACCCTGCCACGGCTGCGTCACCTCACGGACAGGCGTTCGGCAGGGCTGCTGTGTCGGCCGGCCGAGCGCCTGTCCGGCGCTGACGCCGAGTCCCGGACGGGGCCGCCCCCACCCGGTCCTGCCCCTTGCCCGGCCCGGCGATCAGTGCGCCGGCTGAAGCGGGAGGCTCGGCAGCGGACCGGCATCCCCATGGCGGCGGAGGGGCAGGGTGCGCGGCAGACCGGACCACGACGGCACGCGGCGTCCGTGGCGGCGTCGGACGTCTGCGCGCAAGGGCCGGCCACGGCATCCGTTCCGGCGGAGGCGGTGGCCGGCCTGCTCGGTTCCTGGGATCAGGCAGGCGGAAGCGCCGGGCCGGCGGGACCGGACGCGCACCGTGCGGCCGCGGTTCCCCGACCGGCCTCCGGCGGTTCCGGTCGACGCCGACCAGGAGGAGGGACCCCGCCCGTCGCGGGCGTGGTCAGCCGGTGAAGGGACTGAGGGCTCCGCCGAGGGCGTAACTCCGCTCACGCAGCGAACGCAGACGCTGGTCGACATAGGCGGCCAGCCTGGCGTGCTCGCTGCTGAGTGCGCCGGTCTCGGCCAGGCGGGTCCACATGTTCTGCAGTTCCATTCCGCGGACCGCGATCGCCTGGCTGTCCGGCAGCTGCTGCCAGATCGCGACGGCCCGCGCGACCTCGTCCGCCGCTTTCGGATCCTGCTGGCTGCACCGCACGCGGGCCACCCCCAGGGCCAGCATGATGGCGCTTTGATGATCTCCCGTCAGATAGCTGGCGTAGGCCTCCAGGGAGCGTGCCTCCAGGGCGTGCGGGTGGCTGTCCCCTTCTTCGGAGGTGAGCTGTTCGCGCAGGGCACTGCACTTCTCGCGGGCCTCGTGCAGCAGCCCCGCCTCGATCAGCCGGTTGATCTCACCGATCTGCGGGGCCAGCACCTCGGGAAGGGGAGCGTCAGCGGTGCCCCTGCGCTCGGGCGCGCGTCGCCGCTGCACCGGTCGGCGGGGCAGGGGAGCAGGCCGTGCTTCGCCGGCAGCCGCCTGCCGGACGGGAGGACGAGAGGAACGGTCCGGTGCAGGGGAGGGCCGGGCGCTGATGATGCGGCTGGAGCCGTCCGGCGCCACCGACAGCTCCAGCACGACCTGTGCAGCGTTGTCGACCACTCGGGCCTCCACGGTCCCTCCGAGAGCCGCGGCATGGCGGTGCAGGTGGTCGAGCACAGCGTCCTGGGCCGTCTGGTGCCCCTCGACCGACAGCGGCTGCCCGTCGACCATCGCCGGGCCGACGTCGGGGACGAGGACTTCTGTGCGCCTCGGTGCGGCTGTGCCGGCGTGCGGCGTGTTTCCGCTTCGCTTCGACACCTTCAGCTGGCCGAACAGTGACACATCAACTCCGATCAGGCACCGATCAGTACGCTCACCGACCGCACTGAACATCCGGGAAGCGGGGCAGTCGGACGTCTCGAGAAGCAGAACGGACGACGGCGGACATCGGTTCAATCGCCTTCGGTGTGAACCAGGTGCGCGGGAGCGCCGTTTCATGACACGGATGCCGTCCTGCCCGTTTCTGGGCCGGTCTCGGCACACCTGATTCCTGCTCCTGCTCGTCCTTGAGAGGTGGAAGGTGCTCAGCAACAACCACCGGCTGCTCACCACTGTCGCCATCAGTTGCGTCGTCTCCGTTGCGGCACCGCTTCAGGCGTGGGCCTCACCCGCCACCAGAAATCAACCGGCCACTCTCGAACAGGTGCAGCAAGAGCTGGACGGCCTGTACCACAGTGCCGAAGTCGCCACGGATGCCTACAACGCCGCCAAGCAAAAGGCCGATCAGCAGTCTCGCAGCGTGACCGCTCTGCAGAGACAGATGGCCCGCAGCAAGTCACGGCTGCAGCAGCTCACCGCCCAGGCGGGCGCCGCCGCGCGCGCTCAGTACAGCGGTGCGGGGCTGCCGCCCGAGATCCAGTTGATTCTGGGTTCCGATCCGCAGGGCACGCTCGACAACGCCGCCCAGACGAACCAGATCCAGCTGGGTGTCGTACAGCTGATCTCCTCGGTGGACGCGGAGAAGAAATCCCTGCAGACCAAGTCGGCGCAGGCCGCACGGCGCCTGCGCGAACTGCGAGCGGTGCAGCAGAAGAAAAGTGAGGCCAAGCGCACGATTGAGGACCGGATAGCGAAGGCGCACGCCATCGAGGAGCATCTGGCGGCCGAGCAGCTGAAGAGCCTGCAGAAGCGTGAGGCGGAAAGCGCCGCCAAGGCGCAGGCACAATGGGCGAGTTCGGGGATCCTCAAGAAGCTCGGCAGTGCGACCAGCGCGGCCGGCAAAAAGGCAGTCGCCTTTGCCACGGCGCAGATCGGCAAACCGTATGTCTGGGGCGCTGCCGGTCCGAACTCCTTCGACTGCTCGGGGCTCACCTCACAGGCCTGGGCCGCGGCCGGACATCCCATTCCCCGCACGTCCCAGGAGCAGTGGCGCCAGCTGCCGCATGTGAACATGGACCAGATGCGGCCGGGTGATCTCGTCATCTACTTCACCGACGCCAGCCATGTCGGCATGTACATCGGCGGCGGAGAGATCGTGCATGCGCCCAGGCCGGGCCGCACGGTCACCACGGCGCCGGTTGCCTCCATGCAGATCCTCGGGGTGGTGCGGCCCGGTCGATGACGGCCGGCCCCTGCCCAGCAGCGCACACCAGGCGTGCGCTCGGCCTCGCCATCGGTCGGGCGCACGCCTGGCGTCGTCGACGGGAACGTCGTCGACGGTCGCCGAGCCCGAGGGGCGTGACCCAGCTCCGCTTGGCGCGGCTCAGGGGGCCGCACGCCTCCGCGGGGACGCAGGCTTGTTCGGCACGGCAGCCCGGCCCCGCTGCGCCTGCTGTTGAGGCCGGCTGCTGGGTGCGGCCGTAGTCCCGGGGACGGGCCGAGACGCCACGAACTTCAGCCCGCTCGGAGCCGGCGGGGACGGCTTGGCACCGTGCTGCAGAAAATCGTGGATGCGGCTGATTCCTTCCGCCGCCGATGAGACCGGCCGCTTCCGGCCGTGCTCCAGCCATTTCTCATATTCCTGAGCGGTCTTCTCGATCTCCTCCCAGACCTGCATCTCACTGTCTTCCCTGCTGCTCGACGGCCCTGATGCCGACTCGCTTCTGTCCGGATCGATCGCACTCATGCGGCACTCCATCAAGCTGGTCCACTCTCACTCTTCTTTCTACGTATGACAGCCGTAAGTGGTTCCTCGGGCCGCGGTGAGCAGTTTCCTCAGGTGCTCTTGCGCCGGGCGCGCACTGTGGGCCGCGACCGGCCGCCGCCGGAAACACCGCCCGGCGGTGCTGCGCGGCCGACACATGCGGATCCCGCATCCGCTCGTTCTCCGGCCCGCCGCCTGATGCCGGCGACCACACCGAGGGATCAGTGAACTGCGCGTCGCCGAGACCCGTTGCACTGAGCGAACGGGCGTTGTCCGCCCGACGCGTCGGCCAGGTGTACCAGCCGGGTCAAGCCGAAGCGATGAAAGGGGTCTTGCCTTGAGTGACGTCACATCGGGCTCCAACGGATCGCTCAGTGACAGGGAGCGGTTGCTGAAGTCGACATACGACGAGGTGGCTCCGGACCTGTTGCGGTATGTGGCACGACTGGTGGGCGGAGACCGTCATCTGGCGGAGGACATCGTCCAGGAGGTGCTTCTGCGCTGCTGGGAGAAGCAGCTGCCGGGACACGGGCAAAACCTTCGCCCGTGGCTTTTCAGGGTGGCCAGGAACCTGGTCATCGACGGTTACCGGAAACGGAGCGTCCGGCCGCGTGAGGTCGAGGTGCCCGAAGTCCTCGAGTTCACACCGTCGGAGGACAACGGTGTCGACCAGACCCTCTCGGGCGTCGTCGTCAACGAGGCCATGAAACATCTGTCCCAGGCCCACAGAGAAGTGCTGTACGAGACGTTCTTCATGGGGCAGACGATCAAAGAGGCCGCTGAAGTGCTGGGTGTGCCGGTGGGGACGGTCAAATCCCGTATGTATTACGCCCTGCGGGCGCTTCGCGAGGAACTGCAGGCACAGGCAGAGCTCGCATCCCTGTGACACGACCGCATCGGAGGACGAGGTGGGGCAGGGCCCTGACCGGCACCAGGCCGGGCGTGCTCGGCCTCCGATGCCGCGTCAACTCACGCGCGGCAGAGGTGTGTCCGCGGCATGCTCCGTGTCCAGGAGGCGCTGCCAGGAGGGCACCGCAGGACGGCTGCGCAGCAGCGCGCGACGCTCTCGTTCCGTCATGCCGCCCCAGACGCCGTGATGGATGCGGTTGTCCAGAGCGTAGGCAAGACACTCGGTGCGCACCGGACAGTCCGCGCACACCGCAGTGGCCGCTCGCTGGACGGGATCATCCGCGAAGAGTGCCTCCGCATTGCCGGACGTGCACGCTGCTCGGCTGCTCCAACCGGAAAGTACCAGCACCCTTCGTCCCCTTTCCCTGTCACTGCCGAGGTGGTCTCCCACACCTCATACGTGTGTCGCAGGTGTCGAGTTCACGTGCTGCGACCGGGCCCGTGCTGCGAACCCGGGGACCCGTGAGGGGGAGAGTCCGGGGTGCTGTGGTGTGAGCACACGTGGCTCCTGCAGGTGTCTCGTGGCTGTCGCGGCACGTCCGGTCCGCCGGGGCTCGGGCCCCGAGGACCTGCCGCCGGGCACGGGGTACGCGCGCGTCCGGCCGGACGGCTGAGAGCAGGTGTGGCAGGTGCCGAGACGGGGCAGAGGTGGTGTGCGGGCACCGGGAGGCCCTCAGCGCGAGCGTCACGCGGGAGCCGGGGGAGCGGGCCGGATGCCCATGGTGCCGAGCGACTGACGACGGACGGCACAGCGACGGCAGTGATTCGGCACACGGGTCTGCCTACGGTCAGGCATCCGACAGCCGGCTTCGACCGGAACGGTCCCCACTGCCCATCTTCTTGTAGGAAACCCGTTGACACAGACGTCTGATGTGCACGGACTCCCGGTGTCCAGCCGTGCGTTCGACGAGCTGGCGAGGACGTTCGTCGCCGGCCATCGCAGGTCCCTGGTGGCGTACGCGGAGAAACTGCTCGGCGACCCTCACCTGGCCGAGGACATCGTCCAGGAAACCTTCGTGCGCGCGTTGCCCCATGTGGAGCGGCTCCATGCCACCCGGGGATCCGTGCGGGGGTGGCTGCTGACGGTGACCCGCAACCTGGTCATCGACCGGCAGCGCAGGGCGGCCGTCCGCAGGGAGTCGGTGTCCATGGACTTCGCCGAACCCGTGGTCCGCGACCATGTGGACGAGGTGCTGGCCGCGATGGATTCCGTGCGCCTGCTGCGCGCACTGTCGGCCGAGCATCGCGAGGTGCTGGTGCACACGTACATGCGGGACCAGACGCTCGAACAGACGGCCAAGCTGCTGGGTGTGCCCACGGGGACGGTCAAGTCCCGCCAGCACTACGCCCTGCGCAAGCTCCGGGCCCGGCTGGAGGTCGCCGGGCAGGACACGGTGACGTCACAGGGCCGGCGGACGACGGTCAGTCCAGCAGTTTCTCGGTGACGACGATGTGACCGTCGTCGGGATCGAGACGTCCGCCGAGCCGTCTGAAGGCGCTGTCGGTGAGGTCGAGACATTTGGGCTCCTGCGCGGTCCAGGCATAGGTGCCCCGGTCGTTGATACGGACCACCAGCGACCTGCCGTTGGCGACGTTGGTGACCCGCACCCGGGCACCGAAGGGCAGCTGGGGCCGGCGGCTCAGCGAGGTCGCGGCCGTGTCGGCGTCGCCGTCGTAGAGTTCGCCGCTGGCTGTCAGGGCGCCGGCCGGCTCCGGCCCGTAGTGGGTCGCCCAGCAGGTGTCTCCGGACTGTCCGGCCGGTGCGCTGCCCTTGCGGTCCCCTCCGCCCGTGCAGCTCCACACCCGGGTGCCGTCGGCGGGGTTGCGGTCGGTGGCGTCCAGGCATGTGTCCGCGGCCGGGTCGACGATGTCGTGGGCTGTGTTGACCGTCCATTTCTGATTGGCGCCGCCGGTGCAGCTCCATATCTGGACGCGGGTGCCGTCGGCGGGGTTGCGATCGGTGACGTCCAGGCATTTGTCCGCCGCCGGGTCGACGATGTCGTGGGCCGTGTTGACCGTCCACTTCTGATGGGCGCCGCCGGTACAGGTCCACAACTGGACCGTGGCGCCGTCGGCGGTGGACCCGTCGGTGACGTCCAGGCACTTGCCCAGAGCGCGGATGGTGCCGTCAGGTTCGACGGTCCACTCCTGGGCCGCGGTGCCGTTGCAGCCGTGGATGCGCACGGGGGCGCCGTCACCGGACCCGGCCGCGTCGAGGCACTGGCCGGCGAGGCCGGTGATGCGGCCGGTCGCGGCCTGGACGGCAAAGACGCCCGGCGCGCCGTCGGGCGCGGCCTCGTTCCGGTAGCCGGCCGTGCTGCGTGTCACCGACGTGTCGGTGTGCGCCCGGGCGGCCGGATCGTTCGTGGGGGAGGAGCCGGAACAGGCAGTGAGACTGGCCAGTGTGACGGCGGCGAGAGCGGTGCCGGCCGCGCGGCGGAGACGGTCGGGCTGGATGCCTGTGGTCAAAGCGGGTACTCCGTAGCAGCGGTACTGAGACGAGCTGTCGCCCGTGCTACGTAAGGCGTCCGCGCACAGTTCACATCGCGGGGACCGTCGGGTACCCGGGGCGCCGCCGGGCGCAAGAGCCCTGGTCGCGCCCGGCGCCGCCGGGACCTGCATCCGCCGGACTGCCCTGGCACTGCGGTGTGAGCGGCCGAGGGCGCTGCGCGGCAGCACCGTGCCGCCTCGGGCGGTGCACTGTGCACGGTGAACTGTCACCGAGCGCCTTACGTAGGTGAGGGGAGGAGGGAAAAGGCCGAAAGAAAAGGTAGAGATGGCTGATACACCGCAGGGCGGGCTGCCGGGCTGGGCTGAGGGACTGGGCCAGGAGATCAACGAGAGCGGCGGCTTGGACAATTATCTGCTCGCGCAGCAGGAGCAGTATGAGCGCCTGGCGCGCAGACAGGACCGGACAGGCGTCGAATCACAGCAAGAATGGGATACCGACGACCGGGACTTCGTGCAGTCCGCCGGCCGGAGAGATTCCGGAGACTGGTTGTCCTATGCCTCCGTGCCGTCGGCTCGCGCATCGCGCGTGAGCAACCCTTGGGGGCTTCCCGGGGACCATTCGGCCGAGCGGATCATGGCATTTCAGGGGGCGCTGGACAAGCTGACGGCGAACGCCTCGACTTCCGGTGCGCCACCCCATGATCACAGTGCACGCCAGGAGCCGTTCTGGGATGTCCCCCTCAGGCCGCAGTACCGCCTCGCCGAGGAGACGAATGCGAGGACATCGGTGCCGGAATCCACGGACTCCTCCGCGAGGAAACGGTTCGGCGCCGTGCTGGACAAGGCCAAGGCGCTTGCCGTTCCCGTATTGAGGTACATCGCGAACAACCCTCGCGGGGCCATGATGGTCGGTGCCGGGGTGGGGCTTGCGATAGGTGCGCCCGCAGGTCTGGTGGGGGCGTTCGCCGGGGCGGGGCTGGGCGCCACGGTGGGGCGTCTGACGGCCGAGGGAGCCCGGCTGGCGCTGAAGGCGCTCGACCGGCAGCCCGATGCGCCGTCCCGTGCGAGTGCGGTGGCGTCCACGGTTCCCCGGCTCGCGCCGGACAGGGGAGCGGAAGGGCAGCGTACCCGCCGAGAGCAGGAGCCGGCCGTGCGCCGACGCGCGGCGTCGGCCTCCTCCGCCGCACAGAGCTACACCAGAGCGGAGGTGGCGTCCCTGAGTATCCGCGGAAGCCGGCAAGCGGCCGGCTCCGGCAGGGGGAACACGAACTCCTCCGGCACTGCGGCGATCACCCGCGCGGTCGGATCCCAGGCGTACACCGCATCCGCCCGCACCGGCCGAGGTCCGCGTCGATGAGAGCTTGACGGCCCCCGCCGGGTCACCTCCGGCCGAGGTGCCCGGCCTGCCGGCAGGCGACACCGCGGCGAGCAGCCGCGCCGCGTTCCCCGCCGGAGCGGATCCCCGGCCGTCGACGTCCCACGGGACAGATGGCCGGCTCGCCGTGCCGCCGGCAGCGGCCGGCCCCTCGCCGGGCGCCGTACGCGCAGACCTGCCGGAGATGCGGCCGCTTGCCGCGGGTCCGGGCCGTGGACGACGCCCGGACCCGCGGCAGACGGCCGCATCGGGGCGCAGAGGGCGGGAGACGAGGCCTCTCCGGCCGCCGGCACAGCTCTCGCACCCCGCCTTCCGATCCCCGAAGCCGGCGGTTTCAGTTCGCGGGCTTCTTCACCAGCTTGCCGTCCGCGGAGACCACGAACCACTGGCCGTCGATTCCCTGGCCGTTGGCATCGCCGGCCACCGCGTCCCCGACGTAGTAGTACAGCGGCCAGTTGTTGTATGTCACCTGGGCTACGCCCTTGGTGCGCTGCGTTTCCGCCAGCAGCGGCCGCTGCGCGCCGGATCCTGCCTGAGGCTGCGATCCGGTCGTCAGGGCGGGCCACACCGCGATGCAGTCTGCACTGCAATTGCTGGCGCCGTCCTTGTCCTTGGTGAAGGCGTAGAGGGTGCGCCCCGATTGGTCCACCAGAATGCGCCCGTATTCCGAGTCGGCGAGCTTCACCGAGACAGTGGATGTGGTGTTTCGTGGTGCCCCGGCCGCATGCTGCCCCTTCTCGGACGCATTCCCGCCGCAGGCGGACAGGGTGAACACAGCGGTGGAGACGGCAGTGGCCGCCAGCACGAGATTGCGGGTGCGCATGGAAAGGAAAGTCCTTCGGTCGAGACGGTGGCCGGCGTTGCCCGGCGAGGGCATGGCGAGGACGCCGCGGCGGCCGATGATGTCATCCGTGGCATACGCAGCGACCGCGTGTTCCGTTCGCGCGGATGCGAAAAAAAAGTGTGTCGTCCGGCACAGAACTCCCCTGAGGCCTGCTCCGTAGGACACGTTGCCGGGATCCCGAAATGGCAACACTCCGAACGGAAAGTTGGGAAGACGTGCGCAAGATTTCTCTCGTCCTCGCCGCCGCGGCCGTGACGGTCGGCATGGGTACAGCTGCCCCGGCCTTCGCCCACACGGGTAACGGTGCCCATGGCGGCATGAACATGGGTGGGGCGGCGGCGGACCATGCGCCCACTGCCCCGGCCCGTGGGCCGTCGGCGTCGTTCGTCGCGACCATGACCGGAAACCAGGAGGTGCCCGTCGCCGGCGGCCCGGCCGTCGGCGACCGTGACGGCTCCGCTCAGGCCCTGGTGCAGGTCAAGGGGGACCGTGTCACCTTCGCCCTGAAGTGGCGCGGCATCGGTGCGCCCACCCTGGGGCACATCCACCAGGGCGCAGCAGGAGTCAACGGCGATGTGAAGGTTCCGCTGTTCACCACGGCGATGCCGGACACCGTGGACGCCGCCGCCGGTCAGGTGACCGTCACCGACGCCTCACTGGCCCGGCAGCTGCGTGCGCACCCCTCCGACTTCTACGTCAACCTGCACAGCAAGGAGTTCCCGGGCGGAGCGGTGCGCGGCCAGCTCAAGCCGGTGCGGGGCCAGGTGAACCCGCTCAGCATCGTCGAGGGCGGGTCCGAACGCTCCCTCATGGACGGTGACCAGGAGGTACAGGCCCCCGGCAAGAAGGTGGGTGACCCGGACGGTCACGCCATCACCTTCCTGCACCCGCGGGGAACCTCCGTGGGCTACTCGATGGCCTGGGTCAACATCCCCGCCCCGACCCTGGGCCACATCCACGAGGCCCCCTTCGGCAAGAACGGCGACGTGAAGGTGCCGCTGTTCACCACGCCCGTCCCCGACGGCATCTTCGCCATCTCGGGCACGGCGACGAACCAGGACCCGGCGGTGGTGAAGCAGCTGCAGGACGACCCCGCCGACTTCTACTCCAACCTGCACACCTCCGAATTCCCCGACGGTGCGGTGCGCGGCCAGCTCTTCGGCCCCTCCCGGGGCGGCGGCAGCGGGCAGAACGGCGGCAACGGCCAGGACAACGCCGGCAACGGCCAGAACGGCGGCAACGGCCAGGACACCACCGGCGGCGGGGCGCAGGCCACGCCGCGGCAGGGCAGCGTGACGCTCTTCGACGACCCGGGTGACTTCTCCGAGAACAACGCCTCGCAGGGCATCTCCGGTCAGGGCTGCGTCGATGTGTTCCGCCCGGGAGTGGCCTCCGGCATCCAGACCGACAAGCCCGTGAAGGTGTGGTCCGGCAAGGGCTGCACGGGTGAGTCCCTGGTGATCGAGAAGTCCACCGACGACCTCTCGACGGTCAACTTCGACAACAAGATCTCGTCCGTCTTCTTCGGCGACGTGTGACGGGACGCCGGCCGGGACGTGATGCGGGTATGAGCGTCCCGGCCGGCGTGCAGGCGTCGTGCAGGCGCCGCACCGGCCGGTCCAGGCCTGGAGGTCTTTCTCCAGGCCTGGACCGGCTTGTGGGCACCGCGGCGTGTGCGGTGGCCTCAGCTCCGTGAACCGGCGCTCGGGCCGAGCCGGCACGGTCCGGCACGGTCCGGCGCGGAGATGTGCGGGCGGCATCGAGCATGCGGCGACACCCGGCTGGGGGAGTGTCGCGTTCCTGCGCGGGACGGGTCGTCGCCCACGCGCGCGGTGAGACCTGGGCCGTCCGGCCGGTCACACCGCTTCGGCTCACCCCTCGCGGTGCGGGACGAGGCCGCGGGCCGTACGCCAGGCGTGGCGGCCCAGGGTGATGCGGCGCAGCAGCAGTTCGGCGGGGCCGTAGCGGGAGCGGGCCATGAGCCAGGCGCTGAAGGCGAGTTGCGCGGCGTAGAGGCCGAGGCACACCGCGACGAGCGCGGCGGGGCCCACCCTGCCGTACAGCCCCAGTCCGTAGCCGGTGAAGATCAGGGCCAGGACGAGGGACTGCGAGAGATAGTTGGACAGCGACATGCGCCCGGCCGGCGCGAGGGCCCGGCGCAGCCTCGGACCGAACCGGCCCTGCAGCAGCGTCACAACGGCGCAGACATAGGCGGTGGCCAGGGCGGGCGCCGTGAGAAGGTCCACGGCCTGGCCGAGGTAGTACAGGCGGCTGTCGAGCGGGCCGTAGGCACACATGGCGGTGAACACGCCGCCCGGCACTCCTGCCAGCACACCGGTCCTCAGCAGGCGCCTGATGACCAGGCGGGTCCGCTGCGTGGGCTCGTCGAGACGCTCCAGCAGCCGGTGCCGGCCCGCGGCGAGCCCCACCAGAAAAGCTGCGAACAGATGTGCGGAGTACAGTATCGCGCCGCCCAGCGTGTCCCGGTACGCACGCACGTTGGCCTGCACGACGGACAGCGGGCCGCCCCGGAAGGCCGCCGCCTCGCGCGCCGCCGACACACCCGCGGCGCTCCGCTCGGGGGCGTGCAGGGTCAGGACGAAGACGCCGACAGCCAGGAAGACGGCTGCCAGGAACACGACGAGGAGCGCCGCGGCACGAAGTGCCGTGCGTGCCCGCAGGCCGCGTACGGCGAACAGCACCAGGCCCAGCACCGCGTAGGTCATCAGGATGTCGCCGGCATAGAGCAGGACCGCGTGCGCGAGGCCGAGCAGGAACAGCCCCAGCAGACGGCGGCCGTGCCGGCTCGCGAAGGGGACATGATCCCGCTCGGCGGCCCGCATCTGGAGGGTGAAGCTGTAGCCGAACAGGAACGAGAAGATCAGGTAGAACTTGGTGGTGAACAGCGCCGTCACGAGCCAGGCCGCGACGTGGTCGGCGAGGGGGGCGCCCGGCTGTGTACCCAGGTCGGAGGCACCGGCGAGGACCGGGGCGTTGACCATGCAGATGCCGAGCAGGGCGAAGCCCCGGAGGGCGTCGATCTCCGAGATCCGGGTGGCCGCCGTCCGGGCCGGGGCGTCGCCCGCGGGCTGCTCGGGCGTCGGGACCCGGGACGCGGTGGCTGGGGAGCGGCTCACCGGGCCGCTCCGTGCGCAAAGGGGCGAGCGACGCGCCGGGCACAGGTGCCGCGGCGCCGAACCGGAGACGTGAAGTGCTGCACGAGACTGCTTCCTGGTTGCTTCGGGCCGGATGCGGACTGGGCGAACGCGCCCGGCCCAAGGGGCGGACATGTGCCGGCCGGTCGATCCGGGCCGGCTTCCCGTGCGTGCTCGCCCGGCCGCCGGTGACCGGCGTCGGAGGGATGCCCGCCGGCCTCACGGCACCTCGTGACACACGGGCGGGCCGGCCCATCGGGGTTCCGCCCGCGGAGGACCGCGGCGCCGCCCCGGAAGGGGCAGCGCCGCATCGTCACAGCTGCTCGCTCTGCGGCGGTTCCTTCGCACGGTGACTGCCGGGCTTGCAGCCGGCGAACGGGCCCGCGGGATCACGCAACGACGCCATCACCGGTCCCAGGCAGTCCCGGTGCCAGGCGGCCGGGCCGGACAGCGGTGAGCCGGGACCCGTCATCTCCTGCCAGGCCATCCACAGACCGTAGAGCTGCGCAACCGCTTCCAGGTGTTCCCACCACCGGGGACACCAGGGGGCCGTGGAGGTCACCTCCCTGCCGTAGACCGGCAGCAGCAGACCGTCGACCCACAGGGTCAGCTCCTGCAGAGCGCTCAGGAACTCCTCGCCCGCCTTGTAGAGGATGAACGGCGGTGAGGCGTCGTCGTCCTCGGGCGCCGGGTCGGTGGTGGAGGGCTGCTCGGCCGGTTCCCCGTCGTCGGCGTCGGGCGGCGCAGTACCGTCCGGTTGCGCAGGGGCGGCCGTGCCGGCCGGCGGCTGCGGCCGGTCGTCCGGCGCACCGGCGTCAACCGGCTCCGGCTCCGGTGGCGGTGAGGGGGCCGCTGTGCCCTGCGGCGCCTCGTCCGGCCCGACGGGCGCGGAGCGCTCGGGGGCAGGCACTGAGGGAGGGCCGGCGGGCGCGCCGGAGGGGCCGGGGTGCGGCGGCGGGGAGAGCGGACCGGAAGGGCCGGCCGCGTCGTACGGACCCGTCGCGGCAGCCGGCTCCCGCGGACCGGCCCCGCCCTCCGTGCCACGCTCCCAGGAGCCGTCGGCAAGCCCCGGCGCGGGCTGTTCCGGCGCCCGCGCCGCCGCCGGCGGCCCGGCGGCGAGGTCCGCGGCCGGCACCGCCGAGCCGTCGTACGGGGCGCCGGGGGCCTCGGCCTGCGCACCGGGCGGTCGCACGGCAGCGGGCGCAGGCACTGGGGCCGTCACCCGGGGGAGGCCGCCGCCGGACGGTCCGGGATGCGGGCCGTGCGCGGCCGCCTCCGCAGCAGGGGCGTAGAGCGCACGGCCCCAGCCGGCCGGCGGGCATGCGTCGTCGTCCTCGGCCGCCCCGGGCCGCCCGTACATGCCGGTCGCGGAACCGGTGTCCGGCGGATACGAGCCGTATTCCGGGTCCGCTCCCGGCGGTGGGTACGGCCCGCCGGAAGACCCGCTGTCGCCCAGGGCACCAGGGCCGTACCCGGCACGGTGCCGGTCGCCGTTGTTATATGCGTTGATCGGCGGCATGTGCTGACCACTTCTGTGCGGCACGCTGGGTGATGGCCTCGGTCTCCTTCTTCGCCGCTGCCGAGATCGCGGCCGCGCCGGGCTCCTTGTACCAGGGCCTCAGGCGGATCAGAGCCGGCTTCACCCCGGTCGCCAGCAGCAGCGCGGTGCCCTTGGGCAGGGCGCGGATGCGGTCGGGCGGGAGGATCGGGTCGAGGCGGTACGAGACGGAACGGGAGGTGCCGTCCCGGCTCTTGGAGAGGCTGACGGTGCTCACGTCGTGCTGGCCCACGAGCTTGGAGATCTTGTCGACGAAGTCGGCGTCGTCCAGACCGGCGCCGAGCAGCTTGATCGTCGCGGCGCTCCACAGCGCGTCCATGCCCGCCTCGCCCCACACCCGGCTGCCCTGCCGGTAACTCTGCAGAAGAGTCACGACGTTGATGCCGCGAGAGCCGAAGTGGCTGTACAGGTCGGGCAGGTCGGAGATGCGGCAGACGTTGGCGGCCTCGTCGAGCACGGCCGTCATGGGCGGATCGAGCCGGCCGCCCATGCGTTCGGCGGCCACCACACCGGCACGCATGGTGGCGTCGGCGAGACCGGCGATGACACCCGCCGCGGAGCCACCGCCGTCCTTGGACAGCAGGTAGAGCGTGTCCCGGGAGAGCACATGCTCATGGGGCCGGAACTCCGCCCGGTAGGGGTCCGGTGTCACCCAGGCCAGAATCTCGGGGTCGAGCAGGCAGGCCACGCACTGACGGGCGGTCTCGTAGATGCCGTCGCGGGTTTCCACCGCGCCGCGCACCGTGCCTTGCAGCTGTTCGGCCAGGGCGGACATACCCATGTCGCGCAGCAGGTCGATGGGGGTGCGGTCGGCCGGGTCGGCGAGCCAGGCCAGCAGGTCCGTCACCGACGCCCGGCCGCCCGCCGCGGCGAGGAAGAGCGCGGTGAGCGTGTTCTGCGCCGCCGAGATCCAGAAGTCCTTCTTCGACGCGTCGTCGTTGACGGAGGCCACGAAGTGACCGGCCAGCCGACGGGCGCCCTCGATGGTGACGCAGTCGGCGAGCATGTCCCACCACATCTCACGCGGGGCGTGGGCGATGCCCTGCGGGTCGAAGGTCCACACATGGCCGACCTTTTCGCGTTCGGCGCGGGTGACGGCGTACACGTCCGACTTGTTGGAGGTGAGCAGCACGGCACCGCGCGCCCGCAGCACACGGGGAATGGCGATGCCGGTGGACTTCCCGGCGCGCGGTGCCATCAGGTCCAGCTCCACGTCCTCGAAGGAGGAGCGCAGTTCGGGCCCGTGGGGATCCAGATCGCCCAGCAGATTGCCGGTCTCGTCGGGATCGAGATCCTTCACGCCCTTCAGCGTCGGGCGCAGGTCCCGGGCGCGCTGGGCGATGCCCTCGGGTGCCAGGGCCGCCAGCTCGCGCACGCCGGCCAGTCCCTTCGTCTTCGGACGGCGCCGGCGCACGGCGTTCAGCACGAGCACGACGGGCAGCGTGACGAGGGCGAGCACGGCCGCGATGCCGCCGAAGACCGCCACGGCGGGGGCGCCCGGCCACAGGTGCCCCGGGCCGTGGCTGACCAGGCCGGCGAAGGACGACAGCGCGAACGGCGGAGGATCGAAGCCCGCTCCCGACACCGCGGCGCCGACCGTCCCGCCCAGCCACACCACCCCGAAGACCACCAGGGCCGCCGCGGCCACGGCGACGATCGCCCATGGCGCGAGGTCACTGCCGGAGATCCGCGATCCGGGCCGCGCCGTGCTCACGCCGCCCCCTCCCAGCCGCCCATGGCCGCCCTCGGCTCCGGGGCGCCGGCCAGCCAACGGCTGTTGGTGTCGTGCAGCTCCCGCTCGGTGTCGGTGATGGCGACCTTGATGGGAATGCCCGGCCGGCCGCCGACCTTGATCAGGAAGCGGCCGCGTCCAGGCGGCTCCTCCTGCAGGCCGCTGACCGCCCAGCCGGGCGGCGACGACCAGGACGAGACCAGGTCGATCTCCCGCGCGGACAGGCCGACCACCCGGCCCAGCTCCTCCATCTCGGTACGGGGCAGACCGGCGCACACGACCATGCCGGCGCGCTCGACGAAGCCGCGCGCCTTGGCCCGGTCGGATTCACTGCCGAGGGCCTCCGCGTCCTTCAACGTGTGAGTGATCTTCGCGTCCCCCAGGCCGAGCGACCGGTTCAGACGGGTGAGCGCGTCGATGCGGTCGACGATGCCGGACGCGGCCCGCAGCGGCCGCCACAGCTCGTCGAGCACGGCGAAGAACCAGCGCCGGGGGATGAGTCCGGCGTCGGCGAGGGCGTGCGAGGCGGCGACCGTGCCCAGTCCGTCGGACCAGGCCGCGAGCATCGCCGCGGCGGTGAGCTGGGTGTCGGCCTCGCCGATACGGGAGATGTCGATGCACACCGCGGGGGCGCTGGGGTCGATCCTGGTGGAGGTCTCGGAGGCGAAGGTGTCGCCGAGAGGTCCGTCCAGGATGCCGAGCAGAGACCGGTGCAGCGGATCGACCGCCTCCCGGTAGCGGGTGTCGTCGCCCCGGTCCAGGGTGACCGCGCGTACCCGGTCGGGCCCTTCGTGCAGCACCGCGAGCAGATCGGGCAGCAACGGCGCCCGGCCCGCGGGGGTGCGTTCGCGCAAGTGGTGCAGGGCGGCCGAGAGTACCGACTGTTCATGATCGTCCATCGGACGGCTGCGGACGACGGAGATGAGGGCGGCCACCATGTTCAGCACCCGGCCGTGCGTCTCGGCAGCCAGTGCCCGCCCGGCCTCGCCGCCGATCCTGGCCGCGGCGGCACCCATGGCTCCCGGGTCCAGGACGTTGATGCCGCCGACGCCGCGCCCGATGGAGATGACCTGCCCGCCCAGGGCACGCACCGTGTCGGCGTAGTCGGGTTTGAGGTCGCCCAGCACCAGCGGCACGACCCCGGTCGCGGACAGCCCGATGAGCATGCGGTTGACGAGAGTGGACTTGCCCAGGCCGGGCATGCCGAGCATGAACAGCGAAGGGTTGGAGATGTAACGGGCCCGGGTGAACCAGGAGATCGGGTCCCCGCACACCGTCGCCCCGGTGTCCAGGTGCTGGCCGAGCGGCACACCCGTCATGGGGGAACCGGACCCCGCCGCGAACGGCCACAGGCCGCAGGCCTGCACGGTGGTCGCACGCCACATGGTCGGCGGATCCAGATGACCGACCTCACCGCCGCCCGGCCCCGGCCAGCCGCGTGCTCCGGCAGCGGCCTTGGACGCGGCGCGCGCCTGCTTCAGGGCGTCCTTCTTGAGCTGTCTGTCGTTCTTCTTGAGCTTCCTGTCGCTCACAGCGCCTCCTGCAGGCTTTGCGGGACGAAGGTGTGCTCCCACGGCAGGAGACCGACGGGGAGCGTGCAGGTGAAGGCCGCGGCCTGCATCCGGTCGGCCGGACGCAAGGAGAGGCGGGCCGCCGCCTGGAGGTTGCGTATGGTCACGGTGGCGTCGCTGAGCTGATCCGGGGAGTCGACGGTGACCGTGACCATCAGGGAGAACTCCACCAGGCCGGCGCCCGCGGCCTCCTCCGCCGCGGTCTGTTCGGCGGCCTGCACTTCGGAAGCGGCCCTGGCCTGCACCATGCCCCGGCCGGAGTTGGCCATGAACTGGGCGGCGCGGCGGTCGGCCTCGACGATGCGGGCGGAGGTGGCCGGGTCGATGGGCCGGTAGACCAGCGCGACGCGCTTGCGGCGGGTGCCCGGCGCGGCCTCCAGCAGACCGCGCAGCACATTGGAGCCGACCGTGCCGCGCGGGGCCAGGGTCAGCAGCCATGTGCGGGAGACACCGGAGTCGTGCTGGTAGGCGTTGACCGCCTCGTAGGCGGCGGCGGGCCCGGCGTCCTCCCATTCCAGGCCGGTCCCGCCGTACTGCGCGCGCAGGCTGAGCACCTCGCCCGCGACGGCCGGGTCATAGGCGACGCGGACCACCTCCGCGATGCGCTCGGCCGACAACGGGTACGCCGAGCCGCCGCCCGCCCCCACCAGTCCGGCGAGCAGACCGGGAATGCGGATGGCCAGCTCGGTGATGATGTCGCTCTGCTTCCGCTTCTGCCCCGGCGGCACTCCGTAGGTGAGCGCGATGTAGGTGTGCATCTCGGAGGATGCCGAAGGGTAGCGCTCGACCACTTCCCGCATCACGGCCTTGGCGGCGGCCGGTGCGTCCTCCTTGATACGGGGAAGCACCTCGTTGGCGAGCCGGGTGCCGGTGTCGGGAGCGGTCTCCACGATGATGGCGGCCCCGCGCAGCTGCGGTTCGTGGGACAGCCGTGCCAGCCACTGGCCCCACGCCGCCACCCAGACGTCGACCTGGTCCGGGTCGACCAGGGAACCGCCGTCCGGTTCGCAGCCCAGCACGATGGTGTAGAGATTGCGGCCGGGGTGGTGCAGCACGCCGAAGGGCCGGTCGTAGGCGTCCCGCCCTTCGTCCATGGTGACCCGGCTCAGCAGTCCCGGAGGACGGAACCGTCCGCCGGGACGCTGCGAGAGCGGACCGGAGACATACACGTGTGCGCCCTTGGCCCGCCGCCGGAACCAGCCGATGCGCAGGGCGAGCAGCTGGTAGAGGTTGCGGCCGTCCTGCGTGCGCACCATCAGCGGGACGAGCAGGAAGGCGAGCGGGACGATGACGGTGAGCGCGGCCAGCAGGGAGATGAGCGAGACCAGCAGAGTGAGCACGAGCCCGCCGAAGACACCGAACGTGCCGACGAGGCCGAACGGCCCGAGCCCCGGGCGGCGGGGACGCCGCCAGTTCCCATAGGTGGGACGTGCGGCCACTTCTGTGGACATGGGTTTCCTCTCTCTGCGCTTCAGTGGACGTCTGGTGCCGGGGGGAATCCGGGGCCGCGAGGAGCGGCCCCGGTGCCGCGTGTGGGGGCGCCGGACCGGTCAGGCCCGGCGCCCCGGCGGTCAGGTGTTGTGGCCGCGACTGCCGTCCGCACCCTCGACCGCGCCGGTGGCCAGGTTTCCGGCCGCCTTGGCCGCGGTGACCGCGGCACTGACGACCGCACCTGCCGGTCCCGCGGCTGCCGCTGCGCGGGCCCCGGCGCCGGACGGACCGCCGCCTCCGGGTCCGCCCTGGCCGCCCATGGGTCCAAAGCCGCCTGAGCCTCCGGGAGTTGTGGGTCCGGACGCGCCGCCGCCGGGACCTGTGGGGCCGGACGCGCCGCCGCCTCCGGATCCGCCCCGGGAGCCGGACGGCCCCGGGGCGCCCGCAGCCCCGGAGCGTCCGGCGGCGCCGCCCGCGCCCCCGCCGGACAGCGCGGACGTGCCGATGGACCTGGCGCCGGAGGCGATCGAGCCGGCGGCGGCCGCCGTGGCGCCCTGCCCGCCGCTGCCCAGCGCGGCCGTCGCCGGAACGACGAGCTTGAGCAGTGCCGGCAGCGCCAGCGCGGAGAGCAGCAGGACGCCGATGCCCGCGATCTTCTCGTGGATGCCGCTGTCACTGCCTGTGGAGATCATCGCCGCGCCGGCGTAGATGACGAGACCCGCCGCGGGTTTGTACAGCAGCCAGGCGATCATCCAGCCGATGTGCTTGCGCCACCAGCCGCTGCCCCACTCCGTCATGGACGCCGCCGCCGCGAGCGGCAGGGTGCCCAGCAGGACGATCATCACGCCGAGCCGCACATAGAGCAGGACGGTCTGCACGATCGCGGCGATGAGCAGCAGGAAGGCGAGAACGAGCAGCAGGAACGCCTCGATCCCGTTTCCGCCGCTGCTGCACCCGACGTTGGTGAGCTGTTTCTGGGCGCCGGACGCGAAGAGGTGGTCCGCGTAGCGGTCCGAGAGGCTGGCCAGGGCGGTCATCACGGCCGTCGCGCCACCGGCCACGAGCAGGACGCGCATCAGGCCCTTCAGGGCCACCGTCCCCGCCTCGCCTCTGCGTTCCAGGGCCATGCGCCCGGCGGCGAAGATCAGTGAGCCGACGGCGGTGTAGACGACCACCCACTGGGTCTCGGCGCTGACGTCCTTGGCCGAGCCGTCGGTGACCAGAGTGGGGATGTTGGTGGCCAGGTCGCCGAACACGGAGATGGCACCGGCCAGCACCTGGTTGGCGATTCCCTTGATGATGGTGCCGATCGGGTCGCCGAGGAAACTGAAGAAGCCGACCACGAAGTCCTTGACCGGGTTACCGGACGGACACGCCATCTCACACCCCCCACTGGATGTAGCCGTCGGTTCCGTCGGCCGCGCTCACCTGCGAGTGCAGTCCGCCGTCGCTGCCCGGCACCACCTTCCAGTCGCCACCGCTCCAGCGGAGTCTGATCGTGCTGCTCAGGAGGCCCCCCTGCGCGTTCTTGACCAGGATGCCGACGTCCGCACTGTCCTTGTCGTAGTCCTCGAGCGTGAAGCCGGCGTAGCTCCCGGTCGGCTGCGACTCCAGTTCGGCGTCGTCGAGGGACGACCGCTGCGAGACGAACAGGTTCCGGCCGAAGCCGGCGACGACCTGCTCGTCGACGACCTCGCGCCAGGCGGGCCCGGTCATCTGGGCCGGGATGACGTGCGCCGCCATCACCGCTCCCATCGGGGTGTGGGCGAAACACCACAGCACCGGGCCCGCGGCGCGTGTGGGTCCGGCCGAGGCGGAGGTGGGCACACGGGTGCCGCCCACCATCCGCCACGTCACATCGGAGGGGGCGCGCTTGGGCAGCGCGTCCGAGGCATCGTCGGTGTGACAGCCGGGCGGCCGTCCGGTGGCCTTGTCCGGGCCCTGGGCCAGCGGTCCCAGGGCCGTGAGGGCAGCGGGCCGCTGCTCCTCGTCGTGTCCGCCGGTCAGGAACGAGACCAACGAGATGCCGAGTGCAGCGGCGAGAAAGCCGGCGGAGAGCAGCCGGCCGCGCTGCCAGAAACGTGTCTCGCCGCCACCGTCGTCCGTACGTGTGAACATCGCCATGGCCCGGCCCGGTCAGTTGAACACGAACTGGACCAGCGGTCCGGCCGTCGCCACCAGCACACAGCCGCCGAGAACCATGCCGAGCCGGCTCATGTGCTCGGATCCCTCTCCCCGCTTCAGGGAGATCGCCATCATGGCCCCGGTCACCAGCACCCCGGCCACGCCCGCTGCGGTGCCCGCCCAGGCCGCGATGCCGAGGACGAGGTCGACCTTGTTGGTGAGCTCGGCCGGTGCCTGACGACTGGGGTTGGGAACGGCAGCAGCCAGCAACATGGTGAGCATGACACATCTCCAGAAGGGGGTGATGAGGTACAGAGGGGGTGGAGCAAGGACGGTGGCTCGTCGGCAGCAGCCGTCGTCAAAGGGTCAGAGGACCGAGGAACTTCACGATGGGTCCCGCGGTCGTCGCGAGGATGCATCCGAGCATCACGAAGAACAGCCCCCGCATGTACGAGGCGCCCTCGCCCATCTCGCCGTGGCGCAGCTGCAGTGCCATGAGCATTCCGGTGATGAGCACTCCCGCGACTCCGGCCGCCGACGCACACCAGGACAGGACTCCGAGCAGGAAGTCGGCGTCGGAACCGGGGGTGAAGGTGTCGGCGAGCGTGCTGAACGTGGCCTGCGCGGTCATCGTTTCTCTCCCTGAACAGCTGACCCGGACCGGATGAGCGCGGCCAGGTCGGTGACTGCCCGCGGGGGCTTGGTGGCCGGTTCACCGAGGCGCCAGGCCGGGATCCACGGGACGGTGAAGGTCGGGACGGCGGAGCGAAGCACCCGCACCCGCCTGGACAGTTGCAGCGGCAGACGGCCGGGGGCGTCCGCCACCAGAACGAGCGCGATCAAGGTGATTCCTGCCGGGTGCTTGCCGGTGTGCAGGGCCTTCAAAGCGCGGGAGGCGGATCGCAGACCCGCCGCGTGGGTCCGTGCCAGGAGGAAGATGTTCCCGGGCTGCTCCCTGCTGACTTCCGGCCACCGGTTGCCGGCGTCGAACCCGCCGAGGGTGGCTGCGAAGGTCGTCGCCCCCGCGCCGCCATGCGCGTTGACCCAGCTGATGGGCAGGGACGGACCCGGGCCGGGCCCCGCGTCGCCGTGGCCGCCGTGCTCCCACCCCTCGGCTCCATGCCGCCGCCGTTCCGGCGGTGACCACGAACCCGCACCGCCCTCCCCGGGGTTCTCGGCCGGGTACGACGGCGGCTCCTGAGCGGGGGCGCCGGAACGCCGCGGAGGAGGCGGCGGCCAGGAGCCCGCGGACGGCTGCTCGGGCGGATGGGCGGGCGCGGAACCGGATCGTCGCGGCGGATCGTCCGGACGTACGGCCACCGGACCACGCACCCACCCGCTGGAGGCCGCCGCAGGATCGGTCATCGGGTTGTCTCCTCCCTTGGCTGATGGGCTCTGCCGTGCCCCGGCACGGTCCGCGACCGGATGGCCGAACGCCGTCGACGCACTGCCCGTGCACACGTGACGTATCCGCGAACGGCGTCTCTTCAGGTTCTGCGAACGCCGGGAGAGCCACGGAACCGGTCGACCGGCCGTGAGGCTTCCAGCCACCACAACGGCCCCCCGAACGAAACAGTTCACTGCTTTTTTCCGGTGCGCCGAAGTGAACTGCCGGCCCCCGTGAACCGTCTCCGAAAGGGGGTGGTGTGCCGTCACACGCCCGCAGCGCCGGCCCGCCCGCGCCCGCCGGTCCGTCCCGGCGTCCGCTTCGCACCGAGGGCCGGTGTGCCGCGAGGTGATGCGCTCTGCGCCGCACCCATGCCGCCCTCCCCGCGGGACACCATCGGTTGACCAGCGAGCCGCCGGGGCGGGGCAGACCGGCGACCGAATCCCGTCGACGAAACCAATCGAACCCTCGTCGCTCAGAACACGTTGAAGACCGTGGGAAGGGAAAGGCGCCCAGCCTTGGATTTCCCGTGCTCGGGTGTCGAGGAAAATGATCGATTCACACTGAGGAGCAAGAGATGCCTGATCTTCCTCTTATCGGGATCTACGTCGAACAGGGAAACATGAAAGGCCGGGTCAACGACAGGAGGGATGCCGTTCTCTACACGTCCGACCTGGCCCCCTGCGTCGCCGTCTGCGGGCAGAAGGGGAACAAGACCTTCATGATCCACAGTGATTCCACCGGCACCCACGGAAAGGGTGCGACGGACCTCATCACCGGCATCAGAAGGGTCGCTCAGGAGATCGGCACGGGGGCCGGGTGGAACATTTCTCTCATCGGTGGTTCCGTTGCCGGCACCACGGCCTACCTCCAGGCGCACCTTCCTCACGCCGCCCTGTACAACGGCGGCGCCACGGACGGTGCCTACATCGCCCAGAACGGTGTCGTCGCCAACACGAAGCGAGGCCTCGCCGCAGCCCTGGGAGTGAGCGGTGTCACCCTCTTCCGGGACGTCGCGGGCACCTCGCCGTTGACCCCCTGAAGGGCGCGGACCGGTCGGCCCGCCCGTCCCGGACGGTGTCGCTGCTACGACCCGGCGGCCTGCCGGCCGGGCGTCCGGCGGCGGCCCGCGGAATCCGAGCGCACAGCCGGTCACCTCGCGCGGCACGCATCCTGCCGGAGCAGCCAGCTGTGGGCGGCGTCCAGGACGGCGTCCTCCGTGCGGGCCGACGGCCGGGGATCCTTGAGGACCTCCTCGTCCGGCGGTATCGGCTTGTCGTACGTCCGGCCTGTGCGGTCCGCGTCCCTGACCTCGGTGAGGATGAGCAGGGCGCCGTCGGTCAGACGGTAGGTGGCGTTTCCTGTCGGGACGCCGCTCGTCGGTTCCCCGAAGAACCGTGTGTCCTGCCGTCCGCGGAAGGCCACCGCCACTGCCTCGCCGGCACTGGCCGTCCGCCGGCCGATGAGCACGGCCACCGGCAGCCTGCCGCCGCCCAGAGGACGGGTGGCGTCGCCGCCCTGCGCTTCGCCGTCCAGATACGGCACGCCGTTCCTGATCGTCCACGTCGACTTCTTGCCGTCCGCGTCGACGAACCCGCCCACCGTGCCGTCTCCTAGGATCGGCGCCGCCACGGCGAGCGCCGGCCACATGCCGCCGCCGGTCTCCTGCCTCAGGTCCACGACCCAGCCGCAGGCCCCCGCCCCGTTCGCCTTCGCCACGGCCTGCCTGCCCTGGCGTATGTAGGCGTCGTACGTCCGGGACGAGCCGTTCACGCCGGGCAGGGAGAGGTAACCGATCCCGCCCTTCAGCCGACGGCCCTCCAGCCCGTCGAAGGACGACGCGGGCGTGTCCATCGCCTCCTTGGCCTGGGCCGGTTCCCAGAAGGTGCTGTGCCGGTCGCCCAGAGCGTCCAGTGCCGATGTGATCGCGTCGTAGGTGTCCGCGGGCTTCTGTGCTCCGTGAGCCTGCGCGAACGCCTTGTCGCGCAGGCCGGACCAGTCGATCCGATGGCGGAGCAGGGAGTGCTCCTCCATGATGTCCAGCGCCTTCGACAGATACGTCCGCGCCGCAGGAGCCATGCCGTCGCCGGCCGAGTCCCGCGCGCCACTTGTGCACCCCGTTGCCGCGAGGACGACCCCTGCCAGTACCGCGCACACCGGCACTCGCCGGGAACGTCCCCGTCCCGTCCATCTCCCGTCTCCTGCCACGGCAGGCCACGCTAATCGTGTGTGATCGTCCGGTGAAGGGGGCTGGTTTCCGGGGATCCCCATGGCTCCCGTGGCTCACCGATACCGGATGACATGCAGACGGTGGACGCTCGTCGGGTCGAAGGCGAACGGCTTGTCCGAGGAGCCGTCGATGACGACGACCCTGTCCTGCAGCCGCACCGCGTTCACCAGCAGGCCGACGGCCTCGCGGCCCCGTCCGTCCGTGCGGCGGATCCAGACCAGGGCCCGGGCACCGATGGGGAGCACCGACACGGCGTTCATCGTCGTGGGCCAGTCCGCGTGCTCGGAGACGGACAGCACCGGGCCGAGCTGGGCGAGCGTGGGCTCGAACCATGACGGGTGACCCGGTGCGGGAGGCGGGGGCATCGTGGGGGTGCCGAAGTTCTCGCCGTTGTCCCAGCGGTGGAACCAGGCCCACGGGTCAGAGTTCGGCAGGCCGAAGGGCGCCGTGTCGTCCTTCGGCACGACCACCGTCGCGTCCAGCATGGCGTCCTGCCAGGCCCCTCCGCCGAGGAAGCGCCTGCTGTTGCAGGAGAAGACCCAGCCCCGCCGGGTCTCGTCATGGGCGGTGGGCCTGCCCAGGACGACCTGGCCGCGATAGAACGCGTCGAGCCAGAGCTGGGCCTTCTGCACCGCGGTGGCGAAGTCGGGCGCGGGCCGCTCCCAGGGGGCGCGCTGGGGCGCCGGCGCGCTGGGAAGTGCACGGAGGACGACCAGTTCGCGCAGCAACGGGGCGGTGTCGAGCCGGGCGAGCGAGCCCGTGAGCCCGTGAGCCCGTCGAGGAAGACGACCCGGCCCTTGTCGTTCGTCCCGTACAGCAGGTTGCCGGTGGCCTCGTGCCCGCCGATCTCGCGGCGCACCCAGATCACTCCGCGGGTGCCGGGACCTGGTTCGCCGATCGCCTTGACGACGTCGTCCCAGTCGCTGACGGCGACTTGTTCGAACTCCGGGAAGTAGCGGTGGCGGAGCCGGTCCCACCAGCCGGGAGCCTCGTCGGAGGGACGCCAGGGGAGGACGGCGGACGGCGCCCCCTGCATGCCGGAGTGCACGGCGATCACGCAGCCGCGCGCGTTGATCCGGCGGCCCTGGCCTGCGGCGCGCGCGGCGGATTCCTGAGGCGGGACCGGTTCCAGGTCCGCGAGCGGGGCGCTCGGTGCCGGGTGGTAGGGGGAGCCGCCGTCCTTCGGCACCACGACGGACGACGCGAGCATGGGCGTGTCCGGATACCCCGGCTGGGGCAGGGGCCGGCAGGCCATGAGCCAGGCCGCCGCGGTCTCGTGCACCGGCTGCGGCGCGGCCAGCTGCACCAGGCCGCCGTACGTGGCGTTCAGCCAGTGAGCGGCCCGCCGCCAACGCCTACCACGCAGCGCTGCAGCACATCATCGACAGCAATGCGAGCGACCCGGCCGACCTCAGCGTCTACTCGAAGCCGGCGACCTTCTTCGGTCTCCTGGACCAGGAGCTGAGTCGCGCCGGGGTTCCGGCCGGCCTGCTGCCCGGCCGCTATCTCTACGGAGGCCTGCCGCCGGAGTTCCCGTTCCTGCCCTGTTCGGTCGACGGCTACCCGGCCATCGGCCACCTGACGCTGTCCGAGGCCGGGCCGGCCGCGGACGCCTACCGTGCCGTGCTCGACCGGATCGATCCCGACTTTCGCTACGACCTCGGGATACTGATCGAGAAGCTGGAGTTCGAGCACGACGAGTGGGTGACATGCACCCGGGACCTCGACTGGTACAGCCAGGACACGATCTTCTTCTCGCTCACCTGACGCCGGAGCCGGCCGCCGGCGGGCCAGGTGATCGCGCAGGACGCAGCGGGAGGGTCCCGCGCCACGCGCGCGGTCTCGGCCCGGCCGCCTTCCGGCGGTCACAGGAGAGCCGATGGCCGAGACGTCTGCATCGGTCCTCGTCCTCCGGCGGCGCGAAGTTTGATCAAGACCCCCAGCGGGGTAATCTCTTCGACTCCGATTGGCCAGTGCCCGGTCCCCTATGGCAGACTGTCCGAGTTGCTCGGTCGAGTGTTGATGCTGCGCGCCTCCCGCCGGGAGGACCGGAAGCGAGTCCCACGGTACTCGTCAACCTTGCGTGGGTTGGAAGTACGGGAATCTTCCGGGAAGCGTGGGCGCGGCACCGGCCAGGCACCCGGTGGGCCTTTTGCTCCCGGTCCGCGGTTCCGGTAGGGGCCGTCGCAATCCCGCAGGGATGTTCGAGCAAGGGACATCTGTGTCAGCGGAGGCGCGACACGCCCGACCGCGTGGGTCGGAGGAGAGGGCAACGGAAACCGCCGGGTTCCAGAGCGTGAGAAGAGACAGGACTACGAAGTAGCCATGGCGGGACAGAAGATCCGCATCCGGCTCAAGGCCTACGACCACGAGGTCATCGACTCCTCGGCGAAGAAGATCGTCGAGACGGTGACCCGGACCGGTGCGTCGGTCGCGGGCCCGGTGCCGCTGCCCACTGAGAAGAACGTGTACTGCGTCATCAAGTCGCCGCACAAGTACAAGGACTCGCGCGAGCACTTCGAGATGCGTACGCACAAGCGCCTGATCGACATCCTCGACCCGACCCCCAAGACCGTTGACTCTCTGATGCGACTCGACCTCCCGGCCGGTGTCGACATCGAGATCAAGCTCTGAGGCCGGTGATCTGAAGAGATGGCTAAGCAGATCAAGGGCATCCTGGGCGAGAAGCTCGGTATGACGCAGGTCTGGGACGAGAACAACCGTGTCGTCCCGGTCACCGTCGTCAAGGCCGGGCCCAACGTCGTCACCCAGATCCGTACGAACGACCGCGACGGCTACGAGTCCGTCCAGCTCGCTTTCGGCGAGATCGACCCGCGCAAGGTGAACAAGCCCCTCAAGGGCCACTTCGCGAAGGCCGACGTCACCCCGCGTCGTCACCTCGTCGAGATCCGCACGTCGGACGCCTCCGAGTACACGCTCGGCCAGGAGATCACCGCTGCGGTGTTCGAGGCCGGCACCAAGGTCGACGTGACCGGCAAGAGCAAGGGCAAGGGCTTCGCCGGTGTCATGAAGCGCCACAACTTCGGTGGCCTCGGCGCCGGGCACGGTACCCAGCGCAAGCACCGCTCGCCCGGCTCCATCGGCGGCTGCGCCACCCCGGGCCGTGTGTTCAAGGGCCTCCGCATGGCGGGTCGCATGGGCAACGAGCGGGTCACCACCCAGAACCTGACCGTCCACGCCGTTGACGCGGAGAAGGGCCTGCTGCTCATCAAGGGCGCGGTTCCCGGTCCGAACGGCGGCCTCGTCCTGGTCCGCACCGCGGCCAAGGGGGCCTGAGGTAACCGATGAGCACTGTTGACATCCTTTCGCCGGCGGGCGAGAAGGCCGGTTCCGTCGAGCTCCCCGCGGAGATCTTCGGCGTTGAGAAGATCAGCGTCCCGCTGATCCACCAGGTCGTCGTCGCGCAGCTGGCCGCGGCCCGTCAGGGCACGCACAAGACCAAGACCCGCGGCGAGGTCCGCGGTGGTGGCAAGAAGCCGTACCGCCAGAAGGGCACCGGTCGTGCCCGCCAGGGTTCGACCCGCGCGCCGCAGTTCGCCGGCGGTGGCGTCGTGCACGGCCCCGTGCCGCGCGACTACTCGCAGCGGACCCCGAAGAAGATGAAGGCCGCGGCCCTGCGCCACGCCCTCACCGACCGGGCCCGCCACAACCGGATCCACGTCGTCACCGGCGTGATCGAGGGCGAGACCCCGTCCACCAAGGCCGCCAAGGCGCTGTTCGGCAAGATCAGCGAGCGCAAGAACCTGCTGCTCGTCGCCGAGCGCTCCGACGAGGCCGCGTGGCTGTCCGCCCGCAACCTGCCCCAGGTCCACATCCTGGAGCCGGGCCAGCTGAACACGTACGACGTTCTCGTCTCGGACGACGTGGTCTTCACCAAGGCCGCTTTCGAGTCCTTCGTCGCCGGCCCGAACAAGGCCAACGACACCGAAGGGAGCGAGGCCTGATGGCTGCGCGTCACCCCTCCATCGCCTCCAAGGCTGCCAAGGCCGCCAAGGCCGCGCGTCTCGCGAAGGCGCGCCGTCACGCCACCGAGGGCAAGAAGACTGTCGAGACCCCGCTGAGCAAGGCCTACACGGACCCCCGTGACGTCCTGATCAAGCCGGTCGTCTCGGAGAAGAGCTACGCGCTTCTCGACGAGAACAAGTACACGTTCATCGTCGACCCGCGTGCCAACAAGACCCAGATCAAGGAGGCCGTCCAGGCGGTCTTCGAGGTCAAGGTCACCGGGGTCAACACGATCAACCGTCAGGGCAAGCGCAAGCGGACCCGCACCGGCTTCGGCCAGCGCGCGGCGACGAAGCGCGCGATCGTGACCCTCGCCGAGGGCGACCGTATCGACATCTTCGGCGGTCCGACCGCCTGACGGCGGCCTGACCGTCCGATATCGGACGAGGACTGAGAAATGGGTATCCGCAAGTACAAGCCGACGACTCCTGGCCGTCGAGGCGCCAGCGTCGCCGACTTCGTCGAAATCACGCGGTCCACGCCGGAGAAGTCGCTGGTCCGTCCCCTGCACAGCAAGGGCGGCCGTAACAATTCCGGTCGTGTGACCGTCCGCCACCAGGGCGGTGGCCACAAGCGCGCCTACCGCGTGATCGACTTCCGTCGTCACGACAAGGACGGCGTGCCGGCGAAGGTCGCGCACATCGAGTACGACCCCAACCGCACCGCGCGCATCGCGCTGCTGCACTACGCGGACGGCGAGAAGCGCTACATCCTCGCGCCGCGTGGCCTGAACCAGGGCGACCGCGTCGAGAACGGTCCCGGGGCCGACATCAAGCCGGGCAACAACCTCGCCCTGCGCCACATCCCGGTCGGTACCACGCTGCACGCCATCGAGCTGCGGCCGGGCGGCGGCGCCAAGTTCGCCCGCTCCGCCGGTGCCTCGGTGCAGCTGCTCGCGAAGGAGGGCACGATGGCCCACCTGCGCATGCCGTCCGGTGAGATCCGTCTGGTCGACGTGCGCTGCCGCGCCACCGTCGGCGAGGTCGGCAACGCCGAGCAGAGCAACATCAACTGGGGCAAGGCCGGCCGCAAGCGCTGGCTGGGCGTCCGCCCGACCGTGCGTGGTGTGGTCATGAACCCGGTCGACCACCCGCACGGTGGTGGTGAGGGCCGTACCTCCGGTGGCCGCCACCCGGTGTCCCCGTGGGGCAAGAAGGAAGGCCGTACTCGTTCTCCCAAGAAGGCGAGCAACAAGTACATCGTCCGCCGCCGCAAGACGAACAAGAAGCGCTAAGGACGGGTTGAGATGCCTCGTAGCTTGAAGAAGGGGCCCTTCGTCGACGACCACCTGATGAAGAAGGTGGACGCTCAGAACGAAGCCGGCACCAAGAACGTCATCAAGACCTGGTCCCGCCGCTCGATGATCGTCCCGGCCATGCTCGGCCACACGATCGCGGTGCACAACGGCAAGACCCACATCCCGGTGTTCATCACCGAGTCGATGGTCGGCCACAAGCTCGGCGAGTTCTCGCCGACCCGCACCTTCCGGGGCCACGTCAAGGAAGACCGGAAGTCGAAGCGCCGCTAAGCGGATCGCAACAGAGACGCAAGTAACTGAAGGGACAACCATGGAAGCCAGGGCCCAGGCGCGGTACATCCGCGTCACGCCCATGAAGGCCCGCCGCGTGGTGGACCTCATCCGTGGCATGAGCGCCACGGAGGCCCAGGCCGTCCTGCGATTCGCTCCGCAGGCAGCCTCCGTGCCGGTCGGCAAGGTGCTCGACAGCGCCATCGCCAACGCCGCGCACAACTACGACCACACGGACGTCGACAGCCTGTACGTCTCCGAGGCGTACGTCGACGAGGGGCCGACCCTGAAGCGGTTCCGTCCGCGCGCTCAGGGCCGCGCGTACCGGATCCGGAAGCGGACCAGCCACATCACCGTGGTCGTCAGCAGCAAGGAAGGAACCCGGTAATGGGCCAGAAGGTAAACCCGCACGGGTTCCGGCTCGGTGTCACCACCGACTTCAAGAGCCGCTGGTACGCCGACAAGCTGTACAAGGACTACGTCAAGGAAGACGTCGCCATCCGTCGGATGATGACGTCCGGTATGGAGCGCGCCGGCATCTCCAAGGTCGAGATCGAGCGCACCCGTGACCGCGTCCGCGTGGACATCCACACCGCGCGTCCGGGCATCGTCATCGGCCGCCGTGGCGCCGAGGCCGACCGCATCCGCGGCGACCTCGAGAAGCTCACCGGCAAGCAGGTGCAGCTGAACATCCTCGAGGTGAAGAACCCCGAGACCGACGCTCAGCTGGTCGCCCAGGCCGTCGCCGAGCAGCTCTCCTCCCGCGTCTCCTTCCGCCGTGCCATGCGCAAGAGCATGCAGTCGGCGATGAAGGCCGGCGCCAAGGGCATCAAGATCCAGTGCGGTGGCCGCCTCGGCGGCGCCGAGATGTCCCGCTCGGAGTTCTACCGCGAGGGCCGCGTGCCCCTGCACACGCTCCGCGCGAACGTGGACTACGGCTTCTTCGAGGCCAAGACGACCTTCGGCCGCATCGGTGTGAAGGTCTGGATCTACAAGGGCGACGTGAAGAACATCGCCGAGGTCCGCGCCGAGAACGCCGCCGCTCGTGCGGGCAACCGCCCGTCCCGCGGTGGCTCCGACCGCCCGTCGCGCGGTCGCGGTGACCGGCGCGGTCGCAAGCCGCAGCAGCAGCAGGCTCAGGCCGCCGAGGCCCCCAAGGCCGAGGCCCAGACCGCTGCCGCTCCGGCTGAGAGCACCGGAACGGAGGCCTGACCGACATGCTGATCCCCCGTAGGGTCAAGCACCGCAAGCAGCACCACCCGAAGCGCACCGGTCTGTCCAAGGGTGGCACGCAGGTTGCGTTCGGCGAGTACGGCATCCAGGCGCTGACCCCGGCGTACGTCACCAACCGCCAGATCGAGGCGGCCCGTATCGCCATGACCCGTCACATCAAGCGTGGCGGCAAGGTCTGGATCAACATCTACCCGGACCGTCCGCTCACGAAGAAGCCGGCCGAGACCCGCATGGGTTCCGGTAAGGGTTCTCCGGAGTGGTGGGTCGCCAACGTCAAGCCCGGACGCGTCATGTTCGAGCTGTCGTACCCCAACGAGAAGATCGCCCGTGAGGCGCTGACCCGCGCGGCCCACAAGCTGCCGATGAAGTGCCGGATCGTCAAGCGCGAGGCAGGTGAAGCGTGATGTCGGCCGGTACCAAGGCGTCCGAGCTGCGCGAGCTGGGCAACGAGGAGCTTCTCGCCAAGCTCCGCGAGGCCAAGGAAGAGCTGTTCAACCTCCGCTTCCAGGCGGCGACGGGCCAGCTCGAGAACCACGGCCGTCTCAAGGCGGTCCGCAAGGACATCGCCCGGATCTACACCCTCATGCGTGAGCGTGAGCTCGGCATCGAGACGGTGGAGAACGCCTGATGAGCGAGAACAACGTGACTGAGCAGAAGACCGAGCGCGGTTTCCGCAAGACCCGTGAGGGTTACGTCGTCAGCGACAAGATGGACAAGACCGTCGTCGTCGCCGTCGAGGACCGCGTCAAGCACGCGCTGTACGGCAAGGTCATCCGCCGTACGAACAAGCTCAAGGCGCACGACGAGCAGAACAGCTGCGGTGTCGGCGACCGCGTTCTCCTGATGGAGACCCGGCCGCTGTCCGCGACCAAGCGCTGGCGCGTCGTCGAGATCCTCGAGAAGGCCAAGTAATTCCTGCGGGCAAACCCGCAGGTCAGTTCCGCCAGGCTCCGGGGGTCCGCTCGGGATGAGCGGCCCCCGGGGAACCGGCAGACGATCAGGAGATAGACGTGATCCAGCAGGAGTCGCGACTGCGCGTCGCCGACAACACGGGGGCGAAGGAGATCCTTTGCATCCGTGTGCTCGGCGGCTCCGGTCGCCGCTACGCGGGTATCGGTGACGTCATCGTCGCCACCGTCAAGGACGCGATCCCCGGTGGCAACGTGAAGAAGGGTGACGTCGTCAAGGCGGTCATCGTTCGCACCGTCAAGGAGCGCCGCCGTCCGGACGGCTCGTACATCCGCTTCGACGAGAACGCCGCTGTCATTCTCAAGAACGACGGCGACCCTCGTGGCACCCGTATCTTCGGCCCGGTCGGCCGTGAGCTGCGCGAGAAGAAGTTCATGAAGATCATCTCCCTCGCGCCGGAGGTGCTGTGAGCATGAAGATCAAGAAGGGCGACCTGGTCCAGGTCATCACCGGCAAGGACAAGGGCAAGCAGGGCAAGGTCATTGCCGCTTACCCGCGCGAGGAGCGCGTCCTGGTCGAGGGTGTCAACCGGGTCAAGAAGCACACCAAGGCCGGGCCGACCGCCCGCGGCTCGCAGGCCGGCGGCATCGTGACCACCGAGGCCCCGATCCACGTCAGCAACGTCATGCTGGTCGTGGAGAAGGACGGCAAGAAGGTCGTCACGCGCGTCGGTTACCGCTTCGACGAGAACGGCAACAAGATCCGCGTTGCCAAGCGGACGGGTGAGGACATCTGATGACGACCACCACCGTGACTCCGCGTCTGAAGCAGAAGTACAAGGGCGAGATCGTCCAGAAGCTGCGTGACGAGTTCAAGTACGACAACGTCATGCAGGTTCCGAACCTGGTCAAGATCGTGGTCAACATGGGTGTGGGCGACGCCGCCCGCGACTCCAAGCTGATCGAGGGCGCCGTGCGCGACCTCGCCACGATCACCGGCCAGAAGCCGGCCGTCACCCGGGCCCGCAAGTCCATCGCGCAGTTCAAGCTGCGTGAGGGCCAGCCGATCGGTGCCCACGTCACGCTCCGTGGCGACCGCATGTGGGAGTTCCTGGACCGCACCCTGTCGCTGGCGCTGCCGCGCATCCGCGACTTCCGCGGTCTGTCCCCCAAGCAGTTCGACGGCCGTGGCAACTACACGTTCGGTCTCACGGAGCAGGTCATGTTCCACGAGATCGACCAGGACAAGATCGACCGCGTCCGGGGTATGGACATCACCGTGGTGACCACGGCGACCAACGACGAAGAGGGCCGTGCCCTTCTCCGTCACCTCGGCTTCCCGTTCAAGGAGGCGTGAGCGAGATGGCGAAGAAGGCTCTCATCGCGAAGGCCGCTCGCAAGCCGAAGTTCGGTGTGCGCGCGTACACCCGCTGCCAGCGCTGCGGCCGTCCCCACTCCGTGTACCGCAAGTTCGGCCTGTGCCGTGTGTGCCTTCGTGAGATGGCCCACCGCGGCGAGCTGCCGGGCGTGACCAAGAGCTCCTGGTAATCCCGGGCAGGGATTCACCGGGCTCTCGGTAAGCAGACAGGGCGGTCAGACGCCCAGCTCCCATGGCTTAGGCTTGGGGGGTTGGGCGCCTGCCGCCGCCCGTACGACTTACTACGCCGTAGGTCCACCGCGCCGCACCCGTCCCGTCTCGGATCGGGGAGAGGGATGGCGCACCAGGAAACCCCGGCGAGAGAGGCCCAAGGCCAATTCATGACCATGACTGATCCGATCGCAGACATGCTCACGCGTCTGCGGAACGCGAACTCGGCATACCACGACACCGTGACCATGCCGCACTCGAAGATCAAGTCGCACATCGCGGAGATCCTCCAGCAGGAGGGCTTCATCACCGGCTGGAGGACCGAGGACGCCGAGGTCGGCAAGAACCTCGTTCTCGAGCTGAAGTACGGCCCGAACCGCGAGCGCTCCATCGCGGGCATCAAGCGGATCTCCAAGCCCGGTCTCCGGGTGTACGCGAAGTCCACCAACCTGCCGAAGGTGCTCGGCGGCCTGGGCGTGGCGATCATCTCCACGTCGCACGGTCTCCTCACCGACAAGCAGGCCGGCAAGAAGGGCGTGGGTGGGGAAGTCCTCGCCTACGTCTGGTAACGGAAGGGAACGGAGGAAACAGCTATGTCGCGCATCGGCAAGCTCCCCATCGCGGTTCCCGCCGGCGTGGACGTCACCATCGACGGCCGTACGGTCAAGGTCAAGGGCCCCAAGGGCGAGCTGACCCACACCGTCGCGGCGCCGATCGAGGTCGTCAAGGGCGAGGACGGCACCCTGCGGGTGACCCGCCCCAACGACGAGCGTCAGAACAAGGCTCTGCACGGCCTGTCCCGCACGCTGGTGGCGAACATGATCACCGGCGTGACCCAGGGTTACGTGAAGAAGCTCGAGATCAGCGGTGTCGGTTACCGCGTGACGGCCAAGGGCTCGGACCTGGAGTTCGCGCTCGGCTACAGCCACCCGATCACCGTGCAGGCGCCCGAGGGCATCACCTTCAAGGTCGAGTCCCCGACCCGTTTCTCGGTCGAGGGCATCGACAAGCAGAAGGTCGGCGAGGTGGCGGCCAACATCCGCAAGCTGCGCAAGCCCGACCCGTACAAGGCCAAGGGCGTCAGGTACGAGGGCGAAGTCATCCGCCGCAAGGTCGGAAAGGCGGGTAAGTAAGCCATGGCATACGGGCAGAAGATCCTCAAGGGCGACGCCTACAAGCGCGCCGCGATCAAGCGCCGTCACATCCGGATCCGCAAGAAGGTCTTCGGTACGGCGGAGCGTCCCCGTCTGGTCGTGACCCGCTCCAACCGGCACATCGTGGCCCAGGTGATCGACGACCTCAAGGGGCACACCCTGGCGTCGGCGTCCACCATGGACAACTCGATCCGCGGGGGCGAGGGCGACAAGTCCGCGCAGGCCAAGAAGGTCGGCGCCCTGGTCGCCGAGCGTGCCAAGGCCGCGGGTGTCGAGGCCGTCGTGTTCGACCGTGGTGGCAACCAGTACGCCGGGCGCATCGCCGCCCTGGCGGACGCCGCCCGCGAGGCCGGGCTCAAGTTCTGAGCCGGTTCCGTTAGCTAGCGGAAACAGAGAGAGGTAATTCCAATGGCTGGACCCCAGCGCCGCGGCAGCGGTGCCGGTGGCGGCGAGCGGCGGGACCGGAAGGGCCGTGACGGCGGCGCTGCTGCCGCCGAGAAGACCGCGTACGTCGAGCGCGTCGTCGCGATCAACCGCGTCGCCAAGGTTGTGAAGGGTGGTCGTCGCTTCAGCTTCACCGCGCTGGTCGTGGTGGGCGACGGTGACGGCACCGTGGGTGTCGGATACGGCAAGGCCAAGGAGGTGCCGGCCGCCATCGCCAAGGGCGTCGAGGAGGCCAAGAAGCACTTCTTCAAGGTCCCCCGGATCCAGGGCACCATCCCGCACCCGATCCAGGGTGAGAAGGCTGCCGGTGTCGTGCTGCTCAAGCCGGCTTCCCCGGGTACCGGTGTGATCGCCGGTGGTCCGGTGCGTGCCGTGCTCGAGTGCGCCGGTATCCACGACGTGCTGTCGAAGTCGCTCGGCTCCGACAACGCCATCAACATCGTGCACGCGACCGTGGAGGCCCTCAAGGGCCTGCAGCGTCCCGAGGAGATCGCGGCCCGCCGCGGTCTGCCGCTGGAGGACGTCGCCCCCGCGGCCCTGCTGCGCGCTCGTGCCGGGGTGGGTGCGTAATCATGGCTCAGCTGAAGATCACGCAGGTCAAGTCCTACATCGGCAGCAAGCAGAACCACCGTGACACCCTGCGGACGCTCGGGCTGAAGAAGCTCGGCGACGTGGTCGTCAAGGAGGACCGTCCGGAGTTCCGCGGCATGGTGCAGTCCATCCGCCACCTCGTGACGGTCGAGGAGGTCGACTGATCATGGCGGAGCAGAACCCGCTCAAGATCCACAACCTCCGTCCCGCCCCGGGCGCCAAGACCGCCAAGACCCGTGTGGGTCGTGGTGAGGCGTCGAAGGGTAAGACGGCCGGTCGTGGTACGAAGGGTACGAAGGCCCGTTACCAGGTTCCGGAGCGCTTCGAGGGCGGCCAGATGCCGCTGCACATGCGCCTCCCGAAGCTGAAGGGCTTCAAGAACCCGTTCAAGACGGAGTACCAGGTCGTCAACCTGGACAAGCTGGCCGCGCTGTACCCCGAGGGCGGCGAGGTCACGGTCGAGGACCTGGTGGCCAAGGGCGCTGTGCGCAAGAACAGCCTCGTCAAGGTCCTGGGCCAGGGCGAGGTCTCCGTGGCGCTGCAGGTGAAGGTGGACGCCGTCTCCGCCTCCGCCAAGGAGAAGATCACCGCCGCCGGCGGTTCCGTCACCGAGCTCGTCTGAGTCCTGTGGACCGCGTCTCGATGACGTAGGCATCCCGACCGGGGATACCTCTCGTATGAGGTATCCCCGGTCGGTCGTTCCACGGGAGGCGCTGTCGCCGGTAAGGTGGCCTGCGCTGTCCTTATAGTCGAACCTCAAGACCGTCACCCTTGACGCACTTGCGCGGGGGTCGCAGGAGGCACCGTGCTCACCGGCTTCGCCCGGGCGTTCAGGACGCCCGACCTGCGCAAGAAGCTGCTCTTCACGCTCGGCATCATCGTGGTGTACCGCATCGGCACCCACATCCCGATCCCGGGCGTCAACTACAAGGCCGTCCAGCAGTGCGTGACCGAGGCCTCCGGCAACCAGGGCCTGTTCGGTCTCGTCAACATGTTCAGCGGCGGCGCGCTGCTCCAGATCACGGTCTTCGCGCTGGGCATCATGCCCTACATCACGGCGAGCATCATTCTCCAGCTGCTCACCGTGGTGATCCCGCGCCTGGAGGCCCTGAAGAAGGAGGGGCAGACCGGCACCGCCAAGATCACCCAGTACACCCGGTACCTGACGATCGCGCTGGCCATCCTCCAGGGCACCGGCCTGGTGGCGACCGCCCGCAGCGGTGCCCTGTTCTCCGGGTGCACCGTCGCGCAGAGCATCGTCCCGGACCGGGCGATCTTCAACACCATCGTCATGGTGATCTGCATGACCGCCGGCACCGCGCTGGTGATGTGGCTCGGCGAGCTGATCACCGACCGCGGCATCGGCAACGGCATGTCGATCCTGATGTTCATCTCGATCGCGGCGACGTTCCCGTCCGCGCTGTGGGCCATCAAGAAGCAGGGCACCCTGGCGGACGGCTGGATCGAGTTCGGCACCGTCATCCTGATCGGCCTGGTCATGGTCGGCCTGGTCGTCTTCGTGGAGCAGGCGCAGCGCCGGATCCCGGTCCAGTACGCCAAGCGGATGATCGGCCGTCGGTCCTACGGCGGTACGTCCACCTACATCCCGCTCAAGGTGAACCAGGCAGGTGTGATCCCTGTCATCTTCGCCTCGTCCCTGCTCTACATCCCGGCGCTGATCGCGCAGTTCTCCGGGGGCGATTCCGGGTGGAAGACCTGGATCCAGCAGAACCTGACCAAGGGCGATCACCCGATTTACATCACTTTGTACTTCTTGCTCATCGTCTTCTTCGCGTTCTTCTACGTGGCGATCTCCTTCAACCCCGAGGAAGTCGCCGACAACATGAAGAAGTATGGTGGCTTCATCCCGGGCATCCGGGCTGGCCGACCGACCGCTGAGTACCTGTCCTATGTGCTCAACCGGATCACCTGGCCGGGTTCGCTGTATCTGGGTCTGATCGCCCTCGTACCGACAATGGCGTTGGTCGGTTTCGGCGCGAGCCAGAACTTCCCCTTCGGCGGCACCAGCATCCTGATCATCGTGGGTGTGGGCCTCGAGACGGTGAAGCAGATCGAGAGCCAGCTCCAGCAGCGCAATTACGAAGGGTTCCTCCGCTGATGCGAATCGTCCTCGTCGGCCCGCCGGGCGCCGGTAAGGGAACGCAGGCCGTGCGGCTCGCCGAGAAGCTGCGTATCCCGCACATCTCCACCGGCGACCTGTTCCGTGCGAACATCAGCCGGCAGACCGAACTGGGCAAGCTGGCGAAGTCCTACATGGACGCCGGAAACCTGGTGCCCGACGAGGTCACCATCGGCATGGCCAAGGACCGCATGGAGCAGCCGGACGCCGAGAACGGCTTCCTGCTCGACGGCTTCCCGCGCACCGTCGCCCAGGCCGAGGCGCTGGACCGGCTGCTGCAGGAGGAGAACATCCGGCTCGACGCGGTGCTGGACCTGGAGGCACCCGAGGACGAGGTGGTCAAGCGGATCGCCGGCCGGCGCATCTGCCGCAACGACTCCAGCCACGTCTTCCACGTCAGCTACAACGCTCCGAGCACCGAGGGCGTGTGCGACGTGTGCGGTGGGGAGCTGTACCAGCGGGACGACGACAGCGAGGACACCGTCCGCAAGCGGCTGGAGGTCTACCACTCGCAGACCGAGCCGATCATCGACTACTACAAGGCCCAGGGGCTGGTCGTGACGATCTCCTCGATGGGCCCGGTGGGCGAGGTCACCCAGCGCGCGCTGGGCGCCCTGAAGCGCGAGGACGCCGCGCAGTAGCCTCGAGCGCCGCCCGCAGCCGCGGTCCCCTGGCCGAGGGGGCCGCGGCTGCGGCGTGGGGGCACCCGCGGCCCCCGTATCGTTGAATGAGTCCGCCCGCCCGCGGGGACCCGAGCCCCCGTCGGAGCACACGCCCCGGTCCAGAAAGGCCGCATTCCCCATGGTGCAGATCAAGACCCCCGAGCAGATCGCCAAGATGCGTCAGGCGGGGCTGGTCGTCGCCGCCATCCACGCGGCCACCCGGGAGGCGGCCGTGCCCGGGGCGACCACCAAGGACCTGGACGAGGTGGCCCGCAAGGTGCTCGCCGAGCACAACGCCAAGCCGAACTTCCTCGGCTACGGCGGCTTCCCGGCCACCATCTGCACCTCCGTGAACGAGGTCGTCGTCCACGGCATCCCGTCCGAGGACGTCGTCCTCAAGGACGGGGACATCATCTCCATCGACTGCGGCGCGATCGTCGACGGCTGGCACGGCGACGCGGCCTACACCGCCTTCGTCGGCTCCGGCCACGCCCCGGGGCTGATCGAGCTGTCCCGGGTGACCGAGGAGTCGATGTGGGCGGGCATCGCGGCGATGAAGCAGGGCAACCGGCTCGTCGACATCTCCAAGGCCATCGAGTCCTACATCCGTCGCCAGCCCAAGCCGGGCGGCGGCCGCTACGGGATCATCGAGGACTACGGCGGGCACGGCATCGGCACCGAGATGCACATGGACCCGCACCTGCTGAACTACGTCGACCGGCGCCGCGGCAAGGGCCCCAAGCTGGTCCCCGGCCTGTGCCTGGCCATCGAGCCCATGGTCTCCCTGGGCACGCCGAAGACCCGGGTGCTGCAGGACGAGTGGACGGTCGTGACCCTCGACGGCACCTGGTCCGCCCACTGGGAGCACTCCGTCGCCCTGACGGAGCAGGGCCCGCTGGTCCTCACCGCCCCGGACGGCGGCAAGGCCAAGCTCGCCGAGTACGGCATCACGGCCGCGCCCGACCCGCTGGCATAGCGCTCCGCCCGGGAGGGCAGACTTCCTCGATTCGCCTTTCGCGGTGCGTCGACGTAGACTGACGCGTCGGCTCTTGTGCACCCGCATGTCCGCATGCACCCAGACGCGGTGCAGGGGAGTCGATCAAGGTAGTCGATTCGAAGGGCGAAGCGTGGCCAAGAAGCAAGGTGCCATCGAGATCGAAGGCACTGTCGTCGAGTCTCTGCCGAACGCCATGTTCAAGGTCGAGCTCCAGAACGGCCACCAGGTCCTGGCACACATCAGCGGCAAGATGCGGATGCACTACATCCGTATCCTCCCTGACGACCGGGTCGTGGTGGAGCTGTCTCCGTACGACCTGACGCGTGGCCGGATCGTCTACCGGTACAAGTAGATCTTGCCCACGTCCCGTGTGCGTGCCGCCAGGCGGTGCACGGGGCCGCCGGCAACTGACCCGGAGAACCTCACATCCCATGAAGGTCAAGCCGAGCGTCAAGAAGATCTGCGACAAGTGCAGGGTGATCCGCCGCCACGGCCGGGTCATGGTCATCTGCGACAACCCGCGCCACAAGCAGCGCCAGGGCTGACGCACGACCGACCGCACCCTCTGCACCGTCTTCGCAGAGATTCGCGCGACGCGAGCTGAAATGTTCATAAGCAGGGCCCTCGCGGGCGATCGCGAGACACCCCCGGTTCGGAGGCCGGGGACCCAGTTCGTACCTCGTACGGCGGCTGGGATCCGGTCCTGTGGAAGACCTCCGAAGATCACCAGGAGCCATTGAATGGCACGCGTTTCCGGTGTCGACATCCCGCGCGACAAGCGCGTGGAGGTCGCCCTCACCTACGTGTTCGGCATCGGCCGGACCCTTTCGAAGCAGACGCTGGCCGCCACCGGCGTCGACCCGAACACCCGCGTCCGCGACCTGACCGAAGAGCAGCTCGTCGCGATCCGCGAGTACGTCGACAACAACATCAAGACCGAGGGTGACCTCCGTCGCGAGATCCAGGCCGACATCCGCCGCAAGGTCGAGATCGGCTGCTACCAGGGTCTGCGTCACCGCCGCGGTCTGCCCGTCCGTGGTCAGCGCACCAGCACGAACGCTCGTACCCGCAAGGGTCCGCGCCGCGCCATCGCCGGCAAGAAGAAGCCGGGCAAGAAGTAGTCCGCAGCGGACACCGGCCCGCGGTCTTCGCTGTCAGGACCGACCACCTCCCACAGGAGTTTCAGACATGCCCCCCAAGGGACGTCAGGGCGCGACCAAGAAGGTGCGCCGCAAGGAAAAGAAGAACGTCGCTCACGGCCACGCTCACATCAAGAGCACGTTCAACAACACCATCGTTTCGATCACCGACCCGAGCGGCAACGTGATCTCCTGGGCCTCCGCCGGCCACGTCGGCTTCAAGGGCTCCCGGAAGTCCACGCCGTTCGCCGCGCAGATGGCCGCCGAGTCGGCCGCCCGCCGCGCCCAGGAGCACGGCATGCGCAAGGTCGACGTCTTCGTCAAGGGCCCGGGCTCCGGTCGTGAGACCGCGATCCGGTCCCTGCAGGCCACGGGTCTCGAGGTCGGCTCCATCCAGGACGTCACCCCGACCCCGCACAACGGCTGCCGTCCGCCGAAGCGCCGCCGCGTCTGACCCGCGGCCGCGAGGCAACGGCTCTCGACAAGGATCCGGGCGGTACGGCCGCTGTGGCCGTATCGCCCGTACCCTTGCAGTATCCGCACCTTTTGTCCGCGGTGCGGCTTGAGTCGGGCGTCATATAGCGGGCGCCCCCGACTGAAGGATCTGATCCACTCATGCTGATCGCTCAGCGTCCCTCGTTGACCGAAGAGGTCGTCGACGAGTTCCGCTCCCGGTTCGTGATCGAGCCGCTGGAGCCGGGCTTCGGCTACACCCTCGGCAACTCTCTGCGCCGTACCCTGCTGTCCTCGATCCCGGGTGCCGCCGTCACGTCCATCCGGATCGACGGCGTCCTGCACGAGTTCACCACCGTGCCGGGCGTCAAGGAGGACGTCACCGACCTCATCCTCAACATCAAGCAGCTGGTCGTCTCCTCGGAGCACGACGAGCCGGTCGTGATGTACCTGCGCAAGCAGGGCCCGGGTGTGGTCACCGCCGCCGACATCGCCCCGCCGGCCGGTGTCGAGGTGCACAACCCCGACCTGGTCCTCGCCACGCTGAACAGCAAGGGCAAGCTGGAGATGGAGCTGACCGTCGAGCGCGGTCGCGGTTACGTCTCCGCCATGCAGAACAAGCAGGTGGGCCAGGAGATCGGCCGCATCCCGGTCGACTCCATCTACTCGCCGGTGCTCAAGGTCACCTACAAGGTCGAGGCCACGCGTGTCGAGCAGCGCACCGACTTCGACAAGCTGATCGTCGACGTCGAGACCAAGCCGGCCATGCGGCCGCGCGACGCCATGGCGTCGGCCGGCAAGACCCTGGTGGAGCTGTTCGGTCTCGCCCGCGAGCTGAACGTCGACGCCGAGGGCATCGACATGGGCCCGTCCCCGACGGACGCCGCCCTGGCCGCCGACCTGGCCCTGCCGATCGAGGAGCTGGAGCTGACCGTCCGCTCCTACAACTGCCTCAAGCGTGAGGGCATCCACTCCGTCGGTGAGCTGGTCGCCCGCTCCGAGGCGGACCTGCTGGACATCCGCAACTTCGGTGCGAAGTCCATCGACGAGGTCAAGGCGAAGCTGGCCGGCATGGGCCTGGCCCTGAAGGACAGCCCGCCCGGATTCGACCCGACCGCCGCCGCCGACGCCTTCGGCACGGACGACGACGCGGACTCGGGTTTCGTGGAGACCGAGCAGTACTGACCGAGCAGTACGGACAGGTCTCCGTACTTCCGGGGCCCGCACCGCGGGCCCCGGATCTCTGACAGACAACCGTCTGCTCAGATACTGACCCCGGTACCTGATACGGCCGGGGCAGACACACAGGAGAAGAACCATGCCGAAGCCCACCAAGGGTGCCCGTCTGGGCGGCAGCGCCGCGCACGAGAAGCTGATCCTCGCGAACCTCGCGAAGTCGCTGTTCGAGCACGGCCGCATCACCACCACCGAGGCGAAGGCCCGCCGCCTGCGCCCGTACGCCGAGCGCCTGATCACCAAGGCGAAGAAGGGCGACCTGCACAACCGCCGCCAGGTGCTCCAGGTCATCACGGACAAGAGCGTCGTCCACACGCTCTTCACCGAGATCGGCCCGCGCTACGAGAACCGTCCGGGTGGCTACACCCGCATCACCAAGATCGGCAACCGCCGTGGCGACAACGCGCCCATGGCGGTCATCGAGCTGGTCGAGGCGCTGACGGTGCAGCAGAAGGCCGTGGGCGAGGCCGAGGCCGCCACCAAGCGTGCGGTCAAGGAGGCCGAGGAGGCCAAGGCCGCCGAGGCGAAGGCCGAGGAGTCCACCGAGGCCAAGGCCGAGGAGAGCGCCGAGGAGTCCAAGGACGCCTGAGGCACCCCCTCGCGCTGAGCGGGTCCGCCCCCGAGGGGGCGGACCCGCTTTCGCGTCGGTTGAGAGGATGTCCCCGTGAGTGACGAAGTACAGCCCGGGCACGTCCGTATCCGCCTCGACCTGTCCTACGACGGCACCGACTTCCACGGGTGGGCCAAGCAGCCCGGCGGCCGGCGCACCGTGCAGCAGGAGATCGAGGACGCGCTGCGGACGGTCACGCGGTCCCGGCAGACCTTCGAGCTGACGGTGGCCGGGCGTACCGACGCCGGCGTGCACGCGCGCGGCCAGGTGGCGCACGTGGACCTGCCGGAGGAGGTGTGGCGCGAGCACCACGAGAAGCTGCTCAAGCGGCTCGCCGGGCGGCTGCCGAAGGACGTGCGGGTGTGGGCGCTGCGCCCGGCCCCCAGCGGCTTCGACGCCCGTTTCTCGGCGATCTGGCGCCGGTACGCGTACCGGGTGACCGACAACCCCGGCGGCGTCGACCCGCTGCTGCGCGGCCATGTGCTCTGGCACGACCGGCCGCTGGACGTGGACGCCATGAACGAGGCCGCCCGGCATCTGCTCGGCGAGCACGACTTCGCCGCCTACTGCAAGAAGCGCGAGGGCGCGACCACCATCCGCACCCTGCAGCAGCTGAGCCTGGTCCGGGGCGAGGACGGGATCATCACCGCCACGGTCCGCGCCGACGCCTTCTGCCACAACATGGTGCGCTCGCTCATCGGCGCGCTGCTGTTCGTCGGCGACGGCCACCGCCCGCCCGAGTGGCCCGGCCAGGTGCTGGCGGCGCGGGTGCGGGACTCGGCGGTGCACGTCGTCCGGCCGCACGGGCTGACCCTGGAGGAGGTCGGCTATCCGGCCGACGAGCTGCTGGCCGAGCGCAGCCGGCAGGCGCGCAACAAGCGCTCGCTGCCGTCGGAGGGCTGCTGCTGAGCACCGCCTGCGGCCCGTCGCGCCGGGTGGGGGTGCGGGTGCGGCCCGGCGGTTTTCCGCGGCCGCCGGTCAGGCGCGCGCCTCGCCTCGTGCCTGCCGCTCCGGTTTCCGGTCGGCGGCGGCCGCCGGTCCGGCCGGCCCGCCGTGCCCGCCGGGCCGCCTACTGGTTCGCCGCCGCCGACGCCTGGGCCTCGCCGCGTCGGCGGATCTGCTGGAAGGTGAACGCGGCCAGATCGTCGCCGGTGCGGAAGGCCGCGGTGTCCTTGGTGGTCACGTCCTTGCCGGAGGTGAAGCCGGTGAGGGTGAAGTAGGCGTAGCGGCCGTAGGAGTTGGTGGTGGAGCGGCACACCGCGCCGGTGCAGAAGGCGGGCACATCGCTGCCGGAGAGCGGTTTGACGATGCTCTTCGTGTCGGCCTGGCCCTTGGCCTTGGTGGCCTGGGCCTCGGTGTCGAAGACGGCGACGCCGACGGTGACCGCGATGCCGTCCTGGGTGTAGGTCGCGCGGATCACCCGGGTGCAGCCGTTGGAGGTGAGCACCGTGCCGAGGGTGCCCTGGACGGCCGAGGCGCAGTCGGTGGTGTCGGCCGTGGGGCCCTTGGCGTACTGCGCGGAGCCCATGGTCACCCGGGTGCCCGGGAAGAGCGTGTCCGGGCCGAGCGGGGCGGTGTCCTTCGTGGCACTGGATATGAAGTCCTTCGGGTCCAGCGGCGGCGGGGCGCTGGTGGGCGCGAAGGACGGGGTGGCCGAGCTGCTGGGCAGGGCGGCGGTGGAGGGCAGCCCGGAGGGCGGTCCGTCGGGGGTGCCGCCCCCGCCGGCGTTCATCACGGCCACCGCGACGGCCGTACCCACGGCGACGGTGGCCAGCGCGCCCCCGCCGACGAAGAGCAGCCGACGCCGCTTGGCACGTGCCTCGGAGGCCTCGGCGAGCGCCTCCCAGTCCGGGGTCCGGCTGGCGCCCTCGCCGGTCCACGCCTGCTGGGACTGCGGTGTCCACGGATCCCACTGGGACTGCGAGCCCCCCTGCCCATGACTCATGCCGCGCATCTTAACGGTGGCCGGTCTCACACCCGCCGGGCGTGCGGGCGGCGGGGCCCGGGGCCGTGCCCGCCGGGGCGCCGCACGGCCGTACACTGGGAGACGGAACAGGCATGAAACAGCGCCGCCGCCCCCGTTTTGCCTGGGGTGGGCGCCGTGGGTATTCTGCTTGTTCGTTGTGTATTGGCTTGCTCATTCTCACGGGACGGGCCCTTACACCGGTCCACCGGGCCGATGACCAGCGACCCCACGTACGCGGCTTGCGTCACCGCCGTGGGTCAAGGCTGTCGTGATCGTCTTCGGTGACCTTGTCAGGACCATTCACTGAAGAAGCGAAGGCTACGAACCGTGCGTACGTACAGCCCCAAGCCCGGCGACATCACGCGCCAGTGGCACGTCATCGATGCCCAGGACGTCGTCCTGGGCCGTCTGGCGTCCACCGCCGCTTCCCTTCTGCGGGGCAAGCACAAGCCGATCTACGCGCCGCATGTCGACACCGGTGACTTCGTCATCATCATCAACGCCGACAAGGTGCACCTCTCCGGCAACAAGCGGACCCAGAAGATGGCCTACCGGCACTCCGGCTACCCGGGTGGTCTGCGCTCCGTCCGTTACGACGAGCTGCTCGACAAGAACCCGGAGAAGGCCATCGAGAAGGCCGTCAAGGGCATGCTCCCGAAGAACTCGCTGGGCCGTCAGATGCTCTCGAAGCTGAAGGTCTACAAGGGTGACCAGCACCCGCACGCGGCTCAGCAGCCGGTGCCGTTCGAGATCACCCAGGTCGCGCAGTAAGTCCGGCCACCCCCCAAGACTGAAGAGAAGCTGAGGAGAATCGTGGCCGAGACCACTGCCGAGCAGCCGCTCGAAGAGCTTGACATCGACAGCTACACCACCGAGTCCGAGGTCCCCGTCGAGGGCGAGTACACCTCGGAGTCCCTGGCCTCCCGCTTCGGCGAGCCGCAGCCGGCCGCCGGCCTGGGCCGTCGCAAGAACGCCATCGCCCGCGTCCGGATCGTCCCGGGCACCGGCCGGTGGAAGATCAACGGCCGCACCCTCGAGGACTACTTCCCGAACAAGGTGCACCAGCAGGAGGTCAACGAGCCCTTCAAGGTGCTGGAGCTGGAAGGCCGTTACGACGTCATCGCCCGTATCTCCGGCGGTGGTGTCTCCGGTCAGGCCGGTGCCCTGCGCCTGGGTGTCGCTCGTGCCCTGAACGAGGCCGACGTCGACAACAACCGCGGCCCGCTGAAGAAGGCCGGCTTCCTGCGCCGTGACGACCGTGCCGTCGAGCGCAAGAAGGCCGGTCTGAAGAAGGCCCGCAAGGCTCCGCAGTACAGCAAGCGCTGACGCGCAGCTGCCTGCGGGCAGGCTCCCTCGAACGCCCCGGCGGCACGCCCGTGTGCCGTCGGGGCGTTCGTGTATCACAGGTGCCTGGCGTATAACGGCACAAGGTGACGGACGGCTGATCCGATCGGATGCCAGGTCCGTCCGCTGTTGCCCGGTCCCTCACCCCGCAGGCGCGCCGAGGACATCCAACCCAGCGAACAAGCGAACAGTGGACGGGCCCCGGCCGGTGCCGGCGCAGCGCGTCCACGCACCGACGCTTTCTCAGGAGGACAAGTGGGACGACTGTTCGGCACGGACGGCGTGCGCGGCGTCGCCAATGCGGACCTGACCGCCGAGATGGCCCTCGGCCTGTCCGTGGCCGCGGCACACGTGCTGGCCGAGGCGGGCACCTTCGCCGGCCACAAGCCCAAGGCGGTGGTCGGCCGGGACCCGCGGGCGTCGGGGGAGTTCCTGGAGGCCGCGGTGGTCGCGGGCCTGGCGAGCGCGGGCGTGGACGTGCTGCGCGTGGGCGTGCTGCCGACGCCCGCCGTGGCGTACCTGACCGGCGCGCTCGGCGCCGACCTCGGCGTGATGCTCTCGGCCAGCCACAACGCCATGCCGGACAACGGCATCAAGTTCTTCGCGCGCGGCGGGCACAAGCTCGCCGACGAGCTGGAGGACCGGATCGAGGCGGTCTACGAGGAGCACCGCACCGGTGCCCCCTGGGACCGTCCGACCGGCGCGGGCGTGGGCCGGGTGCACGAGTACGCCGAGGGCTTCGACCAGTACATCGCCCACCTCGTCGGCGTGCTGCCCAACCGGCTCGACGGGCTGAAGATCGTCCTGGACGAGGCGCACGGTGCGGCCTCCCGGGTGTCGCCGGAGGCCTTCGCCCGGGCCGGCGCCGAGGTGATCACCATCGGTGCGGAGCCCGACGGCCTCAACATCAACGACGGCTACGGCTCCACCCACCTGGACAAGCTCAAGGCCGCCGTGGTCGAGCACGGCGCCGACCTCGGCATCGCGCACGACGGCGACGCCGACCGCTGCCTGGCCGTGGACCACACGGGCGAGGAGGTCGACGGCGATCAGATCCTGTCCGTGCTCGCGCTGGCGATGCGGGAGCGTTCCGCACTGCGCTCCGACACCGTCGTCGCGACCGTGATGTCCAACCTGGGCTTCAAGCTGGCCATGGAGCGCGAGGGCATCCAGGTGGTGCAGACCGCCGTCGGCGACCGGTACGTGCTGGAGGAGATGAAGGCCCACGGCTACGCCCTGGGCGGCGAGCAGTCCGGCCACGTCATCGTCCTCGACCACGCCACCACCGGCGACGGCACCCTCACCGGCCTGCTGCTGGCCGCCCGCGTCGCCGGGACCGGACGCTCGCTGAAGGAGCTGGCCGGGGTGATGGAGCGGCTGCCGCAGGTCCTGATCAACGTGCCCGACGTGGACAAGTCCCGGGTGCGCGACTCCGCGGACGTGACGGCCGCGGTCGCCGAGGCCGAGCGCGAACTGGGCACCACCGGCCGGGTGCTGCTGCGTCCCTCGGGCACCGAGCCGCTGGTGCGGGTCATGGTCGAGGCCGCGGACCTGGAGCAGGCGAAGGCGGTGGCCGGCCGGCTGGCCGACGTGGTGAAGTCGGCGCTGGGCTGAGCGGAGGGTGTGCGGGGGCGGGTCCGGTCCGGGCCCGCCTCGCGCCCGCACCGGCGGTGGGGGTCAGAGCTTGCGCAGGCTGAGGCGCTGCACCTTGTGGTCGGGGCCCTTGCGCAGGATCAGCGTGGCCCGCCCGCGGGTCGGGGCGATGTTCTCCTCCAGATTGGGCTGGTTGATGGTCCGCCACGTCCTGCGCGCGTAGTCCAGGGCCTCCTCCTCCGACACCTCCGTGTACCTGCGGAAGTAGGACGACGGGTCCTTGAAGGCCGTCTCGCGCAGCTTGCGGAAACGATTCAGGTACCAGCGCTCGATGTCCTCGGTGCGGGCGTCGACGTACACGCTGAAGTCGAAGTAGTCCGCCAGCCCGACCCGGGTGCGGCCGTCCCGGCCGGGCAGGGCGGGCTGCAGCACGTTCAGGCCCTCGACGATGAGGATGTCCGGGCGGCGCACGGTGAGTTTCTCGCCCGGGACGATGTCGTAGATCAGGTGGGAGTAGACGGGCGCCGTCACCTCGGCCTTGCCGGCCTTGATGTCGGCGACGAACCGGGTCAGCGCCCGCCGGTCGTAGGACTCGGGGAAGCCCTTGCGGGACATCAGGCCGCGGGCCTGCAACTCCTTGGTGGGCAGCAGGAATCCGTCGGTCGTCACCAGCTCCACCCGCGGATGCTCGGGCCAGCGCGACAGCAGCGCCTGCATCAGCCGGGCCACCGTGGACTTGCCCACCGCCACCGAGCCGGCCACGCCGATGACGAACGGCGTGCCGGACTGGGAGCCCCGTTCCCCGAGGAAGGTGTTCAGCGCGTTGCGCAGCCCGTCGGTGGCGCCGACGTAGAGGTTCAGCAGACGCGACAGCGGCAGGTAGATGTCGCGCACCTCGTCGAGGTCGATGACGTCGCCGAGGCCGCGCAGCCGCTCCACCTCCTCGGCGGTCAGCGGCAGCGGCGTCTTGTCGCGCAGCCTGCTCCACTCGGCACGGGTGAGATCGACGTAAGGAGTCGCCTCCGGCCGGGACCGGTGGGCGCTCCGGGGCATCGAGGGGACCGGAGAGATCACCGTTTTATTGTGAACGGAGTACGAACGGGCCGGAGGGTGGGATGTGTCACCCTCGTCCCCGACGGTGCGTCACCCCCGTCCCCCGGCCCGCCCGCCGCACCGTTCGTACCCCGGTGGGAATTTCCGATATCGGGCACGCAACGCCCGCTTCGGGCGCCGTCCGGCCCGTAGGCTGCGGATCATGTGCGGAATCGTGGGGTATGTGGGGTCGCAGTCGGCGCTCGACGTCGTGATGGCCGGGCTGAAGCGGCTGGAGTACCGGGGCTACGACTCGGCGGGTGTCGCCGTGCTCGCCGACGGTCAGCTGGCGGCGGCGAAGAAGGCGGGCAAGCTGGTCAACCTGGAGAAGGAGCTGGCGGAGCGGCCGCTGCCGGCCGGCTGGACCGGCATCGGGCACACCCGGTGGGCCACCCACGGCGCCCCGACCGACGCCAACGCCCACCCGCACCTGGACAACGCCGGACGCGTGGCCGTCGTCCACAACGGCATCATCGAGAACTTCGCCGAGCTGCGCGGCGAGCTGACGGAGCGCGGGCACGAGCTGGCCTCGGAGACCGACACCGAGGTCGTCGCCCATCTGCTCGCCGAGGAGTTCTCCGCGACCGCCGACCTCGCCGAGGCCATGCGCCTGGTGTGCCGGCGGCTGAAGGGCGCGTTCACGCTGGTCGCGATGCACGCCGACGAGCCCGACGTGGTGGTCGGCGCCCGCCGCAACTCACCGCTGGTGGTGGGCATCGGGGACGGTGAGGCCTTCCTCGCCTCCGACGTCGCCGCGTTCATCGCGCACACCCGCTCCGCGCTGGAGCTCGGCCAGGACCAGGTGGTGGAGCTGCGCCGGGACGGCGTCACGGTCACCGGCTTCGACGGGCGGCCGGCCGAGCCCCGCGCCTTCACCGTCGACTGGGACGCGGCCGCCGCCGAGAAGGGCGGCTACGCCTCCTTCATGCTCAAGGAGATCGCGGAGCAGCCCAAGGCGGTCTCCGACACCCTGCTGGGCCGGATCGACGCGGAGGGCGACCTGACCCTCGACGAGGTCCGCATCTCCGCCTCCGAGCTGCGCGAGATGGACAAGGTCGTCATCGTGGCCTGCGGCACGGCCTTCCACGCCGGACTCATCGCCAAGTACGCCATCGAGCACTTCACCCGGATCCCCTGCGAGGTGGAACTGGCCAGCGAGTTCCGCTACCGGGACCCCATCCTGGACGCGCAGACCCTCGTCGTCGCCATCTCCCAGTCCGGCGAGACCATGGACACGCTGATGGCGCTGCGTCACGCCCGCGAGCAGGGTTCCAAGGTGCTGGCCATCTGCAACACCAACGGTGCCACGATCCCCCGCGAGTCCGACGCCGTGCTCTACACGCACGCCGGTCCGGAGGTCGCGGTCGCCTCGACGAAGGCGTTCCTCACCCAGCTGGTCGCCTGCTACCTGGTCGCGCTGTACCTGGCGCAGGTTCGCGGCACCAAGTGGGGCGACGAGGTGCGGGCGGTCGTGCGCGACCTGGCGCAGATCGGCGGCGCGGTGGAGCGGGTGCTGGACACCATGGAGCCGGTGCGGGAGCTGGCCCGCTCGCTCGCCGACCGGAACACCGTGCTGTTCCTGGGGCGGCACGTGGGCTACCCGGTGGCGCTCGAAGGTGCCCTGAAGCTGAAGGAACTGGCGTACATGCACGCCGAGGGCTTCGCCGCCGGGGAGCTGAAGCACGGGCCGATCGCGCTCATCGAGGAAGGGCTGCCGGTGGTCGTGGTGGTGCCGTCGCCGCGCGGCCGGTCCCTGCTGCACGACAAGATCGTCTCCAACATCCAGGAGATCCGTGCCCGCGGCGCCCGCACCATCGTGATCGCCGAGGAGGGCGACGAGGCGGTCGTCCCGTACGCCGACCACCTCATCCGCATCCCGCCGACCCCGACGCTGCTGCAGCCGCTGGTCGCCACGGTGCCGTTGCAGGTCTTCGCCTGCGAACTGGCCACCGTGCGCGGCAACGCGGTGGACCAGCCGCGCAACCTGGCGAAGTCGGTGACGGTGGAGTAGGGCCGCTCGCCGGACGCACCGCCCGGGGCGGGCGGGCCGCCGGTGCGCCCGCCGTAGGGTGCTGCGCATGAGCATCATCGGGGTCGGGATCGACGTCGCCGCCATCGACCGGTTCGCGGCGTCGCTGGAGCGGACGCCACAGCTGGCCGACCGGCTGTTCGTGCCGCAGGAGATGCTGCTGCCCGGCGGCGGGCGGCGCGGCGCGGCCTCGCTGGCCGCCCGGTTCGCCGCGAAGGAGGCGTTGGCCAAGGCCCTCGGCGCACCGGCGGGGCTGCTGTGGACGGACGCCGAGGTGTACGTCGAGGACAGCGGCCGGCCGCGGCTGCGGGTGAAGGGCACGGTGGCGGCACGGGCGGCCGAGCTGGGGGTGCGGACCTTCCACGTCTCGCTCAGCCACGACGCGGGCGTGGCCTCGGCCGTGGTGATCGCCGAGGGATGAGGTGCCCGCGCGGTCGCCTCTGCGGGCGTGAAACGACCGACCGGTGACCGATCGTCGTGCGGGCGGCGCACCGTGCGGGGCAGACTCGACGGCATGCGTACCGCGTACAGCGTCGAGACGGTCAGAACAGCCGAACGTGCCCTGATGGCGCGGCTGCCCGACGGAGCCCTCATGCAGCGGGCCGCCGCCGGGCTCGCCGCGGCCTGCGCCGGTCTGCTCGGGCGGGTCTACGGCAGCCGGGTGGTGCTCCTGGTCGGCAGCGGCGACAACGGCGGTGACGCCCTGTACGCCGGAGCCCGGCTGGCCCGCCGCGGCGCCGGGGTCGCCGCGGTGCTCCTCGCACCGGACCGCGCCCACCCCGGCGGACTCGCCGCGCTGCGCCGGGCGGGCGGCACCGTCGCCCCTCCGGACACGGCCGAGGGGCTGATCGACCGGGCCGACCTGGTGGTCGACGGCATCGTCGGCATCGGCGGCAGCGGCGGACTGCGCCCGGCCGCGGTCCCGCTGGCCGAACGGGCGGCCCGCTCGGACGCCGTCGTCGTCGCCGTCGACCTGCCCAGCGGGGTGGAGGCCGACACCGGCGAGGTGCGCGGTGCCGCCGTGCGCGCCGATGTCACGGTGACCTTCGGCACCCACAAGCCGGCGCTGCTCGTCGACCCGGCCCGCACGCACGCCGGAACCGTCCGCCTGGTCGACATCGGCCTCGGACCCGAGCTGCCCGCCGAGCCGGACCTTCAGGCCCTGCAGCACGCGGACGTGGCCCGGCTGCTGCCGGTGCCCACCCCGGAGAGCGACAAGTACCGGCGGGGCGTGGTCGGCATCGCGGCCGGCTCCGCCCGCTACCCGGGGGCCGCGGTGCTCGCCGTGTCGGGCGCTCTGCGCGGCGGCGCGGGCGCCGTCCGCTACGTCGGCCCGGCCGGGCAGGCGGTGATCGCCCGGTTCCCCGAGACCCTGGTCTCCGATCAGGGACCGCACCGGGCGGGCCGGGTGCAGGCCTGGGTGGTGGGGCCGGGCGTCGGCGACGACGCCGACACCGTGGCGCAGGTGCTGCGGGCGGACGTGCCGGTGCTGCTCGACGCGGACGGCCTGCGCCTGGCCGACGCGGACGCCGTGCGCTCCCGCACCGCCCCCACCTTGATGACCCCGCACGCCGGGGAGGCCGCGGCCCTGCTCGGCGTGGCCCGCGAGGAGGTGGAGGCGGCCCGGCTGGCGTCGGTGCGGGAACTGGCCGCCCGCTACCGCGCCACCGTGCTGCTCAAGGGCTCCACCACGCTCGTCGCCGGCCCCGACGTTGGTCCCGTGCGGGTCAACCCGACCGGCACCCCGTACCTGGCCACGGCCGGCAGCGGCGACGTCCTGTCCGGCCTGGCGGGCTCCCTGCTCGCCGCGGGCCTGTCCGCCCTGGACGCCGGCAGTGTCGCCGCCTACCTGCACGGTCTGGCCGGCCGTCACGCCGCCCACGGTGCCCCCGCCGGCGCCCACGACGTGGCGGACCAGCTGCCCCGGGCGTGGCGGGACGTGCGGGAGAGCGTGCCGGAGGCCGTCGTGCGGGCGTGAGGTGCCGGCGCCGTGCGGGTGTGAGGTGGGCCTCACGGTGCCGTGGGGCCGCCGGTGGTCTCTGAGACACTGGGCGCGATGAACGAGACAGCTCACCCGCGGACGGCCCCGTTGCGCGCCCGCGCCGAGATCGATCTGGCCGCACTGCGGGCCAATGTGCGGGCCCTGCGTGACCGGGCACCCGGGGCGCAGCTCATGGCGGTGGTGAAGTCCGACGCCTACGGGCACGGGGCCGTGCCGTGCGCGCGTGCCGCCGTGGCCGCCGGGGCGACCTGGCTGGGCACGGCCACGCCCGAGGAGGCGTTGGCGCTGCGCGCGGCCGGGCTGTCCCCGGAGCAGACACGGGTGATGTGCTGGCTGTGGACCCCCGGCGGGCCGTGGCGCGAGGCCATCGAGGCGGACGTCGACGTCTCGGTGAGCGGGCTGTGGGCGCTGGCCGAGGTGCGCGAGGCGGCGCGGAGGGCCGGCCGGCCGGCCCGGGTGCAGCTGAAGGCCGACACCGGCCTGGGCCGCAACGGCTGCCAGCCCACCGACTGGCCGGAACTGGTCGCCGAGGCGCTGCGCGCCCAGGCCGAGGGGCTGGTGCGGATCACCGGGCTGTGGTCCCACTTCGCCTGCGCGGACGAGCCCGGGCACCCGTCCGTCGCCGCCCAGCTGGACCGCTTCCGGGAGATGACCGGGTACGCCGAGGGCCAGGGCGTGCGTCCCGAGGTACGGCACATCGCCAACTCGCCCGCCACGCTCACGCTGCCCGAGAGCCACTTCGACCTGGTCCGCACCGGCATCGCCCTGTACGGGCTGTCGCCCAGCCCCGCGCTGGGCGTCCCCGCGGACTTCGGGCTGCGCCCGGTGATGACGCTCTCGGCGTCCCTCGCGCTGGTCAAGCACGTCCGTGGCGGGCACGGGATCTCCTACGGTCACCACTACGTCACCCCGGGCGAGACCACCCTGGGACTGGTGCCCGTGGGCTACGCCGACGGCATCCCGCGCCACGCCTCCGGCACCGGACCCGTGCTGGTCGGCGGCAAGTGGCGGACCGTGGCGGGACGGATCGCCATGGACCAGTTCGTGGTCGATCTGGGCGGTGACGAGCCCGAGGTCGGTGCGCCCGCGGTGCTCTTCGGGCCCGGCGACCGGGGGGAGCCGACCGCGGAGGACTGGGCGCAGGCGTCCGGCACCATCGCCTACGAGATCGTCACCCGCATCGGCTCCCGCGTCCCCCGGGTCTACCGCGACGCCGAGTACGCCGAGAACACCGAGTACGCCGAGAACGACGGGCGCGAGAACCGGGGCGTCTAGCCGCGCGGGACGCGCGCCGGAGACGCTCTGCAGGGGGTGGACGCAGCAGAAACGGGAACGGGACCGGCAGACGGCGGCTGCCGGTGCCCCGCACCCCCGCCGGGCCACCGACCCGCCGCGGCGCCGTCCGGTGCGCGGAGGGACGGGACGAGAAGGAGCGCTACGTGAGCGAGAGCAGGGCGACGGGGCTCGCCGCCGTCGTCGACGCGATCGGCGGGCTGCGCCGGGCCACCGGCATAGCGGGCGCCGCGATAGGTCTGGTGGCGGCCGGTGCTGCCGCCACCGTCGCCGTCGAACGGATGACCGTCGGCCGGGACGTGCGCCGCCAGGCCCGGCTCGCCCTGGACGCCGCCGCTCCCTTCGGCACCCTGCGCGGCACGCCCGGCCGGGCCGTCGCCGACGACGGCACCGAGCTGTACTTCGAGGTGGACGAGGCCGACGCCCCGGCCGACCCGGAGGCCCCCGAGGCCCCCGAGGCTCTCGAGGACCCCATGCCCGAAGCCGGCCCGGGCGATCTGATCCCGCGTCCCCGCTCCGGTACGGGGGACGGCTCCTCTGCCGGGCTCGCCCGCCGCCCCGGCTCCGCGCCCGTCACCGTCGTCTTCAGCCACGGCTACTGCCTCAACCAGGACTCCTGGCACTACCAGCGCGCGGCGCTGCGCGGTGTGGTGCGCACCGTCCACTGGGACCAGCGCAGCCACGGCCGCTCCGGGCGGGGCGTGGCCCAGCTGCAGGGCGCCGAGCCGCTGGACATCGACCAGCTCGGCCGTGACCTGAAGGCCGTCATCGACGCCGCCGCCCCCGAGGGCCCGCTGGTGCTCGTCGGGCACTCCATGGGCGGCATGACCGTGATGGCGCTGGCCGCCCAGTACCCCGAGCTGATCCGGGAGCGGGTCGTGGCCACCGCCTTCGTCGGCACCTCCGCCGGGCGGCTCGGCGAGGTCGACTTCGGGCTGCCGGTCGCCGGGGTCAACGCGGTGCGCCGGGTGCTGCCGGGCGTGCTGAAGGCGCTGGGCCGGCGCGCGGAGCTGGTGGAGAAGGGAAGGCGGGCCACCGCCGACCTCTTCGCCGGGATCGTCAAGCGGTACTCCTTCGCCGGGCGGGACGTCGACCCGGCCGTCGCCCGGTTCGCCGAGCGGATGATCGAGTCCACCCCGATCGACGTGGTCGCCGAGTTCTACCCGGCCTTCACCGACCACGACAAGACCGAGGCGCTGGCCCGCCTCCGCGGCCTGCCGGTGCTGGTGCTGGCCGGCACCGACGACCTGATCACGCCCGGCTCGCACAGCGAGGCCATCGCCGGGCTGCTGCCGGAGGCGGAGCTGGTGCTGGTCCCGGACGCCGGGCACCTGGTGATGCTGGAGCACCCCGATGCCGTCACCGGCTGGCTCGCCGCGCTGCTCACCCGTGCGGGCGCGCTTCCCGCAGGCACTACCGTGGGCGGTTATGGACGTACCAGCAGCACCGCACAGCCCGGCTGATTCCGTGTCCGTCGAGATCACCGTCGCCTCCAGCGAGGAGATGCGGGCGCTGGGCCGGCGCCTGGCCGCGCTCGTGCGCGCGGGCGACCTGGTGATGCTCAGCGGCGAACTCGGCGCGGGCAAGACCACCCTGACCCGCGGCCTGGGCGAGGGCCTGAACGTGCGCGGCGCCGTCACCTCCCCGACCTTCGTGATCGCCCGGGTGCACCCGTCCCTCGGCGACGGCCCGCCGCTCGTCCACGTCGACGCCTACCGGCTGTCGGGCGGCCTGGAGGAGATGGAGGACCTGGACCTCGACGTGTCGCTGCCGGAGTCGGTGGTCGTCGTGGAGTGGGGCGAGGGCAAGGTCGAGGAGCTGACCGAGGAGCGGCTCCAGGTCCGCATCCACCGCTCGCTGGGCACGGCGCCCGACGCATCGGAGGTCTCCGGGGCACCGGACGCCGACGAGGTGCGGCAGGTGGTCGTCACCGGCATCGGCCGCCGGTGGCAGGACGTGGACCTGAAGGTCCTCGCTCGGTGAGGGACGGCCGTCAACCGGCCGGACGCAGACGGGCTCGGTCGGGCGATTGCGCCGGACGCCTTGGACGTGTTCCCATGGAGTCGCGCTTTGCAGTTAGGTTTGCCTAACCTTGCCAGCTTCGACTCTCTGGAGGCGTCCATGCCGGCCACCGGACCGTCGTCGCGGCCGCACCGGGCCGCGGGTGTGTGCATGAGCGAGCTGCTGGCCTCCTGTGCCGCGGCGGCAGCCGTCTCCCGCCCGCCGCGTGCCCCGGACGCCGAGCCCGTGACACCGCGGGCCGACCGCCGGACGACACCGGACCCGGCTGGCCGGACGCCGTCACCGGCGTCCAGCCCGCCCGCGTCGCGCTCGGCGCCCTGACCGGGCCTGGAACCGAGCCCCGAACGGAGGAAGGGCGGCGCGACGCAGCCTCACCCGGACGTGTGAAAGGCGGCGGTCCGACGGTGACGCAGGAGGTCCGCCGCCACGGCGACCGGTTCCGGCCCGACCCCGGCTCAGGGCACCACGACGACCTTCTGCCCGATCGTGGCGAACGTCCACATCGTCACGCCGTCGGCCTGCGACTCCCGGATGCCGCCCGTCTTCACCGCCGTGTCCGCGCCCGGCTCCGGAGTGGCACCGTCCACCGCCGCGCTGAACCCGATGACCACCCCGTCCACGCTGGTGAACCGCACCACGTGCTCCACCGGCACGCCGTCGGTGCCGGTGACCGCCTTCGACCGGGAGGTGACCGCGTAGGTCCCCGGAGGCGGATCGACGGTGCCGGGAGCGACCGGGAAGGTGGCCTCCACCCGGCCGCCCGCGCTCACCAGCCACACCCGGTCGGCGCCGAGCGAGTACACCACCCGCTCGCCGGTGCCCGACCCCGGGGGCAGCGCGCGCGGGTCGCCCGCCTCGCGCGGGGCGCTGCTCGGGCTCGGCACCGCCGAGGCCGTGGCGCCCGGCCTGCCCCGAAGATCCGGCGGCACGGTCGCCTGCGCCCGGTAGGCGAGGAAGCCCACCGTGGCGACGGCGGCGGCGGTGAGGGCGGCCACGCACACCGAACTGCTTCTCGCCACGCTCGCCCACCTCTGTCCCGGTCGCTGGTGCAGGGCTGTCGTCAGGGGGCTGCCCCCGCAGGCGCGACGGTAGCAGCCGGGCGGCCCCGCCCCCGGGCGCACGTGCCGCGGACGCCGGAGCCGTAGGCTGTTTGCGTGCTCTTGCTCGCTCTGGATACCGCCACCCCCGCCGTCACCGTCGCGCTGCACGACGGTGAGGCCGTCATCGCCTCCTTGAGCCAGGTGGACGCGCGCCGGCACGGAGAGCTGCTGCTGCCGGCCGTCGACCGGGTGCTCGCCGAGGCCGGGCTGGGCCTGGACGCCGTCACGGGCATCGTGGCCGGCACCGGCCCCGGCCCCTACACCGGGCTGCGGGTCGGCCTGATGACCGCCGACACCTTCGGCCTCGCGCTCGGCGTCCCCGTGCACGGCGTGTGCACGCTCGACGCCCTCGCCTACGCCTCCGACCTGCCCGGTCCCTTCGTGGTCGCCACCGACGCGCGCCGCAAGGAGGTGTACTGGGCGCGGTACGCCGACTCCCGCACCCGGGTGAGCGGCCCGGCCGTCGACCGGCCCGCCGACATCGCCGACGAGGTGAAGGGGCTGCCCGCGGTCGGCGCGGGGGCGCTGCTGTACCCCGAGGTGTTCCCGCAGGCCCACGAGCCGGAGCACGTGTCCGCCGCCGCGCTGGCCTCGCTGGCCGCCGAGAGGCTCGCCGCCGGAGAGGAGCTGCCCGCACCCCGGCCGCTGTACCTGCGCCGCCCCGACGCGCAGGTGCCCAAGAACTACAAGGTGGTCACCCCTCGGTGAGCGGGCGGACGACGACCGGGCCCACCCCCGTGCTGCGGGAGATGCGCTGGTGGGACATCGACCCGGTGCTGGAGCTGGAGAAGGACCTGTTCCCCGAGGACGCCTGGTCCCGGGGCATGTTCTGGTCGGAGCTGGCGCACTCCCGCGGCCCGGAGGCCACCCGGCGGTACGTCGTCGCGGAGATCCGCGACGAGCAGGGCACCGACCGGATCGTCGGCTACGCCGGTCTCGTCGCCTCCGGCGGACAGGGCGACGTCCAGACCATCGCGGTGGCCCGCGACCACTGGGGCACCGGCCTCGGCTCGAAGCTGCTGGCCGAGCTGCTGCGGGCCGCGACCGCCTTCGAGTGCACCGAGGTGCTGCTGGAGTGCCGGGTGGACAACGTCCGCGCGCAGAAGCTCTACGAGCGCTTCGGCTTCGAGCCCATCGGCGTCCGCCGCGGCTACTACCAGCCGGGCAACGTGGACGCGCTGGTGATGCGCCTGTCCGACCCGGCGGCCCCCGCCGCCCCGCAACCCCCCGTCAACGGCGTACAAGGAACCTGACACCCATGGCTGACATGCGGGACGAGCCGCTCGTCCTCGGCATCGAGACCTCCTGCGACGAGACCGGCGTCGGCATCGTCCGCGGCACCACCCTGCTGGCCGACGCGGTCGCCTCCAGCGTCGACGAGCACGCCCGCTTCGGCGGCGTCGTCCCCGAGGTCGCCTCGCGGGCGCACCTGGAGGCGATGGTGCCCACCATCGAGCGCGCCCTGAAGGAGGCGGGGGTGAGCGCGAAGGACCTGGACGGCATAGCCGTCACCGCCGGGCCCGGCCTGGCCGGCGCCCTCCTGGTCGGCGTCTCCGCGGCGAAGGCGTACGCCTACGCGCTCGGCAAGCCGCTGTACGGCGTCAACCACCTGGCCGCGCACATCTGCGTGGACCAGCTGGAGCACGGCCCGCTGCCGGAGCCGACGATGGCCCTGCTGGTCTCCGGCGGGCACTCCTCGCTGCTGCTGTCCGCCGACATCACCTCCGACGTGCGTCCCATGGGCGCCACCATCGACGACGCGGCCGGCGAGGCCTTCGACAAGGTCGCCCGCGTGCTGAACCTGGGCTTCCCCGGCGGCCCGGTCATCGACCGCTACGCCCGCGAGGGCGACCCGGAGGCGATCGCCTTCCCGCGCGGCCTGACCGGTCCCCGCGACGCCGCCTACGACTTCTCCTTCTCCGGTCTGAAGACCGCGGTGGCCCGCTGGATCGAGGCCAAGCGGGCGGCCGGCGAGGAGGTCCCGGTGCGCGACGTGGCCGCCTCCTTCCAGGAGGCCGTCGTGGACGTGCTCACCCGCAAGGCGGTGCGCGCCTGCAAGGACCAGGGCGTGGACCACCTGATGATCGGCGGCGGTGTGGCGGCCAACTCCCGCCTGCGCGCCCTGGCCCAGGAACGTTGCGAGAAGGCCGGGATCCGGCTGCGCGTCCCGCGGCCCAAGCTGTGCACGGACAACGGCGCGATGGTGGCGGCGCTCGGCGCCGAGATGGTCCGGCGCGACCGGGCGGCCTCCGCCTGGGACCTGTCGGCGGACTCCTCCCTGCCGGTCACCGCCTCGCACGTCCCGGCCGAACAGCCGCCGCACCACCACGGCCACTCCCACGACCACGTCCACGAGACGAGCAAGGAGAACCTGTACTCGTGACCGTCGCCCTGATGTGGGAGGCCCGCGCGGTCGCCGGCCGCGGCGAGGAACTGCTGTCCTGGGCCCGCGCGCAGACCCTGTCCCGGCGGCCCCTGCGCCGTGAGACCTTCCGCGCCCCGGAGGACCGCGTCCTCGTCATCACCTGGTGGGACGCCCCCTACGACGCCGACCTGCCCGAACTGCCGGACCCCGACCCGGACTTGGTCACCCGGGCGGTGCACCGCTGGCGGTTCGAGTCCGCGGGCGAGGACTGATCGCGTGTGGCACACCGCCCGCCGGGTGCGCTATGATCATCACACGCAAGCGGGCAGGACAGCCCGGCGAGCGAATGCGTTGGTGGTCTAAGGCAAGACGCCCCGCTTCCTGCGGGGAGATGCAGGTGCAAGGCCTGCCCGGCGCTCGATGAGAAGACCCCGTTCCGGTCGCCCGGAGCGGGGTCTTCGCGTTGCGGGCGTCCGCCGTCGAGCGGAGTCGGGCGGCGGGCCCGCCCCCGGCCGGGGACGGGCCCGCGACAACCGCTCAGTCCGCGGTGGACAGTTCCGTCTCGCAGCGCAGCCGGCGGTCGTGTCCCACCTGCCGCACCTCGCCCGTCAGGGTGAGCCGCGCGGTGTGGCGCACGTCCGCGGCGGAGGCGGCCAGCCGCAGCTCCAGCTCGCCCGGCTCGACCACCCGGCGGCCGGACAGGTCGGTGAACGCCGACAGGTCCGTGTGGAACCGGAACGTCACCCGACGGGCCTCGCCGGGCTCCAGCTGCACCCGCTGATAGCCGATCAGCCGCACGTCGGGCCGGGTCACCGAGGCCACCGGGTCGTGCAGATACAGCTGCACCACGTCCGCGCCCGCCCGGTCACCGGTGTTGCGCACCGTCAGCGACAGCTCGTAGGAGCCGTCGGTGCCGATCCGCCCGTCGCCCGAGCCCTCGAAGTCCTCCCAGCGGAACGACGTGTACGACCGGCCGTGCCCGAACGGGTACAGCGGCGTCGGGTCCAGGCTGCTCACCTCGCCGGCCAGGCCCAGCGGCGGCTGCAGATACGTCCACGGCTGGCCGCCGGGCAGTCGCGGCACGCTCACCGGGAGCCGGCCCGAGGGGTTGACCCGGCCGGAGAGCACACCCGCCACCGCCGGGCCGCCCTCCTCGCCGGGGAAGAACGCCTGCACCACCGCGGCCAGCCGGTCCGCCCACCGGCCCAGCGCGTAGGGCCGGCCGGTGAGCAGCACCAGCACCACCGGGGTGCCGGAGTCCACCAGTGCGTCCAGCAGCGCGCCCTGCACCCCGGGCAGGTTCAGGTCGGCCACGTCGCAGCCCTCGCCGGAGGTGCCGCGGCCGAACAAGCCGGAGCGGTCGCCGAGCACGGCCACGCACACGTCCGCCTCCCGGGCGCGGGCGACGGCCTCCGCGAAGCCGGAGGTGTCCTCGTCCGACACCCCGCAGCCCTCGGTGAACGTCACCTTGGCGTCCGGCAGTTCGGCGCGCAGCGCGTCCAGCACCGTGGGGATCTCGATGCCCATCGGGACGTCCGGGTGCTGCACGCCCACGTGCGAGGGGAAGGAGTAGCAGCCCAGCATGGCCAGGGCGTCCGCGGCGCGCGGCCCGACCACCGCGATCCGGCCGTCGGCCGGCAGCGGCAGCACACCGTCCGGGTTGGCGAGCAGCACCACCGACTCCTCGGCCAGGCGCCGGGCCACCGCCCGGTTCTCCGCCGAGTCCAGGTCGACGGGGCCCTCCGGCACCTCGGGCGTCCAGTCGGCGTCCAGCAGACCCAGCTCGCACTTCTGCAGCAGCACCCGCCTGGCCGCGCGGTCCACCAGTTCCTCGGGGACCTCGCCGGAGCGGACGGCGGCCACCAGCTCGTCGCCGTACGCCTTCACCGTGGGCAGCTCCACGTCGATCCCGGCGGCCAGCGCCAGGCGGCCCGCCTCGGCGGTGCTCCGGGCCACCCGGTGCAGGGTCTGCAGGAAGTCGATGGCGAAGTAGTCGGCGACCACCGTGCCGGTGAAGCCCCACTGCTCGCGCAGCAGCTCGGTCAGCAGCCGCGGGTCGGCCGAGGCGGGCACGCCGTCGGTCTCGGTGTAGGCGGCCATCACCGAGCGGGCGCCGCCCTCGCGCAGGGCCATCTCGAACGGCGGCAGGGTGATGTCCGCGAACTCCCGGACGCCGGCCCGCACCGGGGCCAGGTTCCGGGCGCCCGCGGAGGAGGCGTAGCCGGCGAAGTGCTTCAGCGTGGCGACGATCCCGGCCGACTCCAGGCCCCGCACATAGGCGCTGCCGATGGTGCCGACCAGGTAGGGGTCCTCGCCGATGGTCTCCTCCACCCGGCCCCAGCGCAGGTCGCGGACCACGTCCATGACCGGCGCCAGGCCCTGGTGCACGCCCACCGACCGCATGTCCCGGCCGATGCGCGCGGCCATCGCCTCGACCAGCTGTGGGTCGAAGGTCGCCCCCCAGGCCAGCGGCACCGGGTAGGCGGTGGCGCCCCAGGCGGTGAAACCGGCCAGGCACTCCTCGTGGGCGACGGCGGGGATGCCGAAGCGGCCGGCCTCGGCGATCCGCCGCTGGGCGTTCGCCAGGGCCCGCGCGCCGACGGCCGGGTCCACGGGGGCGGTGCCGAAGGACCGGGTGAGCTGGCCCAGACCGCGGGTGATCAGCTCGTCCCAGTCGTAGTCGGTGTTCATCTGCTCCTGGTGCGGGGCGACACCGTCGCCGTCCGTGGAGGCACCCACCCACACGCCGTAGAGCTGGGCCGTCTTCTCCTCGAGGGTCATGCGGGCCAGCAGATCGTCGACCCGGGCGGTGGCGGGCAGGGCGGGATCCTGCCAGGGGGCGGTGGTCATGTAGCTCCTGTCAGTGGGGTCGGGGAAGGGGGCCGTCGCGTCGTTCACTTGCCGCCCACGCCCATCAGGCCGTTGACCAGGGCCCGGCGGGCCACCAGGTACACGGCGAAGATCGGGATGCCGGAGAGGACGACCGAGGCGAGCAGGGCGGGGATGTTCACCCCGAACTGGCTGACGTAGTTGAACAGGCCCAGCGTCAGCACGCGCGGGCCGTCGGACTGGGTGAAGATCAGCGGGAAGAGGAAGCCGTTCCAGGCCTGCAGCGCCGAGTAGATGACGACCGTGCTGATGCCGCCCTTGGTCATCGGGATGACCAGCTGGAACAGCATCCGGGTGGTGGAGGCGCCGTCCAGGGCCATGGCCTCGTACATCTCCTCGGAGATGTCCCGCATGGTGCCGGTGAGGATCAGCACCGACACCGGCATGGCGAAGGCCGCCGTCGGCAGGATGATCGCGATCAGGCTGTCGTACAGGTTCAGCTTGGAGATCAGCAGGTACAGCGGGACCACCACCGCCTGCGCGGGGATGGCCACGCCCAGCAGGAACAGCCGGAAGGCCGAGCCGGCCCAGAAGGTGCGCGAGCGCACGGCCACATAGGCCAGCGGCACGCACAGCACCAGCACGATCACCACCACGGCCGCGGCCACGATCACCGTGTTGAGCAGCAGATGACCGAAGCCGTTGTGCAGGACGGTGTTGTAGTTCTCCAGGGTGGGTTCGGAGGGCGGCTTGAGCGCGTTGTGGCCGAGCGCCTCGTCCTGGCGGGTCAGCGAGGCCGAGATCATCGCGTAGATCGGGATGATCACGACCGCCAGCCACAGCACCGAGCCCAGGCCGGCGAGCGGGTTGGGGCGCTTGCTCCAGTGGCGGCGGCGCCGCGCGGGGCCCGGGGAGGCGGGCGGCTCGGCGCGCTTCACGTCGTGCGGACGCGGCAGGGTGTCGTGTGCCATGCCGTCACATCCCTTCCCTGGTGCTGCGCATGGCGCCGAACCCGGACAGCCGCACCAGCAGCAGCGACAGCGCGGTGGCGGCCACCACGAGGAAGGAGGCGAGGGCGCTCGCGTAGCCGAAGTCGTAGCTCTTGAACCCCGCCTCGTACATCAGGTACGGCAGGATCGCGGTGTCCGTGCCGGGGCCGCCCTGGGTGAGGATCAGCACCGTCTCGAAGTACGTCAGCGAGCCGACGATCATCAGCACGCTGGACGTGGTCATGGTGTTGCGCAGCTGCGGCAGCGTGATGGAGAAGAACTGCCGGTAGCGCCCGGCGCCGTCCATCGCGGCCGCCTGGTAGAGCACCTCGGGGATCTGCCGGGCCCCGCCCTGGTAGATCAGGGTGTGGAAGGGGATGAACTGCCAGCCGCCGACGAAGACGATGGCGAGGAACGCACCGGAGGTGGTGCCGAGCGTGTCGCGGCGGATGATGCCGAAGTTGGGGTCGAGCAGCGCGTAGAACAGCAGCGAGATGGCCGTCGAGGACAGCAGGAACGGCACGAAGAAGACCGCGGACAGGAACGCGCGGTTGCGCTGGCGTCCCGCCGCCCACACCCCCAGCAGCAGCGAGACGACGGTCTGGAAGGCCCAGCTGACCACCGTCAGCAGCACCGTGACCGTCAGGGACTGGGTCAGCCGCGGGTCCTGGAGCAGCTTCTCCCAGTTGGCCAGACCCACCGGTTCGGGGTCGCCCAGGCCGTTCCACTTGGTGAACGACAGATAGAAGGCCAGCGCCATCGGCGCGACGGCGAAGAAGGCGAAGAACAGCACGCCGGGCAGGACCCAGGCGGTGTGCGGACGGCCCGTCCGCGCACTCTCACCGGTCCTGCCCTTGCGCACCGCGGTGGTGCTCTTGGTCACTTCAGCCCCTTGAGCGCGGAGACGAACTGCTCCGGCGAGGACTTCCCGACGAACAGCTTGTTGATCTCCGTCAGCATCGGCTGCTGCCAGTCGGGGTCCACCGCCTGGTCCCAGCTGAGCGTGAAGTTGGGGGCCTTCTGCACCAGCTGGTACTGGAACTTGGCGAACTCCGGGTTGGGGGAGGAGTCCAGCATGTTCTCGGCGATCGTGGTGGTCGGCACGTCACCGTTGTCGATCAGGTCCTTGGTGTACGCCTCGGACGCGCAGTCGCGCAGGAAGGCGATCGCACCGTCCTTGTTGCCGGTACGGGCGTTGACGGACCAGTAGTTGCAGGGGTTGCCGACCACGTTGCGGATGTCGCCGGCGCCGCCCTCGAACGACGGGAACGCACACCAGCCCAGGTCCTTCTTGGCGAAGTCCGGGAACTTCCCCAGCTGCGTGGAGTACTCCCAGGAGCCCATCAGGTGCATGCCGGCCTTGCCCTTGGCGAGCAGGGCGGGCGCGCCGCCGTTGTTGTACGACACCGAGCTGAAGCCCTTGCCGAAGGCGCCCTCGTCGACGAGCTGCTTGACGGTCTGGGCGGCCTTCAGCACGGCCGGGTCGCCCCAACCCGAGGCGTCACCGTTCCTGATCTTGTCGAAGACCTGCGGGCCGCCGATGCGGTCCACCAGGTACTCCAGCCACATCAGCTCCGGCCAGATCTCCACACCGCCCAGCGCGAAGGGCGTCACGCCCGCCTTCTTCAGCTTGGCGACGTTGTCGAGCATCTGGTCCCAGGTGGTGGGCGGGGTCAGCTTGTGCTCGGCGAACACCGACTTGTTGTAGAAGAGCAGCACCGGCTGCATGCCGCGCATGGGGATGCCGTACTCGTGCCCGTCCAGGGATCCGGCGGCGACCACGGACGGCAGGAAGCCGGTGCTGAGCACCTCGTCGGACTTGATGACGTCGGTCAGGTCGACCAGCTGGCCGGCCTCCTTGTAGGCCTTGATCGAGCCGCCGCCCCAGTTGAAGAAGATGTCCGGGGCGTTGGGCGAGCCCATGGCGGTGCGCAGCTTCGCCGGGTAGTCGGAGGCCGGGATCCGCTCCATCTTGACCTTGGCGTTGGCCTTCTTCGCCTCCGCCGAGGCGTTGAACCGGGACGCGGCCTTGTCCTGGACCTTCACCGCGTCGTCGCCGTACACCATCGCCGTGATCGTGCCGCCCGAGCCGCCCGAGCCGCTGCCGGACCCGCAGGCGGTCAGACCGGCGGCCGAGATCAAGGTGGTGGCGCCGGCGCCGAGGAACCAGCGCCTGCTGTAGGACTGCATCGTGACGGCACCTCTCACAAGTCGGTCGGGCCTTGCTCGAACCGTGCGGCGAGCACGCCGGGACACCTCGAGCGTCGACCCGAATGTTTCGCATGTGATGTCGAATGTTCCGGGAACGTAAGGCGCCTCGGGGTCTTCGTCAAGGGGTCGTGCAGAGATACGATCCGGACCATGAAGCCGACGAAGACCGCAGAAACCCGCACCGCCACACTTGCCGAGATCGCCCGAGAGGCCGGTGTGTCGGCTCCGACTGTTTCGAAGGTCCTCAACGGCCGTGCCGACGTCGCCCCGGCGACCCGCAGCCGGGTCGAGCACCTGCTGCGCGCCCACGGCTACCGGCGCCGGCGGGCCGAGGCGACCCGGTCCCCGCTGATCGACGTCGTCTTCCACGAACTGGAGAGCGCCTGGGCGATGGAGGTCATCCGCGGGGTGGAGAACGTCGCCCGGGACGCGGGCCTGAGCGTGGTGCTCTCCGAGAGCGCCGGCCGGCTCACCCCGGGGCGGACCTGGGCCGACCAGGTCGCCGCCCGCCGCCCGCACGGCGTGGTGCTGGTGCTGTCCGAGCTCGACGAGTCCCAGCGGGCCCTGCTGACCAGCCGTTCGATCCCGTTCGTGGTGATGGACCCGGCGGGCGACCCCGGCGCCGACGTGCCCTCGATCGGCGCGACCAACTGGCAGGGCGGGCTCGCCGCCACCCGGCACCTGCTCGAACTGGGGCACACCCGGATCGGCGCGATCAGCGGGCCGTCCCGCATGATGTGCGCCCGCGCCCGTGTCGACGGCTACCGGTCGGCCCTGGAGGCCGCGGGCCTGCCGGTCGACCCCTCGCTGATCGTCACCGGCGACTTCCACCACGAGGCCGGGTACCGCCTCGGCCTCGAGCTGCTGCGCCGCGAGGACCGGCCGACCGCCGTGTTCGCCGGCAACGACCTGCAGGCGCTCGGCGTGTTCGAGGCGGCACGCGAGCTGGGGCTGCGCATCCCGGAGGACCTGAGCGTCGTCGGCTTCGACGATCTGCCGGTGGCCCGCTGGGTGGGGCCGCCGCTGACCACGGTGCGCCAGCCGCTGACCGAGATGGCCGAGGCGGCCGCCCGCTTGGTGCTCGACCTCGGCCGCGACGACGAGACCACCGCGGCCACCCGCGTGGAACTGGCCACCAGCCTGGTGGTGCGCAGCAGCACGGCCGCCCCGGCACGCGCCTGAGCCCGGCTCCGCAGCCTCAGCCGGAACGTTCGTCGCCCCTCGTCCGGCGGGCGGCGCGGACGCGCGTCACGGCGGCCGGGGCGTCAGGTCACCGCGTCGCCGTCGACGCGGAGGCGGGTCAGCCGCGGGCCGGCTGCGCGGAGCCGCAGTAGCGGCACTTGGACGCGGGCTCGGGCAGGTCGTCCGACAGGCACTCCGGGCAGGTCTTCGTCGGCACCGGGTCCTTGAAGGCCGCCACCCCGCGCCGCGCCTGGAAGTGCTTGTAGGGCAGGACGATCAGGAAGTACACGACCGCCATGAAGATGAGGAAGTAGATCAGCGCCGAGATGAACGCCCCGATGTCCAGATAGGTCGCCTTGTTCCCCGGATCGCCCAGCTGCCAGCCCAGCCCCGGCGACTTGCCGCCCTGGGCGCGGGCCACGAGCGGGTTGATCACGGAATCGGTGAACGCCTTGATCAGGGTGCTGAACGCCAGGGCCACGATCAGGCCGACGGCCACGACGACCACGTCGCCGCGCATCAGGAAGTTCTTGAAGCCCCGCACCTCGATCTCCTCGCCTCCGCACGCGCCTGCTCACCGGCTCACCGGGCACACCGGCTCACCGGCGGCACGTGCCCGTCCGCTTCTCGCCCCACTCTCGGCGGCGCCGCGGGCGGGTCGCACGCGGAGCGCCACCGCTCGGGGGAGAGCGGCCGGACCCGGCCGGAGTGCGCTCGACCGTCCGGGTGAGCGGCGCGCGCCGCGTGCGTCGGCCTCCGGTGCGCCGGTGAGCAGGCCGGTCAGGGCACCGGGTGGCCGAGCAGCATCGCCGGGGCGCCCGCGACCCGGGTGAGGAAGACCGTGACCGTCGCGCGGCCGTGCGGCCGGGGCAGCACCTTGCGCCGCAGCTCCTCCGGCTCGACGGCCGAGCCGCGCTTCTTCACGGTCAGCGTGCCGACCTCGCGCTCGCGCAGCAGGGCCTTGAGCCGCTTGACGTGGAAGGGGAGGTGGTCGGTGATCTCGTAGGCGGTGGCGTACGGGGTGGGCCGCAGCTCGTCCGCGGTGACATAGGCGATGGTGGGGTCGATCAGCCCGCCGTCCAGCTCCTCGGCGACCTCGGCGACCAGATGGGCGCGGACGACGGCACCGTCCGGCTCGTACAGGTACCGGCCGACCGGCCGGACCGCCGGGTCGGGCAGGCCGCGGCCGCGCAGGGTGCGCGGGCCGGGCAGCAGGGTCGCGCGCACCGTCGCGGGCTCGGTGCCGAACCACAGCACCGCCTCCTTCACGTCCCCGCCGTCGGAGATCCACTCGGCCTCGGCCTGCGCCGGGACGGCCTCGTGCGGGATGCCCGGCGCGATCTTCACGGCCGCGTGCGGCACCGTCCGCGCGGTCGCCACGGCCCAGGACAGCGGCGGCGAGTAGGCCTCGGGGTCGAAGATCCGGCCGCCGCGCCCCCGCCGGGCCGGGTCGGCGAACACCGCGTCGTACGCGGAGACGTCCACGTCCTTGACGTCCGCCTCACGCACCTCGATCAGCTCGTCGAGCCCCAGCGCCCGGGCGTTGGCCCGGGCCGCGGCGGCCGTCACCGGGTCCCGGTCCACGGCCAGGACGCGGATGCCCTGCCGGGCCAGGGCGATCGCGTCGCCGCCGATCCCGCAGCACAGGTCGGCCAGGCAGGTCACGCCCAGCTCCTTCATCCGCGCCGCCCGGTAGGCGGCCACGCTCGCGCGGGTCGACTGCTCCACGCCGTGGGGGGTGAAGAACATCCGCCGCGCGTCCTCGGCACCGAACTTCGCCTCCGCCCGTTGCCGCAGCCGGGCCTGCGCGAGCGCCGCCGACACCAGCGCGGGCGGGTGCGTGCGGCGCAGGCGGGTGGCGACGGCGAGTTCGTCGGCGGGTGCGGTGCCGTGCACCTCCTCCAGGAGGGCGCGGCCCTCGTCGGTGAGCAGGGCGGCGAAGGAGTCGAGGGCGTCCGGCGGTGCCTGTGGGTCGTTCACCGGCTCATTGTCGGCCACCGCCCGCCGGTGTCGGCCAGTCGGTGGGACGGCCGGCGGTGTGCGGTGGTGTCGGCACGGGTGCGGGGCGCCGGGCTGCGAGGATCCGGCGCCATGATCACAGTCGTACAAAACGATAAAAAGGGTGCGAAGTGGGGGTCCGGCCCCCGGGTCCTCGTGCTCGCCCTGGTCGCCGCCGTGCTCGCCGCGGGCTGCTCCCGTCCCAACGCCGTGCCCGGGCCGGCACAGGGTCCGCAGCTCTACCTCGCACCCCCGGCCCAGGCCCTGCAGGACTACGCGGACCGGCTGCGCGCCGCCACCACGGCCCGGGCGGCCGCCGCCCGCCGCTGGGGGCTGCAACGGGTCCCGCTGCCGCCTCCGGCCCCGCCCGCCGACAAGCCCCGCATCCGCACCCGCCCCGGCTTCGAGGTGCAGCACCACGAGGACTGGGACCTGCCGCCGGTCTTCACCACGGTGCCCACCCGGGACAAGGTCGTCTTCCTTACCATCGACGACGGCGCCGAGAAGGACCCCGCCTTCCTGCGGATGATGAAGGACCTGAAGATCCCGTACTCGACGTTCCTCAGCGACTACCTCGTCCGGGACGACTACGACTACTTCCGGGCCGTGCAGGACTCCGGAGTCACCCTCAACAACCACACCCTGCACCACCGTTACCTGCGGGGCCGCCCCTACGAGGAGCAGGAGCGCGAGATCTGCGGCATGCAGGACGTCATGGAGCGGGAGTTCGGCACCCGCCCCCGGCTGTTCCGCCCGCCCTACGGCGCGTACGACCAGAACACCCTGCGCGCCGCCCGCTCCTGCGGCATCCGCTACGCCCCCATCTGGAACGCGGAGGTCTTCGTCGACCACTGGGAGTTCCGCGAGGCCGACCAGCGGCTGCACCCCGGCGACATCGTCCTCACGCACTTCCGGGGCCGCCGCGAGTGGAACGGCACGATGGTCGACGACATGCGCCGGTTCCTCGACCACGTCACCGCCCACGGGTTCGCGGTGGCGCGCCTGGAGGACTATCTGGAGGACCGGCTGGAGGACGATGCGTAAGGCCCTGGCCAGGGCCGTCGCCGCCTGTCGCGCGCCGCAGCCGCGCGCCGTCGACGCGGCGCGCGGCAATTGGCACTCCGCTTGACCGAGTGCTAACGACGGTCATAGTCTCGGCTCTGGCACTCCCCCAGGGAGAGTGCCAACAATGCGACGGGCAGGTCCGGCACCCGCGACGACGGATCGACCTGGTCGCCACCTCAGACAGTTGACCCCGTGAGATCTCCGAAGGGGGAGGTCGGATCGTGACGACCGCCAGCTCCAAGGTTGCCATCAAGCCGCTCGAGGACCGCATCGTGGTCCAGCCGCTGGACGCCGAGCAGACCACGGCCTCTGGCCTGGTCATTCCGGACACCGCCAAGGAGAAGCCCCAGGAGGGTGTCGTCCTGGCCGTGGGCCCGGGCCGCTTCGAGGACGGCAACCGCCTTCCGCTCGACGTCAAGGTCGGCGACGTCGTGCTCTACAGCAAGTACGGCGGCACCGAGGTGAAGTACAACAACGAGGAGTACCTCGTTCTCTCGGCGCGCGACGTCCTCGCGATCATCGAGAAGTAACACCTCGATACCTGCTCCGAGCTGCGCCCCTGGCCCCCGCGACCGTTGAGACACCGGGCGCCCGGGGCGCAGTGCCGTTCACCACGTTTCCGAGAGGGCTCCCGCTGCCATGGCGAAGATCCTTAAGTTCGACGAGGACGCCCGTCGCGCCCTCGAGCGCGGCGTCGACAAGCTGGCCGACACGGTCAAGGTGACGATCGGTCCCAAGGGCCGCAACGTCGTCATCGACAAGAAGTTCGGCGCCCCGACCATCACCAACGACGGTGTCACCATCGCCCGCGAGGTCGAGGTCGAGGACCCCTACGAGAACCTCGGCGCCCAGCTGGTGAAGGAGGTGGCGACCAAGACCAACGACATCGCGGGTGACGGCACCACCACCGCCACCGTGCTCGCCCAGGCGCTGGTGCGCGAGGGCCTGAAGAACGTGGCCGCCGGCGCCTCCCCGGCCGCCCTGAAGAAGGGCATCGACGCCGCGGTCAAGGCGATCTCCGACGACCTGCACGCCTCGGCCCGCCCGATCGACGAGAAGTCCGACATCGCCGCCGTCGCCGCGCTGTCCGCCCAGGACCAGCAGGTCGGCGAGCTCATCGCCGAGGCGATGGACAAGGTCGGCAAGGACGGCGTCATCACCGTCGAGGAGTCCAACACCTTCGGTCTGGAGCTGGACTTCACCGAGGGCATGGCCTTCGACAAGGGCTACCTGTCGCCGTACTTCGTCACGGACCAGGAGCGTATGGAGGCCGTCCTCGACGACCCGTACATCCTGATCCACCAGGGCAAGATCTCCGCCATCGCGGACCTGCTGCCGCTCCTCGAGAAGATCATCCAGGCGAACTCCTCGAAGCCGCTGCTGATCATCGCCGAGGACGTCGAGGGCGAGGCCCTGTCCACCCTGGTCGTCAACAAGATCCGCGGCACCTTCAACGCCGTCGCCGTCAAGGCCCCCGGCTTCGGCGACCGCCGCAAGGCGATGCTGCAGGACATGGCGATCCTCACCGGCGCCACCGTGGTGGCCGAGGAGGTCGGCCTCAAGCTCGACCAGGTCGGCCTGGACGTGCTCGGCTCCGCCCGCCGTGTCACCGTCACCAAGGACGACACCACGATCGTCGACGGTGCCGGCAAGAAGGAGGACGTCGACGCCCGCGTCGCCCAGATCCGCGCCGAGATCGAGACCACCGACTCCGACTGGGACCGCGAGAAGCTCCAGGAGCGCCTCGCCAAGCTGGCCGGCGGCGTGTGCGTGATCAAGGTCGGCGCCGCCACCGAGGTGGAGCTGAAGGAGAAGAAGCACCGCCTGGAGGACGCCATCTCCGCGACCCGTGCCGCGGTCGAGGAGGGCATCGTCTCCGGTGGTGGCTCCGCCCTGGTCCACGCCTCCAAGGCCCTGGAGGGCAACCTCGGCCGGACCGGCGACGAGGCCACCGGTGTCGCGGTCGTCCGCAACGCCGTCGTCGAGCCGCTGCGCTGGATCGCGGAGAACGCGGGCCTGGAGGGCTACGTCATCGTCTCCAAGGTCAAGGAGCTGGAGAAGGGCAACGGCTACAACGCCGCCACCGGCGAGTACGGCGACCTGATCAAGGCCGGCGTCATCGACCCGGTCAAGGTCACCCGCTCCGCCCTGGAGAACGCCGCCTCCATCGCCTCCCTGCTGCTGACGACCGAGACCCTGGTCGTCGAGAAGAAGGAAGAGGAGGAGAAGGCTCCCGCGGCGGGCGGCCACGGCCACGCCCACTGACCCGCAGCCTCCACCTGAGCGGAACACCCGGTGCCCGGCACCCCGTCACGGGGAGCCGGGCACCGGCGTGCGTACGGGCGGGCACCGCCCGGGGCGGTGCCGCTTCCCCCGGGTCACCGCGGCCCGTACTTGCGCCCCGCCTTCGAGGAGATCCCGCCCAGCAGACTCCGCGGCGTCAGCTTCGCCAGACCCATCAGCGCCTTGTACCGCGGGTCGGGGATCGACAGACTCCGGCCGCGCGCCAGATCCGACAGCGCCGCCGTGACCACGTCGTCCGCGTCCAGCCACATCCAGCCCGGGATGTTGTCCGTGCCCATCCCGGCCCGCTGGTGGAACTCGGTGCGCACGAAACCGGGGCACAGCGCCATCAGCCGCACCCCGCTCCCGGCCAGGTCCCGCGCCACACCCTGGGTGAACTGCACGACCCACGCCTTGGAGGCGCCGTAGGTGCCGCGCGGCACGAACGCGGCCACCGACGCCACGTTCACCACCCCGCCCCGGCCGCGCTCGCGCATGGTCCCGGTCGCCGCAGAGGTCAGCCGCAGCACCGCCTCCACATGCACCTTGATCATCCGCAGCTCGTCGGCCAGGGGGACGTCGAGATAGCGGCCCTTGTTGCCGAAACCGGCGTTGTTGACCAGCAGGTCGACCGGGTTGCGGCGGTCGCCCAGCCGGGTCGCCACGGCCTCGATGCCCTCGTCGGTGGCCAGGTCCGCGGAGAGCACCTCGGCCTCGATGCCGTGCCGGTCGTGCAGCTCGGTGGCCTGCTCCGCCAGCCGCTCGGCGTCGCGCGCCACCAGCACGAGGTCGTGCCCGTCCCTCGCCAGCCGCCGCGCGAACGCGGCGCCGAGGCCCGCCGTCGATCCCGTAATCAGAGCCGTTGTCATGGCGAAAGATTATGGGTTTGAACCGCTCGTCCCCGATCTCTGCACCAGGCCCGCAAATCGGTGACGACCTGGTGAGGACCCGGCTGAGGGCCTGCCTGAGGACTGTGGTGAGGGCCCGCCACCGGGCCCGGCGCCCGCCGGACGGCACAGCCCGCCCCGCCGGACGGCACAGCCCGCCCCGCCGGACGGACGGCTCGCACCGCCGTCATCCGCCGTGGGCGGCCGCGTAGGCCCGCGCCGAGGCCAGCGACTCCGGGTGCAGCGCGGCGCCCGCCGCCAGCAGCCGCGGCAGCAGCGCACGCTCCGTGGTGGAGGCCCGGAACTCCAGGGCGACGGTCACGTCGTGGTCCGGCCGGTGCACCACCTCGACCGGATCGCCGGCCCGGATCTCGCCCGGCTCCAGCACCCGCAGATACGCGCCCGGCGCACCCCGGAGCGTGAACCGCCGCACCCAACCCGGCTCGCCCAGATGCTCCTGGAACGTGCGGCACGGGATGCGCCCGCTGGTCACCTCCAGCAGCACCGACTCCCCGATGCGCCAGCGCTCGCCGATCAACGCACCCGATATGTCGAGGCCGGACGTGGTCAGGTTCTCGCCGAACGAGCCGTTGGGCAGGGTGCGGCCCAGCTCTCGTTCCCACTCGTCCAGATCCTCGCGGGCCACCGCGTACACCGCCTGGTCGTCGCCGCCGTGGTGCCGCCTGTCGCACACCGCGTCCCCGGCGAGACCGCTCCCGCCGACCCCCTTCGGCCCGGGTGCCGTCACCCGCACGGGATGGTCCACCGGGCGTTTGGCGATGCCGGTCACCCCCTCGGGCTGGTCGGTGTACGGCACGGCGACGGGGCGGCCCAGGTTGACGGAGAGAAGCTTCATGCCGCCGCACGGTAGGCGAGGGGGCATCAAAGCGTCGACGGCTTTTCCGATGATCACCCCAAGCGTCACTTATGCTTGCAGCGTGCTGGAGGCCCGCCATCTCAGAGTGCTGCGCGCCGTGGCCGTCGGCGGTTCCTTCTCCGCGGCGGCCCGCGCACTGGGCTGCACCCAGCCCGCCGTCAGCCAGCAGATCCGGGCCCTGGAGACCTCCGTCGGCACCCCGCTGCTCGTCCGCACCGGCCGCGAGATGCGGCTCACCGAGGCCGGCGAGGCCCTGGTGCGGCACGCCGGCGGTATCCTCGCCCAGCTCACCGCCGCCGAGGAGGAGGTCGCCGCCCTCGCCGGGCTGCGGGCCGGGCGGGTCCGGCTCGTCTCCTTCCCCAGCGGCAGCTCGACGCTGGTGCCCACCGCGCTGGCCGCGCTGCGCGCCGCCCACCCCGGCACCCGGGTCTTCCTGGAGGAGGCCGAGCCGCCCCGCTCGGTGGAGCTGCTGCGCCAGGGCGACTGCGACGTGGCCCTCGCCTTCCGCTACGAGGGCGCCGGGGGAGCCCAGGACGCGCGGGAGTGGGAGGACCTCGAGGTACGGCCGCTGCTGACCGACCGGCTCGTCGGGCTGGTGCCGGCGGGCCACCGGCTGGCCGGCGCCGGCCGGATCGGCATCGCCGATCTCGCCGACGAGCCCTGGATCGCGGGCTGTCCGCGCTGCCGCGGGCAGCTGGTCGAGGTGTGCGCCGGTGCCGGTTTCAGCCCCCGCATCGACTTCGCCACGGACGACTATCCGGCGGTGGTCGGCCTGGTGGGCGCGGGACTGGGGGTCGCCGTCCTGCCCCAGCTGGCCGTGGAGTCCGTCCGCCCCCGCGGCACGCGGATCGTGGAGATCGAACCGGCCGTGCGGCGGGAGATCGTCGCCCTCACCCTGCCCGACCTGGCCCGGGTGCCGGCGGTCGCGGCCACGCTGGACGAGCTGGTCCAGGCGGCCCGCTGAGCGGACCGTCGCGCAGCAGGGGCGGCCCGCACACGCGCAGGGCACGCCTCCTGCGTGCCGGCCCGCACACGCGCAGGGCACGCCTCCTGCGTGCCCTTCGGGATGATCTCTGTGTCCTGCGTCGGTCGGTGCGGCGACGTGAAGAAACGTTCCTTCAGTCGTCCTGGGCGTCGGACTCCCGGCGGCCGGACGAGGAGGTCGACACCAGCCGGTTGCGCGCGCGCCCCATGAGCTCCTCGCGCTCGTCCTCGGTCAGGCCTCCCCACACTCCGTACGGCTCGCGCACCGCCAAGGCGTGCGCCGCACACTCCGCACGGACCGGGCACCTCATGCAGACCTCCTTGGCCGAGTTCTCTCGAGCGCTCCGAGCCGCCCCGCGCTCGCCCTCCGGATGGAAGAAGAGCGAGCTGTCCACCCCGCGGCAGGCAGCCAGCAGCTGCCAGTCCCACAGGTCCGCATTCGGTCCTGGAAGGCGGGAGAAATCTGCCATTGCGTGACCCCTTGTAGCCGTTCGGTGGCGGATACGGTGCCAACGACCGTACATCTCCGATCTAAGGAGATGAAAATATGACTCATTGCGAATCTATCCCGAGACACCGTGAAACGGGAAGAAAAGGGGCTGAACGGGGCATAGCTTGTGATGAAAAGTTGAGGGTATGACGTCTGTGTCTGCGCCGTGTCCGGTCCCTCACGTAGAGTGCCGAAAACGGCGTACGGCCCCGTAACTCTTTCGAGTGACCGTCGTTGAGAGTGCGGAGGCGGTTGAAAACCACCAGTGCTCGGGCAGGCGTCCGAGACGGTCGACCGCACAGGTGACGACTTCGTACCAGCCTGGAGGCTCAAGGTGACGCGCATCAGCTGCGGAGGGCGGCCATGACATCCGTCCTCGTCTGCGACGACTCCCCGCTTGCCCGAGAGGCGCTGCGCCGCGCGGTCGCGACCGTGCCCGGCGTCGAGCGTGTGACGACGGCGGCCAACGGCGAGGAAGTCCTCCGCCGCTGGGGCGCCGACCGCTCGGACCTCATCCTCATGGACGTGCGCATGCCCGGTTTGGGCGGTGTCGAGACCGTCCGGCGGCTGCTGTCCGCCGACCCGGGTGCACGCATCATCATGCTGACGGTCGCCGAGGACCTGGACGGCGTGGCGCTCGCCGTCGCCGCCGGCGCCCGGGGCTACCTGCACAAGGACGCCTCCCGCGCCGAGCTGCGCGCGACGGTGACGCAGGCCCTGGCCGACCCCACCTGGCGGCTCGCCCCGCGGCGGCTCCGCTCGGCCGAGATGGGCGCCGCGCCCACGCTCACCGCGCGGGAGATCCAGGTCCTGGAGGGCATGAGCCACGGCCGCTCCAACGCGGAGATCGGCCGTGAGCTGTTCCTCTCCGAGGACACCGTCAAGACGCACGCCCGCCGGCTGTTCAAGAAGCTCGGCGCCTCCGACCGTGCCCACGCGGTGGCCCTGGGCTTCCGGTGGGGCCTGGTCCGCTAGCTCGCGCGCGGGGCGGAGGCCCGCCCCGCCCAGGTGTGGCACCGCTGCCGCCGGCGGCACCGTCGCCGGGGCAGCGGTGCGGTCGCTTCGCGTCCATCGCCCCGCCCTCTCCTCGGCGGGCGCCCCACCGGTCGCCGCGTGCCGCGGGGGAAAAGAGAAACCGGCGCGGACCCCGGCCCTCGCGGCCGGCCCCGGCCACGGCCCGCGTGCCCGGCCACGGCCCGCGTGCCCGGCCACGGGCCGGTGGCCCCGTGGACCGGCCGTCGCCGGACGGCCGGAGGGTCCGCCGATCGCCCGCTGCTCGTTTTCCGGCGGATGCCGCATCCTTGAGGGTGTGGAGTTCCTCGGGAACGAGTCGGTCGAGCGGAATGGGAGGGCGCAGGGGATGGGTTCCGGCGCATCCGCTCATAACGCTTCGGTGCACAACCGTGACGGGGGTGCCACGGAGCACACGACACCAAGGCACGATGGACCGATGTTCGACGACGAGGCGGCACGTGCCGAGGGTGCGATCAGTGCGCTGGTCCACCGCGCCGTCGACGGCGACGAGCAGGCGACCCACGATCTGCTCGCCCGGGTCCATCCGCTGGCGCTGCGCTACTGCCGCACCCGGCTGTCCCGGCTGCCGGGCGACGCGCGTCACTTCGTCGAGGACCTGGCCCAGGAAGTGTGCGTGGCCGTGCTCCTCGCCCTGCCCCGCTACCGGGACACCGGCCGCCCCTTCGAGGCGTTCGTCTTCGCCATCGCCGCCCACAAGGTCGCCGACCTGCAACGAGCGGCGATGCGCCACCCCGGGTCCACGGCCGTCCCCTCGGACGAGATGCCCGAGCGGCCCGACGACTCCCTCGGCCCCGAGGAGCGCGCCCTGCTCAGCAGCGACGCCGAGTGGGCCAAGAAGCTGCTGGCCAACCTCCCGGAGAACCAGCGCGAACTGCTGCTGCTGCGCATCGCCGTCGGCCTGACCGCTGAGGAGACCGGACAGATGTTGGGAATGTCACCGGGAGCGGTCCGGGTCGCCCAGCACCGGGCCCTGAGCCGTCTGCGGGCCCTGGCCGAGCAGTAGCCGCCCCGCGCCCGCCACTTGGCAGGTCCGAGGGGTGGGGCACCGGCATCGGAAGGACGTTGGGAGGAACGTACGAAGCGGGAAGGCGTCCGTGATCGTGGAATGAGACGCCTCCGCTTCCCGTTAGCATGGACGTCCGCACCGATCAAGGCCATGTGGAGAAGGTGTCATGACTGCCAACGTCGACGGAGTGCCCGAGAAATTCGCGACACTCGGGCTGACCTACGACGACGTGCTGCTGCTGCCCGGCCCGTCGGACATGGCGCCCGACGAGATCGACACCACCTCGTACGTCTCCAAGAACGTGCGGCTCAACATCCCGCTCGTGTCGGCGGCGATGGACAAGGTGACCGAGTCCCGCATGGCCATCGCGATGGCCCGCCAGGGCGGCGTCGGCGTGCTGCACCGCAACCTGTCCGTCGAGGACCAGGCCAACCAGGTCGACCTGGTCAAGCGCTCCGAGTCCGGGATGGTGGCCGACCCCATCACCATCCACCCGGAGGCCACGCTCGCCGAGGCCGACGCGCTGTGCGCCAAGTTCCGCATCAGCGGCGTCCCGGTCACCGACCCGTCCGGCAAGCTGCTGGGCATCGTCACCAACCGCGACATGGCCTTCGAGACCGACCGGTCCCGCCGGGTCAGCGAGGTCATGACCCCGATGCCGCTGGTGACCGGCACGGTCGGCATCTCGCGTGCGGACGCCATGGAGCTGCTGCGCCGCCACAAGATCGAGAAGCTGCCGCTGGTCGACGACGCGGGCATCCTCAAGGGCCTGATCACGGTCAAGGACTTCGTCAAGGCCGAGCAGTACCCCAAGGCCGCCAAGGACGCCAAGGGCCGCCTGCTGGTCGGTGCGGCGGTCGGCGTGGCCGGTGACGCCTTCGAACGCGCCCAGGCGCTGATCGAGGCGGGTGTCGACTTCATCGTCGTGGACACCGCGCACGGCCACTCCAAGCTGGTCGGCGACATGGTCGCCAAGATCAAGTCGAACCACTCCGGCGTCGACGTCATCGGCGGCAACGTCGCCACCCGGGCCGGTGCCCAGGCGCTGATCGACGCGGGCGCCGACGGCATCAAGGTCGGTGTCGGACCGGGCTCCATCTGCACCACCCGCGTGGTCGCCGGCATCGGCGTCCCGCAGGTCACCGCCATCTACGAGGCCTCGCTGGCCGCCAAGGAGGCCGGTGTGCCGGTCATCGGCGACGGCGGCCTGCAGTACTCCGGCGACATCGCCAAGGCCCTGGTCGCCGGCGCCGACACGGTGATGCTGGGCTCGCTGCTCGCGGGCTGCGAGGAGTCGCCGGGCGAGCTGCTGTTCATCAACGGCAAGCAGTTCAAGTCCTACCGGGGCATGGGTTCGCTGGGCGCCATGCAGTCCCGCGGCGACCGCAAGTCCTTCTCCAAGGACCGCTACTTCCAGGAGGGCGTCGCCTCCGACGAGCAGCTGATCCCCGAGGGCATCGAGGGCCAGGTCCCCTACCGCGGTCCGCTGGCCTCGGTCGTCCACCAGCTGGTCGGCGGCCTGCGCCAGTCGATGTTCTACGTCGGCGGCAAGACCGTGCCCGAGCTGCAGGCCAAGGGCCAGTTCGTGCGGATCACCTCGGCGGGTCTGAAGGAGTCCCACCCGCACGACATCCAGATGACCGTCGAGGCGCCGAACTACAGCAAGAAGTGAGCCGCGCGAGCGCGGCGCACGTCTGAGGACGTCCCAGGGCGGCCCCGGATCCTCCGGGGCCGCCTTGTTCGTGGCGCCCCTCGGGTGTCTCCGTGCGTCCGTGGGACGTCCCTGGGCGTCCTCCTGGACATCTGCCGGGTGCTTTCCGTGGGTGCCCCCTTGTGGGTGCTCCCTCGGGTGCTCCTGGGTGTCTCTCGGGCGTCCGTCGGGCGTCCGGTCCGGCGTCCGTCGGCGGCGCGGGCCCTGGGGGTCGGCCGCTCGCCAGGGGCGTCGGCGATACTGGAAGACGCTGAAACGCATCAGGGAAAGGCCACCAACGTGACTGAGATCGAGATCGGGCGCGGCAAGCGCGGCCGCCGGGCGTACGCGTTCGACGACATCGCCGTCGTTCCGAGCCGCCGTACCCGGGACCCGAAGGAGGTCTCGATCGCCTGGCAGATCGACGCCTACCGCTTCGAGCTGCCGTTCCTGGCCGCCCCCATGGACTCGGTCGTCTCCCCGGCCACCGCCATCCGCATCGGCGAGCTGGGCGGCCTGGGCGTGCTCAACCTCGAGGGTCTGTGGACCCGCTACGAGGACCCGCAGCCGCTGCTCGACGAGATCGCCGAGCTGCCCGCCGAGTCCGCGACCCGGCGCCTGCAGGAGATCTACGCCGCGCCGATCAAGGAGGAGCTGATCGGCGCCCGCATCAAGGAGGTCCGCGACGCCGGTGTCGTCACCGCCGCCGCGCTCTCCCCGCAGCGCACCGCCCAGTTCTCCAAGGCGGTCGTGGACGCGGGCGTGGACATCTTCGTCATCCGCGGCACGACGGTCTCCGCCGAGCACGTCTCCTCCTCGCACGAGCCGCTCAACCTGAAGCAGTTCATCTACGAGCTGGACGTCCCGGTGATCGTCGGCGGCTGTGCCACCTACACCGCGGCCCTGCACCTGATGCGCACCGGTGCCGCGGGCGTCCTCGTCGGCTTCGGCGGCGGCGCCGCCCACACCACCCGCAACGTGCTGGGCATCCAGGTGCCGATGGCGACGGCGGTGGCGGACGTGGCGGCGGCCCGCCGCGACTACATGGACGAGTCCGGCGGCCGGTACGTGCACGTGATCGCGGACGGCGGTGTCGGCTGGTCCGGCGACCTGCCCAAGGCGATCGCCTGCGGTGCGGACGCGGTGATGATGGGCTCCCCGCTGGCGCGCGCCACCGACGCGCCGGGCAAGGGCCACCACTGGGGCATGGAGGCCGTCAACGCCGAACTGCCGCGCGGCAAGAAGGTCGACCTGGGCACGGTCGGCACCATCGAGGAGATCCTCACCGGCCCGTCCCACACCCCGGACGGCTCGATGAACTTCTTCGGCGCCCTGCGCCGCGCCATGGCCACCACCGGCTACAGCGAGCTGAAGGAGTTCCAGCGGGTCGAGGTGACGGTGGCCGACTCGCAGCACAAGCGGTGAGCTGCCGCAGCCACTGAAGCGAGCGACGAGCGACGCCCGGACACGGCCGGTCCTCCACCCGGAAGGCCGCGTGTCCGGGCGTCGCGCCGTCGACCGCCCTGATCCACGCCCGTCCGCGCCCTGGGGCAGCCGGTGAGCCGACCCTGCGACCGCGGGCGTGCCGCCCCGCCACAGCCGGTGCGCCCCGCTACAGCCGGTGCGCCCCGCTACAGCCGGTGCGCCGCCCCCTGCGGTGCCGCGCCCCTGGTGTCCAGGAGCAGCTGGGCCTTCACCGACAGTCCCTGCAGGTCGTAGGTGCGGTGGTGCTGGAGCAAGATCGTCAGGTCGGCCTCGGCGACCGCCTCGTACAGTGCGTCCGCGCGCGGGACGGGGCGGTCGCCGATGCTCCACGTGGGCACGTACGGGTCGTGGTAGCTGACCGAGGCGCCCAGGCCGGTCAGGCGCTCGGCGATCTCCTCGGCGGGGGTGCCCTGCAGGTCGGCGAGGTCCGGCTTGTAGGTGACGCCGAGCAGCAGGACGCGGGCGCCGCGCGCGGACTTGCCGTGCTCGTTCAGGAGCGCGGCGGCGCGCTGGACGACATAGCGCGGCATCCGGCTGTTGACCTTCCGGGCCAGCTCCACCATGCGCAGGCCGCGGCCCGTGAGACCGGACAGGTCCTGGGGGACGCCGTGGCCGCCGACGCCGGGGCCGGGCCGGAAGGCCTGGAAGCCGAACGGTTTGGTCTCCGCGCAGCGCACCACGTCCCACAGGTCCACACCCAGCTCGTGACAGAGCACGGCCATCTCGTTGACCAGGGCGATGTTCACGTGCCGGTAGTTGGTCTCCAGCAGCTGCACGGTCTCGGCCTCGCGCAGCCCGCGGGCGCGGACCACCTTGTCGGTGAGCCGGCCGTAGAACGCGGCGGCCGACTCGGTGCAGGCGGGGGTGAGGCCGCCGATCACCTTCGGGGTGTTGGCCGGGGTGAAGGCACGGCTGCCGGGGTCGACGCGGCTGGGGGAGTGGGCGAGGTGGAAGTCCCGGCCCGCGACGAGGCCCGAACCCTGTTCCAGCAGCGGCCGCAGGAAGGTCTCGGTGGTGCCCGGCAGCACGGGTGACTCCAGGATCACCGTGGTGTGCGGGCGCAGATGCCCGGCGAGCGCGCGGGCGGCCGTCTCCAGCTGGCTCAGGTCCAGGCCGCCGTCGGCGGCGGGCGGGGTGGGCGCGCAGATCACGACGGTGCGCACCCGGCCGAGCGCCGCCGGGTCGGTGGCGGGCCGGAAGCCGCCCGCGAGCATCCGGCGCAGTTCGGCGGGGCTGAGGGCACCGGGCTCCTCCCCGGTGTGGTAGCCGAGCGTGGGGATGCCGGCGCTGACGGCGGCCTGGGCCAGGGGCAGGCCGAGTGGACCGAGTCCGATGACGGCGAGATCTGCGGGCATGGCGTGGGCCGTCCTTCCCAGTGACCGAGGCGGGGCAGGCGCGCAAGCCCTGACGGCAGGGCGAGCGAGTGCACTGTCAGACTAGGAGTAAATATGACCGTTATGTGGCATTGACCTGCGTGTTTCCGGGTGAACCGACCCGAGTTGTCCACAGCCCCGGTGCGACTGGTGGCTGAAGGCGGGCAAGGCGGTGACAATCAGGACAGGAGGGAAACGCGGGCCCGTCCTGGACAGGGACGGGCCTCGTCCGACGAGTGCGGCCGGCGCGGCACACAGCGGGAGGCGGCAGTGAGGACAGCGACACTCGGGCCGGCGCAGCGCGCCGCGTCCTTGGCGGACATGGCCGGACAGGAGCTGGACATCCTGGTCGTGGGCGGCGGAGTGGTCGGCGCGGGCACGGCCCTGGACGCCGCGACCCGCGGTCTGAACACCGGGCTGGTCGAGGCCCGCGACTGGGCCGCGGGCACCTCCAGCCGTTCCAGCAAGCTGATCCACGGCGGACTGCGCTACCTGGAGATGCTGGACTTCGCCCTGGTGCGCGAGGCCCTCAAGGAGCGCGGCCTGCTGCTGGAGAGGCTGGCGCCGCACCTGGTCAGGCCGGTGCCGTTCCTGTACCCGCTGCGGCACCGCGCCTGGGAGCGGCTGTACGCGGGCTCGGGCGTCGCCCTCTACGACGCGATGTCGCTGGCCCGCCAACACGGCCGCGGCCTGCCCCTGCACCGCCATCTGACCCGCCGTCACGCCCTGCGCATAGCCCCCTGCCTGAAGAAGGACGCCCTCGTCGGAGCCCTGCAGTACTACGACGCGCAGGTGGACGACGCCCGCTTCGTGGTGGCCCTGGTGCGCACCGCCGTGTCCTACGGCGCCAAGGCGGCCAACCGGGCCCGCGTCACCGGCTTCCTGCGCGAGGGCGAACGGGTCGTCGGCGCCCGGGTGCAGGACGTGGAGACCGGCGAGGACTACGACATCCGCGCCCAGCAGGTCGTCAACGCCACCGGGGTGTGGACCGACGACACCCAGGCCATGGTGGGCGAGCGCGGCCAGTTCCACGTCCGCGCCTCCAAGGGCATCCACCTGGTCGTGCCCCGTGACCGCATCAACTCCTCCACCGGGCTCATCCTGCGCACCGAGACGTCCGTGCTGTTCGTCATCCCCTGGGGACGGCACTGGATCGTCGGCACCACCGACACCGACTGGGACCTGGACAAGGCCCACCCCGCGGCCTCCAGCGCCGACATCGACTACCTGCTCGACCGGGTGAACTCGGTGCTCGCGGTGCCGCTGACCCGGGACGACGTGGAGGGCGTGTACGCGGGGCTCAGGCCGCTGCTGGCCGGCGAGTCCGACGCCACCAGCAAGCTCTCCCGCGAGCACACCGTGGCCCACCCCGTGCCCGGCCTGGTCGTGGTGGCCGGCGGCAAGTACACCACGTACCGGGTGATGGCCAAGGACGCCGTCGACGAGGCGGTGCACGGCCTGGACATGCGGGTCGCCGACTGCGTCACCGAGGAGGTGCCGCTGCTGGGTGCCGAGGGCTACCGGGCACTGTGGAACGCACGGGCCCGCATCGCCGCCCGCGCCGGCCTGCACGTGGTGCGCGTCGAACACCTGCTCAACCGGTACGGCTCGGCCGTGCCGGAGGTGCTCCACCTCGTCGCCGAGGACCCGTCGCTGGGCGACCCCCTGCAGGGCGCCGACGACTATCTGCGCGCCGAGGTCGTCTACGCCGCCTCCCACGAGGGCGCCCGCCACCTCGACGACGTCCTGACCCGGCGCACCCGCATATCCATCGAGACCTTCGACCGGGGCACGCGCTGTGCCCGCGAGGCCGCCGAGCTGATGGCGCCCGTGCTGGGCTGGGAAGCGGACCAGGTCGAGCGCGAGGTGGAGCACTACCACAAGCGCGTCGAGGCCGAGCGGGAGTCGCAGCGCCAGCCCGACGACCTCACCGCCGACGCCGCACGTCTGGGCGCGCCGGACATCGTGCCGCTGTAGGCCGCCGCCGAGGGTGTGCGCAGAGGGGCGTCCCGGACCCGGCCCGGGCCTCACCGGGACCTGTGCCCGCAGTGCCGCCGCGCAGCCGACGCAACCTCACCGACCCGCCGTGTGTGGGCTGTTCAGCGGACACCCGAGGTGTCCCGAGGGCCACCCTGGGCGCCGAGCACTTGTCGCGTGAGAGACAATGGAGGCTCTGTCAGGGCGGGTTGCATGAGGGGACGCATGTCGGAGGCGGAGCGGGCGGGGACCACCCGTCAGGACACTCGTCAGGACACCACCGAGCGTCTTCTCGCCGGGCGGTACCGGCTGAAGGACGTACTCGGCCGCGGCGGCATGGGCACGGTGTGGCGTGCCGAGGACGAGACCCTGGGCCGGACGGTGGCCGTCAAGGAGCTGAGGTTCCCGTCGAACATCGACGAGGAGGAGAAGCGGCGCCTGATCACGCGCACGCTGCGCGAGGCCAAGGCGATCGCCCGGATCCGCAACACCAGCGCGGTGACCGTCTTCGACGTCGTCGACGAGGACGACCGGCCGTGGATCGTCATGGAGCTGATCGAGGGCAAGTCGCTCGCCGAGGTCATCCGCGAGGACGGCGTCCTTCAGCCGAGGCGGGCCGCCGAGGTCGGCCTCGCCGTCCTCGACGTGCTGCGGTCGGCGCACCGCCAGGGCATCCTGCACCGTGACGTGAAGCCCTCCAACGTGCTCATCGCCGACGACGGCCGGGTCGTGCTCACCGACTTCGGCATCGCCCAGGTCGAGGGCGACCCGTCCATCACCTCCACCGGCATGCTGGTCGGCGCGCCCTCCTACATCGCCCCGGAGCGCGCCCGCGGCCACAAGCCCGGCCCGGCCGCCGACCTGTGGTCGCTCGGCGGCCTGCTGTACGCGGCCGTGGAGGGCGTGCCCCCCTACGACAAGGGGTCCGCGATCGCCACGCTGACGGCGGTGATGACCGAGCCGCTGGTGGAGCCGAAGAACGCCGGCCCGCTGCGCGACGTGATCTGCGGCCTGCTGACCAAGGACCCGGCCAAGCGTCTCGACGACGCCGGCGCCCGGGCCCTGCTCAACGCCGTCATCGACGCGCCCGACGAGGCGGAGCCCGGACCGAAGCCGGCCGCGGACGCCACCAAGATGGTGCCGCTGCCCGCGCAACCGGAGCCGCGCGACGACGAGAGCCGCACGGGCACCGCTGCCGCCGGCGGGCGGAGCGAGGAGGCGGCCGACCGGCTGCGCGGCGCCTTGCGCTCCGTGCGCAAGGCAGCCGCCGCGTCCGGCACCGCCACCCGCGAACGCGACGAGGCGGCGGCGGTGGCCGGGGCGGCAACCTCCGCCGCGACCAAGGGCGGCACCGGCACGCGTACGGCCTCCGCGGGCGGCACGCAGACCGGCCGCAGCGGCGGCGGATGGCCCGTGGTGCCGCCGCCGGACCTGGACCTGCCGCCGCGGCCGGCACCCCGCGCGCCGCTGTCCGACGTGGTGCCGAAGCGGACCCTGGTGGCCGTCGCCGTGGTCGTGGTGCTCGCCGTGATCGGCACGGTGCTCGCCCTCACCCTCGACGGCGGGGACGACGAGGGCGGCGACAAGGGCGCCGCCCCCACCGCGGCCGTCGCCTCCGCCGGCGCCACCACCGAGGACAAGGCCGGCGGCAGCCACCCCGACGGCCGGGCCGGCACACCCGCGACGGCGACCGGCGACGCGCAGGGCTTCACCGCCGCGGCCTCGTCCGCCGCCGCCCCGGACCAGGAGTCCGACGAGGAGGCCTCGGACGGCGACGCGGAGGACGGCGTACGCACCCACCGCGGCGCCCAGGGCTACTCCATCGGACTGCCCGAGGGCTGGTCGTACGCCGAGTCGGACTCCGCCGGGGACCGCTTCACCGGCCCCCGGGGGCAGAAACTGCTCGTCGCCTGGACCTCCACGCCCAAGGACGACCCTGTGGCCGACTGGAAGAACCAGGAGCGCTACATGGTCCGCAAGCAGTACCACCGCATCCGCATCGAGAAGACCGACTACCGCGGCTGGAACACGGCCGACTGGGAGTTCACCTACGTCGACGGCGGGACCGAGTACCGCACCGTGGACCGGGGCTTCGTGGTCGACGACCATCAGGGCTACGCCTTGATGTACACGGCCAGGGCCGACGACTGGGACGACGACCTGCGGCGCGACACCTGGCGCACGCTCACGGAGTCGTTCCGGCCCAAGGGTGCGGGCAAGTAGGACACCGGGCGCGGGCGACGAGGACACTCCGGGCTCGGGCGCTCGGGACACCGGGCGCGGGTCCTGGCCAGATACGGCAACCCGGCGGTGGGGGACCGCCTCGGCACGTATCGTGAGGGATTGCGCACCGTGAGCACGTGGGAAACGGGGCGCATGGGGAGTAGGAACCGACCGGCCGTGCGGCACCGGGGGAGGGCGACGTGGACGACTACGCGGGCCGGGTGCTCGCCGGCCGCTACCGGCTGCCGCTGCCTTCGTCCGACGCGTACGAACTGACCGAGACCCGCGCCTTCGACACCTACAGCGGGCAGGAGGTCATGCTGCGGCAGGTGCCGCTGCCGGAGGTCGTCGAGGCGGAGGTGCTCGACGCCGACGGGCTGCCCGACGGCTTCACCGCCCGCGACGGCGCCACCTGGCGGCTTCCCGCACCCGCCCGGGACACGGCCGTGCCGCAACGGCGCGGCCCGGCGCCCCGGCAGCCCGCCGATCCGGCCGTGCGGCGGGCCGTCGAGGCGGCGCAGGCCGCCGCCCGGATCCCCGACCATCCCCGGCTGGACCAGGTCTTCGACGTGTTCACGGAGGGCGGTTCGCTGTGGATCGCCAGTGAACTGGTCCCCGCGCGCCCGCTGGCGGCCCTGCTCGACGAGGGTCCGCTGACGCCGTACCGGGCGGCCGAGGTCGCCTCGGATCTCCTCATGGCGCTGCGGGTGCTGCACGGCCACGGCTGGGTGCACCGCAACATCACCCCACGCACCGTCCTGGTCTGCGACGACGGCCGGGTGATACTCAGCGGCCTCGCGGTCGGCGCGGCCGAGGAGGCCCTGTGCGGATACGACCCCGTGCCGGACGACCGGACCGGCGACCCTGTCGGCGACCCGGCCGGGCACGGGCGGCCCGCGGACGGTCCGGCGGCCGGTGGTCCCCTGGAAGCCGGCCACGCCCCGTGGGAGACCGGACCGCAGCCGGGACACCCGTCCGGCCCCGCCCCCGTCGCGACGGACCCCGAGGGCGTGCGGCGGTCCGCGATCCAGGCACACCAGGCCGACGCGCTGCCGCCGGCCCCCGGCCGCACCGGCCCGGGGCAGCAACCGGGCCCGGTCGCGGGAGTCCCGCCGCACAGCAGCGACGTCCGCGCGGCCCGCGCCGACGCCATCGCCGCCTACCGCGAGGGCGCCCGCGCCGCGGCCCGCGCCCAGGCGGCCCGGCAGGCCGGGCACCCGGCCGTCCCCGGAGCCCGGCAGCCCGCCGAGGACGACCCCCGCCTCGTACCGCCGGGCCGGATCACCGACCCGTACGGCGTCCGGGAGGCCGCCGGACCCCGCCGGGCGGCTGCTCCCGCCGCGGGACGCGAGGCCGCACCGGGCGCCGCCGCGCCCCGCCCGCAGGGCGCCGCCGGTCACGGCACCGCGGACACCGTCGTGGAGGGCGCCCCCGCCGCGCAGTACGGCGTCCCCGCACCGCGGCCCGCGCCCGCCGGCGACCGCGCGGGCGCCCCGGCCCGGCGCGGCCCGGCCACCGCGCTGGACGCCGAACGGGCGCGCCAGGCCCGCATGACCGTGGTGGGACCGGTGACCGAACGCTGGGCCCCGGAGCAGGCCGGCCCCGTGCACGCCAACTGGCAGCTCGCCGCCCCGGTCGGACCCGCCACCGACCTGTGGGCGCTGGGCGCGCTGCTCTTCCGGGCCGTGCAGGGCCACCCGCCCTACCCGGAGGAGTCGACCGCCGAGCTGGTGCAGATGGTGTGCGCCGAGCCGCCCGCGTTCGCCGAGGAGTGCGGCCCGCTCCGCCCGGTCGTGGAGTCGCTGCTGCGCCAGGACGCCACCGAACGCCCGGACGTCGAGGAACTCGCGGGCTGGCTGCGCTCGCTGGTGCGGTCCGCGCCCGAGCCGGAGGCCGGCACCCATGTGGTCGCCGCGCCGCCGCCCGAGGCCACGGGCCGGCTGCCCGTGGTGCGCCGGCGCGGCGAGCTGGTGCGCCGCCGGCGCGCCCAGGTGCCCGCCCACCACGGCCGGCACAAGCGGGCCGGACGCCCGGCAGGCTCCCCGCGCCGCCTCGGCCGCGTCCTGCTTCTGCTGATCCTGCTGCTGGTGGCCGGGGCCCTCGCCTACGCGATGCTGTTCATGCCCAAGGCCGGACAGGACGGCGCGGCCGGCCCCGTCGGCAGCGCCGGGCAGGCGAGCCCCGTCCCGTCGTCCTCCGGGCCCGACGGCGAGAACGACGCGGCAGCCGCACCCGGAGGAAGCGGCGCGGTCCGGTCCTCGCACTCCGCCCAGGCCCGCAGCACCGGCACCGAACTCGCCCACGGATACGCCCTGCGCGAGGACCCCGCCGGCTTCCAGATCGCCCTGCCCGAGAACTTCGAGCGCACCCCCGGCAGCGGCCCGGACCAGGTGGTCTATGCCCACGGCGACCTCCGGCTGATCGTGGTCCCGGGGCGGGACAGCGCGGCCGAGTACGGCAGCGACCCGATGGTCTACCAGCGGGAGAAGGAGGGTGAGCTGCGCCCCTACCGCGAATCCAGCTGGGCCACCTCCTCCGGCCTGCGGACCATCAAGGTCGGCGACACCACCATGGCCGAGGGCCAGTTCACCTGGACGGGCAGCGACGGCCGTGAGCTGTTCGTGCGCAACGCGGCCATCCTGCTCGACGGCCGCTACCACGTGGTGCAGGTACGCGGCCCCCAGACCCAGCGCGACGAGGTGAACAGCCTGTACGAACAGGCCCAGAGCACCTATCGGTTCACCGGCTGACCGACTCAACGGCCGCGCCGCGCACGGCCCGTGACACCGTGCCCGTCCGTCACAGTGCTGTCTCCATGGGACCCCGCCGGTTCCCCGCCGGCACACCGGTCCTTACGCTGACCCTGTCAAGAACTATGCGGGGCAACGTGAATCAGACGCAGGGCCTGCTGCTCGCGGGCCGCTACCGGCTCGCCGAGTCCATCGGCAGCGGCGGCATGGGGCGCGTGTGGCGCGCACACGACGAGGTGCTGCACCGCGAGGTCGCCATCAAGGAGTTGACCGCCGCTCTCTACGTGTCCGAGAGCGACCAGGCGGTTCTTCTCGCACGCACGAGGGCGGAGGCCCGCGCCGCGGCGCGGATCAACCACTCCGCCGTGGTCACGGTGCACGACGTGCTGGAGCACGACAACCGTCCGTGGATCGTGATGGAACTGGTCGAGGGCCGCTCCCTGGCCGACGCGATCAAGGACCAGGGACGGGTGGAGCCCGCCGAGGCCGCCCGGGTCGGGCTGTGGGTGCTGCGTGCCCTGCGCGCCGCCCACCGGGCCGGGGTCCTGCACCGTGACGTCAAGCCCGCCAACGTCCTGCTGGCCCGGGACGGCCGCGTGCTGCTCACCGACTTCGGCATCGCGCAGATCGAGGGCGACTCCACCATCACCCGCACCGGCGAGGTCGTCGGCTCCGTCGACTACCTGGCTCCCGAGCGGGTCCGCGGCCACGACCCGGGGCCCGCCTCCGACCTGTGGGCGCTGGGCGCCACGCTCTACACCGCGGTGGAGGGCCTGTCGCCGTTCCGCCGTACCTCACCGCTCACCACCATGCAGGCGGTCGTCGACGAGGAACCCGCCGAGCCACGGCACGCCGGCCCGCTCGGCCCCGTGATCACCGCGCTGCTGCGCAAGGACCCGACGGCGCGCCCGGACGCGGCGACGGCCGAACGGATGCTCGCCGAGGCCGCCGAGGGACGCAGTCCGGGCGAGCCCCGGGCGTCCGTACCCGCACGGCCCACCGGCACCGAGCCGGCGCCCGCGCCGCACTCCGGCGCCGCCCCGGCCGGCGGGGAGACCTTCCCGTACGACGGCCCGACGCGGCCCGACGCAACCGGCCGGCGGTTCGTGAGCGGCACGACGCCCTACCATCCGGAGCCCGTGCCGTCCGGCACCGCCGTGCCCGGGCGCCGCCGCAGACGCCATGTCGTCCTCGCCCTCGTGCTGGCCGCCCTTCTCGGCGGGGGAACCGCGGTGGCGGTGCTGAAGTGGCAGGACGGCCGGGACGGTACGCCGGGGACGGCGGCCACCTCACCGTCCGGTGCGTCCTCCGCGTCCGGCACGGCCGCCACGCCCGGCGGGGACGCCACGAGCGACCTCCCGGCAGGCTGGGTGCGCCGGCACGACCCGTTCGGCTTCAGCATCGCCGTACCCGGCGAGAACTGGCAGCGGGTGGTGTCCGACCCGGATCTCCGCCAGGTCGACTACACCCCGGACGGCGGACGGCACTTCATCCGCATCGCCGTCGACGACTCGCCGGACTTCCCCACCCCGCACGACCACCAGCTCGACCTGGAGGAGCAGCTGCACCGGCTGGTCGACTACCAGCGCATCACCCTGAAGGCCAACACCTTCCGCGACCGGCCGGGATCGCGGTGGGAGTACACCTGGACGTCGCTGCCGAAGGACGGTTTCGCGGGGCCGCGGCGCGCCGTCGAGGAGATGTACTACTCGCGCGACAACGTCGAGTACGCGATCTACATGTCCGGGCCCGCCGACGACTGGACGGTCACCGAGCAGCAGTTCCAGCAGGTCCTCATGAGCTGGCAGCCGGACGGGAACTGACCGGGCGGCGGCCGCCGGTGCGCCGCGTGCATCGTGCCGTCAGGTCACGGCTTCATGACCGCACGGCGCCCTCGGTGGAAGCGGAAGCACCGGTCACGCTATGCATGGACGCATGAACGACAACGGGGGACCTCGCGACCGCGCCGGTGAGCCGACGAGTTATCTGCTGCCGCCGCCGGCCCCGCAGCCTCGGGTCCCGTCTCCGCAGAACCCTTACGCCACCGAGGCGGCCGGTGTCCCGCAGGACCGGCCCGGCGCGGCGGCCCCGTCCGGGCCGGCCGGCCCGCCGGAGATGCGGCCCGGCCACGAGCAGCCGCAGCGGCATCCGCAGTCGCCTCCGCAGCAGGCCTCGCAGCCCTCGCCGCAGGCCATCGGCGAGCCGCAGGCCGCGCAGGCCGCCCAGCCGCCCGCCGCGGCCGTCCCGCCGCAGCCGGACGCGTCCGATGCCGGCGCCGGACGCCTGATCGCCGGCCGGTACCGGCTGCTGGCCCGGCTGGGGCACGGTGGCATGGGCACCGTGTGGCGCGCCAAGGACGAGACGATGGACCGCGAGGTCGCCGTCAAGGAGCCCCGCCTGCCCGAGGGCCTGCCGGAGCGGGAGCGCGCCAACGCCTACGAGCGGATGCGGCGCGAGGCCCGTGCCGCGGCCCGGCTCGACCACCCCGCGGTGGTCACCGTGCACGACGTGGCCGTGGTGGACGGCCGGCCGTGGATCGTCATGGAGCTGGTGCGGGGGCGTTCGCTCGGCAGCGTCCTGCAGGAGGGCACGCTGGAGGCGCGCGAGGCCGCCCGGATCGGCCTGGAGGTGCTCGGCGCGCTGGAGGCCGCGCACGCGGCGGGCGTGCTGCACCGGGACGTCAAGCCGGGCAACATCCTGCTCGGCCCGCACGGCCGGATCGTCCTCACCGACTTCGGCATCGCCCGGATCGAGGGCGACACCCGCCTGACCGACACCGGCGGCTTCGTCGGTTCCCCGGAGTACATCGCGCCCGAGCGGGTCCTGGGCCGGCATCCCGGCCCGGCCGGCGACCTGTGGTCGCTCGGCGTGGTCCTGTACACGGCCACCGAGGGTGTCTCGCCGTTCCGTCGCAGCAACACCCCGGCCACCCTGCAGTCGGTGCTCAACGCCACGCCCGCCGCGCCGTCGGCCGCGACCGGTCCGCTCGCCGAGGTCATCACCGGTCTGCTGCAGAAGGACCCCGCCCACCGGCCGGACGCCGCCCGGGTCCGCGCGCTGCTGCAGCAGGCGGCGGCCCCGCCTCCTCCGCCGCCGGTCGTGCAGGCGGTGCCCGCCGACCGGGCCGGCAGGCCCCGGCCGCGGCTGGGCCGCCGGGCCTGGACGGTGCTGGGCGCGGCCGTCGTCGCGGCGGCGGTGGGGGCGTATCTGCTGATCGCGCAGCCCTTCGCGGGCCCGCTGCCCAAAGGGTGGACCACGCACCACGAGAAGGACGTCACCGCCACGATCGCCGTGCCGCGGCAGTACACGCGCTCGGTGCCGGACCCGGAGCGGGACGACGGCCACTGGGTCACCTACACCGACCCGAGCGGCAGCGTCTGGGTGACCCTGTCGGTCGAGCGGAAGGCGGAGGACACCGGCCACGACATCGCGGACTCGGCGGCGGCCGAGATGTACGAGGACGACGCCGTGTACAAGCAGCGGGGCGACTACCACCTCGACATGCCCTCCACGCCGCAGCCCCGGACCGAGCCGGACGGGAACGTGACCTTCCACGGCAGGAAGGCCGCCGGGAACACGATCGTGTACAAGACCGACGACACGGACGCCCCGCTGCCGCGCGAGCTGCGCATCCTGTACTACAAGAACTCCGCCGGCGACATGTACAAGCTCACCATCGGCTATCCCGGGCAGGGCGACTTCACCCGGCGCGGCCGCGAGGTGGCCGAGGTGGCCATCGCCAACCTGGACGTGGACGAGTTGTAGTCGCCTCCGGGGCCTGCGCTCGGCGCATCCTCGCTGATCAGCGCGTTTGCTGCCAGCGGCCACTGGCGGGGTGTGAGCGGTCCGTGAATCCCTGTTACCGACGGGTACACAAACCGTGGTCCGCGGCATACCCTGCGCTGCATGACGGACGCGCAGGCCCCGGCCCAGACCGGCACCAACCCTCTGGTCCCCGCTCCCGCGGGGGTCCGCACCGCCTCCGACGTGGTGACCCCGGAGCTGATCGCCCGGCTGACCCGGGACGTCACCGGCTCGGGCAGGACCGCCAACCACACCCCCTTCACGGGGGACAAGCTCGCCGATCTGCCCGAGTCCACCCCCGAGGACGTGGCCGCCGCGTTCGCACGGGCCCGTGCCGCGCAGGAGGACTGGGCGCGCACCCCGGTGAGGGAGCGTGCCGCGGTGCTGCTGCGCTTCCACGACCTCGTGCTGCGCCGCCAGGCCGAGGTGCTGGACCTGATCCAGCTGGAGACCGGCAAGGCCCGGCTGCACGCGCACGAGGAGGTGCAGGCCGTCGCCGTGGCCGCCCGCTACTACGGCCGTACGGCTTCCTCCCATCTCAGGCCCCGGCGGCACACCGGTGCGATCCCGGTGCTCACCAAGGTCACCGAGCTGCGCCATCCGCGGGGCGTGGTCGGCCAGATCGCCCCGTGGAACTACCCGCTGGAGCTGTCGGTCGGTGATGCGCTCCCGGCGTTCGCCGCCGGCAACGCGGTGGTGATGAAGCCGGACACCGAGACCTGCCTGACCGCGCTGTGGGCGCGTGACCTGCTCGTCGAGGCCGGGCTGCCCGCCGACGTGTTCCAGGTCGTCATCGGCGACGGGCCGGTGGTCGGCCCCGAGGTCGTCCGGCACGCCGACTACGTCTCCTTCACCGGTTCCACCCGCACCGGCCGGGAGGTCGCCCAGGGTGCGGCCGCCCGCCTGGTCGGCGTCTCCCTGGAACTCGGCGGCAAGAACGCCATGCTGGTCCTCGAGGACGCCGACGTCGAGAAGGCCGCGGCGGGCGCGGTCCGGGCCTGCTTCTCCTCGGCCGGGCAGCTGTGCATCTCCGTCGAACGGCTGTATGTGCACGACAGGATCGCGGACGCCTTCCTGGAGCGGTTCGTCGCCCGGACCAAGGCACTGCGCCTGGGCGCCTTCCTCGGCTACGGCGCCGACATGGGCTCCCTCGTGGGCCCGCGGCAGCTGGACACCGTCACCCGGCACGTGGAGGAGGCCGTCGCCAAGGGGGCCAAGGTGCTGGCCGGCGGGGTCGCCCGCCCGGACGCCGGACCGTACTTCTTCGAGCCCACCGTCCTCGACGACGTGCAGGCGCCGATGGCCGTGTGCACCGAGGAGACCTTCGGCCCGGTGGTGTCGGTGTACCGCTTCTCCTCCGAGCAGGAGGCGATCGACCGCGCCAACGCCACGCCGTACGGTCTGAACTCCTCGGTGTGGACGAAGGACGCCCGCCGGGGCCGTGCGGTCGCCGCCCGGCTGCGCACCGGCACGGTCAACATCAACGAGGGCTATGCGCCCGCCTACGGCAGTGTGCAGGCGCCGATGGGCGGCATGAAGGACTCCGGTCTGGGCCGCCGGCACGGCTCCGAGGGCATCCTGAAGTACACCGAGGCCCAGACGATCGCCCACCAGCGGGTGCTGCCCATGGCCCCCTCGCTGGGCATGGACGACGAGACGTACGCGGCGTTCATGAGCCGCAGCCTGAGGCTGCTGAAGGCCTTCCGCTTCCGTTAGGTCTCTCGTTCACCGGTCGGGCCGGTGCGCCGCCGCCGCGCCGTCCGCCCTCGGGCGGCGGTGCGGGCGGCCGGGCGACGGCACGGCCCGGATACCGGCCCCCGCTTGTGTCAGCCCCCGTCCGCAGCGCGACCGTTCGCAACGAGGAGAGCACGTGTCACAGCAGAAGTCCGACCACACCCGGGACGAGGACGGGTACGACTACGACGTCATCGTCGTGGGCTCGGGATTCGGCGGGTCCGTCTCCGCCCTGCGCCTGACCGAGAAGGGCTACCGCGTCGGTGTGCTGGAGGCGGGCCGACGCTTCACCCGCGAGACCCTGCCGAAGAACTCCTGGGACCTGAAGAACTACCTGTGGGCGCCGAAGCTGGGCCTGTTCGGCATCCAGCGCATCCATCTGCTGGGCAACGTCATGGTGTTGGCCGGTGCCGGCGTCGGCGGCGGTTCCCTCAACTACGCCAACACCCTCTACGTGCCGCCGAAGGCCTTCTTCGACGACCCGCAGTGGCGGGACATCACCGACTGGCAGGACGAGCTGGCCCCGTACTACGACCAGGCCAAGCGCATGCTCGGGGTGCGGCTGAACCCGACGATGACACCGTCCGACGTGCACCTGAAGGGCGCCGCCGAGCGCATGGGCGTCGGCGACACCTTCCACATGGCGCCCGTGGGCGTGTTCTTCGGCGACGGCAAGGACGCGGACGGCACGGTCACGGCCGAGCCGGGCACGAAGGTGCCCGACCCGTACTTCGGCGGGGCCGGACCGGAGCGCCGGGCCTGCATCGAGTGCGGCGAGTGCATGACCGGCTGCCGGCACGGCGCGAAGAACACCCTCAACGAGAACTACCTGTATCTCGCGGAGAAGGCGGGCGCGGTCGTCCACCCCATGACGACGGTCGTCTCCGTCACGGACGACTCCCGCGGCGGCTATGCGGTCGCCACGGTGCCGACCGACAACCGGAAGAAGGGCCGGGGCCGCCTGTTCCGGGCCCGCAGGGTGGTGCTGGCCGCGGGCACCTACGGCACCCAGACGCTGCTGCACCGGATGAAGGAGAACCGGCAGCTGCCCTATCTCTCGCCGCGACTGGGCGAGCTGACCCGCACCAACTCCGAGGCGCTGGTGGGCGCCCAGACCGACAACCGCCGCTACCGCAAGGCGACCGGCGCACCGAAGGCCGACTTCACCCGCGGGGTCGCCATCACCTCCTCCATCCACCCCGACGAGAACACCCACATCGAACCGGTCCGCTACGGCAAAGGCTCCAACGCCATGGGCGGCCTGTCGATCCTTCAGGTGCCGTACGTGGACGGGGGCTCCCGGATCGCGGCCTGGCTGGCCAACGTCGCCCGGCACCCGCTGCTCATGCTGCGGTCGCTGTCCAACCGCCGCTGGTCGGAGCGGACCATCATCGGCCTGGTGATGCAGTCCCTGGACAACTCCCTGACGACGTATCTGAAGCCCGACGGCATCGGCAAGGGGCTGCTCACCGCCCGGCAGGGCCACGGCTCGCCCAACCCCAAGCAGATCCGCGCCGCCACCGAGGGCGCCTCCGCGCTGGCGGCCGAGATCAACGGGTTCGCCGGCTCCAACGTGGGCGAACTGATGGGCACCCCGCTCACCGCGCACTTCCTCGGCGGCTGCCCGATCGGCGACTCGCCGGAGACGGGGGTCATCGACCCCTACCACCGCCTGTACGGCCACCCGGGCATCTCGGTCGTCGACGGCGCCGCCGTCTCCGCCAACCTGGGCGTGAACCCCTCGCTGACCATTACCGCACAGGCCGAGCGGGCGATGTCGTTCTGGCCGAACAAGGGCGAGGAGGACCCGCGTCCGCCGCAGGGCACGCCCTACCGGCGTCTGACGCCGGTCGAGCCCCGCAATCCGGTGGTCCCGGCGGACGCGTTCGGGGCGCTGCGGCTGCCGTTCCTGGGGATGCCGACGGTGCCGCCGAAGAAGTAGGGCCGCGGCGGGAGCGCGTCCGCCGTTCCGCCGCCGCCCGGCACGACACGAGAGGGACCTGCGCCCCCCTCCCGACGCAGGTCCCTTTTTCGTGCGGTGGGCGAGGCAGCGCACGGCGCGTCGCGCCACCGCGGCGGCACCGGGCGGCACACAGCACCCCGGCGCCGACGACGGCGTCCCGTGCCGTCCCCACCGCGACGAGGCGGGCGGGACGGAGGATCCAGGGGTTGGGACACGGCGCGCCGACGCACGGTTGCACGGATGCCGACGGGAACTGATGTGCGCTGCGTCACACGACGGTGGTGGCGGCCGGTGAGGGAGGGGTTTCGGGCGGTTCCCGGGACGGGGGATGCGAGAGTTTCCGGGACGGTGGCGCCGACATCCCTGGGACGGTGGCCGTCGAGGGCCGACGTTCGGGACGGATCGGGGGGCGGGTGTCGGGCGCGCGCCGGGTGGTGCGGGTGTTCTGTGCGAGGCGCGGCCAGGGACCGGTGCGGGGCGACGGCGGGTGTCGCGCACTTGGTCGCGGTGCTGTCGGTGTGGAGGCCGGGCGCCGTCGTGCCGGTGTGCCGGCTCCGCCGGCCGGCCCCGGGCGTCCCCGGGACCGGCCGTTTCCGGGTGACCGGGCTGCTGTCCCCTGCCGTCCGGTCACTGTCCCTGGAGCGCGGTCCCACGACGCACGGCACGACCCGTGCGCCACACGCTCCAGAGGGCCACGCGTGGCTGTCGAGCCCGCCCCTGGCTGGCACGGACACCGGGACCAACGACGCGGCGCAGGGGCCGGTCACGCGCCGGACGGGTGAGGACACCGGACGGGTGAGGACGGCGGTCGGTGAGGACGGCGGTCGGTGAGGACAGCGGACGGGCGAGTGGTGGTCAGGACTCGGGGACGGCCTCGCCACCGCGCACGGCGGCACGGTCACCGCGACGAGTGAACGCGGCCGGGGCAGTGGCTGCACCCTGCGGCTGCCCGCCGCGCCGGCCGCCGGCACCGCCGAGTCCGAGGAGCGGGCGACGTCCTGACAGAATCCTCATAACTCTCGTGCACTCTGAGGATCATGACCCCACGACAGCGCTCCAGGTCCCAGTCGCCGTCCGCCACCACCGGCCGCGACGCCGCCCGGACCTCCGCCACCTCCCGGACAGCGGCCGCCTTCCGCCCGGACCCGCGTCGGCTGGGCCTGCCCACCGCCGCACTGGCCCTGTCCTTCGCCCTCGCCGGGTGCGCGGGCTCCGGGCCGGACACCACCGCGACGACGGACCATCAGGCCGCGGCCTCCCGCACCACTCAGGCCGCGCCCGGCCGCCCGGCGGCGGGCGCCGCGCCGTCCGCAGCCGCGCAGGCCCTCGCCCACCTGCCCGGCCTCGGCCCGCACACCGAGGCCGAGATCCCCGCGGACACCCGCCAGGTGGTCCTGGTCACCGGCCGGGACAAGAACTCCTCCGACTCCCAGGTGGCCCTGTACGAGCGCACCGGTGAAGGGTGGCAGCCGAAGGCGACGTGGCCGGCCCGCAATGCCCTCAGGGGCTGGACCGACGACCACCACCTCGACGACCTCCGCTCTCCCGTCGGTGTGTTCACCCTCACCGACGCCGGCGGACTGCTGCCCGACCCCGGCACCAAGCTGCCGTACCACCAGTCGCACAGCTTCATCGCCTCCGGCACCGGCTTCGACGGCGAACCGCTCGCCGGGGCCTTCGACTACGTCGTGGCGATCGACTACAACCGCGTGCCCGGCACCTCCCCCCTCGACCAGACCAAGCCGCAGGGCGCGGCCAAGGGCGGCAACATCTGGCTGCACGTCGACCACGGCGGCCCCACCCACGCCTGCGTGGCCTTGAAGAAGGACGCCATGAGAGCACTGCTGCGCGCCCTCGACCCCGCACTGCACCCGGTGGTCGTCATGGGCGACGCCTCCTCCCTCGCCCGCTGACGGCGGGGAGGGGAACGGCGGCGGCGAGCGGGCGGGGCGCGGGGCCGGGGGGTGGCCCGGCCGGCCGTACGGGCCGCGTGCGCGGGCCGCACGTGCGGGCCGGTTGTGCGGGCCGGTTGTGCGGGCCGTACCTGCGTGCCGGCCGTGCGCCGGGCTCACAGGCGGCTCAGATCTTGCCGCGGCACAGTTCCAGCAGGGTCATCGCCAGGGTCGTGCCCGACTTGCCGAGCGCGTCCCGGTAGTGGGAGAGGATCTCGTTCTCCCGGGAGAGGTTCACCCGCCGCCCGCCGGAGGCGATCCGGGCCTGCTGGATCACGGCGGAGACGGCCATGCGTTCCTGGATCAGTCCGATGATCCGGTCGTCGAGCTCGTCGATGCGCCGGCGGGCGTCGGTGATCACACCGGCGGCCTCGGGCGTGCGCGCACCGGTGGCGTCCAGGCCCGCGGTGCGGTCGGCCTCCGGGCCGGAGGCGCTGCTGCGGTCGGCACTCGCGTCGGTGATCACGGTCATCAGGGGCTCCTCGTCACACGGGGTGCCCCGGAACGGCACGGTCCGGAAAACGCCTGGCGCCCCGGACCGTATCGGCCCGGGGCGCCAGGGAAGTCGCTTGTCAGGTGCTCAAGCAGCACGACCATGGCAGCCGGCGGGCCGGTTGCCATAGGTAAACAGGTAGGTCGGGTGCTGGAGCATGCCCTCAGTATGCCCTGCCCGGTGCGGGCGTCCAATCCGGTTCGGATCCTGAGACGTCCGAGACGTCGCAGACGTGCGGCGGCCCGTGGGGCGACGTGAGATGCGCGACGACGGCGGGGCGTGAAGTACGCAACGGCGGGGCGTGAGAGGCACGACGGTGGCGAGGCGTGAGGTGCACACCTGCGGGCGTGAGATGCGCGACGGCGAGACGTGAGGAGCGCGACGGCACGGCGTGAGATGCGCGACGGTGGGGCCCGCGCACCGGCGGCGCGGGCCGGGCCGGTGCGGCACCTCGGTAGAATCGGACAGCAGCAAGCCCCCGCCCAGCCGCCGGAAGGCAACCCGTGTCATCTGCGCCCTCCGCTGCCGCCGCCCCCGACACCGTCCTGGTCGTCGACTTCGGCGCGCAGTACGCCCAGCTCATCGCCCGCCGTGTCCGCGAGGCCCGGGTCTACAGCGAGATCGTCCCGAGCACCATGCCGGTGTCGGAGATCCTGGCCAGGAAACCGGCGGCGATCATCCTCTCCGGTGGCCCGTCCTCGGTGTACGAGGAGGGCGCGCCGCGTCTGGACCGCGAGATCTTCGAGGCCGGCATCCCGGTCTTCGGCATGTGCTACGGCTTCCAGCTGATGGCCCAGACCCTCGGCGGCACCGTCGACAACACCGGGGCGCGCGAGTACGGCCGCACCCCGCTGACGGTCAGCAAGCCGTCCTCCACCCTGTTCGAGGGCACCCCGGCCGAGCAGTCCGTGTGGATGTCGCACGGCGACGCCTGCTCCGCCGCGCCGGAGGGCTTCACCGTGACGGCCTCCACGGACGTCGTCCCGGTCGCCGCGTTCGAGAACGACGAGAAGCGGCTCTACGGCGTCCAGTACCACCCCGAGGTCATGCACACCACGCACGGCCAGCAGGTGCTGGAGCACTTCCTGTACCGCGGCGCCGGCCTGGAGCCGAACTGGACCACCGGCAACGTCATCGACGAGCAGGTCCAGGCCATCCGCGAGATGGTCGGCGACAAGCGCGCCATCTGCGGCCTGTCCGGCGGCGTGGACTCCGCGGTGGCCGCCGCCCTGGTGCAGAAGGCCATCGGCGACCAGCTGACCTGCGTGTACGTCGACCACGGCCTGATGCGCAAGGGCGAGACCGAGCAGGTCGAGAAGGACTTCGTGGCCGCGACCGGCGTCCAGCTGAAGGTCGTCGACGCCGAGGAGCGCTTCCTCACCGCCCTCAAGGGGGTCACCGACCCCGAGGAGAAGCGGAAGATCATCGGCCGCGAGTTCATCCGGGTCTTCGAGCAGGCCCAGGCCGAGATCATCGCCGACGAGGGCCCGGCCGTGGAGTTCCTGGTGCAGGGCACCCTGTACCCGGACGTGGTCGAGTCCGGCGGCGGCACCGGCACCGCCAACATCAAGTCGCACCACAACGTCGGCGGCCTGCCCGAAGACCTCGAGTTCAAGCTGATCGAACCGCTGCGCAAGCTGTTCAAGGACGAGGTCCGCATGGTCGGCCAGGAACTGGGTCTGCCGGACGAGATCGTCCACCGCCAGCCCTTCCCCGGCCCCGGCCTGGGCATCCGCATCGTCGGCGAGGTCACCAAGGACCGCCTGGACCTGCTGCGCGAGGCCGACGCCATCGCCCGCGAGGAGCTGACCGCGGCCGGCCTGGACCGGGACATCTGGCAGTGCCCGGTGGTGCTGCTCGCCGACGTCCGCTCCGTCGGCGTCCAGGGCGACGGCCGCACCTACGGCCACCCGATCGTGCTGCGCCCGGTGTCCAGCGAGGACGCCATGACGGCCGACTGGTCGCGCCTGCCGTACGACGTCCTCGCCCGGATCTCCACCCGGATCACCAACGAGGTCCGGGACGTCAACCGGGTCGTCCTCGACGTCACCTCGAAGCCGCCGGGGACCATCGAGTGGGAGTGACCCCGGACACGGTTCCGGGTCAGGTCCGCCGGAGAGTGCGCACCGGCTCTCCGGGCTTCCAGACCTGGACGACCAGGAACTGGTCGTCCTCGACGTAGGTCGTCCGCACGACCTGTGTCAGCTCGGTGCGGAAGAGGTGGAACGGCTCCGGCGGTTCCACCTCTTTCACATACGCGCCCTTCAGCGCGGGATCGGTCACCTCCACCGCCCGTCCGGAGATCCGCACGTCACCGCCGCCCATGTCCGTGCCGGCCCCGGGGTTCGCCTGCAGCGCGAACCGCGGGTCGCGGTGCAGATCGAGCGCCTTGAGCGAGCCCGGCATCATCCCGCACCACAGCTCGCCGAGCAGGAACTGCACCTCCACACCGCTGGTGCGGGGCGACCCGTCCTTGCGCAGGGTCGCCAGCACGTGGTGCCGGAAGGCGCCGAAGCGCTGCTCCACGATGCCGGCCAGTTCCGGTTCCGCCGCGGCGAACGCCGCCCAATTCGTCGTCATGCCCGTGAGTGTCCCGCCGGAACGGGACGGTCTCCAGCGAATTGCCGCCGTCGGCCGACCCGATCCCGGCGCCGACCGGGCTGCGCCTGCGGCCGGGGCCGGCTCGGCAGCCGGCTGGGACCGGCGCCGGGGCGCGGGTGCGCGCGGGGTGGCGGCGCCGTCCGTCGTGCCGTGGATGTGGGAACGGAACGGTTTCGGCCATCCGCCGGTCGCCGCCGAGCGTCCGATTTCAGCCGTCCCTCCACGGCGCGCAGCGGACCGGTCGGCCGGCCGGTGCTCTGCCCTCGAGCCGTTCACCTGCACCTTCCGCAACACCGGACGGCAGGGAGCCCGCTGCGCGCAGCCGCCGTGGAGTCAACACGGCTTCACATCCGTCACTCGCACTGACCAGAGCATGCGGCCGGGCAGACGCGGAGAGGGCCGATTGGGGCACAATTCGCAGTCGGCGTACGGGTGTTGTCCGCCGGACAGCGGCGGACCGGCGGGGAAGGCGGCATCGGGCGTGGCAGTGCAGGAAGCGAGGGACAACGTGACGGCGGGCGCCCACGCGGGTGGCTGCACGTGCGGGGACTGCCCGCACGGGGCGCGTGCCGGGCACCGGCGGGCCGTGGCCGAGTTCCTCGCGAAACGGGACGAGTTCGCCGCGGGCCAGGGCCTGCCGGCGGCCGTGGCCCACTCGGCGTCGGCCTCCCGGCAGTGGATCTCGGAAGAGCTGACGCAGACCGCGGAGGAAGTCGCCGCCCGGGCACGGGCCGAGGGCGAGGTGTGGCTGCGCCGGGTCGGGCGCTGGACGATGTACGCGGTGTGGGGTGCGGTCGTCCTGCTGCTGCTCGTGCAGGCGCTGACCGCGATCGGCGCGGGCTGGACCGCCGCGCGCACCGCGGGCCTGCTGGCCGCGGCCGTGGTCGGCCTGGGGCTGACGGCCGCCTCCTGGTTCCACCGGGCCCGGGGCGGTGCGCTGGCCCCGGTGATCGGCGAGGACAACCGGCTGTCCACCTCGCGTGCGGTCGCGGCGAGCTGGGTGCTGTTCGTGGTGTACGCGGTGCTCGTCCTGGCCGGCCGCCTGGCCGCCGCCTCGGACCACGTCGAGCGGGACGCGCTGATCGCCGGCCTGGACCTGGCCCGGGGTGCGGGCATCGTCACCGTGCTCGCCGTGGTGTGCGGCATCGCGGTGCTGGTGCGGCGGGTGGTCGCCCTGCGGGTGCTCGGGCAGCGGCTGCAGAAGGTGCGGGCCGAGCGGCCCCGCGCGGCCGACCTGCTCACCGACGACGCCGGACGCGGAACCTTCACCGACATCCAGTACGTCGTGGTCAGCACCGCCGCCCTGGTGTACGCGGCGGTGCGGCTGGCCCGGCGGCCCGACCAGCTGCCCGACCTGCCCTGGGGGCTCGCGGTGCTGGTGCTGGTGTCCGCGGCGACCTACATGGCGGGCAAGTACGCCGAGGGCGGCCAGCCGGTGATCCTGTCGGTGGTCCGCTCCCGCGAGGCGGGTGACCTGGACGCGGCCATCCGTACCGGCGACGACATCGAGATCCGCGGTGCCGGGTTCGTCCCGCCCGGGGCACAGCGGGCCGACCGGCTCGCCCGGATGGTGGTCCGCATCGGCACCGTCCACGTCCACGTCCCCCTCGTCCCGGTCCCCGGCGGCTTCAGCAATCCGACGGACACGGCGCTGACCGTTCCCGTGCCCGCCGATGTGGAGCCCGGCCGGGTCGAGGTGCAACTGGTGACCGCCGCGGGCGTGGAGACCAACCGGTACACCATCGACGTGACGGAGTGAGGGGCGCCCGTCCGGGGCCCTCACCTCGCCGCCCGACGCCGCCCGACGCCGCCCGACGCCGCTCGCGCCGCCGTCACGCCCCGCGCGCCTCCCGCACCGTGCGACGACCTTCCCGCCGACGAGGGCAAGGTCGCACGAAAGTCGGAATGCGCTGCGCAAAACGGCCCGGCTGGATTGAACGGGACGTTTCCCCTCTGCGTATCGTCCTGTCGAGGCGTGAACGGCACGGTGGAGAGGCGGCTGAGCAGCGATGACCCAAGGCCTTCGGATGGGGACACGGACCTCGTACGTCGACCGGAGCAGCACCTGGCGGGACATGATCGCCCGCTACCCCCTCCTTCCCCTGCGGATCTTCCTCGGCGTCACCTTCGTCTACGCGGGCCTGGACAAACTCACCGACAGCACCTTCCTGCGGGCCACCGGAGCCGGCTCGATCGGCGAGACCATGCGTGCGGTCCGCGACTCCTGCGCCGTCCCGGCCCTCGTCGACCTGGCCCTGAAGAGCCCGGTCGGCTTCGGCTACGCCATCTCCCTCGGAGAACTCGCCGTCGGCATCGGCATCCTGATCGGCCTGCTGGGCCGCGTCGCCGCGCTCGGCGGCGCGCTGATCTCCCTCAGCCTGTGGCTCACCGTCAGCTGGTCCTCCACCCCCTACTACTACGGCAACGATCTCGCCTACCTGATGGCCTGGCTGCCCCTCGTCCTCGCCGGCACTCCGCTGCTGTCCGTGGACGCGCTGCTGCGGCAGCGCAGGCACTGACCGCCGGGGCGCGGCGGGCGCGGCTGTCGTGACCCGCGCCGGCCCGGCCGCGGTCCGGCTCAGCCCGCTTCGTCGGCCCGCGGCGGCCGGTGCTCGCCCTGACCGGCACGGCGGCTGGTCCGCCGTACGGCCCGGCAGAGGACCGAGACCGCGCCGGCCAGGACGAGCCCGCCGACGACCAGGGGTCCGCTGACGAACCACGGTGTGTGCCACAGGCCGCGGGCGTCACCCGCGTACACGATGCCCGCGGCGATCAGGAACAGACCGCCCACCAGCCTCCCCGGCTGGAACTCATGACGCAGCACGGCTCACCTCCGCCTGTCCGATGCCGACGTGCAGGTCGAGGGACAGGGTGCCGCCGCTCGGGCGGTCCGTCACCGGAGGCAGGACCACGCGCTCGTGCCTGCCCGGCGCCACGTCCACGTCCTCGGTGTCGTCGCCCGGCAACTGGATGTCGCCGACCCCCACGTCGATGGTCGCCCGCACGGTCACGTCCGGAGGGACGATCACTGTCAGCCGTCCCACTCCCACGTGCGCCCGTGCCGTCACCGTCCGGTTGTCGCCGGGGCGTATTCGGGACAGGTCGAGGGTGCCGTCGCCCGTGCCCACCCGGTAGCTCCGGTGGACGTCCGCCACCGAGGCCGGCCGCCAGGACGGGTGCGACCAGTGGGCGGTGACGTCCTGCGGAAGGGCCGCCGACGCGGTGAGCAGAGCCGCGGTGACCAGGGCCAGGAAGACCGATCCGGCGCCGGTCCGGCCCAGGAAGGCACTGAGCGCTATGCCCACGCCGAAGACACCGAGCGCGCAGGCCAGACCGGTCTGCAGCGCGGTACCGAACGAGTGGCCCGGCAAGGTGGCGCGCACCCCGAGGAAACCGGCGACCAGCGCGAGCAGGAACACCCAGCCGCCGATCGAGCGCGGCCCGCGCGGACGCGGTGTCTCACGCCGCGGCACGGACTCCGCCGTGCGGCCGGGGATCCCCCTGCCGATGTTCACCGCTGCCGCGATGTCCCGGTCCCGTGGGTCCGGGGGACCCCACAGATACCCGGTGCCGCCGACATGCGTGCCGTCCTTGACGATCGGGTCACGCCACCAGGAGGGGTAGGAGGCCGGCACCGGCGGCGCCTGGGCCTCCGGCGGGGCGTCGGCCACGGCCTGGGCGGCCAGCGGGTCCGGGGTGGCGGCACGGCGGTGCTGCGACCAGTAGCCGGCCCCCGCGAGCAGCAAGGACAGCACGACACCGAAGGTCAGCACGCTGCCGTTGTTCAGCATCGACAGGAACGCGCCGCAGCCGACCAGCGCGAACAGCACGGCCGTCAAGGCATGGCCGTCCACCCGGCCGGTGAGGAGCTTGCGCACCTCGTTCTCGTCCTCGTCGTCGACCGGGACGAAGAGCCAGGTGAAGCCGTAGAACAGCAGGCCGATACCGCCGGTGGCGGCGAGCACGGCCAGCGTGATCCGGAACACGACCGGGTCCATGTCGCACTGCCGGCCCAGGCCCGAGCAGACGCCCGCGATCAGCTTGTGCCGCCGGTCACGGCGGAACCGCCAGGGCGCCCCGGGGGCCGCCGGGCCACCGGATGCGCCGTCCGCGCCGTCCGTGCCGGTACCCGGGGTCGCCGTGGAGCCGCCGGACGCGGTGGGTCCGGCGCCGGCGGCCGGGGAGCCGTTCTCCGCCGCCCCCGCTGCCGTCGCGCCCGTGCCGGAGGCGCCCGGGTGCGCACCCGGGCCGGGCACGGAGTCCTCCGGTCCGGCGCCCGTGGAGCGGCCCGGGCCCGGTTCCGGACCCGGCCCCGTCGCGGCGTGCTCGTGATTCGACATGCGTCCATGGTGACGGGCGCGCCGACGCGGCGGCAGCCGGGACGACCCTGGCCGAACCCTGATTCGCCCCTGATCACGAGCCGGGGATGTGTTCGACCGGCCCCGGGCATCCCGCCGGACAGGGCCGTCGTCGAGCCACATGGAAGATCAGGGGCGTCTCCGGGGCGGACCCTGATGACCCTTCCCGGCGGACATGTGACCATCGATGGCATGCCGGACGCCGCAGCACTGCCCCTCGACGACCCGCGGCCGCCGCGCAAGCTCTACCGCAGCAGCGACGGACGCTGGCTCGGCGGAGTGGCGCGGGGCCTGGCCGGGCACCTCGGCCTGCCCGTGGTGTGGGTACGGCTGGTCTTCGCCGGTCTGATCATGGCGGACGGCCTCGGCGCTCTGCTGTACGCGGCCTTCTGGTTCTTCGTCCCGCTCGGGGTGGGCGGGGTGAGCGGGCAGAGACCGCCCTCCTTCGTCACCACCGAGGTCTCGTCCGACGGCCGCCGCAGAATCGTCGCCCGCAGACCGGACAAGGGCCAGAGTGTCGCCCTGCTCCTGATGATCGTCGTGGCGATGGTCTTCGTCCGCAACGTGAACCTGGGCGCCGGGGCCAAGATCTACCTGCTGCCGGCGGTGCTCGTCGCCGCCGGTGTCGCCGTGGTCTGGCGCCAGGCGGACAACGCCCGCCGCGCCCGCTGGGTCGAGGCCGGGCGCCGGGTGCGCATGTTCACGCTGCTGCGGGCCGGCGCGGGCGTGCTGCTGGTCACGGCCGGGGTGTCCACGCTCCTCGTGTTGCAGGGTTCCGCCGCCCACCTCGGCTCCGTGCTGCAGGCGGCCCTCGCCGTCCTGGTCGGGATCACGCTGCTGGCCGGCCCGTACCTGGTGCGCATGACCCAGGACCTGTCCGAGGAGCGGCTGATGCGCATCCGCGCCCAGGAACGCGCCGAGATCGCCGCCCACGTCCACGACTCGGTCCTGCACACCCTCACGCTCATCCAGCGCAACGCGGAGAACCCGGGCGAGGTGCGGCGCCTGGCCCGCGCCCAGGAGCGCGACCTGCGCGCCTGGCTGTACCGGCCCCAGGGCAGCGGCAAGGACGACGACGAGCCGGCCACCCTCGCCGAGGCGGTCAAGCGCAACGCCGCCGAGGTGGAGGACAAGCACGGCGTCCCGATCGAGGTGGTCGTGGTCGGCGACTGCCCGCTCGACGAACGGATCGGCGCGCAGATGCAGGCCGCGCGGGAAGCGATGGTGAACGCGGCCAAGTACGGTGGCGACGGCGGCCCCGTGCAGGTGTACGCGGAAGTGGAGGGCCGGACGGTGTTCGTGTCCGTCCGGGACCGCGGCCCCGGCTTCGACCTCGATGCGATACCCGCCGACCGCATGGGCGTCAGAGAATCGATCATCGGCCGCATGGAGCGCAACGGGGGCACGGCCCGGGTGCGCGCGGTGCCCGACGGCGGCACGGAGGTCGAGCTGGAGATGGAGAGGGCGGAGAACACGTGATGAGCGACCCGACCGAGACGAACGGCACGGCGGGGACGGAGACGGCCGGCGACGCCGGGAAGCGGCACGTGCGCGTGGTCCTCGTCGACGACCACCGCATGTTCCGCACCGGCGTGCAGGCGGAGATCGGCCGGACCGAGGAGACCGGCGTCGAGGTGGTCGGCGAGGCCGCGGACGTCGACCAGGCGGTCACGGTCATCACCACGACCCGCCCCGAGGTGGTGCTGCTCGACGTGCACCTGCCCGGTGGCGGCGGAGTGGAGGTGCTGCGGCGTTGCGCCGCGCTGATGGCCGACCCCGAGCGGCCCACGCGCTTCCTCGCGCTGTCCGTCTCCGACGCGGCCGAGGACGTGATCGGGGTGATCCGCGGCGGCGCCCGCGGCTACGTCACCAAGACGATCACCGGCGCGGATCTCGTCGACTCGATCTACCGGGTCCAGGAGGGCGACGCCGTGTTCTCGCCCCGGCTGGCCGGATTCGTCCTCGACGCGTTCGCCTCCACCGACGCCCCGCCGGTGGACGAGGACCTGGACCGGCTCACCCAGCGCGAGCGCGAGGTGCTGCGGCTCATCGCCCGCGGCTACGCCTACAAGGAGATCGCCAAGCAGCTGTTCATCTCCATCAAGACGGTCGAGTCCCATGTCTCGGCGGTGCTGCGCAAGCTGCAGCTGTCCAACCGCCACGAGCTGACCCGCTGGGCGACGGCACGACGGCTGGTGTGACACGGTGCCGTGACGGCGCCTGTGGCGGCGTGCCCCGCACGGCCGGCCCCGGCCGCGGGTGTCCGCTCAGGCCACCCGCACCGCGCCCGCGAAGGGCATCGAGTCGACCGGCGCCAGACGCACCCGGGCCGAGGGGTGGGGGGCGTGGATCATCTGCCCGTTGCCCACATAGATGCCGACGTGACTGATGCCCCGGTAGAAGAACACCAGGTCGCCGGGGCGCAGCTCGGACCGCGGCACCCGGCGCCCGGCGCCGATCTGGGCGTAGCTGGTGCGCGGCAGCTGGATCCCGGCGGCGCGGTAGGCCGCCTGCACCAGCCCCGAGCAGTCGAAGGCGTTCGGGCCGGTCGCGCCCCACACGTACGGGCTGCCGATCTTGCGGTAGGCGTAGGCGACGGCGGCCGCCGCCCGGGAGGTGGGCGCCGGGGGAGCGCTGCGGGCGGCGCGGGTCTCCGGCGCGGCGGCGGCCTTGCGGGAGGGCCGGCCCTCGTCCACGCCGAGCCGCTGGCGCTGCTGTGCGGTGAGCCGGGACAGCAGCCGCCGTGCCTCGGCCAGCTTGCCGGTGACCGTCCGCTTCTGCCGGCGCAGTTCCGCCTGCCGGTCGCGCAAGGACGCCGCCGTGACGCGCGCCTCGCCGCGCAGCTGCTCGATCTCCCTCAGCTGGCGGCGCGCCTCGGCCACCTGGGCCGTCTGCCGGGCGTTCGCCTGCTCGGCCAGGGCGGCGTCGTCCAGGAACCGCTGCGGGTCGCCGGAGAGCACCAAGGCCATCGTGGGATCGATCGCGCCCTGCCGGTACTGCGCGGCGGCGAGCGAGCCCAGCGCGTCCCGGGCCTGGTTCAGCCTCTGCTGTCGGCGCGCGGCCTCCTCGCCGAGCGTCCGCAGCCGCCGCGCGGCCGCGTCCGCCTGCTCCTTGGCGCCGTTGTACTTCTCGGTGGCGGCCTCCGCCTCCCGGTACAGCTTCTCCACCCGGGCCTGCACCTGCGCGGAGGTCGGTGCGGGGGCGGCCTGCCCGGTGCCGTCCAGGGCGGTCGCGGTCGCGGCGCCCGCGAGGACGATCGTGACGGCCGCGCGGGTCGTACCGGCGCCGAGCGAGCGCTGTCGGGGCTTGCGGTGCACTGCCACCTGGAGGGTCACGTCCCTTCGTCCGACCACGGGGGTGTCCGGCGGCGCCCGTGCGGCAGACACGGACCGCCTCCGGACTTCTGGCGGTGGTGCCGGCGCTCCCGGTCGGGTGGGCGACGGGAGTCCGGGCACCTGGGCGAGGACGCTAGGCCCGGTCGGGCCGACCGAGTGACCTCATGTACGAAACTGGTGCCACAGGATCATCTCGTGACCGTTTGTGACCATCGGTCACACAGAGGATCTGCGTCTTCACGTTCCGTGATGATCGAACGGCTCTTCCGGCGGGCGACGGAGGGGCAGAGGAGTCCACCGGGACACCGTGCGGCACATCCACCCGCCGTCGGCCGGTGCCGGTCGCCCGGGCCGGTGTCCGAAGGCCCAGGACCCGGTGGTTAGGCTCCGGCCCCATGGACGTACTCCTCCACATCTTCGTCGGCCTGCACATCATCGGCATCGCCGCACTGCTCGGCGGCTTCCTCAGCCAGATGAAGGCCATGGGTCAGGGCACCGCCCGCTTCGTGCCGGGCATGCTGCACGGCGCGCTCACCATGCTGGTCACCGGCGTCGCCCTGGTCGGCCTCAACGAGGCCCAGGGCGCCCACGTCAACAACATCAAGATCGGCATCAAGCTGGCGGTGCTGATCGTGATCCTCGCGCTGGTCTACGTGAAGCGTGACGAGGAGAAGGTCGACAAGGGCATGTTCGGCCTGGTGGGCCTGCTGACCATGGTGAACATCTTCATCGCGGTGCTCTGGACCTGACCTCGGACCTGACCTCCGCCCGCGCCCGGGCGACCGCGCGGACGGCGACGGCCGGCCACGCCGCCACCGCCACCCACAGCAGCGCCTCCCCGGGCACCGTCAGCTCGGGGACGTCCAGCACGGGGGCGACCGACAACGCGGCCGCGGCGGTCATGCCCATCGGGAAGACCGTCGCCCAGCACCGCGGTCGCGGCGACCCCCGCCAACGCCCCGGGCGTCCCGGCCTCCCTCCTCCAGCGCCGCGGCTCCCGCAGCAGCCGGGCGGCGAAGTCCACGGCCGGCGCCGGTCAGGACAGGCAGGCCATCGTCAGGGCGGCCAGAGCCGCAGCAGGTGGCCCGCCGTCTCCAGACCGACCGCGAGGATGCCGGTCGCCATGAGGCGGTTCCCGCGGCCGGCGGGCGCCGCACCGGCCAGGTACCCCGGGCACCGGAACCGGAGGGGGCATGACCCGATGCCGGGCCGGGTCTGCACGGTCCCGCCTGCCCTCCGGCGCCCGGCGGTTCCCCGGCCCTGCGAGGGCCCTGCGAGCAGCATTCCCTCTGGTCCCGAGGAGGCTTCCCCCTGGCTGCGAGGAGGGGCCGGCCGGGCCCTCGAGCCGACGGGGACCCGCACCCGCCCGTCCGCTCGCCCGCTGCGGCGGGGCCCCGGCATGCACCCCCGCCGGACGGGCGCAGGGGCCGGCCGACCGAGGCGGCCCGGGCTGTCGGTGGGGCGCCCTAGACTCGGAGAGCGATGAGCAGCCTCTTTGACGACAGCTTCCTGGCGGACCTCCAGGCCTCCCGCGGCCCCGAGGAGGAGCCCCCGCCGCCGCCCGAGGACGACCACGTACCGGAGCCGGTTCCGGACGATCTGTTCGGCGGGAAGTTCGACCTGCCCCCGGACAGCGGGGAAGGCTACTACCGCGACGGGGCGCCCCGCCCGGTCGTGGACTCCGCCGCCCTGCTCGCAGGGCTGAACGACAACCAGCGCGCCGCCGTCGTGCACTCCGGCTCACCGCTGCTCATCGTGGCCGGCGCCGGCTCCGGCAAGACCCGGGTGCTCACCCACCGCATCGCCTACCTGCTGGCCGAGCGCGGCGTCCACCCCGGCCAGATCCTGGCGATCACCTTCACCAACAAGGCCGCGGGCGAGATGAAGGAGCGCGTCGAGCAGCTCGTCGGCCCGCGCGCGAACGCGATGTGGGTGATGACCTTCCACAGCGCGTGCGTGCGCATCCTGCGCCGCGAGGCGAAGAAGCTCGGCCTGACCTCCTCCTTCTCGATCTACGACGCCGCTGACTCCAAGCGTCTGATGGCCCTGGTCTGCCGCGACCTGGACCTCGACCCCAAGCGGTTCCCGCCCAAGTCGTTCAGTGCCAAGATCAGCAATCTGAAGAACGAGCTGATCGACGAGGAGGACTTCGCCGCCCGGGCCACGGACGGCTTCGAGAAGACCCTCGCCCAGGCCTACGCCCTGTACCAGTCGCGGCTGCGTGAGGCCAACGCGCTCGACTTCGACGACCTGATCATGACGACGGTGCATCTGCTGCGCGCCTTCCCGGACGTGGCCGAGCACTACCGCCGCCGGTTCCGGCACGTCCTGGTCGACGAGTACCAGGACACCAACCACGCGCAGTACGCCCTCGTCCGCGAACTCGTGGGCACCGCGGGGAGCGCCGGCGACCAGCAGGGCGAGCCGGACGTGCCGCCCGCGGAGCTGTGCGTGGTCGGTGACGCCGACCAGTCGATCTACGCCTTCCGCGGGGCGACGATCCGCAACATCCTCCAGTTCGAGGAGGACTACCCGGACGCCACCACGATCCTGCTGGAGCAGAACTACCGCTCCACGCAGACGATCCTGTCCGCCGCCAACGCGGTCATCGAGAACAACCAGTCGCGCCGCCCGAAGAACCTGTGGACCGACGCGGGCGCGGGCGCCCGCATCACCGGTTACGTCGCCGACTCCGAGCACGACGAGGCGCAGTTCGTCGCCGACGAGATCGACCGGCTGACCGACGCGGGCGAGGCCAGGCCCGGCGACGTCGCCGTCTTCTACCGCACCAACGCCCAGTCCCGTGTCTTCGAAGAGGTCTTCATCCGGGTCGGCCTGCCCTACAAGGTCGTCGGCGGGGTCCGCTTCTACGAGCGCAAGGAGGTCCGGGACGTCCTGGCCTACCTGCGGGTGCTGGCCAACCCGGAGGACTCCGTTCCGCTGCGGCGCATCCTCAACGTGCCCAAGCGGGGCATCGGCGAACGCGCCGAGGCGATGATCGAGGCCCTCGCCCAGCGGGAGAAGATCAGCTTCGCGCAGGCGCTGCGCCGGGTCGACGAGGCGTACGGCATGGCCGCCCGGTCGGTCAACGCCGTCAAGCGGTTCAACGCGCTCATGGAGGAACTGCGCACCGTCGTCGAGTCGGGTGCCGGCCCGGCCACCGTGCTGGAGGCCGTGCTCGAACGCACCGGCTACCTCGCCGAGTTGCAGTCCTCCACCGACCCGCAGGACGAGACCCGCATCGAGAACCTGCAGGAACTCGCCGCTGTCGCCCTGGAGTTCGAGCAGGAGCACGGTGAGGGCGAGCAGGGCACGCTCGCCGACTTCCTGGAACAGGTCGCGCTGGTCGCCGACTCCGACCAGATCCCCGACGAGGGCGACGGGGTCGTCACGCTGATGACGCTGCACACCGCCAAGGGCCTGGAGTTCCCGGTGGTCTTCCTCACCGGCATGGAGGACGGCGTCTTCCCGCACCTGCGGGCCCTCGGCCAGACCAAGGAACTGGAGGAGGAACGGCGCCTGGCCTACGTCGGCATCACGCGTGCCCGGGAGCGGCTGTACGTGACGCGCGCGGTGATGCGCAGCGCCTGGGGGCAGCCGGCGTACAACCCGCCCTCCCGGTTCCTGGAGGAGATCCCGCCGGTGCACCTGGACTGGAGGCGGACGGGCGGATCCGCACCGGCCTCCTCGGGTCCGGCCTCGGCCGTGGCGGCCTCGCTGTCCTCGTCCCGCTCCCGTTCCTCCGCGTCCGGGGCCTCGGGCTTCGCCACGCGACGCGCCCAGGAGAAGCCGGCGGTGTCCCTCGCGGTCGGTGACCGGGTCACCCACGACCAGTTCGGGCTCGGCACGGTCGTCGCGGTCAAGGGCTCGGGCGCCAACGCGGAGGCGACCATCGACTTCGGCGACGACAAGCCCAAGCGGCTGCTGCTCCGGTACGCGCCGGTGGAGAAGCTCTGACGCACGGCGTGCGCGCCCGGCTCACCCGCCGGGGCGCACGCCGGTCAGGAACGCTCCCGCCGGTCGCTCAGGTCGGGTCGAGACCGTGGCTGCGCAGCCACGGCAGCGGGTCGATCGGCGCCCCGCCGCCCGGCCGGACCTCGAAGTGCAGGTGCGGGCCGGTGGAGTTGCCGGAGTTCCCGGAGTACGCGATGGGCTGACCGGCCTTCACCGTCGTACCGGACGGCACCCGGTAACTGGAGAGGTGGCAGTACCACGTCTCCGTGCCGTCCTTCGCGGTCACGATCATCATGTTGCCGTAGGCGCTGTTCCACTGGGTGCGCACCGTGCCGTCGGTCGCGGCCATGACCGTGGTGCCGTAGGCGACGGGGAAGTCGATGCCGGTGTGCACCGACATCCAGTTCACCCCGGCCTGACCGTAGTAGGCGCTCAGCCCCCTCTGCGCGACCGGCAGCAGGAACTTGGGACGCAGCCGCTCCTTGCGGGCCGCCTCCTCCGCCGCCTTCCGCTGCTCGGCCTCCTTCTGCGCCTCGAGGTCGATGCGCTCCTGGGTGCGGCTGGCCCGGTCGGCGAAGTCGTCGGCGCCGGCGGACAGGCTCTGCAGCTGGCTGTCCAGCTGGTTGTTGGCGGCGGCCGGCTGCACCGGGTGCACATTGGCCGCGGACGCCGTCGCGTCCGAGCCGTCGTCGCCGAAGACACCCACCGAGCCGGCGGCGATCCCGGCGACCCCCATCACACAGGCCGAGGGCACGGCCACGGTCAGCAGCGCCGAACGCCGTGCCGGCGCACGCCGACGCGAACGGCCCGCACTGCGCAAGGCCGCGCGCGGGGCTGGAACGCCGGGCGCCGCCGCGTCCGGCTCCTGGAGGGGTGCGGCCGCCGGTGTGTCGTCCGTGGCCGGGGCGTCGTCCGCCGGGTGCGCCGGGCCGGTGTCGCCGGTGTCGTCACCGCCCTCGTTCTCGCCGAGAGCGCCGGTCCGGCCGGTTTCGTGGGTCTCCTGCCATGTCTCGGACTCGTCCTGCGAGGCTGGCCCGGGGAACTGGCCGGTCGCGGCGGACGCACCGCCGTCCTGCGCACCGGTGTTCCACTGGGTGGCGTCCCAGGCGCCGGTGTCGTGGACCGCCGGGGCGTAGGCCGTGGTGGCGACGGCACCGGTGTCGAGGGCGGTGGTGTCGAAGGCGGTCGTGGAGAAGGAGCCGGTGTCGAAGGTGCCGGCGGGGAAGGCCGAGGTGTCGAAGGTCTGCGTGTCCCAGTTCCACTGCTGGGTCCGGTCGGCGGCGTCCGCCGCACCGGGCTGGGGCCAGGCCGTGGTGTCCCGCCGGCCCGTGGCCTCGGCGGAGGTCACCGGCTCCTGGAAGCCGGTGGCCCAGGCGCCGGTGTCGTAGGTGCTGGTGTCGTGGGCGGCGGGGTGCTGGGCCGGGTACGTCGCCCAGGTGCCGTGGGCCGGTGTCCCGTGACCGTCGGTGGGCCAGGAACCGGTGTCCCAGCTCCCGGTGTCCCAGGAGCCGGTGGTGTGCGCGCCGTCGGCGGCCGGGGCACCGGGGAGGGAGTCGGCCGCGAAGGCCGTGGTGGTGCCGGTGTGCGGGTCGTGGCCGCCGAGCGTGGTGAAACCGCCGTGAGCGGCACCCTGAGCGCCGTACGGCGCGTAGGGCACCGAGGCGTCATCGGAGGCCGGAGCCGGGGTGGTCGCGGTCCCCGACGGTTGACGGTCGTTCACCGACTTCTCTTTCGCCTCGACTACAGGGGCTGCCAGAGCAGTGCGGCGACTGTACCCGGCGGTATGCGGGCGCGACAATCTTCTGCATGTTTCCCTCACAGGGGAAGCGGGCAATCGGCCTGGTTCCGGCGGATCACGGACTCGGCCTTGGTGTTGTGTTCGAGGCGGGATTCGAGTGTGGGCGCCGAGCCGGCGGTGTCCCGCCGCCGTCGCACACCCGGTCGGTGCGGTCCGGGTCAGGCCACGGTCAGGCCGCCGGTGTGCGCGCCGGTCGCGTCGCCCGGCCGTACGGTGTCCAGCACCTGCCGTATGCCGTGCGCGACGGCCGGGTGGAGCGGCAGGGCCAGATGACCGATCCCGCTGACCCGGATGTTCTCCGCCTTGAGGTCCGGGTGCTCGATGCACGCCGACTCCAGCGGGTCCATCACATGGTCGAGGTCGCTCCAGAAGCTGACGAAGTAGGTGCGGCAGCCCGGGGCCGGCTGGGCCAGTTCCTGGATCAGATCGGACCGGGGACGCATCTGGCGCACGATCGGGTGGGCGTTGGCCAGCGGTGCGACGCGGGTGCCCGCGTGCGGGGTGCCGAGGGTGACCAGGGTGCGGACCCGGCGGTCGCCGCCGAGCCGCTGCACGTAGTACCGGGCGATCAGGCCGCCGAGGCTGTGTCCGACGACGTCGACGCGGTCGCTGCCGGTGCGTTCGCAGATCTGCTCGATGTGCCGGCCGAGCAGTTCGGCGGCGGTGCGGATGTCGCAGGTCAGCGGTGAGTAGTTGAGCGACTCCACGCGGTGCCGGCCGTGCTGGGCGAGGCTGCGGCGCAGCAGGACGAACACCGAGCGGTTGTCGATGAACCCGTGCAGCAGCACCACCGGGGGTTTGGCCTCCTGCGGGAGCCGGGCGGTGCCGTCGGGCGTGTCGATCGCGCCGTCGGGGCCGGGGCGCTCCTGGACGATCCCGGAGGGGTACAGCAGGACGTGCCCGGCGAGGATCGCCAGCTCCAGTGCGGTCGCCTTCAGCAGGCCCAGCGACAGTCCGGCGATCCGTACCGCGAGCAGGCGTCGGCAGAGCGGAAGGATGGGGTCTGCGACCTTGGTGACCTTCATGGCCGGCCTCCTGTCCGCACCCCGGGGGACGGCGGCGTCCCCTGTGTGCTCGTGTGGACGGCTCGCGGTGAAGGCGGACGGCCGAGCTCGAGCGGGGCACGAGGGCCGGAATCCGGGGATCTGGCGGTGCGCACCGGGCGGCAGGCGGTTGCGCCCGCCGGTGCGGCGGTGCGGGCCGGTGTCGTCCCTCGTCCGTGCCCGTGTGTCCTTCGTGCTCTCGCCGGTGCATCGCATCGCCGCGGCGCCCGGTGTGTGCGGCGGGGATGCGGTGACCTTCTCGCGGCTCCCATGACGCTCGTTCCCGCTGTGGCCCCCGTGCCGGGGTGGTGGGGCGGCCACGCGGGCCGTGTCGAGGCGGTCGGTGCCCGGCACCGGGGTCCCCTTCGGCCCGAGGGCTTCCGGGGAAATGTCTCACCGTGTGATTTCCCCCTCTGTCCGCACCGTGAAACTGCCGGGTGGGGGATGCTGGCGATAACGTTCGTTCACTTCCCGGGGTGGCGCGGTCCTGGGTGTCCGCCGCGGGGCGGCGCACCCGGTGCGGTGGGCGGCGGAGCGCAGGGGGTGTCCGGGACGCCCGGCAGGCCCCGTGCTCGACCTGTGCGGTACTTGTCGGTACGGATGGATGTAGTCGCTTCATGGAGGCAGTGATGGGTGTGGCAGCCGGTCCGATCCGCGTGGTGGTGGCCAAGCCGGGGCTCGACGGCCACGATCGGGGTGCGAAGGTCATCGCGCGGGCGCTGCGCGACGCCGGCATGGAGGTCATCTACACCGGACTGCACCAGACCCCCGAGCAGATCGTGGACACGGCGATCCAGGAGGACGCCGACGCGATCGGCCTGTCCATCCTCTCCGGCGCCCACAACACGCTCTTCGCCGCCGTGATCGACCTGCTCAAGGAGCGGGACGCCGAGGACATCGTGGTCTTCGGCGGCGGCATCATCCCCGAGGCGGACATCCCGGCGCTGCAGGAGAAGGGCGTCGCGGAGATCTTCACCCCCGGTGCCACCACCCAGTCGATCGTGGACTGGGTCCGGGCGAACGTCCGCCAGCCCGCTCAGGCCTGACCCGCTCGACCCGGCCGGGCCGCCCGCCGCAGCGGGCCGGAGCCGCAGGGCCCGTCGTGAAGGCCCTGCGGTCCGGCCCGGCCCGTCGCGCAGGCTCTGGCGAGCCGGCCCGGCGCGTGCCACGGACGCCCGGACCGGGGCACCGCGGCAGCAGGAAGCCCCCGGCGGCCGCCGCTGCCGGGGCCGGGCCCGGCGGGGACCGCCGCCTCAGCCGCCGCGCAGCTCCTCGGCCATCGCGGACCGCACCCGCAAGGTCGCCACCAGACGCTGGAACTCCCCGGCCCAATGCTCCTCGACGCGGGCGGAGGTGGCGTCCTGCGCCCCCTCCCGCACCGCCACCAGCTTCTCCAACCGGTCCGCCTCCGCGGGGTCCAGGCACCGGTCGGCCAGCCCCATGACCCCGCTGAAGCTCCACGGGTAGCTCCCCGCGTCCCGGGCGATCTCGAGCGCGTCGACCACCGCCCGCCCCAGCGGTGCGGCCCACGGAACCGGGCACACCTCGAGCAGCTGGAACGCCTCGTCCAGCCCGTGCGCCGCGACGAAGCCCGCGACCCACTCGGCCCGCTCGTCGGGGCCCAGGGTCTCGACCAGACGGGACCGCTCGGCCAGGGACAGCGCGCCCGGCCCGCCGGACTCGGGCGCGCCGAGCAGGGCCCGCGCCCACCGGGCGTCCTTCTGCCGCACCGCCGCACGGCACCAGGCGGCGTGCAGCTCCTGACGCCAGTCGTCCGCCACCGGCAGCGCCACGATCTCCTGCGGTGTCCGCCCGCCGAGCCTGCCGGACCAGGTGCTCAGCGGGGCCGCCTCCAGCAGCTGGCCCAGCCACCACGCCCGCTCGCCCCGTCCCGAGGGGGCCTGGGGCACCACGCCGTCGCGCTGCATGCCCGCGTCGCACTCGTGCGGCGCCTCGACCACGAGCGTCGGCGTGCCGCTCGTGCGGTCGACGGCCACGCAGGCCGCCGCCCGCTCGGCCATCCGCGCGGCCAGTGCCGAGCCCGGCAGCGCCGACAGCAATTGCGCGGCGGTGGTCCGGACGTTGCGGCTGCGGTCGCCGAGGGCCTGCTCCAGGAACGGCTCGTCGTCCGGGCCCAGGTTGGTGCGCAGCACGTCGAGGAAGAGCAGCCGGTCCTCGGCCCGCTCACGCGTCCAGCCGGAGGCGAGCAGCTCGCGTGCGGCGGCGGGGCGCCGGTCGCGCAGCGCCGTCAGGAGCGCGACCCGCTCGCCGAACAGGCCCTCCTCCCACAGCTGCCGGATGCGGTCCGTGTCGTCCGGGCCGGGCAGGCCCGCGGCACCGGCCGGTGCCTCCCGCAGGACGAACCGCCACTCCGGGTTCAGCTGTGCCAGCCACCGGGCGCGCGGACCGGCGAACGTCAGTGCGGCGGGCCGCAGGTCGGTGTGGGCCCGGGCGGCGTCCAGCAGCGCGGGCAGCGTCTCCGGCGGCGGGGCGTAGCCGTGGGCGTTCGCCAGGGAGAGCCACTGGGGCAGCAGCCCCTTCAGGTCGGGGACGGGGCCCCGGCGTGCGCCACGGTCCGTGCCGGACCGGTCGGCCAGCAGCATCGCGAGCCGGCGGGCCGCTGCCGCGGGCAGGGCCGGGCGGGGATCCTCGGGTGCCGGTCGGGGACGCTGCGCCGCCGGTGCCGGGAGCAGCCCCGCCCGCCGCCGGACGGTCTCCACGGCGGCCGTGTCCAGGAGCGCCGTCGCAGCCGGACCGTCGCCGACGCCGTCGGGCAGCGCACGCCGGTCCGTGCCGAGCAGGGCGGTGGTGACCAGCTCCTGCCAGACGCCCGAGCCGGACGCCCCCACCGGGGCGGAGGTCATGACCATGGCTTCCTTTCCCTAGCCGGGTGCCTGCGGGCTGCTGCAGGGTGCCTGCGGGCGGCCGGAGGGCCACCCGGGTCGGCGTTCGCCCGGGACGGAACAGTCGGGTGGGGCGGACGGGACGGCAGCCGGCGGGTGCACCGCGGCCGCACCGTGGTGTCCGCCGTTCGGGTGAAGCGGGAGGCCGGGACGTGCCCGTCCGGCTCCGTGCTCCGGTGCGGCGTGCCGGGCCGGCGGTCCGCCCGTGCCGGCGGCCAGGCTGTGCGGCCGAGCAGGGACCGGTCAGCACAGGGCCACCGCCGGGGCCTCGTGCTGCGGCCAGGCCGTCAGCGGGGTGAAACCGCGGTGACCGCACTCGCCGAACACCGTGACCGGCCTGCCGCCGGACAGCGCGACCAGCCGCCACAGCCCCGGACGGAAGTGGGCCGAGAGGCTGAGGGGCAGCGCCGTGTCGGTGTCGGCGTCGGCCAGCTGCCAGGAGTCGCCGTCCGGGACCGGGACGACCGCCCGCAGTGTCACCGGGACCGACTCCAGCCACGGGTCCTCGTGCAGCGCCTCCCCGTACCGCGCGGCCGCCTCGGCCGTCGTCACGCCGGGCGGGCGGCGCAGCGTGGGAGCCGGCGGGCCGAACCGCTCGCCCAGGGCCACCCGTGCCTGGCCGGCACCCGGGTACGCGGACACCTCCGCGTCCATCAGCAGGCCCACCGGCAGCGACTGCTCGGGCTCGCGGCCGGCGGCGCCGTAGGAGAGCACGAGCGCCGTACGGCCGGTGTCCGTGCCGTACAGCCAGATGCGGCGGGTGGTCAGCCGCGAGGTCACGGTGTCGTGCTGGGAGAGCACCAGCCAGTGGTCCCGTATCGCGGGGCCGTCCGCGGAGCCGGGCAGACCGACCCGGGAACGGACCGTGGCCGCCAGCTCCTCCGGCAACTGCTCACGCCGCAGCCAGCCCTGGTCCAGCAGATGCAGCAGGGCACACTCCTCCAGCAGCCGCACCGGCCAGCCCGGTCCCGACGCGCACACCGACCCCAGGTCGCGCACCCGTGCCGCCAGCCCCGGGGCCTGCGCGTCGACCATGCGGGCCGCCATCTCCTCCCACAGCCCGTAGCCCGCCTGCTCGGCCCGCGCCAGGCCGCCGCGCAGCAGGTCGGCCAGGCGTTGCTCCAGCTCCGTCGCCCCCGCCGTGATCCGCTCGGCCCGGCGCTCCGCCCGGCGCCGCGCCGCCTCCGGGTCGGCGGAGGCGGAACGGGCCGCGGCCTTCGTGTGCTTCCCCGCGGCCCTCTTCCTGCGGCCCTCGAGCCACCGCTCGGCCCACTCCGGTGCCGTCCCCTCCGGCACCGCGTCCGGGCCGGCCGACCACAGAAGCAGCAGCCCGAGCGCGTGCTTGCACGGAATCTTGCGGCTGGGACACGTGCACGAGTACGCCGGCCCGGACGCGTCCCCGATGTCGGCCACCGTGCGGTACGGCGTCCTGCCGCTGCCCTTGCACAGCCCCCACACCGCTCCCTCGGTCGAACTACCCGTCTCGGACCACGGCCCCGCCGTGCCGAGTTTGCTGCCCGCTTTGCGCGACGCGGCGTCAGGCGCCAGTGCCAGCACCTGGTCCGCGCTCCAGCGCACCCCCTGCTGAGTCATGCCGTCGACGGTAGGTCCCCCCACTGACAATCGGCCCCGAGACGGCATTTCCGCAGGTCAGAACGGATTGTCAGTGGGGTGGTGCACGGTGGGACCACATTCGCACCGGCCGAGCTGGAGGGGGCCTCAGCCATGTCTGTTTCCGTCGGGACGACGTCCGCCGCACCGCGCCGCAAGCGCTCCGCGTCCGCGAACACCGAGGAGTCCGCGCCCGTGAACACCGAGCAGTCCGCGCCCGCGAACGGCGAGCGGACCGACACCGCGACCACGTCCGCGCAGGGGGAGGGGCAGGCGCTGCGTCCGCACGCCGAGGACGCCTTCGCCGACGAGCTGGCGGCACTGGCCGCACACGACGACCGGCCGCGGCCGGCCCGCTGGAAGCTGTCGCCGTGGGCGGTCGCCACCTACCTGCTCGGCGGCACCCTGCCGGACGGCACGGTGATCACGCCGAAGTACGTCGGGCCGCGCCGCGTCGTCGAGGTCGCGGTCACCACCCTCGCCACCGACCGTGCGCTGCTCCTGCTGGGCGTGCCCGGCACCGCCAAGACCTGGGTGTCGGAGCACCTGGCGGCGGCGGTCAGCGGCGACTCCACCCTGCTGGTGCAGGGCACGGCGGGCACGCCGGAGGAGGCGATCCGCTACGGGTGGAACTACGCGCAGCTGCTCGCGCACGGTCCGAGCCGTGACGCCCTCGTGCCCAGCCCCGTGATGCGGGCCATGGCGCAGGGCATGACCGCGCGCGTGGAGGAGCTGACCCGCATCCCCGCCGACGTGCAGGACACGCTGATCACCATCCTGTCGGAGAAGACCCTGCCCATACCGGAGCTGGGCGAAGAGGTGCAGGCGGTCCGCGGGTTCAACCTGATCGCCACGGCCAACGACCGCGACCGCGGCGTCAACGACCTGTCCAGCGCTCTGCGCCGGCGCTTCAACACAGTGGTGCTGCCGCTGCCTCAGTCCCCGGACGCGGAGGTCGACATCGTCACGCGCCGGGTCGAGCAGATCGGCCGCTCGCTGGACCTGCCGGCGGTGCCGGACGGCATCGACGAGATCCGCCGGGTGGTGACGGTCTTCCGCGAGCTGCGGGACGGCGTCACGACCGACGGCCGCACCAAGCTGAAGTCGCCCAGCGGCACCCTGTCGACGGCGGAGGCCATCTCGGTCGTCACCAACGGTCTCGCCCTCGCCGCCCACTTCGGCGACGGAGTGCTGCGCGCCGGTGACGTCGCCGCCGGGATCGTCGGCGCCGTCGTCCGGGACCCGGCGGCCGACCGCGTCATCTGGCAGGAGTACCTGGAGACGGTGGTGCGCGAACGCGACGGCTGGAAGGACTTCTACCGCGCCTGCCGGGAGGTGAGCGCATGACCGGCTGCGCCAGGACGGACGAGAGACGGAGGACGGTGCCCGTGCGCGGCGACGGGGCGGTGCGGGCCCGCTCCGGCGAGGAGCCCAGCTGGACGGGCGGAAAAGGCGGACGGCTCACGCGGTGCGGACGGCACGCGGGGCGGGAACGGCTGACGGCGAGGGGGACGGTGTGACCGGAGCTGACAGGGCGGGCGGCCGCGGCAGGGCCGCGGAGCCGCTGCTGCTCGGAGTGCGGCACCACGGCCCCGGGTCGGCGCGCGCGGTGCGGGCCGCGCTCGACGCGGCCCGGCCGGACGTGGTGCTCGTCGAGGGCCCGCCGGAGGCCGATGCGCTGCTCCCGCTCGCCGCGGACGAGGGCATGCGGCCGCCCGTGGCGCTGCTCGCCCACGCCGTGGACGAGCCGGCCCGCTCGGTGTTCTGGCCGCTGGCCGCCTTCTCCCCGGAGTGGGTGGCCGTCCGGTGGGCCCTGGAGCACGGGGCCGAGGTCCGCTTCATCGACCTGCCGGCCGCGCACACCCTGGCGTGGGACCGGCACCGGACCGCTTCCGGGAAGGCGGACCAGGGACCCGGTGACGGCCGGGGCTCCGCGGGGGAGGGGACCGCGGAGCCGCCGGCCGGGACCGGAGCGGAGGCGACGGTGGCGACCGGTTCCGGACCCGCCGGAACCGGCGCCGCCGGCCCGGGTCCCGCCCAGGAGCCACCGGAGGCCGCCGGCCCGCACGCGCCCGCACCGGCAGCCGGGGGAGCACCCGAAGCCGGGCACCCGGACGGGGCACAGCCGGCCACCGGGCACCCGGCCGGCGACGACGTGCGCGTCGATCCGCTCGCCGCGCTCGCCGCTGCCGCCGGCTACGACGACCCGGAGCGCTGGTGGGAGGACGTGGTCGAGCACCGGGGCGCCGGACAGGGGGACCCGCTGGCGCCGTTCACGGTGCTGGAGGAGGCCATGACCGCGCTGCGGGAGACGTACGCGGACCGCGACGACGAGCGGGATCTCGTGCGCGAGGCCCACATGCGCCTGAAGATCCGCGCGGCGCGGCGCGAGTCCGGCGGGAGCGTGGCCGTGGTGTGCGGGGCGTGGCATGTGCCCGCACTGCGCCGGAAGGCCACCGTCACCGCCGACCGCGCCCTGCTGAAAGGGCTGCCCAAGGTCAAGACCGACATGACGTGGGTGCCCTGGACGCACCGGCGGCTGTCCCGGGCCGGCGGTTACGGCGCGGGCATCGACGCACCCGGCTGGTACGCGCATCTGTTCGACGCGCCGGACCGGCCGGTCGAGCGCTGGCTGACCAAGGTGGCCGCACTGCTGCGCGCCGAGGACCGGACCGTCTCCACCGCGCACGTCATCGAGGCGGTACGGCTGGCCGAGACACTGGCCGCCATGCGCGGGCGCCCGCTGCCCGGACTGGGCGAGACCCTGGACGCCGCACGGGCGGTGATGTGCGAGGGATCCGACGTCCCGCTGGCGCTGGTGCACGACCGGCTGGTGGTCGGGGACGAGCTGGGCGAGGTGCCCGACGCGGCGCCCGCGGTGCCCCTGCAGCGGGACCTGACCCGCCTCCAGCGGCGGCTGCGGCTCAAGCCGGAGGCGCACGAACGGAGGGTCGACCTGGACCTGCGCAAGGAGACGGACGCCGAGCGGAGCCGTCTGCTGCACCGGCTGCGGCTGCTGGGCGTGAACTGGGGCGAGCCGGCCGGTGCCCCCGGCAGCACGGGCACGTTCCGGGAGAGCTGGTGGCTGCGCTGGGAGCCGGAGCTGTCGGTGCGGGTCGCCGAGGCCGGGGCGTGGGGCACGACCGTCGTGGCCGCCGCGACCGCCAAGGCGGAGGCGGAGGCCCTCGGCGCCGCCACCCTCGCCGACGTCACCGCGCTCGCCGAGCACTGCCTGCTCGCCCAGCTGCCCGCGGCGCTCCCCGTGGTCATGCAGGTGCTGGCCGACAAGGCCGCGCTCGACGCGGACGTCGGGCACCTCGCCCAGGCGCTGCCGGCCCTGGTCCGCTCGCTGCGCTACGGCGACGTGCGCGGCACGGCGACCGAGGCGCTGGCCGAGGTCGCCGCGGGCCTGGCCGAACGCATCTTCGTCGGCCTGCCGCCGGCCTGCGCCGTGCTCGACGCGGACGGTGCCGCACAGATGCGGCGCCATCTGGACGCCGTGCACCCCGCCACGGGGATGCTCGGCGACACCCTCCCGGACCGCCGCGACGAGCTGCGCGCCCGCTGGCACGGCGTGCTGCGCACCCTGTCCGGCCGGGACACCGTGCCCGGGCTGCTGCGCGGACGCGCGGCACGGCTCCTGCTCGACGACGGCAGCCTCGAGCAGGAACAGGCGGCGCGCCTGATGGGCCTGGCGCTCTCCCCGGGCACACCGCCCGCGGACGCCGCCGCATGGATCGAGGGATTCGCCGGCGGCGGGGGAGGGATGCTGCTCGTGCACGACGAGCGGCTGCTCGGCCTGGTCGACACCTGGCTGACCGGGGTGCCCGCGGAGGCGTTCGAGGATGTCCTGCCGCTGCTGCGGCGCACCTTCTCGACGTACGAGCCGGGGGTGCGCCGGACGCTCGGTGAGCTGGTGCGGCGCGGTCCCGGACAGGCCGGCGACGCCGCGGCCGGGACGGCCGGAGCTGCGGGGTTCGCCGCCGAGCTCGACCGGGAGCGGGCCGACGCGGTGCTGCCGGTGGTGCGGCTGCTGCTGGGGCTGGACGACCCGAGGACGCCTCTTGCGGCCGGCCCGTCCGGTTCCGCGGCCGGCGCGCGGGCCCGGGCAGCGGACGGCGAACCGGCGGGGGTGGCGTGATGGCGTCCGGTGAACCGACGGGGGACGTGACGGCGTCCGGGAAGGAGCGACACGAGATGCGGGTGCAGGACCCGGCGCAGGACCGGCACGAGGTACGGGGGCAGGATCCGGCGCAGGACCGGCACGAGGTACGGGGGCAGGATCCGGCGCAGGACCGGCACGAGGTAGAGGGGCAGGATCCGGCCCAGGAGCGGCTGCGGCGCTGGCGGCTGGTGCTCGGCGGTGAGGAAGGGGCGGACGGCACCCGGTGCGTGCTGTCGGGCCGGGACGCCGCCATGGACGCGGCGCTCACCGCGCTCTACGGAGGCGGCGGGGCCGGGGCGGGACGGGCGAGCCGGGAGCGGTCCGCCGGACTCGGTGCCTCGGCACCCTCGGTGGCCCGCTGGCTGGGGGACATCCGGACCTACTTCCCCTCCTCCGTCGTCCAGGTCATGCAGCGGGACGCCATCGATCGGCTGGGCCTGTCCACCCTGCTGCTGGAACCGGAGATGCTCGAGGCGGTGGAAGCGGACGTCCATCTCGTCGGCACCCTGCTGTCGCTGAACAAGGCCATGCCGGAGACGACGAAGGAGACGGCACGCGCGGTCGTCCGCAAGGTCGTCGAGGACCTGGAGAAGCGGCTCGCCACCCGCACCCGGTCCGCCCTCGCCGGCGCCCTGGACCGCAGCGCCCGGGTGAACCGGCCCCGCCACCACGACATCGACTGGAACCGCACGATCGCGGCCAACCTCAAGAACTATCTGCCCGAGTACCGGACGGTCGTGCCCGAGCGGCTCATCGGCTACGCCCGCGCCTCCCGGTCCGTGAAGAAGGAGGTCATCCTCTGCATCGACCAGTCCGGGTCGATGGCGGCGTCCGTGGTGTACGCCTCGGTGTTCGGCGCGGTGCTGGCGTCCATGCGGTCCCTCGACACACGGCTGGTCGTGTTCGACACCTCGGTCGTCGACCTCACCGACCAGCTGGACGACCCGGTCGACGTGCTCTTCGGCACCCAGCTCGGCGGCGGCACCGACATCAACCGCGCGCTGGCCTACTGCCAGTCGCAGATCACCCGGCCCTCCGAGACGGTCGTCGTTCTCATCAGCGACCTGTACGAGGGCGGCATACGCGACGAGATGCTCAAGCGGGTCGCGGCGATGAAGGCGTCCGGGGTGCAGTTCGTGGCGCTGCTCGCGCTGTCCGACGAGGGCGCCCCCGCCTACGACCGGCAGCACGCGGCCGCGCTCGCGGCCCTCGGCGCACCGGCGTTCGCCTGCACCCCCGACCTGTTCCCCGAGGTGATGGCGGCGGCGCTGCAGAAGCGACCCCTGCCGGTGCCGGACGCCGCATGAGACACGGACCGGAGGCAGCCCGCCTGCCGGGCGCCCGCAGGCCGGGTGAGGTGACAGCGGGTCACGGGCGACAGCGCGCGGGCCGCCTGGCGAACGGGCTGCCTCCGGTGGCCGGCGCGGGTCCCGAGGCACCCGGCCACCGGCCCGTCGGCGCCTGGCCACCGGTCGGTCCGTCGGGCGCTCGGCCACCGGTCCGTCAGTGCCGGTCCACCGCTCCGGCGCACGGACGGTCACCGTCGGGCGCTCCGCCGGCCGTCGCGGCCCGGCGACCGGCCGCTCCGGAACGGCGCGGCCGTTCCGGCAGGTCGCGCGGGGACGAGCCCCGGCCCGGGGGCTCGCACGGACCGGCCCCCTCTTGGCACGCCGTGCCAGAGGCGCGGCATCATGTGACAGGTATCACCGCTCGGGTGTGACCCCGGATTTAGGGCGCTCCCGCGGGCGGCGATAACCTGCGAGGTGGACATGCCGCGCGCTCGGACACCGTGTGCGCCTCCCTTGTGACAAGCGGACGTCACGTTGCCCTTCGCGGCACGCCCACGCATTCAACGAACCGCTAGATCACTGATAGGGACGGAAGCGCGTGGACCTGTTCGAGTACCAGGCGAGGGACCTCTTCGCCAAGCACGGTGTACCGGTGCTGGCCGGTGAAGTCATCGACACGCCTGAGGCGGCGCGCGAAATCACCGAGCGGCTGGGCGGCAAGTCGGTCGTCAAGGCGCAGGTGAAGGTCGGTGGTCGCGGCAAGGCCGGTGGTGTGAAGCTGGCCGCCACTCCGGACGAGGCGGTCGCTCGCGCGACGGACATCCTCGGCATGGACATCAAGGGCCACACGGTCCACAAGGTCATGATCGCCGAGACCGCTCCGGAGATCGTCGAGGAGTACTACGTCTCCTTCCTCCTCGACCGTGCGAACCGCACCTTCCTGTCCATCGCCTCCGTCGAGGGCGGCATGGAGATCGAGGAGGTCGCGGCCACCCGTCCCGAGGCCGTCGCCAAGATCGCGATCGACCCGATCGACGGTGTCGACAAGGCGAAGGCCCAGGAGATCGTCGCCGCCGCGAAGTTCCCGGCCGAGGTCGCCGACAAGGTCGCCGACGTGCTGGTGAAGCTGTGGGAGGTCTTCGTCGAGGAGGACGCCCTCCTGGTCGAGGTGAACCCGCTCGCCAAGGTCGCCTCCGGTGACGTCATCGCGCTGGACGGCAAGGTCTCCCTGGACGACAACGCCGAGTTCCGCCACCCGGAGTTCGAGGCGCTGCACGACAAGGCGGCGGCCAACCCGCTCGAGGCCGCGGCCAAGGCGAAGGGCCTCAACTACGTCAAGCTCGACGGCGAGGTCGGCATCATCGGCAACGGCGCCGGCCTGGTCATGTCCACCCTGGACGTGGTCGCCTACGCCGGTGAGAAGCACAACGGCGTGAAGCCCGCCAACTTCCTCGACATCGGTGGCGGTGCCTCGGCCGAGGTCATGGCGAACGGCCTGGAGATCATTCTGGGCGACCCCGACGTCAAGTCGGTCTTCGTCAACGTCTTCGGCGGCATCACCGCCTGCGACGCCGTCGCCAACGGCATCGTGCAGGCCCTGGACCTGCTCAAGAGCAAGGGCGAAGAAGTCAACAAGCCGCTGGTCGTGCGCCTCGACGGCAACAACGCCGAGCTGGGCCGCAAGATCCTGACGGACGCCAACCACCCGCTGGTCCAGCAGGTGGACACCATGGACGGCGCGGCCGACAAGGCCGCCGAGCTGGCTGCTGCCGCGAAGTAAGGGACGAGGTCACACAACACCATGGCTATCTTCCTCACCAAGGAATCCAAGGTCATCGTCCAGGGCATGACCGGCTCGGAGGGTCAGAAGCACACCCGCCGCATGCTCGCCTCCGGCACGAACATCGTCGGTGGCGTGAACCCGCGCAAGGCGGGCCAGGTCGTCGACTTCGACGGCACCGAGATCCCGGTCTTCGGCACCGTCAAGGAGGCCATCGAGAAGACCGGCGCCGACGTCACCGTGATCTTCGTCCCGGAGAAGTTCACCAAGGACGCGGTCATCGAGGCCATCGACGCCGAGATCCCGCTCGCGGTCGTCATCACCGAGGGCATCGCCGTCCACGACACGGCGTCCTTCTGGGCGTACGCCGGCAAGAAGGGCAACAAGACCCGCATCATCGGCCCGAACTGCCCCGGCCTGATCACCCCGGGCCAGTCGAACGCCGGCATCATCCCGGCCGACATCACCAAGCCGGGCCGCATCGGTCTGGTCTCCAAGTCCGGCACGCTGACGTACCAGATGATGTACGAGCTGCGGGACATCGGCTTCTCCACCTGCGTCGGCATCGGCGGTGACCCGATCATCGGCACCACCCACATCGACGCCCTGAAGGCGTTCCAGGAGGACCCCGAGACCGACCTGATCGTCATGATCGGCGAGATCGGCGGCGACGCCGAGGAGCGGGCCGCGGCCTTCATCAAGGAGAACGTGACCAAGCCGGTCGTCGGCTACGTCGCGGGCTTCACCGCCCCCGAGGGCAAGACCATGGGCCACGCCGGCGCCATCGTCTCCGGCTCCTCCGGCACCGCCCAGGCCAAGAAGGAGGCCCTCGAGGCCGCCGGCGTCAAGGTCGGCAAGACCCCGACCGAGACGGCCAAGCTGGCGCGCGAGATCCTCGCCGCCTCCTGAGCGACCGGTCTCGTCGCCTTCCGAGCCTTCCGAAGCGCGAGCCGATCCGCCGCACGGCGCTCGGCCGGTGGGCCCGCCCCTGCACCAGGGGCGGGCCCACCGCCGTTCTCGGGCCCGTTCGACGACGGGTCACACGGGTGACCGGCGATGCCGGACGACGGGGGTGCCGGCTCGTGTCACGGGCGTCGGCCGCTAACGCGCCAGTGGCAGAAGCCGTTCCGGGCCGGCGAAGGGCCCCTTGCGCAGCTTGGTGCTCGGACGGAGGGCGTCGCGGGACACCGGGCCGAGCGTGCCCGGCACCGGCAGTCCCTCCACGGCGTGGCCGGGCGACACCGGCGCCTCGTAGTGGGTGGGGGCGGTGTGCCAGGTCAGCGCGGTCGCCCCGGTGACGGCCGCGGTGAGCGCGAGGGCGGACCGGGTCCACAGCCGGACTCCGTGTTCCCCGGCGGCGCGCAGGTCCTTCGCCGCGGGCACCGGACCGCGTTCCGCGGAGCCCAGGCTCACCAGCCGCCGGTGCAGTTCGGCGGGGTCGGCGAGGTCCGGCAGCAGGGCCGCCACGGCCTCGCGGGCGTGCAGCAGCCGGTTCGCCGTCGCGGCCGTGCCCGCCTCGGTCTCCGCGGCCGTGTCGGGCAGGTTCAGGCCCACGCCGTCGTGGAGGACGAGGGTGCGGCGGTAGCACGGCGGCAGCCGGAGCAGCACCGCCTGGAGCGCCCGGTCGGCCGGATCGGGCGGGACATCGGGGCGCCGGCCGACCCGGAGGGCCGACCGCCAGGGGGACAGGGCGCAATCGTAGGCCGCCGCACGCACCCAGCTCGGCGGGTCGGGGTCGCGGGCGACCTCGGGCCAGCGCTGCCAGGCCAGCCGGAAGGCCCGCGCCACGGCGTCGCGCGCGTGGTCGTGACGGCCCGTGAGCAGATAGGCCTGGCGCTGCAGTGCCGGGGCGCAGTAGGCGTGCAGCGCGTCGAAGGCCTGAGCGGGAGTCGGTCGCGCCCCGGCCCGACGGCCGACGGCGCGCGTGGAACCGTTCCGTGCCCCGGCTCCGGCCCCGCCCCTCGTTCCGGAACCGCCCCTGCCTTCGGTCTCCACCCCGGACACGTACGCCTCCTGAGCGGTTGTCAGGCCTGCGAGAGCCCCCGGACACCGGCGGTGCGGCGGCGGAGGCAGAGGAGTCGCGCGGCTGTCCGGCACCGTGCCTCCCTCCGCGTCCTCCCTCCGCATGAACCGTCGCATAAGCGTATCTTGAGCGACACTACGGAGAAGCGCCCGTTACGCCCGGAAAGCGAGTGACGTTGGGAGCATGGCGGGCGTGATCCAGACGAAGAACCGTCGACGACCGCCGCTCGCCTCCCCGCCCGCCCGTCTGCGTTCCCGGTCGCCCGGATTCGGCGCCGGTCTCCTGGGCGGCGCGGTCGCTGCGGGCCTCGGCCTCGGTGCGACCGCCGTCCTCGTCATCGTCCTGTGGATCAGCTCCCCCGACCCCGACGGCTCACCGGGCAGCGCCCTGCGCGTGGCCGCCGCCCTGTGGCTGCTGGCGCACGGGGCCGAACTGGTCCGCACCGGCACACTCACCGGCGCGGACGTCCCCCTCGGCGTCACCCCGCTGCTGCTGCTCCTGCTGCCCACGGTGCTGCTGCACCGGGCGGGCCGGGACGCCACCGACCCCGGCGACGGGGGCCCGCTGGTCCCGCCGCGCACCGCCTGGAGCGGTGTCGTCGCCGGCTATCTCTCCGTGGTCGGCGCCGCCGCGGGATACGCCCAGGACGGGCCGCTGCGCCCCTCCTGGCCCTGGGCCGTGCTGTGGGTGCCGCTGGTCACCGCGGTCGCGGCGGGCAGCGGCGTCTGGGCGGCGTACGGCTGTCCCCGCGCGCCGCTCGAGCGGGCACTGAGCCGGTTGTCGCCGGGCGTGCGCCGTCTGCTCCTCATGCCGGGCCCGCGGGCGCGGCTGGGGCCCTCGGCCCGGGCCGCGGGAGCCGGTGCGCTGATGTTCACCGGAGGCGGTGCGCTGGTGCTCGGGGTGTCCCTGGTGTGGCACTCCGGGGCGGCCCAGGCGGGCTTCGTCCGGCTGACGGAGGGCTGGGCGGGCCGGTTCGCGGTGCTGCTGCTGTGCCTGGCGTTGCTGCCCAACGCGGTGCTGTGGGCGGTGGCCTACACCCTCGGGCCGGGGTTCCAGCTCGGCGCCGGTCACCTCGTCACCCCGGTCGGCTCCGCACCGGCGCCGCTGCTGCCGCCGTTCCCGCTGCTCGCGGCCGTGCCGGACGCGGGCCCCGGCACCCGGCTGCACTGGGCGTGCGCGGCGGTGCCGGTGGCGGCCGGAGCGACCATCGGCTGGTTCGTCGCCGACGCCGCGACCGGCGAGGTGCGGGACGCCGACGGGGACGGCCGGGCCTGGTCCTGGCGGCGGACCGCGGGCGGTGCCGCCCTGGCCTGCCTGGTGTGCGCGCTCGGCCTCGGTGCGGCCGCGCAGCTGGCGGGTGGCGCGCTGGGCCACGGCGTGCTCGCGCGGTTCGGTCCGGCCGGCTGGCAGGTGGCCGGGGCCGCGGTGCTGTGGACCGTACCGGTGGCCGTGCCGACGGCGCTGCTGGTCTGGGTGTGGCGGCGCTGGGCGAGCCGCCTGTTCCGGCGCGCCCGGAGCGCGGTGCGCATCGTCGGGCCGCGCCACGGCGACACCGTCGGGCCGCGCCACGGCGACGCGCAGCCGGCCGGGCCCGCGCAGGCCGCGGCGGTGCGGGTGCCCCCGCGCTACGACGACGCCTCCGCCGAGCCGTACGACGCGCTGCCCCTCGATCCGGCCGTGAGCGACCCCACCGCCTGGCCCGACGACCACGCCGCACACCGCCCGCACCGGCCGGGCCTCCCGCACACCCCGTGGTCACCGAAGGACGCCGACCCGGCGCCGGAACCGCGGGCACCCCAGAGAGAGCCGGGCCGTGCGGCGGACGAACAGGACGGGGAGGAGGGACGGGCCGGACGCGAGCAGAAGCCGGCCCCGGTGCCGCCGTCGTCCTCGTCCCGGCCGGCGCACCTGCCGACGGCCCCCCGGCCCCGTCCCGGACCGCAAGCCGTCCCACCACCCGCGCCGCAGGACCCGCACGACACCGGAACCGTCCCCCGGCCCGGCACGGCAGGCGTCACACCGGGCGATCGCACAACCGCACCCGCTCCGGACGACCCCGATGCCGCACCCGCTCCGGGCAGCACACCCGGGCCCGGCTGACCACGGGCCACCGGCCGCCCGGGCGGCACGACCCCGGCCGCCCGAGCGCCGAGGCCGCCTGAACCGCCCGCGGACCTCAGCCGTCCGCGTCCAGCAGCCCCCGCAGCTGCTGCGGCAGATGCTGGTCGCAGGACTGTCTGGCCTGATGGGTGAGCGCGTCGTCCACGCACGCGTAGTAGTCGCGGTAGACGAACTGCGCGGCGAAGCCCGACGCGACCAGCACCAGCGCCAGCGAGGCGGTGACCAGGCCGCTGACCGCCGCCGTGGCCTGCGGGCGGCCCTGCGGCTGCGGTGCGGCCGACCGGTCCGGATCCGGGCGGCGCGGCGCGGACCGCAGCGAGCTGATGCCCCAGTACAGGGCGAGCGCGCCGAGCAGCAGCGCCACATAGGGCCAGCCGAACAGCACGAAGAAGAACGCCCACATGCCGCACAGCAGCGCGTAGCGCGCCCGGCGCTGCGCGGGATCGGTGGGGTCCCAGCGGGTGCCCGGGCCGGGCCGTCGGCCGGGGCCCTCGCCGCCGGCGCCCGGCAGCTGCGGGCGTTCGCCGAAGCCGCCGGGGGAGCGGTCGGGCTGCCGGTCGCTCCAGCGGCCCCAGGGCGAGCGGTCGCCGCCCTCGCCCCGGCCCTCCTCGCCGGAGGCATCGCCCCCCGAGGGGCGCCGCGGCTGCCAGGGGCGGTCCGGGGCGCCCTCGGGCGGCGGCGCGAACGGGTTGTCGTCCGTCCCGGCGCCCGGCCGGCCGGAGTTGTTCGGGTCGGCGTCCTTGCCCCGGGTGTCCTTCCCGTCCGGCGGCGAGGAGGGGCGCTCCCGCAGCAACACGGTGCCGCGCTCCCCTCCCCGCGCCGACTGCGGAGGGAGCATGAGGAGTCGCAGGCTGCGGTCCGGCATCGAGTAAGCGTCTTCCCCTTGTGGTTACGGCTGACGAGACTGCTGACGGGCACCCGGCCGGCATGGGCCGGACGAAGCTGTCACAGCGAGAACGCGCCGCGGCGCGGCCGCGTTCCCGAGTCCCTTCCTCCCCGACGCTACCCTCCGGCCCCGCCCCCGTCCCATGGGGGCCGTCGGCGGTGCCGGTATCGTTGCTGACGGTCGGCCGCTTCGTAGGCTTCCCCGTATCGGAGGGCACGAAGCATTCGTACGACCGTACAAACGCGTCGACCGTACCGAACAGGCTTCCCCGAGAAAGGGCCCCGTCGTGGCCGCCAAGCCCGTGGTCAAGCGCCTCGTCGTGCTGGTCTCCGGATCCGGCACCAATCTGCAGGCGCTCCTCGACGCGATCGCCGCATCGGGCGCCGAGGCCTTCGGCGCCGAGATCGTCGCCGTGGGCGCCGACCGTGACGGCATCGAGGGGCTGGCGCGCGCCGAGCGCGCCGGGGTGCCGACCTTCGTCCGCCGCATCGAGGACCACGGCACGCGCGAGGAGTGGGACGCGGCGCTCACCGAGGCCGTGGCCGCCTGGGAACCCGACCTCGTCGTCTCCGCCGGGTTCATGAAGATCCTGGGCAAGGAGTTCCTCGCACGGTTCGGCGGGCGCATCGTCAACACGCATCCCGCCCTGCTGCCCAGTTTTCCCGGGGCCCACGGCGTCCGTGACGCGCTCGCGTACGGCGTCAAGGTCACCGGCTGCACCGTCCACTTCGTCGACGACGGCGTCGACACCGGGCCGATCATCGCGCAGCGCGCGGTGGAGATCCGGGACGAGGACGACGAGAGCGCACTGCACGAGCGCATCAAGGAAGTCGAGCGAAGGCTGCTCGTCGAGGTCGTGGGGCGGCTCGCCCGCCACGGCCATCGCATCGAGGGACGAAAGGTAGTAATCCAGTGACCGCCGAGAGCAACAAGCGGCCCATCCGGCGCGCGCTCGTCAGCGTCTACGACAAGACCGGCCTGGAGGAGCTGGCGCGCGGGCTGCACGAGGCCGGCGTCGCACTCGTCTCCACCGGCTCCACCGCCGCGAAGATCGCCGCGGCCGGTGTGCCCGTCACCAAGGTCGAGGAGCTGACCGGCTTCCCCGAGTGCCTGGACGGCCGCGTCAAGACCCTGCACCCCAAGGTGCACGCGGGCATCCTCGCCGACCTGCGCCTCGAGGACCACCGGCGGCAGCTGGCCGAGCTGGGCGTGGAGCCCTTCGACCTGGTCGTGGTGAACCTCTACCCGTTCCGGGAGACGGTCGCCTCCGGCGCCGACCCCGACGCGTGCGTGGAGCAGATCGACATCGGCGGCCCCTCGATGGTGCGCGCCGCCGCGAAGAACCACCCGTCGGTCGCGGTGGTCACCAGCCCCGAGCGGTACGCCGACGTCCTCGCCGCGGTGAAGGACGGCGGGTTCGATCTGGCCGCCCGCAAGCGCCTGGCCGCCGAGGCGTTCCGGCACACCGCCGAGTACGACATCGCGGTCTCCTCGTGGTTCGCCTCGTCCTACGCGCCGGCCGACGACTCCCCGTTCCCCGAGTTCCTCGCCACCGGCCTGGAGCGGTCGCGCACCCTGCGCTACGGCGAGAACCCGCACCAGCCCGCCGCCCTGTACACCGCGGGCACCGGCGGCCTGGCCGAGGCGGAGCAGCTGCACGGCAAGGAGATGTCGTACAACAACTACACGGACACGGAGGCCGCCCGCCGTGCCGCGTACGACCACGCCGAGCCGTGCGTGGCGATCATCAAGCACGCCAACCCGTGCGGCATCGCGATCGGCGCCGACGTGGCCGAGGCGCACCGCAAGGCGCACGCCTGCGACCCGCTGTCCGCGTTCGGCGGTGTGATCGCCGTGAACCGTCCCGTCAGCAAGGAGATGGCCGAGCAGGTCGCCGAGATCTTCACCGAGGTCGTCGTCGCCCCGGACTACGAGGACGGCGCCCTGGAGGTCCTCACCCGGAAGAAGAACATCCGGGTGCTGCGCTGCCCCGAGGGCCCCGCGCAGTCCCTCGAGGTCAAGCCGATCGACGGCGGCGCCCTGGTGCAGGTGGCCGACCGGCTGCACGCCGAGGGCGACGACCCGGCCGCCTGGACGCTCGCCTGCGGCGAGGCCCTGTCCGAGGAGGAGCTGGCCGAGCTGGCGTTCGCCTGGAAGGCCTGCCGGGCGGTGAAGTCCAACGCGATCCTGCTCGCCAAGGACGGCGCCTCGGTCGGCGTCGGCATGGGCCAGGTCAACCGGGTCGACTCCTGCAAGCTGGCGGTCGAGCGGGCGGGCGAGGAGCGGGCGCGCGGCTCCTACGCCGCCTCGGACGCCTTCTTCCCCTTCCCCGACGGCCCGCAGATCCTGATCGAGGCCGGGGTGAAGGCCATCGTCCAGCCGGGCGGCTCGATCCGCGACGCCGAGGTCGTCGAGGCCGTGCGCAAGGCGGGTGTGACGATGTACTTCACCGGCGCCCGGCACTTCTTCCACTGAGCACGGCGCTCCCACGGAGCACGGCGCTCCCGCGGAGCACACGTGTCACCGAGCACGGCGGCCGACGGGCCGGGCACCTGCGCCGCAGGACGCCGGCCGCACAGCACGGCGGCCTCCGGCCCCTCCCGCGCAAGAGGGGCCGGAGGCCGTGTTCCCTGTCACCGGAAGCCCGACGGCTCCGGAGTCCGCACAGTCCTCAGCCGGTGATCCGGCGTCAGCCTCAGCAGGACGGCAGCGGGTTGGTCTCCGAGGCGATGTCGTTGTCGCTCATCCAGCCCCACTTGCCGTTGTCGGCCTGCGTCCACACCCAGCGGGTCGGGTGCGGTCCCCCGTGGTTCTGGCCGCCGTCGAACTTGCAGACGAAGAACGACGGGTTGGAGTACATGCGGCCCACCACGCCGCTGCTGGTGTTGGTGCTGGCGTAGACGTTCGCGCCGGTGGCGTTGTTGCAGTACCACACGGAGCCGCTCTTCCAGCACGGGTTGGCGGCCTGGGCGCTGCCGGCGGCGGAGAGGGTCAGCGCGGCCACACCGGTGGCGGCAGCAGCGGTCAGAGCCAGGGCCTTGCCGAAGACGGTCATCAGTCTTTCCCCCTGAACAGGTGTCGCTTCGGTGGTGCACGGGGGAGACGGTGCGGGCGGCGGGGTGTCCGGCTCTCCCCCGAACGAGCCGGACACCCCTGGTCCTGCCGTCCGCTGTGGACGTCTCCACCGTGCCCTGGTTCCGGCCCGCGCGGTACCTCAGAACTCTCAGGGTCACCTGGCGCCCGTGGGCGTGTACTCCTTGAGGTAGTGCTCGACCCGGGCGCAGTAGCCCCGGTACCCAGGGGGAACGCCGCCGGCCTCGTTCACCTTCTTGTACGAGGTCCGGTAACCGGCCGCGATCAGCAGCCGTTTGTCACCCGGCAGGTCCGGCTCCAGTCGGCTCTCGATGAAGCACAGGTAGCGGCCCATCGCCGGGATGGACACCGAGGGCGACAGGGGCGGCGTGGGAGTGGCCGAGGCGGGGATGCCGTCGTCGCGCATCCACCAGCGCAGCACGGAGGGGGTCCAGCGGGCGATGCCGTACTCCTGGTGGCCGGGATCGGCGAGGTCGGGGTCGAAGTCGCTCTCGACCTTCAGCATCGCCGCGATCAGCGCGGGCGTGACGCCGGGCCGGGGGCAGTGGTGAGCGGCGTCGACGATGAGCCGGCGGTAGCGCACCGGGATGTCCTTGTCCGTCCTCAGGTCCGCGGCCCCGTAGGTGGCCGGCACCTTGTCGTCGCCGTCCCCTCCGCCGCCGGACGGCAGACCGATCCCGTAGCCGAGGGCGGCCACGGCGACGGTGCCGGCCGCGGCCGCCACGACCGCCGCACGGCGGCTGCGCAGCGCACGGGGAGGCCGCAGCCCGGACCGGGGGCCGCGCCGGAACAGGGGACGCGTCGACCGGGAGGTGCGCCCGGTGCCCGCGACCGCCTCCACCCGGCGCAGCAGGGCCTCGGTGCCGATGCGGTCGGCGTGGGTGGGGGCCAGGCAGGCGCGGACGATCTCCTGCCACGGCTCGGGCAGTTCGGGGGACAGCCGCAGCTCCTGTGTGCCGCGGGCGTAGGCGACGGCCGCGTCGCGGCGGGCGCTCGGGGTGCCGCCGGGCAGCGGGAAGGAGCCGGTGAGCACCAGGTGCGCCAGCACGCCGAAGGCCCACACGTCGGCGGACGGGCGGATCCGGCGGCCGCGTGTGCCGATCTCGGTCCACAGCAGTTCCGGCGGCGTGTAGTCGGGCGTGGAGAAGGCGGGGGAGTAGGCGTGCGTGCCCTCCAGCTCCGCCGCCATGTTGAAGTCGGCCAACCGGGCCGAACCGTCCCGCATCAGCAGCACGTTGGCGGGTTTCAGGTCGCCGTGCACCCAGCCCGCTCGGTGCAGCTGGGCCAGGCCCTCGCAGATGTGGGCGAGCAGCACGGGCCCGGCCGCGGGCCGCGGGTCGTCGTCCAGCAGGGCGTCCAGCGATCCCTCGGCCTTCTCCAGGACGAGCACGGTGGCACCGTCCAGGCCGGGCTGCTCCGGGTCGTCGACGGTGAGCGTCTGGTACATCCGGATCAGCCGCGGGCGGCGCAGCCGCCGGTGCAGCTCCACCTCGCGTTCGACGAGTTCGCGCAGATGGCTCAGGCGGCGCGGGGTGCCGGTGCCGGTGGGCAGGAACTTCAGCGCGACGGTGTCCGGCAGGTCGACGCCGTCCGGCGAGCGGGTGGCCTCGCCGGTGCGCCGGGCCTCGTACACGCTGCCGAACGCGCCGGTGGCCAGCGGCCGGCGCACCTCCCAGACCCCCACCCGGTACCCGCGGGGCACCGGCACGGCGTACGGCTCGCTCATCGCACCGTCCGGGCGGCCAGCAGCGCCAGATCGTCCTCGCGCACCAGGTCGAACCGCAGCGCCAGGGAGACCAGCGCCTCCTTCTTGCCGTTCAGGCGCGGCCCGGTCTCGGCGGACTCGGGTGCGGGCTTCAGGCGCAGTTTCACGGCCAGATAGTCGATGTTCCACTGCACCGACGTCCGGGAGGCGGCCGGCCAGGTGGGGCGCAACCGCTCCACGACCTGGTCGACGGTGGGCAGCGGGGCGTGCGGGTCGCCGCGCAGCCGGGGCTCGCACAGCGCGGTGAGCACCGCGTAGTAGCGCTTGCTGCGGTCCAGGCAGAAGGCGGGCGCGGTCGGGTCGCCCTCGGCTCCGTGCGGGCCGCACAGATAGTCGTGCCGCGGCGCCCACACCTCGATGGGCAGCAGGTCACCGGCCGCGGGCAGCACGATCCGGGAGAACTCGAAAGGGATCGGCGCGTCCAGCCGGCCCGGCCCGATCTTGACGTGCTCGCCCGCGCCCTCCGGATTGTCCACGACATAGGTCTGGTGGGCGGAGAGATTGCTGAGCAGCCAGAACGCCCCCTGGGCGGTGATCTCCCCGGCCCGCCGCGAAACCCCGTCGTGCGCGATCACCAGATCGTTGCCGGTGCTGCGCCCGAAGGCCAGGCGCTCGCCGGGGGCCAGTTCGAAGCGCTCGCCGGGCCGCTCGTCCTCCGTGGTCGGCGGAGGTATCACGATGATGCTGTACAAGGTGCGTCTCCCCGTGCCTGACGGCTGCCTTCGCCAGAGTAGGGGGACACGACGGGGCCGTGTCCCCCTGGACGGGTGAGACACGGCCCTGTCGTGTCGAATGGCCTGAACTGTTCCGTCCGGGGCGCAGCGTCCGGGCGGAAGCAGCCGGCTGTCAGTTCATGACCACCATGGTGCCGGCGGCCTTGTCGTGCCAGCCCTGCTGGCGGCCCGACTTGTCCCAGAACGGGGACAGGTAGACCAGCAGCGTGATGATGCCGCACGCCACGCTGCCGATCATCGTGACGATCCAGCGTATGAAGGACTTGCCGAGGCCCGGCTTGGCCCCCGTCTCGGCGTTCACCACGTGCAGCCCGACGGCCATCTTGCCCAGGGTGCGGCCCACCAGACCGATCATCAGCCACTCGTACAGCAGGGTCAGGACCCACACGCCGCCGAGGATGGCACCGAACTGCTGCGCGAAGTCGGAACCCGCGTCGTTGATGCAGGCGTCGTAGCCGATGCTGCCCGGGTCACCGCAGTCGCTCGCGGCGGAGAAGGCGCCGACGAGGCCGATGAACACCAGGATGGTGTAGACGACGGCCAGGATGAGGCCGTCGATCAGACGGGCACCCAGGCGGCGGCCCATCGAGGCGATCCGGGGGTTGGGGCCGCCCGCACCGCCCGGGTAGCCGGTCTGCTGCGGGTAGCCGTATCCGGGCTGAGGCTGCCCGTACCCGGGCTGCGGCTGACCGTACCCGGGCTGCCCCTGGGGGTAGCCGTAGCTCTGCTGCGGATTCTGCGGCGCCCCGTAGGGATTCTGGGGCGAGCCGAAACTCATGGCCGGATTCCTCCGTCGACGTCTGTGGGGACGGTGCGGAACATGCGGAGGAGCGACACATCTGAGCGGATTCGCCCCCCCGAAACGAACCGCGCTTTTGCGCAATGCATCGTTCTAGACACGGCAAGATCTTGTCCAGTCCGGACAGCGAGGCGTTGTGCACCTGCAATCCCGCCCGCCACGGCACGGCGACAGCGGCGCCCCTGATTGGAACCCGGGCCCCTCCATCCGGGAGGATGGAGCCATGACCGCCCAGATTCTCGATGGCAAGGCCACCGCAGCCGCGATCAAGTCCGATCTGACCGCCCGCGTGGCGGCGCTGAAGGAGAAGGGGGTCACGCCCGGTCTCGGCACGATCCTCGTCGGGGACGACCCCGGCAGCCGCAAGTACGTCGCCGGCAAGCACCGCGACTGCGCCGAGGTGGGCATCGCCTCCATCCAGCGCGAGCTGCCCGCCACCGCCACCCAGGAGGAGATCGAGGCGGTCGTCCGGGAGCTGAACGAGGACCCGGCGTGCACCGGGTACATCGTCCAGCTGCCCCTGCCCAAGGGCATCGACGAGAACCGCATCCTGGAGCTGATGGACCCGGACAAGGACGCCGACGGCCTGCACCCGATGAATCTCGGCCGTCTCGTCCTCAACGAGCCGGCACCGCTGCCCTGCACCCCCAACGGCGTGCTGACCCTGCTGCGCCGCTACGGCGTGGAGATCAAGGGCGCCGAGGTCGTGGTCGTGGGCCGCGGCACCACCATCGGCCGCCCCATGCCGCTGCTGCTCACCCGGCGCAGCGAGAACGCCACCGTCACCCAGTGCCACACCGGCACCCGTGATCTGTCCGCCCACCTCAAGCGCGCCGACATCATCGTCGCCGCCGCCGGCAGCCCGCACCTGATCCGCGCTGAGGACGTCAAGCCGGGCGCGGCCGTCCTGGACGTCGGGGTCTCCCGCAACGCCGAGGGCAAGATCGTCGGTGACGTCCACCCGGACGTCGCCGAGGTGGCCGGCTGGCTGTCCCCGAACCCCGGCGGTGTCGGTCCCATGACCCGGGCCCAGTTGCTGGTCAACGTGGTGGAGGCGGCGGAGCGCAGTGTCGGCTGAGACGGACGGCTCCGCGCGGGGATCCGCCCGCGCGAAGCCCCACGTGCGGATGCGGAACGTTCACGGCCCCTTTCTCGGTCCGCTGCGCCGCGTGGCGCCGGCGCTGAAGGACGCGCTGCGCCGCCTCGAGGGCGGTGGCCGGATCGGACCGTGGGACACCTCGGCGCTGGTGCGGCAGTGGCCGCTGCTCGCCGTGCTGGCCACGGCGGGCATCGGACTGCTGGTGACCGCGCTCGACGCGTTCCGTGTCGGGCTGTTGCTGATCGGCGCCGCCATGCTCGGCGGGGCCACGCTGCGCTGGCTGCTGCCCCGCGTCGGCATGCTGGCCGTGCGCTCCCGCTTCACCGACATAGCCACCTACGGCGTCCTCGGCGTGGCCATCGTGCTGCTGGCGCTGATGGCCCAGCCCGACCCGTGGCTGGAGATCCCGTTCCTGGACGACGCGCTGCACTTCACCATCCGCGGCTGACGCCCCGGCAGCGCGCGGTCGGCGTCCTTTCGTGAAGGCGTCTCCTCCAGGGCGTCTTCGGGTCGTCTTCAGGGCGTCCGTTCACGACGGCGGTCCGTCCTCTCCCCCGAGCAGGACGGGCCGCCGTCGCCGTTCAGCCTGCTGCACGGTGCTCGCACCGATCAACAGCTGTCCGCGCGCTGTCGCACGCCGGTGACCGTCTCGCGACGTCTGTCGTCGCCCTGCCACAGTCGCGCGCCCGCTCCGCACCGCGCACTCCCCCGGATGCGCCAGGATGCGTCGAACATCCGTGTGGCGTGAGCGATCCCGTTTGCGCCGGTGCTGTGTCGATCTGTGGACAAAAAAGCGATGCGGGACGACGTCTCCCGGTGGCCCGGCTAGCGTGGCCGTCAGTGGCACAGCCGACAGTGTCCGGGGGAGAGGGGGAAGCAGCAATGCCTCGTTGGAAGGCCTTGCCCGACGAACTCGATCCGCAGGTCAAGGAGTTCACCGTGCAGATGCGGCGGCTCGTCGACCGCAGCGGGATGGGGATCGCCGCGCTCGCCGACCGCACGGGTTACAGCAAGACCTCCTGGGAGCGGTATCTGGGCGGCCGGCTGCTGGCGCCCAAGGGGGCGGTCGTCGCGCTGGCCGAGGTCACCGGCACCGACCCGGTGCATCTGACCACGATGTGGGAGCTGGCCGAACGCGCCTGGAGCCGCGCGGAACTGCGCCACGACCGGACCATGGAGGCCATCCGTATCGCCCGGGCCCGCGCCGCGCTCGGCCCGGCGGACCACGGGACGGCCGGCACCGGACCGGACCCGGCCGGCTCCGCCGTGGACCCGGGCCGTGGGCCGCGTGAGGGCTCGGCCAAGGCGCCCGGCTCGTCCGTCCTGCCGATCGCCGGCCCGGCGGGGGTGTTCCCCACGGTGCCCGCGCAGCCGTCGGCCGGTGACGCCGACGCCCGCGAACGCACCGGCGCAACCGGCAGGACGCCGCACGAGGCGACAGCCCCGGAGAATCGGACGCCCGCGCCGCGGGCCGCCGCGGGCACACCGGACGTCGCACGGCCCGACGGCCAACGACCCGACCGCGCACGGCCCGACGGTCAACGACCCGACCGCGCACGGCCCGACGACGCACGGCCGGACGGAGCCGGGGTGGACGGAGTGCGGGCGGACGAGCCCGCCCGCGGGAGCGAGGTGCCGCGGCCGCCGCGCCCGGCGGGCGAGACGGGGGATGGCGGCGCGGAGACCTCCCGCAAGCGGCAGGTGACGATGTTCCTGGCCGGCATGGCCGGCGCGCTCGCGGTCGTCGGGGCCGTCTTCACCGCCACCGCCGGCGAGAACGACCGCGGCAGCCAGGGCACGTCGAGGCCGTCGTCGCCGGCCGCCGCCGCCGACCCGGACCTGCCGCCCGGCGTGAAATGCGCCGGGACCGGCTGCACCGGCAAGGACGCGGAGGCCATGGGGTGCAGCGGCGAACTGGTGACCACGGCACGGAGCGCCACCGTGGGCGAGACCGTGGTCGAGGTGCGCTACAGCGAGACCTGCGGCGCCGCCTGGGGCCGCATCACCCAGGCCGCACAGGGCGATCAGGTGCAGGTCGTGGTCGGCGCACGCAAGGAGAGCGACACGGTCGCAGAGGCCGGCGACACCATCGCCTACACACCGATGGTGGCGGTGACCGACGCCGGCCAGGCCACGGCCTGCGTGACCCTGGCGTCCGGACGCACCGGCTGCACCAGGTGACGGCCGTGCGCGGGCACCCCGGACCCGCGCACCCCGTATCCGCGCGCCGGCAGGCTCGCCCGCCCGGGTGCGGACGTCCGCGTCCGTGCCGGGGCGCCCCGTGTGCCCGAACAGGTGCCGCACCGTCACAAGACCGCCGTAGACGAAGAGAAAGAAGAGGTGATGTGACAGGCATGGGGCGGGCCCGTGGGGGGAAGGCGCACCGGTACCCCCCCACGGGAGTCCTGTCTTCCGGGACCCCCGGCGGCCGCCGCGCACTCCCTCCCGCGCGGCGGCCGCCCGGTACGCCGCCTGCCTGTCGGCCGGTCACTCTGTGGGGCGGGCCACAGCCTCCCGGCCGTCCGGGATGCGGGATGCGCGATAGCCTGACCGCTGGATCTCTCTTGACGCCAAGAGATCGATCATCCGCACGCATGATCGATCATCGCGGCGGGCGTACGGTCGCCCAACCGGACGCGCGGGATCCTGCACCCGGGGCAGGGACGCCCCCACCGCCAGCTGTCATACGGAGAACGCCATGACCCGCACTCCCGTGAACGTCACCGTGACCGGCGCGGCCGGCCAGATCGGTTACGCCCTGCTCTTCCGCATCGCCTCCGGCCAGCTGCTCGGCGCGGACGTGCCGGTCAAGCTGCGCCTGCTGGAGATCACCCCGGCGCTGAAGGCCGCCGAGGGCACGGCGATGGAGCTGGACGACTGCGCGTTCCCGCTGCTGCAGGGCATCGACATCACCGACGACCCGAACGTGGCCTTCGACGGCGCCAACGTCGCCCTGCTCGTCGGCGCCCGTCCGCGCACCAAGGGCATGGAGCGCGGTGACCTGCTGGAGGCCAACGGCGGCATCTTCAAGCCGCAGGGCAAGGCCATCAACGACCACGCCGCGGACGACATCAAGGTCCTGGTCGTCGGCAACCCGGCCAACACCAACGCGCTCATCGCGCAGGCCGCCGCGCCGGACGTCCCGGCCGAGCGCTTCACCGCGATGACCCGCCTGGACCACAACCGCGCGCTGACCCAGCTCGCGAAGAAGACCGGCAGCAGCGTTTCCGACATCAAGCGCCTGACCATCTGGGGCAACCACTCCGCCACCCAGTACCCGGACATCTTCCACGCCACCATCGCCGGCAAGAACGCCGCCGAGGTCGTGAACGACCAGAAGTGGCTGGAGGAGGACTTCATCCCGACCGTCGCCAAGCGTGGCGCCGCCATCATCGAGGCCCGCGGCGCCTCCTCGGCCGCCTCCGCCGCCAACGCCGCCATCGACCACATCCACACCTGGGTCAACGGCACCGCCGAGGGCGACTGGACCTCCATGGCCGTTCCGTCCGACGGCTCCTACGGTGTGCCGGAGGGCCTGATCTCCTCCTTCCCCGTCACCTGCAAGGACGGCAAGTACGAGATCGTCCAGGGCCTGGAGATCAACGAGTTCTCCCGCGCCCGTATCGACGCCTCCGTCAAGGAGCTGCAGGACGAGCGGGACGCGGTCCGCGGCCTCGGCCTGATCTGAGCCCTGCTCACCGGTGCGTCCCGCACGGGCGTGTCACGAGCCCGCACGGGCCCCGTTCCGCCTCCGGGCGGTCCGGGGCCCGTGGCCTGTTCCGGCGTCGCCGTCGTGAAGCGGCCCTCATGCCTGGCCCGTTCCGGCCGTGCCGCGCCGGCCCGGCGCCCAGAAGAGCCTGGACGGCACGGACAGCCACGCCCAGCCGGCCTCCCGCACGAGCACCTGCCGCATCTGCTGCCCCGGCCGTGGTCGAGAACCGGGGCGGGCAGGGCGACTGGCATGCCACGACTCCTCGTGAACGCGTACGGCACAGGGGATTCCAGGGGACGACGGAGCACATCAGCGGCCCGACCGCACCCGTGCGTGGTCGCCGCAGGACGCGACCACGCGGGGTGCTCGCCGGTCGGTGAATCCGGCGACCACCCAGACCGTCGCCGCCAGGACCAGCAGCGCGACCGTACGCAGGGCCGGGCCCATGCCGAGCGGTTCGCCTCCGAGGCCGACCACCTGATCGTCTCCCGTCGCGGCAGGCTGCACGGCCCCGTCGACGCCGCGCTCGCCGACCTCGGTCTGAGCCGACGGGTGGTGGGGACGGTCGGCACGTTCCCCGCCTCCCTCTTCGTCATCCGGGACACCGACCTGGTCGGCCTGCTCACCTCGTGGACGCTGCCCCTGGCGACCTCGCTGGGCCTGGTCGCCTTCGACGTGCGCTGCCGCTGCCCCCGCTGGAGATGGGCCTGGCCTGGCACCCGCGCCACGACGCCGACCCCGCCCACGCGTGGCTGCGGGGGGTCGTGCGGGAGCTGCTGGGCGAGCGGCCGGAAGGGACGCGCCCGACGCAGCGGGCGTGAGGCACCTGCGGGACCTGCTCGGCTCCCCCGGGCGGGACCCGAGCATCCTGGGCGGCCTCGTACGGTCCGGAGCTGTGGCTGCCCTCACGTGGTCACACTCTTGACAAACGGCTTCCCCGGCCATTCCTCTGTGCTCTAAGGTGATGGTCCGTCAGTTCTGCCGCTGTGGCGGCCGTTCGCACCTCGGGGGAGTCGCGTGGACACCGTGTCCGTGCCGCACCAGTCGCAACCGGCGTCTTCGGGTGGTCCCTCGCCCGTCCCTCCGCAGGCCAGCGAGGCCACCCGCCTGCTGTGTGCGGGTGTCTACCTCGACCCGGACTACCGGGACCGGGTGATCGAGGAGCTGTACCTGCACGAACAGCGGATCGTGGCGCCGTCCCTCGGCTTCGACGCCGCCCGCGTCCTGGCCCACGCGCTGCGCGCACGCCGGGCCGGGGTGTACTGGAGCGCGGCCGTCGTGGGGCTGTGGATCGTCGGATGCGTGCTCACCAGTGGCCTGATGGCCTTCTTGCTGGTCCCCAGTTTGCTGCTGGCCTTCGCCGACGCCCTGCACAGTGACGATCCCCAGGTGTCCACCGTGCGCAAGGCGACCGCGCGGGCCGCCCACTGGGTGGGGCGGATGACGTTCGCCGCCCTGCTGATCGTCGTGCCGGTCATGGTCGTGCTCATCGCCGCAAAGTCCGGTGACGCCGAGGCCTTGCTTCTCCTCCTGCTGGTTCTGATCCCGCTCGCTCTGTTCGCCGCCATCGCCGTGTGCGCGGGGCGCCAGCGCGGCCAGTTCGCCCGTGCCCTGAACGCCGAACTGTCCCCGGACCGCTTCGCGGACATCGCCTCGGACCCGGCGGAGCGGGCAGTGAGCCCGCGCTTGAAGCGGCTGAAGCAGCGCATCCGGCAGGAACAGCACGCGCCGCTGATCCTGTACCGCGAGAGCCGGCCCTTCTGCGGGTCCGGCCGGGCCTACGACACCTGGGTGCTGGCCGTCGAGATGCGTCCCGCCGAGGGGCGCACGCCCCGTCCGCTGAGCAACCGCATCGTGCTGGACACCGTCCGCCCGCTGCTGGAGAGCCTGCGCCTGCCGCCGGAGTACGCGGGCCATCTGGTCCGCGACCGGCTGCGCTGGCTGGAGATCGACGAGTGCGTCTTCCTGCCCGCGGAGGGCCTGCCCCGCCGGGAGGACGCCCCCTACGACGCGTTCGCGCACCACCGGGACCGCGCGGTGGAGGAAGGCGCCGAGCGACGGCGGCACTTCCTCCGGGTGCGGGTCGGCGGCTGGGAGGAGAACCTGGTCGTCACCGTCTACGTGCGCATCCACACCCAGGGGCGGATGCTGATGCTGGAGGTGGTCCCGCATGTGCTGATGCCGGTGCGGGAGGACTTCCGGGACGCCGACCGGATCGCCTACCAGCTGCGCACCTCCAGCCTGCTCGCCAAGGCGACCTGGATGGTGGGACAGGTGCCCGGGGCCACGATCCGGTCCGTGGCCGTGCTGTTCCGGGCCGTCTGGCACGGCTGGCAGCTGCTCACCGGCGAACACCGCGACGCCCTTCCCGACGGCCCCGTCCTGTCCGTGCGGGAGCTGGGCTCGGCCGGCACGGGCTCGCTGTTCCAGCAGATGGACGTCGACCGGTACCTGCGCAGCATCCAGGACCGCATCGCGCACGGCGTCCGCACCGCCCTGAGCGAACACGGCTACGAGACCGGCGAGTTCGTCCAGAAGGTCGTCAACATCAGCAACGGCGGAGTGCACATCGACAGCGTCGAGGACAGCACCTTCGCGATCGGCACGCACGCCCGTGCGGCCTCCGGCGCGGGCGCTCCCTCGCAGGACACGTCCTCGACCACCGGTGGCCACCGGCCGAACACCGCACTGAAGAAGGAGAAGGGATCCGGCAGCGATGAGCACGGCGGATGAGCCGAACGTCCGCATCGGCGACGTCTCGGGCAGCACCTTCGCCATCGGCAGCCACGCGCACGCCGAGAGCCACCACCACGCGCCCCCGACACACGACGCGGAGCGGGAACTGCTCCAGGCGGTCCGGGAACTGCGGGCCGATCTGGCCCGGCTGCGCAGCTCCGAGGAGATCCGGGAGCTGGACGAGGCCCTGGCGGACACCGAGAACGAGATCACCCGCACCGGGACCGCCGGCGAGAGCAGGCGGCAGCGGCTGCGGGAGCTGCTCACCGACGCGCAGTCGGTGCTGAGCCTGCTGACGTCGGCCGGCGCCGTGGCCGGCCTGCTCGGGCTGTGACATCCGGTCCGCTGCACGGGGGAGGGAGGACAGTGTGACGAACGGGGGCGGGCGGTACTGGAACGAGGACGCCCAGCGCTGGGAGGACGGCACCCGGGACGACCGGGGGACCGCGCCGCGGGAGCCGCGCCCCGGCGGACGCCGTCCGCGTGCGCTGTGGGCGGTGGCCGGGGCGACGGCCGCGGTCGGGCTCGCCGTCGGCCTGACGGTGTCGCTGGGCACCGACGACGACGGCAAGAACCCGGAGCCCACCGACTCGTCCACGCTCTCCTCACCGACGTTTCCGCCGCCCCCGGAGGACCCCGGGACGGACGTCGACTCCCCGTCCCCGACGGTCGCGGAGCCGCCGTACGGCTACACCGTTCTCGACGACGACGAGGGCTTCCGGATCGCCGTGCCCGAGGGCTGGCACCGCTCCACGACCCCCGCGCAGTACGGCATGGACATCGTCCACTACCGCAGCGCCGCCGGCGACCGGCGGATCATGGTGTACCAGGTCGAGGAACGCACGCCCGACGAATCCTTCAGGCTCTATCTGTCCGAAGTGCCCAAGCCGCGCGGGTTCCACCAGCTGTCCCTGGAGCACGTGGACGACGCCGGTGTCAGCGGCACCCGGCTGGAGTACACCGCCGACTCCCTCAAAGGCGAGCCCGACATCGGTACCTGGCACGTCTACGACGAGCGCTTCGTGTCCGTGGACGGCCTGATCTACTCGATCACCTCCTACGGCCCCGACAGCGACGGCGGCGCCGACGCGCTGCGGAACCTCACCACGGCCCTGGAGTGGTTCTGTCCCCCCGGCAGCGAGTGCCCGGTGCCGTCGGACTGAGCCGCCGGCCCGGCCGTGCGGACCGTGTCCGGTTCCTCCTGTCGTACGCCGAACATCCGTGACCCGAGTCACAATTCCCTGCCGGATGTGCATGCCTGCTGCCGCCACGGGCAGGCGCTGACGGCCCCTGAAGGTGACGTTCCGGTCACCCGGGGCGAGCACGCAGAAACGGAAGGCAGTACCGATCATGGCGGACAGCACGGCACACACCGCGCACAGCACCATCCACGTGGGCGGGGAGTGGCGGGAGGCGCTCTCCGGTGCCACCCGCGACATCCTCGACCCCGCGGACGCGACACCGTTCGCCGTGGTCGCCGAGGGCGACGAGCGGGACGCGGACCTGGCGGTGGAGGCGGCCCGGCGCGCCTTTGACGGCGGTGCGGGCGCCTGGCCGCGCACCCCGGTCGCCGAGCGCGCCGCCCTGCTGCGCCGCGTGGCCGGCCTCCTGGAGCGGGACCGGGAGGACATCGCCCTGCTGGAGAGCCGGGACACCGGCAAGACCCTGCAGGAGGGCCGGATCGACGTCGACTGCGTCGCCGACGCCTTCTGCTACTTCGCCGACCTGGTCGCCGCCGAGGCGCCCGGCCGGGTCGTGGACGCCGGGTCCCCCGACGTGCACAGCGTCGTCGTCCACGAGCCGGTCGGCGTGTGCGCGCTGATCACGCCGTGGAACTATCCGCTGCTGCAGGCCAGCTGGAAGATCGCCCCGGCGCTCGCCGCGGGCAACACCTTCGTGGTCAAGCCCAGCGAGATCACCCCGCTGACCACCGTCGCCCTGGTCCGGCTGCTGATCGAGGCCGGTCTGCCCGCCGGGGTCGCCAACATCGTCACCGGCCCCGGCCTCACGGTCGGCGCCCGGCTCGCCGAGCACCCCGGCGTCGACCTGGTCTCCTTCACCGGCGGTCTGGCCAGCGGCACCAAGGTGGCACAGGCCGCCGCCCCCACCGTGAAGAAGGTCGCGCTGGAACTCGGCGGCAAGAACCCCAATGTCGTCTTCGCCGACGCCTGCGCCACCGACGAGGGCTTCGACACCGCCGTCGACCAGGCCCTCAACGCGGCGTTCCTGCACAGCGGCCAGGTCTGCTCGGCGGGCGCCCGGCTCATCGTCGAGGAGTCCGTCCGCGAGCGGTTCGTCGCCGAACTGGTCCGCCGGGCGCAGCGCATCCGCCTGGGCCGCGGCACCGAGCCGGGCGTCGAGTGCGGCCCGCTGGTCTCCGAGCAGCACCGGGCGAAGGTCGAGGCGTATGTCGCCTCCGCGCTGCGGGAGGGTGCGGTGCTGCGCACCGGCGGCAAGCGGCCCGAGGGTCTGACCTCGGGGTACTTCTACGAGCCGACCGTGCTCGACGGCTGCCGGCGGGAGATGACGGTGGTCCGCGAGGAGGTCTTCGGCCCGGTGCTGACCGTGGAGACCTTCCGCACCGAGGACGAGGCGGTGTTCCTGGCGAACGACACCGAGTACGGCCTGGCCGGCGGCGTGTGGACCTCCGACCCCGGCAAGGCCCGGCGGGTGGCCGGCCGGCTGCGTCACGGCACCGTGTGGATCAACGACTTCCATCCCTACCTGCCGCAGGCGGAATGGGGCGGTTTCGGCAAGAGCGGCGTGGGCCGCGAACTCGGACCGGCCGGGCTCGCCGAATACCGCGAGACCAAGCACGTCTACCAGAACCTCGCGCCGAAGCCGGTGCGCTGGTTCGCCGGCTGAACGGTTTCCTCCTCCGCGCCCCGCGGGCACCACCTCCGCGGGACCCCGTGAGACCTCTGCACCCCCACAACCCCTGGAGTAGTACCCCCATGCCCGAGTCCACTGCCCACGTCTACGACTACGTTGTCATCGGCGGCGGAACGGCCGGCTGTGTCATCGCCTCCCGCCTCACCGAGAACCCTGACGTCACCGTGGCCGTCATCGAGGGCGGCCCCAGCGACGTCGGCCGCGACGACGTGCTCACCCTGCGCCGCTGGATGGGCCTGCTCGGCGGCGAACTCGACTACGACTACCCCACCACCGAGCAGCCGCGCGGCAACTCCCACATCCGGCACAGCCGCGCCCGGGTCCTCGGGGGCTGCTCCTCCCACAACACCCTGATCGCCTTCAAGCCGCTGCCGTCCGACTTCGACGAGTGGGAGGCGAACGGTGCCACGGGCTGGGGCGCGGTGCCGATGGAGGCCTACTACGCCCGGCTGAAGAACAACATCGTCCCGGTCGACGAGAAGGACCGCAACGCCATCGCCCGGGACTTCGTCGACGCCGCGCAGGCCGCGCTCGGCGTGCCCCGCGTCGAGGGCTTCAACAAGAAGCCGTTCGACGAGGGCGTCGGCTTCTTCGACCTCGCCTACCACCCGGAGAACAACAAGCGGTCCAGCGCCTCGGTGGCCTACCTGCACCCGATCATGGACGAGCGGGCCAACCTGACGCTGATGCTGGAGACCTGGGCGTACCGGCTTCAGCTGAACGGCACGCGCGCCGAGGGCGTGCACGTGCGCACCAAGGACGGCGAGGAGCTGCTGGTCAAGGCCCGCCGTGAAGTGGTGCTGTGCGCGGGCGCCGTCGACTCGCCGCGGCTGCTGCTGCACTCCGGGATCGGCCCGCGCGAGGACCTGGAGCGGCTCGGCATACCGGTCGTGCACGACCTGCCCGGTGTCGGTGAGAACCTCCTCGACCACCCCGAGTCGGTGATCGTGTGGGAGACGAACGGCCCGATCCCGGACAACTCCGCGATGGACTCCGACGCCGGCCTGTTCGTGCGCCGCGACCCGGAGCACGCCGGACCGGACCTGATGTTCCACTTCTACCAGATCCCGTTCACCGACAACCCGGAGCGACTGGGCTACCAGCGACCCGAGTTCGGCGTGTCGATGACCCCGAACATCCCCAAGCCCAAGAGCAAGGGCCGGCTGTACCTCACCAGCGCCGACCCGTCCGTCAAGCCCGCGCTGGACTTCCGCTACTTCACCGACGAGGACGACTACGACGCCCGCACCCTCGTCGACGGCATCCGCATCGCCCGTCGGATCGCCCGGACCGAGCCGCTGGCCGGCTGGCTCAAGCGCGAGGTGTGCCCCGGACCGGAGGTCACCGGGGACGAGGAGCTGAGCGAGTACGCCCGCAAGGTCGCCCACACCGTGTACCACCCGGCGGGCACCTGCCGCATGGGCGCCGCCGACGACGAGCTGGCCGTGGTCGACCCCGAGCTGCGCATCCGCGGCCTGGAGGGCATCCGCGTCGCCGACGCCTCCGTCTTCCCGACCATGCCCGCCGTCAACCCGATGATCGGCGTGCTGATGGTGGGCGAGAAGGCGTCCGATCTGATCGCGGGGGACGCCTGATGACGCTGACCGCGCCCGCCCGCAAACCGCCCGGCGAGGGCACCGCCCCGCCGGTCTTCCTGGTCGACGGCCTGTGGAAGGTGTTCGGCCCCAAGGCGGAACGCGTGCCCGCGGACCCGGAGTTGCGTGCGCTGAGCCCCGCCGAGCTGCGCGCCCGCACCGGCTGCACGGCCGCCGTCCGCGACGTCGGTTTCGAGGTCCGCAAGGGCGAGGTCTTCGTCGTCATGGGCCTGTCCGGCTCCGGCAAGTCCACCCTGGTGCGGTGCCTGACCCGGCTGATCGAGCCCACGGCCGGCACCGTCGCCATCGACGGCGAGGACGTACGCGCCATGGACAAGGCGAAACTGCGCGCGCTGCGCCGGCACCGGGCCGCGATGGTCTTCCAGCACTTCGGTCTGCTGCCGCACCGCACCGTGCTGGACAACGTGGCCTACGGACTGCAGATCCAGGGCGTGGGCCGGGCCGAACGCCGGGCCCGCGCCGCCGAGATGGTCGCCAAGGTCGGGCTGAGCGGCATGGAGCACCGCCGGCCCGGCCAGCTCTCCGGCGGTCAGCGCCAGCGCGTCGGCCTCGCCCGCGCGCTGGCCGCCGACCCCGAAGTGCTGCTGTTCGACGAGCCGTTCAGCGCCCTCGACCCGCTGATACGCCGCGACATGCAGGAGGAGGTGATCCGGCTGCACCAGGAGGAGGGCCGCACCATGGTCTTCATCACCCACGACCTGCAGGAGGCCCTCCGGCTCGGCGACCGCATCGCGCTGATGCGCGACGGCCGCGTGGTGCAGCTCGGCACCCCCGAGGAGATCGTCGGCTCCCCGGCCGACGACTACGTCCGTGCGTTCGTCCGCGACGTGCCCCGCGAGCAGGTGATGACGGTGCGTTCGGCGATGCGTCCCGCCACCGCCGAGCAGGCGGGCAGCGGGCCGGCCGTCGCCGCGCACGCCACGGTCGCCGAGGCGATCGAGGCGGTCGCCCGCGCGGGCACCCCGGCCCGCGTCATGGACCAGGGCCGGTGCATCGGCGTCGTGGACTCCGAGGCACTGCTGCGCGTGGTCGCGGGAACCGCCCCGGCCGGCAAGGACCCGGAGGCCGCCTGATGGCCACCGTCACCGCACCGGCGCCGCGCACCGTCCCCGGCCTGCTGAAACGCCCCGCCGTCCGCAAACTGGCGGTCCTCGCGCTGCTCACCGCCGTCCTCGCCCCGCTCGCCGAGGCCCGCTGGGGCGGCGGCGCCTGGCCGCATGCGCTGACCGTCGACGTCACCGCGCCGCTGACCCGGGTCAGCGACTGGATCATCGACAACCGGGACAGCCACCCGCTGTTCCTGTACGTCCTCGGCCATCTCAGCAACGCCGTCATCGTCTGCGTGCGCGCCGTCTACCTGTTCCTGCTCGCCGCGGGCTGGGCGGGCGTCACCGCGCTGGCCGCCGCCGTCGCCTGGTGCGTGGCCGGCGCCCGGCTCGCCGCCGGCACGGCGGTGGCGCTGCTCGCCTGCGGGGCGCTCGGCATGTGGGTGCCGACCATGCAGACCCTGGCCCTGATGGTGGTCGCCGTACTCGCGTCGGTCGCCGTGGGCGCCCTGCTGGGCCTGGCCGCCGGGCTGTCCGACCGGATGGACCGCGCCCTGCGGCCCGTGCTGGACACCATGCAGATCCTGCCGGCGTTCGCCTATCTGCTGCCGGTGGTGCTGGTCTTCGGCATCGGCGTGCCCGCCGCCGTCCTCGCCACCGTCGTCTACGCCGCCCCGCCCATGGCCCGCCTGACCGCGCTGGGCCTGCGCGGCGCCGACCCGGAGGTGCTGGAGGCGGTCGAGTCGCTGGGCGCCACCGCCCGCCAGCGGCTGCTCACCGCGCGCATCCCGCTGGCCCGCAAGGAACTCCTCCTCGGCCTCAACCAGGCGATCATGATGGCGCTGTCCATGGCCGTGATCGCCTCGGTGATCGGCGCCGGCGGTCTCGGCGACCGCGTCTACCAGGCCCTCGCCTCCGTCGACGTGGGCGCCGCCCTGGCGGCCGGCATCCCGATCGTGCTGCTGGCCGTGGTCCTGGACCGGGTGACCGGTGCCGCCGGTGACCGGATCGGGCAGCAGCGCGAGGGCGGCCGCCTCTGGCTGCGGCCCGCCGCGGCCCTCGCCGCCGTCGTCGTGGCCGCTCTGGCCGCACGCCTGGCCGGCGGTCCCGACTGGCCCACCGGCTGGACGGTGAGCATCGCCGAGCCGGTCAACCGGGCCGTGGACTGGATGACCGGCCACCTGTACTCCGGGGTGCCCTACATCGGCGGCACCGCCGACTGGGCCGGGCACTTCACCACCTGGGTGCTGGACCCGGTGCGCTCGGCACTGCTGTGGCTGCCGTGGTGGTCGGTACTGCTGATCGTGGCCGCCCCGGCCTGGCTGATCGGCACCTGGCGCACCGCGCTCACCGCCACCGGCGCCATGGCCGTGATCGGGGTGCTCGGTGTGTGGCAGCCCTCGCTGGACACCCTCTCCCAGGTGCTCGCGGCCGTCGCCGTCACCCTCGTACTGGGCCTGGCCGCCGGCATCGCCGCCGCCCGCAGCGACCGGTTCGCAAGGGTGCTGCGCCCGGTGCTGGACGTGTTCCAGACGATGCCGCAGTTCGTGTACCTCATCCCGGTCGTCGCCCTGTTCGGGGTGGGCCGTGCCCCGGCCGTCGCCGCGGCCGTCGTCTACGCCCTGCCCGCGGTCGTCCGGATCACCGCGCAGGGGCTGCGCCAGGTCGACCCGGCCGCCCTGGAGTCGGCCCGCTCGCTCGGCGCCACCAGCGGCCAGCAGCTGCGCCAGGTGCAGCTTCCGCTGGCCCGCCCCGCCCTGCTGCTCGCCGTCAACCAGGGCGTGGTCCTGGTGCTCGCCGTCGTCATCATCGGCGGCCTGGTCGGCAGCGGCGCCCTCGGCTACCAGGTCGTCTACGGCCTCGCCCAGGGCGACCTGGCGACGGGCCTGATCGCGGGCGTGGCCATCGTCTGCCTCGGCCTGATGCTCGACCGGGTCACCCAGCCGACCGCACGGCGCGCGACGAAGGGAGCGTGAGATGAGGACCACCCGCAGAAGGGCGCTGATCGCCGGCGCGGCGGCCCTGTGCACGCTGCTGACCGGCTGCGGCGCCGCCGACATGACCAAGCAGACCTCGCCGTTCGCCGCCGTGAAGGGCGCGCGGACCGTGACCCTGTCCGTGCAGTCCTGGGTGGGCGCCCAGGCCAACGTGGCCGTCGCCCAGTACCTGCTGGAGCACGAACTCGGCTACCGCGTGGACACCGAGCAGGTCGACGAGGTCCCCGCCTGGGACGCGCTCAGCCAGGGCCGGGTCGACGCCATCCTGGAGGACTGGGGCCACCCCGACCAGGAGAAGCGGTACGTGGACGACAAGAAGACCATCGTCCGCGGCGGCGACCTCGGGGTGACCGGGCACATCGGCTGGTTCGTGCCGACGTATCTGGCGAAGCAGCACCCCGACATCACCGACTGGCGCAACCTGAACTCCTACGCCTCCCTCTTCCGCACCGCGGAGAGCGGCGGCAAGGGCCAGCTGATGGACGGCTCCCCCTCCTACGTCACCAACGACAAGGCGCTGGTGAAGAACCTCGGGCTGAACTACCAGGTGGTGTTCGCCGGGTCGGAGGCGGCGCAGATCGCGCAGATCAAGCAGTTCGCCAAGGAGAAGAAGCCGTTCCTGACGTACTGGTACGCGCCGCAGTGGCTGTTCGAGAAGGTCCCGATGACGGAGGTGAAACTGCCGCCCTACACGGAGGGTTGCGACGCCGATCCGGTGAAGGTCGCCTGCTCCTACCCGTACACCCCGCTGCAGAAGTACCTCAACGCCCGCTTCGCGGCGTCGGGCGGGGACGCGGCCGCCTTCCTGAAGAAGTTCCGGTGGACCACCGAGGACCAGAACGAGGTCGCGCTGATGATCGCCGACCAGAAACTCACCCCGGCCGAGGCGGCGAAGAAGTGGGTGGAGGGTCATCGCTCGGTGTGGAAGGAGTGGCTGCCCTGAGCGCCTCCGAGAAACGGTGCACGGGCCGGGGCCGACGTATGCAGTGAGCGCGCCGGCTCCGTGCGGCGGACCCGGTCGCCGGCCGGTGTCCGGTTGCGGCGGCGCCGAGCGCGCCGCCGGTGATCTCCCGGTGGCCGGATCGCTCCCTTGTGCCGTGTTCGTCCGCGTGTCACACAGGTGAGGGCCGAGTGACCGGGCGGAGGGGCGCTGCATGTCTGTGTCAGGTGGTGGTCCGGCAGGGCCGTCCGACTGGGCGGTCGAGCGGTTCGGGCGGCATGCCGCCGCGCTCGTCGCCGCGGTTCCGCGCTGCCTGGCGACGGCGCACGCGAAAGCCCGTGCGGCGCATCTGGCCGCGGGACTGAAGAAGCGGAGCCCCTACGGTGCCGCCCTGGCCGAGGCGGTCCGTGAGGGGCTGGCGGATGCGGCACGGGAACTGGGCGAACCCGTGCGGGACGTCCGCGGTTACGAGTACGCCGTCATCAACGGGCACGTGCTCTTCCCTTACAAATACGCGGACGAGCCGCGCCCCTTGGCCGGCGCTCGGTTGCCCGCCGACGCGTCCCCGACCCGGCGACGGCTGCTCCGGGCGCACGGGCCGCAGGGGCGGGAGCAGCTGTTCGAGGTCGACGCCGACCTGGCGACCGGGGAGTACCTCGGACTGCACGAGGCGTTCGAGGAGCTGGGCGCCTCCACCAGACTCGTCTGCGTGTTCTTCACGGCCGACGCGGAGAGGGGCATCCATCTCATCCACTGGGGAGAGGCCCGCCTCGAACCGGACCGCACCTTCACCTGGCTGCACGAGGAACAGCTCCCGGTCGCCCCTGTGCCGCCCGAGTGACGGCCGCCAGGGCACCACCCCTACGGCACCAGCTCCGCCACGATCCCCCGCACCGCCCGGTCGGCGCGCTGCCACAGTCCCGGGCCGAAGGTGATCCGGGTGGCGCCCAGTGCGCCCAGCTCGGCGGGGGAGGGGCCGGTGCCGTCCAGGCGGCCCAGGGCGTTCAGCGGTCCCGCGATCCCGGCCCGCAGCACCGGCAGCGTGTCGGCCGGGGCGAGGATCGGGTACACGCAGTCGGCGCCGGCCGCCACGTACAGGGCGGCCCGCTCGACGGCGTGCGCCGGGTCGCCGTCGCCGTGGAGGAAGACGTCCACCCGGGCGTTGAGGAACAGCCGGTCGCCGGCGGCCGCGCGGACCTCGGCCAGGTAGGCGGCCTGCCCCTGCGGGTCCTTGAGCACCCCGGCACGGGAGTCCTCCAGGTTGCAGCCGACCACGCCGGCCTCCAGCAGCCGTTCCACCAGCTCGTCGGGGGCCAGGCCGTAGCCGTCCTCGACGTCGGCCGACACCGGCACGTCCACCGCCCGGGCGATCCGGGCCACGGCCGCGAACATCTCGTCGGCGGGGGTGGAGCCGTCGTCGTGGCCGAGCGCGGCGGACACGCCCGCGCTGGGTGTGGCCAGGGCCGGGAACCCGGCCGCCACACAGGCCCGCGCGCTGGCCGCGTCCCACGGTCCGGGCAGGATCAGCGGATCGCCGGGCGCGCGCCCCAGGTGCAGCGCGCGAAGTCCTCGACGGTGCTCATGATCGGTGCCTTGTGCCTCTCCGGTGGGACGTCCGGTTCTCCGGCGTGCGGTTCGTGGACGTCCGGTTCCTGCGGTGGCGTCGGGACGGTGCCGCCGCGCCGGCCGCGGGAAGGACCTGGCCCGGGACCGGGCCCCCTCCGCGTCCGGCACAGCGTGCCCGGTTCACGCGTGCTGCCCCGGCTGGTAGTGGCCGGGGGTCAAGCGGCAGGTCACGCCGAACCGGTTCCAGGCGTTGATCACCGTGATCGCGGCGATCAGCTGGGCCAGCTCCTTCTCCTCGAAGTGCTCGGCGGCCTTGTCGTACACCTCGTCCGGTACGAAGCCGTCGGTCAGGACGGTGACCGCCTCGGTCAGCTCGATCGCCGCCAGCTCCTTCTCGGTGTAGAAGTGCCGCGACTCCTCCCACGCGCTGAGCTGCACGATCCGCTCCACGCTCTCGCCGGCCGCGAGCGCGTCCTTGGTGTGCATGTCCAGGCAGAAGGCGCAGTGGTTGATCTGCGAGGCGCGGATCTTGACGAGTTCGTACAGCTTCGGGTCGAGGCCCTGCCGGGCGGCGGTGTCCAGCCGGACCATCGCCTTGTAGACGTCGGGTGCGAGTGCGGCCATGTCCAGCCGCTGGGGCTGCTCGGCGGCGTACGCGACAGCGTCATCGGTGTTGCTCATGGTCTCGACCCTAGGAGCGGAGCAGCCCAGGAGTATGGTCCATTTCCATGGCGGAAACGTGGGCCACTTCGGGGCTGGACCTGCACGTGGAGACGACCGGACCGGGCGTGCGCCGCGGCCTGACCGACGCGCTGCGCGAGGCGGTCCGCACCGGCCGTCTTGCGCCCGGCACCCGGCTGCCGTCCTCCCGCGCCCTCGCCGCCGACCTGGGCATCGCCCGCAACACGGTCGCCGACGCCTACGCCGACCTGGTCGCCGAGGGCTGGCTCACCGCCCGCCAGGGATCGGGCACCCGGGTCGCCGACCGGGCCGTGCCGCCCGCGCCGCGCACCCCGCCCCGCGCACCCCACCCGCGTCCGCGCCCCCTGCACGACCTCACGCCCGGCACGCCGGAGCTCGCCTCCTTCCCCCGCGCCGAGTGGCTCAAGGCCGCCCGGCGCGCCCTGGCCGTCGCCCCGCACGACGTCCTCGGCTACGGCGACCCCCGTGGCCGTCCGGAGCTGCGTGCCGCGCTGGCCGGCCATCTGGCCCGGGTGCGCGGGGTGCGCACCGACCCGGATTGCGTCGTGATCTGCTCCGGTTTCGCGCACGGTCTGCGGATCCTCGCCCAGCTGCTGCGGGCGCGCGGGGCGGCCACGGTCGCCGTCGAGTCCTACGGCCTGCCCGAGCACCGCGCCCTGCTGACCGAGGCGGGCCTCGAGACCTGCCCGCTGCCCCTGGACGACCGGGGCACCGACACCACCCGCATGCCGGACGCCGCCGCGGTGCTGCTCACCCCGGCCCACCAGTTCCCGACGGGACTGCCGCTGCACCCCGAGCGGCGCGCCGCCGTGACCGACTGGGCGCGGCGCACCGGTGGTCTGGTCCTGGAGGACGACTACGACGGCGAGTTCCGCTACGACCGCCAGCCGGTCGGCGCCCTGCAGGGCCTGGACCCCGACCACGTGGTCTATCTCGGCACCGCCAGCAAGGCCCTGGCGCCTGGCCTGCGGCTGGCCTGGATGGTGCTGCCGCCCTCTCTCGTGAAGGAGGCCGCCGCCGTCAAGGGCGGTCACGACACCTGCGGAGTGCTGGACCAGCTCACCCTGGCGGAGTTCCTCACCAGCGGCGCCTACGACCGTCATGTGCGCGCCTGTCGGCTGCGCTACCGGCGCCGCCGCGACGCCCTGGTCGCGGCGCTCGCCGACCGTGCCCCCGGGGTGGAGGCCACCGGCATCGCGGCCGGACTGCACGCCGTGCTGCGGCTGCCGCCCGGCACGGAACAGGCGGTGCTCCGGGCGGCGGCCCGGCAGGGCCTGTCCGTCTGCGGCCTGTCCCGCTTCCGCCACGAGCGGGCCGCCGTGCCGCCGGTGGACGCCCTGGTCGTCGGCTACGGCACCCCGCCGGACCACGCCTGGGCGGCGGCCCTGGACGCACTGTGCCGGGTGCTGCCCTGACGGACCGTCACCATGCGGGCCCGTTCGTTCCCGGGCATCAAGGGCCCCCGGAGAAAGGCGAAATCGGGGTTGCTCGTACACATGTCCGTTCCGCTCTCTAGGCTGGCCGTCGGAAACCGGCCACCCTGTGGCCGACGAGGCGGCCGTCGTACGGCCGACGACAACGGGGAGAGACGGACATGGCAGACGCACGGCGACGGCTTCGGTCGGGCACCGTCGTCCTGGGCAGCGTGGGACTGCTCGCGACGGCGCTCACCGCCTGCTCCTCCGCTCCGGACAGGCGCTGCGTCGACAGGGACAGCTACCGCTACGGCAGCGGCTACAAGCTCGTCTCCGACACGTACTGCAAGACCAGCGACCCCTCCGTGCGCGCCAGTTGGTACTACGGCGGCAAGAAGCGCAACGGCTGGGTGTCGGGCGGCTCCTTCACCAAGCCCGGCAAGACCTCGGGCACGGGCTCCGGTTCCGGGGGCTCGTCCAGCGGGTCGACGAGCGGCGGGAGCAAGTACGGCGGCGGCTACGGCGGTGTCGACCGCGGCGGTTTCGGCGGCGGCCACGGCTCCTCCGGCGGCTGAGCCCGTGGAGCGCCGCACCATCGAACCCCGGCCCGGCTGGCAGCGGATCGTCGAGGCCCAGGGACTGATCTATCCGCTCACCCGCCACCCCGACGGCTCGCTGCGCCCCTACTGGGACGAGAGCGCCTACTACGTCTTCGGCCTCGACGAGGTGGAGGCGCTGGAGGAGACCGTCGAGGAACTGCACCGCATGTGTCTGGCCGCGGCCGACCACATCGTCACCGCCGGGCGGTTCGCCGACCTCGGCATCACCGACCCGCGCGTGGCCCGCGCGGTCGCCGAGGCCTGGCACCGGCGGGCCGAACTGCCGTCCGTCTACGGCCGGTTCGACCTGCGCTACGACGGCACCGGCCCGGCGAAACTGCTGGAGTACAACGCCGACACCCCCACCTCCCTGGTGGAGGCCGCCTCGCCCCAGTGGTTCTGGATGGAGGAACGGTTCCCCGGCGCCGACCAGTGGAACTCGCTGCACGAACGCCTCGTCGACGCCTGGCGCCGGCAGGCCGGACTGCTGCCGCCGGGCAGCCTGCTGCACTTCGCGCACTCCGCCGCCGACGAGCTCGGCGAGGACCTGATGACGGTCGCCTATCTGAAGGAGACCGCCGAACAGGCGGGCCTCGCCACCGACTGGCTGGCGATGGAGCAGATCGGCTGGGACCCGCTCTCCGGCCGGTTCGTCGACACCGGCCTGCGGTTCATCCGCAGCATCTTCAAGCTGTACCCGTGGGAGTGGATGACCACCGACCGGTTCTCCGGCCACGTCCTGGACACCCTCGACAACGGCGGCGGCACCGGCTCGACCCTGTGGATCGAGCCCGCCTGGAAGATGCTGCTGAGCAACAAGGCCCTGCTGGCGATCCTCTGGGAACTCTTCCCCGGCCACCCCAATCTGCTCCCCGCCTACCTCGACGGCCCGCGTGAGCTGGCGGACACCACCGGCTGGGCGGCCAAGCCGCTGCTCGGCCGGGAGGGTGCCGGGGTGACCGTGCACCGGCCCGGCTCGGCGCCCGCGGTGCGCGAGGAGCCGTGCTGCTACCAGGCCCTCGCCCCGCTGCCCGCCTTCGACGGCAACCATGTCGTCCTCGGCGCCTGGGTGGTCGGGGACGAGGCCGCCGGCCTCGGCCTGCGCGAGTCGGCCGGCCTGGTCACCGACGAGTACGCCCGCTTCCTGCCGCACGTCATCCTGTGACCGGCCACGGCTCATGCGCCCTGTGACCCGCCTCGGGGCGCCCGCCGCGCGACGGGCGCCCCGAGCGGGGCCTCAGCGCCGCAGCACCGCCCGCCCGCATGGTGGACGTCGCGGCGTGCCCGGCCCGAGCGCCGGGTAGGCTGACGGCCAGGGCCGTGACTGGCGCGCTGGACCATGGGTCCGAGGGATGGGAGAGACCATCGGGGAGCGGCTCCGACGGGAAGAAGTGCCGTGCGCCTGGGCCGTACCGTGAACGCCGAACGCCACGCCCGGAGGTTCCCTTCCAGATGTCTGCGCCCCTGTCCCACGAGTCCACCGCCTTCCGCGCCGCCCTGGACGTGATCCGCGCGGTCGAGCCGCGGGTCGCCGACGCGATCGGCCAGGAGGTGGCCGACCAGCGCGAGATGCTCAAGCTGATCGCCTCCGAGAACTACGCCTCCCCGGCCACCCTGCTGGCGATGGGCAACTGGCTCAGCGACAAGTACGCCGAGGGCACCGTCGGCCGCCGCTTCTACGCCGGCTGCCGCAACGTCGACACCGTCGAGTCGATCGCCGCCGAGCACGCCCGCGAGCTGTTCGGTGCCCGCCACGCCTACGTCCAGCCGCACTCCGGCATCGACGCCAACCTCGTCGCCTTCTGGGCCGTGCTCGCCGACCGCGTCGAGGCGCCGTTCCTGCAGAAGGCCGGCGCCCGCCAGGTCAACGACCTGACCGAGGCCGACTGGGCCGAGCTGCGGCAGGCCTTCGGCAACCAGCGCATGCTCGGCATGTCCCTGGACGCCGGCGGCCACCTCACCCACGGCTTCCGGCCGAACATCTCCGGCAAGATGTTCGACCAGCGCTCCTACGGCACCGACCCGGCCACCGGACTGCTCGACTACGAGGCGCTGCGTGTCCAGGCCCGCGAGTTCAAGCCGCTGATCATCGTCGCCGGGTACTCCGCCTACCCCCGGCTGGTGAACTTCCGGATCATGCGGGAGATCGCCGACGAGGTCGGCGCCACGCTCATGGTCGACATGGCCCACTTCGCCGGCCTGGTCGCCGGCAAGGTCCTCACCGGCGACTTCGACCCGGTCCCGCACGCCCAGATCGTCACCACCACCACCCACAAGTCGCTGCGCGGCCCGCGCGGCGGCATGGTGCTGTGCGACGACAGCCTCAAGGACCAGGTCGACCGGGGCTGCCCGATGGTGCTCGGCGGCCCGCTGCCGCACGTCATGGCCGCCAAGGCCGTCGCCCTCGCCGAGGCCCGGCAGCCCGCCTTCCAGGACTACGCGCAGCGCATCGTGGACAACTCCCGCGCCCTCGCCGAGGGCCTGCTGCGGCGCGGCGCCACCCTGGTGACCGGCGGCACCGACAACCACCTCAACCTGATCGACGTCGCCGGCTCCTACGGCCTCACCGGCCGCCAGGCCGAGGCCGCCCTGCTGGAGTCCGGCATCGTCACCAACCGCAACGCCATCCCCGCCGACCCCAATGGCGCCTGGTACACCTCCGGCATCCGCATCGGCACGCCCGCCCTGACCACCCGGGGCCTGGGCACCGCCGAGATGGACGAGATCGCGGCCCTGATCGACCGGGTGCTGACGGCCACCGAGCCCGGCACCACCAAGTCCGGCGCCCCCTCCAAGGCCGCCCACGTCCTCGATCCGAAGATCGCCGACGAGGTCTCCCGCCGCGCCGCCGACCTGGTGGCGGGCTTCCCGCTGTACCCGGAGATCGACCTCGGCTGACCCGGCGCGGGGCACCCGGCCGGTCCCGTCCTGTCACGCCTCGTGGGGCGGCCCGTCCGAGCGGCGGGCCGCCCCATGGCGCACGGGCCTCCTCACGACAGCGCACGCCCGCGCACCTTCACGCGCACCCGCCCCCGCGACATCGCCCGGCGCACCCGCCCCCAAGGCCGCCCCCGGCGCGCACGCTGCTCACGGCGCACCGCTCGGCGCACCCCGCGCCGGCTCCCGGCCGCCGTTCACCGGCTGCTCCCGGCCCGTTCCGGAGCAGGGGTGCGCACCTGAGAGAATGGTGTGCATGGCCAACGATCGCCCCGTCGCCCACCTCGGCAATGACACCGCTCCGCAGGGCCGGTCCCGGGTGCTCTCCGGGATCCAGCCCACCGCCGGCTCGTTCCACCTCGGCAACTACCTCGGCGCCGTCCGTCAGTGGGTGGCCCTGCAGGAGACGCACGACGCCTTCTACATGGTCGTCGACCTGCACGCGATCACGGTCCCGCAGGACCCGAAGGAGCTGCGCGCCAACACCCGGCTCGCCGCCGCCCAGCTGCTGGCCGCCGGACTGGACCCGGAGCGCTGCACGCTCTTCGTCCAGAGCCACGTCCCCGAGCACGCCCAGCTGGCCTGGGTCATGAACTGCCTCACCGGCTTCGGCGAGGCCTCCCGGATGACCCAGTTCAAGGACAAGGCCGCCAAGCAGGGTGCCGAGCGGGCCTCGGTCGGCCTGTTCACCTACCCGATCCTGCAGGTCGCCGACATCCTGCTGTACCAGGCGCACGAGGTGCCGGTCGGTGAGGACCAGCGCCAGCACATCGAGCTGACCCGCGACCTCGCCGAGCGCTTCAACGGCCGCTTCGGCGAGACCTTCACCGTGCCCCGGCCGTACATCCTCAAGGAGACGGCGAAGATCTACGACCTGCAGGACCCGTCGGTCAAGATGAGCAAGTCGGCGTCCACGCCGAAGGGCCTCATCAACCTCCTCGACGAGCCGAAGACCACGGCCAAGAAGGTCAAGAGCGCGGTCACCGACACCGACACCGTCATCCGCTTCGACCCCGAGGCCAAGCCCGGCGTCAGCAACCTGCTCAGCATCTACTCCACGCTCACCGGCCGGACCATCGGCGAGCTGGAGGAGCAGTACGCCGGCAAGGGCTACGGCGCCCTGAAGACCGACCTGGCCGAGATCATGGTCGAGTTCGTGACGCCGTTCCGCGAGAAGACCCAGCAGTACCTGGACGACACCGAGACGCTCGACGCGATCCTGGCCAAGGGCGCGGAGAAGGCCCGCGCGGTCGCCGCAGAGACCCTCGCCCAGGCCTACGACCGGGTGGGTTTCCTGCCCGCCAAGCACTGAACGAGCGCACCACCGCGCCCAGCCGTCCCGGGCGGAGCGCCGCACATCACGTGGCCGGCGCCTGCCCAGGGCGCGCTCGCGGTCGTACAGTCGTTATCCGCACGGCATAACCGGACGGCCCGGGCGAAACGGCTGGCACGCGAGCGCGACGGCCGGGTGCGCCCCGGGGAGAGGGCCGGGACCCGGGAGAAGGAAGCGGCGGCAGCGACGACCGCCGGCACGGCCACACAGCACCGGCACGACGACAGGAGACGACGTGGGGACCGTAACGATCGGGGTGTCGATCGCGGTCCCGGAGCCGCACGGCAGCCTGCTCCAGGAGCGGCGCGCGGGCTTCGGCGACGCCGCAGCTCACGGCATCCCCACGCATGTCACCCTGCTGCCGCCGACCGAGATCGACACCGCCGACCTGCCGGCCGTCGAGGCGCACCTGACCGAGGTGGCCGCGGCCGGGCGGCCCTTCACCATGCGACTGTCGGGCACCGACACCTTCCGGCCGCTGTCCCCGGTGGTCTTCGTCCGGGTGGTGGAGGGCGCCGAGGCGTGCATGTGGCTCCAGCAGCGGGTGCGCGACCCGGAGGGACCCGTGGCACGCGAACTCCAGTTCCCCTACCACCCGCACGTCACGGTCGCGCACGGCATCGACGAGGCGGCGATGGACCGCGCCCAGGAGGAACTGGCGGGCTACCGGGCCGAGTGGCCGGTCACCGGGTTCGCCCTGCACCAGCAGGGGGACGACGGGGTGTGGCGCCGGCTGCGCGAGTTCGCCTTCGGCGGCAGCGCGGTGGTCCCGCCCCAGGCGTCCCCCGTCGATCGAGGCACCCTGCCCGCCCGCTGAGCCGGTCGTCCCGCCGCGCGCCCTACAGCGGCAGCCGCCGGTACACCGCACGCGGCAGATGCCGCAGCACCGTCGCCGCCAGGCGCGCCACACCGGGAACCCACACGATCTCCGACCGCCGCCGCAGCCCCAGCTCCACCGCGACGGCGACCTCCTCCGGGGTGCTCGACAGCGGCGGCACGGGCCGGCCGGCGGTCGAGGGCGAGCGCACGAAGTGCGGGCGGACGATCATGACGTGCACCCCGGTGCCGAACAGGGCGTCGCCCAGGCCCTGGGTGAAGGTGTCCAGTCCCGCCTTGCTGGAGCCGAAGATGAAGTCGGTGCGCCGGGCCCGCTCCGCGGCCACCGAGGACATCACGACCAGCGAGCCGTGCTCCTGGTTCTGCAGCTCCCGCGCGGCCACCAGCGCGGCCGAGACCGCCCCGGTGTAGTTGGTCTGCGCGACCTGCACCGCGTTCAGCGGCTCCCGTTCGTCGTACGCCTGGTCGCCCAGGACGCCGAAGGCGAGCAGCACCATGTCGACGTCCCCCTCGGCGAAGACCTTGCCCAGGATCTCCTCGTGGTGCAGCACGTCGAGCGCGTCGAAGGCGACGGTGCGCACCTCGGCCCCGAGGCTGCGCAGATGCGCGGCGGCCTCGTCGAGCGCGGGCGAGGGCCGGCCCGCCAGCCACACGGTGCGGGTGCGCCGGGCGACGAGCCGGCGCGCCACGGCCAGGGCGACGGGGGAGGTGCCGCCGAGCACCAGCAGCGTGCGGGGCAGGCCCGAGGGGCCGAAGGAACGCAGGAGCGAGGAGAAACCGAGGGCATCCTTCACGCCGGATGACTGTATCGCCCCGTTATGGCCGCCTCGGCGTAGAAACGCGGTGTTGGTGTCGGCGCCGAGCGGGCACAGTTCCGGTCATGGACTGGCTGAAGAAGCTCCCCGTGGTGGGTCCGTGGGTGGCGCGGGCGATGCGCACCCACGCCTGGCGGTCGTACGAGCGTCTGGACCGGGTGAAATGGTCGCGGCTGGCCGCCGCCATGACCTTCATCAGCTTCATCGCGCTGTTCCCGCTGCTCACCCTGGCCGCCGCGGTCGGTGCCGCCACGCTCAGCGCCCGGCAGCAGCGCACCCTGGAGACGAAGATCACCGAGCAGTTCCCGGGGCTGGGCAGCCAGCTGCACATCGGCGCGCTCGCGGACAACGCCGGCACCGTCGGCGTCATCGCGGGCGTGTTCCTGCTGCTGACCGGCGTGAACTGGGTGGGACAGATGCGGGACTGCCTGCGCGCGGTGTGGCAGTGCCCGGACCGGGAGGAGAACCCGGTCGTGCGCCGCGTCCGGGACGCCGGCGTCCTGCTCGGTCTGGGCGGCGCGGTGGTCGTCACGCTGCTGGTGTCCACGGTCGCCTCGGCCGCCGTGGGCTGGATCGCCCGCCAGGCCGGACTGGCGGAGCACGGCGCCGGCAGCCTGGTGCTGCGGATCGTCGCCTTCGCGGTCGCCGTCGCCGCCGACTTCCTGGTGCTGTGCTACGTGCTCACCCTGCTGCCCGCCGTGCATCCGCCGCGCCGCCGGCTGCTGGTGGCGGCACTGCTCGGCGCGATCGGCTTCGAACTGCTGAAGGTGCTGCTCAGCGGCTACATCCAGGGCGTGGCGGCGAAGAGCATGTACGGCGCCTTCGGGGTCCCCATCGCCCTGCTGCTGTGGATGAACTTCACCGCCAAGCTGGTGCTGTACTGCGCCGCCTGGACGGCGACACCCGGCCGGGACGGGGACGGCGGGGAGGACACACCCGGCCGGGGCGCGGACGACGACGGCGACGACGGGAAGGCCGCGCCCGGCCGGACCCGGCCTAGGAACGGGAACGGCGGCGCACCAGGTCCGGCAGCGGCCAGCGGCGGTTGACCAGGTAGGCCGTGGCCCCCAGGACCACCACCGCACCGCCGGCGACGCCCAGGGCGACGCCCATGCCGTCGGAGCCGCTCGCCGCGGACGCGCCCGCCACCGGGCTCGCCGAGGAACCGCCGCCCTGCGCGCCGCCCGCCTGGCCGGGCGAGGCCGTGGCACCGGCCGCCGCGACGCTCTTCGGCGGCACCAGCTCGCCCACCGGCCGCACCTTGCCGTCGGCCTTGAACCCCCAGTCCAGCAGCCGGGCGGCCTCCCGGTAGACGGCGTTGTGCTCCGTGCTCCCCGGGTGCATCACCGTCACCAGCAGCACATGCCCGTCGCGTTCGGCCACCCCGGTGAAGGTGGCGCCCGCCTGGGTGGTGTTGCCGTTCTTCACCCCGGCGATGCCCTTGTACACCGGAAGGTCGTAGTCGCCGCTCAGCAGCCGGTTGGTGTTCTGGATCTCGAAGGACCCCCGGGTGGTCTTCCCGTTCTTGTCCTTCTTGGTCTCGCCGGGGAAGGAGGCCCGCACGGTGGAGCAGTACTCGCGGAAGTCCTTCTTCTGCAGCCCGGAGCGGGCGAAGAGGGTCAGGTCGTACGCCGAGGACACCTGCCCCGGGGCGTCGTAGCCGTCCGGGGAGACCACATGGGTGTCCAGCGCCTGCAGCTCCCGGGCGTGCGCGTTCATGTCGGCGACGGTCTGCTTCACCCCGTGGTTCATGGCGGCCAGGACGTGCACGGCGTCGTTGCCCGAGCGCAGGAAGACCCCCAGCCACAGGTCGTGGACGGTGTAGGTCTCGTGCTCCTTGATGCCGACCAGGCTGGAGCCCTCGCCCACACCGGCCAGGTCGGCGGGGTCGACGGTGTGCTTCTCGGTCCGGGGGAACTTCGGCAGCAGGGTGTCGGCGAACAGCATCTTCAGGGTGCTCGCCGGGGCCAGCTGCCAGTGGGCGTTGTGCGCGGCGAGTACCTGCCCGGACTCGGCGTCGGCCACGATCCAGGACCGCGCGGTGAGGTCCTCGGGCAGGACCGGCACACCGTCCGCCAGCTCGACCTGGGTGCCGGGACGGCCCAGACGCTCGCCGCCCACGACCGACATACGGGCCGGGGGAGTGGCCGAGGGGCTCGCCTTCACCGCCGGCGCCGCCGCCGCGACGGAGGTGCCCACGGTCATGGACAGGGAGAGGGACAGCAGGGAGGCGGAAGCGACCGCAAGGGATCGCCGCAGCAACGTCTCGGGTGCGCGCACGGTCGGAAACGTATCGGGCGCTCCCGCCGGCACGGCGCCCAGGTCCCCGTCACCGGCGCGCCCCCGCCGCCGGGCCGCCCCCCGCACCCGGCTCCGGCCGCCCGACAGCGATACTGGAGGTATGAAGCTCAGTCGCCCCGTCTCCTGGTTCCTGCTCGCCTTCGGGGTGTGGAGCTGGGTCATCTGGGTCACTTTCGTCAAGAATCTCGTCAAGGACGGCAGCGGACTCGCCTTCGACGACGGGCACCCGACCGCGTACTTCTGGGTCCATCTGGCGCTGGCCGTCGTCTCCTTCGTATTGGGGACGGTGATCGGTGTGATCGGGTTGCGTGGCCTGCGCGCCCTGCGCCGGACGTCATAGCGATCCGGCCATCGGCGTCACGGCGCTTTCGCTCGCGCGGACCGCACGGGCCCGAAGGACCGCACGCACGTCCGGTCCGCACGAACCGCACGGGATCTCACGAACCGCCCGGACGTTGGGCCGCACACCCGTGCGCGGCGTCCGCGCCGCCGTCACCGACCGACCACAGGAGCGATCCCCAGCCCCCGCCGTCCGTGCATGCTGGGGATTTCCTGTGAAACGAGGTGACAACACTTCTTCATAACGTCTTCTCATCTCATCCAGACCGCTCTTCCCCCGGCCGACGAGCTGTGATTAGGTGTCGGCGCGCCTGTGAGGCGTGGCACATGCACGGTGGTCCCGCGACGGGACCTGGGGAGGCATCACCGATGCGAGCGGTTCGCATACGGATTCTGTTGGCCCTGCTGGTCCTGGTGATCGCGGGCGTGGGGGCCTGGACGCTGCTGCCGGACAAGGACGGCGAGGTGAAGGCCATCACCGTCGGCACGACCGACGCCGTCACCTCGCTCGACCCGGCAGGCTCCTACGACGCCGGCTCATGGGCCCTGTACAGCAATGTGTTCCAGTCCCTGCTCACCTTCGAGCCGGACGGCGCCGCGCCGGTGCCGGACGCGGCCAGGCACTGTACGTTCGTCGGCGGCGGGCTGCGCACCTACCGTTGCGAGCTGCGCCCGGGCCTGACGTTCCCGAGCGGGCGGACGATGACCGCCGAGGACGTCAAGTACTCCTTCGACCGGGTCAAGAAGATCAACGCCGATGTCGGCCCCGCCCCGCTGTTCTCCACCCTGAAGTCGGTGGACGCCGACGGCATGACCGTCACCTTCCACCTGTCCGAGCCGGACGCCACGTTCCCCTTCAAGGTCGCCACCGGAGCCGGCTCCATCGTCGACCGCTCCCTGTATCCGTCCGACACGCTGCGCACCGGCGACCAGGCCGACGGCACCGGCCCGTACCGGCTGACCCGGTACGTCAAGGACGAGGTCGCCGCACTGCAGCCCAACCCCTCCTACAAGGGCGCGGTCAGCCGCACCGGCAACCCCGTCGAGCTGCACTACTACCCCGACGGCAAGGCCCTGGACGCCGCCTGGAAGAACCGGCAGATCGACGTCGCCACCCGTACGCTCACCCCCGCCGTCCTCGCCGGGCTCAACCCCAGCGACCCCGACCAGCGGGTGTCGGAGTCCGACAGCTCCGAGGTCCGCAACCTGTACCTCAACACCCGGTCCTCCTCCCCGCTGCACGACGTCCGCGTCCGCCGTGCCATGGCCTGGCTGATCAACCGCGAGCAGCTGGCCGCCTCCGTCTACGACGGCACCGTGGACGCCCTGTACTCCCTGGTCCCGGCGGGCATCACCGGGCACACCACGTCCTTCTTCGACACCTATCCCGAGCCGAGCGTGAAGAAGGCCCGCGCGCTGCTGACCGAGGCCGGGGTGCAGATCCCCGTGCACTTCACCTACGGCTACGCCATCGGCCGCGGCTCCGGTGCCGAGGAGGCCGCGGAGATCAAACGCCAGCTGGAGGCGAGCGGCCTGTTCGAGGTCGACGTCAAGGGCTACGAGTGGACCGCCTTCCAGAAGCAGTACGCGGCCGGCAAGCTCGACGCGTACGCGGTGGGCTGGGTCGCCGACTACCCGGACCCGGACACCTTCGGCGCCCCGCTCGTCGGCACCGGCAGCAGCATGAACACCGGCTACAGCAGCAAGGACGTCGACGACCTCGTCACGGACAGCCGGCGCTACGCCGACCGCAGCCGGGTCACGAAGGACTTCCGCGACCTGCAGCAGCAGGTGGCCGACGACGTGCCGCTGATCCCGTTGTGGCAGCAGAAGGAGTACGTCGTCACCACCGAGGACGTCGGCGGCGGCCAGTACGTCAACGACGGCACCGGCGTGTTCCGGCTGTGGAAACTCGGCTGGATCTGATCACCCGGCCGGGAGGATCCGTGCCCCGCGGGACCCGGCGGACCGCCCCCGCTCAGCCCACGCGCCCCAGTTCCCGGCGTTTGGTGTAGTCGGTGAAGCCGAGGACGTTGCCCCAGGGGTCGGCGATCTCCACCACCCAGCCGGTCACCATCGCCCACGGCTCGTCCAGCAGCGCGATCCCGGCCGCGGTCAACTCCCGGGCCGCGGTGCGCGCGTCCGGGACCTCCAGCCAGACGCGCGGCGAGGGCCACGGCGGGGTGCGCCGGCCCAGGGCCTCCTCGTGCCGCAGCAGGATGCCCGGAGCCTCGGCGCCGACCCGGAGCACCGCGATGCCCGCCTCGTCCAGCCGGGTCGCCACGGTGAACCCGGCCCGCTCGTAGAACTCCACCGCCTCGCCGAGGTCGCCCACGGGCAGCAGCACATGGTCGAACCCGAGCAGCTCGTACGACTCGCTGTCTGACATGTCATCAGATTAAGGCGTGCCCGGGCCGCCGGACGGCAGGCGCGGGCCGGCTGCCACCCGAGCGCCGCGCCCGCGCCCGGCAGCACGTCGCCCCGCCGGCCGCACAGGGCCGACGGGGCGACACAGACATGCCCTCGGTGGTGCGAAGGTCAGAAGCGGCGCGTGATCAGGGCGCGCTTGACCTCCGCGATCGCCTTGGTGACCTCGATGCCGCGCGGGCAGGCGTCGGTGCAGTTGAAGGTGGTGCGGCAGCGCCAGACGCCGTCCTTGTCGTTGAGGATCTCCAGGCGCTGCTCGCCCGCGTCGTCACGGCTGTCGAAGATGAAGCGGTGCGCGTTGACGATCGCGGCCGGGCCGAAGTACTGGCCGTCGTTCCAGAACACCGGGCAGGAGGAGGTGCAGGCCGCGCACAGGATGCACTTCGTGGTGTCGTCGAAGCGCGCCCGGTCCTCGGGCGACTGCCGCCGCTCCCGCGTGGGCTCGTTGGTGTCCTTCGTGATCAGGAAGGGCATCACGTCCCGGTACGCCTGGAAGAACGGCTCCATGTCCACGACCAGGTCCTTCAGGACCGTCAGGCCCTTGATGGGCTCGATCGTGATCGGCTTCTCCGGGTTGATGTCCTTGATCAGCGTCTTGCAGGCCAGCCGGTTGCGGCCGTTGATCCGCATGGCGTCCGAGCCGCAGATGCCGTGCGCGCAGGACCGACGGAAGGTCAGCGTGCCGTCGTGGTCCCACTTGATCTTGTGCAGACCGTCGAGGACGCGCTCCTTCGGGTCGATCTCCAGCTGGAAGTCCTGCCAGGTCGCCTCGGCCGAGACCTCCGGGTTGAACCGGCGGATGCGGAAGGTGACGGTGATGTAGGGGGAGTCCGCGAAACCCGGCTCGGGCTTGCCGGCCGCGTCCGCCTTGTCCAGAACAGGGGTTGCCATCAGTACTTACGCTCCATCGGCTGGTAGCGGGTCTGGACGACCGGCTTGTAGTCGAGACGGATGGATTCGGTTCCGTCGGCGCCGACCTCGCGGTACGCCATGGTGTGGCGCATGAAGTTGACGTCGTCGCGGTTGGGGTAGTCCTCGCGGTAGTGACCGCCGCGGGACTCCTTGCGGGCCAGGGCGGAGACCGCCATGACCTCGGCCAGGTCCAGCAGGTTGCCCAGCTCGATGGCCTCCAGCAGGTCGGTGTTGAACCGCTTGCCCTTGTCCTGGATCGCCACGTTCTTGTAGCGCTGCTTGAGCTCGCCGATCTTCTCGACCGCCGTCTTGATGGTCTGCTCGGTGCGGAACACCATCACGTTGGCGTCCATGGTCTCCTGCAGCTCGCGGCGCAGCTCCGCCACCCGCTCGCTGCCGGTGGAGGACCGCAGCCGCTCGATCTGCTCGACGACGAAGGACTCCGGGTTCTCCGGCAGGTCGACGAAGTCGGCCGTGCTGGCGTACTCGGCGGCGGCGATACCGGCGCGGCGGCCGAAGACGTTGATGTCCAGCAGCGAGTTGGTGCCCAGGCGGTTGGCGCCGTGCACGGACACGCAGGCGACCTCGCCGGCCGCGTACAGGCCCGGGACCACCGTGGTGTTGTCGGCGAGGACCTCGCCCTGCACGTTGGTCGGGATGCCGCCCATCGCGTAGTGCGCGGTCGGCTGGATCGGGATCGGGTCGGTGTACGGCTCGATGCCCAGGTAGGTCCGCGCGAACTCGGTGATGTCCGGCAGCTTGGCGTCCAGCTGCTCCGGCGGCAGGTGGGTCAGGTCCAGGTAGACGTGGTCGCCGTCGGGACCGCAGCCGCGGCCCTCGCGGATCTCCGTGTAGATGGAGCGGGAGACCACGTCACGGGAGGCCAGGTCCTTCATCACGGGAGCGTACTTCTCCATGAAGCGCTCGCCGTTCTTGTTGCGCAGGATGCCGCCCTCACCGCGGGCACCCTCGGTGAGCAGGATGCCCATGCGCCAGATGCCGGTCGGGTGGAACTGGAAGAACTCCATGTCCTCCAGCGGGATGCCCCGCCGGAACACCGCGGCCTGGCCGTCACCGGTCAGAGTGTGCGCGTTGGACGTCACCTTGAAGAACTTGCCGCAGCCGCCGGAGGCGTAGATCACGGACTTCGCCTGGAAGACGTGGATCTCGCCGGTGGCCAGCTCGTAGGCGACGACACCGGCCGACCGCTTGACGCCGTCGACCTCGGTGATCAGCTGGTCGAGGACGTAGAACTCGTTGAAGAACTCCACGCCCTCCTTGACGCAGTTCTGGTACAGCGTCTGGAGGATCATGTGGCCGGTGCGGTCGGCCGCGTAGCAGGAGCGGCGGACCGGGGCCTCGCCGTGGTTGCGGCTGTGACCGCCGAAGCGGCGCTGGTCGATCAGGCCGTCCGGGGTGCGGTTGAACGGCAGGCCCATCTTCTCCAGGTCGAGGACGGAGTCGATGGCCTCCTTCGCCAGGATCTCCGCGGCGTCCTGGTCGACCAGGTAGTCACCGCCCTTGACCGTGTCGAAGGTGTGCCACTCCCAGTTGTCCTCCTCCACGTTGGCCAGCGCGGCGGCCATGCCGCCCTGCGCGGCGCCCGTGTGGGACCGGGTGGGGTAGAGCTTGGTCAGGACCGCGGTGCGGCTGCGCTTGGTCGCCTCGATGGCGGCACGCATACCGGCGCCACCGGCGCCGACGATGACGGTGTCGTACTTGTGGATCTTCATCAGGGATTACCTCGGTCCCGTGGCCTAGCGGATGTTCGGGTCGAAGGTGAAGATCACCAGCGTGCCCAGCAGAATCGTCCACACCGTGGCGGTGTAGAGCAGTGCCTTCAGCCACAGCCGCGTACCCGCGCGCTCGGCGTAGTCGTTGATGACCGTGCGCAGGCCGTTGCAGCCGTGCAGCATCGCCAGCCACAGCATGAGCAGATCCCAGACCTGCCACCACGGGGAGGCCCAGCGCCCGGCGACGAAGGCGAAGCCGATCTTGGAGACGCCACCGTCCAGCACGAGCTGGATCAGCAGGTGGCCGATGACGAGGACGACCAGCACGACGCCGGACAGCCGCATGAACAGCCAGCCGTACATCTCGAAGTTGCCCCGGGTCGACTTCGGGGTCTTCTTGGTGCGCTGGCGCGGGGGCTGGATGACCGGCGCCGGGTTGTCGACGGTGTAGACGGCGGCGCCCTCGACGGGGCTCACACCGGAAGAGGTTTCAGTGGTGGACATACGCGTCAGCTCCCGAAGACGACTCGAGCGGCGTGGCCCAGGACGGGGTAGATCGCCCCCAGCATGAGCACGATCCAGACGACGACCACGGTCCACAGCATCGGCTTCTGATAGCGGGCACCCTTGGCCCAGAAGTCGACGGCGATGACCCGCAGACCGTTGAGTGCGTGGAACAGGATGGCGGCGACGAGGCCGTACTCCAGGCAGGCGACGATCGGCGTCTTGTACGTGGCCACGACGGTGTCGTAGGCCTCGGGAGACACGCGGACGAGCGCGGTGTCCAGCACGTGAACGAACAGGAAGAAGAAGATGAGCACGCCGGTGACTCGGTGAGCCACCCACGACCACATTCCTTCCCGGCCGCGGTACAGCGTTCCAGCCGGCACTGAAGAACCCTCCGGGAGCGGGGACGTATAGGGCCGCGCCGGCTTGTTGTCGGTCGGGCCCGGCCGGGTACGGTCCACCGGCCCCCAGCATGGTAGCGAGGGGTTGCCGTGAGCATTGCGGGGGGCCTGCCGGTGTGATCGAGAAGGCACTCAAACGTGCACGGACGGGTCAGCGGGGGCGGATGCCGGTCGCGCACGCCGCGGCGCCGGGCGCATCCGGGCACGTCGTGGCTGGTCGCGCCCCTGCAGGGCGTGGGTGAGGCGTCCGCGCGCCAGACGGCGCAGCTCCTCCGCCGCGACCGTGCGCTCCTCCACGGGATCGTTCGTCAATCGTGACCGGACCGCGGCCAGGAGCCGGTCCAGGACCTCGCCGGGCGGGACGTCGTCGAGGCAGAGGACGAAGGGGTGCCCGAACTTGTCCGCGTAGGCGGCGTACGCCGCGTTCAGCGCGGTGGAGGCGGCCGTGTACGCCCCCTCGGGCAGGGCCGGCGGCGGCTCGGCCGCCAGGGCGCGGGCGAGGTCGTGCTCGTCCAGGTCGTACGTGGCCTCGTCGGCCGCGGCCAGCAGTGCGGGCAGGTCAGGGTAGGGACGGTGGGCCGCGAGCCGCCCGGCCCAGTGGGGGCTGCGCAGGCAGGTCAGCAGGGTGCGGCGGGCCTGCGGGGCGGGTGCGGTGTTGAAGTGCTCCAGGCACTGCGGATTCAGCGCGGGCAGTGTGGGTCCTCGGCGGTACGGGATCGCGGGCGCCGCGACGGCGGCGTCCCGTGCGACGGCAGGGGAACGTGAGGGTGACCGTCACGCTATCGGTCGTGATCGGGAACTGTCCGGTCGGTGAGCAGATTTCACCCGTACGGAAGAGTTTGAGGACGTGCAGTGGACGCATGCTGTCCGGACAGGCCGTACGTTGGCAGAGTGAGTCAGCACAGGCACCGCCGGGCTCCGGCGCGCAGCAGGCCGCGGCACAGGTACCTCCTGGTCGGCGGAGTGTTCGCCGCCACGGTCGGCCTCGGCACCGGACTGGGGCTGTGGGCCTACGGTGGCGACGGCGACACGCCGGGCACGGACCGCAGCGCACCGCAGCCCGCTTCTCCGGCTAGTCCCTCCACGACCTATCCGCTCTCCCAGGCCCCGCGCACCATCCCCGCGGTGCGGGACTTCACCGCCGCCCGCGGCCCGGGATGGCGGCCGGCCAAGGGTGAACGGGTGGTCGTCTCCGACGACTCGCTGGCCGACGAGGGCAAGCTGATCGCCGAAGAGCTGGGCCTGTCCTACGGCGGCCGCACGGACGACGTGCGCACCGGGGACGTCCACCTGACGCTGGGCGGCGGCCAGAAGGGCAACCCCGAGTCGTACACCATGACCGTCCGCGACGGCCGGGTCACCATCAGCGGGCCCGCGGACACCGGCGTCTTCTACGGCACCCGCACCCTGAAGCAGGAGGTGCGCGGCGCCGGCGCCGCCCCCGAGGGCGTGGTGAACGACGCGCCGGCCAAGCCGCGCCGCGGCTTCATGCTGGACATCGCCCGCAAGCCGTACTCGGCCGGCTGGATCGAGGACCGGATACGCGAACTGGGCGACCTGAAGTACAACGAGCTGGGCCTGCACTTCTCCGACGACCAGGCCTTCCGCATCGAGTCCGACACCCACCCGGAGATCGTCTCCCAGGACCACCTCACCAAGGCCCAGGTCAAACGGATCGTCGACCTGGCCGCGTCCCGGCACATCACCGTCGTGCCGGAGATCGACTCGCCCGGCCACCTGGGCGCGGTCATCGCCGCCCACCCCGATCTGCAGCTGCGCAACGCGCAGGGCGTGGCGTCCCGGGGCGCCCTCGACATCTCCCAGCCCGCGGCCGCGAAGATCGTCGACGATCTCCTCGGCGAATACGCGGACCTCTTCCCCGGCCCCTACTGGCACCTCGGCGGCGACGAGTACCAGGCGCTGACCGTGCGCGACCCCGCCGCCTCCTACCCGCAGCTGGCGGCCGCCGCCCGGAAGGCCTACGGGCCCTCCGGCACCGTCGCCGACCTCGCCACCGGCTGGCTGAACGCCCGCGCCGCCACCGTCCGCGACCACGGGCGTACCCCCCGCGCCTGGAACGACGGCTTCTACCGCGACACCTCCGTGCGGCCGGACGAGGACATCGAGGTCGCCTACTGGACCGGCAAGGAGATCGGCGCCCGGCAGCCGGACGCGTACCTGGCCGAGGGCCGCAAGGTGCTCAACTACAACGACGAGTTCTTCTACTACGTCCTCGGGCAGCCGCAGACCTTCGTCTACCCGACCGGGCAGCGCATCTACGAGCAGTGGACCCCGCGGGTGCTGCGCGGCACCGAGGCCGTTCCCGCCCGCTACGACAGCCAGATCCTCGGCGGCAGCTTCGCCGTCTGGAGCGACCTGCCCCGGGCGCAGACCGAGCAGCAGGTGGCCGCCGGCATCCGCATGCCGCTGCGGGCCACCGTCCAGAAGCTGTGGGACCCGGACAAGCCCCCGCTGTCCTGGACGGACTTCACGGCGCTGGCCGACAAGCTCGGCTGAGCGGACCGCCGCCCCCGGCCCCGGTCCCGGGCCCGCCGCCCCGGGACCGGGGCCGCGGTATGCGCAGGTTGTGTGCGTCCTGAGGGCAAGCTGCGCCGGTGTTGCGCGGGTCGCGGAAACCCGCCCGATCCGGCGTGACACCGCGGCCCCGGACGTCGCTGTCCCGGACATGACGACACAGGAAGCGATGACGGGACAGCGGACCAGGCCGCATGCCGCGGCGCGGCCGGTGCGGTGGGCCGCGGACGTCGTGGCGACGATGCGCGAGGGCGCCCGGCTGCGCCTGGACTACTCGGCACAGAGCCTGTGGCGGGTCGACCGGATGATCGAGGACCTCCGGCGCGAGGGCACCCCGCAGGCCGCCGTGGACCGTGTGCTGCGGGGCTTCGGCGCCTACGCCGGCGAGGTGATCGTCCGGGCGTCCGGTGCGGAGTGGTGGGCCTCCGGCGGCGACCACTGGATCCGCACCCCGGACGGACTGCTGTGGGACCCGATCGACGAGGCCCGGCGCTGCTTCACCGGGACCGGGTCGCTGCGCCTGCTGTGCCTGGACGCACTGGCGGGCCGGCGCGTCCCGCACCACTGACGCACGCGGCTCGCAGACCGGACGCACGACGTCGCGCAGTACAGACGCACGCGACGCGCAGTGCGGTACAGACGCACGCGACGCGCAGTACCGAGGCAGGAAGCGTGCCGTTACCGGCGCACGGACGGGGCGTCGCCGGGACGGGGGTGGTCGGCAGGCGTCACGTCACGTCACGTCACGGGCCGCATGGCCGGGCAGGGGGAGGGAGACCCGTGGCGGCAGGGCAACGGCCGGGGCCGCCACCCCCCACAGGAGAGGCCCCGGCCGTTGCGTGCTGCGGGCCGCGCGGCGGCCCGTACTTGATACAGCGCCGGGCATGCGTGGTGTGTCACACCCGGTTCCCGGCCGACCACCGAAACGTTTTGGTTGCAAGTTGTACAGCCATGGACGGCGGACGGTTTCAGGTCGTAACGTGCCTTTCGCGTCAAGCGCGACCATGCATGATCACCGCATCCGGCGACGGCGATGCCGCCGGTGACGATCGTGCTCGATCTACTGAGGACCACGGGTGCAGGGGGACGACGCGGAGCTGACCGCCGCGGTACGGGCGGCGCAGGACGGGGACGAGGCCGCGTTCCGGACCGTGTACCGCAGCGTGCATCCGCGACTGCTGGGATACGTCCGCACCCTGGTCGGCGACCCGGACGCCGAGGACGTGGCCTCGGAGGCATGGCTGCAGATAGCGCGCGATCTGGGGCGGTTCAGCGGTGACGCCGACCGGTTCCGCGGCTGGGCCGCGCGCATCGCCCGCAACCGCGCCCTGGACCACATCCGCATGCGCGGCCGGCGCCCCGTGACCGGCGGCGACGAGACGGAACTGACCGGCCGGCCCGCCGAGTCCGACACCGCGAGCGAGGCCATCGAGTCCCTCACCACCGGCCACACCCTGTCCCTGATCGCCCGCCTGCCCCAGGACCAGGCCGAGGCCGTCGTGCTGCGCGTGGTGATGGGCCTGGACGCGAAGACCGCGGCCGAGACGCTCGGCAAACGGCCGGGTGCCGTCCGCACCGCCGCGCACCGCGGTCTGAAACGGCTCGCGCGACTCCTCGCCGACGATCCGGCGTACGCCGACGGGCTCGACGCGCTGCCGGCACCGCGGCAACCGAAGAGGCCTCCGGTGACGTCCGCCGCTGTGACGCATCCGCGCTCCGGGACGCAGAGGGACATGTGATGGCCGACGAGCAGTACCGATGGCTGGACCGCGACACGGCGGAGCGCCTGCTGCGCGGCGAGCCGCCGGGCACCGCCGACACCGCCGTCACCGCCCGCGCCGAACGGCTCGCCCGGGCGCTGGACTCCCTGACCGCCGGCCTGTGCCCCGAGCCGCCCGCCGACGAGGAACTGCCCGGCGAGGCGGCCGCGCTGGCGGCCTTCCGCAAGGCCCGGGCGGAGGCCGCCGACGCCGCGCGGTCCGCGGGCACCGCCGAAGCCGGCCTGGGCGGGGGCCTGCCCGCCCGGCGTTCCGGGCTGCCGCCGGCCGACGCGGGCCTGCTCCGGCTGGGCGGACGACCGGGCGCGCGGGCGCACGAGCGGGGCGGCCGGCCGAGGCACCCGGTCCGGCGCCGCCCGGTGCGGCTGGCACTGTCCGCCGCGCTGGCCGCGAGCGCGATCGGCGCGGCGGCGGTGACCACCACCGTGCTGCCCACCCCGTTCGGCGACGCCCGGCCCTCGCCCGCCGCCTCCGTGTCGGACTGGCCCGCCCCGCAGGGGCCCGCTGCCGCTTCGCCGGACATCGCGCGCGAGCTGCCGGCGACCGAGGAAGCCGCGCCCGGTTCCTCCGACGCCGTCGGCCGCGACGCGCTGCGCGGCGAGTCCACCGCCGGGCCCCGGAGCGGGGAGCACGACGGCCGGGCCGCCGAGCCCGGGCCCTCCCACCGTCCCGGCGAACCCGGCCGGGGCGACGAGGACACCGCGGACGACAGGGCCGGCCGGGGCGCGGTCGGCGCCCCCGGCCCGTGGGGAGAGGACGGCGCGGGCGAGAAGGGCGCGCACGGCGGCAAGGCCATCGAGGGGCGGCCGCATCCAACCCTCCTCACCGGCCAGATCCGCAGCCACCCCGAGGACCAGAACGGTGCGGGCGGCCGGGACGACCACGACGGCCGGGGCGACGGTCAGGACGGTCCCGACCGCCAGGAGGGTCCCGGCGGGGACGGCAGCCCCGGTCTCGCCCCCGGCAGCGGCCACCCGAACGGGCAGAACGGCACCGGACGGAACGACAAGGACGAGGACAAGGACGGGGACGGGGAGGGGGAGCACGGCCGGCCCGGACAGGGGCACCACGGCCCTGACCCGGGCGACGACCACGGCACCCAGGGCGGCACCCGGTACGCACACTGGGGGAACGGTCACGGTCACGGGAGCGACGAGAGCGCCGGCGAGGACGTCCGCGCCTCGATGAACGTCTGACCGGCCTGCCCTCGGTCCGCTCGCGCCGGGCCGATGCGTCCGCGGCGCCCCGGGACGTCTCGCGCGGGGGCGTAACGTTTCCGGCTCTCCGGGCGCAGTACTCAGTGGCCGACTGGTCATCGGCCTCGGCACGGCGCCTGGGTTCCCCCCGTACCCGCAGCCCGTGCCCGGCGCGGGCGGGACATGTTCCCCCGGTCCCGCCCGCGCCTCGCCCTCGTGTCCGCCGGTCGGCAGCCCGTCGTCCACCCGTCCTCGCCGGGGCTTCACCAGTGGACGACGACCTTGTCGCCGACCTTGACCTGATCGAAGAGCTGCGCGATCGCCGCCTTGTCGCGGACGTTCACACAGCCGTGCGACCCGCCCGCGTAGCCGCGGGCCGCGAAGTCGGCGGAGTAGTGCACGGCCTGGCCGCCGCTGAAGAACATGGCGTACGGCATGGGCGTGTCGTAGAGCGTGGAGACATGGTCGCGTGACTTCCAGAAGACCTGGAACACGCCCTCGCGGGTCGGTGCCGCCTCCGTGCCGAAGCGCACCGCCATCGTCGAGACCGTCCGGCCGTCGATCATCCAGCGCAGGGTCCGGGTGGTCTTGTCGATGCACAGCACCCGTCCGGTCAGGCACCGCGCATCGGGCGCGCCGGCCGGCTGACCGCCCATCAGATACAGCTCCCACTTCCCGGGCCGGTGGGTCATGGACAGCAGCCGCTGCCAGGTGACGGTGTCGGTGCGTCCGGTGCGCGGCAGCCCCCGCTTGCCCTGGAAACCGGCGACGGCCTGCTCGGTCGTGGCGTCGTAGGTGCCGGTCGGGCCTTCGTGCAGCCAGCCGATCTGCCGCAACCGGGCCTGGAGTTCACGGATGGCGACTCCGCTGTCGCCGCGCCGGTAGAGGGTCGGCGCGGGCGGTGCGGGTTCCGGCGAGGTGGCCGGGGCGGAGGACGTGGCCGCCGGGCGCTTCGACGGTGCGGTGGTGTGCCCGGTCGGTCCGGCGGGGGAGCGACCGTCGGGCGACCGGGTGGCCGGGATCTCGATGTGCACCGGTGAGCGGGGGCGGCCGTCGGTGTCCGCGCCGGTGTCCGTGCCCGGCGTCCGCACCGTGCAGCCGTAGACCGCCGTCAGTGCCACGGCCGCCGCAACGGCGGCACTCGTTCGTCTCATGACTCCGCTACGCATGCGCTCCGTCCAACCGTCTCCCCGGTGCCGTGCCGCGCGCGCCCGTCCCCGGGCGCCGAGCCGCGTCACGCCGCCTTCGCCTGTCGAAACGTGATGCAGTCGTCCCGTGGTGCGTGGTCCATGCCATGTCTCCCCACACGTGACCGCCGGTGAACCAGGAGGCACAGTGGGAAGCGACAGCGGGCGGTACGAGCATGTGGTCCGTCCGGGGCACGGACGGGGCCGCTGTTGTGAGCAAGGTCCCAGCGTGGGGCACTCCACGGACCGCACGGCCGCCACTACAGTCCGTGCCAGGGCGGCCGCACCGGCGAGCAGTCGGCGAGCAATCAACGAGGCGGAGGCACACACCATGGCGCGCGAGTCGGAGTCCGGGCTGCCGATCGAGCCGGTCTACGGACCGCAGCATCTCCAGGGATGGGACCCGGCGGAGAAACTGGGGGAGCCGGGGGCGTACCCGTTCACCCGGGGCGTGTACCCGACGATGTACACCGGCCGCCCCTGGACCATGCGCCAGTACGCGGGATTCGGCACGGCCACGGAGTCCAACGCCCGCTACAAGCAGCTGATCGAGGCGGGCACCATGGGCCTGTCGGTCGCCTTCGATCTTCCCACCCAGATGGGCCACGACTCCGATGCCCCGATCGCGCACGGCGAGGTCGGCAAGGTGGGTGTGGCGATCGACTCGATCGACGACATGCGGGTGCTGTTCGACGGCATCCCGCTGGACAAGGTGTCCACGTCGATGACGATCAACGCCCCGGCCGCGCTGTTGCTGCTGCTGTACCAGCTGGTGGCGGAGGAGCAGGGCGTCCCGGCGGAGAAGCTCACCGGCACGATCCAGAACGACGTGCTCAAGGAGTACATCGCCCGCGGCACCTACATCTTCCCGCCCAAGCCGTCGCTGCGGCTGATCGCGGACATCTTCAAGTACTGCCGGGCCGAGATCCCCAAGTGGAACACCATCTCGATCTCCGGCTACCACATGGCGGAGGCCGGTGCCTCGCCCGCGCAGGAGATCGCCTTCACCCTGGCCGACGGCATCGAGTACGTGCGCACCGCGGTCGCGGCCGGCATGGACGTGGACGACTTCGCCCCGCGCCTGTCCTTCTTCTTCGTGGCCCGCACGACCATCCTGGAGGAGGTCGCCAAGTTCCGTGCCGCCCGCCGGATCTGGGCGCGGGTGATGAAGGAGGAGTTCGGCGCGAAGAACCCCAAGTCGATGATGCTGCGGTTCCACACGCAGACGGCCGGGGTGCAGCTGACCGCGCAGCAGCCGGAGGTGAACCTCGTCCGGGTGGCGGTGCAGGGCCTGGCCGCGGTGCTCGGCGGCACCCAGTCGCTGCACACCAACGCCTTCGACGAGGCGATCGCGCTGCCCACCGACAAGAGCGCCCGCCTGGCGCTGCGCACCCAGCAGGTCCTCGCCTACGAGACCGATGTGACCGCGACCGTGGACCCCTTCGCCGGCTCCTACGTCATCGAGAAGATGACCGACGAGGTGGAGGCGGCCGCGCTGGAGCTGATGCAGAAGGTCGAGGACCTCGGCGGCGCCGTCGCGGCCATCGAGCGAGGCTTCCAGAAGGACGAGATCGAGCGCAACGCCTACCGCATCGCCCAGGAGACCGACTCCGGCGAGCGGGTGGTGGTCGGCGTCAACCGCTTCCAGCTGGACGAGGAGGAGCCGTACGAGCCGCTGCGCGTCGACCCCGCGATCGAGGTGCAGCAGGCCGAGCGGCTGGCGAAGCTGCGCGCCGAGCGCGACCAGGGCGCGGTGGACACGGCCCTCGCCGCACTGAAGAAGGCGGCCGAGGGCCAGGACAACGTCCTGTACCCGATGAAGGAGGCGCTCAGGGCCCGGGCCACGGTGGGCGAGGTGTGCAACGCGCTGCGCGAGGTGTGGGGCACCTACACGCCCAGCGACGTGTTCTGAGCCGGGTCTGAGCCGGAAGGCGAGCGCCCGCCGCCGGATCGTCCCGCGGGCCGGCGGCGGACGGTGACGGGCGTCGGCCCGCACCCGGCGGTGCAGGACGGCGGTCCGCACCCGTCGGTGCGGAGCAGCGACCCGCCCCCGGCGGTGCAGGGCGCCGGTCAGCGCAGCCCGAACCGCGCCAGACAGGCCGCGAGCCCGTCCGCCGTCGCCCGCTCGCCCGCCCAGCCGACGTACCCGTCCGGGCGGATCAGGAACACCCCCGGGCCGTACGACGCGGGAGCCGCGGGAAGGGACCGCACCCCGGCCACCGGGGACCGGCCGCCGAGCAGCGTGAAGTGCGGCCCGCGGAAGACGTCGAAGAGACGGACGCCGTCCACCCTTCCGTCCGGGGCGCGGTCGCCGGCTTGCACTCCGGACGGGTCCCGGCGCGTCTCCATGCTCAGCGAGGATCCGCGGTAGCCGAGATCCAGCTGCACCGTCGCCTTGCCGCGCCGCACCTCGCCCCGGTGCACCTTGGTGGTCAGGCCCAGCATCTCGGCGGCGTTGGCGCGCCGCTCCTCCTCGTAGCTGTCCAGCAGCGCCTCGTCCGCGCCGTCCCGGAGCACCGCGGCCAGCTTCCAGCCCAGGTTGTAGGCGTCCTGGACGCTGGTGTTCAGGCCCTGTCCGCCGGCCGGGGAGTGGATGTGCGCGGCGTCGCCCGCGAGGAGGACCCGGCCCACCCGGAAACGGTCGGCCAGGGCCGCCCGCGGCCGGTAGGCGGAGGCCCAGCCCAGCCGGGTCACCGCCGAGGCGTCGAGGGGTGTGCGGGCGGCGACCAGCGTCCGTACACCCTCCAGCGTCGGCTCCGGGTCCTCGCCCTGCGGCAGCCGCGCCGCCAGCTGGAAGTCGTCCGTGCCGGCCAGCGGGCACAGCATCAGCCCCGTGCCGTCGTCGGCGAGGAAGGCGTGCCAGTGGTCCCGGTCCAGGCCCCGCACCCCGACGTCCGCCACCAGGAACGGGTTCGGGTCGACCGTCTCCCCGGCCATCTCCACCCCCAGTGCGCGCCGTACCGTCGAGCGTCCGCCGTCCGCGGCGACCACGTACCGCGCGCGGACGGTGCCGCCGTCGGCGAAATGCACCGTCACACCCTGCGCGTCCTGGTCCAGGCCCGTCGCCTCGCGTCCGAACGCCACCCGGCCGCCCAGTTCCTCCAGCCGGTCGCGCAGGATCTGCTGCGTCCGCCACTGCGGCACCATCCACGGCTCCCGGTACGGCACCCCCTCGTCCGGCTCCAGCGCGTCGAACATCGGCTGCTCGCCGATCCGTTCGCCGTTCTTCCACACCATCCGTACCGGGTAGGGGCCGCCGTGCGCGCGGATCGCGCCGAGCACACCGAGGTCGTCGAAGACCTCCAGGGTGCGCGGCTGGAGCCCCTTGCCGCGCGAGCCCGGGAGCAACCCGTCAGCCCGCTCGACGACCAGCGCGTCCACGTCCCGCCGGGCCAGGTCGATGCCCAGCGTCAGCCCGGTCGGCCCCGCCCCCACGATCAGGACGTCCGTCATCTCCCACTCCCCCTTAACGCTGTTAAGTCCCGGGCCGCAAGCGTGCCCTTAACGCTGTTAAGGTGTCAAGGGTGAGCACCGAACGACGCCCGCCCCTGGACCGCACCCGGGTCGCCGAGACCGCACTGCGGCTGCTGAACGAGGTCGGCCTGGACGGCCTGACGCTGCGCGCCATCGCCCGCGAACTCGAGGTGAAGGCACCCGCGCTGTACTGGCACTTCGAGGACAAGCAGGCGCTGCTCGACGAGATGGCCACGCTGATGCACCGGCGCATGGTCGCGGGCCTCGGCCTGGATGCCGACGACACCTGGCAGGAGCGCCTGCTGAAGACCAGCCGCGGACTGCGCTCCGCCCTGCTCGGCTACCGCGACGGCGCCAAGGTGTACAGCGGCTCGCGGCTCACCGGCACCGACCATGCCGCCGGGCTGGAGGACACCCTCCGCCTGCTCACCGCCGCGGGGTTCACTCTCGACCAGGCGGTCGCCGCCGGCCGTGCGGCGACCCTGTACACGCTCGGCTTCGTCACCGAGGAGCAGGGCGTGCGCCCCCTGCCGGGCGAGCGCCGGGAGGGGTACGGCATCGAGGAACGCGCCCGGCGCATGGCGGACCATCCGCTCGCCGCGGCGGCCGGCCGGCTGCTCTTCGACGACTTCGACCAGCAGTTCGAGGAAGGGCTGGCGCTGGTGATCGCCGGCATCGAGGCGCGGTACGGGATCAGGTGAACCGGCGGACGCGGCGAGCACCGTCCGGGATCACCTGAACATCGCGGGCCCGACAGGCACGGTCCCGCACCACGTGAACACCGCGGGCCCGCCGGGGAGTCCGCGGCCCGAAGTCGCCACCGGTGCCGTCAGCGGCCCCGACCCGGCCCGGCGCCCGCCCCCGGCTGGTCAGCGGCCCCTGCCCCGGCGCAGCGCCCGGGCCCGCCGTGCCACCCGCCGCACGGCCGCGGTGCGCGGGACGAACGCCAGCTGCGGCGGCACCCCACCGGGCAGAGCCAGCGAGGTGAGCCGGCGCCGCCTGAAATAGCGCAGGGTACGGGCGTCCCGGTGCGCGGCGAGATACCGCTCGGCCTGCGGACGCAGCGCCGCCAGGATCTTCGGCTGCATCGCGTACGCCACCGCGCGCACCAGCTCGCCCAGCTCCTCGGCGTCCGTCCCGCGCCGCTGCTCCCGCACCGCCTCCCGGTCGGCCAGGTCGGGCAGCAGCGCGTCGACGATCGTCACCGGGACCCGGTTGCTGTTCTCGTACGGTGCCAGGCGCCGCAGCAGCAGATCCGTGCCGGTGCGCGCGACCGGCAGCCCGAACAGCCGCGAGGCGGTCAGCAGCCCGGTGGAGAAGCAGCCTGCCACCAGGGCCGGGCGCAGCCGCTGGTAGAGCACCTCGGCGAGGACGGGGGCGCCGAGCACCGTCACGGTGACGCCGAGCCGCTCGCCCTCCTGCTCCAGCGCCCGGGACCAGCGGGGCGGTGCCGAGGGGTGCGGGGCGAAGACGACGGTCCTGTGCCCGAGCGCGACCGCGCCCCGCACCATCCGCAGGTGCAGCTCTTCCTCCTCCTCGGGGGAGAAGATGTCCAGCGCGGACAGATACTGGCCGAGCAGCAGCGCCGGACCGTCCGGCACCTCGGGCACCGCCGTGGCCGCGCCGGCCAGCTCGCCGAGCACCTTCACGAAGGCGTCCGCGGGCACGGTACGGGCCGGGACGCCGAACTCGGTGAGCAGCACCGGCCGCAGCCCGGGCACCAGGTCCAGGTGGAGCAGCCGGCCGATGCGGGTGCCGACCAGCGGGTCGATCCGGGTGCGGGTCGGGCCGTAGCTCATCAGCCCGTCGGCGTAGACGGTGACCGGGGCGTCGGGGAAGATCCGGCAGAACCCGAGCGCGGGGTCGACCTGGATCGACTCCACGGCCAGCTCGACGTCGTCGTCCCCCAGGCGCCACAGCAGCCGCAGATACCGCTCCCACAGCGGGACGTCGTCGCGGCGCGGGGACCAGCCGCCCGGGTGGAAGGGGGCGATGGCCTCGTTCCAGGACACCACCTCGTCGAAGCGGTCCCGCAGCCGTTCGAAGCCGGCCTGCCGGTCCAGCGACGGCGTGGTCTCCGGGACCGCCGCGTTGTTGGTCACCACCAGGATCCGGCGCCCGGCCGGGGAGAAGCACCCGGAGTCCAGGGCGGCGGCGAGCGTGGCCGTGCCGTACAGCGTGGAGGCGAGGAAGAGCTGCGTGGTCATGCGGCGGCCTCCGCGACGAGGGGACGGCGGCGCAGCCGGCGCAGCCGCGTGGCCCGCTGCACGTCCATGGCGTCCAGCGCCTCGTCCAGCACCCGCTGCGGCAGCCGGCGCAGGGCCGCCGCGCTCAGCGACTTCAGCCGGCGGGCCACGGCCGGCTCGTACCGGTCGATGCGGCCCAGATGGTGCGCGATGATCGCGCAGTAGCTGCGCACCGCCTTCGGCAGCAGCCGTTCGGCCTCCGCGTCCTGCGCGGTCTCGGCGATCACCTGGTCGAAGGCGCGCAGGAAGTCCAGCTGGCGCACATCACCGATCTGGGTGAGAGAGGAGGCCACGCCGCGCCGGTAGTGCACCCCGAGCAGACCCACCACCGCGAAGGACTCCGCCTCGCGGTGCAGGCGCCAGATCCACGGCCGGTCCTCGGCGGTGCGCAGCCCGTCGGTGAAGTGCAGCAGGCCGCGCTCGACCAGCCGGCGGTGGTAGATGCCCGCCCAGACGTACGGGTAGTCCACCGAGGTGGAGCGGTCCGCGGGCAGGATCGCCTCCCGGGGGCTGAGCACCACACCGCGCCGGCCGTGCGGGACCCGGTGGATCGTGCGGGTGCGCCCGGTGCACTGCACATGGTCGGTGCGCAGGAAGTCGCAGCCCAGCTCCTCGGCGGCGGCCAGCAGCCGCGGGTAGTGGCCGGGCGCCAGCCAGTCGTCGCCGTCCAGGAACGTCAGATACGTGCCGCGGGCCCGGTCGATCCCGGTGTTGCGGGCGGTCGCCAGGCCGCCGTTGCGTTCGTGCCGGACGTACACCGCGTTCGGCAGCTCCTTCGCCGCCTGTGCGAGAAGGTCCGGCGTCGCGTCGTGCGAACAGTCGTCGACGAGGACGAATTCGATGTCGTCGCGCGCGTTCGCCCGCAGGCTGCGCAGGGTGTCGGGCGCGTAGTGCTGCACGTCGTAGAACGGCACGATCACGGAGAGCTTGACCACGCGCGTGACGTTAGGGCGCCGACCCCGCCCGCCTCCTTACCCGCACCTCGACCGGCGGTGAACGGCGCGTGGCGATGCCGTGAACCGGGCTGCCCCGCCCTGCGTCCCGGGGCCGGTTCCGTTTCCGGCGGTGTGCTGTTCACCGGCTGTTGCGTTCCGGTTGGGCGGAAGCTGGAAATGCCTTCCTACGGTCGTCGGCGTGCCAGCTAGTGCGAACAAAACCCGGCGCGTGGCCGTACTCGCGGACTCCGACACCCGGTGGAAATGGGGCGCGCTGACCGCGCGGCGCCTCGCTGGGGACGGACTCCGGCTCGACGGCTACCTGCTGCGGGGCCGCGCCACCCCCACCCCCCGCCAGCTCACCGAGGTCGGCGTCCGCGCCGATGCGCTGCGCGAGGTCAGCACCGTGGAGTTCCTGCGTGTCATGGACACCACCACCGCGGGGGACGAACCGTACGACCTCCTCGTCCTCGCCCTCGTCGGCGGCGGCGTGCAGGCGGTCCTGCACGGCCTGCGGCAGGTGTGGCCGGCGCGCACCCGGCGGCCCGTCGTCGTCACCGGCTACGTCGGCGTGGTGTACGAGAAGCTCGCCGACGGACTGCTGCTGCGCCACGGGGCGGACCTGGTGCTCGCCAACTCCCGCCACGACGCGGAACGGTTCCGTGCCGTGTACGAGGGCGTGGGCGCGGACGCGTCCGCGGTCACCGAGGCGGCCCTGCCCTTCCTCGGCGGCACCCCCTACCGCGGGGCTTGGGCCGCGCGCGGCGGGAACAGGCCGTACACCGTGGTCTTCGCGGCCCAGCCGTCCGTGCCGGACACCCGCACGGACCGCGCCTACCTCCTCGACCGGCTGATCCGGCACGCCCGGCTGCACCCCGACCGGCAGGTGCTGCTCAAGCTGCGCTCCCGGGTCGGCGAGCACACCACGCACCTGGAGGAGCTGCCCTACCAGAAGCTCGCCCGCGCCACCGACCTGCCGCCCAACCTGCACCTGGTGCACGGACCCATGGGCGAGGTCCTGGACGGCACCGACCTGCTGGTCACGGTCAGCTCCACCGCCGCCCTGGAGGCCCTGCACCGCCACATCCCCACCGCGATCCTCACCGACCTCGGGGTGCGCGAGGCGCTCGGCAACCACTACTTCACCGGCTCCGGCTGCCTGGCCTCCTGGGACCAGCTCGACGCCGGCCATCTGCCCGAGCCCGACCCTCGGTGGACGGCCCGGCAGGGCGTCGCCGCCGACGGCTCCGGCGACACCGCCTTCGCGGCGGCCCGCGCCCGCGTCGACTCCCTGCTGGACACGCCCGGCGGGCTGCCGCCGCTCGCCCCCTGGTACAGCCTCGCCACCGCCCCCGGCTATCTGCCCGGCATCCTCGCCCGCCACCACCTCGCCCCCGACGGCGCCCTGCTGCCCGGCACCCCGCCCGCCGACCGCGCCCCCGGACCGGCCCGGCAGCTCGTGCGCCGTGCGGCCCGCGGCGCCTACCGGCACGGCGTCCAGCGCATCGCCCCCGTCGTGCGGCGGCTGGGGGAGCTGTGAGCCGCACCGAGACCCCTGCCCGAGGAGCAGAACCCATGACCGACACCCCGGCGGGCCGCGGCGCCCGCGACCGCCGCGTGCTCGCGGTGATACCCGCCCGCGGCGGCTCCAAGGGCGTGCCCGCCAAGAACCTCGCCCCCGTCGGCGGCGTCCCGCTGGTGGCGCGCGCCGTGCGCGCCTGCCGGGCCGCCCGGCTGGTGACCGACGTGGTGGTCTCCACCGACGACGCCGCCATCGCCGCCGCGGCCCGCCGGGCCGGCGCCGAGGTGGTGCTGCGGCCCGCCGCACTGGCCGACGACACCGCAACGTCCGAGGCGGCCGTGCTGCACGCCCTGGACGACCACGAGGAGCGGCACCGCACCCGGGCCGACGTGGTGCTGCTGGTGCAGTGCACCAGCCCGTTCCTGCTGCCCGAGGACATCGACGCGGTGGCCCGCGCGGTCGCCGTCGACGGCGCCGACACCGCCCTGACCGTCGCACCCTTCCACGGCTTCGTGTGGCGGGAGACGGACGCCCGGACGGGCGGCACCGGCGTCAACCACGCCAAGACCCACCGCCCGCGCCGCCAGGACCGCCCCGAGGACCTGCTGGAGACCGGCGCCGCCTACGCCATGGACGCCGACGGCCTGCGCAGCCACCGGCACCGCTTCTTCGGCCGCACCGAGCTGGTGCGCACCGACCCGGCCCGGGTGCTGGAGATCGACGACCCGCACGACCTGGCCCGCGCCCGCGCCCTGGCGCCCCTCCTCGACGCCGGCCGGCCCGGCGCCCTGCCCGGCCCCGGCGACGTCGACGCCGTCGTCCTCGACTTCGACGGCACCCAGACCGACGACCGGGTGCTGATCGACGCCGAGGGGCACGAGTTCGTCGCCGTCCACCGCGGCGACGGACTGGGCGTCGCCGCGCTGCGCCGCGCCGGCCTGAAGCTGCTGATCCTGTCCACGGAGCAGAACCCGGTCGTCGCCGCCCGCGCGCGCAAACTGCGCATCCCCGTGCTGCACGGCGTGGACCGCAAGGACCAGGCGCTGAAGCAGTGGTGCGAGGAGCAGGGCGTCGCGCCCGAGCGGGTGCTCTACGCCGGCAACGACGTCAACGACCTGCCGTGCTTCGCCCTCGTCGGCTGGCCCGTGGCGGTCGCCGACGCCCACGAGGCGGTGCGCGGCGCGGCCCGCGCGGTCACCACCCGCCCCGGCGGCGCCGGCGCGGTCCGGGAGATCGCCGGCTGGCTGCTCGGCCCCTGGCTCGACGCCCTCCCCGCCTGATCCTCCCGCCTGACCCGACCCCCATCTCTTCCTTCTGACCCGACCCCCATCTCTTCCTTGCCTGTTCACGTGAGGACATCTGCCGTCATGACCGTCACGACCACCCACCCCCGCATCCGCACCCTCGGCACCCGCGAGGTCGGCCCCGGTCGCCCCGTCTACATCACCGCCGAGATCGGCATCAACCACAACGGCGACCTGGACACCGCTCTGAAGCTGATCGACGTGGCCGCCGAGGCCGGATGCGACGCCGTGAAGTTCCAGAAGCGCACCCCTGAGATCTGCACCCCGCGCGACCAGTGGGACGTCCGACGCGACACCCCCTGGGGCCGGATGACGTACCTCGACTACCGGCACCGGGTGGAGTTCGGCGAGGACGAGTACCGGCAGATCGACGCCTACTGCCGGCACAAGGGCATCGACTGGTTCGCCTCCCCGTGGGACACCGAGTCCGTCGCCTTCCTGGAGAAGTTCGACGTGCCCGCCCACAAGGTGGCCTCCGCCTCCCTCACCGACGACGAGCTGCTGCGCACCCTGCGCGCCACCGGCCGCACCGTCGTGCTGTCCACCGGCATGTCCACCCCGCAGCAGATCCGGCACGCGGTCGAGGTCCTCGGCTCGGAGAACATCGTCCTGTGCCACGCCACCTCCACCTACCCGGCCAAGGCGGAGGAACTGAACCTGCGGGTGATCGACACCCTGCGGCACGAGTACCCGAACGTCCCGATCGGCTACTCCGGCCACGAGACCGGCCTGCAGACCACGCTCGCCGCCGTCGCCCTCGGTGCCGTGTTCGTCGAACGCCACATCACCCTCGACCGCGCCATGTGGGGCTCCGACCAGGCGGCCTCCGTCGAGCCGCAGGGCCTGGCCCGCCTGGTCCGCGACATCCGCACCATCGAGACCGCGCTCGGCGACGGCGTCAAGCGGGTCTACGACTCCGAGCTGGCGCCGATGAAGAAGCTGCGCCGGGTCGCCGGTGTCGTCGCCGAGGCCGAGCGCGCCGCGGCGGCCGGTGAGCCGGTCGCCGGCGCGCCGGTCGCGGTGTGAGCCCGGACCGCGGTGCCGCCGTCATGACCCCCCGCACCCTCGCCTTCGTCGAGAGCCCGGTGCAGCTGCTCAACGTCCTGGAGTGGGTCCACGCCCGGGGGCCGCTGCAGGACGGGCCGCTCACCGTCGTCGTGCTGTCCCCGTCCGACCCGATGACCCGCGGCCAGCTGCGGCGCATGGCCGAGCTCGCCCGCCGGGACGGACACGAGGTCCGCTGGGAGGAGGCCCGCGGCGGCGCCGGGGCACCGGTGCGCACCGTGGGCGCCCTGGCCGGGTGGCTGCGCCGGGCCCGGCGCGTGGTGGTGGGCGATCCGTTCTCCCGGTACGTGCACCTGCTGCTCGCCCTCACCCGGGCGCCCGACCTCGTGGTCGTGGACGACGGCACCGCCACCCTGGAGTTCGCCGCTCAGCTCAGCCGCGGGGAACGGCTGGTGCGCTGGCACCGCAAGGGCGGCCGGCCCGGCCCGCGCGAGGCGCTGCTCGCTCCCGTCTCGGCCCTCGCCCGCCGCCGGCTCACCCCGGGCGCCGGCCGCACCGGTGCCCGGGAACGCCGGGTGGAGATCTTCTCCGCGATGCCGCTGGACGAGGTGCCCGAGGGGGTGACGGTGACCGGCAACGGCCTCGCCTGGACCCGCGCCCGCTTCGGCCCGCCCCGCGTCCTCGCGGGCGCCGACCTCGTGGGCACCTCCCTGGTGGAGACGGGCGTGGTCGACCGGGACCGCTACCTCGGCGCGGTCCGCGCCCTGGCCGCCGCGCACGGGGCGCGCCGCTACTTCGCCCACCGCCGGGAGAGCGCGGACAAGCTGCACCGGGTCGCGGTCACCACCGGCCTGGAGGTGGTCCGGCCCGACCTGCCGCTGGAACTGATCGCCCGGCGCGGCCCGGTCGGCCGTACGGTGCTCAGCTTCCCCTCGACGGTCGTGCACACCCTGCCGCTCGCCCTGGCCGGCACCGGTGTCCGGGTCGCCGTCTGCGACATCGACCCCGCCTGGCTGACCGCCGGTGCCTCCCCGGCCGCCCGGCGCTTCCTGGCCGGGGTGACGGACACGGCACGGGCGGTGCACCGCCTCGCCCGGACGGCGCAGCCCGGCTGACCTCGGCACCTGTGGGGTACTCGCTGGTCAGACGTACGTGTGGTGGTGTCCACAGCTCGGACATGAGGGGCGTGGCCCCCGCCGGGCGTGGTATCCGTGAAGAAAGCAGTGCGGGACGGTTGCCGATGTGTACCCGTCCCGGACCACGTCCATGCGCCGGCGGCCGGTTTTTCTTTCCCCTGACGGGCTGAATTTTTGTTGATCGTGGGACAGTTGACCGTTCCGGCGGCATACCCTCCAGAGGGTGAAGCACCTGATGTCCCCAGAGTCCGAGGTCGAAGTCCCCGCGGAAGCCACGCTGCCCGGCACCCTGCCCGAGGCGCTGTTCGCCGAACTCGTCGCGTTCCGCCGCGACCTGCACATGCATCCGGAGCTCGGCAACCAGGAGTTCCGCACCACCGCCGCGATCAAGGAGCGGCTGGAGAAGGCCGGCCTCGCTCCCCGGGTGCTTCCGGCCGGGACGGGCCTCGTCTGCGACATCGGCGCTGACGCCGCGGACACCGACGACATCGGTCGGCCCGCCGGGCCCGGCGCGGACGACCTGATCCCCGGCGCCGTGACCCCCGGCATCCTCGCGCTGCGCGCCGACATCGACGCGCTGCCCATCCCGGACACCAAGACCGAGTGCCCGTACCGCTCCACCGTGCCCGACCGCGCCCACGCCTGCGGCCACGACGTGCACACCACCGTGGTGCTCGGCGCCGGCCTGGTCCTGGCCGACCTGGACCGGCAGGGTCTGCTGCCGCGGCCCGTCCGGCTGATCTTCCAGCCCGCCGAAGAGGTGCTTCCCGGCGGGGCGACCGAGGCGATCAAGGCGGGTGTGCTGGAGGGCGTCAGCCGCATCCTCGCCGTGCACTGCGACCCGCGCGTGGACGCCGGGATGATCGGGCTGCGGCAGGGCGCGATCACCTCCGCCTGCGACCGGCTGGAGGTCACCCTCGACGGCCCCGGCGGGCACAGCGCCCGTCCGCACCTGACGACCGACCTGGTCACTGCGGCCGCGCGGGTCGTCACCGATGTGCCCGCACTGGTCGGCCGCCGGGTCGACACCCGCGCCGGGCTCGCCGTGACCTGGGGACGCATCGAGTCCGGGCACGCCCCGAACGTCATCCCCCAGCACGCCGAACTGTCCGGCACCGTGCGCTGCCTGGACATCGACGCCTGGCGGCAGGCCCCCGACATCGTGGTCGCCGCGATCGACGAGGTGGCCAACCTGCACAAGGCCAAGTCGGAGATCAACTACGTGCGCGGGGTGCCGCCGGTGGTCAACCGGCCGGAGGTCACCGAACTGCTGCGCAAGGCCATGACCGCCCGGCGCGGCCCGGAGTCGGTGGAGAGCACCGAACAGAGCCTCGGCGGCGAGGACTTCTCCTGGTACCTGGAGCACGTGCCCGGCGCCATGGCCCGGCTGGGCGTGCGCACCCCCGGCGAGCGGACCCTGCGCGACCTGCACCAGGGCGACTTCGACGCGGACGAGTCCGCGATCCGGGTCGGCGTGGAGCTGTTCACCGCGGCGGCCCTGCTGCACCCGGCGCACTGAGCACCCCGCCGCATCCGGCGCGGTACCGCAGATGTGCGGCGACGCGGTCCGTGCGGTACTGCGGCGCTTCCAGAACGGCCCCGGCACCGGGGCCGTTCGCCGGACCGGCGGCGTCGCCGTCTGCGCCTCGTGCCCGCGGCGAGCGGACCGTACCGGAACGGCCACCGTCGTCCGCCGCCTCCAGTAGGATTCGGCTCGCCTCGCCGCACGGGGGTTCTCGGCACAGCTGCGTGCCGGGCAACACCTCGCCCTCCGCAAGAGATCCGGCGCTGTCCGTGCGAGTCGCGCACGGTGCGGCCACAGCTCGATAACGGAGGGGACAGAAGGGGTTTTCCGACTGTTCTACGCGCGTTACGCTGCGGCGGAACCAGCGCCTGGTCCGGGCGCTTGCACGAAGGAGTCTCGTTCCATGCGCCGGGTGTCCCGTATCGCGGTTGCAGGTGTGGCAACCGCAGCCCTCGCCGTCACCGTCTCCGCCTGTGGCAGCTCGTCCAGCGAGTCCGCCGGCGGAGGCAAGAACCTCGGTCTGGCCCTCGCCTACGACGTCGGCGGCAAGGGCGACCAGTCCTTCAACGACGCCGCCACCGCCGGCATGGAGAAGGCCGACAAGGAGTTCGGTTACAAGTCCACCGCCGTCGAGCCGCAGGACGGGGAGTCGGACGCCGACAAGGTCCAGCGTCTGGAGACCCTCGCCAAGCAGGGGTACAACCCGGTGATCGGCGTCGGCTTCGCCTACGCGCCGGCCGTCAAGGAGGTCGCCGCCAAGTACCCGAAGACCACCTTCGGCATCGTCGACGACGAGACCGTCAAGGCGAACAACGTCGCCGACCTGGTCTTCCACGAGGAGCAGGCCTCCTACCTGGCCGGTGTGGCCGCGGCCAAGGCGACCAAGTCGAACGTGGTCGGCTTCATCGGCGGTGTCGACGTACCGCTCATCCACAAGTTCGAGGCCGGCTTCAAGCAGGGTGTCCAGGACACCAAGAAGGGCGTCACGGTCAAGTCGCAGTACCTGACCGAGACCGCCTCCGAGGGCGGCTTCTCCAGCCCCGACAAGGGCGAGAACGCGGCCAACGGCCAGATCGACGCCGGCGCCGACGTCATCTACGCCGCGGCCGGCCTGTCCGGCCAGGGCGTCATCAAGGCGGCGTCCACGCACAAGATCTGGGCCATCGGTGTCGACTCCGACCAGTACAAGCAGGCCGCGCTGGCCAAGTACAAGGACGCCATCCTCACCTCGGCGATGAAGGACGTCGCGGGCGCGGTGTACAACCTGGCCAAGTCGGTCAAGGACGGCACGCCGCAGACCGGTGAGGTGCGGGCCAGCCTGGCCACCGGCGGCGTGAGCCTGTCCGACTCCAACCCGGTCTTCAAGAACAACGCCGAGATCCAGGACGCGGTGAAGAAGGCCGAGGAAGCCATCAAGAACGGCACCATCACCGTCAAGACCTCCTGAGACGGGCCCGGCCTGTCGCAGACACGGTCGCCAAGGACGCTGCCGGGCAGCGTCCCGGCCGGGAAACGGGGTGCGGGTGACCACAGCGGCCCGCACCCCGTTCACGGCAGAATGCTCGGACCGGACGGCCGGTGACACAGCACCGGCCGGGGCCCGGGCAGTGTGTACAGCAGGGGCGCTATGCGCGTAGAGCTGCGGGCCCCTTTCTCAAGGAGAGTGCGCCATCGACGCGTCCAGCAGCCCTCCGCCCACCGCTTCCTCGACCGCCGCGGTGGAGCTCGCGGGCATCACCAAACGTTTCCCCGGTGTCGTGGCGAACCACGACATCCATCTGACGGTCCGCAAGGGCACCGTCCATGCCCTCGTCGGCGAGAACGGCGCCGGCAAGTCGACCCTGATGAAGATCCTCTACGGCATGCAGAAGCCGGACGAGGGCACCATCACGATCGACGGCGAGCAGGTCGCCTTCAACAGCCCCGCCGACGCCATCGCGCGCGGCATCGGCATGGTCCACCAGCACTTCATGCTGGCCGACAACCTGACCGTGCTGGAGAACGTCGTGCTGGGCAGCGAGAAGCTGCACGGCATCGGCGGCGCCGCCCGCAGGAAGATCGAGGAGATCTCCGGCCGGTACGGCCTCGGGGTGCGCCCCGACGCCCTGGTGGAGACCCTCGGTGTCGCCGACCGTCAGCGCGTGGAGATCCTCAAGGTCCTCTACCGCGGTGCCCGCACCCTGATCCTCGACGAGCCCACCGCCGTGCTCGTCCCGCAGGAGGTGGACGCGCTCTTCGCCAACCTGCGCGAGCTGAAGTCCGAGGGCCTGTCCGTCATCTTCATCTCGCACAAGCTCGGCGAGGTCCTCGCGGTCGCCGACGACATCACCGTCATACGCCGCGGCACCACGGTCGGCACCGCCGTGCCCTCCGAGACCACCCCGCGCCAGCTCGCCGAGCTGATGGTCGGCAGCGAGCTGCCCACCCCGGAGACCGCCGAGTCCACCGTCACCGACCGGCCCGTGCTCACCGTCGACAAGCTGCGGCTGGAGGCGGAGGGCGGCCGTGCCGTCCTGGACGACATCAGCTTCACCATCCGCGCCGGCGAGGTCCTGGGCCTCGCGGGCGTCGAGGGCAACGGCCAGACGGAGCTGATCGAGGCGCTCATCGGCCTCAAGCCCGCCGACTCCGGCACCATCACACTGGAGGGCGAGGAGATCACCGCCTGGCCCACCCGCAAGCGTCGCGAGAGCGGCGTCGGCTACATCCCCGAGGACCGCCACCGCCACGGTTTGCTGCTGGAAGCACCGCTGTGGGAGAACCGCATCCTCGGGCACGTCACCGAACGCCCCAACGCCAAGGGCTTCTGGCTCGACCCCAAGGCCGCCCAGGCCGACACCCGCCGGATCGTCGAGGAGTACGACGTCCGCACCCCCGGCATCGACGTCACCGCCGCCTCCCTGTCCGGCGGCAACCAGCAGAAGCTGATCGTCGGCCGGGAGATGAGCCACAACCCGAAGTTCCTCATCGCCGCCCACCCCACCCGCGGTGTGGACGTCGGCGCGCAGGCGCAGATCTGGGACCAGATCCGCGCCGCCCGCCGCGAGGGCCTGGCCGTGCTGCTGATCTCCGCCGACCTCGACGAGCTGATCGGCCTGTCCGACACCCTGCGGGTGATCTACAACGGCCGGCTGGTCGCGGACGCCGACCCGGCCACCATCACCCCCGAGGAGCTGGGCTCGGCCATGACGGGTGCCGCCTCCGGCCACCTGGAACACGCAGACACCGACGACACCGCCGGCCCGGAGGGCGAGGCCCGATGAAGAAGTTCGACAAGGAGCGGGTGCTCCTGGCGGTGGCCGGCCCGGTCATCGCCCTCGTCGCGGCGATCGTGCTGACCTCGGTCGTGCTGATCGCCTCGGGCAAGAGCCCGATCGAGCCGTACACGCTGATGCTCCAGCAGGCCGGCTATTCCGACGTCCAGGTGCTGATCATCAACCAGGCGTCGATGTACTACCTGGCGGCGCTGGCGGTGGCCATCGGCTTCCGGATGAACCTGTTCAACATCGGCGTCGACGGCCAGTACCGGCTCGCCGCGGTGATCACCGCCGCGGTCGGCGCCCACCTCGCCCTGCCGTCCTTCCTGCAGATCCCCGTGCTGCTGCTGGTCGGCATGCTCACCGGCGCCTTCTGGTCCGGCATCGCGGGGGTCCTGAAGGTCACCCGGGGCGTGAGCGAGGTCGTCGCCACGATCATGCTCAACTCCATCGCCACCGCCCTCATCGGCTACCTGACCCTCAAGGACGTGTGGGGCGTGCAGGTCGGCAACAACATGACGACCGGCCCCATGCACGAGTCCGGCTGGTTCCCCGGCATCGACCTGGGCGCGGACGTCGGCGAGATCTACGGCCTGGTGTTCCTCGCCGTGGCCATGGGCATCGTCTACTGGATCGTCCTCAACCGCACCCGCTTCGGCTTCGACCTGCGTGCCACCGGCGAGTCCGAGACCGCCGCCGCGGCCTCCGGTGTCGACGCCAAGAAGATGGTGCTCACCGCGATGCTGATCTCCGGCGCGGTCGCGGGCCTGTCCGGCCTGCCGCTGCTGCTCGGCGACTCCCACACCTACAGCCTGAGCTTCCCCACCGGTCTCGGCTTCACCGGCATCACCATCGCGCTGCTCGGCCGCAACAACCCGGTCGGCATCGCCTTCGCCGCACTGCTGATCGCCTTCCTCGACAAGGCCTCTCCCGCGCTCGACTACGCCACCCCGGTGGCGTACGAGAAGGAGATCGCCACCATCATGCAGGGCCTGATCGTCTTCGCGGTCGTCATCTCCTACGAGGCCGTCCGGCAGTGGGGCCTGCGCCGCCAGCAGAAGCGGGTCGGCGCCGAACTCGCCGCCGCGGTCGCCGCCCAGAACAACTCCGAGAAGAAGGAGGTGGCGGCCCGATGACCACCTCGACCATCGCCAAGCCGCAGGCGAAGCCGTCCGCCCGGAACGGCCGCCGGTTCTCCCTGCCGGTGCTCCTGCTGATCATCGCGGGCGTCCTGGTCCTGACCTCGGTCGTCCGCCTGATCACCGGCGCGAACGAGATCACCTCCACCGGGCAGGTGTCCACCGCGCTCCGGCTGGCCGTCCCCATCGGCCTGGCGGGCCTGGGCGGCCTGTGGGCCGAGCGGGCCGGTGTGGTCAACATCGGCCTGGAAGGCATGATGATCCTGGGCACCTGGTTCGGTGCCTGGGCCGGCTACCAGTGGGGCCCGTGGACCGGTGTGATCTTCGGGATCATCGGCGGCTGCATCGGCGCCGTGCTGCACGCCATCGCCACCGTGACGTTCAACGTCAACCACATCGTCTCCGGTGTGGCCATCAACATCCTGGCCCTGGGCCTGACCCGCTACCTGTCGAAGTTCACCTTCGAGGACGCCCCGCAGGGCTCCTCCAAGCAGTCCCCGCCGATCGACTCGCTGGGCACCTTCTCCGTGCCCGGTCTGTCGGACGCGCTGCAGACCCTCAACGGCAAGCACTGGTTCCTGGTCTCCGACCTGGCCGGCCTGATCGGTGGTGTGTTCACCAATCTGTCGCCGCTGACCGTGGTCGCCGTCGCCCTGGTGCCGCTGTCCTGGTGGGTGCTGTGGCGCACCGCCTTCGGGCTGCGGCTGCGCTCCTGCGGCGAGAACCCGGTGGCCGCCGAGTCCCTCGGTGTCAACGTCTACCTGTACAAGTACCTCGCCGTGATCATCTCCGGCGGTTTCGCCGGCCTCGGCGGCGCCTTCCTGTCCATCGTGGCCTCCAACGTCTACCTCGACGGACAGACCGCGGGCCGCGGCTACATCGGCCTCGCCGCGATGATCTTCGGCAACTGGATGCCGGGCGGCCTCGCCCTGGGCGCCGGCCTGTTCGGTTACACCGACAGCCTGAACCTGCGCGGCGGCACCACCAACGTCCACGCGCTGATCCTGCTGCTGGCGATCCTGCTGGTGTTCGGGGTGGCGTACCTGGTGTGGCGCAAGCGCATCGTCCCGGCGGTGATCACCGCGGTGGTCTCGGCGCTGATGTTCCTGTGGTACGCCGGCACCGACGACGTACCCAAGCAGGTCGTGACCGCGACCCCGTACCTCGTCACCCTGCTGGTGCTGTCGCTGTCCGCGCAGCACCTGCGGATGCCGAAGGCGGACGGCCTGCCGTACCGGAAGGGACAGGGCAAGTGACATCCGCGGCGGCGACGTTCGACTGGGCGGCACTGCGCGAGGAGGCACGCGCGGCGATGGGCCGGGCCTACGCCCCCTACTCGGGCTACCCGGTCGGCGCCGCCGCCCTGGTCGACGACGGCCGGATCGTCACCGGCTGCAACGTCGAGAACGCCTCCTACGGCCTCGGCCTGTGCGCGGAGTGCGGTCTGGTCTCCCAGCTGCTCAACAGCGGCGGCGGCCGGCTGACCCACTTCACCTGCGTGGACGGCCGTGGTGAGATCCTCGTCCCGTGCGGCAGGTGCCGGCAGCTGCTGTACGAGTTCGGCGGGCCGGAGCTGCTGCTGGAGACCCCGGCAGGCATCCGTCCTCTGTCGCAGATGCTGCCGCAGGCCTTCGGGCCGGAGCATCTGAGCAAGTGAACCACCGAGCGGCCCCGTGCGCGCCGTCCCCCGTGGCCGGCCGGCACGGGGCCGCACCCTTCGCACCCGGAAGGAACCGAACCCCATGGCCATGGACGCCATCTCCGTCATCCGCACCAAGCGGGACCGCGGCGAACTCAGCGACGAGCAGATCGACTGGGTGATCGACGCGTACACCCGCGGGGAGGTCGCCGACGAGCAGATGTCCGCGCTGGCCATGGCCATCCTGCTCAACGGCATGAACCGCCGGGAGATCGCCCGCTGGACCGCCGCGATGATCGCCTCCGGCGAGCGCATGGACTTCTCCTCGCTGTCCCGGCCGACCGCCGACAAGCACTCCACGGGCGGCGTCGGCGACAAGATCACCCTGCCGCTGGCCCCGCTGGTCGCCGCGTGCGGCGCGGCCGTCCCGCAGCTGTCCGGCCGCGGCCTCGGCCACACCGGCGGCACCCTGGACAAGCTGGAGTCGATCCCCGGCTGGCGCGCCCTGCTGTCCAACGAGGAGATGCTGTCCGTGCTGGACCGCGTCGGCGCGGTGATCTGCGCGGCCGGCGACGGCCTCGCACCCGCCGACAAGAAGCTCTACGCGCTGCGCGACGTGACCGGCACGGTCGAGGCGATCCCGCTGATCGCGTCCTCCATCATGTCCAAGAAGATCGCGGAGGGCACGGGCAGCCTGGTGCTGGACGTGAAGGTCGGCTCCGGCGCCTTCATGAAGAACCTGCAGGACGCGCGTGAGCTGGCCCGCACGATGGTCGGCCTGGGCACCGACTCCGGCGTGAGGACGGTCGCGCTGCTCACCGACATGTCGACGCCGCTCGGCCTGACCGCGGGCAACGCCCTGGAGGTCCGCGAGTCGGTGGAGGTCCTGGCGGGCGGCGGCCCGAAGGACGTCGTCGAGCTGACCCTCGCCCTGGCCCGGGAGATGCTGGACGCGGCCGGCCTGAAGGATGCCGACCCGGCCAAGGCCCTGGCCGACGGCTCGGCGATGGACGTCTGGCGGCGGATGATCGCCGCCCAGGGCGGCGACCCGGACGCCCCGCTGCCCACCGCCCGCGAACAGCATGTGGTGACGGCGCCCGCCACCGGTGTGCTCACCCGCCTGGACGCCTACGACATCGGTGTGGCCGCCTGGCGCCTGGGCGCGGGCCGCGCCCGCAAGGAGGACCCGGTGCAGGCCGCGGCCGGTGTGGAGCTGCACGCCAAGCCGGGCGACACGGTGACGGCCGGTCAGCCCCTGCTGACCCTGCACACCGACACCCCCGAGCGCTTCGACTACGCGCTGCAGGCGGTGCAGGGCTCGTACGACATCGCGGCCCCGGGCACGGACTTCACGCCGTCGCCGGTGGTGCTGGAGCGCATCGCCTGATCAGACGCTTCCTCGTCGGGGTGAACAGGACCGGTGGACGTGCCGCCGGTCCCGTTCGGCGTGCCGGGATCGGTGACACACCGAGGGGAGAGCTGCCGTGCGCGTGCACATCGTCGGCGACGACCCCGAGCAGAGCCGGGACGAGCTCGTCCGGCTCCGGGAGGAGACGGAGGAGCCCGAGGGCGGCAAGGGCGGCGAGCCCGTGACGATCCCGGAGCCCTTCTGCCTCGTGCCGGACGCCGGCGGGTTCCCGGTCGAGCGACGCCCCCCTCACCCGAGGAGGGCCGCCACCACCACCAGTACCGGCACCGACAGAAGCGTCGACAGCAGGATCGACTCCCGCGCCAGCGACTCGCCCACCCGGTAGCGGCCGGCGTAGGTGTACAGGTTCTGTGCGGCGGGCAGCGCCGCGGTCACCACCACGTCCAGCAGCGGTGCACCGCGCAGGGAGAACACCCCCGCCGCCAGTGCCCAGGCCACCACCGGCTGGCCCACCGACTTCAGCGCCACCGACAGCAGCACCAGGTGACGGTCCCGGCCCCGGCCGGGTGCCGTGCTGCCGCGCAGGGAGATGCCGAAGGCGAGCAGGACGGCCGGAACCGACATGTTGCCGATCAGGATGAGGGGTTCCATGACCGGGCCGGGCAGATGCACGCCGGTCGCGGAGACCAGCACACCGCTCAGGGAGCCCACCGCCACCGGGTTGCGCAACGGCGTCAGCAGCCGTCGCCACAGCGGCCCCTTCGCGCCCGCGCCGGACAGGTCGAGGACGGTCAGGGCGAGCGGGGTGACCAGCACCTGCTGGAACAGCAGCACCGGCGCGACCAGGGAGGCGTCGCCGAGGACGTACACCGCGATGGGGATGCCGAGATTCCCGGCGTTGACGTAACTGGAGCACAGCGCGCCGATCGTGGTGCGACCCAGGCCCCAGCCGCGGGCCGCGCCGACCGCCACGAAGACACCCGCGGCCACCGCCGTGCTCAGGGCCGTCACCAGCAGCCGGCCGGAGAAGATCACGGACAGGTCCGCACGGGCCAGCGTGGTGAACAGCAGTGCCGGAGTGGCCGCGTGGAAGGCCAGCCTGGTGAGCACCTCCCGGCCCTGCGCGCCGAGCGAGCCGCGCCGGCCCATCGCATAGCCGGCCCCGATGACGACCGCGATCACCGCGAACCCGCTCAGCACGCCTTGCACATGCCAACCCTCCGGTGCGCGGACCGAGGGGTCAATGTGATCTGTGTCAGCGGTCCCGGACGGCCGGACCGTGCCGTTCCGCCGGCTGCTGCGGCACCTCGAACAGCGGGAACAGCCGCGCGGTGTCGAGGAAACAGCGGAACCCGGTGATCCGGCCCGCCGAGATCTCCAGCACCTGCAGGGCCCACGGCGCCCAGCCGCCCTGCTCCGGGTCCGGTTCGTACGGGGCGTAGGCGGGCAGCCCGTTGGCCGCCACCGGTATCAGGCGCGAGCCCGCGCAGGAGGCGCCGACGGTGGTCATGAAACCGGTGATGTCCGCCGCCCCGGACAGCCACAGGTCGAACGGCGGCATCGTCATCACCGCGTCCCCGTGCGGCAGCGCGGTCAGCGCCGCCCTGTCGTCCCCCTCGAAGGCCCGCACACAGCGGTCCAGCAGCAGCGTGCGCTGGCGTGCGTCCAGCGGGTCGGACACCGCCGCCCGCGCACCGCGGTCCGCCCACGCGGCGAGGGTCGCGCGGGCCCGCTGCAACGCGCTGTTGACCGAGGCGACCGCGGTGTCCAGCAGCTCGGCGACCTCGCTCGCCTTCCAGGCCGGCACCTCCCGCAGGAGCAGCACCGCCCGCTTCCTCGGCGGCAGCTGCGGCAGCGCCGCCACGAACGCCAGCCGCACCGACTCCTTGGCGACCACCGCCTCCGCCGGGTCCTGCGCGGACGGCAGCACCCGGCCGTCCGGCACCGGCTCCAGCCAGGTGCTGTCCGGGCGGGGCGTGAGGGCCGCCCGGGCAAGCGGCGTGGCACCGGTCAGGTCCATCGGCCGGGCCCGCCTGCCGCCGGCCGACAGCATGTCCAGGCACACGTGGGTCGCGATCCGGTACAGCCACGAGCGGAGACCGGAGCGGCCCGGGAACGTCCCGTGGCTGCGCCAGGCACGCATCAGCGTGTCCTGCACCGCGTCCTCCGCCTCGAGGGACGAGCCCGGCATGCGGTAGCAGTGGCCGGTCAGCTCGACCCGGTACGGCTCCAGCTGCGCGTCGAGGTCCTGTGCCGCCGTCGCGTCGGCCGTCGTCGTCCACCCCCGCCCCTGCGGCCCTGTCCGGTGCCCCCTCGCACCGGGCTGCGCCGAAACCACCGCAGCCCGCCGACAACGGCGCCCGGAAGCGCACGACGACGCGGGCCGGAGCGGGGGAGAGGAGGCGTCAGACGGTCGCCGGGTGCTCCTCGTTGCGGGCCTCGGCCCTGGCCGCCCGCGTCCCCAGCAGGGTGATCACCCCGACGCCCAGCACGGCCAGCAGGCCCACCCCGACCGTGCCGGGCCAGCCCTCGGCGTGGAAGGCCGTCGCACCGACCGTGCTGCCGACGCTGGAGCCGATGTAGTACATCGACTGGTACAGGGCCGAGGCCTGCGCCCGCCCGTGGGAGGCCGTCCGGCTGACCGCCGACGAGGCCACCGCGTGCCCGGCGAAGAAGCCCGCCGTGATCAGCACCAGGCCCATGAGGATCAGCACCACCGAGTCCACCAGCGACACCAGCAGACCCGCCGCGGTCGTGGCACCCGCCAGGTACAGGGCGCCCCTGCGGCCCAGCCGGCGCACCAGCCGGCCCGCCGCCGACGCCGACACCGTGCCCACCAGGTACACCAGGAACACCGACCCGATGATGCCCTGCGGCAGCGAGAACGGCGCTTCGGTCAGGCGATAGCCGATCACCGTGTAGACGCCGCCGAAGACCGTCATGAACAGCGCGCCGATCGCGTACAGGCGGCGCAGCAGCGGATGGGCCAGGTGGTCGCGGACCGTGCCCAGCAGGACGCGGGGACGCAGCGAGCCGGCCGTGAAGTGCCGCGGCGCGGGCAGCAGCATCCGGAACGCCACCGCGCAGACCACCGCGATCACCCCGATCACGCCGACGGCGATCCGCCAGCCCCATTCCTGGGCGATCCAGCCGGCGATGATCCGGCCGCTCATCCCGCCCACGCTGTTGCCGGCCACGAACAGCCCGATCGCCGAGACCAGCGCCGAGGGGCTGACCTCCTCCGCCATGTACGCCTGGGCGGAGGCGGGCAGGCCCGCCAGCGCCGCGCCCTGCAGCGCCCGCAGCACCACCAGCACGCCCAGCGAGGGCGCGAACGGCACCAGCAGACCGAGGGTCACCGCGACCGCCAGGGACGCCGTCATCACCGTCCGCCGGCCGAACCGTTCCGACAGGGCGCTCATCGGCAGCACGAACACGGCCAGACCGCCGGTGGCCGCCGCCACCGTCCAGCTCGCGTCGCCCGCCGCCACCCGGAAGCCGTCGGAGATCAGCGGCAGCAGCGCCTGCGTGGAGTACAGCAGGGCGAAGGTGGCGACTCCGGCCAGGAACAGGGCGAAGCTCATCCGGCGGTAACCGGGGCCGCCGGGGACCATCCGGGAGTCGGTGGCGGGTGTGGTGGCGAAAGCGGGGTCGGCGTCGGTGTCGGCGGCGCCCACGGCGGTGGACGCCCCGGTATCGGCGGGCTTCATGCCTCGACGGTAGGGAGGCCGTCACTGTTCCGTCCAATGCATGGAACGGCGATAATTGTTCCCGTGGTGCATCAGTCGAGGTCGCAGGGGCGCCTGTCACGCAGCGGTGACACAGAAGACGTCCCGGGAAACGGCGAGGAGCTGGCCCGTCTGCTCGCGCCGCGCCTCGCCCACTTCGCCGGCGTCGCCCGCACCGAGCATGTCACGCGCGCCGCACAGGAGATGGGCGTCCCCCAGTCCACGCTGTCGCGGGCGATGGTCCGCCTGGAGCAGGACCTCGGGGTCGACCTGTTCGCCCGCCGGGGCCGGACGGTGTCGCTCACCCCCGCCGGCCGCACCTTCCTCGCCTCCGTCGAACGCGCCCTCGCCGAGATCGAGCGGGCCGCCGAGCAGGTCCGCGCCGACACCGACCCGGCCACCGGCAAGGTCGCCTTCGGGTTTCTGCACACCATGGGCGCCGAGACCGTGCCCGGGCTGCTGCACGCCTTCCGCGCGGACCATCCCCGGGTCCGCTTCAGCCTGGTGCAGGACCACGGCGGGGCCATGCTGGAGCGGCTGCGCGCCGGCGAGCTGGACCTGTGCCTGACCTCGCCCGTGCCGGACGCCCCGGACCTGGTGGCCCGCCGCCTCGACGAGCAGAAGCTGCGCCTGGTGGTGCCCGAGGGACACCGGCTGGCCGGGCGCCGCAGGATCAGGCTCGCGGAGGCCGCCGAGGAGGCGTTCGTGACCCTGGAGCCCGGCTACGGCATGCGCCGCATCGCCGACGCCCTGTGCCGCGAGGCCGGCTTCACCCCGCGCATCGCCTTCGAGGGCGAGGAGGCGGAGACCCTGCGCGGCCTGGTCGCCGCCGGGCTGGGCGTCGCCCTGCTGCCGCCGCCTCCCGTGCCCCGTCCGGGGGTGGCCGAGCTGACGGTCACGGCGCCCCGCGCGGTGCGCGAGATCGGCGTCGCCTGGCTGGACGGCCGGCCGGAGACGCCTCCGGTGGCGGCGTTCAAGAAGTTCCTGCTCTCCCGCCGGGGTCGTCTGCTGCACCAGCCGTGAGGCAGCGGGCCGGGGCGGCTTCGCAGCGGGGCCGCGGCGACTGTGTCGCGGCCCGCCCGCGCCCTGCCGTCACCGCCGGATCACCGCCGCCGGGGCGGCCTGCCGAACCCCGAGGCGAGCGGCATCCGCAGCCCGATCGGCGGCGGGGCCGCCAGCGCGTCCCGCACCGGGCGGGCGAACTCGTGCCCGAACAGCGTGGCCCTGACGAAGTTCGCGGTCAGCGCGGTGACCTCGGCGCGGTACTCGCGCAGCCCGTGCCCGTCGGTGTGCACCTCGAACCGGCACACGTTCCGGTTGGCCTTCTTCGCCCGTGCCGCGAAGGAGAACGACAGCTCGGGATCGGTGCGCAGGTCCCGCGTGCCGTGCACGATCAGCACATACCGTCCGGTGAGCTGCTTCACCGGTTCCGGGTCGGCCGCGGTGCCCTCCTCGGGCAGCCACGGGGCGACGGCCACGACCGAGCGGACCGCCTCGTGCCCGCCCGCGCGCAGGGCCGCCCGGCCGCCCATGCCGTGCCCGGCCAGACACACCGGCACGTCCCCGTAGCGCCGTACCGCCTCCTCGACCGCCCAGGCGGCGTCCCGCGCCGGATCCGCCCGGTCGCCGTTCCAGCCGCGGCAGCGGTAGTGCACCACGTGCACGGCCAGGCCGTCGGCGCGGCCGGCCAGGGCCAGCCGCCGTCCCAGCGTGCCCAGCAGGGCGGCGGCGCGCAGGGGGGAGGGTCTGCGCGCGGAGGCCTCCGGGCCGCCGGGGAGCAGCAGCACCGCTCCGCGCACCACCGCCGGCCGTGGGCCGGCCGTCCTGCCCAGCCGGGCCGTGCGCCCGGGCGTCGCCAGCACAACCATGACAGCACAGTGACAGATGCTGTGCGCTGTGCCACCCGTCCGTGCGGTCACCGTTGCGTATCGACGGCCGCGGGCAGGGCGCGTGCGCGTCGGGCACCGCGCCGGGGCCTCCGGCCGCGCCCTCGACGACAGGGACGACACGCAGGGGTTCACCGTCAATGCGATGAAGTCGGCCTTCATTCCTTCTCATGAATGGGCAGCCGTGAAGAATGACGTCGTCGAGCCCGGGCGTGCGGCTCGAGAATCCGTACAACTGTTTATCGCCTGCCCTGCGACCAGGGTGTTCGCCGCATCGGCGGACCGAACGGAGCGCATCAGCGCGCGATGTGAATTCCTCACGCCCCGGTATTCCGGTGTTTGCGGTCGGCGGTGCGGCGTGTTTACGGTCGTGGACCGCTCATTCCCCCGCTCTCCATTCCAAGGACGCGTTTCATGAAGCAGTCTGCCGCCAAGACCCTCGGTGTCGCCGCTCTCGGTGCCGCCTTCGCCGCCGTCGGCGCGGGCGCCGCGAACGCCGCGCCGGCCCTGCCGCAGACCGGGCAGGTCGCGGACACCGTCGGCCAGGTGCTCCCCGCCGGGAACGTCACCAAGGCGCTGCCGGGAGCCGACCAGGCGCTGGCCCCGGTGGGGCCGACGGTCGACCGGACCCTCGACGCCACCCGGCCGGTGGATTCGGTGACCGGCCTGCTCGGCGGACTGCCCGTCCGGACCCTGCCCGCGAAGGGGCTGTCCGTCAACGGTCTGCCCGTGCGCTGACCTCCTCCTTCACCGCCCCCGTATGCCGCCGGGGCGCACCCCTCGGTCACGGGGGTGCGCCCCGGCGGCGTTCGTCTGCGCACGGCGGCGTACGGCGCCGAGCGGTCACCCAGCGGTCACCGTGCAACGCGCCGGACGACTGCCAGGCGGTGCGCCGAGCGGTCACCAGGTGGTGCGCCGGGCGGCCTTGTCCTCGGAGGGCAGCAGGATCCACAGCGCCAGGTACACCAGGAACTGCGGGCCCGGCAGCAGGCAGGACAGCAGGAAGATCACCCGCATCGTCGTCGCCGAGGTGTGGAAGCGCCGGGCCAGCGCGGCGCACACGCCGGCGATCACACGGCCGTGGCTGGGGCGGGCAAGGGCGGTCATGAAAGCCTCCGTGGGCTGTCGTGCGGAGCCTCCCCGTCGGGCCCCGTCCGCCTGCCACGTTACGGAGCGGAAGGAGGCACGGCATCGCTCCACGGAGCGATGCCGACCCTGGGATACGTCGGGGTGCGCCCCTGATTCCGGTCCTGTCCGGACACCGCCGGCGAGCCGGTCCGCTCGGCCCTGCGGCGGAGCAGGAAGCGGGCCGCCGGCACCACCGCGAGATGGGCGACGGCCACGCCCGCGGTGTTCAGCAGCAGTGTGTCGACGTCCACGACCCGGCCGGGCACCCCGGTCTGCAGCAGGGCGACGGCCACCGAGGCCAGGGCGCCGGCCGCGACCGTACGGGCCAGGGAGGCGACCGGCGAGACCCGCAGCCGGCCGTGCGCCAGCGGCAGCAGCACCCCCAGCGGGGCCAGCAGCCCCAGTCCCTCGGCCAGCGGCCGCAGCGCCCCCGGCCAGCCCAGGCGCAGGTCGGCGCGGACGGTGGCCAGGGGATGCAGATTGGGCGGGGCCACCCATGGGACGTCCCGCGGACGCAGCATCAGCCAGGCGACGAGCGCCCCATGGAGGACGAGGAGAACGCCTCCCGTCGTACGGAGGCGGAAGGCGGCCCTGCCGCCGAGAGAGCCTTGACGCTGCACGCCCCCCAAGACGCGTCCCCCGGTTCGTTCGGTTCCGGCCGTCACCCGACCGGGGGCCCGACCGTGCTTCGGCTCGCCGTCCGTACCCCGGGCGCGTACGCGGGGGCGGCCGCACTCCGCGTACACGCCCTCGTCCTTCATCGATCCGCGCCGTGCATCCGTGATCGGACCGGGTCAGCCGGAGGTGACCGGCGTGGACGGCGGCCTGGTGGTGCCGGGGCCGGAGCGGACCGCGTCGGTGCACGCGTAGCGGTGCAGCCCGCCGTCGTCGGGGCCGCCGAGCACGACCGAGCCGTCGCCCTCGGCGGCGGCCGAGTCCGACAGGGTGCACACCAGCTGCGCGAGGGCGGTGCTGCCGAGGCCGGACAGGGCGGTGCTCAGCCGCAGGGCGTCCTGCGGGTCGCCGGCGCGCGGACCGGAGGCCGTCAGACCGCGCGGCACGAGCGTGCGGTAGCCGGCGGCCTTCTCCCCGGCCGACGGCTCCTCGGCCAGCTGGTCCAGCAGACCCTGGGCGATCGCCACCCGCCGGGCGTCGTCGTCCGTGCCGTCCGCCACGGTCACCACCCGGTCGACGGCGACGAGCGACGCGCCGCACAGCAGGAACACCTGCACGGGGATCCCGTGCGCCCGCTGCTGGTCCGTGTCGGGCTGGGACGGTGTGCAGGGCACCCGCGAGGGCGCGGCACCGAAGTCGGTGGGCACCTGCGTGGGCCGGATCCCGCACCCGGTGAGGACCAGTGCCAGGGCCGCTAGGGCCGGCAGCCGGCGGCGCAGCGACCCCGCGCACCTGCGTCGTTCGCGTGACCTCACCGGACCTCCTCCTGCACGCCGCCGTCCGAGCCGCCGTCGCCGTCGCCCTCGCGGCCGGCCTGACGGGCCGTGCCGTCACCGTCCCGTCGGCCGGAGCCGCCGCCCTTGTCCTCCGCCTGCGCGGCGGCGAGCGCGGAGGCGTCCCGCGGCAGCCGCAGGGTGAACACCGCGCCGCCCTCGGGGTGGTTGGCCGCGGTGATGTCGCCGCCGTGGATGTGGGCGTTGTTCAGGGCGATGGACAGGCCGAGGCCGCTGCCCTCCGACCGCGGCCGGGACGCGCTCGCCTTGTAGAACCGGTCGAAGACATGCGGCAGCACATCCTCGGGGATGCCGGGGCCGTGGTCGCGGACCTGGATGACGACCTCCTCCTCCGACTCGCGCACCGACACCCGCACCGGGGAGCCGCCGTGCTTGAGGGCGTTGCCGATCAGGTTGGCGAGGATGACGTCCAGGCGGCGCGGGTCGAGGCGGGCGTGGATGCCGCGCTCGGCGTCCAGCTCCACCGCGTCCAGCCAGGCGCGGGCGTCGATGCAGGCGGTGATCTGGTCGGCGATGTCCACGTCGTCCAGGACGAGCCGGGCGGTGCCCGCGTCGAAACGGGTCACCTCCATCAGGTTCTCCACCAGGTCGTTCAGCCGTCGTGTCTCGCTGACCACCAGCCGGACCGCCGGCTCGATCATCGGGTCGATGCCGCCGCCCTCGGAGTCCAGCTCCTCCTCCAGCACCTCGGTGACCGCGGTGATGGCCGTCAGCGGGGTGCGCAGCTCATGGCTCATGTCCGCCACGAAGCGGCGGGAGGCCTCGTCCCGAGCGGCCATGTCGGCGACCCGCTTCTCCAGCGCGGCCGCCGCGTTGTTGAACGTCCGCGCCAGGTCGGCCAGTTCGTCGGTGCCCGAGACCCGCAACCGGGTGTCGAGCCGGCCCTCGCCGAGACGGCGCGCCGCCACCCCGAGCCGGTGCACCGGCCGCAGCACGGTCGTCGCCGCGGCCTGCGCCAGCAGCGCCGCACCGATCAGCGCCAGCGCCGTGGCGACCCCCAGCGACCAGGCCAGCGAGTTGAGGTCCTTGGCCTCCGGCTCCAGCGACTTGAGCATGTAGCCGGTCGGGCCGCCCCCGATCACCTTCGAGCCCGCCACCAGATACGGCGTGCCGTCGAGGTCGATGCGCTGCCAGTACAGGTGGTACGGCGCCTTGTTCGTCTCCGACAGCGGCTGGCGCCGGTCCACCGCGGCGCGCAGCGAGGCGGGCACGTCCCGCAGCGTGAAGCCGTCCGGTCCGCCGGAGGCGCCGTGCACCGTCCGCCCGTCGGTGTCCTGTCCGACGAGCAGCACACCGAACCGCTGGCCGCTGCCCGCCATCTGGTCGGCGGTGTGCTGCAGCACGTCCTGCGAGGGATGCTCCGGCAGCGCGCCCGCCCGGTTGTGCATCTCCTGCCAGAAGTCCCGCAGCACCGCGTCCTGGGCGCGGGTGAGCACGGCCTCCCGGTTGAGCCAGTAGGCGATCCCGGACGCCGACACCGCCGCCGTCAGCGCCACCAGCGCGAACACCACGACCAGCCGCAGCCGCAGACTGGTGAAACGCAGACGCGACCACACTCTCCTGCGCCCCGCGGCCCAGCCGCCGAGCCGCCCTTGCTCTTCTGTCCGCTCTTCGGTCACTGAGGCGCGTCCAGCCGGTAGCCGACTCCACGCACGGTACGGATCAGCGTCGGGGACGACGGCACGTCCTCGACCTTGGCCCGCAGCCGCTGCACGCACGCGTCCACCAGCCGCGAGTCACCGAGATAGTCGTGCTCCCACACCAGCCGCAGCAGCTGCTGCCGCGACAACGCCTGGCCGGGCCGCCGGCTCAGCTCCAGCAGCAGCCGCAGCTCGGTCGGGGTCAGCTGCAGCTCCTGCCCGTTCTTGGTCACGGTCATCGCGGCCCGGTCGATGACGATGTTGCCGAAGACCGCCGAGTCGCTCGTCTCCCGCTCGCCGCGCCGCAGCACGGCCCGGATCCGGGCGTCCAGCACCCGTCCCTGCACCGGTTTGACGACATAGTCGTCGGCACCGGACTCCAGGCCGACCACCACGTCGATGTCGTCGCTGCGCGCGGTCAGCAGGATGATCGGCAGCTGGTCGGTGCGCCGGATGCGCCGGCACACCTCGAACCCGTCGATGCCGGGCAGCATGACGTCCAGCACGATCAGGTCCGGCCGCTGCTCGCGCAGCAGCTTCAGACCTTCCTCTCCACTGGCAGCGGTGGCCACCCGGTGTCCCTGGCGCGTCAGGGAGAGCTCCAGGGCCGTGCGGATGGCGTCGTCGTCCTCGATCAGCAACAGGGAAGGCACGGTCTCATTCTGGCCCATGGGTGTTCGGGGTTTCGACCCCCGCACGGTCGCAGGCCCGGCCCGCGGGGACCGTGTCCTGCGACACGTCCCGGTGTCCTGTGACACGTCTGTGACAGTCGGCGGACACGGCCATGAAGTCGCCACGGCAAGCTGTTCGGCACAGGCAAGCGGTCCGAACACCGAAGTCCACCGACGGGGGCGCGAGATGAACACACTGCACGGCAACGGCACCAGCGCAGTGGTCACGCGTCTGCACGACGTGAACCGGGGTGCGGACAGGGCCGGCACGGAGGGCGCCGTCTCCCGTGCGGGCACGTGCGAGCGCGGGGCGGTGCGGACGTGCGCTCACGGCTCCGGCCGTCAGCACACCCCGTACATGACGGTGCTGCAGACACCTCCGGCGGGCCGCGGGGACACCCGCGGGCAGGACACGTCCGCGAAGGCGCCCGCGGAGCGCCGCTCCCTGAGTGAGGCGGAGTTCACCGCCTACGTCCAGGAGCGTCGCGCCTCTCTGTACGCCACCGCCTATCACCTGACCGGTGACCGGTTCGAGGCCGAGGACCTGCTGCAGAGCGCGCTGTTCTCGACCTATCGGGCCTGGGACCGGATCAGCGACAAGGCGGCGGTCGGCGGCTACCTGCGCCGCACCATGACCAACCTGCACATCAGCGCCTGGCGCCGCCGCAAGCTGACCGAGTACCCGACCGAGGAGCTGCCGGAGACGCCCGGCGACACGGACGCGATGCGCGGCACCGAGCTGCGCGCCGTGCTGTGGCAGGCGCTGGCCCGGCTGCCCGAACTCCAGCGCACCATGCTGGTCCTGCGCTACTACGAGGGCCGCACGGACCCGGAGATCGCGGACATCCTCAACATCAGCGTCGGCACCGTGAAGTCGAGCATCTGGCGCTCGCTGCGCCGGCTCCGCGACGACGAGGTGCTCAACCTCGGCCGCAGCCACAAGGAGTCCTTCGGCGAGCTGGTCGCCTGAACCGGCTCACCGCAGGCAGGGGGAAACACACGGGGGAGACACGGGGGAAAGGAAAGGGAAAAGGGAACACGGGGGACCCTTGGGAACGTGGGGGTGAACACAGCCCGAGGGGGACACGGGGGAAACAACGGGGGAGAACAGGGGAAAACGGGGGAATCAGGGGATCCACGGGGGGACGACGGGGGATCCGTGGGGGGGGATCCACGGGGGAGCGCCGCACGGACGTGGGGGGACGTGAGGCGCGACACGAAGCGGGGCTGGAGGGCCGGGGGGTCCGTCCAGTCCCGCTTTCGTCGTCCGTCAGCAGCGCTCGGACGTCGTCGAGGCGCCCCGGCGCGTACGTACCCCCGGCACGTACGTACCCCCGGCACGCACGTGGCCCGGCACGACGCACCGCGGCCGGCCGTCGCCCGTCGGCCGGGTCCGCGCGGTCCGGGACGACGTCCTAGGCGACCGTCCGCTCCTGAGGCTGCCGGCCCGCCGCGGCGGCCAGCCGGCTCAACGCCTCGTCCCTGTCGCAGGGATGCGCACCGAGCGCCACCTGGCGGGCCACGATCGACCGTTCGGCGCGCATCAGCCGCCAGCCGCGGCGCAGCAGGAACGGCACCGACTTGCGGCCCTCCCGCAGGTCCCGCACGAAGCGCCGGCGGAACGTGGTGACCGCCCCGCGGGTCAGGCACAACGCGTCGGCCAGCAGGCCCAGTTCCCGGCAGCGCTCGACGATCTCGGCGGCGAAGATGCCCTCCGCGATGAACAGCGGGGTGTCGCCCAGGTGCAGCGTGGTCTCGCCGGTACGGGCGCTGCGCGCGAGGTCGTACACGGGCACGCGGGTGCTGCCCGTCGCGCACAGCTCGGCGATCGCCTCCACCGCGACGTCCGCGTCCCAGGAGCCGGGATGGTCCCAGTCGATGTCCGAACTGCCGTCCACCAGCGGCAGCGTCGGGTCGTCACCCTCCTTGTAGAAGTCGTCCAGGCGCAGCACGGGCAGCCCGGAGAGGGAGGCGATCAGGGACTTGCCCGAGCCCGAGGGGCCGCACAGCAGCACGACACGGGCGGACGGCGGGGGATGAAGGTTCACGGAACACCAGTTTGACGCATGGTGGCCCCGATTGCCGACCCCGCGGGTCGGCTTTGATGCACACACCACCCGTCAACTACGCTGTGCGCCTAGCTCGTTACGTTCCGTACCGGACCTCATCGGAAGGCGACCCAGTCATGGCTCGACATGCGTCCCCCTCCCGTTCCGTCGCGCGGCGCGCCCTGATCGCCGTCGCGGCCGCCGGTGCCGTCGTGGGCGCGGGCGCGACGACGGCCGTGGCGGACTCGGCGCCGCGCACGGGCGGGGCGGACCGCTCTGCCGCCGCGGACGACGTCACCCCGGCCGTGAAGGGGGTGACCGGCACGGTCGGCCATGTCACCGGCACGGTGGCCGGGCTGAAGCCCAATCCGCTCGCGGGCACCGGGGTCGACCCGCTGGACAACGGCGTGGGCACCCGGATCGCCGACTTCAAGCCGGTGGACTCCCGCATGATCACGGGCCCGGTGGCCGAGGCCCCGTCGATCGGCAGCATCCCGGTGGTCGGGCAGGTGCTGGGCGTGCTGCGGTGACGCACCGGGGGCCAGGCGCGCTGCGGATGACGGAAGCGCGTGCGGGTGCCCCCGGACGACGACGCGACACGCCGCGGCCTCTCCCGGGACGAGGGGAGGCCGCGGCGTGTCGCGTCGTGTGTTCGCGCGCGGCCGCACACGGCGGTGCGCTCGTGCGTCGCGCGTCGGTGCGCCCGCGTGTCGCGTCGGTGCGACCGGCGTCAGTACGACGAACCGGCCGCGCCCAGGGAGCCCGTGGTGTGCCAGACCGTCTTGGTCTCCAGGAACGCCGTCATGCGGTCGATGCCCGGGGTGGCGAACCAGTCGTCCACAGGCTGTGGACGGAGTACCCGCTTGAGGTTGTCGGCCGCCGCGATCTCCAGCTCCTTCGCCAGGGCCTCGTCGGCACCGGCCAGATCGATCGCGTTGACGTCCTGGTGCGCGGCCAGCGGGGCCGCGATCTCCGCCGTACGGCCGGACAGCACGTTCACCACGCCGCCGGGCACGTCGGAGGTGGCCAGCACCTCGGCCAGGGACAGCGCCGGCAGCGGGGCCTTCTCGCTCGCCACCACCACGGCGGTGTTGCCGGTGGCGATCACCGGGGCGAGGACGGAGACCAGGCCGAGGAAGGACGACTCCTGCGGCGCCACCACGGCCACCACACCGGTGGGTTCGGGGGTGGACAGGTTGAAGAAGGGGCCCGCCACCGGGTTGGCGCCGCCCACCACCTGGGCGATCTTGTCGGTCCAGCCCGCGTACCACACCCAGCGGTCCACGGTCGCGTCCACGACCGCCGCCGCCTTCGCCCTCGACAGGCCCTCCGCGGCCGCGACCTCCGTGACGAACTGCTCGCGGCGGCCCTCCAGCATCTCCGCGACGCGGTAGAGGACCTGACCGCGGTTGTAGGCGGTCGCGCCGGACCAGCCGCCGAACGCCTTGCGGGCCGCGACCACGGCGTCCCGGGCGTCCTTGCGGGAGGCCAGGGGCGCGTTGGCCAGCCAGTTGCCAGAAGAGTCGCTCACCTCGTACACCCGGCCGCTCTCGGAACGCGGGAACTTCCCGCCGATGTACAGCTTGTAGGTCTTGAAGACGGAGAGCCGCTCGGTCTTCACGGTCTTATCGGACATCGAGGTACGCCTCCAGGCCGTGGCGGCCGCCCTCGCGGCCGAAGCCCGACTCCTTGTAGCCGCCGAACGGCGAGGTCGGGTCGAACTTGTTGAACGTGTTGGACCAGACGACACCCGCGCGCAGCTTGTTCGCCACCGCCAGGATCCGCGACCCCTTCTCGGTCCAGATGCCCGCGCTCAGCCCGTACGGCGTGTTGTTCGCCTTGGCGACCGCCTCGTCCGGGGTGCGGAAGGTGAGCACCGACAGCACCGGGCCGAAGATCTCCTCCCGGGCGATGGTGTGCGCCTGGGTGACGTTGGTGAACACCGTCGGGGCGAACCAGTAGCCGCTCTCCGGCAGTTCGCACGGAGGCGACCAGCGCTCGGCGCCCTCCGCCTCGCCCTGCTCGGCCAGCGCCGTGATCCGGGCCAGCTGCTCCGCGGAGTTGATCGCGCCGATGTCGGTGTTCTTGTCCAGCGGGTCGCCCAGACGCAGCGTCGACAGACGGCGCTTGAGGGCGTCCAGCAGCTCGTCGTGGACCGACTCCTGCACCAGCAGCCGGGATCCGGCGCAGCACACCTGGCCCTGGTTGAAGAAGATGCCGTTGACGATGCCCTCGACGGCCTGGTCGAGCGGGGCGTCGTCGAAGACGATGTTGGCGCCCTTGCCGCCCAGTTCGAGGGTGAGCTTCTTCTTCGTCCCCGCGACCGTGCGGGCGATCTCCTTGCCGACGGCCGTGGAACCGGTGAAGGCCACCTTGTCCACGTCCGGGTGCGCCACCAGGGCGGCACCCGCGTCCCCGTAGCCCGGCAGGATGTTGACGACACCCTTCGGCAGACCGGCCTGACGGCAGATGTCCGCGAAGAACAGCGCGGACAGCGGCGTGGTCTCGGCCGGCTTGAGGACGACGGTGTTGCCGGCCGCCAGCGCGGGCGCGACCTTCCAGGCCAGCATCAGCAGCGGGAAGTTCCAGGGGATGACCTGACCGGCGACCCCCAGCGGCCGCGGGTTCGGCCCGAACCCGGCGTACTCCAGCTTGTCCGCCCAGCCGGCGTAGTAGAAGAAGTGCGCCGCGACCAGGGGCAGGTCGGCGTCCCGGGTCTCCCGGATGGGCTTGCCGTTGTCCAGCGTCTCCAGGACCGCCAGCTCACGGCTGCGCTCCTGGACGATGCGCGCGATACGGAACAGGTACTTGGCCCGCTCCGAGCCGGGCAGCGCCGACCACGGCCCGAACGCCTTGCGGGCCGCCTTCACCGCCCGGTCCACATCGGCCTGGCCGGCCCGGGCGACCTCCGACAGCACCTCCTCCGTGCTGGGCGAGACCGTCTTGAAGACCTTGCCCTCGGCCGCCTCGGTGAACTCACCGTCGATGAACAGCCCGTAGGACGGCGCGATGTCGACGATCGCACGGGACTCGGGCGCGGGCGCGTACTCGAATGCGGAAGACCGCTTCTCGATGGTCATGGTGATCAGTCCACCGTCACGTAGTCAGGGCCGGAGTAGCGGCCGGTGGCCAGCTTCTGGCGCTGCATCAGCAGATCGTTGAGCAGCGAGGACGCGCCGAAGCGGAACCAGTGGGGGTCCAGCCAGTCCTCGCCCGCGGTCTCGTTGACCAGGACCAGGAACTTGACCGCGTCCTTGCTGGTCCGGATGCCGCCGGCGGGCTTCACACCGACCTGGACACCGGTGGCCGCCCGGAAGTCGCGCACGGCTTCGAGCATCAGCAGGGTGTTGGCCGGGGTGGCGTTCACGGCGACCTTGCCGGTGGAGGTCTTGATGAAGTCGGCGCCCGCCAGCATGCCCAGCCAGCTGGCCCGGCGGATGTTGTCGTACGTGGACAGCTCGCCGGTCTCGAAGATCACCTTCAGCCGGGCCGAGGTGCCGCAGGCCTCCTTCACGGCCCGGATCTCGTCGTACACCTTCAGGTACCGGCCGGCGAGGAACGCTCCCCGGTCGATGACCATGTCGACCTCGTCGGCGCCCGCGGCGACGGCGGCGCGCACGTCCGCCAGCTTCACCTCGAGCGGCGCGCGGCCGGCCGGGAAGGCGGTCGCGACCGAGGCGACCTTCACCTTCCCCGCTCCGCCGGCGGCGGCGATCGCCTCCTTGGCGACGGCCACCAGGTCGGGGTAGACGCAGACCGCCGCGGTGGTGGGCGCCGAGCGGTCCGTGGGATCGGGGTGGACCGCCTTGGCGCCGAGAGCCCGGACCTTGCCCGGGGTGTCCGCGCCTTCCAGCGTCGTCAGATCGACCATGGAGATGGCCAGGTCGATGGCGTACGCCTTCGCGGTGGTCTTGATGGAACGGGTGCCGAGCGAGGCGGCGCGCGCCTCGAGGCCGACCGCGTCGACGCCGGGCAGCCCGTGCAGGAAGCGGCGCAGCGAGCTGTCGGACGTGGTGACGTCCGACAGCGCGTGAGCTGTGGGTGCGGTAGTGGGCATGGTCACCAGACGAGCATATCTACGCGCGTAGCGGCTGTACACCCCCCGGGGCCGGATACCTGCGCGGCGCCGGGCGGCCGGGACGGGGCCCGGTGGTGGGCCGGGCCGGGTCCCGGCGGGCGGGCACCGCGGCTGAGGCGGGCCCGGGACCGTCGGGCAGAATCGGGGCCATGACGACGCCCGAGCACGAGTCCCCCGCGCCGCAGCCGCCCGCGCCCGAGTCCCAGGACCGGGTGCACCGGTCGTCCGCGGGCATCGCCGCCGGAGTCCTGCTGCTCGCCCTCGCCCTGTGGCTGGGCTTCGACGCGATGGTCACCGGACACGGCCCCACGCCGTGGCGCGCGCTGGCCGCGATGCTGCTCGTGGTCCCGCTGGTGATCGCCTTCACCCTGCGCCCGGCCGTGTTCGTCGACCGGGACCGGCTGCGCATCCGCAACCCCTTCCGGATCATCGTCCTGCCCTGGGGGCAGGTGGCCGCGCTGCGCTCCGGCTACTCGAACGAGGTGGTCGCCGCCTCCGGCACCAAGTACCAGCTGTGGGCGCTGCCGGTGTCCCTGCGGGCGCGCAAGCGCGCGGCCCGGCAGGAGGCGAAGGCCGCCGCGGCGGGAGCACGCGAGGCGCAGGACGGCGGCGGCGCCCGCGGCGGCGCGTTCGGCCTCGGCGGACGGCGTGGCGTGCTCGGCGGCGGTGGCGGCCTCGGGGGCCGCGGCGTGGCCGCGGGACGGTCCGCCTCCGGGCCGCTGCGCGCCGAGACCGACCAGATCATGGCCGACCTGCGGGAACTGCACGAGGCCCGGTCCGGCGCCGAGAGCGCCCAGGGTGAGGTCTCGGTGCGCTGGGCCTGGGAGATCGCCGGGCCCGCGCTGGCCGGAGCCGTGCTGCTGCTGATCCTGTGGGCGATCGGCTGAGACCCGTGTGAGGGGCGTGCGCATCACGTCGTGCGAGTGCGGGAGAGCACCACGGGAGAGCACCCGCACGCCCCCGTACGACGACGGCGCCCCGGTGTCCGCGAGGACCGCCGGGACGCCGTCGTCGTACAGATGCGTCGTACAGATGCGTCGTTCAGATGAACGTACAGACGTCCGGGCGTTGGACGTCAGATGCCCGCTGCCGCCGCCAGGTCGCGCTTGAGCGCCGACAGCACCTCGGCCGCCTTCGCCCGGGCCGCCGGCAGGCCGGCGCGGTCGGCGACCGGGATCACCACCTCCAGGTAGCACTTCAGCTTGGGCTCGGTGCCGGAGGGGCGCACGATCACACGGGCGCCGTCGAGGGTGTAGCGCAGGCCGTCGGTCGGGGGCAGCGTGTCGGTGCCCCGGGTCAGGTCCTCGGCGCGGGTGACGGGCAGGCCGGCGAGCTCGGCCGGGGGCTGCTCCCGCAGCCGGCGCATGGCGTCGGCGATCAGCGACAGGTCCTGCACCCGCACCGAGAGCTGGTCGGTGGCGTGCAGGCCGTGCTCGACCGCGAGGTCGTCCAGGAGGTCGAGCAGGGTGCGGCCCTCCTCCTTCAGCTGCGAGGCCAGCTCGGTGACCAGCAGCGCCGCCGTGATGCCGTCCTTGTCGCGCACGCCGTCGGGGTCCACGCAGTAGCCGAGGGCCTCCTCGTAGCCGTAGCGCAGGCCCTCCACGCGGGAGATCCACTTGAAGCCGGTGAGCGTCTCGGCGTAGGGCAGGCCCGCCTGGTCGGCGATCCGGCCGAGCAGCGAGGAGGAGACGATGGACTCCGCCAGGGTGCCCTGCACACCGCGCCTGACGAGGTGGGCGGCGAGCAGCGCGCCCACCTCGTCGCCGCGCAGCATCCGCCAGTCGGCGCCGTCCTTGACGGCCACCGCGCAACGGTCGGCGTCCGGGTCGTTGGCGATCACCAGGTCGGGCTCGGCCGCGCGGGCCGTGGCGAAGGCCAGGTCCATCGCGCCGGGTTCCTCCGGGTTGGGGAAGGCCACGGTCGGGAAGTCCGGGTCGGGCTCCGCCTGCTCGACGACGAGGACGGGCGCCGGGAAGCCGGCCCGGGAGAACGCGGCGAGCAGCACGTCCTTGCCGACGCCGTGCATCGCCGTGTAGACGGTGCGCGCCGTGCGGGGGGAGCCGGGCGCGAGGACGGCGTCGGTGCGCGCGAGGTAGGCCTGAAGGACCTCGTCGCCCAGGACCTCCCAGCCGGACTCGGGTCGGGGGACCGCGTCCAGGCTGGTGATCGCGTCGATCTCCGCGGCGATCTCCGCGTCGGCGGGCGGCACGATCTGCGAACCGTCGCCGAGGTACACCTTGTAGCCGTTGTCGCGGGGCGGGTTGTGGCTGGCGGTGACCTCCACGCCGGCGACCGCGCCGAGGTGCCGGATGGCGAAGGCGAGGACCGGGGTGGGCAGCGGGCGGGGCAGCACGGCGGCTCGCAGGCCCGCTCCGGTCATCACGGCGGCGGTGTCCCGGGCGAAGTCCGCGGACTTGTGGCGGGCGTCGTAGCCGATGACGACCAGGCCGGCGTTCTCGCCGCCGTGCGGGGTGCCGTTCTTCTTCAGGTACGCGGCGAGGCCGGCGGCGGCGCGGATGACGACGGAACGGTTCATCCGCATCGGGCCGGCACCGAGTTCGCCGCGCAGGCCGGCGGTGCCGAACTGGAGGGTGCCGGCGAAGCGGGCGGCGAGTTCCTCGGTGTCGCCCTGGTCGATCAGGGCGGCGAGTTCGGCGCGCGTCTCGGCGTCGGGGTCCTCGGCGAGCCATGCCCTGGCCCGTGCGATGAGATCGTCGTGCACGGTTGCGTCAGCCTCTCGTGTGGGTGCGGGTGCTTCGGCCGGGTGCCTCCGGCCGTGACGGCGGGGGTGCCTGCGGGCGGGGCGGGACGGGCGCGGGCGTCCGCGCCGGTGCCGCCGCGGAGTGCGGTGCCGGCACCGGCGCAGAGGTCACCGTCCGGTGCGCGGTCCGCCGGGCGCGGCGGGGGACGGACGAACCCCCGCGGCCTGTGCGGCGTGCGCGGGGGTACGGACCGCCCCGGGACGTCCCGCGGGTGCGGGTGGTGGTTACAGGCGCTCCAGGACCTGGGCGAGCAGGGCGCCCATGCGGGTGGCGCTGTCGCGGCCGGCCTGGAGGACCTCCTCGTGGTTGAGGGGCTCGCCCGTCATGCCGGCGGCCAGGTTGGTCACCAGGGAGATGCCGAGCACCTCGGCGCCCGCCTCACGGGCGGCGATGGCCTCCAGCACCGTGGACATGCCGACCAGGTCGGCGCCCAGCACCCGGGCCATGCGGATCTCGGCCGGGGTCTCGTAGTGCGGGCCGGGGAACTGGGCGTAGACGCCCTCCTCCAGGCTGGGGTCGATCTCCTTGCACAGGGCGCGCAGGCGCGGCGAGTACAGGTCGGTGAGGTCGACGAAGTTGGCGCCGACGATCGGGGAGGTCGCCGTCAGGTTGATGTGATCGCTGATCAGCACCGGCTGGCCGGGGCGCATGCCCTCGCGCAGGCCGCCGCAGCCGTTGGTGAGCACCACGGTCTTGCAGCCGGCCGCGACCGCGGTGCGCACACCGTGCGCGACGGCGGCGACGCCGCGTCCCTCGTAGTAGTGGGTGCGGCCGAGGAAGACCAGGGCGCGCTTGCTCCCCGTGCGGTACGAGCGGATCTTGCCGCCGTGGCCCGCGACGGCCGGCGGCGGGAAGCCGGGCAGCTCGGTGACCTGGATCTCCGCGTCGGGGGTGCCCAGCGCGTCGACGGCCGGCGCCCAGCCGGAGCCCATCACGAGGGCGACGTCGTGGGTGTCGGCGCCCGTCAGCTCGCGCAGGCGGGCCGCGGCGGCGTCGGCGGCGGCGTACGGGTCGCCCTGGAGGTCGTCCGGAAGTTCAGTTGCGTTCACGCGGACGAGGGTAGCTCGAAATCGCCTACGCGCGTAGATGCCGGGTGCGCGGGAAACGGATCGTTGCCGTGTCGTTTCCGGCGGAGCCCGTACGGGCGCCTCAGCCCTCGTCCGTGACCAGGACGTCCTTGTCGTTGAAGACCTCGACGATGAAGATCAGCAGCCGGCCGCGGCTGACCGTGTATTCGACGAGGATGTTCTGGGTGAGCCGGATCGTGCGGTCGTCACCGGTGGAGCCGATGGGGCGGGAGACCGGCAGGAAGGGATCGCGGGCCAGAAGGGCGATGCCCTTGTCGAACGCGGGACGCTGCTGGTCGTCCAACCGGTCGCGGGCCGCTGCTGCCTGCTCGGTGAAGTAGACGTCGTACGTGGCGATGGGGGCCATGGCGTCTCCCGTCCTGGTCGGTCACCCGATTCTAGGGACGTCGGCGGTCGGCGGGGGCGTCGTCCCCGGTCAGCACGGGCGTTTGCGCAGCTCCATCACATAGTCGTGGGGTGCGCCCGCCGACTCCGCCGCGTCCGCGATCCCGCCCAGGTAGCGGGCGGAGGGCAGACCGCCCTCGTAGGCGTCGAGGACGTACAGCCAGGCGGACTCCTCGCCGTCGAGGGTGTGGACGCGCACCCGCATGCGCCGGTACCAGCCGAGGCCGACGCCCACCCAGCGGTCCAAGGACTCCTCGTCCATCGGGGCGATGTCGTACAGCGCGACGAAGACCTGGCTCAGCGGGTCCTCCACCACCGTCGCCAGGGCGCCGTCCCAGCCCAGGTCCTCACCGCCGAAGGTCAGCCGCCAGCCGTTCAGCCAGCCCGTGGCGCGCAGCGGCGAGTGCGGGGCACGGCGGGACATCAGCCGCGCGTCGAGGTTGCCGGCGTAGGCGGCGTAGAGCGACATGCGTCGAAGGGTACGGCAGTGGTAGCGGCCGTTCCGGCCGCTCCGTCGCCCCCCGGGACGTATGACCTTGAAGGGTGCGGGACAATGGAGTACGTGACTCGGATCGTGATCATCGGTGGCGGACCCGGCGGATACGAAGCGGCGCTGGTGGCCGCGCAGCTCGGTGCGGAGGTGACCGTCGTCGACTGCGACGGTCTGGGCGGAGCGTCGGTGCTCACCGACTGCGTGCCGTCGAAGACGTTGATCGCCACGGCCGAGGTGATGACCACCTTCGACTCCTCCCACGAGGAGCTGGGCATCATCGTCGCCGACGACACCCCGCACAAGGAACAGCCCGCCCGGGTGGTGGGCGTGGACCTCGGCAAGGTCAACCGGCGCGTGAAGCGGCTGGCGCTCGCCCAGTCCCACGACATCACCGCGGCCGTGACCCGGGCCGGCGCGCGGGTCGTGCGCGGCCGGGGACGGCTGGAGGGCGTGCAGGCCCTCGACGGGTCGCGCAAGGTCGTCGTCACCGCGGCGGACGGGAGCGAGGAGACGCTCACCGCGGACGCCGTGCTCATCGCCACCGGCGGTCACCCGCGCGAGCTGCCCGACGCCAAGCCGGACGGCGAGCGCATCCTGAACTGGACCCAGGTCTACGACCTCACCGAGCTGCCCGAGGAACTGATCGTGGTCGGCTCCGGCGTCACCGGCGCCGAGTTCGCGGGCGCCTACCAGGCGCTGGGCTCGAAGGTCACGCTGGTCTCCTCCCGTGACCGGGTGCTGCCGGGCGAGGACCCGGACGCGGCGGCCGTGCTGGAGGAGGTCTTCCGGCGGCGCGGCATGAACGTGATGGCGCGCTCGCGTGCCGCCGCGGCCAAGCGGGTCGGCGACCGGGTCGAGGTCACGCTCGCGGACGGCCGGGTCATCACCGGCACCCACTGCCTCATGGCCGTCGGCGCCGTCCCCAACACCGAGAACCTCGGCCTGGAGGAGGCCGGCGTCCGGCTGCGCGAGTCCGGTCACATCTGGACCGACAAGGTCTCTCGGACGACGGCTCCGGGCGTGTACGCGGCCGGCGACGTGACCGGCGTGTTCGCCCTGGCGTCGGTGGCGGCCATGCAGGGCCGGATAGCCATGTACCACTTCCTCGGCGACGCGGTGGCCCCGCTGGACCTGAAGACGGTCTGCTCCAACGTCTTCACCGACCCCGAGATCGCCACCGTCGGCTACACCCAGGCCGACGTGGACGCCGGCCGGATCGACGCCCGCTGCGTGAAGCTGCCGCTGCTGCGCAACCCGCGGGCGAAGATGCACGGCATCCGGGACGGCTTCGTCAAGATCTTCTGCCGTCCGGGCACCGGCATCGTGGTCGGCGGCGTGGTCGTCGCCCCGCGCGCCTCGGAACTGATCCACCCCATCTCGATCGCCGTCGACAACAACCTGACGGTGGAACAGATCGCAAACGCGTTCACCGTGTACCCCTCCCTGTCGGGCTCGATCGCCGAGGTCGCCCGGCAGCTGCACACCCGCAAGGTGACCGCCGAGGCGTGACACCCGGCGCCGGGACCAGGGCCGGGCGTGCGAGTCCGCTCGCGGCCCGCCCGAAGCCCCCGGTCAGCCGCCGTGCACGGCCGCGGACCGGGGCCCGGCACCGCCGGTCACGGACGGTCACCGGCCGTGCGGGGCCCCGACGGCACGGCGGGCGCATATACCACTTCCTGCCCCGCCGTGCGAACAACTTCTGTTATTCGGCGCAAACCGCTGAAAGCAGACGGTCGCTGGCGTTACTGTCTGTTTCGTGTTCGCTGCTGAACGTCGCCAACTGATCCTCGAAATGGTGCGAGCCAACGGCGCGGTGTCGCTCCGTGAACTCGCCCGCGTCGTCCAGACCTCCGAAGTGACCGTACGGCGGGACGTGCGCGCACTGGAGGCGGAAGGGCTGCTCGACCGCCGGCACGGCGGTGCCGTACTGCCGGGCGGGTTCACCCGCGAGTCCGGCTTCCCGCAGAAGTCGCACCTCGCGACGGCGGAGAAGACCGTCATCGCCGACCTCGCCGCGGGCCTCGTCGACGAGGGCGAGGCGATCGTCGTCGGAGCGGGGACGACCACCCAGGAACTGGCCCGCCGGCTCGCCCGGGTCCCCGGCCTGACCGTCGTCACCAACTCGCTGCTGGTCGCGCAGGCGCTCGCCCACGCCAACCGGGTGGAGGTCGTGATGACCGGCGGGACACTGCGCGGCTCCAACTACGCGCTCGTCGGCTCCGGGGCCGAGCAGTCCCTGCACGGGCTGCGCGTCTCCAAGGCCTTCCTGTCCGGAAGCGGGCTCACCGCCGAGCGGGGCCTGTCCACGTCCAACATGCTCTCCGCGTCCGTCGACCGGGCACTGGTGCAGGCCGCCGCCGAGGTGGTGGTCCTCGCCGACCACACCAAGCTCGGCGCGGACACCATGTTCCAGACCGTCCCCACCGAACTGATCACCCGCCTGGTGACCAACGAGCCCCCGGCCCACGACGAGCGCGCGGCCACCGAGCTGCAGGCCCTGGCCGACCAGGGCGTGCAGATCTCCGTGGCCGGCCCGACGGGCAAGCCCGTGCACGAGCAGCAGCCCGCGCGTTCGGAACGCCGCCGGGACGTCGCACTGCCCGGACCGCGCCGCGGTCAGGTCGCCGGTCCCTCCGCGCTGCGCTCGGCCCCGCTGGGCGCCGAGCAGCCCTCCGAGCGGGCCGCCCGGGTGGCCGACCTGCGTCGGCGCTGAACCGGCCCGACGAGGCCACGAGGCGCCCGGCGGCGTTCGGGTGAGCGCCGGGCGTGGGGCAGGGCCTGACGTCAGTCCTTGATCTCGCAGATGGGGGCGCCGGAGGTGATGGAGGCGCCGACCTGGGCGGTCAGGCCCTTGATGGTGCCGGCTTTGTGGGCGTTGATGGGTTGTTCCATCTTCATGGCCTCGAGGACGACGACGAGGTCGCCGGCCTGGACCTGCTGGCCGTCCTCGACGGCGACCTTGACGATGGTGCCCTGCATGGGGGAGGCGAGGGTGTCGCCGGTGGCGACGGGGCCGGTCTTGCGGGCGGCGCGGCGTTTGGGCTTGGCGCCGGCGGCGAGGCCGGTGCGGGCCAGGGACATGCCCAGGGAGGCGGGCAGGGAGACCTCCAGGCGCTTGCCGCCGACCTCGACGACGACGGTCTCGCGGCCGGTGTCGTCGTCGGTGTCGGTGTCGGCGGGGGTGGTGAAGGCCGGGATGTCGTTGGTGAACTCGGTCTCGATCCAGCGGGTGTGGACCGTGAAGGGGCCTTCCTGGCCGTGGATCTCGGGGGCGAAGGCGGGGTCGGTGACGATCTTGCGGTGGAAGGGCAGGGCGGTGGCCATGCCCTCGATCTGGAACTCGTTCAGGGCGCGGGCGGCGCGCTGGAGGGCTTCGGTGCGGGTGCGGCCGGTGATGATGAGCTTGGCGAGGAGGGAGTCCCAGGCGGGGCCGATGACGCTGCCGGTCTCGACGCCGGTGTCCAGGCGGACGCCGGGGCCGGTGGGCGGGGCGAAGCGGGTGACGGTGCCGGGGGCGGGCAGGAAGTTGCGGCCGGGGTCCTCGCCGTTGATGCGGAACTCGATCGAGTGGCCGCGCAGCGGGGGGTCGTCGTAGCCGAGTTCCTCGCCGTCGGCGATGCGGAACATCTCGCGGACGAGGTCGATGCCGGCGACTTCCTCGGTGACGGGGTGTTCGACCTGCAGGCGGGTGTTGACCTCGAGGAAGGAGATGGTGCCGTCCTGGCCGATGAGGAATTCGCAGGTGCCGGCGCCTTCGTAGCCGGCTTCCTTGAGGATGGCCTTGGAGGCGCGGTACAGCTCGGCGGTCTGCTCGTCGGTCAGGAAGGGGGCGGGGGCTTCTTCGACGAGTTTCTGGTGGCGGCGCTGCAGGGAGCAGTCGCGGGTGGAGACCACGACGACGTTGCCGTGCTTGTCGGCCAGGCACTGGGTCTCGACGTGGCGGGGGCGGTCGAGGTAGCGCTCGACGAAGCATTCCCCGCGGCCGAAGGCGGCCACGGCCTCGCGGACGGCGGAGTCGTACAGCTCGGGGATCTCCTCCAGGGTGCGGGCGACCTTCAGGCCGCGGCCGCCGCCGCCGAAGGCGGCCTTGATCGCGATCGGCAGGCCGTACTCGCGGGCGAAGGCGACGACCTCGTCCGCGCCGGAGACCGGGTCCGGGGTGCCCGCGGCCAGGGGAGCGCCGGCGCGCTGGGCGATACGGCGGGCGGCGACCTTGTCGCCCAGGTCGCGGATGGCCTGCGGGGGCGGGCCGATCCAGATCAGGCCCGCGTCCAGGACGGCCTGCGCGAAGTCGGCGTTCTCGGAGAGGAAGCCGTAGCCGGGGTGGATCGCGTCGGCGCCGGACTCCTTCGCGGCCTTCAGCACCTTCTCGACGTCGAGGTAGCTCGTGGCCGGGGTGTCACCGCCCAGGGCGTAGGCCTCATCCGCGGCACGGACGTGCAGCGCGTCCCGGTCCGGATCGGCGTACACGGCCACACTCGCGATCCCGGCGTCCCGGCACGCCCGGGCCACGCGGACAGCGATTTCGCCACGATTGGCGATGAGCACCTTGCGCACGATTGAGGCTCCCTCCTTGAAACAAGCCGAGTTTAGGGACAGCCGACACGGCACTTCGACCCGTCCCCGATGGTGAGCTTGCCCACACGGAGCGTGATGCGAGGCTTGCTCGACCCGCGAAATGCCCAAGTCGCACCGGTGGCACGCAGGGCTCCTCGGGAGAACCCTAGCCTTTCGGTGTGGTCAAGGTCTCTGTGAGGGGATGCTGCGGCCCGCCGCATTTCTTTGTGGAGATCCTACGAATGGCCCAACGATTCTTCGCCGTTCGCGGGACCCTCTCCCTGCGTCCACGACCCCTGGAACGTTCGAGGCGTCCACCATCCCCGGAACGTTCGGAGCGACCGCCCGCCGGATCGTCGACATCCGGACCCCTGACGAGAAGGGGGGTAGCCGCTGTAGCGTTCTCGCCGTCGGACTGTACTCGCGGTAACACGGCTCCGGGCGGAGCCAGCGTCGGAAGTGGGTGGGGCCGGTGGTGCGCAGACCGGTGGCGTGGCTGGTGACGGTGGTCCTGTTCGCCGAGGCGCTCGGCATCGCCGCGGTCAACTGGTTCCTCGGCGAGGTCGTCCACCGCCAGCGGATGTCCCTGGCCGGCCTGGACGCGGACCTGATGGCGACCTCGTCGAAGGCCGGCGGGGTGGTCTTCGGGCTCTACTTCGCCCTGTGCGGGGTGGCCGCCGCGGCGGTCGCCGTGCGGGACCGCCGCCCGGCGGGCCTGGGACGGATCCTGCTGATCAGTGCGGCCGTGGTGCACGGGCTGCTGGGCGCCTTCGCCTGGGGACTGGTGGGCTGGCCGGCGTTCCTGTTCATGGTCCTCGTGCTCGGCCTCGTCGTGCTGCTGCTGATGACCTACGACGCCGAGGAGGCCGGTCCCGACCGTGCCGCGCAGCCGCCGGTCACCCCGCCGGCCGAGCCCAGCGCCCCCTGACCCGGTGCCTTCTGCCCCGGGCCGCCGGGCGCCCGCGGGCGCCGCTCAGTCGTCGGTGGCAGGCGTCCACAGCTCGGTGATTGCGACACCCAGCTCCGCCAGCAGCCGGCGCACCAGGGGCAGGCTGATGCCGATGACGTTGCCGTGGTCGCCGTCGATGCGGTCGATGAACGGGGCGGAACGGCCGTCCAGGGTGAAGGCGCCTGCGACGTTCAGCGGTTCGCCGGAGGCCACGTACGCGGCGATCTCCTCGTCCGTCGGCTCCCCGAAGTGGACCACCGTGGAGGCGGTCGCCGAGGTGTAGCGGCCGGTGGACGTGTCCCACACGCAGTGCCCGGTCTGCAGGGTGCCGGCCCGCCCGCGCATCGCCTTCCAGCGGGCGACGGCCTCCTCGGCGTCGGCGGGCTTGCCCAGGGCCCGGCCGTCCAGGTCGAGCACCGAGTCGCAGCCGATCACCAGGGCGCCCTGCGCCTCCGGGCGGGCCGCCACCACGGACGCCTTGGCCTCGGCGAGCGCGAGTGCAAGCTCGGCGGGAGTGGGGGCGGTGACGGCGTCCTCGTCGACCCTGCTGACGATCACCTCGGGGTCCAGGCCGGCCTGGCGGAGCAGGCCCAGCCGGGCGGGGGACTGGGAGGCGAGAACGAGTCGGCGTCGCGGCTGGTCAGTCATGCGCTCAGCGTATCCGCGCCGGGCGGCGCACTCGCCCCCGCTCCCGTGGCCGGACGGCAGTCCGACCGGTCACCGCACGCCGATCACGACCATCGCCAGGACCATGGCCGCGGCCATGAGAAGGCCCAGCCGCCGGAGCATCGTCTGCGTCTCGCGCAGTTCCTTCGGCGGCTCGTCTCCCGGGTCGGACCACAGCATGCCTTCGATGGTCCGGCCGCGGGCCGGACCGGCGCCTGAGTACGCGTACTCAAGTTGCCGCACGCGGTCCCGGCGCCGACCGGGCGGCCGCGTGCGGCGGGCGGTTCAGCTGGGCCAGTAGGTGCGGGCCCAGGCCGTCGGACCGGGCTGCGGCAGCCGGTGCGCGGCGATGCGGGCCGGGTCGGCCCAGGAGTCCCGTGCCGCGGGCGCGCCGGACGGCAGCGAGGCCGCCGCCGCGGCGCGCGCCCTGACCACCGCCAGGGCGGCGGCGAGCTCCTCGGGGGTCGGGTTGCCTCGGACGACCTTGATCACAGCGTTCCTCACAGGGGGATGTTGCCGTGCTTCTTGGGGGGAAGGGTTTCCCGTTTGGTGCGCAGGTGACGCAGGCCGCGGACGATGTGGGAACGCGTCTCGGAGGGGGCGATGACGGCGTCGATGTAACCGCGTTCGGCGGCGATGTAGGGGTTGAGGAGGGTGTCCTCGTACTCGCGGACGAGCCGGGCGCGTACCGCCTCGACGTCCTCGCCGTTCGCCTCGGCCTCGGCCAGGGTGCGCCGGTGCAGGATGTTCACCGCGCCCTGGGCGCCCATGACCGCGATCTGCGCGGTCGGCCAGGCCAGGTTCACATCCGCGCCCAGGTGCTTGGAGCCCATCACGTCGTAGGCGCCGCCGAACGCCTTGCGGGTGATCACCGTGATCAGCGGCACGGTGGCCTCGGCGTAGGCGTAGATCAGTTTCGCGCCGCGGCGGATGATGCCGTCGTGTTCCTGCCCGACCCCGGGCAGGAACCCGGGGACGTCGACGAAGGTGAGCACCGGCAGGTTGAACGCGTCGCAGGTCCGCACGAACCGTGCCGCCTTCTCCGAGGCGTCGATGTCCAGGCAGCCGGCGAACTGCAGCGGCTGGTTGGCCACGATCCCCACCGGGTGGCCCTCCACCCGCCCGAACCCGGTGAGGATGTTCGGCGCGAACAGCGGCTGGGTCTCGAAGAACTCGCCGTCGTCCAGGACGTGCTCGACGACGGTGTGCATGTCGTAGGGCTGGTTCGCGCTGTCCGGGACCAGCGTGTCCAGCTCCAGGTCCTCCGCGGTGACCGTCAGGTCGGCCGGCTCGGGGTAGGCGGGCGGCTCGGACAGGTTGTTCGACGGCAGGTAGGACAGCAGCTGCTTGACGTACTCGACGGCGTCCTTCTCGTCCGCGGCCATGTGGTGGGCCACGCCGGAGGCGGTGTTGTGGGTGCGGGCCCCGCCCAGCTCCTCGAACCCGACGTCCTCCCCGGTGACGGTCTTGATCACGTCCGGGCCGGTGATGAACATGTGACTGGTCTGGTCGACCATGATCGTGAAGTCGGTGATCGCGGGTGAGTACACCGCGCCGCCCGCGCACGGGCCGACCACCAGGGAGATCTGCGGGATGACGCCGGAGGCGTGGGTGTTGCGGCGGAAGATCTCGCCGTAGGCGCCGAGCGAGGCGACGCCTTCCTGGATGCGGGCGCCGCCGGAGTCGTTGATGCCGATGACCGGGCAGCCGGTCTTCAGCGCGAAGTCCATCACCTTGGCGATCTTCTGCCCGTACACCTCGCCGAGGGCGCCGCCGAAGACGGTGAAGTCCTGGGAGAACACCGCGACCGGGCGGCCGTCGACGGTGCCGTAGCCGGTGACCACGCCGTCGCCGTAGGGCCGGTTGTGCTCCAGCCCGAAATGAGTGGAGCGGTGCCGGGCGAACTCGTCCAGCTCCACGAACGAGCCCTCGTCCAGCAGCAGCGCGATCCGCTCCCGCGCGGTCAGCTTCCCCTTCGCGTGCTGCTTCTCCACCGCACGCTCGGAACCGGCATGGGTCGCCTCCTGGATCCGCCGCTCCAGATCCGCGAGCTTGCCCGCGGTCGTACGGACGTCGATGTCGTTCTCTGGGCGCTGCTGCGGCTCGGACATCGCGATCGCGGCTCCCTGCCTGCTCGAAGGGGGGACGGTTACGCACCGCAGCGTAGTGGTCGCCGCACCGTTCGGCGGTGCGGTCTTTGCCACACCTAGGGTGGCTTGCATGACGTCCCGAAATACAGCAGAGCACACCACCGGTGGCGGCCGCAGCCGCTGGTCCGACCTGGACCGCCCGCCCCTGAACGCCGCCGCGCTCCGCCGCGCGCTGGTGCGGGAGGGAGGGCTGTGGACCGAGCTGGACGTGGTGCAGCGCACCGGCTCGACCAACGCGGACCTGGTGGCCCGGGCCGAGGCCGGGACGGCCGCCGAGGGCGCCGTTGTCGTCGCCGAGGAGCAGACGGCCGGACGCGGGCGCCTGGACCGCAGCTGGACCGCGCCCGCCCGCAGCGGCCTGATCTTCTCCGTGCTGCTGCGGCCGCAGGAGGTCCCCGTCGCCCGGTGGGGCTGGCTGCCGCTGCTCACGGGCGTGGCGGTGGCGACCGCCCTGTCCCGGGCGGCCGGCGTGGACACGGCGCTGAAGTGGCCCAACGACCTGCTGGTCACCGTCGGCGGCGAGGAGCGCAAGGCGGGCGGCATCCTGGCGGAGCGGGCCGGGGACGGCGTGGTCGTCGGCGTCGGCATCAACGTCACGCTCCGTGCCGACGAGCTGCCCGTGCCGCAGGCCGGCTCGCTGGTGCTGGCCGGCGCGGTGAACACGGACCGCGATCCGCTGCTGCGCGCGGTGCTGCGTGCCCTGGAGGACTGGTACGGGCGCTGGCGGGCCACCGGCGGCGACCCGGCGGCGTGCGGACTGCAGGAGACGTACGCGGCGGGCTGCGCGACGCTGGGCCGCCGGGTGAGGGCGGAGCTGCCGGGGGACCGGTCGCTCGTCGGCGAGGCGGTCGCCGTGGACGGCGACGGCCGGCTCGTCCTGGCCACCGACACGGGCGAGCGCGAGCCGGTGGGCGCCGGGGACATCGTGCATCTGCGGCCGGCGTGAGGGGCGGCCTCGCCGTCCGCGGACGAGTGAGGGGCGGCCTCGGCGTCCACGGACGACGGGGAGGGGGCTCTCCTGGCCTCTGCGGCCGGTGGTGAGAGAGCGCCCTCGGTGGCGTGGGCGGGCGCATCGGCGGCGCGGGGTGCGCCCCTTGTGGCGCATATGGTGCGTCACCGGTGGCACATGCCCCGGGCAGGCGCCCCCGTTCCGCCCCCCTGGGGCCGGGCGTGCTCCCGCCGCACCCGGCGGCTCCGCCGGGTCGAGTGAGCTGGCGCACACCTGCCGTAGAGTTGAGGCCGATGAAGCCGGTCGATACCTGACCGTGACAGATCGGAAGGGCAGCAGGCGTGACCGTCGACGACACGGGCTCCGGCGCGGACGCGGGCGGCCGGGTGGACCCTCCGCCATCCTCGCCCTCGCGTGAGCCGGGGGACTCCCACGACGCCGACTCCGGCGAGGATCCCCTCGCCCTGCGTCTGGAGCAGCTCATCCTGGGAGCGGAGCGGCGGTACACGCCGTTCCAGGCGGCCCGCAGCGCCGGGGTCTCGATGGAACTGGCCTCCCGCTTCTGGCGGGCCATGGGCTTCGCCGACATAGGACAGGCCAAGGCGCTGACCGAGGCCGATGTGCTGGCCCTGCGCCGACTGGCCGGCCTGGTCGAGGCGGGGCTGCTCAGCGAGGCCATGGCGGTGCAGGTGGCCCGGTCGACCGGCCAGACCACGGCCCGGCTGGCCGAATGGCAGATCGACTCCTTCCTGGAGGGGCTGACCGAGCCGCCCGAGCCGGGCATGACCCGGACCGAGGTCACGTACCCGATCGTGGAGCTGCTGCTCCCCGAGCTGCAGGAATTCCTCGTCTACGTCTGGCGGCGCCAGCTCGCCGCCTCGGCGGGCCGGGTGGTGCAGGCCGCCGACGACGAGGAGATGGTCGACCGGCGCCTGGCCGTCGGCTTCGCCGACCTGGTCGGTTTCACCCGGCTGACCCGCCGGATGGAGGAGGAACAGCTCGGCGAGCTGGTCGAGGCCTTCGAGACGACCGCCGCCGACCTGGTCGCCGCACGCGGCGGACGCCTGATCAAGACCCTCGGCGACGAGGTGCTGTACGTCGCCGACGACGCCGGGACGGCCGCCGAGATCGCCCTGCGGCTCGTCGAGACCCTCGCGGACGACGAGACGATGCCCGAACTGCGGGTGGGCATGGCGTTCGGCACCGTCACCACCCGGATGGGTGATGTCTTCGGGACCACCGTGAACCTCGCCTCCCGGCTGACGTCCATAGCGCCGCGCGACGCCGTGCTGGTCGACAGCGCGTTCGCCGAGGAGCTGATCCGCACCGGGCTGGCCCCGGCGTCCGAGGCGGAGGCCGCCGAGGCCGCGGCCGCCGCCGAGAAGGAGGGCAGGACGCCGCCGGTGTACCGGTTCGCGCTGCAGCCGACCTGGCAGCGCCCCGTCCGCGGACTCGGCTTGGTCGCACCGTGGCTGCTCAGCCGGAGGGACGGGGCCACGGCGTCGTGAGACCGGGGGCGGGCGTGCGTCGGGGCGCCTCACCGCACGTCAGCCCAGTACGACGCACAGTCCGATGACCGGCAGGCAGATGCGTGGCCCCGCGGACGGCGGTGCCGTGGGGGTGGGGGCCCGGGTGCTCGGGGCCGGTGCCGGAGCGGACGGCTGGGCGGGACGAACGGTGCTGGTCTGTGCCGGTGGGGTGCCGGTGGGGTGCGGGCGCCCCGGCGCGCTCGGACTGTCCGGGGTGTGCGCAGGCCGCGGCGCCTGCGAGGTGTGCGGGGCCGGAGCCCGAGGGCGGGGTGTCGAGGCGTTCGGTGGTGCGGGGGCCCGGCCGGCGGACCGGTGGTCGTCCGAAGAGGCGGCCGGGGCGACGGGCAGGGCGGAGGGTGACACGCCGCCGGCCGTGGACGGCGATGCTGCCGGCCCGGAACCCGTCGCTGTCCCCGTCACCGCTCCTGTTCCTGTCCCTGTCCCTGTTCCTGTTCCTGTTCCTGTTGTTCCTGTTTCCGTTCCCGTGACCGGCCGGGTGCTCGCCGTGTCCCCGGCCGTGCCCCGCGGGGACACACCGGCCGGAGCGCTCCCCGCGCCGACCGGATCATCGGCCGCCGGGCCGGTCGTGCGGTGGGCGCCGGGGTACCGGCCGGCGTGCGGGATGCCCGGGCCGCCCCCGCTGTCCTCGGGCAGCAGCTGGACGACGCTCAGCGCCCCGGCGGCCAGGGCGAGTCCGCCGGCGGTGAGAAGAACCTGGCGGGGCCGGGTGTGGAGCCGAGGACGGCGGTGTCGGCCGTGGGCTGCTGAGCCGGGCCGCCGGATCCGTGGGCGTGGGAGCCGGAGGGGTCGGGCGAGCCGAGGGCAGCACGGTCCGCGCGGGTCGGGGGTCCGGCCGCCCGGCGTCCGTGCCGCCCGTGCCGTTGTCCCCGGACGTGCCGTGCCCGGCTATGCCGTCCTCGGCCTGCCGGACCGTGGTTCTCTCCGTCGTCATCGCCGTCCTCCCGATGCGGTCGCGCCCCGGTACGCCGTGATGCGTCCGGTACGCCGCGGCGCACGCACGGTACGCATCGGAGCGAAAGCCGTGCGGGACTCGAGTGCGATGTCACCCGAATGGGGGTGCCGGGCCTGGACGGGCCGGGCGTTCCGCACCGGGCGCGGATGCCGCCGTCCGCCGCAAGGCTCTGCAGGCCCTGATGCTGCCGCCGTCCGCCGGAGTGCTTGCACGGCGTGTCGTGGACACGGCCGCCCGGCGTGCCCCGCCCGCCGGTTGTCCACAGCCCTTTTCCGGGGCCGTCGCGGCTGCGATGATCGGGATCGGTCGTCTTGTTAACTCGCGTTAACCCGGAGGGTGCCATGAACGAGGAGCGGTTCGGGGAGTTCGTGCTGGTGCGGCGGCACGAGTACGTCGCGGAGCTCGTCCTCGACCGGCCGAAGGCGATGAACGCCGTGTCCACCGCCATGGCCCGTTCCCTCGGCGCCGCGACCCAGGCGCTGGCGGCCGACCGGGACGCACGTGTGGTCGTGGTGACCTCCTCGCACGAACGGGCGTTCTGCGTCGGGGCCGACCTGAAGGAGCGCAACAGCTTCAGCGACGCCGACCTGATGAAGCAGCGGCCGGTCGCCCGCGCGGCCTACACCGGGGTGCTGGAGCTGCCGATGCCGACCATCGCCGCGGTCCACGGCTTCGCGCTCGGCGGGGGCTTCGAACTGGCCCTGTCCTGCGACCTGATCGTGGCCGACCGTACGACCGTGGTGGGGCTGCCGGAGGTCTCCGTGGGCGTCATCCCCGGTGGTGGCGGCACGCAGCTGCTGCCGCGTCGTGTGGGGGCCGCGCGGGCGGCCGAGCTGATCTTCACGGCCCGGCGGGTGGAGGCGGCGGAGGCGCACGAGCTGGGGCTGGTGGACCATCTGGTGGACGAGGGGAAGGACCGTGAGGAGGCGCTGGCGCTGGCCGGGCGGATCGCCGCGAACTCGCCGGTCGGCCTGCGGGCGGCCAAGCGCGCCCTGCGGCTCGGTCACGGCCTCGACCTGCGGGCCGGCCTGGAGGTCGAGGACGCGGCCTGGCGCACCACCGCGTTCTCCGGCGACCGGGCGGAGGGCGTGGCCGCCTTCAACGAGAAGCGCGCACCGCGCTGGCCGGGCGAGTGACACGTCACCGGCTACCGCAGCCGGGCGGCAGCTGCGGTACGCGTCGCCGCCCGCAGCCGGCTCCCGGTGCCGCCGGGTCACCCCCGCCGCCGCACGGTCCCGCACTGCGGCGGCGGAGCGCGGCAAGGCGCTGCCGCGACGGCACAGGAGAGGGGTGCCTCCGCCGCCAAACCCCCTCTCCCTGATCCGGCCCGATCCCTACGACACGGCCTAGCCTGGGGGAATGGGCGAGAACAGGCGGCTGGCCGCCGTCGTGGCGTTGGCGCAGGGGATGGCCGCGGCGCACACCCCGCGGGAGTCGTGGCGGGCGGCGGCGCTCGGGGCGTGCCGGGCGCTGGACGGCAGCTTCGCCGCCCTGTCGGTGTGGGAACGCGAACGCGGACGGCTGCGGGTGCTGGTGAACGTCGGGGACCGGGCGCCCGGGGAGGAGGAGTTCCCGGAGGACGAGACCTACCCGGTGCATCAGTTCCCGGAGATCACCGAGTTCCTGCACGAGCGCTGGGTCGCGGGCGGAGAGCCGAACGCCTGGGTGGAGACGGCCGAGGGGCCGACTGCCGGGCGGCCCGGCTACTGCCATCAGCGCGTCGCGGCGCTGCGCCGTCGCGGCCGCGGCTCCTGCGTGATCGCGCCGATCGTCCAGCACGGCCGTGCCTGGGGCGAGCTGTATGTCGCCCGCCGGACCGGCGCGCCGGTCTTCGGCCGGGCCGACGCGGATTTCGCGACGGTGCTCGCCGCCGTCGTGGCCGCCGGGCTGGCGCAGACCGAGCGGCTGGAGGAGGCCCGCAGGCTGGCGTTCACCGACGCGCTCACCGGGCTCGCCAACCGGCGTGCCGTCGACATGCGCCTGGAGGAGGCCATCGAGCGGCACCGTGCGGACGGCTCCGTCGTCAGCCTCGTGGTGTGCGACCTCAACGGGCTCAAGCGGGTGAACGACACCCTGGGCCACGCGGTCGGCGACCGGCTGCTGGAGCGGTTCGGTTCGGTGCTGTCGCTGTGCGGCGCGATGGTGCCGGGTGCGCTGGTGGCACGGCTCGGCGGAGACGAGTTCTGCCTGCTCGCGGCGGGTCCGCCCGCCGACAAGGTGATCAAGGCGGCCGAGGAGGTGTGCCGGCGCGCCGCCGAACTGGAGCTGGGGGAGGGCGTGGCTTGCGGCATCGCCTCCACCGAGCATGCGATCGGGCCGGTCCGGTCGGCGCGGCGGCTGTTCCGGCTCGCCGACGCCGCCCAGTACCGGGCGAAGGCACTGCGCGCCGACCGTCCGGTGGTCGCCGGCCGGGAAGGGCCGGACGACCCGGTGGTGCGCCTGGCCGACGAGCCGTCCCGGCCGCCCGACCCGGCGGAGCGCCGCCGCTTCCGCGGCCGCCGGCCGTGACGGGCGGCGAGTCACGCGGCGGGCGGCGAGACGCCCGGCGGGCGGAATCCCGGACCGGTCCCCGGACGGTGGCGCGCGGGGTACCCGTCCGCGGGCCTGGACGTGTGGCGTGCGCGGATACCCGGACCGGGCCCGGACGCGTGACGCGGGTACCCGGACCCGTCTCCGCGCCGCGGGCGGGTACTCGGACCGGGCCCGGACGCGTGACGCGGGTACCCGGACCCGTCTCCGCGCCGCGGGCGCGTACCCGGACCGGGCAGGACCGTGCTGTGCGCCGGTACCCGCATCGGGCCGGACCGGTGCTGCGCACCGGTACTCGGACCCGGACGCGTGCCGCGCGCGGGAGCCCGGGTGAGCAAGGAGAGGTGGGTGAGCAGGGAGAGGTAAGGGTCGCTCCCGCGGCTCACTGGTGACAGTCAGGAATTCACTGCGTACGCTCCTGAATATGGATATGCACACTGTGGTGGTGGGGACGTCCGGTGTCACCGCGTCCGACGTCCTCGCCGTGGCGCGCGGCGACGCGCGGGTCGAGCTCTCCGAGGAGGCGGTGGCCGCCCTCGCGGCGGCCCGGGAGATCGTGGACGCGCTGGCGGCCAAGCCCGACCCCGTCTACGGCGTCAGCACCGGCTTCGGTGCCCTGGCGACCCGGCACATCGGCCCGGAGCTGCGCACCCGGCTGCAGCGCAACATCGTCCGCTCGCACGCCGCCGGCATGGGGCCGCGGGTGGAACGGGAGGTCGTGCGGGCCCTGATGTTCCTGCGCCTGCGGACCGTGTGCACCGGCCGCACCGGTGTACGCCCCGAGGTCGCGCAGACCATGGCCGACCTGCTGAATGCGGGCATCACCCCGGTCGTGCACGAGTACGGCTCCCTGGGCTGCTCCGGCGACCTCGCCCCGCTGTCGCACTGCGCCCTGACGCTGATGGGCGAGGGCGAGGCCGAGGGCCCCGACGGCACCGTGCGGCCCGCCGCCGAGCTGCTGGCCGAGCACGGCATCCGGCCCGTCGAGCTGCGCGAGAAGGAGGGCCTGGCGCTGCTCAACGGCACCGACGGCATGCTCGGCATGCTGATCATGGCGCTGGCCGACCTCGAGGTGCTCTACAAGTCCGCCGACATCACCGCCGCCCTGTCCCTGGAGGCGCTGCTCGGCACCGACAAGGTCCTGGCCCCCGAGCTGCACGCGATCCGCCCGCACCCCGGCCAGGCGGACTCCGCCGCCAACATGCTCGCGATGCTGAAAGGTTCCGGCCTCACCGGTCACCACCAGGACGAGGCGCCCCGCGTGCAGGACGCCTACTCGGTGCGCTGCGCCCCGCAGGTCGCCGGCGCCGGCCGGGACACCGTCGCGCACGCCCGGCTGGTCGCCGAGCGGGAACTGGCCTCCGCCGTGGACAACCCGGTGGTGCTGCCCGACGGGCGCGTGGAGTCCAACGGCAATTTCCACGGCGCACCGGTCGCCTACGTCCTGGACTTCCTCGCCGTCGCCGCCGCCGACCTCGGTTCCATCGCCGAGCGCCGCACCGACCGGCTGCTCGACAAGAACCGCAGTCACGGCCTGCCGCCCTTCCTCGCCGACGACGCCGGTGTGGACTCGGGCCTGATGATCGCCCAGTACACGCAGGCCGCCCTGGTCAGCGAGATGAAGCGGCTGGCCGTGCCCGCCTCGGTGGACTCCATCCCGTCCTCCGCCATGCAGGAGGACCATGTCTCCATGGGCTGGGCGGCGGCGCGCAAGCTGCGCACGGCCGTCGACGATCTGACCCGTGTCCTCGCCGTCGAGCTGTACGCGGCCGCGCGCGCCGTCGAGCTGCGGGAGGGCCTGACCCCCGCCCCGGCCACCCGTGCCGTCATCGACGCCGCCCGCCGGGCGGGCATCGGCGGCCCCGGCCCGGACCGCTTCCTGGCCCCGGACCTGGCCGCCGCCGAGGCCTTCGTGCGGGACGGCAGGCTCGTCGCGGCCGCCGAGACCGTGACCGGCCCGTTGCGCTAGAAACCGGCCCGTTGCGCTAGAAACCGGCCCGTCGTGCTGGAGAACCGCGCGCCTCGCACCCGCCGCGCGCCCCGGCACCCACCGGCACCCACCGGATCCCGTCCGTCGAGCGGGCGGGATCCCGTCGTCTGACGTCCGGTCACCTGACGCACGCACCCCGCCGACGGCAGACCGGCACGGGCGCGCGGAGGAACCGCCGGAGCCGAGCCCACCGGAGCACGGCCGGCCACGAGCAGCCGGAGCGCGGCCGGCCACGAGCAGCCGGAGCGCGGCCGGCCACGAGCAGCGGGAGCACCGCGGGCGGACCGGCGGACGCGTCGGCGGGTGACGTCCCGTCAGAACTCCAGCCGCTCCCGGCGCACCGAGTAGACGACGAAGCCCGCGCCGAGCGTGAGCAGAAGCGTTCCGCCGACGACATAGGGGGTGGTGTCGATGCTTCCGGTGTCGGCCAGTTCACCGGGCTCGGACTGGGATCCGGTGTCGGAGGCGGCGGTCCGGGTCGCCGTCGTCATCTGCGCGACCCCGCTGCCGGAGCCGGCCGGCTGCGGATCGGCCTGTGCCGCCGCCGGCTGCGCCGCGGCCGTCGTCGTGGCCGGTGTGTCCGCGTTGGCGGAGGGGACGAACCACAGGGCGCCCAGCAGGATTCCCGCGGTGGTGGCGGTCAGCAACGTACGGCGAGCGGATGACACGGAAGATCGATCCCCTTGTGGCGCTGGCGAATTGGCCGTGCAGGGCGATGGTAGTGAACGCCTCGGGTCACGGGAAAGTCACGGTGGCTCCACCGTCCGGAACGCGCCTGCCCGGGCCGGCCCCGGCGGCGGGCGGAGCAAAGGGCGGCCCGGTGCGCGGCCCGGGACGCCGGGCGGGGATGATGGCGAACGGAGCGCAGCCCGCCGCCCGGTCCGCCCCGCTCCGTCCGGTGCGCCGGACGTGGCAAGGCCCACAGCGAACGGCCTGGGGAACTGGACGAAGCGGTCGTTACGTTTGATGATTCGCCACGGCGGCGCTCGGGTCTCGGGGATTCGGCAACTATGGAGATGCGTGTGATGACGAACAGTAGGCGGCGCAGGGCCCTGGCGGCCGCGTCCGCACTGCTCGGCGGTGTACTGGTGCTCTCGGCCTGTTCCGGTGGGGACACGGACGGGAAGGCCGGTGACGCCGGCTCTCAGGCACAGTCCGACAAGGCCGCCGCCGAGGAGACGTCCGACGCCCAGATAAAGATCACGCCGGCGGACGGCTCCGACAACGCCTCCATCAACAACTCCGCCGCGGTCACGGTGACCAAGGGCACCCTGACGAACGTGACCATGACCACGGCCGACGGCGAGGCCGTCACCGGGCAGATATCGCCCGACAAGACGAGCTGGAAGCCCAGCGTCCAGCTGAAGCGGGCCACCACCTACAAGGTCTCGGCGACGGCCACGGACGCGAAGGGCCGTGCCGCGCACGAGAACGCGTCCTTCACCACGGTCGCCCCGGCGCACAGCTTCATCGGCACCTTCACCCCGGACAACAACACCACCGTCGGGGTGGGCATGCCGGTGTCGATCAACTTCGACAAGGCGATCACCAACAAGGCGGCCGTCCAGAAGGGCATCACCGTCACCTCCTCCAGCGGGCAGGAGGTCGTCGGCCACTGGTTCGGGTCCAACCGTCTGGACTTCCGGCCCGAGCACTACTGGAAGGAGGGCTCCACCGTCACGCTGAAGCTGGCGCTCGACGGCGTCCAGGGCGCGCCCGGCATCTACGGCGTCCAGCAGAAGACGATCACCTTCCACATCGGCCGCAACCAGGTCTCGTACGTCGACGCCAAGACCAAGCAGATGAAGGTCACGCAGGACGGCAAGACCATCAAGACCATCCCGATCTCCGCGGGCTCTCCCGAGCACACCACCTACGAGGGTCAGATGGTGATCTCGGAGAAGTTCGAGCAGACCCGGATGAACGGTGCGACGGTCGGCTTCACCGACTCCGACGGCAAGGGCGAGTACGACATCAAGGACGTGCCGCACGCCATGCGCCTGACCACGTCGGGCACCTTCATCCACGGCAACTACTGGGGCGCGCCGTCCGTCTTCGGCAACGTCAACACCAGCCACGGCTGCGTGGGCCTGCGCGACGTCAAGGGCGCGGGCGACCCCAGCACGCCGGCCGCGTGGTTCTACAACCACTCGATGATCGGTGACGTCGTGGTGGTGGAGAACACCGGCGACAAGACCGTCCAGCCGGACAACGGCCTCAACGGCTGGAACATGAGCTGGGCGGAGTGGAAGGCCGGCTCCGCGATCTGAGCCGGTCCGCCGCCCCCGTCCGGGCCCGGCAGGGGCGGCGGACCTTCTCCCGGGGCCGTCGGCCCGGCGCCCGCGGCCCCGCGCCACGTCACCGTTTCCGCACCACGGCACACACGCCGGTGCCACCCCGGAAGGGGACGGCACCGGCGTGTTCCTGTCTCTCAGGGCTCTCAGGGCTCTCAGCGCTCTCAGGGCTCTCGGGAGGAGGACACCGAGCCCGCCATGGTCGCGTCCGTGCCCCAGCTGGCGAGCAGCCGCAGGGCCTGTGCCGAAGGCGAGCCGGGCTCGGCGTGGTAGACGACCATGGACTGGTCGGCGTCACCGGCCAGCCGGAAGGACTCGTACATCAGCGACATCTCCCCGACCAGCGGGTGGTGCAGCCGTTTGACGCCGTGGCTCTTCTCCTTGACGTCGTGCGCGGCCCACAGCCGGCGGAAGTCCTCGCTTTTCACCGACAGCTCGCCGACCAGCGCGGACAGCCGGGGATCCTCCGGGTAGCAGCCGGCTTCCATGCGCAGGGAGCACACGATGTCGATCGCCTTCTGCTCCCAGTCGATGAACAGATCGCGGTACTCCGGCCAGAGGAAGACCATCCGCGCCCAGTTGCGCTCCGCCTCCGGCAGCTTCGCCCAGTCGCCGAAGACGGCGGCGGCCATCCGGTTCCAGGCCAGCACCTCGGCACGCCGCCCGACGACGTACGCCGGGACGTCGTCCAGCGTGTCCAGCAGCTGCCGCAGCGAGGCCCGCACCTGCTGGGTGCGGGCGGTCTGCTTCGCCTTGTGCTTGGGCCGGGCCAGATGGATCAGATGGGCGTGCTCGGCGTCGGTCAGCCGCAGCGTGCGGGCGATGGAGTCGAGGACCTCCGCGGAGACATTGCGTCCGTTGCCCTGTTCCAGGCGGGTGTAGTACGCCGCCGACACACCGGCCAGCTGGGCCAGCTCCTCACGGCGCAGCCCCGGCACCCGGCGCTGCCGCCCGTAACGCGGCAGTCCCACATCCTCCGGCTGCAGGCGGGCCCGCCGGGTGCGCAGGAACTCGCTCAGCTCCGCGCGCCGGTCCAGCCCGGCCGCGGCCCGGGCCCCGGCAGCCTCGGCGGACTCGGACGGTGTGCGCTGCTGGTGCCGTGGCTGTACGTCCATGTCTCCCAGTATCCGGCGCCCGGTGCCCCGCCGTCCGGGGGTCCGCTTGCCGCAGCCTGACCTCGCCAGTGGTAGGCACAGCGGGCGTAGCCGGGGCGTGCGGGTCGCATCCGGTGGTCGGGCATGCTGAAGAAGGTGCCCGGCCGGAAGGTGACCGGGCCTGCATCTATCGATTGGGAGATCCCCGGCATGACCACAGTCGCCGCCTACGCTGCCCCTGCCGCCAAGGCGCCGCTGGAACGCACCACCATCGAGCGTCGTGCAGTGGGGCCGCACGATGTGCTGATCGACATCAAGTACGCGGGCATCTGCCACTCCGACATCCACCAGGTCAACGAGGGGTGGGGCGAGTCGATCTTCCCCATGGTCCCGGGCCACGAGATCGCCGGCGTCGTCTCCGAGGTCGGCTCGCAGGTGACCAAGTTCAAGGTCGGCGACCGGGTGGGCGTCGGCTGCATGGTGGACTCCTGCCGCGAGTGCGAGTACTGCCTCAGGGGTGAGGAGCAGTTCTGCGTCGAGGGCAACATCCCCACCTACAACGGCATCGGCAGGGACGGGCAGGCCACCTACGGCGGTTACTCCGAGAAGGTCGTCGTCGACGAGGCCTTCGTCGTCCGCATCCCGGACAGCCTGCCGCTCGACGTGGCCGCGCCGCTGCTGTGCGCCGGTATCACCACGTACTCGCCGCTGAAGCACTGGAACGCCGGCCCCGGCAAGAAGGTCGCGGTCGTCGGCCTCGGCGGCCTCGGCCACATGGCCGTGAAGCTGGCGCACGCCATGGGCGCCGAGGTGACGGTTCTCTCGCAGTCCCTGCGCAAGAAGGACGACGGTCTGCGGCTCGGCGCCGACCACTACTACGCCACCAGCGACCCGAAGACCTTCGAGGAGCTGGCCGGCACCTTCGACCTGATCGTCTCCACCGTCTCCGCGCCGATGGACTTCGGTGCGCTGCTGTCGCTGCTGAAGGTCGACGGCGCGCTGGTCAACGTGGGCGTCCCCGAGGAGCCCGTCTCGCTGAACCTGTTCTCGGTCATCGGCGGCCGCAAGAGCCTCGCCGGCTCCATGATCGGCGGTATCGCCGAGACCCAGGAGATGCTGGACTTCTGCGCCGAGCACGCCATCGGCGCCGAGATCGAGCTGATCCGCGCCGACCAGATCAACGAGGCCTACGACCGCGTGCTGGCCAGCGACGTCCGCTACCGGTTCGTGATCGACACCTCGACGATCTGATCCCGTCCGATCCCGGTCGTCCCGTCCCCGGCCCCGGCCGAGACCGACCAGGACCGGGACCGGGAGACCAGGCCCTGTGCCCGCAGGCCCCGGCGCACCGCGCGCCGGGGCCTGCGGCGTCTTTCCCGGCCCCTGCCGCGGCGGCCGGGGCCTTCGGGACGACCGGTCGTCCGGACCGGTTGTCCTCCGACAGGACCGGTTGCCGCGGACCGGTGGTCCCCCGGGAGGACCGGCCGTCCCCCGTGAGAGCTACACGCAGATGTCCACTCAGTGGTGACGATCTTCAGCGCTCTTCTCCGTAGCGTTCCTGTCGGCTCGCGGCGTCCGCCGTGAGGGCGTCGCAGCGACGCCGCCGACACGAAGTGCGAGGAGCCGTCATGAAACTGGTGTGGCAGATCCTGGCCGTGGTGGTCATCGCCGCGGCCGGCGGCCAAGCCGTCAACCTGCTGGACGACAATCCCTATGCCACGCTCGTGCTGGGCCTGGTGGTCGCCGCTCTCTCGGTGCTCGCCTACCGCTGGGTCGTCGCCCGCACCGAGAACCGTCCGGTCACCGAACTGCAGGGGCAGGGCGCGGTGCCGGCCGCCCTCCGCGGCCTGCTGATCGGAGTCGCCGCGTTCGGCTCCGTCATCGTCAACCTCTACTGGCTCGGTGACTACACGGTTCAGGGGTGGGGCTCGGTCAGCGGCGCGGTGGGCCAGATCGGGTTCATGGCGGCCGCCGCCGTGACGGAGGAACTGATGTTCCGCGGTGTGCTGTTCCGGCTCGCCGAACGCCGCCTGGGCACCTGGATCTCGCTGGTGCTGACCGGCCTGCTGTTCGGCGCGATGCACCTGACCAACGAGCACGCGACCGTCTGGGGCGGCCTGGCCATCGCCATCGAGGCCGGCGGCATGCTCGGCGCCGCCTACATCGCCACCCGCACCCTGTGGGTGCCCATCGGACTGCACTTCGGCTGGAACTTCGCCGAGGCCGGCATCTTCAGCACCGAGGTCTCCGGCAACGGCAGCAACAACGGTCTGCTGAAGTCCTCCACCTCCGGCCCGGAGCTGCTCACCGGCGGTGACTTCGGTCCCGAGGCCAGCATGTACTCCGTCGTGTTCTGCGTCCTGGTGACGATCGCCTTCCTGCTGCTGGCCCGCCGCCGCGGCCGTCTGATGCCCCGTCGCGGCCGCGCCGTCCGGGAGACCCAGCCCGCTACACTCGCCCGGTGATCAGTCCCCGGCGGATCCCGGTGCCGGCCGGCCTCCGGCGCGTCGCGGCGCGGTGGCGCGGGCTCGACGTCACGGTGCAGGACCTCCCTCTCGGCCTCCTCTTCCTCGTGCTGTCGCTGCTGCCGGCCTTCCAGCGGCACGGCACCCAGCTCGGCTACGTCCCGGACCGCTCCCTCGACGCCGGCGGCGTCGCGGTCATCGCGCTGGAATGCCTCCCGCTCGCGCTGCGCCGCCGTCGGCCGGCCGGCTGCCTCGCCCTGGTGCTGGCCGGCTTCGCCGCCGACCAGCTGCTCGGCTACCACACGGCCGCGGGCCCCGCACTGCTGGTCGCCCTGCTGAGCGCGGGCTGCCACCTGCAGCGCTACCGCACGACGGTGCCGCTGCTGGCCACCGCCTACTTCGTGGGCCTCGCTCTGGCCCTGGACGCAAAGGGTGCCGGGGAGCCGCTCAGCGAGTACGTGACCTTCTATCTGACCGTCGGCGTCGCCTGGGTCGCGGGAGGCTGGCTGCGCGCCGGCCGGATCGCCGAAGCCGAACGGCGCCGCCGTGTCGCCGAGGACACCCGGACCACCGAACGCACCCGGATCGCCCGGGAACTGCACGACGTGGTCACCCACCATGTGACCGCGATGGTCGTCCAGGCCGAGGCGGCCCGCTACATGACCGGCTCGCCCGAGCGGCTCGAACAGACGCTGACGGCCGTCTCCGACACCGGACGGCGGGCCATCACCGACCTGCGCCATCTGCTCGACCTGCTCAACCCCGACCATCGGGGCGGCGAAAGCCGGGAACCGGCCGTCGGCGGGCTTGCCGCGCTCGTCGAGCAGACCCGCCGGGCCGGGCAGCCGGTGGAGTTCACCCAGGAGGGCACGGCGCCCGAGACGGCCGGCAGCGCGGATCTGGTGGCGTACCGGGTGGTGCAGGAGGCCCTGACCAACGCCCTGAAGTACGCGCACGGCAGCAGGACGTCGGTGCGGGTGCGGCACGGCGCGCGGGAGATCGAGGTGGAGGTCGCCACGGACGGCTCCGGCCGTGACAGGTCCCCGGGCGGCAGCGGGCGGGGACTGGCCGGACTGCGGGAGCGGGTCGCCGTCCTCGGCGGCGAGTTCGACGCCGGACCGCAGGCGGGAGGCGGTTTCCTGGTGCGGGCGCGGATACCGGCGCACGACGAGCAGCGGTCCGGCAGATCGTCACTCTCCCTCCCGCGCACGGTCGGTGAGTCCGGGGGGTCGTCGTGAGGTGCTGCGGCGGCGGGTAGCCTGTCGTGCCGTACGGGGAGGCCGGGCGGTTCGTCATGACGGCCGGCCACGCCGGGCAGCTCGTCGCGACGCCCGAGGACGCCAGGGAGGGGGGATCCGGTCGTGACCGCCCCGATCCGGGTTCTGGTGTGCGACGACCAGATGCTGATCCGCACCGGACTGGTGACGATCATCGACGCCCAGCCCGACATGGAGGTCGTCGGCGAGTGCGGCGACGGCGGGAGCGCGGTCGAGCTCGCCGGAACGCTGCGGCCGGACGTCGTCGTGATGGACGTCCGCATGCCCGTCCTCGACGGCATCGAGGCCACGCGCCGGCTGGCGGGCGCCGGGGTGCAGCACCCGGTCAAGGTGCTCGTGGTGACGACGTTCAACCTCGACGAGTACGTCTACGAGGCGCTGCGCGCCGGGGCCAGCGGTTTCCTGCTCAAGGACGCGCCCCCGTCCCAGCTGCTGCACGGCATCCGGACCGTGGCCAGCGGTGCGGCCCTGCTGGACCCCGAGGTGACCCGGCGCCTCGTCGGCAGGTTCGCCACCCGCATCCGCCCCGTCGAGCCCGCCCCGGACGACATCCCGCTCACCCCGCGCGAGCTGGAGGTCCTGCGCCTGATCGCGGACGGCCTGTCGAACAGCGAGATCGCCGCCGCCCTGGTGATCAGCCAGGAGACCGTGAAGACCTTCGTCTCCCGCATCCTCACCAAGCTGAACCTGCGCGACCGCGTCCAGGCGGTCATCTACGCCTACCGCCACGGCCTCGCGGTCTGAGCAGCCGTCCCGCAGTGCCGCACACCGCGCCTCGCCCGGTCCGCGCCCCGCGGGCATCGCGCGCACGGCGGACCGGCATCACGCGCACGGCGGCCCGGCACGGCAGTGCGCGCCGGCCCGGCACGGCAGTACGCGCCGGCTCGGCACGGCCGTGCACGGCGGCTTGCCCGGCCGGGCGCCCCGGAACCCCGGGGAGCAGCTACCGGGATGCCTCAGGCGGCACCCCGGGGGCCTGGGGGCAGCCCCCGGCAACGCCTCAGCGCTGCAACGTCGCCGGGCTTCCGCCGTTGGCCTCGTAGCCCGCCACCGCCAGCGCCCGGTAGACGGCGAACTCCGCCGCCGGATCCGGGGAGAGCGTCCACGGCAGCGCACCCACATGGCCGTCGACGTGGACCAGCTGCTGCATGGCCTCCCCCCAGCGCTCGGCGCGGACCAGGAAGAAGACCAGCAGATGACGGACGTGCGCCAGCACCGGGTCGTCGGCACGGGCCGAGTGCACCGCGTGCAGGGCACCGTGGATCGCCTTGGTGACCACCTCGCTGTGGTAGAAGCCGCGGACGAGGTTCACCTCGGGCAGATGCTCGAACACCGCGAACAACGGCAACGCCGCCAACAAGGACCCCCGCGGGGCGCGCGCGGCCGCCGCCTGCGCGAACTCCATCGCCAGCTCACGGGAGCCGTGCCACTTCTCGCACCAGTAGTGCAGGGCCGCCAGGTGCGCGCCCATGTGGTGCGGAGCCCGGTCGAGGATCTTCAGCCACAGCTGCTCGAACTCCGGCCGCGAGTAACCCAGGCCGCGTGCCACCGCCAGCTCGATGATGTACGGAATCGGGTCGCCCGGCGCCAGCAGTGCCGCCTGGCCGCACGTCTCCCGGGCCTCCTCCATGATGATCCGGAACTCGTCCGTCCCCGGGGTCGACGTCCGCCACGCCTGCTGCACCAGGAACTCCGCCTGCACCGCCGCGGCCCCCGGATCCTTCGGCGCCTCGGCACGCCAGACCCGCAGCCACTGGCCGCCCGGGGTCTCGTGGACCCCGCCCGGCCGCTGCTGCAGCTCCAGCGCCGCCGCGCCCGCGAACGCCTGCACGCGCTGCCAGCGCAGCTCGCCCTCCTTCTCCGTGCCCGCCAGGAGCTGGGCCGCCGCCCGGTAGTCCTGGGTGCGCTGCACCAGGTCCAGCACGTCCAGCAGATCCTTGTCGGGGCCGGGCATGCGCACGTCCAGCTCCTCCTCCGGCACAAACCCGTAGGCGGCCGGGTCCGCCGCGTCCGGATGTCCCGGAGGCACCTGCTCGATGACGCCCCGCCTGCGCCTGAGGATCGGCAGCAGCACCACGCCCAGCAGGGCCAGCGCCGCCAAGGCCCACACAATCTCCATGCCTCAAGCGAACCAGACCACGCCAAGACTTGGCCAACGTGCTGCCAAGTCTGTGGAAAACCGCTCGACCGCACCTGTGGACAATCCGCCGCCGCGCCTGTGGACCGCCGGTCGGCCGCATAGGCGAACCACCGGCTCGCCACATCGGCGGACCACCGGCTCGCCGCATCGGTGGACACCGCCCCGCGCGACGTGTCGTCAACCACAGGCATCGCGCGCTCGGACCACCCTGGTCCGCCCCGGCCCGCGCCGTGACCGACCCGTCCGGCGGTGCCCGGCGGCCGCCGCCCGTGCCGTCGTCCGCACCACGTTCCTCGGCGCATTACCCTCGGCCCCATGAGCGACAGGCACATCAGTCAGCACTTCGAGACCCTCGCGATCCACGCGGGCAACACCGCCGACCCCCTCACCGGGGCCGTCGTCCCGCCGATCTACCAGGTCTCGACCTACAAGCAGGACGGCGTGGGCGGCCTGCGCAACGGCTACGAGTACAGCCGCAGCGCCAACCCGACCCGCACCGCCCTGGAGGAGAACCTCGCCGCCCTGGAGGGCGGTCGCCGGGGCCTCGCCTTCGCGTCCGGACTGGCGGCCGAGGACTGCCTGTTGCGTACGCTGCTCGCGCCGGGCGACCACGTGGTGATCCCGAACGACGCCTACGGCGGCACCTTCCGGCTGTTCTCCCGCGTCGTCTCCCGGTGGGGCGTGGAGTGGTCGGTGGCCGACACCAGCGACCCCGCCGCCGTCCGGGCCGCCCTCACCCCGCGCACCAAGGCCGTGTGGGTGGAGACCCCCTCCAACCCGCTGCTCGGCATCACCGACATCGCCGCCGTCGCTCAGGTCGCCCGTGACGCGGGCGCCAGGCTCGTCGTCGACAACACCTTCGCCACCCCGTACCTGCAGCAGCCCCTCGCGCTCGGCGCGGACGTGGTGGTGCACTCCCTGACGAAGTACATGGGCGGCCACTCCGACGTGGTCGGCGGCGCGCTGATCACCAACGACGACGCGCTGGGCGAGGAGCTGGCCTACCACCAGAACGCCATGGGCGCCGTCGCCGGCCCCTTCGACTCCTGGCTGGTGCTGCGCGGCACCAAGACACTCGCGGTGCGCATGGAGCGGCACAGCGAGAACGCCGCCAAGGTCGCCGACATGCTCTCCCGGCACCCGCGCGTCACGCGCGTCCTCTACCCGGGCCTGCCCGAGCACCCCGGGCACGAGGTGGCCGCCAAGCAGATGCGGGCGTTCGGCGGCATGGTGTCCTTCCAGGTGGAGGGCGGCGAGGAGGCGGCCGTCGAGGTCTGCAACCGCGCCCAGGTGTTCACCCTCGGTGAGTCCCTCGGCGGTGTGGAGTCCCTGATCGAGCACCCCGGCCGCATGACCCACGCCTCCGCGGCCGGCTCCCCGCTGGAGGTGCCCGCCGACCTGGTGCGCCTGTCCGTCGGCATCGAGAACGTCGACGACCTGCTGGAGGACCTGCGGCAGGCGCTGGCCGGCTGACACCTGGCGTCTGACGCCGGAACGCCGGACCCGGAACGCCGCCCGGCGCGCCGGAACGCCAACGGCTGCGCCCGACGCGCCGGAATGCCACCGGGCGCGCCCGATGCGCCGGATGCGCTCTGCAGCGCGCCGGGCGTGCCGGGCACGGCACCAGCCGGGGCCCCTGCACCGCCCGCCCGCAGGGCGCCCCGGCCGGCCCCGGTGGCATTGCCACCACCTCGACCACCTCCCCCGCCTGGGCGTCGCCCGCGCCGCCCGGAGGCGGTGCACCGGCCGACCGTCATCCGGCCGGGCACCACCTGATAGGCCGAGATCACCTGATACAAGGCGGCCGCCCAGCGTCGGCAGGAGACGCGGGCGACGCGCAGGGGGACACGCGGGCAGCCGGTCACCCGGCACCGTGCGACTCGCACGACTCGCACGACTTACACACGTCGAGAACGACTCGGACGGCTCGGCCCGCCGCCGGACCCGGACGCGGGTCAGTGCGAAGCGGAGGGCAGCGCCCGCACGACGAACCCCCGCACCTGTGCTCGCAGGTGCTCCCTCGGAAGACCCTCCTCTCCCGCCAGATACTCGACGAGATCGGCCCGTGTCGCGGCGAGCAGGGCGTGGGCGGTGAAACCGGGCTCGGCCAGGCCGGGGATCTGTTCCAGCACCCCCCGCAGCAGTCCGTGCCACCACGCGTAGTGCTCCGCTCGGTAGGGGCTGCCGTTCCCGCTTCCCTCCAGGGCGAGTGCCAGGGGCCGGTTGTCGAGTTTGAAGCACAGCACCGCATCGAGCAGGGCGGGCACTCGCTCCCGCGGCGGTGTCGCGGGTCCCAGAGGCGGCGGGCCCGACTCGACGGCCTCCCGCATCGACGCCAGCCGTGCCGCGTACAGCGCACGCAGCAGACCGGCCCGGTCACCGAAGGCACGGAACAGCGTGCCCTTGCCGACGCCGGCCGCCGCCGCCACGTCCGCCATGGTGACGTCCTCCGGGCTCTCCCGCCGGGAGAAGAGGGCGTCTGCGGCGGCGAGCACAGCCTCCCGGTTACGGACGGCGTCCTTGCGGGACCTGCGTTCCGGCATGCTGCTCCTTCGTTTGCCAAGCGGACCGGCGGTCCGTATCGTCGTCGGAAGCGGACCGCCGGTCCGATTGTATGAACTGGAGGGTGCCTGTGCCCGCACCGACGTCTCCGTCGACTTCGCTGCCGACGTCCCCGCCCGCCTCCCCGGCGGACCTCTTCCGCCACAGCCTGCGCCTGCTGCTCGCCAAGGACATCCCCGCGCGGGTGGACCTCTGGGCCGAGGACGGCGTCGCCGAGTTCCCCTTCGCCCCCGACGGCTGGCCGCGCCGCCTGGAGGGCAAGGAGGCCGTCGCCGCCTACATGCGGCACTATCCCGACCACATCGACCTGCACGACTTCCCCGACCTGCACATCCACCGCACCGACGACCCGCACACCGTCGTGGCCGAGATGCGCGGCGTGGGGCGGCTGGTGCAGACGGACGCCCCCTTCGACATGACCTACATCGTCGTCATGACGGAGCGGGACGGGCGCATCGTCTTCTACCGCGGCTACTGGAACCCCCTCGCCGTCCAGGTGCCCGGCGCCGACTTCGCAGGGAGCCGCCGATGACCGCCGAACGCACCACTTTGGTCACCGGCGCCACCGGCACCACGGGCAGCCGCACGGTCGCGGGCCTGACGGCTGCGGGGCACCGCGTCCGAGCCGCGAGCCGCCGGGCCGCCCCGGTCGCCGGTGCGGAACCGGTCGCCTTCGACTGGTACGACCCCGCGACCCATGCGGCCGTCCTGGACGGCGTCGACCGCGTGTACCTCGTCCCGCCCGTCGGCGACCCCGATCCGGCGGCGGTCATGCTGCCCTTCCTGCACCGGGCCCGCGCCGCGGGCGTGCAGCGTGCCGTACTGCTCAGCTCCTCGGCCGTCCCCGCGGGCGGCCCGGCGGTGGGAGCGGTGCACGAGGCACTGCCCGGCCTGTTCGGGCAGTGGGCGGTGCTGCGGCCGTCATGGTTCATGCAGAACTTCACCGGCGACCACGTCCACGCCCGCAGCATCCGCGACGAGGGCGTCATCCGGTCCGCCACCGGCGACGGCCGGGTCGCCTTCATCGACGCCGACGACATCGCCGCCGTAGCCGTCCGCGCCCTGACGGACAGCCGGTCACCCGACACCGACCTGATCCTCACCGGTCCCGAGGCGCTGAGCTACGACGACATCGCCGCCACGATCACGGAGGTCACCGGCCGCCGGGTCGTCCACCACCGCCTGTCCTACGAGGAACTGCGCGACCGCCTGGCAGCCGCCGGGACGCCGGGGGAGTTCGCCGCGATCCTGGCGAGCCTGGACCGAGGGATCGCCGCAGGGGCGGAGGACCGCGTCACGGACACCGTCCACCGGCTCACCGGCCGGCCGCCCCGCACCTTCCGGGCCCACGTGGAGCGGGCCATGGAGACGAGGCTCACCTGAAGCAGGCTCTCGGGGAGCGACGGACGCCGCCGTCCTGACCCATGCGACGACCGGGCCCGTCGGCCGGCTCCCGCCGGGCCCGGCGGAGGGTCGCCGTCGTCTCTCGCCGATGTGTACGGGGGTGGACATATGCCCCCGATCTCGGTGGTGCGGTCGGCGGGTCGACGGCTTCAGCCTGAGAGACGGGGGACGGGGAACCCGCAAGACGGGTCCGTACGGACAAAGGTGACGCGCGCCTCAGGAACAATGCCGGGTGGCCGGACAGTTCACGAAGCGGGTGCGGTGGTGCAGCAGTGGGTGGCGGCGCACCGCGTCGGCATACAGCCCGGCCGGTACCTGTGGCGGACTCTGCTCCAGGAGCCGCCGCACGGCTGACGCCTCCCGTACGGATCATCGCGGCGGCTCCCTGTGTCGCCCGCCCGCAGGGCGCCCCGGCGGGCAGCGGCGGCACCCCCACCATCGGGCGTGACCTGGGCCGGGTCCGGATGCCGATGCACCGGCCGACGCACAGACCGATACACGGCTGAGCCCTGCCGGATACGAACCGAGCGTCGCCGGATACAAAGCGGCCGCACAGCGGTGGCAGGATGTGGGCGATGCGTCCCGTCGGTGTGCGGGCACGCGGAATGTGCACAAGGCGCCCGGGTGGGACATCCGTTCCACGGGCCGGGCCTGACCCACCTGCGTCCAGCGGAAGAGAGTCGGTTCCAGTGGCTGAGGGCGGTGCTGCGGCGCCCGTGACCATCCTGCTCGTCGAGGACGACGAGGTGATCCGCCGAGCGGTCACGATGGCACTGGAACGCTACGGCTACCGCGTCGTCTCCGCCGGGGACGGCCTGACCGGACTGGAGATGTTCCGCGACGGCCACCACGACCTTCTGCTGCTGGACGTCATGCTCCCGGGCCTGGACGGCATCGGACTGTGCCGTCGGGTGCGGGAGACCAGCATGGTCCCGATCCTGATGATGTCCGCGCGCGGCGACGCCCTGGACATCGTCTCCGGCCTGGAAGCGGGCGCCGACGACTACGTCACCAAGCCCGTCGACACCGCGGTGCTGGTGGCCCGTATCCGCTCGCTGCTGCGGCGCGCGACCTTCACCCCCACCACCACCTCCCCGGCCGCGGCCCCGCCCCCTGCCGCACCGGAGGACCGGACGGGGCGGCCCGACCCCTCCGCGACCCCCCGAACCTCCGGTGCCTCCTCCACGCTGACCTTCGGTGACCTCACCATTGACACCGCCGGTCTCGAGGTCTTCCGGGCGGGCGAGCCGGTCGCGCTGGCGCCCACCGAACTGAGGCTGCTGCTGGAGTTCGCCGCGCACCCCGGCATCGTGCTGGACCGGCCCACCCTGCTGCGCAACGTGTGGGACTACGGCTGGGACGGCGACACCCGCGTGGTCGACCTGTGCGTGCAACGGCTGCGGAAGAAGATCGGAGCCGAGCGGATCGAGACCGTCCGCGGGTTCGGCTACAAGCTGCGCCGCTGACATGCGCGCCAGGAACGCCATGAACGGCACAAACCCAGGAACGCGATGAACGGCAAGAACGTCGTGAACGCCGTACGCGACCTGCTCAACTGGCGTTCGCTGCGCTGGAAGATCGCTCTGCTCGTCGCCGTGGCCTGCTGTGCCGTGGCCCTGACCATCGGGGTGCTGGTCCACCGCAGCACCCTGGCGCGGTCGCTCAACGACGGCGGGGCCAAGGCCGTGTCGCAGCTGTCCGAGGCCGTCCGGGACTACGAGCGGAACGGCGTACCGCCCGACGGGCTGGAGACGTCGCCCGAGGCCATGCCCGGCGAACTGCTGCACCGGCTCCGCGACCGGCAGGGCACGGCCGGCGGGGCGGTCACCTGGTACGAGGCACCCGACCGCGGAGACCATCCGTCGATGTGGGCGGCGCAGACGTACCGCGGCCGTCCGGTGGCGGTGCAGGTGGACATGACGTCCGACCTGCTCACCCGGCGCGCCCTGGACCGGCACATGTGGAAGGCTTCGCTGATCGCGCTGGCCGTCGTGGTGCCCGTGTCGGCGCTCGTCGCGGAACTGCCCAACCGCCGGCTGCGCCGGGTCGCGCGGACGGCGGGCCGGATCGCGTCGGGCGACCTGACTGCCAGGATCGAGGCCCGCCGCGGCGGCGACGAGATCACCGCGATCTCGGCGGCCGTCGACTCGATGGCCGACAGCCTGCACGGCCGCCTGCTGACCGAGCAGCGCTTCACCGCCGATGTCGCCCACGAGCTGCGGACACCCTTGATGGGGCTGGTCACCGCCGCCGGGCTGCTGCCCGAGTCGGAGGCCACCGATCTGGTCCGCGACCGGGTGGGGGTGCTGCGGACCCTGGTGGAGGACCTGCTGGAGATCTCCCGGCTGGATGCGGGCAGCGAGCGGGCCGACCTCATGACCGTTCCGCCGGCCGAGGTGGTCGAGGAGTCGTTGGCCCGTGCCGGGCTGAGGGTGCACCTCACCAGCACCGATGTGCTGCCCGCCCGCACCGATCCGCGCCGGCTCGACCGGATCGTCGTCAACCTGGTCGTCAACGCCCACCGACACGGACGGCCGCCCGTCGAGGTGCACGTGGCCGGAACCACCGTGACCGTGCGTGACCACGGCGAGGGTTTTCCGCCCGAACTGCTCGCCGAGGGGCCCCAACGGTTCCGTACCGGGGCGTCGGAGCGCGGCCGGGGCCACGGTCTCGGGCTGACCATCGCGCTCGGCCAGGCCCGGGTGATCGGGGCGTCGCTCTCCTTCGCCAACGCACCCGACGGCGGGGCGGTCGCCACCCTCACGCTGCCGAGGGCCGAGAAGGACAAGGCCGAGGGCCGAGAAGGACAAGGCCGAGGGCCGAGCGAGGGCCGAGCGAGGGCCGAGAAGGACGAGAAGCACGAGAAGGACGATAAGGACGTTAAGGACGAGAAGGACGAGAAGGTCGGGTGACGTGGCGGACGCCGCGGCGGCGCAGCCTACGGCCTGTGCACGGGCACGGGCAGCACACGCCGCGGGGGCTCCGCCCTGGTGGCCGGTCGGCCGGTCGTCCCGGTTGCCGTCGTGACGACGGCGGTGGCGGGCGCCCTCGTGGAGATACACGGCTGACACACGACGGATGACGAGCCGAGCGACGCGCGAGCCGCGGCCGTGGTCTCGCGGAGATCCACCCCGGCCAGGGTGACCGGTGTGCGCGAACCCCGCGCCTGTCGTCACGTCACGAAAGGTGGCCCGCCCATGAGCCCTGTCGGCGTTTCCGGAGCACCTGGTGCGGACCGTCCCGGAGTACCCGGGGTATCTGGAGCACCGGGCGCGGACCGTCCCGGAGTACCCGGGGCATCTGGAGTACCCGGCGCGGACCGACCCGGAGCACCTGGAGCACTTGGTGCGGACCGTCGGGGTGTGCCCGCTGCGGCCCAGCAGGACCCGACGCCGCGTCCATCGTCGCAGAACCATCCCCGGCCCCCGTCGCTCCCGTCCCGTCACCCGGGCCGCCCGCGTCCGGTGCGCACCGCTCTCCTCGTCACCGGCGGCCTGGCCCTGGCATTGGTGGCCGCGCTCGGAGTCTTCGGCGGGCTCCCCTCCGGCAGCGGCCGCCCGGCCACCGACCCGTCCGACCGGTCCGGCCCATCGGCGGTCGGTCCCGCGGTCCCGTCACTGCCCTGGCCCGCGCAAGGACAGGCGAGCGTGCTGGTCGAGGGCATCGGCGAGCGCGGCGACCTCGGTACGAAGGGCGCGCAGACGCCGGTGCCGATCGCCAGCGTCGCCAAGGTGATGACCGCATACGTGATCCTGGAGGACCATCCGCTGCGCGCGGGCGAGGCGGGCCCCGGCATCCGCGTCGACGAGAAGGCGGCCGACACGCCACTGTCGGGTGCGGAGTCGGCCGTTCCGGTCGTCCGGGGACAGCAGCTGACCGAACGGCAGGCGCTGGAACTGATGCTGATCCCCTCCGGCAACAACATCGCCCGGCTGCTGGCCCGCTGGGACGCCGGCTCCGAGAAGGCCTTCGTGGAGAAGATGAACCGGGCCGCCCGCGCCCTCGGCATGAACCACACCACCTACACCGGGGCCAGCGGTTACGAGTCCACGACCACCAGCACCTCCGCCGACCAGCTTCAGCTGGCGCGGCAGGTCATGCGGAACGAAGTGTTCCGGTCCATCGTCGCCCAAGGCAGCGTCGAGAAGCCCGACGGATCGGGCGCGCTGCCCAACACCAATACCTTGCTGGGCACCTCCGGTGTGATCGGCATCAAGACCGGGTCCAGCACCCCTGCCGGAGGAGCCCTGATGTGGGCGGCCACCGGCGTCGACCGCGGCGGGAACAAGCGGTTGATCCTCGGGGTCGTGCTCCACCAGAGCCCGGGCGTCAACGCCGCGACGGGACTCTACGCCGCCCTCGACGCCAGCCGGACGCTGATCGAGGGCGTGCAGCACTGGCTGTCGACGACCGGGCCCGGACCGCGCTGAGGGCGTTCCCCGTCCGCGCGCGTCACCACCGCCGCCCGCCCCTCACCACCCCGGCACCGGCGGAGTCGTCTGCGACGGCGGCTGCACCCAGGGCCGTACGGTCAGCGCCCACACGGCGAAGGCGACGGCCGCGGTGAGCAGCAGCAGCCACAGGGTGCGCCGGGCCAGTGTGCGGCGGCGCAGCAGGCGGGTGCCGCGGCGCACCGCGTCGGCGTACAGCCCGGCCGGTACCTGCGGCGGGTCCTGATCCAGGATCCGCCGCACGGCCGCCTCCTGCTCCGCCCGGTTCATGCCGGCCTCCCCCGCACCGCCCGCCTCCGCCTTCGCCTCCCGCCGCCCGCTCCCGGCCGCCGCGCGCCGGTCACGACGCGACCGCCCCGGATCCGCCCGCGACCGCCCCGGATCCGCCCGCGCCCGCCCCGGGTCCGTCCACGGCCGTGGCGGGGCGCCGGGCCGGGTGGGTGAGCCGGGAACCGCGCGGTCGCACAGCACACGGACGCGTTCGGCCGGCAGCCCCAGCAGGGCCGCCGTCTGCTCCTCGGCGACGCCCTCGTGGAGCCGCAGCACCAGGACGAGGCGTTCGTGCGGGGCGAGGGCGCCCAGCACACCGGGCGGACGGCGGCGGGTGCGGCTCAGCCGGCCGTACCGGTGCCAGGCCTCGCGGGCGAACCGGCCGGCCAGGTACTGGCGGGTCCGGTCGTAGGGGTCGTCGCCGCGCAGCCGGTCCCAGCCGGCGTACGTGTCCGCGAGCGCCAGGGTCAGCAGGTGGCACGCGCGCGGATTGTGCTGCGGATCCTCCGCCGTCAGCAGGGTCGCGGTGTGCAGCAGCCGTCCGGCCGCGCCCGCGACGAACGCCTCGAACCCCCGGTCGCTGTGCGTGCCGTGGGGCGCCCGCCGATCCCGCACCACGCCTCCCGCCCAGGCGATCATGAGAAATCCGGACCTGGCAGGCCGGCGGACGTCGGTCCGCCGGCCACGGGTCCGGCTCTCATATCAGGTCAGCTGGGCCCCGCCGGTCAAGAGCCGCGCAGGCGGCTCCTGCCCCGCGCGGCCCACGATGGTGCGATGACGGCGCGGGCACGTGCCCGGCAGGGGCACGGGGCGTCAGGACGCCGGGCCGGCGCCCGGACCCGACGGGGCGCCCTGGCTCTTCGCTCCGTTGCCGCCCGCGGTCCCCGGCTGCGGGACCGTGCCGCTCTGGGCACTCTGACGAACGGAGAGGGCGCGGTTGAAGCGGGTCAGCAGGGAGCAGAAGGTCTCGCGCTCCTCCTGCGACCAGTCCCGGGTCAGCTCGGCCATCAGGGCGCGCCGGGAGGACCGCACCTCCTCCAGACGGGACAGCCCGCGCGGGGACAGTTGCAGCACCACGGCCCGCCCGTCCTCGGGGTGAGAGGTGCGCGTGACCAGCCCGGAGTCGACCAGTGGAGCCACCTGCCGGGTGACCGTGGAGGAGTCGATGCCCATGCCGGCCGCGAGCGCCTTGACGCCCATCGGGCCTTCCCGGTCGAGCCGGTTGAGCAGCAGGTAGGCGGCGCGGTCCATGGAGTTGCGCACCTGGCCGACGCCGCCGAGCCGGGTCTGTTCCGCACGGCGGGCGAACACCGCCACCTCGTGCTGCAGGGTGTCGAGAAGACCGGGGTCACCTTCGGTCGTCATGTCCATCGACATTTCTGGTGTTGTGGGCATGGCCGGTGGCTCACTTCTGCGCGGCTGCTGGGTTGGGGGACAGAGTACGCGGCCCGGCAGCCGACGGTACCGGCGCTTCGCGATCCCGTCCTCCCGGACGGTCGTACCCGGCCGGTGAGATGAGGGAACTGCGAGACTGGAGACATGAACCACGGCACGTCCGGTCCCCCGTCGCCCGTCACCCTGGACGATGTGCGCGGCGCCCAGAAGATGCTGTCGGGCGTGGCCCGCATCACCCCGATGGAGGGCAGCAGGCACCTGTCCCGGCTGGCGGGCGTCCCGGTGCACCTCAAGTGCGAGAACCTGCAGCGGACAGGATCGTTCAAGCTGCGCGGCGCCTACGTCCGCATCGCCGGGCTGCTGCCGGAGGAGCGGGCCGCCGGGGTCGTGGCGGCCAGCGCGGGCAACCACGCCCAGGGCGTCGCGCTGGCGGCGTCGCTGCTCGGGGTGCACGCCACCGTGTTCATGCCGAAGGGCGCGCCGCTGCCGAAGATCGGTGCGACCCGGGACTACGGCGCCGAGGTGCGGCTGCACGGCCAGGTGGTCGACGAAACACTGGCCGCCGCCCAGGAGTACGCGGACCGGACCGGCGCCGTGTTCATCCACCCCTTCGACCATCCGGACATCATCGCCGGACAGGGCACCGTCGGGCTGGAGATCCTGGAGCAGTGCCCCGAGGTGGGCACCGTCGTCGTCGGGGTGGGCGGCGGCGGGCTGGCGGCCGGCATCGCGGTCGCGGTGAAGTCGCTGCGGCCCGACGTGCGGATCGTCGGCGTGCAGGCGGAGGGCTCCGCGGCGTATCCGCCGTCGCTGGCCTCGGGGCGGCCGGTGATGATCGACCGTCCGACGACCATGGCCGACGGCATCCGGGTCGGCCGGCCCGGCGACGTGCCGTTCGGGATCGTCCGGGACCTGGTGGACGAGGTGTGCACGGTCGGCGAGGACGAGCTGTCCGCGGCGCTGCTGCTGTGCCTGGAGCGGGCCAAGCTGGTGGTGGAACCGGCCGGTGTCGCCCCGGTCGCCGCGCTGCTGGGCGGGCGGTGCACCGTCCGCGGACCGGCGGTGGCCGTGCTGTCCGGGGGCAACGTCGATCCCGTGCTGCTGCAGCGGGTGCTGCGGCACGGCATGGCCGCCCAGGGCCGCTACCTGGCCGTACGGCTGCGCCTGACCGACCGGCCGGGCGCGCTGGCCACACTGCTCGGCGTGGTCTCGGCGGCCGACGCCAACGTCCTCGACGTCAGCCACGCCCGCACCGACCCGCGCCTCGGCCTCACCGAGGCGGAGGTGGAACTGCACCTGGAGACCAAGGGCCCGGACCACTGCGCCGAGGTCGTCCGGGCGCTCCGGGAGGCGGGACACACGGTGCTCGACTGACCCGGACGGCGGGACACACGGTCAACTGACCCGGACGCGGGACACACGGTCATCGACTGACCCGGACGCGGGACACCCGGTGCTCGACCGGCCTGGACGCGGAACACGCGGTGCTCGACCGGCCCCCGCGACCGGCCGGACAGGACGACGAGGCCCCCGGCGTGCCGTGGACGGCGGCCGGAGGCCTCGTAGAAGAAAAGCCGGCGGGGCCGGCTGCGGCAGACGGGACGCGGCCCGCGTGCCTCAGCCCGTGTACGGCTCCGCCTTGAGGATGCGCACCGAGGCCTTCTTGCCGTTCGGCAGCTCGTACTCCGCGTCCTCGCCCACCTTGTGGCCGATCACCCCCGAGCCCAGTGGCGACTGCGGCGAGTACGTCTCGATGTCGCCGCTGGCGTACTCGCGGGAGGCCAGCAGGAAGGTCAGCGTGTCGTCCTCGTCGCCGTCGAAGGCGACCGTGACGACCATGCCGGGGGAGACCGTGCCGTCCGCGGAGGCCGGGGCCTCGCCGACCTTCGCGTTCTCGAGGAGCTGGGTCAGCTGGCGCACGCGGAGCTCTTGCTTGCCCTGCTCCTCCTTGGCCGCGTGGTACCCGCCGTTCTCGCGCAGGTCGCCCTCCTCGCGCGCGGCCGCGATCTTGGCGGCGATCTCCGTGCGCGCAGGACCAGTAAGGTACTCAAGCTCCTCCTTGAGCTTGTTGTACGCCTCCTGGGTCAGCCAGGTGACGTTCTCGCTGGTCTGGGTCACAGGTGCTCCTCGTCGCTTCTGGGAATTCCAAGCATCGCCCTACCCATGAAGGATGTTCCCTCAGGGATGGGCGAAACCACGAGCCTAACAATTGACTGCGGCAAGAGGGAGGACACAAGGCCGTCGGAACGGCGTCCACGCAGGTCAGCGGCCCCATATTCGACCGATGGGACCGTCCTGTCGCGTGGCGCGCCGGCCGGCCGGTCAGTCGGCGTGGCAGCCGAGCAGCTCCCCGGTGGTCCCGCGGGACGTCGTACGCAGGGTGACGGTCCGGTCGATCCGCGTGGCGTGCTCGTCGAAGTGGAAGTCCGCCCGGCCCACCTCGGCCCCGTCGGCCGCCTGCGAGCGCAGCGTGCAGTAGCCGTGGGCGTCGGCGTCCTTGTGGACTTCCAGATGGATCCGCACCGCGTCGTCGGAGGTCTGGAACGAGACGACCTGCGCGCTGATCTTGCTCTGGCCGACGTGCTCCCAGGCGAAGTAGCCGACCAGGGCCAGCAGGACCGCACCCAGGACGACGGCGCCGATCTTGAGTTTGTGGTCGGCGCGCTCGTCCTTGGAGCGGCCGTAGCGGCCCTCGGGGAGCCGGGTGCTCACCGTACTCATGATCGTCCTCTCGGCCGGTGCGGGACGCGTGTCCCGCGCGGGGCTCCCGGAAGGGGTACTCCGGAATGATTCGCCCTCCGATTCGGTCACTATAGAAGCCCCGGCCCGCCGCTCCACCGCCGCCCCGGAGAGACGAGGCACCAGGACGGCACCGCTGATGCCCGCGTGACCGACGGGCACCGACTTGACCGATGAGGATGAGCCTTGACTGAGCAGCTGCGACTGATGGCCGTGCACGCGCACCCCGACGACGAGTCGAGCAAGGGCGCGGCCACCATGGCGAAGTACGTGTCCGAGGGGGTGGACGTGCTGGTCGTGACCTGCACGGGCGGAGAGCGCGGCTCCATCCTCAACCCCAAGCTCCAGGGCGACACGTACATCGAGGAGAACATCCACGAGGTGCGCCGCAAGGAGATGGAGGAGGCCCGCCGGATCCTCGGCGTGAAGCAGGACTGGCTCGGCTTCGTCGACTCCGGCCTGCCCGAGGGCGACCCGCTGCCGCCCCTGCCGGAGGGCTGCTTCGCGCTGGAGGACGTCGACAAGGCGGCCGGCGAGCTGGTCCGCCGGATCCGCTCCTTCCGCCCGCAGGTGATCACCACCTACGACGAGAACGGCGGGTACCCGCACCCCGACCACATCATGACCCACAAGATCACGATGGTGGCGTTCGACGGTGCCGCGGACCCCGAGAAGTACCCGGAGGAGACCTACGGGCCGGTGTACCAGCCGCTGAAGCTGTACTACAACCAGGGCTTCAACCGCCCCCGCACCGAGGCGCTGCACCAGGCGATGATCGACCGCGGTCTGGAGTCGCCCTACGGCGAGTGGCTCGAGCGCTGGAAGAAGTCCGGCCGCAACGAGCGCAACCTGACCACGCACATCCCCTGCGCCGACTTCTTCGAGATCCGCGACAAGGCGCTGATCGCCCACGCCACGCAGATCGACCCCGACGGGGGCTGGTTCCGAGTGCCGATGGAGATCCAGAAGGAGGTCTGGCCGACCGAGGAGTACGAGCTGGCCAAGTCCCTCGTCGACACCTCGCTGCCGGAGGACGACCTCTTTGCGGGCATCCGCTAGTGCTGAGGGACAATGCCTGACATGAGCGCAAGCGCGAGCCTGGCCATGACCCAGCTGGTGACTCTGGCCGACGTCGACGAGAACAAGGTCACCCCCGGCATCCTCGGCTTCATCGTCTTCGCGGTGCTGGCCGTGGCGGTGTGGGGCCTGATGAAGTCCATGAACCGGCACATGGGTCGCATCGACTTCAAGGAGCCATCGGAGTCCGAGGCGGATCCCGCGAAGCGGAGCGGGGACGCCGCCCGGCAGCCGTCCCAGGGCTGAGGCTCCGCTCGCGCAGGACGGTCCGCCCTGCGGGGCGGCCGTCCCCACCGAGGCATCCGGCACCGGGCCCCGGCCGGTGACGCCGGGGCTGCCGGCCGCCCTTCCTCCGGCGGCGGTGGCCGTCGCCGTTCCAGGCTTGTTCCGGCCGCCCGTCCCGTGCCCGCGTCCCGCGCCGCCGGACGCATCCGGGAGTCGGGGGCACGGGCCGCATCGGCCTGCGCCCGCATGCCCGTGGGCAGCCGCAGCCTCCTGGGCGTACCCGCCCGACACCTCACGGGACCGGTGTCCGTGCCCAGCGGCCCGGCCCTGTCGGCCTTCCTCCAGGCTCATCCGCGCTCATCCGCGCTCCGCGCACAGGCCGGCGGACGAGGGCGACGGGCGGTGCACACCGGCGGTGCGCACGCCGACGGCAGCGGGTACGGCGAGGCGCCCACGCGAACCGGCCAGGCACGGCGAGGCACCGGCGACAGCCGGGCCCGACCGGGCCCAGCCGGGACGAGCCGACCGGGTCGAGCCGTGTCCGCCCGGCCCCGTCACCGTCCGTGCCCGCTCCGGACGGGTGAGGCAGGATGGGGGTATGCCGAACCGACTGGCGCACGAGACGTCCCCGTACCTCCTCCAGCACGCGGACAACCCGGTGGACTGGTGGCCCTGGTCGGCTCAGGCGTTCGACGAGGCCCGCAGGACGGACCGGCCCGTGCTGCTCAGCGTCGGATACTCCAGCTGCCACTGGTGCCATGTGATGGCGCACGAGTCCTTCGAGGACGAGACCACCGCCGCCTACCTCAACGAGCACTTCGTCAGCATCAAGGTCGACCGCGAGGAACGCCCGGACGTCGACGCCGTCTACATGGAGGCCGTGCAGGCGGCCACCGGGCAGGGCGGGTGGCCGATGACCGTGTTCCTGACCCCGGACGCCGAACCGTTCTACTTCGGCACCTACTTCCCGCCCGAGCCCCGCCACGGCATGCCCTCCTTCCTCCAGGTGCTGCAGGGCGTCCGGCAGGCCTGGGAGAGCAGGCGCGAGGAGGTCGCCGAGGTCGCCGGGAAGATCGTGCAGGACCTGGCGCGGCGGGAGATCGCCGTGGGTGACGCGGCGGCCCCCGGTCCCGAGGAGCTGGGCCAGGCGCTGCTCGGGCTGACCCGGGAGTACGACCCGAAGCGGGGCGGATTCGGCGGCGCGCCGAAGTTCCCGCCGTCCATGGTGCTGGAGTTCCTGCTGCGCCACCACGCCCGCACCAAAAGCGAGGGCGCCCTGCAGATGGTGCAGGACACCTGCGAGCGGATGGCCCGCGGCGGCCTCTACGACCAGCTCGGCGGCGGCTTCGCCCGTTACTCCGTGGACCGCGACTGGAACGTCCCGCACTTCGAACGCATGCTCTATGACAACGCCCTGCTGTGCCGGGTCTACGCCCATCTGTGGCGCGCCACCGGCTCCGGCCTCGCACGCCGGGTCGCGCTGGAGACGGCCGACTTCATGGTGCGTGAACTGCGCACCGAGCAGGGCGGGTTCGCCTCGGCGCTGGACGCCGACAGCGACGACGGCACCGGGCGGCACGTCGAGGGCGCGTACTACGTGTGGACGCCCGAGCAGCTGCGCGACGTCCTCGGCCCCGAGGACGCGGAACTGGCCGCCGCCTACTTCGGGGTGACCGAGGAGGGCACCTTCGAACGCGGCGCCTCCGTGCTCCGATTGCCGCAGACCACCGGGGTGTTCGACGCGGAGCGGATCGAGTCCGTACGGCGTCGGCTGCTGGCCGCGCGCGCCGAGCGGCCCGCGCCCGCCCGCGACGACAAGGTGGTCGCCGCCTGGAACGGTCTGGCGATCGCCGCGCTCGCCGAGACCGGCGCCTACTTCGACCGCCCCGACCTGGTCGAGGCCGCGGTCGGCGCCGCCGATCTGCTGGTGCGGCTGCACATGGACGAGCACGCCGCACTGGTGCGCACCAGCAAGGACGGCCGCGCCGGGACCAACGCGGGCGTCCTGGAGGACTACGGCGACGTCGCCGAGGGCTTCCTCGCCCTCGCCTCGGTCACCGGCGAGGGGGTCTGGCTGGACTTCGCCGGGCTGCTCCTCGACCACGTCCTCACCCGGTTCACCAACCCGGACTCCGGCGCGCTGTACGACACGGCCGCCGACGCGGAGCGGCTCATCCGCCGCCCGCAGGACCCCACCGACAACGCCACCCCGTCCGGCTGGACGGCCGCGGCGGGCGCCCTGCTGTCCTACGCCGCGCACACCGGTTCGCACACCCACCGCAGCGCGGCGGAGAAGGCGCTGGGCGTGGTGCGGGCGCTGGGCCCGCGTGTGCCGCGCTTCATCGGCTGGGGACTGGCCGTGGCCGAGGCCCTGCTGGACGGGCCGCGTGAGGTGGCGGTCGTCGGCCCGTCCCCGCAGGACGAGGCGGCCCGTGCCCTGCACCGTGCCGCGCTGCTGGGCGGGGCGCCCGGGGCGGTGGTCGCCTACGGCACCGCGGGCAGCGACGAGTTCCCGCTGCTCGACGGGCGCCCGCTGGTGGACGGCGCACCGGCCGCCTACGTGTGCCGCAACTTCACCTGCGACGCCCCGACGACCGACCCGGAACGGCTGCGCACGGCCCTGAGCGGCTGAGCCGACCGACCCGGAGCGGCTGCGCGCGGCCCTGAGCGGCTGAGCCGACCGACCCGGAGCGGCTGCGCGCGGCCCTGAGCGGCTGAGCCGACCGACCCGGAGCGGCTGCGCGCGGCACTGAGCGGCTGAGCCGACCGGACCCGCCCCGCGCGGCGGAGCCACGGTCCGCGCCCCGCGCCACCGGACAGCACGTGGCGGTCCCACGGTGCGTACGGCGCGCGGCCGCACCACGGCCCGCATGGCGCCCGGCGGCGGCGCACGGCACGCACGGCACGCGGCCGGGCAGCCGCGCCCCGGCTCACCCCAGCTGCGCCCGTATGCTCATCGCCTCGTCCACGATCGCCTGCAGCTGGTCGTGGTGGGCGCCCTTCCAGTAGGCGCGGCCGCAGGCGCGGCACTGGGCGAAGACGTCGTAGGTGCGCCGGGTGCCGTGCTCCAGCTGGTCGGCCACCTCGTCCTTGGTGGCCTCGCGCAGCAGGCCGTTGCAGGCGCTGCAGCGGGTCCAGGGCCGCAGCTCGGGGCGGAAGCGGTCCAGCACGTCGCGGAGCTGGTCGTCGGGGCGGGTGCTGTAGACGAAGGCGCCCGCCCACAGTTCGCGGCGGCGCAGCAGACCGCGGTCGCGGCTGAGCAGCACCCGTTTCTCGGCGGCCGAGCGGGCCGCGAGGGCCGCGTCGCCGATGTCCGTGGACTCGTACGCCGTGTCCACGCCGAGCAGCCGCAGCCGGCGGGCGAGGGTACCCAGGTGCACGTCGAGCAGGAAGCGCAGCGGGGCGCCGGGGACGTGCTGGGGGCGTTCGACGGCGAGCACCCGCACGGTCTCCTCGGCGCGCGGGACGTGCGAGGCGGGAACCTCGCGCCCGTCCACGACCAGGCCGCCGACCTCGGTCAGCGGCACGCCGAGAGACTCCACGACGTGCCCGAGGGAGGAGGCGCCGTCGGTGACGACGGGGCTTGCGCCGCGCCGCCGCGTGTGGTCGACGAACACGTGCAGGGCGGGGGCGAACTCGACGTGGATCTCCGGACCGTTCACCCGGCCAGCATGGCACGGTCCGGTCCCGATGCCTCAGGAGATGTCCCGCGGCAGCCCCTGTTCCAGGGTGGTCAGGGCGCGGTCGACCAGGTCGGCGAGGTCGTCGCCGTGGTCGTGCTCGGCCCAGTACAGGGCGGTCTCCATCAGGCCGCCGACCAGGGACATGGCCCAGACCCGCACCTCCAGGTCGTCCCGGCGGCGGCCGGTGCGTTCGGCGATCGTGCCGCAGAGGGTGCGGCCGGCGGCGGTCATGCTCTCCAGCATCCGGGTGCGGACCGCGGGCACCTGGGCCATCAGCCGGGTCCGCATCCGTGCCGTCTCCGGGTCGTCGTCGGCACCCAGGTCGAGCGCCGTGCACAGGACGCGGTGCAGGGGGTCGGCGGAGGTGTCGTCGGCGGGCCGGTCGTGCGGCCGGTGAGCCGGTGCGGGGTTGCCGGTGTCGGGGAGGACGATGTCCTCCTTGACGGGGAAGTAACGGCACACGGTGGACGGCGACACCTCGGCCCGGTCGGCTATCTGCTCGATCGTCGTGGCGTGGTAGCCCTGCTCCCGGATGAGCGTCCACGCCGCGGAGCGGATCGCCTCCCGGGTCTGGATCTTCTTGCGTTCCCGCAGGCCGAGCGCGGGCCGGTCGGCGGGGGAGAGGGAGGAACGTGCGGCCGTCGTGGGCTCATTGTCGGCGGTCCTGCGCCGGGCGGCCATGCGCGGACGGCCCCGGCGCATCGCCGGCCGGAGCCGTCCGTGCGCGGGCCGGAGGGCCTAGGCGTGCCGGTAGGCCACGAGCGAGATCCCCACGTAGTGGACGACGAACGCCGCCAGGGTGAAGGAGTGGAAGACCTCGTGGAAGCCGAACCAGCGCGGTGACGGGTTGGGGCGCTTGATGCCGTAGACGATGCCGCCCGCGCTGTAGAGCAGGCCGCCGGCGATCACCAGGACGAGGACGGTCAGGCCGCCGGTGCGCAGGAAGTCCGGCAGGAAGAACACCGCCGCCCAGCCCATGGCGATGTAGCACGGGGTGTACAGCCAGCGCGGGGCGCCGACCCAGACGACGCGGAAGACGATGCCGGCGGCGGCCGCGGCCCAGATGCCCCACAGCAGCCACTGGCCCTTGGCGCCGGGCAGGAGCAGCAGCGTCAGCGGGGTGTAGGTGCCCGCGATGATCAGGAAGATGTTGGCGTGGTCGAGGCGGCGCAGGACGCCGCCCAGGCGCGGGCCCCAGCTGCCGCGGTGGTAGAGCGCGCTGACGCCGAAGAGCAGGCAGGCGGTCAGGACGTAGACCGCGCAGGCGATCCGTGCACGGGCGGACCCGGCGAGGGCGGTGAGCACCAGGCCCGCGACGAGCACGGCCGGGAACATCCCCAGGTGCAGCCAGCCACGCAGTTTCGGTTTGACCGGGTGCGGAAGGGACGGCGCAGCCGGACGTCGGCCACCGGCCGACGGATCCAGGAGCGCGTCGGAGGCGGACGCAGTCATGCGCTGCATGCTAGCGACGTCACCGTAAGTCGGAGATCAGTACGCAGCGTGTACGGACGCGATCACACCGCCGCGGGGTGGAACGTAAAAACTTCGTCAGCCCGTGCGGCCGCCCTCAGGCCGCAGATGCGGGCCTGACAAGGGCGGCGCCGCCGAGGCGGAACAGAAACATGGCGTTCGTCACGCCGCTCACATGTGATGCCCCCTGGACAGATGGGCGCTCTCGTCGGACGATCAAATGAGTGCGGTCGGCACCGGATGAGCGGCTACGAAGCATCCGGGTCGCAGCCCCCACGGGGCGAGAAAGAAGCAAACCCCTCATTTAGGAGCAATCGTGGCGCGCGACATCGCGGCTCCCCCCGTCGTCCCGACCAACCACCAGGGCCTGATCTCGTGGGTCAACGAGATCGCGGACCTCACGCAGCCGGACAACGTGGTCTGGTGTGACGGATCCGAAGCCGAGTACGAGCGACTGTGCGAAGAGCTCGTCCAGAAGGGCACCTTCCGGAAACTCGACCCGGTCAAGCGCCCCAACTCCTACTACGCGGCCTCCGACCCCTCCGACGTGGCCCGCGTCGAGGACCGCACGTTCATCTGCTCCGAGAAGGAGGAGGACGCCGGTCCCACCAACAACTGGGTGGCACCCGCCGAGATGCGGGAGATCTTCCAGGGCAAGGACGGCAAGGGCGGCATCTTCCGCGGCGCCATGCGCGGCCGCACCATGTACGTCGTCCCCTTCTGCATGGGGCCGCTGGGCTCCCCGCTGTCCGCGATCGGCGTGGAGATCACCGACTCCGCGTACGTGGCCGTGTCGATGCGCACCATGACCCGCATGGGACAGGCCGTCCTCGACGAGCTCGGCGACGACGGCTTCTTCGTCAAGGCCGTGCACAGCCTCGGCGCCCCGCTTGAGCCCGGGCAGCAGGACGTGCCCTGGCCGTGCAACAGCACCAAGTACATCTCGCACTTCCCCGAGACCCGCGAGATCTGGTCCTACGGCTCCGGCTACGGCGGCAACGCCCTGCTCGGCAAGAAGTGCTACGCCCTGCGCATCGCCTCCGTCATGGCCCGCGACGAGGGCTGGCTGGCCGAGCACATGCTGATCCTCAAGCTCACCCCGCCGCACGGCGAGCCCAAGTACGTCGCCGCCGCCTTCCCCAGCGCCTGCGGCAAGACCAACCTCGCCATGCTGGAGCCGACCATCTCCGGCTGGACGGTGGAGACCATCGGCGACGACATCGCCTGGATGCGGTTCGGCGAGGACGGCCGGCTGTACGCGATCAACCCCGAGGCCGGGTTCTTCGGCGTCGCGCCCGGTACCGGCGAGCACACCAACGCCAACGCGATGAAGACGCTGTGGGGCAACGCCGTCTTCACCAACGTCGCCCTCACCGACGACGGCGACGTGTGGTGGGAGGGCATGACCAAGGAGCCCCCGGCCCACCTGACCGACTGGAAGGGCCGCGACTGGACCCCGGACTCGCCCGAGCCCGCCGCGCACCCCAACGCCCGCTTCACCGTCCCCGCCTCCCAGTGCCCGATCATCGCGCCGGAGTGGGAGGACCCCAAGGGCGTGCCGATCTCCGCGATCCTCTTCGGCGGCCGCCGGGCCACCGCGGTGCCGCTGGTGACCGAGTCCTTCGACTGGAACCACGGTGTGTTCCTCGGTGCGAACGTCGCCTCCGAGAAGACCGCCGCCGCCGAGGGCAAGGTCGGCGAGCTGCGCCGCGACCCGTTCGCCATGCTGCCGTTCTGCGGCTACAACATGGGCGACTACATGGCCCACTGGATCGAGGTCGCCAAGGACAAGGACCCGGCCAAGCTGCCGCGGATCTACTACGTCAACTGGTTCCGGAAGAACGACCAGGGCGAGTTCGTCTGGCCCGGCTTCGGCGAGAACAGCCGCGTGCTGAAGTGGATCGTGGAGCGCCTGGAGGGCACGGCCGAGGGCGTGCGCACCCCCATCGGCATCCTGCCGGCCGAGGGCGCCCTGGACACCGACGGCCTGGACCTGTCGGACGAGGACCTGGAGTACCTGCTCACCGTGGACCGGGACGTCTGGCGCGAGGAGGCCGCGCTGATCCCCGCCCACCTCGACACCTTCGGCGACCACACCCCCAAGGAGCTGTGGGACGAGTACCGGGCGCTCGTCGAGCGCCTGGGCTGAGCCGCCCACCCGGCTCCGCCGGACTCCGCGGCCGGCCGCCCGACCTGCCCTGACCTGCGTCGTCGCTCAGGCCGGCCGCGGCACGCACCGCACCGGGACCGGGTCCACGCCTGGGGAGCGGATCCGGCCCCGTGCCGTGCCGCCCGGCCCCGCAGCGCCCGCTGCGGGGCCGGGCGCCGTATGGCCCGTCACGCCCCGGGTACTCGGACGGCTCGGGGAAGGAGGGTGATGCGGGCATGGCTGACGGTGATTTCTACAAGCACGACCGTCCGGAGGACCCGGATCTGCCCGAGGACCGCCCGCGCGGCGGCGGCCCGGACGAGCCGCAGGGCAGCGGCAACTGGCCCGTGTGGGCGATCGTCCTGGGCATCCTGGTCCTGTTCGTGATCTTCGTGGTGGTGTTCGGCTGACCCACTGCCTCGTCGCGGTGGCGTTCGGCCCGCCCACCGCGCGCCGGCCCCGTCGCGCCGCCCCGGCCGACGGCTGACGTGGCTGCCCTCGGTCCGTACCGCCGCCCCGCCGCACCACCTCCGCACCCCCGCCACCGGTCCCCTCCGGCCCGACGGCATCCTGGACCTGCCGCCCCGCGGGCGGCAGCGGCGAGGGGAGAACGCGGAGCACATGCGCATACTCGTGACCGGCGGCGCCGGTTTCATCGGCTCGGAGTACGTCCGCCGGGCGCTGGTGGCGGGACCGGACGCACAGCAGGCGCCGTGGATCACCGTCCTGGACGCGCTGACCTATTCCGGTGTCGAGGCCAACCTGGCCCCCGTGGCCGGCCATCCCCGCTGCACCTTCGTCCGCGGCGACATCTGCGACCCCGACGTGGTCGACCAGGTGATGGCGGGCCAGGACGCGGTGGTGCACTTCGCCGCCGAGTCGCACGTGGACCGCTCGATCACCGGCGCCGATCCGTTCGTGCGCACCAATGTGCTCGGCACCCAGGTGCTGCTGGACGCGGCCGTGCGGCACCGCGTCGGCCGCTTCGTGCACGTCTCCACCGACGAGGTGTACGGCTCGATCGGCGAGGGCGCGTGGACCGAGCAGGCGCCGCTCGCCCCCACCTCGCCCTACTCCGCGTCGAAGGCCGGATCCGACCTGCTGGCCCTCGCCTGCCACCGCACCCACGGCCTCGACGTCGTGGTCACCCGGTGCACCAACAACTACGGGCCGTACCAGTTCCCCGAGAAGGTCATCCCGCTGTTCGTGACCCGTCTGATGGAGGGGGAGAAGGTGCCGCTGTACGGCGACGGCCGCAACCGCCGCGACTGGCTGCACGTCTCCGACCACTGCCGGGCCATCGACCTGGTGCTGCACGGCGGCCGGGCCGGCGAGGTGTACCACATCGGCGGCGGCACCGAGCTGAGCAACCGGGAGCTGACCGCGCTGCTGCTGGACGCCTTCGGCGCCGGCTGGGACCGGGTCGAGCACGTGGCCGACCGCAAGGGCCACGATCTGCGCTACGCCCTGGACGACAGCAAGATCCGCGAGGAGCTGGGCTATGCGCCCGAGGTGGCCTTCGCCGACGGTCTGGCCGCCACCGTCGACTGGTACCGCGACAACCGCTGGTGGTGGCAGCCGCTGCGGGAGGCCGCCCGGCTGCGGTGAGGCGCCGCGCTCGCGGGCCGTCGCCGTCTCCGGCCGGTGCGGCGTGCCGCCGCCCGCACACGGCGCGGCGCGGCCCTCAGTGGGCCGCGCCGCTCAGTTCCGCGTGCTGCGCCGGTGTCGTCTCCTGCTCCGGCCGCTTCCCGCCACCGGCCTCGTCGAGGGCGGCGGCGTGCGCGTCCATCCGCTCGGCCGCCAGGATGGCCGCGGCCGTGTCCGCCCGGGAGGCGGCGACCACGAGCGCCCGTCCGGCCAGCGCGTGCGCCCGCCGGTGCAGTGCGGCCGCGTCGCCCGGGGTGCGGGAGGCCGGGACGGGGGCACGCACCGGGGCGTGCCCGCCCCGCAGCCGGGCCACCTGCTCGGACAGGCGTTCGGCGGCGGCGTCCAGGTCCGTGGAGGGTGCCGTCGTCCGCAGCTCGTCGGTGACGGCCAGCAGGGCCGCGAGATGGCCGGCGAGCTGTATCTCCAGCTCCTCCTCGCGGGGGCGGTGCGGGACACCGGAGGGGGTGCCGGCCATCGTGTGGACGGACCGGCGGGAAGACCCGGAGCGGATCGGTTCGTACATGGGACGGCCTCCTGTGTTCTGACAGAAGCCATCCTAGCTTGGAATGCGTCTAAAGTTGAGTCGTGTCGCGACGGGTCGGTAAGGGCACCCTGGGTGAGCGTCAGGGCTGACTGTAGCCGTCCAGGAAGGTGCCGATCCGGCTCACCGCGTCGCGCAGATCGCCGACCGTGGGCAGGGTGACGATCCGGAAGTGGTCCGGCTCGGGCCAGTTGAAGCCGGTGCCCTGCACCACCATGATCTTCTCGCGGCGCAGCAGGTCCAGAACCATCTGCCGGTCGTCCTTGATCTTGAACACCTTCGGGTCGAGGCGCGGGAAGAGGTACAGCGCCCCCTTGGGCCGCACGCAGGTCACGCCCGGGATCTGGGTGAGCAGGTCGTAGGCGACGTCCAGCTGCTCCTTCAGCCGCCCGCCGGGCAGCACCAGGTCGTTGATGGACTGCCGTCCGCTGAGCGCGGCGACCACACCGTGCTGACCGGGCATGTTCGCGCACAGCCGCATGTTGGCCAGGACGGTCAGGCCCTCGATGTAGCTGTCGGCGTGCGCCCGGGGACCGGAGATCGACATCCAGCCGACCCGGTAGCCCGCCACCCGGTACGCCTTGGACATGCCGTTGAAGGTCAGGGTCAGCAGGTCCGGGGCGACCGCCGCGGTCGGGGTGTGCGTGGCGCCGTCGTAGAGGATCTTGTCGTAGATCTCGTCGGAGCAGACCAGCAGGTTGTGGCGCCGGGCGATGTCGGTCAGCCCCTTGAGCACCGCACGGTCGTAGACCGCGCCGGTGGGGTTGTTGGGGTTGATGATGACGATCGCCTTGGTGCGGTCGGTGACCTTGCGCTCCACGTCGGCGAGGTCCGGCATCCAGTCGGACTGCTCGTCGCAGCGGTAGTGCACCGCCGTGCCGCCGGACAGGGAGACGGCCGCCGTCCACAGGGGGTAGTCCGGCGCCGGGACCAGCACCTCGTCGCCGTCGTCGAGCAGCCCCTGCATCGCCATCACGATCAGCTCGGAGACGCCGTTGCCGATGAAGACGTGCTCGACGTCGGTCTCGATGCCGATGGTCTGGTTGTGCATCACCACCGCGCGCCGGGCCGCCAGCAGCCCCTTGGCGTCGCCGTAGCCGTGGGCCGTGCCGACGTTGCGGAGGATGTCCTCCAGGATCTCCGGCGGGCACTCGAAGCCGAACGCGGCCGGATTGCCGGTGTTCAGCTTCAGGATGCGGTGACCGGCAGCCTCCAGCCGCATCGCCTCCTCGAGCACCGGGCCCCGGATCTCGTAACAGACGTTGGCGAGCTTGGTCGACTGGATCACCTGCATGTGTGCGAGCTTACGGCGTGGCGACGTGCCGTGGCTCGTGTCTTCCGCCACCCGAGACGCCCCCGATCGGGCGATCATGGCCCTGCTCCGGGGCTGCCTCACCTCGACTTCCGTATGCTGCCGCCCTGTTGACGCGATGCGCCGGAGTGCGGACCGCCCCCGGCGGCCGGCCGTGGCTGCTTGTTCTCGTCCCCTCCCGCAAGAACAATGCACATGACAATGCGGCCGGCGGTCCGGCCGCTCACGTCTGCAGAGGGGACCCCCCACATGAACAAGCCTCTCCTGGCCGCGCTGTGCTCCCTGGCGATCGCGGGCCTCGGCGCGACGCCGGCGGCCGCCGCGCCCGCGGCGCACCCCACGCCCGAGCGGACCCCCACGACCTCGCTCGTCGGCGCCCTGACGTCGATCACCGACGACCTGGCCCGCACGGCGAAGGAGACACGGGCGGCCCGGGCCGCGGCGGGCAGCTTCGCCGGCACCGTCGCGCTGAGCAACTGCTCCGGCTCCCTCGTCCGCCTGCCGGACTCGGCCGACTCCGACCCCGCGCTCGTCCTCAGCAACGGCCACTGCCTTCAGAGCGGCTTCCCCGCCCCCGGCGAGGTCGTCACCGGCCAGTCCTCCAGCCGCACGGTCGGCCTGCTCGACGCCTCCGGCAGCACGGTCGCCACGCTCCGCGCCGACCAGCTGGTCTACGCGACCATGACGGACACCGACGTCTCCCTGTACCGGCTGACCTCCACCTACGCGCAGATCAAGAACGCGTACGGCATCGACGCGCTGACCCTGAACGACACCCACCCGGTCGCCGGCACCGACATCCAGGTCGTCTCCGGCTACTGGAAGCGGATCTACAGCTGCCGCATCGACGGGTTCGTCCACCAGCTCAAGGAGGGCGACTGGACCTGGAAGGACTCCATCCGCTACACCTCGGCCTGCGACACCATCGGCGGCACCTCCGGCTCCCCGGTGATCGACACGGCCACCGGCAAGGTGATCGCCGTCAACAACACCGGCAACGAGAACGGCGGACGCTGCACCGTCAACAACCCCTGCGAGATCGACGAGAACGGCAACGTGACGGTCCGCCGGGGCATCAACTACGCCGAGCAGACCTACCAGATCCCCGCCTGCTTCACCACCGGCAACCGGCTCGACCTGGACGCGGCCGGCTGCACCCTGCCCAAGCCGTGACCGCCGGCGGGCCGGACGGCGCTCACATCGCGGCGCACCGTCCGGCCCGTCACACCGCGGCGCGGCGCACCGTCCGGCCCGCCAGCACGTCGGTGCGCCGGCCGTCCTCGATGACGAACCGGCCGTCGATCAGGACGTGAGGGATCCCGGTCGGCAGGGTGCGCGGCGCGTCGAAGGTGGCGCCGGGCGCCACCGTGCGCGGGTCGAAGAGCACCAGGTCGGCCCGGTACCCCTCACGGACCAGCCCCCGGTCCGGCAGCCGCAGCCGGGCCGCCGGGCGACCGGTCAGATGCGCCACGCACTCCTCCAGCGACAGCACCCCCAGCTCCCGCACATACCGTCCCAGGTACTGCGGGAAGGTGCCGTACGCCCGCGGATGCGGCTTGTCGCCCTGAAGGATGCCGTCCGAGCCGCCGGTGTGCACCCGGTGCCGCATGATCGCCCGCACGTTCTCCTCGTGGCCGACGTGCTGCAGGATCGTCGTGCCGAGCCGGTCGCCGAGCAGCAGCCGCCGCGCCACGGTCCACGGGCTCTCGCCGCGCCGCGCCGCCGACGCGGCCACCGTGTGCCCGACGTACTCGGCCAGCCCCGGCTCGGTCACCCCGGAGATCTCGACGGTCTCCCACTCCACGGGCACCCCGTGGCACCCGTCGGAGCCGGTGACCTCCAGATCGCGGCGGATCCGCTCGGCGGTCGCCTCGTCGGTGAGCCGCTGCCGGATCCGCTCCGGTCCGCCCTCGCTCGCCCAGCTGGGCAGCAACGCCGCCAGGGTGGTGCAGCCGGGGGTGTAGGGGTAGGTGTCGAGGCTGATGTCGGCGCCCGCGGCCAGCGCCTCGTCCAGCAGCGCCAGCAGCTGCGGCGCACGGCCCTTGTTCGGAGCGAAGTTCAAGGTGGCGTGCGCCAGATGCAGCGGGCAGCCCGCCTCACGCGCCAGCGCCACCATCTCCCGGTACGCCTCGAGCGCCCCGGCGCCGTAACTGCGGTGGTGCGGGCAGTAGTAGCCGCCGTGGCGCGCCACCACCCGGCACAGCTCGGTCAGTTCGGCGTCCTTGGCGTACATGCCGGGCGTGTAGGTGAGCCCCGAGGACATCCCGACCGCGCCCTGCTCCATGCCCTCGGCGACCAGCCGGCACATCCGCCGAAGCTCCTCGCCGGTGGGCTCACGGTCCTCCCAGCCCATGACGAGCGCCCGCACCGTCCCCTGCGGTATCAGATACGCCGCGTTGACGGCGATGCCCCGGCCGTCGAAGCCGTGGTCCAGCCGGTCCAGGTACTCGCCCACCGAACGCCAGGTGACGTCGATGTCGTCGCCGTACCCGTTCCACCCGGCGATCGCCCGGCGCACCTCCTCCAGGGTGCGGTCGTCGACCGGCGCGTACGACAGCCCGTCCTGCCCGATCACCTCCAGGGTCACGCCCTGCGCCAGCTTCGCGCTGTGGTCGGGGTCGCGCAGCAGCGCCAGGTCGCTGTGCGCGTGCATGTCGATGAAGCCGGGGGAGAGCACCAGCCCCTCCGCGTCCAGCTCCCGCCACGCCCGGGGTCGCTGGCAGCCGGCCGCCGCGGCCTCCTTGACGATCGAGACGATCCTGCCGCCCGCCACCGCCACGTCCGCGCGGTAGGACGGGCCGCCGGTGCCGTCCACGACGTCCGCGTCCCGGATGACGAGGTCGGCGACATCGCCGGGGTCGACCGGATCCATCAAGGGCCTCCTGCGCTGAGAACGGAGTCGGGGGAAGACGGCGAGGCCGCGAGGAGCGGCCTTCAGGACACCACGGAACAGGGGCCGTCAGAAGAAGGTGCGGACGTAGTCGACGACGGTGCCGTCCGCGCGCACCACCGGGATCAGCTGCCACTTGTCGAACGACGTGCACGGATGGGACAGCCCCAGCCCGATCCAGTCCCCGACCGCGAGATCGGCCTCCTCGGTGGTGGCCAGCCAGGTGTGCTGGTCGGACAGCCCGGTCACGGTGATGCCGGTGGCCACGTGCTCGGCACCGTCCCGGTGCACCACCTGCGCGAAGGGCAGGTGCAGGTCGTAGGCGGCGTCCCGCTTCCCGGCGTTGGCGAAGGCCTGCGCGGCGGTCGGCCGGGAGACGACCTGCGCCCACAGCCGGAACGCCGGCTCCAGCGCGCCCTCCTCCGGCACCCGGTTGAACGGGGTCAACTCCCGGTAGTGACCGTCGTCGTGCGTGACGTACGCGCCCGAGCGCAGCAGCTTCAGCACCGGCCGCGACAGGGCGGGAGCGGCGGCGAACACCTCGGCGACCGCGTCGAACCAGGCGCTGCCGCCCGCGCTCACCACGATCTCGTCGGTCCGAGCGAAGTGCCCGGCCTTGTCCAGCTCCGCCGCGAGCGCCACCAGCCGCCGCAGATACGCCCGCACCCGCTCGCCGTCCGCCTGCGGCACCTCGCCCTCGTACCCGGCGACCCCGACCAGCCGCAGCGTCGGCACCCCGGCCACCGCCTCGGCGATCCGGGCGCACTCCGCCTGAGTGCGCGCCCCGGTGCGTGCGCCCTCGCCCGCGCCCAGCTCCACGACCACGTCCACGGGCCGCTGGGCACCTCCCCGCAGCGCGGCGTCCATCAGCTCCACCCCGCGCACCGAGTCGACGTAGCAGACCAGGCGGAAGGAGGGGTCGGCGGCCAGTTCGGCGGCGACCCAGCGCAGCGCGGCGGCGTCCACCAGCTCGTTGGCCAGGAAGATCCGCTGCACGCCGAACGCCCGGGCGACACGCACCTGGTGCGGCACGGCGAGCGTGATGCCCCAGGCACCGTGCTCCAGCTGCCGCTGGAAGAGCTGCGGCGCCATGGAGGTCTTGCCGTGCGGCGCGAACGCCAGCTGGTGCCGGGCGGTGTACGTCTGCATCAGCCGCAGGTTGTGCTCCAGGTGCTCGGCGGACAGCGTGAGCACGGGCGTGGTGAAGCCGCCGGTGAACAGATCGCGCCGCTGGGCGGCCAGCTCACCGACCGTCAGCCCGTCGGCGTCCGGGGGAAGTCCCTTGAACCGGTGGTCGACCCGTTCCTCGGCCAGACGGGCCAGCGCCTCCCTGCGCATGGAACCTCCCTGATCAGGCACGTTGCACATCATGCAACAGCCATTGCACGCTTCGACACCCGCTGTCTAACATCTCGGCCACGCGAGGTCAACGGACACCGCCCCCGACACCGCCCGGGACGCCACCCCGGGACACCGCCCGGCCGACGGGCACGGACGACGGCCCGTACGGCTCCCCGTACGACGACCCGTTCGCCCCTGTACGACGGCCTCGCGGCCACCCCGCACCCACCACCGAGGAGCCCCGAGCAACGTGACCGTGACCACCACCGGACCCGGCACCGGCCCCGACGGCGTCCAGGCCGTCGACGTCGCCGCGCTCGGCGAGTCCATGGTCACGTTCCTGCCCACCCGCCCCGGCCGCCTCGCCGACGTGCCGTCCTTCGACCGGGCCATCGGCGGCGCCGAGAGCAACGTCCTGTGCACCCTGGCCGCCGCCGGACACAGCACCCGCTGGGTGAGCCGGGTCGGCACGGACGGCTTCGGCGACCACCTCGTGGAGACCATCGCCGGCCACGGCGTCGACGTCCGCTTCGTCGGCCGCGACCCCGACCGCCCCACCGGCATCTACTTCCGCTCCGCCGGCGACCGCGCCGGCGACGCCCACGAGGTCGCCTACTACCGCGCCGGCTCCGCCGCCTCCGCCATGGACACCGGCACCGTCGACCACCGGGCCCTGCACGCCTGCCGTGTCCTGCACCTGACCGGCATCACCGCCGCCCTCTCCGACGGCTGCCGGGACCTGCTGCGCGACCTGACCGCCCCCCGCCCCGGCCGGCCGCTCGTCTCCTTCGACGTCAACTTCCGTCCCACCCTGTGGCGCCGCGGCAAGAACCCCGAGGTGCTGCTGGAACTGGCCCGCCGCGCCGACCTGGTGTTCGTCGGCGACGACGAGGCCCGCGCCGCCTGGGGCCTGGACGACGACCGGGCCCTGCTGCGGGAGCTGACCGGACCGCACACCGTCGTCGTCAAACACGGCGCCGCCGGCGCCACCGTCTACGAGCTGCGCGCCGGCCGTCCCCAGGAGCACGCCGCCACCCACGTCCCCGCCCCGGCCGTCGACGTCGTCGCCCACGTCGGCGCCGGCGACGCCTTCGCCGCCGGCTACCTCTCCGCCGCCCTGCGCGGCCTGCCTCCGCGCGACCGGCTGCGCCACGGCCACCTCACGGCCGCCGCCGCGCTCACCGTCCCCGGCGACCTCGCCCCGCCCCCCGCCCGCGACCTGGCCGACCGGCTGTGCGCCCTCGACGAGCAGGCGTGGGAGAGACTGCGACTCGGCCCCGGCTGGACCACCGCCACCGCGGACGGGGCCGAGAAGGAGGGACGTACACCATGAGCCAGACCGTCGACCGCGCCCTGAGCATCCTGCCGCTGCTCGCCGAGGGACCCGCCGACCTCGGACAGGTCGCCGACCGGCTCGGCGTGCACAAGTCCACCGCCCTGCGCCTGCTGCGCACCCTGCACGACCACGGCCTGGTCTACCGCCAGTCCGACCAGCGCTACCGCCTCGGCGCCCGCCTGTTCGCCCTCGCCCAGGAGGCGATGGAGAACCTCGACGTCCGCGAGATCGCCCACCCCCACCTCGTCCGCCTCAACGAAACCTGCGGACACACCGTGCACCTGGCGGTGTACGAGGAAGGCGAGGTCCTCTACATCGACAAGGTCGACAGCCGCTACCCGGTGCGCATGTACTCACGGATCGGCAAACCCGTCGCCATCACCGTCGCCGCCGTCGCCAAACTCCTCCTGGCCGACCTGCCCGAACCCGAACGCCGCGCCGTCGCCGAAAGCCTCGACTACCCCCTCTACACGGCCCGCTCCACCCCCGACGCCGCCGCCTTCCTCAAGGAACTGGCCACCGTGCGCGAACAGGGCTGGGCCACCGACCTCGGCGGCTTCGAGGAATCCATCAACTGCGTCGCCGCCCCCATCCGCGGCGCCGACGGCCGGGTGGTCGCCGCGATGTCGGTCTCCGCACCGAACGTCGTCGTCACCGCCGACGAACTCCTCACCCTGCTCCCGCTGGTGCGCCGCACCGCGGACGCCATCAGCGACGAGTACTCCGGAAGAACCCCCGTGACGGACCCCACGAAGGACACCGCATGACCGAGAAGATCGCACTCACTCCGAAGACCCACACCGTCCCACCGGCGAAGTTCTCCCACGGGGTGAAGAAGGGCACCATCCTCCAGGTCGCCGGCCAGGTCGGCTTCCTGCCCCACGAGGAGGGCAAGCCCCCGACGCCCGCCGGCCCGACCCTGCGCGAGCAGACCCTCCAGGCCCTCGCCAACGTCCAGGCCATCCTCGAAGAAGGCGGCGCCACCTGGGACGACGTGATGATGATCCGCGTCTACCTCACCGACGTGGACCACTTCGCCGAGATGAACGAGATCTACAACGCCTACTTCGAGGAGCAGAACCTCACCCAGCCGCCCGCCGCGCGCACCACCGTCTACGTCGGTCTGCCCCCGGGCCTGCTCATCGAGATCGACGCGCTCGCCGTCCTCGGCTGACGCGCCCTCACCCCTTCACCTGTAACCACCGCACCGCCGTACGGCGCGGCGCTCACCACCCCTCGGGCGCCGCGCCGCGCTGCCCCCTGTCCGGACACCCGACACCCGCCCGGCCCGGGGCCCACCCCCCACCTCCCTTTCCCCGCATGCACTCAGCCCGAGGACCCCCGTATGTCCCACGCCCTCACCACGGCGGCCGCACCGGCGCCCCCGCACACCGGAGGCCTGCTCCTCCTCGTCGACGGCACCCCCGGCCTGCTGCTGATCGCCGCCCTCGGCATCGCCCTGCTGCTGTTCCTCATCATCAAGGCGCGCCTCCAGCCGTTCGTCGCGCTGCTCGCCGTCTCCATAGCCGTCGGCCTGCTCGCCGGACTGTCCGTCACCGAACTCTTCGGCACCGTCCAGCGCTCCGACGCCGTCTCCACCATCGAGTCCGGCATGGGCGGCACCCTCGGCCACATCGCCATCATCATCGGCCTGGGCACCATGCTCGGCTCCATCCTGGAGATCAGCGGCGGCGCCGAGGTCCTGGCCACCCGCCTGCTCACCCTCTTCGGTGAACGCCGCGCCCCCCTCGCCATGGGCCTGACCGGCCTCATCTTCGGCATCCCGGTCTTCTTCGACGTGGGCATCTTCGTGCTCGCGCCCCTCGTCTACGCCGCCGCCAAACGCTCCGGCAGGTCCGTCGTCCTCTACTGCCTGCCGATGCTGGCCGGCCTGTCCATGACGCACGCCTTCCTGCCCCCGCACCCCGGCCCCGTCGCCGCGGCGGGCCTGCTGCACGTCCAGCTCGGCTGGATCATCCTCATGGGCCTGGCCTGCGGCATCCCGGCGGTCCTGGCCGCCTGGGCGTACTCCGCGTGGATCGGCGCACGGGTCTTCGTCGAGGTGCCGCAGGACATGGTCGAGGCGGCGGAGGAGTCCCGGCGCGCGGTCCTCGCCGAACAGCGCGCCGCGGGCGTGCGGACCCAGGAGAAGCCGGTCTCGCTCGGCGTCGTCCTCGGCATCATCGGCACCCCGCTGGTGCTGATCCTGGCGGCCACCTTCTCCTCCATCGCACTCGACCCGTCCACCGGCCGCTCGGTCCTCGAGTTCCTCGGCAACCCCTTCGTAGCGCTGACCCTCGCCCTGCTCCTGGCGTACTACCTGCTCGGCATCCGCCGCGGCTGGTCCCGCACGTCCCTGGAGGCGGTCTCGACCTCGTCCCTGAAACCGGTCGGCAACATCCTCCTGGTGGTGGGCGCCGGCGGCATCTTCGGCGCCGTGCTCAAGGCCAGCGGAGTAGCCCAGGCCCTGTCCGACACCTTCCACGGCGTGGGCCTGCCGGTGATCGTCCTCTCCTACCTGATCTCCCTGGTGCTCCGGGTCGCCCAGGGCTCCGCGACGGTCGCGATCGTGACCACCGCCGGCATCGTCGCCCCGCTCCTCGCCGAGGGCCACCACTCCCAGGCCTTCGTCGCCCTCGTCATCATGGCCGTCTCCGCCGGCTCCATCTTCGCCTCGCACGTCAACGACGGCGGCTTCTGGATGGTGGCCAAGTACTTCGGCATCAGCGAACGGGACACCCTGAAGACCTGGACCGTGCTGGAGAGCGTGCTGTCCTTGGCGGGCTTCCTGGTGGCGCTGGTCCTGAGCTTCTTCGTGCACTGACAGCCGATCCGGTGCACTTGATCCGATGCAACGACCGACGCACTGCTCCACTGCGGTGATCTGATTCTGATAACGAACCAGGGGCTGGCCGCGTGTGCCACAGGATCGTCGACCATACTTCCCGCTGTGGAGCAGCGCACAGGTACGAGCAGCCAGCCCCTGAAGACCGAACCGGTGACCGGCGCCGGATTCGACCCGGCGTTCATCCCCGGCATCACGCCTCCGCGCCGGGAGGAACCACAAGCCACGGCCCCCGAGGACGCGGATCCGCAGGAGCAGGACGAGCAGCCGCAGGCCAAGGCTCCCGAGGCAGCCGACACGGACACCACCGACGCCGCCACGACGGCCGGGCAGACGGCGGACGACGCGTCAGCGGGTGAGGCGACGGCGGACGAGACGGACGAGAAGCCGACGGCCGAGGACCCGTCGGACGACCAGTCCCCCGACGGCCCCCTCTTCGAGGCCGCCGACCGCCGCGCCCGCATCGTCGCCGACCACCAGGGCATCCGCCTGTCTCTGGACGACCAGGAGTGCGACTTCCGCTGGGACGAGATCGGCGCGGTGGAGACGACCGTCCCTCGCTTCGGCAAGCGCTACACGGTCACGGTCCACACCCCCGAACGCCGCTGGTACCCCATCGAGATCGACGCCCCCTCCAAGGCCCGCGTCAAGGAGTGGGACACCCAGCTCGACGCGGTCCTGGACGCCTACTTCGACGACGGCGAGGGCGAGGCGGAGCAGGGGGCCGAGGGGGAGCAGTCGGCTGAGGCGGACAAGAAGGCCGAGGCGAGCGGGAAGGCCGAGGCCGACCGAAAGACCGGTGAGGACCGGGACGGCAAGTCGACGGAGGCCCCGGCTGCCCCGCACGCGAACGAGGCCGCGGCCGACGACGCGGACAAGGACCGCTCCGAACCGTCGCAGGACTCGAAGCAGTCCGCCGCGTCGACGAACTGACATGCTGCCCGGCGCCCTGAAGGCACGGGAGCCGGAACACGCGCACGGTCGAACGGGGTGCGTCGGCCTTCCTGGCTCAAGGGCTGTGCTCACCCCGTTCGAGGCCTGCGGCCAGCCGGTTCTGCGGGCACCAGGACATCCCGGGAGGCTCCCTGCCCCTCGTGCGGGGGAGATGTTGCCGGCCACCATCTGATTCGCTGCCTTGCAGCGGACCGACACGCGATGGCGCAGGGTGATCAGCGAGGTCTGCATACCACTGAGTGGGCAGACGTCAAGCCTCTGACAGGACGGTTCTCTCCCACAAGCTGTCCTGTGACACCAGAGGTTTCATGTTGGTCATCACCTACGGCTCCATAATCAACTTCCCTGTCCGGTGGTGGTCTCCCTCACCTGGCTCCTGGCGCCCGGCGCAGCCGGATCGGCAATCCGACCACAGGGAGGTCGGCAAGATCGTGCAGTTCCTGCCCGTGCCGTGACGGCACGCCGCCGTCGTGCTCCGATGCCGAGCCCGGACCCACCCACAGGCGCGCGCGTCCACGCACTGCCCGCCCTCTATGTGCAGTGGCTGGCGGGCTGCCCGCCCCGCCGCACCGAGTGCCGATCCGAGTAAGCCCTCCACGCAGATACCCGCATCACGAACAACCTGATCAAACGGAGCCGGGGTCGCGGCGAACCCGCCGTCCCCCGAGCTAAGGGCTGTCCCGTAAATGATCTACGGCAGGCTGGTTGGCCAGCGTTGTTTCCCGGTCATGCTGCGAGGGTGAGGTTGTGGAGGCGGGCGACGCCGAGCGTCGCATGGTGGACGCCGTCGCCTTTGAGGCGGCAGTCGCGGAGGATCTTCCAGCTCTTCATGCGGGCGCAGGCGTGCTCGACGCGGGTGCGGACCTTGCGGTGCGAACGGTTGGTGGGGATCAGGGTGCCGTCCACGATCAGCACGGTGTTCTTGCGGAACCTCTTGCGCTGCTGCAGCGCGAGTGAGGGTGCGACGTCGTCGATGATGCGGTCCGCGGCCGACTTGGACACCCCGAACAGCGGGGCCAGGTGCCGCAGGGTGAGGTTCGTGCGCCAGTACGCGGCGACCAGGAGCACGCGGTCCTCCACCGGCAGGCTCCAGGGCCGGCCCTTGCGCACCGGGTCCGCACCTTCGCGCCGAGCGCGGCGATCAGCTTGCCGGACTGCCGCGGGCTCAGCCCGGTGAACGGGGCTGTCCAGGAAGGCTCCGACGCCGTGATCACACGAGCCACGACATGATCATCTCACCCTGACCAGCAGTTACGGGACAGCCCTCAGCTGAAGCGGCTACGCCATTTCACGAGTAGGCCAAGATGCTCCTTTTCTCCGAGTTGTAAGTCCTGACGGCCTCGGGGACGTGGTCATAGAAATCTTCCCAAAACCCTATTCTTCTCCACGGTTCTGGGCAGAGGAAGAAGGAGCCGCCTTCTAGCAGGAAGTACCGCCATGTGGGTGGAATGCTTGACGAGGTCACAGTGAAGAATCTGCAGTCGAACAAGGCCGGCTCTTCGCCTTCGATTGGCTCGAGGCGGAATTCTGCGGGACGGTTGTAAGGGCTGAATACCTCAAGGACTACATATTCTTTACCCTCTTTTAGGAACGAGTTTCCGGGGATGTGCGAATAAGCTGCTAGACCCTGCGGGCTACATTGAACGCGCATGATATCAGTTTGCCTTGAAAGTAATCTTGTAGTCGAAGGGCAAGATTTTGCCCGTTACTTTGTTGTAGTAGAAGTGAACATGGAATTCGCCGGAGGGTGACTGGTGGGTACGTGTTACATGCCTGCTCCAATCTGCCAGTCTGCTTCCGTCCTCAGTCATCATACGGCACACAGCTCCATTCTTGATGTGCACCCCGTTGATGATTTCCTTAGCTTCTTCTGCTATGGCCTGTGGTGTAACCCATCCATGCTCGTCGAACAAGGCTTCTGCCGGCTCTTGGCGTAGACGATCCGCAAGTTTCTGTCCCTCTGCGGATCCGGACATGACGTTGCCGTGAGAGTCCTTTCCTTTTTCCCCCATTTTATTCAAGCAGCCTGGAGCAAGACCCCATGGATCGGTCCAAGTATGCGGATTGCTGACGTAGGTGACGGGGTTGGGTGCGGGCGACAGTCCAAGCGGGTCTGGGCTCAGGTAGCGGGCAGTTTCCGGATCATAATGCCGGAAGAAGTTGTAATGGAGCCCCGTCTCCGGGTCGTAGTACTGGCCCGGGAAGCGTAGCGGTGTGTATGCGCTGCTGTTCGCTGTCCAGGCGGTCGTGCCCCACAGGGTGGACCGGGCGCGCCATGCGAGGTTGCCGTGTTCGTCCACCAACTCGGTGGGTGTGCCGACCAGGTCGGTGACGATGGCGAAGAATCGGGAGTCGATCTCCTCTTGTGAGGCGTCGGCGGCGGGCAGCGGGCGTTCGGTCTGGGATATGGGGCGTAGGCCTTGGTGGTCCCAGGTGAGGGCCACCGGGCCTGCTCTTTGTACCCCCACGGATGCAACCTCTCTGCATGCCAGGCGTGTGGGCATCACGCGGTCGGTCCCTCTTGCGGCGGGGCGGTGCAAAGGACATCGCCTTCGGTACCTCGCAGCAGGCGGCTGGAGCGCGACGGGCACGAGGTGATCACCATGGGTGTCATGCCACTGACGGTCGGCAGCCTTGCACGTGCCCTTCTCCGCCATTCAGCGGAAGAAGCCTGCTTCGTACCAAGTGGGAACCGTACTGTCGGAAAAAGTCGGTCATCCTCGAGTATTTCAATGAGGAGAGTTGAAAGCACTTGTGGTAGGGGCATCCAGGTGCTCAGGGAAGTCCCAGCATGTCGGACAAGGGTGCTCGCCACTCTGCTATCAGGCGCTGCATGTCCGGCAAAATATCCGTAAGGAGATTGATTGTCTCATCAAGATGGTGGGCGAGGTGGGGCGAATTGCGCCATATCTCCTCGGTGCGTGTCAGTACCGCGTGCAGCAGGTCGTCGTCGTAAAAACCTGATTCAGCCTCGATGGGGGCTGTTTCGCGGAGATGGTCCAGGGCGACAGGCAGGAGCCAACGGAGACCGACGTTCTGTGTGATCAAGCGACGGAGGCCGTCCACTCCCAAGTCCTCGATCGGTCGTCGTCGTAGTTCATGGACACTTTGAACAAGGTATGTAGCGTCACTTGGGGGGTCTGGCCAGCGGTTCCCCTCCAATTCCTCGATCGTCTTTGTTTTGTCGATACCCTGGGAAAGCATAGGAAACGCCTCATTTCCTAACGATGGCCGATCGAGTGTGATTGTGGCGCGGGTCTCTGTTCACGATACCCACGGGGTCGCGTCTTATGTTCTCGAACTTCTCGATCGCTCTCTGTGCGTCTTGGGACAACACCAACTCGGGGCACCGTCGGGTGCGAGGCCGAGTGAGTCGGTGAAGAGATAAGGGTTGTGGACGTAGGTGGTCGGGTTGGGCGCGGGCGCCAAGCCCAGCGGGTCTGGGCTCAGGTAGCGGGCAGTCGTTTCAGCTGCCGAGCCATTGAACTGGCCGGATCGACGGCGGCACGACCTGACCAGGCGTGATGTGTGGGTGGGTAGGCCGAGGCGATGGCCGACAGAGGGGTGTGGCGGGCGGAGAGGGCGTCCGCGTAGCGCCGGAAGCGGGCACGCGCCGCATCGACCCCTTCGCTGATCGCTGCGGCCATGAAGAGGGCGGTTCCCCCGATGAGTGCGTACCCCGCGTGCCGATGGAGGACGGCCCCTTGCTGATCCAGGTCCGGGGTGCAGAGCAAGGACGGTGGACGGATGCCTGTGAGCCCGGCGTCAGTCGGTCGACGGAGCGTTGCGGCGGTGGGTGCGGTGAGGCCGCTGGTGAGGTCTGCATGGAGGACGTGGGAAGCCCCGAGGGCCTGACAGCCCGCAGCGGCACGGCGCGTCGGCTCTGCTCACCTGAGAGCCGACTGGAACCGGAGCCACCATCGTGTCGCGCAATCACGACGGGGCGAAGGTGCCGGACGCGTGCACCCTGGCCGCAGGCAGCCGCAGCGCACCCACAACAACGGCCCCGGAGCCGTTCCTCCCGGCTCCGGGGCCGTTGCCGTGGTCAGTGGTCCACGGTTCGGGTCACGTGCTCACGACCGTCCTGTCACGGCAGGGCGTGCACGTGGGGGCCGACCTCGTTCACCCAGGTGTTGCCTGCGGAGGCGTCCCAGTTGGCGGACCAGGTCATCGCGCCGCGCAGGTCGGGATAGGTCTTCGAGGGCTTGAAGCTGCCGCAGTTGGTGCCCTGGGTGAGGCAGTCGAGGGCGTCGTTCACGACCGACGGGGAGACGTAGCCGCTGCCCGCTGCACTGGGAGAGGCGGGGACGCCGAGGCCCACCTGGGACGGGGCGAGGCCGTTCTCCAGCTGGATGCAGGCCAGGGCCGTCAGGAAGTCGACCGACCCCTGGGCGTAGACCTGGCCGTCGCAGCCCAGCATCGTGCCGGAGTTGTAGTACTGGGTGTTGACGACCGTGAGGATGTCCTTGATGTTCAGCGCGGTCTGGAAATAACCGGCCGAGGGCGTCTGCATGTCGATGGTCTGCGGAGCCATCGTGATGACCAGGGAGGGGCCGGCCTTGTCCGACAGGGAGCGCAGCGCCTTGGTCATGTAGGTGGCGTTGATGCCGTTCTCGAGGTCGATGTCGACGCCGTCGAAGCCGTACTCCTGCATCAGGCCGTACACCGAGTCGGCGAAGGCCTGCGCCGAGGCGTCGTCGTTCACCGAGATCGTGCCGTTCTGGCCGCCGACCGAGATGATGACCTTCTTGCCGGCCGCCTGCTTGGCCGCGATGTCGGCCTTGAACTGGTCGACGGTGTAGCCGCCCAGGCCGGCGGAGTCCAGGTTGAAGGCAACCGCGCCGGGCGTGGTCGTGGCGTCGGCGAAGGCCACCGCGATGATGTCGTAGTCGGCCGGCACGTCCGAGAGTTTCTGCACCGTGGCGCCGTTGTTGAAGTTCTGCCAGTAGCCCGTCACCGCGTGCTTGGGCAGGTCCGCTGCGCTGCTCGCCGTCACCGCGGCCGGCTGGGCGGACGTGGGGGTGCCCGCTGCCGAGGCCTGACCGGTGCCGGCGAAGGAGAGGGCGAGGGCGGCCACGCCGGCCACGGCCCATGCGCGACGGCGCCGGAGCGTACTCGGTGCCAAGGTCACTGGTGCCTCCGTGAGGGAAAGAGTGGGGGATGTGTTCGTGGGGGGTTGGGTGTGGTCGGGAGGAGGGAAGTAAGCGGGGGAGGGGTGAGGGGACAGGGAGGGCAGGGGAGCTGAAGGGCAGGGAGAGGTGGGGTTGTGGGGGGTGTTGGAGCACGGTGGCCACCGCGTTGCCCACCAAGTTGGTCCAGACCAATTGAGATGTCAATGGGGTGGCGGTGAAGTGCTCGGAATGCGGCGGTGGTTGGGGCATGGTTGCCCGGTTTGCGTCGTGCCGCGCCGCACCCTGTCGTGTCGCGCCGTGCCGTGCTGTGTCGTGGTCGGGGTGGTCAACGCGCGCTCCGGCACTCACGCTTTCGGGTCTGTCGCGCTTGATCGGCCTGCCCTGATTTGCCGTGACTTGAGCATCATCAGATGTCATCCGGCTGCCGAATCACTGTTCTCCGGGGACAAAGGCGTGGATACAGTGCTGAGGGAGTCACGCAGTGAAGTCGGCTCGGTACGCCGCAGGACCGTCGGCGCGCCGGGACGGCGTCCGACCGGGGGGAGCGCGCGTGTCCACTGTCATCGCTGTCACCAGCGCCGACATGGCGCTGCCCGCGCAGGACGAGCGGACCGTCCCCGCCGCCGTGCTGCAGGATGTCGACCGGCAGCCGCTGGAGCAGGTGCTGGACGGCATGCAGGGCCTGCTCGACCAGTACGGGCATGTGATCGTCGTGACCTCTCCGGGCGTGGCCGGCGCGGTGGTACGCCGGCTGCACACCGTCCGGTCCCTGTTGGAGAGCGACCGCATCGCCCTGTTCCGCCCCCGGTTGCCGCCGCTCGGCGTCGCCGTGCTGGCCCGGCAGTTGCGGCAGCTCGCGTCCTGCGGTCTGGGGCCCGGGGTGCTCGCCTCGGCGGGCCGGCTGCTCACCCACTACGTCCACTGCGGTGCCGTCCTGCCCTCCGTCGCCCATCTGGACCACGTCCCCGTCGGGCTGCGGGCGCACGCCCGGTCCTGGGTGCCGGGCACCCAGTTCGCCGTCGTCGCCCACCCCGAGCCGCAGCTCGTGCGGGTCGGGCCCGACGCGGTGCTGCGCGGACCGGACTTCGGCACCTGGATGGTGGTGGCGCGGGGACGGCTCCAGTCCGACTGGGCGGGCGCCACTCTCGCCCCGGCCTGGCGGGTCCTCGGGCTGCACGAGTCCGCGCTGCCGGCCGAGTCGGCCCGCTGGTGGGGGACCGGGAAGCTGGTCGAGTTCTGCGCCTATCTGCCCGACCTGTCGGTGCTCTACCAGCTGGTGGCCTCGGTACGGCAGGGCGTGTGCCACTGGTGTGGCATCGATGTCATCGGTGACCGCTGCGTCTTCTGCTCCGCCACCCTCCCCGTCGGCGACGCCCCGGCCCCCGCGACCGCTGCCCAGGCCCGCGCGGCCGCCTCCGCCGCCCCCGCCGACGACGGGTACGCCGGCAACGGATCCGGGTACGCCGGCAACGGCTCCGGATACGGCGGCAACGGCCCCGGGTACGCCGGCAACGGCTCCGGAAACGGCGGCAACGGCCCCGGGTACGCCGGCAACGGCTCCGGGTACGGAGGGTATGGCTACGGCCCCGGGTACGACGCCACCGGTGACCGCGCCGTCCGCGGCGGCCCGGCGCCCGCCCTGGAGAGTCCCCCGACGACCGGATAACCGGCCCCCCTCCTGCCCCCGGGCCGGTTTGCCGGTCGGCCTTCGCCCGCCAGACCGTGTCCGACCGCTTCCGACCGCTCCCCGAACGAGACTTCGCCCGACCGCTTCCCCGAACGAGGTAGTACGGTTCATGAACTCCCGTCAGCGCCGCGGCGTGATACTCCTGCTGCTGTCCGTCGTCTGCGCCCTGGGCGCCTTCGCGGGCGTGCTCGCCGTCATCAGCGACGTCAAGTCCGAGGTCGGGCCCGAGGTCACCGCCTACCGGCTCAAGTCCGACGTGGCGCCCTACACGACCCTCGACGCGAGCCAGTTCGAGAAGGTCTCGATGCCCAAGCGGTGGCTGTCGCCGACCGCCGTCACCGACCTCTCCGGGATCCGGGGCAAGATCGCGGTCACCACACTGCGCCGGGGTTCGCTCCTGCAGAGCGACATGATCGTGGCGCGGCCCGCCCTGCAGCCGGGACAGCAGGAGGTCGCCATCATGATCGACGCGGCCACGGGCGTGGCCGGCAAGATCACGCCCGGCTCCACGGTCAACGTGTACGCCACCTTCGCCGGGGAGCGCGAGGGCGACCCCGACCAGTCCAAGATCATCGTTACGAACGCCCGGGTGATCGACGTCGGCAGGATCACCGCGCTGGATCCCGACGCCGACCACCGCGGTCAGCCCTCCGAGGCCGTGCCCATCACGTTCGCGCTGTCCACCGTCGACGCCCAGCGCATCACCTACGCCGAGTCCTTCGCCCAGCGGGTCCGGCTCGCCCTGGTGGCGCCCGGCAGCGACACCGACGTCCCGGCCCAGGACCGGACCTACACCCTCGCCAAGGACAAGTGAGAGGCCCGCACGCATGCCCACCAGGATCCTCCCGGCCGTCGGCGACGCGGACGCGGCCCGGTCCCTCACCACCTTGCTCAGCCGGCTCCCCGACGCCGAACCGGTCCAGCCGGTCACCGACTCCACCCAGCTCGTCGACACCCTCGCCCACCTGGCCGCCGAGTCCGTCGACGAGCTGCCCGAGGTCGTGGTGGTGCACGAACGGATCGGCCCGGTACCGGCCCTGGAGCTGATCCGGGAGGTGGCGCTGCGCTTCCCGGCGGTCGGCGTCATCCTGGTCACCTCCGACGCCGGTCCCGGACTGTTCTCGGCCGCCATGGACTCCGGCGCGCGCGGCCTGGTCGCGCTGCCGCTCGGCTACGAGGAACTGGCCAGCCGGGTGCAGGCGGTGGCCCAGTGGTCCACGGGCGTCCGCCGTCACCTCGGGCACGGCGGCGACGCGTCCGGCGGGGCCGGCGGCCGGGTGGTCACGGTCAGCGGCGCCAAGGGTGGTGTGGGCGCCACCCTCGCCGCCGTGCAGCTCGCCCTCGCCGCGCAGGCCTCCGGGCACGCGGCCGCCCTGGTCGACATGGACCTGCAGTCCGGTGACGTCGCCTCCTTCCTGGACGTGCAGTTCCGCCGTTCGGTGGCGGATCTGGCCGCCATCACCGACATCTCCCCGCGCGTTCTGGCCGACGCCGTCTTCCGGCACGACACCGGCGTCGCACTGCTGCTCGCGCCCGGGGAGGGCGAGCGGGGCGAGGAGGTCACCGACCGGGCCGCCCGCCACATCGTCGGCGCCCTGCGTTCCCGTTACGACGTGGTCGTCCTCGACTGCGGCGCCCAGCTCGGCGCGGCCAGTGCCGCCGCCGTGGAGACGGCGGACACGGCGCTGCTGTTGACCACGCCGGACGTCGTCGCGGTCCGTGCCGCCAAGCGGACCGTGCGGATGTGGGAGCGGCTGCGGATCCGCAAGGCGCAGGAGACCACGGTCGTGGTCAACCGGCTCACCCGCAGTGCGGAGATCCAGCCGTCCCTGGTGCAGAGGATCACCGGTACGGCGCTGGCGGCCACCGCGATCCCGGCCGCCTACAAGGAACTCCAGGGCGCCGTCGACTCCGGCCGCATCCACGACCTGGACAACCGCAGCACCGTCAAACAGGCCCTGTGGTCCCTGGCCGGCGAACTGGGCCTGGTCAAGACGCCCGAGGGGGAACCCGCCCGCGGGAGCGGGGGCCGGCTGCGCGGTGACCGGGGCGCGGTGAGCTTCCGCCGGCGGGGCAGGACGGGGGGATGAGGATGCGGGCGATGCGGGCGATCCCCGCACGGCGCCGGTTACCCACCGAGGGCGGGCCGAGGACCGACGGCCGCCCGCACCCCGGCAGCCGTTCCTGCATCACGGGCCGGCCCGGCGCCGGCAGCCGGCGAGGTCCGCATCCCGGCCCCGGCCCGCGCGGTGACCGCGGTCAGGTCGCCGTCGAGTTCCTGGGCATGGCGCCCGTCATCCTCGTCACGCTGGTGCTGCTGTGGCAGTGCGTGCTGCTGGGATACACCTACACCCTCGCGGGGAATGCTGCCGACGAGGCGGTGCGGGCCGCAGCGACCGCGGAGGGGGGCCAGGGGGCATGCGAGCAGGCCGGACGCGAAGACCTGCCGGGCGCATGGCAGGACGGCGCCACGATCAGCTGCGGCGGCCGGGGTTCCGGTTACGTCACGGCCCGCGTCGAGCTGAAGGTTCCCGTGCTTCTTCCCGGGCTGATCGGCTTCCCGGTCCCGGTGAAGGCCCACGCGGGCGCCGTGGAGGAGGGGAAGGCCAACTGACATGCCCCACACCCGCACGCGCATGCCCCACACGCGCACGGCCACGTGCCGTACGGGCACGCGCATGCCCCACGCCTCCGCCCACACCCGCACCCGCACGCGGACGCCAGGCCGTCGCCGTCACCGCGACCGCGGCCAGGTCGCCATCGAGTACCTGGGGTTCATCCCGGTGCTGATGCTGGTCGCCGTCGCCGTGGTCCAGATCGGTCTGGTCGCCTACGCCGCCCAGCAGGCGGGGACCGCGGCCCGGGCCGGGGCGCGTGCGGCGTCCCTCGGCCAGGACTCCGGGCAGGCCTGCGCCCGGGCGGTCAGCAGCGGGCTGGCGGGCGGCACCAGCTGCCCGGCCGCGTACGGCGGCCGCGAGGTCACCGTCACCGCGGCCGTCCCCATCCCCTCGATCGTGCCCGGCTGGAACCTCGGCCAGGTCCACAAGACCGCCACCATGCCACTCGACCACTGAAAGGGGGACGCCACCGATGAGCCTGCGCGCACGCATCAGCTCCCCCGAGGAGCGCACCGGCCGCGGCGAGGACGGCCACCTGGTGGCCTCCTACCGGGCCAAGCTGCTGGAGGAGATCGACCTCGCGGAGATGAGCGCGCTCACTCCGGCCGAGCGCCGCACCCGCCTGGAACGCGTCCTCGGGCACATCATCAGCCGTGAGGGCCCGGTGCTGTCGACGGTGGAGCGGGCGCAGTTGATCCGCCGGGTGGTCGACGAGGCCCTCGGTCTCGGCATCCTCGAACCGCTGCTGGAGGACGCCTCCATCACCGAGATCATGGTCAACGGTCCCGACGCGATCTTCGTCGAGCGCGGCGGCCGGCTGGAACAGCTGCCGATCCGGTTCGCCTCCGCCGACCAGCTGATGCAGACCATCGAACGGATCGTCTCCACGGTCAACCGCCGCGTCGACGAGTCCCATCCGATGGTCGACGCCCGGCTGCCGTCCGGCGAACGCGTCAATGTGATCATCCCGCCGCTGTCGCTGACCGGCCCCACCCTCACCATCCGCCGGTTCCCGCGCACCTTCACCCTGCAGGAGCTGATCTCCTTCGGCTCGCTGGACGAGCACATGGTGTTCCTGCTGGCCGCGCTGGTGCAGGCGAAGTTCAACATCATCGTCTCCGGCGCCACCGGCACCGGGAAGACCACCCTGCTCAACGCCCTGTCCGGGCTGATCCCCGAGAACGAGCGCATCATCACCATCGAGGACTCCGCCGAACTCCAGTTGCAGCAGCGGCATGTGGTCCGCCTGGAGTCCCGCCCGCCCAACGTGGAGGGCCGCGGCCGCATCACCATCCGCGACCTGGTGCGCAACTCGCTGCGGATGCGCCCGGACCGGATCGTCGTCGGTGAGGTCCGCGGCGGCGAGTCGCTGGACATGCTGCAGGCGATGTCGACCGGCCACGACGGCTCGCTCGCCACCGTCCACGCCAACAGCGCCGAGGACGCGCTGACCCGGCTGCAGACTCTCGCCGCCATGTCCGACGTCGAGGTGCCGTTCGTCGCGCTGCACGACCAGATCAACAGCGCCGTCGACGTCATCGTCCAGCTGACCCGGTTCCCCGACGGCGCCCGCCGCGTCACCGAGATCGCCATCCTGGACAGCCACGGCGGCGAGCCGTACCGGCTGGCGACCGTCGCCCGTTTCGTCGCCCAGCCCGTCGCCGCCGACGGCCGCGTCCACGGCGTCTTCGCACACCATCCGCTGCCCCGCCGCACCGCCGAACGCCTCCACCTGGCGAGCCAGCCCGTCCCGCCGGCCTTCGGCGTCGCCCGGTCCGCAGACCAGCTGGCCACCCGGGAGGCCCGGTGACCTGGACGAGCCCCGGGGACCAGGGAGGAGTCGCCCCATGGAACTGAGCACCCTCATCACCCTCACCACCGGCGTCACCCTGCTGGCCTGCGTCCTGGCCGTCGCCGGCGTCCACGTCTACGCCGCCGGCCGCGCCCAGCGCGCCGCCCTGGTGGACCGCCTGTCCCGCACCGGGCCCGCACCCGCCGCCCGCCGGCGCCGGTTCCGCGCCCTGGACCGCCGTCTGCGCCGCACCCGGCTCGGCCGCCGGCTGGAACACAGGCTCGCCACGACCGGTCTGGACATCACCCCGGGAGAGTTCACCGCGGTCGTGACCGCCGTGGTCGCCGCGCTCTGGCTGATCGGCCACGCCGCGCTGGCACCGTTCTTCGGTCCGCTCGCCGGCCTGCTCGGCGTGTGGGCCGCCTGGCAGTTCCTCACCTGGCAACGGCAGCGCCGCATCGAGAAGTTCATCAGCCAGCTGCCCGAACTGTCCCGCATCCTCGCCAACGCCACCCACGCCGGTCTCGCCCTGCGCACCGCCATCGGCATGGCCGCCGAGGAACTGGAGGCCCCCGCCGGCGAGGAGCTGTCCAAGGTCGCCGACCAGCTCGCCCTCGGCGCCTCCCTGGACGACGCCCTCGGCGAACTCGCCGAGCGCCTGCCCTCCCGCGAACTCGTCGTCCTCGTCACCACCCTGGTGCTGTCCAACCGGGCCGGCGGACAGGTGGTCAGCGCTCTGCGCAATCTCACCGAGACGCTGGAGGAACGCAAGGAGACCCGGCGCGAGGTCCGCACCCAGCTGTCCCAGGTGACCATGACCTCCTACGCCGTCCCCGTGCTCGGCGTCGGCGCGCTGTTCCTGATGAACGGCGTCAGGTCCGGCGCCCTGGACCGCATGACCGGCTCCCCGGCCGGCCAGATCGCGGTGATCGTCGCGTTCGCGCTGTACGCGGTCGGCTTCGTCCTCATCCGCCGCCTGTCCCGCATCGACGTCTGAGCCACGGTCCGCGAAAGGGGAGGGGAGAAGCCGATGGCCGTACTGCTGGCACTCGTGGCGGGCCTGAGCGTCTGCGGCATCTTCGCCGGCGTCCGCATGTACCGCTCGGACGCCCGCCTGCCGTCCGACCTCGCCCTCGCCCTGGAGGTCGGCTCCACCCGCACCGGCGCGGTCGGCTCGCTCGTCGACCGCCTCGGCATGCGCTACGCCCCCCTCGTGCTGCGGCTGATGGGCCCGAAGCTGGTCGCCACGTACCGCCGCCGCATCGACCTGGCCGGCAACCCCGGCGGCCTGACCATCGACCGCTACGCCGCCCGCCGCGCCGTCTACGGCTTCCTCGGCGCCGTCGGCTTCCTGGTGTTCCTGCTGCGCGGCCAGTACCTGGTGGCGGTGCTGCTGCTGGCCTTCGGCGCGTTCTGGACGGAGGTCGGCATCTGGGCCGCCGTCCGTCACCGCAGGGACGTCATCGAACGCACCCTGCCGGACTTCCTCGACGTGCTCGCCGTCGTCGTCAGCGCGGGCCTCGGCTTCCGGCAGGCACTGGACCGGGTGGCGTCCCGCTACGAGGGCCCCTGGGCGGACGAGATCCGCATCACCCTGCGCCAGATGGACCTGGGCATGAGCCGCCGCCAGGCCTTCGCGGAGCTGCGCCGCCGCAACGACTCCGAGCAGGTCGCCATGTTCGTCACCGCCCTGCAGCAGGGCGAGGAACTGGGCGCGCCGATCGTCGACACCCTGGTGTCCCTGGCCAAGGACATGCGCCGCACCGACGCCCAGAACGCCCGCCGCAAGGCCGCCCGCGCCGTCCCCAAGGCCACCTTGATGATCACCACGTTCATGGTCCCGGCCACGATGATCCTGCTCGGCGCCGGTCTGCTCCTCGGCTCCGGCGTGGACTTCGGGTCCATCGCGGGCGAGTGAGGAGGCGCCCCGCCATGCCCGCCACCGCACCCAGACCCCCCGCGCTGCCGCCCGGCTGGGAACGCGCGGCCCGGCAGCCGCACGGACCAGGAACGGCGACGGCAGGCGACATCCTCCGGGAACCGCCCGCGCACGCCGCCGCGACCGGCACCGGCACGGACACAGCTGTCGACACGGACACCGAACAGAGCCTGGCACTCCAGGTGCGCGCCGTGCAGGCGATGTGCCGTCACGTCTTCGCGTTCCGTCTCGCGATGATCGCCCTGGCGGCCCCCTCCGCCCTGGTCCACGCCGCCCCCGGACTGGCCGTCCGCCTGGTCGGCGCCGCCGTCGTCGTGACGTTCATGGGTTCCTACGTCCTCTTCCGGGACTGGGAACGCTTCGGCCCCCTCCTGCTGCGCCACCCCACCCTCCTCGCCGCGGACACCGTCCTCGGTGCGCTTCCGCTGATCGCGGCCGGCCCGGACAGCACGCTCGCCTACGTCAGCGTCTGCACACCCCTGCTCGCCGGCATCCTCTACGGCTGGCGCGGCGCCGCCGTCCTCGCCTCGCTCCAGTCGCTGATCCTGCTGCTCGTCCAGGCCGCCGAGCAGAACCTGCACGCCCACCTCGCCCAGGCCGCCCTCGTCCCCGGCCTGTGCCTGATCGCGGGCGCGGCCGGCGCCAGCCAGCGCACCCTCCTGCTGCGTTTCGGCGCCGCCACCCGCGCGCTCACCACCGCCCACGCCCGCCTGGCCGCCGTGGAGGCGGTCAGCGAGGAACGCGCCCGCCTGGCCCGCGACATGCACGACTCGGTGGCCAAGACCCTGCAGGGCGTCGCCCTGGCCGCCGACGCCCTGGCCGCCACGGCCGGCGCCGAGCACCCGGACACCGCCCGGCTGCGGCAGCAGGCCGACCTGGTCGCCCGCTCCGCCCGCCGCGCCGCCACCGAGGCCCGGGAACTCCTCACCGACCTGCGCCAGGAGCCGCACGGAGGCCCCTCGCCCACCACGGACCTGGTGGCGTCCCTGACCGCCGAGACCCACGCCTTCACCGCCCGCACCGGACTGCCCGCCGTCTGCCACCCCGCCGGCGCCCCCGTCCCGCCCCTGCCCGCCGCCACCGCGCGCCACCTGCTGGCCGTGGCCACCGAGGCGATGGAGAACGCCCACCGCCACGCGGACGCGACCCGCATCGACGTACGGGCCGACGTGCACGAAGGCCTGCTGTGCGTCAGCGTCCACGACGACGGGAAGGGTCTGCCTCCGGACACCACGCTGGAACGGCTCCGCGCGGCAGGACGATTCGGCCTGGTCGGCATGGTCGAGCGCGCCGCCGCGGTGGGCGCCCGCATCCGCATCGGCCGCGGCACCCACCCGAACGGCACGGAAGTCCGCCTGGAACTCCCCCTCGCGTCCCTGCCCGCACCCCCGGCGAGCGGACCGGACCCCTGACAGCCCCCTGAGCGACGTCACCGCCAGCACGGCACGTGCGCAGCGCCCCCGACACCGGGGGTGTTTCCCCGACCGAGACGAGCGGCCCGAGAGGAGGCCACCGATGCAGGGCCCGCCCCCGCCCCCGCCCGCTGCCCTGCGGGTGGTCGTCGCCGACGACAACCCGGTGGTCAGCGCCGGACTGACCGCCCTGCTCGACGTCCGCCCCGACATCGAGGTCGTGGCCCAGGCCGCCGACGGCACCGAGGCCCTGCAGGCCGCCGCACAGCACCGCCCGGACGTGATCCTGCTCGACGTCCGCATGCCCGGCCTGGACGGCCTGGCCGCCCTGCCCCACCTGGTCCGTCACGCCCCGGTGCTGATGCTCACCTACAGCCGCGAGTCCCGCATCGTCCAGGAGTGCCTGCGCCGGGGCGCCAGCGGGTACCTCGTCCACGGCGAGTTCACCGCCGACCAGCTGGCCGCCGCCGTGCGCGGCGTGCACCAGGGCGGCGCCCACTTCACCTTCACGGCAGCCGGTGCACTCGGCCTGGGCGCTCCACGAGCACGGACTCCGAGGACGGCGACGCCTGGCTGTGGCGACGGCCCCCTCCGTCCTCCGCCCCCGCACCCGCGTACGACGACGTCCACCACGCCCGAGTGGGGCCCGGCCCGTCCGGCCGCCGTCGACCGGGACAAGTTCCGGCTCAGCGCGCGAGAGGCCGAGATCATGGACCTCATCGCCAGCGGCATGACCAACCGTCAGATCGCCGCCGCCTGCTTCATCAGCGAGAAGACCGTCAAGAACCACATCAACCGCATCTTCGCCAAGCTCCACAGCACCAGCCGCGCCGAGGCCGCCGCCAAGTGGCTGGGCACGGCCCCGGACGGTGCGTCGCAGGGGAGGGGAGACGAGTGAGCCGGACCGTGCGGACCGTGCTGCCGCTCTGGGCCCGGAATTGGGCCCAGGGACCCTCGGCCGAGGGCGCGTGCCGGGCATACCTTCCCGGTGCCGCAAGCGGCACCGACACGCAACCCGGAGGGGATCACCATGAGCGACCGGCTGCTCAAGACCGCGGTGGCGACCAAGACCCGCCTGCACGGCTGGAAGAACACGACCGTCGACGCGATGAAGCGCCGCGCCGGCGACAGGGGCCAGACAGCGGTCGAGTATCTGGGGATCATCGCCGTGGTGGTGGCGATCGTGCTGGCTATTACGGGGACGAGTATTGGGCAGACGATCCTCAACAAGATCACGGGGCTGATTGCCAAAGTCGGCAATTGAGGCGGAGGCGTCTCAGCGACGGCGGGCAGGCCTTCCCCATTTACATCACAGTGGTGGCAGGCCTGCTCTTCCTTGCGGTCGCTTACTTCGCCGTTGGCCAGGCCGCAGTCAACCGAAGCAGTGCCCAGACCGCTGCCGATGCGGCCGCACTGGCAGCAGCTCAGGAGACCCGGGATCAGCTTGCTGGTGAGTGGGTGAAGGACGTACTCGACCCCACCAAGTGGAAGGACATCTTCGAGGGCAAAGCCCCAGGACTTCGGTCACCGTGTTGGCGTGCTTCCCAGCTGGCTCAGTGGAACGACGCTCACCTGCTGGCTTGTGATGCGGATGGCCTGCTGAGCTACACGGTCGAGGTGCAAACGAACAAGAGCATGGGCAAGTCTTTGGTGCCGATCACGAGCACGAAACGGTCAAAGGCCCGTGCCACTGCTGTGATCGAACCTCTATGTACTTTCCAGGGCCTGCCCGAGTCGGATCACGACAGGCTGCCGCGCCTCTTCTGCAAGAAGATATGGGATCTCGATCCCAAGCACCTCACCGATCTGCCTGAGCCCAAAGATCTGTTCGGTGTACGCCTGGTCGATTGATAGCGAAAGATGAGTGACGAAGGAAGCGTAGCGATGATCATGTGGACCGCGAAGGCTCGCAGAGGAGCGGTCGCTTTGGCCCTTGCGGCCGGTCTTGCCTTGGGCGCGGCCGGTTGCGGAGGCGGGGGAGAGAACAAGAGGCCGGAGACGCAGGGATCTGCTTCAAGTGCTGGGGGTGGATCTGAGCCGAGTACACAGGAAGGCAAGTCGCAAGCGCCCTTGGCCGAGCTCAGGGGGCCGGATGGTCTGCTCCTTCAGGTTGTCTCGGCACAGCGTGACTCAGGCGGCTTCGTCACTGTGAACGGCAATCTGAAAAACGATGGAGCCAAGTCCGCCGTCGTTCCCTCGCAGATGAGCGGAGATGAAACCGAGATCATCAAACACGGGCAGTCCCTTGGTGGTGCCACGCTTGTGGATTCCAAGGGCGGCAAGCGTTATTACGTGCTACGCGACACGGACGGGCGCCCCTTGACGACGGTCGGGTTGACGACGCTTGAAGCGGGCCAGACCCTGCCCGTCTTCATGCAGTTCCCGGCCCCACCCGAGAGCACCACCGAGGTCACCCTCCAACTGCCCACCTTCTCCAGCGCCACCGTCAAGATCTCCGGCTGAGGCGGCCTGCTGATGACCACCCACACCACACGAACCCGCCCGCGCCCGACCCTCGCCCTGACCGTCGCCGTACTCCTGGCCGCAGGGCCGCTCTACGGCGCTTCCGTGGCCCGCGCGGACGACGGCCCCAGCGTGCCCCCGGGTACAGAGCCGACCGCCTCCGCACCGGTGCAGGTCGACCCGAAGGACCCCGACCTCAAACTGTCCGAGGGCGCCACGCTCGCCGCGCCCAAGGTGCTGGACATCAAGTCGGTGGTCGAGGACAAGGGCGGAGAGGAACGGCGTGAGGACACCAACGCGGACGTGACCTTCGCCCTGCAGGCGGAGGTGCTGTTCCCCAAGGACAGCGCGAAGCTCAGTGATCAGGCCAAGGCACGCCTCGACGCCGTCGCGCAGGAGATCAAGAAGCAGCACGCGACGCAGGTCCGCGTCTTCGGCTTCACCGACAACCTCGGCACCCACGAACACGGTGTCGTGCTGTCCAAGCAGCGCGCCAACGCCGTCCAGAACGTGCTGGCGCAGAAGCTGAACGACCCGGACATCACGTTCGACGTCCGTGGGTACGCCGAGGACTTCCCCATCGCGGACAACTCCACCGAGGAGGGCCGCAGGAAGAACCGCCGGGTGGAGGTGACGTTCCCGCGCACGGGGAACTGAGTCCTACAGCAGGTGGTCGGCCCTCCCCGCCTTGATCTCACGGATCAGTGCGCGGAGGGCTTCCTTGGTGTCCACCAGCGGGCGGTCTTCTTGGCCGGCGACGGCGATGTAGGCGTTGCCTTCGCTGTCGGTGCCCAGACGGAAGCAGTTGGCGCCTTCGGCGCAGAACGGCTCTTCCCAGGTGATGTCGCTCATGGGTGCTCCTCAGAAGTCGGCTGCGATGTCGTGCATGAACGCGCGGGACTCGCAGGGGGACAGAGACGCTGACTCCATCCAGTCCAAGTGTGATCGGTATTTGTCGAGCTGGGACTGGCCGTGCAGGAACTCTGGGCCGTGTGCCGAGTCGAGTTCCACGGTGTCGAGCTGCGGCACACACGCTTCGGCGTACATGACCGCTTGTCCTGCACCTGGGAAGGCCCCAGCTTTGAACGGGATGACGCGTACGTCGATGTTCTCCCGCTCGGAGATGTCGCAGAGGTGGTCGAGCTGTGTCCGCATCACCTTCGGGCCGCCGAACTCGATGCGCAGCGCTGCTTCGTGCACGTATCCGACGTAGGTGATCGGGTTCTCGCGGTGGAGAACCTGTTGGCGCTGCATGCGCAGGGCCACGCGCAACTCGACTTCCATGGGGGACAAGGCCGGCAGTGCCATGGAGAACAGCACGCGAGCGTAGGCGTCGGTCTGGAGGAGGCCAGGCACGTGCATGGCCAGTCCTGCGCGCACTTTTCGTGCATGCCACTCCAGCTCGGCGATGTCGAGAAGGCCTGCGGGCAGTTGGCCTCGGTAAGTTTCCCACCAGCCTCGCTTGCGGTCTCCCGCCATCTCGGCCAACGCGTCGACGTAAGCCTGATCCCGGCAGTCGTAGTTGCAGGCGAGAGTGCGCACTCGATCGGGTGTGATGGCGCGAACGCCTGACTCGATGTTGGAGATCTTCGTTCTGTCGAGACCAAGCAGTCCGGCGGCGTACTCCGTGGATACCTGCGCTGCGAGGCGCATCTTGCGCAGCTCTGCGCCCAATCGCTTCTGGCGTTCTGTGGGCGTAGCCCTTGGCGGCATGTGTCACATCCTCCAGTGGTCGCAGCGGCAGTCTGCCTGCCGGGTCTCGCGGGGTCCACACGTTAGTGGCAATCTCGATGATGTGGTGGCACATTGCCACTCCAGTGCTCTACTGTCCGTGACAGGTCGATCACGCCTCTCCGCCACTACGGAAGTGCATCTCCCTTGCCAGGCCAGGTACGGGCGACAGGCCACCGTGCGCGCGGAGTGACAACCATCCCTACACGTTCGGGAGTTGCCATGCCGGTACCCGCATCCGCCACCTCGGCCTGTACACCTGTCGAGCCCATTGCGTCACCCCCCACCCCCGACACCCTCGCCTACAGCCTCACCCTCCCCGCGGCCCTGCGGACGCCGGCGATCGTGCGGGCGACACTTCGCACAGTTCTGCCCGCCCATGGCCTCGACGACATCTCCGCTGCGGCGGTCCAGGTGGCGAGCGACCTCGCGGCCTGTGCCTGCCGGGTCACCACCGCGCCGGAGATCTACTTCCGTCTTCGTTTCCGCGACGAAGCCCTCCGCCTGGTCCTCTACGACGCGCACCCTCGTCACACCCATACCCGCATCGCCGACGCCTGCGACGCGCGCCGCCGGTCGATGCTGCGCCTGGCGGCCTGCGTGGTGCGGGCCTGTGGCGGCGACTGGGGGTTCGGGGCCGCGCGGGAGCCGGGCGGAGGCACGCGGACATGGGCGGTTCTGCCCAGGGCGGGAGCACAGGCGTACCAGGCCGGACGACGCAGGGGAGGATGACGCGGGGCGGGGAGGGGCCCACGAGCAGCAGGTCAGACTCCCGCGTCATGTGGTGGGTCAGGTGCTCCGCAGACCGTTCCGCGCCAGGTCCTGTCGACAGGTTGTGTCGGGGGATGCGTACGGTCACTGAAGTGTCCCTTCGCTGATGTCGAACCGCCTGTACCACTGACCCGTATAGGTGTCCGTGCTCGCTGCGCGAACGACCGCAACCTGACCTGACGTGCCCAAAGGAGACCTGCCCTCTGGCGACGTCAGCGGGGAAGCTTGCCCTGCCGCCAGGCCGCTTGTGCTAGGGATCGTGGTCCCGCCCGGCTCCCGGTCACACCCCCGTCACCACCTCCACCCGCGCCCCCGCCCGCAGTCCCCACGCCTCCATCGCGCCGGCCTCCGCTTCCAGGACATGGCGGGAGCGGAGGCGGGGCAGGCCGAGGCGTCCCGGGGGCATGGTGCGGACCGTCAGGACACGCAGGTGACGGTCGAGGTAGGCCACGTCGATGGGGATGCGCATACCGAAGGTGTGCACGCTGTTCGCGGGGGACAGCAGCATCGCACCGTCGATCCGGTCGCGGCCCAGCAGACCCCTGGTGCGGGCGCGGTAGGAGGTCGCCAGCTCCAGCGGAACCGTCACCGGCACTGTCACCGGGGCGGTCGCCGGGGACGGTGCCTCCTGGCCGCCTGCCGCGTGCACGACCAGTTTTCCGTGGCCGTCGCGCCAATGACGGCGTTTCACTACGGAACCCACTACAACCCCCGCCGTGCTCTCCTCGCGCTTCCCGTTGCGCTTTCGTGGTTCCCCTCGCATGTGTCGCCCGTCGACCGTAGCCGTGCGGCTCTGGGACCGGTATGGGTCCACAGGCCCATGCCGGGAAGGAACGGACACGGTTAGGGTCCCGCCGTGGGCGTACTTCTGATCGCCGTCGCCGTGGTGTGGGGCGTGGGAGCCGGGCTGCTGGTGCCCCGGGCCGCGCACCGGTTCTCGGTGGAGGCCGGACAGCCGTGGCGAGCGGAGTGTCCCGGCGGGCACCCGATCACCGGGGCGTTCGGCGGCTGGGTGGGGCGCGCACGGTGCCCGGCCGCGCGCACCGGCGGGGTGCGATGCGCGGCGTACGGGCCGAGCACGCCCGTCGCCGCCGGCGTGACCGCCGTCGTGTGCGCCGCGCTCGCCGCCGTGACCGGGCCCCGGCCGGAGGTCGCCGTGTGGCTGCTGGCCGCACCGGTCGGGGTGCTGCTCGCGTTGGTGGACCAGCGGGTGCACCGGCTGCCGGACGTTCTGACGCTGCCGCTCGCCGCGTTGACCGCGCTGCTGCTCGGTGGTGCGGCGCTGCTGCCCGCCGCCGCGGGGTCCTGGCCGGGGGCACTGCTCGGGGCGCTCGCCCTCGCCGGGGTCTACTTCCTCCTCTTCGTCGTCAATCCGACCGGGCTCGGCTTCGGGGACGTCAAGCTGGCCCTCGGTCTGGGCGCGGCACTCGGCTGGTACGGCTGGCCTGCCGTGGTGGCCGGGGGCGTCGCCGGACTGCTGTACGGGGGTTGCTACGGGCTCGGGCTGATCCTGCTGCGCCGGGCCGGGCGGGGCGCGGTGATGCCGCTGGGGCCGTTCATGCTCGGCGGGGCGTTCACCGGACTGCTGCTGGGGGCGTCCGCCGCGCCCTGAGACGCAGGGCCCCAGCCCCCAGACCCCAGACCCCAGACGCTGGGCCCCAGGCGCAGGGCCTGAGACGCGGGGAGGGGCGGGTCCACTGGGTGGCGGCTGTGCGGGGGTGGAGGCCGGACGAGTCGCGTATGTCACTCGGACGGAGTGACGGACCGCATGCGGCACGGCCAGGGGCCGCACGAACGGAGCAGGGCGGAACAGCCGTTCGTAGCGTGGGGCAGGTGGTCGTCCCGTCCGGGTTCGTACGGCCGGCGCAGGGCGGGGAGGCGGCGCCAGTTGCCACATCGTTACCGCACGGCCCTCCCCGCCGGGCGGCCGTACGCTGTACGTTCAGACCACAGAAAATTCGCGCTAGCAAAGCTGCGCGGGTGGCGTCGCGCAGGGGAGGGGACTGCGCGTCGCCGTGCCCGCAGCTCACGCCGGGTCCCTGTGGTGCGCGCGGCAGCGGCGTGCCGGTCGACCGGAGCACGTGTGTGTTCGCGACCGGGGTGTATCGGAGGAGGGCGGCCGGAGCGGCACGCCGGACCGTCCGAACGGCGCAGTCCTCCGAACCGCCCGGCGGGTCACCCGGTCAACCTGTGAAAGCGCTGTGTTTCGGCCGCGTTCGCCCTCGGAATAACGGCGTCCGTTTGTCTCCACACGTTGTCGGATGACTTCGCTGCGTAGTTGTTTGGCGCTGATGCACGCACCATCCCTTACGAAGGGTTATGGTGGAAGCCCCCCCCTCGGGCCGGTCCGTCTCCCCCCCACGGACCGGCCCGTTTCTTTTCGGCCCTTTCGAGGCGGCGCCCCGGCCGCTGCGGGGAGGTGCTGCCGGCCCTGCGGGACAGGTGCTCCCGACTCTGCCGGGCAGGTGGTGCCGGCCGCCGGCCGTCCCCCCGACCGCTCCGCCCTCCGGCCACCCGGCCCTCCAGCCACCCCGGCCGTCCGACCGCCCCGCGGCCGTCCGACCGCCCCGCCGACCATTCAGTCGCCCAGTCGCCGAGTCGCCCAGCCGTCCGGCCGTCCGGCCGGGGCAGGGTCCCCGCTTGTGCCACAGCTTTGCCACAGTTGGCCATCCGGCCGTACTGCAAGGGGCGTTCGACGGCCCTTTGGGAGACCCTGAAAGGGCCGGGGGTAGGCTTCGCCCCCGGGGACCGCCACACGGACCAGGCCGCCGCACGGACAGGGTGATGCCCCCAGCCGCGCGCCTGTCCGCATCCGACGGAGGGGCTGACTTACACGTGATCCTGCGCGACAAGCTGCGCAGCCTGCTGGTCAGGCTGTACGCACGCCGGGTGGAAGGCCACCTGGACCACGCTCAGGTGCCCAAGCACATCGGCGTCATCATGGACGGCAACCGGCGCTGGGCGAAGGCCGCGGGTTCCACCACCGCGCAGGGGCACCGGGCCGGTGCCGACAAGATCGGGGAGTTCCTCGGCTGGTGCAGCGAGACCGACGTCGAGGTCGTCACCCTCTGGCTGCTGTCCACGGACAACTTCGACCGCCCGCAGGAGGAGCTGGTCCCGCTCCTCGGCATCATCGAGGACGTCGTGCGCGACCTGGCCGCCGACGGCCGCTGGCGGCTGCACCACGTGGGCGCCATGGACCTGCTGCCCGCGGGCATGCAGTCCACCCTGAAGGAGGCCGAGGAGGCCACCGCGCACGTCGACGGCATACTGGTCAACGTCGCCATCGGCTACGGCGGCCGTCAGGAGATCGCCGACGCGGTGCGCTCCATGCTGCACGACGCCCACGACAAGGGCATGTCCATGGAGGAGCTGGCCGAGGCCGTCGACATCGACATGATCGGCCGCCATCTGTACACCAAGGCGCAGCCCGACCCCGACCTGGTCATCCGCACCAGCGGCGAGCAGCGGCTGTCCGGGTTCATGCTCTGGCAGACCGCGCATTCGGAGTACTACTTCTGCGAGGCCTACTGGCCGGCCTTCCGCAAGGTCGACTTCCTGCGGGCCCTGCGCGACTACGCCGCGCGCCACCGTCGCTTCGGCAGCTGAGCGCGCCGGGGGCGGGCGAGGTCACCACGAGCGCCGTGCGCCGGGGCCGATGAGGGCCGCTCCGGCGCACGCACGGCTGCTGCGGCACCACGCGGAGGCGGCCGCGCCGGCGCCCGGGCACGGCAGTGCACCCGGGGCGCACCCCTGCCGCACCCACCCTGCTCCGCCCGTGTGTCTCCCGGGCTCCGTCGGTGTGTCGTGCTTGCCTGCCAGGTGCCGCTGGCATGGGGGCGGGAGATCGAGGGCATAAATCCGTCAGGTCGACATCCGAACCACGGGTGTCGGATCGCAGCGGACGGTCGGAGCCCGTCCGCCCGGGAGGCCCTTTGCGCGAGCCGGACCGTGCGGTCACAGCACGGACGAAGAGGCTTCAGGGCCGGTTCTCGGCCCGTCGCGAGGGCCAGGGACCGGTCCGGTCCCGCTTCGTCGCTCCCCGACCTCATCCGAGGGGGTACGTCCTTCCGTGGTGACCAGCACACAGCGTCGCAAGCCCGACCGGCGCACCTACGTTCTCGACACCAGCGTCCTGCTGGCGGACCCGAACGCCCTGACCCGCTTCGACGAGCACGAGGTCGTGCTGCCCGTCGTCGTGGTCACGGAACTGGAGGCCAAGCGGCACCATCCCGAACTCGGCTACTTCGCCCGCCAGGCGCTGCGCCTGCTCGACGACTACCGGGTCCGCCACGGCCGGCTGGACGTGCCCATCCCCATCGGGGACCTCGGCGGCACGGTCCGCGTCGAGCTGAACCACTCCGACCCCAGCGTGCTGCCCACCGGTTACCACCTCGGGGACAACGACTCCCGCATCCTCGCCGTGGCCCGCAATCTGCAGGCCGAGGGGTACGACGTGACGGTGGTGTCCAAGGACCTGCCGCTCAGGATCAAGGCGTCGTCCGTGGGGCTCCTCGCCGAGGAGTACCGGGCGGAACTCGCCATCACCGACGCCTCCGGCTGGACCGGCATGGCGGACCTCACCCTGTCGGGTGAACAGGTGGACCTGTTGTACGAGCAGGGGCGCCTGCATGTGCCCGAGGCGGCCGAGCTGCCGGTGCACACCGGGCTCACCATTCAGTCCGAGCGCGGCAAGGCCCTCGGGCGTGTCACCCCGGAGGGTGATGTCCGGCTGGTGCGCGGCGACCGTGAGGCGTTCGGCATCAAGGGCCGCAGCGCCGAGCAGCGCATCGCGCTGGACCTGCTGCTCGACCCGGACGTCGGCATCGTCTCGATGGGCGGCCGGGCCGGCACCGGCAAGTCGGCGCTGGCGCTGTGCGCGGGCCTGGAGGCGGTCCTGGAGCGCCGTCAGCACCAGAAGGTGATGGTCTTCCGCCCGCTGTACGCGGTCGGCGGCCAGGAGCTGGGCTATCTGCCCGGCACCGAGGCGGAGAAGATGAACCCGTGGGCGCAGGCCGTCTACGACACGCTTGCGGCCGTCACCTCCCGCGAGGTCATCGAGGAGGTCACCGCCCGCGGCATGCTCGAGGTGCTGCCGCTGACCCACATCCGCGGCCGCTCGCTGCACGACGCGTTCGTCATCGTGGACGAGGCCCAGTCGCTGGAGCGCAACGTGCTGCTGACCGTGCTGTCCCGGATCGGCTCCGGCTCCCGGGTGGTGCTCACCCACGACGTGGCGCAGCGGGACAACCTGCGGGTCGGACGCTACGACGGGGTGGTCGCCGTGGTGGAGAAGCTGAAGGGCCATCCGCTGTTCGCCCATGTGACCCTCACCCGGTCCGAGAGGTCGCAGATCGCCGCCCTTGTCACCGAAATGCTGGAGGAAGGGCACATCTGAGCGAAAACGTGGTGTCGGTCCCTCAGACGGGGGACCGCTGACGACGGTTGCGCCGTCCGGCAAAAGCCCCAAAGCTTAGCCGGGCGGCGCTGTCGTGCGGGCCACTTTCACGGGAATCTGTGGTCCAAACGGGATGTGAGCTTTCACACGCAACGCAGAATTGCCTTGCGGCGTTGGTTACGGCAAAGTCTCACTCCTGTCAGGCCCCGCATACGACACTCCTGTCCCGCCAGCGGTACAGGACCACATGGACACCATGCCAACTCCATAGCGACGTCGTATGCCGCCCGAGCACCACGCGGCGCTCCCACCGCGGGAGTTGCCCACCGGGCCCGTGCCTCCGTGACCCGCAGTTGGGAGGCCAGTGTCAGGGGCACGATTGCGTCCGCGAGGGTCACCGAAGCGGGCGATGCTGGAAGGAAACCGTGTGAGCCGGATCTCGGTCCGGGGATTCGCGGTGGCCTCGGCCACCGCGGTCACCGCTGTCGGAAGCGTCGTCGGCGTTGCCTCGGGCAGCACCGCGCAGCCCAACGACACCGAAGCGACGGCAGACGTGACGCTGCTCGCGGACATCCCCGCGGGTGAGCAGGCCCAGGTACAGACCGCCTCCCTGACGCAGCAGGCCGACGCGCAGGCCATCGCCGCGGACGCCAGCGCCAAGAAGGACGCCGAGGAGGCAGCGCGCAAGGCGGCCGCCGAGACGGCCTTCGCCAAGAAGGCGGAGGCGGAGAAGGCCGCCAAGGAAGCCAAGGAGCGCGAGGAGCTGGCCAAGGCGGCCAGCCGCAGCGCCCGGGACGCTTCCAGCTTCCCCGTGCAGAGCTCGTACACCGTGGCTCAGATCCAGGCGATGGCCCGCCAGATGGTGCCCGCCGGCCAGTTCCAGTGCTTCAGCAACATCGTGAGCCACGAGTCGGGCTGGAACTACCGTGCCGTCAACGCCTCCTCCGGCGCGTACGGCCTGTTCCAGGCGCTGCCGGCCGGCAAGTACGCCTCCGCCGGTGCCGACTGGCAGACCAACCCGGCCACCCAGATCAAGTGGGGCCTGAACTACATGAACAGCCGGTACGGCAGCCCGTGTGCGGCCTGGGACTTCTGGGCCGCCAACCACTGGTACTGATCCGCCGTCCACCGGTAACCATCCGTCCGGAGCCCGTCGGAGTGCCCCGGTCGCCCTGGCGGCCGGCCGGGACTCCTCGGGTCCCGTCAACCCCGTGCAGCCCCTTACCGTCTTCCAGGTGAGGGGCTATCGCCCTGTACCGTCTGATACGGACGACTCCTGGGGGGAGTGGTGGGGAGAGACGGGGGAAAGGGACGGATCATGTCGCGAGTGCCAGGGTGGCTCGGCCGCGTCGGTACCAGACTCACCGAGATGGGTGAGCGCCTGGACGAGCGCCGCGCCGAGGTGGAGAAGGAACACGCGGAACACGCCGTGCCCGGCACGGTGCCGGACGACGTGCCCGTGACGCCCCCGGCCCGGCCCGATCCGGCCCAGGCCGTCCCCTGGGGCGTCCGCGTGGCCGCGGAGGCCGGCTGGCGGGTGCTGGTGCTCGCCGGAACCCTGTGGGTGCTGATGCGCATCATCAGCGCCGTCCAGCTCCTCGTGCTGGCCTTCGTCACGGCGCTGCTCATCACCGCGCTGCTGCAGCCGACGGTCGCCCTGCTGCGCCGCCACGGGGTGCCGCGCGGGCCGGCCACCGCGCTCACCGCCATCTCGGGCTTCGTCGTCATGGGCCTGATCGGGTGGTTCGTGACCTGGCAGGTCATGGAGAACATCGACACCCTCTCCGACCAGATCCAGGACGGCATCGACGAGCTGCGCAAATGGCTGTTGAACAGCCCCTTCCACGTCACCGACAAGCAGATCAACCAGATCGCCAAGAGCCTCAGGGACGCCATCGGCGCCAACACCGACCAGATCACCTCGGCCGGCCTGGAAGGCGTCACGGTGGTCGTGGAGGCCCTGACGGGGATCCTGCTGACGATCTTCTCGACGCTGTTCCTGCTCTACGACGGGCGGCGGATCTGGGAGTGGACCCTCAAGCTGGTGCCGGCCGCGGCCCGGCCGGGCGTCGCCGGCGCCGGCCCGCGCGCCTGGCGCACCCTGACGGCCTATGTGCGCGGCACGGTGGTCGTGGCGCTCATCGACGCCATCTTCATCGGCCTCGGCATCTACTTCCTCGACGTGCCGATGGCGGTGCCGCTGGCCGTGTTCATCTTCCTGTTCGCCTTCATCCCGCTGGTGGGTGCCGTGGTCTCCGGCGCGCTGGCGGTGGTGGTGGCGCTGGTCACCCAGGGCGTGTTCACGGCCGTGATGACGCTCGTGGTGGTGCTGGCGGTGCAGCAGATCGAGGGCCATGTGCTGCAGCCGTTCATCCTGGGCCGCGCGGTACGGGTGCACCCGCTGGCGGTGGTGCTGTCCGTCGCCGCGGGCGGCATGGTCGCCGGCATCGGCGGCGCGGTGGTCGCGGTGCCGCTGGTCGCCGTGACCAACACGGTGGCCGGCTATCTGCGGGCCTACTCCCGGGAACAGGCGCTGCGTCACTCCCCGCGCCCGCGCGGCGCGACCGCCTCGTCCGACGTCGCGCCGCCCGCACCGCAGCAGGCGGACCGCACCGACGGACCTCACACGACGGAGAACGGCGGCGAACGCACCGAGCCCCGCCCACCGCAGGGGTGAACGGGGCTCGGATCGGCCTTACGGCGCGCGGTGGCCGGATCACTCGGCCAGCGCGGCCTCCGCGTCCAGGGTCGTCGCGACGGCCTGCACCACCGCGGCGATCTTGAACGCCTCCTGGATGGTCTCGCGCTCGACACCGGCCTTGCGCAGCACCTGCTCGTGCGAGTCCAGGCACATGCCGCAGCCGTTGATCGCCGAGACGGCGAAGGACCACAGCTCGAAGTCGGTCTTGTCCACGCCCGGGTTGCCGATGACGTTCATCCGCAGACCGGCGCGCAGCGTGCCGTACTCGTCGTCCGACAGCAGGTGCCGGGTGCGGTAGAAGACGTTGTTCATCGCCATGATGGAGGCCGCGGCCTTGGCCGCGGTGTAGGCCTCCGGCGACAGGTTCGCCTTCGCCTCCGGCTCCAGCTCACGCAGCACGATCGGGGAACGGGAGGCGATCGCGGTCGCCAGCACCGTGCCCCACAGCTGCTGCGCGGGCAGGTCGCTGTTGCCGATGACGGAGCCCAGGTTGAGCTTGAGGTCCTTGGCGTAGTCCGGCAGAGCGGACTTCAGGGAGTCGAGGGACATGCCTCACTCACCAGCCAGCAGCGCGACCGGGTCCAGGGTGGCGTCGCCCTTGTTCCAGTTGCACGGGCACAGCTCGTCCGTCTGCAGGGCGTCCAGAACCCGCAGGACCTCCTTCGGGTTACGGCCGACCGAGCCCGCCGTCACCATGGAGAACTGGATCTCGTTGTTCTGGTCGACGATGAAGACCGCGCGCTTGGCGAAGCCCTCCTCGTCCTCGATGCCCAGAGCGCGCATCAGCTCGTGCTTGGAGTCGGCCATCATCGGGAACGGCAGCTCCCGCAGGTCCGGGTGGTCCTTGCGCCAGGCGTGGTGGACGAACTCGGAGTCACCGGAGAAGCCGATGATCTGCGCGTCGCGGTCGGCGAACTCGTCGTTCATCTTGCCGAACGCGGCGATCTCGGTCGGGCACACGAAGGTGAAGTCCTTGGGCCAGGCGAAGATCACCTTCCACTTGCCCTCGTAGGTCTTGTGGTTGATCTTCTCGAACTCCTTGCCCTTCTCCAGCGAGACACAGGCGGTCAGTTCGAACTCGGGGAACTTGTCACCGACAGTGAGCACACGCTCTCCTTGCTGCGCGAAAACACGGGCTCGGCCCGTGTTTCCCGTGGGTTGGTCTGTCGTGATGTTGGCACAGACTCGATTGATTAGGGAAATAGCTACACTCGGTCGGGTTGATCGGAGGTAGTTATCAGTGACTGTCGGTAACGCCGGCAAGCGCAGGCCCCTGCCCAGTCTGTCCCAGCTGCGGGCCTTCGCCGCCGTCGCCGAGCACCTGCACTTCCGGGACGCGGCCGCCGCCATCGGGATGAGCCAACCCGCGCTGTCCGGAGCCGTGTCCGCCCTGGAGGACAGCCTCGGCGTCACCCTGGTGGAGCGTACGACGCGTCGGGTGCTGCTCTCACCCGCGGGCGAGCGGCTGGCCGTGCGCACCCGGGCGGTGCTGGCGGAGGTCGGCGCCCTGATGGAGGAGGCCGAGGCGGTCCGCGCGCCCTTCACCGGTGCGCTCCGACTCGGCGTCATCCCCACCGTCGCGCCCTATCTGCTGCCCACCGTGCTGCGCCTGGTCCACGACCGCTACCCCGCCCTGGACCTGCAGGTCCACGAGGAGCAGACCGCCAGCCTGCTGGACGGGCTGGCCGCCGGACGCCTGGACCTGCTGCTGCTCGCCGTCCCCGTCGGCATGCCCGGCGTCACCGAGATCCCGCTGTTCGACGAGGACTTCGTCCTGGTCACCCCGCTCGATCACCCGCTCGGCGGGCGTGCGGGCATACCGCGCGAGGCGCTGAAGGAACTGAACCTGCTGCTCCTGGACGAGGGGCACTGCCTGCGCGACCAGGCCCTGGAGATCTGCCGCGAGGCCGGCCGCGAGGACGCCCCGGTGACCACCACCGCCGCGGGACTGTCCACGCTGGTGCAGCTCGTGGCCGGCGGACTCGGCTGCACCCTGCTGCCGCGCACCGCGCTGAAGGTGGAGACCTCCCGCAGCAACCAACTGCTCACCGGCTCCTTCGCGCACCCCGCGCCGTCCCGCCGGATCGCTCTGGCGATCCGCACCGGCGCGGCGCGCGCCGCCGAGTACCGGCAGCTGGCCGCCGCCCTGCGCTCGGCCCTGCGGGTGCTGCCCGTCCGGGTGATCGAGGACGACCCCTACGGGCAGAGCCCGGACGCCGCCTGAACGGACCGAGGGGCCCCGTCCCTGTGCAGGAACGGGGCCCCTCGCCGCGCGCGGGTGCGTGTCACTCGGTGCGCAGTCCGTCCGGCCGCATCAACCGCAGCAGCGGCGGCAGGCTCAGCAGCGTGACCGCGACGACGACGCTCGCGCCGATGCCGGTCATCGTCAGCGCACTCGCCCAGTCCACGTGCACCGGCGTGGCCGTCATCTTCAGCAGCACCACGCCCAGCCCCAGACCCACCGCCATCGCCAGCAGCAGGCCCAGTGCGATGGGAACCGCCGTCTGCCACAGCACCGACAGGCTCAGCGTGCTGCGGCGGGTGCCGAACGCCACCAGCGTCGACAGCAGCTTGCGCCGCTCGCGCAGCTGCTCCAGCTGCGACACCAGCAGGCTCGCGCCGATCAGCACCAGCACACAGACGGCACCCACGAGCAGTCCGGTGCGGATCGCATGGAACTCACGGGACTCCTGGTGGCTTCGCCACACCTCGGCGACGGAGAACCGGTCCAGGCGCGCGGCCGTGGTGCGGACCCGGTCGAACGAGTCCGGCACGGACTCGTCGACCGACAGGAAGACCTGGCCGACGGTCACCCCGTCGAGGACCTTCGGCAGCGCGCCCGGAGTGATCAGCACTCCGGCGTGCTCCCAGCCGTCCGGAGCCTTGATGGCGACAGCCTTCTTCAGGCCCTGCGGCACCGTCCAGGCCACCTCGCGGGTGACCAGGGAGAAGTTGGCGTCGCGCACGTACAGCCGGCGGCCCGGCACGACGAGCTGTGCGGGATCGGTGTCCCAGTGGCCGCCGGTCGCGACGAACACATCGCCGTCGTGGCAGCTCGGCAGCTTCGCCACCTCGCGCAGCGCCGCGCAGGTGCCGACGGTCAGGTCGGCGCTGTGGTCGGGGTCGCCGTTGTCCTTCCAGTGGGTGTCGGCGACGACGGTCTGGCCGAACGCCAGCACCTTGTCCACACCGCGCGTCGCGTCGAACTCCGCGGTGGCCTTCTGCAGCGGCACGTCCCCCGACACACGGACTCGCATCTGGGCCAGATCCAGGTCCTTCCCGGTGGCCTGACGGTAGTCGCCCTGCACCCCCGAGAAGAGCATCTGCAGAGCGATCGCACCGGCCACCGCGACCGCGATGCCGTTGACCATACGGGCCGCCGAACCACTGCTCAGCTGGAGGCGCCGCACCGCCAGCTGCCAGGACACCGGGCCCCTGCCGAGCCGGGCGACGACCGTCTCCACCACCCACGGCAGCAGCGCGGTCACCCCGATCAGGAGCAGCAGCACACCGCCGATCACCATGACCCGGTTGAAGCCCCCGTGGTCACGTCCCTGACCGACCATCGGCAGCAGCAGCGCCAGACCGACCACCGGCATCAGCAGCCGCCACCACAGCCGACGCCGCGCGGGCTTGGTGGTGCGCACCACACCGAGCGGCTCGATGACCACTCCGCGCATCGCCATCAGGGTCACCAGCACCGACGTGACCGGGACCGCCACGGCGACCAGCGCGACCAGCCCGGGCGACGGGTCGAGGTAGTCGGGGAAGACGCTGACGTCCGCGACTTCCACTCCACCCGCGACCTGACGGCCCACCAGGAACAACAGCGCACCGGCCACCAGACCGAGCAGCGAGCCCGCCAGAGCCTCGCCCGCCGCGATACGGCGCGTCATGTGGCGGTCGGCGCCCACCAGCCGCAGCGCCGCCAGCCTGCGGTCGCGGCGTTCGCCGCCGAACCGCACGGCCGTGGCGATGAACACCACCACCGGCGTCAGCAGCACCACGAACATGACCAGCACCAGCAGCAGCAGGACCGGGTCCCAGGTCTCCTCGGTCTGCTCCTTTGGCCCGAACTCGGTGATCCGCGCGACCCGCCAGCCGTCGATGTGCGCTTCCAGACCGCGCGCACCGGCGTAGTACGCCAGCTCCTTCGAGCCGATGAGTCCCTGCTCGCCGATCGTGCCCACCACCCGGTACGGCAGCCGCTCGCGCAGCAGCTCGGCGTCGTCGGATTCGAGCAGCCGCTTCAGCGCCGGCGAGACCACCATCTCGCCCGGGCCCGGATACCGGGTCACGCCCGGGGCCAGCGGGGCGTCCGGCCCCTCGGGCTCCACCAGGCGGCCCAGCACGTTCTTGTCGCGGAACGTGCTGTCGACGTCCGCGATCAGCAGGGTGTTGTCCGCCTTGGGCTGGATGTGCTCGCTGTAGGTGTGGTCGAGCCGCGCCGCCTCGCGTCGGTGGCGCTCCGCGAGCGCGTTCGGCAGGGCGGTGGTCAGCAGCAGCAGCGCCACGCCGAGCCCGACACCGACGGCCGTCAGCACCAGCCGCACCCATCCCTCGCGTCCCCCGGTGACGGCGAACCTGACGCCCAGCGTCAGATCGCGCGCCCACGAGCGGACGCTCGTACCCGCACTCATACGGCTCGCTCCATGTCGCGGGACTTGCCGTCGCGCACGACGATCTCGCGGTCGGAGTACGCGGCCACCCGCGCCTCGTGCGTGACCAGGACGACGGCGGCGTTGGTGGACCGGGCGGCGTCGGTGAACAGCTCCATGACCCGTTCGCCGTTCAGGGAGTCCAGGGCGCCGGTCGGCTCGTCGGCGAAGATCACCCGGGGCCGGGTGACCAGGGCGCGGGCCACGGCCACGCGCTGGCCCTGACCGCCGGAGACCTCACCGGGCCGGTGCCCGGCCACGTCGGCGACCTCCAGCCGCTCCATCCAGCCGAGCGCGGCCCGCTCGGCCTCCTTGCGCGAGGTGCCGCTCAGCCGCAGCGGCAGGGCGACGTTCTCCACGCAGGTCAGCTCGGGCACCAGCTGGCCGAACTGGAAGACGAACCCGAACTCGTTGCGCCGCAGCGCGCTGCGCTGGGCGTCGCTCATCGTGGCCAGCTCACGGCCGTCGTAGGTGATGGAGCCGGAGTCCGGGACGACGATCCCGGCCAGGCAGTGCAGCAGGGTGGACTTGCCCGAGCCGGAGGGGCCCATCACCGCGACGATCTCGCCGGGGTGGATGGAGAACTCGGCGCCGTCCAGCGCCTTGGTGGCGCCGTAGGTCTTGTGCAGGTCCTGGGCGGCCAGCAGGGAACCGGGAGGAGGAGTCACCGGGCCACCTCCTCACGGAGCTTCTCCAGACGGGCGGCGGTCAGCTCCAGCCAGCGCAGGTCCGCCTCCAGGTGGAACAGAGCGTGGTCGCAGATCAGCTGGTCCGCCAGGTCGCCCTTCCGCTTGCGGTCGGTCAGGATCCGCATGCTGCGCAGGTGCTCGGCCCGCTGGGTGTCCAGGATGTCGGCCGCGTTCCGGCCGGTGAGCAGGGCGAGGACGACCTTGGTGTACAGGGTCGACTGCAGATAGGGCTCGGGCTTCTCGGGGGTGGCCAGCCACCGGTCGACGTCGGTGATGCCGGCGTCGGTGATGGCGTAGCGCTTGCGTTCGGGGCCTCCGCCGGCCTCTATGCCGTCGACCTCGACGAGACCGTTCTTCAGCAGCCGCGACATCGTCGAGTAGACCTGGCCGTAGTGCAGCGGCCGGTCGTGGCCGAACTTCTCGTCGAAGGCCCGCTTGAGGTCGTAACCGTGGCGGGGGCCGGACTCCAGGAGCCCGAGCAGGGTGTGACCGATGTGACCGATGGACATGCCCTGCACTCTACACCCCGTGTATACGTCGTGTGTATAGACGGGGTGCACAGTGGCGGAGACGGGTCTTCACCGTGTGGGGGCGCTGCGTGTGGAGCGTGTCCGGGGAGGGTGCCGGTGAGGATCTGCGCGGGGGTGTGCGGCGCGTGTATACGCGGTGTGTATAGCGGGGGTGGGGAGTCCGAGAAGCCGGTGTCTCGGGGAGGTCGTGCGGCCGGGCGGACCGGCCGGGGCGGGGTGGCGGCCTGACGCCGGCGGTGGCCGGGCGGGGGAGTGCGGCGGGCGTGCCGTGTGACGGAACGGGGCGCAGGGGGTGTTCCGTGGGCGCGTCGGGAGCGGCGCGGGGTGAGCCGGAGACGGGGCTGAACGCACTGAGTGGCGGCCCGGTCGGCGGCCGGGTGAGGGATGGGACGGGCGGATCGGCCGGCCGTTCGCATCGAGCGGCTGATCGGATCGGCCGGACGGGCGGATCGGCGGGCCGGGTGATTGGGCCGGCGGCGGTCGGATCACCGCCGGTGTCGTCACCGGGGGCTGCGGGGCGGGCGGCCGCGGCGGGGGAGCGGGCCGGCCTCGCGGGGCAGCCGGCCGGCGTCCGCGAGGGCGCGACGCAGCAGGAACTCGATCTGCGCGTTCGCCGAGCGCAGCTCGTCCGAGGCCCAGCGGGCCAGCGCCTCGTACACCGAGGGGTCCAGCCGCAGCAGGACCTGCTTGCGCTGCTGCGGCCGGCGCCGGGGGGCGGGTGCCTCCTCGCTCACTGGTAGAGCGTCCCGGTGTTCACGATGGGCTGGGGTGCCCGGTCACCGCACAGCACCACCATCAGGTTGGACACCATCGCCGCCTTCCGTTCCTCGTCCAGTTCCACGATGTCCTCCTCGGCGATGCGGGCGAGGGCCGCCTCGACCATGCCGACCGCACCGTCCACGATCTGACGGCGGGCGGCGACGACCGCGCCGGCCTGCTGCCGCTGGAGCATCGCGGAGGCGATCTCCGGAGCGTAGGCGAGGTGCGTGAAGCGGGACTCGATGATCTGCACGCCGGCCGCCTCCACGCGGGCGTGCAGCTCGGCGGCGAGCTTCTCGGTGATCTCCTCGGCGTTGCCGCGCAGCGACAGCTCGTCGGTGTCGTGGGCGTCGTAGGGGTACTCGATGGCGATGTGGCGGACGGCGGCCTCGGTCTGGGTGGCCACGAACTCCTGGTAGTTGTCCACCTCGAAGGTCGCCTGCGCGGTGTCCTGGACCCGCCAGACGACGACCGCGGCCAGCTCGATCGGGTTGCCGTAGGCGTCGTTCACCTTCAGCACGGGTGTCTCGTGGTTGCGCACCCGGGTGGAGATCTTCTGCCGGGAGGTGAAGGGGTTCACCCAGCGCAGGCCGTCCTCGCGGATCGTGCCCCGGTAGCGGCCGAAGAGCTGGACGACCCGCGCCTCGCCCGGCGCCACCATGCTCAGCCCCCGCGTCGCGATCAGGGAGGCGACGAGCACAAGCACTCCGGCCAGGATCAGCCCGGCCTTCGCGCCCGTCTCGATGGTGTTCGCGGCCGCCGCGAGCAGTACCACCCCGGCCAGCAGGCCCACCAGCCCGCCGAGCAGCGCCAGTCCGCCGCTCACGCTGCGGGCGGGGAACTCCCGGATCCGGGGCTCGGGCATCTCGGGCGCGTCGGGCGCCGTGCGGGCCGGTGACGAGGTGTGTGCGGACATGAAGGTCCCCCGTTCCTGTGTCGGTCCTGCGTCCGGTGCCGGGTTCGGCACCTAGCAAAGTGATATCATTTTTTCCCGCCGCAGCAACCTTCAACCCTCCCGGCTCGTCGGTTCCCATGGAGCGGGTGCGCAGTGTCACGCCGGTCCGGACCGGGCTCGCCGCCCCTGTGTCACAGAGGGCGGTGTTAGCTTTCTGAGCTGACCTGAGCCACGTACATCGGTGGCGAACGAGACGGGAAGCGGAGCGAACGGACGAATGGGACGAGCGGAAGAGAGACGAGCGCGGCAGCGCGGTGGCCGCCGCGCGGCGCCGCGGCGCTCGTCCGGGGCGCCGACGGGCGGCGCCGCGTCGGGCCGGGCCGCGGCGCGCCGCGCCGCTCGGCGCGGCAGGACCGGCAAGGGCGGCATACGCCGGCTGTTCACCTGGAAAAAGCTGCTGGGCGCGGCCCTCGGCGTGTGCCTGCTGGGCATCGGCGCCTTCATCGTGCTCTACATGATGGTCGGCGTGCCGCAGGGCAACGCGGTCGCGCAGCAGGAGAGCAACGTCTACAAGTACAGCGACGGCACCATCCTGGCCCGTGCCGGCAAGGTCAACCGTGAGAGCGTCTCGCTGGAACAGGTGCCCAAAGCGGTCCAGCACTGCTTCGTCGCGGCGGAGAACAAGTCCTTCTACCACGACGCCGGCATCGACCTGAAGGGCACCGCCCGCGGTCTGCTCAACACGCTGACCGGCAAGGGCACCCAGGGCGGTTCGACGATCACCCAGCAGTACGTCAAGAACTACTACCTGAACCAGGACCAGACCGTCACGCGCAAGCTGAAGGAGCTGGTCATCTCCCTGAAGGTCGACCAGCAGATGTCCAAGGACGACATCCTGGCCGGCTACATCAACACCAGCTACTACGGCCGCGGCGCCTACGGCATCCAGGCCGCCGCGCAGGCCTACTACCGCGTCGACGCCAAGGACCTGACCGTCGAGCAGGGCGCCTACCTGGCCGCGCTGCTGCAGGCGCCCAGCCAGTACGACTGGGCGGTGGCCAGCGACACCGGCAAGAAGCTGGTGCGGCAGCGCTGGGACTACGTGCTGGACAACATGGTCGAGCAGCACTGGCTGGACGCCGCCAAGCGGCAGGCCATGAAGTTCCCGGTGCCGAAGGAGCCGCAGGGTGCGCCCGGCCTGGAGGGCCAGAAGGGCTACCTGATCGACCTGGCCGACAAGCAGCTGGAAGCCCAGCTGATGAAGCAGGAGGGCATCACCCAGGCCGAGGCCGAGGCCGAGGTCGTCGGCCGGGGCTGGACCATCACCCTGAACATCGACAAGAAGAAGCAGGCCGCGCTCGAGAAGGCGGTGGAGCAGCAGCTCACCAGCAAGCTCGACCCCGAGAAGCGGAAGGTGGACGCCGACGTCCAGGCCGCGGCGGTCTCGGTGGACCCGAAGACAGGCGGCATCGTCGCCCTCTACGGCGGCGAGGACTACTTCAAGCACTACTACAACAACGCCACCCGCAAGGACTACCAGCCGGCGTCCACGTTCAAGCCGGTCATCCTGGCCGCCGCCCTGGACGAGGGCGCCACCACCCAGGACGGCAAGCCGATCAACGCCGACACGATCTACGACGGCACCAGCGGCCGCCAGGTCGTGGACCACGGCACCAAGGTCGGCTTCGGCCCGCCCAACGAGGACGACGTCTCCTACGGCGACATCACCGTGCAGACGGCGATGAACAAGTCCGTCAACTCCGTCTTCGCGCAGATGGGTGTCGACGTCGGCATGCAGAAGGTGATGGACGTCGCCGCCAAGCTCGGCATGGACACCGAGGGCATGCAGCCGGTGCCCGCGCAGACGCTCGGCTCCATGGGCGCCAGCCCCCTGGAGATGGCCGCGATCTACGCCACCCTCGACAACCACGGCAAGAAGGTCACCCCGAGCATCCTGAAGTCCGCCTCGAACAGGTCCCGCACCGCGGACATCGAGGACCCCATCGGCGACCAGGTCATCAGCCGTGAGGCCGCCGACACGGTCACCTCGGTGCTCACCGGGGTGGTCGACGACGGCACCGCCCGCGCCTCGGTGCGGGACAACCCGCTGCGCCGCGGCCAGCAGGTCGCGGGCAAGACCGGCACCTCCGACGAGAACAAGTCGGCCTGGTTCACCGGCTACACCCCCGACCTGGTGACGTCGGTGGGTCTGTTCGGCGAGGACGCGAAGACCCACGCGCACACCTCGCTGGCCGGCGCCACGGGCCTGATCCCGGGCAGCGGACGCATCAACGGCGGCGGCTACCCGGCGCAGATCTGGGCCGCGTACACCTTCGGCGTGCTGGACAAGACCAGCACGTTCGACCTGGACACCACCCAGGGCGCGGCCGTGCAGCCGAGCTGGACGCCGTCGGCCACCCAGTCGCCCAGCGAGACGCCGTCCGAAACCCCGACCAGTGCTCCGCCGACGACCTCCGCGCCGCCGTCGGAGTCGCCCAGCCAGACGCCGTCCGATGCGCCGAGCCAGACGCCGTCGCAGTCCCCGAGCGGCACGGCGCCGTCGACCTCTGAGCCGCCCGACGACGGCGAGGACGGCGACGGGGGCATCTTCGGCAACCGGGACCAGCTGGAGGACCGTCAACCGAGCCGCTAGACCCGCGCACGCGCCGGATCACAGGACACATCAGGGGCGCCCGGTGAAAGCCGGGCGCCCCTGATGTGTCGTCGGTGATCCGCCGTCGTGCCGTGCACCGCCGGTGCACAGCTCTTCAGGACCGGTTCACGATCGGTTCAGCTCGAACCACACCACCTTGCCGGTGCTCAGCCGGGTCGCACCCCAGCGCCGGGCCAGCCGGTTCACCAGGTACAGGCCGCGGCCGCCCTCGTCCGTGGCCCGGGCCTGACGCAGCCGGGGCAGCTGGGGCACGTCGTCGCCGACCTCGCAGCGCAGCACCTCGGTGCGCAGCAGCCGCAGCGTCACCGGACGCGAGGCATACCGCACGGCATTGGTGACGACCTCGCTGACCAGCAGCTCCACCGAGTCGCTGAGCTCCTCCAGCCCCCAGCGGTCCAGCGCGCGCCGGGCCAGGCGGCGGGCCCGGCCGGGTGCGGAGTCCTCCGGCTCCAGCACCCAGTACGCCACGTCGCTGGGCGCGATCCCGTCGAACCGGGCCGCGAGCAGCGCGATGTCGTCGTCCCGGTCACCGGGGCCGAGCGTGTCCAGCACGTCGTCGCACAGCGCCTCCAGCGGCGGCGGATGGTCGGGACCGGTGAGCCGGCCCGTGGCCTGGAGCTTCTCCCGCAGCTGCTCGATGCCGGTCCACACGTCCCGCAGCCGGGACTCGACCAGGCCGTCGGTGTACAGCAGCAGCGTGGCACCGGCCGGCGCGTCCAGCTCCACCGCCTCGAAGTCGACCCCGCCCACGCCGATCGGCGCACCCGGCGGAACCTGCAGCACCTCGGCCCGGCCGCCCGCGTGCAGCAGCAGCGGCGGCGGATGACCGGCATTGGCGACGGTGATGCGGTGCGAGACCGGGTCGTACACCGCGTACAGGCACGTCGCCATGCGGTCGGTGCCCAGCCGCTGCGCCTGCTCGTCCAGGTGGTGCAGCACCTCCTGCGGCGGCAGGTCCAGTCCGGCGAGGGTCTGCGCGGTGGTGCGCAGCTGACCCATGATCGCCGCCGAGGTCATGGAGTGCCCCATGACGTCGCCGACGACCAGGGCGATCCGGCTGCCGGGCAGCGGGATCGCGTCGTACCAGTCGCCGCCGACCCGGGCGGTCTCCGCGGCCGGCAGATAGCGCGAGGCCAGCCGCACGCCCGTGCAGCGCGGCAGGGTCTCCGGCAGCATGGTGCGCTGCAGCTCGTCCGCGATGTACGCCTCGCGCCCGTACAGCACCGCCTTGTCGATGCCGAGCGCGCTGTGCGTGGCGAGCTGGGCGGCGACCAGCAGGTCGTCCGGTTCGAACGCCGACCGCTCGGGCAGCCGCAGGAACAGCGCGGCACCGATCACACGGCGCCGGCCCCGCAGCGGGGCCAGGATGGTGCGCTGCCCGTCGGGCAGGGTCAGGCCGCTGTCCGGGCCGAGGAGTTCGCTCAGCGCGGCATGCGCCTGCGGGGCGTCGGTGAACACCGGCCGCACCCCGCGCAGCACCTCGCCGAGCGCGCTGCCGGGCTCCACCTCGCACAGCTCGTTGGTGACCTGGGACAGCTCGGCGGGCTGCTCGGGCGTCGGCGCGGGCGTGAACCCGACCTCCGGGTCGCGCTCCGCCGGGATCCGGTCGGTGCGGCGCAGCCGCAGCACGAGCGGGCCCACCGGCCGCTCGTCGCCCACCGGGAGCGGCTCGCGCAGATAGACCAGGATCGCGTCGGAGAACGTCGGCACGGTCGCCCGGCACAGCCCCAGCACGATCTCGTCGAGGTCCATGCCGCGGGCGATGCGGCGGGTGGCGGCGCCCACGAACCGCAGCCGGTCGCCCTGCCGGCGCATCGGCAGCGCACGACCGCCCGGCAGACCGCGACCGGTGCGCCGCTCCGGCCGCGCACCGTCGTGCTCCGCCGCGCCCTTGTCGTCCGCGCCCTTGCCGTCCGTCGCCTTGGAGCCCGAGGCCGTGTCGTCCGCGCCCGTGCCCGGGACGTCACCGGCCGCGGCCTGCCGGGACGCCGCATCCGGCTGGGCCGGGATGCTCTCCGGCACCGGACGCGGACGGTGCGGGTCGGGTTCGGCCACCGCGGGCTGCGCGTGCTCGGCGGACGCCGGGTCGTCGTCGGACGACGGCTCGCCCTGCGCCGGGGGCGCCGCCGGCGCGCACGGCGCGTCGTCGGCGGGGCGCGGTTGCAGCGGTAAAGTCTGCGCGGGCTCGGGAGCGTCCAGCAGCGACCCACGGGCGTCCGTGGGCTCGGCGCCCGCCTGGGCGCGTTCGAACGAGGTCGGTTGCTCCGTCACGGGTGTCGCATCCATCCGTCCGGGGCTGCGCGCCGGGCGCGCAGGTGGTCCCGTCGAAGAGCCGATACCCGGAATACGTGCCCCCAGAACGGATGTCCGGCACCGGCCCTGATGCCCTCGTACCCCTCGCTCACGTCGTGCCGCCCCTCGGTGACGATCGGTCAGACTGACTGCGTGGCTCGGGAGTTGCCCTGCCCCGTACCTCCCTGCGCCCTTGCGGAGGAAGATCCTACGTTTCCTGCCCGGGGGCGTATCAAGGGGCTCAGGGCGACATCCGCTCAGGTATACGGTCCCAGTCCTGCGGAAGCGGCGGTACCGTCCAGGCCGGGTCGGGGCGCCAGTGCTGCCAGTCCTCGGAGAACGGCGGCCCCCAGGCCCGGATCACCTCCACCGCGCACCGGCCCGCCTCGCGCACCCGCTCGGCCAGCTCCGCGTCGATCAGCCCGTCCTGCTGGGCCTGCGCGAACTCGTCCTCGTCCCGCCACTGCCAGCTGCCGTCCGGCTGCACGGCGATGTCCAGGAAGTAGTCCTCGGAGTCCACACCGCCCGCCCAGCGGGTCAGCGGTTCCTCGAGGTTCACGTACCAGTTCTTGAACCGCCAGCCCGGCTCCCAGAACAGCCACACCGACCAGGGCCGGCCGGGCTGGGCCAGCTTCAGCACACCCGTGCCGGACCAGCGGGTGCGATGCACCGTCCGCGGCTTGGTGTACCGGGAGGCCAGCGGTTCGTCGTGCACGGGTGTGCCGTCGGCGAGCACCGGTCTGACGCACTCGGTGCCCGGCGCCATCCACACCGCCAGCACCTCGGCGTCGTCGCGCACCACCGTCACCGGTCGCGCGATGTGGAAACGCCGGCCGCCGTTCTCCCGGTACCGCCACAGGATCTGCGTTCCCGCGGCCCAGCGGCCCGTCGCGCCGTCCACGGCCACGTGCCCTGTCGCTGAGTCCTTCGCCATGACCAGATCTTAGGGGGCGTCGTCCGTGCACCGGCGCGGCGAGCGACAACCGGACGAACCGTCAGGGATGTGTCATGCGCAGCACGTCCAGCGCCTCGTCCAGCTGCTCCAGGGTCAGGTCGCCGCGCTCGACATAGCCGCTCTCCAGCACGACCTGACGGATCGTCTTGCGTTCGGCGAGGGCCTTCTTGGCGACCTTGGCGGCCTCCTCGTAGCCGATGTAGCGGTTGAGCGGGGTGACCACGGACGGCGAGGACTCGGCGTACTCCCGGGCCCGCTCCCGGTGGGCGACGATGCCGTCGACGGTGCGGTCGGCGAGCAGCCGGGAGACGTTGGCCAGCAGCCGGATCGACTCCAGCACGTTCTTGGCGATGACCGGCAGCATCACGTTCAGCTCGAAGTTGCCGGCCGCGCCCGCGGTGGTGACGGTGACGTCGTTGCCGATCACCTGGGCGCACACCATCAGCACGGCCTCGGGGACGACCGGGTTCACCTTGCCCGGCATGATCGACGACCCGGGCTGCAGGTCGGGCAGGGAGATCTCGGCGAGCCCGGTGCGCGGCCCGGAGGACATCCAGCGCAGATCGTTGGCGATCTTCGTCAGGCCGACCGCGATGGTGCGCAGCTGCCCGCTGGTCTCCACGATCGCGTCGCGCGCGCCCTGCGCCTCGAAGTGGTTGCGGGCCTCGGTCAGCGGCAGCCCGGTGGTGCGGGCCACCTCCTCGATGACCGCCGCGGAGAACCCGGGCGGGGTGTTGATGCCGGTGCCCACCGCGGTGCCGCCGAGCGGCAGTTCGGCCAGGCGCGGCAGGGACGCGGCCAGCCGTTCGACGCCGTAACGGACCTGGGCGGCGTACCCGCCGAACTCCTGGCCGAGCGTCACGGGCGTGGCGTCCATCAGATGGGTGCGGCCGGACTTGACGACGTCCGCGAACTCCTCGGCCTTGCGGGTCAGCGCGGCGGCCAGGTGCTCCAGCGCCGGGATCAGATCACGGGTGACGGCGGCGGTCGCCGCGATGTGCAGCGAGGAGGGGAAGACGTCGTTGGACGACTGGGAGGCGTTGACATGGTCGTTGGGGTGCACGTCGCGGCCCAGCCGCTCGCTCGCCAGGGTGGCGATGACCTCGTTGGCGTTCATGTTGGACGAGGTCCCCGAGCCGGTCTGGAACACGTCCACGGGGAAATGCTCGTCCCAGCGTCCCTCGGCGACCTCCTCGGCCGCCTCCTGGATCGCGCGGGCCACGTCCTCCTCGAGCACGCCCAGCCGCGCGTTGACCTTCGCGGCGGCGCCCTTGATCCGGGCCAGCGCCTCGATGTGGGCGCGTTCCAGCCGCTGCCCGGAGACGGGGAAGTTCTCCACGGCCCGCTGCGTCTGTGCCCGCCACTTGGCGTGCGCGGGCACCCGCACCTCGCCCATGGAGTCGTGCTCGGTGCGGTACTCGGTCCCGGTCTGCTCGTCGGTCATCGACGATCACCTCCAGGTGTCACAGCGTCCCCGACGCGGCCGCTGTTCCCGTGGAGGCGGACCGGCACCGCCCCCGCTCGGGCGAGGGCGGTGCCGGTTCTCCCCTGGCGGTCCCAGGCCGCCGAGGTCAGGAGGAGCGCACCGGGATGGAGGTGAACACCGGCTGCGGCGACGGGTCCTGGAAGAAGTCGTTGCCCTTGTCGTCGACGACGATGAACGCCGGGAAGTCCTCGACCTCGATCTTCCAGACGGCCTCCATGCCCAGCTCCTCGTACTCCAGGACCTCGACCTTCTTGATGCAGTCCTGGGCCAGGCGGGCGGCCGGGCCGCCGATGGAGCCGAGGTAGAAACCGCCGTGCGCAGCGCACGCGTCGGTGACCTGCTTGCTGCGGTTGCCCTTGGCCAGCATCACCAGCGAGCCGCCCGCCGCCTGGAACTGCTCCACGTAGGAGTCCATGCGGCCGGCCGTGGTCGGGCCGAAGGAACCGGAGGCGTAGCCCTCGGGGGTCTTGGCCGGGCCGGCGTAGTACACCGGGTGGTCCTTGAGGTACTGCGGCATCTCCTCGCCCGCGTCCAGCCGCTCCTTGATCTTCGCGTGGGCGATGTCCCGGGCCACGACCAGCGGGCCGGTCAGCGACAGCCGGGTCTTGACCGGGTACTTCGTCAGCTCGGCGAGGATCGCCTTCATCGGCTGGTTCAGGTCGATCTTGACGACGTCGTCCTGGTCCAGCTGCTCGTCGGTGGTGTCGGGCAGGAAGCGCGCCGGGTCGGTCTCCAGCTGCTCCAGGAACACGCCCTCGGGCGTGATCTTCGCCAGGGCCTGGCGGTCGGCCGAGCAGGAGACGGCGATGGCGACCGGGCAGGACGCGCCGTGCCGCGGCAGGCGGATGACGCGCACGTCGTGGCAGAAGTACTTGCCGCCGAACTGCGCGCCGATGCCGATCCGCTGGGTCAGCTCGAAGACCTTCTCCTCCATCTCCTTGTCACGGAAACCGTGACCGAGCGGGGAGCCCTCGGTGGGCATGGTGTCCAGGTAGTGCGCGGAGGCGTACTTGGCGGTCTTCAGCGCGAACTCCGCGGAGGTGCCGCCGACCACGATGGCCAGGTGGTACGGCGGGCAGGCGGCCGTGCCCAGCGAACGGATCTTCTCCTCCAGGAACTTCATCATGGAGGACTCGTTCAGGACGGCCTTGGTCTCCTGGTAGAGGAAGGACTTGTTGGCGCTGCCGCCGCCCTTGGCCATGAACAGGAACTTGTAGGCGTCGCCGTCGGTGGCGTACAGCTCGATCTGCGCGGGGAGGTTGGAACCGGTGTTCTTCTCCTCCCACATGGTCAGCGGCGCCATCTGCGAGTAGCGCAGGTTCAGCTTGGTGTAGGCGTCGTAGATGCCGCGGGAGAGCGCCTTCTCGTCCTCGCCCTCGGTGAGCACGTTCTGCCCGCGCTTGCCCATGACGATCGCGGTGCCCGTGTCCTGGCACATCGGCAGCACACCGGCCGCGGCGATGTTGGCGTTCTTCAGCAGGTCCAGGGCGACGAACTTGTCGTTGGCGCTGGCCTCCGGGTCGTCGATGATGCGGCGCAGCTGCGCGAGGTGGGCCGGGCGCAGGTAGTGCTGGATGTCGTGGATGGCCTCCTCGGCCAGCTTGCGCAGGGCCTCGGGCTCGACCTTGAGGAACGTACGCCCGTCGGGCCCCTCGACGGTGGAGACGCCCTCGGACGTCACCAGCCGGTACGGGGTGGTGTCCTCACCCTGGGGGAGCAGATCGGTGTACGCGAATTCAGGCATCTCGGCCCATTCCTCACTTGACGCACGGCTGCCGACGCTCACACGGACGGCCGCCCGCCTCCGTCGGCGGGCTCCGAACAGCGTAGAACCTGCCGGAACCGGCGGACCTGTGAGGTCCCGCTCAGTTGCTCGTCCAGGGGGCCGACTCGGTCGTCGTGCGCTCACGGGCGGGCTCGGTCGTGAGTCCACGGGCTGCCGTGGTCGTCCGGTCGCGGGCTGTCCCGGCCGTCCGTCCGGGAGCTGCCTCGACGCCTGTCGGCAGGCTGCCCGGTCGTCCGTCCGCAGAGCACCCTGCCGCCCGTCCGCGGGGCGGTGCGGCGGTCCGTCCGCAGGGAGCCTGCGCCGTCCGTCCACAGGTCACCCCGAGGGGTAGTCGCGATCTATCGCGTTTGGGTACCCTGCTGGCGTGGACCTTCAGAAGCAGAGCGAGACGGGCCGGCAGTCCCGGCCGGACGTGCCGGCCCCGGCCGGCGCCGCGGAGCTGCGCGCCTCGGACGCCGACCGTGACCGCGTCGCCGACATCCTGCGCGAGGCCCTGGCGGAGGGGCGCCTGACCGCCGAGGAGCACGCCGAGCGCGTCGAGGGCGTGCTGAACGCCAAGACGGTCGGCGAGCTGGAGCGGTTCGTCCAGGACCTGCCCGCCGGTCGCCGGCAGAGTGCCGCGCACTCCGTGGTGCCGCCCCGGCCCGACCCCGTCCCGGTCCGGGCCGAGCAGAACGTGGTCGCGGTCCTCAGTTCGGCCACGCGCAGGGGACGCTGGCGTGCCGGGCAGCGGGTGCATGCCTACTCGGTCTTCGGCAGCGTGGAGATCGACCTCAGCGAGGCGCTCTTCGAGTACCAGCAGGTGGTGATCAAAGCGGTCTCCGTCTTCGGCGACGTGCAGATACGCGTCCCGGAGAACGTGACGCTGCGCGGCACCGGCGGTGGCGTCCTCGGCAACTTCGAGGTGGAGACGTCGGACTCGGCCGAGCCCGACGCGCCCGTGGTCTACGTCGACGGCTGGGCCGTGCTCGGCAATGTGGAGGCGCGGCCCAAGCGGGGCAAGCGCATCGCGGACATCCTCGACCGGGTGCAGCGCAAGGTCCAGGAGAAGGTGCACAAACATCTGTGACCTCCTGCGCCCCATGAGTGCGGCCGACCAACCGTACGGTCCGGAACCCAGTGCATAGGCGCACGCACAGCGGGTAGGCCTTGACGCATCGTCTCTCGCTCGCGAAGCCGTCGTCAGGAGAAGACCGTGCTGCACACGCCGCATTCGTCCCTGCAGGTAGCTGCCGTTCCGGCCCAGCGGGTGCCCGAGCGCAACAGGAGTCAGGACGCGCCCTGGCACACCGAGGCGGTGTGCCGGCGCGACGAGGCCGGCCTCTTCTTCGCCCCGTCCAAGGAACCAACGGCCGCACGGCTCTCGCGCGAGGAGGCGGCCAAGCGGGTCTGCGCGCGCTGCCCGGTGATGGTGGAGTGCCGCGAGCACGCGCTGATGCAGCCCGAGCCCTACGGCGTCTGGGGCGGGTTGACCGCGGCCGAGCGCCGCGTCGTCCTGGCCCGGCGGCGCCGGCGCGAGCTGGAGCTGAAGAAGGCCGCGCGCGCCACGGCCGCGGGGCGCATAGCCGGCTGACCCGGTGTGCGGCGGCGCCCCCGCCGCACCGGGGGCGCCGCCGGGGCAGGGGCTACTTCGCGCGGTCGAAGTCGATCGCGCTGTACGCCCGCAGCTTGCTCAGCCGGTGCTCGGAGTCGATCCGGCGGACCGTGCCGGACTTGGAGCGCATCACGATCGAGTCGGTCGTCGCGGTCTCCGCCCGGTAGCGCACACCGCGCAGCAGCTCGCCGTCGGTGATGCCGGTGGCGACGAAGAAGACGTTCTCGCCGGACACCAGATCGTCGGTGGTCAGCACCCGGTCCAGGTCGTGCCCGGCGTCGATCGCGCGCTGCCGCTCCTCGTCGTCCTTCGGCCACAGCTTGCCCTGGATGACGCCGCCCAGGCACTTGACGGCACAGGCCGAGATGATGCCCTCCGGGGTGCCGCCGATGCCCAGCAGCAGATCCACCCCGGTGCCCTCGCGCAACGCCAGGATCGAGCCGGCCACGTCGCCGTCCGAGATCAGCTTGATGCGCGCGCCCGTCTCCCGGATCTCCCTGATCACGCCCTCGTGGCGCGGCCGGTCCAGGATGACCACGGTGACGTCCTCGGGCGTGGCCCGCTTGGCCTTGGCCACCCGCTTGATGTTCACCGACACCGGCGCGTCGATGTCGACGAAGTCCGCCGCCTCCGGGCCGGTGACGATCTTGTCCATGTAGAACACGGCCGACGGGTCGAACATCGCGCCGCGCTCGGCCGCCGCCAGCACGGCGATCGCGTTCGGCATGCCCTTCGCGGTGAGCGTGGTGCCGTCGATCGGGTCGACCGCGATGTCGACCTCAGGGCCGGTGCCGTCGCCCACGCGCTCGCCGTTGAAGAGCATCGGCGCCTCGTCCTTCTCGCCCTCGCCGATCACGACGACTCCGTTCATGGAGACGGTCGACACGAGGGTGCGCATGGCACGGACCGCGGCGCCGTCGGCGCCGTTCTTGTCGCCGCGCCCGACCCAGCGGCCCGCGGCCATCGCCGCCGCCTCGGTCACCCGGACGAGCTCCAGGGCGATGTTGCGGTCGGGAGCCTCCTCGGGAACTTCCAGCTCGGAGGGCAAGTGATGATGCTCGGTCATCGGAGCGCACCTTTCTGATACGACGACGGCCGGAATGAGGGTGTGGCCTCGACTGTAACCCCGAGCTGACAAAATGAGCAGGGGACCCCACGGATGAGCGCTCCGGACACCTGCGACCATAGAGGGCGTGGCAGGTTCGAACGGCAAGCAGAAGTCGGTCAGCAGCATCATCCTCTCGCTGGCCGTGGTCGTCCTCGCGGCAGGGGTCGTGTACCTCTTCGTCCCGCACGACGATCGCGCTCCCGACATCAAGCGGGTGGACTACCGCGTCGAACTCCTCACGGCGCGCCGCGCCGCCCCCTACCCGGTGGCCGCGCCCGAGGGTCTGCCCGACACGTGGAAGGCCACCTCCGTCCGCTACCAGGCCGAGCAGGACAACCGCTGGCACCTGGGATTCCTGGACCCGGAGGGGCAGTACGTGGCCGTCGAGCAGTCCACGCAGAAGCGCAAGGACTTCATCGACGACGCCAGCCAAGGCGCACATGCCACCAAGGTGACCCAGGAGATCGACGGCCGCACCTGGACCCGCTACACCGGGGGCCGCTACGACGCCCTCGTCTGGGACGGCGACGAGAACTCCACCACCGTGGTCGTCGGCACGGCCTCCTTCGACCAGCTGACCAAGATGGTCGAGGCGCTGGTGATGGAGAAGGACTGAGCACGGCCGCAAGGGGCCCGCTGAGGCCGTGGTCCCCCTGAGGCCCCGGGAGCCGTCGGGGCTCGAGGGGGGCGCGAGGGGGCTCTCACAGGCGCTCCACGGGCGGCTGCGGGCCCGGAAGCCTCCCCCAGCCGGAGGCGAGCCCCCTTCGTCGGCGCGGGCCACGCCTCACGCCCGTGAGCGCGCCGCAGCCCTGGCGGGCCCGCTCGCGCGCCCCGCTACTCGGCGCTCTCGCCGCCCTCGCCCTGAGCGGCCGCCTCCTCGGCCAGGGCCGCATCCAGCCGCTCCCGTGCGCCCTCGAGCCACCGCCGGCAGACCTTCGCCAGCTCCTCGCCGCGCTCCCACAGCGCCAGGGACTCCTCCAGGCTGGTCCCGCCCGCCTCCAGCCGCCGGACGACCTCGATCAGCTCGTCCCGCGCCTGCTCGTAGCCGAGCGTCTCGTCCGCCGGCCGTGTGTTGCTCGTCATCCGCCCAACCCTCGTGTGTCGACTCGTACCGTGAACTCGCCCTCGGCCACCCGCGCCCGCAGCGGCTCCTCGGCCGCCACCTCCGCCGGGTCGCGCACCACCTGGCCGTCCGCCTTCTGCAGCACCGCGTAGCCGCGCTTCAGGGTCGCGGCGGGGGAGAGGGCCACCACCCGGGCGTGGGTGTGCGCCAGCTCGGAGTCGGCCCGGTCCAGCAGATGCCGCAGGGTGCGCCGGGAGCGGTCCAGCAACGCGGTCACCTGCTCGGCCCGCTCGTCGATCATGCGGTGCGGTTCCTGCATGCAGGGCCGGGCCAGCGCGTGGGCGAGCCCCCGCTCCTCCCGGTCCAGCAGCGCGTGCACGCACCGCCGGGCCCGGTCGCGCAGCTGCCGGACCCGCTCCATCTCCTCGCCCACGTCCGGCACGACCTTCTTGGCGGCGTCGGTGGGCGTGGAGGCACGCAGATCGGCGACGTAGTCCAGCAGCGGGGTGTCCGGCTCGTGCCCGATCGCGGAGACGACCGGCGTACGGCAGGCCGCGACCGCGCGGACCAGCTGTTCGTCGGAGAACGGCAGCAGATCCTCCACGCTGCCGCCGCCGCGCGCCACGATGATCACGTCGACCTCGTCGAGCGCGTCCAGCTCCTTGACGGCCTGCATCACCTGCGGCACCGCGTGCACGCCCTGCACGGCGACGTTGCGGACCTCGAAGCGGACGGCGGGCCAGCGGTGCCGGGCGTTCTCCAGCACGTCCCGCTCGGCGGCCGAGGCCCGGCCGCACACCAGGCCGATCAGCTGCGGCAGGAACGGCAGCGGCTTCTTGCGCTCCGGCGCGAACAGCCCCTCGGCGGCCAGCGCCTTCTTCAGCTGCTCCAGGCGGGCCAGCAGCTCGCCCACCCCGACCGGCCGGATCTCGGCGGCGCGCAGCGACAGCTGCCCGCGCGGCGCGTACCACTCGGGCTTGGCGTGCACGACGACGCGGGCACCTTCCCCGACCACGTCGGCCACGGCGTCGAACACCGCGCGATAGCAGGTCACGGAGACGGAGATGTTGTACGACGGGTCGCGCAGCGTCAGGAACACCACGCCCGCCCCCGGCCGCCGCGACAGCTGCGTGATCTGGCCCTCGACCCACACCGCGCCGAGCCGGTCGATCCAGCCGCCGATGAGCCGGGAGACCTCGCCGACGGGCAGCGGAGCTTCGGGGGACGTGGAGACAGCCATGCCCGCGAGGGTAGCGGCCGGCACCGACAACACGTCCGGCCCGCGGCACACGCCGGGCGGGCGGAACCGGTCGGCGCACGGACCGTGGCCGTGCGGGCACGGCGACGCACGCGCACCCCGCGCCGCGCCGCCCCGACACCGCTGACGGCGATCCCGCTCCGATACCACCCCGGCGATCTCTGCGGCGCCGGGGGCAGCCGTACGATGGGCCCATGACTGCTTCGTCTGGCCGCCGTGTCCTGCTCGCCTCCCCCCGTGGCTACTGCGCCGGTGTGGACCGCGCCGTGATCGCCGTCGAGAAGGCCCTGGAGCAGTACGGGGCTCCGGTGTACGTCCGGCACGAGATCGTCCACAACAAGTACGTCGTGCAGACCCTGGAGAAGAAGGGCGCGATCTTCGTCGAGCGGACGGAGGAGGTGCCGCCGGGCAACATCGTGATGTTCTCGGCGCACGGCGTGGCCCCGACCGTCCGCGAGGAGGCCAAGCGCGGCCGGCTCGCCACCATCGACGCCACCTGCCCGCTGGTGACCAAGGTCCACAAGGAGGCCGTCCGGTTCGCCCAGGAGGACTACGACATCCTCCTGATCGGGCACGAGGGCCACGAGGAGGTCATCGGCACCTCCGGTGAGGCCCCCGACCACATCCAGCTGGTGGACGGCCCCGAGGACGTCGCCAACGTCGAGGTGCGCGACCCGTCGAAGGTGGTGTGGCTGTCCCAGACGACGCTGTCGGTCGACGAGACCATGGAGACCGTCGACGCGCTCAAGCAGCGGTTCCCGCAGCTGGTCTCCCCGCCCAGCGACGACATCTGCTACGCCACGCAGAACCGCCAGCTCGCCGTGAAGAAGATGGGCGCCGAGGCGGACCTGGTGATCGTGGTCGGCTCGCGCAACTCCTCCAACTCCAAGCGGCTGGTCGAGGTCGCCAAGCTGGCCGGTGCGGGCCAGGCGTACCTGGTGGACTTCGCGGACGAGATCGACGAGGCCTGGCTGGAGGGCGTCACCACCATCGGCGTGACCTCGGGCGCGTCCGTGCCGGAGGTCCTGGTCGAGCAGGTGCTGGCCTGGCTGGCCGAGCGCGGCTTCGAGGACGTGGAGATCGTCAAGGCGGCGGAGGAGTCCATCACCTTCTCCCTGCCCAAGGAGCTGCGCCGCGACCTGCGCGCGGAGGCCGCCGAGCTGGTCGCCGAGCGCGGCGGCGCGGGCGTCGCGGAGGCCTGACCCCGCCTCGGCCGTCGGCCGCCGAGCGGATCCGGGCATACCGGGCGTGACGGCCGGTGACCCGGCGTACCGTGGGAAGCATGCAGATCTTCGGTGTGGACATCGGCGGGTCGGGTATCAAGGGCGCCCCGGTCGACCTGGAGCGGGGAGACCTGGCCGAGGAGCGCCACAAGGTGCTCACCCCGCACCCGGCGACCCCCGAAGGGGTGGCCGACGGTGTCCGGCAGGTCGTCGAGCACTTCGGCTGGAGCGGGCCGGTCGGGCTGACGTTCCCGGGCGTCGTCACCGGCGGCGCCACGGTGCGCACCGCCGCCAACGTCGACAAGAGCTGGATCGGCACCGACGCACGCGCCCTGTTCACCGACCGGCTCGGGGGCCTGCCGGTGACCGTGGTGAACGACGCGGACGCCGCGGGCGTCGCCGAGATGCGGTTCGGAGCCGGCCGGGGCCGACGCGGCACGGTGATCGTGCTGACGTTCGGCACGGGCATCGGCAGCGCGGTGTTCGTCGACGGCACCCTGGTGCCCAACACCGAGCTGGGCCATCTGGAGCTGGACAACCGGGAGGCGGAGAAGCACGCCTCCAGCAAGGCCAGGGACGACCACGACCTGTCCTGGGAGCAGTGGGCGCACCGCGTGCAGAAGTACCTCGCCCACGTCGAGATGCTCTTCAGCCCCGAACTGTTCGTGATCGGCGGCGGCGTCAGCCGCAAGGCCCACAAGTTCCTGCCCCGCATCAAGGGCATCCGCGCCGAGATCGTCCCCGCCGAGCTGCAGAACAACGCGGGCATCGTCGGCGCGGCGATGCGGGCCGCGGACCTCGCCTGACCGCCCGACGGCGGGCGGCCCGGCGCGTACCGGTGCGGGCGCACCGCTGGTCCGGCGTGACCACCGACCCCCTCACCGGACCGGCCCTCGCGCCCCGGCTCCTCGCCGGGCGGCGGCCCGGCGCAGCAGGACCGTGACACCCGCCAGCGCGGTGCCCGCGTAGAGCCAGAGCGCCTGCCCGGCCAGGGCGGTCACCACGCCCAGCAGGGTGCCGAGGAAGCCGTCGCCCTCGACCAGGGGCAGCAGGCCCGCGGTGAAGGCGATCGGGGCGGCGACCGGCGCGGCCAGCAGGTCGGCGTGGCGCACCCACAGCGCGGTCGCCCCGCACACCAGCAGATACAGCACGCCGTAGACGGCCCCGGCCCCGCCCAGCAGGGCGAGCAGCCCGCCCAGCGCGCTCATCACAGCCGCGCAGAACAGTCCGGCGCCGAGCCCGGTCAGCCGGACCTGCGGCAGCCGCGGCCCGTGTATGGCCCCGCCGGCGCTCGCCGCGCCGCCGCCCGGCCGCCCCTCCCGCACCGCCGGGGGAGGTGAGCCGCCCGGCCGCCGCTCGTCGGGCGGCCGCCGTCCTCCTGCCCGGCCGTCCCCGACCGGTGCGCCCGGCCGGGGCTCGCGGCCTCTTCCGTGCGGCGGCGCGGAGGCCGGTCCCGGTGTCCTGTCACGTCGGGGTCCGTACGGCTGAGGTCGGGGTCCGTACGGCTGATGTCGCGTCCTGGGCTGCTCCATTGGACCAACCTAGGTCTGCTTATGTGTTGAATAGGCCGTTTGACACGCCGCACGGGCCGGCTCGGTCCTGCGTGCGAACCGCCGGGAAGCCGGGGCGCGGCACGCCGTAGACTGGTGGATCGGCCGCCAGGCCGCCTCCGGGCATGGCCCAGGCCCCCAGTCTCCTCAGCTACGGGAAGTTCGCAACGTGTCGCTCACGATCGGAATCGTCGGTCTGCCGAACGTCGGCAAGTCGACCCTGTTCAACGCCCTGACCAAGAACGACGTGCTGGCGGCCAACTACCCGTTCGCCACGATCGAGCCGAACGTCGGCGTCGTCGGCGTCCCGGACGGCCGGCTCGCCCAGCTCGCCTCGATCTTCAACTCGGAGCGGATCGTCCCGGCCACCGTCGACTTCGTCGACATCGCGGGCATCGTGCGCGGCGCCAGCGAGGGCGAGGGCCTGGGCAACAAGTTCCTCGCGAACATCCGTGAGTCCGACGCGATCTGCCAGGTGATCCGCGCCTTCAAGGACGAGAACGTCGTCCACGTCGACGGCAAGGTCTCGCCCAAGGACGACATCGAGACGATCAACACCGAGCTCATCCTCGCCGACCTGCAGACCATCGAGAAGGTCCTGCCGCGCCTGCAGAAGGAGTCCCGCGTCAAGAAGGACGTCGCGCCGAAGGTCAAGGCCGTCGAGGAGGCCAAGGAGATCCTGGAGAAGGGCGACACGCTCTTCGCGCACGGCATCGTCCAGGGCAGCGAGCGCGCCGAGCTGCTGCACGACCTGCACCTGCTGACCACGAAGCCCTTCCTCTACGTCTTCAACGTCGACGAGGAGGAGCTGGTCGACGAGGACTTCAAGAACGAGCAGCGCGCGCTGGTCGCCCCCGCCGAGGCGATCTTCCTCAACGCCAAGCTGGAGGCCGACCTCGCCGAGCTGGACGAGGAGGAGGCCCTGGAGCTGCTGGAGTCCGTCGGCCAGCACGAGCCCGGCCTGGCCACCCTCGCCCGCGTCGGCTTCGACACGCTCGGCCTGCAGACGTACCTGACCGCGGGCCCGAAGGAGGCCCGCGCCTGGACCATCAAGAAGGGCGCCACCGCCCCCGAGGCCGCCGGTGTGATCCACACCGACTTCCAGAAGGGCTTCATCAAGGCCGAGGTCATCTCCTTCGAGGACCTGGTCGAGGCCGGCTCGGTCGCCGAGGCCCGCGCCAAGGGCAAGGCCCGCATGGAGGGCAAGGACTACGTGATGCAGGACGGGGACGTGGTGGAGTTCCGGTTCAACGTCTGAGGCCGTTCAGGCCGTCCGCCGACGTGCCCACCCGTCGGCCCGGCAGGTCGCCGGGCCGACGGTCGTGCGGGCCGCCGGTGCGCAGGACCACAGGTCGAAGGCACGACGCCGCACGTCGGGGCGTCAGGGGCCAGGTCGCAGGACCTGGCCCCTTTCCGTGGCGCGCTCGCCCGCTGCGTGCCCTGCCCGACTCCGCTCGGCGCTCCGTGCCCGACTCGGTCCCGCCCCGGTCCGTCGTGCACCCCGGTCCGTCGTGCACCCCCGGTCCGCCGTGCACCCGCAGGAACACGTCCGTGCACCCGCAGCAGAACGGGTACGCCCGGCCGTACCCCGCTCAGCTCCCGACCGCCTCACCCGCAACCTCACCCTCACCCTCGGCCCCGCCCCGCGCTCCCTCCTCCCGCCGCGTGGCCTCGTCGCGCAGGCGGCCGCCCCGCAGGACCACCGGTCGCATCACCGCGGAGACGGTCACGAACACCACCGCCAGCGCGATCCAGCCGCCCACGCCCCAGCAGACGATCGGCCCGGTGAGCACCAGCGGCCCGAAGATCTCGGCGACGGTCATCCCGACGCCAGGCGACGCGTCCGCGTCCTTCGGCCGCGCCGTCGGATGCCTGCCGGGTGGTCGATGCTTCGGCGCGGCCTCCCAGGATCCGGAGCGATATCGTCCGTTACTTTTCGGTCAACGAGCGTGCACGCAGCGCTTGTCCGGGTGTGCGCCGCCCGTCGGCCGGGTAGGCCGTGACCTTGCGGTCCGCGTCTCGTCCGGGTGGGGAAAAGGGCGGCTGACCTGCGCCGATAGGCCCCGGATAGCGGCCCCGTAGCGGCATCGGTCCGCGCCGATAGCGGGACACGGGAGATTGGTTCTCGCCAACAACACGGCCGGGAAAGACGGCCTCGGCCACGGCCACGGAATTCGGTGAGGACTGACATGAGTATCGAAGCCCGTCCCCGTTGCTCGGCGAGGGAGGTGACGTCCCCGGATGCCGCCGTGCTCAGCACGGTCGTCAAGCGTTTCACCAACGCCAAGGGCGAGGAGTTCACCGCCGTCGACGGACTCGACCTGCGGATCCGCCGCGGTGAGGTCGTGGCGTTCCTCGGTCCGAACGGCGCCGGCAAGACGACCACCATCGACATGTTGCTGGGACTCACCCGCCCCGACTCCGGTCACGTCGAGCTGTTCGGGACGACGCCGCAGCAGGCGGTGCGCGCCGGGCGGGTCGCCGCGGTGCTCCAGTCCGGCGGGCTGCTGCCCGACCTGACCGTCGAGGCCACCGTGCGGATGCTCGGCTCGCTGCACCCCGGTGCCGACGTCGAGGGCGTCATGGCCCGCGCCGGCATCACCGCGCTGCGCCACCGGCGGGTCGCCGAGTGCTCCGGCGGTGAGCAGCAGCGGCTGCGGTTCGCCGTCGCCCTGCTGTCCTCCCCCGACTTCCTGGTGCTGGACGAGCCGACGGCCGGCATGGACGTCGCCGCCCGTCGCGAGTTCTGGGCCACGGTCCGCGAGGACGCGCAGCGCGGCATGACCGTCATGTTCGCCACCCACTACATGGAGGAGGCCGACCAGTTCGCCGACCGGGTCGTGATGATCGACCGGGGCCGCCTCGTCGCCGACGGCTCCGCCTCGTCCATCCGCGCCTCGCTCAGCGGACGCACCGTCTCCTGCCTGATCAGCCCGGCCGACGCCCAGGCGGTCGCGGCCCTGCCCGTGGTGCGCTCCTGCGTGGTGCGCGGCGACCGCCACTACTTCGACGCCACCGACTCCGACGCCCTGCTGCGCCAGCTGGTCTCCCGGACCTCCGCCACCGACATCGAGGTCACCCCGCGCAGCCTGGAGGAGGCCTTCATGGTCCTCACCCACCAGGGCCGTGACTCCCAGGAGGCCTCGCGATGACCACCGTGACCGCGCCGCCCGCCGCCCGCGCCCGCACCTCGCCCTTCAGCGGTGTCAATCCGACTTTCCTCGGCTACGAGCTGCGGCGCCGCTTCAACCGGCAGACCACGATCTTCACCCTGCTGCTGCCGGCGGTCCTCTACCTCGCCCTGTTCCGCACCGCCCCGTCCGACGGGACACTCCCGCACGGCAACTTCGCCGCCTGGATGATGATCGGTCTCGCGGTGTACGGCGCCGCCATGGCCGCCACCAGCTCCGCGGCGACCATCTCGGTCGAGCGCGCCGCCGGGTGGATGCGCACCATCGCGCTCAGCCCGCTCGCCCCGCCCGGATACCTGCTGGTCAAGGTCGTCTGCTCGGTCGTCATGGCCGCCGTGCCGGTCGCGATCGTCGGCGTCCTCGGTGTCCTGACCGGCGCGCACACCACCGCCACGGTGTGGGTGACCTCCCTGGTGATCGCCTGGCTGGGGGCCGCGGTGTTCGCCGCGCTCGGCATCGCGATGGGCCTGATGATGAAGCCCGAGGTCGTGATGCACATGCCGGGCCTGACCATGACGGCGCTGGCCTTCCTCGGCAACCTGTTCATCCCGCTGAGCGGCACCATGCTGGAGATCTCGCGGTACACCCCGATGTACGGCGTCTCCACGCTCGCCCGTTACTGGCTCACCGACGGCTACACCTTCAGCGGCGAGCACTGCAGCCTGTCCGGCGCGGTGATCAACATCGTCGCCTGGTTCGCCGCCTTCTCCTTCGTGGCGATCCGTCGGTTCGCCAAGAGCACGGGCCGGCAGTAACCGCTCGGGGCGGCGGGCCGGCACCTCCCTCCGTCCGCCGGCCCGCCGCCCCGTGAACCCGCCTGGTCCTCACCCCCCACGTTCCACCCCCACCGGCCACGTGCCACCGCACCGTTCGCACCACACCGCCGTACCGCCGCCCGCCGGCCCCGTGCCGCGCGCCAGGTACTCGACACGCAAGGGGGAGAGCACACGTGTTCGCCATCATCGCGCCGGGCCAAGGGTCCCAGACGCCCGGCATGCTGGCCGGCTGGCTGCGCGACCCGGTGTGCGCCGAGCACATACGGGCCTGGTCCGAGGCCGCGGACGTGGACCTGGCCGAGCTGGGCACCAAGGCCCCGGCCGCGGTCATCGCCCGGACCGAGAACACCCAGCCGCTGCTGGTCGCCGCGGGTCTGCTGGCCCATGAGGCGCTGGCCCGTCGGGCGGCCGCCCACACCGTGGTGGCGGCCGGCCACTCGGTCGGCGAACTGACCGCCGCCGCCTACGCCGGTGTCCTCACGCCCGCCGACGCCGTACGGCTCGCCGCCGTCCGCGGCCGGGCCATGGCCGCCGCCTGCGCCGAGGCACCCACCTCGATGGCGGCCGTGGTCGGCGGCGAGGAGGCGGCGGTGCTCGACCGCATCACCGAACTCGGCCTGCACGCCGCCACGTTCAACGGCCCCGGCCAGATCGTCGCCGCCGGCCTCGCCGAGGACCTCGAGCGGCTGGCCGCGGCACCCCCGCCGGGCGCCACCGTCCGTCCGCTGCGGGTCGCCGGCGCCTTCCACACCCCGTACATGGAGTCGGCCCGGCAGGCCTTCGCCGCCGCCGCGCAGGACGCCGGCTTCGCCGCGCCCCGCGGGCTGCTGCTGTCCAACGCCGACGGCGAGGCGACCGACAGCCCGGAGGAGATCCGCCGGCGCCTGGTGGACCAGGTGGTCCGTCCGGTGCGCTGGGACAAGTGCCTGGAAACACTGGCCCGGCTCTCGCCCGCGCTGACGGTGTCCCTGCCGCCCGCCAAGACCCTCACCAACATCCTGCGGCGCCGCCACCCGGAGCTCGCCGTCCTGCCCGTGGCCACCGCCCGGGACCTCGGCAAGGTCCAGGACCGCCTCCAAGCCGCCCAGGCCGCCGAGGCCTCCGGTTCCGCCGTACGGGAGGAGGCGAGCGTCCGTGCCGGTGTCTGATCTCCTCGCCGAGCGGCGTGCCGACCGCGCCGAGCACCCGGCCGTCGTCGACGGCGACGGCGCCCTCAGCTACGCCGGACTGGGCACGGCCGTCGACCGGGCCGTCGGCTGGCTGCGTGCCCAGGGCGTCACCGCCGGCGAACGGGTCGTCCACGCCGGGCCCAACGACCGGTCGTTCCTCGCCCTGTTCTGGGCCACCCTGCGCATCGGTGCCGTCTTTGTCCCCGTCCACCCGGAGCTGACCGGCCCTCAACTCGCCCACATCGCCGACGACTGCACCGCCGCCCTGGCCATCTGCGCCCCCGCGGCCGGAGAAGGCCTCGAGGCCGGAGCGGACCTCGGGGCCGCCGGCCCCGCCTGCCGCACCGTCGCGCCCGCCACGGCCTGGCAGGAGATCCAGCGGACGGACGCGGACGGCTTCACGGCCGAGGTCGCCGACGACGCCGTCGCGGTGCTGATCTACACCTCCGGCACCACCGGCCGTCCCAAGGGGGTCGTCTGCCCCCACCGGCAGATGCTCGCCGCGCTGCACGCCGTCAACAGCTGCCTGGGCTACCGCGCCGACGACGTGGTGCTGTGCCGGCTGCCGCTCTCCTTCGACTACGGGCTGTACCAGGCGCTGCTGTGCGCGCTCACCGGGGCCACCCTGGTCCTCGCCGAGCGGGCCTCGGACCTGGCCCTGCTGCGGGTCATCGAGGAGCACGGCGTGACCGTGGTGCCGCTGGTGCCCTCGCTCGCGCAGATCCTCACCCTGCTGCGGCGCAAGCACCCCGGGCCCACCGCTGTGCGGCTGTTCACCAACACGGGCGCGCGCATGGGCCGGGCCGTGATGTCGGAACTCCTCGACGCCTTCCCCGGGGCGGTGTTCGCCTCGATGTACGGCATGACGGAGTGCAAGCGCATCTCGATCCTGGACCCCGCCGAGTACGCCGCCCACCCCGACTCGGTCGGCCGGCCCATCCCCGGCCTGCACGTCCGGATCGCCGGCCCGGACGGCACGGACCTGCCGCCCGGGCGGACCGGCGAGATCGTGGTGCGGGGCAGCACGGTCATGGCCGGCTACTGGGGCGTCCCGCTGGAGCGTCAGCAGCGGTTCGTGCGCCGCGCCGACGGCTCGCTGGAGCTGCACACCGGCGACCAGGGCCGGCTCGACGAGGACGGCCGGCTCTACTTCGTCGGCCGCGACGACGACATGATCAAACGGCGCGGCGTCCGCCTCGGCCTGAGCGAGATCGAGGACGCCGCCGAGCGGATCCCCGGCGTGGACGCCGCCGTCGCGCTGCGGCCCGAGCCGGAGGACGCACCGCTGCACCTCGTCGTCAGCGGCACTCTCACCCCCGAGGAGGTCCGCGCCCGGCTGATGCTCCGGCTCGACCGGGCCCGGATGCCCGACCGGATCAGCCGCATCGACACCGTCCCCCTCACCCGGAACGGCAAACCGGACCGCGCGGCCGTACGGCAGCTGGTCGACCCGCCCGCCGGCCCCACCGCTCCCGCCGCGCACGACAAGACATCCACCACCCACCCGAGGACCAGCCATGAACCCGTCGTCGTCTGAGCAGCCGACCCAGTCCCAGTTCGTCGAGCTCGTCGAGGAGATCTGCGCCGTCACGGTCACCGACCCCGAGACCCCGCTGGTGGACCTCGGCGTGGACTCGCTGCACACCGTCGCCCTGGTGATGGCGGTGGAGGAGCGGTACGGGATCGAGATCGACCCCGAGGTGATCGGCGACCCCTCGCTCACCTCCTCCGCGGGGCTGTGGCGCTCGGTGCAGGACCAGCTGGCGGCCTCGCTGCCGGCCAGAGCCGGGAGCTGACCGCCATGTGGACCGAGATACGCCCCGCGGTCGAGATGCCGCGGTTGTTCGAACGCGGCGCCGACGTCGTGTCCTTCGCCGGCGGCCTGCCCGACCTGGACGTGCTGCCGTTGGAGACGGTCTCCGCGCAGCTGTCACGGCTCGTGCGGCTCGGCGGACGACTCGCCCTGCAGTACACCACCCCGCACGTCGCCGGGGCCCTCGTCCCGGCGATCGACGACCTGATGGCCCGTGAGGGCAGCAGCGCCGTCGCCGACCGCCTCGTGCCCACCGGTGGCTCGCAGATGGGCCTGATGGCCGTCGGCCTCGCCCTGGCCTCCCCCGGGCACACCGTCCTCGTCCAGACCCCCGCCTACCCCGGCGCCACCGCCGCCTTCCGCACCGCCGGCCTGGACCTCCACGCCGCACCCGAGGACGGCGAGGGAGTCGACCCGCAGGCTCTGCGGGCGACGGTCACCCGGCTGCGCGCGGACGGCCGGACGGTACGGCTGCTGTACTGCAACCCCACCTTCCAGAACCCGACCGGCGCCACCCTGTCCGAGCAGCGCCGCCGCGCCCTGCTCGCCGCGGCCCGCGAGCTGGACCTCGTCGTCGTCGAGGACAACCCCTACGGCCTGCTCGGCTTCGACGGGCACACCACCACCGCCCTGCACGCCCTCGATCCCGACCGGGTCGTCTACCTCGGCACCTTCTCCAAGGTGTTCGCACCGGGCCTGCGCTGCGGCTGGATCGCCGCGCCCGAGCCGCTGGTGCCGGCCCTGCGCAACACCACCGAGGTGATGTCCCTGTCGCCGTCGGCACTGGCGCAGTCCGCGATCGCCGCCTTCTACACCCGCTCCGGCTGGACCGAACTGCTCGAGGCCTACCGGGCGAGCTACCGGGAGCGGTGCGCCCTGCTCGCCGACGCCCTGGAGGCCGAACTCGGCACCGACGGGCCCTGGCAGTGGGAGCGGCCGGCCGGCGGCTTCTACCTCTGGCTGCGCCACCGCGAGGGCGTCGACACCACCCGCCTCGCCGAGACCGCGGCCGCGCACGGGGTGTCCTTCGTGCCCGGCAGCCACTTCGGCCTCGACGGCGAGCACGCCGACGCGCTGCGGCTGTGCTTCTCCAACGTGCCGCGCAAGCGGATCGCCGAGGGCGCCGCCCGGCTGGCCGCCGCTCTCACGGCCCCGGCACCGGAGCAGCGGGGAGCGGCCTGATGACCACGGCACTCGACACCCGGCAGACCGTCGACTGGTCCGCGTTCGCCCCCGTGCACCCGCTGGGCGACAGCCCCTGGCGGGTGTGGGGCGTGGGCCTGCTGCGCAGCGCCGGGTTCCCGGTGTCCGGGCTGGACCTGCTCGGCGGCCCTGGCGCGGCCCGCGCGGCGGCGGCCTGCGCGGACGGCGACGCGGAGGCCCTGGAGGTGTTCCGCGCCGCCTACCGCGCCGACAGCGAGGAGGAGTCCCTGCGGCTCGCCCGGCTCGCCCGCGACGACCGGGTGCGCACCGCGATCGCCTGGCAGAACCGCACCGTCCACCGGATCCTCGACTCGCTCGCCGCCCGCAAGGGCAAGGAGTCCAAGCGGCGGCAGCGCGAACGCACCCTGGCCATGTACTGGCTGCGGTACTGCGCCAAGGCCGACACCATCGGCTTCTTCGGCCCCGGCGCCTGGATCTCCGTCGGGCGGGGCCGGCGGGCCATGGACGTCGACCACGGCCCGGCGCTCACCGCACGCAGCCGCACCTTCTTCGAACGGTGGGCCCTGGCCGCCCTGGCCGACCGGATGGCGGAGCTGCCCGGCGCCCGCTGGTGGTTCCCGCCCGTGCTGCGGCCCGACGTCCACCTCGACGGCGACCGGCTCGTCCTGCCGGGCGGCCGCACCCTGCGCCTGCGCGAGGACGACGTGACGGTGCTGCGCCTGGCCGACGGCGACCGCAGCGCCCAGGCCGTCACCGAGGCCACCGGCTGGGACGCGGCCACCGCCCGGCAGCGGGTGGAGAAGGTCCTCACCCGGATGCTCAAGCAGCGGGTGCTGACCTGGGACGCCAACATCCCCGTGGACGTGCGGGCCGAGGAGGTCCTGCGGCGGCGCGTGGCCGGCATCGGCGACCCGGAGCTGTCCGTCCGCTGCCGGGCCGTGCTGGACGAACTCGACCGGCTGCGCGCGGACATCGACCGGGCCGGCACCGCGGAGGACCTGGTCGCGGCCCTGGACCGGCTGGACGCGTTCTTCGTGCGCACCACCGGGCAGGAGGCCGAACGCGAGCAGGGCAAGGCGTACGCCGGGCGCACGCTGTGCTACCAGGACAGCCTGCGCGATGTGCGGATGGACCTTGGACAGGACTTCCTGGACGGTATCGCCCGCCCGCTGGCGCTGGTGCTGGACGCGGCCGACTGGTTCGGCAACCGGCTGGTGGAGCTGGTGGAGGCGGAGGTCGCCGGCCTGGTGCGGAAGGCGGCCGCCCGCCGCGCCACCGTGACCCTCGCCGACATCTGGCCCCAGGTGCTCAACCTGTTCTGGGGAGAGCACGCCGCCCCGGTGGACAGAGCCACCCGGGAACTGGCCGCCACATGGCGCGAGGTGCTGGGCCTGGACGACACGGCCCCCGGATCCCTCCCGGTCCGCCTGGACGTCGTGGACGTCGCCCCACGGGCCCGCGCCGTCTTCGCCACCGGTCCGGTGCGCTCGGCGCACCTCGCCGTGCACAGCCCGGACCTGCAGGTGGCGGCGGCCTCGCCGGAGGCGGTCGCCGCCGGCCGGTACACCGTCGTCCTCGGCGAACTGCACGCCTGCCTGGCCACCCTCGACCTGCCGTTCCTCGACTGGACCTGCGACAGCGGCTCGCTGCGGGACAAGGTCAACGCGGCGATCGACGCCCCGCGCCTGGTTCCCCTGCTGCCGGTGGAGTGGAGACGCAACAGCGGCCGCATGGTCCCGGCCCCGATCGGCGCGGGGGACCGGCTGATCGGGTTCACCCGGGCACCGTGGGACGACCGCGGACGCGTCCACGCGGCGGCCGCCATCACGCTCACCGAGAAGGACGGCACGGTCACCGCGACCACCCCCGACGGCCGCACCTGGTCGGCCGGCGAACTGCTCGCGGTGCCGGTGTCCATCGTCGCCGCCGACGCCTTCAAGATCGGTCTGGACCGGGAGCACGCTCCGCGCGTCACCCTCGACGACCTGGTGCTGTTCCGGGAGACCTGGCGGCTGCCGGTGTCCGGCATCGCGCTGCCCGACAAGGCCGACCGGGAACGCGACTACCTCGCCGTGCGTCGCTGGGTGGCCCGAAGCGGCCTGCCCGAGCGGCTCTTCGTGAAGTTCCCCGAGGAGACCAAACCGTCCCTGATGGACTTCACCAGCCCCACCCTCGTGCTCGCCTTCGCCGGTCTGGCGCGCGCCGCGCGCCGCCACGACCCCGATGCCGACGTCACCCTCAGCGAGGTGCTGCCCGCCCTGGAGGACTCGTGGCTGACCGACGCCGACGGCGAGCGCTACGTCAGCGAACTGCGGCTCCAGATCAGCAGAAAGGTGCCGGAATGACCGTCGTCGCCTCCGGCGGGAGGACGCCGGCGCTCGGCGCCACCCGCACCCGGGAGCCCGACATCGTGGCGACCATCGGCTCCACCCCGCTCGTCGCCCTCGACCGGCTGTTCCCGCCCGCGCGGTTCCAGGTGTACGCCAAGTGCGAGCGTTTCAACCCGGGCGGCTCCATCAAGGACCGCGCCGCCAAGTCGATGATCGAGCACGCCATCCGCAGCGGGAAGCTCGTGCCCGGGGTCTCCACCGTCGTGGAGTCCTCCTCCGGCAACCTCGGCATCGCCCTGGCCCAGCTGTGCAACTTCTACCGGCTGAAGTTCATCTGCGTGGTCGACCCGCGCACCACCCGGCAGAACACCGCCATCATGCGGGCCTACGGCGCGACCGTCGAGGTCGTCGACCGCGACCCGGCCACCGGCGAGTACCTGCCGGCGCGCCTGGAGCGGGTGCGCACCCTGCTGCGGACCGTGCCCGACGCCTACTGGCCCAACCAGTACGCCAACGAGTACAACGCCCGCGCCCACCACCACACCATGCGGGAGATCTGCGAGGCCCTGCCCGGCGGGCCGGACTACCTGTTCGTCGCGGCCGGCACCACCGGCACGCTGCGCGGCTGCGCCGAGTACATCCGCGAGAGCGGCCTGGCCACCCGGGTCGTCGCGGTGGACGCCGTCGGCAGTGTCATCTTCGGCCCGCCCGAGCCGTGGGAGCAGGGACACCGGCGCACCATCCCCGGGCACGGCGCGGCCGTGGTGCCGCCGCTGCTGCGGCCGGACCTGGCCGACCGGGTGGTGAAGGTCACCGACCTGGACTGCGTCCGCGGCTGCCGTCGGCTGCTCGCCAAGGAGTCCATCCTCGCCGGCGGATCCTCCGGCGCGGTGATCGCCGCCCTGGAGGGCGCGGCCGACTGGCTGGAGCCGGGCACCACCTGTGTCGCGGTGCTCCCGGACGGCGGCGACCGCTACCTCGACACGATCTACAGCGACGCCTGGGTCGAGAGCCGCTTCCAGGACGAGAACCCGCCGCTGCACCCGGGCGACGAGGGGCACGCCGGCCACGAACCGCACACCGACCGGGAGATCCCCTCCGGCGAGGACGAGGGACTCCACCGCGACCAAGAAAGGAGCGAGCCGTGAAGATCCTCGGACGGGACGACGTCCGACGGGCCCTGACGGGGCTGGATGCCACCGTCCTGGAAGCGGTGCGCACCGCGTACGTGCTGCACGGCCAGGGACACACCCGGGTGCCCTTCTCCAGCTTCCTGCGCCCGCCGCAGCCCGCCGGCAGCCGCATCATCTCCCTGCCGGCCTACCTGGGCGGCCCCGAGCCGGTGATGGGCCTGAAGTGGATCTCGTCGTTCCCGGCGAACGTCGAGCGGGGCCTGCAGCGGGCCAGCTCGGTGCAGATCCTCAACGACCTGACCACCGGCTACCCGATCGCGCTGCTGGAGGGCAGCCAGATCTCCGCCGCCCGCACCGCCGCGAGCGCCGCCCTGGCGGCCGGCGCCCTGCACGGCGGCCGCCCGGTGCACACCGCGGCCCTGATCGGCTGCGGCACCATCAACCAGCGGGTGCTGTCCTTCCTCACCCTGACCCACCCGGACCTCGAGACCGTGGTGCTCCAGGACGTCGTCCCGGGCCGTGCCGAGGTGCTCGCTGCCGAACTGGAGTCTGAATATCCGGCGCTCCGGTTCCGCACCGGAGACGTCGGCGAGGCGCTCGCCGCGCAGACGGTGTCCATCGCCACCACCGACTCCACGTACTGGCTCGACCTCGCCGCCCACCCGGACCGGCCCGCGGGCCAGGTGATCCTGCACCTGTCCCTGCGCGACCTGAGCACGGACTCGGTGCTCGCCGCGTACAACGTGGTCGACGACATCGAGCACGTCCTGCGCGAGCAGACCTCCCTGCACCGGGCGGAGCAGCAGATGGGCCACCGCGACTTCGTGCACGCCGAGATCGCCTCCGTGCTGGGCTCCACCGAGCCGCCGGCCACCGACCGCACCGTCGTCTTCTCGCCGTTCGGCCTGGGCGTCCTCGACCTCGCGGTCGCCCGGGCCGTGGTGCGGGCCGCCGACGGGGCGGGCCTGGGCACCGAGGTCGCCGGCTTCGACCCGGGCAGCCACCGGGTGACCGCCGCGATGCTGGGGAGCACCGCATGAGCGCACCCGGCCCGCTGTTCCCCGAGGGCACCAGGGCCCTGGTCACCGGCGCCTCCCGCGGCATCGGCGCCGCCGTCGCCACCACCCTGGCCGCCCACGGCTGCGACATCGCCCTCAACTACCGCTCCAGCGCCGCCAAGGCCGAACAGGTCGCCGAGCGGATCCGCGCCCTGGGCCGCGAGGTGCTGCTGCTGCCCGCGGACATCTCCGACGAGGCCCAGGTGGCCGCCCTGTTCAAGGAGGTGAAGAGCACCTGGCGCGGCCTCGACGTCGCGGTGCTCAACTCCGGTGTCACCGCCGACGGTCACCTGGCCGCCATGAGCGCCGCCAAGTGGCAGCAGGTCGTCGGCACCAACCTCACCGGCACCTTCTACACCGCCCGGGAGGCCACCAAGCAGATGTACGCCACCGGAGGCGCCATCGTGTTCATCGCCTCCACCAGCGGCATCGCCGGCCGCGCCGGGCAGGCCAACTACGCGGCCAGCAAAGGCGGGGTGATCGCGATGGCCAAGACGCTGTCGTACGAGGTCGCCCCGCGCGGCATCCGGGTCAACGTGGTCGCGCCCGGCTTCATCGACACCGACATGGTCAAGAAGGTGCCGCCCGCGCAGATGAAGGAGGCCCTGCAGGCCATCCCCCTGGGACGCATGGGCGCACCCGAGGAGGTCGCCCAGGCCACCGCGTTCCTGGCCAGCCCCGCCGCCTCCTACATCACCGGCAAGGTGCTCACCGTCGACGGCGGAATGATCCCCGACTAGCCCGTCCCGCGCACACGTCCGCGCGCGCACGCCCCGGGCCACCTCACACCTGTCGTGCACACCTGTCGTGCACACCCGTGCATCGCTCATCGAAAGGAACACCTGTGTCCGTCGCCACCTTCGAGGACATCCGCAGCCAGGCCCAGGCACGCCTGGAGAAGAACATGAAGGTCAAGTCGATGATCATCGACCGGCTCGGCCTGGACGTGGAGGCGGCCGTCGTCTCCGACAACCAGCCGCTGTTCGGCCGCGGCCTGGAGATGGACTCCCTGGACACCCTCGAGATCGTCGTCATGGTCAACAACGAGTTCGACGTGCTGATCAGCGACGACGACTTCGAGGCCTTCGGCTCCATCAACGCCCTGGTCGACTTCGTCGAAGCCCGCGAGGTGTGAGCATGTCGGTCACCTCCGAGGCACCTGCCGCGGACGCCCGGGGCACAACGGGCACGAAACCGAGGACGTTCTCCTACTCCTCCGACGACATCAAGCGCATGCTGCCGCACCGCTGGCCCATGCTGATGATCGACCGGGCCTACGACGTCGTCCCCGGCGTGCGCGGGCGGGGAGTGAAGGCCGTCTCCGTCAACGAGCCGTTCTTCGCCGGCCACTACCCCGACCACTCGATCATGCCCGGCGTGATGATCGTCGAGGCGATGGCCCAGCTGGTCGCCGTCGTCTACGTCGCCGAGCTGATCGAGTCGCCGGAGGCACCGCAGGACGCCGACCCCTCGCAGGCCGTCGGCTACCTCGGGTCCATCAGCAACATGAAGTTCTCCCGGCTGGTGGTCCCCGGCGACCAGCTGACCCTGGAGGCCCGGCTCGGCCAGCGCCTCGGCGGCCTGCGGCAGGTCTCCGTCCGCGCCTCGGTCGGCAGCGAACTCGCCGCCTCCGGCTCCCTCATCGTCACCACCGGCCGCAAGGCCTGACCCGCCCCCCAACGCAACGACCCGACGAGAAGGAGGTGTGCCATGTCCATCGCCGTCCGCCCCTACCAGGAGGGCGACGCGCACGCCGTCGCGGAGCTGTACAACCGCCACCGCGACAACCCCAACCCGGTGGCCGGCGGCATCACCGGCGACGAGCTGGCCCGCGAGCTGGCCGAGCGCGGCACGGCCACGTTCCTGGTGGCGGTGGACGACGGCCGGGTGGTGGGCACCTTCGGTCTGTTCCACCACACCGGCCGGCGTTCCGCCCGGGCCGGCGAGCTGATCGCCGACATGTTCTTCGTCGCCCCGGCCTACCGCAACGGCGTGCTGACCGGACGGCTGTTCACCGAGGCCGTGGAGTGGATGGTGCGGACCGGCTGCCTCGTGCTCCGGCTCACCGTCAACCCGGCCAACACGGTGGCGTTCCGGCTGTACCGGCGCGTCGGCTGCGTCAGCGTCGGGCAGACCGTGCCCGGCGAGGACGGCAACGTCGAACTGCACAACTACATCCCGCTGATCCTGCGCAGCGTCTTCGCCGACCTCGGCGACGAGGTCAAGGCGGCCCTCGGGCAGCTCACCAGCTTCGGCACCGTCACCGAGTCCCGGGACGACGAACTGCGCAGCGACGTCCGCCTCGTCGACGGTGTCCGCACCGTCGACTACCGGCTCAGCGTCGGCGCGTTCACGCTCACCGCGAGCGTCGACGTCGACCGCGGCACCGTGCGACACGCCGAGCTGACCGGGCCCGACGGCACCCGGCGCGCCCTGCGGCTGACCGAGCCGCCGTACCGGATCCGCCTGCCGCGGGGCCGGGATCCGTACCGGTTCGGCTCGAACGGGCTGACCGTGGAGGTGGACGGCGACGACGGCACCGTGCGGGTGCTGGCCGACGACCACCACGGTCCGGTGTTCGTCTCCACCTGGCCCAGCTGCGCCGCCGACCGCCCGGCCGGCTGGCGCGAGGGCGAACCCCGCGACCTGGAGTTCACCCCCGTCGACCACGGCGTGCGGATCACCGAGCGCTGCGGCGACGACGAGGTCCGCGGCACCGTCACCCTGGCCGACGGCGTCCTGGAGCAGCACATCGCGTTCACCCGCCCGCCCGGCCGGATCTTCCAGACCGTGGGCCTGCGCCAGGGCACCTTCACCCGCGGCACCGAGCAGCCCTGCCCGATCGGGCTCGGCCTCGGCGTCCGCGACGCCTCCGAGGTGGTCGCCGCCGCGCAGCCGGCCGCGCCCGGCACCGATCTCGTCTGGGACGGCGCCGCCTGGAGCGTGCGGATACCCGTGCGCGAACCCGTCCGGCTCGTCCACAGCACGCTGCTGGAACGGGGGCTGGCCGCGGGCCCGGACGGGCAGGTGCGGCTGCGCACCGAGTTCGGCCGCCGCACGGCGCCCGCTACGCCCGCCGCGGCACCCGTGCCGCCGGTCGCGGGGCCGCGTCGCATCCAGCTGGACGCCGCCGCCGGCGGTGTCACCGCCTGGACCGAGGGCACCACCAAGGTCCTGCGCAGCCCCTTCCCGCGCACCCGGGCCTTCGGCCACAACCCCCGCTGGAGCGCCGGGATGTGGGTGACCACCGAGCGCAGCCGGTACGACCGGGCCGCCGGCCTCGGCTGGGGCGTGCGCCCCCTTGCCGGCTGGGAGGAGAAGCACCCGCTCGGGCTGTACGGCCCGGCGGAGCGTCTCGGCCTGGAGCTGACCGCGCCCGAGGACACCGCCGTCCCCGTGCGCGCGGACGTCCAGGCACCCGAGGCCGAGCAGGACGTCGTCCTCTGGCTCACCCCGCACACCCCACGCCACACCACCGTCGTGCTGGACTGCGCCGGAAGTCGCCGGGAGCTGGACTCCCGGGGCTTCCGGCAGGTGTGGGCCGCCGCGGCCGCCGTACGCCTCACCGACGGCACCTGGCTGCACTGCCGGCCCGCACCCGGCGCCGCCCCGGGCGCGGAGGTCGTCCTGCGCCCCACCGACGCCGGACTGCTCGTGGGCTGCGTGTCCCCGGCAGGCGGGGAGCACGCCTGGCATCTGTCCGTCGCCGGCGGCGCGGCGCCCTGAGCGCCACACGTCCACGACGGCTGGCACCCGGCCGGCGCCCGGTCACCGACCGCGTGACCGCCGACGGCACCTCACACACCACGCACCACGCCGAAAGGAAACACCGTCCATGACCACCGCCCCGCTCCGCACCGAGACGGACGACTACACCACCCTGCGTACCACCGTCGGCGCCTACCGGATCACCGCCCCGCTGGTGCGGATCACCGGCGACGAGCGGATCACGTACCTGGACGGCTTCCTCGCCAAGTCCGGCGAGTTCGTCGAGCCGGACACCGTCCGCGAGGCGCTGGCCCTGAACGCCGACGGCAGCCCCTTCGCCGTCCTGCTGCACTTCGAGATCGGCGACGACGCCTGGCTGCTGCCCCGCACCCGGGTGAGCGCCGACGAGCTGCGCGCCTACCTGGAGCAGCAGGAACGGCCCGAGGGCGTCATAGTCGAGGTCGAGCCGGACGGCTGGGGCGCCAGCGCCTTCGAGGGCCCCACCGCCTGGTCCGCTGCCGCCGCTTTCGTCGACTTCGACATCTCCGGCCTGACCCTGCACTCGGTCACCGAGGCGTCCCTGGAGGCGGAGCCGTCCGCCCTCGCCCACCTGGCGCGGGTCGGCACCACCGGCGAGTACGGCTACCTGCTGCTGTCCCATGCCCCCGACGCCGCCCACGAGGCCGTGCTCGCCGCCGTCACCGCCCAGGGCGGCGCCCCGGTCGGCCCCGAGGGCCTGGCCCGGGTGCAGGCCGAGGCCGGCATGGGCGTGTACGCGGCCGGCTTCGCCGGACTGTCGGTCGCCGAGGCCGACCTGTCCTGGATGATCGACTGGAGTCGCGTCGGCGAGTTCCACGGCTCCGACGGCCTCGTGGCGCCGACCACGGACACCGCCCGGCTGACCGCGCTGGCCGCCCCCGCCGCGAGCCGGTTCACCGCCGGCACGCAGGTGACCGCTGCCGGACGGTCCGTCGGCACCGTCCTGTGGCAGGCGCCCTCCGCCAACCCGGAGGAGGAGCTGGTCCTGGCCCTGCTCGACGCCCCGTTCTGGGTGCCCGGTCTGGAGCTGGCCGCCCAGGACGAGCAGGGCGCCGAGCGTCCGCTGCGCACCGCCACCCTGCCCCGCGTCATCGCCCGTTCGCTCACCACGAGGATCTCCTGATGACCACGCCGCGCATCGCCCTGACCGGCCTCGGCCTGATCACCGGGGCCGGGGACGACGTCGAGAAGAGCTGGGCCGCCATCACCTCCGGCATCTCCGGCATCCGCACCAACACCCTCTTCGACACCTCGGAGCTGCTGACCGAGTGGGCCGGCATGGTCACCGCCGAGCAGCCCGCCGGCCTGGACCGCTGCTACGCGCTGGCCGCCGGCGCCATCCGCGAGGCACTGCGCACCGCCGGCCTCGACCTGGACACCGTCGACCGGGACCGGGTCGCGGTCGTGGTCGGCTCCAGCCTCGGCGCCATGCCCACCCTGGAGTCCGTCCACGCCGGATACGTCCACGAGGGCCGGCTGGACGCCGAGGCGGCCGCCGCCTCCCAGCTGCCCTGCGTCGGCGACTTCATCGCCGCCGAGTTCGACCTGCGCGGCCCGCGCGTGGTGCTCTCCAACGCCTGCGCCGCCAGCGCCGTCGCCCTCGGCTACGCCGCCGAGCTGCTGTGGAAGGGCGACGTCGACCACGTCGTCTGCGGTGGCGTCGACCCGCTGGCCTCCCTGTCCGCGTACGGGTTCAGCGCCCTCGGCGCCCTCGACCCGGAGCCGTGCTCGCCGATGTCGGCCTCCACCGGGCTGACCCTCGGCGAGGGCGCCGGGTTCATGATCCTGGAGTCGGCCGACCGGGCCGCCGCGCGCGGCGCCCGCACCCTGGCCGAGCTGGGCGGGTACGGCTTGTCCTGCGACGGCTACCACCAGACCGCCCCGGACCCCAGCGGCAAGGGCGCCTGCGCGGCCATGGCCCAGGCCCTGCGCACCGCCGGTCTCGGGCCGAAGGACGTCGACTACCTCAATCTGCACGGCACCGGCACCCCCGCCAACGACGCCAGCGAACCCAAGGCGGTCAAGCTGCTGTTCGGCGCGGAGCTGCCGCCGGCCAGCTCCACCAAGTCGATGATCGGCCACACCCTGGGCGCGGCCGGCGCGGTCGAGGCGGTGGTCAGCACCCTGGCCCTGGACCGCGGCATCCTGCCGCCCACCGTCAACACCCGCGGGGTGGCACAGCCGTTCGGCCTGGACATCGTCCCGGACACCGGCCGCCCGGAGACGCCCGAGGTGGTGCTGTCGAACTCCTTCGCCTTCGGCGGCAACAACGCCTCCGTCGTCCTGCACCGCCCGGGCCGTCCCGGCTCGGCCGAGCGCCGCACCGAGTCCGTGCACGACGTGGTGGTCACCGGCGTGGCCGGCCTGGCGGGTGCGGCCGGTTCCACCGCCGACCTGCTCGCCGCCCTGGCCGAGGGCCGGCCCTGCTTCACCGGCGCGGAACAGGTCGCGGGCGTCGGGGAGGTGCCCGTCGGCCGGATCGACGTGCGCGCCGCCGCCCGCGGCATCAACCCCAGCCGGGCCCGCCGCATGGACCCGCTCAGCCTGCTCGCCGCGGCCGCGGTCGCCGACCTGTACGGCCGGCACGGCAAGCCGTCGCGCGCCGAGGCGGAGGGCACCGGCATCGTCTTCGCCACCGGCTACGGTCCCGTCACCTCCGTCCTGCAGTTCCACCAGGGCGTGCTGGAGCGGGGCATCAGCGGCGCCAACCCGGCCCTGTTCGCCAACACGGTCGTCAACGCCGCCGCCGGGCACGTGGCGATGCTGCACCGCTACCGCGGCTACACCGCCACCATCGCCAACGGCGGCACCAGCTCGGTGCTCGCGCTGCAGCTCGCGGCCCGGGTCATCGCCCGCGGCGCCGCCGAGCGGATCATGGTGGTGATCGCCGACGAGTTCCCCGCGCAGGCCCTGGCCACCCAGGCCTCACTGCCCGGTTACGCCCGCAGTGCGCGGGTGGTGCCCGGCGGCCGCACCGGGATGGTCCTCAGCGAGGGCGCGGCGGCGATCCTGCTGGAGAGCCGGGAGTCGGCCGCCGCCCGTGGCGCGGACGTCCTGGCCCGGGTCCGCGGCTGGGGTGCCGCCGGCGAGCCGGTCGGCATCGGCCGCCTGGGACGCGACGGCGAGGCCTGGGCGCGGGCGCTGCGCGCGGCGATGGCCGAGGCCGGCACCGGCCCCGACGGCATCGACACCGTGGTCTCCGCCGCCTCCGGCTACAGCCTGGTCGACATCGCCCAGACGCGGGCCCTGCGCCTGGCCGGCCTGGACGGGCGGCCCCAGGTGGCGCCGAAGGCGCTGCTCGGGGAGACCTACGGCAGCGCGGGAGCCCTCGGCCTGGTCGCCGCGCTCGCCGGGGACCGCCCCGCGGGCCGGCTGCTGCTGTCCAGCTTCGCCTACGGCGGCAGCTACGCGGCGGCCGTGTTCGACACGGAGGCGTGATGACCCCGACGCCACCGGTGCCCGGCCCCGTGCCCGGCGCAGGGCGGGCGCGGGACGCGGTCCGGACGCCGGACGGGCGGGCGCTGCCCGCCGGCCCGGACCGCCCGGCGGGTGACGAGGCCGTGATCGACTGCCTCGTCACCCACCACCCGCGCCTGCCCCGCGACCGCATGGGGCACCGTATGAACCGCTCCGGACGCTCCGTGATCCTCGCGGCGCTCCGGGCCGTGCACGGGCTGGACGTCACCTGGCGCGACCTGGCCCGTGACGAGCACCGCCGGTGGAGCGTGCCGGCGCTCGGCCTGAGCGTCTCGGTGGCGCACTGCGCCGCCCACAGCGCCGTCGCCGTGGCGCGCGGCCCGCACGTCGGCGTCGACCTGCAGGACGAGCGGGACCGCCCGGACGCGCTGCGCTGGCTCGGCGGGCTGCTGGGCCGGGACGGACCCGCGAGCATCCGGGACTTCGCCGAGTGCGAGGCGCTGATCAAGGCCTCGCACCTGACGAAGGACGCCTTCGCCCGGGTCCGGCTGCCGCCCTGGCGGCCGGCCTGGCGACCCACCGACGTCCCGCCGTACCAGGTGTGTTCGACCCTGGTCGGCCGGGGCATGCACCTGGCCCTGGCCGCCGGTGCGCCCGCCGACGTCCGCTACTGGTGGCGGCGCGAGGGCGCCGAGGCGGCCGTCCGTACCGGCGTCCCGTGCCTGGACGCCCCGACCCGGGAGGCGGCATGACGACGCCATCCACCGCGCACCGGCCGTACACCCGCCGCATCTCGCAGATCGAGCGCGGCTATCTGAACGCGGCGGCCACCGGCACCCCGCAGCTGATCCAGATGGTCGTCGAGGGCGAGGGACCCATCGACCCGGACGCCCTGCGCGCGGCCGTGGCCACCGCCACCCGGGCCAACCCCGGTCTCGCGGTGCGGCGGCGGGCGGCCCTGTGGCGGGCCGACGGCCCCCTCCCGCCGGTCACCGAACTCCCCGCGGGGACAGGCGGCTTCGACGCGCCGTTCTTCCACCGCGACCTGGACGTCGTCACCGGCCCGGTCTGCGAGGTGGGCCTGGTGAACGGCCCGCGCACCCGGCTGGTGGTGCGGGCCAGCCACATCGTCACCGACGGTCGCGGGCTGCGGATGTGGCTCGCCGACGTGTTCCGCGTGCTGCGCGGCGAGGACCCTCTCGGCGCGGACGCGGTGGTCGACGACACCCACTTCCGTACGGCCGCGGGCACCGTGCCGCCCGCGCCGCCGCCGGCTCGCATCCCCAGACTGCCCGCGATCCTCGGTACCGGGCCGGCCGACGGCACAGCCCTGTGGCTGGGGCGCACCGTCGCGGGGACGCCGTCCGCGGTCACCGCCCGCGTGGCCGCCGTCCTCGCCCGGCATCTGCCCGGCGACACCGGCCGGGTGATCGTCCCGGTCGACCTGCGCCGGCACGACCGCGAGGTGCGCTCCACCGCCAACCTGACCGCGCAGCTCGTCCTCGACCTGGCCCGCGACGACGACTGGCGGACGCTGCACGGCCGGATCGTGCGGGCCCTGGTGCACAAGCGGGAGGTGGCCGCCCTCAGCCGGGACTTCCTGCGGGACAACCCGTTCGCGAACAGCCTGCGCGAGGCCCAGGAGCTGGACGGCAGCAGCTTTCCCTGTACGGCGATCATCACCGACCACGGCCAGGTCGACACCGACGAGCTGAGCACCGCGGAGTTCCGGCCCACCGCCTTCCGCACGCTGCCGATGCTCGTGCCCTACGCGGAGATGTTCCTCAGCGCCTGCCGGATCGGGGAGGTCACCGAGCTGACCCTGTCCTGCCGCGACCGGCCCGGCGCCCGCGAGGCCGGCGAGGCCCTCCTGGACGCCCTGGAGCACGCGCTCGCCGGCGCGGACCGACCCGCGCCCGCCCCGACCACGTCACCTCACGAGGATGCACCCCCATGCCCCTGACCGAACATCAGTCCGATGAAGGTGTCACCGCGAGCCCGCCACCGGACCCGGGCGCCGGGACGGCGACGGAGCCGGAGGCGGCCGTAGCACCCCGGCCGCCTGGGCCCGCGGACACCGGGGACCCGGCCGCGCGGCAGCCGGCCGCCGAGCACCGGTCCGCCGACGAGCCGGGCACCGAGGACCCGGGCACCCGGCAGCCGGCACCACAGTCCGCCGGACAGCCCGCCGCCGGCGAGGCGGCCGACTCCTCCGGCGCGCCGTCCGGAACACCTGCGGGCCGGCCCTCCTCCGCCGCCCTCGCCAAGATCGCCGTCGCGATCACCGGCGGGTTCCTCGCCCAGCTCGACACCACCATCGTCAATGTGTCCCTGGACGACACCACCGCCCGGTTCGGCGCCATCCACCAGGTGCAGTGGGTGGTGACGGCGTATCTGGTGGCGCTGGCCGCGCTGATGCCGGCGACCGGTTGGCTGGCCACCCGGTTCGGGGTCAAGCGGGTCTTCACGGGGGCCACCGTGGTGTTCGGCCTGGCGTCGGCCGCGTGCGCGCTGAGCCAGACCCTGTGGGAGCTGATCGCGGCGCGCGGGGTGGCCGGGGCCGCCGCCGGTGTCCTCACCCCGGTGTCGACGATCCTGCTCACCCACGGCGTGCCGCGTGAACAGCTGGGCCGGGTGCAGGCGTTGAACGGCAGCGTCATGCTGATCAGCCCGCTGCTGGGCCCGACGGTCGGAGGCCTGCTGGTCGCGGCCGGAGGGTGGTCGGCGGTCTACGTGGTCAACGTGCCGCTGTGCGCGGCGCTGCTCGCCGTCACGCTGCGCCGGGTGCCCGGCGAGGCCCCGGGCTCCCGCCGGGCCAAGCCGCTGGACGCGGTGGGCCTGGTCACCTCCGCGGCCTGCACGGTCGCCACCGTCCTGGCCATCCACGCCTTCTCCGGCGCCGGACTGGAGGCGCGGGCGTCGCTGCTGGTGCCGTCGGCCGTCGCCGTGGTCAGCGGCACGGTGTTCGTGGTGCGGCAGCTGCGGGCCCCCTTCCCCCTGCTGGACCTGCGCCTGTTCGCGCACGGCGTGTACCGCACGGCCGCCGTCACCATCTTCTGCCTGGGCTTCGTGCTCTACTCGCCGATGATGCTCATCCCGCTGTACTTCGAGACCGCGCGCGGCGAGAGCGCGGTGGCAACCGGGCTGCTGATGTCCACCGGCGGCATCGGCGTGGTGCTGGCGGCCTGGCTGTGCAGGGTGCTGATGAAGCGGCTGGGCGGGGGCGGCACGGTCGTCGTCGGCATCGTCCTGACCATGCTCGCCACGGTGCCGCTGACCCGGCTGTCGGCCGACACCTCCTATGTCCTGCTGTGCACGAGCCTGGCGGTGCGCGGCCTGGGCACGGGCCTGACCATCGTGCCCGCGATGACCCGGGCCTTCCAGTCGATCCGGCCGCAGTCCATCCCGGACGCCTCGTCGCAGCTGAATCTCATCCAGCGGATCGGCGGCGCCGTCGCCCTGGCGGTGGCGACGGTGATCCTGGAGGGGGCCGCGCGGCAGCGGCACGGGCTGGTGCCCGGCGCCTTCGCCCACTCCTTCGGCCGGTTGCTGGCCGTCTACGCCGTCACGCTGCTGCCCGCGCTGGCGCTGCTCGTGGCGGACCGCCGCGAGGCGCGCCGGGCCGGGCGCACGGCGTGAGACGAGGGCCGGCGGCACCGGTCCGCGGGGCAGGAACCCCGGGCCCGTGCCGCCGGCCCGGTCCGCGACGCCGTGCGGTGTCCGTGGTCAGCGGGTCGCGGGCAGCCAGCCGTCCTGGACGGCGTGCACGCCGGCCTCGAAGCGGCTGCGGGCGTCGAGGCGCTCCATCAGGCTGGCGGCGATCCGGCGGGCGGTGCGCGGTGAGACACCGAGGCGCTTGGCGATGGCCTCGTCGGTGTAGCCCTGGGCGAGCATCTTCAGCACGGCGCGTTCCTGCGGCGGCATGTCCTTCGCGCCGCACTTCGGGACGGTCCCCAGCGGCACCGCGGTCTGCCACACGCTCTCGAACAGCGCACACAGTGCGGCGACCGTGCCCGCTCCGCGCAGCACCACCCCGCCCGCCCGGGCATCGGCGGTGTCGATGGGCAGGACCGCCTGCTTGCGGTCGAAGATGACCATGCGGATGGGCAGGTCGGGCACCGTGCGGACCTGCCCGCCGTGCTGGTGCAGCCAGCGGACGTGCTGCAGGGTCGGCGGATGGTTGCGCACGCTGTCGAGGTAGACGGTCCGCATCCGCACGCCCCGCTCGAGCAGGTCGGCGTTGGGTTCGCGGCTGGCCGCCAGGTCCTCCTCGTCGTGTGCGCCACCCGGTGCGAAGGTGGCGACCTCGACCCGCGCGGACCTGGCCAGTTCGGCCAGCCGCACCCGTATCGCCTCCAGACCGATCAGCTGCTCGGAGTCGTGGTCGAGGGGCCGCGGCCGCAGGGCCGAGCACTCGGCGATCAGCTGGGCCGCGGCTGCCCGTGAGGCCTCCACCTTCATCTGCTGGGCGGCCAGTTCCGCCTGCTGCCGGGCGAGCAGCACCTCCATCGCGGTTTCCGGACCGATGGCCCGGAACCCCACGCCCCCGCTGCCTTTCCTGCCGCAGGGGTGGATCAACGCCAGCTCGCTGAGACGGTCGAGACCTCTGCGTACCTGGTCCTCCGTCAGGTCCAGCCGAGCCGCCAGAGCCGCCACACCGTCCTCGGGATCGGTCAGCATTGCCCGATAGACAGCTTCGGCCACGGCGTCGAGCCCCAGAACGTCCAACATGTAGCTTCCTCAGCAGGCAGGAACTCACCGTGTTCGAAAGTCAGTGCCCCCTGAGCTTACTGATGCCGAAGTGCGCCTGATCCGGAAGTCGGCGAGGCCGGTTCCGGTCAAAGCGGTGGCACAGCAGGGTGGACGGAGTGGATTCGAACGGATCCGTGCGGGCGGAGTCTACGACGCCAGGCGGCTGTTCCCGCCCGGCGGTTTAACAACACTTTACGAACAGGTAGTTGCGTATTGAATCTTCTTGGGTGTCGGGCGGCCCTTCCACGGGCGCCGCCGCGCCGCCCGGACCGTCCTTTCGCGCGCGCCGCGCGACCGCGTCACGGCAGGGCGCGGGCGGTGTCTGCGCGCATGACGGTTTCTGTCATGGCATAAAGTGTCCACCCGTTGCCGGTGCCGTTTGTCTTTTCACGGGCGAACAATGGTGGCATGTATCTCGTCCATGTGCGTCTCAAGGGGCCCGGCCGTACGACCGGCCGAACGGATCTGGCCACGATCGTCACATCGTGCGCGGGAAACGCCGACGGCCTGGAGCACGTCACCGTCCACCCGGGTCCGTGCGGAGACGTCACACTAGGGCTTTTCCTGCTCGCGAACGACCTTGCGGCCGCCGAGCAAAGCGCCGCCCGGGTGGCGGGACAGGCCGTTTCCGGCCATCCGGCGCTCAGCGAGTTCCGCGTGCTGGAGTCCCAGGGAGCGCTCGTGCCCGGACCTTGGTGGATCGGCTGAGCATCCCGGCGTCACCGCAGGTCGCGGTGGACGCCTTAGGACAGTGCAGGTTCTGTCCACCCGTCGACCGTTCCCTCCGGGCCGCCGGCCGAGCCACAGTGGAGGCAACGCCGGGAGCGGAAATCCAGCGTCGCTCCCCGGGGAAAGTCACCGGATGTCCGACCGCGAATAGAAGGAGTATTGATCATGCTGACCTCCCGTGTTCTCAGAATGACCGCCGCTGCTCTTCTCTCCGTCGGTGCCGCGGCCTTTTCGGTGGCCGTCGCGGACCACGGGCGGAACGTTTCCGGAATCGTCGAGGCCCGCCACGGAAAGGACATGGACGATCCCGTCTTCGCCGCCGACGACGTCACGTGGGGGAAGTGACGGACGACTCGCTCGCAGGCGACGGCGGAGAAATGCGCGGCCGCCCCGCGCATCCCGTCGCATTCCGTCCGGAACCCGCCTGCACAGCTCATCGGGGGAACGAACCACATGGAATTCCTGGTCCTGGGCGCCCTGGAGACACGCCACTCGGGTGAGCCGGTCCGCGTCCGGGGCATGCGCCAGCAGAAGCTCCTGGCCCTGCTGCTCCTGCACGCCAACCGGGTCGTCCCGGTGGACGTGCTGGTGGACGAGCTGTGGGAGGACCCGCCGACCTCGGCCCGCCCCCAGGTCCACAACGCCATCCGCGACCTGCGCCGCATCCTGTCAGCGGACGAGGAGACCAGCCTCGTCACCATGGACGTCGGGTACCGCCTCGTGGTGCCCGACGACGCCGTGGACGCCCACCGCTTCACCGCCCGGGTGCGCGCCGCCCGCACCGCCGAATACGAGGGCCGCTGCGCCGACGCCATCCGTTCGCTGCAGTCGGCGGTCGACCTGTGGCGCGGCGAGGCCTTCGCCGGCATCCAGTGCCCTTCCGTCGCCTCGGCCGCGGTGAAGCTCAACGAGCAGCGCCTGACCGCCCTGGAGGACCTCATGGCCCTGCGGCTGCGGATCGGTGAGACCAGTTCGCTGGTCGGCGAACTGCGCGCCCTGCTCGCACAGTTCCCGCTGAGGGACTCCCTGCGCGGCAGCCTGATGCTGGCCCTGTACCGCAGCGGCCGCCAGGCCGACGCGCTCGCCGTCTACGACGAGGGTCGCCGCTTCCTCGCCGACACGCTCGGTCTCGAACCCAGCAGCCGACTGCGCACCCTGCACGCCGAGATCCTCGCCGACTCCCCGGTCGCCCGCGGGCAGACCCCGGCCGACGAGGCGGTCCGCGCGCTCGTGGGATCCGCCCGGTCCACCACCGGCCTCCCACCGTCCGGCCGTGCACCCGCCGCGGACACCGGCGTCCCGTTACCGCACGCCGCGGTCCGCGCCTCCCACCCCGCCGGCCGCAACGACCTGCCCCACGACCTGCCCGACTTCACCGGGCGCGAGACCGAGCTGACGACCCTGCTCGGTCTCGCCGGGCAGGAGCACGGGACGACCCCACTGGTGATCACCGTCGACGGCATGGGCGGCGTCGGCAAGACCGCCCTCGCCGTCCGCGTCGCCCACCGCGTCACCGACCGTTACCCGGACGGGCAGTACTACGTCGCCCTGCACGGCCACCGCGCCGACCGGCCGCCCCTGCCGCCGGAGCAGGCACTGGCCGCCCTGCTGCAGGCCGCGGGCGTACCCCCCGAGGCGCACCCGCGCACCCTGGAGGAGCGCAGCGCCCTGTGGCGGTCGCGGCTGGCCGGCCGGCGCTGCCTGCTGGTGCTCGACGACGCGGTCGGCACCGCGCAGGTCGCGCCCCTGCTGCCGGGCACCGGTGGCAGCCTGGTGCTGGTCACCAGCCGCCGCAAGCTGACCGCGCTGGACGGCGCGGTGCCGCAGTGGCTGGACGTGCTGCCGCCCGCCGACGCCGCCGCGCTGTTCACCCGCATCGTGGGGGAACGGCGCGCCGCCCGCGAACCCGATCAGGTCGCCCGCGCCGTGGAACTCTGCGGCCACCTGCCGCTCGCGGTCCGCATCGCCGCCTGCCGACTGCGCGGCCGGCCCGCCTGGCGGATCGCCGACCTGGTCGACCGGCTGGCGGGCGCCGCACGCCGGGCCCGCTTCCTGCAGACCGCCGACCGCGATGTGATGTCGGTGCTCCGTGCCTCCTTCCGGCACCTCGACCCCGCTCTGCGCCGCTTCAGCCGGCTGATCAGCCGTCACCCGGCGCCCGTCTGCGACGTCGACGAGGCGGCCGCGCTCACCGGACTGCCCGTCGGCGACGTGGAGCACCACTTCGACGTCCTGCTCGAGCACAACCTCGTCCGCGAGGAAGCCCCGGCCCGCTTCCTTCTGCACACCCTGCTCCGCGACTGCGCCCGTGACCTGCGCGCCGGCGACGCCGGTGGGGAGCAGGCCGACGGAACCCACGGGCACGCCGCCGTGGAGCACGAGCGGGCCCGGTGGGCCGGCGTCGGCGCCGCACAGCCGGGCCGCGTGCCGGCCCCGCCGACGCCGGAGTCCGCCGTGAGCGCGCCGCCGCCGGCCGCGGTGACGGTCTGAGGCCGCGCACGGCCCGGCCCCGCCGGCCGGAGCCGTCCCTTCAGCGGGCGAGGCCCGACTTCAGCCCGGCCCCGCACAGCGGCACCACCGCCGATTTGCCCGCCAGCGCGCCCTCCCGCACGGCCGCCCAGCACACCGCCGCGGTGGCCTCCACGTACAGCCCGCGGGAGGCCAGGTCCGCCTGGGCGTGCCGGATCCGGTCCTCGGTGACGGTCAGGAAGGTGCCGCCCGAGTCCCGTACCGCGCGCAGGATCTGCCGGGCCCGCGGCGGCCGGGGGATCGCGATGCCCTCGGCGTACGTCGGCGCCACCGGTGTGGTGCCGGTCGGTTCGTCGGCGCCCCGCTCCCACGCCTCGGCCAGCGGGGCCACGGCCGCCGCCTGCACCGCCCACAGCGCCGGACGCTTGTCCAGCAGCCCGGCCCCGTACAGCTCGGCCACCGCCAGGGCCGCGCCGAGCAGCAGCGTGCCGTTGCCCACCGGCAGCACCAGCACATCGGGCAGCCGCCCGCCCATGTCCTCCCACAGCTCGTGCACATAGGTCTTGGTGCCGTGCAGGAAGTACGGGTTGTGGACGTGGGAGGCGTAGAAGGTGTCGGGCTCGTCCGCGGCACGGCGGGCGGCCGCGCCCGCCGCCTCCCGGCCGCCGTCGACCTCCTCGGCGCGGGCGCCGTACGCCTCGATCTGCTCCAGCTTCTTCGCGGACGTGCCCAGCGGCACGTACACGGTGCAGGCCAGGCCCGCGCGGGCGCAGTAGGCGGCGATCGCCGTGCCCGCGTTGCCGCTGCTGTCCGCGACCACCCGGCGCGGCCCGATGCGCCGCGCCAGTTCGGCGAGCAGTACCGCGCCCCGGTCCTTGAACGACAGGGTCGGCATCAGGAAGTCCAGCTTCGCCGACACCGTGTCGGTGAGGGGCACGAGCGGCGTGCGGCCCTCGCCGAGCGACACCGAAGGGGACGCCAGCGGCAGCGTCTCCGCATACCGCCACAGGGAGTTCACACGTCCCGTGAGGGACTTCAAAGGGGCCGGGGTGGGGGAGAAGTCCAGGTCGAGGGGGCCGTGACAGTTGGGGCAGCGCCAGGCGAGCGAGTCACTGGGGATGCGGACGCCGTCGGCGGGGCAGTAACGGTCCGGCAGAGGTGTCATGAGCGCAGAGTACGCAACGCGCCCGCCGACGCCCCGGGGAAGACCACAGGGACGCCGTGTCATCACTTCGGGTGATTCTCTGGCCTTTGCTTGCACGTCACAACGCGTCGTTGTCACGCTGTTGCTGTCCGTGCAGACGCGAGGGGAGTGGCCAGTGGCTTTCGGTGAGCAGCCGGCGTATCTGCGGGTCGCGGGTGACCTCCGCAAGAAGATCGTCGAGGGGCTGCTGCCGCCGCACACCCGCCTCCCCTCCCAGGCCAGGATCCGCGAGGAGTACGGCGTCTCGGACACCGTCGCCCTGGAGGCACGCAAGGTGCTCATGGCCGAGGGCCTGGTCGAGGGCCGCTCCGGTTCGGGGACGTATGTGCGCGAGCGGCCCACCCCGCGCCGCATCGCCCGCTCCGGCTTCCGCCCCGCCACGGGAGCCAGTCCCTTCCGCCAGGAGCAGGCATCCCCCGAGATGCGGGGCACCTGGGAGGCCAGCAGCGCCCAGACCGAGGCGACCCCCGCCGTCGCCGAGCGTCTGCGCATCCAGCCCGGCGACCGCGTGATGTGCACCAAGTACGTCTTCCGCACCGCCGGCGAGGCGATGATGCTCTCCACCTCCTGGGAACCCCTCGCCCTCACCGGCCGCACGCCCGTCATGCTTCCCGAGGAAGGCCCCCTGGGCGGCATGGGCGTGGTCGAGCGCATGCGCGCCATCGATGTGATCGTGGACAACGTCACCGAGGAGGTCGGTGCCCGCCCCGGCCTCGCCGAGGAACTGCACACCCTGGGCGGTGTGCCCGGCCACGTGGTCCTGGTCGTCCAGCGCACCTTCTACGCCTCCGGCCGCCCCGTGGAGACCGCGGACGTGGTGATCCCCGCGGACCGCTACCGGGTGGCCTACCACCTGCCCGTGCGCTGAGACCCCGCGCGCAGCCGTCGCACGACCCGAGGGCCCGCGCCCACGGGTGCCCGGGAAGCCTTGCGCGACCGGGTGCCCGGAAAGCCGTGCGCGACCGGGAAACCTTGCGGCCGGAAGACCTCGTGCGGCCGGAAGGCGAGGGCCCCGCATGACCGGAAGGCCGCCCGGTCGCGGCGCCCCGAAGGCCTCCCGGCCGCGGCGCTCCGGCGAACCTGTCCCCGCCCCGTGCCTCGGGCGCCCTCCGCATCCCCCGAGATTGGCCTCCGTGCCCCGAGCGCGGCCCCATGCATCGTGCGCCCCCTTATGCCACCGGCGCGCGCCGTTCCCGCGTCGGCTGCCGTGCGTTCACCGTCCCGTTCCGCCGCGGCGCGCCCGCGGGGCGAAGGATTCCGGTCGTTCTCGCAGGTCGCTGCTACCTGGCGGGGCGCATTCGGAACAGCGTCCGCGCATGTGCCGGGCGGCGCGCTTGGTTGTGTGCGCCCCCTCCTCGTGGCCGGTTGCCGACCCGTTCGTGAAAAGTCGTGTTCGCTGAGTGAAGGCCAGGCGTAGGCTCGGGCATATGCGTAATGCGGTTTCCGTCGCGGGCACGGCGCGGCGGAGCCGCTCGCGAGCGCGGGGCTCGCGGGGCGGGAAGGAGCATTGGGGCGGGATGAACGACGGCACGATCACTCTTCCCTGGCTCGTCGTCCGTCAGGACGACAACGGCAATCGCTACAGCGTGGGCAGGTACGCCACCCGCGCCGAGGCCCAGCGGATGGCGGACAGCCTGGACCGGCGCGGCCACAAGCAGCTCTACTGGGTCGAGCGCATCGGGCAGAACGGCTCCGGACCGGACACCGAGGGCTGACCGCTTTGGATCCGACCGCCGGCCGCACCCGGCGGTCACCCGCGGATCCGCCGCCTCCGGCCGCTCACCGGCCGGTTCCTCGCGGCGGCCGGCGCCCTCTGCGTAGGCTCCAGGCGTGACCGAACGAATCCTGGTGGTGGGTGCCGCCCTTCTCGACGGCGGCCGGCTGCTCGCCGCACGCCGCAGCGCACCCGTCGAGGCGGCCGGCGGCTGGGAACTGCCCGGCGGCAAGGTGGAGCCCGGAGAGAAGCCCGAGGCGGCGCTGGTGCGCGAGCTGCACGAAGAGCTGGGCGTCGACGCCGAGACCGTCGACCGGATACCGGGCAGCTGGCCCCTGAAACCCCCGTACGAGATGTGGGTGTGGACCGCTCGCCTGCTCCCCGCCTCCGCCGCTCCACGACCGCTGCAGGACCACGACGAGCTGCGCTGGCTCCAGCCGTCCGAGATCTGGAGCGTCCCCTGGCTGCCCCAGGACGTGCCCGCGGTGCGGGCGGTGCTCGAGCGGGCGATGAGTCCCACGGAACGGTGACCCGAGCGGTACTGAGCACCGTATGCCGGGTATGTCCCTGTTAGTCCCCATGTGGCGAGACATGGGTGGGGTCGCTGGCCTGGGAAGTGATCGGTGTGATCGACACCGAAGAAGACCGCGCCGAGTGGACCTTCCGCGCGGACCCCGGCGCGGTGCGCTCGGCCCGTGCCGCCGTCCGGGGGCAGCTGCGCAGCTGGGAGCTGGACACCAGCGTCGGGGACACCGCCGTGCTCCTGGTCAGCGAGCTGGTCACCAACTCGCTGCGGCACGCCTCCGGCCCCATCGGCCTGCGGCTGGTGCGCCCCTCAGGGACGCGCGAGGCGCTGCTCGTCGAGGTGTCCGACACACGGCCCGACCCGCCCCGCGAACGCTGGCCCCGCCCGGACGACGAGAGCGGACGCGGCCTGCAGTTGCTCGCCTCGTCCTCCCGCCGCTGGGGAACCCGCCCGGACGGAACGGGCAAAGCGGTCTGGTTCGAACTGACCGTGCCCCCCGACGGGGACGCCCACGCGCCCGACGGCAAAGCCGCCCTGGACGACGGCCCGCGCGACACCTGACAGTCCCGCGCGACACCTGACGGCCGCGCACCCACCGGATTCGGACCCGGAACCCGCAGGGCCCTCCCTCGTCGGCCCCGTGATCCGGAGGTCCCCCACTCCCGCCGGACCCATGACCCTCAAGGCCCCGCCCCTCGACACCACCCGGCGCATGCACCGCGCCGGAAGGCGCGACAGCACCTGACGACGCGACGGCGTACGCCCCCCGGCGGCGCACGCCGACCGCGACCGGCGGGCCGTCTGCGCAGGCGACCTGCGCACCCCGGGCCGGGGCCGCCGGTCCGCAGCTCGATGACGGAGGAACCGCGGCGGGATTCGACCGGCTGTCACCTGGTTAGAAGACTCTTTGTGTCGTCACAGAACGGACCGAAATGCATCGCGACGGTCCTGTGATCGTGAACACCGTGTTCCGCGGCGCCGTAGTGCTGGATACTGCGGAAAGCCGCCCCCGGTGACCGGTGCCGGACGCGGTGAGCTGGAGGGGACGGTTCGCGTGAGCGAGATACCAGCGAAGGCCACGGAGTCCGAGGACCCGTCGGACGGCGCGAGGAACACCGCGGGCAGCGTCGGTCGGACGCCGCCCGCGGACACGATGTGGCAGAGCAGCCCGCCCGGCTCCATCTACGACTACATCAAGGCGGCGTCCTTCTCCATCGGCCCGGACGGGCTCGTCGACCAGTGGAGCCTGCGCGCCGAGCAGCTGTTCGGCATCCCCGCCGAGCGCGCCCTCGGCATGGACCCGATCGAGGCGTTCATCGACCCCGACCTGCGCGAGCGCGGACAGCGCAAGATGGCCGAGATCCTCGACGGACGGGAGTGGACCGGCATCGTCCCCTTCCGGTTCCCCGACCGCCGGTACGGCACCCGGGGCCCGCGCACCGGCGGCACCCACCGTCCGGACCGCACCCGGCAGGGCCTGCGCGGACTGGCCGAGGTGTACGTCATGCCGACGCGCACCGCCGAAGGCGACCGAGGCGCCGTCTGTATCGTCGTCGACGTCCACACCCTGCGCAGCATCGAGACCGACCTCGCCGCCTCACAGGCCATTTTCGGTCAATCTCCGTTCGGTTTCCTGCTCATCGACACCGACCTGCGGATCCGCCGCGCCAACAAACGCTTCGCCTCCCTCTTCGGCGGCACCCCCGACGACCACCGCGGCAAGGGCGTCCACGACTACCTCCCCCGCGCCGAGGGCGAGCGGGTCACCGCCATACTGCGCCGGGTCCTGCGCACCGGCGAGTCCATCACGGACATGAGCGTCACCGGCTTCGTGCCCGGCAGCGACGAACGCCGCCACTGGTCCGTCAACCTCTACCGGGTGCACAGCGGCAGCGGGAAGCCCATCGGCATCGCCTGGCTCGCCACCGACGTCACCGCCCGCCGCGCCGCCGCCCGCGAGGCCGCCGCCGCACGCCGCAACCTGGCCCTCCTCAACGAGGCCGGCGCCCGCATCGGCAACTCCCTCGACCTGGAGACCACCGCCCGCGAACTGCTGGACGTCGTCGTCCCCGGCTTCTGCGACCTGGCCACCGTCGACCTCTACCAGGGCCTGCTCACCGGCGACGAGACCCCGCCCGGACTCGCCGACGGCAGCGCCGAACTGCGTCGCGTCGCCTACGCCAGCGCCGTCGCCGGAGCCCCCTTCGCCGCCACCGGCGAACCCGTCGAAGTCGGCTCCGTCCACCACTACCCCTTCCACTCCCGCTGCGCCCACGCCCTGCGCACCGCCCGCCCGCAGCTGGTGCCCGGCGAGGAAGGCGGCCTGGTGCAGCACACCCTGGCCGTCCCGATGGTCGCCCACGACACCGTCGTCGGACTCGCCCAGTTCGCCCGTACCAAGGGCAGCGAACCCTTCGGCCAGCGCGACCGCGACCTGGCCGTGGAACTCGCCGCGCGCGCCGCGGTGTGCATCGACAACGCCCGCCTGTACCGGCGCGAACACGAACGCGCGCTCATCCTGCAGCGCTCCTTGCTCCCGCCCGGCGACCCGGAGGCCTCCGGCCTCGACATCGCCTGCCGCTACCGGCCCGGCAACGCGGCCACCGGCCGGCCCAGCGAGGTCGGCGGCGACTGGTTCGACGTCATCGAACTCCCCGGCCACCGCACCGCCCTCGTCGTCGGCGACGTCATGGGTCGCGGCCTGCGCGCCGCCGTAGCGATGGGCGAACTGCGCACCGCGGTACGCACCCTGGCCCAGCTCGACCTCGAACCCGCCGAGGTGCTCTCCCACCTCGACGAGATCGCCCGCGGCCTCGGCGCCCCCGGAGGCATCCAGCAGGCCACCCGCGCCGCCCGCCGCCCCCGCGAGGCCGACCTGTCCGAGGTGTACCTCGCCACCTGCATCTACGCCGTCTACGACTCCGTCACCCGCCGCTGCACCTTCGCCAACGCCGGCCACCTCCCCCCGGTCCTCGTCGAACCGGGCGCACGGGCCCGGACCCTCGACGTCCCGCCCGGCATGCCTCTCGGCGTGGGCGGCGAACCCTTCGAGGAAGTCACCGTCGAACTCCCCGAGGGCTCCCTGCTCGCCCTCTACACCGACGGCCTGGTCGAATCCCGCGACCACCCCCTCGACGAGGGCCTGCAGGCCTTCGTGGGCGCCCTCACCGAGTCCGACCGCCCCCTGGAGGACGTCTGCGACCACGTCCTCAACACCCTCGGCAGCCACCACGGCGAGGACGACATCGCCCTGCTCATGGCCCGCGTCCAGGGCCTGCCCGCCGCATCCGTCGGCGACTGGGTCCTGCCCCGCGAGCCCCGCAGCGTCGGCCGCGCCCGCGAACTGGCCCGCGGCAAGCTTCTCTCCTGGGACCTCGAACCCCTGGTGGACACCACCGAGCTGCTCGTCAGCGAACTGGTCACCAACGCCCTCCGCTACGGCGAGGGCGAGATCAGACTCCGCCTCCTGCTGGACCGCACCCTGGTCTGCGAGGTCTGGGACGCCGGCCTCGTCCAGCCCCGCCGCCGCCGCGCCCGCGACACCGACGAGGGCGGCCGCGGCCTGCAACTCGTCGGCCTGCTCAGCGCGGCCTGGGGCTCACGCCGCACCCCGCACGGCAAGACGGTCTGGTTCGAACTCCCCCTCCCCGACGGGGACACCCCGCTGACGGATCCGGCGGAGGCGTTGCTGAACCTCTTCTGACTCGGTGTCGCATCGCCCCCGCCAAGCGGCCATGTGATCTGCACTCGGCCGCTGGGCGGGCGCGATGCGGTGCCGTGTGGCAGCCGGCAGCCGGTGCGCTGCATCAGCCATGTTGCAGTTCAGGAGCGCTTTCCGCTTTTCTGGTGGAAAAGCTCCATCGGCGGGTAGATGGGCTTGCTCACCGTCTCCGGGTCGGCGACGGACTGAGGGTCGGTGGCGTCGACTGCCCGCACCAACTTCGGGACGAGGTCTCGGTCGCCCCGCCAGTACGCTTGCAGCGTTTCGACCCAGGCGAAGTGGTGCCCTTCGAAACGCGCGCCATGTTCCCGGAGCAGTGACACGGGTACGTCACACACGGCGCGGATCCGGTCCGTTTCACGGCACGCCACAGCCAGATTGTGGGCGTTGATCCAGGAAGCCGGGGTGATGTACCACTGGGGCCCGGTGGCTCGCAGGGTGCGGTCTTTGTGGGCGATACGGCACTGAACGTGGGTGTCGGTCGTGGTCGCGGCAGCTAAAGCGGCGGAGCCGAGCTGCATGGCGGTCACCCAGGCGTCCCAGGACGGGAAGATCGCCGCTCGCGGGTCGAGTACAGACCTGGTCCGGGCCAACGTAAGCGCGAGCTGAAAGGCGTCACCCAGGTCGGTCGAATCCGCCTCGAGTCCGTCGATCAGCTTCTGCAAGCTCTCTTGAAGGATGGCAAGGCCTTCATCGGCCTTGTCTGTCGCCACCGGATGGCGCGGGACAGCCGAGATCAAGGCATTCTCCAGTCGAGCCTGTACCGCCGGGCATGCTGCGAATCTCGCGCACGTCTCGGCGAACGTGTGGTGCAGGACGGAAGCAGCCTCGCGCGACAGGTGTGCCGCGGCCTTACCACCTCAGGTCTCGAATTCGCCGAGCCAGCTGCGTTCGAGGAGGTGTGTGGGGAGGTAGTCGGTCTGGACGTCGATGGGGATGGTGCCGTCGTGGGCGAGACAGGCGATGGCCAGGGGTGCGAGTGCCACCATGCCGGCCGGGTCGTCGGTTCGGTCTTCGTCGGCGGTCCAGTAGGCCTTGTGGAGGTGTACGGCTTCTGCGAGGGCTTGGTTGAAGCCGGGTGTGTCGTGCTGGAGGAAGCGGTAGAAGAGGTTGATCGGGGGGTAGAGGATGTGCTGCAGCAGTTCGCTGGGGGCGATGCGGGCGGTGTCGGGGTGGGAGCGGCGCAGTGCTTCTGTGAGGTGTTCCACCAGTCCGGGGCGTTGTAGCCAGTAGGCCTGTAGTGCTGCGATCCAGTGGTAGATGTACTCGTCGTATGTGCCGTCGGATGGCCGCAGGCGGTCCAGGGGTACTTCGCACAGTTGGGTCAGGCGGTTCTGGTCGCGGCAGATGACGGCGAGCCAGAAGGCGGTGAGCCAGTTGCCGGCGTCTGCGTAGGTGCGTGGTCCGATGGCCGGCAGGGTGCGGACCTTGTGGACGATGCGGCACTGCACGGTGCCTTCGTTCGCGCTGGTCACCGCGAAGAGGGCGGAGTAGATCTGCAGGGCGGTGACCACCGCTTCCCACGTCTCCAGTTTGGCCGCTCGCGGGTCCACGGTACAGCGGGCATGAACATGGAGTTCGGCTGTGCTCAGCACCAAGTCCAGGCTTGTCGGCGACTTCTCCAGCCGATCGACGATTTCGAGGACGTGACGGCCCAGATCGGCAGCGTAGCCCTCGTCATCCGGTCCCGGCGAGCTGTGACGAGGGATGGTGACTGTCACGAAGCTTTCCCTTCGGGAGAAATGTCGAACTGGCGCATGTGGTAGCCAGTGTACCGACCTGCGTTCTTCTCGCCCTTGACGACTATGTAGTCCACTTTCCCTTGTCGTAGCGCCTTCCGCGGATTCCGCGCCAATTCTCTCTCACTGGGGTTCTTCCTTCCGCGGTCCTCCATTTCACGGATGATGCCGAGGAAGTATTCCCTTGTTTCCTGGGACACTCGCCTGCCGTCCGGTAGATTGCGAGCCCCCAACTCAGTGTTGACGCTGCTCTTGGCCTCGACCACGACATAACCGCCGTCCTCGCGGCGCCATACCTGGTCGAACTGGTCGTTTCCGTTGAGCGGGCCGTCGAGCTGCTCCGGGACGGCGTTCGGGTAGTGCTCCGGAATGACGTGGTGCTCCGCTACGGCTTCGCCGAAGGCCTCCGAGGCGTCCCGCATGCGGACGTGCGACTCGCGGTATGCGGCCTTGCTCTCGTGCATCTCCGTTTCCGTCTCCCACGTCGGGTTCTGCTCGTGGGCGTGAGATGCATCCTGCTTCCATCGCTCCATGACCGTGTCATGGTGGATGGCGAAGTGGCGTTCCTGCGCAGCGGAATGCAGCGTCTCGAGGGACTCGGGAGGCAGACCATCAGGGCCGCGTTTGATCCAGTCGCCAAGGTAACGCGGCCTGAGGGGCTCAGGCGCGTCTTTGGCTGCGACCCAGGGGTGTTGCTCCGACTCCCGTGTCAGCTGGGGCGGTGTCGTACCGCTCTCGTCGACGAGGTCCAGGTCTTTCCGGTTTCCGTTCTTCTTGTAGAACTCCTCGAAATACCCGGGTTCGTGGTTGGCGCGGTAGACCTGGATCTCGTGGATCTGCTCCGGGGCGAGCGCGCCCTTCGGGCCGTACGGGTTGTCGCCGTCGTACATGAAGCTGGGGCGCGTGGCACCCGAAGGCGCACCGGGTTCCGAACCGCCAGGCACATGCTGGGCTGTGTCGAGAGTGTTGTCACCGAACCCGCCTGCGTCATCCAAGACGCTCCCACCCGTGGAAGTGTGGGCGCCGTGGCCCGGCAATGAGTCGCCTCCGCTGCTCGGCACGTCGTGGCAGGTGGACGGTGCCGTCGGGCAGGTGGACGGTGCCGTCGGGCAGGGGGGATGGCGTTGTCCGGGAGGGTGGGGATGTCGATGTTGCCGACGCCCCTGAGCCCCTTGGTGATGTCGCCGATCTTCGACAGTCCCGCGCCCGCGCCCTTGGCGATGTAGGTCATGGGGTCGATGAAGTGGCCTGCTTTGCCGGCGAGTGAGATCGCCCGGGCGGCCGCGCCGGCCTTGCCCGCACCCGCGGCGGCACCGCCGGCGCCACCGGTGAAGACGGTGGTGAGGACGTTGAAGGTGGCGGCTGCGGCGGCGCGGGCGGGGTTCTTGCCCCACTCGTCCCAGGCGACCAGGGCCTTGCCGGTCTCCTTCATCGCGGTGCGCGAGTCACGGATCCAGGACGGCAGCTTGTCGTCGGGGAGGGGCCAGAAGGCCGCGCCCACTCCGGGGATCGCGGTCAGGGCGGTACCGGTGGCGAGCTGGGCCAGGCCCTTCCACGCCTGCCCCATCGCCTCCCAGCCACCGAACCCGACGTCGTCGCGAACAACTGCTCCGGCTCGGGCGCCTTGTAATACGCCGACAACCCCTGGAACCGGCTGTGGACGTCCGACCCCGTCCCCCGGATGTGACCCGCATCCTTCGTCAGCGCCGCACAATCCCGCTCCAGCGCATCCAGATCCCCCGTGAACTGCGGGATCTCCTCCGGCTTGATCACGCCGCATCGCCCCCGTACGTCCGTCTGACAGCCGGACCGACCTGTGGCCAGGTTCCGGTCATCATGCAAACGCACTAACGGAACATCAGTTCGTCGCGCGGCTTCGATCAGCGTGTTCCAACTCCTGTGCACACGTGGGGCGTAGCCGTGCAGTGAAGGGCAGAGGAAAGGCGGATGGTGGGCCGCTTGCTCTCCGCAGCCTCACCCTCGTCGATACGGTCGTGCTCTCGGCATGCCACAGCCGGGTACAGGGCGTTCTGGTACGGCGGTGAGAAGCGGTGGTGACCGACACGGCACTCACCGAGGGCAGCGGCCCTGCTGGGCGTCAACGCCCCCGCATCGAGCGCCTCGTTCGCGTGCCCGGGCCGCCATAGGACAGGACCGTGCCGGTGGACGAGCCGTTCGGCAGGAGGATGCCGCCGCGGATGGCGCTCGCGGTGCCGGGGGCGTGTGCGTCGGCCTCGGTGTACGGGTTGCCGTGGGTGCGCACGTCCTGCTCGGCCAGGTCACGGGCGGTACGGGCCAGAGTGCCGGCGCGGGGCGGCACGGCCGGATCGCGGGCGGCCAGCAGACGCCGGGCCTCGGTGAGGCGGACGCGGGGCGTGGCACCCACGCTGCCCCGGTGGGTGGTGATGAAGTCCTCCGCGGCCGCTGCGGCACTGCGGGCGGTGAGCAGGGCCGCAGCGGACAGCACCCCTGTGCGTCCCGCGCCCAGCGGTGCCGTCGCCGCCACGATCCGGCGCAGGGCGGCCAGCGGGTCGTCAGGGCGCTCGGACGTCAACTCCCTTCGCACTGAGGCCAGCACGGCGTCGGCGTGGAGGATCCTGGCTCGCACCTCGCCGGCGGGTACCCCGGCCAGTCCGTCCTTCGCTCCTGCCCTGGCAGCCTCCGCACCGCTCAGTGAGGGCGCCACCAGCCCTGTCGCCTCGTCCAGTTCGGCGGCGAGGCGTGAGACGGCGGCGAGGAACACGTCTGCCTGGGCCACCGCTGCTTCGGTGGCGCGCAGTTCCCGGGCGGCGTGGCTCCTCTCACCTCCGGCAGCGGCCTGGCGTGCCCGGTCGAAGTGGGCGGTGGCGAACGCCAACCGGGTCCGCGCCTGTTCCACAGAGCCCAGGACCGGTTCGCAGGCGGTGGACGCGTACCGCTCGTGCAGTCCGGCCAGGAGCGCCTCGGCCGCCGGCGCGCGGTCCGACAGGTCGTGCAGGCGTCGTTCCGCGAGTGCGAGGGCCTGGGTCAGTCCGTGCTCCCCGTCCAGGTCGCGCAGCGCGTCGAACTCCGCCGCCGTCGCGTCCAGCAGTCGTCCCGCCTCCTCGCATCGCGCCCTCATCTCGGCCAACGCCTGCTGTCTGGCCCGGCCGTCCGCGGGGTCGGGTATGCCCTCGTCGTAGCGTTGCCGCAGCCGGAAGGCGGCCGTCAGTTCCGCCTCGGCCCGGTGCAGCGCGCGGGCGAAGGGTGCACAGTCCCCGGCTTGGGACCCTGCCTGGGCGAAGCCCAGCTCCTCCCGTGAGGTGCGGAGACAGTCGTCGGCCAGGACCAGCGCCGCGCACGTGTGTGCTTCGAGCGCGGCGGAGGGCAGGCGCCGGGCCGGGGTGCCGCCCGGGGGGAACGGGCCTTCGTATCCGGCCGGGGTGCTCGGGACGGTTGCGGTGACCGGCCAGGGTGAGCCGGTCGAGCGTGCACCGGTCCTGCGGGATTCACTCCGGCTCTCCGTATCGGGCCGGGTGTCGGCCCGGCCGCTCGCCCCGATGTGTGTGCCTCGATGCCCGGCGCCGTCGCCACCGTCCCGTTCTCCGCCGCCGGGTGTCGTCCGGGTCCGGGCGCGGCGGGTGCGCCGCACACAGCTGTAGCCCGCGAGGGCGCCCGCCGCGACCACCGCGACGAACGGCAGGACGAGGTCGTCGGCCGACGTGCCGTCCTGCTGCGGTGCGGCGGCGGAAGCCACCGGTCCGGCACCCGGCGCCGCAACCACGGAGGTACCGGCGTCCGTCGTTGTGGGGAACACCAGCCACACGATCCCCACCGTGCCGCCGAGCACGGCACGTGTCACTCGCGCGGACCACCGCGGGGCCGCGCGCCGTGCCCGGACCGGCCGGGGAGGGGTTGCCGTCACATTCGGGAGCGTAGGGCCGCCCCGTCGAGCGTGCGAGCGGGGCTGCGTCAGCGGTGGGGCGGCCGGGCTCGGTCACACGGGAGGGGAGCAAGAGCATGGAGCGCGACTCGGAGCAGGGGAGCGGTAGGGCGGAACACACGGCGGGACAGGGGCCGGGGACGGGCGGCGGTGCGGCGGAGGCGCAGCGGACATCGCACAAGGAGCAGACGTCGCACAAGGCGAACGGTGCCGCGGAGGGGGCCTCGGACAACGCGAACGGTGCCGCAGAGCAGACCTCGGACAACGCGAACGGTGCGGCGGAGCACGCAGCACCGGACAAGGGGACCGGCGCACCTGGACCCGCCCCGAGCGGCCTTGCCCGCCTCCGCCGCCCCCGCCGCCTCGTCCTGACCCTCGCCCTCCCGCTCCTCGTCCTCGTCCCCCTGCTCGCCGCCGAGGCCGCGCTGCGGGTGAACTACGCCGGTGAGCCGGCCGACGGGACGTACACCCGGGGCCGGGACGCGCTGTGGCTCGGGCATGCCTGGGTGGACGGGCGGAAGACCGACGCCGATGTCGCCGCCCTGTCCCGGCGGCTGCGCGGTACCGGGATCCGTGACCTGTATGTGCACGCCGGGCCCCTGGAGCACGACGGCACGCTGCCGGGCGCGGCCTACCGCAACGCCGCCTGGCTGGTCGGGGCCGTGCACCGGGAGCTGCCCGGGGTGCGGGTGCAGGCATGGCTCGGTGACGTGCTGGCCACGGAGAGCCCGGACGGGCTGCACCTGGAGCGGGCGGCGACCCGTGCCGCGGTGGTCGCCTCGGGCCGGGCGGTGCTGCACGCGGGGTTCGAGGGCGTCCACGTCGATCTGGAGCCGCTGCACTCGGGCGACCGGCACTACCTCGGTCTGCTGGACGCGCTGCACGCCGTGACCCGCGAACACCATGCGCTGCTGTCGGTCGCCGCACACCAGATCGATCCGCTGCCGGAGTTCCACCGCCTGTGGGGGACGCTCACGAACCACCCCAAGTGGTGGTCGCAGGCGTACTTCGGCGAGGTGGCCCGGCGGGTGGACCAGATCGCGGTGATGTCCTACGACACCATGCAGCCGCTGTCCGGTCTGTACGGCGGGTACGTCGCCCAGCAGACCTCGCTCGCCCTGGAGGTCACCCCGGCCGGCACCGACCTGCTGATGGGGCTGCCCTTCTTCCACGAGAACCGGTTCGGGCACTGGGCGCACGCCGAGACGGTGCCGGCCGCGGTGCGCGGCGTGCGGCTCGGGCTGTCCCGGACGGACCGGGAGCGGACCCGGTTCGGGGTCGCGCTCTACGTGGACTTCGCCGCGACGCAGGAGGACTGGACGGCGTACCGGGAGGGATGGGTGCACGGCGGATGAGCGAGCAGGGCGCCTCCCGTGCCCGGCCGGGCACCACCCGCGCCTCGGGTGGCCCCGCGCCGGCTCGCGGGCACCTTGCTCCACCCGGGTGACCTTCGCACCCCGCGCCGCCGTGTCGCCTCCGGGCGGCGGAGCCCGTCCTCTTCAGTGGGGCCGTAGATCTGGCCGTAGATCTGATCAGCGCGAAATCACCGCCCCTGCCGCTGAAGAATCACCGCCACCGATCGCTGGAAACACACCGCCCCATACCGCTGAAAGTTGACATAGCTCCCGTATGTCTCTGCCCGCGTCGCCTGCCCTGCCCACCGGCGGGACCGGCTCCTCGGAGGTTGCACAGATGTCGTACGACGGTGTCGGGTCGCGCGCGGTCCTGCGCTCCATCGCGTTCCTGGCCGCGGGCGTGCTCACGGTGCCCTGGCTGGCCGGTTGCGGTTCCGACGACGAGGGCAGCAAGCCTCTGGCGCCCCAGGACATCGCGGCGGCCGGCCGGGCGCAGATGGCCGACGGAGGCACGCTGCGCTGGGCCGTGGACGCCCTGCCGCAGACCCTGAACGCCTACCAGGCCGGTGCCGACACCGGCACCACCCGGGTCGTGCAGGCCGTGCTGCCGGCCATGTTCCGCATGGACGCCTCAGGGCGGCCGCAGCGCGTGGCCGACTACCTCGAGGACGCCAAGGTGGTGGACACCGAGCCGAAGCAGGTCGTGGTCTACCGGCTCGACCAGCGGGCCGTGTGGAGCAACGGCCGGGCGATCGGCGCCGACGACTTCGCCGCGCAGTGGCGCGCCCTGTCCGGCAAGGACGCCGCCTACTGGACCGCCCGCAACGCCGGCTACGACCGCATCGAGAAGATCGAGCAGGGCAAGAACGCCCAGGAGGTGCGGGTCACCTTCGCCCGCCCCTACGCCGACTGGAAGTCGCTGTTCTCCCCGCTGTACCCGAAGGAGGTCACGGGCAGCGCCTCCGCGTTCAACGACGGCGCCCGCAAGGAGCTGAAGGTCAGCGCCGGGCCGTTCAGCGTGCAGAAGGTCGACGCCCAGAGCAAGGACGTCGTCCTGGTCCGCAATCCGCGCTGGTGGGGCCATCGCGCCAAACTCGATCAGATCGTGCTGCACGAGGTGCCGCGCGACAAGCGGGCCGACGCGCTCGCCGACGGCACGGTGGACGTGGCCGAGCTGGACCCCGCCGACGTGCAGAAACTCACCCTGACCGCCGGGCCTCCCGGCAGCTCGGCGCTGCTCTCCCTGCCCGACGGCGGTGCCGCCGCGCAGGCGCTGCGGTCGTGGGCGGTGCGGCACGGCTCCGACCAGCAGGCCGCGGCGGCCGAACGGCAGGCGGTGCAGGAGGGCCGGGACGAGCTGAGCACCTACCTACGGCAGCAGCAGAGCCTGCGCGGCTTCACCCTGCACAAGTCCCTGGAGCCCGCCTACACCCAGCTCGCCCTCAACGGTGCGAGCGGCCCCCTCGCCGACGAACGCGTCCGGCACGCGGTCGCCCACGCGATCGACCGCAAGGAGCTGGCCGAGGTCGCCCTGAAGCCGCTCGGCCTGCCCGCGCAGCCGGTCGGCAGCCACCTCGCCCTGTCCGGACAGGACGCCTACGCCGACAACAGCGACGCCCTCGGCGGACGGGACACCGCGCGGGCCAAGGCGCTGCTCTCGGACGCCGGCTGGGTGCAGGGCACGGCCGCCCAGCAGAAGAAGGGCGACAAGGCCGCCGGTCCCGAGGGCCGAGCGGCGACGGCCGGGCCGAGCGGCGACGGCACCTATGTCGTGGGCCGGGACGACGAGGTGCAGCACGACGGGGACGGCAAGGGGCTGACCCGGCCCGGCGACCGGGCGGCCGGCGACGAGGGACAGCAGGGGGAGGAACGCCAGGGACAGGACGGGGCGCGGGACGCCCGGTCCCAGCAGTTCGGCCGGGACGGCCGGAGCTACACCCAGGGCGGCGCGCCCGGGGCGTACGCCCCCAAGGGCACCGCGGCACCGGCCGGGACCGGGACGCTCGTCAAGGACGGCAAGCCGCTGACGCTGCGGTTCGTGCTGCCCTCCGGGCCGGGCTCGCAGACCCTGGAGAAGGTCGCCGACCGGATCAGGGTCATGCTCGACCAGGTCGGCATCGGCACCCAGATCACCAAGGTGCCCGACACCAGCTTCTTCCGGGACCACATCGCGGCCGGCCAGTACGACCTGGCGCTGTACTCCTGGCCCGCCACCGCCTACCCGGCCACCGACGCCCGTCCCGTCTACGCCAAGCCGGTGCCGGCCGCCGACGGCTCGCTGAACGTCCAGCAGAACTACTCCCGGGTCGGCACCGACCAGGTCGACCAATTGTTCGACCAGGCCCTGTCCACCCTGGACGAGGAGAAGGAGCGGGAGCTGATCCGCAAGGCCGACGCCCGGATCTGGGCGGTCGCCGGGTCCATCCCCCTCTACCAGCGGCCCCAGCTGGTGGCCACCCGCAGCACCCTGGCCAACGTGGGGGCCTTCGGTTTCCAGACGCCCGTCTTCGAGGACATGGGCTACCTGAAGAAGGGGGCGCAGCCGGGGCCGGCGCCGTCGAAGTCGTCGTAGCGGTCGGACAGGACTTCACCCGGGGAAGCGGTCGCGGTGGCATCGCGGCCGCTTCCGGCTTGTCGCGCGGGCCACGCGGCCGCTTCCCCCGGCCGTCGCGCAGGCCACGCGGCTGCTGCGGGGCTGTGCGGAGGCCACCGGGTGGGTCTGCGGCCGGGGCGCCGTACCATGGGGTGAGGCCGTGGCGTGTTCAGCCCGGCAGGGCGCGCGTAAGCGAGGACGTACGCGCAGCCGATCGCTCACCCCGGGAGTACGCCTTCTATGGCCACGCGCCACGACATCCGCAACGTCGCCATCGTCGCCCACGTCGACCACGGCAAGACCACCATCGTCGACGCCATGCTGAAGCAGGCCGGCGCCTTCGCCGCGCACCAGCTGGACCAGGTCGACGACCGGGTCATGGACTCCAACGACCTGGAGCGTGAGAAGGGCATCACGATCCTCGCCAAGAACACGGCGGTGAAGTACCACCCCAAGGACGGCGGGGAGCCCATCACCATCAACATCATCGACACCCCCGGCCACGCCGACTTCGGCGGCGAGGTCGAGCGCGGTCTGTCGATGGTCGACGGCGTGGTGCTGCTGGTGGACGCCTCCGAGGGCCCGCTGCCGCAGACCCGGTTCGTGCTGCGCAAGGCGCTGCAGGCCCGGCTGCCCGTCATCCTGTGCATCAACAAGACGGACCGTCCCGACGCCCGGATCGACGAGGTCGTCGACGAGACCTACGACCTGTTCCTCGACCTGGACGCCGACGAGGAGCAGATCGAGTTCCCCATCGTCTACGCCTGCGGCCGCGACGGCATCGCCTCGCTGACCAAGCCGGCAAACGGCACGGTCCCGGCCGACTCCGACAGCCTGGAGCCGTTCTTCTCCACCATCCTGGAGCACATCCCGGCCCCCACCTACGACGAGGGCGCCCCGCTGCAGGCCCACGTCACCAACCTGGACGCGGACAACTTCCTCGGCCGTATCGCGCTGCTGCGCGTGGAGCAGGGCGAGCTGCGCAAGGGCCAGACCGTGGCGTGGATCAAGCGGGACGGCTCCGTGCAGAACGTGCGGATCTCCGAGCTGATGATGACCGAGGCGCTCACCCGCAAGCCCGCCGAGAAGGCCGGCCCGGGCGACATCTGCGCCGTCGCCGGCATCCCGGACATCATGATCGGCGAGACGCTGGCCGACCCGGACAACCCGGTGGCGCTGCCGCTGATCAAGGTGGACGAGCCGGCGATCTCCATGGTGATCGGCACCAACACCTCCCCGCTGGTCGGCAAGGGCGCCAGCGGCAAGGGCGCCGACAAGAAGGCGGCCGTCAAGGACCGCAAGGTCACCGCCCGCCAGGTCAAGGACCGCCTGGACCGCGAGCTGATCGGCAACGTCTCCCTGCGGGTGCTGGACACCGACCGTCCCGACGCCTGGGAGGTCCAGGGCCGCGGCGAGCTGGCGCTGGCCATCCTGGTGGAGACCATGCGCCGCGAGGGCTACGAGCTGACCGTCGGCAAGCCGCAGGTCGTCACCAAGGAGATCGACGGCAAGACGTACGAGCCGGTGGAGCGCATGACCATCGACGTGCCCGAGGAGCACATGGGCGCGGTCACCCAGCTGATGGGCGTGCGCAAGGGCCGGATGGACAACATGTCCAACCACGGCTCCGGCTGGGTGCGCATGGAGTGGGTCGTGCCCTCCCGCGGCCTGATCGGCTTCCGCACCGAGTTCCTCACCCAGACCCGCGGCACCGGCATCGCCCACTCCATCCACGAGGGCTTCGAGCCGTGGGCGGGCCCGCTGCAGACCCGCAACAACGGGTCGCTGGTCGCCGACCGCGCCGGTGTGGTCACCGCGTTCGCGATGACGAACCTGCAGGAGCGCGGCGTGCTGTTCGTGGAGCCGGGCACCGAGGTGTACGAGGGCATGATCGTCGGCGAGAACTCCCGCTCCGACGACATGGACGTCAACATCACCAAGGAGAAGAAGCTCACCAACATGCGGTCCTCGACCGCCGACATCGCCGAGTCGATCGTGCCGCCGCGCAAGCTGTCGCTGGAGCAGTCCCTGGAGTTCTGCCGGGACGACGAGTGCGTCGAGGTGACCCCTGAGGCCGTTCGCATCCGCAAGGTCGTGCTCGACCAGCGGGAGCGCGCCCGTGCGGCCGCCCGGGCCAAGCACAGCAACTGACGCGCCACCGCACCGCGATCACCGTACGAGGGCCTGTCCGGCATCCGCCGGGCGGGCCCTCGCGCACACCGGGGCGCGTGCGCGCGAGGGCCGGCGGGGGCTGAGAAGAGGGCCTGGTGTGCGCTGTCGGTGCTTCTGTGCGCCGGGGGCGGTGCGGCGGGCCGGACGCGGGGACGTGCCCGCCGCTCGACCGGCCGCGGCGACCCGGCCGCCGAGGGGTGACAGGGCCGTAGAGGGTTTTCCCTACGAACGCGGCACGGAGGCAGGGTCGGGGCCGCTGCACGGGGCCGGGCCGTTGCTACAGTGACCGAAATCTGCGGCCGACCGGGCGCTCGTGCCGGTGTGTCCGGTGCCGTGGACGGCCGGTTCGCGGGCCTGCGGTACCGGTAATGCCGCCATGCCGTATTCCGCAACCGGTTATTCACGCCCGTGTGTCCGCTATCCGGACACCGTGCGCCGATACTCGTGTAACAAGTCCGTTTCGCAGGGATCTTTCACCAAACCCTTTGTCCGGATTTTGGAAGAAGTATGCGGCAGGTGTGATCGAACCGAGACCTTGAAGGTGTGGTTTGGTCTGGTTCGGATGGCAGATAGTTAGGCGCGTAGATGCTCGGATCAAAGGGTCACGCCGCCGTCGGCGCCGACTCACGAGCGCGGGGACACCTGACCATTTCAGGCGCCGGTTGACGGTGATGGTCGTGTGTCTCTCCATGCGGTGAACCATTGGACTCATGAGGAGGAGCCCCATGCGTGGTGCCAAGAGCGCCAAGTGGGTTGCGATAGCCGCTGTTGTGGCGCTGGGCGCGACGGCCTGTGGTGGCGGTGGCGACAAGGGCGGGGACAGCAAGGCCGCGATCGACCCGAACGGCAAGTTCTCGGTCGAGGTGGGTGAGCCGCAGAACCCGCTGCAGCCGGCGAACACCATGGAGTCCAACGGAAGCATCGTCATCAAGGCCCTGTTCTCCGGGCTCGTCGATTACGACAGCAACGGCAAGATCGTCATGGTCAACGCCCAGTCGATCGACACCGACGACAACAAGACTTTCACGGTCAAGCTGAAGCCGGGCTGGAAGTTCCACGACGGCACCCCCGTCACCGCAAATTCTTACGTCAAGGCGTGGAACTGGGCGGCCAACCCGGAGCACAAGCAGACCAACAGCGCCTGGTTCGCCGACATCGAGGGCTACGACGACGTCGCTCCGGCCGAGGGCAAGCCGAAGTCGGACACCATGTCCGGTCTGAAGGTGATCGACGACAACACCTTCACCATCACGCTGTCCAAGCCGATCCCGTACTTCATCTACAAGCTGGGCTACGAGGTCTTCGACCCGCTGCCCGAGTCCTTCTACAAGGACCCCGCGGCCGCCGGCGAGCACCCGATCGGCAACGGCCCCTACAAGTTCGTCAGCTGGCACCACAAGCAGTCGATCGAGGTCGCCCGGTTCGACGACTACAAGGGCCCGAACCCCGCCAAGAACGGCGGCGTGATCTTCAAGAACTACTCCAAGCTCGAGACCGCCTACCAGGACCTGAAGTCCGGCAACCTCGACGTGATGCGCCAGGTCGCCCCGCGTGACCTGCCCGTGTACAAGCAGGACCTCGGCGACCGCGCCGTGGACCAGCCGTACTCGGCGATCCAGACCATCGCGGTGGCCTTCTACACCAAGCAGTGGAAGGACATCGACCCGAAGGTCCTGCAGGGCCTGTCGATGGCGATCGACCGCGACACCATCACCAAGACCGTGCTCCAGGGCACCCGTGAGCCCGCCACCGGCTGGGTCGCCAAGGGTGTCATGGGCTACCAGTCCGACGCCGCCGGCGACGTCACCAAGTACGACCCGGCCAAGGCCAAGCAGCTCATCAAGGAGGGCGGCGGCGTCCCGGGCAACAAGATCTCCATCCAGTACAACGCCGACGGCGGCCACAAGGAGTGGGTGGAGGCGGTCTGCGGCTCCATCACCAAGGCCACCGGCGTGGAGTGCACCGGTGACTCCAAGGCGGACTTCCAGGCCGACACCAACGCGCGCGACGCGCACCAGGTGAAGTCCCTGTACCGCTCCGGCTGGGTGCTCGACTACCCGTTCATCGCCAACTTCATCCGCGACCTGTTCGGCTCGAAGGCCGACGGCAACCAGGGCGGCTTCTCCAGCAAGGAGATCGACGACCTGATCGCCAAGGCCGACTCGGCCAAGACGCTGGAGGAGTCGGAGAAGCTGTACCAGCAGGTCGAGAAGGAACTGCCGAAGTACATGCCGAGCATCCCGCTCTGGTACTACAAGGTCAACGCGGGCTACTCCGAGAAGGTCACCAACGTCAAGTACGACCAGTCGGGTGACCCGATCGTGACCGGCGTTGAGGTCAAGAAGTAACCGCTGACAACGACAGCGTGTGCCGTGCCGCACTCCGGGGAGGGGTGCGGCACGGCGTCGGCCGATCGGCCGGGGGGCCCTTTTCGCCGCGTATGCACGGACACCCGCTTCACGTCCGGCTCGTGCGCGGCGAAAAGGGCCTGCCGCTGTGAGTGACATGGAGGCACCATGGGGCGCTATGTCGCACGACGACTGCTCCAGATGATCCCGGTCTTCATCGGGACAACCCTGCTCATCTTCCTGATGGTCTACGCCCTGCCCGGCGACCCCGTGCGCGGACTGTTCGGCGACAAGGCCACCACACCGTCGGTGATCCGCGCGCTGCGGCACGAGTACGGCCTCGACAAGCCCGTTCTGGTCCAGTACTGGGACTTCATGAAGGGCATCGTGCTGCACTTCGACTTCGGCAAGCAGATCGCCAGCGGCCGCCCGGTCACCGAGATCCTGGGCGAGGCCTTCCCGGTGACCCTGCGTCTGGCCTCGCTGGCCTTCGTCATCGAGGCGGTCATCGGCATCGTGCTCGGTGTGATCGCCGGCCTGCGCGCGGGCAAGGCCGCCGACACCGTGATCCTGTTCTTCACCCTGCTGCTGATCTCGGTGCCGGTCTTCGTGCTCGGCTACATCCTGCAGACGGTGTTCGCCATCAACCTCGGCTGGCTCGAGCCGTCGGTGACCGACTCCACCAGCTTCAACCAGCTGCTGCTGCCGGCCATCGTGCTCGCCAGCGCCTCGCTGGCCTACGTCGCCCGGCTCAGCCGCACCTCGGTCGCGGAGAACCTGCGGGCCGACTACATGCGCACCGCCATCGCCAAGGGCCTGCCCCGGCGCCGGGTGGTGGGCGTGCACCTGCTGCGCAACTCGCTGATCCCGGTCGTCACCTTCCTCGGCACCGACCTCGGCGCCCTGATGGGCGGCGCCATCGTCACCGAGGGCATCTTCAACATCCACGGTGTCGGCGGCACCATCGCCGAATCGATCACCCGTCGCGAGGGCACCACGCTGGTCGGCCTGGTCACCATCCTGGTCCTCGTGTACCTCGTCTGCAGCCTGATCGTCGACCTGCTCTACGCGGTCCTGGACCCGAGGATCCGTTATGCCTGAGCTGACCAAGTCCGCCGACGAGGCGGTGCCCTCCGCCACCACCGCGGCCGCGGGGGCCGAGGCGTCCGAGGCCAAGCCGGACAAGACCCGCAGCCTGTGGGGCGACGCCTGGCGCGACCTGCGCACCAACTGGATCTTCATCGTCTCCGCGGTGCTGATCCTGCTGCTGCTGGTGATGGCCGCCTGGCCCGGCCTGTTCACCAACGCCGACCCGAACAACAAGGACCTGGCCAACCACTACCTGCAGCACCCGAACTACGGGCACTGGTTCCAGGAGGACTGGCTCGGCTACGACGCCCAGGGCCGCAGCGTGTACGCCCGTGCCATCTACGGCACCCGCGCCTCGCTGCTCGTCGGCGCGGGCACCACCGTGCTGGTGGTCATCCTCGGCGGCGTGATCGGCATGATCGCCGGCTACTTCGGCGGCTGGGTCGACGCGGTGCTGTCCCGGGTGACGGACATGTTCATGGGCATCCCGTTCCTGCTCGGCGCGATGGTGATGCTGAACTCCTTCACCGACCGCTCCATCACGGTCGTCATCGCCGCGCTGGCCTTCCTCGGCTGGACGCAGACGGCCCGTGTGATGCGCGGCGCGGTCATCACCGTGAAGTCCACGGACTATGTGCAGGCCGCCAAGGCGCTCGGCGCCGGAACCGGCCGCATCCTGTTCCGCCATGTGATGCCGAACGCGATCGCACCGGTGATCGTCGTCGCCACCATCTCGCTCGGCGTCTACATCGGTGCCGAGGCCACGCTGTCGTTCCTCGGCCTCGGCCTGAACGGTGTGTCGTGGGGCAACGACATCTCCGACGGCGGCAACTCCATCCGTGTGGCGCAGTGGATCATGCTGTACCCGTCGATCATGCTCAGCGTCACGGTCCTGGCGTTCATCATGCTCGGTGAGGCGGTCCGCAACGCCCTCGACCCGAAGACGCGCTGAGGAGGGCGTACGTGACCACCATTCAGAAAGTCTCCGCCGTGCCGTCGCCCCGGAAGGCCGAGGAGGACGGGGGCCCGCTGCTGGACGTGCGGGACCTGCACGTGGAGTTCCACACCCGCGACGGCGTCGTCAAGGCCGTCAACGGCGTCAACTACAGCGTGAACGCGGGCGAGACGCTCGCCGTGCTCGGTGAGTCCGGCTCCGGCAAGTCCGTGACCGCGCAGGCCATCATGGGCATCCTCGACATGCCCCCGGCGAAGATCCCGCAGGGCGAGATCCGCTTCCGCGGGCAGGACATGCTCACCATGTCCGCCGAGGAGCGCCGCAAGATCCGCGGCCGCCGCATCTCGATGATCTTCCAGGACGCGCTCAGCTCGCTGAACCCGGTGCTCAGCGTCGGCTACCAGCTGGGCGAGATGTTCCGGGTCCACCAGGGCCTGTCCAAGAAGGAGGCCAGGACCCGGGCCGTGGAGCTGATGGACCGGGTGAAGATCCCGGCCGCGAAGGCCCGCGTCGACGACTACCCGCACCAGTTCTCCGGCGGTATGCGCCAGCGCATCATGATCGCGATGGCGCTGGCCCTGGAGCCGGACCTGATCATCGCCGACGAGCCGACCACGGCCCTGGACGTCACCGTCCAGGCACAGGTGATGGACCTGCTCGCGGAACTCCAGCGCGAGTACAACATGGGTCTGATCCTCATCACCCACGACCTGGGCGTCGTCGCCGACGTCGCCGACAAGATCGCGGTGATGTACGCGGGCCGCATCGTGGAGCAGGCCCCGGTGCACGACCTGTACAAGCGTCCGGCCCACCCCTACACGCGGGGGCTGCTGGACTCCATCCCGCGCCTGGACCAGAAGGGCCAGGAGCTGTACGCGATCAAGGGCCTGCCGCCCAACCTGCTGCGCATCCCGTCCGGCTGCGCGTTCAACCCGCGCTGCCCCAAGGCCCAGGACATCTGCCGCACGCAGATCCCCGAGCTGGAGCCGGTCACCGAGCGCGACGGTTCCGAACTGCCGGGCCGCGCCGCGGCGTGCCACTTCTGGAAGGAGACGATCCATGGCTGAGCTGAGCAAGAAGGACGAGCAGCCGGTCGCCAAGGTGAACGTCTCCAAGGCGGACGGCGCCGGTGCCCGCTCCGAGGACGAGGCGGTCGCCGCGATCGAGAAGCCGGTCAAGCGGGGCGAGCCGATCCTGCAGGTGCGGGACCTGAAGAAGCACTTCCCGCTGACCCAGGGCATCCTGTTCAAGAAGCAGATCGGCGCGGTCAAGGCCGTCGACGGGGTCTCCTTCGACCTGTACCAGGGCGAGACCCTCGGCATCGTCGGCGAGTCCGGCTGCGGCAAGTCCACCGTCGCCAAGCTGCTGATGAACCTGGAGCAGGCGACCGCCGGCCACATCTACTACAAGGGCGAGGACATCACCCGGCTGTCCGGGCGCGCCCTGAAGGCCGTGCGCCGCAACATCCAGATGGTGTTCCAGGACCCGTACACCTCGCTCAACCCGAGGATGACGGTCGGCGACATCGTCGGCGAGCCCTTCGACATCCACCCCGAGGTGGCCCCGAAGGGCGACCGGCGCCGCAGGGTCCAGGAGCTGCTGGACGTCGTCGGCCTGAACCCGGAGTACATCAACCGCTACCCGCACCAGTTCTCCGGCGGTCAGCGCCAGCGCATCGGCATCGCCCGCGGTCTCGCGCTCAACCCGGAGATCATCATCTGCGACGAGCCGGTCTCCGCGCTGGACGTGTCGGTGCAGGCGCAGGTCGTCAACCTGATGGAGCGGCTGCAGGACGAGTTCAACCTGTCCTACATCTTCATCGCGCACGACCTGTCGATCGTCCGGCACATCTCCGACCGCGTGGGCGTGATGTACCTGGGCCAGATGGCCGAGATCGGCACCGACGAGGAGATCTACGACCACCCGACGCACCCCTACACCCAGGCGCTGCTGTCGGCGGTCCCGGTCCCCGACCCGGAGGCCCGCGAGCACCGCGAGCGGATCATCCTCACCGGTGACGTGCCCTCCCCGGCCAACCCGCCCTCGGGCTGCCGCTTCCGCACCCGCTGCTGGAAGGCCCAGGAGAAGTGCGCCACGGAGGTCCCGGTGCTGGCCGTGCCGGAGCGGTTCAAGGGCACGAACTCGCCCGCGGCCCACGAGTCGGCTTGCCACTTCGCCGAGGAGAAGGACGTCGTGCACGCCGCCTGAGCAGTCGTCCGCACCACCCGCCGGTTCCCGGCGCCCGCTGTCAGGGTGCCGGGAACCGGCGTTTTCCGGCACCGGTGCGGGGAGCGGACCGCTCGTCCGAACGGCTGAGGCCGGGGGCCGCCTCCCGGTGCGGCGCGACGGCGTCCGGCGGATCGTCTGCTGATATGTGTGCAGGCCGGGCCGGTACCTGGCATGCCGTCAGACACCGGGCCGGGCGCGCCGGTCCGTACCGCACCCTTTCGAGGAGGCGCCCATGCGTGCACCCGCGCGCGTCGTGTGGGCGGCCGGTGCGGTGGCGGCCGTGCTGCCGCTGGCCGCCTGCGGCAGCGGGGCGGGCGTCCCCGGCGGCAGCGTGCTCAGCGCCTCCTGGGGCGACCCGCAGAACCCGCTGGAGCCGGCCAACACCAACGAGGTGCAGGGCGGCAAGGTGCTCGACATGATCTTCCGCGGGCTCAAGCGCTACAACCCGCGCACCGGCAAGGCCGAGAACATGCTCGCCGAGAAGATCGAGACCACCGACGCGCGCACCTACACCATCACCGTCAAGCCCGGCTGGCGCTTCAGCAACGGCGAACCCGTCACCGCCCGCAGCTTCGTCGACGCCTGGAACTACGGCGCGAGCTTGAAGAACAAGCAGAGGAACGCCTACTTCTTCGGCTACATCGAGGGCTACGACAAGGTCCACCCCGCCCGCGGCCCGCAGACCGCCGACACCCTCTCCGGGCTGAAGGTCACCGGGGAGCGCACCTTCACCGTCCGGCTCAGCCAGCCGTTCTCCTCCTTCCCCGACACCCTCGGCTACGCCGCCTTCGCCCCGCTGCCGCGGATGTTCTTCACCGACCACAAGGCCTGGCTGGACAAGCCGGTCGGCAACGGCCCGTACCGGATCGAGTCGTACACCAAGGGCGCCCAGATGTACCTGAAGAAGTGGGACGCCTACCCCGGGCCGGACAAGGCCCGCAACGACGGCGTCACCCTGCTGGTGTACACCGACAGCAACACCGCCTACACCGATGTGCTGGCCGGCAACCTCGACCTGGTCGACGACATCCCCGCCACCCAGCTGAAGAACGTGCGCAAGGACCTGGACGGCCGCTACATCAACACCCCGGCCGGCCTTCTGCAGACTCTCGCCTTCCCGTTCTGGGACCCGGCGTGGAACACCGAGGGCGCCCGCAAGGTCCGCATCGGCCTGTCCATGGCCATCGACCGGGAGACCATCACCCGGACCCTGTTCCGCGGCACCCGCACCCCGGCCACCGACTGGACCTCGCCCGTCCTCGGCACGGCCGGCGGCTACCAGGCCGGCCTGTGCGGTCGGGCCTGCACCTACCGCCCGGCCGAGGCCAAGCGGCTCGTCCAGGAGGGCGGCGGGCTGCCCGGCGGCCAGGTGCGCATCACGTACAACGCCGACTCCGGCTCGCACAAGGAGTGGGTGGACGCCGTGTGCAACTCCATCAACAACGCCCTCGGCGACGACCACGCCTGCGTCGGCAACCCGGTGGGCACCTTCGCCGACTTCCGCAACCGGATCGCCCAGCACCGCATGACGGGCCCCTTCCGGGCCGGCTGGCAGATGGACTACCCGCTCATCCAGAACTTCCTGCAGCCGCTGTACTACACCGACGCCTCCTCCAACGACGGCAAGTGGTCCAACGCGACCTTCGACCGGCTGGTCGACCAGGCCAACGCCGCCCGCGACCAGGCCACCGCGATCCGGCTGTTCCAGCAGGCCGAACGCGTCGTGCGGGACGAGATGGCCGCCATCCCGCTGTGGTACCAGAACGGCAGCGCCGGCTACTCCGACCGGCTGCACGACGTGGCCCTCAACCCGTTCAGCGTGCCCGTCTACGACGAGATCACGGTGGGCTGAGCGGTCATGGGACGGTACGTCGTGCGCCGCCTGCTGCAGATGATCCCGGTGTTCGTGGGCGCCACCGCGCTGCTCTTCGTCATGGTCAACGTCATGGGCGACCCGGTCGCCGGCCTGTGCGGGGAACGCGCCTGCGACACCGCCACCGCCGCCCAGCTCAAACAGGAATTCGGCCTCGACCAGCCGCTGTGGCGGCAGTACGCGACCTACATGAGCAACGTCTTCACCGGCGACTTCGGCACCGCGTTCAACGGCCGGCCGGTCCTCGAGCTGATGGCCTCGGCGTTCCCCGTCACCGTCCGGCTCACCCTGGTCGCGGTCGTCTTCGAGATCGTCGTCGGGGTCACGCTCGGCGTGCTGACCGGGCTGCGCCGCGGCCGGCCCGTGGACACCGCCGTGCTGCTGGCCACCCTCGTCGTGATCTCCGTGCCCACCTTCGTCACCGGTCTGCTGCTGCAGCTGCTGCTCGGGGTGCGCTGGGGCTGGATCAGACCGTCGGTGCCGCCGCAGGCCCCCCTCGACCAGCTGATCCTGCCCGGCCTGGTCCTCGCCTCCGTCTCCCTGGCCTACGTCACCCGCCTGACCAGGACCTCGCTCGCCGAGAACCGGCGCGCCGACTATGTGCGCACCGCCGTCGCCAAGGGCCTGCCGCGGCGCCGGGTCGTGGTCAGGCATCTGCTGCGCAACTCGCTCATCCCCGTGGTCACCTTCATCGGCACCGACGTCGGCGCCCTGATGGGCGGCGCCATCGTCACCGAGCGCATCTTCAACATCCACGGCGTCGGCTACCAGCTGTACCAGGGCATCCTCCGGCAGAACACGCAGACCGTCGTCGGCTTCGTCACCGTGCTCGTTCTGGTGTTCCTGATCGCCAATCTGCTCGTGGACCTGCTGTACGCCGTCCTCGACCCCAGGATCCGCTATGCCTGAGCCGTCGCTGCCCCAGCCCCAGGAGCCCGAAGGCGCGATCGCCGGCACCGGGACCGGCGCCGCCATGGATCTCGCGGCGGCCGAGGCGGCCACCGTGGGCGCCGCGGAGGCGGGCCCACCGGCCGGCCGGCCCCGTTCCCTGTGGTCCGACGCCTGGCACGACCTGCGCCGCAACCCGGTCTTCGTCGTCTCCGCCCTGGTGATCTGCTTCCTGGTCGTCATCGCGCTGTGGCCGTCGCTGATCGCCCCGGGCAACCCGCTCCACTGCGACCTGGCCCGCGCCCAGGACGGACCGAGCCCCGGCCACCCCTTCGGCTACGACGGGCAGGGCTGTGACGTCTACACCCGCACCGTGCACGGCGCCCGCGCCTCCGTCACGGTCGGGGTGTGCGCCACCGCCGGAGTCGCCGTCCTCGGCTCGGTCCTCGGCGGACTCGCCGGCTACGTGGGCGGGTTCTGGGACGCGCTGCTGTCGCGGATCACGGACGTCTTCTTCGCCGTCCCGGTCGTCCTCGGCGGCCTGGTGCTGCTGTCCGTGGTCACCAGCAGCACCGTCTGGCCGGTCGTCGGGTTCCTGGTGCTGCTGGGCTGGCCGCAGATCTCCCGGATCGCCCGCGGGGCCGTCGTCACCGCCAAACAGCACGACTATGTGCAGGCCGCCCGCGCCCTGGGCGCCTCCGGCCCCCGGATCCTGCTGCGGCACATCGCGCCCAACGCCGTCGCCCCGGTGATCGTGGTCGCCACCATCGCCTTGGGCACGTTCATCGCGCTGGAGGCCACCTTGTCCTACCTCGGCGTCGGACTGAAACCGCCCAGCGTCTCCTGGGGCATCCAGATCTCCGCCGCCTCGCCCTACGTTCGCAACGCCCCGCACGCGCTGCTGTGGCCCGCGGGGGCCCTGGCGGTCACCGTGCTGGCGTTCATCATGCTCGGCGACGCGGTGCGCGACGCTCTCGACCCGAAGCTGAGGTGACCGCACGCCGTGCTGCTCGAAGTCCGCGACCTGCACGTGGAGTTCCGCACCCGCGAGGGCGTCGCGCACGCCGTCAACGGGGTCGGCTACGCCGTCGACGCCGGCGAGACGCTCGCCGTGCTCGGCGAGTCCGGCTCCGGCAAGTCCGTGACCGCGCAGGCCGTGATGGGCATCCTGGACACCCCGCCGGGCCGTGTCACCGGCGGCCAGGTGCTTTTCCGGGGCCGCGACCTGCTCACGCTGCCGGAGCAGGAGCGGCGCCGGATCCGGGGCGCCGCCATCGCCATGATCTTCCAGGACGCGCTGTCCGCCCTCAACCCGGTGATGACCGTCGGCGACCAGCTCGCCGAGATGTTCACCGTGCACCGGGGCCTGAGCCGCCGCGCGGCGCGGGCGAAGGCGGTGGAACTGATGGAGCGGGTGAGGATCCCGGCCGCCGCACAGCGGGTACGGGACTTCCCGCACCAGTTCTCCGGCGGTATGCGCCAGCGCATCATGATCGCGATGGCGCTGGCCCTGGAGCCGGACCTGATCATCGCCGACGAGCCGACCACGGCCCTGGACGTGACCGTGCAGGCGCAGGTGATGGACCTGCTGGCGGACCTGCGCCGCGAGTACGGCATGGGTCTGATCCTCATCACCCACGACCTGGGCGTCGTCGCCGACGTCGCGGACCGGATCGCGGTGATGTACGCGGGCCGCATCGTGGAGCAGGCGCCGGTGCACGAGCTGTACAAGCGTCCGGCCCACCCGTACACGCGGGGGCTGCTGGACTCCGTGCCGCGCCTGGACCGCAAGGGCCGCGAACTGTACGCGATCAGGGGCCTGCCGCCCAGCCTGCTGCACATCCCGCCCGGCTGCGCCTTCCACCCGCGCTGCCCGATCGCCAGGGACGTGTGCCGCACGGACGTCCCCCCGCTGTACGAGGTCTCGCCGACGCGGGGCAGCGCCTGCCACTTCTGGCGGGAGTGCCTGGAGGGGAGCACCGGTGCCTGAACCCGTGAACCGGCCCTCCCCACAGGCCCCGGAGCCGATCCTCGAGGTCAGCGGGTTGGTCAAGCACTATCCGCTCACCCGGGGCGTGCTGTTCAGGAAGCAGACCGGCGCGGTGAAGGCCGTCGACGGCGTGGACTTCGTGCTGCGCCGGGGCGAGACGCTGGGCATCGTCGGCGAGTCCGGCTGCGGCAAGTCCACCGTCGCGCGGCTGCTGTGCAGCCTGGAGCGGCCCACGGCGGGACGGATCCGCTACCGGGGCGAGGACATCACCCGGCTGTCCGGGCGCGCCCTGAAGGCCGTGCGCCGCAACATCCAGATGGTGTTCCAGGACCCGTACACCTCGCTCAACCCGAGGATGACGGTCGGCGACATCGTCGGCGAGCCCTTCGACATCCACCCCGAGGTGGCCCCGAAGGGCGACCGACGCCGCCGGGTGAAGGAACTGCTGGACGTCGTCGGCCTGAACCCGGAGTACGTCAACCGCTACCCGCACCAGTTCTCCGGCGGTCAGCGGCAGCGCATCGGCATCGCCCGCGGGCTGGCCCTGCGCCCGGAGATCATCGTCGCGGACGAGCCGGTCTCCGCGCTGGACGTGTCGGTGCAGGCACAGGTGATCAACCTGATGGAGCGGCTCCAGGCGGAGTTCGGGCTGTCCTACGTCTTCATCGCCCACGATCTGTCGGTCGTCCGGCACATCTCCGACCGGGTGGCGGTGATGTACCTGGGGCGGATCGTGGAGACGGGCACCGACGAGGAGATCTACGAGCACCCCACCCACCCCTACACCCAGGCGCTGCTGTCGGCGGTCCCGGTGCCCGACCCCGAGGCGCGCGAGCGGCGGGAGCGGATCGTGCTGAGCGGCGACGTGCCCTCCCCGGCCGCGATCCCCTCCGGCTGCCGCTTCCGCACCCGCTGCTTCAAGGCCCGGCCGCGCTGCGCGGTCGAGGTGCCGGTGCTGGCGGTGCCCGAGGCGTTCCGGTCCGAGGGCGGCCCGGCCGCCCACGACTCCGCCTGCCACTTCGCCGCGGAACGCGAGCCGCCACCGGGGCCGGTCCCGCGCCGGGAGCCGGACGGCCACGGCGCGGCGAGCGCCCCATGATCTGTGCCACCGGCTCGTTGACGCGCGGGCAACGTCACGGAAACGGCACCGACACGGACGCGGGTCACGCTGGACGTCGTACGGCCGTGCGGGTGCCGTGGACGGGCCGGGGGTTGCCATGCCGCCCCGGCCCGTCCCATGTACGGCGGCCGGCCCCGATACGGCACCCCGTTTCCTGTACAGCGGCCCGTCCCGCGTACCGCGGCCCGTCTTCCGGTACGGCGGCCCGCGTCGTGGACGGCACACGTCCGCGCCCGACCCCCGCCGCCCCGGCCCTCAGGACTGCCCGGTCAGCCCCAGGGACCGCCGGAGGAAATCGACCTGGAGCAGCAGCAGATTCTCCGCGACCTGCTCCTGCGGGGTCATGTGGGTGACCCCGGACAGCGGCAGCACCTCGTGCGGGCGGCCGGCGGCGAGCAGGGCGGAGGACAGCCTGAGGGCGTGGGCGACCACCACGTTGTCGTCGGCGAGACCGTGCACGATCATCAGCGGCCGGTGCGGCTCGGCGGGCGCGGACAGACCCTCGTCGGTGACCAGGGAGTTGCGCGCGTACGTCTCCGGGTGCGCGGCCGGGTCGCCGAGGTACCGCTCGGTGTAGTGGGTGTCGTACAGGCGCCAGTCGGTGACCGGGGCGCCCGCGATGCCCGCGTGGAAGACGTCCGGGCGGCGCAGCACCGCCAGGGCGGCCAGGTAGCCGCCGTAGGACCAGCCGCGGATGGCCACCCGGTCCAGGTCGAGCGGATACCGCGTGGCGAGGTCGTGCAGCGCCTCGATCTGGTCGTCCAGGGTGGCGGTGAAGTCGTGGTGGATCGCCTTCTCCCAGGCGGGGGAGCGGCCGGGGGTGCCGCGGCCGTCGGCGACGACCACCGCGAAGCCCTGATCGGCGAACCACTGGGAGGTCAGGTGGGCGTTGTGCGCGGCGACGACGCGGGCCCCGTGCGGGCCGCCGTAGGGGTCGAGGAGCACGGGCAGCCGGCGGGAGGTGTCATCGGGGTAGTCCGAAGGCATAAGCACGGCGCACGGAATTCGGCGTGCGCCCCCCTGGGTCAGGGTCACGCGTGGGGTCAGCCCCGGATCCTCCGCCCGGCCGGCGATCGAGGCCGTGGGCGTGCCGCCCTCCAGCACCCGCACCTGCGTGCCCGGCCGGTCCGGCGTGGCGGACACCAGGACGGTCACGTCCCCGGCACGCACCGCGGAGTGCACACCGGGCTCCCGGCTCACCCGCTCGACGCCCCCTGCACCGACCCGGTAGACGTGGACCTCGCCGATCTCCGCGTCCGCCGCCCCGGCCCCCGCCGAGGCGGACACGAGCACATCGCCGTCCGCCACGTCGAGCACCGCTCGCACATGCAACTCCGGTCCCGTCCACGGCCGTTCACCGACCATCAGGACTCGAGCGCCGCCCTCGTCCGCGATCCGCACCAGCTCTCCGGACGGGCTCCAGCAGGGAACACCGGGGAAAAGTTCCAGCCAAATTGGATCTTCGTCCGCGTGCACCGTCCGGGTCGCCCCGGTGTCCGGATCCACGGCCAGGTACAGCTGCCGGCGCTGGTGACGCGCCTGGACCAGGAGGAGCGGGGAAACCTCCTCTGACCAGCACACTCGCGCGAGATAGGGGTAGTTTTCCCGGTCCCAGACGACCTCGGTGCGCCGCCCGTCCAGGCCGATGACGAACAGCTGTACGGAAGCATTGGCGGTGCCCGCGGCCGGGTAGCGCATGTGAACCGGGTCACGTTCCGGGTGGGCGGGATCGGAGATCCACCACTGCCCCACCGGTGTATCGTCCACCCGCGCCACCAACAGCCGGTCCGACTCCGGCGCCCACCAGAAGCCGCGCGAACGGTTCATCTCCTCGGCCGCGATGAACTCCGCGACGCCGTACGTCACGGACGGCTCCTCGGGCTCGGCGAGCGCCCGGTCGCCCTCGCCCTCGGCGCCCACCACGCGCAGGGTGCTGCCCGCCACGTAGGCGATGTGCCGCCCGTCCGGGGAGGGCCGCGGGTCGATCACCGGCCCCGGAACGGGCAGTTCACGGGTGGTGCCGGCACGCAGCTCGGCGGTGAAAAGCCGCCCGGACAGGGAGAAGGCGGCCAATTCGACGGCTGCGTCGGTGGCGTAGCCGACGATGCCGGCGCCGCCCTCGCGGCTGCGCTCACGGCGGGCGCGCTCCTCGGGGGAGAGGTCCTCCGCGGCGCCGCCGAGCAGGGTCCGCGGGTCCGCGGCGAGGTGCTCGGTGCGATCGCGAAGGTCCAGGGACCACAGCGCGTTCGCCCGGTCCGTGCCGGAGCCGGAGCGCAGGAACACGACGCGGGAGGCGTCGGGAGCGACGGTGAACGCCCGGGGCGCGCCGAGGGTGAAACGCTGGGTGCGGGCGTGCCGTCGGGGGAAGGAGAGGGGCTCGGTCGTCATGCCCCGACCATATTGGCCATGCGCCCCCTTGTGCGGCCGTGCGCGGGCCTGCGCGCGCATGCGGATAGTTATGATCACTAGCGCATAGTGGGTATGAACGCACTGCCCGTTGTGCAGATCTTTCTGCTCCCAGTCCGTCCGACCAAGACCCCGACCCCCCCTAACCCCCCGCGTCCCTGGGATCTTTGGAGGTGAGCCGCCGTGGCACTCTCGATTTCGGCGGTGGTGCTGCTGGCGATCATCGTTTTTCTGCTGATCAAGAAGTCCGGCTTGAAAGCCGGTCACGCGCTCGTGTGCATGCTACTCGGCTTCTATCTCGCCTCCTCCACGGTCGCGCCCACGATCAGCCAACTCACCACGAACATCGCGGGGATGATCGGCAGCCTCAAGTTCTGAGCGCCTCCCCGCGCCGCAGGACGGACCAGAGCTGAAGACCGTGCCGCCGCCCGCCGGGCCGGCATCCTCCGCGGTGTCCGGCCCGGCGGGGCGCGTCCGTCTGCCTGTCCACGCGTGCCGTGCCGGCGTCGTCAACGGTTCTTCCGCGGCCGCTTCCGGTACGGCTCCGGTCCGCCCGCACCGGTGCCCGGTCAACGCGCCTGTGTCCGCAGGCGGTTCGCCGGCCCGGGGGTTCGTCGCGCGCACGGTCGACGAGCCCCGGTGCCGTCATGTCGCGGCCGCGCACGGGTGGAACCGGTCGAGGACCGGTCGGCCCGTCCGCGACTGCCGGCGAACGTCCCTGCGTGGCGCCGTCGTCGCGCCGACGCGCTCCGGTGTCCGTCACCGGGGCGCGCGGACGCCGGCGGCGGGCCTCGTACGCTGGTACCCATGACCGAACTGCCTGCTCGGCGTCTGCTGCTGGTGCACGCGCACCCCGACGACGAGTCCATCAACAACGGCGTGACCATGGCCCGGTACGCGGCCGAAGGCGCGCTGGTGACCCTGGTCACCTGCACGCTCGGGGAGCGGGGCGAGGTGATCCCGCCCGAGCTGCGGCATCTGACCGGTCAGGCGCTGGGCACCCACCGCAGGCAGGAACTGGACGCGGCCATGGCCGAGCTGGGGGTCACCGACGTGCGGCTGCTCGGCGGCGCCGGGCGCTACCGGGACTCCGGGATGATGGGGCTGCCCGACAACGAGGACCCCGACTGCCTGTGGCAGGCCGGTCTCGACGAGGCCGCCGAGCATCTCGTCGCGGTCGTCCGCGAGGTGCGCCCCCAGGTGCTGGTGACCTACGACGACAACGGCGGCTACGGCCACCCCGACCACATCAAGGCGCACCGCGTCGCCATGCGTGCCGTGCAGCTGGCCGCCGACCCGGCCGTGCGGCCCGACCTGGGAGCGCCCTGGCAGATCGCCCGCGTCTTCTGGAACCGGGTGCCGCGCTCCGTCGCCGAGGCCGCCTTCGCGCAGCTGCGCGCGGACCTGCCGGACCTGCCCTTCGACACGTCCGCCGAGGTGGACGACGTCCCCGGGGTGGTGCCCGACGAGCGGATCACCGCCCGGATCGAGGGCGACGCCCGGACGGCTGCCGCCAAGGCCGCCGCGATGCGCGCGCACGCCACCCAGATCGAGGTGGCCGGGTCCTGCTTCGCGCTGTCCAACGAACTCGCCCAGCCGCTGTTCACCACCGAGTACTACGAGCTGGTGCGCGACGGGGACGGCAGCGCGGCCGGGACGGGCACCCTGACCGATCTGTTCGCCGGCCTCGAGGAGGCGTCATGACGTCGGCGGGACGCGGACCTCAGCGGCGTCCCGCGTCCCCGCCGCCGCAGGGCCCGCTGCCGGTGCAGCCGCTGAAGCCGCCGTCGCCCGGCCGGGCGGCCGCGTATCTGGGGCTGTTCGTGCTCGGTGCGGTGGTCGGCGCGGCCGGGGCGCTGGTGCAGGCCGCGTGGTTCCCCGGCGGTCTGCTGCTGGCCCTCGCGGGCGCCGCCGGGCTGTTCCTGGGCGGGACGCAGGCGCTGCGCAGCCGGGGCGGCGCGGTCGCGGGCGCGGCCGGCTGGCTGATCGCCGTGCTGCTGCTCACCGCCAGCCGCCCGGAGGGCGACTTCCTCTTCGCGGCGGGCGCCGGATCCTACCTCTTCCTGCTCGGAGGGATGGCCGTCGCTGTGGTCTGCGCCACTTTCGGCCGGGTGAGGCAACCGGACGCCCCTGACGCCCGACTTGGCGAGTGACGTACCGCTTCTTCCCTTCGCACCCGTGCGGGTCCGGTGTGGGTTTGCCCAACGGCCCAGGGAAACAGGCTGGAAGCGGCCAGTATGGTGGTGCGCGCCGCCGAGCCTCCCCCAAGCACTCCACTGCGCTCGTGCCGGGGGACTCCCACGTACTGTGAGGTCGTAACGGGCGGCGGAGCCAACCGGGAGAACCTGCCTTGAGTCGTGAAACTGACACTCCGTCCTCCGGGCCCAGCGGGCGTGGAGGAGCCGCCTACCCGTCGGGGACCCCGCCCTACGGTGTCCCGTCGGGGTCCGGCGACGGCGCGGGCGCGGGCAGCGGTGCCGCGCAGCCGGAGGAACGCAAGACCGAGACCACGCTGACGACCCGCGTCAAGATCAACATCCCTGGGTCGCGGCCGATTCCGCCGGTGGTCGTGCGCAAACCCGTCGCCGAGTCCGGCGGCGACACGGACGGTGCCGGCGGGGCCGTGCGGGGCGAGCGGGCCGGCGCGGACAAGACGTCCGGTGCGTCCGGCGCGGGCAGGGCGGCGCACGAGCGGGCCGGCTCCGCGGACGCCGGCACCCGGGGCGCGGCGGACCACAGCCGTCAGGCGCGCACGCCCGGCGGCCAGGGCGGCGGCCGTGCGACGCAGGGCGACGCCGAACCGGCCAAGCGTCCGGCGGAGAAGACGACCAGCGACTGGTTCCAGCCCCGCAAGCCCCCGGTCAAGAAGAGCGGTCAGGGCGGCCCCGGCGCCTCCGCCGGCGGGCCGGGCGAGCCCGCCGCGGGCCCCGGGGCGTCCGGCGGTCCCGTGTCCGGCGACACGGCCGCGCCGGGTGCCGGCCGGCGCCCCGGCGGCGTCGTCGGCTCCATGAACGTCCCCGGAGCCGCCCGCACCGGCGGCAAGGGCGGCGGGCTGCCCGGCGCCACCGGCGGCCCCGTCGCCCCCGGCCACGGCGGCGGCACCGGCTCCTTCGACGTGACCGAGGCCCTGGCCGGCTCCCGTCCCGGCGGCAGTGCCGAGCCGCGTCGGGACGACCCGCCGTACGCCTCCGGCACCGGCCCGGACGGGGCACGCGACCACACCCTCGGCGGCGAGCGGCCGGGCGGAGGCCCGCAGGGCCCCGCCGGTCCCACCGGCGGACCGGTCACCGGTGACGGCGCGTTCGCCTCCCCGGGGGCTCCGGCCGGTGCGGGCGCCCCGCGCCCCGACGGCGGGTTCAGCGACGACACCGCGGTCCTCACCCCGCAGCGGCAGGCCCCCGCGCCCGGCGGTGCGGCGACCGCTCCCCGGCCGCAGAACGTCTCCGGGGACACCGTCACCAGCGGCATCCCCGTCATCCAGCCCGGCGCGAAGCCGCCGGCGCCGACACCCCCACAGCCCTCCGCCGCGCAGTCCGGCACGCCGGCCAAGAAGAAGGGCCGCAGCAAGCTGGTGCTGCTCGCCGGCGGCGTGGTCGTCGTGGCCGCCGTCGCCTACGGCGCCGGGCTGCTGATGAACCACTCCGACGTGCCCAAGGGCACCACCGTGCTGGGCGTCGACATCGGCGGCGGCACCCGCGACGAGGCGGTGAAGAAGCTGGACGAGGCCTTCGGCAAGCGGGTCAACGAGCCGATGAAGCTGTCCGTGGACGGCAAGACGGTGACTCTCACCCCGGACCAGGCCGGGCTGCAGTTCGACACCCAGGCCACGGTCAGCGCGGCCGCCACCAGCGACTACAACCCCGTCTCGGTGATCGGCTCGCTGTTCGGCAACCACCGGGTGGTCGAGCCGCGGATCCCCGTGGACGAGGAGAAGCTGCGGGCCGCCCTGAACACCGTCGCGGGCGACGCCGGGACGGCGTCCGACGGCACCATCACGTTCGAGCCGGGCAAGGCCGTGCCCGTGTACGGCAAGACGGGCAAGGGCATCGACCCGGAGCGCTCGGTGCAGGCGATCGAGGAGGCGTACCGCACCCAGGTGGCCACCGGCACCCCCGCCACCGTCCAGGTGCCCACCACCACGCGCCGGCCGACGGTCTCCGACGCCGAGGTCGACCGGATGATGAAGGAGTTCGCCGAGCCGGCGATGTCCGACAAGATCACCGTCATGACCGACCCGGCGCACTCCGTGGTGTTCAGCCCGGAGAAGTCGCTGTGGAAGTTCCTGCGGGTCAAGGCGGTGAACGGCAAGCTGGTGGACTCCTACGACGAGACGGTGCTCAAGGAGCTGTACGGCGGCACCTTCGACGGCGTGCTGATCACCCGCGGCACGGGGCAGAAGACGCCCGTCACCGTCCAGGACGTCATCAGCGCCATGCGCCCGGCCCTGATGAGCAAGACCGACCGGGTCGCCGTCATCGACACCAACCCCAGCTGAGGCCGTCCGTCACCCGGGCCGCATGACATCTGTCATACGGCACTCGGGACGCACGGCACTGCCGTCCGTCCCGCCCCGGCGGACAGCATGGGGCCATGACAACGGCAGGCACGACGACGGATGCGTCCTCGGCCACCACCGCGCACGCCCCGGCGGGCGCGGTGGTGGCGTTCGAGAGGGTGACCAAGACCTACGGGGCGGTGAAGGCGGTGGACGCCCTCGATCTCGACCTCCACCCGGGCGAGACCGTGGCGCTGCTCGGCCCGAACGGAGCGGGCAAGTCGACCACCCTCGATCTGCTGCTCGGGCTCAAGCGCCCCGACAGCGGAACGGTCACCCTCTTCGGCACCTCACCGCGCGAGGCGATCGTGGCCGGCCGGGTCGGCGCCATGCTGCAGAGCGGCGGCCTGATGGAGGGCGTCACCGTCGCCGAACTGGTGCGGCTCGCCTGCGACCTGCACCCGAGGCGGTATCCGGTGGACGAGGTGCTGCTCCGGGCCGGGCTGACCGGGATCGCCGACCGCAAGGTCGACGACCTCTCCGGCGGCCAGGCCCAGCGGGTGCGGTTCGCGCTGGCCACCGCGGGCGACAGCGACCTGATCGTCCTGGACGAGCCGACCACCGGCATGGACGTCACCACCCGCCGGGCGTTCTGGGCCACCCTGCGCGAACAGGCCGAGCAGGGGCGCACCGTGCTGTTCGCCACCCACTACCTGGAAGAGGCCGACGCCGTGGCCGACCGGGTGCTGGTGCTGCACCGGGGCAGGCTGCTCGCCGACGGCACCGCCGCCGAGATCAAGGCCAAGGCCGGCGTCCGCCGCATCAGCTTCGCCCTGGACGGCGACATCGACGAGGCCGCCCTGCGCGCGCTGCCGTTCCTCACCACGCTCGACGTGCACGGACAGACCGTGCGCATCCGGTCGTCCGACGCCGACGCCACCGTGCACGCCCTGTACGGGCTCGGCCTCTACCCCCGCAACCTCGAGGTCGCCGGGCTCGGACTGGAGCAGGCGTTCGTCGCCCTCACCGAGGCGGAGGAGGAGGCCCGGCAGTGGTGAACGCCCTCGCCTCCCGCAGCCTGATCAAGCTGGAACTCGCCCGCACCCTGCGCAACCGCAAGTTCCTGTTCTTGTCGGTGCTGTACCCGTCCCTGCTGTTTCTGCTCGTGGTCGCGCAGTACGGTGCCGGGGCACGGATCGACGGCAGCGGCGGTCCGACCGTGGCGAGGTACATGATGGTCTCCATGGCCTCCTTCGGCGCGCTGACCGCCGTGCTCGTCGGCAACAGCGAACGCATCGCCAGGGAGCGGGAGAACGGCTGGGTGCGCCAGCTGCGGCTGACCGCGCTGCCGGGTCACGGATACGTCCTCGCCAAGACCGCGAGCGCTGCCGTGGTGAGCCTGCCGTCCATCGTCGTGGTGTTCGCGGTGGCCGCCGCCGTCGAACACGTCCGGCTCGCCGCCTGGCAGTGGCTCGCCCTCACCGCGGTGATCTGGGCCGGCAGCCTGGTGTTCGCCGCGCTCGGGGTCGCCCTTGGCTACCTCGCCACCGGGGACGCCGTCCGCCCGATCACGATGCTCGTCTACTTCGGCCTGTCGCTGCTCGGCGGTCTGTGGATGCCCGCCACCACCTTCCCGCGGTGGCTGCGGCACATCGCTTCCTGGCTGCCGACGCACGCGTACGCTGCTCTCGGACAGGCCATCGAACAGGGCCGGGCCCCGCAGGCGAAGGACGTCGTGCTCCTCGTCGTCTTCTTCGCCGTGTTCACGGGCGGCGCGGCCTGGCTGTATCGAAAGGACACGCTGAAGGCGTGAGCGTGACGACGCACGACGCGCAGCCCCACGAGACCGTCGTCCCCGAGCCGCAGGTGCCCGTGGGGCGGCCGTCGCGCAACCGGGCCGACGTCCGGCGCAAGCTGATGTGGATCCTGCCCTGGCTGGTCTTCCTCGGCTCGCCGGTGAACGACCTGTGCTCCGGCCGTCACACGGCCGCCGGGACGGCCGCCGGCTGGGCGGGACTGGCGTGCTTCACCGCCACCTATCTCGCCCTGGTGTACCGGAACATGGGCCGCCCGTTCCCCGGGCCGGTGGTCGCCTGCGGCGTCACCGTGCTGGGCGCGCTGGCCGTCGTGCTCAACCTGACCCTGGGCACGGCGTGGATCGGCCTGTTCGTCTACGTCTCCGTCGCCTGCGGCGCCACCTTCCCCGCGCGGACCGCGTACTGGACGATCCCGCTGACCACCGCGGCGATGGTGGCCACCGGGCTCGCGGGCGGCGACGAGGCCGTGGCGTCCTACATGCTGCTGGTGGTGCTGCTCGTCGGCTTCGCCATGACCGGTGTGCGGCAGCTGGTGCGCACCACGATCGAGCTGCGCGAGGCCCGCGCCACCGTCGCCCAGCTCGCCGCCAACGAGGAACGCCTGCGCCTGGCCCGCGACCTGCACGACCTGCTTGGCCACTCGCTGTCCCTGATCACGCTCAAGAGCGAGCTGGCCGGCCGCATGCTGCCCGGGCAGCCGGAGAAGGCGGCCCAGCAGGTCGCCGACATCGAACGGGTCAGCCGCCAGGCCCTCGTCGACGTGCGCGAGGCCGTCACCGGCTACCGGCGGCCCCGGCTCGGTGCGGAACTCGCCGGCGCCCGGCTCGCCCTGACCGCCGCCGGGGTCCATGCCGACCTGCCCGACGAGCTGCCGACCGACGGGGTGTCCGCGGAGAAGGAGTCCGCGCTCGCCTGGGCGCTGCGCGAGGCCGTCACCAACATCATCCGGCACAGCGGCGCCGACCGCTGCACCGTCGAGGTGCTGCGCCGGCAGACCCTGGAAGGCCCCCTGCTCGAGCTGAGCGTGACGGACAACGGCTCGGGCGGCTCCGGCAAGGACCCCGGCAACGGCCTGACCGGCCTGCACGAACGCCTGCGCACGGTCGGCGGCGTGCTCGAGGCGGGCCGCGTCAAGCGCGGATTCCGGCTGGTCGCCCGCGTACCGCTGGGCGGGGCGGACACGTAGGATCCCCGGCATGAGCAGCACGATCAAGGTCCTCCTCGCCGAGGACCAGTCGATGGTCCGTGAGGCACTGGCCGCCCTGCTCGGGCTGGAGGAGGACATCGAGGTCGTCGCCCAGGTGGGGCGCGGCGACGAGGTGCTGGAGGCCGCCCGCGCCCACGACGTCGACGTGGCCCTGCTCGACATCGAGATGCCCGGGTGCACCGGGATCGAGGCGGCCGCCCTGCTCCACCGGGAGCTGCCGGAGGTGAAACTGGTCGTGCTGACCACCTTCGGCCGGCCCGGCTATCTGCGCAGCGCCATGGAGGCCGGCGCCGACGCCTTCCTGGTCAAGGACGCGCCCGCGGCCCAGCTCGCCGAGGCGGTGCGCAAGGTGCTCGCCGGGGAGCGCGTCATCGACCCCACGCTCGCCGCGGCCGCCCTCGCCGAGGGCGCCAACCCGCTCACCGAACGCGAACGCCAGGTGCTGCGCGCCGCCGCCGACGGCCGTACCAACGCCGAGCTCGCCAAGGCCCTGCACCTGTCCCAGGGCACCGTCCGCAACTACCTGTCCACGGCGATCCAGAAGCTCGCGGTGCGCAACCGGACGGAGGCGGTGCGCATCGCCCGCGAGAAGGGCTGGCTGTAGCGGATCGCCCGGCCTTGGGGCTCAGTTGAGCATCGCGCGGGCGGCCACCGCCTGCCCTCGCACCCGCTCGGCCGTCGGCTCGTCGACCACGGCGACGACGTCCGCGTACGCCTCCAACTCCCGTGCCCCGCCGATGAAGTCGCCGCGCTGCACCAGCAGCTGGGCGCGTTCGTAGCGCAGCCGCGCCGGATGCGACGGCAGCAGCAGCGACAGCTCCACCGCCCACAGCGCCACGTCCGACCGCTCGGGCCGCGCCGCCGCCCACGCCCGGATGTTGTTCAGGATCCGCAGCACCACGTCCAGCGGCGCCGCCGGCGTCAGCATCGACGGGTGCAGCGGCGCCCCCGTCGCCCCGACCACCAGCAGCTCGGCGTCCGCCCCGGTCAGCACCCGGCCCCCGTCGAACGGATCGGCCAGCACCTGCTCCTCGGGCGCGCCGAACCCGACCACGAAGTGACCCGGCAGCGCCACCCCGTACACCGGTGCACCGGCCCGGCGCGCCACCTCCATCCACACCACCGACAGCAGGATCGGCAGCCCGCGCCGCCGTCTGACCACCTCGTGCAGCAGCGAGGACTGCAGCCGCTGGTAGTCGGCGCCGCAGCCGTGGAACCCGCAGCGCTCGCCGAGCAGCTCGCACAGCGCCTGCGCCCAGGCGCGCGGCCCGCCCGGCCGGTACGGCAGCCGCCCGGCCAGATCGTCCAGCTCCACCTGCACGGCGTCCATGCCGGCCTCGTCCAGCGTGCCGTCGGCCGCCGCGGCCACCAGCAGGCACAGCGCGGACACGTCCGGCCGCTCGGACCGCGCCTCCTCGGCGAACCGCCGGCGCAGCTCCTCCGAGCGCTGCGGCGGTGGGGGAGAAGGGGCAGGAGAAAGGAGAGTCATGCCTGGTTCGTGCCCCTTCGTCAGCGGCCCGAACCGGTCGTGTCCCGCTCCGCCGGCTCCGGCGCACGGAAGTGGTGGTAGCTGTGGTGCACGGCGAACCCTAGCCCGGCGTACAGCGCCCGCGCAGCGGTGTTGTCGCTCTCCACCTGAAGGCAACCCGCGAAGGCGCCTTCCTCCAGGGCCTTGCGCGCGAGCGCGGCCACGACGGCGGTGGCCAGCCCGCGCCGCCGCTGCTCGGGGGCCACCTCCACGGCGGAGAACGTGGCCCACCGGCCGTCCACGGCCACCCGGCCGATCGCGACGGGCGGCTCCCCGGGCGCCGCCGCGGGCACCGCCGCGCACCACACCGACACCTCGGGCGCGCTCTGCGCGCCGCGCGCATGGAGGACCCGCTCGGCCACCTCGCCCGCCCCGGTGCGCCCGTAGCGGGCACGCCAGGCGGCGTCGGCCGTGCGGGACAGCACCACCTCGGAGCCCTCGGACCGGTCGGCGACCGGTGCCAGTGCCCCGGTCCACACCTCGACGCTCACCTCACGGGTCCAGCCGCGCTGCTCCAGCTGCGCGGCGAGCGTCTCCTGGGTGCCCTCCGCGCCCGTGGCGACCTGGAGGTACGCGGGCAGGCCGCGCTCGCCGTACCAGCGGCGTACGGCGGCCAGCGCCTCGTCCAGCGGGAGGCCGGGGTCGCCGTGCGGCAGCACCGAGTTGGCCCGCCGGGTGAACCCGCCGGCCGCCCGCAGCTCCCACTCGCCGAGCCGCTCGCGCTCCACCGGCGGCCAGGCGCGCGCCGTGACCCGGGTGAGTTCCTCCCAGGTCGCGGCCGGGCCGCGCCGGCGGGCCGGGGCGGCGGGCACGACCTTCCCGGCGACCAGGTCCTTCTCCGCGATCCGGACACTCTCTCCGTTCCGCCGTGTGATCACGAGCACACCGTCGTCCCATGATGTGAGAACTCCGACCGTGTCGGTGAACCTCTCACCGGTCGCCCCGGGTACGCTCAAGCGCCGGACGGAGACCCGTTTGCCCACGTCAGAAGCGGTGATACGGACCTCGTAGCGTCCTGTAGCCGCAATTTCCACAGGTCAGTTCACCCCTCCTGTTCGGATCACACCACGGAACGGAGATACTAGGGGCGGGCATCGACGACGCCGCGCTCCCGCGCGCCAGGCGGCGGAGCCTGAGGAGGCCCGCCAGCGCCCTATCGAGGAGGAACGACAGCGTGACCTACGTCATCGCGCAGCCTTGTGTCGACGTCAAGGACAAGGCGTGCATCGAGGAGTGCCCGGTCGACTGCATCTACGAGGGCCAGCGGTCCTTGTACATCCACCCGGACGAATGCGTCGACTGCGGAGCCTGCGAGCCGGTCTGCCCGGTCGAGGCGATCTTCTACGAGGACGACGTGCCGGAGGAGTGGAAGGACTACTACAAGGCCAACGTCGAGTTCTTCGACGAGCTGGGTTCGCCCGGCGGCGCCAGCAAGCTGGGTCTGATCGAGCGCGACCACCCGTTCGTGGCCGCGCTGCCGCCGCAGAGCGAGTGATCACCGGCGGCCCGCCGCTGCGTGCCGCCACCCCGCTCGGACGATCGCCTGCGGGACGTCCCGCGGGCAGGTCCCGTACGGCCTGAACGCCCCCGGTGTTCGGTCTCCGTACGGGACCGCGGTGTTCTGCCGCCCGGGCGTACGCTGGCGTGGGCGCGCCCCTTCGCGCGCACGCGCCGTTCGAGAAAGTGAGCCTGATCCCGTGTCCGCAGTCTCCGACCGGCTTCCCACCTTCCCCTGGGACAAGCTGGAGCCCTTCAAGAAGACGGCCGCGGCCCATCCCGACGGCATCGTGGACCTGTCGGTCGGCACTCCGGTCGACCCGGTTCCCGAGCTGGTCCAGAAGGCGCTGATCGCGGCGGCCGACTCCCCGGGCTATCCCACGGTGTGGGGCACGCCCGAGCTGCGTGACGCGATCACCGGCTGGGCGGAGCGGCGCCTGGGCGCCCGCGGGATCACCCACCGGCACGTCCTGCCGGTCGTCGGCTCCAAGGAACTGGTCGCCTGGCTGCCCACGCAGCTGGGCCTCGGCCCCGGTGACAAGGTCGCCCACCCGCGCCTGGCCTACCCCACCTACGAGGTCGGTGCCCGCCTGGCCCGCGCGGACCACGAGGCCTACGACGATCCCACGGCCCTGGACCCGGCGAACCTGAAGCTGCTGTGGCTCAACTCCCCCTCCAACCCCACCGGCCGGGTGCTGGGCAAGGAGGAGCTGACGCGGATCGTCGCCTGGGCCCGGGAGCACGGCGTCCTCGTCGTCGCCGACGAGTGCTACCTGGAGCTGGGCTGGGAGACCGAGCCGGTCTCCGTCCTGCACCCGGACGTCAACGGCGGCTCGCTGGACGGCGTCGTCGCGGTGCACTCCCTGTCCAAGCGGTCCAACCTCGCCGGATACCGTGCCGCCTTCCTGCTCGGCGACCCGGCGGTTCTCGATCCGCTGCTGCAGATCCGCAAGCACGGCGGCATGATGACCTCGGCGCCGACCCAGGCCGCCGCCGTGGCCGCCCTGGGCGACGACGCCCACGTCCACGAGCAGCGCGAGCGGTACGCCGCCCGCCGCACCGTGCTGCGCCGGGCGCTGCTCGACCACGGCTTCCGTATCGAGCACAGCGAGGCCGGCCTGTACCTGTGGGCCACGCGGGACGAGTCCTGCTGGGACACGGTCGCCCACCTGGCCGAACGGGGCATCCTGGTCGCCCCGGGCGACTTCTACGGGCCGGCCGGTGAGAGGTTCGTGCGGGTGGCCCTGACGGCCACCGACGAGCGGATCGAGGCGGCGGCGCGCCGGCTGGCGCAGTAGCCGCCCCGCAGGGTGTGAACGGCGAAGGGGCCCGGGGATCGTCCCCCGGGCCCCTTTCGTGCCGCCGGGCCTTTCGTGCGCCGCGCCGCTCGTCGGATCCGGTCCGCGCGGCGCGCCGGGCGTGCCCCCGCTCAGCCGCCCAGGGGCAGGCCGGCCGACGGCAGGGACTGGGTCGGCAGGCTGCTCCGGGCCGCCGTCGTGGTGGTGTCCGCGACCACGCCGGCCGCGGTGCCGGCGACGTCACCGGCCGTCTTCTGCGCCGCCGGCGCGGCCTTCTTCACCAGCCCGCCGCCCGCCTTGCCTGCGGCCGGGACCGTCTGCTTCAGCACCTTGCTGCCGGTGTCACCCGCGGCCCCGGTGACGTGCTGCGCCGCGCTGTCCACGGTGTCGCCGACGCGCGCCCCGTCCAGGGCGGTCAGCCCGCCCAGGTCCGGGGAGACCGGCAGCGTGGGAGCGGCGGAGGCGGAGCCGGCCGCACCGACCCCGGCGGCCGCTCCCGCGGCGACGAGCAGCGCGGCACGGGCGATCCGGCGGGTCAGGGGGAGGGACATGGTGCTCCTTCGGCGGAAAGATTTCGGGTGTGAACACGTGCGTGCGCGACCCCGCCGGACGGCGGGGCACGGACGCTGTGACTACCGCTCGAAGGGCGGAAAGGTTGCGGTGCGCCGACGTAAAGGATCGGCAGCGCATCGCATGATCTGCTGCACACAAAAACGGACGAAAGGAATTTCGCGGCGGGTGCCTGCGGAATCCTTTCGTCCTTGCGTGCCCTGGCGGTTCGGGCCAGGGGAACGGGCGGTGCGCGAGCCCGTTCCCCCTGCCGGGCCGGGGGGTCGTGGATCACCCGGCAGGGGGAACGGGCGCAGACGCGTCCGACACTCCTCGCTGCCGTCCCGCGCCCCGTGTCCGCCGGGCCACGGGACGGCCCTGTCAGTGTCCGGTGGTGATCCGTACCGCGCCGGCGTCCGCCCCGGTGCCGGGCCGGTCGTCGTTCTTGGCGTCCACCGGGTGCCACTCGCCGTCGGTGAGCCCGGCGGTCCACTCCCGGCCGGCGTAGGAGACGCGCTCGATGTGCAGCGCCGAGGCGTTGGCCACCGCCCAGTGCGCCAGCTGCCAGCCGCGCTGCCGCGCGCTGCGCCCGTCCTGCGGGGCGGCGGACACCGGCAGCGTCACGGTCCGGTCGTCCACGGCCGAGGCGTGCGGTGCCGCGGGCGACGGCGACGCCCCGTCGTCGTCCACCACCGCACCGGCCTCCTGCAGCACGTCCCGCCCGAAGTCGCGCACCAGCGCCGCCCGCACCGCCTGCGGACCGGCGGTCGCCGTCGCGCTCGGGCGGCCCTGGCAGGTCAGCGTGGCGGCGGAGTGCCCGGTGAGGGCGTCCGCGAGCAGTGTGGCGTCCGGCTCGTGCTTGGCGTACGCCTCCGGGAAACCGCTGCGCTGCACCCGCTGGGCGGCCACGGTCAACGGCAGATCCGTGTAGTCGGGCACCTTGGCGAGGTGCTCGTAGAACATCCCGGCGGCGTACGTCGGGTCCATGATCTCCTGCGGGGTGCCCCAGCCCTGGGACGGCCGCTGCTGGAACAGCCCGAGGGAGTCGCGGTCGCCGTGGTTCAGGTTGCGCAGGCCCGACTCCTGCAGCGCGGTCGCCAGCGCGATGGTCACGGCCCGCTCGGGCATGCCCCGCCCGGTGCCGACGGCCGCGATCGTCGCCGCGTTCACCGCCTGCTCCGGGGTGAACTCGTACGACGCGTCGCCGTGCGCGGCGACCACCTTGCAGCCGGGGGCAGCGCCACCCGTCACGTACTGCACCGTGAGATATCCCGCGAGCGCGAGCAGAACGGCAACGGCCGCCCCGATTCTCAGGAGGCGGCCACGACGTTTCGATGTGGGGGACGGCTCAGACACGCGGTACAAGGTACTGGAGACGAGCCCGCTGTCGAGCCAGGTGGGGGCAGGAGTTCCCAGCTCAACGCGCCCGGGGGAGCCGGACGTTGGCCACCCGGCAGCCGGCCGGGGCGCGCCGGGCCCGGCGACGGGCGCGCCCGGCGGGCGCGGGCCGCACCGCGGGTTAGGGTCGAGGACATGGCCGACACCCCGCTTGACCTCACGCTGGACGCCGCGCGGCTGACCGCGCAGCTCGTCGACTTCCCCTCGGAGAGCGGCACCGAGGAACCGCTCGCCGACGCGATCGAGGCCGCCCTGCGCGCCCTGCCCCACCTGACGGTCGACCGCCTGGGCAACAACATCGTCGCCCGCACCGGGCTGGGCCGCGCGGAGCGGGTGATCCTGGCCGGCCACATCGACACCGTTCCCATCGCCGGCAACGTGCCCTCCCGCCTGGACGAGGACGGGGTGCTGTGGGGCTGCGGCACCTGCGACATGAAGTCCGGCGTCGCCGTCCAGCTGCGCATCGCGGCGACCGTGCCCGACCCGAACCGCGATCTGACCTTCGTCTTCTACGACAACGAGGAGGTCGCCGCGGAGCTGAACGGGCTCCGCCATGTCGCCGAGGCCCGCCCCGACTGGCTGCAGGGCGACTTCGCGGTGCTGCTGGAACCCTCCGACGGCCAGGTCGAGGGCGGCTGCCAGGGCACGCTGCGCATGCTGCTGAGGACCAAGGGTGAGCGGGCGCACTCGGCACGCTCCTGGATGGGCTCCAACGCCATCCACGCCGCCGCGCCCGTCCTGGCCCGGCTCGCGGAGTACCGGCCGCGCCATCCGGTCATCGACGGTCTGCAGTACCGCGAGGGCCTGAACGCGGTGCGGATCGTGGGCGGCGTGGCCGGCAACGTCATCCCCGACGAGTGCGTCGTGACGGTCAACTTCCGTTACGCGCCGGACCGCACGCCCGAGGAGGCGGTCGCCCACGTCCACGAGGTGTTCGCGGACTGCGGCGTCGAGGAGTTCGTCGTCGACGACCACAGCCCGGGCGCCCTGCCCGGCCTGAACCACCCGGCCGCGGCGGCCTTCGTCGAGGCCGTCGGCGGCACCCCGCAGCCCAAGTACGGCTGGACGGACGTCTCCCGCTTCTCCGCCCTCGGCGTCCCGGCCGTCAACTACGGTCCCGGCAACCCCCACCTGGCGCACAAGCGGGACGAACGCGTCGAGACGGCGAAGATCCTCGCCTGCGAGGAGCGGCTGCGCACCTGGCTGACCGGCTGAGACCGGCCCGCCCCGCCCGCACGGCGGCGGCCGGCGCCCCGGAAGCATCCACCGGGGCGCCGCGCGCGGGACATGCCGAGGTCCCCCTCCCGTCACCCGCGGAGATCTACGCTGAAGCGGAACGACCGCACACGGAGGGAGCGCACATGGCTACGGGCAACCCCGAGGGCACCAAGCGGCCACCTGAGGAGCAGCGCCTGGGACCGGTCCTCCGCCGCCGCAGCCAGGTCCAGGCCAGCACCACGGACCAGCGGCTGCTCGACGAACGCGCTCCGACCGACTGGGTGCACACCGACCCCTGGCGGGTGCTGCGCATCCAGTCGGAGTTCATCGAGGGCTTCGGCACCCTGGCCGAACTCCCGCCCGCGATCAGCGTCTTCGGTTCCGCCCGGACCCCGGTGGACTCCCCGGAGTACGAGGCGGGCGTGCGGCTGGGCCGCGGCCTGGTCGAGGCGGGCTTCGCGGTGATCACCGGCGGCGGTCCGGGCGCCATGGAGGCCGCGAACAAGGGTGCCTGCGAGGCCGGCGGCATCTCCGTGGGCCTGGGCATCGAGCTGCCCTTCGAGCAGGGCCTGAACCCGTACGTCGACATCGGGCTCAACTTCCGTTACTTCTTCGTCCGGAAGATGATGTTCGTCAAGTACGCCCAGGGCTTCGTGGTCCTGCCCGGCGGCCTGGGCACGCTCGACGAACTCTTCGAGGCACTCACCCTCGTCCAGACCCGGAAGGTCACCCGCTTCCCGATCGTGCTGTTCGACAGCGGCTACTGGGGCGGCCTGGTGGACTGGCTCACCGGCACCCTCATCGCCCAGGGCAAGGCGTCCGCGTCGGACCTCACCCTGTTTCACGTGACGGACGACGTGGACGAGGCGGTGGCGCTGGTGTCCAAGGAGGCCGGGAAGTAGCCGGGGCCGGGAAGCAGAAGCGGGGCGGCCGGGCGGCCGCCCCGCGGCGTGTCCGCGCCCTACGCCAGCCCCCGCCGGGCCACGGCGGGCGGACGGTGGCCGGCGATCGAGGCCACCATGTCCAGCACCTGCTTGGTCTCGGCGACCTCGTGCACCCGGTACACCTGGGCCCCCAGCCACGCCGAGACGGCCGTCGTGGCCAGCGTGCCCAGCAGCCGCTCCTTGACCGGCTTGTCCAGCGTCTCGCCCACGAAGTCCTTGTTGGACAGGGAGACCAGCACCGGCCAGCCGGTGGCCACCATCTCGTCCAGCCGGCGCGTGGCCTCCAGGCTGTGCCGGGTGTTCTTGCCGAAGTCGTGCCCCGGGTCGATCAGCACCGACTCGCGGGGCACGCCCAGCGCCACGGCCCGCTCCGCCAGGCCCAGGGTGACCTTGAGGATGTCGGCCATGACGTCGTCGTACGTCACCCGGTGCGGCCGCGTGCGCGGCTGGACACCGCCGGCGTGGGTGCACACCAGGCCCACCCGGTGGCGCGCCGCCACCTCGGCCAGCCGCGGATCCACGCCGCCCCACGCGTCGTTGAGCAGATCCGCCCCGGCCTCGCAGACGGCCTCGCCCACCTCGGCCCGCCAGGTGTCCACGCTGATCACCACGTCGGGGAAGCGGCGCCGCACCTCGGCCACGAAACCGGCCGTGCGCCTCACCTCCTCCTCGGCCGTGACCTCCTCACCCGGCCCGGCCTTCACCCCGCCGATGTCGATGATCGCCGCCCCCTCGGCCACCGCCTGCTCCACCCGGGCCAGCGCCGGTTCGTCGCGGAACGTCGCCCCCTGGTCGTAGAAGGAGTCGGGGGTCCGGTTGACGATCGCCATGATCACCGGCTCGTTCGCGCCGAACTCACGCCTGCCCAGCCTGAGCATCCCCTGTGACCTCATTTCCCGCGTTGCCTGTGGCCCGCTGGTGCGGGACCGCCTTGTGGACTGCCGTCCGGACCTTCCCGATCCGGACGCAAGACCCCGACTGTCAGACTCGCATGGCACGATCGACCCTGGCACACCCGACCCGTCCGACGACTCCGTGGGGACCGAAGCGATGGTTATGTTCTTGTTCCTGGTCGGCGCGCTCGCCGTCGTGGTCGCCGCGGTCACGCTCGCCGTGGTGGGCGGGGGCGAGGGGGACGGCCCGCTGCCCGAGGCCGCGCCCGAGCGGCTGCACGACCCGCTGCCGCCCGACCGCCCGGTGAGCCGCGCGGACGTGGAGAACCTGCGCTTCCCGCTCGCGGTCCGCGGCTACCGCATGGCCGACGTCGACGACGCACTGAGCCGGCTCGGCGCCGAACTGGCCGAGCGCGAGGCCCGGATCGCCGACCTGGAGTCCGCGCTGGCCGGTGCCCGCGCCGCCGCGTCCCGCACCCGCCCCGAGCAGCCCGGCACCGAGGAACAGCCGTGACCGAGGCGCACCGCACCCCGCCCGGGGCCGAGGGCCCGGTCGCCGGGACGCCCGTGCCGGACGGGACCGGTCCGGTGCCGGGACCGGACGGCGCCCCGCGCTGCCCCTGGGCGCTGTCCGCGCCCGAGTACGTGGCCTACCACGACGAGGAGTGGGGCCGGCCCGTCCACGGCGACGACGCTCTCTACGAGCGCCTCAGCCTGGAGGCCTTCCAGTCCGGCCTGTCGTGGATCACCATCCTGCGCCGCCGGGAGGGCTTCCGCGCCGCCTTCGCCGGCTTCGAGATCGCGAAGGTGGCCCGGTTCACGGACGCCGACCGGGAGCGGCTGCTCGCCGACACCGGCATCATCCGCAACCGCGCCAAGATCGACGCCACCCTCGCCAATGCACGGGTGCTCGCCGAGTGGGCCCCCGGCGAGCTGGACGCCCTCGTCTGGTCCCACGCCCCCGGCCCGGACGCCCGCCCGGCACCGCGCACCCTCGGCGACGTCCCCGCGGTCACACCCGAGTCCACGGCCCTGGCGAAGGCGCTGAAGAAGCGCGGGCTGCGCTTCGTCGGCCCGACGACGGCCTACGCACTGATGCAGGCCTGCGGCCTGGTCGACGACCACCTCGCCGGCTGCGTGGCCCGCCGCCGTCCCTGACCGCGCGCGGCCCCGGGGACGGCGGCCGGCCCGTGCCCGGTCAGCGGCCCCGGTAGACCGGCTTCTCCTTGTTCACGAACGCCTGGACGGCGATCGCGTGGTCCTCGGACTGCCCGGCCCGGGTCTGCAGCTCGTCCTCCTTCTCCAGGGTCTCCGTCAGGGAGTGCGTCAGCCCGTAGGCGACCGACTCCTTCAGCGCCGCGTACGCCACCGTCGGGCCCTCGGCCAGCGCGCGGGCCGTCTTCTCGGCCTCGGCGCGCAGCTCGGCGGCCGGCACCACCCGGTGGGCGATGCCCAGCTCGTACGCCTCCTGGGCGCTGATGCTGCGCGGGAAGAGCAGCAGGTCCATGGCCCGGCTGGGCCCGACCACCCGCGGCAGGGTCCAGGAGACGCCGGAGTCGGCGGTGAGCGCCACGCCCGCGAAGGAGGTGGTGAACGACGCGGTCTCGGCGACGACCCGGTAGTCCGCGGCGAGTGCGAAGCCGAAGCCCGCTCCGGCGGCCACGCCGTTGACGGCGGCGACCACCGGCTTGGCGGCCCCGGCCAGCGCCCGCACGATCGGGTTGTAGTGCTCGCGGACCGTGGTCATCGTCTGCCCCTGACCGCGCTCCCGGTCGCCGTGCAGCAGCCCGATGTGCTCCTTGAGGTCCTGTCCGACGCAGAACGCCCGGTCCCCGGCGGCGGTCAGCAGGACGGCGCGCACGGTCTCGTCGGCCGCGGCCGCCTCGGCCGCGTCCCGGAGGGCGTTCTTGGTCGCGATGTTCAGCGCGTTCATCGCCTCCGGGCGGTTCAGCACGATCGTCGCGAGTCCGTCGCTGACCTCGTAGAGCACGGTGTCGGCCATGGGGCATCCCCTCCGGTGTCACGGCAGGCCCGTACCGCTCGGTACGGGGTGGTCGAAGGACAGCATGGCGGAGATCGGCGGCCCTGGCGTGACGCCGCGGTGTGACCTGCGTCAAAGAAAAACGGTGCCCGGCCGGGTGCCGGGCGCGCGGGCGGGGGCGAAGTATCGCAGCTCCATCGCCGAATTGGGTGGTTTTGCCTGCGCGCGTTGTCCAAGCGATGCGGACCGATGTTGGTCATCGGGTCCTGTGATGCGGGATAATGGCTGGGAAGCAATGTGTTCGACGCCGGTGACGCGTGTCCGGGGCCATTGCGGCGAGGACCGCGCGCGTGCCCTTCGATGGGCCGTCGGCTTAGACGATGAGCTGGGTTTCAGGAAGGGGAACGAGCATGGCGGCCATGAAGCCGCGGACGGGTGATGGCCCGCTCGAGGTGACCAAGGAGGGGCGGGGCATCGTCATGCGCGTTCCGCTCGAAGGCGGCGGTCGGCTCGTCGTCGAGCTGACCCCGGACGAGGCCGACGCGCTCGGCGACGCCCTCAAGAAGGTCGTCGGCTGACGCGCACACGACCATACCTTTTCGGCCGCCCCGGCATCGTACGCGGTGCCGGGGCGGCCGTCGTCGCCGGGTCCGCCCCCGGCAGGCCGCGATCGGCCCGTGCGTTCCTCACGCGCTGCCCGTGATCGGTGCACCCCGAGACCGGTGCCCCGTGCGGCGACCCGACGCGGCCGGTGTGCGGCCGTCAGCGCCTCACCGCGCACAGCAGACCGTCGCCCACCGGCAGCAGCGACGGCATCACCTCGTCGCTCTCCCGCACAATGCGCAGCAGCTCCCGCAGCCGCAGCACCTCCGTGGGCTGGGGGCCGGAGCCCACCGTCCGCCCGTTCGCGAAGACCCCCGCGAAGACCACCAGACCGCCCGGCCTGAGCAGGCGCAGCGACTCCGTGAGGTACTCCGGGAACTCCAGCCGGTCCCCGTCGCAGAACACCAGGTCGTAGCCCGCGTCCGCGAGCCGGGGCAGCACGTCCAGCGCCGGTCCGGGAATGAATCGGGCACGGTTGCCGGCGAAGCCCGCGGCGCGGAACGCCTGGCGGGCGGACTGCTGGTGCTCCGGCTCGGTGTCCACGGTGGTCAGCACGCCGTCCGGACGCATGCCGTGCAGCAGATGGATGCCGGAGACCCCGGTGCCGGTCCCGATCTCCGCGACCGCCTTGGCGTCGACGGCGGCGGCGAGCAGGCGCAGCGTGGCCCCCGCACTGGGTGATACCGAGCGCAGGCCCGCCTCGCGGGCTCGGTCGCGGGCCCAGCGCAGTGCCTCGTCCTCGGCGGCATAGGCGTCGGCGAACGCCCAGCTCGCCTGCCGGTTGCCGGTAATGACCCTCTCCTGTCCCCGTGTGTGCCTGGGCGTGACTGTATCCGCTGGGACCGGGAACCCCCAGATGGGACCGGTCGTTTCCAGGGTGGGACAGGCGGCCGCAGAGGGCCGGTGTGAGCCTGTGGAAGCGCAGAGGGGACGGACATGATGCCCGGGCGACGGACGCGGCGCACGAGCCGCACCCTTGCGTGTCAAATTCTCGTAAAACCGCTTATCCGGAGCTAACGGACGAGGTGGCTATGGTAGGGGCTCCACTGGACATCACCGGAGCCGACAGGGGAGGTGCGGCCGTGCCTGTGGATCGGGGAGGAGTGCTGCGGCGCTTTCTCGGATCGGCGGGCAGGCCGAAATCCGTGAACGACACCGCTGCTGACGCGAGCCACGCCGAGCGCCCCGCCCAGACCGCGACCTTCACCACCGACGCGGACGGGCAGGCGTGGACTCCGCCCACCTGGGAGGAGATCGTCAGCACCCACAGCGGCCGGGTCTACCGGCTGGCCTACCGCCTCACCGGCAACCAGCACGACGCCGAGGACCTCACCCAGGAGGTCTTCGTCCGCGTCTTCCGCTCCCTGTCGACCTACACCCCGGGCACCTTCGAGGGCTGGCTGCACCGCATCACCACCAACCTCTTCCTGGACATGGTCCGCCGCAAGCAGCGCATCCGCTTCGACGCGCTCGGCGAGGACGCGGCCGAGCGGCTGGCCAGCCGGGAACCCACCCCGCAGCAGCTGTTCAACGACGCCCACTTCGACGCCGACATCCAGCAGGCCCTGGACACCCTGGCGCCCGAGTTCCGCGCGGCGGTCGTGCTGTGCGACATCGAGGGCCTGTCCTACGAGGAGATCGCCGCCACCCTGGGCGTCAAGCTCGGCACCGTCCGCTCCCGCATCCACCGCGGCCGCTCCCAGCTGCGCAAGGCCCTGGCGCACCGCTCGCCCGAGGCCCGCGCCCAGCGGCGCCGCTTCGTGCCGCGCGTTCCCGCACTGGGGGGAGGGGGCGCGACCGCGTGAGTGGATCACGATCGGAGCCCGCCGCGCGGCGGCTCGCGGAGCAGCATCTGGGAGACCGCCTGTCCGCCCTGGTGGACGGCGAGCTGGGGCCCGACGCGCGGGAACGCGTGCTCGCGCACGTGGCCACCTGTCCGAAGTGCAAGGCGGAGGTGGACGCCCAGCGCCGGCTGAAGAGCGTCTTCGCCCAGGCGGCCCCGCCGCCGCCCTCCGAGAGCCTCCTGGCCCGCCTCAACGGGCTGGCCTGGGCGGGCGACCCCGGCAGCGGCGGCGGACCGCTGGGCGGAGGAGGACTGCGCAGCCCGTTCCCCGGGCCGTCCGGACGGCTCGGGGACGACGGAGTGTTCGGGGGCGGACGCGGTGAGCGGTTCGCGTTCGGCGTCCTCCCGGCCCGTCCGCATCCGGCCGAGCCCGAGCCGGAACCCTCCTCCGGGTTCCGTGTCCACCCCGTGGCCCGGCCCGATGCGGAGCGCTCCTCCTCGCGCGGCCTGCGGATGGCGTTCGTCGCCGCCGGTGCGGTGTCGCTGGCCGCGATCGCCCTGGGCGGGGTGACCGGCAGCACCGCGGGCGGCACGGCCGTGGAGGCCCGCGGCGGCTCGGGCTCCGGCAGCAATGTCACGCCGGCCAGCCCGGCCGGGACGGCCGCCGCGACGACCCAGGAGACGACACGGCGCCGCCCGCTCGACGGGGCGTCCACGGCGGCACAGGGACGGGTCTTCGCCCCCGAGGCGCAGACGACCGCGCCCACCGCACAGTCCGCCCCGCTGCTCCCGGGCATCCCCCAGCCGGCCGGTGAGCGCTCCCAGGAGGCGATACAGCCCCTCGCCGCGCCGTCCCTCCCGGCGGCCGATGCCGGGGCCCTGTCGTCGCAGATACGCCCGCTGCTGATGCGGCCGCCGTTCGGCCTGGCCGCGTGGTCGGGGGACCCGCGGTTGACGGCACCCGGACTGCTCGCGGCGCCCCAGCTCCCCACGTCCGCCGCCCCCTCGCCCACCACGTCGCCCGGCTCCACGGCGACCCGCTGACCGGCGCCGGGCCGCCCGCCCGCGTGCACGGCCGGCGCATCCGGCGTCACCCGCCGCGGAGGCGTTCCCGAGCGCCCGCGGACACGTCCCCGTGCACCCGCGCGGTGACCCTCGTCGCCCCTGGGCGGTGCCGGTCCGTGACTGACGCCGACGTCACACGCTCCTCGCGCACGGCGGGCCGAACGGCCCAACGTGCGGTGTCCGGCAGGCGAACGGGCGGCGAACCTCGTCGGGCACCGGCACTCCGACCCTGCGGGACAGTACCGGGGGGACACCCGGGCCGGGTACCGTGGACCCGGCCCGGACCATGGAAAGATCCCGCACCCACCGGACCACCGGAGGCCCGAGGACCACGGACATCGCAAGGAGCTTCAGGTGTTCAACGACATAGGACTGCCCGAGCTGGCGGCGATCATCGTCCTGGGCTTGCTCGTGTTCGGTCCGGACAAGCTCCCGAAGGTCGTCCAGGACGTGATGCGCACGATCCGGAAGATCCGTGAGTTCTCGGAGAGCGCCAAGCAGGACATCCGCCGGGAGCTGGGCCCGGAGTTCAAGGACTTCGAGTTCGAGGACCTCAACCCGAAGACGTTCATCCGCAAGCAGCTGGAGAACGACGACCTGGGGCTGAAGGAGATCCGCAGCGGCTTCGACCTGAAGAAGGAGATGGCCGAGGTCGCGGACGCGGTGCACGGCGTGGACACCGGCCCCGACACGTCCGGCTCGTCCTCCTCGGCGTCCGGCGGCCGGGTCGAGCTGACCAAGAGGCCGGCGAGCCCCGCCCGCGACGACCACCCGCCCTTCGACGCCGACGCCACCTGAGGCGCACGGCCTGACCCGTCCGGGGCCCGCGTCACCCGGTGGGATGCGCCACCGGGGGCGTACGCGGCCCGTCCGGCGCCCCATGTACCGGGCGTATGCCCGAATGCCCGAGGCGGGCTCGATATGCTGCCGAGTTGTTGTGCGGACCGCGTCAATGCGCCCGAGGGGGGCGGGTGGCCGCGGTCCGGCGAGAGCGAGGAGGCGTCCGGGCAGATGGAGACGACACAGAGGGCGGTCGCGCAGGCACCGGCCGCGGAGGAGGACGGCTCACGTCCCTCCGGTCGGCGTGCGCTCGACGACTACCTGCTGGCGCCCTTCCCCTGGTACGGCCTGGACGCGGCCTTCACCGGCCCGCGCAGGCTGATGCAGGTTGGCGTCTCCGCCGACGGAACCGTCGAGCACGGGTCGCTGGGGCACGGCGACGAGCCCACGGTGCGCAACGAGTTCGTCTCCGGCTCCCCGGAGGAGCCCAGGGACAAGTTCGCGGTCGTCGTCACCGTCGCCGCCCATCCCGAGCGCCGGCTGTCCGACGGCACCGGCCAGCTGGAGGCCACTTCCGTCTCCTCGGCGGCCTGGCTGGCCGGGGTGGGGCTGCTGTCGTTCAGCTGGCCGCTGCAGATGGACCACGCCCTGCGCGACGACTGGCTGGAGCAGCAGACCGAGACCGCGTGGGTGCTCGCCGACGACCTGTCCGGGCCGGAATGGACGACGCTCACCCTGCCCGTGGACGGGGTCCCGTCCTCCTTCCACTACCGTGAGTCCGAGTTCGGCTGGGTGCTCGCCGGGACCACTTCGCGAGGCGTGCACCTGGGGGCGTACGGGCGGGGCATGAGCGCCTACGGCCTCGGCTTCGCCGTGGTCGAGGACCTCACCGCGTACAGCTGATCCGCCGCCGGGGCCCGGCCCCGCGTGAGCTGCCCCCGGGGTCCGGTCCGGCGTGAGCTGCCCCCGGGGTCCGGTCCGGCGTGAGCTGCCCCCGGGGTCCGGCCCGGCGTGAGCTGCCCCCGGGGTCCGGCCCCGGGTGAGTGCCGCCGGGGTCCGGCCCCGCGCCGGTGCACGGCGAAGGGCGCCGCCCCGGTGCGGGGACGACGCCCTTGCGCACGCCCTGTGCGGGCCGCAGGGAGGCTAGAACTTGTTCTTCGGGGTGATGCCCAGGGACATCCCGGCCAGGCCCCGCTGACGGCCGCCGAGCTTGCCCGCGATCGCGCGCAGCGCCGCACCCGCCGGCGAGTCCGGGTCGCTCAGCACCACCGGCTTGCCCTCGTCGCCGCCCTCGCGCAGCCGCACGTCGATCGGGATGGAGCCGAGCACCGGCACCGAGGTGCCCGTGGTGCGGGTCAGGCCGTCCGCGACGAGCTGCCCGCCGCCGGTGCCGAAGACGTCGACCATCTCGCCGCAGTGCGGGCAGGGCAGGCCGGACATGTTCTCGACCACGCCGACGATCTTCTGGTGGGTCTGCACCGCGATGGAGCCGGCCCGCTCGGCCACCTCGGCCGCCGCCTGCTGCGGGGTCGTCACGACCAGGATCTCGGCGTTCGGGATCAGCTGGGCCACGGAGATCGCGATGTCGCCGGTGCCGGGCGGCAGGTCCAGCAGCAGCACGTCCAGGTCGCCCCAGTACACGTCGGCGAGGAACTGCTGCAGCGCCCGGTGGAGCATCGGGCCGCGCCAGACGACCGGTGCGTTGCCCGGGGTGAACATGCCGATGGAGATGACCTTCACGCCGTGGGCCGACGGCGGCATGATCATGTTCTCGACCTGGGTGGGGCGGCCGTCCGCGCCGAGCATGCGGGGCACGCTGTGGCCGTAGATGTCGGCGTCCACGACACCGACCTTCAGGCCGTCGGCGGCCATCGCCGCCGCCAGGTTCACCGTCACCGAGGACTTGCCGACGCCGCCCTTGCCGGAGGCGACCGCGTAGACCCGGGTGAGGTTGCCGGGCTTGGCGAAGGGCACCTCGCGCTCGGCCTGACCGCCGCGCAGGGCCGCCGCCAGCTCCCGGCGCTGCTCGTCGCTCATCACGTCCAGCGAGACGTCGACCCGGGTGACCCCCTCGACGCGGGAGACGGCCTCGCGCACGCGCTCGGTGATCGTCTCGCGCATCGGGCAGCCGGAGACCGTCAGGTACACGGTGACCGCGACGGCGCCGTCGGCGCCGATCCGCACCTCTTTGACCATCCCGAGTTCGGTGATGGGGCGGTTGATCTCGGGGTCGTTCACCGTCGCCAGTGCTTCGCGCACCGCGTCTTCCGTAGCCATACCGTCGATGGTACGGCCCGGGGCCGCGCCGCCGGGACCCGGTCAGCGGTCGTCCCGGTCACGCCCGCGGGGGTGTTCTGCCCCGATGGTCCCGAATGCCTCCGGCCGGTGCTGCCCGTCGCCGTCCGCGCGCTGTTCCTCCAGGATCTTGACGAGATCCTGCAGCTCGGAGCGGATCCAGTCGCGGGTGGCCACCTCGCCCAGGCCCATGCGCAGCGCGGCGATCTCCCGGGTCAGGTACTCGGTGTCGGCGATGGACCGCTCGTTCTGCTTGCGGTCCTGCTCGAGGTTGACCCGGTCCCGGTCGTCCTGCCGGTTCTGCGCCAGCAGGATCAGCGGGGCGGCGTAGGAGGCCTGCAGGGACAGCGCCAGCGTGAGGAAGATGAACGGATACTCGTCGAAGCGCAGGTGCTCGGGCGCGGCCACGTTCCACACCACCCACACCAGGATGACCACCGTCATCCACACCAGGAAGCGCCCGGTGCCGATGAAGCGGGCGATGCGCTCCGACATCCGGCCGAAGGCGTCCGGGTCCCACTCGGGCAGCAGTCGGCGCCGGGGCGCGCGCGGCTGGTCCAGCCGGCCGCCCCGGGGCCGTCCGGCGGCGGTGGCCCCGGCCGGGTGTCTCTCCCGGGCGGTGTCGCGCTCGGCCGCCATCTCAGGCAGCCCCTTCGTCCAGGTGGTACTCGGTCTCCCGCCAGTCCTCCGGCAGCATGTGGTCCAGCACGTCGTCCACGGTGACGGCGCCCAGCAGCGAGCCGGACTCGTCGACGACGGGCGCGGCCACCATGTCGTAGGTGGCGAAGAACCCGGCGACCACCGGCAGCGCCGCGTCCGGCGCGAGCGGCTGCAGATCGTCGTCCACGAGGGCGCTGACCAGGCTGTAGGGCGGGTCGCGCAGCAGCCGCTGGAAGTGGACGGTGCCCAGATACTTGCCGGTCGGGGTCTCGTCGGGCGGGCGGCAGACGTAGACCTGGGCGGCCAGCGCGGGCGACAGGTCGGGGTTGCGTATCCGGGCGAGCGCGTCGGCGACGGTGGCGTCCGGGCGCAGCACGATCGGCTCGGTGGTCATCAGACCGCCCGCGGTGCGCTCCTCGTACGCCATCAGCCGGCGCATGTCGGCCGCGTCGCCGGGCTTCATCAGGCCCAGCAGCCGCTCGCGTTCCTCCACGGGCAGCTCGCCCAGCAGGTCGGCCGCGTCGTCGGGGTCCATGGCCTCCAGCACGTCGGCGGCGCGTTCGCTCTGCAGCTTGCCGAGGATCTCGATCTGGTCGTCCTCCGGCAGCTCCTCCAGCACATCGGCGAGCCGGTCGTCGTCCAGGGCGGCGGCGACCTCGGCGCGCCGCTTGGCGGACAGGTGGTGCAGCATGTTCGCCAGATCGGCGGCGCGCAGCTGTTCGAAGGTGGCCAGCAGGGTCTCCGCGCCCTGCCCCTGCTCCTCCAGGGACATGCCGGTGATCGCCGACCACTCCACGGTCAGCGTCTCGCCCCGGCCGCGCCGGAACGCGCCGCCCTTGCGGCCCTTGCGGACGAAGACCCGGTCCACCTCCCAGTCCCGGCGGGCGGGCAGCTGCTGCACCGACACGTCCAGCACGGTCACCTCCTCGCCGGTCTCCCGCAGCTTCACCCGCCGGTCCAGCAGGTCGCCGAAGACGAGCCGTTCGGTGGGCCGCTGCTCGAAGCGCCGCACGTTGAGCACCCCGGTGGTGATGACCTGACCGGACTCGATACCGATCACCCGGGTCATGGGCAGGAAGATGCGGCGCCGGGTGGGCAGTTCGACGACCAGCCCGAGCAGCCGGGGAGGCCGGTGCCCGACCCGGAGCATGACGACCAGATCCCGTACGCGCCCCACCTGGTCGCCGTTCGGGTCGAAGACGGCGACGCCGGACAGGTGAGAGACGAAGATCCGCGGGGCGCCCGCTGCCATGGCCGCGCCTCCTTTGCCTGCTCCGTGATGCTTCCTGCTCCGTGATGCCGCCTGCATCCGTGATGCGCGAGGCATCGGACGGGTGTGATGCGCCTGTTGTTCCGCTTGCCCGCTCGGACGGGCTTCAGGCTAGTCCGTTCCGTTGTGCCGCGCCCTGGTGAGCGGGGCCGTCCGGACCGGACCCGGGTGCGCGCGGGAAGGTTCCGGGCCACCGGTACGCTGCCGTACGCCGCACCGGGCTGCTCCGTCCCGCCCGACGCACCCCGTTTCCGCGTCGACCGCGTCCGTCCGCCGCACGTCAGAAAGGCAGCGCCACCTGTGACTGCTCTTCCCCCGGGCCGAACCCGCCGGAACGCGCTGAGGGGCACGCTGTGCGCACTGGTCCTCGTCGCCGGTGCGGGGCTCGCGGGATGCGCGGGGCAGGATCCCGACGAGGGCACCAACGGGGTGGGGAAGCTGTCCGCCGGACAGATCCAGCAGCGCACCCGGGCGGCGGCGGACGCGGCCCGCTCGGTGCGGCTGTCGGGGAACGTGGTCACCAAGGGCCGCACCTACAAGCTCGACATGCGGCTGTCGTCCCAGGGCGGCACCGGGTCGGTCACCTCCCAGGGGACGACGTTCGACCTGCTGCGGGTGGACAAGCAGCTGTATTTGAAGGCGGACGCCGCGTTCTGGAGCCGCGCCGACGGCGGCAAGGGCGGAGACCCGGACTCCGGCGCCGCCGCGAAACTCGACGGCAAGTACGTCAAGGTGCCCCAGGACGACCCCTCCTACCAGCGGCTGCGCGGCTTCACCGACAAGGAGGTGCTGCTCGGCGGGCTGCTGACCCTGCACGGCACCCTGGAGAAGGACGGCTACCACGAGGCGTCGGGGACGCGGACCATCCGGATCACCGGCTCCGACGGGTCGGGCGGCACCCTGGACGTGTCCCTCGAGGGCACGCCGTATCCGCTGCGCCTGGTGCGGGCGGGCGACGCGGGCACCCTGACCTTCTCGGAGTGGGACGAGAACGTGTCGCTGACGGAGCCGGACAAGAGCCGGACCGTCGACTACGGCAAGCAGCTGCCCGCGTCCTGACCCGCCGGCCGCCGCGGGCGGCGGCTGCTCAGCCGCGCCGCCTGCGCTTCTTGAACAGCAGCCGGGGCAGTCCGGCCGGGACCGGCTCACGGGTCGTCGCCGGGGTGGGCAGCGGCGCGGCGGCCAGCGAGCCGTCCGGCAGCGGCGCGATCCGCCCGGTCGGCACCAGCCGCAGCACCCGGCACTCACGGGCCCAGCGCTCGGTCATCGCCGCGGCGTCGGGGGCGTTGAGTCGCTTGCCCTTCAGCTCGGCCGCCGTCTCCTGCCACACCTCGGAGTCCGGGGCCGGCTCCTCGACGGTCGCGGCCCAGGTGACCAGCCGGCCGCCCTTGTCCTTGCTGCGCACGGTCACCTCGACGGTGTCCCCGGCGCCCAGGCCGTGCAGCGGCTGCTCGCCGGGCCCGTCGCCGACCAGGCAGACCGCGCCCGCGTGCCAGACGTGCCAGACGGCACGGGCCGGAGCGCCGGGCGCCGCGACCCAGACGAGTCCGGACTTCTTGCTGGCCTCCTCGATGAGGGCCTGGTCGAGCAGCTCGCTGGTCATGGCAGAAGGGTAACGAGGCCGGTCACAGCCAGCCGTTGCGCTTGAGCGTGCGGTGGATGCCCAGACAGATCGCGGCGGTGACGGCCATGACCACCGGGTAGCCGTACTTCCAGTGCAGCTCCGGCATGTGCTCGAAGTTCATGCCGTACACCCCGCACACCATCGTCGGCACGGCGATGATCGCGGCCCAGGCGGTGATCTTGCGCATGTCCTCGTTCTGCGCCACGGAGGCCTGGGCGAGGTTGGCCTGGAGGATGGAGTTGAGCAGCTCGTCGAAGCCCATGACCTGCTCCTGCACCCGGGCCAGGTGGTCGGCCACGTCCCGGAAGTACTTCTGGATGTCCGGGTCGATCAGCCGCATCGGGCGCTCGCTGAGCAGCTGCATGGGCCGCAGCAGCGGCAGCACCGCCCGCCGGAACTCCATCACCTCGCGCTTGAGCTGGTAGATCCGCCCGGCGTCGGTGCCGCGCGGGGTGCCGCCGCGGCCCGGGGAGAACACCTCGGTCTCCACCTCGTCGACGTCGTCCTGCAGTGCGGCGCCGACCGCGATGTAGCCGTCGACGACATGGTCGGCGATGGCGTGCAGCACCGCCGAGGGGCCCTTGCCCAGCAGCTCGGGGTTGTCCTGCAGCCGGCGTCGCAGGGCGCGCAGCGAGCCCTGCCCGCCGTGCCGGACGGTGATGAAGAAGTCCCGTCCGGTGAAGCACATCACCTCGCCGGTCTCGACGACCTCGCTGGTGGCGGTGAGCCGGTCGTGGTCGACGTAGTGGACGGTCTTGAAGACGGTGAACAGGCAGTCGTCGTAACGTTCCAGCTTGGGCCGCTGGTGGGCGCTGACCGCGTCCTCCACGGCCAGCGGGTGCAGTCCGAACTCCGCGGCGATGCCCGCCAGTTCGGACTCGGTGGGCTCGTGCAGACCGATCCACACGAAGCCGCCGTCGCGCCGCACCTGGCGCATCGCCTCCTGCGGCGACAGCGGCCCGTCGGACGGCACGCGCACGCCGTCGCGGTAGACGGCGCAGTCGACGACGGCGGAGGGCGTGGCGGAGTCGCGGGTGGTGTCGTAGAGGCCGGTGTCCTTGCGCTGCGTGGAGCGGGACGGGCGGACCACGGCACGCAGGTCTCGGATCATGGACATGGCAGGGCTCCTTCGCGACGAGCGACGAAGAGGCGCAGCACGGCGGCTGGAACTGCCCGGAATGAGGACGTTCCGTACGGTCTTCCGCCCGCACGGCACACGGGCCGTGAGACCGTCCCTGTCAGGGGCCGGTCACGGCGGAAGGAGGATGTTTCGCACGTCCACAAAGCGGGGAGCACCGCACCGTCGCGGTGTCGGTCTTCGTCGCTGATTCGGATCGGACGGACCAGGTGCGCCGACCGGGTGAGCCGAGAGGGGCGGCCGGTCGGGCCAGGTGCTCTTCCGTGCGACACGCGCCAGGGCGCGCGGGCGAGAGGTGGCGGTCAGCCGGAGCCAGGACAGCCAGCTGCTTCAGCGGCAGGAAGAGCGGGTGCTACTGCACGGTCGACTTCGATCCATGACAGCCCCACCTCCTCCGGCCGGTCCCTCGTGAGGGAGTTCCTTCGGGACGTCGGGAACCGACGCGATGCGTGCGCATGCGGCCCCGAACCACCGGGTAAGACTATCAGTTTCCCGGCGTGTCAAGGCGCCGCTTTGCCCGCTGCTGACGAGTTCTATGCTCGCCGCATGGCTGATGTTCTTCCTCTGGTCGAGGCCCGGTTGTGTACCGCGCTGGGCGAACCGGACGCGCGCGCCGCGGTCACCTTCCTCGGCACGGACCGCATCGAGGTGCTGCGCTTTCGAGGCGAGGACCAGGAAGGACCCCTCGTCCGCTACGCCACCCTCGGCATGTCCGCGCACCCCATGACCGACCCCACGGCACTGGTCGCCGACCCCGTCAAGGGGCCGCGCGCCGAATTGGTGCTGTCGGTGCGTCAGGGGCGTGCCGGCACCGACAAGGTGCTCCGTCCGCTCGCCGTGCTCGCGGCGTCCCCGCAGGTCGAAGGGGTCGTCGTGGCGCCGGGTGCGTCGCTGGACCTGGGGGAGCCGCTGTGGCCGGGGGCCGGCTTCACCTCGGTGCTGGTGGCCGAGCCGGGCGGGCTGGTGGAGGACCTGGAGCTGGACGAGCCGCTGGATCCGGTGCGGTTCCTGCCGCTGCTGCCCATGACGCCGAACGAGGCGGCGTACAAGCGCGTGCACGGGGCGCAGGCCCTGCAGGAACGCTGGCTGACGCACGGCACGGACCTGCGGGATCCGCTGCGCAGGTCCGTGCCGTTGGACTGAGGGCCCGCATCGTTCCCGCCGGCCGGTCGTGACGGATCTCACGGCCGGCCGGCGAGGGTGCGGGCGGTGGGCGACGGTGCGGTCAGTCGGCGAGGGCGGCGGCGCCCTTCTGGGCGGCGTGCGGGGCCGGGGCCGCGTGGGCCTCGTGCCGCAGCACCCGCCGCCGGGCCGCGATCACCAGGGCGCCGACCACCGCGGTGATGCCCGCGACCACGAAGGGCATGTGGATGTCGGTCCACTCCTCGATCTTCGGCGCCAGCCAGGGCGCGGCGGCCGCCGCGAACCAGCGGACGAAGTTGTAGCCGGCGCTGGCCACCGGGCGCGGCGCGTCGGAGACGCCGAGGGCCAGCTCGGTGTAGACGGTGTTGTTCACGCCGATGAACGCGCCGGACAGGATGGTGCAGACGATCGCCGTGGTGTGGTTGCCGTAGCCGAGGATCACCACGTCCGCGGCGAGCAGCACCAGCGAGCCGCCGAGCACCTTCAGCGAGCCGAAGCGCTCCTGCATGCGCGGGGCGACGAGCACCGAGAACACGGCGAGCAGCACACCCCAGGCGAAGAACACCGCACCGGACTTGTACGGCGTCATGTCCAGCACGAACGGGGTGAAGGCCAGCACCGTGAAGAACGTGTAGTTGTAGAAGAACGCCGAGACCGCCGCGGAGGCCAGGCCGCTGTGGCCGAGGGCCTTGAGCGGGTCCAGCAGTGAGGTCTTGCGGGCGGGCTTGGGCTGCTCCTTCAGGAACGCCGCGATGCACAGGAAGCCGACGGCCATCAGGAACGCCGTGCCGAAGAACGGGTAGCGCCAGCTGGCGTTGCCCAGCAGGGCGCCCAGCAGCGGGCCGCAGGCCATGCCCAGGCCCAGCGCGGACTCGTACAGCAGGATGGCCGCCGCGCTGCCGCCGGCCGCCGCGCCGACGATGACCGCGAGCGCGGTGGAGACGAACAGGGCGTTGCCCAGACCCCAGCCGGCCCGGAAGCCGACCAGCTCGCCGACCGAGCCGGAGGTGCCGGACAGGGCCGCGAAGACCACGACGAAGGCGAGGCCGAGCAGCAGGGTCTTGCGGCCGCCGATGCGGCTGGAGACGAACCCGGTCACCAGCATCGCGATCGCGGTGATCAGGAAGTAGGAGGTGAACAGCAGGGAGACCTGGCTGGGGGTGGCGTGCAGTCCCGTGGCGATGGACGGCAGGATCGGGTCGACGAGACCGATGCCCATGAAGGCGACGACGGACGCTCCCGCCGTCGCCCAGACCGCCTTGGGTTGCCGCAGGATGCTGCCCGCTCCCGCGTCGAGAGGGTCGGCGCCCATGCTGTGCTCCAATCCGCGTGCGATGCACCGGCGATGCACCGGAGAAATAGTTGGCTTATACACACACTAAGTTAGATCGGCTAATAAATGCAACACGCATCTAGTTCGGGTGGGCGGGTGCCCCGCCGCCCGTCGCCACCGGACGGGTGATCGTCCTTGACGCGGCGCGGAACGGGTAGGACCGTGGAGCCCTATGAGGGGCGAACCCAGTTGCCCGAAGTGCGGTGGCCGGGTCAGGGCTCCCGGACTCTTCAACGACTCCTGGCAGTGCGATGCGCATGGCACGGTGTATCCGCTGCAGCCCGTGATCCCGCCCAGCGTCGAGGCCCTCAACGTCGTCGTACAGCGCGCACAGGTCCCCGTGTGGATGCCCTGGCCGCTGCCGGTGGGCTGGCTGTTCACGGGCGTGGCCTGCGCCGGCGACGACCGCAGCGGCGGCCGGGCCACCGCGGTGGCCTGCTCCGGCCCGGGACCGCTCGGCGGCATGGGCGAGCTGATCCTGGTCGCCGAGGAACTCGGCGTGGGGCTCGGTGCCCGCTACGCCGGCATCGGGGGCCCCGACCCCGGACCCCGGCTGGACGTGGAGAAACCGCCGGACGCCAAGGTGCTCGCCGGCGGCCGCCCGACCCCGCTGTGGCTCGTCTCCGGCACCCCGGCCGACCGCGCCGTCTTCGCCGGCGAGGCCCTCGGGCTGTGGCTGTGGGCCGTGGTCTGGCCCGAGCAGTCCGGACTGCTGCTCTACGACGAGCTGGTCCTCGCCGACCTGCGGGAGGCGGGCGCCGAGCTGGAACTGGTGCCCTACGGCGCGCTCTCCCCGCGTCTGCTGCACCCCTGAGCGACCGCCGGGGTCGCGGTGGGCGCCGCACGGGCCGTGTAAAGGGCGCAGCCGGGGACCGTCTGTGACAAGGGTGCCGCCACCAGCCGTTATCCTTCAGGGTGTCTCGTCCGACCGTCACTGAAGGAGGCTGCGCGTGCGCATCGATCTGCACACCCACTCCACCGCCTCCGACGGCACGGACACCCCGGCCGAACTGGTGCGCAAGGCCGCCGCTGCCGGACTCGACGTGGTCGCGCTGACCGACCACGACACCACCCGCGGCCACGCGGAGGCCCGCGCCGCGCTGCCCGCCGGGCTCACCCTGGTCCCCGGTGCGGAGCTGTCCTGCCGCCTCGGCGGCGTCAGCATGCACCTGCTGGCCTACCTCTTCGACCCGGAGGAGCCCGCCCTGCTCGCCGAGCGGGAACTGACGCGTGACGACCGGGTGCCGCGCGCCAAGGCCATCGTCGCCAAGCTCAACGACCTGGGCGTCCCGGTCACCTGGGAGCAGGTCGCCCGGATCGCCGGCGACGGCTCGGTCGGCCGCCCGCACATCGCCTCGGCCCTGGTGGAACTGGGCGTCGTCGAGACCGTGAGCGACGCCTTCACCGACCAGTGGCTCGCCGACGGGGGCCGGGCGTACGTCGAGAAGCACGAGACCGACCCCTTCAAGGCCATCCAGCTGGTCAAGAACGCCGGCGGGGTCTGTGTCTTCGCCCACCCGGCCGCCGCCAAGCGCGGCCGCACCGTCCCCGAGTCGGCGATCGCCGAGATGGCCGCCGCCGGCCTCGACGGCATCGAGGTCGACCACATGGACCACGACGCCGACACCCGCGCGCGACTGCGCGGCCTGGCCAAGGACCTGGGGCTGCTGGTCACCGGCTCCAGCGACTACCACGGCAGCCGCAAGACCGTCGCGCTCGGCGGCTGCACCACCGACCCCGAGGTCTACGGGGAGATCACCCGCCGGGCGACCGGCGCGTTCCCGGTCCCCGGCACCGGCGGCGTCTGACCGCTCGCCCGCGGCCCGCACGCTCCACCCGTGGTCCGGTGCCCGTCCGTGCACCCGCAGGTCACCGCAGACCCGGCCGGCCGGACGGCCTGACGACCTCCGGATGACCTGACGACCTGACCGCGCCCGGGACGCCCGCGTCCTCCGTCCGGGCAGGGACGGACGCCACCGGCCGTGCCTCGCGTCCCGGCCGGTGCGCGCCGCGCCTGACGGTCAGGACGGGAGTCCGGCCAGGGGCGGCCGGACGGCTCGGACGACGCCAGGACGGTCCGGGTCGGCCTGTACGGCCGGACGGCGCGCCGCGGACGCTCACACCCTTCCTCACCCTCCCATCCGCACGTTCTCGCAAGGCTGTACCACACGCATGTTCGACATCGCTGTCTTCGGCTCTCTGTTCGTCACCCTTTTTGTCATCATGGATCCCCCGGGGATCACGCCGATCTTCCTGGCGCTCACCGCGGGGCGCCCCGTGAAGGTGCAGCGGCGCATGGCCGTCCAGGCGGTCTGCGTGGCCGGCGGGGTCATCGCCGTCTTCGGTGTCCTCGGCCACCAGATCCTCGACTATCTGCACGTCTCCGTCCCGGCGCTGATGATCGCCGGTGGACTGCTCCTGCTCCTCATCGCGCTCGACCTGCTCACCGGCAAGAACGAGGAGCCCAAGGCCACCAAGGACGTCAATGTGGCGCTGGTGCCGCTCGGCATGCCGCTGCTGGCCGGCCCGGGTGCCATCGTGTCGGTGATCCTCGCCGTGCAGAAGGCCCACAGCGTCACCGCGCAGATATCGGTGTGGTCGGCGATCCTCGCCATCCATGTGGTGCTGTGGCTGGTGATGCGCTACTCGCTGCTGATCATTCGGGTGATCAAGGACGGCGGCGTGGTGCTGGTGACCCGGCTGGCGGGCATGATGCTCTCCGCGATCGCCGTGCAGCAGATCATCAACGGCGTCACCCAGGTGATCCAGGGGGCCTGAGCACCTCCGCGTCGCTTCTCCCGCGCGCGCCGCGGAGACCCGCCCCGCAGCCATGCAGCAAGCCCCCGTACGGCACAGAGCCGTGCGGGGGCTTGGTGCATGCGTCGTGCGTGCCGCTGCGACGCGCCGGATGCTGCGGGCGCCGGAGTGCCCGGCGGTACCGGGCGCCGGATGCCGTGGATGACCGGCGGTGTCGGAGGCGTGGTGCGGGCTATGAGGTCGGACGGAGGCTCATGAAGCGGGGGTCTCGGCCGGGCGGATCCACAGTCGCTGGCCGATCTCGGCGGCTTGCCGGACGATCTGATCGACGGAGGCGGCGTCCACGACCGTGCTGTCGACGGTGGTGCCGTTCACGTGGTCGAGGCGCGTGATCTCGAAGCGCACAGGCTGCTCCCTTCGTCTGGTCATCCTCCTGAGGAGAATTGCTGGCGAGGAAGGCGCGGGAGCGTCGGTGTCCCGCGTTCCACAGTCCTCAACGCAGTGTCGACCTGAAACATTCCCTACGCTAAGGAAATTTTTCGACCAGCTAATCAGGTGGGGCTGAGCGACTCGATCGACTGTTCGGCACCGGTTGTGTTCACAGCGTGACCGCCGGGACAATGGAGGGCGATGAACGAGGGCATGCACGAGGAGCACGCGGCGCTGGCCGCCCGCATCGACCGCACCAACGAGCTGCTGGAGCGCATGCTCGTCGAGGTGGCCAAGACCCCCTCGACGCACGCGATCTTCGTCGACGCCGGGTACCTGTACGCCGCCGTGGGCCGGCTCGTCGCCGGGACGGAGGACCGCCGCGCCTTCGACCTGGACGCCGGCGGCTTGATCGAGGCGCTCATCGAGCGTGCCCGCACGATCTTCGCCGACAGCCGGCTGCTGCGCGTGTACTGGTACGACGGCGCCCGCCGCCGCATCCACACCGCCGAGCAGCAGGGCATCGCCGAGCTGCCCGACGTCAAGGTCCGGCTGGGCAATCTCAACGCCAACAACCAGCAGAAGGGCGTGGACTCGCTGATCCGCAGCGACCTGGAGTCGCTGGCCCGGCACCGCGCGATCAGCGACGCGGCCCTGCTGGGCGGCGACGAGGACCTGGTGTCGGCGGTCGAGGCCGCCCAGGGCTACGGCGCCCGGGTCCACCTGTGGGGCATCGAGTCCCCCGAGGGCCGCAACCAGGCCGAGCCGCTGCTGTGGGAGGTCGACAGCCAGCGCACCCTGGACCTGGACTTCTTCAAGCCCTACGTCTCCCGCCGCACCACGGCGACCCTGCCGGCGGCCGGCGGTGCCCGGCCGACCCGCGACGACGTCCGCTTCGTGGGGGCCCAGATAGCCGCCAAGTGGCTCGTCGAACGCGGCCGGGACACCCTGATCGAACTCCTCCCCGGCCACCCCTACCTGCCCGGTTCCGTGGACCAGGACCTGCTGGTCGAGGCCGAGACCCTGCTGCAGTACTCCCTGCGCGGCCAGGCCGACCTGCGCCGCGCCCTGCGCGACGGCTTCTGGGAGCATCTGCAGACCCAGTACTAGGCCACAGGCCCGTACCGGCCGAGCTCCGGGCGGGTGCACCTGGCTCGTCGGTGACGACGCCTTCGGGCCCGCCGCCCGCGACACGGTCACGGCGAGCGGCCTCCGGTCGCCGTACCGGGCCGTCAGGAGGCGGAGCAGGTGCGCACTCCGACCACGGGATCCGCCGGAAAGGTCCGCCCGAGAGGTTCTTCCCGGGGGCCGAACCGTCGATACGGTCGTGCACATGCAAGATCAGCAACCGTACCGGGCTCCTGTCCCACCGCCTCCGACCCCATCGCCCACCGCGCCGGCCCGCAGCCGGGGCCCGCTGGCGATCGCCCTCCTGATCGGACTGCTGGTGGGCGCGGCAGGCGTGGGCGCCGCCTGGGCAGTGACCGGTGACAGCCCGCGAACGGGCAGCTCCGCAGCGGACGCCCACGGCGCGTGCAGCGCACTGGACGTCATGGACGAATCACTGCTCACCGCCCGGGACGGTGTGTCCGACGACCAGCGCATGCAGGCGCTGCACCGCTTCCAGGGCGCCGTCAGCCTGGCCCAGGCCGCCGCGGCGACCGACGCCTCGTACAAGCCGCTCGAGCAGTCCCTCATCCAGGCCTACAACGGTTACGTCACACGGTTCGACTCCGGTCCCGAGAGCAAGAAGGCTCTGGAGAAGGCCCGCCACATCTGCGCCGACCTCTAGCCGGGGTCCCCGGGCCGCGACCAGCGGTCGGTGCGGGGCGAGCCGTCGGCGGCCGGCGCGGGGCGGTGGCGGGCGGTGGCGGGCGGTGGCGACACCGGGTCACTCCGCCCGGCACCTCAGGCTCCGCCGTCGTCCTCGGCGGGAACGGTGTCCCAGAAGTCGGCCAGGGCGCGGGCCGTCGCGAGCGGCTGGTCGCAGTTGGGGGAGTGCTCCGCGCCGTCGATCACCGTGCGCCGGGCCCCGAGCCGTACGGCCATGTCGTCCAGCAGTGGTACGGGCCAGATGTCGTCCCGCACCCCCGACAGCACATGGAACGGCAGCGGGACGGTGGCCAGGTCCGCGACCCGGTCCGGTTCCTCGCACAACTGGCGTCCGGTGGCCAGCAGCTGCGCGGGCTTGGTGGCCAGCCAGCGGCGGCGCAGATCCTCCGGGCGGGCCACCGCCGGGGCGCTCGCGCCCGGCCCGGCGCCGGTGACGGCCCCCTCCGGCGCCTCGGCGCCCTGCATGACCTGCCACACCTGGTCCATGGTCATCAGCGTGAGGGCGTCCCGCAGCAGCTTCACCCGCTCCTGCTGCGCCTCGGAGATCTCCGCAGGCCCGGAGGCCATCAGGGTGAGCGAGCGGAACGGGGAGCGGTCCAGGAGCACGGCCGCACGCGCGATGTGCCCGCCGAGACTGTGGCCCACCAGATGGACGCGGGTGCCCAACGCCTCGGCCTGCGCGAGAACGTCCCGGGCGAGTTCCTCCTGTGCGTACGCCGACTCGTCGTCCGCCGGTCCGTCCGACTCGAACTGTCCGCGTCCGTCCACCGCGACGGTCCGGTAACCGCGGGCCGCCAGCGGGGCGTGCAGCGGGTTGAAGTCCTCCTTGCTGCCGGTGTAGCCGGGCAGCAGCAGTGCGATGCCACGCGGTACGGTGCCGGCCGCGGCGGGGGCGTCCACGACGGCGAACTCCCCGCGCGCGGTGCGCAGTCGACAGGCACGGGCTCCGGGGGGCGGGACGAAGGTCGGGGGCTGGCTCATACCGCGAGGCTATCGAGCGTGACCGGTACACGCCGAGACGCCCGGGGGTACGGCCGGCAGGGCGCACGGCACCCTTTTGAAACACCCTTTTGAAACGCCGCCGGCCCGGTCCCACGGGGGACACCGGGCCGGCGGCGTTACGCGGGGCGTCGGTCAGGCGTCCGCGGACTCCACCGCGGCCGCCGTCTTCCGGGTACGACGCGTCCTCGGCTTCGTCCCGTCCTCCGCCTCACCGGTGGCCTGCGCGGGAATCTCCGCTCCCGCGGCCGAGGCGGCGGCCTTGCGCGTACGGCGACGCGGCTTGGCCTCCGCCGTCGGCGCCTCCGCCCCGTCCGCCGCGTCCACGGCCTCGGGCGCGGTGGTGGTGGCCTTCTTGCGGGTGCGCTTGGGCTTGGCCTCCGCTTCCTCGGTGGCGGGCGTGGCCGTGTCCGTGGTGGGGGCGGCGGCTGCCTTCTTCCGGGTGCGGGTGCGCTTGGGCTTGGCTTCCGTGGCGTCGGTGGTGTCGGTGGTTGCCGGTGCCTCGGGTGCGGCCTTCGTGGTCGCCGTGTCCGCGGGCGCGGTGGTGGCGGCCTTCTTGCGGGTGCGCTTGGGCTTGGCCTCCGCTTCCTCGGTGGCGGGCGTGGCCGTGTCCGTGGTGGGGGCGGCGGCTGCCTTCTTCCGGGTGCGGGTGCGCTTGGGCTTGGCTTCCGTGGCGTCGGTGGTGTCGGTGGTTGCCGGTGCCTCGGGTGCGGCCTTCGTGGTCGCCGTGTCCGCGGGCGCGGTGGTGGCGGCCTTCTTGCGGGTGCGCTTGGGCTTGGCCTCCGCCTCTTCGGTGGCGGGCGTGGCCGTGTCCGTGGCGGGGGCGGCGGCTGCCTTCTTCCGCGTGCGGGTGCGCTTGGGCTCGGCCCCCACGGCGTCGGCCGTGTCGGCGGCGACCGGTGCGCCCGTCTCCTGCTTGGGTGCCTGCTCGGCTTCCGGTGCCGTCGTCTCGGGGGTGGCGGCCTCGGCCGTCCTGCGGGTGCGGCGGCGCGGCTTCGCGGGGGCCTCCGGCGCGGCCTCGGCGGCCGGCGCCTCCGCCACCGCGGTCGCGGACGCCGTGGACGGCGCGGCGGGCTCCGCGGGCTCCGGCTGGGGCGCGGGCACCTCCTGGGACGCCTCCGGCGCCGGTGCGGAAGCCGCCGGTGCGGGAGCGGCCGCCTCAACCGGGACGCCACCGCGCATACGGCGTCGGCGGCGCGGCGTACGGGTCCGCGGCTGCTCGTCCGTGCCCGTCGCCTCGGCCGAAGCGGCCTCGCCGGCCGTGCCCGCGGCCGGGGCGGCGTCCACCGGTGCGCCACCGCGCGTACGCCGGCGGCGGCGCGGGGTGCGCGCCGGGCGCTCGCGGTCACGGCCGGCCGAACGGCTCCTGTCGCGTCCGCCCCGGCCGCCGCGTCCGCGGCCGCCGGTCTCGCCCAGGTCCTCCAGCTCCTCCGCGTCCAGTCCGGCCCGGGTGCGCTGCGAGCGGGGCAGGATGCCCTTGGTGCCCTCGGGGATGCCCAGGTCGCTGAACAGGTGCGGGGAGGTGGAGTAGGTCTCCACCGGCTCGTGGAAGTCCAGCTCCAGCGTCTTGTTGATCAGCTGCCAGCGCGGGACGTCGTCCCAGTCGACGAGCGTGATCGCCGTACCCTTCGCGCCGGCGCGTCCGGTACGGCCGATGCGGTGCAGGTAGGTCTTCTCGTCCTCGGGGCACTGGTAGTTGATGACGTGGGTGACGCCCTCGACGTCGATGCCGCGGGCGGCGACGTCGGTGCAGACCAGGACGTCGACCTTGCCGTTGCGGAAGGCGCGCAGCGCCTGCTCGCGGGCGCCCTGGCCGAGGTCGCCGTGGACCGCGCCGGCGGCGAAGCCGCGACGCTGGAGCTGCTCGGCGATGTCGGCCGCGGTGCGCTTGGTCCGGCAGAAGATCATCGCCAGGCCGCGGCCCTCGGCCTGCAGTATCCGGGCGATCATCTCCGGCTTGTCCAGCGAGTGCGCGCGGTACACGAACTGCTTGATGTTGGCGACCGTCACGCCCTCGTCGTCCGGCGCGGTGGCGCGGATGTGCGTGGGCTGGGACATGTAGCGGCGGGCCAGACCGATCACCGCGCCCGGCATGGTCGCCGAGAACAGCATGGTCTGCCGCTCGGCCGGCAGCATGTCCATGATCTTCTCGATGTCGGGCAGGAAGCCGAGGTCGAGCATCTCGTCGGCCTCGTCCAGGACCAGGCACTTGACGTGCCGCAGGTCGAGCTTCTTCTGCCCGGCCAGGTCCAGCAGCCGGCCCGGGGTGCCGACGACCACGTCGACGCCCTTCTGCAGCGCCTCCACCTGAGGCTCGTAGGCACGGCCGCCGTAGATCGCGGCGACCCGCACGTTGCGCACCTTGCCGGCCGTCAGCAGATCGTTGGTGACCTGCACGCACAGCTCACGCGTGGGCACGACGACCAGCGCCTGCGGGGCGTCGCTGAGATCCTCGGGGGCGGCGCGCCCGGCCTGCACGTCGGCGGGGACCACGACGCGCTCGAGAAGCGGAAGGCCGAAGCCGAGCGTCTTGCCGGTGCCGGTCTTGGCCTGGCCGATGACGTCCGAGCCCGACAGGGCCACGGGCAGCGTCATCTCCTGGATGGGGAAGGGGGTGGTGATGCCGACGGCTTCCAGCGCCTCGGCGGTTTCGGGGAGGATTCCCAGGTCTCGGAACGTGGTAGTCAGCGTCATGCCTCTTCTGTGTACGCGGTGCGAGGCGAGCGCGGGGGTCGTGTCGCGTGACCGTGCCGGGGACGGAGGCCGCCCACGCGGGCGGGCCTGTGGCACGGGACCACTGCCGACGCTCTAGCGCTCGTACCGCTGAGGGTGTCCCTCCGGTCGTCGCACGTACACTGACGTACGGCCGCGGAGGTCTGTCGGGTCGGAGCCGATCGGGCCACCGACCGGGCATCCTCATACGTACGCCTGCGGGAGACGTCGAGCGTCGGCGTACCCATCAGGCGCAATACCACCATACCCCGGATCCGTGCACACGCGATGGCCGATTTGGTCACGTAGTCGTCGTCACACCGGACGATCAGGTGAGGTGCCGGGGCCGCGGACTATTGTGCGCTGCATGACCAGCCCTGACACGCCTGAGAACGCCACCGACGCCCCCGCACGCACCGGGATCGCCGCCATGAACTGGGCGGAGGCCGCCGCGGACCCCCAGTACCGTGCCGCGGTCGTGGACCTGCTCGGAGCCCTCGCGTACGGCGAGCTGGCGGCGTTCGAGCGGCTCGCGGAGGACGCCAAGCTGGCGCCCACCCTCGCGGACAAGGCCGAGCTGGCGAAGATGGCGTCGGCGGAGTTCCACCACTTCGAGCAGCTGCGCGACCGGCTCGCCGAGATCGGGGTGGAGCCGACGGAGGCGATGGACCCGTTCGTCGCCGCGCTCGACGGCTTCCACAAGCAGACGGCGCCCTCCGACTGGCTGGAAGGGCTCGTCAAGGCGTACGTCGGCGACTCGATCGCCAGCGACTTCTACCGGGAGGTCGCCGTCCGCCTGGACTCCGACACCCGTGAGCTGGTCCTCGCCGTCCTCGCGGACACCGGGCACGCCGAGTTCGCGGTGGAGAAGGTGCGCGCCGCGATCGAGGCCGACCCGCGGGTGGGCGGCCGGCTCGCGCTGTGGGCGCGGCGGCTGATGGGCGAGGCGCTGTCGCAGTCGCAGCGGGTGGTGGCCGAACGGGACGCGCTGTCGACGATGCTGGTCGGCGGAGTGGCCGACGGCTTCGACCTGGCCGAGGTCGGCAAGATGTTCTCCCGGATCACCGAGGCGCACACCAAGCGGATGGCGGCGCTGGGCCTGGCGGCCTAGGCGTGCCGTCCCGGGACGGCGCACCTGGCCGCGAGGCGGCGACGGCGTCGGGGCCGGTGACGATCGGTCGTACGACCGGCCCGACGCGGTCGCGGCCGCCGGGGATCAGGCCGGCGCGGAGCGCCGCCGCAGCCGTGCCGCCGGGCGGAGCAGCAGCGACAGGGACGCGACCGAGACGACCACCGCACCCAGCAGGCTCGGCAGGACCCCGGCGGGGTCCAGGGCGCCGTGCGTGACGAAGGCGCCGAACAGGGCACCGGCCACGGCCGTCGACAACACCAGCAGGCGCGAGGGCAGCCGGTGGGACAGGCGGTGGAACGCGGCCCAGCCGAGCAGCAGACCGAGCACGGCGGAGCCGGACGTTTCCAGAATCATCGAGTGCCTCCCCAGGCGGTCGGCCGGTGCCGGACGGTCGTACCCGTCTTACCCCTGACCTGCGGAATCCAACCCTCCCTGTGGGCTGTTCGGGCAGCCGGCGATGCGGCGCGGGGCGGCAGCGCGGGAACACGACGGCGGGGTGCCCCCGGCCACCGCCGAGGACACCCCGCCCTGGAGCACATGCGGCCCGCCCGGCGCGGCGCGGACCTACAGCGCGCCGAAGCCCACCCGGCGCGGCGTCCGCTCGCCCAGCTCGACGTACGCCAGACGGTCGGCCGGGACCATCACCTTGCGCCCGTGCTCGTCCTCGAGGGTCAGCAGCTTGACCGCGCCCGTCAGCGCGTCGGACACCGCCCGCTCGACCTCCTCGGGCTTCTGACCGCTCTCCAGAACGATCTCGCGGGGCGCGTGCTGCACGCCGATCTTGACCTCCACGGCTATGTCCCTCCGACGGTCAGTGAAGTGCGCGGCCTTCCGCGCCGTACCCAGCACACATTAGCCCGGTGAGGGGAAGCGCACGGTGCTGCCGTCCCACGCCACGAGCGAACAGCCGGGGGGAATACGCCGGGGGAGACCCGAAGGCGGCGGCCGACGGTCGGAGCACCACGAGGCCCGGCGTTCCGGTTCAGCGGTGCTGCTGCTCGCTGCCGTGCAGCGGGAAGCCGGCGATGCCGCGCCAGGCCAGCGACGTCAGCAGCTGCACCGCCTGGTCGCGCGGGACCTTGCGGTCGCTGTGCAGCCAGGACCGGGCCACCACCTGGGCCAGCCCGCCCAGGCCGGAGGCGAGCAGCATGGACTCCTCGCGCGACAGGCCCGTGTCCTCGGCGATCACGTCGCAGATCGCCTCGGCGCACTCCGTGGTGACCTTGTCGACGCGCTCGCGCACCGCCGGCTCGTTCGTCAGGTCCGACTCGAAGACCAGCCGGAAGGCTCCGCCGTCGTCCTCGACGTACGCGAAGTAGGCGTCCATCGTCGCCCGCACGCGCTGCTTGTTGTCGGTGGTCGACGCCAGCGCGGTGCGCACGGACTGGATGAGCGACTCGCAGTGCTGGTCGAGCAGGGCGAGGTAGAGGTCGAGCTTGCCCGGGAAGTGCTGGTAGAGCACGGGCTTGCTGACGCCGGCGCGCTCGGCGATGTCGTCCATCGCGGCCGCGTGGTACCCCTGCGCCACGAAGACCTCCTGAGCGGCGCCCAGCAGCTGGTTCCGCCGGGCGCGGCGCGGCAGGCGTGTGCCTCGCGGGCGTGCCGCCTCAGTCTGCTCGATGGCTGTCACGCCGCCTCCCAAAGTCGTCCTTGTGCGCTGTGCGCCGCGCCGCCATCGTACTTTTCGGTAACCGTACTGTGCGCGGTGCGAGCGCAGAATTTCACGTACCGGACGGTGATGAAACCATTGGTCGGGGTTTCGCATGCAACCCGGACGGGCAGGTGAAGACGCCCGTGAGCCGCCCGGTCACGGTGCGTGAGTCCGCGGCTCAGCGGTAGTCGTCCTCGTCGAGGGACACCACGCGCGCCTGTTCGATCAGATCGGCCTCGTTGCCGCGGGCGGGATCCACGTCGGTCAGGGGGTCGTCGTGGTCCGGTGCGACATCGGCCTGCTGCTCGGCGGCGTCGCCCTCCGGGGCCTCGACGTCGATCTCCGCGGCGTCCTCCTCCGCAGGCGTCTCGGCGTCGAACGTCTCGGGATCGGTGGGGTCGTAGGCCATGCCGGGCTCCCTTCCCGTGCACGTCGCCGCGCACGTCCTCGTGGTCTCCCTCGAACAGCGGGGGCTACCCCGGGTGCCCTCTGTACGAGCGTAGGAGACACCCGATACGGACGCCACAACCCCGCGGCCGGCGCCCCGTCCCGGCGACACTCCCGGGGACGCGGCCTGTGACGGCGGACACAGGAACCAGTGCGTGATCGTCTCGTAACATTGCCGCATGTCTTCGACCGAGCTGCCCTCCGTGTCGTCCGCCAACGTTCTTCCCACGGTGGCACCCGTCGGGGTCGAGGAGGGGGAGCGGCTGCGCTCGGTCCGGCTGCCGGGGATGACCCTGGCGGTGCGCTCCCGGCCCGCCCGGCGCGAGGGCCTGCCCCGCGCCCTGTACGTGCACGGGCTCGGCGGCTCCTCGCAGAACTGGTCCGCGCTGATGGCGCTGCTGGACGACACCGTCGACAGCGAGGCGGTCGACCTGCCGGGCTTCGGCGACTCGCCGCCGCCGGACGACGGCAACTACTCGGTCACCGCGCACGCGCGCGCGGTGATCCGCTACCTGGACGCCCGTGGCGGCGACCCGGTTCATCTGGTCGGCAACTCCATGGGCGGCGCGATCTCCACCCGGGTCGCCGCCCTCCGCCCCGACCTGGTGCGGACCCTGACCCTGGTGTCGCCCGCGCTGCCCGAGCTGCGGGTGCAGCGCACCGCGGTGCCGACCGCGCTGCTCGCCGTGCCCGGCGTGGCGGCCCTGTTCACCCGGCTCACCCGTGAGTGGACGGCCGAGCAGCGGGTGCGCGGCATGCTGGCGCTGTGTTACGGAGACCCGTCGCGGGTCACGCCCGAGGGGTTCCGTGCCGCCGTTCAGGAGATGGAGCGGCGGCTCCGACTGCCATACTTCTGGGACGCGATGGCGCGCTCGGCGCGCGGGATCGTGGACGCGTACACGCTGGGCGGGCAGCACGGACTGTGGCGCCAGGCCGAACGGGTCCTCGCGCCCACGCTGCTGGTCTACGGTGGCCGTGACCAGCTCGTGGGCTTCCGCATGGCGCAGCGCGCGGCCCGTGCCTTCCGTGACGCGCGCCTGCTGACCCTGCCGGACGCGGGACACGTGGCGATGATGGAGTACCCGGAGACGGTGGCCACCGCCTTCCGGGAGCTGCTGGCCGAGACGGTGGGCCCGCGGGCCGAGGACGGGGGATCGGACGAGAGCATGGACGAGAGCATGGGGGGCTGAGAAGGCGCGTGGGACGCCACAGCCGCCGCGGACCCGCCCCGAAGGGCGAGACCGCGGAGACAGCTGAGACAGCAGCCGAAGACGACAGCCGGGGCCGGGCAGGCCACGGAGAGAACCACGGCACAGGACCGTCCGGCGCACGGCCGGGCGGTCGGGGAACGGGCGGTCAGGGGCCGGCCGGGCCGTGGCCCGGCAACCGACCGCCGGGCGCCGCACCCGGGCCGCTCCGTACGCCCCCGGCCGGGCCGGCACCGGCCGCGACACCCCCCGGCGGCATCCCCCGGGTGACCGGACCGGCGCCGGGACTCCACGCGGGTCCACCACCCGGACCCAGGCCCGGACCGGACGGAATGTCAGGACCACGGCACCCAGGTGCTGTTCCGCCCGGCACCGCGCCACCAGGCCCGTACCGCCCGGAACCTGTCCCGCCGTCAGCCCCGCAGCATCCCGGCGCGGGCCCGGCACCGACGGCACCACGCTTCCCGGATGGCACGCCCGCGCACGGTGTTCCGCGTTTCCCGGATGGCACGCCCGCGCATGGTGTTCCGCGTTTCCCGGACGGCACGCCCGCGCACGGCGTCCCGCGTCCCCCCGACGGCACCCCCGCCGGCGGTGTCCCGCAGATCCGGGGCGGGCATCCCGAGCAGCACGAACCGGGTGGCGGCTGGGGCAGGCCGGTCCCCGGCCCGGCGGGCGCCGCGGGCGCCGGGCCCGCCGCCCCGGCCGGCGCCCCCGCCGCCGGCCCCGGGCCCGCGACGCCGCCCGTTCCCCAGCAGCGGCAGCAGCCGGCCGGCCCACGGCAGGACTACCTCGACGCCTTCGACGGAGAGAACAGCGTCTTCGCGCCCCGGCCCGCCGCGGCCGCGCACCCGGAGGCCTCCTCGGACGGCCGGCACGGCAGCGGCGCCGGCACGGACGCCGGACGGGGCACCGGACAGGACGCCGACGACGGCGCACCGCCGGACGACGCCGGGGCGCGGGACGCGGGCAAGGGCGGCAAGGGGCGCACCTTCACCGGCATCGCGGCCGCCGCCGTCACCACCGTGCTCGCCGTCGTCGTCGCCGGGCAGGTCACCGACGAACACTCCGGCGCGCACGCCCAATCGGGCTCGGAGCAGGCACGGCAGACCCGGAGCGCACCCTCGTCGCCGTCCGCCGCACCGGTGCTGACGTACGCCCAGAAGATGAACCGGACGTACGAGATGAGCCCCACGTTCAAGGGCTCGGGCACGTTCGACACGGTCCCCGGCTCCGCGAAGGCACCCGGCGGCGGGCACGTCTACCGCTACCGCGTCGACGTCGAGCAGGGCCTCGGCCTGGACGGGAAGCTCTTCGCCGACGCCGTGCAGAAGACCCTCAACGACGACCGCAGCTGGGCGCACGACGGGGCCCGCACCTTCGAGCGCATCTCCACCGGCACGCCCGACTTCGTGATCACGCTCGCCAGTCCGGGCACCACCGCGGACTGGTGCGCCAAATCGGGCCTGGACACCACCGAGGACAACGTCTCCTGCGACTCGGCGGCCACCCCGCGCGTGATGATCAACGCCTACCGGTGGGCGCAGGGCTCGACGACCTACGGCGACCACATCTACGCCTACCGGCAGATGCTCATCAACCACGAGGTGGGCCACCGGCTCGGCCACAACCACGAGCTGTGCCGGAAGGACGGCGCTCTCGCCCCGGTGATGCAGCAGCAGACCAAGTTCCTCGACCACGACGGCATCCACTGCCTGGCCAACCCCTGGCCGTATCCCGAAGGGACGTCCGAAGGGTGACGTAAGAAGGATGACCTGCGGCGCGCACCGGCCCCCGCCGCGGGAGCCGGACCGTGGCCGCCCATAGCGCGCCGAAACGCGCGTTGCACGGGAAAGTTACGACCGTTCACCCCTTCCGGTGGCGCGATGGACAACCGTCCGTCGCGCCACCGCTTCGTCCGCATACGTTCGTCCCGCTGTGAGCCGTCGGTGCACCGACGGCCGGCCACCGGACGCGGACGAGCAGGGGAGCGGAGGTGCACACGTGCGCATCGGGCTGGTGACGGACGGCGGCTACCCGTATGCGGGCGGTGACGCCGGACTCTGGTGCGAACGGCTCGTGCGCGGGCTCGGTCAGCACGAGTTCGACCTCTACGCCCTCAGTCGCAGCAGACAGCAGGAGGACGAGGGCTGGCTGCCGCTGCCGGACCAGGTCGCCCGGGTCCGCACGGCACCCCTGTGGACGGCCGACGACGACGGCGCGCGGTACGGACGGCGCGCCCGCCGGCGCTTCACCGAGCACTACGGGGAGCTGGCGGCCGCGCTGTCCGGGGCGGACCACCCGGACCGGCCGGCGGACCAGGAGCCCCACCACGACCGCACCGCCGGACCGGACGCGAGCGGGACGGATGGCCAGGCGGACCGTTTCGCCACCGCTCTGTACGGCCTCGCGGACCTCGCCCGCGACCAGGGAGGCGGCCTCGCGGCGGCGCTCCGCTCGGAGGACGCGGTGCGCACACTGGAACGCGCCTGCCGCGCGCCCGGCGCCCTGCGAGCAGCGCGAACGGCGCGCGTGCCCGATCTGCTCGCGGTCGCCGCACACCTGGAACGCGCCCTGCGCCCCCTCGCGCTCGACTGGCACGAGGCCGACGGCCTCGGCGCCGCCGACCTCACCCACGCGACGGCCGGCGGCGCCGCCGCCCTGCCCGGCCTCCTCGCCCACCGCTCCTGCGGGGTCCCCCTCCTCGTCACCGAGTACGCCGTCCCCCTGCGCACGCACTACCTGGCCACGAGCACCGACGGCACCGCCCCGGCCGTCCGCGCCCTGATCGGAGCCTTCCACCGCGCCCTCGCCCGCGAGATCTACCGGCAGGCGGCCGTCGTCACCCACGGCAACGCCCACACCCGCCGCTGGCAGGAACGCTGCGGCGCGGACCGTGCCCGGCTGCGCACCGTCCACCCCGGCCTGGACGCCGCCCCGTTCGCCGAGGCCGGCGAGGCACCGCAGACCGCCGACCCGGACACCCTGGTGTGGGTCGGCCGGGTGGAGCCCGCCAAGGACCTGGTGTCCCTGCTGCACGCCTTCGCCGAGGTGCACCGCGAGCGCCCGCGGGCCCGGCTGCGGATCATCGGCACGGGCCACGGTCCCGACGCGGCCGCCTATCTGTCCCACTGCCGGGCCCTGGCCGCCCAGCTCTTCCCCGACGAGGCCGACAGCCCGCACACCGCCGGCGACAACCCCGTCTCCTTCGAGGAGATCGGCGGGCCGGAGGCACCGACCCTCGCCGAGGCGTACGCGGCCGGCGCCGTGGTCGTCCTGTCGAGCGCCGTCGAGGGCTTCCCGCTGGGCCTGGTGGAGGCCATGCTCTGCGGCTGCGCGACCGTCTCCACCGACGTGGGCGCGGTCGTCGAGGTCATCGGCGGCACCGGACTGATCGTCCCGCCGCGCAACCCGCGGGCGCTCGCCGAGGCCTGCACCACACTGCTGCGCGACCCCGAGCGCCGTGCACGCCTGGGCGCGGCCGCCCGCGCACGCGCCCTGGAGCTGTTCACCGTCGAGCAGAACATCGCCGCGTTCCACGGCCTCTACCTCGACATCGTGGCCCACAGCCCGATCCGCCGCGGCCGGCTCGACGAGGCCGGCGCACCGCTGCCCTTCGCCGCCCCCGCCGAGGCCCGGGTCCCCGGCCACTGGACCGACGCGGACGCCCGTCCCGTCGGCGCCCCCGCTGCCCGCAGCGGCCCCGCCTGGGCCCGGCGCTCCTCCCCGGCCCGCGTCCCGGCCCCCGCACCCGGCACGGAGGCCGCCCGATGACCTTCCCCGCCTCGCACGGCCGCCCGCCCGCCGGCCCCACCGCACCGGACCGGCAGCCCGCGGCCGCCCCCGACGGGGCCGCCACCGGCCCCGACCGGACCGCCACCGCCCTCGGCCGGCCGCACACCCCCGCACCCCGGCGGGGCGCCGCCGACCCCGTCAAGGCGCTGCTGCACCACCACCGCGACCTGTGCGCACGAGCCGTCGACCCGCTGGAGATCGCCGCGCATCTGGAGGCGCACGGTGTCACCGCCCGCACCGCCGCCCGCTTCCGCCACCGCGACGTCTTCTCGCTCGCCGAGGAGATGTACGCCCGCGTCCCCCGCGAGACCGACGAACCCGCACTCCTCGAACCCGCCGCGCCGTCCACCCGGCCCTCCCTCCGCACGGCCGTCCTCGCCCTGCTGCCCGGCCTGCTGTGCGCGGCCGCGGTCGCCGGCCTGCGCCTGACCCAGGGCCCCGCCCGCCCGGCCACGGCGGTCGCCGCAGTGCTCGCCGCCGCCCTGGCCGTGCGCGCCCTGCTGCGCCACGGCATCCCCCGCCGGCCCGCACACCCGCACGCCGGAACCCGCCGGCCCCGCCTGCTCGGCCGGACCTGCTGGCTCCTGGCCTACGCCGCCCTCGGCGACAGCCTGCTCACCGTCGCCCTCCACGGCGGCCCCGACGGATGGCCCGACGGCACCCCCGCCGGACCCTGGCCCCTGGCCACCGTCCCGCTGCCGGCCCTCGCCCTGGCCTGCGCTCCGGCCGCCTGGCTCACGCACCGCTTCACCGTCCGGGCCCGGCACCGGCTCACGGCAGCCCGCGACCTGAAGGAGTTCGGCGCGACCGTACGGCCCCTGCTCCTGACCACGCTCGCCGCCTGCCTGGGCACCCTGGCCGCCCTGCTCGCCGCCGGCGGCGCGGTCCTCCACGAACCCGCCGCCTACGCGCAGGGCCTCACCCTCGGCGCCCTGCTGCTGCTCGCCCGGCTGCTGACGGTCCACGGCTTCGCCCGTGCCGCGGCCGTCGCCCTCGCCACCGCGGCCTGGGCCGAGGCCCTGGCCCAGGCCAGCGTCTTCACCGCCCGCCTGCCCGGCTGCGACGGGCTCGGCGTCCCCGTGGACCGGCTGGTCGCCGCCTGGGGACCGGGCAGCGTCCCGGCCCTCGCCTGCGGAAGCTGCGCCCTCGCCCTGCTGGTGCACGCCCTGTGCACGCTCGGCCGGGCCTCGGCCCACGCCGCACCGGAGGCGCCGGAGTGACCCGCGCACTGCGGCCGCCGGGCAGCCGCCGGTGCCCGCCGGCCCGGGACGGGCCGCCCCACCACCACCTGCGCGAAGGCGTGACGCACAGGAACGTGACGCACATGAAGGAGAAGACCAGATGACCACCATCCGACCCGGAGCAACCGACGCCGCCGCGGCGCACACCCCGGGAGCCGTCCGATGAGGGTCCTGCTGATCGGAGCCAACGGACACCTCGGCCGGTTCGTCGCCGAACGCCTGCTCGCCGATCCCGCCGTCCAGCTGACCGCGCTCGGCCGGGGCGACGACGCCGACGTCCGCTTCGACCTGTCCACCGGCAGCCCCGGCGCGCTCACCCGGTTCCTCGACGCCATCCAGCCCGGCGTCGTCATCAACTGCGCCGGTACCACCCGGGGCAACGCCCGCGACCTGACCCGGCACAACACCGTCGCCGTCGCCACCGTCTGCGAGGCGCTGCGCCGCAGCGGCTGCGGCGCCCGCCTGGTGCAGGTCGGGTGCAGCGCCGAGTACGGGCCCAGCCAGCCCGGCTCCTCCACCGCCGAGGACGCCGTTCCCCGGCCCGGCGGACCGTACGGGGTCAGCAAACTCGCCGCCACCGAACTGGTCCTCGGCTCCGGACTGGACGCCGTCGTGCTGCGCGTGTTCTCGCCGGCCGGCCCCGGCACCCCGGCCGCCTCACCGCTCGGCCGGCTCGCCGAGGCCCTGCGCCGCGCCATGCAGTCCGGCGACGGCGATCTCAAACTCGGCGGACTCGGCGTCCAGCGGGACTTCGTGGACGTCCGCGACGTCGCCCGCGCCGTGCACGCCGCCTCCCTGTCGGCCGCCCAGGGCATCATCAACATCGGCTCCGGCCGTGCCGTCCGGCTGCGCGACGCCGCCGCCGTGCTCGCCCGCGTCGCCGGCTACAGCGGTGTGCTCCACGAACTCGACGCCCCGCCCGGACCCCACCACCGTCCCGCCATCGGCCACCCGCGCAGCGGCGACCCCGACCACCCGCTCCCGGTCGCCTACCCCTACCCGGACGGCTGCGGCGCCTGGCAGCAGGCCGACGTGCGGACCGCACGGGACCGGCTCGGCTGGCGCCCCCGGATCAGCCTGGAGGAGTCCCTCGCCGACATCTGGATGGAGGCCGCGTGCCGTATGTGACCCGCACGGCAGCGGCGACGACGGCGGGCGTGCCCCGGTGACCCACGCCGAGGGCGCCCACCCGCCGGGCGGCCACGACCGCCCTTCGGGACAGATCCGTCTCGGGGAGCGAAACGGCTGTCTCGGAATGAAAAGGCGCGTGGCAGTGTTACGGAGAGACAACCGTAGTGAATGACCGACCAACGGAGTCCCCGTGTCGCTGCCACCCCTGGTCGAGCCAGCTGATGAGCTCACCGTAGACGAGGTCCGCAGGTACTCCCGCCACCTGATCATCCCGGATGTCGGGATGGCCGGGCAGAAGCGGCTGAAGAACGCCAAGGTGCTCTGTGTGGGCGCCGGTGGCCTGGGCTCGCCCGCCCTGATGTACCTGGCCGCGGCCGGCGTCGGCACGCTCGGCATCGTGGAGTTCGACGAGGTCGACGAGTCGAACCTGCAGCGCCAGATCATCCACAGCCAGTCGGATGTCGGGCGCTCCAAGGCCGAGTCCGCGCGCGACACCATCAAGGGCATCAACCCGTACGTGAACGTCGTCCTTCACGAAGAGCGGCTCGAGGCCGACAACGTGATGGGCATCTTCAGCCAGTACGACCTGATCATCGACGGCACGGACAACTTCGCGACCCGTTACCTGGTCAACGACGCGTGCGTGCTGCTCAACAAGCCGTACATCTGGGGTTCGATCTACCGCTTCGACGGCCAGGCGTCCGTCTTCTGGTCCGAGCACGGCCCCTGCTACCGGTGCCTCTACCCGGAGCCCCCGCCCCCCGGCATGGTTCCCTCCTGCGCCGAGGGCGGCGTGCTCGGCGTGCTGTGCTCCTCCATCGGCTCCATCCAGGTCACCGAGGCCATCAAGCTGCTCACCGGCACCGGCGAGCCGCTGGTCGGCCGCCTGATGATCTACGACGCCCTGGAGATGCAGTACCGCCAGGTCAAGGTCCGCAAGGACCCCGACTGCGCGGTCTGCGGCACGAACCCGACCGTCACCGAGCTCATCGACTACGAGGCCTTCTGCGGCGTCGTCTCCGACGAGGCTCAGGCGGCGGCCGCCGACTCCACGATCACGCCGAAGCAGCTGAAGCAGTGGATCGACGACGGCGAGAACATCGAGATCATCGACGTCCGTGAGCCGAACGAGTACGAGATCGTCTCCATCCCGGGCGCCCGGCTGATCCCGAAGAACGAGTTCCTCATGGGCAACGCCCTGGAGACCCTCCCGCAGGACAAGAAGATCGTCTTGCACTGCAAGACGGGTGTCCGCAGTGCGGAAGTCCTCGCCGTCCTGAAGTCCGCCGGCTTCTCCGACGCCGTCCACGTCGGCGGCGGCGTCATCGGCTGGGTCAACCAGATCGAGCCGGACAAGCCGGTGTACTGACCGGAGGGGTTCGCTGCGGGGCGAGGCTCGCTTTCCGGTGAGGCGGAGGAAGCCCACGGTTCCGCGGTGGCGGGGCCGTGGGCTTCTGCGATGGGGGCGGGCGAGCTGGAACGGACCTTTTCGGCGCCGTCCCGCTCTCAGGTGCACACCGCCCCGTCCTTCGGCACCTTCCCCTCCAGCAGATAAGCGTTCACCGTGCGCTGCACGCACTGGTTGCCGCTGTCGTAGGCGCCGTGGCCCTGGCCGTGGTAGGTGAGTTCGACGCCGACGCCCTCGCCGAGAGCGCGCGCCATGTTCCTGGCGCCTTCGTAGGGGGTGGCCGGGTCGCCGGTGTTGCCCACGACCAGGATGGGGGCCGAACCCGGGGCACTGACGTCGGGTCGGTCGGCGGCGCCCGGGACGGGCCAGGCGGTGCAGCTGAGCATGCCCCAGGCCAGGAAGTCGCCGAACACCGGGGAGGCCGCCCGGAACTCGGGCAGACTGCGCTCGACGTCGGCGACGGTGTAGCGGGGCTTGTCGTCGGCGCAGTTGACGGCGCCGTTGGCCGGGATGACGTTGCTGTAGTGGCCGTCCTCGTCGCGTCCGTTCATCGCGTCGGACAGCAGCAGGAGGATCCTGCCGTCGCCGTCGTAGGCCTGTTCGAGTCCCTCGGTGAGGTACGGCCAGAAGGCCTCGGAGTACAGGGACTGGGCGATGCCGTTGGTCGCCGCCGTCTGGGTCAGTTTCCGCGGGGGGACTCCTGGGATCGGCTTGCTGTCGAGGTCCTTCAGGAAACGGGCGATCCGGTCCTTGACGTCCTGGGCGGAGGTGCCGATGGGGCAGTCGTCGAGGTGGGCGGCGCAGTCGTTCGCGAAGTTCTCCAGGGCCCGCTCGAAGCCCTTGGCCTGGCCGAGCGCGCTCTGCTTGGGGTCCTTGGTGGGGTCGACCACGGCGTCGAAGACGGCCCGGCCCACGGTGCGCGGGAACAGGTGGGCGTAGACGCCGCCCAGCTCGGTGCCGTAGGAGATGCCGAAGTAGTACAGCTTGTCGTCGCCGAGGACCTGGCGCATCAGGTCCAGGTCGCGGGCCACGTCGGTGGTGCGGACGTGGGGCAGGATGCGGGCGGAGTTCTTCGCGCACGCCTTGTTGAACGTCTCGGTGTTCCGCAGATACGTGGCGGTCTCGGCGGCGTCGTCGGGGGTGGCGTCCTGCTGGAAGTACCGGTCGAGTTCCGCGTCGCTCAGGCACTTCACGGGTGCGCTGCGGCCGACCCCGCGCGGGTCGAAGCTGACCAGGTCGAAGCGGGCGCGCAGGGGTTCGTAGTCGGACGCGAAGGCGGGCAGCGAGGTGACGCCGGAGCCGCCGGGGCCGCCGAAGTTGAAGATGAGGGAGCCGATGCGCTTGCCGGGGCCGGCGGCCTTCGCCCTGATCAGGGCGATGTCGATGGTCTCGCCGTGGGGCTCGTTCCAGTCGAGCGGGGCCCGCAGGGTGGCGCACTGCCACCGGGTGCCGCCCGGCAGCGGGCTCGGCGCGGTGCCGCCGCCCTCCGCCTCGGACGGGGCGGGGCAGTCCTTCCAGTCCAGCTTCTGGGCCGCCAGGTTCGTCCCGGTGCCACCGCGGACCGCGGTGACCGGAACTCCGGCGTCTCGGTTGTCGCCGCCGCACCCCGCCAACAGGGCGGACAGCAGCACGGCGGTCGTCGTCACAGCGGCTGCGCGCAGCCCGTGCGGCTTCTGCATGCCCCCATCGTCGCCCCGCACGTGGACGGCCGCGCGGGACACGATCCGTCCGGGGGACGGCTGTGGAACGCCCGAAGCCTGCAGGGCACCCGGATGACTACAGGGCTCCCTTGCGGGTGAGGTGGTTGAAGGCCAGCCAGCCCGGCAGCACCGGCAGCCACAGGGTGAGCAGGCGGAACATCAGCACCGCGGGCGCGGCGACCTCCTTCGGCAGGCCCACGGCGATCAGACCGACCGTCAGGGTCGCCTCGACGGCACCCACACCGCCCGGCGTCGGCGCGGCGGAGCCCAGGGCGTTGCCGGCGAGGAAGACCACGGCGACACTGGCGATGCTCAGTGAGGTCGTCTCGTCGCCGAACGCCCGGATGGAGGCGTCCAGGCACATCACGAAGCAGCCGGTCAGCAGCAGGGTGCCGCCGATGCCGGTGATCAGCTTCTGGGGCCGCTGCAGCACGTCCAGCATGCGCGGCACCACCCCCGCGAACAGCGACCGGACGCGGGTGACGACGAACTTGCGCAGGAACGGCACCGAGGTGACCACCAGCACCAGGACCGCGACCGTCAGCAGGCCCGCGATCACGGTCCGGGACGGGGTGAGCGACGGCGTCTTCTCGGTGCCCGTGAGGTAGCCGAAGGACAGCAGCATCAGGATGTGGCAGCCCAGCCCGACCAGCTGCGAGGCGCCCACGCTCGCCACCGCCAGGCCCGGCCGCACGCCCGCCCGTTGCAGAAACCGCGTGTTCAGGGCCACGCCGCCGACCGCCGCCGGTGCCACGATCTTCACGAACGACCCGGCGACCTGCGCGGCCACGGTGCGCGGGAACGGCACCCGCTCCGGCACGAAGCCGAGCAGGCCCATCGCCGCCGCCACATAGCTCAGGGCCGAGAACGCCACCGCCGCCGCCAGCCAGCCCCACTCGGCGTGGGCGAAGAGGGTGCCGAACTTGATGTGCGTCAGCTGGGACAGCAGGTAGTACGCGCCGATGGCGCCCGCGATGAAACTGATCAGCGTGCGCGGCCGCACCCGCTCCAGCCGGGCCGGCTCCACCGGCGCCTGCGGCCTGATCCGCAGCACCTGGCGGCGGATCTGGGAGAGCAGGTCCTCCTCGCGGGCCTCCTCCAGGGCCTCGTCGATGGCCCGTTTCTCCGCCCGTGCCTCGGCCCGCTCGGCCTTCTTGGCCAGCTTGGCCGCTTTGTCGGGGTTCGTGGGGATGTCCGTGCTCGAACCGGTGGACGGGTCCGGGCCGGCGTCGCGTGCCGCCTGTTCCAGCCGGGCCAGCTTCGCCTGCCGCGACGCCTCCAGCACCGCCTCGCGTTCCCGCTGCGCCCGCTCCCGGGCCAGCCGGCGCAGCGTGGCGCGGGTGGAGCGGGACAGCGCGATGGGCTGCAGCATGGGCAGGCAGTCGGCCACGGCGTCAGGGCCGAGGACGGCGACCGCGGAGGCCACGGCTCGCTCGGCGCCCACCCGCAGGCCCAGCGTGGTCAGCAGCTGGGCGACGTCCATCCGCAGCAGCAGATCACCGGCGGCGATCTCGCCGCCGCGCAGATCCGTGAGGATCACCGCGCCGGAACGATCCACCAGGATCGCGTCACCCGTCAGCCTGCGGTGCGCGATCCGCCGGGACTGCAGCGCCCGCACCTGTTCCCAGGCGTGGTGCAGCAGCTCGTCGGTGATCTCCTCGTCCGCCAGCGAGTCCAGGGTGCGTCCGCCGACATGCTCGTAGACGAGCATCACCGCGTCCGGTCCCAGCTCGGAGGTCGCGATCAGCTTCGGCGCGTTGGCCCCGGCCGCGATCGCGGCGTAGGCGAGCAGCGCCTCCTGCTCCAGGGCCTGCCGCAGCGACTGCAGGCTGGAGCGGGTGGCGAAGCCGCGCAGGGTGAGGTTGCGCCACAGCCGGTAGAAGAAGCCCTGGGCCTGCTGCTCGCGGTCGACGACCGTGACGTCCAGCGGCGGCCCGTCCTCCAGGGTGACGAAGTAACGCCGGCCGCGGTCGCCGTTGTCCGCGGTCTCCGCCGCGCCCACCCGGGCCGCGCTCACCGGGTGGAAACCGACCGTGCGCAGTCCGGCGATCAGTGTCCGTCCGGTCGGCCGCACGTTCGGCGAGCCGACCGCGTACAGGGTGCCGTAGGCGACGGACCAGCCGATGAGCACCGTCAGCACGATCGAGAACGCCGTGGTGTAGCCGGTGACCAGCATCGAGAAGGCGTCGAGCAGCAGCACGATCCACAGCACCGAGCGCCAGCGGGGTCTGCGGGACATCCCGACCGCGGTCATGTATGCGATGACCGGGGCGAGGTAGCCGTGCACGGGGTCGGTCAGGGCGTGGACGTCGGCGGGGGAGGGCTGGGTGAGCGCCTCCTGGATCGAGTCCGGTGCGGCTCTGGCCACCCACAGGTCCGTGGTGAGCGTCACCCCGTGGGCGAGCACCGCCGCCAGCACACCGTCGGCGATCCGCAGCCCGTCCCGTTTGATCAGCCGTTCGATCGCGAAGGCGACCGGGACCAGGAGGATCGCGATGCTGGACGCCAGCCCGGCGAACTTGATCAGCAGGTCGGGCGCCCGCCCGGTGCCCTTGGTGATGTCCTGTTCCAGGCCGGAGGTGGTGCCGTGGGCGAACGCGGCGACCGCCAGCAGCAGCGCGATGGCGAGCACGCCCACCACCAGCCGCATCAGGTCCGAGGGACGGTGCACCCGGGCGGGCAGCAGCGGCTCGTCGCCCTCCAGCCCGTCGACGTGCGCGACGTCGGCGTCGTCGTCCGGCCCCTGAGCGGCCGGGCCGGTCCGGACGGCGGCTGTGGTCCGTTCCGTCGCCGCCGTCCGGGGGACCTTCTGCGCGGTCGGCTTCGCGGTCGTCTTCTTCTCCGGGGCGACCGCCTGCTGCTGTGCCGTCGGCTCCAGCGGCGTCGTGCGCTGGGCGGCCTCGCGGGCGTCGTGCGGCCGGCCGGTGTCCGGGCGTGCCGACGCGCCGGAGCTGCCCTCCGCGCCGTCGTCGGGGTGCGCGCCCTGCTGCTTCATGGTCTCTTCTCGGTCTCGTATCACCGGTCACCGCCCGCACGATGGTGGCATGCCGCACCGACACACGGGGACATCGGGTGCATTTGCGGGATCCGACAGTCTGCCCGACACGCCCGACCGGTGCGAGGGGCGCACGGTGGCACGGCCAGCCCCCGCTGTCGGTGGCATCGGGCAGGATGGGACGGATGAGCGACGTGAGCCTTTCGGACGACGACGGCAGCCGGGCCGGGCCCGCCCCGGCGCTGCCCGAGTTCGCCGAGCGGGTCCTGGAGGTGGCCGAGCGCATCCCGCCGGGTCGCGTCCTGACCTACGGGGACATAGCCGAATGGCTGGGGGAGCAGGGCCCCCGGCAGGTCGGCCGTGTCATGGCCCTCTACGGCGGGGCGGTGCCCTGGTGGCGGGTCGTCCGCGCGGACGGGGTGCTGCTGCCCGGCCACGAACTGCGCGCCCTCGCCCACTACCGGGACGAGGGCACCCCCCTGAAGGAGGCGGGCGACAGAGCCGAAGGCCACCTGCCGCGCCTCGACATGCGGCGCGCCCGCTGGGACGGCCGCGACGGCGGACGTGCGCGGGGTCACACCTGACATTCTTCGCCGTCCGCCCGGGCCGAGGGGAGCCCCTGCCGGGCACGGGCGCGTGCGGGCACGCCCGCGCCATGCCGTAGGTTCGTAGGCCGAGGGATCCGTGTGCGGCCCGTGCGCCGGGGGATCCGTGCGCGGCGCGGGACGCGGGAGACCGCCGTGAGCGGCGCCCGTCCCGGCCGCCCCGGCCGTGCGGCCGTCGTGTGGGACCGGAGAGAAGGTGACCGCTGTGCCGCGGGAGACGAACGTCACCACGGTGACAGCGCCGGCAGCGGTGAGGGCGGGCAGGCCCCGCTTCCGCACCGGGCACGGACACCGGCCCACGGTCCTCCGCACCCGCTTCCCTCGGCCCGCGTCCACCGCCCCGGCCGGCCGACGGCCCGGCCCGCCGGCCGCGGCGCCCGCAGTCGGCACACCCCCGCACACCCACCAGGACCGGCGACCCACGTGAGCAGTTCCTCCCCCACCACCAGGCAGCTGCCGCCCCCGTCGGCGCGGCAGCGGGACCGTGGCGCCTACCGGCTGGTCCGCACCCCGCCGAGCAGGCCCGAGCCCCCTCGTCTGGACGCCGCCCAGCGCGCCGTGGTTGACCATGCGAGCGGACCGCTGCTCGTCCTGGCAGGCCCCGGCACCGGCAAGACCACCACGCTCGTCGAGTCCGTGGCCGCACGGATCGCCCGGGGACAGGACCCGGAGCGGATCCTGGTGCTCACCTTCAGCCGCAAGGCGGCCGTCGAGCTGCGCGACCGCATGGCCCAGCGCACCGGGGCCGCCCGTGCTCCCCGCGCCACCACCTTCCATTCCTTCTGCTACGCCCTGGTCCGCGCCCACCAGGACAGCGGACTGTTCGTGGAGCCGCTGCGGCTGCTGTCCGGTCCCGAGCAGGACGTCACCGTGCGCGAGCTGCTGGCCGGCCAGGTCGACCTGGAACGGCTCGGCCTGGCCCATGTGCGCTGGCCGGACGAGCTGCGCGCCTGCCTGACCACCCGCGGCTTCGCCGACGAGGTCCGCGCGGTGCTCGCCCGCAGCCGCGAGCTGGGACTCGGCCCCGGGGAGCTCGCGGCCTTCGCCCGCCGTATCGGCCGCCCCGACTGGCACGCCGCGGCCGCCTTCCTCGCGGAGTACCTGGACGTCCTCGACCTGCAGGGCGTGATCGACTACGCCGAGCTGGTCCACCGCGCCGTGCTGCTGGCCCGGCGGCCCGAGGTCGCGCGCCGGCTCGTCGAGCAGTACGACGCGGTCTACGTCGACGAGTACCAGGACACCGACCCGGCGCAGGTGCGGCTGCTGCGGGCCCTGGCCGGGGACGGCCGCACCCTGGTCGCCTTCGGCGACCCCGACCAGTCGATCTACGCCTTCCGGGGCGCGGACGTGAACGGCATCCTGCAGTTCCCGCAGACCTTCCGGTGCGCGGACGGCAGCCCGGCGCCCGTCGCCGTGCTGCGCACCTCCCGGCGCTCCGGCGCCGCCCTGCTCGCCGCGACCCGGGAGCTGGCCCGGCGCATGCCGCTGACCCGGCTCCCGGCCGCCCAGGTCCGCGCCCACCGGGAGCTGATCCCGGCCCGGGACGGCGGCCGTGTCGAGGTGTACACGTATCCGACGGCGGGCGCCGAGGTGGACAACATCGCCGACCTGCTGCGCCGCGCCCACCTGGAGGACGGCGTGCCGTGGGGCGAGATGGCCGTCCTGGTGCGCGCCGGCGCGCGCAGCCTGCCCACCCTGCGCCGGGCGCTGACCACGGCCGGGGTGCCGGTGGACGTCGACGGCGACGACGTGCCCCTGCGCCACGAACCGGCGGTGGCGCCGCTGCTGACCGCGCTGCGTGCCGTGGCCACGGCGGAGGTACGGCACCGGACACACACCGAGGCCGCGGACGGCGAGGCGACCGAGGCCGCGGACGGCGAGGCGGTGGACGGCGCCCGGCCCGGCGGTGAGCCGGCAGCCGCGCCCGGCAGCGACAGGACTTCCGCCGTTGCGGAACCCGTTCCCGGCCCGGACGACTGCTGGCTGGACACCGACACCGCGCTCACCCTGCTCACCTCGCCCCTGGCCGGCATGGACACCGCGGATCTGCGCCGCCTGGGCCGCGCCCTGCGCGAGGAGGAGCGGGCCGCGGGCAACCCCCTGCCGCCGCCCTCGGACCAGCTGCTCGCCCGGGCCCTGGCCGAGCCCGAACGCCTCGTCGCGCACGACCCGACGTATGCGCGCGGCGCCCAGCGGCTCGGCGCGCTGCTGCGCACGGCCCGGGAGCGCCTGGCCGCCGGCGCCGGCGCCGAGGAGGTGCTGTGGGAGCTGTGGCAGGGCACGCCGTGGCCGGCGCGCCTGGAACGCGCGGCCCGGCGCGGCGGCGCCGCCGGGCGCAACGCCGATCGGGACCTGGACGCCGTGTGCGCGCTGTTCGCCACCGCCGCGCGCGCCGAGGAGCGCACCGGCGGCCGGGGCGCGCTGAACTTCCTGGAGGAGATCGAGGCGCAGGACATCGCCGCCGACACGCTCACCCGGCGCGCCGTGCGCCCCGACGCGGTGCGGCTGATGACGGCGCACCGCGCCAAGGGCCTGCAGTGGCGGCTGGTCGTCGTCGCCGGCGTGCAGGAAGGGCTGTGGCCGGACCTGCGGCGCCGCGGCTCCCTGCTGGAGGCCGACCGCATCGGCCGCGACGGGCTCGCCGAACCGCTCAGCCCCGGCGCGCTGCTGGCGGAGGAACGCCGGCTGTTCTACGTGGCCGCCACCCGCGCCCGGGAGCGGCTCGTCGTCACCGCGGTGAAGTCCGCCGCGGACGACGGCGACCAGCCCTCCCGCTTCCTGACCGAGCTGGGCGTCACCCCCAAGGACGTCACCGGACGTCCCCGCCGCCCGTTGTCCGTGGCCGCGCTCGTCGCCGAGCTGCGCGCCTTCACCGTCGACCCCGACGCCTCGGACGCACTGCGCCGGGCCGCCGCGCGCCGTCTGGCCCGGCTCGCCGCCCTCACCGACGACGAGGGCCGCCCGCTGGTCCCCGCCGCCCACCCCGACCGCTGGTGGGGGCTGGCCGAGCAGACCGCGAACGCGGTGCCGCTGCGCGACCGCGACCGGCCCGTCGCCCTGTCCGCGAGCGCCCTGGACCAGCTCGCCAACACCTGCGCCCTGCAGTGGTTCCTCGGCCGCGAGGTGAAGGCCGACACTCCCGCGAGCGCCGCCCAGGGCTTCGGCAACGTGGTGCACGTCCTCGCCGACGAGGTCGCCTCCGGCCGCACCCCTGCCGACCTGGCCGTCCTCATGGAACGCCTGGAGACGGTGTGGAACGCGCTCGCCTTCGACGCGCCGTGGAAGTCGGCGCAGGAGAAGGAGCAGGCCCGCGCGGCCCTGGAACGCTTCCTGCGCTGGCACGTCCTGGAACGCGGCGGCCGCACGCCCGTCGGCAGCGAGCACGAGTTCGACGTGACCCTGAAGGCGGGCGACTACGAGGTGCGGGTGCGCGGCTCCATGGACCGGGTGGAGGCCGACGGCGAGGGCCGCGCCTACGTCGTCGACTTCAAGACCGGCAAGCAGGCGCCCACCTCGGCCGAGGTGACCCGTCATCCGCAGCTCGCCGTCTACCAGCTCGCCGTCCGCGAGGGCGCCGTCGACGGTCTCTTCGACGGCCGGCGGCCCGAGCCGGGCGGCGCCGAACTGGTCCATCTGCGTCTCGGCGCGGCCCGGAAGGACGGCGGCGAGACGCTGCCCAAGGTGCAGGCGCAGCAGTCGCTCGACGAGGACGGGCAGTGGGTCGGCGAGCTGCTGGCCACCGCCGCCGGCAAGGTACTCGACGAGCGGTTCACCCCGGCGACCGGGCAGCACTGCACCCACTGCGCGTTCCGCGCCTCGTGCAGCGCCCGGCCGGAGGGCCGCCACGTCGTGGAGTGAGTGTCCGTGGGGTGAGCGCCGGCGGCCGGCCGCGGAGGGCGGAAGCAGGGCGCGTGACGCACCCCACCACACCCCATGACCAGCACGTTCGTGCCCGCTGAGGGGTGCGCGGGACCCGGCTGTCGGTGCCCGCCGTTAGCCTCTTCACCGTGCCCGCCCGAATCACCGATCCCGAACAGCTCAAGGAGCTGCTCGGGATTCCGTTCACCCCGGAGCAGACGGCCTGCATCACCGCGCCGCCCGCCCCGCAGGTGATCGTGGCCGGCGCCGGGTCCGGCAAGACCACGGTCATGGCGGCCCGCGTGGTGTGGCTGGTCGGCACCGGGCAGGTCGCCCCCGACCAGGTCCTCGGCCTGACCTTCACCAACAAGGCAGCCGGCGAGCTGGCCGAACGTGTCCGCACGGCCCTGGTCAAGGCGGGCGTCACCCACCCCGACGCCGTCGGCCCGGACGACCCGCCCGGCGAGCCGGTCGTCTCCACCTACCACGCCTTCGCCGGCCGCCTGCTCACCGACCACGGCCTGCGCATCGGCCTGGAGCCCACCACCCGGCTGCTGGCCGACGCCACCCGCTACCAGCTCGCCGCCCGCGTCCTGCGCGAGGCACCCGGCCCGTACCCGGCGCTCACCCGCTCCTTCCCCGACCTGGTCGGCGACCTGCTGGCCCTGGACGCCGAGCTGTCCGAACACCTGGTGGACCCCGAGGAGCTGCGCGACTGGGACGCCGGCCTGCTGCGCACCCTGGAGGGCGTCAAGCTCTCCAACGCCGACCTGCGCAAGGTCCCCGAGACGGCCGCCGCCCGCCGTGAGCTGGCCGAGCTGGTGCTGCGCTACCGCGCCGCCAAACGCGAACGGGATCTGCTCGACTTCGGCGACCAGATCGCCCTCGCGGCCCGCGTCGCCCGGCTCCCGGAGGTCGGCCGCATCCTGCGAGAGGAGTTCCGGGTGGTCCTCCTCGACGAGTACCAGGACACCTCCGTCGCCCAGCGTGTGCTGCTGGCCGGCCTCTTCGGCGGCGGCACCGGCCACCCCGTCACCGCCGTCGGCGACCCCTGCCAGGCGATCTACGGCTGGCGCGGCGCCTCCGTGGCCAACCTCGACGACTTCCCCGAGCACTTCCCGCACGCCGACGGCCGCCCCGCCACCCGGCAGGCGCTCAGCGAGAACCGCCGCAGCGGCGGCCGCCTCCTCCACCTCGCCAACGGGCTCGCCGCACCGTTGCGCGCGATGCACGAGGGCGTCCAGGCGCTGCGCCCCGCGCCCGGCGCCGAACGCGACGGCCTGGTGCGCTGCGCCCTGCTGCCCACCCACGCCGAGGAGATCGACTGGATCGCCGACTCCATCGCCCACCTGGTGCGCACCGGCACCGCACCCGGCGAGATCGCGGTGCTGTGCCGCACGGCGGGCGACTTCGCCGAGATCCAGGGCGCCCTGGTCGCCCGGGACGTGCCGGTGGAGGTGGTGGGCCTGTCCGGCCTGCTGCACCTGCCCGAGGTCGCCGATCTCGTCGCCGTCTGCGAGGTGCTGCAGGACCCCGGGGCCAACGCCGCCTTGGTGCGGTTGCTCACCGGCCCGCGCTGGCGCATCGGCCCACGCGACCTGGCCCTGCTCGGCCGGCGGGCCCGGCTGCTCGTCGCCCGGTCGCGCGCGGACGACGACGACCCCGACCGGCGGCTCGCCGAAGCCGTCCAGGGCGTCGACCCCGCCGAGGTGATCTCGTTGGCGGACGCGCTCGACACCTTCCTGGAGACCCCCCTGGACGGCCGCGGCGACGACGACGGGCTGCCGTTCTCCCCGCAGGCCCGGGTCCGGTTCGCCCGCCTCGCCGCGGAACTGCGCGACCTGCGACGCTCCCTGTCCGACCCGCTCATGGACGTCCTGCACCGCATCCTGGCCGTCACCGGCCTGGAGGTGGAGCTGGCGGCCTCCCCGCACGCCCTGGCCGCCCGCCGTCGCGAGACCCTGTCGAACTTCCTGGACGTCGCCGCCTCCTTCGCCGCCGACGACAACGAGGCCACCCTGCTGTCCTTCCTCGGCTTCCTGCGCACCGCCGCCCAGTACGACAAGGGCCTGGACAACCCCCTGCCCGGCGGAGAGAACACCGTCAAGGTGCTCACCGCCCACCGCGCCAAGGGCCTGGAGTGGGACGTCGTCGCCGTCCCCGGCCTGGTCGAAGGCACCTTCCCCAGCAGCCAGGGCCGCGAGAAGTGGACCGCGCAGAGCAGAGTCCTCCCGCACGCGCTGCGCGGCGACGCCGACACCCTCCCCGACGTCACCGACTGGGACGCGCGCGGCCTGAAGGCCTTCCACGAGGCGATGAAGGAACACCAGCTCACCGAGGAGCTGCGCCTGGGCTACGTCACCTTCACCCGCCCCCGCTCCCTGCTGCTCGGCTCCGGCCACTGGTGGGGCCCCAGCCAGAAGAAGCCCCGCGGGCCGTCCGACTTCCTGCTCGCCCTGTACCAGCACTGCGCCGCCGGAGGCGGGGAGATCGAGGTGTGGGCGGACCCGCCGGCCGAGGGCGAGGAGAACCCGGCCCTCGGCCGGGCCGCCGCCGAGCACGTCTGGCCGCTGCCCCTGGACGAGACCGCGCTGGCCCGCCGCCGCGCGGCCGCCGCGACCGTCCTCGCCCACCTGGACGAGCTCGCCGGCCGCACGGACGCCGGACCCGGGCAAGCCCGGGTACCTGCCCCCTCCGGCGCGCCCGCCCCCGAGCCGGCCGCCTCCACCTACGACGACCCGGACTGGCCCCCGCCGCCACCGGAGGACGAGGAGCCGCCGTACGACGAGTACGACGAGCCGCCGTACGACGAGCTGCCGGACGAGGAGCTGCTGTACGACGAGCCGCCGTACGACGAACTCCCTGGAGACCCGGGTGGTGCAAGCCTGCCCGAGGACCCCGAGGACCCCGAGGGACCCGACGGTCCTGATCTGCCCGAGGACCTCGAGGACCTCGACGCCTCCGGCGTGCCCGCCGACCTCGACGTACTGGACGGCCTGGAGGTTCCGGACACCCCGGCCGCCCCCGGTGCTCCCGGCGCCCCGCCCGGCCGCGAGGCCCGCGACCCTGCCCGGAACCCCGCCCTGCCCACCGTGCCCCGCCAGGCGTCACCACGGGACGGGCAGCCGCTCGCACCCGGAACCGGCCCCGGGCCTGAGGAGGAGCCCCTCACGCCCGAGGAGGCCCGGTTGGTCGCCTCCTGGGACCGCGACCTGGAGGCGCTCACCGGGGAGCTGCGCCGCGCCCGGCAGGCCGTCACCGAGGTCCCCCTGCCCAGCAGCCTGACCGCGTCCCAGGTGCTGCACCTGGCCCGCGACCCCGACGGGTTCGCACGGGAACTCGCGCGGCCCATGCCGCGCCCCCCGCAACCCGCCGCGCGCCGGGGCACCCGTTTCCACGCCTGGGTGGAAAGCCGCTTCGAGGAGCTGCCGCTGCCCCTGCTGGAGCCCGAGGAGCTGCCCGGCGCGGACGCGGAGATCGCCGACGAACGTGACCTGGAGGCCCTGAAGGAGGGCTTCGAGCGCACCGCGTACGCGCACCGCACGCCCTACCGGGTGGAGGCGCCCTTCCAGACGGAGATCGCGGGCCGTGTCGTGCGCGGCCGGATCGACGCCGTCTACAAGGAGGGCGACGGCGACGAGGCGCGCTACGAGATCGTCGACTGGAAGACGAACCGCTCGCCCACCGCCGACCCGCTCCAGCTCGCCGTCTACCGGCTGGCCTGGGCGGAGCAGCAGGGCGTTCCGCTGGAACGGGTCGGCGCCGCGTTCGTGTACGTGCGCACCGGCGAGGTGGTGCGGCCGGGCGACCTGCCCGACCGGGCCGCGCTGGAGCGCCTGATCCTCGGGGAGCCGGCGGACGAGCCACAGCGTGACGAACCGCAGTGTGACGAACCGCCCGAAGGGGATGCCCTTGCGGGCCGATAGGCTCGTATGCATGAGCCAGACCCCGGACAAGGCCGTCCGTACGTACATCGAGCAGCACCGTGCCGCCTTCCTCGACGACCTCGCCGAGTGGCTGCGCATCCCCTCCGTGTCGGCGCAGCCCGACCACGCGCCCGACGTACGCCGCAGCGCCGACTGGCTCGCCGCCAAGCTGCAAGAGACCGGCTTTTCCGTCGCCGAGGTCTGGGAGACCGCGGGCGCCCCGGCCGTCTACGCCGAGTGGCCCAGCGACGACCCCGGCGCCCCCACGGTCCTGGTCTACGGCCACCACGACGTGCAGCCCGCGGCCCGCGAGGACGGCTGGGACACCGAGCCCTTCGAGCCGGTCGTGCGCGACGGCCGGCTCCACGCCCGCGGGGCCGCCGACGACAAGGGCCAGGTGTTCTTCCACACCCTCGGTGTGCGCGCCCACCTCGCCGCCACCGGCCGCACCAGCCCGGCGGTCCACCTCAAGCTGCTGATCGAGGGCGAGGAGGAGTCCGGCTCCCCGCACTTCCGGCAGCTCGTCGAGGAGCACGCGGACCGGCTCGCCGCCGACGCGGTGATCGTCTCCGACACCGGCATGTGGTCCGAGGACACCCCCACGGTGTGCACCGGCATGCGCGGCCTGGCCGAGTGCGAGATCCGGCTGTACGGCCCCGACCAGGACATCCACTCCGGCTCCTTCGGCGGCGCCGTGCCCAACCCGGCGACCGCCGCCGCCCGGCTGGTGGCGGCCCTGCACGACGAGCAGGGACGCGTGGCGGTCCCCGGCTTCTACGACGGTGTCGTGGAGCTCACCGACCGTGAGCGGGAACTTTTCGCCGAGCTGCCCTTCGACGAGCAGCAGTGGCTGCGGACCGCCCGCTCCCACGCCCTGCACGGCGAGGCCGGCTACACCACCCTGGAGCGCATCTGGGCCCGCCCCACCGCCGAGGTCAACGGCATCGGCGGCGGCTACCAGGGGCCCGGCAGCAAGACGATCATCCCGTCCACGGCGATGGTGAAGCTCTCCTTCCGGCTGGTCGCCGGACAGGACCCGGACCACATCGAGAAGGCCGTCCGCGCCTGGGCCGCCGACCAGGTGCCCGCCGGCATCCGGCACGAGATCGTCTTCGGCTCGGCCACCCGCCCCTGTCTGACCCCGCTGGACCACCCGGCGCTCCAGTCCCTGGCCCGGTCCATGAGCCGGGCCTTCGCCAGCCCGGTCCGTTTCACCCGCGAGGGCGGCTCCGGGCCGGCCGCCGATCTGCAGGAGGTCCTCGGGGCGCCCGTGCTCTTCCTGGGCATCTCCGTCCCCTCCGACGGCTGGCACGCGCCGAACGAGAAGGTCGAGCTGGATCTGCTGCTCAAGGGCGTCGAGACCAGCGCGTACCTGTGGGGCGATCTCGCCGCCCACTGGCGCGATGTCCCCTGACTCCGTCCCCGCCCGGGCCGCCTCCGCGGCCCGGGCACACTGGTAGGGCCGCCCCGCACCGCCTCACGGCCCCGCCGGACCCGATCGCCGCCCGCCGCACGTCCCGTCGAACCGCCGCCGAACCCACCACCGCCCGCACCGCGGAAGTTGGAAGCACACGTGACCACCTGGACCGACCGCACCGCCGACCGCCCCATCTCGCTGACCGCGCCCAGCGGCATCGACCGTGCCGCCCACCACCGCCTCGACGAGGCGTGGCTCGCCGCCGCCTGGAGCCACCCCTCGACCCGCTGCTTCGTGGTCTCCGGCGGACAGGTGCTCATCGACGAGACGCCCGACGGCCGCACCGAGCTGGTGATGACCCCGTCCTTCGAGGCGCCGCTCACCGAGTCGCACCGCTACTTCCTCGGCACCGACGCCGACGGCGTCAGCTACTTCGCGCTGCAGAAGGACTCCCTGCCCGGCCGCATGGACCAGTCCGCGCGCCCGGCGGGCCTGCGCGAGGCCGGCCTGCTGCTCTCCGACCGCGACGCCGGCCTGATGGTGCACGCGGTCGCCCTGGAGAACTGGCAGCGGCTGCACCGCTTCTGCTCCCGCTGCGGCGAGCGCACCGTCATCGCCGCCGCCGGGCACATCCGCCGCTGCCCGGCCTGCGGTGCCGAGCACTACCCGCGGACCGACCCGGCGGTGATCATGGCGGTCACCGACCAGGAGGACCGCCTCCTGCTGGGCCGCCAGGTGCACTGGCCCGAGGGCCGCTTCTCGACCCTCGCCGGTTTCGTCGAGCCGGGCGAGTCCATCGAGCAGTCGGTGCGCCGCGAGGTGCAGGAGGAGGTCGGCATCGCCGTCGGCGAGGTGGAGTACGTCGCCAGCCAGCCCTGGCCGTTCCCCTCCAGTCTGATGCTGGGCTTCATGGCCCGTGCCACCACCACCGACATCCGGGTCGACGGCGACGAGATCCAGGACGCCCGCTGGTTCTCCCGGGAGGAGCTGCGGGCCGCCTTCGAGTCCGGCGAGGTCCTGCCGCCGTACGGCATCTCCATCGCGGCCCGGCTCATCGAACTGTGGTACGGCGAGCCGCTGCCGACGCGCAGCGCGGTGTGAACGGCGCGGCGCGAGGGCGCGGACGCAGCCGGTGACACGGGAAGGGCGCACTCCGGGCGGGACGGCCGGAGTGCGCCCTTCCGTTCTGGCGCGCCGGTGGCGTCAGGCGACGCCGATCTTCGCCTTGACCTGGGCCAGCGACGGGTTCGTCAGCGTGGTGCCGTCCTCGAACAGCACGGTCGGCACGGTCTGGTTCCCGCCGTTCGCCTTCTCGACGAAGGCCGCGGACTCCGGGTCCTGCTCGATGTTGATCTCGGTGTACGCGATGCCCTCACGGTCCAGCTGGCTCTTGAGCCGGCGGCAGTAGCCGCACCACGTCGTGCTGTACATCGTCACGGTGCCCGGCATGTCTCTCGCGCTCCTTCGGCGGGTCGGGGACGTTCATGGTCGCAGAGAGGGAACGTCCGGCGACGGCACCGCATTCCCACGGGGGGTATCCGCCCGCCCCGGGCACAGGCGCCCCGGCGCGGCGGTCACGGCGCTGTGACACCTCTCGCACACGGCGCTGTGACGCCTGTCGCACACGGCGCTGTGACGCCTGTCGCACACGGCGCTGTGACGCCTGTCGCACACGGCGCTGTGACGCCTGTCGCACACGGCGCTGTGACGCCTGTCGCACGCGGTGCCGTGGTGCCTCTCGCACGCGGGCACAGCACGGGCCGATCACACCAGCTGTATCAGTCGTATCAGTACGACCGCAGTGGCTCCCCTGTGGACAACCGGCTCGGCCTTCCCTCGCGACCTGGCAGCATGGCCCTGTGACAGCAGCAACGCATTCCACCCTCTTCCCGCAGGTACCGGACTCTGCCGACGCGGTGCTCGACGGGCTGGACCCCGAGCAGCGCGAGGTGGCGACCGCGCTGCACGGACCGGTGTGCGTGCTGGCCGGCGCCGGCACGGGCAAGACCCGCGCCATCACCCACCGCATCGCCTACGGGGTGCGCGCCGGGATCCTCCAGCCGACCAGCGTGCTGGCCGTCACCTTCACCAACCGTGCCGCCGGGGAGATGCGCGGCCGGCTGCGCCGGCTCGGCGCGCACGGCGTGCAGGCCCGCACCTTCCACTCGGCCGCCCTGCGCCAGCTGCAGTACTTCTGGCCGAAGGCGGTCGGCGGTGCCATGCCCCGGCTGATCGACCGCAAGGTCCCCGTGGTCGCGGACGCGGCCGCCGCCTGCGGCCTGCGCCTGGACCGGACCGAGTTGCGGGACGTCACCGCGGAGATCGAGTGGGCCAAGGTCACCCAGACCGTCCCGGCCGACTACGCGCTCGCGGCCGACAAGGCCGGCCGCGAGGCCCCCCGCGACCCCGCCGAGATCGCCCGGCTGTACTCCGTCTACGAGGACCTCAAGCGGGAGCGCGGGATCATCGACTTCGAGGACGTCCTGCTGCTCACCGTGGGCATCCTGCAGGACCGCCGCGACATCGCCGAACAGGTGCGCGCCCAGTACCAGCACTTCGTGGTGGACGAATACCAGGACGTCAGCCCGCTGCAGCAGCGCCTGCTGGAGCTGTGGCTCGGCGATCGGGACAACCTGTGCGTCGTCGGCGACGCCGGCCAGACCATCTACTCGTTCACCGGCGCCACCCCCGACCATCTCCTCGACTTCCGCCTCCGCCACCCCGGTGCCACGGTCGTCCGGCTGGTCCGCGACTACCGCTCCACCCCGCAGGTCGTCCACCTCGCCAACGCCCTGCTCGCCCAGGCCCGCGGCCGGGCCGCCGACCACCGGCTGGCACTGGTCTCCCAGCGCCCGGCCGGGCCGGAGCCGGTGTTCACCGAGCATCCCGACGAGGTCGCCGAGGCCGAGGACGCGGCCCGCCGCATCCGCGACCTCATCGCCTCCGGTGTCCCCGCGAGCGAGATCGCCGTGCTGTTCCGCACCAACGCCCAGTCCGAGACCTACGAACAGGCCCTCGCCGACGCGGGCGTCCCCTACCAGCTGCGCGGCGCCGAACGGTTCTTCGAACGTCCCGAGGTGCGCAAGGCGCTGGTCTCCCTGCGCGCCGCCGCCCGCTTCGGCGGCAACGACGCTCTCCTGGACGACGCCGACGACCTGCCCTCCCAGGTCCGGGCCGTGCTGTCCGGCGAGGGCTGGACCCCGGAGCCCCCCGCCCGCTCGGGCGCCGTCCGCGACCGCTGGGAGTCCCTGGCCGCCCTGGTGAACCTCGCCCGCGACTTCGCCGCCGCCCACCCGGGCGCCGGCCTCGGCGACCTGATGACCGAGCTGGACGAGCGGATGAACACCCAGCACGCCCCCACCGTCCAGGGCGTCACCCTCGCCTCCCTGCACGCGGCCAAGGGCCTGGAGTGGGACGCGGTCTTCCTGGTCGGCGTCGCCGAGGGCATGATCCCGATCAGCTACGCCCGGACGGAGCAGCAGATCGAGGAGGAACGCCGCCTGCTGTACGTCGGGATCACCCGTGCCCGCGAGCGGCTGTACGTCTCCTGGTCGCTGAGCCGCTCGCCCGGCGGGCGCCCGAACCGCCGCCCCAGCCGCTTCCTCGACGGGCTGCGCCCCGGCTCGCCCGCCCTCGCCGCCCGCGGCACCGCGCCCGCCGCCGGCGGCATCGATCGCGGCCACGGCTCCATGCCGGCGGGCACCGACCCCTACGACGACCCGTACGCCGCCCCGCCGCGGCGCACCCGGCGCACCCCGGCCCGCTGTCGGGTGTGCGGGCGCACCCTGACCGACGCCGGCGAGATCAAACTGCTGCGCTGCGACGACTGCCCCTCCGACATGGACGAGGGCCTGTACGAGCGGCTGCGCGCCTGGCGGCAGGAGCAGGCGCGGCGCAGCGGGCAGCCGGAGTTCTGCGTGTTCACCGACCGGACGCTGATGGCGATCGCCGAGGCGGTCCCGGGCGACGAGCGGGAGCTGGCCCGCATCCCCGGAGTGCTCGCCCGCAAGCTGCGCCGGCACGGCGCCGACGTCCTCGCCATCTGCGCAGGCCGCGAGCCCGGCGGCAGCGGTGCGGAGAACTGATGCCAACTCGTCGAAAAAATAGTTTGCGCGCGCCCGGGAAGGCCCCATAGGTTCTTGGTCACGGAAACAACGGCCTTCCTGAGGCCTTGATTCCGTGTTGTACTTGCGTATCCGTTGCGAACCGGCTCATCCCGGTTCCGGACACCGGAAGGGAGGCGATTCCAGTGATCACGACGAAGAACAGCTTCTTCGGCACCGCCAAAGCGACCGATCACGCGGTCGCCTCCCTGTGCCTGCTCGACGCCTCGGACCGGGGCACCGGTCTGTCCGGTGTTCTCGGCATGCGCCCGGGCTCCTCCCTGCCGTTCGCGGGCTTCGCCACCCGTGAGCGCATCGAGCGACCGACCACGGCACTGGCAGCAGTAGCGGTACAGGCGCAGGCCTATGCCCTCACGGCTACCGGTGCCGTCACCCGGATGCAGACGACGCAGCAGCACAGCCTGATGTGGGCTTTCCGTGGGCCACAACCCTGGAGTGATCCAGCCTGATCGACGATCAGGCCGGCGCCTTCAGGGCCGCGGAACCCCATCCGGGATCCGCGGCCCTTCTGTTTTCCCTCATGCGGGACGACGGAGGAAGGGGCCTCGGGACGACAACAGAACCCGGTACCCAGCCGACACCCGGCCGACCGGCCGGAACGACCAGACGAGGAAGACACCCGTGCAACTCGAAGCGCACGCCCCGTCCGTACCGCCTTCCGACACGATCCCCAAGCCCGGTTCCACGGAGGACCCTGCTTTGACTCCTCTCACCACGCTGACCGCGCTGGACGACGCCATCGAGAACCTCGGTGCGACCGTCCCCTGCCGCTCCTACGACCCGGAGGTCTTCTTCGCCGAGTCGCCGGCCGACGTGGAGTACGCGAAGTCCCTGTGCCGCACCTGCCCGCTGATCGAGGCATGCCTCGCCGGAGCCAAGGAGCGGCGCGAGCCCTGGGGCGTCTGGGGTGGCGAGCTGTTCGTCCAGGGCGTCGTCGTCCCCCGGAAGCGGCCGCGTGGCCGCCCGCGCAAGAACCCGGTCACCGCATGAACGCCACCGGAACGATCGACCGTCCCCTCACGCACGACCCCCAGAAGCAGGCCCCGATGAAGCCGTCCACCAGCGAGCCCGCAGGCTCCGCGACCGAAGACGTCACCACCACCGGCGCGAACGCCTCGCGCCAGAACAGGACTCGAGCGATGCAACTCATCCCAGAAGCCCTGGCCCGTGCCCATATGAACGAGCGACTGCGAGAGGCGGAGCAGGAACGCCGGGCCGCGCGCCTGGCCGCCGCCCGCCGTATGCAGCGCCGCGCCGAGCGCGCCTCGCTGCGCGCCCGTCGGGCGCTGGCGATGGCGGTGATGCAGTGACCGCCTGAACCGCGCAGGGCCCGTCTCCCGGCCGGGAGGCACGGCGAGCGACCCCTTCCCTCGGGGCCGGTCCGACCGCACGGACCGGCCCCCGCGCCGTGTCCGGAGCCGACATGCCTCACCTTCCCGGGCGCCGAAGGACGATGCGCGCGGGTCGACCCGTGCCCGCAGTCCGGCCGGGGCGGGCCGCTCAGGCCTCCAGCGCGTCCGCGTCCTCCTCGTCGGCCTCCGCGTCCGGCACGAAGCCCGGCAGCCACTCCCGCAGTTCCTCCCTCAGCCGGACCGTGCAGCCCAGCTGGCACAGCACCCCGATGGTGCTGAGCGTCACCCGGTGTATCAGCAGGTAGGCGGGCGGCAGGTTGAGCCGCTTGCCCAGCTGGTAGGCGGGGGAGCGGGGGTCGGCGACACGGGCCGCCTGGCCGCGCATCCAGCCCCGGGTGAAGGTGAAAGCCTCCACACGGGCCGGTTCGATGATCGGCAGCAGGTAGTCGAGGACGGCGTCGGGGTCCAGCTCGACGGACTCCTTGACGAAGCCCTCCGCGCAGAGCATCCGGTAGACCTCCTCGGCCCGCCCGTCCAGCGTCATCCGCAGGGAGACGCCGATCGGCTCCGGCAGTCCGCCGGGCAGCCGGTCGACGGTGCCGAAGTCCAGCACACCCAGCCGCCAGTCGTCCTCGCCGCCCGGGCCGCCGGGCAGCAGACGGAAGTTGCCCGGATGGGGATCGGCGTGCAGCAGCCCGGTGCGGGCCGGGCCGGAGAACAGGAAGCGCGCGAGCAGCTGGCCGGCGCGGTCGCGCTGCTCCTGCGTGCCGTCCGCGATCACCTCCGACAGCGGGATGCCGTCGATCCACTCGGTGACCAGCACCTGCTCGCGCTGATGGACCACCGCGGGCACGACCACGTCCGGGTCGCCCGCGAACTCCTCGGCGTGCGCCTGCTGGGCCTCGGCCTCCAGGCCGTAGTCCAGTTCCTCGGAGACACGGTCGCGCAGCTCGGCGATCAGCGGCTTGACGTCCATGCCGGGGACCAGCGGTCCCAGCAGGCGGGCGAACCGGCTCAGCTGCCCGAGGTCGGACAGCAGGGCGTCCCCGGCACCGGGGTACTGCACCTTCACCGCCACCTCGCGGCCGTCGTGCCACACAGCCCGGTGCACCTGTCCGATCGAGGCCGCCGCCGAGGGCTTGTCGTCGAACTCCTCGAACAGCTCGTGCCAGTCGGGGCCGAGCCGCTCCTCCAGCACGGCGTGCACGGTGCGCGTCGGCATCGGCGGTGCGGCCTCCTGCAGCTTGGTCAGCGCGGCCCGGTAGGGGCCGGCGACCTCCTCGGGGAGCGCCGACTCGAAGACGGACAGGGCCTGCCCGAACTTCATCGCGCCGCCCTTCAGCTCGCCCAGGACCTTGAACAGCTGCTCGGCGGTGCGCTGCTGCAGCTCGCGGCCCACGAGCTCTGCGGACTCGCCGACGATCCGCTTGCCGAGTCCCCAGGTCGCTCTCCCGGCGAAGCCGATCGGAAGCGCGGCGAGCTTGGCGGTCCGGGTGACCGCCTTCCGCGGAAGATCAGACATGCGCCCTCCAAGTCCCAGCGAGCCGTGCCGCGTCCGCCGGCGGGCAGGACGCCGATGACGGCCGTTGCCCAGCCATTGTCGCGCCTGGCCCGTCCCGTACGGAGGTGTCGTCGGACACGGGTTCGCGCGCCGCCCCGCACGGACAGTGCGGATGCGGCGGCACCGGCCGTGCGTGCCAGTTCAGGCCCGGCGCGGACACCTCCCAGCGGGCATCGGCGGAGGACGGCGTCGCGCCGTCCAGGAAGGCCAGCGCATGGGCCGCTGCGAGCCCGGCGACGGTCGCGGCCAGCGTCAGGTCGCAGGCGCGGACGTGACGCGGTGCACGGGACCGCCACTGGGCGACCAGGCGGGGCCAGGCACCGTCCCGGTCGGTGCGGAACCGGTGCAGGCACCCGGCGCAGCCGGTCTGTCCGGGCAGGACGAGCGGTCCCACCACACCGACGGCCTCCACGACCCCGGCGTACAGGTGCGGTGTGCCCGCCGCCATCAGCTCGGCGACATCGGCCGGGTCGGGCGCGTGCACGGCGATGTCGTCCCGCGGGGCGAGGATCACCAGGGCGTGTCCCGGCTCGCCCGCCGCGGAGCCGGCGCGGCGAGCCGGGCGCGGTGGCCGGTCCGGGGCCGCCCCGCGCACCACCCGCCGCGCGGCCGTCTCCCTGCGCTCGCCGACCGCCCCGGCCTGCAGCCCGCCCGGTGCGACGTCCCACGGCTCGACGCAGCCCTTGTCACGTACGTCCACCTCGCCGATCCCGGCCCCGGACAGCAGCGCGGCCAGCATCGTCCCCACACGTCCGGCGCCGTGCACCCGCACGCGCAGATCACGGCGGGCGGCCAGCCGGCCCGCGTCCTCGCCCGGCCGGCGCGCCACCAGGGACAGCGAGGCCAGGTCGGGGCGCAGCCGGTCCATGACCTCCTTCTTCTCCCGCAGCGCGGCCGCGGCCGGTCCTCCGCCGCGAGCGTCGTCCAGCAGCCCGGCATCGGCCAGACGGGTCAGCAGACGGTCCACCTGTCCTTCCGGCAACCCCAGGCGTCGGCCCTCCTCCCGCAGCAGGGCCGGTCCGCGCGTGCCGTCGAGCAGGTCCAGGAAGCCGCCGGTCGCGCGGTCGACCGGCCCCAGGGTCAGCGCGTGCGCGGGCGTCACCCCGAACTGCACGGTGTCGAGATCGCGCCAGCCGCGCCGGAGCGCGGGTTTCAGCATCGGATGCATGCGTGGTCCCCCGTAGTCCGATGGACGGTGCGGAACGCCGCACGAAGCGTCGACGTCGGCTCGCGCCGCCGTCGCCCCGTCGGCGATAGTCAGCATGCCGGTTCCGCCCGGCCTGTGCCGAAAGTTGTCCACAGGTAGGGACTGACAGTCATATGTGCTGACCGTCATGTGCGTCGCGGTCGCGGTGTCGGGTGCCTGATCCGCATGGTCCCAGGGCGTGCGCGCCGTTCGGTGCCGGCGGCCGCGGTGCGCCCGCCCCGCGGCACGAACCCCCCGCCGACCAGGCACGCAGCGATCCGGGGACGGGACCGGACCGGGATCGCACACGGGGCGGGCACGGAGGCGAGCCCGGCCGCTCACCGTGCGTGCCCGGTCATCCACAGGCCGGGACGGCCGTTCCGCGTGCCGGGTACCGTCGAGGCGTGTCCGTCGAACCAACGAGCCGCGCCGGAGCACCGCAGCGCGGCACCAGCAGCCCGCCGCCGAGCCGTCCCGCGGCGCACGAGGTCGAGGTGCGCCGAAGCGCCCGCCGCCGCAAGACGGTCTCCGCCTACCGAGAGGGCGACCGCACGATCGTGCTCGTCCCGGCCCGCATGTCCGAGGCGGAGGAGCAGCGCTGGGTGGAGGCCGTGCTCGACAAGCTGGCCGCCAAGGAGAGCCGGCGTGCCCGAGGCGGCGACGCCGAGCTGGCCGAGCGCGCCGAGCGGCTGTCGGCGCAGTACCTGGGCGGCCGGGCCCGGCCCGACTCGGTCCGCTGGGTCACCAACCAGAACACGCGCTGGGGCTCGTGCACCCCGGCGGAGGGCAGCATCCGCCTCTCGCACCGGCTGCGGGGCATGCCCGACTACGTCGTCGACTACGTCCTGCTGCACGAGCTGGCCCATCTGCTGGTGCCCGGCCACGGCCCCGCGTTCTGGGAGCTGCTGACGGCGTATCCGCGCACCGAGCGCGCCCGGGGCTATCTCGAGGGGGTGGCCGCCGCACAGTACATCCCCAACACGCCGCACATACAGCAAGAGTGATCAACCGTCACGGACGACGGCATGCGGCGTCCCGGGGGCACGCCGGAGCCCACCGGCGTGCGGGCGCTGCGTACCGGGGTCGCACCGGCTTGGCCCGTTGTCCTGCGGTGACGTTAGCCTGACGCGACGCAGTCGTATACGGGATGGGGGACGGTCGTTACGCATGACCAGGGAATTCCAGCGCGGCCACAAGGCCCGGATCAGTGATCTGACGCGGGGCACGGATCTGTACGTGGGAGTGCAGATCGCCGGCCCCGGGCTCACCTTCGACATCAGCTGCTTCGGCCTGGACGCCGACGAACGGCTGTCGGACGACCGGTACTTCGTCTTCTACAACCAACCGAAGTCCCCCGAGGAGGCCATCCAGCTGCTGGGGCCGCAGGCGGGCGACACCGAGTCCTTCCGGGTCACCCTGGACCGGATCCCGCCGCACATCCGGAAGCTGACGTTCACGGCGACCATCGACGGCGCCGGGCAGATGGCGCAGATCGGCCCCGGGTACCTGCGGATCGCGGCGGGTGGTCAGGAGGTGGCCCGCTACTCCTTCACCGGCTCGGAGTTCTCCACCGAACGGGCCGTGATGCTGGGCGACATCTACTACAAGGACGGCTGGCGGTTCGCCGCGGTCGGCCAGGGTTTCGACGGCGGGCTGGAGGCGCTGCTGAAGAACTTCGGCGGCGAGGTGCTGGAGGAAGAGGACTCCGGCTCGCCGACCGACGGTGTGCCCGGCTTCGCCCCGCCCGCCGAGGACGACGCGCCGCCGCCCTTCGCGATACCGTCCGGCCCGTCCACGCCCGCCGCGCCGTCCGCGCCCGCCCCCGCCGCCGCGGCGGGCCCGGCACAGGCCACCCCGGCCACCACGGGCGCGGCTCCGGTGGGCGGCTTCCAGCCCGCCGCGCCGCAGGAGACTCCGCCCGCGCCGCCGAACCCGGCGTCCCCGGTGGCCCCGAGCCCGGCGCCGGCCGCGGCACCCGCACCGGCGGCCCCCGCTCCCTCCATGTACGCCGCGCCGACCGTCGCGGCACCCGTGCCTCCGGCCGGCGACACCGCCACCCCGCCCTCGCCCGCACCGGCCCCGGCGGTGCACGACCCGCAGGCGCACCCGCAGCCGTCGTTCGGCGGGGCGCCCCACGCCCCGGCGCCCGCCCCGAGCGCACCGCCGCCCCCCGGCTACGGGCAGCCCACGCCTCCGCCCGGTCCCGGCCTGCAGCCGCCGTTCGGGCAGGTCCCTGTCGCCGGCGGCCCCGGCGCCCCGCAGGCGGCCGTTCCCCAGGGCGTGCCGCAGGGCACTGCGCAGGGCGTCCCGGACAGCACCCCGCAGGGCGCCGGGGTGACCGTCACGCTGCAGAAGTACAAGGAGACGCCCACCGGGCAGCGCTGGACCCTGCAGAACAGCAAGCTGGTCCGGGTCGACCTCGGCACCGACGGCCAGCCGGTGCTGGCGAAGCAGGGCAGCATGGTGCTCTACCAGGGCAAGGTCGACTTCGCCTACAAGGGCGCCGGCGTCATGGGCCGCATCGTGGGCAACGTCACCGGCCAGGAGATGCAGCTGATGCGCTGCACCGGCCAGGGCCAGGTCTTCCTCGCCGATGACGCCACCCATCTGCACCCGGTCGAGCTGCAGGGCGACGCGATCTGCGTCTCCGCGGACAATGTGCTGGCCTTCGACGAGAGCCTGCACCACGAGGTGCGCCGCATCGAGGGGCACGGCATCCCCGGCGGTGCCCTGTTCACCCTCCAGTTCCAGGGCACCGGAACCGTCGTCGTCAAGACGCACGGCACGCCCGTCGTGCTGCCCGTGACCCCGACGACGTTCGTGGACTCCAACGCCGTCGTCGCCTGGTCGGCGGCCGCCCAGGTCATCGTGTCCAGCCAGGTGCACATGCGCCGCAACGCCTACCCCGGCCACACCGGAGAAGGCGTCAACCTGCAGTTCCGGGCGGCGCCCGGGAACTTCGTCGTCGTCCAGCCCTACGAGGTCTGATGGAGCCCGTCATGAACCAGCCGCCCGCGGGCCACGCCCCCGCACCCGTCACGGCCCGCATGGAGAACCACGGCAGCCACATGGTGAAGGTGGCCCTGCAGACCGGCAACGACCTGTTCGCGCGCGCCGGCTCCATGGTCGCCTACGAGGGCTTCATCCAGTACGAGGCGAACCCTCCGGCCGTCCGCCAGATCGCCCGCGACTGGATGACCGGCGAGGGCGCACCCTTGATGAAGTGCTCCGGCGACGGCCTGCTCTACCTCGCCGACTACGGCGCGGACGTCGTCGTCATCGACCTCGGCGGCGACGGCATCTCGGTCAACGCCACCAACCTCCTCGCCTTCGACGCCCACCTGGAGTGGGGCGTGGAGAGGGTGAAGGGACTGGCCAAGTTCGCCGGGCAGGGCCTGTGGAACACGACGATCTCCGGCCACGGCTGGGTCGCCCTCACCTCGCGCGGCACACCGATCGTGGTCGACTGCGGCAGCGGCGAGGACGAGACGTACGTCGACCCGGACGCGCTCGTCGCCTGGTCGCCCGGCCTGAAGGTCAAGGGCAAGCGCAGCTTCAAGGCGCAGTCCCTGATCGGCCGGGGCAGCGGCGAGGCCTTCCAACTGGCCTTCTCCGGCCAGGGCATCGTCGTCGTGCAGCCCAGCGAGGACAGCTCCGACCGGCTCCGGATCCGGGGCTGAGGGGGGAAGGACAGCATGCAGAGCCCGCTTTTCGCCCACAACGACGTCCAGACCCAGGACCGCTGGAGCCTGCAGAACCAGCAGATGCTCCGCATCACCCTGGAGGGCCACGACGACGTCCTCGCCCGCAAGGGCACCATGGTCGCCTACCAGGGTCTGATCGAGTTCGACGCCGAGTACCAGAGCACCGACCAGGCCTACGCGCGGGCCCGTACCGGTGAGGGCCTGGACCTGATGCGGTGCCACGGGCAGGGCACCGTCTACCTCGCCAACCTCGCGCAGTACGTCCACATCATGGACGTGGAGCAGGAGGGCCTGACGGTCGACAGCGCCTATGTGCTCGCGCTGGACTCCTCGCTGCACCACGAGGTCATCGCGGTCGACAGCATGTACGGCATCTCCGGTTCCGGGAAGTACCAGCTGAACATCACCGGGCGCGGCAAGGTCGCCCTGATGACCTCCGGCGCACCGCTGCTCATGCAGGTCACCCCGGACCGGTACATCAGCTGCGACGCGGACGCGATCGTCGCCTGGTCCACCGGGCTGAGGGTGCAGATGCAGGCGCAGACCCAATCCGCCGGGGTGTGGCGGCGCCGCGGCAACACCGGCGAGGGCTGGGAGCTGAACTTCATGGGCAGCGGCTTCGTCCTCGTCCAGCCCAGCGAGCTGCTGCCGCCGCAGAACGCCGTGATCGGCCACGGCCTGGCCGCGCAGTACGGCCTGGGCGCGCACGGGGCGCGGGGGCAGAACCAGGGCAACGTCTGGAGCTGACCCGGGCGACGTCCGGGGCCGGTCGGCGGACGAGAAGCGGCCGACGGACGAAGGGCGGCCGGCGGGTGAGGGGAGGCCGCACGAGCGGTCGCCCCTCACCCGGCCGCACGTGCTGAGTCATCAGCCGGGCGGACGCCCCGGGTCAGCGGGCGCCCGCCGCCCGGAGCCTGGCGCGGGTGGCCTCCACCAGCCGCACCACCGACTTGTCGGCCACGTCCGGCACCTGCGCATAGGGGAACCAGCGCAGCTCCAGCGACTCGTCGCTGAGGGCCTCCACCGCCCCGGGCGGGGCGACGGCCGCGTACTGCACGTCCAGGTGCCAGGCACACGGCGTGCGGTGCCGGTCCAGCCGCACCGGGCCGCCCGGCAGCAGGGACAGGCCGACGATGCCCGACTCCTCGGTGGCCTCGCGCAGCGCGGCGCCAGCCAGTGTGGAGTCCTGCGGCTCGCAGTGGCCGCCCATCTGCAGCCACATGCGCAGCTTGCGGTGCAGGGTCAGCAGCACCCGTCCGCCGTCCGGGTCCACCACCAGGGCGCTGGCGGTGATGTGCCCGTCGGTGCAGGCCCGCCACATGCCGTCCGGGTGCGCGGCCAGGTGGTCCAGGTAGGCCCGGCGCAGCTCGGGCTGGTCCTCGTACCCCTGGAGGACGAGGACCGCGTCGTCGTGGAGGCTCACTTCGTGCCGTCGCCCTCGCCCTCGCCGCCGTCGTCCTGCGTGCCGCCCTTGTCGTGCTTGCGCAGGTCCGGCTTGGGGACGGAGCCGCCGGCCGCCTCGCCCAGCATCTTGTCCAGCTCGGAGAAGTCCAGCTGCTCGCGGTGGACGAAGCCGTCCGGGTCGTCCATGTCCGCGGCCGTCGGCAGCATGTCCGGGTGCGCCCACAGCGCGTCGCGGCCGTCGACACCGCGGGCGTCGGTGAGGGAGGCCCACAGCCGGGAGGCGTCGCGCAGGCGGCGCGGCCGCAGCTCCAGGCCGATCAGCGTGGCGAAGGTCTGCTCGGCCGGACCGCCGGAGGCGCGGCGTCGGCGCAGCGTCTCCCGCAGGGCGTCCGCGGACGCCAGGCGCGGCTTGGCCGCGGCGTGCACCACCGCGTCCACCCAGCCCTCGACGAGCGCCAGAGCGGTCTCCAGACGGGCCAGCGCCGCCTTCTGCTCCGGGGTGTCCTGCGGCTGGAACATGCCCTGCTGCAGCGCGTCCTGCAGCTGCTCGGGGTTCTGCGGGTCGAACTGACCGACCACGTCCTCCAGCTTGGCGGTGTCCACCTTGATCCCGCGGGCGTACCCCTCCACCGCGCCGAACAGGTGGGAGCGCAGCCACGGCACATGCGCGAACAGCCGCTGGTGGGCGGCCTCCCGCAGGGCGAGGTACAGCCGCACCTCCTCCGGCGGCACGCCCAGGTCCTTGCCGAACGCCGCGATGTTCACCGGCAGCAGCGCGGCCTTGCCGGCCGGGCCGAGCGGCAGCCCGATGTCCGTGGAGCCGACGACCTCGCCGGCCAGTACGCCGACGGCCTGGCCGATCTGCGTGCCGAACATGGCGCCGCCCATGGAGCGCATCATGCCGATCAGCGGTCCGGCCATGGCCCGCATCTCCTCGGGCAGCACCTCGCCCATGGCGGTGCCGACCCGCTCGGCGACCGGGTCCACCAGCTCCTGCCAGGCGGGCAGCGTCGCCTCGACCCACTCCGCCCGGGACCAGGCCACGGCCGTGGCCGACCCCGAGGGCAGGGAGGTCACGTCGTCCAGCCACAGGTCGGCCAGGCGGACGGCGTCCTGGACCGCGTTGCGCTCGGCGGCACCGACGCTGGCGTCCTTGGTGCCGTCCGGGGTGCCCTGGGAGACCGTCTGGCGGGCGATCTGCTTGGCCATGTCCCAGTTCACCGGGCCGCCCTCGTAGGAGAGCATCTGGCCGAGCTGCTGGAAGGCGGCTCCCAGATCGGTGGGGCTGATCGACCCGAACATGGCTGCGAACGGATTGTCGGCGCCGGACCCGCCAAGGCCTCCGGCTCCGGGCAGCCCGAAACCGAACGGGTTGGCCGGTCCCTGCCCACCACCGCTCTGCTGGTCCTTCTTCTTGCCCTCGTCGCCGTTCTCCGGCTCCTCCGGCGGAAGGCCGAATCCGAATGGGGTGTCACTCACGGGATTCCTCGGCTGGTAAGGCCACCGGTTCTCTCCGGCGGCGCGGCTGCCCGACAACACCACCCAGCGTAGACACCCCGGCCGGTCGGGGCCTGGGTGCTTCGCCGACACAGCGCCTGCGGCAGGATGGATGCCACCTGGTACGTACGCGTCATTCGCGCCCGTATGGAAGACAACCGCTGGAGACGCCCGGTGAGTTCCCCAGATCCGCAGGTTCGCGCAGCGCGAAACCATGAAAGCACCTCCGCCGTGCGCGGGCCCGTCGTCGCGGTCACCGGAGCCGCGAGCGGCGTCGGCGCGCTGCTCACCGAGCGGCTGGCCGCGAGCGAGGAGATCGGGCAGGTCGTCGCCATCGACGAGCGACGCGGGGAGTGCGCGGCGGCGCGCTGGCACGTCCTGGACGTGCGGGACCCCGCGATCGCCGACAAGCTGCGCGGCTGCGACGTCGTCGTCCACCTGGCGATCGACCTGAACCTGGAGACCGACCCCGCCGCGCGCAGCGCGTACAACGTCCGGGGGACCCAGACCGTGCTGACCGCCGCGGCCGCGGCCGGGGTGCGCCGCGTGGTGCTGTGCACCTCCGCGATGGTCTACGGCGCGTTGCCCGACAACGAGCTGCCGCTCGCGGAGGACGCCGAGCTGCGGGCCACCGCCGAGGCCACCGGGGTGGGCGACCTGCTGGAGATCGAGCGGCTGGCCAGGCGGGCGCCGCGGGCGCACCCCGGCCTGAACGTCACCGTGGTGCGTCCCGCCGTGCTGGTCGGCGGCACGGACACGGCGCTGACCAGGTACTTCGAGTCCCCGCGGCTGCTGGTCGTGGCCGGTTCGCGGCCCGCCTGGCAGTTCTGCCACGTCGAGGACCTGTGCAGCGCGCTGGAGTACGCCGTGCTGGAGAAGGTCGAGGGCGAGCTGGCCGTCGGCTGCGACGGCTGGCTGGAGCAGGAGGAGGTGGAGGCGCTCAGCGGGATCCGCCGGATGGAGCTGCCGTCGGCGGTCGCGCTGGGTGCGGCGGCCCGCCTGCACCGCATCGGCCTCACCCCGTCCCCGGCCGGCGACCTTGCCTACACGATGTACCCGTGGGTGGTCAGCGGCAGCCGGCTGCACGACGCGGGCTGGCGGCCGAAGTGGACCAACGAGGAGGTGCTGGCCCAGCTGCTGGAGGAGGTCGCCGGGCGGCACACGGTGGCCGGCCGGCGGCTGGGCCGCAAGGACGCGACGGCGGCGGGGGCGGCCGGGGCGACGGTGGCGCTGCTGGGCGCCGCGGCCGTGGTGCGGCGGGCTCGCAAGGCACGTCGGCGCGTCTGACCGGAGCCGGGCGGACCGGCGTGTTCGACGAGGCACACGCCGGCCCGTGGCGGCGCACACGACGCCCGCACACGCCTGGTTTCCGGGGCGCACACGACGCCCGATACGCCCGGTTTCCGGGGCGCGCACGGCGCGGGATACGCCGAGGCATCGGGGCGCGCACGGCGCGGAAGGCGGCGCGACCGGCCGTTCCGCGCTCCGCGGAGGGTGGGGCAGGATGGGGGCATGGCATCCATCGACGATCACCCCGGCGAGCAGGCTTCCGGCGATCCCGTCCGGCTGATCGCCGTCCGGGACACGGCGCTGTCGCTGGACGAGGTCTTCCGGGCCGTCGGGGACGACGCCGCCGGCGGCACCGCGCTCTTCGTGGGCACCGTGCGGAACCACGACGGCGGCGCCGACGTCGACTCCCTCGGCTACTCCTGCCATCCCACCGCCGAGGACGTGATGCGGCGGGTCGCCGAGAAGGTGGCCGCCGCGTACCCGGTACGGGCGCTCGCCGCCGTCCACCGGGTGGGCGACCTGCGCGTCGGGGACCTGGCCGTCGTCGTGGCGGTGTCCTGCCCGCACCGCGCGGAGGCCTTCGCGGCCTGCCGGCAGCTGATCGACGACATCAAGCACCAGGTGCCGATCTGGAAGCACCAGCGGTTCTCCGACGGCACGGAGGAGTGGGTGGGCGCCTGCTGAGCCGAGGGCGGTCCGTCCTCGGCCTCGAGGGGTCCGTCGCCGCCTGGCTCCTCACCCGCCCGGCCGAATCCGCCGTCCGCGCCCGCAGCGGGCCGTCCGGCCCGGTCCGTCGCGCGCCACGCACCGCCTCGCCGGGGCCCGGCGGGCCGGGCTACCCCGGTATCCGGTTGCGTAACCGCCCCCCTGACGTGACCGTTGTCACTGCAGACGGTTAATCTGCTGATCACTCGGTTGCAGTCGCTCGAACGGGGCTGGGAGGACGGCATGGCGGTGCTCGCCTGGTTGCTGATTCCGTTGCTGACTGCGATAGGCGCCGGACTGTGGGGCGTGTGGGCCAACCGCACCCGCACCGTGCGCGGCGACGGCCCCGAACTCGACGGATACGCGCGCTTCCGCGAGGCCATGGAGCGCTCCACGTCCCGCACGTGAGGCCGGGCGAGGACGGGCGGCCCAGGCAGTGGGCCCACAGGACGGTCCCGTACTGTCGAGGCATGCCACGCCGCACCGCGACGATGCTCGCCTCGACCCTGATGCTGATCGCGCTCCTGTGCGCAGGGGTGTTCCTTCCCGTGCCGTACGCGGAGATGTCCCCGGGGCCGACGGTCAACACGCTGGGCGAACACGACGGTGAACCGGTCCTGCAGATCTCCGGGCACCCGACCTACCCGACCGACGGTCACCTGAACATGACCACGGTCCGGGTCACCAGCGCCGACTACAAGATGAACCTGGTCGAGGCGATCTACGGCTGGCTGGCGCACGACGACAAGGTCGTCCCGCACGACACGCTCTACCCCGACGGCCAGACCGAGGAGCAGTCCAACCAGGAGAACGCCGAGGAGTTCAGCCAGTCCCAGGAGAGCGCCAAGGTCGCGGCCCTGAAGGAACTCGGCATCCCGGTGGAGACCTGGGTGATCGTCTCCAGCGTGGTCAAGGGCAGCCCCGCCCAGGGGGTGCTGCACGCCGGTGACGTGATCAAGGCCGTGGACGGCACCGAGGTCACACAGCCCTCCGACGTCGCGAAGCTCGTCACCCGGCACAAGCCCGGCGAGGACGTCGTCTTCACCATCGTGCCCGCCAAGGACCAGGCCGCCGCCGAGAAGCAGCACCGTACGGCGACCACCACCGAGGACGTCACCCTCACCACCGCCCGGTCCCACGACTCCGGCGCCGAACGCGCCGTCGTCGGGATCTCCGCCGGGACCGACCACACCTTCCCGTTCAACATCGACATCAAGCTCGCCGACGTCGGCGGGCCCAGCGCCGGACTGATGTTCGCGCTCGGCATCTACGACAAGCTCACCCCGGGCAGCCTGACCGGCGGGAAGTTCGTGGCCGGCACCGGGACGATCGACGACGACGGAAAGGTCGGCCCGATCGGCGGCGTGGAGATGAAGACCATCGGCGCCCGCAGCCAGGGCGCCCAGTACTTCCTGACCCCCGCCGACAACTGCGCGGCCGCCGCCAAGGACGCCCCCGACGGGCTCACCCTCGTCGAGGTCCGCACGATGAAGGACGCCCTCGACGCCCTGAAGGACATCCGCAGCGGGAACACCCGCGCCCTGCCGACGTGCACGCGGTAGCCGCCTCGTCGGCCGGGGCCCCGAGGCCCGCCCTCCCGGCCGCGCCCCGCCGGCCGGGGCGCCCCGGGCCCGTGCGCGGAGCCGCTCAGTCCTCGAAGGTGGCCGCCAGCGCCTCGGCCAGGTTCGGCACCAGGTCGGAGCCGGTGAGGACCTCCGTCGGGGAGTCCTTCTCCCGCAGCCGCAGGGCCGACTCCCGGGCGCCGTCCCGCAGGACGGCCACCGTCATCCGCACCTCCTGGCGCTCGGGATGCTCCGCCACCCACCGGGTCAGCTCGGCCTCGTCGAGGTCCTGCGGGACCTCGGCCTCCGCGGACGGCGGCAGCATCAGGCGCTCCACGGTCAGTGCGCAGCCGGTCACCGCGTCGGGCCAGGCGATGGTGGCGAGGAACTCGTCGAGCGGCCGGTCGGCCGGGATCTCGTCCTGCTCGATCGGGGTGAGACCGGAGGTGTGCTGCTCGTCGTCCAGGCCGAGCCGGTCGGCGAGACCGGGTTCCTGGGCCCGCAGCTGTGCGGTGTCTACGAGGGCGAAGAGGCGAGCGGGCTGGTCCCACCCGAGGGTGGAGGCGTACTCGTCGATCTCGAGCACGGCCCGGGTGAGGGGGCTCGCTGCCATGGGTGTGTTGGACATGGTCACAATCCTGCCTCGTTCTCGGGCTCGGGCGGGAACCGCGTAAGCCGTGAGTAAGTTGCATAGGTGTGGGCCCGGCACGTCCGGGTCCACCGCACGGTCCGCGGGCCCGAGGGCTTGAGGCGGCCCCGAGCGCGATGACACGGAACCACTCGGCTTATCGACAGCGAACTATCGAGGTGCACCCTTGGCTTTCCAGATGCCGGACCGCGGGTCGGGCCCGTCCGGGCCGCGGATGAGAGTCGGCCGCCCGTCCCGGCCTGCCCGGGCCCTGCTGATGACGCTGGGCGCGCTGGCCGTGCTCGGCATGGTGTTCACCATGTTCGCCGGCTTCTGGACGGACTGGCTGTGGTACCGGTCGGTCCACTACTCGTCGGTGTTCACCACCACGCTGTGGACCAAGATCGCGCTGTTCTTCGTCTTCGGCCTGCTCATGGCGCTGGTCGTCGGCTTCAACATCTGGCTCGCCCACCGGCTGCGGCCCCCGATGAGCGCGATGTCCGCCGAGCAGCAGAACCTCGACCGCTACCGGATGGGCGTCGCGCCGTACAAGAAGTGGCTGCTGTGCGGGATCACCGCCCTGGTGGGCCTGATCGCGGGCGCCTCCGCGGCCGGCCAGTGGCGCACCTGGCTGACCTGGGTCAACGCCGTCCCGTTCCACACGAAGGACCCGCAGTTCCACCTGGACGTCTCCTTCTACGCCTTCGACCTGCCCTGGTACCGGTTCCTGCTGGGCTTCGGCTTCGCCGCGACGGTGCTGTCCCTGATCGCCGCCGTGCTCACCCACTACCTGTACGGCGGGCTGCGCCTCACCTCGCCCGGCACCCGCGCCACCGCCGCGGCGACCGGGCATCTGTCGGTGCTGCTGGGCGTGTTCGTCTCCCTCAAGGCCGTCGCCTACTGGCTCGACCGGTACGGACTGGCGGTCAAGTCCAGCGACTTCAAGGCCACCGACAAGTGGACCGGCCTGCGGTACGTCGACGCCAACGCCTACCTGCCGGCGAAGACCATCCTGTTCTGCATCGCGGTCATCTGCGCCCTGCTGTTCTTCGCCACGCTGTGGCGGCGCACCTGGCAGCTGCCGGTCATCGGCTTCGGTCTGATGGTGCTCTCCGCCATCCTCATCGGCGGCCTGTACCCGGCGATCGTGCAGAAGTTCCAGGTCCAGCCCAACGAGCAGGCCAAGGAGGCCCCGTACGTCGCCAGGAACATCAAGGCCACGCGTGAGGCGTACGGCATCGACGACGTCAAGGTGACGGACTACGCCGGCACCAGCACCACCAAGGACAAGGCGACCCTGCGCGACGACGTCGCCAAGACCGCCAGCATCCGCATCCTCGACCCGAACATCGTCTCGCCGACGTTCCAGCAGCTGCAGCAGGTGCGGAACTACTACGCGTTCCCCGACACCCTGGACGTCGACCGCTACCGCGACAAGAACGGCAAGGTCCAGGACACGGTCATCGGCCTGCGGGAGCTGAACCTGGCCGGCATCCCGAAGAAGAACTGGATCAACAACCACTTCCGGTACACCCACGGCTTCGGCGTCGTCGCGGCCAAGGGCACCGCGGCCGAGAACGGCGAGCCGGTGTTCACCGAGTCCGACCTGCCCCCCACCGGCGACCTCGGCACGTACCAGCAGCGCATCTACTACGGCGAGAAGACCACCACCTATTCGATCGTCGGCGGCCCTCAGAAGGAGATCGACTACTCCGACAACGAGGGCGAGAAGACGACGAGTTACCAGGGCAAGAGCGGGGTCGGCCTGTCCAACCCGCTCAACCGGGCCGCCTACGCGGTGGCGTTCGGCGAGCCGCAGATCCTCTACTCCGGGGCGATCGGCGACGGCTCGCGGATCCTGTACAACCGCACCCCCAAGGAGCGGGTCGAGGCGGTCGCGCCCTGGCTCACCATCGACGGGGACGCCTACCCGGCCGTGGTCGACCACCGCATCCAGTGGATCGTCGACGCCTACACCACCACCGACGGCTACCCGTACGCCTCCCGGACGACCCTCGGCGACACCACGGCCGACTCGCTGACCGCGGCCAACAACTCCCGCTCGGTGGTGGCCCAGCAGAGCCAGGTCAACTACATCCGCAACTCGGTGAAGGCGACCGTGGACGCCTACACCGGCGAGGTCAAGCTGTACCAGTGGGACACCGAGGACCCGGTGCTGAAGACCTGGATGAAGGCGTTCCCCGGCACGGTGCAGCCCAAGTCGGCGATCTCGCCGGAGCTGATGTCCCATCTGCGGTACCCGCAGGACCTGTTCAAGGTCCAGCGTGAGCTGCTCACCCGCTACCACGTGCAGGACGCGCAGACCTTCCTCAGCGGCAGCGAGGTGTGGCAGGTGCCGGACGACCCGACCAACAAGTCGGGCAACGCGGTGCCGCCGTACTACCTGACCATGAAGATGCCCGACCAGAAGGCGCAGGCGTTCTCGCTGACCACGACCTTCACCCCGAACGGCCGGGACAACCTCAGTGCCTTCATGGCGGTCGACTCGGAGGCGGGCACCCCCGGCTACGGGCAGATCCGCATCCTGAAGCTGCGGACGAGCACGACGGCCGACGGACCCAAGCAGGTCCAGAGCCAGTTCAACTCCAACTCCCAGGCGAACATCACCGACTTCATCCGCCAGGTCAGGAACGGCGACTCGGAGATCGAGTACGGCAACCTGCTGACCATCCCGCTCGACGGCGGACTGCTCTACGTCGAGCCGGTCTACGTCCGCGGCGGTCAGCTCAAGTACCCGCTGATGCGCAAGGTCCTGGTGACCTACGGCGGCGCCACCGCCTTCGAGAACAGCCTCGACGAGGCACTGGACAAGGTGTTCGGCGCCACCGGCTCCACCCCGCCGCCCGACACCGGCACCACCACACCGCCCGACACAGCCACCGGATCGGGTGATCCTGAGGTCCAGCAGGCACTGAAGGACGCTCAGAAGGCGTTCGACGACGGACAGGCCGCACTGCGGAAGTCGCCGATCGACTGGGAGGCGTACGGCAAGGCGCAGAAGGACCTGCAGAGCGCGCTGCAACGGGCCCAACAGGCCCAGGCCCGCGCGCAGCAGCAGGGCAGCAGCGGCGCCGGCGGCGAGAAGAGCGGCGGCTGACCGCCGCGGGCCGCACCGAGGCCCGGGTCCCGACGGGACCCGGGCCTTCGCCGTGTGCGCATGGTGACGTGCGAACGAATGTGCCGTCCCCGCCCACCGTCGCGCCGCCGTGGCGAGTTGCCCGGTCTGTGTTTGACTTATCTCTCTGTGGGCATGTCGACAAAACGCTGTAGTGACCTCACTGGCTGCGGTATACCAGGTGTACCCGGGTTGCAGGTGGTGCGACGATGGACGTTATGGGGGACAAGGTAACTCTGGGCACGACAGGGCGATTTGCGCACGCCACCGATCCGGGTCAGGACGACGGGGCCGCCGCGGCCACGGCCACCGCGACGTCCACGGCACTGGACGACACCGTAGGCTCCACCCCGGACGAGAGCGGTGCCGCCGCCGACGAGGTCGCCGAACTGGCACGCCGCCGCCTGGCGGCCGAGGCCGGCGACGTGGAGGCGATGAGCGTCCTCGGCGCGATGCTGCTGCGCCGCGGCGACCTGGACGGAGCCGAACCCCATCTGCGCGCCGCCACCGCGGCCGGCGACCGGGCCGCCGCCAACAACCTGGGTGTCCTGCTCCACCAGCGCGGCTACGCCGACGAGGCGGCCGGCTGGTGGCGGATCGCCGCCGTCGCCGGCTCGGCCGCGGCGGCCCACGCGCTCGGCCGGTACCACCGCGAGCGCGGCGACGAACCCGCCGCCGAGTACTGGCTGCGCCAGTCCGCCGAACAGGGCCACGTCCTCGGCGCCTACGCCCTCGCCGACCTGCTGGAGCACCGCGGGGACGCCGGTGCCGAACGCTGGATGCGCGTCGCCGCCGAGCGCGGGCACCGCGAGGCGGCGTACCGGCTGGCGCGCGCCCTGGACCAGCGCGCGCCGCGCGAGCCCGCCCCGGACGGCGCCCGGCTGCAGGCCGAGGCCGAGCAGTGGTACCGGCAGGCGGCCGCGCGCGGCCACCGGCGGGCCGCGTTGTACCTGGGCGCGATCCTGGAGAAGCGCGGCGAGGTGCGCGAGGCCGGCCGCTGGTACCTGACCGCCGCCAAGGACGGCGAGGCCCGCGCCGCCTGCGCGCTGGGCTTCCTGCTCCGCGATGCCGGGGACACCGAGGCCGCCGCCGTGTGGTGGCTGCGGGCCGCGCAGGACGGCGACGGCAACGCGGCGAACGCCCTGGGCGCGCTGCACGCCGAGCGCGGCGAGACACAGACCGCCGAGCGCTGGTACCGCAAGGCGCTCAACGCCGGCGACGTCAACGGCGCCTACAACCTGGGCCTGCTCTGCGCCGAGCAGGGCCGGACCGCCCAGGCCGAGCAGTGGTACCGGCGCGCCGCCTACGCCGGACACCGGGAGGCGGCCAACGCGCTGGCGGTGCTGCTGCTGCAGGGCGGGGACACCGGCGGCGCCGAACCGTGGTTCTCCAAGGCCGCGGAGGGCGGCAGCGTGGACGCCGCGTTCAATCTGGGGATCCTCTACTCCGGGCAGGGCCGGGACGAAGAGGCCCTGCTCTGGTACGAGCGGGCCGCCTCCGCCGGGCACACCGAGGCCGCCCTGCAGGCGGGCATCGCCCGGCTGCGGGCGGGCGACGAGCACGCGGCCGAGCGGTATCTGCGGTGCGCGGCCGGCGGCGGCAGCGCGGAGGGTGCCTACCGGCTGGCCACCCTGCTCGACGCCCGGCGGCCGCCGGGCCCGGCGCACGAGCTGGGCGCGCCGGTGCTGGAGAAGACCGAGTGCGAGGAGTGGTACGAGCGGGCCGCCGACCAGGGGCACCGGCGGGCCCAGGTGCGGGTGGGCATGCTGGCCGCCGCGCGCGGCGACGTGGTCGAGGCGGCCCGCTGGTACCGGGCCGCGGCGGAGGCCGGTTCCCGCAACGGCGCGTTCAACCTGGGGCTGCTGCTGGCCCGCGAGGGAAGCGAGCCGGAGGCGGTGATGTGGTGGAAACGGGCCGCCAACGCCGGCCACGGGCGGGCGGCGCTGCGGCTGGCCCTGGTCTACGCGCGCCGCGGCGAGCTGGCCGAGGGCCAGTGGTGGGCGGACCGGGCCTCGGAGCTGGGCCCCTCGGAGGTCGCCCAGCGGGCGGCGCGGCTGCGGGACGCGCTGCGGGAGGAGCTGTCGGCATGACCCCCGGTGGTTCCGGACCGCGGGGGGCAGGGCATGCCCCCGGCGGTTCCGGGCCGCGGGCGGTCCTGGCATGCCTCGGCGGTCCCGGCACGACCTTCGGCGGAGGCGATTTGCTTCCCGGCCCGTCCTTCACGTAGTGTTCTGTTCGTCGACGCGGGGTGGAGCAGCTCGGTAGCTCGCTGGGCTCATAACCCAGAGGTCGCAGGTTCAAATCCTGTCCCCGCTACTGAAGGCCGAGGGCCGGAATCCGATCAGGGTTCCGGCCCTCGGTGTTTTCTGCGTTCCGCACGCTGTGGGCGACCTCGGCCGCGCGGCCCAGCGGTGCCGGTCGGGGTGCCGGTCGGTGTGCGGGCACCACACGGTCCGGCTGCGGGTACCACTCAGCCCCGGCGCTGTGTCGCAGGGCCGGGGCGGTCAGGCGTTGTGCGGCGCCGGGGCGGTCAGCCGGCGGTGCAATCGGGGCAGAGGCCGCGGTAGGTGACCTCGACGTCGGAGACGGTGAAGCCGAAGCGCTCCGAGTCGGGCAGGTCGGCCAGCGGGTTGCCCTTGGGACGCACGTCGCGGATCGCGCCGCACCGGGCGCACACCAGGTGGTGATGGGGCCGGTGGGCGTTCGGGTCGTACCGCTTGGCGCGCTTGTCGGTGGTGACCTCGAGAACCTCGCCGAGGGAGACCAGCTCGCCCAGCGTGTTGTAGACGGTGGCGCGGGAGATCTCGGGCAGCTTGGCGACCGCCCGCGCATGGACCTCGTCGGCCGTGAGATGGACGTGCTCGCCGTCCAGCACCTCGGCCACGACGCGCCGCTGCGCGGTCATCCGCCATCCGCGTCCGCGCAGCCGTTCCAGAAGGTCGCTCATGGCACCAGCCTAGCAGCAGGGGAATAGATCCCGAACCAGTGTGACTTTGGAGAGTCGCTTGACTTAGACATTGTCCATTGTAGGATCGATGGCGGCTTTGGCCTAGCAACAGGATCAGACATTGCCGCAGGAGGCGACGTGACGCAGGGACCGCTTACTACGGAGGCCGGTGCACCGGTGGCCGACAACCAGAACAGCGAGACCGCCGGCGCCGGCGGCCCGATTCTGGTCCAGGACCAGCTGCTGCTGGAGAAGCTCGCCCACTTCAACCGGGAGCGCATCCCCGAGCGCGTGGTGCACGCCCGTGGCGCCGGCGCCTACGGCACCTTCACCGTGACCGCCGACGTCACCCAGTACACCCGGGCGAAGTTCCTCTCCGAGGTCGGCAAGCAGACCGAGGTCTTCCTCCGCTTCTCCACCGTGGCCGGCAACCTCGGTGCCGCGGACGCCGTCCGCGACCCGCGCGGCTTCGCGGTGAAGTTCTACACCGAGGAGGGCAACTACGACCTCGTCGGCAACAACACCCCGGTGTTCTTCATCCGGGACGCGATCAAGTTCCCCGACTTCATCCACACCCAGAAGCGCGACCCCTACACGGGCAGCCAGGAGCCGGACAACGTCTGGGACTTCTGGAGCCTGTCGCCGGAGTCCACGCACCAGGTGACCTGGCTGTTCGGCGACCGCGGCATCCCCGCGTCCTACCGCCACATGGACGGCTTCGGCTCGCACACCTTCCAGTGGAACAACGAGGCCGGCGAGGTCTTCTGGGTCAAGTACCACTTCAAGACCGACCAGGGCATCAAGTGCCTCACCCAGGAGGAGGCCAACAAGCTCGCCGGTGAGGACCCCGACTCCCACCAGCGGGACCTGCGCGAGGCGATCGAGCGCGGCGACTACCCGACCTGGACCGTCTACGTCCAGATCATGCCCGCGGCCGAGGCGGCCGGTTACCGCTTCAACCCGTTCGACGTGACCAAGGTGTGGCCGCACGCCGACTACCCGCTGGTCGAGATCGGCAAGCTGGAGCTGAACCGCAACCCGGAGAACATCTTCGCCGAGGTCGAGCAGTCGATCTTCTCCCCGGCGCACTTCGTGCCCGGCATCGGCCCGTCCCCGGACAAGATGCTCCAGGGCCGCCTGTTCGCCTACGGCGACGCCCACCGCTACCGCGTCGGCATCAACGCCGACCAGCTGCCGGTGAACCGCCCGCACGCCGTGGAGGCCCGCACCTACAACCGGGACGGCTTCCTGTACGACGGCCGCCACAAGGGCGCGAAGAACTACGAGCCGAACAGCTTCGGCGGCCCGGCCCAGACGGACCGTCCGCTGTGGCAGCCGCTCCCGGTCTCCGGTGTCACCGGTGACCAGCCGGCCCCGCTGCACGCCGAGGACAACGACTTCGTCCAGGCCGGCAACCTCTACCGGCTGATGTCGGAGGAGGAGAAGGAGCGCCTGATCGGCAACCTGGCGGGCTCGATCTCGCAGGTCTCCCGCGAGGAGATCATCGAGCGCGCGATCAACAACTTCCGTCAGGCCGACGCCGACTTCGGCAAGCGGCTGGAAGCCGCGGTCCAGGCCCTGCGCGGCTGATCCCAGCACGGGACCGCTTGTCGCGGCCGACGGGCCGGGCTCCCTTCGGGGACCCGGCCCGTCGTCGTTCCTCCCGGCTCACCGGCGCCGGTCGAGGTACTCCAGCAGCTCGTCGTGGAGCAGCCCGTTGGAGGCGGCGGCGTTGCCGCTGTGCGGCCCGGGACGCCCGTCCAGACCGGTGAAGGTGCCGCCCGCCTCGGTCACCACGATCGCGTTGGCCGCCATGTCCCACAGCGACAGCTCCGGTTCGGCGCACAGGTCCACCGATCCCTCGGCGACCATCATGTACGGCCAGAAGTCGCCGTAGGCGCGGGTGCGCCACACCTGGCGGGTCAGGTCCAGGAAGCCGTCCAGGCGCCCCTGCTCCTCCCAGCCGCTGAGCGAGGAGTACGCGAAGGAGGCGTCCTCCAGCTTGGCCACGCGCGAGACCTGCAGCCGGGAGGCCTGGGACAGGCTGCGTCCGGTGAACGCCCCGTGGCCCTTCGCCGCCCACCAGCGGCGGCCCAGCGCGGGCGCCGAGACCACGCCCACGACCGGCTGGTAGCCGCCCTCGCCCGCCACCATCAGCGAGATCAGCGTGGCCCACACCGGCACCCCGCGCACATAGTTCTTGGTGCCGTCGATCGGGTCGATCACCCAGCGGCGCGGGCCGCTGCCCTCGACGCCGTACTCCTCGCCCAGGATCGCGTCACGCGGGCGGGCGCGCTGCAGCTGGCCGCGGATCAGCTCCTCCGCCGCCTTGTCCGCCTCGCTCACCGGTGTCATGTCCGGTTTGGTCTCCACCCTGAGGTCGAGGGCCTTGAAGCGGTCCATCGTCGCGGCATCGGCCGCGTCCGCGAGAACGTGGGCCAGGCGCAAATCGTCGAGGTAGTCCGGCATGCAGTGAACGGTAACCGCCCCGGGACGCCCCGGGCCACAGGGGGCCGGGTGCGTCGGCGGCGAGCACCCGGAGCGCGCAGTCCCCGCATGCGCCGCACCACCCGGAGTGCGCAGTCCGGCCGTGCGCCGTGCCGCCCGGAGCACGCGGCTCCGGGATGCGCCGTGCCGCTCCCGGGCCATGCCTCCAAAGCTGCTTCGAGCGCCCTTGACACTGTCGTGGGGCGCCTCGAACCTGTCCGGCGTAGTGGCTCGCCCCCGGGAGGCGATGATGCCTGCAGCGCGGGATCTGCTGCTGGACGCCGCCTACGCGGCGCTGACCCGCCGGCCGTGGTACGCGGTGCGGATGGTGGACGTGGCCGCTGCGGCCGGGGTGTCGCGGCAGACGCTCCACAACGAGTTCGGCACCAAGGACGGGCTGGCGCGGGCGCTGGTCGAGCGGGAGGCCGCCGCCTTCCTCGCCGGGGTGGACCGTGCCCTGGCCGGTGGGTCCGACCCCCACCCTCGGCTCACCGCCCTCGTCGAGTGGATCGCCGCGGCCGCGCGGGACAACGCCCTGGTCAAGGCGCTGCTCACCGGCTGCTGGGACGCGTGGCTGCCCCGAGTGGAGCAGGCCGCAGCCCAGCCTGACGCCGCGGGCGACCGGGGCGACGGCCGGTCGCTGTCGCCGGCCGGCGTGCTGGCGCAGGTCCGCGACCGAGCCGTGGCCGCCCTGTCCGCCCCGGGCACTGCGGAGCCCGACGTCGTGGACCTGGCCGGCACCTGCGAGCTGGTGGTGCGCCTCGGCCTGTCCTGCGTGGCGGCGCCGCCCGGCGAGCACGGCGCGGGCGACCTGGTGCGCGCGGTGCTGCGCCGGTGCCGCCCGGACCGAGCGGGGCACAGGGGCTGAACGGGGCGCCCGACTGACCGGGGCGCAGGACTGACCGGGGCGCACGGAGCGCGGGAAGGGGAACGCCCGGCATCCGTGCGGACGCCGGGCGTCGTCGGTGCGCGGAGATCGTCGGTGCGGCGCAGAGGCCGTCAGTGCGCGGAGCCGGACAACTGCAGTCCGATGACCCCGACGATGACGAGCGTGATCGACACGATCTTCAGGGTGGACACCACGTCCCCGAGGAACACCATGCCGTAGATCGCGGTGCCCGTCGCCCCGATGCCGGTCCACACCGCGTACGCCGGCCCCACGTCGAGCCGCCGCAGAGACAGCGTCAGCAGCCCGAAGCTGCCGAGCGCGAAACTCGCGAAGGCGATGGTCGGCCACAGGCGTGTGAAGCCGTGGGAGAGTTTCAGGCATACCGCGAAGCCGGTCTCGAGCAGTCCCGCGACGATGACCAGCAGCCACGCCATGTGCTGTCCTCCCGTTGTCCGTCTCCGTGGCCGCCTGGGCTCGGTGTGATGTTGTGCTTGAAGATGTCTTTACCCGACCTTAGCCGGGACGGCGAAGCTGAGGTAGGGCGGGGTCCGGAAGGTGAGCCTCCGTCAGTCGCCCTCCTGGCGTTCCCGGGTGGCCAGCAGCCGGCGCAGCGAGGCGAGCCGGGCCGGGTCCGCGTGGCCCTCGGCCACCCATGCGTCCAGCGCGCAGTCGGGCTCGTCGTGACTGCAGGCGCGCGGGCAGTCCTGAGTACCGGGCTCCAGGTCGGGGAAGGCGTGGATGACCCGGGAGGGGTCGATGTGGGCCAGCCCGAAGGACCGGACCCCGGGGGTGTCGATCACCCAGCCGGAGGCGTCCTTCAACGGCAGTGCCAGCGCCGAGGTGGTGGTGTGCCGGCCCCGGCCCGTCACCTTGTTGACCTGGCCGGTCAGCCGCCGCCGGTCCTCCGCGACCAGCGCGTTCACCAGGGTCGTCTTGCCCACGCCGGAGTGTCCGACGAACGCGGTGACCTTGCCCTCCAGATGCGCGCACACCCGCCGCACGGCCTCACCGCTCTCCAACTCCTCCCGGCTGGTGACCACATACGGGATGTCCAGCGCCCCGTACAGCTTGAGCAGCTCGTCCGGCGGGGCCAGGTCCGACTTGGTCAGCACCAGCAGCGGCTCCAGGCCGCCGTCGTAGGCCGCCACCAGGCAGCGGTCGATCAGGCGCGGGCGCGGCTCGGGGTCGGCGAGCGCGGTGACGATGGCCAGCTGGTCGGCGTTGGCCACCACGACCCGCTCGAAGGGATCGTCGTCGTCGGCCGTGCGGCGCAGCACCGAGGTGCGCTCCTCGATGCGCACGATGCGCGCCAGGGTGTCCTTCTTGCCGGACAGATCGCCCACCAGGGCCACCCGGTCGCCGACGACGGCCGCCTTGCGGCCCAGCTCCCGGGCCTTCATGGCCACGACGGTGCGGCCGTCCACCAGGCAGGTCAGCCGGCCGCGGTCCACGGTGAGCACCATGCCCTGGGCCGCGTTCTCGTGCTTGGGGCGGATGTTCGTCCGCGGCCGGGTGCCCCGGCGGCCGGGGCGGGTGCGGATGTCGTCCTCGTCGGTGTGCTTGCCGTAACGGCGCATGAGCTGATCCCCGCGTCCTACGCCCCGAGCATCCCGGTCCACAGGTCGGGGAAGTCCGGCAGGGTCTTCGCGGTCGTCGCCACGTTCTCGATCTGCACACCCTCGACCACCAGGCCGATGATGGCGCCGGCCGTGGCCATGCGGTGGTCGTCGTAGGTGTGGAAGACCCCGCCGTGCAGCGGACGCGGCCGGATGTGCAGGCCGTCGGCCGTTTCGGTGACGTCGCCTCCGAGCGCGTTGATCTCCTTGGTGAGCGCCGCCAGCCGGTCCGTCTCGTGCAGCCGCAGATGGGCCACGCCCCGCAGGGTCGAGGGAGAGTCCGCGAGCGCGGCCACCGCGGCGATGCCCGGGGTCAGCTCGCCGACCTCGCTCAGGTCCGCGTCGATGCCGTGCACGGAGCCGGAGCCGGTGAGGACCAGGCCGTAGTCGGTCAGCTCGCAGGAGCCGCCCATCTCGGTGAAGATCTCCCGCAGCCGGTCGCCCGGCTGGGTGGTGTGCCGCGGCCAGTCGGGGATGACGACCCTGCCGCCGGTGACCAGGGCCGCCGCGAGGAACGGCTGCGCGTTCGACAGGTCCGGCTCGATGGTCAGGTCCCGGCCGAGCAGGGCACCCGGCGTCACCCGCCACACATGGGGCTCGCCGCCCGACTCGGGGGCGTCCACCTGGGCGCCGGCCGCGCGCAGCATGTCCACCGTCATCCGGATGTGCGGCATCGACGGCAGTGTCGCCCCGACGTGCCGCACCTCCACGCCCTGGTTGAAGCGCGGGCCGGACAGCAGCAGCGCGGAGACGAACTGGGAGGACGAGGAGGCGTCGATCTCGACCGTGCCGCCGTCCAGGGCGCCGCCGCCGTGCACCGTGAGCGGCAGGGCGCCGCGGCCGTCGTCGTCGATCCGGGCGCCGAGCGCGCGCAGCGCGTCGATCACGCCGTGCAGGGGGCGCTCGTAGGAGCGCGGGTCGCCGTCGAAGCGGACGGGGCCGTCGGCCAGCGTGGCCACCGGCGGCAGGAACCGCATCACCGTGCCGGCGTTGCCCACGTCGACCGTGGCCGGGCCGTGCAGCCCCGCCGGGATCACCCGCCAGGCCTCACCGGAGGCACCCGCGCCGGAGGACGAGGACACCGTCTCCTCGATCCCGACACCCATGGCCCGCAGCGCTTCGGCCATCAGCAGCGTGTCGCGGGAGCGCAGCGGGCGGCGCAGCCAGCCCGGCTCGGAGGCCAGCGCGGCCAGCACCAGCGCCCGGTTGGTGACCGACTTGGACCCGGGCACGTGGACCGTCGCGTCGACGGCTCCGCTCGCGTGCGGGGCGGGCCAGAGGGCGGTGGACGTGTCGTTCGGGGCCATGGGGCCCACTCTATAAGGGACGCGATCGTCCGACGGCCGCACGGTGCGGCGGCCCGTTCACCGAGGGTGTCCGCGGCCCCCGACGGCGCTGCGAGGCGTCGGGGGGACGTGCGCGCCGCTCATCCGCCGAGCAGCCACCGGCCCCCGCCCAGCAGCGAGCACAGCGACACCACGTGGAAGAGGAACAGCCACAGCCCGGCCGGCACATGCGTCAGCCGCGCCAGCTGGTCCGCGTCGGAGTCCGCGGCCCCGCCCCGGGACCGCTGGGCCTGCAGCTCGAAGGCCGGCCGCACCCCGCCCAGCAGCAGGAACCACACCACGGCGTACGCGAACGCCGCCTGCACCTGGGGGTCGGCCAGCCACGACACCAGCAGGAACGCGGCGGCGGTGAGGACCACCGTCAGCACCCCGTAGACGTTGCGGATCATCACCAGCATCGCCAGCAGCAGCGCGGTGGCCGCCCACAGCAGCAGCGTGATGCGTCCGGCGGCGAGCAGCGCGGCGCCGCCCAGGCCCAGCAGCGGGGGAGCGGTGTACCCGGCGGCCGCGGTGAGGATCATGCCCAGGCCGTAGGGCTTGCCGCGGCTGACGGTCAGGCCGCTGGTGTCGGAGTGCAGGCGTATGCCGGTGAGCGTGCGGCCGGTGAGCAGGGCCACCAGCGCGTGCCCGCCCTCGTGGGCGATGGTGACGGCGTTGCGTGCCACCCGCCACGAGGCGTGCGGGACCACGACGGCGAGCGCGGCGAGCCCGGTGGCGACCACCATCCACAGCTCGGGGTCGGGCTGGGTGCCGGTCAGCCGGTCCCAGACGTCGGGCAGCGCGGAGGCGGCGGTGCTGGCCATGGTCGCGGAGGGCTCCTCGGGTGGTGCGGTCGGGACAGGGGGTGCGGAAGCGTCGTCGGTGGGGGCGGTGGCCGGGAGGTGGGAGGGGCTGGCAGTGTGGCATGCATGTGCGGACGGTATGCAGCGAGTCGCGGGGCCGAGGACCTGGTGAAGATCTTCGGTGTCGAGAAGTGGGAGCCGGACGAGACCCTGGCGCCCGACTACAACGTGGCCCCCACCAAGGAGGTGCACGTCGTCCTCGACCGCCCCCTGAAAGACGCCGAGGACCGCCGTCCGGTTCGCCAGCTGCGCAAGCTGACCTGGGGCCTCGTCCCGTCCTGGGCGAAGTCGCCGGAGGGCGCCGCCCGGATGATCAACGCGCGGGCGGAGACCGTGCACGAGAAGCCGTCCTACCGCCGGGCCTTCGCCTCTCGCCGCTGCATCGTGCCCGCCGACGGCTACTACGAGTGGGTGACCGGCGCCCAGGAGCGGGAACTGGAGGTCGAGGGCCGGCGCAAGCGGCCCCGCAAGCAGCCGTACTTCGTCACCCCGGCCGACGGGTCGGTGCTGGTGATGGCCGGACTGTACGAGTTCTGGCGGGACCGCACGCTGCCCGACGACCATCCGCGGGCCTGGTGGGTGACCTGCGCGGTGATCACCACGGAGGCGGAGCGCACCCCGCTCGCGGTCGCGCCCGCCGAGGGCCCGCGCTCGCTGGCCGACATCCATCCGCGGATGCCGCTGATGCTCACCCCCGACCGCTGGGACGCCTGGCTGGACCCGAACCGCACCGACCCGGCCGACCTGCGCGGCCTGCTGGATCCGCCGCCGCCCGGTCTGATGCGCGCCTACCCGGTCTCCACCGCCGTCAGCAACGTCCGCAACAACGGCCCGGAGCTGCTGAAGGAGCTGCCGGCACCGGAAGAGGGCACACTCTTCTGACGTGATCTCCAGCGCGACCGAGACGATCGAGACCGAGGCGGGAACCGCCCGCGTGACCTGGCACCCGGCGGCGACGGCACGGCTGGTGCTGGCCGCCGGGCACGGAGCCGGCGGCGGCATCGAGGCCCGCGACCTGCAGGCCCTGGCCCGCGTGCTGCCGGCGCACGGGGTGAGCGTGGCGCTCGTGGAGCAGCCCTGGCGGGTGGCCGGCAAGAAGGTGGCACCCGCGCCGAAGACCCTGGACGCCGCGTGGCGCGGGATCTGGCCCGCGCTGACCGCCCCCGGGCTGCCGGTGATCGCCGCCGGGCGCAGCGCCGGGGCGCGGGTCGCCTGCCGCACGGCGCGGGAGCTGGGCGCGCACGCCGTGCTCGCGCTGAGCTTCCCGCTGCATCCGCCGGGCCGGCCGGAGCGGTCCCGCGCCGCGGAACTGCTCAACACCGGGGTGCCCACGCTCGTCGTCCAAGGCGGCAGGGACCCCTTCGGCCGGCCGGAGGAGTTCCCGGCCGGCGACTTCCGGCTGGTGGAGGTCCCGGACGGCGATCACGGGTTCGCCGTCCCCAAGCGGTCGCAGATCACCCAGGAGCGGGCGCTGGAGATCCTCACGGACGCGGTGGCGCAGTGGGCTGCGCCACTCGTGTGAGGCCCGGGAATGCCCCGCGGCGGGTCGCTGTTGACGCCTGACAGACGTGCTGAGGCCTCGGCACCGCCGTTGTGGGAAGGAAGTCCGCCGCATGGGTTCCACCATCTGCCCGCCCGCCTCCAGCCCTCACCCAGTGGACGGGCTGCGCCCGGCCGGATCCGACGCGACCCGTGAGCGTGACACGGCCCTGGAGTGGGCGGTGCTGCACGCGCCGAAGACCGTTCCTTTTCGAGGGGCGGCCGGGGCGGGTCGTGTTCTATCCTCCGAGTCGAGTGGGGCCGGTCTCGGTCCCGCCCGGGAACGCGAGGAGGTGGGTCCGGTCGCAGGGACCGACAACGGCCAGGCGGAGCTGCCCGAAGGCCAGGGCACGGGCGTGACCGCGTCCGCGGAGTCGTCCGCGGAGCGCAGTGCGCGCTTCGAGCGCGACGCGCTCGAGTTCCTCGACCAGATGTACTCGGCCGCGCTGCGCATGACGCGCAACCCTGCCGACGCCGAAGACCTGGTGCAGGAGACCTACGCCAAGGCGTACGCGTCCTTCCACCAGTTCCGTGAGGGCACGAACCTCAAGGCGTGGCTGTACCGGATCCTCACCAACACTTTCATCAACTCCTACCGCAAGAAGCAGCGCGAACCGCAGCGCAGCGCCGCGGAGGAGATCGAGGACTGGCAGCTCGCCCGCGCCGAGTCGCACATGTCGACCGGCCTGCGCTCCGCCGAGTCGCAGGCGCTCGACCACCTGCCCGACTCGGACGTGAAGGAGGCTCTCCAGGCGATCCCCGAGGAATTCCGCATCGCGGTGTATCTCGCGGACGTCGAGGGGTTTGCCTACAAGGAGATCGCGGACATCATGGGGACACCCATCGGAACGGTGATGTCCCGCCTGCACCGGGGCCGTCGTCAGCTGCGCGGCATGCTGGAGGACTACGCCCGTGAACGCGGGCTCGTCCCGGCCGGCGCCGGAGAGTCGAACGAAGCGAAAGGCTCGGGCTCATGAGCTGCGGCAAGCCGCACGAGACGGACTGCAGTGAGGTCCTCGGCCACCTCTACGAGTTCCTCGACCGTGAGATGCCGGACGTCGATCGCACCAAGTTCGAGCAGCACTTCGAGGAGTGCGCGCCGTGCCTGGAGAAGTACGGCCTGGAGCAGGCCGTGAAGAAGCTGGTCAAGCGGTGCTGCGGACATGACGAGGTGCCGTCGGACCTGCGCGCCAAGGTGATGGGACGCATCGAGCTGATCCGCTCCGGGCAGGTCCTGCCCGAGGGCGACGTCACCGTCCGCCCCCGGGATGACGTGAGCACGACTCGGATGACGTCCCAGGAGTCCTGACGGGGACCTGCCCCAGGGCTCCTGACCGGAACCCGTCCAGGGCTCCTGACGGAAGGCATCGCGTCGCCCGGGAGCGCGCGGTGGTGCCGGGCCGCCACCCGGAGCGCCCCGTTGCGTCCGCTTGGTGCGTCAGGGTGCGCGCTTTCCCTCGAACGCGCCCACCCGTCCGGGTGAACCGAGGTGCCCCGGGCCCGCTGTCCACCGCCCCGCCCTAGGCTCGCGGCCCTGACGAGTTGGTCCGGCCGGAGCGGGAGGGGCGACATGGAGGCGGTGCCGCCGCGGGCCCGTGCGACCGTGGCCTGCGCGGTGCTGGGCGCGCTGCCCTGCCTGCTTCCGGTGCTCCCCGCCACGCACGCGCAGGTCCCGCACACGCCCTGGGCGACGGTGCTGCCGCTCGTCGCGCTGTACGCGGGCTGCGAACGGCTCGGCGGGCGCCGTTTCACCGGCACCGGCTGCCCCGTCCTGCTGGCCGCCGTCCTCCTGCTGCCGCCGTCCGCCGCCGCCCTCGTCGCCCTGCCGGGCGCACTGCTCGCGCCGGGCGAGCGGCCCGACGACGTGCTGCGCCGTGCCTGGCACGCGGCCCAGCAGGTGCTCGCCGTGTGGACGGCCGCCCATGTGTCTGCGGCCCTGGGCGGCAGGACCGTCGTCGCCGACTGCCGCTTCGCCGCCGCGCTCGGCTGCGCCGCGGCCGCCGCGGTGGCGTACTGCCTGGTGCTGACCGCGCTGGATGCCCTGATCCGCGCCGCCTGCGGCCCCGTGTCCCCGATCCGGGCCTGGCGCGAGCTGATGTCCCGGACCCTGGGACCCGTCACGGTCCACGGGCTGGCCGGCCTGATGACGGCCGTGCTGTGGCGCAGCCCCTACGGCCCGGTCGCCGCCCTGCTGATGCTGCTGCCGACCGGGGCGTCCTGGTGGGCGTGGGCCCAGTACGACCGCGAGCGGGCCGCCCACCGGGCGACGATCCGCGCCCTGGTGCAGGCCGTCGACCTCAAGGACGGCTACACCCGCGGGCACAGCGAACGCGTCGGCCGGGCCTCCGCGATGATCGCCCGCGAGCTGGGCATGGACGACGAGCGCGTCGAGGTGCTGCGCTTCGCCGGTCTCCTGCACGACGTGGGCAAACTGGGCGTGCCCACCCGGCTGCTGCGCAAGGAGGGCCCGCTGACCGCCGAGGAACGGCGGATCATCGAGCTGCACCCCGAGTACGGCCACGAGATGGTCCGCGGCATCTCCTTCCTCGACGAGGCCCGCGCGGCGATCCTGCACCACCACGAACGGCTGGACGGCAGCGGCTACCCCTACGGGCTGAGCGGTGACCGGATTCCCGAGTGCGCGCGGGTGGTCGCCGTCGCCGACGCCTTCGACGCGATGACGTCCACCCGCTCCTACCGGCCGGCCCGCCCCGTGCCGGCCGCCCTGCGGGAGCTGCGCCGCTGCGCCGGCGCCCAGTTCGACCCGCGCATGGTCACCGCCCTGGTGCGCGCCCTCGCCCGCCACGGCTGGCACCCGGCGGTCACCTCGGACGACGACCGGACGCCACGGCCACCGGGCACGCCGGCCCCCGCGCCCGGGACGGACGGCACGCCGGAACGCGCCCGGGCGGACCTCCGAAAGACGGCCGGACCACGGGAGCACACCCGCCGATGACCCGACCGCTGCTGCTCGCCCTCGTCCGCGGCACCGCCGTCCTCGTCGCCCTGGCCTCGCTCGCCGTCACGCTGCACACCGGTCCGGTCCGGCCCGGCGCCGCGCTGGCCTTCGGCGCCCTCGTCCTGACAGGGGAGCTGACCCGGTGGTCCGCGCCGGCCGGCGCCGACACCGGACCCGAGGTCCGCGAACCCGCGCCGCTCGGTGCCGCCGCGGCCCTGGCCTACGCCCTGCTCGGCGAGGAGGCGGGCCGGTCCGCCCACCACGGCGCCTGCCAGACGGTCGCGGTGGTCCTCGCCGCGGGGCTGCTCGGCAGCGTGCCGCACCTCGCCCGCGGGCACGCCGGAACCCTGGACCACCTCGTCCGGCGGGTGCTGACCGTCTTCGTCGCCGCGACCGGCACCCACGTGCTGCACGCCACGGGGGCGACCGGCGCCTGGGGCGGGCCGGGGCACGCGGTGGCGCTGCCGGTGGTGTCGGCGCTCGCCGCGCTGTGCGGCGCGGCGGTGGCCGCGGTGTCGCTGCACTGCCGCACCCGGTGGCCCCTCCTCCCGCTGCTGCGCGAGGAGCTGCGCGGCCTGCTCGGACTCGGATCGGCGGTGTGCGCGACGGGCGCGGTGACGGCCCTGGGGGTCGCCGTCGCCGGACTGTGGGCGCTGCCGGTGTGCGCCCTGCCGATGCTGCTCACCCAGCTGTCCTTCCGCCGCTGCGCCGCGGTGCGCGCCGTGTGCCGGCAGACGATCGCCTCGCTGGCCCGGGCCACCGAGATCGCCGGGTGCACACCGCCCGGGCACGCCCGCCGGGTCGCCGCGCTCAGCCGGGCCGTGGGCCGCGACCTGGGCCTGACGGAACGGGACCTGACGGTCCTGGAGCACGCCGCCCTCCTGCACGACATCGGGCAGCTCGGCCTCGACGAACCGGTGCCCGCCGGTGCGACGGCCGATCTGCCCGCCGCCGAGCAGCGGCGCATCGCCCTGTTGGGCGGGGCGGTGGTGCGCCGGACGGGTGCGGGCCGCGAGGTGGCGGTCGTGGTGGAGCGGCAGGCCGACCCCTGTCCGGAGCAGCCGTTGCCCGCGCGGATCGTGCGGGCCGTGAACGCCTACGACGAAAAGGCCCGCGACGCCGGCTCCGGTGGCCCTTGGGAAGCGCTGGAGGAACTGCGCCGGGCCGGCGGCGACTACGCGCCCGAAGTGCTGACCGCCCTCGCCCGGGTCCTGGCGCGGGACGGTCTGACCGTGCCCGCCGTGGGGTAACCCATGGGTAATGAGCGCCCCGGAAGCCGTCCGTGGTTGGATGCGAAGCAAAGGGTGTCCGGGGGCGAGGCCGGCCCACTCGACGGAACTGGCAGGCGGGAAACGTGAGGATCTTCGGCAAGGGACGGCACCGGCCCTCCGCCTCGTGGCGGCGGGCCACCGACCGCGCGTTCACCCTGATCGGCGACGGCCGGTACGAGGACGCGGGCGCGCTGCTGACACGCGCCGCCGATCTGGAGCCCTGGCTGGCGGAGTCCTGGTTCAACCTGGCTCTGCTGCACAAGTTCCGCCACGACTGGGAGCAGGCCCGGGCGGCCGGACTGCGCGCCGTGGCCCTGCTGGACAAGGACACCGGGGCGCCGGACTGGTGGAACGTCGGCATCGCCGCGACCGCGCTGCAGGACTGGCCGCTGGCCCGCAGGGCCTGGCAGGCCTACGGCCTGAGGGTGCCCGGCGGGGCGACCGCGGCCGGGGAGCCGGTGGGCATGGAGCTGGGCAGCGCGGCCGTGCGGCTGTCCCCGGAGGGCGAGGCCGAGGTGGTGTGGGGCCGGCGCCTGGACCCGGCCCGGATCGAGGTGCTGTCCATCCCGCTGCCGTCCTCCGGACGACGCTGGGGCGAGGTGGTGCTGCACGACGGCGTCCCCCACGGGGAGCGCACCACCGGCGACGGGCACACCTTCCCCGTCTTCGACGAGATCGAGCTGTGGGCGCCCTCGCCGGTGCCCACCTGGGTGGTGCTGCTGGAGGCCGCCACCGAGGCGGACCGGGACGCGCTGGAACAACTCGCCGCCGACGCCGGGTTCGCCGCCGAGGACTGGTCGTCCTCCGTGCGGCTGCTGTGCCGGACCTGCTCGGAGTCGCGGATGCCGTCCGACGAGGGCGACGGCGTGCACCTCGACCCGCACGACCACAGCGAGCCGGGCCACCCCGGGCCGCTGGGGCACCGCACCGACGGGCAGCTGTGGGTGCCGGAGCGGGAGTGCGGGGTGGCCGCGCCGGCCTCGCTGGTGCGCGGACTGCTGGACGGCTGGGTGGCGGACAGCCCGGACTCCCGCGACTGGCGGGACCTGGAAGAGGTCTGCTGAGCCCGTCGGCGCGCACACCTGGACGACATCTGCCGGGCCCGCCGTCCGGTGCCCGTACCCGGACCCGGCCCGCGCCGGTGTCCGGCCCCTTTAGGCTGTATCCGCTACATCTCACAGGCTTGCAGGAAGGCGTACGTCGGTCATGGCGCAGCAGGACACCGATCAGCAGCACGCGGGCGTGCTCCCCGTCGACGACGAGGGGTACGTCGTCGACACGCAGGACTGCGAGGAACGCGAGCGGGCGTGGCGCGAGCGCGGGACCTCGCGGCCGATCACGGTGGTCGGCAACCCGGTGCTCCACAAGGAGTGCAAGGACGTCACCGAGTTCGGTGAGGAGCTGCAGCAGCTGGTCGCCGACATGTTCGCCAGCCAGCGCACCGCCGAGGGCGTGGGCCTGGCCGCCAACCAGATCGGCGTGGACCTGAAGGTGTTCGTCTACGACTGCGCCGACGACGCGGGCGTGCGGCACGTCGGCGTGGTCTGCAACCCCAAGCTGGTCGAGCTGCCCGCCGAGCGCCGCCGCCTGGACGACGGCAGCGAGGGCTGCCTGTCCGTGCCCGGCGCCTACGCCCCGCTGGCCCGCCCCGACTACGCCGAGGTGACCGGCCAGGACGAGCGCGGCAATCCGATCAAGGTGCGCGGCACCGGCTACTTCGCCCGGTGCCTGCAGCACGAGACGGACCACCTCTACGGCTCGCTGTACATCGACCGGCTCTCCAAGCGGGAACGCAAGGACGTGCTGCGGCAGATGGAGGAGAACGAGCCGCGCTACCCCGTGGTGCCCAACGACTGACGCCCTTCGGCGGTCCCGTCTCCACCGCCCGGACCGGCACCCACACCTGCGCACGGCGCCCGACCGCATGCCCGGCCGGGCGCCGTGGCCGTGTCCGGGACCGGGACCGGAAGTGCCGCCGGCCCGGCGGCCGGGAGCCGTGGCTGCCGCGACGGTGCCTGGGTGAGCGGCCGGTCCGCCGGAGCCGGGCCCGCGCTCCGGTCGTGTCTCATCCGCCTCGCGGGCCGGCGAACGCACGCCGGTAGGCGTGCGGGGTGATGCCCAGCACCCGCTGGAACTGGTACCGCAGCGCCGCCGCGGTGCCGAACCCGGTCCGGTCGGCGATCATGTCCATCGTCTGGTCCGTCGCCTCCAGCAGTTCCTGCGCCAGCAGCACCCGCTGGCGCAGCAGCCAGCGGTAGGGCGTGGTCCCCGTCTCCTGCTGGAAGCGGCGGGCGAAGGTGCGCGGCGACATGTGCGCGCGGGCGGCGAGCTGGTCCACCGTGATCTCCCGGTGCAGGTTCTCCTCCATCCAGGCCAGCACCCCGGCCACGGTGTCGGAGCGGGAGCGCGGCAGGGGCCGCTCGATGTACTGCGCCTGCCCGCCCTCCCGGTGCGGCGGCACCACCATGCGCCGGGCGATCTTGTTGGCGACCTGCGGCCCCTGCTCCTTGCGCACGATGTGCAGGCAGGCGTCGATGCCGGCGGCCGTCCCGGCGGAGGTGATCACCGGGTCCTCGTCGATGTAGAGCACGTCCGGTTCCACCTTCGCGCGCGGGTACCGGCGGGCCAGCTCGGCGGCGTGGTGCCAGTGCACCGCGCAGCGACGGCCGTCCAGCAGTCCGGCGGCACCGAGCACGAAGACGCCCGAGCACACGCTCAGCACCCGCGTCCCGCGCTCGACGGCCCGACGCAGCGCCTCGAGCAGTTCCGGCGGGTACGTCCGCCGGGTGAACTCCTCCCCGGCCGGCACCGCGATCAGATCGGCCGTCTCCAGCCGGTCCAGCCCGTACGGGGTGGCCATGCTCAGGCCCCCGGCATGGGTGCCCAGTGAGGGACCCTCGGCGGAGACCACCGCGAAGTCGTACACCGGCAGTCCGTCGTCGCTCCGGTCGACGCCGAACACCTCGCAGACCACGCCCAGTTCGAAGGGGCGCACCCCGTCCAGCACCACGGCCGCCACGTTCCGCAACACTCCGTCAGTGTGGCGCACGATGGCAGGAATTTGAAGGTGTGAGGCAGTCCTGCCACTGACGGTCAGGTGCGTCCGGCGCGACAGTGTTGTCCATGAACGCAGACCGCATCCAAGGACTGATCGGACTGTCGGCCGTGTGGGGACTCCCGGTCCTGATGATCCTCCCGGCGGCGATCGGCGCCGTACGGGAGTGGCGCATCGACCGGCAGATCCGGTGCGCACAGCGCAAGCACGCGGACCAGGAGTCCCGGACGGCGCCCACGCGCCCGCGGCGGGATCAGAAGTCCTCGTCCAGGGCGACCGAGCCCTCCACCGCCACCTGGTACGCCGACACCCGTCGTTCGAAGAAGTTGGTCAGCTCCTGAACCCCCTGCAGCTCCATGAAGGAGAAGGGGTTCTCGGAGCCGTACACCGGGGCGAAGCCGAGCCGTGTCAGACGCTGGTCGGCGACGCACTCCAGGTACTGCCGCATGGAGTCGGTGTTCATCCCCGCCAGGCCGTCGCCGCACAGGTCGCGCGCGAACTGCAGCTCGGCCTCGACGGCCTCCCGGAGCATCGCCGTCACCTGCCGGCCCAGCTCCTCGTCGAACAGGTCCGGCTCCTGCGCGCGGACGGTGTCCACCACGTCGAAGGCGAACGACATGTGCATCGTCTCGTCACGGAACACCCAGTTGGTGCCGGTGGCCAGACCGTGCAGCAGGCCCCGGCTGCGGAACCAGTACACGTAGGCGAAGGCCCCGTAGAAGAACAGCCCCTCGATGCAGGCGGCGAAGCAGATCAGGTTCAGCAGGAACCGCCGGCGGTCGTCCTTGGTGCGCAGCCGGTCGAGCTCCTGCACCGAGTCGATCCACCGGAAGCAGAACTCGGCCTTCTGACGGATGGACGGGATGTTCTCCACGGCCGCGAAGGCCGCCGCCCGGTCGTCCGGGTCGGGCAGATACGTGTCCAGCAGCGTCAGATAGAACTGGACGTGCACCGCCTCCTCGAACAGCTGCCTGCTCAGATACAGACGCGCCTCGGGCGAGTTGATGTGCTTGTACAGGGTGAGCACCAGGTTGTTCGCCACGATCGAGTCGCCGGTGGCGAAGAAGGCGACGAGCCGGCCGATGAGGTGCCGCTCGCCCGGGGAGAGCTCGGCCAGGTCGGGGACGTCGCCCTGCAGATCCACCTCCTCCACGGTCCAGGTGTTCTTGATGGCGTCCCGGTAGCGCTCGTAGAACCGCGGATAGCGCATGGGGCGCAGGGTCAGCTCGAAGCCCGGGTCGAGGAGGTTCTGGGGTCGGGCGGGGGTCGGGTGCGTCGTCACTGGCAGGCCTCGCAGATCTCGGGGTTCTCCAGGGAGCAGGCGACCGCCTGAGCGGTCGGTGCGGCCGGTGCGGGAACGGTGTCGGGGTGCTCCGCCCGGGCCGCGGGGGCGATCCGGGTCGCCGGACGGGAGCGGAGGTAGTACGTCGTCTTCAGGCCCGCCTTCCAGGCGTAGGCGTACATCGAGGAGAGCTTGCCGATGGTCGGCGTCTCCATGAACAGGTTCAGCGACTGGCCCTGGTCCAGGAACGGGGTGCGGGCGGCGGCCATGTCGATCAGGGCGCGCTGCGGCAGCTCCCACGCCGTGCGGTACAGCCGCCGTACGTCCTCCGGAAGCCAGGTCAGGCCCTGCACCGAGCCATTGGCCTCGCGCAGCGCCCGGCGGGTGTGCGCGTCCCACCGGCCCAGCTTCTTCAGATCCTCCACCAGGTAGGAGTTGACCTGGAGGAACTCGCCCGACAGCGTCTCGCGCTTGAACAGGTTGGACACCTGCGGCTCGATGCACTCGTAGACGCCGGCGATGGAGGCGATGGTGGCGGTCGGCGCGACGGCCAGCAGCAGGGCGTTGCGCAGGCCCACGGCGGCGATCCGCTCGCGCAGCGCCGCCCAGCGCTCGGGCCAGGCGAGAGTCACGTCGTAGTGGTCGGGGTGCAGCACGCCCCGGGCGGTGCGGGTGTGCTCCCAGGCGGGCAGCGGGCCGTTGCGCTCGGCCAGATCGGCGGACGTCTCGTAGGCGGCGAGCATGATCCGCTCGGCGATCTTCGTGGACAGCGCCCTGGCCTCGGGGGAGTCGAAGGGAAGCCGCAGCCGGAAGAAGACGTCCTGCAGACCCATCACGCCCAGGCCGACCGGCCGCCACCGCGCGTTGGACCGGGCCGCCTGCTCGGTCGGGTAGTAGTTGATGTCGACCACCCGGTCGAGGAACGTCACGGCGGTGCGCACGGTGGCGTCCAGCCTCTCCCAGTCGATGCCGCCGCCGGTCACGAACGCGCCGAGGTTGACCGAGCCCAGGTTGCACACCGCGGTCTCGGTGTCGTCGGTGACCTCCAGGATCTCCGTGCACAGGTTGGAGGAGTGGATCACACGGCCCGGCTCGGCGGTCTGGTTGGCGGTGCGGTTGGCGGTGTCCTTGAAGGCCATCCAGCCGTTGCCGGTCTGCGCGAGCGTGCGCATCATGCGGCCGTACAGCTCCCGGGCGGGCAGAGTTCTCCGCGCCAGGCCCTTGGCCTCCGCCGCCCGGTAGGCCCGGTCGAACTCCTCGCCCCACAGGTCGGTCAGCTCGGGCACGTCGGAGGGGCAGAACAGCGACCACGGCCCGTCGGCGTCCACCCGGCGCATGAACTCGTCGGGGATCCAGTGCGCGAGGTTGAGGTTGTGGGTGCGGCGCGCGTCCTCGCCGGTGTTGTCGCGCAGCTCCAGGAACTCCTCGATGTCCGCGTGCCAGGTCTCCAGGTACACCGCGGCCGCGCCCTTGCGCCGCCCGCCCTGGTTCACCGCCGCCACCGAGGAGTCCAGCGTCTTCAGGAACGGCACGATGCCGTTGGAGTGCCCGTTGGTGCCGCGGATCAGCGAACCGCGGGCGCGCACCCGGGAGTAGGCGATGCCGATGCCGCCGGCGTGCTTCGACAGACGGGCGACCTGGTGATAGCGCTCGTAGAGGGAGTCCAGCTCGTCCTTGGGGGAGTCCAGCAGGTAGCAGGACGACATCTGGGGGTGCCGCGTACCGGAGTTGAACAGCGTGGGGGAGGACGGCAGATACTCCAGCCGGCTCATCAGTCCGTACAGCGCGGCGACCTCGTCCACGGCGCGGTCGCCGTCGTCCGCGGCGAGACCGGCGGCGACGCGCAGCAGGAAGTGCTGCGGCAGCTCGATCACCTTCCGGGTGTGCGGGTGCCGCAGCAGATAGCGGCTGTGCAAGGTGCGCAGCCCGAAGTAGCCGAAGCGGTCGTCGGCGGCCGGGTCCACCGTCGCGTCCAGGCGGGCGGCGTGCCGCCGTACGAACGCGGCGGTCCGGTCGGCGATCAGCCCCTCGCGGTGGCCGACGGCCACGGACTCGCTGAAGGACGTGACATCCTGCGAGGCCGCCTCGGCCCGCAGGGAGAGCAGCAGCAGCCGGGCGGCCAGCCGCGAGTGGGCGGGGTCCTCGGCGATCAGCCCGGCCGCCGCCTCGGTCGCCAGTTCCCGCAGCTCCGCCTCGTCGGCGTGGGCGGAACGGCCGCGCAGCGCGGCGGCGGCGACCCGTCCGGGGTCGGTGCCGGGAAGGTCGGCGGTCAGCTCGGTCAGGGTGCGCAGCAGTGCGGCACCGGGACCGTCCAGGTCGAGGCCCGCGGCTGACGCCGGATCGGCGGGCGCGATGGTCACGTGGTGCTCTCCCTCGCTCGGCTCGGGGCCTCGTCGAGGGCAGGGGGCAGTCACGGACGCGCGACGGCGCCGCGTCCACCGGCCCAATCCGCGAGGCCCGGACGTCGGGCGCCCGGACCGGACGGCCGGGCGCACTGTCGGCAGGTCCTCGGACTGACGCTCGTCCACCGGCACGCGGGCAGCCGGAATCGGCGCCCAGCGGGCACGGGGGAACGCGTACACCGTTGCGGGACAGTTCCGGATTCGCACCGGATTCCCCTGCGGCGACAGCGAGCATGAGCATACATGTTGTGCCGACCCGAGGAGCCACCCCCAGATGTTGTGTTCGGCGCCGGATGGTCGGTGACGCGGGTCAGAGCGTCAGCGCGTAGGCGAGCAGCACGGTGTCGTCCGCGTCCGGCAGGGGGTTCCAGTCGCGTTCCGGTACCCGGACGAACCCCAGGCGCTCGTAGATGCGATGAGCGGCGTGCATGGTGCGCTGGGTGGACAGCACCAGACGGAGGCAGCCGGCGGCCCGGGCCCGCTCCACGCACGCCCGCACCAGGGCCTCGCCGGCGCCCCGGCGGCGTGCCGCGGGGGCGACCGCGAGCATCCGCATCTCCGCCTCCCCGGGCCCGGCGATCTCGGCCAGGGGACCGCCCGGCGCCACGAAGGTGACGCCGCCGAGCACCGTCCCGTCCGCCACGGCCACCAGCACCTCCGCGGCGGCCGCCCGCTTGCCCACGTCTCTCAGCTCGTCCAGATACGCGTCGCTGTCACTGAAGTCCAGCAGTCCGTCGCGCAGAAAGGCCTGCGCGGTGATCTCTCCGAGAGTGCCGTACTCGCCGGGCTCGGCCGGCCTGATCACGACGTCCATGCGCCCGAGTGTGCCGGGAGGGTGTGACAACGGGCCGTCCCGCTGTTCTGATGCGGCGTCAAAAAATCTCGGGTAATCGGCAATGTGACGCCGTTCGGCTCGTTGTTCCTCGGTGACCCGGCTCATCCGGCCGGGCCGCGCAGCAGCCGCCACACGGCGCGTGCCATGTCCTCGGCCGGCGCCCGCTCCTGGTCGTCGCGGAGCCAGTGGGTGATGACGCCGATGAAGGCGCCCGCGAGGTAGTGCGCGTTCACGTCCATCAGTGGCGCGGCGGCGCGCGATTCGGCGCCCGAGGCGGGCAGTTGCTCGGCGACCGCTTCAGCGAGCCGCTCACGCAACCGGTCGACGACACGCGCCGTGCCGCCCGGACCGAACATCGTGCGGTACAGCACGGCGTTCGCCTCCACGCGCCGGAACAGCTCGACGAGTTCGTCGGGCACCTGTCCGGCGGGCACGAGGCGGCGCCATGCACGTCCGCATCGCCGCCGCACTGAACCCGAAGCCGGAGTACCTCGATGCGGCCCGGCGCCTCACCGCCGCGTCACCCGCCCGGGCCATGGCCGGTGTGACGGGCCGTGTCGCCGGCACGGCGGCCCCTCGGCCGCGCCGCACACGGTGACGGGCCGCCGGTTCCTCCCGGCGGCCCGTCACTGTGCGGATGTGTTCGTCAGTGGGCGGAACCCGCCGTGGCGGGCGGCAGTTCCACCTGGACGTCCGGGTCGCCGGCGTCCTTGGTGTAGTCCTCCGGCCGGGTCTCGTCGACGCCGTCGGGCGCCTTGAACGCCCGCAGGACGACGGTGAGGACCACCGTGACCAGGACGTTCAGCACGAAGGCCGTCATGCCGATGTAGCCGGTCTCGCCGAGGCCGGGGATCTCGGCGGAGGAGCCGCCGAAGTGCTTCTGCGTCGGCGAGGCCACCCCGTAGGCGGCGACGGTGCCGTAGACCATGCCGACCGCCCAGCCGGCCAGCAGCGCCCAGCGGTGGAACCAGCGCGTGAACAGGCCGCCGACCAGGGCCGGGAACGTCTGCAGGATCCAGATGCCGCCCAGCAGCTGGAAGTTGATGGCGACCGTCTTGTCCATGGTCAGGACGAAGACCAGGGCGCCCACCTTCACCAGCAGGGACACCAGCTTGGAGACGCGGGTCTCCTGCTCCGCCGTGGCGTCCGGCTTGAGGAAGTCCTTGTAGATGTTGCGGGTGAACAGGTTCGCGGCCGCGATCGACATGATGGCCGCGGGCACCAGCGCGCCGATGCCGATGGCCGCGAAGGCCACGCCCGTGAACCAGTCCGGGAACATGTTCTCGAACAGCTGCGGGATGGCCAGCTGGCCGTTGCCCACGGTGATCCCGTCCGCGATCGCCATGAAGCCCAGCAGTGCCAGCAGGCCCAGCATCAGCGAGTACAGCGGCAGGATCGTGGTGTTGCGGCGGATCACCTCACGGCTGCGCGAGGACAGCGTCGCGGTGATCGAGTGCGGGTACATGAACAGCGCGAGCGCGCTGCCCAGGGCCAGCGTGGCGTACGTCCACCGGGCCCCCTCCGGCGGCGCGATGGAACCCGCCCCCGTTGTGGTGAACTTCTCGCTCGCCTTGGCGAAGATGTCGTCGAACCCGCCCAGTTTGATCGGGATGTAGATGATCGCGACCGCGATGACGATGTAGATGAGCGCGTCCTTCACGAACGCGATCAGCGCCGGGGCGCGCAGACCGGACGAGTAGGTGTAGGCGGCCAGCACACCGAAGGCGATGAGCAGCGGCAGGTCCTTGATGAACCAGTTGGTGTTCTCGCCGCCGCCGACGCCCATCACGTCCAGCACCGCCTGGATGCCGACGAGCTGGAGCGCGATGTACGGCATGGTGGCGAGGATGCCGGTGAGCGCCACCGCCAGCGACAGGCCCTTGGAACCGAACCGGCCGCGCACGAAGTCGGAGGTGGTGACGTAGCCGTGCCGGTGGGAGACCGACCACAGACGCGGCAGGAAGGTGAAGATCAGCGGGTAGACCAGGATCGTGTACGGCACCGCGAAGAACCCGGCCGCGCCCGTCGCGTAGATCGCCGCGGGCACCGCGACGAAGGTGTACGCCGTGTACAGGTCGCCGCCGAGCAGGAACCAGGTGATCCAGGTGCCGAACGACCGTCCTCCCAGGCCCCACTCGTCCAGGCTGTGCTCGTTCTCCGCCTTGCGCCACCGGGCGGCGAGGAAGCCCATGACGGTGACGAGCACGAAGAAGAAGATGAAGACGCCGAGTGCGATGCCGTTGACGCCGTCTCTCATCGCGCCGCACCGCCCTTCTCCGCCGCGCCGGCCTCGTGGGACGCGCGAGCGCGCTGGTCACGCTGCCAGAGCCGGTAGGCGATCATGGTCAGTGCCGTGGAGATCAGCACCCACACCATCTGGTACCAGTAGAAGAACGGGATGCCGATGAACGTGGGGTCGGTCTTGGCGTAGGACCCGACCCAGAGCATCGCCACGAACGGCGCGACGAGACAGAGGCCGATGACCACCCGCACGGGGGTCACCACCCCTCGGCGGACTTCTGGGGCATCTGACATGTGTGGCTCCGTCCCCTCGCTGAGCAGCGTGATCTTGCGATCACCTGGGTAATGCGCAGGCAATGTAGGGCACGTGCCGAGGTAACGGAACCCCTTGTCCGCATATCGGTTCCCGGAGCCGGTAACGGTTCGGGCTCGACCATGTGTTCGATTGTGAGGGGGTGCTCCGGCCCGGGGCGACGGCGGCCGGGCGGCCCGGGTCAGTCGGCCGGCCGCTTCAGCCGGGCGACGAACTTGTAGCGGTCACCGCGGTAGACCGACCGCACCCACTCCACGGGCCGGCCGGTGCGGTCCAGGGAGTGCCGGGAGAGCAGCAGCATCGGCAGCCCCACGTCGGTGCCCAGCAGACCCGCCTCGCGCGGGGTGGCCAGCGAGGTCTCGATGGTCTCCTCGGCCTCGGCCAGGTGGACGTCGTAGACCTCGGCGAGAGCCGTGTACAGCGAGGTGTACTTCGCCAGGCTGCGGCGCAGCGCCGGGAACCGCTTGGCCGACAGATGGGTGGTCTCGATGGCCATCGGCTCGCCGTTGGCCATGCGCAGTCGCTCGATGCGCAGCACCCGGCCGCCGGGGGCGATGTCGAGCAGGCCGGCGAGGCGGTCGTCGGCCGTGATGTAGCCGATGTCGAGCAGTTGCGAGGCCGGCTCCAGCCCCTGGGCGCGCATGTCCTCGGTGTAGGAGGTCAGCTGCAGCGCCTGGGAGACCTTCGGCTTGGCGACGAAGGTGCCCTTGCCCTGGATGCGCTCCAGGCGGCCCTCGACGACCAGCTCCTGCAGCGCCTGGCGCACGGTGGTGCGCGAGGTGTCGAACTCCGCCGCCAGCGTCCGCTCGGGCGGGACGGGAGTCCCGGGCGCCTGGGTGCGGGTCATGTCCAGCAGATGCTTCTTCAGGTGGTAGTACTTGGGCACGCGCGCGGTACGGACACTCGCCCCACCCTCGTTCTCCGCACTGCTGACGTCGGTGCTCATGTTCTGCCTTCCCGGCTCCGGTGCCGAAGCGACCCGTCTCCATCGGCCACGTTCACATCGTGGCACGGCCCGCCGTGCCGGGCCGCCACCCGCACGCTGCGTGATCTCTCTGTATACCGTCGGGACCTCTGCTGGTCTAGTCCACCACATGCCGGGACGGACGGTGTCACCGGGGCGCCGACGGGCCGCGGCGGGGCGGCGCGAGGGGGTGCCGACGCCGGCCGGCGCGGGCGTCCGTTTGCCCGGAAGAGCAATGAAAGGTCCCTGCATATCGCGGTCCCGTAACGGACCGTCTGAGCGCGTCTTCGCACTCTTGACAGCCCATATGGTCTAAGCCAAGCTCCCCCGGTACTGGTCTACACCATTTGGCCGGTCCCGGCCCCGAGGGCGGTGCGCGCCGACGCTCGACCGTCGCCGGCCGCAGGGAGGCGGGGGGTCTGTGGCATCCCTGAGGAGGGTGGCGTGAAGCGCAAGCTGATTGCCGCGATCGGCATCGCGGGCATGGTGTTCTCCGTCGCGGCGTGCGGCAGCGACGGCGGGGGCTCGGGCAAGGGCGCCGACGCCGAGGAACTGACCGTCTGGCTCACCGTGGACGCCCAGAACAACTGGCCCGAGCTGGTCAAGTCCGCCGACGACGCGGTGAAGGCCAAGCACCCGGGGCTGACCATCAAACACGAGTACTACGGCTGGCCCGACAAGAACGCCAAGCTCGACGCCGTCCTCGCCACCGACAAGGCCCCCGACGTCGTCGAGATGGGCAACACCGAGATGCTCGGCTACATGGTCAAGGGCGCCTTCGCCCCCCTGGACCCGGCGAGGTTCGCCAACTCCTCGGCCTGGCTGGACGGTCTGAAGCAGTCGGTGACCTACGAGGGCAAGACCTACGGAGTCCCCTACTACGCGGGCGGCCGTGTCGCCAACTGGCGCAAGGACGTCTTCGCCTCGGTCGGGGTGAAGACGACACCGAAGACGTACCAGGAACTCCTGTCCGACCTGGACAAGGTGCAGAAGGCGAAGGGCGACACGTTCAGCGCCTGGTACCAGCCCAGCCGTGACTGGTACGCGGCCATGTCCTTCGTCTACGACGCCGGCGGCGCCATCGCGGAGGAGGAGGGCGGCCGGTGGAAGGCCACCCTGTCCTCGCCCGAGTCCCTCGAGGGCCTCGAGGCGTACAAGGAGATCCTCGACAGGTACATGCACGGCGACAAGACCAAGGACGAGGCCGACCGGCCGATCGTCTACGGTCAGGGCAAGTCCGGCATGATCTTCGCCGCCGCCTGGGAAGGTGCGACCGCCGCAGACCCGAAGAACGACAAGGTCGGAAAGCTCGCCGACAAGATCGAGAACTTCGTGATGCCGGGGCCGTCCGGCAAGAACATGCCCGTGTTCCTGGGCGGTTCGGACCTCGCCGTCCCGGTCAAGTCCACGGCGCAGGACCTCGCCGCCGAGTGGATCGACGCCTTCACCGGTCCCTCCGGCCAAAAGGTCCTGGCGGCCAAGGGCAACCTGCCCAACAACACCACCGACCTCGCGGCGCTGAAGAAGGACCCGAAGACCGCGGTCCCGGCCACCGCGGCCGAGTCCAGCTGGTTCGTCCCGACGGCCCCGGGCTGGGGCCAGGTGGAGAAGGCCCAGGTGCTGCAGACGATGCTGCAGTCCATCGCCACCGGCAAGAAGTCCGTCGAGGCGGCCGCCAAGGAGGCCGACGCGGCGATCGACAAGGTGATCAACACCAAGTGACCCGGGTGCGGGGTCCCGCCGCCGCGGGGCCCCGCTTCTCACAGCGCCGTGCGGCGCCGGATCTCCCGCGGCCGCGCGGAGGGGTCCACACGACCTTCACACCGCTGAGGAGCGCGCGATGAGTGCCGCAGACACGACCACCCCTGTCGCAGTGCCGCCACCGCGGCAGGCACCGCCACCGGCCGCCCCGCGGCAGCCCGGACGGCCGCGCAGGACGGGCGGCACCGCGACCCCCTGGCTGCTCCTCGCGCCCTGCCTGCTGGTGCTGGTCCTGGTCATGGCCTATCCGCTTGTGCGGCTGGTCACCTTGTCCTTCCAGACGTTCGGCCAGCCGCAGCTGTGGGGGTTCCAGGACGCCGAGTGGGTCGGTTTCGCCAACTTCCGTGCCGTGCTCGGCGACGGCGAGTTCTGGGCGGTGGTGCTGCGCACCCTCGTCTTCGCCGCCGGCTCGGTGATCTGCACCATGGTCCTCGGCATGGCGATCGCCCTGCTGCTGCAGCGGGTGTCGCCCTGGGTCAAGACCCTGGTCAACGTGGTGCTGGTGGCCAGCTGGGGCATGCCGGTCATCGTCGCCACCACCGTCTTCAAGTGGCTGTTCGACTCCGACTACGGCATCCTCAACGCCCTGCTCAGCAAGCTGCCCGGCGTGCGGCTGATCGGCCACAACTGGTTCGCCAGCGGACCGGAGGGCCTCGCCGTGATCATGCTGCTGGTGGTGTGGGGAGCCGTGCCGTTCGTCGTCATCACGCTCTCCGCGGGCCTGACCCAGGTGCCCAAGGAACTGGAGGAGGCCGCCCGGCTCGACGGCGCGGGCGCCTGGGGCGTCTTCCGCTACGTCACCCTGCCCGTGCTCAAGCCGGTCCTCGTGATGCTCACGACCCTGTCGGTGATCTGGGACATGGGTGTCTTCCCGCAGGTGTTCGTGATGCGCGGCGGACACCCCGAGGCGGAGTTCCAGGTCCTCAACACCTACTCCTACGACCGCGCCTTCCAGGTCAACGACTACGCCCAGGGCTCGGCGATCGCCCTGCTCACCGTGGTGCTGCTGCTGGGCGTGGTCGCCGTGTACATGCGCCAGATGCTGAAGATCGGGGACGTCGAGTGAGCAGCATGAGCAGCACGAGCAGCGCGGGCGCCGCGAGCCTTCCCAAGGGGCGCCGCCGGAGCACGAAGGCCGGCTGGAACCTGCTCGGCCTGATCGTCTTCCTCGTCCTGGGCTTCCCCCTGTACTGGATGCTCGACACCGCGTTCAAACCGGCCAAGGACGCCATCGATCCGGACCCCAGCCTGCTGCCGACCGGCATCACCCTCGCCAACTTCCGCCGGGCGCTGGACGTCGCGGACTTCTGGGGGCCGGTCGGGCGCAGCCTCGTGGTGTCGCTGTCGGTGGTGGTGGTCGGCATGGTGATCGGACTGCTGGCCGCGCTCGCCATCTCCCGGTTCGCCTTCCGCGGCCGCAAGACCGTGATCGTCGGCATCCTGGCGGTGCAGATGATCCCGCTGGTCGCCATGATCATCCCGATCTTCCTGCTGCTGAACGACCTCGGTCAGTACGACAAGCTCACCGGCCTCATCGTCACCTACCTGACCTTCATCCTCCCGTTCACGGTGTGGACGCTGCGCGGCTTCATCGTCAACATCCCCCGCGAACTGGAGGAGGCCGCCATGGTCGACGGCTGTTCCCGCACCGGTGCCTTCCTCCGCGTCGTCTTCCCGCTCCTCGCCCCCGGCATGGTCGCCACCTCCGTGTACGGCTTCATCCAGGCCTGGAACGAGTACCTGTACGCCCTGATGCTGATGAGCCAGGAGCATCAGACCGCCACCGTCTGGCTCGGCAACTTCACCACCAAGCACGGCACGGAATACGCCCCGATGATGGCCGGCGCCACCATGATGGCCGTGCCGATCGTCGTGCTGTTCCTGCTCGTCCAGCGCAAGATGGCCGCGGGTCTGACCGCGGGCGCCGTGAAGGGATGACACCACCCCATGACCACCTGTGCCCGGGGCACCGACAGCCTGACCCGCGACGCGCTGACGGTGCTTCAGCCGGGTTTCACCGGCACCACCGCCCCCGACTGGCTGCTCCGGCGCCTGGGGGAGGGGCTGGCCGCGGTGGGGCTGTTCGGCCGCAACATCGCCTCCGCCGAACAGCTCGCGGCGCTGACCGCCCAGCTGCGCGCCGAACGCGAGGACGTGCTGGTCGCCGTCGACGAGGAGGGTGGTGACGTCACCCGCCTGGAGGTGCACACCGGATCCAGCTTCCCCGGCAACCACGCGCTCGGCGCCGTGGACGACGTGGAGCTGACCCGGGCCGTGGCCCGCGAACTCGGCCGGCGCCTGGCCGAGTGCGGGGTGAACCTCAACTGGGCGCCCTCCGCGGACGTCAACTCCAACCCGGACAACCCGGTCATCGGCGTCCGCTCCTTCGGCGCCACCGCCGAGCTGGTCGCCCGGCACACCGCCGCCTACGTCACCGGCCTGCAGTCCGCCGGCGTGGCCGCCTGCGCCAAGCATTTCCCCGGGCACGGCGACACCGCGGTCGACTCCCACCACGCCCTGCCCCGCATCGACGTGGGCGCCGAGGTGCTGCACGCCCGCGAACTCGCCCCGTTCCGGGCGGCGATCGCCGCCGGCACCAAGGCGGTGATGAGCGCGCACATCCTCGTGCCCGCCCTGGACCCCGACCGTCCGGGCACCCTGTCCCCGCGGGTGCTGACCGACCTGCTGCGCGGCGAACTCGGCTACGACGGCCTCATCGTCACCGACGGCATGGAGATGCGGGCCGTCGCCGACACCTGGGGCATCCGGCGCGGCAGCGTGCTCGCCATCGCCGCGGGTGCCGACGCCATCTGCGTGGGCGGCGGCCTCGCCGACGACGAGACGGTCCGCGCCCTGCGCGACGCCCTGGTCGACGCGGTCCGCTCGGGCGAACTGCCCGAGGAACGGCTCGCGGACGCCGCCGAGCGGGTGCGCGCCCTGGCCCGCTGGACCGCCGCCGCGCGGGGCGGCCCGGACGGCACCGCCGACCCCGAGGTCGGACTCCGCGCGGCCCGCCGTGCCCTGCGGGTCACCGTCGCCGACACCTTCACCCCGCTGACCGAGCCGCCGTACGTCGCCGTGTTCACCCCGGCCGCGAACATCGCGGTCGGCAGCGAGACCCCGTGGGGCGTGGGCGCGGAGCTGGCACGGCTGCTGCCCGGCACCCGCACCGGCAGCTTCGCCGGCCAGGACGCCGGCCGTGCGGCCCTGGCGGCGGCCGGCGGGCGCCGGGTGGTGGCCGTCGTCCGCGACGAGCACCGTCATCCGTGGATGGCGGCCGCCCTGGACACCCTGCTCGCGGCCCGCCCCGACACCGTCGTCGTCGAGATGGGTCTGCCGCAGGCCCCGCCCCGCGGCGCCCTCCACCTCGCCACCCACGGCGCGGCCTGGGTCTGCGGCCGGGCGGCGGCGGAGGTCGTCGCCGGAACGTGAGGCCGGCCGGAGCCGGGCGCAGGCGGCCGGAGCCGTGATCCGTGGCCCGGCTGTGTCGAACGGCGTACGGCATCCCGAACCGGATGCACGACGAAGGCGCCGGTCACTCCGCGGGTGGCCGGCGCCTCCGGGTGGGACAGGCAGCCCTCACAGCCCCTGCCACGACGGCTTGTGGGCGTAGGTGTGCCGGAAGTAGTCGGCGAGCTTCAGCTTGGAGGCGGCCGCCTCGTCGACGACGACCGTGGCGTGCGGGTGCAGCTGGAGCGCGGAGGCGGGGCAGACGGCGGCGACCGGCCCCTCCACGCTCGCGGCCACCGCGTCCGCCTTGCCCTCGCCGGTGGCCAGCAGCACCAGGTGGCGGGCCTCCAGGATCGTCCCGATGCCCTGGGTGATGACGTGGTACGGCACCTGGTCGACGTCGCCGCCGAAGAAGCGCGCGTTGTCCAGCCGGGTCTGCTCGGTCAGGGTCTTGATCCGCGTGCGCGAGGCGAGCGAGGAGCACGGCTCGTTGAACCCGATGTGCCCGTCCGTGCCGATGCCGAGCAGCTGCAGATCGACCCCGCCGGCCTCCGCCAGCGCCCTGTCGTACGCCGCGCACGCGGCCTGCACGTCCTCGGCGGTGCCGTCCGGGCCCAGGAAGGCGTCCATCCCGATCCCGAGGGGTTCGAGCACCTGCCGGCGCAGCACCGAGCGGTACGACTCGGGATGGTCCGCGGGCAGTCCCACGTACTCGTCGAGCTGGGCGATCCGGGCACGCGAGGTGTCCACGGCCCCGGAGCGCACCTTGGCCGCCAGCGCCTCGTAGACGGGCAGCGGGGTCGAGCCCGTGGCGACCCCCAGGAGGGCGTCGGGCTTCCGTCGCAGCAGCTGCGCCATGGCCTCGGCGACGAGTTCGCCGCCCGCCCTGGCGTCCGGAACGATGACAACTTCCACCTTGGGCCTGCCGATCTGAGGAGAGCCGAGAAGAGGACTGGACCCGGTAACGAGGGCCATGTGGTTTAGACCAATCTAGCAGAACGGCCCCTTGTGGCACCGGGGTCGAACGGCGCCGGACCGACCCGCCGGAGGACCTCCCGGCGCCCGTTGCGCAGGCCCGGATCCCGTGCCGCGAAGGCCGCCGTCAGGGCGGGCACGCTGAGGCCGCGGCGGCCCAAGTGCCCGGCCGCCGCTTCCAGCGTCCGGCGCCCGGGACGGTTCCCGCCACCGCGCCCGCCGGACAGGGGTGTCCGCACGGGCGGTCCCCGTGCCTCCGGGCCTGCCGCGCGCGGTGGACAGGCCGGACGACGGCGGGGACCGAGAGGCGGCGGCGGGGACCGAGAGACGACGGCGGGGGCCGGGGAGGCACAGCCGGGGTCCCGGCGGAAAAATCTCGACGAAGACCGTCTCCCTCATTTACAGGGCCAAGTGGTCTAGTCCAGAATCGGGTACAGCCCTTCGGGGCGCGCCTCGGGGCGGCCGGCGAGGTCCGCACGAGGCGAACCCATGGCATCCGTCCTCCCCGCACAGGAGGGCGGACCGGGGAACCGGTGCTCTCTGCCCTGACTGCTCCGGCTCCTCGACACTCGGCTGCGGGGGACCGCACACCCTGCAGGCCGATGATGCTCCGGGCTGCGGTGCCGGGAGGGTTGAGGGTCCCTCCCAGGCGCCGCGGCCCGCGGGTGTCCGCGCACCCGCCGCGGGCGGTCGGCGCACGCCCGGGCACACGGCATGTCGGGTGGCATTTCGGGCTGTACAAACGTGCGGGTACGCTCGCAGACGTGCCCTCCATGAACGAACTCGTGCGCCAGCACACCGCGCTCGACGACTCCGACCTCGAGTGGCTCCACCTGCTGGTCTCGGAGTGGCAGCTGCTGGCCGACCTGTCCTTCGCCGACCTGGTCCTGTGGGTGCCCACCCGGGACGGCACGCGCTATGTCTCCGTCGCCCAGATGCGGCCCAACACCGGACCGACCTCCTACCAGAACGACATGGTCGGCCACCTCGTGCCGCGCGGCCGCCGCCCGATGCTGGACGCCGCGCTGGACGAGGGCCGGATCGTGCGCGAGGGCGACCCGGAGTGGCGCGAGGAGGTGCCCGTCCGGGTCGAGTCCATCCCGGTGCGACGCGAGGGCCGGGTGCTCGGCGTCATCGCACGCAACACCAACCTGCTGACCGTGCGCACCCCGAGCCGGCTGGAGCTGACGTATCTGCAGAGCGCCTCCGACCTGGCGCAGATGATCGCGGCCGGCTCCTTCCCGTTCCCGGACCAGCAGGTCGACATGGACGCCCTGCCGCGCGTCGGCGACGGGCTGATCCGGCTGGACGCGGACGGCATCGTCCAGTACGCCTCACCGAACGCGCTGTCCGCCTACCACCGCCTCGGTCTGGCCGCCGACCTGGTCGGCCAGCACCTCGGCGAGGTCACCGCCGAACTCGCCCCCTCCCGCGCCCCGGTGGACGAGGCGCTGGTGAAGCTGGCCAGCGGCTGGGCGCCGCGCGAGTTCGAGATCGAGGCCAGCGACGGGGTGATCCAGTTCCGGGCGATCCCGCTCAAACCCAAGGACACCCGCATCGGGTCGCTGGTGCTGCTGCGCGACGTCACCGAACTGCGCCGCCGCGAACGCGAGTTGATCACCAAGGACGCCACGATCCGGGAGATCCACCACCGGGTCAAGAACAACCTGCAGACGGTCGCCGCCCTGCTGCGGCTCCAGGCCCGGCGCATCGAGTCCCAGCGCGGCCGGGAGGCGCTGGAGGAGGCGGTGCGCCGGGTGGGCTCCATCGCGATCGTCCACGAGACGCTGTCGCAGAACCTGGACGAGCGGGTGGAGTTCGACGACATCGCCGACCGGGTGCTGGCGATGGTCGCGGAGATCTCCCCGGGCAAGGTGACCGGCCGGCGCTCGGGGCGGTTCGGGATCCTGGACGCCGAGGTCGCCACCCCCTTGTCGATGGTGCTCACCGAGGTCCTGCAGAACGCCCTGGAGCACGGCTTCCGGCAGGGCGACACCGGCACGGTCGAGGTGTCCGCGGTGCGCGGCGGCACCTCGCGCGAGGCACGGCTGCTGGTCACCGTGCAGGACGACGGTGTGGGACTGCCGCCGGACTTCGACCCGCACTCCTCCGGCAACCTCGGCCTGCAGATCGTCCGCACCCTGGTCGAGGGCGAGCTGGGAGGAACCTTCGACATGGTCCCGGCTCCCGGGCGGGGCACCCGGGTGATTCTCGACCTGCCCGTGAGCGCACCGAAGTGACACACCAGTGACACATGTGTGTGCACCCATGACGCATGTGTGCGCACACGCATGACGCGTCGGGTGCACCCCTGACACACCTGGGCGGGTCGCCGTCCCGGGGGCGGGCGGCGGTCGGCTCGGTCACGGCCCGCTCGTGGCGGACACGGCCTCGGTGAGCACCGGTTTGCCACGAGCACGGCCTCGGCCTCGTGACGAGCACAGCAAAGAGCCCCGGACCTCGACGGTCCGGGGCTGTCGCTCGTGCTGCCCCACCTGCATGGGGTGTACCCCCTGCCTCAGGCTCGGGGAGCATCGGGGGTACTGCGCGCTGCGGCTCGGGGGCGGGAGATGCGTACTGGCCGTACGCGCCGCCAAGCTCAGGCTGTCAGCGGGGTGGCTGTGGTCAGGCGGAGGCCTGACGGGCCCGGTTGCGGGCGGCGCGGCGCTTCATGGCGCGGCGCTCGTCCTCGCTCATGCCACCCCAGACGCCGGAGTCCTGGCCGGACTCGAGCGCCCACTGCAGGCACTGCTCGATAACCGGGCAGCGACGGCAGACGGCCTTGGCTTCCTCGATCTGCAGCAGCGCAGGACCGGTGTTGCCGATGGGGAAGAAGAGCTCGGGGTCTTCCTCGCGGCAAACGGCGCGGTGACGCCAGTCCATGGCTGCTACCTCTCCTTGGTGTTACGTACTCGTTGCTTGTGAATGTGAACGCTTTCACGAATCCCTCAACAGGTGAAGGGCCTACCGCCAGGCTGTCCAGGCGTGGTCCTGTGGATTGAAGAGGGGTTCTGGTGATCTACGGGGGCCCGATCCGGGCGCCGTCCTGATCGCCACGTAGAGACTCGCAAACCTCGGCGGCGGATACAACCCCTTCCGGCAAGTTTTTTTGGAATCTTCGGTGTCGACTAGGTCACAGCCGTACTTCCATGGGGTGGAGACTGGCCTAAACGTTCGACTGAAAGGACTTTTGCCGCTTCCACTCACACAATCACACGCAGTGCACGACGTACACCTGTGAACGTCACACTGGTACGCAGTCCCAGGTGGTCGCCGTCCATCTGCAGGGGCAGCGGCACCTTCGATTGCAAGGTGAACGTGCTCAGATCGTGCAGCGAGACCGCATGCCGGCCCTGGGGGCCGCGCTCGGGGGACGACGTGAGCAGCTGCGTGCCGTACCGGGCGACCGCGGCCGTGGACAGTCGGCTGAGGCCCAGCACGTCGAGCCCGGTGTCGAAGGAGGCCTTCGGCGAGGTGTACAGGGGGCGGTTGCCCAGGAAGGTCCACGGCGAGGTGTTCGACACTATCGCCACCACCAGGTCCGTGACGTCCTCCTCACCGGGCCGGGTGAGCGTGATCGTGCCGCGGCGCTTGCTCGGCTCGCCGAGGAACTGGCGCACCACCTGCCGCACGTACAGGGCGTGCGTGGACTTCTTGCCGCGCTCGCGGTGCTGCTCCACCCGGCCGACCACGCCGGCGTCGAAGCCGAGTCCGGCGTTGAAGGTGAACCAGCGCGCGGGGACCGCGGCGTCGGCGCTGCCGGGCGTCCCCGAGGTCAGGCCCAGCCCGACCGTGCGTTCGCTGCCGGCCCGCAGCGCGTCCAGCAGGGCACCGGTGGCCTCCACGGCGTCGTTGGGCAGGCCCAGGGCGCGGGCGAAGACGTTGGTGGACCCGCCGGGCACCACCGCGAGGCGGGGCAGGCGCTCGGGGTCGGGGCCCTGGTGCAGCAGGCCGTTGACCACCTCGTTGACGGTGCCGTCGCCGCCGAGTGCCACCACCAGATCCACGTCCCGGCCCTGGGCGGCCTGCCGTGCCAGGTCGCGGGCGTGCCCCCGGTACTCGGTGGTGACCGCGTCCAGTTTCATCTCGCTGGCCAACGCGTGGATCAGCACGTCGCGCGTACGTGCGCTTGTGGTGGTTGCCGCCGGGTTGACCACGAGAAGTGCACGCATGAGGTGCAGCGTACCTACCGGGCGGTACAGGGCACAGCGGGAGGTAGGGAAACGGCCAAAGGGCGCGGGCCTGAGCCTGCACACGGCCGTCCGGGCCGCCCGGGCTACCCTTCATGGGGTGAGCAGTGAGCGGAACCCGACCCCCGAGACCACGGACGCCCCCACCGCGCGGCCCCGGCGGCTGACGTACGCGGCGGCGCTGTGCGCACTCGAGGCGCTCGCGTTGCTCGCCGGCGGCCTGGGGATGCTCGTCCTCGGTCTCACCGGTGACGCCGACCGGCAGCAGGCCGTCACCGGCGGGATCACCGTGCTGCTGCTCGCGCTGCTGCCGCTGCTGGCGACGCGGGGGCTGCTGCTCCGGCGCAGCTGGAGCCGCGGTCCGGCGGTGATCACTCAGCTCATGGCCCTGCCCGTGGCCTACAGCCTGCTGCACGCGGACGGCGTGGCCGTCCCGGCGGGCATCGCGCTCGCGGTGGTGGCGGTGGGCGCCCTGGTCCTGCTGGTGAACCCGGCCACGACCCGGGCGCTGGGCATCCGTGGCCCGGGCCGCGCGAGCGAGGGCGAGCAGCGCTGACGGACCCGGCCGCCGTTCCCCGTGGACGCAAGGCGGCCGCAGCGCCGGGCGGCCGCGGCGCACCCGCACCGGCGCCGCGACCGCGTGACCCCGCTGGCCGTCGGGCCGCCTACTCCTCCACCAGCAGCTTCTCCCGCAGCTGGGCCAGCGTGCGGGCGAGCAGACGCGAGACGTGCATCTGCGAGATGCCGACCTCCTGGGCGATCTGCGACTGGGTCATGTTGCCGAAGAAGCGCAGCAGCAGGATGCGCTTCTCCCGTGGCGGCAGGTCCTCCAGCAGCGGCTTGAGCGACTCGCGGTACTCGACGCCCTCCAGCGCCTCGTCCTCCGCGCCGAGGGTGTCGGCGACCGCCGGGGACTCGTCGTCGGTGTCCGGGACGTCCAGGGACAGCGTGGAGTAGGCGTTGGCCGACTCCAGGCCCTCCAGGACCTCCTCCTCGGAGATCGACAGCTTCTCCGCCAGCTCGTGCACCGTGGGGGAGCGGCCGTGCAGCTGGGACAGCTCCGCCGTCGCCGTGGTGAGCGACAGCCGCAGCTCCTGCAGCCGGCGCGGCACCCGTACCGCCCAGCCCTTGTCCCGGAAGTGCCGCTTGATCTCCCCGACCACCGTCGGTGTCGCATACGTGGAGAACTCCACGCCGCGATCGGGGTCGAAGCGGTCCACGGACTTGATCAGTCCGATGGTGGCCACCTGGGTGAGGTCGTCCAGCGGCTCCCCCCGGTTGCGGAAGCGGCGGGCGAGGTGCTCGACGAGCGGCAGGTGCATCCGGACCAGCTGGTTGCGCAGCTCGGCGTACTCCGGGCTGCCCTGCGGCAGGGCGCGCAGCCGGACGAAGAGCGCGCGTGCGCCGCTGCGGTCCTGCACGTCGTGCCGCGCCGCGGGCACGCTCGGCACGCTCTGCGCGGTGTCCTCGGAGTGTCGCTCGTGCTCGCTCATCGTCCCGCCCGTCGCCCTTCGCCGAGCCCTCGCCTCCTTCCCGGACCCCTGTGCGGGGGGAGGCACCCCGAGACCGCTGCGGACACCGCCCCGCACCGGCGGTGCCGCCTCCCGCGCGGCCTCGTCGCGTTCCGGCCGCCCCTCGCCCTGCAGGGCGAGCTTGAGCGGGTCGTCGTCCGGATGCGGCCTGGCCTGCTCGGGAATGCCCTCGATGCCGCCCGCCGGGTGTGCCGGACCGCCCTGACGGCCGCGCCCCGCGCCCCCGGGTGCGGCGGCACCGGTGACACCGGCGCGGCCGGCCGCGCCACCGTGGTTCGTCGTACCGCCGCGGCGGGCTGCGGCGCCCCTGCCCCGGGTGCCGTCCGGACCGGTCGGGCCGTCCTGGCCCCGGCTCCCGGCCCCGTCCGCACGGGGCGTGATCCCGCCCGTCGGCGGCAGTTCCCGTGTGCCGTGTTCTTCGTCCCGCACCGGCCCGTCCCCGTTCCTCACGCCGGACCGGGTCCGGCGCCGCGCTGTTTGTAGAGGCTGATCGACACGGTCTTGTCGTCGTCCACGGCGGAGGAGACCTTGCCCGCCAGAGCGGACAGGACGGTCCACGCGAAGGTGTCCCGCGAGGGAGCGTGACCGTCCGTGGTCGGAGCCGAGACGGTGACCTCGAGCGAGTCGTCGACCAGCCGGAAGACACAACTGAGCACCGAGCCGGGCACGGCCTGCTGCAGCAGGATCGCGCAGGCCTCGTCGACCGCGATGCGCAGGTCCTCGATCTCGTCGAGGGTGAAGTCCAAACGGGCCGCGAGGCCGGCCGTGGCCGTCCGCAGCACCGACAGGTAGGCCCCCGCAGCAGGCAGCCGGACCTCCACGAAGTCCTGGTCCGCCGCGGGTTCGCCGTCGATCTGGGACACCCTCACCTCCAAGGTGGTACAAGCATTCTCGGGGCCGAGGGTCACCCCCCGGGTCACGCGATACGTGGTTCAGGTGACGCTACCGCGCTCCCGGCCCTGTTGTCCCGGGACCCCAACCCGCCTTGTCACTCAAGGTAAACACATGAACACGCTGCGTGGCTAGGGGCCCGGCGGGCCCAAATGGGAACGGCGCGTGCCGGGTTGACGTACCCGGACGTCAACGGGTCGAACCGTCCGGGTCTCACACCAGGACGTGGTCGACGAAACACCAGCGCCAGTCCTCGCCGGGTTCGTAACTCCGCATCACCGGATGCCCGGTCCGTTCATGATGCCGGGTCGCGTGCCGTCCCGGGGAGGAGTCGCAGCACCCCACGTTGCCACAGGTCAGGCAGAGCCGCAGGTGCACCGGATGGGTGCCCTCCGCCAGGCACTCCGGGCACGTGCGGCTGCGCGGCTCGGGCTCCGGGCGCGGCAGCGTGCCGGTGTGCGTGCACTGTCTCATGATGGCCAGGTTACGACGCGCGCGCGGAGAAGCGCCCCCGGCGGAATGCGCCGGGAGACCCGGGCCGGAAGCGACGATGGGCGGGCGAGAGCGATGGACGTGATGCCGCTGCTGTTGCTGGTGGCGGGAAGCGCCGCGGTGGCCGGGGCGGCCCGGCGCACCCCGGTGCCGGCACCGCTGCTGCTGGTCGCCGCCGGCCCTGGCGGTGTCCTTCGTGCCCGGGATCCCCGACTACACCCTCGACCCCGACGTGGTCCTGCCGCTGCTGCTGCCCCCGCTGCTGTACACCGCGGCCGTCGACAGCTCCTACCTGGACCTGCGCGCCCAGGTGCGCACCGTGGCCCTGCTGTCCGTCGGATACGTGCTGTTCGCGGCCCTGGTGGTCGGCTGGGTCGCCTACCTGATCGTGCCGGGGCTGCCGCTGACCGCGGCGCTGGTGCTGGGTGCCGTGGTGGCACCGCCGGACGCGGTCGCGGCGACCGCGGTGGCCCGCCGGGTGGGGCTGCCCGCGCGCATCACCACCGTCCTGCAGGGCGAGTCGCTGCTCAACGACGCCACCGCGATCACCGCCTACAAGGTCGCGCTGGCCGCGGCCGTCGGCGAGGGCGCGACCTGGGCCGGAGGAGTGCGGGAGTTCCTCGTCGCGGCGATCGGCGGGGTGGGTGTCGGCCTGGTGCTGATGGCGCCGCTGCACTGGCTGCGCATCCGTCTGAAGGAGGCGCTGACGCAGAACACCCTCTCGCTGCTGATCCCGTTCGCCGCCTACGGCATCGCCGAGCAGGTGCACGCCTCCGGGGTGCTCGCGGTCGTCACCGTCGCCCTCTACCTCGGGCACCGCGCCTGGGAGGTCGACTTCGCCACCCGGCTGCAGGAGGAGGCGGTGCGCAGGATGGCCGCCTTCGTGCTGGAGTCCTCGGTGTTCGCGCTGATCGGCCTGCAGCTGCCCGTCGTGCTGCGAGGACTCGGGTCCTACCGGGTCACCGATGCCGTCTGGTACGCCGTCGTCGTCTTCCTCGTGATCGTCGTGACCCGCTTCGCCTGGGTGTACCCGGTGACCTTTCTGCCCCGGCTGCTGCGCCGGGTCCGGGAACGGGAGGACAACCCCACCTGGCGCGGTGCCATGGTCACCGCGTGGGCCGGGATGCGGGGCGTGGTGTCGCTGGCGATCGCCTTCTCCGTCCCGCCGGTGCTGCACGACGGAACACCTTTCCCCGGGCGCAGCATGATCCTTTTTCTCACCTTCACCACGGTCATCGGCACCCTCGTGGTGCAGGGCCTCACCCTGCCGCCGCTGATCCGCGCGCTGAGGATCCCCGGCCGCGACCCGCAGGCCGACACCCTCGCCGAGGCCAACGCCCAGGCACAGGCCTCCCTGGCCGCCGAACGGCGGCTGGAGGAACTCCTCGCCGACGAGCGCAACGCCCTGCCGCCGCCGCTCGCCGACCGGCTGCGCGGGGTCCTGGAACGCCGCCGCAACTCCGTCTGGGAGCGCCTGGGACAGACCAACCCGGTCACCGGCGAGTCGGTGGACGACACCTACCGGCGGCTGTCGCGGGAGATGATCGGCGCCGAACGCGCCGTGTTCGTGCGCCTGCGCGACAGCCGGCTCATCGACGACGAGATGCTGCGCATCCTGCTGCGCCGCCTGGACCTGGAGGAGGCGGCGGCCTACCGGGAGGCGGCCTGACACCGGTGGGCGCCGCAGCGTGGGGGAGCCGTCCGCACGGCAGGTGTGTGCCGGGCGGCGCCGTGCAGGGCGTGGTCAGGCGGGTGCGGTTCGGGTGTGGCGCCGAGTACCCCGGGGTGCGGTTCGGGTGCGGCGCCGAGTACCCCGGGGTGCGGTTCGGGTGCGGCGCCGAGCGCCCCCGGGAAGCGGTTCAGGTGTGGTCCGGGAAGGGCCGGCCGGTGACGACGGCGGCGACGGTCGTGCCCCGCGGGAAGGCGCCCTCCTCCGCGAGCGCGACCAGGGCGTACAGCAGCTTGGCGACGTACAGACGCTCGACGGGCACCCCGTGCCGTGCGGTGAAGTCCTCGGCGAAGGTGTGCAGTGCGGGGGTGGTGCGGGCGTAGCCGCCGAAGTGGAAGCGGTCGTCGAGCCACCAGTCGCCGCGCCGGGCGCCGAAGGCCTCTTTCTGCAGCGCCTCGACGGCGGTGGTCAGGAAACCGCCCTTGAGGACCGGGATGCCCAGCGCACGGCGGCCCGCGGGCAGTCCGGCGGCCAGCCCGGCCAGGGTGCCCCCGGTGCCGCAGGCGACGGCCACGATGTCCGCCTGCTCGCCGAGTTCCGCACCCAGCTCCTGGCAGCCGCGGACGGCGAGTGCGTTGCTGCCGCCCTCCGGCACCACATGGGCGTCCTCGGCACCCGCCGCGCGCAGCACGGCCGCCAGGGTGTCCGGCTCCGCCTTGCGGCGGTAGGTCGCGCGGTCCACGAAGTGCAGGCGCATCCCGTCGGCCACGCACCGGGCCAGGGACGGGTTGAGCGGGCGGCCGGCCAGTTCCTCGCCGCGGACCACGCCGATCGTCTCCAGGCCGAGCAGGCGGCCCGCGGCAGCGGTGGCGCGCAGATGGTTGGAGTACGCACCGCCGAACGTGACGATCCGCCGACCGCGCGCCGCCCGCAGATTGGGGGCGAGTTTGCGCCACTTGTTGCCGATCAGCTCGGGGTGGATCAGGTCGTCCCGTTTGAGCAGCAGACGCAGTCCGCGCCGGGTGAAGCGCTCGTCGGCCACCTCCTGGACGGGGGAGGGGAGCCGGGGGCCGAGTGCGGCGAGGGCGGGGTCGTCGAGGCTGGTCACCCCGCCATTGTCACCGCCTCCCGGGCGGCCGTGCGGCGGCGGTCGTCCCGGTTGCGGGCCGCATGTCTGCCCGACGTCACGATGATCCAATCCCGCTCTTTCGTGTCATAGCACCGATACGGAACGTGATGAAAGGCTGGCGCTCGCACATCGGTGTCGGCGCTGGACGCGCCCGGTACGAGCGGAAGGCACATGTCTATGTCGGTAGGCGAAGAGATCCGTACGGAACAGAGCCGGCCACAGCAGAGCCTGGGCACGGCGGCCGCACGGAATCTGGCCACCACGACCAAGTCCGCGCCTCAGATGCAGGAGATCAGCTCGCGCTGGCTGCTGCGCATGCTGCCGTGGGTCGACGTCCAGGGCGGCACGTACCGGGTGAACCGGCGTCTGACCTACGCCGTGGGCGACGGCCGGATCACGTTCGTGAAGACCGGCGACCGCGTCGAGGTGATCCCGGCGGAACTCGGTGAGCTGCCCGTGCTGCGGGACTACGAGGACCACGACGTGCTCTCGGAACTCGCCCAGCGCTGCCGGCAGCGCGAGATCGGGGCCGGCCGGGTGATCGCCTCCTTCGGCAACCCGTGCGACGAGGTGTATCTGCTGGCGCACGGCAGGGTCGAGAAGGTCGGCACCGGACCCTACGGCGACGACCAGGTCCTCGGCGTCCTCGCCGACGGTGCGCACTTCGGCGAGCAGGCGCTGCTCGACCCGGACGCCATCTGGGAGTACACGGTCCGCGCGGACACCGCGTGCATCGTTCTCGTCCTGTCCCGGCAGGACGTCGAGCAGATCGCCGAGCGCGCCGAGTCGCTGCGCGAGCACCTGAGACGGCGGCGCTCCATCCCGGGGCAGCGCACCAACCCCTACGGTGAGAAGGCGGTCGAGCTGTCCGCGGGCCACAGCGGTGAACCGGACATCCCGCACACCTTCGTCGACTACGAACCCGGACCCCGGGAGTACGAGCTGAGCATCGCTCAGACCGTGCTGCGCATCCACACGCGCGTGGCCGACCTCTACAACCACCCGATGAACCAGACCGAGCAGCAGCTGCGGCTGACCATCGAGGCGTTGAAGGAGCGCCAGGAGCACGAACTGATCAACAACCCGGAGTTCGGACTGCTCCACAACTGCGAGTACGACCAGCGGATCCAGCCGCACGACGGGGTGCCCGGCCCCGACGACATGGACGAGCTGCTCAGCCGCCGCCGCGGCACCAAGCTGTTCCTCGCCCATCCGCGCGCCATCGCCGCGTTCGGCCGCGAACTGAACAAACGCGGACTCGTCCCCGAGACCCTCGACATCGCCGGCAACCGCATCCCCACCTGGCGCGGGGTGCCGATCTTCCCGTGCAACAAGATCCCGGTGACCGAGGCCCGCACCAGCTCGATCATCGCGATGCGCACGGGCGAGGAGGACCAGGGCGTCATCGGCCTGCGCGCCCAGGGCATCCCGGACGAGATCGAGCCCAGCCTGTCGGTGCGGTTCATGGGCATCAACGAGCAGGCGATCATCAAGTACCTGGTGACCGCGTACTACTCGGCCGCGGTCCTGGTGCCCGACGCACTCGGCGTCCTGGAGAACGTCGAGGTCGGCCGGTGGCGCTGACACCGCCCGCGGCCGGACCACGGTGTCCGCATTTGCCGGGCCGGGTAGGCCCTCGGGGTGCACGCCCGGTCCCGGCCGGCGGCGCACCCTGGTTCGCCGAATCTCCGAGGGGGAGCGGATGGCCGAGTTCATGACGGAGTCGACACGGCGCCCACCCGGCGCACCGCCCGCCGGTGACGGTGCACCGCCCCCTGACGCGGCCCGGGGCGAGCCGCACCCCCGGCAGTCCGCGGACGGCGCCGGTGCCCCCGTCGCGGCCGGCGGCGGCACCGGCGGGCACGACGCCGCGCTGATCATGGAGCGGGCCAGGGCCGCGGTCGATCCCGAACTGCGGGCGGCGGTGGATTCGTTGCCGGCGCCGATGCGCCGCATCGCGCGCTACCACTTCGGCTGGGAACAGGCCGACGGCACCCCTGCGGCGGGCCCCGCGGGCAAGGCGATCCGCCCGGCCCTGGTGTTCGCCGCGGCCGCCGCGCTCGGCGGGCCCGAAGCCCGGGCCGGGGCGGCCCGTGCCGCCGCGGCGGTGGAACTGGTGCACAACTTCACGCTGCTGCACGACGACGTGATGGACCGGGACCCCACCCGCCGTCACCGACCGACCGCGTGGAAGGTGTTCGGCGACGCCGACGCCATCCTCGCCGGGGACGCCCTGCAGGCGCTGGCCCTGCGGGTGCTCGCCGAGGACCCGCACCCCGCCTCCCCGGCGGCCGCCGCCCGGCTCGCGGCCTGTGTCGTCGAGCTGTGCGCGGGCCAGCACGCCGACACGGCCCTGGAGCGACGTGCCCCCGAGGACGTCACGCTCCCCGAGGTGCTGGCCATGGCCGAGGCGAAGACGGGCGCGCTGCTGGGGTGCGCCTGTGCTCTCGGCGCGCTGTACGCCGGGGCGGGCGAGGAGGAGGTGGACGCACTGGACACGTTCGGCCGGCAGGCCGGGCTCGCGTTCCAGCTGATCGACGACGTGATCGGCATATGGGGCGATCCCGCCCGCACCGGCAAGCCGGCCGGGGCGGACCTCGTGGCCCGCAAGAAGTCCCTGCCGGTCGTCGCCGCGCTGACCTCGGGCACGCCCGAGGCCGCCGAGCTGGCGGCGATCTACGCCCGGCCGCACCGTCCGGGCGAGGAGGAGAGCACGGCGCTGGTGGTGGAGCGCGCTGGTGGCCGGGACTGGGCGCAGTCCGAGGCGGGTGACCGGATGGCACGGGCCGTCGGAGACCTGGCCCGGGCGGTCCCGGACCCCCGGGCGGCGGGCGGTCTGCTCGCCCTGGCGGAGTTCGTCACCCGCCGCACCAGCTGACCGCCGGCCACCGACCGGCCCGTCCCGGCCGCACGGCACCCGGCGGCCGTACGGGGCACGAGCCGTACGGCCGCCGGGTGCCACGGCGTGCGGGGGCACCTCGTCCGCCGGCTGCCCCGGGACATGCTCCCCACGGACCCGGCGCGAGACACGGACGCCGCTCCCGACCGGGCCGTGAACGACCGCACCCGGCCCGCGCCCGGAGCGCCGGCGGGGCGTTCCGGACACAGGGCCGGGTGCGGTGAGGGATGCGGCGACCTGCGCGGCGCAGGTCACGGGCGAGCCGCCCGGGTCAGGCCTTCTTGGTCTCCCAGAAGATCTTGTCGATCTGGGCGATGTAGTCCAGCGCCTTCTGGCCGGTGGCCGGGTCGGTGGAGGCCTTGGCCGCGGAGAGCGCCTTCAGGGTGTCGTTGACCAGCTGGTGCAGCTCCGGGTACTTCTCGAAGTGCGGGGCCTTGAAGTAGTCGCTCCACAGAACCGAGACGTGGTGCTTGGCCAGCTCGGCGCGCTGCTCCTTGATGACCGCGGCACGGGCCTGGAAGTGCGGGTCGTCGTTGCCGGCCATCTTCCCCTGGATGGCCTTCACCGACTCCGCCTCGATGCGGGCCTGGGCCGGGTCGTACACGCCGCAGGGAAGGTCGCAGTGGGCGCTGACCTTGACCGTGGGGGCAAACAGGCGGGAAAGCATGGAGCATTCCTTCCTCGTGATCGTCTTCTCAGGTGGGACATTACTCCGTGCAAGGCGTGATTTCGCGGGTGCCCCCTAGGGCTTAGGACAAAAGTCCGGGGTCAGACTGGGAGCGGTGGAGGAACGGACCGGGGAGGTGCCGGTGATGCCGGAGCTGTCGCAGGAGACCGAGCGCAGGGCGGCCGTGCTGCCCTTCGGCCTGGCGGAGGTGAGCGGGCCGTCCATGGTGCCCACGCTTCACCACGGCGACCGGCTCGTGGTGCAGTACGGGGCCCGGATCCGGCCGGGAGACGTGGTCGTGCTGCGGCACCCCTTCCAGCAGGATCTGCTCATCGTCAAGCGCGCCGTGGAGCGGCGCGAGAGCGGCTGGTGGGTGCTGGGGGACAACCCGTACGCGGGCAGCGACAGCACCGACTTCGGCACCGTGCCTCAGGAGCTGGTGCTGGCGAAGGTGTGGTTCCGCTACCGGCCGCGCACGTCCGCCGCGCGCTCCCCGCTGGCCCGGGTGCGCTGGGCGCTGTCGGCGGTCAGATTCGTGCTCCCCGACCGGTCGGCCTCCAGGCGCTTGCGGGCCCGGTAGGCGGCGACGTTGGCACGGGTGGCGCAGCGGTCGGAGCAGTAGCGGCGGGAGCGGTTGGTGGAGGTGTCCAGGTAGGCGTTGCGGCAGGGCGGGGCCTGGCACAGGCCGAGGCGGTCCACGCCGTACTCGGTGAGGTGGAAGGCCAGGCCCATCGCCGCGATCGCCGCATAGCCGGAGGTGGCGTTGGAGGGATGGTCCGCCAGGTGCATGTGCCACAGCGGGCGCCCGTCCTCGTCGCGCTGGTCGTGTCCGGAGATCTGCGGGCTGACCGGGAACTCCAGCAGCAGCGAGTTCAGCAGCGCCACGGCCAGGGTCTCGTCCCCCTGGTCGGCGGCCTCGAAGACGGCGCGGAGCCGGCTGCGCACCGAACGGAAACGGGTCACGTCGGCCTCGGTGGCGCGCCGGGCCGCCGAGGCGTTGTCGCCGAACAGTTCCCGGACCGCCTCCACCGACGTCAGCCGGTCCTTGCCCCGAGCGGGCTCCTCGCTGTTGACGAGCCGCACGGCGTAATCCGAGTAATAGGCCAGTTCCACTTGTAGTCCTTACGGGTTCGCCCTAGGGTGGCGAGCGCGGTCTTGTAACGGCCGTTCCTGCCTACAGGGTATTACGCGCATCGCGCTCGGGAGGGACACGATGACGGACTCCGGCACCACCGCGGCGGCCGCGGACTGGCAGGCCTGGCAGCGCAGCTGGGACCGGCAGCAGGAGTGGTACATGCCCGACCGCGAGGAGCGCTTCCGCATCATGCTCGACATGGTGGAGGCGCTGGTCGGCACCGCGCCGCGGGTGCTGGACCTGGCCTGCGGCACCGGCAGCATCACCGCCCGCCTCCTCGACCGTTTCCCGCGGGCCACCAGCACGGGCGTCGACCTCGACCCGGCGCTGCTCACCATCGCGCGCGGCACCTTCGAGGGCGACGCACGGGTCACCTTCGTCACCGCCGACCTGACCGACCCCGACTGGCCGGCGCAGCTGCCGTACGACTCCTACGACGCCGTCCTGACCGCCACGGCCCTGCACTGGCTGCACCGCGACCCCCTCGCCGCCCTCTACGGGCAGATCGCGGACCTGGTCCGCGAGGGCGGTGTCTTCCTGAACGCCGACCACATGACCGACGAGACCACCCCGCGGATCAACGAGGCCGAACGCGCCCTGCGGCACGCACGGAGGGAACGGGCCCGGCAGGAGGGCGCCCTCGACTGGGCCGACTGGTGGCAGCTGGCCGCGAAGGACCCGGTGCTGGCCGAACCGACGGCCCGCCGTTTCGCCATCTTCGGCGAGCACGCCGACGGCGACACGCCCTCCGTCGCCTGGCACGCGAAGGTGCTGCGCGCCCGGGGTTTCGCGGAGGTCCGGCCGGTGTGGTGCTCGCCGTCCGACACCCTGGTGCTGGCGCTCAAGTAGCGGTGCCGGCACACCGGGGACGAGGGGCGGTCGCGGCGCCGGCACCGCCCCTCGTCCCCGGTGTGCGCGTCCCGCCTACAGCACCTTCGAAAGGAACGACTGGGTCCGCTTGTGCTGCGGGTCGGTCAGCACGTCCCGCGGGTGGCCGGTCTCGACCACCACGCCCCCGTCCATGAACACCAGGCTGTCGCCGACCTCGCGGGCGAACCCCATCTCGTGGGTGACCACGATCATCGTCATGCCCGATTCGGCCAGGTCCCGCATGACGTCCAGGACGTCACCGACCAGCTCCGGGTCGAGCGCCGAGGTCGGCTCGTCGAACAGCATGAGCTTGGGGTCCATGGCCAGCGCCCGGGCGATCGCCACCCGCTGCTGCTGCCCGCCGGACAGCTGCGACGGGTAGTGCCCGGCCCGGTCGGCCAGACCCACGCGCTCCAGCAGGCTCATCGCGCGGTGATGCGCGTCGGCCCGCCGGGCGCGCTTGACCTGGACCGGCGCCTCCATGACGTTCTCCACGGCCGTCATGTGCGGGAACAGGTTGAACCGCTGGAACACCATGCCGATGTCCCGGCGCTTCAAGGCGACCTCGCGGTCGCGCAGCTCGTAGAGCTTGTCGCCCTGCTGCCGGTAGCCGACCAGTTCGCCGTCCACCCACAGCCGGCCTGCGTTGATCTTCTCCAGGTGGTTGATGCAGCGCAGGAAGGTGGACTTGCCGGAGCCGGACGGGCCGATGAGGCAGCACACCTCGCCCGCCTTGACCTCCAGGTCGATGCCCTTGAGGACCTCCACCTGGCCGAAGGACTTGTGCACGCCCTCCGCCTTGACCATCGGCACGTCCCCGCGGCCCGCGGGCGCCTGCTGCTTGCTGAGCTTGCCGGTCACGCCATGCCTCCCTTGGGCCGGCCGACGGAGAACACGTTCGCCTTGACCTTCTGCCACGGCGTCGGCGGCAGCTGACGGCTGGAGCCGCGGGCGTAGTACCGCTCGAGGTAGTACTGCCCCACGCTCAGCACCGAGGTCAGGATCAGGTACCAGGCCGCGGCGAGGAAGTACATCTCCACGGGGGCACCGGAGACCTGGCCGATGTCCTGTGCGTACCGGAACAGCTCCGGGTACTGCACGGCCGCGACCAGCGAGGTCGTCTTCAGCATGTTGATGACCTCGTTGCCGGTCGGCGGCACGATCACCCGCATGGCCTGCGGGATGATGATCCGCCGCAGGGTCTTGCCGTGGCTCATGCCCAGCGCGTGGGCGGCCTCGGTCTGGCCCTCGTCCACGGCGAGCAGACCGGCACGGCAGATCTCCGCCATGTACGCCGCCTCGTTCAGACCCAGGCCGAGCAGCGCCGTCAGCAGCGGCGTCATGAAGTTCGACCAGTAGTCCTTGTAGATCGGCATCAGGTCGATGTACTCGAAGACCAGGCCGAGGTTGAACCACAGGAACAGCTGCACCAGCACCGGGGTGCCGCGGAAGAACCAGATGTAGAACCAGGCGATGCCCGAGGTCACCGGGTTCTTCGACAAGCGCATCACGGCCAGCACGATGCCGCCGGCGATGCCGATGAGCATCGACAGCACCGTCAGCATCAGCGTCTTGCCGACGCCGGTCATGATCCGGTGGTCGAAGAAGTAGTCGGGAACGGCCTGCCAGTTGATCCTGCCCTGGCTGAACGCGTAGACGATCGCGGCCAGCACGGCGAGGGCGACGAGGGCGGTGACGTACCGCCCGTAGTGGCGGACCGGGATGGCCTTGATGGGCTGGGGCGGGGCCGGGGGCGAGTTCAGGGGACCCGCCGTCTTGTCGATGTCAGCAGTCACGGATGTGCCTCTCGGTGGCCGCTCGGTCCGGTCACTTGCCGCCGTTGATGACGGATTCCTGCACGGCGCCGTCCTGTGCGCCCCACTTCTCGAGGATCTTCTGGTACTCGCCGCTGTCGATGATCGCGTTCATGGCGGCCTGCAGCGCGTCCCGCAGCTGCGTGTCCTTCTTGCCGACGGCGATGCCGTAAGGGGCGGCCTGGACCTGCTCACCCACGATCTGGAAGTCCTTGCCGCCGCCGGAGGTCTTCACCGTGTACGCCGCCACCGGGAAGTCGGCGGACACCGCGTCCGCCCCGCCCGAGCGCAGCCGGGTCTCGGCCTGCTGGTTGTCGTCGAAGGCCTCGATGGTGAGCTTCTTGCCGCTCGGACACTTCTTCGCCTCGGCCTTGGCGAGGTCCTCCGAGACGGTGCCGCGCTCGACCGCGAGCTTCTTGCCGCACAGATCCGGCCAGGACGTGATGCCCCGGGTGTCGCCCTTGCGCGTGTAGAGGGAGACGCCGGCGCTGAGGTAGTCGACGAAGTCCACGCCCTCGCCGACCTTCTTGCCGGTATCGGGGTCCACACCCTGCTGACGGCTCTTGTTGTCGGTCATCGCCGACATGGCGATCCGGTAGCGGCCGGAGCGCAGACCGGTCAGCAGCGCGTCGAAGGTGCCGTTGTGGAACTGGAACTTCACGCCGAGCTGCCTGCCCAGAGCGGCCGCGAGGTCGGGGTCGAGGCCGACGACCTTGCCGGAGTCGTCCTTGAACTCCACCGGCGCGTAGGCGATGTCGGAGCCGACGTCGATGACACCCTCGCCGCGGACGTCCGCCGGGAGCAGGTGGGCGAGCGGAGCCGAGGCGGACGCGCCCGTGTCGGACGACTGGGCGTTCTTGGTCTGGTCACCGCAGCCGGTGAGCGTCAGGGCGCCTGCGACCGCGATCGCACCGACCACGGCCAGACGCGGGTGTGTGGCGGTCGGACGACGCGTGGAGCCTGCGGTCATGGTGGGTTCCTCCGGCGGTGGGTGGAGTTGCCGTTCGGTCGCCGACAACACACACCTTCGGGTGTCGCGACCTCGTGTGATTGACGCATCTTGCCATCGGGTCCGCGCCATACAGGGCAGTCGCGATGTCAAAATCGCATAACAGGTGGCCGTGCAACCGCGTGCCGCCGTCGGACCGCACAGGACGCTGTGCGGGAACATTTCCTTCCGACAGGAAGATTTCCGGCAGGTCTCGGAATGTGGGCCGTCGGAGCGGAGTTTTCCCGCCACCCTGCGGCCGTGTCGGGCCATTGTTCGTCTTTTGTCCCCCTATTGGGCCACGTGTCGTATCGCCATCATGTGACCTTCGCGTTATCGACCTGTCGTCGGCGCCGTCCGTCCGGTATGAAGGTTCTTTACACCCCTCATCCGGGGCTCAGGGCGCGTGTGCGGCGCGCCCGTCGCGTACGCCCGCACGCATCACTGACTGGGGCGTACGCGGTCCCGCCCACCCCTCACCAGGAGTGGCCACCCTCAATCCATGACCGTTAAGGGGTAAAGACACCGTGGCAGCGGAGATCGTCAATCCTTGCAGCGACAGCACGGACCAGGACGGCGGAGCAGAGCCGCTCGATTCCTTCGACCCGGCCTTCGCGCTGCACCGCGGCGGCAAGATGGCCGTGCAGGCCACCGTGCCGGTCCGGAACAAGGACGACCTGTCCCTGGCGTACACACCCGGCGTCGCGCGGGTGTGCACCGCCATCGCCGAGCAGCCCGAGCTGGTGCACGACTACACGTGGACGTCGTCCGTCGTGGCCGTCGTCACCGACGGCACGGCCGTGCTGGGGCTCGGAGACATCGGTCCCCGGGCCTCCCTTCCCGTGATGGAGGGCAAGGCGATCCTCTTCAAGCAGTTCGGCGGCGTGGACGCGGTGCCGATCGCCCTGGACTGCACCGACACCGACGAGATCGTCGACACCGTGGTGCGCCTGGCGCCGTCGTTCGGCGGCATCAACCTGGAGGACATCTCCGCGCCGCGCTGCTTCGAGATCGAGCGCAGGCTCCAGGAGCGCCTGGACATCCCGGTCTTCCACGACGACCAGCACGGCACGGCGGTCGTGACCCTCGCGGCGCTGCGCAACGCCGCCCGGTTGAGCGGACGCGCCCTCGGCGACCTGCGGGCGGTGATCTCCGGCGCGGGCGCGGCCGGGGTCGCCATCGCCCGGATGCTGGTCGAGGCCGGCATCGGCGATGTCGCGGTGGCCGACCGCAAGGGCATCGTCTCGGCGGACCGGGAGGACCTCACCCCGGTCAAGCGGGAGCTGGCCTCCTTCACCAACCGGGCCCGACTCAGCGGGTCCCTGCAGGACGCGCTCGCCGGGGCGGACGTGTTCATCGGCGTCTCCGGCGGCACGGTGCCCGAGGAGGCCGTGGCGTCGATGGCGAAGGGCGCCTTCGTGTTCGCCATGGCCAACCCGGACCCGGAGGTCCACCCGGACGTCGCGCACAAGTACGCGGCGGTCGTCGCCACCGGGCGGTCGGACTTCCCGAACCAGATCAACAACGTTCTGGCCTTCCCCGGCATCTTCGCCGGCGCGCTCCAGGTGCGGGCGTCCCGGATCACCGAGGGCATGAAACTCGCGGCGGCCGAGGCACTGGCCGGGGTCGTCGGGGACGACCTCGCCGCGGACTACGTCATCCCCTCGCCGTTCGACGAGCGGGTGGCTCCCGCCGTGACGGCGGCGGTCGCGGCCGCGGCCCGCGCCGAGGGCGTGGCCCGGCGCTGACCCGACGGGACCGGACGCCGCGGGCCGGACCCCGATACCGCGGGCCGGACGCCGCGACCGGGCGCCGTCCGGCCCGCGCGACGGGTCCGATGCGACCCGTCGGCCTCACCGCCCTGCCGCGGCCTCGTCGGACCGGCCCGCACGGCCCCGCCCGCACGGGCGGGTCGTGCTGTGTCCCCGGGCGGGACACAGCGGACCGGGGAACCGGGGCCGGGCGCCGAGCCCGGCTGACCGCCGGGCGGCCCATGGACCGCCGGACGGTCACGGGCCCCCGGACGGTCACGGGCCCCCGGACGGTCAGGGGCCGTCGGCGGTGCACGGGGCGTCGTGCGGTCTGCGGCGGCGTCGTGCGGGCCGGGGAGCGCGTCGGGCGCGGCGGGCCGGGCCGGCGCCGTCCTGTCGGGGGACGGCTTGGCAAGAGGGCGTGTGTCACAGGGCGGCGAGGTACCGCGGGCCGGTCCGCGCCCCTATCGTCAAGGTCATGTTCGCTGTCTACGCCGCCCGAATCGACCGCGACCAGCCGCTGAACGGGCTGGAGACGGGGGAGCGCCCGGCCCCCGAGGCCCGCCCCGGCTGGAGCACCGTCAACGTCAGGGCCGCCTCCCTGAACCACCACGACCTGTGGTCGCTCAAGGGCGTCGGCCTGTCCGAGGACAAGCTGCCGATGATCCTCGGCTGCGACGCCGCCGGCGTCGACGAGGACGGCAACGAGGTCGTGCTGCACTCCGTCATCGGACAGAGCGGGCACGGCGTCGGCCCCCGGGAGCCGCGGTCCATCCTGACCGAGCGTTACCAGGGCACCTTCGCCGAGCAGGTCGCGGTGCCCACCTGGAACCTGCTGCCCAAGCCCAAGGGCCTCTCCTTCGAGGAGGCCGCCTGCCTGCCCACGGCCTGGCTGACCGCGTACCGGATGCTCTTCACCAACGCGGGGGTGCGTCCCGGCGACTCCGTTCTCGTGCAGGGCGCCGGCGGCGGGGTCGCCACGGCAGCGATCGTGCTCGGCAAGGCCGCGGGGCTGAAGGTGTTCGCCACCAGCCGCGACGAGGCCAAGCGCAAGCGGGCCCTGGAGCTGGGCGCCGTGGAGGCCGTCGAGCCGGGCGCCCGGCTGCCGCAGCGGGTGGACGCGGTGCTGGAGACGGTGGGCGCGGCCACCTGGTCCCACTCGGTGAAGTCGCTCCGCCCCGGCGGCACGATCGTCATCTCCGGTGCCACCAGCGGCGACCGGCCCTCCCACGCGGAGCTGACCCGTATCTTCTTCCTGGAGCTGAAGGTGGTCGGGTCCACGATGGGCACCAAGGACGAGCTGGAGGACCTGCTCTCCTTCTGCGACACCACCGGTGTGCGTCCCGTCATCGACGAGATCCTCCCGCTCGACCGGGCCCGCGAGGGGTTCGAACGGATGGCGTCGGGCGGGCAGTTCGGCAAGATCGTCTTCACCGTGGGCTGACCGGCAGGGCACCTGGCGGGCTCCCGGCCCGCCAGGTGCCGGGCGACCGGGACGTCCGTGTCCGGCCGTCCCGGTCGCGCCCGCCGTCACTTCTGCGGAGCGCGCAGCAGCGCCCCGATGCGGGCGGCCGCCTCGGACAAGTGGTGCCGGGTCTTGCGGAGTTGCTCCGCGGTGACGCCGTGGTCGCGGGCCGCGTCGCGGATGTCGTCCCGGAAGCGGTCCAGCAGCCGGTCCAGATCGCGGGCCGGGTCGCCGGTGAACTCCTCGTGCGCCCATGCGGGTTCGTAGGCGGCGGGGAAGTCCTCGGGGGTCTGGGAGTACTCGGGGCGCTGGTACTGGGTGCCGTTCGACGGCCGGCCGAAGCCGAAGTCCTTGCCGAACTCCTTGCCGAAGGTGCCCACCTCCTTGGCCAGTTCGGCCAGGCCCTCCCGCACCCCGGTCGGCCAGTCGCCGCGGGCGAAGTGGTCCTGCACCTGCTGCTGGATCCGGCGGGCGATGCGCTGGAGTTCCTCCTGCGCCTGCGCACGGGCCCGCTCCTGGGCCTCCTTCGCCTGGCGCCGCGCCCGCTGCGCCTCCTCGCGCGCCCGGCGGCTCTCGTCCTTGGCGCGGCGGGCCTGTTCCTTCCACTCCTGCTTGACGCGCCGCATCTCCTCCTTCGCGGCCTGCCACGCCTCCCGCTCGTCCACGAAACCGTGTTCCCCGGCCTCGCCGCCGGGGGCGCCCTGCCGGGCCTGGGAGGCCTGGGCGCGCATCTCGCGCCGCAGTTTGCCCGCCGCGCCACGCACATCGGCGCGGATCTCGGCTGCCAGCTCCGCAACCGACTCGCGGATCTCCAGCTCCAGGTCGGCCAGTTCGCCGCTGCGCTCGGCGAGTTCGGCACGGCCGGCGTCGGTGATGGCGTACACCTTGCGGCCGCCCTCGGTGGTGTGGGTGACCAGGCCCTCGGCCTCCAGCTTGGCCAGCCGCGGGTAGACGGTGCCGGCCGACGGCGCGTACAGGCCCTGGAAGCGCTCCTCCAGCAGGCGGATCACCTCGTAGCCGTGGCGAGGCGCCTCGTCCAGCAGCTTGAGCAGGTACAGGCGGAGGCGGCCGTGAGCGAAGACGGGAGGCATGTCAGAGCACCTTCTTGTCGGTCGTGCCGTCGGTCGGACCGTCCGTCGCGGGGCCGGTCCCGGGGGCGGCCGGGGTGCCGCCGGGGTCGGTGTCCGAGGCGGCCTCCCAGCCCTCCTCCTCCGTCGGCGGACGCCGCAGCAGGGCGATCGAACCGGAGGCCGTGCTCGCCTTCACCCTGCCGCGGCCGGTGCCCAGCCGGCCGGTGATCCGCTTGGCACCCCACTGGCCGTCGACCCGCAGGTCCTCGAACGCGTTGGACACCGTACCGCTCGCGGTGTTCGCCTCCACCCGGGTGTCCGCCGGATGGGGCAGCCGTATGGCGATCTCCCCGGAGACGCTGGTCAGGGTGACGTCGGTGGGCCGGTCCGCCGGGTCCAGGTCGACGATCACGGAGCCGCTCACCGAGTCCGCCCGGACCGACGTGCCGGTGCCCTCCACCACCGTCAGATCCCCGGAGACCGAGTGGAACCGCAGGTCCCCGGAGAGGGCCTGGGCCTCCACGGCGCCGGAGACGGTGTCCGCGCTGACCGGGCCGGTCAGGCCCACCAGTGTGGTGTCCCCGGTGACGCCCCGCACCGCCGTGGCCCCGCTGATGCCCGACACCATGGCGGTGGCGCCGACGACACCCACCTCGACCCGGGTGGCGGCCGGAACGGCCAGCGTGACCACGGCGCTGCGCCGCCAGCCCTTGGGGTCGAACCACTTCAGGAAGCCCTTCCAGGGCAGGTCCTCGTAGGCCACGGTGAGCGTGCCGTCCCGTTGGGTCACCACCAGCGGTGGCCCCTCGATCTCGGAGACCTCCAGGCGGGCGGTGGTCTCGTCGGTGCCGACCACGTTCACCGCGCCCTGGACGATGCGGACGTTGAGCCGGGTGACGGGTTCGTCGAAGGTGAGCTTCGCCGGTTCTCCCACGGACCACTCGGACATGGGACAGACCTCCTCTGACGGGCCGGGCCACACAGGAGAGCGGCACCGGAAGACAGGACCGGAGACACGGGCAGTCACGAGGACACGAGCGGACGTCGAGCCGGGCATCGCGCCATATCGCATCCTCACCAGACACGATATATCGCGGTCCGTGGAAGTCAAGACACACCGTGACGCATCGTGAGAACGAGGCTCCGTGCAAGCGAGGCACCGTGAGAACGACACGCGCCCCCTGGCACGACAAGCGCCCCCGAAACGACGAAGCGCCCCCGAAGGGGCGCCGCGGCAGTGTCCGGACCGGCCGTCCTGGCCGGTCCGGCCCGAGAAGGGCCCGGCCGGCACCGGCCGGTGGTGACCGGTCCTACTCGTCCTCGTCGTCCAGTCGCGCGAGCCAGGTCGCCAGCCGTTCCACCGGAACCTCGAAGTCCGGGTTCAGATCGACGAAGGTGCGCAGTTGCTCGGCGAGCCACTCGAAGGTGATCTCCTCCTCGCCGCGCCGCTTCTCGAGTTCTTCGATGCCGCGGTCAGTGAAGTACATGCGGTCAAGGATAAGGGCGGGCCTCGATCGCCGTACCGGCTGCCGGAAGCGGCCGGTCCGCTCCCCGTGACCCGCCGGAAGCACCCCCGTACACGCAGCGGCGCCGCCGTACGGACCCGAAGGTCCGGTACGGCGGCGCCGTGTGCGTCAGGCCGGTGGGCCGGCGCGCCGGATCAGATCTCGAAGACTTCCTTCACCAGCTGCGCCTGCTCCTGCTGGTGCCGCTTGGCCGAGCCCACCGCCGGGGAGGCGGAGGCCGGACGGGACACCCGGCGCAGACGGTCGGCGTTGTCCGGCGCCGCGCCGAGGACCAGGTCGAGGTGGTCGATCAGGTTCAGCGCGATGAACGGCCAGGCACCCTGGTTCGCCGGCTCCTCCTGCGCCCACACGTACTTCTCGGCGTTGGTGTACGGCGCCAGCGCCTCCTGCAGCTCCTTGCCCGGCAGCGGGTACAGCCGCTCGATGCGGATCAGCGCGGTGTCGGTGACGCCCCGCTTCTGCCGCTCCGCCTCCAGGTCGTAGTAGAGCTTGCCGGTGCAGAAGACGACCTTGCGGACCGCCTCCGGCGCCACCGTCGTGTCACCGATGACCGGCTGGAAGGAGCCGGTGGTGAAGTCCTCGGCCTTCGAGGTGGCGGCCTTCAGACGCAGCATCGACTTCGGGGTGAAGACGACCAGCGGACGGTGGTGCGGGTTGCGCACCTGCCAGCGCAGCAGGTGGAAGTAGTTCGCCGGGGTCGTCGGCACGGCCACGGTCATGCTGTTCTGCGCGCACAGCTGCAGGAACCGCTCGATGCGGGCCGAGGAGTGGTCCGGGCCCTGGCCCTCGTAGCCGTGCGGCAGGAGCAGGACGACGCCGGAGGTCTGGCCCCACTTCTGCTCCGCGGAGGAGATGAACTCGTCCACGACCGTCTGAGCGCCGTTGGCGAAGTCGCCGAACTGCGCCTCCCACATCACCAGGGCGTCCGGGCGGGCCAGCGAGTAACCGTATTCGAAGCCCATCGCCGCGTACTCGCTGAGCAGCGAGTCGTAGACGTTGAAGCGGGCCTGGTCCTCCGACAGGTGCAGCAGCGGCGTGTAGTCCTCGCCGGTGACCCGGTCGATGAGCACCGCGTGCCGCTGGCCGAAGGTGCCGCGGCGGGAGTCCTGGCCGGCCAGGCGGACCGGGACGCCCTCCAGCAGCAGCGAACCGAAGGCCAGGGTCTCGCCCATCGCCCAGTCGATCGTGCCGTCCTCGACCATGGCCGCGCGGCGCTGCAGCTGCGGCAGCAGACGCGGGTGGACGTTGAACGACTCGGGGATGTTGATCTGGGACTCGGCGATCCGCTTGACGACCTCGGCGCTGACCGCGGTGTCGACCGGCACCGGGAACTCGCCCTGAGGCTCCACCGGGGCCTCCACCTTCTCGGCGGGCTGCGTGGTGGCGTCGCGGACCTCGGTGAAGACCTTCTCCAGCTGGCCCTGGTAGTCCTGCAGCGCCTGCTCGGCCTCCTCCAGCGTGATGTCGCCGCGACCGATCAGGGACTCGGTGTACAGCTTGCGCACCGAGCGCTTCTTGTCGATCAGGTCGTACATCAGCGGCTGGGTGAAGGACGGGTTGTCGGCCTCGTTGTGACCGCGGCGGCGGTAGCAGATGAGGTCGATGACGACGTCCTTGTTGAACGCCTGGCGGAACTCGAAGGCGAGCCGCGCCACGCGGACGCAGGCCTCCGGGTCGTCGCCGTTGACGTGGAAGATCGGCGCCTCGATCATGCGGGCCACGTCGGTGGCGTACATCGAGGACCGCGACGAGGCGGGCGGCGCGGTGAAGCCGACCTGGTTGTTGATGACGATGTGGACGGTGCCGCCGGTGCGGTAGCCGCGCAGCTGCGACATGTTCAGCGTCTCGGCGACCACGCCCTGGCCGGCGAACGCGGCGTCGCCGTGCAGGGCGACCGGCAGGACGGTGAAGTCCGTGCCGCCCTTGTTGATGATGTCCTGCTTGGCGCGGGCGACGCCCTCCAGGACCGGGTCCACCGCCTCCAGGTGCGAGGGGTTGGCGACCAGCGAGACCTTGATCTGCTCGCCGTCCAGGCCGGTGAAGGTGCCCTCGGCGCCCAGGTGGTACTTCACGTCGCCGGAGCCGTGCATCGACTTCGGGTCGAGGTTGCCCTCGAACTCGCGGAAGATCTGCGCGTAGGACTTGCCGACGATGTTGGCCAGGACGTTCAGGCGGCCGCGGTGGGCCATGCCGATGACGACCTCGTCCAGGCGGGACTCGGCCGCCGAGTCGATGATCGCGTCGAGCAGCGGGATGACGGACTCGCCGCCCTCGAGGGAGAAGCGCCGCTGGCCGACGTACTTGGTCTGCAGAAACGTCTCGAAGGCCTCGGCGGCGTTCAGACGGCGCAGGATGCGCAGCTGCTCGTCCCGCTCCATCTTGGCGTGCGGGCGCTCCACGCGGTCCTGGATCCACTTGCGCTGCTTCGGGTCCTGGATGTGCATGTACTCGACGCCGACGGTGCGGCAGTACGAGTCGCGCAGCACGCCGAGGATGTCGCGCAGCTTCATCATCGACTTGCCGGCGAAGCCGCCGACGGCGAACTCGCGCTCCAGGTCCCACAGGGTGAGGCCGTGCTCGACGATGTCCAGGTCGGGGTGCTTGCGCTGCTTGTACTCCAGCGGGTCGGTGTCGGCCATGACGTGACCGCGGACCCGGTAGGAGTGGATCAGCTCGAAGACGCGGGCGGCCTTGGTGACGTCGTCGTCGTGGGAGGCGTCGATGTCCTTCAGCCAGCGCACCGGCTCGTAGGGGATGCGCAGCGCCTCGAAGATCTCGTCGTAGAAGTTGTTCTCGCCCAGCAGCAGGTTGGCGACCTGGCGGAGGAACTCGCCGGAGGCGGCGCCCTGGATCACCCGGTGGTCGTAGGTCGACGTGAGCGTCATGACCTTCGAGATACCGAGCTTGTTCAGGGTGTCCTGGCTGGTGCCCTGGAACTCAGCCGGGTAGTCCATGGACCCGACGCCCATGATCAGGGACTGGCCGGGCATCAGGCGCGGCACCGAGTGGACGGTGCCCAGGCCGCCGGGGTTGGTCAGGGAGACCGTCACGCCGGTGAAGTCGTCCATCGTCAGCTTGCCCTCGCGGGCGCGGCGGACGATGTCCTCGTAGGCCTGCCAGAACTCGAAGAAGTTCAGCGTCTCGGCCTTCTTGATCGCCGCGACGACCAGCTGGCGGTCGCCGTTCGGCTTGACCAGGTCGATGGCGAGACCGAGGTTGACGTGCTCCGGCTTGACCAGGGTGGGCTTGCCGTCCTTGACCGCGTACGACCAGTTCATGGACGGCATGGCCTTGATGGCCTGCACCATCGCGTACCCGATGAGGTGCGTGAAGGAGATCTTCCCGCCGCGGGCGCGCTTGAGGTGGTTGTTGATGACGATGCGGTTGTCGAACAGCAGCTTCACCGGGACGGCACGCACGGACGTGGCCGTGGGCATCTCCAGTGAGGCGTCCATGTTCTTGGCGACCGCGGCGGACGGGCCGCGCAGCGTCACGAATTCGGGGCCCTCCGCAGCCTCGGTCGCGGGCGCGGCCTTGGCGGCGGGCTTGGCGGCCGCCGGAGCCTTCGCGGCGGGCTTCGCCGGGGCCGGCGCGGGCGCCTTCGCGGGCGCGGCGGGCTGAGCGGGCGCCGGGGCCTGGGAGGCCGGCGCGGCCTGGGCCGGGGCCGCAGGCGTCGGGGGAGCCGTGGTGGTGCCCGCGGCCCCAGCGGCCGTGGGGGCCGACGGCGCCGAGGAGTCAGCGGCGGCTGCTCCCGGCTTGTAGTCGGCGAAGAAGTCCCACCAGGCGCGGTCTACGGAGTTCGGGTCCTGGAGGTACTGCTGATAGATCTCGTCGACGAGCCACTCGTTGGCACCGAATGCGGCCGCGGGGTTCTTCCCGGCTTGGTCGGTCTCGGTGGAGATGCTCGAGTTACTGGGGGACTGTGGCGACACGGCGGCAACCGCCCTCTTCCGCTTCACAAGGTGATGGACAGCGGGAATAAAGGCTACGCCTCCGGGACGGTGAAGGTCAGGTCGAGCCGGTCCTTCGTCGTGTAAGTCACATCCAACGCGGTGTTTCGGGGCTGGAAATGGCGGGAAACAACCGTGGTTCGCCCTCGTCAGGGAAGGGGGCACCCGGGCCTGACCCGGTGCGGGTGCAGGCCCTTGCCTGATCACACGCGCCCGGCCCGCCGGGCAGCAGTGGATCTTGATCGTCCGGGGGAGACTTTACGTCAACTTTGCGTTGAGGACGTTCCCGGAAGGGTGACGCGGATCCGACAGCCCCGCTCGGATTCGGCCACACCGATCCGGCCACCGTGCAGCTCGACCACCCAGCGGGCGATCGCCAGGCCCAGCCCGGTGCCGCCGTCGCTGCCCGGGCCGTGCGGCCGGCTGACCGCACCCCGGTTGAACCGCTCGAAGACGCGGTGCCACTCCGAACGGGGGATGCCGGGACCCTCGTCGAGGACCTCCAGCTCCAGCGACTCCGGCTGCTCGCCGGGCCGCGCCTTGACCGTCACCCGCCCGTGCGGCGGGCTGTGCTTGACGGCGTTGTCGATGAGATTCGCCACCACCTGGTGGATGCGCTCCGGGTCCGCGTACGCCACCAGCTCCGGCGGCGAGACGTCCAGGTGCAGATGCACGTCCGTGCGGGTGTGGCTGCCGGAGCCGCCGGTCATGTCCGCCCGCGCGGAGGCGACCATGTTGGCCTCCTTCAGCACGCCGGACAGATACGGCCAGACCTCGAACCGCCGCATCTTCAGCGGCACCACGCCGTTGTCCAGGCGGGACAGGTCCAGCAGCGTCTCCACCAGCCGGCCCAGCCGCTCGGTCTGCTTCAGCGCCGTGCGCATCGTCTCGGGGTCGGCCTCGGTGACCCCGTCCACGATGTTCTCCAGCACCGCGCGCAGGCCCGCGATCGGCGTGCGCAGCTCGTGCGAGACGTTCGCCACCAGCTCTTTGCGCTGCTGGTCCTGGGCCGCCAGCTCGTCGGCCATGCGGTTGATCGTCTGCGCCAGGTGGCCCAGCTCGTCCCTGCGGTTCTCGCGCACCCGGCGCGTGTAGTCGCCGTGCGAGATCGAGCGGGCCACCGTGTTCATCTCGTCCAGCGGCGCGGTGAGCGAGTGCGCCACGAACTGCGTGATCAGCAGCGTCGCGATCATGGAGAAGACCATGATGAAGCGCAGCTCGGTCTTGGTGTGCACCGCGATCATCGACAGACCGGTGGTGATCAGCACCGAGATGACGACCATCGCGCCCAGCTTGGTCTTGATGGAGAACGGGCGCATGCCGCCCCAGGACTGGCTCCGGTCCTTGCGCGCGGCCGGTGCGTCGCTCATGGGGTCGGCGTCTCCAGGGCGTAGCCCACGCCGTGCACCGTGCGGATCCGCTCCGCGCCGATCTTCCGCCGCAGCGCCTTGATGTGGCTGTCGACGGTCCGGGTGCCGGAGGCGTCCGCCCAGTCCCACACCTCGGCCAGCAGCTGCTCACGGGAGAGCACCGCGCGCGGGGTGTTCGCCAGGCACACCAGCAGGTCGAACTCCGTCGGCGTCAGATGCACGTCCTGGCTGCGCACCCGCACCCGGCGCTGCGCGTGGTCGATCTCCAGTTCGCCCAGCCGCAGCACGCCGCTGCGCGGGGTCGCCGCGGCCAGCGCGGCCCGCTCCACGCGGCGCAGCAGCACATGCACGCGCGCGACCAGCTCGCGCATGGAGAACGGCTTGGTCATGTAGTCGTCGGCGCCGACCCCGAGCCCGACCAGCATGTCGGTCTCGTCGTCCCGCGCCGTGAGCATCAGCACCGGCACCGGCCGCTGGGCCTGCACCCGGCGGCAGACCTCCAGCCCGTCGAAGCCGGGCAGCATCACGTCGAGGATCAGCAGATCGGGCTGCCAGGCCTCCGCGACGTCGACGGCGGCCGGACCGTCGCCCGCCGTTTGCACGAGGAATCCCTCGGCGCGCAGGCGGGTGGCGATGGCGTCGATGATGGTGTGGTCGTCCTCGACCACCAGGACCCGGCGCTGCGCACCGGGACCCGCCGTCGTGCCGTTGTGCGAGGTGTGTGTCTGCTCCATCGCCCGCCCCTGAGGTGTGCTTCGGAATCCGTGGGGTGATTCCTTGACTGCGCGTGGTTGCGATCGACGCTTGATCGGCGTCAGGGCAGCAGCGTACGCACAGTCACCGCGCCTTTGCTATCCAGGTCGGACGGCGAGGTGGACGACGTCGGGAACGCCCCGGGCAACCGGGATCTCTTCGGTGCGCACCTGCTGGAACCCGACATTCTGCAAGGTTCCTTCAAATTCCGGGGAGGGCTTGGCGGACCACACCGCGAGCACCCCTCCGGGCCTCAACACCCTTGCGCAGCTTGCCAGTCCGCTCGGTTCGTACAGCCCGCGATTGCCCTCGGTGACGGTCCAGTCGGGGCCGTTGTCGATGTCCAGGCACAGCGCGTCGAACGTGGCGGATGTCTCATTGACGTAGGCGACGAGATCGGCTTCGACGATCTCGGTGCGCGGGTCGGCGAACGCGGCCGAGGTGAGGTGGGCGAGCGGCCCCGTGCGGTGCCAGTCGATGATCGCGGGCTCCCGTTCGACCACCGTGATCCGTCCCCAGCGCTCCTGGCCGGCGGCGTGGGCGAGGGAGAAGCCGACGCCGAGACCGCCGATCAGCACATGCGGCCGGGGACGGTCGTCCATCGCCCGCAGCGCGGCGTCCACCAGCAGCCGCTCGGAGCGGCCGTCGGAGGTGTCCATGAGGAAGCAGCCGTTGGCGATGATCTGCAGCAGGGGGCCGTGCCGGCGCAGGACCACCTCGCCGTGGGGGCCCTCGCGCCGGTCCAGCACCACAGGGGTCTCAGGAGTCTCGTGCGAGGCGGTCATGGGCGCATCCTGCCTCATCGCGCCGGTGCGGGGCAGTCCCCGTCGCGCCGGTGCGGGTCGGTCCCCGTCGCGCCGGTGCGGGTCGGTCCCATGTCGCCTCGCTGCGGTGATCCACGAGGCATGCACAGTGTGTCCCCCTGATCGCTCACGGCGAACACAGGGCGGGGAACAATGGCGAACGTTCGAGCATTGAGTCGGCGTAGCTCAATTTGACTGCCGAAGGGGAGATCATGGCTGCTGAGTCCGCGCCGATCATGTCGGTGACTCTGCCCGTCCTGCCGCTCGACGACGAGGTCGTGCTGCCCGGCATGGTGGTCCCGCTGGACCTGAGCGACACCGAGGTGCGCGCCGCCGTGGAGGCCGCCCAGGCCGCCGCCCGGTCGGAACCCGGAAAGCCCAAGGTGCTCCTGGTGCCACGCATCGAGGGCACCTACGCCAAGACCGGCGTGCTCGGCACCGTCGAGCAGGTGGGCAGGCTGGCCGACGGCGACCCCGGGGCCCTGATCCGCGGCCGCAGCCGGGTGCGGATCGGCGCCGGCACCACCGGTCCCGGCGCGGCGCTGTGGGTGGAGGGCACCGAGATCGAGGAGACCGTGCCCGACCCGCTGCCCGGGCAGGTCACGGAGCTGGTCAAGGAGTACAAGGCGCTGGCCACCGCCTGGCTGCGCAAGCGCGGCGCCTGGCAGGTCGTGGACCGGGTGCAGGCCATCGACGACGTGGCCGCCCTCGCCGACAACGCCGGCTACTCGCCGTTCCTGTCCACCGAGCAGAAGGTCGAGCTGCTGGAGACCACCGACCCGGTGGCCCGCCTCAAGCTCGCCACCCAGCAGCTGCGCGACCACCTCGCCGAGCAGGAGGTCGCCGAGACCATCGCCAAGGACGTCCAGGAAGGCGTGGACAAGCAGCAGCGCGAGTTCCTGCTGCGCCGCCAGCTGGAGGCGGTCCGCAAGGAGCTGCGCGAGCTCAACGGCGACAAGGAGGGCGAGGAGTCCGACGACTACCGGGCCCGTGTCGAGGCCGCCGACCTGCCGGAGAAGGTCCGCGAGGCCGCGCTGAAGGAGGTCGACAAGCTGGAGCGGGCCTCGGACCAGTCCCCCGAGGGCTCCTGGATCCGCACCTGGCTGGACACCGTCCTGGAGATGCCCTGGAACGAGCGGACCGAGGACTCCTACGACATCCGGGCCGCCAAGGAGATCCTCGACGCCGAGCACGCCGGCCTGGAGGACGTCAAGGAACGTATCACCGAGTACCTCGCGGTGCGCAAGCGGCGCAGCGAGCGCGGCCTCGGCGTGGTCGGCGGCCGGCGCGGCGGTGCCGTGCTCGCCCTCGTCGGCCCGCCCGGCGTCGGCAAGACCTCGCTCGGCGAGTCCGTCGCCCACGCCATGGGCCGCACGTTCGTCCGCGTCGCCCTCGGCGGCGTCCGGGACGAGGCCGAGATCCGCGGCCACCGCCGCACCTACGTCGGCGCGCTGCCCGGCCGGATCGTCCGCGCCATCAAGGAGGCCGGGTCGATGAATCCGGTGGTCCTGCTGGACGAGATCGACAAGGTCGGCTCCGACTTCCGCGGCGACCCGGCCGCGGCCCTGCTGGAGGTGCTCGACCCGGCCCAGAACCACACCTTCCGGGACCACTACCTGGAGGTCGAGCTGGATCTGTCGGACGTCGTCTTCCTCGCCACCGCCAACGTGCTGGAGGCCATCCCTCAGGCACTGGCCGACCGCATGGAGATCGTGCGCCTGGACGGCTACACCGAGGACGAGAAGATCGTCATCGCCCGGGACCACCTGATCCCGCGCCAGCTGGAGCGGGCCGGCCTCGACAAGGACGAGGTCACCATCGACGCCGGCGCCCTGCGCAAGCTGGCCGGCGAGTACACCCGCGAGGCCGGCGTGCGCAACCTGGAGCGGTCCATCGCCCGGCTGCTGCGCAAGGTGGCCGCCCAGCACGAACTGGGCGAGCGGGAGCTGCCGTTCACCGTCACCGACGCGCACCTGCGCGACCTGATCGGGCGTCCGCACCACGTGCCCGAGTCCGCCCAGGACCCGGCCGAGCGCCGCACCTCCGTGCCCGGCGTGGCCACCGGTCTCGCGGTCACCGGCGCCGGCGGCGACGTGCTCTACGTGGAGGCGTCCCTGGCCGACCCGGAGACCGGCGCGGCCGGGCTGACGCTGACCGGACAGCTCGGCGACGTGATGAAGGAGTCCGCGCAGATCGCGCTGAGCTTCCTGCGCAGCCACGGCGCCGAACTGGAGCTGCCGGTGGGCGATCTGAAGGACCGGGGCGTGCACATCCACTTCCCGGCGGGCGCGGTGCCCAAGGACGGCCCGAGCGCCGGCATCACCATGACCACCGCGCTGGCCTCGCTGCTCTCCGGCCGGCTGGTCCGCAACGACGTCGCCATGACCGGCGAGGTCTCGCTGACCGGACGGGTGCTGCCCATCGGCGGGGTGAAGCAGAAGCTGCTCGCCGCGCACCGCGCGGGCATCACCACGGTGATCATTCCCAAGCGCAACGAGCCCGACCTGGACGACGTCCCCGCGGAGGTGCTGGACAAGCTGAAGGTCCACACCGTCACCGACGTCCGCCAGGTGCTCGAGCTGGCTCTCGCACCGGCCACGAGCGGCGCGGAGCCCGAGGTTCCGGTCGCGGCGTGACGGACGCGGCCGGATGAAGGGAGGCCCGGGTCCTGCCGTCGGTGTCACGATGCCGTCGGCAGGCCCGGGCCTTCACCGTGCGGGGCCGGGAGGGCGCGGGGAGGGCTCGGCCGCCGGGGTGCCTGCACCCGGTCCGGAGCGGTGCCGTGCCGGGGCCCGGGGGCTGCCCCCGGGCCCCGGCCGATGAGCTGCTCAGCCGTTGGCCAGCGCCTGCGCCCGGTCCTGCGCCCCGTTGCTGTGCTGGTCCGGGGGGCGACCCCCGGACCCCCGGCCGAGGGGCTGCTCAGCCGTTGGCCAGTGCCTGCGCCCGGTCCTGCGCCCCGTTGCTGTGCTGGTCCGGGGGGCGACCCCCGGACCCCCGGCCGAGGGGCTGCTCAGCCGTTGGCCAGCGCCTGCACCCGGTCCAGCGCCCCGTTGAACTTGTCGTGGTCGCCGACGGTCGGGCCGGACGAGGTGTACTGCCACATCGTGTAGAAGCTCCAGCCCGCCGGCAGGGTCCCGGGCGAGGAGGCGTAGCGGGCGATCCACAGCGGGTTCTTCGAGGCGAAGCCGCCGTAGTTGCCGGTGCACTGGGTCCACCAGCTGGTGGCCGTGTAGATCACGGCGTCGCGGCCCGTGCGGGCCTTGTACGTGTTGAGGAAGTCGGTGATCCAGCTGACCATCGCGCTGGCCGACTTGCCGTAGCAGGTGTCGCCGTAGGGGTTCCACTCGATGTCGAGCGCCCCGGGCAGGGTCTTGCCGTCACGCGACCAGCCGCCGCCGTGGTCCACGAAGTAGTTGGCCTGGGCGGCGCCGCTGGAGGTGTCCGGGGTCGCGAAGTGGTACGCGCCGCGGATCATGCCGACGTTGTACGAGCCGTTGTACTGCTGGGCGAAGTAGGGGTTCGTGTAGTACGTGCCCTCGGTCGCCTTCACGTAGGCCCACTTCACACCGCTGTTCCAGAGCGTGGACCAGGCGACGTTGCCCTGGTGGCTGGAGACGTCGACGCCCTCCGTCTGGGTGGCGTCGGTGCCGGTGGGCGTACCGCTGCGGCCGTCGTGCGCCAGGACACCCATGCCCATGTAGGCGGAGCCGCGGGCGGGGGTGGGGTCGGCCGTGGTGTCGGCCGCCGAGGGAACGGTGAACGCGAAGGAGAACGCTGCGAGCAGGGCTCCCGCGAGGGTCAGCCGACGTACGCGGGCCTTTCCGGGTCTGTGCACGGGCATGACGTGCCTCCGTTGGTCGGGTGATGCTCCGTGGGGGGAAACGCGGGCATGATCCACGGTCGCACGGAGGATGAGCGGATCACGGGAAGACCCGCCGGGGATCCGTGATGACGTGGGCATGCCATTGTCACGGACATGACGCTACGCACGTAGACCGGCGGGGGGAAGAGGGCACAGGATCTGCCGATGGTCTACGCCTGCTAAATACTGACGGAGCTGCGGCGATGGGGACGAGCGCAGGAAATTTTCAGGAACGGGAAACTCCGGACAGGGGCTGACGTGCAGGAAGAGGCAAGAGGCGGCGTGCGGGACGGGGACGCCGGAGGGGGCGGGGCGGGCCAGCCGTTCCTGGCGCTGGAGCGGGAACTGACGGTGCTGCTGCGGCGCGCCCGCGCCAACCAGGGGGAGATGGCCCGCGAGGTCCACCCGGGCCTGGAGCCCGCCGCCTACGGACTGCTCATCCGGCTGGAGGAGAGCGGCCGTCAGCGCACCACGGACCTCGCCGCGTACATCGGCGTCGGCAAGGCCACCATGTCCCGTCAGCTGCGCGCCCTGGAGGAGCTGGGCCTGGTGGGCCGCGAACCCGACCCCGCGGACGGGCGTGCCTGGCTGGTGGCGCTCACCGACGAAGGGCGCCGCCGGGTCGGCCAGGTGCGCGAGGCGCGCCGACGCCGCTACGTCAGCCAGTTGGCCCACTGGGACCGCCGCGAGGTCGCCGAACTGGCCCGGCTGCTGCACGAGCTGAACGCGGTCATGGAGAAGTGACCGTCGCGGCACCGTGCGACGGCGGGCGGCCCGCCTGCGGGCGATGCGCGGCCGGTGCCGGGTCCGCGGCGGAACGACCGCCCGCTCGGCCGGCGGCGGTGCGGGGCCCGTGCGGCCGGGGCGCCGGTGCCGTCACAGCTCGGCGTACACCACCGTCGCGTCGTCGTGCGTCTTGCTGCGGCCGAGGTGAAGACGCCGTTCACGGTCCGCCGTCTCCAGCTCCCGTACGCGCTCCACCAGCGCGCGGGCGCCCTCCTTGCGCACCATCGCCAGGCACTGCGCCCAGTCGCCCTCGCCGAACTTCTCCACCCAGCGTGCCGCGCCGTCGGTGAGCGCGGCCAGGGACCGCACCTCGCCGCGCGGCAGGGTGCCCGTCACCGCCCGGTCGGCCACCGAGGGATCGGCCGCCGCCGTGAAGAAGCCGCCCTCCTTGTTGCGCAGCGTGGCGTCGACGAGCGCCTCGTCGGCGAGGGCCGTCCGGGGCAGCCGGGCCAGCCGGTCGTCCAGGACCGGGACCACGGCACCGTCGACCCGTTCCACCAGCAGCACCGAGTCGGACAGCACGAGGTACTCGACCGTCTCGCGCGACCAGCGGGCCAGTATGACGGTCGCCTGCGGAGTTCGCACGTGAGAAAGCTCACAGGTTTGAACGTGACGTCGTGCGGTTCGGGCGATCGCCTGTCCGAGGATCTCCCGCAGCGTCAGATCTGGGGCGGAAGCGGTCAGTTCGGTCAGCGAGCCGCCGAGCCGGGCCACGAACCAGGGAACCGAATGCAGACACCCCGTGCCGGTCGCCGGCGGCGTCACACCGTCCAGCACCACCAGGCAGCCGCCCTGACCGGACGCAGGGACCGCGACGGCGGCGAAGTCCTCGTTCGGGCGTTCGGAATGTCCCGGCTCGGAAACAACGTCGGTGCGCATCCGGCCAGTCTGCACCATTCCTTCACATCTGTCGTCAGGGATGGTCGACAGCCTACGAAATGACGACGATCCGCAGCGCGAATGTCGGATTTGCGAGGGATTTGCGTGTCGCGGGAAGGTGTGGCGGCGAATAGTGCCAAAGCCTGTGCCCCCACGTCCAACCGGCGCGCCGGACGACCGGCGGGCATGCGCCCTCGGAACTTGCCCCCCAACTCCCCTCCGATGTTCACTCCTTCGGGTGGCCGGTCGGATGATGCGGGCCCACCGCCCACCGGCACTGGGAGGGTCGGAAGCCGATGCAGGTCCCCCTGCTCACACCGCAGCGAAAGAGCCGGGGGAGGGTGAACGCGCCCGTCGCACCAGCCGACGGTGTGCCACCCGGGCCCAGTAGTACTACTCGAGTACAGGAATGCGAGCACCGGTGCAGAAGAAGCGGCCTCGGCGCACAGGCAAGCAGACGGCCACCGCGGGGGGTTCACAGCGGATGACGCCGGGCACCCCTTCCGCCGCCCCCGCCGTCGGCAAGGGCCGTCCCACCCATGTGCGCAACCGTCTCGTCATCGCCGTCGCGGTCGTCGCCGCAGCCGTGGCCGGGGCCGGAGCCCCGTCCGTCGTCAGCGCCTCCGGCCAGGTGAGGGAAGCCCAGGACCTGGTGACCCTCGCCGGGCAGACCGAGGACGCCCTCGCCCTCGCCCACGCCCTGGCCGACGAACGCGACGAGGTCACCTCCTACCTCGCCGCCGGCCGCCCCAAGTCCCAGGCACCGTCCGAGCAGCACAGCACCCGCGTGGACCGCCAGGTCGAGGAGCTGCGCTCGAACGGCGGCACGCCCGCCTGGCTGCGCAAGAAGCTCGACGGCATCGCCACCGTGCGGCGCACGGCGCTCACCGGGCGGGAGACCGCCCTGCAGGCCCACGAGGCGTACTCGGCCGTCATCGCCGACCTGCACCGCATGGCCGAACAGCTGGCCGAGCAGATGCCGGAGCGGGCGGGCTCCGGGGCACACGCCCTGGCCGACCTCGACACCGCCGTCCAGCAGGCCGCCGAGGCGCGCGGACTGCTGCTCGCGGCCCTGAACGTGCCGCACTCCACGCAGACCGTGATCGACCCGGTCACCGGCCTGCCCGTGCAGCAGGCCGGCTCGTCGGAGTCCGACAGCGAGCAGCGCGACGCCCTCAGCGCCGCCGCGCAGCAGGCCCGGGTCCGCTCCGACGCCGCCCTCGACCAGTTCCGCGAGACCGCGTCCGAGCAGGCCCGCGCCTCCTACGACTCCACGGTGACCGGTCCGGAGGCGGAGTCCGCCGAGAAGTACCTCGACCGGCTGACCGGCCGGCCGGAGCTGTCCGACTCCGACCTGAACGTCGGCAGCAAGAAGGTCCAGGCCGCGCTGACCGCCCGTATCGACCTGATGCGCGGTGCCGAGTCCTCCCTGTACGACCGCCGCACCAAGGACCTGGCCCAGCTGCGTGACGACGATGTCACCGCGCTGGAGGTGCACATCGCCGCGCTGGGTGCCCTGCTGCTGGTCGCCCTCGGCATCACCACCGCACTGGCCCGCAGCCTCACCCGCCCGCTCGCCGTGCTCCGCCTCGGCTCGGCCCGCCTGGCCGGCGCCGAGGACCCGGCCGCCGAGGAGCCGATCCGGTTCACCGGCCGCAACGACGAGTTCGCCCAGGTCGTCCGGTCCGTCAACGAGCTGCACGCGCGGGCCGTCGCGCTGGCCGAGCGGGTCGCCACCCTGGAGACCGACCGCAAGCACCTGGTCGGCCAGCGGCAGAAGATGGCCGACGCCCGCGAGGAGCTGCGCGCCCAGCTCGACGACAGCGCCGCCCAGCTGGAACGGCTGCGCTCCAGCATCGGCTCCACGTTCGTCAACCTCGCGCTGCGCACCCTCGGACTGGTCGAGCGGCAGCTCGGCGTCATCGAGAACCTGGAGGACCGGGAGCAGGACCCCGAGCGCCTGGCCACCCTGTTCAAGCTGGACCACTTCGCCACGGTCATGCGCCGGCACAACGAGAACCTGCTCGTCCTCGCCGGCACCGAGCACGTCCAGCAGCACGCCGGACCGGTGCCGCTGGTCGACGTGGTGCGCGCCGCGGTCAGCGAGATCGAGCGGTACGAGCGGGTCCGTATCGCCGCCCTGCCGCCGCACGCGCATGTCGCCGGGTTCGTCGCCGACGACCTGTCCCACCTGCTGGCCGAACTCATGGAGAACGCCACCTCGTTCTCCCCGCCGGACCAGCCGGTCGAGGTCTCCGGCTGGCTGATGGAGAGCGGCGAGATCATGCTCTCCGTCCAGGACGAGGGCATCGGCATGGCCGAGGAGCGCAGGGAGCGCCTCAACGCCCGGCTCGCCGACTTCGACCCGGACGTCCCCTACGACCAGGACGGCGAGGACGGCCTCGGTCTCGGCCTGTACGTGGTCGCCCGCCTCGCCCACCGGCACGGGGTGCGGGTGCAGCTGCGCGAGCAGAAGAAGGGCGGTACCACGGCGGTCGTGGTGGTGCCCCAGCAGGTGCTGGCCTCGGCTCCCGCCTCCGCGGTGCCGTCCCCGGCCGGCCCCGGCACCACCGGCACCCAGACCCTCTCGCTGCCCGGCGCCGACGCCGAGGTCAACTCCAACGTCCTGTCCGCCCGCGACGGCGATCCGCTGGTGGCGCTGGCCGAGAAGGCGGTGCGCGCGTCCCAGGCCGCCGACGGGGAGGACGCCGGTGCCGCGTCCGCCGGGAGGGACGAGCCCGCCCCCGCGGAAGCGTCTCGGGAACAGCCGGAGTCCGGAAAGGCGGCAGCCTCCGACGGACAGCCGGCGTCCGACGAACAGCCGGAGTCCGGCGCACCGCCGGAGTCCGGGCAGCGGCCGGCCGCCGGGGAGACGGCCGGGAACGGCGAGGAGACGGCACCGGCCGAGTCCCCCGCCGAGACGACGCTGGAGCTGCTCCTGCCCTCGCAGGACCGGCGGCGCCGCGGTGACGGCACCGGACCGACCGGGCCGGAGCACACCGGGCCGGAGCACACCGGGCCGGAGCACACCGGGTCGGGCTCCGGCGACGCCGGTGCCGCCGGCGAGCACGCCACCGCGACCGACGGAGCCGACCAGGCCGAGGCCGGCACCGAGCACGCACGGGTGCCGCGGGAGCAGGAGGAGCAGGTCACCGCCAAGGGACTGCCCAAGCGCACCCCGAAGATCACCGCGCCCGCGCAGGCACCGCGCCGGCGCAACGGGTCGGTGGACGCCGAGGCCCTCCGCCGTCGCCTGGGCGGCTTCCGCAAGGGAGCGCAGGCCGGCTACCGCGACGTGGAGGCGGAGATCGCCGAGCGCACCGCCCGGACCCACGGGTCGGCACCCACCACGCGGGCCGACCGACCATCAGCCGATGAAGCCACGGGGGGCACAGTCGAGGAGGCAAGCAGTTGACAGCGCCCACTACCTTCGACCTGAGCAGTGAGGCCCGCAACCTGCAGTGGCTGCTGAACAACCTCGTCGAGGAGGTCCCCGGCATCCAGTCCGTCGCCGTGGTCTCCTCCGACGGCCTGCTGCTCCTCTCCTCCGACAAGGCCCAGGTCGAACAGGCCCGAGAGGCCCGCGAGAAGAACCAGAACGGGCCGCGCGGATCCGCGGCCGACCTCGCCACCATCGTCTCCGGCATCGGCAGCCTGACCATCGGCGCGGCCAAGCTGATGGACAACGGTGCGGTCAAGCACACCATGGTCGCCATGGACGAGGGCTGCCTGCTCGTGATGTCCATCAGCGACGGTTCGCTGCTCGGCGTGCACGGCTCGGCGGACTGCGACATGAGCGTGGTGGCCTACCACATGGCCCTGTTCGTCGGCCGCGCCGGTCATGTGCTCACCCCCGAACTCCGCGACGAGCTGCGCAAATCGCTGGAGACCGAGACGGCCGGGAGCACCCGATGACCAGTGCGACGAGCAGCCCCGTGCCCCCGCCCGCGGACGGCACCGGCAAGAAGCAGCTGCCGGTCCGCGGCGGGGACCGCAAACCCGCCCGGGTCAGGCCGTATTCGCTCACCGGCGGACGCACCCGGTTCGGTCACGTCCTCCTCGTGGAGACCTTCGTGGCCGCGCTGGACGCCCCCGAGGAGCGCAAGGAGCTGACCCAGGCGCCGTTGTCCGCCCGGGTCATGCCGGAGATGCAGGCCATCGTCGAACTGTGCCGCCGCATGCGCACGGTGGCCGAGATCGCCGCGCTGCTGAAGATGCCGCTCGGCGTGGTCCGCGTGCTCCTGAGCGACCTCGCGGACCAGGGAAAGATCCGTGTGTACGGCACCGGGACCGGTCACGGCACCGGTCGTCCGGACCGCGCTCTGCTGGAAAGGGTGCTGAGTGGACTCCGCCGTCTCTGACGCCGCCCGAGGTGTCGCCCCGCTCGTCGAGACCGACGAGACCTTGCAGCCCTGGCAGACGGACCGCACCCGTGCCCCGATCGCCACGAAGATCGTGGTGGCCGGGGGCTTCGGCGTCGGCAAGACCACGCTGGTCTCCTCCGTCTCGGAGATCACGCCTCTGCAGACGGAGGCGCTGATGACCGAGGCCAGCGCGGAGACCGACGACCTGACGGCCACGCCGGGCAAGGTCACCACCACCGTGGCCATGGACTTCGGCCGGATCACGCTCGACGACGACCTGGTGCTGTACCTGTTCGGCACGCCGGGGCAGCAGCGGTTCTGGTTCATGTGGGACGACCTGGTGCGCGGTGCCATCGGTGCCGTCGTCATGGCCGACACCCGCCGGCTGCGGGACTGCTTCCCGGCGCTGGACTACTTCGAGAGCTGCGGGCTGCCCTACGTCGTCGCCGTCAACCACTTCGACGGCAGCGAGCTGTACGACCCGGAGGACGTGCGGGAGGCGCTGACGATCCCCCCGCACATACCTGTCATGATCATGGACGCGCGGCGCCGGATCTCGGTGATCGAGACCCTGCTGGCCCTCGTGGCCCACGCACTCGAAGAAACCCCCGAATGACCCTTCGAGCAGTCCAGAAGTCGTAGGAGGCACCACCCGCATGCGCAAGATACTCGTCGTGGGGGCCGGGCAGTCCGGCCTCCAGATCGCCCTCGGCCTCCAGTCGCACGGGTACGAGGTCACCCTGATGTCCAACCGGACCGCGGACGAGATCCGCTCCGGTCGGGTCATGTCGACGCAGTGCATGTTCCACACCGCGCTCCAGCACGAGCGGGACCTGCAGCTGAACTTCTGGGAGTCCCAGGCCCCGAACATCGAGGGTCTCGGCGTCTCGGTCGCCGCGCCCGGCTCCTGGAGCGAGGGCCCCGCGGCCCGCGCGATCGACTGGGTGGGCCGCCTCGACGGGTACGCGCAGTCGGTGGACCAGCGGGTGAAGATGGCCGGCTGGATGGAGACCTTCGCCCAGCGCGGCGGCCAGCTGGTCATCCACGGCGCCGCGGTCGGCGACCTCGACTACTTCTCCCGCGCCTACGACCTCGTCCTGGTCGCCGCCGGCAAGGGCGAGCTGGTGTCGATGTTCGAGCGCGACGCCTCCCGCTCGCCCTACAGCGAGCCGCAGCGGGCGCTGGCGGTCGCCTATGTGCACGGCATGGAACCGCGCCCGGAGCACCCCCACTTCGACGCGGTCCGCTGCAACCTGGTGCCGGGCGTCGGCGAGCTGTTCGTCATGCCGACCTACACGCTCTCCGGCCGTGCCGACATCCTGTTCTGGGAGGGCATCCCCGGCGGCCCCCTCGACGTCTTCAAGGGGGTGAAGGACCCGGCCGAGCACCTGTCCCTCACCCTGGAGCTGATGGCCCGCTACACCCCCTGGGAGTACGCCCGGGCCACCAAGGTCGAGCTGACGGACGCCGGCGGCACGCTCGCCGGCCGCTACGCCCCGACCGTGCGCAAGCCGATCGGCCGGCTGCCCGGCGGCGGCGCGGTCCTCGGCGTGGCGGACGTCGTCGTCGCCAACGACCCGATCACCGGCCAGGGCTCCAACTCGGCGTCCAAGTGCGCCGCCACCTACCTCGCCGCCATCCTCGAGCACGGCGACAAGCCGTTCGACGAGGCGTGGATGCAGCAGACGTTCGACCGCTACTGGAACACCGCCCAGCACGTCACCAAGTGGACGAACACCATGCTGGCGCCGCCGCCGGAGCACGTGCTGAAGCTGATCGGTTCCGGCGAGCAGTACCAGGCGGTCGCCGACCGCTTCGCCAACGCCTTCAACAACCCCGCCGACTTCGAGAACTTCTTCTACGAGCCGGAGAAGACCGAGGCCTACCTGGCCGAGGTGGCGGGCGCGGCAGCCGCCTGACGGAGCAGGCCCGGCGCCGCACGATCCGGTGCGCCCGGCCGGCCGGGCACGGCCCCGGTCAGCCGCGGCGGGTGAACGCCATCCGCGCGAGGCGCGGATGCAGCCGGACCGCGTCCTTCCGGCCGGTCCGGCCCCCCGCCCGGTCCTTCGCCAGGCCGGCGGCCTCCGCGAGCCTGGGCGGCACGAACTGCCGCAGCGATACCGTGCCCGCCGTCCGCCGCGCCGACGTGCCCGCGTCGGGCCGGACCGCGCCCAGCACCGGATTGGACGCCAACGGCGACACCTTGATCCGGGTCCCGGGCCGCGGCGCCTGCACCACCTTGCCGCCCCCCAGGTAGAGGGCCACATGGCTGGCCTCGGGGAAGTAGACGATCAGGTCGCCGGGGCGCAGCCGGTTCAGCGGCACCCGCGGCAGCCGGGCCCACTGCTCCTGGCTGGTGCGGGGGATCGGCGTCCCGGCGTGCGCCCAGGCCTGCGAGGTCAGCCCCGAGCAGTCGTACGCCGCCGGGCCGGTCGCGCCCCACCGGTACGGCTTGCCCAGCTGCCGCAGCGCGTAGGCCACCGCCCGCTCGCCCGCCTCGGTGGGGGAGGCGTCCGGGCCGAGCGCCCCGGAGGCCGTCAGCCGGTCCTGCTCCCGCGCGGCCCCCTCCTGCTCCCAGGCGGCCAGTTCCGCCAGCTGCTGCGGGCTGAGCCGGGCGAGCATCCGTTCCACCTGGCCCAGCCGGCGCCGCACGTCGTCACGGGCCTGCTGCCGGCTTCTGACGAGAGCGTTGCGGGCGTCGGCGGAGGCGCGGGCCCGCCGGACCAGCCAGGCCGCTCTCTTCTCGGCGGCGGCCAGCCGACGCACCGTGTCCGCCCGGTGCCGGGCGACCTGGGCGATCAGATGCCCGTCGTCCAGCGCGGCCTGCGGATCGCGGGCCAGCAGCAGGGTGAGGTACGGGGAGAAGCCGCTGCCGCCCTGGTACTGCTCCCGGGCGAGCCGGCCCGCTTCCTTCCGGCTCTCCTCCAGGGCGGCCCGGGTGCGGGCGAGGTCGGCGGACAGCCGTACCGCCTCGGCCTGCTGCCGGGCCAGTTGCACGGTCGCGGCGTTGTAGGCGTCGGTGGCCTGTGCGGCCAGCCGGTACAGCTGTTGCAGGTCCGCCAGCAGCCGCGCGACGGACACCCGACCGGGCCCGGACGGCTCCGTGGACGGTGCGGGCGGTGCGGGGCGTGCCGGCGGTGCGGGCTGTGCCGACGGGGTCGGCTGCGGCTGCGGTACGGCCACGGCGGTCACCGGCGTGAGAGCGGTCTGCGCCAGCACCGCCGCCGCGCACGCCAGACGCAACGCGCGTCCTGACACGTCATCACCTCCGTCACGGGGCGGACTCTCCGCTCCCGCACCGGTGAGGATTCGACGTATGAACGGACAATGTGTGGCTCCGTGCCACTGGTGTGGGCCGCCTGGCGCAGCAGGCTCACTCGTCCGTGTCCGCGGACCTGCTCTCGGGCCCGTTCTCCGGTGCACGGCCGCCGCGGGGCTCCGGCTTCGACCACGGCCACCTGAGCCGGCCGCCGCCGCGTGACTCGGGATCGAAGACGTACTTCCAGCCGCGCGGCAGGCCGAGCCGCTTGCTGTGCCCGCGCGGCACCCGTCGGTAGACCAGCACGGTGGGCGGTCCGCCCGCCGCGTCCGGGACCGGGATGCGGTAGGTCTTCGGCGGGTTCCCGGTCATGCCCACCAGCACGGGCAGCACCCGTCCGTCCATGGGGCCGCCCTCGAACGGGGTGTCTTCGCTCTTCACCCCACCAGTGTCGGTGATGTGCCGGTGGCCGCCGCGTCACGCGCCGTCGCGCGGCCGCCCGGTCCCCTTCCCGCCGCCCACCTGCGGCGGGAGGCAGCAGGCGCCGTCCTCGGCCCGGCCTTCGGACGGGCGAGGCGGAGGGTGTGACCCGGACGAGGACGTCGTGGCCGAACGCGACCTAGCCGAGGGCGTGCAACAGCTCGGCGGTCTGCTCGTCGCGGGCCGCGGTCACCGTCAGCACGGCGGAGAACTGCTCCACCAGCCAGTCCCGCAGTTCGTCGGCGGGCGGCTGCTTGCCCTCGTCCAGCCAGATCAGCGAGGCGGCCTCCACCGCCGTGATCCACATCCGCACGGTCATCCGCAGCCGCGGCCCGGGGTCGGTGACGCCCAGGTGGCTGAGGATGTGCTCGGCGGCGGCCCGGCGCACGCCGTCCACGATGGCACCGGTCCGGGAGGTCTCCACCACGCTGCCGCCCTGCAGCAGCGCGCTGAACCCGGTGTCGTGGGAGTCGACGAACGCCAGATAGCGGTCCAGGGCGCGGGACAGCCGGGCCGGCAGCGGGCCCTCGTGCGGTTCGTCGAAGCAGTCCTGCAGCTCGTCGGCGGCCGAGCGCAGCGCGGCCTCGTACAGCTGCTGCTTGCCGCCGGGGAAGTACCGGTAGACCAGCGGACGGGACACCCCGGCGGCCTCCGCCACGTCGTCCAGCGAGACCTCCTCCGGAGCCCGGTGGGCGAAGAGGGACAGGGCCGCCTGGAGCAACTGGGCACGGCGTTCCTCGACGCTCAGACGGCGGTAGGCGGGGGTCGGGGCGGCAGGGCTCATGCCGGGCAGCGTAATCGCCGCCCGGCCCGGACGGCCGGGCCACCGGGTGGGGCGGCCGGATCGCTCACCCCGGTGACCTGCCCGTCCGGCCGGTGCCGAGCGGTGCCGGGCGGTCAGGCGAGCAGGCCCGAGGACCGCCACAGCTGGCGTCCCACGCCCCGCAGCACGCCGATGTCGTCCAGGAAGTCGGTCAGCCGCTTGGCACCCTTCTGCATGACCTCCCGCCGGTGCGCGCTCGCCTTCACCTGGGCCATGGCCTCACGCTTGTCCAGGCCGACGTTGGTGTAGACCTCGGGGTTGATGAAGGCCACGGAGAACACCCGTGCGAACTCGCCGGAGGTCAGCCGGGTGAACTCCCGCGACCAGCGCGGAGCCGTCAGCATCTGCCGGCGCAGCTCCTCGCGGGCGTAGCGCACGTGCCGGGCCTCCTCCACCACGTGGATGCGGGTCACGCCGCGGATCAGCGGCTGCACCCGCTCGTCGGGGAAGGTCAGCCGCTGCATCCAGTCCAGGACCTCCTCGCCCAGCAGGGTGGCGGTGAAGGAACCGGGCGTGGTGGAGATCGTCTTGAACAGCCGGCCGAGGTTCTGGTGCAGCCGGGACACCGGGTACCAGGGGGCGCCGTTACGGGTGATCACCCGGGCGAACATCTTCGAGTGCCGGCACTCGTCCTCGATCTCGGTGAGGGCGTAGCGCACATGGGCGCTGGTGGCGGGCTTGTCGTAGATGTGGCGCACCAGCAGCTGCATCAGGATCAGCTCGAACCAGATGCCCAGCGAGGCGAGTGCGGCGGCCTCGTGCTGGGACAGCAGGATCCGCTGCTCCTCGCTCATCCGCTTCCACAGCGGCGTGTCGTACAGGGACACCAGCTCCGGCGGCCAGAACCACTTGCCCTCCTCGAAGGGCGCGTCCCAGTCCAGCTCCTTGTCGGGGTCGAAGGAGTGCTTGGCGGAGGAGTCGAGCAGCCGCTTGGCGACCTGCTCGCGGTCCTTGAGCGCGCCCAGGGCGTCGCGCAGTCCGACAAGCGCGTCGGCTTCCGTCACGGTCGTCATGGCTGTCCACCTCGTCGTACAAGGAACTGGTCGTCGTGGCCGTAAACGGCTGGTTACCCGGCAGTCAGGCAGCACTCTTATGAGACTGCCTGTCAGCAAGGGCGTCAATCCCCTGCGCAGGACTTGTTGACTCGGCGTCTACGTGTGAATCTGCGAAGTATGCCGACCTTCGACCTGTACGCCGACGACCCCGGCGCACCGCACTGGCAGGTCCCGGCAAGCGGCGACGCCCGCTTCAGCTGGGAGTACGACGACGGCCGCGACCGGCTGCTCGCCCTGTACCAGAAGGGCAAGGACAAGCAGTGGGACGGCCAGAAGCGCATCGACTGGGACCTCGACGTCGATCCGTACGACCCGCTCGGCACCCCCGAGGAGGCGATGGTCCTCTACAACACGCCCTACTGGGCGAAGATGACCGACCGCGACAAGGGCGAACTGCGACGGCACCTCGCGTCCTGGCAGTTCAGCCAGTTCCTGCACGGCGAACAGGGCGCGATGATCTGCGCCGCGCGGATCGTGGAGTCCGTGCCCGACCTGGACGCGAAGTTCTACTCGGCGACCCAGACCATGGACGAGGCCCGGCACGCCGAGATCTACGGCCGCTTCCTGCACGAGAAGATCGGGCTGGTCTACCCGATCAACGACAACCTCCAGTCGCTGCTCGGGGACACCCTGCGCGACAGCCGCTGGGACATGCCGTACCTGGGCATGCAGGTCCTCATCGAGGGCCTGGCCCTGGCCGCCTTCGGCCTGATCCGCGACACCACGAACAAACCGCTGCCCCAGCAGATCCTCGCCTACGTCATGCAGGACGAGGCCCGGCACGTCGCCTTCGGCCGCATGGCACTGCGCGACTACTACAAGCAGCTCACCGACGCCGAACTGCGCGAACGCGAGGAGTTCGTCATCGAGGGCTGCTACCTGATGCGGGACCGCCTGCGCGGCATCGAGGTGCTGGAGAACTTCGGCGTCCCCCGCGCCGAGGCCGAGGACCTCACCGGCCGCTCGGAGTTCATGCATCTGTTCCGCAAACTGCTCTTCAGCCGGATCGTGCCCTGCGTGAAGGACATCGGCCTGTGGGGCAAGCGCCTGCAGCAGGCCTATGTCGACATGGGCGTGTTCGAGATGGGCGACTCCAATCTGGACCAGCTCATGGCCCAGGACGAGGAGCTGGCCGAGCAGCTGGACGCGGAACGCTTCGCCGCGGAGGAGCAGGCGCGCGTGATGGAGGTACAGCAGACCATCGAGGCCGGCCGCGACGCCGGGGACTGATCCCCGGGCACTTCGCGGACGTGCCGGCTCGCCGGTGAGCGGGTGCGGGGCCGCGCACGGGGAGGTGGCCGAGGCGGACCGAGGCGGGCCGGCCGTGCACAGCGGGACCGGAACGCCGCGCCGTTCCGCGTGGGCTGACGGCCCGAGGACTGTGCCCCGGCCGACGGGCCGCCGCACGCCGCACTCCCGCACCCGCTTGCTCCCGCGTGTCCGCGCACAGCGCGCGCCCCGGTCCCGGATGCGGGTTTGTGTCCGTCTGTCACCCGTGTGCAGTACGGTGCTGGCGTGTCCATGCCTCCGTCACCGCAGCAGCCACAGAACCCCCAGACCCCGCAGGGCCCGAACCCTCAGACCCCGCAGGGCTCGTACGGCACCCCGCCGCCCGGCCCCTACGGCCAGCAGCCGCCTTCCCCGGCCCCCGGCCCCTACGATCACCAGCCCCCCGCACCGTCGACGCCCCCGGCGCAGCCGAACCCGTACGGCCAGCAGCCGCCCACGCCGCCCGGCCCGCAGAACAACCCCTACGCCACCCCCTACCCTCAGGCCCCCTACCCGCCGCAGCCGCACAACTGGGGCGCGCCCACGATGAGCCCGCCGCCGAAGAAGCGGCGCGTCGGGCTGATCGTCGGCATCACCGGCGGAGTCGTCGGCGTCCTCGTGATCGTCGGCATCGTGCTCGCCCTGATCGGCACCGCGGCCGGCGGCGGATTCCCGGAGGCGAAGTTCCGGCTGACCCTGCCCAAGACCCTCGTCGACGGCAGCTTCCAACTCGAGCAGGACCTGTCCGACACCAAGGGACAGGAGATCGAGGAGGAGGCGAACGGGGCCTGGGACGCCAAGGACACCAAAGCCGTGGTCGGCCAGTACAGCCAGGGCGGCGACCGGACCCGGGGCGCGCTGGTCCTGTCCGGCTTCTACGGCCGGTTCAAGAACACCGACAAGGCCCGCCGCAACATGCTCGAGGGCGCCGCCGAGGCCGACGGCGTCACCCTGGAGGCGGGGCCGAAGGACTTCCCGCGCAGCGGTGAGCCCACGATCAGCTGCGAGGTGCTCACCCAGGAGGAGCTCGGCACCACGCTCACCTACCCGACGTGCAGCTGGGCCGACGGCAACACCGGGGCCATCATCGTCGTGATGGACTCCGACACGCTCGGCCAGGACGCCTCCGAGATAGACCTGGAGCACTACGCCGAGGTCACCCGGCAGGTCCGCAGCGAGACCGTCAAGCCGATCGGCTGACGTACGGCGCGGACGCCCGGCCCGGTGTGCTCCGGTCCGTGCGGCCGCGCCCTCCCGCCCTCCGCGGCCCGTGGGTCCGGCGCGGTGACGTCACCCGCACCACGTCACCGCGCCGGCGGTGTGCGCAGCACCGCCTCCATCACCGCGCGGGCCACCGGAGCCGCCGTGCCGCCGCCGCTGATGTCCCCGCGCCGCGCGGAGGCGTCCTCCACCACCACGGCGACCGCCACCCGCGGCACCACGTCCCGCGCGCCCTGCGCCCAGGAGATGAACCAGGCGTAGGGCGTCCCCGAGTTGCCCACACCGTGCTGCGCGGTGCCCGTCTTGCCGCCCACGACCGCCCCCGGGATCGCCGCGTTGCGCCCGGTGCCCTCGGCGACCACGTCGTACATCAGCTCCCGCAGCCGCGCCGCGGTCGCCGGGCTCATCACCTGCCGCAGCGGACGGGACCCGGCCGTCGCCACCACCGCGCCGCCGGGCCGGGTGATCCGCTCCACCAGATACGGCGCGGGCACCTGCCCGCCGCCCGCCACCGCCGCCGCCACCATCGCCATCTGCAGCGGCGTGGCCCGCGTGTTGAACTGCCCGATCGACGACAGCGCCAGCTGCGCCCGGTCCTCGGTGGCGTCGAACGTGCTCCGCGCCACCCAGAACGGGATGCGCAGCCCGGACTCGTTGAAGCCGAACCGTTCCGCCGTCTCCCGCATCACCGTGGCGCCCACGTCCACGCCCAGCTTCGCGAAGACCGTGTTGCACGAGAAGGTGAAGGCCTGGCGCAGAGAGGCGTCACGGCATCCCTCGCCCTCGTTGACCAGCCGTGTGGTGCTGCCGGGCAGCCGGTAGGGGTCCGGAGAGTCGGTCCGCGCGTCCGGGTCGGTCACCACGCCCGACTCCAGTGCCGCCGCCGCGGTGACCACCTTGAAGGTCGAACCCGGCGGGTACGTCCGCCGCACCGCCCGGTTGAGCAGCGGCTGATCGGGGTCGGAGGTCAGCCGGGCCCAGGCCGCCGCCACCGCGGGCCCGTTCCCGGACAGCTCGGCCGGGTCGTAGGACGGTGTGGACACCAGCGCCAGGATCCGGCCCGTCGCCGGCTCGACCGCCGCGACCGCGCCCTTGCGCGGGCCCAGCGCGGCGAACGCGGCCCGCTGCGCCGCCGGGTCGATGGTCGTCACCACGTCACCGCCGGTCCGCCGGGAGCGGCCGGCGCCGGCGAACAGCGGGAACGAGGCCAGCATCGGATCCGTCCCCGACAGCACCGCGTCCTCGGCGTGCTCCAGGAACGTCGTGCCGTACCGCTGCGAGGCGAACCCGGTGACCGGCGCGTACAACGGTCCCTCGGTGTAGGTGCGTTCGTAGCGCAACTGCTCGCCGGTGTCCCGGGAGCCGGTGACCGGCAGTCCCCCGACCAGGATCTCGCCGCGCGGCCGCTCGTACCGGGCGATCGCGGGGCGGCGGTTGGCCGGGTTGCCGCCGTAGGCGGGCGCCTGGAGCACCTGCAGCCGGGCGGTGTTCACCAGCAGGGCCACCAGCAGCAGCGCACAGAACGCGGCCGCCCGCCGGATGTACCGGGTCACCGTCCGCCCTCCCGGTGCGCCCCCGCCGTCGCCACCGGTGCGCCGGCCCGGATCCGCCCGGCGCCGCCGACGGCTTGGATCCGCCCGGCGCCGGGGACGGCCCGGACGGGCCCCTGCCCCATCACGGCGCCGGTCTCCCGTCGTACTGCCGGCGGGCCACATGGCTCACCCGGATCAGCAGGGCCACGATCGTCCAGTTGGTCACGACCGACGAGCCGCCCTGGGCGAGGAACGGCATCGCCATGCCGGTCAGCGGGATCAGTCCGGTCACCCCGCCCGCGATGACGAACACCTGCAGCGCCACGATCGCCGCCAGTCCCACCGCGAGCAGCCGCCCGAAGGGGTCCCGCAGCACCAGCCCCGCCCGGAGACCGCGCTCCACCAGCAGCGCGTACAGCAGGAACACCGCCGACAGCCCGGCCAGCCCCAGCTCCTCCCCGGCCGTGGCCAGGATGAAGTCGGACTTGGCGGCGAACCCGACCAGGATCGAGTGGCCGAGGCCCAGCCCGGTGCCGAGCACCCCGCCGGCGGCGAACGAGAACAGCGACTGCGCCACCTGCCCCGGCCCCCGGCCCGCCTCGATGGACGCGAACGGGTGCAGCCACTCCTGCACCCGGCTGTGCACGTGCGGTTCCAGCCAGCCCACGGCGACCGCCCCGGCCGCGGCCAGCAGCAGCCCGACCGCGATCCAGCCGGTGCGGCCCGTGGCGACGTACAGCATCACCACGAACAACCCGAAGAACAGCAGCGAGGTGCCCAGATCCCGCTCCAGCACCAGCACACCCACGCTCAGCAGCCAGATCGCCACCACCGGCCCCAGCACCCGCCCGGTGGGCAGCTGCAGCCGCCACACCTGGCGGCCGGTGTACGCCAGCGCGTTGCGGTGGTCGGCGAGATACGCGGCGAAGAACACCGCCAGCAGCACCTTCGCGAACTCGCCCGGCTGGATGGACAGCCCGCCCAGCCGGATCCAGATCCGGGCGCCGTTGATCGCGGGGAACAGGATCGGCAGCGTGAGCAGGGCGAGCGCGGTGGCGCCCCACAGGTAGCAGTAGCGCTGCAGCCACCGGTGGTCGCGCAGCACCAGCACGACCAGGGTGAACAGGGCCACGCCCAGCGTGGACCACACCAGCTGGGCCGGCGCCGCGCTCTCGCCGGGCGTCTCCAGGTCCAGCCGGTAGATCAGCACCAGGCCCAGCCCGTTGAGCAGCACCCCGATGGGCAGCGGCAGCGGATCGGCGTAGGGCGCCCGCAGCCGGACCGCGCAGTGCGCGAGCAGGGCCAGTCCGCCCAGCCCGGCGCCGTAACCGGCGGCGCCGGGCGGGACGGTGCCGTACTTGGCCAGGCCGACCGCGCAGTAGCCGTAGACGGACAGCAGGACGGCCACGACGAGCAGGGCGAGTTCGACGCCCCGGCGTCGAGGGAGACGGGCGGTGGCCGGCGCGGCCCGATCCGCCGCGGCGACGCGTGTGCCCGGCGTCAGCACCAGCGGGGCGCCGGCCCGACGTTCTCGATGTAGCGGGCCGAACCCCAGGCCCAGGTGCCGTCGACGAGGAGGTACCACAGGCGGTTGCCGTCGACCTCCTCACCGTTGGTCTTGCAGTGGATCCACACCTCGTGCCCCTGCGGGACGACCCGGACCACCGTGCTCTTGCGGTCGGGGCCGTTGCGCAGGGCGAGCCCGCCGCGCGCGGTGACCCGGCCGCGGTAGAACGTCGGATCCTGCGCACCGGTGCCGGGCAGCGGGGCCTCGGCGACGGTGGTCTGTTCCTTGCCCTGGGCGGCGGGCTGCCCGGCCTCCGTGGCGGACGGGCTCGGCTGCGCCGACGGAGTCGACTGTGCGGACGGGGTCGACTGTGCGGACGGGGTCGCTGTGGGGGTGCCAGGGGTCGCACCGGGCGTACCGGGAGCCGCGCTCGGCGTACCCGGGGCCGCGGTGACCGTGCCGGCGGACGGCTTGCTCGCGTCCGGCTCGCCCGACGCGGGCTGCCGCGTGCCGGCCGGGGTGGCACCCGGGGCGGCGGCCGCGGTGCCGTCCTGGTCGTCGCCGGCGACCGCGGGCGCTACGAGTGCCGTGGTCAACAGCGCACCGGAGGCGGCCGCCAGGGCCAGCCGGGCGAGCGGGGAACGCAGGGACATGGAGAACCTCCACCTGTGGCGATGACGCCCGCTATAGCGGACAAATCTGACCAACGCCACATTAGGAGCGCCAGTCGTCGGATGCCCGCGACACCGCGCCGTCGGCGAGGCTGTCACCTGAACCGGCGTCAGCCCCGGTGTCGTGTGCGCGGGGGTAGGGCCGGCCGGGAAGGGGAATACGCCCCCGGTGCACCGCGTGCCCACGCCGCACGCCCGTCCGGGGCTCCGGTCGTCGCGGCTCGCCGGTGCCGTCGCATGGCGGACGACTCCGTCCCCGTTCTTGCCGCGGGAGCGCTCCGCCTGTTCCCATGGCACAGGGGGTGATCCGCATGACCGGACCGCGTCGCAGGAACGAGCCGCCCGGCCCCGGCGGGCTGCGCGTTCTGCCCCGCCGGTACCACGGACAGGAACGTCTCTGCGTCTGCAGACCCGACGGCTCCACGGTCGCCTGGTACGACCGCGAGGCCGGCCGCGTCCACCTGCTCCGCGAGGACGAGCACGACCGGGTGCTGCAGGCGCTCGATCCCTTCCTCGCCGGCACGGTCGCCGTCGGGCCGCCGCCCGTGCCGACGCCCGCCGACCTGGCCCGGCTCGGTCTCCACCCGGACGACGACCTGGCCCCCAACCGCCCCGGCGAGGCCCTGCTGATCGCTCTCGAACGGCGGCCCGGCCCCGCCCGCCGCCTCCGTCCCGACCCGCGCCGCCGCGCGCTCACCGCCGAGCAGACGGCCGGGGGTGAGCTGGACCGCCTGGAGGGCGCAGGCTGGCGCACCGTCCACTCGATACCGCTGCCCGGCGGCGACCGCGTCCACCACCTGACGATCGGCCCGGGCGGCCTGTTCGCCCTGCACGCCGTCTACGCGCGCAGGCAGCGCGTCCGGGTCGTCGGCCCGACGGTGATCCTCGGCCGCCGTGCCCCCGAGCCGCTGCTGCGCCGGGTCCGGTCCGTGGCCGACCGTGCCTCCTATGCGCTGACCGCCGAGGTCCACCCCGTATTGGTGCTGGTCGGCCCGGCCGAGGTGGCGTCGGCGGCGCCGGCCCGGGGCGTCCGGGTGCTGCGGGACCGGGACCTGCCGGGCCTGGCCCGCCTGGGCGGCGTACTGAAACCGGCCGATGTGGAGGCCCTGTACGCCCTGGCACGGGACCGGCACACCTGGAAGAAGGTGTGACCGCGCCCCGCGGCGGCCGGGGCAGGGCGCCCTCCCAGGGCGGCTCGGCCGTCTGCCGCGGACGTTCCAGGGCGGCTCGGCGGCGTGTCGCGGACGTTCCAGGGCGGCTCGGCGGCGTGCCGCGGATCGCTCACGGCAGCTCGGCGGCGTGCCGTGGATCGAGCAGCGGTGCGAGCAGATCACCGTGGTCCTGCACCCGCGGAGCGATGTCGGGTGCCCGGAACACCAGCCGCTCCGGAGCCCGGCACTCCTCGATCTCCTCCCAGGTCACCGGCGCCGACACGGTCGGCTCGGGCCGCGCCCGCAGGGTGTAGGGCGCCGCGGTGGTCTTCCGGGCCGCGTTCTGGCTCCAGTCCACGAACACCTTCCCCGGCCGCAGACTGCGGGTCATCCGGTGCAGCACCAGCCGCGGCATGGCCTGCTCCGCCTCCATGGCCAGCTGTTTGGCGTACCGGGAGGTGTCCTCGCTGGACGCCCCGCGCACCGCGGCCAGCAGATGCAGCCCCTTGGAACCCGACGTCTTCGCGTACGCCTCGACCCCGTCCTCGGCCAGGCGCTCCCGCAGCCACAGTGCCACCCGGCAGCAGTCGACCACGGTCGCCGGCGGCCCCGGATCCAGGTCGAACACCAGCCGGTCCGCCTCGCCCGGAGCGTCGATCAGCCACTGCGGGGTGTGGAACTCGGTGACCTGGTTGGCCGCCCACATCAGGCTGGGCAGGTCCTGCACCACCACCATCCGGGCCGGCCCCTCCGACCGGGGCACCTCGGCGGTCCTCACCCACGCGGGCGTACCGGGCGGCACGTTCTTGACGAAGAAGACCTGCCCGTCCGGCCCGTCCGGATAGCGCAGGAAGGACAGCGGCCGGTCACGCAGATGGGGGAGCAGGACGTCGGCGACCGTCGCGTAGTAGTGCAGCACCTCGCCCTTGGTGAACCCGGTGGCCGGATACAGCACCTTGTCCAGGTTGCTGAGCGCGAGCCGTCGCCCCTCCACCTCTGTGATCGGCGCCATACGATAAGAAAACCACGCACTCGGCGCGTATCGCCTTTCATACCGACAATCAACGCAAACCACGACGACCGCGGAAGGTGCTGCACGTGCGATCCATATGGAACGGCGCCATCTCGTTCGGCCTGGTCAGCATCCCGATCAAGCTGGTGAACGCCACCGAGAGCCACTCCGTCTCCTTCCGCCAGATCCACACGCAGGACGGCGGACGCATCCGCTACCGCAAGGTGTGCGAACTGGAGGACCGCGAGGTCAGCCAGGCCGAGATCGGCAAGGGCTACGAGGAGGCGGACGGCACCATCGTCCCGATCACCGACGAGGACCTGGCCCACCTGCCGCTGCCCACCGCGAAGACCATCGACATCGTGGCCTTCGTCCCGGCCGACCGGATCGACCCGCTCCAGCTGGAGCACGCCTACTACCTGGCCGCCAACGGCGCCTCCGCCGCCAAGCCCTACACCCTGCTGCGCGAGGCGCTCAGACGCAGCAACCGGGTGGCGATCGCCAAGTTCGCCCTGCGCGGCCGGGAACGCCTGGGCATGCTCCGCGTCGTCGACGACGTCATCGTCATGCACGGCCTGCTGTGGCCGGACGAGATCCGCGCCCCCCAGGACGCGGCCCCGGACGTCGAGGTCTCGGTCCGGGACAAGGAACTGGATCTCGCCGACGCCCTGATGGACACCCTCGGCGAGGTCGACCTGGCCGACCTGCACGACGAGTACCGCGAGGCGCTCGAGGAGGTCATCGCCGCCAAGACCTCCGGCGAGACGCCCCCCGAGGCTCCGCAGCCGGCCACCGGCGGCAAGGTGCTCGACCTGATGGCCGCCCTGGAGAACAGCGTGCGCGCCGCGAAACAGTCCCGGGGAGAGGCCGTCGGCGAGACGGACGAGGGCACCGAAGCGACCGCCGAGGGCGGCGAGGAAGCCGGGGAGGACGAGGAGGCCGAGGAGGCCGAGGAGGCCGAGGTCAGGCACCTGCCCCGCCGCAAGAGCGCCGCCTCCCGCACGGCCGCCTCCCGCACCGCCTCGGGCAAGGCGGGCACCGGAAAGGCGGCACAGACGGACAAGGCCACGGCCAAGAAGACCACGGGCGCCGGCGCGAGCCGAAAGACGGCGTCCAGGACGGCACAGCAGAAGCAGCCGTCGAAGGAGAAGAAGACGGCCCGCACCGGCACCGGCAAGACGGCAGCGAAGAAGACCACGACCAGCCCGAAGAAGACAGCGGCCCGCAAACGCACCGCATGACCGCGGACAGTCACCGGCCGAACGACCCCGTCACACGCACCCGGCACGACGAAGGCATCCCGCACAGATTCCGAACCCGCCACGAAGAGGCGCCGAGGCGCCGAAAAAAATCAGGCGACACACCGTCCCCCGCCGACCTACTGTTCAGGCGTTCGAAGGGGGAGACGGTGACCAAGCTCAACCAGATCATCGCCGTGGAGAAGGGCGTGAAGAGCAAGGCTCTTCAGGACATCACCGCGGCCCACCACAAGGTGCAGAAGCCCGCGCTGCTCGCCGGCATCTCGCGCACCTACCAGCCCAAGGACGAGGAAGGCGAGCAGCTGCCGCCGGAGTCCACCCGGGTGCAGGTCAAGGCGGAGGACGTCCTGCGGGACATGGCCACGTCGCTGACCCGGCTGTTCGACGTCGTCGCCACCAAGGACTGGGCGAACTGCGCGGCCCGTGCCGACGTCACGGTGGACGGCCGGACCATCCTCACCGACGTCCCGGTCAGCCACCTGCTCTTCCTGGAGAAGCAGCTCGCCGAACTGCACGCCTTCGTCAAGAAGCTCCCCGTGCTGGACGCGGCCGAGTCCTGGTCCCTGGACCCCTCCACGGACTGGTGGAAGACCGAGCCGGTGCGCACCATCCGCACCAAGAAGGTCCCCCGCAACCACGTCAAGGCCGAGGCGACGGACAAGCACCCGGCGCAGGTCGAGGTGTACTACGAGGACGTGCCGATCGGCTACTGGACGACCGTGCGCTTCTCCGGTGCGCTTCCCGCGCGACGGGTGAACGAGCTGCTGGAGCGGGTGGAGAAGCTCCAGCAGGCCGTGAAGTTCGCGCGGGAGGAGGCCAACGGCACGGAGGTCGTCGACCAGCGCGTCGGCGACGCGGTGTTCGGCTACCTGCTCGCCTGAACCGCCGCGAACCCCATGATCGCCCCCGCGTGCGAGCGCGGGGGTGCGCAACAGGCGCGGGCCGGGTGAGGACCGGCAACGCGCCCTGGGCGCAAGCTGAAACTGAGGTTCAGCCTGACCGACGCGGGCACAGGACACATCCTGACCGCGGCCAAGCTCAGACTCTCGCCCCAGCTTCAGCATTCGCCGCCGCTCACCGGACGGGGCGGGCACGGACGACCGCCGTCGGATGCGAGTTCGACTCTCGTCTGCACCTCTGCACGGTGCGGTAGTTCAACGGTAGAACGCGACGGCCTGACACCTGATCCGTGCTCAACGACACCGCCGACGAGCGCACATGGTGGCACCCCAGGGGCCCGGGAGCTGGATACGCCTCCCGGGCCCCGCCATGTGCGCGGCAGCGGCCGGCGACCGGACTCCGTGCGTGCCGACGGACTTCAGGACCCGGCAGAGCGCCATCAGGCACCTGAGCGACAAAGCCGCCCGTGGTCCCGTCTCGCGGAATCCGCCCCAGGCCACGACGTACTCGCGAGCGGTCGGTGTGGGGGTGCGTGTCTGCGGGAGGCCGATTCAAGCGCGTGGCTGGGTGGCCGTTGTCGACGGTCCGTCGGTCGGCGGCGGACCCCAGTCGGTCACGCTGATGCCCGCGAGGACGAGGAACTGCTCGCTGATCTGCAGTTGTTGGAACGGAGAGCGCCCGTGCCGCCTGAGCCAGGAGCTGCGGCGTTCCTTCTCGCGGGGAGGGAGCGAGGACCAGTCGTCGAAATGGATCCCGGGGGTGCCGCTCCGGACCGCACGGCCTCTCGCCAGTGCGTAGTCCGCTTCCGCGGGGTTCTTTCTCAGCCGTACGAGAATCCAGGCGGTCTCGACAGGGATGCCCTGTCCAGGGGTGTGGCTGCGCCGTATCGTCGGAGGCATGATCTCGGGCAGCGGCGGGAAACCGGTCGGCGGCGGTACGGTGTTCACGGCGGAGGGCGTGGCAGCTGTCCTGCGCGAGGCCTGTGAGACGGCTGGACTGGATGTCGACGGGGCGGAGCTGCTGCGGCTCGGCTCCCATGCTGTGTACCGGCTGGCGTCCTTACCGGTCATTGTCCGCATCGCTCGTGACCCCAGTGTGCTGCCGGAGATGGAGCGCGCCGTAGGCGTGGCCCGTTGGCTGCAGAAGGTCGACTTTCCGGCCACTCGGGTGCCGGCCGGGATTGCTCAGCCCGTCGTCGTGCGCGGCCTGGTGGTGACCTTCTGGGAGAGCGTTCAGGAGCGCGAGGAGTACGCGACAGTCGGTGAGCTGGCCGACTTGCTCCGCCGGCTGCACTGGCTGGAGGAACCCACGTCACTGAGCCTTCCGTACTTCAATCCCATGGCCAAGCTCTCGGCCTCACTGGACGGTCTGAATGCCGTCTCCGAGGAGGACCGGTCCTTCCTGGAGGAACGGGCGACCAAGCTCGCCAAGGAGTACGACCAACTGGACTTCGTCCTTCCCTTCGGGATGATCCACGGAGATGCCAGTATCGGAAACATCCTCCGCCACCGGGATGGTCATGCCGTCCTCATCGACCTCGACGGATTCGCTCTCGCTCCGCGTGAGTGGGACCTGATCCAGACAGCGCTCTTCTACGACCGGTACGGCTGGCACACCCAAGCGCAGTACGCCGAGTTCGTCCACCGGTACGGGTTCGACCTCATGAACTGGCCCGGATACGAGACACTGGCCGACCTGCGAGAGCTGATGATGGTGGCGTGGCTCGGCCACCAGATCGGCGTGAGCGAGCGTTCTGACGCCGAGTTCGCCCGGCGGGTGCGCTCCCTGCGGACGGGCGAGGGACGTGAGGAGTGGAGCCCCTTCTGAGAGAGCGGTCGTCCTCTGCTGAGGCCGGTACTTCCTGGTCAGCCCCACTGCTCTGCGGCGATCCACAACCTGTGTTCGCGGGCCTGCTCTGCAAACCCACGCGCTGCCTGCTTTTGCCGACCGTGCTGAGGTTTCGGCGGAACTCCGCGAGGTAGCTGATGCATCGCGCCGACTTGAGTTGTTCTCCGAGATCCAGCGTGTCGAGTGCTACGCGGCATGCTTCCTCGACATCGCCGGCCCGTAAGTGGGCGTCGGCCAGGACCATGGTTGCGAAGAAGTCGCTTCGCACGTGGCTGCCGCTCATGGCGTTCTCGGCGTAGGCGACGGCCCGACGGGCGCTGTTGACGTCACGGAAGCAGTGGGCGGCCTCGGCGGCGAGTTCGACTTCGTCGAAATAGCTGATCCACTCCGGCTCGTCCTCGTTGTTCCGGCCTTCGAGAGCCTTGGTCGCCGCGCTCAGAGCAGCCTCGCAGGCAACGACGTCGCCGGTACACGCAAGGGCACGGGCCTCCATCGCGTGGAACTGTGCACGCAATGTCGGCGTGGCTACCGGAGAGATGCCCATGAGAGCGGCACGGGCGAGAGTAACTGCCTGGGTGTACCGCCCCAGAAAAGTCGCCTGATGGCTCATCGCTGACAGAATGCTGCCCGCGAGTCGGCGGTCGTTGGCGTCCTGGGCGAGCCGGAGGGCCTGGAGGAAGTACCGCTGGGCGAGCCCGTGGTGACAGGCGTCGTAGGACATCCAGCCGGCAAGGAGGGTCGCTTCTGCCACGGCAGAAAACAGGACTCGCCCCACTTGCTCGGTGTACCGGCCCCGCAGGAGCGGAGCCACATCGTTGTTGAGGTACTGGATCACCGAGTGACGCGCATGATCCCCGCCGAACTGATCGTCAAGCTGAGCGAACACGTCCGTCGTGGTCTTCACGGCTGCCACGTCGCCGAGACCGACCCGGACGCCCTCGGTACGCGGCCGCGGGATGCCCGGCTCGGGCGCAACCAACCACCGAAGGGATGCCTCGTTCCACGCGGGCTCGGACGGCTCCGCCGTGAGCAACGGGTCGTACCGGTTCAGATCAGCACGCCACAGTTGGCCAACCGTCCGGATGGCATCATCCGGGCTGGCGGGATAGGCAGCATCGAGCAGAGCGACGTCCTTAGACTCCCCGCGCCTCAATCCAAGCTCGACCGCGCTGGTGCCGAAAGCGTCACACAGAAGCGGGCCGTAGAAAACGTCCGGGGTACTGTGCCCGTTCTCCCAGCTGGCAATACGTCGCTTCACGCTGGCATCCGACGGGAGCTGATGGCCGCGCTGGGCGGCGACCTGGCGAAGCTCCCTCACCAGTCGTGGCTGACTCCAACCCCGGCTCGTGCGAGCCTCACGCAAGCGGACACTGGTCGGCTTCAAGACGGCTCTTCACTCCCTGCACCATGCCGGTGCGACAGCTCGAGGGATTCTGTCACTGACTGTACGCGCTGGTCAGCGCTCCGTGTAGGAAATAACCGGAGATCGCCAGCAAGAAATGGGGAGGACGGGGGATGCCGTGCCGTGCGTGGACGCGTCATCCCCCGTCACCCCTCGTCATCTGCCCCGGCCACGGGCCGGACCGTGAGTCTGGACGTACGGCGGCATCGGGGCCGCCGCAGTCCGACTGAAGGTGAGACGACGTGCAGAGGATGACCAGGCGGGGCATGGAATGGCTGTCTCAGGCGGCGGACGATCCGGCGCAGTGCCTACAGGTTTGGGCGGACGACCCGCGGATGCCCTGCCTGCTGGCGACGGGCCGCCTCTTCGACGTAGTGAGCGTGGAACAGCGCCTCGGCCTGGAGATGTTCGACCGGATCCTGCGCAGTGGCTTGCCGTTCGGGCCTTCGCTCATCGACCGCAAGGCGCAGCGCGTCGGATTCTTCCTCGGCTCGCAGAGCCGCGAGACCTTCACGCACTGCCTTGAGCGCGAAACATCCTCCCCGCCGCCGTACCGCTACCTCGGTGAAGGCTCCGCCGTCGTAGTGCCTGGCCCCATTCCGCTGTCCGGCGACCGCTACCAGTGGCTCCGCGCGCCGATGCGACGGCCGGCGACCAACCCGCTGAGGCCGGTCGCCCTCGCGACCGCGCTGGTGGCCTCCGCGGAGCTTCTGGCGAGGATCGACCGCTTCGACGAGCAGTACCCGACGCCGTACGCGGCGGTCGTTGCGCTCTCTGAGGAGACGACCACCGATGCGGGACGAGCTGACCAGTGGGCGTGATGCCACCACGTGGTCGCCTCTCGACAGCGACGGACGGTACGCGGCCCGAAACGCGACCACCGCACTGCGGGACGCCCTTGTATGCGCAGGCTCGGAAAAAGACTTTCCGTACCTGCGCGCGGATTTGAACGCCTTTGGACACGGCTTCGTCGAACTGGGCCGGGTGGCCCCCGACACGGCCGAACGCCTCGCGGAGCTTCTCCGCCAGGGCGAGCCGTTCGACACGGTGACCGGCCTCCCCGACTCCCTGCGCGGGGGCAAGGTGGTCCTGTCCCTGCTGGAGCTCGCGCTGAAGTACATCGACGCCCGGTGGGCGGAGGCGTCGGCGAAACAGGGGGGACAGCATGACCGACGCCCTCGCCACGGTCCCGCCTGCGCTGGTCAAGCCGGTCCGCGGACGCCCCGCCCCGGCCGTTCTCCGGCGGGCGCTGCGCTCGTACTGTGCTCGCGGTGGTCGGCGGGAGGAACGTCCCCGCACTCGTGCTCGTGCGGAACGCGCTGCTGCTCCCGGCGGCATCCGCCTGCACGCGCAAGAAGACCCCGCACCCAGCGAACTCGCTGGTGACGGGGTCTTTGACACACTTGCGCAGTGTGCCCCCGGCAGGATTCGAACCTGCGCACACGGCTCCGGAGGGCCTTTCGGTCTCGGACGCGTGCGCAGGTTATCGGCCGCTAGCGGATCGGTTGGCGATCACTTGTCCACAGATAGTCCACGGGCGCCGTTGCTCGGGTCCTCTAGATGCGAACTATCGGTAGGGTGGTCATCGAGGTCTGTTGGACTGCTCAGTCGGCCGTTGATGGTTGTTGGCGGGTGGTTGCGGCTGCGGTGGTTGCTGTACTCCGCTGCTGTACTGCAACCACGACCTTGCGCCCGTAAAACTGCTCATCAGATCGAGACGGTGAGCTGACCGGGTACTTGGACGAGACGGTACGGTCGGTTGAGGGTCCGGCGTCATGGATGCGGCCTGTGTGCCCTGAGGACGATCGGGGGGATCACGAGTCGGCGGGCCACACTTCCCGTAACCGGACTCAGTCCTGGAGTGCCCAGAACGCCGTTTGCCGCGCAAGCTGTCTGTGCAGGTCAAACCCATGATCAACGAGAGTGTGACGCGCGACACACGGAAACGGAGTGGCTGGCGCTCGCCGTCGCGCATCGGGCATCATCGACGCAGGCCACAGCCCCCTCCAAACGGGAAGGGTTCCTCTGGAGTTGAAGCCCGAAGGGCATGGAAAAGCCGAGATGGAGATTTCGGCAGGCAGGAAAACCGCCGTGGTGGTGGCACCGCCGTGGGTTCAAACCCCGCTGTCTCCGCTCTGTGAGCTATGAGAGCGGCCCCTGACCTGGTTGTTCGGTCGGGGCCGTTTTTGTGTCGGGCTACTGTGGCTGCCTGGTATTCTCCTGTGGTTTTCCGCTCGATCGGGCACGTGTGGGGCGCGGTTACCTTCTGATCCGCAGCTTTATGCGGATTAGCCGTAATCGGTTATCCCGCATTCTCCTTCCATGCCGTCCCGCGTCAACGGGAAGTTGACCGCGGCGAGAGGTCGGCTCTGAGACTTTGGGCGGGAGCTGCTTTGGGGCGAGTGATCATGGCCCATTACGCTGGCCCGCGAATCGGGCAGGCTTGTGGACCTGCCCGCTAATGCCCGATCTTGGGCCATGATCTGAGAGGCTCGCCCCAAAGTGGCTGCCTAAAGTCTCGGAGCCGACCGGCCCGGCCACGGCGGGGTTCTCCCTTCTCATGGCTGCACTCGCCGTCCGGTCGGCGACCTGGCGTGGGATCGGCGGGGGCGTACGAACGCCCGCGCATCTGGCAGCGTCGGCCTGCATGCCACTGTCACCACGATCCGGCCTTTTGCGGGAACACAAAGCGTCTTTGACCTGCACTGCTGGGGGCACTGTTCGCTCCCGTGCCCGTGTTGGAGTGTGGCCGCTGTGTGCGGTGCCGGGCGGGCGGCGGCGTGCGGCCGGTGGCGAAGACAGGGAGGCGGCGCGGCGGCGACCGGCCGGCGCCGCCGCGCTTGGTGCGGCCCTCGGTTCGATCCGACCGACCTATGGGTGTAGGCAACCGGGTGGAAAGGGTGCGTGGTGGCTCCGGAAGCGAGGCGTTGGGGTCTGGCTGCTGCGGTGTTTTTCCTCTCTCAAGGCCGGATCGTGGTGGCGGTGGCGTGCGGGCCAGAGCAGCCGTTGATGTGCTTGGGCAGAGTGTCCGGCGGCCGGGTGACGGTGGTCGAAGAGCGCCGTTGGCCGCCGGACGAGCGAGCGAAGCGAGCCCTTGATGAACGTAGAGAAACTTCCACCGCGCTAGGCTCAGGCCATGTCGGCTTCCTCCATGCCGCTATGCGGCAATGCCGTCTGGCCGCCGTCCATGTTCGAGATAGACCGGTGCGGTCCCTGATGCTCGGGCCTCGATCGCGGCAAGGATCCGCCGCGCCAGGCGGGGAATCGTCCGCTGGGCCACCTCGTCCGGGGCCACGAATGCGAAGCTTCTCAGTTCGTCCGCCTGCAAGCTCACCTCGGCCTGGGCCTCCGGTGTGAGCTGCCCGCCGTCGAAGAGGTACAGCACCTTGTCGCCCTCGGCGTCGTTCGGTGCCCAGTCGATGGCCAGCAAGCGCACCAGGGGCGGAGTGATGCCCAGCTCTTCTCGCACCTCACGAACGGCGGCCTGGAGCGGCGATTCCCCCACTTCGACGTAGCCGCCGGGGATGTCCCAGTAGTCCTTGTAGGTGGGCTGCACCATGAGGACCCGCCCGTCGGCGTCAAAGAAAAGCGCACCCGCTGCCATGCGCGGATGCGCCATCTTCGCTTCGTGCTCGCTCGCTGCCATGCGGCCGAGCGTACCCACCTCAGACGACATGCAGCCGGTCGGCAAGTTCTGCCAGGGGCCGACTCGGCCGGCCGCGCTGGTTCCGCACCCAGCTGAGGACAAGCTCCCGGGCGAGGTAGTGGCTGCGGACCTGCTCCGGTGCCCACCGCTCGGCTTCAAGGATCATCGACAGGGCGTCGTCCGTCCGGTTGTGCGCACTGAGGGCTCGAGCCACTTCGAGGTTGTGACGCGCCCGCCGCTCAATGGGCAGACCGCTGGTGTCGATCTGTGGGCCAAGATCCATGGCCACCTGCATGTCTCCCAGTTCCGCCGCCGTGGCGACTCGGTGAATCGCGACGTTCGTGGGACCGAACGCGGTCCACATGTGGTTGGCGTCGCGTCCCAGGCGCTGGGCTGCCTGCTCCGCCTCGGCGAGGAATGCGCGAGTGGTGGCGCGGTCATCGGCGCGCGCGGCGGCCATCGACCCCGCCAGGAAGAGAGTCCCGTAGATCGACAGGAACTCCGCGCTGGCGTTCCTGAGCGCTGGACGAAGGTAGTCGGCTGCGTCGCTGACCAACTGAACGGCGGCATCGAAGCGGCCGTTGGACAGGAGGCAGTGAGCCACGGAGCGGAAGAGCGACCCGGTGACGGCCATGTTGTCGGACTGCTGAGCTGCGGCCAGCCCGCGGTCCGCCGCGATCCATGCGAGGTCGGTTTCGCCAACCTTGGTCAGCACCATGGCGGCGCTCTGGTAGGTCATCGCCATCAGCTCGTGGGCGCGCTCGCGGTCCCGGCCCGTCTGCGCCTGGGCTGTGATGAGCGCATCGGCCAGTACGAGGGGAAGACGCCGGGTCGCGAACCCGTACCGGGAATCCTGGTAGGCGTCCCAGACTTCGGCCACGCTGTTCTTCAGCTCGTCGAGAGGTGTCGGTTCGCCTTCGGTGGTCACACCCAGAAGCGGGGTGAGCTGCCGGTAGTTCATCAGCGCCGACCGAAGCGCCGGCACCGTACGGGTCCCGCTGTCGGCCGTCCACTCCATCAGGGTCGGCTCGGCGAGCAGATCGCCAAGGGTCACGTCTAACGCGTCGGCCAGGGACTTGATGACCGACAGCCGGTCCAGCTCCAGCCGGTTGTTCTCGGCCTTGCTCAGCCAGTCGACCGTACGGCCCACCAGACCGGCCAGGACTTCCTGGGACATGCCGCGCCGGCGGCGGTACCAAGCGACCCGCTCACCGATCGTCAGGTTCGTCGTCATTCCTCGCATGGGAAGAGCGTCCCCCTGTCCGTTCGCTGAACCCCGGAGAGATTTTCCGGGGTAGTGAGCCGGGCCGGTCCTAGCGTTGCTGACAACCCGAAGAGCTGTCAGGCCGAGAGTGCGACGAAGGGGCTGTCGTGGCGCTGACCCCGTTAGAACGGCTGGAACTGATCGACCAGGTGAGAGAACTGGGTGATGAGGTGGGCGAACTGGCGCGCCGCATGGACGTGTTGATCACTGTCCTCCGGCCTGCTGTCGCACCAGTTCCTCAAGCCGGTCCATCCGTTCGGCGAGACGGCGCACGTCCCGGCGAACCTCCGACAGGTACTCGGTGATCTGCTCGAACTCCGGGCTCCGCTTCGCCGGGGTGCCCTCGCCGGGCAGCGTGGCAAAGCTGCCCTTGCCCTGGTGGGAGATCGCGTAGCCGTCCTCGCGGAGTCGGGAGATCGCCTGCCGGGCCACGGTGCGGGACACGCCGTGCTCCGCCATCAGCTGTGCCTCTGAGGGCAGCTTGTCCCCCGGCGCGAGTTCCCCGTCCCGGATCCTGCGCTTGAACTCGTCGGCAATCTGCAAGTACGCGGCACGCCCGGCAGTGAAGTCGGCCATAGCCCCTCTCCGTGGTTGTCGTACCTAGTGCAGCACACCTCTCGGACAGCAGTCGAGAACAACCCACTTGACACACCAAGTAGTACAGGTGCAGTCTCAAGTTCAGATGACGTACTAAGTGCGTCAGGTTCATCGACTCTAGGAGCGCAACTCATGCGTCAGATCCCCGTCGACACCTCCGGCGCGACCGTGATGGTCGCCAAGGCCCCGCAGCCCAAGGTCCGCGACCGCAGTACCGGTGAGATCGCCATTGACGCCGAGACCGGCGCCAAGCTGATGACGGTCGACGTGATGTTCGCGGCCAACGACGAGGTGGAGATCCTGTCTCTTACCGTCCCGGAAACCGGCATCTCCGGTGACCTGGCCATGGGCACCCCGGTTGCGCTGACCGGTCTGATCGCCCGGCCGTGGGAGACCGAGTTCAACGGCCAGAAGCGGCACGGCATCGCCTTCCGCGCGGTCGCGGTCACCTCGCTGGCCGACACCGCCGCGAAGCCGAAGGCGGTCTGAGCCATGACGTGGCTGATCGTTGCCCTGGTACTGGTCGTCGCTGCTGCGGGTCTCCTGCGGTGGCGGCGCCCCGCCTGGTACTGGCTGACCTTCGGAGTCACCCTCGCCGCGCTGCGGGTCCTGATCCGCTACGGCTCGGTCATGGACGCCTGCGGGCTGACCGTTCCGCCCCCTCGGTGGCGTCTCGCCCTCGCCCGGTTGATCAACCGGCCCGTTCCCGAGCCGCGGGCCCCGCGCATCCTGCGGGTACGTCCGACCCGGACCGGCCTCGTCTTACGGATCAAGCTGCGGCCCGGCCAGGACGCCTTCGATGTGGCCGCCTCGTGTGACCGGTTGCGTCACTCGTTCGGGATGTACGGCATCACCTCCCGTGAACTGCGCTCCGGAGTGGTCGAGTTGCGAATGACCGGCTACGACGTGCTCAAGCGGGTGCAGATGCCGGCCAAGCTGGAGCGCACGCCGACGCGCATTCCCGTCGCCCTGCGGGAGGACGGCGAGGTGCACTACCGCGACTACCGCACCGTCCCGCACGCGCTGACCCTGGGCGCGACGAAGTCCGGCAAGTCCGTCTACCAGCGCAACCTGGTCACCGAGCTGGCCGCTCAGCCGGTGGCCCTGGTCGGCATCGACTGCAAGCAGGGTGTGGAGCTGTACCCGCTGGCCCGCCGCTTCTCCGCGCTCGCCGACAACCCCGACACCGCCGCCGAACTCCTGGATGCGCTGGTGGCGCACATGGAGGACGTCTATCAGCTCATCCGCGCCGAGCAGCGCATCGCCGCCGACATACCGGATGCGGAGATCGCCGCCGACATCTGGGACCTGCCCGAGGACCTGCGCCCGGTGCCGATCGTGGTGCTCGTCGACGAGGTCGCCGAGCTGGCCCTGTTCAACACCAAGGAGGAGGAGAAGCGCCGGGACCGGATCATCACCGCCCTGGCCCGGCTCGCCCAGCTCGGCCGCGCCGCCGGCATCTATCTGGAGATCTGCGGGCAGCGCTTCGGCTCCGAACTCGGCAAGGGCATCACCATGCTCCGCGCCCAGCTCACCGGCCGCACCGCGCACCGGGTCAACGACGAGTCCTCGGCGAACATGGCCTTCGGCGACATCGCCCCGGACGCCGTGCTGGCTGCGGTCCAGATATCACCCGACACCCCCGGCGTCGCCGTGGCCGGTGACTCCACCGGCGGATGGGCTCGCATCCGCACCCCGCACACCTCGCTGCGCAAGGCCGTGAACGCCTGCAACCGGCACGCCGACCTGACCCCGGACCTGCCCGACCTGGCCCCGTTCCGGCCCGAGCTCGACGCCCTCGCACCGGCTTCCGCCCCGGCGGCCAAGTCCGCCCCGGCCACCGCCTGAGCCCGGAAGGAGGACACCCCATGCTCCGCTCGACCCTGCGACTGGACGCCGTTCTGGTCCAGGCCGTGATCGCCGGTGCCCTCTCCTTCGCCCACCTGCACGACCTGGCCGCCGCTGCCGGACAGGACGGGTGGAAAGCCTGGGCCTACCCGGTCAGCGTGGATCTGCTCCTGGTCGCCGCCTGGCGACGGCTGCGCACCGACGGGCCGTCCCGGCTGGCCTGGTGCTGGTTCCTCATCGCCCTGATCGCCTCGCTCGGCGCCAACGTCGCCACCGCCGGACTGCTCAACCTGGACGACGTCCCGGCCTGGCTGCGCATCCTCGTCGCCGCTTGGCCCGCCTTGGCCTTCATGGGCGGCACCCTGCTCGCCCACTCACCCGCGCACCGCTCCCCGACCTCGCTGGCATCCGCCGCCCCGGACCCAGACCCCGTGCCTGAGGCCGAGCCCGAACCGGCCGCAGTCGCCGAGCCGGACCCGGCGCCCGAACCCGTCGCGGTCCCGGAGCCCGAGGAAACTCCGGCCCTCCCGGTTGCCGACCCGGCTCCCCCCACGCCCCCGGCGGTGCCGGTCCCGGCCGCGCTGGTCGACCACGCCCGCAAGGTCGCCGACGACCACCGCGCCCGCACCGGATCACCGATCGACACCGACACCCTGCGCGCCCGCCTCGGCGTCCCGCCGCACCTGGCCGACGCCATCGCCGCCCAGCTCGCCTGACCCGAAAGGAGACAACTCCTCATGCCCGCCCGTGACTTCTTCCACTCCTTGATGCGGATCGGCCCGGTGCAGATCGGCACCCACCGCGACCGCAACGGCACCACCAAGCACACCGCCGTGTGCAGCGCCGACGGCTGCGGCTGGTCCGCCGACTACTCCTCCCAGTCCGCCGCCCAGCTCGCCGCCCGCACCCACCGCTGCAAGGCCCGCTAGGAGGCCACCGTGGAGGTCCCGCTCTGGTTCGCCCTGCTGGTCGTCGGAGTCCTCGGCGTCAAGCTCGTCCGCCCGCCGCTGTGGCTGGTCCTGGTGCTGCTGCTCGGCGGCTACCTCATCGCCGACAGCCTCCTGGCCTCGGTCGTCGACCCCTTCGTCAAGTAAGGAGACCCGCTCATGCTCCGCCCGAAGCTCCCGGCCATGCCTCAGCCCACCAGCACGGCCACCCTGCCCGCTGTCGTCGAGTCGACCGCCGTCGAGCAGCCCCCGACCGCTGTCACCCCGGCCGCGGCCCCGGCCCCGGTGCCGTCCCGGCCGGTCGTGCAGCTGACCCCCGGCACCGCGCTGGCCCTGGTCGGCGGCGGCACCGCCCTGGTCCTGGTCGTCGGCACTGTCCTGGTCTCCCTGCTCCTGGCCGTCGCCGTCACCGCCGCCTCGGTCGCCGTCTGCGCCCTGGTCATCCGCTCGCTCGCCTCTGCCCAGCACCGCCGCTGACCGGTCACCGGGTGGCGCACAAGCCGCCAAGCACGCCGCCACCCAGGACCACGCTCCGCCAACCGCCAGCATCGAAAGGAACACTCATGGATCCGCACATAGCTGCCGCCCTGGTGCCGTTAGTCGGCTGGGCCGTGCACGGGAGCATCCTCACCCGCCGTCTTGCCTCGGCCCGCCGCGACCCGCTCACCGGCCTGCACACCCGCGCCGGATGGGCCGCTCGCGCCGAACACATCATCCGCCGGCACCCGCAGGCCGCCGTGCTCCTGGTCGACCTCGACCACTTCAAGACCCTCAACGACACCCACGGCCACGCTGCCGGGGACGCCGCCCTCGTCGCCACCGCTCACCGGCTGCGCACCTGGTGCGGCCGTCACGGCACCGCCGGACGCCTGGGCGGGGACGAATTCGTCGCCGTCGTCCGGAACCTGGACGCCGCCGACCTGGATGCGCTGATCGCCGCCCTTCACCAGCCGCTGAACCACCAGGGCGTGCCGCTGCCGCTGGCTGCCTCGGTCGGTGCCTGCCGCGTCGCCGAGCTGCCGGTACGCACGCTGACCGATGCGCTCGCCGCCGCCGATGCGGCCATGTACGCGGCCAAAGGACGTGGCCGCCGGGGCACGCGCCTTCCTCGCTGACCGGCCGCCGGGTGGCGCACAAGCCGCCAAGCACGCCGCCACCCGGGGCCGTTCCCTCCAACCGCAGTCGAAAGGAACCACCATCATGACCCAACCCACCCCGCCCGCGCCGAGAATCTGCCCGGCCTGCGACGGCTTTGCCACGGTCGCCATCACCCTCGGCGGCCGCGACTCGCACGGCCACCTGCACACCATCACCGTCGACTGCCCGGCCTGCCACGGCACCGGCACCGCTCCCGCCCGCCGGGACCGGGAGGGTGCCCGTGCCTGACACCGCGACCTTCGCGGGCCTGGATCCGGTCACCCTCGGCGACCTGCTGAGGGTGGCCTCGGCCGACGACTACCACCGCTGGCACGAGCAGATCCGCCGCACCGGCGGCTGCGCCGACCCGATCCACCTGCGTGGCTGGGTGCTGCACAAGGACAAGACCACCGGTCAGGTACTGCACCACTACACCACCGAGAACGAGCCGGGCGGACGGCTCCGCATCGCCTGCGGCAACCGCCGCGCCTCCCGCTGCCCGGCCTGCGCCTGGACCTACGCGGGCGACACCTACCACCTCATCCGCGCCGGCCTCGCAGGCGACGACCGCCACGACATCCCCGCCACCGTCCGTGACCACCCCCGCGTCTTCGCCACCCTCACCGCCCCTTCCTTCGGCCCGGTCCACAACCGGCCCGACCACGGCGCCTGCCGCTGCGGCACCCGCCACACCCCGGACGATCCCGCCCTGGGCACCGCCCTGGACCCGACCACGTACGACTACGCGGGCGCCGTACTGTTCAACAACCACGCCGGACAGCTGTGGATGCGCTTCACCAATCGCCTCCGCCGTGAGATCGCCGCCCGCGCCGGCATCACCCAACGCGAACTCAAAGAGGTCTGCCGCGTCTCCTACGGCAAGGTCGCCGAGTTCCAAAAGCGCGGCGCCGTGCACTTCCACGCCGTGATCCGCCTCGACGGACCCGACGGCCCGGACACCCCGCCTCCGTCCTGGGCCACCACCGGCCTGCTCGCCGACGCGATTCGCGCCGCCGCCGCGCACAGATACACCTCGGTCTCCGTCCCGGCCGCCGCCGACCAACCGGCCCGCACCTTCCGCTGGGGCACCCAGCTCGACATCCGGCCCGTGAAGGCGTTCGGCGACGGCTCCGAGATCACCGAACAGGCCGTCGCCTCCTACGTCGCCAAGTACGCCACCAAAGCCGCCGAGAGCACCGGCACCCTCGACCGACGCATCGGCGAACTCGCCGAGCTCGAACGCCACGGCGTCCCCGACCACACCCGCCGCCTGATCGAAGCCTGCAAGACGCTCGACCCTCTGTATCCGGACCGGCGCCTGTGGGCCTGGGCGCACATGCTCGGCTTCCGCGGCCACTTCTCCACCAAGTCCCGCCGCTACTCCACCACCCTCGGCGCACTGCGCCAGGCCCGCGCCGACTACCGCGCCGCCCAGGAACACGCCGCCCTCGGCCTTGACGACATCGAGCCGGACACCGTCCTGGTCCTGGCCGACTGGCAGTACGCCGGCCACGGCCACACCCCCGGTGAATCCGTCCTCGCCGCCACCATCGCCCGTGACCTCCAGCTCAACCGCGAAACCGCCCGCGAAGCCCTGCACGACCAACTCAGTCAGGAAGGAGCGTTGACGTGAAAGACGAGCTGATGACCGTTCGAGAGGTCTGTGCCGAACTGAAGGGCATCTCGCGTCGGACCTTCTACCGCTGGCGCGAGTTGGGCCAAGCGCCTCAGGCATTCAAGTTGCCGAACGGAGAACTGCGGGTCTGGCGGAGTGACTTCATCGCATGGCTCAATGCCCAGGAGCGAACTGCCGCATGAAGTCACTCGACGTCAAGGTCTGGGGCGTTCGGAAGAGGAACACACAGAAGCCGTCATATGACGTCAGATGGACGGTTTCGGGTCGCGTTTTCTCAGAGCAATTCCGGACCAAGGGACTTGCAGATCACTTCCGGGCCAAGCTGCTGCGCGCCGCCCGTGACGGTGAGGAGTTCGACACGGTCACCGGCCTGCCGGACTCGATGGCAGAGAAGAAACCCTCGACCACCTGGTACGACTTCGCCCTGAAGTACCTCGCCATGAAGTGGCCGCACGCCGCTCCGAACACGCGAGCCGGGATCAACGAGTCGCTCACTGCGGTGACCATGGCTCTGCTCGATGACCGTCCGGGGCGGCCCTCCGATGACCTCATCAGGACGGCGCTGCGAAATTGGGCATTCGTCCTTCCCGGGCCAGGTGATCGCGAATTACCGACGGAGATCGCGACCGCCCTGCACTGGGTTTCCAAGGCCTCTCGCCCCCTCTCGGACCTCGGCGACGCCGCGATAGGCAGGGCAGTGCTGGACTCGCTCAAGCTGAAGCTCGACGGAACGGCGGCAGCCGCGGAAACCGTCCGGCGTAAGCGCCGGACGCTCGTCAACGCCTTGCACTATGCGGTGGACCTCGGGGAGTTCAAAGAGCACCCGATCACTGGGATTCGCTGGCAGAAACCGAAGGTGGCCCAGGAGGTCGATCCTCGGGTGGTCGCTAATCCGGAGCAGGCTCGGTCTCTGCTGACTGCGGTCTCGTACGTCGGCGGCTACAGGCGGGCGCGTGGCCGTCGGCTCGTCGGTCTGTTCGCCTGCATGTACTACGGCGCTCTGCGCCCTGCTGAGGCCGTCGGCCTCACCCGAGCGGATCTGAAGCTGCCGGAGACCGGTTGGGGAACGGTCCTGCTGAACCGGACACGCCCCAGCGTCGGCAAGCAGTGGACGGACTCCGGCGAGACCCACGACGATCGCGGTTTGAAGAACCGGCCGGCCGAAGAGGTCCGGCTCGTGCCGATCCCGCCCCAGCTCGTCGGCATCCTCCGGCAGCACCTCGACACCTTCGGCACCGCCGACGACGGACGCCTGTTCACCAACGAGCGCGGGGGAGTGGTCGGCTCCTCGACGTACTACCGCGTCTGGCAGGAAGCGCGGACGCTGGCGCTCCCGCCGGCCGTGGTTGCCTCCCCGCTCGCTGCCCGGCCGTACGACCTCCGGCACTCGGCGCTGTCGACATGGCTCAACGCGGGAGTCGACCCCACGGAGGTCGCCGAGCGGGCGGGCAACAGCGTCGAGGTCTTGCTGAGCCGCTACGCCAAGTGCATCGACGGGCGGCAGGAGATCGCCAATCGGAAGATCGAAGAGCTGTTGCGCGAGTACGAGTGAGCGCGGCCGATGCTGCTTCGGGCCCCTGGACTTGTCCGGGGGCCTCGCTGTTTGCTGGGGCTGACCAGCGCGGACGCCTCAAGATCCTGTCCACGAATAGTCCACAGACCGCGCCTCAGGGCTGCTCAAGGCTGCCTACGGCTGCACACGCAACAAGACCCCGCACTCAGCGTTCTCGCTGGTCACGGGGTCTTCAGGCACGTCACACGGAGTGCCCCCGGCAGGATTCGAACCTGCGCACACGGCTCCGGAGGCCGTTGCTCTATCCCCTGAGCTACGGGGGCTGGTGTTCGTCGTGCTCTCTGCGCGGCGACGAGTAGAACACTACCAGCTCCGAGAGGGTGCTCATGAACGTTTTCCGGGGAGGGCGTCTGTCGAGCGGGCGCCGCCCCGCCTGCGGGCCGTCGCCCGGACGGTGCGGAAGTGGGGAAAACCCGGACGCGGTGGCCGGTGCGGACCTACTCTCGAGGTGTGCCAGGCGCTTCGGGTCGGGTGCTTGTTGTGGACGACAACAAGGTCATCCGGCAGCTGATCAGGGTCAATCTCGAGCTGGAGGGGCTCGAGGTGGTGACCGCGGCCGACGGGGTCGAGTGTCTTGACGTCGTGCACCGGGTGCGGCCGGACGCCATCACGCTGGACGTGGTGATGCCCCGGCTGGACGGGCTGTCCACGGCTGCGCGGCTGCGTGCCGACCCGCGCACGCGGGATCTGCCGCTGGCGATCGTGAGCGCCTGCACACAGCGGGAGGTCGAGGCGGGGCTCGGGGCCGGGGTCGACGCCTTTGTCGCCAAGCCCTTCGAGCCGGCCGAGTTGGTGCGGATCGTGCGGGGGCTGGTCGCGGCGCGCAGGGGCGGCGGCAGGAGGAAGGGGCCGATGGGGCCGGCGGGGCCCACGGCATCCGGTGGGCCGGGGGACGCGGAGCGGGCCGGGCGCAACAGCGGTTGAGCGTGCCGCCGGGCCGGGGGGCGTACGCGCAGAGTGCTGCGGCGTCCACATGGCGATACCGGGGCGGATCGAGGCCCCTGCCCGCCTGTCTCGTTGTCTACGCTTGTCACCGTGACCCCCGTCGAGCTCTCCCGTACCGTGCTGCGCGCGGTACGTCGCGCTGTCGACGGGGGAGAGCTGAGCGTGCACGTCCCGGAGCGTGCGGTCGTCACTCCGCCCGGACCCGGCGGGTGCGGTGACTACGCCACCACCATCGCCCTGCGGCTCGCCCGGCCCGCGGGGCAGCCTCCGCAGCACGTCGCCCGGGTGCTGCGCGAGCACTTGATGGCCTTCGACGGGATCCGGGACGTCGTCGTCACCGGGCCCGGGTTCCTCAACATCAGCCTGGACGATGCGGAAGCCGAGAACGGCTCCGCCCGCCTCGTCGCGGACGTGCTGCGCGACGGGGTGCGGTACGGGCATGTGAGGTCCACCACAGAGCGGGGTGGCGAGGGCGACGGTCCGGAGCGGGGACGGCAGGTGCGCCGCGTGGTGGTGCGGTGTTCCGTCGAGCCGCGCGGTCTTGTCGTCGCCGACGTCGTGGCCCGGCTGCTGGGCAGCCAGGGCGTGGACGCCCATGTGTCCTGCGGCGGCCCGGTGCCGCGGGAGTGGTCCGAGGTGCTGCAGGTCCGGATCGGTGATCCGAAGACGGGTGTCGGCGGTGCCGGCGATGCGGGCGACGTGGAGAGCGTCGTCGTCCGGCCGGTTCCGGTGCCCGTTCCCGCCGCCGGTGTGCTGGCGCTCGGGCGGGACGCCGGGCGGTGGGCGCTGCTGCACCCCGCCGGGCACGACCGGCCACGGATCGGGCCCGAGCACCTCGTCCAGCGGGAGAGCAACCCGCTCTTCCGTGTCCGGTACGCCCACGCCCGCACCCGGGCCCTGCAGCGCAACGCCGCCGATCTCGGCTTCGGACCCGAGCCCGGCCCCGCCCGCACCCCGCTCGCCCGGCCGCTGCTCACCGCGCTCGCCGACCATCCGCGCGTCCTCGCCCAGGCCGCGGACCACCATGCGCCCGACCGGCTCGCCCGGCACCTCGTCACCGTCGCCGATGCCGTGCTGCCGCTGCTGCCCGCCGTGCTCCCGATCGGCGAGGAGAAACCCTCGGCCGCCCACCGGGCCCGGCTCGCCCTCGCCGAAGCCGCCGGGACGGTGCTGGCCGGCGGCCTGACCCTGCTCGGCATCGACGCACCCGACCACCTCTGAGAGCCAGAGAGACCCACACCGACATGAGCCGTTCCGCACATCCCGCCGGGCCCCGTCACGCCGACGTCCTCCCCGAGGGGCACTTCCCCGCCCCGCCGGCCGACCTCAACGCCCTGGACCCGAAGATCTGGGCCCGGACCGTCAAGCGCGACCAGGACGGGGTCGTCACCGTCGGCGGCATCCCCGTCACCCGGCTCGCCGAGGAGTTCCAGACCCCGGCGTACATCCTGGACGAGAGCGACTTCCGGGCGCGGGCACGTGCCTGGCGCAGCGCCTTCGGGCACGACGCGGACGTGTTCTACGCGGGCAAGGCGTTCCTGTGCCGTGCGGTGGTGCGGTGGCTGAACGAGGAGGGGCTCAACCTCGACGTGTGCTCGGGCACCGAGCTGGCCACCGCGCTGTCCGCGGGCATGCCCGCCGAGCGCATCGCCTTCCACGGCAACAACAAGACCTCGGCGGAGATCCGCCGCGCCGTGGAGGCCGGGGTGGGGCGGATCGTGCTCGACTCCTTCCAGGAGATCGTGCGCGTCGCGCACATCGCGCAGCAGCTGGGCACGCGGCAGAAGGTGCAGATCCGGGTCACCGTCGGCGTCGAGGCGCACACCCACGAGTTCATCGCCACCGCCCACGAGGACCAGAAGTTCGGCATCCCGCTCGCCGGGGGCCAGGCCGCCGAGGCGGTGCGCCGGGCGCTGGGGCTGGACGGGCTGGAACTGACCGGCATCCACTCCCACATCGGCTCGCAGATCTTCGACATGTCCGGTTTCGAGGTCGCCGCGCACCGGGTCGTGGGACTGCTCGAGGACATCCGCGACGAGCACGGTGTCGAGCTGCCCGAGATCGACCTCGGCGGCGGCCTCGGCATCGCGTACACCAGCGACGACGACCCGCGCGAGCCGCACGAGATCGCCAAGGCGCTCACCGAGATCGTGGCGCGCGAGTGCGAGGCCGCCCGGCTGCGCACCCCGCGGATCTCGGTGGAGCCGGGCCGTGCCGTCGTCGGTCCCACCGCGTTCACGCTGTACGAGGTGGGGACGATCAAGCCGCTCGAGGGGCTGCGCACCTATGTGTCCGTCGACGGCGGGATGTCGGACAACATCCGCACCGCCCTGTACGACGCCGAGTACTCCGTCGCGCTGGTCTCCCGCACCTCCGACGCCGAGCCCATGCTCGTGCGCGTCGTCGGCAAGCACTGCGAGAGCGGCGACATCGTGGTCAAGGACGCCTTCCTGCCCTCGGACCTGGCGCCCGGGGACCTGATCGCGGTGCCGGCGACCGGCGCGTACTGCCGGTCCATGGCCAGCAACTACAACCACGCGCTGCGCCCGCCGGTCGTCGCCGTGTCCGACGGCGAGGCCCGGGTGATCGTCCGGCGCGAGACGGAGGAGGACCTGCTGCGTCTGGACGTCGGGTGACCGCCGGGTGACGCAGGCGCCCCGCCGGAAGATCTTCGTCGTCCGGCGGGACGGACATGAGAAAAACGTCTCACAATCCGGACGAACGGGGGAAAGTCCGGTCCGGTGCGTGAGACTGGTGCAACCGCTGACGGTATGAGGAGACGAGGTCGGATGATGCGTACGCGTCCGCTGAAAGTGGCGCTGCTGGGCTGTGGGGTTGTCGGCTCAGAGGTGGCGCGCATCATGACGACGCACGCCGACGACCTCGCGGCGCGCATCGGCGCCCCCGTGGAGCTGGCGGGGGTCGCCGTGCGGCGCCCCGACAAGGTGCGCGAGGGCATCGACCCGGCGCTCATCACCACCGACGCCACCGCGCTGGTCAAACGCGGCGACATCGACGTGGTGGTCGAGGTGATCGGGGGGATCGAGCCCGCCCGCACCCTGATCACCACCGCCTTCGAGCACGGTGCCTCCGTGGTCTCCGCCAACAAGGCCCTCCTCGCCCAGGACGGCGCCGCCCTGCACGCCGCGGCGGAGCGCAGCGGCCGGGACCTGTACTACGAGGCGGCCGTGGCCGGCGCGATCCCGCTGATCCGGCCGCTGCGCGAGTCCCTGGCCGGCGACAAGGTCAACCGGGTGCTCGGCATCGTCAACGGCACCACCAACTTCATCCTGGACAAGATGGACTCCACGGGCGCCGGGTACCAGGAGGCGCTCGACGAGGCCACCGCCCTCGGGTACGCCGAGGCCGACCCGACCGCCGACGTGGAGGGCTTCGACGCCGCCGCCAAGGCCGCCATCCTCGCCGGGATCGCCTTCCACACCCGGGTCCGGCTGGACGACGTCCACCGCGAGGGCATGACCGAGGTCACCGCCTCCGACTTCGCCTCGGCCAAACAGATGGGCTGCACCATCAAGCTGCTCGCGATCTGCGAACGGGCCGCCGACGGCGCCTCCGTCACCGCGCGCGTGCACCCCGCCATGATCCCGCTCAGCCATCCGCTGGCCTCCGTGCGCGGCGCGTACAACGCCGTGTTCGTGGAGTCGGAGGCGGCGGGCCGGCTGATGTTCTACGGCCCCGGTGCCGGCGGCTCGCCCACCGCCTCCGCCGTCCTCGGCGACCTCGTCGCCGTCTGCCGCAACCGGCTCGACGGCGCCACCGGGCCCGGCGAGTCGGCGTACGCCGCGCTGCCGGTCTCGCCGATGGGCGACGTCGTCACGCGCTACCACATCAGCCTGGACGTGGCGGACAAACCCGGTGTACTCGCCCAGGTGGCCACGGTGTTCGCCGAGCACGGCGTGTCCATCGACACCGTCCGCCAGCAGGGCAAGGACCAGAGTTCCTCCCGCTCCGGCGAAGCCGGGACCGAGGGAGAGGCCTCGCTGGTCGTCGTCACCCACCGGGCCACCGACGCGGCCCTCGGCGGCACCGTGGAGGCGCTGCGCAAGCTCGACACCGTCCGCGGTGTCGCCAGCATCATGCGGGTTGAAGGAGAGTAACCAGCAATGACCCACCAGTGGCGCGGAATCATCGAGGAGTACCGGGACCGGCTGCCGGTGTCCGACAGCACGCCCGTCGTGACGCTCCGCGAGGGCGGCACGCCGCTCGTGCCCGCGCAGGTGCTCTCCGAGCGCACCGGCTGCGAGGTCCACCTCAAGGTCGAGGGCGCCAACCCCACCGGATCCTTCAAGGACCGCGGCATGACCATGGCCATCTCCAAGGCGAAGGAGGAGGGCGCCAAGGCCGTCATCTGCGCGTCCACCGGCAACACCTCCGCCTCCGCGGCCGCCTACGCGGTGCGGGCCGGGATGGTCTGCGCGGTGCTCGTGCCGCAGGGCAAGATCGCGCTCGGCAAGATGGGCCAGGCGCTCGTCCACGGCGCCCGCATCCTGCAGGTCGACGGCAACTTCGACGACTGCCTCACCCTCGCCCGCGCCCTCAGCGACAACTACCCGGTGGCGCTGGTCAATTCGGTCAACCCGGTGCGCATCGAGGGCCAGAAGACCGCCTCGTTCGAGATCGTGGACATGCTGGGCGACGCCCCGGACATCCACGTCCTGCCGGTCGGCAACGCGGGCAACATCACGGCCTACTGGAAGGGGTACAAGGAGTACGCCGCCGACGGCGTCGCCTCCCGCACCCCGCGGATGTGGGGCTTCCAGGCCTCCGGCGCCGCGCCGATCGTGCGCGGCGAGGTCGTCAAGGACCCCTCGACCATCGCCACCGCGATCCGCATCGGCAACCCCGCCTCCTGGACGTACGCGCTGGCCGCGCGGGACGAGTCCGGCGGCATGATCGAGGAGGTGACGGACCGTGAGATCCTGCGCGCCTACCGGCTGCTGGCGTCCCAGGAGGGCGTGTTCGTCGAGCCGGCGTCCGCGGCGTCCGTGGCCGGTCTGCTGAAGGCCGCCGAGCAGGGCAAGGTCGACCGCGGACAGCGGATTGTGTGCACCGTCACCGGCAACGGGCTCAAGGACCCCGAGTGGGCCGTGGCGGGCGCCCCGCAGCCGGTCACCGTCCCGGTCGACGCGGACGCGGCCGCCGAACGGCTGGGCCTGCTGGACTGACGCACAGGGCGCGCGCCGCCGGGCCCGGGGTGCGCGCCACCGGGCCTGCGGCGCGCCCCGGGCGGTGCCGTGCCGGACCGTTTCCGGGGCCGGGCCGGTGCCGCGGGCAGTACGGTCCGGCTCGGCCGGAGCGCGCCGGTGCCGGCGATCCGCCACGTCACGGGATGTGCGTCGCGGGGGTGCGCGTCGCAGAACCCGACGTCGAGGCGTGCCTCACGGGATCCGTGACGGCGCCCGCACCCGGTCGTCGCGCCCCTGAGGCACGCCCGCGCACGCCCGCGCCCCCGCGCCCCGGTTCGCGTTCGTCCTCGCGCGAGCGCATCCGGCGGGCCCGTCACGCCGCCTCTTCGCGGTGTGCGTCGCCGTGCCGCGGACAGTGCTCCATCTTGATGTTCAAGAACAACATCCACGGGGGATGCTCACGACGGGGGCACAAGGGGCTTACGACACGCATCGTGCGCCTCCTGTGCGCCCTATGTCGCCGCAGAACCTTCCTTCGATAGGCTGTATCGAACCCATACGGCGCATATGCATTCGCATTGCGTGCGGCGCCGCGTCGTTCCCGCGGCCGCGGCCCGAGGGTCGTCACGTCCTGTCGAACGTCAGTCGAACACCGGTCGAACGGCCGCCGCGACCAGCTCGCACGGCACTCGACCGTCACGCAGCTCAAGGAGAGTCAACGAGCGATGGCCGGTCCCGCGTTCCGCGCCGCCGCCGTCCGGGTGCGCGTCCCCGCCACCAGCGCCAATCTCGGCCCGGGCTTCGACGCCCTCGGTCTCGCGCTGGGGCTCTACGACGACGTGGTCGTCCGGGTGGCCGACTCAGGGCTGCACATCGACATCGCGGGCGAGGGAAGCCGGACCCTGCCGCGGGACGAGAGCCACCTGCTCGTGAGAACCCTGCGCACCGCCTTCGACGCCCTGGGCGGACAGCCGCGCGGACTGGAGATCGTCTGCGCCAACCGCATCCCCCACGGCCGCGGCCTCGGCTCCTCCTCCGCCGCCATCTGCGCCGGCATCGTCGCCGCCCGTGCCGTGACCATAGGCGGCGAATCGCGGCTCGACGACACCGCGATGCTCGAACTCGCCACCGAGATCGAGGGCCACCCGGACAACGTGGCCGCCTGCCTGCTCGGTGGCTTCACCCTGTCCTGGATGGACGCCGGCGCCGCCCGCGCCATCAGGATGGAGCCCTGCGATTCCATCGTTCCGGTGGTTTTCGTCCCCGGGAAACCGGTACTGACCGAGACGGCGCGCGGCCTGCTGCCGCGCACGGTGCCGCACGTCGACGCGGCCGTCAACGCGGGCCGGGCCGCGCTGCTCGTCGAGGCCCTCACCCGTCGTCCCGACCTGCTGCTGCCCGCCACCGAGGACCGCCTCCACCAGGAGTACCGCGCCCCGGCCATGCCGGAGAGCGCCGCGCTGGTGGAGCGGCTGCGCGCGGACGGCATCCCTGCGGTCATCTCCGGCGCCGGCCCGACGGTGATGGCCCTGGCCGACGCGGACACCGCCGACAAGGTGGAACAGCTGGCCGGCAGCGACTGGGCCGCGAACCGGCTCAGCCTGGACAGCCAGGGCGCGAGCGTGCTCCCGCTGGCGGGCTGACACGCGATGGCCCGATGATGGAGAGGGGGAATGTTTGTTGGGTCCGGTAGTGTTAACCTCAAGTCTGCACCCGACCTCATCATGGCGAGGTGCTTCGTGTCCCCGTCCGGGACCGACATTCTTCCGGGAGCTCCCCAAGACACTCCGTGTTCTCTACGCCGTATCCGGGCAGTACGTCGTACGCGGACGCTGAGCGCTCCACAGGGTGGGCTACCCCCATAGGGGGAGTTCCGGAATCGGTGCGACCACGCGTGTCACCGGGTGCCACGCCTCCAGGAAGCGCCATCACCAGATATGTCTTCCGCCGCTTTGGCGGACCACCGCCCCGGCACGGTCCACACAGCAAGGACCGATGCCGGACAGCACAACCGGTCGCCGAGCCAGACAGGCCGACGTCCGCTCCAGGGAAGGACCCTTCGTGAGCGACACCACCGATCTGATGGGCGCACGTGTCGAGGAGACCGCTGCCGCGCCCGCCACGGACGCCTCCGCGCCTGCCACCGGTGCCGGCTCCCGGCGGCGCCGTGGCACCGGCCTCGAGGGCATGGTGCTGGCCGAGCTGCAGCAGGTCGCATCCGGCCTCGGCATCAGGGGCACGGCGCGCATGCGCAAGAGCCAGCTGATCGAGGTCATCAAGGAGGCGCAGGCAGCAGGGGGCGCCGCCCCGGCGAAGGCCGACGCGGCCGCCACCGAGACCAAGCCGAAGCGTCGCGCCACCTCCCGTGCCCGCACGGGCGACGCTGCCGCGAAGAAGGCGGCCGAGGCTCCCGCAGCCGACAAGGCCGTGTCCCAGCAGCAGATCGAGATCCCTGGTCATCCTGCTGCGGGCACCGCCCGCGACGGGGCCGCGGCCCGCCAGGACGCGGAGACCGAGCGCACGGCCCAGGACGCTTCGGGCGAGCGCCGCCGGCGCCGCGCCACCGCGGAGGCGGGCAGCCCCGCCGGCAGCGCCGAGACCGTCGCCGCCGAGGCGAAGAGCGAGCCCAAGGCCGAGACGCCGGCCCAGCCGCAGCAGCAGGGCCAGCAGCAGCCGCAGCAGTCGCAGAACCAGCAGCAGAACGAGGCCAAGAGCGACGCCGGCGAGGGTGGCGAGGGACGCCGCCGCGACCGCCGCGAGCGCAACCGTGACCGCCGCGGCAAGGGCGACGACCAGCAGGGCCAGCGCCAGCAGCAGAACCAGCAGCAGGGCGGCGGCCGGCAGGACGACGACGAGTACGAGGGCGGGCGCCGGGGCCGGCGCGGCCGCTACCGCGACCGCCGCGGCCGCCGCGGCCGCGACGACGTCTCCGAGCCGCAGATCGCCGAGGACGACGTCCTCATCCCGGTCGCCGGCATCCTCGACATCCTCGACAACTACGCCTTCATCCGCACCTCCGGCTACCTGCCCGGCCCGAACGACGTGTACGTCTCCCTCGCCCAGGTCCGCAAGAACGGCCTGCGCAAGGGCGACCACATCACCGGCGCCGTGCGCCAGCCGAAGGAAGGCGAGCGCCGCGAGAAGTTCAACGCGCTCGTCCGCCTGGACTCCGTCAACGGCATGGCGCCCGAACACGGCCGCGGCCGCCCGGAGTTCAACAAGCTGACCCCGCTGTACCCGCAGGACCGGCTGCGCCTGGAGACCGACCCGGGTGTGCTGACCACCCGGATCATCGACCTGGTCTCGCCCATCGGCAAGGGCCAGCGCGGTCTGATCGTGGCCCCGCCGAAGACCGGCAAGACCATGATCATGCAGGCGATCGCCAACGCGATCACCCACAACAACCCCGAGTGCCACCTGATGGTCGTCCTCGTCGACGAGCGTCCGGAAGAGGTCACCGACATGCAGCGGTCGGTCAAGGGTGAGGTCATCTCCTCGACCTTCGACCGCCCGGCCGAGGACCACACCACGGTCGCCGAGCTGGCCATCGAGCGCGCCAAGCGACTGGTGGAGCTGGGACACGACGTGGTCGTGCTGCTCGACTCGATCACACGTCTGGGCCGCGCCTACAACCTCGCCGCCCCGGCCTCCGGCCGCATCCTCTCCGGCGGTGTGGACTCCACGGCCCTGTACCCGCCGAAGCGCTTCTTCGGTGCGGCCCGCAACATCGAGGACGGCGGCTCGCTGACCATCCTCGCCACCGCCCTGGTGGACACCGGGTCCCGCATGGACGAGGTGATCTTCGAGGAGTTCAAGGGCACCGGCAACATGGAGCTCAAGCTCGACCGGAAGCTCGCCGACAAGCGCATCTTCCCGGCCGTCGACGTCGACGCCTCCGGTACGCGCAAGGAGGAGATCCTGCTCGGTGCCGAGGAGCTGTCCATCGTCTGGAAGCTGCGCCGGGTGCTGCACGCGCTCGACCAGCAGCAGGCGATCGAGCTGCTGCTCGACAAGATGAAGCAGACCAAGTCGAACGTCGAGTTCCTCATGCAGATCCAGAAGACGACCCCGGCGCCGGGCAACGGCGACTGAGGCGCACGTCAGCCGGACAGGGCCGCCCCCGCACAGGGGGCGGCCCTGCGTCGTCTCCGCACGGGCGCGGCCGCACCGCCCCCGGAACATCTCCTCTCGCCACGGTAGGAGTGCCGCAGGCGCGGTACGCGGTGACAAGGCCGGTGCCCGTCCTCGAGGCACGGGATGACCGGCCGGAGACGAGGACCGAGGAGCACATGCCGCCCGAGAGCACGCCGGGCCCGGGCACACCCCGGGACACCGGATCCCCCGACCGCCGTCGCCGCACCCGGACCGGGCGCCGGCCCGACCGCACGGTGCGCCGCCGGGCACTGCGGGCGATGGCCTGGACCGCGGCCGGGATCGTGCTGCTCGGCGGCACCGGCGCCGGATACCTCTACGCCAGACTCAACGGCAACCTGACCACCGTCGACCTCGACCGGCTGCTCGGCGGACACCGTCCGCAGAAGACGGACAACGGCTCGCAGAACATCCTTCTCCTCGGCTCCGACTCCCGCGCGGGGGAGAACAGGAAGCTCGGCGGCGGCCCCGGCGGCGGCAGCGCCCGCTCCGACACGGCGATGATCGTCCACCTCTACAAGGGCCACAGAAAGGCCGCCGTGGTCTCCATCCCGCGCGACACCCTGGTGGACCGGCCCGCGTGCACCGACACCCAGGGCACCGTGCACCCGGCCGAGCACCGCGTGATGTTCAACGAGTCCTACGCCACCGGCGGCGCCGCCTGCGCCGTCAGGACCGTCGAGGCGCTCACCGGCGTCCGCATGGACCACTACCTGGAGGTCGACTTCAGCGGCTTCCGCAGGATCGTCGACGACCTCGGCGGCGTCCGGATCCGCACCACCGAGGCCATCCGCGACCCCGACAGCCACCTGGACCTCGACGCGGGCACCCACACCCTCGACGGACGGCAGGCGCTCGGCCTGGTGCGCACCCGGCACGGTGTCGGCGACGGCTCCGACCTGGGCCGCATCCAGCTGCAGCAGGCGTTCCTCAGGGCACTCATCGACCGGATCGGGCAGCTCGGGGTGCTCGACAACCCCACCAAGCTGTACCGCCTGGCCGACACCGCCACCCGCTCCGTCACCACCGACTCCGGGCTCGGCTCGGTCGACTCCCTGATCTCCTTCGCCGGCGGCCTGAAGGGCATCAGCTCCTCCCGCACCACCATGATCACCATGCCGGTGCAGTACGCCGCCGGGAACGCCAACCGCGTCGTCGTCGACGAGGCCAAGGCCCGGCAGGTGTGGCGGGCCCTGCGCGAGGACCTGCCGGTGCCGGACACGGCCACGCAGGGCACCGCGACGGGCGAGGCCACGGGCCTGGTGAACGGCGCCCGGGCGAGGTGAGCCGGGCCTGTTCCCCCGGCCGTGGGCCGGGGGAACAAAACCCCGGCACCCCCGGTTTGGGCAGAAGGCGCCGGTCCTGGCAGACTGGTACGTCGGCTCCGGTTCACGCCCCCGCATCCCGCGGCGGCGACCCGGCGCCCTCCCGAAACCTAGGAGACACCTTGAAGCGCGACATCCACCCCGCGTACGTAGAGACGCAGGTCAGCTGCACGTGCGGCGCGTCCTTCACCACCCGCAGCACGATCGAGTCCGGCACCATCCGGGCTGAGGTCTGCTCCGAGTGCCACCCGTTCTACACGGGCAAGCAGAAGATCCTCGACACCGGTGGCCGTGTGGCCCGCTTCGAGGCCCGCTTCGGCAAGGCTGCCGCCGGCTCCAAGAAGTAGCGAGCGCCGAGCGCCGGTCCACGGCCGTACCCTGCACCCGGGGTGCGCCGGGACCGGCGTTTTTGGTCGTCCGCCTTCCCCCTCTTCCGCAGTATCAGGAGCCGCACCATGTTCGAGGCCGTCGAGGAACTCGTCGCCGAGCACGCCGACCTGGAGAAGAAGCTCGCCGACCCGTCGGTCCACGCCGACCAGGCGACGGCGCGCAAGCTGAACAAGCGGTACGCCGAGCTGTCGCCGATCGTCGCCACGTACCGCTCCTGGAAGCAGACCGGGGACGACATCGAGGCCGCGCGCGAGCTGGCCGCCGACGACCCGGACTTCGCCGGTGAGGTCAAGGAGCTGGAGAAGCAGCGCGAGGAGCTGACCGAGCGCCTGCGCCTGCTGCTGATCCCGCGCGACCCCAGCGACGACAAGGACGTCATCCTCGAGATCAAGGCGGGTGCGGGCGGCGACGAGTCGGCCCTGTTCGCCGGCGACCTGCTGCGCATGTATCTGCGCTACGCCGAGCGCGTCGGCTGGAAGACCGAGATCATCGACGCCACCGAGTCCGAGCTGGGCGGCTACAAGGACGTGCAGGTCGCGGTGAAGTCCCGCGGCCCGGTCGAGCCCGGCCAGGGCGTGTGGGCGCGGCTGAAGTACGAGGGCGGCGTGCACCGCGTGCAGCGGGTGCCCGCCACCGAGTCCCAGGGCCGTATCCACACCTCCGCCGCCGGTGTGCTGGTCACCCCGGAGGCCGAGGAGGTCGACGTGGAGATCAATCCCAACGACCTGCGCATCGACGTCTACCGCTCCTCCGGCCCCGGCGGCCAGTCCGTGAACACCACCGACTCCGCGGTGCGCATCACCCACCTGCCCACCGGCGTCGTCGCCTCCTGCCAGAACGAGAAGAGCCAGCTGCAGAACAAGGAGCAGGCCATGCGGATCCTGCGCTCCCGGCTGCTCGCCATGGCGCAGGAGGAGGCGGAGAAGGAGGCCGCGGACGCCCGCCGCAGCCAGGTGCGCACCGTGGACCGCTCCGAGAAGATCCGCACCTACAACTTCCCGGAGAACCGCATCTCCGACCACCGCGTCGGCTTCAAGGCGTACAACCTCGACCAGGTCCTCGACGGCGACCTGGACGCGGTGATCCAGGCCTGCGTGGACGCGGACTCGGCCGCCAAGCTCGCCGCGGCCTAGGACGCGACGTCGCCGGACGGCACGGCACGACGGCACAGCACCAACGAGCACCGAGCACGGAGGACCAGCGTGCAGCAAGGATTCGGGGGGCGACCCCCAGGCCCCCGCAGTGTGCTGCTCGCGGAGGTGGCACAGGCCACCCAGCGGCTGGCCGACGCCGGCGTGCCCTCGCCGCGCACCGACGCCGAGGAGCTGGCCGCGTTCGTGCACGGCGTCAAGCGCAGCCAGCTGCACTGCGTGAAGGACGCCGACTTCGACGCCCGCTACTGGGAGGTCGTCGCCCGCCGCGAGCAGCGCGAACCGTTGCAGCACATCACCGGACGGGCGTACTTCCGGTATCTGGAGCTGCAGGTCGGGCCCGGGGTGTTCGTGCCCCGGCCGGAGACCGAGTCGGTGGTCGGCTGGGCGATAGACGCCGTCCGCGCGATGGACGTGGCCGAGCCGTGCGTGGTCGACCTGTGCACCGGCTCCGGTGCCATCGCCCTCGCCCTGGCCCAGGAGGTGCCGCGCTCGCGCGTGCACGCCGTGGAGCTGAGCGAGGAGGCGCTGGTGTGGACCCGCAAGAACATGGAGGGGTCCCGGGTGGACCTGCGCCAGGGCGACGCCCTGACCGCCTTCCCGGACCTCGACGGCCAGGTCGACCTCGTCATCTCCAACCCGCCGTACATCCCGCTGACCGAATGGGAGCACGTCGCCCCGGAGGCCCGGGACTACGACCCGGAGATGGCGCTGTTCTCGGGGGAGGACGGCCTGGACCTGATCCGCGGCATCGAACGCACCGCCCACCGGCTGCTGCGCCCGGGCGGGGTGGTGGTGGTCGAGCACGCCGACACCCAGGGCGGCCAGGTGCCGTGGATCTTCACCGAGGAGCGGGGCTGGGCGGACGCGGCCGACCATCCCGACCTCAACAACCGCCCCCGGTTCGCGACCGCCCGCAAGGCGCTGCCGTGACCGCGCAGGCAGTTTTTCCCGCAGTCCCGCACAACGTGAACGAGGAGGGTCGCTGACCATGGCTCGGCGATACGACACCAACGACGCGACCGACCGTGTGACCGGTCTGCGCGAGGCCGCGTCCGCCGTCCGCCGGGGCGAACTCGTGGTGCTGCCGACCGACACCGTCTACGGCATCGGTGCGGACGCCTTCTCCCCCGAGGCCGTCGGCGACCTGCTCGCCGCCAAGGGCCGTGGCCGCAGCATGCCCTCCCCGGTCCTCATCGGCTCCCCGAACACCCTGCACGGCCTGGTCACCGACTTCTCCGAGAAGGCCTGGGAGCTGGTGGACGCCTTCTGGCCGGGCGCGCTGACCCTGGTCGCCCGGCACCAGCCGTCGCTCCAGTGGGACCTGGGGGACACCCGCGGCACGGTCGCCGTGCGCATGCCGCTGCACCCGGTCGCCATCGAACTGCTCACCGAGGTCGGGCCGATGGCCGTCACCTCCGCCAACCTCACCGGGCACCCGGCGCCCGAGACCTGCGACGCCGCCCAGGACATGCTCGGCGACTCCGTCTCCGTCTACCTCGACGGCGGCCCCACCCCGGGCAACGTCCCCTCCTCCATCGTGGACGTCACCCGGCCCACCCCCGTGCTGCTGCGCGAGGGCGCCCTGTCGCCCGAGGAGCTGCGCAAGGTCGTACCCGACCTCGAGGTGGCCAATTGACGCCGCCCGACACGGGGCGTGGCATAGGCGAGCAGGACCGGGCGGACACGCCCCGCGACACCTTCCGCATCCTCCACGTCAGCACCGGCAACGTGTGCCGCTCTCCCATCACCGAGCGGCTGACCCGGCACTTCCTCGCGGACCGGCTCGGCGACCCGGCCGGCGGCGGGCTGATCGTGGAGAGCGCGGGCACCTGGGGCCACGAGGGCGCGCCCATGGAGACCAACGCCGAGACCGTGCTCGCGGACTTCGGTGCGGACGCCTCCGGCTTCGTGGGCCGCGAACTGCTCGACGAGCACGTGATCACCGCCGACCTGGTGCTCACCGCCACCCGCGACCACCGCGCCCAGGTCATCTCCATGGGCCACTCGGCGGGCCTGCGCACCTTCACGCTCAAGGAGTTCACCCGCCTGGTCAAGGCGATCGACCCGGCCACGCTGCCCCCGCTGGAGCAGGGCGTGCCCGAACGCGCCCGTGCCCTGGTGAGAGCCGCCGCCGCGCTGCGCGGCTGGCTCGCGGCCCCGAACGCGGAGGCCGACGAGGTGCACGACCCCTACGGCGCCCCGCTGCCGTTCTTCCGGTCGATCGGCGACGAGATACACCAGGCCCTGGACCCGGTGGTCACCGCGCTGACCGGGGTGGGCGCACGGCACTGAGTGCCGTGCCGCGCACCGCCGTGCGCGGCGGGGGCGGCACCGCCGCGACCCGGGGCACCCGCGAGGCGTAACAGCCGCGCAGGCGGCCCGGCGCGGACCTACAGTGGACGTAGCTCACCGTCGACCGCCCGGAGCCCGCCATGCCGGTCACCCCCGCTCTCGAGGCCGACGTCCTGCGGCGGCAGGACCCCGACGTGGCCGACATCCTGTCGGGGGAGCTGGCCCGGCAGTCGACGTCGCTGCAGCTGATCGCGGCGGAGAACTTCACCTCGCCGGCGGTGCTGGCCGCGCTCGGCCACCCGCTGGCGAACAAGTACGCCGAGGGCTACCCGGGCGCCCGCTACCACGGCGGCTGCGAGTACGCCGACGCCGCCGAACGGCTCGCCGTCGAGCGGGCCCGGTCCCTGTTCGGCGCCGAGCACGCCAATGTGCAGCCCCACTCGGGGTCCGCCGCGGTGCTGGCCGCGTACGCGGCGCTGCTGCGCCCCGGCGACACCGTCCTCGCTCTCGGGCTGCCCTACGGCGGCCACCTCACGCACGGCTCGCCCGCCAACTTCTCCGGGCGCTGGTTCGACTTCGTCGGCTACGGCGTGGACGCCGAGACCGGGCTCATCGACCACGACCAGGTGCGCACCCTGGCACGGGTGCACCGCCCCAAGGCGATCGTGTGCGGCTCGATCGCCTACCCGCGCCACCTCGACTACGCCTTCTTCCGGTCGGTCGCCGACGACGTGGGCGCCTACCTCATCGCCGACGCCGCACACCCCATCGGACTGGTGGCCGGGAAGGCGGCGCCCAGCCCGGTGCCGTACGCCGACGTGGTGTGCGCCACCACGCACAAGGTGCTGCGCGGTCCGCGCGGCGGGATGATCCTCTGCGGCGCCGAGCTGGCCGGCCGGGTGGACCGGGCGGTGTTCCCCTTCACCCAGGGCGGTGCGCAGATGCACACCATCGCCGCGAAGGCGGTGGCGTTCGCCGAGGCGGCCACACCCGCCTTCGCCGCCTACGCCCGCCAGGTGGTCGCCAACGCCCGCGTGCTGGCCGCCCAGCTGGCCGTGGAGGGCCTGCGGGTGACCACCGGCGGCACCGACACCCACCTGATCACCGCCGACCCCGCACCGCTGGGTGTGGACGGCCGCGCCGCCCGCGCCCGGCTCGCCGCGGCAGGCATCGTCCTGGACTGCTGCGCGCTGCCGCACACCCGGGCCCGCGGGCTGCGCCTGGGCACGGCCGCCGTGACCACGCAGGGTATGACGCAGGAGGAGATGCAGTGGATCGCCGTGCTGCTCGGCAAGCTGCTGCGCGGCGATCTGGACCCCGCGCGGGCGCGCACGGAGGTGCGGGAACTGGTGGCCGCGTTCCCGCCCTACGCACGGTGACAGGGGCGGCAGGTGTGAGGCATCGGGCAGGGCGGGCGTACAAACCTGTACACAGGTGCACGTGCAACCTTCGACGCCACCCGGAAGTCCTCATGGACATACCTGCGTCGCTAGGGTGTGGGACACAGATGGCCAGCGAAACCTGTGGGGAAGCCCGTGCGTGAATACCTGCTGACGCTCTGCATCACGGCCGCGGTGACGTACCTGCTGACGGAGCCGGTGCGCAAGTTCGCGATCGTGGCGAGGGCCATGCCGGAGATCCGGGCGCGCGACGTGCACAAGCAGCCCACTCCGCGGCTGGGCGGGATCGCGATGTTCTTCGGCCTGTGCGCGGGCCTGCTGGCCGCCGACCACCTGGCCAACCTCAGCGACGTCTTCGTCAAGTCCAACGAGCCGCGCGCGCTGCTCTCCGGTGCCGCGCTGATCTGGCTGATCGGTGTCCTGGACGACAAGTTCGAGATCGACGCCCTGATCAAACTGGGCGGCCAGATGATCGCCGCCGGTGTGATGGTGATGCAGGGTCTGACGATCCTGTGGCTGCCGGTCCCGGGTGTCGGCACCGTCGCGCTCACCCAGTGGCAGGGCACCCTGCTGACGGTGGCGCTGGTCGTCATCACGATCAACGCGGTGAACTTCGTCGACGGCCTGGACGGCCTGGCCGCCGGCATGGTGTGCATCGCGGCCGCCGCGTTCTTCATGTACGCCTACCGGATCTGGTACTCGTACGGCATCGAGGCCGCCGCTCCGGCCACCCTGTTCGCGGCCGTGCTGATGGGCATGTGCCTGGGTTTCCTGCCGCACAACATGCACCCGGCCCGGATCTTCATGGGCGACTCGGGATCCATGCTGATCGGCCTGGTGCTGGCCGCCGGGGCCATCTCGGTGACCGGGCAGGTCGACCCGGACCTGATGAATCTGTTCACCGGTTCCGAACGCAATTCCGTGCACCAGATGGTGCCGGTGTACATCCCGCTGCTGATGCCGCTGACCATCATCGCGATCCCCACCGCCGACTTCGTCTTCGCGGTGGTGCGGCGCACCTGGCGGGGCCAGTCGCCGTTCGCCGCCGACCGCGGCCACCTGCACCACCGGCTGCTGCAGATCGGGCACTCGCACAGCCGCGCCGTGCTGATCATGTACTTCTGGGCGGCCCTGATCGGCTTCGGTGCGCTGGCCTACTCGGTGAACAACGCCTCGATGTGGATCGTGCTGGGCATCGTGGTCCTCAGCTTCATCGGCCTGGTGCTGCTCCTGCTGCCGCGGTTCCAGCCGCGGGCGCCGCGCTGGGCCGAGCGGTTCGTGCCGCCGCGCTACCGCCGCCGTCGTCCGCGAGCGGCGGGGCAGGACACGGCGCTCGCCGCTCCGGCGGCCGGTGAGGCTGAGGCCGCGCAGGCCGGCGAGGCGGCCGGGACCGGCGAGAGTTCCGCGCCTCTGGCGACGACGGCGGCAGCAGTCAACGGTGCGAGCGCCCTCGGCGCCCGTCCGCGTCTCCTCGACGGGCGGAAGACGGAAACGTCGCGCTGACGCTCAAGGTAAGAATCTGACTAAAGCGTTGCCGATTCATGGGAGTGCAAATCCGATCGACGCCGGGCAAAACGGTCAGCTTTTTGCACAAGCGCGCAGTATGTGCCTCACGTGTGACAGCAAGCACACGTCCCAGGTAAAGACCTCATCAAATAGTTTGTGATACGGTTCACGAGAACCCCCGGATGCACCCGAAGGGCCCGAGAGCGCAGGGCCTCGGTGTGGAGGATGGTTGTCCCGACCGGGGACTACGCTCGTCCATGACGACACCCCTGCCCCCAGCGAAAGCGGAGTTGCCGCCATGCCGTCCAGTGACGCCCGGAACCTACTGCACACCGCAGTACCCACCGCCGCCGTCGGTGTGGTCGCGGTGGCGGTCAGCGGTGCCGTCGCCGGTGGCAAGGGTGCGATCGGGGCCGCGGTCGGCGCAGCCCTGGCGATCGTCTTCATGGGGATCGGCCTGTACGTGCTGCAGTGGACGGCGAAAACGCTGCCGCAGCTGTTCCAGGCCATGGGCTTGATGCTCTACGTCGCCCAGCTCCTGCTTCTCATGATCTTCCTCGCCGTTTTCAAGAACACCACGTTGTTCGACGGCAAGGCGTTCGCGTTCTCGCTCATCGTCGCGACCGTCGTGTGGATGGCCGCACAGGCGCGCGCGCACATGAAGGCCAAGATCTTCTATGTGGATCCGGACTCCGCCAAGGGCGGGCAGCCCCAGAACACAGGGTCCCCGTCGTGAGGGGTAGGGCCGGGATAAAGACGTATGCGATCTCCTGCTATCGTCCGGTGCCAACTGCGGCATCGCGGGCGCGGGCATCTGAGCTGACGCCTGCACGATCGCGAGGCTCGATGCCCCCCAGCCGCTCCCCCGTCCGTTACACCAGTCCGGTGCCGATCCGCGGCCGCGCGCCGCGCCGACACAACGAGGTTGCCGTATCCATGCGTCATGCCGAAGGAGCCCGCGGTGAGTGCTGACCAGACCCAGCTCGCCTTCGACTGGAGCTGTCGGATCCTGTCCGACAACGGGTGCGGCTTCCCGGCTCCGGGCCTGCACTCCTTCCTGTTCGAGCCGCTCGCCACGATCGGCGGCTTCGAGTTCAACAAGGTGATGCTGCTCGCGCTCATCACCACCCTGCTCGTCGTCGCCTTCTTCTGGGCCGCCTTCGGCAAGGCCAAGGTGGTCCCCGGCAAGCTCCAGATGATCGGTGAGGCCGGCTACGACTTCGTCCGGCGCAGCATCGTGTACGAGACCCTCGGCAAGCGCGAGGGCGAGAAGTGGGTGCCGCTCATGGTCTCCCTCTTCTTCTTCATCTGGATCATGAACATCTGGTCCGTGATCCCGCTGGCCCAGTTCCCGGTCTCCTCGGTCATCGCCTTCCCGGCCGTCCTGGCCGCGATCGTGTGGCTGGTCTGGGTCGGTCTGACCTTCAAGCGCCACGGCTTCGTGGGCTTCTTCAAGAACATCACGGGCTACGACAAGTCGCTGGGCTGGGTCCTGCCGCTGGTCATGGTCATCGAGTTCTTCTCGAACCTGATCGTCCGGCCGTTCACGCACGCGGTGCGACTCTTCGCCAACATGTTCGCCGGTCACCTGATGCTGGTGATGTTCACCGTCGCCTCCTGGTACCTGCTGAACAGCTGGCTGATCCCGGCCGCCGGCGTCTCGTTCGTGATGACGATGTTCATGATCGTCTTCGAGCTTTTCGTCCAGGCCGTCCAGGCGTACGTCTTCGTCCTGCTGGCCTGCTCCTACATTCAGGGCGCTCTCGCCGAGCACCACTGAGCCGAACCACCACGCCCACCACCCAGTCGTCCGGTGGCCAACCCCCACCGGTCCGCAATAGAGAAGGAAGAAACGGCATGTCCGCTGCCATCGAGCTCGCCGCCGGCGTCTCCGGTTCCCTCGGTTCCATCGGCTACGGCCTCGCGGCCATCGGCCCCGGCATCGGCGTCGGCATCATCTTCGGTAACGGCACCCAGGCCCTGGCCCGTCAGCCCGAGGCCGCCGGCCTGATCCGCGCCAACCAGATCCTCGGCTTCGCCTTCTGTGAGGCGCTCGCCCTGATCGGCATCGTTATGCCGTTCGTGTTCGGTAAGTAATCAGCGCTTACCCGACACGTTTCGACGAAAGGCACTGATGTGATCGCCAACCTGGCACAGCTGGCGGCCGAGGAGACGGAGCAGAACCCGCTCCTGCCGGCCGGCCCCGAGCTGCTCGTCGGCACCATCGCCTTCGCCATCGTGTTCTTCTTCTTCTGGAAGAAGCTTCTTCCGAACATCAACAAGGTTCTGGAGGAGCGTCGCGCGGCGATCGAAGGCGGCATCGAAGAGGCCGAGGCCATGAAGGTCGAGGCCCAGAGCGTCCTGGAGCAGTACAAGGCCCAGCTCGCCGAGGCCCGGCACGAGGCCGCGCGCCTGCGCCAGGAGGCGCAGGAGCAGGGCGCCGCGCTCATCGCCGAGATGCGGGCCGAGGGCCAGCGTCAGCGCGAGGAGATCATCGCCGCCGGTCACGCCCAGATCGAGGCCGACCGCAAGGCCGCTGCGGCCGCGCTCCGCCAGGACGTCGGCAGGCTCGCCACCGAGCTGGCCGGCAAGCTCGTCGGCGAGTCCCTCGAGGACCACGCCCGGCAGAGCCGCGTGATCGACCGGTTCCTCGACGAGCTCGAGGAGAAGGCCGAGGCCGCGCGATGAACGGAGCGAGCCGTGAGGCTCTGATCGCCGCACGAGAGCGTCTCGACGCGCTGACGGACTCCACGTCCGTCTCCGCCGCGCGGCTCGCCGACGAACTGGCGGCCGTCACGGCGCTGCTCCACCGCGAGGTCGGCCTGCGTCGGGTCCTCACCGACCCGGCGCAGCCCGGTGAGGCCAAGGCCACGCTGGTGCAGCGCCTGCTGGGCGACCAGATCGGCGGGCAGACCGTGGACCTGGTGTCGGGCATGGTGCGCGCCCGGTGGTCGCGGCCGCGAGACCTGGTGGACGCGCTGGAGGAGCTGGCGAACCTCGCCGACCTCACCTCGGCCGAGCGTTTCGGCTCGCTCGACAGCGTGGAGGACGAGCTGTTCCGCTTCGGGCGGATCGTCGCCTCCAGCACCGAGCTGCGCGCGGCGCTGACCGACCAGGCCGCGAGCGCGTCGGCCAAGACCGAGCTGCTGCGCCGGCTGCTCGGCGGACGGGTCGACCAGGTCACGGAGCGTCTGGTCACGCGCCTGGTGACGGCACCGCGCGGACGTAGCCTGGAAGCGGGGCTGGAGTCCCTGTCCAAGCTTGCCGCCGAGCGCCGCAATCGCATGGTCGCCGTCGTCACCTCGGCGGTCCCGCTGAGCGACGCGCAGAAGCGGCGCCTGGGCGCCGCCCTCGCCAAGCTCTACGGCCGCGAGATGCACCTGAACCTCGACGTGGACCCCGAGCTCATCGGCGGGATCCGGGTGCAGGTCGGCGACGAGATCATCAACGGCTCGCTCGCGGACCGGCTCGAGGACGCCTCCCGCCGCCTGGCGAGCTAAGCAGCAACTCAACAGCACGACGTACACGACGGCCCTGGTTGGGCCGTGCAGAGGATTCACCTCTTACCGGGGGAGTCCCCGTGGCATACCCCCCCCGAGTGAAACTTCGGGCCCAACAAGGAGAGCAGGGAACCCAGATGGCGGAGCTCACGATCCGGCCGGATGAGATCCGGGACGCGCTGGAAGACTTCGTCCAGTCGTACAAGCCGGACGCGGCCTCGCGCGAGGAGGTCGGCACTGTCACCTTTGCCGGCGACGGCATTGCGAGGGTCGAGGGCCTGCCCTCGACCATGGCCAACGAGCTGCTGAAGTTCGAGGACGGCACCCTCGGCCTCGCCCTCAACCTCGAGGAGCGGGAGATCGGTGCGATCGTCCTCGGCGAGTTCAGCGGCATCGAGGAGGGCCAGCCGGTCACCCGCACCGGCGAGATCCTGTCCATCCCGGTCGGCGAGGGCTACCTCGGCCGTGTGGTCGACCCGCTCGGCAACCCGATCGACGGCCTCGGGGAGATCGAGACCGAGGCCCGCCGCGCCCTCGAGCTGCAGGCCCCCACGGTCATGCAGCGCAAGTCGGTGCACGAGCCGATGGAGACGGGCTACAAGGCCGTCGACGCCATGACGCCGATCGGCCGCGGCCAGCGCCAGCTGATCATCGGTGACCGCCAGACCGGCAAGACGGCTCTGGCCATCGACACGATCATCAACCAGCGGGACAACTGGCGCTCCGGCGACCCGAACAAGCAGGTCCGCTGCATCTACGTCGCCGTCGGCCAGAAGGGCTCCACCATCGCGTCGGTGCGCCGCGCGCTGGAGGAGAACGGCGCGCTGGAGTACACGACCATCGTCGCCGCCCCGGCCTCCGACCCGGCCGGCTTCAAGTACCTGGCGCCCTACAGCGGGTCCGCCATCGGCCAGCACTGGATGTACCAGGGCAAGCACGTCCTGATCGTCTTCGACGACCTGTCGAAGCAGGCCGACGCCTACCGTGCCGTCTCCCTGCTGCTGCGCCGTCCGCCGGGGCGCGAGGCCTACCCGGGTGACGTCTTCTACCTGCACTCCCGTCTGCTGGAGCGCTGCGCCAAGCTCTCCGACGACATGGGTGCCGGTTCGATGACGGGCCTGCCGATCGTCGAGACCAAGGCCAACGACGTCTCGGCGTTCATCCCGACCAACGTCATCTCCATCACCGACGGCCAGTGCTTCCTGGAGTCGGACCTGTTCAACGCCGGTCAGCGGCCCGCGCTGAACGTCGGTATCTCCGTCTCCCGTGTCGGTGGTGCCGCCCAGCACAAGGCCATGAAGCAGGTCTCCGGCCGTCTGCGTGTGGACCTCGCCCAGTTCCGTGAGCTGGAGGCGTTCGCCGCCTTCGGTTCCGACCTGGACGCCGCCTCCAAGGCCCAGCTGGAGCGCGGTCAGCGCATGGTCGAGCTGCTCAAGCAGGAGCAGTACCAGCCGATGGCCACCGAGGACCAGGTCGTCTCCGTGTGGGCCGGCACCACCGGCAAGATGGACGACGTCCCGGTCGCCGACATCCGCCGCTTCGAGAAGGAGATGCTCGAGTACCTGCACCGCAAGGAGCAGGGCCTGATGACCTCCATCCGGGAGGGCGGCAAGATGTCCGACGACACCCTGCAGGCCATCGCGGACGCCATCGCGGAGTTCAAGAAGCAGTTCGAGACCTCGGACGGCAAGCTGCTCGGCGAGGACACCCCGGCCGCCGCCAAGTGACGTAAGGAAAGGACCTGACTCATGGGAGCCCAGCTCCGGGTCTACAAGCGTCGCATCCGATCCGTCACCGCGACCAAGAAGATCACCAAGGCGATGGAGATGATCGCCGCCTCGCGCGTCGTCAAGGCGCAGCGCAAGGTGGCGGCCTCCACGCCGTACGCGCAGGAACTGACCCGCGCGGTCACGGCGGTCGGCACCGGGTCGAACACCAAGCACCCGCTGACGACGGAGGCCGAGAACCCGACCCGCGCCGCCGTCCTGCTGCTCACCAGCGACCGCGGTCTGGCCGGTGCGTTCAACTCCAACGCCATCAAGGCGGCGGAACAGCTGACCGAGCGCCTGGAGCGCGAGGGCCGGCAGGTCGACACCTACATCGTCGGCCGGCGGGGTGTGGCCCACTACAACTTCCGCGAGCGCAAGATCGCCGAGTCGTGGACGGGCTTCACCGACGAACCGTCGTACGCGGACGCCAAGAAGGTCGCGGCCCCGCTCGTCGAGGCCATCGAGAAGGACACCGCGAACGGCGGTGTGGACGAACTCCACATCGTCTACACCGAGTTCGTCTCGATGATGACGCAGACGGCCGTGGCCTCCCGGCTGCTGCCGGTGCGCCTCGACGAGGCGGCGGAGCAGACGCAGACGAAGGGCGAGATCCTTCCGCTGTACGACTTCGAGCCGTCGGCGGAGGAGGTCCTGGACGCGCTGCTGCCGCGCTACGTGGAGAGCCGGATCTACAACGCGCTGCTTCAGTCGGCCGCCTCCAAGCACGCCGCCACGCGGCGCGCGATGAAGTCGGCGACGGACAACGCCGGTGAGCTGATCGAGACGCTCACCCGGCTTGCCAACCAGGCCCGCCAGGCCGAAATCACCCAGGAAATCAGCGAGATCGTCGGTGGCGCGAGCGCCCTGGCCGACGCGACCGCGGGGAGTGACTACTAAATGACCACCACTGTTGAGACGGCCACGGCGACGGGCCGCGTCGCGCGGGTCATCGGCCCGGTCGTCGACGTGGAGTTCCCCGTCGACGCGATGCCGGACATCTACAACGCCCTGCACGTCGAGGTCAGCGACCCGGCGAACGCGGGCCAGAAGAAGACCCTGACCCTGGAGGTCGCCCAGCACCTGGGCGAGGGCCTCGTCCGCGCGATCTCCATGCAGCCCACCGACGGTCTGGTCCGCCAGTCCCCGGTGACCGACACCGGCGCGCCCATCAGCGTCCCGGTCGGTGACTTCACCAAGGGCAAGGTCTTCAACACCCTCGGCGAGGTGCTGAACACCGACGCCGAGTACGACGGCGAGCGCTGGTCCATCCACCGCAAGGCGCCGAACTTCGACCAGCTCGAGTCGAAGACCGAGATGTTCGAGACCGGCGTCAAGGTCATCGACCTGCTGACCCCGTACGTCAAGGGCGGCAAGATCGGTCTGTTCGGCGGCGCCGGCGTCGGCAAGACGGTGCTCATCCAGGAGATGATCTACCGCGTCGCCAACAACCACGACGGTGTCTCCGTGTTCGCCGGTGTCGGTGAGCGCACCCGTGAGGGCAACGACCTCATCCAGGAGATGACCGAGTCCGGCGTGTTCGACAAGACCGCGCTGGTCTTCGGCCAGATGGACGAGCCGCCGGGCACCCGTCTGCGCGTGGCCCTGGCTGGCCTGACGATGGCGGAGTACTTCCGCGACGTCCAGAAGCAGGACGTGCTGTTCTTCATCGACAACATCTTCCGCTTCACCCAGGCCGGTTCCGAGGTCTCCACCCTGCTGGGCCGCATGCCCTCCGCGGTGGGTTACCAGCCGAACCTGGCCGACGAGATGGGTCAGCTGCAGGAGCGCATCACCTCCACCCGCGGTCACTCGATCACCTCGATGCAGGCGATCTACGTCCCCGCGGACGACCTGACCGACCCGGCCCCGGCCACCACCTTCGCCCACCTGGACGCGACGACGGTTCTGTCCCGCTCCATCTCCGACAAGGGCATCTACCCGGCCGTGGACCCGCTGGACTCCACGTCCCGGATCCTGGACCCGCGGTACATCTCGCAGGACCACTACGACTGCGCCATGCGCGTCAAGAACATCCTGCAGAAGTACAAGGACCTCCAGGACATCATCGCGATCCTCGGTATCGACGAGCTGGGCGAGGAGGACAAGCTCGTCGTCCACCGCGCCCGCCGTGTGGAGCGCTTCCTGTCCCAGAACACGCACGTCGCCAAGCAGTTCACCGGTGTGGACGGCTCGGACGTGCCGCTGGACGAGTCCATCGCCGCGTTCAACGCGATCTGCGACGGTGAGTTCGACCACTTCCCGGAGCAGGCGTTCTTCATGTGCGGTGGTCTCGAGGACCTGAAGAAGAACGCGAAGGAGCTGGGCGTCTCCTGAACTCGGTGATCCGAGTCCGGTCGAGGGGGCGGGAGCGTCCCGCCCCCTCGCTCACGCCCCTTAGTATTGACCCCAACACCCGGCACCCTGCCGGGTGGTGATCCGAGGAGCCACCCTTGGCTGCTGAGCTGCACGTCGAGCTGGTCGCCGCCGACCGCCAGGTCTGGTCCGGTGAGGCCACCCTGGTCGTCGCGCGCACCACGTCCGGCGACATCGGCGTCATGCCCGGTCACCAGCCGCTGCTCGGTGTGCTGGAGTCGGGCCCGGTGACCATCCGTACGAGTGACGGTGAGACGGTCGTCGCCGCGGTGCACGGCGGTTTCATCTCGTTCGCGGACGACAAACTCTCGCTGCTCGCGGAGGTCGCGGAGCTCGCGGACGAGATCGACGTCCAGCGCACGGAGCGGGAGCTGGAACGCGCGAAGGCGGAGGGCGACGCCCACGCCGAGCGGCGAGCGGACGTACGACTGCGTGCGGCTTCGGCGGCGCGCTGAACGAAGCTCGCGATCTGATGACACCACTCAGCCGCGGTCGGTACCGGAGTTCTCCGGTACCGGCCGCGGCTGAGGTGGATGTAGGTGTTTTTTCTGTTCCATTACCTAGGAGACGAGGAGGTCGGTGCCGATGGTCCTCGCTCTGAGTGTGTGCGCGATCGTGGTCGCGCTCGTGGTGGTGGGACTGTTCGTCTTCGGGCTGCGCCGCCGGCTGATCCAGCGCTCGGGCGGCACCTTCGACTGCAGCCTGCGCTGGGGGGTGGCCGAGGAGCCCGACACCAGCGGCAAGGGCTGGAGCTACGGGGTCGCCCGTTACAACGGCGATCGGGTGGAGTGGTTCCGGGTCTTCTCCTACGCCCCGCGTCCGCGGCGCCTGCTGGAACGCGCCTGCATCGAGGTGGCGGGCCGTCGGCTGCCCGAGGGCGAGGAGGAACTGGCGCTGCTGTCCGACGCGGTGATCCTCACCTGCCTGCACCAGGACGTCCGGGTGGAACTGGCCATGAGCGAGGACGCCCTCACCGGCTTCCTCGCCTGGCTGGAGGCGGCCCCGCCGGGCCAGCGGGTGAACGTCGCGTAGAGCGACGTTCCGGGTCCCGCTGGGTGGGGGTGCCCCCGGCAGCGGAGCTGGTGGGGGAGGGTGAACGTCGCGTAGAGCGACGTTCCGGGTCCCGCTGGGTGGGGGTGCCCCCGGCAGCGGAGCTGGTGGGGGAGGGTGAACGTCGCGTAGAGCGACGTTCCGGGTCCCGCTGGGTGGGGGTGCCCCCGGCAGCGGAGCTGGTGGGGGAGGGTGAACGTCGCGTAGAGCGACGTTCCGGGTCCCGCTGGGTGGGGCCCGGCCCCGGCCCGCAAGCCGATAGACGCACGAAGAAGCTCCTCCGGACCAGGTCCGGAGGAGCTTCCTCATCGTGCGAGGTGTGTGCTGCTCACGCCAGGCCGTTGCTCAGGGCGGCGATCAGCTCACCGTCGGCGGTGTCGCCGCTGAAGTCCCAGGCGAAAGCGCCGCGCAGGCCCTGGTCGTTCGCCCAGGCCATCTTCGAGGCGATGGTGTCCGGGGTGTCGTAGGACCACCAGTTGCTGCCGCAGTGGGCGTAGGCGGTGCCGGCGACGGTGCCGGTGACGGGGCAGGTGTTCTTGAGGACCTTGTAGTCCTCGATGCCCTGCTCCCAGGTGCCGGCGGCGGGGCCGGTCGCGGTGCCGCCCGGGGCGTCCTGGGTGACGCCGGTCCAGCCGCGGCCGTAGAAGCCGATGCCGAGGAGGAGCTTGTCCGCGGGCACGCCCTGGGCCTTGAACGCGGCGATCGCGTCGGCGCTGGTGAAGCCCTGCTTCGGGATGCCGTCGTAGGAGGTCAGCGGCGAGTGCGGGGCGGTGGGACCCTGGGCGTCCCAGGCGCCGAAGAAGTCGTACGTCATCACGTTGTACCAGTCGACGTACTGGGCGGCGCCGGCGTAGTCGGTGGCCTCGATCTTGCCGCCGGGCGTGCCGTCCGCCGTGACGGCGGCGGTGACCAGCTCGTCGCCGAACGTGGAGCGCAGCGCGGCCATCAGGTTCCTGAAGGCGTCGGGGCCGCTGCTGTCACAGGTCAGACCGCAGGCGTTGGGGTACTCCCAGTCGATGTCGATGCCGTCGAAGACACCGTCCCAGCGCGGGTCGTGCACCAGGTTGTAGCAGGACTGGGCGAAGCCCTGCGGGTCCTTGGCGGCGTCGGCGAAGCCGCCGGACCAGGTCCAGCCGCCGAAGGACCACAGCACCTTGATGTGCGGGTACTTGGCCTTGAGCTGGCGCAGCTGGTTGAAGTTGCCGCGCAGCGGCTGGTCCCAGGTGTCGGCCTGTCCGCTGACGGACTGGTCGGCGGTGAAGGCCTTGTCGTAGTCGGCGTAGGAGTCGCCGATGGCGCACTTGCCGCCGGTGACGTTGCCGAAGGCGTAGTTGATGTGGGTGATCTTGGCCGCGGTGCCGGAGGTGTCCAGGTTCTTGACGTTGAAGTTGCGGTCGTAGGTGCCCCACTCGGTGAAGTAGCCGAGCTTGACCGTGCCGTTGTCGGCGGCGGCGCGGGTCTCGACGGTGGGGGAGTGGTCGGTGGCGGCCTGGGCGGCGGCCGAGAACCCGAGAAGGCCGCCGAGGGGGAGCAGCAGGGTCGCGAATCCTGCCGCGGCTCTGTGTGCGAAGCGCATGAAGCGCCTCCTCTGTGTGCGGGGGGATGTCAGGGGCATGACGGTCAGCACGCCCGTGGCGCGAATATAGAAAGGTCTGGACCACTGGGTCAATGGGTCTGGACCAATACCGGTCAGCGCATCAGCTCCCGGGCCAGCACCGCTGCTTGCACCCGGCTGCGCAGTCCCAGCTTGCCGAGCAGCCGACTGACGTGTGTCTTGACCGTCCCCTCCGCCATGTCCAGCGGTTCGGCGATGCCCGCGTTGGACAGTCCCTCGCCGAGGCAGGACAGCACCTCGCGCTCCCGCCGGGTGAGCGTGTCCAGAACGGCAGGATCCACTGTCGCCTCCCGGGCGGACGCCGCGGCGAACTCGGCGATCAGCCGCCGCGTCACCGCCGGGGCGACGATGCCCTCACCCCGGGCCACCGTGCGCACCGCGTCGATCAGATCGTCCGCCTCGGCGCTCTTCAGCAGGAAGCCGGCCGCGCCGGCACGCAAGGCGCCGAAGACATAGGCGTCGAAGTCGAAGGTGGTGAGGACGAGGACGTCGGCGAGCCGCTCCGCCACGATCTGCCGGGTCGCCGACACGCCGTCCAGCCGCGGCATCCGAACGTCCATCAGCACCACATCGGGCCGCAGGTCGCGGGCGAGGTCCACCGCCCGCTGCCCGTCCTCGGCCTCCCCGGCCACCTCGATCCCGGGCGCGCTGCGCAGGATGAGCACCAGCCCGGCACGGACCGCGGACTGGTCCTCGGCGACGAGGACACGGATCACCGGTGGTCTCCTTCCGTCAGGGGGAGTGTCGCCCGTACCACCCAGGAGCGGCCCTCGGCGCAGGCCCGGAAGGTGCCGCCCAGCAGGGAAGCACGCTCCCGCATCCCGGCGATGCCGGTGCCCGATCCGGGTGCGCGGGCTTCGGCCCGACCGTCGTACGGGCTGCGCACGGTGATGTCCAGGCGGCCGTCCCGGCGGATCACGTCCACGGTGACCGGGCCGGGGGAGGCATGCTTGAGGGCGTTGGTGAGCGACTCCTGCACGATCCGGTAGGTGGCCAGGCCGACGGGCGCGGGAAGCGAGCCGTGCCGTGCGTCCAGCCGGACGTCGAGGCCGCCCGCGCGGGCGGTGTCGACCAGGTGGCCGAGCCCGTCGACGGTGGGTGCGACGGCCGGTTCCTCCGTGCCGCCGCCGTCCCGCAGGATGCCGATCAGCCGCTGCATCTCGGCGAGCCCCTCGAGGCTGTTCTCCCGGATGACGGAGAGCGCCTGCCGGGTGGTCGCCGGGTCGTCGAGGGACAGGGCGGCGGTGGAGTGGACGGCGATCGCGGACAGGTGGCCCGCCACCAGATCGTGCAGCTCCCTCGCCACCCGGGCCCGCTCGGCGGTGACGGCCTGGGTCCGGTCCGTCTCGGCCAGCAGCGCGGTCTGTTCGGCCCGCAGCCGGGCGGCCTCGGCGGCGTCCCGGTGGTTGCGGACGATCCAGCCGGTGGAGGCGGGACCGAAAGTCACGACGCCGGTGAGCACGCCGAGCAGCACCGCCTCCGGCACCTGCCACACGGCGAGCGGCACCAGCGTGGCGGCGGCGGTGGCCAGGCCGGTGAGCCACAGGATGCGCTGAGCCGCACCGGCCGTGCCGTAGAGCACGGCGGCGTACACCAGGTCCGTGTACATCAGAACGGTCGCCAGGTTTCCCTGGCTCAGCGCGTCGGCGGCCAGCGCGGCCGTGCCGATCGGCAGGGACAGGCGGGGCGCGGACCGCCGCAGCAGTTCGCAGCCGGCCATGACCACCAGCGGCGGCAGGACCGGCCAGCGGCCGTGGAGGAGCACGGTCGGCTCGGCGGCCGACCGATAGCCCAGGCCGACCCCCCACAGCACCAGACCGCCCAGCAGCCCGCACAGCGCCACCAGGATCTCGAACCGGTCGGGGCGGGGACGTCGTACGGCCATGCCTCCCATCCCAGCACGGCCGGCACCGTGTGCGCGTGCGTCCCGGGGAGGGCACGACTGCATCGTTCGATGTACCGCGGAATCGTCACCGGCGACGACGCGACCGGCGCCGGCCGAGGGGAGCCTGGGAGAGGCGATCGGAAGGAGCGAGACGTTGATCGTCGGTTTGATCATCGCCTGCGAGGTGGCCTTCTGGGTGCTGCTGGCCGCCGGGCTCGCCACCCGCTACCTGCTGCGGATGCCGCGCACCGGTCTCGCGCTGCTGCTGTGCGAGCCGCTGCTGGAGGCCGTGTTGTTCGCCGTCACCGCCGTCGATCTGAAGAACGGTGCCGAGCCGGACTGGCGGCACGGGCTCGCGGCGGTGTACATCGGCTTCACGGTGGGCTTCGGACGCGCGACGATCACGTGGGCCGACGCGTGGGTCGCCCACCGTTGCGCGGGCGGCCCGCCGCCGGTGCGCCCCCCGAAGTACGGTGCGGCCCGCACACGGCACGAGTGGAAGGTGGCGGGCCGCTGGATCCTCGCCTCCGGGGTCGCCATCGCCCTGCTCCAGGCGGCCGTCTGGTACGTGGGCGACGGCGGCGACACCGGATCGCTGCGGGTGTGGCAGACGCGGATGCTGTGGGTGATCGGCATCAACCTGGTGATCGCGGCGAGCTACACGCTGTTCCCTAAGAAGGCGCCCACCCGATCCGGGTGAGGGCCGGGTCGTCTCCTAGCGCTCCCCGCCCGGCACCCACAGCACGTCGCCGGTCTCCTTGTTCGCCGTGCGCGCCAGGATGAACAGCAGGTCGGACAGGCGGTTGAGGTAGGTCGCGGTGAGCGGGTTCATCGTCTCGCCGTGCACCTCCAGGGCCGCCCAGGTGGAGCGCTCGGCCCGGCGGACCACCGTGCAGGCCTGATGCAGCAGGGCCGCGCCGGGGGTGCCGCCGGGGAGGATGAACGAGCGCAGCTTGTCCAGCTCGGCGTTGAAGCGGTCGCAGTCCGCCTCCAGCCGGTCGATGTAGGACTGCTCGATGCGCAGCGGCGGGTACTTCGGGTTCTCCACCACCGGCGTGGACAGGTCCGCGCCCACGTCGAACAGGTCGTTCTGCACGCGGGAGAGCACCGTGACGATCTCCTCGTCGAGGCCGCCCAGTGCGATCGCCGTGCCGATCACCGCGTTCGCCTCGTTGGCGTCGGCGTAGGCCGCGATGCGCAGGTCGGTCTTGGCGACCCGGCTCATGTCGCCCAGGTTGGTGGTGCCCTGGTCGCCGGTCCTGGTGTAGATGCGTGTCAGATTGACCATGCACTCAGCGTAGTCACGCCCCGGCCCGGCGGAAGACACGTGTGCCCACCGTCACGGCGAGCACCGCGAAGACCACGACGACCAGGACACCGCGGAGCATGGTGGCGCTGGTGTACACCCCGGCGTAGGCGTCGCGCACCGCGTCCACCGGACAGCGCAGCGGCACGACGTGGGAGAGCGCGTCCAGCCAGGCAGGTGCCAGGCTCATCGGGAGCATCAGCCCGGACAGCAGCATCGCGGGCATCGCCACCCCGTTGACCAGGGGTGCGAACGGCTGCGCGGTGACGACCGTCAGCCCCAGCGCATACGACAGCGAGGCCGGCGCGACGGCGAGCAGGGCGACGAACCCGGAACCGACGACCACACCGCCGACCGGTGCGCGCAGCCCCATCACCGGGGCCGCCGGCACCAGCAGCACCGCCTGGAAGACGATGACGGTGTGTCCCGCGGCACCCGGCCGAGCAGCAGCGCCGGCCGGCTCACCGGACGGCGACGGGTGTCTCGCACGGTGAGGGGCGTGGCGTCGGCCGGGGAGGGCCGGCGGCCGGTGAGGGCGAGGAAGGCGTCCTGCAGCGAGGCGTCGGCCGATCCGGCGTGCTCCCGCTTGAGGGCGCTCGGCGTGCCCTCGGCCACCACCACGCCCTGGTCGACCACGACCAGCCGGTCGGAGAGGGCGTCGGCCTCGTCCAGGTGATGGGTGGTCAGGAGGACGGTGGTTGCCGTGCTCGTCGCGCAGGCGGCGCACCAGGTCCCACAGGCCGGCCCGGCTGCCCGGATCCAGGCCGGTCGTCGGCGCGTCCAGGAACAGCACGCGCGCGGTGGGTGAGCGCCATCGCGATGTCCAGCCGGCGGCGCTGTCCGCCGGAGAGCGCTCCGGTCCTGCGGCCGAGCAGACCGGCCAGGCCGAGCAGACCGGCCAGGCCGAGCCCCTCCGCGAGTTCGCGGGCGCGCTCGACGGCCTCCGCCTTGCCGAGCCGGTACAGCCGGCCCTGGGTGACCACTTCCTCCCGGACGGTGATCTGCGCGTCCACCCCGCCCGACTGGGCGACGTAGCCGCATGCGCGGCGCACCCCGGCCCGGTCGGGTCGGTCTGGAGGCGTCCTGCGCGAGGAGACGGGCGCCGCGCCGGGCGACGCACTGCCCGCACTGATGGCCGGACAGATCTGCTGGATCGAGCAGACGGTCTTCGTCGCCATCCTCACGCGATGCTCCAGGGGCGCCACCCGCACGAGGCCTCCCGGGACGTCCTCGGTGTCCTCGACGACACCGAGGACGTGTTGAGCGAGAAGGTGCTCAACTACGCCGTCCGAGGCGACGGGTGACACCTGAGGGTGTGATGTCCGTCAATTGAGACGTGACGCGCGTTACTTACCGGTCACACAGCCCCGAACGGGCGCTAGGGTCCGCCCAGGAGCCTTACGTCACCAGCGGGTGAGCGCTCCCGCGGACCGCCTCGCGCACAGGACGGAGCCGGTCCGCCGCAGCCGTTCACAGCGGATCATGCCCGCGCAGTCGTTCGAAGGGGAGTCGTCAGTGGCACGGAAACTCGCCGTCATCGGGGCCGGCCTCATGGGGTCCGGCATCGCCCAGGTCTCCGCGCAGGCGGGCTGGGACGTCGTCCTGCGGGACGTCACCGACGAGGCCCTCGCGCGTGGCACCGACAGCATCAAGGCCTCGTACGACAAGTTCGTGAGCAAGGGCAAGCTGGCCGCCGAGGACGCCGAGGCCGCCCTCGCGCGCATCACCCCGACCACCGACCTGGACGCCGCCGCCGACGCCGACGTCGTCGTGGAGGCCGTCTTCGAGAAGCTGGACGTCAAGCACGAGATCTTCCGCGCGCTCGACAAGCTGGTGCGCGAGGACACCGTGCTCGCCTCCAACACCTCCGCCATCCCCATCACCAAGATCGCGTCCGTGACGGAGCACCCGGAGCGGGTCGTCGGCGTCCACTTCTTCTCTCCGGTGCCGATGATGCAGCTGGTCGAGCTGGTCCGCGGCTACAAGACCAGCGACGAAGCCCTCGCCAAGGCGCGGGAGTTCGCCGAGTCCGTGGGCAAGACCTGCATCGTCGTCAACCGGGACGTGGCCGGCTTCGTCACCACCCGGCTCATCTCCGCCCTCGTGGTGGAGGCGACCAAGCTGTACGAGTCGGGCGTGGCCAGCGCCGAGGACATCGACCTCGCCTGCAAGCTGGGCTTCGGTCACGCCATGGGCCCGCTCGCCACCGCCGACCTCACCGGCGTCGACATCCTGCTGCACGCCACCGACAACATCTACACCGAGACCCAGGACGAGAAGTTCGCCCCGCCGGAGCTGATGCGCCGGATGGTGGACGCCGGTGACATCGGCCGCAAGAGCGGGCAGGGCTTCTACACGTACTGAGCCGCAGGCGTACCACCCGTATCACCCTTCGGGGTGATTTTGGTATCGGTTCGCCAACAACCAGCAACCGCACCGGGGCTCGGACAGTCAGACGGTGCACAGCCGACCGTCGCACGGAGCAGGTCACCGCACTCACGGGGAGCGCATATGTACATCAGGGGCGACCACGCCCAGGTGGTCGTCGGGGGCCGCCTGGACGTCCGCAGCGCGGCGGACGCCCGTACGGCCCTGCACTCGGCCGTGGACGGCGGCGTGGGAGACCTGATCCTGGACCTGTCCGAGCTGGAAGCCTGGGACGCCACCGGGCTCGGTGTGATCATGGGGGTGCACCGGCGCGCCGGCCGCCGCGGCCGGCGTCTGGTGCTGCGCGGCGTACCGCCGCAGATGCAGCGCCTGCTGGTGGCCACCCGCCTGCACCGCATCCTGGCCATCGAGGGCGGCCTCGGCGCCCAGACGGCACCCCCCGCCTGAACGAGCCGCGGTACGGATCGCCGGGCGCACACCGCGGCGGCCCGTACCGGCCGGCGGCCGCCGCCCGCCCCGGCCCCGGCACACCTCGTCGTCGCGGACGCCACGCGGCCCGGGCGACCGGAGCGACCTCGGCGACGCCCGGGACCGCGCCGGACCGCTGCGCGGCGCACCACGGACGCGATCCTCATGAGACCGTGACGTCTCGGGCGGCCCGGTACCCCGGGCTGTCGGGGATACTGGGCGAAGGTTTAGTGTTCGGTCGCCCGCTGCCTCGCGACCCTCGAGCGGGCCCGGACCAGAAGCGACAGCGTGGTGTGCGGCAAGGCCGGGAGGGCGGGCCCGGCCGCCGGGCTCGAGCACACGAGACGCTTTTGGGGGGCTTGGAACCTATGGAACCCATGGACCCGAACACCCGGGAGCCCGAGGACCAGGGCCAGGACGGCGACGGCCGCGTGCCGGGCCGCCGCGCGCCCAGGGATTCCCTCGCGGCCGACTTCCCGCCCCTCGCGCCGGCACCGGTCCGCACGGTGCAGCTCGTCGCGGGCGACTTCCTGCTCACCGTCAACCCCGTCGACGGCAGCGAGATTGAGCTCTGCCCGCCCGGGGAACGACCCGGCCGGCCGTCCCGGTACACCGCGGACGCACGGGCCGAGGCCGACCGTGCCGCGAGGCCGCCCGCCCCGCCCGGGCCCGCCCGCCCCGCGCTGCCCCTCCTGGGACGCCAGGAGGAACGCGAGCGGCTGGTGAGGCTGCTCGCCCGCGGCCGCTGCGTGCGCCTGACCGGCGTCCCCGGCTCCGGCCGCACCAGCCTCCTCGACGTCGTCGCCGAGGACTGCGCGGACTTCGCGCCCGACGGCGTGGTACGCCTGAGCGGCTACCGGCGCACCGCCGAGGACCTGCTGCACGAGCTGTTCCACGCCGTGTACGACGCCCCCCGGTACCGGCCCGGCCGGGAGGAACTGCTCGCCCACGTCCGGGAGATCGGCGCGATCGTCGTCGTGGACGACCTCGAGTTCGGCGGCAGCGCCCTGGACGACCTGCTCGACGCGACCCCCGAGTGCGCCTTCCTGATGGCGGCCACCCCCGATGTGCCCGCCGCCTCCCCCGAGTTCGAGGTCGAGGAGATCGTCCTCAGCGGACTCGGCCGCGCCGACGGCATCGCGCTCATCGAGCAGGGTGTCGGCCGTCCCCTCACCGAGGAGGAGGCCAACTGGGCCGGCGACGTGTGGTTCGAGTCCGAGGGCCTGCCGCTGCGCTTCGTCCAGGCCGGCGCCCTGCTGCGCCAGCGCGACCGGCTGCGGGCCGGCGCCGACGCCGTCGAGGAGTTCGGTGTGTTCGCCGACGCCTCCGCCGCCGACGGCCCGGTGGACGCCGCCGGAGAGGCAAGCGACGGCGCACGGCTGCCGCTGCCCTCCCTCGGCGAGGCCGCCGGCCCGGCGCCGCTGCTCGCCTCCCGGCTCGGCGCCAGCGCCCGGGACGCGCTGCGCTTCGCCGTCGCGCTCGGCGGAGAGGTGCCGCACCCGGCGCATCTGCCCGCGCTGGTGGGGGACACCCACGCCGACGCGGTCCTCGGCGAACTCGTCGCCTGCGGGCTGGTGACCCCGGCCGGCTCCCGCTACCGGCTCGCCGCCGGTGTGCTCACCCAGCTCCAGGCCGCCGGCTACGGCGACGACGCCGAGGAGACCGCCCGCACCGCCGCCCGGCACTACACCTGGTGGGCCGGCCACCCCTCGGTCGGCGCCGAGCGGGTGTGCGCCGAGGCGGACGCGGTGCTGGCCGCACTGGCCGTGCTGGTGCCGTCGGCCGGGCCGGGCGAGGACGGGGAGGAGAGCCCCGCGGTGCGGCTCGCACGGGCCGCCGCACCCGCCTTCGCGGCGGGCGGCGACTGGGGCGCCTGGGAGCGGGCCCTGCGCTTCGGCACGGAGGCCTCCCGTCTCGCCGGCGAGGTCGCCGACCAGGCCTACTTCCACCACGAGCTGGGCATCCTCGCGCTGTGCGGCGGCCTGCTGGACCGGGCGCGGGCCGAGCTGGAGGCCTCCATCGGCCTGCGCGGGGCCGTCGCCGACAAGCGCGGCACCGTGGCGGGCCGCCGCGCGCTCGCCCTGGTCGAGGACCGCTCCGGCACCCTGTCCAAACCGGTGGTGACACCGGTGCCGGGCCTCGGGGACGCGCCGGCCGCGGAGGAGGTGCCGGACGCCCGCACCGAGGAGTCGGCCACGCCGCCGGACGCCGTCACCACGCCGTTCCCCCAGCTGAAGCCGCCCGTCGGCGACACCGCCACGCTGGTCTCCTACCAGCCGCCGACCGCGGCACGGTCGGCCGCGGCCCGGTCCGCCGCCCCGGCCGCCAAGCGGACCGGCATCAAGGCGTTCGCCCGCCGCAATCTGGTGGCGGCGGGCGCCGGCGCGGTGCTCGCGGCCGTGCTGGGCACGGTGGTCACGCTCGGCGCGACCTCCCACAACGACCCCGAGTCCCCGTCCGACAAGGTCGGCGTCAACCCGTCGGCCAGCCAGGGCGCGGACGACGGCAGTCTGGGCGCCGACACCCCGCCGCAGGACGGCGGCCCGGGCGGCGGTGCCGTCCCGGCGGACGGCAGCGTCGGCACCGCGACCGGACGGCCCACCGACCCGGGCCCGGACGGCACCGCGGGAACGGCGGACGACCCCGCGCCGACCAAGGGCGGTGGCGGCCCCTCGGACACCATCGACCCGACCGGCGGTGGCTCCTCGCCCGACCCGACCGGCTCCTCGGGTTCCGCGGGCGGCAGCCACACCGGGGGCTCCCCGGGCGGCACCGGCTCGCCGACCGGCGGGTCCAGCGGCCCCGGCAGCCCGACGGGCGGGGACAGCGGCGACCCGACCACGGGCGGCGACACCGGCAGTCCGGACCCGACCACGGGCGGCGACACCGGCAGCCCGGACCCGACCACGGGCGGCGACACCGGCGGCAGCACGAGCCCGACCGGCGGTTCCGGCGACGGCGGCGGCACCGGGGACACCACGGGCGGCGGCTCCTCGCCGACCTCCGGTGTCTCGGCGGGCACCCCGTCCACGAGCACCTCGGCGCACAGCCCCGCCGCTCCCTCCGGGACCCCGACGGCCGTCTGACCGACAGGCCTTCCCGCAGCCGCGCCGCCCCGGCGTCCCGGCCGCGACAGCACACCAGGGGCCGGGCCCCGCACCCCGCGGAACCCGGCCCCTGCTCTGCCCGAAGGACGGCGGCGCCGTCAGAACAGGCGCAGCTTGTCGTCCTCGATGCCCCGCAGGGCGTCGTAGTCCAGCACGTGACAGTCGATGCCGCGGTCGGTCGCCAGCACCCGCGCCTGCGGCTTGATCTCCTGGGCGGCGAAGATGCCGCGCACCGGCGCCAGATGGGGATCGCGGTTGAGCAGCTCCAGATAGCGGGTGAGCTGCTCCACCCCGTCGATCTCGCCGCGCCGCTTGATTTCCACCGCGACGGTCTGTCCCGAGCCGTCCCGGCACAGGATGTCCACCGGCCCGATGGCCGTCATGTACTCGCGCCGGATGAGGGTGTAGCCCTCGCCGAGGGTCTCGATGCGGTCGGCGAGGAGCTCCTGCAGGTGCGCCTCCACGCCGTCCTTGATCAGCCCGGGGTCCACGCCCAGCTCATGGGTGGAGTCGTGGAGGATCTCCTCCATCGTGATGATGAGCTTCTCGCCCGCCTTGTTGACGACCGTCCACACGCTCGGGGCGCCGTCCCCGTCGCCGGCCTGCTCCTTGAGGGTGCACGGCGGCGACATCCAGTTCAGGGGCTTGTAGGCGCGATCGTCCGCGTGGATCGAGACGCTGCCGTCCGCCTTGACCAGGATCAGGCGCGGCGCTGACGGCAGGTGGGCGGTGAGCCGCCCGGCGTAGTCGACGGAACATCGGGCAATGACGAGACGCATGGTCGGCAACGCTACTCGACACACCGCGCCGCGCGCGATTCGGCCGCCGATGCCCGGCTTCCCCGCCTCGCACGGCCTCGGGGAGCCGCGGTGCGCCGCCCGGGCCGCGCCCCGATTTTCACTGGAACCTCCGTGTTCACTCGTGGCCGATTGTGTGCACAACCCGACCGACCTGTATGGGCATTTGCCTAGTGAGCCTTCGCTTCGTTGCCTACCGTAGGAACGGGTGGTCGCGATGTGTGTACTCACCGTGTTCGGTATCGCGAACTCCCTTCATCTGTCCGGCAACCCCTGCTCAGCGGGGGTGCGAGAGGAGAACCCATGTCGCTCGACGTCTCACCGGCCCTGCTCGAGAAGGCCGAGCGAGGCGAGGTCGACGAAGCGGAATTCGTCGACTGCGTCCGGACCTCCCTGCCCTACGCATGGGAGATGATCAGCTCCTTGGTGGCCCAGCTGAAGGTGGACGGCGGTGACTTCGCCGACAACCAGACGCCCCCGCCGGACGAGCACGCGCGCGGTCAGCTGCTGCGTGCGCTCGCGAGTGACGCGATACGCGGCGCGCTGCAGCGGCACTTCGGGGTGCGGCTGGCCTTCCAGAACTGCCACCGCGTGGCGGTGTTCCCGATGGACGCCTCGGCCGACGAGTCGCTGGCCCGGTTCACGTCGGTGCGCAGCCAGCTGCTCAACCAGTCGCCCGAACTCAGGGACTGCTGACCCGATGGCCGCGGGCTTGCCGCCCCGAACGCGGGAGGCGCGACACAGTGCCGGGGCGGCAGGCCGCTCCCGTCGGCCGGCCCACCGGGGCCGGCCCGGCGGACCCGGTCGCGGACGACGGGGCCGCTACGGTGCGGCCGTGGCGGATCCCGGAGCGTGCGGCCCACCGGCGGCGGCACCGCCGCACCCCACGGCCTGACCGGCCGGGGCAGGTGACGGTGCGCCCAGCCGGGGCAGCACCTCGGCGCCGAGCCGCCGGACGTTCTCCTCGGTGGTGGCCAGGTCGCCGGAGCCCTCGACGAGCAGCGCGAAACGCGAGATCCCGGTCCGCTCGGCGGTGGCCGCGAGCCGGTCGGCGCACACCTGCGGGGTGCCCACCGGGTGCAGCGTGCACAGCAGTTCGGTGTAGGCGAGCGGATCGCGCATCCGGCGGGTGCGGCCGTCCACCGTCACATGCGCCCCCAGGCCCTGTTCGAGCCAGCCCGGCATCGCCTTCAGCAGCGTCTCCACCGCGTCCGTGCGCCGGTCGGCGATCTGGCAGACGCCCGCCGAGACATGCGCGGCGCCGCGGATCTCCTCCTCGCCGCGCCCGGCCTCGCGGGCCGCACGCCGCCACAGGGCGACCATCTCGGCCTTCTCCTCGTCCCCGACGTGCATGCCGAGCAGCATCGGCAGACCGCGTGCGGCGGCCAGGCGGACGCTCGCCGGCGAGGTGCACGCGACGACGACCTCCGGGCCCGGCACGTCGGTCAGTGCCTGCGACGGGCGCGGCACGACCGGCACCGCACGGAAACGGAACCGCTCCCCGTCGGCCGACACCGACGGCTCGCGCAGCCAGCGCATCAGCAGATCGAGTGATTCGGGGAACCCCGACTCGTATGCCTCGAGGCCCGCCCCGAACACCTCCAGGTCCACCCACGGCCCGCCGCGCCCCACGCCCAGCGAGAACCGTCCGCCGCTCGTCACATGCAGCAGGGCGGCCTGCTCGCCCAGCGCGACCGGATGCGCGGTGGTCAGCACACTGACCGCCGTGCCCACCCGCAGGGTGCGGGTGCGGCCCAGCAGCAGCGCGGCCAGGGTGATGGCCGACGGGCACGTCCCGTACGGCACGAAGTGGTGCTCGGCCAGCCAGACCGCGTCCAGCCCGGCCTGCTCGGCGACCTCGGCGGTGCGCACCGCCCGGTGCAGCGCCTCCCCTTGGCCCTGTCCGGGGAACTGGGCGGCCACCACGAAGCTTCCGACGTGCATTGCTTTCCTGCTTCCTCGGCTCCGACACGGAGCTCCCCCACTCACGCATAACCGGATGACACGTGCCGAGGACACGGCCGGACGGATGGGCGGATCGTACGCCCGCGTCGCGGTGCGGGTGCCCGGGCCGCTGCGGCGACGCCGGCGGCACGGCCGTGCTCGCGGTGCCGCACGCCCGGCCCCGCGACCGTGACGCGTACGCTGGAGCGGACGTGTCCGCTGCCCAACTCGGTGAGGTGTTCCGTGTCTCCGCGTCGCAACCGCCCCAAGGGTTCCGGCTTCGCCGGCCGGAGCGCCGAGGACGACGCCGCACAGCGCTACGGCGGCTGGCAGTTCACGGAGAGCTGGCAGGGCGAGGCGTGGAGCGTGCGCCATGTCGCCGGGGCCAGCGCCGCCGGCAAGACCTATCGCTGCCCGGGCTGCGACCAGGTGATCGGCTCGGGCGTTCCGCACGTGGTGGCCTGGCCCGAGTACGCCGGGGTGGACGACCGCCGGCACTGGCACAAGTCCTGCTGGAACGCCCGGGACCGGCGCAGCGCACGGGTGCAGCGCTCCCGCAACGCGCCGCGCTACTGAGCCCGTTCGCGCACGGCCGCGGGGACGGCGCCGGGGTGGGGCGGCGCCCCTAGACGTCCCGCCGGTTCAGCAGCGCCCAGGCGCCCGCGAAGGCGACGACGGCCACGCCCAGCATGATCCACACCGGGTCCCAGCCCGTGGGACCCCCGTCCCCCAGGCGACCGGTGTAGAAGACGCTCAGCTGGAACGGGACGGAGTACCGCAGCAGGCCGGTGCGCAGCCACTGCAACGACTGCGTGGTCACGAACAGCGCGAGCACCAGCGGGGCGAGCACGACGCCGATCATGACGGTGATGGCGGCCGCCGCGTGCCGCAGCATCGAGCCGACCAGCAGCGAGACCAGCCCGAGCAGGGCCAGGAAGAGGCTGACGCCGACCGTGGCCTTGAGCCACTGGTCACCGGTGGGCCGCGGGGCGCCGCTGCCGGACAGCAGGGACGTCTGCAGGAAGCCCACGAGCGTGCTGCACACCAGGGTCACGGTGAAGGCCAGCAGGAAGAACACCACCGCCTTCGCCAGCAGCACCCGGACCCGGCTCGGGCACGTGGTCATCGTGGTGCGGATCAGGCCCGTGGTGTACTCGGAGGTCGTCGTCAGCGCACCGAGCGTGACGAGGCAGACGCTGCCGACGAGCACCCCGACGATGCCCAGCGCCAGCGTGTTCTCCTCCCCGCGCAGATCCGTCGAGGACGCGGAGACCCCCAGGCCGATCAGCAGTCCGGTCCCCACCACCAGCAGCACGTACACCCCGAGCGTCCACAGCGTGGAGCGCACCGATCTGAGCTTGGTCCACTCCGCGGCGATCGCATGCCCCAGGTGGGTGCGCACCACGGGGATCGGCGAGGTGTAGGCGGCGTACGGACCGGGCGTGACCGCCCCGTCGGCGGGCGGCGGGCCCGGCTGGTCGGGCGTGCTCATCGGGGGTCCTCGGACGTGGTCGGGGCAGGGGAGGGGGCGGTGCCGTCCTGCGGGCCGGGCACGGCGCCGGCGGCCGTCGCGGGATCCTGCGGGGGCGGCGGGACGAACCAGCCGGGCTGTCCCTGGCCGGGGACGGGCAGCGGCGGCTCGGCGCCCGGCGGCAGCGGCTCGGTCAGCCCGGCCTTCGGGTCGGCGGTCGAACGGTGGTCGACCGCGTGCTGCGTCAGCCGGATGTACGCCTCCTCCAGCGAGGCCTGGTGCGGCGACAGCTCCCACAGCCGCACGCCGGCGTCGTGGGCGAGATCGCTGATGCGCGGCAGCGGCAGCCCGGTCACCCGCAGCGCCCCGTCCGGCTCGGGCAGCACCTGCCCGCCGGCCTCGGTCAGCACCGTGGTCAGCCGTTCGCGCTGCTCCGGCTCGGAGCCGGGGGTGCGCACCCGGGCGAAACCGGCGGAGTTCGCGGCGATGAAGTCCCGCACGCTCATGTCGGCGAGCAGCCGCCCGCGTCCGATGACGATGAGGTGATCGGCGGTCTGCGCCATCTCGCTCATGAGGTGACTGGAGACGAACACGGTGCGACCCTCGGAGGCCAGTTCCTTCATCAGGTTGCGCACCCAGTAGATGCCCTCGGGGTCCAGGCCGTTGACCGGCTCGTCGAACAGCAGCACCTGCGGATCGCCCAGCAGGGCCGCGGCGATGCCGAGCCGCTGCCCCATGCCCAGGGAGAAGCCCTTGGTGCGCCTGCCGGCCACGTCCCGCAGCCCGACCACGTCCAGCACCTCGTCCACCCGGCGGGCCGGAATGCCCGACAGCTGGGCCAGGGACAGCAGATGGTCGCGTGCGGTGCGGCCGCCGTGCACGGCCCGGGCGTCGAGCAGGGCGCCCACCTGGCGGGCTGGATTCGGCAGCTTCCGGTAGGGCAGCCCCCCGATGGTCACGGTGCCGGCGGTGGGGTTGTCCAGGCCGAGGATCATCCGCATCGTCGTGGACTTGCCGGAGCCGTTGGGACCGAGGAAGCCGGTCACGGCCCCGGGCCGCACCGTGAACGTGAGATCGTCCACCGCGGTCCTGTCGCCGTAGCGCTTGGTCAGCCCGACTGCCTCGATCATGCTCCGGTCCCATCGGAAGGTGCTCGTCCCGACGTTCAGGACAGCGGGGCGCTGCACCGCCCACACAAGTCCTAGGACAATAGCGGGGCGTGTGCGGTTCTGGCCAAGACGACCGGTCCCGCCGCCGGGCGGGGACCGTCAGGCGTCGCGGCGGCGCAGCACGGCGTAGCCGCCCGCGAGGGCCGCCACCACCCACAGCACCATGATCCCGAGGCCGCCCCACGGCCCGTACGGCGTGTCGTCCGCGGCCCGCGGGACCACCTCCATGATCCGGCTGCCGGCCTGGTCGGGCAGGAACCGGCCGACCTTCTTCGTGGCCGAGACGTTGCCGAGGATGTTGGAGATCAGGAAGAAGAAGGGCATCAGGATGCCCAGCGACAGCAGCGGCGAGCGCAGCATCGTGGCGATGCCCATGGAGAACACGGCGATCAGCGTCATGTAGAGGCCGCCGCCGACGACCGCCCGCAGCACCCCCGGCTCGCCCAGCGAGGTCCCCAGCGGGCCGAGCATCGCCTGCCCGAGGAAGAAGGCGGCGAAGCTCGTGGCCATGCCCACCACCAGGGCGAGGGCGGTGGCGACGGCGACCTTGCTCGCCAGGAACACCCCTCGGCGCGGGACCGCGGCCAGCGAGGTGCGGATCATGCCGGTGCTGTACTCGGTGGACACCACCAGCACTCCGAACACGATCATCGCCAGCTGCCCCAGCGTCATGCCCGCGAAGCTGACCAGGGTCGGGTCGAAGGACAGCCGGGCGCGCGGGTCCATGGAGCCGGACTCGCGCCGCGACAGCGCGGAGATCAGCACGCCCAGGGCGAGGGTGACGACCACCGCCAGGGACAGCGTCCACGCCGTGGAGGCCACCGACCGGATCTTGGTCCACTCGGACCGGACGACCTGCATCACCGCCATCGCTCAGCCCTCCGCACTCGTGCGCGCCACGGCCTGCCCCCCGGTCCCGGAGGCCGCCGCACGGCTGTCGGCACCCCACGGAGCCGCCGGCGGCGCCTGGTGCGCGTGGTACTCCACCGCCCCGGCCGTCAGCCGCATGAACGCCTCCTCCAGAGAGGACCGGCGCACGCTCAGCTCGTGCAGCACGATCCGGTGCTCGGCGGCCAGCTCCCCGATGCGCTCCGCCGCGTCGCCCTCGATCTCCAGCACCCCGTCCCCGGCGTCCTGCGCCGTGAGCCCGGCCCGCTGCAGCGCGTCCAGCAGCCGCTCCCGGTCGGGGGTGCGGACACGGACCCGGGCGTGGGCGTTGTCCGCCACGAAGTCCGCCATCGAGGTGTCCGCGAGCAGCCTGCCCTGCCCGATGACGATCAGATGGTCAGCGGTCAGCGCCATCTCGCTCATCAGATGACTGGAGACGAACACGGTGCGTCCCTCGGCGGCCAGCGACTTCATCAGACCGCGGATCCAGTGGATGCCCTCGGGGTCCAGGCCGTTGACCGGCTCGTCGAACATCAGGATCCGGGGATCGCCGAGCAGCGCCGCAGCGATGCCGAGCCGCTGGCTCATCCCGAGCGAGAACCCCTTGGCCTTCTTCCGGGCGACCGCCGTCAGCCCCACCGTTTCCAGCACCGTGTCCACCCGGTGGGCGGGGATGCCGTTGCTCTGCGCCAGCCACAGCAGATGGCTGCGGGCCGTGCGCCCGCCGTGCACGGCCTTCGCGTCCAGCAGGGCCCCGATGTACGTGAGCGGATCGGGCAGCTCGTGGTAGTGCCGTCCGTCGATGCGCACGTCCCCCGCGGTGGGGTGGTCCAGGCCGAGGATCATCCGCATGGTCGTGGACTTGCCGGCGCCGTTCGGTCCGAGGAACCCCGTGACCACGCCGGGCCGCACGGTGAACGTCAGGTCGTCCACCGCGACCTTCTCGCCGTACCGCTTGGTCAGCCCCGACAGCTCGATCATGCGGCCACGCTAGATGCGGACGAAGCCCCTCGCCACCGGAAGGCGGCGAGGGGCTTCGCGCGGTACGGTCTCTGCGTGAGCGGGTGCTACTCCCTCACCCCGTCACGTCACCTGGACTGCTGGGCCGGAACCCCGCGGGAGGTGGACTCCTCCTCCGTCGGCGAGCTGGAGGCGGCCACCGCCGCACCGGTGAGCGTGGCCAGCATCTCGCGGACGTTGGTCAGCTGGGCGTTGATGGAGTCGCGGCGGTTGGTCAGGGCGGCCAGCTCGCGCTCGGACTCCGAACGGATGCGGTCCGCCTTGGCGTTGGCGTCGGCCACGATGTCCTCGGCCTGCCGCTGGGCGGTCTCGACGGTCTGGCGGGCCCGGCGCTCGGCGTCGGTGCGCAGCTTCTCCGCCTCCAGGCGCAGCTGCTCCGCCCGGTGCTCGATCTCGGCCAGCCGCTTCTCCGCCTTGGCCTGGCGGGCGGCCAGGTCGCGCTCGGACTGCTCGCGGCGCTTGGCGAGGTTGGTCTCGAAGTCGGCGGCGGCCTGCGCGGCCTTGGCGCGGGTCTCCTCGAAGAGGGCGTCCGCCTCCTCACGCTTGGACTGCGCGTCCTTCTGGGCCTCGGCCCGCAGCTGGGCGGCGTCCGACTTCGCCTTCTCGACGATCCGCACGCCCTCTTCCTCGGCCTTCGCCTTGCGCTCGGCGGCGTAGGTCTCGGCGTCGTTGCGGACCTGCTGGGCCGCCGCCTCGGCGAGCTCGCGCTGCTGCTCGGCGGCGCGCCGGGCCTCCTCACGCAGCTCCTTGGCCTCTTCCTCGGCCAGGCGCAGGATCTTCTCGACCCGGGCGCCGAGACCCGCGTAGGACGGTTCGGACTCGGCGACCTGGGCCTGGGCGTTCTGCGTCTCGAGGTGGAGTTCCTCGATGCGCTTCTCCAGAGCGGTGATGCGGGCGAGAGCGCTGTCGCGGTCGGAGACGAGCTTGGCGATGCGTTCGTCCACCTGCGCGCGGTCGTACCCACGCCGCACAAGCTCGAAGCCGTAGGGGGAAGTGTCGCTCATGGGGTTCCTGTCGAATGAGACCGGTGAGGTGATAGGTCGAATCCTAGGGGCCGAAGCGGTGTGTCATCGAGCGGATACATGTTTGATCTGGAGGATGACACCTCTTTTGAGTGGCTGACCGCCGGAGGCCTTGCCCGAGCCGTGTCCGTGAGGTCTTGTCTGCCGCCCGACGGGCGGACGACGCGATGTCACGACCACGGCCTGGGAACAGGCGAACCTCCGGACGCGCCCCCGCCGGAGCCCGGAACTCCCCTTATACGCTACCTCTCTGACGCCTTGCCACCCACCCTGGGTGCTCCCACCGTCGCGCCCGCCTTCACACCGCCGTCCTTGCCGGCCGAGGGCGTCTCGAAGGACTCCAGCGCCTCCAGGACGTCCTGCACCCGGGAGATCTCGGCGTTGATGTCCTCGCGGCGGCGCATCAGGATCTCCAGCTCGCGCCGGCCCTCCTCCACGGTGCGCCGGGCCTCGCGGACCGCCTCCGCCTTCAGCTCCTCGGCCTCCGCGATCAGCTTGGCCTTCTTCTGCTCGGCCTCCTTCAGCAGGCCCTCGGCCTTCTTCACCGCGGCGATACGGACCCTGCCCGCCTCGGAGTTGGCCTCCGAGACGATCTCCTTCGCCTTGGCCTCCGCCTTGGCCAGCTGCTCCTCGGCCGCCTTGATCAGCGCGTCGCAGCGGTCGCCGGTCGACTTCATCGTCTCGGCGGCCTCGCGGCGGGCCCGCTCGTGCAGCTCCTCGATCTCCGTGGTGATGCGGTCGCGCAGCTCCTCGGCCCGCTCGCGGATCCGGGTGGCGTCCCGGCGGGCGCCGACCAGCAGCTCGTCGGCGTCGGTACGGGCCTTCTCCACCAGGGTGTTGCCCTCGACGGTCGCCTCCTTGACGATCCGCTCGGCCTCCTTGCGGGCCGCGCCCACCATGGTGTCGGCCTGCGCCTCGGCGTCCGCCGTGGTCTTCACCGCGGCCGCCTGCGCCTCGGCGAGCAGCTTGTCGGCCTCGGCGGTGGTCTCCGTGATCAGCTTGTCGACCTGCTCGGCCGCCTCCGACCGCCGCTTGTTGGCGTCCTTGCGGGCCTCGTCCAGGGTGCGCTCGGCCTCCTTGCGGGCCTCGGCCAGCGTGCGCTCCGCCTCGGCCTCCGCCTCCGCCTTGAGCCGGTCGGAGTCGGTGCGGATCCGCTCGGCCCGCTCCTGCACCGAGCGGAGCAGCTCCGCCGCCTCGGCACGCAGCCGCTCGGCCTCCTCGGTGGCGTCCGCGACGAGCCGGTCCGCCTCGGCGGCCGCCTCGGTGCGGACCCGTTCGGCCTCGGTGCTCGCCTCGGTGCGGGCCCGCTCGGCCTCCTCGGCCGCCTGGGTGCGGACCTGCTCGGCCTCGGTGCTCGCCTCGGTGCGGACGCGTTCGGCCTCCTCGGCGGCCTCGGTGCGCAGACGTTCGGCCTCGTCGGCGGCCTCGGTGCGCAGACGTTCGGCCTCCTCGGCGGCCTCCGTGCGCACGCGTTCGGCCTCCTCGGCCGTCCGCGTCTGCAGCCGCTCGGCCTCCGCGCGCGCCTCGGAGATGAGGGTGTCCGCCTGCGTGGCCGCGTCCGAGCGGATGCGGTTGGCGTCCCCGCGGGCGTCCGCCCGGGTGCGCGCGGCGTCCTGCTCGGCCTGGGCGATGGTGTCGCTGGCCTCGGTGCGCACCCGCTGGGCGTGCTCGGCGGCGTCCTTGCGGATCCGCTCGGCCTCCTCGGCCGCCTCCGTCAGCGTGCGCTCGGCCAGCTCGCGGGCCTGCTCGGCCTCCTCCTGCGCCTCGCGGCGCATCCGGGCGGCGTCCTCGCCGGCCCGCTCCCGCTCGGCGTAGGCGTCGGCGCGGACCCGGTCGGCCTCCTCCTGGGCCTCCCGCCGGGTGCGCTCCGCCGCGTGCTCGGCCGCCGAGCGCAGTCCGGCGATCTCCTCCTGGGCCTGCTCCTGCAGCCCGGCCACGGAGTCCCGTACCTGCTGGGCGTGCTGCTCCGCCGCGGCGACCGTCTCGCCGGCCCGCCGGTCGGCCTCCTCCACCAGGCGGGTGGCCTCGGTCTGCGCCTCCTCCACCCGGGTGCGGGCGGCGGCGAGCAGCTCCTCGCTCTGCTCCCGGGCCTGCTCGCGCTCCTGGTCGGCCTCCTTGCGGGCGGCGGCGAGCAGTTCCTCGGCGGCGCGGCGGCGCCGGGCCGCCTCCTCCTGGGCGGCGGCCAGCGTCTCCGACGCCTCCGCGCCCAGCCGCTCGGCGGCGGCCTGCGCCTCCGCGCGCACCTTGTCGGCGGTCTCCTGGGCCTCGGTCCTCAGCCGCTCGGCCTCGGCGGCCGCCTCCGACCGCAGCCGCACGGCCACGGCCTCGCCCTCCGCGCGGGAGGCGGAGGCGTCCGCGGCGGCCTGGGTGCGCAGCCGGTCGGCCTCCTCCTCGGCCTGCTGCTGCAGGGTGCGGATCCGTTCGGCGGACTCGGTGCGCTGCCGCTCGGCCTCCTCGGCGGCCTCGCGGCGGATCCGGTCGGCCTCCGCACGGGCGTCGGTCAGCGCCTGCTCGGCCGCGGCGAGGCGCTCCTCGGCCTCGGTGTGCAGCCGGGTCAGCTCCTCGGTGGCCTCCGCCTGCCGGGCCGCCAGCGCCTGCTCGGTCTCCTCGCGCAGCTCGCGGGCGGCCCGCTCGGCGTCCGCCTTGACGGCCTCGGCCTGCTCCTCGGCCTCGGTGCGCTGCTGCTCGGCCTCCTTGCGGGTGCGCTCCAGGGTCTCCTCGGCCTGCCGGCGCAGCGTGGTGGCGCGCTCGATGGCCTCGGTGCGGACCTTCTCGCTGTCCGCGGTGGCGGTCCGGCGCAGCTCGTCGGCATCCGCCTTGGCCTTGGCCAGCAGCTCCTCGGCGGTCTTGGCCGCCTCCTCGATCTGCGTGACGGCCTCGCGCCGGGCCTCGGCGCGGATCTTCTCGCCCTCGGTGACCGCCTCGGCGCGCAGCTGCTCCGCCTCGCCGCGCAGCCGGCGGGCCTCCTCCTGCAGCTCGACGGTCTTGGCGCGGTACTCCTCGGTGTCGTCCTTGGCCGCGCCCTTGAGCTGCTCGGCGATCTCGTGCGCCTCGGCACGCAGCCGGTCCGCCTCGGCCTCCGCCTCGCTGCGGATCCGCTCGGCCTCCTCGGCGGCCTCCTTGGTGGTGCGCCGCGCCTCCTCGGAGGCCTTGTTCAACACGTCCTCGGCCTGCTTCGCCGCCTTCGACAGCTGGGTGGCGGCCTCCTCCGCGCTGACCGTACGGGCCTTCTCCGCGGCCTCGGCGACGATCTTCTCCGCCTCCGCGCGGGCGTCCGCGACCAGCTGCTCGGCCTCGGCGCGGGTGCTCTCGGCCTCCTTGGTGGCCTCCTCCACCAGCCGGGCGACCTGCTCCTTGGCGACCCGGGTGCGCTGCTCGTTGGCCGACTCGGCGCTCGCCAGCGCCTTCGCCGCGGCCTCCTTGGCCTCGGCGACCGTCTTCTCCGCCTCGGCCTGCGCCTTGCGCAGCGCCTCCTCGGCCTCGGCCATCCGCTGCTCCGCGGCCCGGCTCAGCTCGGCGGCCTGCCGGCGCGCGGCCTCGGACTCGCCGAGCGCGGCGCTGCGCAGCTGCTCGGCGTGGTCGGTGGCCTCCTGGGCCTGGGCGGAGGCGGTGTCCAGCATCCGCTGGGCGTCGGCACGGGCCCGGCGCAGCAGCTGCTCGGCCTCGGCGCGGGCCGCCTCGGCCTCGCTCTGCATCCGCTGCCGGGCCTCGGCGGTCAGCCGCTCGGCCTCCGCACGGGCGGCGGCCATCGCCTGCTCGGCCTCCGCCCGGGACTCCTCCAGCAGCCGGCGGGCCTGCTGCTCGGTGCGGGCGCGCAGCTGCTCGGCCCACGCCACGTTCTCGTTGACGTGGGACTCCACGGTGCGGCGGCGCTCGGCCAGCTCCTGGTCCAGCTGCTGGCGGCGGGTGACCGCCTCCTGGTGCAGCTCCGCCTGCAGCCGTGCGGCCTGCTCGGCGTGCTCCTGCAGGATCCGCTGGGTCTGTGCCCGCGCCTCGCTCAGTTCGCGTTCGGCGTCGGCGCGGATCTGTTCGGCCTGCATCTGCGCGTTGCGCAGCAGCTGCTCGGCCTGGTAGCCGATGTCGGCGCTGTCGTAGGCGGGCCGGAGCATGAGAGCACGCCGCGCCTCGTGCAGCTTGGCGCGCAGCACCTCGACCTGGTAGCCGAGGTCCTCGGCGTGCTGGATCGCCTTCTCCCGCTCGGTCTTCAGCCGTTCCATCTCGGCCTCGAACCGAGTCAGGTGGTCGACGTCAGCCGCCGGCTCTCGCTCCTGGCGTTCGTAGCCCCGCACTGCGCGGTCCCATCCGTCCCCTGGTCGCAAGCTTGTGAAACGAGCTCCGTCCATACGCCGAACGGGGCCCCCGGGGAATGGTGTCAGATCCGCGGAGGAGCATGGGCTGTTGCCCCGCCGCCCGTCCCCCGAAACCCGGACCCCGGCAAGCGGCCGCCCTCGGTGCGAGAACGACCGCCCCCAACCCTACCGGCCTCCTTGTATGTCGGTCAGTGCTCGTCCGGCTCAACTCCCGCGGAGGTGACCAGTTCTGTCAGGACGCCATGGCAGTCCTTGGGGTGCAGGAAGGTGATCCGCGACCCCATGGTGCCGCGCCGCGGCTCGTCGTAGAGCACGCGTACGCCCTTGTCGCGGATCTGCGCGGCGTCGCCGTCGACGTCCGGGGTGCCGAAGGCGATGTGGTGGACGCCCTCCCCGTGCTTGGCGAGCCATTTGCCGACCGCCGAGTCCTCCCGGGTGGGTTCCAGCAGCTGGAGGTAGGAGGAGCCGCCGTCCGACGTATCGTTGATCTTGAGCATGGCCTCGCGGACGCCCTGCTCCTCGTTGACCTCGGTGTGGAACACCTCGAACCCGTAGGTGCTCCGGTAGAACTCGACGGTGGCGTCGAGGTCGTGGCAGGCGATCCCGATGTGGTCGATTCGCGTCAGCATGGTTTCAGTGGAGCGCCCTGCGGATGGTTACGCAACGTGCGCGCGATCACACTGAAAGGCCGATGACGGGTGCAGTACCGCTCAGTACATTCGAGGTAAACCCTCGTTCACTCCTCGGGCCGAGCAGGCCGGTAAGGGGACGCAGCTCATGCCTTCTGGAACCTCTGGAACGAACAGCTCGGTCATCGTCGCGGGTGCCCGCACGCCCATGGGGCGACTGCTGGGCTCGCTCAAGTCCTTCTCCGGCGCCGACCTCGGCGGCATCGCCATCAAGGCGGCCCTCGACCGCGCCGGCATCGGCGCCGACCAGGTGCAGTACGTGATCATGGGGCAGGTGCTGCAGGCGGGCGCCGGCCAGATCCCCGCCCGGCAGGCCGCGGTCAAGGCCGGCATCCCGATGAGCGTCCCGGCGCTCACGATCAACAAGGTGTGCCTGTCCGGCCTGGACGCGATCGCCCTCGCCGACCAGCTGATCCGCGCGGGTGAATTCGACATCGTCGTCGCCGGCGGCCAGGAGTCCATGACCAATGCCCCGCACCTGCTGCCGAAGTCCCGTGAGGGCTTCAAGTACGGCGCGGTGCAGATGCTCGACGCGATGGCCCATGACGGGCTGACCGACTCCTTCGAGGGCATCGCCATGGGCGAGTCCACCGAGAAGTACAACGGCCGCCTGGGCATCACGCGCGCCGAGCAGGACGAGTTCGCGGCGCTGTCCCACCAGCGGGCCGCCGCGGCGCAGAAGAACGGCCTGTTCGACGCCGAGATCACCCCGGTGGAGATCCCGCAGCGCAAGGGCGACCCGGTGCTGTTCAGCAAGGACGAGGGCGTCCGCGCCGACACCACCGTCGAGACGCTGGCCAAGCTGCGCCCGGCCTTCGCCAAGGACGGCACGATCACCGCCGGCTCCTCCTCGCAGATCTCCGACGGTGCCGCGGCCGTGGTGGTGATGAGCAAGGCCAAGGCCGAGGAGCTGGGCCTGGACTGGATCGCCGAGATCGGCGCCCACGGCAATGTGGCCGGCCCGGACAACTCGTTGCAGTCCCAGCCGTCCAACGCGATCCGGCACGCCCTGAAGAAGGAGGGCCTGGAGGTCTCCGACCTGGACCTCATCGAGATCAACGAGGCGTTCGCGGCCGTCGCCGTACAGTCCATGAAGGACCTCGGGGTGTCCACCGAAAAGGTGAATGTGAACGGTGGCGCGATTGCGCTGGGTCACCCGATCGGGATGTCCGGTGCCCGTCTGGCGCTGCACCTGGCGCTGGAGCTGAAGCGGCGCGGCGGCGGCGTCGGCGCGGCGGCGCTGTGCGGCGGCGGCGGCCAGGGCGACGCACTGATCCTGCGGGTGCCCCGGGCGTGAGGAAGCCGGTCCGCCGGCCCGACCGGGCCGGCGGAAGCGCCGTGGGGGCCCGGCGGCCCCTGCGGCGGACCAAGACGACGCGGACGTGAACGGAGCTGTGATGCAGGACGTCTCCTCGCTGGTGGCCCAGGCCAGGGAAGGCCGCCCGCGGGCCGTGGCCCGGCTGATCTCCCTGGTGGAGGGGGCGTCACCGCAGCTCAGGGAGGTCATGGCGGCGCTCGCGCCGCTGACCGGCAACGCCTACGTCGTCGGCCTGACCGGCGCGCCCGGCGTCGGCAAGTCCACGTCGACCTCCGCGCTGGTCACGGCCTACCGCAAGCAGGGCAAGCGGGTCGGTGTGCTCGCCGTCGACCCGTCCTCGCCCTTCTCCGGCGGTGCGCTGCTCGGCGACCGGGTGCGGATGTCGGAGCACGCCTCGGACCCCGGGGTGTACATCCGCTCCATGGCCACCCGGGGCCACCTCGGCGGCCTGGCCTGGGCGGCGCCGCAGGCCATCCGGGTCCTGGACGCGGCCGGCTGCGACGTGATCCTGGTCGAGACGGTGGGCGTGGGCCAGTCGGAGGTGGAGATCGCCTCCCAGGCGGACACCAGCGTGGTCCTGCTGGCTCCGGGCATGGGCGACGGCATCCAGGCGGCCAAGGCGGGCATCCTGGAGATCGGCGACGTGTACGTGGTCAACAAGGCCGACCGGGACGGCGCCGACGCCACCGCCCGCGAGCTGAACCACATGCTCGGCCTGGGCGAGGCCCGCGCCCCCGGCGACTGGCGGCCGCCCATCGTCAAGACGGTCGCGGCCCGCGGGGAGGGCGTGGACGAGGTCGTGCAGGCCCTGGAGAAGCACCGGGCGTGGATGGAGGAGCACGGGGTGCTCGCCGAGCGCCGGCTGGCCCGTGCGGCCCACGAGGTGGAGACGATCGCGGTGACCGCGCTGCGCGAGCGCATCGGCGATCTGCACGGCGACCGCCGCCTCAGCGCCCTGGCGGAGCGCATCGTGGCGGGCGAGCTGGACCCCTACCGCGCGGCCGACGAACTGGTGGCGGGCCTGACCGAGCGCTGACGGCGACGGCGTCCGCGACACGACGCAGGGCCTTCCGCGTCCGGAGGAAGCCGCCCCTCCTCCGGACGCGGAAGGCCCTCGTGTGCTTCGTTCACGTGGCCGCGGAGGCGAGGCGGCCCGGCCCGCCGTGGCCGTCCGGCCGGCCACCGGGGCCGGCGGCTCAGAGGCGTCCGCGCTGGGCGCGCAGGTGCTCCGCGATCGGCTTGAGCGCCTTCTCCAGCTGGGCCAGCTGCTCGGGCTCCAGCAGGTCGATGAAGTGCCGGCGCACCGAGGCGACGTGGTGCGGTGCGACCTTCCGCATGGTCTCCATGCCGTGCTCGGTGAGGACCGCGTACAGGCCCCGACGGTCGGACTCGCAGTGCTCACGGCGCACCAGGTCCGCGTTCTCCATGCGCGTGATCTGGTGCGAGAGGCGGCTCTTGGACTGCAGCGTGGCGGCCGCGAGGTCGCTCATCCGCATCCGCACGTCCTCCGACTCCGACAGATGCACGAGGATCTCGTAGTCGTTCAACGTCAGGCCGAACGGTTGCAGGTCCCTCTCCAGCTGGTACGTCAACAGCCTGTTGACGTCCAGGTGGGTACGCCAGGCGCACTGTTCCGCATCGGTCAGCCAGCGCGTGGCCGTCTCGGTCTCCATGGATGAAGTCTACCTAATAGTTGAATTCCGGACGAGCAAGGATCGTGTGGCGGCGCGCAGGCGTTCGAGCCGTCACGGTGTGCAGACTACCGCTCACAGCCCGAAGCGGTGCTGGAGATCTCCGAGCTGCCCGGGAAGGCGCGGTGCGCCACCCAGCGGGCCACGGTCCCCGGACGCCGCCGCGGGACCGGGTACCCCCGGCTCGTCCGGCGCCGTGCCCGTCGGCTGCTCGGGCATCAGCGCCTCGCTGGACTGCAGCAGCACCGTTCCGGCGCCCGTGAACTCGAACTGGTGCTCCTCCCCGGAGGCCCCGCCGATGCCCGTCAGCGCGCGCACGCCGCCCAGCACCCCGGTGAGATACCCGTGGTCGTAGTGGTGACACGGGGAGGGGCAGTCGGCCCAGCCGACGAGCGCCTGCGGATCCACCCGGAGGGGGGGTTCCATGAACACCACCGGCCCGTTCGACGCGGCGACGAACTTCCCGGTGCCGATCAGGGTCACGAACCCCGGCACGATCGACTGCTTCAGGGACAGACTCGGCTGGAAGGCGAGCAGATGCCCGGAGCGTATGGTCAGATTGCCGTCGTCGAGGTCGTAGGAGTCGACGTCGAAGGCCCGGTCGGCGAGCAGCATCTTGCCCGAGCCCTCCGCGACCACCCAGTCGGCCGCGTGCAGGGGCGAGTGGAACGAGGTCCGCACCAGCCGGTCCAGCGGCCCGTGCCCCACCCCGTTGAACTCGATCGACCCGTAGTAGGCGATCATCTTGCCCTTCTGCAGGAACCAGCGTGTCCCCGCCAGCTCCACGCAGAAGGTGTACGGGTCGACGTTGTCGTCGGCCGGCAGCGTCACCGGGTCGTACACCACGGGTCCGTTCACAGCTTCTCCTCCGACGCCTGGACGAAGACCACACCCTGGCCGCTCAGTTCGAGCTGGAAGGCCTCACCGGAACCGCGGCCCACCAGCTCCCGCCAGCCCACGGCCGTCGACAGCCGGTTGCGTACGGCGCCGTGATGGGCGACGTAGGCCTGCGGATCCACGTGGACGGGGCGCTGCGGGCGGACCGGCAGCTCGACGACGCCTCCGTGCGCCATCACGGCCGCGCAGCCGTGCCCCGTCAGCGTGGTCGTGAACAGCCCCTGACCGGTGGCCTGCCCTCGCACCAGGCCCATCACCCCGCCCTGCGCGCCCAGGAACACCGTGCCCTGTTCCAGCGTGTCCTCGAAGGCGAGCAGCCGGTCCGCCTCCACGTACAGCGTGTCGCCCGTCAGCCGGACGACGTGCACGTGGTGCCCGCCGTGCCCGAAGTACACGGTGCCGCTGCCCTCGACGGTCATCGGCGGTGCCGCCTCCCCGGCGATCCGCCGCCCGAGCGCGGACATCGCCCCGCCCCGGCCCGAGGTGAGGTTCGGGGTGAACGACACCTCGCCCCGGTAGGCGAGCATCGCCCCGCGCCGGCTGAACAGCCGCCGCCCCGGCGCCACCGTGGCCTCGATCATCTTGTCGTTGATCTCCCGGAAGGCCATGTCACACGTCTCCCGCCACCGTGGTCCGCTCGCTCGGCTGCACATACACCAGGCCGTCCCCCTCGAACCGGATCTGCACGGCCTCCCCGCCGCCCTCGCCGATCAGGGTGCGGAAGGTGGCCCCTGACTGGAAGGACTGCCGGACGTCGCCCTGGTGCGCCACGTACGCCCCCGGATCCACGACCAGCGGCGCATGCGGAGCCACCCGGAGCACCACGGCCGGGCCGTCGGACAACAGCGCCGCCTGCCCGTGGCCCCGCACGGTCGTGGTGAACAGCCCGTTGCCCTGCGCGGCCCCGCGCAGCCCGGTGAACGTGGTCCCGGTCCGCAGCCCCGCGTCGGCCGCCAGCAGGCTGTCCGCCTCCACGTACAGCGTGTCCCCGGTCAGGCGCACCAGAGTGATCTCGCTCGCCCGGTCGGCGAACCAGCAGGTTCCCTCCCCGCGCACCTCCATCACGGTCCTGTGCTCCCCGGTGAGCCGCCGCGTCACCACGCCCCGCAGCCCCTCGCCGCCCCCGGTCAGCCTCTTGAAGGTCATGTGCCCGTCGTACGCGACCATCGAGCCGTTCTTCGCCGTCACGGCGTCCCCGCTCAGGTCGACGGCGAGCACCTTGCCGCTGTGCAGTCGGAACGTCGCCACGCAGCGACGGTAGCCGCGCCCGCCCGCCGCCGACAGGGTCCGTGGAAGGAGGCGAACCCGGACCCGACCCTGAGACGCGGCCTGCCGGGGCCGTGCGCGCCGTGCGGACGACCCTGAGGGAGGGGCGTCGCGACCGGTTTGCCACAATGGACCGGCCCCTTGTGCCCGCGTTCACAAACTCCTCTCCACCGAAGGTGACCCGTGGACATCAAAACCGCCTCCGCCCTGCGACGCCTGCGCCTGGTCTCCGGACCCGAGGCCGTGTCCTTCCTTCTGCTGCTGGTCTGCTCGGTCTTGAAGCGGACCACGGACTTCAACGCGGTGCCCGTGATGGGCTCGATCCACGGCATCCTGTTCGTGCTGTACGTGCTCTTCTGGGCGGATGCCTGGAACCGCGCCAAGTGGCCGCTGAAGACCGCGGCGCTCTACTTCGTCCTCTCGGTGCTGCCCACCGGCGGCTTCTTCGCCGAGCGCCGGCTCAAGCGGGCCGCCGAGGACGCGGTGATCGCCGCCCGTGCCCGTCGCGAAGGGATCGTGAACGCATGATCGTCGCCTTCTCCGTCACCCCGCTCGGCGTCGGCGAGGACGTCGGCGCCTACGTGGCCGAGGCCGTCCGCGTGGTCCGCGCCTCGGGGCTGCCCAACCGCACCGACGCGATGTTCACCTCCATCGAGGGGGAGTGGGACGAGGTCATGGACGTGGTCAAGCGCGCCGTGGCCGCGGTGGAGGCCCGCGCCCCGCGTGTGTCGGTGGTCCTCAAGGCGGACATCCGTCCCGGTGTGACCGACGGCCTGACACGCAAGGTGGAGACCGTCGAACGGCACCTGGCCGAGCAGTGAGACGCCCGGCCGGCGGCCGCGCCCGCGGGTGCACCCCGTGCCGCCGGCCGTCGCCGCCGCGTACCGGTCCGCGAGACGGGCCGACCACCATATGACCGCCAGGGGTAGGGTTCTGTGACGTGCCCAAGCCCCTCAGTCTTCCCTTCGACCCCATCGCCCGCGCCGACGAACTCTGGAAGCAGCGCTGGGGGAACGTCCCGTCCATGGCGGCGATCACGTCGATCATGCGCGCCCACCAGATCCTGCTGGCCGAGGTCGACGCGGTGGTCAAGCCGTACGGACTGACGTTCGCGCGCTACGAGGCGCTGGTGCTGCTCACCTTCTCCAAGGCCGGCGAACTGCCGATGTCCAAGATCGGTGAGCGGCTGATGGTGCACCCCACCTCCGTGACCAACACCGTCGACCGCCTGGTCAGGTCCGGTCTGGTGGCCAAGCGTCCCAACCCCAACGACGGCCGCGGCACGCTCGCCGTCATCACCGACAAGGGCCGCGAGGTGGTCGAGGCGGCCACCCGCGACCTGATGGCGATGGACTTCGGCCTGAGCGTCTACGACGCCGAGGAGTGCGCGGAGATCTTCGCGATGCTGCGCCCGCTGCGCGTGGCCGCCCGCGACTTCGAGGAGAGCTGAGCCGCCCGGATCACCGGGCCGCGCCCGGTCCCGCGGCAGGGCGACCCCGCCCAAGATCTACCGGAACGCGCGGTTACGCTCGACCCATGAAACGAAGCGTGCTGACCCGCTACCGCGTCATGGCCTACGTCACCGGCGTCCTGCTGGTGCTCCTGTGTCTGAGCATGATCGCCAAGTACGGGCTGGACATCGCAGGGGCCGCGGACTTCACCCGGGTCGTCGCCATCGCGCACGGCTGGCTGTACGTGATCTATCTGATCTTCGCCTTCGACCTGGGGTCCAAGGCGAAGATGCCGGTCGGCCGCCAGCTGTGGGTGCTGCTCGCGGGCACCATCCCCACGGCCGCCTTCTTCGTCGAGCGGAAGATCAGCCGCGAGCTGCAGGCCAAGGTCGCCGACCCGGCCCCCACGGCCGTCGAGGCGTAGTGTCCACCGCCGCACACCGCACCCGTGCGGCGGTCAGCCGTCGACATTTACTAGGACGTCCTAGTAAATTCGAAGCATGGACGCTGACGCCATAGAAGAAGGCCGCCGTCGCTGGCAGGCCCGGTACGACGCGGCGCGCAAGCGCGACGCGGACTTCACCACGCTCTCCGGCGATCCCGTGGAGCCCGTCTACGGTCCCCGCCCCGGGGACGTCTACCAGGGCTTCGAGCGGATCGGCTGGCCCGGTGAGTTCCCGTTCACCCGCGGCCTGTACCCGACCGGCTACCGAGGGCGTACGTGGACCATCCGGCAGTTCGCCGGGTTCGGCAACGCCGAGCAGACCAACGAGCGCTACAAGATGATCCTCGCCGCGGGCGGCGGCGGGCTCTCGGTCGCGTTCGACATGCCCACCCTCATGGGCCGTGACTCCGACGACCCGCGCTCGCTCGGCGAGGTCGGCCACTGCGGCGTGGCGATCGACTCCGCGGCCGACATGGAGGTGCTCTTCCAGGACATCCCGCTGGGCGACGTCACCACCTCGATGACGATCAGCGGCCCGGCCGTCCCCGTCTTCTGCATGTACCTGGTCGCCGCCGAACGCCAGGGCGTGGACACCTCCGTCCTCAACGGCACGCTGCAGACGGACATCTTCAAGGAGTACATCGCGCAGAAGGAGTGGCTCTTCCCGCCCGAGCCCCATCTGCGCCTCATCGGCGACCTGATGGAGTACACCAGCGCGCGCATCCCCGCGTACAAGCCGCTGTCCGTCTCCGGCTACCACATCCGCGAAGCCGGCGCGACGGCCGCGCAGGAGCTGGCGTACACGCTCGCCGACGGCTTCGGCTACGTCGAACTGGGCCTGAGCCGCGGCCTGGACGTGGACGTGTTCGCGCCCGGCCTGTCCTTCTTCTTCGACGCGCACGTCGACTTCTTCGAGGAGATCGCCAAGTTCCGCGCGGCGCGCCGCATCTGGGCCCGCTGGATGCGCGACGTCTACGGCGCCACGACCGACCGGGCCCAGTGGCTGCGCTTCCACACCCAGACCGCCGGGGTGTCGCTCACCGCGCAGCAGCCCTACAACAACGTCGTCCGCACCGCCGTGGAGGCCCTCGCGGCGGTGCTCGGCGGCACGAACTCGCTGCACACCAACGCCCTGGACGAGACCCTGGCGCTGCCCAGCGAGCAGGCCGCCGAGATCGCGCTGCGCACCCAGCAGGTGCTGATGGAGGAGACCGGCGTCGCCAACGTCGCCGACCCGCTGGGCGGTTCCTGGTACGTCGAGCAGCTCACGGACCGGATCGAGGCGGACGCCGAGAAGATCTTCGACCAGATCAAGGAGCGCGGCCGGCGCGCCCACCCCGACGGGCAGCACCCCATCGGGCCGATGACCTCCGGCATCCTCAAGGGCATCGAGGACGGCTGGTTCACCGGCGAGATCGCCGAGGCGGCGTTCCGCTACCAGCAGGCCCTGGAGAAGGGCGACAAGAAGGTCGTCGGCGTCAATGTGCACACCGGGTCGGTCACCGGGGACCTGGAGATCCTGCGGGTGAGCCACGAGGTGGAGCGCGAGCAGGTGCGGCTGCTGGCGAAGCGGCGGGCGGCCCGGGACGACGCCGCGGTGCGCTCAGCGCTGGACGCCATGCTGGCCGCAGCCCGGGACGGCTCCAACATGATCGAGCCGATGCTGGACGCCGTGCGCGCCGAGGCCACGCTGGGCGAGATCTGCCAGGCCCTGCGCGACGAGTGGGGCGTGTACAGCGAGCCCGCCGGGTTCTGAGCACCCCCGCAGGGCCGCGAAGCGGCGGGCGGAACCCGGTTTCCCGGGCCGCCCGCCGCCGTCGTCGTGCCCGGCTCAGCCGTCCCGGCCCCGGGCATCCGTCCCGTCCGGCCCGCCCTGTCCGGCGGTGCCGGCGAACCCGGCGCGGGCCGCATCCCCGAGCCCCAGCAACAGCAGCTGGGTGAACCTGCGCACCCACTCCTCGTCCGCGGGCTCCGCGCTGACCAGGGTGCGGTGCACCACCGCCCCCGCCACCACGTCGAAGATGAGGTCGGCGGTGCGGGCGGCCGCCGCGGCGTCGTCCTCGCCGGGCAGCTCGCCGCGTGCCTGGGCACGCTCCCGGCCCTGCAGGACCAGCCGCTTCTGCCGGTCCACGATCGATGTGCGGATACGTTCCCGCAACGCCGCGTCACGGGTCGACTCCGCAACGACCGCCATCAGCCCGCTGCGGGCCTCCGGGCGGGCCAGGATCGCCGCGAACTGCAGCACCACGCCCTCGATGTCGGCGGCCAGGCTGCCGCGGTCCGGCAGGCGCAGCTCGTCGAAGAGTTCGGCGACCGCGTCCACCACGAGTTCGTTCTTGCCGGCCCAGCGCCGGTACAGCGTCGTCTTGGCGACCCCCGCGCGGGTGGCCACGTCCTGCAGGGTGAGTTTCGACCAGCCCAGCTCCACCAGCGCCGCGCGCGTGGCGGCCAGGATGGCCGCGTCCGCGGCGGCGCTGCGCGGGCGGCCGGCGCGGGCGTGCGGGGTGCGGCTCTGCATCCCATGACCATAACCGGCGCGAAACCGGGCGGTTCCGTGTGGTGGTGAGGGAGATCACCGGGGGACGGTTTCGCGGCGGCACTCGGTGCCATTACGCTACGACCCGTAGCGAAAGCGCGGGTTGGGGTCCGCGCCGAGCGACAACCACACAGCACACGCACGCATCACCGTCCTGACCGGCACGGGACGACGGCCACGTACCGGCACGACGGCACCGTGCACCGGCCGGCGGCCCGGTGGGGACCGGGCACGCCGTACGGTCGACGGGGCCGGACTCGACGGCTGTTTTCACTCACAGAGGCGGAACGGGGGAGGATAGACGCATGCAGCCACGGAACATGTCCATGAGCGGCGTCGTCGACCTCGCCGCGGTGAAGGCGGCCCAGGAGGCCAAGGCCAAGGCGGAGCAGGCCCGCGCCCAGGCCGCCCGGGAGGGCGGGGCGGGCGCCGTCTCCCCGGCCGACCTCGTCATCGACGTCAGCGAGGCCACCTTCGAACGCGACGTCCTGCAGCGCTCCGCCGAGGTGCCGGTCGTCATCGACTTCTGGGCCGAGTGGTGCCAGCCCTGCAAGCAGCTCGGCCCGGTCCTGGAGCGGCTGGCCGTCGAGTACAACGGCCGCTTCCTGCTCGCCAAGGTCGACGTCGACGCCAACCAGCTGCTGATGCAGCAGTTCGGCATCCAGGGGATCCCCGCGGTCTTCGCGGTGGTCGCCGGCCAGGCGCTGCCGCTGTTCCAGGGCGCGGCGCCCGAGGCGCAGATCCGCCAGACGCTGGATCAGCTGGTGCAGGTCGCCGAGCAGCGCTTCGGGCTGACCGGTCTGACCGTCGACCCGGAGGCCGAGCCGGGCGCGCGGGCGCAGCAGAAGCCGGCCGGCCCGCACGCCGCGGCGCTGGACGCGGCGGCGCAGGCCCTGGACGCCGGTGACCTGGGCGGTGCCGTCCAGGCCTACAAGAACGTGCTGGCCGACGACCCGGCCAACGCCGAGGCCAAGCTGGGCCTGGCCCAGGCCGAACTGCTGCAGCGCGTCCGCGGGATGGACGTGCAGAAGGTGCGTCAGGAGGCCGCCGAGAAGCCGGGCGACGTACAGGCGCAGATCGCCGCCGCCGACCTGGACCTGGCGGGCGGTCATGTGGAGGACGCCTTCGGGCGGCTCATCGACACCGTCAAGCGCACGGCGGGCGAGGACCGGGACGCGGCCCGGCTGCGGCTGCTGGAGCTGTTCGAGGTCGTCGGGGCGGAGGACCCCCGGGTGACGGCGGCCCGGCGGGCACTGGCGCGGGCCCTGTTCTGAGCCGGTCGGACCCTGCGGTCCGCCGCCGGACACCCTGCGCCCGGGCCTGTGACGCCCGAGTGGGAGAACGGCCGACACGACGCCACGGCGGCCGCGCTTTACCAAAACTTGGTAAACGCGGCCGCTGTTACTACGAGTAAGGCCGGGGCGCAAGCGTGCCCGGATCTGTCCGGGCATCGGTTGAATTGCCGTGGCCTGTGTTACCACCGAGTGTCGCGGTCCGGGGTCGCTGCGTCGCCGCTCGGTTATCCGGCCGTTACTAGCGAGTAACGACCCCCCTTGTGTGGGCGGCGAGAATGCACCACGATCGGCCACGCTCGGTCCATCCCCGTCCCCCGACAGCCATTCGGGTCACGGGATGTCTGGGTCCCCACCGAGCAGAGCCGGCCCGGCCGGTTCTTGGACAGGGGGGTCTTCGCCGACCGGTGAAGCCTGTCCAGCAAGGTTGTGCGTGATGCGTGTCAGGCGCGACCAGTGGTTGTCGCTCGGGGGTGATCGCCGGTGATTCGGGCGCGGTACGCGCCACCGAGCGCGGGCGCTCTCCTTCCCGAGGACGTAGCACTTCTCCCATCCCTGCCCGGCCCGAGCCGAACGGGGGCAGAGCCGGAGCCAGGAGATGTACGTCCGAGAAGGAGGAATTGATGGAGTCCCAGGTGCGTGGCGGGACCAGATGGAAGCGGTTCGCTGTGGTCATGGTGCCCAGCGTGGCCGCCACCGCGGCGATAGGCGTGGCCCTGGCGCAGGGCGCCCTGGCCGCCTCGTTCAGCGTGTCGGGCCAGTCGTTCAAGGTGACGGCCGAGAAGCTCGAGGGCAAGGGCTTCGTCCAGTACGGCGCGATCGATTCGGGTTACACCCTCTCCGGTGAGAAGACCGACCACCCGGTCGCGGTCTCGGCGTTCAACGAAGCGCAGATCAAGAGCCTGTGCCAGTCCGTCGTCACTCCGGGCATCCCGGTGCTGGGGTCGGTCAGCCTGACCCTCACCGCGGGTGACAGCAGCGACCCGGCGAAGCAGGTCTCCGCCAAGAATCTGTACATCGACGTCGAGGACCTCGGTGCCGACGCCACGTTCAACAACATCGACATCGGTGTGGCCGCGAAGGACGCCCAGAAGGGTCCTGGCATCAACCAGGACGAGGTGTCCTCGAAGCGGACGAATCCCTACGGCTTCGCCCAGCAGGCCGAGTCGGCGACGCTGACCGATGTGAAGCAGACGGCGTGGGCCACCACGGCCGGCACCTTCAAGCTGCCGGGGCTGCACATGAAGCTCCAGACCGGCAAGCACGAGTGCTACTGAGCACCCGGTGACGGGCGGGGGAGCCGAACGGCACCCCCGCCCGTTCTCCACTCACCCGCCCCTTCACACACCACTCACACCCCACGTACCACCCTTCACAGCGAGCCGCACAGGGAGCTGTTTTTTCCATGAGCGCCGAGACTTCCGCCGTACCCGGCCGGTTCACTCGCCGGAGGCTGCAGTTCCGCGCCTGGCGGGGCAGCCGACCGTTCTGGGCCGGTCTGTTCGTCCTGCTCGGCGGCTTTCCGATCATCTACTTCCCGTACGCCCATCTCCAGGTCGGTCACCTCACCCTGGCGATGTCCACCACCGCGGGAGCCGGTTCCCTGATCATCGGCGTGCTGCTCATCGTCCTGGGCATCAGCCTGTGGTTCCAGAAGCACATCCGGGTCTTCGCGGGCGTCGCGTCGATCCTGCTGGCGCTGGTGTCCATACCCGTGTCGAACTTCGGCGGCTTCGTCATCGGCTTCCTGCTCGCGCTCATCGGTGGTGCGCTGGCGGTGTCGTGGGCGCCGGGCGTGCCGCCCGAGGAGACCGGCCCGGGGCAGGGCGGCGCTCCCCGGACCGCCCCCGGTCCGGTGACGGACGGGACGGACGAGCCCAACGACCTGTCAGGAACGAGCCCGGACAAGCGGGCGAACGGGAGGCACAGTGCCGGCTGACGAGGTGACCAACGGGCCGGAAGCGGACCGGCCGCGTACCAGATCCGGAGCACGTCACGCGGCACCCAAGAGGCCGCTGTTCACCCGGTTCCACATGCCGGCCGGCAAGGCGATGGCCATGGCCGCGATGCCGACGGCGGTGATCGTGGGACTGGGCTTCACGTCCTCGCTGGCGCTGGCGGACAGCAGCACCACCCCGGCGCCGACCGCCAAGAGCCTGACCGCGGACGAGTACCAGGACTGTGTGGCGGCGCTGACGAAGGACGAGGCGAAGAGCGAGGACAAGGAGAAGGAGCAGGACGACGCCTCCTCCGCCTCGCCCACGCCGTCGGCCGCCGCGAGCGACGGCGCCGCCGGGGACGAGAAGAAGGACGCAGACGGCGCGGACGAGGACGCCTCCGCCGAGCCGGCCCCGTCGGCGTCGGCCTCCGCGTCGCCGCTGCGGTCCGCGCAGTCCGGGGCGTCGGAGAAGGCCGGCGCGGACGAGGACTCCGCGGGCACGCCCTCTTCGCCGGATTCAGGTTCCGACGACGAGGCCGCATCGCCCTCCGCCACGCCGTCCCCCTCGGCCTCCGTCAGCCACGGCGGTCTGCTGGGCGGTCTCGGTGAGGCGCTCGGACGTCTGCTGGGCAAGGACAAGGGCGACGAGGACGCGCAGCCCACGCCGTCCGTCTCGGCCACCCCCTCGGCGAGCGCGAGCGGAAGCGGGACCGAGGGCGTGAACGGGGCGGTGAAGGACCTCACCGGCAAGGTCACCGACGCCGCCGGGGACACGGGGAAGGGCACCAGCGACGCGGCGTCCGATGCGGTGAAGGACGTCACCGGCGCGCTCGAGGACGCGGCGAAGGACGGCGCCACCGCCTCGCCCTCCCCCACGCCCTCCGCGTCCGCGTCCGACGAGTCCGCCGTCGACCCGGAGAACTGCCTCAAGGCCACCGACGCCGAGGGCGGCGTGGACAACACGGTCCCGCTGGCCGACGACCCCTGGTACCTGGACGCCAGCCACCTGCTGCTCAAGGGCGCCGACTACAAGGGCATCGTCCAGGTGCGGACCGCCGACGGCACGGTGAAGAAGGTGCTGAAGTACGTCATCTCCGACGGCACCGACATCGGCGACCTGCACCAGACGGTGAAGGACAAGCAGGCCGGCAAGACCTACCACGTGCAGGCCGCCAAGGGCTCGACGTCCACCATCCGCGGCGGGGAGACGGTGATGTACACCGAGTCCATCTCCGGCAACCTGCTCGGGCTGATCCCGGTCACCTTCGACCCGGACAACCCGCCTCCGCTGAACATCCCTCTGATCTACTTCACCAAGGTGCACGTGGTCCAGGCGGCCCAGTTCGGCGGCAACCTGCACGTCCCCGGCATGCACCTGTACACGACGGACGGGGCCGACTGAGCGCACGGACGGCCGGCCGCAGGGCCGTGCACCCGAACGTCCCACGACGACGAGGGCGCCCCCGCCGCACGGCAGGGGCGCCCTCGGTCCGTGTCCGGGCGCGGCGCGTCAGTGGCGCTCGCTGCCGCCCAGGTGGTGGACGCGGACCATGTTGGTGGTGCCGGGGACCCCGGGCGGGGAGCCGGCGGTGATGACCACGATGTCACCCTCGTTGAACCGCTTCAGCTTGATCAGCTCCTGGTCGACCAGCTCGACCATCTCGTCGGTGCCGGAGACGAACGGCACGATGTGCGGCTCCACGCCCCAGCTGAGCGCCAGCTGGTTGCGGGTGGACTCGTCCGTGGTGAACGCCAGGATCGGCTGGGCCGCGCGATAGCGGGACAGCCGACGGGCGGTGTCACCGGACTGGGTGAAGGCGACCAGTCCCTTGCCGCCGAGGAAGTCGGCGATCTCGGCGGCGGCACGGGCCACCGAACCGCCCTGAGTGCGCGGCTTCTTGCCCTGCACCAGCGGCTGCAGGCCCTTGGACAGCAGCTCCTCCTCGGCCGCCTGGACGATCTTCGACATCGTCTTGACGGTCTCGACGGGGTAGGCGCCCACGCTGGACTCGGCCGAGAGCATCACCGCGTCCGCGCCGTCCAGGATCGCGTTGGCCACGTCGGAGGCCTCGGCGCGGGTCGGGCGGGAGTTGGTGATCATGGACTCCATCATCTGGGTCGCGACGATCACCGGCTTGGCGTTGCGCCGGCACATCTCGATCAGGCGCTTCTGCACCATCGGGACCTTCTCCAGCGGGTACTCCACCGCCAGGTCGCCGCGGGCCACCATCACGCCGTCGAACGCCATCACGACGTCCTGCATGTTCTCCACCGCCTGCGGCTTCTCCACCTTGGCGATGACCGGGACGCGGCGGCCCTCCTCGTCCATGACGCGGTGGACGTCGGCGACGTCCTTCGCGTCCCGGACGAAGGACAGGGCGACCAGGTCGCAGCCCATGCGCAGGGCGAAGCGCAGGTCCTCCACGTCCTTCTCGGACAGCGCGGGCACGTTCACCGCCGCGCCGGGCAGGTTGATGCCCTTGTGGTCGGAGACCACGCCGCCCTCGATGACGATCGTCCGCACCCGCGGGCCCTCGACGTCCAGGACCTTCAGCTCGACGTTGCCGTCGTTGATGAGGATCTGGTCGCCGCGCGAGACGTCGCCCGGCAGGCCCTTGTACGTCGTGCCGCAGATGTGCTTGTCGCCCGGCACGTCCTCGGTGGTGATGGTGAACTCGTCACCACGCTCCAGCTCCACCGGACCCTCGGCGAAGGTCGCCAGACGGATCTTCGGACCCTGCAGGTCGGCGAGGACGGCGATGGCCCGGCCGGTCTCCTTGGCCGCTGCCCGGACCCGGTCGTACCGGGCCTGGTGCTCCGCGTGGCTGCCGTGGCTGAAGTTGAAGCGGGCCACGTTCATGCCGGCTTCGATCAGGGACACGAGCATCTCGTGGGAGTCGACCGCGGGGCCGAGAGTACAGACGATTTTCGAACGGCGCATGGGGCGATCCTATCGGTTTGTTTCGCTACGGAATATTCCGCCTGGCGGAAAATACAAATGGGCGCATCCGTGCTCAGGCGAGTGCCCGTCGAATTTCAGGCGGCCTTTCCGACCAGTGCGTAGGTCTGCGTGGCGATCTCCATTTCCTCGTCCGTCGGAACCACGGCCACGGCCACCCGGGCGCCCTCGGGCGAGATCAGCCGCGCCCGGTCGCCGTGCTCGGCGTTGCGGGCCTCGTCGACGGCCAGGCCGAGCCCCTCCAGGCCCGCCACCGCCGCCGCGCGCACGAAGGCGGCGTTCTCGCCCACACCGGCGGTGAAGGCGACCGCGTCCACGCTGCCGAGTACCGCGCAATAGGCGCCGATGTACTTCTTCAGCCGGTGGATGTAGATGTCGAACGCGAGCTGCGCCTGCGCGTCGCCCTCGTCCATCCGGCGGCGGATCTCACGCATGTCGTTGTCCCCGCACAGACCGAACAGACCGCTGTTCTTGTTCAGCAGGGTGTCGATCTCGTCCAGCGACATTCCGCCGACCCGCTGCAGATGGAAGATCACGGCCGGGTCCAGATCACCGGAGCGCGTGCCCATCACCAGGCCCTCCAGCGGGGTGAGCCCCATGGAGGTGTCCACGCACTTCCCGCCGCGCACCGCCGAGGCCGACGCGCCGTTGCCCAGGTGCAGCACGATCACGTTGACGTCCTCGGGCGCCTTGCCCAGCAGCCGGGCGGTCTCGCGGGAGACGTAGGCGTGCGAGGTGCCGTGGAAGCCGTAGCGGCGCACCCGGTACCGGTCGGCGATCTTGGTGTCGATGGCGTAGCGGGCCGCGGACTCCGGCATCGTGGTGTGGAACGCGGTGTCGAACACCGCGACCTGCGGCAGGTCCGGGCGCAGCGCCATGGCGGTGCGGATGCCGGTGAGGTTGGCCGGGTTGTGCAGCGGCGCCACCGGGATCAGTCGCTCGATCTCGGTGAGCACGGTGTCGTCGACGACGGTCGGCTCGGTGAAGAACATGCCGCCGTGCACCACCCGGTGGCCGATCGCGGCCAGCTCACCGGAGTCCAGGCCCAGCCCGTCCTTGGTCAGTTCCTCGGCCACCGTCTTCAGGGCGGCGTCGTGGTCGGCGATGGGACCGGTGCGCTCCCGGGTCTCGCCGGAGGCGACGCAGGTGTGCTTCAGGCGGGAGGTCTGCTCGCCGATCCGCTCCACCAGGCCGACGGCCAGGCGGCTCGCGTCGCGCATGTCGAGCAGCTGGTACTTCACCGACGAGGAGCCGGAGTTGAGGACGAGGACACGGGTGGCGGTCACGGTGGAGAAAGCTTCCTTCTCGGGGGGTGTGCGGGGTGTCACCGGGCGGCGGACTCGGCCTGGGCCTGGATCGCGGTGATGGCCACGGTGTTGACGATGTCCTGGACCAGGGCGCCGCGCGACAGGTCGTTCACCGGCTTGCGCAGGCCCTGCAGCACCGGGCCCACCGCGATCGCGCCGGCCGAGCGCTGCACGGCCTTGTAGGTGTTGTTGCCGGTGTTCAGGTCGGGGAAGACCAGCACGGTGGCCTGTCCGGCGACCGGGGAGCCGGGCAGCTTGGTCGCGGCCACCGTCGGCTCCACCGCCGCGTCGTACTGGATCGGGCCCTCGATCAGCAGGTCCGGCCGGCGCGACCGCACCAGCTCGGTGGCCTCGCGGACCTTGTCCACGTCCGCGCCGGAGCCGGAGGTGCCGGTGGAGTACGACAGCATCGCGATGCGCGGCTCGACGCCGAACTGCGCGGCGGTGGTGGCGGACTGGATCGCGATGTCGGCCAGCTGCTCGGCGTTCGGGTCGGGGTTGACCGCGCAGTCGCCGTAGACGAGCACCTTGTCGGCCAGGCACATGAAGAACACCGAGGAGACGATCGACGCCTCCGGCTTGGTCTTGATGATCTCGAAGGCCGGGCGGATGGTGGCCGCCGTGGAGTGCACCGAGCCCGACACCATGCCGTCGGCCAGCCCCTCCTGGACCATCAGCGTGCCGAAGTAGTTCACGTCGGACACCACGTCGTAGGCCAGCTCCACGGTCACGCCCTTGTGGGCGCGCAGCTGGGCGTACTTCTCGGCGAAGGAGTCCCGCAGCTCGGAGGTGGCCGGGTCGATCAGCAGGGTGTCGCCGAGGTCGACGCCGAGGTCGGCGGCCTTCTTGCGGACGGCGTCCTCGGGGCCGAGCAGCGTCAGGTCGCACACGCCGCGCCGCAGCAGCACCTCCGCCGCGCGCAGCACCCGCTCCTCGGTGCCCTCGGGCAGCACCACCCGCCGCTTGTCGGCGCGGGCCTGCTCCAGCAGCTTGTGCTCGAACATCATCGGCGTGACCCGGCCGCTGCTGGGCGCCGAGACGCGCTTGCTCAGACCGGTGGTGTCGACGTACCGCTCGAACAGGCCGAGCGCGGTCTCCGCCTTGCGCGGGGTGGCCGCATTCAGCTTGCCCTCCAGGGAGAACAGCTGCGCGGCCGTCGGGAAGCTGCTGCCGGTGACGGATATCACCGGGGTGCCGGGGGCGAGCCGCGCGGCCAGGGTCAGGATCTCCTCGCCGGGCTGCTCGTTCAGCGTCAGCAGCACACCGGCGATCGGCGGGGTGCCGGCGCTGTGCGCGGCCAGCGAGCCGACGACCAGGTCGGCGCGGTCGCCGGGGGTGACGACCAGGCAGCCCGGGGTGAGGGCCTTGAGCAGATTGGGCAGCATGGCGCCGCCGAAGACGAAGTCCAGGACGTCGCGGGCCAGTCCCGCGTCGTCGCCCAGCAGCACCCGGCCGCCCAGGGCCTGGGTGATCTGCGCGACCGTCGGCGCGGACAGGGCGGGCTCGTCGGGCAGGACCCAGCAGGGCACCGGCAGCCGGTCCTGGAGCTGCGCGGCGATCTCGTCGCGCGCCTCACGCGCCACCCGGTTGGTGATCACGGCCAGCACGTCGCAGCCGAGCGAGTCGTAGGCGCGGTAGGCGTTGCGGGTCTCGGCGAGGACGGACCGGGCGGACTGCCGGCGGCCGCCGACCACCGGGATCACGGAGGCGCCGAACTCGTTGGCGAGGCGGGCGTTGAGCGCCAGCTCGTCCGGCAGCTGGGTGTCGGCGAAGTCGGTGCCCAGCACGAGGACCACGTCGTAGTCGCGGGCCACCCGGTGGAAGCGGTCCACGAGCACGGACACCAGCTCGTCCGTGCCCTTCTCCGCCTGGAGCGCGGACGCCTCCTGGTAGCCCAGGCCGTAGACGGTCGCCGGGTCCTGACCCAGCCGGTAGCGGGCGCGCAGCAGCTCGAAGAGCCGGTCGGGACCGTCGTGGACGAGCGGCCGGAAGACGCCCACCCGGTCCACCTGCCGGGTCAGCAGCTCCATGACTCCCAGCTCCACGACCTGGCGGCCGTCGCCGCGGTCGATGCCGGTCACGTACACGCTGCGGGTCACGCGGGCTCTCCGTTTCGTCAGGGAACATTCGTCCACATTGCGGTGATCTGTCGCTCGTCCGGGCAAAAAAACACCCGCCGGGATGAGCGGACCCTCTTGACAATACCTCCGTGTCTGGATAGGGCGCCCGTCAAGACGTCGCCGGTGCCGGGACGTGAAACAATCGGACAGGATCACCGGTATCGACAGTGAGCAGGAGACGACAGCACGATGCGTATCGGAGTTCTCACGGCAGGCGGCGACTGTCCGGGGCTGAACGCGGTGATCCGGTCGGTCGTGCACCGAGCGGTCACGGCCTACGGTGACGAGGTCATCGGTTTCGAGGACGGCTACGCGGGCCTGCTCGACGGCCGCTACCGCGAGCTGGACCTCAACGCGGTCAGCGGCATCCTCGCCCGGGGCGGCACCATCCTCGGCTCCTCCCGGCTGGAGCGCGACCGGCTCAGGGAGGCGTGCGAGAACGCCTCCGACATGATCCACCGCTTCGGCATCGACGCGCTCATCCCGATCGGCGGCGAGGGCACGCTGACCGCGGCGCGCATGCTCTCCGACGCGGGCCTTCCCGTGGTCGGTGTGCCGAAGACCATCGACAACGACATCTCCTCCACCGACCGCACCTTCGGTTTCGACACCGCGGTCGGCGTCGCCACGGAGGCCATGGACCGGCTGAAGACCACCGCCGAGTCGCACCAGCGCGTCATGGTGGTCGAGGTCATGGGCCGGCACGCGGGCTGGATCGCCCTGGAGTCCGGCATGGCCGCCGGCGCCCACGGCATCTGCCTGCCCGAGCGCCCCTTCGACCCGGCCGACCTGGTCAAGATGGTCGAGGAGCGCTTCGCCCGCGGCAAGAAGTTCGCGGTGATCTGCGTGGCCGAGGGCGCCCACCCCGCCGAGGGCACCATGGACTACGGCAAGGGCGAGATCGACCAGTTCGGCCACGAGCGCTTCCGTGGCATCGGCACCGCCCTCGCCCACGAGCTGGAGAAGCGGCTGGGCAAGGAGGCCAAGCCGGTCATCCTCGGCCATGTGCAGCGCGGCGGCGTCCCCACGGCCTACGACCGCATCCTGGCCACCCGCTTCGGCTGGCACGCGGTGGAGGCGGCGCACCGCGGCGAGTTCGGCCACATGACCGCGCTGCGCGGCACCGACATCGTGATGGTGCCGCTGGCCGAGGCGGTCACCGAGCTGAAGACCGTGCCCAAGGACCGCATGGACGAGGCCGAGTCGGTGTTCTGACCGGTTCCGGCGTCGGCTCCCTCGGCCGAGCCCCCGGCAGCGCACGCCGCGCACCGCAGGCCGCGTGCGTCCGTGCGGCGGTGAAGAGCTGCCGTGCGGCGGTGAACAGCTGCCGTGCGCGGTGAACGACTGCCGTGTGCGGCGGTGCGCCGGTGAACGGCCTCCGTGTGCGCCGTGCACCCGTGGGAAGGGCTGCCGTGCGCGGCGCACCGGGCGTGCGTGCGGCGACCGCGCCGACGCTCAGCAGGCTCCGCCGCCGGTGCCCGTCACCCACCGGTAGACCAGCTCCGGCCGCCCCACCTGCCCGTACAGCGGGCGGCGGGCCGCGCGCCCGGTCTGCACCAGGTGCTCCAGATAGCGGCGGGCGGTGATCCGGGAGATGCCCACCGCCTCCGCGAGCTGGGCCGAGGTCAGGGCGTCCGCGGCCGTGCGCAGCGCCCCCGTCACGCGCTCGAGTGTGGGCGCGCTCAGCCCCTTGGGCAGCGCGGGCGGGCTCGGGGCCCGCAGCACCGCCAGCGCCCGGTCCACGTCCTCCTGTCCGCCGGCCTCGCCGACCGCCGCGTGGAACTGGGCGTAGCGCAGCAGACGGTCCCGCAGGGTGGCGAACGTGAACGGCTTCAGCACGTACTGCACCACCCCCAGCGACACGCCCTCCCGCACCACCGCCAGATCCCGCGCCGAGGTCACCGCGATCACGTCGGCGAGGTGACCGGCCGCCCGCAGGGTGCGGGCCAGCTGCAGTCCGTGCACGTCCGGCAGGTGCAGGTCGAGCAGGAGCAGGTCCACCGGGGTGCGCTCCAGCGCCCGCCGGGCCTCGGCGCCGGTGCGGGCCTTGCCGACCGCGACGAAGCCCGGCACCCGTTCCACGTACATCACATGCGCGTCCGCGGCGACCGGGTCGTCCTCGACGACCAGCACACGGATGGGCTCCGGCTCCGCCGTCATGCCTCGCCTCCGGCCGCCAGGGACGGTGCGTCGTCGTCCGCGCGCCGCCGGGGTCCGTCCCCCAGCGGCAGCCGTGCCTCGAAGACCGCGCCGCGCCCCTCGGCCTCCCGCACCGTCAGCGTCCCGCCGTGCCGGTGCACCGCCTGCCGTGCCAGGGCCAGGCCCAGCCCGCGGCCGCCCGGTCCCGTCGGCTTGGTCGTGAAGCCCCGCTGGAACACCAGGTCCGCATGGGCGGGGTCCACGCCCGGGCCGGTGTCCGCCACCCGCAGCAGCAGCTCGTCGTCCGTCGTGCGCACCGTCACCTCCACCCGGGCCGGCACGCAGCCCTGGGCCGCGTCGACCGCGTTGTCCACCAGGTTGCCGAGGATGGTCACCAGGTCCCGGGACGGCAGGCTGCGGGGGAGCAGCCCGTCGTCCAGACCGCTGTCCTCGCCGATCACCAGTTCGACGCCCCGTTCGTTGGCCTGCGCGGTCTTGCCGAGCAGCAGCGCCGCCAGCACGGGCTCGCTCACCGCCGCGACCACCTGGTCGGTCAGCGCCTGCGCCAGCTCCAGCTCGGCTGTGGCGAACTCCACGGCCTCCCGCGACCGCCCCAGCTCGATCAGCGACACCACCGTGTGCAGCCGGTTCGCCGCCTCGTGCGCCTGGGAGCGCAGCGCCTGGGTGAAGCCGCGCTCGGAGTCCAGCTCGCTTATCAGCGCCTGCAGCTCGGTGACGTCCCGCAGCGTCACCACCGTGCCGCGGCGCTCCCCGCCCGAGACCGGTGAGGTGTTCACCACCAGCACCCGCGAGGCGGTCAGATGCACCTCGTCCACCCGCGGCTCGGAGGCCAGCAGCGCCCCCGTCAGCGGCGCCGGCAGCCCCAGCTCGGCCACCGACCGGCCCACCACGTCCGGTGCGGACCCGGGGCCGCCCAGCCCGAGCAGCTCCCGCCCGCCGTCGTTGATCAGCGCCACCCGGTGCTGCGCGTCCAGCATCAGCAGACCCTCGCGCACCGCGTGCAGCGCGGCCTCGTGGTAGTCGTACATGCGGCTCAGCTCGTCGGCGCCCATGCCGTGGGTGTGCCGGCGCAGCCGGGCGTTGATCACATAGGTGCCCAGCGCGCCGACCACCAGGATGCCGCCCGCCGCCACGAACAGCGCGGTGACCTGCTCCCTGACCCGCTCGCTGATGACCTCCACCGTGATGCCCGCGCTGACCAGGCCGATCACCCGGCCGTCGGTGTCCTGCACGGGCGTGACCGCGCGCACCGAGGGCCCGAGGGTGCCGGTGTAGGTCTCGGTGAAGGACCGGCCCTTCAGCGCGGGGCCGGTGGTGCCGAGGAACCGCTTGCCGATCTGGTCGGGGTCCGGGTGGGTCCAGCGGATGCCCTCCGGACTCATGATCGTGACGAAGTCGACCTGGGTGTCCCGCTGCACCGTCAGCGCGTACGGCTGCAGCCGGGCCGTGGGATCGGCGCTGTGGATCGCGGCCCGCACCGAGGGGGAGTCGGCGACGGAGCGGGCCACCGCGGTGGTCTGGCGGCGGGCCGCCTCCTGAGCCTGCCCGCGGTTGCTGACGTAGGTGAACAGTGCATATCCGGCCACGACGAGAGCGAGCAGCACGGCCTGCATCGCGAAGAGCTGGCCCGCCAGGCTGCGAGGTCTCGGAAGGGCGGGTATGCGCATGCCGCCAGTCTGCCTTTTCGTCGTGGCGTGAACTAAATGAACGGAAGGGTGACCGCCCTCACAGGGCGCGAGATAGTCACCAGGTCCCCGTAAACCCCCGGACGTGAGCCGCACGCCGGTGATGCCGACGACGTCGTCAAGGAGGGCCGCTCGTGAGCAGTGCAGCCGATACGGCACCTGCCGCACCCGCCGCAGGTCCCGGCCCCGCAGCCAAGCGGGACCGCACCCACTATCTGTACCTGGCCGTGATCGCCGCGGTGGTCCTCGCCGTGATCGTGGGGTTCGCCGCACCGGACTTCGCCAAGGAGCTCAAGCCGCTCGGCACCGGCTTCGTCAATCTGATCAAGATGATGATCTCGCCGATCATCTTCTGCACGATCGTGCTCGGCGTCGGATCGGTCCGCAAGGCCGCCAAGGTCGGCAAGGTGGGCGGGCTCGCCCTCGGCTACTTCATCGTCATGTCGTTCGTCGCCCTGGCCATCGGCCTGGTGATCGGCAACCTCGTCCACCCCGGCAGCGGCATGCACCTCACCGAGGCGGTCAGGGACGTCGGCCACGCCCAGGCGGACGCCGCCGCGGAGGGCCCGGTCGACTTCCTGCTGGGCATCATCCCGACCACGCTGGTCTCGGCGTTCACCGAGGGCGAGGTGCTGCAGACGCTGCTGGTCGCCCTGCTGGTCGGCTTCGCGCTGCAGGCCCTGGGCCGCAAGGGCGAACCCGTGCTGCGCGGCATCGAGCACATCCAGCGGCTGGTCTTCCGTGTGCTCGCCATGATCATGTGGGCCGCCCCGATCGGCGCCTTCGGCGCGATGGCCGCCGTCGTCGGCGAGACCGGTGTGGACGCCCTGAAGGCGCTGGCCACCATCATGATCGGCTTCTACGTCACCTGTGTGCTGTTCGTGATCGTGGTGCTCGGCGCGATGACGCGCCTGGTGGCCGGCGTCAACATCTTCCGCCTGCTGAAGTACCTGGGCCGCGAGTTCCTGCTGATCCTGTCGACGTCGTCGTCGGAGTCGGCGCTGCCCCGCCTGATCGCCAAGATGGAGCACCTGGGCATCAGCCGCCCGGTCGTCGGCATCACGGTGCCGACCGGCTACTCCTTCAACCTCGACGGCACCATGATCTACCTGACCATGGCCTCGCTGTTCATCGCCGACGCCATGGACCAGCCGCTGTCCATCGGCCAGCAGATCACCCTGCTGCTGTTCATGATGATCGCCTCCAAGGGCGCGGCCGGTGTCACCGGCGCCGGGCTCGCCACGCTCGCCGGTGCCCTGCAGTCCCACAAGCCCGCTCTCGTCGACGGCGTCGGCCTGATCGTGGGCATCGACCGCTTCATGAGCGAGGCCCGCGCCCTGACCAACTTCGCGGGCAACGCCGTCGCCTCCCTGCTGATCGGCACCTGGACCCACGAGGTGGACAAGGACCGGGTGCGGCGCGTGCTCACCGGTGAGCTGCCGTTCGACGAGCGGATGCTGCTGGACGACGATCACGAGGGCGGCTCCGAGGACCTCCCCGGGCAGCGCGGGGACGGCCACGGCCACAAGGAGCTGGCCACCGCCTGACCCCGGGCCGGCCGCGACGGCCGCCTTCTGCACGCCGGACGCCCGGCCCCCCGTCACCGACCGGGGGGCCGGGCGTCCGGCCGTCCGCACCGCACCGCCGCCGGCGACCGGGCCCTCGCAAGGGGCCGGCCGCCGGCGTGCCGTGTCGCGGGACGGTCGCCCCCTGTCCGGCGATCCGGCTATTCGGCTATCCGGCCCACCAGCGTCGCGGCCCGGGACGCCGGCACCCCCGCGCTCGTCAGGACGGTGGTCGCGGCCGCGCGGGCCGCCTCATCGGTCGGCACCAGGCCGTCGTTCACCGCCTCCATCAGCCCGAACAGGATCTGCTCCACCACATAGGCGAGTGCGGGCGCGGGCAGCGCGGACCGGAACCCGCCCTGGTCCAGCCCCCGCTGCAGCAGCTCCACGCTGCTGCTGCGCACCGGCGTGAGCCGCTCGCGGATGCCCTGCATGGTGACCGTGCGCTGGGCGAGCGCCACCAGCAGCCGGTAACGGTCGGCGATGGGCCAGACCGCCAGCACACAGCGCGCCAGCGCCTCCACCGGGTCCTGCACACCGGCACGCCCCACCGCGTGCGCGTCCGCGAGCGCCTGCACCGCGTCGTCGACGAGCGTGCCGATCAGCGTCTCGCGGTTGGGGAAGTGGCCGTACACCGTGCGCCGCACCACTCCCGCGGCCCGTGCGATCTGGTCCATGGACACGTCGGGGTCGCGCAGCAGCTCGGCGAGGGCGACGTCGAGGATGCGGCGCCGGTTCGCGTCGGCGCGACTGGTGGAGCCCGTGGTCATGGCTGCCATTCTGCCTTCCCAGGGATTTGCACAGCACTGTGCAACGTCGTACATTGCACATGGTTGTGCAGTTGCACGCCATTGTGCAAATCACTGTGCGGTGTTCGTCCCGCTTCCGAGGAAGGCGACCCGAGTCATGCGACTGGTCCTGACCGAACCCGCCGAGGAGATGGACCGCCCCTACGCCCGACGCTGGTGGGCGCTCCTCGTGCTCTGTCTCAGCCTGCTGATCATCGTGATGGCGAACACCGCCCTCACCGTGGCCGCGCCCGACATGACCCGCGACCTGGGCCTGTCCAGCGCCGACCTGCAGTGGGTCATCGACGCCTACACGGTCCCCTACGCGGCCCTGATGCTTCTGCTCGGCGCGATCGGCGACACCTACAGCCGCCGTGGCGCCCTCGTGCTCGGACTGGTCGTCTTCGGCGGCGGCGCCGTCTTCGGCTCCCTCGCGGACAGCGCGACCACCGTCATCGCGGCCCGCGCGGTGATGGGCGTCGGCGCCGCGCTGATCATGCCGGCCACGCTGTCCCTGCTCGCCGCCACCTTCCCGCGCGCCGAACGCGCCAAGGCGATCACCCTGTGGACGGCCACCGCCGGACTCGCCATCGCGGCCGGCCCCGTCGTCGCCGGCGCCCTGCTCAAGAGTCACGGATGGGCGTCGACCTTCCTGATCAACGTGCCCGTGGCCGTGGTCGCCCTGCTGGCCGCCTTCGTCCTCGTCCCGCCGTCCAAGGCCGGCCACGACAAGCCCATCGACTACATCGGCGGCCTGCTGTCCGTCGTGTGGATCGGCTCCCTCGTCTACATGATCATCGAGGGACCGCACTTCGGCTGGGACACCAAGGCGGTCACCGCCGCCGTCGTCGCGGCCGCCGGCCTGCTCGCCTTCGTCCTGTGGGAGCTGCGTCACCCGCACCCCATCCTGGACGTGCGCCGCTTCACCGCCCGCCGCTTCGCCGGCGCCAACCTGGCCGTCGCCCTGTTCTTCCTGGCCGTCTTCGGCGCCTTCTACTACCTCACCCAGCACCTGCAGTTCGTCCTCGGCTACGGCCCGCTGGACACCGGCGTGCGCATGCTCCCGCTGGCCGGCGCCGTCTTCGTCGGCGCGGCCCTCACCGGCTACCTCACCCCGCGCGTCGGCATGAAGTGGACGGTCACCGCGGGCATGGCCGGCGGCACCGCCGCACTGGCCCTGCTCACCCGGGTCGACGGCACCTCCGCCTACGGCGACCTCGTGCTCCCCCTGATCGTCCTGGGCCTCGCCATCGGACTCGCCCTGTCCCCCTGCACCGACGCGATCATGGGCTCCTTCCCGGAGTCCGACCTGGGCGTCGGCGGTGCCGTCAACGACACCTCCCTGGAACTCGGCGGCTCCCTCGGCATCGCCATCCTCGGCTCCCTGCTCTCCACGACGTACTCCGACCGGCTCGCCGACGCCGTCTCCGGCAGCGAGCTCCCCGCCAGCGCCCTGGCCACCGCCCAGGACTCCGTCGGCGCCGGATACGCCGTCGCCCAGGGCATCGGCGACAAGGCCCGCGAGCTCGCCGCCCAGGCCGCCCAGGCCACCGACCTCCAGCAGGCCGCCCAGCTCAAGGCCCAGGCCGGCCAACTCGCCCAGGGCGCCCGGCAGATGGCCGACGCCGTCGGCACCTCCTTCGCGGATGCGGTCGCCCACACCAGCCTGGTCGGCGCCATCGTCCTCGGCGTCGGCACCGTGGCCGTGGGGCTGCTGCTGCCGCTGGGTGCGGGGAAGAACGCGGCCCGGTCGGCCGAGGGAGCCCAGCCGGAGGGCGAGGTGAAGCCGGTGGGCGGTGAGACCGAGCGGGTCGCCCGGTCCGAGCGGACCGACGAGGTGACGGAGACGAAGAAGTCGAAGAAGTCGGAGGAGACCGCGGAGACGAAGAAGACGGATGCGGACGGGGCTGGGGGCGAGGAGGCCGCGGAGACGAAGGAGCCCGCGCGCGACGCGGCGAACTGACGCGCCTCTCCCTCACTCCGCGTCCCTTGCCCGGGCGCACCATCGTGCCGAGGCCGGACCCGGCCGGCTCGGCACGATGGTGCGCAGGTGTGTGCGTAGTTCGCTGGAGGCGCCCGGGGACGGCGATCGACTGCAACCGGCGGCACACGCTGGGAGGCCGGGCACCCCGTGCCCTCCTCGGCGACCTGCGCACGGTGCTGCGCAGGACAGGGGCGGACGCGTCCGTCCTGTGCCGCGCAGGCCACGAAGTCGGCCCACGCGGTGTGGGTGAGACCTGAGTCGGGACACCGCCGGCTCGGCTCCCGGGCACATGACGTCATGGCAGGTCCATCCCCGCCACCGGCTGCACAGGCAGCCAGGTGGGGCGGCCGTGACGGCTGGATCGGCCCGGGCATCCGCAGGTGCTTGAGGAGGGGAAGATGCCGGCGTAGTGAGACGCGCGGCCGCGCTCGGTGTCGATGACGCCGGTGTTCGTGCCCATGCCGGTCGCCATCGCCAGCGGGGAGCAGGTCTTACCGGAGCTGGCCGGGCCGGTCGGAGCGATGAGGGCGTTGGTCGCGGGCCTCACCGCGTCCTCGAACACGAGGTCGGGCCTCGAGGTGTGCTTGGTCGAGCCGCCGGCGTTGCCGACGGCCTGCTGGTCTGTCAGGTGTGCTTGTTCTTCCTTGGGACCGGCTTGTGCGGGGGCGCGGGACGGTGTCGGCTCCGGCCGGCGCGGTAGCGGCCTCGCGGGCGGTGTCCGCCCCTTCGACGCACGGTGAGGACAGAGAGGCAGTGGGGCAGGGGCGGCCGCCCAACGGGCCGGGCGGACAGGCTCACCGGGACAACAAAAAATCCCCGAGCTTTTGCACTCCGGGGACTTGCTTGCGTATATTCGGTGATTCGTGACTTCTGAGAAGTCAGCCCAAAAAACACCCTCTATGCGCACAGTATATCCGGGCGGGAGCGAAATTGTCAAACACCGCATGGCACGACGGTGAATTGCGGAAGGAACAGGAATTCATCGACGGCCTGTACGCGCGCGTCGACGCGTTGCGCGGCGCCACCGAGGCCTCCGTGGCGGACGCGCTGAAGCAGGGCGACAAGCCCATGCAGGCCCGGCTGGAGCGGGACATCCTGGTCGCGGAACGCTCGGCGATGCTGGCCGCGCTGAACGCCGTGGACGGCTCGCTCTGCTTCGGGCGGATCGACATGGCCGACGGCACCGGCCATCACATCGGCCGGATCGGGTTGCGCGCCGACGACGCCGAGCGCACGCCGATCCTGATCGACTGGCGGGCGGACGTCGCCCGGCCGTTCTACCTGGCCACCGGGCACACCCCGATGGGGCTGCGCCGTCGTCGGCACATCTCCACCGAGGGCCGCCGGGTCACCGCCCTGCACGACGAGATCCTCGACCTCGCGGACACCACCCGCACCGGTCACGAGGACCCGAGCGGTGACGCGGTGCTGCTGGCCGCGCTGAACTCCGCGCGCACCGGCCGGATGAGCGACATCGTGCGCACCATCCAGGCCGACCAGGACCGCATCATCCGGGCCCCGCACCGGGGTGTGCTGGTGGTCGAGGGCGGCCCCGGCACCGGCAAGACCGCCGTCGCCCTGCACCGGGCCGCCTACCTGCTGTACGAGCACCGGGAGCTGCTCGCCCGGCGCGCGGTGCTGATCGTCGGGCCGAACCCCGCCTTCCTCGGCTACATCGGCGAGGTGCTGCCCTCGCTCGGTGAGACCGGCGTGCTGCTGGCGACCGTCGGCGAGCTGTTCCCCGGCGTGAAGGCCACCGCCACCGACACCCCCGAGGCCGCCGCGGTCAAGGGGCGGGCCGAGATGGCCGACGTGCTCGCCGCCGTCGTCCGGGACCGGCAGGCGCTGCCCGACCCGGTGATCCCCGTCGAGCACGACCGCGAGGTGCTGATGCTCGACGACGACCTGGTCCGGGTGGCCCGCGACCGGGCCCGCGCCACGAAGGTGCCGCACAACCTGGCCCGCGAGCACTTCGAGGGCCACATCCTCAACACGCTCACCGATCTGTACGCCGAACGCGTCGGCACCGACCCCTACGACGGCACCAACCTGCTCGACGCCTCCGACATCACCCAGATTCGCGACGAGCTGGCCGAGAACCCGGAGGTGTGGGCGGCCATCGACCAGCTGTGGCCGCGGCTGACCCCGCAGCAGCTGGTCGCCGACTTCCTCGCCGAGCCGGAGGGATACCTCTCCGACGAGGACGCCGCCGCCGTCCGCCGGCCGGTGACCCGCGCCTGGACCGTCGCCGACGTCCCGCTGCTGGACGAGGCCGCCGAACTGCTCGGCGAGGACGACCGGATGGCCCGGGCCCGCGCCGAGCGGGAGCGCGCACAGCAGGTGGCGTACGCGCAGGGCGTGCTGGACGTGTCGTACGCGTCGCGGACCTTCGAGTTCGAGGACAAGGACGACGAGGACTCCGAGGTCCTCGCCGCGCACGACATCATCGACGCCGAGCGCTTCGCCGAACGGCACGAGGAGGCCGACCACCGCAGCGCCGCCGAGCGGGCCGCGGCCGACCGCACCTGGGCGTTCGGGCACATCATCGTCGACGAGGCGCAGGAGCTGTCGCCGATGGCGTGGCGGCTGCTGATGCGGCGCTGCCCGACCCGTTCGATGACCCTGGTCGGCGACCCGGCGCAGACCGCGGAGGAGGCCGGGGTCGGCTCCTGGGAGGACATCCTCGCCCCGTACGTCGAGGACCGCTGGGAGCACACCCGGCTGGGCGTCAACTACCGCACGCCCTCCGAGATCATGGAGGTGGCGGCCGCGGTGGTCCGTGCGGAGAACCCGGCGTTCGAGCCGCCCAGCTCGGTGCGCTCCACCGGGGTGCGGCCCTGGGCCCGCGCCGCCGACGACCTGCCCGGTGCCGTGCGGGAGGCGGTCGCGGAGCTGACCCCGGACGAGGGCCGGCTCGCGGTGATCGCCCCGCGCGAGCTGCACCCGGCGCTGGCCGCCCGGCTGGACGGGGTCACCGCCGGCGCCGAGCCCGACCTGACCCGCACGGTGGTCCTGCTGGATGCGCGCCAGGCCAAGGGCCTGGAGTTCGACTCCGTGGTCGTGGTCGAACCCGCCCGTTACGGCACCAGCGACCTGTACGTCGCCCTGACCCGGGCCACGCAGCGGCTGGGCATCGTGCACACCGGCGAGCTGCCGACGGCGCTGGCCGAGGCCCTGGCCTGAACCGGACGGCGGGACGGCGGACGGACGGGGTGCCGACGGCCTACGCCGGTCGCAGCCACACCGTGGCCAGCGGGGGCAGGGTGAGCCGGATGCTCGCGGGGCGGCCGTGCCGCCCCTGCGGCTCCGGCTCCACCGGTCCGGGGTGCACCAGGTCGCTGCCGCCGTAGCGGGCCGCGTCGGTGTTCAGGACCTCCGTCCAGGCGGGCACGTCGTCCGGGACACCGATGCGGTAGCCGGGGCGGGGCACGGCGGAGAAGTTCGACACCGCCAGCAGCGGCGCGCCCCGGCCGTCGCGGCGCAGGAACGCCAGCACGTTGTCGTCCGCGGCGTCCTCGACGACCCACTGGAAACCGTCGGGGTGCGCGTCCCGCTCCCACAGGGCGGGCGTCGCCCGGTACACCGTGTTCGCATCGCGCACCAGGTCCAGCACACCCCGGTGGTCGGCGGCCGCGCCGTACGACGGGTCCAGCAGCCACCAGTCCGGGCCGCGGGTCTCCGACCACTCGGAGCCCTGTGCGAACTCCTGGCCCATGAACAGCAGCTGCTTGCCCGGATGGGCCCACATGAACCCCAGGTAGGCCCGCAGGTTGGCACGCTGCTGCCACCAGTCGCCGGGCATCTTCGACACCAGCGAGCCCTTGCCGTGCACCACCTCGTCGTGCGAGATCGGCAGCAGATAGTTTTCGCTGTAGGCGTACACCATCGAGAAGGTCATGTCGCCGTGGTGGTGCCGACGGTGGACCGGGTCGTGGCGCATGTACCGCAGCGAGTCGTGCATCCAGCCCATGTTCCACTTCAGCCCGAAGCCGAGGCCGCCGAAGCCGCTCGGGCCGCGGTGATGGGTCGCGCGGGTCACCCCGTCCCAGGCCGTGGACTCCTCGGCGATGGTCACCACACCCGGCACCCTGCGGTACACGGTCGCGTTCATCTCCTGCAGGAACGCCACCGCGTCCAGGTTCTCCCGGCCACCGCGCGGGTTCGGCGTCCACTGTCCCGGCTCGCGGGAGTAGTCCAGGTAGAGCATGGAGGCCACCGCGTCCACGCGCAGCCCGTCGATGTGGAACTCCTCGCACCAGTACACGGCGTTGGCGACCAGGAAGTTGCGCACCTCGCGGCGGCCGAAGTCGAACTCCAGGGTGCCCCAGTCGGGATGCGCGGCCCGCACCGGATCGGAGTGCTCGTACAGCGGACGCCCGTCGAACTCCGCCAGCGCCCAGTCGTCGCGCGGGAAATGCGCCGGCACCCAGTCCATGATCACGCCGATGCCGGCCCGGTGCAGGGAGTCCACCAGGTGTTTGAAGTCGTCGGGCGTGCCCAGGCGCGCGGTGGGTGCGTAGTAGGAGGTGACCTGGTAGCCCCAGGAACCGCCGAAGGGATGCTCGGCGACCGGCATCAGCTCCACATGCGTGAAACCGAGATCCTTCACGTAGGCGGGCAGCTGCTCGGCCAGCTCGCGGTAGGACAGGCCGGGCCGCCAGGACGGCAGGTGCACCTCGTACACCGACATCGGTGCCTCGTGCGCGGGCCGCTCGGCGCGCCGGGCCAGCCACTCGGCGTCGCCCCACACATGGTGCGAGGTGTGCACGACGGACGCCGTGGCCGGCGGGACCTCGGTGCGGCGGGCCATCGGGTCCGCGCGCAGCGTGCGCGAGCCGTCCGGCCGGGTGATCTCGAACTTGTACAGCTCGCCCTCGCCGATCCCCGGCACGAACAGCTCCCACACCCCGCTCGCGCCCAGCGACCGCATCGGATACGCGGTGCCGTCCCACAGGCAGAAGTCGCCGGCCACCCGCACACCCCGTGCATCGGGCGCCCACACCGAGAACCGGGTGCCGCTCACCCCCTGGTGGGTCATCGGGTGCGCCCCCAGCACCCGCCACAGCTCCTCGTGCCGCCCCTCGCCGATCAGGTGCAGGTCCAGCTCGCCGAGCGTGGGCGGGAAACGGTAGGGGTCCTCGACGTCCAGCACGGTGCCCTCGTAGACCACCTGCAGCCGGTAGGCGGGGACCGGGTCGGCCCGGTCGAGCGGCAGCAGCGCCGAGAAGAAACCGCCTCCGTCGTGGCGCAGCTCCACCCGCATCCCCTCGGCGTGCACGGTCACCCCGAGGGCGTACGGCCGGAACACCCGCAGCGCGATCCCGCCCGGCACCCGATGCGCGCCGAGCACGGCGTGCGGGTCGTGGTGCGTGCCGTCGAGCAGGCGCTCACGGTCCTCGAACGGGACGGGGACGGCGGCGGGGGTGACGGCGGAGGAAGCCGCACAGGCCGCGGCGGGCATGGCGGAGGGAGGAGCAGGGGTCCGGGCCGCGGCGTGCGTCGCCGTCACGGTCTTCTTCGTCGCCGTCTTCGTCGCCGTCTTCTTCGCGTTCTTCTTCGCGGTGGTCGCGGTGGACTTCTTCGCCACCGCTCTCGCCGTGGACCTGTTCGCCGTCGTCTTCCCGGACCCCGCGCGCCGCGCGGCCGCCGCCTGCTCGGCCGGGGCCTGCCCGGCCGTGACTTTCTGGGCGGCCGTCCGCGCTCCGGTGGCCTTGCGCGCGGCCGCGGGCTGATCGAGGCCCGGTGCCCCGGCCGTGGCGTGCGGTTCCGGGCCGGTGGTCGCGGGACGGTCGGTCACGGTGGCGCCTCCTCGGCACGAGGGTCGGGACGGTCAGGGCGGCAGGACGGTCAGGACAATCGCTCGGGGTGGTCAGGACGGACGGTGAGGGCGGGCGGATCGCGCGGCACGGACCGTCGAAACAGACGGTCGAAACGGATGGTCGAAACGGACGGTCTGGACGGTTCGGGCGGGACACGGCGGGTCGACGAGGCGGGCGACCGCACGCCTCATACGGGGCCCGAGCCGGCCAGGCGGCGGATCGCCGACAGCGGTACCCGGAGCCGGTCGGGCCGGTACCGGGCCTCGTAGACCACTTCATATACCGCTTTGTCGGTCTCGCAGGCGTGCAGCAGGACCGGTTCGGTACGCGGATCGTGCCCGCCGGCCTCCGCGTACCCGGTGCAGTACGCCGCCCGGCAGGCCTCCGCCCACTCGAGGGCGGGCGGGCCGTCGGCCGTGTGTGCCGCGTAGTCGAAGGAGCGCAGCATCCCGGCGACGTCCCGCGCCGCGGGCTGCGGCATCCGCCGCTCGGCCAGCGGTCTGGCCGGCTCGCCCTCGAAGTCGGTCAGCGACCAGTCCCCGGCGGGCGCGCGCAGGAACTGGCCCAGGTGCAGGTCGCCGTGGATGCGCTGCGCGGTGACGGTGTACCCCTCGACGGCCAGGGCGGCGAGCGCCTCGTAGACCGAGTGCAGCGCGGGCGCGTACGCCCCGAGCACGGGCACGGCCTGGACGGCCGCCTCCAGGCGGGCGGTCATGCCCTCCACCATCGACCGGAGCTGGAGATGGCCGAGGGTGACGGTGGGCAGAGCGCGGGCGAGCGCGGTGTGCACCTCGGCCGTGGCGCGGCCCAGGGCCCGGGCCTCGGCGGTGAAGTCCTCGCCCTCGGCCGGCCCGCGCAGGGCCAGCTCCCAGCCGTCCACGGCGCCCCGCAGATACGGCCGGAGCACCGCGAGGACATACGGTCCCTCGGTGCCCCGCTCGGCGGCCTCGGCGGTCACCCAGGCGGTGGGGGCCGGCACCCGCGGGCAGCCCTCGCGGGCCAGGGCCAGCGGCAGTTCCAGATCGGGGTTGACGCCGGGCACCACGCGGCGCAGCAGCTTGAGGATGAACGTGTCTCCGTAGACGACGGAGGAGTTCGACTGTTCGCCGGTCAGCAGGCGCGGCACCAGGTGGGGGACGATGTCGGTGCGGCGTTCGAACCGCAGGGCGCCGATGCGGGCCCCGGAGCGCAGGGCCTCCAGGATCGTCTCGGCGGGCCGGGGGTCGTACAGGGCCTCGTAGGTGGTGCGTCCGGTGAGCGGGCCGGTGTGGACGTGGCCGATCAGCGCGGGCGCCAGCCGGGGCGGCAGCGCCTGGCGCACACCGATGAGCAGCTGGTAGCAGTCGCCGGGGTGCGGGATCGTTTTTTCACGGCCGGCACCCACGAACCGCGCCGGCGGTTGATGGGCCCGTACCAGCAGGTGGTACAGGCCCGGCGTGGCGTCCAGCGGGAGCAGCTCGGTGGCCGCGACCAGCGAGAATCCGGTGACCGGGCGGCCCTTGCCGGCGAACCAGCGCTGCCGGGGCAGCCACTCGCGCAGCAGCGGATCCAGCGACGTCAGCAGGGCCGGGCCGACGGCGGTGACGGAACGGGTGACGGCGTGCGACAAGGCGTCCGACATGGCGTCGCGTCCAATCACTGGTCGGGTGTGGCTCACGCGTGCCCACGGGCGGGGCGGCGGAAACCGGCACCCCGCCCGCGCGGCTCACACGGCGGGGTCCGGGGCGTCCTTGCGCAGCCGGAACCAGTAGAAGCCGTGCCCGGCCAGGGTCAGCAGGTACGGCAGCTTCCCGATGGCGGGGAAGCGGACCCCGCCGATCAGCTCGACCGGGTGGCGGCCGGCGTAGGCGCTCAGGTCCAGCTCGGTGGGCTGGGCGAAGCGGGAGAAGTTGTTCACGCACAGGACGAGGTCGTCCTTGTACTCCCGCAGGTACGCGATCACGGCCGGGTTGGAGGAGGGGAGTTCGGTGAAGGAGCCGAGGCCGAAGGCGGGGTTCTGTTTGCGGATCTCGATCATGCGGCGGGTCCAGTGCAGCAGCGAGGAGGGGGAGGACATCGCTGCTTCGACGTTGGTGACCTGGTAGCCGTAGACCGGGTCCATGATCACGGGGAGGTAGAGGCGGCCGGGGTCGCAGGAGGAGAAGCCGGCGTTGCGGTCGGGGGTCCACTGCATGGGGGTGCGTACGGCGTCGCGGTCGCCGAGCCAGATGTTGTCGCCCATGCCGATCTCGTCGCCGTAGTAGAGGATCGGGGATCCGGGCAGGGAGAGCAGCAGGGCGGTGAAGAGTTCGATCTGGTTGCGGTCGTTGTCGAGGAGGGGGGCGAGGCGGCGGCGGATGCCGATGTTGGCGCGCATGCGGGGGTCCTTGGCGTATTCGGCCCACATGTAGTCGCGCTCTTCGTCGGTGACCATCTCCAGGGTGAGTTCGTCGTGGTTGCGCAGGAAGATGCCCCACTGGCAGCCGGAGGGGATGGCGGGGGTCTTGGCGAGGATCTCGGAGACGGGGTAGCGGGACTCGCGGCGGACGGCCATGAAGATGCGGGGCATGACGGGGAAGTGGAAGGCCATGTGGCATTCGTCGCCGCCCTTGTCGTAGTCGCCGAAGTAGTCGACCACGTCCTCGGGCCACTGGTTGGCCTCCGCCAGCAGCACCTTGTCGGGGTACTGGGCGTCGATCTCCTTGCGCACCCGCTTCAGGAAGGCGTGGGTGGCGGGCAGGTTCTCGCAGGTGGTGCCCTCCTGCTGGTAGAGGTAGGGCACGGCGTCCAGGCGGAAGCCGTCGATGCCGAGGTCCAGCCAGAACCGCAGGGCGGCCAGGATCTCCTCCTGGACGGCCGGGTTCTCGTAGTTGAGATCCGGCTGGTGCGAGAAGAAGCGGTGCCAGTAGTACTGCTTGCGTACCGGGTCGTACGTCCAGTTGGAGACCTCGGTGTCCACGAAGATGATGCGGGCGTCCTGGAACTGTTTGTCGTCGTCGGCCCACACGTAGTAGTCGCCGTACGGTCCGTCGGGGTTCCTGCGGGACTCCTGGAACCACGGGTGCTGGTCGCTGGTGTGGTTCATGACGAAGTCGATGATGACGCGCATGCCCCGCTGGTGGGCGGCGTCGACGAACTCCACGAAGTCGGCGAGGTCACCGAACTCGGGCAGCACCGAGGTGTAGTCCGACACGTCGTAACCGCCGTCGCGCAGCGGGGACTTGAAGAAGGGCGGCAGCCACAGGCAGTCCACGCCCAGCCATTGCAGATAGTCGAGTTTGGCGGTCAGGCCCTTCAGGTCGCCGATGCCGTCGCCGTTGCTGTCCTGGAAGGAGCGGACCAGCACCTCGTAGAAGACGGCACGTTTGAACCACTCCGGGTCCCGGTCCTTGGCGGGGGTGTCCTCGAAGGTGTCCGGAACGGGCTCATTGACGATCATGTTGTGGGTGACCCTCCGATCTGCGGTGTGGACGGTCGCAGAACCGTGAACACGTGCGCGGGCCGCCGGCCCGGTTCCAGTCGCACATAGTTGGCCCTGCCCCAGTGATAGGTCTCGCCGGTGAGCTCGTCGCGCACCGGCACCGACTCGTGCCAGTCCAGGCCGAGTTGCGGCATGTCCAACGAGACCGTGGCCTCCTGGGTGTGGTGGGGGTCGAGGTTGGCGACCACCAGAACCGTGTTCGAACCGCGTCTCTTCGAGTAGGCGATGACGGCGTCGTTGTCGGCGTGGTGGAAGTGCAGGTTCCGCAGGTGGTGCAGGGCGGGGTGCCGGCGGCGGATGGCGTTGAGTTTGGTGATCAGGGGGGCGATGGTGCGGCCCTCGCGGGCGGCGGCGTCCCAGTCGCGGGGTTTGAGCTGGTACTTCTCCGAGTCGAGGTATTCCTCGCTGCCCTCGTGCAGGGGGGTGTTCTCGCACAGTTCGTAGCCGCTGTAGATGCCCCAGGCGGGGGAGAGGGTGGCGGCGAGGACGGCGCGGACCTCGAAGGCGGGGCGGCCGCCGTGCTGGAGGTAGGCGTGGAGGATGTCGGGGGTGTTGACGAAGAGGTTGGGGCGCATGTAGGCGGCGGCCTCGCCGGTGAGTTCGGTGAGGTACTCGGTCAGCTCCTGCTTGGTGTTGCGCCAGGTGAAGTAGGTGTAGGACTGCTGGAAGCCGATCTGGGCGAGGGTGTGCATCATGGCGGGCCGGGTGAAGGCCTCGGCCAGGAAGATCACGTCGGGGTCGGTGGTGTTGATCTCGCCCAGGACGCGTTCCCAGAACACGACGGGTTTGGTGTGCGGGTTGTCGACGCGGAAGATCCGCACGCCGTGGGCCATCCAGTGGCGCAGGATGCGGACGGTCTCGGCGACCAGGCCGTCCATGTCGGTGTCGAAGGCGAGGGGGTAGATGTCCTGGTACTTCTTCGGCGGGTTCTCGGCGTGGGCGATGGAGCCGTCGGGGCGGTGGCGGAACCACTCGGGGTGTTTGTGGACCCAGGGGTGGTCGGGGGAGCACTGCAGGGCGAGGTCGAGGGCGATCTCCAGGCCGAGGGCGCGGGCCTGGGACACGAAGGCGTCGAAGTCGTCCAGGGTGCCCAGTTGTGGGTGGATCGCGTCGTGGCCGCCTTCGGGAGAGCCGATGGCCCAGGGCACGCCGACGTCGTCGGGGCCGGCGGTGAGGGTGTTGTTCTTCCCTTTGCGGTGGGTGGTGCCGATGGGGTGGACGGGGGGCAGGTAGACGACGTCGAAGCCCATGTCGGCGATGGGTTTCAGGCGGCGGGCGGCGGTGCGGAAGGTGCCGTGGGGCCGGTCGGGGGTGCCCTCGGAGCGGGGGAAGAACTCGTACCAGGCGCCGTACAGGGCGCGTTCGCGTTCCACCAGCAGCGGCAGCGGCTCGGAGGCGGTGACCAGCTCCCGCAGTGGATACCGGGCCAGGACCGCGTCCACCTCCGGCGTCAGCGCCGCCGCCAGACGGGACGCCGGGAGCCGGCCGGTGTCGCGCAGCCCCGCCACCGCTTCCAGCAGCACCGCGCGCCCCTCTTCCTCGGGCACCCCGGCCGCCGCGCGCTCGTGGAGCCGGGCCCCCTCCTCCAGCACCACCTCCGTGTCCTGACCCGCCGGAATCTTGACGCGGGCGGCGTGCCGCCAGGTGGTGACCGGGTCGCTCCAGGCCTCCACGTGGTAGGTCCACCGGCCCGGTCGGTCGGGGGTGACGGTGGCGCCCCAGCGGTCGGTGCCGGGGGTCAGCTCCCGCATCGGTGTCCACGGGCCGGGCCGGCCCTCCGGGTCGGTGAGCACCACGTTCGCGGCGACCGCGGCGTGCCCCTCCCCGAACACGGTGGCGGTGACCTGGAACGACTCCCCGGTCACCGCCTTCGCGGGACGGCGCCCGTGCTGCACGACGGGCCGTACGTCGAGCACCGGGATCCGGCCGACGGACGTGGCCCGGTGCGGGCAGGCCCCCGGTGCGGGGGCGGGCGAGGCCGGCGTGCCGGGGTGCGGCCGGTCGGGCGGGACGGTACCGGGGGCCGGGGAGGCTGCCGAGTGGTGCGTGGCGGGCATGACCGCTCCTGTCCGCGTCGACGTGAGATGGGCGGCTGTGGGGAGGGAGTGGGTCCTGCGGGTGAACGCCGTGGAGGGGTACCGCAGGAGCCTTCCCACCCCGCTCAGGTGTGCATTCCGGGCGTTGTTGACTACGTGCGCGTATACCGGAACGGGTCCCGCCGGCACAGCGGACAGGCCGTGCCATGGCCCACGCGGGGGTGAAGCCCCGGCCGCGGACGCGTCCGCACGGGTACGGTGCTGTGTGACGGGGCGCACACTGCCGTGCGTCCTTTCCGCGACGCGCACCGTGCCGTGCGTGCGTCCATCAGCTCACGCGCCGAGGTGGAGTGTGAAGGCGATCCGTCGGTTCACCGTCCGTCCCGTTCTCCCCGAGCCCCTGCGGCCCCTCGGCGAGCTGGCCCGCAACCTGCGCTGGTCCTGGCACGCCGAGACCCGTGACCTGTTCCAGTCGGTCGATCCGGGGCGCTGGGCCTCCTCGGGCGGCGACCCGGTGCGGTTGCTGGGCAGCGTGCCCTCGGCCCGGCTGGCCGAGCTGGCCGGCGACCGCCGGTTCCTGCGCCGGCTGACCGCCGTCGCGGACGACCTGCGCGACTACGTCACCGGGGACCGCTGGTACCAGACGCAGCCGGAGGACCGGCCCGCCGCCATCGCCTACTTCTCCCCGGAGTTCGGCATCACCGCCGCGCTGCCGCAGTACTCCGGCGGCCTCGGCATCCTCGCCGGCGACCATCTCAAGGCCGCCAGCGACCTCGGCGTTCCGCTGATCGGGGTGGGCCTGCTCTACCGGCACGGGTACTTCCGGCAGACCCTGTCCCGGGAGGGCTGGCAGCAGGAGCACTACCCGGTCCTCGACCCCAACGAGCTGCCCCTGACCCAGCTCAGGGAGGCCGACGGCAGCCCCGCCCGCGTCTCGCTGGCCCTGCCCGGCGGCACCGCCCTGCATGCGCGGATCTGGCTCGCCGACGTCGGCCGCGTCCCGCTGCTCCTGCTGGACTCCGACGTGGAGGAGAACGACCTCGGCGAGCGCGGGGTGACCGACCGGCTCTACGGCGGGGGCAGCGAGCACCGGCTGCTGCAGGAGATGCTGCTCGGCATGGGAGGGGTGCGGGCGGTGCGGACGTACTGCCGGCTCACCGGCCACCCCGAGCCGGAGGTGTTTCACACCAACGAGGGACACGCCGGGTTCCTCGGCCTGGAGCGGATCGCGGAGCTGGCCGATGCGGGCCTGGACTTCGACGCCGCCCTGGAGGCGGTGCGGGCCGGCACCGTCTTCACCACCCACACGCCCGTCCCGGCCGGCATCGACCGGTTCGAGCAGCGACTCGTCGCCCGCCACTTCGGGCCGGACGCCGAGCTGCCGCGCATCGACGTCGAACGCATTCTGCAGCTGGGCCGGGAGACCTACCCGGGCGGCCAGCCGGACCTGTTCAACATGGCCGTGATGGGCCTGCGGCTCGCCCAGCGCGCCAACGGCGTGTCGCTGCTGCACGGCAGGGTCAGCCGGGAGATGTTCCGCGGACTGTGGCCCGGCTTCGACGCCGACGAGGTGCCCATCACCTCGGTCACCAACGGGGTGCACGCACCCACCTGGGTGGCCCCGGAGGTGTTCCGGCTCGGCGCCCGGCGGATCGGCGCCCAGCGCGCCGAGGACGCGCTCACCGTGGGCGGCTCCGACCGCTGGGACTCGGTCGCCGACATCCCCGACGAGGAGATCTGGGCGCTGCGCGGCGAGCTGCGCGCCCGCCTGGTGGAGGAGGTCCGCCGCCGGCTGTGGGCGTCCTGGCGGCAGCGCGGCGCCGGGACCGCCGAGCTGGGCTGGATCGACGGCGTCCTCGACCCGGACGTGCTCACCATCGGCTTCGCCCGGCGCGTGCCCTCCTACAAACGGCTGACGCTGATGCTGCGCGACCCCGACCGGCTGACCCGCCTGCTGCTGCACCCCGAGCGGCCCGTGCAGATCGTGGTCGCCGGCAAGGCGCACCCGGCGGACGACGGAGGCAAACGGCTCATCCAGGACCTGGTCCGCTTCGCCGACGACCCGCGGGTGCGTCACCGGATCGTGTTCCTGCCGGACTACGGCATGGCGATGGCCCAGAAGCTGTACCAGGGCTGCGACGTGTGGCTGAACAATCCGCTGCGCCCGCTGGAGGCCTGCGGCACCTCCGGGATGAAGGCCGCCCTCAACGGCTGCCTGAACCTGTCCGTGCTGGACGGCTGGTGGGACGAGTGGTACCGGCCCGACTTCGGCTGGGCCATCCCCACGGCGGACGGTGCCTGTTACGACCCCGACCGCCGCGACGACATCGAGGCCGCCGCGCTGTACGACCTGCTGGAGCAGCGGGTCGCGCCCCGCTTCTACGAGCGCGGCCGGGGCGGGCTGCCCGACCGCTGGATCGAGATGGTGCGCCGGACCCTGGCCCAGCTGGGCCCGAAGGTGCTGGCCGGCCGCATGGTCCGGGAGTACGTCGACCGGCTCTACACACCCGCCGCGCACGCCCACCGGGCGATGGACCCGCAGGCGGCACGGGACCTGGCCGCCTGGAAGGCCAAGGTGCGCGCGGCCTGGCACCAGGTGAGCGTCGACCATGTGGAGGCATCCGTCCCGCCGGCCGAGTGCACCGGCGCGGCCCGGGCGGCCGTCGCCGAACTGGGGTCCACGCTCGCGCTGCGGGTGCGTGTCTCGCTCGGCCCGCTGGGCCCGGACGACGTGGAGGTGCAGGCCGTGGCCGGGCGGGTCGACGAGGAGGACGCCCTCACGGACGCCACCGCGGTGGCACTGAAACCGGTGGGCGAGGCCGGCCCGGACGGCCGCTGGGTCTACGAGGGCCCGCTCCGCCTGGACCGCACCGGCCCCTACGGCTACACCGTCCGGGTCCTGCCCGCCCACCGTCTGCTCGCCTCGCCCGTCGAGCTGGGCCTGGTGACGGTTCCGGCCCGGGACGCGGGGGAGGCGGCCGGGGTCGTGCTGCGCTGACGGCACGGGCGGCATGCCGTCGGCAGCCCCGCCCGCGGTGACCGCCGGGCCCGGTCCCGGCAGCCAGGTGACGACGGGCCAGGCGGTTCCTTCACACATGGGCGGCCCCCGGGAGGGCGAGGCTCCCGGGGGCCGCGTGGCCGTCGGCCGTCACCCGTGGCCGTCACCCGTCGTCCGGGCGGCGGGCCGCAGGTGCGGGTGAGGCGGGGTCAGTTGACGTTGACCGCGGACCAGGCCGCCGCCACCGTCTTGTACTCGGTGCTGCTCGAGCCGTACAGGTCGGCGGCCGCGTTGAGGGTCGCGGTCCGGGCGCCCTTGTAGTTGGTGGTGGACGTCATGTACTCGGTCAGCGCCTTGTACCAGATCTGCAGCGCCTTGTCCCGGCCGATGCCGGTGACCGTGGAGCCGTCGTAGGTCGGCGAGTTGTAGCTCACGCCGTTGATCGTCTTGGCGCCGCTGCCCTCGCTGAGCAGGTAGAAGAAGTGGTTGGCGACACCGGACGAGTAGTGGACGTCCTTCCTGCTGAGGCTGGAGGACCAGTAGTCGGCCGAGGCGCCGTCCTTGCTGGGCTTGTCCATGTAGCGCAGCGGGGTGCCGTCGCCGTTGATGTCGATCTTCTCGCCGATCAGGTAGTCACCCGGGTCGGACGGGTTGTTCGCGTAGAACTCGACACCGGTGGCGAGGATGTCGGAGGTGGCCTCGTTCAGACCGCCGGACTCACCGGAGTAGATGAGCCCGGCGGTGACGGAGGTGACACCGTGGCTCATCTCGTGGCCGGCCACGTCCAGCGAGGTCAGCGGGTGGGTGTTGCCCTGGCCGTCGCCGTAGGTCATGCAGAAGCAGCTGTCGTCCCAGAAGGCGTTGACGTAGCCGCTGCTGTAGTGGACGCGGGAGTAGGCCGCCTTGCCGTCGTTGCGGATGCCGTTGCGGCCGAAGGTGTCCTTGTAGAAGTCCCAGGTCACCTGCGCGCCGTAGGCGGCGTCGGCGGCGGCCGTCTGGTCGGAGGAGGAGCTGGAGGCGGTGCCGGTGCCCCAGACGTCGTCGGCGTCGGTGAACAGGGTGCCGGTGCCGGAGGTCTTGCGGGCGAGGTTGTAGGTCTTGTGACCGCCGCGCGAGGTGTCGTACAGCTGGTACGTCGAGCCCGACTTGTAGGTGCCGAGCGTCACCGTGCCCGAGTACAGCGTCTTGCCGGTGCCGGTCTTGATGCCCTGGTACTCGTAGAGCTTCTCGCCGGTGGCGGCGTCGGTGATGACGTGCAGCTCGTTGGGGGTGCCGTCGTCCTGCAGGCCGCCGACGACCGTCTCGTAGGCGAGGACCGGCTTGCCGGTGGCCGCCCAGATGACCTTGCGCGGAGCCCGGTCGGCGGAGGTCTGCGCGGAACCGGCCTCCTTGGCCAGGCTCACGGCCTGCTTCTCGGCGGTGGCCGCGGCGACCTTCGGGGTGAGCGAGGCGACCTTGATGGACGCCTCGGTCGCCTTGGTGACGCCCTTGGTCTTGCCGGCCGGGGAGGTGTGCACGACGAGGTCGCCACCGAGGACCGGCAGACCCGCGTAGGTGCGCTCGTACCGGGTGTGCACCGTGCCGTCGGCGTCTCTGACGACGTCCTTGGCGACCAGCTTCTCCTCGGCCCCCAGGCCTATCTGCTGTGCGGTCTGGGCGGCGTCCGCCTGCGCCTGCTGCAGCAGGGAGGTGCGGGCCGCGGCGGACAGAGCGGCGGGAGCGGCGGCCGGGGTGCGGACCTCGGAGGCGGCCGTGGTCTGGGCCGAGGCGCTGGCGGCCACACCCGTGCTCAGCAGGGCTCCGGCGGCGACGGCGGTGGCGATGGCCAGCGTGGTGCGCTTGTGACGCGCGTAGCGGGGAGTCACACAAGCTCCTTCTGTGGGGGAGTCCGGCCGGCGTGGGGTGCCGGGCCGGAGCGGATGTCAGGTTGCTGTGCTCGTGCGGCGGGTGCAGGAAGAGTGGCACCGCAAGCGTGTTCATGTCATGACCCCCTCGTGATGTTGGCCGAAAATGGCCTGTCCGACATGTGTTTCAAACATGTGAACGGGCGGCGTTTCAGGAGTCGTGCCGCGTCGACGGCCCGGTGTTCATCCGGAGTTCGAGGGGACGTCGGTGATCTGTCCGTCGATCGTGAATCGCCCTGTGTCCTGGGGGGACTTCACAGTCCACACCGCGGAGCGGCGCGGTACGGGACCGTGCGCCGCTGGAGGGTGAACGCGCCGGACCGCAAACGCGCCCGGTGGAGTTCGGCCGCCGGACGTGAGCCGCCGGGCGGGTTCGTGCCGGGCGGGGAGGAGGGGGACAACTGGCGCGCCACAAGGTTGCGTCGGGTGGGGAAAGTTGGCCGGAAACCGTTCGTTGACCGGGGGCGCCTGTCCGGTATACGGAACGGCACGGGGCGGCTCCTGCCGAGTGGGTCCCGTGCCGTTCGTGGGGTCGGTCCGTCGTGCGGACCTTCGCCTCCGCGCCCCCTGGCGTCCTGCCCGGGCGGGGCCGTCCCGGCATCCGGGCGGGTCGTCCCGGCATCCGGGCGGGTCGGCGCTGCACGCGCTGTCGTGGGCGCGGCTCACACGCCGTCAGGCCGTTTCGTCAGCGCAGCTCGAAGAACACCCCATGGACGCGGGTGCCGTCGGGAAGGTCCCAGGCGCCGGTGATGTGGCCGGTGGCGCCGGTCGGCGCCGGAACGGGGTGCTCGGCTGCCGGGGTCAGGATGCGCAGCACCCGCAGGACGGTGCCGTCCGAGGCCGTCAGGTCGGTGTGCTCGGCGGTGTCCACGGGCGCGGCGAACGCGGCCGGCAGCGGGCCCGTGCCGGTGAGGGAGCGCGTGACCTCGTGGTCGGGGGTGTTGCTGATGCTCTGCGCCTGAGGCTGGGCGCGACCCTCGAGCAGGGCCGTCACCTGGGCCACCAGAACCGGGTCGTGGCAGCCGTCGTAGATCCAGCGCCGGCCCAGGACCCCGTGCTCCGCGGTGCCGAGCAGGGCGTGCTCGGCGCCGTCGAGCGGGGCGCCTCGGTAGGTGAGCGGCACCAGATGGGTGGTGGGCTCGGCCGTGGAGGCGTCCTCGACGACCATGAACTCGATCCCGACCTCGCCCTCCGGGTCGTCGAGACGGAAACCGCCGGCCCTGGTGAGCTTCGGCTGCGCCGTGTCGCCCCGGTACCACGGGCGGGAGGGCAGCCAGGAGGCGAGCAGCTCCAGCTTGGTGGGCTGCAGGGTGGTCCTGTGGATGACGGACATGTACGGGTGGTCCTCGTCGGTCGGCTGGGGTCGTGTCGCTTCGTGTCGCTTCGTGCGGAACCCTGTCACGTCCGGCCGGGTGCCGTGTGCCAGGGCCGGGCGATGGCGCGTTCTCGTCGCCGCCGGGCGCAACCGTTCGCCCCGGTACTCCGCGCCCCGGTGCTCCGGCACCCCGGAACTCCGGTACTCCGTTACTCCGTCGCCCCGGAACTCCGTTGCTCCGCACAGCCGCAGGGTCACGCCAGGCTGTCCCGCCAGGCCCGGTGCAGTCCCGCGAACGGGCCGGTGCCGGCGATGAGGTCGGACGGTGAGCCGTCCTCGACGATGCGGCCGTGCTCCATCACCAGCACCCGGTCGGCGATCTCGACCGTGGACAGCCGGTGCGCGATCACCATCGCCGTGCGGCCCCGCAGCACCGTGGCCATCGCCTCCTGCACGGCCTGCTCGCCCGGGATGTCCAGCGAACTGGTCGCCTCGTCCAGGATCAGCACCCCCGGGTCGGCGAGCAGTGCCCGGGCGAAGGCGACCAGCTGGCGCTGGCCGGCGGAGATGCGGCCGCCGCGCTTGCGGACGTCGGTGTCGTAGCCGTCGGGCAGGGCGGTGATGAAGTCGTGTGCGCCGATCGCCTTCGCGGCCTGCTCGATCTCCTCCCGGCTCGCCTCGGGCCGGCCGATGGCGATGTTGTCGGCGACGGTGCCGGAGAACAGGAACGCCTCCTGCGTCACCATGACCACCCCACGCCGCAGATCCGGTGTGGCCAGGTCGCGCAGGTCCACCCCGTCCAGCAGCACGCGGCCCTCGGTCGGGTCGTGGAAGCGGGCCAGCAGTTTCGCCAGCGTCGACTTGCCCGCGCCGGTGGAGCCGACCACCGCGACGGTCTGCCCGGCCGGGATGGTCAGGTCGAAGCGGGGCAGCACCTCGCCGCCGGTGCGGTAGCCGAAGCGAACGCCCTCGAAGACCACCTCGCGGCCGGGCAGCCCCGAGCGGGTCGGCGGCAGCGGGAGCGGGCGGGCCGGTTCCGGGACCGAGGGGGTCTGCGCGAGCAGTCCGGCGATCTTCTCCAGGGAGGCCGCCGCCGACTGGCAGTAGTTGAGGAACATCCCCAGCCGGTCGATCGGGTCGTACAGCCGGCGCAGATACAGCACCGCCGCGGCCAGCGACCCCAGCGCCAGCGAACCGTCCGTCACCCGCCAGGCGCCCCACAGCACGATCCCCGCCACCGCCGTGTTGGCCACCAGCCGGGAGCCGACCACATAGCGGGCCATCTCCAGCAGCGCGTCCCCGTTGGTGCGCTCATGACGCCGGTTCAGCTCGCGGAACTCGGCGTCGTTGGCGGACTCGCGGCAGAACGCCCGCACCGGCCGGATGCCGTTGACCGTCTCCACGAACTTCACGATCACCGCGGCGATCGCCGTGGACCGCTCGCGGTAGACCCGCGCGGCCCGCCGCCGGTAGCGCCGCACCAGCAGGGCCAGCGGGCCGAACGACGCCACCGCCACCGCGCCCAGCCCCACGTCCAGCCACAGCAGCAGCACCGAGATGGACACGAAGGACAGCGCGATCGTGACCAGTTCCTGCAGGCCCTCGTTCGTCAGCTCCCGCAGCGACTCCACGTCCGTGGTGGACCGGGAGATCAGCCGGCCCGAGGTGTAGCGCTCGTGGAAGTCCACGCCGAGCGCCTGCGCGTGCCGGAAGACACGGCCCCGCAGATCCAGCAGCACGTCCTGGCCGACCCGGGCGGAGGTGACGGTGAACGCCCACTGCAGGCCGCCGGAGGCCAGCGCGCACAGCAGCGCACCGGCCGCCACCGCGACCAGCGGCCCCGTCTCGTGGCGGCGCAGCGCCGGGACCGCGGTGTCGATCGCGTACGCCACCAGCAGCGGACCCGCCTGCACCGCCGCCTGCTGGAACAGCAGCAGGACGGTGGCCAGGGCGACCCGGGCCTTCCTCGGCGCCAGCAGCGAGCGCAGCAGGGCGGCCGTGGCGCCGGGCGGAGCGGGCAGCACGTCCCGGTCGAAGGGGTCGCCGTCCTGCTGCCCGCCCGGCGCGCCGCCGCTGCCCGCGTCGGCCGGGGCGGACTCCGTCGGGGCCGTCATCGCGCCTCCTTCGCCGGCCGTCCCGGGCCGGACGCGTCCGGCTGCGCTCCCGCCCACGGCCGGCCCGACATCAGACGGGCGTACTCGGCGTCGGTGCGCAGCAGTTCGTGATGGGTGCCCACGGCGGCGATCCGGCCCCGGGACAGCAGGGCGACCCGGTCGGCCAGCAGCACCGTGGAGGGCCGGTGCGCCACGATCAGCGCGGTGGTGCCCGCCAGCACCTGGCGCAGCGCGGCCTCCACCGCGGCCTCGGTGTGCACGTCCAGCGCGGACAGCGGATCGTCCAGGATCAGGAACCGGGGGCGGCCCACGACGGCACGGGCCAGGGCCAGGCGCTGCCGCTGCCCGCCCGACAGACTCAGGCCCTGCTCGCCGACCCGGGTGGCCGTGCCCTCGGGCAGCGTGTGCACGAAGCCCGCCTGCGCCACGTCCAGCGCGCGGTGCAGCTCGGCGGTGCCCGCGGTGCCGTCGCCGCCCATGAGGACGTTGTCGGCCACGCTCGCGGAGAACAGCGTCGGCTCCTCGAAGGCGACGGCGACCAGGGCGCGCAGCTCCTCGCGGGGCATGGTGGTGATGTCCCGCCCGTCCAGGGTGATGCGGCCCTCGGTCACCTCGTGCAGGCGGGGCACCAGCGCGGTCAGGGTGGTCTTGCCGCTGCCGGTCGCGCCCACCAGGGCCACGGACTCGCCGGGCCGGATGTGCAGATCGACGCCGTCGAGCACCGGCGGGGAGCCGGGCGGGGCGTCGGGGTAGCGGAAGCGGACGCCCTCGAACCGCAGGCCCGCATCGGCCGGTGACGGCCGCGCGGCGGAGCGGCGGACCGCCGGTGTGCGGCCGCCGGGGTCCTGCTGCTCCTCGGTGGGTGCGTCCAGCACCTCGAAGTACCGTTCCGTCGCGGTCGCCGCCTCCTGGCACATCGCCAGCAGGAAACCGATGGACTCCACCGGCCACCGCAGCGCCAGCGCCGTGGACAGGAACGCCACCAGCGTCCCCGCCGACAGGGTGCCGTCGGCGACCTGGACGGCGCCCACCACCAGCGTGGCGCCGACGGCGGTCTCCGGCAGGATCACGATCACCGCCCAGATCGTCGCCAGCAGCCGGGCCTTGCGCAGTTCCGTGCCGCGCAGCCGCCACGACAGCTCCCGGAACGCGCGGGCCTGACTGCGGTGCCGGCCGAACCCCTTGACGATGCGGATGCCGAGGACGCTCTCCTCGACCACCGTCGTCAGGTCCCCGACCTGGTCCTGTGCCTGCCGGGACGCCCGCGCGTACCGCTTCTCGAACACGGAACTGAACGCGATCAGCGGCACGGCGGGCGCCAGCATCACCAGCCCCAGCGTGAAGTCCTGCAGCAGCATGACGACCACGCCCACCACGATCGTCACGGCGTTGACCAGCAGGAACGTCAACGGGAAGGCGAGGAACTGGCGCAGCAGCATCAGGTCGGTGGTGCCCCGGGACAGCAGCTGCCCCGACGCCCACCGGTCCAGGAAGGCCACCGGCAGCCGCTGCACGTGCGCATACAGCCGACCCCGCAGATCCGCCTCCACGCGGGCCAGGGGGCGGGCCACCAGCCTGCGCCGCACCCCGAACAGCACCGCCTCGGCGACCCCGAGCAGCAGCAGACACAGCGCGCCCAGCCACACCCCGGCCGTGTCCCGGTCGGCGACCGGGCCGTCCACCAGCCACTTCAGCACCAGCGGGATCACCAGCCCCACGCAGGAGGCGACGATCGCGACGAACGCCGCGGTGAACAGCCGGACGCGTACGGGCCGGACGTAGGGCCACAGCCGCAGCAGGGTGCGGACGGCCGAACGGCCGGTCGGCTCGTCGGTGCGGTCCGGGGGCGGGGAAGGGGGTGGTGTGGGCATCAGGGGTGAGCGTACGGTTCGTCAGCGGCGCCCACACCGGATTTTCCGGCCCGCCCCGACACGGCGTCCCGCCGCCCGTCTCCTCCCGTGCTCACTCGCGTCCCGCGCACCGCACGCGGCCGGACGCCGGCGCGGACCCCGTCGACGACCACGACGAGGTCACCCGCATCCTCGGCGCCCAGCTGCAGCGAAGCGAGCTGCAGCCCAAGCTCACCGTCCGCGAGGCGCTGGAGCTGTACGCCTCCTTCCACCCCGGCGCCGGCGACTGGCGCCCGGTCGCCGAACGCCTCGGGCTGACCGCGAAGCTCGGCACCCGGTTGGCCAAGCTGTCCGGCGGCCAGAAGCAACGGCTGTTCATCGTGCTGGTCCTGGTCGGACGTCCCCCCTCCAAGTTGGGACACAACAGTGACAATCGCCGGACGTACCGGCTCTGACCATGCGGTTACCATGCGTATGCGTGTGTGACACACGCTGCGGGGATCCGAGGCGAACCCGCTCGGGGAGGGAGAGTCGACGTGAACGTGCGACCGATATCGGGGGCGTCGGTTGGCAGGGACGTCCGGCGTGGACGGCGGGGCTTTCGGAGCGTCAGGAGTCTGCCCGCACTGGCCGGTGCGGCGCTGCTGCTCACGGTCACCGCGTGCGGCGGGGGCGGTTCGGGAGCCGGAGGCGGCGAGGGCAAGGCCGCCGCGAACGCGGCGAGCACGCAGTCGCAGGCCGTCGTCACGATAGCGCCGAAGGACGGGGCGCGGTCCGTCGACACCACGGGCGCGCTCGAGGTCAGCGCGAGCAAGGGCACGCTCACCCAGGTCGTCGTCAAGGACGCCAAGGGCACCGAGATACCCGGCCGGATAACCGGCGGCAGCACCTGGACGCCGTCCACCCACCTCAAGGCCTCGACCCGGTACACGGTCCACGCGGTCGCCCAGGACTCCGCCGGCCGCACGACCGTCCAGGACTCCAGCTTCACCACCCTGACGCCGAAGAACACCTTCGTCGGCGTCTTCACCCCCGAGGACGGCTCCACGGTCGGCGTGGGCATGCCGTTCTCGCTCCGCTTCACCCGGGGCATCACCCACCCGGAGGCCGTCGAGAAGGCCATCCGGATCACGACCGAGCCGAAGGTCGAGGTCGCCGGACACTGGTTCGGCAACGACCGCCTCGACTTCCGCCCCGAGCACTACTGGAAGCCCGGCACCAAGGTCACCGTCGAGCTGAACCTCGACGGCGTCGAGGGCCGCCCCGGCGTCTACGGCAAGCAGGCCAAGACCGTCTCCTTCACCATCGGCCGCAGCCAGGTGTCCGTCGTGGACGCCGCCGAGCACACTATGAAGGTGATGCGGGACGGCAAGGTGATCAGGACGATCCCGGTGACGACCGGCAAGCGCGGTTACGACACCTGGAACGGCAAGATGGTCATCAGCGAGAAGCTCCGCGTGACCCGGATGAACGGCGAGACGGTCGGCTACGGCGGCGAGTACGACATCCCCGACGTCCCGCACGCCATGCGCCTGACCACCTCCGGCACCTTCATCCACGGCAACTACTGGGGCGGCGGCGCTTTCGGCCGCTACAACGCCAGCCATGGCTGCGTCGGCCTGCGCGACGTGCGCGGCGGCAACGACCCCGACGCCCCGGCCGCCTGGTTCTTCGACCACTCGCTCGTCGGCGACGTGGTCGAGGTCAAGAACTCCCACGACCGGACCGTCTCCCCGGACAACGGGCTCAACGGCTGGAACATGTCCTGGGCCGAATGGAAGAAGTGAGCCGCGGCCGACGGCCGCGCAGGCGACGGGCCCGGTGCTGTGACGGACGGCACCGGGCCCGCCCGCGTTAGTCACCGTTAACCTGCTTGCCATGACCGTAACTCTGGAAGTCGCCGAGGGCGTCGGCACGCTGCGCCTGGACCGCCCGCCCATGAACGCGATCGACATCGCCACCCAGGACCGGCTGAAGGAGCTGGCCGAGGAGGTCTCCCGCCGCGACGACGTGCGGGCCGTGATTCTCTACGGTGGCGAGAAGGTGTTCGCGGCGGGCGCGGACATCAAGGAGATGCAGAAGATGGACCACACGGACATGGTCCTGCGCGCCCGCGCCCTGCAGGACTCCTTCACCGCCGTGGCCCGCATCCCCAAGCCGGTGGTCGCCGCCGTGACCGGCTACGCCCTCGGCGGCGGCTGCGAGTTGGCGCTGTGCGCGGACTATCGCATCGCCGCCGACAACGCCAAGCTCGGCCAGCCGGAGATCCTGCTCGGCCTCATCCCCGGCGCGGGCGGCACCCAGCGGCTCGCCCGGCTGATCGGCCCCTCCAAGGCCAAGGACCTCATCTTCACCGGCCGCCACGTCAAGGCCGACGAGGCGCTCGCCCTGGGTCTGGTGGACCGGGTCGTCCCGGCCGCCGAGGTGTACCAGGAGGCGCACGCGTGGGCCGCCCGGCTCGCGAAGGGACCGGCGATCGCGCTGCGCGCCGCCAAGGAGGCGATCGACACCGGGCTGGAGACCGACATCGACACGGGGCTGGCCGTCGAGCGGACCTGGTTCGCGGGCCTGTTCGCCACCGAGGACCGCGAACTGGGCATGCGCAGCTTCGTCGAGCAGGGACCGGGCAAGGCGAAGTTCCGCTGAACCGCCGTCGGTGCACGGTGACATCGCGCCAGAACAGCCGTGCAAGGGACACGGTGTCCGACCCCGTGTCCCGCGCAGAAGCGTCCGTCCGGCACGGTCCGCCGCCGCGCGGCCTCCTCCGGTGAACCCTCCGCAGCCACCGGCCCGGACGTCGGCGCAGGTCACGGCGGGCGACGCGGGCAACCGGCGTCCAAAGGCGCCCCCGAGCGCACGTGGCCGAACACCGGCGCTCAGGGGGCGCATTCCGGTCGAACGGCCTCCGTGCCGGCCGTGCCCGGTCATGATGGGGAGCATGGCGGGGCTGGAGAGCATCGAACAGCCGCGGGGACATGCGACCGCGGCACGGTGGTCGCCCGGGACGGAGGACGAACGGGCGCTCACCGCACTGGACCGGTACGGCAATCCGGCGGAGCAGGAGATCTCCCTCCCGTCCCGGCCCCAGTCCGCCGCCGCCGCGCGCCGCCTCGTCCAGACCGTCGTCGCGCGCCAGTGGGGGATGTCCCCCCGGCTGACGGAGGATGCGGTGCTGCTGGTCTCCGAACTCATCGGCAACGCCGTCCAGCACACCGGCGCACGGGTCGTCGGGCTGCGGCTGCGGCGCGCGCGCGGCCGGCTGCGCGTGGAGGTGCGCGACCCCTCCCGCGCGTTGCCGTGCCTGCTGCCGGTGAGCGAGACGGACGTCAACGGGCGCGGCCTGCTGCTGGTGTCGAAGCTGGCCGACCGCTGGGGCGTGGACCTGCTGCCCCGCGGCAAGACGACCTGGTTCGAGATGCGGGTCGCGGACCGCTGAACCACTGGTCGCGGCACACCCGGCAGCCCGCACGGCTCGTGCTCACCCCGCGCCCGTCCGCCGGCAGCACGGCAACCACGGTCCTTGACACGCCTCTGAACGGGTGACGGTCCGCGCTGCGGCGCGCGTAGCGCGCCATGGTGCCGGCCATGATCGACTTTCGTCTGAGGCGGCGCGCGGCCGCCGCCGTGCTGTCCGTCTCGGCCGTCCTCGCCACCACGGCCGCCTCCGGGGCTCCGGCCGGCGCACCGGCGCCCTCCACGGCGGCCCCGTCATCCGTCAAGGCCACGGCGGCACCGGCCTGTCCCCAGTTCGACGACAAGGTCAAGGCGGCCGCCGACCGGCGCGTCGACCTGACCCGGATCACCCCCGACCCGGCCTGGCGCACCGGCTGCGGCACCTTGTGGCGCAACGACAACCGGGACCCGTCGGTGATCTTCGAGGAGGGCTTCCTGCCGCGGGACGTGCTCGGCGGCCAGTACGACCTCGAGCAGTACGTCCTGGTCAACCAGCCCTCGCCGTACGTCTCCACGACGTACGACCACGACCTGTACAAGACCTGGAAGTCGACGTTCAACTACTACATCGACGCTCCGGGCGGCATCGACGTCAACAAGACGATCGGCGACACCCACAAGTGGGCGGACCAGGTGGAGGTCGCCTTCCCCGGCGGCATCGCCCGGCAGTACATCGTCGGCGCCTGCCCCGTGGACAAGGCGACGAAGACCGAAGTGCTCGGCGAGTGCCGCGGCAACCCGCACTACCGCCCCTGGCACTGACCCCCGTACGCGTCCTGTCGCCGTCGCCCCTCGACATCCCATGGCCGCATCGCCCCTCGATCCCATGGCCGCCGCACCGTCGGCACCACCGGACCGTTAATCTGACCTGCTGTGCGTACGACCGTCGGACGCACAGCAGACCAGACACGACGACAAGGGGCGGACCCGTGGCGGACATCGAGGAAGCACGCAAGCAGTTCCAGCGGATCGACGCGGACGGCGACGGGTTCATCACCGCCGCCGAGTTCAAGTCCGCCCTGGCCCAGGGGGGCGACTGGCACGTCACCGACACGGTCGCCGAGGCCGTCATCGCCAGCCGCGACCTCAACGGCGACAAGGTCCTGTCCTTCGACGAGTTCTGGGCCTACCTGAACAAGTGACCCACGGCCGGGCCGCGCGGACGAACCACCTGCGGCCGAGCCGCACGCACGAGGGCGCCCCGCCGGGGAGGCGGGGCGCCCTCGCCCGTGCGGCCGCACGGCCGGCCGCACCCTACTTGTTCGCCCACTTCCGCAGGGCGTCCTTGCTGGCGAAGTTCGCCACGTTCTTGTCCAACGGGTTGTCGGTGTACTGGTGGAAACGCCACGAGGCCTTGATGCGCGGCTTGCCGGCGGTGACGTAGTCGGCGATCCACAGCCCGTCCCCGGCGTAGGACGTGGTGTCGATGTTCAGCCAGAAGTTGCGGTTGCAGTAAAGGATCACCCGGTTCTTGGGCCGCAGTTCCTTCACCTTGCGGATGAAGGCGTCCTTCTCCGCGTTGCTCGCGTGGGTGCCCTCGCCGGTGGTCTCCCAGTCGACGGCGAGGATGTCACCGGCCTTCTCCGGGGCGTGCGAGACGAAGTACTCGGCCTGCGCGGTGATGTTGCCCGGCCACAGGAAGTGGTAGAAGCCGACCACGAGCCCCGCGTCCCGGCCGCGCTTGGTCTGGGCGCTCAGCCGGGAGTTGACGTAGGAGCGGCCCTCCGTCGCCTTGATGAAGACGAAGGAGAGGCCGCTCGTGCTGTAGTCGGAGGACTGGTAGGCACTCACGTCGATGCCGTGCAGCATGGGAACTCCCTCTGATGCCGTGGGGGGAGGAGTCGTCGCTTGAGTTCTGCCCCGCGTCCCCGGCAGCCGATCCTCCGGAACGCCCGAACTTGTGCGTCAACCAGTCCCCGCACGGGTGTCACGGCCGGCCGGACACTGCCGCTCCGCAGGCGCGCGCCAGGACCGCCACGTTGCCCGGCACCGAGCCGTGTTTGGCGCTGGTGCTCGCGACGGCACGCCACTGTTTGGCCCCTCGCTGGTGTAGCGGGCGCGGTCCTGGACGCCAGGGATCCCCTTGCCCCGGTAGCGCTTGGTCAGCTCAGAGGTGTCACCGGCCGGAGACCCTGTTCACCGAACTCCACCACGGCCCCGGGTCCGGCAGCAGCCTGGTCATGTGTTCAGCTGTGCCGTGTCTTCCGGCACCCATCTACAGCCCACCCTCTCCGTCTCCCTGTTCACCAGAGCCAGAGTCTTTCTGCTCCTGCAGGGGCAGGAAAGGGCTGGGCCTGCCGTGCCACGAGATGCGCAATGCGTCGCGGGCACGCGTGGCGGCCACGAAGAGCTGATTACGGCTCTTCTTGAGTTCGCGTTCATACCGCTTGGGGTCGCTTGTCTCGTACTTCTCCACAATTGCAGTGCGAGGGAGGATGCCGGCGCTCGCGCCGACGATCGCAAGCTTCTGGTATTCGAGCCCTTTGAAGCGGTGCATCGTGCCGATGTGGACCTCGCCGCTGCCCTGTGGGCCGTCCTTGGTGAGGGTGGCCGTGGTGATGCCGTGCTTGAGTTCCAGATCGGCGGCTACGCGGCCGGCCATGTCGCCATCGGCGACGCAGACCGCCATGGTGCCGCTGGGGTCACGTACGGTGCCGTCCTCGGCGGGGTGCATGATCTCCTTGCGCCACCTCTTGAGGGCCTCGGCGAGCTGGGTGATCTCGTCGGTCCAGTCGTCGCAGGCAACGTACTCGGGGGCCGGGCCGTGCAGCAGGGAGTGGTAGCCGTTGAGGGTCTCGGTGCCGTCGTCGAGGTCGTCGTAGGTGACTCCGCGGACGACCTTGGCGGCCTGGTCGAGGATCTCCTGGGTGGTGCGGTAACTGAGGGTCAGTTTCGAGGCACGACCGCGAATGTTGATGCCGACTGTGGACAGGGTGACCTGCCGGTCGTAGATCCGCTGGTGGGTGTCGCTCGCGATGAACAGGTCGTTCGAGCCGGGGGCGACCATGGCGCGCAGCATCTTCCAGTGCGCTGGGCTGAGGTCCTGAGCCTCGTCGACGACGATGTGCCGGTAGCGGTGACGCAAGTAGCGCATCGCGGAGCTGTTGTCGTCGAGGTGGGTCAGGTCACCACCGCCGATGTCCTCCTTACGTTCGGCCCGGAGCTGGATTTTGCGGGCGCGTTCCATCTCGTAGCGGGCTGCCCGTTCGGCGGCCTGCGCCCAGGTCTCACGGCCCAGTCCGTTCAGGCGCAGGGTGAACTGGTCGAGCAGCTTCCAGATGACTGCGCGTTCGGGACGGCTGAGGGCGCGCCCCATACCGGCGCGGCGGGCCTTGAAGTAGTCCTGGCGGGTGGCAAGGGACTGGCCGAGGACGATCTGTTCCCATTCGTCGAAAAGGAACTCGGCGTCCCAGCGGTGCTCGTCGTGTTCGAAGAGGACTTCACGCAGCACGTCCAGGGCCGCGTCATCGGTGATCAGGCTGCGCTGGGAGCCAGGGGCCGAGTTCTCGTTCAGGACGCTCTGGGCGAGCTGGTCGATGTGCTTGATGTCGACCCGGCTGAGCAGCGCCGGATCCATGAGCGAGGTGAGCCGGGAGCGCAGGTCGGCGGTGAGGTTCTTGGTGTAGGTCGTCAGCAGGATCGGCTTGCCGTGACCGGGTGGCAGAGCGGCGGCGAGACGGGCGACGCGGTGCAGGGCGACGATGGTCTTGCCCGTGCCGGGGCCACCGCTGACGCGGGCGGGACCGCTGTAGTTCCGCTCGACGATCTTGCGCTGGGTGGGGTGGAGGTAGACCTTCCAGGCGCGGAAGTCGCCCTCGGCGAGGATGTTGCGGATGTCGTCGTCGACTGTGGTGACCGCGGTGCGGGTCAGAGCTGCCGCCATGTCGTTCTCGAAGCCAGGTTCGAGTTCGGTGGAAGCAGGCTGGGTGATCTCGCGTTCTACTTCCTCGACGGACATGCCGGAGCCGAGCCCGGTGAGGACCTCGGCGGTCAGGCGCGGTGCACCGGCGATGAGTTGGTCGAGTTCCTCCTCGGTCGTGACGGTGAGGGCGAGGTCGATGAGGGCGTCGGCGACACCCAGCCGGCGCAGGTCCTCAGGGGTGCAGACGAGAAGTGGTTCGGCAGGGGTGGGCGGTCGATCTGCCACGACGGGCGCGGGTGTGGGCTCCGCCGCGGGTGCGGCTTGCTCGTCCGGGGCCGGAGTGAGCTTGAGTCCCGCCCGCTGAAGGACACTCTGGCCGACTACACCGAGGTCGACGAATTCGATCTCACCGGTGATCCGGTTGATGGCGACGCTGAGCTCTTCGTAGACGTCCTTGCGGTGGCGGACGGCCACGATCAGCCACTGCTGCACGCCGTCGGCGCCGACACCGGCACGAGCGAGAAGGGCCCGGTAAGAGCGGTCGATCTTGGCGCGGAAGATGCGGCCGTCGCCCTTGAGGGGCTTCAGATCGAGGCTCGGATGATCGGGGTCACGGCGGAACTGGTGACAGAAGTCGTAGAACTTCGTCTTGACCGACGAGTCCATCCTGTAGAGCTCGTTTTCGGCCTTCTGGTAGAGGCTGAGACGTGCGGTCATCGTGCGGCACTCTGTTCGTCGGAGGCGGGGCGGGTGGTGGCGTCGGGGAGAGTGGCCAGGAGAGCGTCGAGGTCGGCGAGCCAGTCGTCGGCCGAGCGGATGGTGAATCCAGCGTTGCGGTAGGCGCTCCAGGTCTTCTCGCTCTCGTCGTCGTCCTGGTCGTACGGCTCGGCCATGACGGCGATCCGCAGATCGTCGTGGTCCCAGGCGAAGTCGGCGAGCCAACCGCGTTCGCCGAGCTCGTAACCGTATGCGGGGGCCTTCTTGCCGCCGTCGGCCAAGGCATGGGCGAGGCGGGTGAGGGGAGCGTCGGGTTCGTCCTCGTCGAGGTAGACGAGGATGTCCCGGTCCCACAGCAGATCTCGCAGCGCCGCTTCGAGGGGTGTGTCGTTGGACGCCTGCACGGGGGACATCTCCGCGGGCACGGGCTGGGGCGCGGGACCGCCGGTGCCGTACCGCGCAATCAGGGACTCGAGTTCGCCGACTCCGCCGAAGGCCTTGAGTATCGCGGTGTCGAAGCGACCCGCGGTTGCGGTGGTCAGCTGGACGCCGTCACCGCCGTCGTGGGCGAGGAACTGCAGGATGTTGGACCACTGGAGCCAGGCGCGCCAGCGCTTCTTGTGCTCGGGTGTGCCGAGCTGGTCGGGCTCGGTGTCGTCCAGGCAGGCCAGGGCGGTCCAGCGGCCGGTGGCCGCGTCGACCAGAAAAGCGACAGGCAGACCGGACTGGTCACGGGTCTGGAACAGGTTGAGCGTGCCGGTGCCCTGGACGGGTGCGGGGGCGGTGCCGTCGGCACGGCCCCAGGCGCCGAGGAGCAGGTCGAGCATCTTGCGTGTCTGGTCTGGGGTGCCGTTGCCGACGAGAATCTCCTGGCCGGTTCCGAGGAGCCCGCCCACCACGGCCGCCGCCCGCTTGCCCCAGGCAACGTCGTCGGGGTTGCGCAGGTAGGCGAGGAGCATGCTCATCGGGTCGGTGAAGGCGGTGGAGGCGAGGTCGTCACCACCACGTTCGGCGTAGAGCTGCTTGGCTACGTCCTGCGCACTGCCCGGGTAGGGTGGCCAGACCGGCTCGGCCGGCTCCCGGTCCGCCGACGACTCGGAGGTGTTCGTGAGCCGTTCGAAGGCGTCGAGGTCGTCCCAGGTGAGCTGGAAGACGGTACGCCCCTCGGCCCGGAGCCGATTGCGCTTGTCGGCATCCCCGGCGAGCCGGTTGTGGCGCCGGGTGGCGTGGAAGCGGTGTCCGTCGAGATAGACGGTGATCTTCTGCTTGGGCCCGTCAACGCGTTCGAAGGTGAAGTCGGTTCGAGTGTAGCCCTCGTTGCGCTGGGCGGTCAGACGCCATCCGTGCACGGTTCCGACCTCGTCCAGACGCAGATAGGCACTGTTGTCGCCGCTCTCCTCCAGCACGGCGTCGGCGCGCTGTCCCGCCCACCCGCGCAGGGCCTTGAGGAAGCGTGCTTCGAGGTCGGACTCGACCTGTCCGTCCAGCCCGATCTGGTCGGTGTTGCCGACCGGTTCGGTGTCCCAGGCGTCGGTCTCGGTGCCGAGGAGTTGGTCGAGGATCTCCAGGGCGGCCTGGCGGGAGACCCGCTCGATGTGCTGTTCGTCGGCGTAGCGATACAGGCAGCGGTGACAGGCCGGCCCGCCTTCACCTTCGCAGGGGCACTCCAGGAGGAGCCGGCGCGCCCCTTCGAGCACCTGTCGGAAATTCGCGGGGTCGGTGAGCCGGTCGAGGTAGCCGGTGCCGTGCGGAAGACGGTCGTACAGGACGAGGAAGTGCCGCTTTTCCGCGGTGTCACGATCCGGCATGGTGGCGAGGGTGGTGTCGAGGTGCTGCGGGTCGCCGCCGAAGGCATCGTCCACGCCGAGGCGCAAGGCAGCCTGGAAGGAGTGGACCTTCTCGTCGACGAGCACAGTCGCCGCGGGCAGCAGGATGCGCAATGCTTCGGTCTTCAGCTCGTGAGCGAGCAGGACCGGCTCCTGGGGTACGCCCTTCTTGCCGCGCCGCAGCGGGCACCACGGGGTGTGGTGCTTGAGGTCCCGCTGGCGGTTGGCGGAGTTGTCCACGGCATCGCGGTCGTCGTCGAATACCGGACGGCCGTCGGCGCTCGCGGCCCCGCAGGCGGTACACACATGGAACGGCGCGATCCGGACGGCCCGCCCGGCGAGCTGGTCGTTGTCCTGGGCGCCGACGCTGAGCGGTCCTGTGTTGACGCGGCGGATGACAGCCCGGCGGGTGTAGTCGACGCCGAAGATCTCCTTGGTGTGCCGCCAGGACTTGCCCACCGCGAAGTCTTGGGGATCGATGTCGACCAAGTCGACGACCGAGTAGAAGCGGTGATCGCGGTCGTCGCTCTCGTCGCCGATCCTGGCGTCCTCACGCTTGTCGCGGGCTGTGACGACACGGGGCTGGACGATCTGCCACAGACAGCCGGAGTCGGCGATGCCCGCCTCTCCGCAGCGCGGGCAGGGCGTCGTGTCGGCCTCGGCGTTCTCAGTGCGGACATAGCCGCACGAGGGGCAGAAGCGCCAGTAGCGCCAGTCCTGATCACGGCCGGTGACGATGTCGATACCGGTGATGCGGTGCTTGTAACCCTCGGCGTAGAAGGTGTTGCCGGGAGCCAGCTCCGAAAGGGCGTAACCGCGCGGCCGATCGTAGGAGAACGACTTCGACTTGTAGCGGACGCGCCCCTCTGATGTGCTGCCCTCAGGCCAGAAGACGGTGGAGTGCAGAGTCGTTGTGGCGTCGAGCAGCGCGTAGTTGGGCAGCAGACCGAGGTCGCACAACACGGTCTGGGCGGGCCGGCGCTGTCGTTCGGCGCCCTCTCGGGACAGGGCTCCCAGCTCGGCCTCCAGCTCCGCCTTCGTACGCGCCTGATCGTCGTCGCCTTCCTTGAGCTCGTCGATCGCGGAGCGGATGGCTCGGATACGCGAGCGCAGCTTCTGGTTTTCGCGCTCCCACTCGCGTTCGGCCTTCTCGATCGTGCTGCGGATGCGGCGCACAGCGTACTTTCTCAGCTCTTCCTTGGCGGTGTCGCTCACGCCGGTCGGGAAGAGTGCAAGGAAGTCTGCGACGAGTTCCTCGCCGTGGGCGAGGGCGGCCTCGGTGAAATCGACCAGGTAACCGGAGGGACCGAACAGTTCATCGACGCGACGCGGCAGTGCGGCGAGCGGTCTGCCGTCCTCGCGCAGCAGACGGCCGCGAGCCGCGAGGTCGAGGAGATGGGCGGTGTACTGGCGGCGGAGGATCTCGATGGCCGACAGGTACGAACCGGGCGGCACGATCCGGCCGTCGATCATGTCGCGTGGCCGGTCGAGGAAGTACAGGTCGCGCCGGGAGCGGTCGGGGATGGTCAGCAGAAAGGCGTTGCCGGTGCGACGTCCGGCACGGCCCGCCTGCTGGGCGTAGTTGGCCGGCCGCCGCGGCAGGGCACCGAGGACGACGGCGGAGAGGTCGCCGATGTCGATGCCCATCTCCAAGGTGGGTGTGCAGGACAGCACGTTGGGGTCGTTGAAGCCCTCGCCGCTGCGGAAGGCCTCCTCGACGCGTTCGCGCTTGCCGCGGGAGAGCAGGCCGGTGTGCTCGGCGGTGACGACCTGGTAGGTACCCGCTCGCCGGTACAGGCCGCGGTAGTAGTCGTCACGGTAGTCGCGGTCCCGGTCGTGCCGGTCGACGGTCTCCAGCCACCGGTCACCGGCGACCAGCCGCCCGTTCGTGCAGCGGTACGCCTGACAGGGCTGATCGTGGTACTGCGCCAGCAGCGAGGGGTGGACCGTCTGCTCCCAGAAGCACTTCGGGCAGCGTACGTACGACACGTTGACCTGCGAGTCCGACAACAACTGCAGACGGACGGCGCCAGGTTGGAGGCCGTACAGCCGGGCAGTCGTATCGCCGGGGGTGCGTGCCGCGAGCAGTCCCGCATCGGTGAGTCGAGGCAGCAGCCGGACCCAGAACTCGTCGGCCTGTTCACGGGTCATGTCGAAGCAGCGCTGCGCCCAGGTCTGGTACCAGGACAGGCGCCCGGCGGCGAAGTCGAACTCGCTGCCCTGCTTGGGGCGCGCGAGCAGGAAGGTCGGCGCGGAGACGCCCTTGGGGAACGCCTTCATGCCGCGCGGGCGGCCGCCCCAGATGTAGTAACGGCTGGTGCCCGCCTCGTCGAGGAATTTCTCCAGCCACCGGTGCCCGATCGCTCCCCGCGTGCGCAGCCGTTCCACCAGGCCGCGCAGGAAGGCCAGATAGCGGGCGTCGTCGTGTTCGGTGAGGGCCAGTCCACGGTGCGTGGCTTCTTCATGAGCGGCGCGTACGAGCGCTACGGCCTCCCGCTCGTCAGGGATGTCGACCCAGGCGGCTGCAGTGCGGGTCAGTTCGAGGGTACGGCCATTGCGGGACCGGTGGCCGAACTCCATCACGGCCTCGAATGCGAACCGTTCACCGATCAGGTCCCAGGTCTTCTTGTCTCCGCCACGGCCCTTGCCCGACAGCAGACGCGCCACACCCGTGTCGTCGTGCAGGTCCGGCGGGACGACCGCGGCGAGCGTCTCGCGATCAGTGGTGGCCGCGACGACGTCGGCGACGAGATCGTTGAGCGCGCTGGGCCGTTCCTCGCTCAAGTGTTTGGTGAACAGTGCCCGCAGGGAGAACGTGTACGAGCGGGAGGCGACGAATCCGGCCCGGTGCGCGGCGTCCTGCACCGAGTCGTTGAACATCAGCGTCTTCGTCTCACGCTGCTCCTTGTCCATCTCCCCACCGGTGAACAGTTGGGTGACGGACGCGGCCGCGAGCGCGGCGGCTCCGGTACCGAGGAAGCGGATCGCGTTGTGCGTGCCGCACGCCGGGCACCAATCGTCCTTGGCGGCACGTTCCGCGGTGTCGCCGAGCTGGACGAGGACGAATGCCGAATCGGGTCCGGCAGGCTGAGGGTTGCCCTCGTCGTCGTAGTCGGCCTGGGGGTCGGGCAGACGCAGACGCCGCGCGGGCCCGTCGAGGACCATCAGCACACCTGCGCCGCCGGTGGTCAGCGACCTCTGCGCCGCCGGGGCCATGGCTGTACGGCCGTTGCCTTCTCGGGCCTCGTTGTCGGTGGCGGCCACCAAGGTGCGTACCTTGGCCTTTTCGGCGGTGACGGTGGCGCGGCGGATCTTGTGAGCCTCGAACTCCAGCTCCTCCAGGTCCGACTCCGGAGCCAGAACCGACCATCCGGATCGCCCGCACTCACGGCAGTACACGGCGGGCAGGAAGATCTTGGTGTCGCGTGAGGTGGTCGTGTCCGGCGTGGTCCGCAGTCGGCTCTGCGCCCCGGTGGTGTCCCAGGCGAACTCGGCCCTCGGCCACGGCAGTACACCACGCAGCACGCGTGTGACGGACCGCGCCCACTGGTGCACCTCCACCTGCACGAGGGGACGGCTGAGCGCGACCGGTGCGTCCGGATCACGCGCCACGGACAGCAGGGCGACGAAGCGGGCGAGCGCGAGGGCGGCGATCTGCGGCCGTGTCGTGATCGCCTCGTCCCAGCTCTTCGCCCCACTGCGGCGCATCACGTCGAGCACCTCGTCGTAGGTGCGCACGGTCCCGTCGAAGGCCTTCAGCACCGCGTACGTGAGCCGGTTGCGTTTGAGCGCGGCGCCGAGGGTGACCGGGTCGGTCGTACGGATTCCGGTGACGGCCTCGGCGAGGTCCGCGAGCGCTTCGGGACCGGACGCGGGATCCGGCAGCGCGGTCAGCGTTTCGGGGGGCGTGGCCTGGCCGGGCAGGAACTTCGCGTCCCGGATCGACGCGTCGAGCATGAACTCGTCGACCGTCAGCCGGTCCTCCCCGATGATGGCGTCCTCGGTGAACTCGGTGCCGAAGACGTTGGTGGCCACGGAGAGAAGCCGACGCACTCCGTCCTCGTCGGTTCCGGAGGCCAGGGTCGCTGACGTGGCGACCGGAGTGATCGTGCCGAGCGGACTACCGGGCCTCGTGGCGCCGACGGCGATGGCGAGGCGGCGCAGCAGCATGGCCACGTCGGTGCCCTGCGCGCCGTCGTAGGTGTGGAACTCGTCGACGACCACATAGCGGATGTCGCTGCCGTCCCACAGCGGTGCGTCGGCGGCACGCTGGAGCAGCAGGTCGAGCATCTTGTAGTTGGTGATCAGGATGTCCGGCGGGGACAGTTGCATGTCCTGGCGGCGGGTGTAGACCTTGTCGTAGTGCGTGGCCGCCTTGTCCCCGATGTACAGGCCGGCGCGTACGCCGCTCAGCTCGTCGTACTCGGTGAGCAGTCCGTTGATGCGTGCCGCCTGGTCGGTGGCAAGGGCGTTCATCGGGTAGAGGAAGACCGCCTTGATCCCGCTGTTCCCGGCGGCGCGCTCGCGGGCACAGTGGTCGAGTACGGGGTAGAGGAACGACTCCGTCTTACCGGACCCGGTGCCCGTGGTGACCAGGGTCGGCTGAGGCGTGTGGCCGTCCTTCGAGGTGAGCCGGGCGAAGGCGCGGGCCTGGTGCGCGTAGGGCCTCCAGCCGTCGGTACGCACCCAGTCCAGGTGCTGCTGCCAGCCGTCCTCGGCCGGGGTGAAAGGCGTACGCAGCCGCAGGAACGGGCCGCGGAACATGCCTGTCGTCTCGTCCTCGAGGAAGGCGTGCAGGGCCTTGCGAGCGCCCTCGTCCGCGAGGCCGTAGGTCGTGGACAGGTACTGGAGCAGGCTCTCCTTCAGTCCCTGTGCTTCGAGGGTCGGTCTCACTTACCCGGGACCTCCATCTTCTCCGGGTCCCAGAGACCCTTCGCGACGGCTTCGTCGAGGCGCTTGCTGAAGTAGGCGTGTGCTTCCCGCATTTCGCGCTCACGGTCGGCTTTGTAGAAGGGGGCGGTGTATCCGTCGGGGACGGGGGCGGCTTCGGGGTCCTTCAGGTAGGCCTCGAACTGGGTCCAGTGCTCCTTCGTCTGGTCGAAGCCGTACGTGTACCGGTCCCCGGCGATCTTCCGCTCCTCGGCGTCGAACCATGTCACCCGGTCGAAGTCCTGCATGATGGGGAAACGAGCACGGTACATGGCGATGAGCGTGTCCGCGTCGATACCGAGCCATACGGCCACGAGCGCGTCGATCTCCACGAGTGCGGCGCGGCGGGCGTACTCCGTACGGAGGGGGGTGTCGCGCTGCCAGGTAGGGGTGACCCTGTGCAGCTCGGTCTTGAGGTGAGGCCATTCGACGGCCCAGGGCTCGTAGCCGGGCCACTTGGAGTCGTACAGATCGGCCCAGAGGTCGGCGTAAGCGGTGGTGAGGGCGTTCAGGCGGAGGGTACGGAGGAGGAGGGCGGGGGCTAGGGGGTGGTTTTCCTGGGGGGCCGGCAGCAGCTTGGCTGGGTTCTCGTGAAGATGCGACCAGGCAAGCGTCCGCAAGAAGTAGTCGATCGGCAGGCCCGACCAGAATCCTCCGATCAAGGCCGAATGCCGCATCGATGAAACGAAGGCACTGCGGATTCCACCTACATGAGTGACCTCGCGAGGCAACAAGGCTGTATACAAGGCGCGTTCAGTGTCCGGAGCGATCTGGTTCCGCCACGCCCACCGGAATCGCTCACTGTATGGCCTGCTGGCTTTAGCAAGCAGAAACTTCTCCACCTGCTCGTCCTCGACCGCCTCCGGCTCCACGTCCCGCTTCTCCGCGATCCGGAGCCGCGCCTGCGCCCGCTCCTCCTCCGAAGCGAGCAGCGACTCGTACTTCTCCCAGTCGGGCCACCTGTCCTGCTCGCCCAGGAATACTTCGCGAGGAGCCACGCACCGGTACTCCGACTCCGGCACCGCGTCGTCCGCGAGCACCCTGGGGTCGAGGCCGCGAACCTCGCCACCGCCCTGGCTGGGCTGCTTGAACATAGGGTTCGCAACGCCGATCTGCGGACCCTTGAGGATGACGTCGCTCCATGCCTTCGCGTGGTAGTCCTCCTGGCCGGCGACGCCGGTGTTGTAGTCGATGAGTCGCTGCTTCTTGTCCGGGCCGAACTGTGCCTTTTTGGCGGCGCTTTCGTGGTATCCAGGGGAAATGTCTGGGTGCAGCGCACCCAGGCGCAACCGATACATGCCCAGCGCGTCGATGGCCGGGTCCTCCGCTGTGCTCACCGGTGTGAGCAGACGCGTGTGCTCCAGCGGGCCTTCGTCACCCGTCAGGCGACGCCACCGCTTGAGGGTGTCGCGGGTGACGCGGATGACACGCTTCGGATGGGGGCGTTCGTCCCAGTCACCGTCGTACTTGACGCCGGGATCGGCGCCGGCGTTCTCGGCGGAGGCGGACAAGCGAAGGGAGTCGACGGTGAAGAGCCACGACAGGGAGTCGAAGGAGATCTCCCCTTCGGGTCCGTAGATGTGCACGCCGAAGTGACTGGACCGACCCACCGGCGGCGGGAAGAAGCGGTTGCCCGCGTTGACGAAGTCACCGTGCACGCGCAGCCGCCGGTACGCCGCTGCCCGCAGGTCGGCTTCCTTGTCACCCGCGAAGTGGGTGTCGGGGTGTACCATGCCGGCCGTACCACCGCGCCCGGCGTGGTCCCACACTTCGCACATGAACGCCCGGTACAGATCCGGCTGGCTACCTGAGATCAGCGGGTAGACAGGCGAGGCAGACAGATAGCTGGCCACGGTCACCGTCTTCGTCACCTCGCCGAGCAGATACTCTTGCACCTCCTTCCGCGCCAGCTCGGCCTCCCGTCGCCGGTTCTTGTCCTCCGCCTTCGGCTTCTCCGTGAGCATGAACCACGGCTCGTACTCCGCGAGGACCGGGTTCTCCTTCCACTCCGGCCGCACCCACGGCGGGTTGCCCACCTGGAGGTCGAAGCCCCCGGACTCACCGGCGAAGATCCCGGCGAAGTCCAACTCCCAGTGCAGAAATCCCTGTTCCTCGGCGATGTCACGGACGACCCGCATCCACGGATACCGCGTCTCCACCGCCTTCCGGGCGTCGTCCATGCCCATCTCGGCCTGGATCAGGTCCTCGAAAGCCTTCAGATCCTCGAGGGAGTCGACGGCCGTGGCGAAGGTGTTCTCGGGGACCGGTCCCGTGCCCAGCATGGACTCCAGGAAGGCGATCCAGTCGTCCAGGCTCGCGAGCGGGATGACGTCCCGGCGGCGCGGCACGCCTGCGGGCTTCCTGGGGCTGGATGAGCCACGCCCCTTTTTGATCTTCTTCTTCACCACGAGTGCATCGTCGTCCTCGCTCTCGCCGAAGGACATCTGGTCACCGTCCATGGTGAACAGCAGCCTGTTCTCGACGAACTGGGACGCGGGGCCCGGCTCGGGCGCAGGCGGCTGACCGGTCTCGACGGACTGCCCGGCCACCGACGACAGCAGCGCATCCAGGTCGGCGCCGGCCTGTGCCGTCACCACCGGAGCCGTGGCGTACTCAGCGTCCGACCCGTCCAGCAGCCCCACCTTGTCCAGCGGCCAGAACCACAGCGCGCACCACGCGTCCATGACCTGCTTGAGCCGCCAGTACGGGGAACCTTCTGCGTCGAAGAGGTCTTGGAAGACCTGCTCCTTGGTCATCGGCAGGCCTCGGTCCGCGTTCTGCTTGTCGCGACGGAGGAAGGCGTACTCCTCCGCGTCCTCCGCGCGGTCGGTACCCCATACGTCGATCGTGCGAGCGATCTCCCGTTCGCTCAGTTCCATGCGCTTGGCCACCAGCTGCCACAGGAACTCGACCCGACGGGCCGCAGCCTGCAACCGGGCGAGTTGGCTGCTCTTGCCACCAGTCGGCTTGGGCTTGGTCAGGATGCCCTTCTTCCAGGCCTTCAGCTGCTCCACCTGCGGTCCGGCGAGCTGCTCGACCAGCTTCTTCGCATCGCCGCCGGCCCCTGCGACCGCACCCCACCCGGGTGTGGGCAGAAGAAACTGATGCACAGCCCCTTCGGGCAGCGGTTGCTTCGCACCGTCCTCCGGCGCTCGGAAGGGCAGCTTGGTCGGCGTCTGGGCGCCGATCGTCCGCTCCTTCTTGATGCGCTCCGCCTCGTACACCCATCGCCGAGCGCCGATCAGCGAGTTGCCGCGCCGCAGGTGCAGACCGAACCACGGCGCCCGCATGCCCGGGTGCATGGTGTTCAGCCAGAGGGACACCTCGGCCAGCTCCACACCCGTCGCGTTCAGGTCGACCCCGTACGCGTTGTGGAGGGCGATGTACGCCTTCACCTTCTGCTTGACGTCCAGGGCTTTCGAGGTGTCCAGGCTGACGCCCAGTTCCTCCTGGCGGCGTTTGAGGTACTCCTCGGCGACCTGGTTGATCGCCTCGTTGAGGAACGCGCCGGATCCCAGGGCGGGCTCGCAGATCGTGTAGCGCAGCAGCTCGCTCGCCCGTGTCCGGACCGTGTTGCCGTCCGCGTCCCTTTCCTGGTCGAGGCGGTGTTTGAGAGCCAGTTCGACGGTGACCTTGGTGAGGGACTCGGGGGTGTAGTACGAGGCGGACGTCTCTCGGTCACGGCCGGCCAGGCGATAGACGAACGTGCCCGGATCGTACTTCTTCGGGCCGCGCAGACCGTACTGTTCGGCATCCTGGGCGGAGTACACGACATGCGTGTTCTCCGGGTAGTCCTTCAGCCGGTCCGCGGGGATGAGCCAGGAGCCCTTCTCCGGGTCGCCGTACTGCTTGCCGCCCTTTTTCGCGCCGGGCTTGGCGACCTCGGCCAGTTCCTCCTCGGCGATGATGCCGGTGTAGGACATCAGGCCCTCGTAGACCGCGCCGAGCTGGTTGATGCCGAGGTTGCGGTAGGAAATGAACCCGCCTTGCCGTCCCTTCCGACTGGCCTCCTTCATGGTCAGCAGACGCAGCACCTGGTGCAGGGCCTCATTGCGCAGGCGCAGGTCGAGCCACCGAGGCTCCTCGTCCCCGTCCTCGTCCCAGCGCGGGTCGAGGACGTGTCGACCGATGAGAGTGATCGCCTTCGGGTCGAACAACTCGCTGCGCAGCGCCTCGAAACGCAGGCCGCGTTGCTCGCTGCGCTCGTCGGCGGGCTTGTGGTCGTCCGGTTCGGTGCCGTGCGGGCGGTGGCCGTAGTTGACCTTGTTGAACAGAACGTCCAGTGAGGCGTACAAGTGGAAGCCGTTGCGGCTCTCCTCGTCGGCCAGCTTTCGTTCCCGCGCCACCAACTCGCGCAGCCGGGCGATCGAGTAGCCGGCCTCGTACGTGGAGTCCTCGGCGGGCAGGATGCCCAGCTCGGGGCGTGCCTCCGCGTACAGAAGGAAGAGAATGCGGTAGAGGTAGCGCAGCGATTCGCGGGTGAGCTGCTTGGCGAACGGTCCCTGCTTGGGGTCCTCGATCTCCCGTGGCTCGACCTCCGCCTCACGCAGACGGGCCAGGACCTCGTTGGCGATGATCTCGACCGAGCGCTGGAGTCCCTTGCGCAACTCGGAGTTGACTCCGACGGCGTTGTCGCGGGACGCCTTGAGCAGGTCGTCGATGCGCCGGCCCTTGCCGTCGGGACGGGGCGCGAGCATGTCGTGGGAGAAGAGGGCGGCGAGCAGAGCGAGTTCGCCGGCCTTCGCCGTGTCGTTGCGGGCGAAAGCCGTGTCGAGGCTGACGGCGAGGTAGCGGCCCTCGGCCCAGGCGCTTCGGTCGGCAAGGACGAGGACGCCGCCGCAGAGCAGCAGAACGAAGCGAGGGGCGTCGCCGCCGGGCTCGTGCAGTTCGCTCTGGAAGAGCCAGCTCGCCAGCTTCTCGCCTGCCTCGAGGAGACCGTCGGCGGTCTTGAGGGGGTGGAGGAGCCGCCCTGCCTTGTCGGGGTCGAGAGCGTGGTCGAGCGTGGCGGTCCAGCCGCAGTCGACGGCAACGATGCCATCTCCGTGCCAGGCGGTCCGCAGCTCGTAGTCCCGGCCGGCGTTGTGCACGGTGATCGGCTCGGGCCGATCACCGACGTAGCCGAGGGCCTTGAGCACGGCGGTGTGCCAGGCGGTGAGGTGCTCGGCCCACTCGCCCGTCGGGTCGTCGTAGGTGCTGCCGGGTTCCTCCCGCTGGGCGCGGGAGGCCAGGAAGGGGCGCACGGTGGTTTGGTACTCACCGCGAAGCCGGGGGAGCAGCTCGCGGGGGGTGGGACGTGGGTCGTGCGGGTCGGTCTCGCGGCTGGTCCAGAGGGTGAACAGACCTTCCTCACCCGCCTTGTTCCTCTTGAGGGAGTACTCCAGCTCCTCGCTGAAGTAGTGGGCGGAGAGGTATTCGCCGCGATTGGCGAAGGAGTCGTAGGTGTAGCTCATCGTGCGGGCTCCTCGGCCTGCGCGGTGGACGCGGTGATGTGAAGGGGCTCGAGAACGGCGAGGACCCGCAGCATCGGGTCGCCGTCGGTACGCAGGCGGCGTACGAGGTTGCGGCGGCGTGCGGCTGTGTCGTACACCTGCCGACGCCGGCGCTCCTGGTTGCCTACGGCGATCAGGGCGCCCTGCTCCCAGACCTGCACACGGTTCTCGTAGGGCGCCAGGTAGGCATCGACCTGCTTGTCGTAGTCGGCGCGGCGCTCGCGCAGATGGGTCTCGGCCGCGTCGACGGCCGCGGGGACGAGCGCCTGAAGGAGGTCGGGGTTGACGGGGCGGTCACGGCCGGGCATGTCGGGGCCTACGCCGCAGGCGGCGAGAAATGCCGAGTCCATGCGCCATACGCGGGGCGCGGCCTCCGCGAGGCCGGTGACGGCCATCCACTCGACGACCGTCGGCTTGCCCGCAGCGTTGGAGTAGATGCCCTGGAGGAGGTAGACCGGACCGGTGAGTGCCGCGGGGAGGGCGGCGTCGATCCGTTTCGCCTTGTCCACATCGGGGCGGTAGGCGAGGACGAACGCTTCGTCGTAGCGGAGTTTGGCGAGAACCTTGTCCGTCACCCAGTCGAGCACGGGGTGGATGTCGGAGACATAGGAAACGTTGGGCCACTGGGAGGTGGGGTGGCCGGTCTTGCCCTGCTTGGCGTTGCGGGCGGCCTCGAGCCGTTCCGCCGCGTACTTCTTGTCGAAGGTGATGCGCAGCGTGCCCTCGTGCTTGGGGGTGGTGAGGATCTTCTCCTGCTCCAGGTACGACTTCGGCAGTTCCCGGAGGCGGTACTGGAGATCGTCGGGCGGAGTGAACTCGATGCGCCCACCCGCCGTCTCGGGCTTCCAGTTCAGGGCCTCGCGCTCAGCCGCCGGGTAGATGAGCTCCACCGCGGCCTGAAAGTACGCTTTGGTGTTCGCGAACACATGGGGCACGTCCGCTTCGGGAACCGGGGCCCTGCCGACGGTGGCCGGGGCAGCCGCCGGGTCGGCCAGCCTGGCGTTGGCACCGGCGAGCAGTCCGGCGAGGACACCGCCGGACTCCTGCCGGGACTGCTTGAGGGAACGTTCGACGGTACCGCCCTTGATGAGGTCTCGGGTGAGACGGTCCTCTTCCTTCTTGTCGTTGTAGAGGCCAGTGACAGCCTCGGCGCTGCCCTCGCCGGTCTCGATCTCGTGTGCCTGGGCCTCACGCCGCAGCAGACGAGCGCCGACGAGCCGGTCGTCGAGCGTGAGCATCTCGCCGCTCTCCTCGTCGCGACGCCAGGGCACGTCGGCGGTCAGGATGAGCGCACGGAACTCGGGGCTGACCGCCTGTCCGTAGCGGTCGATGCGTCCATTGCGCTGCTCGATCCGGATGAGGGACCAGGGCAGGTCGTAGTGGATGAGATCGTGGCACTGATGATGCAGGTTGACGCCCTCGGAAGCGATGTCTCCGGTGAAGAGCAGCCGCACCGGTTCCTCACGCCGGCCGAAGCGGTCGACGATCTCCTGCTGCTGCTGGTCGTTGGTGATGTCACCGTGCATGACCTCAACGGCGCCGTCGTACGCCTTCCACGGACGCGCCTCGTCGGGCTTGGCCTGGTGCTTCTTCTTGAAGCCGAGGCGGGCCGGAACCACCTGGGCCAGCCAGTTCAGCGTGTCGACCCGCTCGGAGAAGATCACGACGCGCCGCTCAGAGGCCGGTCCGACACCGAGGTCGTCCCTGAGCGTGCGTACAAGTGTGTCGAGCTTGGCGGAGTCCTCGTCGGTGAAGTCCGCAACCAGCGCCTCCAGCTCGGCGAGGGCTTCGCTCTCGGCGGCGAGAGCGGCGCGGCGGGCGTCGTCGTCCGCCGTGGTCTTGGCCTTGCCGCCTTTCGGGGTGCCGTTCTTCGGATTGTTCAGGTACTCACGGCGCCTGGCGAGGGACTCCCGCAGAGCGACATGGGAGGAGAGGAACGCCTTGAGGAAGTTGTAGCCGACCAGCGGGTCGGCGCAGACCGACGCACGGTTCGGGTCACCGGGGGTCCACTCGCCCGCCAGCTTCTCGAGGAGGGCGACTTCCTTCGGCGTCGCGTGTGCGGGCACCGGCAGCGAGGGACCGCGTTCGGCCCACGGTTTGTCCTTGAGGCCGTCGCGTACTTCGCGGTCGGTCTTGGTCCGCCTGATGTAGAGGTGGTCGAGGTCGGCGACCTTGTAGTTCTTGGGATCGGCGATCGCGGCCGGGTCGAGCATCCGGATCAGCTCGGCGAAGGATTCGGCGTCGCCGTTGTGCGGGGTGGCGGAGGCCAGGATCAGCGCATCGGTCTGCTCGGCGAGACGGCGGGCGAGGGCGTTGTTCCGGGTGCCCTTGTTCACAAGGTTGTGTGCCTCGTCGATGACCACCGCGTCCCAGGTGATGTTCTCCAGGTGGTGGGCGTACGTCGCCGACTTGAGGGTGTCGACGGAGACGACAACTCGTTTGAAGTGGGCGAAGGGGTTCCGGCCCGCAGGGATCTCCTGCTGGATGCGCTGGATACCGGTGGAGTCCAGGCGCACCAGCGGCAGGGAGAAGCGGGTCCACAGCTCGCGCTGGAACTGCTCCAGCACATGGGCGGGCGTGACCACGAGGATGCGCTCGCCACGCCCGCGCCGGATCAGCTCGGCGAGCGTGATGCCGATCTCCAGGGTCTTGCCCAGGCCGACCACGTCGGCGATCAGCAGCCGTGGCTGCGGGTTCCGCATGGACAGCGCCAGCTCGGCGGGACGCAGCTGATGCTCCTGCCGGTCCATGAGGAAGGAGTCGGCGAGCGCGATGCCGTGCTCGGTCTGCGGCAGCGCAGTCTTTCGGATGACCGCCTCCAGATAGAGGCGTGCTTTGGCGTGCTTGGAGGTGTCGTCGGGAACGAGCCGGGTCTTGCGCGGATCGAGTACTTCGATGTGGTCCAGGCCGGAGTAGAAGACCGCGTCCGTGCCACGGACGAACGCCGAGACCCCGCTGACCTCGACCATGAGCCCGTCACGGGACTCCGCGACGGACTTCACGAGCCACTGCTCGTCCCGGATGCGCACCTGGGCACCGGGAGCCAAGGCCGGCCTCGCGCCGGCCGGATACGCGAACTCCGTCGCGCCGGCGTCGCGCGCCTCAGGAACCTCGGACTGCATCGCCGTGGTCACGTGGTGCTCCTCTGTGGACGGTGATCGGTGATGTGCTGTGTGCACGTATGGGGCGCGGGGTGGTCAACGCCAGGCCCCCGTCGCTGGCGGACGGGGGAGCGGATCAGCGCTTCGACCAGGCGAGCGTCGGCTTGGCCGCGTAGCGCTCGCGCAGCTCCTCGGCGACCCTGCGGGAAGCGGGAGGACGGCCCCCCCGGGGTGCGGGCTTGTCCGGGCTTTTCCTCCTGGACCCCGGCTCGTGCCCGGACGCCGCGCCCGCAGCCGATTCCAGGCCCGGCGCGGGGGCAGGAACGCTCTCCGCCGGAGTTTCCGACTCTGCGCGCAGCTGCCGCTCCAGCGAGTCGAGCCGGTCCAACATCCGCGCATCAGGCTGAGGCAGCACCATCGTCGGATGGTCCGTCGCCGTCGTCTCCTGGATCAGAGCGCGCCGGGCACGGGCCGGACTCGTTCCCAGCAGACGGAGCAGATCGACACACTGCCGGGTCACCTCCTCCAGGGAGGGCCGGTCGTCCGCCCTGTGCGCCAGCATGGTCGTCACGACGGGCACCAGTTCATCGGGCAGCCCGGACAGATCAGGGCCGACCTCCGGGTTGACCACCTGCGCTGCGACAGCCTCCCACCGGGCGCCGTCGTACGGGTAGTGCCCGGTCGCGGCGTACAGAAGTACGGTGCCCAGGCCGTACACATCGGCGGCCTGCGTCACGTCCAGCTCGCCCATGGCCTGCTCGGGCGGCATGCAGCGCACCGTGCCGATGACCGAGCCGGCTTGCGTCAGCGACCCCTTGGACGCCCCGATGAAGGCGCCGAGGCCGAAGTCGATGATCACGGGTCCGAAGTCACCGAGGATGACGTTCTGCGCCTTCAGGTCACGGTGTACCAGACCTGCCGAGTGGACGGCGGCGAGCCCCTCGGCCAGAAGGGCGCCGAGGCTCGCCACGAGGGGCGCGGACAGTGGACCTCGATCATTCACGACGTCGGACAGCGGGCGCCCGGGGACGTAGTCCATGGCCAGCCACGGCTGCTCGGCGAAAGGATCCGCGTCGATGAAGCGGGCCACACGGCCCGTTCCCGAGATCGTACGCGCGATGGTCGCCTCGCGCTCGAAACGGGCACGCGTGTGCGGATCCGTGCGGTCGGGGCGGATCACTTTGACGGCGACCGGTTCACCCGCGACGGAGTAGGCGAGGTACACCTCCCCCATTCCACCGGCGCCGAGCCGCCGCTCGACGAGATACGGGCCGATTCGCAGCGGCGAAGTCGCGCCGTGCACCACACCCCCCGAGACTTCCGCAACGACTGTGCGACCGCTACAGCCTACTTACTGATCGTGGTCGTACGAGTGTCATACCAGTGGGTGACCCTACGGCGTGTTCGGCCTTCCGGACGCACGCGTTCTCTCAGCACTCGATGATGTTCACCGCGAGTCCGCCCCGCGCCGTCTCCTTGTACTTCACCGACATGTCCGCGCCGGTCTCCTTCATCGTCTTGATGACCTTGTCCAGGGAGACCTTGTGGGAGCCGTCGCCGCGCAGGGCCATGCGGGCGGCCGTGACGGCCTTGACCGCGGCCATGCCGTTGCGCTCGATGCACGGGATCTGCACCAGGCCGCCCACCGGGTCGCAGGTCAGGCCCAGGTTGTGCTCCATGCCGATCTCGGCGGCGTTCTCCACCTGCTCCGGTGTGCCGCCCAGCACCTCGGCGAGCGCGCCCGCCGCCATCGAGCAGGCGGAGCCGACCTCGCCCTGGCAGCCCACCTCGGCGCCGGAGATGGAGGCGTTCTCCTTGAACAGCATGCCGATGGCGCCGGCGGCGAGCAGGAAGCGGATCACCCCGTCCTCGTCCGCGCCGGGGACGAAGTTGATGTAGTAGTGCAGGACGGCGGGGATGATGCCGGCCGCGCCGTTGGTGGGGGCGGTCACCACCCGGCCGCCGGCCGCGTTCTCCTCGTTCACCGCCATCGCGTACAGGGTGATCCACTCCATGGCGCGGGCGGCGGGGTCGCCCTCGGCGCGCAGCTGGCGGGCGGTGACGGCGGCCCGGCGGCGGACCTTCAGGCCGCCCGGCAGGATGCCCTCGCGGGTCATGCCCCGCCGCACGCATGCGCGCATCACCTGCCAGACCTCGAGCAGGCCGGCCCGGATCTCCTCCTCGGTGCGCCAGGCCCGCTCGTTCTCCAGCATCAGCGCGGAGATCGACAGGCCCGTCTCCCGGGTCAGGCGCAGCAGCTCGTCACCGGTGCGGAAGGGGTACTTCAGCACGGTGTCGTCCAGCTTGATCCGGTCCGCGCCGACCGCCTCCTCGTCCACGACGAAGCCGCCGCCGACCGAGTAGTACGTCTTGGCCAGCAGCTCGTCGCCCGAGGCGTCGTACGCCCACAGGGACATGCCGTTGGCGTGGTAGGGGAGCGCCTTGCGGCGGTGCAGCACCAGGTCGTCGTCGAAGGAGAAACCGATCTCCCGCTCGCCCAGCAGGGTCAGACGGCCGGAGCTCTTGATCTCCTCCACGCGGGCGTCGGCCCGCTCCACGTCGACGGTGCGCGGGGAGGCGCCCTCCAGGCCGAGCAGCACCGCCTTGGGGGTGCCGTGGCCGTGGCCGGTCGCCCCGAGCGAGCCGTACAGCTCGGCCCGGACGGAGTGCACCGAGGACAGCAGGCCCTCCTTGTCCAGGCGGCGGGCGAACATGCGTGCCGCGCGCATCGGACCGACCGTGTGGGAGCTCGACGGCCCGATGCCGATCGAGAACAGGTCGAAGACCGAGATGGCCACGGTGACTCCTTGTACGGGAAGACGCCCGCGCGGGGCGGCCGGTGCGCCGCGCACACACCGGGGTGTCCGGAGGGTGTGCGCGGCGCCCGGAGAGATGACTTACTTGTTCAGACCCGGGTACAGCGGGTGCTTGTCGGCCAGGGCCCGCACCCGGGCCGCGAGGGCCTCGGCGTCGTAGGACGGCTTCAGCGTCTCGGCGATCACGTCCGCGACCTCGGCGAAGTCCTCGGCCGTGAAGCCGCGGGTGGCCAGGGCGGGCGTGCCGATCCGCAGACCCGAGGTCACCATCGGGGGCCGCGGGTCGTTCGGGACCGCGTTGCGGTTGACGGTGATGCCGACCTCGTGCAGCCGGTCCTCGGCCTGCCGGCCGTCCAGCGCGGACGCGCGCAGGTCCACCAGGACCAGGTGCACGTCCGTGCCGCCGGTCAGCACGGCGATGCCGGCCTCGCGGGCGTCCGGGGCCGTCAGGCGCTCGGCGAGGATCCTCGCGCCCTCCACTGTACGGCGCTGGCGCTCCTCGAACTCCTCGGACGCCGCGACCTTGAAGGCCACCGCCTTCGCCGCGATCACGTGCTCCAGCGGGCCGCCCTGGAAACCGGGGAAGACCGAGGAGTTCAGCTTCTTCGCGAAGTCCGTGCTGCGGGACAGGATGATCCCGCCGCGCGGGCCGCCGAGGGTCTTGTGCGTCGTGGAGGTCACCACGTCCGCGTACGGCACCGGGTTGGGGTGCAGGCCTGCCGCGACCAGGCCGGCGAAGTGGGCCATGTCGACCCACAGGAAGGCGCCGACCTCGTCGGCGATCCGGCGGAAGGCGGCGAAGTCCAGCTGCCGCGGGTACGCCGACCAGCCGGCGATGATCACCTTCGGGCGGTGCTCCTTGGCGAGCCGCTCCACCTCGGCCATGTCGACCAGGCCGGTGGCGGCGTCCACGTGGTAGGCGACCACGTGGAACTGCTTGCCGGAGAAGTTCAGGCGCATGCCGTGGGTGAGGTGGCCGCCGTGCGCCAGGTCCAGGCCGAGGACGGTGTCCCCGGGCTGGGCGAGGGCGAACAGGGCCGCCTGGTTGGCGGAGGCGCCGGAGTGCGGCTGCACGTTGGCGTACGCGGCGCCGAACAGGTCCTTGACCCGGTCGATCGCGATCTGCTCGGCGACGTCGACGTGCTCGCAGCCGCCGTAGTAGCGGCGGCCCGGGTAGCCCTCGGCGTACTTGTTGGTCAGGACCGAGCCCTGGGCCTCCATCACCGCGAGCGGCGCGAAGTTCTCCGAGGCGATCATCTCCAGCGTGGACTGCTGGCGGACCAGCTCCGCGTCGAGGGCCGCGGCGATCTCCGGGTCGAGCTCGTGCAGCGGGGTGTTGAGGGCAGTCATGCCGGGATCGCTCCTCAGCCCTCGTTCTGGGCCGTGTACTCGTCGGCGGTCAGCAGGTCCGTGGGCTCCTCGGCGACCCGCACCTTGAACAGCCAGCCGTCCTCGAAGGGGGCGGAGTTCACCAGCGACGGGTCGTCGACGACGTCCTGGTTGATCTCGGTGACCTCACCGGTGACCGGCGAGTACAGGTCGGAGACGGACTTGGTCGACTCCAGCTCGCCGCAGGTCTCGCCCGCGGTCACGGTGGAGCCGACGTCGGGGAGCTGGGCGTAGACCACGTCGCCGAGCGCGTTCGCCGCGAACTCGGTGATGCCGACCGTGGCGACGCCGTCCGCGTCGGCGGGCGACAGCCACTCGTGCTCCTTGCTGTACCGCAGGTGCTGGGGGTTGCTCATGGTGTGAATTCTCCTGTACCGGGTCACGTGCTGATGACAGGGGCTGAGGGGAGCCGCCGGCGGGCGGCGGGGCGGGCGCGCGCGCCGGGCCTGCGGCGACGCGCGCCCGACGGCTACTTCTGCCGCTTGTAGAACGGCAGCGCCACGACCTGGTACGGCTCGTGGCTGCCGCGGATGTCCACGCCGACGCCCGGCGTGCCCGGGGCGGCGTACGCGGCGTCGACGTACGCCATGGCGATCGGCTTGCCCAGGGTGGGGGAGGGGGCACCGGAGGTCACCTGGCCGATCACCTCGCCGCCCGCGACCACCGGGTACCCGGCGCGCGGCACCCGGCGGCCCTCGGCGACCAGGCCGACCAGGACCCGCGGCGGGTTCTTCTCGGCGCGCTCGGCGGCGGCCAGCAGCGCCTCGCGCCCGACGAAGTCGCCCTCCTTGTCGAACTTGACCACCCGGCCGAGCCCCGCGTCGAACGGGGTCAGCTCGGTGGTCAGCTCGTGCCCGTACAGCGGCATGCCGGCCTCCAGGCGCAGCGTGTCACGGCAGGCCAGCCCGCACGGGACGACGCCGGCGCTCTCGCCCGCCTCGCTCAGCGCCTGCCACAGCCGCACCGCGTGCTCGGGCGCGACGAACAGCTCGAAGCCGTCCTCGCCGGTGTAGCCGGTGCGGGCGATCAGGGCGGGCACACCGGCGACGGTGCCGGGCAGCCCGGCGTAGTACTTCAGGCCGTCCAGGTCGGCGTCGGTGAGGGAGGCGAGGACGGCCGGGGAGGCGGGCCCCTGGATCGCGATCAGCGCGTAGGCGTCGCGGTCGTCGCGGACCTCGGCGTCGAAGCCGGCCGCCCGCTCGGTCAGCGCGTCCAGCACCACCTGGGCGTTGGCGGCGTTGGCGACGACCAGGAAGGCGGTCTCGGCGGTCCGGTAGACGATCAGGTCGTCCAGGATGCCGCCGTCGGCCCGGCAGATCATGGTGTAGCGGGCGCGGCCGACCGCGATCGAGGCGATGTTGCCGACCAGGGCGTGGTTCAGCAGGGCGGCGGCCTGCGGGCCGGTCACGGTGATCTCGCCCATGTGGGACAGGTCGAACAGGCCGGCCTTCGTCCGCACGGCCAGGTGCTCCTCGCGCTCGGAGCCGTAGCGCAGCGGCATGTCCCAGCCGGCGAAGTCGGTCATCGTCGCACCGAGCGAGCGGTGCACCGCGTCCAGCGCGGTACGGCGGAGCGGACGGGCGTCGGAACTGCTCATCGGGGTGGTCTCCCAGGCATGAGGGACGAGGACGGGACGGATCGGTGTCCTCCCCATCTGTCATCGGAACCTGAGAGGTTCGCCATGACCGCCGTCGGGCGGACGTCACGGCTTGCACCTTGGGTGGAGCCACTGCGGCAGCGGCCCGCTTTTCAGATGTGCCTCGCCCGCGCGGTAACGGTGCCTGAGAGATTCAAGGGAGGGACTTGCTCCTTCGGCGCCCCGGGCACACGTGCGGGTGACGTGCTCCCGGGAACTCTCCCGCGCGGATTCAAGCGGCCGGTATGCAATTGGCGCGCACATCATTGCACGACCGGCCGCATCGTGGCAGCGCCCCCTTTTGTGACCGGGCTGTGGCAGAACGCGCACGGGACGGTGAGCATCGCGCCATTACCTTCTCTTTACGCGCGATGGGCAGGTGACCCCCACCGCCCAGGGGAGGGACGATGAGCTCGAACAGGACCGTGCCGGCGTACGCGACGGGCCGCGCGCACTGCCTGGCCCTTCCCGTGGTCCCCCGCCCCGCGGCCCGCGAGCGCGCCGGGCACCCCGCACCGGTCGTCCGCGACCTGCGGGACCGGGACGGCCGCGGGCCCCGCGCCCTGCTGTTCGGGCCGCGCGACGTGGTGGTGGTCACCGGCCTGCCCGGCGCCGGCAAGTCCACGCTGATGCGCCGCACGGTGCGCGGACCGGTGATCGACTCCCAGGACACCCGGGAGCGCTGGGACGCCCGCCTGGCCGGCCGCCTGCCCTACGCCGTCTACCGCCCCCTGGTCCGGCTCGCCCACTACGCGGGCCTGCGTCGCGCCCTGCGCACCGGGGAGGGGATCGTCGTGCACGACTGCGGCACCCAGTCCTGGGTCCGTGCCTGGCTGAGCCGGGCCGCCCGCCGCAGAGGCGCCCTGCTCCACCTGATCGTGCTGGACGTCAGCCCCGAGCAGGCCCTGGACGGACAGCGCCGGCGCGGCCGCGGGGTGTCCCGCTACGCCTTCGGCCGCCACCGCCGTGCCACCGCCCGGCTGCTGCGGGGTGTGGCGGCGGGCGAGCCGCCGGCGGGCTGCGGTTCGGTGACCGTCCTGGACCGCCACAGCGCGGACGGACTGCGGCGGATCGGGTTCACCGGCGGCCACGGTCGCATCACCCGATAGCCTTTCGATCACAGCAAAGTTGTTGAGCAGGCGGTGGAGATGGCTTACCCGGACTTCCCGGACTTCCCGGCACAGGCGCACCCGCAGCCGCACGGCGGCTGGCCCGGCAACGAGCTCGAGGAAGTGCTGTCCGCGTCCCTGGGCGTGCCGTCGGCCGCCGGCCGGATCGTCGAGGTGCTCGCCCGCAGCAGTCTGTGGGTGCCGCTGCCCAACGGCGGCGGCCCCGACAGCGTCCCGCTCGATCTGCCCACGCTGGAGATCGACGGTCAGGCGTATGTGCCCGTCTTCAGCTCCGAGGAGCAGTTCCGCCAGGTCGCCGGCTCCCACATGTCCTTCGCGGTCGCGCCCGCGGTGGAGTTCGCCCGCGGCCTGCCCCCGCAGGCCGGCATCCTGATCAACCCCGACGGCGTGGTCGGCATCCCGCTGCCCCCGGCGGCGGTGGCCGAGCTGTGCCGGGCGGACCGCACCGAACTCGACGGCCCCGGGACCGGCGGCCGGGTCCGCCTCTTCGAACCCGACTGGCAGGACGACCCGGTGGACTTCCTGTCCGCCGCCGGCGCCGAGTTCGACGGCATCGGCGTGGTGCGCACCGCCCGCCGCTGCCTGGCCGCTGTCGAGACGGACGACCCGCAGCTGTACATAGGCGTCGAACTCTCCCAGTGGGAGGGCGATCTGCGGGCCCTGCCCCTGGAGGCCCTCGGCCGCGCCCTGGCCAAGGCCCCGGTCGCGTGGCCGGTCAGCCTGGTCCTGCTGGACGTGACCGACGACCCGGTCGCCACCTGGATGAGGGACACGATCCGGCCGTTCTACCAGAACGACCGGTGACGACCCACCGCCCGCCGGCGCACCTGCCGGCGGGCCCGCGAGCACGACGGGAAGTCAGAGCCGGTCCGAACAGGGCCTAAGCTGGACGCACGGCTCGGTCGAGACCTTGGAGCATGGAGGGGCGGTACAAGTGAGCGCCAGCGCAAGCGGCACCGCGACCGGGCACGTGGAGCAGATGCTGCGCCAGGTGACCCCCGGGCGCTACGACGCCTACGAGGCGCTGCTGCGCGCCCTCGCCACGCCCGCATCCGGCCAGGTCTGGATGCTGCTGTGGCAGGGGCAGGCCGGGTCGCCCGACGCCCAGTGGGCGCGCATGGAGGTCGACGGCCACGGCTACGCCCCCTGCGTCACCTCGCCCCAGGAACTGTCGGCCAGCGGCTGGAACCGTTCCTACGAGGTGGTCGACGGACTCGACGCGGCCCGCGTCCTCTACCCCGGCCACTACGGGCTGTGGCTCAATCCGCACGCCCCGGGCGGCGGAGTCGGCATCCCGTGGCTGGATCTGCGCCGTATCGCCACCGGCCTGGACCGTCAGCCCGCCGGTCCGCTGCGCCTGTCGGAGCCGGTCATGGACCTGTCGCACTTCTACGCCCTGCTCGCGCAGCACGCGCACCGCACCCCGGTGGTCCGTTCGCTGCGCCGGGCCTGGGTGCAGCCTGCGATCGGCGCGCCCTACCTGGCCATCGGCCTGGACCTGTACGACTCCTCGCAGCCTTCCGTCGAGGCGGTGCGGACGATGATGCAGCCCTGCATGAGCGCCCTGCCCGACGGACTGCCGGTGTCCACCGTGGCGATGGCCGACGACTACGACCCGGTCGCGATGTGGCTGCGGGCCAACGCCCGCCCGTTCTACGACCGCCAGGCGCACGCCGGTGCCGCGCCGAACCAGCCGGGCGGCTACGGCTACCCGCCGGCCGGCGCCGCGTACTGAGCGCACAGCGACGACCGCCCATATCTCCCGACTCGCCCCGCACTGGGGGCAGTTGACGCGACGCGGGTCTACGCGCGCAGCTGCGGGAGCTTTGGTCCGCATCCCGCCCGGATAGCCCAACTGGCCCTTGTCCGCCCCGCGTTACCCACTGTCCGCATAACGGATCTCCCCAGGGCGCATCACGGTTAGGCATCCTTTCGCCGACAGCCCTGGCACCGGCTCGCCGTGGCGTTGAAGACTCCCGCTCCAAGGGGCCCGCGCCCCTTCGTACGACGGACTGACCATGCCGCCACTGCGGCAAGTGCAAACCGGTGACAGCCGGTTGAGAGGGGTCCCTGCCTGATGACGGCACCATTGCACGAGCCGGCCGCGGAAGCGGCCCCGAGCGCGGCCGACGAAGCGGCGGTGGCGGCCACCGGTGCGAAGGCGGTCCAGGGCCGTTCGCTGGGACGGATCGCCTGGGAGCGCCTGAAGCGGGACAAGCTCGCCCTGACGGGCGGGATCGTCGTGCTCGTGCTCGTCCTGGTCGCGGTGCTCGCACCCGTGATCGCGCACCTGGTCGGCCAGGACCCGGAGACGCACCACGAGGACCTGATCGACCCGCTGTTCGGCACCCCCACCGGATCCCTCGGCGGCATCAGCGGCGAGCACCTGCTCGGCGTCGAACCGGTCAACGGCCGCGACATCTTCGCCCGCATCGTCTACGGCGCGCAGATCTCGCTGCTGGTCGGCTTCCTGTCCGCGGTCGTGGCGGTGGTCATCGGCACCGTCCTCGGCATCCTGGCCGGCTTCTTCGGCGGCTGGGTGGACGCCGTGATCAGCCGCATCATGGACGGTCTGCTGGCCTTCCCGCAGCTGCTGTTCATCATCGCGCTGGTGTCCGTGATGCCCGACCGGCTGCTCGGCCTGACCGGGACGAGCGTGCGGGTGCTGCTGATGATCGTCGTCATCGGCTTCTTCGGCTGGCCGTACATCGGCCGCGTGGTGCGCGGCCAGACGCTCAGCCTGCGCGAGCGCGAGTACGTGGACGCGGCCCGTTCGCTGGGCGCCGGCCGCTTCTACATCCTGTTCAAGGAGCTGCTGCCCAACCTCGTCGCGCCGATCATCGTGTACACGACGATGATGATCCCCACCAACATCCTCACCGAGGCGGCGCTCAGCTTCCTGGGCGTGGGCGTCAAACCGCCCACGGCCTCCTGGGGACAGATGCTCTCGACCGCGATCGACTACTACGACTCGGACCCCATGTACATGGTGGTCCCCGGTGTGGCGATCTTCATCACCGTCCTTGCCTTCAACCTCTTCGGCGACGGCGTGCGCGACGCGCTCGACCCGAAGGGCTCCCGCTGAACCGCCGTACCCCCAAGCAACCCGTGGCACCGGCACGGGGTCTCTCATCTACTCCGGAGGATCCGCAACGTGACTACCCAACGCACCTCAGGGCGGCGCAGGCAGGCTTTGGCCGCTGCGGCCGTGGTCGCAGGGCTGCTGACCACGGCGGCGTGCGGCGGCGGCAAGGACGACGGCGGTGACGACGGCGCGGCCGGCTTCAACGCGGCCAACAACAAGGTCGCCCAGGCCTCGCTGGTCAAGAAGGGCGGCGAGCTGAAGTTCGCGAGCACCCAGGACGCCGACTCGTGGGACACCACCCGCGGCTACTACGGCTTCATGTGGAACTTCTCGCGCTACTACAGCCGTCAGCTGCTGACCTACAAGGCGGCCCCGGGCGCCGACGGCGCCGAGCTGACGCCGGACCTCGCCACCGACATGGGCCAGGTCTCGGACGGTGGCAAGACCTACACCTTCCACCTGCGCGACGGGATCACCTGGGAGGACGGCAAGCCGATCACCTCCAAGGACATCAAGTACGGCATCGAGCGCGTCTGGGCCCAGGACGTCCTCTCCGGCGGTCCCATCTACCTCAAGGACGTCCTCGACCCCAACGGCACCTACAAGGGTCCGTACAAGGACACCAGCAAGGACCACCTGGGCCTGAAGGCGATCGACACCCCGGACGACAAGACGATCGTCTTCCACCTGCCGGAGCCCAACTCCGACTTCCTCCAGCTGGTCGCGCTGACCTCGGCGTCCCCCGTGCGCCAGGACAAGGACACCAAGTCGCAGTACGGCCTGCGCCCCTTCTCCTCCGGCCCGTACAAGTTCGAGTCGTACTCGCCGGGCAAGTCCCTGGTGCTGGTGCGCAACGAGAACTGGAATGCCTCCTCGGACCCGGTCCGCAAGGCCTACCCGGACAAGATCAGCATCAAGTTCTTCACCAACGCCAACGACATGGACCAGCGTCTGCTGGCCGGCGACTACGACCTGGACCTGGCCCAGACCGGCATGTCGCCGCAGGGCCGCACCACCGCCCTGAAGTCGCACAAGGGCAACCTGGACAACCCGGTCTCCGGCTACATCCGCTACGCGGTCTTCCCGCAGAGCGTGAAGCCGTTCGACAACATCCACTGCCGCAAGGCCGTCCTCTACGGCGCCGACCACGTCTCCCTGCAGACCGCGCGCGGCGGCCCCATCGCCGGCGGTGACATCGGCACCAACATGCTGCCGCCGGCCGTGCCGGGCGCCGAGGGCCAGGCGTACGACCCGTACGAGATGGCCGGCGCCAACAAGAACGGCAACATCGCCAAGGCCAAGGAGGAGCTGAAGGCCTGCGGCCATCCGAACGGCTTCAGCACCACCATCGCCGTGCGCAACAACAAGCCGGTCGAGGTCGCGACCGCCGAGTCGCTGCAGGCCTCGCTGAAGAAGGTCGGCATCAACGCCCAGATCGACCAGTACGACGGCTCCCAGACCGCCGGCATCATCGGCAGCCCCTCGAACGTGGAGAAGAAGGGCTACGGCATCATCATCATGGGCTGGGGCCCGGACTTCCCGTCCATCCAGGGCTACGGCATGCCGCTGTGGGACAGCCACTACATCCTGCAGAGCGGCAACAACAACTACGCCCTGATCAAGGACGAGTCGATCGACAAGCTCTTCGACGAGTTCGTCACCACCCTGGACGAGGCGAAGAAGAAGCAGATCGCCACCGAGATCAACCACAAGGTCATGGAGGGCGGCTGGTACCTGCCCTTCACCTTCGAGAAGTTCATCAACTGGCGCTCCTCGCGTCTGGCCAACGTGTACACGTCGAACGCGTACAACGGCATGTACGACTTCGTGAACCTCGGCCTGAAGTCCTCGAAGTAGTCCCGGCACACCGGCCGTACGGCACGAAAGGCAGGTGAAGGCCGGCGCGGCGGGACCGCGGGCCGCCCCGGAGCCCCACCGTCGAAAGGCGGGAGGGCACCGACCGGTGGCGGCCCGCGGCCCGCGGCGGGCCGCAAGCTGTGCTCGCTTACCTCATCAGGCGGTTGTTCGCCGCCGCAGTGATGCTCGTGGTCGTCGTCCTGGCGGTCTTCTGCATCTTCTTCGTCTTCCCCAAGTGGGCGGGCGTCGACATCGCCAGCAGCTTCGTCGGCAAGCAGGCCGACCCGGCGGCTGTCGAGGCGGTCCGGGCCAAGCTCGGCCTGGACGACCCGGTCTACAGCCAGGTCTGGGAGTTCTTCAAAGGCATCTTCGTGGGCCGCACCTACGTGGGCGGCGGCGACGTCACCCACTGCGCCGCGCCGTGCTTCGGCTACTCCTTCCGCACCGAACAGGCCGTCTGGCCGGTGCTGACCGACCGGTTCCCGGTGACCCTCGGGCTGGCCCTGGGCGCCGCCGTGCTGTGGCTGGTCTTCGGCGTCGCCGCGGGCGTGCTGTCCGCCCTCAAGCGCGGCAGCCTGTGGGACCGCGGCGCGATGGTCGTCGCGCTGGCGGGCGTGTCCCTCCCGATCTACTTCACCGGCCTGCTCTCGCTGGCGATCTTCGCCTACGGACTGGGCTGGATCAACGGCCAGTACGTGCCGGTCGGCGACAGCTTCTCCGGCTGGCTCGGCGGCATGCTCCTGCCGTGGATCACCCTCGCCTTCCTGTACGCGGCCATGTACGCCCGCATCACCCGCGCCACGATGCTGGAGGTGCTCGGCGAGGACTACATCCGCACCGCCCGCGCCAAGGGCCTGAAGGAGCAGGTGGTCATCCGCAAGCACGCCATGCGCTCCACCCTGACGCCCATCCTGACCATGCTCGGCATGGACCTCGGCGCCCTGATCGGCGGCGCGATCCTCACCGAGACCACGTTCAGCCTCCCCGGCCTCGGCCAGAAGGTGCTGGACGCCATCAAGAACCAGGACCTGCCCTTCATCCTGGGCGTCACCCTGATCACCTCCCTGGCGGTGCTCATCGCCAACCTCGTGGTGGACATCCTGTACGCCGTGATCGACCCCCGAGTGAGGCTCGCATGACCGAACTCAGCAAGAGCGGAGCCGCCGTGGGGGAACCCACCACGGCGTCACCCGCCCCGACCGCCTTCCTGGAAGTGCGCGACCTGAAGGTGCACTTCCCGACCGACGACGGCCTGGTGAAGTCCGTCGACGGGCTCAGCTTCCAGCTGGAGAAGGGAAAGACCCTCGGCATCGTGGGCGAGTCCGGCTCCGGCAAGTCGGTGACCTCGCTCGGCATCCTCGGCCTGCACACCGCGGGCCAGTACGGCAAGCGCAGGCCGCAGATCTCCGGCGAGATCTGGCTCAACGGCACCGAGCTGCTGTCCGCCGACCCCGACGAGGTGCGCAAGCTGCGCGGCCGGGAGATGGCGATGATCTTCCAGGACCCGCTGTCCGCGCTGCACCCGTACTACACGATCGGCGCGCAGATCGTGGAGGCGTACCGCCTCCACCACGACGTCTCCAAGAAGGCCGCCCGCCGGCGCGCCATCGAGATGCTGGACCGGGTGGGCATCCCGCAGCCGGACAAGCGGGTGGACAACTACCCGCACGAGTTCTCCGGCGGCATGCGCCAGCGCGCGATGATCGCCATGGCGCTGGTCAACAACCCCGAACTGCTCATCGCCGACGAGCCGACCACCGCGCTGGACGTCACCGTGCAGGCGCAGATCCTCGACCTGATCCGGGATCTGCAGAAGGAGTTCGGCTCCGCGGTCATCATCATCACCCACGACCTGGGCGTCGTCGCCGAACTCGCCGACGACATCCTGGTGATGTACGCCGGCCGCTGCGTGGAGCGCGGCCCCGCCGAGAAGGTGTTCGACGAGCCCCGCCACCCCTACACCTGGGGTCTGCTCGGCTCGATGCCGCGCCTGGACCGCGACCAGCAGGACCGGCTCATCCCCGTCAAGGGATCGCCGCCCTCGCTGATCAACGTCCCCTCCGGCTGCGCCTTCAACCCGCGCTGCCCGTACGCCGACGTCCCCAAGGACAACGTCACCCGTACGGTCCGTCCCGAACTGACCGAGGTCGGCAGCCGCCACTGGGCCGCCTGCCACATGACGCAGGAGCAGCGGGAGCGGATCTGGACCGAAGAGATTGCGCCGAAGCTGTGAGCGAGGACAAAGCCGTGACCACTCCCGCGAAGAGCGACGGTGCCGCCCTCACCAAGGACGCCGCGGACGGCGCGCCTCTGCTGAAGGTGACCGGGCTCAAGAAGCACTTCCCGATCAAGAAGGGGCTCTTCCAGCGTCAGGTCGGCGCCGTGCACGCCGTCGACGGGCTGGACTTCGAGGTGCGCGCCGGGGAGACCCTCGGTGTCGTGGGCGAGTCCGGCTGCGGCAAGTCGACGATGGGCCGGCTGATCACCCGGCTGATGGAGCCCACCTCCGGACGCATCGAGTTCGAGGGCAAGGACATCACGCACCTCGGCGTCGCGGGCATGCGCCCCATGCGCCGCGACGTGCAGATGATCTTTCAGGACCCGTACTCGTCGCTGAACCCGCGCCACACCATCGGCACCATCGTCGGCGCCCCCTTCCGCCTCCAGGGCGTCGAGCCCGAGGGCGGGATCAAGAAGGAGGTGCAGCGGCTGCTGTCGGTGGTCGGGCTCAACCCCGAGCACTACAACCGCTATCCGCACGAGTTCTCCGGCGGCCAGCGCCAGCGCATCGGCATCGCTCGCGCGCTCGCCCTCAAGCCGAAGCTCGTGGTCGCCGACGAGCCGGTCTCCGCGCTGGACGTGTCGATCCAGGCGCAGGTGGTCAACCTGCTGGACGACCTGCAGCAGGAGCTGGGCCTGACCTACGTGATCATCGCGCACGACCTGTCCGTCGTCCGGCACGTCTCGGACCGGATCGCGGTGATGTACCTGGGCAAGATCGTCGAGCTGGCCGACCGGGACGCGCTGTACAAGACGCCGATGCACCCGTACACCAAGGCGCTGATGTCGGCCGTCCCGATCCCGGACCCGCGGCGCAAGAACGCCAAGAGCGAGCGCATCCTGCTCAAGGGCGACGTGCCCTCGCCGATCTCCCCGCCGAGCGGCTGCCGCTTCCACACCCGTTGCTGGAAGGCCACGGAGATCTGCCGCCGCGTCGAGCCGCCGCTGAAGGAGCTGCGCCCCGGCCAGCGGGTGGCCTGCCACCACCCGGAGAACTTCGCCGACCAGGCACCGCACGACACGGTGCTGCTGTCGGCGATGAAGGACGCCGCGGGACGGGGGGCCGAGGACGCCCTGGCGAAGTCCGGCGAGACCTCGGCGGCGGTGAAGGCGGTCACGAAGGAGGACGGCAAGGGGTCCGTCGAGAAGACCGGCAAGGGGTCCGTCGAGAAGACCGGCAAGGGGGCGGGCGGGAAGTCCGTCGAGAAGGTCGGTGAGAAGTCCGGCAAGGAGGCCGGCCAGAAGACCGTCGAGAAGCCGGGTGAGAAGTCCGGCAAGGAGAGCGGCAAGGAGACCGGGAAGAAGACCGGGAAGAAGACCGGAAAGGAAGCCGCCGGGCCGGACGCCGGTGACGCCCCCGTCGCCGTCGACGTGGAGAGGACCGGACCCGCCAGGAAGGCGGACCCGTCCGACGAGGACCAGGGCTCCGGCATGGACCGGGACTCCGGCAGTTCCCAGGACTCCGGCAGCTCCCAGGACTCCGACGACTTCGACGACGACTGACGCGCTGACGCGCCTCGAGGCGCGGCGCCGCGCACCCGGCCGGACGGGAGAGCGCGCGGCCGTCCCGTCCGTGCGGTCCGCCGAGCGGCGCGCGGGCACGGACGGGACGGCCGCACCGGTGCTCTCCCGTCCGGGGTGTCCGGCGGCCACGTAACAATGGGGGGTGCTTCAGCAACTGTTCAGCCCCTCCGTCCAGCACACGCTCGACGTCGTCGGCATCTTCGTGTTCGCCATCTCGGGCGCGCTGCTGGCCGTCCGCAAGAACTTCGACGTCTTCGGCATCGCCGTGCTGGCCGAGGTGACGGCGCTGGGCGGAGGTCTGTTCCGTGATGTGATCATCGGGGCGTTGCCTCCGGCCGCCTTCACCGACCTCGGCTACTTCCTCACCCCGTTGTGCGCCGCGTTGGTGGTCTTCTTCCTGCATCCGCATGTGGAGCGCATCCAGACGGCCGTACTGGTGTTCGATGCGGCCGGGCTGGGACTGTTCTGTGTGACGGGCACCACCAAGGCCTACGACTACGGCCTCGGATTGACCGCGTCCGCGACCCTGGGCCTGGCCACCGCCGTGGGCGGTGGCGTCCTGCGCGACGTCCTCGCCAACGAGGTGCCTTCCCTGCTGCGCTGGGACCGCGACCTGTACGCGGTGCCGGCGATCGTGGGCGCCACCCTGGTGGTGCTGTGCATCCACTACGACATGCTGTCCCCGCTGACCAGTGCGCTGGCCGCCGTCACCGCCTTCGTGATCCGTCTGCTGGCGATGCGTTTCCACTGGCGTGCGCCGCGGGCCTGGAACCGGCGCTCGACCGTGCGGGAGGAGTAGCCGGGACATGCTGCGGGGCGCGGTGCTGCAGCCTGCCGCCGCCAGGCAAAAAGCTACCGCTTAGTAATTTCGTGTTGTACTGTTCAGCCATGTCAGAAGCAGCCTCCGCCCCGGCCGGCCAGGCCGCCATCGGCGACAGCGAGTTCGACCGGGACACCGCCCTGGTCCGGCGTGCCCCCGGCGTCTACGACATCGACCTCTCGGCCGGCTGGTCCATCATCAACGCCGTCAACGGCGGTTATCTGCTGGCCGTCCTGGGTCGTGCGCTCGCGGACGCCCTGCCCCACCCGGACCCGTTCACGATCACGGCCCACTACCTCACCGCCTCCCAGCCCGGGCCGGCCGTGGTGCGCACCGAGGTGGTGCGCACCGGCCGCACCCTGTCCACCGGCCAGGCCTCGCTCTTCCAGTACGACGAGGACGGCCGTGAGGTGGAGCGCATCCGGGTGCTGGCCTCCTACGGCGACCTGGACGCCCTGCCGGACGACGTGCGCACCGCGGCGAAGCCGCCGGCGATGCCGCCGCTGGAGCAGTGCCTCGGACCCGAGGACGGCCCGGCCCCCGTCTCCGGCAGCTCGGCCATCACCGGCCGGCTGATGCTCAAGCTCGATCCGGCCACCGCCGGCTGGGCCGTGGGCCGGCCCTCCGGCAAGGGCGAGATGCGGGCCTGGTTCGGCCTGGCCGACGGCCGCGACGCCGACCCGCTCTCGCTGCTGCTCGCGGTGGACGCGCTGCCGCCGACCGCCTTCGAACTGGGCCTGTCCGGCTGGGTGCCGACCGTGGAGCTGACCGTCCATGTGCGCTGCCGCCCCGCGCCCGGTCCGCTGCGCGTGTCCATCACCACCCGCAATCTGGCCGGCGGCTTCCTGGAGGAGGACGCCGAGGTCTGGGACAGCGCGGACCGGCTGGTGGCCCAGTCCCGGCAGCTCGCCCGGGTCCGGCTGGGCTGAGACGCGCGGTCCGGACGCGTCGCGTGCGGGGTGCGGCCGGCCGTGCCTCGCACGCGACGCCTGTCCGGAGCCCGTGGCGACACGGCTCGATGCGGCTTCAACCGTGCGGATGCGACACGGTCGCGGCCGGACGGATGTGGCGAGGCTGCACCCGTACGGATGTGACGCGGCTGCACCCGTACGGATGTGACGCGGCCTGCGTCGCGCAGAAGCCGCATGCCTCGCCCGGTGCGCCGGCGCCTGCGCCGGCCGCAGGGGAGCCACTCCGCGGCTCCGTCAGTCGAGCCAGTGGCGGCGGCCGATGCTGATCAGGCGCAGCTGCCGCCTGGCCAGCCGGATGACCTGCTCACGGGCGGAGGCGGCCCCGTCCAGCGCCTCCAGGAACAGTGATGCGGTGATCAGCATCTGGTCGACGTAGAGGTGCGCGAGCATCAGCAGGTCCTCCTCGCTCCAGCCCGCCGCCTGCTCGTCCTTGGCCAGCTCCTCCTTCAGTTCGCGGGCGAACCGGGCCAGCTGCTCCCGGATCGCCTCCCGCACCGGCTGGACCCCGCCGTGGCGCTCGCGTGCGATGAACCGCACATGCGCCGCGTGCTCGTGCACATGACCCGCGATCAGGTCCACGGCCCGCGCGATGCGTTCCTCGCTGTCCGCCGCCGGGGACACCGTCGTCCGGATCATCGGATGCAGGCTGCCCAGTGCCTCCTCGACCAGGGCCACGCCGAGATCCGCGATGGAGCGGAAGTGCCGGTAGAAGGCGGTCGGGGCGACGCCGACGGCCCGGGTGACCTCGCGCAGGCCCAGGCTGCTCAGGCTCTGTTCCTCCAGCAGGGCCAGCGCCGCGTCCAGCAGGGCCTGACGGGTCCTGAGCTTCTGGGCCTGCCGGACGCCGAGGGTGTGACTCATGCCATGCAGTTAACAACTGTTCTCTGGAATTTCCAAGGGAGGTGTGACGCTAGACTCAGTAGTCAGTGAACAACTGTTACCGCAGCGTTCGTCCCCGCGAACGCCCAAGGGGGACCACCACATGCTGTTCCTCGTCGCCGCACTGCTGCTGCTCGGCGTCGTCCTGGGCACCGTCGCCCACGCGCCGCTCGGTTTCACCGTCATCGCCGCCGCCGTGATCGCCGTCTGGCTCGGCATCTTCGGCCTGCGTGAGCGCCACTCCCGCAGGCGCGGCACCTCCCACTGACGCCGGCCCGCCGCCGACGGCGGCCCGCCGCGCACCCACCGTCCGAGAAGTCCGAGAACAGCCGGGAGCCCGTCCATGCATCTGACCGCACCGGCCACGCGCCGCACCGCCGCCCGGGATGCCGACGGCATGGCCGTCGCCTCCTTCATCCTGGGCCTGGTCGGCGTGCTGGTCCTCAACCTCTTCCTGGGTCCCGTCGCCATCGTGCTGGCCTGCGTCGCCCTGCGGCGCGGCACCACGCGTCGCGGCCGCGCCCTGCTCGGTCTCGCCCTCGGCATCGCCGACCTCGTCGTCCTGTTCGCCTTCATGCAGGTCGACCACACGGTGTCCTGGAGCTTCTGAGTCCTCCCGGCACCGCCCCGCGGGCCGCCCCTGCGCACGGGGACGGGCGGCGATATGGCGCGACCGCGATCCCGGTTCCGGGGCGGGCGCACCGTAGAATCGGCCCCACCATGGCTTACCTCGACCACGCCGCGACCACCCCGATGCTCCCGGAAGCGGCGCAGGCGCTGACCGCCGCGCTGGGCGTGACCGGCAACGCCTCCTCCCTGCACGCATCCGGCCGTCGCGCCCGCCGCACGGTCGAGGAGTCCCGCGAGACCCTCGCCGAGGCCCTCGGTGCCCGGCCCAGCGAGATCGTCTTCACCTCCGGCGGTACCGAGGCCGACAATCTCGCCGTCAAGGGCCTGTACTGGTCACGCCGCGCCGCCGACCCGGCCCGCACCCGGGTGCTGTCCAGCCCGGTGGAACACCACGCCGTCCTCGACGCCGTGCACTGGCTGGGCGAGCACGAGGGCGCCACCGTCGAGTACCTGCCCGTCGACCGCTACGGGCGCGTCCACCCCGACGCCCTGCGCGAGGCCGTCGAGCGCAACCCCGACGACGTGGCCCTGATCACCGTCATGTGGGCGAACAACGAGATCGGCACCGTGCTGCCGATCCGTGAACTCGTCGACGTGGCCGCCGAGTTCGGTATCCCCGTGCACTCCGACGCGGTCCAGGCCTTCGGGCAGATCCCGGTCGACTTCGCCGCCTCCGGCCTGGCCGCGATGACCGTGTCCGCGCACAAGATCGGCGGACCGTACGGCATCGGCGCCCTCGTCCTCGGCCGCGAGCACACCCCGGTGCCCGTGCTGCACGGCGGCGGCCAGGAACGGCATGTGCGCTCCGGCACGATCGACGTCCCCGCCGTCGCCTCCTTCGCGGTGGCCGGCCGGCTCGCCGCCGAGCGGCGCGAGGACTTCGCCCGGGAGATCGGCGCCCTGCGCGACGACCTCATCACCGCCGTCCGTGCCGCCGTGCCCGACGCCGTCCTCGGCGGCGACCCGTCCCCCGAGGGACGCCTCCCGGCCAACGCGCACTTCACCTTCCCCGGCTGCGAGGGCGACTCCCTGCTGCTCCTGCTGGACGCCCAGGGCATCGAGTGCTCCACCGGCTCGGCCTGCACCGCCGGCGTCGCCCAGCCCAGCCACGTCCTGCTCGCCACCGGCGCCGACCCGGACCTGGCGCGCGGCACCCTGCGCTTCTCCCTCGGCCACACCTCCACACGACAGGACGTCGAGGCGGTCGCCAAGGCCATCGGCCCGGCGGTGGAACGGGCCCGGGCCGCGGGCCTGACCTGATCCTCAGGCCATCGCCTGCCGCACCAGCCGCATGTACCGGTCCCAGTCCCAGTACCGTCCCGGATCGGTGTGGTCGGCGCCCGGCACCTCGGAGTGGCCGACGATGTGCTCACGGTCGACGGGTATGCCGTACCGCGTGCACACCCCGGCCGTCAGCCGCGCCGAGGCCGCGTACATCGCGTCGGTGAAGGACGAGGCCCGCTCGACGAAACCCTCGTGCTCGATGCCGACGCTGCGCTCGTTGACCTCCCGGTTCCCGGCGTGGAACGCGACGTCCAGCTCGCGGATCATCTGGGTGATATGGCCGTCGCCGCCCACGATGTAGTGGGCGGCGGCCTGGTGCGCCGGGTCCTGGAACGCCTTCACCGCGCTGGACCGGCTGCCCTGGGTGACATGGACGACGACCATGTCGATCCGGTAGTCGTCCGGGCGGTCCGCCCGCCGGTAGTTCGCCGGGGAGGCCGCCAGCCACTGCGCACCGCGGAAGTCCACCGCGCCCGCCACCCGCGGCCGCTGCGCACCCGGCAGCTTCCACCACAGCCGTTCCAGCCGCTCGCGCTCCAGCGCGGCCGTGCCCGCGATCACCGCCGTCGCCACACCTCCGACGATCAGCGCCCGCCGGGACGGCCCCCGCCGTGCGCCGGCCCGGCTTCCTTCCGCGCGCGTGTCGTCCCGGCTCTCTCCCGTGCGCGTGCCGCTCTGGTTCTCCCCCATGCGCTGGGAAACGGATATCCGGCGTCCGCTGTTCCCGCGCACCCGTACCCTGAAAGGGCTATGACTGACACCCCGCAGCGCACCCGCCCCCTCCGCGTCCTCGCAGCCATGTCGGGCGGCGTCGACTCCGCCGTCGCCGCGGCCCGCGCCGTCGACGCGGGCCACGACGTCACGGGCGTGCATCTCGCGCTCTCCGCCAACCCGCAATCCTTCCGCACCGGCGCGCGGGGCTGCTGCACCATCGAGGACTCCCGCGACGCCCGCCGCGCCGCGGACGTCATCGGCATCCCCTTCTACGTCTGGGACCTCGCCGACCGCTTCCGCGAGGACGTGGTCGAGAACTTCGTCGCCGAGTACGAGGCCGGCCGCACCCCCAACCCGTGCCTGCGCTGCAACGAGAAGATCAAGTTCGCCGCGCTGCTGGACAAGGCGCTCGCTCTGGGCTTCGACGCGGTGTGCACCGGCCACTACGCGAAGATCGTCACCCGCCCCGACGGCACCCGCGAGCTGCACCGCGCCTCCGACCTCGCCAAGGACCAGTCGTACGTCCTCGGCGTGCTCGACGACCAGCAGCTCGCGCACGCGATGTTCCCGCTCGGCGACACCGCCACCACCAAGGAGGAGATCCGCGCCGAGGCCGAGCGGCGCGGGCTCGCGGTGGCCAAGAAGCCCGACTCGCACGACATCTGCTTCATCGCCGACGGCGACACCCGGGGCTTCCTCGCCCGGCGGCTCGGTACCGCCGAGGGCGACATCGTCGACGAGGCCGGCAACAAGCTGGGCACCCATCAGGGCGCCTACGGCTTCACCATCGGCCAGCGCAAGGGCCTGCGGATCGGCACCCCGGCCCCCGACGGCAAGCCCCGCTACGTCCTGGACATCTCCCCGGTCACCAACACTGTCACGGTCGGCCCCGCCTCGGCCCTGGACGTGGAGGCCCTCACCGCGATCCGGCCCCGCTGGTGCGGCACCGCCCCCGCGGGCCCCGGCACCTACACCGCCCAGCTGCGCGCCCACGGCGGCGAGACCGAGGTCACCGCGGAGCTGGTCGGCGACGAACTGCGGGTGACCTTCACCGAGCCGGTCCGCGGCGTCGCTCCCGGCCAGGCCATCGTGCTCTACGACGGCACCCGCGTGGTGGGCTCGGCGACGATCGCGACGACCCGGCGGGTCGCGGCGGCCTCCGCCTGAGCGGACGTCCGGAGCCCGGGCGTGCCGCTCCGGTGGCGCGGCACGACCCCTGAGCACCCGGGCCGCGCAGGGGCGGCTGTGCCGCTCAGGCCGTGAAGAACTCCGCCAGCACCGGGGCCAGCATCTCCGGCTCGACCGCGTGGCTCTGGCCCTCGACGACCCGGTAGGTGCCCTGCGGGACCGCCTCGGCCACCTGGCGGGTCGCCGTGCGCATCCACGGCGGGCTGGCACCGCCCGCGACGGCCAGCACCGGCACGCCGACCGAGGCGAGCAGGTCCCGCGGGACCGGGCCGTCGCCCAGCACGGCGTCGTCGTGGGCCAGCGTCGGCGCCAGCGCCTCCAGACCGCGCCACATGGGGGAGCGGCGCGCGTTGGCGATCATCTGCTCGGCCAGCCCGGTGAGCCGCAGGAACAGCTCCACCGCGTCCCCGCGCCGGCCCTCGGCCAGCGCCCGGTTCAGGTTCTCGGTGTACGCGGCGCGCTCCGGCAGCCGGTCCGGGCGGACCTCGTACGGCGGCTCGTACACCGCCACCCGCGGCACCTCAAGGCCGGCCGCCACCGCGCGCAGCACCAGCGCACCACCGGACGACATGCCGAACAGCGCCGCGTCGCCGCCCACCGCACGGACCACGGCCGCGAGGTCCTCCACCTCGCGCTCCACCGCGTACGGCGGTGTGTCACCGCTCTCCCCGCGGCCGCGGCGGTCGTACACCACCGCGCTGCACCGGTGGGACAGCGCGGCGGCGAGCGGCGCGGCCGTCGCCCCCGTCGACATCGCACCGCTCACGAGGACGACCACCGGGCCCTGGCCGGTGCGCTGGTAGGCGATCGGGGTGCCGTCACGCGAGATGGTCTTTTTGTCCATGAAGGTGAAGACTGCCACGGCATGACCATCTCACCGGGGCACAACACCGCCGAGGGTCACACCACCTCGGTGTCGTAGAAACACAGATGGTCCTTGAGCGCCGCCACGTCCGGCTTGGGGTCGGGGTACGCCCACGCCAGGTCGGGCGCGTCCGGCAGGGACCAGTAGGACGCGGTGCCCTTGTAGGGGCAGTAGGTGTGCGTCACGGAAGGGGTCAACAGGTCGAGGCGCACGTCGTCGCGGGGCAGGTAGTAGCGCGGAGGACAGCCGGTCTCGCGCAGCACCAGCGGGCGGCGGCTGTCCGCCAGCACCTGCCCGTCGTGGACCACGCGCACATGCGCGTCGCTCTGCTCGATGCTGATCGTGTGTCCTTGGGCCATACCAGGACAGCACCCGACAGCGCGCGGTTCTTCCCGCGCTCCGCCTCCCGGCCTCCGCCCCCTCCCGAGCCCCGCTTCTTCGGCCCGTGGCCGAGCTCTTCCTCCGTGGCCCCGCCGCCCACCGCGCCCGTGCCGTTCCGGCCGCACGCGCGCTGCCTTTCCGTCACCGCCGCAGGGAGGCGACCGGCACAGGACACCGCGCCGCTAGGGTGAGGCGGGTGAACATCTGCGTCTTCCTCTCCGCCGCCGACCTCGACGACCGCTACACCCGCCCCGCCCGGGAGTTCGCCCGCCTGCTCGGCAAGGGCGGCCACACCCTGGTCTGGGGCGGCTCCGACACGGGCCTGATGAAGGTGGTCGCGGACGGCGTGGAGGAGGCCGGCGGCCGCCTCGTCGGCGTGTCCGTGGACTTCCTGTCCGCGATGGCCCGCCCCGGAGCCGACGAGATGGTGATCGCCCGCGACCTCGCCGAACGCAAGAAGCTGCTGCTGCAGAAGGCCGACGCGGTGGTCGTCATGGTCGGCGGCACGGGAACGCTGGACGAGGCCACCGAGATCATCGAGCTGAAGAAGCACGGGCAGACCGACAAGCCGGTGGTGCTGCTGAACACGGCCGGGTACTACGACGGCCTGCGCGAGCAGTTCCGCCGCATGGAGGAGGAAGGCTTCCTGCCGCGGCCGCTGAGCGAGCTGGTGCACTTCGCCGACGAGCCCGCGGCCGCGCTGGCCCATCTGGAGGAGTCGGTCGCCGGCCGCTGAGCAGCGGGTGCGAGCATGGCGGGCATGGCTACACATGTGATCACCGGCGCCGGATCCGGCATCGGCGCGGCCGTCACCCGCCGCCTGCACGCGCGCGGGGACCGGCTCGTGCTCCACGCGCGCGACGCGGGCCGCGCGAAGGAACTGGCCGCTGAGTTCCCCGGCGCCGAGACGCTGGTCGGCGACCTGGCCGACCCCGGGGCGCTGAGCGAGGCCCTGTCCCAGCAGACCCTGCCGGACCAGGTGGACTCCCTGCTGCACATCGCGGGCGTGGTCGACCTCGGCCCGGTCGGCGAGCTGAGCGGGCAGGCCTGGCGCCGGCAGCTCGACGTCAACCTGCTCGCCCCGGCGGAGCTGACCCGCCTGTTCCTGCCCCGGCTGCGGGCCGCGCGCGGCCACGTGGTCTTCGTCAACTCCGGGGCCGGCCTCAGCGCCCACGCCGGCTGGTCGGCGTACGCCGCCTCCAAGCACGGCCTGAAGGCGCTGGCCGACGCCCTGCGCGAGGAGGAACACGGCAACGGGGTGCGGGTCACCACCGTCTACCCGGGCCGCACCGCCAGCCCCATGCAGGCCAAGGTCCACCAGCAGGAGGGCAAGGAGTACGACCCGTCCCGCTGGATCGACCCCGAGTCCGTGGCCACGACCGTCCTCATGGCCCTCGACCTGCCCCGCGACGCGGAGGTCACCGACCTGTCGGTCCGCCCGGGCCGCTGAACCCGGACCCCGCCCGGGACGCCGAGAACACGCCACACCCGGCCGCCGCACCCGGCACCCCGCGCCGCGGGCGCGCGGCCGGGGGGCGGCGGGCGCGCCGGACCACCCCGCCGGCGGCATACGCTTCTCGGGTGAGCGACAACAGCCAGTTCAGCTTCGGTGCCGCCACCGGAGTCGGGTCGATGCCCGGCGAGGACGTCCGCGAGGCCGTCAAGATCGTCACCGGCACCTTCGAGGACTTCCCCTTCCTGCCCGAGCTGCCCGCCCGGGGGCCCGGCGCCGACATGATCGGCCGGACGGCCGGGATGCTCGTCGAGCTGTACGCACGCGTCGAGCCCAGCGGCTGGCGGATCGGCGACCGGCCCGGCCGCGACACCCGGCGGGCCCGGTCCTGGCTGCGCGAGGACCTCGACGCCCTGGAGGAGTTCACCCAGGGCTACGAGGGCGCGCTGAAGGTGCAGGCGGTCGGCCCGTGGACGCTCGCCGCCCAGCTGGAGCTGAAGAACGGCGAGGCCGCCCTGTCCGACCCCGGCGCCTGCCGGGACCTGGTCGCCTCCCTCGCCGAGGGCCTGCGCCTGCACCTGGCCGAGGTGGCCCGCCGGGTGCCCGGCGCCCGGATCGTCCTCCAGCTCGACGAGCCCTCGTTGACCGCGGTGCTGCGCGGCCGGGTGCCCACCGCCAGCGGCTACCGCACCCACCGGGCCGTGGACCGGCAGATCGTCGAAGCCGGCCTGCGCGAGGTCATGGCCGCGCACGACGGCGGGCCCGTCGTCGTCCACTCCTGCGCGCCCGAGGTGCCCGTCGCACTGCTGCGGCGGGCCGGCGCGGCCGGGATCTCCCTCGACTTCTCGTTGCTCACCGAGCGTGACGACGAGGCGATCGGAGAGGCCGTGGAGGGCGGCACCCGGCTGCTCGCCGGTGTCGTCGCGGGCACCGACGGCCCGTTGTCGGACCCTGCCGGTAGCGTCATGGGTGTCAGAACGCTGTGGCGCAGGCTGGGGCTGCAACCAGGGCTTCTCGCCCAGGCCGTCACCGTCGCCCCGGCGTGCGGGCTCGCGGGCGCATCCCCCGCGTACGCACGCCGGGCGCTCGCCCACTGCGTCCGGGCGGCGAGATCCCTCGCGGACAACCCAGAGTAACGGGAGGACAACACGGTGGCCGGCGACGAACAGCAGGCTGAGACGGCGGTGCCCGCCGAGGCCCGGGAGAAGCACGCACAGCTGGCGGAACAGGTCGAGGAGCACCGCTTCCGGTACTACGTCAAGGACGCTCCCGTCATCTCCGACGCCGAGTTCGACCAGCTCCTGCGGTCCCTGGAACAACTGGAGGAGCAGTACCCGGAGCTGCGCACGCCCGACTCGCCGACCCAGAAGGTCGCCGGGGCGTACGAGACGGAGTTCACCGCGGTCGAGCACCGCGAGCGGATGCTGTCCCTGGACAACACCTTCAACGACGACGAGCTCGCCGCCTGGGCCGACCGCATCGCCCGGGAACTGGGCGACCAGGACTACCACTTCCTGTGCGAGCTGAAGGTCGACGGTCTCGCCGTCAACCTCACCTACGAGCACGGCCGGCTCGTCCGCGCCGCCACCCGCGGCGACGGCCGCACCGGTGAGGACATCACCCCCAACGTCCGCACCATCGCGGAGATTCCCGACCGGCTGCGCGGCGACGACGTCCCCGACCTGGTGGAGATCCGCGGCGAGGTCTACTTCCCGATGGAGAAGTTCCTCGAGCTGAACGAGCGTCTGGTGGCCGCCGGGGACAAACCGTTCGCCAACCCGCGCAACGCCGCGGCCGGCTCCCTGCGCCAGAAGGACCCGCGGGTCACCGCCACCCGCCCGCTGCACATGGTGGTCCACGGCATCGGCGCCCTGGAGGGCTACAGCGGGCTCACCCGTCTGTCGCAGGCCTACGAGCTGCTGCACGACTGGGGCCTGCCCACCTCCCCGCACAACCGGGTCGTCGACGACCTCGCCGGCGTGCGGGAGTTCATCGCCCACTACGGCGAGAACCGGCACTCGGTCGAGCACGAGATCGACGGCGTGGTCGTCAAGCTCGACGAGATCCGGCTCCAGGGCCGTCTGGGCACCACCGCACGCGCACCCCGCTGGGCGATCGCCTACAAGTACGCGCCGGAGGAGGTCAACACCAAGCTCATCGACATCAAGGTCGGCGTCGGCCGCACCGGCCGGGTCACGCCCTACGCCCAGGTCGAACCGGTCACGGTGGCCGGCAGCGAGGTCGAGTTCGCCACCTTGCACAACCAGGACGTCGTCAAGGCCAAGGGCGTCCTCATCGGCGACACCGTGGTGCTGCGCAAGGCCGGTGACGTCATCCCGGAGATCCTCGGCCCGGTCGTGGACCTGCGCGACGGCTCCGAGCGGGAGTTCGTCATGCCGACCGAGTGCCCCGAGTGCGGCACCCCGCTGCGCCCCATGAAAGAGGGCGACGTCGACCTGCGGTGCCCCAACGCCCGTGCGTGCCCTGCCCAGTTGCGCGAGCGGGTGTCCTACCTGGCGGGCCGCGAGTGCCTGGACATCGAGCACTTCGGCGAGGTGGCCGCCGCCGCCCTCACCCGCCCGCTGGAGCCCGCCGATCCGCCGCTCGTCGACGAGGGCGACCTGTTCGACCTGACGGTGGAGAAGCTGCTGCCCATCAAGGCCCACGTCCTCGACCCGGACAGCGGCCTGCCCAAGCGGGACCCGAAGACGGGCGAGCCCAAGGTCGTCCGGGTCTTCGCCAACCAGAAGGGCGAGCCGAAGAAGAACACCCTGGCCCTGCTGCGGAACATCGAGGCGGCCAAGAAGCGCCCGCTGGCCCGCTTCCTCAACGGCCTGTCCATCCGGCACGTCGGCCCGGTGGCGGCCCAGGCACTGGCCCGCGAGTTCCGCTCCCTCGACCGCATCGAGCAGGCGAGCGAGGAGGAACTGGCCCGCATTGAGGGGGTCGGCTCCGTCATCGCCCGCGCCGTCAAGGAGTGGTTCGCCGAGGACTGGCATCGCGAGATCATCCGCAAGTGGAAGGCCGCCGGCGTCCCGCTGGAGGACGAGACCACCGGCGAGGAGGAGGGCCCGCGGCCCCTGGAGGGGCTCACCGTGGTGGTCACCGGCACGCTGGAGCACTACACCCGGGACGCCGCCAAGGAGGCGCTGCTGAGCCGCGGCGCCAAGGTGACCGGCTCGGTGTCGAAGAAGACCTCCTTCGTGGTGGTGGGGGAGAACCCCGGCTCGAAGTACGACAAGGCCGTGCAGTTGAAGGTGCCGGTGCTCGACGAGGCCGGATTCGCCGTGCTGTTGGAGCAGGGACCCGAGGCGGCGGCCCAGGCCGCGCAAACGCCCGGCCAGTAGCGGTCGAAGGCCACCCGTACGGCGCATACCAGGTGCATACGGGTGGCCCGGGCGCATTCGGGCAACCGCCGACGACCGCTGCCCTGAACGGCCTTGAGCGGCCTACTGTTGAGGGGTGCGCCTGCCGCTCCCGGCTGCGGCCGGGGCATCCCCGTGCTCCCGCTCGGGCACGGGGGAGTTGGGCGGCGCGGTGCCCCGCGACATCGCCGGGCACCGGCGCCGGAGCGAGGCGTGGCGCGGGCACCGCCGGCTGTGAGAGGGACGGGAATGGAACCGACCGGAAGCGCCGCCCCGCACTCACGGCTGCGCCGGATGACCGGCGTGTGGCGGGGGTGCCAGGGGCGGACCGGGAAGCGCACGGACGCTTCAAGACACCACGGGCAGGTCAGCCACGGGCAGGCCGCCCACACGCAGGCTGTGCCCGCGCACAGGTCGACCGGGGTCAGGGTGCCGGCCGGCGCCCGGTCCGCCGCGCCGTCCGCCGCCGGGACGGGGCCCGTCCGGCAGGCCCTGCCCGCAGCGGTGGTCGTCGTCGCCGCGCTCGCCCTGGGCATCGGCTTCTACCGGGCGTTCAGCCACGGCCACGCCCTCTTCCCCGCGGGCGCGGTCGGCTGGTCGCTGGCCGTGCTCACCGGCATCATCGTCGGCCACCTGGCGATGCTCGGCCGCGCCCGCTGGTGGGGCGGCACCGGCTCCGGCACGGCCCTGACCCTGGCCGTGTTCCTGCTGTACGGCTGGGTGCCCGCGGGGCTGGTCAGCCTCACCGTGGTCGTCCTGGTCGGCATGGCCCGCCGCCACCGCTGGCGGCCCGGCGTGCTCGACGGCGCCGTGGACATCACCGGGCTGTGCGCCGCCGCCCTGGTCCTCGGCGCCCTCGACCGCGTGCCGAGCGTGGAGCACCCCTGGGACCCGGCCACCTGGACCGCGTACACCGCCCCCCAGGTGGCGCTGGTGGCGGCCGTCTACCTCACGGTCACCCGCACCCTGCAGTGGTTCGTGCACGCGCCGCCCTCCGACGGCCTGCCCACCGCGGTCCGCACCGCCCTGACCCGGCAGGGCCTGCTCGCCGTCGCCCTGCTCGGCATCGCACCGCTCATCTGCGTCGTCGCGGTCGCCGAACCGGTGCTGCTGCCGCTGTTCGCCATCCCGCTCATCGCGCTGGACTCCGCGCTGTGGATCGCCCGCGCCCGCGCCGAGGAGCAGCTGCGCGACCGGCTGACCGGCCTGCCCAACCGGCAGTGGCTGCTGGAACGCATCTGGACCGCCCTCGACGACGCCGAACGCCTGGGCGCCCGCTCGGCGTTGATGCTGATCGACCTGGACCGGTTCCGCTCGGTCAACGACACGCTCGGCCATCTCGCCGGGGACCGGCTGCTGCTGCAGATCGCCGACCGGCTGCGCCAGGCGCTCCCGCGCGGCGCGGAGGCCGCCCGCCTCGGCGGGGACGAGTTCGCGGTGTTACTGCCCGTCGCCGACTCCACCACCTCCGCGATCCGCATCGCCCGCGCCCTGGTCACCACCCTCAGCTCACCGCTCGACCTGGACGGCCTCACCCTGGTCCTGGAAGCCAGCGCGGGCGTGGCCGTCTTCCCCGACCACGCCCTGGACGCCGAAGGCATGCTGCGCCGCGCCGACGTGGCGATGTACCAGGCCAAACGGGACCGCACCGGTGTGGAGGTGTACGAGTCCAAGCGGGACTCCAACACCCCCGACCGGCTCGGCCTGCTCGGCGATCTGCGCCGCGCCCTGGACGCCCACGAGGTCCAGCTGCACTACCAGCCCAAGGTCCGCTTCGACGGCCAGGTCGCCGGTCTGGAGGCGCTGGTGCGCTGGATCCACCCCGAGCGCGGAAAGGTCCCGCCGGACGAGTTCATCGCCATCGCCGAGTCCTCCGGGCTGATGCCCCAGCTGACCGAGTACGTGCTGGAGACGGCCCTGGAGCAGGTCGCCGCCTGGCGCGCCCAGGGGCTGTACGTGCCGGTCGCGGTCAACGTCTCCCCGCGCGATGTGCACACGCCCGGCTTCGCCGGCTCGGTGGCGGCGCGGCTGGCCCGGCACGGCGTCCCGGCCGGCGCCCTGCAGCTGGAGATCACCGAGCATGTGCTCCTGGAGGACCCGCAGCGGGCCGCCGACACCCTCGCCGCCCTGACCGGGCACGGCGTGAAGATGTCGCTGGACGACTTCGGCACCGGGTACTCCTCGCTGGTGCATCTGCGCCGGCTCCCGGTGAGCGAACTGAAGATCGACCGCTCGTTCGTGGCCCGGCTGGCGAAGGACACCGAGGACGCCGAGATCGTCCGCTGCACCGTCGACCTGGCGCACTCCCTGGGCCTGCTCGTCGTCGCCGAGGGCGTCGAGGACGACGAGACCTGGGAGCGCCTGCGCGACCTGGGCTGCGACGCCGTCCAGGGCTGGCTGGTGGCGGCCGCGATGCCGGCGGAGGAGACCACGGCCTGGCTGCGGGCGCGCGGCTCGCGGGGCTGGGTGAAGCCCGCCAAGCCCGCCGCGGCCCTGCCCGCGGTGACGAGCGACGAGTGACCCGCCCTCGACCCGCCGTCCGGGCCGCACCGTCACCACCCACCCGCGCGGCCGGGACGGGTGCCGGATCAGCGCGGCCAGGACCGATCTCTCCCGGTACCCGGTGCCCGGGTGTGGTCCGTCCCTCGCGTGGCACTCGGGCCGCCCGCCGGGCCGCTCGTCCGGGGCGCTCGCCCGTGACACCCGCCGGGGCGGCCCGACGGCCGGCGACCCCCGCGGCCCCGCCCCGGCGTTCCCGCACAGCGCCCGGCGCCTCCGGGGCGTCCGTGGCCTCGACGGCACGCCCGTGGCGCCCGGGCCGGCGCCCGCCATGTGCCCGCCCCGGTGTCCGCGGCCGCCGCACGGCCCGGACAGGACCCCACCGAGGAATCGCCATGTCACTGTTCGTGCCGCACTTCGACGACACCGTGCTCGTCCGCGAGGCCGACGCCGAGACCGTCGGCCGGGCGCCCGTCACCGTCCGTCTGCTCGCCGACAGCAGCGCCACCGGCGGCGCCCTGTCCACCCAGCGCGTCGCCCTGGGGCCCGGCGCCGACGGAGCCCTGCCGCACCGGCACACCCGCAGCGCCGAGATGTTCTTCCTGCTCGACGGCGCCGCCGACATCCTCACCGGCGAGGAGGTGGTGACCGCCGGCCCCGGCGACCTCGTCGTCGTCCCGCCCGGCACGCCGCACGCCTTCGCGGCCGTGCCCGGCACCGGCGCCGACCTGCTCATCGTGCTCACTCCGGGCGTCGAACGCTTCGAGTACTTCCGGCATCTGCAGCGCATCCGCACCGGCGAGGCCACCCCGGAGAGCCTGCGCGAGGTGCAGGAGCGGTACGACAATCACTTCCTGCACAGCTCGGCCTGGCAGGCCCGCCGCGGCTGAGCCGCGGGCGAAACCGTTTCACGGCCACCGCCGCCCGCCCCATAGGATTGGCCCCAAACCGCACACACTCACCCCAGAGGATCGCTGCATGCCTGGCATCACGCGCGAGGAGGTCGCCCACCTCGCCCGGCTGGCGCGTCTGGAGCTGAAGCCCGAGGAACTCGACCACCTCGCGGGACAGCTGGACGACATCATCGGCGCGGTGGCCCGCGTCAGTGAGGTCGCCGACCAAGACGTACCGCCGACCTCCCACCCGCTGCCGCTGACCAACGTCATGCGGGCGGACGAGGTCCGTCCGTCGCTCACCCCCGAGCAGGCGCTCTCCGGCGCCCCGGCCCAGGAGCAGCAGCGTTTCAAGGTGCCGCAGATCCTGGGGGAGGAGTGACCGCCATGACGGACACCAACAGCATCATCAAGCTCACGGCCGCCGAGATCGCGGAGAAGATCGCCTCCGGCGAGCTGACGGCCGTCGAGGTCACCGAGGCCCACCTCGCCCGGATCGAGGCCGTCGACGAGAAGGTGCACGCCTTCCTGTACGTCGACCGCGAGGGCGCCCTCGCCCAGGCCCGCGCCGTGGACGAGAAGCGGGCGCGCGGCGAGAAGCTCGGCCCGCTGGCCGGCGTGCCGCTCGCGCTGAAGGACATCTTCACCACCGAGGGCGTGCCCACCACGGTCGGCTCCAAGATCCTGGAGGGCTGGATCCCGCCGTACGACGCCACGCTCACCAAGCGGCTCAAGGCCGCCGACGTGGTGATCCTCGGCAAGACCAACATGGACGAGTTCGCCATGGGCTCCTCCACCGAGAACAGCGCCTTCGGGCCGACCGGCAACCCCTGGGACCTCACCCGGGTCCCCGGCGGCTCCGGCGGCGGCTCCTCCGCCGCCCTGGCCTCCTACCAGGCGCCCCTCGCCATCGGCACCGACACCGGCGGCTCCATCCGGCAGCCCGCCGCCGTCACCGGCACCGTCGGTGTCAAGCCGACCTACGGCGCCGTCTCCCGCTACGGCATGGTGGCGTTCTCCTCCAGCCTCGACCAGGGCGGCCCCTGCGCCCGTACGGTCCTGGACGCCGCGCTGCTGCACGAGGTGATCGCCGGGCACGACCCGATGGACTCCACCTCCATCGACGCCCCGGTCCCGCCGGTCGTCGAGGCCGCCCGCAACGGCAGCGTGCAGGGCATGCGCGTCGGCGTGGTCAAGCAGTTCCGCGGCGAGGGCTACCAGCCCGGTGTCCTGCAGCGCTTCGACGAGTCCGTCGAGCTGCTGAAGGAGCTGGGCGCCGAGATCGTCGAGCTGGACTGCCCGTCCTTCGACCTGGCGCTGTCCGCGTACTACCTGATCGCACCCAGCGAGTGCTCCTCCAACCTGGCCCGCTTCGACGGCCTGCGCTACGGTCTGCGCGCCGGCGACGACGGCAGCCACTCCGCGGAGGAGGTCACCTCCCTGACCCGCGAGGCCGGCTTCGGCGCCGAGGTCAAGCGCCGCATCATGCTCGGCACCTACGCCCTCAGCTCCGGCTACTACGACGCCTACTACGGCAGCGCGCAGAAGGTCCGCACCCTCATCAAGCGGGACTTCGACAAGGCCTTCGAACAGGTCGACGTGATCGTCTCCCCGACGACCCCGACCACCGCCTTCCCGATCGGCGAGCGCGCCGACGACCCGATGGCGATGTACCTCGCCGACCTGTGCACCATCCCGACCAACCTGGCGGGCAACGCGGCCATGTCCCTGCCCTGCGGTCTCGCCCCGGAGGACAACCTCCCGGTGGGCCTGCAGATCATGGCCCCCGTGATGAAGGACGACCGCCTGTACAAGGTGGGCGCCGCCGTCGAGGCCGCCTTCGTGGAAAAGTGGGGTCACCCGCTCCTGGAGGAGGCTCCGTCGCTGTGAGTGCACTGTCCAAGGCCAAGGGCTTCAAGCAGTCGAAGTCCGGCACGTACCTGTCCATGGCCACGACCGCGTTCGGCGCGATCGGTGTCGCCAAGCAGATCAAGAAGGCCCGCGCCGAGAGCGACACGCTGCGGCTGATCGACGCCATCGTCACCGCCGCCGGCGTCGTCACCGGCCTCGCCATCCTCTACCGCGAGCTGAAGCGGCTGGGCGACGACGACGTCCTGCTGGGCTGAGAGGGAAGTTTCACCGTGACCACCACGACCGACCTGGTGTCGTACGAGGACGCGCTGGCGTCGTACGACCCCGTCATGGGCCTCGAGGTCCATGTCGAACTCGGCACCAAGACCAAGATGTTCTGCGGCTGTTCGACCGCGCCGGGCGCCGAGCCGAACAGCCAGACCTGCCCGGTCTGCCTCGGCCTGCCCGGTGCGCTCCCGGTCGTCAACGCGACCGGCGTGGAGTCCGCCATCAAGATCGGCCTCGCGCTGAACTGCGAGATCGCCGAATGGTGCCGGTTCGCCCGGAAGAACTACTTCTATCCGGACATGCCGAAGAACTTCCAGACCTCCCAGTACGACGAGCCGATCGCCTTCAACGGCTACCTCGACGTGCAGCTGGAGGACGGCGAGGTCTTCCGCGTGGAGATCGAGCGCGCCCACATGGAGGAGGACACCGGCAAGTCGACGCACATCGGCGGCGCCACCGGCCGTATCCACGGCGCCTCCCACTCCCTGCTGGACTACAACCGCGCCGGCATCCCGCTCATCGAGATCGTCACCAAGCCGATCGTGGGCGCCGGCGAGCGCGCCCCCGAGGTCGCCAAGGCGTACGTCCGTGAGCTGCGCGAGGTCATCCGCGCCCTCGGCGTGTCCGAGGCCCGCATGGAGATGGGCCAGATGCGCTGCGACGTGAACCTGTCGCTCAGGCCCAAGGGCGCGGACGCCTTCGGCACCCGCAGCGAGACCAAGAACGTCAACTCGCTGCGCTCGGTGGAGCGCGCGGTGCGCTTCGAGATCCAGCGCCACGCGGCCGTCCTGTCCGGCGGCGGCACGGTCGTGCAGGAGACCCGCCACTTCCACGAGGACACCGGCTCCACGACCTCCGGCCGGGTCAAGGAGGAGGCCGAGGACTACCGGTACTTCCCCGAGCCCGACCTGGTGCCGGTCGCCCCGTCCCGCGAGTGGGTCGAGAAGATCCGCTCCTCGCTGCCCGAGCTGCCGCTGGTGCGCCGCAACCGGCTGCGCGAGGAGTGGGGGATCTCCGGCACCGACATGCAGGCGATCCTCAACGCCGGCGCGCTGGACCTGATCGTCGCCACCATCGACGCCGGTGCCGACCCGGCCTCCGCCCGCAAGTGGTGGATGGGCGAGCTGGCCCGCCAGGCCAACGAGTCCGGCAAGGCCCTGGACGAGCTGGCGATCACGCCGCAGCAGGTGGCGCGGATCACCGAGCTGGTCGCCAAGGGCGACCTCAACGACAAGCTGGCCCGCCAGGTCATCGAGGGCGTCCTCGCGGGCGAGGGCGGCCCCGACGAGGTGGTCGACAAGCGCGGCCTGAAGGTCGTCTCCGACGAGGGCGCGCTGACCGCCGCCGTCGACGAGGCCATCGCCGGCAACCCGGCCATCGCGGACAAGGTGCGCGGCGGCAAGGTCGCCGCGGCCGGTGCGCTGGTCGGCGCGGTGATGAAGGCCACGCGCGGCCAGGCCGACGCGGCCCGCGTCAAGGAGCTGATCCTTCAGAAGCTCGGCGTCGGCGAGGGCTGACGGAGCGGACGACGCCCCAGGGCAGGGGGACGCACCGGGTGCGGTGCGTCCCCCTGCGCATGTCCGCGGGGGCCGCGGACCGGGGACGGGCCGACCGCACGGTGACCGGCCGGCGGCACGGCGCCGGGACCCGCGAGACCGTGCCGCTGCGAACGAGAACGCCTGAGGCGACGAGAACGCCTGACGTGCACGAGCACGCGTGACAGGAAACGGCCTAGGAGACCCGCAGTTCCAGAATCCGGTCGTCGCCCTTCCTGGGCTCGCCCCGGCCGTCGGTGGCGCTGGTGACCAGCCACAGCCTGTCGTCGCCCGCCCGGGCCACCGTGCGCAGCCGGCCGTACTTCTCCGTGAGGAAGGCCTGCGGCGTCGCCGCCGCCCGGGTGCCGTCCAAGGGGATGCGCCACAGCCGTTCGCCCCGCAGACCCGCCATCCACACCGAGCCCCGCACCAGGGCGATGCCGCTCGGGGAGGCGACGTCCGTGTGCCACTGGGCCACCGGGTCGCGGTACCCGCTGCGCCGGGCCGTGCCCTCGACCACCGGCCAGCCGTAGTTGCCGCCCGGCACGATCGCGTTCAGCTCGTCCCAGGTGTCCTGGCCGAACTCCGAGGCGAACAGCCGCTGCTTGTCGTCCCAGGCCAGGCCCTGCACATTGCGGTGGCCCCAGCTGTAGACGGGGGAGCCGGGGATGGGGTTGCCGGGGGCGGGTTCGCCCTCGGGGGTCAGGCGCAGGATCTTGCCGCCCAGGGACGTCTTGTCCTGGGACAGGTCGCGCCGGCCGCTCTCGCCCGTGCCGGCGTACAGCATCCCGTCCGGGCCGAAGGCGATCCGGCCGCCGTTGTGGATGAAACCCTTGGGGATGCCCTTGAAGACCGTGTCCGGGGCGCCCAGCTGCCGGCCGGCCGGTTTCGCCTGGTCGTACCGCATCCGCACGATGCGGTTGTCCGACGCCGAGGTGACATAGGCGTAGATCATGCGATCGTCGGCGAAGTGCGGGGAGAGCGCGATGCCGAGCAGACCGCCCTCGCCCTCCGGCGCCACCCCGGGGACCGTGCCCAGCTCCGTCGTCCGTCCCGTCTTCGGATCCACCCGGGTGAGGGTCGCCTCGTCCCGGGAGGAGACCAGCAGCGCGCCGTCGGGCAGCTCGGCCAGGCCCCACGGAGAGCGCAGCCCCTGCGCCACCGTGCGCAGCACCGTCACCGACCCCTTGGCCGGCGCGGCGCTCTCCCGTGCGGAGGACGACGGTGCGGCGGCGGTACGGCTCGGCACCCCGCCGCTCCCCGCGTCCGGCGAGGACCTGCCGGAGGAGCAGCCCGCCAGCAGCACGGCGGCGGCCAGTGCACCCGTCACACCCGTCACAGCTAGGCGTCGCTGCACGATCCCGTCCCTTCGTCGCGGTCGCAGGGGCGTGCGTGTCGAACGCACCGCCCGTGCCCTCCAGGGTCGCGCCCACAGGCCGACGCCGCCACGCATCGGGTCACCCGGACGGTCAGTCCCACGACCCCCGCGCCGGCGGCAGCCGCCGCAGCTCCTGAAGGTCCTCGGGCGTCAGCCGCAGCCCGGCGGCGGCCGCGTTCTCCTCGGCCCAGCGGGCCTGCTTGGTGCCGGGGATCGGGATCACGTGCGGGCCCTGGGCCAGCACCCAGGCCAGGGCCACCTGAGCCGGGGTGACCTCCTCGCCGTGGCGGGCGGCCACCCGGCGCAGCCCGGCGACGATCGGCTGATTGGCCGCCATCATCTCGGCGGTGAACCGCGGGTGGCGAGCCCGCAGATCGTCCGGTTCGAAGCCCTGGCCGGGGGTGAGCGTGCCGGTCAGGAACCCGTTGCCGAGCGGCATCGCCGCCAGGAAACCGATCCCGCGCGCCGCGCACCAGGGCAGCAGCGAGCCGAGCGCCTCCGGTGACCACACCGACAGCTCGGCCTCCACCGCGGTCACCGGGAACACCTGCTGCACGCGCTCCAGTTGCCGGATCGTGGTGTCGAACAGCCCCGCGCCGGGCCGCCGCTCACCGCGCACGCCCACGGCGCACAGACCCAGCGCGCGCACCTTGCCGGCCCGCACCAGCTCCGCCATCGCGCCCCAGGTCTCCTCGACGGGCACCTCGGGGTCGGCCCGGTGCAGCTGGTACAGGTCGATCACGTCCGTCTGCAGCCGCCGCAGCGACGCGTCGCAGGCCCGCCGGACGTATCCGGGCCGCCCGTTGGCCACGATGTGCTGCTCGCCCACCAGCAGGCCCACCTTGGTCGAGACGAAGGCCTCCTCGCGCCGCTGTCTGAGCACCCGTCCGAGAAGCAGCTCGTTGGTGAACGGGCCGTACATGTCGGCCGTGTCCAGCAGCGTCGAGCCCAGGTCCAGGGCGCGGTGCACGGTCCGGAGCGACTCCGCCCCCTGCTGCCGCGACGTGCTGTAGGCCCAGCTCATCGGCATGCACCCGAGTCCCACGGCCCCCACCGCGAGTGCCGTCGCGCCGATCGTCCTGCGCTCCACCTCGCCGCAATCCTCCCTCGCCTGCGCATCACCAACCTAACCTCCGGCCCCGTCCCGCCTGGCATAGCCTCCTGCCATGACTGGTGACGTGTGGCTGCCCATCCCGCCCGAGGAGATCCCGTCGCTCCCCGAGGGCCCCGACTACCTGTTCTGGGACGGGGGAGAGGACGGCACGCAGGAGTATCCCGGCGATCCGGCCGACTGTGTGTTCTACGTCGTGCCCTACATGGCCCCCGCCGAGATCGTCCTGCGCCCGGTGCCCCGCATGACCTCGGTGCGCGTGGTGCAGACGCTGACCGCCGGCACCGACCATGTCGAGCCCGGCCTGAAGGACCTTCCGCCCGGCGTGCACCTGTGCAACGCGCGGGGCGTGCACGACGCGAGCACCGCGGAACTGGCGCTCACCCTGATCCTCGCCTCCCTGCGGGGTGTTCCCGGCGCGGTGCGCGCCCAGGACCGCGGTGAGTGGCGGGGCGGTTTCCAGCCCGCGCTGGCCGACAAGAACGTCCTCATCGTCGGATACGGCTCGATCGGGGCCGCCGTCGAGGACCGGCTCGCGCCGTTCGAGGTCGCGCGGGTGGCGCGCGTAGCGCGCTCCGGGCGCACCACAGCGCGCGGTCCAGTGCATCCGCTCACCGAACTTTCTGCTCTGCTTCCGGACGCCGATGTCGTCGTCCTGTGCACGCCCTTGACAGACGCCACGCGCCACCTGGTCGACGCCGGCTTCCTCGCGCGCATGAAGGACGGCGCCCTCCTGGTCAACGTCGCGCGCGGTGCCGTGGTCGACACCGAGGCGCTGCTGGCCGAGCTGGAACGCGGCCGGATCACCGCCGCCCTGGACGTCACCGACCCCGAGCCGCTGCCCGCGGACCATCCCCTCTGGCACGCACCGGGCGTGCTGATCACCCCGCACGTGGGCGGCGCCACCTCCGCCTTCCGGCCCCGCGCGGAGCGGCTGCTGGTGGACCAGGTGACGCGTTTTCTGCACCACGAGCCACTGCTCAACGTGGTCGTCACGACGGGCCCGGCCTGATCCGGCGGCAGGCCGCCGCCCCGCCCCGCCCGGGCGGCGACGCCGCGTCCGCGCGCGTCGTGGCCGGGTGCCCGCATCGTTCCGTCACGCAGAGTAGACGAACTATGTCCCTGAGTGACGGTCCTGGTGTATCGTCCCCGACAGGGACTGCGCCGGGACGGATCGGCGCCGGGGACGGACATCTCGAACTGCGAGGGGGGAGACGGGCGATGCACGGCCTAGGGACCAACCATTCGACGCGGCGGGGCCGCCGTCACAGGCCCTGGCACGCGGCCGCACGCCGGCGCGGCCACCACGGCGGTCGGCACACCCGCCCTGGCGGACTGCCGCACTGTCACGGCCGTCCCGCGCGGCACGGCCATCATCAGCACCGCCGGCCGGGCGGCCGCAGGAGGCACACGGCCCACCGCGACGGGCGGGAGCCGGCGGCACCCACCGGAGGGGTCCGGTGAGTCCCCCGACCCCCGCCGGCGCCACGTTCGAGGCCACGGTCGGCGGCCGCTCCGGGGCACAGGCGCCCCCGCTCGGGAAACGGGCCGCCGCGGACCGCGCACGCCGGCTGGTACCACAGCTCGCGCTGGTGCTGATGTGCGCCGGCTACGCCGTCGGCTCCGCCTGCGGCTGGGGATCCCCGCGCGTGGCACTGATCATGGGCGACTTCGGCCTGGCGGCCGCGGCCGGCACCGCCGCCGTGTCCTGTGTGCTGTACGCCCGGGACCGCCGCGTCCGCTTCCGCTCCGCCTGGCTGCTCTTCGCCGCCTCGCAGGCGATGGTGTCGCTGGGCAACGCGGTCTGGGGCTGGTACGAGGTCGTCCTCGACCGGCGGGTGCCCCACCCCAGTTACGCCGACCTGTTCTACCTCTGCTTCGCGCCGCCCGCGATCATCGGCCTGCTGGTGCTCGCCAAACGGCCGGTGACCAAGGCCGGATGGGTGTGCCTGGCCCTGGACGCCTGGCTGATCGGCGGCTCGCTGCTCACCCTGTCGTGGAGCCTCGCCCTGGCCCAGGCCGCCGCGCTCGACGGGCCGAGCGTCACCCACACCGCCCTGTCGCTGGCGTACCCGCTGCTCGACATCGCCCTGGTGAGCATGGTGCTCGCGCTGCACTTCCGTCGCACCCCGGTCAACCGCACCGCGGTGAACACCGCGATCGGCGGCCTGGCCCTGACCGTGGTGAGCGACGCCCTGTTCACCTCCCCGCTGCTGCACCACAGCTACCGGTCCGGGCAACTCCTCGACGCCGGCTGGTTCGCGGGCTCGCTGCTGCTGGCGTACGCCCCGTGGGTCACCCGCCGGTCCGCCGCCCGGGCCACCGAACAGCACGACCGGGACGGCACCGGCACCCCGTGCGCCGCACTCGGCACGGCCGCGGCCCTCCCGTGGCAGCCGGACGGCCATCGGACACCGCCCCGCCGGGACGAGGGCCACGCCCGCGACCACACCGACGACCCGCCGACAGACCGCACCGGCACTCCCGCACCGGACCGGGCGGAGGCGCATCCGCGCGACGGGGACGGCCGCACCCCCGAGGTCGACGGCCACGCGCCGGCGGAGCCCGAGCAGGAGACCGGACACCGTGCCGCACCGCTGTGCGGGGACCACGGTCTGCCATCCGCGCCGGGCGGCGACCACGACCGCTACCCGGCGGGCCGGCCCATCGCCGGCTCCCTGGCCGCCCTCACCCCGTACCTCGCGGCCGCCGTGTGCACGCTCGGGATCCTCTACAACGTGCTCAACGGCCGCAGCGTGGACCGGGTCGTGCTGATCACCGCGGGCGCCGTGGTGCTCGCCCTCGTGGTGCGCCAGGGCATCATGCTGCTGGACAACATCAACCTCACCCAGGAACTGGCCGAGAAGGAGAACCACTTCCGCTCCCTGGTGCAGGGCTCCAGCGACGTCATCATGATCGCCGCACCCAACGGCGTCCTGCGCTACGTCTCCCCGGCCGCCGCCGGGGTGTACGGACGGCCGGCGGAGGAACTGGTCGGCACCGAGCTGGCCAGCCTCATCCATCCCGAGGACCTCGGCTGCGTCGTGCACGAGGTGCGCCGCTTCCTCGTCGCCGGCCCGCAGGAGGAGCCCACCACCCGCATCGAGTGCCGCTTCCGCTCCGGCGACGGCGGCTGGCTCAACGTCGAGTCGACCATCAACCGCCATCGCGGCGGCCTGATCTTCAACAGCCGGGACGTCACCGAGCGGGTGCGCCTGCAGGCACAGCTGCAGCACAACGCCGAGCACGACCCGCTCACCGACCTGCCCAACCGCGTCCTGTTCACCAAGCGGGTGCAGCAGGCCCTGTCCGGCCGCCGCTCCACCGACCACGGCACCGCCGTGCTCTTCATCGACCTGGACGGCTTCAAGGCCGTCAACGACACGATCGGCCACCAGGCCGGGGACGAACTGCTCGTCCAGGCCGCCCGCAGACTGCAGGACGCGGTACGGCAGGGCGACACCGCCTCGCGGCTGGGCGGCGACGAATTCGCCGCGCTCATCCTCGGGGACGGCACCAGCGACCGAAGAGCCCGCGAAGGGCACATCCTGGAGCTCGCCGACCGCCTCAGGGTGACCCTCTCGCAGCCGTACACCATCGACGGCAACGATGTCCGCGTCGCCGCCTCCATCGGCGTCGCCTTCGCCGAGCCGGGCCTCGGCGCGGGAGAGCTGCTGCGCAACGCCGACCTGGCGATGTACCGGGCGAAGGCCGCGGGCAAGGGCCGCGTCGAGCTGTACAAGCCGCAGATGCAGCAGGACGTCGTCTGCAAGGCGCAACTGGCCGGACGGCTGCGGGCCGCCCTGCACGACGACGAGTTCACCCTGCTGCACCAGCCCGTGGTGGACCTCGCCGACGGCCGGATCGTCTCGGTCGCCGCCCAGGCCCGCTGGCGCTCCGCGCAGGGGGTGCTGTACACCCCCGCCGAGTTCCTCCGGGTCTCCGAGGACAGCGACAAGACGGCCGAACTGGGCCGCTGGGTGTTGGAACAGGCCATCCAACAGGCCGCGGAACGCGCCCGGGACGGCCTGAGCGTGCCCGTGGTCGTGCGGATGGGCGCCCGGCGCCTGGTCGAGCGCTCCCTGCCGCCCGGCACCGTGGAGTCGCTGCTGACCCGGCACGGACTGCCCTCCGACGCCCTGGTGATCGAACTGTCCGACACCGACCCGCGGGTCCCGCTGGAGGAGCTGGAGCGGCGGCTGTCCGCCCTGCGCCGGCTCGGCGTGCGCATCGCCCTGGACGGCTTCGCCAGCGGCCACGGCGCCATCACCGCCCTGAGGAAACTGCCCGTCGACATCCTCAAGCTCGACCGCGGGCTGGTGCAGGGCGTCGTCGAGTCCGCGCGGCTGCACAAGATCACCAGCGGCCTGCTGCGCATCGCCGGCGATCTCGGCCTGCAGTCCGTGGCCGACGGCGTCGACCGGCCCGAGCAGGTCGTCGCCCTGCGCGAGATGGGCTGCAGCCACGGGCAGGGCATGGCGTTCTCCGGACCGCTGGAGGAGTACCGGCTGCGCCGGGCGCTCGACACGGGCCCCTACACCGTGCCGCACGGCCCGGCCGAACCGGCGCTGACCGCAGGGGTGCGCGACACGGAGGGACACGTCGGCGTCGACGGAGCCACGGCCGCGCGCCGCTCCGACGGGCTGAGCACGGTCGTGGCGTCCCCGCCGACCATGGCACCCCGGAGGTGAGCCGGCCGCCCGGCCCCGGCGGCCGGCTCACCCTCCGCGGTACGGCGGTGGGTGAGCCGTGCCCGTCGGTGTGTCCCGCGGCGCCTCATCACCCGTTCGTGGCAGCACAGAAGCCCCGTCGCTCATATCGTGAGACGCCTGTCCCACCCACTTGACACCGGGTGCGCGGCGGCGAGAGGGTCAGTGCCATGCGCACCCGAATTCTCGTACTTGGACAGCGCGTCGGCTGAGCCGGGACCCACCGGAGATCCCTCCGGAAACCCCGGCGACCCACCCGACGCGCTCCCCTCGCTTGCCCTGCGGCACGAGGGGTTTTTTGTTGCACGGGCATCTGCCGCACCGCAGTCGAAAGTCGTGCGAACCTGGCGAAAGCCGTATCGCACACCCCGCACACACCTCAGCATCGAGAAGAGAACGCCGATGACCGAGCAGGCCACCGGGGCCCATCATCCGCAGCCGCGGCCCCGAACCTCTGGACAGCCGTCCGCGCCCGTCGAGCACGTCACGGGTGCGCAGTCCCTCATTCGCTCTCTCGAGGAGGTCGGCGCCGACACCGTATTCGGTATCCCCGGCGGTGCGATCCTTCCCGCGTACGACCCGCTGATGGACTCCACCCGGGTGCGGCACGTCCTGGTCCGGCACGAGCAGGGCGCCGGCCACGCGGCCACCGGCTACGCGCAGGCCACCGGCAAGGTCGGTGTCTGCATGGCCACCTCCGGTCCCGGCGCCACCAACCTGGTCACGCCGATCGCCGACGCGCACATGGACTCCGTGCCGCTGGTCGCGATCACCGGCCAGGTCGCCTCCTCCTCGATCGGCACCGACGCCTTCCAGGAGGCGGACATCGTCGGCATCACCATGCCGATCACCAAGCACAACTTCCTGGTCACCGAGGCCAAGGACATCCCCCGGGTGATCGCCGAGGCGTTCCACATCGCCTCCACCGGCCGCCCCGGCCCGGTCCTGGTCGACATCGCCAAGGACGCCCTGCAGGCGAAGACGACCTTCTCCTGGCCCCCGGTGATGGACCTGCCCGGCTACCGGCCCGTCACCAAGCCGCACGCCAAGCAGATCCGCGAGGCGGCCCGGCTCATCACCGCCGCCAAACGCCCCGTCTTCTACGTCGGCGGTGGCGTGCTCAAGGCCGGCGCCACCGCCGAGCTGAAGATGCTGGCCGAGCTGACCGGAGCGCCCGTCACCACCACCCTGATGGCGCTCGGCGCGTTCCCCGACAGCCACCCGCTGCACGTGGGCATGCCCGGCATGCACGGCAGCGTCACCGCGGTCACCGCGCTGCAGAAGGCCGACCTGATCATCGCCATCGGCGCCCGCTTCGACGACCGCGTCACCGGCCGGCTGGACAGCTTCGCCCCGCACGCCCAGGTCATCCACGCCGACATCGACCCGGCCGAGATCGGCAAGAACCGCGAGGCCGACGTGCCGATCGTGGGCGACGCCCGCGAGGTGCTGGCGGACCTGGTCCAGGCCGTGCAGAAGGAGCACGCCGAGGGCCGCAAGGGCGACTACAGCGCCTGGTGGAAGGACCTGGACCGCTGGCGCGGCACCTACCCGCTGGGCTACGACCAGCCCGAGGACGGCTCGCTGTCCCCGCAGGCGGTCATCGAGCGCATCGGTCAGCTCGCCCCCGAGGGCACGATCTTCGCGGCGGGCGTCGGCCAGCACCAGATGTGGGCGGCGCACTTCATCCAGCACGACACCCCCGGCACCTGGCTGAACTCCGGCGGCGCCGGGACCATGGGCTACGCGGTCCCGGCCGCGATGGGCGCCAAGGCCGGCCGGCCCGAGCGGACCGTCTGGGCCATCGACGGCGACGGCTGCTTCCAGATGACCAATCAGGAGCTGACCACCTGCGCCCTGAACAACATCCCCATCAAGGTCGCCGTCATCAACAACGGCGCCCTGGGGATGGTCCGCCAGTGGCAGACGCTGTTCTACAACCAGCGCTACTCCAACACCGTCCTGCACTCCGCCCCGGACGACGTCGACCCCGAGGCCCGCGGCACCCGCGTCCCCGACTTCGTGAAGCTGGCCGAGGCGATGGGCTGCCACGCGCTGCGCTGCGAGCGGCCCGAGGACCTGGACAAGGTCATCGAGGAGGCGAACGCCATCGACGACCGGCCCGTCGTCGTGGACTTCATCGTCCACGAGGACGCCATGGTCTGGCCGATGGTCGCCGCCGGCACCTCCAACGACGAGATCATGGCGGCCCGGGACGTGCGACCCGACTTCGGCGACACCGAGGACGACTGAGAGCACCGGGACACCCGAGGACTTCAGGAAGGTACGACCGACATGTCCACCAAGCACACGCTCTCGGTCCTGGTCGAGAACACCCCCGGCATCCTGGCGCGGATCGCCGCCCTGTTCTCCCGCCGCGGCTTCAACATCGACTCGCTCGCGGTCGGCGTGACCGAGCACCCCGACATCTCCCGCATCACCATCGTGGTCAGTGTCGAGGACCTGCCGCTGGAGCAGGTGACCAAGCAGCTCAACAAGCTCGTCAATGTGCTCAAGATCGTCGAGCTGGATCCCGCCCAGGCCGTCCAGCGCGAACTCGTCCTGGTGAAGGTGCGCGCCGACAACGAGACGCGCTCCCAGATCGTCGAGATCGTGCAGCTCTTCCGCGCCAAGACGGTCGACGTCTCCCCGGAGGCGGTGACCGTGGAGGCCACCGGGTCCAGCGACAAGCTGTCGGCCATGCTCCGCATGCTGGAGCCGTTCGGCATCAAGGAGCTGGTCCAGTCCGGCACCATCGCGATCGGACGTGGCGCCCGTTCGATCACGGACCGTTCCCTGCGCGCCCTCGACCGGTCGGCCTGACGGCACGACCCACCGCGTCCGTCCTTCTGACGACGCATCCGGGCGGCCGGCCGCACCCCGGCCGCCCGCATACCGAGACCTCCGGACCTCCCGTCCGCCCACCGGCATACGGTGGGACGCACAACCTGCACATCAAGGAGAGAACACAGTGGCCGAGCTGTTCTACGACGCTGACGCCGACCTGTCCATCATCCAGGGCCGCAAGGTCGCGGTCATCGGCTACGGCAGCCAGGGCCACGCCCACGCCCTGTCGCTGCGCGACTCCGGCGTGGACGTCCGGGTGGGTCTGCACGAGGGCTCCAAGTCCAAGGCGAAGGCCGAGGAGCAGGGCCTGCGGGTGGTCACCCCCGCCGAGGCCGCCGCCGAGGCCGACGTCATCATGATCCTGGTCCCGGACCCGATCCAGGCCCAGGTCTACGAGGAGTCCATCGCCCCGAACCTGAAGGACGGCGACGCCCTGTTCTTCGGCCACGGCTTCAACATCCGCTTCGGTCTGATCAAGCCCCCGGCCGGCGTGGACGTCTGCATGGTCGCCCCGAAGGGCCCGGGTCACCTGGTGCGCCGTCAGTACGAGGAGGGCCGCGGCGTCCCCTGCATCGTCGCGGTCGAGCAGGACGCCTCGGGCAACGGCTTCGCGCTGGCGCTGTCCTACGCCAAGGCCATCGGCGGCACCCGGGCCGGCGTCATCAAGACCACCTTCACCGAGGAGACCGAGACCGACCTGTTCGGCGAGCAGGCCGTGCTGTGCGGCGGCACCGCCGCCCTGGTGAAGGCCGGCTTCGAGACCCTGGTCGAGGCGGGCTACCAGCCGGAGATCGCCTACTTCGAGTGCCTGCACGAGCTGAAGCTGATCGTCGACCTGATGTACGAGGGCGGCCTGGAGAAGATGCGCTGGTCGATCTCCGAGACCGCCGAGTGGGGCGACTACGTCAGCGGCCCGCGCATCGTCACCGACGCCACCAAGGCCGAGATGAAGAAGATCCTGTCCGAGATCCAGGACGGCTCCTTCGCCCGGACCTGGATGGACGAGTACCACGGCGGTCTGAAGAAGTACAACGAGTACAAGAAGCAGGACTCGGAGCACCTGCTGGAGACCACCGGCAAGGAGCTGCGCAAGCTCATGAGCTGGGTGAACGAGGAGGCGTAAGCCTCGCCGTACGGGGCCGGAGCATCGCTCCGGCCCCTTTTGCCGCCGCCAGGGGGTACCGTCGACAGCGACGGGGGCGTGCGGCCTTGTCCACCCTGTCCAGCCACGGACGGGTGATCCTTCCGCAGCGGCGCAGTGCGACGCACCCGGCGCCACTACACTGCAGAAGAACAACGCGTCAGGCCCACAGCGTCGTGCGTCTTCCACGCGGTAGCCCCCTCCTCCGCCTGCGGCCGTCGGGACGGCCGTCCGCATCGCACATGTGAGGACTCACGTGAGCTCGAAACCTGTCGTACTCATCGCTGAAGAGCTGTCGCCCGCCACCGTCGACGCGCTCGGTCCGGACTTCGAGATCCGGTACTGCAACGGCGCCGACCGTGCCGAGCTTCTCCCCGCCATCGCCGATGTCGACGCGATCCTGATCCGTTCGGCCACCAAGGTCGACGCCGAGGCGATCGCCGCCGCGAACAAGCTCAAGGTCGTCGCCCGGGCGGGCGTGGGCCTGGACAACGTGGACGTCTCCGCCGCCACCAAGGCCGGCGTGATGGTCGTCAACGCGCCCACCTCGAACATCGTCACCGCCGCCGAACTGGCCTGCGGTCTGATCATCGCGACCGCCCGCAACATCCCGCAGGCCAACGCCGCGCTGAAGAACGGCGAGTGGAAGCGCAGCAAGTACGTCGGTGTCGAGCTCGCCGAGAAGACCCTCGGCGTCGTCGGCCTCGGCCGCATCGGTGCCCTGGTGGCCCAGCGCATGTCCGCCTTCGGCATGAAGGTCGTCGCCTACGACCCCTATGTGCAGCCCGCGCGCGCCGCGCAGATGGGTGTGCGGGTGGTCTCCCTGGACGAGCTGCTGGAGATCTCCGACTTCATCACCGTCCACCTGCCCAAGACCCCCGAGACGATCGGCCTGATCGGCGAGGAGGCCCTGAGCAAGGTCAAGCCGACGGTGCGCATCGTCAACGCCGCCCGCGGCGGCATCGTCGACGAGCAGGCGCTGTACGCGGCGCTCAAGGAGGGCCGGGTCGCCGGAGCCGGTCTGGACGTGTACGCCAAGGAGCCGTGCACGGACTCCCCGCTGTTCGAGTTCGACCAGGTGGTGTGCACCCCGCACCTGGGCGCCTCCACCGACGAGGCGCAGGAGAAGGCGGGCATCGCCGTCGCCAAGTCCGTCCGGCTCGCGCTGGCCGGTGAGCTGGTCCCGGACGCGGTGAACGTCCAGGGCGGCGTGATCGCCGAGGACGTCAAGCCGGCCCTGCCGCTCGCCGAGCGCCTCGGCCGCATCTTCACCGCGCTCGCCGGCGAGGTCGCCGTCCGCCTGGACGTCGAGGTGTACGGCGAGATCACCCAGTACGACGTGAAGGTGCTGGAGCTGTCCGCGCTCAAGGGCGTCTTCGAGGACGTCGTCGACGAGACGGTCTCCTATGTCAACGCGCCGCTGTTCGCCCAGGAGCGCGGTGTCGAGGTGCGGCTGACCACCAGCTCCGAGGCGAGCGACCACCGCAACGTGGTCACCGTGCGCGGCACCCTCGCCAGCGGCGAGGAGGTCTCCGTCTCCGGCACGCTGGCCGGCCCGAAGCATGTGCAGAAGCTCGTCGCGGTCGGCGACTACGACGTCGACCTGGCGCTCGCCGACCACATGGTGGTCCTGCGCTACGAGGACCGTCCGGGTGTCGTCGGCACCGTCGGCCGGATCATCGGCGAGGCGGGCATCAACATCGCCGGCATGCAGGTCTCCCGCTCGACGGTGGGTGGCGAGGCCCTGGCGGTGCTGACCGTCGACGACACGGTTCCCGCCGCGGTGATGTCGGAGGTCGCCGCCGAGATCGGCGCGACGTCCGCCCGCTCGGTGAACCTCGTCTGAGACCTCAGTCCGAGGCGTGCACGAACGAACGCCGGACGGGCCGACCTCGGTCGCCCGTCCGGCGTTCGTCTTCTCCCCGCCGGCGGGCCGAGGAACCACAGCTGCCGGGTGCCGCTCGAGCGCAGGTCGGCGCTGATCGCGGGGCGCGAAGAACAGGGCCGGGACGTCCCTGAAGACCAGCGGCAGCGGCAGCATCAGCACGCCGAGCGCGGCCCACTCGCGACGGGCCGACACGACGGGGCGCGCTCGGTGCGCCGGCGGGGTCGGTCGGGTTCGTCGTCACGCGCGAGGACTGTACCGGCGTACTGAACGAGCGTATAGAACATGCGTCTAGGACGCTTGTATGGCCCCGGGTAGGGTGACCGCATGGGACACCGTGAGGATCTGCTGGAGGGTGCCAAGCGCTGTCTGCTGCACAAGGGCTTCCTGCGCACCACGGCGCGCGACATCGTCAAGGAGTCGGGCACCAACCTCGCGTCCATCGGGTACCACTACGGCTCCAAGGAAACGCTGCTGGCGCAGGCGTACGGGGAGCTGGTGGCCGAGACCTCCGACGCCTTCGAGGGGCCGGACAGCGGCGGCGTCACGGCCGAACCCGGATCCCTGGAGCGGTTCCGGCAGGTGTGGGCGCACATCATCGGCACGATGCGCGAACCCGGATCGGTGTGGCGGCTCGGCATCGAGATCGCCGCCCTGGGCGACCGGCTCCCCGTCGTGCGCGACCACCTCGCGCAGCAGCAGCGGGATGCCGAACGGGCCCTCGTCGCCCTGTTCCTGGGCATCCCGGCGGAGCAGGTGACGGACGACGTCCTGGACACGGTCGGCCGGTTCTGCACCGTCCTGATGTCGGGCCTCATCCTCCAGTGGCAGTTCGACCCGGAGCGGGCCCCCGACGCCGACGCGCTCGCCGAGGGGCTGCGGCGCGTGCTCGAGGGCACGGGGCGCGGCTGACCCGGCACTCCGCCCTCCCCTATAGGCGCGGCCCTCCCCTACAGGCGCGACGGCACTCCACCCCGCCCTACAGACGCGCCGCCTTCAGTGCCATGTGCAGCAGCAGCCGGTCCTCGCCCTCGTCCAAATCCAGGCCGGTCAGCTGCTCCACCCGGGACAGGCGGTAGTACAGGGTCTGCCGGTGGATGCCCAGCTCCGCGGCCGTCCGTCCTGCCTGGCCGGCGCAGTCGAGGTAGACCTCGGCGGTGCGGGCCAGCTCACGGTGGGCGGGGGCCAGCAGCGGTCCCACCACGGGATCCTGCGCGGCGCGCGGCGGCAGCGCGGTCAGCAGCCGGTAGGGGCCGATGTGAGCCCACTGCGCCACCGGTCCCAGGCGCGGCTCGGCCAGCGCGGCCCGTGCCGCCGCCGACGCCTGCGCCCAGGCCGTGCCCAGCCCGGCCAGGCCCGTGCAGCCGGCGGCGATCCCGGCGGCCGCCGCACCACCGGCCCGCTCCAGCAGCCGGGCCGCCGCCGAGGTCGCGGGGGCGGCCGCGTCCGTCGAGCGCAGCCTGATCAGCACGCCCAGGCACTGGTCCGCGACCCCCCACGGCACCGTGCACAGGGCCGTCGCCCCCGGCAGGGTGCGCACCGACGGGGCGTCGTCGGGGTCGGCGGACGGCCAGGGCGCCACGCACACCAGGGTGTGCGGGCCCTCGCCGCGGGCCCCCAGCGCCGTGCGCAGCTCCGCCACCGCCGCCTCGCGCGGCCAGCCCTCCTGCGCGGTGAGCACCGCGCGCAGCTCCCGGGTGAGGTCGGCGCCGTGCTGCACCTCGTCGGCGAGCAGCGCACCGATCCGCGCCGTGACCGCCATCGCCGCCGCCAGCTGCTGCTCGCCGGGGCCCGGGTCGTCGTCCAGCAGCCAGACGTAGCCGAGGACGACACCCCGATGGCGTACCGGCAGGCAGATCCGTCCCCGGTAGACGCCGGCCTCGGGGGTGGGCGGGATGCGCACCGGCCCGGTGGCGCGGGTGATGCCGAAACTCTCGAACCAGCGGCGCACCGCGGCGGTGGAGCGCCGGGTGAGGATCGACCGGGTGCGCACCGGGTCCAGCGCCGACGGATCCAGGTCGCCCTCGCTGTCGTAGGCGCCGAAGGCGATCAGCTCGAAGGTGCGGCTCTCCAGGGTGGCCGGCGCGCCGAGCAGTTCCGAGATCTCGTCGACCAGTTCCTGGTAGTCACCCTTGTCGTCGGCCCTCACCCGGGCATTCTCCACCATCCGGGAACGGCCTTCATACACCTGTCTGAGATCACGGGCGCGGATGCGTGACAGCTGTCAGTGGCCCACGATCACAGTGATCCATAGCTTTCACGGTGGTTCTCCGTGCCGGCCCGGATCGTCGGGTTCGGCCCTTTGCTGACAGTTGTGGAGGTGCCCCGTGCTGGGTCCCGTGATTCTCGCCGCGTCGCGCAGCGACCGGATGCGACGGCTGATTACGGCGGCCCCGGTGACCAAGCAGGTCGTCGACCGCTTCATCGCCGGCGAGACCGTGGACGACATCGTCCCCGTCGTCGAGGACCTGACCGGCAAGGGTCTGGAGCTGACCATGGACGTGGTCGGCGAGGACATCACCACCCCGGAGCAGGCGACCGCCGCACGGGACGCGTACCTGACGCTGATCGACCGGCTCAAGGGCCTGGACCTGGGCGAGAAGGTCGAGATGTCGGTGAAGCTGTCCATGTTCGGCCAGGCGCTGCCCGGCGGCCACGAGCTGGCGCTCGCCAACGTCCGCCCGGTCGTCGAGGCCGCCGCCGGCATCGGCACCACGGTCACCCTCGACGCGGAGGACCACACCACCCTGGACTCGATGTTCGCCGTCCACGAGGAGCTGCGGAAGGACTTCCCGCAGACCGGCTGCGTCATCCAGGCGTACCTGTTCCGCACCGAGGCCGACGCGCGCCGCCTCGCGGCGAGCGGCTCTCGCGTACGGTTGGTGAAGGGGGCCTACAAGGAGCCCGCCGAGGTCGCCTACCAGAACAAGCACGAGATCGACAAGGCGTACGTGCGGATCCTGCGCATCCTGATGGAGGGCGACGGCTACCCGATGGTCGCCTCCCACGACCCGCGTCTGATCTCCATCGCGCAGGAGATGGCCCGCACCGCCGGCCGCAAGCTGGACGAGTACGAGTTCCAGATGCTGTACGGCATCCGCAGCGAGGAGCAGCTGCGGCTGGCCGCCGAGGGCCACCGCATGCGCGTCTACACGGCCTACGGCACCGACTGGTACGGCTATTTCATGCGCCGTCTGGCGGAGAAGCCGGCGAACCTGCGTTTCTTCCTCCGCTCGATGGTCACCAAGGGCTGAGCCCGGACCCACGACGTACCCCGAACACCCGCTCACGTACAAGGAGCCACGGAACCCATGGACGCTGTGACCCAGGTCCCCACCCCCGTCAACGAGCCGGTGCACGGCTACGCCCCCGGCTCGCCCGAGCGTGCCCGTCTGCAGGCCAAGCTCAAGGAGCTGGCCGAGAACCCCATCGACCTGCCCTGCACCATCAACGGGGTGAAGCGGATGGGCGGCGGTGAGGCCTTCGAGGTCGTCCAGCCGCACAACCGCAAGGCCGTCCTCGGCACCTACCGCAACGCCACCAAGCAGGACGCCCAGGACGCCATCGACGCGGCCCTGGCCGCCGCCCCGGCCTGGCGGGCGATGTCCTTCGACGACCGTGCGGCGATCATCCTGCGCGCCGCCGAGCTGCTGTCCGGCCCGTGGCGCGAGACCATCGCCGCCTCCACCATGCTGGGCCAGTCCAAGACCGTCCAGCAGGCCGAGATCGACACCCCCTGCGAGCTGGTCGACTTCTGGCGCTTCAACGTCCACTACGCCCGGCAGATCCTCGCCGAGCAGCCGGCCGCCAACTCCCCGGGCGTGTGGAACCGCCTGGACCACCGCCCGCTGGAGGGCTTCGTCTACGCGATCACGCCGTTCAACTTCTCGGCGATCGCCGCCAACCTGCCCACCGCGCCCGCCCTCATGGGCAACGTGGTGATCTGGAAGCCGTCGCCGACCCAGACGCACGCCGCCGTGCTGCTGATGCAGCTGCTGGAGGAGGCGGGTATGCCCGCGGGCGTCATCAACCTCCTCACCGGTGACGGCCTGGAGGTCTCCGAGGTGGCGCTCAACCACCGCGACCTGGCCGGCATCCACTTCACCGGCTCCACCAAGACCTTCCAGCACCTGTGGAAGACGGTGGGCAACAACATCGAGAAGTACCGCACCTACCCGCGGCTGGTCGGCGAGACCGGCGGCAAGGACTTCCTGGTCGCCCACCCCAGCGCCGACCGCGCGGTGCTCAAGACCGCCCTGATCCGCGGTGCCTTCGAGTACCAGGGCCAGAAGTGCTCGGCGACCTCCCGCGCCTACATCCCGGCGTCCATCTGGAACGACGGGTTCAAGGAGGAGTTCACCGCCGAGGTGGACGCGCTCACCATGGGCGACGTCACAGACCTGTCCAACTTCATCGGCGCGGTCATCGACGAGCGGGCCTTCGCCAAGAACAAGGCCGCCATCGACCGGGCCGCGCAGGACCCGGCGTGCACCATCGTCGCGGGCGGCACCTACGACGACTCGGTCGGCTGGTTCGTCCGCCCGACCGTCATCGAGTGCACCGACCCGGAGAACGAGGTGTTCCGCACCGAGTACTTCGGCCCGATCCTCGCCGTGTACGTCTACGAGGACGACGCGTACGACGAGATGCTGACCCAGATGGAGTCGGTGTCCGACTACGCGCTCACCGGCTCGGTCATCGCCAATGACCGTGCGGCGGCCGCCTACACGGCCGAGAAGCTGCGCTACGCGGCCGGCAACTTCTACATCAACGACAAGTCGACCGGCGCCGTGGTCGGCCAGCAGCCCTTCGGCGGCGGCCGTGCCTCCGGCACCAACGACAAGGCCGGCGCCCCGCAGAACCTGCTGCGCTGGACCCTGACCCGGGCCATCAAGGAGGCCCTGGTCCCGCCGACCGACTACACCTACCCGCACATGGGCTGACGGTCCCCGGCGGACCGACGGCAGGACGGGCCGGGTGCCGCGGCACCCGGCCCGTCCGCCATGTCCGGCACCGGCGTACCGAAAAATGCAGGTCACAGCGGTGGGCGGGGGAGGGCCGTCTCAGATAGTAGGAAGTCCGAGCAGTTGTGCAGACAGCTGCGTGATCCTCCCCTAGCTTTGTAGGAGCCGAACGTCTCGCTCATCCAGCGAACGGCGGTCGTGAGCCGGGCCCCGTGCAGGCGATCCCTGCGGCTCCGCTGCTCCCCGCCGCATCCGGCGTCCCCCTTTTTTCTTCTTCCGCGCTCCGTGCTGTCCCGAAGGAGTGGATTGCCATGGCCGAGACGACCGTCCGCCGCCGCGTCCGTCACGTCTCCCGTTCCAACGAGTCCGACCGCCGGAACGCCGCCGCCGCCCTCCAGCGCGCTCTCGACCGCCGCGACAACGGCGGTGCGACCGGGCACTGACCTCCCCGGGGAGGGGTAAACGCTGAAGCCTCCGGTTCGGGCGCGCGGCCTCTCCAGGCCGGGCGCCGTCCCCTTCCCGGCCCTCCCCGCAACGACACGGTGTCCGCATCGCGGACACCGTGTGTCATGTCATGGGACACGCGAGTAGGGTGCGGGCATGTCTCGCAGCATCGACCTCGCAGTGATCCCCGGTGACGGCATCGGCCCGGAAGTGGTGGCCGAGGGCCTGAAGGTCCTCACCGCCGTCCTCCCGCAGGACGTGAAGCTGGAGACCACGGAGTACGACTTCGGCGCCCGGCGCTACCACGCCACCGGTGAGACCCTCACCGACGCCGACCTGGAACAGCTCAAGCGGCACGACGCCATCCTGCTCGGCGCGATCGGCGACCCGTCCGTGCCCTCCGGCGTCCTGGAGCGCGGCTTCCTGCTCAAGCTCCGCTTCGCCTTCGACCACCACGTCAACCTGCGCCCGAGCAAGCTGCTGCCGGGCGTGGCGACCCCGCTGGCCGGCGACCCGAAGATCGACTTCATCGTCGTCCGGGAGGGCACCGAGGGCCCGTACACCGGGAACGGCGGCACGATCCGCAAGGGCACCGAGCACGAGGTCGCCACCGAGGTCTCGGTCAACACCGCCTACGGTGTCGAGCGCGTGGTGCGCGACGCGTTCGCCCGCGCCCAGGCCCGCCCCCGCAAGAAGCTCACGCTGGTCCACAAGAACAACGTGCTGACCTTCGCGGGCCACCTGTGGACGGACGTCTTCCACCGGGTCGCCCAGGAGTACCCCGAGGTCACCACCGAGTACATCCACGTCGACGCCGCCACCATCTACCTCGTCACCCAGCCGGAGCGGTTCGACGTCATCGTCACCGACAACCTCTTCGGCGACATCATCACCGACCTGGCCGCGGCCGTCTCGGGCGGCATCGGCATCGCCGCGTCCGGCAACATCAACCCGAGCCGCGCCTACCCGTCCATGTTCGAGCCCGTCCACGGCTCGGCCCCGGACATCGCCGGCCAGGGCAAGGCCGACCCCACCGCCACCGTCCTGTCCGTCGCTCTGCTCCTGCGCCACCTCGGCTACGAGGCCGAGGCCGGCCGGATCGAGGACGCCGTCTCCGCCGACCTCGCGGAACGGGCCACACTGCCGGCACGCAGCACCTCCGAGATCGGCGACGCGCTCCGCGTACGCGTAGCCGCCGGCTGACCCGCCGCGCCGCTCGAACTCTCGAAGCCGTCGGGTCGCCCCCAGCACCCGGCGGCTATCCGTATGCCCGGCCGCGGCCGCGCGGCCGGCCACAGTCAGCACCGCACTCACCCCGTCCCTTGCCGCAGCACGCCCGAGAGCGATAATCCGACGTGGAGCCGCGACAAGAGGGGATACTCGGACGTCCAAGCGTCGGCCGCCGGTCGCACGGGCGTGAGCGCGGCCCGTCACGACAACGGTGAAGGACACGCACACATGACGACGCCCACGATCGCGCTCAAGCCCTCGTCCACCCCGCTGCCCGCGGCCGAGCGAGAGGCGATCCTGGCCAACCCCGGCTTCGGCCGCCACTTCACCGATCACATGGTGACGATCCGCTGGACCGAGGGCCGGGGCTGGCACGACGCCGAACTCGTCCCCTACGGGCCGATCTCCCTCGACCCCTCCTGCCATGTGCTGCACTACGGCCAGGAGATCTTCGAAGGTCTCAAGGCCTACCGTCAGCCCGACGGGTCCGTCGCGGTCTTCCGCCCGGAGGCCAACGCCCGCCGCTTCCGTAACTCCGCCCGCCGCATGGCCATGGCCGAGCTGCCCGAGGAGCTGTTCATCGCGGCCCTGGACGCCCTGATCACCCAGGACGCCGACTGGGTGCCGCCGCACGGCGGCGAGGAGGCCCTGTACCTGCGGCCCTTCATGTTCGCCGCGGAGAACGGGCTCGGGGTCCACCCGGCCAACGAGTACCTGTTCCTGCTGATCGCCTCCCCGTCCGGCGCCTACTTCCCCGGCGGGGTCGCCCCGGTGACCATCTGGGTCTCCGAGGACTACGTGCGCGCCGTCCCCGGCGGCACCGGTGACGCCAAGACCGGCGGCAACTACGCCGCCTCCCTGCTGCCGCAGGCCGAGGCCGCGGCCAACGGCTGCGACCAGGTCGTCTACCTCGACGCGGCGACCCGCACCAAGGTCGAGGAGAGCGGCAGCATGAACGTCGCCTTCGTCTACGGCGACCGGATCATCACCCCGGAGCTGAGCGGCTCGATCCTGGAGGGCATCACCCGCGACTCCCTGCTCCAGGTCGCCCGCGACCTGGGCTACACCGCCGAGGAGGGCGTGATCACCCTGGAGCAGTGGCGGGCGGACGCCGCCTCCGGTGCGCTCACCGAGGTCTTCGCCTGCGGCACCGCCGCCGTGGTCACCCCGATCGGCCAGGTCAAGACCAAGACGGACGCCTGGACGCACGGCGACGGCACCCCCGGCCCGGTCACCATGCGGCTGCGCGAGGCCCTGCTGGGCATCCAGCGTGGCCTGGTGGAGGACCGGCACGGCTGGATGCACCAGGTGTGCTGAACCGCACCGCACCCGACGGCATCGCAGGCCGCAGCGGAGTCCGTTCCGCGGCGGCCTGAGGCCGTCGGGGCTTCGCGCGGTCCGGGCGCCGAAGGGTCCGTGTGCCGCGCCACAGGATCCGCCGGCGCGCCCCGCGAGGGCGCACGGTCGGGGCCCCTCCGTGATTCATGTCATGAACAGGGAAAATCACCCGGCGACGGTCTTGTCCGGGCGGGCCGCACCCGGCACGTTACGTCCATGGGACGTGATCACTGGAAGAAGATCTGGATCGGTTCGGCCGGCAACATGGTCGAGTGGTACGACTGGTTCGTCTACGCCAGCTTCGCCACCTACTTCGCCGGAGCGTTCTTCCCGCACGGGAACCCGACCGCCCAGATGCTGAACACCGCGGGCATCTTCGCCGTCGGCTTCTTCATGCGGCCGGTCGGCGGCTGGCTGCTCGGCCGGGTCGGCGACCGCCGGGGCCGCAAGGCGGCGCTCACCCTGACCGTCACGCTGATGTCCGCCTCCGCGGTGCTCATCGCCGTCGCGCCGACCTACGCGGTCGCCGGCTACGGCGGAGCGGCGGTCCTGCTCGTCGCCCGGCTGCTGCAGGGGCTGTCGGTGGGCGGCGAGTACGCGGCCAGCGCCACCTACCTCACCGAGGCCTCCGACCCCCGGCGCCGCGGCTTCACCTCCAGCTTCCAGTACGTCTCCATGACCGCCGGACAGATCATCGGCCTCGGCCTGCAGATCCTGCTCCAGCACACGATGTCCGACGACGCCCTGCACAGCTACGGCTGGCGCATCCCGTTCGTGATCGGGGCGCTCGGCGCGGCCGTCGTCTTCTACCTGCGCCGCAACATGCTGGAGACCGAGATCTACGAGGCGGACGCCGGCGCGGACCAGGAGCGCGGCACGCTGCGCGCCCTGTGGCAGCACAAGCGGGAGGCGCTGCTGGTGATGGCCCTGACCATGGGCGGCACCGTGGCCTACTACACCTACACGACGTACTTGACGAAGTACCTGTCCAACACGGCCGGCCTGCCCAAGCGGACCGCGACCCTGGTGTCCTTCACCGCGTTGATCGTCTTCGCCTGTCTGCAGCCGCTGGCCGGCCATCTGTCCGACCGGATCGGCCGTCGCCCGCTGCTGATCGGGTTCGCGGTCGGCTCCACCCTGCTGACCGTGCCGATCATGACCCTGCTCAAGCACGCCGGCAGCTTCTGGCCGGCGTTCGGGCTGTCCCTGCTGGCGCTGGTGGTGGTCACCGGCTACACCTCCATCAACGCCTGTGTGAAGGCCGAGCTGTTCCCCACCGGCGTGCGCGCCCTCGGTGTGGCCCTGTCCTACGCCCTGGCCAACGCCCTGTTCGGCGGCACCGCCGAGTACGTCGCGCTGTGGTTCAAGAACGCCGGCGCCGAGTCCGGGTTCTACTGGTACGTGGCCGGCTGCGCGGCCGTCTCGCTGGTGGTGTACGTCACCATGCGGGAGACCCGTGACCTGGACCTGACCCGCATGCGCACCGCGGACGACGCCCCGGTCCGCAGCCACGTGCACGGCTGAGCCGGGGGCGGCCCGCCGCCCCGGCGGCCTGCCCGCTCCGTGCCGTGCGACCCGCCGGGCCGCGCCCGGCGGGTCCCGAACGGGTGTCCGGGACGTCGCCCGCATGCTGAGACGTCGTGCGGGTGCGGGCGGAGGTGTGCGAGACTGCCGCCGTGCTCTCGTTCGCCATGATTATTGGCAGCAGGCGCGCCGGTCCGCAGTGACCGCCTCGTACGACCAGGTACGGGCGGCCGCCGTCGTCCTCGACCCGCGCGCAGACCTCTCGCACCCGCGAGAGGTTTTTCGTTTTCCTGGCCCACCTCAGCCGGGAACGAGGCGCAAGGGAGGATGGGGGACGGTGGAACCGGTTATTCCGGTTATGACCGAGATCCCACACCAGGAGCCTCAGACATGTCCGCATCCAGCCCGCTGGACGACTCGTTCCACGTCTTCGACACGACCCTGCGCGACGGCGCCCAGCGCGAGGGCATCAACCTCACCGTCGCCGACAAGCTGGCCATCGCCCGGCACCTGGACGACTTCGGCGTGGGCTTCATCGAGGGCGGCTGGCCCGGCGCGAACCCGCGCGACACCGAGTTCTTCGCGCGCGCCCGTGAGGAGATCGACTTCCGCCACGCCCAGCTGGTCGCCTTCGGCTCCACGCGCCGGACCGGGACCACCGCCGCCGAGGACCGGCAGGTGCAGGCGCTGCTGGACTCCGGCGCCGAGGTGATCACCCTGGTCGCCAAGGCGCACGACCGGCACGTGGAACTGGCCCTGCGCACCACCCTGGAGGAGAACCTGGAGATGGTCCGGGACACCGTCTCCCACCTGCGCTCCCAGGGCCGCCGCGTCTTCGTGGACTGCGAGCACTTCTTCGACGGCTACCGCGCCAACCCCGAGTACGCCACCGCGGTCGTGCGCACCGCCGCCGAGGCCGGCGCGGACGTGGTCGTCCTGTGCGACACCAACGGCGGCATGCTCCCCGCCCAGGTCCACGCGACCGTCGCCACCGTGCTGGCCGACACCGGCGCCCGGCTGGGCATCCACGCCCAGGACGACACCGGCTGCGCCGTCGCCAACACCCTCGCCGCCGTGGACGCCGGCGCCACCCACGTGCAGTGCACCGCCAACGGCTACGGCGAGCGCGTCGGCAACGCCAACCTCTTCCCGGTCGTCGCCGCCCTGGAACTGAAATACGGCAAGCAGGTGCTCCCCGAGGGCCGGCTGCGCGAGATGACCCGCATCTCCCACGCCATCGCCGAGGTCGTCAACCTCACGCCCTCCACCCACCAGCCCTATGTGGGCGTCTCCGCCTTCGCCCACAAGGCCGGCCTGCACGCCTCCGCCATCAAGGTCGACCCGGACCTGTACCAGCACATCGACCCCGAGTCGGTCGGCAACACCATGCGCATGCTGGTCTCCGACATGGCCGGCCGGGCCTCGGTGGAACTGAAGGGCAAGGAACTCGGCATCGACCTCGGCGGCGACCGGGAACTCGTCGGCCGCATCGTCGAACGCGTCAAGGAACGCGAACTCAAGGGCTACACCTACGAGGCCGCCGACGCCAGCTTCGAACTGCTGCTGCGCGCCGAGGCCGAGGGCGGTCCGCGGCGCTACTTCGACGTGGAGTCCTGGCGGGCCATCGTCGAGGACCGCCCCGACGGCACGCACGCCAACGAGGCCACCGTCAAGCTGTGGGCCAAGGGCGAGCGGATCGTGGCCACCGCCGAGGGCAACGGCCCGGTCAACGCCCTCGACCGCGCCCTGCGCGTGGCCCTGGAGAAGATCTATCCCCAGCTCGGCACCCTGGAACTGGTCGACTACAAGGTCCGCATCCTGGAGGGCCGGCACGGCACCTCCTCCACCACCCGCGTGCTGGTGTCCACCTCCGACGGCGTGGGGGAGTGGTCCACGGTGGGCGTCGCCGACAACGTGATCGCCGCCTCCTGGCAGGCCCTGGAGGACGCCTACACCTACGGGCTGCTGCGGGCGGGCGTGGAACCGGCCCGGTAGCTTCCTGGCGCCCCCCGGTGGCCGCGGCGCGCGCCCGAGGGCGCCCACCCCCCCCCGGAACCCTCAGGGCGCCCGCCAGATGTTGTCGAAGGCGGCGTCCTCGATGCGGCGCCGCTGCCGCACGCCCTCCAGCTCGGTCACCGCGTGAGCGACGGCGGCCAGCACGGTCGGCAGCGCCTCGTCGTCGTCCTCGTCCAGGGCGACGGGCCGCCCGGCCTCGATGCCCAGGGCGGCGGCCAGTGCGACCAGGACCGGCTCGCGTGCGGCCCAGCGGCGGGCCGCCGCGCTCCGGGCCGGCGAGTCGGCCGGCTGCGGCGGTCCGGCCGGCATCCAGCGGTAGCGCGGTGCGGCCAGCTGCCCCTGGGCCCGCATCTCCGCCACGTACGCCGCGGCCAGCCCGCGGCCGCGCCGCCACAGCCAGTCCTCCACGGTCTCGTACGGCGCCTGGCGCACGAGCGCGGCGCTCGCCTGGTTGCGCATCCGGTCGCCGGTGGCCGGGATCAGGCCGGGCACGATCCGGTCGTCCTCCAGGGAGACGGACTCCTCGGCGAGCAGATCGGCGAGTTCCGCGCCCGCCAAGGCCAGCGAGAGGTCCCCCTGCTCCACGGGACGGGTGCCCGGGACGTCCAAAGTGACGAGCAGCAAATCCCGTGGTGTGGTCATGCCGTCCTCCCGGGCGTCGGCGTCGTCGGCCCGGGCCGTACGGCCCGGATCCACCGCCGACCCTACGTCGCCCGGCCGGTGCGCACACCCGTACGGGTGACCGTCTTGCCCGGATTTCAGGTAGTTTCTAACCATGAAGGCCGTCGTCCTGACCCGAGCCCCCCTGCGGCTGCTGGTCGCGCTCGCGGTGGCCGTCCTGGCCGTGCTGTCCACCGGGCTGCCGCGCGCCGAGGCCGCCGACAGCGTCTCGACGGTCGCACGGGCCTTGCGCGAAAGCCCCGTCTACGTGGATCCGGCCGCCTCCGGCCAGCTGTCCCCGGAGGACGCCGCGGCGCTGGCGCGACGGATCGAGGACGCCGACAAGCCGCTGTTCGTCGCCGTGCTGCCGGCCGGCTACCCGACCGAGAACCTCTTCACCGACCTGCGCACCGCCACCGGCGTCACCGGTGTCTACGCCGTCCGCCTGGGCGACCGCTTCGACGCCCGTGCCGACTCCTCGGTGCTCTCCCGCACCGCCGTGCGCAACCTGGTCACCAGCGTGCAGGGACAGGACGCCGTCACCCAGCTCACCGACTTCACCGACCGGGCCCTGCCCGCCATGCGCGGCTCGGCCCCCGCGAGCTGGGGCGGCTCCGGCCGCACCGGTGTGCCCTCCACCACGCTGATCACCGTGGGGGCGCTGCTGGTGCTGTGCGGGGCGGGCGCCTATGCCATGGCGCGGCACACCCGGCGGCGCCGGGAGGAGGAGCAGCGGACCGCCCTGGAGAAGCTGCGGGTCGTCGTGGACGAGGACATCACGGCCTTCGGCGAGGAGCTGGACCGATTGGACTTCCATCCGGCCGAGCCCGGCGCCGACGACGCCATGCGCGCCGACTACGAACGGGCCCTGGACGCCTACGAGCAGGCCAAGCAGCACATGGCCGAGGCCCGCAGGCCCGAGGACGTGCGCGCGGTCACCGAGGCGTTGAAGGAGGGGCGGTTCAGCCTCGCGCAGCTCGCCGCGCGCCGCGAGGGACGGCCGCTGCCCGAGCGGCGCCCGCCGTGCTTCTTCGACCCCCGGCACGGCCCCTCGGTGGCCGACGCCTCCTGGACCCCGCCGGGCGGGGTGACCCGCGAGGTGCCGGTGTGCGCCGCCGACCGGGTACGGCTGGCCGAGGGCCGCGAGCCGCAGATCCGCGAGGTCGACACCGCCTGGGGCCGTCGGCCCTACTGGGACGCCGGTCCCGCCTACGGCCCCTGGGCCGGCGGATACTTCGGCGGCGGCATCCTGCCCGGCCTGCTGGTGGGCACCCTGCTCGGCAGCATGATGGCCACCCCCTCCTACGCGGCGGACTACGGCGCGGGGTACGGCGACTTCGGCGGCCACGACGGCTACGGAGGCCAGGGCGGCGACTTCTCCGGCCCCGACTTCGACCCCGGGGACTTCGGCGGCGGGTTCGGCGGAGGGGGCTTCGGCGGCGGAGGGGATTTCGGGGGCGGCGGCGACTTCGGCGGGGGCGGCGGAGGCTTCTGAACCGCCGGCCGGAGCGGGGCGGCGGACCCGGCGACGGGCACGGATATGCTCGGGCGTGGCCCCGGGCGGCCCGCGCCGCACCGGGACGCCCGTCCGGCCCTGTGTCGTCACCCCGACAGCGGCATGCGCCGCCCTCGGACGGATGCGGGCGCACCCCCACCCCCTTTGTGGGGTCCCTACAACATCGATCCCCTCTGAGCAGTCGGAAAGGCTGCATCGGCCCACGGTTCTGTTCGGTGGCACCAGGAAAACGCGCCGGAGACTGTACGAAGTCAACGGCTCGCTTTCCCCGGTCGGCTTCGTAAGGTCACTTCATGACCGTTTTGGAAGAGACGACGGGTGAGCCGACCGGCCAGCCGACGGACGCGCGCGGGCGGGTCGCCGAACTGCACGAGATCCGTGCGCAGGCGGTGGCAGGTCCCAGCGAGAAGGCGACCGCGGCCCAGCACGCCAAGGGCAAGCTGACCGCCCGGGAGCGGATCGAGCTGCTCCTGGACCCGGGTTCCTTCCACGAGGTCGAGCAGCTGCGCCGGCACCGTGCGACCGGTTTCGGCCTCGAGGCGAAGAAGCCGTACACCGACGGTGTCGTCACCGGCTGGGGCACGGTGGACGGCCGCACGGTCTTCGTCTACGCCCATGACTTCCGCATCTTCGGCGGCGCGCTGGGCGAGGCCCACGCCACGAAGATCCACAAGATCATGGACATGGCCATCGCGGCCGGTGCCCCGCTGGTCTCCCTCAACGACGGTGCGGGCGCCCGCATCCAGGAGGGCGTCAGCGCGCTGGCCGGCTACGGCGGCATCTTCCAGCGCAACACCAAGGCCTCCGGCGTCATCCCGCAGATCTCGGTGATGCTGGGCCCCTGCGCGGGCGGCGCGGCCTACAGCCCCGCCCTGACGGACTTCGTGTTCATGGTCCGCGAGACCTCGCAGATGTTCATCACCGGCCCGGACGTGGTCAAGGCGGTCACCGGTGAGGAGATCACCCAGAACGGCCTGGGCGGCGCGGACGTGCACGCCGAGACCTCCGGCGTCGCGCACTTCGTCTACGACGACGAGGAGACCTGCATCGCCGAGGTCCGCTACCTGCTCTCCCTGCTGCCGCAGAACAACCGGGAGAACCCGCCGCGGGTGGCCTGCACCGACCCGGTCGACCGCCGCTGCGACACCCTGCTGGACCTCGTGCCGGCCGACGGCAACCGGCCGTACGACATGGCCAAGGTGATCGAGGAGATCGTCGACGACGGCGAGTACCTGGAGGTCCACGAGCGCTGGGCGCGCAACATCATCTGCGCCCTGGCCCGCCTGGACGGCCAGGTGGTCGGCATCGTCGCCAACCAGCCGCAGGTGCTGGCCGGTGTGCTCGACATCGAGGCCAGCGAGAAGGCCGCGCGTTTCGTGCAGATGTGCGATGCCTTCAACATCCCGATCATCACCCTTCTGGACGTCCCCGGCTTCCTCCCGGGCGTCGACCAGGAGCACGGTGGGATCATCCGGCACGGCGCGAAGCTGCTGTACGCCTACTGCAACGCCACCGTGCCGCGGATCTCGCTGATCCTGCGCAAGGCGTACGGAGGTGCCTACATCGTGATGGACTCCCAGTCGATCGGCGCCGACCTCACCTACGCCTGGCCGACCAACGAGATCGCGGTGATGGGCGCCGAGGGCGCGGCCAACGTCATCTTCCGCCGCCAGATCGCCCAGGCCGACGACCCCGAGGCCATGCGGCAGAAGATGGTCAAGGAGTACAAGGCCGAGCTGATGCACCCGTACTACGCGGCCGAGCGCGGCCTCGTGGACGACGTCATCGACCCCGCCGAGACCCGTGAGGTCCTCATCGGTTCCCTGGCGATGCTGCACACCAAGCACGCCGACCTGCCCTCCCGCAAGCACGGCAACCCGCCGCAGTGACCGGCGCGGTCGCCGAGCCCTCGCGGACCTCTCACTCACGGAGAACGACACCCATGAGCACCCCCGACATCCGCGTCGAGAAGGGCCACGCCGAGCCCGAGGAGGTCGCCGCCATCACGGCCGTCCTCCTGGCCCGCGCCGCCGCCCGCCCCGCCCCCACGGCCCACCGGGCCCACGCCCGCGCCGGCTGGCGCCGCCTGGAGCGTGAGCGCGGCTTCCGCGCCCCGCACAGCTGGCGCTGAGGCCCGGGCGCGACACCGACGACACGAGCCGCCGGCTCCCCTTCCACGGGAGCCGGCGGCTTGCGCTGTGCCCTGGGCCGGCAGGTCCGGGACGCCCTGCACCGGGCCGGGCCGGTCCGAAGGCTGTCTGCCGGACCGGCCCGGCCCGGATGCCGTGCTCCGGGTCGGCCGGGTCCAGGAACCGGAATCGGCGGCCGGCGGGGGCGTGGGGACCCAGGTGCCGCGGTCCGCCCCGGCCCCCGGTCGGGGATGGTGCCCCGTAGTGGATCCGGCTGGGTCTCGTGCGCCCGGTGCAGGGGTGGCCAGGGGAGTGCCCGGGGCAGCAAAGAGGGCGCCCTCCATGCGGAGAGCGCCCCTTCGTCATGCACGGATCGTCACCGCAGTCGTGCCATGAGGGCGTGTTCGACCAGGGTGATCAGGGTCGACTTGGCGTCGGCGCGGTGGCGGGCGTCGGTGGTGATGATGGGGGTGTCGGGGCCGATCTGGAGTGCTTCGCGGACCTCGTCGGGGGTGTAGGGCTGCTGCCCGTCGAAGCCGTTGAGGGCGATGATGAAGGGCAGTCCGCTGTTCTCGAAGTAGTCGACGGCGGGGAAGCAGTCGGCGAGCCGGCGGGTGTCGACGAGGACGACGGCGCCGATGGCGCCGCGGACGAGGTCGTCCCACATGAACCAGAACCGGTCCTGTCCGGGGGTGCCGAACAGGTACAGGATGAGGTCCTGGTCGAGGGTGATTCGACCGAAGTCCATGGCGACGGTGGTGGTGGTCTTGTCGCCCGTGTGGGTGAGGTCGTCGATGCCCGCGGACGCGGACGTCATGACGGCCTCCGTGCGCAGCGGGTTGATCTCAGAGACGGCGCCGACGAACGTGGTCTTGCCCACGCCGAAGCCGCCCGCCACCACGATCTTCGCGGAGGTGGTGGAACGACTGGGAGAAACCGGCCCTCCGCTAGAGGTTGCGAAGTCCACTGAGCACCCTTTCGAGCAGTGTCACGTCTGGCTGGCCACCGGCGTTCTCGTCGCCGCCGGGCTGATGGATGGCGACCAGGCCCGCCTCCGCCAAGTCGGCGACGAGGATCCTGGCCACGCCGAGAGGAATCGTCAGCAGAGCCGAGATCTCGGCCACCGACTTGATCTCGCGGCACAGTTGGCAGATCCGCTGATGCTCGGGCAGCTGCCCTTGCATCTGGTGCGGTTGCGCCGTGGTGTGCACCAGTGCCTCGATGGCGAGCTGATATCGAGGCCTGGTACGGCCGCCCGTCATGGCGTACGGGCGGACCAGGGGATTGTTCGACGCCCCTGCGGGCGTCGGCTCAGGAGTGCGTCGCGGCGGCTGAACCGGCTCGATGCGCGGGGCGGCAGGCTGGTCGTACGGCGCAGCAGGCCCGGGGCTCTGCGGCGCGTACGGTTGCCGGTAGGGCATGGAGGGGTACGCGTACGGGTCGGCCGAACCGTCGCCCTGGCCCTGTGCGGGACCGTACGACCAGTTGCCCGAACCACTTGGGGGTGTTGCCACTCTTACTCCTCCTCCGACTGCGCCGGGCGCCCCACCGAGTGGAAGCCGCGTCCCGAAACCTTACGGCGCCGGGACCACAAAACGCACCGTCCGTCCTTCAGTTGAGAAGGCTGCCCTGCAGCTCCGCCCGCAGGTCGGGGGTCAGGACCGTGCCCGCGCGGTCCACCAGCAGGGCCATCTCGTACCCGATGAGACCGATGTCCGCTTCCGGATGTGCGAGAACCGCGAGGGACGAGCCGTCGGAGATGGACATGATGAAGAGGAATCCCCGCTCCATCTCCACAACCGTCTGGTTCACGTTCCCGCCTTCGAAGATGCGCGAGGCACCGGCGGTCAGTGAGGTCAGACCGGAGGCCACGGCCGCGAGCTGGTCGGCGCGGTCGCGGGGAAAGCCTTCGGACATCGCCAGAAGGAGTCCGTCGGCGGAGACCACCACGGTGTGGGACACACCCGGGGTGTTGTCCACGAAGTTGGTGATCAACCAGTTCAGGTTCTGTGCCGCCTGGCTCATCGGGCTCACACTAACGCTCCTGGTCGTAGGTGCTGTCAGGACCGAAGCCCTGGCCGTTCTTTTCACTTCCTGCGCTGCGTCCCCGCCGGACGCCCCGGTGCAGACTGCTCAGCCTTCCCCGGACGTCCTCAGGGGCACGGGAGACCTGTGGGCCACCCTGCGGGGTCACGGTCGCGGAGCCCTCGACCAGGTTGGCCTTGGGCACCCGCAGTGGCAGGCCGGAGGAGGTCACTCCGCCCGCCTTCGGCTTGCGGAGCTGCGCGGCCTGATGCCACCGCTCGTCGTTGGCCGAACGCCAGCCGCCGTCGCCGTCGGAGTCCGCAGCGGGGGCCGACGCGTCCTGGTCCGCGGGCCGCGTGCCGTTCGCCCCGGCCGCGGACGTACCGCGGCGCGGCAACCCGGCGTCGGTCAGCTCGTGGACGACGGAGGGGGCCGGTCCCGGACGGTCGAAGCCTACGCGCTCCGTGTCGTTCACGTCACCGGCCTGCGCGGATTCCTCAGCGTAGCCGTTGTGGTAGCCGTCGCCCTGCGGCCAGTCGTCCTGGTACGCCTGCCGCTGCGCGGCCCCGCCGTCGGCGTACGGCTCGGAGCCCTGCTGCGCCGCCTCCTGACGCCCCGTCTCCGGGTACGTGTTCTGCTCCGCGTAGCCGCCCTGGCCGGTGTACCCGCCCTGGCCGCCGTACGTGCCGGTGTCCGCGTAGCCGTTCTGGTCCTGGTAGCCGTTCTGCTCCGGGTAGGACGCGTTGGCGTAGGCACCGCTGTGCGGCACGCTGCCGTCCGGCGCGTAGTAGGCCTGTTCCTGACCCTGCTGCGCCTGCTGCTCGTACGCCGGCTGCTGCTCCGGGTAGGAGGCAGCCTGCTGGTCGAAGCCCAGGCCCTGACCGCCGTAGCTCCCCTGGCCGTCGTCGAAGACCTGAGGGGTGCCGGTGGCGTCACCGGTGTACGCCCGGTGGGCGCCCGTGGCCTCCTCCGTGTACGCCTGGTGGGTACCGGTGGCTTCGTCCGTGTACGCCTGGTGGGTGCCCGTCGTGTCGCCGGCGTAGGCCTGGTGGGTGCCGGTGGCTTCGTCCGTGTACGCCTGGTGGGTGCCCGTGGCCTCGTCCGTGTACGCCTGGTGGGTGCCCGTGGCCTCGTCGGCGAAGGCGGTGTTCCCGGCCGCCTGCTCGGCCGCCTGCTCGCCGTGTGTCTGCGACTCCAGGGCCGCCCGGCGCTCCTCCCGCTTGAGCGAGCGGCTGACGGGGTCCAGGTCGCGGATGTCGTCGGGGACCTCCGCGTACCGGCTGTCGTCGAAACCCAGCTCGGCCGCGGTGCGCTGGGGCAGCTGGTCGGACTCCGCGGCGGCGAGGGGCTGCTCGGGTATGAGCTGCGAGACGGTGAACTCGCCGCTGTCCACCTGCTGTTCGCCGCCACCGCCGTGGGTGATCGCGTCCGGCAGCATCACCAGCGAGGTGGTGCCCGCCTGCTCGCCGGAGGGGCGCAGCTGGACGCGGATGCCGTGCCGGTCGGCGAGGCGGCCGACCACGAACAGGCCCATGCGCTGGGAGATCGCCACGTCCACGGTGGGCGGGTTGGCCAGCTTGTGGTTGATGTCCGCGAAGTCCTCCGCGGTCAGACCGATGCCCTTGTCGTGGATCTCGACCATGATGCGGCCGTCGGGCAGCCGGGTCGCGGTGACGCGGACCTTGGTCTGCGGCGAGGAGAACGTGGTGGCGTTCTCCAGCAGCTCGGCCAGCAGGTGCACCAGGTCGGTGACCGCACGGCCGTGGATCTCGGCCTCCGGCACGCCGGACAGCTCGATGCGCTCGTACTGCTCCACCTCCGAGGAGGCGGCGCGCAGCACGTCGATCAGCGGGACCGGCTGGTCCCAGCGGCGGCCGGGCTCCTCGCCGGCGAGGACCAGGAGGTTCTCGCCGTTGCGGCGCATACGGGTGGCCAGGTGGTCCAGCTTGAACAGGTTCTCCAGCTGGTCCGGGTCGGCCTCGTTGTTCTCCAGCTCGGTGATCAGCGTCAGCTGACCCTCGATCAGGGACTGGTTGCGCCGGGAGAGGTTGGTGAAGATCGCGTTGATGTTGCCGCGCAGCAGGGCCTGCTCGGAGGCGAGCCGCACCGCCTCGCGGTGCACCTGGTCGAAGGCGCGGGCCACCTCGCCGATCTCGTCGGTGGTGGTGATCGGGATCGGCTCCACCCGGGTGTCCACACGGCCGGGGTCGGTGCGGGAGAGCTGGTCGACCAGCATCGGCAGACGCTGCTCGGCGACGTTGAAGGCCGCGTTGCGCAGCCGGCGCATCGAGCGGCTCATCTGCCGCGCCACCAGGCCGGCCAGGATGAACGCCGCCAGCAGCGCGATCACGACCACGCCACCGGTGACGACGGCGGAGCGCTGGGCGTCACTGGCGATCCCGGCGGCGTCCTCCACCGCGTTGTCCGCCATCTCGGACTCGATCGTGCGGTAGGCGTCGAACTTGAGGGTGTTGACGGCCCACCAGTTCTCCGGGGTGATGCCCTTCGCGGCCAGCGCCTTGCGCTCGGACGCGTCGGTGGTCTTCAGCGTGGCCAGCGCGGTGACCATCTTCTGCGGGTCGCTCGGCGGCGCGACGTAGTCCGGGTCCTTCTCCTCGGCCTGCCGGGCCGTCTCGGCGGCCTTGGCCTCGATCTGCTTCTGCTGCTGCTCCAGCTTGTCCGCGTCCTGCTGGGTACCGCCGCCGAGGTACTCCGCGAGGGCGACGTTCTCCAGGTAGGCGTAGGCGGACAGAGCGATGCGCTGGCTGGCCAGGTTGCCGCTGTCCGGGCCCGGCTTGATCAGCAGGTGCATGCCGATGGAGCGCTCCAGCGACAGCGCCGACTTGGTCAGCGACATCGCGTAGACGGTGCGGCCGTAGGAGGTGATGTTTCCGGTGCCCAGGCCCAGCTCGTTGGCGAACTCCATCAGCGGGTGGGCGACCTGGACGTAGCCCTCCTCGGTCTGCACGCCGGTGAGCTTGCCGGTGTACGCGTCGGCGCGCAGCGAGCGCAGCTGGGGCTCGGCCTCGCGGAACAGCTTCAGCCGGCGCTCCAGACCGGGCTTGTGCGGCATGCTCTTGACCGCCTGCTCGAACTCGGCGGCGGCCTTGTCCGTCTCCTGCCGGACCTTGACGACGGTGGGGTCGTTCTGGCCCTTGCCCTGCAGCAGGGGCTCGGCGGAGAGGTCGCGCTCGTTGTACAGGGCGTTGGCGTAGGTCAGCGAGGCGCGCACCAGCCGGGCGGTGTTCTCGGCGTCCTTGGCGTCCTGCCAGGTCTCGATCGAGCCCTTGACCTGGAAGCCGCCCATGACCAGCCCGACCAGCACGGGTATGAGCAGGATCGCGTTCAGGCGGGTGGGCACCCGCCAGTTGCGCGGGTTGAGGCGGTTGCCAGAGGTGGGGGCCGTCGTCGCCTCCGCGCCTGGCACGTGTGCGGGCGCCGCTCCGCGCGGCGGCGGGGTGAAGTTGCCCCGGGCCGACGGCGCGGGACTGTTCTTGCTTCGCCTCACTCGACCAACAACCTCTCGGCGGTCGGCACCAACGTCGTGCCGCGTGTCTTCGTGCCCTGTACGCCCGATGACGACGTCAGTTCTGCTGAGTACGTCCTTGACCATGGGGCAGTTCAGGCATTCCAGCACGTCGGCCAGCGGTCTTCCAAACAGCGGAAAAGATCGAGCCCGCGCGGATAACGGGAAGATAAAACGGTCATAAAGAGCGAGCGGCCTCAAATGGCGGGTCGATTGTGCGCATAGCGGCACCGAATGTGCGCGACGCGTGGCGGTACCCGCCGATTCCTCTGCCGAAACGTTATGAACTGCGGTCCCCACCGTGTCGAAGGACACAGGCGGCGTCGCTGCGGCACACCACAACTTGCCTGTCGTCCTGCTGACTTGACCGCCGGGACGGACCGGTCCGGCGGTCGGGGCGGTACGGAGTCGCAGGTCACCGCAGTCGTGCCATGAGGGCGTGTTCGACCAGGGTGATCAGGGCGGATTTGGCGTCGGCGCGGTGGCGGGCGTCGGTGGTGATGATGGGGGTGTCGGGGCCGATCTGGAGTGCTTCGCGGACCTCGTCGGGGGTGTAGGGCTGCTGCCCGTCGAAGCCGTTGAGGGCGATGATGAAGGGCAGTCCGCTGTTCTCGAAGTAGTCGACGGCGGGGAAGCAGTCGGCGAGCCGGCGGGTGTCGACGAGGACGACGGCGCCGATGGCGCCGCGGACGAGGTCGTCCCACATGAACCAGAACCGGTCCTGTCCGGGGGTGCCGAACAGGTACAGGATGAGGTCCTGGTCGAGGGTGATACGGCCGAAGTCCATGGCGACGGTGGTGGTGGTCTTGTCGCCCGTGTGGGTGAGGTCGTCGATGCCCGCGGACGCGGACGTCATGACGGCCTCCGTGCGCAGCGGGTTGATCTCAGAGACGGCGCCGACGAACGTGGTCTTGCCCACGCCGAAGCCGCCCGCCACCACGATCTTCGCGGAGGTGGTCGCCGGTCTCCCGGCCTCGCCGACGGACCCTCCGTCAGAGCTTGCGAAGTCCACTGAGCACCCTTTCCAGCAGCGTCACGTCCGGTGCGCCGCCGAGGTTCTCGTCGCCGCCGGGCTGGTGAATGGCGACCAGGCCCGCCTCGGCCAGGTCCGCGACCAGGATGCGGGCCACCCCCAGAGGCATCGACAGCAGCGCCGAGACCTCGGCCACCGACTTCACCTCGCGGCACAGATGGCAGATCCGCTGGTGCTCGGGGAGGAGCCCCGCCAGCGCGGCCGGGTCGGCCGTGGTGCTGATCAGTGCCTCGATGGCGAGCTGGTAGCGCGGCCGGGTCCGGCCGCCCGTCATGGCGTACGGGCGGACCAGGGGCTGGTCGCCCTCGTCCCCGTACGGCTCGGCGTACGGATCATGATGGGCGGTGGGCGGGTTCATGGCTCCTCCGGGCGGGACAGCAAGTCGTTCGGGCTAGCCGTCTGACGAGGCCGGTGGGGGGGAATGTGGCGGCCGGACGGTGATGTGGTGAAACGGGTGGTGCCGGGGCCGGTCAGTGCAGCAGACTGCCTTGCAGTTCGGCGCGCAGGTCGGGGGTCAGCACCGCGCCCGCACGGTCCACCAGCAGGGCCATCTCGTAGCCGACGAGCCCGATGTCGCACTCCGGGTGGGCCAGGACGGCGAGGGACGAGCCGTCGGAGATGGACATGATGAAGAGGAATCCCCGCTCCATCTCCACGACCGTCTGGTTCACGTTCCCGCCTTCGAAGATGCGCGAGGCACCGGCGGTCAGTGAGGTCAGACCGGAGGCCACGGCCGCGAGCTGGTCGGCGCGGTCGCGGGGAAAGCCTTCGGACATCGCCAGGAGGAGTCCGTCGGCGGAGACCACCACGGTGTGGGACACACCCGGGGTGTTGTCCACGAAGTTGGTGATCAACCAGTTCAGGTTCTGTGCCGCCTGGCTCATCGGGCTCACTGTCGCTCCTGCTGGTGAGTGGGGCTCGGGAAGGTGCCCGTCTGACCGGAACCGGCCCGACGGCCCTGCGCGATGCCCCGGCGGAGATTGGTCAGCCGCCCGCGCACGTCGTCGGGCGCGCGCGACACCTGCGGACCGCTCTGGTGCTGTTGCTGCTGAGCCGTGCCCGGGACGAGGTTCGCCCGGGGCACCCGGCGCGGCAGACCGGAGGTGGTGACACCACCGGAGGCGGGCTGCCGCACCCGCTCGGCCTGCCGCACGAGGTCGTCGTTCGGCGAGCTGCGCCAGGGAGTGGTGCCGGTGCGCTGGGGCGCGGGGCGCTGCTCCGGCTCCTGTGTCCGCTGCCGGCCACCGCCGAACCAGTCGGTCTCCAGGGTGTCGTACAGCGGCGTGCCCAGGTCGCTGCCGCCCGGGGCCGGCGGCAGCGCCTCCGGCTCCTGGCGCCGCGCACCGGCGGGATCGGCCGGCTGGGGCCGCGGGAAGCCGCCCGTGGCCGCCGGGTCCTGACGGCCCGCCAGGGCATGCCCGTCGGCCGCGGAGGCGTCCCGGCGCACGGCGGGATACTGGCCGGTCGCACCGGCGCCCTGCGACGGCCCGGACGTGAACGGGTCCGCGGCGGGCTGCCGCGCCGGGCCGCGCCCGCCGTCCGGCCGGGGCGGACCGAAGACGTCGGAACGGACGAAGGTACCCGTGTGCTGCCCGGCGCCCGGGCCGGGACGGGCCGGGGCCGCGGTGTCCGCCGGGCCGCGCTGCCCGCCGCCGCTGGGGAGCGCCGGCATCTCGGCCGTGGCGCCCGGGCCCTGGCGGTCGTCGATCCGCGGCATGGGGGAGGTCTGCGCCTGCGGGGCCTCGTCGTGGCCGCGCGGCGTGTCGGGGGCGGCGGGACCGCCCGCCTCGGTGCTGCCCCAGCTCGGCGTCCGGGACTGCGGGGCACCGCCCGGCAGTTCGGCCCGCGGACCGCCGCGGGAGGGCAGCTGCGGCGCGCGGCTGCGCTCGGCGCCGCCCGTCCGCTGCGCGGAGGCACCGCTTCGGGCGCTGCCGAAGACGTCCTGCCGGGCGCCGTCGGGCCGCCCGGCGTCGGACCGGCCGCCGAAGCTGTGGGCCGCACCGCCCGGAGCGGCGGTCTGCAGATCCTGCGCACCGCCCGGTGCCCGGTTGCCGGTGCCGGCGTCCGCCGGGAACGCCCGGCCCTGCTGCGGCTGCCCCGGCCCCTGCGGACCGCGCGCCGCGCCCGGACCGCCGGGACCACCGCCCGGACGGCCGCTGGTGCCCGGCAGCGCTGCACGCGGCCCCTGGCCGGCGCCGACCTGGCCGCGCGAGCCGGCGGAGTTCCCGGACCCACCGGGGCCGCCGAACCGCCCGGCCTGGCCCGACTGCTGGGCCTGGCGCCGCGCGGCGGCCGCACCCGCGGCGGCAGCGGCGGCCGCCGGAGCGCCCGAGGGACCGCCGCCCTTGCCGGGCGCGGGCTTCCGGCCGCCCTGGGCGACGTCCACGGGCAGCATGACCAGCGCGGTCGTACCGCCGGAGTCGGAGGGGCGCAGCTGGATGCGGATGCCGTGCCGCTGGGAGAGGCGGCCGACCACGAACAGACCCATGCGGCGGGAGACGGAGACGTCCACGGTCGGCGGCGAGGCGAGCCGCTCGTTGATCGCCGCCAGGTCCTCCGGGGACAGACCGATGCCCGTGTCGTGGATCTCGATCAGCACCCGGCCGTCGGGCAGGGCGTGACCGGTGACCTTGACCTTGGTCTGCGGCGAGGAGAACGAGGTGGCGTTCTCCAGCAGCTCGGCCAGCAGGTGCACCAGGTCGTTGACGACCCGGCCGGCGACCTCGGTGGTGGGCACCGAGGACAGCTCGATGCGCTCGTACTGTTCCACCTCGGAGGCGGCCGCACGCAGCACGTCGACCAGCGGCACCGGGCGGGTCCAGCGGCGGCCCGGCTCCTCACCGGCCAGAACGAGCAGGTTCTCGCCGTTGCGGCGCATACGGGTGGCGAGGTGGTCCAGCTTGAACAGCGAGGCCAGCTGGTCCGGGTCCGCCTCGCGGGACTCCAGTTCGGAGATGAGCGACAGCTGACGCTGGATCAGACCCTGGGAGCGGCGCGAGAGGTTGGTGAACATCGCGTTCACGTTGCCCCGCAGCATGGCCTGCTCGGCGGCCAGCCGGACCGCCTCCCGGTGCACCTCGTCGAAGGCCGCGGCCACCTGGCCGATCTCGTCCCGGGAGTGCACACCGACCGACTCCACGGAGGTGTCGACGTCCTGCGGGTCGGCCTCCGACAGCTGCTTGACCAGCTCGGGCAGGCGCTCCTGGGCGACCTTGGTGGCGGTGTCCTGCAGCCGGCGCAGCGAGCGGATCATGGAGCGGGCCACCACGAACGCGCCGACCAGCGACACGCCGAGCACGAGCAGCACCAGCGCACCGGAGATGATGGCGTCGCGCTCGGTGGCGGTGCGCAGCTCGCGCGCCTTCTGCTCCATCTCCTCGAGCAGCGTGTGCTCGATCTTCTTCATCTGCTCGATCTTGGTCGAGCTGTCGTCCACCCAGTCGCGGTAGGAGCGCTTGTCCTGCTGGGACAGACCGGAGTCGCTGTCCAGGGCGCGCTTGGCGTAGACGTTCGCGGCCTGGATGGTCGGGTTGCCCTCCTCGATGGGCCTGAGCAGCTCGTCGACGCCGCTGCCGTAGATGGTGCGGAAGCTGTTCAGCTCGGAGGTCTCGCCGTCCAGCGCCGACTGGCCGTACAGGCGGTCGTTGACGGAGAGATGGCCGGCGCTGGTGTTGTTGGCCGGCAGGGCGGCCGCGATGACGGCGCGCTGGATGGAGGCGTACTCCTTGGCGGAGGAGAAGGCGGCCAGCGCGCGGGTGCGCTGGATCATCTCCGGGTTGCTGGTCGCCTCGGCCATGTCCTGGGACAGGTCGAGCAGCTCGGTGATGAGCCGGTGGTAGGCCTCGATGGTGCGGGCCGAGTTGCCCTCGTCGTCGTAGGCGGCCTTGCGTATCTTGCCCAGCTCGTTGAGTTCCCCGGCCAGGCCGACGAGGGTGTCGCGGACGCCCTGGAGACCGCCGTCCTTGCTGGCGGCGTCGATCTCCTCCGAGGCGTCGATGAAGTTCTGCTTGGCCCGGTCGGTCTTCTCCTGGTAGCTCTTGACCGTGATGGCGCTCGCGCTGGACGGGTGCGACAGCGGGCCCGCGGACTGGTCGCGCTCCTCCTGCAGCGCGGCGGCCAGCTCGGTGGCCTGCTTGGTCATGTCCGTCAGCAGCTTCATGTGGTCGAGCTGCTGGATGTCGTCCAGGTTCTCGTTGATGCGCAGCGCGCCCAGCGTGGTGGCCGCGACCACGGGCAGCGCGAGCAGCGACACCAGACGGGTGGAGATGCGCCAGTTGCGCAGAGCCAACCGGGAACCGGGCCCGACCACGCCCTGCCCGGTGGCCGGCTTGACGGTGGGCGTGGCGGTCGCGGCGGACGGTGCCGACGCCGCCCCCGACGTGCCGGAGCGGCCGGCGCGCTCGCCGCGGTCACCGGCGGGCGCCGAACCCGGGTTCTGGGCGTGCTGGGGCGAGGAGCTGCCTTTGTCGGGGCCAGTCGCACCATGGGGCTCCGGCTTCGCCGAAGCACTGCCATCCCTCTTGAAACGTCCCTGCACTAGCGTCGCAACCTCTGGACCAGGCGTTCGTCCGCGGCGGCGGACGAACGGTGTCGGCGTCGTGGGGAAGGTCCTCGGACATTCCCCGGTGGTCTTGGGTGACCGGCGCTGGTTCCCCCTTCTCGCCGCCACTCGGCGCTGCGTCGCGCCCCGTGTGCGCCGGCTCGATCCTGCGGCGGTCCGTGGCATTCCAGCACAGTGCCGGATCTCCAACAAGGCATCCGGGTCACCCTGTGACATGCGTGACGCCGCGTGAGCGACGGCTCACCGGTCGTGGAAAGCGATCTCTCCGATACCGGACATATGGGCACGAGCCGACGAGCGGCCGGTGGTGTCCCAGTCGCCATGATCGGGAGCGGAATGAGGGCTTCGATGGTTCGATGTCCGTTTCGTAGAGGTCGGAGAAAGCCCGCACATGGCGCAGAATTGTCCCTTTTGCCGATCGACTCGTGAGCAAACTCACATGTCGTCGGCGGACTTGCCGGTCCGGCTGCCGGGAATTGGGCGTTTAGCCTGACGCTTTACAGAGATGGCAAAACCGACAGCGCGCCCGCGCGGGGGGCCGCGCCCCTCAGGGTGCCCCAAGACGACAGGGTCTCTTACCACCGTGAAGACGACGATGATGTTCCGCACCATAGCCAACCCCCGGCGCACCACGCTCGCGCACCTGAAGGACGCCGGCGCACTGCGGACGCCGGAGCTGCCGGAGCACCCCGTCACCCTGCCCACCCGCACCGCCAACCCGCGGCGCACCGTGCTGACCGAGATCCCGAAGCAGGCCGCGCCTGCGGAGTAGGACGGCCGGTCCTCCGCCGAGGCACCCGATGCCACGCGGCGGCCCGTCCGCGCCCGCCGGCCCCGGCGCTCACCGACGCGGACACAGGGGCGTCCCTCTTCGCGGGGGCGCCCCTTTCCCGTCCCCGGCGGCCGGCCCCGCCCGTCCGTGGCGCGGTCCCGTGGATCCACCGGTCCCCGCCCGTGGTGCGGACCGGTGGATCCGTCCCCGGCGGGGCGGGCCCGATCCGGCGGACGCGAGCCCTCCGGTGCCGTCGTGCGCGCCGGGGCCGGCCCCTGCCGCGTTAGCCTGGAGCGTCAGACTCCTCCCAGTTCAGTCAAGGGGCCAAGCATCCCGTGCGCATCGCCAGGTTCTCCATCGACGGGAACGTCGCCTTCGGCGCGATCGAGGGCGACCAGCCGGACCAGCTCGTCCTCGACATCATCAAAGGCATCCCGTTCGCGGACTTCGAGCTCTCCGGCACCAAGGTGCCGCTGAGCAAGGTACGGCTGCTGCCGCCGGTGCTGCCCAACAAGGTCGTCGCCTTCGGGCGCAACTACGCCGAGCACGCGGCGGAACTCGGCAACGAGGTGCCCGAGGCCCCGTTCGCCTTCTTCAAGCCGTCCACCTCGGTGATCGGCCCCGGCGACGACATCCGGTTCCCCTCCTTCTCGCAGGAGCTGCACCACGAGGCCGAGCTGGCCGTGGTCATCGGGCGGATGTGCCGCGAGGTCCCGCGCGAGCGGGTCAAGGACGTGATCTTCGGCTACACCTGCGCCAACGACGTCACCGCTCGCGACGTCCAGCGCCGCGAGAAGCAGTGGGCGAGGGCCAAGGGCTTCGACACGTCCTGCCCGCTGGGCCCCTGGGTGGAGACGGACCTCTCGCTGTCCGACGCCTCCGACCTGACCGTCCAGCTCACCGTCAACGGCGAGCAGCGGCAGCTCGGCCGCACCAGCGAGATGATCCACTCCATCGAGGATCTGATCGTCAACATCTCCGAGGCCATGACGCTGCTGCCCGGCGACGTCATCCTCACCGGCACCCCGGCCGGGGTCGGCCCCCTCAACGTCGGCGACGAGGTCGCCGTCACCATCGAAGGCATCGGCACTCTCACCAACAAGGTTGTCAAGCGTGGCTAGCGCACCCGTACGCGTCCGTTTCTGCCCCTCACCCACCGGTAACCCCCATGTGGGCCTGGTCCGCACCGCCCTGTTCAACTGGGCGTTCGCCCGGCACCACCAGGGCACCCTGGTCTTCCGCATCGAGGACACCGACGCGGCCCGCGACTCCGAGGAGTCCTACCAGCAGCTGCTGGAGTCGATGCGCTGGCTGGGCCTCGACTGGGACGAGGGCCCCGAGGTCGGCGGCCCGCACGGGCCGTACCGGCAGTCGCAGCGCCGGGAGATCTACGCCGACGTCGCGCAGAAGCTGCTCGACGCCGGCTACGCCTACCACTGCTACTGCTCCCAGGAGGAGCTGGAGACCCGCCGCGAGGCCGCCCGCGCCGCCGGCAAGCCCTCGGGCTACGACGGCCACTGCCGCGAGCTGACCGCCGAGCAGATCGAGCGGTACCGGGCGGAGGGGCGCGCGCCGATCGTCCGCTTCCGCATGCCCGACGAGGCGATCACCTTCACCGACCTGGTCCGCGGCGAGCTGACCTTCACCCCGGAGAACGTCCCGGACTACGGCATCGTCCGCGCCAACGGCGCTCCGCTCTACACGCTCGTCAACCCCGTCGACGACGCGCTGATGGACATCACCCACGTGCTGCGCGGCGAGGACCTGCTGTCCTCCACCCCGCGCCAGATCGCGCTGTACAGGGCGCTGACGGAGCTGGGCATCGCGCGGCGCGTCCCCGAGTTCGGCCACCTGCCCTACGTCATGGGCGAGGGGAACAAGAAGCTCTCCAAGCGCGACCCGCAGTCCTCGCTGAACCTCTACCGCGAGCGCGGCTTCCTGCCCGAGGGCCTGCTCAACTACCTCTCCCTGCTCGGCTGGTCGCTCGCCCCCGACCAGGACATCTTCACGCTCGACGAGATGGTCGCGGCCTTCGACGTCAAGGACGTCAACCCCAACCCGGCCCGCTTCGACCTGAAGAAGGCGGAGGCGATCAACGCCGACCACATCCGCCTGCTCGCCGTGAAGGACTTCACCGAGCGCTGCCGTCCCTGGCTCAAGGCCCCGTTCGCCCCGTGGGCGCCGGAGGACTTCGACGAGGCCAAGTGGCAGGCCATCGCGCCGCACGCGCAGACCCGTGTGAAGGTGCTCTCGGAGATCACCGACAACGTCGACTTCCTGTTCCTGCCGGAGCCGGTCTTCGACGAGGCCAGCTGGAACAAGGCGATGAAGGAGGGCTCCGACGCCCTGCTGCGCACCGCCCGGGAGAAGCTCGAGGCGGCCGACTGGACGTCCCCCGAGGCGCTGAAGGAGGCCGTCCTGGCCGCCGGCGAGGCCCACGGCCTCAAGCTCGGCAAGGCCCAGGCCCCGGTCCGGGTGGCTGTCACCGGCCGCACGGTGGGCCTGCCCCTGTTCGAGTCCCTCCAGGTCCTCGGCAAGGAGAAGTCGCTGGCCCGGATCGACGCGGCCCTGGCGAAGCTCACCGCCTGATCGCACCCGGCACGACAGGGGCGGCACCCCGGACCCCGGGGGGGCCGCCCCTGTCGCATGGGCGCCCCCGGGCCGGGCGGCGCCCGCCCCCGGGCCGGGCGTGGATCGCGCGCCGCCGTCCCGGCCGGACCGGGGCGCGGCAGGCGGGATGTCCGTCGCGGCCGCACAGCGGCCGCCCCGGCGGTACCGTCGGTGTCATGACCGTCCGCGCCGTGCTCTGGGACGTCGACGACACGCTGTTCGACTACACCACCGCCGACCGCACCGGGATGCGGGCGCACCTGCTCGCGGAACGGCTGCTCGACCGCTACGGCAGCGTGGAGGAGGCCCTCGCCCGCTGGCGGCGGATCACGGACGAGCAGTGGGCGCGGTTCTCCGCGGGGGAGGTCTCCTTCGAGGAGCAGCGGCGCGACCGGGTCCGGGTGTTCCTCGGCCGGCCGGAGCTGACCGACGCCGAGGCCGAGGAGTGGTTCGCGCGCTACCTGCGGCACTACGAGGCCGCCTGGTCGCTCTTCCCGGACGTGCTGCCCGCCCTGGACCGCCTCGCCGTCGACTACCGGCACGCCGTGCTGTCCAACTCCGGAGCGCACGTGCAGGAGCACAAGCTGCGGGTGCTGGGCCTGCGCGACCGTTTCGAGGCCGTGCTGTGCGCGGCCGAGCTGGGCGTGTCCAAGCCCGCGGCGCGGGCGTTCCACGCGGCCTGCGGGGCCCTGGGGCTGTCTCCGCACCAGGTCGCCCATGTCGGCGATCACCCGGAGATCGACGCCCGGGGCGCCGCGGCGGCCGGGTTGCTGCCGGTCTGGATCGACCGCACGGGCGGCTCCCCGGACGGTGCCCCCGGCGGCCCGCCCGGCCCGGGCGTGCACCGGATCTCCTCGCTCGCCGAACTCCCGGCGCTGCTCGGTGTCGATACCCGTTTTGGAGCCAGGTCCACCTTCAGGTAATGTTCTTCCTGCGCCGCGGGGAGCGGGCCGAAAGGCCGGAGCCCCGGGGTGCAGAACGAGAACAAGATCCCCGCACGGGGCTTGCGTTCCAGTGGCCTATGGTGTAATTGGCAGCACGACGGATTCTGGTTCCGTTAGTCTTGGTTCGAGTCCAGGTAGGCCAGCTCGCAGAGTTCATCTGCATCGCGGATCTCATCCGCAAAGCCCCCGTTGTGTAGCGGCCTAGCACGCTGCCCTCTCAAGGCAGTAGCGCCGGTTCGAATCCGGTCGGGGGTACGGATCCCGGAGCGATCCGGGGTCGAGGCCCCCGTTGTGTAGCGGCCTAGCACGCCGCCCTCTCAAGGCGGTAGCGCCGGTTCGAATCCGGTCGGGGGTACACACCGGTCACGACCTTCAATGGTCTGAACCACCTTGGTCTATGGTGTAATTGGCAGCACGACGGATTCTGGTTCCGTTAGTCTTGGTTCGAGTCCAGGTAGACCAGCTGATCTGCGGAAACGCAAGATCGCGCCCCCGTTGTGTAGCGGCCTAGCACGCTGCCCTCTCAAGGCAGTAGCGCCGGTTCGAATCCGGTCGGGGGTACAGAGGAGAAGGGCCCTTCCGCTGAGGAAGGGCCCTTCCCGTGTCTTCGGAGCCTTCCGGTGTCTTCGGGGCCTTCCGGTGCCGCTCGGCGCAGGTGCTCGTGCACGGCACGGACCGGGCGGCGCGCCGGATCGCCGGTACGGCGGGCGGGCGGCCGTTCCCCCGGGGCTCCGGTGGGGCCGCCGCGGCGTTGAGGCGGTCCCGGCCGGTGCCGGGGGAGAGGGCGTCGGGGAGGCGGCCCGGGATCAGCCGGAGCGGCGCAGGGCCTCCGACAGGCGTGCGGCCGCGTCGATGACCGCCTGGGCGTGCATCCGGCCCGGGTGGCGGGTCAGGCGCTCGATCGGCCCGGAGACCGAGACCGCGGCCACCACGCGGTTCGACGGACCCCGCACCGGCGCGGAGACCGAGGCCACGCCCGGCTCCCGCTCGCCGATCGACTGGGCCCACCCGCGGCGCCGCACACCCGACAGGGCCGTCGCCGTGAACCGGGCGCCCTGCAGACCGCGGTGCAGCCGCTCCGGCTCCTCCCAGGCCATCAGCACCTGCGCCGAGGAGCCCGCCTTCATGGTCAGCGTCGAGCCGACCGGGACCGTGTCCCGCAGACCGGACAGGCGCTCGGCCGCCGCGACACAGATCCGCATGTCGCCCTGGCGGCGGTAGAGCTGCGCGCTCTCGCCCGTGACGTCCCGCAGATGCGTGAGCACCGGGCCGGCCGTGGCGAGGAGACGGTCCTCGCCCGCCGCGGCGGCCAGCTCCGCCAGGCGCGGGCCGAGGATGAACCGGCCCTGCATGTCGCGCGCCACCATGCGGTGGTGTTCCAGAGCCACGGCCAGGCGGTGGGCCGTGGGACGTGCCAGTCCGGTGGCCGCGACCAGACCCGCGAGGGTGGCCGGACCGGACTCCAGAGCGCTCAGGACGAGGGCCGCCTTGTCCAGAACGCCGACGCCGCTGCTGTTGTCCATGCAACGATACTTGCGTCTCACTCTGTGAAACGCAAGTTCAATTTTCGGTGGAACGCGCCACTCTGGATGCCACGAAGGCACAGCGGCCCGCTCATCCCCGGGCCTGGTGGCGGATGCCCGAAGACGCAGGGCGCGGGCAACGCCTCCTCACGATCTCTAGTTGGGCCGGCGGATCCGCGCCGGCCGGAGGGAAAGCGATGGGTAGGACACTCGCGGAGAAGGTCTGGGACGACCACGTCGTCCGGCGCGCCGAGGGCGAGCCCGACCTCCTCTACATCGATCTGCACCTGCTGCACGAGGTGACCAGCCCGCAGGCCTTCGAGGGCCTCCGCAAGAGCGGCCGGCGGGTGCGCCGACTGGACCTGACCATCGCCACCGAGGACCACAACACCCCGACCCTCGACATCGACAAGCCGATCGCCGACCCGGTCTCGAGGGCCCAGCTGGAGACGCTGCGCAAGAACTGCGCCGAGTTCGGGGTGCGGCTGCACCCGCTCGGCGACGTCGAGCAGGGCGTCGTCCACGTCGTCGGCCCCCAGCTGGGCCTGACCCAGCCCGGCACGACCGTGGTCTGCGGCGACTCCCACACCTCCACGCACGGCGCGTTCGGCGCGCTGGCGTTCGGCATCGGCACCTCGCAGGTCGAGCACGTGCTGGCCACACAGACGCTGCCGATGGCCCGCCCGAAGACCATGGCGATCACCGTCGACGGCGAGCTGCCCGAGGGCGTGACCGCCAAGGACCTGATCCTGGCGATCATCGCGAAGATCGGCACGGGCGGCGGCCAGGGCTACATCCTGGAGTACCGCGGCTCCGCCATCGAGAAGCTCTCGATGGAGGCCCGCATGACCATCTGCAACATGTCGATCGAGGCCGGCGCCCGCGCGGGCATGATCGCCCCGGACGAGACGACGTTCGCGTACCTCAAGGGCCGTCCGCACGCCCCGCAGGGTGCCGACTGGGACGCGGCGGTGGAGTACTGGAAGACGCTGCGCACCGACGACGACGCCGAGTTCGACGCCGAGGTCGTCATCGATGCCTCCGAGCTGGCGCCGTTCGTCACCTGGGGCACCAACCCCGGCCAGGGCGCCCCGCTTTCGGCGTCCGTCCCCGACCCGGCTTCGTACGAAGACCCTTCGGAGCGCCTGGCCGCCGAAAAGGCCCTGGAGTACATGGGGTTGCAGCCCGGTCAGCCGCTGCGCTCCATCACCGTGGACACCGTCTTCGTAGGGTCGTGCACCAACGGCCGCATCGAGGACCTGCGCGCCGCCGCCGAGGTGCTGCGCGGCCGCAAAATCGCCGACGGCGTACGGATGCTGGTCGTCCCCGGCTCCGCGCGGGTGGGTCTGCAGGCCGTCTCCGAGGGCCTGGACACGGTCTTCAAGGAGGCCGGCGCCGAGTGGCGGCACGCGGGCTGCTCGATGTGCCTGGGCATGAACCCCGACCAGCTGGCCCCGGGCGAGCGCTCCGCCTCCACCTCCAACCGCAACTTCGAGGGCCGTCAGGGCAAGGGCGGCCGCACCCACCTGGTGTCGCCGCAGGTCGCGGCCGCCACCGCCGTCCTGGGTCGACTCGCCTCGCCGGCCGACCTGTCCGACGCCGCCACCACGCCCGCTGGAGTCTGAACGATCATGGAAGCCTTCACCACCCACACCGGCCGGGCCGTCCCGCTGCGCCGCAGCAACGTCGACACCGACCAGATCATCCCCGCCCACTGGCTCAAGAAGATCACCCGCGACGGATTCGAGGACGGGCTGTTCGAGGCCTGGCGCAAGGACCCGGAGTTCGTGCTCAACCGCCCCGAGCGACAGGGTGCCACGGTCCTCGTCGCCGGCCCCGACTTCGGCACCGGCTCCTCCCGCGAGCACGCCGTCTGGGCGCTGCAGAACTACGGCTTCAAGGCCGTGATCTCCTCCCGCTTCGCCGACATCTTCCGCGGCAACTCGCTGAAGAACGGCCTGCTGACGGTGGTCCTGGAGCAGGCCGTCGTGGACCGGCTGTGGGAGCTCACCGAGCAGGACCCGACCGCCGAGATCACCGTCGACCTCGAGCGGCGCGAGGTGCGCGCCGAGGGCATCACCGCCGCCTTCGAACTGGACGAGAACTCCCGCTGGCGGCTGCTGAACGGCCTGGACGACATCTCCATCACCCTGCAGAACGAGGACGCCATCGCCGCCTACGAGGCGAAGCGTCCCTCCTTCAAACCGCGCACCCTGACGGTCTGATCCGTCGCCCGGCCGCAACCCGCACCGTCGGGTTTCGGCCACCGCACATCACCGCTGTGCCCCCGGTCTTCGTGATCGGGGGCACAGTCGTTTCCGGGCACGGACGACCCGGGCCGGCCTCGCGGACGGGGTCAACTTCCCACGTTAGAGCCGTGTTTGCCGGGGTACATGAGGTGCGGGACCTTCGCCTCGGCCGTCGCCCGTACGGCCGTCCACGCCGTCAGTTGCCCCCTGGGCAGGCGACAACTCACCCCAGATGGCACAATCTGTGCATGGATGACGACGGCCAACTTCAGCTCTATACGGCGGTCGCAGCCCAGCTCAAACAAGCGCACGCTCGAGTGCGCGCACTGCAAGTCCCGGAGGGCGTACGGATGGCGCTGACCCGGAACCTGCTGGTCATCACGGCCGCGGCCAAACACGATCTCGCCGGTGCTGCAAGGCGTCTGGAGCGGTTCACGGCAGACCTCGACGCAGGACGAATCCCCGGCGAGGAACGCTGAGCCGCCGACGGCGCCGAGTCTGCTGCGGCACAAGGGTGATTAGCCCGTTTCGTGTTTGATTTGCGGTATATATCTGCCTAACGTGCGAAAAGCTTGAACACTTTCGTTCTGGCAAGGTCTCCGAAGGGGAAGACGTGAACAAGGCGCAGCTCGTAGAAGCGATTGCCGACAAGATGGGCGGCCGGCAGCAGGCCGCCGATGCCGTCGACGCGGTACTGGACGCCATCGTCCGCGCGGTCGTCGCGGGAGACCGGGTCTCGGTCACCGGCTTCGGGTCCTTCGAGAAGGTGGACCGTCCGGCGCGCTACGCCCGCAACCCGCAGACGGGTGAGCGGGTCCGGGTCAAGAAGACCTCCGTCCCCCGCTTCCGGGCCGGCCAGGGCTTCAAGGACCTGGTGAGCGGCACCAAGAAGCTCCCGAAGAACGACATCGCGGTGAAGAAGGCGCCCAAGGGCAGCCTGTCGGGGCCGACCGCCACCATCGCCAAGGCCGCCGGCAAGAAGGCCGCGGCGAAGAAGACCACGGCGGCGGCGAAGAAGGCCACCGCGAAGAAGACCACGGCGGCGAAGAAGACCGCCGCCAAGAAGACGGCCGCCAAGACCACCGCGGCCGCCAAGAAGACGGCCGCGAAGAAGACCACGGCCAAGAAGACCACGGCGAAGAAGGCGCCGGCGAAGAAGGCGACCGCCAAGAAGGCCCCCGCCAAGAAGTCGACCGCCCGCAAGACCGCCGCGAAGAAGACGACCGCCCGCAGCAAGTAGGGGATCATCGAGGCACGCACGGCTCCGCACGGCACGGGCGCCCGCCGCCCCTGGTGTCCGGAACTCTCACGCGCCGGGCCGGACTCCCGAGGGAGCCCGGCCCGCGGCGTGTCCGGGCGGGCTTGCGGTGTCCAGGGCCTCAGAAGGTCTGCAGCGTCACCAGGGTGATCCGCAGCCCGTCGCCCTCTTGCTCGGTCTCGATCCGCACCCGCTGCCCCGGCCGCAGCAGCCGCAGCCCGCCGGCGTCGAACGCCGCCGTGTCGAACGGCACCGGGGTGCCGTCGTCCAGCAGCACCTGCCCGCTGCGGCTCTCGGGGTCGTACGTGTACGCGGTCGCCTGCATGACGGCAGCGTAACTCCCGCCGAGCACGGCCGGGTGACCGTGCTCGCCACGCCCCGGACATCGCGCGGCCGTCCGCGGACCGCACCGGGCGCCGCCGCGCCGTCCGCCCTGGTGACGGGCCGTGTGCCGCCCTGCGCGAGGAGGCGGGCCGATCCCGATGGGTCACGCCGTCCGGTCGCCGCGCCGTCATTCCGCCCGGCCCCTGCCCGGGCTCCCTTCCGCTGACTCCTGCGCCTGCCGCCTGCGCCCCACCGCGGCCCTGCGCCCGGCGCTGATGGCCCCGGCCGCCGGTCGCCCGTGGGTTCGCGTCGTCCCCGGCACGTTCACGCGTCCGGGTCCCCGCCCGGGCCCGGATCTTCCCCCCGCCCGCGCCGCCGTCGGCTCGCGGTCACTGCCGGAGCAGCCGGGCCGCCTGACGCGCCGTATGGGGGCCCACGCCGAGCGCGAGGGCGGCGCGCAGGTCGTCGCCGGTGTCCACGTCCTGCCGTACGGAATCCACCGCGTCGAGATCGAGTTCCACCGCACCCGAGGCCCGGTGCCGGGCACGGGAGTCCGGGCCGAAAGCGGGGAGCAGAGCGTGCCCGGGAGCGGCGGAGAGAAGGGTCGTTCCGACGCCTGCCGCATCGGCGAGAAATGCGCGCGGAAATGCGGCGGCATCCGTCAGGACCCGGGCCAATTCACGCGGCCGCAGCGCCGGCAGATCCGCATTCAGGGCGGCCACCGCACTTCCGGGCCGCGCCGAGCGCACCGTCCGCGCGCCGTGCGTGAGCGCGGCGTTCAGACCGGCCGCCGGAGCGTCCGGCACGATGCGCGCGCCGAGCGCGGACAGCTCCCGGCCGGCCAGCACATCGTCCGTGACGACCGCCACATCCCGCACCTGCGCGCAGGCCAGCGCCGCCGCCACGGTGTCCTGCGCGAACGCGAGCGCCAGGGCCGGCCGCACGGCGTCGTCGGCGGCCTGTGACAGCCTGCTCTTGGCCAGAGCCAGGGGTTTCAGGGGGATGACCAGGGTCCAGTGCACAGGCGTTCGCCTCTCTCTCCTCGCGGACATTGTCCCCGTGCCGCCGGGTGGGCCCGGGCGGCGGGGCGGCACGGGGAGCGCGGCAGCGGCCCGGGGCGGGCGTACGGTGTTCTCGACAGACCGGCGGCCCGGGGCGACACTTGTGCGGCCCCGGCCCCGGGGGAAAGCCCTAGAGGAAGGTGTCCGCGTGCCCCGCCGCAGAATCGGCTTCTGGTACCGCTTCGCAGCGGTGATCTGCAAACCGCCGCTGCTGGTTCTGATCAAGCGGGACTGGCGAGGAATGGAGCACATTCCGGCCGACGGCGGATTCATCACCGTGGTGAATCACAATTCCCACATCGACCCCTTCGCCTACGCGCACTTCCAGTACAACACCGGTCGTGTCCCGCGTTTCCTGGCGAAAAGCGGGCTTTTCAAGAAAGGTCTCGTCGGTGCCGTGATGCGCGGTACCGGGCAGATCCCCGTCTACCGGGAGAGCGCCGACGCGCTCAGCGCCTTCCGTGCGGCCATCGACGCCGTGCAGCGCGGCGAGTGCGTCGCCTTCTACCCCGAGGGCACCCTCACCCGAGACCCCGACGGCTGGCCGATGACCGGCAAGACCGGCGCCGCCCGGGTCGCCCTGCAGACCAAGTGCCCGGTGATCCCGATCGCGCAGTGGGGCGCCAACGAGCTGTTGCCGCCGTACGCGAAGAAGCCCAACCTGCTGCCGCGCAAGACCCACCATGTGCTGGCCGGCCCGCCCGTGGACCTCTCGCGCTTCTACGACAAGGAGGTGACCCCGGAGCTGCTGAAGGAGGCCACCGAGGTCATCATGGCGTCCATCACGCGCCTGCTGGAGGAGATCCGCGGCGAGAAGGCCCCCGCCGTGCCGTACGACCCGCGCAAGGAGCGGATCGAGCAGCGCCGCAGGACCGAGGAGCAGACGCGGGCCCGCACCCGGGGCCGGGGGGCCGTCGCCTCCGGCCGGACCGGGCCGGGTGCGCCCGAGGTCGTCCGGGAGGAGGGGCAGGGCACATGAGCCAGCCGGTCAAGGCGGCCGTGTTCGGCACCGGTTCGTGGGGCACCGCCTTCGGCATGGTTCTCGCCGACGCCGGCTGCGAGGTCACCCTGTGGGCGCGGCGCCCGGAGCTGGCCGAGGCGGTCAACTCCACCCGGACCAACCCGGACTATCTGCCCGGTGTCGAACTCCCGGCGAACGTGCGGGCCACCGCCGACCCCGCCGAGGCGGCCCGCGACGCCGACTTCACCGTTCTCGCCGTCCCCTCCCAGACCCTGCGCGCCAACCTCGCCGACTGGCGGCCGCTGCTCGCCCCCGGCACCGTGCTCGTCTCCCTGATGAAGGGGGTCGAGGTCGGCACGGCGATGCGGATGAGCGAGGTCGTCGAGGACGTCGCCAAGGTGCCCGCCGAGCGCATCGCCGTGGTCACCGGCCCCAACCTGGCCCGGGAGGTCGCCGCCCGGATGCCGGCCGCGGCCGTGGTGGCCTGCTCCGACGAGGCCGTGGCCCGGCGGCTGCAGACCGCCTGCCACACGCCGTACTTCCGCCCCTACACCAACACTGACGTGATCGGCTGCGAACTGGGCGGCGCGGTGAAGAACGTGATCAGCCTGGCCGTGGGCATCGCGGACGGCATGGGGCTCGGCGACAACGCCAAGGGCTCGCTCATCACGCGCGGCCTGGCGGAGACCACCCGGCTCGGCATGGTCCTGGGCGCCGACCCGCTCACCTTCTCCGGCCTGGCCGGTCTCGGCGACCTGGTCGCCACCTGCTCCTCGCCGCTGTCGCGCAACCACACCTTCGGCACCAACCTCGGCAAGGGCATGACCCTGCAGGAGACGATCGCGGTCACCCGGCAGACCGCGGAGGGCGTCAAGTCCTGCCTGTCGGTGCTGGATCTGGCCCGCCGGCACGACGTCGACATGCCCATCACGCAGACCGTCGTCGCCATCGTGCACGAGGGCAAGTCCCCGATGGCGGCGGTGAAGGAGCTGATGGCGCGCAGCGCCAAACCCGAACGCCACTGAGCGCCCGGTCCGTGGCCGGGCGTGGGGCCGGGCATCGCCCGCCCCCACGCCCGGCGCAACGCTCAGCGCCGTCTGTGCGACGTTGCGCGACGGCCGCCGAGCGGGCGCTGACGTGGTGAAGACCACCGGGTACGCTCGTCGCGATATGAGCACCGAGAACCTTCCTTCGAGCCCTGAGCAGCCGCCGCGCAAGCCGCGCGTGGCCGTCGTGTTCGGCGGGCGCAGCTCCGAACACGGCATCTCCACGGTCACCGCCGGCGCCGTCCTCAAGGCGATCGACCGGACCAAGTACGACGTCCTGCCGATCGGCATCACGCGGGAAGGCCGTTGGGTGCTCGCCGCGGACGCGCCGGAGCGCATGGCCATCACCGAGCGCCGCACCCCCGAGGTCGAGGACGTCGCCGAGTCGCCCGAGGGTGCCCTGGTGCTGCCGGCCGACCCGGGCAACCGCGAGATCGTCTACAGCGAGCCGGGGGCGGTACCCAAGGCGCTCGGCGAGGTCGACGTCGTCTTCCCGGTGCTCCACGGTCCCTTCGGCGAGGACGGCACCCTGCAGGGCCTGCTGGAGCTGGCCGGGGTGCCGTACGTGGGGTCGGGGGTGCTCGCCTCGGCCGTGGGCCAGGACAAGGAGTACATGAAGCGGATCTTCACCTCCTTCGGGCTCACGGTGGGCCCGTACACGGTGATCCGGCCGCGCGAGTGGGAGCAGGACGCCGCGGCCGTCCGCAAGAAGATCGTCGACTTCGCCGGCGTCCACGGCTGGCCGCTGTTCGTCAAGCCGGCCCGCGCCGGTTCGTCCATCGGCATCACCAAGGTCGACGACCTCGCCGGCCTGGACGACGCCCTCGAGGAGGCCCGGCGGCACGACCCGAAGGTGCTGGTCGAGGCCGCGGTGCGGGGCCGGGAGATCGAGTGCGGCGTGCTGGAGTTCGAGGAGGGCCCGCGCGCCTCCGTGCCGGCCGAGATCCCGCCGCCCGAGGCGCACGCCTACTACGACTTCGAGGCCAAGTACATCGACTCCACGCCCGGCATCGTGCCCGCCCCGCTGACCGAGGAGCAGACCGCCGAGGTGCAGCGGCTCGCGGTCCAGGCGTTCGAGGCGGCCTCCTGCGAGGGCCTGGTGCGCGCGGACTTCTTCCTCACCGAGGACGGCGAGTTCGTGATCAACGAGATCAACACCATGCCCGGCTTCACGCCCATCTCGATGTACCCGCAGATGTGGCAGGCCAGCGGGGTCTCCTACCCGGAGCTGGTGGACCGTCTGGTGCAGGCGGCCCTGCGCCGCCCGACCGGGCTGCGCTGAGCACCCGAGGGCGGTGCGCAGGCGGTGGTGCCCCCGGCGTCAGTCGGCGATCCCCTCGGGGATCGTCTTCTTGACGGCCGGGGCCAGGTCGACCAGCGGGGCCACGCCGCGGTCCGTGCGGTCGGCGGGGATGGTCACCTCCACATAGGCCCGGCGCAGCGTGGTGGTGAAGCGAAACGATCCGTCGCCCTGTTTCTGCAGCAGCCAGCCGACGCCGTCGATCTCGGCGCCGTCCGCCTCCGGGTCGTCCATCGCGGCGGGCCGCGGGACACCGCAGCGCAGTATGATCGCCGGGCTTCCCCAGCCCGCGGTCAGCGCGGACGCGGGCCGGGGGTCCGTGCGGCTCAGCCCGTCCACTTTCTGCGGCAGCGCCCTGTCCAGATCCCGGCACAGCTTCGTCACCGCCGCGTCGGGGCTGGGCACCGCGGCGGCGGGGCTGTCGTCGTTCGCGGAACAGCCCGCGACGGTGGCCAGCAGGGCGGTGACCGGCACGGCGAGGGCGGACAGGCCGTACCGCCGGTGACGCAAGGAACTCACCGGCCCAAGGGTAGACGGGGGCTACAGATGCACGACCGGGCAGGTCAAGGTGCGTGTCAGGCCTTCCACCTGCTGGACCTTCGCCACCACCATGCGGCCCAGTTCGTCGACGGTGTCGGCCTGCGCGCGCACGATGACGTCGTACGGTCCCGTCACGTCCTCGGCCTGGATCACACCGGGCAGTTTGCTGATCGTCTCCGCGACGGCCGACGCCTTGCCGACCTCCGTCTGGATCAGGATGTACGCCTGTACCACGGAACCTCCAGGGCGGCCACGAGGATCATGGGGGAAAAGGAACGCCACGGTATCGCGTCGCCATGTGCCGCGGACAGACCCGCGAAGGACATGGCCCGCGTGCCGGGGGTGCAGGTAGGACAGAGGGTGGCGGCTTTCTCGACCGTAGCGAGGACCGCGCCAACGCGCGACCGGGACGCGCTCGGGGGCGCGATCAGGGACGCACAGCGACAGCAGGGACAGAAGGGGCGAAAGGGTCATGAAGGGCACTGTTGGTGAGCTCGGCGAGTTCGGGCTCATCAGGGAGCTGACCTCCCGTCTCACCACCACCCCGGCGGTCCGGGTCGGCCCCGGCGACGACGCCGCCGTGGTCGCCGCCCCCGACCGCAGGGTCGTGGCGAGCACCGACATACTCGTCGAGGGGCGGCACTTCCGCCGCGACTGGTCGACCGCGTACGACGTGGGCCGCAAGGCGGCCGCGCAGAACCTCGCCGACATCGCCGCCATGGGCGCCGTGCCGACCGCGCTGCTGCTCGGCCTGGTCGTCCCCGCCGAGTGCCCGGTCACCTGGCCCACCGAGCTGATGGACGGCCTGCGCGACGAGTGCCAGGTCGCCGGTGCCTCGGTGGTCGGCGGCGACGTGGTCCGCGGCGACACGATCACGGTGTCCATCACCGCCCTCGGCGATCTGCGCAATCACGAGCCGGTCACCCGTGCCGGCGCCCAGCCCGGCGATCTCGTCGCCGTCACCGGCTGGCTGGGCTGGTCCGCGGCCGGGTACGCGGTGCTCTCCCGTGGTTTCCGCTCCCCGCGGGCCTTCGTGGAGGCCCACCGCCGTCCCGAGCCGCCGTACCACGCCGGTCCCGCCGCCGCCGGGCTCGGTGCGACCGCGATGTGCGACGTCAGCGACGGACTGATCGCCGACCTCGGGCACATCGCCGAGGCCAGCAAGGTCCGTATCGACATCCGTTCCGGCGCCATCGACATCCCCTCACAGATGAACGACATCGGGCAGGCCGTCGGTGTCGACCCGCTGCAGTGGGTGCTCACCGGGGGAGAGGACCACGCGATCGTGGCCACCTTCCCGCCGGACGTGAAGCTGCCGGCTCGCTGGAAAGTGATCGGCGAAGTGCTCAACCCCTCGGCCCTGCCGCAGGTCACGGTCGACGGCGCGCCGTGGACCGCGAAGGGCGGCTGGGACCACTTCGGGGACATCGAGTCGTGAGCGCCGCACCGCCCCGTGTGCTGACCGTCGCCGGTTCCGACTCCGGCGGCGGCGCCGGCATCCAGGCCGACCTGAAGACGATGCTCGCCCTCGGGGTGCACGGCATGAGCGTGCTGACCGCGGTCACCGCGCAGAACTCGCTGGGCGTGCAGGGCGTCTGGGACCTGCCGGCCGAGGCGGTGCGCGCCCAGTACCGCAGCGTCGTGGACGACATCGGCGTCCAGGCCGTCAAGACCGGGATGCTGTCCTCACCGGAACTGGTGGAGACGGTCGCCGCGTTGATCGCCGACACCGACGCCCCCGCGGTCGTCGACCCGGTGGGCGTCTCCAAGCACGGCGACGCGCTGCTGCACGCCGACGCCGTGACGGCGGTCCGCGGCAGGCTGCTGCCGGTGGCGACCGTGGCCACGCCCAACCTCGACGAGGTGGCCCAGCTGACCGGTGTCCGGGTCACCTGTGAGGACGGGCTGCGCGAGGCCGCCGAGGCCGTCCTGGCCCTCGGGCCGGCCTGGGTGCTGGTCAAGGGCGGTCATCTGCCCGGCGACGCCGTGGACCTGCTCACGGACGGCACCGAGGAGCACTGGCTGCGCGCCCCGCGCCACGACAACCGGCACACCCACGGCACCGGCTGCACCCTCGCCTCCGCGATCGCCTCCCGGCTGGCCCTGGGCGACTCGGTTCCGGAGGCGGTCAGGGCGGCCAAGGAGTACGTCACCGGGGCCATCGCCGCGGGATTCGCGCTCGGCGGGGGCATCGGCCCCGTGGACCACGGCTGGCGCCTGCGCGGGCCGCGCACGGCCGGGTAGTGGTCCGGCGGCGGCCCGGGCAGGTGCGCGCAGGAGCCAGGCGGGCGGGGGCTCGGGGAGCGACGGCCGGAACCTGCCGTCGTCTCACGGGCACGGGCGGGCCCCCGCGGACCGCTCGGGGCACACCGCGGACCGCGCAGGGCACGCCGGCAGGGCAGCACGGAGCACGCCCGAGGACCGCCCGCGGCCCGCTCACGGCACGCCAAAAAGCCGACCCACCCGGAGGTGGGCCGGCTCGATGCGGCAAGGGACAGTGGCCGCGCGCTCAGCCGTAGCTGTGCGTCAGCGCGAGACCTTGCCGGCCTTGATGCACGAGGTGCAGGCGTTCACGCGCTTCGGCGTCCCGCCGACCACCGCACGCACACGCTGGATGTTGGGGTTCCAGCGGCGGGACGTACGGCGGTGCGAGTGCGAGATGTTGTTGCCGAAGCCCGGCCCCTTGCCGCAGACGTCGCAGGTGGCAGCCACGGGTCACTCCAAAGACTTCAGATGCACTTACGGTTGATCCCGGCATGCCGGGAACCAGACCTCGGGCTCCCACGGAGCGGTCTGACATCCAGGTGGCGTTGCCAGGGGATAAGCCCGATCAGGATCGGGCAACCGGAGCAGCATACATCGGCCGCTCCCGCCTAGTGAAACTACCATGACCGCCGCATCAACCTCACCGGGCCTGTTCCGGAGGGCGGCCGCCCGGCCGATACCCTGCGTCCAGCTCGGCAGCTCAGCAGCTCAGGGAGGCGCAGGTGGCGCAGGTGCCGCAGACGTTCGACGCGCCGGCGGTGCGCACCTGGTGCTCTCTGGCGCTGCGGGCGCTCGGGCGGGCGCGCGAGGAGATCGACGCGATCAACGTCTACCCCGTGGCCGACGGGGACACCGGCACCAACCTGTACCTGACCGTGGAGTCCGCGGTCGCCGCCGTGGAGGCCGTCTTCGCCGCCCACGAGGCCGGCCGGAGCGGCGCGGCCGGTGCGCCGGGCCCCTCGCTGGCCGAGGCGGCGCACGCGATGGCGCACGGCGCGCTCATCGGCGCCCGCGGCAACTCCGGAACCATCCTCGCCCAGCTGCTGCGCGGCATGGCCCAGGTGCTGGCCGGCGACGGCGACGGTGCCCGCGCCGACGGGCACGGCCTGCGGCGCGCCCTGCGGCACGCCGCCGACTCGGCCCGGCAGGCCGTCGCCCACCCCGTCGAGGGCACGGTGCTGTCCGTCGCCGCGGCCGCCGCCGAGGCCGCCACCGGCGCCGACGGCGACTGCGGCACGGTCGCCCGCGCCGCCTACGAGGGCGCCCGCGCGGCCCTCGCCGAGACCCCCGGCCAGCTGGCCGCCCTGCGCCGCGCCGGGGTCGTCGACGCCGGCGGCCGGGGCCTGGTCGCGGTGCTCGCGGCCCTGGTGGAGACGTTCACGGGCGAGATGCCGGCTCCGCTCCCGGCCCGCCGGCAGGCCGCGACGGTACCGGCGGGTGCGGCGGGGCCGGGCCCGGCAGGACGGCCGGTCGTGCCGCACGCCCGGGTAGGGGCCGCGGGGGAGGACACCCCGCGGTCCGACACCCCGCGGCCCGGGGAGGCCGCCGAGCCCTGCGCGGAGCCCGGCGCTCCGCAGGGCGGCCCGGCCTTCGAGGTGACCTATCTGCTGGAGGCCGACGACGACGCCGTCGCCCGGCTGCGGCAGCGGCTCGACGCGCTGGGGGAGTGCCTGGTCGTGGTCGGCGGCGACGGGCTGTGGAACGTGCATGTGCACGTCGACGACGCCGGCGCCGCCGTGGAGGCGGGCGTCGAGGCCGGCCGTCCCCACCGCATCCGGATCACCCACTTCGGCGCGGACGACGCGCACATCGTGCCCGCCGGCCGGCCGCTGCCCGAGCGCGCCCAGCGCGCCGTGGTCGCGGTCGTGCCCGGCGAGGGCCTGGCCCGGCTGTGCGCCGAGGCCGGGGCGACCACGGTGCTCGCCCGGCCCGGCGAGCTCCCGGCCAGCGGGGAACTCCTGCAGGCCCTGCGGCGCGCCCACGCCCACGAGGTGGTGCTGCTGCCGGGCGACGCCGAGCTGTACGACCCCGCCGCCGCGGCCGCCGAGCAGGCCCGCGCGGAGGGGGTCCGGGTCGCCCTCATCCCGACCCGCTCGCCGGTCCAGGGCCTGGCCGCCCTCGCCGTGCACGAGCCGGGGCGCCGCTTCGACGAGGACGTGGTCGCGATGACCTCCGCGGCCGGCGCCACCCGCCACGCCGAGGTGACCGTCGCCGAGCGCCGCGCGTGGACGAGCGCCGGCATCTGCCAGGCCGGGGACGTCCTCGGCCTCATCGAGGGCGACGTCGCCCTGATCGGCTCCGACGTCGGCGACACCGCCGTGACCGTCCTGGACCGCATGCTGGCCGCCGGCGGCGAACTGGTCACCCTGGTCCTCGGCGACGACGCCCCGGAGGACCTCGCCGGCCGGCTGGAGCGCCACGTCCGCGAGTCCTACCTGGCCGTGGACACGGTGGTCTACCACGGAGGCAGGCAGGGCGCGTTGCTGCTCGTCGGCGTGGAGTGACCCGTGGGGTGACCCCGGAGCCCGGCGGGTTCCTCCGGGACCGGCGGGGCTCTCCTGGACCTCCGTCTTCTCCGAGCGCGCCGGGCGCTGTCCGCAGGCGCTGTCAGCCGTCGCCGTCAGCGCCAGCGGCAGCCGTCACCGGGCCGGGCGCCGGCACCGGACTGTCAGTGGCGTGGTGTGCAATGGACTGCGTGCCCGCACTGGACGAACCACTGAAGAAGGTGCTCGGCCCCGCCACCGCCAAGGTGATGGCCGAGCATCTCGGCCTGCACACCGTCGGCGACCTCCTCCACCACTACCCGCGCAGATACGAGGAGCGCGGCCGCCTCACCCGCCTCGCCGACCTGCCCCTGGACGAGCACGTCACCGTGGTCGCCCAGGTCGCCGACGCCCGTCTGCACACCTTCGCCTCCTCCCGGGCGCCCCGCGGCAAGGGACAGCGCCTGGAGGTGACGATCACCGACGGCAGCGGCCGGCTCCAGCTGGTCTTCTTCGGCAACGGCGTGCACAAGCCCCACAAGGAACTCCTGCCCGGCACCCGCGCGATGTTCGCCGGCAAGGTCTCCGTCTTCAACCGCCGGCTGCAACTGGCGCACCCGGCGTACGAGTTGCTGCGCGACGACGGCGACGGCGCCGTGCGGTCCGCCGAGTCCTGGGCGGGCGCGCTCATCCCCATCTACCCCGCCACGGCGAGACTGGAGTCCTGGAAGATCGCCAAGGCGGTGCAGACCGTGCTGCCCAGCGCCCAGGAGGCCGTCGACCCGCTGCCCGAGACGCTGCGCGCGGGCCGCGGCCTGCTCCCGCTGCCCGAGGCCCTGACCAGGATCCACCGCCCGCGCACCAAGGCGGACGTCGCCGAGGCCCGCGCCCGGCTGAAGTGGGACGAGGCCTTCGTCCTCCAGGTGGCCCTCGCCCGCCGCCGGCACGCCGACGCCCAGCTGCCCGCCGTGGCCCGCAGGCCCCGACCCGACGGCCTGCTCAAGGCCTTCGACGCCCGGCTGCCGTTCACCCTGACCGAGGGCCAGCAGAAGGTCTGCCGGGAGATCTTCGCGGACCTGGCCGCCGAACACCCCATGCACCGGCTGCTGCAGGGCGAGGTCGGCTCCGGCAAGACCCTCGTCGCCCTGCGCGCCATGCTCGCCGTCGTCGACGCCGGCGGGCAGGCCGCGCTGCTCGCGCCCACCGAGGTGCTGGCCCAGCAGCACCACCGCTCCATCACCGAGATGATGGGCGAGCTGGCCAGTTGGGGACTGTGGCGCGAGCCGTCCGCGGACGGCGACGGGCAGTCGGCCGGCGAGGCCCGGCCGGGCGGGACCGAGCACGCCACCAAGGTGGTGCTGTTCACCGGCTCCATGAGCGCCGCCGCCCGCCGTCAGGCCCTGCTCGACCTGGCCACCGGCGAGGCGGGCATCGTCATCGGCACCCATGCGCTGATCGAGGACAAGGTGCAGTTCCACGACCTGGGGCTGGTGGTCGTGGACGAGCAGCACCGTTTCGGCGTCGAACAGCGCGACGCCCTGCGCAGCAAGGGCCGGCAGCCACCGCACCTGCTGGTCATGACCGCCACGCCCATCCCGCGCACGGTCGCGATGACGGTCTTCGGCGACCTGGAGGTCTCCGTCCTGGACCAGCTCCCGGCCGGCCGCTCGCCCATCGCCACCCATGTCGTCCCGGCCGCCGACAAGCCGCACTTCCTCACCCGCGCCTGGGAGAGAGTGCGCGAGGAGGTCGCGCAGGGGCACCAGGCGTACGTGGTGTGCCCCCGCATCGGGGACGAGGAGGACGACGCGGCCAAGGGCGCCGGGAAGGCCGCGGACGCCGAGACGGCCGACCGCCGTCCGCCGCTCGCCGTGCTCGACGTGGCCGACCGGCTGGCCCGCGGGCCGCTCGCGGGCCTGCGGGTGGAGGCGCTGCACGGCCGGATGCCGCCCGACGACAAGGACGCGGTCATGCGCCGCTTCGCGGCGGGCGAGACGGACGTCCTGGTCGCCACCACCGTCATCGAGGTCGGCGTCAACGTCCCCAACGCCACCGTGATGGTGATCATGGACGCCGACCGCTTCGGCGTCTCCCAGCTGCACCAGCTGCGCGGCCGCGTCGGCCGCGGCTCGGCACCCGGACTGTGCCTGCTGGTCACCGAGATGCCCGGGGCGAGCGCCGCCCGGCAGCGGCTCGACGCGGTCGCCGCCACCACGGACGGCTTCGAACTCTCCCGCATCGACCTGGAGCAGCGGCGCGAGGGCGACGTCCTCGGCCAGGCCCAGTCCGGCGCCCGGTCCTCCCTGCGCGTCCTCGCCGTCATCGACGACGAGGAGATCATCGCCGAGGCACGCCAGGAGGCCGCGGCGGTCGTGGCCGCCGACCCGGAGCTGGAGCGGCTGCCGGCCCTGCGCACGGCCCTGCGGGCCCTGCTGGACGAGGAGCGGGAGCAGTACCTGGAGAAGGGCTGACAGACTGGGATCACTCACCCCAGTGCGCCGAGCGACAAGGATTCGAGAGCATGACCCGCGTGATCGCCGGCCGGGCCGGCGGACGCCGCCTGGCCGTCCCGCCCGGGACCGGTACCCGGCCCACCTCCGACCGGGCACGGGAAGGGCTGTTCTCCACCTGGCAGTCCCTGCTCGGCGGCCCCCTGGACGGCGAACGCGTCCTGGACCTGTACGCCGGCTCCGGCGCCGTGGGCCTGGAGGCACTCTCCCGCGGCGCCGGGCACACCCTGTTGGTGGAGGCCGACGCCCGGGCCTTCCGCACCCTGCGGCAGAACGTGCGCACCCTGGGCCTTTCCGGCGCCGAGGTCAGATGCGGCAAAGCGGAGCAGATCGTGCGCACCGCCCCGCCGGCCGAGCCGTACGACATCGTCTTCCTCGACCCGCCGTACGCCGTTCCGGACGGCGATCTGCGGGAGATTCTCCTCACACTCCGCCACACGGGATGGCTCGCCGAGGACGCCCTCGTCACCGTGGAGCGCAGCACCAGGGGTGGCGAATTCCACTGGCCGGAGGGGTTCGTGGCGCTGCGGGCCCGGCGCTACGGTGAAGGAACCTTTTGGTACGGTCGCGCCGCCGCTACGTGCGAAGACGCACGATGACCGGACCGGAGAGCGAGGGATCACTAGTGCGCCGCGCCGTCTGTCCCGGGTCGTTCGACCCGATCACCAACGGGCATCTCGACATCATCGCCCGCGCCTCCCGCCTGTACGACGAGGTCTACGTGGCGGTGATGATCAACAAGTCGAAGAAGGGCCTGTTCGAGATCGAGGAACGCATCGATCTCATCCGTCAGGTCACCGGCGAGTACGCCAACGTCCGCGTGGAGTCCTTCCACGGCCTGCTCGTCGACTACTGCAAGCAGCGCGACATCCCCGCCATCGTCAAGGGCCTGCGCGCCGTCAGCGACTTCGACTACGAACTGCAGATGGCCCAGATGAACAACGGCCTCTCCGGTGTCGAGACGCTGTTCGTGCCCACCAACCCCACCTACAGCTTCCTGTCGTCCTCCCTGGTCAAGGAGGTCGCGGCCTGGGGCGGCGACGTCTCGCACCTGGTGCCGCCGCAGGTGCTGGACGCCCTGACGCGCAAACTGCGCAAGGACTGAATCCCGCGCGCGACCTGACCGGTCGTCACACCCGGTGTCGGGCGGCCGCCGCGTGGTCGTACAGTCGTCCCGTCCGTCTCCAACACCTCGGCAGGAGTGGCGAGCACACCGTGGACGTGCAGAAGAAGCTCGACGAGATCGTGGCCACGGTCTCCGGCGCCCGGTCCATGCCCATGTCGGCCTCGTGCGTGGTCAACCGCGCGGAACTGCTCGGGATGCTGGAGGAGGTCCGCCAGGCGCTGCCCGGCTCCCTCGCCCAGGCCCAGGAGCTGATCGGGGACCGCGACCAGGTCGTGGAGGAGGCCCGGCGCGAGGCCGAGCGGATCATCGAGTCCGCCCACGCCGAACGCGGCTCGCTGATCGCCGACACCGAGATCGCCCGGCGCGCCCAGGCCGAGGCCGACCGGATCCTCGCCGAGGCCCGCAAGGAGGCCGAGGAGATCCGCGCCGAGGCCGACGACTACGTCGACTCCAAGCTCGCCAACTTCGAGGTCGTCCTCACCAAGACCCTCGGCTCGGTCGGCCGCGGCCGGGAGAAGCTCCTCGGCACCGGCCCCGGCCTCGACGAGGACGGCTACGAGGACGAGGACGCGCCCGAGCGCAGTCACGACCCCGAGACCCTGCGCCGCAACGCGGACGCCTACGTCGACGCCAAGCTGGGCGCCTTCGAGGCGGTCCTGGCCAAGACCCTGGAGGCCGTCGGACGGGGCCGGCAGAAGCTGCACGGCCGCATCGCCACCGACGATCTCGGCGCCCTCGCCGACGACACCACGACCTACCAGCACTCCAGCGACGCCGACTACCTCGCCGGCCTCGCGTCCCTCGCCGACTCCCCGGCGCCCGCGGCGTCCGCGCCCGCTCCGCAGCAGCCGGCCTACGACCCGCAGTCGTCCTACGGCTACGCCCAGGAGCAGGCGCAGAGCGACCCCTACGGCTACGGGCAGGGTTACGGCGGGCAGGCCGACCCGTACGGCTACCAGCAGGCCGACCCGTACGCCGCCGGCGGCTACGCGCAGGCGCCCGGCTACGACCCGCAGACGTCCGCCTACGACCCTCAGCAGGCCCAGCAGGCCCAGCAGACGCAGCAGTCCCGGCAGAGCTACGCTCTGGACGAGACGAGCCTGTTCGACACCAGCATGATCAGCGCCGAGCAGCTGCGGGCCTACGAGCAGGGGCGCGGGCTGTAGCGGCGACAGCCCGCACCGGTCGGCGCCGAGGCCGCGGATTGGGCCGGAGGCGCAAGGTCCGTTATCCTGACTGTTCGGTCGCGCCTACGTCCGCGATCAGCGCTGCCCGGACGACACCACCGCGGCGGCGTCCCCACGAGTTCGGAAAGCAGGAATGGCTCACAACGCCCGCCTCGACCACCGCAACCCTCTCGTGCTCGACACGCACGAGCTGGGACGGCGGCCCGGCGCGTTGCAGCGCCTGTCCCGCTCGGTCCCCGCACCGAAGGACCTCGGTCTCAAGGGAGTCGTCGGGGTGCCCGAGGGCGCACCGGTCGAACTCGAGATCCGGCTCGAGTCGGTCATGGAAGGTGTCCTGGTGACAGGGACCGCCCGTGCACGGGCCGAGGGGGAGTGCGTAAGGTGTCTGGAGCCGCTTCGACTGGACCTCGAAGCGGACTTCCAGGAGATGTTCTCGTACCCTGACGCCGACGACCGGGGCCGCGTGAGCGCGGAACCGGGCGACGACGCCGAGGACGACGAGGACATGCTCTTTGTCGAGGACGGTCTGATCGACCTCGAATCCACGCTGCGGGATGCGGTGGTGCTCGCACTGCCGATGCAGCCGGTGTGCCAGGAAGACTGTCCGGGACTGTGCTCCGAGTGCGGGGTACGGCTCGCGGACGACCCGGACCACCACCACGACGCCGTCGACATCCGTTGGGCGGCATTGCAGGGACTCGCCGACTCCCTCAGGGACGGCGAGAAGGACGAGACCAGCGGCGCCGATGCGAGCGCCGACGAGAAGCAGGAGAAGTAGCCGTGGCCGTTCCGAAGCGGAAGATGTCGCGCAGCAACACGCGCCACCGCCGGTCGCAGTGGAAGGCTGCGGTCCCCACCCTGGTTGCGTGCGAGCGCTGCCACGAGCCGAAGCTGCAGCACACCGCGTGCCCGTCGTGCGGCACCTACAACAAGCGCCAGGTCCTCGAGGTCTGAGCGGCTGGTGAGAGGCACCGTGTCCACGGCGAAGAAGAACTCTTCCCGCGCGAGCGGGAGTGGCCCATCGGACAACAAAGCCTCGTCCCACACGCTTCTGGAAGGGCGGCTCGGCTACAAGGTCGAGTCCGCCCTTCTGGTGCGAGCGCTGACCCACCGTTCCTACGCGTACGAGAACGGCGGTCTGCCGACGAACGAACGACTGGAGTTCCTCGGCGACTCCGTCCTGGGCCTCGTCGTCACGGACACGCTGTACCGCACCCACCCCGACCTGCCCGAGGGCCAGCTGGCCAAGCTGCGGGCCGCGGTGGTCAACTCGCGTGCGCTGGCGGAGGTGGGCCGCGGGCTCGACCTGGGGTCCTTCATCCGGCTCGGCCGCGGTGAAGAAGGCACGGGCGGCCGGGACAAGGCATCCATCCTCGCCGACACCCTGGAAGCGGTGATCGGCGCGGTCTATCTCGACCAGGGGCTGGAGGCGGCCGCCGAACTGGTGCACCGCCTGTTCGATCCGCTGATCGAGAAGTCCTCCAACCTCGGCGCCGGCCTGGACTGGAAGACCAGTCTGCAGGAGCTGACCGCGACCGAGGGGCTCGGCGTTCCCGAGTACCTGGTCACGGAGACCGGCCCCGACCACGAGAAGACCTTCACTGCTGCCGCCCGCGTCGGAGGCGTCTCGTACGGCACCGGCACCGGCCGCAGCAAGAAGGAGGCGGAGCAGCAGGCCGCCGAGTCCGCCTGGCGGGCCATCCGGGCCGCCGCGGACGAACGCGCCAAGCAGCAGGCCGGCGAGGCCGCCGCGGACGGCGACACGTCGACCGCCACCGCCTGACAGAGCAGTCCCGAGCGCCCGCACCCCGAGCCGCCCGGCTCGCGGTGCGGGCGCTCTCACCGTCCACCGGACCGCAGCCGGCTGCGGTCCGCCCCCAGGGGTCCGCATGCCCGAGTTGCCCGAGGTCGAGGTCGTCCGGCGCGGCCTGGAGCGGTGGGTCGCCCACCGCTCGGTCACCGACGCCGAGGTGCTGCATCCGCGCGCCGTGCGCCGCCATCCGGCCGGGCCCGAGGACTTCGTGCAGCGCCTCAAGGGCCGGCACATCGGCACGCCCCGCCGGCGCGGCAAGTATCTGTGGCTGCCGCTGGAGGAGTCCGGCGAGTCGGTCCTGGCCCACCTGGGCATGAGCGGCCAGCTGCTGGTCCAGCCCCACGAGGCACCGGACGAGAAACATCTGCGGGTGCGTATCCGCTTCGCCGACGAGCTGGGCACCGAACTGCGCTTCGTCGACCAGCGCACCTTCGGCGGCCTGTCCCTGCACCCCGACACGCCCGAGGGCCTGCCCGAGGTCATCGCCCACATCGCCCGGGACCCGCTGGACCCGTTGTTCGACGAGGACGCCTTCCACCGGGCGCTGCGCCGCAAGCGCACCACGATCAAACGGGCCCTGCTCGACCAGTCCCTGATCAGCGGCGTCGGCAACATCTACGCCGACGAGGCGCTGTGGCGGGCCCGTGTCCACTACGACCGCCCCACGGCCGGTTTCACCCGGCCGCGCACGGCCGAGCTGCTGACCCACATCCGCGACGTGATGAACGCGGCCCTGGCCGTCGGCGGGACCAGCTTCGACAGCCTCTACGTCAACGTCAACGGCGAGTCCGGCTACTTCGACCGGTCCCTGGACGCCTACGGACGCGAGGGCCTGCCCTGCCGCCGCTGCGGCACCCCGATACGCCGACGGCCCTGGATGAACCGTTCCAGTTACTTCTGCCCGAGGTGTCAGCGCCCGCCCCGCGCGGCGTCGTGACGCGCACGGGCCGCCAGCACCTCGTCCATCCGGCCCTCCACGCACTCGATGAGGGCCAGCAGCCGCTCGGCGACCTCACGGCCGAGCGGGGTCAGCTCGTAGTCCACGCGGGGCGGGTTCGCCGGCCGCGCCTCGCGGTGCACCAGACCGTCGCGCTGCAGCGTGTGCAGGGTCTGGGACAGCATCTTCTCGCTCACCCCGTCCACGCGCCGGCTCAGCTGGGTGAAGCGCAAAGACCCCTCGTACAGGGCGCCCAGGACGAGCGCCCCCCACCGTCCCGTCACGTGCTCCAGCGTGCCGCGCGACGGACAGGCCCGGGCGAAGACGTCGTACGGGGGATTCGCCTGTGCGGCATCGCGCGCAGGGTGGTCCGGCGCCGGGTGCTCCTGCCGCGCGACGCACTCCGGGGTGAGGCCCATGACCGAAGCGTACGCGACCCGGGCGCGGCCCCGCAGGGAGCACCGAACCGGCGGGCCCCGGCCGCGACCGGGGCCGCCCGTCACACGGACCGGCGATCCGCTTCGTCCGCACCTTCCGCCGTCGTCGAGGTCGAGGGCCGGGTGCGCAGGAGGAGGCCGCCCGCCCGGGCCGGACGGTGGTGTCAGTACCCGAAGTCCTGCGTCCACCACGGTCCGCCCGGACCGTAGTGGACGCCCACGCCCAGGGTGGTGAAGTCGCAGTTGAGGATGTTGGCCCGGTGGCCGGGGCTGTTCATCCAGGAGTCCATCACCGACTCGGGGTCGGGCTGGCCGCGGGCGATGTTCTCGCCGCCGAGGTCGGTGATGCCGGCCCGGGCCGCCCGGTCCCACGGTGTGGCGCCGCTGGGATCGGTGTGGTCGAAGAAGCCCTGCTCGGCCATGGCCCGGCTGAAGTTCTCGGCCAGCGAGGCCAGCGCCTTGCTCGCGGTCAGCGGACGGCAGCCCGCCGCGGCCCGCTCCTGGTTGACCAGCGCCAGTACCTGCGCCTCGGCCGAGGCCGCCGAGCCGTCCTGCTGCCCGGAGCGGATCGGTGCCGCAGTGGTGCGGGACGGTGTGCCGGCCCGTGCCGCGGGCGAGTCCGCGGACGCGATGGCCGGCTCGGTGGCGCGCGGGGCGGCCGGGGGTGCGGCGGAGGCGGACGCCGATGCGGAGGCGGACGGGGTGGGGGAGGCCGGCGGGCGGCTGCTGCGGCTCGCGGCGGGTGTGCTCGGCCGGCTGCCGGGAACCGCATCGGCGGATGCTCGGTCCTGCGCGCTCTCGCCGACCGGCGGCGCGCTCGCGGCCCGCACCTGCTCCGGGCCGTCGCCCGCGCCCCCCGGCAGGAAGGAGGGCAGGCCGGGGAGCACGCCGCTGGAGACCGCGACCGTGCCGAGGGCGACCGCGGCCGAGACGCCGAGCAGGCCGGTGCGGACCGGTCCGGCGGCCCGCCGCCTGCGGTGGCCTCGTCCCGTACGGTCCTCGGCATGCGGTGTCCCGGACCCGTGGGCCGGTGCGTGGCCGCCGTGGGGGTCCGTCGTCCCGGTGGCACGGTCCGTGGTGGCGCGGCCGGCGGCGGAGCGTCGGTGGCGTCCCATGTCCTGGCCCTCCCCGTCCCAGCGGCGGCGTACCGCGCACTGGGCCGTCGCGATCAACCGGACTCACTCGATCGAGTGAGTTTCAGATGAGATGCATCGGACCGGGACGGTACCGCATGACGCGGCCGACCGGACGTGCCCTCACGGACATCGCCCGGTTAGGTTGCAGTCATGAGCGAGGAAGTGCGACTGGTCGCGTGGGTGCGCGGACATGTCCAAGGCGTGGGGTTCCGCTGGTTCACCCGGGCACGGGCGCTGGAGATCGGCGGCCTGCGGGGTTTCGCCCTGAACCTGGACGACGGCCGGGTGCAGGTCGTGGCGGAAGGCCCCAAGGAGGGGTGCGAGCAGCTGCTCGCCTGGCTGAAGAACGGCGACACGCCCGGACGTGTGGACGGGGTGACCGAGATCTGGGACACACCCCGCGGCGGCTACGACGGCTTCGCGATCCGCTGAGCGCGCCCCCGGCCCCGGGCGGGCCACGCCCTCGCTACGCACCGCGTCGGTGGAAAACGAGCAGGTGACCGAGGACGTGCCGGGGGTCACGCACCGTGCTTTGCCGCCGGACGTCACCGCGGAGCGCGCCGACGGCCGCGGCGGGCGTCCGGGCGGGCCCCGGCACGCGCACGCGGGGACACCGTTCGATACGGGGCGTGATCGTGTTGACCGTCAAACTTTTTGGTGAGACGCTGAAAGCCCGCGCACCTGAAGCTGTTTGGCATGGAAGAAAGGCCGCACGACGACCAGTGCCAGGCACTGCGGGTGCGAATCCCTCACGACCCACACCGCATCGGTCGGTCACTCATTGTGGAGGACCATCCATCATGGCAAAGGCGCTTCTCGGTTACGTCGGCGGCTGTGACCCGCGACTCCTCGCCGAGATGCGGCGGCTCCAGCAGCGCGTCCAGGACCTGGAAGCCGAACTCGTACGGATTCAGGCGGAGAACGACGCGCTGACGGCCAACGCTTCTCGCGACAGGGTCGTGGAGCGTGTCGACGCGAACCAGGCGGAGCCTGCGCTCACCTGATCACTGCATCGCACCACGACACGGTGGTCGGGCTGTCGTCAACCGCCCAGTTCTCAGCGTTGCAAGGGGCGCTTCGGCGTCCCTTCTTTCCTGCCCCCGCGTCTTCCCTGCCCGCGCCCTGTCGTCCTCCCGGCGTCCCCCGCGTCCGCCGTCCGCCCTGCCCCGCGCACCCGTCCGGCTCTTGATTCTGATGTGCCCTGCAAGGTCATGCGCGAAACCGCGCGCTTGCGAGGGTTCGTGGAGTGCGGTAAAGGCGCCGGGTAAAGTGCGGCGGCGTGCACCTCAAGGCCCTGACCCTGCGGGGGTTCAAGTCGTTCGCATCGGCGACCACACTCCGGTTCGAACCGGGCATCACCTGCGTCGTCGGCCCCAACGGCTCGGGCAAGTCCAACGTCGTCGACGCGCTCAGCTGGGTCATGGGCGAGCAGGGCGCCAAGTCGCTGCGCGGCGGCAAGATGGAGGACGTCATCTTCGCCGGCACCACCGGCCGCCCGCCCCTCGGCCGGGCCGAGGTGTCCCTGACCATCGACAACTCCGACGGCGCGCTGCCCATCGAGTACACCGAGGTCACCATCACGCGGACCATGTTCCGCAACGGCGGCAGCGAGTACCGGATCAACGGCGACACCTGCCGTCTGCTGGACATCCAGGAACTGCTGTCCGACTCCGGCATCGGCCGGGAGATGCACGTCATCGTCGGCCAGGGACAGCTCGACTCCGTCCTGCACGCCGACCCCTCCGGCCGCCGCGCCTTCATCGAGGAGGCCGCCGGCGTCCTCAAACACCGCAGACGCAAGGAGAAGGCGCTCAGGAAACTGGACGCGATGCAGGCCAACCTCGCCCGCGTCCAGGACCTCGCCGACGAGCTGCGCCGCCAGCTCAAACCCCTGGGCCGCCAGGCCGCCGTGGCCCGCAAGGCCGCCGTCATCCAGGCCGAGCTGCGCGACGCCCGCCTGCGCCTGCTCGCCGACGACCTCGTACAGCTCCGCGAGGCCCTGCAGGCCGAGATCGCCGACGAGGCGGCCCTGAAACAACGCAAGGACGCCGCCGAGGCCGAACTGAACAAGGCCCTCCAGCACGAGGCCCGGCTGGAGGAGGAGACCCGCCGGCTCGCCCCGCGCGTGCAGCGCGCCCAGCAGACCTGGTACGAGCTGAGCCGGCTGGCCGAACGGGTCCGCGGCACCGTCTCGCTCGCCGACGCCCGCGTGCACAGCGCCACCACCCAGCCCGTCGAGGAACGCCGCGGACGCGACCCGGAGGACCTGGAACGCGAGGCCGCCCGCATCCGCGACCAGGAAGCCGAACTGGAGGCGGCCCTCGAGGCGGCCCGGCGGGCCCTGGAGGACACCGTCGCCCACCGCGCCGAGCTGGAACGCGAACTCGCCGCCGAGGAACGCCGCCTGAAGGACGTCGCCCGCGCCATCGCCGACCGCCGCGAAGGGCTGGCCCGGCTCGGCGCCCAGGTCAGCGCGGCCCGCTCGCGCGCCGCCTCCGCGCAGGCCGAGATCGACCGTCTGGCCACCGCCCGGGACGAGGCCCAGGAACGCGCGACACGCGCACAGGAGGAGTACGAGGCACTGCGCGCCGAGGTCGACGGAGCCGAGGAGGACGAGGACGCGCTCGCCGCGCAGCACGAGACGGCGAAGGCGGCGCTCGCCGAGGCGGAGGACGCCCTGGCCACCGCCCGCGAGGCCGCGGCGGACGCCGAACGCCGCCGGGCCGCCACCCAGGCCCGGCACGACGCCCTCGCACTGAACCTGCGCCGCAAGGACGGCACGGGCGCCCTGCTGGAGGCGAAGGACCGCCTCGCCGGACTGCTCGGCCCGGCCGCCCGGCTGCTGACCACCGCCCCCGGTCACGAGACCGCCCTGGCCGCCGCCCTCGGCGCAGCCGCGGACGCCGTCGTGGTGGCCACACCCGCCGCGGCCGCCGACGCCCTGCGCCTGCTGCGCGACCAGGACGCGGGCCGGGCCACCCTGCTGGTCTCCGCAGCACCGGAGCCGGCCGCCGCCCCGCCCACGCCGCCCCTCGCCCACCCCTTCGCCGCCGACCTGGTCCAGGGACCCGCCGAGCTGATGCCCGCGGTGCGCCGGCTGCTGCACGGGATCGTGGTCGTGGACACCCTCGAGGAGGCGGAGAAGCTGGTGGCGGCGCACCCCCACCTCACCGCCGTCACCGCCGAGGGCGACCTGTTCGCCGCGCACCTCGCCCAGGGCGGGTCGGCCGGCGCGCCCAGCCTGCTCCAGGTGCAGGCCGCCGTGGACGAGGCGGCCGCGCAGCTGGCGGACCTCGAGGTGCGCTGCGCCGGGCTGACCGAGGCCCGGCAGCGGGCCGAGGAACGGCGCGCGCAGTGCGCCGCACTGGTCGAGGAACTGGGGGAGCGGCGGCGGGCCGCCGACCGGGAGCGGTCGGCCGTCGCCCAGCAGCTCGGCCGGCTCGCCGGGCAGGCCCGGGGCGCCGCCGGGGAGGCGGAGCGCGCCGCGGCCGCCGCCGCCCGCGCGCAGGAGACGCTCGACGCCGCGCTCGCCGAGGCCGAGGAACTCGCCGAACGCCTCGCCGCCGCCCAGGAAGCGCCCGTCGAGGAGGAGCCCGACACCTCCGTACGGGACCGGCTCGCCGCCGACGGTGCCAACGCCCGGCAGACCGAGATGGAGGCCCGCCTCCAGGTCCGCACCCACGAAGAGCGGGTCAAGGCCCTGGCCGGCCGGGCCGACGCGCTGGACCGGGCCGCCCGCGCCGAACGCGAGGCCCGGGCGCGGGCCGAGCAGCGGCACGCCCGGCTGCGTCACGAGGCGGCCGTCGCCCGGGCCGTCGCCGCGGGCGCCCGGCAACTGCTGGCGCACATCGAGGTCTCCGTGGCCCGCGCCGAGCAGGAGCGGGTCGCCGCCGAGGCGGCCAAGGAACGGGCCGAGCAGGAGCTGGCCGCCGCCCGCACCGCGGCCCGCGACCTGAAGACCGAGCTGGACAAGCTGACCGACTCCGTCCACCGCGGCGAGGTGCTCGGCGCCGAGAAACGGCTGCGTATCGAACAGCTGGAGACCAAGGCCCTGGAAGAACTCGGCGTCCAGCCGTCGGTGCTGGTCGAGGAGTACGGGCCGCACCAGCCGGTGCCGCCCTCGCCGCCCGCCGACGGCCAGGCGGCGCCCGACGACCCGGACGACCCGCGCAACCGGCCCCGGCCCTTCGTCCGGGCCGAGCAGGAGAAACGGCTGAAGGCCGCCGAACGCGCCTACCAGCAGCTCGGCAAGGTCAACCCGCTCGCCCTGGAGGAGTTCGCGGCGCTGGAGGAACGGCACCGGTTCCTCAGCGAGCAGCTGGAGGACCTGAAGAAGACCCGGGCCGATCTGCTGCGGGTCGTCAAGGAGGTCGACGAGCGTGTCGAGCAGGTCTTCACCGAGGCCTTCCGCGACACCGCACGCGAGTTCGAGGGCGTGTTCAGCCGGCTCTTCCCCGGCGGTGAGGGCCGCCTCGTGCTCACCGACCCGGACCACATGCTCACCACCGGCGTGGACGTGGAGGCCCGCCCGCCGGGCAAGAAGGTCAAGCGGCTGTCCCTGCTCTCCGGCGGCGAGCGCTCGCTGACCGCCGTCGCCCTGCTGGTGTCGATCTTCAAGGCCCGCCCGAGCCCGTTCTACGTCATGGACGAGGTCGAGGCCGCCCTGGACGACACCAATCTCCAGCGGCTGATCGGCATCATGCGGGAGCTGCAGGAGACCTCGCAGCTCATCGTGATCACGCACCAGAAGCGCACCATGGAGGTGGCCGACGCCCTGTACGGCGTGTCCATGCAGGGCGATGGTGTGTCGAAAGTCATCAGCCAGCGGCTGCGCTGACCCGACCGGGCCACCGAGGGCCCGTACCCCCTGTGCCCACGGCCCCGCCGCGGCCCGCGGACCGCGGCGGGGCCGCCGTGCGACGTACCGAAACCGCCGCGTGGTTCCGCGTGTTCGGGGGAGACAGGCCCGCGCTTCCTACTCGATTTCACAAGTTGAATGCAAGCCCGACACGCAGCCGGGTCAAAGTCACATGGGTTCAACTATTGACTTCGAAACTTGAAGGCATAGTCTCTGCAACGTTGCTTTTACCTTCAGGTCATGCGATCTGAAGGCGATGACCCCCTCCCCGGCAGCGTTGCCGGTGTGCCCGAGGAGTACACGTGACCAGCACAGCGCAGGCGCCAACATCGCGAACGGCTCATCCCGACCATCTCGGGCACGTCGTCTTCATCGCCGCGGCGGCCGCCATGGGCGGGTTCCTGTTCGGCTACGACAGCTCCGTGATCAACGGCGCGGTCGAGGCGATACGCGACCGTTACGACATCGGCTCCGCAGCGCTGGCCCAGGTCATCGCGATCGCCCTGATCGGGTGCGCCGTCGGTGCCGCGGCCGCGGGCCGCATCGCCGACCGGATCGGCCGCATCCGCTGCATGCAGATCGCCGCCGTCCTGTTCACCGTCAGCGCGGTCGGATCCGCCCTCCCCTTCAGCCTGTGGGACCTCGCCCTGTGGCGTGTCATCGGCGGTTTCGCCATCGGCATGGCCTCGGTCATCGGCCCCGCCTATATCGCCGAGGTCGCCCCGCCCGCCTACCGCGGCCGTCTCGGCTCCTTCCAGCAGGCCGCGATCGTCATCGGCATCGCCGTCTCCCAGCTGGTCAACTGGGGCCTGCTCAACGCCGCCGACGGTGACCAGCGCGGCGAGCTGATGGGCCTGGAGGCCTGGCAGGTCATGCTCGGTGTGATGGTCGTCCCGGCCGTCCTGTACGGGCTGCTCTCCTTCGCCATCCCCGAGTCCCCGCGCTTCCTGCTCTCCGTCGGTCGCCGTGACCGCGCCCGCGAGATCCTCGCCGAGGTCGAGGGCGGGAACATCGACCTGGACGCCCGCGTGGCCGAGATCGAGGCCGCGATGAAGAGCGAGCACAAGTCCACCTTCAAGGACCTGCTCGGCGGCAGCTTCTTCTTCAAGCCGATCGTCTGGATCGGCATCGGCCTGTCGGTCTTCCAGCAGTTCGTCGGCATCAACGTCGCGTTCTACTACTCCTCGACGCTGTGGCAGTCGGTCGGCGTCGACCCGACGGACTCGTTCTTCTACTCGTTCACGACCTCGATCATCAACATCGTCGGCACCGTGATCGCGATGATCTTCGTGGACCGTGTGGGTCGCAAGCCGCTCGCCGTCATCGGCTCCGTCGGCATGGTGATCGGCCTGGCGCTGGAGGCCTGGGCGTTCTCCTACGACCTGGTCGACGGCAAGCTGCCCGCCACCCAGGGCTGGGTCGCCCTGATCGCCGCCCACGTCTTCGTCCTCTTCTTCGCGCTCTCCTGGGGCGTGGTCGTGTGGGTCTTCCTCGGCGAGATGTTCCCGAACCGGATCCGCGCCGCCGCCCTGGGCGTGGCCGCCTCCGCGCAGTGGATCGCCAACTGGGCCATCACCGCGAGCTTCCCGTCGCTGGCCGACTGGAACCTCTCCGGCACCTACGTGATCTACACGGTCTTCGCCGCGCTCTCCATCCCGTTCGTCCTGAAGTTCGTCAAGGAGACGAAGGGCAAGAAGCTGGAGGAGATGGGCTGAGCCGACCGGCCTGCCCCACGAACCCGGGGAGAAGGGCTAAGAAAGACCCCGCTGCCCCTCTCCTCGCACTGTGCGCCGCCCCCGCCCGGCACCCGCCGGCGGGGGCGGCGCTTCGTCGTCTCCGCCGCCGCGGACCACGAGGCGTGCGACGCGAGGGTGCCGACACCCCTTCTTCCTTCCCTGCGGCGCCGGCTACCGGGCCAGGCGGTACGCCTGCTGACCTTGCCGAGGTCTCTCCTGCTCGTCCGGCTTGCGGACCGGCCGGGCCTTTCTCGTCGGACCGGTCCGCCCCGGCAGCTCGGCGATGCGGTCCGGAGAGACCCGGGCAACCCCGACCATGTGCTCTCGGCGACGGTGTCGTAGGCCACGCGGCCGGCATGCGGGTAGGTCGGTCGGCTCGGGCATGGCCGAGGACACCAGGGCCCGTCCGCTCTTGTCGGTTGTCCCTCACCGAGCCGTCCTTCACCGAGCGCCGGCCACCGGAAGGGGCGGTGGGCCCTGACCGCCCGGCCGTCCCAGCGGTACGAGCCGCAGCCGTGCACGGACGACGACCCTCTCCCTGAACGACGAACGTCCCTGCCCCGGACGACGAACGCCCCTGCCCCCGGACGACGACGCCCCTGTCCCCGTAGACGGACTAGACGGACGTCCCCCTCCCACCACGAGGCGAGAGGGGGACGTCCGTCTACGGGAAGGGTGGACCGGGGCCGGACACCGGACCCGGTCGTCAGGCGCGCACGGACTCCGGCCGGGCGGCGGATCCGGCGGCCGAGGCGCCGGCGGCGTCCGCGTCCGCAGGGGACGACGGGGCGACCACCGCCGGCTTGGGCAGCACCAGGTACAGCACGCCGGAGATCACGATGGTGGCCACCCAGCCGAGGCCGTACTCACCGATGACGTTGTTGTGCGCCAGGGGGCCGGTGAACCAGTCGGAGGTGGTGAACATCAGGCCCGCGACCAGGCCGATCGCCCAGGCGGCCACGGCGGCGGGGGAGAAGCCGCCGGTGTACCAGTAGGCGCTGGTGCGCGTGGTGTCGGCCATGGCGCGGCCGTCGTACTCGGTGCGCCGCAGCATGTCGGCGCCGAAGACGCCCACCCAGGCGGAGAAGGCGACCGCGAGCAGCGACAGGAAGGCGATGAACGAGCCCATGAAGCTGGTCGCCACGAGCATCAGCACACCGCCGAAGCCCAGCGAGATCACGGCGTTGACCGACACCGCCCAGTGACGGGGGATCCTGAAGCCCAGGGTCTGCGCGGTGAAGCCCGCCGAGTACATCGACATCGCGTTGATCAGCAGCATGCCGATCAGGGCGATCAGCAGGTACGGCACAGCGATCCAGGTGGGCAGGATCTCGCCGAGGAAGGACACCGGGTCGGAGGCCGAGGCCAGGTCGGGCGTGGAGACCGCCATGACCGTGCCCATGAGCACCATGGGCAGCACGACGATGCCGGCGCCGCCCACCGAGTGGCCCACGATCGCCTTGGACGACGCGGTGCGCGGCAGGTAGCGGGTGAAGTCCGGTGCGGTCGGGATCCAGCTGACGCCGCCCGCCGCGATCATGCCGATGCCGGTGATGACCGCCGCGGTCGAACCGGCGGGGCGGGAGAACACGTTCGACCAGTCGGTGTCCACGATCAGGTACACCAGGACCAGCACCGAGAACAGGCCGAAGAGATAGGTCGCGTACTGGTTGCACTTCTGGACGGCGTTGATGCCGAGCCCGGAGATCGCGAAGGTCGCGACGACGAAGGCCAGCAGCATCACGATGTCCAGCACGCTGTTGGCCTTCAGCCCGAACACGATGTCCAGGACGGTGAGCAGGGCGTAGGCGCCGGTGACCGCGTTGATGGTCTCCCAGCCCCAGCGGGCCACCCAGATCAGCGCGCCGGGCAGCAGGTTGCCGCGCTGCCCGAACACCGCGCGGGACAGCGCCATGCCGGGTGCGCCGCCGCGCTTGCCCGCGATGCCGATCAGGCCGACCAGGCCGTAGGACACCACCGGCGCCGCGACCGCGCAGACGACCGCCTGCCAGAAGGAGAGGTGGTAGGCGACGACGAGACTCGCGCCCATGGTGAGCAGCAGCACGCTGATGTTGGCGCCGACCCAGGTGGGGAACAGTTCGCGGGTCCGGCCGGTGCGCTCGGCGTCAGGGACCTGCTCGATGCCGCGCGTTTCCAGGGCACCTTCGGCCTGGACGGTCTTGCTCATGGAGAAAAATCCGTGCCTTGTCGTGGGGTGTGGGGGCGGTGGTGCGCGTGGGGGGATGAGGGGACGCCGATGTGGCGGCACACCGCGGCCCAGCGTTGCCGTCCGGACTCTACGCGTGTTGATCCTCGGGTGCCATCGTACTTTGATCCCACTCGTGACGGTACGTGGCCTTTGTCTCTTGGCGGAAACCACAAGCGGTCGGGCAAGCCGCAAACGGCCTTCGGTCACGGCCGATGGCTGATACTGGACGCGTTATGGAAACCATCATCCTTGCTGTAGTCATCGCCGTGGTGGTGCTCGGCGCGCTCGGCGGGCTCGTCGTCGGCAGCCGGCGGCGCAAGCCGCCGGTCGCACCGCCGCCCAGCCCCCCTGACCTCACCGCACCCGAGGCCGAGCCGCACGTCGGCGAAGAGGCCGAGACGCCGCGCGACGAGCCGCGGCGGACGATCGAGGAGGTGGACCTTCCGGAGGCCTCCGCGCCCACCACCGTGGAGGAGCCGCCGGTCGTCGAAGAACTCCCCGCGCCGCCGATCGAGATCCCCGAGCCGACGGCCGGCCGTCTGGTCCGGCTGCGCGCCCGGCTGTCCCGGTCGCAGAACGCCCTGGGCAAGGGCCTGCTCACCCTGCTGTCCCGCGAGCACCTCGACGAGGACACCTGGGAGGAGATCGAGGACACCCTGCTCACCGCCGACGTCGGGGTGCAGGCCACGCAGGAGCTGGTCGAGCGGCTGCGCGAGCGGGTCCGCGTGCTGGGCACCCGCACCCCGGAGGAGCTGCGCGCACTGCTGCGCGAGGAGCTGCTCACCCTGATCGGTCCCGACATGGACCGCACGGTGCGCACCGAGCCGGACACCGGCAAGCCGGGCATCGTGATGGTCGTCGGCGTCAACGGCACCGGCAAGACCACCACCACCGGCAAGCTGGCCCGTGTCCTGGTGGCCGACGGCCGCAGCGTGGTGCTCGGCGCCGCCGACACCTTCCGTGCCGCCGCCGCCGACCAGCTGCAGACCTGGGGCGAGCGGGTCGGCGCCCACACCGTGCGCGGCCCGGAGGGCGGAGACCCCGCCTCCGTCGCCTTCGACGCGGTCAAGGAGGGCAAGGAGCTGGGCGCCGACGTGGTGCTCATCGACACCGCCGGCCGGCTGCACACCAAGACCGGCCTGATGGACGAGCTGGGCAAGGTCAAGCGGGTCGTCGAGAAGCACGCCCCGCTGGACGAGGTGCTGCTGGTCCTGGACGCCACCACCGGTCAGAACGGACTGGTGCAGGCCCGCGTCTTCGCGGAGGTCGTGGACATCACCGGCATCGTGCTCACCAAGCTCGACGGTACGGCCAAGGGCGGCATCGTCGTCTCGGTCCAGCGCGAGCTGGGCGTCCCGGTCAAGCTGGTCGGACTCGGCGAGGGCGCGGACGACCTCGCCCCGTTCGAGCCGGAGGCGTTCGTTGACGCCCTCATCGGGGACTGACCGGCCGGCACCGGCCGATCGCCCCGCCCCGCACCACGGCGCCCGCTCCCCCGATCACCACGGCAAGGGGAGCGGGCGCCGTCGTGTGCCGGGGCTTCTGCGCCGGTCCGCGCGGGCGGCCCGGGGGAGAGGGGACGGGCCCTGCGCCCGCGAGCGGTGGGCGACGTAGGCCAGGGGGCCCAGCAGCAGACGCGCCTGCGGCGGCCGCGCCGCGTGCAGGTCCGGTGGACGCAGCCAGCGGACGGGGCCGCGGCCGCCCCGGTCGGAGGGCGGCGCGGTCAGATAGTGGCCGGTGCCCAGCCCGCGCACGTCCAGCGAGGCGGGGTCGTCCCAGCCCATGCGGTACAGCAGGCCGGGCAGCCGGGCCGCCGATCCGGGGGCGACGAAGAAGTGGGCGCGGCCGTCCGGGCCGGCCGTCACCGGGCCCAGGGGCAGGCCCATGCGCTCCATGCGCACCAGGGCCCGTCGTGCGGTGGACTCGGCGACCTCGATCGCGTCGAAGGCACGCCCGAGCGCGAACATCACCGTGGCGTCCGGCGTGCCGGCCCAGGCCCGGGTGACCTGCTCCAGCGTGGCGCCCGCCGGGACCTCGGGGGCGGACTCGAGGGGATGCGCGCCGGGGGCGGAGCAGTCCCGGCGGCCGCAGGAGCAGGACCCGGCGACGGCCCGTGCGCCGCGCACCACGTCCCACCCCCACAGGCTGGTGTACTCGGCCACCGCCGTGCACTCGGCGGAGCGGTACGACCGGCCGCGCCACCGGGTGCCGGTGCGGATCTCGCGCATCCCGCCGATCGTGAAGCCCATGCCCCCTCCAACGGTTCCGCCACCCGCTCGGTCACGGTGAGGATGCGGAACGTTACTCTCTGTGTTGCCCCGTCTCTGCGTCGCCACACCCGCGCGGCGTCCGGATGCGTCCCGAGTGGCGAGGTTCTCGGCGCGCGCCCTGTCGTGCTCCGGTCCACCTGATCGTCGGCGTGTCGTGTCGAGTGAAGCGCGGGAAGTTGACTCGAAGTTCATTCGAAGGGGTGGCGAATGGTGGCGATTCCGTCGCCCCTGTGGAGGGGGTAGTGATCGTAGGATTACTGTGAGTGTCGGGTCTCCGGGGGCGCAGGCGTCCGTGGGTATGCCGCAGGCAAGTCGTCCTTCCCTCCGGCGGGTGACAGCCGGGCCAGGGGCGGCCGTGCCGACCGGCGTCCCGCCCGGGCTCGGCGCACCCGGCGGCACAGGTTCTCAGGAAGGTGGGGGCGTTCCGGTGAGCGGCAACGGCGGCGGTACGAGCGCTGCGACGGACAAACGTCCGAACGAGCTGCTCGCGTCGTGGTTCACACGCAGCGGCTGGTCCAAGGGCGAACTCGCCCGGCAGGTCAACAGCCGCGCACGTGACATGGGGGCCGGCCACGTCTCCACCGACACCTCCCGCGTGCGGCGCTGGCTGGACGGGGAGAACCCGCGCGAGCCGATCCCCCGGATCCTGGCGGACCTGTTCTCCGAGCGCTTCGGCTGCGTGGTCTCCGTGGAGGACCTGGGTCTGCGCTCCACCCGTCCGTCGCCCTCGGCCATCGGGGTCGACCTGCCCTGGACGGGCCCGCAGACCGTGGCGCTGCTCAGCGAGTTCTCGCGCAGCGACCTGATGCTGGCGCGCCGCGGCTTCCTCGGCAGTTCGCTGGCGGTGGCCGCGGGACCCGCCCTCGTCGAACCGATGCAGCGCTGGCTCGTGCCCTCCCCGCCGGTGCCGCGCGACGACCCCGAGCCGTCCGCGGACCGCCGCCCCGGCCCGCTCTCCCGGCCGGAGCTGGACCTGCTGGAGACCACGACGAGGATGTTCCGCTCCTGGGACGCCCAGTGCGGCGGCGGCCTGCGCCGCAAGGCCGTCGTCGGCCAGCTGCACGAGGTGACCGACCTGCTCCAGGAGTCGCACCCCGAGGCCACCCGTCGGCGGCTGTTCAAGGTCGCCGCCGAGCTGGCCCAGCTGGCCGGCTGGATGAGCTACGACGTGGGACTCCAACCCACCGCGCAGAAGTACTTCGTCCTCGCCCTGCACGCCGCCAAGGAGGCCGGCGACCGTCCGCTCGGCTCGTACGTGCTGTCCAGCATGAGCCGGCAGATGATCCACCTCGGGCGCCCCGACGACGCCCTGCAGCTGATCCACCTCGCCCAGTACGGCAGCCGGGACTGCGCGAGCCCGCGCACCCAGGCCATGCTGTATGCGATGGAGGCCCGGGCCTGGGCCAACCTGGGCCGGCCCGCCCGGTGCACGCGGGCGGTGCGCCTGGCCGAGGACACCTTCGCGGAGGCCGCCGATGGGGACGAGCCCGACCCCGACTGGATCCGCTTCTTCTCCGAGGCCGAGCTGTCCGCCGAGACCGCCCACTGCTTCCGCGACCTCGCCTGGGTCGTCGGCCGCGGCCCGCACTACGCGGCTCAGGCGGAACCGCTGATGGACAAGGCCGTGCGGCTGTTCGCCGACGACCGGGCCCACCAGCGCTCCTACGCCCTGAACCTCGTCGGCATGGCCACCGTCCAGCTGCTGCGGCGCGAGCCCGAGCGGAGCGTCCACTATGTGACCCGAGCCCTGGAGGAGGCCAAGAAGGTCCGCTCCGAACGCGTCAACACCCGCATCCGCAAGACCGTCGACAGCGCGGTACGCGACTACGGCGACCTCGACGAGGTCGTCGCCCTGAGCGACACCCTCGCCGAAGCGCTGCCCGACGTCGCCGAGGCCGTCTGACGACGGCTCCCTCGAGCCCCGGCCGCGGCCGGCCCTCCTGAACTGCCCGACTCGGCTCCCCCATGCCAGGTCATCGGAAGGCAGGCCGCGGCCGGTCCCTGTCCGCCCCGCGACGCACGGTTCATCCGGGCGTAACACTCCGGGAGCCTTTGTCACCCCGGCGAAACACCGAGGCGCGCCCGCCGAAACCGTGCTGCGCCAACCTCGTCGGCACAACCGGCCCACCGCTCACCGTCCGGACGACGCGCGGCCCCCTCGGACCGCACCGTCCGGACCGCACGGCTTCGCCCGCACGGAGCCGTACGACCGACGAGGAGACGCCGATGGCACCAGCCATCCTGCTCGCGGCGGACGCACCCACGCTGTCGTCCGCCGACACCGGCTTCATGCTGATCTGTTCCGCCCTGGTGATGCTGATGACCCCGGGCCTTGCCTTCTTCTACGGAGGCATGGTCCGCGTCAAGAGCACCCTCAACATGCTGATGATGAGCTTCATCAGCCTCGGGATCGTCACCGTCCTGTGGGTGCTGTACGGATTCTCCGTGGCCTTCGGCACCGACCACGGCTCGCTCGTGGGCTGGGCCGGCGACTTCGTCGGCCTCGGCGGCATCGGCAAGACGGACCTGTGGTCCGGGACCACCATCCCGATCTTCGTCTTCGCGGTCTTCCAGCTGATGTTCGCGATCATCACCCCGGCCCTGATCAGCGGCGCCCTGGCCGACCGGGTCAAGTTCAGCGCGTGGGTGCTGTTCGTGGTGCTGTGGGCCACGATCGTGTACTTCCCGGTCGCCCACTGGGTCTGGGGCGAGGGCGGCTGGGCCTACGACCTCGGGGTGATCGACTTCGCGGGCGGCACCGCCGTCCACATCAACGCCGGTGCCGCGGCGCTCGGCGTGATCCTCGTCATCGGCAAGCGCATCGGCTTCAAGAAGGACCCGATGCGCCCGCACAGCCTGCCCCTGGTCGTGCTCGGCGCCGGGCTGCTGTGGTTCGGCTGGTTCGGCTTCAACGCCGGCTCCTGGCTGGGCAACAGCGACGGCGTGGGCGCCCTGATGTTCGTCAACACGCAGATCGCCACCGCGGCCGCCCTGCTCGCCTGGCTCGCCTGGGAGAAGATCCGCCACGGTGCGTGCACCACGCTCGGCGCCGCCTCCGGCGCGGTCGCCGGCCTGGTCGCGATCACCCCGTCCGGCGGTGCGGTCTCCCCGCTCGGCGCCCTCGCGGTCGGCGCCGTCGCCGGTGCCGTGTGCGCCATGGCCGTCGGCCTGAAGTACCGCTTCGGCTACGACGACTCCCTCGACGTGGTCGGCGTCCACATGGTCGGCGGCATCATCGGTTCCCTGCTGGTCGGCTTCTTCGCCAGCGGCGAGGGCCAGTCCGACGTCAAGGGTCTGTTCTACGGCGGCGGCCTGGACCAGTTCTGGAAGCAGTGCGCCGGTGTGCTCGGCGTCCTCGCCTACTCCCTCGTCGCCTCCGCCGTCCTCGCCTTCCTGATCGACAAGACGCTCGGGATGCGGGTCGGCGAGGACGAGGAGGTCTCCGGCATCGACCAGGCCCAGCACGCCGAGACCGCGTACGACTTCAGCGGCGCCGGCGGCGGTGTCCTCGCCTCCGTGACCGCCCCCCTCGCTGCCGCCGGGCAGCCGAAGCAGACCAGGAAGGTGGACGCATGAGGCTCATCACCGCCGTCGTCAAACCGCACCGGCTCGACGAGATCAAGGAGGCCCTGCAGGCCTTCGGCGTCCACGGGCTGACCGTCACCGAGGCCAGCGGCTACGGACGCCAGCGCGGTCACACCGAGGTCTACCGCGGTGCCGAGTACACCGTCGACCTCGTGCCCAAGATCCGCATCGAGGTGCTGGCCGAGGACGAGGACGCCGAACAGCTCATCGAGGTCCTGGTCAAGGCGGCCCGCACCGGCAAGATCGGCGACGGGAAGGTCTGGTCCGTGCCGGTCGAGACGGTCGTACGGGTCAGGACGGGCGAACGCGGCCCGGACGCGCTCTGAGCGCGGGCGAGGGGCCCGGACGGCCCGAGGACAGGAGGTGCCGGGTGACGTACACCGACGACACGCGGAAGGAAGCGGACGGCGTGGCATCCGGCGGCTACGCGGCGGCACGGCTGCGCCTGCTGACCGCACCGGGTCCGTCCGGGCCGCGGCGCCGCGCCGCCCTCGCCCGGCTCACCGACGAATGGCTGGCCGGCCTGTTCACCGCCGCCGTCGGCGGCCCGGCCCGGGGCATCGCCCTGGTCGCCGTCGGCGGCTACGGCCGCGGTGAGCTCTCCCCGCGCAGCGACCTCGACCTGCTTCTGCTGCACGACGGCGCCGACGACGCCGCGGTCGCCGCCCTCGCCGACCGGCTCTGGTACCCCGTGTGGGACCTCGGCCTCGCCCTGGACCACTCCGTGCGCACCCCGGCCCAGGCCCGCCGCACCGCCCGCGACGACCTCAAGGCCCAGCTCGGTCTGCTGGACGCCCGCCACCTCGCCGGCGACCTCGGCCTGACCACCGCGCTGCGCACCACCGTGCTGGCCGACTGGCGCAACCAGGCCCCCAAGCGCCTGCCGGAGCTGCGGCAGCTGTGCGCCGACCGGGCCGAGCGCCGGGGCGAACTGCGCTACCTGCTGGAACCCGACCTGAAGGAGGCCCGCGGCGGCCTGCGCGACGCCACCGCGCTGCGGGCCGTGGCCGCCTCCTGGCTGGCCGACGCCCCCCGCACCGGCCTGGACGAGGCCCGCCGGCGGCTGCTCGACGTCCGCGACGCCCTCCACCTGACCACCGGCCGCGCCACCGACCGGCTCGCCCTGCAGGAGCAGGACCAGGTCGCCGCCGCGCTCGGCCTGCCCGACGCCGACGCCCTGCTCCGGCAGGTCTACGAAGCGGCACGGGTCATCGCCTACGCCGGCGATGTCACCTGGCGTGAAGTGGGGCGCGTGCTGCGCTCGCGCGCCGTGCGGCCGAGGCTGCGCGCCGTGCTGGGCGGCGGCAGACCGGCCGCCGAACGGACCCCGCTCGCCGAAGGAGTGGTGGAGCAGGAGGGCGAGGTGGTGCTCGCCCGCACCGCGCGCCCCGAACACGACCCCGTGCTGCCGCTGCGCGCCGCGGCCGCCGCCGCTCAGGCCGGCCTGCCGCTCTCCCCGCACGCCGTGCGGCACCTGGCCGCCACCGCACGCCCGCTGACCGTGCCCTGGCCCACCGAGGCCCGCGAACAGCTCGTCACCCTGCTCGGCTCCGGCCGCCCCACCGTCGAGGTCTGGGAAGCACTGGACGCCGAGGGACTGATCACCCGGCTGCTGCCCGACTGGGACCGGGTCCGCTGCCGCCCGCAGCGCAACGCCGTGCACCTGTGGACCGTCGACCGGCATCTGATCGAGACCGCCGTGCGCGCCTCCGCCCTCACCCGCCGGGTGCACCGCCCCGACCTGCTGCTGGTCGCCGCACTTCTGCACGACATCGGCAAGGGCTGGCCCGGAGACCACGCGGTCACCGGCGAGACCATCGCCCGCGACACGGCCGCCCGCATCGGCTTCGACCGCGCCGACGCCGACGTGCTCGCCACCCTCGTCCGCCACCATCTGCTGCTCGTCGAGACCGCCACCCGCCGCGACCTGGACGACCCGGCCACCGTCCGCGCGGTCGCCACGGCGGTCGGCACCCGCACCACCCTGGAACTGCTGCACGCCCTGACCGAGGCCGACGCCCTGGCCACCGGCCCGGCCGCCTGGTCCGCCTGGCGCGCCTCGCTCGTCGGTGACCTGGTCCGGCGCGTCGCGGCCCTCCTCGCCGGAGAGACCACCGGGACGCCGGAGCCCTCCGCCGAGCCCACCGCCGAGCAGGAACGGCTCGCCGTCGAGGCCGGCCGCACCGGCGGTCCCGTCCTGGCCCTGCGCGCCCGCACCGAGCACCCCGGGGAGCCGCCGGAGGACCCGGCGGCGCCGGACGACGCCGAGCCGCAGCCCCTCGGCGTGGAACTGCTCATCGCCGTCCCCGGCCGGCCCGGCGTGCTGCCCGCGGTCGCCGGGGTGCTGGCCCTGCACCGGCTGACCGTCCGCACCGCCGGACTGCGCGCCCTCGACCTGCCCGCCGGCCTCGACGGCGGCCCCGTGCTGCTGCTCGACTGGCGGGTCGCCGCCGAGTACGGCAGCCTCCCGCAGGCCGCCCGGCTGCGCGCCGACCTGGTCCGGGCCCTGGACGGCTCCCTGGACGTCGCCGCCCGCCTGGCCGAACGGGACGCCGCCCGGACCCGCCGGCGCGGAGTGGTGGCGCCCCCGCCGCGGGTGACGGTCGCCCCCGCTGCCTCCTGGCACGCCACCGTGATCGAGGTCCGCGCGCAGGACGCCCCGGGGCTGCTGTTCCGGATCGGGCACGCACTGGAGCAGGCCGGGGTGCGGGTGCGGAGCATGCACGTGTCGACGCTCGGGGCCAACGCCGTCGACGCCTTCTACGTGACCGGCGCCACGGGTGCGCCGCTGCCCGACGCGGAGGCCGCCGCGCTGGCGGAGACCCTGGAGAAGACCCTGCGGACGTGACCGCGCGGCCACGGTGCGCTGCCGCGGGCGTCTCCGGCGCCGGTGCGGACGGCCCCCGGTGCGTGCCGTCGCCCGCCTCGTCGCGCCGGGCGGGGACGATTGCCTTGCCGAGCCGGATACCCTGGAAGACGCTCAGACTGCCCCCGACACCGAGGACCGACGCCGCCGTGTTCGACACTCTCTCCGATCGCCTCTCAGCGACCTTCAAGAATCTGCGCGGCAAGGGGCGTTTGAGCGAGGCCGACATCGACGCCACGGCCCGCGAGATCCGCATCGCGCTCCTCGAGGCCGACGTGGCGCTGCCGGTCGTGCGCGCCTTCATCAAGCAGGTCAAGGAGCGCGCGCTCGGCGCCGAGGTCTCCAAGGCGCTCAACCCGGCCCAGCAGATCATCAAGATCGTCAACGAGGAGCTGATCGAGATCCTGGGCGGCGAGACCCGCCGCCTGCGGTTCGCCAAGCAGCCCCCGACCGTGATCATGCTCGCCGGTCTGCAGGGTGCCGGTAAGACCACCCTCGCGGGCAAGCTGGGCAAGTGGCTCAAGGACCAGGGCCACTCCCCGCTGCTGGTCGCCTGCGACCTGCAGCGCCCCAACGCGGTGAACCAGCTCAGCGTCGTCGCCGAGCGCGCCGGGGTCGCCGTCTACGCCCCCGAGCCGGGCAACGGCGTCGGCGACCCGGTCAAGGTCGCCAAGGACTCCATCGACCACGCGAAGGCCCGCGTCCACGACATCGTCATCATCGACACGGCCGGCCGCCTCGGCATCGACCAGGAGATGATGCAGCAGGCCGCCGACATCCGGGACGCCGTCCAGCCGAACGAGATCCTGTTCGTCGTCGACGCGATGATCGGTCAGGACGCGGTGAACACCGCGGAGGCCTTCCGCGACGGCGTCGGCTTCGACGGTGTGGTGCTCTCCAAGCTCGACGGCGACGCCCGTGGCGGTGCCGCGCTGTCGATCCGGCACATCACCGGCAAGCCGATCATGTTCGCCTCCAACGGCGAGAAGCTGGACGACTTCGACGCCTTCCACCCCGACCGGATGGCCTCCCGCATCCTCGACATGGGTGACCTGCTCACCCTGATCGAGCAGGCGGAGAAGACGTTCAGCCAGGAAGAGGCCGAGCGCATGGCCTCCAAGCTGGCCTCGCGCAAGGGCCAGGACTTCACCCTGGACGACTTCCTCGCCCAGATGGAGCAGGTCCGCAAGATGGGCTCCATCTCCAAGCTGCTCGGCATGCTGCCCGGCATGGCGCAGCTCAAGGAGCAGATCAACAACATCGACGAGCGGGACGTGGACCGCACCGCCGCGATCATCAAGTCGATGACGCCGGCCGAGCGCCAGGATCCGACCATCATCAACGGCTCGCGTCGCGCGCGCATCGCCAGGGGTTCCGGCGTCGAGGTCAGCGCCGTGAAGAACCTGGTCGAGCGGTTCTTCGAGGCGCGCAAGATGATGTCCCGCATGGCCCAGGGCGGTATGCCGGGTCTGCCGGGGATGCCGGGCATGGGCGGCGGCGCCGGCCGGCAGAAGAAGCAGCAGAAGAAGGCCAAGGGCAAGCAGCGCTCCGGCAACCCGATGAAGCGCAAGCAGCAGGAGCAGGAGGCCGCCGCCCGGCGTGCCGCGGCCCGCAACGGGGCCGCCGGCGGCAACGCCTTCGGGCTGCCGCAGCAGGGCGGCAAGGACTTCGAGCTGCCGGAGGAGTTCAAGAAGTTCATGGGCTGAGGCCCGCCGCGAACTTCAGGGGCTGAGGCCCGCCGCGAGCTTCCAGGGGCGAAGCCCGCCGCGCCGCGGGCGTGACGGCACCGAGGGCGTTCCCGGGCATCCCGGGGGCGCCCTCCGTCGTCCCCGGGGTCTCCCCGGACCGCGTGCCGGGCCGCGCCGAGTGCCGTAACGTCCAGGTATGGGCACTGCCACGCCCTCACCCGAGGCACCCGACCGGCCGTGGCGCACGGAAGGCGGCCGGGACGAAACATCCCGTCGTCCCCGCAGGCCGCGGATCCGCTGGTGGGCACTGCTGGTCACGGCGGTCGTCGTCTTCCTGCTCGCCTACGCCGGTCTGAGCACCTACACCTCCGGCAAGGAGCCGACGATCTCCTACACGGAGTTCAGCCGGCAGGTGGACGCCGGCAATGTCGGCATGATCTACGCCAAGGGCGACGCCATCCAGGGGCAGCTCAAGAAGGCCCAGCCCCGCCCGGACGGGGACGGCACCTACACGAAGTTCACCACCCAGCGCCCGTCCTTCGCCGGCGACCGGCTCTGGCAGGACCTGACCGACCACGACGTCACGGTGACCGCACAACCGGTGGTGGAGCAGCGCAGTCTGCTCGCCAATCTGCTGCTGTCGCTGCTGCCGATCGCGGTCCTGGTGGCGCTGTGGGTGTTCTTCGCCCGGCGCATCGGCGCCGGCCTGGGCCCCGGCGGTCTGCTGGGCCGCAAGGCACCGCCCCGGCCGGTCGAGCTGCAGCCCGGCACCCAGCGCACCACGTTCGCCGACGTGGCCGGCATCGACGAGGTCAAGGCCGAGCTGGACGACGTCGTCGACTTCCTCCAACGCCCCGACGACTACCGGCGCATGGGCGCGAAGATGCCCCGCGGGGTGCTGCTGACCGGCCCGCCCGGCACGGGCAAGACGCTGCTGGCCCGGGCGGTGGCCGGCGAGGCCCGGGTGCCGTTCTACTCGGCGTCCGCGTCCGAGTTCATTGAGATGATCGTGGGCGTGGGCGCCTCGCGGGTGCGGGAGCTGTTCGCCGAGGCCCGCAAGACGGCGCCGTCGATCGTCTTCATCGACGAGATCGACACCATCGGCCGGGCCCGCGGCGGCGGGGCGTCGATGGGCGGCCACGACGAGCGCGAGCAGACGCTGAACCAGATCCTCACCGAGATGGACGGCTTCTCCGGCTCCGAGGGCGTGATCGTGCTGGCGGCCACCAACCGTGCCGACGTCCTCGATCCGGCCCTGACCCGGCCCGGCCGGTTCGACCGCGTGGTCGGCGTCGCCCCGCCGGACCGCGCCGGCCGGCAGGCCATCCTGGAGATCCACACCCGCGGTATGCCGCTCGCCCCGGACGTGGACCTCGCCCACGTGGCCCGCACCACCCCGGGGATGACCGGCGCCGAACTGGCCAACCTCGCCAACGAGGCCGCTCTGCTCGCGGTCAAGAGGCGGCAGCGCGAGGTCACCCGCAGCGATTTCTCCGAGGCCCTGACGAAGGTCCAGCTCGGCGCCGAACGCGCCCTGGTGATGCCGGAGGAGGAACGGCGGCGCACCGCGTACCACGAGAGCGGGCACGCCCTGCTCGGCATGCTCCAGCCCGGCGCCGACCCGGTCCGCAAGGTCACCATCGTGCCGCGCGGCCGGGCGCTCGGCGTGACGCTGTCCACACCGGAGTCGGACAAGTACGCGTACACCGAGGAGTACCTGCGCGGCCGGATCATCGGCGCGCTCGGCGGCATGGCGGCCGAGCACGTCGTCTACGGCATCGTCACCACCGGCTCGGAGAACGACCTGGAGCAGGTCACCCGGATCGCGCGCGGCATGGTGGCCCGCTGGGGCATGAGCGAGCATCTGGGCCGCCTGTCGGCACTGCCCGACGACCCGCAGCAGGCGTACGGGCTGGCCGCCGCCCCGCAGACGCTGGACACCATCGACACCGAGATGCGCCGCATCGTCGACGAGTGCTACGAGGAGGCGTGCCGCAAGCTGCGGGACCACCGGGCACGCCTGGACGCGCTGGCCGAGGCCCTGCTGGCGAACGAGACCCTGGACGAGGCCGACGCCTACCGGGTCGCCGGCATCCCCCGCCCGGCCAGGAACGGCGACGGCGAGGAGACACGCGACACGGCGGCGCCCGGCGGCGGCACCGGGCGGTCCGCCGGATGAGCGGGCGTGCGTCGGGCCGGCGGAGCCGCGAGGTGAGGAGCCCTGCCTCCTGAAGCCGGCGCGGCCCCGACGCTCCCGTCCCGTCGGCGGCCGGTCGGGCCGGGGCGCGTCAGGACGGGGCGAGGACGCAGAACTCGTGGCCCAAGGGGTCCGTCAGGCACGTCCACGGAACGTCGCCCCGGCCGATGTCGAGGTCGGCGGCGCCGAGCGTGCGCAACCGGGCCACCTCCGCGTCCTTGTCGCCGCCGGGGCAGGGCAGCAGGTCGGCATGGAGGCGGCCCGGCGCGCTCGGCACATCGGGCGTGCGGAGGAACCTGAAGCACGGGCCGGTCTCCGCGGCGGAGCGGAGCACCGCCTGCTCGTCGGTCACCTCGTGCACCGTCCAGTCGAGCGCCCGGCCCCGGAACCGGGCCATGGCCCGGGGATCCGCGCAGTCGGCCACCACCGCGGCGATCGGTCCGGTGTCCCGGTGCTTCTCGGGCCGCAGCACGCGGAACTCGTTGCCCACCGGGTCGGCGAGGACCGTCCACGGCGCGGGTGCCCTGCCCCGCGCCGCCGGGTGTCGCGCCGAGCGCCCGCAGCCGTGCGAGCAGCTCCTCGTGGTGGGCAGCGGAGCGTGTGGCGAGGTCGAGGTGCACACGGTTCTTTCCGGTCGTCCCGTCCTCGGGGACCGGGACGACGTCGAGGCCGGCGTACTCCGGATGCGGCCAGACCAGTCCGCCGGCGGGCCCGACGTAGGTGGTCACGCCGGGGTGGTAGGCCTGTCAGCCGAGCGCCTGCGCCCAGGGCCGGCCGAGCGCCGCGGGGGCGAGAGGCTTGATGATCACATGAGCGGGGCGCAGCGCCATGCCGGGGATGCTGCCCGGCGCAGCGCGCCCGTCACCGTCCGCCGGGTCCGGGAACCGCTTCGCTGCCCGTCGCGTCCGATGTGCGTGCGAGGCGGTGCGACGCGTCCGCGAGCCGGTTCGGGACGCCGAGGGAGGGACGGTAACGTCACGGACGCCGCGCACGCTGAGTGTGATGCAGGCGTCTGGTGATGCGGGCGGCAGCTCGCCGGACGGCCGGGACGCCTCGTGCACCGCGGCGGGCGGCGTGCGCTCCGGCGTGCGACGAGGCCCGCACGCCCCTCGACGGCGCGGCGCGGGGGATCTGCGGCCGCACGGCGGCCGCCGCCAGGGGGGACGTACGCGGCCTACGCACCACCTTGGGGTGAGCTGTGAGGCTTCTCCGCAGATCGGCGCACCCGCCCTCGTCCGGACGCATCAGAGCCGACTGACGGGTACGTGCAAATTATTTGGGATGCCCCGGAATAGGAACACAGGAGCACCCACGCTCGTTCTCATTACGTGAGCACGACACAGACACCACCTGTTCTCGCCGCGGAGCTGGCGCAGGCGTGGGCCGACATTCAGCGGCACCACCCCGAGCTGCCCGATCTGGCCGCACCCGAGTCCCTGATCGGAGAGTCGTCGTCCGCGTGCGGGCACGAACTGTCCTTCGAGCGACTGCTGCACGAGGCAGTCCACGGCATCGCCGCCGCGCGCGGGGTGCGCGACACCTCACGGGCCGGCCGCTACCACAACCGCCGCTTCCTCGCCATCGCCGAGGAGCTGGGCCTGGACCACCCCGAGGAGCCGCACCCGAGCAGCGGTTTCTCCCTGGTCACACTGAGCGCCGAGGCCAAGCGGCGCTACCGTCCGACCATCGAGCGCCTGCAGCGGGCGCTGAAGGCGCACACCGCCGCCACCTCCGGCGACACCGGCCGCACCTTCCGCGGCCCGGCCGCCCGGCACGGCTCCTCCGGTGGCGGCGTCCGGGTCAAGGCGGTGTGCGACTGCGGGCGCAACGTCCGCGTCGTCCCCTCCGTCCTCGCGCAGGCCCCCATCGTGTGCGGCGGCTGCGGCAAGCCGTTCCGCATCCCGGAGGTCGCAGGGGCCGCCTGACGTCCGGAGGCCGCACCGGCATCTCGTGGATGCCGGGCCGCCGACGGTGACCGGTGACCGCACGGCGCCGGACAGCGCACCCGACACGACCCCCGCCGGGTCGGGTGCGCCGACGCGCGCCCGGCCGCGACCGGTCACCCCCGGGGCGGGACCGGTCCGCGGGGTATGGCAGAATGGCTGGCTGTACTCGACAGCCGCACAGGACCCCTCTCTCCTCCGGCTGACGCGTCCATCGGGCACCACGACTGCGCAACCCCACGCGGAGATCCGCCGTGCCCCACCACGTCAATTCCAGGAGAACCCACTCCCGTGGCAGTCAAGATCAAGCTGAAGCGTCTGGGCAAGATCCGTTCGCCTCACTACCGCATCGTCGTCGCCGACTCCCGTACCCGTCGTGACGGCCGGGCGATCGAGGAGATCGGTCTGTACCACCCGGTGCAGAACCCCTCGCGCATCGAGGTCGACTCCGAGCGTGTGGCGTACTGGCTCTCCGTCGGCGCTCAGCCGACCGAGCCCGTGCTCGCCATCCTGAAGAAGACCGGTGACTGGCAGAAGTTCAAGGGCGAGCCCGCCCCTGCGCCGCTGCTGCAGCCGGAGGAGAAGGCCCCGCGTCCGTCGTTCGAGTCGCTCGCCGGCGAGGACGAGGCCAAGGGTGAGGCGATCACCCCGAAGAAGAAGGCCGAGAAGAAGGACGAGGCCGCGGCTGAGTCCTCCGAGTCGACCGAGGCCTGAGCAACATGCTCGAAGAGGCGCTTGAGCACCTCGTGAAGGGCATCGTCGACAACCCTGACGATGTGCAGGTCGCCTCGCGCAACCTGCGTCGCGGGCGCGTGCTGGAGGTGCGGGTCCACCCCGACGACCTCGGCAAGGTGATCGGTCGCAACGGCCGGACCGCTCGCGCTCTGCGCACCGTCGTGGGCGCGATCGGCGGCCGCGGCGTCCGCGTCGACCTGGTCGACGTGGACCACGTCCGCTGACGCTTCAACGCAACCGGCTCGGGCCGGGGAAGGCCTTCGGGCCGTCCCCGGCCCGCAGTCGTATGACAGGAGATCACCCACAGTGCAGCTGGTAGTCGCACGGATCGGCCGCGCCCACGGCATCAGGGGCGAGGTCACCGTGGAGGTCCGTACCGACGAGCCGGAACTCCGGCTCGCCCCGGGCGCCGTCCTGGCCACCGACCCGCCCTCCGCCGGGCCGCTCACCATCGCCTCCGGCCGGGTCCACAGCGGCCGCCTCCTGCTGCGCTTCGAGGGGATCGACGACCGCAACGCCGCCGAGGCGCTGCGCAACACCCTCCTCATCGCCGAGGTCGACCCCGACGAGCTCCCCGAGGAAGAGGACGAGTTCTACGACTACCAGCTGATCGACCTCGACGTGGTCACCGAGGACGGCGTCACGGTCGGCCGGATCACCGAGATCTCGCACCTGCCCTCGCAGGATCTGTTCATCGTGGAGCGGCCGGACGGCAGCGAGGTGATGATCCCGTTCGTCTCCGAGATCGTCACCGAGATCGACCTGGAGGAGCAGCGCGCCGTCGTCGCACCGCCACCGGGCCTGATCGACGACCGGGCCGAGATCGCCTCCTCCCGCGACGCCGAGGCCGGACAGGACGGTTCCTGATGCGCCTCGACGTCGTCACGATCTTCCCCGAGTACCTGGAGCCGCTCGACGTCTCCCTCGTCGGCAAGGCCCGCGCCCGGGGCCGGCTGGACGTGCACGTGCACGACCTGCGGGCCTGGACCTACGACCGGCACCACACCGTCGACGACACGCCCTACGGCGGCGGCCCCGGCATGGTGATGATGACCGAGCCGTGGGGCGAGGCCCTGGACACCGTCCTCGCCGACGGCTACGAGGCCGGCTCCCACGAGCCCGCGCTGATCGTCCCCACCCCCAGTGGCCGCCCGTTCACCCAGGAGATGGCCGTCGAGCTGTCCGAACGCCCCTGGCTGGTGTTCACCCCGGCCCGCTACGAGGGCATCGACCGGCGGGTCTTCGACGAGTACGCCACCCGCATGCCCGTGTACGAAGTGTCCATCGGCGACTATGTGCTCGCCGGCGGCGAGGCGGCCGTCCTGGTCATCACCGAGGCCGTGGCCCGGCTGCTGCCCGGCGTCCTCGGCAACGCCGAGTCGCACCGCGACGACTCCTTCGCACCCGGCACCATGGCCAACCTCCTGGAGGGCCCCGTCTACACCAAGCCCCCGCGCTGGCGCGGCCGGGAGATCCCCGAGGTGCTGCTCAGCGGCCACCACGGGAAGATCGCCCGGTGGCGCCGCGACGAGGCACTGAAGCGCACCACGGCCGTCCGGCCGGACCTGATCGAACGCTGCGACCCGAAGGCCTTCGACAAGAAGGACCGCGAGACGCTGGCCGCCCTGGGCTGGGAACCCGACCCCGAGGGGGAACGGTACGGCCGATTTTGGCGCAGGGTGGACGCCGTGGAAGAATAGGCCGCTGCCCCGCGTGCGTCCGGCGTGCGCCCCTGCCACAGGGGGACACGACGCCCGCCCCGACGGCGCGGCGGTCTCATGGAAAATCCCTAGTTGCCGCTGATGACCTGTGGCATCAGCGAAGAAAGCAGACGACATGTCTCACCTGCTCGACACCGTCGACGCCGCGTCGCTCCGCAAGGACATCCCGGCGTTCCGCCCGGGCGACACCGTCAACGTCCACGTCCGTGTCATCGAGGGCAACCGCTCCCGTGTGCAGCAGTTCAAGGGCGTGGTGATCCGCCGCCAGGGCTCCGGCGTGCGCGAGACCTTCACGGTCCGCAAGGTCTCCTTCTCCGTCGGCGTCGAGCGCACCTTCCCGGTGCACACCCCGATCGTGGAGAAGATCGAGCTGGTCACGAAGGGCGACGTGCGGCGCGCCAAGCTGTACTACCTGCGTGACCTGCGCGGCAAGGCCGCGAAGATCAAGGAGAAGCGCGAGAGCTGAGCGCTGCTCCCTCGGATCACATCGGGGCGGGTTAGCATTCCGCCCCGATGGACACCGAACCACAGCAGACGGAGCGCGACCGCTCCTCCCGCCCCCGCGACGCCGGAGCCGACCCGGCGACGGAGCCGCAGGGGCCGGAGGAACGGTCGCGTTCCTCGTTGTCGCCCTCCTCACCGCTCGGACGGATCGCCGAGTGGCTCCCCGGCGGGCGGGCGACCCTCGTCGTCCTGCTCTGCCTGGCGCTGCTGCTCGGGGTCAACACGTTTCTGCTGCAGCCCTTCCAGATCCCGAGCGGCTCCATGCGGCCGACGCTGGACGTCGGGGACCGGGTCCTGGTGAACAAGGTGGCGTACCGCTTCGGGGCGTCGCCGCGCCGGGGCGACGTCGTGGTCTTCGACGGCACCGGCTCCTTCGGGGACGCGGACTACATCAAACGCGTTGTGGGGGTGGGAGGAGACCACGTCGTCTGCTGCGACACGGAGGGCAGGATCGAGGTGAACGGCCGCCCGGCCGACGAGTCGGCCTTCCTGTACCCCGGTGACCGCCCCTCCACCGTGCCCTTCGACGTGGTCGTGCCCGACGGCACCCTGTTCGTCCTCGGCGACCACCGCAGCGACTCCAGCGACTCCCGCGACCACCTCGGCTCGCCGGGCGGCGGCATGATCCCGGTGGACGACGTCGTCGGCCGCGCCGACTGGATCGTCTGGCCCCTCGGCCGTCTCGCGCACCTGACCCGGCCCGGCGCCTACGCGCAGATGCCCGCGGCCCGCACCGTGGACGGCGGCCATGGGTAGCCGCGGCAGGCCGCGCCGTGCGTCCCGCCGCGCCGTCGGCAGCCCGCCGCCCGCGGCGTCCCGGCGCGCCGTCGCACCGACCGGCGGCCGCACCCGGGCCGAGCGGCGCAGACTGCAGCGGAAGGTCAAGCGCAAGCGCAGGCGCTCGGCCGCCCGCGAGGTCCCCCTCCTGGTCGGCATCGCGATCCTCATAGCCCTGGTGCTGAAGACGTTCCTGGTGCAGGCCTTCGTGATCCCGTCCGGCTCCATGGAGCAGACCATCCGCATCGGCGACCGGGTCCTGGTCGACAAGCTCACCCCGTGGTTCGGCGCCACCCCGCACCGCGGGGACGTCGTCGTCTTCCACGACCCGGGCGGCTGGCTGGGCGACGAGCAGACCACGACGAAGAAGGCCCCGGTCGTCGTCGAACAGATCAAACAGGGTCTGACCTTCATCGGCCTGCTGCCCTCGGCCGACGAGAAGGACCTCATCAAACGGGTCGTCGGCGTCGGCGGCGACCACGTCACGTGCTGCGACGCCCAGGGACGGGTGACCGTCAACGGCCATCCCCTGGACGAGGGAGATTATCTGTACCCCGGCAACGCACCCTCCGAGCAGCGGTTCGACATCACCGTGCCCCCGGGCCGCCTGTGGGTGATGGGCGACCACCGGGGCTATTCGGCCGATTCCCGGGCCCACATGAACTCCCCGTACGGGGGTACGGTCTCCGAGAAGTCCGTGGTGGGGCGCGCGATGCTGATCGGGTGGCCGTTCAGCCACTGGCGTGTGCTCGAAGAGCCCAAAACTTTCGCCGGGGTGCCCGACGCGGCGGCAGGGTCGGCCGTGGCCGAGCGGCTGTCGCATAGGGTTGCCCCTGACGGTCCACGCGGATCGGTTCAGCTCCCGAGCCCCGCGGAACTCCCGCTCGTTATGGGAGTGGTGGGCCTGCACCGGATACGGCTCAGGCGGCGGCACGGAGTAAGGAGTTGGCGTGGGGGATGTGGCGGCGGGCGCACGGTCCGGCAGCGACGGCGAGGAGTTTCGCGGACGCACCGCGGACGGTGCCGTGACCGTGAGCAGTGAGAGCGACGCAGCCGAGGACGGCACGGTGACGGAGCACAACCAGAGCGCACAGCAGGACACCGGCAAGCCCTCCCAGGAGGAGAAGAAGCCCCGCTCCTTCTGGAAGGAGCTGCCGATCCTGATCGGTATCGCGCTGGTGCTGGCGCTGCTGATCAAGACCTTCCTCGTGCAGGCGTTCTCCATCCCGTCCGACTCGATGCAGAACACCCTCCAGCGCGGCGACCGGGTCCTGGTCGACAAGCTGACCCCCTGGTTCGGTTCCGAGCCCGGCCGCGGCGAGGTCGTCGTCTTCCACGACCCGGACAACTGGCTGGCCGGCGAACCCACGGCCAGCCCCAACCCGCTGCAGCGGATCCTCAGCACCATCGGCCTGATGCCGTCCGCGGAGGAGAAGGACCTGATCAAGCGGGTCATCGGCGTCGGCGGCGACACCGTCGAGTGCGAGGGCACCGGCCCGGTCAAGGTCAACGGCCACCCGCTGTACGAGCCGTACGTCTACCCGGGCAACACCCCCTGCAGCTACGACGACCAGGGCGGCCAGTTCAAGGTGACCGTGCCGCCGGGCTACGTCTGGGTGATGGGCGACCACCGGCAGAACAGCCGGGACTCGCGCTACAACCAGAACGACCGGCACCACGGCATGGTCCCGGTGAAGGACGTCGTCGGCCGTGCCATCGTGCGCGCCTGGCCGATCACCCGCTGGGGCACCCTGCCCGTCCCCGACACCTTCGACCAGCCCGGCCTCGACCAGCAGGGGACGACGGCATCGTCGGCGGCGGCCCTGACCGTCGCCCCCGGCGCCGTGGCGCTCAGCGCGACCGTGCCGCTGGTGCTCTGGCGCCGCAGGCGGACCTGGCACACCGACGGCGGACGCGGCAGCGGGACGACCGCCGCCGGCTCCCGCTGACCCGGCCTGCCGCCGGCTCCCGCTGACCCGGCCTGCCGCCGACGTGCCGACCCGGCGCGCCGTCGGCGTCGTGAAGCCCCTGCGGAGCTGTGATCCGTTGCGGGAAGCAGGGCTGACCGGTGCGGGTACCGCCGGGTAGGGTGCGGGTCCATGGGCGGTGAGAGCACGACAGGCACAGCCGCGCGCAGCGGCGGCACCGGACGGACCCCGGCGGGCGGCAGAACCGGACAGCGGCTGTCCGGCCTCGTCGTGGCCCTCGGCCTGGTGCTGTTCCTCGGCGGCTTCGCATGGGGCGCGGTGGTCTACCGGCCGTACACCGTGCCCACCAGCTCCATGACCCCGACCATCGGCGTGGGCGACCGGGTGCTGGCCCAGCGCATCGACGGCGACGAGGTGCGCCGCGGGGACGTCGTCGTCTTCCACGACCGGACCTGGGCGGACAACGCCCCCGTGGTCAAGCGCGTCGTGGCCGTCGGCGGCGACACGGTGTCCTGCTGCACGCACGGCAAGCTCACCGTGAACGGCAAGCAGATCGACGAGCCCTACCTGAAGGGCGGCCCCGCCGAGATCACGGACTTCCCGGCGGTGCAGGTGCCCGAGGGGCGCCTGTTCCTGCTGGGCGACGAACGCCGGGGCTCCCTGGACTCCACCGCCCACCTGCAGGACGCGGCCCGGGGCACCGTCTCCCGCGCCGACGTCACCGCCCGGGTCGACGCCGTCGTCTGGCCGATGAAGGGCATGCTGGAGCGCCCCAGCGGCTTCGCCGCGCTCGGTGAGCTGTCCACGCCGGGGCCGCTGCGCACCATCGGGTGGCTCGTCGTGGCCGGAGCCGTGCTGGTCCTCGGCGGAGCCGCCTACGGCCCGGTCGCGAGCCGGCTGGGCCGCTCCCGGTCCCGCACCCGGACGGAGCCCGCCGGTGCCCGCTGACCAGCCCCTTCCCCTCGACGGGGAGATACGCAAGGTGGCCCGGGTGGTCCTGCTCGACCCCGAGGACCGCATCCTGCTGCTGCACGGTCACGAGCCGGGCGACCCGGAGGACGACTGGTGGTTCACCCCCGGTGGCGGCCTGGAGGGCGACGAGACCCGTGAACAGGCCGCACTGAGGGAACTCGCGGAGGAGACCGGCATCACCGACGTCCAGCTCGGCCCGGTGCTGTGGCAGCGGCGCTGCTCCTTCCCGTTCGCCGGCCGCCGCTGGAACCAGGACGAGTGGTACTACCTGGCCCGCACCACCCGGACGGCGACCGCCCCCACCGCCCTGACCGAGCTGGAACGGCGCAGCGTCGCCGGAGCACGCTGGTGGACGTGTCAGGAACTGGCCCGCGCCCATGAGACGGTGTATCCGACCAGACTCGCCGAGCTGCTGCGCACGCTGCTCGACGAAGGTCCTCCGGCCGGGCCCGTGCTGCTGGACACCGAAATCGTCTAGTGGCTCACGGTACTGGCGCACAATGGGGGGACCGTACGGCTGAAGGGGAACATGCCATGAGCGCCGAGGACCTCGAGAAGTACGAGACCGAGATGGAGCTGAAGCTCTACCGGGAGTACCGCGATGTCGTCGGTCTGTTCAAATACGTGATCGAGACCGAGCGGCGCTTCTACCTCACCAACGACTACGAGATGCAGGTGCACTCCGTCCAGGGTGAGGTGTTCTTCGAGGTGACCATGGCCGACGCCTGGGTGTGGGACATGTACCGGCCGGCGCGCTTCGTCAAGCAGGTGCGCGTCCTCACCTTCAAGGACGTGAACATCGAGGAGCTGAACAAGAGCGATCTGGAGCTGCCCAGCGGATGACGGGTGCCCGCCCGCAGTCGGGTCGCGACCTGATCCCGGGCGCGCGCTGATCCTCGGGCTCGCCCCCTGTGTCCCGGGGCGGGGCGGGGGTGAACCCCCCTTCCGGGTGACCGGGTTGTCCACAACCGCGGAGTAACCCACCAAGATCACCACCGGGGTCCGTCCGGTGCCACCGTGGACGCCGGAGGTGGTGCCGACATGAGCAAGGCACGCAACGGACTCGGCCGCTACGGCGAGAACCTCGCCGCCCGGCGCCTGGGCGGCGCGGGCATGACCGTCCTGCAGCGCAACTGGCGCTGCGGCAGGAGAGGCGAGATCGACATCGTGGCCCGGGACGGGGACGTCCTGGTGGTCTGCGAGGTCAAGACCCGCCGCACGGACGCCTTCGAGCACCCGATGGCCGCCATCACCCCGGCCCGGGTCCGGCGGCTGCGCGCCCTGGCCGAACGCTGGATCGCCCAGCACGGAGGCGCACCCCCGGGCGGCGTTCGCATCGACCTGGTCGGCGTCCAGCTGCCCCGCCGCGGCGCGCCCCGCGTCGAGCACGTCAGGGGGGTGGCCTGATGGGATTCGCCCGGACCTGCTCCGTGGCCCTGGTCGGGGTGGAAGGCGTAGTCGTCGAGGTCCAGGCCGACCTGGAACCGGGCGTCGCCGCCTTCACCCTGGTGGGCCTGCCCGACAAGAGCCTGAGCGAGAGCCGCGACCGGGTGCGGGCCGCAGTGGTCAACTCCGGCGCCGAGTGGCCGCAGAAGAAGCTCACGGTGGGCCTGAGCCCCGCCTCGGTGCCCAAGGGCGGCAGCGGCTTCGACCTCGCCGTGGCCTGCGCGGTGCTCGGCGCCGCCCAGCGGATCGACCCCCGCACGCTCACCGACGTGGTCATGATCGGAGAACTGGGCCTGGACGGCCGGGTGCGTCCGGTACGGGGCATCCTGCCGGCCGTGCTGGCCGCGGCGGACGCCGGCTACGAGCAGGTGGTGGTGCCCGAGTGCGCGGCCGCCGAGGCGTCGCTGGTGCCCGGGATGTCGGTGCTCGGCATCCGCAGCCTGCGGCAGCTGATCGCCGTGCTCGCCGACGAACCCGTGCCGCAGGAGGAACCCGACGAGGCCGGCCGCGCCGACCCGCTGCCGACCGGGCTGCGCATGCCCGGCACCGGCGAGGCCACCTTTCTGCACACCATCGGCGCCGTCCAGGACGACCACGGGCACGACCTCGCCGACGTCGTCGGCCAGCACGCCGCCCGCACGGCCCTCCAGGTCGCCGCGGCCGGCGGACACCACCTGTTCCTCGAGGGACCGCCCGGCGCCGGCAAGACCATGCTCGCCGAGCGGCTGCCCGGCATCCTGCCCCCGCTCGGCCGGCAGGAGTCCCTGGAGGTCACCGCCGTCCACTCGGTGGCCGGGCTGCTGCCGCCGGGCCGACCCCTGATCGACACCGCCCCCTACTGCGCCCCGCACCACTCCGCGACCATGCAGTCCCTGGTCGGCGGCGGTCGCGGCGTCGCCCGCCCAGGCGCCGTCTCCCTCGCTCACCGCGGTGTGCTCTTCCTGGACGAGGCCGCGGAGTTCAGCAGCCACGCCCTGGACGCCCTGCGCCAGCCCCTGGAGTGCGGGCATGTGGTGGTCGCCCGCAGCGCGGGGGTGGTCCGCTTCCCGGCACGGTTCCTGATGGTCCTCGCCGCCAACCCGTGCCCGTGCGGCCGGTTCTCGCTGCGGGACGGGTCCTGCGCATGCCCGCCCTCGGCGGTCCGCCGCTACCAGGCCCGACTGTCCGGGCCGCTGCTGGACCGGGTCGACCTGCGGGTCGAGGTCGACCCGGTGACCCGGGAGGAGCTGGCCCGGGGCGGAGCACGCGGCGAGTCCACCGCCACGGTCGCCGACCGGGTGCGCGCCGCCCGGGAACGCGCCGCGGCACGGCTCGCCGGAACCCCGTGGCGCACCAACAGCGAGGTGCCCGGACGGGAGCTGCGCAGCCGGTGGCAGGCGGCCCCCGGAGCGCTGGACGAGGCGGAACGCGGGCTGGAGCGCGGCCTGCTCACCGCCCGCGGCCTGGACCGTGTGCTCCGGGTCGCCTGGACGGTCGCGGACCTCGTCGGCCACGACCGCCCGGACGCCGACGACGTCGCCCTGGCCCTGCACCTGCGCACCGGCGTGCCGCGCGGGGTGCCCATGACCCTCGAAGGTGCGGCATGACCGCCCCCGGCGGCACCGCGCCGCCCGGAGCGGACGACGCCCGCACCGCCGACGGCGCGTCCACCGCGGCCCTGCCCGCCGACCCCGGGCTCCGGACGGCCGCCGCGGACGGCCCCGCCCCGGCCGACGGCCCCGGCCCCTGCGCCCCGGACGGCGGTTCCGGTGCCTGCGCCCCGGCCGACGGCCCCGGCCCCTGCGCCCCGGACGGCGGTGACGAGGACGAGCGGCTGGCGCGGGCCTTCCTCAGCCGCGTCGTCGAGCCGGGCGACGAGACCGCGGGCCGCTGGGTGCGGGAAATGGGAGCCGTGGAGCTGGCCCGGCGGCTGCGCGCGGGCACGCACCGGCTGCCCGGGGTGTCCGACAAGCGATGGGCCGGGCTGCGGGCGCGGGCCGCACGTGCCGACCCCCGGCGGGACCTGGCCGCCGCCCGGGAGGCCGGGGTGCGGTTCGTGTGCCCCGGCGACACCGAGTGGCCCGCCCAGCTCGACGACCTGGGCGATGCCCGGCCCACCGGGCTGTGGGTGCGCGGCCGGCCCCACCTGCGCATGTGGGCGCTGCGGTCGGTGGCCCTGGTCGGCGCCCGGGCCTGCACCGCGTACGGCGCCCACATGGCGACCACGCTCGCCGCAGGCCTCGCCGAACGCGGCTGGGTCGTCGTCTCCGGCGGCGCCTACGGCATCGACGGCGCCGCCCACCGCGGCACGCTCGCCGGCGGCGGCGCCACCGTCGCGGTGCTGGCCTGCGGCGTCGACCGGCCCTATCCGCGCGGCCACACCGAGCTGATCGACCGGGTGGCGCGGCAGGGCCTGGTGATCGGCGAACTGCCGCCCGGCGACCACCCCACGCCCAGCAGATTCCTGGTCCGCAACCGGGTCATCGCGGCCCTCACCCGCGGCACCGTGGTCGTCGAGGCCGCCCACCGCAGCGGCTCGCTCGTCACGGCCCGCGCGGCGCGGCGGCTGGGCCGGCACACCATGGGCGTCCCCGGCCCGGCCACCAGCGCCCTGTCCGCCGGCGTCCACCACCTGCTGCGCGAGGGGGCGGAACTGGTCACCGACGCCGCCGAGATCGTCGAGTTGGTCGGCGCCATCGGCGAGCTCGCCCCCGAACGGCGCGGACCCGTCCTCCCGCGCGACCTGCTCGCCCCGGACGCCCGGCAGGTCCTGGCCGCGCTGCCCGGCCGGGGCACCGCGTCGGCGGACGCCGTCGCCCGCGAGGCACGGACCACCGAGGACGACGCCATCGCTCGCCTGTACGAACTCCGGGCGCTGGGCTATGTCGAACGACAGGGCGAGGAATGGGGGTTGACACGCCAGGCGGTGATCTCGGCCCGCGCGGACCGCACCGGACGCTGACCGCCCGTGTTCATCCGTCCGGGGGAACGCCGACACCTGCGCGCATACCCGCAGTTGGGCGGTGCGCAGGTGACCGCGGGTGACACCGATGACCCCGTGGGGCGCCCCGCGGAACGCATCTGCGCACGCCTCGTGCCCTGCGGTTCGCGTACCGCGACACGTCAGTCACGCTACGCTCACGTGGTTCCGAGGCAGAACAATCGAATCCCGACCCCATACCGACGACTCACCCAGAAAGCCGCACCCCACGGCAGAACCGAACACAAGGCGACGAATGCCCCAGCACACCTCCGGGTCCGACCGGGCGGCGACCCCCCCAGCCGCCCGTGACGGCGGCAGCGTGCGGCCGCCCGCCCCCTCGACGCTCGACGAGCTGTGGCGGTCGTACAAGGCGACGGGGGACGAGCGGCTGCGGGAGCAGCTGATCCTGCACTACTCACCGCTGGTCAAGTACGTGGCCGGACGGGTCAGTGTCGGCCTGCCGCCCAACGTGGAACAAGCCGACTTCGTCTCCTCGGGGGTCTTCGGACTGATCGACGCCATCGAGAAGTTCGACATCGACCGGGAGATCAAGTTCGAGACGTATGCGATCACCCGGATCCGCGGCGCCATGATCGACGAACTGCGCGCCCTGGACTGGATCCCGCGCTCGGTGCGGCAGAAGGCGCGCAACGTGGAGCGGGCGTACGCCACGCTGGAGGCCCGGCTGCGGCGCACCCCCACCGAGAGCGAGGTGGCCGAGGAGATGGGCATCGCGGTGGAGGAGCTGCACGCCGTCTTCAGCCAGCTGTCGCTGGCCAACGTGGTGGCCCTGGAGGAGCTGCTGCACGTGGGCGGCGAGGGCGGCGACCGGCTCAGCCTCATCGACACCCTGGAGGACACCGCCGCGGACAACCCCGTGGAGATCGCCGAGGACCGGGAGCTGCGCCGCTTCCTGGCCCGGGCGATCAACACGCTGCCCGAACGGGAGAAGACCGTCGTCACGCTGTACTACTACGAAGGCCTCACCCTCGCCGAGATCGGCAACGTCCTGGGGGTGACCGAGAGCCGGGTCAGTCAGATCCACACCAAGTCGGTGCTGCAGCTGCGGGCCAAGCTGGCCGGTTTCGGACGCTGAGGCCGGCCGGCACGCCCTCGCCCCGGCCGCCGGTCCCGGGCCGCGGGCGCCCGGCGTGCCGCGCCGGCCGCTCCGTACAGTGGGGGCGTGCCAAGGATTCGAGCGGCCTCCGTGGCCGAGCACCGGTCGATGCAGCGCGCCGCCCTGCTGGACGCGGCCCGGACGCTGCTGTCCGAGGGCGGGACGGACGCGCTGACCTTCCCCGCCCTGGCCGAGCGCACCGGGCTGGCGCGGTCCTCGGTGTACGAGTACTTCCGCTCCCGGGCCGCCGTCGTCGAGGAGCTGTGCGCGGTCGACTTCCCGGTGTGGGCGGCGGAGGTCGCCGCCGCCATGGCCTCCGCCCATGGCCCCGAGGCCAAGGTGGAGGCGTACGTCCGCAAGCAGCTGGAGCTGGTCGGGGACCGCCGGCACCGGGCCGTGGTGGCGATCTCGGCGAGCGAACTGGACGCCGGGGCGCGGGAGAAGATCCGCCAGGCCCACGGCGAGCTCGTCGCCATGATCGTCGAGGCCCTGGGCGAGCTGGGGCACGACCGGCCCCGTCTCGCGGCGATGCTGGTGCAGGGCGTGGTGGACGCGGCCGTGCGCCGGATCGAGGCGGGCGTGGCCGAGGAACCGGGGACGGTCGCCGACGCGGCGGTGGAGATGGTGCTGCGCGGAGTGCGCGGCTGAGACGGGGCGCCCGCCGCCCGTCCCGCCCCCGCCGAGCCGGTCAGTCCTCCGGCACCGGTACCCCCACCACCGGAAGCAGTCTCGGCGGGCCGCCGTCGCGCAGCCGCGGCGGCAGGAGCAGCAGCGGATTCAGGTAGGTCCGCTCCCGCAGCAGCCCCCAGTGCAGGCAGCCGCTGCCGCAGTGCGACCGCGTCGCCGCCGTCTCCAGCGTGCCGACGACCTGCCCGGCGGTCACCGTCTCGCCCTCCCGCACCGACGCCCGCACCGGCTCGTACGTCGTCCGCAGCGCCGGTGTGCCCGTCCCCGCCAGCTCCACCGACACCACGCCCCGACCGGCCACCCGGCCCGCGAAAGACACCCGGCCCGCAGCCACCGCCCGCACCACGGCCCCCGGCGGCGCCCCCAGGTCCACGCCCCGGTGCCCACGCCCGTACGTCGTCGCCGGTGGATCCCAGCCCCGCAGCACCGGCGGCCGCACCCCCACCGGCCACACCCGGCCCAGGGCCGGCACCGACGCGTCCCCCGGTGCGTCGCTCCAGACGTCCGTCCCGCCGCCCGCGTCCGCCTCGCTCCCCGGGGAGCCCGCCGCGCCGCCCGCACCCGCATCGCCCGGTGCCACGCCTCCGGTCACCGGCGCACCAACGGGCGCATCCCGCGCCCCCGACGGAGCACCGGCCGCACCGACCATCGCCGCGGCCACCGCCTCCATCCCTGCCGTCGCACCACCGACCGCCCCTGCCGCCGCACCATCGGCCGCCGGGCCGCCGGCCGGTAGTGCGCTCGCCCACGCCGCCGACGCCAGCAGCGCTCCCGCCGCCCCCAGCAGCAGACCGAGCCGACCGCCCGGCCGGCGCGCCCCGGGCGTCACCGGCCGCGTCCCGCGCATCCCAGACATGGGCCCAGGCTCCCGCAGCCGGGCCGAACCCGCCGTGGCCTGGGGATTACTCGTCGGTTGTGGACATCTGCGTCACCCGCCGCGCTCCGGGTCCCGTACACTTCTCGTGGCGACCCGGGCCACCGGGTCGACTTCGCACGCCCCGACATCCGGTGATCAGCGTCGGTGTCAGCACCCCTCGGTCCCTTGTGGCACGGTGCATCGCGGGCGTCAGGCGCGGGAGCCGTCCGGCCTCCGCGACACAACCGAGACTCAAGGAGAGTACGGCCATGGCCGTCGTCACGATGCGGGAGCTGCTGGAGAGCGGCGTCCACTTCGGTCACCAGACCCGCCGTTGGAACCCGAAGATGAAGCGCTTCATCTTCACCGAGCGCAACGGCATCTACATCATCGACCTGCTCCAGTCGCTGTCGTACATCGACCGCGCCTACGAGTTCGTCAAGGAGACGGTCGCCCACGGCGGCACCATCCTGTTCGTCGGTACCAAGAAGCAGGCGCAGGAGGCCATCGCCGAGCAGGCCACCCGCGTCGGCATGCCGTACGTCAACCAGCGCTGGCTGGGCGGCATGCTCACCAACTTCTCCACCGTCTACAAGCGTCTGCAGCGCCTGAAGGAGCTGGAGCAGATCGACTTCGAGGACGTGGCCTCCTCCGGCCTGACCAAGAAGGAGCTGCTCGTCCTCTCCCGCGAGAAGGCCAAGCTGGAGAAGACCCTCGGCGGTATCCGCGACATGCAGAAGGTGCCGAGCGCCATCTGGATCGTGGACACCAAGAAGGAGCACATCGCGGTCGGCGAGGCCCGCAAGCTCAACATCCCGGTCGTGGCCATCCTCGACACCAACTGTGACCCCGACGAGGTCGACTACAAGATCCCGGGCAACGACGACGCGATCCGCTCCGTCACCCTGCTCACCCGTGTGATCGCCGACGCCGTCGCCGAGGGCCTCATCGCCCGCTCCGGCGGTGCCGAGGGCAAGGGTGAGAAGGCCGCGGGCGAGCCGCTCGCCGAGTGGGAGCGCGACCTGCTCGAGGGCGAGAAGAAGGCCGCCGAGGCCGCCCAGGCCGACAAGCCGGCCGAGGCTCCGGCCGCCGAGGGCGAGAAGCAGGCCTGACCCGTCAGCGGCAGCGTTGACGGCGGGAGCGGTGCATGAAGTCCGCTCCCGCCGTTCACCCGTAGGTCAGCGGCAGGCCGCAGGCTCCCGGACGACGAGCGGCTCGCCCGGCAGCGGCGAGGGACCCGCGGCCCACTGACCGTCGATCTTCAGACTTCGAGAAGGATTCACAGACTCATGGCGAACTACACCGCCGCCGACGTCAAGAAGCTCCGTGAGCTGACCGGCGCCGGCATGATGGACTGCAAGAAGGCGCTGGACGAGGCCGAGGGCAACATCGAGAAGGCCGTCGAGGCGCTGCGCATCAAGGGCCAGAAGGGTGTCGCCAAGCGCGAGGGCCGCTCCGCCGAGAACGGCGCCGTCGTGTCGATCATCGCCGAGGACAACTCCTCCGGTGTCCTCGTCGAGCTGAAGTGCGAGACGGACTTCGTCGCCAAGGGCGAGAAGTTCCAGTCCGTGGCCAAGGCCATCGCCGAGCACGTCGCCAAGACCTCCCCGGCCGACATCGAGGCCCTGCTCGCCTCGGAGATCGAGCCCGGCAAGACCGTCCAGGCGTTCGTCGACGAGGCCAACGCCAACCTGGGCGAGAAGATCGTCCTGGACCGCTTCGCGCAGTTCTCGGACGGCTTCGTCACCGCGTACATGCACCGCACGATGCCCGACCTGCCCCCGCAGATCGGTGTCCTCGTCGAGTTCGACAAGCCGAACCCCGAGGTCGCCAAGGGCGTCGCCCAGCACATCGCCGCGTTCGCCCCGAAGTACCTCTCCAAGGACGACGTCCCGGCCGAGATCGTCGAGAAGGAGCGCCGGATCGCCGAGGAGACCACCCGCGCCGAGGGCAAGCCCGAGGCCGCGATCCCGAAGATCGTCGAGGGCCGTCTGAACGGCTTCTTCAAGGACGCCACCCTGCTCGGCCAGCCGTACGCGCTGGACAACAAGAAGTCGGTCCAGAAGGTCCTGGAGGAGGCCGGTGTCACCCTGAAGCGCTTCACGCGCATCAAGGTCGGCATCTGAGTCCGTTGAGTCCGCCGCCCGGCGGACACCCGACCCGGACAGGGTCGACAGCAGTCGTCCCCGTCGCCCCCGCCCGTCGGCACCCGTGCCGGCAGGCGTCCGGGCACGGCGGACGACGGCAGATCTGACGAGGAGGCCATTGCCGCTGCATGGGATGCGAGACACGCCCCACCGGCAATGGCCTTCTTCGTATGTGCACCACGTAACAGAGGCGGGATAGACATGACCACCAAGGCCCAGAAGAGCGACGACGGCAAAGTACCCGGCCGGTTTCTGCTGAAGCTGTCCGGAGAGGCCTTCTCCGGCGGCGGGGGCCTGGGCGTCGACCCCGACGTGGTGCACGCCATCGCACGCGAGATCGCGGCCGTCGTCCGTGACGGCGCCCAGATCGCCATCGTGATCGGCGGCGGCAACTTCTTCCGCGGCGCCGAACTGCAGACGCGCGGCATGGACCGGGCCCGGTCCGACTACATGGGCATGCTCGGCACCGTGATGAACTGCCTGGCGCTGCAGGACTTCCTGGAGAAGGAAGGCGTGGACTGCCGGGTGCAGACCGCCATCACCATGGGCCAGGTCGCCGAGCCCTACATCCCGCTGCGCGCCGTGCGCCACCTGGAGAAGGGCCGGGTGGTGATCTTCGGCGCCGGTATGGGCATGCCGTACTTCTCCACCGACACCACCGCCGCCCAGCGTGCCCTGGAGATCGACGCCGAGGCGCTGCTCATGGGCAAGAACGGCGTGGACGGGGTTTACGACTCCGACCCCAAGACCAACCCGGACGCCGTGAAGTTCGACGCGCTCGGCTACGGAGAGGTCATCACCCGCGACCTGAAGGTCGCCGACGCCACGGCGATCACGCTGTGCCGCGACAACCAGCTGCCGATCGTCGTGTTCGAACTCCTGAAGGAGGGCAACATCGCCCGCGCCGTCAAGGGTGAGAAGATCGGCACGCTCGTGGGTGACCGGGTCGGCCAGAGCTGACCGGCAACCCCCGGGCGCGGGTCCGCCGGGACGCCACCTGTCCGGGGGACGGACGGGACGGACCCGGGCCGGGGGATGGACAATGTCCTGCCGGTCGGGAACCGTGCAGGAAGAAGACGCGACGCAGCCGGCCGCCGGCCCCGATGGGAACCGCAGCCGGGCCTACTCAAGACACGCAGGAGCAAGTGGTGATCGAAGAGACCCTCCTCGAGGCCGAGGAGAAGATGGAGAAGGCCGTCGTGGTCGCCAAGGAGGACTTCGCCGCGATCCGCACCGGCCGAGCGCACCCGGCGATGTTCAACAAGATCATGGCCGACTACTACGGCGCGCCGACGCCGATCAACCAGCTGGCTTCGTTCTCCGTGCCGGAGCCGCGGATGGCGGTCGTGACCCCGTTCGACAAGAGCGCGCTGCGCAACATCGAGCAGGCGATCCGCGACTCCGACCTGGGCGTCAACCCGAGCAACGACGGCAACATCATCCGCGTGGTGTTCCCCGAGCTGACCGAGGAGCGCCGCCGCGAGTACATCAAGGTCGCCAAGGGCAAGGGCGAGGACGCCAAGGTGTCCATCCGCTCCGTGCGCCGCAAGGCCAAGGACGCCATCGACAAGCTGGTCAAGGACGGCGAGATCGGCGAGGACGAGGGCCGTCGCGCGGAGAAGGAGCTGGACGACACCACCGCGAAGTACGTCGCGCAGGTGGACGAACTGCTCAAGCACAAGGAAGCGGAGCTGCTCGAGGTCTGATGAACGACTCTTCCTGGGGAGCGCCGCAGCAGGCCGGGCACGTCGGGCCCGTGGACCGGTCACCCGGTGGTGGACCGGTTCCGGGAGCCGTCCCGGCAGGCCCCGAGTACGGTGCGCAGGGCGCCCAGCAGACCCGCCCCTTGCCCGTCGTGCCCGAGTGGCCGGCTCACGGCGGTGACCAGGAGGAACCAGGGGCCGTCCCCGCGGGCGGCCCCCTCTTCCGCGACGAGATACCCCAGCCGCCTCCGGCCGGCCCGCCCGCCCCACCGCCGGGCCCGCAACCGGTCCCCGAGCCGCCGGGGCCTCAGCCGTTCGCCGAGCCACCGGGCGCCGCACAGCCCGCGCCGCAGCCGTACGACCCGCGGCACGCGCAGCCCGCACCGCCCCCCGGGCCGTACACCGCGCAGCCGCAACCGCAGCCGTACGCAGGGCCGCAGCCGCGGCCCCAGGACACGCCGCACACGCCGCCCGCTGCCGGGACGGCGTCGCAGAAACCGGAGCCCATGCCCGACGCCCCGCAGCCGGCGCCCGCACCGCAGAAGAAGAGCGCGGGCCGCGACCTGGGCGCGGCCATAGGGGTCGGTGTCGGCCTCGGCGTGGTGATCGTCGCGGCGCTCTTCGTCGTCAAGGCGGCCTTCGTCGGCGTCATCGCCGTCGCGGTCGTGGTCGGCCTGTGGGAGCTGACCAAGCGACTGGACGAACGCAAGGACATCAAGGCGCCGCTGGTGCCGCTCGCCGTCGGCGGCGTGGCGATGGTGCTCGCCGGATACCTCGGCGGCGCCGAGGGCGCCTGGGTGGCGACGGCGCTGACCGCGCTCGCGGTCCTGGTCTGGCGCATGGCACGACCACCCGAGGGATACCTCAAGGACGTCACGGCCGGTGTCTTCGCGACGTTCTACGTGCCGTTCCTGGCCACGTTCGTGGCGATGATGCTCACCGCCGACGACGGCCCGTTCCGCGTGCTGACCTTCCTGCTGCTCACCGTGGTCAGCGACACCGGCGCCTATGCGATCGGCTGGCGCTTCGGCAAGCACAAGCTGGCCCCGCGCATCAGCCCGGGCAAGACCCGCGAGGGCCTGGTCGGCGCGGTCGCCTTCGCCATGCTGGCCGGGGCGCTGTGCATGGAGTTCCTCATCGACGGCGGCGTCTGGTGGCAGGGCCTCCTGCTGGGTCTCGCGGTCGCCGTCAGCGCCACCCTCGGCGACCTCGGCGAATCCATGATCAAACGTGACCTGGGGATCAAGGACATGGGCACCTTGCTCCCGGGCCACGGCGGCATCATGGACCGCCTCGACTCCCTGCTCCCGACCGCTCCCGTGGTCTGGCTGCTGCTGGTCGTCTTCGTCGGCGCGGGCTGACCCGCTGCCGTTCCCCGCACGCGAGGGACCCGTCGCCCACAGGGCGGCGGGTCCCTCTGCTCATGGGGGACCCACCGGCTGCTCCGGTCAGCCGAGCGGGTCGCCGGTGTCGCGCAGTGCGGTCAGCACCGAGCCGTACATGCGGGACTTGATGGTGCCGAGGGTCTCACCGGCCCGGTCCGCCTGGGCCCGGGCGAGTTCGACGGCCGTGGAGCGCACGGCGTCCTCGGCGACCGCCCGGTCGGCGATGCCGGCGGCCGCGGCGTCGGTGCCGCCGTAGCGGCGGGCGGTGACCATGGCCTCGTGCGCGGTCTGCGGCGCCAGCCGTGCCTGGATCAGCGCCGCCATGCCGGAGGTGTAGGGGATGCCGACGTCCACTGCGGGCACGCACCAGAAGCCGCGGTCGGCACGCATCACGCGGAAGTCGTGCGCCAGGGAGAGGATCGCGCCGGCGCCGAAGGTGTGCCCCTGCAGCGCGGCCACGGTGACGACGGGCAGGGCCAGCATCCGCGCCAGCAGCTCGTGCACCGAGACCAGGTAGTCGCGGTACCGGTCGGCGTGCGCGGACAGCCACTCAAGATCCAGCCCGTTCGAGTAGATCTTGCCCGTGGCGACGGTCACCAGGGCACGAGGACCCTCGGCCTTCTCCACCTCGTCGAGCGCGGCACCGACCGCGCCGATCCACTCGGGATGGAAGCGGTTCTCACCGTCCCCCAGGTCGAGGATGAAGACGGTGTCCTGACGGTCGAGCGCGGGCATGACGGCTCCTTCGAGGGCGGTGCTGGTGCGCCCGCAAGGTAGGTGGCGGCGTGCCGCCGCGCAAGGGCGTGCGGCCGCCGCCCGGGACACCCGGCACCGCGTGAGCGGGGACGTCCGGCGGCGAGGACCGGGCCGGCACGGGCACGAAAGCGCTGTGGGCGGTGCGGGAGGCAACCTCCCCGATCCGTGACCTCCGGCCCCGAAGCAGCCCCTGCGCGCGGACGACCAGCAGGCGGGGACGGCAGCCGCACAACGGCCGGTCGCACGGGTCGCCAGGCCCTACCCGCACCGTCCGCTGCCGCTCACCGTCGGCCGCCGGTGACGGTCGGCGGCGGGGGTAACGGACGACACCCCGGGCCACCCCTCCGTATCTGCGACACTGGAACGACCATGCCCAAGCCCGGAGAACTCACATTCGTCGCGCCGCGCGGAGCCAAGAAGCCGCCGCGGCACCTTGCCGATCTCACGCCTGCCGAGCGCAAGGAGGCGGTCGCCGCGATCGGTGAGAAGCCGTTCCGCGCCAAACAGCTCTCGCAGCACTACTTCGCGCGGTACGCGCACGACCCGGAGCAGTGGACCGACATCCCCGCGGCCTCGCGGGGCAAGCTGCGCGAGGCGCTGCTGCCGGAGCTGATGACGGTCGTGCGGCATCTGTCGACCGACCAGGGCACCACCCGCAAGACGCTGTGGCGGCTGTTCGACGGCACCCTCGTGGAGTCGGTGCTGATGCGCTACCCGGACCGGGTGACCATGTGCGTCAGCTCTCAGGCCGGGTGCGGCATGAACTGCCCGTTCTGTGCCACGGGTCAGGCCGGGCTCGAGCGGAACCTGTCGACCGCCGAGATCGTGCACCAGATCGTGGACGGCATGCGGGCCCTGCGCGACGGGGAGGTGCCCGGGGGACCGGCGCGGCTGTCCAACATCGTGTTCATGGGCATGGGCGAGCCGCTGGCCAACTACAACCGGGTCGTGCGGGCCATCCGGGCGCTGACGGACCCCGAGCCGGACGGCCTGGGGCTGTCCCAGCGCGGCATCACCGTCTCCACGGTGGGCCTGGTCCCGGCGATCCACCGGTTCGCCGACGAGGGGCTCAAGTGCCGGCTGGCGATCTCCCTGCACGCCCCCGACGACGAGCTGCGCGACACCCTCGTGCCGGTGAACACCCGGTGGAAGGTGCGGGAGGTGCTGGACGCCGGCTTCGCCTACGCCCAGAAGTCGGGGCGCCGGCTGTCCATCGAGTACGCACTGATCCGGGACATCAACGACCAGGCCTGGCGCGGCGACCGGCTCGGCCGGCTGCTCAAGGGCAAGCCGGTGCACGTCAACCTGATCCCGCTGAACCCGACGCCCGGCTCGAAGTGGACCGCGTCCCGGCCCGAGGACGAGAAGGCGTTCGTGGAGGCGATCGAGGCCCACGGCGTGCCGGTGACCATCCGGGACACCCGCGGCCAGGAGATCGACGGCGCCTGCGGGCAGCTGGCCGCCGCCGAGCGGTAGGCCGACCGCAGCCCGGCCGCCGGCGAGCGGTGGCCGGGCCGCCGGGCAGGGCGAGGACCGCGCGGGCGGCCGCCCGCGGGCGGGCGGTAATCTGATCCGCGACAACTGCACACACCATTCCGACAGGGGAGCGCCACAGCGCTGAGAGTGCGGCGGAAGGGCCGCAGACCCTCTGAACCTCGCCCAGGTCATTCTGGGTAGGGAGTTCGGTCATCACTCGAGCTGTAGCGCCCTGCCCGGAACCCCGCACGAGGGGTCCGGGCAGGGCCGCGTCTCTTCCTGGCAACCATCCAGGAGGACACTCCACGTGCATCACAGAACCCTCGCCGCCGTCGCGGCCGGCCTCGGCCTGGTCGCGCTGTCCGCCTGCGGCTCCGGCAGCACCGGATCCACGGCCGCGGACACCAGGACCGTGACCGTCGTCAGCCACGACTCCTGGGCGGCCTCCAAGAGCGTCATCGCCGACTTCGAGAAGCAGTCCGGGTACAAGGTCACCGTCCTCAAGGACGGCGACGCGGGCCAGGCCGTCAACAAGGCCCTGCTGACCAAGGACAACCCGCAGGGCGACGTCTTCTTCGGCGTCGACAACACGCTGCTGTCCCGTGCGCTGTCCGGCGGCCTGTTCCAGCCGTACCGGGCCAAGGGGCTCGACCAGGTGCTGCCGCAGTACCTGGCCGACCGGGGCAAGAACCGCGTCACCCCCGTCGACACCGGCGACATCTGCGTCAACTACGACAAGAAGTACTTCGCCGACCACCACCTGACCCCGCCGTCCTCCTTCGACGACCTGGTCGAGCCGCAGTACAAGAACCTGCTGGTCGTCGAGAACCCCGCCACCGCCTCGCCCGGGCTCGGCTTTCTCCTCGGCACCGTCGCCCGGTACGGCGACCCCGGCTGGCAGGGGTACTGGAAGAAGCTGAAGGCCAACGGCGTCAAGGTGGTCGACGGCTGGGAGCTGGCCTACAACCAGGAGTTCTCCGGTTCCGCCGGAGGCCGGAAGGCCAAGGGCGACCGGCCGCTGGTCGTCTCCTACGCCTCCTCGCCGCCCGCCGAGGTCGTCTACGCCGACCCGAAGCCGAAGACCGCGCCGACCGGGGTGGCGTACGGCACCTGCTTCCGGCAGACCGAGTACGCGGGACTGCTCGCCAACGCCCGCAACCCGGAGGGCGGCAAGGCGTTCCTCGACTTCCTGATCGGCAAGGAGTTCCAGGAGGACATGCCGCTCACCATGTTCGTCCAGCCGGTGCGCAAGGGCGCCGCGGTGCCCGAGGAGTTCAGCCGCTACGGCAAGCCCGCCCCGCACCCCGAGACCATGGCGCCCGAGACCATCGCCGACCACCGTGACCAGTGGGTCAAGTCGTGGACCTCGCTCGTCCTGAAGTAGCCCGGCGCGGGGCGGTGCGCCCCCGCGGGCGGCGTTCGGGGAACGCGGCGCGGCTGGGTCTGATGGCCGTGCCCGTCGCGTTCTTCGCGGTGTTCTTCGCCTACCCCGTCGCCGCGATCGTCCGGCGCGGGCTGTACACCGACGGGGCCTGGCACCCCGGGCGGATCGCGGAGGTGCTCGGCGACAGCGGCATCCGGAACGTGCTGTGGTTCACCACCTGGCAGGCGCTCGCCTCCACCGCGCTGACCCTGCTGATCGCCCTGCCCGGCGCCTATGTGTTCGCCCGGTTCGACTTCCCCGGCCGGCAGGTGCTGCGGGCCGTGGTCACGGTGCCGTTCGTGCTGCCCACGGTCGTGGCCGGCACGGCGTTCCTGGCGCTGCTCGGGCGTGGCGGCCTGCTGGACGAGCTGTGGGGGATACGGCTGGACACCACGGTGTGGGCGATCCTGCTCGCCCATGTCTTCTTCAACTACGCGGTCGTCGTCCGCACGGTCGGCGGGCTGTGGGCGCAGCTGGACCCGCGGCAGGAGGAGGCCGCGCGCACCCTGGGCGCCACCCCGCTGACCGCCTGGCGCACCGTGACCCTGCCCGCGCTGGCGCCCGCGGTCGCCGCCGCCGCGCTCATGGTGTTCCTGTTCACCTTCACCTCCTTCGGTGTGGTGCAGATCCTCGGCGGCCCCGCCTACTCCACCCTGGAGGTGGAGATCTACCGGCAGACCTCGGAGCTGTTCGACCTGTCCACGGCCGCGGTGCTCACCCTGGTGCAGTTCGTGTGCGTGGGCGCGATCCTGGCCGTGCACGCCTGGACGGTCCGGCGCCGGGAGACCGCGCTGAAGCTGGTGGACGCGGCCGGCACCGCGCGCCGCCCGCGCGGCGCGGGCCAGTGGGCGCTGCTGGTCGCCGTCCTCCTCAGTGTCGCCGTGCTGCTCGTGCTGCCGCTGGCCGTGCTGGTGCAGCGCTCGCTCACCGCCCCGGGCTTCGGCTACTACCGGGCGCTGACGAACGCCGACGGCGGCACCTTCCTCGTCGCGCCGCTGCACGCCGTCGGCGCCTCCCTGTCCTACGCCGCGGCGGCGACCGCGATCGCCGTGGTGATCGGCGCCCTGGCCGCCGCGGCACTCGCCCGCCGGGACGCCGGCCGGATCGTGCGCGGCTTCGACGCGCTGCTGATGCTGCCGCTCGGGGTCTCCACCGTCACCGTCGGCTTCGGCTTCCTGATCGCCCTGGACGAACCCCCGCTGGACCTCAGGCAGTCCTGGATCCTCGTGCCGCTCGCCCAGGCCCTGGTCGGGGTGCCGTTCGTGGTGCGCACCCTGCTGCCGGTGCTGCGCGCGGTGGACGTGCGGCTGCGTCAGGCGGCCGCGGTGCTCGGCGCCTCCCCCTGGCGGGTGTGGCGCGAGGTGGACCTGCCGCTGGTGCGGCGGGCGCTGCTGGTGTCCGCCGGGTTCGCCTTCGCGGTGTCGCTGGGTGAGTTCGGGGCGACCGTGTTCATCGCCCGGTCGGACAACCCGACGCTGCCGGTGGCCGTGGCCCGGCTGCTCTCCCGGCCCGGCGACCTCAACTACGGGCAGGCGATGGCCCTGTCGACGATCCTGATGGTGGTGTGCGCCGTGGCTCTGCTGGTGTTGGAGCACCTGCGCGGCGCCGAGAAGACGGGGGAGCTGTGACGCTGCTGAGCCTTCGGGCCGCGACCGTGCGCCTGGGCGGCCGGACGGTCCTGGACGCCGTGGATCTGGCGGTCGCCGAGCACGAGACGGTGTGCGTGCTCGGCCCGAGCGGCAGCGGCAAGTCCACGCTGCTGCGCACGGTGGCCGGACTGCAGCCGCTGGACGGCGGACGGGTGCTGCTCGACGGCCGGGACCAGGCGGGGGTGCCGGTGCACCGGCGCGAGGTGGGCCTGATGTTCCAGGACCACCAGCTCTTCCCGCAGCGGGACGTGGCCGCCAACGTCGCCTTCGGGCTGCGGATGCGCGGCACCGCGAAGGCCGAACGGGACGTACGGGTCCAGGAGTTGCTGGAGCTGGTCGGGCTGCCCGGAGCCGGTGCCCGGTCGGTGGCCGCCCTGTCCGGCGGAGAGCAGCAGCGGGTCGCCCTGGCCCGGGCGCTGGCGCCGCGACCGCGGCTGCTGATGCTGGACGAGCCGCTCGGCCAGCTCGACCGCTCGCTGCGGGAGCGGCTGGTCGTCGAACTGCGGGAGCTGTTCGCCCGTCTCGGCACCACCGTCCTCGCGGTCACGCACGACCAGGGCGAGGCCTTCGCGCTCGCCGACCGGGTGGTGGTGATGCGTCAGGGGCGGATCGCGCAGACCGGGACGCCGCTCGAGGTCTGGCAGCGGCCCGCGGACGCCTTCGTCGCCCGGTTCCTCGGCTTCGAGAACGTGGTCGAGGCGCGTGTCGACGGTCGGCGGGCCCACACGCCGTGGGGCACGGTGCCGGTGCCGGAGGACTCTCCCCAGGGCACGCGTTCCCTGCTGGTGCGGCCCGCCGGGGTGCGTCTGGTCGCGGCCGGCGAGGGCCTGCGCTGCACGGTGGCCGCCCACACCTTCCAGGGCACCCATGTGACCGTCCATCTCCAGCCGGAGGACGCCCCGCGGCTGCAGGCGGCCTGCGCCCTGCGCGCGGCACCTCGGACCGGTGACGAGGTGGGCGTGGAGTTCGACCCGGCCGAGGTCGTGGTGCTGGGCTGACCGCTGCCGCCCGGCTGGTGTCCGGCCCGAGGCGGCCGGCGTGGAACGGCCGTGGCCCGCCCCCTCGAGCGGGGGACGGGCCACGGACGACGGTGCGGGTGCGCCGGCTGTCGTTCGGGAGCGTCAGCTGTCGCCGTTCGCCCCGCGGCGGCGCATGCCGAAGAAGACCGCGCCACCGCCGACGACGACCAGGGCGACCGCGATGCCGGCGATCAGACCGGTGCGGGAGTCCGCACCGGTCTCGGCCAGGTTGCGCTGACCGGCGTCGGCCGACGGGGCGTTCGCCGGGGCCGCCGCCGGGGCGGTGCCGCTCTGGTCGGCGGACGGGGCCGTCGGGCTCGGCGAGGCCTCGAAGGCCGGCGCGGACGCCGAGGCCGAGTCCGACGGAGTCGGGGTCGCCGACTCCGACGGGCTCGCGGGCGTGCCGGGGGCCGCCGGGGCACAAGCCGTGGCCGGGGTGACCAGGTTCGGCTTGATGTCCTCGTCCACCAGCGTGTTGCCGGCCTTGACGTGGATGCGGTAGGTGGCGCCCGGCTGCCAGTCCTCGGCGAAGGTCACCGAGGCGCCCTGGGCGGTGCCCCTGACGTCCTGCTCGCCGATCAGCTTCTCGGAGCCGTCCTCCTGCAGGTAGACACTGATGTGCGCGGGCGTGCCCGCACGGTCCGTGTCGGTGACGACGATGGAACCCTTGCCGTCCTCGCACGTGGCTGCGGCGGAGAAGTCGCTGATGTTGCAGGCCGAGGCGGTGCCGGCGACGCCGAGCGCGAGCGCTGCGGACGCGGACGCGACACCGAGGATGCGCACGGAACGTGCGGTACGGCGGGATTTGGACACGATGGCCACTTTGCCCTTCACGGGATGCGTGATGTCGGGGAGTTGAGGGGGCGTCGGGGACTCGCTCGATCGGACCCGGCACCCCCGGCAGAGCCACAGGTGTACAAGCGTCTCCGCCGCAGTGTCAACGCGAGTGTCCCAAGTGCGCGGTCCCTTTGCCCATTCATTGCCCGCCGCGGAGTGCGGGCCGGTGATCCGTCGCCGGCTCAGCCCTGTGCCGGCGACGGGTGCCTCCACACGATCTCCCAGGTGTGACCGTCGAGGTCGTCGAAGGCGCGGCCGTACATGTGCTCGTGGTCGTGGACCCGGCCGGTCGCCGTGCCGCCCGCCGCGATCGCCTTGCCGGCCAGCTCGTCCACCTGCGCGCGGCTCTCGGCGTTCAGACAGATCAGGGTCTCGCGCGTCTCGGTGGAGTCCGCGATCTCCTCGACGGTCTGCTCGGCGAAGCGCCGCTTGCTCTGCAGGATCACGACGATGGTGTCGCTGATGACGACCGAGGGGCTGTCGTCGTCCGAGAAGCGCGGGTCGACGGTGGAACCGAGCGCGGTGAAGAACCTCTTGGCGGCGGCCACGTCGTTCGTCGCCGGTGTACGGCCCCGTGGTGTCCGCCCCCGGTGTACGGCCCCGTGGCGTCCGCCCCTGGTGCGGGGCCGTGGTGTCCGCCCCCGGTGTGCGGCCCGTGGCGTCCGCCCCCGGTGCGGGGCCGTGTGGTCCGCCCCCGGTGTGCGGCCGTGCGCTCCGGTCGCCGCGCTCCGGACGGGCAGCCCGCTTCTCAGCGGGCCAGCGGGAGCGCGGCGAGGTCGGCGATCACCAGGGTCAGCGGGGCGAAGAATGCGAGCAGGGCACCCGCGCGCAGGGCGGCGGCCGAGCGCAGCGCGGTGGCGGGTGCGCCGAGCCGCCGCAGGGCCGTGCGGACCTCGGCGCGGTCCTGACGCGCCTCCACCGCGGCGATCAGCAGGGTGGCCACGGAGCAGCCGGCCACCAGGGCGATGCCCAGCGCGGTCAGCGGTCCGATGCCGGGTGCGGCCCGGCCCTGCAGGGTCACCAGGGCGAACGCCCCCGACGCCACGGCGCACACCACGCCCAGCGGACGGCCGATGCGGCGCGCCTCCGCCATCAGGATCCGCCCGGCCAGCAACCGGACCGCGCCCGGCTGCGCGGACTGGAGCAGGCGCCCGCACAGCTGGGTCAGGCCCGGGCCGGCGAGGGCGAGCCCGAGGGCGGTCAGCAGCCAGCCGATCAGGACGGGACCGGAGTCGGCGGTCAGGCCGCCGGGCAGGGCGGCGGCGGCAGGACCCGAGGCCGCGGGGGAGCCGGCGGCCCGGTCGGCCCATGCCTCGACGGCCAGTCCGGTGGCCAGTGCGGCGATGCCCCAGGGCAGCCCCACCGTGGACGTGCGCTGCGGCGCGGGCCGCGGCAGGTCGCTGCCCCGGCCGGGGGCGGTGCCGCCCGGCCCGCCCCAGCCGCCCGGTTCACCGGGCGCCTCCGGCCGGTCCGCCGTGTCCGGTGTCGCCGTCGAGGAAAGAGGAACCGATTCGCCTGCGCACCGGGCCCGGTCGTCGACGGCGCCGCCGGTGCCGTCCGCGGTGCGCGCGGTGTCCGTGCCCTCGGCTGCGGCATCCGGAACGCCGGCCGGGGCGTGGGCCTTCCGGGCCGTGAAGCGTCCGAAGCCCCGGGACGGCTCACGCATCTCGCGCGGACGCAGGACGAAGGCCACCGCGCCGGCGGCCAGGGCGGGCACGACCAGCAGCAGCGTCGGTGTGCCCGGCACCGGCAGCGGCTCGCCCGCTCCGAGGACACCGGCCGCCTCCCCGCTCAGCGGCAGCCCGGCACCGCCGAGGTCCCCGCGCAGATGGAGGAAGGCGAGCAGGCCGAGCACGGTGCCGCAGCAGGACACCAGGGCCGTGGTGGCGGCCGAGACGGCCATCAGCCGGCCCGGGCCCAGGCCCAGCGCCGACAGCCCGGGACGCGGCCGGGTGCCCGGATCGGTGCGGGCCACCGCGATCGCCAGGTACACGGTGGCGGCCAGCGGCACCACGCACCAGGACAGATGCAGCGACGCCGCGGCGGCCTCGGCGGGGCGGGCCAGGGCGTGGCCGAGACTGCACAGCATCAGAAAGGCGGTGCCCGCGCTGGCGGCCGCCACGGTCAGCCGGCGCAGCTGGACGGCCGGGCGGGCGACGCGGGTCAGACGGAGAGCGAGCACGCCGTCCGGCCCTCCGTGGAGTCGTCGGTCGGGGGGAGCTGGACGGTCTTGACGCACCGTCCGTCGAGCAGTGCCACCGTGCGGTCGGCGAGCGCCGCGGTCTCCGCGTCGTGGGTGGCCAGGACGACCGTGATGCCGTGCGAGCGGGCCGCGGTGGTCAGGGTGCGCAGGATGTGACCTCGGTCGGCCCGGTGCAGCGGGGCGGTCGGCTCGTCGGCGAAGAGCACGGTGGGGGCGGGGGCGAGGGCGCGGGCGATGCAGACCCGCTGCCGCTCGGACTGGCGCAGCTGGTGCGGACGTTTGCGGGCCAGGTCGCCGACGTCCAGGCGCTCCAGCCACTCCAGGGCGGTGCCCTTGGCGCGGCGCCGGCCGGTGCCGCGCAGCATCAGCGGCAGGGCGGTGTTCTCCCAGACGTTCAGCTCCGGCACGAGGACGGGGGCGGGGTCGATCCAGCCGAACCGGTCCCGGCGCAGCCGTTCGCGGGCCAGCGGGCCGAGGGTGTGCACGGGTGCGCTGTTGAACCACACCTCGCCCTCGCGGACCCGGTTCATCCCGGCCAGGCAGCGCAGCAGCGTCGTCTTCCCGCTGCCGCTCGGCCCCGCGACGGCGAGGATCTCGCCCTGCCGCACGCCGAGCGAGACACCGCTGAGCGCGGGCGAGCCGTCTTTGTGGGTGTAGTGCAAGGCACGTGCCCAGAGCACGTCGTTGTCCGGCGGGGCCACCATGGCGTACACCTCGGTTCGGAGCGGTCATGCCGCGCGGGTTGCCGTGCGGTCCGGGAATCCTTCGTACGAATCCCCCGTATGGGGGAACGAAGGCGGGGCCGATCGGTCACGACGCTAGGCAGCGGGTGCCGGATGCCCGGACAGCACACGGCTCCGGGCTGCCGTTTCCCACTCGAACGGACCGCTTCCGGGCCGGTGATTGTCATCTGATCGGAGGTGTGCACCGGAAGTGACCGCTCCGGCGGGTCACCGCACCTCCCGCGCCTCCGGCGGCGTCACAGCTTGGCCCACGCCTCCGTCAGCGTCGCGCGCAGGATCTGCTCGATCTCGTCGAAGGTGCTCTGGTCGGAGATCAGCGGCGGGGCGAGCTGGACGACCGGGTCGCCGCGGTCGTCGGCCCGGCAGTACAGGCCGTTGTCGAACAGCGCCTTGGACAGGAAGCCGTACAGGACGCGCTCGGTCTCCTCCGCGTCGAAGGTCTCCTTGGTCTCCTTGTCCTTCACCAGCTCGATGCCGTAGAAGAAGCCGTTGCCGCGCACGTCGCCGACGATCGGCAGGTCGTGCAGCCTGCGCAGGGTGGCGAGGAAGGCGGCCTCGTGGTCCAGGACGTGCTGAGTGAGCTGTTCGCGTTCGAACAGGTCGAGGTTGGCCAGGGCCACGGCGGCGGAGACCGGGTGGCCGCCGAAGGTGTAGCCGTGCAGGAAGGCGTGGGAGCCGCGGTAGAACGGCTCGGCCAGGCGGTCGGAGACGATGCAGGCGCCGATGGGGGAGTAGCCCGAGGTCATGCCCTTGGCGCAGGTGATCATGTCCGGGACGTAGCCGAACTTGTCGCAGCCGAACATCGTGCCCAGCCGGCCGAAGGCGCAGATGACCTCGTCGGAGACGAGCAGCACGTCGTGGCGGTCGCAGATCTCGCGCACCCGCTGGAAGTAGCCGGGCGGCGGGGGGAAGCAGCCGCCGGCGTTCTGCACCGGCTCCAGGAAGACGGCGGCGACCGTGTCCGGTCCCTCGAAGAGGATCTGCTGCTCTATCTGGTCGGCGGCCCAGCGGCCGAAGGCCTCCGGGTCGTCGCCGTGCGCCGGGGCGCGGTAGAGGTTGGTGTTCGGCACCTTGTGCGCGCCGGGCACGAGCGGCTCGAACGGCGCCTTCATTGCGGGCAGCCCGGTCAGGGACAGGGCGCCCTGCGGGGTGCCGTGGTAGGCCACCGCGCGGGAGATCACCTTGTGCTTGGTGGGCTTGCCGGTCAGCTTGAAGTACTGCTTGGCCAGCTTCCACGCGGTCTCGACGGCCTCGCCGCCGCCGGTGGTGAAGAACACCTTGTTCAGGTCGCCCGGCGCCAGGTGTGCCAGCCGCTCGGCCAGCTCGACGGCCCTGGGGTGGGCGTAGGACCACACCGGGAAGAACGCCAGCTCCCGTGCCTGCCGCGCGGCGGTCTCGGCCAGCTCCGCACGGCCGTGACCGGCCTGGACCACGAACAGGCCCGCCAGTCCGTCCAGGTAGCGCTTGCCCCGGTCGTCCCACACATAGGTGCCCTCGCCCCGCACGATCGTCGGGACGGGGGAGTTCTCGTACGAGGACATGCGGGTGAAGTGCATCCACAGGTGGTCGTACGCGGACCTGCCGAGGTCCTTGCCGCTCGTGGTCATCGGGTTCCCCACATGTAGGTCTGCTTCTTCAGCTTGAGGTAGACGAAGCTCTCGGTGGAGCGCACGCCGGGCAGGCCGCGGATGCGCTTGCTGACGACGTCCAGCAGATGGTCGTCGTCCTCGCAGACGATCTCGGCGAGGACGTCGAACGAACCCGCGGTCATCACCACGTACTCGACCTCCGCCATCTCGGTCAGGGCGTCCGCGACCTTCTCGACGTCGCCCTCGACGGTGATGCCGACCATCGCCTGCCGGCGGAAGCCCACGGTGAGCGGGTCGGTGACGGCGACGATCTGCATGACGCCCTGGTCGAGGAGTTTCTGCACGCGCTGGCGCACGGCCGCCTCGGACAGACCGACGGCCTTGCCGATCGCGGCGTAGGGCCGGCGGCCGTCCTCCTGCAGCTGCTCGATGATGGCGAGGGAGACGGCGTCCGGACGGGGGGTGCCGCCCGCGGTGGTGCGGGACTCGCGGGGCGAGTCCTTCTGGTCTGCGCTTCGACTGGCCACGCCCTCACTGTGCACGAGGGATCGACAGTTCCGCAAGCCGCGATCGATGAAATCCGTTGTCCAAAGGCTTTGCATTCACGGATTCCGCAGGGACAGCGCCGGGAGGGGTGTTGAAAACGTCGGCATGCGGACTAGGGTGGGTGTCTCAGCAATCGGACACCCCAGCAGATCCAGGAGGGCCGTGGCAGTGAGCACCGAGCTGCGTCGTCTGCGCAACTACATCGACGGTGAGTTCCGGGACGCCGCCGACGGACGGACCACCGAGGTGGTCAATCCCGCGACCGGCGAGGCCTACGCCACCGCGCCGCTGTCCGGCCAGGCGGACGTCGACGCGGCCATGGCCGCGGCCGCGGCGGCCTTCCCCGGCTGGCGCGACACCACCCCCGCCGAGCGGCAGAAGGCCCTGCTGAAGATCGCGGACGCGTTCGAGGAGCGCGCCGAGGAACTGATCGCCGCCGAGGTGGAGAACACCGGCAAACCGATCGGGCTGACCCGCACGGAGGAGATCCCGCCGATGGTCGACCAGATCCGGTTCTTCGCGGGCGCCGCCCGCATGCTGGAGGGCCGCTCGGCCGCCGAGTACATGGAGGGGCTGACCTCGTTCGTCCGCCGTGAGCCGGTCGGCGTCTGTGCCCAGGTCGCGCCGTGGAACTACCCGATGATGATGGCCGTGTGGAAGTTCGCCCCGGCGATCGCGGCCGGCAACACGGTCGTGCTGAAACCGTCGGACACCACGCCCGCCTCCACCGTCCTGATCGCCGAGATCATCGGCTCGATCCTGCCCAAGGGCGTCTTCAACGTCATCTGCGGCGACCGCGACACCGGCCGCCTGATGGTCGAGCACCCGACCCCGGCGATGGCGTCCATCACCGGCTCGGTGCGCGCCGGCATGGCGGTGGCCGAGACCGCCGCCAAGGACCTCAAGCGGGTCCACCTGGAGCTGGGCGGCAAGGCCCCGGTCGTCGTCTTCGAGGACGTCGACATCCCCAAGGCCGTGGAGGAGATCAGTGTGGCCGGCTTCTTCAACGCCGGCCAGGACTGCACGGCCGCCACCCGCGTCCTGGTGCACGAGTCCGTCCACGACGAGTTCGTCGCCGCGCTCGCCAAGGCCGCCTCGGAGACCAAGACCGGGCAGCCGGACGACGAGGACGTCCTCTTCGGCCCGCTGAACAACCCCAACCAGCTCAAGCAGGTCGCCGGCTTCATCGAGCGGCTGCCCGCCCACGCCAAGGTGGAGGCCGGCGGCCACCAGGTCGGCGAGCGCGGCTACTTCTACGCCCCGACCGTCGTCTCCGGTGTCAAGCAGGACGACGAGATCGTCCAGAAGGAGGTCTTCGGCCCGGTCATCACCGTCCAGTCCTTCACCGACGAGGACCAGGCCGTCGAGTGGGCCAACGGCGTGGAGTACGGGCTGGCCTCCTCGGTGTGGACCAAGGACCACGGCCGCGCCATGCGGATGTCCAAGAAGCTCGATTTCGGGTGCGTGTGGATCAACACCCACATCCCGCTGGTCGCCGAGATGCCGCACGGCGGCTTCAAGAAGTCCGGCTACGGCAAGGACCTGTCGGCGTACGGCTTCGACGACTACACCCGCATCAAGCACGTCATGACGTCGCTGGACTCCTGAGCGACCCGGCGGGCCCCGGCCCCGGGACACGAGGTCCCGGACCGTCGAGGCACGAAACGACGGCCCCGGACGGTGCGCACACCGTCCGGGGCCGTCGTCACGCCTGCCGCGGCTCAGGAACTCCCGCCCTGCGACGGGCCGAAGAACTCGATCTCGGCGATGGCCACCTGCTTCTTGTCGGAGGTCTGGTACGCGGACTGCAGCACGAACCGCACCGCGGTGACCTCGCCGACGCGGAACGACCGGGTCTGCGGACCCGCGCCCTGGTCCAGGACGATGTCACGGGTGGTCGTCCGGCCGTCGGCCAGCGTGATCCGGGCCTCGAGACGATGCGGGAGGGCCTGCTGGGACAGCTGGTCGGCGTGGGTCGACACGCCCGGGGTGATGACGACGTCCAGCAGCCGGGTCGGTTCGGAGAACCGGGCCTCGATCCACTGGCCCTGGCCCGACCGGGACACGCCCGGGCCCCACCAGGTGTTGTTGAGCTTGTCGAACGCCAGCTGCGCATCGTGGTCCGGATAGGAGCGGGACGCGGCGACGTGGTCGGGCGAGACCGGGGCGCGCTTGGCGAAGTGGTCCCGGGTCGCCTGGACCGCGTCGGGGATCTTCATGCCCAGCACGACCAGCAGCACCAGCACGACGGCCGCGCCCAGCCAGCCGAGCACCCGGCCGAAGGTCCGGCGCAGCCGCGGCCGGTCACCGGCCCACGGGGCCTCGCGGTCGTCGGCTCCCCACAGCCGCCGCCACCAGGGCCGCCGCCCGGGGGTCTGCGCGTCGCGCTCCCCGGCCATGGGCATCGCGCACCGCGTGCAGTAGTGCCGGTCCGGCCGGTTGCGCGTCGCGCACCACGGGCAGGGCACCCCGCCCTCCGCGCCCAGGTCCTCGCCCGGCGCCCGGACGGTCTGCGGGCGCTGGGCGACGGGACGGCCCGGCAGCACCGGTGCCACGGAGGGTTCCGGCGCGGGCCGGGGATCCGGGTCGGAGACCGGGACGATCAGCTGCCGCGCCCGGTCGGTCATGCCGTCGCCGCTCGCGCCGTCCCCGGGCCGGTCGTCCGCGAACCGGTCGCTCCCGGGCCGGCTGTCGCCGGGCAGGCCGCCGGGGCCGGGGGCGCCATAGCCGTGGGCGTCGGCCGCGGCGGGCAGGGGCTCGGTCGGTGTGTCGTCGTCCGTGGACGTCTCGCCTCCCGGGCCCGGCGCGGCCGCCCCGGACGCGGACGGGCCGGCGGGGAACGCGGTGTCGTGCGACGCGTGCGCCACGGCCTCCGGGGCGGCGGCCGGCACCGACGCATCGGCGGGGGCGGGACCGTCCGCGCGGTGGTCACCGCCCGAGGGCGCCCCGGCCCCGTCGGCCGGGGCAAAGCCGGCCGTCCCCGGCACCGGTGCGCCCGACACCGCCGGGACACCGTCGCCGGAACCGGTCCCCGGCTCGCCGGGCCGGGCCGGGGACGCCGCGGCCGCGCCCGGCCCGAAGGAACCCTCGGGCGGCGCGGGCGGCACGGCCGCGTCCTGCTGCGCGGCGTCCCCGAGGCCGGCGGGCCGCCCGGCGTCCGCCGCCGGTGCCGCGACCGGGGTCCGGGTCGCCGCCCGGTCGGTCCAGCTCAGCACCGCACCACAGGCGTCGCAGAACGACTGTCCCGGCTCCGCGGGAGTGCCGCAGTCGGCGCAGCGTCGGGGGGTGGTCATCTCTCGGAGGTCCTTTCGGCGGGTACGGCCGGTTCGGCGTCGATCACCTGAACCGTGTACGGCATGTGGGCGGGGCGGGCGGCGGCCACGAGCGTCTCCAGGCGGTGCCGGTCAGCGGCGGTGGGACGCGGCAGCCGCAGCACCACGTGCAGGCGCGGACGCGGCTCGCCGGGGACGGGACCGAGCGGGCGGGCGCTCCAGTCGGCGGCGCCGCTCTCGCTGATCTCCGGCTCCACGCCGAAGGCCAGCCGGATCGCCTCCGACAGCCCGCGCCGCGTCCCGCGGATGCGGTGCAGACGCGCGGCCGCGGCCACCGCCGCCCGCAGCAGCGGCTCCGATTCGCTGCCGTCGGTCTCCGCACCGACCCAGCCGCCCAGCCAGCGCACGAAGTCCAGCGGCGCCAGCGACGGCCGGTAGTAGGTGTCCGAGCAGTCCAGCACGTTCAGGATCGGCGCGAGGACCTCGTCGAGCCCGGCGACGAACCGCTGCGCCAGGTCGTCGTCGGCGAACACCGCGGGCAGCATCATGCCCAGCGGCATCGAGGAACCCAGCCCGTCGACGGAACCGCGCATCAGGCACCGTCCCCGATGACCCGCACCCGGTGGTCGAAGGAGAACACCAGCGAGGGCGGGGACAGGTCGATGCGGTCCGTCGGCTCGCCCCGCTTGCCGGTCAGCGGGTCCGCCGGATGCAGCACCACCTCGTCCACCAGCTCCACGCCCGGCACCCGCTGCAGCACCGCGAACACCTCACCGGACTGCACGGGACGCCCGAACGGCCACCCGGTGCCGTCCGCGCCGCCGGTCAGCGGGTCGAGGTGCCGGTACAGCGCGTCGAGCGCGTCCCGGCGCACCCGGTCGGTGTCCACACCGCGGAAGGCGTGCACCGTCGCCACCACCGTCACCCCCTGGTAGTACGGCGGCCCCACCGCCAGCCGGGTGCCGATCAGGCGGCGTTCGTCCAGATGCCGTGTGATGCGCTCCAGCAGCGCGTCGCCCGGCACCAGCTGCTCGAAGCGGAGCCGGCCGCCCGGGTCCGGCACCGCCTGCGGCACCACCAGCACCCGCACCGCGTACGCCCCGTGCTCGTCCTCCTCGCCCTCCAGGCAGGCGATGCGGGCCGTCTCCGGGGCGGCGCGGCGGGCCAGTTCCTCGTAGTCCCGCAGGGTCACCGCACGTTCCTGCGCGCGCAGCGTGATCGGAGCGCGGACCTTGGCCTCCTCCACCGTCTCCCCGTCCACACCGCCGCGGGCCGCCTCCCGGTTGACGACCTCGGACACGTACGGGATGGAGGTGCGCAGCACCTGCACCGCGCCGCGCGCGACATTGCCCGCCCGGCCGCCGCCGGTGCGGTAGCGGCGGGCCCGGATCGGCGCCCCCTTGGGCGCCACCCTGCCGTACTGGCGCAAGCTGCCGTCGGGTTCGCGCACCGCCGGACCGAAGGCGATCTCACCGGTCGTGGCGTCCAGGGTGATGTGCCGGTCGTCCGGGCCGGAGGCCGCGAAATCCGGCACGACCTGCCAGTCCACCCAGCCGTCGTGCTCGGCGGTCTGCAGCAGCAGCGGCGGGTCGTCGCCGACCACGGGGGCGTGCGCCAGCCGCAGCCGCTGCCCCGGCAGACCCGAGGACTCGCCCAGCGCCTCGTCGTACACGGTCTCGGCGTGCACCGCGGTGGTGGTGCCGCCGATGGTGTACGCCTCGGCGGACCGGACCGTGGGGGACGTGGTGTAGAACGGCTGCCCGGACAGCGGTTCGGTGACCCGGCAGCGCAGCCAGCCCGCCTCCTGTCCGGCGTTGCGGGACAGCACATGGCCGCCGGGGACGTGCAGCACCACCTCGCCGGGCCGGTTCAGGCCGCCGGTGCCGTCCCGGTCGACCTCGCAGGGCTTCCAGCCGTCCGCCGTCCACGCCTCCCACACCAGCGGCGGCTGACGCGGGTCCACACCGACACCGTCGACCCGGCTGTCCAGCTCCAGCGCGACCGCGCAGTGCGGCACCGCCGCGGACAGCCCGAGCAGCATGCAGTCGCCGGGGGCGGGCGCCTCGGCGAAGCACAGCAGGTCCTTGCCGTCGGCCAGGTCGTGGGTGCGCTCCACGGGACGCTCGCCGTGGTGCTGCACCAGCAGATGCTCCAGCCGGCAGGGCACCACGGTGAGATGACGCTCCGTGGCGAAGACGACCGCCTCCTCGGTCTCGGTGCGCATGGTGGCCACCTCCGTGCCCACCGGCACCGTCACCGCCTCCTCCTGCGGCGCCGACAGCCAGAACGTCACGTCGGTGCGGGCCGCCGTCGGCGGGAACAGGGTGATCCCGACCAGGTCCAGGAAGGCCAAGTGGTTCTTCTCCGGCACCCGGTTGAGCCGGTAGACGATCTGGTCGGCCATGTGCGCGACCGTCTCCACGAGGGTGATGCCGGGGTCGGAGACGTTGTGGTCGGTCCACTCCGGGGCGCGCTGCTGGATGTAGCGCTTGGCGTCGTCGACGAACTGCTGGAAGCGGCGGTCGTCGAGGTGGGGGGAGGGCAGGGCCATCAGCGTTCGCTTTCCTCGGCCGGGCCGGCCGCACCGGGGCCGTCCGGCTCGTCGTGGGACGGAATGACGTAGAACGGGAACACGAGGGAACGAGGGTTGTTGGTGCCGCGGATCGAGTAGCGCACGTCGATGTAGAGGACGCTGCGGTCGGTGCTCGCCGTCACCTCGACGTCCTCGACCTCGATGCGCGGCTCCCAGCGGTCCAGGCTGGCGTACACCTCGTGCTGGATGCGGCCCGCGGTCTGCTCGTTGACCGGGGCGAACACCAGGTCGTGGATCGCGCAGCCGAAGTCGGGCCGCATCGGCCGCTCGCCCGGCGCCGTCGACAGCACCAGGCGGATCGCCTCCTCGATCTCGCGTTCCCCGCTGACCAGCGCGATCCCGCCGGTCGGCGAGATGCGCAACGGGAACGACCACCCGGACCCGACGAACTGCTCGGCCATCACCACCACCCTTTCCTGTCGGGGCCGCCGCTCACGGGATCACCATCGGCACCGGGATCGTGGTGACCCCGAAGACGGGCGAACCGACCAGCGTGGTCGGCGCCTTGATGGTCGTGTTGGCCGCCGAGGTGATCTGCACGGTTCCCCCGCCGGTGAGGTGCGCGGCGCCCAGGGCGCTCAGGTTCAGGGCACCCACCGCGTTCAGCCCGATCTCGCCCGCGGCCCGCACGTTCACCGTTCCGGCGCCCTCGATGCTCAGCGGGCCGCCGCTCTTCAGGCTCAGGCTGCGCCGCGCGCTGAGCGTGAGATCGGTGCCCGCCTCGACCGACACCGACCGGCTGCCCTTGATGGTCACCTCGCCCCGGCTGTCCACGACGATCTCGGTGTTGGTCCGGTCCAGGGTGACGGTCAGCCGGCCGTCCCCGGACGCCAGCCGCACTCCCTGTTTGCGGCCGCCGGTCTTCTGGCTGAGCAGGTCCACCCGGTTGCCGTCCCGGTCGGACAGGGTGTGCCGGCTCGCCTTCTTCCGCACGGCGTCGTGCAGCGGCACGTCCCGCACCGGCGTCGGCCGGTCCTTGCCGTTGTACAGCCCGCCGATGACGAACGGATGGTCCAGGGCACCCCGGTCGAAGGCCACCAGCACCTCGTCATTGACGTCCAGCGGGAAGATGCCGCCGCCGTCGAGACCGCCCCACTGCACCGTCCGCGTCCAGTCGCTGACATAGGTGTCGTCCAGCCACGGGAACCGCAGCCGCACCCGCCCCTGCTTCAGCGGGTCGTCGACGTCGGTGACCACCGCGTTGGCCACACTGGGCAGCCGCAGCGCGGTGTCCGTGCCGCCGGACGTCAGCCCGTACAGCGAACGCCACTGCCGGCCGCTGACCGTCACCCACGCCTCGTAGTGGGTCCCGTCGCCGAACACGTGCCGCACCGAGGTGACGGTGTACTTGCCCTCGAAGGGCAGTCCGACGTCGGCGAGCGCCACCGGGATCCCCGGCCGCAGCCGGGGGTTGCCGCGCGCGACGACCTCCAGCTCGGCGAAGGACGACGTGATGTCGTCGGCGAGGGCGTCGGCGGCGTTCTTCACCTCGCTCTGCTTGTCGTACGGCGTGCCGGTGTCCACCAGGGTGGCCTGCCCGAACGCCGAGGCCGCCGCGCCCGGCGTGGTGCCGATCCGGATGCCCGGGTTGGCGGTGGCCGGCGCGGTGGCGGTCAGCTCCTTCTTCGTGGTGACGTCCCAGCCGCGCGCCTGCACCCTGCCCACCTGGTCGGAGGCGGTCACCGCCGCCCGCAGCCGCAGGATGTCGTGCCCGGCCTGCAGCACGAACGGGCTCTTGTCGCCGTCGGTGTCGGGCGAGGGCGCCCCCGAGGACGGCTTCGGCCGGACGAACTGCAGCTTCCCGTCGGCGTCGACCGACATCACCATCTCGTTCTCGTCGGCGAGCCGCGCCAGGAAGTCCCAGTCGGTGACGTTGGACTGGCTGATGAACTCGTAGACCGTGCGCGTCGACTCGATCCGCCCCACCGGCACACCGTCCTGCGCGGCCAGCTTGCGGGCGATGTCGGACGCGCTCTGGTTGCGGTAGGCGGCCACCCGGCGCCGGCGCAGCAGCCGGTGCCCGAGGTCGTAGCCGCGCACCACGGTGAAGCTGCCCGTGCCGTCGTAGTCGGCCTCCAGACCGGTGACCTCCCCGGTCAGCAGCGGATCACCGGCACCCCGGCCGTCGGCGACCGGCGCGATCGTCACCTCGGTGCCGAAGGTGATGTTCAGCCGTTCCAGCAGCTTGTGGTAGGGGTCGCGGAAGGTCAGCCGGAACGCGGCCGGCACCCCGACGCCCTGGTCGACCCAGCTGTCGACGAGGGCGCGGGACCACTCGGGAGGCAGCTTGGCCCCGCCGATGCGCACGTCGACGACGCTGGAGAACGCGGACCGCACCATCAGACGCGCACCTCCTCCGCGGCCGGCAGCACCAGTTCGGTGCCGGAGGGCAGACGGCTCGGGTCGTCGATCCCGTTGGCCTCGGCGATGGCACGCCAGGCCGCCGCGCTGCCGTACTCCCGCCAGGCCAGCGACTGCAGCGAGTCGCCGGCCACCACCCGGTGCACCCGGCGCGCGGTCAGCGCACCCGACGTCGGGTTCTGCCCCTCGGTGCGGCTGGGGATCTCGTGCAGCTGCAGCCGGCAGGTGGCCCGGATCGGCACACCCGTCGTGCCGAACAGGGTGTAGCCGGCCTCCACGGAGCTGACGTAGGCGGTGAAGCGGGCCGTGGAGAACGACCCCCACTGGAACACCACCCACGGCGGCGACGGCTGCTTCGCGGCGATGCTCCGCTCCGTCACCTGGCAGCACTTCAGCAGCGCCTCCACCTTCTTCAGCACGGCGGTGCTGGTGGGGTCGCCGGAGGAGTCCAGGAAGATCTCCAGGTTCATCTCGCGCGGCTCGGACCCCATGAACTCCGGCAGCGGACCGTCCCGTTCGATCTGCGCGACCGTGGACTTCCACAGCGCACGCCGGGACAGCGACAGCTGCGCCGGGTTGAAATCGAAGTCGAACGTCCTGATCAGCCCGCCGGGGGCGGTGCTGTCGCCGGTGGGCGGTTCGTGGATCGCGAGCGTGGCGCGCACCAGGCTCTTGCCGGCGCCGCCCCTGCTGCCCTGGGCCATGCTCGGTCGGCTCCCTCTCAGTCCGTGAACCCGTGGTGGGTGATCTCCAGCACCTCCGTCGCCACGGCCGGTGCGGCCGGGTCGAGGGTGGGCCCGGTCCAGCGGACCGGCAGCACGTCGATGAGCCCCCAGCGGGCCACCTCGGAGCCGTCGGCCCGCAGCGCCGCGATCTGCGCGGTGGGCCGCTCGATCCCCGTCTGCACGGACGAGATCCACTTGGCGACCTTCGCGGTGTCCGGGGTGAGCGGCCGGGTCAGCCGGATGGTGGAGAAGGTGACGCGGGTCGGCAGCTGCCAGACGAAGCCGTTGTTGCCGCCCTCCTGGTGCTGCTCGATCTCCACCTGGGACGCCAGCCCCTCGCAGCCGTTGAAGTAGCCGAGGCTCTCGCCGTCGATGCTGAGGCTGAACCAGATGGTGGAGCCCGGGTCCTGGCGGGACATCGCGGGTGGGCCTTTCTGTCGTGTCTGTCGTTGCGGGTCGGTGCTGTCGTGGTGCCGTGGGGCGCCGGTCAGCGGCGGGGGTCGCGCAGCCGGCCGATCCGTTCGCGGTCCATGCGCAGCTCGGTGCGGACCAGCCGGGTGATCCGGCCGATGATCCGGTGCGCCAGCTCGTCGAGCTGGTGGTCGCTCAGCTCCCTCGGGTCGAACGCCCCGGGCTGCGGCTCCGGGGGCTCGGCGGCGGCCGAGGTGGAGGCGGCGACCGGGTTGGCGGTGGCGGCCGGGGCGGCCGCCGTGGCGGTCCGGCCGGCGGGAGGCGCGGTCGGCGCGGGCGGCCGGGGTGGCGCCGGTGGCCGGGCCGGAGAGGAGGCGCGCTGGACGACCGGGGGTGCGGTGGGTGCGGGCGGCCGTGCGGGGGTGGCCGTGGTGGGTGTGGGGGGCCAGGTGACCGCCGGGGGCTGTGGTGGGGTGGTTGCGGTGGTGGCCGGGGCGGGGAGGGCGCCCGTGGCCGGGTTCCCGTCCGGTGCGGAGCCGTCGGGCCGGGCGGTGCGCCGGGCGACCGGCAGGGACGGGACGGGTGCAGTCGCCGGCGACGGGGCGGGGGCGGTCGGCAGGGACGCGGCAGGCGCGGCCGGCAGCGGAGCGACGGGAGCGGTCGGGGCGGGGCCGACCGTCGCCGCGGGCGCCTGGAACGCCGGGGCGGAGAGCGACGGGACGGACGGAGCCGACGGGGCCGACGGGACGGACGGGGCCGACGGGGCTGACGGAGGTGACGGGGGAACCGCAGGCGTGGTCGGCCGGACGGCACGCTGCACGGCGGGCAGGGCATCGGTGCGCGCCGGTGCCGTGGCGGCGGAGGCGTCGGCGGGGGCCGGTCCCGCGATGGAGGGTACGGGGACGGACGGAAGCGAGGGCGTGGCCGACGGTGTTCCGGGTGTGCGGCCCGCCCGGACCAGGGGGCCGGACAGAGGAGTGGTGTCGGCGGGCGCCTCGGTCAGGGGCGCACCGAGAGGACCGCGAGGCGCACGGGCCGCGCGAGGAGAACGGACCGGTGCGGTTCCGGTGCCGTCGGCCGCGGGCGCGCGCTGCACGGTGGCGTCACGTGTATCGCCGTGTGCGGTCGAGGAGTTGAGGTCGCCGGTGATCCCGTGCGGGACGGACCGGGCGGTGGTCTCCGGCCGTGTCGGCCGCTCGGATGTGCTCGTCCTGTCCGGCGTGGCCGGCCGTGCGGGTGCGGTGGGGGAGGAGGTGGAGGAGGGGGAGGTGGAGGGCAACGGGTCGCTGCCGGTGGAAGGCCGGTCCTCCGCCACCGGGGGGACGGGCAGGCTGCGCGGGGTCGGTCGGACGGACGGGGCCGGACGGCCGGACCCGCCCGGGCCGCTCGACGCGTCGGACGTCTGCGGATCGCCGAGTCGGGCAGGCCGTACCGGCTGCGCGGAGCGTGCGGACGGAGCGGTGGGTGCGGGCTGCGTGAGCTGGGTGCGCTGCACGGTGGGTGCGGGCTGCGCAGGGTGCGACGACAGCGGGGCGCCGATACCCAGGCGGGCAGCGTGCCCCGTCGCGTCGCGCCGTCCGTCCGGTGCCGTCGGTGCCGGGGCCGTGGCGGGAGCGGCGGGACCGGTGCGTTCTTCGGTCCGTGCCGTCGCTCGCTGCACGGGCGTTCCGGCGGGCGTACCGGTGGACGGGACGCTGCGCTGAGCGGCCGTGTGCGGGGTGGCCGTCCGGCTGGTCTCCGCTCGTGCGCCCTGCGTCCGTGCGGCGTTTGCCCGTACGGGGCCGGTGTGTGCAGTGCTCGTGTCCGCCGTGTTCGTGTGCGAGGTCCTCGTCCGGGAGGTGTGTGTCGGTGACGCACCGGTGGATGACGAGTCGGCAGGCGCGACGGAGGCGGATCCGGCCGGGACGGCGGGCTCGCCCGTACCGCCCTCCAGCCCCGCGGATCGACCGTGATCGGGACGCGTGTCCGAGGACGGCGAGACGCTCCTCTGCACGGACGGCGACCCCTGGGACGGCGATGCCAGGGACGGCGACCCTTGGGACGGCGATCCCTGGAACGGCGACCCCTGGGACGGCGGCGTCGACGGCGCAGCAGCACCGGAGGCATCCGTCGACGCCGTGCGGTCGGGCACCGACGGCGAGGGTGTGGTGCTGGAGGATGTGTCGCGGTCGGAGGTGTGAGCCTCGCCCGGTGTCGCGGTCGCCTCGGGAACGCTCGGCGGCACGGGGGAAGCGGACGACGGCGCAGGGCGCGCCGCGTCGGCCGGTTCGGCCTTCTCGGACGCCTGCTCGGCCCCGTGCGCACCGGCGGACTCCGGGGACGCGGACGCCTGCTGCCGGGACGCGGGAAACGTGCGCCGCTGCACGACCGGGGCCTGTCGCCCGGCCCGGGTGAGCGTCGCCGGACGGGCCGAGGCTCCGGGCGGTGTGAGGGCCGGCCGGAGTCCGGAGACGGGCAGCGCGGGTTCCGCCACCGTCGTCGGGGCGGACGGCGGCTGCAACGGCACGACCGGAACGGCGGTCCGACGCGCCACGGATCCCGCCGTCCCCGCACCGTCCACGGCGCGCTGCACCGAGGGGGCGGTGGTGGCCGAGGACACGGCGGCACCGGCACCCGCACCCGAGCCCGTCGGACCGCCGGATGCGGTGGTGTGGGGTGTGGCGGACCTCTGCACCGAGGTGGTGCGGTCCGGGCCGGGCGCCGCGGCCGCGCGTGCTGCCGCCGCACGGCCCGCCGGCCCGTCCGTCCCCACCACAGTGCGCACCGGGCTCTTCGGCACGGGACCGCCGGGCCGGACCGCCCTGCCCGCCACCGGCCCGCCCGCGCCCGGAACACCCACCGGAGACGCACCCGCCGAAAGACCACCCGGCCCCGGAGAACCACCCGGACCCGCAGAGACACCCCGCCCCGAAGGAACCCCAGCCGACGGAACCCCCGACGGACCCACCGACGGAGCCCCCGGCCCCGAAGGCACACCTGCCGGCGGAACCCCCGGACCCGGCGGAACCCCCGGCCCCGACGGACCACCCGCCGACGCGCCCCCCGCCCCGGGACGGCCGGCCCCGCCGGGAGCGATCCGGGAGGTCGCCGGGCGCGCGGAGGCACCGCCACCCGCGCCCGGTTCCCGGCCCGCGGGCGACGGCGCGTCCCCCGGCACCAGCCACCGCAGCGGAACCGCCGGCGCGCGCTGCACCGCGGGCTCCCGCACCCACGAGGGCAGGGGAGCCGCCGGCTGTTCCAGGCCCGGGACCGGGCTGCCCGGCACCGGGTGCGGTGCCCGGCCGCCGAGGACGGTGTCCGACCGTCCGTCCAGCACGGCGTGCGAGACCGTGCCCACGAACGACGGGTTCTGCCAAGTGGGCAGACGTCCGCCGAAGCCGGAGTCGGCGACCGGGCCCCGGGCCGGGGCCAGCGCACGCTGCAGCGGCGGCAGACCCTGCCAGGCCCCGGGCACGGCGGGGCGCACCCCGCCGTCCGGCAGGTCCGGGGCGCCGTCCGGCGGCAGGGTGCCGCCGGCGGCGGTGCCGGATGCCGTGGCCTCGGGAGCGGTGTTCGCCGCGCCGTCCTCGGCCTGTGCCCGGCCGCGGAACCGGTCCAGGATGCCCACGTCAGTCCTCCGCTCCGGCACGTGTCACCAGGGACGCGATCTCACCCGCGTACCGGCGGCGGTCGTGGTGTTCCAGGTCCAGGATCTCCTCCAGGCTCCAGTGGAAGTGGTAGGCGACGTACGCGATCTCCTCGTGCAGCCGGTCGGTCGCGTACGTCACGATTCCCCCAGGCGGCTCCCGCCGAGTTCCACCTCGAAGGGCTCGGAGCAGTGCGGGCACCGCACCGCGGCACGGGTGTGCCCCTCGGCGTTGATCTGGCGGTAGAAGTCCTGCAGGTACGCCAGATCGGAGGCGAACATGTTCTCCACGATCCCGTCGTGGACCATGGGCAGCGTGCCGAGGCGGGTGATGACCCGGCCCAGCAGGACGACCGACAGGTAGGCCGGGTTCTCCTGCACCCGCACGTCGCGCAGCGGCACGAGTTCGTCCCGTGCCGTCGACAGCCGCATCGTCCCGTCGCGGTGGACGGTGCCCGACTCGTCGACGTAGCCGCGCGGCAGCTGGAAGGGGAACTCGGTGCGCAGCGGCTCCTGACGCAGCGGCTGCTGCCCGCCGGGCGCGGCGGCCGCGCCCGGCGTCCGGTCCCCGGCCTGCGGCGGCGCCTGCCCCGCGCCCTCCGCGCCCGCAGCCGTCTCCACCCCGTCCGGGCCGGCGTGGGTGACCCTGCCGGCCCTGGCAGCCGTCCGCCGCATTACTCGATGACCAGTTCTTCGAACGTGATGGTCACGGTCTCGGTGAGCGCGGACGCCTCGCCCGCCTTCACCGTGCTCGCGTCGATCTTGCTGCACCAGGCGTTGCGCAGGTGGTAGCGCTTCACCGGGTTGTTCTCGAAGTCCATCATGATGATCGACGCGTTCTTGCGGGCCGAGGACATCTGCCCGTTGATGGACTGGTTGATCCACTGCGTGAACGACGCCGACTGGGTCATACCGCGGACGACCGTGCAGGTGCCGTTCTTCTTCACACCCGGCAGGTTCTTGACCACGTTCTGGCCGTTGGGCGTGTTCTGCTGATAGGTGATGACGTCCTGCTCGATGCTCAGGCCGCTGACCTCGGCGAGGTACTCGACCATCACACCGTCGATCTGCAGGCCGAAATTGTGCGAGGTGAGGGCGTCACCCGGCTGGAGACTCATGTGTGGGATGTCCTTCTAGGGGAGGGAAGACGACGCGGAGCGGCGGGCGGCCCGCCTGCCTACTCCTCCAGCTCGCCGCTGCCGCTGGAGAACTGCGCCAGACGGAAGATGACGAACTCGGCCGGCTTGACCGGTGCGACACCGATCTCGCAGATCACCCGGCCGAGGTCCACCGACTCCGGCGGGTTGGTCTCCTCGTCGCACTTGACGTAGAAGGCCTCCTCCGGCCGCTGCCCGAACAGGGCGCCGCTGCGCCACTCGTTGACCAGGAACGCCGAGATGTTGCGCCGGATGCGGGCCCACAGCGCGTGGTCGTTCGGCTCGAACACCACCCACTGGGTGCCGATGAGGATCGACTCCTCCAGGTAGTTGAAGTACCGGCGGATGTTCAGGTAGCGCCAGGCCGGGTCGGAGGACAGGGTGCGGGCGCCCCACACCCGGATGCCGCGGCCCGGGAAGGCGCGGATGCAGTTGACGCCGATCGGGTTGAGCAGGTCCTGTTCACCGCGGGTGATCTGGGTCTCCAGGTCCACCGCGCCGCGCACCACCTCGTTGGCGGGCGCCTTGTGCACACCGCGCTCGGAGTCGTTGCGGGCCCACACGCCGGCCACGTGACCGCTCGGCGGGACCAGCCGGGACTGGCCGCTGCTCGGGTCGAAGATCTTGATCCACGGGTAGTACAGGGCGGCGTACTTGGAGTCGTAGCCGGCCGTCTCCTGCCGCCACTGCTGGACCTGGCGGGCGTTCAGGCCCGGCGGCGGGTCGATGACCGCGACCCGGTCGCCCATCAGCTCGCAGTGCGCGATCAGGCCGAGCTGCACCGCCTTGACCGCCTCCAGGTCGAGGGCACCGCGCTGGTAGGCGGCCATCAGGTCGGGCACCGCCACCATGGAGATCTCGTCGACGGCCTCCAGGCCGCCGAAACCGGTGCGGTCCGCGGAGTCGCCGATGTACTCCGAGGGGCCCGGGTGCGGCTGCGGGGCCGCGGCGGCCGGCACGGCGGGCGCGGCGGCAGGGGCCGGGGCGGGCAGCGCGACGGTCTGGTTGTCCGGGCGGGCCAGCTGCGAGGCCGGCGCGGTCTCGGTCACCGCGATGAACTTGGAGCGGTCCTTGACCTGGGTGACGACGTAGTTGCGGCTGCCCTTCTTGGCGGTGACGTCGAACGTCTCCACGGCCTTGTCGCCGTCCCGCACGATCAGCCGGAACCGCTCGGCGGCGCCCTCGCCCTCCGGGTCGGTGACCTCCACGCTCAGCGAGCCGCTGCCGGCGGGCGCGATGGCCGACACCGCGAACGTGCCCAGCTGCTGCGGCTCGCCCGGCGGCAGCGCGGCCGGAGCGGCGGACGCAGCCACCGCGGCGGGCGCCGGGGCGGCCGCCTGGCCGGCGTCCGCGGCCGCACCCTCGGCGCTGCCGCCGACCCGCACCACATATGCCGCCGAACCGCCGTTCTGGAAGAAGCCGTAGACGGCGTGGGCCAGGTAGTACCCGTCGGTGAACTCGCCGAAGGACGCGACGTACTGGCTCCAGTTGGTCACCAGGGTCGGCTCGTTCAACGGCCCGGTCGGGGCGAGCCCGACGAAGGCCGCCACCGAGGTGCCCACACCTTCGATCGGACGTGAACCGCTGGCCACCTCCTCGACGTAGACGCCGGGCGACAGGTAGGACGGCATGCTGTGCACTCCTCGGGGTACGAGTAGGGAACGCGTCCACCCTCACGCGCGAAGCGCGCCGCTCGAAACGTCCCCCGGTCCCCGATCGGGGGCACCGTCGTTGCCCTCCGGGGCAGCCCGCCGTGCTGCCCTCGTGCCTGCCCTTTCGGCCCTTCACCCGCGTCACGTGGAAGGACACGGTGGAGGACCGCCACCGGACGTGGGAGGGGAGAAGCGTGCGCGCACACGGAGCACCGGAGAGGCGAGCCGTCGCACCGGACGCGGGCCGCCGCACGGCGGGTCCGGCGACGGCCGTGCAGCGGATGCTGGGGCTGCAGCGGCTGGCCGGCAACGCCGCCGTCGCCCGGGCCCTGACGGACGAACGACACCCGCACACGGCGGGCTGCGGCGACCACCCCGCGGCGGTGCAGCGTGCGGTCGGCGCGGTGGCCGTCGTGCAGCGGGCCAAGAAGAAGGACGACTGGAAGAACGCCCGCACCAAGGCGGAACTGAAGGCCTACAAGCAGAGCGTGGACCCGGCCGTCGCCGACCTGGCGGACACGCTGCACCACATCGTGCCCAAGTCGGACCTGAAGCATCTCGCCGGTCTGCTCACCCCCGCACAGCAGCAGTCGGTGGTGCAGCAGGTGGCCCTGGTCGCCCCCACGGCGGGTTTCCCCGACGTCGCCTCGGTCACCGCGGAGAGACTGCAGTCGGCCCTGGCCAACGTGCCCGCGAACTTCGTCATCGGGCCGCGGCCGGAGCAGCGCAACGACGACCCCGGCAGCAGCGGCCCCGACCTCAACCGCAGGAACGGCATCACGACCCCGCGCTCCGCGGAACTCCAGCGCGTCTACGACTTCATCAGCACCCACCGCGGCGCCGCCCCGGGCACCATCCCCGACGACGAGCTGCAGCAGCAGTTCATCACCCCGCTGGTCGAGGCCTGCATGCGGCACGGGCCGGACGTCGGCCTGGACCACCAGCGCGCAGGCTGGTCGCGCGGCATCGACGGCAAGTACCAGCGCGTCTGACCCGGGTCGCCCGGCCTCACCCGGCCCCGTCCGGCACCCGCCGGCCGGGTGCCGGCGTCCCGGACGTTCGGGCAGCGATCGTGCCCATAGGACTCCTGACGAAGCGCCAGACGCGGTCTAGCGTCCACGGGCGTGAGCCTTTGGACTTCTCTGGAACCGGCCTCGGCGACCGTCGACCCGGGTGGCAGCACACGGGTGCGGCTGAGGTTGCGCAACACCGGCGACGTCGTCGACGAGTACCGTTTCGAACCGGTCGGCGACATCGCGCCCTGGACCACCGTCGAACCGCAGACCCTGCGGCTGTACCCGGGCACCACCGGGACGGTGGAGCTGACCTTCGCCCCGCCCCGGATCCCGGACGCCGCCGCCGGACCGCACCCGTACGCCGTCCGCATCACCCCGACCGAGCACCCGGAGGCCGTCACCGTCCCGGAGGGCAACCTCACGATCACGCCCTTCACCGAGGTGCGGGCCGAGCTGGTGCCGCCCGTCGTCAAGGGCCGGTTCCGCGGCCGCCCCCAGCTGGCCGTCGACAACCTCGGCAACACCAAGGTCACCGCGTCCGTGAGCGGCAGCGACAACGGCGACCAGCTCTCCTACGACCTCCACCCGAGCAATGTGCAGATCGAGCCGGGCCGGGCCGCCTTCGTCAAGGCCACCCTCAAACCGCGCAGGATCATCTGGTTCGGGGGCAAGGAGCAGCGCCCGTACACCCTGTCCGTGCTGCGCTCCGGCGCGCACCCGCTGCCGGTGGAGGGCACCTACGTCCAGCGCGGGTTCCTGCCCCGCTGGCTCGCCACCTTCCTCGGTGTCGCGGTGGCCCTCGGCATCACCTTCACGATGCTGTGGATCGCCTACAAGCCGAACGTCAAGAGCACGGCCACCGAGAAACTCGCCGAGGCCGGCAGCACGCTGGCGCCCTCGCCCACCCCCAGCGCGCCGCTGAGCCAGGCGCCCCCGCCCCAGCCCGTGCAGACACCGACCCAGCAGGCACCGGCCGCCGGCGGGGGCGGCGGTGGCGGGGGCGGCGAGGAGAAGGACGAGGAGAAGTCCGTCGTGCCGGCCTCGCACGTGCTGCTGCGCAACACCACCACCCACAAGTGCGCGGACATCCCCGGGCAGGACAAGGGCAAGCTCGACGGGACGGTGTACCAGTACACCTGCGACGGCACCTCGAACAACAACCAGCTGTGGAACCTGGAGGTCAAGTACCCCGACGGCGGCCCCGCGGGCGCTCCCCTCTTCCAGATCCGCAACGTCAAGGACGGCTACTGCATGGACCTGCCCGACTTCGGGGCGGCCCCGGTGCAGACCCCGATCACCGAGTACACCTGCGACGGCACCACGGCGGACAACCAGCTGTGGTGGCTGGACGAGCAGGACAGCGGCGCCTACTGGATCCGCAACTTCGCCAGCAACAACAAATGCCTGAACGTGGAAGGGTTCAGCACCGGCGGCGACAAGACCAGGCTGACGCTCTACCACTGCTCCAACACCGACGACCAGGAGTGGGAGATCATCCACCCGACGTCGGCGTGAACCGGCGGCCGCCGACGCCGTGCCACGCGCGCGCCTACCAGGTCCCCTGGGCCGGCAGCAGCCGGCCCGCCTTGCGGTACTCGCGGCGCGCACCCTGCAGCAGATCGGCCGCGGTGACCCGGTCGCCGCGGCCGGCCGCGAGGTAGGCCGCCGTCACCACGGCGCTGCGGATCGCCCCGCCGGCCAGCTCGAACTCCTCGGCGACCCGGCTCGGATCGGCGTCCGCCGCGCACGGCACGTGCGCCAGGCTGTGCCGCCACAGCGCCAGCCGCTGCCGGGCGTCCGGGAACGGGAAGTCCACCACCAGGTCCAGCCGCCGGGTGAAGGCCTCGTCGATGTTGGCGCGCAGATTCGTGGTGAGCACCGCGATCCCGTCGAACGACTCCAGCCGTTGCAGCAGATACGCGCTCTCCAGGTTCGCGTACCGGTCGTGGGAGTCCTTCACCTCCGAGCGCTTGCCGAACACCGCGTCGGCCTCGTCGAAGAGCAGCACCGCATCGGTGCGGTCCGCCTCGGTGAAGATCCGCTCCAGGTTCTTCTCGGTCTCGCCGACGTACTTGTCCACCACCGACGACAGCTGCACGACGTACAGGTCAAGGCCCAGCTCGGCCGCCACCACCTCCGCCGACAGCGTCTTGCCGGTGCCGGACTCGCCGGCGAACAGCGCGACCACGCCCCGGCCCCGGCCGCCGCCCGCGCTGAGCCGCCAGTCGCCGAGCACCCGGTCGCGATGGCGGGCGCGCACCGCCAGCTCCCGCAGCCGGTCGAGAGGTTCGTCGGGCAGGACCAGGTCGTCCCAGCCGACGGCGGGGCGGATCCGGCGGGCGTGCCGCTCCAGCCCCGACGCGGACTGCCGGCGTGCCGCCAGCCGCACATGCGCCGCGGAGACCGGGACGCCCTCGAAGGCCGCGAGATCCGCGGCGGCGCGGGCGGCACGGGCGGCACGGTCGTCGGAGAGGCGGTACGGGGCGACGGTGGCGGCCAGGTCGAATCCCGGGTCCGCCCCGAGCACGGCCGCCCAGGCGGACACCGCTCCGGCGGCACGCCGGGGCACCTCCACCACCAGCGGGCCGGCGCCGCCCGTGCCCCACCAGGCGGGATCGTACGAGCGCCGTCCGGTGACCAGCACCGGTACGTCCGCCTCGGCGAGCGGCCGCAGCAGCGCCGCCGGGTCCTCGGGCAGCCCGGAGACGACGACCACGCTCCCGGTCAGCCGGGCCTGAAGCAGCAGGGCGGACACCTGCTCCGCGGGGCCGGCGAAGTGCAGCACCGGACGGTCGACGGCGGACAGCGCGAGGGCGGCGCACGCCAGGCCGTCGCCCTCGCGGTCCTCCCGGAGGAAGACGGTGACCGGGGCGCCGTCGGCGAGCCGGCCGGCCAGCCGGCGGGCGAGGCGGGAGAACTCCCCGTCCTCGTCGCCGTCGTGCCCGGGCGCGGGCAGCCGGCGCAGATGCCCGGACAGCGCGGCATCGGGGGTGTCGTCGCCCAGCAGATGGGCCACGACCCGGTCGGGCACCCGCAACGACCGGCTGAGCAGGGGCCGTTCGGGCTCCTCCACGACGAGCAGGCCGAGCGCGGCCAGCGGGGCCGCGGGATGCAGCCGGGCCCGGGCGGACGCCGCATGGGCCGGGACGCCGCACAGGTCGAGGGCGAGCGCGACGGTCGCCCGGCGCCGGCCGACGTCGTCGTTCAGATAGCCGTAGAACTGCTCGAAGGAGCGGTCCAGGTCGGGCGCGAGGGCGATGACCAGCAGGGCCGCGTCCAGTTCCGTCAGGCCGAACCGCGCGCACAGTGCGGCCAGCCGGTCCTGCGGCGGGGTGCCGTCGGCGGCGTCCGCGGCCGGGAGCCTGCCGGGCAGGCCGTCGCCGGACACGGCGTCGGGCGGGGCGTCCGCGGGCCGCAGCAGATGCCGTACGGCCTCCGGGGTGAGGTACAGGCCGCGCAGCGGGTCGGCGGCGGTGGGGTCCGAGGCGGAGCGGTGGTCCACCAGCAGGGCGACCCGCTCGCGCAGCGCGGCCAGCCGGGCCAGCAGCGACGCGGCGGCCTGCGGCGCGTCACCGGTCGGCGGCAGGGACACCGGGTCGTCGTCCCCGTGGTGCGGCGTCGGTCCGGCGGGGGACGGGTGCGGGGCGGTCACGGCGCCGCAGCCGTTCCGCGCCGGCCCGCGGCCCGGGCGGCCCGTGCGGTCGCCACCTGGTGGGGACGGTGGGCGCGCTCCTCCGTGTCCGCCGCCTCCCCGTCGCCGTCCACGACACGCGCCCGGACCACCGCGCCCTCGGTGACGGGCGGGCCGGCGTCGTAGTCGGGGTACGCGGGGAAGGGCACGGTGGCCACCAGGTCCAGCGACGGCTTGAGTTCACCGCCGAGCGCCGACCAGATCTCGGCGAGCGACCGGGACTCCGTCCGGTTGCCGGACACCGACAGCGGCACCGTCATGCCCAGCGCGCCCAGCGGACCGGGCAGCCGGTCGGGCGGCAGCAGTTCGTGGGGCAGCAGGGTCGCCAACGTGGCCGACAGCAGCCGGTGTTCGTCCTGCGCCTTCTTCGTCCACGCCGTGATCAGGTACGACAGCCGGAACCAGCGCGGCGGCCGGCGCCGCTTCACGACCACGTCGCGCTCGTCGACCACGGGCAGCTGACCGGTCTGCCGGCGGGCGACGTCCTCCCGGATGTCGTACAGATACGCGTTGATCGTGGGGGAGTTGCGGCGGGCGGCCCAGTCGCGGGTGGGGGCGTCGAAGTCGACCTCCACCCCGGAACCAGCCAGCGCACCGCCGCGCAGCAGGGTCCGAAGGACCTCGTCCACCTCGTGGATCACCGTGCTGTCACCCTGCCGTGCTCGACCGTCGTGCCGTCCCGGGCCGGTGTCTCGTCCCGGCCGCGCGTCCTGTGCCGTCCCGGCGTGCGCCGGGCGGCGGACCGCCGCCGATCCTGCCGCGCAACCCGGCCGCCGTCCCAGGCACGCCGGGGACGGCGGCCGGGCAGGAGGGTTGCCCCCGGGGCCGGTGCGGTCTGCTCGTTCGGTCAGATGTAGCCTTCCCGCAGGGCATAGGCCACGGCATGGGCCCGGTTGCGCAGGTGCAGCCGGGTGGTCAGGCCGTGGATGACATTTTTGACGGTGCGTTCGGAGTAGGACAGCTTGCCGGCGATCTCCCCGGTGTCGAGCCCCTCGGCGACCAGGCGCAACACGTCGACCTCACGTGCCGTCAGGCCCGAGGGGACCGGGCCGCCCCCGGCCGCCGCACTGCGGCGCAGCGTCCCCACCCGGTTCATCAGCCGGCCCAGCAGATCGGCGGGCAGATCCCCGTCCCCGCGGAAGGCCCTGACCACGGCCTGCACCAGGCGGTGGGCACTGGCCTCGTGGCGCCACACGACGGCGCCCACCCCGCACTCGATCGCGTCCAGCAGCCCGGACTCCCGCAGCGAGCTGACGACGAGCACCGCCCGCGCCCCCTCGCCGCGCACCAGCCGGCGCAGCCGGGCCAGCGCGTCGTCGTCCAGCGTGTCGTCGACGAGCACCGCCACCGTTCCGGGACCCGAACGGGTCTCCTCCCGGAGTTCCACCTCCGGATGGCGGCGGAGCTGGCTGAGCACCCCCTCGCGCAGGATCGGGTCGGTGGCCTGCACGGTCACCGGTATCCGGGCCGGAGCACCCGATGACCCGGGGTGCGTGGTCCGCGACGAGTCGAGCAAAAGATTCCCCCAGTGCGCGTGTGCGCACAGCCCCGCGGGGCCGTGGCAGGTCCGTGACAGGTGTGCCCTGACAGCCTGCGGCGAGGGGAGAGGCACGGGCAATCGTGGAACACCACGAGCCGGGCCACGAGATCACACGGACGGACAGCACGGGACCGCATGCGGCCGCAGCGGGCCGCGTCAGGGCACCGCACTTCCCCGGACGACGTCCTCGGGGTCGAAGGATGTCACGGTGGACGAGGAGACGGAAGATGTCCGTGTCACAGCATGCTCGCCCGGGCCCGACCGGACGGCCGGTGCGTGCATCGGGGCAGGACCAGCCGTACGAGGCGGTCGCACTGCTCGCTGCGCACATCGCCCGCGCCCGGGCCGGCACCGGAGGCCTGGTCGTGCTGCGCGGTGCGACCGGCACCGGCCGGACCACCGCCCTGGAGGAGGCCCGGGCCCGTGCCGCCGCCGACGGTCTGCGCGTCCTGCACGTCCGCTGCTCGCCCCGTGACGCCGGCACGCCCTTCGCCGTGGCACGGCGGCTGCTCGATTTACCTCCGGCTGCGGCCGGGGGCGGCGGGGAGCGCGAGCGGGACGAGGAACTGTGGTGTGCGCTGCGCGCGGCCGCCGGGAGGGAGGCGCTGCTGGTGGCCGTGGACGACGTCCACCGGGCCGACGCGCCCTCCCACCGCTGGCTGGTGGAGCTGGCCCGGCACCTGGACGGACTGCCCGCGCCCGTGCTGCTCGTCGTCACCGAACGCACCCAATACGACGTGGACCCGCCCCGGCAGGGCTTCGCGCACACCCTGCCGCCGGCGCTGGTGCACACCTGCACCCTGCCGCCGCTCACCGAGGAGACGGCGGCCGCACTGATCCGTGCCCGGGTGCCGGACGCGCCGCCGTCCTGGGCGAAGGAGTGCGCGCGGGCGGCCGCGGGCAGCCCGCTGCTGCTGTGTGCCCTTCTCGACGACCTCGATGCGCCGGACGGGCAGCAGCCCGTGCCCGTGACGACGGCCGCGCTCTACCCCGGCGCCTACCCGGCGGCGGTCGCCTGGTGGCTGGACAGCGCCGGCCGGGTCACCACGCAGGTGGCGCGGACGCTCGCCGTCCTCGACGAGGACTGGGACGGCACCGGCGGCTCCGGCGGCACCGTCCTGGCGCCGGAGCAGCACAGCGGCGAGCCACAGCCGCCCGACCCGGGCGACCCGGTGGAACCGGCCACGCTGCTCGCCCGGGTGACCGGAGCCGCACCGGCCCGGATCACGGGCTGGCTCACCGCCATGACCGGCCTCGGCCTGCTGACGCAGGACCACGCCGGCCGCCCCCGGTACGCCCACCCCCTGCTGCGGGACGCGGTGCTCGCCGGGGTGCCGGAGACCTGGCGGCACGCCACCCGGCGGGCCGTCGCCGAAGCGATGCTGCACCACGGAGCCGGCACCTCGGCCATCGCCCGGCAGCTGTTGCCGACCGGGCCGGTGGGGGCGGACTGGGCTCCCGACGTGCTCCAGGACGCCGCGCACCACGCCCTGTCCGAGGGCCGCTGCGAGGACGCCGCGGCGTTCCTGCGCAGAGCACTGGCGGAGCCCCTGCCGGACGGGCGCCGGCTGCGGCTGCTGACCGAGCTGGGCTCCCTGGAGGCCGCCCGCGAGGACTCCGCCGCCGGCATCCCCCGGCTCACCGAGGCGCTGCGGTTGCCGGGCGACCCGCAGGAGAGGGTGCGCGCCGCCTTCGCCCTGGGCACCGTGCTGGCCGCCCGCGGCCGGGCCCGTGCCGCCGTCGACGTGCTGCACACGGTGTACGACCAGTTCACCGACCGGCCCGACCTGGTGGGTGCCCTGCGCACCGCCTCCGTGCTGCTCGCCGACGGGGACCAGGAGCTGCGGCGCGACGTCCACCGGCTGCTGCGCGACGCCGCCGCACGCACCCCCGAGCTGATCGGCCCCGCCGCCCGGGTGCTGCTCGTGCGGCACGGGGTCACCGCCGGGCTCGTCTCGGCCGGGGACGCGATGCCGCAGGTGCGCCAGCTGCTCACCGAGCCCGTCGATCCGTTGACCGAGCCGTTCCTGCTCGGCACCGCGGCCGCCGTCGCCCAGTGGGCCGACGCGCTCGACGAGGCGGACCGCCTGGTGGAACGCGGTCTGGCCGGGGAGCGGCCCGGACTGCTGCACCCCATGCACGAGGCGATGCTCCACACCCGGGCGGACATCGCGGCGGCCCGCGTCGGACACGGACGGCTGCCGGTCCGGATCCCCCCGTGCTGCGAGGGCCCGCGCGACACCTGCGCGGGCACGCCCGGCAATCTGCACGCCCACACCCTCCTCGCTCTGGTCGAGCAGGGCCGCCCGGAGGAGGCGCGGCGCTTCGCGGACGGCTTCGACCTGCGGGATGCGCCCCCCTCCTGGGAACTGAACCGTTTCCTGTACGCGCGCGGTGTGCAGCGCGCCTCCGTCGGCGACCACACGGGCGCCCTGCACGACTTCCTGGAGTGCGGCCGCCGCCAGGCCGCCCGCGAGGTGATCAGCCCGGTCGTCACTCCGTGGCGCACCGCCGCCGCCGAGAGCCGGATCGCGCTCGGCCACCACCGCGAGGCGCTCGCCCTGGCCGAGGAGGAGCTGCGGCTGGCAAGGGTGTGGGGCACCCCGCGCACCCTGGGCCGTGCCCTGCGGGTGCTGGGCACCGCCACTGGCGGCCGGCGCGGCCTGGAACTGGCCGAGGAGGCGGTGCGGTTGCTGCGCGACGCACCGGCCGGCGCCGCGGGCGAGCTGGTGGCCGCCCTGCTCGCCCAGGGCCGGCAGCTGACCGCCGCCGGGGAACGCGCCCGGGCCCGCGCCTGTCTGCGCGAGGCCGCGGAACGCGCCGAACAGGCGGGCACGGTACGGCAGTCGGCGCTCGTGGAGGAGGCGCTGCGCGAGGCCGGTGCCCGGCGGCCCGCCGCCGCCCGCACCGGGGCGGCCTCGCTGACCGACAGCGAACGCCGTATCGCCCGGCTCGCCGCCGAGGGCCGCACCAACGCGGAGATAGCCGATCTGCTGCACCTGGCCCGCCGCACCGTGGAGACCCATCTGACCAGCGTCTACCGGAAGCTGGGCATCCGACGGCGGGGCGAGTTGCGGCCGGCGCTCGGCCAGGACGCGCCCTGACGCCCGGCGGCAGCACGCACGCGGCACGGCGGTGACGGCCTGCACCTCTCGGCCGGGCTGCCGGCCGGGTTCGTCGGCCGTGCTCGTCGGCTGGGTGGTCAGCGCGACGGCTCGCCGCCGGGGCCGCGCAGGGCGCACAGCACGTCGACGCGGTTGGTGGTGATGGCGTCCACCCCGAGGGCGATCAGCCGGCGCAGCGAGCGGCGGGTGTCCGGGGTCCACACGGACAGCAGGCGGCCGTCGCGGTGGACCCGCTCCGCCAGCTCGCGCGTCACCAGCGGGAAGCGGTAGTTCAGCCAGCGCGGCCGGACGGCCTCCAGCAGGCCGGGCCGCGGCGGCGCGGACGTGGTCCAGGTCAGGGCGATCTCGGCGGACGCGTCGGCGGCCCGCACCGCGAGCATCGTCCGGGCACCCCCGCAGTAGTACACCCGGTCCTGCGCCCCGCAGTCGCGGACCACGCCCAGGATCCGGGACACCTCCCGCGGGCCGGGCGCGCCCGGCAGGTCGACCAGGACCCGGCTGCCGTCGGTGGCGGCGAGCGTGTCCGCGAGGGCGGGCACCCGGCCGCCGGTCAGCTCGCGCACCTGCCCGGCGGTCAGCGCGCGCAGCGGCCGGTCGTGCCCCCACAGCCGTTTCAGCGACTCGTCGTGCAGCAGCACGGGCACGCCGTCCCGGGTGAGGCGTACGTCGACCTCCACGGCGTCCGCGCCCCGGTCGAGCGCGGAGCGGAGCGAGTCGAGCGTGTTCTCGGGGTGGCGGTAGGGGTCGCCGCGGTGCGCCACGGCGGTGAGGGTCTGCATGCGCCCTATTGTGTCCCGCGCGCCGGCGGGCGACCGGCCGCGGCACCTCGCGCCCGGACGGACCGGGCGAGAGGTGCGCCGGTCAGGACGCGAGGCGGCGCTCGGTGTAGGCGTCGATCTCGGCGACGATGCGGGCCTTGCCCGCCTCGTCCAGGAAGGACGCGTGCACGGCGTTCTTGGCCAGCTCGGCGACGCCCCGCTCGTCCAGGCCGAGCAGCCGGGCGGCCACGGCGTACTCGGTGTTCAGGTCGGTGCCGAACATCGGCGGGTCGTCGGAGTTGACGGTGACCAGCACCCCGGCCTCCACGAACTTCTTGACCGGGTGCTCGTCCAGGTCGGCCACGGCCCGGGTGGCGAGGTTGGAGGTCGGGCACACCTCCAGCGGGATCCGGTGCTCGGCCAGGTGCGCGAGCAGCTTGGGGTCCTCCGCGGAGCTGGTGCCGTGGCCGATGCGCTCGGCGCGCAGCTCGGTCAGCGCGTCCCACACCGTCTGCGGCCCGGTGGTCTCGCCGGCGTGCGGAACGGAGTGCAGCCCGGCGGCGATCGCCCGGTCGAAGTGCGGCTTGAACTGCGGCCGCGGCACGCCGATCTCCGGCCCGCCCAGCCCGAAGGAGACCAGGCCCTCGGGCCGCAGCCGGTCGTCGGTGGCCAGCCGCAGCGTCTCGTCGGCCGCCTCCAGGCCGGCCTCCCCGGGGATGTCGAAGCACCAGCGCAGCACGGTGCCGAACTCCTTCTCGGCCGCCGTGCGGGCGTCCTCGATGGCGTCCATGAAGGCACGTGCGTCGATGCCGCGCCGGGTGGAGGAGAACGGGGTGATGGTCAGCTCCGCGTACCGCACCTGCTGGCGGGCCATGTCGCGGGCCACCTCGTACGTCAGCAGGCGGACGTCCTCCGGGGTGCGGACGAGGTCGACGACGGACAGGTACACCTCGATGAAGTGCGCGAAGTCCGTGAACGTGAAGTACTCGGCCAGGGCCTCGGGGTCGGAGGGCACCTTCGAGTTGGGGTGCCGCGCGGCGAGTTCGGAGACGATGCGGGGGGAGGCGGATCCGACGTGGTGCACGTGCAGTTCGGCCTTGGGCAGCCCGGCGATGAAGTCCTGCAGATCGCGTGCTGCGTGCTGGTGGGTCACGGCGTCCCTCCCGGGGGAACGGCACCGCCGGCGTGCGTGCCTGCCGTACGGGCCGGGCCGCCGTGGGGCGGGGCGACGCGGACGTCAGGCTCGTGCGGGTGTGGTGCGGGTGATCGGCTGATCGATGAGCACCGTCATCCTACGGGCTTCGCGGAGGTGTCCGGCAGGCGCGCGCAACCGGCACCCGGCCGCGCGGCCGGCGACTTCCTCCGGGCGTGCCGCACCACTGCGGCCAGGGCCGTAGCATGGCGGAACGTTCGACTTCAGGGGGACGGAACTTCCATGACCGACATGACACGGCCGGGCGGCGACGCCGGCGCCGACGGCAACCCGTGGGCGGCGCCGCAGCCCGGGCCCGCCGGACAGGCGGGCGGGGCACAGACGCCCGCCCCCGGGCAGCCCGGCACCCCGGGCCCGCCGCCGGCGGCACCGCCGGCCACGCCCACGGTGCACGACCAGGTCACCGTGACCTCGATGCCGGCCGCCTTCCCGCCTGCCGCGGACAGCGTTCCGCCGCCCGCGCCGGTACCCCCGCCGCCCCCTGCCGCGCCTCAGCCGCCCGGCGTCGTGCCTCCGCCGCCGGTCGCGCCCACCGGCCCCGGCGCCCCCGCGGGCTACGGCTACCCCGCTCAGCCCCCCGGCTACCCGGCCTACCCGGGCCCGGGCTACCCGGGCACCCCGTCCTACGGCTGGTCCGCCGCGCCGGTGATCAAGCAGAACGGCATGGGTGTGGCGGCGCTGGTGCTCGGCATCATCTCCGTCTGCCTGTTCTGCGCCTACGGTGTCGTCTCGCTGGTGCTGGGCGTCCTCGCCGTCGTCTTCGGCGTCAAGGGACGCCGCAAGGCCGAGCGGGGCGAGGCCGACAACCACACCCAGGCGCAGGCCGGTCTGATCCTGGGCAGCATCGGCATCGTGCTGGGGCTCGCCATGATCACGTTTCTGATCGTCGTGGGTGTCGTCGCGGCCAACGCCGACAGCCACGACGACCCCCTGTACGGCGACACCCTGCGGGCCGCACCCACCGCGCGGCTCGTCCCCTGACCTGCCGGCCCGGACGCCGCTCGCCCGGGCCGCGGCGCGCGCCGGACGCCACGTCGCCGGCGCGCAGCCGCTCCCGGGCCTCCATCAGCGCGAAACCCAGCAGGTTCAGGCCCTTCCAGCGCTCGGGATCCGTGGCCGCCGCGTCGTCGGCGGCCGGTCCGACACCCCACACCCGGTCCAGCGGGCCGGCCTCCAGCGGGACCGTGTCCCCGGTGCCCGGCGCAAACCCCCGCAGCTCAGGATGTGCCGCGAGCTCGTGCACGCCGCCCTCGACCGCGCTCGCGCGGCGCTCGCGCGCCCACGTCTCCTCGTCGGAACGGCGCACCAGCCGGCCCCGTGCCGTCGCCTGGCCCGGGTGCCGTGCGGCCGGCATGCGCCGTTCCGTCCCGGCGTCCCCGAACGGCCGTGCCGTGCCGGCCGTCGTCCGGTGCTCGGCGGTCGGACAGGTCACCGCGTCCACCGTGAACGGTGCCGGCCACCACTGACTCGGACAGCTCGCTCCCATCCGGCCGTCCCGCCGCGGACGGTGACCCCAGAAACAGAGATACGTGATGTCGGTTCCCGCGCGGACCTCCCGGACGAGGGTCACCCACGGGTCGATCTTCCCCAGGTGTGCCGGGGTGCGGGGCCTGTGTGCCATGGTGCGGGGCCCCGGTGACGCCGTCCTGCGTTTTTCCTGCTCACACACCCAGCTGACCGACAGATTCCGTTGTGTAACCAAAAGGAAACAACGGAATCCCTTGTTGGGGGTGTCGTCCTCTGTCAGGATCGTCAGTCACATCGAGCCGGAGCCACGCCATCCGACCCCGCACACAGCCGCGGGACACGGCGGAGGGAAGCGACATGCACGTCCACGGCACCGTCACCCCACGATCCCCGGCACCCCAGCCCCACGCCCCGGGCCCGTAGGACCGCGCCCGCCCCTCACCCCGGCACATCCCGGGGCGCGGCCTGCGCTGTCGCGCCGGGCACGTCCGGTTGGGGACCACCGTGACGGCCCGCACGCACCGGTACCGCACACTCTTCTGGGACCGACAGTCACTTCCCGGCCCGATGCGGCCGAACCGTCTCGAAAGGGCACCACACGCATGGAGCAGTACGAGCCCGGACGCCTCACCGCCACCCCGCGGCGCGGCCCCCGCGGCCGGCCGCCCGCCCTCACCCGCCGGTCGCTGCTGCGCGCCTCGGCAGGCGGAGTGCTCGCCGCCGGCGGGCTCGGCGCCCTGACCGCCTGCGGCATCCCCCCGGCGGGCACCACCCGGGGCGGCACCGCCACCACGGACCACTCGGACCGGGAGAAGGTCGTCGACTTCTCCAACTGGCCCGAGTACATCGACGTGGACGCGAGCGGCAGGCACCGCCCCACCCTGGAGACGTTCACCCGACGGACCGGCATCGAGGTCGCCTACACCGAGGACATCAACGACAACGACGAGTTCTTCGGCAGGATCAAGCCGCAGCTCGCCGCCGGCCAGGACATCGGCCGGGACATCATCGTGCTCACCGACTGGCTGGCCGCGCGGGTCATCCGCCTGGGCTGGGCGCAGAAACTCGACCCGGAGAACCTGCCCCACGCCTACACCCACCTCGCCGCGCAGTTCCGCGACCCGCAGTGGGACCCGGGGCACGCCTACTCCTATCCCTGGCAGGGTGTCTCCACCGTCATCGCCTACAACAAGAAGGCGCTGGACGGCGTCGAGGTCACCTCGTTCTCCGACCTGCTCGACAAACCCGCGCTCAAGGGGCGGGTGGGTGTCCTCTCCGAGATGCGCGACACCGTCGGCATGACGCTGCTCGACATGGGCAAGGACCCGGAGCGCGTCACCGACGACGACTACGACGCGGCCATCGCCCGTCTGCAGAAAGCCGTCGACAAAGGCCAGATACGCCGCTTCACCGGCAACGACTACACCTCGGACCTCTCCAAGGGCGACCTGGCCGCCTGCCTGGCCTGGGGCGGCGACGTGGTCCAGCTCCAGGCGGACAACCCGGACATCGGGTATGTCGTCCCGGACGCCGGGATCGTGACGTCCACCGACTGCCTGCTCGTCCCCGCCGGGGCCCGGCACAAGACCAACGCCGAGCGGCTGATCGACTTCTACTACGAGCCGGCCCGGGCCGCCGCGCTCGCCGCGTACACCAACTACGTCTCACCGGTGGACGGTGTGAAGCCCCATCTCGCGAAGATCGACACATCGGCGGCGGACAACCCGCTGATCGTTCCCGACCGGACCACGGCCGCGAAGTCCCACGCCTTCCGCTCGCTGAGCGAGAAGGAGGCCGTGGCGTACGAAGCGAAGTTCGCGAAGCTCACAGGGGCGTGACCACCATGAAGACGACCACGACTCCGGCGGTCGGCGGCGGCGACGTCCGCCTGACCGGGATCAGCAAGCGCTACGGCACCTTCACCGCCGTGCACCCGCTGGACCTGACCGTGCCCCAGGGTTCCTTCTTCGCGCTGCTCGGCGCCTCCGGCTGCGGCAAGACCACCACCCTGCGCATGATCGCCGGCCTGGAGGAACCCACCCGGGGCACCGTCCACCTCGGCGACCAGGACGTGACCCGGCTGCCGCCGTACCGGCGGCCGGTGAACACCGTCTTCCAGTCCTACGCCCTCTTCCCGCACCTGGACGTCTACGAGAACGTCGCCTTCGGCCTGCGCCGACGCGGCATCAAGAACGTGCGCAGGCAGGTGGAGGAGATGCTGGAGCTGGTCCAGCTCGGCGGGCAGGCCCGCAGGAAACCGCACCAGCTCTCCGGCGGCCAGCAGCAACGTGTCGCCGTGGCCCGCGCCCTCATCAACCACCCCCGGGTGCTGCTGCTCGACGAGCCGCTCGGCGCCCTCGACCTGAAACTGCGCCGGCAGATGCAGCTGGAGCTCAAACGCATCCAGACCGAGGTGGGCATCACGTTCATCCACGTCACCCACGACCAGGAGGAGGCCATGACCATGGCCGACACGGTCGCCGTGATGAACGCCGGCCGCATCGAGCAGCTCGGCACCCCCACCGACCTGTACGACAACCCGCGCACCGCGTTCGTCGCCGGCTTCCTCGGCACCTCCAACCTCGTCCCGGCCCGGGTGACCGCGCGCAGCGGCGAGGACATCGTCCTGACGGCCGGCGGCGCCACGCTCGTCCTGCCCGCCGCACGCTGCACCGTCCCCGCCCCGGCCGGTGCCGCGGTGCTCGCGGGCATCCGCCCGGAGAAGATCACCCTCACCCACGTCGACGACGCCGCCGGGATACCCGAGGGCCGCAACCGCATCACGGGCCGGATCGCCGACGCCGGATTCATCGGTGTCTCCACCCAGTACGTCGTCGACAGCCCCGTCTGCCCCGGCTTCGAGGTGTACGCCCAGAACATCGACCGCGACCCGCGTCTGGTGCCCGGTGCCGAGGTCGTCGCGCACTGGAACCCGGCGCACACCTTCGGCCTGGACGCCGACCGGGACGGCGACGCCGGTCCGGCACACGCCGAGGAGGAAGCCGCCTGATGGCCGCCGTCACCGAGGCGCCGCCCCCGCTCGCGCCCACCGCACCCGACGACGAGCCGCCGCGCCGGCGCGGCCGCCTGACCCCGTACTGGCTGCTGCTGCCCGGCATCCTGTGGCTGCTGGTCTTCTTCGCCCTGCCGGTGCTCTACCAGGCGTCCACCTCCGTGCAGACCGGCTCCCTGGAGCAGGGCTACACCGTCACCTGGCACGTCGCGACCTACTGGGACGCCCTGGCGCAGTACTGGCCGCAGTTCCTGCGGTCCGTGCTGTACGCGGCCTGCGCGACCGTGCTGTGCCTGCTGCTCGGCTACCCGCTGGCGTATCTCATCGCCCTGCGCGCGGGCCGCTGGCGCACCCTGCTCATGGTCCTGGTGGTCGCGCCGTTCTTCACCAGCTTCCTGATCCGCACCCTGGCCTGGAAGACGATCCTCGCCGACGGCGGCCCCCTCGTCGGTGCGCTCGGCACCCTGCACGTGCTGGACGTCACCGACTGGCTCGGCTGGACCTCCGGCCACCGGCTGCTCGCCACCCCGCTGGCCGTGGTGTGCGGACTGACCTACAACTTCCTGCCGTTCATGATCCTGCCGCTGTACACCTCGCTGGAGCGGATCGACCCCGGGCTGCTGGAGGCGGCCGGCGACCTGTACGCCCGGCCCGTCACCACCTTCCGCAGGGTCACCTTCCCGTTGTCCCTGCCGGGCGTGGTCTCCGGCACCCTGCTGACGTTCATCCCGGCCGCCGGCGACTACGTCAACGCCGACCTGCTCGGCTCCACCGACACCCGCATGATCGGCAACGTCATCCAGACCCAGTTCCTGCGCATCCTCGACTACCCGACGGCCGCCGCCCTGTCGTTCCTCCTCATGGCCGCCATCCTGCTCGTGGTCACCGTCTACATCCGCCGGTCGGGGACGGAGGACCTGGTCTGATGCGCCTCGTCACCTGGATCAGACGGCACCTCGTGGTCGCCGCCGGACTGCTGACGCTCGCCTACCTGCTGCTGCCGAACGTCGTCGTCACGGTGTTCTCCTTCAACGCACCCAAGGGACGGTTCAACTACGAGTGGCAGCAGTTCTCCACCGATGCCTGGCGGCACCCGTGCGATGTCGCCGGGCTGTGCACCTCGCTCGGGCTCAGCCTGCAGATCGCCGTCTGGGCGACCCTCGGCGCCACCGTCCTGGGCACGACGACCGCCTTCGCGCTGGCCCGCTACCGGTTCCGGGCCCGCGGCGCCGTCAACGCGCTGATCTTCCTGCCGATGGCGATGCCCGAGGTCGTCATGGCCGCCTCGCTGCTCACCCTGTTCCTCAACCTGGGTGTGCGGCTGGGTTTCTGGACGATCCTCATCGCCCACGTCATGTTCTGCCTCAGCTTCGTCGTCACCGCGGTCAAGGCACGTGTGATGTCGATGGACCCGCGCCTGGAACAGGCCGCCCAGGACCTGTACGCCGGCCCCGTCCAGACGTTCCTGCGGGTCACCCTGCCGATCGCGGCACCGGGCATCGCCGCGGGCGCGCTGCTCGCCTTCGCCCTGTCCTTCGACGACTTCATCATCACCAACTTCACCGCCGGCTCGACCGTCACCTTCCCCATGTACGTGTGGGGGTCGGCGCAGCGCGGCACACCCGTGCAGATCAACGTCGTCGGCACCGCCATGTTCGTCGTCGCCGTCCTGTGCGTCCTGGCCGCCACGGCCGTCGGCAACCGCCGCAGGAGGCGCACCACCTGATCGACACCGACACGACAACCACGCGACCCGTGTAGGGAGTTGACATCATGGCCCCGAGCGCCATGACCCGTTGGACGAGATCGCTCCGCGAGGCCCGGCCGGTGCCGTACTGGCTCGACGACCCCGGCCGGCCCCGCCCCGAACCCGCCCTGAGCGGCGCCGACACCTGCGATCTGCTGGTCGTCGGCGGCGGCTACAGCGGACTGTGGACCGCGCTGATCGCCAAGGAACGCGACCCCGGCACGGACGTGGTGCTGGTGGAGGGCCGCGAGACGGCCTGGGCCGCCTCCGGCCGCAACGGAGGATTCTGCGCCGCCTCCCTCACCCACGGCCTGGCCAACGGACTGGCCCGCTGGCCGCGGGAGATCCGCCGGCTGCAGGACCTCGGCGCCCGCAACCTCGACGCCATCGAGGCGACCGTCGCCCGCCACCGCATCGACTGCGACTTCGAACGCACCGGTGAGATCGACGTCGCCACCGAGCCCTACCAGGTGTGGGAGATGGAGGAGTGGTACGCCCGCCTGCGCGCCCAGGGCCTGGCCGACGGCATCGACTTCCTCGACCGGGACGCCGTGCGCGCCCAGGTCGCCTCGCCCACCTTCGAGGCCGGACTGTGGGACCGCCGCGGTGTCGCCATGCTCCACCCGGCCAAGCTCGCCTGGGGCCTGAAACGTGTCTGCCTGGGCCTCGGGGTGCGCATCTACGAGCACACCCCCGCCCTGACCCTGCAGCCCTACGGCGCCGGCATGCGCGTGCACACCCCCTACGGGCAGGTGCGCGCCCGCCGGGTCGCGCTCGCGACCAACGTGTTCCCCAGCCTGGTGCGCCGCATCCGCCCGTACACCGTCCCGGTGTACGACTACGCCCTGATGACCGAGCCGCTCACCGACGAGCAGCGGGCGTCGGTCGGCTGGAGGAATCGCCAGGGACTCGGCGACAGCGCCAACCGGTTCCACTACTTCCGCCTCACCGCCGACCACCGCATCCTGTGGGGCGGCTACGACGCCGTCCACCACTACGGCCGCCGGGTGCGCGCCGAGTGGGACGACCGCCCCGAGACCTGGGCCCGGCTCGCCGAGCACTTCTTCACCTGCTTCCCGCAGCTGGAGGGCATCCGTTTCACCCACGCCTGGGGCGGTGCGATCGACACCTGCTCGCGGTTCTCGCCGTTCTTCGGCACCGCCCACCGGGGCAAGGTGGCGTATGCGGCCGGCTACACGGGCCTGGGTGTGGGTGCGAGCCGCTTCGGCGCCGAGGTGATGCTCGACCTGCTGGCCGGCCGCCGCACCGAACGCACCGACCTGCGGATGGTGCGCACCAAGCCCCTGCCGTTCCCGCCGGAGCCCTTCGCCTGGACCGGTATCGCGCTCACCAAGTGGTCGCTGGCCCGGGCCGATGCGCACGGCGGCCGGCGCAATCTGTGGCTGCGCACCATGGACCGGCTGGGCCTGGGCTTCGACAGCTGACCGGCGTCCGCTTCTGTGACCGGTCTCACGTCGATCCGCGGTCGCGAGCCGCGTAATGCCGAAGCGGTGACCTCCCTCTCCCTCGTGGCGCACCGTGCGCCCACGGCAAACAGGGAGGTTCCTCCATGACGGCGACCAGGGAGGCGCTCGAGTGGCTGGCGTCCGTGGCACCGGACCCGCGGGCTCTCGAGCGGCAATGGCGAAACGACCCGCGGTCGGTCGCCCTGCTGCCCGCGGGCAAGGCGTGGGACGTGCTGTTCCTGCCGGCCCTCCTCGGGTATCCCACGCTCGACGTCCTCAGCCGGGTGCTGGACCAGCTCGGACCGGTGCTGGCCGGCTCCGGCGACGCCCGCCTGGGGTTCCTCGTCCCGCCGGGCACGGCGGAGCGCTGGCTGGGCACGGGGGTGCGCAGCGCGGGACTCGGCACCTGGATCGTCGTGCCGTACCCCGACCGGTCGGCGGGGACGGTCCGCTGGCTGGTCCCGCCGGACGGCGCCGGCACCCTCACCGACCCGGCCCTGCTGGAACTGGCGATGCACGAGGCGGCCGCGGTGGTGGCCGGGCGGGACCGGGACCGCTGACGTGTCAGGTGCGGCGCGGGGACCGCTGACGTGTCAGGTGCGGCGCCGGTGCAGGGCGTGCAGGACCGTCCGGAGCACGACCAGCAGCACGGCGGACAGGCACCAGCTGGCCACGACGTCCAGCGGCCAGTGGTAGCCGCGCCGCACCAGCCCGTAGGAGACCGCGAGCACGAGCACAGCCCACACCGTCACCACCACACCCCGGGCGCGGTGCGACCGCACCCACAGCAGCAGCACCAGCGCGGCCGCCCCGTAGGCGACGGCGGCCGTCGCGGTGTGCCCGGAGGGGAAGTAGCCGTCGCCGGGCGGCATGACGGGTGTCCCGCCCCGGTGGGTCCAGTCCTTCAACGGCACGATCACGGCGGGCAGCACGGCCGTCGGCACCACCGCGGCCGCCGGCGGCCCCCACCACCTCGGCACTCCCGCGCGTCGGCCCCGCCATGCCGCACACCCGGCCGCCAGGACGAGCACGGGCACGGCGACCTCCACGTTGCCGAGGTCGGACAGCAGCTCGGAGAGGCGGTCGGGATGCAGCACCGCGCGGCTGATCCGCCGGTCGGCGTCCAGCAGCGGACCGCCGTCGGTCACCTGCCAGGTGATCAGCGCGAACAGCAGCGCGGGCAGCCCGGCGAGCAGCACCGGCCAGGCCGACGATCCGCGCCCGGTGTCCCGGACGTCCGCCGTCGCCCAGGCCGGTGCGGCGCGCCGCCTGGGACGCTCCCCGGCGTCGTCGCGGTTGACGTCTGGTGAGATCGGCACGCGCCCCAGCTTCGCACAGGCACGGCCGCACCCGTCCGACGCCGGTCTGCCGCTGCGGGCACACACACCGCCGGTCTCCGGTGTGTGTACGTGCGCGTGTGCGCATCGTCGTCCGCTCGCCGGCCGTGATGCAGAGATGCCGACGGGGCGACACACCGGCACGGCGGCAGGTCGGCCGGTCGGCACGTGCGAGCGACGCCGGTTCCCGGGCCGCCGCCCCGGGAACACGCGGCCCCGCCGCCGCTGCCGGGTCCACGCACAGGAGGGGCCTCGGGCAGGGCGACGGGGCACGGGGGTGTCGTCGGTGCCGTGCGGGGCACGGCCGGACGGGGGAGCGGAAGCGCCCTACGGACGCGGCAGGGCGATCTGGGCGCTGAGGAGGTGGGCGTCGAGCAGGGCGACGTCCGCGGTGCGGGCCGCACGGGAGTAGCCGGCCAGCATGCGCTTGGTGAGCGTCAGCGCCTCGGGCGAACGGCGGACCAGCGGCCTGATCCACGCGTCGATCGCGGCGTCCAGCTGCTCGGCCGGCACCACCTTGTGCAGCAGACCGAGCCGGTGGGCGGTGTCCGCGTCGAACGGTTCGCAGGTCAGCATCAGTTCGCGGATCCTGGCGGCGCCCGCCTCGACGATGAGGCGGCCCATGGCGCCGCCCCAGGCCGGGGGCAGGCCGAGTGCGATCTCCGGCATCCTGAAGCGGCAGGTGTCCGCGCCGGCCCGCAGATCGCAGTAGGCGGCCAGCGCCAGTCCCGCGCCGATCACCTTGCCGTCCAGACGGGCGATGGTGACCGCGTGCGTGTTCTCCAGGGCGTCGCACACGCGGTAGGCCTTGTCGACGATGCGGCGCAGCGCACTGCCGGAAGGCTCCTGCACCAGGGCGTCCTGGAACTCGGTGCGGTCGGCCCCGAGGCAGAAGTCGTCACCGGCGGAGGTGAGGACGAGGACCCGGATGTCGGGCCGGTCGTGCAGGCCCTGCAGCACGGCCTCGAGGTCGTCGAGGGCGGCCGAGGTGAGGGCTCCTCCGTCTGCGGCCGACGGGTCGAGGACCACGCGCGCGACGGGGCCGTCCTCGCGGACCTCCAGGGCCTTGTGGCGGATCAGGGTGTGGAGTGCGAGTGTGGTCATATCAGGGTCACGTCCAGATTCAGCAGTCGCCTGAAGGCCACACGCGGGGCCCAGGAGGGTTGGCGCACCAGGGTCAGCCGCGGGAAACGGGTGACCAGCTGGCGGAGCAGGGTCTGTGCCTCCAGGCGCGCCAGCGGGGCGCCGAGGCAGTAGTGGATGCCGCCGCTGAAGGCGAGGTGTCCCGGTTTGCGGTGCAGGTTGAACAGCTCGGGTTCCTCGTGCTTGGCCGGGTCCCGGTGGGCCGCCGCCACCATGAGGTGGACCATCTCGTCCTTGCGTATCTCGGTGTCGCCGAGGACGCAGTCCTTCGAGGCCACGCGGCTGATGACATGGGTGGGCGGGTCGTAGCGCAGGACCTCCTCCACCGCGGCCGGCACCAGGTCCGGCTGGACGGTGAGCCGGTCCCACTGCCGCGGGTGCTGCAGGAGCAGCAGCACCATGGTGGACAGCAGGGTGGAGGTGGTCTCCAGGCCGGCGAGGAGCACGAACAGGGCGAGCAGATAGACCGCCTCGTCCGCCTTGTCCCGGTCGCTCTCCAGTTCGTCCCACACGGTGATCCAGCGGCTGACCGGGTCGTCGCCGGGGCTGCGGCGCCGCTCGCGCACCAGGGCGGTGAAGTACTCGCGCAGTTCGGCGGTGGCCGCGTCGGACAGCGCCAGCTGGCTGGCGGACGGCAGGAGTTCCTGGGTGAACACCTGGTCGTGGGTGAGGTCGCGCAGCCGGGGGAAGTCCGCGGTGGGCAGGCCCAGCCAGTGGCCCACGGTGGCCACCGGGAGTTCCTCGCTGACCAGCAGGTTCAGGTCGGCCTCACCGTCGTCGAGCTGTTCGGCGAGGGAGTCGAGCAGCCGGGTGGTGATCCGGGCTATGGGTGCCTGCAGGTCGTTCAGGGTGCTGCGGTCGAACATGCCCGCCGAGCGACGGACCCGGGTGTGCTCGGGGGGATTGAGCGCCGGCAGGGTCTTGCTCATCTCGCGTGAGGAGGGCGCTCCCCAGCGGGTGCCGCTGCCCTGCCGCTCGCGCCACGCGGCGTCGGGCTCTAACCAGTCACGATTGCGCAGGATGCGGTCGCACAGCTCGAAGCCGGTGACGATGTGACCTCCCCACGGGGCTGCGAAGATGTCGCCTTGGTTGCGAAGCTCCGCGTAGAGCGGGAACGGGTTCGCCTGTCCCCGCTCGGTCCGCAGACGGGAGAAGATCGAGACGGTCAAGCGCCGGCTGTCAGCCGGAGTTGTCGCAGTCTCCACGACGGCCCTTTCATGATCTTGGTCATCAGCCGCCATGCATACCCGTGCATGGCGGCGTGCATACAAGATGACCAATGCCAGGGGCAGTTGCCTTCGTCACTCTCCTCGCGTCCAGGCCAGGAACTTGCTCCACAGACCCGGTTTCGGCTTGGGCCCGGACGACGCGGTGCTGCGGTGCGTGACGGGCGTGGTGGCGGCGGGTGCGGCGGCCTGCGGTGCGGGGGACGGGGTCGGAGCCTGCGCCACGGGACGGGGGGTGAACCGGACCGGCAGTTCCTCCAGGACGCGGCTCCACGGCGCCGGCACCCAGTTCAGGTCCTTCAGGGGAACCCGGGTGCTGATGTCCGGGAGGTGGTTGAGCAGGGCCTCCACGGCGGTGACGGCGATGGTCAGGGCCGGGTCCTTGGCGGGGCAGGCGTGCGGCCCGGCCCCGAAGGCGAGATGGGCCTTCGCGCTGAGCTGCTCGCGGTGCTCGGCCAGCTGCGGGTCGGTGTTGGCGGCGGCGAAGGAGATCAGCACCGGGTTGTTCGCCTTCAGCACCCGGCCGCCCAGCTCCACGTCCTGCGTGGGGTAGTGACCCGCGTAGTTGGCGATCGGCGCGTAGTTCCACAGCACCTCGGTGACCGCGTCCTCCACGGGCCGGTCCGTCTGCCAGTCGTCGCTGAGCATGAGCGCGCTGGCGGTGCCGATCGTCCCGGTCAGGGGAGTGGTGCCACCGGACAGCAGCGTCACCAGCTGGTGCATCACCTCCTCGTCCGACAGCTGGGCGGAGTGCTGCATCAGACGGGTCGTCACGTCGTCGCCGGGCCGGCGGTGCTTGAGCGCGATCAGATCGGTGAGCGCCTCGGCCAGCTTGTCGTCGGCGCCGGCCGTGCCGGCGAAGATCCCGGAGATGCCGGTGATGACCCGGTCGCCGATCTCGGGCGGGCAGCCGAACAGGTCGCTGAAGACCAGCAGCGGCAGCGGCTGGGCGTACTCCGCCATCAGCTCGGCCTCGCCGAGACGGTCGCTGCTGAACCGGCTGATCAGATAGTCGGCCGACTGCCGGGTGCGCCGCGCCAGGTGCAGCGAGTTGACGGGGGCGAGGCTGTCGGTGACGGCCTCCCGCAGCCGGCCGTGCGCCGCCCCGTCGCTGAACAGGGCGTTGGGGCGGTAGCCCATCATGGGCAGCGCCGGACTGTCCTCGGGGACGCGGCCTTCCTGCAGCGCGTTCCAGCGCCGCGCGTCACGGACGAAGGTCGCGGGGTTCTGCAGGATCCACTTCGCGGCCTCGTAGCTGGTGACCAGCTCGACCTCCACGCCCGGTGCGACGTCGACCGGCGCGCTGGGACCCAGGCTGCGCAGATGGGTGTAGTGGCTCTCGGGGTCCGCGCCGAACTGCGGTCCGTAGAGCTGCATGTTGCCGTGTGCGGGGCAGCCGGGCGGCGGCCCCTGTATGTCGGGACGGTGCTCCATGAGAGAGAACTTCCTAGTCGCTGAGGGTCAGCAGATGTTCGACGAGGGTGATCAGCGCCTGAGCCGCCGACTGCTGGTCGCGGACGTCGCAGCGGACCACAGGTGTGTCCGCGGACAGGTTCAGCGCCTCGCGCACCTCCTCGAGGGGGTAGTCGGGCGTGCCCTCGAAGCGGTTCACGCCGATGGCGTAGGTCAGGCCGAACCGCTCGACCAGGTCCAGGACCGGGAAGCTGTCCGACAGCCGCTCGGGGTCGACGAGGACGAGCGCGCCCAGGGCACCGCGGGAGAGCTCCTCCCACATCTCCTTGAAGCGCTCCTGGCCGGGCGTGCCGAAGAGGTAGAGGACCACCTCGTCGCTGAGGGTGAGACGGCCGAAGTCCATCGCGACCGTCGTCGTGGTCTTGTCGGGGGTGCCCGACAGGTCGTCGAAACCGACGCTGGCTTCGGTGATCTCCTCCTCCGTGCTCAGCGGCTCGATCTCGGAGATGCTCCGGATGCACGTGGTCTTGCCCACTCCGAAGTGCCCCACCACGAGCACCTTCACCGCGGTGGAAACCCCTGATTCCAGGTACACGAATCACGCTCCGAATCGGGCTCTGAGGCCGTCCAGCACGGCGTTGAGCACGTCTCGATCCACATGTTCCGCGCGAGGAATCGGCTTCCTCGCCGCGATCAGGCCGCGCTCCTCCAGCTGCGCCAGCAGGATCCGGACGATCCCCAGCGGCAGATGCGTGTGCGCGGCCACCTCCGCCACGGACAGAAAGCCGCCCGTGACCAGCTCCAACACCTGCCGTGCCTCGGGAGACAGGGTGCGCGCTTCGGTGTCGGAGGCGTCCTGGCTGGCCGCCACCAGCGTCGTCCGCTCGTAGGCGTGCTCCGGCGGCAAGGACCGCCCGTTCGTGATCACGAACAACGGGACTAAAGAGGAGGTCAGTTCCAGCCCCGGCTCCGGCTCGTCGGTCACCTGCGGCTCGCCTCCCTGCTCGCTGCGGGCTGCGCGCTCAGCTGCGGTACGACGGTCTCGTGCAGCCGGGTGGCGAACTCCGCGATGTCGGTGTCCGGCTCCGCCGCCGCGGCGAGCAGGGCACCGTTGCCCGCCGGCACCAGGAACACCCAGCCGTGCGAGAACTCGATGACCGTCTGCCGCCACAGCGCGTCCTGCACTCCGGCGAAGCTCGACGTGGCGCGGCTGTAGGCGTGCAGGCCCTGCATGGCCGCCGCGATGGTGTCCACCAGGTCCCGGCTCATGCTGGTCGTCGCCCCGCGCGGCAGGCCGTCGCTGCCGAGCAGCACGGCGTGCCGGGCGCCGCGCACATCGGTGAAGACGGCGTCCAGGTCGGCGATGGCGATGCCGTGCCCGCCGGCGCCCGGTCCCCGGTCGCCGCCCCGGCCGCCCCGCTCGGACCAGCCGTCGGCGTTCACCCGGGGCGGGGTGGTGAGGTTGTTGCCCAGGCGGGCGACGAGCCGGTGCATCCGGAAGCTGATCGCGCCCATGTCGACGTCGGGTTCCGCCGCTGCGGCCAGGTAGGCGCCCTGGCCGGCGCCGATCAGGAAGACCCAGCCGTGCGAGAACTCGATGATCGTCTGTTCCCAGGTCGCGTCCGGCTCGCTGCCGGCGAACTTCGCGGCGGCACGGCTGAGGGACTGCATGCCCGACATCGCGGCCGAGATCGTCTCCACGGCCGAGCGGTCCATGCCGGCGCTCGCCCCGCGGGGTATGCCGTCCGCGGACAGCAGGACCGCGTGCGTCGCCTTGGGCACGTTGTCCACGATGTCCTGCAGCATCCAGGACAGGTCGTCAGTCGTCATGCCTCATCGGTCCCTTCCGACGGCGCGATGGTCAGCCGGCGACCCGACAGCGTCCCGCGCTGGAACGCACCCAGGCTCCGTCCGGCAGCCTGACCGGCGTCACCCGCGTCCGGCAGCGAGGCCGTCGTGGCGTCCCGGTCCGGAACGCTGGCCACAGGAATCTGGCGTGCGCCGCGACGGGGCAGGCCGTGTGCCGTGCGCGACGCGGTGTCGGCCCGGGTGACGTTCCCGGCCGCACCGGTGGCCTGGCCGGTCTCGACGGGCGACGGGGTGGTCTCCTCCATGGTCCACAGCTCCTCCGGAAGCAGCACGACCGCCCGGACGCCGCCATAGCGCGAGACGCCGGTGACGTCCACACGGAAGCCGTACTGCTGGGCGAGCAGGGCGATGACGGGGAAACCCCACTTCGGCTGGTTGCCCAGCTGCGACAGACGGGGCCGGTACTCGCCGGACAGCAGCGCGGTGGCCTGCTGCCGGTCTTCGTCGCTCATGCCGACACCCGCGTCGTCGATGACGATGCACAGGTTCTTCTGCACCCGCTGGAACGTCACCTCGATGGGTGCGTTCTGCTGGGAGAAGCTGGCGGCGTTGTCGAGAAGTTCGGCGACGGCGAGCGCGACGGGCGAGACGGCGGACGCCTTCAGGGCGTAGCCGGTCTGCTGCATGATGGAGACGCGCTCGAAGTTGCGGATCTGACCCATCGCGCTGCGCACCACGTCGTACACGCTGGCCGGCTTGTTGCGGCGGCCCAGCGGTGCACCGCAGACCACCGCGATGCCCTGCGCCTTGCGCGACATCTGGGCGTTGGCGTGGCTGACCTCGAGCAGGTCGCCCAGGACCGAGTGGCCTCCGTACTTGCGCTGGATGGTCTCCAGCAGCGTCTGCTGTTCGGCGGCCAGGCTCTGCAGGAAGCGCGCGGATCCCTTGAGAACGGCTTTGGTGCTTTCCTCGGCGGCCTCCTCGGCCTGCCGGATGCGTTCCTCGTGTTCGTCCTTGAACTGCTGCAGTTCGAGAGTGAGGCTGACTATTTGCTCGTCGGCCTTGCTCAGCTGCTGATTGAGGTCCGCCTCTATCTCGGCCTTTCTCTTCGCTACGGCCTTGTTGCGACGACTGAGGATCCAGACCGCGGCGATCGCTATGACCGCCAAGGCAACCAGGAACCAAACAAGTGCGTCTTGAGTCATGGAAACCTTTCCTGGCGTATGGCTGCGGCCGTTGGCTGAGGGGCCGCACGGGAATCCGTGGCCGGCATCTTCGAAGCGCCTGAGGCGTGTGGTCCAAGGTCGCAGACCCGTGGATGCTATCACCCGGATCCGAGCGAACTCGTCCGTATCCCGTGCTCAACGCCCCGGTCACGAAGGGTCATTGCTCTCGGGAAGCGAGTCCGTCACCAGCGGAGTGTGAGCTTCCGCGAGGGAGCAACGTTTCACCATCGACGTACAGCTAGAACGCCAATGCGAATGGCGAGCGGGTTCGGGAAAACAGGACCGATCGTGGCCGGAAGGGCACTTCGCCGTAAACGGTCAATTCCCCGGGAAGCGGTCACCGGGCGGGTCGCGGCGACGTCGCCGTGCCGCCCGGTGCGGCCATTGCGATAACGGGGGCGCAGGAATGAGGGGAACGCACCGCGATCGGACGGTTACGTGCGGAGCAATCCCGTGGATCAGGGGCCGAAGAGCCGTTCCGTACAGCGGAGAAAGATTTCCGGAAACACGGTTTCCTTGTCTCCCGGGCAAGAATTCCGCGCGGCGCGGGCGGGCAGGGAAAGGGGGCGAGGGAGGGTGCGCAGGCGCAAAGGCGCGGTCTTTTCCGTGCCCCGGAGGGACCACGCGGGGCAGCGGGCCGCGGTTGCGTCTTCTTCCGTCGGCCCCGCTGCGGCCGGCCGCAGTTGTCGTCAGGGCAAGGGGCCGTGCGGCAGCGGGACGGCTCCGCGGACGAACCAGCGGGCGACCAGGTGGGATCAAGCGGATCCGGGGTGGGCCCCCGGTCGGTGTGCCCGTACGTCTGCCACCCCGGCCGGTGCGCGGCACCGCGGTGGCGCCGGCCGGCGCGCACCCGGCCGCCGCCAGGCGGGTGGGCGGGAAGGACCCGGGGCCCTCCCCGGCCTTCACCCCGATCGGCACACCCGCGAGCGGCGGCCGCTCGCCCCGGGGCGATCCGGCCGTCGGCCTCGGCGGCACGGGCCCGCGCCCGCTCGGCCCGCACCTCGGTGAACGCACCGATGCCGGGACCACGTTGTCCGATCGGGGCGAGGGCGGCGTCGACGGCCGAGAGGGCACCGCGGCCCACCCGGTGTGCGGTGTCCAGCGCGGACCACGTCGCGTACGCACGGGTGCTGATCACGGGACCCCTCGGCGGTTCGGTGCGGCCGGCCGCCGTGCCGCCGCCGTCCTGGTGGAGGGAGGGACGACGCGCTGAGGGAGAGGCGGACGCCAGGGTGCGGAAAGAAGAGACGGCGGTGCGGTGGTCGGGCGGGCCCGCGTGGACGGCGGGTGTGTGCGCCCGGTCGTGGACCGTACGGGCGAAGGGCCGGCGCGAGGGGGGGGATTCGCGTCGGCCCTTCGGGGAACGGCCCCTCCGTGCCGGAGCGGCCGCCCCGACCGGAACGCCGCTCGCCCCGGGGGGTCTGGGGCGGGCGACCGTCCGATCGGTGAGGAGACCCGGAGCCCGGGGACTCCGGATGTGTGCGCGAGGCACGTACCAGGTCGAAGCTGGGGAGGCCACGGCCTGATGACGCCCGCAGCAACCCGCGGGCGGGTGTATCTCTCATCTGGGGAAGAACCTACGGCAGCCCGGCGGGGAAGGACAGCCGGATCCGCGTCCTGCCATCCTCCTCCCACACCTTCTTCACATGCTCTGCTTCCGGTTCCGCCGGATCCGACGAAGCGTCGGTCAGATGCGAGCGAAGGCCTCCTCGATGATGTCCAGCCCCTCGTTCAGCAGATCCTCGCCGATCACCAGCGGGGGCAGGAAACGGAGCACGTTGCCGTAGGTGCCGCAGGTGAGCACGATCAGGCCCTCGGCGTGGCAGGCCTTGGCGAGCGCGGCCGTGGCCTTCGGGTTCGGCTCCTTCGTGGCGCGGTCCGTCACCAGCTCGATGGCGATCATGGCGCCGCGGCCGCGGACGTCGCCGATGATGTCGAACTTCTCCTGCATCGCGGTCAGGCGGCCCTTCATGACCTCCTCGATCCGCTTCGCCCGGGCGTTGAGGTCCAGCTCCTTCATGGTCTCGATCGCGCCCAGCGCGGCCGCGCAGGCGACGGGGTTGCCACCGTAGGTGCCGCCCAGGCCGCCCGGGTGCGCGGCGTCCATGATCTCCGCGCGGCCGGTGACGGCGGCGAGCGGAAGACCGCCGGCGATGCCCTTGGCCGTGGTGATCAGGTCGGGGACGATGCCCTCGTCCTCGCAGGCGAACCACTGGCCGGTGCGGCAGAACCCGGACTGGATCTCGTCGGCGACGAAGACGATGCCGTGCGCGGAGGCGAACTCGCGCAGCGCCGGCAGGAAGCCCTTGGCGGGCTCGATGAAGCCGCCCTCGCCGAGCACCGGCTCGATGATGATCGCGGCCACGTTCTCCGCGCCGATCTGCGTGGAGATCCGGTCGATGGCGGCCTCGGCGGCCTCCGGACCGCAGTTGTCGGCGCCGGTCGGCCAGCGGTAGGGGTAGGCGAGCGGGGCGCGGTACACCTCGGGGGCGAACGGGCCGAAGCTGTGCTTGTACGGCATGTTCTTGGCGGTGAGCGCCATCGTCAGGTTGGTGCGGCCGTGGTAGCCGTGGTCGAAGACGACGACCGCCTGCCGCCCGGTGTAGGCGCGGGCGATCTTCACGGCGTTCTCGACGGCCTCGGCACCGCTGTTGAACAGCGCGGTCTTCTTCGCGTGGTCACCGGGCGTCAGCTCGGCCAGCGCCTCGGCGACGGCCACGTACCCCTCGTACGGCGTGACCATGAAACACGTGTGAGTGAAGTCGGCGAGCTGCGCGGAGGCACGGCGCACCACGGCCTCGGCGGACGCGCCGACACTGGTCACCGCGATGCCGGAACCGAAGTCGATGAGGCGGTTGCCGTCGACGTCCTCGACGATGCCGCCGCCCGCACGCGTGACGAAGACCGGCAGCGTGGAGCTGACGCCCTGCGCGACCGCCGCGCTCCGGCGGGCCTGGAGTTCCTGCGACTTCGGGCCGGGAACGGCGGTGGCGAGGTGACGCGTCTGCTCGAGTGCGGACATGGGGGCTCCCTGGTCAGGTCGATGCGGGGGGCGTTTTCCGGACGCTTTCCTTCTTTCCGGCAGGCTAGAGCCGCGCAAGGGGACTGGGCATGCTCCATGTGGGCGTTGTCGGTGCCCGCGGTTGTCCGCGATGGACAGACGGCGGCGGCACGACGGGCTTCGCGCGGGGCCGGGGCCCCGGCGGGCAGCGGTCGGCCGCGTCACCGGCGAACTGCCTTGTGCGCAGGGTTAGATTGACTGGCTGACGGTGGATGCGACGGGCCGGGGAGCGACGGCGATGGACGACGGGACACGGGACACCCGAGACACGCGGCACACGGACGCGTACCCCGGGCCCGGGCAGGCCCGCCCCGTACCCCGCCCGGCCCCGCCGCACCAGCAGGCGCCCGCCGTCCCCCCGTACGCGCCCGTCCCGCCGCCCGGCGGGCAGCCGGTGCCGCCCCGCCCGGCGCACGCCCCGGGCACCCCGGCGCCGTCCGCGCCGTCGCAGCCGGCCTCGCCCGCCCCCCGGTCGGCCGTCGCCGACTGGCTGGACGCGCCCCGGCCCGAGGCCGCGCCCGGCATCTTCCGCCTCGGCCACCGGCCGCCGAAGAGCGACGGGGACGGCCCGGAGCGTCTGCCCTCCGTCACCGTCGTGGGACTGCTGATCCCGCTCGTCGTGGCGCTGCTGCTGTGGTCGCTGTGGCGGCGGGGAGCCGTGCCCTACCAGGGGGTGCTGCTGAAGCTGTTCACCCCCGACGACTGGTGGTGGGGCGGCACCCTGTCCCCGAAGGGCATGGAGGGCAGCGAGGCCCGGGTCGTCTACGACGGCGTGTTCTTCGCCGTCCTGGTCTGGGCCGTCGGCCGGCTCGGCAGCTGGCCGGACGTCGCCCGGCACGTCATCGGCCGCCGCCCGCAGCCCGCCCGCGCCCTGCTGGCCGCCGTCGCCGCGCTCGGCGCGCTCGCCCTCGTCTTCCCCGGCGCCTTCGGTGCCGGCTGGGACCCGGTGCCGGTCGTCGCCCCCCTGTTCTCCCTCGTCGCGCTGATCTCCGGCGGCTACGGCCTGTTCGCCTCCCCGCTGTTCACCGACAGCCTCTACGCGCTGATCACCCTGCTGGTGGTGTGGCCGTTCGCCCGCCTCGGCGGCTGGCTGCCGTACCTCAAGGAACTGGCCGCCCGCCGCAAGGCCGCCGCCGACCCCGCCGCCGCACCGCCCGCCCGGCTGCCCCGCTCCCAGTGGCCCGACCTGCGGGACGCCGGCCAGCACCAGGCCGCCGACGTGCTGACCGCCGAGGTCGCCGGCGGGCGCATGAACGACGTGGACTGCGCCCGCGTGCACCGGGCCTGGGACCGCGCCCGCCGCGAGGGCCGCCTGACCGGCTTCACCGACACCGTGCTGCGCGACGCCGGCGCCGCCTGGACCCACCCCTCCGGCGCCCGCGACCTGCCGGCCCGGCAGGCCCGGCACGACCTGCTCCAGCAGCAGGTGCGGCTGGGCCGCTGGGTGCCCACGGAGCGCGCCCCGAAGGCCTACCACGACGCCGGTGCCGCCCTCGGCCCGGACACGCTGGGCACCTCGCTGCTGGTGGTCGGGCCGCCCGGCTCCGGCAAGACCCGGCACGTGATCCAGCCGGTCACCGAGTTCCTCGCCCTGCAGGCCCTCACCGGCACCTGCGCGTTCGTCGCCGTCGGCACCGCCGGCACCCCGCTCGGCCGGCCCGACGCCTACGACGTGGTGATCCGCATCGGCGACCCGGACTCCCCGCACGACCTGGACCCGTACGCCGAGTGCGACGATGCCGACGAGGCCGCCGCCGTCCTGGCCGAGGCCCTGGCCGGGGACCTCGACGCGGTCGGCACCCAGCGGGCCGTCACCGCGCTCGCCCAGCTGCTCGGCCCCTACCGGGCGGTGCACGGACACTTCCCGCCGCTGCCCGTGCTGCGGGAACTGCTGGAGGGCGACCCGGGCGTGCTGGCCGCACTGCGGGCCGGCCTGGAGTCCGGCGAGCACGCGGTGATGCGCCGCGAACTGGACGCGCGGATGCGGCAGACCGGCACCGCCGCGGACGTCGGCCCGGTCCTCGCCGGCCGGCTCGCCCTGCTCGACCGCCCGGTCTTCGCGGGCTTCCTCGGCACCGGCGACCGCGCCGACCACCGGCCGTTCTCGCTGCGCGCCGTCGCCCACCATCCGCTGCGGGTCCGCATCGAGCTGCCCGAGCACGGCCACGAGGAGGCCGCCCGGCTGCTCACCCGGCTGGTGCTGGCCCAGTTCCACACCGTCGTCCGGGACACGCGCCGCCCGCACTTCGCCTGCCTGGTCCTCGACGACGCCACCGGGTGCGTCACCCCCGAGTCGGTGCGCCGCATCCAGCGGCTGCGGGCGCAGAACGCCGGGGTCGTCCTCGCGCTGCGCACCGTCGCGGACGTCCCGGAGGCGCTGCACGGGCCGCTGCTCGGCGCGGTCGGCTGCCGCATGGCCCTGTCCGGGGTCACCACCTGGGACGGCAGCCGGTTCGCCCACGCCTGGGGCACCGAGTGGGTGGAGACCACGGAGGTCGCCAAGCACACCGTCTTCGCCGACCAGCCGATGACCCGGGCCATCCACGCCCTGCGGAAGCTGGTCACCGGCAAGGCGGTCACCACCGACGCCGTCACCACCAAGCAGGTCGAGCGGGAACGCTGGTCCGCCTCCCAGCTGGCCCACGAGGTCCCGCCCGGCCACGCGGTGCTGTCGCTGACCAGCGTGCACGGCGAGCACGCGCCGCCGCTGCTGGTCGACCTGCGCGGCTGACGCGGCCGGACGGAGCCGGCGGCCGTGTGGCGGGCGAGCCGCCCGGGCACCGGCCGCCGGACGGGGTGCGGTCGTCGGCCGGGGTACGGCAGGCGGCGGCCCGGGGCCCGCGGACCGGACAGTGAGGCAGAATCGAGACAGGCCGTTCCTCCGCGACGGCCAACCGATCACCTCGATCGCCGGACCGTTGCACACCTGAAGGCAGCATGCCCCCGACCCTCGCCTCGCTCGTCCACCACTCGGCGCTCAAGCTCACCGTGCGCGCCGGGGCGGACCGCCTGGACACCCCGGTGCGCTGGGCGCACGTCAGCGAGCTGGCCGACCCCGTGCCCTACATGGAGGGCGGGGAACTGCTGCTGATCACCGCGCTGAAACTGGACGCCGAGAACCCCGAGGCCATGCGCCGCTATGTGCGGCGGCTGGTCGAGGCGGGCGTCGTCGGACTGGGGTTCGCGGTCGGGGTGAACTACGACGAGGTCCCGGCCGCGCTCGTCACGGCCGCCGAGGAGGCGGGCCTGCCGCTGCTGGAGGTGCCCCGGCGCACCCCGTTCCTCGCCATCAGCAAGGCGGTGTCCGCGGCGATCGCCGCCGAGCAGTACCGGGCGGTCACCGATGGGTTCGCCGCCCAGCGGGAGCTGACCCGCCAGGCCCTCACCGCCGGCCCTGAGGGACTGCTGAGCGCGCTCGCGGCCCAGGTGGACGGCTGGGTCGCCCTCTACGACGCCTCCGGCACCGTCGTCGCCGCCGCCCCGGAGTGGGCCGGTCGCCGGGCCGCCCGGCTCACCGCGGACGTCGAGCGGCTGCACGAGCGGCCCGCGCCCGCCTCCGCGGTCGTCGGCGGCCCCGGCACCGAGGACCGCGTCGAACTGCACGCCCTCGGCACCGGCCGCCGCCCGCGCGCCGCGCTCGCCGTCGGCACCGCCGCCCCGCTCGGCACCGCCGAGCGGTACGCCGTGCACTCGGCCGTCGCCCTGCTCACCCTCGTCACGGAACGCTCCCGCTCGTTGCACGCCGCCGAGCAGCGCATCGGCGCCGCCGTGCTGCGCATGCTGCTCGCCGGGCAGGTCGACCACGCCCGCGCCGTCGCCGGCGACCTGTACGGAGACCTGCTCGACGCGCCCTTCCGGATCCTGGTCGCCGAGTCCGCCCCCGTGTCCGCGGTGGCCTCCGCGGCGCGGGCGCACCTCGACGGGTCCGCCGCCCCCGCACCCGCCGCCTCCGCCCCCGCCGGCACGACGGCCGCCGCCGACCCCGCGGGCGGACCGCTCGCCGAGCTGGCGGAGGTCGCTGAGGCCGCGGCCGCACGGGCCGGCGAGGCGGTCCTCGTCGTCCCCGACGGCGGGCGTCTGGTGGTGGTCGCCGCGGACGGCGGCGCCGCCGTCACCGCGTGCACCGAGCACGCCGCACAGCGGGAGACCGACCGGGCCACGACCGCGCCGGACCAGCGCACCGCCGACGGGGACGAGCTGATCGTGGGCCTGTCCGCACCGGCCGGGCCGATCGCCGCGGCCGTCGCCTACAAACAGGCCGAGCAGGCCCTGTCGGTGGCCCGGCGGCGCGGCCGGGTGCTCGTCGAGCACGAGCAGCTGGCCTCCGGTTCGATCCTGCCGCTGCTCGCCGACGACGCCGTACGGGCGTTCGCGGACGGGCTGCTGCGGGCGCTGTACGAACACGACGCCACCGGCCGCGGCGACCTGGTGGCCTCGCTGCGGGCCTGGCTGTCCCGGCACGGCCAGTGGGACGCGGCCGCCGCCGACCTCGGCGTGCACCGGCACACCCTGCGCTATCGGATGCGGCGGGTGGAGGAGATCCTCCAGCGCTCGCTGGACGACCCGGACGTCCGCATGGAGCTGTGGCTGGCCCTGAAGGCCACGGCCGCGGACTGACCGCACGCCGCGCGGCACCACCCGCCGGCACGGCACGAGGGCGCCTTTGCGGCCGGGGACCGACCGGGCGCCGGCACCCCGGCCGGGCACACGGGTGTCCCCGCCGCCGGTCGTACGACAAACAGGCGCACCCCCGTCCGGCACTGCTCCACCACGGACAAGCGCCGATCCGCCGCCCGCGCCCTACCGTTGACCGCGCAAGCACACACCCTCTAGCGGAAGGGCCGGGACTCGTACATGACTTCCACCCACGCCTTCTGGCTCGCCGGCCGCCAGGCCACCGGCGAGGACACCTTCGACGTCACCTCCCCGTGGGACGGCCGGCTGGTCGGGACGGTCAGCGTGCCGACCGACGCCCAGGTCGAGGAGGCCGTGGCCGCCGCGCACGCCGTGCTGGACGAGTTCGCCGCCACCCCGGCCCATGTGCGCGCCGCCGCCCTGGACCACGTCGCCAAGCGGCTGGCCGAACGCGCCGAGGAGATCGCCCAGCTGATCACCGCCGAGAACGGCAAGCCGATCAAGTGGGCGCGCGGCGAGGTCGGGCGTGCGGTGTCCGTGTTCCGCCTCGCCGCGGAGGAGGCCCGCCGGTTCAACGCCGGCGAGGCGCAGCGCCTGGACACCGACGCGGGCGGCCAGGGCCGGCTCGCCGTCACCCGCCGCTTCCCCAAGGGGGTCGTCCTCGGCATCGCGCCGTTCAACTTCCCCTTGAACCTGTGCGCGCACAAGGTCGCTCCGGCCATCGCCGCCGGCGCCCCGATCGTCCTCAAGCCGGCCCCGGCCACCCCGCTGTCCGCGCTGCTCCTCGGCGAGCTGCTCGCCGAGACGGACCTGCCGGCCGGTTCCTGGTCGGTGCTCACCGTCCCCAACGACCGGATGCCCGCCCTGGTGCAGGACGAGCGGCTGCCCGTCATCTCCTTCACCGGCTCCGACAAGGTGGGGTACGCCATCGAGGGGTCCGTGCCGCACAAGCACTGCACCCTGGAGCTGGGCGGCAACGCCGCCGCCGTCGTTCTCGCCGACTGGTCCTCCGACGAGGACCTGGACTGGGCGGCGAACCGCATCGCGACCTTCTCCAACTACCAGGCCGGCCAGTCCTGCATCTCCGTGCAGCGGGTGATCGCCGACGCCTCGGTCCACGACCGGCTGCTGCCGCGCATCGTGGCCGCCGTCGAGGCCCAGAACACCGGCGACCCCTCCGACCCGGCCACCGACGTCGGCCCGTTGGTCAGCGAGGACGCCGCCCGGCGCGTGGAGTCCTGGGTCGAGGAGGCGGTGAACGCCGGCGCGAAGCTGCTCACCGGCGGCAAGCGGGACGGCGCCTCCTACGCGCCGACCGTCCTCACCGATGTCCCGGCCGGTGTCGCCCTCGCCACCGAGGAGGTCTTCGGCCCGGTCCTGACCGTGCAGAAGGTGAACGGCGAGGCGGAGGCGTTCGCCGCGGTCAACGACTCCAAGTTCGGTCTGCAGGCGGGCGTGTTCACGCACGACCTGCAGACCGCGTTCCGCGCCCACCGCGCCCTGGAGGTCGGCGGCGTCATCATCGGCGACGCCCCCTCCTACCGCGCCGACCAGATGCCCTACGGCGGCGTCAAGCAGTCCGGCGTGGGCCGCGAGGGCGTGCGCTCCGCCATGGAGGACTACACCTACGAGCGTGTCCTGGTCCTGACCGGGCTGGCTCTGTAGCGGTCCTGCACGACCGGTCCGGCCGGTCGGGAACTGCGGCGGCCCGGGTTCCCCCGCGGGGCCCGGCCGCCGGCGTTCCGGAGCGTTCGCCGGATGAGGCAGCCTGTGGTTGCTTCTGCCGAGCGACGCGTCCCGCGCCATGATGGAAGAGGGGCACCGGCGTGAACGGATCCCGGCGCCGCGCCCGGTCGGCTGGACCGAGGCGCACGGTGCCGGTGCCGCAGCGGTGGTGCACGAGGTGATGCGGGCCGCCTCCGCATCACGGGCCGACCCGGCAGGCGGCCGGCGCCTCGGACTGCTAGGGACCTGCGATGGCGCAGATTGTGGTCATCTCCGACTGTCCGCTCCTGAGGCCTGGCCTGAAACAGGTCATCGACGCGGCGCCCGATCTGCGGAGCACCTTCGTCGAACCGGCGGGGGAGTACGACGTGCCGCACGCGGACGTCGCCGTCGTCAATCTCCACACCGGCATGGGGGACGTGCTCGGCCTCATCACCCGGCTGGACCGACGCGGATGCGTGGTGCTCGTGCTGTCGCCTTCGGTATCCCACGACGACCTGCTGCTGTCCGTCGAGGCCGGAGCACGGGGATATGTGAGCCAGTCCGCTGCCGAGACCGAACTGCTCACGGCACTGCGGACCATCGCCTCGGGCCGGAGCTATTTCTCCACTTCTTTCAACCGCCACTGTCTCGACAAAAGCCACGCCCATATCACGGTCCGGGAGCGGCAGATCATCGATCTGGTCGCCAGCGGTGCCACCGACCGCGAAATAGCGGTCCAGCTGAACATCAGTCAGCACACCGTCCACTCCCACCTCGACCGGCTGGCGAGCAAGACCGGTTACCGCCGCCGAATCGACCTGGCCCGTCTGGCGATGAGACAGGACGAGACCACCGGCATGCGCCCGGCGGGCTAGCGCAGGGGTAGTTCTGCCCACGCCGCAGGGTCGTTCTTCCTCTTGTCCGGCGGAGCCGCGACGCCAATGCTCGAAGAGGTCGAAACGGGGCGAATTCACTTGCTGTGTTCAACCCTTCGACGCACTGAACAGCGCTCAGCGACGTAAGGCTCGATGGTCATGAGAAGAAGGATGTCGGCAGGTGTCGCCGTGGCCGCGACCTCCTGCCTGGCGGCCGGAATGGTCGGCGTGTCATCGGCGAGTGCAGCGAGTGCCGCACCGGTGGAGAAGGCGCAGACAGCACACGAGAAGCCGATCAAGTGCTACAAGAAAAAGGGCAACGTCTTCGTCTGTCAGAAGTGGAAGGAAAAGCGCCAGGGTTCCAAAGTCATCTACGTGCCGATCATCGTGACCGTGCCGACGCAGCCTGGTGGTACGACGCCTGGCGGCACGACGCCGGGTGGTACGACGCCTGGCGGTACGACGCCTGGCGGTACGACTCCGGGTGGTACGACTCCGGGTGGTACGACGCCTGGCGGTACGACGCCTGGCGGTACGACTCCGGGTGCAGACAAGATCGATCTCGGCAAGATATTCACCGGCAAGCTGGATTCGGGCACCCTGGGTGACAAGGGCAACATCGGCGGCAAGATCGATCTCGGCAGCTGAGGAAGGTCCGGCTCACGGCGGTCAGGTCGGGGGCTGCCAGGCCGGAAAAGGCGCCGCCGGCGGTGGCTGACCGAACGTGTCCGCTCACCCACCCGGCAACCGGCTCACGTCGAGTCCGCAGGGTTCCGCCCGCGGACTCTCTGTGAAGCGCGCTGCCGGCGTCAGTGCACCGCCGGAGCCATGCCGGAGCTGGCCCGCACCGTCAGTTCGGGCGCGATCAGCGCCACGTCGTCACCGCCACGCCCGTCCAGCTTGGCCACCAGATGCTCGACCGCGCTGCGGCCCATCTCCTGGGCGGGGACGGCGACCGAGGTCAGGCGTACCGAGGCCTGCACGGCGACCTGCTCGGGGCAGACCGCGACGACCGAGACGTCCTCGGGCACCGCACGCCCCTGCTGCCGGAGCAGGGCCAGCAGCGGTTCGACCGCCGACTCGTTCTGCACGACGAACCCCGTGGTGCGGGGGCGTTCGTCGAAGACACGGGTGACGGTGGCCGCCACCGCGTCGTACCCGGCCGCGCAGGGCCGGTGCAGGACCCGCAGTCCCAGCTCCCGGGCGCGCGAGCGCAGGCCGTCCAGGGTGCGCTCGGCGAAGCCGGTGTGCCGTTCGTAGACGGCGGGAGCCTCGCCGATGAAGGCGATGTCGCGGTGTCCGAGCTGTGCCAGATGCTCCGCGCACAGCGCGCCCGCCGCCGTCCAGTCCAGGTCCACGCAGGTCAGTCCGGTGGGGTCGGAGGGCAGTCCGATCAGGACGCTGGGCCGGCTGGTCTCGCGCAGCAGCGGCAGCCGTTCGTCGTCGAGCTGGACGTCCATGACGATCATCGCGTCGGCGAGGCCGCTGCCGGTCACCCGGCGGACCGCCTCGGGTCCCTCCTCGCCGGTGAGCAGCAGCACGTCGTAGCCGTGGATACGGGCGGTGGTCGCCACGGCGATGGCGATCTCCATCATCACCGGCACATACATGTCCGTGCGCAGGGGGATCATGAGGGCGATGATGTTGGACCTGCCGCCCGCCAGCGCACGGGCCCCGGCGTTGGGGTGGTAGCCCAGCTCCCGGATGGCACGCTCGACCCGTTGCCGGGTGCCCGCGGAGATGGACCGCTTGCCGCTGAGAACATAGCTCACCGTGCTCGCCGAGACTCCGGCGTGCTGGGCGACCTCGGCGAGGGTGACCATGTCGGCGTCCTTCAGGGGTGAAACGCTTCGATCCGGAGGGATCCAGCGCTCGGTCGTGCGGGGATCTCCGACCGTAACCCCACATCATCACGCCCGTCCAGCTGCCCGAAGCGCTTCGATCGCCCGGTCGGCGCTCTCTCGTCTCCCTCCCTCTCCTCCGCGTTCCGTCCGCCCCTTCCTCCGCGTCCTCTTCGCGCCGCCCGGCCGGCCCCGCCCGCGTGCGTCCGGCCGGACGCGTCTCACCCGTTCGGCCCCCGCCGCACCCGCTGCGGATCTGCTGCCGCGACGGGGCCGCCACCGGCGCTCACCGGCCGGTCCGTGCGGTCGGTGACGTCCGGGGGCCGCTGGGGCCGGGGTGGTGAGCCTGTACGGGATCGGGTACATACGAACCGGTAGGACCGGTCGGTAACGTTTCGCCCCCACGGGCCCCGCTCCCCCCGTCTCCCTCACGAACCCGTTCCCTCGTTGCCCCACGAACCCGTTCCCGTTCAAGAGATCCGTCGCGATCTCCCCCGCGGTGAGGTGACCCCATGTCCGCACCGACGACCAGCAAGCCCACCGTCACCGAGCGCGAAGCCCGTCAGGTGGCCGAGGCCGCCCGGGAACAGACCTGGCGCAGACCGAGCTTCGCCAAGGAGCTGTTCCTGGGCCGCTTCCGGCTCGACCTCATCCACCCGCACCCGCTGCCGGCCGACGACGACGTGCAGCGCGGCGAGGAGTTCCTCGCCAAGCTGCGCGACTTCTGCGAGACGAAGGTCGACGCCGCTCGCATCGAACGCGACGCGCGGATACCCGACGAGGTCATCACCGGCCTCAAGGAGATCGGCGCCCTCGGCATGAAGATCGACACCAAGTACGGCGGTCTCGGCCTGACCCAGGTCTACTACAACAAGGCGCTCGCCCTGGTCGGGTCCGCCAGCCCCGCGATCGGCGCCCTGCTCTCCGCCCACCAGTCCATCGGGGTCCCGCAGCCGCTGAAGCTGTTCGGCACCGAGGAGCAGAAGCAGACCTTCCTGCCGCGCTGCGCCCGCACCGACATCTCGGCGTTCCTGCTGACCGAACCCGACGTCGGCTCCGACCCGGCCCGGCTGGCCACCACCGCCACACCCGACGGGGACGACTACATCCTCGACGGCGTGAAACTGTGGACGACCAACGGGGTGGTCGCCGACCTGCTCGTGGTCATGGCCCGGGTGCCGAAGTGCGAGGGGCACCGCGGCGGCATCACCGCCTTCGTCGTCGAGGCCTCCGCCGAGGGTGTCACCGTCGAGAACCGCAACGCCTTCATGGGACTGCGCGGCATCGAGAACGGTGTCACCCGCTTCCACCGGGTGCGCATCCCGGCCTCCCACCGCATCGGCGAGGAGGGGCAGGGGCTGAAGATCGCCCTGACCACCCTCAACACCGGCCGTCTGTCGCTGCCCGCGATGTGCGCCGGCGCCGGCAAGTGGTGTCTGAAGATCGCCCGCGAGTGGTCCGCGGCCCGCGAGCAGTGGGGCAAGCCGATCGCATACCACGAGGCGGTCGGCTCGAAGATCTCCTTCATCGCCGCCACCACCTTCGCCCTGGAGGCGATCCTGGAGCTGTCCTCGCAGATGGCCGACGAGGACCGCAACGACATCCGCATCGAGGCCGCCCTCGCCAAGCTGTACGGCTCGGAGATGGCCTGGAAGATGGCCGACGAGCTGGTCCAGATACGCGGCGGCCGCGGCTACGAGACCGCCGCCTCGCTCGCCGCCCGCGGCGAACGCGCCGTCCCCGCCGAGCAGATGCTGCGCGATCTGCGCATCAACCGCATCTTCGAGGGCTCCACCGAGATCATGCACCTGCTCATCGCGCGTGAGGCGGTGGACGCCCACCTGTCCGTCGCCGGAGACCTCATCGACCCCGACAAGCCCCTGCGGGACAAGGCGAAGGCCGGCGCCGACGCGGGTGTGTTCTACGCCAAGTGGCTGCCCAGACTGGTCGTGGGCCCGGGGCGGCTGCCGAACGCCTACGCCGAGTTCCACCCGCCCGGCCACGTCGACCTGTCCTGCCACCTGCGGTACGTCGAGCGGCAGTCCCGCAAGCTCGCCCGCTGCACCTTCTACGCCATGTCCCGCTGGCAGGGCAGGCTGGAGACCAAGCAGGGCTTCCTCGGGCGGGTGGTCGACATCGGGGCCGAGCTGTTCGCGATGAGCGCGGCCTGCGTGCGCGCCGAGCTGCTGCGCAGCCGCGGCGACCACGGCCGTGAGGCCTACCAGCTCGCCGACGCCTTCTGCCGCCAGGCCCGCATCCGGGTCGGGGAACTCTTCGACCGGCTGTGGACCAACACCGACGACCTCGACCGCACAGTCGTCGAAGGTGTCGTCGGAGGCGTCTACACCTGGCTGGAAGAAGGGATCATCGACCCCTCGGACGACGGGCCGTGGATCGCGGATGCCCGCCCGGGCCCCAGCGAGCGGGAGAACGTACGCCGTCCGATCCGGTAGGACGACGCGCAGCCCGAAGGCCGGCGGGCACATGCGGCGGACCGGCTCACGTCTGCGGCAGGTCGGCGCAGGCATCCGGCGGACCGGCTCACGTATGCGGCAGATCGGCGCGCGTATCGGGTCGGCCGGTGCGTGGGTGTGCGCCCCGGGTGGTGCGGGGCGCACACCTGGCGTGGGATGCGCTGTCGGCGCGCACCGGTGGTGCGGCCACAATGGGGGGATGACCGACAGTGCAGCCTCCCTCGCCGACCCGCACCTCGTCTTCGACCCCGCCACCGGGGACGGCCCCAAGGACGTGGTGATCCTCGGGTCCACCGGGTCCATCGGCACCCAGGCCGTCGACCTGGTCCTGCGCAACCCGGACCGCTTCCGGGTCACGGCGCTGTCCGCCAACGGCGGACGGGTCGATCTCCTCGCCGAGCAGGCGCACCGGCTCGGTGTGCGGACCGTCGCCGTGGCGCGCGAGGACGCCGTCCCGGCCCTGCGGGAGGCGCTCGCGGCCCGCTACAAGGGCGGTCCCCTGCCGGAGATCATCGCCGGACCCGACGCCTCCGCCGCGGTCGCGGCCTCCGAATGCCACACCGTGCTCAACGGCATCACCGGCTCCATCGGGCTCGCCCCGACCCTCGCCGCGCTGGAGGCGGGCCGCACCCTCGCGCTCGCCAACAAGGAGTCGCTCATCGTCGGCGGCCCCCTGGTCACCGCGGTGGCCAAGCCCGGTCAGATCATCCCGGTGGACTCCGAGCACGCCGCCCTCTTCCAGGCCCTGGCCGCCGGTACCCGCGCCGATGTGCGCAAGCTCGTCGTCACCGCCTCCGGCGGGCCGTTCCGCGGCCGCAGCAAGGCCGAGCTGGCGAACGTCACCGTGGAGGAGGCCCTCGCCCACCCGACCTGGGCGATGGGACCGGTGATCACCGTCAACTCCGCCACCCTGGTCAACAAGGGCCTGGAGGTCATCGAGGCACACCTGCTGTACGACATCCCCTTCGAGCGCATCGAGGTCGTCGTCCACCCCCAGTCCTACGTGCACTCGATGGTGGAGTTCACCGACGGCTCCACCCTCGCCCAGGCGACCCCGCCCGACATGCGCGGGCCCATCGCCATCGGCCTGGGCTGGCCCGAGCGCGTTCCCGACGCCGCGCCCGCCTTCGACTGGAGCAAGGCCTCCACCTGGGAGTTCCACCCCCTGGACAACGAGGCGTTCCCCTCGGTGGACCTCGCCCGGCACGTGGGCCGCCTCGGCGGCACCGCGCCCGCCGTGTTCAACGCGGCCAACGAGGAATGTGTCGACGCGTTCCTGCGCGGTGCGCTGCCCTTCAACGGGATCATGGAGACCGTGACACGGGTGGTCGAGGAGCACGGCACACCCGGCACGGGAACTACGCTGACCCTGCCCGACGTCCTCGAGGCGGAGAGCTGGGCGCGGACCCGGGCCCGGGAACTGACAGCGCAGACGGCCAGTACGGAGGCGCGTGCATGACACATCTGATGATGATTCTCGGCATAGTCGTCTTCGTGATCGGCCTGCTGTTCTCGATCGCGTGGCACGAGCTGGGACATCTCTCCACCGCCAAACTCTTCGGCATCCGCGTGCCGCAGTACATGGTCGGTTTCGGCCCCACCCTCTGGTCGCGCAAGAAGGGCGAGACGGAGTACGGCATCAAGGCCATCCCGTTCGGCGGCTACATCCGCATGATCGGCATGTTCCCGCCCGGCGACGACGGCCGGATCGCCGCCCGCTCCACCTCGCCCTGGCGCGGCATGATCGAGGACGCCCGCTCGGCCGCCTTCGAGGAACTGCAGCCCGGCGACGAGAAGCGCCTGTTCTACACACGTGCGCCCTGGAAGAGGGTCATCGTGATGTTCGCGGGCCCCTTCATGAACCTCGTGCTCGCCGTCGCGCTCTTCCTCACCGTGCTGATGGGCTTCGGCATCTCCCAGCAGACCACCACCGTCAGCTCGGTCTCCCAGTGCGTCATCGCCCAGAGCGAGAACCGCGACACCTGCCGCAGCACCGACCCGCCCTCCCCGGCCGCCGCCGCGGGACTGAAGGCCGGTGACAAGATCGTCTCCTTCGACGGGGTGCACACCGACGACTGGAACCGGCTGTCGGACCTCATCCGCGCCAACCCGGGCCGCGAGGTGCCGATCGTCGTCCAGCGCGACGGCCACGACCTCACCCTGCAAGCGAAGATCGCCACCAACCAGGTCGCCAAGAAGGACTCCCACGGCCAGATCGTCGAGGGCCAGTACGTCACCGCCGGCTTCCTCGGCTTCAGCGCCGCCACCGGCATCGTCCGCCAGGACTTCGGCGAGTCGGTGACCTGGATGGGCGAGCGCGTCGGCGACGCCGTGGACTCCATCGCGAGCCTGCCCGCCAAGATCCCCGCGCTGTGGCAGGCCGCCTTCGACGGCGCCCCCCGCGAGCCCGACTCCCCGATGGGCGTGGTCGGCGCCGCCCGCGTCGGCGGCGAGATCTTCACCCTGGACATCCCCGCCACCCAGCAGCTGGCCATGGCGCTGATGCTGGTCGCCGGGTTCAACCTGTCCCTGTTCCTGTTCAACATGCTCCCGCTGCTCCCGCTGGACGGCGGCCACATCGCCGGCGCGCTGTGGGAGTCGCTGCGCCGCCACCTGGCCCGCGTGCTGCGCCGCCCGGACCCGGGCCCCTTCGACGTGGCCAAGCTGATGCCGGTGGCCTACGTGGTGGCGAGCGTGTTCATCTGCTTCACGATCCTCGTCCTCATCGCGGACGTGGTGAACCCGGTCCGGATCTCCTGACCACCCCTGCCGCGGGCAGGAGGCCGGCGCGCACCCGCCCGGCCTCCTGCCCGCGGCACACATGCGGACGGGATGTGCTGCCGGTCGGGTGCGTGCCGTAATCTCGGATGCCGGGAGCCCGCCGCTGCACGGGCCCGGACCTTGAACCAGGACTTGGGGTTGCACAGCAGATGACTGCTATTTCACTCGGCATGCCGTCCGTTCCGACCAAGCTCGCCGAGCGGCGCAAGAGCCGGCAGATCCATGTCGGGCCGGTCGCGGTGGGCGGGGATGCGCCGGTGTCGGTGCAGTCGATGACGACGACGCGGACGTCGGACGTGGGTGCGACGTTGCAGCAGATCGCGGAGCTGACGGCGGCCGGGTGCCAGATCGTGCGGGTGGCGTGCCCGACGCAGGACGACGCCGAGGCGCTGCCGGTGATCGCGAAGAAGTCGCAGATCCCGGTGATCGCGGACATCCATTTCCAGCCGAAGTACGTGTTCGCGGCGATCGAGGCGGGGTGTGCCGCGGTCCGGGTGAATCCGGGGAACATCAAGAAGTTCGACGATCAGGTCAAGGAGATCGCGAAGGCGGCGAAGGACCACGGGACGCCGATCCGGATCGGGGTGAACGCGGGGTCGCTGGACAAGCGGCTGCTGCAGAAGTACGGCAAGGCGACGCCGGAGGCGCTGGTGGAGTCCGCGCTGTGGGAGGCGTCGCTGTTCGAGGAGCACGGCTTCCGGGACATCAAGATCTCGGTCAAGCACAACGATCCGGTGGTGATGATCGAGGCGTACCGGCAGCTGGCGGAGGCGTGTGAGTATCCGCTGCATCTGGGGGTGACGGAGGCGGGTCCGGCGTTCCAGGGGACGATCAAGTCGGCGGTGGCGTTCGGTGCGCTGCTGTCGCAGGGGATCGGGGACACGATCCGGGTGTCGCTGTCGGCTCCTCCGGTGGAGGAGGTGAAGGTGGGTCTGCAGATCCTGCAGTCGCTGGGGCTGCGGCAGCGGGGTCTGGAGATCGTGTCGTGTCCGTCGTGCGGGCGTGCGCAGGTGGATGTGTACAAGCTGGCCGAGGAGGTCACCGCGGGTCTGACGGGCATGGAGGTGCCTTTGCGGGTCGCGGTGATGGGCTGTGTGGTCAACGGTCCGGGTGAGGCGCGTGAGGCGGACCTGGGTGTGGCCTCGGGCAACGGCAAGGGGCAGATCTTCGTGAAGGGCGAGGTCATCAAGACCGTGCCGGAGTCGAAGATCGTGGAGACCCTGATCGAGGAGGCCATGAAGATCGCCGCGCAGATGGAGGCCGACGGCGTTCCCTCCGGCGAGCCGGAGGTCTCGGTCGCGGGCTGAGCCGCCGCACCCCGCGCCGCCGTGAGCCGTGACAGGCCGGGCGTGCGCGGGGACGCGGCACGTGGACGCGCCGGAGGACGGGCCGAGGAGTCACTCCGGCCGCAGTGCGTGCGTCGGATCCGTCACCGGAGCGTCCTCCTGGGCCGAACCGGGTGCCGCACGGTCCGGCGCGGCCGGACTGTACGGCGCCTGCGGCGGCGGCTCGGGACGCGGATCCCCCGGCGCCCCCGCACCGCGCGGCGGCAGCCGCACCGCCAGCAACGCCGCGTCGTCCTCGCTCGGCCGCACCCGCTGCAGCAGCTGATCGCAGAAATCGTCCACGGTGGCGTCCCGCAGCCGCCGGGCCAGCACGGCGGCGTGATGCCGCAGCTTGGCCATCCCCGCGTCGATGGGGCGGCCCCGGCTCTCCACCAGGCCGTCGGTGTAGAACACCAGCGTGCCCTCCGGCGGCAGCTGCTCGTCCATGTCCGGCCAGGTCAGCCCCAGATGCAGGGCGGCACTCAGGCCGATCAACGGGCCGTGCCCGCCGGTCAGGAACCGGGTGTGTCCCTCCCGGGTGACCAGCAGCGGCGGCGGATGCCCGGCGTTGACCCAGTTCAACCGCCACGGTCCGCCCTCCGGGCCCTCGATCCGGGCGAAGACCAGCGTGGCCATCGGCGCGTCGCTGGTGTACGTCACCGCCTCGTCCAGCCGGGACATGATCAGGCTCGGCGGTTTCTGGTGGTCCCATGCCAGGGCGCGCAGCATGTTGCGCACCTCCGCCATGTGCGCGGCCGCCGTCAGATCGTGCCCGACCACGTCCCCGATCACCACGGCCACCACGCCGTCGCGGAGCAGGAAGGCGTCGTACCAGTCGCCGCCGACCTCCATGGCGCTCTGCGCGGGCAGATACCGGGCCGCCATGCGGATGTGGTCCACCTGCGGCAGCGGGGAGAGCAACTGGCGCTGCAGGGTCTCGGCGACGTTGCGCTGCTCCCGGTAGAGCCGGGTGTTGTCCAGCACCAGGCCCACCCGTCGGCCGATGTCGGACAGCAGCCGCACCTCGGCGTCGTTGGGCGCGGGCGGATCCCCCGTGCGTCCCACCGTGAGCATCCCGTAGTGCTTGCGGCGCGCGGACAGTGGCACCACCACGGCACACTGCCCGCCGAGCCGTTCGAACAGCTGGCCCTCGACCGGAGCGAGCGGCGCCGACGGGTCCCGCACCTCGTTTGAGGTCAGCAGCACCGGCTCCTCGGCCTGCATCAGGCGCACCACGGCGGTCGCGGACCGGGGCGACAGCCGCAGCGGACCTTCCAGCTGACGCGCCCGGCCCGGACGGGCGGCGGACCGCACCGCGATGTGCTCCGGCGTCCCGTACGGGTCCGCCCACAGCGTCACCGCCGCCCAGTCGCCCAGCGCCGGCACCAGCAGCCGCAGCAGCCGGCGCATCCGGTCCACCGCGTCGACGGCGCTCATCAGCACCGACGACACGTCCGCCAGCAGGTTCAGCCGGCCGGTCAGCCGCTCCAGCGCGGCGGTGTGCGCGGTCATCCGCTGCTCGGCCGCGCGGTAGAGGCTGAAGTCGCCGAAGACCAGGATCAGCCCCTCCTGGCGGCCCGCCCGCAGCAGGGGAGTGGTCGACCAGATGATGGGCATGACGGTGCCGTCGGCCCGCTCGAAGAACTCCTGGCTGCCCTGTTCGGCGAAACTGGTGCGCAGCGGGGCGCGCAGCATGCACCGCTCGTGCGGCAGCCGGCTGCCGTCGGCCCGGCGGTGCAGCAGATCGTGAGCGTCCCGCCCGGTCATCTCGGCCGCCGACCGTCCCAGCAGCCGCTCCGCCCACGGGTTGGCGTAGACGATGCGGCCCGAGGTGTCCATGATGAGCACGCCCGTGCCCAGGTGGTGCAGCACCGCCCGGGGGAAGTCCGGGCCCAGTCCCGGATCGGGTCCGGTCACCTCGCCCGGCCCCTCGTCGTGCCCGTCACGCCCGCGGTACGGCGCCACCTTCATCACCGCTCTTCCGAACCCGGCCGGCATGCGGGTACCCATTCCACAGCGCGACCGCCCGCCGCCGTGGAACCCGGGCCGTGACGGCACCCGACCGGACCGCCCCCACCCGGGGGCGGCACCGCCCGCGGGCGGCGGGTACAGTGCGGGGATCAGCGAAACCCCAGCGTGAGGTCCCGTTCCGTGTTGACCCAGACCACCTCGCGGGTGCTCGGCCCGAGCGACCTGGACGCCGCGCTCGCCGTCCTCGACCGCGAGCCGGTCGCGAACGCCTTCGTGGCCTCCCGGGTACAGGTGGCCGGCCTCGACCCGTGGCGGCTCGGCGGCGAGATGTGGGGCTGGTACGAGGACGGCATCCTCACCTCGCTGTGCTACGCGGGTGCCAACCTCGTGCCGATCTGCGCCACCCCGCGCGCGGTCCATGCCTTCGCCGAGCGCGCCCGGCGGGCCGGCCGCCGCTGTTCCTCGATCGTCGGTCCCAGCGAACCCACCACCCAGCTGTGGCGGCTGCTCGAACCGCACTGGGGGCCCGCCCGCGAGGTGCGCGCCCGCCAGCCGCTGATGGTCACCGACCGCATGCCCGACGACATAGCCCCCGACCCGTACGTGCGCCGCGTCCGCAAGGACGAGTTGGAAACGATCATGCCGGCCTGTGTGGCGATGTTCACCGAGGAGGTCGGCGTCTCCCCGCTGGCCGGCGACGGCGGCCTGCTCTACCAGGCACGGGTCGCCGAACTCGTCGGCTCCGGCCGCTCCTTCGCCCGCCTCGACGAGCACGGCAAGGTCGTGTTCAAGGCGGAGATCGGCGCGGCGACCCCGCGGGCCTGCCAGATCCAGGGAGTCTGGGTCGCCCCGGAGTACCGGGGCCGGGGCCTGGCCGCACCCGCCATGGCCGCGGTGCTGCGGTACGCGCTCGCCGACGTCGCCCCCGTGGCCAGCCTGTACGTCAACGACTACAACACCCCGGCCCGGCGCACCTACCGGCGGGTGGGCTTCGAGGAGGTCGGGGCGTTCACCAGCGTGCTGTTCTGAAGCACCACCGTGCTGTTCCGAAGCACCGGAGCGTGCTGTTCCGGGCGTCGGCGCCGTGCCGGACCCGGTGGGCGCGCGGTCCGTGCGCCGCAAGACGGTGCACGGCGGGTACTCTCCCCGGCATGGCGCTCTTTCCCGGGCACGGCACCCGCCGCCCCGACGACATCGTGATCGGTCCGCTCGACCTCGCGGCCCGCGTCGACGAGGCGCTCGCCGTCCAGGCCGTCGCCTTCGGTCTCGGCCCCGAGGAGATCGCCGTACGCCGCCAGATCGTGCTGCGCCATCTGACCAGCCCGGGCGCCCGCGCCCTCGGCGCCACCACCCCCGACGGACGCCTCGTCGGCTTCGTCTACGGCATGCCCAACGACCGTCGCCACTGGTGGTCCACGGTCGTCGAGCCCTACCTGCGCGCCCGCGGCCTCGACCACTGGCTCGACGACTCCTTCGTGATCACCGAGCTGCATGTGCACCCCAGCCACCAGAACCGCGGCATCGGACGCGCCCTGATCACCACCATCACCGACGGTGCCGCCGAGCCCCGCTCCATCCTCTCCGCCATCGACACCGACAGCCCCGCCCGCGCCCTGTACCGCTCCCTGGGTTACGTCGACCTGGCCCGGCAGGTGCTCTTCCCCAGCGCCCCGGTGCCCTACGCCGTGATGGGCGCCCCGCTGCCGCTGCGCCGCCGCCCCGGCACCCGCGACGGAATCGATTTCCACCGGCCCAGTCCGCCCGGCTAACCTCACTGCCATCACCGAAACGTGGCAGGAGTACGAGAACCATGGCGAACGCACCGGTCCAGCGCATGTCCCAGTTGATGGCCAAGACGTTGCGCGACGACCCGGCGGACGCCGAGGTCCTCAGCCACAAGCTGCTGGTCCGCGCCGGTTACGTCCGCCGCACCGCCGCGGGCATCTGGAGCTGGCTGCCGCTGGGCAAGAGGGTCCTCGCGAACGTCGAACGCATCGTGCGCGAGGAGATGGACGCCATCGGCGCCCAGGAGGTGTCGCTCCCCGCGCTGCTGCCGCGGGAGCCCTACGAGGCGACCGGCCGCTGGAACGAGTACGGCGGCGAGCTGTTCCGCGTCAAGGACCGCAAGGGCGGCGACTACCTCCTCGGCCCCACCCACGAGGAGATCTTCACGCTGCTGGTGAAGGACCAGGCGTCCTCCTACAAGGACCTGCCGGTCATCCTCTACCAGATCCAGACCAAGTTCCGTGACGAGGCCCGGCCGCGCGCGGGCATCCTGCGCGGCCGCGAGTTCCTGATGAAGGACTCCTACTCCTTCGACCTGAGCGACGAGGGCCTCGCCGAGTCCTACGCCCTGCACCGCCAGGCCTACCAGCGCATCTTCGAACGCCTCGGCCTGGACTACCGCATCTGCGCCGCCACCGCCGGCGCCATGGGCGGCTCCAAGTCCGAGGAGTTCCTCGCCCCGGCCGAGGCCGGCGAGGACGTCTTCGCCGACTGCCCGAACTGCGACTTCGCCGCCAACACCGAGGCGATCGCCTACGAGGTGAAGCCCGTCGACGCGGCCGGCGTGCCCGCCCTGGAGGAGATCCCCACCCCGGACACCCCCACCATCGAGACCCTCGCCGCCTCCCTCGGCGTCCCCGCCTCCGCCACCCTGAAGAACCTCCTGGTCAAGGTGGACGGCGAGATCGTCGCCGTGGGCGTGCCCGGCGACCGCGAGGTCGACATGGACAAGGTCGAGGCCCACTTCGCCCCGGCCGTCGTCGAGATGGTCACCGAGGAGGACTTCGCGGCCCGTCCCGACCTGGTGCGCGGCTACGTCGGTCCGCAGGGCCTGGACAAGGTCAGGTACATCGCCGACCCGCGGGTCGCCCCCGGCACCGCGTGGATCACCGGCGCCAACAAGGAGCACACCCACGCCAAGAACGTCGTCGCCGGCCGCGACTTCGAGGTCGACGCCTACGTCGACGTCGTGGTGATCCAGGACGGCGACCCCTGCCCGAAGTGCGGCGCCGGACTGAAGCTGGAGCGCGCCATCGAGATCGGCCACATCTTCCAGCTGGGCCGCAAGTACACCGACGCCCTCAAGCTGGACGTCCTCGGCCAGAACGGCAAGCCGGTCCGCGTCACCATGGGCTCCTACGGCATCGGCGTCTCCCGCGCCGTCGCCGCCCTCGCCGAGCAGCACGCCGACGAGCACGGCCTGGTCTGGCCCCGGGAGGTCGCCCCGGCCGACGTCCACGTCGTCGCCGCGGGCAAGGCACTGCAGACCGAGCTGGCCCTCGACGTCTCCGGGAAGCTGGCCGCCGCCGGCGTCCGCGTCCTGGTCGACGACCGGGCCGGGGTGTCCCCGGGCGTGAAGTTCACCGACGCCGAACTCATCGGCGTGCCCACCATCCTGGTCGTCGGCCGCCGTGCCGCCGAGGGCGTCGTGGAACTGAAGGACCGCAGGACCGGCGAGCGCGAGGACGTGACGGTCGAGGAGGCCCTCGCCCGTCTCACGGCCTGACGCACGAACCGGCCGGTGGCACGACCGCTGCCGCCGGCCGGAACCGCGGGGCGGGGCCGGGCACCGCGCCCGGCCCCGCCCCGCGGCTCACAGCCAGTCGGCGAACTCCAGCAGCAGCTCGGAGTCCTTCACCCGCCCCACTCGGCGGGCCCGCACCCCCGACTCCACGGCGCGGAACAGCGTCCAGCCGCGCAGCCGTTCCTGGTCGACCTCCAGGGACTCCGCCAGCCGTTTGATGCGGCGGTGGGTGATGGCCGCGCCGGACGGCGAGGCGATCAGGTCCTCCACCCGGTCCCGCACCAGCCGTGCCAGATCGAAGGCCATCTCCCCGACCACCGGGTCGGGGCCCACGGCCAGCCACGGCATCCGGTCCCCGGCGAGCACCTTGCTCTGCCGGAACGTGCCGTGCAGCAGCACCTGTTCGGGCGGCGCGGCCAGCAGCTCCTCGCGGGCCCCGAGCGCGGCGTCCACCAGCGGAGCCAGCTCGGCGTCCGCGTCCGCGTCGGCCCGCATGGCCCGCGCCTGCCGGGCGGTGCGCTCCTCGACCGTCTCGAAACCGTGCCCCTCGGGCGGCGCCACCCACAGCCTGCGCAGCGTGCCCGCCGCCTCCAGCAACGCCTTCGCTTCCGGCAGCGACCGCACCGACACGTCCGGATGGAGCCGCTCCTCCAGCAACGCCCCCTCGCCCACGTCGGCCTCGAGCAGCTGGACGGCACCGCGCCCGCCCCAGTGCGCCAGCGCGGCCCGCTCGCTTCCCGGACGCGCCCGCTCCGGCGCCAGCTTCAGCGCCGCCGGCACCCCCTCGGACGTCCGCACCAGCAGCACCAGGCTGCTGCGCCCGCCGGGCACCTGCACCCGCTCCACGGTCAGCCCGGCCCGGGCGACGACCTGCTGCGCCAGCTCGGGCAGCCGCTCCAGCCAGTCGTCGCCGTCCGGCGCCGTCTCGGCGAGTGCCCGCACCAGACGCTGCGGAGGTGTGAAAGCCATGCGCGAGTCGTTCCTTCCTGGACGAGTCGACGAAGGGGCACACGGGCGTGCCCGACCGGTGCCACGGGGCGGGGACGTGTCCGGGCAGCGCCGTGCCCGCCCGGTGCGCGGCCCGCCCTCCCGCCGCACCGGACGCCGTCCGGCCCGCCCTTCCGGCGGCGGCGCGACGTCCCGCACCCGCCCCGGCGAGCGCTGCGGACGCCGACGACCTCCGGCCGCCGCGGTCAGGGACCGTCACGGCCGGGACCGCCGCGCGTCACACCGGCGGCGTGGCGGAGGGCGTGGCGGCGTCCGCCCGTTCGGCGAGACCAGGGAAGGCTACGCTCTCCCCGCGCCAGCGCACCGCCCGGACCGCCGCCTCGCGCAGCGCCCCGGCCGCCTCGCGCCGCGCCGCCCCCGAGCTGGCCCGCACCAGATCGGCGTACACCCCGGCCACCCGGTCCTCCAGCTGCGCCGCGAACCGCACCGCCGCGGCCGCGTCCGGCACCGGGAACGGCAGCGCGTACCCGGCGGCCGCCGCCACCGGCGTGCCGCCCAGCTCCCGCACCTGACGCGTCAGCGCGTCCCGGCTCGCCCGGTGCGCGTCCCAGGCCGCCCGGGCGTCCCGCCGCCGCGCCGCGCCGATCCGGCCGCCCACCACGCCGTAGCCGTACACCGCCGCGTGCTCGGCGGCCAGCGCCGCCTGCAACGCCCGCAGCCGCTGCTCGTCCGCCTCGTTCACCCTCGCCCCTCCGTCAGCAGATACGCGTGTGCCGCCCCGGCCGCCGCCACCGACGCCAGCAGCCGTGCCAGCTCGCCCGGCACCTGCGCCAGCGCGGCCGTGAGCCGGTCGGCCCGGGAGCGTTCGGCGGCGGCGAGCGCGGTGAGGGCGTCCTTCTCGCCGGCCGGGACCGCGGGCGACGGGGAGCCGGACGGGCCGGGGGAGCCGTGCGTCGCCGCGGCCGCCGTCACCGCCGCGGACGGCGACGACGCCTCCGGCGTGGCCTCGCCGCCGAACGCGGCCGCATGCCGCTCCACCTCCGCCCGCAGCGGCCGCAGCCGTCCGGCCAGCGCCGGATGCGCGGCGAGCACCGCGTCGTACCGCCGTGCCAGGTCCCGGCTGTCCTGCGCCGCCTGCCTGCGCACCCGCTCGGCGGCGGCCGACGCCGGGCCCGAGCGGTCGCCGTCCGCGGAACAGCCGGCGAGCAGGGCCGCACCCGCGGCCGTGGCGAGCAGGGTCCTGCGGCGCGGCCCCAGGGACCGCGAAGGTGGGGGGAACGGCACGGCAGACGTCCTCGGGGTGCGGTGACGGAACTCTTCCACTCACAGGTCAGGGCGCGACGGACGGGCCCTGGTCGATGATCACCGTACCCGCGCCGCCGTCGGGCACGACTCAGCGGCACCGGGCCAGGCAGGTGGACGGCAACACCCTCCGGGACCGGATACCCTTTGACCTGACACGCGACCATCCCACAACAGCACACGCGGCCGAGGAGTCACCCGGATGAGCACCACCCAGAGCGAAAGGCTGCGGGAACTGCTGGAACCGCTCGTCGCATCCCAGGGGCTGGATCTCGAGGAGATCGCCGTCGACTCCGTCGGCCGCAGGCGTGTGCTGCGCGTCGTCGTCGACTCCGACACCGGAGCCGATCTGGACCGGATCGCCGAGGTGAGCCGTGCCCTCTCGGCGAAGCTCGACGAGACGGACGCGATGGGCGAGGGCCAGTACACCCTCGAGGTCGGCACCCCGGGCGCGGAACGCCTCCTCACCGAACACCGGCACTACGTGCGCGCCACGGGCCGGCTGGTGAAGTTCCAGCTGGCGGACGGCGGCGAACTGGTGGCCAGGATCCTCCAGGTCGACGACGAGGGCCTCGACCTCGAGGTGCCCGGCGTCAAGGGCCGCAAGGCCACCACCCGCAGACTCGGTTTCCAGGACGTGGCCAGGGCGCGCGTGCAGGTCGAGTTCAACCGCAAGGACACCAAGAACATGAAGCAGCAGGAGGAGGCGTAGCCGTGGACATCGACATGAGCGCCCTGCGGGGCCTGGTCAGGGAGAAGGAGATCTCCTTCGATCTGCTCGTCGAGGCGATCGAGTCGGCCCTCCTCATCGCCTACCACCGCACCGAGGGAAGCCGCCGCCACGCGCGCGTGGAGCTGGACCGGGAGACCGGGCACGTGACCGTGTGGGCGAAGGAGGACCCGGAGGACGTTCCTGAGGGGCAGGAGCCCCGCGAGTTCGACGACACCCCGTCGGGATTCGGCCGGATCGCCGCCACCACCGCCAAGCAGGTCATCCTGCAGCGGCTGCGGGACGCGGAGGACGACGCCACGCTCGGCGAGTACGCCGGGCGCGAGGGCGACATCGTCACCGGCGTGGTGCAGCAGGGCCGCGACCCGAAGAACGTGCTGGTGGACATCGGCAAGCTGGAGGCCATCCTGCCGGTGCAGGAGCAGGTCCCCGGGGAGAGCTACCCGCACGGCATGCGCCTGCGGTCCTACGTCGTCCGGGTGGCCAAGGGCGTGCGCGGCCCGTCCGTCACCCTCTCGCGCACCCACCCGAACCTGGTGAAGAAGCTCTTCGCCCTGGAGGTGCCGGAGATCGCCGACGGCTCGGTGGAGATCGCCGCGATCGCCCGCGAGGCCGGGCACCGCACCAAGATCGCGGTGCGGTCCAACCGCCCGGGCCTGAACGCCAAGGGCGCCTGCATCGGCCCCATGGGCGGCCGGGTGCGCAATGTGATGGCCGAGCTGAACGGCGAGAAGATCGACATCGTGGACTGGTCGGACGACCCGGCCGAGCTGGTGGCGAACGCGCTGTCCCCGGCCCGGGTCTCCAAGGTCGAGGTCGTGGACATGGCGACCCGGTCCGCGCGGGTGACCGTGCCCGACTACCAGCTGTCGCTGGCGATCGGCAAGGAGGGCCAGAACGCCCGGCTCGCGGCCCGGCTCACCGGATGGCGCATCGACATCCGTCCGGACACCGAACAGGTCGCGGAGTAGTGGCCGGCCGGTGCCGCCGCACCGGCCGGGGAATAGATCCGGACCACGGGTCGCTGAGATCACGACAGAGTTCTGTACGGCAAGTGTTCGAATCCTGCCCCAAAGGGGTGAGGGACGTGCGGGGAGGTAGACTTAAGAGTGTCTGGCCGGAGGCGTGCCCGAGCATGCCCTGAACGCACCTGTGTAGGGTGCCGGGAGCGCGCGGCCAAGACCGAGCTGCTGCGGATCGTGGCGATCGAGGGTGCGTGCGTCCCCGATCCTCGCGGTACGCTGCCCGGCCGGGGTGCCTATGTGCATCCCGCCCTGGTCTGCCTCGACCAGGCGGTACGCCGGCGGGCGTTCACGCGGGCGCTGCGCGCCCCGGGGGCGCTCGACACAAAGGCGTTGCGCCAGTACGTCGAGCGGACGACAGTTGCCGTACAGGCAGCACGGTAGGAAGACGTTCCGCGCGGAACCCCGTGCGGTCAGGTACCTCGCGAGTCGAAAGCAGGTCGAGATTGCGATGAGCACTCGATGAGTACGCGATGAGTACGCCCATGAACTAGCGACGGTCCGGCTTCAACCCGGACCTCAAAGGAGCGAAGTGGCTAAGGTCCGGGTCTACGAACTCGCCAAGGAGTTCGGTGTCGAGAGCAAGGTCGTCATGGCCAAGCTCCAGGAACTCGGTGAATTCGTCCGATCGGCGTCCTCGACGATCGAGGCGCCCGTGGTACGCAAACTGACCGACGCCTTCCAGCAGGGCAACGGCGGCGGCAAGAGCACCGCCAAGCCGAGCGCCCCGAAGAAGGCCGCCCCCAAGCCCGCCGCGCCCTCTCCGGCGCAGGCGGCAGGCGCCTCCGCGGCCAAGGCGGCGGCGCCGCGTCCGGCTGCCCCGAAGCCGGCCGCCCCCAAGCCCGGCCCGGCACCGTCCCCGTCGACGGCCGCGCCGACCCCCGGCCCGCGTCCGACTCCGGGCCCCAAGCCCGGTCCGCGCCCGACCCCGGCCGCGCCGGCCAACCCGGAGTTCACCGCTCCGTCTCCGGCCGCGCGTCCCGGCCAGGCCCCGCGTCCGGGTGCTCCGAAGCCCGGTGCCCGTCCCGGCCCCTCCGGCCAGGGCCAGGCGCCCCGTCCCGGCCAGGCCCCGCGTCCGGGTGCCCGTCCGGCCGGTCCGCGCCCGGGCAACAACCCCTTCACCTCCGGCGGCTCCACCGGCATGGCGCGCCCGCAGGCGCCCCGCCCGCAGGCTCCGCGTCCCGGTGCGCCCGGCGCCGGTCCCCGTCCGCAGGCCCCCGGCGGCCAGGGCGGCCCGCGTCCGCAGGCTCCGGGCGGTCCGCGTCCGACCCCGAGCTCGATGCCGCGTCCGCAGGGCCCGCGTCCCGGCCCGCGCCCGAACCCGGGCATGATGCCGCAGCGTCCTGCCACCGGTCCGCGTCCCGGCCCCGGCGGCCGCGGTCCGGCCGGTGCCGGTCGTCCCGGTGGCGGCGGTGGCCGTCCCGGCTTCGGCGGTCGTCCCGGTGGCGGCGGTGGCCGTCCCGGCTTCGGCGGCCGTCCCGGCGGCGGCTTCGGCGGCGGCGGTGGCCGTCCCGGCTTCGGCGGCCGTCCCGGCGGTCCCGGTGGCCGCGGCGGCACGCAGGGTGCCTTCGGCCGTCCCGGCGGTCCGGCCCGCCGTGGCCGCAAGTCGAAGCGGCAGCGCCGTCAGGAGTACGAGGCGATGCAGGCGCCGTCCGTCGGCGGCGTGATGCTGCCGCGCGGCAACGGCGAGACCATCCGGCTCTCCCGTGGCGCGTCGCTCACCGACTTCGCGGAGAAGATCAACGCCAACCCGGCCTCCCTCGTCGCGGTCATGATGAACCTGGGCGAGATGGTCACGGCCACGCAGTCCGTCTCCGACGAGACGCTGCAGCTCCTGGCCGAGGAGATGAACTACAAGGTTCAGATCGTCAGCCCGGAGGAAGAGGACCGCGAGCTGCTGGAGTCCTTCGACATCGAGTTCGGCGAGGACGAGGGCAGCGAGGAGGACCTGGTCGTCCGTCCGCCGGTGGTGACCGTCATGGGTCACGTCGACCACGGCAAGACCCGCCTGCTCGACGCGATCCGCAAGACCAACGTCATCGCGGGCGAGGCCGGCGGCATCACCCAGCACATCGGTGCCTACCAGGTCACGACCGAGGTCAACGGCGAGGACCGCGCGATCACCTTCATCGACACCCCGGGTCACGAGGCGTTCACCGCCATGCGTGCCCGCGGTGCGAAGTCGACCGACATCGCGATCCTCGTGGTGGCGGCCAACGACGGTGTGATGCCGCAGACGGTCGAGGCGCTGAACCACGCCAAGGCGGCCGACGTGCCGATCGTCGTCGCGGTCAACAAGATCGACGTCGAGGGCGCGGACCCGACCAAGGTGCGCGGTCAGCTGACCGAGTACGGCCTGGTCGCGGAGGAGTACGGCGGCGACACCATGTTCGTCGACATCTCCGCCAAGCAGGGCCAGAACATCGACCAGCTGCTCGAGGCCGTCATCCTCACCGCGGACGCCGCGCTGGACCTGCGGGCCAACCCGAAGCAGGCCGCCCAGGGCATCGCGATCGAGTCCCGTCTGGACCGCGGCCGCGGTGCGGTCGCCACGGTCCTGGTGCAGCGAGGCACGCTGCGGGTCGGCGACACCATGGTGGTCGGCGACGCGTACGGCCGCGTGCGCGCCATGCTCGACGACAGCGGCAGCAACGTGCAGGAGGCCGGCCCGTCGATGCCGGTGCAGGTCCTCGGCCTCACCAACGTCCCGGGCGCGGGCGACAACTTCATCGTGGTCGACGAGGACCGTACGGCCCGCCAGATCGCGGAGAAGCGCGCCGCCCGCGAGCGCAACGCCGCGTTCGCCAAGCGCACCCGCCGCGTCTCCCTCGAGGACCTGGACAAGGTGCTGAAGGCCGGCGAGGTCCAGCAGCTGAACCTGATCATCAAGGGCGACGCCTCCGGTTCCGTCGAGGCACTGGAGTCCTCGCTGCTGCAGCTGGACGTCGGCGAGGAGGTCGACATCCGCGTCCTGCACCGCGGCGTCGGTGCGGTCACGGAGTCCGACATCGACCTCGCGATGGGCTCCGACGCGATCGTCATCGGCTTCAACGTCCGGGCCGCTGGACGGGCCCAGCAGATGGCGGAGCGCGAGGGCGTGGACGTCCGCTACTACTCGGTCATCTACCAGGCGATCGAGGAGATCGAGGCGGCCCTGAAGGGCATGCTCAAGCCGGAGTACGAGGAGGTCGAGCTCGGTACGGCGGAGATCCGCGAGATCTTCAAGTCGTCCAAGCTGGGCAACATCGCGGGTGTCATCATCCGCTCCGGCGAGGTCCGCAGGAACGCCAAGGCGCGCCTCATCCGCGACGGCAAGGTCGTGGCGGAGAACCTCACCATCGAGGGCCTGCGTCGCTTCAAGGACGACGTCACCGAGATCCGCGAAGGGTTCGAGGGCGGTATCAACCTCGGCAACTTCAACGACATCAAGGTCGACGACATCATCGCGACGTACGAGCTGCGCGAGAAGCCGCGGGCCTGACGCCTGTGGCACCGACCGGCCGGCGGGACGTGTTCCCGCCGGCCGGTCGGCCGTGTCGCGGCCGCACGGCCCAGGGCCGCGTCGTCCCGGCGGGCGGGCACAATCCCGTCGAGCCACAGCCGGGATCGCGGTACCGTGCTTGATGTCCCTGCCCGACCGACGGCAGGACCATCGACCCCGAACCGGCGGGCAACCCGGACCACACATGTACGTGGGGACTCTGTCCTTCGACCTCCTCCTCGGCGACGTCCGCTCGCTGAAGCAGAAGCGCTCCGTCGTCCGCCCGATCGTCGCCGAGCTGCAGCGCAGGTTCGCGGTCAGCGTGGCCGAGGTGGACCACCTGGACCTCCACCGCCGGGCCCTGATCGGCCTGGCCGCGGTCTCCGGCGACGCGACGCACCTGACCGACGTGCTGGACCGGTGCGAGCGGCTGGTCGCCGGCCGCCCGGAGGTGGAGCTGCTGTCCGTCCGGCGCCGGTTCCACGGCGAGGACGACTAGACGGCTTCGCGTGAGGACGGCCCGACGGTGCCGCACCCCACTCGAGAGCACACCAGCGAAACGCAGAAGAAGAAAGAACGGGAGACGGACCAGTGGCCGACAACGCGCGGGCGAAAAGGCTGGCGGACCTCATCCGGGAGGTGGTGGCCCAGAAGCTGCAGCGCGGGATCAAGGACCCGCGGCTCGGTTCGCACGTCACCATCACGGACACCAGGGTGACGGGCGACCTGCGGGAGGCGACCGTCTTCTACACGGTCTACGGCGACGACGAGACGCGCAAGGCGGCCGCGGCCGGCCTGGAGAGCGCCAAGGGCATCCTGCGCTCCGAGGTCGGGCGCGCGGCCGGCGTGAAGTTCACCCCGACCCTCACCTTCGTCGCGGACGCCCTGCCGGAGACCGCCCGGACCATCGAGGACCTCCTCGACAAGGCACGCGCCTCCGACGCGAAGGTGCGCGAGGCGTCCGCGGGCGCCACCTACGCCGGCGGCGCGGACCCGTACCGCAAGCCGGTCGACGGGGACCACGCCGACGGGACGGACGACACCACCGCATGAGCAGCAAGCCCACCCCGCCCGACGGCCTCGTCATCGTCGACAAACCGGCGGGCTTCACCTCGCACGACGTCGTGGCCAAGATGCGCGGGATCGCCGGGACCCGGCGCGTCGGCCACGCCGGCACCCTCGACCCGATGGCCACCGGCGTCCTCGTCCTCGGCGTGGAGAGGGCGACCAAGCTGCTGGGCCACCTCGCGCTGACCGAGAAGGAGTACCTCGGCACCGTCCGGCTCGGCCAGAACACGGTCACCGACGACGCCGAGGGCGAGATCACCTCCGCCGCCGACGCCTCGGGCGTCACCCGCGAGGCGATCGACGCCGCCGTCGCCAAGCTGACGGGCGACATCATGCAGGTCCCGTCCAAGGTCAGCGCCATCAAGATCAACGGCGTGCGGTCCTACAAGCGGGCCCGGGAGGGCGAGGACTTCGACATCCCGGCCCGGCCGGTGACCGTCTCCTCCTTCCAGGTCCACGACGTCCGCGGCGAGGTCGCCGAGGACGGCACCCCGGTGCTCGACCTGGTCGTGTCCGTGGTGTGCTCCTCCGGGACCTACATCCGCGCCCTCGCCCGCGACCTGGGCGCCGACCTCGGCGTGGGCGGCCACCTCACCGCACTGCGCCGCACCCGGGTCGGGCCGTACGGGCTGGACGCGGCCCGCAGCCTGGACCGGCTGCAGGAGAAGCTGGAGATCATGCCGGTCGCCGAGGCCGCCGCCGCGGCGTTCCCCCGCTGGGACGTCGACGCCCGGCGGGCCCGGCTGCTCACCAACGGGGTCCGGCTGGAGATGCCCGACGAGTACGCGGGCCGGGGCCCCGTCGCGGTCTTCGGCCCCGCAGACCGCTTCCTCGCGCTCGTGGAGGCGCAGCGCGGCAAGGCCAAGAGCCTCGCCGTCTTCGGCTGACCGAGGACGGCCCTGCGGGCGCTTCGCCCGTGGAGCGGCGGACACGGGGTGTTCCACAGCCGCCGCTCCACGGTCCCCCCTCGGTTCCCCCTCTGAAGATCTATCCCGCCACGCCCGTCCATTCACTCGCTCGGGCAGGCGCGCGGAGTGAACCGGGGGAGCACAGGGGGGCGCGTTCGTGGCATGAGCTTTCCCGGCGATCACGCGGTGCCTACCGTCGGTGGCCGGGGGTGCACCACGGCACGGCGGGGAGGTACGACATGGCGGCAGCGGAGCCCCGAGGCGCGCGGGCCGGCGCAGGCCCGCTGCCGACGGCCGTCCCGGAGCCCGGCGCGGAGGAGACCCGCGACCGCCTGCTGGACGCCGCGCTGGTCCGCATCCGCGACCTGGCCGGACGCCCGCGCGGCACCGCATTCGCCGCCGACCACCACGGCACCCTCGTCACCAGCCACGAGACCGTCGCCGGACTCGACCGCCTCCAGCTCGAGGTCCCCGGCGCCGCCGAGCGCTCCTGCGTGGTCGACGCCGACGCCGTCACCGCGCTGCCCGAGCAGGACCTCGCCCTGATCCGCACCGAGGGCCTCGCCCTGACCCCGCTGCCGGTCACCGCGCGCGGGACCGTACGTCCCGGCACCTACGTCCGCATCGCCGCCGGCGGCTGGCGCGAGGCCCGCGTCCTGGGCGCCTGCACCGCCACGTACCCGGCCCCGGACGGCCCCCGCACCGTGCACGGTGCGCTGGACCTGGCCATCGGCACCGCCGGCCGCGACGCCCTCAGACCGGGCGGCGGCGCCGCCGGCGGCCCGGTGCTCGACGCGGCCACCGGCGCCGTGGTCGGCGTGCTCGGCACGGCCCTGCGCTCCGGCGGTCGGCAGGCCGGGTTCGCGGTGCCGCTGTGCCCTCGGCGCGCCGCCGCACCGCGCCCCGGGGCCGCCCGCCGGACCGGCGATCCGCTGGCCGAGCTGCTCGCCCGCAACGCGGCCACGGTCCCCGCCTACGGCCCCGACCTCAACCTGGCGGGCGCCGTCGAGCTCACGGCCACCTCCGTGGCCCAGGACGGGCCCGCCGCCGCCCTGACACCCCACGGCAGCCACGGCCCCGCGCCCCTGGTGCCGCCGCTCGCCCTGTCCCCGGGCGGCGACGGGAGAGCGGCCGTCGTCCCGGGCCACGTCCTCGACGCTCCCGCCGTGCACCCCGCCCGGCCCGTCCCCCTGGTCGAGCGGCCCGCGATCGCCGCCGAACTGGACGCGTTCGGCGCGGGCGACGCCGCCGTGCTGGGCCTGGTCGGCGCACCCGGCACCGGACGCACCAGCGAACTGGCCGCGCTCGCCGCCCGCCGCGCACGCGGTGCGTCACCCGCGCCCACCCTGTGGCTGCGCGGCGCCGACCTGAACGGCACCGACACCTCGGTCGCCGACGCGGCGAGCCGCGCCCTGGACCGGGCGGCCCGGATCGTCGCCGCCGCCCGGTCACCGCTGCCCACCGATGTCACCGACCTCACCGCGGACCGCCTCGCCCGCCTCGCCCGCGCCCAGGGCCGGCCGCTGCTGCTCCTGGTGGACGGTCCCGAGGAGATGCCGCCCGCCCTGGCCCGCCGGCTCGCCGACTGGACCGAGGGCACCCTGCGCTGGCTGCGCGGCACCGGGGCACGCCTGGTGCTGGCCTGCCGCCCGGAGTACTGGGAGCAGGCCGGGGCGCTGTTTCCCCCCGACTCCCTGCACGCTCCGGGCACTCCCGGCGGTGCGGGCACCGCCCCGCGCCCGGGGCCCGCCGCGCCGCCCGACACCGGCGTCCCCCTCCCGCCCTGCCTGCACCTGGGCGACCTCACCCCCGAGGAGGCCCGCGAGGCCCGCGCCCGGTACGGCGTCCCCGACGGCGCCCTCGCCGAGGCCGACGCCCGCCACCCGCTCACCCTCCGGCTCCTGGCCGAGGTGCGCGCCGCCCTGCCCGGCGGACCCGACCGGGCACAGCCCGACCGCACCGACGTCCTCGCCGCCCACCTGGACCTGGTGTGCCTGCGCATCGCGGTGCGCCTGGCCGCGGCCAGGGGCCTGCGCGGCACCGCCGTCCGACGCCTCGCCGCCAAGGTCGCCGGGCAGGTGCACGACGCCGCCCGGCGCAGCCTGGAGAGCGGACGCGCGGACCTGGACCGGGCGACGTTCGAGGAGGTCTTCCCCTGGGGCACGGCCCCCGCCCGCCTGGGCGGCGGCACGGGCTGGGCCTCCGCCGTGCTCGCCGAGGGTCTGCTCGTGCCCGCCGGGGACGGCTACCGCTTCGCCCACGAGGACCTCGCCGACTGGCTCCAGGGCCTCCACCTCGACCTGGACGAGGCACTGCGCGTCCTGGTCCACCGTCGGCACATCCCGGGGGAGGGGCCCCGGCCGCTGCCCGTCCCGCACCACCGCATCGGCCCCGTCGTCCAGGCCCTGCTCCAGTTGGCCCGCCGGCACGGCCCGCGCCGGCTCGCCGTGCGGCTGGAGGAGCTGATGTGCGCCCTGGACGGCGACCCGCACAACTGGTGGGCGTCCCGGCTGCTCTCCGGCGTCCTGCTGCGGCTGCCGGACGCGACCCCGTACCTGCGGGTGCTCCGGCTGCTCGCCGACCGCATCGTGGTCTGGCAGCAGTGCGGCCTGCCCGTGCCCCACGGCTTCGGCCCCGGCTTCTGGACCGCACTGCACCTGCCCCTGGCCGAACGCTGCGACCTGCTGCGCCGGCTGCTCGTCGCCGACGGCCCGCCGCCCGCCGGCACCACCGCCACCCACCACGACCCGCACCCGCCGCACGCGCCCGCGCCCGACGGCACCGCCCTGTCCCGGCACGCCGACGACGGCAGGGCGCAGCCGCTCCGACCTCGGCACGGCGACGAGGGCGAGGCGGACCCGTCCCGGCCCCGCTTCCTCGACGCCGTCGCGCAGCTCCTCGCCGCCGACCCGGTCGCCGTCCAGCCGCACCTGATCCACTGGTTCGACGACGACCGGCCGTTGCCCGCGACACCCCGGGCGACCGTGGCCGACGCCGCCCAGGCGCTGCTGTACACCCACCGCGCCGGCGCCGAGGACGAGCTGGCCGAAGTGCTCGCCGGCCGCGGTCACCCGCGCGCCGGGGAGATGCTGGCCGCGCTCGCCGAGGAGGAACCGTCCGCGGTCTGCCGGGCCGTCGAACGGTGGGCCCGCGACGAACGCCCGCACCGGCGCGCCACGGCCGTCTCCTGCGCCCTGCGCACCGCCCCGCACGCCCGCACCGAGAACGACCGCGCCCTGCTGCGCCGCGCCGCCCTCGCCGTGCTCGCCCGGCCCGCCGACGCCGCCCTGCACGGCAGCGCGCTCGCCCTCCTCGTGGCCGACCCGCGCACCCGCACCGCCCATCTGCCGCGGGCACTGGAACGCTTCGCGGCCGGCGATCCGCAGCTGCCGCCCGACGCCCTGGCCCCGGCCCTGACCGGCCATCCGGAGGCCGTGCTCGCCGCCTTCGCCGAGCGGCTGCTGCGCGGCCCGGACACCGCCGAGGTGCTGCGCGCGCTCACCGACGTCACCCCGCCCGGCCTCGCCGGCCGGGTCGCCTCCGTGCTGCGCGAGGTGGTGGCACGACGGCCGGAGACCGCCGACGACGTGGCGATGTGCGTGGCACGCCGGCTCCGCCACGGTCCCGCGGCGAGGCCCGTGGTGTTCCCGCTGGCCGGCCGGCTGATCGAGTACGGCCCCGCCCGGCTGCGGGCCGCACTGGGCGCCGCGCTCGCCGCGCCGCTGCCGCCCCAGAGCACCGCCGGAGCGGACGATCGGGCCGCCGAGGCCGCCCTCCCGGACGGCTCGGGCCCGCTGCGCCGGGAACTTCTCGACCTTCTCCTGGCGCAGGAGTCGGCCCGGCCCGCCGGCGAGGACGTCATCACCGTCCTCGACGCGGTGCTGCGGGCCGCCGCCTCCACCGCCGAGGAGGACCTGCGCGACCTCGTCCACCGTGTCGGCCTGCTGCTGGCCCGCACTCCGGACGGGGCCGCCGCGTTCGACCGCTCCCTGGTGGCCCTGAGCCAGGAGGTCCCCGGCTTCGCCGCCCGCCTGGCCGGCTGGCTGGCGCACGCTCCCCAGGACTGGGCGGTGCTGGTGACGCCCGGTGTCCGCCGGACGATCGAGCACCTCGCCGGGGTACCCGTTCCTGCCTGATTCCGCCCGTCCACCGGGCCCGTCCCACCGGCTCCCGCGGGCCCGTCCCACCTGCTCCCGTGGGCCCGCGGCGCCGTGCGACCGGTCACAGAGCCGTACCGATGCGGGCCGCGAAGCCGGGGCATGGCACCCTTAGACCTGCGGACAAGCAGCAAGGCAACCACAGCAACACGGACACGGGTTCGACGAGGAGCGGTCACAGTGCAGCGCTGGCGTGGCTTGGAGGACATCCCCGAGGACTGGGGGCGCAGCGTCGTCACCATCGGCTCCTACGACGGGGTGCACCGCGGCCACCAGCTCATCATCGAACACGCCGTGAACCGCGCCCGCGAGCTGGGCGTGCCCAGCGTCGTCGTCACCTTCGACCCGCACCCCAGCGAGGTCGTGCGTCCCGGCAGCCACCCCCCGCTGCTCGCCCCGCACCACCGGCGTGCCGAGCTGATCGAGCAGCTCGGCGTGGACGCGGTCCTGGTGCTGCCCTTCACCACCGAGTTCTCCAAACTGTCCCCGGCCGACTTCGTGGTGAAGGTGCTGGTGGACCGGCTGCACGCCAAGGCGGTCGTGGAGGGCCCCAACTTCCGCTTCGGGCACAAGGCGGCCGGCACCGTCGACTTCCTCGCCGAGCAGGGCAAGCTCTACGACTTCGAGGTGGAGGTCGTCGACCTGTACCTCACCGGTGAGGCCAGCGGCGGGCAGCCGTTCTCCTCCACGCTGACCCGACGCCTGGTCGCCGAGGGCGACGTCGAGGGCGCCCGCGAGATCCTGGGCCGCCCGCACCGCGTCGAGGGCGTCGTCGTCCGCGGTGCGCAGCGCGGCCGCGAGCTGGGCTTCCCCACCGCCAACGTGGAGACCCTGCCGCACACCGCGATCCCCGCCGACGGGGTGTACGCCGGCTATCTGCACGCCGACGGCGAGGCGATGCCGGCCGCGATCTCCGTGGGCACCAACCCGCAGTTCGACGGCACCGAGCGCACGGTGGAGGCCTACGCCATCGACCGGGTCGGCCTCGACCTGTACGGGCTGCATGTGGCCGTGGACTTCCTCGCCTACGTGCGCGGTCAGGCCACGTTCGACTCGCTGGAGCAGCTGCTGGCGCGGATGACCCAGGACGTCGAGCAGTGCCGCGAGATCATCGCCGCGGACCAGCAGGACCGGCAGAGCCGGCAGGACCGGCCGCGGCAGGACTGACCTGCTGGGGTGACGCCCCGGGGGCGGCCGCAGCGCCGCCGCGGCCGCACCGGTCGCCGACGCGGCGGGCGGCCCGCCTCCCCAGACCGCGGGCCGACCGCCGCACCCCTCCCGGCGCTCCGGGACCTCGGGCGCCGGAAGTCCCCTCAGCCCGACGGCGTCGCCGCCTCGGACCCGGCCCGTGCGCGGGCCCAGTGGCAGGCCACCTGGGTGCTTCCGTCACCGGACAGGACCGGCAGGTCCCGGGTGCGGCAGGCCTCGGCGACCCCCGCACGCTCGGCCTCCCCGCCCGCCAGGACGGGGCAGCGCACATGGAAACGGCACCCGGACGGCACCCGCGACGGGTCCGGCGGCTCGCCGGTGAGCACGACCGGGGTGCCCGGGGCCTCGGGCAGCACCGACAGCAGCGCCCGGGTGTAGGGGTGCCGGGGTGCCGTCAGCACCTGCTCGACGTCGCCCGTCTCCACGATCCGCCCCAGATACATCACCGCCACCCGGTCGGCGATGTTCCAGGCCAGCCCCAGGTCGTGGGTCACCACCAGCGCCGACAGCCCCAGCTCGTCGCGCAGCCGCAGCAGCAGTGCGAGGATCTCGCCGCGCACCGAGGCGTCCAGCGAGGCCACCGGCTCGTCGGCGACGACCAGTTCGGGTCGCAGCACCAGCGCCCCCGCGATGACGACCCGCTGCCGCTGTCCGCCGGACAGCTCGTGCGGGTAGCGCAGGAAGAACCGCTCCGGCGGCCGCAGCCCGGCCCGGGACAGCGCCTCGGCGACCGCCGCCCGCTCGTCCCCGTCGAAGCCGTGGATGCGCAGGCCCTCGGCCACCGCGTCGTACACCGTGTGCCGCGGGTTCAGCGAGCCGCTGGGATCCTGCAGGATCAGCTGGACCCGCTTGCGGTACGCCTTCAGCGCGCGGGCGGAGTACTCCAGCGGGGCGCCGTCGAAGGCGACCCGGCCCTTCGTCGGCGGGACCAGCCCGAGCAGCGTCCGGGCCAGCGTCGTCTTGCCGCAGCCGGACTCGCCGACCAGCGCCACGATCTCGCCCGGCCGGATGTCCAGGTCCACACCGTCCACGGCACGGGCCGGCGCGGCCCCGTCGCGGCCCGGGAAGGTGACGTGCAGGCCCTCGACGCTCAGCAGCGGCGGCGTGCCCGTCTCGGTGCCCGTCATGTGGTGCTGCTCCTCACTTCCTCGTCCTGCGCGGAGTCCGCGGCGGGATGTGCGGCGGGATCCGCCACGGGATCCGCAGCGGAGTCCGCGGCCGCCGCTGCGGTGGCCGATGCGGCGTCCGCCGGGGGTGCGGCGTCCGCGCCGGAGGCCGCCGGGGCCGCGGACGTGGCCGTGCCGTCGGCGTCCACCAGTACGCAGGCCGCCCGCCGACGAGGACCCGCCTCGCGCAGCACCTGGTCCTCGACGGCACAGTTGTCCAGCGCGACCGGGCAACGCGGATGGAACGCGCACCCGGACGGCACCGCCGACGGATCCGGTGGATCGCCCGGCAGCCCGCGCGGCGCGAACCGTGACGCCGGATCACCGATCCGCGGGAACGCCTGCGACAGCGCCCGGCCGTAGGGGTGGCGGGCGTCGTCGTACACCTGCCGGGCCGGGCCCTCCTCCACCACCCGACCCGCGTACATCACCGCGAGCCGGTCGCAGGTGTCGGCCAGCACGGCCAGATCGTGACTGATCATCATCAGGCCCACGTCCTGCTCGCTGACCAGCTCCTGGATCAGCCGCAGGATCTGCGCCTGGATCATCACGTCCAGGGCGGTGGTGGGCTCGTCGGCGACGATCAGCCGCGGATCGCAGGCCAGCGCCATCGCGATCATCACCCGCTGCCGCTGCCCGCCGGACAGCTCGTGCGGATACGCGCTCGCCCGTGCCGCCGGCAGTCCCACCTGCTCCAGCAGCTCGCCCGCCTTCTTCCTCGCTTCCGCCGGGGTGGCCTTGCGGTGCAGCAGGATCGGCTCGGCGATCTGGTCGCCGATCCGGTGCACCGCGTTGAGGGAGTGCATCGCGCCCTGGAAGACGATGGAGGCGCCCGCCCAGCGCACCGCGCGGACCCGCCCCCACTTCATGGTGAGCACGTCCTCCCCGTCCAGCAGGATCTCCCCGCTGACCCGGGCCCCGGCGGGCAGCAGCCGCAGCAGCGCCAGTGCCAGCGTGGACTTGCCGCACCCGGACTCGCCCGCGATGCCGAGCTTCTCCCCGGCGCCGAGGGACAGGTCGACCCCGCGCACGGCGGCCGCACCGCCCGGATAGGTCACATGCAGGTTCCGTACCTCGAGCAGGCTCATCGGGCCACCCCCAGCCGCGGGTTGAGCACGGCCTCGACCGCGCGCCCGCACAGTGTGAACGCCAGCGCCACGACGGCGATCGCGATGCCCGGCGGCACCAGGTACCACCAGTCGCCGGAGCTGACCGCGCCCGCCTCCCGCGCGTCCTGCAGCAGCCCGCCCCAGGACACGATCGTCGGGTCACCGAGCCCGAGGAAGGCCAGCGTCGCCTCCGACAGGATCGCCGAGGAGATGATCAGCGTGGTCTGGGCGAGGATCAGCGGCATCACGTTGGGCAGGACATGCCGGGACATGATGTGCCAGTGCCCGCCGCCGAGCGCCTTGGCGCGCTCGATGTACGGCCGCGACTCCACCGCGAGGGTCTGTGCCCGCACCAGCCGGGCCGTGGTCGGCCAGGTCGTCACGCCGATCGCGAGGATCACGGTGCCCAGCGACCGGGACAGCACGGTGGCCAGCGCGATCGCCAGCACCAGCGTCGGCATCACCAGGAACCAGTCGGTCACCCGCATCATCACCGTGGCGTACCAGCCGCGGAAGTGCCCGGCGGTGATGCCGATGACCGCGCCGATCGCCACCGACAGCACGGCCGCGAGCAGTCCCACCAGCAGCGAGACCCGCGAGCCCCAGATCACCAGCCCGAGCAGATTGCGCCCGAACTGGTCGGTGCCCAGCGGGAACCGGCCGCTCGGCCCCTCGAGCGGCCGGCCCGGGGCATCGGTCACGCTCGCCACGTCGGAGCCCACGGTCCACGGCGCGGTCAGCGCCACCAGTGCGAACAGCACCAGCGCGACGAGCCCGACCACGCCCGCCCGGTGTCCGCGGTACTCCGCCCAGAAGCGTGCCACCGAGGCCCGCCGGCGCTGCCAGGCCAGGGCCCGCGGACCACGGGCCGCTCCCTTGCGGGCCCCGCCGCCGGCCGGAGACGTCCCCGGCTGCGGGGTCTTCGTCGTCTGCGTCTGAGGTGTGTCGGCTGTCGTCATCGGCCCACCCTCGGGTCGAGCAGCGGATACAGCAGGTCGGCGAGGGTGTTCATGACGATCACCGCCGCGGCGAAGACGAAGAACAGGCCCTGCACCAGCGGCAGATCGGGCACGCTCAGCGCCTGGTAGAACAGTCCGCCGAGCCCCGGCCAGGAGAACACCGTCTCGACGAGGATGACACCGGCGACCGTCCGGCCGAGGTTGACGAAGATCAGCGTGACGGTCGGCAGCAGCGCGTTGGGCACCGCGTGCCGGCGCCGCACCAGGGCGTCGCGCAGCCCCTTGGCCCGCGCCGTCGTCAGATAGTCCCCGCCCATCTCGTCCAGCAACGCCGACCGGGTGACCAGCAGCGTCTGCCCGTACTCCACGGCGACCAGGGTCACCACCGGCAGCACCATGTGGTGCACGACGTCCACGACGCGGGCGAAACCGGTCTCGCCGCCCGACTCCATGCCGCCGGTCGGGAACAGGCCCGGGACGGGCCCGACCCCCACCGACAGCACGATGATCAGCAGCAGTCCCAGCCAGAACGACGGGATGGAGTACAGGGTCAGCGCCAGCCCGGTGTTGAGGCGGTCGCCGAGCCCGCCGTGCCGCCAGGCCGCACGGGTGCCGAGCACGATGCCCAGCGCGGTGTACAGGACGAAGGCGGTGCCGGTCAGCAGCAGCGTGTTCGGCAGCGCCTCGGCGATCTTGTCGATGACCGGCACATGGAACTGGTACGAGGTGCCCAGGTCACCGGTGAGCGCCTTGCCGCAGTAGTCGGTGAACTGCTGCCACAGCGGCAGGTCCAGCCCGAACTCCCGGCGGTAGGCGGCGATCTGTTCGGCCGACACCGGGCGGCCGCCGGTCATGAACTTCACCGGGTCGCCCGGGATCAGCCGGAAGAGGAAGAAACTGGTCACCAGCACGGCCAGCAGCGACACGACCGCACCGGCCAGCTTGCCCGCCGCATACCGCAGATACGCGGCGGTGGAGCGTGACCGGGGCGCGCGCCCGGCGCCCGCCGACCCGGTGTCGTCCGGGCCGGCGGCCGCCGTGCCGGCGACCATCGAGGGAGTGGCTTCAGCGGTCATGGTGCCTGCCTACTCGCGATCGTCGGCGGTGGCCCGGCGGCGCACCGCGACGAGCACACCGAGTCCGGCGACCACCACGACACCGACGACGATCCCGACGACGACCCCTGTGGAGGACGAACCGCCGGAGGACCCGGAGGAGTCCGCGGGCACCGCCGACCACCAGCTCCAGTAGCCGTCCTGCCCGTAGATGTTGCCCGCGTCCGAGGGCATGGTGGTGATCGACTCGATCTGGTCCGTGCGGTAGGCCTCCACCGCGTTCGGATAGGCCATGACGTTCATGTACCCCAGGTCGTACAGCCGTGACTCCATCTGCTTGACCAGGGCCGCCCGCTTGGCGGGGTCGTACTCGGCGAGCTGCTCGGCGTACAGCTCGTCATAGGTCTTGTCGCAGATGAAGTTGTCGGTGGCGCCGGTGTCCTTGGGGGTCTGCGGCAGGGCGCCGCAGGTGTGGATGGACAGCACGAAGTCCGGGTCGGGGTTGACGGACCAGCCGTCGAAGGCCAGGTCGTACTTGCCGGCCAGCCACGGGTCGGTGACGTTGTCCAGGCAGTTCAGGGTCACCCCGATGCCGAGCTTGCCCCACCACTCCTGCAGATATTTGCCGACCGCCTTGTCGTTCGGGTCGGTGGCGTGGCACAGCACGCGGTAGTGCAGCGGCTTGCCGTCCTTGCCCACACGTTGGCCGGCGGCGTTCTTCTTGTATCCCGCCTCGTCCAGCAGCTGCGCCGCCTTGGCCGGGTCGTACGCCAGTTCCTGGTCCGCCGACGGCTTCCAGAAGTACTGCGAGAAGCGCGGCGGGATGTACCCCTGGCCCTCGACCGCGTGCCCCTGGAAGACCTTGTCGACGATGGCCTTGCGGTCCACCGCCATGAACAGCGCGTGCCGCACCCGCTCGTCCCGCAGCGACGGGTCGCCGTCACCGAACGTCTCGCCGTTCTTCGCCCGTGCGCCCGGGTTGGTGGCCAGGGCGTAGAACCGGCGGCCGGGGGCGTCGTTGACGTGGATGTTCTTGTCGCCCTTCAGGGAGGCGGCCTGGGCGGGCGTCAGCGACGGCGAGCCGGCCACGAAGGACACCTCGCCCTTGCGCAGTGCGGCCACGGCCGCGTCCTGGTCCTTGTAGTAGCGGAAGACCAGCTCGTCGAACTTGGGTGCGCCCCGCCAGAAGTCCTTGTTGGCCTTCAGCCGCACATAGCTGTCGGGCTTGTAGTCCGTGAGGATGAACGGACCGTCCCCGACGATCGGGAAGGTCGTGTCGTTGTTGAACGTCGAGAAGTCGTCGACCTTCTCCCAGATGTGCTTCGGCACGATCGGCACGTCCAGCGCCGTCATGGTGGCCTGCGGCTTCTTCAGCTTGATGACCAGCTGGGTGGGGCTGGGCGCGGTGACCGACGCGAAGTTGCCGACGAAGCTGCCGTTGGCGGTGGCGGCGCCGGAGTCGGTCATCATCGTGGTGAAGGTCCACGCCGCGTCCTCGGCGGTGACCGGCTTCCCGTCCGACCACTTCACGCCCGAGCGGATCGTGTACGTCCAGGTCAGCTTGTCCGGCGAGGACTCCCAGTGGGTGGCCAGGGCCGGGACCGGGTGGGCGTCCTTGGGGTCGTAGTTGGTCAGGTACTCGTACATCAGCCGGTTGATGCTGGTGCTGACCAGCCGGACCGCCAGGAACGGGCTGAGCGAGTCGACGCTCTGCGCGACGGCGACCGTGAGCACCTTGCCGCCCTTGCCGTCCTTCCCGTCCTGGGCGGTCTGCGCGGTGTGCGCCGCGTGGGCCGGCTGCGCCGCGGCCGGGGTCGCGAGCCCGGAGGCGAGGACGAGAGCGGCGGCGCCCACAGCGGCCGCAAGCCGCCTCCTGCCCCGGCCGGGGGTGGTGCGTCCTCTGCCTCTGCCGTGCTGATCGTGTGTGTTCATGGCTCGGTGACCTCGCGTCGTCGCTCGCGAGGACGCTCGTACGCCCTCGGCGAGACGGTGGGAACAGGCTGGAACGGGCTGGAACGAACTGAATCCGACTAGGACGGGCTCGAACGGTCGTGAACGGAGAAGTGCTGAGTGGAGAGCGGGAATGAACAGATGTGAGCGGATATGGATGTGAAGGATCAGGTTCGACCGGCCGGACGCCGTCGGAATGAAGAGTGTGTCTATCAGCGGCAGTCTGCGCCCGTCAACGGTGTGTCAAACCCGCGCTGGCCTGCGTAAACGACGGGACGGACGACCCGTCACCCACATTGGTGGAGACCTCTGACGCCGCGCAGGTGAGAGCGTGACGGCGCGATCCCGCCGGTCGGGCCGGGTGAGGACACCCGCCGGACGGGTGGTGAAGAACCGCTCGTCGCGGCGCGTTCGGTGAGGTGGCGCGGACACGCGGCCGGCCGGCGCGGCGGGAGACCGCGCGGGCCGGTGCGCGGGTCGGTGTGGGGATCGGCGTGTGAACCGGCGCCCGTGACGGAGCCCGGATCGGCGCGCGGATCCGTGTGCGGAACGGAGCGCGGATCGGCACGCGGATCGACGTGCGGACCGGTGTGCCGCGGAACGGCTCGCGGATCCGCGTGCGCACCGGCATGCAAGGCCGCGGTCGCCGGGGGCCGCCGCGGCGCGCAGGGGCCCGGACGCGGCACAGCCCGCGCCGTGCGGACGGCGCGGGCCGTGCGGAAGCGGGGCGGCCCGGCGTGCTGCGGGCCGGGCCGGTCACTGCTGGGGCGGCGGAGGAGGCGGGGTCGGCCCCTGCGGCGGCTGCGGATAGCCGTAGCCGGGCTGCGGGGGGAACGGCGGGGCCGGCTGCTGCGGAGGCACGGGCTGACCCGCCTGGGGCGGGTACGGCTGCCCCGGCTGACTCGGCGGGGGACCCCAGCCCTGCGGCGGCTGCCCCGGCTGCTGCGGCGGCGCGTACGGCCCCGGCTGCCCGGGATACGGCTGGCCCGGCTGGCCGGGGAACGGCTGGCCCGGCTGACCGGGCTGTCCGGGCTGACCCGGCACGGGCTGGTTCGGCAGCGGCGGGGCGGCCACCGGGGGCGGGTTGCCGTCGGAGGTCCACAGTCCCTGCGACTGCTGGTGCCGCACGAAGTCCTCGGCGACCATCGCGGCCAGGTTGAAGTACGCCTCGCGCGTCTTCGGCCGCATCATGTCCAGGTCGAGCTCGGCACCGGCGGCCAGGTGCTCGTCGAACGGCACCACGACCACGCCCCGGCAGCGCGTCTCGAAGTGCGCGACGATGTCCTCCACCTTGATCATCTTGCCGGTCTCGCGCACCCCGGAGATCACGGTGATGGACCGTGCCACCAGGTCCGAGTACCCGTGCGCGGACAGCCAGTCCAGCGTCGTACTGGCGCTGCTCGCACCGTCCACGGACGGTGTGGAGATGATGATCAGCTGGTCGGCGAGGTCCAGCACCCCGCGCATGGCGCTGTAGAGCAGACCGGTGCCGGAGTCCGTCAGGATGATCGGGTACTGCTTGCCCAGCACGTCGATCGCACGCCGGTAGTCCTCGTCGTTGAACGTCGTGGACACCGCCGGGTCGACGTCGTTGGCGATGATCTCCAGACCGGAGGGCGCCTGCGAGGTGAACCGCCGGATGTCCATGTACGAGTGCAGATACGGGATCGCCTGCACGAGGTCACGGATGGTGGCCCCGGTCTCCCGGCGCACCCGTCGCCCGAGCGTGCCGGCGTCCGGGTTGGCGTCGATCGCGAGAATCTTGTCCTGGCGTTCGCTGGCGAGCGTGGAGCCCAGTGCGGTCGTGGTCGTCGTCTTGCCGACGCCGCCCTTGAGGCTGATGACCGCGATCCGGTAGCAGGACAGCACCGGCGTCCGGATCAGGTCCAGCTTCCGCTGCCGCTCGGCCTCCTCCTTCTTCGCGCCCAGACGGAACCGGGAACCGCCGGCCCCCGGCCGCTGGCTGCGCGCCTTCTGCTTCTTGGTGTTCAGCAGCCGGTCGGAGGACAGCTCGACGGCCGCCGTGTACCCCAGCGGCGCCACACCCGGGTTGGTGGGCTGCCGCTGGTCGTGCTGTATGGGCTGCGGCCAGGCGGCACCGGCCCGCGGATCGGCGGGCGGCTGCCCGGGCTGAGACGGGTCGGGCTGACCCGGCTGCGGCCCTCCCGCCTGCGGCGGTGCCGGTTGCGGCTGCGCTGCCTGCGGGGGCTGTGCGGCCGGGCCGTGCGGCTGGGGGAAGCCGTAACCGCCGGGCTGCGGGAACCCGTAACCCCCCGGCACACCGGGCCCCGGCGGCTGCGGGGCACCCTGGGCCTGCTCGGGTGCGGGCGGGGTGGGCACGCCGGGCTGAGGGAAGCCGTAACCGCCGGGCTGGCCCGGCGTGTTCCACGCGGCGGGCGCGGGCTGCGGCGCCTGCGGCGCGAAGGGCGGCTGCCCGGACGCACCGGGCTGCCCCTGCGGCTGAGGCTGCGGCTGGCCGGGCTGTCCCTGGCCCTGCGGCTGCGGCTGACCGGGCCACTGGGGCGCGGCGGGCGGGAGCGGCGCGGACGGCGGCACCGCACCCTGCGGCGTCGCCGACGGCGCGGCGGCGCCACCGGCGGCCTCCGAGGCATCCCCGGACGCGGCGGTCGCGGCACCGGCGCTGTCACCACCGGCACCCTCACCGTCCTGGGCGTCGGCACCGGCACCGTCCGCGTCGCCCCCGGAGGCCGGGGCTTCGGCGGCCGGGCCGTCGGAGGACTGCTCACCGGGCTCGCCGGAACCGGACGCGCCGTCACCACCGGCCTCGCCGGTTCCCGCGGCTCCCTCGGAGGCGCCCTCCACGGCATCGGCACCCTGCTCACCCGCAGGCGCCCCGGCGGCGGCCGCACCGGATCCCTCGGCCGAACCGGCAGCACCGGACTCCCCGGACCCACCGGACTCCCCGGACGCACCGGACTCCCCGGCCGTACCGCTCTTCTCGGCACCCTCGGCGCCATCACCGGCCTCGTCGCCCTGCGCCGCACCGGACGCGGACGCGTCCGTACCCTTCGCGGACGCCTCCTCACCGGCCGCACCGGACTCCTGAGCCGGCGCCGCACCGTCACCCGGAGCCGCCGACGAGCCGCTCGCGGACTCCGCACGCTCGATCGCGGCGTCCAGCTTCGCGAACTCCTGCTTCAGCGCCGCCGCGGAGATACGCATCGTGGCGCCGTCGGGCGCATCGCCCTTCCCGGCGCCGCCCTCGGCCTCCGGGGCCGGAGCCGGAGCAGGGGCCGGGGCAGGGGCCGTCGGGGTGGGCGGAGCCGGCGGCCAGGCAGGCTGGAAGCCGCTGTTCGGCGGCGGACCGGGGATGTCGAGCGGCGGGCCGACAGGCGGAGGCGGGGGAGGCGGCGTGGGCGCGGCTGGCGGCGGAGCAGGAGTGCTCGGGGCCGGGGCGGCATCACCGGCCGCGGCCGGACTCGACGCGTTCTGCGTGTACCAGGCAGGGGGCGCGTAGTCGATGGTGAACTCGCCCGTCGTCTCGATGGCGGACTCCGCGTCGGACTGGTCATCGCCGGGTGTGTCCCAGCCCCCGCGGATCCCGTCCCGATCGCTGTTCACAATTCCTCCTGGTGTGGTCGAGCACCCTCATGCCGTGCTGGGGCGACCGTTCGTCTCGTACGGGAGCGGTCGGAGCAGCCGTCCGGCGACCGGAACACCGGCCCGTGCGGCCGTCCGGACCGTCCGGGCCTCCCCCGGGGCGCCGACGGCCCAGCCGCGGGTTCTGATGAGGCGCCCGGACCCAGCCTAATCGTCACCACGGCGCTCACGTCAGGCCCGTCCGGCGCTCACACCCCGGCATCGGCGCCCCTGCACAGCCGAGCTCCGGAACACACCCCCGCCACACCGGACCAAACCGCATCAAACCTGCTGAACACCACTTCCTGACCGCACCGGACGCCTGCCCGGCGCCTCACCCCGTCCGTCCGAAACCGTCCGTCCGACCCGTCCGTCCGACCCGTCTGCCATCCGGACGGTCCGACACCCCGTCAGAAAGGCACCGCCGGACAACGCCGAAATCCGCCGACGAACCGCCCTCCCGCACGAGCGGACCACCGCCACCGGCTTTCTGAGGCCCCGATGCACGGTAAGCGGACAACCGAGCCACCGGACAACCGAGCCACCGGACAACCGAGCCACCGGACAACCGAGCCACCGGACAACCGAGCCACCGGACGCCCTCGCACCCCGCACCTGCGGAGCACTCGCCGTGCCCCCCGACACGCGCCCAAGCCCCGCGCCCCCGACCGCTCAGTCCATCCGGCGCGGCGTGCCGAGCAGCCCGATCTCCGCGTCGGTGGGCTGCGTCATCACGTACTGCCGGTCCCGGTCGCCGCACCAGAGGGTGACCCCGTCGGGAAGCGTCGGCAGGGACTCCATGTCGGTCCGCGGCAACGCCATGGTGCGGCTCAGCTCCGCCGCCTCGTCCGGCGAGATCCGCTGCACACCCACGAGCCGGGCCTGACGGATCAACCGGGGAGCTACCGGACTGAGATACGGCAGCAGCGTCAGCACCGACTGCCACGGACCCGACACCACCCGCCCGCGCGGCGGCCGCATGCCGCAGTCCCGCACCACCAGCACCGGCGTGCCCGCCGAAGCACCCTGCGGAGGGACCCGGCCCACCTCGTACACCGCCAGGCCGTTCTGCCCGCCGCCCATGGCATGCACCATCTGCATCCAGGCCTGCGGCCGGCCCGTCTCCACCGCCACCCGCGCCCCGGTGGCCGCCGCCCGCAGCGCGATCACCTGCGCCGTCCACAGACTGCCGATGAGCACGACGTCGTACGGGGTCGGGCGGTTGATGCCGAGGATCGCGGGCTGCCCCGTGGTGTCCACGCCGACGACGACACCGTCGTCGCCGATGGGCAGGGTCAGCGCGTCCAGCTGCTCCACCGGCAGCGTGTGCCGCCCGTGCCGCGGACCGATCAGCCCGAACCCCCCGCGCAGCCGGTCACGCAGCCCACCGCCGAAGCGGGCGGCGAGCCCCGCATCGCGGGCCGGCGCGGACCCGGGCGTCGCCGGTGTGGTCGTGACGGTCACCGAGCACCTCCCAGAGGCAGCGTGGCGAGCATGCCGGGCACCTGCTCCCGGTCCAGACGGGCGAGCTGTGCGCCCGCCTGCCGCGCGGCGTCCTGCAGGGCCTGCCGCGCGGCCACCAGTTCGTCGTCGCTGCGCCCGGTCACCCGCACATGCCCGCACAGGGCGGTCTCCTGCCGCTCCCCGCGCCACAGCGTCAGACTGAACGTCGTCGCCAGCGCCGGCACCCGGGTCAGCACCCCCACCAACTGCGGCAACGACGCTCCGCCACCGGCGACGTGAGGCCAGCGCCGCACCCAATACGTGGTGTGCCGGCGGTTGTCGCACCGCCAGCTGCGCCCGGACTCCTCCGTGCGACGCTCCCGGGTCTCGGTCCGCCCGGCCTCCGCGGTCACCAGCGGGTTGGCACACGCGGACGTGGCCAGCGCGGCCGTCAGCTCCTCCTCGTCGAGCACCGTCGTACGGAACCCGGCACCGGTGAGCCGGCTCGCCAGATGGTCGGCGACCCGCGCCAGACACTTCTGCGCCCCGACCAGCCCGCCGCCGCGCGCCGCCACGGCCTCACGGCACAGCTCGGGATCGAGCTTCAGCGCGACCCACACGATCCGCACCGCCGGGGCCCCCGTCTGCTCCTGCAGCGGACGGTAGTTGGTGACCGCCACCGAGTGCTGCGGCAGATGCAACGCCGGCGCGGGCTGGGTGTGCAGCACGATCTGCGCCGACTCCAGACGTATCCCGTCCACCTCCAGCGCGTCGCGCACCAGCGCGACCGGCAACGGCTGCCGGCCCCCCTCCGCCCGCAGCGCGGTGACGTCCGACTCCACCTGCACCACGGCACTGAGGAACGTGCCGTCCCCGACCATGCCCACCGGGCGCCGGTCCCGCCCGCCGAAGGAACACGTCCGCAGCGCCGGCTCGCACTCGACGACCGGCGCCAGCCCCGGCTCGATCCCCGGCGGCACCGGCGTACTCGCCGCCCTCCGCTGCCGCGCCCGCAACGCCCGCGCGATCACCAACCACTCCGGCAGCCAACGCCCCCGCCGCCGCACGAACGCCAACAACACCAACCCGACGGCGACGACGGCCGCGGGCACCAGGGCGAGGGGGCCGACAGCGGCACCGACCAGCACCACCGCCACGGCGAGCTCGACCAGAACGAGCCGCTGCAGCCGGGCCGAACCCGCCTGCCCACGTCGCGTCCGGAGCTGCAGTGCCCCCGTGGCCCCGCCATGGGCCGCCGCCTCGTCCGCCCCGGGCGCGGGATCCTGCGCGGACGCCCGCGCATCCGGTCCCCGGGACAGACCGCGCGATCTCGACCGCGTACCGGTAGCCATCACTGTCACCCCGTATTGCTCAGAACTCGCTGATCCGTCGGCCCGCACAAGATCCGGGAAGGCCCCGGCACCCTATCCGCTCCACAACTACCCGTGGTCACATGCATACTAGGCGCCCGCTGCGACAGCGAAGGGGGCCGCTGCGGTGAGGGCCGGACCCCCAGGATCCGGCGAGGCGAGGGCACAGCGCCCGGGATCCGTCCTGCAGCCTGCCGTCCTACAGCTTGGCAGGCGCGTCACACCGGGCTTGTGTGTGGGCGTACGCCGCCATGCCCTTGGCCAGGTCGATCAGTCCGTCACGCACGAGGGACGCGGACGCGTCACCCTGCTTCTTCAACCAGATGACCACGCTCAGGTGGTCCGTCATGGCGTGCTTCCGGCACGGCAGATAGATGGCGGCGACCTTGTCGGAGGCCACGGCCCTGTCCCCCGCGGAGAACGGGGTCAGGGTGGACATCGGAACGAGCTGCCCGACCCGCTCCTTCACCCAGTGGTCCGTGTTCGTGTACGTCATCGCTCGCGTCCTGGCGGACAGCAGCTGATCGTCGCTCCCATAGACGAAACATGCGAGGTCGAGGTTCATGTCCACCTCGCCGATCCTCACGATCGGACTGGACTCCTGGAACGAGTACGACGACTCCTCCGGTACCACCTGCTTCAACGCCTCGGCCGCGCTGGTGGCATCGCCGAGCGACTCGCACACGTCGGCGGCTTCGATGGTGCCGACCTTCTTGAAGGGCGGCAGACCGAAGGCGTAGAGCACCCCGGTGACAAGCCCGAGCACCAGGACCACCGTGGTGGCCAGCAGCACCTTGGTCCGCTTGCCTGCCGACGTCCTGCCCGTCTCGCTCACCGGCCCCACGCCCTCACCGACTCTTCCCCATCGCACACAACTGAGCTGTCGTCGCACTACAGTTGAGTGATCCAACCACTCAGGCGCCCCACCCGCTCCACCGGTGTCCGCAGCCACCGTGCATAGTAGGGGCCGGTCCGGCATCGCCGGACGGGACCGACCCGCGGGTGGGACAACGGGGAGAGACAGGCGGCATGGCATCACGGCGGGACGAACTCAACGCCTACACGTTCGCGAAACGACGCACGCTCGCGGCTTTCCTCCAGCCGTCACCGTCCGGTTCCGAGGAAGGCGCGCCCCGACCGCTGCGTGCCGTGGTGCCCGGTCTGGTCGCCGGCGCCGTCGCGCTCGCCGCCTTCGGAGCCTGGGGCATGTTCCAGCCCACCGCACCTCCCGGCTGGGACAAGCCCGGAACACGTGTCATCGTGGGCAAGCAGTCCACCACCCGCTACGTGGTCCTCAAGACCGGCAAGACCACCCGGCTGCACCCGGTCCTCAACCTCGCCTCCGCGCGCCTGCTGATGAACGGGGCCGACTACCAGGTCATCCAGGTCAGCGACGACATCCTGGACTCGGGCAAGCCGCCGCGCGGCCCCATCCTGGGCATCCCCTACGCACCCGACCGCCTTCCGTCGCCCACCGAGGCCGGCAAGGCCAAACGCTGGGCCGTGTGCGAACAGCCCGGAGGCAAGGGAGAAACCGTCCAGCAGGCCACCTTCGTCCTCGCCGAGCGGGACGCCGCCAAGACGGACGGCAAGCAGCGGCTCCACGGGGGAGACGTGCTCTACGTCAAGACGCGGGCCGGCGACCGCTACCTCGTCGACGCGAACGGCATGGCGTTCGCCGTCACCGGCAGCGAGTCCGACGCTCTGACGACCGCTCTCGTCGGCTCCCGCAAGCCGCAACTGGTCACCAAGGAGTGGATCGCCACCCTCCACCAGGGCGACCCGATCAAGTTCCCCCAGCTCCCCTCGAACGTCGGCGCACCCGCCAACGTGCCGGGCCAGCTGTCGGCCGAGGAGAACCGGGTCGGCATGGTCCTCAGGACCGAGACCGGTGACGGGACCAAGTACTACGTGGTGCTGCCCGGCAAGGTGCAGCCCGTCAGCGAGTTCACCGCCTGGCTGCTCGTCTCGTCCCCGCAGACCGCCTCACTGAACATGAACGGCGAGGCGCGCACGGTCGGCCTGCAGGACTTCACCGCCGACCCCGAGACGTTCGCGGGCCAGTCGGCCAAGTGGCCCCAGCAGCGCACCCGCCAGGTCAACTCCGTGGAGTCGGCCTCCGGCCGCGACACCATCTGCAGCGTGCTCCGCGACGTCGCCGACGACAACGCGACGACCCTGAGCACCTGGGCCGGCACCGACTATCCGGCCCAGATCACCGCCGACGGCACCAGCACCTACGTCACCCCGGGCACCGGACTGCTCTACACCCAGATGCAGGGCACCGAGACCAAAGCGGGCGCGCTCTTCCTGGTGACCGACACCGGTCTGCGCTACGCCGTCCAGGCCAACGGCGACAGCGACAGCCGCACGTCGAAGATCGGCGCGGACGGCAAGAAGACCCCCGACGGCACCCCCGAGCCCAGCGAGGCCCAGGTCAAACTCGGCTACCAGAACGTCCGCCCGGTCCGGGTCCCCGCCGCCTGGTCGGAGTTCCTCGCGAAGGGACCACGCCTGGACACCAACAGCGCCCGCCAGCCGCAGGGTTCCTGACCCGCGGCCCCGCCTGGATCTGACGACGATGAGGAGCGCCGCACCCGTGGTGCCGACGAAGGCCACCCTGCTGCTCGCCGCCGCGATGCTCACCACCCTGGGCACCGCCCCGCCGGCGTCCGCTCTCCACCTCGACGGCAGCGGACAGTGCACCTTTCCCGCCGAACAGATCAAGGGAACCCCCTGGTCGCTGCAGCGGGTCCTGCTCGACCAGCTGTGGCAGGGCACCGACCAGGGCAAGGGCATACGTGTCGCCGTCATCGACACCGGCGTGGACGACAAGAACCCTCAGCTCGCCGGAGCCGTCGACAAGGCCGCCGGCCGTGACTACCTGACCAAGGGCAAGGGCGGGGACCCCACCAACGACGAGGTGGGGCACGGCACCAAGGTCGCCGGCATCATCGCGGCCCGTCCCCACAAGGGCACGGGCTTCGTCGGGCTCGCCCCGAAGGCCACCATCATCCCCATCCGGCAGAACGACGCCGACAACAGCGGCGACTCCGACACGATGGCGCAGGCCATCCTGTACGCGGTCGACAAGGGCGCCGACGTCATCAACATCTCCCAGGACACCACCAAGCCGCTGTCGGGCACATCGGCCCTCGCCCAGGCCGTGCGCAAGGCCATCGAGCACAACGTCGTCGTGGTGGCCTCCGCGGGCAACGACGGCCTGGACGGCAAGGTCAAGAACACCTACCCGGCCGCCTTCGACGGCGTCCTGGCCGTGGCCTCCTCCGACCGCAACAACGAACGCGCGTCCTTCTCCCAGGCCGGCCCGTTCGTGGGCGTGGCAGCCCCCGGCGTCGACATCGTCTCCACCGTCCCCGGCGGCGGCCAGTGCACCGACAGCGGCACGAGCTTCTCCGCCCCGTTCGTCGCGGGCGTCGCGGCCCTGCTGAAGGAGAAACACCCCGACTGGACCACCGCCCAGATCGTCACGCAGATCGAGCAGACCGCGGAACGGTCCGTCAACGGCCACGACAACTTCGTCGGCTGGGGTGTCGTCGACCCGGTCCGCGCCGTCCAGACGGACGTCACCGACCCACCCTCCACCCCTACACCCGACCCCGGTCCGGCCAAGGCCCCACTGCCCGACGTCGCTGCCTTCTCCCTCGCCGAAACACCCGAAGAACGCGATCGCCGCTATGCCACGTATGCCATGGGCCTCACCGCGACCGCGGTCGCGGTGATCGCCGGCACAGCCGTCGTCCTGCGGGACCTGCGACGCCGACGGCGCGGGAACCTTCAAGGGTGATATCGGCGTGGAAGACGACACGGAAGCGACGCGTTCACGGCGCATGGACGGCTGGTTTGCAGTTGGAAGGTCACTGTCAGGTGAGTAAAGTGACCTGCCGTATCACGGGGTTGATCACGCGTGACGGCACGGGGGGCGGTGCGACACTGCGGCCACGCGTCGCGTGGCAGCGCAGCAGGACTTGCCCGCCAGGAGAGCCCGGCCAGTCGACCGGGCGGGCCGTAGCGGTTGGTGACAGTCACCGTCGCTTCACGAAGGAGGGCAAGACAGCATGAGCCTTGCACACAGCACGCAGGAACTGACGAAGCTCGCGAACGACATCCGCGACTTCCACCACCAGGTGAGTGAGCGCGTCACGTCCCTCAACCGGGTCGTCGACATGATCCAGGCCGGCTGGCAGGGCGCGGCGGGCAAGGAGTTCGACTCCATGCAGCAAGGGGTGAACCAGAACCTCAAGCGGCTCCAGGACGACCTGGTCGACCTCGAGCAGGCCGTGCGGGCGAGCGTCGGCGGCTTCACCGAGCAGGAGCAGGAGCGCATCTCGGAGATCAGGAAGGTCGACAACTCCTACCAGGTCACGAGCCGCATCACCGACCTCGCCTGAGTCCGCCGAATCCACGAGGGAGATCAGATCATGAGCTTCAGCGCCGACCGTACCGCCGTCAACTACGACACGGTCACCCAGGCCGCCCACGACGTCCGCACCACGGCCAAGAGCCTTTCGGAGCAGCTCGAGGCACTCATGCGCCGGGTCAAGGCCGTCGCCGAGACCTGGGAGGGCGAGGCCAAGCGGGTCTACACCGACGTCCAGCGGGACAGCAGCATGCAGATGGACCAGATGGCCCAGAAGCTGAGCCGCATCGCCACCCTCCTGGACGAGTCGGTCATCGGCTACCAGGACACCGACAAGGGCAACGCGGCGCGGTTCCGCATGCTGATGGGCTGAACGACCGGCTTCCGAGATGGCAGAGGCGGCGCCTGGGGCGCCGCCTCTGCCATGTCAACCGCGGGCGAGGAGGACAGCTCGTGACTCGGGCGGCCCCGGAACAGACCATCGTTGACGTTCTTGCACGGGCGTCGTTGTCTGTTGTTTTTCAATCCAGTGAGCCTTTTCCAAGTTGCTTCTGAACTGCGACGGTTGAGCTGACAACGTGGTGAAGCCCCTGGTAGATGGGTTTTCGACCAAGAAATCCGTCTCCACCAGAGGCTTCACGTGCTTGTCTACCCGTCGGGCGTCGATGTGTCCACTTCTGCTCTCCGCTTCCTCGCACAGCAGTTGTGGCGGCACCGCCGTGCGATCGGCTCCCGCTGGCGGCGTCTGAGTGCCGGCCGCCAGGCTCTGCTCACCCTCGCCCACCCGCGGGTGGGGCACACGTATGCCCAGCTCGCGGCCGGGTTCGGCGTCGGAACCACGACGGCCTACCGCTATGTCACCGAGGCTGTCGAGCTCCTGGCTCGCTCTCGCCCCCAGCCTGGCCGACGCGGTGCGGGCCGCATCGGTGAGACCCGGTGCGCAAGGGCCGGCCCCGGAGCCTGCCGCTGGAGGACCGCGTGCTCCTGATCGCCGCGTACTGGCGCACGAACCTCACCCTGCGGCAACCGGCACCGCTGTTCGGGGTGTCCAAGCCGGCCGCGGACCGCACCATCGACAAGCCCGCACCCTCACTCGCGCTGCAGCAGCACGAGAGGTTCCGCGAGGACACCGTACTGATCGTGGACGGCACCCTCCCCACCCGTGACCACCAGGTGGCCGAGCAGTCGAAGCACTACCGGTACTCCACCAACCACCAGGTCGTCCTCGACGCTGACACCCGGCTCGTCGTGCCCAGCCGCGCCGGCCTACATCGCAGGGTGGTGGACGGTGCTATCGGTCGTATGGCCGATGAGGCTCGTGGCTACGTGCATCGGTATCGGCTGGTCTCCAGTGGCACAAAATCTTCGATGAAGCGTTGTAGCTTCCTGTAGCCATTCGGCGTGTTGTCAACGCGGTCGCCACGGAAGTAGAAGACGAAAGACATGTAAGCGGACTGCTTGTCGCACATGGCATGAACTACGGCGCCATCGGCGCCTATCACGGCCTCGCCGGGGAAAGCGACATCCCGTTTGGCTGCGTGTTTGTAATGCGCCTCGAACTGTTTCCAGTCGAACTGGTCCTGGGGAGCACCCTCCGCTAGTTCAAAAATGACATTGAGGATGACTCGGTCGTCCACCTTGATGAAGCATGTTCCCCCAGTGCGGGAGCTGCGGAACTCTTTGCGAGTCTGCTCCAGGGATCCGCTCTCTGGAAGTAGTGGTGAGAGGGAGGCCTCATGCACTGGGACCTCGCAAAACTTGCTCGGTACCGCCAGCTTCGAGTCGCTGCAACCTGTGGCCGTTGCCGCGATCATCGGAAGCAAGAAGGTCGCGAGAAGAGCAGCCTTTCGTTTCACTGCTGGTCTCCTGACATGCCGGTCGTCATGTGAATTTCGGTGAGTCTCCGCCGCTGCGATCCGTTTGCGTATTCCATCTTCTAGTGACAATCACACATTGCGCGATGTCTAACATGACTTCACTTCGTACCGCCCCTCGCTAGAGGCATTCAGTTGCCTCATTCGTGTTTCGCAGACGTCCCGGTTGTCGTGCTTCGATTGTTCGGCTTGCTTTTCCGTTCTCGCCATGCCGGGAACGCCCTTGCTGCAGCCTGATGCCGAGAGTGCTATTGCTGCGAGCGACATCGTCAGGGCTCCTCGTGCTGTGTGCCCCACTACTGGTCTCCCGATGTTCATCTGCTGGTTGGGTGAGCGACCAGTTTGCGGACCTAAAAAGGCGGCGCTTGCGCGCCGCCTTTTCCACCTTTCCGAACCGCGCTAGGAACTGTTTGCGGTGAGGAGGTGCTCGAAGGCACAACCAACCACGTTGCTGGCGATCGGCTTGCTCAAGGACTTGTGCGAGAGCTCTTCGAACGACGTGCTCATGGACGACACCCTGTCCGATTGCGACCGCCTGGACTACAACCGCGCCGACCGTTCCCACCAACACCGTCGACACGGCGTGAACGCGCAGAGCATCACCGCTCGAACCGGCCGGCTGCTGTGAACTTCGCCCGCCCTGCCCGTCCGCACCCACCGCATCTCCGGACCGCCGCACGCCAAGGGAGTACCCGTGCTGGCCGACCGCGCCTAGCAGGGTGCCGGCGGCCCCTGGGTGACCCGCCGGGCTTAAGCGGCCGCCGGGCGGTGAACAGAACCTGACACCCACGCGTGGTCGACCGCGCGTTTACCCGGGCCCGGGCAGCTGTCGAGCGAGGCATTGTGCTGTCGCAGATCTTCGTGCAAAAGCCCGGCGCAGACTCAACCGCATGACGTCAATCGTCGCAGCCGTCCTCACACTGAAGAGGCAACGCTGAGAGGCGTTGTGGATTGCGGAGATGCCGTCCAGGCACTCGCTTCAGCAACCTCATACCGAGGCATCTGCTGAGGCCGGTACGCGCGTGCTCACGCAGCGGCGTTCATTCTTCAGGTGGCATCCCGGCAGTCAACCCGGATCCTTCGAGGCAATTGAGCTGCTGGGCAAGCCGGTAGGACATCTCGTTTACCAGCCGCATGTTCCCCTCTTGGGAGACGAGTCCGCGAGCCGGCCAGTAAGCATAGTCAGTCTTGATGACCGGCGCCTTATCCCCACTCTCGTTATTCGAAGCGCACTTGAACCAGATCGTCGCTCCCAGATTGGATGCATCCGCGCGCAGTCCGGCCTTGTAATGGGAGTTACCTCGCAGGCGCTTATTCCGGGGCGGCGGATCCTTCAAGAGCACTTCAAATGTTACAGCGATAGATTGTTCATTTATGACATCCTGAGGTTCGATACGGCACAGCACATGGCGCTTCGTGGTTACTTTGCCGGTGAGTTCATCTGGCAGAGTGGTGGGAAGATCGAACTTTTTTGTGTTCAGAGTGCTCGTGAATTTCTTAGTAGCGGCGACGCTCTCCAGCGATTTCGCGGATTCTTCAGAAATTCCGCCGCATACCTGTCGCGCTGATTGGTATCGGCCGTCATCTCCGTCCCCGTTGCTGCATCCCGTGCACACGAGCGCAGCAAGCGCGAGGAGCCCGAGTTTTCTTCTGAGCTGGAAGATCTGCATTTTCGGCACTTTAATCCTTATCTCCAAGGTTGCACTCGGTGACTCCGTTGTTGTACCCCTGTTCCATGGATCTCCTGGCGTTGAGATACCATGAGGATTCTCTGAGCTCGGGGTGGGCGGCAACGTAGACCGACAGAGGGGTCATGGCCCTGTTCTGAGCTGCCCCAAGGAAGGCGCCTTTCTCCTTGACCTCCTGCTGCTGGAGTTTGTCCTTGTATGCGTCTTCCTGCCGGCGTACTTCCTGATCAATCTCGATGCTCTGTTGGGTCTCAAGTGCCCCACTGATACTCTCCGTCAAAGACGGAATCACGAATGAGGCTGCCTTTCCTGCGCCTTCCAGGGGCATCGTGATGATCGAAAACGCGGCGTTAATTCCCTGGCTCGACTTATATTTCTTCCATTCTGCGGCGTCGCTTAGAGCGTCGCTATAGTCGTCACGCTTGTCACTGAAGTCAGCGTGGATCCCACTGGCTCGAGACTCGTCAAGAGCACCGTTCACCTTGCTCCCGGTCTCAAGGATGAGGGAAAGTTGATCATCGGGATCAGGATGAGCTTTCAAAGCGCCGATGGTGAAGTCGCGCTGCGCTGTAGAAAGAATGTTGTAAGAATCCTTGTCCTGTCCCAAGGTGCTGATGAAGCTTATAGCTTCCTGGTGGTCGGTACCCATGTGCCCAGGGCCGTCATGGTGATAGGCAGCGTCACTGAGGCGCTGGAACTCGGGGTCGTCACCGAAGTTGGAGAGAGACCAGTTTAGGTCATCTAGGTAGGCAGCGCCCATGACTGCCAGGCTTTCCCCGATGTTTGGCTTGTGTTCCAAGTAGTTCGGATCCGCTCCGACCTGCCGTACCACCTGCTCCATGACGTTGGCAGTCTTAGCGTCCCGCTGAACCCCGTCCGACAGCTGGTCATAGGGCACACCCAGCGTCGCGGCCTGAAGTGCATGACCGAGCTCGTCGTACCCGTAACCAAGATCGTCCTTCGCCAGGGGGTTGCCGTTCGGCCATGAACGGTCGACCATCAGATACTTGAGGTCAGGGTCGACCTTGTTTCCGCCCTTGGCCCAGTCCTCCGAGTAGAACAAGTCCTTTGCGGCCTCAGGGTTGTGCCCCAGTGCCTCCATGTACCCGACCATGGGATCGAATCCGTAATCGGTGTCCGACCCAAAGTTCAGGTTCGGCCACTCATCCCCGGTTGCCCTCCACAGGTCGGCTGGCTTCTCATCCTTGTGCTTCTTCTCGAAGTCGATGAGATGCCTGCCGTAGTCGTCGAGGAAGTCCTTGTCGTACTGTCCGTAGCGCATCAGGCTGCTCATGACCTGGAAGCCATAAGGGCCGTCGTGGACGCCGGCGCCTGAGTAGTCGCGGTAGTGGACCTGCTCGCCCCCCAGTGCGACGATTTCGTTTTTCCACTTGGTCATATCCTTGCTGTCCGAGTGAGAGGCAGTCGCAAGTGTGTAACCGAGTGATTGCTGAATGGCTGCTGAGGTCTTTGTTCGCTCATCACCGTACTGGGTACGGTCCGCGATACGGGTCCAGAACTCGAGGGTGCCCTTTGCGCCCAGCTGCGTAGCGAACTTTTCGGCGAAGTACGGATCTCCCTCATGCCGAGACAAAAGGGTGTTGATCTGCTGCAGTGTTGCAAGGTCCACCGGATTGCCGGAGCCTGCAAGCATGAGCTTGCTCTTCGTCCCGGCGAGCTGCAGGAGCTCTTTCAGATCCTGATCTGCCTGTGCCTTTGCTGTCCTGGCAGCGTCGATACTGGTGTAACCGGAGGAGTCGAAGCCCTGGTCATGGCCATTGTGGTCCTGACTCAACGCCCAGAACAACACATCGTCGGCATCCTGAGCTGTCTGGAGGGTGCTTTTGATGCTGTTGTTGTAGGTGTGAATCGTCTCTTGATAGGCCTTATGCAAGACAGCCGTATTTTCCGTTCCTTCAGGAGGATCCAGATAAACCTCTCCATCAGGCTTGATTGACAGGTTCTTATCCTTCTCGACGTCTTCTTTGAGTCTGCGCAACTTAGACCGTGCGCTGGTGAAGATGTCGTAGGCGTTCTGGAGGAGCTTGTGAATGTCCTCTGCTTCGTCGGCGGCTGCATCCAGTTGTTTCTCGACGACTTTTAGTTTGTCGACGGCTGCACTCGCCGCTTCGCCATCCCAGTCAGCACCTTGTAGATCCTTTTCTACGGTGTTGCGGTACTTTGTACCGGCGTCCTTGAACTTCTCAGGAGCTTTGCCCCAGCTTGCAACGGCCTCCGAGAGCTGGGAGAGGTCCGCGTTGTACAGCGTCTGAAAGTCCAGCATCGTAAACCTTTTGCTCTCTTACCTCAGTGTGCGCTCACCACGGTGGCGTGCAGCCTCTTTCTGTTCTCGCGCCCTGTAGTCTTGTGCGCTCGCGCGAAGGGCCCCAGCCACGTCTTTCTCCAGCAGGCCCTCGACATACTTCATTTGAGATTGCCATCTGCTGGTGAAAGTGGCGAAGGCCGATGCCGACTTGAAGCCTTTCAGGCTGTCACCTACCTCGCCGGTCTGTTGCATGGCATCGTCGTCCGCGGCCGCGAAGTCCTTACGTACCTCGTCTGCTTTCTTCGCGCGCTCCTCGAGGACGCTCGATGTGACTACCAGCCGCTTCTCTCCACCGGACTTGGTGGGAGCTCCGTTCAACTGCATACTGCTTCGCTGACGGGTCACCGCCTTGGTGCGCGCTTGCCCCCACAACTCATCGAACGAAGACATCGAGGTACTCCCGCCTGTCATTGGTGGTTGAACGATTACCTGCTCGGGTACTCATTGCTGCCGTCCCGGGTACGGAGGTGCCGCCCCGTCGGCCGACGAACCGCTCACCGGGCCGGCGGGGTGGCCATGGGGCGGGTATGGCTGAGGCGGAACCGCGTACGGCTGGTATGGCGGTGGCGGCATCGGCGAGGCGGTTGGCGCCGGCGTCGAGCGGCGGCGGCGTGCGCGCAGCAGGGGGACGGCAACGGCTGAGCCGAGGAGGGCTGCGGTTGCGATGCCCAGGCCGATCCACAGAGACGTATTGCTACCGTCTTCGTTCTTTGGCGTTGCTGTCTCGGAAGTGTGAGTGGGCTGATTCTCAGGGCCCGTCGAGTCGGTTGCTTCGGGGGACGGGGACTTGGCATCCGCCGCAGCGAGGTCGGGGAGTGGGTAGACGTCGGGCGGGCCCGGGTCGCCCGGGTCCGTCAAAGCGATCCTGGGCCGGACGCCTCCGTAGCCGACATAGTCACTGTGCTTCTCCCCGCCTGATGGTTTGCTGGCGGTGTTCAGCATGACGCGGAGAACTTGGTTGTTGGTCCAGTCGGGGTGTTTGGACCAGATGAGGGCTGCGGAAGCGGAGGCTATCGCAGTGGCGGCACTGGTCCCTTGCCCCTTGCAGATCTCGCTTCCCCCGGTACAGGCATGGATCATGTCGACGCCAGGTGCAACGAGGTCGACTTGAGGGCCGTGTTGCGAAAAATCAGCTACCTTGGCATGTTCGTCTGCAGCCCCGACACCGACGACGCCTGGGGTGGCAGCCGGATACATGACGTCGTTTCCTTTGTCTCCGGTGTTTCCCACGCCGGCGAACAAGAGTTTGCCCTTGGACAGGGCGTATCGTACGGCCGACTCCAGTTCCGGAGTCTCGACGTTGTGTTTGCCTGGAGAGTCGGCCATTGCAATGGACATGTTGATGATTTGAGCCTGACTGTCGGCCGCATACCGGATAGCCTGGCTCAGGACTCGGGAGTATTCCGCGCGGATGTCGACTTGGCCGAAGTCTTCCTCTGTATAACGCATGCGGATCGGTAGGATCTTCGCCCCTGGAGCGAGACCGTACGACCCGTTTGCAGGCCCCCGTGCTCCTGTGGCCGCAATGAGAGCAGCAACTCCAGTTCCGTGGTTTGCCAGATCTGTATGTTCGTCGCCGCGCTGCTCCGAGTAGTCCTTGCCGTCCAGAACCTGGCCTTTGAGGTCGGCCAGAGAGTCATCCACGCCGGAGTCGATGACCGCCACGGTGATGCCTCGGCCGGTGCTGATTTTCCACATCTCGTCGGCATGCATGGCATCCAAATGCCATTGCCGTGCTCGTATGGATTCCGCGTGGGCAGGTGTGGTGGCTACGGCCGCCAGCAGCAGCCCCAGAACAGCCGAAACGGCCGATCGTCGCCGCAAGGTCCGGTTGTTGGTATGCATGTGCCTTCCTGCAGGGCGATCGCGGGCCTCAGTCGACCACCGGCGGTAGTGCCCGACGGCTGTCAGGCACCCAGGTCTCTTCGTCCTCGACGAGGTAGCCCGGCCGTGGGCTCTGCTGTTCCTTGTCAGTTTCCCGGGATCGGCCCGACGTTGTCGGTGCTTGTGTGCGGCCTGTGGCTGTAGTTCGTGGCTGGTCACCGGTGTTCGACGACGTTCCTACGAGCCCTGATCCGCCTGGTGTGAAGGGGCGCCCTGTCGGACGTCCTGATCCGGTGTGACCGCTTCCGAACCTCCCTCCCGGTTCGGAAGCCAGTCGCCGGGCTGCAGACGGGCCCTTGGCAGCACTCGGAGGTCGTTCGACGGTGCCTGGACGCAGCGCATGAGGCATGCTCATGCGCCCCTGTGTGTTCTCTGCGCCGATGACCGTGCCGCGGCCGATGCTGTTGTATGCCCGACCGGACCCCGAAGAAACCGGTCGTCCACCGACGATCCCGGACTCGCGGGGTAGACGAAGGGAGTGTCCGTCTGCCGCGGACGGGATTTGTGCCGGTGGCTGTGCCCGCGGCACTGAAAAAGGCGCTTGCCCACCCCCACCGATTGGGGTGGCCACAGCGGGCGGTTGTCCCAAGGTGGGGAGCTCCTGGCGGGAGGGGCCGGCCTGCGGCGTTCTGGGCTCCGGAGAGCTCGGTGCTGAAGTAGGCGCGAGAGTGTCTACGGTGTCAAGCCCCAGATTGACAGGCTCGGACTGCTGGACGTGTTGAGTCGGGAGCACCCGGGTATCGCGTGTGACGACAGGGACCGGTGCAGTGTGCGCGGCAGGGCTTACGGTATCGCTGTGCCGCTGCAGAGGAGCGTGTCCTGCCTGGTAGGCGCGTGAGTCGGGAGCCGAAGTGGACGCCAGTTGGCTCGCATGAAGGTACTCGTCGCCCATAACCCAGGCTCTGGGCTCGAGGTTCCTGGCCGGCGGTGAAAACGTAGGCGGCGACATGCTGTTGACCTGCTGCCCTGTGGCCTCGTACGTCTGCGCCAGCTTCCGCAGCTGCTGGATGGCCTCGTGGCGGATCTTTTCGATCCGGTACTCCGCCTCCTCGGCATTCGACTGGGCTGTCTGTGTCAGCTTGCGAGCATCAGGATCGTGCCGGGCGCTCGACGTCGCTGTCGCTGCGATCGTCTCGTGGGCCTTCTTCAGGTCGGCCCTGGCCTGCTGCGTCTCCGACGTGTCCGGCATCGCGGACTTCGCCTCGGCGATGGCCTGGGAGACCACCTGCATGCAGCGGGAGGAGATCAGGGCGTACTCACCCAGATTCAAGGTGGCGCTGGCGGTCTGCGCAGCCCAGTCGCGGAACGCGTCACCACCGTCGCCCTGCCACTCCAGGTCCTTGACGTACTGCATGAGATCGTCGCCGATCTTGGTGATCGTCGATGCCGCTTTGGCGAGCTTCTGATGCAGCGACTGGGCGCCGGCGGAGCTGGCCGACTCCAGCATGGCCACCAGCTGCTCGTGAGTCTTGGACTCGAAGTCGGTGCGAACGAGTTGCGGCTGGTGCTTCTTCGGCTGCTCGCCCATCACCACTCCTCCGTGTCCTTGGACGTGTCCTTGGACGTGACCATCGTGGCCGACTCACGCGGTGCGTGAGGATCACGTCCCGGTACGTAGTACCTCTCCACCTGCGCGTTGATGGCTCGCATCCGGGCCTTCAGATCCTCGTCCAGGTTCGCGTAGCCCACCCGCGAGGCCTCCACCGCGAGGCCCATGCCCTCGATCTGTGCGCTCAGCGCCTTGGAGAGGTTCTCCAGTTCGTCATGGACAAGGGTGTAGGAGTCGTAGAGGAACTGTGCCTCTTTGAAATCGGAGGAGCCCAGTTGTGCGCGCTGGAGCCGGTCGGTGCCGACCTTGCCGGGGGCGGCCTCCGACCTGTCCAGCTCCTCGAGCAGTGCGTCGACCCGTCGTTTGAAGGTCTTCATGGCCTCGTGCTGGACGTCCAGCGACGGTTTGGGGTTCTTCGCCCCGTCGCCCCCGTGAGTGCCCACCTGAACTACCTCCCCCTTCCGACCGGCCGCTCCGCCCGCACGGCGGAGCGGCGACTTGACTGATCACTCTAGTGGCGCTGGGTGAGCATCCCCACCTGAATCAGCGACGTACCGCGCTTGCGCGAAACGAACACGCCACGGCCCGGCGGCATCGGGCGGGCCCGGACGGTGCCGAGGATGTCGCCCTCGCTGGGGTCACCGGAAAGGACGATGCCCTGTGCGCCGAGCTCCTTCACCCGCTGCATGAACGACTCGTACATAGCCCGCGAGGCGCCCGCGGAGTTGCGCGCGATGATGAACTTCACGCCCACGTCGCGGGCGAAGGGCAGGTGTTCCACCAGCTGTGCCAGCGGGTTGCCGGTGGATGTCGACACCAGCTCGTAGTCGTCGACGATGACGAACAGCTGGGGGCCGCTCCACCAGCTGCGGTCGCGCAGCTGCTGCGGGGTGATGTCCGGCTTCGGTGCGCGCATCTCCATGAACTGGCGCACCGCGTCCATGTGGACCTCCATCGCCGAGGCCATCGGCGCGTACTCGAGCAGGTGCGACTCGGGTACGGCCTCCAGCATGGTGCGCCGGTAGTCGCCGACGACGATGCGGGCCTCGGCGGGTGTGTACCGCTCGGCGATCTGCTGGGCGATCAGCCGCAGCAGGTTCGTCTTGCCCGACTCGCTCTCGCCGAACACCAGGAAGAACGGATCGGTGTCCAGGTCGATGAAGACCGGCTCCAGGTCCGCCTCGTCGATGCCGATCGCGATGCCGCGCTCCGGGAACTCGAAGCCCTTCGGCAGCTGGTCGGCCGGCAGGACGCGCGGCAGAAGACGGACCGCGGGAGCCGCGGACCCCTGCCAGTGGGACGCGACGGTCTGCACGAGCCGGGCCGTGGCGTCGGCCAGGTCGTCCGGCGAGGAGGAGGAGTCGATGCGCGGCAGTGCCGTCATGAAGTGCAGCTTCTCCGGGACCTGACCGCGGCCCGGTACGGCGGCCGGCACGTTCGAGGCGACCTTGCGGTCGAACTCGGAGTCCATCGGGTCGCCCAGGCGCAGCTCGAGCCGGCCGAGGATCTGGTCCTTGAGGGCCGACCGCACCTCGAGGTAGCGCGAGGCCGAGATGACGACGTGGATGCCGTAGCCGAGACCGCGTCCGGCGATGTCGTTGACGACCTCGTCGAGTCCTTCGTAGTCGGCCTTGAAACTGCCCCATCCGTCGATCACCAGGAACACGTCGCCCCAGGGTTCGCCGGACAGCTCGCCGGAGGCGCGCAGCTTGCGGTACGTGGCGACCGAGTCGATGCCGCGTGCCCGGAACAGCTGCTCGCGGCGGTTGAGGACACCGGCCACCTCCGCGACCGTGCGGCGGACCTTCTCCGGGTCCAGCCGGGAGGCGACGCCGCCCACATGCGGCAGGTCCGTCAGTGAGGCGAGGCCGCCACCGCCGAAGTCCAGGCAGTAGAACTGGACCTCCTGCGGGGTGTGCGTGAGCGCGAACGACGTGATCAGGGTGCGCAGGAACGTCGACTTGCCGGACTGCGGGCCGCCCACGATCATCATGTGCCCGGCCGCGCCCGAGAAGTCCCGGTACAGCACCTCGCGCTTCTGCTCGAACGGCTTGTCGATGAGCCCCAGCGGGACCGTGAGCCCGCCCAGGCGCGTGTACTCCGCCGCGTGGAAGCCGCGTTCCGGCGACGCGGACAGCGGCGGCAGCAACTGGTCCAGCGCCGGTGCCTGGTCCAGCGGAGGCAGCCACACCTGGTGGGCGGGCACGCCCTGGCCCTCCAGCCGCTGCACGATGACGTCCAGCACGGTGTCGGCCAGGGCCTCGTCCTCGCTGCGTGCGGCCGGAGCCGTGTCCGGGACCGGGTCGGCGACGGGCACCGGAACGGCCGGAGCCGTGAAGAGCGCCGGCCGGCGCACCAGCGGCCGGTTGTCGTGCGTCACCTCCTGGCCCGCGGCGCGATACGGGCCCGACACGTAGGCGGCCTTGAACCGCACCATCTCGTCCGTGCCGAACTTCAGATACCCGGAGCCGGGGACGGACGGCAGGTGGTAGGCGTCCGGGACACCCAGGGCGGCGCGGGACTCGGCGGCCGAGAAGGTCCGCAGACCGATGCGGTACGACAGGTAGGTGTCCAGGCCGCGCAGCCGGCCCTCCTCCAGACGCTGCGAGGCCAGCAGCAGGTGCACACCCAGCGACCGGCCGATGCGGCCGATCTGGATGAACATGTCGATGAAGTCGGGTTTGGCGGCGAGGAGTTCGGAGAACTCGTCGATCACCAGGACCAGCGAGGCCAGCGGCTCCAGCGGGGCACCGGCGGCACGTGCCTTCTCGTAGTCGTGGATGTTGGCGAACTTGCCGGCGGCGCGCAGCAGCTCCTGACGGCGTTGCAGCTCGCCGCGGATCGCGTCCTCCATGCGGTCGACCAGGGTCAGGTCGTCCGCGAGGTTGGTGATCACGGCGGCCACGTGCGGCATCTGCGACATGCCGGCGAACGTCGCACCGCCCTTGAAGTCCGCCAGGACGAAGTTCAGCGTCTCCGAGGAGTGCGTGACCGCCAGGCCCAGCACCAGGGTGCGCAGCAGCTCGGACTTGCCGGAACCGGTGGCGCCCACGCACAGGCCGTGCGGGCCCATGCCGTCCAGCGCCGCCTCCTTCAGGTCCAGCATCACCGGCTGGCCGTCCTCGCCGACGCCGATCGGCACCCGCAGCCGTTCCGGCATGGAACGCGGCCGCCAGGTGCGTGCGACGTCCACCGAGGCGGCGTCGCCGAGACCGAGAAGGTCGGTGAAGTCGAGGTTGGACAGCAGCGGTTCGTCGTCGTCACCGCCGCCCATGCGCAGCGGGGCCAGCTGCCGGGCCAGCGCTTCCGCGGCGGGCAGCGACAGTTGGTCGGGCGTACCTTCGTAGGCGAAGTCGCCACCGGAGTCCAGCAGCAGCCGCTCGGGGTGCACGACGATCGACAGGTCGCCGCGCGGCTGGTCCAGCTCACCGGAGACGACCTCGACGATCGTCACGCCCTGCAGGCCTTCCACCGCCGCGAAGGCCGAGGTCGGAGGCACCATGCCGCCGTCGAGGACCACCAGGATGTGCGGCTGGTCCAGCAGCGGCTGTCCGTCCCTGCTGAACCGCGGCCGGTTCTCCAGCCGGTTCGCCAGCAACTGCTCCAGCTCGCCCAGGTCGTCACCGAAGAGCCGGCGCGTGCCCGCGCCGTCGAACTGGCCCGGCACCTGGCAGTGCGGCAGCCACTTGGTCCAGTCCCACCGGGCGACGGCACCCGGTGAGGTCACCACGGCGACGATCAGGTCGTCGGGGGAATGCAGGGTGACTGCCTGGGCCACCAGTGCCCGGGCGGCCGACTGCGCGCTGTCCGGGGTGCCGGAGACGGTCACGTGGTAGAACGCGCGCAGCGACACGGCCACCGGCAGATCGTCCAACTGGCCGTGCACGGCGAGGAACCGCTGCAGCGCCCCCGCGCACAGCGGCTCCAGTTCGTCCACGGGAGCCGTCTGCGGTGCCACCAGCGGGGTGGCCAGCTCCTGCGGGCCGAGACCGATCCGCACCTGCCCGAAGTCCTTGTCGGTGGCGCGGCGTTCCCACACCCGGCTGCCCTCCGCCACCACCGACCACAGCTGGTCCGGTGAGGGATGCAGATACAGCTGCGCGTCGCGTTGGCGCAGCGCGGTCCTGCGCACCGTCCGCCGGGTCTGGGCCAGGTAGCGCAGGTAGTCGCGGCGCACATCGGCCATTTGCCCTTGCGCACCACGCCGGTAACGGATGATCTGGGAGACGACCATCGCGGCGGTGGACACGAGCATCAGAACACCCATGACCCGCATGAAGGGGTGGGCGTTCGGGGACGCGAAGTAGAACACCACCGATGAGGCCATGCCGAGGGTGGGCAGGATCTGCATCAGCATGCTCTCCTGCTGGCCCCGCGGAAGCTCCGGTGGAGCCTCCAACACCAGTTCGTCCGAAGGGACTTCGGGTGGCAGGCTGCGCGGCGGGCGCTTGATGACGATCTGACTCACCGGAGTATCCAAGCCCCCTGTACGGACGATCGGTCGAACACCGGCACCCCCGTGGCGACGGTCGTTTCGCGCTTTCCGGCGATCCTACTTGTCATGCACGGCAACGGCTGCCGGTAGGGTGACGACCGCAGCGTGCGCATCCGCGAACAGGGGGTCATGGAAGGTGAGTACGACCGCGGCGACCGGATTCTGCAGAGTCACCGTCGTGGCACCCGACAGCCGTATCGACGTGGCGCTCCCGGTGGACATCGCCATCGCCGACGTCTACCCGGAGATCCTGCGCCTCACCGGCCAGACCCAGGAGGCCGGCACACCCACCGGCTACCACCTGGTGCGGCGCGACGGCCGTGTTCTCGACGGCGCCCGCACGCTGGCGGACGAGCGGATCCTCGACGGCGAGGTGCTCAGCCTCCGGCCGTTCGCCGAGTCGCTGCCGCCCGCGGTCTACGACGACGTGGCGGACGCGGTGGCTTCGGCCGTCGTCCGCGACCGGCACCTGTGGAGCGACGACCTGCTGCGCGCGGCGGGACTCGCCGGCGGTGCACTGCTGCTGGTCATGTGCGGTCTGGTGCTGTGGTACGCCGATCCGGTCCGCCACGACATGCACGGTCTGCCCGGGATCGTCGCGGGCGGGCTGGGTGTGCTGCTCACCGCCTTCGCGGGTGTGCGGGCGCGGGTGTACGCCGACCGGGTCGGCGCGGTCGCGATCGGCCTCGGCACGTTGCCGCTGCTGTTGATCGCCGGGTGCGGCATCGTCGGACCCGAACCGGGGCAGGGACCGGGCGCGCTGCAGTTCATGCTGGGCTGTGCCGTCGCCCTGGTCGCCTCCGTGGCGCTCGTCGCGCTCACCCCCGGGGGTGACGCACCGTTCGTGGCGGCCGCGTTCGCGGCGACGGCCGGCACGCTGGCCGGTTTCGTGGCGGTGCTCACGGGCGCCTCCGCCACCGACATCGCCGCGGGGTGCGCGCCCGTCGCGATCGGCATGGTCGCCTTCCTGCCGGCGCTGTCCAGCCGGTTCGCCCGCCTGCCCGTCGGCTACGCCTCGCCGCGGTCGACCACCCAGGAGGAGTTCGACCCGGAGTCGGCGCGACGGGACGTCGATCCCCTGGACGCGGAGCGCATCGCGGCCCAGGCACGGCGCGGCCACGAGATGCTGCTGGGCCTGGTCGGCGGCACCGCCGCCGTGGTGGTCGCCTCCGCCGCCGTCCTCGGCTTCTCCGACGACGTCTGGGCCCAGCTGCTCGCCCTCGCCTCCGGGCTGGCCATGCTGCTGCGCGCCCGTCTGTTCCGGTACACCGCGCAGGTCTCCTGTGTCCTGGCCGCCGGCTTCGCGGCGGTCGTGCTGCTCCTGCTCGGGCTCGCGCTCAACCCGCCCGGCCACGCCCTCACCGACTTCGTCCTGCACGGGGACCGCGGTGCCCTGGACCTGCGCACCATCTGGCTGACCGCCGCGATCACCGCGGGAGCGCTTCTGATCACCGCGATCGGCCTGATCGTGCCGCGCACCGGGCTCAGCCCCTTCTGGGGACGCTGCATGGAGATCGGCGAGGGCTTCGTCCTGCTCACTCTGGTCCCGCTGGCCCTGGCCGTCTTCGACGTCTACGCGACCGTCCGCTCCATGACCGGCTGACGGCCGGCCACCACCGCCGGCACGACGCCGCGCCGGGCAAGGCGCCACGGGAGGACACCGCGACCGGGCCGAGACCGCTTGCCGCCTCCGGCGCTCGCCGGACCCGGTCCGCGCGGGGCAGCGGCGCCCCCGCACCAGCACGTGCTTCGGTCGGCAGGCGAGCCGATGGGGCCGCTCGCGCCGGACGGACAAGAGCGCCGCACTCGGTCAGGCACCGGCCCCCTTCGGTCACGAAAGGTTGTGTCGACACGTGAGCTACGGCCCACCCCCTTCCGTCTACACCCAGTCGGCCGTGGCGGCCGACCAGGCCCGCAGACGCCGGCGCAGGTTCGGCATCCTCGCCGTCGCCGTCGCCCTGGTCCTGGTGGCCGCGGGCGGACTGTCGTGGTGGTTCCTGGCGCGGGAGGGGACTCCCGCGGACGGCAAGCAGGCGGCGGCACCGGCCCCGGACGAGATCCGCGACACGGTGGAGACACCCCCCGTGTCGCCCGAGGGCCGAAAGGTGATCGACCACTACGCCGAACACCTCGAGAAGTTCGACGAACTCCACCCCCGCTACGCGCCCGGCACCTGGGCCACCGACAAGATCCTCGCCCGGGGCTTCGCCGACCGGGTCGAGGGCTACCGGATCAACGACCGGTACGACGAGACGGTCTGGACCCTGGAACTCGGCGGCCACATCTGCGCCGTCAGCCGGCACGTCACGGTCGACGGTCGTACGGCGGTGGTCGTCCAGCCGCACAGGGAGGCGGACGCCCCGGACGCGAGCGTCTGCGAACAGGTGGTCTTCTTCGATCTGAACACAGGGCGCAAGCTGTGGCAGAAGACGATGCCGTCCGCCGACTTCGCCTACGTCACGAACACCAACATCACGTTGACCGAGGGCGTCGTCGCGATCGGCTGGGGCCGGGGTTCGGTGGCGTACGACATGAAGAGCGGCCGCCGGCTGTGGAACAGCACCCTGGGCTCCCACTGCGAGGACGCCGGTTTCGCAGGCGGACCCGCGCTGCTCGCCCTCGAGGAGTGCGGAGAGGGAGACAACGCCACCTACCGTGTCCAGAAGCTCGATCCCAGCACCGGAAAGCCGCTGTGGACCTACCGGGTCGCCAGGGGCGTCGGATCCGTCTACCTGCCCTCCTCCGACCCGCCGGTCCTCGCCGTCGCCGCCGGCGGCACCCAGGTCACCGACCTGATCGCGCTCGACGACCAGGGCCGCCACCAGACGACCATCTCGCTGCACGATTACGAGCCCGCCTGCGGGCAGCGGGATCATGGGTTCTTCGGTCTGCTGGAGACCTGCGACGGTGTGGTCGTGGGCCGCACCGAGGTCTATGTCGCGAGCAAGGAGGACTTCAGCAAGGAAGGACCGTCCAACTGGATCGTGGCGTTCGACCTGAAGACCGGCAAGAGCGTGCGCAAGTTCGACGGCCGCTGGTTGCAGGAGGTCGTACCGCTGCGCAGGAGCGGCGACGACCTGCTGATCTACCGCGTCTCCAACGCCTTCAACCCGGGTGCCCTGATCAGCTGGAACCCGCGCACGGACAAGGAGACCCTGCTGCTGCTCATCCAGTTGCCCCAGGACGTCGCGTTCGAGCTGAACGACCCGGAGAAGACGGAGATCGTCGTCGAGAAGGGAAGGATCTTCTTCGGGCGGCGCGCACTCGCGCACGACGAGGACGAGCCCGAGAAGAAGGTGCTGATGGCGGTCGGCTACGGCACCGCCGGCCTGAAGCACTGACGGCGCGGGCGAGGGGAACCATGACAGGGAGGGGCCGGCACCCACCACAGGACACCGGCACCCACCCCGAGCGGGGCGGCACCCCCGTGCCGCCCCGCCCCGCTTCACGGCGCCGTGCCGTGCCCGGCCCCGGGCCTCACTTCCCGTCGCCGTCGGGCTCGTCGTCCCCCGGCGCCGGTTCCAGGTCGAACTCCCCGTCCCGGGCGCCCAGCACGAAGGCGCGCCACTCCGCCTCGGTGTAGCGCAGCACCGTGTCGTGGTCGAGGGAGGAGCGCATGGCGACGGCGCCGCCGGGAAGGTAGGCGATCTCGACGCGCTCCTCGTGGTCCTCCGTGCCCGGGGCGCAGTGCCATTCCACGCCCGAGATGTCCAGGGCGTACAGTTCGTCGCGCTCCCGTTCCTTGCGTGCCTTGATCTCCGCTTCCGTCTCCGTCATGCCGCAGCGACCCCTTCCCGACGTAGTGACGGCGTGGCAGGACCCCAGCGCGCGGTGCGCCCCCGGTGACGAGGCCGGTACCCACCGTGCAGGGTCCTGGCCTCACCCTAGTGGCCCGCACGGTTCCGGCAGGCGGGTTGCGCCCACCGGTGCGAAGCCGGGCCCGGGCGCCTGGTAACCTGAGCGGCGGCCGTTTGTGTACGCACCCCCGGCGCAACCGCAGGTCATCCTGCCCGCCCTGGGGGACGCGCCCAGCGAGCCCGGCCTCCCGAGTCATGGAAGCTCCCCTGAGAAGAAGACCAGGGGCACTCGGTGGCACTCGAAAGAGCATGAGGAGTACGCGTGTCGCTCGACGCCGCCACGAAGAAGCAGATCATCGCCGAGTTCGGTACCAAGGAGGGTGACACCGGCTCCCCCGAGGTCCAGGTCGCCCTGCTCTCGCGTCGGATCTCCGACCTGACCGAGCACCTGAAGACCCACAAGCACGACCACCACTCCCGCCGCGGCCTGCTGATCCTGGTCGGTCAGCGCCGCCGCCTGCTGCAGTACCTCGCCAAGAAGGACATCCAGCGCTTCCGTACGCTGGTCGACCGCCTCGGCATCCGCCGCGGTGCTGCGGGCGCCAAGTAAGACGCCGTGAAGGGAGCGGTTCCCGTCGCAGGACAAGGGGACCGCTCCCTTCGCCGTATGTGCTCGTAGGTGCTCGCGGTCCGTGCGCACGGCGGCTCCGCTCCGTCGCGTGCCGCGGCCCGGCCGCACCGCGGGCACGAGCCCCGCACGTCCTGCGCCGTCGCGGGACGTGCGGACTGTCAGTGCCGCTTTGTACTGTGGTACCAGAAGGCACTACGCATGACACAGTGTGATGGCCCATCCCCCGCAGGGGCCGGGCCGGGCGCACGACGAACGAGGAGAAGCGCGCCTCGACGCCGCCGGTCCTCGGTAGTGGCCCCCGGGGATGAGCCCCGGGTGCTTCGATCGAAGACCGGCCCGCACCGCACGGAGCGCTTCTCCGCCACCGTCCCCCTGCCGCACGGGCGGGAGGACGAGGACGAGGAGAAAACGCTAGTGGAGAACGAGACCCACTACGCCGAAGCCGTGATCGACAACGGTTCCTTCGGCACCCGCACCATCCGCTTCGAGACGGGCCGCCTGGCCAAGCAGGCCGCCGGCTCCGCGGTGGCGTACCTGGACGACGAGACCATGGTCCTGTCGGCCACCACCGCCTCCAAGAACCCCAAGGACCAGCTCGACTTCTTCCCGCTCACGGTCGACGTCGAGGAGCGGATGTACGCCGCCGGCAAGATCCCCGGCAGCTTCTTCCGCCGTGAGGGCCGGCCCAGCGAGGACGCGATCCTCACCTGCCGCCTCATCGACCGCCCGCTGCGCCCGTCCTTCAAGAAGGGCCTGCGCAACGAGATCCAGATCGTCGCCACCGTGATGGCGCTCAACCCCGACCACCTGTACGACGTCGTGGCGATCAACGCCGCCTCCGCGTCGACGCAGCTGGCCGGTCTGCCCTTCTCCGGCCCGATCGGCGGCGTCCGTGTCGCGCTGATCAACGGCCAGTGGGTCGCCTTCCCGACCCACACCGAGCTGGAGAGCGCCGTCTTCGACATGGTCGTCGCCGGCCGTGTCCTGGAGGACGGCGACGTCGCGATCATGATGGTCGAGGCCGAGGCCACCGAGAAGACCATCAAGCTGATCGAGGGCGGTGCCGAGGCCCCCACCGAGGAGGTCGTCGCCGCCGGCCTGGAGGCCGCCAAGCCCTTCATCAAGGTGCTGTGCAAGGCCCAGTCGGACCTCGCCGCCAAGGCCGCCAAGCCGACCACCGAGTTCCCGATCTTCCTCGACTACCAGGACGACGTCCTGGAGGCGCTGACCGCCGCGGTCAAGCCCGAGCTGGCGCAGGCCCTCACCATCGCCGGCAAGCAGGAGCGCGAGGCCGAGCTGGACCGGGTCAAGAACCTGGCCGCCGAGAAGCTGCTGCCCGAGTTCGAGGGCCGCGAGAAGGAGATCTCCGCCGCCTACCGCGCGCTGACCAAGCAGCTGGTCCGTGAGCGCGTCATCAAGGAGAAGAAGCGCATCGACGGCCGCGGTGTCACCGACATCCGCACCCTGGCCGCCGAGGTCGAGGCCATCCCGCGGGTCCACGGCTCGGCGCTGTTCGAGCGCGGCGAGACCCAGATCCTGGGCGTCACCACGCTGAACATGCTGCGCATGGAGCAGCAGCTGGACACCCTCTCCCCGGTGACCCGCAAGCGCTACATGCACAACTACAACTTCCCGCCGTACTCCACCGGTGAGACCGGCCGCGTCGGCTCCCCCAAGCGCCGCGAGATCGGTCACGGCGCCCTGGCCGAGCGCGCCCTCATCCCGGTGCTGCCCTCGCGCGAGGAGTTCCCGTACGCGATCCGCCAGGTCTCCGAGGCCCTCGGCTCCAACGGCTCCACGTCGATGGGTTCGGTCTGCGCCTCGACCATGTCGCTGCTGAACGCCGGTGTGCCGCTCAAGGCCCCGGTCGCCGGCATCGCCATGGGTCTGATCTCCCAGGAGATCGACGGCGAGACGCACTACGTCACCCTCACCGACATCCTCGGTGCGGAGGACGCCTTCGGCGACATGGACTTCAAGGTCGCCGGCACCCGGGACTTCGTCACCGCCCTCCAGCTCGACACCAAGCTGGACGGCATCCCGGCCTCCGTCCTGGCCGCGGCCCTGAAGCAGGCCCGCGACGCCCGCCTCCACATCCTCGACGTGATGATGGAAGCGATCGACCGGCCGGACGAGATGTCCCCGAACGCGCCGCGGATCATCACCGTGAAGATCCCGGTCGACAAGATCGGCGAGGTCATCGGCCCGAAGGGCAAGATGATCAACCAGATCCAGGAGGACACCGGCGCCGAGATCACCATCGAGGACGACGGCACCATCTACATCGGTGCCTCCGACGGCCCCTCCGCCGAGGCCGCCCGCGCCACCATCAACAGCATCGCCAACCCGACGATGCCGGAGGTCGGCGAGCGCTACCTCGGCACGGTCGTGAAGACGACCACCTTCGGTGCGTTCGTCTCCCTGCTGCCCGGCAAGGACGGTCTGCTGCACATCTCGCAGATCCGCAAGCTGGCCGGCGGCAAGCGCGTGGAGAACGTCGAGGACGTGCTCGGCGTGGGCCAGAAGGTCCAGGTCGAGATCGCCGAGATCGACTCCCGCGGCAAGCTCTCCCTCGTCCCCGTCCTCGAGGGCGAGGAAGCGAACGAGAAGGACGCCGCCGCCAAGTGACGTCCCGTGGCTTCAAGGCGACGGCCCGCACCTCTCCGGAGGGGCGGGCCGTCGCCCGTACCCAAACCCTCGTCAAGGGCACCAACGGCATCGGCACCGTGCGTCGCACCACCCTCCCGGGCGGCCTGCGCATCGTCACCGAGACCCTGCCGTCCGTGCGCTCGGCCACCTTCGGCATCTGGGCGCACGTCGGCTCCCGCGACGAGACGCGCTCGCTCGGCGGTGCCACCCACTACCTGGAGCACCTGCTCTTCAAGGGCACCGCACGCCGCTCCGCGCTGGACATCTCCGCCGCCCTGGACGCCGTCGGCGGCGAGATGAACGCGTTCACGGCCAAGGAGTACACCTGCTACTACGCACGGGTGCTCGACACCGACCTGCCGCTGGCCATCGACGTGGTCTGCGACATGCTCACCGGCTCGCTGATCCGCGAGGAGGACGTCGACGTCGAGCGCGGCGCGATCCTCGAAGAGATCGCCATGACCGAGGACGACCCCGGCGACTGCGTGCACGACCTGTTCGCCCACACCATGTTCGGCGACACCCCGCTCGGCCGCCCGGTCCTCGGCACCGTCGAGACGGTCAACGCGCTCACCGCCGACCGCATCCGCCGCTTCTACAAGAAGCATTACGACCCGACCCACCTCGTGGTCGCCTGCGCCGGCAACATCGACCACGCCAAGGTCGTACGCCAGGTCCGCGCCGCCTTCGAGCGGGCCGGTGCGCTGAAGAATGCCGACGCCGTGCCCCTCGCCCCGCGCAACGGGCGGCGCGTCGTGCGCACCGCGGGCCGCGTGGAGCTGCTCGGCCGCAAGACCGAGCAGGCCCACCTGGTGCTGGGCATGCCCGGCCTGGCCCGCACCGACGAGCGCCGCTGGGCCCTCGGCGTCCTCAACACCGCCCTGGGCGGCGGCATGTCCTCCCGGCTCTTCCAGGAGATCCGGGAGAAGCGCGGCCTGGCCTACAGCGTGTACTCCTACACCTCCGGCTTCGCCGACTGCGGCCTGTTCGGCGTCTACGCCGGCTGCCGGCCCAGCCAGGTGCACGACGTGCTGCGGATCTGCCGCGACGAACTCGACCGCGTCGCCGAGAACGGACTGAGCGACGACGAGATCCGCCGCGCCGTCGGACAGCTGCAGGGCTCCACCGTCCTCGGCCTGGAGGACACCGGGGCGCTGATGAACCGTATCGGCAAGAGCGAGCTGTGCTGGGGCGAGCAGATCTCCGTCGACGACATGCTCGCCCGGATGGCGGCGGTGACCCCGGACGAGGTCCGCGAAGTCGCCCGGGACGTCCTCGGACAGCGGCCCTCGCTGTCGGTCATCGGCCCGCTCAAGGACAAGCAGGCCGCCGGACTGCACGCGGCGGTCTCCTGACCGCCCCGGGCCGTACGATCACTGGTCACCACCCTGCTGCACCCGGCCCGCGGGCCGGGCAGCCCCGGTCGTAAGGAAGCTGAGAGATGAGCAAGCTGCGCGTGGCGGTCCTCGGTGCCAAGGGAAGGATCGGTTCCGAGGCCGTACGGGCCGTAGAGGCCGCCGACGACATGGAACTGGTCGCCGCCCTCGGCCGGGGCGACGCCCTGGAGACCCTCGTCGACTCCGGCGCCCAGGTGGCGGTCGAGCTGACCACCCCGGCGTCGGTCATGGACAACCTCGAGTTCTGCGTCCGCAACGGCATCCACGCCGTCGTCGGCACCACCGGCTGGACCGACGAGCGCCTCGCACAGCTGAAGGGCTGGCTCGCCGCCTCCCCGGACACCGGGGTGCTCATCGCCCCGAACTTCTCCATCGGGGCCGTGCTCACCATGAAGTTCGCGCAGATCGCCGCGCCGCTGTTCGCATCCGTGGAGGTCGTCGAGCTGCACCACCCCAACAAGGTGGACGCCCCCTCCGGCACCGCCACCCGCACTGCCCAGCTCATCGCCGAGGCCCGCCGCCGGGCCGGCACCGCCCCGGCACCGGACGCCACCGCGACCGCGCTGGACGGCGCCCGCGGCGCCGACGTCGACGGGGTGCCGGTGCACGCGGTGCGGCTGCGCGGCCTGCTCGCCCACCAGGAGGTCCTGCTGGGCGGCGAGGGTGAGACGCTCACCATCCGGCACGACTCGCTGCACCACAGCAGCTTCATGCCCGGCATCCTGCTCGGTGTGCGCCGCGTCGTGTCCGCCCCCGGCCTGACCTTCGGCCTGGAACACTTCCTCGACCTCGGCTGAGCGAAGAGAGACCCGAGCTTCCCATGCGCGCGAAGATCACCTACATCGTCACGGCCGCCGTCCTGGTCTTCTACTTCGTCCTGGTCGGCAGCCGTGGCGTGCTGCTCGTCCGGTCCGGCACGCCCGTCACGATCGCCCTCGGCATCGCCGTACTGATCCTGCCGGTGATCGGCCTGTGGTTCCTGTGGAAGAACACCCAGTTCGTCCGCCGGGCCAACCAGCTCGCCGCGGAGCTCGACGCCGAGGGCGGCCTGCCCGTCGACGAGCTCGAACGCCTCCCCAGCGGGCGCATCGACCGCGACTCCGCCGACGAGGTCTTCGCCAAGCGCAAGGCCGAGACGGAGGCCGCCCCCGACGACTGGCGCACCTGGTTCCGCCTCGCCGTCGCCTACCACGACGCCCACGACACCGCACGCGCCCGCAAGGCGATGCAGCGCGCCATCGCCCTGCACGACGGCAAACCGCTGCCGCTTCCCTGAGACACCGGCGCCGCGGTCCGTGCGGCAGGTGCGTGTCCCGGCACACCGGTCCGGCCCCGCGGTGACCTGCCCTGCCGGGGAGCGTCAGCGGCTGCGGTGCTCCTCCGCCCAGGCCTCCACCGTGTCCGCGGCCCGGTCGAAGGCCGGCGGCCGTCCCAGGAAGTCGGCGTTGTGCGTGGTCAGCAGCGGCGGAGCGTCCTGCCCATCGCGGTCCCGGCGGCGCCGCAGCACCAGGGCCTGCCCCTGGACTGTGCGCGGAAGCCCCAGCCACCGCACCGGCTGCTGCAGCGTGCGCACCGCGGCCACCTGCGCCCACGGTGTCGTGCGGGTGACGAAGAACCGCACCTGGCGCAGGCCGCGCGAGCTGACCCACACGCCCATGCGCAGCAGCCGCAGCGCCCCGGCGACGACGGCCAGGCCGACGGCGCAGCACACCGCCGCCGAGGCCGGGTCGCCGGTCAGCATGATCGCGACCCCGGCGAGCAGCACGAACGAGGACAGCAGCAGCATCAGCGCGGCGGCGCCCACCCGCCATGGCCCGGGCCGGTAGGGACGCCGCCAGTGCTCCGGCGCGTCACCGGGCAGGGCGACGTCGTCGTCCGTGTCGAAAGCGCGGTCGGCCGTCAGAAAGGGCAGGGGCACGGCTGGTCCTCACTCGGTCCCGGCAGGGGCTGTGCCGGTGAGGCTATCCGGCTGTGCCCGCGCTCACCACCCTCGGGGGGCCGACGGTGCGTGCCCGGCTCAGCGGCTCTGCACGGCCTGCGACGTCTGCGCCGGCCCGTCGTCGGCCGACAACGCGGGCATCCCCAGGATCAGGGACCCCACGAGCCCGGCGACGACGGTCAGGCCCAGCAGGCACCGCCCGGCGATCTGGCCCGGGGTCGGCCGCGGCGGGGGCGGGGGAGTGACGTTGCTGCGGAACCTGTCGGCCTCGGCGACGAAGGCGAACGGGACAGACTCCCGCCGGACGGACATCGGCGCTCGGCTCCTTTCCTCTCTCTGCCGGCGACACAGTGATCGAACGCGGGTACGTGGCTCATACACGCGTGGGTGTCTCACTCCTACAGACGCACAACGGGTGCGAAGGGTGCCCGCTTTCCCGGGATTCTCCGGCCTTCACCGGCGATGTCGCGGCCCGGCACCGAACGTCCCGGTGTCAGTGCCGGGCCGTAGAGTGGGCGGCGCCCGTGAGACGTGCCGGGCCGCCCGCACGACGTGACGAAAGGGACCCTCAGAACGTGACCGACACCCCCGCCGACGACCTGAAGATCAGCTTCCGCAGCGATGTGACCGTCGAGCTGGTCAAGCACACCGCGTCGGACGCCGACGTGCTGTTCGCAGCGCGTGTCTCGACCCTCGGCGAGCAGTCCCTGGACGAACTGCAGAAGGACCCGGAGCGCTCCAAGGGCCTGATCAACTTCCTCATGCGGGACCGGCACGGCAGCCCCTTCGAGCACAACTCGATGACGTTCTTCATCAGCGCCCCGATCTTCGTCTTCCGCGAGTTCATGCGGCACCGCGTCGGCTGGTCGTACAACGAGGAGTCCGGGCGCTACCGGCAGCTGGAGCCCGTCTTCTACATCCCCGACGCCTCCCGCAAGCTGGTCCAGCAGGGCCGGCCCGGCAAGTACCACTTCGTCGAGGGCACCCAGGCCCAGCAGGAGCTGGTCGGCCGGGTGATGGAGGACTCCTACCGGCAGTCCTACGAGGCCTACCAGGAAATGCTCGCCGCCGGCGTCGCCCGGGAGGTGGCCCGCTCGGTGCTGCCCGTGGGTCTGTACTCGTCGATGTACGCCACCTGCAACGCCCGCTCCCTGATGCACTTCCTCGGCCTGCGCACCAAGCACGAGCTGGCCAAGGTGCCCTCCTTCCCGCAGCGGGAGATCGAGATGGTGGGCGAGAAGATGGAGGCCGAGTGGGCGAAGCTCATGCCGCTCACCTACGCCGCCTTCAACGCCAACGGCCGAGTCGCCCCCTGAGGCCGGCATCGGCCGGCCGGCCGCCCGCGACACCGGTACCGGTGCACGGATCATCCGCGTGAAGTGTCCGTATTGCGGCCTTTGTAGGCATTCATCTAGCCTGAACAAACGGACCCGGCACTGCTTGAACCCCCGAGCAGGCAGTGCCGGGCTCCGCCTTTGTCAGGACTTGTCACCCTCCCCGAGTAGAGCCCCCGCGCCGGGCAGCGAGTAGCGTGTTACCCATGGCTCCGACCTCGACTCCGCAGACCCCCTTCGGGCGGGTCCTCACCGCCATGGTCACGCCCTTCACGGCGGACGGCGCACTCGACCTCGACGGCGCACAGCGGCTCGCCACCCACCTGGTGGACGCAGGCAACGACGGCCTGGTCGTCAACGGCACCACCGGCGAGTCACCCACCACCAGCGATGCGGAGAAAGCGGACCTGATCCGCGCGGTCCTCGAGGCGGTCGGCGACCGCGCCCACGTCGTGGCCGGCGTCGGCACCAACGACACCCACCACAGCATCGAGCTGGCCCGCGCCGCCGAGCAGGCCGGCGCGCACGGCCTGCTCACCGTCACGCCGTACTACAACAAGCCCCCGCAGGAGGGTCTGTACCGGCACTTCACGGCCATCGCCGACGCCACCGGCCTGCCGGTGATGCTCTACGACATCCCCGGCCGCAGCGGCGTCCCGATCAGCACCGAGACGATCGTCCGCCTCGCCGAGCACCCGCGCATCGTCGCCAACAAGGACGCCAAGGGCGACCTGGGCCGCGCCAGCTGGGCCATCGCCCGCTCGGGACTTGCCTGGTACTCCGGCGACGACATGCTGAACCTGCCGCTGCTCTCCGTGGGCGCGGTCGGCTTCGTCTCGGTCGTCGGCCACGTCGTCACCCCGGATCTGCGCGCCCTGATCGACGCCTTCACCTCCGGCGACGTGCAGAAGGCCACCGAGATCCACCAGAAGCTGCTGCCGATCTACACGGGCATGTTCCGCACCCAGGGCGTCATGACCACCAAGGCCGCCCTCGCGCTGCAGGGGCTGCCCGCGGGCCCGCTGCGGCCCCCCATGATCGAGCTGACCGAGGAAGAGACCGAGCAGCTCAAGATCGATCTTGCTGCCGGCGGGGTACAGCTCTGACACCGAGACTTCGCGGGAAACCCCGCACCGCCCGGCCTCGTCCCCGCAGCACGGGACCCCACGGGCGACACAACTGAACAAGCAGGACCACCGGTGCCTGCACACCCGACAACGACAACTGCTCTTGCACGAACGTCATGCGCGCCACGTGCCCACCGGTACGTGGCGCGCGTGGTTGAGGAGAATCTTTTGAGTCATCCGCACCCTGAACTCGGCCCGCCTCCGCCCCTGGCCGAAGGCGGCCTGCGCGTCACCC
>NZ_CP109280.1:0-1400000 GCF_045209695.1 Streptomyces thermoviolaceus | reverse complement strand
ATGCCGGTAAGTGAGAGCGCGGCAGTGAGACTGTGGGGGATAAGCTCCATGGTCGAGAGGGAAACAGCCCAGAGCATCGACTAAGGCCCCTAAGCGTGCGCTAAGTGGGAAAGGATGTGGAGTCGCAGAGACAACCAGGAGGTTGGCTTAGAAGCAGCCATCCTTGAAAGAGTGCGTAATAGCTCACTGGTCTAGTGATTCCGCGCCGACAATGTAGCGGGGCTCAAGCGTACCGCCGAAGTCGTGTCAATCCAGCGTGAAGCCTTAACGGGTGCTGGGTTGGGTAGGGGAGCGTCGTCTGCCGGGTGAAGCAGCCGTGGAAGCGAGTTGTGGACGGTTGACGAGTGAGAATGCAGGCATGAGTAGCGATTCACACGTGAGAAACGTGTGCGCCGATTGACCAAGGGTTCCTGGGTCAAGCTGATCTGCCCAGGGTAAGTCGGGACCTAAGGCGAGGCCGACAGGCGTAGTCGATGGATAACCGGTTGATATTCCGGTACCCGCTGTGAAGCGCCCGACATCGAATCCAGTGATGCTAAGCCCGTGAAGCCGCCCGTTGTCGTCTTTGACGTCAGTGGGAGTGGTGGAGCCGGTGGCCCGAGCTGGTAGTAGGTGAGTGATGGGGTGACGCAGGAAGGTAGTCCATCCCGGGCGGTGGTTGTCCCGGGGTAAGGGTGTAGGACGGTGTGTAGGTAAATCCGCATGCCATTGAGTCTGAGACCTGATGCCGAGCCGATTGTGGTGAAGTGGATGATCCTATGCTGTCGAGAAAAGCCTCTAGCGAGTTTCATGGCGGCCCGTACCCTAAACCGACTCAGGTGGTCAGGTAGAGAATACCGAGGCGTTCGGGTGAACTATGGTTAAGGAACTCGGCAAAATGCCCCCGTAACTTCGGGAGAAGGGGGGCCAGTCCTGGTGGTGGGCCTTGCGCTCGGAGCTGGGGTTGGCCGCAGAGACCAGCGAGAAGCGACTGTTTACTAAAAACACAGGTCCGTGCGAAGCCGTAAGGCGATGTATACGGACTGACGCCTGCCCGGTGCTGGAACGTTAAGGGGACCGGTTAGCTGGCTTTCGGGTCGGCGAAGCTGAGAACTTAAGCGCCAGTAAACGGCGGTGGTAACTATAACCATCCTAAGGTAGCGAAATTCCTTGTCGGGTAAGTTCCGACCTGCACGAATGGCGTAACGACTTCTCGACTGTCTCAACCATAGGCCCGGTGAAATTGCACTACGAGTAAAGATGCTCGTTTCGCGCAGCAGGACGGAAAGACCCCGGGACCTTTACTACAGTTTGATATTGGTGTTCGGTTCGGCTTGTGTAGGATAGCTGGGAGACTGTGAAGCCTGGACGCCAGTTCGGGTGGAGTCGTCGTTGAAATACCAGTCTGGTCGTGCTGGATGTCTAACCTGGGTCCGTGATCCGGATCAGGGACAGTGTCTGATGGGTAGTTTAACTGGGGCGGTTGCCTCCTAAAGGGTAACGGAGGCGCCCAAAGGTTCCCTCAGCCTGGTTGGCAATCAGGTGTTGAGTGTAAGTGCACAAGGGAGCTTGACTGTGAGACCGACGGGTCGAGCAGGGACGAAAGTCGGGACTAGTGATCCGGCGGTGGCTTGTGGAAGCGCCGTCGCTCAACGGATAAAAGGTACCCCGGGGATAACAGGCTGATCTTCCCCAAGAGTCCATATCGACGGGATGGTTTGGCACCTCGATGTCGGCTCGTCGCATCCTGGGGCTGGAGTCGGTCCCAAGGGTTGGGCTGTTCGCCCATTAAAGCGGTACGCGAGCTGGGTTTAGAACGTCGTGAGACAGTTCGGTCCCTATCCGCTGTGCGCGTAGGAGTCTTGAGAAGGGCTGTCCCTAGTACGAGAGGACCGGGACGGACGAACCTCTGGTGTGCCAGTTGTTCTGCCAAGGGCATGGCTGGTTGGCTACGTTCGGGAGGGATAACCGCTGAAAGCATCTAAGCGGGAAGCCTGCTTCGAGATGAGGGCTCCCACCCACTTGATGGGGTAAGGCTCCCAGTAGATGACTGGGTTGATAGGCCGGATCTGGAAGCCAGGTGACTGGTGGAGGTGACCGGTACTAATAGGCCGAGGGCTTGTCCTCAGGTGCTCGCGTTCACTGTGTTGGTTCTGAAGCAATGAACAGCTGATGGCTGGTTGGTTGATTGTTTCATAGTGTTTCGGTGGTCATAGCGTAGGGGAAACGCCCGGTTACATTCCGAACCCGGAAGCTAAGCCTTACAGCGCCGATGGTACTGCAGGGGGGACTCTGTGGGAGAGTAGGACGCCGCCGGACTAATCGTTGAAGAGTTGGGCCCGGAACTTCGGTTCCGGGCCCAACTCTTTTTTGTTGTACGTCGACTGACGACGGGTGCCCGGACCGTGCGGCCGTCCGAGGAGGACGAGGGTGTGGCCCACTGCGTACAACCGGGGCATCGCGGAATCGGAGCTGTCGCGCACTGCGGCGCAACAGCGCAGGCGACGCGGCAATTGCGTTTGAGGGCTTGTCGTCGAGTGGGTGGGTGTTGGAGAGCTTGTGCTGCTTCCAGACGCTTCAGGCGCCGCTGTACCGGCTGTTGGAGGCCCGTCGGTGCTGGTCCCCGGGGCCCCTGCCGGGCATGGTCGTACGGACGCCGTAGGGGGCTGAGGCAGGAAGGCGCCGGCCGGCCAACCCTTCGGTGCCGTAAGGGGATCGGCGGCCGGACGGGGAGATGCAGCAGAGCGTCTTGGCGGGCGGTGGGCTCGGTGCACCGACGGCGTTTGGGAGCACGGCCGAGTTCGGGGTATGATCTATTCAGTCGCCGCGAGGGAAACCCCGCCGAGGTGACAGGCCCCTATAGCTCAGTCGGCAGAGCGTCTCCATGGTAAGGAGAAGGTCAACGGTTCGATTCCGTTTGGGGGCTCGAGCAAAAAGACCCCGCCGTAACGGCGGGGTCTTTTTCGTCTGCTGTTGTGTCAGGCCGTCGGCGGCCGGTGAGCCCGGCGCGGAATCCGGCCGCGAACCGGGCGCCTGCCGGGCCTAGTTCTCCGGGACCCGCATCGCCAGGATCGCCATGTCGTCGGACGGCGCGTCCTGGGCGAAACGCTCCACCGCCCGCATGATGCGTGCGGCCACCGCGCCGGCCGTCAGACCCGTGCACGTGGTCAGCACGTCCGCGAGGCCGTCGTCGCCCAGCATGCGCGTGCCCTCGCGGCGTTCGGTGACGCCGTCCGTGACGCACAGCAGGACGTCTCCCGGATCCAGGACGACGGTCTGCTCGTACAGTTCCAGGTCCTCGATGACGCCCAGCAGCGGCTGCGGCTCGGCGGCCGGTTCGACCGTGCCGTCCTGGCGCAGGCGCAGCGGCAGCGGATGGCCGGCGCAGACCACCTTCAGCTCGGCGCTGCCGTTCTCCTGGGGCCGCAACTCGCCGTACAGCAGGGTGAGAAAGCGGCTGCGGGCGCCCTCGTCGAGGATCGCGGAGTTCAGGCGCTGCAGGACCGACGGGCCGTCGTAGCCCTCGCGGGCCAGCAGACGCAGGGCGTGCCGGGCCAGGCCGGTGACGGCCGCGGCCTCCGGGCCCGTGCCGCACACGTCGCCGATCGCGAAGCCGTAGGCGCCGTCACGGATGGGGAACAGGTCGTAGAAGTCGCCGCCGACCTCGTTGCCTTCGCCGGCCGCGCGGTAGATGACGTCGACCTCCACCCCGTCGATCTGCGGCAGGCCCGGCGGGAGCAGGCTGCGCTGCAGCGACTGGCTGATGGCTGTGCGTTCCGAGTACAGCCGGGCGTTGTCCAGGGCGAGGGCGGCGCGGCGGCTGAGGTCCTCGGCGAGTTCCAGGATCTCCTGGCGGAAGTGCTCGTCGGTGGGCTTGCCGAGGGTCAGCATGCCGATGACGCGGTTGCGGGCGACCAGTGGCAGCACCACCGTCTCGCCGCCGACCGCGGCGGCCGTGGCGAGGGTGGGGCCGATGGACGTGCCGACCTGGTGGTGGGAGTCGCCGAGGCCGAGGCTGCGCATGGAGGAGCGCAGCGCGGCCTGGTGGGCGGCCTCGCCGGGGGCGGTCCACACCCGGGCGCCCGGGGTGGGCACCGGGTCCGGCGGCGGGATCTTCGACAGCAGGGACTTGATGCCGTCGATGAGTTCCTCGTCCTCGTGCAGGACGTAGGACAGAAACGGTTCGGAGGCCTGGTCGGCGATGGTGTAGACGGCGCACCAGGTGGCCAGCGTCGGCACGGTCATCTGTGCCATGAGGGCGAGCGTCTGGTCGCGGTCCAGGGTGCCGGCCAGCAGGTCGGAGGCCTCGACGAGGAAACTGAGGGAGCCGCGGCGCAGCCGCTCCAGCTCGCCCAGCCGGGCCGACTCGACGGCCAGCGCGATGCGGTCCGCGGCGAACTGCAGGCGCAGCGCCTCCTCGTTGGAGTATCTGCCGGGTGCTTCGGCGGCCACGCCGAGCGAACCGGTCAGGCGGCCCTCGACCTTCAGCGGAACGGTGACGAGGGACCGCATGCCGGTGCCGCGGAGCAGGGGAACGGCGCCGGGCACGGCCGTGAGGTCGTCGTGGACGGCCGGCATGCGGGCCGAGCCGTAGCGGCCGGGACCGGCCTCGACGGGGACACGGGCGAAGCGCTGGCGGGCGGACGGCAGACCGGTGGTGGCGCGGACCTCCAGCTCGGTCTCGTCGTCGGTGGCCAGCAGCAGGAAGGCGGCGTCGCCGTCGAGCATGTCGCGGGCCCGTTCGACGGTGCGCTGCAGGAGGGTGTCGAGATCATCGGGGGCGGGAGAGCCGATGAAGACCTCGAAGGGGTCGGCGGTGGCGCTGTCGGAGGAGGTGCCCGTGTCGCCGGTGGCGCGCAACGGGGTCTGCAGCACGGCTCGTTCGTGGTCGCGGACGAGCAGGCACACCGTGGAGGGCTCGCCGCTGGTGTCGCGGACGCGCAGATGCGAGCCGTAGACGGGGATGACGCGGCCGTGGACGCCGCGGATGCCGTAACTGCCCTCCCAGCGGGAGAGTTGGAGCGCCTCGGCGATGCCGGTGCCGGTGCCCGGGGTGTGCGGCCAGGCGGCGAGGTCGGTCAGCGGCTTGCCGACGACCTGGTCGGCGGCGTAGCCGAAGAGGGCCTCCGCGTCCTCGTTCCAGGCGGTGACGGTGCCGTTGCGGTCGACCTGGACGACGGCGACGCGGACCCGTCCCTCGGTCGCCGGGAGGAGTTCGGTGGGCAGGACCGGGCCGGCGGAGCGGGTGCCGACGGGGCGTTCGGGCAGGTCCAGTTGGAACCAGACGGTCTTGTGCGTCGGGGTGTACTCCACGCCCCAGCGGCCGGCGAGGGCCGCGCACAGCTGCAGGCCGCGGCCGCCTTCCTGATCGGGACTGCCCATGGTGACCGGGGCGCTCTGCACGGGGACCTCGCGCTCCGGGTAGCGGTCGGAGACCTCGATGCGCACCCCGTGGTCGCTGCGCAGGCAGACCACCTCGGCGGCGGTTCCGGCGTGGACGACGGCGTTGGTGACCAGTTCGCTGGTGAGGACCACCGCGTCGTCGACGACGTCGGCGAAGCCCCACCCGTGGAGGGTGTCGCGGACGAAGGACCGGGCGGTCGCGACGGATCGCCCGAGGGGCTCGAAGCTGGCGGCCGCGCGCGCGGTGATCACAGAACTCCTCGTCCGGTTGTCGACGTCCCCGTGCGGGCCGAGCGGCGCGTGGTGCTGCGCGGACAGCGGCGCACCGGACGCCCGAGGCTGCAGGGGCTGTCCCCCGATCACTCCGGTGGTCATAGTGTGCGGCTGCCCTCCGATGCCCGCTCGTACCTGTGCCACCGCCCAGGCCGGACGGACCGGCGTGGCTGGACAGCCGCATGCAAGGTTACTTACCTTCGCCGTCCGTGCGGATGCCGGTCATCGGTGTTTTCGCCCGGAGGGCGTGCGGACGGTGTGCGAAGCTGCCGAACTGTTATGGCCTGGTTCGGCGGGGGTGAAACACTGGGCAGGCTTGTAGTGACGGTGTGAACGGGCGGAGTGGCGAGGCGCCCGGCGGGGCAGCAGCCCCCGGCGGCCCGGTCGCACCGGCGACGGCAGAGCGGATGCCGGTACCACCATGCCGTGATACCGGGGCACAGCAGTAACGGTCGATCCCTGCGGGAGGGACACAGTGGAGTCTGGCGCAGCGACGCGGGGCACGAGGACGCGCGCGAGGAGCGGACCGTCCGGTCAGTCCCCGAGCAGCAGGCGCACGCCGCGCGGCAGGACCACCACGGTGGACACCGCCGCGCTGAACAGGTTGCTGGCCGCCCTGGAGGCGATGCGGGACGGGAACTTCCGCAAGCGGCTGACGGTGTCCGGGGACGGCGTGATGGCGGAGATCGCCGCCGTCTTCAACGAGGTCGCCGACCGGAATCTGCACCTGACCGGTGAGCTGGCGCGGGTGCGGCGCATGGTGGGGCGTGACGGAAAGCTCACGGAGCGGCTGGAGGCGGGGGCCAGCGAGGGGTCCTGGGCGACGGCGATCGAGGACTGCAACGCCCTCGTCGACGATCTGGTCCGGCCCGTCTCCGAGGTCGGGCGGGTGCTGTCCGCGGTCGCGGAGGGCGATCTGTCCCCGCGGATGGAGCTGCGTACCCCGGGTCCCGCGGGGCATCCGCTGCGCGGGGAGTTCCTCAAGGTCGGGCGGACGGTCAACAACCTGGTCGATCAGCTGTCGACGTTCACCGACGAGGTCACGCGGGTGGCCAGCGAGGTGGGCACCGAGGGCAAGCTGGGCGGGCAGGCGCGGGTACGCGGGCTGTCCGGGTCGTGGAAGGACCTGACGGACTCCGTCAACATGATGGCGTCCCGGCTGACGGACCAGGTGCGGGACATCGCGCTGGTGACGACGGCGGTCGCCAAGGGCGATCTGTCGCGGAAGGTGACCGTGCAGGTCGCCGGCGAGATGCTGGAGCTGAAGAACACCGTCAACACGATGGTGGACCAGCTGTCCGCGTTCTCCTCCGAGGTGACCAGGGTCGCCCGGGAGGTGGGCACGGACGGCATCCTCGGCGGTCAGGCGCATGTGCCGGGGGTGGCCGGCACGTGGAAGGAGCTCACCGACTCGGTGAACCTGATGGCCGGGAACCTCACGGCGCAGGTGCGCGGCATCGCCCAGGTCACCACGGCGGTCGCCAACGGTGATCTGTCGCAGAAGGTGACCGTCCCGGCGCGCGGCGAGGTCGCGCGGCTGGCCGAGACGATCAACCAGATGACGGAGACGCTGCGGATCTTCGCGGACGAGGTCACGCGGGTGGCCAACGAGGTCGGCGCGGAGGGCCGGCTGGGCGGCCAGGCGAACGTCCCGGGGGTCGCGGGCACCTGGAAGGACCTGACGGACTCCGTGAACACGGTGTTCCGGAACCTGACCACGCAGGTGCGGGACATCGCCGCGGTGACGACGGCGGTGGCCAACGGTGATCTGTCGCAGAAGGTCACCGTGGACGTGGCCGGCGAGATGCTGGAGCTGAAGAACACCGTCAACGGCATGGTGGACCAGCTGTCCGCGTTCGGTGCCGAGGTGACGCGCGTTGCGCGGGAGATCGGGGTCGAGGGCGAGCTGGGCGGCCAGGCGCAGGTGCCGGGCGCGGCCGGTGCGTGGAAGGACCTGACGGACTCGGTCAACACCGCCTTCCGCAACCTGACCGGTCAGGTGCGGAACATCGCGCAGGTGACGACGGCGGTGGCCAACGGTGATCTGTCGCAGAAGGTCACCGTGGACGTCTCCGGCGAGATGCTCCAACTGAAGAACACCGTGAACACGATGGTGGACCAGCTGTCGTCCTTCGCGGACCAGGTCATCCGGATCTCCCGGGACGTGGGCACGGAGGGCCGGCTGGGCGGTCAGGCCCGGGTGGACGGAGTGTCGGGCACCTGGAAGGAGCTGACCGACTCCGTCAACTTCATGGCGGAGAACCTCACCTCGCAGGTGCGGCAGATCGCCCAGGTGACGACGGCGGTGGCGCGCGGTGATCTGTCGCAGAAGATCGACGTGGACGCGCGCGGGGAGTTCCTGGAGCTGAAGAACACCATCAACACGATGGTCGACCAGCTCTCCGCGTTCGCCGACCAGGTCACGCGGGTGGCGCACGAGGTGGGCACCGAGGGCCGGCTGGGCGGTCAGGCGCAGGTGCCGGGCGTGGCCGGTGTGTGGCGGGACCTGACCGACTCCGTCAACGGCATGGCCGGCAACCTCACCGCCCAGGTGCGCAACATCGCGCAGGTCGCCACGGCGGTGGCGCGCGGTGATCTGTCGCAGAAGATCACCGTGGACGCCCGCGGGGAGATCCTCGAGCTGAAGAACACGCTGAACACGATGGTGGACCAGCTGTCGTCGTTCGCCGAGGAGGTCACGCGGGTGGCCCGGGAGGTGGGCACCGAAGGCATCCTGGGCGGCCAGGCGAAGGTCGAGGGGGTCTCGGGCACCTGGAAGGACCTGACCCAGTCGGTCAACGGCATGGCGAACAACCTCACCATGCAGGTCCGCAACATCGCCGAGGTCACCACGGCCGTCGCCAAGGGCGACCTGTCGAAGAAGATCACGGTCGATGCCAAGGGCGAGATCCTGGAGCTGGTGACCACCGTGAACACGATGGTGGACCAGCTGTCGTCGTTCGCCGAGCAGGTCACGCGGGTGGCGCGCGAGGTGGGCACCGAGGGCATCCTGGGCGGCCAGGCGCACGTGCCGGGCGTGGTCGGCATCTGGAAGGACCTCAGCGACAACGTCAACCTGATGGCCAACAACCTGACCATGCAGGTGCGCAACATCTCGCAGGTCGCCGCGGCGGTGGCCAACGGTGATCTGACGCGGACGGTGACGATCGAGGCGCGCGGCGAGGTCGCGCAGCTCGCGGACACCTTCAACACCATGGTCAAGACGCTGAGTTCGTTCGCGGACCAGGTCACCAAGGTGGCCCGTGAGGTCGGCACGGACGGCATCCTCGGCGGACAGGCCTATGTGCCGGGGGTGGCCGGCACCTGGAAGGACCTGACCGAGTCGGTGAACCAGATGGCGTCCAACCTGACCGGTCAGGTGCGCAACATCGCCATGGTCACCACCGCCATCGCCAAGGGCGACCTGACGAAGAAGATCGACATCGACGCCCGCGGGGAGATCCTGGAGCTGAAGACGACCATCAACACGATGGTCGACCAGCTGTCGTCGTTCGCCGAGGAGGTCACGCGGGTCGCCCGGGAGGTGGGCACCGAGGGCCAGCTCGGCGGGCAGGCGCGGGTGCGGGACGTGGACGGCACCTGGCGGGACCTGACGGAGTCCGTGAACGAGATGGCCGGGAACCTGACCCGGCAGGTGCGTGCCATCGCGCGGGTGGCCTCCGCGGTGACGCGCGGAGACCTGGAGCTGCAGATCGACGTCGACGCCTCCGGCGAGATCAAGGAGCTGCAGGACTCCATCAACAAGATGATCTCGAACCTGCGCGACACCACGATCGCGAACAAGGAGCAGGACTGGCTCAAGGGCAACCTGGCCCGGATCTCGGCGCTGATGCAGGGCCGCCGGGACCTGGAGGACGTGGCCTCGCTGATCATGACGGAGCTGACGCCGGTGGTCTCCGCGCAGCACGGTGCGTTCTTCGTGGCGATGCCGCCGGCCGACGACACGGAGCTGGGCGGCGACGGGGACGCCTACGAGCTGCGGATGCTGGGCTCCTACGGCTACTCGGTGGGCTCGATGCCGACGTCGTTCCGGCCCGGTGAGGGCCTGATCGGGACGGCGGCCAAGGAGAAGCGCACGATCCTGGTGGACCAGGCGCCCAGCGGGTACCTGAAGATCTCCTCCGGGCTCGGCGAGGCGCCGCCCGCGCAGGTGATCGTGCTGCCGGTGCTGTTCGAGGGCAAGGTGCTCGGTGTGATCGAGTTGGCCTCGTTCACGCCGTTCACGCAGATCCAGAGGGACTTCCTCAACCAGATCGCGGAGATGATCGCCACCAGCGTCAACACCATCTCCGTCAACACCAAGACCGAGCAGCTGCTCAAGCAGTCGCAGGAGCTGACCGAGCAGCTGCGGCTGCGGTCGGAGGAGCTGGAGCAGCGGCAGCTGGCGCTGCAGGCGTCCAACGCCGAACTGGAGGAGAAGGCCGAGCTGCTGGCCCAGCAGAACCGGGACATCGAGGCGAAGAACTCCGAGATCGAGGAGGCCCGCCAGGTCCTGGAGGAGCGGGCGGAACAGCTGGCCGTGTCCATGCGGTACCGCAGCGAGTTCCTGGCGAACATGTCGCACGAGCTGCGGACGCCGCTGAACTCGCTGCTGATCCTGGCCAAGCTGCTCGCCGACAACGCCGAGGGGAATCTGTCGCCGAAGCAGGTGGAGTTCGCCGAGACGATCCACGGCGCCGGTTCCGACCTGCTGCAGCTGATCAACGACATCCTGGACCTGTCGAAGGTCGAGGCGGGCAAGATGGACGTCTCCCCGACGCGCATCGCGCTCGTGCAGCTCATCGACTACGTGGAGGCCACCTTCCGGCCGCTGACCGCGGAGAAGGGCCTGGATCTGTCGGTGCGGGTGTCGCCGGAGCTGCCGGCCACGCTGCACACCGACGAGCAGCGGCTGCTGCAGGTGCTGCGCAATCTGCTGTCGAACGCGGTGAAGTTCACCGACTCCGGTTCGGTGGAGCTGGTCATCCGCCCGGCCCGGGACGACGTGCCGCAGGCCATCAGGGAGCAGCTGCTGGAGGCCGGTTCGCTCACCGACCCGGACGCGGAGATGATCGCGTTCTCGGTCACCGACACCGGCATCGGCATCGCGGCCAGCAAGATGCGGGTGATCTTCGAGGCGTTCAAGCAGGCGGACGGCACCACCAGCCGCAAGTACGGCGGCACGGGTCTCGGGCTGTCCATCTCCCGGGAGATCGCGCAGCTGCTCGGCGGTGAGATCCACGCGCAGAGCGAACCGGGCCGCGGCTCGACCTTCACGCTGTATCTGCCGCTGCACCCGGGCGATCTGCCGCCGCAGGGCTACCAGCAGCCGGGGTCCGCGCTGGAGTCGGACGAACGCGTGGCCGCGGAGCCGGAGCAGTCGGAGCTGTCCGAGCTGTCGTCCGGTCAGGTCGAGACGCCGGCCGAGGTCAGGTCGTACCAGGAGGCACAGTCCGGTGCGGCGGCCCTGTTCCGGCGCCGCCGCCGGTCCCTGTCGGCCGCCGAGCAGGCGGAGGGGCAGGCCGAGGACGGGACGGGCGCGGACCGGCTGCCGGACCGGGCGGGCGTGGCGGCCGACGCCGACAGCCGGGAACAGTGGCACCGGGACGTCCGGTTCGGCGGGGAGAAGGTGCTGATCGTCGACGACGACATCCGCAATGTGTTCGCGCTGACCAGCGTCCTGGAGCAGCACGGGCTGTCCGTTCTGTACGCGGAGAACGGCCGCGAGGGCATCGAGGTGCTGGAGCAGCACGACGATGTGGCGGTCGTCCTGATGGACATCATGATGCCCGAGATGGACGGGTATGCGACGACCACCGCGATCCGCAGGATGCCGCAGTTCGCCGATCTGCCGATCATCGCGCTGACCGCGAAGGCGATGAAGGGCGACCGGGAGAAGGCGCTGGAGTCGGGGGCCTCCGACTACGTCACCAAGCCGGTCGACCCCGACCATCTGCTGGGTGTGATGGAGAAGTGGATGCGAGGGGAGTGACGGTGCGGGCCGGGATCCCCGGGGGCCACGGGGTCCGCGGCGGGTGCCGGCCGGTGCGCGACGTGGTGAACTTGTCGAGACGAGGTGCACGTTGTCGTGGTCGGGTGCGGGAACGGGGGAACCTTCCCGTCGTCTGCCGCGTTTCTGCTACGTGCACAGTGACATCGCGGTGACAGGGTGTGGCGACAGGCGGGGTGCGGCTACGATGACCGGCACAAGGACGGGCGGCGCAAGGGAGTCGTCCCCTGGGGCGGCATCCGCCGGTGTCGTTCCAGGTCCTGCGGACAGGGGAGGCCCCAAGCCGGGGCGAGGAGGGCGGGCCATGGTGCAGAAGGCCAAGATCCTCCTGGTCGATGACCGGCCGGAGAATCTGCTGGCGCTGGAGGCCATCCTCTCTGCGCTCGATCAGACGCTGGTCCGGGCATCGTCCGGGGAAGAAGCGCTCAAAGCACTGCTCACGGACGACTTCGCGGTCATCCTGCTCGACGTCCAGATGCCGGGCATGGACGGTTTCGAGACGGCCGCGCACATCAAGCGGCGGGAGAGGACCCGGGACATCCCGATCATCTTCCTCACCGCGATCAACCACGGCCCGCATCACACCTTCCGCGGCTACGCTGCGGGTGCGGTCGACTACATCTCCAAGCCGTTCGACCCGTGGGTGCTGCGGGCGAAGGTGTCGGTCTTCGTCGACCTGTACATGAAGAACTGCCAGTTGAAGGAGCAGGCGGCCCTGCTCCGGCTGCAACTGGAAGGCGGCAAGGGCGGCGTCGGCGAGGGCAAGGAGTCCGCGGGACTGCTCGCGGAGCTGTCCGCCCGGCTGGCCGCGGTGGAGGAACAGGCCGAGGCCCTGTCCAAGCAGCTGAACGAGGAGTCCGCCGACGCGGCGGCGGTCGCCACGGCAGCCCACCTGGAACGCAAGCTGACGGGTCTGCGCCGCGCCCTGGACGCCCTGGAGCCGGGCACCGGGGGCGCTTCGTCGGTGCCCTCCCAGAGCTGACGGCCGCGCAGCGGGCCGGGCGCCACGACCGAGGCGTCACGTCCGCCGGCGCGGCTGTTGTCTGCCCGCCCCCGGTGCGGTGACCGCCCGAGGCGGCCGACGGGGCTGAGGGAGCGTCAGCGGCCCTCAGAAGAACACGACACGAACGGGTGAAGCAGTGGGCACACGTGTCCGCTGTGCTCTCCGGCGGTAACCTCACACCCATGGCCTCACGTCCCTCCGCAGCCAAGAAGCCGCCGGCGAAGAAGGCGGCCGCTCCCGCGAAGGCTCCGGCGAAGAAGGCCGCTGCGAAGAAGGCCCCGGCCAGGAAGGCGCCGGCGAAGAAGACCCCCGCGAAGAAGGCGCCCGCCAGGAAGGCCGCGGCGAGCAAGCCCGCGCCGAATCCGACCGGCGGCCTGTTCCGCCTGGTGCGTGCCCTGTGGCTGGGGCTCGCCCACGCCGTCGGTGCACTGCTGAGAAGCGTGGGCAGGGGCGCCAAGAACCTCGATCCCGCGCACCGCAAGGACGGCATCGCGCTGCTGCTGCTCGCCGCCGCCCTGATCGTCGCCGCCGGCACCTGGGCCGACCTGCGCGGACCGGTGGGGGACCTGGTCGAGATCCTGGTCACCGGAGCCTTCGGGCGGCTGGATCTGCTGGTGCCCGTGCTGCTCGCGGTGATCGCCGTGCGCTACATCCGGCATCCGGAAAAACCCGAGGCCAACGGCCGGATCGTCATCGGGCTGAGCGCGCTGGTCCTCGGCGTGCTCGGGCAGGTGCACATCGCCTGCGGCTCGCCGGCCCGCAGCGACGGCATGCGGGCGATAAGGGACGCCGGCGGCCTGATCGGCTGGGGCGCGGCGACCCCGCTGACCTTCGCCCTGGGCGAGGTGCTGGCCGTTCCGCTGCTGGTGCTGCTCACCGTCTTCGGGCTGCTGGTCGTCACCGCCACACCGGTCAACGCGATCCCGCAGCGGCTGCGGCAGCTCGGCGTGAAGCTCGGTGTGCTGTCCGACCCGGAGGAGTCCGGGCCGTACACCGAGGACGACGTGCGGTACGAGGAGCAGTGGCGCGAGGCCCTGTCCACGTCCGCGCCCCCGCGCCGGCGCCGGGGCGCCGCGCAGGGCCAGGACCCGGAGGCGGCCGAGCAGGAGGCCCTGGCCAAACGGCGTGGCCGGCCCCGGCGTTCGGCCGTGCCGCAGCCGGAGGTGGGGCGGCAGATGGACGCCGTGGACGTCGCCGCCGCTGCCGCCGCCGCGCTCGACGGCGCGGTGCTGCACGGCATGCCGCCGTCCCCGGTCGTCGCCGACCTCACCCAGGGCGTCGGCGTGGCCGATCGCGCCACCGCTCCCGTCCCGGCCGCCCGGCCCGAGCGGGACCGTCCCGCGGCGCGGCCCGCGTCCGGGACCGGCGTTCAATCCGAGCGCGAAACCGGCGCGGAGACCGGGACCGAGGCCGGGGCGCAGTCCGTGCCGGCCCGCGGCGCGGAGACCGCAGCGGCGCCCCCCGCGCCCGCACGGCCCACCGGCGGCACGCCCGAACGCACCAGGACGCTCCCGGACCCCGCCCGGCCCGTCCCGGACCTCACCAAGCCCGTCCCGGATGTGACGAAACCGGTCCCCGACCTGACCAAGGCCCCGCCGGCCGAGAGCCGGGAGGTGCCGCCGCGCGCCGAGCAGCTGCAGCTTGCCGGCGACATCACCTACGCCCTGCCGCCCCTGGACCTGCTGCGCCGGGGCGGCCCGGGCAAGGAGCGCAGCGCCGCCAACGACGCCATCGTGAACGCGCTGACCACCGTCTTCACCGAGTTCAAGGTCGACGCACGGGTCACCGGCTTCACCCGCGGCCCGACGGTCACGCGGTACGAGGTCGAGCTGGGCCCCGCCGTGAAGGTCGAGCGGATCACCGCGCTGACGAAGAACATCGCCTACGCGGTCGCCAGCCCGGATGTGCGGATCATCAGCCCGATCCCCGGAAAGTCCGCGGTGGGCATCGAGATCCCCAACACCGACCGCGAGATGGTCAACCTCGGGGACGTGCTGCGCCTGGCGGAGGCCGCAGAGGAGGACCATCCGATGCTGGTCGCGCTCGGCAAGGACGTCGAGGGCGGCTATGTGATGGCCAACATCGCGAAGATGCCGCACATCCTCGTCGCCGGCGCCACCGGCTCCGGCAAGTCGTCCTGCATCAACTGCCTGATCACTTCGGTGATGATGCGGGCCACGCCGGAGGACGTGCGGATGGTCCTGGTCGACCCCAAGCGGGTCGAGCTGACCGCCTACGAGGGCATCCCGCACCTGATCACGCCGATCATCACCAACCCCAAGCGGGCCGCCGAGGCGCTGCAGTGGGTGGTGCGCGAGATGGACCTGCGGTACGACGACCTGGCCGCCTACGGGTTCCGGCACATCGACGACTTCAACGCGGCGGTGCGCAGCGGAAAGGTCACGGCGCCCCCCGGCAGCGAGCGGGAGCTCCAGCCCTACCCGTACCTGCTGGTGATCGTGGACGAGCTGGCCGACCTGATGATGGTCGCTCCGCGGGACGTGGAGGACGCCATCGTGCGCATCACGCAGCTGGCGCGTGCGGCCGGCATCCACCTGGTGCTGGCCACGCAGCGGCCGTCGGTGGACGTCGTCACCGGTCTGATCAAGGCGAACGTGCCCTCCCGGCTGGCCTTCGCGACCTCCTCGCTGGCCGACAGCCGGGTCATCCTCGACCAGCCCGGCGCCGAGAAGCTCATCGGCAAGGGCGACGGGCTGTTCCTGCCGATGGGGGCGAACAAGCCGGTGCGCATGCAGGGCGCCTTCGTCACCGAGGAGGAGGTCGCCGCCGTCGTGAGGCACTGCAAGGAGCAGATGGCGCCGGTCTTCCGGGACGACGTGCTGACGGGCAGCAAGCAGAAGAAGGAGATCGACGAGGACATCGGCGACGACCTCGACCTGCTGTGCCAGGCGGCGGAGCTGGTGATCTCCACCCAGTTCGGCTCCACCTCCATGCTCCAGCGCAAGCTGCGCGTGGGCTTCGCGAAGGCCGGGCGGCTGATGGACCTGATGGAGTCCCGGAACATCGTCGGCCCCAGCGAGGGGTCCAAGGCGCGCGAGGTGCTGGTCAAGCCGGACGACCTGGACAGCGTGCTCGCCACGCTCCGGGGCGAGGCGTAGGGCCCGGCGACGGATGCTGCGACCGGGGCGGGGCGGACGCTGGGCACCCGGGCGGACGCTGGGCACCCGGGCGGGCGGGGGAGTGCGTCTGTCGCCCGCCCGCCCGGGCCGTATCGGGTGCCGTCCGCGGCGCGGGCCGTATCGGGGGCCATCCGCGGCGCGGGCCGTACCGATTCCGACGGGCGGGCGAGGGCGGGCAACCCTTTGCGCCGGCTGTTCGTCAAGGTGGACACAGGGCACGGTGCCGGACTCCCGTGGCGGGTCCGGCACCTGTCCCACCATCGGATTGTCCGGCCATTCCGATGGCGTACAAAGTGCTACCGCCGGGTCGCTCCCTCCTGTGCTCCGCCCCTAGACTGAACGTCCAGCACAGGCGGCTACACGCTCGAAAGGCGCCCCCGTGTCCATCGGCAACTCCCCTGAAGACGAGCGTCCGTTCGAAGACGTTTCCGAGGAAGCCCGCCCCTCCATCGGCCGTGTCCTGAAAGATGCGCGCCTCGCTGCCGGCCTGACCGTCGACCAGGTCAGCGCCGCCACCCGGATCCGCAACGCCATCGTGCGCGCCATCGAGGCCGACGACTTCGCCCCCTGCGGCGGCGACGTCTACGCCCGCGGGCACATCCGGACCCTGGCCCGCGCCGTGCACCTCGATCCCGCCGAGCTGCTCGCGCAGTACGACGCCGAGCACGGCGGCCGCCCGGCCCCGACCCCCGCCGCCCCGCTGTTCGAGGCGGAACGTATCCGCCCGGAACGGCGCGGGCCCAACTGGACCGCGGCCATGGTCGCGGCCATCGTGGTCGTCATCGGCTTCGTCGGCTTCACCGCCGTCAAGGGAACGGGCGGCGGCGACAGCGACGCCCGGACACAGGTCGCCGAGGGCTCCACGCCCTCCGCCGGCGCGTCCGACACGCCGGCGCCGCAGCACAGCAAATCCGCCGACCACAAGGCCGCTCCGTCCGAGAGCGCCATCGCGGCCGCGCCCCAGGACAAGGTGACCGTGCGGATCAGCGCCCCGAACGGGCGCAGCTGGATCTCCGCCAAGGACCACAACGGCCGCATGCTCTTCGACGGGCTGCTGAACAAGGGCGAGTCGAAGACCTTCCAGGACAACTCCCGCATCGACCTCGTCCTCGGCGACGCCGGCGCGGTCCGGCTGTGGGTCAACGGCAAGAAGATCGAGGACCAGTTCCAGCCGGGTGCCGTCGAGCGCCTCACCTACACCAAGGGCGACCCGCAGGCCGGATAGGGACCCGTCCGGAGACGGGCGGACGCGTGACGAAGGGGTTGGTCCTGCTCGGGCCAACCCCTTCGACGTGGGCTGTCGCCGGAACGAAGTAGTCTTGAGCCCATGCCTGAACGCCGTACCGTCGCACTCGTCACTCTCGGCTGCGCCCGCAACGAGGTGGACTCGGAGGAGCTCGCAGGCCGTTTGGAGGCGGACGGCTGGCAGCTCGTCAAGGACGCCGCGGAGGCGGACGTCGCCGTGGTCAACACCTGCGGCTTCGTGGAGGCCGCCAAGAAGGACTCCGTGGACGCCCTGCTGGAGGCCAGCGACCTGAAGGGCAACGGCAGAACCAAGGCCGTCGTCGCGGTCGGCTGCATGGCCGAGCGGTACGGCAAGGAACTCGCCGAGGCACTGCCCGAGGCGGACGGCGTGCTCGGCTTCGACGACTACGCGGACATCTCCGACCGCCTGCAGACCATCCTCAGCGGCGGCATCCACGCCCCGCACACGCCGCGCGACCGGCGCAAGCTGCTCCCGATCAGCCCGGTGGAGCGCCAGCAGGCCAAGGCGGACGTCGTCATTCCGGGCCACGGCCCGGCCGACCTGCCCGAGGGCGTCGCCCCGGCCTCCGGCCCGCGTGCACCCCTGCGCCGCCGCCTGGACGGCTCCCCGGTCGCCTCGGTCAAGCTGGCCTCCGGCTGCGACCGGCGCTGCTCTTTCTGCGCCATCCCCTCCTTCCGGGGCTCCTTCGTCTCCCGCCGCCCCTCGGACGTGCTGAACGAGACCAGGTGGCTGGCCGAGCAGGGCGTCAAGGAGGTCATGCTGGTCTCCGAGAACAACACGTCCTACGGCAAGGACCTCGGCGACATCCGGCTGCTGGAGTCCCTGCTGCCCGAGCTGGCCGCGGTCGACGGCATCGAGCGGATCCGGGTCAGCTACCTGCAGCCGGCCGAGATGCGCCCCGGCCTCATCGACGTGCTGACCGGCACCGAGAAGGTCGCCCCGTACTTCGACCTGTCCTTCCAGCACTCCGCGCCCGGCGTGCTGCGCGCCATGCGCCGCTTCGGCGACACCGACCGCTTCCTCCAGCTGCTGGACACCATCCGCTCCAAGGCGCCCGAGGCCGGTGTGCGCTCCAACTTCATCGTCGGCTTCCCCGGCGAGACCGAGGACGACCTGGCCGAACTGGAACGGTTCCTCGACGCGGCGCGGCTGGACGCCATCGGTGTCTTCGGCTACTCCGACGAGGAGGGCACCGAGGCGGCCGGATTCGACGGCAAGCTGGACGAGGACGTCGTCGCCGAACGGCTGGAGCGGGTGACCCGGCTGGCCGAGGAACTCGTCTCGCAGCGGGCCGAGGAACGCATCGGGGAGACGGTGCGGGTACTCGTGGAGTCCGTGGACGACGAGGAGGGCGTTCTCGGCCGTGCCGCGCACCAGGCGCCCGAGACGGACGGGCAGGTGCTGCTGACCGGTGCCGAGACGGTCCGCGTCGGTGAGATGGTCGAGGCGAAGGTGACCGGCGCGCAGGGCGTGGACCTGGTGGCGCAGCCGCTGCCGGGCGCCCTCGGGCGTGAGGAGGCGGGCAGATGACCGGAGTCCCGGCGTCCGCGGCGGGCGGCCCCACCGGCGCACGAGGGGCGGCCTCGGGCCGCACCGGCGCGGACGGGACCTCCGGTGCCGCAGCGGGTGGAGGCGACCGTGGGGCGCAGGAGCCGGCCGTCGGCAGGCCCGCACGTGGCGGGAAGATCGCGGCGGCGGCCGTGAACCAGGCCAGCGTGTGGAACGTGGCGAACCTGCTGACCATGCTGCGGCTGCTGCTGGTGCCCGCCTTCGTGCTGCTGATGCTGGCCGACGGGGGGTACGACCCGGCATGGCGGTCGTTCGCCTGGGCGGCCTTCGCCATCGCCATGATCACCGACCTGTTCGACGGCCACCTGGCCAGGACGTACAACCTGGTCACCGACTTCGGCAAGATCGCCGACCCGATCGCCGACAAAGCGATCATGGGGGCGGCCCTCATCTGCCTGTCCGCACTCGGTGACCTGCCCTGGTGGGTGACGGGGGTGATCCTCGGCCGCGAACTGGGCATCACGCTGCTGCGCTTCCTGGTGATCCGCTACGGCGTCATCCCCGCCAGCCGCGGCGGCAAGCTGAAGACGCTCACCCAGGGCGTGGCCGTCGGGATGTACGTGCTGGCGCTGACCGGATGGCTGGCGACCTTGCGCTTCTGGGTCATGGCGGTGGCCGTGGTGCTGACCGTCGTGACCGGGCTGGACTATGTGAGACAGGCCATGGTGCTGCGCCGGCGGGGAATCGCCGAGCGCGGGGCCGCGTTGGAGGAGTCGCGAGGGTGAGTGCACCGGCCGCCGAGGTCGTCCGGCTGCTCAAGGACAGGGGCGAGACGGTCGCCGTCGCCGAGTCGCTGACCGGCGGCCTGGTCGCGGCCGAGATCACCACCGTGCCGGGGGCGTCCGCCGTCTTCCGGGGGTCGGTCACCGCCTACGCCACCGATCTCAAGCACCGGCTGCTGGGGGTGGACGCCACTCTGCTGGCCCAGCGCGGGGCGGTGGATCCGCAGGTGGCGGCCCAGATGGCCGTCGGCGTGCGCAAGGCGCTGGACGCCGACTGGGGCATCGCGACCACGGGTGTCGCCGGACCCGACCCGCAGGACGGCCGACCCGTCGGCACGGTCTTCGTGGCCGTCGCCGGACCCGCCCGCGGGGAAGAAGGGGACGGCTGTGGCGGGAAAACGACCGCATTGCGGTTGAACGGCGGTCGGACGGAAATTCGTATGGAGACTGTACGGAGCGTACTCGCACTGCTTCTGGGGCAGATAGCGGGCGAACAGACCAGGAATGAGCGGGCACAGGATACGGAACGGAACGGGGGGTTTTGATGTTTGCAGCCCTGAGTGAACACGACATCGCTCCCCGCACGGCCGCGGCGCGAGGCGGTACGGTGGGGCGTGATGGATGCGGCTACGCGGTCCGAGGAGGGAGCCACCGATGATTCTGCTCCGTCGCCTGCTGGGTGACGTGCTGCGTCGGCAGCGGCAGCGCCAGGGCCGTACTCTGCGCGAAGTCTCCTCGTCCGCCCGGGTTTCGCTCGGCTATCTCTCCGAGGTGGAGCGGGGGCAGAAGGAGGCTTCCTCCGAACTGCTCTCCGCCATCTGCGACGCGCTGGACGTACGGATGTCCGAGCTGATGCGGGAGGTCAGCGACGAGCTGGCACTCGCCGAGCTGGCCCAGTCCGCCGCGGCGACCGATGCGGTGCCCACGCCGGTGCGTCCGATGCTCGGTTCCGTCTCGGTGACCGGTGTGCCACCGGAACGGGTGACCATCAAGGCCCCCGCCACCGCCGAAGCGGTGGACGTCGTCGCCGCCTGATCCGGCGCGCCCACCCGCCTCCGTCGCGGGTGCCGGCGCCGACCGGGCGGCGCGTGGACCGCGTGCCGTACCGCGTGGCCTGTCCTCGCTTGCGTCGACTCGCCCGCAGTCATGACCGACGAGCCCCGGCCGGGGCTGCTCCTGACGACCCCAGGAGCCCCTGGCCGGGGCTTTCGTTTGTGCCGGCGCTGTCGCAGGGGGATCGTGGAGGCGGGTCGCGTCCCTGGGGCACCCGCGTCAGGAAGCGACCAGTGCGCCTGTGCGTGCATCGGTGCGCCCTCCTGCTGCGCGCGGGCGGCGTTCGGCGTCGGGCAGGAGGTAGGCGTGCGGTTGGGTGCGATGGCAGGGCCGGCGGTGCGCTGGGGGACCGTTGCCGGACTCGGCGCGCTGTGGTGGTGGGCGGTGCTGCGGCTGCTGCTGACGGACGACGCCGGGGTGCTCGAGGGCGCGGTGGCGGCGGGCGGCTGGGGGCTGAGCGTGCTGCCCGTGCACTGCATGCCCCAGAGCGACGAACGCGGCCGCCCGGGCCGCCGCCGCAGGACGGCGGCGCTGATCCGCCGCCGCACGGGTGGTGCGCCGGCAGGCGGTGACGGCGACGGCGGCGACCGGACCGGGTCCGCGACGCGGCCGACTGCCTCTCCTGCCGGTGTCGGCCCCGGTGCAGGGTCGGGTTCTCCTGCCGGTGTCGGTTCCGATGCAGGGCCGGGGGTGGTGTCCGGCGGGCGCGCGGACGGCCCGGCGGCCGGAGAAGGCGGCGGTGCGTCGTTCTGGGCGTCGGGGGGATGGCCGTACGGGCACGGCGGGCACACGCTCACCGCCGGTCAGGGCGGATGGCCGTTCGAGACGGGCGGCGACGGGCCGCCCCGTGCGCCGGACGACGGCTCGGGACCGGTGTGAGCCCGCGCTGCGGGCGCGCGGTCACCTCGTGCTGCGGCGGTGGCGCTCCCGCCACCGCTGCGCGGAACCCGGCGGTGGCGCCGGGCCGCGCTGGCAGACGGGGCACCAGTAGGTGGGGCGCTCCTGGGAGCCGTCGCCCTGGTCGGCCACCCGGAGGGAGGTGCCGCACCGCAGGCAGGGCCGCGGCGCGCGGCCGTACACGAACAGACGCGGCGCACGCAGACCCGTGGTCTGCCGGACCGGACGGTCGCGGTTGGCCTCCAGCAGCTTCTTGGCGAGCCCGGGCAGCCGGGCGGCCTGCTCGGCGGGCAGGGAACCGACGGTCAGCCACGGGGTCACGCCGAGCAGGAAGCACAGCTCGCTCTTGTACACATTGCCGATGCCGGCGAGGACGCGCTGGTCGAGCAGTGCCTCGCCGAGGGGGCGGGCGGGGTCGGCCAGCAGGTTGGCCAGTGCCCGCTCCGGGTCCCAGTCGGCACCGAGCAGGTCCGGGCCGAGATGACCGACGGCCTGCGTCTCCTGCGCGGTGGGCAGCAGCTCCAGCACGGGCAGGCGGTAGCCGACGGCGCTGCGGCCGGCGGTGGCGAGGACGATGCGGATCTGGTGGGCGGGGCCGCCCTTCCAGCGTTCCCCGCTGCCGTACACCTTCCAGGCGCCGTCCATGCGCAGGTGCGTGTGCAGGGTCAGACCGCCCTCGATCCGGGTGAGCAGGTGCTTGCCGCGTGCGACGGTGTCCAGCACGGTCCGGCCGGCCAGATCGACCGTGGCGTACGCCGGCACCCGGAAGTCGCTGCGGGTCAGCACCCGGCCCGCGAGGGCGTCGTGCAACCGCCGCGCTGCCTGCCAGACCGTGTCACCTTCGGGCATGCGTCCAGCGTGACACGCGGCCGGGGCGGACCGCTTCTGTCAGGCACGCAGGCGCAGACCGCGCGGGATGGCGACGAACCCGGCCTCCTCCAGCAGCCTGCCGAGGGGCGAGGTCAGCGCGGAGACGCCGTTGATCTTCTCCACCGTGACCGTGCCGAGCGCTCCGGCACGGGCCGCGTCCGCCAGCGCCTGTGCGGCCGCGCGCAGCCGGGGGTCGTCGCCGGCCTCGGCATCCGGATCCGCGGGCCAGGCCAGCAGGGTCTTGCCGCCGCGTTCCATGTACAGGGCCGGCTCGCCGGCCACCAGCACCACCAGGGAGCCCGCCTTGCGGCCCGGTTTGTGCGCGGCACCGGCCGGCGGCTCGGGCCAGGGCAGGGCGGCGCCGTAGGCGTTGGCGGGGTCGGCGGCGGCCAGCACGATCGCGGAGGGACCGGCGGGACCGGGACGGCCGCGGCGGTCGCCGCCGACGGAGGGGCGGGCGGCGTACGGGACGGCCTCCGCGCCACCGCCGCGCGGGCCGCCGTAGCCGGGGGAGCCGAGATCCTGGGGGAAGACGTCGCCGCCCGGCGCCGTGTCGTCCGGGAACGGCCCTCCCCGGTCGACGGGGGGCGGTGCGCCGGGCATGCCGGACGTGTCGAAGGGCACGGGACCGGGGAAGGCCGGCTGCGGGACGGCACCGGACGGGCCGGCGCCGCCGAAGCCGGTGCCGGGCGGACCCTCCCCGCGTTCCCGGGCCGTGGCCACCGCGCGCAGCCGGTCCACCGCGCCGTCCATCGCGAACTGGGCCGCGCCCAGCCCTTCGACGACATAGCCGCGCCGGGCCTGACCGCTCTCCTCGAAGGCGGACAGGACCCGGTACACGGCCGAGAAACCGCCCTCCACCCCTTCGGCGGCCACCGCGCCTCGGGTGACCACCCCGTGCCGGTCGAGGAGGGTCCGGGCCAGGGCGTGCGCCCGTACGGTGGTGTCGCCGTCCCGGGCGGGCAGCAGGGACCAGCGGCCGGCGACGGTCGGTGGGCCGTTGCGGGAACCGGTGCGTGCCGCCGCGGTCAGGGCTCCGTACCGTCCGCGCGGCACGGCGCGTCGGGCCCGGTGCGCCGTGGAACCGGCGGTGCGGCCCGAGCCCAGCAGGGCGCGCAGCGGGGCGAGCGTGTCGTTGGTGAGCCGGCCGGACCAGGCCAGGTCCCACAGCGCGTCGGCGAGTTGCGGGTCGGTGGCCTCGGGGTGGGTGGTGGCCCGGACTTGGTCGGCGATCTGCCGGAAGAACAGCCCGTAGCCGCCGGAGAGCGTGTCCAGCACCGCCTGGTGCAGCGCCGTCAGCTCCAGCGGCAGCGGGGGCGGCAGCAGCAGCGGGGCGGCGTCCGCCAGATACAGCGAGATCCAGCCGTCCTTGCCGGGCAGCGCCCCGGCGCCCGCCCAGACCACCTCGCCGGCCGCGGTGAGTTCGTCGAGCATCGCGGGCGTGTAGTCGGACACCCGGGACGGCAGCACCAGCTTCTCCAGCGCGGAGGCGGGCACGGACGCGCCCTGCAGCTGCTCCACGGCCCGCACCAGACCGTCGACGCCGCGCAGGCGGTGCCCCGGGCCGACGTGCTGCCACGGGGGCAGGAACTGGGCGAGCGCGGGCGGCGGCACCGGCTCCAGCTCGTGCCGCAGCGCGGCCAGCGAACGCCGTCGCAGCCGGCGCAGCACCGCCGCGTCGCACCACTCCTGTCCGCTGCCCGCCGGATGGAACTCGCCCTGGACGACGCGTCCGGCGGCCGCGAGGCGTTGCAGCGCGCCCTCGGTGACCGCCACGCCCAGACCGAACCGGGCCGCCGCCATGGCCGAGGTGAACGGCCCGTGGGTGCGGGCGTAGCGTGCCAGCAGGTCGCCCAGGGGGTCCTTGACCGGCTCGGTGAAGGCCTCCGGCACCCCGACCGGAAGGGCCGTGCCGAGCGCGTCGCGCAGCCGGCCCGCGTCCTCGACCGCGGCCCAGTGGTCGACGCCGGCGATCCGCACCCGGATGGCCCGGCGGGCACCGGACAGCTCCTCCGCCCAGCCCGCTTCCGCGCCCCGCTCGATCAGCTCGGCGTCGGTGAGGGGGCCGAGGACCCGCAGCACGTCCGCGACGCCCTCGACGTCCTTGACCCGGCGGTCCTCGGTCAGCCACTGCAGCTCCCGCTCCAGTTCGACCAGCACCTCGGCGTCCAGCAGCTCCCGCAGCTCCGCCTGGCCCAGCAGCTCCGCCAGCAGCCTGGAGTCCAGGGACAGCGCGGCGGCCCGGCGCTCGGCGAGCGGGGAGTCGCCCTCGTACAGGAACTGGGCGACGTACCCGAACAGCAGCGAGCGGGCGAAGGGGGACGGCTCCGGGGTGGTGACCTCCACCAGGCGGACCTTGCGGGACTCCACGTCCCCCATCAGCTCCACCAGGCCGGGGACGTCGAACACGTCCTGGAGGCACTCGCGGATCGCCTCCAGCACGATCGGGAACGACCCGAACTCGCTCGCCACCTGCAGCAGCTGCGCGGCCCGCTGCCGCTGCTGCCACAGCGGCGTGCGTCTGCCGGGGTTGCGGCGCGGCAGCAGCAGTGCGCGGGCGGCGCACTCGCGGAAACGGGAGGCGAACAGGGCCGAGCCGCCGACCTGGTCGGTGACGATCTGCTCGATCTCGCCCTTGTCGAAGGCGACGTCCGCCGCGCCGACCGGCGCCTGCTCGGCGTCGTACGCGGCGCCGGTGCGCGCCGGGTCCTGGTCGAGCAGGTCCAGGCCCATCAGGTCGGCGTCGGGCAGCCGCAGCACGATGCCGTCGTCGGCATGCATGACCTGGGCGTCCATGCCGTACCGCTCCGACAGGCGGGCCCCGAGCGCCAGCGCCCACGGGGCGTGCACCTGGGCGCCGAACGGGGAGTGCACCACGACCCGCCAGTCGCCCAGCTCGTCACGGAACCGTTCGACCACGATCGTCCGGTCGTCGGGGACATGACCGCAGGCCTCGCGCTGCTCCTTGAGATACGCCAGGACGTTGTCCGCGGCCCACGCGTCCAGGCCGGCCGTCAGCAGCCTGAGCCGGGCGTCGTCCTCGGGCAGCGAGCCGACCTCGCGCAGGAACGCGCCGACCGCGCGGCCCAGCTCCAGCGGCCGGCCCAGCTGGTCGCCCTTCCAGAACGGCAGTCGGCCCGGCACGCCCGGCGCGGGGGAGACCAGCACCCGGTCGCGGGTGATGTCCTCGATCCGCCAGGACGTGGTGCCCAGCGTGAACACGTCCCCCACGCGGGACTCGTAGACCATCTCCTCGTCCAGCTCGCCGACCCGGCCGCCGCCCTTCTTGGGGTCGGCGCCGGCGAGGAAGACACCGAACAGGCCGCGGTCGGGGATCGTGCCCCCGGAGGTGACGGCCAGCCGCTGCGCGCCGGGCCGGCCGGTGACCGTGCCCGCCACCCGGTCCCACACCACGCGCGGGCGCAGCTCCGCGAACGCGTCGGACGGGTAGCGCCCGGCGAGCATGTCGAGCACGGCGGTGAACGCCGACTCCGGCAGCGACGCGAAGGGCGCCGCCCGGCGCACCAGCGCCAGCAGGTCGTCCACCTGCCAGGTGTCCATGGCCGTCATCGCCACGAGCTGCTGGGCGAGGACGTCCAGCGGGTTGGCGGGCACCTTCAGGGACTCGATGGCACCCGAGCGCATCCGTTCGGTGACCACCGCGGCCTGCACCAGATCGCCCCGGTACTTGGGGAACACCACCCCGCGGGAGACCGCGCCCACCTGGTGGCCCGCGCGGCCCACGCGCTGCAGGCCGGACGCCACCGACGGCGGCGACTCCACCTGGACCACCAGGTCCACGGCGCCCATGTCGATGCCCAGCTCCAGGCTGGAGGTGGCCACCACCGCCGGCAGCCGCCCGGCCTTGAGGTCCTCCTCCACCTGGGCGCGCTGCTCCTTGGAGACCGAGCCGTGGTGGGCGCGCGCCAGGACCGGGGGCGCGCCGTGCGCCGCGCCCGAGTTGCCCATCAGCTCGGCCGGAGCGTGATGTTCCGCGAGGGACTCGCCGGTGGCCCGCTCGTAGGCGATCTCGTTGAGCCGATTGCACAGGCGTTCGGCCAGCCGGCGGGAGTTGGCGAACACGATGGTGGAGCGGTGCGCCTGCACCAGATCGGTGATGCGCTCCTCGACATGCGGCCAGATCGACGGTCGCTCCGCGCCCTCGCCGCCGTCGGTGGCCGGGGAACCGCCGAGCTCGCCCAGGTCCTCGACGGGGACGACGACCGACAGGTCGAACTCCTTGGCCGACGGCGGCTGGACGATCTCCACCTTGCGGCGCGGCGAGAGGAAGCGGGCGACCTCGTCGACCGGGCGGACGGTCGCGGACAGCCCGATGCGCCGGGCCGGCCGCGGCAGCAGCTCGTCCAGCCGTTCCAGGGACAGCGCGAGATGGGCGCCGCGCTTGGTGCCGGCCACCGCGTGCACCTCGTCCAGGATCACCGTCTCCACACCGGTCAGCGCATCGCGTGCGGCCGAGGTCAGCATGAGGAAGAGCGACTCGGGCGTGGTGATCAGGATGTCCGGCGGGCGGGTGGCCAGGGCGCGACGCTCGGCGGCCGGGGTGTCACCGGAGCGGATGCCGACCTTGATGTCCGGCTCGGGCAGGCCCAGGCGGACGGATTCCTGGCGGATGCCGGTCAGGGGGCTGCGCAGATTCCGCTCCACGTCGACGGCCAGGGCCTTGAGCGGGGAGACGTACAGCACACGGCAGCGCTTCTTCGGCTCGGCCGGGGGCGGCGTCGAGGCCAGCCGGTCCAGGGCGGCGAGGAAGGCGGCCAGCGTCTTGCCGGAGCCGGTCGGTGCGACCACCAGCACGTCCGAGCCCTCGGCGATCGCCCGCCACGCGCCCGCCTGGGCCGCGGTGGGCGCGGAGAAGGCCCCCGTGAACCAGCCGCGGGTCGCGGGGGAGAAGCCGTCGAGGGCCTGGTGTGCGTCGCTGACCATGGGTCCATCGTGCACCCGGCCACTGACAATCCGGGGCGGAACGCCCATCGCCACCCAGCTGGCCTGCGCTTTCGCCGGCTTCGCCGGGCCGGACCGCCTCCCGCCGTCCCACTGGAGCGGACATCGACCGGAGCGGGCAACGACCGGAGCGGACACGCGGACAATGGGTCCATGGCGGCAGCGCGTCGGGAACACGCACGGCACTGGCGGTACGAGGAACTGCCCGGCGTCGACCTGCTGCGCGCCCGGTACGTCCGCAAGGAGTTCACGCGCCACACCCACGAGCACTTCGTGATCGCCGCCATCGCCGAGGGCGTGGAGGTGTTCGACCACCGCGGCGGCGACCAGTACGCCGGTCCGGGCTCGCTGGCGCTGATCAACCCCGACACCCCGCACACGGGCCGGGCGGGGGTCCCCACGGGGTGGCGCTACGGGGCCGTCTACCCGGCGCCCGGTCTGGTCGCGGAGATCGCCGCCGAGACCACCCGCATACGGGGCACCCCGGGCTTCGTCAGCCCCGTCCTGGACGACCCGTACGCGGCGGTGCTGGTGCACCAGGTGCTGCGGGCCACCGACGAGGGCAACGCGCTCGCCGCCGACACGCTGCTCAGGGTCGCCGTGACGCGGCTGCTGCGGCTGAACGGCGGGGCGCTGCCCCGGCGCGAGGTGCGCACCGCGGGCGCCCGGACCGCCGCCCGCGCCCGTGCCGTGCTCGAGGAGCGCATGGCCGAGCCGCCGACCCTGCACCAGCTGGCGGCCGAACTGTCGACGAGCCCCTTCGCCCTGCTGCGCGCCTTCCGCAGTGCCTACGGCATGCCCCCGCACACCTGGCTCACCGACGCCCGGGTGCGCCGGGCCCGGCAGCTGCTGGACCGCGGCGTCGCCCCGGCCGAGGCCGCGGCGGCCGTCGGCTTCACCGACCAGTCGCACCTGAGCCGCCACTTCTCCCGGATCGTGGGCGTTCCTCCGGGCGCCTACCAGCGGGAGCGCAAGAACGTACAAGACGCCCGGCCGCGGCTGCTCCTACCGTCCGGGGCGTGACACAACGGACCACTTGCACCGACACGGGCGCGGGTCGCACCGGCACGGGCGCGGGTCATGCCGTCGGCGCCGCCGCAGGGAAGCCGGACACCGCCGTCGTCCGGGACGCCCTCGCCGTCGGCATCGCCGTCGGCCTGTCCGGCTTCGCCTTCGGGGCGACCTCCGCCGGCAGCGGCTTGACCCTGCCCCAGACCTGCGCGCTCAGCCTGCTGGTGTTCACCGGCGCCTCCCAGTTCGCGCTGGTGGGAGCCCTGGCGGCCGGGGGCGGCCCGTTCACGGCGGCGGCGGGCGCCTTCTTCCTGGGGGTGCGCAACGCCTTCTACGGGCTGCGGCTGTCCCAGCTGCTGGCTCTGCCGCGCGCACTGCGGCCCCTGGCCGCCCAGTGGGTCATCGACGAGACCACGGCGGTGACCCTCGCCCAGCCCTCCCGGCGCGCCGCGCGGATCGGCTTCACCGTGACCGGGGCCTCGCTGTACCTGCTGTGGAACCTGACCACGCTGCTGGGCGCGCTGGGGGCGAAGGCCCTCGGCGACACCGGTGCCTGGGGCCTGGACGCGGCCGGCCCGGCCGTGTTCCTCGCCCTGCTCGCGCCCATGCTGAAGAGCGCCACCGAGCGTGCGGTGGCCGCGCTCGCCGTGCTCCTCGGGCTGGGCCTGCTGCCCGTGCTGCCGGCCGGGGTGCCCGTCCTCGCGGCGGCGTCGGCCGCACCGGCCGTGCTGTACCTGGCGGGCCGCCGCACGCGCCGCGCCCCCACGCCCGCGGGCGCTGGGGGAACGGCCGACGGCACGCACGGCATGTCGGAGACGACCGGCAGCGGCGCGGGGGAGGACGACCGGTGACCGTCTGGATCGCGATCGGCGCGACCTTCGTCGGCTGCTACGCCGTCAAGCTCGCCGGCCTGCTGGTTCCGGCCGGTGTGCTGCAAAAACCCCTGGTCAAGCGGCTCGCCGCACTCCTGCCCGTGGCCCTGCTCGCCGCGCTGACCGCGCAGCAGACCTTCGCCGACGGCCGGCACCTCGTCCTGGACGCGCGGGCCGCCGGGCTCGCCGCCGCGGCCGTGGCACTGCTGCTGCGCGCCCCCTTCCTCCTGGTGGTGGCAGCGGCCGTGGTGGTGACCGCGGGCGTGCGTGCGCTGGCCGGGTGAGCCCCTACGACCCACAGCGCCCCGACCGGAGCGGATGCGTCCGTCATGGGGACGTGCGCCGGGGCGCGCACCGCATGGCCGAAGCACCCCTGCCCCTCCCCGCGCTCCGACGCGCGCCCGGCGACCGGCGGCCCCCGCTGGCCGCGCCGTCGTCCTCAGGCGATGGCGCGGCCGTACGCCCGCAAGGTGCACAGCGCCTCGATCGTCACCATGGGGCGGGCCTCCCGCTCCGCGCCGGGCGCCCACGGGCGCCGGGTGACCGGCCAGCCGCCGTCCTCCTGCTGTCGGCCGGCCAGGAAATCCAGGGAGCGGTCCATCTCCTCGTCCGTGAACCAGGCGCGCGCCACGGAGTGCGGCGTGGTGGCGAAGTCGTGCGGGAACAGGTGCTCACCCGGCGCGTGCCCCGGCGCGAGCGGCCACGACGCGCGCAGGTCGGGGTCCAGCACCGCGAGGCGCCGCTCACGCACCAGACGGCCCAGCCGCTCGGCGGCCGCCCGCGCGCGCGGACGGTCGGGAACTCCGTCCAGGAACGCGACGGCCGCCTGCACCTCGCCCGGCCGGGTCGCATCCAGCGCCTCGACCCGCCGCCAGCAGAAATCGGTCGCCCTGAACAGCCACGCGTGCCACACCTGATTGCGATGCAGCAGGCCCACCACCGGCCCGGTGGCCAGAAGATCGCCCGCCGGGTGCTCCGCCGCTGGTCCAGGCGACGCCGCCGTACCGGGGAGCGCGTCGGGGAGCACGGCGGGCAGCGCGCCGTCCGGGGTGGACACCGAGATCAGGTAGCGGCACACCCGCTCGGCTCGCCGGGCGTCGCACCGGCCGATGGCGTCCAGCACCCGCAGTGCGCGGGCGGTGTGCAGCGGATGGCCGGCGGGGCCGCGCAGCTCGGGCTCCAGCGCGTGGCCGTATCCGAAGCCGTCGGTCCGGTAGGCGTCCAGTGCCGTCTCCACCGGGTCGGCCGCGCCGTGCAGGAAGTGGTAGGCGAACAGCCGCTGCTCCAGCACGCGCGCGGTCAGCCACACGAAGTGCTCGGCGCGTCGCAGCGCAGAGGACGCCGCGGACGGCACCGGCAGGGGGCAGGCTCGAGTCTCGGACACTCGTGTCTCGGGCATGCGACCGACCGTAGGGCGGGAAGCGGCCGCCGCAGGAGCACCCCGCTCAGGGTCGCACCCGGGGGCGGGATACTGGCTGCATGCGGTTGACGGTCTTCTGGGAGCGGATGGCGGAGCACTTCGGAGCGGGGTACGCCGACACCTTCGCACGCGACCACGTGATGTCGGAGCTGGGCGGGCGCACGGTGCACGAGGCACTGGCGGCCGGCTGGGACGCGAAGGACGTCTGGCGGGTGGTCTGCCAGGTCATGGACGTCCCACAGGAGAAACGCTGACCGGCACCGGCGCAGGACCTGGCGCAAGTGGAACGGGTCCGTGCGGAACTGTCGGCGGCGTGGGCGAGACTGGCACCGTGGTACCCACTGAAGAGTCCGGGCACACGGCCCGGCAGGCCCCCTCGACCGGTACGACGCCACCCGGCCGGACTGCGACCGGCAGACCCGACGGGCGGGGCGGCCGTGCCCGCATGCCGCACTGGCTGCCGCGCGCCATGGTGCTCGCGCTCGCCCTGATCGCCGCCTTCCAGCTGGGCAGCTGGGCCTTCCACCAGGTGACCGGGCTGCTGATCAACATTCTGATCGCGTTCTTCCTGGCCCTGGCGATCGAACCGGCGGTCAGCCGCATGGCCGCCCACGGCATACGCCGCGGCCTCGCCACCTTCCTGGTCTTCCTGGCCCTGGCGGTCGCGACGACGGGCTTCGTCGTCCTGCTCGGCTCGATACTGGCCGGGCAGATCGTGAAGATGATCGAGGGGCTTCCCGAGTACCTCGACTCCCTCGTCAACTGGGCCAACGCGACCTTCCACACCCAGCTGCGCCGGGTGGACATCCAGGAGGGGCTGCTCCACTCCGACTGGCTGCGCAGCTACGCGCAGAACAGCGCGGAGGGCGTGCTCGACGTGTCCACGCAGGTCCTCGGTGGCCTGTTCCAGCTGCTGACGGTGACGCTGTTCTCGTTCTACTTCGCCGCCGACGGGCCGCGGCTGCGCCGGGCGCTGTGCTCCGTGCTGCCGCCCGCCCGCCAGGCGGAGGTGCTGCGCGCCTGGGAGATCGCCGTCGCCAAGACCGGCGGCTATCTGTACTCGCGCGGCCTGATGGCGCTGGTCTCGGGCGTCGCCCACTACATCGTGCTGCAGATCCTGGAGGTGCCCTACGCGCCCGTGCTCGGCGTCTGGGTGGGGCTGGTCTCGCAGTTCGTGCCCACCATCGGCACCTATCTCGCGGGTGCCCTGCCGATGCTGATCGCGTTCACGGTCGACCCGTGGTACGCGCTGTGGGTTCTGGTGTTCGTGGTGATCTACCAGCAGTTCGAGAACTACATGCTGCAGCCCAAGCTCACCTCGAAGACGGTCGACGTTCATCCCGCCGTGGCCTTCGGATCGGTGATCGCGGGCACCGCGCTGCTCGGCGCGGTCGGCGCGCTGATCGCCATCCCTGCCGTCGCCACGCTCCAGGCGTTCCTGGGGGTCTACGTCAAGCGGTACGCGGTCGTGGACGACCCCCGTGTCCACGGTCACCCGCGCGGCCGGGGCACCGCGCCGGGCCTGCTCGCCCGTGCGCGGCAGGCGTGGGCGCGCTCCAGGAACGAGGACGACGCCGGTGCCGCCGCGGACCACGGGAGGACGGCGGACGCCCCGGCGCAGGCGCCGGAGGCGGCCGGGGAGGGCGTGGCCGGAGGGTGACGCGGTGCCCGGGTGCCGGCCGTCGCGGCTCCGCCCGGGCCTGTCCCGCCCCGGTCCGCCGGGAGCACCCGGGACCGGGGCGGGAGCGGTTGCGCCGTGGCTGCGGCGGCGGCGGTCGGCAGGCCGGGCCTGCGGCCGTGTCGACCCGGCACGGAGGCGAGGAGAGCCGGTGGGCGGCGCAGGCGTCGCCGCGTGACCCAGGGGGTGGCGAGCTTGACACAAAAATCGAACATCTATTCTTATGAGGGCTCCGGTGAGACAGGGCGAAGGGGGATTTCGTCCGTGTTTGGGATAGTGTGATCCCTGGTTGTCCACAGGCCGGATGTGCGTCGAGGCGCGTTGTCAGTGGCAGGCGTTAGCGTCTTCGGCGTGAAGCGATCGACTCAAGCAAACCGGGTGGAACCCATGGCAGCAACCGACCGCGAGAAGGCGCTCGACGCCGCGCTCGCGCAGATTGAACGGCAATTCGGCAAAGGCGCGGTCATGCGCATGGGCGAGCGGTCGAAGGAGCCCATCGAGGTCATCCCGACCGGGTCGACCGCGCTCGACGTGGCCCTGGGTGTCGGTGGTCTGCCGCGCGGCCGTGTCGTGGAGATCTACGGACCGGAGTCCTCCGGCAAGACGACCCTGACGCTGCACGCCGTGGCGAACGCGCAGAAGGCCGGCGGCCAGGTCGCCTTCGTGGACGCGGAGCACGCCCTCGACCCCGAGTACGCCAAGAAGCTGGGCGTCGACATCGACCAGCTGATCCTCTCCCAGCCGGACAACGGCGAGCAGGCGCTGGAGATCGTGGACATGCTGGTCCGCTCCGGCGCTCTCGATCTGATCGTCATCGACTCCGTCGCCGCACTGGTGCCGCGCGCGGAGATCGAGGGCGAGATGGGCGACAGCCACGTGGGTCTGCAGGCCCGGCTGATGAGCCAGGCCCTGCGCAAGATCACCGGTGCGCTCAACCAGTCCAAGACCACCGCGATCTTCATCAACCAGCTGCGCGAGAAGGTCGGCGTGATGTTCGGCTCGCCGGAGACCACCACCGGTGGCCGCGCGCTGAAGTTCTACGCCTCGGTGCGCCTGGACATCCGCCGCATCGAGACCCTGAAGGACGGCACGGAGGCGGTCGGCAACCGCACCCGCGTCAAGGTCGTCAAGAACAAGGTCGCCCCGCCCTTCAAGCAGGCCGAGTTCGACATCCTCTACGGCCAGGGCATCAGCCGCGAGGGCGGACTGATCGACATGGGCGTGGAACACGGCTTCATCCGCAAGGCCGGCGCCTGGTACACCTACGAGGGCGACCAGCTCGGCCAGGGCAAGGAGAACGCGCGCAACTTCCTCAGGGACAACCCCGACCTGGCCAACGAGATCGAGAAGAAGATCAAGGAGAAGCTGGGCGTCGGCGTCCGCTCGGAGGAGCCCGCCGCCGAGCAGGGCGCGGCCGCGACGTCCGCCGCGGAGGACGCGGCCAAGGCGGTTCCGGCACCGGCAGCGGCCAAGGCCGGCAAGCCCAAGGCCGTCGCGGCCAAGAGCTGACCCGTGACACGGCGAACCGACTGGGCGGAGTACGCGTACGACGAGCACCTCGCTCTCGGTGCCCCGCGGGGGACGGGCACCGGGAACGGCACCGGTCCTCGCGACACCGGACTCCACGGGCGACAGACGCCGTACGGACCCGACGACGACCACGCCTACGACGACGGCCCGGGACCACAGGACAGCGCCGATGCCGTGACCGGCGCGGCGCCGGACGGCTCGCGCCGGGGCGGCCCGCGTGACGGCGGGGCGCGCGGCGGACGCGGACCAGGCCGGCGCAGGACCGGCGCGGCGTCCGCGGCGGGCGGGGGCACCTCTTCCTCGTCGAGGGCCGAGCAGGGGGAGCCTTCGGGAGACCCGGTGGAGCGGGCGCGTGCGATCTGCCTGCGCCTGCTCACCGGGACTCCACGCACCCGCAAGCAGCTCGCCGACGCCCTGCGCAAGCGGGAGATCCCGGACGACGTCGCCGAACAGGTGCTCTCCCGCTTCGAGGAGGTCGGGCTCATCGACGACGGCGCGTTCGCCAACGCCTGGGTGGAGTCCCGGCACCACGGCCGCGGCCTCGCCCGGCGCGCGCTCGCCCAGGAACTGCGGACCAAGGGCGTCGACACCGCCCTGATCGACGAGGCCGTCGGCCGGCTCGACGCCGAGCGCGAGGAGGCCACCGCTCGCGAGCTGGTCGCCCGCAAGCTGCGCGCCACCCGGGGTCTGGACCGCGATCGGCGGATACGCCGCCTCGCCGGCATGCTCGCCCGCAAGGGGTACTCCCAGGGCCTGGCCCTGGGAGTGGTCCGCCAGGCGCTGGAGGAGGAAGGCGAGGACACGGCCTTCCTCGACGACAGCTGCTGAGGCCCTCGACGCCGAGAGCCTCTGAGGCGCGACGCCGAGAGCCGCTCAGGCGCAGCCCGGAGCCTCGGGAGACGTCCCGACGGCCGTCCGGCTACGGTGCCCGCGGCGGCTGACAGGGCTCGACCGGCAGCCCGGCAGCCCGCCACGCCTGGAAACCGCCGATCACATCGGTCGCCCGGTGCAGACCCAGCTGGTGCAGGGAGGCGACCGCCAGGCTCGAGGCGTATCCCTCGTCGCACAGAACGATCACCCGCAGGTCGTGGCCGGTGGCCTCGGGAAGCCGGTGGCTGCCCAGCGGGTCCAGTCGCCACTCCAGTTCGTTGCGCTCCACCACCACGGCACCGGGGACGAGCCCGTCCCGCTCGCGCAGCGCCGCGTAGCGGATGTCCACGAGCAGGGCGCCGTCGTCCCGGGCGGCGGTGTACGCCTCCGGCGGCTCGACACGCCGGTAGGTGCGGCGCACCCGCTCGAGCAGGTCGTCGATGCCGACCTGCTGCCGGTCCTCGTTCACTGCCAGTCCTCCGGGCGTTCGACGTGCTCCAGACGCAGCGTCCGATCGGTGCGGCTGTAGCGGCGGATCCGGGGCAGCGGCGGGTAGTAGGCGTGCACGGAGATCGCGTGCCGCTCGGTGGACTCGTTGAGCACCTCGTGGACGTGGTGCCGGCCGAAGGAACGGCCCTGCCCGGTCGGCAGCCGTCGTGACCGGTCCACGCCGTCGGCGAGTTCCAGCAATGTCCAGCCGTCCGTGGGGATACGGGCGGCGAGCGCGTGCTCGGTCAGTTCACCGGCCGCCGTGACGAAGGCGCCGATCGAGTCGGCGTGGTCGTGCCAGCCGGTGCCGCTGCCGGGCGGCCAGCCGATCAGCCAGGCCTCGCTGCCCCCGGGCCCGTCCAGCCGCACCCAGGTGCGGCCCTGCGGGTCCAGCGGCAACGAGGCGATCAGTTCGGGATCGGCGGCGGCACGGCGGGCGAAGTCGAGGAGTTCGGCCTGCGTGGGCGGCGCGGAATGCGCAGAAGGCGTGGCGGAAGCAGCCGGTCCGCAGGAGACGGGCGTGGAGGTGGGCGCAGGGAAGGAAGGCGGAGAAGACAGGGAAGACACGTGACACCGTCCTGGAGAACGTTCGCGGGACAGCGCGCGGCAGCACACGGGCAGGCCGACGACGCGCGCGAAAGACGCGAAAGAGGTGAGGGGGAATGCCGTTCAGCAGGACGGACGACACACGCAGCCCGCATAGCGGACGAGGTCCATGTGGACCCTCCGCCACAGGCGCACATCGGTGTCGTTCATGGATCGGAGTACACCATGACGGCCCAGGCCGGTCAACCGGCGCCCACCCTTCGGACGGAGCACCGACGGCGCACTTCACCGCCCCTCCGCGCCCGCGGCCGGCCTCGCGCCCGCGTGCGCCTTCGGGCCCGCACCCGGCGCGCCGCGCCCGCGCCGGAGCGGCTCACCACCCGTCGCGCCGGGAGCCGTTCACCGTGCTCCGGCCTGCTCGCGCGTCGTCGTGCTGGGTGCCGGACCGCCCAGTGTCGCCTCCGCCGCCGCGTACAGGTCGGCCGGGCGCACCCCGTTCAGCGCGGTGACCAGGTGTCCGTCCGGCCGGACCAGGAGCACGGTGTGCGGGGCCGCGCCCGGGTAGCGCTCGGCGACCAGCAGCTCGGCGGGGTGCGGCAGCGCGGTCACCGCGGCGGCCAGCCGGGGCATGACCCCGGCGCTCACCCAGTGCCGGCGGTCCCACACCGACGAGCCCGGCGCCACCAGCACCACCAGCAGCGCCCTGCGGCCCAGCCGCTCCCGCAGCGGCACCACGGTGCCGTCCTCCGCGGTCACCGGCACGTCGACGACCTGCGCGCCGGGCGGGGTGTCCACCGGGACCTCGGCCTCGCAGGGCGGCGCCGTGAGCGGCGAGGCGGTGTACGATCCCGGCGCGCCGAGCGTGCCGCGCCCCAGGTGACCCTCCATGAGCAGCGTCTGCTGCCCGCGGGCCGCCCCCGGGACGAGCGTGCGCAGGCCGCCCCGCCCGCGCAGTGCGGGCAGCACCCGGTCCGCGGCGCGCAGCCGGGCGGCCACGCAGGCGCGCCGTTCGGCCTGGTAGCTGTCCAGCAGGGTCTCGTGCGGGCCGTCGTGCCAGACCGCGGCAAGCTTCCAGGCCAGGTTGTCGGCGTCGCGCAGGCCCTCGTCGAGGCCGTGGGTGCCGCAGGAGCCCAGCAGGTGCGCCGCGTCCCCGGCGAGGAAGACCCGCCCCGCCCGCCAGCGCCGGGCCAGCCGGTGGTGCACCGTGTGCACACCGGTGTCCAGCAGTTCGTACGACACGGTCGTCTCGCCGGTCCAGCCGCCGAGGGTCTCCCTGATCCAGGTGACCACCAGTTCGGGCGTGACCAGGTCCTTGCCGGGCGGCAGCAGCCAGTCCAGCCGCCACACGCCGTCCGGGAGCGGACGCGCGACGATCTCTCCGGCGAAGGGGTTGGTCGTCCGCCACGGCGGCATCCGGTGCAGGAACGCTTCCCCGGCCCAGGGAAGCTCCGTGCGCAGCGCCGCCACGGCGTACCGTTCCACGGCCGTGCGGCCGGGGAAGCGGATGTCCTGCAGTTTCCGCACGGTCGACCGCGACCCGTCGCAGCCCACCAGATAACTGCCGCGCCACCAGGTCCCCGAGGGTCCGCGGGTGTGGGCGGTGACGCCCGCGGCCTCCTGTTCCACGGCGTCCAGCCGGCTGTCCACGGCGAGTTCCACCAGCGGCTCGCGGGCGACGGCGGCGCGCAGGATGTCGGTGAGCAGGTGCTGGGCGATGTGCAGCGGCGCCGGTCCGGCCGTGACGGCACCGTCGGGGACGGCGTCGTCCGCCGGATCGCCGGAGTCGGCACCGAACGCCCCGTCGGTGCCGCGCGCCCCGCGGCCGGCGGTCAGCGCACCGCGCACGCCGGGCGGCAGGGCGTCGGAGGCGCCGCTGAAGACGACCTGATGCGTCACCTGCTTGCGCCGCAGCGCCCGCCATCCCGTCCAGCGCAGCCCGGCCCCGTCGAGGGACGTCCCGGCCAGCCGTTCCACCAGCGCGGCGGTGTCCTCGTGCAGCACCACGGTGCGCGCGGCGCGTGGCGTGTCCCGGCCCGGTGTCTCGTCCAGCACCACGGACGGCACGCCCTGACGCGCCAGGGCCAGTGCGAGCGTGAGCCCGACGGGCCCCGCGCCGACGACGATCACCGGGTCCACGGCGCGGCGCCCCCTGCCCGCAGCGGTGTCCTGACGCAGGGAAGTGAACAGACAGTCGGAGCAGGGTGCACGATCACAGAACGTATGCAACCCATTGCCGCTGCTTGCGTCAAGCGACGGCGGCGGTGGTGATCACTCCACCGCCGTCCGTTCACACGTCTTCACGCCACCTGCCCGAGCAGGAGCATGACGTACCGTCAGACGGTCGCCCCCGTCGACTCGGCGCCGCCGACCGCCGCCGGGGCGAGGACCGCACCCGTCGACTTCTTGCGGCGCCGCAACCTCCGCTCCAGCCAGCTCGCGAAGCTGGTGAGGCCGAAATTGAGCAGGACGAAGATCACCGCCACGATCGTGAAGCTGGCGATGGTGTTCGCACCGTAGTACGAGCTCATCGGGGAGACCGCGGCCAGCAGCTCGGGGAAGGTGAGGATCGCGCCGCCGAGCGCGGTGTCCTTCACGATCACCACCAGCTGGCTGACGATCGCCGGCAGCATCGCGGTGACCGCCTGCGGCAGCAGGATCGACGTCATGATCTGGGTCTTGCGCAGGCCGATGGCCTGGGCGGCCTCCGTCTGCCCCTTGGGCAGGGCCAGGATGCCCGCGCGGACGATCTCGGCGAGGACGGAGGAGTTGTACAGGACCAGGCCGGTGACGACGGCGTACAGCGGGCGGTCGTCGGAGCTGACCGAGGTGTACTCGGAGAACAGCGCGTTCCCGAAGATCATCAGGATCAGCACCGGGATGGCCCGGAAGAACTCCACGATCACCGTGGCCGGCACCCGGACCCACACATGGTCGGACAGGCGCGCGATGCCGAACAACGCGCCGAGGGGCAGCGCGATCAGCATCGACAGGGCGGCCGCGATCAGCGTGTTCTTCAGGCCCGGCAGGATGTACGTGGTCCACGCCTCGGACCCGGAGAAGAACGGCTTCCACTTCTCCCAGTCCAGCTGCCCCTTGTCGCTCAGGCTGCGGTACACCCACCACACCAGGGCGGCCAGGGCGAGGCCGAACACGACGGTGTAGACGACGTTGCGCCGCCTGGCCCGGGGCCCCTGCGCGTCGTACAGGACGGACGAGCCGCTCATCGCTTCACCGCCACCTTCTTGCCCACCCAGCCGAGGATCAGGCCGGTCGGCAGCGTCAGGACCACGAAACCGAACGCGAAGACCGCGGAGATCAGCAGCAGTTCGGCCTCGTTCTCGATCATCTCCTTCATCAGCAGGGCCGCCTCGGCCACGCCGATCGCGGCGGCCACCGTGGTGTTCTTGGTGAGCGCGATCAGGACGTTGGTCAGCGGGCCGACCACCGAGCGGAACGCCTGCGGCAGCACCACCAGGGTCAGCACCTGGGTGAAGCTCAGCCCGAGCGCGCGGGCCGCCTCCGCCTGGCCGACCGGCACCGTGTTGATGCCGGAGCGGATCGCCTCGCAGACGAACGCCGAGGTGTAGGCGATCAGGCCGAGCACGGCGAGCCGGAAGTTGATGGTGTCGAAGTTCTGCGAGCCGAGGTTCACCCCGAGGGTCTGGTTCAGTCCCAGGGAGGTGAAGAGGATGATCACCGTCAGCGGGATGTTCCGCACGATGTTGACGTAGGCGGTGCCGAAACCGCGCATGAGGGGCACCGGACCGACCCGCATGGCGGCCAGCAGGGTGCCCCAGATCAGGGAGCCGACGGCGGCGAGCAGCGTGAGCTGCACGGTCACCCAGAAGGCTCCCAGCAGGTCATAGCCTGAAAGAAAGTCGAACACGATCTCCCGCGCTTCCGCGTGTGAAGGGGCCGGGTCCTGGGTGCGCCGCCCTCACCGAGGACGGCGCACCCGCGGTGCCGGGTCAGGACTTGACGTCGCCGATCTTCGGGGCCGGCTCGTACTGGTAGTTCGCGGGGCCGAAGTTGGCCTGCACGGCCTTCTCCCAGGAACCGTCCGCGACCATCTCCTCGAGGGCCTTGTTGATCTTGTCCTTGAGGTCGCTGCCCTTCTTGACGCCGATGCCGTAGTTCTCGTTGGTCATCTTGAGGCCGCCCAGCTTGAACTTGCCCTTGAACTGGTCCTGGGAGGCGTACCCGGCGAGGATCGAGTCGTCCGTGGTCAGCGCGTCGACGGCCTTGTTCTGCAGACCGGTCAGACACGCCGAGTAGGTCGGGTACTTCAGCAGGTTCGCCTTGGGCGCCAGCTTGTCCCTGACGTTCTGCGCCGAGGTCGAGCCGGTCACCGAGCAGAGCTTCTTGCTGTTGAGGTCGGCCGGCGACTTGATGGAGTCGTCGTCGGCGCGGACCAGGACGTCCTGGTGGGCCAGCAGGTAGGGCCCGGCGAAGTCGACCTTCTCCTCGCGCTCCGGGGTGATCGAGTAGGAGGCGGCGATGAACTGCACGTCACCGCGCTGCAGCATGGTCTCGCGGTCGGCGCTCTTGGCCTCCTTCCACTGGATCTGGTCCTCGTCGTAGCCGAGCTTCTTGGCGACGTACTTGGCCACGTCCACGTCGAAGCCGGTGTAGCCCTGCGGGGTCTTCTGGCCGATGCCCGGCTGGTCGAACTTGATGCCGATGGCGATCTTCTTGCCGCCGCCGGACGAACCGGAGTCCTTGTCGTCGCTCGAGCCGCAGGCCGTGGCGGTCACGGCGAGGGCGAGCACGACGGCCGAGGCGGCGGTGACCTTGCGGAGCTTCATGCTGCGTGTCCTTTGCTGAGGTGAGGAGTCGGGGCCCGCACGAGGCGGGGCGGGTGACGGCGTCGCCGCGGGAGGGGACGGGACGCCGTCCGTGTACCTCGGGAGGCGTCAGTGGTGCAGGATCTTGGACAGGAAGTCCTTGGCCCGGTCGCTGCGCGGGTTGCTGAAGAACTGGTCCGGGGTCGCCTGTTCGACGATCCGGCCGTCGGCCATGAAGACCACCCGGTTCGCGGCCGACCGGGCGAAGCCCATCTCATGGGTGACGACGATCATCGTCATGCCGTCCCGGGCGAGCTGCTGCATGACCTCCAGCACCTCGTTGATCATCTCCGGGTCCAGCGCGGAGGTCGGCTCGTCGAAGAGCATGACCTTCGGCTCCATGGCCAGGGCCCGTGCGATGGCCACACGCTGCTGCTGGCCACCGGAGAGCTGCGCGGGGTACTTGTCGGCCTGCGCGCCCACGCCCACCCGGTCCAGCAGCGCCCGGGCCCGCTCCTCGGCCGTCTTCTTGTCCCGCCGGCGGACCTTGATCTGGCCGAGCGTCACGTTCTCCAGCACGGTCTTGTGCGCGAAGAGATTGAAGGACTGGAACACCATCCCGACGTCGGCACGCAGCCGGGCCAGCTCCTTGCCCTCCTGGGGCAGCGGCTTTCCGTCGATGGTGATCGAGCCGGAATCGATGGTCTCCAGACGATTGATCGTGCGACACAGGGTGGACTTCCCGGACCCCGAGGGCCCGATGACCACGACGACCTCGCCGCGGGAGATCGTCAGGTCGATGTCCTGGAGCACGTGCAACGCGCCGAAGTGCTTGTTGACGCTCTTCAGGACGACCAGATCGTTGCTCGCGGCCACGTCTTCCTTGGCCACCGAAACTGCGGTCATCGCTTACAGGCTCCGTCCTCCTCGGTTTCGAGGGACAGTAACCAGCCGCGCGACCTGCGTCACCCCATCTGAGAAAGATCTGAGCATCACGATCCGGTAGCGGACGGACACGCCGGGTCATGCCTCCGCACGGAGCGCGTACCGGCTGGATAACGACCGGAAGTGCGCCCCCGGAAGCCTCTTGACGCGGTGCTCGTCCATCGGCGTGACTGCCAGGGTGGGCGCACGCGTGCCCGGTGTACGCGCCCTGCGCACTTCCTGCGCTTTTGCACCATGCGCGTCGCAGGGGAACGACGGATGAACGGAAGGGGGTCGGAGTGAGACTGCTGCTCGTCGAGGACGACGACCGCGTCGCGGCGGCCCTGTCCGCGGTCCTGACCCGGCACGGTTTCGAGGTCACGCACGCCCGCAGCGGCCAGGAGGCCCTGCAGGCACTCGTCCCGGCCGGCGCTCCCTTCGGGGTGATCCTGCTCGACCTCGGCCTGCCCGACCAGGACGGCTACGAGGTCTGCAGCAAGATACGCAGGCGCACCAGCACCCCGGTGATCATGGTCACCGCCCGTTCCGATGTGCGCTCGCGCATCCACGGCCTCAATCTCGGCGCCGACGACTACGTCGTCAAGCCCTACGACACCGGGGAGCTGCTCGCCCGCATCCACGCCGTCAGCCGCCGCACCGCCCACGAGGACACCGGCAGCGGCGCGCAGAGCACGCTGCGCTTCGGCCCGGTCCGCATCGAACTGCCCACCCGGCGCGTCAGCGTGGACGGCACGGTCGTCCAGCTCACCCGCAAGGAGTTCGATCTGCTGGCGCTTCTGGCCCAGCGTCCGGGCGTGGTCTTCCGGCGGGAGCAGATCATCAGCGAGGTGTGGCACACCAGCTGGGAGGGCACCGGCCGCACCCTGGAGGTGCATGTCGCCTCCCTGCGCTCCAAACTGCGCGTGCCGGCCCTGATCGAGACCGTCCGCGGCGTCGGCTACCGCCTCGTCGCGCCGGCCGTCTAGCGGGCAGGCGTGCGCGCTCGTCTGCTGCCGCTGCTCATCGTGCTGATGGCGGCGGTGCTCCTGGCCCTCGGCGTCCCGCTGGCCCTCAGCATGGCGTCCGCCCAGCAGCAGCGGGTCGTCGTCGACCGCATCGACGACACGGCACGCTTCGCCGCGCTCGCCCAGTTCGTCACCGACCGCCCCACCGGCTCCCGGCAGACGGTCCCCGACGAACGCCTGGAGACCCTCCGGCGCGAACTCGCCAGCTATCACGACGTCTACGGCATCCGCGCCGGGGTCTTCTACCGCTCCGGCGCGCCCATGGCCAACGCCCCGGACGACTGGGCCCTGCCTGCCGGGGGCGAGGTGCGTGCCGCCTTCGACGAGGCGCTGCTCAGCCGGCGCAGCCACGACCCCAGCCAGGTCTGGCCCTGGCAGCGCGGGCGGCTCGTCGTCGCCTCGCCCGTCATCCGGGACGGCGACGTGGCCGCGGTCGTCGTCACCGACTCGCCCACCGGGCAGATGCGTGCCCGCATCCTGCACGGCTGGCTGATCCTGGGCCTGGGCGAGACGGTGGCGATGCTGGTCGCCGTCGGCGCCGCCCTGCGCCTGACCGGCTGGGTGCTGCGCCCCGTGCGCGTGCTGGACGCCACCACCCACGACATCGCCACCGGCCGGCTCAAGTCCCGTGTGGCGGAGGCCGGCGGCCCGCCGGAACTGCGGCGGCTGGCCCGCTCCTTCAACGAGATGGCGGACAACGTCGAGAACGTGCTGGAGCAGCAGCGCGCCTTTGTCGCCGACGCCTCGCACCAGCTGCGCAACCCGCTCGCCGCGCTGCTGCTGCGCATCGACCTGCTCGCGCTCGACCTGCCCGAGGACCACGAGGAGATCCAGTCGGTGCGCGCCGAGGGCAAGCGCCTGGCCCAGGTGTTGGACGACCTGCTGGATCTGGCGCTCGCCGAGCACGCGGAGGCCGACCTTCAGCTCATCGACATCGGTGAACTGACCGCGGAACGGGTGGCGGCCTGGACGCCCGCCGCCGAGGCCAAGGGAGTGCGCCTGGTGGGCAGCTGCCCGGCCACCACCGCCTGGGCCGACCCGGTGGCGCTGTCCTCCGCGCTGGACGCGGTGATCGACAACGCGGTGAAGTTCACCCCGCGCGGCGAGCGCGTCGAGGTGACGGTCAACGGCAGCGGGGACCGCTCGACGGTCGTCGTCGCCGACCACGGCCCCGGCCTCACCGACGAGGAACTCGCCCGGATCGGCGACCGGTTCTGGCGCAGCAGTCGTCACCAGAACGTCAAGGGCTCCGGCCTCGGCCTGTCCATCTGCCGGGCCCTGCTGGCCGCGGGCGGCGGCAGCATCACCTTCGCCCACCACCGCGCCGAGGAGCCGCACGGCCTGAAGGTCACGGTGACGGTGCCGCGCACGGAGCCGGGAACCTGAAGCCGCGCATGGAGCCGGAAACCTGAAGCCGTGGGCGGAGCCGGGAACCGAGGACCGCAGATCGCGCGGTCCGTTCCCGGGCGCACGGAGCCGGCGTGCCGACTCCGTGCAAGGCTCACGGCTTGACGGACCGGTAGTACCGGCGTGCCCCCTCGTGCAGCACCAGCGGGTCGGTGTAGATCGCGGTGCGCAGATCGACCAGCTGGGCCGAGTGCACATGCGCCCCGATGCGGTCACGGCTGTCGATCACGGTGCGGGTCAGCCACTCGGTGAGCCGCTCGTCCATGTCCGCGCGGGTGATGAGAATGTTGGACACGGCGATGGTCGGCACCGTGGCGCCCTGCTGGATCGTCGGATACGCCGACTCCGGCATGTTGGTGGCGCGGTAGTAGCGTGTCGCACCGCCCTGTGCGTGCAGCCGGGCCACCACGTCACCCTCGATCGGGACGAACCGGTACGCGAACGTCTTCGCCAGCCGCGTCAGCCCGTCCGTCGGCAGCCCGCCCGACCAGAACATGGCGTCGGCCTCGCCCCGCCGCAGCCGTCCCGGCCCGGTGTCGATGCCGTCCGCCAGCGGCACGACGTCCCGGTCGGGGTCGATCCCGGACACCCGCAGCAGCCGCTCCGCGATCAGCCGCACCCCCGACTCCGGCGGCCCCACGACCACCCGTTTGCCCCGCAGGTCGGCGAGCGAGCGGACGGGGGAGTCCCGCGGGACGACGAGGTGCATGTAGTCGTCGTACAGACGGGCGACGCCCCGCAGCGTGTCCGCGCCCGGACCGTGCTCCAGCTCGTACGTCTCCACCGCGTCGGCCGCCGTGATGGCGAAGTCGGCCCTGCCGGTCGCCACCCGCTCCACGTTCTCCTGCGAGCCGTCACTGGTCAGCAGCCGCACCTTCAGTCCCGGCATGTTCTTGGCGAACGCGGTGCGCAGCCGCTCCCCGTACTCCTGGTACACACCGCGCCGGGTGCCGGTGCTGAGCGTGATCGTCCCGCCGGGCGGGTCCTCGCCCAGCGACAGCAGCCACCACAGCAGCAGCCCGAGGACCACGGCACCCACCGCCGCGGCCTGCATCCCGCGGCGGCGGCCGATCGAACGGAACACCGTGGACATGCGCGCGATCCTGCCAGCCCCACACGTCCGCTGACCAGGGTGCGGACCGACCAGCGTGCGGACGGACCCACCAGGATGCGTGCGAATCGACCAGGGAGCGCATGCCCCGACCAGGGTGCGCACAGCCCGACCGGATACGCCCTGACGTCCCGGCGCGGGCCGCGGCTACGATCCCGCCATGAGCACCTCGCCCGCCGACTACGTCCGCGAGTTCCACCGGGCCTTCGGGCTCGACGTACGCACCACGCCGCAGCAGGTGCCGCCGCAGCTCGCCGCACACCGGGGCGAGCTGCTCGCCGAGGAGGCGGCCGAGGCCGCCGAGGTCGCCACCGGCCCGCTGGACCGGCTGGCCCACGAACTGGCCGACGTGGTCTACGTCGCCTACGGCACCGCCCTGGTCCACGGCATCGACCTGGACGAGGTGATCGCGGAGATCCACCGCGCCAACATGAGCAAGCTCGGCCCCGAGGGCCAGGTCGTGCGCCGGGCCGACGGCAAGGTGCTCAAGGGCGAGCACTACCGGGCGCCCGACGTCGGCGCCGTGCTGCGCCGGCAGGGCTGGGTGCCCGACGACGCTCCCGCGGCCGCAGGTGCGGGGAGTCCGGTGCCGCGGACGGTGCCTGACCAGGGGCCAGGGGCCGGCTCAGGGCACCGGGGCGGACAGCTCGGCCTCCGGGTCCTCCTGCCGCCCCGGCCGCGACGGCGCCCGCACACAGCGCACGGCCAGCACCAGCGCCAGCCCGCACAGGGCGACCGCGTCCTTGAACGCGCGCCGCGTCGAGACGTCCAGCAGGGGAACGGCGAGGCCCGGCACCTGCGGGACGAGCGCCGCCCAGAACCACGGTGAGCGCGCCGCCGCGCCGGCCCGCAGCGCCCCGGCGGCCAGCAGCGGCACCACGACGACGAGATAGTGCTCGTAGGCGGGCCGGGACACCAGGTACGAGGCCAGCATCAGCATCGCCGCGGTCTCGGCGAGCCGCCCGGGTCCGTCGTCCGCCCGCCGCCAGCGCCACCACGCGCACACCACGCCGGCGGCCGCCGCGGCCGACGCCACCGTCACCGCCGCGGCCTGCGGCACCCCGAGCCGGGGCAGCACCGCCGGCAGAGAGCAGTCGAACGGCCGCATCATCGCGTCCCCGCCCCGCAGCAGGAAGGGCAGCGTGCGGGTGAAGAACCCGCCGGGGTCCGGCATCACCAGCGCCGCGCCCGCACACAGCACCGACGGCACCCCCACCGCCCAGGCCAGCGCCCGCCACCGCCGGGCCATCACCAGCAGAAGGACGACCGGCACCACCAGCGGCTTGACCGCCACGGACACCCCGAGCACCACCCCGGCCGCCGTCCACCTCCCGCGATCCGCCAGCAGCAACGCCGCGGACAGCGCGGCGACACCGGCCGCGGTCCAGTTCCCCAGCTCCATCAGGTCCCCGACCGGGGCCCAGCACAGCACCAGGCCGAGCAGGCCGAGCACCGCGAACCTGCTGCGCGCCGGCACCCGGAACAGCCGCAGCGCGCACCACCAGCCGCCCGCGACCAGCCCCGCGCACACCACCGGCGCGCCCACCCGCAGCACCGGCGCCGGCAGCACCGCCTGCGCGGCGGCGAACAGCACGGCACTCGGCAGGTACAGAAAGCGCCGGTCGGCGTACGGGGCGCCGCCGTCGAGCCAGACCCGCCCGGCGTGCACGACGAAGGCGTTGTCCATGCCTCCCTGCGCCGAGACGGCCGCCACCTGTGCGACGCGCGCCAGCAGGACCACGGCGAGGACGGCCACCGGAACCGCACCGGCCGGGTGCAGCAACCACGCGCGCAGGGCACCGTCCGGGCGCTCCTGCCGCGCCGAGGATCCGAGAGCTTCACGAAGCTGCATCACAGTCACCTGTCCGGTCCGGGAGGCGCCGACGCGACGGGGAACACCAGAGGTTTTTCGCGCCTTTCGCCCCATTCTGGGGAGGTCCGTGTGATCACCCGCACCACCCGGCGGCCGTGTCGCGACGATCGCAGCCGTCAGCCGTCAGCCGTCAGCCGTCGGCCGTCGGCCCCCGCTGCCCGAAGGGCCGCGGCAGACGGCGGACCTCGTCCGGCTGCGCGACGATCCGCGCGCCGACGTGGAAGAGCGGGGAACGTCACGGCTCGACGCGTGGCTGACCGCACACCCGCAGACGGCACGCATCGAGAACGGCGCACTCGTCCTCCGCGGTGCCGCCGCACCGGTGGACGAACTGCTGCGGATCGCCGTCGAGCTGGTGCGCGACGGGCGCCGGCGACGGCTCAGGGCCTGCCCGGACCGGCGGTGGGTCTTCCACGACCAGTCCCGCAACACTGCGCGCACTGGTGCAGCATGCACGCGGGCGACACGGGCCGCGCCGGCGGCAGCATCGCCGAGGTGAGACACATGCGCTCCCGCAGGGCCGCCGGCGCCGCCTGATCCGCACCGGACGTGTTCCGGACCGGTGCCCGCCGGGCCGCCCGGGAGGGTGAGGGAGGCCGTGTGCGGGCCGGTCTCCCGCCGGTCGCCGCCTGCCGTCCGGGAGCACTTCCGCGAGCGCCTACCCTTGTGGCATGAGCAGCATCGACCGGAGCCAAGAAGTGGGCGTCACTCGCACCTATGAGATCCGCACCTACGGGTGCCAGATGAACGTCCACGACTCCGAGCGGCTGGCCGGGCTGCTCGAGGAGGCCGGCTACGTACGGGCCCCGGAGGGCTCCGACGGCGAGGCCGACGTCGTCGTGTTCAACACCTGTGCCGTCCGCGAGAACGCGGACAACCGGCTCTACGGCAACCTCGGTCACCTCGCGCCGAAGAAGGCCAAGCGCCCCGGGATGCAGATCGCGGTCGGCGGCTGTCTGGCGCAGAAGGACCGCGACACCATCGTGAAGAAGGCGCCCTGGGTGGACGTCGTCTTCGGCACGCACAACATCGGCAAGCTGCCCGTGCTGCTGGAGCGCGCCCGGGTCCAGCAGGAGGCGCAGGTCGAGATCGCCGAGTCACTGGAGGCGTTCCCCTCGACGCTGCCGACGCGCCGCGAGAGCGCCTACGCCGCCTGGGTGTCCATCTCGGTCGGCTGCAACAACACCTGCACCTTCTGCATCGTGCCCGCGCTGCGCGGCAAGGAGAAGGACCGCCGGCCCGGCGACATCCTCGCCGAGGTCGAGGCCCTGGTCGCCGAAGGTGTCTCCGAGATCACCCTGCTCGGGCAGAACGTCAACGCCTACGGCTCCGACATCGGCGACCGCGAGGCGTTCAGCAAGCTGCTGCGGGCCTGCGGGAAGATCGACGGCCTGGAGCGGGTCCGCTTCACCTCCCCGCACCCGCGCGACTTCACCGACGACGTGATCGCCGCCATGGCCGAGACCCCGAACGTCATGCCGCAGCTGCACATGCCGCTGCAGTCCGGCTCGGACGCGATCCTCCGGGCGATGCGCCGCTCCTACCGGCAGGAGCGCTACCTGGGGATCATCGAGAAGGTCCGGGCGGCCATCCCGGACGCCGCGATCACCACCGACATCATCGTGGGCTTCCCCGGCGAGACCGACGAGGACTTCGAGCAGACGCTGCACGTGGTGCGCGAGGCCCGGTTCGCGCAGGCCTTCACCTTCCAGTACTCCAAGCGCCCGGGCACCCCGGCCGCCGAGATGGACGACCAGGTGCCCAAGGAGGTCGTGCAGGAGCGCTACGAGCGGCTCGTCGCGCTGCAGGAGCAGATCTCCTGGGAGGAGAACAAGAAGCAGGTCGGCCGGACGCTGGAGCTGATGGTCGCCGAGGGCGAGGGCCGCAAGGACGACACCACCCACCGTCTGTCCGGCCGCGCCCCCGACAACCGCCTGGTCCACTTCACCAAGCCGGAGCAGCAGGTGCGTCCCGGCGACGTGGTCACCGTCGAGGTCACCTACGCCGCCCCGCACCACCTGCTCGCCGAGGGCCCGGTCCTCGACGTGCGCCGCACCCGCGCCGGTGACGCCTGGGAGAAGCGCAACGCCGCCGAGGCCGCCAAGCCCGCCGGTGTCATGCTGGGCCTGCCCAAGGTCGGCGTCCCCGAGCCGCTGCCCGCCGTCGCGAGCGGCTGCGGCTGCGACTGAGCCGCAGCCGCGGCCGGACGCGGCTGCGTTACGCTGCCGATCATGCTTGTCGCCGCCGCAGTCTGCCCCTGCCCGCCGCTGCTCGTGCCCGCCGTCGCCGCGGGTGCCGCACCCGAACTGGACGCGGCCCGGAAGGCGTGCGCGGACGCGCTGGGCGTGCTCGCGGCCGCCCGCCCGGACCGGCTGGTCGTCGTCGGACCCGCCGACGCTTCCGAGGCCGGGCGTCGGCCGGAGGGCGCCCGCGGCTCCTTCCGCGGGTTCGGCGTGGATCTCGAGGTCCGGCTCGGCCGGGGCGGCACCCCGCAGGCGGCCGCGCGGACGCTGCCGCCGTCGCTCGCGGTCGCGGCCTGGCTGCTGGAGCACAGCGGCCGGCCCGACGCTCCCGTCGAGGCGCTGGGCGTGGACGAGACACAGTCCCCCGAGCAGTGCCTGGCCGTGGGCCGGGAGCTGGCCGCCGCCCCCGGGCGGACGGCGCTGCTGGTCATGGGCGACGCCAGCGCCTGCCGCTCGGTCAAGGCGCCCGGCTACCTGGACCCGCGGGCCGAACCCTTCGACGCCGAGGTCGCCCGGGCACTCGGCGCGGCCGACATCGCGGCGCTCGCCGCCCTCGACCCGGGTCTGGCCCGCGAGCTGAAGGCCTCCGGCCGCGCCTGCTGGCAGGTCCTCGCGGGCGCCGCCGAGGGCGCCGGCCTCACCGGCGCCCTGCACTACGACGAGGCTCCCTACGGCGTCGGCTACCTGGTCGCCACCTGGTCCTGACCCGGCGCAGGCGGCACCACACGACCGAACGGCCGGGAGAGATGCTCCCGGCCGTTGCCGTGTCGTGCCTCCACGCCGTCGTACCCGCGGTCACGACACGGGCGGCTGCCCCTGGGGCGGTTCGGGCGGCGTCTGGGTCCGGGGGCCGCCCGGCGCCGTGCCGGTGTCCGGGCCCGTCCCGCCGCGGTGGGCGAGCCGCTCCACGGCCTCCTTCGCCTTGCCCGTGCCCGCGTGGATCCTGTCGCTGTATTTGCCCTTGGTCTTTTCGTCGACCATCCTGGCGGCCTTGTCCAGGCCGTGCTCGATCGAACCCCCGTGCCGCTGCGCGAGGTCCGACACCTTCTCCTTGGCCGGGCCGAGCTTGGCCTTCACGTTGTCCAGCAGACCCATGGTTCACCCTTCCCTGGCGGGACCGTCACGTACGGGCGCCCTCGCCGGCCGGTATCCCGGGGCCGGGACCTTCTCCGACTGCGGCCTCCGGGAATCGGGCCTCCGGGACACGCCTGCGGCCTCCGGAAGAGCCGCGCAGAAACGCCCATATCATTTCCATACAGTACTCGTGCGCGCGGTGTCCCGCGTAACCTCGTGTGTCCGCTCCGTGTCCGTGCACCCGGCGTCCGCACCGTCCCCCGGCCGGCCGTGGCCACGCGGCCCCGCGTCGTGGGGCGCCCCTGCGGGCCGTGCTGTCACCTCACTCGTTCGGGGGATCCCTGTGAGGTTTGCGAAACTGGTGCGGTGAGCAGCGCACCTCCCACCCCCCGCGTCATCGCCGTCGTCGGCCCCACCGCGGCCGGAAAGTCCGATCTGGGTGTCTTCCTGGCCCAGAAGCTCGGCGGCGAAGTCGTCAACGCCGACTCCATGCAGCTCTACCGAGGGATGGACATCGGCACCGCGAAGCTGACGCCCGAGGAGCGCGGCGGCGTCCCGCACCACCTGCTGGACATCTGGGACGTCACCGAGACCGCCTCCGTGGCCGAGTACCAGCGGCTGGCCCGGCAGCGGATCGACGCCCTGCTCGCCGAGGGGCGCTGGCCGATCCTGGTCGGAGGCTCCGGTCTGTACGTGCGCGGCGCCGTCGACAACCTGGAGTTCCCCGGCACCGACCCCGAGGTGCGGGCCCGGCTGGAGGAGGAGCTGGCCCGGCACGGCTCCGGCGTGCTGCACGCCCGCCTGGCCGCCGCCGATCCGGAGGCCGCGCAGGCCATCCTGCCCAGCAACGGCCGCCGCATCGTCCGGGCCCTGGAAGTGATCGAGATCACCGGCCGCCCCTTCACGGCCACCCTTCCCGGGCACGACTCCTACTACGACACCGTGCAGATCGGCGTGGACGTCTCCCGCCCCGAGCTGGACGAGCGCATCGCGCGCCGGGTGGACCGCATGTGGGAGGCCGGGCTCGTGGACGAGGTGCGCGCCCTGGAGGCGCAGGGCCTGCGCGAGGGGCGCACGGCCTCGCGCGCGCTCGGATACCAGCAGGTGCTCGCGGCGCTCGCGGGGGAGTGCACCCTGGAGGAGGCGCGTGCCGAGACCGTCCGTGCCACCAAGCGTTTCGCGCGCCGTCAGGACTCCTGGTTCCGGCGCGACCCGCGCGTGCACTGGCTCAGCGGAGCCGCCGCGGACCGGTCGGAACTTCCGCGCCTGGCTCTGTCGTTGGTGGAACGACCGGTAACAGCCTGATCACGTGATGGCATCGGGACGCCCAGGCCGTCATCGGCGCCTGCGGGGCCGTGCCATCATCGAGCTTCGATCGACCAAGTGGAGTCCTAGTTGGGAGGGCGCGTGGCGATGGAGGCCGGCCCTCGCGACACCGCACACGGCGCACAGGGCATCGAACGCACCGGCCTGCGGCAGGCCGGCCGGGAGCCGGACGAGGCCCCGCTCGGCGCCGACGACGTGTCGGCCTTCGAGGACTCGCTGACCTCCGACGGCCCCGACGACGACCCGCCGGGCGGCGTGACCGCCGACGGCCCGGACCCCGAGGGCGCCTACCACGAACCCGAGGTCGAGGTCGAGCTGCGCCCGCAGCGCCGGCTTCGCATCTGGCAGCTCGCCCCCATCGTGGGCCTGGCCGCCGCCGGCTCGCTGATGTTCGCCTTCCCGCTGGCCTTCGACGGCGACAGCGGTGCGGTGATCGCCATGCTGGGGCTGCTGATCTGCTCCTGCGCGGCCGGCTGGGGCATGATGGCCGCCCGCCGCGTGGGATACACCTGGCCCGGCCTCGCGCCGCGCGGCAGCAAGCGCCGCCCCGACTGGCGGGCGATCGGCGCCTACGTCCTGCTCGCCGTCGTCGTCGTGGCGCTGGCGGTGTGGCGGGTGGCCCGGCTGCGCGGCTGACCCAGGGACCCCCGCCGGCGCCGGCACCGCCGTCCCAGGGGGTGGACCGGCGGCCGCGGGGCGTCGCCGCGACCCCGTACGATCGAGGCATGAGCAGCCGCATCGCCTTCCTCAAGGGGCACGGCACGGAGAACGACTTCGTGATCGTCCCCGACCCGGACAACGCCGTCGACCTGAGCCCGGCCGCCGTCGCGGCCCTGTGCGACCGGCGTGCCGGCATCGGCGGCGACGGTGTGCTGCACGTGGTGCGCTCCGCCGCGCACCCCGAGGCGCGCGCCATGGCGGCGCGGGCCGAGTGGTTCATGGACTACCGCAACAGCGACGGCTCGGTCGCGGAGATGTGCGGCAACGGCGTGCGCGTCTTCGCCCGCTACCTCCAGCGCGCCGGGCACGCGACCGCGGGCGACCTCGCGATCGCCACGCGCGGCGGCGTGAAGACCGTCCATCTCGCCAAGGACGGCGACATCACCGTCGGCATGGGCAAGGCGCGGCTGCCCGAGCAGGAGGTCACGGTGCGCGTGGGCGAGCGCAGCTGGCCGGCCCGCAACGTCGACATGGGCAACCCGCACGCGGTCGCCTTCGTCGAGGACCTGGCGCACGCCGGCGACCTGCTCACCCCGCCCGCGTACAGTCCGGCCTCCGCCTACCCGGACGGTGTGAACGTCGAGTTCGTGGTCGACCGCGGCCCTCGGCACGTCGCGATGCGCGTCCACGAACGCGGCTCCGGCGAGACCCGCTCCTGCGGCACCGGCGCCTGCGCGGTGGCCGTGGCCGCCGCCCGACGCGACGGCGCCGACCCGGCCGTCACCGGCACCCCGGTGACGTACACGGTGGACGTGCCCGGCGGACGGCTCGTCATCACCGAACGCCCCGACGGCGAGATCGAGATGACCGGCCCCGCGGTGATCGTCGCCGAGGGCGAGCTCGACCGGGCCTGGCTGGACGAGGCCGTCCGCTGAACGGGCGCGCACGCAGGACCGGGACCGGACACCACCGGAGCGACAGGGCCGTGTCCGCGCGGGGAATGACCGGCCGTCAGGCACCACGAACCCCGTGCACGTCAGCGGTCATCGCTCGGACGGGTGATCCGGTTCACGGTCTCCGGGAGGCGGCCGGACGGCCGTGCCGGGCTCGATAGCATCAAGCACCGGCCCGGACGGGGGACCCGCAGCCGACCCCTGTGCCCCGCACCGCCTGGGGCGCCCGGTCGCCGGTCCACGCAGCCGGAGGTGCCCATGAGTGCGGATGCCACGAATTCCACGCCCCCCGGTCCGGTGGCGGCGGCGCCCCGCAGGAGGACCCGCCCACGGCTCGACCTGCGCCGCCTCGGCCGGGCGGCACTGCTCGGCCCCACCTCCCGCGACCGGCTGCCCGACGCCATCGGGCACGTCGTCGAGGCCCACCGCGCCCACTTCCCCGACGCCGACCTCGAACCGCTGCGCCGCGCCTATGTGCTGGCCGAGTCCTCGCACCGCGGGCAGAAACGCAAAAGCGGCGAGCCGTACATCACGCACCCCCTGGCCGTCACCCTGATCCTCGCCGAACTCGGCGCCGAGACCACGACCCTGACGGCGTCCCTGCTGCACGACACCGTCGAGGACACCGAGGTGACGCTCGACCAGGTCGGCGAGGAGTTCGGCGCGGAGGTGCGCTACCTCGTCGACGGCGTCACCAAACTGGAGAAGGTCGACTACGGCGCCGCCGCCGAGCCCGAGACCTTCCGCAAGATGCTCGTCGCCACCGGCAACGACGTCCGGGTGATGTCGATCAAACTCGCCGACCGGCTGCACAACATGCGCACCCTCGGCGTGATGCGCCCGGAGAAACAGGCCCGCATCGCCCGGGTCACCCGGGACGTCCTCATCCCGCTGGCCGAACGGCTCGGCGTACAGGCGCTCAAGACCGAACTGGAGGACCTGGTCTTCGCGGTCCTGCACCCCGAGGAGTACGCCCGCACCCGCGAGCTGATCGCCGAGAACGCGGCCCGCCCGCACGACCCGCTCGCCGAGGTCGCCGAACAGGTCCGCCGGGTGCTGCGCGAGGCCGGCATCGCCGCCGAGGTGCTGGTACGGCCCCGGCATGTGCTGTCCGTGCACCGCGTCGCCCGCAAACGCGGCCGGCTGCGCGGCTGCGACTTCGGCAGGCTGCTGGTGCTGGTGAACGAGGACGCCGACTGCTACGCGGTGCTCGGGGAACTGCACACCTGCATGACCCCGGTCGTCTCCGAGTTCAAGGACTTCATCGCCGTCCCCAAGTTCAATCTCTACCAGTCGCTGCACACCGCCGTCGCCCACCCTCGGGCAGGTGACGAGGCGAGCGGGGACAGCGACGTCCAGGTCGTCGAGGTCCTCATCCGCACCCACCGGATGCACAAGGTCGCCGAGGCGGGCGTCGTCGCTCTCGGCAACCCGTACGCGGCCGGTGCGGACGAACAGCCCGGCGGCGACGGCGAACGCGCCGACCCCACCCGCCCCGGCTGGCTCTCCCGCCTCCTCGCCTGGCAGCGGGAGGCACCCGACCCCGACACCTTCTGGTCCACGCTGCGCGAGGACCTCGCCCAGGACCACGAGATCACCGTCTTCCGGCCCGACGGAGCCTCGCTCGGCCTGCCGGAGGGCGCCAGCTGCATCGACGCCGCCTACGCGCAGTACGGGGAGGACGCCCACGCCGCCATCGGCGCCCGCGTCAACGGCCGCCTCGCCGCCCTGGGCACCGTGCTGAAGGACGGCGACACCGTCGAGCTGCTCATGGGCCAGGACCCCGCCGCGGCACCCTCCCGGGCCTGGCTGGAACACGCCCGGACACCCACCGCGCGCATCGCCATCCAACGGTGGCTCGCCGCCCACCCGGCCGCCGCCGACGACACCCCCCGGAGCAAGGCCGCCGCCCGCACCCCCGAGAACGCCCTCTCCGCCCACGGCGAGGTGCGACCCGCACCGCACAAGGCCGCCGGCACAGCTCCGGCCCACGGCAGGGACCACGGCAGGCCGGCCCCGGCCGACGCCGTCGTCGTCGACCGGCCGCACACCGCCGTCCGGCTCGCCGGCTGCTGCACCCCCGTGCCGCCCGACCGCATCACCGCCTTCGTCGTCCGCAACGGCGCGGTGACCGTGCACCGCGTCGAATGCCCCACCGCCGCCCGGATGCAGGCCGCGGGCCGCACCGAGGCCGGAGTGCGCTGGGGCGACGCCGCCGAGTTCCGGGTCACGCTGCTCGCCGAGTCCTTCGGCCGGCCGCGGCTGCTCGCCGACCTCACCGAGGCCATCGCCCGGGAAGGCGTCGAGATCGTCTCCGCCACCGTCGCCCCGCCCGCCCAGCAGCGCGTCCACCACACCTACACGCTCCAACTCCCCGACGCCGCCCGGCTGCCCGCCCTGATGCGGGCGATGCGCGACGTCCCCGGCGTCTACGACGTGCGCCGCGCCCAGGCACCCGCACCACAGCACGGGAGCTGACTGCGCGCAGCCGAACGGCCCCCGCGCATCGAGCGGGTGTGCGCTCGGCCGGGCGCCCAGGAACCCGTTCGGGTGGGGCGAACGCGCGTCGTCGCCGTGGCGCCGCCCGGCGCTGATAGCCGTGAGGGCATGCCGCGTAGCCTCCACCAACCCCGGTGCACACCGTTCCCCAGGTCCGCCGCGACCCCGGCCGCACGCCGGTCACCGGCTCCGGCCCCCAGGCCCGCGATGCGGCGCCGCCTGCGCACGGCCGTGCTCGCGACCGCCGTCTCGGCCGCGCTGCTCGGGGCGAGCGCTCCGCCCGCCCCGCTCGGCATCGGCGACCCCCTCTACCCGTACCTGGGCAACCCCGGATACGACGTGACGTCGTACGACCTGTCCCTGACCTACCCCGGCGACAACACCACCCCCCTGCGGGCCGTGACCACGATCGACGCCCGCACGACCGAGCCCCTGGAGCGGGTGAACCTGGACTTCACCCACGGCACGGTCGACAGCGTCACGGTCGACGGACGGCCTGCCTCCTTCACCACGGTCGGCGAGGACCTCGTGGTGACTCCGCGTACTCCGCTGCCCGCCCGCCACCGGATGCGGATCACCGTCCGCCACACCAGCGACCCCCGCGACGTCAAGGGCCGGGAAGGCGGCTGGGTGCGCACCGAGGACGGGCTCGCCCTGGCCAACCAGGCCGACGCCGCCCACACGGTCTTCCCGTGCAACGACCACCCCGCCGACAAGGCGCTGTTCACCTTCCGGATCACGGTGCCCCAGGGGTACACCGCCGTGGCCAACGGCCTGCCCGTCGGAACGACCCGCAGCGGCGCGACGCGCACCTGGACCTACCGCACCCGCCACCCCATGGCCACCGAACTGGCCCAGGTCTCCATCGGCCGCTCCGCCGTGCTGCACCGCCCGGGCCCGCACGGGCTCCCCCTGCGCGACGTCGTCCCCGCCGAGGACCGCACCGCCCTCGAACCCTGGCTCGCCAAGACCCCCGGCCAGATCGCCTGGATGGAGAGCAAGGTCGGCCGCTACCCCTTCGAGACCTACGGCCTGATCGCGGCCGCCGCCCAGACCGGCTTCGAACTGGAGACACAGACCATCTCCCTCTTCGAGGAACACCTGTTCACCAACCCCGACTACCCGGCGTGGTACGTCGAGTCGGTCATGGTGCACGAGCTGGCCCACCAGTGGTTCGGCGACAGCGTCACCCCGCGCACCTGGTCCGACCTCTGGCTCAACGAAGGACACGCCACCTGGTACGAAGCCCTGTACGCCGAAGAGAAGGCGCACCGACCCCTCGAGGAGCGGATGAAGGCCGCCTACGGCGCCTCCGACCTCTGGCGGCGGGACGGCGGGCCGCCCGCCCGGCCCAAGCCGTCCGCGCCCGGCAAGAAGGTCGGGATCTTCCGCCCCAACGTCTACGACGGCGCCGCGCTCGTCCTGTACGCGCTGCGCCAGGAGATCGGCCGCCCGGCCTTCGAACGCCTGGAACGCGCCTGGGTCCGCGAGCACCGCGACGCCAACGCCGGCACGGCGGACTTCGTGCGCCTGGCCTCCACGATCGCCGGACGCGACCTGAGCGGCTTCTTCCACGACTGGCTGTACGGGGCGACCACACCCCCGATGCCCGGCCACCCCGACTGGAAGCCGACCCCGGCCGACCAGCCGGCGACGACCGCGGGGCACACCGGCTCCACGGAGCGCACCCTGCGCCCGTGACCGGCGGACCCCGGGGCCCCGGGCGGGATGGGCGATTAACCCGGTGACGAGACGGGCCGTGCCGTGCGACCATCGTCGTGGCGGCGCGGCCCGTCCGGGAATCCTCCGGTACGCGCGCGCGTTGTCCCGTATGACGGGAGTCACCGCATCCGGTGCCGTCCCGCCCGGCGGCCTCCCGGGCCGCAGCCGCACCCCGACGACGGTAAGGAACCGATGACCTCCTCTTCCTCCTCTTCCCAGGCCACCAAGCGCCTCGCGCACAGCTATCCCGCAGGTCTTCGGGCCGATGCCCTGATGGAAGAGGACGTCGCCTGGAGCTACGAGATCGACACCGAGCGGGACGGCGACCAGCTCGACCGCTCGGACCGGGCGGCCCTGCGCCGCGTCGCCGGTCTGTCCACCGAACTCGAGGACATCACCGAGGTCGAGTACCGCCAGCTCCGCCTGGAGCGGGTCGTCCTCGTCGGCGTGTGGACCTCGGGAACCGTGCAGGACGCCGAGAACTCCCTGGCCGAGCTGGCCGCCCTGGCCGAGACGGCGGGCGCCGTCGTGCTCGACGGTGTGATCCAGCGCCGCGACAAGCCCGACGCCGCCACCTACATCGGCTCCGGCAAGGCCGACGAGCTGCGCGACATCGTGCTGGAGACCGGCGCCGACACCGTCATCTGCGACGGTGAGCTCAGCCCCGGCCAGCTGATCCATCTCGAGGACGTCGTCAAGGTCAAGGTCATCGACCGGACCGCGCTGATCCTCGACATCTTCGCCCAGCACGCGAAGTCCCGGGAGGGCAAGGCGCAGGTCGCGCTCGCCCAGATGCAGTACATGCTGCCCAGGCTGCGCGGCTGGGGCCAGTCGCTGTCCCGGCAGATGGGCGGTGGCCGCGGCGGCCTCGCCACCCGCGGTCCCGGTGAGACCAAGATCGAGACGGACCGGCGGCGGATCCGCGAGAAGATGGCGAAGATGCGCCGGGAGATCGCGGAGATGAAGACCGGCCGCGAGATCAAGCGTCAGGAGCGGCGCCGCAACAAGGTGCCGTCCGTCGCCATCGCCGGTTACACCAACGCTGGCAAGTCCTCCCTGCTCAACCGGCTCACCGGCGCCGGCGTCCTGGTCGAGAACGCCCTGTTCGCGACCCTGGACCCGACCGTGCGGCGCGCCGAGACCCCGAGCGGGCGGGTGTACACGCTGGCGGACACCGTCGGATTCGTCCGGCACCTGCCGCACCACCTGGTCGAGGCGTTCCGCTCCACCATGGAGGAGGTCGGCGACGCCGATCTGATCCTGCACGTGGTGGACGGCTCCCACCCCGACCCGGAGGAGCAGCTGGCCGCCGTGCGCGAGGTGATCCGCGACGTCGGCGCGGGCGACGTGCCCGAGATCGTCGTGATCAACAAGGCCGACCTGGCGGACCCGCTGACCCTGCAACGGCTGCTGCGGATCGAGAAGCGGTCCATCGCCGTCTCCGCCCGCACCGGACAGGGCATCGCCGAGCTGCTCGCCCTGATCGACGCCGAGCTGCCCCGCCCGGCCGTGCAGATCGAGGCGCTGGTGCCGTACACCCACGGCAAGCTGGTCGCCCGCGTCCACAGCGAGGGCGAGGTGATCTCCGAGGAGCACACCGCGGAGGGCACCTTGCTCAAGGCCCGGGTGCACGAGGAGCTGGCGGCCGACCTGGCGCCCTACACACCGACCGCCGCGCTCTGACCCGGCCCGCATCCGCACACCGCACACAGGTAAGGGCCCGCTTCCCGGTCCTCCGGGAAGCGGGCCCTTACCTGTGTGCGGTGTCCGCGCCCGCCGCGTTCACCCGTGCCGGGCGCGGGACGTCACCGCCTCACTGCCCGGCGAACTTCTCGCTCACCGAGTCGTACACTTCCTTGGCCACCGCACCCAGACGCGGCCCGGCCAGCCAGCCCGAGGTCTCCGGGCCGATCGAGGTGTTGGACACCAGGGCGGGCTTGCCGTCCGCGCCGGTCGTCACCCAGCCACCGCCGGACGACCCGCCGGTCATGGTGCAGCCGATCCGGTACATCGTCGGATCGTCCGCGGTGACCGACAGCCGGCCCGGCTTGTCCTGGCACTGGTACAGCAGCTGACCGTCGTACGGCGGCGCCGCCGGGTAGCCGGTCGCGGTGATGCTGTGCACCTGCGGCACCGCCGGGGCGTCGAAGTCCACCGGCAGCGCCGAACCCACGATCTCCTCCAGCGACTTGCCGGTGTCCTTCTCCGGCGTCACATGGATGACCGCGAAGTCGTACGGCGCGCCCTGCCCGCCCGTGGCACCGCCCTGCTCGATCCACTGCTGGGAGGTCTGCGCCCAGTCGCCCCACCACACACCGTAGGGAGCGACCTCGTCCCGGGTGGCGCCCTGCAGTTCGTCGGCGCTGCGGCCGGCGTCGTTGTACGACGGCACGAAGGCGATGTTGCGGTACCAGCCGCCCTTCTTGCCGGCGTGCACGCAGTGCCCCGCGGTCCACACCAGGTTGGACTTGCCCGGGTGCGCCGGGTCCTGCACCACCGTCGCCGAGCACACCATCGTGCCCTCGGGGGAGTCGAAGAACACCTTGCCCGCGGTCGCCGCGTTCACGTGGTACTTCGGCGGCACCGCCTGCGCCTTGACCGGGGCGGGCGTGGGATCGGTGACCCCCTGGTCACCGGCGATGTCGTCGCTGTCGACGGCCCGGTCGGGATCCTTCGCCCGGCGCATGCGGTCCGCGTTCCACAGCCCCTTGATGATCGGGTTGATGAACTCGTCGGCCTCGCGCAGCCAGTCGTCCTTGTCCCAGTTCTTCCAGGCGCCGTTCTTCCACTTGTCGATGTCGATCCCGTGCTCCTTGAGCTTCTCGCGGAGATTGTCCGGGATCTTCAGGCCGCCGTCGCCCGCCGCGGCCGCGGACGCGGAGGGCTTCGCGTCCGCGTCGTCGTCGCCGGGGCCGCAGGCCGTCGCGGTGAGCGCCAGGGCGGAGACCAGCGCGACGGCGGCCAGCGCGGAGGACGCGGTGCGCGGGCGCCGGGCACCTCCTCGCCGGCGGACGGTGACGGACGGGCGTATGGATCGCATGCGGCTGACTCCCCCTGCGCTGAACGGACTTGCTGCTGTCGCCGTGCCACCGGCCCGGTGCGCGGACCGAGTTGAGGCGCGGCGGCGAACGACGACGGCACCACACCCTATGCGGTCGCTGTGGGGGACCGCTGACCGGACCGCAACGGTTGCGTCACGGCCCGCAGTCACCGATCCGCTCGCGACCCGTAACCCGGCGGGCGGAGGGCGGTTGTAGCGGTGGGGGGCCCGCTGTCCGTATCCGGGCCCCCCACCGGAGCGCGGCCGCGCCGCCGGTGGCCTGCGGCACAGGGAGGCCGGATCCACGGGACAGGTGGACACCGACGCCTTGCGACAGCGGGAGGGACGGGAAGCCGTGACGGTGACGGAACCGGTGTCCGACGAGCGAGCGTGTGCCGGAACACCCGCCTGGCACGAGGGGATTCTGCGCCGCCAGTCGGCGCGCGAGTCCGCGGCGCGCACCTATGCGCGGGCCCTGCCCATCGTGCCGGTACGGGCCCGCGGCCTGACCGTCGAGGACGCCGACGGCCGCCGCTACCTGGACTGCCTCTCCGGCGCCGGCACCCTGGCCCTCGGGCACAACCACCCCGTCGTCCTCGAAGCCGTCCGCAAGGTCCTCGACTCCGGCGCCCCCCTGCACGCCCTCGACCTGGCCACCCCCGTCAAGGACGCCTTCGTCACCGAACTCTTCCGCACCCTGCCGGCCGGGCTGGCCGAGCGGGCCCGCGTGCAGTTCTGCGGACCGGCCGGCACCGACGCGGTGGAGGCCGCGTTCACCCTGGTCCGCGCCGCCACCGGGCGCACCGGGATCGCCGCCTTCACCGGCGCCTACCACGGCATGACCGCGGGAGCGGCCGCCGCCTCCGGCCACGCCGCGGACACTCGCGTGACCCGGCTGCCCTACCCCCAGGACTACCGCTGCCCCTTCGGGGTCGGCGGCGCTCGCGGGGCCGAACTCGCCGCCCGTTTCACCGAGTCCGTCCTCGACGACCCCAAGTCGGGTGTGCCCCTGCCCGCCGGGCTGATCGTGGAACCGGTGCAGGGCGAGGGCGGGGTGCTCCCCGCACCGGACGCCTGGCTGCGCCGCATCCGGCAGCTCACCGCCGAGCGGTCCGTGCCGCTGATCGCCGACGAGATCCAGACGGGGGTCGGACGCACCGGCGCCTTCTGGGCGGTGCAGCACAGCGGGGTGGTGCCCGACGTCATGGTGCTGTCCAAGGCGATCGGCGGCAGCCTGCCGCTGGCCGTCGTCGTCCACCGCGACGACCTGGACGTGTGGGAACCGGGCGCCCACGCGGGCACCTTCCGCGGCAACCAGCTCGCCATGGCCGCCGGCACCGCCACCCTCGCCTACGTCCGGGAGAACCGCCTCGCCGAACGCGCCGCACACCTCGGCTCCCGCATGCTCGCCCGCCTCCGCGACCTGGCGGGGCATCAGCCGTGCATGGGCGAGGTGCGCGGGCGCGGCCTGATGATCGGCGTGGAAATGGTGGACCCCGAAGGCGAGACACGGGGCGACGGCGACCGGGCGGGGGAGCGTCCCATGGGCGGCAGCGCACCGCTGCCCCCGGCGCCCGCCCTCGCCGCCGCTGTCCAGCGGGAAAGCCTGCGCCGCGGACTGATCGTGGAACTCGGCGGCCGCCACGACTGCGTGGTACGGCTGCTGCCGCCGCTGACCATCAGCGACGAGCAGGCCGAGGCGGTGCTCGACCGGCTGGCCGACGCCATCGAGGCCGCGGCCCGCGACCACCGCACCGACGACGGCGCGCGGAACCGGACCGGACGCCACGACCACCCGCGCACCCCACAAGACGCCCGGGCGGCGGGGTGACCCGCTGCGACGGCACCGGGACGTGACCACCCGACAGGACACGGTCCCGCACGCCGTCATCGCACGGCCGGCGCCCTGCGGCACCCAAGCGCTCCCGTCCGTGCCGTACGCACCCCTGCCGAGCCGGGCGACGACGGCGCCCCACAGACCCTCGAACCCTCGGTCCCACCCGCACGCTCCCCCTTCCCCCACACACCACCCACGGCCCCCGCCCGTACCCGATCCCGCGCACCGGCACCCGCACTCGACGCCGCGCACACAGCACCACGCACCGCACCACGAGGAGCCGTCTTGACCACCACCCCCCCACCTCACGGCCCTTCCTCCAGCCCCTCCGCCCCCGGCGACGCGACGGGCACCGTCCCGCGCCGGCCCCACCGGACGCCGCCGCCCCGGCGGGGGGACACCGCGGCCCCCGACCCGCTCGACCACCCCGACCCGTACACCGCCGCCCAGGCCGCGACCGTGGAGGCGCTGCTGCGTTGCTGGGTGCGCGAGACCGACGCCTGGACACGCGACGCGGACCCCGCGGGCCGCGGCGTCCTGCGCATCCCGCTGCCGGCCAGCGGTACGACCCTGCTCGTCCCCGTCCGCCACTGGTCGCCCACCGGCCGGCACCGTTTCGGGCTGCCCCGGCCGGCCGGTGCCGACGCCGCCGCCCCGGTCGACGCCGTCACCCTCGCCGCCCTGCTCACCCGGGAGCACCGCGCGACAGCGCGCGCGACCGCCGCGACCTCGAGCGCACCGGCCGGTCCCGGCACCGCGGAGGCCGCGGACCTCGTCGCCCGGGTCGCCGACTCCGTCCGGCACACCGCCCTGTTCCTCCGCGAGCGGCGCGCCCGCCCCGCCGACGGCCCCGACCTGTTCCTCTCCGCCGAACAGGCCCTGCTGCTCGGCCACCCGCTGCACCCGGCCCCCAAGAGCCGCGAGGGCCTGACGGAGAGCGAGGTGCGCCGCTACTCGCCGGAACTGCGCGGCGCCTTCCCGCTGCACTGGATGGCGGTGGCACCGTCCGTGCTCGCCACCGACTCGGCCTGGACCGAGGGCGGCCGGCCCGTGCCCGCCGCCGTGCTCACCGCCCGGCTCGCGGGCGCCGACCTGCCGCTGCCCGACGGGTACGCCGCCCTGCCCCTGCACCCCTGGCAGGCGCGCGAACTACGGCACCGGCCGGCCGTCGAAGCCCTGCTGGAGACCGGACAGGTGCGCGACCTCGGCCCGCACGGCCCCGCCTGGCACCCCACGTCCTCCGTGCGGACCGTGCACCGCACCGGCGCACCCTGCATGCTCAAGTTGTCGCTGGCCGTGCGCATCACCAACTCCTGCCGGGAGAACCTGCGCAAGGAACTGCACCGCGGCGTCGAGGTCCATCGGCTGCTGCGCACCGGCCTGTCCCGGCAGTGGCGGGCCGCGCATCCCGGCTTCGACATCGTCCGCGACCCCGCCTGGCTGGGCGTCGACGACCGGGACGGAGCACCCGTGCCCGGCCTGGACGTGGTGATCCGGCACAACCCGTTCGCCCCTGCGGACGACGTCGCCTGTGTCGCCGGACTCCTCGCCGAGCGCCCGCGCCCGCCGGCCGGCGCCCGTACCGTACCGGCGCCGGCCGGCGCCCGTACCGTACCGCCGGGATCCGCACCCCTCCTGCGCTCGCGGCTGGAGGAGATCGTCGCCCATCTGGTCGCCCGCACCGGGCGCCCGCGCACGGCCGTGTGCGTCGAGTGGTTCCTGCGCTATCTGGAACACGTGGTGCGCCCCGTGCTGTGGCTGGACGGCGAGGCGGGCATCGCCCTGGAGGCACACCAGCAGAACACCCTGGTCCTGCTGGATGCCGACGGCTGGCCGACGGGCGGCCGCTACCGCGACAACCAGGGCTACTACTTCCGTGCCTCCCGGCGCGCCGCACTCGACGCCCGGCTGCCCGGCATCGGCGAGCACAGCGACACGTTCGTCGCGGACGAGGTCGCCGACGAACGCTTCGCCTACTACCTCGCGGTCAACAACGTCTTCGGTCTCATCGGCGCCTTCGGCTCCCAGCGGCTCGCCGACGAGCACCTGCTCCTGGCCGCCTTCCGCCGCTTCCTGCACAGCGCGGCCCACGGCCCCGCCCGCACCCGCTCCACCCTGCCGGCCCGCCTGCTGGACTCACCCGTCCTGCGCTGCAAGGCGAACCTGCTGACCCGGCTGAGCGGCCTGGACGAACTCGTCGGCCCGGTCGACACCCAGTCCGTGTACGTCACCTTCGCCAACCCGCTGCACTCCTGAACGCCCGGAGCCAACGCCTCGGGCCCACCCCGCGGACGTCCGTGCGCCCGGCCGGCGTCACCCCCGACGCCGGCCGGGCGGCCCGGCCCTTACCTTCCTGCCCCCGCGTCCGCCCTCGCTGCTTTCCGAGCGGTGCTGCCTCCCCAGCTGCTTCTCCGTAAGGAGTACGCCATGGCTCATGCCGACACCGACACCGACACCTGTGCCGCGTCCGGATCCGACGCCGTCCCTCGGCGCACACCCGCCGGGACCGGAGGAGCACCAACCGCCCCCGACCTGCTGGATCACGTAGGAAGCTGGGGCGAGCGGCCCACCCCGCTCGGCTGTTTCCGGCTGCTCCCGGTCCGCATCGACCGCGATCTCGCGGTGCTGAGCCGCTGGATGAACGACCCCGCCGTGGCCGAGTACTGGCAGCTCGCCGGACCGCAGGGCGTGACCGCGGCCCATCTGCGCGCACAGCTGGACGGCGACGGACGCAGCGTCCCCTGCCTCGGACTGCTGAACGGCAGACCGATGAGCTACTGGGAGATCTACCGGGCCGACCTCGATCCGCTCGCCCGCCACTATCCCGCCCGGCCCCACGACACCGGCGTCCACCTGCTCATCGGAAGCCCCGCCGACCGGGCACGGGGAGTCGGCAGTGTGCTGCTGCGTGCCGTGGCGGACTCGATCCTGGACGCACGGCCGGCGTGTTCCCGTGTCGTGGCGGAACCCGACCTGCGCAACACGCCCTCGGTGGCCGCGTTCCTGACCGCCGGCTTCCGGTTCGCGGCGGAGATCGACCTGCCCGGCAAACGGGCCGCTCTGCTGATCCGCGACCGGTCGCTGCGCGCGGTGCTGTGAGCACACGGCCGGGTCACCGCACCGCCGCGCCGGCGCTCATGCGGGCACGGTCGCCCGTTTGTCAGTCCCGAGCCGTAGGGTGGTCGAGCTATGACGAAGCCCTCTCTCCCCGAACTCCTGCATGCCGCCGTCGCAGCCGTCGGCGGCACGGAGCGTCCCGGCCAGGTGGCCATGGCCCAGGCCGTCGCGGACGCCGTCGACGACGGCTCGCACCTGCTGGTCCAGGCCGGCACCGGCACCGGCAAGTCCCTCGGCTATCTCGTGCCGGCGCTCGCCCACGGGGAGCCGGTCGTGGTGGCGACGGCCACCCTGGCCCTGCAGCGTCAGCTCGTGGAGCGCGATCTGCCGCGCACGGTCGAGGCGCTGCATCCGCTGCTGCGGCGCCGGCCGGAGTTCGCGATGCTCAAGGGCCGGTCCAACTACCTGTGCCTGCACCGCCTGCACGAGGGCGTTCCCCAGGACGACGAGGATGGCCTGTTCGACCCGTTCGAGGCGGCGGCGCCCACCAGCAAGCTGGGCCAGGACCTGCTGCGGCTGCGCGACTGGGCGGACGAGACCGAGACCGGCGACCGCGACGACCTGACCCCCGGGGTGTCCGACCGGGCCTGGTCCCAGGTGTCGGTGTCCTCCCGCGAGTGCCTGGGCGCCACCAAGTGCCCCTACGGCGCGGAGTGCTTCGCCGAGATGGCCCGGGAGCGCGCCAAGCTCGCCGAGGTGATCGTCACCAACCACGCTCTGCTGGCGATCGACGCCATCGAGGGCGCGCCGGTCCTGCCGCCGCACGAGGTGCTGATCGTCGACGAGGCGCACGAGCTGGTCTCCCGGGTGACCGGTGTGGCCACCGGGGAACTCACCCCCGGCCAGGTCAACCGTGCGGTGCGCCGCGCCGCCAAGTTCGTCGACGAGAAGGTCGCCGATCAGCTGCAGACCGCCGCCGAGGGCTTCGAGCGGCTGATGGAGCTGGCCCTGCCCGGCCGGCTGGAGGAGATCCCGGAGGATCTCGGGTATGCGCTCATGGCGCTGCGGGACGCCGCCCGCGCCGTGATCTCGGCCCTGACCGCCGCCCGGGACAGGTCGGGGGAGGACGAGGACGCGGTCCGTCGGCAGGCGCTGGCCTCCGTGGAGACGGTGCACGACGTCGCGGAGCGCATCAGCAACGGCTCGGAGTGGGACGTCGTCTGGTACGAGCGGCACGACCGGTTCGGCGCCTCGGTGCGGGTGGCGCCGCTGTCCGTGTCCGGGCTGCTGCGGGAGAAACTGTTCACGGACCGCTCCGTGGTGCTGACCTCGGCCACGCTCAAGCTCGGCGGGGACTTCAACGGGGTCGCCGCCTCGCTCGGCCTGGCACCGGAGGGCACGCAGGGCGACGACGTGCCGCGCTGGAAGGGCGTGGACGTCGGCTCGCCGTTCGACTACCGCAAGCAGGGCATCCTGTATGTCGCCCGGCATCTGTCCCGGCCCGCTCGGGACGGCGACCGTGCGGACATGCTGGACGAGCTGACGGAACTGATCCAGGCCGCGGGCGGACGGACGCTGGGACTGTTCTCCTCGATGCGCGCGGCGCAGCTCGCCGCGGAGGAGCTGCGCACCCGCATCCCGGAGTACCCGATCCTGCTGCAGGGCGAGGAGACCCTCGGCGAACTGATCAAGAACTTCGCGGCCGACCCCCGGACGTGTCTGTTCGGCACGCTCTCCCTGTGGCAGGGTGTCGACGTCCCCGGTCCCAGCTGTCAGCTGGTGGTCATGGACAAGATCCCGTTCCCACGCCCCGACGACCCGCTGATGAGCGCCCGCCAGAAGGCGGTCGAGGAGGCCGGCGGCAACGGTTTCATGGCGGTCGCCGCGACGCATGCGGCGCTGCTCATGGCCCAGGGCGCGGGGCGTCTGGTCCGGGCGTCGGGCGACCGCGGCGTGGTCGCCGTCCTGGACCCGCGGCTGGCCACGGCACGCTACGGAGGCTTCCTGAAGGCGTCGCTGCCCGACTTCTGGTACACCACCGACCGGCATCAGGTGCGCAAGTCGCTGGCGGCCATCGACGCCGCGGCCCGGCAGGCGGAGGGAGCGTCGGCGCAGACGGCACCGTGACCGTGGCCCGCCGGTGAGGCACCGGTCGGGAGGAGGGCCGGGGCCGGGGGCTGACGGAAGGCCGGGACCTGACCGGATCCGGGCTGTCACGGGCACTCGAGGTGCCGTCGACGGCTCCGCAGGGCCCGGTGCGTGTCCGTGCCTCCGTCGCGGGCCGGCGCGCCTCGGGGCGCAGGTGTGTCCCGGCGGGATCCCGAGCGCCCTCTGAGGACCTGAGCGTCTCGTGGGTGACCTGTGAACCATTCGGGGCCCGCCGCACGTCGTGGGGCGCTCAGCCGTGCCCGTGCCTGTGCACGTACAGCACAAGGCCCCGGAACCGGCGCAGGGGTTCCGGGGCCCGATCGAGGAGGCGTGTCGGTGAGGTCGGCCGAGGTGCTGCTCAGACGCGCCGCAGCACCGCCACCACCTTGCCGAGGATGGTCGCGTCGTCGCCCGGGATCGGGTCGTAGGCCGCGTTGTGCGGAAGAAGCCAGACGTGGCCGTCCTCGCGCTTGAAGCGCTTCACGGTGGCCTCGCCGTCGATCATGGCGGCCACGATGTCGCCGTTCTCGGCGACCTGCTGGCGGCGGACGGTCACCCAGTCGCCGTCGCAGATCGCGGCCTCGATCATCGAATCGCCGACGACCTTCAGCACGAACAGCTCACCGTCGCCGACCAGCTGCCGGGGGAGAGGGAAGACGTCCTCGACCGATTCCTCGGCGAGGATGGGCCCGCCGGCGGCGATGCGGCCGACGAGCGGCACGTACGACGCGGCCGGCTTTCCCACGGTGTCCGTGGGCTGGAGGGGGGCGGTCTGGTCGGAGCCGCGGACCTCGTAGGCACGCGGGCGGTGCGGGTCGCGGCGGAGGAAGCCCTTGCGCTCCAGCGCCATGAGCTGGTGCGCCACCGACGAGGTGCTGGACAGGCCGACGGCCTGGCCGATCTCACGCATGGACGGGGGGTAGCCCCGCCGCTGCACCGAGTCCCTGATGACTTCGATGACCCGGCGCTGTCGCTCGGTCAGACCGGAGCTGTCCGCCCGGATGCCTGGAGGTCGGCCCGGAAGGGAGCGCTTGGGCCCTCCTGCGTGCGTGGTGTCGTTCATCGTCTGCACCGACTCGACTCGGCCCTGGCGGTCCTGTGCGGTGATGGTGGCACTCTCTGCGGTCGTGGTCACGTCGGCCCCTCTCGGTGGTCTCCCTCCGGCACAACGGTAGTTGCTTTCGAAAGGTTGCGCCAAACACACGTTCGAGTGAAAAAGTCGCGATTGCCTGACTTGATCATGTGTTTGGGTGTAACGCTCGCGCGGCGTCCGGCGGGTGGGAAGGCTGCGCTGCTGTTAGTCTTCACCGCCGGGTGCCACCGTTCCCGGTCGCGCCTCAGTCTGCCATCCACAGATGTGCCGGCCGAGAGGGCGTCCCGGGTCTGTCCCGGAGCCGCACGTGTCGTCCGCGCGGCGCTCACGGGATCTCCGTACGGTGGGGCTCGTCCGTCCGCGCCGTACCCGGGACGGGCACGCGCATCGCGCCCGTGCCGCCGTCCGGGGGTGTCCGGTGTGCCGTCGTGCACCGGCGGCCCGCGGTCGGGCGGGCGGGTGCCGTGACGGCGCCTACGAGGCGCTGCCCGAGGGCCCGGCACCCCGGGGTCACAGGGGACGTCCAGCTTCTTCCGCGCGGCCGTGGAGCGGCCGCCGTGCCGTCGTGCCCGGGTGTCGGCACGGGTCTTCCGGTGCCGTTCGGCGCGACACGCCCTGCTTCGGCCTGTCATCCCGGCGATCCCTACATGTAGTGGTTGGATGGCTACCGCACCCCACAAGTTGTGGTGCCCCGGGTCTTCGGCCCCACGAACATCGCCTATGCTGGGGGTCGCTTCGCGGGGCCTGTGAGCCCCGGTGAGGCGTATGAGTCTGCTGTGAGGAGGGTTGGAGTCCATGCACTGCCCCTTCTGCAGGCACCCCGACAGTCGCGTCGTCGACAGCCGTACGGCCGACGACGGCACGTCGATCCGCAGGCGCCGCCAGTGCCCTGACTGCTCCCGCCGCTTCACCACCGTCGAGACGTGTTCGCTCATGGTGGTCAAGCGGTCCGGAGTCACCGAGCCGTTCAGCCGCACCAAGGTCATCAACGGTGTGCGCAAGGCGTGTCAGGGACGGCCCGTCACCGAGGACGCGCTGGCCCAGCTCGGCCAGCGGGTCGAGGAGGCGGTGCGGGCCAGCGGCAGCGCCGAGGTGGCCGCCCACGACGTGGGGCTGGCCATACTCGGCCCGCTGAAGGAACTCGATCTCGTCGCCTACCTGCGGTTCGCGTCCGTGTACCGGGCGTTCGAGTCGCTGGAGGACTTCGAGGCCGCCATCGCGGAACTCAGGGAAGGCATGCGCGAGCCCGTCGCACAGCAGGAGGGCGGCGACGGCGCTGTCGCGGGGAGCCAGGAGGACGACGGCGGGCGCACGGGGGCGGCTGAGGACCCCGAGCCCGCACACGCCGCCGGCTGATCGGCGGGCCGGTCCGGACGACCAGCCCGGTCCGGCTCAGCGGCGGCGAGGAAGACGGTTGCGGGCGGCAGTGGCCGAGGATGCCCGCAGCATCAGACAGAACACCGTGTCCCGGAACATCGGGACACTTCAGGGCGTTTTCGCCCGTACAGGGAGGCGGCATGACAGAGACGACGAGCGGTCCGGCACGAGGTTCCCGAGCCAAGAGTGCGAAGGCGGGGACCAAGGGGCTGCGCATCGAGCGCATCCACACCACCCCGGGTGTGCACCCGTACGACGAGGTGGTCTGGGAGCGCCGTGACGTCGTCATGACCAACTGGCGCGACGGCTCGGTCAACTTCGAGCAGCGTGGCGTCGAATTCCCCGACTTCTGGTCGGTGAACTCGGTCAACATCGTCACCAGCAAGTACTTCCGGGGGGCCGTCGGCACCCCGCAGCGCGAGACCAGCCTCAAGCAGCTGATCGACCGCATCGTGAAGACGTACCGGAAGGCCGGTGAGGAGAACAAGTACTTCGCCTCGCCCGCCGACGCGGAGATCTTCGAGCACGAGCTGGCCTACGCCCTCCTGCACCAGATCTTCAGCTTCAACAGCCCGGTGTGGTTCAACGTCGGGACCAGCCAGCCCCAGCAGGTCTCCGCCTGCTTCATCCTGTCCGTCGAGGACTCCATGGAGTCGATCCTCGACTGGTACAAGGAAGAGGGCATGATCTTCAAGGGCGGCTCCGGCGCCGGCCTGAACCTCTCCCGGATCCGTTCCTCCAAGGAGCTGCTGTCCTCCGGCGGCAACGCCTCCGGCCCGGTGTCCTTCATGCGCGGTGCCGACGCCTCCGCCGGCACCATCAAGTCCGGCGGTGCCACCCGCCGCGCCGCCAAGATGGTCATCCTCGACGTCGACCACCCCGACATCGAGGACTTCATCGAGACCAAGGTCAAGGAGGAGGAGAAGATCCGCGCCCTGCGCGACGCGGGCTTCGACATGGACCTCGGCGGCGAGGACATCACCTCCGTCCAGTACCAGAACGCCAACAACTCCGTCCGTGTCAACGACGAGTTCATGAAGGCGGTCGAGGAGGGCAAGAAGTTCGGCCTGCGGGCCCGCCTGACCGGCGAGGTCATCGAGGAGGTCGACGCCAAGGCCCTGTTCCGCAAGATGGCCGAGGCCGCCTGGGCCTGCGCCGACCCGGGCATCCAGTACGACGACACGATCAACCACTGGCACACCTGCCCGGAGTCCGGCCGCATCAACGGCTCGAACCCCTGCAGCGAGTACATGCACCTGGACAACACGTCCTGCAACCTGGCCTCGCTGAACCTGATGAAGTTCCTCAAGGACGACGGCAAGGGCAACCAGTCGTTCGACACGGAGCGCTTCCAGAAGGTCGTCGAGCTGGTCATCACCGCGATGGACATCTCGATCTGCTTCGCGGACTTCCCGACCCAGAAGATCGGCGAGAACACCCGCGCCTTCCGCCAGCTCGGCATCGGCTACGCCAACCTCGGCGCCCTGCTGATGGCGACCGGCCACGCCTACGACTCCGACGGCGGCCGCGCGCTCGCCGGTGCCATCACCTCCCTGATGACCGGCACCGCCTACCGGCGCTCCGCCGAGCTGGCCGCGATCGTCGGCCCCTACGACGGCTACGCCCTCAACGCCCAGGCGCACCAGCGGGTCATGCGGCAGCACGCCGATGCCAACGACCGCGCCGTGCGCATGGACGACCTGGACACCCCGGTGTGGGCCGCCGCCACGGAGGCCTGGCAGGACGTGCTGCGCCTCGGCGAGAAGAACGGCTTCCGCAACTCCCAGGCGTCCGTGCTGGCCCCGACCGGCACCATCGGCCTCGCGATGGGCTGCGACACCACCGGTGTCGAGCCGGACCTCGCCCTGGTGAAGTTCAAGAAGCTGGTCGGCGGCGGGTCGATGCAGATCGTCAACGGCACCGTCCCGCAGGCCCTGCGCCGCCTGGGCTACCAGGAGGAGCAGATCGAGGCGATCGTCGCCCACATCGCCGAGCACGGCAACGTCATCGACGCGCCGGGCCTGAAGCAGGAGCACTACGAGGTGTTCGACTGCGCGATGGGCGAGCGGGCCATCTCCCCGATGGGCCACGTGCGGATGATGGCCGCGATCCAGCCGTGGATCTCCGGCGCCATCTCCAAGACGGTCAACATGCCGGAGTCGGCGACCGTCGAGGACGTCGAGGAGATCTACTTCCAGGCCTGGAAGATGGGCGTCAAGGCGCTGGCGATCTACCGCGACAACTGCAAGGTGGGCCAGCCGCTGTCCGCCAAGAAGAAGGAGTCCGCGCAGGACAAGGCCGAGCAGTCGCAGGCCGCGCCGGAGAAGGTGGTCGAGTACCGTCCGGTCCGCCGGCGCCTGCCGAAGGGCCGCCCGGGTATCACCACCTCCTTCACCGTCGGCGGCGCCGAGGGCTACATGACGGCCAATTCCTACCCGGACGACGGTCTGGGCGAGGTCTTCCTGAAGATGTCCAAGCAGGGTTCGACCCTGGCGGGCATGATGGACGCCTTCTCCATCGCCGTCTCGGTGGGTCTGCAGTACGGCGTGCCGCTGGAGACGTACGTCTCGAAGTTCACCAACATGCGCTTCGAGCCGGCCGGTATGACCGACGACCCCGATGTGCGCATGGCGCAGTCGATCGTCGACTACATCTTCCGCCGCCTGGCGCTGGACTTCCTGCCCTTCGAGACCCGCTCGGCGCTCGGCATCCACTCCGCGGAGGAGCGTCAGCGCCACCTGGAGACCGGCTCCTACGAGCCGATCGACGAGGAGGTCGACGTCGAGGCCCTGGCCCAGTCGGCGCCGCGCGAGACCGAGCCGAAGACGGTCGACACGCCGAAGGCCGAGGCCGAGGCGGCCAAGCCCGCCCCGAGGGAGGCGCACACCAACGCCGAGCTGGTGGAGATGCAGCTGGGCATCCAGGCGGACGCCCCGCTGTGCTTCTCCTGCGGCACCAAGATGCAGCGGGCCGGCTCCTGCTACATCTGCGAGGGCTGCGGCTCGACCAGCGGCTGCAGCTGATCACCGGCCGTCCCCGAGCGGACGACGCCATCGGGCGGGGTGCGCGGAGCGCCCCGCCCGAACCGCCGGGCACCGGGCGGGGCACACGGCCCGCCCGGCGCCCGGCGCATCCGGACGACAAGGCCCTACGGCCGGCGCGCGGCGCCCATGCTGGGGGAGGTCCTACGGCCGACGTGCGGCACCCATGCTGCGGGGGAAGGCCTCCGGGTCGCCCTCGAAGCCGTGCACGCCCGCCCGGAAGCCCCAGGCGCCCGTGGTGTCACGGGTGAACTCCGCGACGACGGCGGCCGCCGCCCCCGGCACTCCGCGGAAGTCGTCCTCGGCGAGCACCGTGTAGCCCTCCCGGATGCGCAGCCCCGGGGCCCGCACGTCGCCGAAGGTCAGGCGTCCGCCCTGCTGCTGGATCACCACACCGACGACCACCCGCGCGTACCGGGGGTCCAGCCGGTACAGCTCGACGGTCATGACCTCGTCCCAGCCGAAGCCGACGCCGTCCCGGCTGTCCCGGTTCAGATGGATCGTGCCGTCGGGGGACCGGCTGTCGAAGTGCACCAGATAGGCCGGGTCACCGTGCGGATCGCTCTTCGGGTAGGTCGCCGCCACGATGTCGAGATCGGTGGGCGGCCGGCCCGCCGGGCTCGGATCCCACTTGACCGCGATCTCGACCGTGCGGATCCCCTTGCTGAGCCCGCTCACTGGAACTCCCCTCTCCCCGTGCCGTACGCAGTCTCCCGCCCCGTCCTCCCCGGAGCACACGGCGCCTGAAGTCATCGTGCCATGCACACGGCAGAACAAACCCCGTCCTCGGCACTCTGACCGACGCGCGGCCCTGGGCCTTACCATGGCGCGGTGCTGGTCAAGTGGACTCGTTGCACCGTGGTGGACCGCCGGGGGTTCGAACGGGGGCAACGGAAATGGGCGGGGCTTCTGGGAGAGCCGGGATTTCGAGGGCAGGGCGGCGGCTGGAGCCGGACACGGCAGGGCGTGGCCCATGTCTTCGCCTTCTGGGAGAGCCGTGCCTTCTACGACTCCTTCATGGCCCGCTCCCACGACCGGCTCGCCGCCTCCCAGTCCGGCACGTTCCGCGACGCCCAGGTCCGCCTCTTCGACCACCGGTTCGACGTGAAGACCGGGTTCGAGCCGCGCTTCACCGACGCCGACCTGCTGCGGGTGGCCCTGTGCCGGGTGCACGAGGAGCGTGCCGAGCACTTCACCCTCATGCAGGAGAAGGTCTGGAACCCGGCGATGGCGGGCTCGCCCGGCATGGTCCGCGGCCTGTTCGGGGAGGCACCGGGCAACGAGTTCCTGGTGCTGTCGATGTGGCAGTCGTCCGCGGAGCACGGCAAGTACCGCACGGAGCGCATCGAGCGGCTCGCGCTGCGTGCCCAGCTGGAGGCCGATGTGGCGGCCCTGACCGGCGACATCGTGGATCTGGAGCCCGCCTGGACGGTGTGAGTCCGGGACCCGGACGGTCGGCCGCACACCGCACGTGTGCCCTCGGTCGCGCCGGGTGCGCGACGAGTGTGAGGCGGGCCGTACCCGTCCGCTCGAGTGCTCGCCCGGGCCGGATTCGACCTAGTGTTCTGACATGGCACGACCACGGCGCATCGTTCTGGTGCGGCACGGCGAGTCGGCGGGCAACGTCGACGACACCGTGTACGAGCGCGAACCCGACCACGCGCTGGCCCTGACCGAGCGAGGGTGGCAGCAGGCCGAGGAGACGGGCAAGAAACTGCGCGAACTCTTCGGCCGGGAACGTGTCAGCGTGTACGTCTCCCCCTACCGGCGCACGCACGAGACCCTGCGCGCCTTCCACCTGGACCCCGACCGCGTCCGGGTGCGCGAGGAGCCGAGGCTGCGCGAGCAGGACTGGGGGAACTGGCAGGACCGCGACGACGTCCGCCTGCAGAAGGCCTACCGGGACGCCTACGGGCACTTCTTCTACCGCTTCGCCCAGGGCGAGTCCGGCGCCGACGTCTACGACCGGGTCGGCGGCTTCCTGGAGAGCCTCTTCCGCAGCTTCGAGGACCCCGACCATCCGCCGAACGTGCTGCTGGTGACCCACGGCCTGGCCATGCGGCTGTTCTGCATGCGGTGGTTCCACTGGACGGTCGCCGAGTTCGAGTCGCTGTCCAACCCGGGGAACGGCGAGATGCGGATGCTGCTGCTCGGGGACGACGGCAAGTACACCCTGGACCGCCCGTTCGAGCGCTGGCGTGATCCGGAACCGTACGGGATCACTGGGGAGAGTGGTTGACCATGGCCTCCGACGTCTCGGCCGGCGCCCGCCTGGACCGCGCACTGGCCGCACTGCGCGGTCTGGCCGTGGGCGACGCGCTCGGCGCGCAGTTCACCGTGCCGTTCCACCGCCCGCTGCTCGGGCGCCGTGAACTGCCGCCGGGGACCTGGCCGTGGACCGACAGCACGGAGATGGCCTGCTCCGTGGTGGCCGTCCTGGCCGGCCACCACCGCATCGACCAGGACGCCCTGGCCGCCTCCTTCGCCGAGCACTACGATGCCGCCCGCGGGTACGGCAGGGCGGTCGGCGCCCTGCTGCGCCAGGTCCGGGACGGCGCGGACTGGCGGGAGCCGGCCGCCGCGCTCTTCAGGGGGCAGGGCTCCTGGGGCAACGGCGCGGCGATGCGGATCGCACCGCTGGGCGCCTGGTACGCGGACGATCCGGAACAGGCCACCCACCAGGCGGAGATCTCCGCCTACCCCACCCACCAGCACCGTGAGGCGGTCGTGGGCGCCATGGCCGTCGCCGCGGCTGCCGCGCTGGTCGCCGCGCCCGACGGCCCGCTCACGGCCGAGGGGCTGCTCGACGGTGTCATCGCGCTCGTGCCCGCCCGCAGCGCCGTCGGTGCCGGTCTGCGGCGCGCCCGCGACATGCTGGACTACGGCGACGTGGCCACGGTCGCCGCCGTGCTCGGCTGCGGGCGGCGCAGCACCGCCCACGACACGGTGCCGTTCGCGCTGTGGGCGGCCGCCCGCGGCCTCGGGGACTTCGCGGACGCCTTCTGGACGACCGCCCGGGCCGGCGGCGACGTGGACACCACCTGCGCCATCGTGGGCGGCGTGCTGGCCGGTGCGAAGGCGGGGACGCCGCCGGCCGAGTGGGACCGGCGCACCGAACCCCTGCCGCCGTGGGTGCCGACGGCCGGCTGATCCTGTCAGGTGCCGACGCCTGACGATCCGTCACATCCGATGTGATCGGCGTCGGCGACTGTGCGGGACGGAGCGGTCCGACGGCGCGTCGGCACCGCCCATGCGACTTCACGACCGCGACTCCGAGCAAAGAGGGCGCCCGGTCGCGCCGGCCGGCGCGACCGGGATCCGGACTCGTCGGCGGGCGCCTGTCCCGACGCGCACGGCCCGTGTGCGCCCGGCTGGAGCACGTGGACGCGGAGGCTTTCGTCTCTTGACGACACGAACCCCCGCGCAGTCGTCCGCCCTGCCGCAACGGCTTGCCTCGCGCGCGGCACCGACCGCGCTCAACTCCCGTACACGGGCACCGTGCTGTGCCGCACGACCACCGCCGGCGCCGCGGGATGCCGGGCGGCGCGAGCGCGTCCCGCGACGCCGACGGCGGACGGCCCGGCGCACCCGCCGGACCGCCCGGCACACCCGGTGGACGGGGCCGTGCACGCCTGCGCCCGCAGTCCGGCCGCTTGCGGGAAGTGGTGATCCCGCACACGCGGGTGTGCGGTGCGGAGCCGCCCGTGACGTGCCGCGGGCGGGTGTGCACACGTGAAGAACGGGTGCACACCCGGAGAAGCCGGACGGCCGGCTGACGGGTCCTTCGGTGCACCCGCGGCAGCCGGGCACGCCGGGCGGTGGCGCCGGCGCGGGTGTGCGGGGAACCGGGGTGTCGCGGCCGGAACCGGGCGGCGTACGCTAAGGGCGCCATGCCGTACGAACCACCCACTCACACCGTCGAGCGCTCCCTGCGGGCCACGACCGGAGCGAAGGTCATTGCCGGTGTCGACGAGGTGGGGCGCGGCGCCTGGGCCGGTCCCGTCACTGTCTGCGCGGCGGTCACCGGACTGCGTCGGCCGCCCGTGGGCCTCACCGACTCGAAACTGCTCACCGTCAAGCGGCGCACCGAACTCGCCGCCGAGCTGGAGAAGTGGGTGACGGCCTACGCTCTGGGGCACGCATCCCCGCAGGAGATCGACGAGCTGGGGATGACGGCGTCGCTGCGGCTCGCCGCCGTGCGGGCCCTTGAGGCGCTGCCCGTCCGCCCCGACGCGGTGATTCTCGACGGCAAGCACGACTATCTCGGCGCCCCCTGGCGGGTTCGTACGGTCGTCAAGGGCGACCGGTCGTGCGTGGCCGTCGCGGCGGCCTCGGTGATCGCCAAGGTGCACCGCGACAAAGTGATGGCCGAACTGGGCGTCGACCATGCAGACTTCGATTTCGCGGCCAATGCCGGATATCCGTCACCCGCGCACAAAGCCGCGTTGGAGGAACGGGGACCCACCCCGCACCACCGGCTGTCGTGGGCGTATCTTGATGCGCTGCCCAAATGGCGGCACCTGAAGAAGGTCCGCGCATGGGCGGACGGATCCGCGCCGGAGATCGAGGGTCAGCTCGGCTTCGACTTCTGACCGTGCCGCCTGCCCGCGTGCGGCACCCGCCCACGCGAGCCGTACCAACGTTTGATAAATATCAGCCCATGCCTCTCATTCCCGAGGAGCCTCAGATTCACGAGAGTGCCCAGGGTCCCCGCGCCACTCCGGCCAGCGGCCGCACCGCGCCGACCCCCCGTCCCGTACCCGGCCCCCGTCCCGCGGCTCCGTCCCGCCCCGGTCGTCCCGGCCCCCAGCGGCCGGCGCCGACCCAACGCACGCCGCGCGATGTGGCCGCACCCAAGCCGGGGCCGTCGGCCCCGGCGTCCCGTGCCGCCTCGTCGAACCCGCAGATCCAGCTGATCCCGGCCTCCGCCGAGGGTGCGCTGGACGCGGCCGAGGAAGCGGTCGACCTGCTGCTGGAGTCGGGCCGTGCGCCCGGCGACGTGCTGGTCGTCACCACCGGTGACCCGCACCCATGGGCGGAGCACGAGCTGTCCTTCGGGGAGGCCTCCTACTGGGCCCAGCACGACGCGCGAGACGACGTCTTCTACACGGACGCCACCAAGGCCTCCCGCGTCGCCGCCCGCCCGGTGGTCGTGGTCGCCGTCAACGGCGGCACCGACGCTGCCGCCGCCACGGTTCTGCCGCTGGCCCATTCCCGGGCCGAGAACCTGCTGATCGTGTGCGGCGACCCCAAGAAGATCAACTCCGTTCTGGGCGCAGGCGTCTGATCCGGCCCCCGCACAGGCGGTGAACTCCCGGTCGTAGCAGGCCGTGCAGAACGACAGCCGTCGCTGCGGCACCCCCGCACGGCGGCTGCTTCGGCATGCCTGCGTGGGAACGGTCGCGGCGTGGCATGCGTGGGGCACGGTCACGGCACCGCATGCGCTGGTTCCCGTCGTCCGGTGCGCCCGCGCCCGGCACCGCACCGTGCGGCCGCGCCCCGATCGGGCGGCTGCGCCTGGTCCGGGGGAGTGTGCCCGGACACGAAGATGCGCGTTCGGCATCCGGGTGCGTGTCCGGCACGGGGCAGCGGTCGCGGACGTCACCGGTGGGCCGTCGCCCGGTGCGGCCGGTCGTCGGCGGTGTCCCGGGGACGCGGCCGCTGCGACGGGATCCCGGACATCTCGGCTGTCCCGGCGGCCGTGCGGGGCGCGGGGCCCCGGACGGCGGTCGGCCGTCGGCCGCCGCGGCCCTCCCCGAGCACCTGCCAGCCGTCCGGGGTCAGCGTGATGTAGGCCCCGCAGCGCAGCCCGTGCAGTGTGCAGGCATCACGCAGGCCCCACATCCACGCACCGTCCTCCTCCGTCCAGCGTGTCTCGCCCTCGCGGCAGTACAGCAGCACGGCGGTGCGCACCGGAGTCCGGCGCCGCAGATCGTGGGGTATGACCCGGCGCAGCTGGTCCAGCAGCGCGTTGCGCAGCATCCAGCCGTCGGCGGGCACCGGACGGTGGCCGAACGAGGCGCTGGCACGCAGCCGTTGGTCCGGGTCCAGCACCGCCACCACGGCGGTCCCCGGGGTCGGCCGGTGCCGGGCATGCAGCCCGGTGACGACCTCACGGGGGTTGCGCAGCAGCGGGATGCCCGCCGCGGCCCACTCCGCGGGTTCGAGCACACGACGGGCGGACGCGGCGGACGCCGAGAACGACGCCGCCGAGGACGGAGCACATCCGAAGGACACGTTCCTCCCTTCGGCTACACGCCCGCACGGCGGGCGGGACCGGATGCGGCAGCGCCCCGCGGCGCAGTCCGACCGGATCACGGGCCCGTCCGTGCGGGAGCGGCTTCGAGCGTTCCTGTCGCACAGGTAGACGACACGAGCAGAACGACAACTGACGTGTTTCTACCCAGCGTGCGGCCGGGCGACGCGCGGTAGTGGCGTTGCGTGCCCACACGTCACCGTGCGTGAAGTGGCCGAAGAAGCCTGCCGTCGGGTTGCATGGGGCCATGGACGATCCTCAGCTGCGGGCAGAAGCCGACGCCGTACTCGCCGAACTGGTCGGTGCCCCGGGGGCACGGTTGCGCGAGGACCAGTGGCAGGCCGTGGCGGCTCTGGTGCGGGAGCGCCGGCGCGCCCTGGTGGTGCAGCGCACCGGCTGGGGCAAGTCCGCGGTGTACTTCGTCGCCACCGTCCTGCTGCGGCGGCGCGGCAGCGGCCCCACGGTGATCGTCTCGCCGCTGCTGGCGCTGATGCGCAACCAGGTCGAGGCGGCCGAACGGGCCGGCATCCGGGCGCGCACCATCAACTCGGCGAACCCGGAGGAGTGGGAGACGATCCACGCGGAGGTCGAGCGCGGCGAGACCGACGTCCTGCTCGTCAGCCCCGAGCGCCTCAACGCCGTCGACTTCCGCGAACACCTGCTCCCGCGGCTGGCGGCCACCACCGGCCTGCTCGTCGTCGACGAGGCGCACTGCATCTCCGACTGGGGCCACGACTTCCGGCCCGACTACCGCAGGCTGCGGTCCATGCTGGCCGGCCTCGCACCGGGTGTGCCGGTCCTGGCCACCACCGCCACCGCCAATGCGCGGGTCACGGCGGACGTGGCCGAGCAACTGGGCACCGGCGGCGACGAGGCCCTGGTGCTGCGCGGCTCCCTGGAGCGGGAGAGCCTGCGGCTCGGCGTCGTGCGGCTGCCGGACGCCGCGCACCGGCTGGCCTGGCTCGCCGAGCACCTGCCCGAGCTGCCGGGCTCCGGGATCGTCTACACCCTCACCGTCGCCGCGGCCGAGGAGGTCACCGCGTTCCTGCGGCAGCGCGGCCACCGGGTGGCCTCCTACACCGGGCGCACGGAGAACGCCGACCGGCAGCAGGCCGAGGCCGACCTGCTGGCCAACCGCGTGAAGGCACTGGTGGCCACCTCGGCACTCGGCATGGGCTTCGACAAACCCGACCTGGGTTTCGTGGTCCACCTCGGATCGCCGTCCTCCCCGATCGCCTACTACCAGCAGGTCGGCCGGGCCGGGCGCGGTGTGGAGCACGCCGATGTGCTGATGCTGCCGGGCAAGGAGGACGAGGCGATCTGGCGGTATTTCGCCGACACCGCCTTCCCGCCCGAGGCACAGGTCCGGCAGACCCTCGCGGCCCTCGCGGACGCCGGCCGGCCGCTGTCGGTGCCGGCCCTGGAGGCCCTGGTGGATCTGCGCCGCACCCGCCTGGAGACCCTGCTGAAGGTGCTGGACGTGGACGGCGCCGTCGAGCGGGTCAAGGGTGGCTGGATCGCCACCGGCACACCCTGGACCTACGACGCGGAACGCTACGCACGGGTGGCGCGCCAGCGGGCCGCCGAACAGCAGGCCATGCGCGACTACGTCACCACGACGCAGTGCCGGATGGAGTTCCTGCGCCGCCACCTGGACGACGAGGGCGCGGCCCCGTGCGGCCGTTGCGACAACTGCGCCGGACCCTGGGTCGACTCCACCGTCTCGCCCGAGGCACTGACCGGCGCCGAGAAGGAACTCGACCGCCCGGGAGTGGAGATCGAGCCGCGCCGCATGTGGCCCACGGGCATGCCCGCGCTCGGCATCGACCTCAAGGGCCGCATCCCCGCGGGCGAGCAGTGCTCCACCGGGCGCGCCCTGGGACGGCTCTCCGACATCGGCTGGGGCAACCGGCTGCGTCCGCTCCTGGCCGACGGCGCACCCGACGGCCCGGTGCCCGACGACGTCCTGCGGGCCGTCGTCGAGGTGCTCGCCGACTGGGCACGCTCCCCGGGCGGATGGGCGCCCGGCGTCCCGGACCCCGTCGCGCGGCCGGTCGGAGTCGTCGCCCTGCCCTCCACCACCCGCCCGCAGCTGATCGGCACGCTGGCCGAGGGCATCGCGACCGTCGGCCGTCTGCCCTTCCTGGGCACGCTGGCCTGCACCCGGCCGGACGGCACCCACGTGGCGGCCCGCAGCAACTCCGCGCAACGTCTCAAGGCCCTCTCCGGTGCCTTCGCCGTCCCCGAGCAGCTGGGCCGGGCCCTGGCCGCCACCCCCGGCCCCGTCCTGCTCGTCGACGACCGCACCGAGTCCGGCTGGACCCTCGCGGTGGCCGCCCGTCTGCTGCGCCGGGCCGGAGCCGAGCAGGTGCTTCCGCTGGTCCTCGCGGCCGGGGGTTGAGCGGGCGGCGTCCGCCGCTGCGGCTTCTGCGGCTCGGGTGGGTGGACGGCTGCGGGCCGCGTGCGGTGTGAGCCCGGGCGCTGCGGGCTGTGTGCGGTACGGGACCGGGCGCTGCGGGCCGCCCGCGGTGTGGGGGCCGGGCGGACGGCTTCGGGCGGTGTGCACGACATGGGGTCGTGCGGGGAACGCGGTGTGCCCGGCGGGCGGCTTGCGCCGACGCGCGGCCCGGAGGGCGGTGAGCGCAGCCCATGCCATGTCTGGTCCTCTCGATGTCACGTCTGCTGTTCTCCTGTCTGGTCCTCCGGCTCGCTGCCGGGCGCGGACGGCGTGCTGTGGGGCACGTCGCCGCAGTCCCGCGGGTCGACTGTCGCGGGGCGCGGGCGGGTGCCGGCCGTGGTCGCGGGACGGGTGCGGGCACCGGGACGTGTCCCGTCGGCGCGGCATCCGGGACGGTTGCGGCCCCGGCCGGGCGCGACCGCACCGCGGGTGCCCGCACGCGGACGGCGTCGACGGCGGCCCGCTCCTGCCGCTCCCGAGGTGCGTGCGGTGCTGTCGGCCGCTTCCTGCCCCTGCGAGGCCCCCGGCTCGGGCGGGCCGGGTGCCACCTCGACCGTCCGAGCGGCGGGTCCGGTCGGCCGAGCGGCGGGTTGGGGTGTCCGGCCGGCCTGTGTGCCCGACCGGGCCGCCGTGTCCGACGGGTCGGGCGTGCCCGGCGTGTCCGTCGCCGCGTCGTTCGGCACATCCGGTGGCGTCGCTGCATCCGTTGCCCGAGCGTCCGGCGTCGGTGTGTCCGTCGCCGGAGCGTTCGCTGTTTCCGGGGCGTCCGTCCCGGACGCGTCTGCCGTTCCGGCCGTCCCGCATGCGTCTTCCGTTCCGGCCGTCCCACGTGCATCTGCCGTTCCGGCCGTCCCGGGAACGTCCGTCGCCGGAGTGCGGGCCGTACGGGGAGCGACCGTTGTACCGTCCGACTCGGTTTCCGGTGGCCGGGTGGGCTCCTGCCGGCCGGCGCGTTCCGCGCGCAGGCAGCGGCGGACCGATTCCGGATCCAGCCCTTCGTTGCACGCCTGGTGCAGCAGGCGGGCGAAGAGGTAGTCGGGGTCCGCACCCAGCGCCATGGCCAAGGCCTCCCGGGCCTCCAGCTCGTCACCGGACGACCAGGCGACCCAGCCCGCGAGCGTCAGCGGGGCCGCCGCGTGTTCGCCGTACGGGCCCACGCAACGGCGGGCCAGCGCGCGCCACAGCCGCAGCGCCGGGGTGGCCTCGTCGCCCTCCATCCATGCCGCGGCCCGGTCGCGGGTCGTGCGGTCCTGCAGGCCGAGGATGAGCCGGGCCGCCTCCTCGTCCTCGAGCAAGCGGTCGTCGCGAAGATCGGCGGCGGCGACGCCGGAAACAGCGGGCGCCTCGGCGAAGCGCCGCATGACACGCTCGGCGAGTCGCAGGGTCTCGACCGCCACCGCCGGGCCGTCCGTCTCGTCCAGCATCCGAGGCACCAGGGTCCGGCTCGCGCTGTCCAGCGCCCGCTCCTGCTGTTGTGCGGCGGCGCCGCTCCGGCAGGGCAGCAGCCTGGCGCGCAGCTCCCGCAGGCTGCCGCGTACCTGGATGCCGGCGTAGGCCGCGGCGGCGGCCAGCACGGAGGTGCCGGGCAGTCCCATGGGCCTGCCTTCGTCGGGACAGCAGTCGTCGGTCGGACAGCAGTACGACCAGAAGCGACCTCCGGAGATGCACAGCGCCTCGATCACCGGGACGTCGAGGCGCCCGCATTCGGTGCGCAGGTGTTGGGCGAGGGGGCGCAGCCTGTTCTTCACCTCCCGCGGTGACTCGCCCGCTGCCGGGTCCTGCCAGAGGAAGGCGACCATCTGCTCGGGTTTGGCGCCCCTGCGCTCGCTGCCCGTGATCAGTCCGTGCGCCAGCTGCCGCGCTGCCCAGGGCCAGTCCTCGCTGTTCGGCGGGATGCCGAGGCGGGCCCGGCCGCCGAACCTGCCGCGCCCGCCCCGGTCGTGCAGCGCGACCAGGACCATGCTGTCCTCGGGCCGGTAGCCGAGGAGGTAGGGCAGGGCGTCGACCAGTTCGGCCGGGGTGCGCAGGGTCACCTGGTGTTCGGAGGAGAAACCGGTGTAGGCGATGTCGCCGGTGAGGAAGGGTCCGGTCGTGTGGCTGTGATGCGTCATGCGACGACGATCTCGCGGAACCCAAACCTCCGCTTTGCCTGTGGAAAACCCTGATCAGGGGCACGTCAAGCACAGACCAGGCTCTGCCGAGCCGTTGCTCCTCCGAGCCGTCGTCCGTCCGGGCCGTCGTCCGTCCGGGCCGACCGTCCGCCCGCCGCGTTCGACCAGCCGCCCCGTCTCACGGCCGCCCTGCGGCTGCCCTCCCGTCGTCCTCCCCCCCCGCCCCCCGACCGCCGTTCAGCCGGATGCACGGCACCGGGCGTGACCCGGACCGGTGCCACCGCGTTCACCTGAGTGGCGGAACCCCGGCCAGGGCGCCCGCCGGACTTCCCGCCCCGCGAGCACCTGCCCGGGCACCGGCCGTTCGGAACCGGCCGAGCGCCCGAGGCGCCCAGAGCACAGAGAAGGCCGCCGCATGTACCAGCCGACGCGACCCGCCGAGCCCTCGGCGCCCAGCAGGACCCCGCCCGGCGCCCCGGCCCCGGCGAAGGGTCCCCTGCGGCCGGCACCCGGCCGGGACGAGCGCCGGTCACCGACCCCGCACCGGTCCTGCCGGCCCGCGCCGCGGACGGCCCCCGCCCCGCCGGCCGAGCTGCCCTCCACGCACGACGCCCTGATCTGTGTGGCACTGCCGGCCCTGACCGTCTCCACGGAACAGGGGCAGCTGACCGGCCGGGGCCTGGAAGGCGTCTACCGGGCGGGCCGGCGGCTGCTGTCCCGCTGCCGCCTCCGTGTCGCCGGGCGCGAGCCGCTGGTCGTGCAGGCGCGGATGACCGCACCGGATCGCGTCCGCTTCGTGGGCACGCTGCGCGCGTCGCCCGACGCGGGCCCCGACCCGGACGTCGTCGTGGAACGCACCCGGGACGCGGAGGGCACCGAGCGGATCGTGCTGCGCAGTGCCTCCCCGCGGCCCCTGCGGCTGCCGGTCGAGGTGGCTCTCGGCACCGACCTGGCGGAACTCGGCCGGATCGCGGCTGGCCGGGCCGGCGGCGAACGTCCCGCGAGCGTGCGCGGTCCCGGCCTGTGCTGGTCGGCGCCGGACATCAGCGTGTCCGTGACGGCACAGCCGCCCCCGGCGGACGTGCTGGCCTCGGCCGGACTGCTGCGCTGGCAGTTCGACCTGTCCCCGGGCGGCACCGCGAGCCTGGAGCTGCGCGTACGGCAGGACGGCGCCGGACCGGTCCGCTCCGCCGCCCGCACGGTGACGAGCCCTCTCGCCGGGGCCGTCGCCACCGCCGACACACCCGGAGTTCCGGACCTGCTGCGCACCGCCATCGAGGACCTGCGGGCCCTGCTGCTGCGCGACCCGCGGCACCCCGCCGACCTGCATCTCGCGGCGGGTGCGCCGTGGCGGTGCGGTCTCGCCCCGGCCGAGGCGCTCGCCGCGGCCCGGATGGCGCTGCCGCTGGGCACCCGGCTCGCCGCGGGCACCCTGCGCACCCTGGCCCGCACTCAGCACACCGGCCCGGGGCCGCGCTTCGGCATGATCCCCGGTCCCCGCCGCGACGCGGGTCCCCACCTGCCGCCCTGCTGCACCGGGGTGGAGGCGACCCTGCTGTTCCCCGTCGTCCTGGCGGAAGCCCGCCGCTGGGGGCTGCCCGCCCACGAGACGGAAGAACTGCTGCCGGCGGCCGAACGCTGCCTGACCTGGCTGCGCGCGACCGCCGGCGACGACACCTACCTGTGCGACCCCCTGCCCGGGCGGCCCGTCCGCTGCGAGACCCAGGCCCACGCGCACCGCGCCGCGGTGCTCGGCGCGGACCTGCTCGACGCCTGCGGCCGCCCCGGCGCCGACGCGCTGCGCCAGTGGGCCGACGCGCTGCGCACGGCGTTCCGGCGGGAGTTCTGGGCACCGGATCCGAGCGGCGGCAGACCCGCCGCGGGCCGCGCACCCGACGGCCGCCTCCTGCTCCACCTCGACGCGGCCGCCGCCCACCTGCTGGACACCGGCCTGCTCGGTGAAGGCCGGCAGGCACCCGGACTGCTCGACGAGGCCCGGACCGGACACCTCGCCCGGCTGCTGGACAGCCCGGCCATGAACTCGGGCTGGGGGCTGCGCGGCCTGGCAGCCGACGAGACGGGCTACAACCCCTTCGGCCACCGTGCCGGAGCCGTACGGGTCACGGAGACCGCCGTCGCCGTCGCCGGGCTCGCCGCGGCGGGACACGAGAAACAGGCCGGATCGCTGCTGCGGGGCCTGGTGGCCGCCGCCGAGGCCTTCGGTCACCGGCTGCCCGAGATGTTCTCCGGTGAGCAGCGCACCGAGGGCAGCGCTCCCGTCCACCACCCCGCCGCCTGTCGGCCCTCGGCCACGGCGGCCGCAGCCTCCGTCCTGCTGCTGACCGCCCTCGTGGGCATCCGTCCCGACGTGCCGGGTGGGACGGTCACCCTCCGCCCGGTGCGTTCCGCGCCCCTCGGCGAGATCGGTCTGACCGGACTGCGGGTGGCCGGGGCGCCCTTCTCCGCACGCGTGAGCAGACTCGGCCTCGCCCTCGTCGAGGAAGCGGCCGAGGGCCTGCAACTGGGGGTGTGACCTCGGACGACGTGGCAGGGGACGCGAAGGGGGGGAGGCAGCGTGTGAGTACCGGCCGGGCACAGGGGTCGGCGGTTGAGGAGGCCGGAGACGGGAGTGTTTATCGTCAGGCAGACGACTATGATCGCGGCATGCCCTACGACCCGTCAGCCTTTCCGCCCTTTGCCGTGACCGTGGACCTGGTCGTGCTGACCGTCCGCCGCCATTCCCTGTGCGCGCTGGCGGTGCGCAGGGCGGAACCACCCTTCCAGGGGCGCTGGGCGCTCCCGGGCGGGTTCGTCAGGGCCGACGAGGATCTGGCACAGGCAGCGGCACGGGAGCTGGCCGAGGCGTCGGGCCTGCGCGTGCACGACCCCGACCGGCCCGCCCAGGACGGCACCGCCCACCTCGAGCAGCTCGCGACCTACGGAGACCCCCACCGGGACCCGAGGATGCGCGTCGTCAGTGTCGCCCACCTCGTCCTGGCCCCGGATCTGCCCGCGCCCCGGCCCGGCGGCGACGCGGACCGGGCCCGGTGGGCACCCGTCGAGGAACTGCTCCAGGGCCACGACCGCGACGGCGAACCCACACCCCTCGCCTTCGACCACGCCCGGATCCTCGCCGACGGAGTCGAGCGCGCCCGCTCGAAGATCGAGTACTCGTCGCTGGCCACCGCGTTCTGCCCGCCGGAGTTCACCGTCGGCGAGCTGCGCCGGGTGTACGAAGCCGTCTGGGGCGTGGCACTCGACCCGCGCAACTTCCACCGCAAGGTCACCGGAACCCCGGGCTTCCTCGTGCCGACCGGAGGGACCACCACCCGCCAGGGCGGCCGGCCAGCCCAGCTCTTCCGCGCAGGCGGCGCCACCCTGCTCAACCCGCCGATGCTGCGCCCCGAGGTCTGACCGCGGCGGACGCACCGGCCGCGCCGCGACCGTCCTTTCTTGCGAAAGGCGAACACCGGAGCGGGCGGTGGCGTCCACCGGTCCGAACGTGCGCCGGGTTCCCGAAAAAACGGACATAAGGCGCTATCTTGCTGCGGGTGATCCAGGCCTTCGGATTGACCAGCGACTCCCGCAAGGGTCTCCCGCCCGCCGTCGACGACGTCTCCTTCGAGGCGCACGCGGGGCGCGTCACCGCGCTCCTGGGGGCGGCCGGAGCGGGCAAGACGACGACGCTGCGCCTCATGCTCGAACTCCAACAAGGCCGCGGCATCACCTACTTCAAGGGTCGCCCGCTGCACCGCATCCCCCATCCCGCGCGCGAGGTCGGTGTGCTGCTGGGCGACGTCCCCGGACATCCCTCCCGCACGGTCCGCGGCCATCTGCGCATGCTCTGCGCCGCCGCCGGACTCCCCGCCCGCAGGGCCGACGACGTGCTGGAGACCGTCGGCCTGGTCAGCTTCCGGGACGAACGCCTGGGCACCCTCTCACGCGGCCTGGACCGCCGGCTGGGCCTGGCCTGCGCCCTGCTGCCCGGCCCGCACACCCTGGTGCTCGACGACCCGGCCCGCGGACTGTCCGCGCGGGAGAGCCGCTGGCTGCACGAGAGGCTGCGCGCCCATGCGGCCCAGGGCGGCACCGTGCTGTTCACCACAGCCGACCCCAAGGAGGCCGCGCGCACCGCCGACCGGGTCGTCACCCTCGACCGCGGCAGCGTCGTCGCCGACCAGGAGGCCACCGAGTTCGCCCGCAACCGGCTCCGCCCGCGCGTGGCCGTCCGCACCCCGCACGCCGCGCGCCTGGCCGCCCTGCTGATCAAAGAGGCACGCGTCGCCCGGCGTTCCGTCGAAGTCGTGCAGGAGGACGGCAACCGCCTCTCCGTCTACGGCAGCACCTGCGCCGACGTCGGCGAGTCCGCCTTCCGCCACGGCATCCTCATCCATCAACTCGCGGACGAAGTAGGGGACATGGGGCCGGGCGCCGGAGCCGTGCCCCCTGCCGCATCGTCCGCCGCGACGACGGCGGAACCGAGTGCTGCGGTGAACCGTCGCACACCGGCACACCCCGAACACCCCGGGCACGACCGGCACACCGCCGACGCCCCCGAAGACCGGCCGGCGGTCGCCGCCCCGGCCGGCAAGCGCTCCGCGGCGCACCCGGTGATCGGCGCGCGCGGCCCGGCACTCCGCGCCACCAGGCGTCCCGACGAGGAGGGGCCCACCGCTCTTGCCGACGACCGCCCCGCCGCGCAACGCCCCGCGGCGGCCTCCGCAGCCCGGCCCGGCGGGGGCGGCACCGTGCTCACCGTGTCCGGACGGCATCCCGAGGGCGAGAACCTCCACCCCGACGCGGTACCCGGCGAGCCCCGTCGGACCGCCGCCCGCACGGAGACACCCGCACCCACCGCCGACACCCCGGACCTGCCGGGAACCGCTCAGGCGCCGGAGCACCGCGAGCCCGCCGGCACCGGCACCCCCGCGCAGGCAGCCGGTACACCCGCTCAGACCGCTGCGGCGGCGGACGGTCGCGGCACGCTCGCCGGCGACGCGACCGGGACACCCGCCGCGCCCACGGCGACACGCCCCGGCACGCCCCCCGCGGGCCGCCGGGACTCCTCGCCGGTGCTTCCCGGGAAGACGCTCTCCACCGACGTAGCCCCGGGCACCCCCGCTCGCTCCGCCTCCCCGGAGGCACCGGTCCCCGGGGAGGCGGGCCTCCGTCGCGCAGCCCCCGCCACCACCTCCCGCACGGGCACCCGGACCACCGCGGACGGCCCGGACGACCCGCCCGTGCACAGCCGCCCGGCCGCCCCCGGCGCACCGGGAACCCGCGGCACCGGCACCGAGCGGCAGTCCTGTGCCGCACAGCCCTCGATCCCCACCCCCCGCCCGGCGGAGGCGCTCCGGCTCGACACCTCCTCCACGCTCCCGCCGCCGATCTGCGTCCGCCCCGGCCCCAGCCCCCTGCGCCCCCTGCGCTACGAACTGCGCCGCGCCTGGGGCGTCGGGACGGGCTTCGTCACCTGCGCCGTCGTCCTCGTCGTCTCCGCCCTCACCTCGCTGATCATGGGCGGCCTCGGCCACACCCCGCAGCCGCGGCTGCTGGCCGCCTGGCCCCAGCTGCTCCCGCTCCCGCCGGCCGCGCTGGGCGCCGGACTGCTCGGCGCGCTCGCCTTCGGCGACGAGTTCCGTCACCCCGCGCTCGCCGCCGACCGTGGCACCGTGCCCCGCCGCCTGGGGCTGCTCGCCGCGAAACTGCTCGTCGCCACCGTCACCGCGCTGCTGCTCGCCTTCCTCTCCATCGGCTGCGACGCCGAGGCCCTCTACCTCGTCTTCGGCGGGGAGCTGACCCAGGTGCCCGGGGACTGGCTTGTGCTGGGCGCGAGTTGGGTGTCTCTCGTGGTGGGCTGCGCCTGGACCGGCGTGCTGGCCGCGGGCATCTTCCGCTCCACCGCGGCCGGGCTCGCCACGGTTCTGGCGGTGCCGGTGGTCGTGGCCCCCGCGGTGCACGCGGTCTTCGGCGCCTCGGCCGGCGACCCCGACGGGCTGCCCGCCCGGCTGCGTGAGCTGTTCCTGCTGCCCTGGCCCTTCGGCGGCAGCCGCTACCTGGCCGCCGCGGCCCGGCTCACCGCTCAACCGATGGGCGCGGCACTGGCATTGTCGCTGGCCGCGCTCGCCTGCGGATACGTGACCACGACCGTGCGGAACCGGACCCGGTGACCGGTGCGCACCCCGCCCGATGACCGGCTTCGCCCCTGTTTCTCACGGTCGATGTCCGGAATTCCACACAGAAAGCACATTTCTTTCTGATAAGGCGTCAATTGCGCTGAAGTGAGCGATCACCCTTTCGTGTGCTTTTCACCAAAGACCTCAAGGGAGTTGGAAACGGCGCCGACAAAGGTTCCGTGAGTACCCTTGCGCACACCATGATGACCGCCGCCCGTTCCGCCGACTCCGGCGTGGCCGGTCCGGGCGAACTCGACCGTTACCCGTACGCGGAGGCACCCGCCCCCGACCGCGGCGCGGGCCCGTCCTGGGAGGGGGCGGACCCGGAGCTGGGCCGGGTGGGCCGGCGCGCCGCGGGCAGCCGCGGCCGCGGACTGCACGGCCAACTCGTCCAGCAGCTCGGCCAGATGATCGTCTCCGGCGACCTGGGCGCGGACCGGCCGCTGGTGCCGGAGGAGATCGGCCAGCGGTTCGAGGTCTCCCGCACCGTCGTCCGCGAGTCGCTGCGTGTCCTGGAGGCCAAGGGCCTGGTCAGCGCGCGACCGAACGTCGGCACGCGGGTGCGTCCTGTCAGCGACTGGAACCTGCTCGACCCCGACATCATCGAGTGGCGGGCCTTCGGGCCTCAGCGCGACGTCCAGCGCCGTGAGCTGAGCGAGCTGCGCTGGACGATCGAGCCCCTCGCCGCCCGGCTCGCCGCCGGGCACGGACGCGAGGACGTCCAGCAGCGCCTGGCCGACATGGTGGAGATCATGGGCCACGCCCTCGGCCAGGGCGACGCGCTGACCTTCTCCCGCGCCGACTCCGAGTTCCACACCCTGCTCATCCAGGTCGCGGGCAACCGCATGCTGGAGCACCTCTCGGGCATCGTCTCCGCGGCGCTCCAGGTCTCCGGCGGACCCGTCACGGGATGCGACCGGCCCAGTGAGTCGGCCCTGGCGCAGCACGCCCGTATCGTCGACGCGCTCGGGGCGGGCGACGGTGCGGCCGCGGAGGCCGCCATGCGCCAGCTGCTGACGGTGCACCCCGAGATCGAGCGGGTGGTCCCCGCGCCGCGCGAGCACTGAGCCGCGTACGCCGATCCGGGCACGGACGGTCCGGCAGCGCCGCCGTCCTCCCCTGCCTGCCGCCCGGCCGGTGAACGGGCTCGGCAGGACCCCGCCGGACCCGCCGCCCTCGGCGGGGTCCGCGCGGGCCGCGCGGGCGGTGCCCCGACCGGCGCGGCATGCGGCCGGCACAGCCGTGGATCATGGATGGGCCGCTTTTGATCGCGTGTGCCCGCATCTGAGCGCTTACCGGGTGTGACTCGGGCCACGCGAAGGGGGCGTAACGCTCGCGGAGACAACGCGATGACCTAAGAGGTGACAGCCGCGGAGGGAATACGGACGCCGGTCACGGCGCTGTGCTCTTCCTCGGCCCGCGCCCGCGCCGTCGGCCCATCCCCAGGCCGGTGGTCGGCCTCCGTCCGCCGTGGACGGGGCCGGAAGCCGTTTTCCAACGTTCCGAGAGGTTGTTCGTGTCGGCCAGCACATCCCGTACGCTCCCGCCGGAGATCGCCGAGTCCGTCTCTGTCATGGCGCTCATCGAGCGGGGAAAGGCTGAGGGGCAGATCGCCGGCGACGATGTGCGTCGGGCCTTCGAAGCTGACCAGATTCCGGCCACTCAGTGGAAAACCGTACTGCGCAGCCTCAACCAGATCCTCGAGGAAGAGGGTGTGACGCTGATGGTCAGTGCCGCGGAGCCCAACAAGCGCACCCGAAAGAGCGTCGCGAAGAGTCCGGCCAAGCGCACCGCCGCCAAGAAGGCGGCGACGAAGACGGTGACCACCCGGAAGGCCACCGCCACCGCCGCTTCGGCGGCCTCCGCCGGCGACCCGTCCGCCGAGGGCGAGGCCCCCGCGAAGAAGACGGCGGCCAAGAAGACGACGGCGAAGAAGACGACCACGAAGAAGACCGCGGCGAAGAAGACGGCGGCCAAGAAGACCGCGGCGAAGAAGGACGACATCGACCTTCTCGACGACGAGGTGCTCGACGACCCGAAGGCCGCCGAGGAGCCCGACGCCGAGAACGCCGGTTTCGTGCTCTCCGACGAGGACGAGGACGACGCCCCCGCCCAGCAGGTCGCCGCGGCCGGCGCCACCGCCGACCCGGTCAAGGACTACCTCAAGCAGATCGGCAAGGTGCCCCTGCTCAACGCCGAGCAGGAGGTCGAGCTGGCCAAGCGCATCGAGGCGGGTCTGTTCGCCGAGGACAAGCTGGCCAACTCCGACAAGCTGGCGCCCAAGCTGAAGCGCGAGCTGGAGATCATCGCCGAGGACGGCCGCCGGGCCAAGAACCACCTGCTGGAGGCCAACCTCCGCCTGGTGGTCTCCCTGGCCAAGCGCTACACCGGCCGCGGCATGCTCTTCCTGGACCTCATCCAGGAGGGCAACCTCGGTCTGATCCGCGCGGTCGAGAAGTTCGACTACACCAAGGGCTACAAGTTCTCCACGTACGCCACCTGGTGGATCCGTCAGGCGATCACCCGCGCCATGGCCGACCAGGCCCGCACCATCCGCATCCCGGTGCACATGGTCGAGGTCATCAACAAGCTCGCGCGGGTGCAGCGCCAGATGCTCCAGGACCTGGGCCGCGAACCCACCCCGGAGGAGCTGGCCAAGGAGCTCGACATGACCCCGGAGAAGGTCATCGAGGTCCAGAAGTACGGCCGCGAGCCCATCTCGCTGCACACCCCGCTGGGCGAGGACGGCGACAGCGAGTTCGGCGACCTGATCGAGGACTCCGAGGCGGTCGTCCCGGCCGACGCGGTCAGCTTCACACTGCTGCAGGAGCAGCTGCACTCGGTGCTCGACACCCTCTCCGAGCGCGAGGCCGGCGTCGTCTCCATGCGCTTCGGCCTGACCGACGGCCAGCCGAAGACCCTCGACGAGATCGGCAAGGTCTACGGCGTCACGCGTGAGCGGATCCGCCAGATCGAGTCGAAGACCATGTCGAAGCTGCGTCACCCGTCGCGTTCGCAGGTGCTGCGCGACTACCTCGACTGATCACGGTCGTACCACCGACGGAAGGTCCGGTCCCCGAAACGGGGCCGGACCTTCGATCTTCGTGCTGCGGACCCGGCCGCGATGCGTGACTCTGGGTGTTCTCTTGATCATCCCGGAGTGAGGAGTGCGCATGCGAGGCCGTAGCGTCCGGGCCCTGGCCCGGCCCCTGGTCCTGATGGCCGCGGCAGCCGCGATACCGCTGGTCAGCGGCCCTCCGGCCGCTGCCGGTGGCGTGGTCGTAGGAGGCTTCCCCGTCGATGTGGCGCAGAGCCCCTGGACGGTGGCCCTCTCCAGCCGTGACCGGTTCGGAGGCAGCCGGTCGGGGCAGTTCTGCGGCGGTGTCGCCGTCGGCCGCACCACCGTGCTGACCGCGGCGCACTGTCTGGGCAGAGAGGTCGTCGGCTCGCCGCCGACACCGGATCTGAAGGTCATCACCGGCCGCACGGATCTGCTGTCCACGCAGGGCAAGGAGATCCGCGTGCGCTCCGTGTGGGTGAACCCGCGCTACGACACCGCGACCAACGCCGGCGACTTCGCCGTGCTCACCCTGGCCGAGCCGGTGTCCGCCCGTGCGGTGATCGCCATGGCCGGTCCCGGTGACCGGGCGTACCGGCCGGGCACCGCGGCCGTGGTGTACGGGTGGGGCGACACCACCGGGGCCGCGTCCTACGCGCACAGCCTGCACGCGGCACGGGTGCGTGTCCTGCCCGACGCGCAGTGCGAGCGGGCCTACCCGGGCGGCGCCCAGGGCCGCTACCGGCGCGGTGTCATGCTGTGCGCCGGAGAGCCCTCAGGGGGCCGTGACGCCTGCCAGGGGGACAGCGGAGGCCCGCTGGTGGCACAGGGGCGGCTCATCGGCCTGGTGTCGTGGGGGAGCGGCTGCGGGGAGCCGGGCAGACCGGGCGTCTACACGCGCGTGTCCGAGGTCGTGAAGGCCCTCGGCCGCACCGGCGGCACCCCGGTGGCCAGGCACCGGACCGGAACCGGGTGACCCGACGGATCCGGGGCCGGTGCAGGCGGTGGCCGGACACGACGAAGGGCGGTCGCTCCGTGACGCGGGAGCGACCGCCCTTTCGCCGGTCTGTGCCGGACCTTGCTCGTCGTGCGAGGTGTCAGCGTTCGTCGTCGGACGCGCTTGCCGGAGCAGACGTCAGACGCGCGGTCTCGTCCTGTATCTCAGCGGCGATCTTCTTGAGTTCCGGCTCGAACTTGCGACCGTGGTGGGCGCAGAAGAGCAGTTCTCCGCCGCTCAGCAGGACGACGCGCAGGTAGGCCTGGGCGCCGCAGCGGTCGCACCGGTCAGCGGCCGTCAGCGGGCTCGCGGGGGTCAGAACAGTAGTCACGTCGCCTCTTCTCTAGCTCGACGAGCTGTCGTACCAGGGTCAACATCCAACCAGCCGCAAACGTTCCCGCTCGTGGCTTTTTCTCGGAAAAATCTTGTCCGAGACGGCTGTCCGTTGCCGGGTGGCGGCGAATGTGCCGTAGTGCGTGTCTATGTGTCGTACGGGTTCGCGCTGTCGGTCATGGTCGGTCCTCCCCGGTGGTGTCACCGGCTTGTGCAAGAGGACGTGCCCGGAGCCTAAATGGTTCATGCCTCGAAGGGAACGTGATATGTGCTTCACCCCGACGAGGTATCGAACGTACATGCGACTCTCGACTACTCTTGGTGTGCGCCGAGGGTTGCGTTACAAGGCCCCCACCAGGGCTCGGTACCCTCTGAGCGACAACCGAGACCGCGCCCCAACCTTCCGGGCCCCGTTCGAAATTCAGCGAGGAGCGAACCGCGTGACCGCCGACACGTCCGTGCCGTCCACAGCGCTGCTGGCAGGAGCAGACCGGGACGGCTCCAACTACACCGCGCGGCACCTGCTCGTCCTCGAGGGCCTCGAAGCCGTGCGCAAGCGCCCCGGCATGTACATCGGATCGACCGACAGCCGTGGCCTGATGCACTGCCTGTGGGAGATCATCGACAACTCTGTGGACGAGGCCCTCGCGGGCGTGTGCGACCACATCGAGGTGATCCTGCACGACGACGGGTCCGTCGAGGTGCAGGACAACGGCCGCGGCATCCCGGTCGACGTCGAACCGCGGACCGGCCTGTCCGGCGTCGAGGTCGTCATGACCAAGCTGCACGCGGGCGGCAAGTTCGGCGGCGGCTCCTACGCGGCCTCCGGCGGTCTGCACGGCGTGGGCGCCTCCGTGGTCAACGCCCTGTCCGCACGGCTGGACGTCGAGGTGGACCGCGGCGGCCACACCCACGCCATCAGCTTCCGGCGCGGAGTGCCCGGAGCCTTCGCCGGCGCCGGACCGGACGCGAAGTTCGAGCCCAAGGGCGGCCTGCGCAAGACCAAGAAGATCCCGAAGACCCGCACCGGCACCCGGGTGCGCTACTGGGCCGACCGGCAGATCTTCCTCAAGGACGCCAAGCTCTCCCTGGAGACCCTGCACCAGCGCGCCCGCCAGACGGCCTTCCTGGTGCCCGGCCTGACCATCGTCGTCCGTGACGAGTTCGGCCTGGGCGAGGGTGGCAGCAAGGGTGAGGAGTCCTTCCGCTTCGACGGCGGCATCAGCGAGTTCTGCGAGTTCCTCGCGAACGACAGGCCCGTCTGCGACGTGCTGCGGTTCAGCGGGCAGGGCACCTTCAAGGAAACCGTGCCGGTGCTCGACGAGCACGGCCAGATGACGCCCACCGAGGTCACCCGCGAACTCGGCGTGGACGTCGCGCTGCGCTGGGGCACCGGGTACGACACGACGGTCCGCTCCTTCGTCAACATCATCGCCACCCCCAAGGGCGGCACCCACGTCGCCGGCTTCGAGCAGGCCGTCACCAAGACGCTGAACGAGGTCCTGCGCGCCAAGAAGCTGCTGCGCGTCGCCGAGGACGACATCGTCAAGGACGACGCCCTGGAGGGCCTGACGGCCGTCGTCACCGTGCGGCTCGCCGAGCCTCAGTTCGAGGGCCAGACCAAGGAGGTGCTCGGCACCTCGGCGGCCCGCCGCATCGTGAACAACGTCGTCTCCAAGCAGCTCAAGACGTTCCTGACCTCCACCAAGCGCGACGCCGCCCAGCAGGCCCGCACGGTGATGGAGAAGGTCGTCGCCGCGGCCCGCACCCGGATCGCCGCCCGCCAGCACAAGGACGCCCAGCGCCGCAAGACCGCGCTGGAGTCCTCCTCCCTGCCCGCCAAGCTCGCCGACTGCCGCAGCGACGACGTCGAGCGCAGCGAGCTGTTCATCGTCGAGGGCGACTCCGCGCTCGGCACCGCCAAGCTCGCCCGCAACTCCGAGTTCCAGGCGCTGCTGCCGATCCGCGGCAAGATCCTCAACGTCCAGAAGTCGTCCGTCTCGGACATGCTCAAGAACGCCGAGTGCGGCGCGATCATCCAGGTCATAGGGGCCGGGTCCGGCCGCACCTTCGACCTGGACGCCGCGCGCTACGGCAAGATCATCATGATGACGGACGCCGACGTGGACGGCTCCCACATCCGGACGCTGCTGCTGACCCTGTTCCACCGCTACATGCGGCCCATGGTCGAGGCGGGCCGGGTGTTCGCCGCGGTGCCGCCGCTGCACCGCATCGAGCTGGTCCAGCCGAAGAAAGGCCAGGACAAGTACGTCTACACGTACTCGGACCGGGAGCTGCGGGACAAGCTGCTGGAGTTCCAGAAGAAGAACATCCGGTACAAGGACACCATCCAGCGGTACAAGGGCCTCGGCGAGATGGACGCCGACCAGCTGGCCGAGACCACCATGGACCCGCGCCGCCGCACCCTGCGCCGGATCAACCTCACCGACCTGGAGGCCGCGGAGGCCGTGTTCGAGCTGCTGATGGGCAACGACGTCGCCCCGCGCAAGGAGTTCATCGCCAGCTCTGCGGCCACCCTGGACCGCTCGCGGATCGACGCGTAGCCGTCTTCGTCGCGGCCGGATCCCGGGTCCGACGCGTCTCCGACGCGGACCGGGAACCGGCCGCGGGCCCGTTTCTCCACCCACGGGTGGAGAGAGGGCGGCGCGCAGGATCCACCCCATGATCCACCCGCGCTCCGATCAACCGGACCGCCTGTCTGCGTAGCGTCGAAGGCGTCGACGGCACCCCGCCGTCGGCGCCGCGTCGCTGCTCACGGAGGTCTGATGTCCGGGCTCGTCAACGTGCTGGTGATCGTCGCCGTCGCCGCCCTGGTGATCGTGCGGCTGTTCCGGACACGCAGGTTCGACGCCGACCGGCGCTGGTGGCTCGTTCCGGCCGTCCTCACGGTCGTCGCACTGCGCGAGCCGGCCCTCCTGGACCCAGACCACCACGGCGCGTCCGCCGCCCTCCTGACCGCCGAACTCCTCATAGGCCTGGGAACCGGAGCCGGCTGGGGCTGGACCACCCGCATCTGGGCCGGTCAGGACGGCACCGTGTGGACCCGGAGCAGCACGGCGAGCGCGGCCGTCTGGATCGGCGGCATCGCGCTGCGCATCGGCCTCGCCGTACTCGGCTCCTCGCTCGGCATACGGCAGGGCAGCGCAGCCGTGCTCCTCACCCTCGCGCTCACGCTGCTGACCCGCTCCGCGGTCATGGCGCTGCGCGCACGGTCCCTCACCGTCCCGGCGGCCGGCGCAAGCCCGGCGTGCGGTGACGGCAAGGCTCGAACCGCGTGGAAGGAACGTGTGTGACCGCCGACACTCCTTGGACGCGCTGGCCCTCCCCGGAGGCACTGAGCCGCGCCGGACTGTCCCGGCCCCGGCAGCTCCTCGGCCGGTCGGTGCGCGCGCTGGTGGGCGTCGCGCTGCTGTGGGGCGCCTTCCGCAGCGGTCACCTCCCGCCTTGGGGAGTAGCGGCGGCGGTAGTGGGAGTCCTGCTCGCCGGACTCGTCGTCCGGGGGTTCTTCCGCACCACCCTTGCGCACCGGCTGTGGCCCTCCCTCGGACTGCTGGCGGTGCTCGTCGCCCTCGGCCTCGCCGCGCACGCCGGACAGCTGACCGTGCCCGCCCTCCTCCTGTGGTGCGCCTGCGCGGTCATGGCCCTGGTGCGGCTGCCCCTGGCGGCCGCGGCGCCCGTCGCGGCGCTCTCGCTCGCCTGCTACGCCCTGTCCCACCACGACAACTGGCCGGTGACCGGGGCCACTGCCGTCGGGCTCGCCCTCGCCGGATACGTCCTGCGGCTCGACGCGGAGGCCCGCGCCGGAGCGCTGCGCCTGCTCGCCCAGGAACGGGCCGCGCGGGCGGCCGAGGCCGAGTCGGCGGCACTGGCCGAGCGCGCCAGGATCGCGCGGGAGATCCACGACGTGCTGGCGCACAGCCTGTCGGCCCAGCTCGTCCACCTGGAGGCCGCGCGGCTGCTCGTGGAGCAGGACGCGGACCGCGAGCAGATTCTCGATCGGATCGTCGCAGCCCGTGGCATGGCCCGTGACGGCCTCGCCGAGACCCGCCAGGCCCTGTCCGCCCTGCGCGGCGAGCTGACACCGCTGGAGGACTTCCTCAGCGAGCTGGTGCGGGAGAACGCCAGAGCCGAGGTCACTGTTTCGGGTGAACGCCGGCCCCTGCCCGCCGAGGCGTCGCAGACGGTCAGACGCGTCGCGCAGGAGGCGCTGACCAACGTCCGCAAGCACGCCGTCGGTGCCGCGGTCCAGGTCCATCTGGACTACGGACAGCACGAAGTGACGCTCGCCGTGCGGGACTTCGGCGGTACGCCCGGTGAACTGGCCGCCTCCGGAGGCGGGTACGGTCTGCTGGGCATGCGGGAGCGTGCCGAGCTGCTGGGCGGCTCCCTCGACGCAGGACCGCACGAGGAGGGATTCGCCGTGACGCTGAAGGTGCCCGCATGAGCGAGGAGGAAGGACAGAAGCCCGCACGGGTCGTGGTGGCGGACGACCAGACCGTGGTGCGGGAGGGCATCGTGATGCTGCTCGGTCTGCTGCCCGGCATCGAGGTCGTCGGATCGGCCGGGGACGGGGACGAGGCGGTCCGGCTCGTCGCGGAACTCGCCCCGGACGTCGTCCTGATGGACCTGCGCATGCCGCGCTGCGGCGGCGTGGAGGCCACCCGCAGGATCCGGGCCGGACACCCCGGCACCCAGGTCGTGGTCCTCACCACGTTCGACGACGACGAGTCGCTGTTCCCGGCACTCGAAGCGGGCGCGCGCGGCTATCTGACCAAGGACGCCGGCGGCGACGAGATCGTCCGGGCCGTGCGGGACGTCATGTCCGGGCAGGCGGGGCTCGCGCCCGGCATCCAGCGGCGGCTGCTGGAGCGGCTGACCGGGGCCGAACCGTGTCCCGTCCCCGCCGCCCGGACGCCCGACGGACTGACCACACGGGAGTGCGAGGTGCTCGCCCTGATCGCGGAGGGCCTGAGCAACCAGGAGATCGCCCGCCGGCTGCACATCTCCACGGCCACGGTGAAGACCCACATCAACAACCTCTTCGCCAAGGCCGGCGTGAAGGACCGCGCCCAAGCCGTGCGGTACGCCTACGCGACCGGAGTGGCCCGGCCGCCCGCACGGTGATCCCCGTGAACGCCCCTCACTTGATGGAGTGAACCGGGTCGGGAAGAGAAGTCACGGATCTTCCCGTTCTGTCCATCCTTGGGCATGCAGTCACGCAACAGCCGCCCCCACGGGCACGGAGGCGGTCCCGTGTGCGCGCCCGCGCACCAGGGGGCGCACGACGAGCAGACCCGGGGCACCGCCGAGACCATGCCCTGCCGCGGCCCCTGGCACGACGCTCCGGCCCCCGGCCGGGACCGACGAGACCGCACGGGCGCCGTCGCGCCCGTCCCGGCGGCCCGCCGCGAGCGGCGCACCGGCCGGATGCCCGAAGCGACGGCCCAGGTCTACCTGGACGTGCAACGCAGCGCCGCGTTCCAGCAGGTGCGCACCCGTTACCGCCGTTTCGTGGTGCCGGGGGCGGCGGCCTTCCTCCTGTGGTACGTGGCGTATGTCGTCGCCGCCACGGCCGCCCCCGGGTGGATGGCACGCCCGGTGGTGGGCGCGGTGAACGTGGCGATGCTCGCGGGGCTCGCACAGTTCCTCAGCGCCTTCCTGTTCGCCTGGGCCTACGCGCGCCACGCACGGCTGCGACGCGACCGGGCCGCGCTCGACCTGCGCTGGGACACCCAGGACCGCACGCGGCACATCGCGGGCGGTGCGTCATGACCGGCGACCACCAGACACTGACGCTGCTGCTGTGCAGCGTGTTCGTCGCCGTCACGCTGGCGATCACCGCCTGGGTGAGCCGCACCCGGCACGGCTCGTCCGAGGAGTTCTACGTCGGCGGACGGCTGTTCTCCCCCATGGAGAACGGTTTCGCCATCGCGGGCGACTACGCCTCCGCCGCCTCTTTCCTGGGCGTGCCCGGGCTGATCGTGCTCGTCGGCTACGACGGGGTGCTCTACGTGGTGGGTTTCCTCGTCGGCTGGCTGGTGGTGCTGTTCCTGCTCGCCGAACTGGTGCGCAACTGCGGACGGTTCACCTTTGCCGACGTGGTCGCGGCACGCATGGCCGAGCGCCCGGTACGGCTCGCGGCGGGCACCTCCTCGGTCACCGTGTGCCTGCTGTACCTGGTGGCGCAGATGGTCGGTGCGGGCACCCTCGTCGCCCTGCTCCTCGGCCGGACCGGCGGCGCGGCACAGGTGTGGACGGTGACCGGCGTCGGGGTCCTGATGGTGCTCTACGTGTCGCTGGGCGGTATGCGGGCCACCACCTGGATCCAGATCGTCAAGGCGGTCGTGCTGCTGGCCGGCACCCTCGCCCTGACCGTGCTCGTCCTCGTCCGCTTCCACGGCGATGTGAACCGGCTGCTGCTCACCGCCGCCGCGCACAGCGGCCACGGGGACGCCTTCCTCGCGCCCGGCCTGCGGTACGGCGGCGACTGGACCGCCCGCCTGGACTTCCTCAGCCTCGGCCTGGCGCTGGTGCTCGGCACCGGCGGCCTGCCGCACATCCTGGCGCGCTTCTACACCGTGCCGACCGCGCGGGCCGCCCGCCGTTCGGCCCTGTGGGCCATCGGCCTCATCGGCGTGTTCTACCTGATGACGATCGTCCTCGGGTTCGGTGCCGCCGCGCTCGTCGGACCGGACGCCGTCCGCGGCTCGAACGCGGCCGGGAACACCGCGGTGCCCCTGCTCGCCCTCCACCTGGGCGGCGGCCCGGGCTCCACCACGGGAGCGGTCCTGGTGGCCGTGGTGGCCGCCGTCGCCCTCGCCACCATCGTCGCGGTGGTCGCCGGACTCACGCTGTCCTCCTCGGCCGCGGTCGCCCACGACCTGTACGCGGCGCTGCGGCGCCGTGACCGCCGGCCGCGCAGCGAGGTGGCCGTGGCACGGATCGCGGCCGTGGCCGTCGGGGCGGCCGCCATCGCCCTGGGCCTGCTCGCCCGCGAACTGAACGTCGCGGTCCTGGTCGGCCTCGCCTTCGCGGTCGCCGCCTCCGCGAACCTTCCGGTGCTGCTGTACTCGCTGTTCTGGCGGTCCTTCACCACCCGCGGTGCGGTCTGGGCCGTCTACGGGGGGCTGGTTCCCGCCGTGCTGCTCGTGGTGCTCTCCCCGGTGGTCTCCGGCAGCCCCGACGCGCTGTTCCCCGGCGTCGACTTCCACTGTTTCCCGCTGTGCAACCCCGGCATCGCCTCCGTCCCGCTGGGCTTCCTCGCCGGCTGGCTCGGCACCGTCACCTCCGCCGCACCCCCGGACGAGGCCCGGCACGCGGAGACCGAGGTGCGGTCCCTGACCGGCGCGGGCGCCGCGTAGCCGGCCCTCGCCCCGCAGTCACGGGAGCGCCCTCACGGCGTCACCCACGCATACCGGTGCTCCGGGCGACCCGTGTCGCCGTACTTCAAGGACAGCCGCAGCCGGCCGGCCCGTTCCAGGTGGCGCAGATAGCGCTGGGCGGTGGAGCGGCTCAGCCCGGTCCGGGCGGCCACCTCGTGGGCCGACAGCGGCCGTCCCGCGCTGTGCAGGACCCCGCAGATCAGATCGGTCGTCGGCGCCGAATGCCCGCTGGGCAGACCGGGGGAGGACGGGGAGGACACGGTGCGCAGCGCGGCGAAGATCCGGTCCACCTGTTCCTGCCCGGCGACCCCTTGGCCGCCGACCCGGTCCACCGTGCGGCGTAGCGCGGCGTAGGACTCCAGTCGGCTGCGCAGCGCGGCGAAGGTGAACGGCTTGACCAGGTAGTGCAGCGCGCCCAGCCGCATCGCCTGCTGCACGGTCGCCACATCGCCCGCCGCCGTGATCATGATGACGTCGGTGCCCAGGCCCTGCTGCCGCATCCGGTGGACGAGATCCAGCCCCGAGCGGTCCGGCAGGTACTGGTCGAGGAGCACCAGGTCGATGCCGCCGCGCTGCACGGTCGTCAGGGCCTGGTCGGCGTTGTGCGCGCGGGTGACCACCCGGAACCCGGGAACCTTTCCCACGTACGCGGCGTTGATCTCAGCGACACGGAAGTCGTCGTCGACCACCAGGACGTCAATCATCGGGCCTCTTTCCCTCAAGGCCGGGCGAGCGTCGAGCCCGTGTTCCCGCTGTGCTGTTGTAGCGCGAGCAAAACGAGCACAACAGATGTTTGCGAGCAGATGAACGGCTTGTGACGGCAAGACTGCTGCCCGGGCCGGATCGCCTCTACCGTCCCGGCCCATGAGCGCAGTGACCAGCCCCGTCATCGAACTGCGGGGCGCGAGCAAGACGTTCAGGACCCCGTCGGGGGGCCTGCACACCGCGGTGCGCGGCCTGGATCTGACCGTGGAGCGCGGTGAGTTCGTGGCCGTGGTCGGCCCCACCGGCTGCGGCAAGTCGACCACGCTGACCCTGGTCAGCGGCCTGGAGGAGCCCACCGAGGGCGAGGTGCTGGTGGCCGGGGAACCGGTCCGTGGCGTCGGCGACAAGGTCGGCTTCGTCTTCCAGCAGGACGCCACCTTCCCCTGGCGCACGGTGCTGTCCAACGTGATGGCTGGCCCCCGCTTCCGGGGGGTGCCGAAGGCGGAGGCGAAGCAGAAGGCACGTGCCTGGCTGTCCCGGGTCGGGCTCGCCGCCTTCGAGGACCGCTACCCGCACCAGCTCTCCGGCGGCCAGCGCAAACGTGTCGCACTCGCCGCGACCTTCGTCAACGACCCCGAGATCCTGCTGATGGACGAGCCGTTCTCGGCGCTCGACGTGCAGACCCGGGCGCTGATGTCGGACGAGCTGCTTCAGCTGTGGGAGGGCTCGGGCGCCTCGGTCGTGTTCGTCACCCACGACCTGGAGGAGGCCATCGCCCTGGCCGACAAGGTCGTCGTGATGACGGCCGGCCCCGCCACCGTCAAGCAGGTCTTCGACATCCACCTGCCCCGCCCCCGCAAGGTCGAACAGGTCCGCCTGCAGACCGAGTTCGTCGAGATCTACCGCGAGATCTGGGAGTCCCTCGGCGAAGAGGTCCGCATCACCCGTGAGCGAGGTGCCCATGTCGCCTGAGGTGCTCAGCACACCGGCCGCCGACCTCGCCGTAACCGGCGACCGCTCCCCGTCACGGCCCCGCGCCGCCCGCCGCCGCAAGGCGGTCGTCACCACCACCCGTGTGCTGGTCCTGATCGCCGTGCTCGGTCTGTGGGAGGTCCTCTCCCGTGCTCGGATCATCGATCCGTTCAACTTCTCGATGCCGTCGCAGATCTGGGACCAGATCTGGACCTGGGTCACCCACGGAACCGCCCTCGGCTCGCTGGGCGAGCAGATCTGGTACACGCTCTACGAGGCGCTGCTCGGCTGGGTGTGCGGCGTGGTGGCGGGTGTGGTCCTCGGCATCGCGCTCGGACGTGTCCGGTTCCTGGCGGACGTCCTCGGGCCCTACATCAAGGTGCTCAACTCCATCCCGAGGATCGTCCTCGCCCCGATCTTCGTGATCTGGTTCGGGCTCGGCCCGGCCTCCAAGGTCGCCTCCGCCGTCGTGCTGGTCTTCTTCCCGGTGTTCTTCAACGCCTTCCAGGGCGCCCGCGAGGTCGACCGGAACCTGGTCGCCAACGCCCGCATCCTCGGCGCGAGCGACCGCCGGGTGACCCTCCAGGTGGTCATCCCGTCCGCGACCTCCTGGATCTTCACCAGCCTGCACGTCAGCTTCGGATTCGCGCTGATCGGCGCCATCGTCGGCGAGTACATCGGCGCCACCCGCGGCATCGGGCTGCTCGTCGCCCAGTCCCAGGGCACGTTCAACGCCGCCGGTGTCTACGCCGCGATGGTCATCCTCGCCGCGGTCGCGCTGATCGCCGAGGGGCTGCTCACCTACGCCGAACGCCGCATCTTCCGCTGGCGGCCCGCCGGTTCCGGTCAGTGACCGCGGCCCGTCACCTGCCCGCCGCCTCCTTCCGCACCGCCTCCTGACGAGGCACCGCTTCATCACAAGGACGTGAACCACCATGCGTACCCCCGCCCGCCACGCGGCCTCGGCCGCGGCCGCCCTGCTCGCCCTGTCCTGTCTGACCGCCTGCGCCGACGACGCGTCCACCTCGACCTCCGCCGCAGGCGGGGGCGGCAAGGGCGAGCACGTGAAGATCATGGTCGGCGGCCTGGACAAGGTCATCTACCTGCCGGCGATGCTCACCCAGCGGCTCGGCTACTTCTCCGCCGAGGGCCTGGACGTGGAACTGCTCAGCGAGCCCGCCGGGGTGCAGGCGGAGACCGCGCTCGTCGCCGGCCAGGTCCAGGGCACCGTCGGCTTCTACGACCACACCCTCGATTTGCAGGTCAAGGGCAAGGAGGTGGAGTCCGTGGTGCAGTTCTCGCACGCGCCCGGCGAGGTGGAGGTCGTCTCCGCGAAGGCCGCCGGCAGCATCAGGTCGCCGAAGGACTTCAAGGGCAAGAAGCTGGGCGTGACCGGCCTCGGCTCCTCCACCGACTTCCTGACCAAGTACCTCGCCGTCAAGAACGGCGTCGACGTCAGCGAGTTCACCCCGGTCGCCGTCGGCGCCGGACAGACCTTCGTCTCCGCCCTGCAGAAGGGCTCCATCGACGCCGGCATGACCACCGACCCCACGGTCGCCACACTGCTGCGGAAGAGGGCCGGCACGGTCCTCGTCGACATGCGCACCCCCGAGGGGTCGCAGGCGGCGCTCGGCGGGCCGTACCCGTCGTCCAGCCTGTACATGCGGACGGACTGGGTGAACAGCCACAAGGACACCGTCCAGAAGCTGGTCAACGCCTTCGTCAAGACGCTGAGGTGGATGCACACCCACAGCGCCGCCGAGATCGCCGCCAAGATGCCCGCCGACTACTCCCAGGGCGACGAGGCGCTGTACGCCGAGGCCATCAAGGACACGCTGCCGATGTTCACCGAGGACGGTGTCATGCCGGCCAACGGCCCCGAGACCGTCGAGAAGGTCCTCAGGGCGTTCAACCCGAACATCAAGAACGCCGAGGTCGACCTGGCCAGGACGTATACGACCGAGTTCGTGCAGAAGGCCGCCGGCTGAGCCGTACGGCCCCGCACCGGGAGCCGCGCCGTGCCTCCGCGGACCGCGCCCTGACGGTCACCGCGGTCGCCGTGGCTCCTCCGCGACGCTCCCGCCGCCCGGCCCGGTGCCGGTCCCGGTCGCTGCCTCGGTCCCGTCACCCGGCGTGGGCCCGGAGACCACCACAGGCGCGGGCCTCGGCGGGGCGGCTGCCGCCGGGCCGGGCTCGGCGGGTGCCAGGCCGGGCTCGGTCAGGGCCTCGGGCAGGACGACCGTGAACCGGGCTCCGCCGCCGGGCGCATCGGCGACCGTCACGCTGCCTCCCTGCCGTTCGGCGAGCCTGCGCACCAGGGACAGGCCGAGGCCGCGCTTGCCGTGCGCCGGAGGCCGCTTGGTGGACCAGCCCTCGGTGAAGATGACCTCGCGCCGGTCCGGAGGGATCCCCGGCCCGGTGTCCCGCACCCGCAGCACCGCGGTGCGGCCCTCGGTGCGCAGCTCGACCTCCACCCGGGCGTGCGGCGTGGCCGCGACCGCGTCCAGCGCGTTGTCGACCAGGTTGCCGACGATCGTCACCAGCCCGCGCGGATCGACCAGCCGGTCCGGCAGCCGGGTGGCGTCGGAGATCCACAGTGCCACCCCGCGCTCGGCCGCCACCGTCGCCTTGCCCACCAGCAGCGCGGCGATCAGCGGGTCCCGGATCTTCTCGGTGACCTGCTCGGCGGTGGACCGGTGGCCGCCGACCACCTCCCCGACGAACTCCAGGGCGTCGTCGTACATCTCCAGCTCCAGCAGCCCGAGCAGGGTGTGCATCCGGTTGGCGTGTTCGTGGTCCTGGGCGCGCAGCGCCTCTATCAGACCGCGGGTGGAGTCCAGTTCCCGGGCGAGCTGTTCCACCTCGGTCCGGTCGCGCAGGGTGGCCACGGCGCCTCCGTCGCCGGTGGGCATCCGGTTGGCGACCAGCACCCGCTGCCCCCGCACGGTCAGCAGATCGGTGCCCGTCACCCGGCCGGCCAGGACGTCGGTGGTGCGGCCCGCGCCCAAGGTCTCGTCCGGCGACCGGCCGAGTGCCTCGTCGCCGATGCCCAGCAGCCGTCGGGCCTCGTCGTTGAGCAGCCGCACCCGGCCCTCGCGGTCGAGGGCCACGACCCCTTCCCGGATGCCGTGCAGCATCGCCTCGCGCTCGGCGAGCAGCGCCGCGATGTCGGAGAAGGCCAGGTCCCTGGTGCTGCGCTGGACCCGCCGGGAGATCAGCCAGGCCACCAGGGCGCCGGCGGCCAGGGCACCGCCGGCGTAGGCGAACAGGCCGGGGACGGCGTGGATCAGCCGGGAGCGGACGCTGTCGTAGGCGATACCCACCGAGACCGCCCCGACGATGCGGTGGCCGCTGTCGTACAGCGGCACCTTGCCGCGGGCCGAACGGCCCAGGGTGCCGGTGTCGATCTCCATGACCTTCCGTCCGGCCAGGGCCGCACCCGGGTCCGTGGAGACGTGCTCGCCGACCCGGCTCGGATTGCTGTGCGACCAGCGGATGCCGTTGCGGTCCATCACCACCACGTACTCGGCGCCGGTCGCCTTGCGGATCCGTTCGGCCTCCTGCTGCACCGGTCCGTCGACGGACGGTCGCGTGGTGAGCAGGTCCTTGACCACCTGCGGGTTCGCCGCGGTGGTCGCGGCGATGGCGAGTGCCCGGCGCATCGCCTGGTCGTCGAGCTGGTGGCCGAGCGGCGCGAGGAACAGTCCGGTCGCCAGCACGGCGACCCCCGCGGCGATCGCCAGCTGCATCAGCAGCACCTGCGAGAACACCTTGCGGGGCAGACCCAGGCGCCGACGGCGTGCGACAACGGTGGTGGACATGCCGACGACGGTACGTCCGGTGACCGGGGCGGCCCCAGGGGCGGGAGGCGACGCAGCCAGGCGTGCGAGGCGCGTGTGCCGTGTCCTCAGCGGGTGTCGCGTGTGCCGTGTCTCAGCGGGTGTCGCGTGTGCGGTGTCTCAGCGGGTGTCGCGTGCGCGGTGTCTCAGCGCGTGTCACCTGTGCGGTGTCCCAGCGGGCGTCACCTGTGCGGTGTCTCAGCGGGCGACGGCGAGTTCGCGGACGGCCACCACGTCCATCCGGGCCGGGGTGCCCAGCACCGAGGCTCCGCAGCTGTCCGGCCGGGGCGGCACGGCGGCGCCCTGGGCGACGGTCACGTGCCACCGGCGCCCGTCCCGGTGGGCGACGGTCACCTCCCAGCGGGGTGCGGCACCCTCGATGCCCGTGACGTCCAGCACCTCGGCCCGTTCCTCGCCCAGTGCCCGGCGCACGGCCAACTCGGCCGCCTGTCCGGGGCGCTCCCACGCGGTGCGTCCCCGGCATCCGTCGAGGGCCACCCGGCCCGCGCGTACGCCGTCGACCGCCGCGACGACGGTGGACAGTTCGGCCCGCCCGTAGGCGTAGCCGTACGGCAGGAGCAGCACCGTCGGCGAGAAGCGGTGGCCGCCCAGGTGCGTCACCTCCCACACCTCGCGCAGTCCGCGTGCGGTCAGCAAGGCGGCCAGCGGTCGGCCGAGCAGGGCGCAGCACTGGTCGCGGCGGCCGTTGGTGCAGACGAGCGCGAGCGGGTCGCCGGTGTGCGGGCGCCCGCGCAGCACCGTGTCGAAGGAACGCGGGTCGCCCCGGCCGAGGGCGGCGAGGTCCAGGTCGAGCAGCCGCCGCGGGTCGGCCGTCATGGCCCCGTGCAGCCAGGCGAGGCCGGGGGTGGTGTGGGCGGCGTACACCTGCCGCGGGGACGGAGCGTGGCAGTCGGCGTGCCGTCCCGGACGGCGGATGAGTGCGATCCGTACGCCGGTGCCCTGGGCGGCCTGCTCGAGCGCCCGCCCCAGCGCGGGGTCCAGATGGCTGGAAGTGAGCGCCTTGGCGCCCCAGGGGCCGGGCTGCTCCAGCAGCAGCCAGGTCGCCGCGGTGGGAGCCGTGGCGGACAGCGGCTCGTCGAGCTGCCGGGAGAGGCTCGCGCAGGTACTCACAGAGGTGAGCCTAACCTGACCGGGCGTGGGGCGAATCCCGGCCGTCGGAGTGATCCGTTCCGCTGCCGTCGCGCGGTGGACGGACCTGGCGGTCGGGCCTCACCCGGTCGGCAGCGGTCGGGGCGGACGCGGCCCGGTGTACCGGCCGCTCGGCCGCATCCGCAGCGGCGGCTCCCCGTACTCCTCCAGGGCGTGGGCGATCCAGCCGGCCGTGCGGGCCACGGCGAAGACGGTCTCGCAGGCGGCGGACGTCATGCCGCTGGAGGCGGTCAGCACGGCGAGCGCCAGGTCGACGTTGGGGTGCAGCGGGGTGTGACGGGCGGCGGTGGCCGCGATGTCGCGGGCGGCGGCCAGGGCGGGCGCGGCGTGGGGGATCTCCTCCAGCAGCTCGAACAGCACACGGGCGCGGGGATCCTCACCGCGGTACAGGCGGTGGCCGAGCCCGGGGATCCGGCGGCCCTCCCGCAGTTCGCCGGCGACCACGGGACCCGCGGTGCCCCGGTCCAGGACCTGAAGGATCAGCCGGTGGGCGAGCCCTCCGGCCGCGCCGTGCAGCGGCCCCTCGATCACGCCGAGCCCGGCGGAGACGGCGGCGTACACAGGGGCGCGGGCGGAGGCGGCGACGCGCACGGCGAGCGTGGAGGCGGCCAGGTCGTGGTCGGCGAGCAGGGCGAGGGCCGTGTCCAGTGCGGCCAGTGACGCCTCGTCGGGCTTCCGGTCGGTCAGCCGCGCCCACAGACGGTGGGCGATCGGACCCTGCCCGGCGGTGTCCGCCCCGCGCACGGGCAGGGCGTCGACGAGGGTGGGGACGAGGATGCGCGCGGTGCCGAGCACGGCGTCCGGCGCCAGGTCGAACCGCAGCGGATCCGCGGCCGCGGCGGCGACCGCCGCGACCCTCAGCCGGTCGGTGGGGCCGGCGTCCTCGGGCAGCGACCCCGCGGCGTGGCGGGCCGCGGCGACGGACGTCTCGGGCGCGGCGAAGGAGGCCCCCGGGCACGGCCGGCCGGTCCACAGCCACTCGGCGACCTCCTCGTAGGAGTGCCGGCGGGCGAGGTCGGCGGCGTCGACGCCGCGGTAGTAGTACCGGTCGTCCTCGATGAGCGTGAGCCGGGTGTGTACGGACAGGTCCGTGGCGGCCGAGGCCGTGCCGTTCTCCCGCCGGTTGCGGCGGGCGAGCGCCTCGACCTCCTGCGGGTCGAAGGTGCTGCCGCGGCTTCCCGGCTCCCGTCTGCTGGTCAGCTGGCCGCGGCTGACGTAGGCGTACACGGTCTCCGGCTTCACACCGAGCAGTTCGGCGGTCTCCCGGGTGGTCAGTCGCCGCCGGGAGCCGGGGAGGGCCCCATCCTGATCGCTCATGGACTCACCGTATCCACATCGACGCGGACTGGACGAGGAACATTGATTGTCAATCAACATTGACAACTATTGACCACAGCATGGACAGTCGGTCGCATCCGTTGTCCGTTGTCGCCCGTCACCACTCGGAGGAGATGCGATGTCCCGTCCCAGGAGCGCAGCCCCGACCGTCGACGTCCCGCGAGGGCTCGCCGGCGTCGTCGTCACCGACACCCGGATCGGGGACGTCCGGGGCGCCGAGGGCTTCTACCACTACCGGCAGTACTCCGCCGTCGACCTCGCCCGCACCCGCAGCTTCGAGGACGTGTGGCATCTGCTGATCCACGGCGAACTGCCGGACGCCCGGCGCGGTGCCGCCTTCGCCGCCGAGACGGCCGCCCTGCGCACGCTCCCCGACGCGGTGCGCTCGGCACTGCCCGCGCTCGCCGAGGCGAGCCGCCGCTCGGGGCCGCTGGCCGGACTGGGCGCCGCCCTGCCCCTGCTCGGCGCGGCGAGCGGCTTCCGCCCGGTCTACGACACCGATCCCGCCCGGCGCCGCCGGGACACCCTGGTCGCCTGCGCGGCGGTGCCGACCCTGCTCGCCGCGCTGCACCGGCTGCACGAGGGGCTGGAGCCGGTCGAACCCCGCCAGGACCTGCCCCACGCGGCCAACTACCTGTACATGGTCACCGGTTCGGAGCCGGACGAACAGCGAGCGCGGGCCGTCGAGCAGTACTTGATCTCCACCATGGACCACGGCTTCAACGCGTCCACTTTCACCGCGCGGGTCGTCGCCTCCACCGGGGCCGACGTGGCGGCCTGCCTGACGGCCGCGGTGGGTGCGCTCTCCGGGCCGCTGCACGGAGGCGCGCCCAGCAGGGCACTGGACACCCTGGACGCGATCGGCACCCCGGAGCGGATCGACCCCTGGGTGCGCGCACGGGTCCTCGCCGGCGACCGCATCATGGGCTTCGGCCACGCCGTCTACCGCACCGAGGACCCCCGCTCGCGCATGCTGCGCGCGACGGCCCAGCGGCTCGGCGGCCCCCGGGTCGCCTTCGCCGTCGAGGTGGAACGCCGCGTCGAGGCGATCCTCGCGGAGCTGAAGCCCGGACGGGAACTGCACACCAACGTCGAGTTCTACGCGGGCGTGGTGATGGAGCAGTGCGGCCTGCCCCGCGCCATGTTCACCCCCACCTTCGCCGCGGGCCGCGTGATCGGCTGGAGCGCCAACATCCTGGAGCAGGCGGAGGACTCCAAGATCATCAGGCCGGCGGCGCGATACACCGGGCCCGAGGCCCCGGTGCCGGTCCCGCTCGCCGGCTGACGGCGCCACCGACCCGATCCCTATCCTGGGGCGGCCATCAGTTGTCACCCGTGCACCGGACGGCCACGCCGGTGCACGCCAGGCGCGAGGAAGGTCGCACAGTGGGTCAGCGTCCGAGCCGGCACCAGGTCCCGGTCGTCGTGCTCGCCGGGTTTCTCGGCTCCGGCAAGACCACCCTGCTCAACCATCTGCTGCACCGCAGCGGCGGCAGCCGGATCGGGGCGATCGTCAACGACTTCGGCGCCATCGAGATCGACGCCATGGCGGTGGCGGGCGCGCTCGGGGACTCCACCGTCTCTCTCGGCAACGGGTGCCTGTGCTGTGCCGTGGACCCCGGTGACCTGGACCGCTATCTCGACCGGCTGCTCCAGCCGTCCCTGGGCGTCGACGTGATCGTCATCGAGGCCAGCGGCCTGGCCGAACCCCAGGAACTCGTCCGCATGGTGCTGGCCAGCGAGGACCCCCGGGTCGTCTACGGCGGTCTGGTGGAGGTCGTGGACGCCGCCGAGTTCGACGACACCCGCCGCCGGCACCCCGAGATCGACCGGCACCTCGCCCTGGCGGACCTGGTCGTCGTGAACAAGCTCGACCGCGCGGACGACCGCGAACGCGTCCTCGGGCTGGTCCGCTCGCTCACCGGCACAGCCGCGGTCGTCCCGGCGACGTACGGCCGGATCGACCCGGAGTTCCTCTTCGACTGCCGGCCCCGCGAGGAGCGCATCGGGCAGCTGTCCTTCGACGACCTGCACGAGGATGCGCACGACGACGAGCAGGACGCGGCGGACGGCGGGCACGACGGGCTCGGGCACGGGCACGACGGGCATCTGCACACCGGCTACGACAGCCTGTCCTTCGTCAGTGAGACCCCGCTCGGCCCCCGGCAGCTGATGCGGTTCCTCGACAGCCGGCCCGAGGGGCTGTACCGGATCAAGGGGTACGTGGACTTCGGTGCGTACGATCCGCGCAACCGCTACACCGTGCACGCCGTCGGCCGGTTCCTGCGCTTCTACCCGGAGCCCTGGCCGGCGGGGGAGACGCCCGCGACCCGGCTCGTCCTCATCGGCGCCGGCCTCGACACCGCCGCTCTGGCCACGCAGCTCGACGCGTGCCGCGACGAGAACGCCCCGCATGCCGACGAGCACGGCATGTGGGGCGTCCTGCGCTATGTCGCTGATCCGGAGGGCGACCGGACCGAGGAACCCCCGGTGACCGAGGAACCCCCGATCACCGAGGACCCCCCGATCACCGAGGAGAGTCCGGTCGCCGAGGAACCCGGGTGACCGACGGCCCCCCGGAGGTCACCGGGGGAGTGCCCCGGTGACCGAGGGATTCCCGGCTCAGGCCGGTCCGGCCACCGCGGCCACCTTCTTCGCGAGCGGCGTGCCGGAACCGTCACGGCGCGGGTCGACGTCCGGCAGCACGGCCGGGGAGCCGTTCTTCTGGGCGGCACGCGCCGGGGCGGGACCGGCCCAGGCGAAGGACAGGCAGTCCTCGCCCTTCAGGAACCGCTGGCAGCGCACGCCGCCGGTGGCCCGGCCCTTGCGCGGGAACTGGTCGAACGGCGTCAGCTTGGCCGTGGTCTGCACCGAGTCGTCCAGTGTGCCGCGGGAACCGGCCACCGTGAGGACGACCGCGTCCGAGGCCGGGTCCACCGCCGTGAACGCGATCACCTTGGCTCCCGCGCCGAGCCGGATGCCGGCCACACCGCCCGCCGGCCGGCCCTGCGGACGGACCTGGGAGGCCTGGAAACGCAGCAGCTGCGCGTCGTCCGTGATGAACACCAGGTCCTCCTCGCCGGTGCGCAGCTCCACCGCGCCGACGATCCGGTCGCCCTCCTTGAGGGTGATGACCTCCAGCTCGTCCTTGTTCGCCGGGTAGTCCGGGACGACCCGCTTGACGACCCCCTGCTCCGTGCCGAGCGCCAGGCCCGGCGAGGACTCGTCCAGGGTGGTCAGACACAGCGCCGTCTCGTCGTCCTCCAGGGACACGAACTCCGCCAGCGGCGCACCCCCGGCCAGGTTCGGGGCGGTCGTCGTCTCCGGCAGCTGCGGCAGGTCGACGACGTCGACCCGCAGCAGCCGCCCGGCCGAGGTCACCACGCCCACCTCGCCGCGGGCCGTGGCCGGCACCGACGAGACGATCACGTCGTGCTTCTGCCGCTTGCCACCCGCCTCCTGCGGGAACGGCTCGGCGGTGGCCGTGCGGGCCAGCAGGCCGGTGGAGGACATCAGCACCCGGCAGGGGTCGTCCGCCACCTGCAGCGGAACCGTCGCGGCCGGCACGTCCGACGCCTCCAGCAGCAGCGTGCGCCGCGGGGTGGCGAACTTCTTGGCGACCGCCGCCAGCTCCGACGACACCAGCTTGCGCAGCTCGGCGTCCGACTCCAGGATCCGGGTCAGCTCCTCGATCTCCGCGGTCAGCCGGTCCCGTTCCGCCTCCAGCTCGATGCGGTCGTACTTGGTCAGGCGCCGCAGCGGCGTGTCGAGGATGTACTGCGTCTGCACCTCGGTCAGCTCGAACTGCTGCATGAGCCGCTCCTTGGCCTGCGCGCTGTTCTCGCTGGAGCGGATCAGCCGGATCACCTCGTCGATGTCCACCAGCGCCGTGAGCAGGCCCTCCACCAGGTGCAGCCGGTCGCGCCGCTTGCCGCGGCGGAACTCGCTGCGCCGCCGCACCACGTCGAAGCGGTGGTCGAGGTAGACCTCCAGCAGCTCCTTCAGGCCCAGCGTGACGGGCTGGCCGTCGACCAGGGCGACGTTGTTGATGCCGAAGGACTCCTCCATCGGGGTCAGCTTGTACAGCTGCTCCAGGACCGCCTCCGGCACGAAACCGTTCTTGATCTCGATGACCAGGCGCAGGCCGTGCTCGCGGTCGGTGAGGTCCTTGACGTCGGCGATGCCCTGGACCTTCTTCGCCGCGACCAGGTCCTTGATCTTGGCGATGACCTTCTCCGGGCCCACCGCGAACGGCAGCTCGGTGACGACCAGACCCTTGCGGCGGGCCGTGACGTTCTCCACCGACACCGTGGCGCGCATCTTGAACGTGCCGCGGCCGGTCTCGTAGGCGTCCCGGATCCCGGACAGGCCGACGATCCGCCCGCCGGTGGGCAGGTCGGGGCCCGGGACGTGCTTCATCAGGGCGTCCAGGTCCGCGTTCGGGTGCCGGATCAGATGCCGGGCGGCCGCGATCACCTCGCCGAGGTTGTGCGGCGGCATGTTGGTGGCCATGCCGACCGCGATGCCCGACGCGCCGTTGACCAGCAGGTTCGGGAAGGCGGCGGGCAGGGCCACCGGCTCCTGCTCCTGGCCGTCGTAATTCGGCGCGAAGTCGACGGTGTCCTCGTCGATCGACTCGGTCATCAGGCCCGTCGCCGCGGTCATCCGGCACTCGGTGTACCGCATCGCCGCGGGCGGGTCGTCGTTGCCCAGCGAACCGAAGTTGCCGTGGCCGTCGACCAGCGGCACCCGCATCGAGAAGGGCTGGGCCATGCGCACCAGGGCGTCGTAGATCGACGCGTCGCCGTGCGGGTGCAGCTTGCCCATGACCTCGCCGACGACGCGGGCGCACTTGACGTAGCCGCGGTCGGGGCGCAGGCCCATCTCGTTCATCTGGTAGACGATGCGGCGGTGCACCGGCTTCAGACCGTCGCGGGCGTCCGGCAGGGCACGCGAGTAGATGACCGAGTACGCGTACTCGAGGAAGGAGCCCTGCATCTCGTCGACGACGTCGATGTCGAGGATCTTCTCCTCGTACGAGTCGTCGGGCGGCGGGGTCTTCGTGCTGCGGCGGGCCATCGCTGCCGGCTCCTTGCTGAAGCGTGACGGGATCTGACGCGGACCATTGTGGACCGCCCCACGGACAACACCGACCGGACCCCGCCCCGCCCGCCGCTTCCGCACCACGGTCCGCGACCCCACGGCGTCGGTGAACTCGCCATGCGCACACCCCCGGTCACGCGCCCCTCGGCCGCTTCCCGAGCCCCTGTGCACCTCCGTCGGGGTGCTCGCTCTCGGCGTACCTCCTCGGGGAACTTCGCCGACGCAGGACGCGCTTGCATACAGTGGCAGGACCGGCAGGAAACGGCGGTTCCCGACCGCCTCCGCGATCGAAGGGACGTACATGCCCATGGGTCACACGGCCACAGCCGAGGCAGGCTCCGGCGGCCTGACAGCGACCGAGCACCGCCTGGCCAACGGCCTGCGCGTGGTGCTCTCCGAGGACCACCTGACCCCGGTCGCGGCGGTGTGCCTCTGGTACGACGTCGGCTCCCGCCACGAGGTCAAGGGGCGCACCGGCCTGGCTCACCTCTTCGAGCACCTGATGTTCCAGGGCTCCGCCCAGGTCAAGGGCAACGGTCACTTCGAACTGGTGCAGGGCGCCGGCGGCTCCCTCAACGGCACCACCAGCTTCGAGCGCACCAACTACTTCGAGACCATGCCCGCCCACCAGCTGGAGCTGGCCCTGTGGCTGGAGGCCGACCGCATGGGCTCGCTGCTGACCGCGCTGGACGAGGAATCCCTGGAGAACCAGCGGGACGTCGTCAAGAACGAGCGCCGTCAGCGCTACGACAACGTCCCCTACGGCACCGCCTTCGAGAAGCTGACCGCGCTCGCCTACCCGGAGGGCCACCCCTACCACCACACCCCCATCGGGTCGATGGCGGACCTGGACGCGGCCACCCTGGAGGACGCCCGCGAGTTCTTCCGCACCTACTACGCGCCGAACAACGCGGTGCTCTCCGTGGTCGGCGACATCGACCCCGAGCAGACCCTCGCCTGGATCGAGAAGTACTTCGGCTCCATCCCCGCCCACGACGGCAAGCCCGAGCCCCGCGACGGCACGCTGCCCGACATCATCGGCGAGCAGCTGCGGGAGGTCGTCGAGGAGGACGTGCCCGCCCGCGCCCTGATGGCCGCCTACCGGCTGCCGCACGACGGCACCCGTGCCTGCGACGCGGCCGACCTGGCGCTGACCGTCCTCGGCGGCGGCGAGTCCTCCCGGCTCTACAACCGCCTGGTGCGCCGCGACCGCACCGCCGTCGCCGCCGGCTTCGGCCTGCTGCGGCTGGCCGGCGCGCCCTCCCTGGGCTGGCTGGACGTGAAGACCTCCGGCGACGTCGAGGTCCCCGTCATCGAGGCCGCCATCGACGAGGAGCTGGCCCGGTTCGCCGAGGAGGGCCCGACCGCCGAGGAGATGGAGCGCGCGCAGGCCCAGCTGGAGCGCGAGTGGCTGGACCGGCTCGGCACGGTCGCCGGCCGCGCCGACGAACTGTGCCGCTTCGCCGTCCTGTTCGGCGACCCGCAGCTGGCCCTGACCGCCGTCCAGCGCGTCCTCGAGGTCACCCCCGAGGAGGTCCAGGAGATCGCCAAGGCCCGCCTGCGCCCCGACAACCGCGCGGTGCTCGTCTACGAGCCCACCGCCGACACCCAGGACGACACCCCGGACGCGGACGCCGCGGCCGCCGACGACAGCGAGGAGACGGCGAAGTGACCGAGCTCGCCACGATGGAGTTCCACCCGCGGCCCCAGGCGGGCGAGGCCAAGCCGTGGGCGTTCCCCGCCCCCGAGCGCGGCACCCTGGACAACGGCCTGACCGTGCTGCGCTGCCACCGCCCCGGCCAGCAGGTCGTCGCCGTCGAGGTGCTGCTGGACGCCCCGCTGGACGCCGAGCCGGCCGGTCTGGACGGCGTCGCAACGATCATGGCGCGGGCCTTCTCCGAGGGCACCGACCGACTCTCAGCGGAGGAGTACGCGGCCGAGCTGGAGCGCGCCGGCGCCACCTTGGACACGCACGCCGACCACCCCGGCGTCCGCCTCAGCCTGGAGGTCCCCGCCTCCCGCCTCGCCAAGGGCCTCGGCCTGCTCGCCGACGCGCTGCGGTCCCCCGCGTTCGCCGAGTCCGAGATCGAGCGCCTGGTGCGCAACCGGCTCGACGAGATCCCGCACGAGCTGGCCAACCCCTCCCGCCGCGCCGCCAAGGAACTGTCCAAGGAGCTGTTCCCGGCCGACTCGCGCATGTCCCGGCCGCGGCAGGGCACCGAGGAGACCGTCGCCGCGATCGACGCGGCCGCCGTCCGCGCCTTCTACAACCGCCATGTGCGCCCCTCCACCGCCACGGTCGTGGTGGTCGGCGACCTGACCGGCATCGACCTGGACGCGGTGCTCGGCGACACCCTGGGCGCCTGGACCGGCGCGCCCGCCACGCCGCGCCCGGTGCCCCCGGTGACCGCCGACGACACCGGCCGCGTGGTCATCGTGGACCGTCCCGGGGCCGTGCAGACCCAGCTGCTCATCGGCCGCATCGGACCGGACCGGCACTCCAGCGTGTGGCCCGCCCAGGTGCTCGGCACCTACTGCCTGGGCGGCACCCTCACCTCCCGCCTCGACCGGGTGCTGCGCGAGGAGAAGGGCTACACCTACGGGGTGCGGGCCTTCGGCCAGGTGCTGCGGTCCGCGCCGGACGGATCGGGCGCCGCGATGCTCGCGATCAGCGGCTCCGTCGACACCCCGAACACCGGGCCCGCCCTGGACGACCTGTTCACCGTGCTGCGCACCCTGGCCGCCGAGGGCCTGACCGACGCCGAGCGGGACAACGCCGTGCAGAACCTCGTCGGGGTGGCACCGCTGAAGTACGAGACGGCGGCCGCCGTGGCGAGCACCCTCGCCGACCAGGTCGAACAGCATCTGCCGGACGACTACCAGGCCACGCTGTACCAGCAGCTCGCCGTCACCGGCACGGTGGAGGCCACCGCGGCCGTGGTCAGCGCCTTCCCGGTGGACCGCCTGGTGACGGTCCTCGTCGGTGACGCGGCGCAGATCGAGGAACCCGTGGCCGCCCTGGGCATCGGCCCGGTCACCGTCGTCCCGGCCGAGTGACGGCATCGGTGACGGCATACGTGACGCCCTAGCGGACCACCGAGCCGGCGGGGCCCTGGTGACCGGACGGTCACCAGGGCCCCGTGGTGTCCCAAATGCGCCGGAGGCTGCCTTTCTGCCCTGTGGTCTGTGCTACAAACTCCCGCTTCGGTTTGGGAATTGACGTGCGCCCCCTTTAGCGTCTCTCCGGCTGTTCGTCGGGCTTCACGCCGCACCCGCGGCACCGGACAGCCATCGCCGAGTCCCCGTACGGCGCGAGCCAGGGGAGCCGGGGACCCATGTCCCGGGGTGAATCGGACGCCCGCACAAGGCCGCGCGGGTGACCGTAGGAGACCTTCCTGCTCCGAACCCGTCAGCTAACCCGGCAGGCGACAGGGAAGGAAAGGACCAGCGTCTGCATGGCGTTCACGCGCGCCACCGGCAAGCACCGCCGTCCCGGGTCGATCCACCGCACCACCGCCCGCGCCGCCGGCGTCGCGGCCCTGACCACCACCGGCGTCGTCGGCACCCTGGCCGCCTCGCCGGCCTTCGCCTCCGACGGTCCGGCCGCCGAGGAGACCGGCCTCAGCCCGGTGATCTCCCTGACCGACGCCCTCGCGGACAAGATCGACGCACAGGCCGTCGCCCAGCGCGAGGCGGCCGACCGCAAGCGGGCCGAGCAGGAGGCCCGGAAGGCGGCCGCCGAGCTGGCGAAGCGGGAACGGGAGGCCGCCGAGCGCGCCGCCCGGGAGGCCGAGCGCAAGCTGCTCGACACCTTCGTGGCGCCGGTCTTCGGCTCCTCCGTCTCCACCGGCTACCACAGCGGCGGCTCCCTGTGGTCCTCCGGCACCCACACCGGCATCGACTTCCACGCCGCCACCGGCACCCCGGTGCATGCCGTCGGCTCCGGCACCGTCGTCCAGACCGGCTGGGGCGGCGCGTACGGCAACCAGATCGTGATCCGGATGGCCGACGGTCACTACACCCAGTACGGCCACCTGTCGTTCATCAACGTCTCGGTGGGCGAGCAGGTCGTCCCCGGCCAGCAGATCGGCCTGTCCGGCGCGACCGGCAACGTCACCGGACCGCACCTGCACTTCGAGGTGCGCACCGGCCCCGACTACGGCTCCGACATCGACCCCGTCGCCTACCTCCGCCAGCACGGCGTGGACGTCTGACGCGCACCGGCGCGGCGAACGGCTTCGGCGCCGGAACGGTCCTGACGCCCGAACGGCCTCGACGCCGCGCGAACGCCCCGGCTCCCACGGAAAAGCCCCGGCCGCAACCGCGCGCCGGGGCTTTTCTCCGTTCCGTACGCGCGCCGCGGGCGCGTTGTCCAAAACCCGCCCATGAAAAACAGTTCCCCGCCGCAAATAACGGTTTCCTGCCTTAGAGTCGGCCCCAGAGTTCAGTGAACTCGCGCGCCTCGCACGGCGCGAGGCGGAAATGACGACGGTATGCAGGCGGAGGTCGGTCATGCGCATTCCGGCGCATTCGGTGTGCACGGCGATCCGGGACGACATCGTCGCCGGGGTCCACCCGCGCGGCAGCCGGCTCACGGAGGACGTCCTCGCCCGCCGCTACGGCGTCTCCCGCGTCCCCGTGCGCGAGGCCCTGCGCACCCTGGAGGCCGAGGGCTTCGTCGTGACCCGCCGGCACGCCGGCGCCTGCGTGGCGGAACCCACCGAGCAGGAGGCCGCCGACCTGTTGGAGATGCGCCTGCTGCTGGAACCCCTGGGCGCCGCGCGAGCCGCCCAGCGGCGCACCGAGTCGCATCTGAAGGTGCTGCGCGGCCTGGTCAGGCTGGGCCGGGAGCGGGCCGAGCGCGGCGCCGGCGAGGAACTGCGCGCGCTGGGCGCCTGGTTCCACGAGACGCTCGTCCAGGCCAGCGGCAGCCCCGCGCTCATCACCGCGCTCACCCGGCTCCGGCTGAAGATCGCGTGGATCTACCAGGTGGCCGCCCCGGCCGACCCCGTGGCCTCGTGGGCCGAGCACGCGGCCGTCGTGGACGCGGTGCGGCGCGGCGACAGCGAGCGCGCCCGGGCCATCGCGGCGCTGCACGTCCAGCGTGCCGTCTCCCGGCACCGCCTGCGCGAGCCCGGCGCCCCGGCCGGCCCGGACGCCGGCGTCAGGACGGCCCGCCGCTGAGGGACGGCGTACCGCCAAGGACGGCACCCACCGTCCCGGACGGCTTGCTCGCCGATCGTGCACCGCCGGGTGTCCGCGGGCCGGTCGCCGTGGGCGCTGTGAGGACTTCGCAACCTGCCGTCAACATTCCGCGCCCCTCCCATTAACACACGTGCCGTAGAAAAAAGGAACGGAGAATTCGCTGCGGTGCGCCCGCCTGCTGCCCTTTTCTCTCTTCTCCCGGGAATACCGGGAAATGCAGAACCGCGCCGCCCCGAAGGGGCGACGCGGCCGCTTTCCGTTCGTCCTGCGGGCGATGCGCCGAACCGCCCTGCCCGCAAACCCGTGCCGGGAATTCAGACCGTCTCGGGCAGTTCCTCGAGCCCCTCGGCCACCAGCTTCGCCAGACGGTCCAGCACGATGTCCGCACCCTCGGCGTCGGAGGCCAGGACGATCTCCTCGCCGCCCTGCGCGCCCAGGCTCAGGACGGCCAGCATGGAAGCCGCGTTCACGGGCTTTCCGTCGGCGGCCTTGGCGATCGTCACGGGGACGCCGGCGGCCGTCGCGGCCCGGACGAAGATGGAGGCGGGGCGGGCGTGGAGTCCCTCGGCCCAACCGACGTTGACGCGACGCTCAGCCATGTGATGCTGCCCTTCCGGTGTGGCGAGTTGTCTAGACCAGTGTCGCACGAAGTGCGCCCCGGTGCGGAGCGGTGTGAGCTGTTCCGCATCCGGGCCCGGTCCGGACCACGGCCTGGTCCGGTGTGTTCACAGACTGCATCGCGTCGTTGCTGTGCGCCAGCCGTACTCTGGGGCCCATGCAGACCTCCTCGGACCGGCACGAGTATCCCGCCCACTGGGAGGCGGACGTGGTGCTGCGCGACGGTGGCACCGCGCGGATCCGCCCCATCACCGAGGAGGACGCCGACCGTCTGGTCAGCTTCTACGAACAGGTCTCCGACGAGTCGAAGTACTACCGCTTCTTCGCGCCCTACCCGCGCCTGTCCGCGAAGGACGTCCACCGCTTCACCCACCACGACTTCGTCGACCGCGTGGGTCTCGCGGCCCTCATCGGCGACGAGTTCATCGCCACCGTGCGCTACGACCGCATCGGCACCCCGGGCCGCCCCGCCACGTCCCCCTCCGACGAGGCCGAGGTCGCCTTCCTCGTGCAGGACGCCCATCAGGGACGCGGCGTCGCCTCCGCCCTCCTGGAGCACATCGCCGCCGTCGCCCGCGAGCGCGGCATCCGCCGCTTCATCGCCGAGGTGCTGCCCGCCAACACCCGGATGATCAAGGTTTTCACCGACGCCGGCTACACCCAGAAGCGCAGCTTCGAGGACGGCGTCGTCCGCCTGGAGTTCGACATCGAGCCCACGGACCGCTCGCTGGCGGTCCAGCACGCCCGGGAACAGCGCGCCGAGGCCCGCTCCGTCCGCCGCCTGCTGGAACCCGGCTCCGTCGCCGTCGTCGGCGTTGGCCGCACCCCCGGAGGTGTCGGCCGCAGCATCCTCGGCCACCTGCGGGCCGCCGGGTTCCCCGGGCCCCTGTACGCCGTCAACCGGGCCTTCGGCGAGGACCGCGAGTGGATCGACGGCGTGCCCGCCCACCGCTCGGTGCGCGACATCGACGGACCCGTGGACCTCGCGGTGATCGCCGTGCCCGCCGCACAGGTCCCCGAGGTCGTCGCCGACTGCGGCGCACACGGCGTGCAGGGCCTGGTCGTGGTCTCCGCCGGATACGCCGAGAGCGGCCCCGAGGGCCGTGAACGCCAGCGCGCCCTGGTCCGGCAGGCCCGCGCCCACGGCATGCGGATCATCGGACCCAACGCCTTCGGCGTCATCAACACCGCGCCCGGCGTCCGGCTCAACGCCTCCCTCGCCCCCGAGATGCCCCGCCCCGGCCGCATCGGCCTGTTCACCCAGTCCGGCGCCATCGGCGTCGCCCTGCTGTCCCGGCTGCACCGCCGCGGCGGCGGCGTCACCGGCGTGACCGGCGTGTCCACCTTCGTCTCGGCCGGCAACCGCGCGGACGTCTCCGGCAACGACGTCCTGCAGTACTGGTACGACGACCCCGACACCGACGTCGTGCTCATGTACCTGGAGACGATGGGCAACCCGCGCAAGTTCACCCGGCTGGCCCGGCGCACCGCGGCGGTCAAGCCGCTCGTCGTCGTCCAGGGCGCCGCCCCGCAGGGCCACGCGGTCCGCACCACCCGTCTGCCGCACGCCACGGTCTCCGCACTGCTCCGGCAGGCCGGCGTGATCCGGGTCGACACCATCACCGAACTGGTCGACACCGGACTGCTGCTCGCCCGCCAGCCGCTGCCGCAGGGCCCGCGGGTGGCCATCCTCGGCAACTCCGAATCGCTCGGCGTCCTCGCCTACGACCGCTGCCTCGCCGAGGGCCTGCGGCCGAAGCACCCGCAGGACCTGACGACCGCCGCGTCCGCGGAGGACTTCCGCGCGGCCCTCACCCGAGCGCTCGCCGACGACACCACCGACGCGGTGATCGTCACCGCCATCCCCGCGGTGGGGGAGGGGGCCGCCGAGGACGCGGCCCTGGCCGAGGCCCTGCGCTCGGCCGCCGAGGAGGTCCCCGGCAAGCCGGTCCTCGTCGTCCACGTCGAGCTGGGCGGCCTCGCCGCGGCCCTCTCCGCCGCCGCCAGCACCGGCCCCGCCGCCGGCACCGTCCCCGTGGCCGACACCACCGCCCCGACCCCGCCGGAGGGCGCCCCCGCCTCCTCGCCACTGCCGCCCACCCCCGCGCCCCCTCATGTCCCCGGCCACCCCGCAGCCGCCACCGGCACACGGCCCGGCACGGACACCCACCCCCGCGCCGACGCACGCCCCGCGACGGACCCCCGCGCCACGGACGGCCACGCCACCGACACCCGCGCCGCCGGCCCACGCCCCGGCACCCGTCTGATCCCCGCCTACCCCGCCGCCGAGCGGGCCGTACGCGCCCTCGCCGAAGCCGTCCGCTACGGGCAGTGGCGCCGGGACGCCGCCGACCCCGGCAAGGTGCCGGAGTTCGAGGACATCGACGAACAGGGCGCCGCCGCCCTCGTCGAACGGCTCCTGGCCCCCGGCAAGGCCGTCACCCTCGGCACCGAGGACACCTGCGCCCTGCTCGCCCACTACGGCGTCCCCGTCCAGCGCGCCCTGCCCGCCCCCACCCCCGACGCCGCCGCCGAGGCCGCCCGCACCCTCGGCTACCCGGTCGCCCTCAAGGCCACCGCACCCCACCTGCGGCACCGCGCCGACCTCGGCGGCGTCCGCCTCGACCTCGCCGACGAGGAACAACTCCGCCGCGCCTACGCCGAGTTGACCGACCTGTTCGGACAGCCCGTGGAGGTGCGGCCGGTGGTGCAGGCCATGGTGCCCCGCGGCGTGGACACCGTCGTCCGGGCGGTGATCGACCCGGCCGCGGGCGCGGTCCTCTCCTTCGGACTCGCCGGCGCACCCTCCCAGCTGCTCGACGACATGGCCCACCGCCTGGTGCCGGTCACCGACCGCGAGGCCACCTCCATGATCCGGTCCATCCGCACCGCCCCGCTGCTGTTCGGCTGGCGCGGCTCGGCACCCGTCGACACCACGGCCCTGCAGGAGCTGCTGCTGCGCGTCTCCCGCCTGATCGACGACCACCCCGAGGTCGTCGCGCTCACCCTGGAACCGGTCGTCGTCGCCCCGCGCGGCGTGAGCGTCCTCGGCGCCGGTGTGCGCCTCGCACCCCCGCCCGCCCGCGACGACCTCGGCCCACGCACCCTCCCGCTGTACTGACCGCACCCACCGCGCACGGGCCGGCCCGCCGCACGCCCACCCGCGGTGACCCCGCTCGAGCACCGGGTGACCCCGCCTGTGCACCGTGTGTCCACAGCGGTGCTCGGCAGTCGGCGCGCCACCGTAGGATGGACGGCATGGCCAAGACCAGTACGACGACCCAGGGGCTGCGGGCGGCGATCGAGCGCAGCGGTTATTACCCGGCTCTCGTGGCCGAGGCGGTGGAGGCCGCCGTGGGCGGTGAGCCCATCCGGTCGTACCTGGTCCACCAGGAGACCACGTTCGACCAGAACGAGGTGCGCCGGCACGTCACCGTGCTCGTCCTCACCGGCACCCGCTTCATCGTCAGCCACACCGACGAGCAGGCCGCCGACAGCACCTCCCCGACCCCGTACGCCACCACCTCCACGGAGTCGGTGAAGCTCGACCGCATCTCCTCGGTCGTGGTGAGCAGGGTGGTGGCCAACCCCGAGCAGTACACCCCCGGCACGCTGCCCCGCGAGGTGGTGCTGACCATCGGCTGGGGCGCCGTCTCCCGCATCGACCTCGAACCCGCCGCCTGCGGCGACCCCAACTGCGAGGCCGACCACGGCTACACCGGCAACTCCACGGCGGACGACCTCAGTCTGCGCGTCAGCGAGGCCGGCGACGGCCCGGAGACGGTGCGTGACGCCCTGGCCTTCGCCCAGGCGATCTCCGAGGCCACCGCGGACCTGACCCGCTGATGACACAGCCCACCGCCTGGGAGCACCCCGAGCCCTTGGCCGTCTCCTCCGCCCCCGTCCCGGCGTACGGAACCGGCTCCCTCGCCGACCTGCTGCCCACCCTGGCCGCCGGGATGGGCGTGCCGGGCATGACGTCCGTGATCCCCGAGCTGACCCCGGCCGACCGCGTCTGCGTGTTCCTCGTCGACGGCCTCGGCTGGGAGCAGCTCCGGGCACACCCCGAGGACGCCCCCTTCCTCACCTCGCTGCTCGGCAGCTCCCGCGGCGGCACCGGCCGTCCGCTCACCGCCGGCTACCCGGCCACCACCGCCGCCTCCCTCGCCTCCGTCGGCACCGGCCTGCCGCCCGGAGCACACGGCCTGGCCGGCTACACGGTGCGCAACCCCGACACCGGTGAGCTGATGAACCAGCTGCGCTGGCACCCGTACACCGACCCGCACGCCTGGCAGCCGTACCCCACCGTCTTCCAGCTCGCCGAGCAGGCCGGGGTGCACGCCGCCCAGGTGTCCTCCCCGGCCTTCGAGACCACCCCGCTGACCCGGGTCGCCCTCAGCGGTGGAACGTTCCTCGGACGCCTCAGCGGCGAGGACCGCATCGACTGCGCGGCCGAACAGCTCGCCGCCGGCGACCGCAGCCTGGTCTACACGTACTACTCCGAACTGGACGGCGCCGGCCACCGCTACGGCGTGGACTCCGACACCTGGCGCGGCCAGCTGATGACCGTCGACCGGCTCGCCCAGCGCCTCGCCGACCAGCTGCCGCCGCGCAGCGTGCTGTACGTGACCGCCGACCACGGCATGATCGACGTCCCGTTCGACGAGCAGCACCGCATCGACTTCGACGCCGACTGGGAACTGCGCGCCGGAGTCGCCCTGCTCGGCGGCGAGGGCCGCGCCCGGCACGTGTACGCGGTGCCCGGCGCCGAGGAGGACGTCCTGACCTGCTGGCGGGAAGTGCTCGGCGAACAGTTCTGGGTCGCCTCCCGGGAGGAGGCCGTGGCCGCGGGCTGGTTCGGCCCGCACATCGACGACCGCGTGTACGCGCGCATCGGCGACGTCGTCGCCGCCGCCCGCGACGACGTGCTGATCATCGCCTCCGAACGGGAGCCGAAGGAGTCCACCATGGTGGGCAACCACGGCTCCATGACCCCGGCCGAGCAACTGGTCCCGCTGCTGGAAGTACGCTCCTGAGGGCCCACTCCGCCTGCCCGCGCGCCCGCGCGACACCCCGATCGACCTTCACCGCCCCCTGATTCCGCCGACTTCACCGAAAGGTGTCCCTGCCTCATGCCCGAGCTGGTGTTCTTCTCCGGAACGATGGATTGCGGGAAGTCCACCCTGGCCCTCCAGATCGGGCACAACCGCTCCGCCCGCGGACTGAAGGGACTCATCTTCACCCGGGACGACCGCGCGGGCGAGGGCAAACTGTCCTCCCGCCTCGGTCTGGTCACCGACGCCATAGAGGCCAGGCCGGAGATGGACCTGTACGCCTACGTGGTCGACGAACTGTCCCAGGGCGGCAAGGTCGACTACGTGATCGTCGACGAGGCCCAGTTCCTCACCGCCGAACAGATCGACCAGCTCGCCCGGGTCGTCGACGACCTGGAACTGGACGTCTACGCCTTCGGTATCACCACCGACTTCCGCACCAAGCTGTTCCCCGGCTCCCAACGGCTCATCGAACTGGCGGACCGCATCGAGACCCTCCAGGTCGAGGCCATGTGCTGGTGCGGCGCCCGCGCCACCCACAACGCCCGCACCGTGGACGGCCGCATGGTGGTCGAGGGCGAACAGGTCGTCGTCGGAGACGTCAACGACCAAGCAGCCGAGGTCGGTTACGAGGTCCTCTGCCGCCGCCACCACCGCCGCCGCATGACAGCAGCGACGGCCCGAGCGGCGGCACTGTCGCCGGATGTGCTGCCGGTGCCGCCTGCGTGAGAGCGGGTGTGGGGTGGGGCTGACTCCCTGACCGGTGTGTGGGGCTGACTACTACCCCGGACGTCCCCGCTTGCGCGGGGAGCAGAGGGCGCGATCTGCGAATTCACAGAGCAGGAGCCGTAGTTTTGCTCAGTTTCACCAATCCTGGCAAAAGGTTCAAACCGTCTGTTCCCTGTCCTGAGGCCTGATCCGGATGCGGTCCTGAAGGTCGCTTCCCAGCGCGACCGGCAGGTGGTTGCGGCGTAAACGTGTCAGACGTGCTGTTGCGAAGCCAGCCCGATGAACCCTGCCCAGGCCTCACGCGAGACTGTGAGGATGGGACCGCTCACCGCCTTGGAGTCGCGGATGTGCACGGCCGCCGAAGTGGCTGCGACTTCTACGCACTGGCCACCTTCAGCTCCGCTGTGACTGCTCTTGAGCCAGGTGACGGCCAAGGATTCAGCCTTCGTCATAGTGATTTCAACAACCCTTCGATGACGGCCAACGACTCTTGTGGGGAGAGAGCCTGTGATCGGATCACCCCATAGCGGGAGGAGGCGACGGCGGCGCGTGCGGGGTCGATCTCAAGAGAGCTAGTTCCCTGAGCCTCTGCGTAGACGAAGCGTTTGCCATCCTGTCGAACCACGATGGTGAACGGCCCGTCCACTCCTGCACTCTCCGCGCTGTCGAGCGGCATCACTTGCAGGGTTACGGTCCGCCTCCGGCCGATGGACAGAAGGTGCTCCAGCTGACCACGGTAGACCTCCCTTCCACCGTACCTCCGACGTAGGATCGACTCGTCCATCACAAAGCTAAGCAGTGGTGCGGGCTCGCCGTCGAGGATGTCCTGCCGCGCCAGCCGTGCCGCGACGCGCTGCTCGATCGTGTCCTCGCTGAGCGGCGGACGCCGCATAGTGAGGAGAGCCCGCATGTAACTCTCGGTCTGCAGCAGGCCGTTGACCACGAGCGTGTCGTACGCCAGTAGCTCCATGGCCTCCTTCTCCAACTGCGCCATACCCTGGAAGAACACCGGATACTGCGCCCGCTCCACCTCGTCCTTCCACAGGCGCAGCAACCCGTCCGCCCCCAGCGCCTCGTCGGCCTTGTCGATCGTTCTGGGGGACGGGATCCGGCGCCCCCGTTCGAAGGCGGCGATGGTGGAGGCCGAGTACCCGAGGCGTCTGCCGAGTTCCTCGCGGTCCAGGCCGGCTCGCAGCCGGAGCATCTTCATCGTCTGGCCGAAAGCGACCACGACACCGCGCCCGGAGTCGTCGTCCGGCCGCCGTCCGTCGCCGTTCTCCCAGGCGTCCGCACGACTCACCACCGCTTCCGCGCCTGCGTCTTCGTGCTCCGGGTGCACTTCCTCGATCTCTGTCATCACCCTCACCCCTCCCTCGCCCAACGGTGTGCCGCCGGCACCGTCACGGCGCCCGGCGCCTACACACGCCGACAGTGCTGATACAGCTGCCTGCTGTCGCAGCGTCACCACTGGTGACGCTATGCGATCGACGGGACCGTGGGCGGCATGACGACACAACCCACGGATCACTGCGACACCACGCAACGCCACGCCACCAGTGCTCCGTTGCGCACCACCCACGCCTCCTCTCCGGGCTCGGTGGCTCCGGCGCACACCTTCGCCATGCGGTTCACCTCCACGCCGCGCGGTGCCCGTCTCGCGCGCCACCTCGTGGCGGTCCGTCTGGACGCCTGGGGAGTGCCGTACGGCACGGACCCGCACGAGGCGATCGTGCTGATCACGGCGGAGCTGGCCGCGAACGCGGTGCGCCACGGCCATGTGCCCGGCCGTGACTTCCGTCTTCGCCTGCACGACCTCCGTACTGCGGCGCCCGACGGCCGCACGATCCGCGTCGAGGTCACCGACACGCGCGGCGAGCGCCTGCCCCGCCCTCCCGTCGCCCCGGAGGACGCCCCCGGTGCCGAGGAGGCCGGGCGTGGGCTGCTGCTCGTCGCTCACCTCGCCGCGCGCTGGGGCTGGCACCCGCGGCCGGACGGGCCGGGCAAGACCGTGTGGGCCGAGTGCGCGTGGCCGGGCCTGCTCCCGTGCCCGCCCTGTGCTTCCAGGACGGCGCCCTGAACACCATCCCCCGTGTGTGCACGCACAGTTGACTGGGTGTGATAGTCCTGTGAAGAGTCGGGTGCGGGGTGCCCGACGCGGCCGGAGGCCGTGAGGGGAGGGGACTGCATGGGGGCGCCCGTGCGCGACGACGTCATCGCTTTCGAGCAGCGGCAGGTGGATTTCGCCTACGACTGTTACGAGGCCCGGCTGGCGCGGTTGAACGGTCGGTCCGTTGCTCAGGCGTCCGTCACCGGCAAGGACGGCATCGCCAACCGGCAACGACAGGAGGAAGAGGCCAGGGCCTACGGCGGGCTGGGGGAGGAGAGCCTGGTCATCGGCCGGGTCGATGCCGGTGCCGCGGACGGCGGAGTGGAGACGTGGTACATCGGCCGGCGACCCGTGTGGGACGACGAGCACAACCAGTTGGTCGTGAACTGGACCAGCGAGTCGGCTCGTCGGTGGTTCGACGCCACACCCGAGTCACCGGGCGAGGTGGTGCTGCGCCGGCGTCTGATCTGCTCGCAGCGCATCGTCGACGACTACGTCGACGACATAGCCCCGGCCGCCCCGGACACGTCCGTGCCTGACACGGAGGACATCGTGCCCGGCGCCGAGGACACCGTGCCGGGCACCGGTTCCGCACCACGGACAGCGCCCGCGGAGACGGCCGACCCCCGTTCCGCTCGCCGGGGACGGGAGGACGAGCCCGGTGCGGACGGCCGCCCGGTCCCCACGCCCGGGGACATCGTCGCGATCCAGCGGCGCAGACCCCGGCAGCCCGACGAACTGTTGCTGCGGGAACTGCAGCGCTCGCGCAGCGGCCGGATGCGGGACATCGTCGAGACGATCCGGCGCGACCAGATGGCCCTGGTCACCGGAGAGCCCTCCGAGATCCTCGTCGTCCAGGGAGGCCCGGGAACGGGCAAGTCCGCGGTCGGGCTGCACCGGGTGACGTGGCTGGTGAACAACCACCACGTCACGGCGCGGGACGTCCTGGTCATCGGCCCCCACCAGAGGTTCCTGCGGTACGTGGGCCAGGTGCTGCCCACGCTCGGGACCCGGGACGTCAACGCCGTCCAGCTCGACCGGCTGTGGGACGGCGAGATACACGGCACCGACGGCGCCCTCGCCCGGCGGGTGAAGTCCGACGACCGCATGGCCGCGGTGCTGCGGCGGCGTGTGGAGGGGGAGTTCCGTCCCACCGCCCTCGACGGACTCCTGGCGGCACCTTCGTTCGAAGGGGACGAGCCGGCGTTCGTCGTCACCGCCGCCGGTGCGACGCTCCGCCTTTCCCGCGTGCACCTCCTCCAAGCCCTGGAGGAGGTGCACGCGGGCGGAGGCTCCTACCGCGAACGCCGTGACCGTTTCCGCAGCCTGCTCGTCGATCTGCTGCTGCGGGAACTCGTCGCCGTCGCCCCGCGCCGCGGTCGCGACCGCACGATCCGCCGCATACTCGAGCGCAACCGCCGGGTGGAACGCCTGGTGGAGCGCATCTGGCCGTCCCCCGGTCCGGCGGAAGCCCTGCGCAGCCTGTACGACTCGCCGCAGCTGCTGCGCGCCTGCGCCGACGGCATCCTCGACGAGGCGGAACAGCGGGCTCTGCACCGGCCGAGGGCGCCCAGGGCGGATCAGGAGCCGTGGACGCTGGACGACCGGGTTCTGCTGGAGGAACTCAGGTACCTCATCACCGGGGAGACACCCCGCCGCTACGGGCACATCATCGTCGACGAGGCCCAGGACCTGACACCCATGCAGGCACGGTCGCTGCGGCGCCGTCTCGCCGCCGGCGGGTCCATGACCGTGCTCGGCGACCTGGCCCAGGCGACCGGCCCGCACGCCTACACCGACTGGGACCGTCTCGGCCGGCTGCTGGCGGGCCAGGGTGAACACCGGGTGGCCGAGTTGACCACCAGCTACCGCGTCCCGGCGGACGTCATGGAGTTCGCCGAACCGCTGGCCCGAGCGGTGGCCCCGACGTTGCCTCGCCCGCGCACGATCCCCCGCGACGCCGGATACGACGCCGTCCGCGTGATCCGGACCGAACCGGAAGCGCTCGTCCGTGAGACGGTCGCCCGGGTTCGCGAGCTGACCGGCACCACCGACGGAAGGACGCCGCGGTCCGTGGCCGTCGTCGTCCCCGACGGCTTCAGGGCCGCCGAGGAGATCACGCGTCGGCTCGCGGAGGCGGACGGCATCACCGCCGACGAGCACCGGGCCGTCACCGTGCTCGCGGCCTCGGAGGCCAAGGGCCTGGAGTTCGATCACGTCGTCGTGGTCGAACCGGCGGCCCTCGCCGGCCACGAACCCGTCGGCCTGCGCCTGCTCTACATCGCCCTGACCCGCAGCACACAGAGTCTGACGATCATGCACTCCCTTCCCCTGCCGGCGCCCCTGACCGCCGACGACGGCCGCACCGAGCCGGCCGCGTCCGACGACGGGCTGCCCGCCCCCGGTACGTGGCTGAGGGTCCGGGTGGTGGCCGAAACCGAGGACACCTACTGGGCCGAGGCCCTCGACCACACCGTCGACCGTCCGCTGCGGGTGGTCTTGCCCAAGGGCGGCGTCACTCCCGTCGTCGGCACGGAGCTGCGGGTGTGGGTGCAGCGACACCTGCCGGACGTGACGGACGTCAGTACGGGCACCTTCGGCCGCCTGCCCATCTCTGCGACCATGCACGCGCGGTACCTGGACGCACTCGGTGTGATCGCCGAACTGAGCCGTGGGGAGGTTACGGACACCACCCGGCCGAATGTCTCCGAGCTGCAGGGCATGGCCACCCGCTGTCTCAAGTGCGACCGTCCCGACTGGCTGGACGTGTGGCAGGTGCTCGGCCGCCCCAGCAGGTCGCGGTTGCAGCAGCTGAGGAACCTGGCGTCCCGGACCAACCAGGCGCTGAAATCCGGCACGTTCGATCCGCAGGTGTTCCGGGCCGAGCTGGACCGGAGCGGCTGGGCCGGTCCGCTGGACGCGGCACGGCGGACGCTGGCGGAGCGAGGCGCCACCGGCGGGGAGGACACCGAGCAGACGTCCGCGGCGCAGGACCCGGACACCCGGCCGCGGCCGGAGCACGTCGTCCCGTCACTCGCCGGGGACGGCGCACCGGTCGACGCGCCAGAGCCCGCCCGAACCACCGCACAGCAGCCCCGGCATCCGCGCCCGGAGGAGCCCGGCAGTCCGGTCGCCGTCCCCGATCCGGTCCCGCCGGCCGCCGGGCTCGCACAGCATCTCCAGGACGCCGCGGCCGCCGACCGCACCTGCAACACCCACGAGGCGGTGCGACTGGAGCTGATGGCGGCGCTGCTGCGCGCCGACCTCAAGCCCGAGTCGACCGCGATCGTGGACGTCAGCTGCGTGACGGGCACCGGTCTCGCCGTGTACGAGGTCCTCGGCGACGGCCGCACCGGCCATGCCGACCTGCGCGCCGGGGCGGCCCGGCTGCTGGAGGTCGCCCGCACTCTGCCGGAGGAGCCGCAGCGCCGGTATCTCGTGCTCTGCGCGCCGCCGGCCGAGCCCTGGTCCGCCTCCTGCGTCCGTGACGTCCTCGGTGTCGACGTCGTCTGGCGCACCCAGGACGGCGGCTGGGAGGGAGACGAGGTGACGGCCGCCCTGGGGGCCGGGTGACGGGCGCCGGGCGACGGGCCGTATCGGCCGGCTCCGTGCCCGCGCTCCTGTCCGCGACGCCGGTGCCGCAGCCGCCGTGAGCGGAGCAGCCGGGTCCGGCGGACACGCGGCGGGCCGGGCCGGACACGCGGCGGGCCGGGACATGCACCCGTCGGACCCGCCCGCGCACCACGCCCCGTGCGCCAGGATGGGACCATGAACGCCATCATCTCCGCATCCGAACTCGCCAGTGCCCTCGCGGGGCCGCATCCTCCGGTGCTGCTCGATGTGCGCTGGCAGCTCACGGCGCCGGGGCAGCCGCCCTTCGACGGGCGGGCCGCCTACGCGGCCGGACACATCCCCGGTGCCGTCTTCGTCGACCTCGACCGGGAGCTGGCCTCGGCGCCGGGCGCGAACGGCCGTCACCCGCTGCCCGATGTGGCCGAGTTCGGTGCCGCGATGCGCCGGGCGGGGGTGTCCGGATCCCGGCCGGTCGTCGCGTACGACGGCGGGCAGGGGTGGGCGGCGGCGCGTGCGTGGTGGCTGCTGCGCTGGGCCGGGCACCCCGAGGTGCGGGTGCTGGACGGTGGCCTGGAGGCCTGGGACGGGCCGCTGGAGACCGAGGTGCCCGAGCCCGCCGAGGGCGACTTCGCACCGGCGCCGGGCGCGTTGCCGCTGCTGGACGCCGACGGAGCTGCGGAGCTGGCGCGGTCGGGGCTGCTGCTCGACGCGCGGGCGGGGGAGCGGTACCGGGGTGAGGTGGAGCCGATCGACCGGGTCGGCGGGCACATCCCGGGGGCGGTCTCGGCGCCCACGACCGAGAACGTCGGCGCCGACGGCCGGTTGCTGCCCGCGGCCGACCTGCGGGAGCGCTTCCGGAAGCTGGGTGCCGGTGACGGCACACCGGTGGGGGTGTACTGCGGCTCGGGCGTGTCCGCCGCGCACGAGGTGCTGGCCCTCGCGGTGGCGGGCATCCCGGCGGCTCTGTACGCCGGCAGCTGGTCGGAGTGGTCCGCGGACCCGGCCCGTCCGGTGGCGGTGGGCCCGGACCCGCAGTAGACCCGCAGCAGCCCGGCGGTGGGCGGCACGGCCCGCACGGCCTGCGGCCGCGGGGCGGCCGGCCGCGTCGCTCCGTCGGGCGTCGGCAACCCGGCCGTGCGGTGTCGCGGCGGCCGGGGCGCTCCGCGCACCTGCTGCACCTGCCCCTGTGCTGCGGCTACTCCTTCTTCTTGCGCCGGGTGCCGAAGACGATCTCGTCCCAGCTGGGGACGGCGGCGCGGCGGCCGGGGCGGACGCCGTCGGCCTCGGCCTGGCGGTCGGTGGCGCCGATGAGCCGTTCGCGGTGTCCGCCGACCGAACGGGGCATCAGGACGTCGGCGTAGGCGGAACCGGCGGAGGCGGCCGGAGCCGGTGGTTCCTCCACGGCGTCCTTGTCGGCGGCCTCGGAGGAGTCCGCGCGGTCGGGCACCACCAGGTCGCCGCGGAAGCTCGGCACCGCCTCCAGCAGGCTGGTCAGCGAGTCGCGCTCGGCGGCCTCCTCGGGCGACTCGGCGGACGGCGGGGACAGCGTCGTACGGTCCCGGTCCCGGTCGAAGGCGCGCTCACGGGGGAGCCGGGCGATGCGCGGCACGAACGGGTAGGGCGGTTCCAGCGAGCCCAGGTCGTCGGACTCGCCGATCAGGGCCCGGGCCTCTTCGTCCACGGCCTGCACCAGGCGGCGCGGCGGGTCGTAGGTCCAGCTCGCCGAGTGCGGTTCGCCCGCGACGCGGTAGACCAGCAGCACCTCCCAGGTGCCGTCGTCGCGGCGCCAGGAGTCCCACTGGACCGTGTCGCGTTCGGCGCCGCGCATCAGCAGCCGTTCCTGGACGACGTCGCCGAGCAGCGGGCCGGAGTTCTCGCCGGGGCGGCGGACGGGGGTCTTGCGGGCGCGTTCGGCCATGAAGGCACGCTCGGCGAGGACGGGGCCCTCGAAGCGGCGTACGCGATCCACGGGGATGCCGGCCATCTGGGCGACTTCCTCCGCGGTCGCGCCTGCTCGTATCCGCGCCTGGATGTCGCGCGGACGCAGATGGCTCTCGACCTCGATCTCGATCTGGCCGAGGCGGGGACGGTCGCCGCGCACGGCGGCGCGCAGCCGTTCGTCGATCGGAAGCGTGTACTCCGTCGAGTCCGCAGCCTTCAGCACCAGTCGTGTGCCGTCATTGGAGACGGCCACGACACGCAGTTCGGGCATGGGGACCTCCCGGGTGGTGCCTGCCGACGTCACGTGCGTCGCTGCTTCCGCTCTGTCGAGTGTGGCCTGCCCGGGTGCAGCCTGCCACAACCTTGCCGAGTTGCCCGGCGTGTCGGGCGTGGGCCCTGGATCGCCGTTATGGCACGGTTACCTGTTTACCACGCTCAGTGACCGCAGTCGTCACCCTGTGCAACCATCCCCTCCCGGCGGTCCAGCAGGGCCCGTCCACCCAGGCGGGAGACCGGGCCCAGGGTTCGCAACAGTACTCCATTTGGGCCACGTGCGTGGATTGGCACGCCGCCCAACTTCTGGCAAGGGGTGGGAGTTGGCCGTCCCTGACCCCTTTTTTCGATCATCAACGTGGCGTACTTCACGGAATCGCCAGAAATGGAACCAACGGTTTCGTCCGTACGTCCCTTTCTCGCGCAGTCGGGCGAAGAGGTCCCGAAGATCACGGCGACGACCGGAAGGTCACCTTCACGGCCGGATGGCGCAGAACCCACCCGAAAGGTGATCTCGACCTGAAGGAGGCTATCGTCCGACAGTCACCCGAATGGATGAGAGGCAGGAAAGATCCGGTCATGCGTGCAAGGCCCGATACCGGCGAGGCGCCGCGCACGGGGCAGGAGGCGGAGCGGCAGACGTCCAGGCGCCGCATCGATCTGAGCGTGCCCCAGGTCGCGGGCAGTGCCCTGGCGGCGGTCGTGGCCGCCAAGCTGGCCTCGTACTTCGGCGTCTACGGCACGATCCTGGGCGCCGGTGTCGTCAGCGTGATCGCCACCTGTGGCGGTCCGGTCTTCCAGCACTTCTTCCGCCGCACCGGGGAGCAGCTGCGCACCGTGACCTCGGCGCGGCCCGCCGTCGCCCCCTCTCCCCGGGGTGCCACGGGCCGCCGCCCGGGCGCGTCCACCCGGGCGAACCGCGTCGGTGCGGCCCCGGAGGACGGGACCGCACCGATACCGGGCGGATACTCGCAAGGCACCGTCTACCGGGCGCGCCGGCGTGGCTGGAAACGGCCGGCCGTCGCGGCCCTGCTGGTGTTCGTGGTCACCATGGGCGGCATCACCGTCTACGAACTGGTCTCCGGCGACAGCATCAGCGGCGGCCGCGGCACCACCGTCGGCAACGCCGTCACCGGACACCACTCCTCCCGCACGCCGCCCCGGGACGGCACTCCGCGTCCGTCGGACACCCGCACGACCGCGCCCGGCACGGGCGGGACGGCCACCCCGGGCGGCGGCACCGGCACCGGCGCGACGCCGGGCGCGGAGCAGGGCGGTGGTACGACGGCCCCGTCCACGACCGTCCCCGGTGACGGTGCCGCGAGCGGCGGCACCCCGGGTGCGGACGGCAGCGGTTCCGGCTCCGGCGACGGCTCCGGAACGGAGTCCACGGCGCCGTCGCCCGAGGCGTCGTCCGCTACGCGCCCAGGACCCTCCGCAGATAGTCGTTCTGGAAACGGCGCTCAGGATCCAGCCGGTCCCGCAGCGCCGTGAACTCGGTGAACCGCGGATACACCCCGGCGAGGTACTCCGCGTCCCGGGTGTGGATCTTCCCCCAGTGCGGGCGGCCCTCGTGCGCGGTGAAGATGCGCTCCGCGGCCGTGAAGTAGCGGTGGTAGGGGGTGCCGCGGAACATGTGGACGGCGACGTAGGCGCTGTCGCGGCCGGAGGCGGTGGACAGGGGGATGTCGTCCGCGGGCGCGGTGCGCACCTCCACCGGGAAGCTCACCCGCAGCCCGGAGCGGTCGACCGTCGCCTTCAGCTCGCGCAGCACCTCGCGCAGGGCCGCCCGCGGGATCGCGTACTCCATCTCCACGAACCGCACCCGGCGCGGAGAGGTGAAGACCTTGTAAGGAATGTCGGTGTAGGTGCGGGCGGACAGGGCACGGCTGGCGATCCGGGCGATCGCCGGGACCGTGGCGGGCACCGCGCGGCCCACCCGGTTGACCACCTCGAACACGCCGTTGGACAGGAACTCGTCCTCGAGGAAACCGGCCCACCGGCCCACCGGGGCCTTCGGGCCGGCGCTGCGGTTGTTGCGCTTGGTGTTGGTGTTGCCGGTGTGCGGGAACCAGTAGAACTCGAAGTGCTCGTTCTCCGCCCACAGCTCGTCGAACTCGGCGAGCACCCGCTCCAGCGGCATCGGCTCCTCGCGGGCGGTGAGCAGGAACAGCGGCTCCACGGCGAAGGTGACCGCGGTGACGATGCCGAGCGCGCCCAGGCCGATGCGGGCCGCGGCGAAGACGTCCGGGTTCTCGGTCGCGGAGCAGGTCAGCACCGAGCCGTCCGCGGTGACCAGCTCGAGCCCCTTGACCTGGGCGGCGATCGAGCCGGAGTCGCGGCCGGTGCCGTGGGTGCCGGTGCTGATCGCCCCGGACACCGTCTGCTCCATGATGTCGCCCATGTTCGTCAGGGACAGACCCGCGCGGGCCAGGGCCGCGTTGAGCACCTTCAGCGGGGTGCCCGCCGCCACGGTGACGGTCATGGCGGAGCGGTCGATGTCGCGGATGCCGGTCAGCATATCGGGGCGTATGAGCACGCCGTCCGTGGCGGCGATCGAGGTGAAGGAGTGCCCCGTGCCGACGGCCTTCACCCGCAGTCCGTCCTGTGCCGCCCGGCGGACCTGGTCGGCGAGTTCCTCCACCGAGGCCGGCCTGACCTGTCGTGCGGGGCGTGCGCTCACGTTGCCGCCCCAGTTACGCCACGTGCCGTTGTTCCCGCTCGCTGTGCTGCCCAACGGTGCCTCCCCGACGCGGCGCCGGCCTGCTGAGCCGGCGGTACCCGAGGAAACCGACCACGGCCGCGACCGCCCCGGCGACCGCCGGGACCCCGTACCCGGCCCGTGCGCCGGCCGCGTCGATCACCGACCCGGCCACCGACGAGCCGAGCGCCACCCCGACCGCGAGTCCCGTGCTCACCCAGGTCATGCCCTCGGTCAGGTACGCGCGTGGTACGTGCTCCTCGACGAGGGCCATCGTCGTGATCATGGTGGGTGCGACGGACAGGCCCGCGACGAACAGCGCCACGGCCAGAAACGGCAGGTTTCCGACCAGTAGGAGGGGGATCATACTCACGGCCATCGCACACACGCCCACGAGCCAGCGACGCGCGGGCGTCCCGGAGGGCGGCAGCAGCCCGAAGAGGATGCCGGCGGTGCACGACCCCGTGGCGTACAGGGCGAGGACGACGCTCGCGGCGCCCTTGTGGCCGCGCTCCTCGGCGAAGGCCACCGTCACCACGTCCACCGCGCCGAAGATCGCCCCGGTGGCCACGAAGGTCGTCACCAGCACCTGCAGCCCGCGCGAGCGCAGGGCCGACCCGCCGCCGCGGTGCTGCCGCGGATGCGGCTCGGGCTCGGTGGCGCGCTGCGCGGTCAGCCAGAACACACCGACGGCCAGGAAGCACGCGGCCAGCAGGGGGCCGGCCTCGGGGAACCAGACCGTGGACAGGCCGATGGAGACGATCGGCCCGAAGATGAAGCACACCTCGTCCACCACCGACTCGAACGAGTAGGCGGTGTGCAGCAGCGGGGTGCCGCGGTACAGGGCCGCCCAGCGGGCCCGGACCATCGCGCCCAGCGAGGGCACCGAGCCGATCCCGGCGGCGCACACGAACAGCACCCAGTCCGGCCCGCGGAGGTACGCGGTCAGGAGCAGGCCCGCCGCGGCGGTCAGGGCGACCAGGGTGGCCGGGCGCAGCACCCGGCGCTGCCCGTACTGGTCGACCAGCCGGGATATCTGCGGGCCCAGCACGGCCGCGGCCAGCGCGATGGTCGCCGACAGGGCGCCCGCCAGCCCGTACCGACCGGTGAGCTGGGAGATCATCGTCACCACGCCGATGCCCATCATCGACAGCGGCATCCGGCCGAGGAACCCCGCGGCGGAGAAGCCCTTGGAGCCGGGGGCGGCGAACAGGGCGCGATAAGGGGTGGGCACAGACTCTCCGGGCATCCGGTAAGGCGCTAACAGGGCCGATACAGCTTACGGTCCGCCGGGGGCCTCCGGTACGTCCGAGGCGGGTCGGGCTCTCGCCTTCCGGGGCAGGGTGGCAGGATCGAGACATGCCAGACGTGCTCGATGTCTCCCCGTACGATGCCCTGCTCCTGCTCTCCTTCGGCGGCCCGGAGGGGCCCGACGACGTGGTCCCGTTCCTGGAGAACGTGACCCGCGGGCGCGGCATTCCGAAGGAACGCCTGAAGGAGGTCGGACAGCACTACTTCCTGTTCGGCGGGGTCAGCCCGATCAACGCACAGAACCGTGCCCTGCTGGACGCCCTGCGCAAGGACTTCGCCGAGCACGGCCTGAATCTGCCGGTCTACTGGGGCAACCGCAACTGGGCCCCGTACCTCACCGACACCCTGCGGGAGATGGTCCGCGACGGCCGGCGCCGCATCCTGGTCCTGGCCACCAGCGCCTACGCCTCCTACTCGGGCTGCCGCCAGTACCGGGAGAACCTCGCCGACGCCCTCGCCACGCTCGAGGCCGAGGGGCTCGAGCTGCCGCGGATCGACAAGCTCCGCCACTACTTCAACCACCCCGGCTTCGTCGAGCCCATGATCGACGGGGTGATCGCCGCCCTCGAGGACCTGCCGGCCGACGTCCGCGACGGCGCGCACATCGCCTTCACCACCCACTCCATCCCGACCTCGGCCGCCGACACCTCCGGCCCCGTCGAGCAGCACGGCGACGGCGGCGCCTACGTCCGCCAGCACCTGGACGTCGCCCGGCTGATCGCGGACGCGGTCCGGGAGCGCACCGGGGTCGAGCACCCCTGGCAGCTCGTCTACCAGTCCCGCTCCGGCGCCCCGCACATCCCGTGGCTGGAGCCCGACATCTGCGACCACCTCGAGGAGCGGCACGCCGCCGGTGTGCCCGCGGTGGTCATGGCGCCCATCGGATTCGTCTCCGACCACATGGAGGTCCTCTACGACCTCGACACGGAGGCCAAGGCCAAGGCCGAGGAGCTGGGGCTGCCGGTGCGCCGTTCGGCGACCGTCGGCGACGACCCGCGGTTCGCCGCCGCGATCCGCGACCTGGTCGTGGAGCGCGCCGCCGTCGAACGCGGCGAGCAGGTCACGCCGTGCGCCCTGGGTGCCCTGGGCGCGAGCCACCACGTGTGCCCGGTCGGCTGCTGCCCGGCCCGCACCCCCCGTCCCGCCGCCGCGGGCGCCGACAGCCCCTACGCGTGAGGAGTCCCGTGACCGACGCTCTGCACACCGAACTGCTCCAGCTCGCCCTGCAGGCCGCCCGCCGGGCCGGGGATCTGCTGCGTGACGGCCGCCCCGCCGACCTCGCGGTGGCCGCCACCAAGTCCAGCCCGGTCGACGTCGTCACCGAGATGGACCTGGCCGCCGAGAAGGCGATCACCGACCTGATCGCCGAGCGCCGCCCCGAGGACGGCTTCCTCGGGGAGGAGGGCGCCTCCACCGAGGGCACCAGCGGCATCCGCTGGGTGATCGACCCGCTCGACGGCACGGTGAACTACCTGTACGGGCTGCCGACCTGGGCCGTGTCCATCGCCGCCGAGCAGGACGGCGAGGCCGTCGTCGGTGTCGTGGCCGCCCCGATGCGCGGCGAGGTCTTCCACGCGGTGCGCGGGCGCGGCGCCTGGGCCACCGGCGCGTGGGCCGGTGAGCGCAAGCTGACCTGCCGTCCCACCGCGCCGCTGGACCAGGCCCTGATCGCCACCGGGTTCAACTACGTGACCGAGGTCCGCACGCAGCAGGCCGAGGTCGCCCGCCGGCTGCTGCCGCTGGTGCGGGACATACGGCGCGGCGGCTCGGCCGCGATCGAGCTGTGCGACGTGGCCGCGGGCCGTCTCGACGGCTACTACGAGCGCGGCCTGAACCCGTGGGACTACGCCGCGGGCGACCTGATCGCCCGCGAGGCCGGCGCTCGCACCGGCGGACGGTCCGGCAGGCCGGTCTCGGGCGACCTGCTGATCGCCGCCACCCCCGGCGTCTTCGACCCCCTCCAGCAGCTCCTGGAGGACTTCGGGGCGTGACCCGGCGGCCCCCGCCGCCCGAACGTCTCCGACACGCGCACGGCCCCGGCAGCAGCCGCTGCCGGGGCCGTGCGCGTGCGCCGGGTCAGACGGTGGAGGCGTGGACCTCCACACCGTGCTCGGCGGCGAGGCGGCGAAGGTCGTCGAGCTCGCCGAGCTGAGCCTCGACGAGGAAGTCGTCGCCTTCGGCCCTGGCCCGCGTCAGGTCGGACTCGGTCGCCCTTATACGCTGCAGAAGTCCTGCGGTGAAAGCGTCCATGCTGCGCCCCCTCGTCCTTGGTCGTGGGTGGGTGGCACGGGGTGTGCCCTTCGGAAGGGACGATCACGTCTCCGATGGGTGCCCAGCCGCTGCCCGGGCCGGGCGGCGACGGTGCCGGACACCACGCCCGCTCTGCGGAGCCGGTCGCGGGGTACCGCATGGTCGTGCGGCACATGCAGAGCGTGATCGCGGGGTGTAACCCCCGTCCTCCCCACAGTCCCCGGCGGGGAAACCTCCCGGGCAGGCAAAGATTCGGCATAGGCGCGCCGGGCCCGCGGCCGCCGCGGCGCCGGCCCGTCCCGCCCGGCCGCCCGCAGGCGCTGCCACCTGCTCTTACTGCCGACTTACGGCGGAAAAGGGCAGGATGGAAGGCACACCCCAGCAGACCCCCTGCCCGCGTGCGCCCCGGGCGCCGCGCGAGGACGGACACAGGAAGGACTTGGACGTGCGCGTACTCGTCGTCGAGGACGAGCAGCTGCTCGCCGATGCGGTGGCCACCGGACTGCGCCGGGAGGCCATGGCCGTCGACGTCGTGTACGACGGTGCGGGCGCCCTGGAACGCATCGGCGTCAACGACTACGACGTGGTCGTTCTCGACCGCGACCTGCCGCTGGTGCACGGCGACGACGTCTGCCGCAAGATCGTCGAACTCGGCCTCGCGACCCGCGTGCTGATGCTCACGGCCTCCGGCGACGTCAGCGACCGTGTCGAAGGACTGGAGATAGGCGCCGACGACTATCTGCCCAAGCCGTTCGCGTTCAGTGAGCTGATCGCCCGGGTGCGGGCCCTGGGGCGGCGCACCAGCGTGCCGCTGCCGCCCGTGCTGGAACGCGCCGGGATCAGGCTCGACCCCAACCGCCGTGAGGTCTTCCGCGACGGCCGGGAGGTGCAGCTGGCGCCGAAGGAGTTCGCCGTGCTGGAGGTCCTCATGCGCAGCGAGGGTGCCGTGGTCTCCGCCGAGCAGCTGCTGGAGAAGGCGTGGGACGAGAACACGGACCCGTTCACCAACGTGGTGCGGGTCACCGTGATGACCCTGCGCCGCAAGCTGGGCGAACCCCCGGTGATCGTGACCGTGCCCGGCTCCGGCTACCGGATCTGATGCCCTGTGACCACCACTCCCGCGCCGCCTCAGGCGCCCCCGAAGCCCACCTGGGACCCACGCCGCCCGGAACCGCCCTTCCCGTGGCTGCGGCCGACCATCCGGATACGGCTGACCCTGCTGTACGGCGGGATGTTCCTGATCGCGGGCGTCCTGCTGCTGTCGATCATCTATCTGCTGGCCGCGCAGGCGCTGAACGCCGGCAGCGACCTGCCCTTCAAGATCGTCGAGGGCAAGGTCACCAGCACCATCTGCAACCTGCCGGACCAGGCGTCGCCCAGTGAGTTCAACAGCGCCATGAACGCCTGTGTGAACCAGCAGCGCCAGCACGCCCTGGACGACCTGCTGAGCCGTTCGCTGCTGGCCCTGCTCGGCCTGGCCGTGATCGCCTTCGCGTTCGGCTACGCGATGGCCGGCCGGGTGCTGTCGCCGCTGGGCCGGATCACCCGCACCGCCCGCGCGGTGGCCGGCTCCGACCTGTCGCGGCGGATCGAGCTGGACGGGCCGGACGACGAGCTGAAGGAGCTGGCCGACACCTTCGACGAGATGCTGGAGCGGCTGCAGCGGGCGTTCACCGCCCAGCAGCGTTTCGTCGGCAACGCCTCGCACGAGCTGCGCACCCCGCTGGCGATCAACCGGACGCTGCTGGAGGTGCACCTGTCCGATCCGAACGCGCCGGTGGAGCTGCAGCAGCTCGGCAAGACGCTGCTGGCCACCAACGAGCGCAGCGAGCAGCTCGTCGAGGGTCTGCTGCTGCTCGCCCGCAGCGAGAACCAGATCGTCGAGCGCAAGCCCGTCGACCTGGCCGAGGTCGCCGGACAGGCCCTCGACCAGGTGCACGCGGAGGCGGAGGCCAAGGGCGTCACGATCCGCGGCACACGCAAGCCGGCCGTCGTGCAGGGCAACGGCGTGCTGCTGGAGCGGATCGCGCTGAACCTGGTGCAGAACGCGGTGCGCTACAACGTGCCCGAGGAAGGCTGGGTGGAGGTCACGACAGACGTCCAGCACGGCCAGGCGGTCCTGGTGGTCACCAACACCGGGCCGGTGGTGCCGGCGTACGAGATCGACAACCTCTTCGAGCCGTTCCGGCGGCTGCGCACCGAGCGCACCGGCAGCGACAAGGGGGTCGGCCTGGGCCTGTCCATCGCGCGCTCGGTGGCCCGGGCGCACGGCGGGCACATCACGGCCCAGCCGCGTGAGGGCGGGGGCTTGGTGATGCGTGTCACCCTGCCCTTGTGACCCCCGCCCCCGGCCCGTGCCCGCTACGACGGAATGTTCGCTGTGCGCGGAATTTCGCGCGGCGTGTCGCGGTCGGATTCTGTGGGATCGATCACATGCGCGGATTTCTGGTCATACACACAGCGTGACCACAAGGCGCCGGAAAAGTCGTGGAAGTCCGGGTTTTCAGGTGTCGATATCACGGGAAGTACACGGGCAGACCGCTTTGAAATGCGGCGTTCGATCCGTGTACGGTCCCCGTCGCCATCCGAGCCGATCACTCTTGAGGAGTCGGGTTGGGTGTCGATTGAGTAACAGACCTTGATGTGAGGCAAAATCTCCGCCTCGGGTCGGGCACAAGTCCGGCCTCTCACGCGTTACGTGCGCTGGAGATACCGCAGACACCCAGAGGGGGAGAGCGACATGGCAACCGACTACGACACTCCACGCAAGACCGACGACGACGTCGACTCGGACAGCCTTGAGGAGCTGAAGGCCCGCCGCAACGACAAGGCGGCCTCCTCGGTGGACGTCGACGAGTTCGAAGCCGCCGAGGGCCTGGAACTGCCCGGCGCCGACCTGTCCAACGAGGAACTGGCCGTCCGGGTACTGCCCAAGCAGCAGGACGAGTTCACCTGCATGAGCTGCTTCCTGGTGCACCACCGCAGTCAGCTGGCCCGGGAGAAGAACGGCCAGCCGATCTGCCGCGACTGCGACTGAGGCAGGGTCGGCCGTGACCGGCTCGACCCCTCCTTGGAAGCGCCGCTTCCCGCGCAGGGGAGCGGACCCGGAGTCGCTCGACGGCTCTCACGGCGCGCGTGACCGCAAGCGGGGCCCGTCCCGGCCGTCCGACAGGACGGATGCGACAGCAGCACCGGGACAGGCCCCGCTCGACCAGCGGCCCGAAGACGGTGAAGCGGCTGCCCCGGCGGTGCGGCCCGCATCCGCGGCCCGGCGCCGGGCGGCAGCGATCCGCGGCCGCGCCGCACAGGGCACCCGTGGCGGCGTCCGGCGCACCGGAAACCGGGCCAGAGCCGCCCTGGGCCACCTCACCGACCGGATCATCGACATCGCGCCGAGGATTCCCGTACGGGACCTCGCCACGCTCCGCCGGCAGTTCCCCGGCCTCGGTCCGGAGGAGATCGCGGACAAGCTGGTCGCGGGCGCGGTCGCCGGTACGGCCACGGTCGGAGCGGGCGTCGGCGCCGCCGCGATGCTGCCCGTACCGCCCGCGATGCCGGCCGAACTCGCCGCCGAGATCACCGGTGTCGCGGCCATCGAGCTGAAGCTGATCGCCGAGCTGCACGAGGTCTACGGCGTACGGCCCCCGGGCCGCCGGGCGGCCCGCACCGCCGCGTATCTGTCCGCCTGGTCCGGGGAGCGTGGCATCGACGTGCTCAAGCCGTCGACGCTCGACTCCGCCTTCGGCGGACAGCTCAAACGCCGGCTGCGCCAGCAGATCATGAAGCGCGTGCTGCGGGACCTGCCGCACCTGATGCCGTTCCTGGTGGGCGCCGCCGTCGGCGCCGCCGTCAACCGGCGCGACACCAAGAAGCTCGCCGCACGCGTCCGCGAGGACCTGCGGAAGATCCAGGTGCCCTGGGATCAGCTGGAGCAGCTGCCCGCCCTCGAGAAACCCGAGAAGCCGCTGCCGTTGCCGGAGACACCGGAGACGGACACCGGCGACGGTCCCCGTGACGACGGTCCCCGTGACGGCGGTCCCGACGACGACGGCCCTCGCGCACGCTGACCGGCCCGCCGCGAACGCCGACCGGCCGGCCGGGGCCTACCTCGGTCGTCCCGGGCCACGGCCCGCATACCGGCGCTGCCCGGCCACTGTCGCAGCGCTCGGCCCGTACCACTGGGCCCCGTACCGCTCCGTTCGGTCACGCGCCCCCGCACGCACCCGGGCGCCGCGCCCCCGCCGCGGGCGCTCTCACCCCGCCGGGGCGCCGCTCATGCCGTCCCGCGCCCTCAGGGCGCCGACTCACGCGGCTCCGGAGGCCGCCGCCGTGCGGGCCGCCTCCAGCGCCTCCCGCAGCGCCTGCGGGTGGCGCGTCGACAGATACAGATAGGGCGTCGGGTCCTCCGGGTCGGTCACCTCCACCCGCAGCGCCGTGGGGATGTAGGCCCGCAGCAGCATGAAAGCGCGGGTGTCCGCCTTGTAGGTGCGCCAGGCCCGCGCCTCCTCCGGGTCCAGGACCTCCGCCCGGCCCAGCGCCGTGACCGGCACCTTCGCCTCTCCCGCGACCAGGAAACCGCCCACGACCCGGATCCGCACCGAGCCGTAGGAACTGGCCACGACGGCCGCGACCGCGGTGCCGCCCACCAGGCCGCCGAGCATCGGCAGGACCCCGAAGGGCAGCAGGATCAGGGCGCACGAGACACCGATCAGGAAGCTGATCAGCCACCAGGAGCGGGGCACGGTGAGCCGTTCTTCGTACGGCTGGGCGGGAAGCTGCATACAGCTAGCTTGGCACGGGCGCATGCACACCCCCGCGTCGCGGGTAAGGTCTGCGCCTGTGAGTGGTGTTTCCGCAAGCCTTCAGCCCCCCGCCGACGCCGTCCCGCCGGTGCGGCACCCCGATGCGCCCGCGCCCGGCGAACTCCTGGGCGCGCACTACGGCGCGTGCTTCGGGTGCGGTGACGATCAGCCGCACGGCCTGCATCTGCAAGCGCGGGCCGGGCAGGGTGTGAGCATCACCGCCGAGTTCACCGTGCAGCCCGCCCATCAGGGCGCCCCCGGCCTCGCCCACGGCGGTGTCCTTGCCACGGCGCTGGACGAGACCCTGGGCTCGCTGAACTGGCTGCTGCGGACCATCGCCGTCACCGGACGGCTGGAGACCGACTTCCTGCAGCCGGTGCCGGTGGGGGCGACCCTGTATCTGGAGGCCGAGGTGAAGGCCGTGGCCGGCCGGAAGATCTACTCCACGGCCACCGGCCGGATAGGCGGCCCCGACGGCCCGGTCGCCGTCCGCGCGGACGCTCTGTTCATCGAGGTCAAGGTCGATCACTTCGTCGAGCACGGCCGCGAGGAGGAGATCCAGGCCGCCATGCAGGACCCGGACCAGGTCCGCCGCGTCCGCGCCTTCGAGGTGAACCCGTGAGTACGCCCGCCGGCCGTGAACCCCTCGAGGTGCTGATCCGGCGCATCGACCCCGACGTGCCGCTCCCCGAGTACGCACACCCCGGCGACGCGGGCGCCGACCTGCGCACCACCGTCGCCTGCGAGCTGGGCCCCGGGGAGCGGGCCGTTCTGCCCACCGGCGTGTCTGTAGCGCTCCCGGAGGGGTATGCGGCCTTCGTGCACCCACGGTCCGGGCTCGCCGCCCGGTGCGGTGTCGCCCTGGTGAATGCCCCGGGGACGATCGATGCCGGGTACCGTGGAGAGATCAAGGTGATCGTGGTGAATCTCGACCCGCGCGAATCCGTGCGGTTCGAGCGCTTCGACCGGATTGCCCAACTGGTCGTCCAGCAGGTCGAGAGGGTCCGCTTCCGGCAGGTGGCGGAACTTCCCGGCTCGGCGCGGGCCGAGGGGGGCTTCGGGTCCACCGGGGGCCACGCCGCGGTGGACGGCGGGAGCGGCACGGACGGTCGTGCCGCGGACAGCGGCACGACGGGTGGGTATCGATACGCTTCGGTCGTATCCGACCGGGAAGGACAGTGACGTGTTCGGACGTCGCAAGAAGAAGGGTGCCGCCGAGAACGCGGCCGGCGAGGCCGAGCAGGTCGTCGACAGCGTCGACACCGAGGCGGACGACGAGGAGGAGCGCGAGCGGATCAGGCTCGCGCCCGGTCCCCGGCCCGACGGGCCCTGGGACGTGTCCGAGGTGCGTGAGCCCGGCGAGGGCCGGGTCGACCTGGGGGGTCTGTTCGTACCGGGCGTCGACGGCATGGAGCTGCGGGTGGAGGTCGCGGGCGACGCGATCGTCGCCGCCACCGTCGTCCTGGGCGACAGCGCGATCCAGCTGCAGGCCTTCGCCGCACCCAAGAACGAGGGCATCTGGGGCGAGGTCCGCGAGGAGATCGCGGCCGGTGTCACCCAGCAGGGCGGCATCGTGGACGAGGTGGAGGGCCCGCTGGGCTGGGAGCTGCGCGCCCAGGTCCCGGTGCAGCTGCCGGACGGCACCGGCGGCTTCCAGGTCGTGCGCTTCGTCGGCGTGGACGGCCCGCGCTGGTTCCTGCGCGGTGTGATCTCCGGGCAGGGCGCGGTGCAGCCGCAGGCGGCCGGACTGCTGGAGCAGATCTTCCGGGACACGGTCGTGGTCCGCGGCAGCGGCCCGATGGCGCCCCGCGACCCGATCGTCCTCAAGCTGCCCAACGACGCCCAGATGGTGCCCGAGGGCATGCAGCAGGAGGGCCAGTCCCGGTTCGCCGGCGGCCTGGGCCAGCTGCAGCGAGGACCGGAGATCACCGAGGTCCACTAGAGCGCCGGAGGTTCACCGGGACGCGCGCATCGCCGGCACGAAGCACGGCACTGCCGAGCCGGTCGCGGCAGGCAGCCGAGGGGCCGCACCCGTCCAGGGGGAGCGGCCTCTTCCGCTGTCCGGGCATGTTCGCGTCACCACCCGCCACAGCGGGGAACCGGGCGACGGATCGCGACGAACGGGACATCGCCGCGAACAGGGGATCGCCGCGAGCGGGGAATCGCACCGGCGGGGCCATTGAAGCGGACGGGGGCGGTCGTGATACTGGCGCACAGTCCACGGGGGAGTACAGCGGGGAGGGGCCCATGAGCCGGATCGCGACCGACACGATGGTGCGCGTGGAGGACGTCCACAAGTCCTACGGACAGGGCGCCGCCGCGGTGCACGCCCTGCGCGGGGTGTCCTTCGAGGTGCCGCGCGGCGAGCTGGTCGCCGTCAAGGGCCGCTCCGGATCGGGCAAGACCACGCTGCTCAACATCGTCGGCGGCCTCGACGAGCCGGACCGGGGCCGCGTCCACGTGGACGGCAGGGAGCTGTCGGACCTCGGCGAGGACGAGCTGCTCGCACTGCGCCGGGACCGCATCGGGTTCGTCTTCCAGTCCTTCGGCCTCATCCCCGTCCTCACGGCCGCGGAGAACGTCGGCGTGCCGCTGCGGCTGCGCCGCGCCGACCCGCGGGAACGCGAGGAACGCGTGGAGCTGCTGCTGTCCCTGGTGGGCCTCGCCGCCCACGCCCGGCAGCGGCCCGGCGAGCTGTCCGGCGGGCAGCAGCAGCGCGTCGCCATCGCCCGTGCCCTCGCCAACGACCCGGCGCTGCTGATCGCCGACGAGCCGACCGGCCAGCTGGACGCGGAGACCGGCCTGGCCGTGATGGAGCTGCTGCGCGCCGTCGTCCACAGCCGGCAGGTGACCGCCCTGGTCGCCACGCACGACGCGACCCTGCTGGACCTCGCCGACCGGGTCCTGGAGCTGCGCGACGGCGAGATCGTCGAACACTGACCGCCCGCCGCCGGCAACCCGCGGACGCATGCGGCACGCAACGCGGCCGCCACGGCGGGGCGCAACGCCGGCCCGATCCGCGAGCGCGGTTACGTCACCGTCGGTGGCCACGGGTACGCTGCAGATATGAGTGCTGCCCCTCGTTCCGGCAAGCCGGCGGGACGTCTGAGGCGCATGCTCGACCGGCTCTCCTCGTCACAGGAAGACCTGGAGTCCGAGGAGCTGCGCGAGGACGCCGCGCTCACCGGCTGCACGCGGATCGGTGACTGCCAGGATCGGCAGATCGTCACGGTAACTGGTACCTTGCGCACGGTCACCCTGCGGCCGCGTGCCGGTGTGCCCGCCCTGGAGGCCGAACTGTTCGACGGCACGGCCGAACTGGACGTGGTGTGGCTCGGCAGGCGCTCCATCGTCGGGATCGAACCGGGGCGCAAGCTGATCGCATCGGGCCGGATCTCGATGAGCCGGGGCCGCCGGGTGCTGTTCAACCCGAAATACGAACTGCGACCCCTCGGACGGGAGTAGCCCGTGACGTCACTCGACAAGCCGACCGAAGAGACGACCGCCGACGACGGGGCCAAGGCGGTGACGGAGGCCGCGCTTCTCGAGGCGTTCGGCGGGGTGCGGGGCATGGTCGAGACGGTGCTGCCCGGCCTGCTGTTCGTCACCATCTTCACGATCAACAAGGACCTGCACTGGTCGGCGATCGCCGCCCTGGCCGTCGCCCTGGTGCTGGTCGCGGTCCGGCTGATCATGCGGGACACCGTCAAGCACGCCTTCAGCGGCGTCTTCGGTGTGGCCTTCGGCGTGGTCTTCGCGATGATGACCGGCAACGCCAAGGACTTCTACCTGCCGGGCATGCTCTACACCCTCGGGCTGGGCCTCGCCTACATCGTCACCACGCTCGCGGGGGTCCCGCTGATCGGGCTCATCCTGGGCCCGGTGTTCAAGGAGAACCTCTCCTGGCGCACCCGCAACCCGGGCCGCAAGAAGGCCTACGCCAAGGCCAGCTGGGCCTGGGGTCTGATCCTGCTCGCCAAGTGCGCGATCCTCTTCCCGCTGTACTGGTGGGCGGACACCACGCAGCTCGGCTGGGTCCTGGTCGCGCTGAAGATCCCGCCGTTCCTGCTGGCGGTCTGGCTGACCTGGGTGTTCCTGGCGAAGGCGCCCGCGCCCATCGACGTCTTCGCGGAGATGGAGGCGCAGGAGCAGGCCGAGCGGGAGAAGGCGGCCGCCGCCGACGCGGCCGACAGGACCCCGGGCCGCCACCGTCGCGAGACCTGACCGGCGGCCGGCGCCCGTCGGCCGTCCGGCACCAGGAGACGAGCGGGACGGCACCCGGCGACCGCGGCAGGGTGCCGCGCCCCTCGGCCCGACGGCGGGCGTCAGCGCCTGGTGTCGTCCTCGCGGCGCACCGACAGCAGGTCCGCCAGCTGCTGCTCCCGGGCCTGCGCGGCCACGAACAGCAGCTCGTCGCCCGCCTCCAGGGAGTCCTCCCGGGACGGCGTGAGCACCCGGGTGCCCCGGATGATGGTGACCAGCGAGGTGTCGTCCGGCCACGACACGTCCCCGACCCGGGTGCCGGCCAGCGGCGACTCCTCCGGCAGGGTCAGCTCCACCAGGTTGGCGTCACCGTGGCTGAAGCGCAGCAGGCGCACCAGGTCGCCGACGCTGACCGCCTCCTCCACCAGGGCCGACATCAGCCGCGGCGTGGACACCGCGACGTCCACGCCCCACGCCTCGTTGAACAGCCACTCGTTCTTCGGGTTGTTCACCCGGGCCACGACCCGCGGAACGGCGTACTCCGTCTTCGCCAGCAGGGAGACGACCAGGTTCACCTTGTCGTCGCCCGTCGCCGCGATGACGACGTTGCAGCGCTGCAGGGCCGCCTCGTCGAGCGAGGTGATCTCGCAGGCGTCGGCCAGCAGCCACTCGGCCCGCGGAACACGCTCGACCGAGATCGCGGTCGGCGCCTTGTCGATGAGAAGGACCTCGTGGCCGTTCTCCAGCAGTTCACCGGCGATCGAACGGCCGACCGCTCCGGCACCGGCAATGGCGACCCTCATCAGCGACCGCTCTCCTCTTCGGGGCCCTCGGCGAACGCCGCTTCGACCTTCTCCACGTCGTCCGTCCGCATCATCACGTGCACGAGGTCGCCCTCCTGCAGCACCGTCTGCGAGGTCGGCAGGATCGCCTCGCCGAGGCGGGTCAGGAACGCCACCCGGACGCCCGTCTCCTCCTGCAGCTTGCTGATCTTGTGGCCGATCCACTTCGGCGAGGTGTGCACCTCGGCGAGCTGGACCCCGCCGGTGGGGTCGCGCCACAGCGGCTCCGCACCCGACGGCAGCAGCCGGCGCAGCATCTGGTCGGCCGTCCACCGGACCGTGGCCACGGTCGGGATGCCCAGGCGCTGGTAGACCTCGGCACGGCGCGGGTCGTAGATCCGGGCCGCGACGTTCTCCACACCGAACATCTCCCGCGCCACCCGGGCGGAGATGATGTTGGAGTTGTCGCCGCTGGAGACGGCCGCGAACGCACCCGCCTCCTCGATGCCCGCCTCGCGCAGGGTGTCCTGGTCGAAGCCGATCCCGGTGACCCGACGGCCGCCGAAACCGGGGCCCAGGCGGCGGAAGGCGGTGGGGTCCTGGTCGATCACGGCGACCGTGTGCCCCTGCTGCTCCAGGGTCTGAGCGAGAGCGGAACCCACTCTCCCGCAGCCCATGATGACGATGTGCACGACCGTCCTTCCGATGTCAACAGCTACTGCTCAGCCCCATCAGGGTCTCAGACAGAGGGACAAGCTACACATGCCCCGTCCGGGCCGGGCACCCCCCTGCCGTATCCCGACGCACCACCGCCCACCCGGGCGCGAACGGCCGCCCGCGCGCCGGAGAGCAGGCCCGCCGAAGGTGATCCCCGACACGCCGCACAGGGTCCGCGCTCCCCGGCGAAACGGCGCGGCGGCGGCGCCGGACAGTAGCGCGACCGGGGCACCAGGACCCCTCGAAAGGCCGGTGCACCCATGAACGCGCACACGAACACACCACGGAGGCGGACGCCCGGCGGAGGACGCCTCCGCGGACGCGGGCATGGACGCCCCGGAAACACCGGCACACCCGCGACGTCCTCGCTGTCCACGGCGCCCGGAGGGCCCCGATCCACCCGTGAGACAGATCTCCTGCGGCGTGTGGAGGGCCCTCAGCTCGAGCGCTTACGATGCCATGTTGTGTCCAAACTGACCGACGTGCCCAAACGGATTCTGATCGGGCGCGCACTGCGCAGCGACCGGCTGGGGGAGACCCTGCTGCCGAAGCGCATCGCACTCCCTGTCTTCGCCTCCGACCCGCTGTCCTCCGTGGCGTACGCGCCCGGAGAGATCCTGCTGGTGCTGTCCGTCGCGGGCGTGTCGGCGTACCACTTCAGTCCCTGGATCGCCCTCGCGGTGGTCGTGCTGATGTCCACGGTGGTGGCCTCCTACCGCCAGACCGTGCACGCCTATCCCGGCGGCGGCGGCGACTACGAGGTCGCGACGACCAACCTCGGCGCCAGGGCCGGGCTGACCGTGGCCAGCGCACTGCTGGTCGACTACGTCATGACGGTCGCCGTGTCGATCTCCTCCGGCATCGAGAACCTCGGCTCCGCCGTCCCGTTCGTCGTCGAGCACAAGGTGCTGTGCGCGGTGCTGGTCATCGTGCTGCTCACCCTGATGAACCTGCGCGGCGTGAAGGAGTCGGGCACGCTCTTCGCGATCCCGACGTACGTGTTCGTCGCCGGTGTGTGCCTGATGATCCTGTGGGGCGCGTTCCGGGGCCTGGTCCTCGGCGAGACGATGCGTGCGCCCACGGCCGACTACCACATCAAGGCCGAGCACCAGGGTCTCGCCGGCCTCGCGCTGGTCTTCCTCCTGCTGCGTGCCTTCTCCTCCGGCTGCGCCGCGCTCACCGGCGTCGAGGCGATCTCCAACGGCGTCCCGGCCTTCCGCAAACCGAAGTCGAAGAACGCGGCGACCACGCTGACCCTGATGGGCCTGCTGGCCGTGATCATGTTCTGCGGCATCATCGTGCTGGCCACGGTCACCAAGGTCCGCATGGCCGAGAACCCGGCCACCGACCTGCTGCGCGGCGGTGTCCCGCTGGGCCCCGACTATGTGCAGAACCCGGTGATCTCCCAGGTCGCCGAGGCCGTCTTCGGCAAGGGCAGCGTCCTGTTCGTCGTGCTCGCCGCGGCCACCGCCCTGGTGCTGTTCCTCGCCGCGAACACCGCCTACAACGGCTTCCCGCTGCTCGGCTCCATCCTCGCCCAGGACCGCTACCTGCCCCGCCAGCTGCACACCCGCGGCGACCGCCTCGCCTTCTCCAACGGCATCGTGCTGCTGGCCGGCGCCGCGACCCTGCTGACCGTCGTCTACGGCGCCGACTCCACCCGGCTGATCCAGCTGTACATCGTCGGCGTGTTCGTGTCGTTCACCCTCAGCCAGATCGGCATGGTCCGGCACTGGAACCGCCACCTGGCCACCGAGAGGGACCCGGCCGCCCGGCGCCACATGATCCGCTCGCGGGCCATCAACGCCTTCGGCGCCTGCCTGACCGGCCTGGTGCTGGTCGTCGTGCTGCTCACCAAGTTCACCCACGGCGCCTGGGTGGCCCTGCTGGGCATGTGCATCTTCTTCGCGACGATGACCGCGATCCGACGGCACTACGACCGCGTCTCCGAGGAGATCGCCGCCCCGGAGGGCCCGAGCGAGGACACCGTCCGTCCCTCCCGCGTCCACTCCGTCGTCCTCGTCTCCAAGATCCACCGCCCCACCCTGCGCGCGCTGACCTACGCCAAGCTGATGCGCTCCGACACCCTGGAGGCGGTCACCGTCAGCGTCGACCCGGCGGAGAGCAGAGCACTGTGCGAGGAGTGGCAGCGCCGCGGGATCGACGTGCCGCTGAAGGTCCTCGACTCGCCCTACCGCGAGGTGACGCGCCCGGTCATCGAATACGTCAAGAGCCTGCGCCGCCAGTCCCCGCGCGACATCGTCTCGGTGATCATCCCCGAGTACGTCGTCGGCCACTGGTACGAGCACCTGCTGCACAACCAGAGCGCGCTGCGCCTCAAGGGCCGCCTGCTGTTCACCCCCGGCGTCATGGTCACCTCCGTGCCCTACCAGCTGGCCTCCTCCGCGGCGGCCGGCGCCCGGGCCCGCCGGCGCCAGGAATGGAACGCGCCGGGCTCGGTGCGGCGCGGCCCCGCCCAGGTGCGGCCGAAGGGGCCCACGGCACCGAAGTCCTGACGACCGTCCCCGCAACTCCGGCGTCCCGCCCCTCGTGGCGAAAGGCCGCACGCCACCCCCGTAGACTGGTGGGCTGTCGTCCGGCCTTCCCGGAACCTGACCGTCCCCTTCTCTTCCCCGTCTCGATCTGGAGCAGCTCACCATGCAGGCAGAACCCAACAAGTCGCTGGTGGGCCAGGAGTACGAGGTCGAGATCGGCCCCGTCGCCCACGGCGGCCACTGCGTCGCCCGCACCGACGGCGGCCAGGTGCTGTTCGTCCGGCACGCCCTGCCCGGCGAGCGGGTCGTGGCACGCGTCACGGAGGGCGAGGAGGGCGCCCGCTTCCTGCGCGCCGACGCCGTGGAGATCCTCCAGGCGTCCAAGGACCGCATCGAGGCACCCTGCCCGTACGCCGGCCCCGGCCGCTGCGGCGGCTGCGACTGGCAGCACGTCAAACCGGGCGCCCAGCGCCGCCTCAAGGCCGAGGTGATCGCCGAACAGCTGAAGCGGCTCGCCGGCCTCACCCCCGAGGAGGCCGGCTGGGACGGCACCGTGATGCCCGCCGAGGGCGACAAGCTGCCCGCCGGCCAGGTCCCGCGGTGGCGCACCCGCGTCCAGTACGCCGTCGACCCGGCCACCGGCAAGGCGGGCCTGCGCCGCCACCGCTCCCACGAGGTCGAACCGGTCGACGACTGCCTCATCGCCGCCGAGGGCATCCACGAACTGGGCATCGAGCGCCGCGACTGGACCGGCATGCAGTCCGTGGAGGCCATCGCCGCCACCGGCTCCCAGGACCGCCAAGTCGTCCTCACCCCCCGCCCGGGCGCCCGCCTGCCCCTGGTGGACCTCGACCGTCCGGTCTCCGTGCTCCGGGTCGACGAGAACACCGGCAGCGTCCACCGCGTCCACGGGCGCCCCTTCGTCCGCGAACGCGCCGACGGCCGCACCCACCGTGTCTCGGGCGGCGGCTTCTGGCAGGTCCACCCCAAGGCCGCCGACACCCTGGTCACCGCCGTCATGCAGGGCCTGCTGCCCCGCAAGGGCGACATGGCCCTGGACCTGTACTGCGGTGTGGGCCTCTTCGCCGGTGCCCTCGCCGACCGGGTCGGCGACAAGGGCGCCGTCCTCGGCATCGAGTCCGGCAAGCGCGCGGTGGCCGACGCCCGCCACAACCTCGCCGGCTTCCCCCGCGTCCGTATCGAACACGGCAAGGTCGACTCCGTCCTGCCGCGCACCGGCATCACCGAGGCCGACCTCATCGTCCTCGACCCGCCCCGCTCCGGCGCCGGCCGCTCCACCGTGGCCCACCTGACCACCCTGGGCGCCCGTCGCATCGCCTACGTCGCCTGCGACCCGGCCGCCCTGGCCCGCGACCTGGCCTACTTCCGCGACGGCGGCTACCGGGTCCGCACCCTGCGGGCGTTCGACCTGTTCCCGATGACGCACCACGTGGAGTGCGTGGCGATCCTGGAGCCGGCCGGGAAGGGCGCCTGACCCGCGGTGTCGGCTGTGCGCATGGTGTGCGGTGCGGGTGTTGTCCTGACACCGACGCGGCGCTCGTGACGCTTGTTCGGGACTCTTTTCCTGACGGAGCGTCAGTCCCCTCGTCGGACGGGTCGGTCTGACCGGTGTCGACGACGAGTCCGGCGTCGGCGCGGACCAAGGTGCTGACGTGCCCTGCGTCCTGTGTGCCGCTCCCCGTGGCCGTTCCCCCGCCGGCCAGGCTCCCACAGGCCGACCGGAAGGGGGCCGAAATCTTCGTTCGCCGTTGAGGCGCTCTCCTCGGGTTGGTGCACTGCGGCCCGCGGTGAGGCCGAGGTCGTAGGCCGTCGGTGCGCGGAGCCGAGGAGGACCGGACGACGTCCGCGTGCGACCCACCCCTGCACCCAGACGCACACCGAGAGGACGATCCATCCACGGTCTGCGTCGCCGGCAGGCGGCCCTCACCCACGACACCCTCGTGCCCCCGTACCGCTCCCGCCACCTGCACCGGAACACCGCGGGCAGCAGCTGCGCCGAGATCGCCAGCGGCCACGCCGCAGCGATCGAGAAGCCCGACGAGTTCGTGCGTGTCGTCCGAGTTCGTCCTCGACGGGGAAGGACCGGCGGCGGCATGAGCGGACACCTGGCCGGCGGCATCACCGCAGCGCCGGCCTTCGACACCCTCCTCGTCGCACACGCTGCGCCCCTCGGCCGGTACGGGGACACCACCGCCGTGGCCCGGTGAGCCGAGGCCGGACCAGGACCCGACCGGCCGGTCACAGGCCCGGCCCGCTGCCCGTCCAGGCCCGGGCGACGGCTCCGCCGGCGAACGACAGGGCGAGCCCGAGGGCGACCGTGGCCAGCAGGTAACCGGCGGCGCGGGTGGTGTGGCGGGCGTCGGTCATGGCCAGGAGTTCGTGGGAGAACGTGGACCAGGTGGACAGGGCACCGCAGAACCCCACCGAGAGCAGGGCCTGCCCGTCGGCGCCGAGGGCGCCCTCGGTGCCGGCCTTGACCAGGAAGCCCAGGAGCAGCGACGCAGCCATGTTGGCGAGGAAGGTGCCCCAGTGATAGGGGGCCGGCAGTCTCCTGCCCGCCGTCACGCCGATCAGGTAGCGGGCCGGGGCGCCGATCGCGCCGCCGGCGAGGACCAGCAGCCATTCACCCATCAGGCGGACTCCTCCGGCCGGGATTCCGGGTGCCGCCCACGCGTCAGGGCGGCGCGTGCGCAAGCGGTGCCGAGGGCCACGCCGGCCAGCGCTCCGGCCACGGTCAGGACCAGGTAGCCGACGGCGGTGGCCGGCTCGCCGTTCTCCAGCAGCCGGCGGGTGTCGTCCGTGTAGGACGAGAACGTGGTGAAGCCACCCAGGACACCGGTGCCCAGAAAGGGATTCAGCAGCCGCGGGGCGTGGGTGAACCGCTCCTTCAGCGCCACGATCAGCGCGCCCATGAGGAAGCAGCCGACGACGTTGACCACCAGGGGCGTCCAGGGGAAGGCCGCCTCGCCCGTCCGCCAGACGGCGTGGGCGTCGCTGCCGTTGCGCCACAGGCGACCGGCGCCGTAACGCAGGAGGGCGCCCACGGCCCCGCCCGCCGCCACGACAGCGACCACGGGCCCCTTTGCGCCAGGCGTGTGGTCGGGATGCGGATGACGATGTGTACTGCCGAACAGGGACATGACGGCACATTACTGTCATCACGGTGACGCTGTGCCGGGCGAAACACCCGTCCCCGTTCCAGAAGGAGTGCTGTGGCTACGCCGCTGCCCACGGCTCCCCCTGTCCCCGCGCAGGCATCCCTGAAGGACACGGCCCTCGGCGCCCTGCGCGGCGTGGGCCAGGTGGACTTCCAGGCCAGTGTCTGGACGTCGCTGGTCATCCTGGCCGCGCTGTGGGCGGAGAGCTGGGAGACCGGGCTGTTCGCCGTCATCGGCGCGGTGGTGTCGACCCTCACCGCACGCCTGCTGGCCGTCCCGCGCGACACCCTCGGCCAGGGCCTGATGACCTACTGCGGGGTGCTGGGCGCCATCGCCATGGTCGTCTACCTCGGCAACCACCCGTCGACGTACGTCATGGCGGTGGCCGCCGCCCTGATGTGCACGCTGGTCACCGCCACCCTCAACCATCTGCTCGCCCCGTTCGGGCTGAGAGCGTTCACCGGGCCGTTCTGTCTCGTCGCCCTCGTGATGGTCCTGGGAGCCCCCTCCTTCGAACGCATCTGGCACGGCACGCCGCCCACGGCCGTCACCCCGGAGACCCCCCGGAGCCCCGTCGTCAGCTGGACCGACCTGTGGCAGGGCTTCTTCGCCAACGTCTCCCAGATCTTCTTCGCCGGCACCTGGTACGTGGGGCTGATCATGCTGGTCGGTCTGTTCCTGGCCGGTTGGAAGGTGGGCGTGTTCACCGTGGTGGGCAGCGTCGTGGGACTGCTGACCGCGTGGGCGCTCGGTGCGCCCGCCGCGCTCATCGGTCAGGGGATCTACGGCTACAACGCCGTCCTGACGAGCCTGGCCTTCGGCGTCGTCCTGCTGCGTCCCACCGTGTGGAACTACGGCTTCACCGTGCTCGCGGCCGCCGCCAGCACGGCGCTCACCGCCTCCCTGTCGGTCCTGTTCGCGACGTTCGGCAGCCACACCTTCACCTGGCCGTTCAACATCACGACCTGGGCGCTGCTGGCGGCCGTACCGCTTCTGCCGCGCATCACTGCACGGGCCGACGACTCCTGAGGCTCACCCGGCTCCCGCGTGCCGGGCTCGCACCCGTCCAGACCGAGGAAGGCGTTCCCTTCATGAACCTGGCCCCCCGAGAGATCGACAAGCTGCTGGTGTACGTCGTGGCCGACCTGGCCCGCAGACGCCGTGAACGCGGACTGAAACTCAACTACAGCGAGTCCGTGGCGCTCATCACCGAGGCCATCCTCGAGGCCGCCAGGGACGGGAAGACGGTCGCCGAGTGCATGGAGCTGGGCCGCACCGTGCTCGCCGAGGACGACACCATGCCGGGCGTGCGGGAGATGCTGCCGCTGCTCCAGGTGGAGGCGACCTTCGACGACGGCACCAAGCTCGTCTCCTGCCACGACCCGATCGGCGGCTGAGCCGTGGTCCCGGGCGACGTGGACGTGGTCGCGGTCGGCGGACACGAGAGCGACGGCGGACGGGCCCTGCGCGGCCTGCCGGCCCCCTGGGTGGACTGTGTGTCCTCCGGTCGTGAACTGCTCATGTGCGTCAGCGCGTCGCGGGCCCGGGGCCGGGCCGTGTGCGTGGTGCCGATGACCCTGGGCAGGGACCCGGACCTGGCCGCCGACGCCGCCCGCACCCTGCTGGCCCTCTCCGCCGAGGACCGTGCCGGGACGGTCCTCGCCGGGCCCTTCGGCACCCAGGACCACCTGGTCGGCTGGTTGCGCGCGGCGGCCGCCCGGGTCGCCGGGGACACGGCCCTGCTGGTCACCGCCCCGTCGGGCGGCCCGTTCGCCGACGCGGACCTCTTCCGGATCGCCCGTCTGGTACGGCAGTACGGCCACCACCGCACGGTCGAGGTCGCCCTGATCGGCGGCGACCCGGACCCGGCCGAGGGCGTGCGGCGCTGCCTTGCCCTCGGTGAGCGCCGCGTCGTCCTGCTCCCGGCCGCCTGGGTGACGCCCGAGATCCCCGACCCGGACTGCTCCGAGCGGGGCGGGCCGTTGCTGTCCGCGCCCGCCGTGGCCGGTGTGCTGCGGGCGCGCGTGCACGAGGCATGGGAACGGTACGACCGGCTCGGCGACGACGGCCTGTCCCGGGCCCTCGCGGCCGCCCACGGCCACGCCCACAGCCACGCCCACGGCCACCCACCGGGCGGCCACCCGCCCGCACCCGTCGGCAGCGACGGCCCCCACGCACGGCACGAGACCCACCGCCCCCCTCCGGCACACCACCACGGGCCCGGTCACACGGCGGACCCGCAGCACGGTCACCGTGCCTCGCCGCACACGCCGCCCCTCGACCACCCCTCCGGCACCGCCCCGCTCCGGGGCGCCGGCCGGCACGTCGTTCCCCCTGACAGGAGCTTCGGATGACGCTTCCCCCGCGCTACCAGTACGGCGACGGACCGATCGAGATCAACGCCGGCCGGCGCACCGTCAAGGTCACCGTCCGCAACACCGGCGACCGGGCAGTCCAGGTCGGCTCGGACTACCACTTCTTCGAGGTGAACCCGGCGCTCGAGTTCGACCGCGACGTCACGCTCGGCATGCACCTCAACATCGCGGCCGGCACCGCCGTCCGTTTCGAACCCGGCGGCACCCACGAGGTGGAGCTGTGCACCTACGCGGGCACCGGACGCCTCCACGGCTTCAGCGGTCTCCTCAACGGCAGTGTCCGGTCGCACCCCGCCCGGGTCGAGGCGGTCGCCCGGGCCATGCGCCGGGGGTTCCGCGGAGCGGGCCGGGAAGGGGCCGAACCCGACGGCACGCCCGGCGCCGAGAAGGCGACGAGCCGTGCCGAGAAGAAGCCGACGAAGGGTGCAGAGAAAAAGCCGACGAAGGGATCCCACTGACATGCCGACCCTCTCCCGCGAGCAGTACGCCGGTCTGTACGGCCCCACGGTGGGCGACCGGTTCCGGCTGGCCGACACCAATCTCGTCGTCGAGGTCGAGAAGGACGTCCGCGAGGGTTCGTACGGCGACGAGGTCGTCTACGGCGGCGGCAAGACCGTGCGTGACGGCATGGCCTCCGACCCGCAGGCCACCGCCGCGCAGGGCGCCCTCGACCTGGTGATCACCAATGTCGTGGTCATGGACCCGATCCTCGGCGTCGTCAAGTGCGACATCGGCGTCAAGGACGGTCGCATCGCGGGCATCGGCAAGGCCGGCAACCCGCAGACCCAGGACGCCGTCGACCCCCGCCTGGTCGTCGGCGCCGGCACGGAGGTCATCGCCGGCGAACACCTGATCGCGACAGCCGGGGCCATCGACGCCCACGTCCACCTCATCACCCCGCAGCAGTGCGAACAGGCCCTCAGCAACGGCATCACCACCCTCTTCGGCGGCGGCACCGGGCCGACGGACGGCACCAACGGCACCACCTGCACCCCCGGCCCCTTCAACATCGCCCGCATGCTGCAGGCCGCCGAGGACCTGCCGGTCAACCTCGGCATCATGGGCAAGGGCAACTGCAGCCTGCCCGGCGCGCTGGACGAGCAGCTCCAGGCCGGAGCCGCCGCCCTGAAGGTGCACGAGGACTGGGGGTCCACCCCCGCCGTCATCGACAGCGCGCTGAGCGTCGCCGACCGGCACGACGTCCAGATCGCCATCCACACCGACACCCTCAACGAGGGCGGTTTCTTCGAGGACACCCTGTCCGCGATCGACGGACGCACCATCCACACCTTCCACAGCGAGGGCGCGGGCGGCGGTCACGCCCCCGACATCCTGCGGGTCACCGGCGAACCCAACGTGCTGCCGTCCTCCACCAACCCCACGCTGCCGTACACCAAGAACTCCGTGGACGAGCTGCTGGACATGGTGATGGTGTGCCACCACCTCAGCCACGACATCCCCGAGGACGTGGCCTTCGCGGACAGCAGGGTGCGGGCGGAGACCATCGCGGCCGAGACGGTCCTGCACGACCGCGGCATCATCAGCATGATCTCGTCCGACTCCCAGGCCATGGGCCGCATCGGCGAGTCCGTCACCCGTGCCTTCCAGATCGCGCACGTGTGCAAGGAGGCCTTCGGCCCGCTGCCCGAGGACTCCGAGCGCAACGACAACCAGCGCGTCCTGCGCTACCTGGCCAAGGTCACCATCAACCCGGCCGTCACCTGCGGCATCGCGGACCACGTCGGCTCGCTCGAGCCGGGCAAGATCGCCGACATCGTCCTGTGGCCGGTGCACTCCTTCGGCGCCAAACCGAAGATGGTCATCAAGGGCGGCATCGTCTCCTGGGCCCAGATGGGCGACCCCAACGCCTCCCTGCCCACCCCTCAACCCGTGTACTACCGGCCGGCGTTCGGCCACTACGGCCGCGCCATGCAGGCCACGCACGTCACCTTCATGTCGCAGGCCGGCATCGCGGCCGGGGTGCCCGCGAGGCTCGGCCTGGAACGCACGGTGCTCCCGGTGCGCAACACCCGCACCATCGGCAAGCACGCCATGATCCGCAACGACGCCGTGCCGCGCATCGCGGTCGACCCGGAGACGTACAAGGTCACGGTGGACGGCGAGGTCGTGACCATCGAACCCGCCCGGAAACTCCCGCTCAACCAGCTGTTCTTCCTGGCCTGACCCCATGTACCACGACGACAGCGACGACAGGGCCGGGCCGGGCGGGGCCACCGGGAGCGCACGGGCGGCGGAGACGGACCTGGGCCACCTCCTGGTCCTCCTCCAGCTGACCGACTCGGCGTTCCCCAGCGGCTTCTACACCTTGTCCCACGGCCTGGAGGGCTTCCTCCAGCAGCAGGCCGTCGACCACGACACGTTGCCCGACCTGCTCCACGACCTCCTCCGGCACGGCGTCGGCCCGAGCGACGCCACCGCGCTGGCCCTGGCCCACCGGGCCGCCACGGCGGGGGACTGGGCGGCGGTGGCCGCGACCGACCGGCGGCTGCACGCCGGCAAGCTCGGCCGCGAGATACGGCAGGCAGCCGTCCGGACCGGGCGGCAGCTGCTGGACCTCGCCGCCGAGATCTTCGGCACGGCCGGAATCGTGCGCTACCACCGCCAGGTGACGGCCCGCCGGGCACCGGGCACGCAGGCCGTCGCCGCCGGGATCGTGTACGCGGAGGCCGGTGTGCCGGTGCGGCAGGCCGTCGCCGCCGACCTGTTCGCGTTCTGCGCGAGCTTCGCCGGGGCGGCGCTGAGACTGCGGTTGACCGACCACCGCGGGGCCCAGGTCCTGCTGCGGCGGACGGCCCCGGTCGTCGAGGAGACCACCCGGGCCGCCCTGGCCCGGAGCCTGGACGACCTCGGCGCGACCACCTTCGCCGCGGACGTCATGTCCGCCCGTCACGAGCGGGCCGAGGCCCGCCTGTTCGCCAGCTGAACGTGCGCCGCCGGATCACCACCGGTCATCCGCCGCCCGATCGCAACGGATCACCACCGGATCACCACCGGTCCGCCACCGCATCGCCACCAGGAGGAAGCACCCATGCGAGACACCGTCCTGCGCGTCGGAATCGGCGGCCCCGTCGGATCGGGGAAGACCGCCCTCATCGAAGCGCTCGTCCCCCTCCTCATCGCGCGGGGACACCGGCCCGGAGTGATCACCAACGACATCTACACCCAGGAGGACGCCCAGCACATCCGGCGGACGCTCGACGGAGTCCTCGACGGCGACCGCGTCGTCGGCGTGGAGACGGGCGCCTGCCCGCACACCGCCGTGCGCGACGACCCGACGATGAACCTGGCGGCCGGCGCCGAGATGCTCGAACGCCACCCGGACATCGACACGCTCCTCTACGAGAGCGGAGGAGACAACCTCACCCTCACCTTCAGCCCGGCCCTGGTCGACGTGTTCGTGTTCGTCCTGGACACCGCCGAGGGCGAGAAGATGCCGCGCAAGCGGGGCCCGGGCATCACCGACTCCGACCTCCTCGTCATCAACAAGACCGACATCGCCCCGTACGTGCGGACCGACCTCGGCGTGATGGAGTCCGACGCCCACCGGGTGCGCGGCGGCAGACCCGTGGTGCTGACCGACAGCCTCACCGGCCAGGGCGTCGACGAGGTAGCCTCCTTCCTCGAGGCCCGGCGCAAGGCGCTGGTCTGAGATGCGGGCGGCCCGCGACCGGCTGGCGCCGGATTCCCACGACCGACTCGCACCGCAGTTCCGCGACCGGCTGGCGCCGGAGTACTACGAGCCGGTGCGACTGCCGCCGGAGGTGTCCGCGTACGCGGCGAAGCCGGACACCCTCGAGCCGGGATCCCCGGCCAAGGTCGGCATCCTCGACCTCGTCTACGCCCTGCGCGGTGACCGGACCGAACTCGTCGCCCGCTACGAGAAGTCCCCCCTGAGGATCATGCGCCCGCTCCACGTCGATCCTCGGCTGCCCGGCATGGCGTGCACCTATGTGATGGCCACCGGCGGCGGCATCGCCCAGGCCGACCGCTACCGCCAGGACCTGTGGTGCGGCCCGGGCACCCAGACCCTGTTCACCACCCAGGCGGCCACCAAGGTCTACCGGATGGAGCAGGACTACGCGACCCAGCGCATCCACCTGACCGCGGACGACGGCGCCTACGCCGAGTACCTGCCCGACCCGCTGATCCCGTTCGCGGGGGCCCGCTTCCACCAGAGCGTGATGCTGACCGTCCACGAGAACGCCACCGTGGTGTACGGGGAGACCGTCACCGCGGGCCGGACCGCCCGGGGCGAGCGCCACGCCTACACCGTGCTGAGCAGCGACCTGGAGATCCGCCGGTCCGACGGCACCCTGCTGGCCGTGGACACCCTGCGGCTGCGGCCGCGGGCACCCGGCGGAGTGAACGGGCCGGCCGTCTTCGCCGGACACGACCACGTCGCCTCGCTGTTCGTGGTCAGCCGCCGACGTCCCGCCGCAGAGATCGCCGACACCCTGCACCGGGCCGTGACGGACCCCGAGGTGCTGCACGGCGCGAGCGTGCTGCCGGACGACTGCGGAGCCTGGGTGCGGATCCTGGCCCGCGCACAGCCCCGCGCCGCCGACGCCGTCCGCACCGCGTGGGACGCCGTACGGCGGCTGCTCACCGGTCACCCCGCCCCCGACCTGCGCAAGCAGTAGCGCACCCGGCCAGTGGTGCACCCGACCGGTGGTGCACCCGACGCGACCAGGAGACCGTTCCCGTGATCACCGCGCCCGCCCCCATGCCGCCCGCCTACGACTCCGGTGACACCGCGTGGCTGCTCGCCGCGGCCGCCATGGTGCTGCTGATGACCCCCGCCCTCGCCTTCTTCTACGGCGGCATGGTCCGCACCAAGCACATCCTGATGATGCTCAAGATGAGCTTCGCCTCGCTGTGCTTCGTCAGCATCCTGTGGTACATGGTCGGCTACTCCCTGGCCTTCGGCCCGGACGCCGGCGGCGTCGGTCTCATCGGCACCCTGGACCACGCCTTCCTGCGGGGCATCGGGCCCACCACCCTGACCGAGGCCGTCCCCACCTATGTGTACAGCACCTTCCAGATGGGGTTCGCCATCGTCACGGTGGCGCTGATCAGCGGGTCCATCGCCAACCGGGCGACGATGCGGGGCTGGCTGCTGTTCTCGGTGCTGTGGCTGCTGCTCGTGTACGTCCCGGCCGCGCACTGGGTGTTCGACACCCGGTCCGGCTGGATCACGAAACACCTGGGCGCACTGGACTTCGCCGGGGGACTGCCGGTGGAACTCAACTCCGGCGTCGCGGGCCTCGCCGTGGCCCTGGTCGTCAGGGGCCCGGCGGACTTCGCCCGCAGGGAATCCAGGCCCAGCAACATCCCCCTCGTCATGATCGGCGTGGCCCTGCTGTGGTTCGGCTGGCTGGCCTTCAACGCCGGCTCGGCCGTCCGTGACACCGGCACCGCCGCCACCGCCTTCGTCAACACCCAGCTCGGCGCGGCCGGCGCCATGGTCACCTGGCCGCTGGTGGAGTACGCGCGCACCCGCCGGGTCACCATGATGGGCGTGGGCTCGGGCGCGGTGGCCGGCATGGTCGCCATCACCCCCGCGTGCGGTGAGATCGACCCCACCGGCGCACTGATCACCGGCCTCGTCGCGGGCGCGGTGTGCGCGTTCGCCGTCACCCTCAAGTACCGCCTGAAGGCCGACGACACCCTCGACGTCGTCGGCGTGCACGGCGCCGGCGGCCTGGTCGGCCTCATCATGGTCGGCCTGCTCGCCACGGCCCAGGTCAGCGGCAAGAAGGGGCTCTTCTACGGAGGCGGCCTCTCCCTGCTCTGGCGGCAGGTCGTGGCCGTCCTCGCCGTCGCCGCGTTCTCCTTCGTCATGACCTGGATCATCGCCAAGGCCGTCCACGCCGTCGTCGGCTTCACGCACAAGGAGGCATACGCCGCCGTACCCGGCCAGGACGAGGAACGCGCCTACGACCTCCGCACCGCCGAGCGCCTGGACGCCCTGACCGCCGGCGACCGGGAGAAAGCCGCCGAGCTTCTGCAGATCCTGCGGGACCACCGGGAGGGCTGATCGTCGGGCCGTCGCGCCGAGGAGACGGAGGAGACGAAGGAGACGGGGCCGCCGGTGACCTGCCGCACCCGGTGCACCGCCCGCTCGAAGGCCGAGCGTGCCGCCTGTGCGGTTGCCGGGCGTCCTGCCCGCTCAAGGACCGGCCGTCCCTCCCGCTCAGGTGCAGGCCGCCCCTCCACAGGGCCGCCGCAGCACCCCTCAGGCACCGGGCGGCGCGCCGGCCTCGCTGATCTCCCGGCGCAGATGGCTCATCACCTCGGCCGCCTCCTTGACGGCGGGCGTCGGGGAGGGCGCCCGCCGTGCGGCCTCGCACAGCCAGTCCGCCGCCGCCAGGGCGACCCGTGCCGCCTCCTGCCGGTGCCGGTCGAAGAGGAGTTCGTCGATGTGGTAGGCGATGTCGCCGAGCGTCTCGTCGCCGATCTGCGGCGGCAGGATGCCCTCCAGCTCCCCCGGCAGCGGCTTCTCGGCCCGCGACGAGCGCAGCGCCTCGACAACGCCTCGGTCCTCGCCGAACGTGTCCAGGTTGCCCATCAGCGCCACCAGCCGTGCGGTCAGGCGCGGAACACCGGGGTGACGGTCCAGCCACTGCAGCAGTCCGGGCTCGCCGCCGAGGTGCTCGCTGAGTGTGTGCAGCATCTCCTTGGCCCTCGGCTGCAACGACCAGCCCAGCGGGAGAGCCGCGGCGACCTCCTCCGCGAGCTGCGCCTCCTCCTCGGGAGGCAGTGCATCCTCGGCGAACAGCAGGATCGCCCGCTCGTCCAGACCGAGCGTCTCGGTCCCGGTCCGGTCCCGCGCGGGACGTGAACTGCTCGTCCGCCGGTGCAGGAGACGGCCGGCGATCGTGCTGAGCGGCTTGTCGTGCATGGACCCTCCCGGCGGAAACCCTTCCGGCGGACTGCTGCGCCGACGGCCTGCGGCCGGTGCGCTGCCCGCTGGGGACAGGACGCTGACGGCCGCGTGCCGGCCTGCGTGCTCGTCGGCGGCTGCACCCCACTGTGCCGGGCCGCGTGGACGAGCGCCCGCCCGGTGGCCCAGTCGTGCGACGGACGCCGTCCTGCCCCGGGGCGCGCACTGCTGTCACCCGCGCGTTCGCTTCCTGGTCGGGGCCGCATCGCCCTCCACGAGGAGACCCGCCGGGACAGGGCGCCGATCCCGGCCTGCCGGAGAAGGGCGGGGCGGGCCGGCGCGCGCCGTCCGGGTGCGTCGCTCGTGGTCCTGGAACACGATGGAGTCCCAGCCGTCCGGCAGGCCCTCGATCACGTCGCGTAGCACTGTCGCCTTCTCCTTGGTGGCGATACGGACGCGGTCCATGTCCCGGGGAGGGGCGCCGGCGCCGATGGCTACGGTGGCGACGGCCGCCATTTGCCGGCGCGTCGATGTGTGCCGTCGAGGTGCGGGTGGCGCTCGCAGTGCCTGCGGCCGCGGATGGCAGGCCACCGGACGCCGGCAGCCCCCGCAGCAGGACAGCGACGCCGGGCTCGTGGAACCCTCGGCGATCAGGTCCGCGGCCACCGGCAGCCTGCGCTCGCTCCGGACACCGCTGCTCAGCCTCAGTCCGCCGCGACATTGAACGGCTTCCTCACGGGGTCCCGGAAAGACCCCGGCGCAGGTCGCTCAGTCCATGCGCGTGAAGATCCCGGCAGCAGCAGCCGACCTAAGGGCCGCCTACCAGAGAGGGTTTCAGAGCGACACCATGTTGCTCGCCTTCACGCTGCCCAAGTCCGACATGAACGCCTTCATTGAGACCTTGAACCTCGAGGTGCCCCTGACCCATCGGGATACCCCCGTGAACTCTGGGAACGGCGACACCCCGACTACCCCGTTCGCCCACCTTGGCGTGCAGGAACCGGACACATTCAACCTCTTCCAGTGCCCGGCTGCCCTCCCTGCGCCGGTCTTCTCTCCGGGCGCGAGCCACCCGGTGTGCGGCCAAGTCACCGAACGCACGGCCACGGCACGACGCTCCGCTCGGCCCGGTCCCACTCCGGCTCACCCCCCTGCCTCCCACTTCACTCCAGTCAAGAGGTGGAACCATGTCATCTGCACGTCTCGGCCGCCGGTCCGTTCTGGCGGGCGGTGCCGCTGCGGTCGGCACCGTGACATTGGCGGCCGCACCGCCCGCCGCCGCGGCCGCCCCGGGGGCCGAAGCCGCCGTCGGCGCCAGGATCCTCGCCGCGGACCCCCACTACGAGTTGCTGACCACCGGCATGGACAAGCGCTTCGTAGCCCGCCCCGAGCACATCAAGATGATCCGCTCCTCGGCCGACGCCGCGAGAGCCCTGCGCGAGGCTCTCCGCGCCGGCAAACGCGTGTCGGTGCGCAGCGGAGGTCACTGCGTCGCGGACTTCACCTGCAACCCCGAGGTCGAAGTCATCCTGGACTTCTCCGAGATGACCGCTGTTGGCTACGACCCGGAGTTCCGCGCCTTCTACGTCGGTGCCGGCGCCCGGCTCTCCAACGCGTACGAGGCCCTCTGCAAGGGCTGGGGCGTCACCATCCCCGGCGGTGTGTGCCACAGCGTCGGCGCCGGTGGACATGTGTCAGGCGGCGGCTACGGGATGCTCTCCCGCGCCCACGGCCTGGTCGTTGACCACCTCTACGCGGTGGAGGTCGTCGTCGTGGACGCGCGCGGCAGGGTACGCACGGTGGTCGCCACCCGGGAGAGGGACGACCCGAACCGCGACGTGTGGTGGGCGCACACCGGCGGCGGGGGCAACTTCGGCTACGGGGCGGCGTCCGTGGTCACCGCGCGCCGTCCTGGGGCCCCGCTACCAGGCGGGAGCCCCGTGACCAGCCCGCGCACACTATTGGATTGATCTATCCAAAACTTGCTATGCTCAAGGCATGGCCCGACCGCGGATGTTCGACGAGGAACGGGCCCTGGACGCGGCGATGCGCACGTTCTGGGAGAAGGGCTACGAGGCCACTTCCACCCAGGACCTGTGCGAGGCCACGGGGCTGGGGCGCAGCAGCATCTACAACACGTTCAAGAGCAAGCACGACCTGTTCGCACGTGCGCTGGCCCGCTACATCGACGCCATGACGACCGCCCAGTTGGCCGTCCTGGAGGATACGCGGCTCAGCGGTGCCGACCGTATCCGCGCCCTGCTCGCCATGGTCGTGGAGGGCGAGACGGAACACCGGGCGGGCGGCCGCAGTCCGGGCTGCCTGACGGTGAACACCACGGTGGAACTGGCCGGCCGGGACGCACGGGCGGCGAGGATGATCGAGCGCGACACGGCCCGCCGGCTGGCGGCCCTGCGCGCGGCGGTCGAGCAGGGGCGGCGGGACGGCAGCATCACCTCCGCCCGGGACGCCGGGGCGCTGGCCCGCTTCGTCAACGCGGCCATCGGCGGCATGCGCATCTCGAGCCAGGGAGGCGCCGACCGGGCCGCCCTGGAGTCGATCGCCGAGGTCACCATGGACGCCCTGACCGCCTGACGGCCGCCGCCCACAAGCAGCGCGTCCGTGTACCCAAGTTTTGAACTGCTCGATACATAACAAATCCGGAACGCCGTACGAGGCGTATCACGCCGTACGGCACCGCCTCCGAAGGAGACCGAACCGTGCCTCGTGCCGTATACGTCCTGGCACTCGGCATCTTCGCCATGGTGACCAGCGAGTTCGTGGTCGCCGGGCTGATGCCGCAGATGGCCGACGGCCTGAACGCCACCATTCCGCAGATCGGGTACCTCATCACCGCCTTCGCGGTGGCCATGGCGGCCGGCGGGCCGTTCCTGACCGTGGCCGTCATGAAGTTCCCGCCACGCACGGCCCTGATGGTGCTCTTCGCGATCTTCCTGGCGGGCAACGTGCTGGCCGCCACCGCCACCGGCTACGCCATGATGATGGCCGCGCGGATCATCACCGGCATCGCCTCCCAGGCCTTCTTCGGCGTGGGCATCTCGATGTGCGCCCAGATCACCCGCCCCGAGGTCCGCGGCCGCGCGATCGCGGTCGCGATGAACGGCCTGATGCTTGGCACCCTGCTCGGCCTGCCGATGTCCACCCTGGTCGGCGAGCACTTCGGCTGGCGCGCCGCGTTCTGGACCATCACCCTGATCACCGTGGTCGCCGCCCTGGCCACCCTGGTCGGCGTGCCCCGCCTCGAACGCGCCGAGAGCGGCGGCGGCCTCCGCCAGGAGGTCGGCGTCTTCAGGAAGCCCCGACTGTGGCTGGCGCTGTCCACCAGCACCCTGATCATCGGCGCCACCTTCTCCGCCTTCAGCTACTTCAACCCCATCCTCACCGAGATCACCGGCTTCTCCGCCGGCACCGTCCCCGCCCTCCTGATCGCCTACGGCGCCGCCACCGTCGTCGGCAACAACATCGTCGGCCGCTTCGCCGACCGCCACACCGCCCCGGTGCTCGCCGCCGGCCTGGTGCTCAACACGCTCTTCCTGGCCGGCTTCGCCCTCCTGGCCGACCTGCCCGTCCCGGCCGTCGTCTGCATGATGGGCATCGGCCTGGTCGGCGTCACCATGAACCCGGCCATGACCACCCGCGTCCAGCGCACCGGCAACGCCGGCCCGCTGGTCAACACCGTCCACTCCTCCTTCATCACCCTCGGCATCATCCTCGGCTCCTCCCTCGGCGCCGCCATGATCGACGCGTGGGGCCTGCGCGCCCCCCTGTGGCTCGGCGCAGCCATGGCCGTCGTAGGCCTGCTCACCGTCCTGCCCGACCTCACCCACCGCCCCACACCCCAGACGGCTCCTGTCATCGCCGGTACTGGTGCACCAGCCAAGCAGGCCGAGCAGGTCTGACGCCACATCACGAAAAGAGCGGCCGGCGTCCAGCCGGCCGCTCCGTCGTATGCGGCCGATCGTCAGCCGGTTCCTGACTGCGCCATCCGTCAGGAAGAAGGAAGCCCTCCGCGCTTCGGTTCCGTCTCGTCCGGCGTGACCGTGCAGGAGAACACCTTGTGTCCGCTCCGGCTGCCGGTCACAGACAGCCTCGTGCGCCCCACCGCGTCGCAGGCCTGCGCGACATCGAGCGGGACGGCCGCGGACTGCTCTTCACCGGGGAGCAGCGTGGCGCCTTCCTCACTCATCTCCGCTCGAGGCTGAGCGACAAGCATTCCGGGGCCTGCGTGGCAGACGAACTGCTCGCCGGTGCCACGGTGCCGTCGAAGCAGCTGATGGCCGTGGCCGCGGAAGAGGTGCGGGAACGACAGCAGTTCGTGCTCCTCGACGAGCAGCAGGTCGCCTACCGCATGGTGCTCAACGCCGTGGAGAAGGCGAAGCACGCCGACCACAAGGAAGTGGTGATCGTCACCGGCGGCCCCGGTACCGGGAAGAGCGTGATCGCCCTCCAGCTGCTCGGCGAGCTGTACCGGCGTGGCGTTCCTGCGCTGCACGCCACCGGATCGCAGTCGTTCACCAAGACGATGCGCAAGGTCGCCGGTGCCCGGAAGCGCGAGGTACAAGACCTGTTCAAGTACTTCAACAGCTTCATGACGGCCGAGAAGAACAGCCTGGGCGCCCTGATCTGCGACGAGGCCCACCGCATCCGGGAGACCTCGGCGAACCGCTACACCCGAGCCGAGCTGCGGACCGGCAGGCCGCAGATCGACGAACTCATCGACGTCGCCTACGTTCCGGTCTTCTTCCTCGATGAGCACCAGGTCGTGCGCCCCGGGGAAATGGGCACCGTGGCCGCGATCAAGGCCGCGGCGACCCGACGGGGCATCCCCTGCCATGTCGTGCCTCTCGACAGCCAGTTCCGGTGTGGAGGCAGTGACGCCTATGTGCACTGGGTGGTCCGCCTCCTCGGCCTCGAGCCCGGCGGACCGGTGGAGTGGGAGCCCGACGGGCGCATGCAGGTGCTGGTCGTCGACAGCCCGCAGGAGATGGAGGCGTTTCTCGAAGCCCGCCGGGCCCAGGGATACGGCGCCCGGATGTCCGCCGGCTACTGCTGGCGTTGGTCCCCGGAGCCCAAGCCGGGGCAGCCGCTGCCTGCCGACGTCGTGATCGGCGACTGGGCCCGGCCGTGGAACCTGCGTGGTGACCGCTCGATCTCCGGCGCACCGCCGGCCGCCCTGTGGGCCACCGACCCGGCGGGCTTCGGGCAGGTCGGTTGCGTCTACACCGCCCAGGGGTTCGAGTACGACTGGTCGGGCGTCATCATCGGCCCGGACCTGGTCTGGCGTGGGGACCGCTGGGTCACGGACCGTGCGGCCTCCAAGGATCCCGCCTTCAAGAGGTCCACGCCGGACGAGCACGTGGACCGGCTCATCCGGAACACCTACAAGGTCCTGCTGACCCGCGGCATGATCGGTACGGTCGTGTACTCCACGGACCCGGAGACACGCGCGAAGCTGCGGGAACTGGTGGATGGCAGGCCGGGGGCGCGGGCGTCGGCGGTGGTCGGAGTGTGAGCGTGCGGCAGTGCTCTGCGGTACGGCTGCCGATCCCGAAACCTGCGGGACAGCCTGCTCGTCGTCGGACCGCACCTGCTGGCCGACATGCCGCCTTCGGTCGAAGCGCCCGGTACCACGGAAAAGCCGCTGTGGAAGAGGCTGCTGCACTGGTGTGGATCGCTGATGGTGGCTGCCGCCATGTTCACCGGGGCGGTTGTCCTCTCGAGCAACGGAGGGGAAATCGCCGCATCTGTGCTGGTCGGCGCGGGGCTTGTGTGCGTCGCGACGGTTTTCCCGCCTCTGCGGCCGGGGCTGGGGCGGATCGTGGCCGGGGCACCCGACACGGCGCCGGAAAGTATCGCGGCTGCAGTCGCATCGGACGGATCACCACAACCTTCGCCCACGATCTCGTCCCCTTCGTGTCCCGACCGTGGTGACGGATCAGCCGTCCCGCGGGATGACGACCGGCAAGGCGAGGAGCGGCTGGAGCAGGCAGGACGAGCCCAGAGGACATGACCGACAGACCTTGTCGGCCGCCCCGCGTGAGTGGCCGGCAAGGCTCAGACGCACCTGCAGCTGTCCCCGCGTGGGCATCGTCCGTCCGTTTCACGTCATGCTGCGGCGTTCTGTCGCGGATCCCATGACCCTCGATCGATGTCGAAACTTTCGATGATCGGACGCCTCGCCTTGATCGCAATTTCATGATGAGTGGATGCGAGTCGCAGTCCTGGTAGTACTGCAAAGCTCTTGACCTGCGACTAGCCAGCCCCAGAGGGCTTCCTTTGTTACGCGAACCTTTCGAAATAATTACCGAAACCATTGACAGTTGTCAGGGTCAGGCCAACACTCACGTCGTCACCCTCACGCACGCGCAGCGAGGAGGAAGCACGTCCATGAACACGCTCGTCCATCCGCAGGGCCGCGCAGGCGGTCTGCGGCTGCTCGTCAGAGCCGCGTGGGCGCTGGCCCTGGCCGCCCTGGCCGCGATGATGTTCGGGGGCACCGCCCGGGCGGACACGATCACCTCGAACCAGACCGGCACCCACAACGGCTACTTCTACTCGTTCTGGACCGACGCCCCCGGCACCGTCACCATGAATACCGGCGCCGGCGGCAACTACAGCACCCAGTGGAGCAACACCGGCAACTTCGTGGCGGGCAAGGGCTGGGCCACCGGCGGCCGCCGCACCGTGACCTACTCGGGCACGTTCAACCCGTCCGGCAACGCCTACCTGGCGCTGTACGGCTGGTCCCAGAACCCGCTCGTCGAGTACTACATCGTCGACAACTGGGGCACCTACCGGCCCACCGGCACCTACAAGGGCACCGTCTACAGCGACGGCGGCACGTACGACATCTACATGACCACCCGCTACAACGCCCCCTCCATCGAGGGCACCAAGACCTTCAACCAGTACTGGAGCGTCCGGCAGAACAAGCGCACCGGCGGAACCATCACCACCGGCAACCACTTCGACGCCTGGGCCGCGCACGGCATGCCGCTCGGCACCTTCAACTACATGATCCTCGCCACCGAGGGCTACCAGAGCAGCGGCAGCTCCAACATCACGGTCGGTGACTCCGGCGGCGACAACGGCGGCGGTGGTGGCGGTGGCGGCGGCGGTGGCAACACCGGTGGCTGCACCGCGACGCTGTCCGCGGGTGAGCAGTGGAGCGACCGCTACAACCTGAACGTGTCGGTGAGCGGGTCGGACAACTGGACGGTGACGATGCGGATTCCGGCGCCGGAGAGGGTGATGGCGACCTGGAACGTCACCGCGAGTTATCCGGATGCGCAGACGCTGGTGGCCAGGCCGAACGGCAACGGCAACAACTGGGGTGTGACCATCCAGAAGAACGGCAGCACCACCTGGCCCACGGTCAGCTGCTCCGTCGGCTGAGCGGCGTACGGACAACGAAAGGAGGACACCGCACATGCGCATCCCGTCACGCCGGCCGCTGCGCTCGCTGCTCGCCGGCCTGGCCGGCGCGGCGCTGCTGGCCACCGCGGGTGTCTGTACCGTGGACGCCGGCACCGCACACGCCGCGGCCTGCACCGGCTACGTCGGCCTGACCTTCGACGACGGCCCGTCCAACGACCACACCCCCGCCCTGCTGAACGCGCTGAAGCAGAACGGGCTGCGGGCCACCATGTTCAACGAGGGTCAGTTCGCCGCCGCCTACCCGGCCCAGGTGAAGGCCCAGGTGGACGCCGGCATGTGGGTCGGCAACCACAGCTACACCCACCCGCACCTGACCCAGCAGAGCCAGGCGCAGATCGACTCCGAGATCTCCCGCACCCAGCAGGCCATCGCGAACGCGGGCGGCGGCACACCCACGCTGTTCCGTCCGCCCTACGGCGAGACCAACGCCACCGTGCAGTCGGTCGAGGCCAAGTACGGGCTGAAGGAGATCATCTGGGACGTCGACTCGCAGGACTGGAACGGCGCCAGCACCGACGCGATCGTGCAGGCCGTGGACCGGCTCACCGACGGGCAGATCATCCTGATGCACGAATGGCCCGCCAACACCCTGGCCGCCATCCCGCGCATCGCGCAGACCCTGGCCGCCAAGGGCCTGTGCGCCGGCATGATCTCGCCGCAGACCGGCCGCGCGGTCGCACCCGACGGAGGCTCCGGCGGCGGTGGTGGCGGTGGCGGCGGCGGTGGCAACACCGGTGGCTGCACGGCGACGCTGTCCGCGGGTGAGCAGTGGAGCGACCGCTACAACCTGAACGTGTCGGTGAGCGGGTCGGACAACTGGACGGTGACGATGCGGATTCCGGCGCCGGAGAGGGTGATGGCGACCTGGAACGTCACCGCGAGTTATCCGGATGCGCAGACGCTGGTGGCCAGGCCGAACGGCAACGGCAACAACTGGGGTGTGACCATCCAGAAGAACGGCAGCACCACCTGGCCCACGGTCAGCTGCTCCGTCGGCTGAGCGGCGACCAGCCGTCCCGCAGCGGACGGCCGCACGTGAGGGGCGCGACGGCTCCGGCCGCCGCGCCACCTGTGCGTGACAGCCGGACCCAGGTGTCAGCCGCTCGGGCCGGCAGTCACAGGTGCGGCGGCGACCGGCCCGGCCGCACACGTGTCTCACACCTGCCGGTCACCCGGGGCGGCGCCCCGGCCTGCCGGTCGCACCGGGCGCCTCGACCGCGGGCCGGGGCTCACGGGGAGTCGAGCGACGCTGCGCCGCCGGGGTGCTGTGCGACGGCCTCCCCGGCCTCGCCCGCACCCGACTCGCCCGCACCGGCCTCGCCCGCCCCGACGCCGTCGTCACCGCCGTCGTCACCGGCGTGGTCATCGGCCGCCGCAGCGCGGGCCGCCGGGGGCCGCGCCGCCGGCTCCGTACGGCGCACCAGACGGCGCACGTCCGGCACGCACAGCACCGCCAGCGTCAGCGTCAGCACCAGCGCCGAGCAGGCCCACAGCGCGGCCGTCCGGCCCACCGCGTCCTGCACCGGGCCGGCCACCGCCGTGGCCAGGGGCACCAGCGCCACCGAGCCGAGCCAGTCGTAGGAGGACACCCGGGAGAACTTCTCCTCGGGTATCTCCTGGTGCAGCGCCGACATCCAGCACACGGCGAACACCTCGACACTCACCCCGGTCACGAACATCACCGCCACCAGCACCGGAGCCGTCACCGGGATCGCCAGGGCCGCACTCGGGGCCGCCAGGGGCAGTACCGCCAGCACACCTGTCCGCAGCAGGCGCCGCGGCGCCCAGCGGGTCATCAGCAGCCCGCCCAGCACCGTGCCCGCACCGAACGCCGCCAGCGCCGTCCCCCAGGGCTGCGCCCCGCCCAGCCGCTCCCGGGCGACCAGTGGCCCGTACACCGTCTCGGCCGCCGCGACCACCGCGTTGACCACGGAGAACTGCACCACGATCGACCACAGCCAGGGCCGGCCCGCCACCTCCCGCCAGCCGTCGCGCAGATCCCGCAGGATCCTGGTACGGCCCGTGCGCTGCGGGACGGCACCGACGTCGAGGAAGGCGCGCAGCGCCCCGGCGACGGCGAACGCCGCCGCGTCGCACGCCAGCACCCAGCCGGGCCCGACCGCCGCGACCAGCGCCCCGCCCAGGCCGGCCCCGAGGATCCCCGCACCGTTGACGCCCATCCGGAACACCGCGAAGGCCCGGCCCGATCCGCTGCCCCGGACGCTGGCCAGGATCATCCCCTCGGCCGCCGGGGAGAAGAACGCCTGGCCGGTGCCGCCCAGCGCGGCCAGCAGCGCCATCTGCCACACCCGGGCGGTGCCGGTGAGCACCAGCACCGCGAACAGCGCCTGGGTGACGCAGCTGAGCGCGTTCGCGGCCACCATGACCCGGTGCCGGGGCAGCCGGTCCGCCAGCGCGCCGCCGATCAGCAGGAACACGACCAGCGGCACGGTCCGGGACGCCGCCACCAGACCCACGTCGGTCGCCGACCCGCCGGCGGCCAGCACCGCGAAGGCGGACGCCACCAGCGCACCGGAGGCACCCAGCTGGGAGACGACGGCGGCCGTGGTGAGCAGGACGTAGTTGCGCCCCGCCCAGGCGGGACGCGACACAGGACGAGAACGGGGTCGTAGGGCGGTCACCCACGGATTATCGCCGTGGCCTGCGCGGCGGCCTCAGGCGGCTTCCGGACGCCGACGTGTGCACGCCCCGCGGAGACGGCGCCGGCCGCCGCAGCCTGACCGCGAGCGCCCGGGAGAACGTCGGGGTGCGGCGGGGGAACGTCGGGGTGCGGCGGGGGAACGTCGGGGTGCGGAGGGAGGACGTAGGGGTGCGGAGGGAGGACGTAGGGGTGCGGTGGGAGAACGTAGGGGTGCGGTGGGACACGCCCGGCGGCCGGATGCCGGGGCGAGGGTCCGGAACAGGACACCGGGCCGTCGCCCACCGTGTCGCTGTTGGGCCGAACAGGTGACCTCGCGTAAGAATTGGCTGGTGCAGGCCAGGAGTGCGAGTCAGGTTGGGGGGCCGGTGAACAGGCGCGACGTCACCGACGAACAGTGGGAGGGACTCGCCCAGGTGGTCCCGCTCAGGGGCCGCGACGCCTGGCCGTCCGCGGTGAACCACCGGGTGCCGCCGGAGGCCCGGACCGAGACACGACGCCGGTTCGTCGTCCTGCGGGTGAATGTGTTCGCCGACGCCCGGGAGGTCGCCGAGACCCTGATGTCCGGCATCCCCGTCCTGCTGGACCTCACCGGCGCGGACCCCGAGGTCGCCAAGCGGGTGCTGGACTTCAGCACCGGCGTCGTCTTCGGGCTGGCCAGCGGCATGCACCGGGTGGACCGGAACGTGTTCCTGCTCACGCCGCCCGGCACCGAGGTCAGCGGGCTGGTGGAGGAGACGGCGGTCCCCGGGGCGTGAGGAGGCGGGCGCACGCCCGCCGTGTCCCCCGATCGTAGGAAGGACCTCCGGACGGAACGGTTCGGCCGCGGTGCCCGCCCTACCGTTCCGAGGCATGTCCGTGTCCTCGCAGCCGGCCGCCGGTCCGCTCCCGGCACAGCAGTCGTCCGCGGCCGTCCCGCCCGCCGCCCGGGTGTCCTCCGTCCCCACCGTGCCGACGACGGCGCCCGCACCGACGGGCGACGGACGGCGCCCGGTGCGGCCCAGCATCGGCGAGCTGCGGCTGTCCGCGTTCGCCGGCCACCGCGGGGTGCGGGTGCCGCTCGGCCCGCTGACCCTGCTGGCCGGGCCGAGCGGGTGCGGCAAGAGCGGCGCCCTGCGGGCCTTCGAAGCGCTGGCGCGGCTCGGCGGCGGCGCCGAACTGGGCGAGGTGTTCCCCGACCCGGTCGCCTGCGTGCCCGAGGACGCCCGGCCCGACGCCCAGCAGCGCCGCGGCTTCCGCCTCGGCTGCACCGCCGACGGACCCGAGGGGCCGGTCCGGCTGGACGTCGCCGTGCAGGCCGAGCCCGCGCTGCGCATCGCGGGGGAGCGGCTGAGCGCGGGCGGACGGGTACTGCTGCAGACCGCGCTGCGCGATCCGCGCCGGCCCTCCGTCCAGGCCACCTGGTACACCGCCGGACCCACACAGGTGACCCGGGCGGCGCTGCCCGACGACCGGCTCGGCACCGCGCTGCTGCCGCTGCGGGTCTCCGGCAGCACCGAGGGGGAGCGGCGGGTCGTAGCCGCCGCCGAGCAGATGGTGGTCGCCCTGCGGTCGGTGTTCGCCTGCGCCCCGCGCCCCGTCCGGATGCGGGTGCCCGCACCGCTCGGCGCCGGCCGGCTGATGCGCGGGTGCGACAACCTCGCCGCCGTCCTGGCCCGCACCCGCACCGAATGCGGACGGCGGCACGCACTGTTCGTGGACGCGCTGCGCGCCGGGTGTGCCGGGCCGGTGGCCGACGTCGTCACCGAGCAGGTCGGAGGCGGCCGGGTGCGGGCCGTGCTGGTGCGCGGCGACGGCAGGCGCACCGGCTTCGAACGGCTCGGGGACGGGGAACTGCGCTACGCCGCGCTGGCGTTGGTGCTGCTGACCGGTCCGGGTGTGCTGGAGGTGGATCCGGTCGGCGAGGTGCCCGAGGCCCTGCAGACGCTGACGGTGCTCGCCGACGGCCTGGAGACGGGACTGGACCCGCGGCAGCGTGCCGCGCTGCTGCGGCTGGCGGCACGGATGTGCGAGCGGGGCCACATCCGTCTCACCGGGACGGTGAGCGACGCCTCCTGGGCGCGCTCGGTGCATGCGGCACGGGTGGTAGACCTGATGCCGTGACCGACTCCGAGAACCGTCCCGACCTCGCCGGACTCCAACGGCGGCTGGCCGAGTTCGCCGCCGCACGGAACTGGCAGCCGTATCACACCCCGAAGAACCTGGTCGCCGCGCTCAGCGTCGAGGCGTCCGAACTGGTCGAGATCTTCCAGTGGTTGACGCCGGAGGAGTCGGCGCGGGTGATGACTGACCCGCAGACCGCGCACCGTGTGCGCGACGAGGTCGCCGATGTCCTCGCCTATCTCCTGCAGTTGTGCCAGGTGCTGGACATCGACCCGCTGACGGCACTGGCCGCGAAGATCGAGCGCAACGAGCACAGGTTTCCCGCGCCGCAGGCATCGGACCGGACCGAGGAGACGTAACCCCCCGGCTCTCACTGTCCGTAGTCACACAAGTGGACTCTATCGATTTGTTGTCCACAATTTCCGCCTTCCTCTGGCTTTCCGGCTCACGCACCCTCACTCTGGGTAGTGAAACACGTGAGTTCAGGCACACACGTGCGGGAAGCGCGTGGACAGATGCGGGGGCAGCGCATGGATGCGGTGCGGCTCATCCTGGCAAGCAGACGTGCCCTGGCGGACAGCGGCGACGTTCCGGAGGTCCTGGCCGAAGCATGGCAGGCGCAGGCCCTGGCGCAGGCCATCGGCAGCCGGCTCGCGTTCTCCGGGCCGCCCGAACTGCGCGGCGAGGCACTCGGGCTGACCGAACTGGCGGGCCGCGGCTGCGCCGTGCTGGAAGCGCCGGATCTCGGCGCCGAAGGGATGCGGGCGGCCCGGCTGTCGGAGCTGAGCGACCCGCGGCGCACCCTGCTGTGCCTCGGCGGACTGCTCGGCGAGGTGGGCATCGCCCTCGTCGCCGTCGCCAGCGCCTCCGTCGACCAGTGCACCTACTGGCGGTGCATGGAGGCCATCGACGCGGCCGACGAGTCCCGCGACCGGGTCCGCGAGATGCTGCGCAAACTGGCGGCCCGGCAGGAGGCCGCCGTGCAGGAGCGGGAAGCCGGCTGACATCCGCAGGGCCCCGCGCGGCCACGTGTCCCGCACACCCGGTGCCGGCGACCCGCCCTGCGGAAGTCCGCCGACGCGGCGCGTCCGGCAGGATGGGAGCATGGATCTTCGCATCTTCACCGAGCCGCAGCAGGGCGCGAGCTACGACACCCTGCTCACCGTGGCCAAGGCCACCGAGGACCTCGGCTTCGACGCCTTCTTCCGCAGCGACCACTACCTCCGCATGGGCGACGTGGACGGCCTGCCCGGCCCCACCGACGCCTGGATCACACTGGCCGGACTCGCCCGCGAGACCAAGCGCATCCGGCTGGGCACCCTGATGACCGCGGCCACCTTCCGGCTGCCCGGTGTGCTCGCCATCCAGGTCGCGCAGGTCGACCAGATGTCCGGCGGCCGCGTCGAGCTGGGGCTGGGCGCGGGCTGGTACGAGGCGGAGCACAAGGCGTACGGCATCCCCTTCCCCAAGGAGAAGTTCGCCCGCCTGGAGGAGCAGCTGGCCATCGTCACCGGCCTGTGGGCGACCGAGGTCGGCAAGACCTTCGACTTCCGCGGCCGCTACTACGAGCTGTCCGACTCGCCCGCGCTGCCCAAGCCGGCCCAGGCCAAGGTCCCGGTGCTCATCGGCGGACTCGGCGCGACCCGCACGCCGCGGCTGGCCGCCCAGTACGCCGACGAGTTCAACATCCCCTTCGCCTCCGTCGACGACAGCCGGCAGCAGTTCGGCCGGGTCCGGGCCGCCGCCGAGGAGGCCGGGCGTTCCGCCGACGACCTGACCTACTCCAACGCCCTGGTCGTCTGCGTCGGCCGGGACGACGCCGAGGTCGCCCGCCGGGCCGCCGCCATCGGCCGCGAGGTCGACGAGCTGAAGGCCAACGGCCTGGCCGGTTCCCCCGCCGAGGTCGTCGACAAGATCGGCCGCTACGCCGAGATCGGCTCCCAGCGGATCTACCTGCAGATCCTCGACCTGTCCGACCTGGACCACCTGGAGCTGATCTCCTCCGAGGTCAAGTCGCAGCTGTCGTAGGCGCGGACGTTCCGCACGCCGCGGACGGTGCAAGGGGGCGCTTCCGGAGACGACGGGGGCGCCCCCTGGCGCGCCGATGCACCGAACGTCGGAACGCCGCCCGTCGCCCCGCCGACACGTCGATGTGCCCCGGTCGACCGGATCCCGCCGCCCCTTTTCTGCCGTCTGGCCGGAACGCGTTCTTGTGGTGGTGTAAGCCGGACTTCACCCTGTTCACGGTCACTCGTGATGGTAAGGGGGACGTGTTGTTCGGCAGTGCGGACAGGAAGCAGCTCGCCCACATCGCCCAGAACACCCAGCAGCTCACCCGGATCACCCAGCAGCTCGGCGACATCGCAGGCCGGCTCCAGAATCTCGCCGTCGAGCTCGCCACCGTCAAACAACAGGTCTCCGATCAGCAGCAGACCCTCCACCGCATCGGCCAGGACACGGCCGTGCTCACCACCGGACTCGCCGAGATCAAGACGGCCGCCCGGGATGTGTCCACCCGTCTGCACGACCTCGTCACCGCACGGCCGGCGGACCGGACCGGCGAACCGGTGCCGGCCCCCGGCCCCCGGCCGCCCGCCGAGGCGGAACCCGACGCCGACGTCCTCCGCGCGGCGGCGGGCATCGCCCACGCCACCCTCGTGGCCCATCGCGACACCTGGGCCTTCCTCATCGAGGTCGCCGCCGGGGAACGACACTTCCACGTCCCCGGCCAGGTCGACGACCACGACGGATGCGTCAGCGTCCGCTTCTCCGGCCCCAGCATCGTGGCCGCCCTGACCCGCCTCGCCCGGGTGAGCGCCGAGACGGACAACCCGGTGACCCGCGCCGTCGCCGACCAGATCCGGCACAAGATCACCGCGGTGGTGCGCGAGGTCGTCGACAACCCGCGCGCCGACGGCGACGGCGCCCCCGTCCGCATCGTCGTCGACGACCGGCCGGCACGCCCCGCACCCGAGGAGAGGCCGCCGCGGCCCGACGGCGCGTGACCCGGTTCCGCGACGGTGAGGCGGCCGGTGAGGGGTCCGGGCGTGCGGCCAGGGACACGGTGTCCGTGGGTACACGGTGTCCGGAACTGTGGCCCGCACGGCAGCGCCGACCGCCGCACCCGTCGCCGCCCCTGCGCCCCGCGGCCTGCCCCGCCCCGCCGTACGAGCGGTGACGGCGGGGCGCCGGTCCACGAGGACACGGGTGAACCGGCTCTTCGGTGGTCAGGATGGAGGCATGGGATTCCATGTCGACTCCGAGGCCGGGCGGCTGCGCCGCGTCATCCTGCACCGGCCCGATCTGGAGCTGAAGAGACTCACCCCCAGCAACAAGGACGCCCTCCTCTTCGACGACGTGCTGTGGGTGCGGCGGGCACGTGCCGAGCACGACGGGTTCGCCGACGTGCTGCGCGACCGCGGGGTCGTCGTCCACCTCTTCGGTGACCTGCTGGCCGAGACGCTGGAGATTCCCGAGGCCCGCGCGCTGGTGCTGGACCGGGTCTTCGACGAGAAGGAGTACGGTCCGCTCGCCACCGGGCATCTGCGGGACGCCTTCGACCGCATGCCCACGCGGCAGCTGGCCGAGGTGCTGGTCGGCGGCATGACCAAGCGGGAGTTCCTCGAGGGCTACCCGGAGCCGACCTCGGTGCGGTTCCATGTGATGGACCTGGACGACTTCCTGCTCGGACCGCTGCCCAACCACCTGTTCACCCGGGACACCTCCGCCTGGATCTACGACGGTGTCTCGATCAACGCGATGCGCTGGCCCGCCCGGCAGCGGGAGACGGTGCACTTCGAGGCGATCTACCGCTACCACCCCCTCTTCCGCGACGAGGACTTCTACGTGTGGTCCGAGGGACAGGCCGACTACCCGTCCACCATCGAGGGCGGCGACGTGCTGGTCATCGGCAACGGTGCGGTGCTCATCGGCATGAGCGAGCGCACCACCCCGCAGGCCGTGGAGATGCTCGCCCACAAACTGTTCGCCGCCGGTTCCGCCCGCACCATCGTGGCCCTGGACATGCCCAAACGGCGTGCCCTGATGCACCTCGACACGGTGATGACGATGGTCGACGGAGACGTGTTCACCCAGTACGCCGGGCTCGGCATGCTCCGCTCGTACACCATCGAGCCCGGGGCCGGGGACAAGGAGCTGAAGGTCACCGACCATCCGCCGGAGCACATGCACCGGGCGGTCGCCGCCGCGCTGGGCCTGAGCGAGATCCGGGTGCTCACCGCCACCCAGGACGTGCACGCGGCCGAACGGGAACAGTGGGACGACGGCTGCAACGTGCTCGCCGTCGAACCGGGCGTCGTCATCGCCTACGAGCGCAACGCCACCACCAACACCCATCTGCGCAAGCAGGGCATCGAGGTCATCGAGATCCCCGGCAGCGAGCTGGGACGGGGCCGGGGCGGGCCGCGCTGCATGAGCTGCCCGGTGGAACGGGACGCGGTCCCCGGCTTCGGCTGAGCCGCCCGGGCGGCGGGCGGCCGACCAGGGACCGCATAGACATTCCAAACGCCGTATAGACTTTCGGTGTCCCTGTACCCCACCGATGGAGCGCCCCCATGGCGACTGTCCCGACCGCCCTCTCCGGCCGCCACTTCCTCAAGGAGCTGGACTTCACCGCACAGGAGCTGCGCGGCCTGATCGAGCTGGCCGCCGAGCTGAAGGCCGCCAAGAAGGCCGGGACGGAGACGCCCTACCTGCGCGGCAAGAACATCGCGCTGATCTTCGAGAAGACCTCGACCCGCACCCGCTGCGCCTTCGAGGTCGCCGCCGCCGACCAGGGGGCCTCCACCACGTATCTCGACCCGTCCGGCTCGCAGATCGGGCACAAGGAGTCCGTGAAGGACACCGCCCGCGTGCTCGGCCGTATGTTCGACGCGATCGAGTACCGGGGGGACAGCCAGGCCACCGTCGAGGAGCTGGCCGCCCACGCCGGCGTCCCCGTCTACAACGGCCTCACCGACGACTGGCACCCCACCCAGATGCTCGCCGACGTGCTCACCATGACCGAGCACTGCGCCAAGCCGCTGAACGAGATCGCCTTCGCCTACCTCGGTGACGCCCGCTTCAACATGGGCAACTCCTACCTGGTCACCGCCGCCCTGCTCGGCATGGACGTGCGTCTGGTCGCACCCAAGAGCTACTGGCCCGCACGGGAGGTCATCGACCGGGCGCTCGAGCTGGCCACGACCAGCGGCGCCCGCATCACCCTCACCGAGTCCGTCGAGGAGGGTGTGCGCGGCGCGGACTTCGTCGCCACCGACGTCTGGGTCTCCATGGGCGAGCCGAAGCACGTGTGGGACGAGCGCATCGCCGCCCTCGCCCCCTACGCCGTGACCATGGACGTGCTGCGCGCCACCGGCAACCCCCGCGTGAAGTTCCTGCACTGCCTGCCGGCCTTCCACGACCTGGGCACCCAGGTGGCCCGCGAGATCCACGAACGGCACGGTCTGACCTCGCTGGAGGTGACCGACGAGGTCTTCGAGTCCGCGCATTCCGTCGTCTTCGACGAGGCCGAGAACCGGCTGCACACCATCAAGGCGCTCATGGTCGCCACCCTCGCCTGACGACACCCGCCCGGCCCGCCCGCGCGCCGCGCCCGCCGAGGGGTGCGGCGCGCACCCGCGTCCGGGCCCTCGCCCGCCGGCCGGGCGCCTCACGCCGGGTGCAGCTGCCCGGGAATCGCCGACAGACGGAACCACACCGCCTTGCCCGTCGCGGTGCGGCGGTGTCCGCACGCCGTGCTCAGCGCACGGATCAGCAGCAGACCGCGCCCGTCCTCCTGCCAGGGATCCGGGTCCGGCAGATCCGGTCGGGTCAGATCACCCGGCGGCGCCGGATCGGCGTCGTGCACCTCGATCCGGCAGCTGGTCGGCAGCAGCTCCACCACCAGCTCGATCGGCCCCTGGCCCGAGGTGTGCTCCACCGCGTTGGCGACCAGCTCGGCGGTCAGCAGTTCCGCCGTGTCGCTGTCGGCCGGGTGGTCCGGCTCGGACAGCGCGGTGCGCACCAGGGCACGCGCCACCGGCACGGCGGCTGCCGTGTGCGGCAGCGCGACGCGCCAGGACGTGGCGGAGGTCTCGTGCACCATGGGTCCGTTCATGACGCAGGGCGTCGCCGGCGTCACCGTCAGGCAGTCCTGCTCTCGACGAGGGACATCGTACGGGTGCCGTCCGCCGCGCCCGACGGCACCCTCCGCACCGCGCCGCGCTCGCTCCGGCTGCGCCCTCCGGCTCGGCGCCGCCGCCCGCCCCCGCCCCGGCAGCCCCGTCGCTCAGGCCCCGGCAGCCCCGTCGCTCAGGCCCCGGCGACGCCGGCGAAGACCGCCCCGGCGTCCCGCAGCCGCTCGTGCAAACCCCGGAACACGGCGGCCGAACGGAACCCCGGCCAGTCCTCGGGCAGCAGCCGGGCGGGCAGACCCGGATCCGTGTACGGCAGATGACGCCAGGCGTCCAGGGCGAGCAGATAGTCCCGGTAGGCCTCCTCCGGCGGGGTGTCCGCACGCTGCTCCCAGGCGCGCAGCACCTGTGCGTGCCGGTCGAGGAACGCCTGGTGCAGCTTGGCCATGGCGGTCAGGTCCCACCAGCGGGCCACCGCCTCCGCGGTCGGTGTGAACCCCAGGTGCTCCCCGCGGAAGAAATCCACGTACACGTCCAGGCCGAGGTGCCGCAACGTGTGCGCGGTCTCCTCGTACAGCCGGGCCGGGGCGATCCACACCCCGGGCGCCGCCGTGCCGAAACCCAGCCCGGCGAGCCGGGACCGCAGCACATGCCGCTTGTTGCGCTCCGACTCCGGCACCGAGAACACCGCCAGCACCCAGCCCTCGTCCTCCGGCGGCACGGGCGCATGGACCCGACGGTCGCCGTCCTCCAGCAACTTCCGCGCGTGGGACGACAGTTCATAACCGGCGGCACCCTGCGCCGTACGGGCGGGCACGAGCAGACCGCGCCGCTTGAGCCGGGACACCGAGGAGCGCACGGACGGCGCGTCCACCCCGACCGCGGCCAGCAACCGGATCAGTTCGGCGACGGGCACCGGACCCGGAACGAAGCGGCCGTACGCACCGTACAGCGTGACGATCAACGACCTCGGGGCGGGATGCGCGGGCTGCTCGGACACATTGATCATTTTAGGTGGTCGGTGCAGCTGATCCGCGCCGCGCTCGGGGGTCCGGGGAGCGTCGACGACATGCCGACGGGACGCGCCGTACAGGGCGTTCACCGGGCCAAGTCCCCTGTGCCGTCCGGGCGATGACGGGACGACGCGGTGCACCGCCGATCCGTCGCCGCCCCGGCAACCGCCGGGACGGCGACCAGGGCACCCGCCGGCTACACCGGGTCCCCGGCGCCGGGCAGTGCCTCGGGCCAGGTGAGGCGGGCCGACGGTGTCCGACGGTGTCGTACGGCCGAGTCGCGCAGCTGCACCGTCGCCCGGGCCAGGAACGGGCTGTCCGCGAGCCACCGCAGCGCGGCCTCGCCCACCGCCTGATCGCGGTGCATGGCCACGGCCAGATCGAGGACGTCCAGGAGCATCTGCTCCGGCCCCCGCGACAGCCCCCGCACGAGCCGCTCGAGGTCGGCGTGCCCGGCGGTGCGGACCACGTGGCGGAGGGGATGCGGCCACTGATGCACCAGGTGCTGCACGTGGTGGCCCTCGTGCTTGCCGTGCTGTGCCGTCCGGCCGGCGACCGACGTGGTGAGGGCGACCGCGGCAGGAGGGGCGACGGAGCAGAGGCGTTCCACGAGGAAGCCGGTCGTGGAGATCACCGTGGTGGCATCGGCGGTGCGGATCGTTTCCATGGCCGCCTCGACCGCGTGGGTGCGTGCGCTCGCGGTGTCGAGGGGCGCGAAACGGCACAGGCAGTGGAAGCGCAGCACCGCCGCGGTGGGCGCGCAGTCGGCCCGGGAATGCCCTGCGGACAGCTGGGCGATCGGTGCCAGGGCGGCGTCCAGCTCGTCCCAGCCGTCCTCGCCCGCCCGGTCGGCGAGTTCGCTGACCCCGTGGGCGTTCCACCGGAACAGGGTCTCCAGACCGGTCTTCCAGTGCGCCGGTCTCAGGTACTCGTTCAGCAGGCGGGCCTGTTCGGCCAGGGACGGCCGCTCGGCGGCGCGCATCCAGACCACGTCCCCCCACAGCCGGAGCGCCGCCCGCTTGGTCTCGTCGTCCGGGAAGGCCCGCGGCCCGGTCCACAGCCGCCGGCACCAGGCGGCCAGCTCGGGACCGTGACGCATCAGCAGGGTGTGGGCGATGTCGACGTGGGGATGGTCGGCCGCCTTGCGGGCCAGTCTGGCCAGCCAGGGAATGTCCGCCAGCGCCACGTCCTCCGCCAGGGCCTGCGCCACGAGATCGGGGTGGGCCGGGGCGTGGTCGCACAGCGAGGCGTGCACCAGGGTGTTGACCACCTCGCGTTCCCGCTTGGCCCACTCGCCGTCGGCGCAGGCCGGCCACGCGTTGCTGCCGAGGGACAACTGACGGGTGCGTTCCTGCTCCAGCTCTCTCCATCGCCGCATCGCCTTCGACTCCCGTCCGCGGCCCCTGGTGTCGGTGGCCGCCATGGGGGCGAGGAGACGGGTGGCGCTGTCACGCACCAGGAACACCCGGTCGAGTTGGGGCTGCTCCCAGACCTCGCCTCTGCTGCTCCACGCCTTCTCGACGACCTCGCGGATCTCCGCGGCGGGCAGAGGGTGCAGACCGCTGGTGGCGAACCGGGCCGCGCGGTGCGCCCGTTCGCCCGGTGCCCGCTTGCTCATCTCCTTCAACCGCCGTGCGCACCAGTCCCGAGCGGCACGGGTCCCGGGCTCGTCGCCCGGTGAGCGGAGCAGCGCGGGCAGCAGGGACTCCGCCACGTCGTCGATCTGGTCGCTGTTCCCGCAGCGTGCCACGGCATGGTCCAGGAACTCGGGGACACCGCTCCGGGCGGTGCGCAGACGGGCGCCGAGAGCGGCGACACGCGCCCGTGCCCTCATCTGCGCCCCGTTGAAGACACCGCCCTCGCTCACGAGTTCGTCGAACACGGTGGTGGGCAGCGCCTCGGGAAGGGATTCGGCCCAGTGGGCGGCGAGCAGGACGTGGGCCTCCTGCTGCTCACGTTCCACGCTGTCGTGACCACTGCCGTCCGCGTCCTGACCCAGGCGCGCGGGCGCGGAGGGCAGGCCGGTCCGGTCCTTGCGGACGAAGGCCGCGGGGCGGTTCTGACGGCGTACCCGGTCCGGATTGCCGAGCCGCTCCGCCAGCACGGCGGCCCGCTCCATGAGCGCGTCCCAGCCGGCGAGACGGCGACGCGCACTGATGGGCGCGACGCACTGCCACAGCCAGCGCGCCGAACGGTGATGTTCCGCCAGGTTCAGCAACTCGGCCATCCGTGCGGCCGCCCACTCCGGCTCGGCCGGAGCCACCGCCGAGACGAGACGCACGGCATGGTTGCCGTGACTGGTGGCGTCCTGCACGGACAGACCCAGCAGCCACGACCAGAGACAGCCCGGCGCACCGCAGCCTCGTGGCACATCCGGCCCGGAAGCGCGGTCGACACACTCCTCGGGCCGGACGCACAGGTCGCGCAGCAGATCCCTGACCGCTGTGGCCGCCCCTGTGCCGTCGCCCGCCTCGTCCATGCCGGCGAACCGGCACAGCAGGTCCAGGGCTCTGCGCCACACCTTGGGGGCCCGGTGCTGCTCGAGGACGACACACAGGTCCTCGGTGACGCGCCACGGGTCGCTGTGACGGCGTGTGGGCAGCAGCTCCATCATGGTGGTGACGAGGGCGACCGGCGCCTCGGGAAGGAAACGGTGCACCGCCGCCTTGACCGAGTGCGGTACGCAGGGCAGCAACGCGTAGGCGCGCAGAGCGGTGACCTGAAGATAGTGGTTGCCGCTCATGACGAGCCGTTTCAGCAGAGCGGCCGCGGCCGGGCGGGCCGCCCCCTCGTCCCGGACGCCCTGCACCATCGCCTGCTCCGCGATCACGGAACGCAAGAAGTCGTCCGGAGTGTCCTCGAGCCGTTGTCCCAGCTTCGCGAAGACGTCCGGCTGCCGCCGCGTGTTCACCAGGGACACCAGGCAGCGCCCGGCCGCGTACTCGTAGAGCGTCTGGTGGAAGAAACGGGTGTTCGCCGTGTCCTCACCACCGCCGCCGGTCAGGACGTTGCGCCGGCCGAGAGCGGCCACGGCGGCCGGGGCGGTGACGGGCAGCGGGCGCGGGGCCGCGGTGGCCAGCAACCGGACGGCGCGGGCCGAGGCGACGGCGACACTGCCGTCGCGCAGCATGATGCGCGCCACGCCCTCGGCCGCCGGTGACAGATCGTCGGCGTCGGTGACGACGTCGCTGCCGTGACGGCGGTCGCCGGTCACCCGTTTCGTCCAGTAGGCGTCGTACAGGCCCGCGGCGTCGATCTCCGTGGTGGGCACCTGGGGTGCGTAGACCTCGAACAGCATGCGCAGCGTCAGCGGCCGGGCCACCACCTCCCGGATCGGCAGGCCGCGGACGGCGGCACCGACGACCGCGTCGTAGACCTCGCGGCGGCGCACCGCACTCCGGCCGCGGTAGTAGTGCGCGCAGTACGCCTCGACGGCGTGCTCGGCCTCCCCGCCGAAGCGGAAGTCGCCCAGTTCCTGGACGGCGAACGGTGTCGTGCCGAGAACGTCGTACAGAAGGTCCTGGTCACGGGTGCGGCAGGAGATCACCAAAGGCACCTTGTGCTCCGCGCAGCAGTCGACCAGGTCGCGGCACACGGTCCGCCCGTGCTCGTCGGCCAGCAGCACGTCCGCGCTGTCGAGCAGAACGGCCGCCGAGGCACGGTAGTTCGGCTGGCGCAGCATCCGCTCGAAGACGGTCAGCAGGTCCGTCCCGTGGGGCAGCAGCAGGTCATCGGCCCGGAGCAGCACCGGCTGGCAGCGCCTTCGTGATCCGCTCTCCTGGGCATCACCGTCCCGGCGGTCGGGCAGCGAGAGACGTCCGGTGAGCCGTGTGGTGAGGTTCCACAGCAGGCTGGTCTTTCCGGTGCCCGGTTCGCCCAGCACGATGTCCACGCGGGGCTCCCGGTCGGCTCTGCCCAGGCCGGTGAGCACCCTCCGGGCGAGAACCTCCTCACAGCCCCGGGTGATGTACACCTGGCTCAGGCTGACGTCGGCCTCGTCGTCGATGCGGTCGGCCGCGGCCACCGCCGCCGACGTGGCCGCCTGCAGCTCCTTCTGGCCGCCCCAGCCGCCGTCACCCGCGGTGCGGGACGGCGGCAGCAACTGCGCGGCCTTCTTCAGACCACCGGCGAGCGAGGCCGCGATGTGGCCGCGGAAGGGCGGCGCCGCGCACAGGTCGGCCACGGCTTCGACGAGTGCCTGACGATCACTGCTCAATTCGGCGTCCAGTTCCGCGAGTTCCGTGCGCAGCCGCTGGAACGTCGTCGGGTGGAACACCGTCATCCGGTCGGGCAGCCGAGGCCGGCCGTCGCGTTCCCGGTCCTCGCGGTCCTTCTTCAGCTGCCGGCACACCAGCTCCCGCCAGACGTCCGACGCCTGCTGCTCGTCGAGCCGCTGCTTGACGCGCAGCAGTCGGATCTGGTGGGCCATCACCTTGCTCAGCAGGTGCGCTGCCCTGACGCCCGGTGCGGTGCCGGTGCCGCTGTTCCGGCCGCCCGGCCGCCCGGTGTGCCGTGCGCCCCCTGATGCCATCGATCCCCCATGCGCTGCGGAACGGCAGGGTGCAGCAGCGTAGCCGGTGCACCCTGCCGCCCGCTGTGCACCAGACCTCGAATCCATTCGCATCGCCCGCGCCCGACCAGGGCCTTTTCCCCCGTCCCACACGCTCACCCCGGATCGATTCGCCCGCCGTACCGCCCTGGCCAGCATCGATCGCACGCCGGCTTCCACCGGGGTGTGGCCACACCTCACCGACCGACATCCGGTGAGGTACTCATGTTCCGTCCGTTCCGATCCGCCCTTGCCGCGTGCGCGGAGGGCCTCGACCGGCTCGCTTCCTGCGGCTCGTCGCTGCGACCGGCCCTCGGCCTGCTGCTGGGCCACGCCTCGGCACTCGCCGAGCTGTGGACGCATCCGCTGGCCAAGCTGGTGACCGACCTCCTGCTGGACAAGGGTTTCCGGCTCACCGTGCTCGTCCTCGCCTCCCTGGTGCGGGCACGTGTCCAGGCGTGGTACGCGCGCCTGAGGCGCAGCAGCTGACCCCACGGGAGCCGTCCGCAGCAGGCGGGCTCCGCGCCGGCGCTCGACAGGCGCGGAGCCCGCCGACGGCGGAGCCGGACACGCTCCTGCGGAACCGCCCGCACTCCACGCCCTCCGACACCGTGAGCGGGAGCAGCCGGGCGGCTCCACCGTGTGCCTGAAGACCGGGCACGGGAGCAGGAAAGGACCGCATCGGCAGCCGGCCGGCCCGGCACGGCAGCGTCCCGGGCCGGTGACGACGCACGGCTCGCCACCGAACGGGTGAGTTCACCGCGTCGGCGCACCGTCGGCGGTACGGGTGGAGCACCTGAGATCCGCTCCGTGATCTCCGGCGCCCTCCGCTCTTCGGCGTCGTCGGCGCCGCCCCCCTTGACCGACCGTCACCCCTGGAGGTCTTCCTCATGTCCCTCGCACGTGTCCGTTCCGCACGAGGCGTCCTCGGCGTGGCCGCCGCGACGCTGCTGCTGGCCGCCGCCCCCGCCGTGCCCACCGCCGCAGCGGCCGAGAGCGAGACCGTGACCGTCGACCCGACGGTGCGGCGGGCCGCCGACGGCACCCTCACGATCTCCGGCACCTACCGCTGCACCGGCGCCACCGGCCTCGTCTTCGTCTCCTCCGACATCGGCCGACCGGACAGCACCCTCCGCCACGGCATCGGCGGCACCCACGCCGTGTGCGACGGCGCCGAGCACACCTGGTCCAACACCGGCAAGCCCGTCGACCCCCTGGACGCCGGCCCGGCACGCGTCCAGGTCTCCGTGGTGGAACTGAACTCCCACGGCCTGCTCCTGCTGCCCCGCTTCCACGCGGTGCGTCAGCAGGACGTGACCGTGACGGAGAGCTGAGCGCGGCCTGTGCCCGGCGTCATCCGGCCGGACCGGCGGCCGGACCGTCGTACACCAGCAGCCCGTCCTCGCGCAGCCGTGCGCCGGCCGTCGGGACGTGCGGGCTGATCCGCCCGTCGTGCAGCAGATGCACCGCCGGGACCCCGCGCGCCAGCACGGCGAAGTCGGCGATGATCCGGCGGTGGCAGCGCCACCACACCGACTCCCCGCACATCACCGCCGTCGGTGTCGTCGCCGCCTGACGCAGCAGCCGGTCCATCGCGGCGACGAACTCCGGGGAGCGGGTGTATCCGGCGTAGCCGCGGAAGGAGTCGTTGCGCCAGAAGGTGTCCGGGCTGTCCGGGGCCGGTCTGCGGAACCCGCCGAGAGCCCGCTCCCACCGGTAGGCGATCCCGGCCCGAGGCAGCCACACGGCGAGACGCTCCCGCCCCGTGTCGGGGTTGTGCCGGCTGCCCGGGGCGGTCCGCACGTCCACCACCGAGGCGACCCCGGCGTCCCGCAGCAGGCCGATGATCCGGTCACGGTCGGCGGTGCCGTGTCCGAAGGTGAACAGAGGCGGCGTCTCCATGGCGGCCATCGTGCCCGCAGCCCGGCGGACCGGCATCCCCTGCCGGGCCTGGCCGGGGTCTGTCGTCCGGCCGGGTCAGCCGGGCGGACGGGAGGGCGCGAGGGCGACCTCTTCGGCATCCAGCCTTGCCACCGCCTCACGCAGCACGTCGTCGTCGATCCGGTGGTCGTCCCGCAGTCGTACGAGCGTCGTACGCCGGGTCGCGATGAGGGCCAGCCGCAGCGCCCGGTACTCCCGCTCCGCGGACAGGACCGCGGCCCGCCGTCCGTCGGCGTCGGCGTCGCCCTCGGCATCTGCGGCCGCTCCGGCACGGACACGGATGACGGCGAGCTGGTTCTCGTACTCGGCGCGCAACCGCTCGGAGACGTCGTCGCCGATGCCGAGCGTGGCGGTGAGCCGGGGCAGCGCCCGGAGCGCCTCCCGCGTGGCGACGGTCTCCGCGAGCCGGTGCTCCTGCTCGGCCGCGGTGTCGCGGGGCAGCCGGGCCCAGCGCACCACGGCCGGCAGCACCAGCCCCGGCAGCAAGGTCAGCACGACCACCGAGCCGGTCACGAACACGATCATGTCCCGGTGCGGGAACGGCGCGCCGGAGGCGGTGCGGAACGGCACGGCCGGCGCCGCCGCCAGGGAGACCGCACCGCGGAACCCGCACAGGCCGCTGACCACGCGGGACCTGTTGCTGAAGCGCAGCATCCGCTGCCGCGGGCGGCGGTCGAGCACACGGATGAGATACGCGCTGCCGTACAGGTGGCCCAGCCGCACACCGAACACGACGGCCGTCACGGCCAGGGCGATGAGCACGGCCCCAGGCAGGTCGGGGCCCGACAGCGCGGTCGCCGAGGCATGGAGCTGGAGTCCGACCAGGACGAACAGAGCACCGTTGAGCAGGCAGGTGGCCGTGGTCCAGAACGCCTGGGCCTGCACCCGCAGGTCCGCGCGCACCACTCGCGCCCCGACCTGGCTCATGATCAGCCCGCACACCACCACCGCGACGACCCCGGAGGCACCGATCCTCTCGGCGATCAGGTAGGCGGTGAACGGGACCAGCAGCATCAGCACCAGCCCGTGCAGCGGCTCGTTCCGGGTGTGCCGCCGCGCCCGGACGGCCACCGCGGCGACGGAAGCACCCACCAGCATGCCACCGGCCCAGGCACGCACGAACAACCAGGCCACGTGTGAGGCGACGAGGTGTTCCGCACCGGCCGCGACACCGACGGCCACGGCGTACAGCACCAGCGCCGTGCCGTCGTTGACCAGGCTCTCGGCGCGCAGCACGGTGGCCTGGTGTCTGGGCAGCAGCCGTCCGACGACGCCGAGCGCCGTCGCGTCCGTCGGGGCCAGGGCGGCCCCCAGCACCCAGGCGGGCCCCCACCCGAGACCGAGCGCGTGGACGGTGGCGGCGACCGCTGCGGCCGTGAGGACCACCAGGACGGTGCTCAGCAGCACGATGCCCCGCAGATGCGTGCGGATCTGCCGCAGCGAGGTGTTGAGACTCTCCCAGTACAGCAGCGCGGGAAGGAACAGCAGCAGCACGACGTCCGGGGCGAGACGCACCTCGCGCAGCGCCGGGACGAAACCGAGCAGCACCCCGGCGACCAGCAGCATCACGGGCGGCGTGACACGCAACCGGTGGGCGCCGATGTTGCCGAGCAGAGTCGCCAGACCCAGCAGGACGACGACTTCCAGACCGAGCATGGTCCCTCCGGTGTCGGCGGTGTCGGCGGCGAACGCCCTGGATCCCCGTGCGGGGCGATGGAGTGCCGCCTCGGACAGGCGGGGGCCGTGCGGTCACACCCTCCGCGAGACGCTGTGAAGACGCCCTCTGCGGGGATGCCCTTCGCAGGGCGCTCTCACCTCACGGCAGCCGGTGCCAAAGCAGACGCCACCTCGGCGAAGTCCCGGATGAGCCGGGAGCGGCGGGCGGCGATCCAGGCGAGGCACACCCGGCTCGGCCCGATGTCGTCCACCGGCACGGCGACGACATCGGGCCGCGTGTAGAAGGCGGCGGTGGACAGCGGCAGGACGCAGATGCCCGCCCCGGAGGCGACCAGCTCCAGCTTCTCCTCCACGCTGTGCAGGGGAGGAACGTCGTCGCGCTCACCCGTGCGCAGCTCGCGGGCCACGTCACGCCATTCCGGCACCGCCTCCGGATCCTGCAGGAGGTGGTCGTCCGCCAGGTCGACGACGCCGACGGCGGGCTTCCCGGCGAGCGGATGGTCGGCCGGCAGCACGGCCAGGCGGGGCTCCGTGAACAGCGGCTGCACGGTCAGGCCGTTCTGGTCGACGGGCAGACGGACGATGCTGACGTCCGCCCGCCCGTCGCTCAGCACCTCGACCTGATCGTTCCAGCTCGTCCGCACCAGGCGGACGCTCACCGAGGCATGCCGTTCCTTGAGGGCCCGGACGGCGGGGGTGACCGTGATGCCGGGCATGAAACCTATGGTGAACACCGGTTTCTCGGTGGCGGCGGCGGTGACCCTGCGCACCATCGCCGCGGAGGCGGCGAGCAGCGGCAGGGCATCCTCCAGCAGCTGGGCGCCGGCCGGCGTGAGCGCCGTGCCCCGCCGGTCGCGGCGCAGCAGCTGAACGCCGAGCTCCTCCTCCAGCGCACGCACCTGCCGGGACAGGGCGGGCTGGGCGATGAACAGCCGCTCGGCCGCGCGGCCGAAGTGCAGCTCCTCGGCGACCGCCACGAAGTACCGCAGTTTCCGCAGATCGACATCCACGTCGATCCCGCGTCGCGTCATCAGGAGGCCCCTGTCGTCGAAGGTCGGAGCACGCCGTTTCAGGCGCCCACCAGCAGGAAGAATCCCCGCCCCCACCAGATGGAAATAAAGGACATTCTATCCGCGGGCGAAGACGGACAGAGGGTCGGTGTGCACCGGCTCCCACCCGAGCTCGGCACGGGCGCGCGCCGGTGTGAGCTGCTGGTCCAGCGCGAAGGCGTCCGCGACCGGACCCATCTGCTCCCGCGCCTCCTCGAGGGTGAGGGACACGGTCCTGCCGCCGAGCCCCGCCCCATGGCTGAGGGCCTCCGCGATCTCCTTCGTCGTCGGGTTCACCCCGCCGACACCGGCATAGACCGAGCCGGCCGCGGCACGCAGAGCGGCGACGTACAGCTTGGCGAGATCGTCGACGTGCACCAGCGCCCAGTGCTGGGAGCCGTCGCCGATGTATGCCACGGCACCGGCCTTCTTGCCGGGCTGGGTGAAGAAGATGTCGATCAGCCGGTTGTCGCCGCCGTACAGCAGCCCGGGCCGGACGACGACGGGACGGCCACCCCGCTCGGCACGTGCCAGAACGGCGTCCTCGACGGGCCGCCGCCAGGCCACCAGCGCCGGCGGGTTCCACGGGGCGTCCTCGCCGACGACACCGCCGGTGTCGCCGTACACCCAGGTGCCGCCCGTGTGCACATACGTACCGGCCCCGACGCCGTCCTGCATCGCCTCGGCCGCGGCGAGATCTTCCTCGCCGGTCTCGGCCTGGGCGAGATGAATGACCGCCTCGACGCCGGCGGCCGCCTCGTTGAGCACGTCCAGGTCCGACAACGTGCCGCGCACCGGCTCGGCGCCCACGGCCTCGACAGCCTGCGCGGCCCGGTCACTGCGCGCCAGCGCCCGGACGGTGTGACCGCCCGCGCGCAGCTCGCGGATGACCGCCTTGCCGATGTAACCGGACCCACCGGTGACGAGAACCTTCATGTCTGCACCCTCTTGTTCCTCGCAGGCATCGCATCGCGTTGACGCCTTCACCCTCCGCCCGGGCGGGCATCGGCGTCCAAGACCTCTTGGGGCGGCTGTGATGCCGGGTCGGTATCAGGGGCGGGGAGGGCTTCGAGGCGCGGTGGGGGCGCCGCTCGGTGGGCGGCAAGGGGCCGGGCCCCGCTTGCGTGGGGAGCACCTCGGATCGGCATCCGTTTCGTCTGCGGCGGCGGCTGCGGCTGCGGCTGCGGGAAGGGGACACGCCTGCATGCGCGGGGACCGCAACCCGAGACCGGGGGAGTAGCGTGTCCGGCCGGGACCATCCCCGCACGCGCGGGGACCACAAGCCCGCCTCTGTTCTGCCACTTGGCTGGCCACGACCACGTGACGCGCGAGACGCTCCCGCCCGTCCGGACCGAACCGGCGCAGCAGCCAGGCGTCCTTCGCGGCCCGGTCCGCGGCGAGGAAACGCGAGTGCGCCACGGTGACCACGTCCTCGCCCAGGCGCTGCCGCAACACGTCCGCGGTCTGCAGGACCCGGTCCACGGTATTGCGGACGACCAGCGCGCAGCCCCCGTCCGCCAGCTCCCGCTCCACACGGTCCGCCAGTGCTTCCAGGTCGTCGTCCAGCCGCTCCAGCGCCACCTGCGTCCGCCGGCCGGAGGCAGCCGGCGGACGTGCCGAGAGAACCGGCCGGCCCGGACAGGCGGCAGTGATCAGGGGGTAGGCGTCGCTCCCCGTCTCCCCTTCCTTCGCCGCCTCGACGCCGGCGTACGCGGCCACCAGTGCCCGGCGCCGCTCCTGCGGCAGCGTGGCCGACAGCAGCACCACCGGAACCCGGTACGCCGCCAGCCACTCCAGGACACGGTCGAGGTACCGGCCCATATAGGCGTCGTAGGCGTGCACCTCGTCGATCACCACGACCTTGCCCGCCACCGCCAGATGCCGCAGCGCCAGGTGACGGCTCTTCAGCCCGGCGAACAGCACCTGGTCCACGGTCGCCACCGCGAAGGACGCCAGCGACTGCTTCTTGCGGCCGCGCAACCACTGGTGGGCGTGCAGGGCGGACGGCTTGACGTCCGTGTCCCCCTGCCGCTGATCCGCGTCGACACCGAGAAGGGACGGCTGCCTGCGGCGCAGCAGACCGGCCCAGACCTCGTTGAGCGCCGCCTTGGCATGGGCCAGCACGACCGTACGCCGACGGTCCTCCTTCAGGCCGGCCGGCAGCCGTTCCAACCACCGCAACAGGCGAGGGAACATGGCGTCCCCCGTGGCACGTGTGGGCGAAGCCACCAGCACCCCGCCGGCACCGGACCGTGCGGCCAGGATCTCCGCCGCGGCCAGCGCCGCCTCGGTCTTCCCCTCGCCCATGGGTGCCTCGACGATCAGCAGCCCCGGCTCGGGCATGGAGCGCGCCATCTCCACGGCCTCGGACTGCACCGGCCGGATCGCCGCGTCCGCGAGCCCGGGGAAGCGGTGCGCGAACAGGTCGGCCGGGGAGTCTTCGGGCTCCTCGGGATTCCACGGCTCCGGCAGATCCAGGTCGTCCCAGGCGGCACGAAGCCTGCGCCGCTCGCCCACCGGGCCGGCCGGCTGCCAGCTCTGCGGGTTGTACGGGAACAGCTCGGGCGCGCTGGCGATCCAGTCCGCGAGGATCACCACCGCCGTCAGAACCACCTGCACCGTCTGCGGAAGCCGGACCGCTCCCCATGCAGGCAGTCGGCTCGCGGCCCCGGTCGCCTCGGCACAGGCGTCCATCAGCTCGTACTGCACCTGACGCCACAAGCTTTCAGCAGGTCCCAAATGCCGCAGCAGACGTGGACGCAACTGCAGATCGTGGATCTCCCCGTGATCCGGGGGAACCCCGTGATGACCGCCCGCGACCACAGCGAACTGCCCCGACACCCGCCCGCGCAGACCGAAGCGGCCGTCCATCCACTCCTGCAGCAGCACCTGCCCGGCCAGCCCGTGCGGAGCGAGCCGCCGGTCCTCGCCGTACTCACGGAGCGAGGGCATGCCGAGACCGGCATCCCTCATCGGGCCCGCCAGGGACTCCACTTGGCAGGCGAAGGCAGGCGTGGCCTTGCCGATGTCATGGACGGCGGCGAGAAAGCGCACCAGGACGCGGGCGTCCTCCTCACCGCCCGGCAGGATCTCACTCACCAGCCCGCGGACGGACCGTGGCAGCCAGCGTTCCCACAGCAGCCCGGCCACGGCACCGCTGTCCGCCATGTGCCGCCACAGGGGCAGCCAGCTGTCCGTCTTCCGGTCGTGCTTCGCCCACGCCCGCCGCGCCGCCGCCGACAGCCGGTCGACCGGCAACAGGACCGGTGACGCAACGGGATCCTGCACAGCGGCATCCAGCCCTGAACTCATGGGCCTATGACACACACTGATCGTCTTCCGCGCAGAGAAAGCCGCGAACTTGCCCTCACCTGCACCATCGCGTAGTAGGGGGGGACGAGGTGCGACCGGTGCGCGGGCGGCACGGAGCACTCACCGGGGTGCGCTGTGACGCCTGTCGTGCGTGTGACGTCCGTTGTGTGCCGCGACGCCTGTCGTGTCCCGCGCGACGCCTGTCGTGTTCCGCACCGCGCCACCCCTGCCACGTCTGCCGCACCTGGGCCATGGCTGGGACCAACGCGAAGGACCGACTCGGAGGAGAGGCGAGACACACCGCGCCATACCCGGTCAATCAATCGCCCATCAGGAAAGCGGGCAAATGCTGCCCCCGAGGGTGCACATTCGGCCAGTCGCAATTGGCCAACTGCGATCACCGTCACGGTAGGTGAGCGTCATGCATATGCCCCGGGCGCTACGCGCCGGGATACGTGGCCATCCGAAGATCAAACGTGAGCTACTTCACCGCACGCGTTGACTGTCGGTCAGTGCGGAGCAGATTTCCGGTGGCCGGAGCATAGACGGTGCACGGTGCGCAAGATGCCGATCGATGGCCGAAAGCAACCCCTCGCCCGGCCGGCGTCGGTGAGTGATCTTGACGTGGGCATGGAGTAGACCATTTCCTTTCTCTGCCGCTCCTCGAGCGGGCTTAGGACCCGGTACAAGGAGCCACACAGTGGATCGTGAACGTCATCCAGTTCCTTTTTCGAGCCTTCCGCACCGAAGTTCCCGCACCGAAGTTCCCGCACCGAAGTTCCCGCACTGAAGTTCCCGCACTGAAGTTCCCGCACCGGCCGAGCGGCACCCCGCCAGGAACGCACCTGTTCCTGCGGTGCGTCTCCGTTGGGCTGCGGCAATGGCAGCCCGGCGCTGTCGCCCGGCCGACGGCTTGAGATGGAGCACATTCGTCGACAGGGGAACCCGTGAGCATTTCCACCATAGGTAACGAGACCCGATTGACGGCGCTCCGGGAGTCGTTGTCCCGGGGTGAACCGGTACGCATCATCGAAGTGCACAGTCCGCTGGCGGCGGTCATCGCCGAACACGCCCAGGGGAAGGGGCCCGACAGGCGGGAGTTCCATGGTTTCTGGTCCAGTTCGCTGACCGACTCGGCCCTGCGCGGCCTGCCGGACATCGAACTGCTCGACATGGAAGTGAGGCTGTCCTGGATCGACCAGATCTTCTCCGTCAGCACCCTGCCGCTGGTGATGGACGGGGACACCGGAGGACAGACCCTCCACTTCGAGTACCTGGTCAAGGCGATGGAGCGCCGAGGCGTCTCCGCCGTGGTGATCGAAGACAAGTGCGGAGAGAAGCGGAACTCCCTGCTGCCCGGTGAGGGGCTGCACACCATGGCGCCGGTCGACGAGTTCTGCGACAAGATCTCCCGCGGGAAGGCCGCGCAGTCCTCCGACGCCTTCATGATCATCGCGCGGCTCGAGGGGCTCATCACCGGCCTGTCCCGGCAGGAGATCCTGGACCGTGCGGGCGCCTACGTGGCCGCCGGCGCCGACGGACTGGTGCTGCACAGCCGCAGCTCCGACGAGGCGCCCCTGCTCGATCTGGCCCGCGAGCTGCGGCGCCGGCACCCGGACACCCCGCTCGTGGCGATTCCCACGGCCTACCCCTCCGTCACCGAGGAGGAGCTGCACGCCGCGGGCTTCAACATGATCATTTACGCCAACCAGATGCTGCGGGCGGCGACCAGGGCGATGGAGGAGGTCAGCCACCGCATCCTCGACCACGGCCGCGCCCTGGAGGCCGGTGAGGTGTGCATCGAGACCTCGAAGCTGCTGACGATGCCCGACGACAAGAGGCCCATCGTGCGGGCCCCCCGCAACTGATCCACGGAGCCGGCCAATGCCCGCACAACGCAGACAAGAGATGGTCATGGGCGCCTACGTGTCGTACGGCACCGGGCACCATGCCGCCTCCTGGCGCCATCCGTCGAGCGACACCACGGCCACACGCAATCTCGACCACTACGTCGAGGTGGCCCGGTACGCCGAGGAGCGGCTCTTCGACACGCTGTTCCTCTCCGACGCCCCGGCCGTGTTCAACGACGACCAGGCCGGCTTCGGCGGACGGGTGACGTTCTTCGAACCGCTCACCCTGCTCAGCGCCCTGGCCATGGTCACCGAGCACATCGGCCTGGTGGCGACGTCCTCGACGACGTACAAGGAGCCCTACAACCTGGCCCGCGAGTACGCCAGTCTCGACATCATCTCGCGGGGGCGCGCCGCCTGGAATTTGGTGACCACGTCGAAACTGGCGGCGGCCCGGAACCTGGGGCTCCCTGCCCACCCCGCGCATGCGGAACGGTACGAGCGCGCCAACGAGTTCATCGACATCGTGTGCCGGCTCTGGGACACCTGGGAGGACGACGCCTTCCCCGCGGACAAGGCGGAAGGGCAGTTCTACGACCCGGCGAAACGGCACAGGCTGCGGCATCGCGGCCGCGTGTTCTCGCTGGACGCGGAACTCAACGTCTCACGGCCGCCGCAGGGGTATCCGCTGATCGTGCAGGCGGGATCCTCCGAGGCGGGCCGTGAACTCGCGGCCCGCACCGCCGAGATGGTGTTCACAGCCCAGCCGGACATGGAGTCCGCCGTGGCGTTCGCTCAGGACCTGGACCGGCGGGCGTCCCGTCATCCCCGGCTCAATCCGGACATCATCATCCTTCCCGGGCTGACCGTGTACGCGGGCCGCACCGAGAAAGAGGCCCGCGAGAAGGTCGAGGAACTCCAGGCGCTCATCCGGCCGGAATTCGGACTGAGCATGCTCTCCGATCTCGTCGGCGGATATGATCTGTCCGGCTGCGACATCGAAGGGCCGCTGCCGCAACTGCCGCCGAGCAATGCGAACACGAGCCGGCGCGCGCTCATCGAGAAACTCGCCTACGAGGACGGACTGAACATCCGTCAGCTCTACGAGCGGATGACCACCTCGCGTGGCCATATGACGCTCATCGGCACCTACGACTTCGTGACCGATGAGATCGTCCGGTGGTTCGAGAACGGTGCCGCCGACGGTTTCAACATCATGCCCCCGCTGCTGCCGGAAAGCCTCCGGGACTTCTCCGAGAACATCCTGCCCCGGCTCCAGCACAAGGGCGTCTTCAAACAGAAATACCGCCCCGGAACCCTGCGGGAGAAGCTGGGGCTGCGCCGCCCCGAGAACCAGTACGTGACCGAAACAGTGACGACCGACGAAAGAGGACAGCACCATGACCATGCGCGATGACCTGATTCTTGAGGACACCACGCTGCGTGACGGCGAGCAGACTCCCGGCGTGGCCCTGTCGGCGGAGAAGAAGGTCAAGATCTTCAACGCCCTGGTGGACGCCGGTGTGCGCTGGATCGAACCGGGCATCCCCACCATGGGGGGCGAGGAGGTCAGGGCGCTGAAGCAGATGCTGGAGCGCCGTGACGAGGTCACCCTCATCGGCTGGAACCGAGGTGTCCGCAGTGACATCCAGCGGAGCATCGACCTGGGCTTCAAGGCGGTGCACATCGGTCTGCCCACCTCCGACAACCACCTGAAGAACTCCGTGCGCAGGGACCGCACCTGGCTGCTGTCCACCGCGCAGGACATGGTGAAGACGGCCAAGGACCAGGGCTGCTTCGTCAGCATCAGCGCCGAGGACATCGGACGGACCGAGCCCGGCTTCCTCCAGGAGTACGCCGTCGCCGTCGCCGAGGCGGGGGCCGACCGTCTGCGCCTGTCCGACACCATCGGCATCCTGTCGCCCAGCCAGTACGCCGAGCGGGTCCGTGCCATCGCCTCCGTCTCCGACATCGACCTGCAGGCCCACTGCCACAACGACTTCGGGCTGGCGGTGGCGAACACGCTGGCCGCCATCGAGGCCGGCGTGCGCTACTTCCACGTGACCGTCAACGGCATCGGCGAGCGGGCCGGCATGGCCGACCTCGCCCAGGTCGTGATGAGCCTGCGCCAGTGGCACGGCGTCGACCTCGGCATCGACGTCTCCCAGCTCACCGCGCTGTCCCGGCTGGTCGCCCAGGCCTGCGGCTTCCCGACCTCGCCGTGGCAGCCGGTCGTGGGTCCCAACGTCTTCGCCCACGAGTCGGGCATCCACACCACCGGCATGCTCAGGGACACCTCCACCTTCGAGCCCTTTCCCCCGGACCTGGTCGGCGGTGAGCGCAAGCTGCTCGTCGGCAAGCACTCCGGACGCGGTGTGATCGCCCACGCCCTCGGCGAGGACGGTGCCGACCTGGACTCCGACGCGCTGGACGAGCTGCTGCAGCAGGTGCGGGCGGAGGCCATCGCCACCGGCGGGACGGTCCCCGCGCACCGGCTGCGCGAGATGGCCGGCAAGGTCCGCGCCGCACAGGGCTGAGGGTGCGGGCGTGACACAGAAGCTCGTCAGCGGCACACCGCTGGCCGAACAGATCATCGCCGGCCACCTGGCCGGCGGTGGCGGCCCGGTGGCCCCAGGTCAGCTGGTCACCGTCCGTCCCGACCGGGTCTACGTGCAGGACGGCAACGCGCCCACCATCGCCAGGCTCTACGAGCGGCACGGCTTCACGACGGTCTTCGATCCGGAGCGGGTGAGCTTCGTCTTCGACCACTCCGTTCTCGTGGCCGATGTCGACATGGCGGACCGGATGAAGGACGCCGACCGGTTCGCGGCTCGTCTCGGCGTGGACGTGCGGGCCCGCGGCGCGGGTATCAGCCACGTCCTGGCCGCCGAGGCCGGCTGGTTCACCCCGGGTGCCCTGGTGCTGGGATCGGACTCGCACACCTGCACCGGCGGCGCCTTCGGGGCCCTCGGGCTCGGCATGGGCGCCTCGGACATCGTCGCGGCGATGGTCACGGGCACCACCTGGCTGAAAGTCCCCGAGACCGTCGAGGTCAGGTTCACCGGAACACCGAGCCGGGCCGCACGGCCCCGCGACGTGCTCCTCAGCCTGCTGCGCGACAGGGGACAGGAACCTTTCCTGTACCGGTCGGTGGAGTTCACCGGCGACTGGGTGCGGGCACTGTCCCGCGACGCGTCCGCCAGCCTGGCCAGCCTCGGTGTCGAACTCGGTGCGAAGTGCGTCTTCGTCCCGGACGAGGAGGGCACCATCCCCACCGGCACGGCACCGGGGCTGACCCTGGTCGACTACGACATCGACGGACTGCAGCCGACGGTGGCCCTGCCGCATCTGCCGGCCCGGACCGTGCCGCTCGACGAGGCGGCGGGCACCCCGATCTCGTACGTCTTCCTGGGCAGCTGCACCAACAGCAGGCTGGAGGACATCGCCGAGGCGGCGCAGGTCGTACAGGGCAACCGGGTCCCGGACGGCGTCCAGTTCGTCGTGACCCCGGGTTCGGCCGGGGTCTACCGGGAGGCCATGCGCGCCGGCTACATCGACACCCTGCTGACCGCGGGAGCGGTGGTCACCCCCGCCGGCTGCGGCACCTGCGTCGGTACGCAGGGCCCGCTGCCCGCCCGGGGCGAGAACGTGCTGTCGACCATGAACCGCAACTTCCGCGGGCGGATGGGCAACCCCGAGGCCAACATCTACCTGTCCTCGCCCGTCGTGGCCGCCGCGACCGCGCTGACCGGGGCGATACCCCGCGTGGAGGATCTGCCGTGACGTACACGACGACGTACCGGGTGCGCCGCGTGCCGGGTATGGTCTCGACCGACGACATCATCCCGGCCCGGTACAAGCACATGCACACCGATCCCGCCCTCCTCGCGCCGCACCTGTTCGAGGCGTATCTCCCGGGATTCGTCGACACGCTGGAGCCCGGGGACGCGATCGTCGGCGACTCCGTCTTCGGCATCGGCAGTTCACGGGAACAGGCCGTCTCCACCCTGCTGGCGAACGGCATCGGCCTGGTGATCGCCCCGCGCTTCGGGCGGATCCTCTTCCGCAACTGCTGGAACCTGGCCCTGCCGGCGATCGAGGCCGACACCGAGCGGCTGACCGAAGGGGCGCGGATCTCCGTCGACCTGGAACACGGAGAGATCCGCGGCGAGGGCACGACCCTCGCCACGTTCCCCGCGCCGCCGCCCTTCCTCCTGGAGATGATCGGCCAGGGGGGACTGCTTCCCCGTGTGCAGAACGACGTCATCGGAGCGTGAACCACTTGTCCACTCCACAAGCCAAGTTCGACGGCCTGGCCGGCGACTACGACCGCGCCAGGCCCCGGTACCCGGCTGAACTGTTCCAGCACGCCGTCGCGTCCCTGCCGGCCGACCGCCGCCTCACGGTGGTCGACGCCGGCGCCGGCACCGGCATCGCCCTGGAGGGGCTGCTGCCCCAGCTGCCCGCCGGCACCGAGGTGCACGCGGTGGACATCTCGACCGACATGATCCGCATCGGTCGCGAGAAGTTCCCCCAGGTCATCTGGCACCAGGGCACCGCCGAGGATCATCTCGGCACCTGGCCCGCCGGCTCGGTCGACCTCGTGGTCGCCGCCCAGTCCTACCAGTGGATGAACCGGGAGGCCTACGTCCGCGAGGCGGCCAGGTGTCTGAACCCGGCCGGGGTGTGCCTGGTCGTCCAGAACAACCGCGACCACGCGGCCGGCGGTTTCGCCTCCGCCTACGAGGACCTGCTGGAGGAGCTCTCCCCGGGCTACAGCCGCACCTACCGCAGTTTCGACATCGCCGGTGAGCTGAGCGCCGCCTTCGCCCAGGTGGAGCGACGGGACTGCCGCTGGCACCAGACGCTGACCGTGGAGGAGTTCGTCACCATGAGTTCCTCCTCCACCCAGGCCCAGCGGGCCGTCGGCGCCGTCGGATCGGTCTTCTTCGACCGGGTGCGCGAGCTGTGCGCCCGGTACGAGGACGACGGGCGGATCCGTCTCCCCTACGTCAGCGAGGCGTTCTACGCCGTGCGGCCGCGGTGAGCACCGTCCGGATCCGGCAGGCGCGCGAGCAGGACGCGGCGGCCGTGGCGGACCTGGTCCAGGAGGTCTACCGGCCTTTCGCGACGGGGTTCAGCCCAACCGCTCTGCGGTGGTCCGCCGCGACCGTCCGCGCCTGCGCGTCGTCCTGGCTGCTGGCACATCGGGAGGAGGAGCTGGTCGGTGTGGTGCACCACGAGCCGGATCCGGAAGGCCACACCCTGGACGCGCTGTCCGTCCGCGTCCCCTGGCGCCGGCACGGCGTGGGAAGTCAACTGGTCGCTGCGGTTGAGGAGTTGGCGGCTACCCGGATTCGGGGGACCTGCCGCATGGTCGTCGCGCTGCGCGATACTCTCAGCGCCAACATCGAGTTCTTCACGTCCCTGGGATACCGGCAGACACAGCCGTTCCCGCCGGCCCACCACCTGTACGTCAAAGAGATCGGTGCACGTCAGTGACTGTTGTCTGTCTGGGGTATCGAGCAGGTTTCGTCGAGGCGGCCCGGCGCCGCGGCCTGGATCTGCACTTCGTGGTCGACAAGGTCAAGCCCGGGCTGGATGACCAGTCCTGGACGCGGGTCACCGACCTCTCCGACGCCGAGGAGGTCCTCCGCGCGGTGACGGAGCACCCGGGCACCGGCGTCAGAGCAGTCGTCACCGGCCACGAACACCCGATGTTCGCGGCCAGCGTGCTGCGTTCGGTGTTCGGCCTGCCCGGTGACACCGATCCGGCACGGGCCGTGCGGTTCCGGGACAAGCGCGTACAGAAGCGTGCCGTGTCCGGGCGCATACCCGTCGCCGACTGCGTCTACGTCAAGCCGACCGACCCCGACTACGAGGCCCTGGCCCGTCGGCTGGGGGACACCTTCGTGGTCAAACCGGCCGACGGCTTCGGTTCCCAGGCCACCGAACCCGTCGGGAGTCAGGCCGAACTCGACGACTATCTGCGCCGTCACCCCTTCGTCTCCGAGGTCCAGACCGTGGCCGAGTCCTTCGTGGAAGGCCGCGAGATCCATGTGGACGGTGTGTGGTGGGAAGGCCGCCCCCTGTGGGCGGCGGTCTCCAGCTATCTCGACCCGCTGATGGGCTGGACCCGGGGCAAGGCCGTGGCCGACGCGCCGCTCGGCCCCGCCGAGAAGCAACTCGCCGACCGGGCCACCCGGTTCGCCTCCGACGTGCTGCGCGCGCTGGACGCACCCGACACCGTCTTCCACCTCGAGGCGTTCGTACGGCCCGACGGAGAACTGGTCCTCGGCGAGGTGGGAGCACGGCCGGCCGGAGCGCTCACCCCCGAGATCCTGCGCATGACCCACGGCGTCGACCTGTACGGCGCCACGATCGACGTGGCGCTCGGCCGCAAACCCGACGTGCCGGAGACACCGGCCGACCCCACCGAGCTGTACGGCTGGATCTACCTCGTCCGCAGCCCCGACCCCGCGCTCACCGAGGACTCCTTCCGCGAGCGTTTCGATCTGGTCGAACTGGACTATCCGGCCCCCGAGAACGACCGGGTGGGCATCTACGGCCGCTGCGGACACGCCATCGCCAAGGCGGCTACGCACAAGGAACTGATGGACACACTGCGCGCGATAGCCGCGTTCAACCGGAGTGCCTGACGTGTCAGAATCCAGCACCCGCGTCCTCGTGCTCGGGCGCGACAAGGAGTGGGCCCGCCGGGCCATGGGCCTGTTCTCGGACACCCACGAGTTCGTCCGTCTTCCCGCCCGGGCGGAACAGTCCGGCCGGCAGCCGGGCCCGGAGCTGCTGCGTGCCGCCGACGAGCTGATGGCGCGCCGTCCCTTCGCCGCGGTCGTGGCGACCAGCGAGAGCACCATGCTCGCGGCCGGATACCTGCGCAGCCAGTACGGCCTGCCCGGACTCGGCTACGAGCAGAGCCTGCTGGCGACGAACAAGTGGCGGATGCGCAACCGGCTCTCCTCCGCCGTGCCCTCGCCCCGGGCCTGGCTGTCCGGCCGGTTCCTGGCCGGCGGCCCCGACGTCCCTGAGGGCACCCACGAGGTGGTGGTGAAACCGATCGCCTCGTCGGCGTCGCGCGACGTGCGACGGATGCCGGCCGGGCAGGCCCGCACCTGGCTCACGGAGCACGAGGGGCTGTGGCTGGTCGAGGAGGCCGTGGACGTGCGGCGCGAGTTCCACTGCGACGGCGTCTTCCACGACGGCACGGTCTCCTGGATGGTGATCTCCGAGTACGACCGGCCCGCGCTGCAGACCGCCGGTACCTGGGGCACGTCCTTCCTGCCGGGCGACGACCCGCTGCGCCCACGGCTGACCGAGCTGGCCCACCGGGTGATCGAGGAACTCGACGCCGGTCACGGCGTCTTCCACGTGGAGTTCCTCTACGACGGCACACGCCTGACCTTCGGGGAGGTCGGCCTGCGTCCGGCCGGCGCCGGCTGGGGCGAGCTGCTGCGGGTGACGACCGGCGCGGACATCTGGGGCGCCTTCGTCGCCGCACAGCTCGGCCTGGAGGTCCTCCGCTTCGCGCCGCAGCGACCGCCGGCCGAGCGCAGCGGCATGCTCTGGGCCCGCCCCAACCCGGACGGCAGCCTGCCGCTGCCCGCCGCCGACGCCGGCCGGCTGCCCGGCGTGGTGATGATCGGCGAGGGCAACACGGCCCGGGGCGCCGGCCCGACCAACTCCTGCGACTTCGAATACCGCCTGTACTACGAGGGACTGTCCGCCGAGGACACCGCCCGGCTGCGTGCCGCCGTCACGGCACCGGGCGCCGCCGATGCGGTGACCGCGAGGAGCGGCACGGCCGGATGACACAGGACACTCTCACCCGGTCGGCCCGCAGCGGACGGTGGCTGCTCACCTACTTCGGCACCAGCAGCGTCGCCGAGACCGCCCAGGCGGTCACCATCATGTGGGCCTCCTACCGGCTCAGTCACAACGCGATGGTCACCGGCGCGATGAACGCCGCGGCCTATCTGCCGGGCGTCGTCCTCGGACTGCTCATCCGCAAGCGGGCCGACAACGGGGACCCGGCGCACCGGCTGTCCCTCACGAACTGGGTGCTGTTCGCCGGGTCGTTGCTGCTCACCGTGGTGTGGACGGCCGGCTCGCCGCCGGCGTTCGCGCTGGCCGCCTTCGCCGTCGTGCAGTGCAGCCTCAGCTTCGTCAAGACGATGAACAAGGCGCACGCGGGCCGCTTCATCCGCCACGGATACACGGCCTCGGAAGCCATCCGGCTGCGGCAGCGTTCGACATCGCTGGCGCAGGTGGGCGGAGCGGTCGGCGGCGGGGCCGCCGGCGTCCTGCTCGGGATCGGCGCGGTGGGCTGGTGTTTCGCCACCGCGGCCCTGCTGTACCTGGCGGGACTCATCGCCGTCCGTCTCGCCACCCCCTCGGCGCGGCGCGAGGCACAGGACACCGCCGCGCCGTCCGAGACACCTCGCACCTCCGCACGGCCGGAGAAGGAGGACACCCCGGCCGCCACACCCTCGGCGGCCGGGAACAGCGGACGGCAGGCGAAGCCCGCGGCGCCCCAGCGGGACGCCTCGCGCGGCTCCCGGGTGCTGCGCACCATCCTGCTGTACTCGTTCCCCAGCAGTGGCGCCCTGCCGTTCATCTCCACCGTCGCCGTTCCCCTGGCACAGTCGGTGGCCCCCGGGTCCGGTGACTTCTACGCGGTGCTCAGCGTGGCCGGCATGGGCGGCGGGTTCCTCGCCGGGACGGCGCTGACCAGCAAGCGGCTGTCGTCGCACCTCGTCCTGCAGGCCGCCTTCCCGGCCGCCGCGGTGCTGGCCGCCACGATCGCGCTCTTCCGCTGGCCGGCGGCCGTCGTCCTGCTGTACCTCGTGCTCAGCGCCGTGCTGACCACCCATGTGATGGTGATGCAGGTACTGACCAACCAGGCTCCCCCCGAGGACCAGGTGGGCCGCTTCACGGTGGTGCGCAATGCCGTGGCGGGGACGGCCAAGTGCGTGGCCGCCCTGGTGGCCGGCTGGCTCGTGGAGGCTCTCGGCCTCACCGGTGCCTGGATCGCGCTCGCCGTCCTGCTCGGGGCCGCCGGAGTCAGGTGGTGGAGCGTGGGACGGACGAGGGAGATGGAGGAACTGGTCGGTGCGCACTGAAACAGCGTTCCTCGCGTACGTGCGGCGCAGGCGCCGGGAGTTGCTACGGCCCGGCACACCGGCCGAGGCCGCGGAGGAAGCTCTGGCCCTGCTGGGTCTCGACGACGCCGCGCTGACCCGGTGGGCCGAGAGCGACTCGGTCCTGGTGTCGCTGCCGCACGCGAGCCCCAACGTCTTCGACCCGCGCACACGGGTGGGCTGGTACGCGGGCGTCGTCCAGCGGCGGGAGACGAACCCCGCCCACCACGTCCGCGTCGTCCTCACCCACATCAACTTCTCCGACCTCGGCTGGCGCCCCTACGCCTGGTGGTATCTGGGCGAGGACGGGACGGTGCGCTGTCACCGCCAGTTCTCCCGGAACAAGAAGCGCAAACATGTGACCGTCGGCAGTCAGCCGCCGATGGAACACGAGCCCGAACACGCGGCCCCGGCCGATCGCGACGCGGCCCGCGTCGCCCGGTGGGGAGCGGACCTGGGCGTCTCCTACATGCTGGTCGGCGCGGTGATCGAACGGGCGGCCGGCATGGTCTCGTCGCCGACGGTGACCTACCTTCCGCTCGATCTGCTCGTGTCCTTCGTGCAGGAGCACGCGGCGCAGCCCGCGTCCACGGCCGACGCAGGGGACCGGCACCTTCGGGCCTGGTGCCGCCTGCTCACCGAGCAGGCACAGGGGCGGCGCACCGGCCCCGACGGCATCCTCGTGGAGTGCCCGGCACACCGGGCGACCGTCTTCGACAACTACAGCAACCTGGCGATGCTTCCCCTGCTGGGCGACTGCCGGGTTCTGGGCGGCGCCAAGATGGCCGGCTACTGGCCGCATGTGCAGGAGCGTCTCGACGCCCTCCGGCCGGCCGCCGCCGAGGACATGGGCGACCCGCGGGTCGTGGTGGTCCCCGAGGTCGATCTGCTGCGGGCCGCCGGGCCGTCACCGGCGGTCGCGGCCCAATTGGAGCGCCTGGGCGTCCCGTACAGCCAGGGCCTCGCGGTCGCCGAGCACGGGGACTTCGCGGCCCGGATCGACCCCTTCCCCCACGACGGGGCGGCAGCCGGATGACCAGGCCCCGGCGCCTCCCCCATGCCATCACGAAGACGATCCCGCGACGATGATCTCGAAGGAGAAGACGGTGAGTGACATCGGTGACGACGGCAACCGGGTCCTGCTGCTCGGTGCCAAACCGGAGGACTCCCTGACGGCCCTGCGCGACCTGGGGGCACGGGTGACCTGTGTCGCGACCCCCCGGCACGCCGCGGCGCTGCGCAAGCACGGCCTGGTCGACCGCGTCCTGGTGGTCGAGGACCCCATGGACGCCGAGCAGGTGCTGCTGGGACTCGCCCGGCACGGGATCGGCCTCGACGAGTTCGATGTGATCACCAGCGCCCTGGAACACGGCCTGGTGACGGCCGCGGTGATCGGCACGTCCTGCGGGGCGCGCTGCCTGCCGGTGCCGGTCGCGGTGCTGCTGCGCGACAAGCATGCCCAGAAGACGGCGCTGCGTCGCGCGGGTGTGCCCCTCGCCCGGTCCGCGGTCTTCGTCCAGCCGGAGGAGCTGACCGACGCCGTGGCCGAGGTCGGCGGCCTGCCGGTGGTGGTCAAGCCGCCGTCCGGGGCGGGCGCCCAGGACACCAGGGCCCTGCGCACCGACGACGACGTCGCCGTCTGGCAGAAGGAGCACGGTGCGGGCCCCTGGGTCTGCGAGGAGTTCGTGTCCGGTGACGAACTGCACCTCGACGGCGCGGTCCGGGACGGGAAGGTCGTGGACGTCTGCGTGTCCCGGTACTTCCAGAACCAGATCACCGCCCTGGACGGTGCGCTCAACGGGTCGGTCGCCCTGCAGCCCGCACAGGACGAGGCCCGCTACACGCGAGCCCGGCACCTGGTGCAGACGACGGCCGACACACTCGGGTTCACCGACGGGGTGTTCCACCTGGAGGCCTTCGAACAGGCCGATGGATCGCTCGTCTTCGGGGAATGCGCCGGCCGTATCGCGGGTGGGCGCATCGATCGGACGGTTCTGCTGACCCGTGGCATCGACCTGCACCGGCACTGGGCGGCCTCGGTGCTGGGCGCGCCCGCGCCGGCCCGCGCGGAGGCGTCCGACGACGACCTGTTCGGGTGGGTCACCCTGAACACCCCGCCGGGACGTGTGCTCTCCATGCCGACGCTCGACGAGATCCGGGCCAGGAAGGGCGTGGTCGACGCGGAACTGAAGCTGAAGGTGGGCTCGGTGATGACCCGGCTGCAGACCACCACCACCCGCGCCGGCCGCGCTGTGGTCCGGGGAACGAGCGCCGCGGACGTGGAGTCGGTCGCGGCGGACGTCGCCGCCTGGTTCCAGCAGGCCGCCCGGTCCGACACCGGCAGCTGACGCGGCCCGACGCCGCCGGCTTGCGCCGCCCGACGCGCCGCGCAGGCTCGGCACGCGCTTGCCGGACGGCCGCGTTGTCGATCCTGCGCGGCACCCGCGTCCGGCAGGTAGAAGCCCCACCGGCGGCCGCTTTCACGGGCTCTCCTCGGCTCATGCGGGAGCACCCGGCCCCGACCGCGACCACCACACCGCCCCGCCGCGCGCAGCGCGCGGCGGGGCGGTGCTGCTCGACGCAACCGTGCCCGGCAGGAACGGTGGTTCCGCTCGTGGTGCTCCGGTGCCGCAACCCCGAGTATTTGACCGACCGTTCCAGAAAATGTCATCCTCGCAGCCATGGCTCGCTGCGCGCAGTTCGCCCCCGGGCACGCCCTCGACGCCGTGACTGCCCCCGCCCGGGAAGGGGCGTCGCGTTGTCGGCCTGTGACGCCCGGGCTCGGCCGCCGCGACCGGACGCCCGGCGCCCGGCCTGCCGCCCAACGGGCCTCGACAGCAACCTCCATCCCGGTGGCCGACGCCGACCCTCAGCCGCCGTGGGTGAGATGACCGCGTCGCCGTCCGCACCGCCGTCCACGGACACCGGCATCCCGAGGCACGCACGCCCAGCGCCCCCGGAGTACCGGGACCCGCCTGACCCTTCCGCATCACGCTGAACAGCTCCCTGACTGGAGACATCCCGTGAGCAGCCCTGGAACCACCGAGACGCCCGCCCCGAGCCCGGCGCGGGCGGAGACCGGCAACCGTCTTCCCGTGGGACGCCTGCTGGCGTTCACCACGGCCGGGTTCCTCGCCATCATGACCGAGACGATGCCCGCCGGTCTGCTGCCGCAGATCGGCGACGGCCTCGACGTCACCGAGGCGTGGGCCGGCCAGCTCGTCACGCTGTACGCCATCGGCTCGACCGTCGCGGCCATCCCCATCATCGCCGCCACCCGCAGCATGAACCGGCGGCCCCTGCTGCTGTGGGCCGTGGGCGGCCTGCTGGTGTTCAACACCGTCACCGCACTGTCCGCCCTGTACGGGCTGACCCTGTTCGCCCGCTTCGTCGCCGGCATGGCCTCGGGTGTCATCTGGGGCGTGCTCGCCGGCTACGCCCGCCGCCTGGTCCCGGCCGCCCTGCAGGGCCGTGCCCTCGCGATCGTCGGGGTCGGCCAGCCCATCGCGCTGACCTTCGGCGTCCCGCTGGGCACCTGGCTCGGCTCGCTGTTCGACTGGCGGGGCGTGTTCTGGATCATGTCCGCCGTGGCGCTGCTGCTCATGCTCTGGGTGCGCGCCCTGGTGCCCGATGTGCCAGGCCAGAGTGCCGCCGAACGTCTGCCCATCCGGCGGATCTTCACCACGCCCGGCGTTCGTCCGGTCCTCGCCGTGGTCTTCTTCTGGATCCTCGCCCACAACATCCTCTACACGTACATCGCCCCCTTCCTGGAGAAGGCCGGGCTGAAGGACCGTGTCGACGTGGCCCTGCTGGTGTTCGGCGCCGCGGCCATCGTGGGCATCTGGGCCACCGGCGTCCTGGTCGACCGCATGCTGCGCACCGTGACGCTGATCAGCCTCGCCGCGTTCGCGGCCGCCGCAGTGGTGCTGGGCATCGGGCACGAGTCGCCCTGGGTGGTCTTCCCCGGCATCGTCGCCTGGGGCCTGACCTTCGGCGGGGCGCCCACCCTGCTGCAGACCGCGATCGCCGACGCCGCGGGGGAGGGGGCCGACGTCGCCCAGTCGATGCTGGTGACGATCTTCAACCTCGCCGTCGCCGGCGGAGGCCTGGTCGGCGGCCTGCTGCTGGAGACCGCCGGAGCGGCCGCCTTCCCGTGGGCGCTGCTCGTCCTGGCCCTGGCCGCCCTCGCCGTCGTGGCGGGCGCCAGGTCGCACGGTTTCACGCCGGGACACCGCGTCGCCCCGTAAGCGGCGCACCGCCCGGAAGCGGCTGACGCCGCCCCGGGACGGACAGCCGAGGGCAGCCGGAGCATTCCGCTCGAGTATTTGACCGACCGTTCCAGAAGGTGACATCCTCCCACCATGGCCCGTCCCAAGCAGTTCGACCCCGAGCACGCCCTCGACGCCGCCATGGACGCTTTCTGGCGCAAGGGGTACGCGGCGACCTCCGCCCAGGATCTGGTGGACAGCACCGGACTGGGGCGTGGCAGCCTCTACAACACCTTCGTCAGCAAGCACCGCCTCTTCGAGGAGGTGCTCCGCCGGTACGAGGAGCAGTGGACGACCCGTCAGGAAGCCATCCTGGAGGGGCCGGAGGCGGTCCGGGAGCGGATCCGCGCGGTGATGATGACCGTCGTCGACGAGGAGACCGCCGCCCAGGACGGCCGCCGGGGCTGCCTCGCGGTCAACGCCGCCGTGGAGCTGGCCGGACTCGACGCGGACGTCACCCGCCTGGTGCGCCGCATCTTCGGCCGCGTGGAGGAGGCGCTGTACGGCGCGCTCGCCCGCGCCCAGCGGGACGGTGAGATCGACGCGGACAAGGATCCGCGGGCGCTCGCACAGTTCGTGCTCAACGCGATGTACGGCCTGAGGGTGCTGGGAAAGACCGCGGACCGGCACACCCTCACCGGTATCGTCGACACGACGCTGGCCGCTCTCTGAGAGGTCTGCCGTGCCGGAGTCGTCTCCGGCTGCCCTCATTCTTTAACGACTGTTCCACAACGCCCGAAGCGACGACCGTCCCAAGGAGTGCGATGCCTGTCGCGGTCTCCATCCTCGGCCTGACCGTGTTCTGCATCGGAACGACCGAGTTCATGATCTCCGGACTCTTACCGGACCTGGCCGCCGACCTGTCGGTGTCGATCCCTGCCGTGGGCTGGCTCATCTCCGGGTACGCCCTCGGCGTGGTGGTCGGCGGGCCGGCCCTGACCGTGGCGACCCTGCGGATCAACCGCAAGACCGCGCTGCTCGCCCTCATGGCGCTGTTCATCGCCGGGCAGACCGTCTGCGCCCTCGCCCCCGGCTACGGCGTGCTCATGGCCGGCCGGGTGCTCGCCGCGCTCGCCCAGGGCGCGTTCTTCGGCATCGGCTCCGTCGTCGCCGTCGACCTCGCCGGGCCCGAACGCCGCGGCCGGGCCCTGGCCATCATGTTCGCCGGACTGACCGTGGCCAACGTGGCCGGTGTCCCGGCCGGCACCTTCCTCAGCCAGCACGCCGGCTGGCGCCTGAGCTTCTGGGTGGTCGACGGCCTCGCCGTGGTGGCGCTGCTCGGCGTCGCCGTCCTCGTCCCGCGCCGGCCGACCCCGCCGTACACCGGACTGGGCGCGGAGTTCACCGCGTTCCGCAACCCGCGTGTCTGGGTGGCGCTGAGCACCTCCATGCTCACCCAGGCCGCCGTCTTCTGCTGCTTCAGTTATCTGTCGCCGCTGTTCACCGATGTCACCGGGTTCTCCGAGGGCGCGGTGCCGCTGCTGCTGGCGCTGTTCGGCGCGGGCTGCTTCCTCGGCAGCGTCATCGGCGGCCGCTTCGCCGACCGGCATCTGCTGCCCAACCTGTACGTCGGCATCGTCACGATGGGCGCGGTGCTCGCCCTGTTCCCGTTCGCCGCCGGCGACAAGACCGCCTGCGTCGTCGCCGTGGCCGCCTTCGGCATCGCCGCCTTCTCCATCAACCCGGCCCTGCAGGCCCAGGTGATGCGCGAGGCCGGTGACGCGCCGACGCTGGCCACCACCACCAACACCTCGGCCTTCAACATAGGCAACACCCTCGGTCCCTGGGTCGGCGGCAGCGTCATCGACGCCGGGTACGGCTTCACCGCCCCGCCCCGCCCCGCGCCGCCGCCCTGCTCGCCGTGGCGGGCCTGCTGGCGGCCGTCACCTCGGGCGTCCTGCGCCGCCGTGCCCGCGCCGGCCAGGACACACCCGCCCGCGAGAGCGCACCCGCACCGTCCGCCGTCTCCTGACCCGTCACCACACGTCCGGCCGTCCGGCCATCCCGGTGGCGTCCGGACCCGTCCACACCGAACCGGAGGAACACACCCATGACCAGCACCACGTCGAAGCCCACCGTCGCCGTCCTCGGCACCGGCATCATCGGCTTCCCCGTCGCCCGCAACCTCGCCCAGGCAGGCTTCCCGGTCCGGGCCTGGAACCGCACCCGCGCCAAGGCCGAACCGCTCGCCGAGCACGGGGTGCACGTCGCGGACACCGCCGCCGAGGCCGTCGAGAACGCGTCGATCGTCCTCACCGTCGTCAAGGACGGCCCCGCCGCCCTGGAAGCCGTCACCGCGGCCGCGCCCTCGCTCGCCGCGGGCACCGTGTGGGTGCAGCTGAGCACCGTCGGCGACGCCGTCGACTCGCTGGTCGCGTTCGCCCGCGACCACTCCCTGGTCTTCGTCGACGCCCCCGTGCAGGGCACCCGCCAGCCCGCGGAACAGGGCCAGCTCGTCGTCATGGCGGCCGCCGCACCCGAGGTGCGCGACACGCTCGCCCCGCTCTTCGACGCCATCGGCAAGCGGACCCTGTGGGTGGCCGACGACGGCGAGAGCGGCGCCGCCAGCCGCCTGAAGCTGGTCCTGAACACCTGGGTCATCGCCCTCACCCACGGCGTCGGCGAGGCCCTCGCCCTCGCCCAGGGCCTCGGCGTCGACCCCCGGCACTTCGTCGACGTCGTCAGCGGCGGCCCGATGGACAGCGGCTACTTCCAGGGCAAGTCCGCCGCCGTCCTCTCCGGCGACTACACCACCAGCTTCTCCGTGGACAACGCGGCCAAGGACGCCGGCCTGGTCCTCGACGCCGCACGGCGCGCCGGCATCCGCATGGACCTGGTCGAGGCCGGCCACGCCCGCTTCCGGCGCGCCTCCGAACTCGGCCACGGTGACAAGGACATGGCGGCCGGCTACTTCGCGAGCTTCGACAAGTAGCCCCTGCGCACGGCGACCCGGGGCGGTGGGCTGCGGAAAGGATCCGCCGCCCACCGCCCCGCACCGTGCCGCGCCGCACACCCCGCTACGACCCTCGTCCCTCGCGTCGCCGCCAGGAGCCCGTGCCCATGAGCACCCCCTATGAGCAGACCACCGTTGTCGTCGTCGGCGGCGGACCCGTCGGCATGCTGCTGGCCGCCGAACTGGCCCAGCAGCGCATCGACACGGTGGTGGTGGAGGAGCAGCCGCAGCCGCGGGACATCCCCCGGGCCGGCACCCTGCACGCCCGCACCGTGCAGTCGCTGCTGCGCCGCGGATACCTGCGCACCCCCTTCCCCGGCAGCCTGACCTCCCGTCACACCACCGGCTTCCACTTCGGCGGGCTGCCGGTGCTGGAGATATCGGCGCCCACCGCCGAGGGCGTCCCGGTCTTCCACCGCTCCCAGGAGGAGCTGGAGGCACTCTTCGAGGCCCGCGCCCGCAGCCTGGGCGCGGACATCCGCCGGGGTCAGCGCGTCGAGACCGTGCACCCCGGCCCCCGTGGCGTCCGCGTCGGCATCGCCACCGGGGACGGAGAACACACCCTGGAGGCCGACTGGGTGGTCGGCTGCGACGGCGCCCGCAGCACCGTCCGCGAACAGGCCGGCATCACCAGCACCACCACCCCGCCCACCTTCAGCGCCCTGATCGGCCGTGTCCGGCTGCTCGACCCGCTCCACGTGCCCCCGGGCTGGACCCACGGCCGGGACGGCTGGACCCTGATCAACGTCAACCCGCACGGGCACAGCCGGGTCCTCACCCACGACTTCCGCCGGCCGCTGCCGCCCCGGCACGCCCCCGTCCGCCTGGACGACCTGCGGGCCGCCGCCGAGCACATCCTCGGCCGGCCCGTCCCCATGGACGAACCCACCTATCTGTCCCGCTTCAGCGACTTCACCCGCCTCGCCGACACCTACCGCACCGGACGTGTCCTGCTCGCCGGGGACGCGGCCCATGTGCACGCCCCGCTCGGCGGCCAGGGCCTCAACACCGGCCTGCAGGACGCCTTCAACCTGGGCTGGAAACTCGCCCTGGTGGCCCGCGGCGACGCCCCGCCCGAGCTGCTGGACAGCTACACACGGGAACGGCGCGCGGTGGCCGCCTCCGTGATCGCCAACACCCGGGCGCAGGCCGCTCTGATGCGCCCCGGCCCGGAGAACGATCCGCTGCGCGCCCTCGTGGCCGACCTGCTGCGCACACCCGAGGGCGGCCGCCGGGTCGCCGACGAGATCAGCGGCCAGTCCATCGCCCACCCCGACCCGGACGCCACCTCCCCGCTGCAGGGCAGCTTCCTGCCCAACCACCGCTTCGACACCCCGGACGGACCGCGCACCACCGCCGAACTCCTCACCCCCGCACTGCCGTTGCTGCTGCTCACCCCGAACGCGGACCCGGCCCTCGCGGCCGCCGCCGAGCCGTGGACCGACCGCCTGCTGGTGGTGCCGGTCGACAGCCCGGACTTCCTGGAGTGGCAGGCCCTGCTCTGCCGCCCCGACGGCTACACCGCCTGGGCGGCCACCGACGCCGACGCGAACCCGCGAGCGCTGACCACCGCGCTCACCCGCTGGCTCGGCCCGGCCCGCACGGCACCGCTGCCTAGCTCGGCATCCGTCTCCGGCTGAGACACCCGTCCCTGTCCTACCCCGCTCGGTGACCAACTGCCGCCGAGCAGAGAAGAAAGGACGTATCCGAGATGAGCACGATCGACCGTCGACGCCTGTTCACCGGCGCGGGGGCAGCCACAGTCGGCGCCGCCCTCACGACTGCCGTCCCGGCGACGCGTGCGAGCGCCGCCGCACCCGCACCACACCCGGCCGGCGACACCATACGGCCCGGTGATCCGCGGTACGAGATGCTCACCACCGGCAACAACAAACGGTTCGTCGCCGCACCCGACTACGTGCGGATGATCCGCTCCACCGAGGACGCCGAACAGGCGGTACGGGAGGCGGTCCCCTCCGGCCGGCGCGTCTCCGTGCGCAGCGGCGGCCACACCTTCGCCGACCTGGTCTGCAACCCGGACGTCGACGTCATCCTCGACCTGTCGGAGATGACCGAGGTGAGATACGACGCGAGCCGCCGCGCCTTCGCCGTGCAGCCCGGTGTGCGCCTGCTCACCCTCTACGAGGCCCTCTACAAGGGATGGGGCGTCACCATACCCGGCGGCATGTGTTACAGCGTCGGCGCGGGCGGACATGTCGCCGGAGGCGGGTACGGGCTGCTGTCCCGCGCCCACGGCCTGGTCGTCGACCACCTCTACGCCGTCGAGGTCGTCGTCGTCGACCGGGACCGTACCGTGCGCACCGTCGTCGCGACCCGCGAGCCCGACGACCCCCACCGTGACCTGTGGTGGGCGCACACCGGCGGAGGCGGCGGCACCTTCGGCCTGGTCACCCGCTACTGGTTCCGGTCCCCGGACGCCACCGGCGACACACCCTCCCGCCAGCTGATGCGGCCGCCGTCCACCGTGCTGGTCAGCGCGCTCTCCTTCCCCTGGCAGGATCTCGACGAGCGCCGGTTCTCCCGGCTGCTGAAGAACTTCGGCGCCTGGCACGAACAGCACAGCGCCCCGGACGCGCCCGAGACGGCCATCGGCACCGTCTTCAACGTCTGCCACCGCGCCCACGGCACCCTCGACCTGTTCGTCCAGGCCGACGCCGAAGCCCCCGGCGCGGACCGCATGCTCGACGACTACCTCACCGCACTCACCGCGGGAACCGGACTGCGCACCACCGCGATGACCCGGGCGTCCGGCGACCTGCCCGCGATGCCGCAGCTGGCCGCCCCGCGCCGGATGCCCTGGCTCGACGCCACCCGCCTGGTCGGCACCAGCAACCCCACCATCACCCATCCCGCGCTGCGCGGCGCCCACAAGTCCGCGTACATGCGCCGCACTTTCACCGACCGGCACACCGCCGTCCTCTACCGCCACCTGACGTCCGAGGAGTACGCCAACCCGGACACGATGGTGGTGCTGTTCTCTTTCGGGGGCCGGGTCAACGCCGTACGCCCCGAGGACACCGCCGCCTCCCAGCGGGCGTCGGTGTTCAAGATGCTCTTCCAGACCTTCTGGCCCGACCCCTCCGGTGACGCCGCCGGGCTCGGCTGGGCCCGCGCCGTCTACGAGGACTTCCTCGCCGACACCCACGGCGTCCCGGTACCGGGCGAGCAGTACGAGGGCTGCTACATCAACTACCCCGACACCGACCTGAAGGACCCCGCGCGCAACCGCTCCGGTGTGCCCTGGCAGACCCTGTACTACCAGGGCAATCACGACCGCCTGCGCCGCATCAAACGGGACTGGGACCCGACCGGTTTCTTCCACCACTCCCTGTCGGTGGACCCGGCATAGAACGCCGCCGCGCCCGAGGGCGACAGGACGCCCTGGCCGGGTGCGCGGCCTCGCATGCCGCGCACCCGGCGCCGTGCGGTGCCTCAGATGTCCCGGAAGATCTCGATCTGTGCCCCGATCGAGTTCAGGCGCTCCGCGAGGTCCTCGTAACCGCGGTTGATGACGTACACGTTGCGCAGCACGGACGTGCCCTCGGCCGCCATCATCGCCAGCAGGACGACCACCGCGGGCCGCAGCGCCGGCGGGCACATCATCTCGGCGGCGCGCCAGCGGGTCGGGCCCTCGACCAGGACCCGGTGCGGGTCCAGCAGCTGCAGGCGTCCGCCGAGGCGGTTCAGGTCGGTGAGGTAGATGGCCCGGTTGTCGTAGACCCAGTCGTGGATGAGGGTCTTGCCCTGGGCGGTGGCCGCGATCGCCGCGAAGAACGGGACGTTGTCGATGTTCAGTCCCGGGAACGGCATCGGGTGGATCTTGTCGATGGGGGCCTCGAGCTTGGACGGCCGGACCGTCAGGTCGACCAGCCGGGTGCGGCCGTTGTCGGCCACGTACTCCGGCGAGCGGTCGTGGTCGAGGCCCATCTCCTCCAGCACCGCCAGCTCGATCTCCAGGAACTCGATCGGCACCCGGCGCACGGTCAGCTCCGACTCCGTGACCACGGCGGCGGCCAGCAGGCTCATCGCCTCCACCGGGTCCTCGGAGGGGGAATAGTCGACGTCGACGTCGATGTCGGGCACGCCGTGCACGGTGAGCGTGGTGGTGCCGATGCCCTCGACCCGCACCCCGAGGGCCTCCAGGAAGAAGCACAGGTCCTGGACCATGTAGTTGGAGGAGGCGTTGCGGATGACGGTCACCCCGTCGTGGCGGGCCGCAGCCAGCAGCGCGTTCTCGGTCACCGTGTCGCCGCGCTCGGTCAGCACGATGGGGCGGTCGGGGCGGACCGAACGGTCCACCCGGGCGTGGTACTGGCCCTCGGTGGCCGCGATCTCCAGGCCGAACCGGCGCAGCGCGATCATGTGCGGCTCGATGGTGCGGGTGCCCAGGTCGCATCCGCCGGCGTAGGGCAGCTTGAAACGGTCCATGCGGTGCAGCAGCGGACCGAGGAACATGATGATGGAGCGGGTGCGGACGGCCGCCTCGGCGTCGATGGAGTCCAGGTCCAGCTCGGCCGGCGGCACGATCTCCAGGTCGACACCCTCGTTGATCCAGCGGGTGCGGACCCCGATCGAGCCCAGCACCTCCAGCAGCCGGTACACCTCCTCGATCCGGGCGACCCGGCGCAGGACCGTGCGGCCCTTGTTGAGCAGGGAGGCGCACAGCAGGGCCACGCACGCGTTCTTGCTCGTCTTGACGTCGATGGAACCGGACAGCCGGCGTCCGCCGACCACCCGCAGATGCATCGGGCCCGCGTAGCCCAGGGACACGATCTCGCTGTCCAGGGCCTCGCCGATGCGGGCGATCATCTCAAGGCTGATGTTCTGGTTGCCGCGCTCGATGCGGTGCACGGCGCTCTGGCTGGTACCGAGCGCTTCGGCGAGCTGCGCCTGCGTCCAGCCACGGTGCTGCCGGGCATCCCGGATGAGCTTGCCGATGCGTACGAGGTAGTCGTCTGCCATGAGGTTGAGGTTATCTCAGATATGAGATGGCGCCCGTTAAGGGGGGCCATTGGAGTGATGTCCTATCAGTCGCCCTGTGGCCAGGTGTTGTTCGCGAAGGCTCCGTAAGGTGACCGAGCCTTTTCATTAATTGTCCCTTTTTGGGGCGGTGATGAGCGAAGTAGCAGGACTTGTCGAGTGCGGCGGGGAGCTGTCGAGTGCTGCCGGTTCCGCCGAGTCTCGTCGGGTTCCGCGAATGCTGTCGGATGCCGGGGTGGTGCGGCTTCGTCGCCGGCGGGCGGCGCGTGCGGTACGGGGGCGGGGGTGCCGCGGCGTCGGGCGCGGTGCCGGGTGTCGGCCGGAGTGTCGCGGTCGCCTTGCGTGGGGAACTGCGGCTCCGCGGGTCCCGTCCTGTTCGACGGGAGAGGGGTCCGTCCCGCCTGTGAGGAGAGGGTGTCTTCCGGAGGGCGGGCGGAGGTGGTGTCCGGCCTTCCGGCGGTCGTCACCGGTATGTCCCGCTGTGCGCGGTGGCGGCGTGAGGCATGCCACTGCGGCCCGGCGGGTGCGGTGCGCTCCGGGCATGACCATCCGGCCCCCATGTACTAGAGTTATCTCGACATCGAGATATCTGCCGAGAGCACCGCAGTCGCCACCCCGGGTAAGGGTCGCCTAACTAAGGTTTACCTTAGCGGACCGGCCGAGACGCCGTGGCGGCACCCTCTTCGGGCGCCGCCTATGGTTGCGGTGTGGTGGTACGCGCACATCAATGAAGGAGACTGTCGTGTCGGCGAACAGCTTCGACGCCCGCAGCACGCTGCAGGTGGGCGACGAGTCGTACGAGATCTTCCGGCTTGACAAGGTCGAGGGCTCGGCCCGGCTTCCTTACAGCCTGAAGGTCCTCCTGGAGAACCTTCTCCGCACCGAGGACGGCGCGAACATCACCGCCGACCACATCCGCGCCCTCGGCACCTGGGACTCGCAGGCCCAGCCGTCGCAGGAGATCCAGTTCACGCCGGCCCGCGTGATCATGCAGGACTTCACCGGTGTGCCCTGCGTCGTCGACCTCGCCACCATGCGTGAGGCCGTCAAGGAGCTGGGCGGCGACCCGGCCAAGATCAACCCGCTCGCCCCGGCCGAGCTGGTCATCGACCACTCCGTCATCGCCGACAAGTTCGGCACCCCGGACTCCTTCAAGCAGAACGTCGAGCTGGAGTACGGCCGCAACCGCGAGCGCTACCAGTTCCTGCGCTGGGGCCAGACCGCGTTCGACGAGTTCAAGGTCGTCCCGCCGGGCACCGGCATCGTCCACCAGGTGAACATCGAGCACCTGGCCCGTGTCGTCATGGTCCGCGACGGCAAGGCCTACCCGGACACCCTGGTCGGCACCGACTCGCACACCACCATGGTCAACGGTCTCGGTGTCCTCGGCTGGGGCGTCGGCGGCATCGAGGCCGAGGCCGCCATGCTCGGCCAGCCGGTCTCCATGCTCATCCCGCGCGTCGTCGGCTTCAAGCTCACCGGCGAGCTGCCCACCGGCACCACCGCCACCGACCTGGTGCTCACCATCACCGAGATGCTGCGCAAGCACGGTGTGGTCGGCAAGTTCGTCGAGTTCTACGGCGAGGGCGTGGCCAAGACCTCCCTGGCCAACCGCGCCACCATCGGCAACATGTCGCCGGAGTTCGGCTCCACCGCCGCGATCTTCCCGATCGACGAGGAGACCATCAACTACCTGCGTCTGACCGGCCGTTCCGAGCAGCAGATCGCGCTCGTCGAGGCCTACGCCAAGGAGCAGGGCCTCTGGCTGGACCCGAACGCCGAGCCGGACTACTCCGAGAAGCTCGAGCTGGACCTGTCCACGGTCGTGCCGTCCATCGCCGGCCCGAAGCGCCCGCAGGACCGCATCGTCCTCTCCCAGGCCGCCGCGCAGTTCAACACCGACGTCCTCAACTACGTGGACAACGGCAGCACCGACGCCGCCGAGGGCACCCAGGCCTCCCCGGTCGACGAGGCCAGCGTCGAGTCCTTCCCGGCCAGCGACGCCCCGGCCTACGGTCACCAGGAGAACGGCGCCGGCGCGCCGCAGCACTCCGCCGTCGTCCCCGGCCCCGGCCCGTCCAACCCGGTGACCGTCACCGCCGCCGACGGCACGACCTACACCCTGGACCACGGTGCGGTCACCGTCGCGGCCATCACCTCCTGCACCAACACCTCCAACCCGTACGTCATGGTCGCCGCCGCGCTGGTGGCCAAGAAGGCGGTGGAGAAGGGCCTGACCCGCAAGCCGTGGGTCAAGACGACCCTGGCCCCGGGCTCCAAGGTCGTCATGGACTACTACGAGAAGGCCGGCCTGACCCCGTACCTGGACAAGCTGGGCTTCAACCTGGTCGGCTACGGCTGCACCACCTGCATCGGCAACTCCGGCCCGCTGCCGGAGGAGGTCTCCAAGGCCGTCAACGACAACGACCTGGCGGTCGTCTCGGTCCTGTCCGGCAACCGCAACTTCGAGGGCCGGATCAACCCGGACGTCAAGATGAACTACCTGGCGTCCCCGCCGCTGGTCGTCGCCTACGCCATCGCGGGCTCCATGAAGGTGGACATCACCAAGGACGCCCTCGGCACCGACCAGGACGGCAACCCGGTCTACCTGAAGGACATCTGGCCGAGCGAGTCCGAGGTCAACGACGTCGTCGCCAACGCCATCGGCGAGGACATGTTCGCCAAGTCCTACTCCGACGTGTTCGCCGGCGACGCCCAGTGGCAGTCGCTGCCCATCCCGACCGGTGACACCTTCGAGTGGGACGCGGAGTCCACCTACGTCCGCAAGCCCCCGTACTTCGAGGGCATGGGCCTGGAGCCGGAGCCGGTCAAGGACATCACCGGCGCCCGGGTGCTCGCCAAGCTGGGCGACTCGGTCACCACCGACCACATCTCCCCGGCCGGTGCCATCAAGGCCGACACCCCGGCGGGCAAGTACCTCACGGAGCACGGCGTCCAGCGCCGCGACTTCAACAGCTACGGCTCCCGCCGCGGCAACCACGAGGTGATGATCCGCGGTACGTTCGCCAACATCCGCCTGCGCAACCAGATCGCGCCGGGCACCGAGGGCGGCTACACGCGTGACTTCACGCAGGAGGGCGGCCCGGTCTCCTTCATCTACGACGCGGCGCAGAACTACCAGGCCGCCGGCGTCCCGCTGGTCGTCCTGGCCGGCAAGGAGTACGGCTCCGGTTCCTCCCGCGACTGGGCCGCGAAGGGCACCGCGCTGCTCGGCGTCAAGGCCGTCATCGCCGAGTCCTTCGAGCGCATCCACCGCTCGAACCTGATCGGCATGGGTGTGCTGCCGCTGCAGTTCCCCGAGGGCGCCTCCGCCGAGTCCCTCGGCCTGACCGGTGAGGAGACCTTCTCCATCACCGGCGTCACCGAGCTGAACGAGGGCCGCACCCCGCGCACGGTGAAGGTCACCACCGACACCGGCGTCGAGTTCGACGCGGTCGTCCGCATCGACACCCCCGGTGAGGCGGACTACTACCGCAACGGCGGCATCCTGCAGTACGTGCTGCGCAGCCTGATCCGCAAGTAACGGATCCCGCAGGCGCACGGGCCGCATCCCCGGCGACGGGGGTGCGGCCCTTCGCGTATCCGGGCGCATCGCCCGCACCGCACGGACCCACCCGACGCAGGCGCGCGGGGCACGGCGCGAGACGCACGGCCCTGCGGCCGCCGCCCGGGGATACGCCCCGCGGACGTCCGCACCCGACATCCGCACACCGGTTCGCGCGCAAGGCGTTTACAGCCGCCTCCGTACGCGCTACCGTCGGCACACGCGAGGTGGGAGCGCTCCCATGGCGGCGGACCGGAACCCGCCGTCACGATCGCTGCCGCCTCGCTCCCTGCCGCGGTGTGCGCCGGTGTCGTGGGGAGACGGCGGGGTGCCGTTCGGCAGGGGTGCTCGCGCACAGCGGTGACCGGAGCGGACCGGCCACCGCGGGCGCGGGCCGGACACGCCCGGCCGGGCACACGGACGGGGCGGGTCCCGCACCGGGACCCGCCCCGACCTCATCGGATGCGCGTCAGGCCAGCAGCTCCACCTCCGCCAGCGTCGACGTCCCGTCCAGGACCAGCCGGTACTTCTGGTACGTGCCCGGCGAGGCGATGGTGAACGGGCGGGTCTGCCGGTCCCAGGCGAAAGACTCGCCCGAGCGCCGGTCCACCGTCGTCCAGTGCGTCCCGTCGGCCGACGCCTGCAGCGTCCAGCCCGTCGGGGCCTTGGTGCGGTCGCCGGACGAGGTCAGGGTGTACTGGACGGCCTTGGTGGCACCGGGCACCGGCAGCTCGATCTCGGACACCGTGGCGTCGGTCGCCGAGGTGTCGTCGAAGAGCGCACCGTCGCCCTCGAGCACGTCCGACCGCGGGGACGGCACCTTGTCGTCCTGCGTGATCGACACCGGCGCCGCGTGCGGGCCGGTGCCCCACGCCGAGGGCCGCGGACCCATGTCGAACTGCAGCACACCGCCCTCGGCGAGCAGCGAGTGGGGCAGGCTGGTGGAGTTCCACGCCTTGCCGTCGAACCGCACGCCCTGCACATAGACGTTCTTCGCGCTGTTCTTCGGCGCGCTGATCACCAGGTCGCGGCCGTTCTCCAGGTGGACGGTGGCCTTGGTGAACAGCGGGGAGCCGATGGTGTACTCGCCGCTGCCCATGACCAGCGGGTAGAAGCCGAGCGCGGAGAACAGGTACCACGCGGACTGCTCCCCGTTGTCCTCGTCGCCGTGGTAGCCCTGGCCGATCTCGCTGCCGACGTACAGGCGGGAGAGCACCTCGCGGATCTTCTCCTGCGCCTTCCACGGCTGTCCGGCCGCGTCGTACATGTAGAGCACGTGGTGCGCGACCTGGTTGGAGTGACCGTACTGGCCCATCCGCACGTCCCGCGCCTCGGTCATCTCATGGATGACGCCGCCGTAGGATCCGGTGAACTCCGGGGAGGCCGTCTCCGGCGTGGCGAAGTAGGTGTCGAGCTTCTCGGCCAGGCCCTTCCGCCCGCCGTAGAGGTTGGCCAGGCCCCGGCTGTCCTGCGGGGCGGTGAAGGCGTAGCCCCAGCCGTTGGTCTCCGTGTAGTCGTAGCCCCACACGCGCGGGTCGTACGTGTCGGAGTCCACCCGCCAGTCGCCCTTCGCGTCCCGGCCCTGGAAGAAGCCGGCCTTCGCGTCGAAGAGCTTCACATAGTCCTGGGCGCGGTTGAGGAAGTACTGGGCCTCCTCCTGATAGTGCTTCTCGCCCGTCTTGCGGTACAGGTCCTGGGCCATCTGCGCGATGCCGTAGTCGTTGACGTAGCCCTCCATCGCCCAGGACAGGCCCTCGGGGGTGTCCGTGCTGGTGTACCCGAGGAAGGGCGAGGTGGTCATGCCCTTGCGGCCCACACCGGAGGACGGCGGCACCACGGTGGCGTTCTTCAGCGCCGCCTCGTACGCCGCCTTCGCGTCCATCGGGACACCCTTGACGTAGGCGTCGGCGAAGGCCACGTCCGAGGAGGTGCCCGTCATCAGGTCGGCATAGCCGGGGGAGGACCAGCGGGAGGTCCAGCCGCCGTCCTTGTACTGCTGCACGAACCCGTCGACCATCTCACCGGCCTGAGAAGGTGTCAGCAGCGAGTACGCCGGCCAGGTGGTGCGGTAGGTGTCCCAGAAACCGTTGTTGACGTACACCTTGCCGTCGACGATCTTCGCGCCGGTGTGCGTCGGCGTGTCCTCACCGGTCATCGGGGAGAAGGGGGAGGCGTACTTGTCCTTGCCGTCGACCTTCTCGAAACCGGAGTTCGGGTACAGGTACAGGCGGTACAGGCTGGAGTACAGCGTGGTCAGCTGGTCCGGGGTGGCACCCTCGACCTCCACCCGGCCCAGCAGCCGGTCCCAGGCGTGCTGGGCGCGGGCCTTGACCGTGGCGAAGGAGGTGCCGTCCGGGATCTCCTGGCGCAGGTTGTCCTTCGCCTGGTCGACGCTGATCAGCGAGGTGGCCAGGCGCAGGGTGACGGTGCGGTCCGTGCCCGCGTCGAAGCGCAGGTAGCCCTTGACGCCGTCGGCGGAGCCGTCCGTGACCGGCTTGTCGAAGACGCCGTAGACGAACAGCCGGGTCGCGCCGGTCGACAGGCCCGACTTCACGTCCGAGTAGCCGGTGACGACGCCGTGCTCCGTGTCCAGGGTCAGCCCGGCCTGCTCGGTGACATTGTCGAAGATCACGCTCGCGTCGTCACCCGGGTAGGTGAAGCGCAGCACGGCGGCGTGGTCGGTCGGGGCCATCTCCGCCGTGAGCCCGTTCTCGAACCTCACCCCGTAGTAGTAGGGGCGGGCGGTCTCGTTCTCGTGCCGGAAGGCGAGGGCGCGGGCGGTGCGGTCGGTGTCCGGGGTGCCGGACGCGGCCGACGGCATCACCTGGAAGGTCTGCCGGTCACCCATCCAGGGGCTCGGCTCGTGGCTGGCGCTGAACGCCTGCAGCTCCGGCAGGTTGTCGTCGTTGTTCGCACGTGCGTACTCGTACAGCCAGCTCAGCGAGGACGCGTTGGTCACCGGCGTCCAGAAGTTGAAGCCGTGCGGGACGGCGGTCGCGGGAAAGTTGTTGCCGCGCGAGAAGCTGCCGCTGGAGTTGGTGCCGCGGGTGGTCAGCGCGTAGTCCGACAGGTGCGCCTTCGGTTTCTCCGGCGGCACCGGCTTGATGGACACGTCGTCCAGCCAGCCGCGGAACTTCGCCGGGCCGGTGGGGGAGTCGTAGGCGATGAGGATCCGGTCGATCGTCTTGCCGGCCGCGACCGAACCGATCCGCGAGACGACGTTGTTCCACTGGTTGACGTACAGCGTCTTGGCCGCACCCTGCCCCTGCGGGCTGAGCGCGAAGCCGTGCTGGTCGGTGGCGCCGAGCCGGCTGAGACGGGTGCCGTCGGTGAAGACGAGGTCGACGGCGACGTTGGTGGCGTCGTAGTCGCGGTCGCCGTCGGCCATCGCCGGGTAGATCCGGTACGACAGCTGGGTGTCGCGCGACACCGTGACGTTCACATCGAAGATCTTGTTGTACGAGTAGGCCCGGCCCTCGGCGGTGTGCCGGCCGGCGTAGCGCAGGGCCCGCTTGCCGGTGAAGCCGGCGCCGGACTTCGCGGTCGGCGAGCCGCTCGGGCCGTGGTCGACGAGCGAGAGCATGTCCTGCGGGACGCTGCCGCCGTCGTCGCCGGTGGAGAACTGCACGTCGGCGATCTGCAGGCTGTCGGAGGCGGCGGCGGTCTTCGTGACCTCCAGGCGGAAGTGCTGGTACTCGGCCGGCTGGGCCAGGTCGTAGGTGTTCGTCTGGAACCGCTGGGCGAAGCTCTCGCCGGATCGGGTGTCGACGGTCTTCCAGTCCTTGCCGTCGGCGCTGGCCCGCAGGATCCAGTCGGCGGGATCGCGCTCGGCGTGGTCGTTGGCGGAGGTGAGGGCGTACCGGGTTATCCTCAGCGGCTTGTCGAGGTCGAACTCGACCCAGCCGGTGTCGGCGAACGTCAGCCACTTGGTGCCCGGCTCGGCGTCGACCAGGTTCTCCTTGACCTCGCCGGCGCCGGTGTTCTCGCCGCTGGCCCGCAGCTCGGTGACATGGTCGTCGACGTTGCCCGGGATGCCGTTGCTGTAGCCGCCGTCCACGCCCGAGGCGCGTTTGCTGCCGTCCGGGGCGGTGTCGACCGTGTTCAGCCAGTCCGGTGCCGGATCACCGGCCTCGAACGAGGACGCGAACTCCCGGTCGGCCGGGCGGGGCTTGCCGGGCAGGGCGACCGCGGCCCCCTGGGATCCCGCGGCCATGACGACGGCGGCCGCGAACGCGACCGCCGTGCCCCATCTGTGCCGTGCTCTGCGCTGCATGCGAGGGCACCCTCCCTGGTTCGTCGGACGTTGGACAACGTTGTCAATGACGACGCTTGCTCCAGTAGGGAGTCAAGTGCCCAGTGCTGTCAAGGGTGTTGAAGGTGATGTGCGGCGGTGAAGTCATGGATATTTCCGTCGCGGGTGCAGTTCGGGGCGTGCATTTCCGCGAGGTCTCAACTCGGAAAAGACCCATAGGGAATCATGCCCTCGATCTTGCTCCCGTCGGCGGAAGTGGACTATACCGGTCGGCGTCCGGGAAGCCTCTCCCTCGGTGACGCACGGACGCCGGGGAGGGGCCGGAAAGGTGGTTCGGTGCGCGAAACGCGTCCGCCTCCTTGTATTCCCAGCGATCCCGGTGGAAGACGCACACAGTACTTCTTGCACCACCCAGCTCGGCCCACCGCGGTGCCGGTCAGGATCCGGTTCACCGCCTGAGTCCTGGAGAAGGCGAGGACTTGCGCATGGGATCCACTTCCGCCGACAACCACGGGGGCGTCGGCCGCCGTGATCTGATCAAACGGTCCGCTGCGCTCGGCCTGGCGTCCGTACCCGCCCTGGGCTTGTTGTCCGCGTGCGCCAGCGGCGGCGGTGGCGGACAGAGCAAGGCGAAGGCCGGAAAGAAGACCGCGAAGAATCCGCTCGGCGTCAACGACACCGCGCCGATGGAATTCGTGCTGTTCGACGGCGGTTTCGGCCGGGAGTACGCCGAGGACGCCACCAAGATCTATGAGAAGAACTTCCCGAAGGCGAAGGTGAAGTTCTCGGCGACCCAGAAGATCCAGTCCACTCTTCAGCCCCGTTTCAACCAGGGCAACCCGCCGGACCTCATCGACAACTCCGGCGCCGAGCAGATGGACATGGGCGTCCTCGTCGGCAAGAACCAGCTCGCCGATCTCACCCCGCTGCTGGACGCGCCCTCCTACGACGACCCGTCCAAGAAGGTCCGCGACACGCTGCGGCCCGGCATCGTGGAGATGGGGCAGTTCGACGGAAAGCCCGTATGGATCCTCTACTACGCCTACACCATCTACGGCGTCTGGTACTCGCGCAAGGCCCTGGCCTCGCTCGACGCGGAGTACCCGAAGACCTGGGACGAGATGCTCGAGGTCTGCGAGAAGGCCAAGAAGAAGGGCATCGCCGGCTGGACGTACGCCGGCAAGTACCCCTACTACATCCCCTTCTCGCTCTACCCGATGATCGGCAAGGTCGGCGGCCGCGAGGTGCTGGACGCCATCGACAACCTGGAGCCGAACGCCTGGAAGCACCCGGCGGTCAAGACCTGCTTCGAGGCGTACTACGAGCTGTACCGCAAGGGCTACATCCTCAAGGGCACGCCCGGCCTGGACCACATCCAGTCGCAGACGGCCTGGGCCCAGGGCAAGGCGCTGTTCCTCCCCAACGGCTCCTGGGTGGAGAACGAGTCCGCGAGCGTCATCCCGAAGGACTTCGACCTGGCGGTCTCCGCGCCCAGCGGCATCGACTCCTCGGACAAGATGCCCTTCGGCACCCTCTGGGCCTCCGGCGGCGAGCCGTTCATCGTCCCGGCGAAGGCGGCGAACGCCGAGGGCGGCATGGAACAGCTGCGCATCATGCTCTCGGAGGCGTCGTCGAAGAACTTCACCACCAAGGTGAAGTCGCTGACCGCCTACAACGGCGGCACCGACGGCATCGAGCTGACTCCCGGTCTGAAGTCCGCCGTCGCGGCGCTGGAGCTGGCCGGCTCCAACGTGGTGAACCCGCGGCTGCAGGACTGGTACGTGCAGCTGGAGAAGGAGAAGATCGGAGTGGCGGGCCTCGGCGAGATGATGGCCGGCCGGCTCACCCCGGCGGAGGCGATCAAGCGCATCCAGGGCTTCGCCGACGAGGCCGCGAAGGACCCGTCGATCAAGCATTACAAGCACCAGTGAGGGGCCGTCGCCCGGGTCCGTCCGCGCCGGGCGGACCCGGGCGACACCGACCGCCCCTCAGATCGGGGACGCTGGCAATGCAGCACGGCAAGTACCGGTTCATCGTGGGGTTCCTGGCGGTACCCCTGGGGCTGTACGCGCTCTTCGTCGTCTGGCCGTTCATCCAGTCCATCTACTACTCGTTCACCGACTGGACCGGGCTGAGTCCCGACTTCGTCATGGTCGGCTTCGACAACTACACGAGGATGTTCCACGACGACATCTTCTGGAAGTCGTTGCAGCACAGCCTGCTGTTCGCGGTGCTGCTGCCGGTGGTGACGATCGGGCTGGCCCTCTTCCTCGCCTTCATGATCAACGTCGGCGGGCGCCACAGGAGGGGCGGACCGGTCGTCACGGGCGTCCGCGGCTCCTCCTTCTACAAGATCGTCTACTTCTTCCCGCAGGTGCTGTCCATCGCCATCGTCGCCCTGCTGTTCGCGTTCGCGTACAACCCGGACAGCGGAGCGATCAACGCGGTGCTGCGCGGCATCGGCCTGGACGGCGTGCAGCCGCTGTGGCTGGGCGATCCGAACCTGGCGCTGTGGTGCGTGATGGCCGTCCTGGTGTGGTCCACGACCGGCTTCTTCGTGGTGCTGTTCTCCGCCGGCATGGCCTCCATCCCCGCCGAGCTGTACGAGGCCGCGCTGCTGGACGGCGCCGGCCGGTTCACCACCTTCTTCCGGATCACCCTGCCGCTGCTGTGGGACACCGTGCAGTCCGGCTGGGTGTACATGGGCATCCTCGCCCTCGGCGCGGAGTCCTTCGCGGTCGTCCAGATCATGACGACCGGCCCCGGCGGCCCCGACTACTCGACCACCGTCCTGGTCCTGTACGTGTACCAGAAGGCGTTCCGTGACGGGCAGGCCGCCTACGCCACCACCATCGGCGTCGCGCTGCTGGTCGTCACGCTGGCCTTCGCGGCGATCGTGATGCGGCTGGGCCGGCGCGAGCGGCTGGAGTTCTGAGATGAAGACCACCGAGACCCCTGCCCCCGTCCCGGCCGAGCCCGGCCTGTCCGTCAGCGGGACGAGCTCTTCCGTCTCCCGCCCGCCCCGGCGGACACGCGAGGGCGGCGTCCTCAACGTCTTCTCCCACGGCATCCTGGTCATCTGGGCGATCATGGTGGTCATGCCGCTGGTGTGGGCGGTGATGACCTCGTTCAAGGACGACCGGTCGATCTTCAGCTCGCCCTGGTCGCTGCCGGACCGGCTGCACCTCGACAACTGGGCGCGGGCCTGGACCGACGCCCACATGAGCGAGTACTTCCTGAACACCGTCCTGGTGGTGGGCGGCTCGCTGATCGGCACCCTGGTGCTCGGGTCGATGGCGGCCTATGTGCTGGCCCGCTTCGACTTCCCCGGCAACCGGTTCGTCTACTACCTGTTCGTCGGCGGGATGAGCTTCCCGGTGATGCTGGCCCTGGTGCCGTTGTTCTACGTCGTGAACAACATGGGGCTGCTGAACACGATCCACGGGCTGATCCTCGTCTACATCGCGTATTCGCTGCCGTTCACGGTGTTCTTCCTGACCGCGTTCTTCCGGTCGCTGCCGACCTCGGTGGCGGAAGCCGCGTTCGTCGACGGCGCCTCGCACACCCGGACGTTCTTCCAGATCATGCTGCCGATGGCCAGGCCCGGCCTGATCAGCGTGGGCATCTTCAACTTCCTGGGCCAGTGGAACCAGTACATGCTGCCGACGGTGCTCAACACCGACCCGGACAAGCACGTGCTCACCCAGGGGCTGGTGCAGCTCGCGGTCAGCCAGGGATACAAGGGCGACTGGTCCGGCCTCTTCGCCGGTCTGGTCATGGCCATGCTGCCCGTGCTGGGCGCCTACATCGTCTTCCAGCGCCAGGTCGTCCAGGGGCTGACGGCGGGCGCCCTGAAGTGATCCGCCCGGTTCCGGGCGCGCCACCCGGAACCCGCCCCACCTGCACGTTCGCCGCCTCCCGAGCGACGGGGGCGGCGTCGTCACGCCCGGGCGGAGGCGGTGGCACGCGGGCTGCGACGGCACGCGCCATGACGCTGCGCAGCGTCGTCGTCACGACCGGTGCGACAGGTCACAGCAGGTGGAGAGGGTTCTACCTCTTGACGGGAGCCAACCCGAACGGCTCATCTTAGAGTTCACTTGTTGGATAGACGGGGCCTCACCGGAGCGGCCCCGCGCTCAGGAGGTCGTCGTGGAGACTCCAGGGTCGCAGTCGTCGCTGCACCGAGCCAACCTGGAGCGGGTCGTACGCGCCGTGCGTCTTGCCGGATCCCTCACCCAGGCGGAGATCGCGCGGGCCACCGGTCTGTCCGCGGCCACCGTCTCCAACATCGTCCGCGAGCTGAAGGACGGCGGAACGGTCCAGGTCACACCCACCTCGGCGGGTGGCCGCCGGGCACGCAGCGTGTCCCTGAGCGGCGACGCCGGGATCGTGATCGGTGTGGACTTCGGACACGCGCATTTGCGGGTCGCGATCGGGAATCTCGCCCACCAGGTGCTGGCCGAGGAGTCCGAGCCGCTGGACGTGGACGCCTCCTGGAGCCAGGGTTTCGACCGGGCCGAGGAGCTGGTGAACCGGCTGGTCGAGGCCACCGGCGTGGACCGGGCCAAGATCGCCGGCATCGGTCTGGGTGTGCCCGGCCCGATCGACGTGGAGTCCGGCACCCTGGGCTCCACCGCGATCCTGCCGGGCTGGGGCGGCATCAAACCCGCCGAGGAGCTGCGGGGGCGCCTCGGCGTGCCGGTGCACGTGGACAACGACGCCAACCTCGGCGCCCTGGGCGAGCTGGTCTGGGGCAGCGGGCGCGGGGTGCGCGACCTGGCCTACATCAAGATCGCCAGCGGTGTGGGCGCCGGACTGGTGATCAACGGCAAGATCTACCGCGGCCCCGGCGGCACCGCGGGTGAGATCGGGCACATCACCCTCGACGAGGGAGGCCCGGTGTGCCGCTGCGGCAACCGCGGCTGCCTGGAGACCTTCACCGCCGCACCGTTCGTCCTGCCGCTGTTGCAGCCCAGCCACGGGCCGGGCCTGACGATGGAGGGCGTGGTCCGGCTGGCCCGGGAGGGCGACCCCGGCTGCCGCCGGGTGATCGCCGACGTCGGCCGTCACATCGGCAGCGGCGTCGCCAACCTGTGCAACCTGCTCAACCCCAGCCGGGTGGTCCTCGGAGGAGATCTCGCGGAGGCCGGCGAACTGGTCCTCGGACCCATCCGGGAGTCCGTCGGGCGCTACGCCATTCCCAGCGCCGCACGTCAACTCACCATTCTTCCGGGGGCACTTGGCGGCCGTGCCGAGGTGCTCGGGGCGCTCGCGCTCGCACTGAGCGAGATGGGTGATTCGACGCTTCTGGACGGGTCCGCGGCCGGCGGTGCCCGTTCTTCGACACCTGCCTTCACTTAGAGAACGTATGGCACCGTTGCCATCTCGTTAAGGATTTACTTCTTGACGTCGCACGTATGGCCGAGTTGACTTCCAGCCACCTCGGCCGCAACGACGCGGCCTCGTCAGGGAGGTTCAAGGAAGTGAACACGCGTATGCGTCGTGCGGCCTTCGGTGTTGCCGCTGCTACCATGGCCGTCTCGCTGGCCGCCTGCGGCAGCGCCAAGGAGGCCAAGGACAACGACGACTCCTCGTCCTCGTCGGCGTCCGCGAACAAGGGCGACGACATCAAGATCGGTCTGCTGCTGCCGGAGAACCAGACGGCACGGTACGAGAAATTCGACCGCCCGCAGATCGAGAAGAAGGTCGCGGAGCTGACCCACAACAAGGGCAAGGTCCAATACGCGAACGCCAAGCAGGACGCCACCCTGCAGAACCAGCAGGTCGAGACGATGATCACCAACAAGGTGGACGTCCTCATCGTCGACGCCGTGGACTCCAAGGCGATCCGCAACTCCATCCAGAAGGCCAAGGACGCCGGGATCAAGGTCGTCGCCTACGACCGCCTGGCGGAGGGCCCGATCGACGCGTACACCTCGTTCGACAACGTGACCGTCGGAAAGACCCAGGGCGAGGCGCTGCTGCAGGCGCTCGGCGACAAGGCGAAGTCCGGCAAGATCGTCATGATGAACGGGTCCGCCACCGACCCGAATGCCGCGCAGTTCAAGCAGGGCGCGCACTCCGTGCTCGACGGCAAGGTGGACATCGGCAAGGAGTACGACACCAAGGAATGGAAGCCGGAGAACGCCAACTCCAACATGGAGGGTGCCATCTCCGCGCTCGGCAAGAAGAACATCATCGGTGTCTACTCCGCCAACGACGGCATGGCGGGCGGCATCATCACCGCCCTGAAGGCGGCGGGTATCTCCGACGTCCCGGTCACCGGCCAGGACGCGGAGCTCGCGGGTGTGCAGCGCATCATCACCGGCGACCAGTACATGAGCGTCTACAAGCCCTACCCGCAGGAGGCGAGCGTCGCCGCGGAGATGGCCGTGAGCCTGGCGCAGGGCAAGTCCCTGGACTCCCTCGCCAAGGACACGGTGGACAGCGCGACCACCAAGGGCATCCCGTCCGTCATCGTCCCGGTCGTGTCGCTGACCAAGGACAACATCAAGGACACGGTCATCAAGGACGGCATCTACACCGTCGCCGAGATCTGCACCCCCCAGTACAAGGCCGCCTGCGACAAGATCGGCCTGAAGTGACGGCCGTGCACGGCACGGCACGCACCTGACGGTGCGGCGGGCGGCCCGAGGACGGGCCCGTCGCACCGAGGTGCCGCACGCTTCCGCCGGCGCCCCGCGCCACCGGACAGCCCCGCACGCTCGCCCGCGGGGCGCCGGACGGAAACAGTTCCCCACCGACTTATCGCAAACCTCCCGCCGGGACAGGCGGCGAAGGAGATGGTTCACGTGTCCGCTACGCCTGTGCTGGCGTTGCGCGGGGTCTCCAAGCGGTTCGGCGCCGTCCAGGCGCTCACCGACGTAGAGCTGGAGGTCCACGCCGGTGAGGTGGTCGCCCTGGTGGGCGACAACGGCGCCGGCAAGTCCACGCTGGTCAAGACGATCGCCGGCGTGCACCCCATCGACGACGGCGTCATCGAATGGGAAGGCAAGGCCGTCCAGGTCAGCAAGCCGCAGGACGCCCAGGCCCTGGGCATCGCGACGGTCTATCAGGACCTCGCGCTCTGCGACAACATCGACGTGGTCGGCAACCTCTTCCTGGGCCGGGAGATCCGCCGGCGCGGGGTGCTCGACGAGGTGGAGATGGAGCGCCGCTCGCGCGAGCTGCTCGACCAGCTCTCCATCCGCATCCCCAGCGTGCGCATCCCGATCGCCTCCCTCTCCGGTGGCCAGCGCCAGGTCGTCGCGATCGCCCGGTCCATGCTGGGCGACCCCAAGCTGGTCATCCTCGACGAGCCCACCGCGGCCCTCGGTGTCGAGCAGACCGCCCAGGTCCTGGACCTGGTCGAACGGCTGCGCGACCGCGGCCACGCCGTCATCCTCATCAGCCACAACATGGCCGACGTCAAGGCCGTCGCCGACAAGGTGGCGGTGCTGCGGCTGGGCCGCAACAACGGTGTCTTCGAGGTCAAGTCGACCTCGCAGGAAGAGATCATCTCCGCCATCACCGGCGCCACGGACAACGCCGTGACCCGTCGTGCGGCGCGCAGCAATGGGGAGAGCACGAAGTGAGCATCGACAAGACCTCCGCACCCCCCGAGAACGGCGTCGTGGACAACCCGGACGCCGCGGCCGGCGCGGCCACCGCCGTCGACCCGCGCCTGCTGGTGCGCGAGCAGGGCTTCGCGGGCTACGTCGCCGAGTTCAAGCGGAAGCTGAAGGCCGGTGACCTGGGCTCCATCCCGGTCGTCCTCGGCCTGGTGATCATCTGGATCATCTTCCAGAGCCTGAACTCCAACTTCCTCACCGCGGGCAACCTCTCCGACATCTCCGTCGCCATGGTGGGCACGGGCATGATCGCCGTCGGCATCGTGTTCGTCCTGCTGCTCGGCGAGATCGACCTGTCGGTCGGTTCGGTCTCCGGTGTCGCGGGCGCCGCCTTCGCGGTGCTCAACATCACACACGGCATGAACGAGGTGCTGGCCTTCGTGCTGGCCATCCTCACCGGCACGGTCGCCGGAGCCATCCACGGCTTCTTCTTCGCCAAGGTGGGTGTGCCCGCCTTCGCCGTCACGCTGGCCGGTCTGCTGTTCTGGAACGGCTTCATGCTGAAGATCCTCGGCGACAACGGCACCATCAACCTCGACTCCGACGGTCTGGTCGCCAACCTGACCAGCTACTACTTCAGCGACATCGCCGCCGCCTACGGGCTGGCCCTGGCGGTGACGGTGCTGTACTTCCTCAGCGCGTACTTCGGCAACAAGCGCCGCGAGGCCGCCGGGGTGCCGTCCAAGCCGCTGAGCGAGACGATCCTGCGCACCGCGTTGCTCGCCGTGATCTCCTTCGCCGCGGCCTTCGTCTACAACCAGTACAAGGGCCTGCCGCTGGCCGTGCTGATCTTCGTCGCGGTGCTGTTCGTCACCGACTTCGTGCTGCGCCGCACCTCCTACGGCCGCAAGGTCTTCGCGCTCGGCGGCAGCGTCGAGGCCTCCCGCCGCGCGGGCATCAACGTCACGCTGGTGCGGATCTCGGTGTTCGCGATCTCCGGCACCTTCGCGGCCCTGGGCGGCCTGTTCATCGCCTCCAAGATCGCCTCCGCCAACCAGGGCGCCGGCGGCGGTGACCTGCTGATGAACGCGATCGCGGCGGCCGTGATCGGCGGCACGTCCCTCTTCGGCGGCCGCGGCCGCACCTGGAACGCGCTGCTCGGCGTGCTGGTGATCGTCTCCATCCAGTACGGCCTGGCCCTGGAGGGCATCGCCTCCCCGGTCCAGTACATGATCACCGGTGGCGTGCTGCTGGCGACCGTCGTCATCGACGCCGTCACCCGCAAGACCCAGAAGACGGCCGGCCGCGCCTGACCCGGTCGGCCCGGGGCCGCAGAGCCCCGTGTGTGCCCGGTACCGCCGACGGTGCCGGGCACACCTGCGTCGCACACGGGTCGCGCACACGGTACGGCCGTACGTGTGACCCGTGACCCACCGCCCGGACACCGGGCGCTCGGGCGGAACATTAGACTCGTCGAGCCGCTGAAAGCTCGATCAGCTCTACTGCAAGGAGGCACGGGTGCCGCTGCTGACCCGCATCACGGGACCGCGCGATCTGGACCGGCTCAGCCTGGAGGAGCTGGATCAGCTGGCAGAGGAGATCCGGACCTTTCTGGTGGACGCCGTCTCCAAGACCGGCGGCCACCTCGGCCCCAACCTCGGTGTGGTCGAGCTGACCATCGCCCTGCACCGGGTGTTCCACTCCCCGAAGGACAAGGTGCTGTGGGACACCGGCCACCAGTCGTACGTGCACAAGCTGCTCACCGGCCGGCAGGACTTCTCCCGGCTGAAGATGAAGGGCGGCCTGTCCGGTTACCCCTCCCAGGCGGAGTCCGAGCACGACGTCATCGAGAACAGCCACGCCTCCACCGTGCTGGGCTGGGCCGACGGCATCGCCAAGGCCAACCAGATCCTGGGACGCGACAGCCATGTCGTCGCCGTCATCGGCGACGGCGCCCTGACCGGCGGCATGGCCTGGGAGGCGCTGAACAACATCGCCGACGCCAAGGACCGCCCGCTCGTCATCGTCGTCAACGACAACGAGCGCTCCTACGCGCCCACCATCGGCGGCCTCGCCAACCACCTGGCCACCCTGCGCACCACCGACGGCTACGAGAAGTTCCTCGCCCGCACCAAGGAACTCCTCGAGCGCACCCCGGTCGTCGGCCAGGCCCTCTACGACACCCTGCACGGCGCGAAGAAGGGACTGAAGGACTTCATCGCCCCGCAGGGCATGTTCGAGGACCTGGGCCTGAAGTACGTCGGCCCGATCGACGGACACGACATCGAGGCCCTGGAGTCCGCGCTCACCCGCGCCAAGCGCTTCAACGGCCCCGTCATCGTGCACTGCCTGACCGAGAAGGGCCGTGGCTACCAGCCCGCCCTGCAGGACGAGGCCGACCGCTTCCACGCCGTCGGCAAGATCCACCCCGACACCGGCCTGCCCATCGCCACCTCCGGCGCCGACTGGACCAGCGTCTTCGGCGACGAGATGGTCAAGCTCGGCAAGGAACGCAAGGACATCGTCGCCATCACCGCCGCGATGCTCCAGCCGGTCGGCCTGGACAAGTTCGCCAAGGCCTTCCCCGACCGGGTCTTCGACGTCGGCATCGCCGAGCAGCACGGCGCCGTCTCCGCGGCCGGCCTCGCCCACGGCGGACTGCACCCGGTGTTCGCCGTCTACGCCACCTTCCTCAACCGCGCCTTCGACCAGGTGCTGATGGACGTCGCCCTGCACAAGTGCGGCGTGACGTTCGTCCTGGACCGGGCCGGCATCACCGGCACCGACGGCCCCTCCCACAACGGCATGTGGGACATGTCGATCCTTCAGGTCGTCCCCGGGCTGCGGCTGGCCGCCCCGCGCGACGCCGACCAGGTCCGCGCCCAGCTGCGCGAGGCCGTCGCCGTCGAGGACGCGCCGACCGTGGTCCGCTTCTCCAAGGGCAAGGTCGGGCCGGCGGTGCCCGCCGTGGGCCGCGTCGGCGGCATGGACGTGCTGCGCGAGCCCGGCACCGACACCCCGGACGTGCTGCTGGTCTCCGTCGGCGCGCTCGCCCCGATGTGCCTGGAGATCGCCGACCTGCTCGACAAGCAGGGCATCTCCACCACCGTCGTCGACCCCCGCTGGGTCAAGCCGGTCGACGAGGCGATGGCCCCGCTGGCCGAACGGCACCGGGTGGTCGTCACCGTCGAGGACAACTCGCGGGTCGGCGGTGTCGGCTCCACCATCGCCCAGGCTCTGCGGGACGCCGGCGTCGACGTGCCGCTGCGGGACTTCGGCATCCCGCCGCGCTTCCTCGACCACGCCTCCCGCGCCGAGGTCATGGCGGAGATCGGCCTGACGGCGCCCGACATCGCCCGCCAGGTCACCGGTCTGGTCGCCAAGCTCGACGGCCTGCCGCACACCCGGCTGCGCTCCACCGGGCAGTCCGACGGCGAGATCGACTCGGCGGTGGAGCCCGCGCGCGACTGACCTGCGTGCACGGTATGCACCCACCGGAACATCGTTACCGCTCGGTGCCCTAAACGGGCCGGATTCGACACCCTCCTACGGGTGGCGCATCCGGCCCGTCTGCGTGAACCTGCCAGTGCCGGGGCATACGCATTCCCCAGCCCTCTCGATCATGTCGAGCCACGGCGAGGCGACGAGCGTGGAAGGTAGGCCTGTGAGCAACACGCTGTTCCGGACGAAGAACGTCGAACAGTCGATCAGAGACACCGAGGAACCCGAACACGCACTACGGAAATCGCTCTCGGCCCTCGATCTGACGGTCTTCGGAGTCGGTGTCATCATCGGCACCGGCATTTTCGTGCTCACCGGAACGGCCGCCCGGAACACCGCCGGACCCGCGGTGGCCGTGTCCTTCGTGGTGGCCGGTGTGGTCTGCGCACTGGCCGCGCTGTGCTACGCGGAGTTCGCGTCCGCCGTGCCGGTCGCCGGTTCGGCGTACACCTTCTCCTACGCCTCTCTCGGCGAGTTCCCGGCCTGGATCATCGGCTGGGACCTGGTGCTGGAACTCGCGCTCGGCACGGCGGTGGTGGCCGTCGGCTGGTCCGGTTACATCCATTCGCTGCTGGACAACGCCGGCTGGCATCTGCCCGAGTATCTCAGCGGCCGGGACGGCGCCTCCGGGTTCGGTTTCGACATCCTGGCCGCCGCGCTGGTCCTGGTGCTGACCGCCATCCTCGTGGTCGGCATGAAGCTGTCGGCACGTGTGACCTCGGTCGTGGTCGCGATCAAGGTGGCCGTCGTCCTGGTCGTCATCATCGCGGGTGCCTTCTTCATCAAGGCCGGCAACTACGACCCCTTCATCCCGAAGGAGGAGCCGGTCACGGCGGGCGGCAACCTGAAGGCACCGCTCGTGCAGCTGATGTTCGGCTGGGCACCGTCGAACTTCGGCGTCATGGGCATCTTCACCGCGGCGTCCGTGGTGTTCTTCGCCTTCATCGGCTTCGACGTGGTCGCCACCGCCGCCGAGGAGACCCGCAACCCGCAGCGCGACGTGCCGCGGGGCATCCTCGGCTCCCTCGTCATCTGCACCGCGCTGTACGTGGCCGTGTCGATCGTCGTCACCGGCATGCAGAAGTACAGCAAGCTGTCCGTGGACGCCCCCCTGGCGGACGCCTTCAAATCCACCGGACACCCCTGGTTCGCGGGTCTGATCAGTTTCGGCGCGGCCGTCGGCCTGACCACGGTGTGCATGATCCTGCTGCTGGGCCAGTCCCGGGTGTTCTTCGCGATGAGCCGTGACGGCCTGCTGCCGCGGCTGTTCTCCCGCACCCACCCGCGTTTCCGCACCCCCTACCGCTCGACCGTCCTCCTCGGCGTCGTCATCGCCGTGATCGCGGGCTTCACCAGCCTGAGCGAGCTGGCGGAGCTGGTGAACATCGGCACGCTGTTCGCGTTCGTCATCGTGGCGGTCAGCGTGATCATCCTCCGCCGGACCCGTCCGGACCTGCACCGGGCCTTCCGTACGCCGCTGGTGCCGCTGGTGCCGATCCTGTCGGTGCTCGCCTCGCTGTGGCTGATGCTGAATCTGCCCGCCGAGACCTGGCTGCGGTTCGCCATCTGGATGGCGATCGGCTTCGTCGTCTACTTCTTCTACGGCCGCACCCACAGCCGTCTGGCCCGCGAGGAACAGCCGGCCCGGGCCGAGGGCACGTCCGGCGGCACCTCCTGACGGCGGGCGGAGCCCGCGCACACGGGACCGCACGGCACACACGTGCCGGGGCGGGGCCGGGAGAGACCGGCTCCGCCCCGCGGTACGTGTGCGGGCCGCCCGAGCGGTCCCGTACCGCCCGTCAGTTCCGCACCGCACGTCAGTCGTGTACTGCCCGTCAGTCCCGGACCGCTCGCGGCCCGGTGACCTCGGCCCCCAACTCCGTCACCCGGCGCCGCAGTTCGCGGTCGGCCGTGACCACCAGGGTGGGCCGGCCCGCCGCCCGGCCGACCAGGCCGACGATGTGGTCGTCCCCGCTGCCGGGCGCCTCCTCCACCCGCACTCCCGGCACCGTGCGCACCCCGCGTGCCGCACCCTCGACGACCAGCACGATCTCCGCCTTGTCCGCCAGGCGGGGCACACCGTCGGCGGCCAGCCGGTCCCGCAGGCGCTCGGCGGCTCCCCGGCGGTCCCGCCACCAGCCGTCCGGCACCGACCCGACGACATTGGCACCGTCGACGATCACCAGCAGCTCCAGCAGCTCCGGGGTGGCATCCATGGGACCAGGGTGACACGTGCCGTCGGGGCACGGCAGACACCTGCCGTACCCGGCCGGGGAAGCAGGGGCCCGGCCCGGGCGCGGTCCACGGCGCCGCATAGAGTGAGCGTGTGAACGGCGACTGGCTCCTCCGCGGCCGCGACGGCCGCCTTCATGTCTACTTCCTCTCGGGCGACGCCGTGCTGTGCCGGGCCGAACGGTGGCCCGGCGGCCCCTGGGACGCGCCCCGCCGCATGGGCGGCGACCAGCGGGTGCACCCGGTGCTCGCCCTCGGTCAGGGAAGCGACCGCTACACCCATCTGGTCTCCTGGCGGCCCACGGTGCCGGGCGAGTCGGGCCTGGTGCACTCCACCCACTTCCGCCCGCTGCTGGCGGCCCTGGACTGGATGCCGGTGGGACACCCCAACAACAAGGGGGACCGCACGGGCACACCGGCCGTCGCCGTCGACGCGGAGGGCCGCGCCCACCTCTTCGTCCGCAACGCGGGCGGCGGGGTGAGCATGCGGGCCCAGCGGACCAAGGGCGGCTGGTCGCCCTGGTGGGATCTGCGGGGCCAGGGCACGCACCGGGACGGCCTGGCGGCGGTCACCGCCGAGTCCGGCACGGTCGAGCTGTACGCGGCCGTGCGCGGCGGAGTGCAGCACTGGCGGCAGGAGGAGCCCGGCGGCCGCCTGGTGCCGGGGGAGAAGATCGGCGTCGAGCCGCAGCCCGGCTCCCTGTACGCCCTGGCCACGTCGCCCGGCGCCACCACGCTCTTCTACGTCGACTCCGTGGGCGACCTGTGCGCCTGGCGGCCCGGCGGCAAACCGGTGACCGTGCTCGGCGCCGCCGGCACCGGCCCGGTCACCGCCGTCCGCTGCGTCCTCGACGGCCACGACTGCACGGTGCTCGCCCAGTGCTCCGACAGCGGCCGGGTCGCCTTCGCCGCCTGTCCGACCGAGGAGGAGTCGGCGGGCGCCTGGTGGACCGAGTCCGGCCCGCAGCTCCCGCCGGACGCCCGGGTCTGCCTGACCACCGACGCCGACGGCCGCCTCGTGGCGGCCGTCTCCTCCCCGGCCACGGGCCGGCTGCTCGTGACCCGCCGCAAGGACGAGCCGGGGCTGGCCCTTCAGGCCTGGCGCGAGGTGTGAGCGGCGAGGCGGCGGGCAGGTCCGAGCGCCCGCCCGTCGTCGGCCGACCGCGCAGGGGCGCCCGCGCTCGCACGGGGGCGCCACCCCGTCCCCTCTCGCCGTCACCGGCCTGTCATCGCCCCCCGGAACGCCGATGCCCGGCACACCCACCGGTGTGCCGGGCATCTTCGTCAGCCGGGGACGGCGGCGTGCGTCACGCCGGGGCCGAGGCCACCCCCACGGGCAGGAACCGCTTGCCGTTGACCCGCTCGCTGATGCCCTCGCGGTCCAGGTACGGCGTGATGCCGCCCAGGTGGAAGGGCCAGCCGGCGCCGGTGATCAGGCACAGGTCGATGTCCTGCGGCTCGGCGACGACGCCCTCGTCCAGCATCAGGCCGATCTCCTGGGCGACCGCGTCCAGGACGCGGGCGCGGACCTGGTCCTCCGTCAGGACCGTGTCGCCCTGCTTCAGCAGCGCGGCGACCTCCGGGTCCAGCTCGGGCTTGCCGCTGTCGTAGACGTAGAAGCCGCGCTTGCCGGCCTCCACGACCGCCTTCAGGTTCGGGGAGACGGTGAAGCGGTCCGGGAACGCCTTGTTCAGGGTCTCCGAGACGTGCAGGCCGATCGCCGGGCCGACCAGCTCCAGCAGCACCAGCGGGGACATCGGCAGACCCAGCGGCTCGACGGCCTTCTCGGCGACCTCGACCGGCGTGCCCTCGTCGATGACGTTCTGGATCTCGCCCATGAAGCGGGTCAGGATGCGGTTGACGACGAACGCCGGGGCGTCCTTGACCAGCACCGCGGTCTTCTTCAGCTTCTTGGCGACGGCGAACGCGGTGGCCAGCGAGGCGTCGTCCGTCTTCTCGCCGCGCACGACCTCCAGCAGCGGCAGGACCGCCACCGGGTTGAAGAAGTGGAAGCCGACGACCCGCTCGGGGTGCTTCAGCTTCGAGGCCATCTCCGTCACGGACAGCGAGGAGGTGTTCGTGGCGAGGATCGCGTGCTCGGGCGCGACCGCCTCGACCTCCGCGAACACCTGCTGCTTGACGCCCATCTCCTCGAAGACGGCCTCGATGACGAAGTCGGCGTCCGCGAAGCCCTCCGCCTTGTCCAGGACACCGGTGACCAGCGCCTTGAGGCGGTTGGCCTTGTCCTGGTCGATGCGGCCCTTGCCGAGCAGCTTGTCGATCTCGCTGTGGACGTAGGCCACACCCTTGTCGATGCGCTCCTGGTCGATGTCGGTCAGGACGACCGGCACCTCCAGGCGGCGCACGAAGAGCAGGGCCAGCTGGGAGGCCATCAGACCGGCGCCGACCACGCCGACCTTGGTGACCGGACGGGCCAGGCTCTTGTCCGGGGCGCCCACCGGACGCTTGCCGCGCTTCTGCACCAGGTTGAAGGCGTACAGACCGGCGCGCAGCTCGCCGCTCATGATGAGGTCCGCCAGGGCCTCGTCCTCGGCGTCGAAGCCGGCCTGCAGGTCACCGCTCTTGGCGGCGGCGATGATGTCCAGGGCCCGGTAGGCGGCCGGGGCCGCGCCGTGCACCTTGGAGTCGGCGATCGCCCGGCCCCGCTCGACGGCCTGGTCCCAGGCCTCGCCGCGGTCGACGGCCGGACGCTCGACGGTCACGTCGCCCTTGAGGACGGACGCCGTCCACACCAGCGACTGCTCCAGGAAGTCCGCGCCCTCGAAGATCGCGTCGGCGATGCCCAGCTCGTGGACCTGCTTGCCCTTGAGCTGCCGGTTCTGGTTGAGGCTGTTCTCGATGATGACGGTGACGGCCTTGTCGGCGCCGATCAGGTTCGGCAGCAGGGTGCAGCCGCCCCAGCCGGGGACCAGGCCGAGGAACACCTCGGGCAGCGAGAAGGCGGGCACGGCCGTGGACACCGTGCGGTAGGTGCAGTGCAGGCCGACCTCGACGCCGCCGCCCATGGCCGCGCCGTTGTAGTACGCGAAGGTCGGCACCGCGAGCTTGGACAGCCGCTTGAAGACGTCGTGGCCGCCCTTGCCGATGGCCAGGGCGTGCTCGCGCTCCTTGAGCAGCTCCACGCCCTTCAGGTCGGCGCCGACCGCGAAGATGAACGGCTTGCCGGTGATGCCGACGCCGACGATCTCGCCGTCCGCGGCCTCCTTCTCCACCTGGTCGATCGCGGCGTCCAGGTTCGCCAGCGAGGCCGGGCCGAAGGTGGTCGGCTTGGTGTGGTCCAGGCCGTTGTCCAGCGTGATCAGCGCGAAGCGGCCGGCGCCCAGCGGCAGGTCGAAGTGACGTACGTGGGCCTGGGTGACGACCTCGTCCGGGAACAGGTCCGAGGCCTGCTTCAACAGCTCGGCGGTGGTGCTCACTTGTCCCCCTCGAAGTGCGGGTTCTCCCAGATGACCGTCGCGCCCATGCCGAAACCGACGCACATGGTGGTCAGGCCGTAGCGGACGTGCGGCTGCTCCTCGAACTGGCGGGCCAGCTGCGTCATCAGGCGCACGCCGGAGGAGGCCAGCGGGTGGCCGAAGGCGATGGCGCCGCCGTACTGGTTGACGCGCTCGTCGTCGTCGGCGATGCCGTAGTGGTCCAGGAACGCCAGGACCTGCACGGCGAAGGCCTCGTTGATCTCGAACAGGCCGATGTCGGAGATGGACAGACCGGCCTTGGCCAGCGCCTTCTCCGTGGCCGGGATCGGGCCGTAGCCCATGACCTCCGGCTCCACGCCCGCGAAGGCGTAGGAGACCAGGCGCATCTTGACCGGCAGGCCCATCTCGCGGGCGAAGTCCTCGCTCGCGACGATCGACGCGGTGGCGCCGTCGTTCAGGCCGGCCGCGTTGGCCGCGGTGACCCGGCCGTGCACCCGGAACGGCGTCTTGAGGTTGGCGATGGCCTCCAGGGTGGTGCCCGGGCGCATCGGCTCGTCGGCGGTGACCAGGCCCCAGCCGGTCTCGCCGGCCTCCGGGTTGGTGCGGCGCACCGCGATCGGCACCAGGTCCTGCTGGATCTTGCCGTTGGCGTAGGCCTTGGCGGCCTTCTCCTGCGAGCGCACCGCGTACTCGTCGGCGCGCAGCTTGGTGATCTGCGGGAAGCGGTCGTGCAGGTTCTCCGCGGTCATGCCCATGAACAGGGCGGACTCGTCGACCAGCTTCTCGGACACGAACCGCGGGTTCGGGTCGACGCCCTCGCCCATCGGGTGGCGGCCCATGTGCTCGACACCGCCCGCGATGGCGACGTCGTACGCGCCGAAGGCGATGGAGGCGGACACGGTGGTCACGGCGGTCAGCGCGCCCGCGCACATGCGGTCGATCGCGTAGCCGGGGACCGAGCTCGGCAGGCCCGCGAGGATGCCGGCCGTGCGGCCGATCGTCAGGCCCTGGTCGCCGGTCTGCGTGGTCGCGGCGATGGCGACCTCGTCGACCTTCTTCGGGTCCAGGCCGGGGTTGCGGCGCAGCAGCTCCCGGATCGCCTTCACGACGAGATCGTCGGCACGGGTCTCGTGGTAGATGCCCTTCGGGCCCGCCTTGCCGAACGGGGTGCGGACGCCGTCGACGAAGACGACGTCCCTGACGGTACGAGGCACGATGGCTCTCCTCCAGGGTGCGGGGTGGCACTGCTGCGGCGCGCAGCGCTGAGCGCGCGCTCAGCCTCATGCTACTCGTGGGTAATGTCACTGCCCAGCCCCCGCGCCCCAAGCGGCGAACGTCACACACGTCCGGCGGCACCTGGACGCGGGACGACGGTGCGCGAACGGCCGCGAGGCGCACCTCCCGCTGGTCGTCCGACGGGACGTGCGCCTCGCTCAGGGGCCGTCGGCCCCGGGTGCTCGTGCGGTCCGGAACGGGACCCGCTCCGGCTCTGCGGTCGCGCGGTGCTCAGGCGCCGACGCCCCGGAGCACGTCCGCCAGCGCGGGCGCCACCTGCTCCACCTGCCACGGCCGTGCGCCGTATCCGGCGAGCGCGGCCCCCACGGACTCCGGGTCGACGACCCGCGGCGGCTCCCAGCACAGCCGGCGCACCGCGTCCGGCGCGACCAGGTTCTCCTGCGGCATGGCCAGCCGCTCGGCCAGCGCGGTCACGGCGGCGCGCGCCGCGGCCAGCCGGGCCGCGGCCGCCGGGTCCTTGTCGGCCCAGGCACGGGGCGGCGGGGGACCGGTCACCTGCTGGCCCTGCTGCGGCAGCGCGGACTCCGGCAGTGCCTTGGCCCGGTCCACCGCGGCCTGCCACTGCTCCAGCTGGCGCCGTCCGGTGCGGTGCCCGAAGCCGTTCAGTGCGGCCAGCGCGTGCACATTGGCGGGCAGGGCGAGGGCTGCCTCCACGATCGCGGAGTCCGGCAGCACCTTGCCCGGCGAGACGTCCCGACGCCGGGCGATGCGGTCCCGGGTCTCCCACAGCTCGCGCACGACGGCCAGCTGCCGCCGGCGCCGCACCTTGTGCATGCCGGAGGTGCGTCGCCAGGGGTCCTTGCGCGGCGGGGGCGGCGGAGCCGTGGCGATGGCCTCGAACTCCTGCAGGGCCCACTCGAGCTTGCCCTGCCGGTCCAGCTCCTTCTCCAGGGCGTTGCGCAGGTCGACGAGGAGCTCCACGTCCAGGGCGGCGTAGCGCAGCCAGGGCTCGGGCAGCGGCCGGGTGGACCAGTCGACGGCGGAGTGGCCCTTCTCCAGCACGTAGCCGAGCACGTTCTCGACCATCGCGCCGAGGCCGACCCGCGGGAAACCGGCGAGCCGCCCGGCCAGCTCGGTGTCGAACAACCGGGTGGGCACCATGCCTATCTCGCGCAGGCAGGGCAGGTCCTGGGTGGCGGCGTGCAGCACCCATTCCGCGTCCGACAGCACCTGCCCGAGGGCGGACAGATCGGGACAGGCCACGGGGTCGATCAGCGCGGTCCCGGCGCCCTCGCGGCGCAGCTGCACCAGATAGGCGCGCTGGCCGTAGCGGTAGCCGGAGGCGCGCTCGGCGTCGACGGCGACGGGACCCGAGCCCGCGGCGAACGCGGCGACGACCCGGTCGAGCGCCGCGGCGTCGGCGATCACGGGCGGGATGCCCTCGCGTGGTTCGAGCAACGGGATCGGCGCCCCGGTGTCAGAGGTTCCGCCATCGTCCGGAGGGGCGCCTCCGGTGGTGCGCAGTGAGCTGTCTGCTGCGGGTTCTCGGGCGTCGGTCACATGTCAAGAGTATCCGCGGCCGGCCGGCGCCTGCCGAGGGAACGTTCCGTCGGCAGGCGCCGGGGGGTCGTGAACCGGTCAGGCCGGTGACACGTCCGGTTCACGACCGGGCAGGGAGAAGGCCGGGCCGGCGCTGCGCTCGGGGGACAGGACGCGGCCGGTGGGGTGAGGGGGAGGGTCCGGCGGGGTGAAGAGGGAGGGAGGCGGGGGACGAGGGGTGCCAACGGGTGACGGGAGGGGCACCGGTCGGGGGCCGGTGTGCGGGGATCGGGGAGGGAGCCGGGGTCGGGGTGCCTCGGCGTGGATCAGTGGATGATGCCGGTGCGCAGGGCCACGGCGACCATGCCGGCGCGGTCGCCGGTGCCGAGCTTGCGCGCGATGCGGGCCAGGTGGCTCTTGACGGTCAGCGCGGACAGGCCCATCGAGACGCCGATCGCCTTGTTGGACTGCCCCTCGGCCACCAGCCGCAGCACCTCGACCTCGCGGCCGGACAACTCGCGGTAGCCGCCCGGGTGGCTCGGGGCCCCCGGCGGGCGGCGGTGCAGCCGGGCGGCGCCGATGGGTGCGGCGCCCGGCCGGGTGGGCAGTCCGATGTTGGTCCGCGTACCGGTGACGACATAGCCCTTCACGCCGCCCGCGAGCGCGTTGCGGACGGCGCCGATGTCGTCGGCGGCGGACAGGGCCAGGCCGTTGGGCCAGCCCGCGGCGCGGGTCTCGGAGAGCAGGGTGAGTCCGGAGCCGTCGGGCAGGTGGACGTCGGCGACGCAGATGTCCCGCGGGTTCGCGATGCGCGGACGGGCCTCCGCGACGGACGACGCCTCGATGACGTCACGGACTCCGAGCGCCCACAGATGACGGGTGACGGTGGAGCGGACGCGCGGGTCCGCCACGACGACCATGGCGGTCGGCTTGTTCGGGCGGTAGGCGACCAGGCTTGCGGGCTGCTCGAGGAGAACGGACACCAGGCCTCCTGGAAGTGGGGGGACGGGGCCGGCTTGTGGGGATGAAGCCGGAACGAACCGTGCTTGCAAGGTCACACTCGTCTTCGGCAGCAAACTCGGTGTCCTTTAGAGAATGATCACGATCTAGTGAGTACCAATGCGCACAAATCGGACACGCTCTCGATCGCGAGAAGGCTGAAACAGTTCGCTGGGAGTCAGATAGATGTCAGAAAGTGGTCGTATCGACAAAGACACGGAATGCGGACGGTGAGAGGGGCGGGGCGGACGGGGTTCCGGCCGGGGCGACGGGGGACAGTTCGGGCGCGGCACGGCGCGGGTGACGGCTCCGGGTGGGAGCGCACCGGGCCGGCCGCGCGGTGGATCAGCGGGGCACACGCGGACGATCGGCGGATCAGCGGGGCGCACGCGGACGATCGGCGCGGATGATCAGCGGGACATGTGCTGCGTGCGGCGGATCGGCAGGACAAGCGGAGAGGGAGACCGGGCCCGGTTTCGGTCGCGGGTGCGCGGGCGGGCGGCCGGACCGGCGGGTGCGAGGCCGACGGGGGCCGCGGGCGAACCGCGAAGGGGCGAACGGGGCAGCGCGGCGCAGGGGGAGAGGGTGTGACCTGCGGGGTGTGCGGGCCGCGGATGCCCGGTGGGCGGGTGCGGGTGCACGCGTGACCCGGGGCAGGTGTCCGCCGCGGGTGTCTCAGTGCGGCTGCGGGCCGCGCCGCTGCGGCAGGGTCACCACGGACGCGTCGCCCGGACCGGCCGGGGGCAGGCCCGCGACCTGGGCGAGCAGGTCGCACCAGGACGCCAGGTGGGCCCCGGTGTCCGGGACCCCGCCCAGACCCTCGCGCGGGGTCCAGGAGGCGCGGATCTCGATCTGCGAGGCGGAGGGCCGTGCCGCAAGACCGCCGAAGTAGTGCGAGCTGGCGCGGGTGACGGTGCCGCTCGGCTCGCCGTAGGTCAGGCCGCGCGCCTGCAGTGCGCCGGTCAGCCAGGACCAGCACACCTCCGGCAGCAGAGGATCGACCGCCATCTCCGGCTCCAGCTCCGCCCGCACCAGGGTCACCAGGCGGAACGTGCCGCGCCAGGCGTCGTGCCCGGCCGGGTCGTGCAGCAGGACCAGACGGCCGTCGGCGAGTTCCTGCTCGCCGTCGACGACCGTGGCCTCCAGAGCGTGCGAGAAGGGTGCGAGGCGCTGCGGCGGCGGCACCTGCTCGATCTCGACCTGCGGCCGCAGCCGCGCGGTGCGCATCGCCTCGACGGCGGCCCGGAACGGCAACGGAGTCTGCTCCGTCACCTGATCCGTCCTGCTCGCACGCGCGTCCCCCTCCTTCGCGTCGTCCATTCCGCCACCGCCGTCCGACAGTCGTCCCTGAGCCGCAGCCATGCCGGGAAGATTAAGGGGAACCGGGCCGTCGTGCAGGGCAAGACACCCCGCCGCCGGCGGTGCCGGCCCGCGGGGCCCGCGCACCGCGGCCGTGGCGTCACCGGCGCCATGGGAGACTTGTCCCGTGAGTGCCAACGACACGCCCGCCCGTCACCAGCCGCCGACCGCCGTCCACGACTCCGCCTTCCTCAAGGCGTGCAGGCGCGAACCGGTGCCCCACACCCCGGTGTGGTTCATGCGGCAGGCCGGGCGTTCCCTGCCGGAGTACCGCAAGGTGCGCGAGGGCATCCCGATGCTGGAGTCCTGCCGGCGCCCGGACCTGGTCACCGAGATCACCCTGCAGCCGGTGCGCCGGCACGGCGTGGACGCCGCGATCTACTACAGCGACATCGTCGTTCCGCTGAAGGCCATCGGCGTCGAGCTGGACATCAAGCCCGGCGTCGGCCCGGTCGTCGAGCGCCCGTTCCGCACCCGCGAGGACCTGGCCCGGCTGCGCGACCTGACCCCCGAGGACGTCCCCTACGTCACCGAGGCGGTCGGCCTGATCACCCGCGAGCTGGGCGCCACCCCGCTCATCGGCTTCGCCGGGGCGCCGTTCACCCTGGCGAGCTACCTGGTCGAGGGCGGCCCGTCCCGGACGTACGAGAACGCCAAGGCGATGATGTACGGCGACCCGCAGCTGTGGGCCGACCTGCTGGACCGTCTCGCCGACATCACGGCCGCCTTCCTGAAGGTGCAGATCGAGGCGGGCGCCGGCGCCGTGCAGCTCTTCGACTCCTGGGCCGGTGCGCTCTCCCCGGCCGACTACCGCCGCTCGGTGCTGCCGGCCTCCGCGAAGGTGTTCCAGGCCGTCGCCGACTACGGCGTGCCGCGCATCCACTTCGGCGTCGGCACCGGCGAGCTGCTGGGCCTGATGGGCGAGGCCGGTGCGGACGTCGTCGGCGTCGACTGGCGCGTCCCGCTGGACGAGGCCGCCCGCCGCGTCGGCCCCGGCAAGGCGCTGCAGGGCAACCTCGACCCGGCCGTGCTCTTCGCGCCCCGCCGGGCCGTCGAGGAGAAGACCCGCGAGGTGCTGGACGCCGCCGCGCACCTGGAGGGCCACGTCTTCAACCTCGGCCACGGTGTGATGCCGTCCACCGACCCCGACGTCCTGACCCGGCTCGTGGAGTACGTGCACACGCAGACCGCCCGCTGACGCTCGGGGCCGGGCGGCCCGCCGCCGCCCGGCCCCGCGGTCACCAGCCCGACCAGTGCGGCCGGGCCCGCCGTCCGACCAGCAGACCGCGCGGTTCGGGCGGGGGCGGGGTCCCGGGCCGCAGCGGCAGGGCGATGAGCAGGCCGGCGACGAAGCCGACGACATGCGCCGCGTACGCCACCGTGCCCGCCTGGGCGACACCCTGCCCGGCGGAGTAGAACGCCTGCAGCACGAACCAGAAACCCAGCACCAGCCAGGCCGGCAGCCGCAGCGGCAGGAAGATCAGGAACGGCACGAGCACCCAGACCCGGGCCCGCGGATACAGCACCAGATAGGCGCCGAGCACCCCCGCGATCGCACCCGACGCGCCGATCAGCGGCTGGCCGGAGTCCGCGTTGAGCAGCGCGTACCCGTACCCGGCGGCATACCCGCACGCCACATAGAACAGCAGGAACCGCACATGTCCCATGCGGTCCTCGATGTTGTTCCCGAAGATGAACAGGAACAGCATGTTGCCCAGCAGGTGCACCCAGCTGCCGTGCAGGAACATCGCGGTGAACACCGACAGCTCGGCCGACTTGTCGTACGGGGGCGGGGCCAGCACGCAGCCCGGACCGTGCAGGCCGACGCCCACCGCGCCCGTCGGCACCAGCGACGGCATGCGGTGACCGATCAGCTCCCGCGGGATCAGTGCCCAGTGGTGGGTGAACGCCTCCAGATCGCACAGCTGGGCCAGCGAGCCGCTGCCCGTGACGGAGGTGGCGATGCCGGGCGTGGACAGGAACACCACGATGTTCGCGACGATCAGCGCATACGTCACCCACGGGGTGCGCCGGACCGGGTTGACGTCATGAACGGGGATGACCACGAAGGGAGTACTGCCCCCGATGCGCCCGGTGAATCCGGGCACGCCGCCGTCCGGCGGTCGCCTCCGCTCGTCAACGGCCGACCGGCGGATCCGGGGGCGCCGATGCGACGGGCGCCGGATCAGGGCGTGCCGGCGCGGACCTTCGCGGCGGCCTTCCGGGCCGCCACCAGCACCGGGTCCCACACCGGCGAGAACGGCGGCGCGTAGCCCAGGTCCAGGGCCGTCATCTGCTCCACGGTCAGCCCGGCGGTGAGTGCGACCGCGGCGACGTCGACGCGTTTCGCCGCGCCCTCCCGGCCCACGATCTGCACCCCCAGCAGCCGCCCGGTGCGGCGCTCGGCGAGCATCTTCACCGTCATGGGGGAGGCCCCCGGGTAGTAGCCGGCCCGGCTGGTCGACTCCACGACCACCGTCTCGAACCGCAGGCCCACACGGCGGGCGTCCTTCTCCCGCAGGCCGGTGCGCGCGATCTCCAGATCGCACACCTTGCTCACCGCGGTGCCCACCACCCCGGGGAAGGTGGCGTAGCCACCGCCGGCGTTGGTGCCGATGACCTGGCCGTGCTTGTTGGCGTGGGTGCCGAGCGGCACGTACCGCTGCTGCCCGGACACCAGGTCGAGGACCTCCACGCAGTCCCCGCCCGCCCAGATGTTCTCCTGGCCGCGCACCCGCATCGCCCGGTCGGTGAGCAGACCGCCGTACGCGCCGAGCGGCAGCCCGGCCGCCCGCGCCAGCGTGGTCTCCGGGCGCACCCCGATGCCCAGCACCACCACGTCCGCCGGGTACTCGGCGTCGTCGGTGGCCACCGCACGGACCCGGCCGTCGTCACCGGTGAGCACCTTCGTCACCTCCGCGCCGCCCACCACGGTGATGCCGAGCCCCTCCATGCCCTCGCGCACCAGGCGTCCCATGTCGGGGTCGAGGGTCGCCATGGGCTCCGCGCCCCGGTTGACGACCGTCACCTCGTAGCCGCGTTTGATCAGCGCCTCCGCCATCTCGACGCCGATGTAACCCGCGCCGACCACCACCGCCCGCCGGCCGTCGCGCCCGCCGTCGGCGGCGGCCAGGCTGCCGAGCAGCAGCTCGCCGTCGCCGAGGGTCTGCACCCCGTGCACGCCCGGCGCACCGGAACCGGGCATGTCCGGGCACACCGGCCGCGCCCCGGTCGCGATCACGAGTTTGTCGTACGACGTCCAGGTCTCCCTGCCGGAGTCCAGGTCCCGCGCGCGGACCCGGCCCGCCGCCACGTCGATCTCCGTCACCTCGGTGCGCATCCGCACGTCGATGCCGCGGGACCGGTGCTCCTCGGGGGTGCGGGCGATCAGCGCGTCCCGGTCGGGCACGTCGCCGCCGATCCAGTAGGGGATGCCGCACGCCGAGTACGAGGTGAAGTCGCCGCGTTCGAACGCCACGATCTCCAGCTCGTCCGGCCCGCGCATCCGGCGTGCCTGCGACGCCGCCGACATGCCCGCGGCGTCACCGCCGATCACGACCAGCCGTTCCCGCGCGGTCCGTGTGCCGCGCCCGCCTCCCGCACCGCCGATGTCCATGTGCACACGCTAGGGGCCCGGCGGGCAGAAGGCTCCCCTCTTGCGGATTTCGTTGCTCTCCGTGTCCGGCGGGACGGCGACCGGCCCCCCGCGGGTGCGGGCGCTCGGCTGTGTGGTCGGCCACCACGGCCGGCCACAGCGACCTGGCAGTGGGGCACATGCCTCCTCGCCGTGTCAGAGGCGTCTGAGAGAGTGGGGGACATGAGCGGAACGGGTACGGAGACGGGCACGGCCCCGGCGCGGGTCGTGGTCATCGGAGCAGGGATCGCGGGGCTGGCGGCCGCGCACCGGCTGCTGCAGCGCGGGGCACGGGTGACCGTGCTGGAGGCCGGGGACCGGGTCGGCGGCAAGCTGCTGCCCGGCGAGATCGCGGGCGTACGGGTCGACCTGGGCGCCGAGTCCCTGCTGGCCCGCCGCCCCGAGGCCGTCGGCCTGGCACGCGAGGCCGGCCTCGAGGACCGGCTCCAGCCGCCCGCCACGGCCGGCGCGTCGATCTGGACCCGCGGCGCCCTGCGGCCCATGCCCAAGGGCCATGTCATGGGCGTGCCCGGGACCGCCTCCGCGGTGGCCGGGGTGATCTCCGACGAGGGCCTGGAACGCATCGAGCGGGAGGGCGCCCTGCCGCGCACCGAGGTCGGCGACGACGTGGCGATCGGCGCCTACGTGGCCGAGCGCCTCGGCCGCGAGGTCGTCGACCGCCTGGTGGAGCCGCTGCTCGGCGGCGTGTACGCCGGCGACGCCTACCGCATCTCGATGCGCTCGGCGGTCCCGCAGCTCTTCGAGGCGGCCCGGCGGCACGACTCGCTCACCGAGGCGGTCCGCTCCCTGCAGGCCGGCTCGGCCGCGACGCCGCCCTCCGGCCCGGTCTTCATGGGCATCGAGGGCGGTGTCGGCCGGCTGCCGCTCGCGGTGGCCGACGCGGTGCGGGCGCGCGGCGGGGAGATCCTCACCGGTACGCCGGTGACCGAGCTGCGCCGGGAGGCAGGGGACACGGGGGAGACCTGGCGGATCGTCGCCGGAGACCGGGCGTGGCACGCGGACGCCGTGGTCGTCGCCACGCCGGCCCCGGCCGCCGCCGCCCTGCTGGCCGCCGCGTCGCCCGGCGCGGCGGCCGAGCTGCGGCAGATCGAGTACGCCTCCATGGCCCTGATCACCCTCGCCTACCGCCGCGCCGACGCCGCCGCGCTCCCCGCGGGCAGCGGCTTCCTCGTGCCGCCCGTCGACGGGCGCACCATCAAGGCGGCCACCTTCGCCTCCCACAAGTGGGGCTGGATCGCCGACGAGGACCCGGACGTCGTCGTGGTGCGCACCTCCGTCGGCCGGTACGGCGAGACGGAGATCCTCGGCCGGGAGGACGCCGAGCTGGTGGAGCTGTCCCGGCACGACCTGCGCGAGGCCACCGGCCTGGACGCCGCGCCCCTGCAGACCCGCGTGACCCGCTGGAGCGACGGCCTGCCGCAGTATCCCGTCGGCCACCGGGCACGCGTAGCCCGCGTCCGGGAGCACGTCGCCGAGCTGCCGGGCCTGGCCGTGTGCGGCGCGGCCTACGACGGAGTGGGCGTCCCGGCCTGCATCGCCAGTGCGTACGCGGCGGTGGATCAGCTCGGCGGTGACCTGCGTGCTGTGCAGCAGCTCACCGCCCACCCGGTGCAGAGCCTGCACGGCGGAGCGGGAGAATAGTTCCATGAGTGACGACGCCCCCACCACCGAGTCCGGCAGGGTCCCCAACAAGGGCAAGCTGGCCAAGGACCTCAACGAGGTCATCCGCTACACGCTGTGGTCCGTCTTCAAGCTGAAGGACGTGCTGCCCGAGGACCGGGCGGGCTACGCCGACGAGGTCAAGGAGCTGTTCGACCAGCTCGCCGCCAAGGACGTCACCGTCCGCGGCACCTACGACATCTCCGGCATGCGCGCCGACGCCGACCTCATGATCTGGTGGCACTCCGGGTCCAGCGACCAGCTGCAGGAGGCGTACAACCTCTTCCGCCGCACCCGGCTGGGCCGCGCGCTTCAGCCGGTGTGGTCGAACATGGCGCTGCACCGCCCCGCCGAGTTCAACCGCTCGCACATCCCGGCGTTCCTCGCCGACGAGACGCCCCGCGCCTATGTGAGCGTCTACCCGTTCGTGCGCTCCTACGACTGGTACCTGCTGCCCGACGAGGACCGCCGCCGCATGCTCGCCGACCACGGCAAGATGGCCCGTGGCTTCCCGGACGTGCGCGCCAACACCGTCGCGTCGTTCTCCCTGGGCGACTACGAGTGGATCCTCGCCTTCGAGGCGGACGAGCTGCACCGCATCGTGGACCTCATGCGTCACCTGCGCGGTTCGGAGGCCCGTCGGCACGTGCGCGAGGAGGTGCCGTTCTTCACCGGGCGGCGCAAGGACATCGCCGAGCTGGTCGCCTCCCTGGCCTGAGCCGGGTCCCGGGGCGAGGGCGCACGGGCCGCGCCCGCGCCCCAGGGCGGCCCGTACCCCGAGGCCGCCCGTACCGGTGCCTCGCTCCGGCGCGGGCGTCGGCCGGTCACTCGCGCCAGGGCTGGTCGCGGTGGGTGAACGCCGCCCGCAGCTCCGGCTCGCCGATGGCACGGATGCCGCGCACCGCGACCCGGGCCAGGTACGACCGCTCGTCCCCGGCGTCCTTCGCCTGCCGGGACAGCGTGCTCAGCAGCGCCAGGCCGGCCCGCGACGCCCGGTGCCGGTACGGGGGCGCCTCGATACGGGCGATCACCAGACAGCTCAGGGCCAGCGTCAACGGCAGCGCGAACCACAGGGCGATCACCGGGCGCGACAGCCCGGTCGGTCCCGGCAGCAGCACGGCGGCTGCGCCGAGCACGGCGACCGCCCCGGCTGCGATCCGTACCCGGCGGATCCCCGCCGCGAGGGCCGACACCGTGCCCTCGGGCACGGCCAGGCCCGCACGGACCAGACGGTCGGCGAGGCCGCGCACCGCGTCCGCGGCGGCCGCGGCCGCCCTGAGCGGGGCGATCCGGGACTGTCCCCCGGGGCCGATCGCCCCGATCACCGACCGCTCCATCTCGTCCCGGCCGCGTGGATCGACGACCGTGGCCCAGCCGGTGTACGCCAGCAGCAGCCGACGCTGACGCGCCATGGCCAGCAGGGTCACGTCCACGACCCGGACCGGGCCCCCGGACAGGAACGCCGCCTCGTACAGCGTCAGTTCGCGTATCCGCGCGGCCGCGGCCGCCGGGCCGCCCGTCTCCTCCGCGGCCGCACGGACGGCGGCCAGGCACAGTCCCGCGCATGCCGCACCGGCGACGCCCCAAGCCGACAGCAGCAGAAGCACCCACAGCATGGTGTGTTTGTATGACTGCTGCGCCTGGCGTGCCATGCCTTTTCCACATCCCGGACGGGCTCGGCCGGAAAACGCGTCGGCCGTCCCCGGCGGACCCCGGCGAGGTGACCGGCTCCGGGCACCGTCGGCCTGCCGTGCCCGAGCCGGCTGCGAACGTCCGCCGGCCGGTCACACGGTCGGTACGCGCCTGTCGTCCCAGGGGAAGGTGCCCTTGCCCTTGGCCCAGCTGAGCCCGTGGATCCCGACCGGCGGGAGAATGTCCGGCACGCCTGCCGCATCCTGCCGCGGCCGGTGGAAACGGGTCACGTACCAGGCGCCCCGGGTGCGGTCCCGGCAGTACTGCCAGGCCTGAACCCCGCACTTGGGGCACGGAGTTTCCGCGCAGGCGTTCCAGGCCCGGCGCAGAGCCGCCTCGACGTCTGCCGTGTCGCCGCTCGTCCGCTTCGCCGTCAGAGTGAAGTACCGCATGGGCCGAGCGTGGCCTCCCGTCCGCACCACATGCGGTGGATGCACCGATCACGTCGCACCGTGCCCGGTTCTGACGTCTCGAGCACGCTTCAGGACCTGCGCAGTCCGTTCGGATGATCGCCTCGGCGGCGAGCCGGCCGCCTCGTGGGATGCCTGCCGGGCGTCGGGGCTTCGGGACGTCGGCGGCTCAGCGCCGCAGCAGGACCCGCCGGGCCGCGCGGGCCGCCCGGGCCGCCGGTCCTGGACGCCTCGGTGCGGGCCCCGACCGTTCCCGCCACCACGCGCGCAGCTCCCGGCGGCAGACCGCGTCCCGCGGCAGTCCCTCGTCGAGCAGCCACTCCACGAACTCCATGGCGTCACGGCGGTAGCCGCCCCGCATCGGATGCTCCCGGGCGTACGCGAGGAACGTCGCTCGGTACCCGCTCCCCAGGACGACCGGCAGTTCCGGCGCCACCTTGGCCACGGTGGCCGCCCGCTTGCCGGCCAGGGCCCGCGCCTGCACCCCCAGCCGTACCCGGTCGAAGCCCTCCGGTGCGGGCGTACCGGCGACCAGCGCCGACAGCAGCGCGGTCTGGCCGAGCGCGAGCCGCTCCCGGGCACCACGCGTGTCCGGGCCGGGCTGCCGTGCCCCCGGACGGCCGCCGCCCGACGCGGCGTCCTCCTGTCGGCCGGGGCTGCCTCGCGGGGCGCACACCGCGCGATGCGCGACGCCCCCGTGGCCGGCGCCGACCGCAGCGCCCCGGCGCACCGCGTCCCGGACGGCCGACAGCTCGCCCTCCAGCTCGGCGGGGTCCGGGAAGTTGTCGTCGCGTTCCAGCAGCACACCGGGCGGGCTGATGCGGGAGGCCAGCTCGGTGAGGAGGTCGAGGACCGGGCGCGGCACCGGGTGGGCGTGGCTGTCGTGCCAGACGCCGTCCCGTTCGACCCCGCCCGCCACATGGACGTAGGCGATCGCCTCCAGGGGCAGCGCGTCCAGGGCCGCGGCGGGGTCCTCGCCCTGGTTGACGTGGTTGGTGTGCAGGTTGGCGACGTCGATCAGCAGCCGCACCCCGGTGCGGTCGGCCAGTTCGTACAGGAACTGTCCCTCGGTCATCTCCTCGCCCGGCCACGACAGCAGGGCGGCGATGTTCTCCACGGCGAGCGGCACCGGCAGCGCGTCCTGCGCGATCCGGACGTTCTCGCACAGCACGTCGAGGCTGTCGCGGGTGCGCGGCACGGGCAGCAGATGGCCGGCCTCCAGGGGCCCGGAGGCGGTGAGCGGTCCGCCCGCCCGCACGAACGCGATGTGCTCGGTCACCAGTGGCGCTCCGAGGGCCTCGGCCCGTTCGGCGAGGGCACGCAGCCGACCGGCATCGGGCCGCTCGGCGCCGCCCAGCCCGAGCGAGACCCCGTGCGGGACGACGGTCACCCCGCGCTCGCGCAGCCGTCGCAGCGAACCGGGCAGATGCACCGCACACACGTTCTCGGCCACGACCTCCACCCAGTCCACGCCGGGCATGCGCTCCACCGCGTCCGCGATCTCCGGCCGCCAGCCGATCCCCGTCCCCAGCCGCTGCATTCGTGACCTCGCCTCTCACGCCCCCATGGCCGAGCGCGGACCCGCAGCGGGCCCGCGGTACCGGGGTGATGTCCCGGGCGCCGGCCGGGGAACCACGCGGGGCGCGTCCTCAGAGCAACATCTGAGGTTCGGGGCCGTCCCGTGCGCCGTGGACGGTGGAGCGGCACGGCGAAGGCCCCGTCCGGCGTGCGAACGCCGGACGGGGCCCCTGTGCTCGTGCTGCGCCGGGTGGCTCAGTACAGGTCGGTGTACGTGTTCCAGCCGCCGCCCAGCTTCACGCGGGCCTTGAACTGCCCGCTGGAGTAGGACGAGTAGCGCCACAGCACACCGCTGGAGTCGGCCGCGACCAGGTCGGCGCGGTTGTCGCCGTCCAGGTCGCCGGGCGAGGCCATGGTGCGGTACTGCTGCCAGCCCTTGCCGATCTCCACCTTGGCGGCGAACGGCGCCGAGGCGTTGCCGGTGCCGCGGTACAGGTAGAGCGTGCCGGACGGGGTGCGGGCGACGATGTCGGTGCGTCCGTCACCACTGAAGTCACCCGCGCCGACCAGCATGTCGTAGGCGTTCCAGCCGCCGCCGATCTTGATGGGCGAGCCGAGGGACTGGCCGTCGCCCTTGCCCGGTACCAGGTACAGGTAGCCGGAGCCGTCGCGGGCGAGGAGGTCGCCCTTGCCGTCACCGTTCAGGTCGCCCGGGCCGAGGAACAGGGTGTACTTGCTCCAGCCGCTCGCCATGGACAGACCCGTGGCGGAGTTGTACAGAACCCCGTTGTACCGCTCGATCAGATCGGCGTAGGTGTCGGTGTCCAGGGAGGAGGCGAGAGCCAGGTCGGCACCGGCGAAGCCGCCGGTGGCGCTGGCCTGCTCGCGCGGTGTGAACTGGCCGTTGTTCATCGCGCCGTACCAGTACAGCGTGCCCTTGGAGTCCCGGCCGTACAGCGAGTCCTTGCCGAACCGCGGGACGGCGCCGCTGCCCGCGAACAGGTCGACGAACTCGAAGCCCGTGCCGCTCAGCTGCCGGGCGTAGAAGTTCCCCGACCCGTTGGCCCGGTAGTAGTACAGGTCACCGGACGCGGTGCGGCCGAGCAGGTCGGCCAGGCCATCGCCGTCCGCGTCGTGGGCCGCGACGATCTGGTTGTAGGTGTCCCAGCCGCTGCCGATCTTGACCCGGCCCGCCAGCGGGGCGGAGGTGCTGCCCTGGCCCGCGTAGAAGTACAGGTCGCCGGCGGGAGTGCGGCCGACGACGTCGCCGATGCCGTCGCCGTTCATGTCGCCCATGCCGACCAGCTGGTCGAACATCGACCAGCCGCCGCCGACCAGGACCCGTGCGCGGAACGGGCTCGAGTCGTTGCCCGTCCCCTCGTACAGGTACAGCTCGCCGTCGTAGGTGCGGGCCAGCAGGTCCGGCCTGCCGTCGCCGGTCACGTCGCCGGGCGTGATGACCTTGTTGAACATCTGCCAGCCGGTGCCGTGCCAGACGCGCACCCCGGTGCCGTACGACCCGTTGCTGTGGTACATCGACAGGGTGCCCGTCGGGGTCAGGGTCAGGACCTCCGGCTCCGGGGTGGCGTCCAGGTTGCCCGGGGTGAGGATGTCCTTGGGCATCGGATCGGCGTAGTCGCCGTCGATCGTGTAGTCGCTGAGCTCGCCGGTGCTGCTGAGCCAGGCGTAGGTGTAACCGTCCCAGCCGCGCAGAAGGATGTCGCTGGTGCCGTCGCCGTCGGCGTCGAAGTCCGGGTCGGCGGCGTTGCCGGCCTTGATCGCGTTGCGCACCCGGGGCGCGGACGGCGTCGGCAGGTCGAGCTGGGGCAGGGCGGAGGCCGAACGCTTCGGCACCTCCACCCGGGATACCGGAGCGTCGGCGGCGACCGCCGGGGTGCTGAGCAACATGCCCGCGGCCACCGCGAGGGCGGTGCAGCCGAGCAGACGCGGACGACGCGCCGATCTGGGCATGCGCATGTTGACCATTGGGCCCCCCTGTTCATGGTGAGTACGGGCGAGCTGACGACGTTTCAGCCGCCCGTGAGTGATCGGATTGTATGACACCTGTGAGGAATTTGTGTACACAGGTGTGCATGTGATCCGCGAGACAGGAGGGTGTCCGTGCCGTGGACTCAACTACCTTCTGCAGAGGGTCCGTTCGCGGGCCGGGGCGGGTCAGGGGTCCGCTGTGAGCCTTGCCCGCGTCCTCCTCCCGCGGGCCACCGTCACCTCCGGACCTGCCGCCCGACACGGACACGTGCGAGCCGCGGACGTCACTGCCGCCCGCGGCTCGCACGTGCCGAGCGCTCTAGTTGCGCTGTGCCTGGAGACTCACCTTGTCGGCCAGCCTCTCCGACCATTGCCCCCGGTAGGTGCCCAGGGCGAGCTGGGCCAGGCGCAGCAACTGCACCTCGCCCGTGCCCGCAGGCGGGTAGATGTGGAACGCGTCCCGGAGGTAACGCTCAACAGGGCGATCGGTGAACAGCCCGGACGCGGCATGCAGGTTGAGGCAGTCCCGGGCCGACTGGACAGCCGCTTCCACGTTGAAGTACTTGGCGTTGTACAGCTCCGCGTCACACTTCGCACCCTGGTCCAGAAGATGCGCCGCATGGTAAGCGGTGAGCTCGGCCGTCATGAGCCGGTGTTTCATCTCGCCGAGTTTGAGCTTGATGTTGTGCAGTTCGCCGAGCGGTTTCCCGTACCGCCGCCGTTCTTTGCACAGGGTGACGGCTTCCTCGACCACCGCTTTGTGAATGCCGAGTGCCACCGCCGTCAGATTCGGCCTTCCGTAGAGCACGCTCGACGAGTGGGCCACTCGGAGACCGTCTCCCTCGCAGCCCACAAGATTCTCAGCAGGCACCCGGCAATTCCGGAACAGCAGCTTCCCGAAGCTGAATCCGTGCAGGCCCATCGCGGTTTTGTGTTCGGCGAGCGTCAGTCCGGGTCGGTCCCTCTCCACCAGGAATGCCGACAGGTCCTTGCGCCCTGTGCCGGTTCGGGCCACCACTCCATGGACGTCGCCGATATGCGAGTTCCCCACGTACACTTTGTGGCCGTTGAGGACGTAGTCGTCTCCGTCACGTACCGCGGTGGTGGACATCCCGAGGATATGGCCACCCGACTGTTCCTCCGTGGTCGCGATCGTCGGCAGGCATTCCCCCGACGCGATCCGCGGCAGCCAGGTCTTGCGCTGGGCCTCGCTGCCGAAGTGAATGATCTTGGCCACGCCCAGTATGGAAGCCTGCACCGCGGCGCCCATCGCGCCGCTGACCCGTGAGATCTCCTCGATGATCACGGTCCTGGCGACGTGACCGGCGCCCATGCCGCCGTAGGCCGGGTCCACGGTCACCCCGATCCAGCCCCGCTCGGCGATCCGGCGGACCAGGTCGATCTCCACGCGCCGGCCGGCTTCCATCTCCGGTATCCGGGGCCGCACCTCACGTTCGGCGAACTCCCGTACCTCCTGACGCAGTGCGTCGTGCCGTGGCTCGGTGAAGTACCCCTGCACCAGTCCTCCCCCAGAGACTGCGCTTTCGTGCGGACGCCTGACACATCCGCGACAGTGGTCCTCCGCTGTCAGACAGAACCCAGGTGATTGTCACCTTGGCGATTCGTCTCGGCCAAGATTGCGCGGCTGATTGACGTAAAGACGACCATTGAATCGATCGCTGGTTTCGGTCAGGTGTGAGCGGAGGCAGGGGGACGCACCCATCGTGCGTGGAGTCATGGCAGGTCGTTCGAACTTCGTCCATCAGGCAATGGGCGAGGACATGTCTCCGGGCCCGCTACGAATCGGTCATTGTCGTGACGGGAAGAATAAAGTCTCTTTACCCGGGTAAAGCTCGCTCTTTACCTGGTGAGTCTCTCCTCCATGGCAGGCCGCAGCATCGACCTCGACGGCAGGAGGGAGGAACTCGACGGCGAACATCCCCCGTCCGCTTCGCCGAGTCCCCGAGTGCGATGCGGACAGCATCGGAGTTCATTTCCGGTGACACCGAACCGAGAATGCCGTCGGCCTGCCGCTGCGGCTCGTCGGTCAGCTGTGGCGGCCCGATTCCGGCTCGCGGGCACGCCGAGGACGATGCATCCGCCGCGCCCGCGTGCCGTGCCTTCTGCCCGCGCACCACCGGCCCGCGGACGGACGGCTCAGCGTCCGGCCCGGCGGCCGCGCAGCGCCGGATGGTCCGCGACCACCGTGCACGAGCCGGGGGCGATCTCCGTGAAGCCGGCGTCGCGGACCAACGGCAGAGATCCGTCGGCCAGTTCGCGCCACTGCTCGGGGCTCGCCGTGCGCACGGCGAGCGGGAAACCGGCCTCGCGCCAGGCGGTGCGCTCCTGGTCGGTCAGCTCCCACCAGGCCAGCTGGGCGCCGTGCCCCGCCTGGGCCATCGCCTTGCCCGCGGACATGCTCAGGTCAGGGTTCAGCCACAGCACCGGTGTGTCCGGGGCGGGCTCGGCGGGCGGTTCCGGGTCGTCCAGTTCGGTGCCGGAGACCTGAAGCTTCGCCAGGTCCTTGGGCCAGCCGTCGAGCGGGACCGGCGGATACACGCGGACCTCGGCGCTGGCGCCCGTGACCGTGATGCCGGGCAACGCCTCGGCGCGCCGCCATTCCGCGCCGCGCGCCCGCCGCACCACCTTGCGGATCCGCGCGTCCTGCCAGTCGCGCACGGCCTGCGCCCACTCGCCGGTCCCGGTGGCGCGCTCGTCGGAGAGCAGCACCAGCACCGCGCGGGCCGCGGTCTCCAGCGCGTCGGTGCGGGCCGGGGGATCGGCGCGCTCGATCCGTACCACCAGCGGCAGCACGAACTGCGGCGCCTGGTCCCGGGCGTCAGGCTCGGTGCGGAACGGACTCGTGGCGGCGGCGGTGCCACCGGCGGGGGAGGGGCTGTCGTACGTCACGACCCCCAGTGTGCCAACCGCACCGCACGCCGCCGGACCGCCCCCGGCACCTACCCCGTGTGCGCAGCGCTGGGCGTGGTGTGCACCGGCGGTACGTGGTGCGTATCCACTCGGCGTCGTGTGCCCCGCCAGGGGTGAGTCAGGGGCGTGTCCCGTCGAGGGTGGACCTCGTCAAGGGTGGGCCCCGCCAAAGGTGGGCCCCGCTCAGCCCGAGCAGGCCGTGCGCTGCGCCTCCTGCCACTCGCAGACCGGGCAGAGTGTGACGCCCTTGTACGACTCCGGGTACTCCGTCGGCTCCAGGCACAGCACGCACCGCGCATACGGCGGACCCTCCGCGCGGGGCGGGCGGGTGGCGCCGGTCAGGCAGTAGTCGCCGGTGGGTGCGTCGTCCTCGCTCATGGCTCCAGGGTAGGACGGTCGCCGCGGTCCCTGCTCGGTCGAGCGGGGCCGACGGCCGCGATCGGCCCCGGGGAGCGGCAGATGACGGCAGCCCCGCCGGCCTCTCCTCACAGCTCCCGCCGCGGCAGCGGGCGCGTCGCCGGGCCCTGCAGCAGGCCGCCGTCGGTGGAGAAGCGCGAGCCGTGGCAGGGGCACTCCCAGGTCCGTTCGGCCGCGTTGAACGCCACCAGACAGCCCAGGTGCGGGCAGCGGGCGGACAGCACGTGCAGAGTGCCCTCGTCGTCGCGGTGGACCGCGAGCCGGTCGGTACCGGAGCGGATCACGGCGCCGTCGCCCGGCGCGATCGACTCCACGGGCGGTGCGGGCCGCAGCCGGTCGCCCACGAAATGCCGGGCCACCTCCGCCTGGGCCTTCAGCAGTGCCGGCGCCTGACGAACGGCGGTGCGCAGCCGCCGCGGGTCGTACAGCTCCTGCCAGGGGCAGTCCCGCCCGGTGATGAGCGCGGTGAGCAGCCGGCCGGCCATGATGCCGCCGCTCATCCCCCAGCCGCCGAAGCCGGTCGCCACGTACGTGTTCCTGGCCCCCGGGTGCAGCAGACCCACCATCGGGACGGTGTCGGTGGGGTCGATGTCCTGCGTGGCCCACGACAGGGTCAGGTCCACACCGGGGAAGTGCTCGCGGGCCCAGGCCGACAGGCGGTCGAAGCGGTCGGGCGTGTCCCCGGTGCCCGGTGTGAAGTGCTCACCGGTGACGATCAGCAGCCGCCGCCCGTCCTCGCCGTACGGCGCGGTCCGCACCGAGCGGGTGTTCTCCTCGGGCGTGATGTACATGCCGTCCGGGTCCAGGCCGGCGTCGACCGGACCGGCGACGACCAGTTCCCGGCGCGGGGCCAGCCGGGTGAACAGCAGCGCCCGGTCGAAGACCGGATAGTGCGTGGCGACCACGACATGCCGGGCCCGCACGGTCGCCCCCGACTGCGTCGTCACCCGGCACGGCTCGCCCTCCGTCAACCCGTCCACCAGGGTGTGTTCGTACAGCTGCCCACCGCGCTCCACCAGGTCGGCGGTCAGCGCCAGCAGGAACCGGCGCGGATGGAACTGTGCTTGATCGGCGACCCGAACCGCACCCGCGACCGGGAACGGCAACGGGATCTCGGTGAGGAACTTCGCCGGCAGGCCCGCCTCCCGCGCGGCCTCGGCCTCCGCCCGCACCTCGTCCACCCGGCCCGGATCCCGCACATAGGTGTAGGCGCTGCGCCGCTCCCAGTCGCAGTCGATCTCCAGCTCGTCCACCAGCTCCTCGGCGCGCTCGATCGCCTCGCTCTGGGAGCGGGCGTACAGCCGGGCCGCCTCCGTGTCGCGGGTGCGCCGCAGCGTGTCGTAGATCAGGGTGTGCAGCGCGGTGAGTTTCGCGGTGGTGTGGCCGGTGACGCCCTCGGCCACCCGGCGTGCCTCGAGCACGGCCACGCCCAGTCCCGCCCGGGTCAGCTCCCAGGCGGTGCACAGGCCGGCGATGCCCGCGCCGATCACGGCCACGTCCACGTCCAGGTCCTGGGCGAGCGGGGGGCGGGGCGGCGGTCCGGGAGCCGTCTCGACCCAGTACGAACCGCTGACGCGCCGCCGTGCACGCAGCCGCGTGTGACGCTGTTCCTGCTGCTGTTCGGTCATGCCCGCCGGGTACCCCGGCGGCACCGGCCCGATCGCGGACGCGCCGCGTCGGCAGGGGCACACCCGACGACAACCGGCAGGCGCACCCGCACGAAACCGGCAGCGGCACCCGCACGAGAAGGGGGGCGGAGCCGGTTCCCGCCGGCCCGCCCCCCTTCATGCTGTCGGGGCTGTCGGGCGTCTCAGGTGCGCTGCCGGTCCGTCGGGGAGGTGTGCGAGACGGCGTCGGCGGCCGCGCGGACCGGGGTGACGGAGGCCGGATCGCAGGGCGGGGCGGGGTCGGCGCCGTCGGCCGGGGCCCCGTCCGCCGCCGTGGACGGCGGGGTCGCGGGCGCGGGCTCCTCCAGCCGCCGGGGAGGCTCCGGACGGCCGCGCTCCTCCGCCGACCGCTGGGCCGTGTCCAGGTAGCGCAGCAGCTCCACCGGGAACGGCAGGACCAGTGTGGAGTTCTTCTCGGTCGCCACGGCGGTCACCGTCTGCAGCAGCCGCAGCTGGAGGGCCGCGGGCGTGTCGGCCATCTGCTGGGCGGCCTCGGCCAGCTTCCGGGAGGCCTGCAGTTCGGCGTCGGCGTTGATGATCCGGGCGCGACGTTCCCGGTCGGCCTCCGCCTGGCGGGCCATGGACCGCTTCATCGTGTCCGGCAGCGACACGTCCTTGATCTCCACCCGGTCGACATGCACACCCCACCCGACGGCCGGGCTGTCGATCATCAGCTCCAGGCCCTGGTTGAGCTTCTCCCGGTTGGACAGCAGGTCGTCCAGGTCGCTCTTGCCGATGATCGACCGCAGCGACGTCTGCGCCATCTGGGACACCGCGAACCGGTAGTCCTCCACCTGGATGACCGCGCTCGCCGGATCGACGACCTTGAAGTAGACGACCGCGTCGACCCGCACCGTCACGTTGTCCTTGGTGATGCCCTCCTGGGCGGGTACGGGCAGCGTGACGATCTGCATGTTGACCTTGTGCATCCGGTCCACGAACGGGACGATCGTCGTGAAACCGGGGGGCCGTACGCCGATGTACCGCCCGAGACGCAGGATCACCCCGCGCTCGTACTGCTTGATGACCCGCGCCGCCGCCGCGAGATACACCAGTCCCGCACAGCCCGCGGCGATCACGGCGGTCAGCACGTCCTGAAGCATGACGACTCCTCACCAGTCGTCGGATGCGCCCCGAAGTGCGCCTGCTTCCCACCATAGGCCCGGCCCGAGAAGGCGGTCGAGCCCTCGGACCGGGGCCGCCGGCCGGCGGGCGGTGCGGGACCGCCCGCGCACCGGCCGCCGGCAGCACGGGCGGCGTGCCCGCTACGGTGTGGGTTCCATGACCTTGACCGGTGCGGTGCCGGCGGCGCTGTGCCGCTCGGCCCAGTTCAGCAGGGCCGTACGGCAGGCGTGGTCCAGGTGGTGCAGCCCGGACAGGTGCAGCTCCACGGGTCGGTCGCGGGGCAGCGCCTCCAGGCTGTCCAGGATGCGCGGCAGCCGCAGGAAGGTCGCGTTGCCCGTCAGGTGGGCCTGGATCGGGCCCGCCCCCTTGTCGACGATCTCCAGCTGCACATGGGAGGCCTGCCAGGCGGTCTTGATCACCGACAGGGCCAGTCCGATCAGGACGCCTTCGAACATGTTGACCGCGACGATGGACACCGCCGTGGCCACCAGGATCAGGGCCTCGCCGCGATGGCTGCGCCACAGCGCGGCCACCTGCCGGAAGGGGATCAGCTTCCACCCGGCGTGCAGCAGGACACCGGCGAGAACGGGCAGCGGGATCAGCGCCAGCGCCTGCGGCAGCAGGGCCGCGAACAGCAGCAGCCACACGCCGTGCAGGACCCGGGAGGCCTTGGTGCGGGCACCCGCCTGGACGTTGGCCGAGCTGCGGACGATCACCGCGGTCATCGGCAGCGCCCCGAGCAGGCCGCACACGGTGTTCCCCGCGCCCTGCGCCATCAGCTCCTGGTCGTAGCGGGTGCGCGGACCGTCGTGCAGCCGGTCCACGGCCGCCGCGCTGAACAGGCTCTCCGCGGAGGCGATCAGCGTGAAGGCGATGATCGTGCCGTAGAACGCCGGGTGCGCAAGCCCGCCGAAGGCGTCTGCGTCGGGCGGCTGGATCGCGTCGAGCAGCCCCTCCACCCGCACCGTCTCCACCGGCAGGTCCAGCAGGAGGGTGACGGGCGTGATCAGCAGCACCGCCGCCAGTGCGCCGGGCACGGCACGCACCTGCCGCGGCAGCCGTGGCCACAGCGCCAGCAGGGCGACCGTGACCGCGCCGACCGCGACGGAGGCCTGCGCCGTGGAGCTGCCGAGGACGTCGCCGGCCGCCTTCGGCAGCCCCGCGATCTTGCCGAGGCCGGAGGCCGGGGCGGACAGACCGGCCGCCGCGTACACCTGGCCCGCCATGATCACCAGACCGATGCCGGCCAGCATGCCCTCGACCACGGAGACCGAGATGGCCCGGAACCAGCGGCCCAGCCGCAGTGCGCCCATGGCCAGCTGGAGCAGTCCGGTGCCCAGCACCAGGACGCCGAGCGCGGACAGCCCGTAGCGGTCCACGGCCTCCATCACCAGCACCGTCAGACCGGCCGCCGGGCCGGACACCTGCAGACTGCTGCCGGGCAGCAGCCCGGCGACGATGCCGCCCACGATGCCGGTGACCAGCCCGAGTTCGGCCGGCACACCGGAGGCGACGGCCACGCCGACGCACAGCGGCAGAGCGACGAGGAAGACGACGAACGAGGCGGCGACATCGCGCTTGAGGTGCGGGAACCTGGATATGGCGGTCGTCATGGCGGCGCTCACCGGACCGTGACCGTGCGGGACGCGGCCGTGACCGCGTGACGCGGGGTCGTGACCGTGCGGGACGGGGGCGTGGCCGTGCGGGACGGGGGGCCGGGAACGCGCCGCCTCGGCGGGCTCGGGACACAGGTGGGCCGGAACCGGTCCGCGGCGCGGCGCCCGGATGAGCGGGCGTGATCGACGAGTGGTCGCATACGGGTGTCTCCTCCTGGCACGCGAAGGCGCGTGCCGTCGTGCAGGTCGTGCAGGACTGCGTTGGGGGGCACCACGGCCCGCCCGGGGCCGGAGAACGCGGACGATCCCCCCCGGGCGAGGTGCCATGGCGGTGAAGGCGCTCGGCAGCAGCGGAGCGCCGGCGGACAACGGCCGTCAGAAGCCGTCGGGGGGTCTGCAGAAGCGGGCGTACCCGGTGCCCGGCACGGCGGGCCGGGGGCGCGTCGTGGCCTGTGCCCGACCAGGCGTGTGCGCGGTTGCGAAGAAAGCCGTCGGTGCGAAGAGGCGCAGAGGGAAGGACAGGGTGAGCAGGGGCGCGTGAGAGGGCGCGAGTCGCGCCCTGGCGCGCGGACCTCGGCTCATGCGCTCCCCTTCCGTATCCGGCGCACCTCTACGGCGAACCAACAATTGGTCAAGGAATGGTCAAGCACGACGGTAGCGGCACTGAGTGATTTGCAGGGTTAACGATGTGTTAATGGGGTGAAGACGCCCGAAAAACGCCCCCGAATGGCGTGAATGCGTGCATGCCGGACGTGGGGTCGTTCGCCTGTTCGGATTCCTCGGGCGCCTGTCCCCGGCGCACGGGATCCGCGCCGGTCCGCCGCCGGGCCGAAGGTCCTTCCGCGGATCAGCGGTCCTTCTGCGGGTCAACCGCCTTCGACGAGGCTGTTCGCGTCACGGGCGAGCGCGGTGAGACGCGATATCGCGCGGAAGTACTTCTTCCGGTATCCGCCGGTGAGCATCTCCTCGCTGAACAGCTGGTCGAAGGGGACCCCGGAGGCCAGCACGGGCACCTCGCGGTCGTAGAGCCGGTCCGCGAGCACGACCAGACGCAGCGCCGTCGACTGGTCCGGCACGGGCCGCACCCCGGTCAGGCAGACGGCCGCGATCCCCTCGGTGAGCGCGCCGTAGCGGCTGGGGTGCACCGTGGCCAGATGGTCCAGCAGGTCGGAGAAGGCGTCGAGGGAGGCGTTCGCCGTGGTGTGCGCCGCCTTGGTGACCTGTTCGTCGGTGAACGGCGCCGGTGCCTCGGGCAGACCCCGGTGGCGGTAGTCCTCACCGTCGATGCGCAGCGTGCGGAAGTGCGCGGACAGCCCCTGGATCTCGCGCAGGAAGTCGGCGGCGGCGAACCGGCCCTCGCCGAGCTTGCCCGGCAGCGTGTTGGAGGTGGCGGCCAGCGCCACGCCCGCGTCCACCAGCCGCCCCAGCAGGGTGGAGACGAGCACCGTGTCGCCGGGGTCGTCCAGCTCGAACTCGTCGATGCACAGCAGCCGGTGACCGGAGAGGGTCTCCACCGTCTGCTGGAAGCCGAGGGCACCGACCAGATTGGTCAGCTCCACGAACGTGCCGAACGCCTTGCGCGCGGGCTCGGCCGGCGTGGCGTGCCACAGGGAGGCCAGCAGGTGGGTCTTGCCGACGCCGTACCCGCCGTCGAGGTAGACACCCCGGGGACCGGTGGCGGCCTTGCCCGCCTTCGCCCGGCCCTTGCCGAACCCGAAGAAACCGCGCCGGCCCGAGGGGGCGGCGTCCGCACCGAGCCCGGCGGCGAAGTCCTCCAGCACGCGCACCGCCTCGGCCTGGCTGGGCTGGTTCGCGTCGGGGATGTACGTCGCGAAGCGCACCGCGTCGAAGCGCGGTGGCGGCACCATCTCGGCGACGAGCCGGTCGGCGGGGACGTGCGGTTCGCGGGCGCACAGGGACACGGGACCTGCGCCGGTCAGGGGGTTCAGCCCGGAGGCGGCTGTGGAGGACGACACGATGGTCCATGGTAAGCGGCGTGGAACACTGCACGGCATGCGACGCCTGTTCCCTGTGACCGACGAGACAGCAGCTCACGCCGCGCCGGACGCCCCCGAGACCTTCGGCGGCCGGCTCCCCGGGGCGCGCGAGGACCGGGAGTGGACCCTCGCCGAGCTGGCCGCCGCCTACGCCTACCCGGAGCCGCAGGTCACGGGCGGCCGCCCGTGGCTGCGCGCCAACATGGTGTCCACGCTGGACGGAGCGGCCCAGCACGAGGGCCGCTCGCAGCCCATCTCCAGCGCCGCCGACATGCGGATCTTCGGCACGCTGCGGGCCCTGGCGGACGTGGTCGTGGTCGGTGCGGAGACGGTGCGCCGGGAGGGCTACCGGCCGGCCCGCGCCCGCGCGGAATTCGCCGAGCTGCGCGCGGCCGCCGGGCAGGGGCCGGCGCCGGCGATCGCGGTGGTCAGCACGAGCCTGGACCTGGACTTCTCCCTGCCGCTGTTCACCTCGCCCCTGGTGCCCACGCTGATCCTCACCGGCGCCGGGGCCCCCGCGCAGCGCGTCGCGGAGGCGGAACGGGCGGGGGCCCGTGTGCTGGTCGCCGGTGACGGGGCGGGCATCGACCCGGCCCGCGCCGTGCGGGCCCTGGCCGACGCCGGCCACACCCGGCTGCTCACCGAGGGCGGCCCCCGCCTGCTGGGCCAGCTGGCCGCCGCCGACGTCCTGGACGAGCTGTGCCTGACGATCTCCCCGATGCTCACCGCCGGTGACGCCCAGCGCATCGCCGGCGGCCCGTCGGTCGCGGATCCGCACCGCTTCACCCTGGCCTGTCTGCTGGAGGAGGACGGCTTCCTGTTCACCCGCTACCGGCGGGCCTGAAAGGGCTGCCGACGGGCCTGACCGGGCCGGGGCCGGCTGTCAAAGGCCATGTCCACCCCTGTCCACAGGGTGTCGGCGGATCCGGTCGTCCCGGCAGGACACCTCGGCGGGACACCCCCGGGAGATGTGCTCACCCGGGACCCGCACACCCCCGATCCGACCACCGAGAGGGCGGAAGGGGCGATCCAGACCCGTCGCGGCACCTGTGCGAATTCCGGCCACCGCAGGGCGCGCGCGGGGCAGGATGGTTTCTGCGAGGGCTCGTCCGGCCCACGGAGGCAGCGCTGCAGAAAGGGCGCCTGGTGTTCACAAGCGTGTTGATGATCGAGAAGGCCCTGACGTCCGCCGACGTGGACTTCGTCACCACCCTGCACGGCGACGAGCCGGTCGCCTTCCACGTCCTGCTGCAGCCGCGCGGCGAGCAGGCCGACCGCCTGCTGCGAGCCATCGACGACATCGCGCTCGGCGAGATCGACGAGGCCGCCCACGAGGGCGAGACCCCCGAGGGCGAGGAGGCCAGGAGCGAGGGCGAGAGGGCCCTGGACGTGTCGCTGCGGGCCCTGCGCGCCGCGGGCAGCCGGGCGGAGGGGCGGCTGGTGGAGGACCATCCGCTGGACGCTCTGAAGGGGCTGGTCGACGAGGTGGACGCGGACGAGGTGATCGTGCTGACCGACCCGCACTACGTGGAGGAGTTCTTCCACCGCGACTGGGCCTCCCGGGCCCGGCACAAGGTCGGCGTACCGGTGTTGAAGCTCTTCTCCCACAGCAAGGCATAGGCTGGGGCGGCGCCCCGCGCGAGCGGTGCGCGACCGAGTCGTATCCGAGCACCACCACCTGGGAGAGAAGCGCATGGCACCCGGTCTTCCCACCGCCATGGACCGACCGCACTTCATCGGCATCGGCGGCGCCGGAATGTCGGGCATCGCCAAGATCCTCGCCCAGCGCGGCGCGCAGGTGGCCGGCAGCGACATGAAGGACTCCGCGACCGCCGGTGCGCTGCGGGCGCTGGGCGCCACCGTGCACATCGGGCACGCGGCCGAGCACCTCGCCGAGGACGCCTCCTGCGTGGTGGTCTCCTCGGCCATCCGGCAGGACAACCCCGAGCTGGTCCGCGCGAAGGAGCTGGGCATCCCGGTCGTGCACCGCTCGGACGCGCTGGCCGCGCTGATGCAGGGCCTGCGGCCGCTCGCGGTGGCCGGCACCCACGGCAAGACCACGACCACCTCCATGCTGGCCGTCGCGCTGACCGAGCTGGGCCTGAACCCGTCGTACGCCATCGGCGGCGACCTGGACGCGCCCGGCTCCAACGCGCACCACGGCGAGGGCGAGATCTTCGTCGCGGAGGCCGACGAGTCCGACCGCAGCTTCCACAAGTACGCCCCCGAGGTCGCCGTCGTCCTCAACGTCGAGCTGGACCACCACGCCAACTACGCCTCGATGGACGAGATCCACGAGTCCTTCGAGACCTTCGCCGGCAAGATCGTGCCCGGCGGCACCCTGGTGATCTCGGCCGATCACGACGGTGCGCGCGAGCTGACCGCCCGCCTGGCCGGCCGGGTGAGGACGGTGACCTACGGCGAGGCCGAGGACGCCGACGTGCGGATCCTGTCGGTGGTGCCGCAGGGGCTGAAGAGCGAGGTGACCGTGGTGCTGGACGGCACGGAGCTGACGTTCACGGTCTCGGTGCCCGGCCGCCACTACGCGCACAACGCCGTGGCCGCGCTCGCCGCGGGCGCTGCCCTCGGCGTCCCGGCCGCCGAGCTCGCCCCCGCGCTGGCCGCGTACACCGGGGTCAAGCGGCGTCTGCAGCTCAAGGGCGAGGCCGCGGGTGTACAGGTGATCGACTCCTACGCCCACCACCCGACCGAGATGACCGCCGACCTGGAGGCGATGCGGGGCGCCGCGGACGGCTCCCGGATCCTGGTGGTCTTCCAGCCGCACCTGTTCTCCCGCACCCAGGAGCTGGGCAAGGAGATGGGCGAGGCCCTCGCGCTCGCCGACGCCTGCGCCGTGCTCGACATCTACCCGGCCCGCGAGGACCCGATCCCGGGCGTGACCAGCGACCTGATCATCGAGGCGGCCCGGGCGGCCGGCGCCGACGTCACGGCCGTCCACGACAAGGCCGAGGTGCCCGACGTGATCGCGGGAATGGCGAAGACCGGTGATCTCGTTCTCACCATGGGCGCCGGTGATGTCACGGACCTCGGTCCGCGCATCCTCGACCGCCTGAACGAGAACTGAGACGACACGTGAGGGGCTGAGGGCTCATGCCGTACGAGGTCGAGAAGCCGGACGAGCAGTGGCGCGAGGAGCTGACCCCCGCGGAGTACGCGGTGCTGCGCCAGGCCGCCACCGAGCCCGCCTTCACCGGTGAGTACACGAACACCAAGACCAAGGGTGTCTACTCCTGCCGGGCCTGCGGCGCGGAGCTGTTCACGTCCGAGACCAAGTTCGAGTCGCACTGCGGCTGGCCGTCCTTCTACGACCCGAAGGACGCCGACGCCGTGGAGCTGCTGGAGGACCGCTCGCACGGCATGGTGCGCACGGAGGTCCGGTGCGCCCGCTGCGGTTCACACCTCGGGCACGTGTTCGAGGGTGAAGGGTTCCCCACGCCGACCGACCAGCGGTACTGCATCAACAGCATCTCGCTGCGGCTCACGCCGGCCGAGGACTGAGCGCAGCGGGGCCGCACGGCGGTCGCGCAGGGTGAACGCGGGGACGCGGTCGGCGTTTTGCGGGTCACTTCCACGGTGGGACAATAAGGGACACAGGTGACGTCATGGACGTCACCGTGTCATCGGCAGTCCTGCCGTAACTCCGCAGAGGCGGGTGGAAGACATGAACACAGCCTCGTACGTCGTCCTGGCCGCGGAGCCGCATGCCTGGGGCACCCTGGTCGCCTTCGTCATCGGACTCGTCGTCGTGGTGGGCGGTCTGATCTGGGCTGTCGGGATGGGCATCGGCGTGATGCGCCGGGAGCCCGACCGGCCCGAACCCGAGGAGCAGCCGCACCTGCCCGTCACGGGCGCGATCGAGGAGATCAGCGAGGTGCGCGAGCCGGACGAGGTGCACTGCGACGACGGGGTGCGGCTCATGCCGTACGAGATCCACCGTGCCGGTACCCGGCGCAAGGGCGACCAGCACCGCGAACGCTGGGCGCCGGGCGGCAGCGGAGCCTTCGGCAGCGGCGGTCCCGGCCGGACCTGATCCGCGTCCGGGCGTCCGGCCCACGGGGCGGGCCCTTCGGGGCTCGCCCCGTCGCGCACCCGCCGGCGCCGCACGCCCACCGCCGGGCGGGGCGTGCGCGCGCCCTGCTGCCGCCGATGCGGCCGTCTAGACTCTCCGCACGGCAGCCCGCGTGCACTGGCCGGGGAGCGGGCCGCCACTGCCAGACCCGAAGGGGTATACGGCGTCTTGATACGCATCGACACAGTCACCAAGCGGTACCCGGACGGCACCGTGGCGGTCGACCGACTCTCGCTGGACATCCCGGACCGCTCGATCACCGTCCTGGTCGGGCCGTCCGGCTGCGGCAAGACCACCACGCTCCGCATGATCAACCGGATGGTGGAGCCCACCGGGGGCAGCATCCTCCTCGACGGCGTCGACATCCGGGACCGGCCCGTGACCGAGCTGCGCCGCTCGATGGGGTACGTCATCCAGAACGCCGGGCTGTTCCAGCACCGCACCGTCGTCGACAACATCGCGACCGTGCCCCGGCTGCTGGGCTGGAGCAGGCAGAAGGCCCGGGCACGCGCGGCGGAGCTGATGGAACGCGTCGGCCTGGACGCGTCCTTGGCCAAGCGCTACCCCCACCAGCTCTCCGGCGGCCAGCAGCAGCGCGTCGGCGTGGCCCGGGCGCTCGCCGCCGATCCGCCGGTGCTGCTGATGGACGAGCCGTTCTCGGCCGTCGACCCGGTGGTGCGCAAGGGCCTGCAGGACGAACTGCTGCGGCTGCAGGCGGAGCTGGGCAAGACGATCGTCTTCGTCACGCACGACATCGACGAGGCGGTCAAACTCGGCACGATGGTCGCGGTGCTGCGCACCGGCGGCCGGCTCGCCCAGTTCGCGCCGCCCGCCGACCTGCTCAGCGCCCCCGCCGACGCCTTCGTGGAGGACTTCCTCGGCACCGACCGGGGCATCCGCCGGCTGTCCTTCTTCGGCTCCGCGGCGCTGCGGCTGCGGACCGCCCCGGTCGTCACCGCCGACGCCACCGCCGAGCAGATCGCGGCCGGTGCCGCCGAGGCGCCGTACGTGCTGGTCACCGACGCCGACGGCCGGCCCCTCGGCTGGGCGGATCCGCGGGAGCCGACGGCGGGCCGGATCGACACCGCCCGGCTGCTGCCGCACGGTCGGCCCTTCGTCCACGGCACCGAATCCCTGCGCGCGGCCCTCGACTGCGCGGTGCTCTCCCCGACCGGCTGGGCCGTCGCGGTGGACGAGGCCGGGCGTGCGGTCGGTGTCGTCTCGCAGCAGGCCATCGGCGAGGCGATCCGCGCCGCGCACGGCACGCACCGCGCCGAGGCCGCCGAAGAGGCCGGGGTCACCGGATGAACGGTTTCTTCGACATCCCGAGCGACCTGCAGCACAGCTGGTTCGGCCTGATCGGGCTGCATCTGCGCGAGGCCCTGCTGCCGGTGCTGGCCGGGCTGCTCGCCGCGCTGCCGATCGCCCAGCTGTGCGTGCGCTTCCGCTGGCTGTACCCGCCGGTGCTGGGGCTGACCACGGTCTTCTACGCCATCCCGTCGCTGGCGTTCTTCGTCGTCCTCATCGACTACACCGGTCAGAGCGAGCTGACGGTGATGATCCCGCTGGCCGTCTACAGCCTGGTGGTGCTCGTCCCGGCGATCGTGGACGGGGTGCGCTCGGTGCCGCAGGAGACGCTGGCCGCGGCCACCGCGCTGGGCCTCGGTCCGCTGCGGCGCTATCTGCAGGTGCAGCTGCCGATCGCGGTGCCCGCCATCGTCGCGGGCCTGCGCGTGGCCGCCGTCTCCAGCATCTCCCTGGTCAGCGTCGGCATGCTGATCGGCAATCAGGGAGCGCTCGGCAACCTGCTGCAGGACGCGCGCAACTACCACCGTCCCGAACTGGCGGTGAACTCCGTGGTGACCACGGCGGCACTGGCGATCCTCGTGGACGCGGCCCTGGTCGGCGTCCGCCGGCTGCTGACCCCCTGGATGCCGCGCACCGCACGCCCCGGCGGCCGACGCTCCGCTTCCCGCCCGGCGGATGCGGCCGCGCCCGAGGCACAGGAGGCCGCCCGGTGAACGTCCTGCACTACATGGCCGCCTTCTTCGGCGACGCCGCCCACTGGCACGGCTACGACGGCATCCCCGCACGCCTGGGCGAACACGTCCGGTACTCCCTGCTGGCGCTCGCCCTCGCCACCGCCGTCGCTCTGCCGCTCGGGCTGCTCACCGGTCACTACGGGCGCGGCGGCAACGTCCTCGCCCTCATCGCCACCGCCGGGCGGGCGCTGCCCAGTTTCGGCCTGCTGGTGCTGCTGTTCATCCTGCTCGATTTCGGCCTGGTGCCGGTGATGGTGCCGCTGGTGGTGCTCGCCCTGCCGCCGATCCTGGTGACCACCTACGAGGCGATGCGCTCGGTCGATCCCTCGCCGGTGGACGCCGCCCGGGGCCTGGGGATGGGGGAGGCCCGCGTGCTGTTCCAGGTGGAACTGCCCGTGGCGCTGCCGCTCATCCTCAGCGGGGTGCGCTCGGCGGCGATCCAGATCGTCTCCACCGCCACCATCGCCGCCTACGTCAGCTTCGGCGGGCTGGGCCGGTACATCGTCGACGGCCTCTACCAGCTCGACTACGAGAAGGTCGTGGGCGGTGCCGCACTGGTCGCCGCGCTGGCCCTGGTCACGCTGGGCGTGTTCTGGGCGGCGGGACGGTTCACGGTCTCGCCGGGCGTACGCCACGCGGGCCGCAGGACGTGACCGGCCCCGCGACGCGGCGACCGGTCGCCGGAAAGCTCTTGACCGACCGGGACATGGCTGGATTGGATCAGGAGGCACGAGGTGCTCGTCCCTCGTGCTGTCCGCCCGCCGTCTTCCGCTCCCCGCCTCCCCTCGACCCTGGAACGCAGTGGTGACCTTTTTCGCGAAGAACCCCAGGCCCCTCAAGCGACGTGCCGGCGTGACGGCCCTCGTGCTCGCCGCGACGGCGGCTCTGCTGGCGGGGTGCTCCTCCTCCGGCGACTCCTCCGGCAACCCGCTCACCGGCAAGAAGAGCAGCGGCGGCACCGTGGTCGTCGGCTCCAACAACTTCCCGGAGAGCACCCTGCTCGCCGACCTGTACGGGGAGGCGTTGAAGGCCAAGGGCATCGAGGTCACCTACAAGCCCAACATCGGCAGCCGGGAGACCACCTACGGCCTGATCAAGAACGGCTCCCTGACGATGCTCCCCGAGTACAACGGGGCGCTGCTGGCCTACCTCGACAAGAAGGCCGCCCCGAAGTCGGTGGCCGAGACCACGGCCGCGATCACCCAGCACCTCGATCCCGGGCTGACCCTGCTCGAGCCCTCTCCCGCCGAGGACAAGGACTCCGTCACCGTCAACCAGCAGACGGCACAGAAGTACCACCTCACCGCCGCCTCCTCCATCGAGGACCTCAAGGACGTGGCGAAGGACCTGGTCATCGGCGGATCCCCGGAGTTCCAGACCCGGCAGCAGGGCCTGGTGGGCCTGGAGTCCGTCTACGGGCTGCGGTTCAAGTCGTTCAAGGCGCTGGACGCCGGCGGTCCGCTGACCCAGACCGCGCTGCAGAAGAACGTCGTGCAGGTGGCGGACCTGTTCACCACGGACCCGACCATCGCCGAGGAGAAGTTCGTCACCCTGCGGGACACCAAGAACCTCTTCGGATTCCAGAACGTCCAGCCCCTCGTCCGCAAGGGCGCCCTGTCGCAGCAGGGCGTCGACGTGCTCGACGCCGTCTCCGCCAGGCTCGACACCGCGACCCTGCTGGACCTGAACAAGCAGGTGCAGCTGCAGAAGAAGGACCCGCTGCAGGTGGCGCGGGCCTGGCTGAAGTCGGCCGGACTGAGCTGACGTCGCGTCATCGGCCGCAGGGGAGCAACGCATGGCGACACGCGCGGTACGGCGCAGGGCACGAAAGATCCTGGGACGGGACCCGGTGGCTCTGGTGTGGTGCGAGCTGCCCCGGCGCATCCCCCGGCCACCGAAGGACGTCCACCGGGCGGCGGGCGGCGGGCGGCTGAAGTCCGGACACCACTGGCTGGTGTACGTCGGCGCTGTCGTCTTCTGCGTCGTGGTCGTGCCCTGGATGCTGATCGACATGGTCCTGGACCGCCTCACGCGCTCCGGCGAGCGCGACACCCGGCAGGCGTCCGGTGGCGGCGGCTCCTCGCCCTCGCGGGCCGAGGCGCCGTTCTTCGACGGCGACTGGAACCTGACCGCCGGTCAGCTGCTGCTGCGCTGGTACAGCCAGTCGCCCAGCCGGAAACGGCTGGTGCTGCTGACCGAGGACGAGGTGTGCCTGGCCGCCTCGCCGCGCCGTCGGCTGTCCCCGACGAAGGCGGGCGACTTCGACGTCGTGGCGCGGTTCCCGGCGAGCCAGGCCCGTATCGAGGGCGAGTCGGGGCAGCCGCGCGGTTTCGCCACCTTCCGGCTGTGTTTCGCCGACGGCTCCTGGCTGGAGGCCGGACGGCTGGCCGAGCCGCAGGACGCGGACCACTTTCTGCGCACGGTGCCCGACCCGGCGTGAGGACGCGTCGTCCCGGCCCGGTGCGAGGGCGCACCTCGGGCCGGGGTCCGTACGAGGGGCGCCCTCGGGCCGGGGCCCGTACGGCGGGCGCCCTCGCACCGGGGCCGGTCGGGCGGACCGAGGACGGGCGCACGCCCGCGCCCGCAGGACCGAGGGCAGACTCGCCCCGCCCGGGTAGGACCGAGGGCCTGCGCGCCCGTCCTCCGCTCACCTGAGGGTGTCTCACACCGGCTCGGTGCCGGGCGTCGCCTTCTGTTTCCGGGCGGCCCGCTCCTGCCGGCGCCGCTGCCGCCGGACGCGCCGCGGCTCCTGGTCCGGCAGCCAGCCGAAGGCCAGACAGCAGCCGGTGGCCCCGAGGAGCAGCCCCAGGAAGAAGCCGCCCAGGTTCGAGGTGATCCAGGTGCCCAGGGTCAACAGGATGCCGGTGAGCGAGTAGAACAGGCGCTGGGCGGGGTTGAACAGGATCAGCAGACCGCACAGCACCATCAGCGCGGGCAGCAGATACCCGGCCACCCCCTGCATCCCGACGTGCACGACGACCTTCAAGGACGCCTTCATGGTGAGCAGGATCTCCGCGCCGCCGAGGGTGAGCAGCAGCCCGCCCCAGAAGGGACGGCGGGAGCGCCACCGGCGGAAGGCGGCCCGTGGCCCCGGCCGGCGCGGGCCCGGTCGTGCCGGGCCCGCGTGCGTGTCGTGCGTCATCGGTTCAGCAGCCCGTGTCGCTGAAGCGCAGCCTCAGGCCCGGCAGCTTGAACACGCCCGCCGTGGTGGCGTAGTTGGTCTGCCGCAGATTGGCGATGTGCACCGTGTCGGCCTGCTGGCTGAACACGCCCTTGGGGCCCTGGACCCCGGCCTTGGTGAGGGTGCTGGCGTCGTTGCCGATCTCGATGTTGTCGAACGCGGCGTCGCCCGACAGCTCGGTCGAGTCGGTCGTCAGATCGGTCGCCTGTACCTTCTTCGCACCGCCGCCGGCGGTGATCAGCAGGTTGGTGCCGCCCAGGTCCACGCTCTGGCACAGCTTGGTCAGCGTGGCGTTCTTGATCGCCGAGGTCACCACGAGCACCTGCCCGCCGGTGTCGCCCGCGTTGGGGCTGTCCTCGGCCATGGTGTCCAGGGAGCCGAACTGCTCGAAGCCGGTGCCGTTCAACTCGCTCGCCGTGACGGTGAAGGGCATGCCGGAGATGGCGAACTGCACGCCCAGGGCGCCCTCGGCGGTGAGGACCGCCAGGCCCGCGGCGGCGAGGGTGGCGGGCACCGCCATCACCGCGGCGCGGCGCAGCCGGACCCGGCCGCGTCGTTCCGTGCGGCCGGCGGCGGGAGGTGAGGCTGTCGCCGAGGTGTCGCCGGCGGCAGCGCTGTGCGGGTGGTCGGGGGTGTGGTCGGCGGACGGGGGGAGGTCCGAGGACGAGGCCATGTCTGCTCCCGTGTACGTGTCCCTGCGGATCGTGGAGTCCAGCGGCCCGTTGCCCTGGCGCGGACAGCGGCTGCGCGCACCGGCGGATGGAGCGCGACATCTCCCGCTGGCAGGGGAGATGTCCGGTTACGCGGCAGTAGGTGCCCAGGAAGTTACCGGTGGTTACAGTCATGGGTCAAGGGACTTGTGAAAGAAAGGTGTTCGCCGTGTGGTGCCGGGGGCCGGGCGGCGCCGCCGGTGCGGCATTCCGGCCCCGCAGTGCGCTTCTGGCCTGCGCCGGAGGGGCGGCGCCGTGGGGTGCTAGCCGCCTCGGGTGGCACGCCGTTTCTCTCAACTTCCGTACGCCGCATTGACGTTGACGGTGCGGCGGGTCTACAAAGTGGCTGACTCGACTGCGGATCCGTGGCGCCGGATCCGCTGTGCGCGGCGCACCGGCCGTGCATGGTTCACGCATCGCTCCACCTGGGCGGCTCTTCCCGGCTCTCGCCGGCGTCTTCACGCCTTCTTCACGACCGGTTCGTCGCGGCTGGTTCCTCACGGCCGGACGGCCGGGCAACAGGGCCGCCGGACAGGGCGCTGCCCGGCGCGTCGCAGGGCGCCGGAACGTCGTCAGGGCGCGCCGTCACCTTCGCACTCCCCCCACTCACAGAAGCGAGGTATCCGCATGCGTACGCGTTCCGCCCTCACCCTGGCCGCCGCCGTCGCCGCACTGTCGCTGTCGGCGGTCTCCCCCGCCTCCGCCGCCGACTCGACGGTGCTCACCACCGGCAGCGCCGGTGGCACAGCGGTCGCGGTCGGCGACGAGCTCACGGCCTCGCTGAAGGCCGGCACCAGCGCCACCCTCTACTCCAGCGCGTCCGGCAGCAGCGGCGTGGCCTGCACCTCGTCCACCTTCACCGCCACCGTCACCGACAACCCGGCGGCCCCGGGCACGGCGACGGAGTCGGTGACCGGGCACACCTTCGACCCGAGCAGCTGCACCAGCAACGTCGTCGGCGTGCTCGGCGTCAACACCATCCAGATCGACAACCTGCCCTACGACGCCACCGTGACCTCCGACGGCACCCTCACCGTCACCCCGCCCGCCGGCGCGGCCATCCAGACCACGGTCCAGCTGCGCACCCTGCTCGGCAGCGTCACCTGCGTCTACCAGGCGCCCCAGCTGACCGGCACGGCCGACAACTCCGACAACAGCATCACCTTCACCAACCAGCACTTCACCAAGACGTCCGGGTCGTCGCTGTGCTTCTCCGACGGCTACTTCACCGCCCGGTACGCCCCGGTGACCGACGGCGGATCCGCCGTGTTCGTCAACTGACCGCGACCGCCTCCCGGGCCGGCCGGACCGCGGCTTCCCCGGCCGGCCCGGGAGGCGGTGCACCCACCGGTGACCGGCGCGCGCACACGCTCGCACGCCCGCGATGAGCGGCCGCGCCCCGGCGCACGACGGGCTCAACCACCCGCCGGCACACGGGAACGACCCGCCGTTCACGCGATGGTGTGATCGAATGCCGGCCGGAGGATGGCTGTCCGGTGCCCCGGGTAGGGCCCGGCCATGACGCAGCAGCCGTTCGATCTCCCCGCCTTCTACGTGCCGCACCCCGCGCGCCTGAACCCGCACGTCGACGAGGCCCGCGCCCACTCGACGCGCTGGGCCCGCGAGACGGGCATGCTGGAGGGGGCCGGGATCTGGACCCAGGCCGACCTCGACGCCCACGACTACGGCCTGCTCTGCGCCTACACCCACCCCGACTGCGACGCGGACGCCCTGTCGCTGATCACGGACTGGTACGTGTGGGTCTTCTTCTTCGACGACCACTTCCTCGAGACCTTCAAACGCACTCAGGACCGCGCCGGCGGCAAGGACTATCTGGACCGGCTGCCCCTGTTCATGCCGCTCGACCCGGCCGCCGCCGTCCCCGATCCCGTCAACCCGGTGGAGGCCGGGCTCGCCGACCTGTGGCAGCGCACGGTGCCGGCGATGTCGGAGAACTGGCGCCGCCGGTTCGCCCGGGCCACCGAGCACCTGCTCAACGAGTCCCTGTGGGAGCTGTCCAACATCAACGAGGGGCGCATCGCCAACCCCGTCGAGTACATCGAGATGCGCCGCAAGGTCGGCGGCGCCCCCTGGTCGGCCGGGCTCGTGGAGTACGCCACCGCCGAGGTGCCCGCCGAGGTCGCCGGCACCCGGCCGCTGCGGGTGCTCATGGAGACGTTCTCCGACGCCGTGCACCTGCGCAACGACCTCTTCTCCTACCAGCGCGAGGTCGAGAACGAGGGCGAGCTGAGCAACGGCGTGCTCGTCCTGGAGCACTTCTTCGGCTGCACCACCCAGGAGGCCGCCGACCTCGTCAACGACATCCTCACCTCCCGGCTGCACCAGTTCGAGCACACCGCCTGCACCGAGGTCCCCGCGCTCGCCGCGGACAAGGGCCTCACCCCCGACCAGCTGGCCGCGGTGGCCGCCTACACCCAAGGACTGCAGGACTGGCAGTCCGGCGGCCACGAATGGCATCTGCGCTCCAGCCGGTACATGAACGACAGGGTTCGCCCCGGCACGCCCTGGCAGCGGCTCACCGGCCTCGGCACCGCCGGCACCGATGTGCGCGCCCTGACGGCGGGCACGGGCGGCCTCGCCGGTCCGCCCTCCGTGCCGTCGAGGCAGTGGGCGAGGAGGCTGCGCGCCCACACCCATGTGCCGTTCCGTCAGACCGGCCCCTCCCGCATCCCCGACCTGTACATGCCCTTCCCGTGCCGGCTCAGCGAGCATCTGGACACCGCACGGAACCACCTCACCGACTGGTGCCGGCGCATGGGCCTGCTCACCGAGGGCGTGTGGGACGAGGACAAGCTCGCCTCCTGCGACCTCGCCCTGTGCGCCGCCGGCCTCGACCCCGACGCCACACCCGAGGCGCTCGACCTCAGCACCCAGTGGCTCGCCTGGGGCACCTACGCCGACGACTACTACCCGCTGGTCCACGGCCACCGCCGCGACCTCGCCGGGGCCCGGCTCACCACCGCCCGCCTGTCCGGCTGCATGCCCCTCGACGGCGAGGAGGCCACCGCCCCCGCCAACGCCATGGAACGCGGCCTGAGCGACCTGTGGGCGCGCACCACCGCCACGATGACCCCCGAGCAGAGCCGCAGCCTCAAACAGGCCGTCGACCGCATGACCGAGAGCTGGCTGTGGGAGCTGTCCCATCAGCTGCAGAACCGCATCCCCGACCCCGTCGACTATCTGGAGATGCGCCGCGCCACCTTCGGCGCCGACCTCACCCTCCACCTGTGCCGGGCGGGCCGCGGCCCCGCGATCCCGCCCGAGGTCTACCGCAGCAGCCCGGTCCGCTCCCTGGAGAACGCGGCCGTGGACTACGCCAGCCTGATCAACGACGTCTTCTCGTACCAGAAGGAGATCGAGTACGAGGGCGAGATGCACAACGCGATCCTCGTCGTGCAGAACTTCTTCGGCATCGACTACCCGGCGGCCCTCGACGTCGTCCACGACCTGACGACCCAGCGCCTGCGGCAGTTCGAGCATGTGGTCACCCACGAACTCCCCGTCGTCGCGCAGGACTTCGAGCTGTCCGGGCAGGCCCGCGCCGCCCTGGACGGCTACGTCGACGACCTGCGCGACTACGGGGCGGCCATCCTCAACTGGCACCGCTCGGTCGACCGTTACCGGGCCGAGTGGCTGGCCGGCCGGATCCACACCTTCCTCCCGGGCCGCCTGCCCGCCCTCGCCCTGCCGGCCGCCGTCGGCTGAACCGCGGCCGCTCCCTGCCCGCCGCGCGCCGGGACCGGCCGCGACGAGGACCGCCCGAAGACACCCGGGGACCCCGGGACACCCGGAGACCCCCGATACATCTGCACCCACCCGGATACTCCCGGGCACACCCGGAGATCCCCGGAGACAAGGACCCGATGGAACGCACCGCGCTGCGCCCCCGGCCGCTGCCCGGCCGGAACCCCGCCGCCGACCGCACGGACGAGCCGGACCCCGGGCAGAGCCCGCCCGCCGCCCGCCCCCGGCGGCTGACATCCGCGCTGTGCGGGCTGTGCGCCGGTCTGGTGGTGCTGGTGGCGGGCGCCGGTGTGGGCGCCGCCGGCGCCGCGGTGGTCGGCCTGAGCCGTCTTCCCGCCCAGCAGCACCGGGCGGACGCACCGCCGTCGACGCCCGCCGCCTCCGGCCCGACCCCCGCGACGGCCCCGGCCCCCGCGTCCGACGTCCGCCCCGCCCTGGGCGTCGAGGCCGTGGACGACGACGCCGGACCCGGCGCCCGGATCGTCGCCGTGCACGTCCCCGGCCCCGGCGCCCGGGCCGGCCTGACCGCCGGCGACGTCCTGCTGGCCCTCGACGGCGCCCGGATCGACTCGGCGGCCGCCCTCGCCCGGGCCGTGGCCCGGGTCCGTCCCGGCGACCGGGTCGTCCTGACGGTGCGGCACCCGGGCGGTGGCCTCCGGCGGTTGACCGTCGTCCCCGCCGTCGTCGCCTGATCCGCGAGTCCCGGGGCACCTCCCGCCGCGGCCCGTGCCGCCGGGTGCCCCCGCACGGGCAGCGGCGGCGTGACTACCATGGGTGCGGAAACCACCGGTCCCACGGACGTCCGGCAGGCCGGGACGCGACGGCGCGCCCTGCCGTCGTGCTCCGGGCCGACCGGCTCGCGCGGCCCCGCGCGGACGGGCAGCACGCTGCCCGTGGTCCACCCCGTCTCGCTCCACGGAGGCCCGGATGACCGGTACCGCACCCGCGCCCTTCACGGCCGACGTCCACCGGGCCAGGATGACGCGTGCCGCCGGGACGGCGGCCGAGGCCGGACTGGCCGGCCTGCTCGTGGCGCCGGGCCCCGACCTGGTGTGGCTCACCGGGTACGCACCCCCCGCGGAGACCGAACGGCTCACCCTGCTCGTCCTGGCCCCCGGACGGGACCCCGTCCTCGTCGTCCCCGCCCTGGAGGCGCCGGACGCCGCCCGCGCCGCCGGGGCCGATGCCCTGACCCTGCGCGACTGGACCGACGGCACGGACCCCTACGCGATCACCGCGGAGCTGCTCGACCCTCGCGGCACCTACGGCGTCAGCGACAACACCTGGGCCCTGCACCTGCTCGCCCTGCAGAAGGCGCTGCCGGACCTTTCCTGCGTCGCCCTCACCGAGGCGCTGCCCATGCTGCGCGCCGTGAAGGACCCCGCCGAGGTGGAACTGCTGGCCGCCGCCGCGGCCGCCGCGGACGCCGCCTTCGAGGAGATCCGCACGATGCGCTTCTCCGGCCGCCGCGAACGCGAGGTCGGCGCGGACCTCGCCGAGCTGCTGCGACGCTTCGGACACTCCCGGGTCGACTTCACCATCGTCGGTTCCGGCCCCAACGGCGCCAACCCGCACCACGAGACGGGCGACCGCGTCATCGAGCCCGGCGACATGGTGGTCCTCGACTTCGGCGGCCTGAAGGACGGCTACGGCTCCGACACCACCCGCACCGTGCACGTCGGCGAGCCCACCGAGGAGGAACGCCGGGTGCACGACGTGGTGCGCGCCGCCCAGCAGGCCGGATTCGAGGCCGTACGGCCCGGCGCCGCCTGCCAGGACGTCGACCGCGCCGCCCGCGCCGTGATCACCGAGGCCGGGTACGGCGAGTACTTCATCCACCGCACCGGCCACGGCATCGGCGTCACCACCCACGAGCCGCCGTACATGATCGAGGGCGAGGAACAGCCCCTCGTGCCCGGGATGTGCTTCTCCGTGGAACCCGGCATCTACCTGCCCGGCCGCTTCGGTGTCCGCATCGAGGACATCGTCACGGTCACCGAGGACGGCGGCCGCCGCCTCAACGACACCACCCGCGACATGGTCCTGGTGGACTGACCGGCCGGCAGCCCACACCCCCGACTGGAACGACACGGCGCACCGATGACCCAGGCACCGACCCCCACCGCGGACAGCGTCCGCCGGCTCGCCCGCACCCTGCTGCAGCAGGCCGGCACCAGCACGACGAGCACGGATCCGGCCGCACCCGAGGTCCGGCCCGTCGACGCGGGCGGCGGACACTCCTGTTCCTGGTGGGTCGGCACCCGCCATGTGCTGCGCCTGGCCGCCGACCGGGACGCCTCCCTGCGCCGCCGCCGCGAGCTGCGGCTGCGCGACCTGGTCCGCCCCCACCTCCCGGTCGCCGTGCCGTCGGCGGTCGCGCACGGCGAATGGGCGCCCGGCCTGACCTGCACCCTGGACACCCGGATCCCCGGCGGCACCGCCGACCAGCACGACGTGTCCGCGGTGGGCGAGGACGACCTGGCCGGCCTGCTCGCCGGGCTGCGTCAGGTGCCCGTCCGCCAGGCCGAGGCCCTCGGGGTGCCCCGGCTGGCGCCCCGCTCCCTGGAGGCGCTGCGCCGCATGGCCGTGCACGCCGCCGAGACGCTCGGCAAGGCCGACGAGTTCGACCCGGCCCGCCTCGCCCAGCTCACCGCGCCCGCCGCGGCCCAGCTCACCGCGCAGCACGGCACCGCCGTCCTGGTCCACCACGCCCTGCGGGGAGAGCACGTGCTGGTGAGCACCGACGGCCGGGTCCGGGGCGTGCTGGACTGGACCGACGCGGTGGTCGGCGACCCCGCCGAGGACATCGCGGGGCTCGCCGTCGCCGTCGGCGCCCCGCCGGCCGTGCGTGCCGCGACGCTCGCCGGGTACGGCGCCCGCACCTGCCTGCGCGGCCTGTGGCTGGCCCGCTGCGAGACCGTCGTCCGCCTCGCGGACCGGATCCAGGGCCGCGGCGACACACCTGTGCCGCTGCTGCGCACCCAGCTGCGCCGCGCCTGGGAGGCGATCCTGATGGAACGGGTCGCCGACTTCCGCACGGACGGCGGGGCCGAGGACGCCTGACCGCCGGCCCACCGTCGGCCCGGACGGCCGACGGCCACCGTCCCGCCCGGCCCGGTCAGGGCTGCAGCAGCACCGCGCAGGACTGCCCGGGCAGACGCAGCAGCCCGTCCGCGCCGGGCGGCTGCACCGGGTCCCACGCGGCGAGCACCCGGGCCGGGCGGGAGCCGAGCGGAACCGCCGCCGGACCCGCGCCGAGATTCACCGCCACCCGCACGTCCCCGCGCCGGAACGCCAGCCAGCGGGCCTGCTCGTCGTAGGCGACCCGGGTGTCGGCGAGATCGGGGTCGGTGAGGTCCGGCTGTTCGTGCCGCAGGGCGATCAGCCGCCGGTACCACCGCAGCATCCGGGCGTGCGGCTCGCGCTCCCGCTCGGAGAAGTCCAGGCAGGACCGTTCCCGGGTGGCCGCATCCTGCGGGTCGGGCACCTCCTCGGCCGGCCAGCCGTGCGCGGCGAACTCCCGGCGCCGGCCCTGCCGCACCGCCTCCGCCAGCTCCGGATCGGTGTGGTCGGTGAAGAACTGCCACGGCGTGCCCGCCGCCCACTCCTCGCCCATGAACAGCATCGGCGTGAACGGCGCGGTCAGCGTCAGCACGGCCGCGCACGCCAGCAGCCCGGGGGAGTCCTTCAGCAGCAGCGACAGCCGCTCGCCCCGGGCCCGGTTGCCGATCTGGTCGTGGGTCTGGGCGTAGCCGAGCAGCCGGTGCGCGGGCACCCGGGTGCGGTCCAGCGGCCGGCCGTGCCGCCGTCCCCGGAAGCTGGAGTACGTGCCGTCGTGGAAGAAGCCGCCGGTGAGGGTCTTGGCCAGCGCGGCGAGCGGGGCGCGCGCGAAGTCGGCGTAGTAGCCCTGCGACTCGCCGGTCAGGGCGGTGTGCAGGGCGTGGTGGAAGTCGTCGTTCCACTGGGCGTGCACGCCGAGGCCGCCCTCGGCGCGCGGGGTGATCAGCCGCGGGTCGTTCCGGTCCGACTCGGCGATCAGGAACAGCGGCCTGCCCAGACGTTCGGCCAGGGCGTCCACCGCCGCGGACAGCTCCTCCAGGAAGTGCCGGGCCCGTGTGTCCACCAGCGCGTGCACCGCGTCCAGGCGCAGCCCGTCGATCCGGTAGTCGCGCAGCCAGGCCAGTGCGCTGCCGACGAGGAAGTCGCGCACCTCGTCCGAGCCGCGTGCGTCCAGATTGACGGCCGGGCCCCACGGAGTGTGGTGGGTGTCGGTGAAGTACGGCCCGAAACGCGGCAGATGATTGCCCGACGGGCCGAGGTGGTTGTGCACCACGTCCAGCACCACGCCCAGACCCAGCTCGTGCGCCCGGTCCACGAACCGCTTCAGCCCGAGCGGCCCGCCGTACGGCTCGTGCACCGCCCACAGCGACACCCCCTCGTACCCCCAGCCGTGCCGGCCCGGGAAGGGACACACCGGCATCAGCTCCACATGGGTGACGCCCAGGTCCGCCACGTGCTCCAGCCGCTCGGCGGCCGCGTCGAAGGTGCCCTCGCGGGTGAAGGTGCCCACGTGCAGCTCGTACACCACCGCGCCCGGCAGCGGTCGCCCCGCCCAGCCGGAGCTGCGCCAGGTGTACCGGGAGTGGTCGACGACCGCGCTCGGCCCGTCCGGGCCGTCCGGCTGACGGCGCGACCGCGGATCGGGCAGCACCGGCCCGTCGTCCAGCGCGAAGCCGTAGCGCGAGCCGTCCTGCGCGGCGGCCTCCCCGGTCCACCAGCCCGGGCGCTGCGGATCGGGTTCCAACGCGTGCCGGGCGCCGTCGCACACGAGCGTCACCCGGCCTGCCTGCGGTGCCCACACCTCGAACTGCACGGACGGTTCCCCTTCGTTCGCCCACGGTGACCCAGTGCGTCCATCGTCCCCGACCGGCGAGCCTCCGGCCGACGAACGTCACTCCTCGATCCCCCGGTCCCCTTCCGTGCCCTTCCGCGCGGAGCACACACCGGTGATCACCCGGACGGCGTCCGCGGCGCTCGCCCAGCCCTCCCGGCGGGGACCGTACCCCGGAGGGTGCTGCCGTTCGGACGAGTCCGGGTGGAGCCGGACGGGCAACGGGGCGATAAATCCCACATGACCCATGACACCTCGGCGTCGACGACCCGGCCGCGACGTGTGACGACCACGGTGGCGGCCCTGCTCCTCGCCTGCGCGGCCTCCGCCCCGGCGGCCCGCGCCGTGACGGACCCGGACCCGGCCCCGGCCCCCGCCGCCCAGGCAGGCACCGGCGAGGGGAACGACTGGCTCTACGTCACGGTCACCCGCGGCGACGCCCGCGCCGGCGACACCCGCGGCACACTGCTGCGCTGCGACCCGCCCCAGGGCCACCCCCACGCCGCGCAGGCCTGCGACCAGTTGCGTTCCGTGTCCGGCGACCTCACCGCCATCCCGCGCCGCGACGCGCTCTGCGCGATGATCTACGCGCCCGTGACCGCACGGGCCGAGGGCCAGTGGCAGGGGCGGACGGTCACCTACACGCAGACCTTCGCCAACGCCTGCGTGATGCGTGCCCGCACGGGTGAGATCTTCGCCCTGGACGAGTGAGCGCCCGGCACCCTGGACGAGTGAGCGCCCGGCGGCCCCTCAGCCCGACAGCTCGCGGGCGTACCGCGCCGCCGCCAGCACCGTCCGGCTCTGATGCTCCACCTGGTGCTCCACGGGCACCCAGCGGGCCCGGAAACGCCCGGCGAACGCCGCACACCAGGCCGCCACGAGCCGCTCCAGGCCCACAGCCGCCGGGTCGTCGGCCTGCCGCAGCACCCGCAGCAGCATCGCCGCCGCCCGCAGCGGCAGCCGGCGGCCGAAGGCCTCCACACTGCCCACGTACGCCATCGTGGTGTCGGCGGGCGGGGTGTGCACCCAGTCCGAGGCCAGGCCCGGCGCCAGCCGCAGCCCCCACTGCGCCGCCCGCAGCAGGGGCCCCTCGCGGTCCCGCAGCCGAGGCAGTGCCTCGGCCAGCACCAGCTCCACCCGGCGGGTGTCCCGCAGCAGCCGGGCGGCCAGCTTCCGGATCGCCGCGGCCGGGTCCGGGTGCGGGGCCGGGTCGTCCACCAGGTCGCTCGCCCACATCGGCACCTCCACCACCGCGGTCAGCCCGCCGTAGCGGTGCGCGTGGTACCAGGTGGAGTGCCGTGCGTCGTCGGGCATGCTCGGATACGCCAGATCCGTGCCGGGCTCCGGCAACACCCGCACCCCGGGACCGGAGGCCGGCCAGCCCGCCGCGTCGCAGGCGCCCGTCTCGACCGGGATGCGCAACTGCGCGGCGGATTTGCCGAACGGCTCCGCCAGACCCGGCACGTCACGGGTCAACTGCACCCAGCTGCCGCCCAGTTCGGTGCCGTGCAGGGTGACCTGCAGATAGGGGCGCACCGCGTCGATGACACCGAGCAGTGCGCGCGTCTCCGGCGGCAGCCGGTCGGGGGAGAGCACCGACGGCGACCACTCCGGCTGCTCGTCCCCGGCGGGCCGGAAGAACCCCAGGTGGTAGTCGAACAGGGTGCGCGGCGCCGGTGTGACGTGCAGACTCGCCCCGTCCGGGTCCGCGCACAGCAGGAAGTGCCAGGAGCTGTCCTCGCGCAGCCGCCGGTCGCGCACCACACGGTCGGCGAGGGAGAGCAGCGTGGACCCGCCGGTCGGCTCGTTGGCGTGGGCACCGGCCACCACCAGCACCGCCCGCCGGGCGTGCCCCACGGACAGCAGATGCAGCGGGCGACCCCCGCGGGAGACCCCGACCACGTCCAGGGTGCACAGCCCGGGCCGGTGCGCGGCCAGCGCGCGAGCAGCGGCGACCAGCTCGGGAACCCCGAAGTAGCGCTGCTCCGGCACGGGACTCACCCCCGTACTCCTCCGCCCGGCCTCGCACCCCGAGTACCCCACGGACCGGGGCGGGTGTCAAGGAGAACGGCCGAGTCCCGCGGGCCGGCGTCCGGCCGGTGCGACGCCTCACGGCTGCGTCACGCGCTCCAGCAGAGCCACCGGCAGCGGGGAGAACAGCTCCACAAGGGGCACCCGTCCGGTGAACGCGCGCCCCGGAGCCAGCACGTCGGCCCACCGGCCCGCCGGCAGCCGAAGACTCGTCCCGCCCCAGCCGCCGGACTCGGCCAGCCGCAGCGACAGCCGGGTCACCGCGGTGACCACCTGTCCGGAGCGGGCGAAGGCCGTGCAGTGGGCGGCCGCCGGGCCCTCGGCGTACAGCGGGGTGTAGGTGGCACCGGGACCGAACGCCTCCGGCCGCCGCGCCCGCAGCCGCAGCGCGGCCGCCGTCACCGCGGTCTTGGCGTCGGCGCGGGCCGGCGGGAGGTCCACCGGGTGCCGGTTGTCCGGGTCCACCAGGGCGCGGTACTCGTTCTCCGTGCCCTGGTAGAGGTCGGGGACCCCCGGCATGGTCAGGTGGAGCAGTGCCGCGCCCAGCACATTGGCCCGGATGTGCGGCTCCAGCGCGGCGCGGAAGGCGGCCATCCGCTCACCCGGCGGCCCGCACGGCCCGTCGGCGACGTGACGCTCCACCGCCTCCTCGTACGCCGGGTCCTGCTCGGTCCAGCCGGTGTGCAGGCCCGCCTCCCTGACGTGCTTCAGCAGCGCCCGCGTCACCCGGCCGGGCTCGGCCTGTCCCAGCCCGAACACCGTCTGCCAGGCGGCCCACGCCGTCTGCGCGTCCGGCAGGTCCGCGGCCGGCCCGCCCACCTCGCTCAGCACCCGCGCCCACCGCCGCGGACACTCGGTCAGCACCGCGAGCGCCGCCCGCACATCGGCGCTGCGCTTGGTGTCGTGGGTGGTCACCACCGTGCCGGTGGCCGGCCAGTCGCGCTGGATGCGCGCACAGTGGGCGTGGAAGTCCCGCGGGCTCACGGCCGGGTGTCCGGGGTCGCCGCCGACCTCGCAGGCCGACAGCAGCGGCACGTACCGGTAGTAGGCGGTGTCCTCCACGGACTTCGCCCGCAGCGCGGAGGCGGCCTGCGCGAAACGGGTGCGCAGCTCCACGGCGCCGGGCGCGTCGCCCCCGGCCCGGCCGAGCAGCACGTCGCGCACCACGTCCACCGCCTCGGCCTCCTCGGGCACCGTGAAGGCCCGCCGGGCCTCGGCGGCGGCCTCCTCGGTGAGCACGGCGGCCGCGTCGGTGGAGGCGTAGGGGCGGTACACCTCCAGGCGGACCAGCAGCTCCTCCAGCGCGGTGCGCAGTGCCCAGGGCGCGCGGTCGCGCAGCGCGGGGTCGGGCGAGGCGGTGCACAGCCGGCTCGCCACGCGGGTCAGCCGGGCCGTCTCGGCGGCCAGCTCGTGCCCGATCACCTCGCGGGCCGCGCGCCGCGCGGTGGCCGCCCAGTCGCCCCCGAGGTCGTCGCGCGGGGCGGCGAAACGCCGGTAGCAGGCGGTGAGTTCGGCGGCGCCGTCCGGATCGGTGAACAGGCCGTCGATGTGGCGCAGCGCGTCGTAGCCGGTGGTGCCGGCCACGGGCCAGCCGGGCGGCAGCCGCTCGCCGTCGGCGAGGATCTTCTCCACGACCGTCCAGCGTCCGCCGGTCGCCGCGTGCAGCCGGGCGAGGTAGCCGTCCGGGTCGGCCAGCCCGTCGGGGTGGTCGACGCGCAGACCGTCGATCACGCCCTCGCGCAGCAGCCGCAGGATCGTGCCGTGGGTGGCCTCGAAGACCTCCGGGTCCTCCACCCGCACCGCGATCAGCTCGGAGACGGAGAAGAAGCGCCGGTAGTTCAGCTCGGTGCGGGCCAGCCGCCACCACACCGGCCGGTACCACTGGGCCTGCAGCAGCGCGGGCATCGGCAGCCGTTCGGTGCCCTCGCGCAGCGGGAAGACGTGGTCGTGGTAGCACAGCACGTCGCCGTCCACCTTCAGGCCGGCCAGCTCCCGGCCCACCGGCCCGCCGAGCACCGGCAGCAGCACCTTGCCGTCCTGGGCCTCCCAGTCGATGTCGAACCAGCGCGCGTACGGCGACGCGGGACCCTCCCGCAGCACCTCCCACAGGGCGCGGTTGTACCGGGGTGCCAGGGCCATGTGGTTGGGGACGATGTCCACGACCAGACCGAGCCCGTGCTCGCGCGCGGTGCGGGACAGGGCGCGCAGGCCCGCCTCGCCGCCGAGCTCGTCGCGCACCCGGGCGTGGTCGGTGACGTCGTAGCCGTGCCGGGAGCCGGGCACGGCCTCGAGGACGGGGGACAGGTGCAGGTGCGACACGCCGAGCGAGGCCAGGTGGGGCACGGCGGCCTCGGCGGCCGCGAACGGGAACGCGGGCTGCAGCTGCAGCCGGTAGGTGGCGGTCGGCACGTCGGGGACGGGGTGCTCGGGTGTCTGGGATGTCATGGAATGCTACGTACCCGCCCGGCCCGGCGTCGTGTCACCGGGCCACCGGACGGGACGCGCCGGGTGCCCGGCCGGAGGATGCCGGACGGGCCGACCGGTCGCGGGACGCCGCACCGGACGCCCCGGCCGCCGCCCGGCCTCAGGGCGCCGGCCGGCGCCGCCGCACCCCTCGTACGCCCAGTCCTGCGGGGTCATCACCCGCCCCTGCGAGGTGAACCAGGCGATGTCCGGCAGCTCGCCGTGGGCGCCGCCACGGGCCGGCCGTGGAAGAAGCGGCGGCGCCGGAAGACCGGGTGGGCACGGCGCAGAGCGGCCATCGCCCGCAGGAACTCCAGAGGCTTGGCGTCGTACGAGACCAGGTCGTGCAGGGTGAAGCCGTCGTGACAGGTGACGAAGTCGACCGAGGCCAGCGGCCGCCGCCCGTCGTCCTGGTACAGGTCGGAGGAGCCGGTGAGCCGGGAGGCGAACTGAGCCGGCGTGCGCGGCTCGCCCCGCCACAGGTCGCGCACGGTGTCGCGGTACGTGTCGTTGCACTCGCTCCACAGCGGCGGGAAGTTCCCCACCTGGTAGCCGCCTTCGCCCAGGTCCCACGGCTCGGCGATCCGTTTCACCCGGGAGACCACCGGGTCCTGCTGTACCAGGTCGAAGAACGACGACAGCCGGTCCACCTCGTGGAACTGCCGGGCCTGCGTCGCCGCGAGGTCGAAGCGGAATCCGTCGACGTGCATCTCGGTGACCCAGTAGCGCAGCGAGTCCAGGATCAGCTGCAGTACGGGGGGCGAGCGCATGAGCAGGGAGTTGCCGGTGCCCGTGGTGTCCGTGCAGGAGCGCGGGTCGTGGGCGAGCCGGTGGTAGCGCGGATTGTCCGGGCCCCGGAAGGACAGCGTCGGACCCAGGTGGTCGCCCTCGGCGGTGTGGTTGTAGACCACGTCCGGGATGACCTCGATGCCGGCCTGGTGCAGCGCCCGTACCGCCGACTTGAACTCCAGCACCTGCTGGCCGCGGTCGGTCGACGACCGCCGGGTGGGCGAGTGCCGCGTCGGTGCCGCGCAGCTCCTCCGGCACGTCCGGATGCAGCATCGGCAGGCCCTTGACGTGCGCCTCGTGGATCACCGTCTCGAGGTAGCCGTGCCGCGGCGGCCGGTCGTCGCCCCAGTCGAAGTACGGGTGCACCACGACGGAGGTCATCGTGCAGGACGCCGGGTCCAGGTCGTTGCGCCGCTCGGGGGCGTCGAAGCGGTGGCCGTACACGCCTCGTTCCACCGGACGGACCGCTGAGCGCACGGGCGTACGGATCGAGCAGCAGCTTCGCCGGATTGCACCGCAGGCCGCGCTCCGGGGTGTACGGTCCGTGCACCCGGAACCCGTAGCGCTGATGCGGCATCACCCCGGGCACATAGGCGTGCCCGGAGGAACGCGTCGCTCTCCCGCAGCTCCACCCGCGTCCGAGTGCCGTCGTCGTGCAGCAGACACAGCTCGACGCGGTCCGCGGCCTCGGTGAACACCGCGACATTGGTGCCGGCGCCGTCGTAGGTGGCGCCGAGTGGGTACGCCTCTCCAGGCCGGACCTGCATGGGCACGACTCTCTGAGGAAGCACGGCGCCCGGGGCGGCGTCCGGACCTCGCGTCGTCGCGTGAGGCCCCCGGAGACGTGGTCGCCGTCCGTTCGACGAGCACCCGGACGGCCCCCGGTGACCCGCAGGTGACGACGGCCGCGGCTATGAATCATCTCACGTCCCGAGCCCGGGAACGCCGTAGAACCGGCGCACAGACGGGGGAAGTCGGGAAAGGAGAGGCTCATCCGGCTGCACCGCGCGCCCCTCGCGGAGTACCCTTCCTTGATCGTTGGGACGGGGTTGGCTCGGGGGATCGGAAGGCGGTGCACGGGTGGGCTCGGGAGGCCTGGAGCTGCCCCCTGGTGACGGCGGTCACGAGGGGAACTCCGCAGACGTCCCGCCCGGCGCGGTGTCCCTGGCCAGGCCGATGGACGCCGGGGCGATCGGCCCGGAGCTGGACTGGGACGCCAACGCCTGGCACGAGGTGCGCACGCGCGCTCAGCGCGCCGGCCGGGCCTACATCTGGCTGAACCTGGTCGAGCAGCGGCTGCGCGCCGTCGTGGCCGCGGTGCTGCGGCCGGTGTACGAGCCGGTGCACGGCGACGACTGGGTGGTCGCCGCCGCCGGCCCGGCCGGCCAGGAGTGGGTGCAGCGCGCCGTGGCGGTCCGCGAGGTCAGCCGCCGCAAGGGCTATCTGCTCGACCCGGCCGACGACAACGTCATCAGCTTCCTGACGCTGCCCCAGCTGCGCGAGCTGATGGTGCAGCACTGGCCGTGCTTCGAGCCGTACCTGGAGGAGCGCCGCGAGGTGGAGCTGGCCCTGGACGAGCTGGAGGTCGCCCGCAACGTCGTCTCCCGCAACCGGGCCCTGTCCGAGGCCGTGCTCGCCCAGGCCGAGCGCGCCTCGGCACGGCTGCTGGAGATCCTCGGCATCGGCGGCGACGTCCCCTCGGCCCGGCGGCTGCCGGTCGACGCGGTGGAGGACCTGGTCGGCGACCGGTACGCGGACGTGGTCGCGGTGCACCCGGACCGGGTGCGGCTGCTGCGCCAGTTCCCCGCCGAGGACATCTTCGGCGGCGCCCGGCGGCTCGACGCCATGGGCATCGGCCTGAACCTGCTCGTGCAGAACTTCTCCGGCCGCCGCCTGGTGCGGCTGGCCGAGTCCGGCTGCCGGGTGCGGCTGCTGTTCCTGAACCCGGCCTCCAGCGCCGTCAAGCGGCGTGAGCGGGAACTCGGGCTCAAGCGGGGCGAGCTGAGCCGCTCGGTGGAGATGAACATCCTGCACATGCGCCGGGTGCGCTCCCGGCTGCGCGACCCGGGCGCCTTCGAGATCCAGGTCTACGACGAGACCCCGCGCGTGACGGCCTATCTGGTCGACAGCGACGGCTCCGACGGTGTCGCGGTGGTGCAGTCCTATCTGCGGCACAGCCGGGGCATGGAGGCGCCGGTGCTGGTGCTGCGGGGCGGCAGCAGGGTGGTCCGCTCGGGCGAGGCCGACGAGGGCGGGCTGTTCGCCACCTACCGCGAGGAGTTCGAGCTGATGTGGGCGGATTCGCGGCCGGTGTCCTGAAAGGGCGGCGAAAAGCCCTCATCGCCCCGTTCGTGACCTGCGGGAAGCGGACGCGGTCCCCGGAGTGTCAGTGGCGCATGCGATCGTGAGGAGCGCTGGGGGAAGCACCACCGAGAAGGGGGCCGCCATGGGCTGGCACCGGGAGCTGCTGATCGGCTTCGACCTGGAGACGACCGGGACGGATCCGTTCGAGGCGCGTATCGTCACCGCCGCCGTCGTCGAGGTCCGGGACGGAGAGATCGCGGGCCGCCGGGAGTGGCTGGCCGATCCGGGGGTGCCGATCCCGCCGGACGCCTCCGCCGTGCACGGCATCAGCGACGAGCGGGCCGCCGCCGAGGGCCTGCCCGCGGACCGGGTCGCCGACGCCGTCGCGGACGCGCTGACCGGGTACTGGGCGGCGGGCGTGCCGGTCGTGGCGTACAACGCCTCCTTCGACCTGACCCTGCTCGCCGCCGAACTGCGGCGGCACGGCCTGCCGTCGCTCGGCGACCGCCTGGGCGGGGCGCCGCCCGCGCCCGTCGTCGACCCGTACACCATCGACCGGTGGGTCGACCGCTACCGGCGCGGCAAGCGCACCCTGGAGGCGGTGTGCGCGGAGTACGGCGTCGTGCTGGACACCGCCCACGACGCCGGCGCGGACGCCCTCGCGGCGGCCCGGCTGGCCCGCGCGATAGCCGACCGCCACCCGAAGGTGGCGGCCCTCGGCCCGGCGGAGCTGCACCGCCGTCAGATCGAGTGGCACGCCGCCTGGGCGGCGGACTTCCAGAGCTTCCTGCGCCGCAAGGGGAACGCGGACGCGGTGGTGGACGGCGCCTGGCCGCTGCGCGAACCCGAGGGCACGCGCGTCTGACCCGGCCGGGAGCGGGACGCGGCGACCGGCCGGACGGCGGGGCCGCCGGCGTGGATCACCTGGATCAGAAGGGGTACCAGCGGACCGTGGGGTCCCCGTCGCGCAGGGACGCCACCCGGCGCTCGAACTCCGCCAGCGCCTTGGGGTTGCCCGGCGCGTGCTGGGCCACCCAGGCACAGCTGGCGGTCTCGCGGGCGCCGCGCAGCACCGCGCAGCCCTCCCACTCCCGCACGTCCCAGCCGTAGGTCTCGGTGAAGGCGTCGTAGGCCTCGGCGGGCAGGCCGTAGCGGTCCCGGGACAGGGCCATCACCACCAGGTCGTGCTCGCGCAGGTCGGCGGAGAAGGTCTCCAGGTCCACCAGGACCGGCCCGTCGGGACCGATGTGCACATTGCGCGGCAGCGCGTCGCCGTGGATGGGGCCCCGCGGCAGATGCGGGGTGAGCCGGGCGGCGGCCTCGGCGAAACCGTCGCGGCGCTCGCGCAGATACGCCGCGTCCGCCGGGTCGATCGCGTCGCCGGCGAGCCGCAGCCAGCGCTCCACGCCGCTGAGCAGGTCGCGCGGCGGCAGCACGACATCATCGGGCTCGGGCAGGGCGTGGACGATCCGCAGCAGCTCGGCCAGGTCCCGAGGTTCTGCGGGGCGGACCGGGGCGGGCAGCCGGTGCCAGACGGTGACGGGGTGCCCGTCGACCACCAGCGGCTCCGACTCGGCGGCGCGCACCGCGGGCACCTGGGCCTCGGCGAGCCAGCCGGCGATCCGCAGCTCGCGCCGTGCCCGCTCCACCAGGTCGGCGTCGCGGCGGCCCACCTTGACCACGACGTCGCCGACGGCGAAGACCGCGTTCTCGCCCAGCGCCATCAGCCGTGCCTCGCCCGCCCGGCCGGGCACCACGTCCGCCCGGGCCAGCAGCTCCCGCGCCCGCGCCTCGTCCATCCTCCGCCTCCGTGTCCGTCGGTGCGCCCCGTGCCGGACGCGCCCGCTGTCTCGTCGCGACGGCCAGTGTCGCATCCGCCCTGGTGAGCCCATCGGCCGACCGTCGCGGTCAGGGGACGGCACCGGCACGGAACGGCACGGACACCGGACCGCACGGTCACGGGGACGGGCGGCGGCACGGGGCGCGGCTCCGCGGGGCTCACGAGGCTCCACCATGCGCCCGGGAATCGCATTGATCGATACGTATCGTCTCGTCCAGCGGCGAAGGCATAACCCCTCCCGCGCACCTCGCCATGTCCTCCATCGCCGCCCACGGCCATGTCCGCCCCAGCCTGGAGATGGTCCGTGAACTCGTCGCCCGCGCTCATCGCATCACCGGACCCGCCGGGCCGCCGGCCTCATCGAGGCCGAACTGCCCGGCCGGCGCCCGGCGTCGTCCGGGGCCGGCGCATGACCCCGGCCCCGGCACCGCCGCACGGAGCCGACGGGTCCGGAGTGTGAGAAGAGACAGGACCAACCGGTGACCGGGGCGCATCCGGCGTGTCAGGCTGCTCCCATGCGGTACATCATCATCGGGGCGGGAGCGGTCGGCGGCGTCGTCGGAGGGCGGCTGGCGCAGAGCGGCCACGAGGTCGTACTGGTCGCCCGCGGCGCCCATCTGGCGGCGCTGCGCGCCGACGGGCTGCGGCTGAGGGTTCCCGACGGCGACCTGACGTTCCGTCTGCCCGCGGTGGAGCGGCCCGAGGAACTCGGCGAGCTGCGCGCCGACGACGTCCTGATCCTGGCGGTCAAGACCCAGGACGCCGAGGCGGCCCTCGCGCAGTGGGGCCCCGCCCCGGTCGCCGGCGGCACGACCGCCGCGGAGAGCCTGCCCCTGCTGTGCGCGCAGAACGGAGTGGAGGGGCAACGGATCGCGCTGCGCCGTTTCCGCCGGGTGTACGGCGTCTGCGTCTGGCTGCCCGCCACCCACCTCGAACCCGGTGTCGTCTCCGCCGCCGGCAGCCCGCTCACCGGCATCCTGCACCTCGGCCGGTACCCGCACGGCACCGACGACACCCTGCACCGCATCGCCGCCGACCTGGAGCAGTCCGCCTTCGAGGCCCCGGTCGTCGCGGACGTGGCGCGCTGGCAGTACGCCAAGCTGCTCACCAACCTCGCCAACGCGATCGAGGCGGTCAGCGGTCCGCTGGAGAGCGAGGCCGCCCGTGAGCTCTGCGCCAGGGTGCGCGCCGAGGGCGAGGCGGTGCTGCACGCGGCGGGGATCGCGTTCGCCGGGGATCAGGAACAGAAGCAGGCACGTGGCGACAAGTGCACGCAGGTGCCGCTGCCCGGCACGGTGCGCGCCGGGTCGTCCTGGCAGTCCCTCAGCCGCGGCACCGGCAGCATCGAGGCCGACCACCTCAACGGGGAGATCGTGCTGCTGGGGCGGCTGCACGGCGTCGCCACCCCGCTGAACGAGCTGCTGCAGCGCCTCGCCAACACCTTCGCACGGGAACGCCGGGCCGCGGGCTCGCTGCCGGTGGCCGAACTGGTGCGGCTGGCCGACGAGGCGGAAGCCCGGGCGGCCGCGGCCTGAACCGTCCGGCCGCCCTCGGGGCGTCCGGAGCCGTGCCTGCGGAGGATCCGCCTCAGGCGCCGGCCGCCGCCACCCGCGGCAGCCGGGCCGCGTCGTACCGCTGAAGCAGCACCCGCGCCACCTCCGGCGCGGGTCCGAGGACATCGGCGAGGACGTCCGCACCGGCCGCGCCCCGGGCGATACGGTCCGGCAGGAAGCCGGGAGCCAGCACGTACGGCGCCACGGCGACCTTCGCGCACCCCAGTTCCCGCAGGTCCCGCACCGCGTCCTCGGTGCGGGGAAGAGAAGCGGAGGCGAACGCGGGCCGCACGGCGCACCATCCGGTGTGCCGCCACTCCCGCGCGACGGCTGCGATCACCGCGATCGCCTCCGGGTCGGAGGATCCCGCCGAGGCCAGCACCACCCCGGTCGAGGACCTGTCGGCCGGGGACAGCCCGGCCTCGTGCAGCCGCCGCTCCAGAGCCTGGGTCAGCAGGGGAGAGGGACCGAGGACGTCGGCCTGCCGGACGCGCAGCCGGGCCGGGGCCCGGCGCAGCACCGACGGGATGTCCGACTTGGCGTGGAAGGCGCGGGTCAGCAGCAGCGGCAACGCCACCACCTCCCGCACCCCCTCGGCGGCCAGCGACTCCAGCACGCCCGGCACGGACGGCACGTTGAAGTCCAAGAAGCCGGTCTCCACCCTGAGACCGGGCCGCATCGCCCGCACCCGGCGCACCAGCGTGTGCACCGTCGCGGCGTGCCGCGGATCGCGGCTGCCGTGGGCGACGACCAGCAGTACGGGCTGGAGGGACACAGGCGTCAGCCCTTCACGTACAGGCCGCGGCTGCGCAGCACCCACCGCTCCAGCGGGCTGAAGATCAGCAGGTCGATGGCGATGCCGACGAACAGGATGAGAACGATGGCCTGGAAGACCATGGACATCGAGCTGGCGTTGCGGCCGTTCTCCAGCAGCGCGCCCAGACCGATGCCCAGGTCGGGCGAGGAGGCGATGATCTCCGCCGCCATCAGCGAACGCCAGGAGAACGCCCAGCCCTGCTTCAGGCCGGCCAGATAGCCGGGCAGCGCGGCCGGCAGCACGATGTGCCAGGCGCCCCGCAGCCCGGTCGCGCCCAGGGTGCGGCCCGCCCGCAGGAACAGCGGCGGCACCTGGTCCACACCGGAGACCAGACCGTTGGCGATGGACGGGACCGCACCGAGCAGGATCACCGCGTACATCATCGAGTTGTCCAGGCCCAGCCAGATCACCGCCGGCGGCACCCAGGCCACGCTCGGCAGCGACTGCAGACCGGACAGCACCGGACCGATGGCCGCCCGGACGAACTTCACCCGGGCCACCAGCAGCCCCAGCGGGGTGCCGATGGCGAGGGCGAACAGGAAGCCCAGCAGTCCGCGGGAGACGGACGTCCAGATGAAGCCGAGCAGCGTGCCCTGCAGCCAGGCGTCCCTGAACTCCCCGGCCACGTCGGCCGGCGAGGGCAGCTTGGTCGGGTCGTCGACGACATGGAAGGTGATCAGCGCCTGCCACAGCACCAGCACCACCACGATCGCCGTGACGGGCGGCAGCACCTTGCGGACCAGGGTCTGCCGCAGCGGAGGACGCCCCGCGTCGGCGGACTCCAGCGCGTCCAGGCCCGCCTCCACGCCGTCCAGGCCGGCGGCCCGCGCCTCGGTGTCCTCGGTGCCGTGCGCCGTTGTCGTCTCAGTGCCGGCCATGACGGCGGATCTCCCCCCGCAGTACGTCGGTGATCTCCAAGGACAGCTCCGCGACGGGCGTGTCCTCGATACGGCGCGGGTGCGGTATGTCCACGGTCCACTCGCGGGCCACCCGGCCCGGCCGGGACGACAGCAGCACCACACGCTGCGCGAGCCGTACCGCCTCGCGCACGTTGTGGGTGACGAACAGCACCGACAGGCCGGTCTCCTGCCAGATCCGGGTCAGCTCCTCGTGCAGCACGTCCCGGGTGATGGCGTCCAGCGCCGCGAACGGCTCGTCCATCAGCAGCAGCTTGCTCTCCTGGGCGAGCGCACGGGCCATCGCCACCCGCTGCCGCATGCCGCCGGACAGCTCGTGCACCCGCTTGCCGTACGCGCCGCCCAGCCGGACCAGTTCGAGCAGCTCCTCGGCCCGGCCGCGCCGCTGCGGCTTGGGCACACCCCGCAGCTTCAGGGCGAGTTCGATGTTCTTGCCCGCGGTCAGCCACGGGAACAGGGCGTGCTCCTGGAACATCAGGGCGGGCCGGCCGTCGGTCGTGATGGTCCCGGCGGTGGGCCGGTCCAGGCCGGCCACCAGGTTCAGCAGCGTGGACTTGCCGCAGCCCGAGGCCCCGAGGAGCGTGACGAACTCGCCCGGGGCGACATCGAGACTGATGTCGTCCAGGACGAGCTGCTGCCCGCCCGGCCCCGCGAAGGACTTCGAGACATGCGCCAGGCGTGCGGCGTGCTCGACGGACTCGGCCGCCTCGGCCAGGGGTGTCGCCATGGTCGTCACCTCTTGGGAACGTGTCGGCTACGGGCTAGTGCCGGACGCCGAGTCCGGCGTCGCTGACGGTGGGCTCGCCCTCGGCCCGGAGGACCTTGTTCAGCAGGGTGAGGTCGTAGATGCCGTCCAGCTTCGGCTTCTGGAGCAGGCCGGCCTTGACCGCGTGCTCGGCCTCGGCGTCCAGCGTGGCGGCCAGCGGATCGTCCGTGACGGTGATGGACTCCCACGCCGGGTCCAGGATGTCGGCGGGCAACGGCTTGCCGGAGTCGATCGCCAGCTGCTTGTTGGCCGCGGCCTTCGCCTCGTCCGGGTGGGCGGTGATCCACTTGTTGGTCTCGACGGAGGCCTTCAGCACCGCCTCGACGGCCGCGGGGTGCTCCTTCAGGAACTTCTGCGACACGACGACGTTCGTGATCACGAACTTCTTGTCCGGCCACAGCGTGGACTCGTCCAGCAGCACCGTCGCGCCCTCGGCGACCAGCCTCGACGCGGTCGGCTCCGGCACCCAGGCACCGTCGATGGAGCCGGACCTGTAGGCGTCCGGGGTGACCTTGTTGTCGGTGCGGATCACCGACACGTCGCCCTTGCCGCTGAGCGGGTCGACCTTCCAGCCCTGCTCGGCGATCCAGTTCAGCAGGGCCACGTCCTGGGTGTTGCCCAGCTGCGGGGTGGCGATCCGCTTGCCCTTGACGTCCTCCGGGCTCTTGATCTTCTTCGGGTTCACCACCAGCTTCACCCCGCCGGAGACGGACCCGGCGATGATCCGCAGGTTCTTGCCGGCGGACTGGGTGTAGCCGTTGATCGCGGGGGAGGGGCCGATCCAGCCGATGTCGATGGACCCGGAGTTGAGCGCCTCGATCTCGGACGGCCCGGCGTTGAAGACCTGGTACTTGGCCTGGGTCGCACCCAGCGCCTTCTGGAAGAAGCCCTTGTGGTGACCGACGAGCGCGGTCGCATGGGTGACGTTGGCGAAGTAGCCGATCCGGACGGAGTCCAGTCCGTCGATCTTCTGCGCGCCGGCGGCGATCTTCTGGTCGGCGTCGTCCTTGACGGCCTGCGAGCCGTAGCCGCACGCCGCCAGGGACAGCAGGGGCAGGACGATGAGCGCGGCAAGGCCGCGGCGGAGCCGGGAGCGTGGCTCACCCCCGCCGGCGCGGCGGGACGGGGGAAGGCTGGCAGGCACGGGAGGTGGTCCTCTCGTCGGCCCGGCGGTCACGGCGGTGTCAGGCCGCGGCCGGGAGGTCGGCAGGTCTTCGTCTGTGTCGGTGAGGGACGGCGCGGGTGCGCGCACGGCACGGGCGGGTCAGCAGGCACATCGCGCCACTCCGCCCTGTCCGCTGCCGAGGGCACCGCTGCCGACACGGCCGCCCTCCTTGGCGAACGTCGAGTAGAAGTCACCGCGCATGGTCAGAAGTCCCACCCGGCCTCGTCGTCGGCGGCCTCGGCCCGCTGCGGGGCGGCGAAGGACTCGCCGGCCATGCCGGCGGTCAGCGTGGTGCCGTCCGCGGGGTCGATGAGGATGAACGAGCCGGTGCGCCGCGAGTCGGCGTAGGAGTCGAGCGGCAGCGGCTGTGCGGTGCGGATCCTCACCCGGCCGATGTCGTTGGCGACGAGCTGCCCGGGGTTCGGGTGAGAGGAGAGGTCGTCCAGGGTGAGCCGGGAGGGGATGTCCTTCACGATCGCCTTGACGGTGCGGGTGCCGTGCTTGAGCAGCACGCGGTGGCCGACCGTCAGCGGGGCGTCGGCGAGATGGCAGACGGTCGCCTCCACGTCCTGCGTGGTGGCGGGCGCGTCCGCGGTGGGCACGATCAGGTCGCCGCGCGAGATGTCGATGTCGTCCTCCAGCAGCACGGTCACCGACTGCGGCGTGAAAGCCTCCTGGACCGGGGTGCCCAGCAGGTCGATGCCGCTGATCCGGCTGGTGCGGCCCGAGGGCAGCACGGTGACCTCGTCGCCGACCCGGAAGGCGCCGGCCGCGATCTGCCCGGCGTAGCCCCGGTAGTCGGGGTGCTCGGCGGTACGGGGACGGATCACGTACTGCACCGGCAGCCGGGCGTGGGCGTGCGTCAGGTCCTGGCCGACCGGCACGGTCTCCAGGTGCTCCAGCACCGTAGGACCGCCGTACCAGTCCATGTGGGCGCTGGGCTCCACCACGTTGTCGCCGACGAGCGCCGAGATGGGGATCGCGGTGACCTCCGGGACGCCGAGGCCGGTGGCGTACGCGGTGAACTCCCCGGCGATCGCCGCGAACACCTTCTCCTCGTACCCGACGAGGTCCATCTTGTTGACCGCCAGCACCACGTGCGGCACCCGCAGCAGCGCCGCGATCGCCGCGTGCCGGCGGGTCTGCTCGACCACGCCGTTGCGCGCGTCGACCAGGATCACGGTCAGCTCGGCGGTGGAGGCACCGGTCACCATGTTCCGCGTGTACTGCACGTGCCCCGGGGTGTCGGCGAGGATGAACCGGCGGCGGGGCGTGGCGAAGTAGCGGTAGGCCACGTCGATGGTGATGCCCTGCTCCCGCTCGGCGCGCAGACCGTCGGTGAGCAGCGCCAGGTCCACCTCGTCCTGTCCGCGGGAGGCCGAGGCCCGCTGCACCGCCTCCAGCTGGTCGGCGAGGACCGACTTGGAGTCGTGCAGCAGCCTGCCCACCAGCGTGGACTTGCCGTCGTCGACACTGCCGGCGGTGGCGAACCGCAGCAGGGTGGTGGCCGCGAGTTCCTCGGGCGTGATCGTGCTCATTCCTAGAAGTACCCCTCGCGCTTGCGGTCCTCCATCGCGGCCTCGGAGAGCTTGTCGTCGGCGCGGGTGGCGCCGCGCTCGGTCAGCCGGGAGGAGGCGATCTCGCGGATCACCTGGTCCAGGGTCACCGCGTCGGAGTCGACGGCGCCGGTGCAGGACATGTCGCCGACGGTGCGGTAGCGCACCCTGCGCCGCTCCACCGGCTCGCCGTCCTTCGGGCCGCCCCACGCGCCTGCCGTCAGCCACATGCCGTTGCGCCGGAAGACCTCGCGCTCGTGCGCGAAGTAGATCGACGGCAGCTCGATGCCCTCCCGCGCGATGTACTGCCACACGTCCAGCTCGGTCCAGTTGGACAGCGGGAAGACCCGCACGTGCTCGCCCGGGGCGTGCCGGCCGTTGTACAGGTTCCACAGCTCGGGGCGCTGGCGGCGCGGGTCCCACTGGGAGAACTCGTCGCGCAGCGAGAACACCCGCTCCTTGGCGCGGGCCTTCTCCTCGTCGCGACGTCCGCCGCCGAAGACCGCGTCGAACCGCTCGGACTGGATCTTCTCCGTCAGCGGCAGCGTCTGCAGCGGGTTGCGGGTGCCGTCCGGGCGCTCCTTGAGCACGCCCCGGTCGATGTAGTCCTGCACCGAGGCCACGTGCAGCCGCAGCCGGTGCCGGGCCACCGTCCGGTCCCGGAACTCGAGCACCTCGGGGAAGTTGTGCCCGGTGTCCACGTGCAGCAGCGCGAACGGAATCGGCGCGGGCGCGAACGCCTTCAGCGCCAGGTGCAGCATGACGATGGAGTCCTTGCCCCCGGAGAACAGGATCACCGGGTTCTCGAACTCTCCCGCGACCTCGCGGACGATGTGCACCGCCTCGGACTCGAGTGCGTCCAGGTGGGACAGGGAGTACGGGCTGCCCGTGCCCTCCCCGGCCTCGGCGACGGTGGTCGTCATGCCAGTCCCCTTTCGCTGAGCAGGGCGTACACCGAGGCGGCGGACTCCTGCACGGTCTGGTGCTGCGACTCGATCCGCAGATCCGGTGCCTCGGGCTCCTCGTACGGGTCGTCCACGCCGGTCAGGCCGGTCAGCTCGCCCGCGGCCTGCTTGGCGTACAGCCCCTTGACGTCGCGCCGGGAGCACACCTCGACCGGGGTGGCCACATGCACCTCCAGGTAGGGGGTGCCGTTCGCCTCGTGCCGCTTGCGCACCGCGTCCCGGCTGTCGGCGTACGGGGCGATCACCGGGACCAGGGCGAGCACGCCGTTGCGGGCGAGCAGTTCGGCGACGAAGCCGATGCGCTGGACGTTGGTGTGCCGGTCCTCGCGGCTGAAGCCGAGGCCCGCGGAGAGGAACTCGCGGATCTCGTCGCCGTCGAGCACCTCCACCCGGCGGCCCTCGGCGCGCAGCCGGCCTGCCAGCTCGTGCGCGATGGTGGTCTTGCCGGCGCTCGGCAGACCCGTGAGCCAGACGGTGGCTCCGGTCGTCACGTGTGTCTCCTGAAGGTCCGTCATCGTCAGGTGTGCAGCCCGCACTCGGTCTTGGCCCGGCCTGCCCAGCGGCCGGCCCGCGCGTCCTCGCCCGCGAGCACCCGGCGGGTGCACGGGGCGCAGCCGATGGAGGCGTAGCCGTCCGTCAGCAACGGGTTGGTGAGGACGCCGTGCTCGGCGACATAGGCGTCCACGTCGTCCTGCGTCCACCGGGCGATCGGGGCGATCTTCACCTTCTGCCGCTTGGCGTCCCAGCCGACGACCGGGGTGTTCGCCCGGGTCGGGGACTCGTCGCGGCGCAGCCCGGTGGCCCAGGCGTCGTAGTCCTTCAGGCCCTCCTGCAGGGGCTGGACCTTGCGCAGGGCGCAGCACAGGTCGGGGTCGCGGTCGTGCAGCTTCGGGCCGTACTCGGCGTCCTGCTCGGCGACCGTCTGCCGCGGGGTGAGCGTGATGACGTTCACGTCCATCACGGCCTGCACGGCGTCGCGGGTGCCGATGGTCTCCGGGAAGTGGTAGCCGGTGTCGAGGAACACCACGTCCACGCCGGGCATCGCCCGGGAGGCGAGGTGGGCGACGACCGCGTCCTCCATGGAGGAGGTGACGCAGAACCGCTTGCCGAAGGTGTCGGCGGCCCACCGCAGGACGTCCAGCGCGGAGGCGTCCTCCAGGTCCCGCCCGGCCTGCTCGGCCAGCGCCTTCAGTTCCTCGGCGGTGCGTTCCGGGTGAGCGGTGCTCATGCTGGCTGGTCCCCTTCGTCGTGGGATGCCCCGAGCCCTCGGGCGAGCAGCCCGAGGAACGTCAGCTGGAAGGCCCGGTTGCAGCCGGCGCACTCCCAGGCGCCGCGGCCCTGCTCGCTCGGGCGCAGGTCCTCCTCGCCGCAGTAGGGGCAGTAGAACGGCGCCGCGCGCTCGCTCATGACAGCGCCTCCTCGGAGGCACGGGCCGCCCAGGCGGCGAAACGCTCGCCGTCCTCGCGCTCGGCGAGGTAGCGGCGCAGGACCCGCTCGATGTAGTCGGGCAGGTCGGCGGAGGTCACCTTCAGGCCGCGCACCTTGCGGCCGAACGACGGCTCCAGGCCGAGCGAGCCGCCCAGGTGGACCTGGAAACCGGGGACCTGGTTGCCCTCGGCGTCCGTGACCAGCTGGCCCTTCAGACCGATGTCCGCGGTCTGGATGCGGGCGCAGGCGTTCGGGCAGCCGTTGACGTTGATGGTGATCGGCTCGTCGAAGTCCGGCAGGCGGCGCTCGAGTTCGTCGATGAGGTCGCTGCCGCGCGCCTTGGTCTCCACGATGGCGAGCTTGCAGAACTCGATGCCGGTGCAGGCCATGGTGCCCCGGCGGAACGGCGAGGGCTTGACCTTGAGGTCCAGCGCCTCCAGGCCCTCGACGAGCGAGTCGACCCGGTCCTCCGGCACATCGAGGACGATCATCTTCTGCTCGACGGTGGTGGACACCCGCCCGGAGCCGTGCTCCTCGGCCAGCGCCGCGATCTTGGTGAGCAGCGAGCCGTCCAGGCGGCCCACGCGCGGCGCGAAACCGACGTAGAACCGGCCGTCCTTCTGCCGGTGCACGCCGATGTGGTCGCGCCAGCCCTGCGCGGGCATCTCGGGGGCCGGACCGTCGAGGAGCTTGCGGCCCAGGTACTCGTCCTCCACGACCTGGCGGAACTTCTCCGCCCCCCAGTCGGCGACGAGGAACTTCAGCCGGGCCCGGTGCCGCAGCCGCCGGTAGCCGTAGTCGCGGAAGACGGAGGTGACGGCCTCCCACACCTGTGGGACCTCCGCCTCGGGCACCCAGGCGCCCAGGCGCACACCGAAGCGCGGGTTGGTGGACAGGCCGCCGCCGACCCACAGGTCGAAGCCGGGGCCGTGCTCGGGGTGGACCACGCCGACGAAGGAGATGTCGTTGATCTCGTGCGCGACGTCCATGAGCGGCGAGCCGGACACCGCCGTCTTGAACTTGCGCGGCAGGTTGGAGAAGCGCGGGTCGCCGATGTAGCGGCGCACGATCTCGTTCAGCGCCCAGGTGCCGTCGATGATCTCGTCCTCGGCGACACCGGCGACCGGGGAGCCGAGCATGCCGCGCGGGCAGTCGCCGCACGCCTCGGTGGTGGACAGGCCCACCGCCTCCAGACGTTCCCAGATGGCGGGCACGTCCTCGATGCGCACCCAGTGGAACTGGATGTTCTGCCGGTCGGTGATGTCCGCGGTGCCGCGTGCGTACTGCTCGGAGACCTCGCCGATCACCCGCAGCTGTTCGGTGGTGAGACGTCCGCCCGTGATGCGGACGCGCATCATGAAGTACTCGTCCTCCAGCTCCTCCGGCTCCAGCAGACCGGTGCGGCCGCCGTCGATCCCGGGCCGGCGCTGGGTGTACAGACCCCACCAGCGGAAGCGTCCGCGCAGGTCGTTGGGGTCGATGCCGTGGAAACCGCGCTTGGAGTAGATCGTCTCAATGCGTGTCCGCACATTGAGACCATCGTCGTCCTTCTTCATCTGCTCGTTGCCGTTGAGCGGGGTCAGATGCCCCACGGCCCACTGTCCCTCGCCGCGGTGACGACTCACCTTGCGGCGGGGCGCGACGGAGTTCCGGGGAGTGGTGGCCATGGTGATACGTCCTTCGGGACAACGAGGGATGCGGCTTCGACCAGCGCCTGCGCGATACGCGCGGACACGGGGGGCGAACGTGCGCGTCGTTGCGCTGAGCAGGGGAGAAGGCTGAGCAGGGAAGAAAGGGGAAACCGGCGGTGCTCGGCCCGCGACTCTCAGGCCACCGTCGGGCGTCAGTGAGCCGGACAGATGGCGCTGGACATGCGGCCGTGGTCGACGTGCCGTCGGCTCACCAAGGCGGTTCCGGTTCCAGGCATGGACGCAGCGTCGCACGGTGATTCGGACACAGTCCAGCATGATCCGATATGTGGACACCCTTGTCTCGTGAGTCGAGACAAGGGTGTCGTTGGGTCACAGGGTTCGGCGGTCCTGGTTTCTGCGCAGGTCAGGCGGGGTATGCCCCGGGCCAGGGTCCGGGAGCGGCCACCTCCGCCTCCTCCTCGACCCGGGTGTCGAACAGCGTGAAGCCGCGCCGGAGATAGTTGTCCATGGCGTACCGGCCGTCCTTGCTGCAGGTGTGCAGCCACACCCGCTTGGTCGTCGCCAGTCCGGGCCACCGGTCGGCGAGGTCCCAGGCGCGGGCGGTGCCGTAGGACAGCAGATGCCCGCCGATCCCGCGGCCGCGGAAGGCCGGGAGCAGTCCGAAGTAGACGATCTCCACCACCCCGTCGTCCTGGGCCTGGAGTTCCACGTAACCGGCCGGGGTGCCCTTCTCGTAGGCCACCCATGTCTCGACACCCGGACGCTCCAGGTACTCCTGCCACTGCGCGTACGTCCAGCCGAGCCGGTCCGTCCAGTGGATGTCGCCGCCCACCGCGGTGTACAGGAACCGGCTGAACTCGGGCGAGGGCACCTCGGAGCGGACGATCCTCACCTCCCCCTCCGGCGCGGCGGCCGGAAGCAGGTCGGTCGGGGCGGTCTGCTCCAGGGACCAGGTGGTCACGGCGATGTTCGTCATGCCGGCCAGGGAATCATCCGGGGCGCGCCCGTGTCGATCGGCGCCCTGCGGGGAGCGGGGCGCCGAAGCGTCAGCCCAGTTCCCGCTCCACCTCAGGCAGCGGCACCGCGAACAGCATCCGTCCGGACAGCGACCACACCTCGCCGGTCTGCCGCCAGTAGGCGAGCGAGCCCCGGCCGTCGCCCCAGCAGTGCCGGGTGTCGTCGGACGTGCCGCACTCCGTCGTCCGGGAGCCGTGCGTGTTCTGCCGCCACAGGGTGCCGTGCTCGCCGTGCGGGCCGGCGGGCCGGCCCAGGTACCAGTCGGTGGGGCCGGCCGGGCCGGTGCGGTGCGCGAGCACCCCCCGCACCCCGTCGGTCTTCGTCTTGTACGCCTCCGTCGCGGTGACCGTCCCGGTGGCGTCGGCGGCCAGCAGGCCGGAGCGGGCGGGGTCGGCGCTGAAGGCATAGCGCCACAGCAGCGTGTGCCGGCCGCTGCCCCGGGGCGCGCTCTCGCTCAGCACCAGGCTCGCCGACGCCGAACCGCTGTCCAGGGACAGGCCGGTCGGGCAGGCCGGACCGGACGGGTCGCCGCCGGACGGCCCGCGGTCGGCCCGCGCGCAGCTGCCGGTCGTCGGACGGTAGGCGGCGACGGCCGGCAGCACCCAGTGGTAGCCGTGCGCCGACCAGCCGCCCGGCACCCGGCCGATCGCGTCGGAGTCGACCGTGGCGCGCTGGATGCGGTCCAGGTCGTAGACGTACAGCGCCTCCGGCTCGCCGCCGGAGGTGGTCACCAGCAGCTTGTCCCGGTACCAGACCATCCCCGTCACATGGGCGGTCAGGCCCCGGAAGTCGCGTCCGCCGTCGACCGGCACGGCCAGCAGCGCCCAGCTGTAGGAGGGGCGTTCCGGGTCGTCGGCGTCCACGAACGCCACCCGGGCCAGGTCGCGGTAGGGGCCGCCGCCGTGGTGCGTCCAGCCGGACAGCAGCACCCGGCGGGAGCCGCCGCGGCCGTCGGTGCCGCCGTCCCCGGAGGTGGCCACCGACTCCGGCTGCCAGGCGGAGTCGTCGGCGTCGACGGGCGCCCAGCAGTACGCCCGGGTGGCGGCCGGCTTCACCGGCAGCGCCTCGGTCTCCTCGGCCGGGCAGTCGTCGGCGGGGCGCAGCGTCCGGTCGGCGCGCTCCAGCACCGCCTCCACACCCACCGGCCGGCCCATGTGCGAGGCGAGGCGGTCCAGGGTGCTCGCCGGCACGGGCTCCTCCCGCAGGCCGAGCCGGTCCAGATCGGCGCGGGAGGTGAGCGGCTGCAGCGCGCCGGGGTCGTCGGCGACCTCGGCCTGCGAGGTGCTGATCAGGGTGGCGGCGGCGGTCAGCGCCAGACCGGCGCCGGCCAGGACGGCCCGCAGCGCCCTGCCCCGCCTGCGTCGGCGGTGTCTGCCGCGATGCTGCATCCAACCCCCCTGGTCCAGGGCTCGGTCCGTCCGCGGGACGCCCGCCTGCCGGGCGGGTCAACTGCTCCGGAGCATCCGAGCGTTGACCGGCGTGCAGCGGGGCGACCCGCAGGCGATGCTACGGCAGAGCACTACGGCGCACGACGAAGACCCTGCAAATATGCGAGAAGTTGTCACTCACGGGCGACCGCCGTGCCCTCCGGCGCACGACCCGGGCTCGGACAGGCCCCTCGTGCGCCGGTCAGGACACGGTGCACGGCGTGCGTCCCCGCCGTATCGCCGGGGCCGTGGAGTGCGGCAGCAGATCGCGCGGATCCTCCGGCAGGACCACCCGCACCTCGGTGTCCTCCGGGAAGCGGTAGGGCCGGTGCTCCAGCAGCGCCCCCAGATAGCGCCGTATCCGCGACATCTCGGCGCGCACGGTCACCGTCCTGGCCGGGTCGCCGAACACCTCGGCGGCCAGGTCCGCGGCCGTGCGGCCGGAGCGGTGCACGGCCAGCAGATACAGCAGTTCGGCATGGCGCGGCGTCAGACGCTGCGACCAGCTGCCCACGTCCGAGGTCACCGCCACCGAGCAGCGGCGCGGCCGCGCCAGGTCGAGCACCACACGGGTGGCGCCGGGCGGGTCCGTGTCCCTGCCCGCGCGCACCAGCCAGCCGTCCGCGAGCGGCTCCAGCAGGCACAGGCCGAGCGCGGGAAGCCACCGCCGGCCCGGAGCAGGCGGTGCGGGCAGCGCGATCCGCGGGAGGTACGGCATCCCGGTCACCGCCGCGGTCCAGCCGTCCCGGTCCACCACCGCCGCCCGGCCCGTCAGGCGGGCCAGCACCGGCGCGGCCACCGCGCGCAGCCGCTCCAGCGACGCCAGGTGCAGCTCCCGCAGCCGTGCCTCGGCCAGCTTCGCCACCGAGTCCACCCAGGCCACGGTCGCCGGGTGCATGGTGTCCAGCGGGCCGCTGACGTTCACCACCCCCAGCAGCCGGCCGTCGCGCGGGTCGGTGACGGGGGCGCCGGTGCAGGTCCAGGTGGTGTGCGAGCGCACGAAGCGCTCGGCGGCGAACACCTGCACGGGTCGGCCCACCACCGCCACGGTGCCGACGCCGTTGGTGCCGACGACCTCCGCCCGCCAGTCCGCCCCGGGTGCGAGGCCGAGCCGGTCGGCCCGGCGCAGCACCGACGGATGCCCCTCCCGCCACAGCACCCGGCCGTCCTCGTCCGCGACCACCATGATGTGCCGGGTGACGCCCGCGACCGGCAGCAGGCCCTGGCGCAGCACCGGCAGCACATGCCGCAACGGCGTCGCGGCGCGCCGCTGCTCCACCTCCTCCCGGCTCAGCAGCCGGGTGTGCGCGTCGCGGTCGGGGTCGACACCGCTGCGCCGCACCCGCTCCCAGGACTGCCCGATCACCGGACGCGGAGCCCGGTGCGTGCGCCGCCCGGCGAGCGCCGCACGCACCTCACTGAGCTCCCGCGCCGCCCGCGCCGTGTCGACGGCGGCCGGCCGTCCGAAGTCCGTCGACGCCTTCGCCACTGGATCCTCCCCCCTCCGAGCGGCCCGCCGGCGACCGGTTCCCCCTGCCCGGTCGTCTGCCGGGGCCGCGACCACTGTGCGGTTCATAGTGCCGTCGGTCGCCGTTCCCGCGACACGGTCCCGGCGCGCCGGAACGGTGCGTTGCAACCTCCGCGCAACCCTGGTGAACGACCGGCCGCCGGACCAGACTTGGCCGCAGTGCCGCCTCGTGCGGCGGTCCTGGCCCGCAACGGGCCGGCCACCGGGGGTGGTGCCGTGTCGGCGCGGCACCACCCCTGCGTCGTGCCCGCTCACCGCCGCCGCGACCGGCCCGGCGGGCTCAGGCCGCCGGCCGGGCCCGCTCCACCACCGACGCCAAATCCAGGGTGTGCGGCAGGGTGCCGAAGGTGGGACCCCAGTCGCCGCCCAGCCGGGAGGCGCAGAAGGCGTCCGCGACCTCGGGCGGCGCGTGCCGCACCAGCAGCGCGCCCTGCAGCACGAGGGCCAGCCGCTCGGCCAGCCGGCGGGCCCCGGCCTCGGCGCCCTCCAGGTCCGCCAGCGCGGTCAGCAGGTCCCGGATCGCCGCGTCGAGACGGTGGTCGGCGCCGCGCGCCCGGCCCACCTCCCGCAGATACGCGTCGAACGCCCCCGGCTCGCGCCGCAACGCCCGCAGCACGTCCAGCGCCTGGATGTTGCCCGCGCCCTCCCAGATCGAATTGAGCGGCGACTCGCGCACCAGGCGCGGCATCCCCGACTCCGTCACATACCCGTTGCCGCCCAGACACTCGGCGGCCTCCACCACGACCGGCGCGCACCGCTTGGTCACCCAGTACTTGGCGGCCGGCACCGCGATCCGCAGCAGGGCCCGCTCCTGCTCGCCGCCGTCGTCGCAGGCGGCCGCCAGCCGCATCGCCAGCACGGTCGCCGCCTCCGACTCCACCGCCAGGTCGGCCAGGACATTGCGCATGAGCGGCTTGTCGACGAGCGGCCCGCCGAACGCCTCGCGGTGGGTGCAGTGGTGCACCGCCTGCGCCACGGCCTGCCGCATCAGCCCGGCCGATCCGAGCACGCAGTCCAGCCGGGTCGCCGCCACCATCTCGAGGATGGTGCGCACCCCGCGGCCCTCCTCGCCGACCCGGCGCGCCCAGGTGCCGTCGAACTCGACCTCCGCGGAGGCATTGGACCGGTTGCCCAGCTTGTCCTTCAGCCGCTGGATCAGGAACACGTTGCGGGTGCCGTCGTCCAGCACCCGCGGGACGAGAAAACACGTCAGCCCCTGCGGCGCCTGCGCCAGCATCAGGAAGGCGTCGGACATCGGTGCCGAGCAGAACCACTTGTGGCCGGTCAGCTCGTAGGTGCCGTCCTCGGCGAGCGGCCGGGCGACGGTGGTGGTGGCCCGCACGTCGCTGCCGCCCTGCTTCTCGGTCATGCCCATCCCGAACAGCACCCCGGCCTTCCGGTGCGCCGGGCGCAGCCCGCGGTCGTAGACCAGGGACGTCAGCCGCGGCTCCCACACGGCGGCCAGCTCGGGGTCGGCGCGCAGCGCGGGCACCGCCGCGTGCGTCATGGACAGCGGGCAGCAGGTGCCGGCCTCGGCCTGTGTCCACACCAGGAAGGCGGCCGCCCGTCGCACATGTCCCGCCGGACGCGTCCAGGCCGCGGTCAGGCCCGCCGCGACGCCTTTGCCGAGCAGCCGGTGCCAGGCCGGGTGGAAGTCCACCTCGTCGATCCGGTGGCCGTAGCGGTCGTGGGTGCGCAGCCGCGGCGGGTTGTCGTCGGCCTGCGCGGCCCACTGCTGCACCTGCGCGCTGCCCGCGGACAGGCCCAGCCCGGACAGCTCCTCGCGCACCGCCTGCCGCAGGTCCGCCTCGGTGTACCGGTCCACGGCCTCCACCAGGGCGCGGTCGGTGGTGAACAGGTCGACGCCGGTCAGCGGCGGGGGCTGATTCGTCACGATGTGCGTGCGGGCTGCCATGCCGTGGAACCTACCCGCTGGTACCGCGCCGGTCACCCGGGGACGGGTGCGGGACGCCCCGGCAGCGAGGCGAGTGAACCCGCGGGGTTATTTTTTTCGTCGTGCAGCAAGCCAGTGAGTTCCCCGACCACCCGTCCGGCCGTCTCCACCGGGCCCGCGTGCTCTACCGGAACGTCTCCAAGCGCAGGACAGCCTGGCTGCTGCTGAAGGACACGGTCAACTCCTGCATGGAGTACCGGATCCTCGGCCTGGCAGCGGAGGCGGCGTTCTTCTCCCTGCTGTCCGTGCCGCCGCTGCTGCTCAGCCTGATCGCGCTGCTGTTCTACGTGGACGGCTGGACCGGCGCGCACACCATCGACAGCCTGCAGCGCAACCTGCTGGACTTCTCCCGCACCGTGCTGTCCGACCAGGGCGTCGAGGAGATCACCAAACCGATCCTGGAGGACGTGATGAAGGGCGGGCGGCCCGACGTCATCTCCCTCGGGTTCGTCCTGGCGCTGTGGTCCGGCTCCCGCGCGGTGAACGTCTTCGTCGAGACGATCACCGTGATGTACGGCCTGGACGGGGTGCGCGGCATCGTCAAGACCCGGCTGATGTCCTTCCTGCTGTTCGTCGTGGCCCTGCTGATCGGCTCGGTCGCGCTGCCGCTGATGGTGGTGGGGCCGGACGCGGTGCTGCGGGTCGTGCCGTGGTCGACCACGGTGGTGCAGGTGCTGTACTGGCCGGTGGTGATCCTGCTGTCGATCGCCTTCCTGACCACCCTCTACCACGTGTCGGTCCCGGTCCGCTCCCCCTGGGTCGAGGACGTGCCCGGCGCGCTGGTCGCCCTGGCCATGTGGGTGGTGGGCAGCTTCCTGCTGCGCATCTACCTCACCAACACCGTGGAGGGGCCGACCATCTACGGCTCGCTGGCGGCACCGGTCGCGGTGCTGCTGTGGATCGGGGTGTCGGCGTTCGCCGTGCTCGTCGGGGCCGCGGTCAACGCCGCCATCGACCGGGTCTGGCCGGCCGCCGCGACGGCAGCGGCCCGCGAGGCCAACGAGCGGGTGCGCGAGGCGCAGATCGCCGAGTACGTCGCCTGGGCCCGTACGGTCGCCCGGGACAGCGACCCGGACGACCCCGACATGCCGTCGGAGTTCCCCGAGCGCTGGTCCCGTTTCCTGCCCCCGGAGGACGTGGCCGCACGGCTGCGGGCGCACGCGAAGAACACCCCGCCCCGGCAGGGCACGGACGGGGTGGCCGCCGAGGCGCGGCACACCGGCCACGACGGGCCACCGCCGGCCGCCCCCTGACAGGACCGGGCCCGGGCACCCGCGGGTGCCCGGGCCCGCGTGCGTCGGATGCCCGGCAGCGTACGGCGGGAGAACACACCCGGCCCGCCGGGTGCGCGGCGCGCTCACGGACGACCGGGCGGGACACGGGACGGCGCGCGGCGGACACCGGCCGCGTCAGCGGGTGACCGGCGGCAAAGGGCCGGCACGGGGCAGCGCGGGGCGGACCTTCGCCCGGCACCGCGTTCCGCGTCGGGCTCGCCCGCGATGCACTCGCCGGACGACACCCTCCGTCCACCACGACCTGCACCGCTGCGGCGAACGGGTGAGGCGACACGCCGATCAGTGACGTTTCTTCGCTTGCGGCATTGTGCTGTCCGAGTGAGTAAAGCGCACATCATGCGTGCGTAACGCATCGATCTAGAGATCCTTTTGTCCCGGCAAAAACGCGCAGTGCGGGCGGCAGCGCACCGTCCGCGCACCGTCGCCTTCCGCGCCGCGCCTCCGATCCCTCATCCATCAGGAGCTTTGCTGTGACGTACGGAAAGATGTTGCGCGAGCAGATCGCAGCACCGGGCACCACCCCGCTGATCGGCGTCCACGACATGTACTCGGCCTCGATCGCCGCCGCGCACTACGACGGCATGTTCGTCTCCGGGTTCGGCTTCGCCGCGTCGTACTACGGCCTGCCGGACATCGGCTTCATCGCCTGGCCGGACATGGTGGCCTTCGTCCAGCGGCTGCGCGGCGCCTTCCCCCGCCACCATCTCCTCGTCGACATCGACGACGGCTACGTCGACCCCGAGGTGGCCTGCCATGTGGTCAAGGCCCTGGAGCGGATCGGCGCCTCCGGGGTGATCCTGGAGGACCAGAAGCGGCCCCGTCGCTGCGGGCACGCCGACGGCAAGCAGGTGCTGCCGCTGGAGGAGTACCTGGCCAAGCTGGAGCAGGTGCTGGCGACCCGGCAGGACCTGGTCGTGGTGGCCCGCACCGACGCCACCGACGAGGAGGACATCCTGCGCCGTGCCAAGGCGCTCGCGGCCACCGACGCCGACGTGGTCCTCGTCGACGGGATCCGCAGCGTGGAGTGGATCCGCCGGGTGCGCGACGTCGTCGGCGACAAGCCGCTGCTGTTCAACCAGATCGCCGGCGGCAAGTCCCCGCGGCTGTCGCTGACGGAGCTGGCCGAGACGGGCGTGAACGTCGCCATCTACAGCACCCCCTGCCTGTTCGCCGCCCACGAGGCCATGGACGCCGCACTCGCCGAGCTGAAGCGGGCCGACGGCCGGCTGCCCCAGGTGGACGCGGACCGCGGCATCGGCGTGCAGGCCTCCACCCGCCTGCTGGAGCGCAACCTGGCGCACCGGCGGCCCGAGCCGGCCGGAGCGGGCGTGTGAGCGGGCGTACGAGCGGACGCAGGAACGAGTGCGTGAACGGACGTGTCCCCCGGCTGCGGACCGTGACTGCCGTGACGGCGGCTCTGCTGGCCGGTGCCGCCTCCCCGGCCGCGGCCGACACCGGCAGCCTGATCACCGTCCTCGACAACTCCCACGCGGACTCCATCCTGGAGGTCGACCGCACCGCCAACGTGCAGAACGGCAGCGGCACCGCCGGAAGCGACCACGAGGGCAGCGCCGTGGACCTGATGGAGGCCCTGGTGGAGGGGACCCGGGGCGGCTCCGACGGCGACTGAGCGTCCCGGCACGGTCCCGGCCCGTTCGCGTGTGCCGGGGCCGTGCCGCCGCCGTCCGGCGAGCGCCGTGCACGAAACGGCGTGTGCGGCTCGCAGGGGCCGCGCGCGGACCGCCCACGCACGACGCGACAGGCAGGGCGCAAAGCGAGGCACACCGGGGCCACATCCGCCCGGCCCCGCCGCGGCCGTGCGTGCCGGAACACGAGGCCCTCTTGTGGTGTTCCGGTGTCACCGGGTGCGATGGTGCACGAATGCGGCGAAGGGCTGGTGGCATCCATGACGGAAGGGCGGACGGATCCCGTGGTCGGCACGCCGTACGGGGCGGTGCGCGGCAGATACGAGCACGGGGTGGCCGCCTTCCGCGGCATCCCCTACGCCGCCCCGCCCTTCGGCCCCCGTCGGTTCCGGCCCCCGCAGCCGCCCGAACCCTGGGACGGGGTGCGTGACGCGGGCTCCTTCGGACCGACCGCCCCCAAACCCCCGTACTCCGAGGCCTTCGCCCGGTACCTGTCCGACCCCGACGTGCCCGGCGACGACTGCCTCAACCTCAACGTCTGGACCCCCGACCCGAGCCCCGGCGCCCGGCTGCCCGTCCTGGTGTGGCTGCACGGCGGGGCGCTGACCCGGGGCTCCTCGGCCGTCCCCGTGTACGCCGGCCACTCCTTCGCCCGCGACGGCGTCGTCCTGGTCTCCGTCAACTACCGGCTGGGCGTGGAGGGTTACGGCCTCTTCCCGGACGCGCCCGCCAACCCCGGCCTGCGCGACCAGCTCGCCGCGCTGCGCTGGGTGCACGAGGCGATCGAGGCGTTCGGCGGCGACCCGGACCGGGTCACCCTGTGCGGCCAGTCGGCGGGCGCTATCAGCGTCGGCGCCCTGATCGCCGCCCCGCAGGCCCAGGGGCTGTTCCGGCGGGCCGTGCTGCAGAGCGGGCCGCCCGAGGCCCTCGACCGGGGCAAGGTGCGGCGCATGGTGCGCCGGATGGCCGCCCGGCTGAAAGTGCCGGCCACCGCGCAGGCGTTCGCCGCCGTCGACCGGGACCTGCTGCTGCGCACCCAGGCCGAGGTGGGCCGGCTCAGCGGCCCGGTGCTCGGCGGTCCCGCCTTCGGCATCGTCGTCGACGGCGACCTCGTGCCCCGCGACCCGCTGCGGGCCCTGGTGGACGGGGACGCGGCCCGCGGCGCCGACCTGTTGATGGGCTGGACCCGCGACGAACACCGGCTGTGGCTGGTGCCCGGCGGTCTTCTCGACCACGTCGACCGGCTCGGACCCGTCGCCCTCGCCGGCGCGATGGCCCGCTGCCGCTGCGGGCCCGAGGTGGTCCGCGGCTACCGGTCCCTGCGGCCGGGCGAGGGCGCCGCCGACATCGTCGGCCAGATGGTCACCGACCACTTGTTGCGCCGCCCCCTGCACCGCCTGGCCGACGCCCGCCCCGGCAGCGCCTACGTCTACGAGTTCGCCTGGCCGTCCCGGCTGCCCGGTCTCAAGGCCTGCCACGCCCTCGAACTCGGCTTCGTCTTCGACACCGGTGACGTCCCCGAGTCCCGCAAACTCGCCGGCGAGGGCGCCCCGCAGGAACTCGCCGACCGGATGCACGCCGCCTGGGTCCGCTTCGCCACCGAGGGCGACCCCGGCTGGGAGGCGTGGGACGACACGCACCCGGTCCGTGTCTTCGGCGACGGCCCCCCGCACACCGTGCACGGACCGCGGGACGCCGAACTCGCCCTGTGGACGGCACCACGCGCGGCCTGTCGAGCGGCCGGCGGGACCTCGCGCCCCGGCACGGCGACCGGTGCGGACGGCGACGCACCCGAGGGCACGCCCGTGCCCAGGGCGGCGGAACTGCGCGCCGCGATCCGCCGCCTGCGCCGCTCCACCGGGGTGCGCGGAGCCTGACCCCGCCCCGGGGCCCGGCCACGTCCGACCGTGCGTCGGCTCCCACGCCGGGCACCGCCCGCTGTTCCCCTCCCAAGCAGCGCCGTCGCTCAGGAGCGGCCCCGCGCCGCCCCCCGAACAGTCCGCGCGATGTGCGCGATCACGTCCGGGCCCACGCGGCAGCAGCCGCCGATCAGACGGGCCCCCGCGGCGTGCCAGCGCGCGACCTGGTCCGCGGCGAAGGTGGGCCGGCCGCTCCAGGAGCCGGTGCGGGCGTCCCAGGACTCACCGCTGTTCGGGTAGACGACGACCGGTTTGCCGGTGACGCGGGCGGCCGTTGCCACGGCGGCCTCCACGTCCCGCGGCGCGCAGCAGTTGACGCCCACCGCGATCACCTCCGGCACGTCGGCGGCCAGGGCGAACGCCTCCCGCAGCGGCTGTCCGGCGCGGGTGTACGCACCGTCGATCGTGTACGACAGCCAGGCCGGCACGCCCAGCCCGCGCACCGCGCGCAGCAGCGCGACCGCCTCGTCGGTGTCCGGCACGGTCTCCAGCGCCAGCACATCGGGCCGGGCGGCGGCCAGCACCTCCAGGCGGGGCCGGTGGAACCGCTCCAGCCGATCCACGCCGAGCCCGTACCGCCCCCGGTACTCCGAGCCGTCCGCGAGCATCGCCCCGTAGGGCCCGGCCGACGCGGCCACCCACAGCGGCCGGTCGACACCCCGCGCCCGCGCCCGTGCCACCGCGTCCCGCGCCCGTGCCACGCTCGACGCCAGCAGCGCGGCGGCCTCCTCCCGGCCGGTCCCGCGCCGCGCGAACCCCTCGAACGTGGCCTGGTAGCTCGCCGTGATCACCACGTCGGCGCCCGCTTCGAGGTACGCCAGATGGGCCTCGGTGAGCGCCTCGGGCCGGTCCGCCAGCAGCCGCGCCGACCACAAGGCGTCGCCCAGGTCGTGCCCGGCCGCCTCCAGCTGGTTGGACAGGCCGCCGTCGAGCACCAGCGTCCCGGCGGCGAGCGCCTCGGTGAACGTGGGGGAGGTGTCGCTGGTCATGCAACGACCGTAGCCGTCTGCGCGCGGTGCCGGTCCGCCGGGACGGACCGGTCGGCCGGCGGCAGCGGGCCGCACGAGCCCCGGCCGAGGGCCCGGCCCGGAACGCGACCCTCAGCCGCCCGGAATCAGACGTACCGCGCAAAGGGTACGGAACGTGGCAGCCGGTCCTGGTAGCGTGACGGACTCCCCGGGTACCAGACACCCTGACCCATCACCGGCGAGGAACCGAGGGAGCCATGGACATGGAGATCCCCGGCATGAAGCGGCTGGCCGCCGCCGTGGTACGGGACGAGCGGGGCCGGGTGCTCCTGGTGCGCCGCAGTGCACGCGAGCGGTTCCTGCCGCGGGTGTGGGGCGTGCCGTGCGGCAAGCTGGAGGCGGGGGAGCTGCCCGCGGACGGCGCCCTGCGCGAGCTGAAGGAGGAGACCGGGCTGCTCGGCGAGATCGTCCGCAAGGTCGGCGAGTCCTCCTTCGTCAGCGACTACCACGGTCACGAGATCAAGAACGTCCAGGACAACTTCCTGGTCCGCCCGCTGACCCGGTCGGTCCACCTCCCCGAACCGGACCAGGCCTACGCCTGGCTGCTTCCGTCCGAGCTGACCGCAGTGGACATCGACGCCTACAACCTGGACGTCGTCCGGCAGGCGCTGCGGGCCTGCGACGCCGACCGGGACCTGCGGAAGGTCCGGCTCGGGCACGCCGACCCCTCCGTGCGGACGCAGCTCGCGCTCGGGCTCACCTGAGCAGCCGGGCCAGCGCGTCCAGCGCCGCCAGGTACTCCGGCACGCCGAGCGGCGCCTTCGGCACCGTGTGCGGGTGCGGGCCCGCCGTCGTGAAGACGTCGGTGTGGGAGCGCCGTCCGACGCCCGTCTCCAGGAACAGCGTCACCGTCGGCGCGGCCGTGTCGCACCAGGCCCGGTGCAGGGTGCGCGCGGGCAGGCCGTAGTCGCTGCCCGCCGCGTACCGTGCCGTGTGGGCCAGCCGCAGCCGCGCCCGGCCCACGGGCTCCAGCCGCCACTGCGCCACCGGGCCCGGCCCCAGCGACTCCCGGTACCGGACCGCACGGATCACACCGTCGTCCGGCCCGGGCGGGGCGTCCGGGTCGTCCGGTGCGCAGATCTCGTGCTCGTACAGCTCCATCGACAGCCGCCCGCGCACCACGTACGAGGCCAGCGCACACCGGTGGTTGTGGACGTCCTCCGCGCCCGCGTCGCTCGCGCCGGGGTGCCACACATGGGCCCGCAGCATGTGCCGGGTGCCGTCCCGCAGCAACAGCAGCTTGTCGAAACCGAGCACATGCCGGTACGACAGCCGCGCGCACTCCTGCGTGTCCTGCCCGCCCGCGGCCAGCTCCGCGACCAGGTCCCGCAGCCGCTCCCGCGCCCCCAGCGCGACGACCACCGAGCGTGCCGCGGCCACCCGCTCCGTCTCGGACAGCGGACCGTCCAGTGACCTCGTCAGCAGCCGTCTGGCCGCCGGCACCTGCCGGCCGTCCATCACCGCCCCCTCCGCCTCGTTCCCGGCCCGTCCGCCGTGTCCCGGTCGTTCGGCGGCGGGGACCGGCCCGGTCAGCGGCCCGGCCGGTACATGGATACGGCATGCGCCCGCAACGCGGAAAGGCCCTGATAGGTCATCCACAGCGGCTGCCGCGGTGCCCCCTGCTCACCCGGCCCCCAGGTCCAGATGCCGCCCGACTGCCCGGCCCACACCGCCGCCACGGCACCGGCCAGCCGCTCCCGCCAGGCCTCCTCCAGCCCGTCGGCGCGGGCCACCTGACCGGCGGTCGGTGTCAGCAGTGCGCGGACCACCCAGGCGGCCGTGAAGTGCCGTACGTTCAGCACCTCGTGACGCGTGGGGTCGTCGGCGCGGGGACGGCGCACCTCCTCCCGCAGGTGTGCCAGGTCCCCGCACACGTCGTGCCGCAGCTCCGGGCAGGCCAGCAGCCAGCGCACGCCGTCCTCGCGGGCCGCCCGCGCCGCCGCGTTCTCCCCGAGCACACGCCCGGCCCGGTCCAGGGCGACCACCGCCTGCGCGGTGTGCACCGGCGACGGCGGTCCGTACGGCGCCCGCAACCGGTAGCCCCAGCAGCGCAGATGGTCCCGGCCCGGATCGTCGAGCGCACCGTCCACCACCGCCTCGCGCAGCTCGGGCAGCAGTGCGGAACCGGGCGCGGCCCGCAGCAGCCCGCGCAGCACTGTCGTCACCACGTGCACCGACGCCCACCCCGCCGGATCCCCGTCCGGGGTGAACCGGGCCGCGCAGCGCGCCACTTCCGGTGCGAGCCGGTCCTCGGACACGCCCGCCCGGGCCAGCGCGCCCAGCACCAGCGCGGTGATCTCGGGCCGGGCCTGAAGCCCCTGGCTGCGCGCCGACCAGCCGCCGTCGGGCAGCCGCAGCCGCCACAGGGTGTCGACCAGGTCACCGGCGCGCAGCCGGCCGTCGGGCACCCCGAGGTCGAGCACGATGTGCAGGCCGTAGGCGGTGCCGACCGGGGTGGGACGGGGCGGGACGGTCTCGCCCAGCGAGTGCGCCCAGCCGGTGAGCCGCCCCAGCTCCGGGTCGTCGACCACCGTCACCTGCTCGACGAGCGCCGCGTAGGCGTCGTGGCACACCTGCGGCAGTGCCGCCGGCACCGCCGGCGCGGAGGCGGAGCCGGACGCGGTGCCGTACGCCGGACGTTGGGCGCGGGCCCGCAGCAGCGCGGCGGCCAGCCAGCCCGCGGCCGCCGTCCCCAGCCCGCTGACGCCTGCGATCAGATACTTCGCGAGCTGCCCGCTCAACGAGTCCGGCAGCACCTCGAACAGGAACTGGAACACCCCGTACCCGGCGGCCGCACCGCCCAGGCCGCCCAGCCAGCCGACGAAACGCGCCGGAGGCGAGGGGGCCGCGGCGCCGTCGCCCGCTCCCGCCGGCTCGGGACGCGGACCGGGGCCCGCGGCGTGCAGGGGGCCGCTTCCGAGCTGCTGCGAGGACAACAGGCGCTCCCTCCCCCCGAGGCGGCGCCGGGCGTCCACCGCCCGGCGCGACGAGGCCACCGTGTGAACGGGTCTCCCTCTCACCGTTCGTACCGCTGTTTCCGCCCCTTCACACCCCGCCCGGAGCGGCCGGACGGACCCCGGCACCGGAGTCGTGTCGGGGCCGGTCGACGGCGGTGCACGGGCGGCCGGCGGTGTCCTCGCGTCAGGTGCCGCGACAGGTTTCGCGCGGCCAGTTCAGCAGGGTGATGTGCAGCGCCTCGACCGCCTTGTTCCAGGACGCCCGCACATCGCGGGGCGCGGTGAAGCCGTCGGCGGCCTCCAGCGCGCAGTAGCCGTGGAAGGTGCTGCGCAGCAGACGTACGGCGTCGGTGAGGTCGGGCTCGTCGAGCCCGTAGGCGCGCAGCATGCCGTAGGTGATCTCGGCGGTGCGCCGCAGGGCGGGGGAGTCGGCGGCGAGGGAGGGGTCGAGACGTGTCCGGGTGGCCGCGTACCGCCCCGGATGCCGCAGGGCGTACTCCCGGTAGGCGCCCGCGAACGCGGCCAGCGCGTCCTTGCCGGCCCGTCCCGCCACCGCGTCCGCGATCCGCTCGGTCATCTCCGCCCCGGCGAACAGCGCGAGCCGGGTGCGCAGTTCCCGCAGGTTCTTGATGTGCGAGTACAGGCTGGCGTCCTTCACGCCGAAGCGGCGGGCCACACCGGAGACGGTGACGTTCTCGAAGCCCTCCTCGTCGGCGAGTTCGGCCGCCGCCGCGACGATCCGCTCGACGGTCAGCCCGGCACGGGGCATGCGATGCTCCTTCACTGGGGTGTCCGGCCGGAGACGGATCCTACGGACTCGCCTCCCGGCGCCGTGCGCCCGCAGGACCCCCGTGCCACCGGGCCCCGTGCCACCTGGCCCTGCGCCCCTTGGACCCGTGCCACCTGCCGCGTGACGTCCGGCCCCTGACCCCGTGACACCCGGCCGCCGTGGAACCTCGCCGACCGGCGACCGTGCCGGTCAGCCGTCCAGCAGGTCCCGCAGGAAGGCGTTGGTGAACTTCCCCGACGGGTCCAGCTCGCGGGCCAGGGCCCGGAAGTCCGCCAGCCGCGGGTACCGGGCGCGCAGGGCGGCGGCGGACGTCGTGAACACCTTGCCCCAGTGGGGGCGCGGGTCGAAGGCGTCCAGCGCCTCCTCCAGGCGCCGCACCACCGGCAGCACCGCCTCGGTGTCCTTCACCCAGGTGAAGTGCAGGGCCACGGTGTCCCGGCCGTGGCTCGGGCCGAGCCACTGCTCGTCGGGGGCGACGGTGCGGACCTCGCAGGTCTGCAGCACGGGCGCGACGGTGTCCCGGATCCGGTCCACGGCGTCCAGCGCGTCGAGGGCGTGGGCACGCGGCAGCAGGTACTCGGACTGGAGTTCGGCACCGCTGCTCGGGATGAACTCCGCCCGGAAGTGCGGCAGCCGCTCGTGCCAGGGGCCCGGCACCCCGAACTGCTGCGTGCAGTTCTCCGCGGGCATCCCGGGCACCGGGTGCAGCGCCACGGTCGCCGGCTGCGCCCACGGGAAGTCGGGCAGCTCCTGGTCGGTGCGCCGCTTGAGCCACACCTGCCGGAAGCCGGGCTCGCGCCAGTCGGTGAACAGGCTGACGCTGTACGCGGCGGCGGCGACCGTCTCGAAGTCCAGCCCTCGCAGCGGCAGCTCCGTGAACAGATGCTGCTCCACCTCGAAGGCGGGCTCCAGGTCCAGGGTGAGCGCGGTGACGACGCCGAGCGCGCCGAGGGAGGTGACCGCCCCGCCGAAGCGGGCGTCGCCCCGGGCTATGCGTACCTGCGAGCCGTCCGCCGTGACCAGCTCCACCTCGCGCACCGGTGCCGCCAGGGGACCGTTGGTCACCCCCGAGCCGTGGGTGCCGGTGGCCACCGACCCGGCCACCGAGATGTGCGGCAGCGACGCCATGTTGGGCAGGGCCAGCCCGTGCGCGTGCACCACGCGGGCCAGTTCGGCGTAGCGGACACCGCCGCCGACCCGGACCGTGCGGGCCGTGGTGTCCACGTCGGTCTCGGCGGGCAGCGCGTCCAGGCGCAGCAGGACGCCGTCGGGACCCGGGTCGGCGATCTCGTTGAACGAGTGGCCGCTGCCCAGCACACGCACCCATGCACTGCGCGCGACCACGTCCGCCAGTTCCTCGGCGGTGGCCGGCCGGTGCACCTCCTTGGCGGTGTAGGTGATGTTCCCCGCCCAGTTGGTCACGGCTGTGCTCATGCCGACACCCCTTCCTCCCGCGGCACCCCGGCCACGTGTTCCGGGGTGAACCTACCCGACGCCACCGACGGCCCGGCACGCCCGCCCGCCTCCCCGTGGCCCTGACGACACGCCCGCCTCACCGCCGCCCGGCGCACACCCGGACGGCCGCCCTCCCCGCGACCGGGCCCGGGCACCCGGAACCGCGCGGGCACCGGGCACCGCGCCGAGCGGGGACCCGGCACGGCCGGCCGGTGAGCGGGGGCATACGGTGGAAGGCCGAACGTCGAGGCCGGGAGGAGAGAGGCCGATGGGCAGCCGTACCGCGCTGGTCGAAGATCTGATGGAGCGCTTCCCCCACGTACCGCGGGAAGCCGTCTTCAAAGAGGACCTGCTGCGTGGTGGTGTGGCCTTCGACTCGTCCGCGCTGAGCGACACCGCCAACGAGGCGGCCGGCGAGGTCAAGCCGAAGTCGTACTTCATCTTCTCCTTCGACCACGGCACCCTGCCGGAGCTGGGCGAGGCCGCGCTGCGCCGCCCGCCGGAGGAGATCGTCCTCACCGGCGGACCGTACGGCCTGCGGCGCACCGTGGTCTCCGTGCGCGTGAACCCCCGCTCGCCCTACCGGGTGGCCGCGGACGACGAGGGGTTGCTCGGGCTGTACCTCGACGGGAAGCGGATCGCGGACGTGGGTGTGCCGCCGATGCCGGAGTACTACCGGCACACCCTCGCCAACGGCAAGTCCGTGATGGAGGTCGCCCCCACCATCCAGTGGGGCTACCTCATCTACCTCACCGTCTTCCGGGTGTGCCAGTACTTCGGCGCCAAGGAGGAGTGCCAGTACTGCGACATCAACCACAACTGGCGCCAGCACAAGGCCGCCGGACGTCCCTACACCGGGGTGAAGGACGTCGAGGAGGTCCTCGAGGCCCTGGAGATCATCGACCGGTACGACACCCAGAAGGCGTCCACCGCCTACACGCTGACCGGCGGTGCCATCACCTCCAAGGTCGCCGGCCGGGACGAGGCCGACTTCTACGGCCACTACGCCAAGGCCATCGAGGAGCGCTTCCCGGGCCGGTGGATCGGCAAGGTGGTCGCCCAGGCGCTGCCGAAGGCGGACGTGCAGCGGTTCAAGGACTACGGCGTGCAGATCTACCACCCCAACTTCGAGGTGTGGGACCGCCGCCTGTTCGAGCTGTACTGCCCCGGCAAGGAGCGGTACATCGGCCGCGACGAGTGGCACAAGCGGATCCTGGACTCGGCCGACGTCTTCGGCGCCCGCAACGTCATCCCCAACTTCGTGGCCGGCGTGGAGATGGCCCAGCCGCACGGTTTCACCACCGTCGACGAGGCCATCGCCTCCACCACCGAGGGCCTGCGGTTCTTCATGTCGCACGGCATCACGCCCCGCTTCACCACGTGGTGCCCCGAGCCCACTACACCGCTCGGCAAGGCCAACCCCGAGGGCGCCCCGCTGGAGTACCACATCCGGCTGCTGGACGCCTACCGCTCCACCATGGAGGACTTCGGCCTGTCCTCGCCCCCCGGCTACGGCCCGGCCGGCGCCGGACGCGCCGTCTTCTCGGTCAGCTCCTTCATGGACAGCCTCCCGGCCGACGACGAGACGCAGCAGAGTGCGGGCACGGGCGACTGAGCCCCGCGCACATCCACGCGCGCGTGTGCCGTGCCGCCCCGCCGGGCTGACGGGACGGCACGGCACACCGGACGGTCACCGCCGAGCGGGTGTCACCCCGTGGTGCAGGTGACCGAACCCACCGGGTAGTCGTTGCCCGTGGACGTGGCGGTGAACCCGAACGTCACACTGCCGTCGGCCGGCACCGCCGCGTTGTGGTCCACGCTCCGCACCGTGACCGTGCCGTCGTCGGCCGTGGACAGCGTGCCGTTCCAGACACTGCTGATCTTCGTGCCGTCGCCCGGCTGCCAGGACACGGCCCAGTTCCTCAGCGCGGCCGTGGAGTGGTTCATCACCTCGACGGAGGCCTGGAAGCCGCCGTTCCAGGAGTTCTCCACGGTGTACGCGGCCATGCACTCACCGGCCTGCGGGTCCGTCGGCGTGGGCGTCGGGGTCGGCTCCGGGCTGGGCGTCTGCGAGCCGGAGCCGCGGATGCCGGTCACCTCGCCGTTGCCGCCGTCGAAGACGACGTCGGAGCAGGAGAAGAAGTTCTCCTGGCTGTCGGAGCGGACCCACTGGATGAAGATCAGCGCGTCACCCGAGCGGCCGGAGGGCAGCGTCAGGTTCCAGTAGTAGTGACCGCCGTCGGTGCCCGGCGAACCGGTCTGCGGCGGGTCCGTCACCGTCTGGATCAGCTCCAGGTCGTCCCAGCCCAGCGGGGACGTCGGCGACCAGCCCGGCTTGGTCAGGTAGACCCGGAAGTCACCCGGGTGCGCCGCCCAGTTGCTGTACTGCACCTGGATCGTGCCACCGGAGGTCAGGTGGGTGCGCGGCCAGTCGTCGCGGGCGGCGTTGTAGGCGGAGAAGTCGTACGGGGAGCGGTCGCCCGCGCTGCACAGGGTGCCGTCGGGCACATACCCCGCTCCCCGGCCGCCGGCGTTGGAGTCCAGCACCGCGAACCAGTTGTACAGCGCGCTGGCGCCGCTCTTCGCCAGGGCGTCCTGGCAGGCGGGGTTGGTCGGGTCCAGGCTGCCGGTGGAGGTACGGGCGTCCAGGTAGCACAGGTAGGTGCGCGAACCGGGCAGCATCGCCACCCCGTGCGCCTCGGCACGGCCCTGACCGAGGAAGGTCAGGCCCAGGGCCGTCAGGAAGGTGGCGAACGCCGCCGCCACCGACATGAGTCTGCTGCGTCGTGTCACAGCACTGTCCTTTCTGGTGTCGGAGCCGGTACGTGTGTTGTCCGGTACGTGTGCGGTCCGGTACGTGTGCGGCCCGGCGGGCGCGGCATCCGGTGCGGGACGGGCGGCGTCCGGGGTCCGCGGGGTCTGTCCGGCACGGACGTCCATGCCGCACGTCCGAGCCGGTGCGTCGCTGCCGTACGTCATGCCGTGCCGTGCGCGGCATAGCCGCCGGTGTGCATCTCGGAGAAGAACGACGTCACGGCGAGACCGGCGCCGTTCTGCCAGGGCTCGAAGCCCGCCTGCACGCTCGTCAGGTACCAGTCGTCCGTGGCGAGCCCGCGAGCGATCGCCTGGCGGACGAAGTCCATGACGTCGAAGTTCCAGCTGTCGATCGCCGAGGGAGCGACGAACGACAGGACGTCGTTGGAGCCGTTGTTGCCGGTCCACACCTCCCAGGTGCGGCCGGCCACCGTGGCCGTGCCGGTCTGCGAGCCGACCGGCTGGACCGGCCCGACCCTGTTGAACCAGATCATGATCTCGGTCCGGTTCACGCCGTCGGTCCGGGGCGTGGGGTCCAGCCAGATGTCGTAGGCGGCGTCGTAGACCGCGTCGCCCACGTAGCTGTAGGAGATGCCGGTCGGTGCGCCGGAGACGGAGCCGATCCGGGCCGGGAGCGCCGTGCCCGGGGAGCAGTTGCCGTAGTGGCAGCCGTAGTAGACGGACGGGTACGCCTTCGGGGCACCGTCGGTGGGCACCGCCCCGTCGGCCCGGCTGACCCGGAAACCGGAGTCCGTGACGGTGACGCACTGGGGGGCGTCGGTGCCCCAGCGGTTGTTCTGGACGACGTAGCGGCCCTGGATCGTGGTCCAGCCGAAGGCGTCGCAGATCTCGGTGTCGGCCCGGGCCGGCGGGGCGGCCACCGTGACGGCGGCCAGCAGCGCGAACGCCGCGAGGAGGGCACCGAGCAGCCCGCGGGTGGTGTCGATCCGGTGGGACAGCGGTCGCATGGGGACCTCTTCGACGAAGGAACGACTGTGGGGGGAAGGGGGCGCTCCGGGCGCGCGCGATGCCTTGGGAGCGCTCCCATGGCTGTTGGCACGGACTGTAGGAGTCGTGCATGCCCCTGACAAGACTGTGGGCACGCGCTCGTCCGGAACGGCCGGAAATCGGCGGTGGCACACCGGCCGGCGCCGGCCGACGGCGGTGCTCCGACCCGCCGGCCCGAGGGGTGGACCGGGTACGTCCCGCGGCCGGAGCCGGTCGAGTTCTGGTAGGGCAGTCCGGACCGCCTGCACCGCCGACTGCGCTACCAGCGGGACGGCGGCGACGGCCGGCGGCACCAGCGGCTGTGGCCCTGACCGAGGAGGGAGACCGACGCAGGGGGCCGGCGGCCCCGGCGCCCGCTGCGGCGCCGGGGCCCCGAGGGGGCGGCCGCGCACCGGAACAGGGGGCGGCCGCGCACCGGAAATCGGTGGCGGCGCGGCGTCCGCCCCGCCTACGCTCGGCACCGCATGCCGCGCGCGGTGCGTGCATGCGCGCAGGATGCGCGGAAGCAGGAGGTGAGGACGCGATGACGGTCACCGCACAGGGCGCTGTCCGCGCCCGGACGTTCGTCCACTCCACCTCCGTGGTCACCGGCTGACGCCTCAGGATCCCGGCGCGCGGTTCGTCCCGCGCCGTGAGGGCGTGCCGCCGGGGCCACCCTGCGAAGGGTCTCCCGTTGAACACCTCGTTCACACCGGCCGATCTGTCTCCGGCCTCCACCGATCTGTCTCCGGCGTCCCTCGCCGACTCCTGCCCGGCCTCCTCCGCCGGGCCGCACCCGCTCGCCCCGTACGGCTGGGACGAGCACTGGGCCGCGGCGTTCGCTCCGTACACCGGGCGCGGACTGCTGCCCGGCCGTGTGGTGCGGGTCGCCCGCGGCCGGTGCGATCTCGTCACCCCGGCCGGCCCGGTCCGCGCCGGCACCGGCCGGCTCGTCCCCCACGACCCGGCCGAGGCCGTGTGCACCGGTGACTGGGCCGCGGTCGACCCCGACGGCGACCCGCGCCCGGTGCGGGCACTGCTGCCGCGGCGCACCGCGTTCGTGCGGTCCACGTCCTCCGAACGGTCCGAGGGTCAGGTGCTGGCCGCCAACATCGACCATGCCGTCGTCTGCGTGCCGCTCACCGGGGACCTGCCCCTGGCCCGCATCGAGCGCTTCCTCGCGCTGGCCTGGGAGTCGGGCGCCCGGCCGCTGGTCGCCCTCACCAAGGCCGACCAGGTCACCGACCCGGTGGTGCTGGCCCACCTCGTGCAGGACGTGGAGGCCGCCGCACCCGGTGTGCCGGTGCTGCCGGTCAGCTCCCTGACGGGCGGCGGGCTCGACACGCTCGCCGCCTGCCTCGCCGCGGGCACGTCCGTCCTGCTCGGGCAGTCCGGCGCGGGCAAGTCGACCCTGGTCAACGCGCTGCTCGGGGAGCGGGCCAGGGACGTAGGCGCCGTCCGGGACGCCGACGGCAAGGGCCGGCACACCACCACGTCCCGCGACCTGCTCGTGCTCCCCGCCGGCGGTGTCCTCATCGACACCCCGGGACTGCGCGGGGTCGGCCTGTGGGACGCCGGCGACGGTGTCGGGCAGGTCTTCGCCGAGATCGCGGACCTGGCCGCGCGGTGCCGGTTCCACGACTGCGCCCACGAGCGGGAGCCCGGCTGCGCCGTGCTGGCCGCCGTGGACGCCGGTGACCTGCCGGTGCGGCGCCTGGAGAGCTACCGCAAGCTGATGCGGGAGAACGAGCGGATCGCCGCCCGCAGCGACGCCCGGCTGCGTGCGGAGAGGCGGCGCGCGTGGAGACGCCGGGACGCCGAGGGCCGGGCGGCCGTGGCGGTCAAGCGGGGACGGCCGTACCGCTGAGCCCGGAACGCCATGTCCGATTTCCGCCAGCGGAGGGTGCTCGGCGGGCGGAGACTGGACAGCGTGATGGACGACGACACCCGGTACGAGGCCGTCCGCAGCCGGGACGGCCGGTTCGACGGCATCTTCTTCCTCGCCGTCGTCACCACCGGGATCTACTGCCGCCCCAGCTGCCCGGCCGTCACCCCGCGCCGACATCATGTGCGCTACTTCGCCACGGCCGCCGCCGCCCAGGGCGCCGGCTTCCGGGCCTGCCGCCGCTGCCGCCCGGACGCCGTCCCGGGCTCCGCCGAGTGGAACGTGCGGGCGGACGTGGTGGCACGGGCCGTGAGGCTGATCGCCGACGGGGTGATCGACCGGGAGGGTGTGACCGGGCTGGCGGCACGGCTCGGCTACAGCACCCGGCAGGTGCAGCGGCAGCTCACCGCCGAACTGGGCGCCGGGCCGCTCGCGCTGGCCCGGGCGCAGCGCGCGCACACCGCGCGGGTGCTGCTGCAGACCACCCGCCTGCCGGTCACCGAGATCGCCTTCGCCGCCGGGTTCGCCAGTGTGCGGCAGTTCAACGACACGATCCGCGCGGTGTACGCCGCGACCCCGAGCGAGCTGCGCAACGCGGCGCCCGCCGCCCGGGACCACGGCGCGGCGACGACGCACGCGGCGGGGATCCCGCTGCGTCTCGCCCACCGGGGCCCGTACCACTCCGCATCCGTCTTCGACCTGCTCCAGCGCCAGGCCGTGCCCGCGGTGGAGGAGGTCACCGGCCGGCCCGGCCGACGCATCTACCGGCGCACCCTGCGGCTGCCGCACGGCACCGGGATCGCCGCCGTCCACGAACGCCCCCATGCCCCGCGCACCGGGCGCGGGACACGGACCGGCGGCTGGCTGGAGGCACGGCTGCATCTGACCGACCCGCGCGACCTGACCACGGCCGTGCAGCGGCTGCGGCGCCTGTTCGACCTCGACGCCGACCCGTACGCCGTCGACGAGCGGCTCGGTGCGGACCCCCGGCTGGCCCCGCTGGTCGCGGCCCGCCCCGGACTGCGGTCGCCCGGCGCCGTGGATCCCGACGAGGCCGCGATCCGCGCCCTGGTGGGCCCGGCGGAGGCCGGCGCACTGGTCCGGCGCCACGGCAAGGTGCTGGACGCCCCCGACGGCACCCTCACCCACCTGTTCCCGGAGCCGGCCGTCCTCGCCGAGGCCGGAGCGGAGGGTACCCTGGGCGCCCTGGCCGCCGCCCTCGCGGACGGCACCGTGCGGCTCGACCCGGGCGCCGACCGGGACGCGGCGCACCGCGCGCTGCGGGCACTCGACGGCCTGGACGCCGCCACCGTCGCCGAGATCCGCGTCCGCGCCCTCGGCGACCCGGACGTGGCCCCGCCGGGCACGCCCGCCCCCGACAGCTGGCGCCCCTGGCGCTCGTACGCCCTCGATCACCTGCGCGTGGCAGGGGAGTTGGAGTTGTGATGACGACCGCCGCAGGCCCCGAGGCCACGACCGCCACCGGCGATCCGACGACCTACTGGACCCGGCTGGACAGCCCGCTCGGCCCGCTGCTGCTCACCGCCGACGGCACCGGCGCCCTCACCTCCCTGTCCCTGCCCGGGCAGAAGGGCGGCCGCACCGTCCAGGACGGCCGACGGCACGACCCCGGCCCGTTCCGCGCCGCCGAGGAACAGCTCGAGGCCTACTTCGCCGGAGAACTGAAGGAGTTCACCCTGCCGCTGCGCACGCACGGCACCGCGTTCCGCGAACGGGTGTGGGCCGCCCTCGACGACGTGCCCTACGGGACGACCACGACCTACGGCGAGATCGCCGCCCGCATCGGCGCCTCCCGCGCCGCCGTGCGGGCCGTGGGCGGCGCGATCGGCGCCAACCCGCTGCTCGTCGTCCGCCCCTGCCACCGGGTCATCGGCGCCGACGGCACCCTCACCGGCTACGCGGGCGGCCTGGACGCGAAGGTCCGGCTGCTGACCCTGGAGGGCGTGCTGTAGGGCACGGGGGCGTCCGGACTGGGGTGTCCGGCGTCCGGGGACGGGGGCTGACCGCGCACGTTCCCGGGAGCGTCGGAAGGGATCCCGGCCGGGCGTCACGCCTGCCGCCGGGGTGCGGCTCGGCCGACCGGGTGCTCCCGGGTCACCCAGCCGCGCTCGTAGGCGTGCCAGCCCAGTTGCAGGCGCGTGGTCACGCCGGCCAGCTCCATCAGCCGTTTCACCCGGCGCTGCACCGTGCGCAGCCCCAGGTCCAGATGCTTGGCCACGCTGGCGTCGGTCAGTCCGGCCAGCAGCAGGGACAGAACCTCCAGGTCGGTGGCGTCGGGGGCGTCCGGGGTCTGTTCGACGACGCCCGACGCCCCCAGGCGCAACGGCAGCGCCTGCCGCCACACCGACTCGAACAGCGCGGACAGCACCTCCAGCAGCCCGCTGGCGTGCACCACCAGCGCGGCCGGCTCCGGGCTGTGCGCGGTCAGCGGGACCATGGCCAGCGCCCGGTCGGCGACCACCAGTTTGGTCGGCACCTCGTCGAGCACCCGGACCTGCTCGTTCCGGCCGAGCGCGGCCGTCAGCTCGCGCATGTTCTCCGGTTTCTCCAGCACGGCGCGCTCCACCACCACACGGAAGCGCACCCCCCGCCCGGCCGCCTGCTCCTCGGCGTCGTTCTCCGTCCCCGACACGGCCATCGGGGTCCCGGTGACCAGCGCGCACACCTCCTGGGACGCGCCCAGCTGGGCCTGCAGGAAACGCTGGGCGACCGCGGAGGCTCCGGTGACCACCTCCACCAGGTCGTGCACCGCGGGCTGAGGTGCCGCCGCCCGGTACTCCTCGGCGAGCAGCGCGGCGGCCAGCTCGGCCTTCTCCAGTTCGTGGCGCCGCTGGGCGAGCAGCGCGCCCAGCGCCACCCCCGGCGGAGCGGCCACCCAGCGGCCGGGGCTCGCGGAGGACCGGGCGGCGAGCCCCTGCCGTTCCAGGTCGCGCAGGGCGCTCTCGGTCTCCCGTTCGCCGAGCATCAGCCGCCGGGCGAGATCCGGCACGTCCGCGGCGCCCACGGACACCAGGGCCCGGTACGCCGACTCGTGTCTTGCGTCCAGTCCTATCGCTGCCAGCATCGGCTGCCGCCCTTTCCGTCCGAGCCCGGGACCGTCCCGGCGGTCCTGCGGCGGTGGCGGAAACCGGCCACGACGCAAACCCGCCGCCGGACATCATCGCCGTGACCCGGGTGGTCCTGACAAGGTGGGCTCACCGAAGGACCGGCGGCAGGCCACAGCCCCGGTCCCCTGGGTGTGGTCCGCGTGGGCGCCGGCGGCGTGCGGCCGACCGAAGGACCGGCGGCAGGCCACAGCCCCGGTCCCCTGGGTGTGGTCCGCGTGGGCGCCGGCGGCGTGCGGCCGTCTGCCGCCCCGGGCGGCGGCGGCCCGGCCGGCGCGCGGACCCGGAGTGGTCCCGCTGCGGGACGGAGCGGCGCCGCTGCCGAGGACGGCTCGAACGGCGGTCCCGGCCGTCGCGCGCCCGGGTCACGGTCCTGTGGCGGTCTGCGCCCCGGACCGCGCACGGACCGGCCCGGACGGGGCCACTCGGGTGCCGCCGGGCGGTTCTCCCGTGGGGGGTGGGACCGCCCGGCGGCATCCACGGCAGGAGCACCGTCCCCGCCGGTGCCGTCCCGCCGTCCGCTCCGCCCCTGTCGCTCTCCCGCTTCCGTGCCTGTCTCGCCCGGCCGGGTGACACGCCGCCGATGAGCGCCGACGGACCGGCCGGCCCGCTGCGCGGACAGCACGCGGGCTGCGCGCCCCTCCGGCGCGACGACGACCGCACGGCGGTGCCCCGCACGGCGGTGGCCGTCCGGAGGCGTGACCGCCGGGTCTGTGACTTCATGGCCGTACAGGATTCCCGCCGGGAACCTGGGGGCATTCCTGACCCATGGCCAAACAGAACATCGCCGAACAATTCGTCGACATCCTCGTCCGCGCCGGGGTGAAGCGGCTGTACGGCGTCGTGGGGGACAGCCTCAACCCCGTGGTCGACGCCGTCCGCCGCAACTCCGCCATCGACTGGATCCACGTCCGCCACGAGGAGACCGCCGCCTTCGCCGCGGGCGCCGAGGCGCAGATCACCGGCAAGCTGACGGCCTGCGCCGGTTCCTGCGGACCCGGCAACCTGCACCTGATCAACGGTCTGTACGACGCCAACCGGTCGATGGCCCCGGTCCTCGCGCTCGCCTCGCACATCCCCTCCAGCGAGATCGGCCTCGGCTACTTCCAGGAGACCCATCCCGACCGGCTGTTCCAGGAGTGCAGCGTCTACAGCGAGCTGATCTCCAGCCCGAAGCAGATGCCGCGGCTGCTGGACACCGCGATCCAGCACGCGGTCGGCCGCAGCGGTGTCAGCGTGGTGGCGCTGCCCGGGGACATCGCCGCCGAGCCCGCCCCGGAGAAGGCCGCGGAGACGGCCATCGTGACCTCCCGGCCCACCGTCCGTCCGGGGGACGCCGAGATCGACCGGCTGGCCCGGATGGTCGACGAGGCGGAGAAGGTGACCCTGTTCTGCGGCAGCGGCACGGCGGGCGCGCACGCCGAGGTCATGGAGTTCGCCGGGAAGATCAAGTCACCGGTGGGACACGCCCTGCGCGGCAAGGAGTTCATCCAGTACGACAACCCGTACGACGTGGGCATGAGCGGACTGCTCGGCTACGGCGCGGCCTACGAGGCCACCCACGAGTGCGACCTGCTGATCCTGCTGGGCACCGACTTCCCGTACAACGCCTTCCTGCCGGACGACGTGAAGATCGCCCAGATCGACGTCCGCCCGGAGAACCTCGGCCGCCGCTCCAAACTGGACCTGGCGGTGTGGGGTGATGTGAAGGAGACGCTGCGCTGCCTGATCCCGCGGGTGCGGGAGAAGACGAACCGGCGTTTCCTCGACCGGATGCTCAAGAAGCACGCCGACGCGCTGGAGGGCGTCGTCAAGGCCTACACCCGCAAGGTGGACAAGCACATCCCCATCCACCCCGAGTACGTCGCCTCCGTCCTGGACGAGGTCGCCGACGACGACGCCGTGTTCACCGTCGACACCGGCATGTGCAACGTCTGGGCCGCCCGGTACATCTCGCCCAACGGGCGCCGCCGCATCATCGGCTCCTTCTCGCACGGCTCGATGGCCAACGCGCTGCCGATGGCGATCGGCGCGCAGTTCACCGACCGGAGCCGCCAGGTGATCTCGATGTCCGGCGACGGCGGGTTCTCCATGCTGATGGGCGACTTCCTGACCCTGGTGCAGTACGACCTGCCGGTGAAGATCGTGCTGTTCAACAACTCCTCGCTCGGCATGGTCGAGCTGGAGATGCTGGTGGCGGGCCTGCCCTCGCACGGCACCACCAACAAGAACCCGGACTTCGCCGCCGTCGCCCGGGCCTGCGGCGCGTACGGCGTGCGGGTGGAGAAGCCCAAGGACCTGGCGGGGGCGCTGAAGGAGGCGTTCCGGCACAAGGGTCCGGCGCTCGTGGACGTCGTCACCGATCCCAACGCGCTGTCCATCCCGCCCAAGATCAGCGCGGAGATGGTCTCCGGGTTCGCGCTGTCCGCCTCGAAGATCGTCCTGGAGGGCGGCGTGGGCCGGATGCTGCAGATGGCCCGGTCCAACCTGCGCAACGTGCCGCGGCCGTAGCGGACCATGCCGCGGCCGCGGGCGGACGGCCGGGGCACCCGGCGAGGCCGGAGCGCGGAGGGCGCGGACGCCGCGCTCCGGCCCACGGCAGTCGCTCATCAGTTCGCTGACGGGCCGTCAGGACTGGTCGAGGCCCCCTCGGGCAAACATCCCCGTGAACCTGTTCGAACTGGCAGAGATCCGACAACGGGACGTGGGCGGGGGAGATGACGAGTCAGGCACGAGGGGGTGGCCCCGTCGCGGCCGGGGCATCCGCGCCGAGAGGCGCCGTCGACGGGGTGAACGGCACGGCTCGCGGACCGCAGCAGGTGCGCCGGCTCAGCCGTCGGCTGGGCCGGGCCGATCTGAAGGCGGTGCCCGAGGCGCGCCGGGCCCTGCGCGAACTGCTGCGGCACTGGAGGCAGCCGGAGGAGTCGGACGTCGCAGAGCTGCTCACCAGCGAACTGGTCACCAACGCACTCGTCCACACCGACGACGACGCGATCCTGACGGCCGTCGTGTCCCCGCACAAACTGCGCGTGGAGGTACGGGACTTCACCGCCCGCGGGCCGCTGCCCCGCATCCCGGAGGCCGGAAACGACACCGGCGGCAGAGGGCTGGTCCTGGTGGAGTCGCTGGCCGACGCCTGGGGAGTGCGCCCGCACGGGGTCGGCAAGTCGGTGTGGTTCGAACTGGGTGACGCCCGGGCCGCCTGAGCGGATCGCGGCACGCAGCGACGGACGTGCCGGGGCGGGCGCCCGCCGGAACGGGCCGGACCGGACAGGGCTGGACCGGACAGGGCCGGAACGGACAGGGGCGCGGCCGGTACGGCTCGCGCCCCTGTCCGACGACGCAGCTCGGCTGCGTGCCCTCGCGGTCTAACCGAACTGCTGCTCGAGGTCCTTCAGCTTGCGCTCCAGCGAGTCCAGCCGCGGCAGGGCCTGGGTGTCGTCCTCCGCGGTCAGGTCCACGGTGACCGGGTCAGAAGCCCCAGGGCGGACGGGCTGGAGCGAAGCGCGGGGAGCGGGCACCGGAAGCTGGTCCGACGACGGCGCTATGGCAGGCTCCGCGGCCGCCTGGCCGGGACCGGCCTCCAGGGCCTGCGTCTCACCGGCGCGGCCACCACGGCCCGGAAACCGGTGACCGCGGCTGATCGCCTTCAGCTGGGCGCGCTCCACACGCTCCCGCTCACGGCGCAGCCGGCGCTTCTCCTCCTTCTGGCGCTTGTCCTCGCGCACCTCCTCGACGGCCTCGTCCAGGCTGCGCACACCCTCGAGGAGCATCAGCGACCAGGCACGGTAGGTCTCACGCGGAGCACGCAGCCAGCGCACCACACGGATCTGCGGCAGCGGGCGCGGCACCAGGCCCTGCTCGCGCAGAGCGGCCCGGCGGGTCTGCTTCAGCGCGCGGTCGAAGAGCACCGCCGCCGACAGGGACATGCCGGCGAAGAACTGCGGCGCACCCGCGTGGTCGGCACCCCTGGGCGCGTGCACCCAGTTGAACCAGGCCGCCGCCGCGGCGAACAGCCACACCAGCATGCGGGAGCCGAGGGCGGCGTCACCGTGGCTGGCCTCGCGCACCGCGAGCACGGAGCAGAACATCGCGGCGCCGTCCAGGCCGAACGGCACCAGATACTGCCAGCCGCCGCTCAGGCCGAGGTTCTGCTCGCCGAAGCCGACCAGACCGTGGAAGGACAGTGCCGCGGCCACCGCCGCACAGCAGAACAGCAGAACGTAGGAGGCGATGCCGTAGATGGCCTCCTTGCGCCGACGGCGCTCCTCGCTGCGCTCCCACGAGTCGTCGGCGCTCGTGTTCCCTTTGGACCGCTTGCTGCGCGCGAGCACCGCCACCGCCACCAGCATGCCCAGGAGCAGCACGGCGCCCGGAAGCAGCCAGTTCAGCGATATGTCGGTCAGTCTCATCTGGGGTCCCTTGCGTGGGGATAGGGCGTAACGCCCGCCATGGTGGCCCAATCCCGGCGGCCCTCAGGGGGTTTCGGGGCAAGAGGCCGCCAAGGAGGCGCGAGGGGCTGCCCAAGACGGCGTTCCGCTCGAACTGCCGCATGAGGGGCGGGAGTTGAGTTCGACGTCAGATTACCCGTACGGGTGGTTCGGTGGAAACTCGCTGCGTCGGGTGGGGAAGTTGTGAAGTCCCGCCCGGCGCACGGCGATCCGCCGACGGATGATCTTAAGGGATGCCGGCCGGCGGGCCGGGTTCCTCGGTACGGCTTCGGCCACGCCGGCACCTGGCCCGGACGCGGGGCCGCGGCGTGCGCATCGGGCCCCGGACCGGGCGGACGACGGCTCGCGGGCGACCGCGCCCCGGCCGGTGAACGGCCGGATGCTGTCGGACGCTCAGGCCGCGAGAGCCCGCGTCACGCGGTCCGCGTCACGGGTGCGCGGGCAGGTGGCGCAGGTGTCCTGGGGGCGCACCGTGTAGAACATGCAGCAGCTGACCCGGTCCCGGGTGGGCAGGCACTCGCCGTTCGGCCCGGTCAGCTCACGGAAGGCGGCCGCGCCGGCGTAGGGCCGGGTGGCGCCGGGCAGCAGCAACTCCAGCTCGCGCCGCGCCCGCTCCTGCTCGCCGAGGAGACCGGCGACGTACCACAGGCCCTCGACGATCTCGTCGGTCGCCATGCCCCACAGGGCGCGGTCGCGCCGGCGCATGCGTGGGCCGAACGCGGCCAGGACGGGCGTCAGATGCTCGGCGACGGCGGCGCGCAGCTCGGCGCGCAGCTCCTCCTCACCGGACACCACCCGGGCACCGGGCAGCGCGGCGGCGGGGTCGCCGGGCAGGCAGGCGAAGGACACGAGGCGGACGGCGGCGCGGCCCGTGGTGCGGTCGTAGCCGACCTGGCCGGCCGGCAGCCGGGGCACCCGCCGGTGCAGGAACCACGGCACGGTGAACAGCAGGCACACCGGCCAGGCGTAGCGGTGCAGGGCGAAGCTCGCCACCACGTCGGGGCGGGCGCGCGTACCGTAGTCGCGCAGCACCTGCGCCTCGTCCCAGGCCAGGAACGCGTCCAGGGCCGCCCCGCCCTGGGCGAGCGCGGCGCCGTCGACCCAGCCGTCCCCGTGCGGCATCCGTTCGCCGGGGCCCAGCTCGGTCACGGTGAGGTACGGGTACACCTCGGTGAGCCGGGCGTAGGCGTCCGCTGTGGCCGACGGGGGCACGGGCATGCGACACCACCGATCCAGACGCGACGAACGGGCGACGAAAGTAAGCCTTACCTTACCCAGATCTGCCGGAATGTGAACCCCGGGGCTGTCTGCGCCTAAGGTGCTGGACGGGCATGTGACAACCCGCCCCCAATGACCCCAAGCACCCCAGGCCCGGAGGAGAACCGTGAAGCAGGGCGCGCGAGACTCCGCGACGGCCGCCGCAGGAGACGTTCCGCCGGCCTGGCCGGGCGGCGGCACCCCGCGCATGCCCCGGCAGCCGCGGGCCGAGCGGGCCCTGAGGGAGACCGACGCCCCGCCGGCGCACGGCGCCCGCGGCGAGCACACGCACGGCGAGCAGCCTCCCGCCCGTCCCCGTGCCGCCGTCCAGCGCCCCTCCGTGCGCGGCCAGGTCCTCGACGCCCTGCGTGCCGCACTGGTCGAGGGCGAGCTGCGGCCCGGCGAGGTGTACTCGGCACCCGCCCTGGGCGAGCGGTTCGGCGTCTCGGCGACCCCGGTCCGTGAGGCCATGCAGCAGCTCGCGCTGGAGGGCGCCGTCGAGGTGGTGCCCAACCGAGGCTTCCGGGTGGTCCGGCGCGACGCCCGCGAACTGGCCGAACTGGCCGAGGTGCGCGCCCTGATCGAGGTCCCGGTGGTGCTGCGGCTGGCCCGCACCGTGCCGGTCGAGCGGTGGGCGCAGCTGCGCCCGCTCGCCGAGGCCGCCGTGCGCGCCGCCTCCTCCGGACGCCGGGCCTCCTACGCCGAGGCCGACCGCGCCTTCCACCGTGCGGTGCTCTCCCTGTCCGGCAACGAACAGCTGGTCCGGATCGCCGACGACCTGCACCGCCGCACCCAGTGCCCGCAGCCCGGCACCGCCTACGGACCCGCCCGCACCGCCCTGCTCGCCGCAGCCGCCGAGCACGGCGCCCTGCTGGACGCCCTGATCGCCCAGGACATGGACGCGGTGCGGGACGTGCTGCGCCGGCACTACGGCGAAGCCTGCTGCTAGGACCTCCGGTCCTCCGGAGCGGACCGGGCGCGCGGGCCCGGCTGCCGGGCGTCGTCCCCCGCCCGGCCGGGGGTCCCACCGTCGGGCTCCGGTTCGGTGAGCGAGGCGAGGAGCCGCAGTTTCTCGTCGCTCTCGCTGCCCTTGTCGGGGTAGTAGACGACGAGGAGGACGTCGTCGAGCGGGAGTTTGTCGCGGTGCAGCCGCAGGTCGCCGACGACGGGGTGGTGGACCGTGGTGGTGCCTCCGTCGAGCAGGCGGACGTCGTGACGGGCCCACAGGGTGCGGAACCGCCCACTGGCCAGGGCGAGTTCGCCGACCAGCTCGACGAACCGGGGGTCGTCGATGTCGTCGCCGATGGTGCTGCGCAGCACGGCGACGGCCTGGGCGGTGGCCTTCTCCCAGTCCTCGTGGAAGGCCCGCTCCTCGGGGTCGAGCAGCAGGGACCGCAGCCGGTTCCGGCCCGGCCGGAGGCGGGGGTTGAGGGCGACGGCCAGGGCGTTGGACGCCAGGACGTCGAACGCGCGCCCCTCGACGAACGCGGGAACGGACAGATGGGCGAGCAGCTGGTGGGCGCGGGCCGGCACGTGCTCGGGCCGCTTGCGGCGCGGGGCTCTCGGGCGGGCCGAGGCGAGCCCCAGCAGATACGTCCGCTCGACGTCGTCGAGCTGCAGCACGCGCGCCAGCGCCTCCAGGACCTGAGGGGACGGATTCCTGTCCCGTCCCCGCTCCAGGCGCAGGTAGTAGTCCGGGCTGATGCCGGCGAGCAGGGCCACCTCCTCACGGCGCAGCCCGGGCACGCGCCGCCTCCCGCCGGACGGCAGACCCACCTGGGCCGGCGGGACCAGATCACGCCGGGCCCGCAGATAGCGACCGAGCCGGTTGCCGAAGTCCTCGTCGCCCGTGCCGGTGCCGCCCTCGTTCCTCATGCCGGCTCCCTCCTGCCGCCCTTCCGGCGACGCGTCCGTGTCGTCCGTCCGCGTCGACCGCCCGTGTCGTCCGTCCGTGTGCCTGTGCCCCACCGTAGACGCGGTACGGGCCCGGCACGGGGGCCCTGTCAGGACCAGGGAAAACGAGGGCACTGCCGCCGCCGGGACGTGCGGCCGAGACTGCGAGCACGGTCCGGGACCGGACAGCGGCCCCTCACGCCCGCTGGGCGCCGCGGCCCGCACGCCGCCGCGCCCGGGCACCTCGCTCCTCGCCTCGCCCCAGAAGGGAAGACCTCGTGGACCTCTCCCATCGCACCGTGCTCGTCGTCGGCGGAACCTCCGGCATCGGCCGCGAGATGGCCCGGCGGTTCGCCGCCGCGGGCAGCACGGTCGCCGTCGGCGGCCGCAACCCGGAGGCGCTCGCCCGGCTCGCCGAGGACGGCTTCGGCACGTTCCGCGTCGACGTCACCGACGCCGCCAGTGTGGCCTCGTGCCGTGACGCCGTGATCTCCCGGTACCCCGAGCTGGACACGGTGGTGACGATGTCCGGCGTCATGCTGCTGGAGGACGTGCGCGACCCCGCGCACTTCGAGACGGCGCGGACGACGATCGACACCAACCTGTACGGCACCATCAGGGTCGTCGACGCCTTCACCCCGCACCTGCTGGAACGCGGCGCCGGCACCTTCATCACGGTCTCCTCCGGCATCGGCTTCCTGCCGTTCCCGCCCATGCCCAGCTATGGCGCCTCGAAGGCCGCCGTGCACGCCTACTCCGAGGCGCTGCGCGCGCAGCTCGACGGCACCGGGGTGGAGGTCGTCGAGCTGGTTCCCCCGGCCGTCGCCGTCCCCGGCCGGCAGAACGCCAACCCGCACGCGCTGCCGCTCGAGGACTTCGCCACCGAGGTCATGGACCTGCTCGCGGCCGACCCCACCCCGCGGGAGATCCTGGTCGAGGGGGTCCTGATGCACCGCTGGGCGGAACGCGACGGCACCTACGACGAGCTGGTCGCCCAGCGCTCCAAGGCCCTGTCCCTGCTCCCCGGCCGCCGGGTCTGAGGCGCGCCCGCCCCTCGGCGCGGGCGAGCGGCCCGGCGCCGACCGGCACCGTGGCCCGCCCTACCGGAGGCCGCCGCCGTCCGGACCGAGGACCGTGTCCAGCACCGCCTCCGCCTGCCGGCGGGCGTGGGCGACGGGATCGGCGAAGACATCCAGGCCATGGGCGACCAGGGCACCCTCGTGCAGCAGCATCAGGGTGCGGGCCGCCGGGCCGGGGTCCGCCGCGCCGGCCTGTGCGAGCAGGTCCTCGAAGAGAGCCAGCATCCACTGCTTCTGCCCGACGATGACCGGGTGGGCGGGGTGCTCGGGGTCGCTGATCTCGGCGTGCGCGTTGACCATCGCGCAGCCCTTCGCGCTCCGGTCCTGCGCCCACTCCCGGGCGGCGTCGAAGACGGACAGGATGCGCTCCCGCGGTGCCGGCCCCGCGGCATCGAGCCGGCGGGCGAGGAACTCCTTCCAGCGCTCGTCCCGGCGGCTGAGGTACTCCACGACGATCTGCTCCTTGGAGCCGAAACGGTCGTAGAGGGTCTTCTTGGTCACGCCGGCCTCGGCCGCGATGAGATCGACGCCCACGGCATGGATACCGCGCTCGTAGAAGAGCCGTGAGGCGGCCTGGAGAACGCGCTGCGCTCCAGGGGTCAGCTCGGTCTGCCGTCCTGCCCGTGATGCACCCATGCGCTGAGTATACCGATCTGTATAGTGGGCACCCGTCGGCGACTAAACCGATCTGTCTACTCATCTGGAGGCGGCATGGACCTCCTGCTCTCCACGGCGTTCGTGCTGTGCTGGAGTTCCGGGTTCATCGGGGCGAAACTCGGCGCGGGCAGCGCGAGCGCGGCCACGATCCTGATGTGGCGCTTCCTGCCGCTCGTCGTGGCGCTGGCGGCGGTGGGCATCGCGCGGGGCGGGGCGGCTTGGCGGGGCCTGACCGGGCGGGAGGCCGGCCGGCAGGTCCTGATCGGCGTGCTCTCGCAGAGCGGTTACCTCGCCACCGCCTACTACGCCATCCAGCTGGGCGTCTCCAGCGGCACCACCGCGCTGATCGACGGCGTGCAGCCCCTGGTGGCCGGGGCTCTGGCGGGCCCGCTGCTGCGGCAGCGCGTGGCCCCGGCGCAGTGGCTGGGCCTGGTGCTGGGCGTCACCGGCGTCCTGGTGGTCACCACGGCGGACGCCGCGTCGGGCACCGCCGAGGCCTGGTGGGCCTACCTCGTCCCGTTCCTCGGCATGCTGTCGCTCGTGGCGGCCACGTTCGTCGAGCGGCGCCGCCCGGCCCCGGTCGGCGCGTCCGTGGCGTTGACCGTGCACTGCGGCACGAGCGCGGTGCTCTTCACCGCCCTCGCCGCGTGCACGGGAGGGATGACGCCCCCTGCCGACACGAGGTTCTGGGCCGCGGTCGCCCTGCTCGTGGTGCCGGCCACCTTCGGTGGATACGGCCTGTACTGGCTGATCCTGAGGCGGTCGGGCGTCACCGAGGTCAACACGCTCATGTTCCTGATGGCGCCGGTCACCGCGGTCTGGGGAGCCGTGATGTTCGGCGAGCCCCTCGGGCCGCGGAGCCTGCTCGGTCTGGCGATCACCCTCGCGGCGGTCGTCGTCGTGCACCGCGGGGACAGGGCACGGGACGGCACGGACGGCACCGGAGAAGACGGCGGGAGCAGGGGCGGACGGAGGGCGGACGAGGTCCCGGCGACGGTGTCCACCGGGTGACGACGGGACAGCAGGCCCGGTGCGACGCGGTGTGCGTGCCGGAGCGGCGCGTCAGGCGGTCGCCGCGTCCGGGGCCGGCGGGGTCAGCTGCCGGGCCAGCCAGGTGGGGACGCCGCCCAGCAGCCGGAACAGCCGGCGGGCCTCCTGCCGCAGCCGGGAGGCCTCCGGCTCGGACTCCGTGTCGGCCAGCGACACCAGCGCGGGTGCCGTGCCGACCAGAAAGCCCAGCTCCTCCCGGATCCGCAGCGACTCGGCGAACCCGTGCCGGGCCTCGCTCACCTGGCCCTCGCGCAGGGCGATCCCGGCCAGGTGCCGCCAGGTGAAGGAGAGCAGAAGCCGGTCGGAGTGCGCGGTGGCGCCCGCGTGGGCGCGGCAGTAGGCGGCGCGCGCCGCCTGCGGGGAGCGGCCCAGGTTCTCGGCGATCAGCCCGCGGCGGAAGTCCAGCAGGGCCCGCTGCGGCACCCCCGGAGGGATCAGCGCCGCCGCCCGGCCCAGCGCCGAACGTGCCTCGTCCGCGCGGTCGCGCACCCCGTGCAGGGTGGCCGCGTAGGCCAAGTACCCGCGTTCACAAGCGGCCGCGCCGCGTTCCTCGTCGGTGTGCGCGAGGGCCTCCGCGGTCCGCAGCGCGTCCTCCGCGTCCTGCCAGCCGTCCTCCGTGTACAGACAGCGCTCCACCAGCAGCGTGGTCCGCTGCAGCGCACCGGCCGCGGTGCCCGACGGCAGCAGTTTCGCCGCTTCGGTCCAGCAGGCGCGGGAGCGCAGCCGCCATACCGCGGTCCGGAGGGGATCGTCACCTGCGGTCGTTCCGTTCCCAGACATCGCGACAGGCCCCACGTTGCCCTCCCCTGGCACGCCATCGAGCTTCGGTGGTGGCGGCATCTCAGCACGAACCGGGCGGCCCGGCCAAGAGGGCGGGTGAAAGATTTCACAAACTCGTGTGACGCGCGGTGGGCGGCGTCGCGCCGCGGTGCGCGCACGGCGGCGCACCTTTCGGCCGGGGGAGCGCCGCCGTCCGCCGCCGGACCCTCGACTGGTGCGCAGGGCCGATCGGCGGGCCCTCGGCTCGTGCGCGGAGCCGGTGGCCTGGGCCCCGGCCCGGTGCGAGCACAGGGCCGCCCGCCGGCCTCAGCTCATGCGCAGGGCCAGAAAGAAGTCCAGCTTGTCCTCCAGCCGGGACAAGTCGCGCCCCGTCAGCTGCTCGATCCGCCCGACCCGGTAGCGCAGGGTGTTGACGTGCAGGTGGAGCCGGGTCGCGCAGCGGGTCCAGGAGCCGTCGCAGTCGAGGAACGCCTCCAGGGTCGGTATCAGCTCGGCGCGGTGCCGGCGGTCGTACTCCCGCAGCGGGTCCAGTAGCCGGGCGGTGAAGGCGCGGCGCACGTCGTCGGGGACGAACGGCAGCAGCAGCACATGGGAGGCCAGCTCCTGGTGGCCGGCCGCGCACACCCGCCCGGGGCGGGCCGCGGCGACCCGCCGGGCGTGCCGGGCCTCCTCCAGCGCGCCGCGCAGCCCCTCCGCCGCGTGCACGGTCGCGCTGACGCCGACGGTGAGCCGGCCGTCCTCGCCCAGGCCCGCCGACAGCGGGCCCTCGACGGCCGCCAGCAGCGCGTCGGCGAGAACGCCGGACTGCCGGCCCTCCGCCTCGGCGGCCACGGACGGCAGCGGCACCAGGGCGACGGCCTCGTCCCCGAGGTGCGCGACCGCGATGCGGTCGGAGGGCTCCGGCCCGGTGGCGAGCGGATCGACCAGGATCTCCTCCAGCAGCGCCTGCGCGGCGGCGCCGGTCTCCGCGTCGCGGCCCTCCTGCTCCAGTCGGGCCACCACCACCTGCCAGTGCGGGGCGGCGCCCAGCCCGGGCAGCAGCACCGGCGCCGCGACCCGCAGCCGGGCCGCGATCTCGGCGGGCGGCGCGCTGGTCTGGACCAGCTCCAGCACCTCCTGGGCGAGCCGGCGGCGCACCGTGCGGGCGGCGTCGCGCCGGTCGCGTTCCACGGCGATCAGCTGGGTGACGCCGTGCAGCAGGTCCAGCCGCTCCTCCGGCCAGTCGCCGGCGTCGGCCTCCACGGCCAGCACCCAGTCCGACAGCGCCGCCCCGGCCGCCTCGCCGGCGCCCTGCGGGGCCGGGGCCGTCGCGGCCGCCTCCGCATCGCGGCCGCCGCTGCGGACCGGGAAGAGGGAGTACGTCGTGTTCTGCACCGTGACGCGGTGCGGGCCGCGCCGGGGAGCACGGCCCGCCGCCTGCTGCTCGGTGGCCAGCGTCACGCAGCGGTCCGCGGGCAGCGCCGCACCGTTCACGGTGGGCCCGGCGATGAGCCGGCCGGTGCAGGACAGCACCCAGGCCCGCAGGTCCAGGTCGGAGCCGAGCAGGTCCAGGATCACCTCGGGGCCGCCGCCCGCCGGGCCGCCGGTCATCATCCGGCGGTGGCGCTCCACCACGGCCGCGAGGTCACCGGCGCGCTCGCTCGACACCTGTCGCGCCACATGCTCGGTGATCGTGGCGAACGCCACCGACTCGTGCACCGAGAACAGCGGCAGCCGGTGCCGGGCGCAGGCCACCACCAGATCGTCGGGCACCTCACCCAGCTCGGCCTCGCCGGCCGCCAGCGCCGCCACCCCGGCCCGCACCAGGATCCGGACGAACGGCTCGGAGTCCGCGGCGTCCCGGCGCCAGGCGAGCCCGGTCAGCACCAGTTCACCGCCGGAGAGGTAGCGGCTCGGGTCGCGCAGGTCGGTGGTCATGACACCGCGGACCGTGCGGTCCAGCTCCTCCTCGCCGCCGAGCAGTTTCAGGCCCAGCGCATCGGTGTCCAGCAGTGCGCGCAGCCGCATCTGTCGTCGCCGCCGTTTCTGTGTCTCGAGAACTACGGGGTCCTACGGGTCGGGGGGCCGGGGCTGCGGTCGACGCGACCGGTCGGCGGAGCCGTACGAGCGGCCGGTCGGCCGGGGCCCGGTTCGGTCCTGAGCCGTGACCTCCGTTTCCCGTGACCCCTGTTTCCAGCGGGAAGCGAAGAGGTGACCGACGGCCTCCTTTCATACGAATCTACAAGATGACCATTGTGGCCAGCCAAACCCTTCAGGGGTTCGGTGACTGACCCCACCGGAGCAGCGGCGGTGTACTGAAGGCGCTCCCCGTGAACACCACAGCAACGAGCCCGGCCCGCCGCACCGGAAGCGGCCCGGCACGGACGCGTCCCCGACACGCTTCGACACGGAGGAGAGAGCCGGTCATGGACTTCCTTCGCCCCGCCGGCTGGGAGGAGGCGCTCGCCGCCAAGGCCGAGCACCCCGACGCCGTGCCGATCGCCGGCGGCACCGACGTCATGGTCGACCTCAACTTCGGCCGGCGCGAACCCGCACACCTCCTCGACCTGACCCGCATCCCCGACCTGTTCGAGTGGGAGGTCGGCGAGGAGACCGTGCGGCTGGGCGCGTGCGTGCCCTACACCACGATCCTGGAGCGGCTGCGCACCGAGCTGCCCGGCCTCGCCCTCGCCGCGCACACCGTCGCCTCCCCGCAGATCCGCAACCGCGGCAGCGTCGGCGGCAACCTCGGCACCGCCTCCCCGGCCGGCGACAGCCACCCCGCGCTGCTCGCCGCGGGCGCCGAGGTGGAGGCCGCGTCGGTGCGGGGCGTGCGCCGCATCCCCGTCGACGCCTTCTACACCGGCGTCAAACGCAATGCGCTCGCCCCGGACGAGCTGATCCGCGCCGTGCACGTGCGGAAGGCCGACGGGCCGCAGCAGTACGCCAAGGCCGGCCCCCGCAACGCGATGGTGATCGCCGTGTGCTCCGTCGGCCTGGCCCTGCACCCCGCCACCCGCACGGTGCGCACCGGCATCGGCTCGGCCGCCCCGACCCCGGTGCGCGCCGCGGCCGCCGAGGAGTTCCTGACCGCGGCACTGGACGAGAACGGCCACTGGGACAACGGCAGACCGCTCGACGCGTCCGTCGTCCGGCACTTCGCCGAGCTGTGCGCGGCCGCCTGCGCGCCGATCGACGACGTCCGGGGCACCGCGCGCTACCGCCGCCACGCGGTGGGCGTGCTCGCCCGCCGGACGCTGACCTGGACCTGGGAGTCGTACCGCGGCACGCGCCGCACCACCGAGGGAGCCCTGTGATGCGTGTCACCTTCACCGTCAACGGACGCACGGAGCAGGTCGACGACGTCTGGGAGGGCGAGTCCCTGCTGTACATGCTGCGCGAGCGCCTCGGCCTGCCCGGCTCCAAGAACGCCTGCGAGCAGGGCGAGTGCGGCTCGTGCACGGTACGCCTGGACGGCGTGCCGGTGTGCGCCTGCCTGGTGGCCGCCGGGCAGGCGGAGGGCCGCGAGGTGCTCACCGTCGAGGGCCTGGCCGCCCACGCCGCGCGCCGCTCCCGCGACCGCGACCCCCGGCAGCACGAGGACACGCCCGACGCCGCGCTGTCCCCCGTGCAGCAGGCGTTCGTCGACGCCGGTGCCGTCCAGTGCGGCTTCTGCACCCCCGGCCTGATCGTCGCCGCCGACCATCTGCTGGAGCGCACCCCGGACCCGACCGACGAGGACATCCGCGAGGCGCTGTCGGGCAACCTGTGCCGCTGCACCGGCTACGAGACGATCATGGACGCGGTCCGCCTGGCGGCCGCCCGGCAGTCCGAGGAGGCCCGGGCATGACGTCACCCCGGACATCGCCCCGCTGCACGACCACGCCGGGCACCGCCCCCGCCGGTGCCCCCACCCGGCTCGTCCAGGGAGCGCACACCAGCGGCGGCATCGGCGCGTCCACGCGCCGCCCCGACGCCGGACTGAAGGTCACCGGCCGGTTCGCGTACTCCTCCGACCTGTGGCACGAGGACATGCTGTGGGGCCACACCCTGCGCTCCACCGTCGCCCACGCCGAGATCGTCTCGATCGACATCGCGAAGGCCCTGGCCACCCCGGGGGTGCACGCCGTGCTGACCTGGGACGACCTGCCGACCGAGGTGCGGCACTACGGCCTGGAGATCCAGGACACCCCGGTCCTCGCCCACGGCAAGGTGCGCCACCACGGCGAACCGGTCGCGCTGGTCGCCGCCGACCACCCGGCCACGGCCCGCCGTGCCGCCGAGAGGATCAGGATCGAGTACCGGGACCTGCCCTTGGTGACCGACGAGTCGTCCGCCCTCGCCCCGGACGCCGTCCTCGTCCACGAGCACCGCACCGACCCCTACAACGCCCGCGTCCCGCACCCCAACATCGTCCACCGCCAGCCCGTGGTGCGCGGCGACGTGGCCCGGGCCCGCGAACGGGCCGACGTCATCGTGCGGGGCGAGTACCGCTTCGGCATGCAGGACCAGGCCTTCCTCGGCCCGGAGTCCGGCCTGGCGGTACCCGAGGAGGACGGCGGCGTCCATCTCTACATCGCCACCCAGTGGCTCCACTCCGACCTGCGCCAGATGGCCCCGGTGCTCGGCTTGCCCGAGGACAAGGTGCGGATGACGCTGGCCGGCGTCGGCGGCGCGTTCGGCGGCCGCGAGGACCTGTCCATGCAGATCCACGCCTGCCTGCTCGCCCTGCGCACCGGCAGGCCGGTCAAGATGGTCTACAACCGGTTCGAGTCGTTCTTCGGCCACGTCCACCGTCACCCGGCCACACTCCGCTACGAGCACGGCGCCACCCGGGACGGCCGACTCACCCACGTGACCTGCCGGATCGTCCTGGACGGCGGCGCCTACGCCTCCTCCTCACCGGCGGTCGTCGGCAACGCCGCCTCGCTGGCGGTCGGCCCCTACGCCGTCGACCACGTCGACATCGAGGCGCTCGCCCTGTACACCAACAACCCGCCCTGCGGCGCCATGCGCGGCTTCGGCGCGGTCCAGGCGTGCTTCGCCTACGAGGCACAGATGGACAAGCTGGCGAGGAAACTCGGCATGGACCCGGTGGAGTTCCGCGTGCGCAACGCCATGACACAGGGCACGGTCATGCCCACCGGGCAGGTCGTGGACTCCCCGGCGCCGGTCGCCGAGCTGCTGCGCCGCGTCCGGGCGAGGCCGCTGCCACCGCAGCGCCCATGGGAGTCCAGCGAGGGAGTCGATCTGCGGCAGCTGCCCGGCGGCCTGTCCAACGCCACCCACGGCGAGGGCGTGGTGCGGGGCGTCGGCTACGCGGTGGGCATGAAGAACGTCGGTTATTCGGAGGGTTTCGACGACTACTCCACCGCCCGGGTGCGCCTGGAGGTCCTGGGCGGGGAGCCCGTCGCCACCGTGCACACCGCGATGGCCGAGGTGGGCCAGGGCGGTGTCACCGTCCATGCCCAGATCGCCCGCACCGAGCTGGGTGTGTCCCAGGTGGCGATCCATCCCGCCGACACCCGCGTGGGCTCGGCCGGTTCCACCTCCGCCTCCCGGCAGACGTATGTCACCGGCGGCGCCGTGAAACACGCCTGCGAACAGGTGCGCCGGAGGGTGTTCGAGCTCGGCCGCCGCAGGTTCGGCACACGTCACCCCGCCTGGACGGGTGCCCGGCTCCTGCTGGAGAACGGCAAGATCCTCACCGAGGACGGCGAGGTGCTCGCCGGGCTGGCGGAGGTGCTGCGCGACGAGGTGGTGGAGGTCGAGCAGCAGTGGCGGCACCGGCCCACGGAGCCGTTCGACCCGCACACCGGGCAGGGCGACGGACATGTGCAGTACGCCTTCGCCGCGCACCGCGCCGTCGTCGACGTCGACACCGAGCTGGGCCTGGTGAAGGTGGTCGAGCTGGCCTGCGCGCAGGACGTCGGCAAGGCCCTCAACCCGCTGGCGGTGGCCGGGCAGATCCACGGCGGCACCGTGCAGGGCCTGGGCATCGCCGTCATGGAGGAGATCGTCGTCGACCCAAAGACAGCACAGGTGAGCAACCCGTCCTTCACGGACTACCTGATCCCCACCATCCTCGACACCCCGGACATCCCCGTCGACGTGCTCGAACTCGCCGACGAGCACGCCCCGTACGGGCTGCGCGGCGTCGGCGAGGCACCCACGCTGTCGTCCACCCCGGCCGTCCTGGCGGCGATCCGGGACGCCACCGGACTGGAGCTGACCCGCACACCGGTGCGGCCGGAACACCTGACCGGCACGGAGTGACCGGGTGTGCACCTTCAGGTGTGTCCCTCGGATGTGTCACGTCGAGCGTGTCGCGTCGGATGTGTCACGAGGGAGGCAGGTGTGTCACGCCGCCCGCCGCCCGGCCCGCACGACGGCGGCGAACCGCCGGGCCACCGTCCGCCACACCGGTGCGGCGGCCGCGTCGTCCCGCACCGCCGCCCGGTGCAGGGCCTCGCGGTCCACACCGTGGCGCGCCAGCCGCTCCTCGTACCAGCCGGCGATGCGCTCCGGGTCGCCCTCGGGATGGAACTGCACGCCCCAGGCCGCGTCCCCGACACGGAACGCCTGGTACGGGCACCGCTCGCTGGAGGCCAGCCACCGGGCGCCCGCCGGCAGCCGCACGATCGCGTCCACATGGTTCTCGATGGCCGGAACCCGCTCGGGAAGCCGCGCGAACAACGGGTCGTCGGCCGCCTCGTGGCGCAGCGTCAGCGGAGTGCTGCCGAACTCCGGCTCCCCGTGGTCCCGTTCGACCGCACCGCCCGCCACCTGGGCGAGCATCTGTCCGCCCAGGCAGATGCCGAACACCGGGACGCCGGTGTCCAGCGCCTGCCGCATCAGGGCCCGCGTGGGTGCCAGCCACGGCGCCCGTTCGTCGTCGTCCGGGAGCAGGGCACCGCCCAGCACGATCAGCCCGCCGTGTTCCGTCAGCCGGCCGGGCAGCGGTTGCCCGAGGTCCCCGCGGACGACGTCCACCCGCACACCGCCCTCGGCCAGCCACCGCTCCCACCGTCCGGGGCCCGAGTGGGCGCTGTTCTGCACCACCAGCACGGCCGGCGCGGGCGTGTCACCGTCGTCGTGTCCGGCACACGGCGCGGAAGGGACCCGTGGGTTGGTCACGGCGTGCGAGGCTGCGGGCCGTATCTCCATGCGTCGATCGTAGCGGCGGCGCGGGCGGCGATCACGGGGTGCGCAGCAGCCGGTTGACCACCCGTCCGAACAGGGTCAGGGCGGCGCGGTGCAGCAACGGGTCGGTCGCGGACGGCAGCCCGCGCACCCGCAGTTCCTCGCGCCAGCGCACCCTGCTGCGGCCCCCGGGGCCCGGAACCACCTCCAGTTCCGCCCGGCCCAGCACCACACGTCCGCGTTTCTCCAGCCGGCACAGGCCCGGCTCGCCGTCGGCCGGGGGACGCCACAGCGTCACCTCCATCGGATCGGCGAAACCGAACGGCCCGATCCCCGTGCGCGCCACGAAGCGTGTGCCCACGCCGGTCGGTCCCGGCGTCGACACGGTGATCCGGGTCAGCGGCACGGCGTCGGCGTGCCGTTCCCACCGGGTGAGGCGCCGCCAGGCTTCGTCGAGCGGGAGCGGTGCCGTGCGTTCGAGGAAGAAGTCGACCACGGGATGATCGTAGGCACGGCGAGCCCGTCGTGGACCCGTTCACACGCGGCTCGCACGGCGCGGTCGGCTACGGTCACGGTCACGGTCACCGGTACACCGCGCCGGGCTGCGGCTTGCCCGGAGCGAGCAGCTGGGGCACCGTCACGAAGGTGTAGCCGCGCCCCTCGAGCGCGTCGATGATGCCGGGGACGGCCGGCACCGTGCCCGGGTAGATGTCGTGCAGCAGGATGATGCCGTCGCGATCGACCTGGTCGAGGACCCGCCTGGTGATGAGGGCGGAGTCGTCGGTCTGGTAGTCCTTGGCCGTCACGCTCCACAGGACCTCGGCCATGCCCATCTCCTTGCAGATCCGCTGCACGGCGTCGTTGGTCCGGCCCTGCGGGGGACGCATCAGCACCGGCGTGCGGCCGGTCAGACGCTTGATCGCCTCGTTGGGGCGGCGCAGTTCGTCCCGTATCCGGTCGTCGGACAGCTCGGTGAGTATCTGGTGGTCCCAGGTGTGGCTGGCCACCTCGTGGCCCTCCGCCGCCATCCGCTTGACCAGGTCCGGGTATGTCTCGATGTGCCGCTTGCCGAGGAGGAAGAACGTCGCCGGGACCTTCTTCTCCTTGAGGATGTCCAGCAGCCTGGGTGAGTTCTGGCTCGGGCCGGCGTCGAAGGTGAGCGCGACACACTTGGCGTGACGGCAGTCCACCGTGCCGAACGCGGCCGGTGCCCCCGCCGCCGCGTGCGCGCGGGCGTCGCTCGGCGAGGTGGTCACGACGCGTGTGCAGCCGCCGAGCGTGAGGGTCACACCGACCGCCGCGGCCACGGCCGCCCATCCGCGCAACCGCGTCCCCGATTTCTTCATCCTCTTGATCGCTTCAGGCATGCCGGGACTATACACGGCGTGTATACACGGCATGTATACAAGGGGTGTAGAGAGGGGGTGCACAGAGGCGGATCCATCGTGCCCGCGTCCGTGCGGGGCACCGGACCGGTCCCGCCACCTCGATGTGTGCCGCCCGATCACCGGGTTACTCAGGCCGACATGCACCTGTCGGCGAGAGGGAGGAGAGCCCCGTGAGCGGACGCATCTGGCGCCGGGCCCTGGTCACCGGCGGAGCCGGCTTCGTGGGATCCCATCTGTGCGAACGGCTGCTCGAGGCCGGAACCGACGTCGTCTGCCTGGACAACCTGTGCACCGGCGCGTACACCAACATCGCCGCCCTGGAGCGGCGGCCGGGTTTCCGCTTCGTCCGGGCCGACGCGACCGACACCCGGGCGATACGCACCCTGCCCGGCCGCTTCGACCTGGTGCTGCACCTGGCCTGCCCCGCCTCGCCCGCCGACTATCTGCGCCTGCCGCTGGAAACCCTCGACGCCGGCAGCACCGGCACCCGCAACGCCCTGGAACGCGCCCGCGCCGACGGCGCCCGCTTCCTGCTGACCTCCACCTCCGAGGTCTACGGCGATCCGCTGGAACACCCGCAGCGCGAAACCTACTGGGGCAACGTCAACCCCGTAGGCCCCCGCAGCGTCTACGACGAGTCGAAACGCTTCGCCGAGGCACTGGTCACCGCGCACCGCGCGGTCCACGGCACCGACACCGCCATCGTGCGCATCTTCAACACCTACGGCCCCCGGATGCGCAGCGGCGACGGCCGCGCCGTGCCCACGTTCATCTCCCAGGCCCTGGCCGGCGCCCCGCTCACCGTCGCCGGGGACGGCAGCCAGACACGGTCGCTGTGCTACGTGGACGACACGGTCGACGGTCTTCTCGCCCTGGTCGCCTCCGACGAGACGGGGCCGGTCAACATCGGCGGCGAGGACGAGATCACCATGCTGGAGCTGGCCCGCCGCATCGTGGAGCTGACCGGGTCCCGCTCCCGGATCCGGTTCGTCGGCCGACCCGTCGACGACCCCGGCCGGCGCCGCCCCGACACCCGGCTCGCCCGCGAGAGGCTGGGCTGGTCGCCCCGCGTGGACTGGACGGAGGGGCTGCGGCACACCGTCGGCTGGTTCGCCCGCGCCGCGGCCGCCTGAGCCACCGGAGCCGTCGCGGCCCCGCCTCGGCCGTCACCGAAGCGGCCACCCGAGCCCTCGGAACACCCCGCCACGGGGGCCGCGTGCCCCGCACCGGGCGCGCGGGGCACGCCCGCATCCGCACTCCGGTCGCGTGCAGCAGACCGCAGCGACCTGAACCGTACCGCCCCCGTCCCACCAGCGACTCTCACCGTAGGTGACCGCCTGCGTGCCCTACGCGCCGGTACGACCCGGGCGGGCCGCAGTTGGCTTCACGTGTTTGCGACAGCCGCAGCGCGGCACCCAGATGCCCGAAGTGACCGACGGCCCTCCCGCCGGGCCACCGCAGAACCGGACGGAGCCGCCCATGCGCATCCTCGGTGTCAACGCCCTGTTCCACGACCCGGCCGCCGCCCTCGTCGTCGACGGCCGTACGGTCGCGGCCGGCGAGGAAGAGCGCTTCAGCCGGCGCAAGCACGGCAAACGCCCGGTGCCGTTCTCCGCGTGGGAGCTGCCCGAACTCTCCGCCCGCTGGTGCCTGGAGCACGCCGGCCTCACCCCGGAGAAGCTGGACGCCGTCACCTACTCCTTCGACCCCGCCCTGGCCCGCCCGGCCCGCGAGATGGGCCTGTTCGATCCGTGGGACCCGCTGCGCCTGGAGTACGCCCGGCGCGCCCCCGCTTTCCTCGCCGAGGCGCTGCCCGGACTCGACCCGGCCAAGGTCGTCTTCGTCCCGCACCACATCGCCCACGCCGCGTCCGCCGGCCCCGCCTCCCCGTACCCCGACAGCGCCGTCCTGGTGCTGGACGGGCGCGGCGAGGCCGCCTCCCACCTGGCCGGACGCTTCCACGACGGCAAGCTCGACGTGCTCGCCGCCCAGGCCCTGCCGCACTCCCTCGGCCTGGTCTACGAGGAACTCACCGAGCACCTCGGCTTCCTGCGCAGCAGCGACGAGTACAAGGTCATGGCGCTCGCCTCCTACGGCACGCCCCGCCTCCTGCCCCGGCTGCGCCAGCAGGTGCACGCCACCGGCGACGGCGGCTTCTGCGCCCACGGCGTCGACTGGGCCGCCCTCGCCCCGCCGCGCGCCCCGGGCGAGCCGTGGACCCGGGAGCACGCCGACCTCGCCGCCAGCTGCCAGGCCGCCCTGGAGGAGGTGCTGCTGGACCTCGTGCACTGGCTGCACCGCGAGGCCGGCGGCGAGGCCCTCACCCTGGCCGGCGGCGTCGCCCTGAACTGCGTCGCCAACGCCAGGATCGCCGCGAAGGGCCCGTACCGGCACGTGTGGGTGCAGCCCGCCGCCGGTGACGCGGGCACCGCACTCGGCGGCGCCCTGTACCTGAGCGCGAGCGAGGGCGTCGTGCCCGAGCCCATGCCGGGGGCCGACCTCGGCCGCGGCTGGAGCGACGAGGAATTGCGGCAGTGGCTCGAGGCGGCCGCCGTCCCCTACGAGCGGCCCGCGGACATCGCCGAGACGGTCGCCGAGGAACTCGCCCGGGACGGCATCGTCGCCTGGTTCCAGGGGCGCAGCGAGTACGGCCCGCGCGCTCTCGGCCACCGCTCGCTGCTCGCCCACCCGGGCCGTGCCGCCAACCTCGACCGCCTCAACCGGGTCAAGGGACGCGAGGAGTTCCGGCCGGTGGCCCCGATGGTGCTGGCCGACCGTGCCGCCGAGCTGTTCGACGGCCCGCTGCCCAGCCCGTACATGCTCTTCGTGCACGACGTGCGCCCCGCCTGGCGGGACCGCATCCCCGCCGTGGTGCACGTCGACGGCACCGCCCGCATCCAGACCGTCGACGAGCGCCGCGAGCCGCTCGTCGCCCGGATGCTGCACGGCTTCGAGCAGCGCACCGGCCTGCCCGTCGTCGTCAACACCAGCCTGAACACCGCCGGCCGGCCCATGGTCGACGACCCGCGCGACGCCCTGGAGTGCTTCGGGTCCGCCCCCGTCGACCTGCTGGCGATCGGCCCCTTCGCGGTGCGCAGGGGGAGGGCGTACGCATGACCCGCACCGACCACGACCGCCGCACGACCGGCCCGCCCCACCGGACGGCCGACGGCCCCGCCTACGCCGTGGTGATCCCCACCCTGGCCCGGGACACGCTCGCCGACTGCCTGGCCGCGCTGGCCGCCGCCACCGGTCCGCGGCCGGAGGAGATCGTCGTCGTGGACGACCGGTCCGACCCCGACCCCGCCGCCCTGGAGCACCCGCTGAGCGTCCTCGGCGACCTGAGGGACCGCACCACCGTGCTCACCAGCGGCGGCCGGGGCCCGGCCGCCGCCCGCAACACCGGGCTGCGCGCGGTCACCACGCCCTGGGTGGCCTTCCTCGACGACGACGTCCAGGTCGGCCCGCACTGGTGCGCGCAACTGGTGCAGGACCTCGCCGAGGCGAGCGACGACACCGCCGCCGTGCAGGGCGTCATCGCCGTGCCGCTGCCCGGCGAACGCCACCCCACCGACTTCGAACGCGGCACCGCCGGCCTCGCCCGGGCCCGCTGGATCACCGCCGACATGGCCTACCGCACCGCCGCGCTGCGGCAGGTCGCCGGGTTCGACGAACGCTTCCGGCGTGCCTTCCGCGAGGACGCCGACCTGGCGCTGCGGGTCATGGACGCCGGCTGGCGCATCCGCCGGGGCCGCCGCACCACCCGCCACCCCGTCCGCCCGGCCGACCGCTGGGTGTCGCTGCACGCCCAGCGCGGCAACGCCGACGACGCCCTGATGGTCCGTCTGCACGGCCCCGACTGGTGGCGCAAGGCGTGCGCACCGCGCGGCCGCATCCGCGCCCACCTCGCGGTCACCGCCGCCGGCGCCGCCGCCTGCGCGCTGGCCGCCGCCCGCCGGCCCCGGCTCGCCGCAGCCGCCGGCCTGGGCTGGGCGGCCGGCACCGCCGAGTTCGCCTGGGCGCGCATCGCCCCCGGGCCGCGCACCCGGCACGAGGTGACCACCATGATCGTCACCAGTGTGCTCATCCCGCCCGCCGCGACCTGGTACTGGCTCAGCGGCCTGTGGCGGCACCGGGCCGCCCCCGCCTGGCAGGAGGTGGCGCCGTGAACCGGATCCAGGCGGTGCTGTTCGACCGCGACGGCACCCTCGTCGAGGACGTCCCCTACAACGGCGACCCCGCCCGGGTCCGCCCCGTCGCCGGCGCCCGCGAGGCGGTCCGGCTGCTGCGGGACGCGGGCATCGGCACCGGCGTGGTCACCAACCAGTCCGGGGTGGCCCGCGGGCTGATCGGCACCGCCGACGTGCGCCGCGTCAACGAGCGCATCGACGCACTGCTGGGCCCCTTCGACGTGTGGGCCGTGTGCCCGCACGGCCCCGGCGACGGCTGCCGCTGCCGCAAACCGCGGCCCGGTCTGATCCTGTGGGCGGCGGGCCGGCTGTGCACCGCGCCCGAGGACATCGTGGTGATCGGCGACATCGGCGCCGACCTGGAGGCGGCCCGCCGGGCCGGCGCCGAGGGCATCCTGGTGCCCACCGCGGCCACCCGCCCCGAGGAGACCGCCGCCGCCCGCCATGTCGCCCCCGACCTGCCGGCCGCCGTCCGCGCCGTGCTCACCGGGCCCCCGCCCTGGGACTTCTCCCGCCGCCCCGACGAGGACCGCGCAACGGCACCGGCCGGGCGCGTGCCGGTGGCGTACGACACCGGACGGAGGGTGCGATGAAGACGATCGTCACCCGCCTGGACAGCTTCGGCGACGTGCTGCTCGCCGGCCCCACCGTGCGGGCCGTCGCCGCCCGCGCCGAGCACGTCACCCTGCTGTGCGGGCCGCGCGGCGAACCCGCGGCACGGCTGCTGCCCGGCGTCGACGACATCCTCGTCTGGGACGCACCGTGGGCCGGGTTCGAACCGCCGCCCGTCGAGCGCGCCTCGGTCGACAAACTGGTCGACGCCCTCGCCGCCGTGGAGGCCGACAGCGCGCTGGTGCTGACCTCCTTCCACCAGTCGCCGCTGCCCACCGCGCTGCTGCTGCGCATGGCCGGCGTCGGGCACATCGCCGCGGACAGCGAGGACTACCCCGGCTCCCTGCTCGACGTCCGCCACCGCCGTGCCCCGCACGCCCACGAGGCCGAGGCCGGACTCGACCTCGCCGGCGCCGCCGGGTTCCCGCGCGTCGACGACGGCCGGCTGCGGGTGCTGCCCCCGCCCGCGACCACCCGGCTCACCGGCCCCGAACCGTACGTCGTGCTGCACCCGGGCGCCAGCGTCCCCGCCCGCGCCTGGAGCGCCCGCCGCTGCCAGGAGGCCGTGCGCGCCCTGACCGCCGCCGGGCACCGCGTGGTGGTCACCGGCGGCAGGGGAGAGCGGGACCTGACCGCGCTCGTCGCCGGAGAGCCGGCCCTCGACCTCGGCGGCCGCACCGACGCCGCCGAGCTGGCCGGCGTGCTCGCCGGGGCCCGCGCCGTCGTCACCGGCAACACCGGCCCCGCCCACCTGGCCGCCGCCGTGGGCACCCCGGTCGTCTCCCTGTTCGCCCCGGTCGTGCCCGCCGAACGCTGGCGGCCCTACGGCGTGCCGCACGTGCTGCTCGGCGACCAGAACGCCCCGTGCGCGGACAGCCGCGCCCGGATCTGCCCGGTGCCCGGGCACCCCTGCCTGGAGTCGGTGACCGCCGAGGACGTGCTCGCCGCCGTGGAGAAGGTGATGTCGGCATGAGGATCCTCATCTGGCACGTGCACGGCTCCTGGACCACCGCGTTCGTCCAGGGCCCCCACACCTACGTCGTGCCCGTCACCCCCGACCGCGGACCCGACGGCCTCGGCCGCGCCCGCACCTTCGACTGGCCCGCGTCGGTGATCGAACTCCCGCCGGAGCGGCTGCGCGACGCCGGCATCGACGTCGTCGTCCTGCAACGCCCCCACGAACACGACCTCGTCCGGCGCTGGCTCGGCCGCACCCCGCCGATGGTGTACCTCGAGCACAACGCCCCGCACGGCGACGTGCCCGACACCCGCCACCCGGTCGCCGACCTGCCCGGCGACATCCCGCTGGTCCACGTCACCCACTTCAACCGGCTGATGTGGGACGCGGGCGGCGCCGAGACCGTCGTCATCGAGCACGGCATCGTCGACCCCGGCCCGCTGTGGACCGGCGAACTGCCGCACGCCGCCGTCGTCGTCAACGAACCGGTCCGGCGCGGCCGCACCACCGGTACCGACCTGCTGCCCGCCTTCGCCCGGGCCGCCCCCCTCGACGTGTTCGGCATGCGCACCGACGGCCTGGCCGACCACCTCGGCCTGCCGCCCGAACGGTGCCGCAGCCACGAACTGGTCCAGCGCGACCTGCACCGCGCCATGGCCCGCCGCCGCGTGTACGTCCACCCGGTGCGCTGGACCTCCCTCGGGCTGTCCCTGCTGGAGGCCATGCACCTGGGCATGCCGGTCGTCGCGCTCGCCACCACCGAGGTCGTCGAGGCGGTCCCGCCGGGCGCCGGGGTGGTCTCCAACCGCGTCGACGTCCTCACCGACGCCGTCCGCGACTTCGTCGCCGACCCGCTGCTCGCCCGCACGGCCGGCGAGGGCGCACGCGCCGCCGCGCTCGCCCGCTACGGGCTCACCCGCTTCCTGGACGACTGGGAGCGGCTGCTGAAGGAGGTGACCCGATGAGGATCGCCATGGTGTCCGAGCACGCCAGCCCGCTCGCCGTCATCGGCGGGGTCGACGCCGGCGGCCAGAACGTCTACGTCGCCCGGCTCACCGAGGAACTGGCGCGCCGCGGGCACGAGGTGACCGTGTACACCCGGCGCGACGACGCCGCACTGCCGGACCGGGTGCCGCTGCCCGGCGGCGGCGTCGTGGAGCATGTGCCGGCCGGGCCGCCCACGGTGCTGCCCAAGGACGAGCTGTTCCCGTACATGCCCGACTTCGGCGCGTACCTGGCGCGCGCCTGGCGCCGTGAGCGGCCCGACGTGGTGCACGCCCACTTCTGGATGTCCGGCATGGCCTGCCTGCTCGGCGCGGGACCGCACGGCATCCCGGTCGTCCAGACCTTCCACGCCCTGGGCACCGTCAAGCGCCGGCACCAGGGCGACGCCGACACCAGCCCGCCCGAACGCATCGCCGTGGAACGGCAGATCGGCCGCACCTGCGACCGGGTCCTGGCCACCTGCACCGACGAGGTCCACGAACTCGCCGCGATGGGCGTCTCCCCGCGCCGGATGTCCGTGGTGCCCTGCGGCGTCGACCCCGTCCGCTTCCACCCCGGCGCCGACCCCGCCGCCGCGCCCGCGCCCCGCCGCACCCGACGGCACCGGCTGCTCGCCTGCGGCCGGCTGGTCCCCCGCAAGGGCTACGACCTGGCGATCCGGGCCCTGACCCGGATCCCGAACACCGAACTCCTCGTCGCCGGCGGCCCGCCGCCCGCACAGCTGGACGGCGAGCCCGAGGCCCGGCGGCTGAGGGCACTCGCCGAGGAACACGGTGTCGGCGACCGGGTGCATCTGCTCGGCGCCGTCGCCCCGGACCGGATGCCCGCCCTGATGCGCAGCGCCGACCTGGTGCTGTGCACCCCGGTGTACGAGCCGTTCGGCATCGTGCCGCTGGAGGCCATGGCCTGCGCGGTGCCCGTCGTCGCCACCGACGTCGGCGGCCACCGCGACTCCGTCGCCGACGGCCGTACCGGCCGCCTGGTCACCCCCGGCGACCCGGACGCGGTCGCCCGCGCGGTCCGCGACCTGCTGGGCGGCGACCGGATGCGCCGCCGCTGCGGCAGCGCGGGCCGCGCCCGGGTCCTGGCCCGCTTCACCTGGCCGCGCGTCGCCGACGGCGTCGAGCAGGTCTACCGGCGTCTGACGGCCGAGAGCGCACCGCGGCCGCAGGTGGCCTGAGCGCCCACCGCCGCCCCGCGTGCGCACCGCCCGTCATCCCACCGACCCACGGAGGTGACGAACATGAGCGTCGAGTCACCGGCCGTCACCGGACACTGCGACGAACTGCTGCTCGCCCTCGGCCGCTTCCGCGCGTCCGCGCCCATCACGCAGCGCTGGGGCGAGCACCTGGCCGCCGTCCTCGGCGGCGGCGGGCGGCTGCTGGCCGCCGGCAACGGCGGCAGCGCGGCCCAGGCCCAGCACCTGACCGCCGAACTCGTCGGCCGCTACCGCGACGACCGGCCGCCGTACTCAGCGATCGCCCTGCACGCCGACACCTCCTCCACCACCGCCATCGCCAACGACTACGGCGTCCACGAGGTGTTCGCCCGCCAGGTGCGCGCCCACGGCCGCCCCGGCGACGTGCTGATGCTGCTGTCCACCAGCGGCGCCAGCGCCAACCTGCTGTCCGCGGCCGACGCCGGACGCGCCGCCGGCCTGCGGGTGTGGGCGCTGACCGGACCCGCGCCCAACCCGCTCAGCGCGGGCAGCGACGAGGCGCTGTGCGCGGCCGGGTCCTCCACCGCGACCGTGCAGGAACTCCACCTGGTCGCGGTGCACATGATCTGCGCGGCCTTCGACGCCGCCCTCGAGCGGACCGGGAGGTGACATGGCGGGAACGTCTCCCCTGGTCGTGGTCGGCGACGCCCTGCTCGACCGCGACCTGACCGGACACGCCGACCGGCTCGCACCGGACGCACCCGTGCCGGTGGTCGCCGGCTGCACCGAACGCACCCGTCCCGGCGGTGCCGCCCTGGCGGCCTACCTGGCCGCCCGCGACGGCCGCGACGTCACCCTGATCACCGGCCTGGACGACGGCCCGGCCGGCCGCACCCTGCGCCGGCTGCTTCGGCCCTGGCTGGAGGTGGTCGCGCTGCCGATGACCGGCGCCCTGCCGGAGAAGACCCGCATCCTCGCCCAGGACCGCCCCGTGGCCCGCCTGGACCGCGGGGACGGCCGGGCCCGCGAGGCCACCGCGGCCGCCCGCGCCGTGCTCGCCGCCGCGCCCGCCGTCCTCGTCTCCGACTACGGCCGGGGCACCGTCGATGTGCTGCGCCCGCACCTGCGCGGGCGCACCCCGGTGGTGTGGGACCCGCACCCGCGCGGCGGCCCGCCGGTGCCCGGCACCCGCCTGGTCACCCCGGCCCGTGCCGAGGCCCGCACCTTCGCCGCACCGCTGACCGGTGACCGGGCGACCGACGGCACGGCCCCCCAGGCCGCCTCGGCCGCCACCGAGTTGCGCGCCGTCGCCGAGGAGGCCGCCGCCCTGCTGCGGCACTGGCGGGCCGGCGCCGTCGCCGTCACCCTCGGTGCGCGCGGCGCCCTGCTGTCCTACGGGGAGCACCCGCTGCTGGTGCCCGCGCCCGCCGGCCACCACGGCGACGCCTGCGGCGCGGGCGACCGGTTCGCGGCCACCGCGGCCGGGCTGCTCGCCGACGGCGCACTGGTCGGCGAGGCCGTGGAACGCGCGGTCGGTGAGGCGACCGCCTTCGTCGGCGCCGGCGGCGCGGGCGCCCTGGCCGGCACCCGTGGTGCGCCGCGTTCCCCCGCCGCACCGCCGGCCTGCGACGACCCGGCGGCGCTCGTCGCCCGCATCCGGGCGGCCGGCGGCACCGTCGTCGCCGCGGGCGGCTGCTTCGACCTGCTGCACGCCGGACACGTCGGCCTGCTCCAGGCGGCCCGGCGCCTCGGCGACTGCCTCGTGGTGTGCGTCAACTCCGACGCCTCCGTGCGCCGTCGCAAGGGCGAGGGACGGCCGGTCAATCCGCTCGCCGACCGGGTCCGTGTGCTGCGCGCCCTGTCCTGCGTGGACGCCGTCGCCGTCTTCGACGAGGACACCCCCGAGCGGCTGCTGTCCCGGCTCCGCCCGGACGTGTGGGTCAAGGGCGGGGACTACGCGGCCGCCGACCTGCCCGAGGCGGCCCTGCTGAGGAAGTGGGGCGGCCAGGCCGTGCTGCTGCCCTACCTCGACGGCCGCTCCTCCACCGCCCTGATGGCCCGCGCGGGCGGGGGTGCGTCATGACCGGCACGGCACCGGCAGCACCGACGGCACCGGAGCACGCCCGCACCGTGCTGGTGCTGCGCGCCCTCGGCCTCGGGGACCTGCTCGCCGGCGTGCCCGCGCTGCGCGCCCTGTGCCGCGGCTTCCCCGGCCACCGGGTGGTGCTCGCCGCACCGGCCGAACTGGGGGAGGCGGCCGCCGCCACCGGCGCCGTCGACCGGCTGCTGCCCGCCGCCGCGCCCGGCCGCGCCGTGCCGCGCACCCTGCACTGGACCGGCCCGCCCCCGGACGTCGCCGTCGACCTGCACGGCAACGGCCCGCCCAGCCACCGCCTGCTCGCCGCCCTGCACCCGCGCCGGCTGTTCGCCTTCGCCCACCCCGGCACCCCGGGCATCGCGGGCCCGCCCTGGTACGCCGACGAGCACGAACGCGACCGCTGGTGCCGGCTGCTGCGCTGGTACGGCCTCCACGCCGACCCCGCGGACCTGCGGCTGCCCCGTCCCGCCGGCCCCGGCCCGGCCCCCGGCGCGGTCGTGGTGCACCCCGGGGCCGGATCCCCGGCCCGCCGCTGGCCCGTCGAACGGTTCGCCGTCGTCGCCGAGGAGCTGCGCGCCCGCGGCCACCGGGTCGTGGTCACCGGGGGAGCGGACGAGGACGGCCTCGTCGCCGACCTCGCCCAGCGGGCCCGTCTGCCCGACACGGACGTCTTCGGCGGCGGCCTGCCCTTCGCCCGCCTGTCGGCGCTGGTGGCCGGCGCCCGCGCCGTCGTCAGCGGCGACACCGGCATCGCCCACCTCGCCGTCGCCCACGCCACCCCCTCGGTGACCCTGTGCGGCCCGGTCGCCCCCCGCCGCTGGGGCCCGCCCGCCGGCGACCCGTGCCACCTCGCCCTGTGGCACGGCCCGGAGGGCGACCCGCACGGCCGCCGTCCCGACCCGGCCCTGCTGAAGATCCGTCCCGACGAGGTCCTGGCCGCCCTCGACACGCTCCCCGCACCGCCGGTCCCCGCGTCCCCGGCACCACCGGGCTGAGCCCGTCCCGGAGGACGCCATGGACGACGCACCCGTCGGCGTGGTCATCGCCACCCGCGACCGCTCGGCCCGCCTCGCCGTCACCCTGCGGCATCTGCTGGCGCTGCCCGAACGGCCGCCGGTCGTGGTGGCCGACAACGCCTCCACCGACGACACCCGCACCCTCCTCGCCCGTGACTTCCCGCAGGTGCGGGTCCTCGCCCTGCCCTCCAACCGAGGAGCGGTGGCCCGCACCCACGGTGTCCGCGCCCTGCACACCCCGTACGTGGCGTTCTGCGACGACGACTCCTGGTGGGCGCCCGGCGCCCTGGCCGCCGCCGCCCGCCACTTCGACGAGCACCCGAGGCTCGGCCTGCTCGCCGCCCGCACCCTCGTCGGCCCCGACGAGCGGGAGGACCCGATCGACGAGGTGCTCGCGCACTCCCCGCTCGGCCACGTCAGCGACCTGCCCGGCACGCAGATCCTCGGCTTCCTCGCCTGCGCCGCCGTGGTGCGCCGCACCGCCTACCTGGACGCCGGCGGCTTCCACCCGCTGCTGTTCTTCGGCGCCGAGGAGACCCTGCTCGCCTACGACCTGGCCGCCCGCGGCTGGGGCGTCACCCACTGCCCGGACGTGATCGCCCACCACCATCCGGCGCCCGGACCCCGCACCGGCCGGTCCGCCCGGGTCCGCCGCAACGAGGCCCTCACCGCCTGGCTGCGCCGCCCTCTGCCGTGCGCCCTGGCCCGCACCGGCGCCCTGGCCGCCGACGCCCGCCACGACCCGGCGGCCCGGCAGGCCCTGCGCGAGACGCTCGCCCGCCTGCCGCACGCCCTGCGCGCCCGCCGCCTTCTGCCCCCGCACCTCGAACGTGCCGCCCGGCTGCTGGACGAGACCTCCCGAACGCTCCCCGCACGTGAACGCCTTCTGGACGGAACCCCATGAACGACCCCCGCACCACCGTCGTGGTCATCACCCACAACCGGCGCCCCGAACTGCTGCGCACCCTCGACCGGCTCGCCGAACTGCCCGAGCAGCCCGAGGTGTTCGTCACCGACAACGCCTCCACCGACGGCACCTCCACCGCCGTCGCCCTGCGCCACCCGCAGGTCCGCCTGGTGCGCCCCGGCCGCAACCTCGGCGCCGTGGGCCGCAACCTCGCGGTGCGCCGGGTGCGCAGCCCGTACGTGGCGTTCTGCGACGACGACTCCTGGTGGGCGCCGGGTTCCCTGTCCGCGGCGGCCGACCTGCTCGACCGTCACCCCGCGCTCGGCGCGGTCACCGCCCGCATCGTCGTCGAACCGGACGGCACCGAGGACCCGATCGTCGAGGAACTGCGCACCTCGCCCGTCCCCGGCCCGTCCTGGCTGCCCGGCCCGGCCCTCGGGTCCTTCCTCGCCGCGGCGACGGTCCTGCGCACCGAGGCGTTCCGGCGGGCCGGCGGCTTCCATCCCCGGCTGTGGCTCGGCGGCGAGGAGGAGCTGCTCGCCGCCGACCTGGCCGCGGACGGCTGGTGGCTGGCCTACGCCGAGGAGCTGACGGTCCACCACTGCCCGAGCGTCGTCCGGGACTCCACACGGCGCCGCCGGGACGGCATCCGCAACACCCTGTGGTTCACCTGGCTGCGCAGACCCGTCCGGCCCGCCCTGCGCCGCACCCTGCACCTGGCCCGCACGGTGCCGCGCGATGCCGTCTCCGTGACGGCGTTCGCCGAGGCGGCCGCCGCCTGGCCGTGGATCGTGCGCGAGCGGCGCGTGCTGCCCCCGAACGTGGAGGAACGGCTGCGGGCGCTGGAGGACAGCCAGCGCACCTCGAAGGCCCGCCGTTACACGGGGTGAGCCGCACCGGCGGCACGGCGTTCCGCGGGCCCGGTGAAGAACGCGCCCGCGACCGGCCCGCCACCACCGGGCCGAGTGCTCAGCCGCCGCGCGCGGACGACCACCGGCACAGCAGCCGGAGCACGGCGAACGACGCCGGTGCCCACAGCACCGCGAACGCCCAGATCACCCCCGGATCGTCGGTGACGATGCCGGCCGCCAGCAGCGCGGCGCTGACCAGCACGAGCAGCACCGCGGTCCAGGGCCGCGGCACCCACTGCGCCACCTTCGACACATCCGGGCGACGCCGGCGCGGCGGACGCAGCCGCCGGGCGAGCCGGCGGTCACGGCTGAGCGCGCGTTCGATCTCGTCCAGGATCCGCTGTTCGTGCTCGGGAAGTCTGCTCGTCGACACTGTTGCTCCTCAGGGGACCGGTCCGCGCGGGGACCGAGCTGCCTGTCGCGTCGGGGTCCGGGTGCCCGTGCCCCCTGCGGGCTAACCGGTGCGCAGGCGGCCGCAGCGCCCGCAGCAGCTCCTCGGCGCCGTCCTGCTGGGCGCCCGTGAACTCCTCGCACACCTGCCGGGCGGCGACCCGGCCCGAGGTCAGGCACCAGCGCCACCAGCGGTCCAGCTCGTCCCGTCCGAGGCGTTCGGCGGGCACCAGGGCGGGCCAGCCGCAGGCGCGGGCCTGTGCGCTCACCTTGGCGCCGCCCGCCACCGGGTCCACGGCCAGCGCGGGCGTGCCGGTGCGCAGGGCGAGCACCATGCCGTGCAGCCGGTCGGTGACCACGAGGTCCAGCCGGGTCAGGACGGACTGCAGCTGGGCGGGTGTGGCGCACAGCCGCCAGTCACGGGTGTCCAGCCGGGTCTCCAGCTCCAGCCGCGCGCAGTCCTTGCCGCGCAGCCAGGCGGTCAGCTCCCGGGCGACGTGGTCGTGCCGGCGCGCCGCGCCGTACTCGTGCTGGCCGTGCGTGAGGATCACCCCGGCCACGGGCCGGGCGGGCAGCGCGGGCGCGCGGGCGGCCAGGTCCGGTCGGGGGTCGGCGCCGGGCGCGTCCCGGGCGACGACATGGTGGAAGCCGGTGACGGCGGCATCGTCCGGGTCGATCACCGAGGTGCCCACCGCGACCCGCAGACAGTGCGCGAACCGGCGGTGCAGCCGTTCGACCTGCGGCCCGTGCAGCGGACCGCACACGAACACCAGCTGCCCGTACCGCTCGGGCATCACCTCGTCCAGGTGCAGCGCGCGGGGCCGGAACCCGGGGCTCCAGGCGATGTCGTAGGGCAGCCCCGCTCGCCGCAGCACGTCCTCCACCCGGTGCAGCGCCAGCACGTCACCGGCGGTCGCCTCCCCGTCGGGGAAGGAGAACCACCCGGTGAGCAGTGTCCGTGCGGCATCCTCCTGTCCGTGCACAGTGCCCCCGGGTGCCCGCCGGCCGCACGGGTCACACCTCACCGCGAGGTCACACCTCACCCCAGGGGCCACACGTCACCCCAGGGTCACCGCACACACGGAGCCCCTCGGACCCGGCTCAGGCGTCGCCGGCCTCCTCCTCGCCCAGGCGCAGCTGCACGTCGAGCACGTTCTCGTCCTGGAACAGCTCGGAGGCCAGCCGGCCGGCGTCCGCGGTGCCCTCCAGACGCAGCAGCACCTGGGCGGCCGCGCCGGCGTGCCGGGGCAGCCGGTCGGCTCTGACCTCCAGGATGCGGAAACCCCGCCGGGTGCACAGCTGCATCAGCTGCGGCAGCAGGGCCTGCCCGGTCAGATACGTCAGACGCAGCTCCACCGTCGCCGGGGTGGTGGCGGCGCTGAGCCGGCGGGACAGCGGGGCGTAACCGCGGACCACCAGGAAGTGCAGTGCGGTGACCGCCAGGGCGAGGATCGGCAGCCCGCCGCCGCAGGCCATGCCGACCGCGCAGGTCAGCCAGACGGTCGCGGCGGTGGTCAGCCCGCGCACCGCGTCCCGGCGCACGAAGATCAGGCCACCGCCGATGAAGCCGATGCCGGAGACGATCTGCGCGGCCACGCGGGAGGGGTCGAAGGAGACGTTGTCCAGGTGCAGCACCTGCAGAAAGCCGTGCTGCGACACCTCCATCATCAAAGCGCTGGCGACGCCGACCAGGGTGTGGGTGCGCAGTCCGGCGCTCTTCTGCTGCGCCTCCCGCTCCAGGCCGATCAGACTCGACAGCAGCAGCGCGAGCCCCAGCTCGGCCAGCTGCCGCGGGCCCTGTCCCTGGGTCACGTCCCACAACGGAACCGCAAGCCACGGCATGCGTCTCCCTTCGCCGCTCGCTCGTGCGCCGTCCGTCGGCCGTCCCGCGACGCCGGCGGCGTGAGGCGACCGGGGTGCGCCCCGGCCCCGCGGGCTGGCGCCGAGGCCCCGCGGGTGCGGGTGACCCGGCCACAGCTGAGGGGGTACCCGGAAGCCGCCGCGGGACGCCGCCGGGCAGGCGCGCGGCACCCCGGCGGACGCACACGGCGGCAGCCCGGACCGGACGGTGCGCAAGGTGGGGCACCAGGGGCTGTCCGCAGGCGGTGAGCAGGTCGCAGCAGGAGAGGAGCCGCACCGTGACACGGATGGACCCCGCCCTGGCCCGGCGGTGCTTCGCGGCCGCCCGGGTGGCCCGGCTCGGCACGGTCGACGACCTGGGCTGCCCCCACCTGGTGCCGATCGTGTTCGCCACGGACGGCGCCGACCACGTCGTCACGGCCGTCGACCGCAAACCGAAGAGCACCGCACGGCTGCGGCGCCTGCACAACATCGAGGTCACCCCGGCCGTGTGTCTGCTCGCCGACGGCTACGCCGAGGACTGGTCGACCCTGTGGTGGGTCCGCGCGGACGGCGGTGCCCGGATCGTGCCGCCCGACGCGCCGGACCTGGCCACCCGCGAGGAGTACGAGGCCGCGCTGGTGCGGCTGCGGGCCAAGTACCCGCAGTACCGGGACGACCCGCCGGCCGGGCCGGTGATCGTGGTCGCCGTCCACGACTGGACCGGATGGCAGGCCGACCCGGCGTCCGCCCCGCACCCGGCCGGGTGAACGGCACCGGCCCGCACGGACCCACGACCCGTACGGCCCCGCACGGACCCACGACCCGTACGGCCCCGCACGGACCCACGACACCCGTAGGCCCCCGGCCTGCGCGACCCGTCGGGCCCCGGTTTGGCGCGGCCCGTTCTGGCTACGCGGCGGTCAGGGACGTCGTCCCGCGTCCCCGTGCCCAGCCCGGCCCCGGGAGGTGCCCCATGACCCGGCGAGTACGCGACGTGATGCACCCCGGTGCGGTGGCCGTCGAGCCGATGACCACGCTGGAGAGTGCGGCCCGCGTGATGCGCGAGCAGAACGTCGGCGACGTCCTGGTGTCCTACGACTGCGATCTGTTCGGCGTGCTGACCGACCGGGACATCGTGGTCAGGGCCGTGGCCGGCGGCAGCGACCCGCACACCACCACGGCCGGACAGGTGTGCACCCGGCCCCCGGTGGTGACCCTGAGCCTCGACGACACCACCGACCACGCCGCCGAGCTGATGCGCCAGTACGCGGTGCGCCGGCTGCCCGTCGTCGAGCACGGCGGCTGCCCGGTCGGCATGGTCAGCCTCGGTGACCTGGCCACCACCGACGACCCGCACTCCGCGCTGGCCGACATCAGCAAGGCCGACCCCAACCGCTGACCGGACCCGTTGGAAGGGGGCGTTGCGGGCCTCTCGTGGCGGCCCGCAACGCCCCCGGTCTGTGTCCCCGGGGCCCTGTGTCCCCGGGGAGGGGTCAGGCGGCGACCTGCGCCGCGACCTGGGAGGAGAACGTGGTCAGCCGGGCGTACACACCCGGATGACCCGCCGCCGCGCAGCCGTTGCCCCAGGAAGTGATCCCTGCCAGGACGCCCCCGACGAGCAGGGGACCGCCGCTGTCGCCCTGGCAGGTGTCCACGCCGCCGGAGGGATATCCGGCGCAGACCATGTCGCTCGCCACGAAGTGCGAGCCGTACACCCGTGCGCAGTCGCTGTCGGCGACCACCGGCACGGTCGCGGTGCGCAGCTGGTTGGAGGCGCTGCCGTTCTCCGTGGTGGTTCCCCAGCCGAGCACCCGGGCGACGGTGCCCGGCGCGTACACGCCCGTGTCATCGGCGGCCACATAGGGCGCCGGGGTGTACGGCATCGCGGTGGTGAGCGTCAGCACCGCCACGTCGTCGCCGCTCGTGGGGTCCGTGAAGCCGGGGGCGACCCAGATCCGGCTGACCTCGCTCACCGTGCCGTCGGTGCCGTCGAGATAGGTGCGGCCCCCGACCACACGCAGCTGCGCGGGGGTCTCGTCGGCCACGCAGTGCGCCGCGGTCACCACCTTCCGGGCCGCCACGAGGGTTCCCCCGCAGAACTGGTTGCCGGCCGCGTCGGTGATCTGGGTGATGAACGGGTACGCGTCGGTGGTGGTCGGCGTGCCGCCGACGACGGGCCGGGGAACGTCGCCGGCCGGGCGAGGATGCGCGGCTGCGGCGGGGGCGGCGAGCAGAACGGTCGCGGCGGTCGCCGTCAGGGCGGCGGCGGTCCGTCTGCCGCGCCTGCGACGGGCACGGGTGAGGCCGAACATGCGTCTCCTCGTGAGCTGGCCGGTGGGGGGTCGCACGGGTGGGGGTGGAGCTGGACACGCATGTCCGCGCCGTGAGGACGGACGTCCTGTGCCCGGGCGAGCGGCACGCTCTCCAGGCTAGGAGCCGCCCCGCACGCCTCCAATGAGGGAACCCCCTAGGGGGTTGGGCAGGGAAAACCCTCGGTCGGATGGCCTCGGCCGTCCCTGACCGCCCCCGGCCGGTCCCCGGTCGGCCGGGGCAGACCTCGGCCGGTCCGGGGTCCGCCGGCGGCGGCCCTCACTGGATCCACGCCGTCAGTCAACCCGCGCCGCGTTCACTTCGCGCGCCGGGCCGCCGCCAATCGGACGATGTCGACCCGCGAACGGATCCCCAGCTTGCGGTAGACCCGGGTCAGCGTCGCCTCCACGGTCTTGACGCTGACGAACAGGCGCGCCGCGATCTCCCGGTTGGTGGCGCCCTCGATGACGAGCGCGGCCACCTGCCGTTCCATCGACGCCAGTTCGTCCAGGGCCGCCGGCAGACGCTCCGGCGGGGCCGGCCGGGCCAGCGCGGCGGCCTCCACCTGACGCAGCCACGGCAGCGCGCGGCACCGCCGGAACAGCCGCGCCGCTTCGTCGTACGACGTCGGCCCCGGCCGCCGGCCGCTGCGCAGCCGGGCCAGCGCGAACGCGGTCCGCGCCTCCTCCAGCCCGGTGCCCAGGGCCGCGAGCCGGTCCTGCCCCGCCGTCAACTGGGCGACGGCCGCCCGGGTTTCGCCGCGGGCCGCGCGTACCAGCGCCTCGGCCCGGTCCAGCACGGCCAGCATGCCCTGCCGGCCCAGCCGAGCGGCCTGCTCCCGGGCGGTGTCGACGACCTTCTGCGCCTCCTCGGTCTCCCCGGTGAGCACCAGCGCCTCGGCCAGATCCCCGTGCCAGCGGCCGCGCGCCGGGTCGGTGATGCCCAGCGCCCGCTCCAGCTTGCGCACCCGGCGCAGCGCCGCCACCGCCGCCGGTGCGTCACCGGCCACGAAGTGGGCGTGCCCCAGGGCGGCCAGGGCCCGCGAGAGGTACATCTGGTCGCCGTCCTCCTCGGCGAGCCGCACCGCCTCCTCGGCCAGCTTCAACGCCGTGCCGGGGTCGCCGCCGTCGGCCTCGGCGAGCGAGGCCAGCATCGCGGACGCGCCCTCGCCGATGCCGGTGTCCCGGGCCAGCCGCAGGCTCTCGCGGGCCAGGTCCAGCGCCCGGCCGCAGTGCCCGGCGCGCAGTTCCGTCTCGGCGAGCGACCGCAGATAGTGCACCTCGCTCTCGACCATGCCGCGCCGTCTGACCTCGCGCAGCAGCCCCGTGATGGTGGCCCGGGCCTCGGCGAGCCGGTCGCTCATCAGCAGGTACCGGAAACGGGCCGAGCCGACGCCGTTGTGGTGGCAGGCCACGTACGGGTCCTGAGGCTCCCTCATCGCCCGTTCGATGGTGGCGGCGGCGTCCGGATGGCCCATCAGCGTCTCGGTGGAGGCCTGGAACGCCAGCGCCATCAGCTCGGTACGGCGGTCCTCGCCGCGCGCGGCCAGCTCGGCGGCGTGCGCGGCCTCCCGGCGTGCCTCGGCGAAGTCGCCGGCCACCACCAGACCCCGCCAGGCCAGCTGGTAGTGGACCAGGGCGAGCAGCCGCGGGTCGTCGCCGGCGTCGGCGAGGGCCTGCGGGAAGACGGCGTCCACGTCGCCGAGGGCCTGCCCGGCGGCCTCGATCACCACCATCCACGCCCGCACCCGTTCGGCGGGCACGGTGGCCCGGGCGAGCACCCCGTGGGCGATGTCCCGGGCGAGGTCCACCTCCCCGGCCGTGATGGCGTCCTCCGCGGCCAGCAGTCGCCGCTCGTCCGGCCCGGGGTCGCCGTCGGCGGGGGTGTGCCGGGCGGCGAGCAGCCCCAGGGAGGCGGCCACCGACGGTGCCCCGCGGTCCCGGGCGAGCGCGGCGGCCTCCGCGAGCCGGGCGGCCACCTCGGGATCGGTGCCGGTGGTGGCCAGCGCCAGGTGGCGGGCCCGTTCGATCGGGTCGGCGGCGGCGGTGGACAGGGCGGCGTGCGCGGCCCGGCGTTCCTGCGCGGAGGCCTCCGCGTACAGCGCGGCCGAGATCAGCGGGTGCGCGAACCGCACGGCCGGGCCTTCCGGTTCGGTGGCCAGCAACCCCAGTTCGGCGGCGCGGGCGCATTCCGTCTCGGCGTTCACCCGCCCGGCGGCACGCAGCAGCGCCAGGGTGGGGCGGGCGCCGGCGCTCGCCACGAGCAGGGTGCGGCGGGCCTCGTCCGGCAGCATCCGCAGCCGGCTGAGCACCAGGGCACGCAGCGAGGTGGGCACGGGCAGCGGCTCGCCGGGCCGCGGCGGGGTCGGGTTCTCGGCCAGGGCACGGCCCAGCTCCAGGGCGAACAGCGGGTTGCCGCCGCTGGTGCGGTGGATGTCCCGGACGGTGGAGCGGGGCAGGTCCCGGTAGCCGCGGTGGTCGAGCAGCGCGGAGATGTGGGTCCGGGTCAGCGGGCGCAGCCGCACCGGGAGGGTGTCGGGCGGGCACGGGGGGCCGCCCGCACGGTCGAAGCCGAACGCGACGGAGCGGTCGTGGCTCTCGTCCTCGGTGCGTATCGCGCACAGCATCCGCACGGGTGTGTCGCCCAGCCGGCGGGCGGCGAAGCCCAGCAGTTCGGCGCTGGCCGCGTCCAGCCACTGCAGGTCGTCGGCGACGACGAGGACCGGTCCCTTCCGGGCGAGGGCGCGCAGCACGGACAGCACCGCCAGGCGCAGCGCCAGACCGTCGCGCCGCAGGCTGGACTCGCCGCGGCCGGTGAGCGCCGACTCCAGCGCGGTGCGCTGCGCGGCGGGCAGCTCTGCGGAGACCTCTTCCAGCACCAGCCCGAAGAGATCGGCCAGCGCCAGGAACGGCAGGTGCGATTCGGATTCGGTCGCCGAACAGCGCAACACGGTACGCGCCGACGGGGCGCATTCCGCGGCCAATGCCCGCAGCACGGTCGACTTTCCTATTCCGGCCGGCCCGTGCAGCAGCACACTGCCGCCCCGGCCGAGCTGCTCCCGCGCCGCCGCGACGGCCTCGTCATGGCCTATGACCAGGTCGGAGCGGCAGCCCGCAGGGCCCATGAAGTCCCGTCGCACGGTCACCGCTCCTCTCGTGTGTCGTGGCCGCACTGAATTCTAGGCACCGCGCCCCGGAATTCCGTCCGGTCGGGGAGCGAGGGAATCCGTGACGGTTCGCACACCACGGGAATCGGCGCCGGAGCACGGGAGGCGGGAATCACGACACCGGACCGGGCAGGGACCCATTTCCGTCGTCGCCCGCCAAATGCAAACCCGCACACCCGGGTCCGCCGCCGCAGCGGACCGGGCCCCCTACGGCAGCACGCCGGCCCTGCGGGCCGCGACCACCGCCTCGCCGCGGGTGTGGGCGTTCAGCTTCCGCATGGCCGAGCGCAGATACGCCTTCACGGTCTCCGGACGCAGCCCCAGGCGCGCCGCGGCGGCCCGGTTGGTCGCACCGGAGGCCACACAGGCCAGCACGTCCACCTCCCGCGGCGCCAGGTTCACCCGCTGTGCCGGGGCGGCCGCGGCGGTCAGCAGGCCGCAGGCGTCCAGCAGTTCGGCCCGCAGCTGGGGATCCGCGATCCGCGGGGCCAGGGCCCGCAGCGCCGCGTGCGCCTCGCGGACCTGCTCCCAGGCCGCGCTCGCCGGCCGTCCCGGCGCCGTCCCGGTCCGCGCCGCGGCCAGCAGGTCGCGCGCCTCCTCCCGCGCCACGAACGCCTGTTCCACGTCCCGCGCGGCCTGCACGGCCGCGGCCAGCGCACGGTCGCCCAGCGGCTGCGCCGCGCGCAGCGCCCCGTACAGCACCCCGCGCACCCGGCGCCGCACCACCACCGGCACGGCCAGCACCGCGCGCAGCCCCTCCGCGGCCACCGCCGCGTCGTACTCGTGGCTGATCTGCCGGGACAGCGAGTAGTCCGTCACCGCGCACGGACGGGCCAGCGCCACCGCCTTGCCGCCCAGCCCGTTGCCCGCGGTCACCGCCAGCGCGCTCAGCGCGCGTGTGGCCGTACCGCTCAGCTCGCTGATCCGCACCCCGGGCAGGCCCGGCTCCACCAGGCCGCCGAAGGCGACGGGCAGTCCCGTCGCCCGCCGCAGCCGCACCAGCGCACCCCTGATCTCCGCCGCCCCGGACGCCTCCGCCGACACCTGCTCGCCCCTTCGTCACGGACCCGCCCCCACACACCCCCGTTCGGGGGTGGTGAGACCCGCATCACGGATTACACGATGTGACGCAGCCGCCCGGCAACGGTCCGGATGTGAAGGGCTTTGGAGGACGCATGACGACAGCGACGGAGCTGTTCCGCCAGGCGCGGGATTTCCTGCTGGAACACCGCGAGGACTACGACACGGCCTGCGCCGGCTTCCGATGGCCCCGCCCCGACCGGTTCAACTGGGCGCTGGACTGGTTCGACGTCATCGCCGAGGGCAACGACCGCACCGCCCTGCACATCGTGGAGGAGGACGGCACCGAGACCCGACTGTCCTTCGCGGAGATGTCCGAGCGCTCCGACCGCGTCGCCGGCTGGCTGCGCGAGCGCGGCGTCGCGGCCGAGGACCGGATCCTGGTCATGCTCGGCAACCAGGCCGAGCTGTGGGAGACCGCGCTCGCCGCGATGAAACTGCGCGCCGTCGTCATCCCCGCCACCCCGCTGCTCGGCCCCGCCGACCTGCGCGACCGGGTCGAGCGCGGCCGGGTGAAGCATGTCGTCGTGCGCACCCAGGACGCCGCCAAGTTCGCCGAGGTGCCCGGCGCCTACACCCGCATCGCCGTCGGCGGCCTGCCCGACGAGGACGGCTGGCAGCGGTACGAGGACGCCTACGACGTGTCCGCCGCGTTCGTCCCCGACGGCCCCACCCTCGCCGACGACCCGCTGATGCTGTACTTCACCTCGGGCACCACCGCCCGCCCCAAGCTGGTGGAGCACACCCATGTGTCGTACCCGATCGGGCACCTGGCCACCATGTACTGGATCGGCCTCCGACCCGGCGACGTGCACCTGAACATCTCCTCGCCGGGCTGGGCCAAGCACGCCTGGTCCAACCTGTTCGCCCCGTGGAACGCCGAGGCGACCGTCTTCATCCACAACTACACACGTTTCGACGCCTCCCGGCTGATGGCCGAGATGGACCGGGCGGGTGTGACCACGTTCTGCGCCCCGCCGACGGTGTGGCGGATGCTCATCCAGGCCGACCTGACCCAGCTGCGCACCAAGCCCCGTGAGGCCGTCGCCGCGGGTGAACCGCTCAACCCGGAGGTCATCGACCAGGTCCGCCGGGCCTGGGGGGTGACCATCCGGGACGGTTTCGGACAGACCGAGACCGCCGTGCAGATCTCCAACAGCCCCGGCCAGCGCCTGAAGCCCGGCTCGATGGGCCGGCCCAGCCCGGGGTACCGCGTCGAGCTGCTCGACCCGGTCACCGGCGCCCCCGGCGCCCGCGAGGGCGAGATCGCGCTCGACCTGTCCGCGCGGCCCGTCGGCCTGATGGCCGGCTACCACGGCGACGCCGACCGCACCGCGGAGGCGATGGCGGGCGGCTACTACCGCACCGGCGACATCGGCTCCCGCGACGAGGACGGCTACATCACCTACATCGGCCGCGCCGACGACGTGTTCAAGGCCTCCGACTACAAGATCAGCCCGTTCGAGCTGGAGAGCGCGCTGCTGGAGCACGAGGCGGTGGCCGAGGCGGCCGTGGTGCCCGCCCCGGACGAGCTGCGCCTGGCCGTGCCGAAGGCGTACATCGTGCTGGCCGAGGGCTGGGAGCCGGGCCCGGACACCGCCAAGATCCTCTTCGAGCACTCCCGCCGGGTCCTCGCCCCGTACAAGCGCATCCGCCGTCTGGAGTTCGGCGACCTGCCCAAGACCGTCTCCGGCAAGATCCGCCGCATCGAACTGCGCGAGGCCACGGCCGCCGGCTCCGACCACGAGTACCGTGAGGAGGACTTCCGGTGAGCGAGCTGCCGCGCACCCAGGCGCCCGCGCTGTCGTACGCGCACGGCACCGGCACCACCGCTCTGCTCGGCGACACCATCGGCGCCGACCTGGACCGGACGGTGGCCGCCTGGCCCGACCGGGAGGCCCTGGTCGACGTGGCTTCCGGACGCCGCTGGACCTATGCCGAGTTCGCCGCGGACGTCGACCGACTGGCCCGCGCCCTCCTCGCGAGCGGGGTCGCCAAGGGCGACCGGGTCGGGATCTGGGCGGTCAACTGCCCCGAGTGGGTGCTGGTGCAGTACGCCACCGCCCGCATCGGCGCGATCATGGTGAACATCAACCCGGCGTACCGCACCCACGAGGTGGAGTACGTCCTGAACCAGGCCGGTGTCAGCCTGCTGTTCGCCTCGCAGCGCCACAAGACCAGCGACTACCGCGCGATGGTGGAACAGGTGCGCGGCGCCTGCCCTCGGCTGCGGCGGACCGTCTACTTCGGTGATGCGAGCTGGGACGCCCTGCTCGCCCGCGCCGACTCGGTCGACGACGGTCAGCTGCGCGCCCGCGCCGCACAGTTGTCCTGCGACGACCCCATCAACATCCAGTACACCTCGGGCACCACCGGCTTCCCCAAGGGGGCCACCCTCTCCCACCACAACATCCTCAACAACGGGTACTTCGTGGGGGAGTTGCTCGCCTACAGCGAGCAGGACAGGATCTGCATACCTGTCCCGTTCTATCACTGTTTCGGCATGGTGATGGGCAACCTCGCGGCCACCTCGCACGGCGCCTGCATGGTCGTCCCGGCACCCTCGTTCGACCCCGCCGCGACCCTCCGGGCCGTCCAGCAGGAGCGCTGCACCTCCCTGTACGGGGTGCCCACCATGTTCATCGCCGAGCTGAACCTGCCCGGCTTCGCCGATTACGACCTGTCCACCCTGCGCACCGGCATCATGGCGGGCTCGCCCTGCCCGGTGGAGGTGATGAAACGGGTGGTCGCCGAGATGCACATGGCCGAGGTGTCCATCTGCTACGGCATGACCGAGACCTCCCCGGTGTCGCTGCAGACCCGCAGGGAGGACGACCTGGAGCACCGCACGGGCACCGTCGGCCGCGTCCTGCCGCACCTGGAGGTGAAGGTCGTCGATCCGGTCACCGGGGTGACCCAGCCCCGCGGCACGGCAGGTGAGCTGTGCACCCGCGGCTACAGCGTGATGCTCGGCTACTGGGAGCAGCCGGACAGGACCGCCGAGGTTGTCGACGCGGGCCGCTGGATGCACACCGGCGACCTGGCGGTGATGCGCGAGGACGGCTATGTGGAGATCGTCGGCCGGATCAAGGACATGATCATCCGTGGCGGCGAGAACATCTACCCGCGCGAGATCGAGGAGTACCTCTACGGCCACCCGAAGATCCGTGACGTGCAGGTCGTCGGTGTCCCGCACGACACCTGGGGCGAGGAGGTGCTCGCCTGCGTCGTCCCGCAGGACCCGGCCGACCCGCCCACCCTGGAGGAGCTGCGCTCCTTCTGCGAGGGCCGCCTCGCCCACTACAAGATCCCCAGCCGGCTGGAGATCCTCGACACCTTCCCGATGACCGTGTCCGGCAAGGTGCGCAAGGTCGAGCTGAGGGAGCGGTTCGGGACGAGGGCCTGAGGGGGACGAGCAGCCGAGCGGGGAGGGCGGCGGACGTTCCCGTCCTGCCGCCCTCCCCGTCCCTGGCCGCCCACACGTCTGCTCTCACCGCCGTCCCGAGAGGCGTCCTCGACGCCCCCTCCGACCTGTGACGATGCGCGATCGGTCTCTGTTGCGCGCACGGCATTGGCCCACGTGCCGCCTCGCACCGTGTACTTGCCTGGCCAGGGGCGCCGGCACAGGTCGCGCCCGCACGTACCGAGAGGCCGACACGCCGGGGAGGGGCGGCATGCTCCCTCAGGGGGCGGAATGACTCCTGTCACCTGCGTGGACATCGGCATTCAGCACCTGCGGTGCTTCCTCGCGCTCGCCGAGGAACAGCACGTCACCTGGGCCGCCGATCGCCTCGGCATGTCACGGCCCACCCTCAGCCGGCAGATCCGCCGGCTGGAGGAAGCGCTGGGGCGTTCGCTGCTGGACCGCAGCACCCGGCACCACGGCTGACCGCCGAGGGCCGGCGTCCGCAGGCCGAACTGCGCATCCTGCTCCCATGCCTGGAGGCCGCCCTGCGGCCGCCCGAGAGCCACGCCCCGCCGCGTCTCGGCTACGCGTGGGGCTTCCCCACCGGGCCGGGGCGGCGCGCCCTCGCACACCTGGAGCAACGCCACCACGTGATCGTGCAGCCGGTCCGGGTCGACGACCGGACGGCGGGACTGCCCGACGAGGCGGCCGACGCGGCCCAGCACCCCGACCCCGACGTCCTCCACCTGCCCCTGACCGGAGCACCCCGGGCCACGCTGTCCTGCGTGTATCCGCGCACCAACCCGCATCCGCACGCGACGACGCTCGGGGAGGCGCTCCTCCACGCGGCGCGCGCCGGCCGCACCGGCGAGGGCAGGCACAGCGGCCGCATGAGCCGCCTGCCCGCCGTGCGGCACCCGGCAGGCGGCGCTTGCGGCGGCACCCGGGGCGGCCGTCGCCGGTGCGGCCGGTCGCGCCGAGGCCGCCGCTCACGGCACGGTGCGGTTCCTGACCGGCCGGGTCACCTGCTTCGCCACACACGCCGGCATGCCGTCCACCAGGATCCCGGGGGCGGCGTCCTCGCCGGCCCGCGTTCCAGGGGGACGGCCGCTCGCGGTCGCCTCCCGTTCCCCCGGCACCCGCACCGGCTGCGGTGCGTTCGCCGCATCCGGGGCGTCCGACGCGTCCGCCAGGTCCGCCGTCCGCGCCGCCGAATCCGCCCGGGCGGCCGCGCGACGCCGGTAGGCGCCGGGCGGCATGCCGATCAGTTCGGTGAAGCGGGTGGTGAACGTCCCCAGCGACGCACAGCCGACGGCGAGGCACACCTCGGTGACGCTGAGGTCGCCGCGCCGCAGCAGCGCCGCCGCGCGCTCGATGCGCCGGGTCATCAGGTAGGCGTAGGGCGACTCGCCGTAGGCGGCCCGGAACTGCCGGCTGAGGTGTCCGGCGGACATGTGCACAGCCCGGGCCAGCTCCTCCACGTTCAGCGGCTGCGCGAACTCCCGGTCGATCCGGTCGCGGACACGGCGCAGTCGGGCGAGATCGGCCAGGCGCTGCGCCTCGGCCTGCGCACGCCGCCACTCGGGCCGGCACATGGGGTTGTGCCCCCTTCCTCCGGTCGGCGCGGTCAGCGCAGCTGCTGGATGCGCACCAGGTTGCCCGCCGGGTCGCGGAAGGCACAGTCCCGGACGCCGTACGGCTGCTCGGTCGGCTCCTGGACGACCTCGGTGTCGCCCGCCTGCACCTGCTCGAAGACCTCGTCCAGGTCTTCGGTGGCCAGCATGATCCAGCCGTAGGTGCCCTTGGCCATCATCTCGGTGATGGTACGGCGCTCGTCCTCGGTGATGCCCGGGTCGGCGGCGGGTGGCGCCAGCAGCAGGGAGACGTCGGGCTGGCCGGGCGGGCCGACGGTGATCCAGCGCATCGTGCCCTGTCCGACGTCGCTGCGGACCTCGAAACCGAGGACGTCACGGTAGAAGGCGAGGGAGGCGTCCGGGTCGACGTGCGGGAGGACGGTGGTGTGAATGGTGAGCTTCATGCCGAGCAGGCTAGGTCCGGTGCAGTGGTTCGCGCTTCTCGAATCCTGACCGGTTCCTTCCGGTCCGGGGCATTGTGTGCGGGGCGGAGCCCGACCGGTGCCCGGAGGCGGAGAACAAGGCGTCCAGGGCGGAAACAGAACGAGGGGCCCGCCGCCCCCGTGCCGGCGGGTCCCTCGGGGCAAGGGCGCCCGCCGCCCCCGTTCCGGCGGGGCCCTCGGGGAAGAGGGTGCCCGCGCGCAGCGCCGGCCCATCCCCCGCGGGCCCGGTTCAGAGGTTGATTTGAGCAAGGCGTACGGGGTCTACGTCCCGTGCCGTAGACGACGGGACGCGGCAGGGCGCGGGCGGCGTCCGGCTCACCAGTCGTCGTCCGACAGGCCCGGCCAGTCCTCCGGGCCGCCGCCCTGCCACTCGACGATGTCGCTGTCCTCCACCTCGAACCGGTCCAGGTCGGCATGCCGGAGGATCTCGATCACGTCGTCCAGGTGGGACGCGAGCCCGAGGGTGACATCGCCCTCGGTGACCCGCCGGGAGCCGTCCAGCGCCGGGGAGTGCACCACGATGTGCGGATGCCGGGTGTTCATGCCTTCAGCCTCCTGCGCCCGCCGCCGCCGCGCACCCCGAAAGCTGCGGGGCACCGCGAAGAGGCGGGTCCCGGGGCCTCGGCGGCGGCCGCGTCTGCCCGCGCACCGGCCGGCGCGTCAGGCTGAGCGCGTGCGACGGAAACCGGAGTCCACGACCGAACCCTTCGCCCTGGACGAGGTGCCCGCCCACACGGTGGACGCACGGGAGGCCGGTGAGGGCGCCGCGCCGGACGCCGTGGACGTCGGGCAGGCCGTCGGCCGAGCTGGACCGCAAGGCCGAACAGCGGATCGTGCGCACCCTGGAGGCGCGCGGCGCGTCCGCCGTACGGCACGGGGTTGCGACCGTGGCGAGCGCCCTGGGCGTCAGCCGCCTCACCGTCTACACCTGCCTCAACCGCGAGAAGGAGAACTGACGCGGGGACTGGCGCGGGGAGCCGGCCGGAGGGGACCGGCCGGGTGCCGAGGGGGAGGAGCCGGCCGGCCCGGGGGGCGCGATCGCTGCGCCCGGTGCCGGACATGCTCGACACACCGTTGACGCGGTCGCTGCGGAGGCGTTAGCTGTCCGCGACGTGTTCCGTACACCACGTGTTCGAGGCCACGGAGGCTGCCGTGACGTCGACATCCCTGCCGTCGGGCCTCGCCCGCTTCAACGCTTCCGCGCCCGCGGCGGCGCGCGCCGCCCTCCTGCGGATCTGTGCCTCGACGGCGTGGGCCGATCGGGTGCTCGTCGCCCGGCCCTTCGCCGCACCCGAGGAGCTGTACGCCGCCGCCGACACCGCCCTCGCCGCGCTGACCACGCACGACCTCGAGGAGGCGTTGGCCGGGCATCCGCCGATCGGCCGTCCGCGGCCGGGGGAGACGGCCTCCGCCCGTGAGCAGAGCGGCATGACCCGTGCCTCCGCGGACCTCAAGGCGGAGATGCACGCACTCAACCAGGCGTACGAGCGCACGTTCGGCCATGTGTTCCTGATCTGCGCCACCGGGCTGACCGGCGAGCAGATGCGCGACGCGGCGGCCGAGCGGCTCCGCAACACGCCGGAGCAGGAGTGGCGGACCGTCCGCACCGAGCTGGGGAAGATCAACCGTGTTCGGCTCGCGCGACTGATCGAAGAGGGCACCATGAGCACCGGAAGAACCGCCTCCGTGTCCACCCATGTCCTGGACACCGGCCTCGGCCGGCCCGCCGCGGGTGTCCCCGTCCTCCTGGCCGCCCGCGCGGGACGTACCGCCGGCTGGCAGGAGCTGGGCGGATCCGCCACCGACACCGACGGGCGGTGCCGGGACCTCCCGGCGCTGCCGGAGGGCACCACCCACGCACGGCTCGTGTTCGACACCGAGACCTACGCCACCACCCGCGCGGCGGCCCGGCGGGACGCCCCCGCGCCCGAGGACGGCGAGAGCGGCAGCCCCGCGTTCTTCCCCGAGGTCGCCGTGGCCTTCGCGGTGGTGCCCGGCGAGCACTACCACGTACCGCTGCTGCTCTCCCCGTTCGGCTACTCCGTGTACCGAGGGAGCTGACCGACACCATGACCCGATGCGTCCTGGGACAGAACCAGTACGGAAAGGCCGAGAACCGCGTCGTCAAGATCACACGTGACGGCGACACCCACCACATCAAGGACCTGAACGTCTCCGTCGCCCTGTCCGGCGACATGGAGGAGGTGCACCGCAGCGGTTCCAACGCCAACGTCCTGCCCACCGACACCACCAAGAACACGGTGTACGCCTTCGCCAAGCGGTTCGGCATCGACAGCGCCGAGGACTTCGGCATCCGGCTCGCCCGCCACTTCGTGGACGACACCGCGCCGATCCACCGGGCCCGCATCCGCATCGAGGAGTACGCCTGGGACCGGATCGACACCCCCGACGGCACACCCGCCACCGGTCACTCCTTCGTCCGCAGGGGCCAGGAGATCCGCCGCGCACAGATCACCTACGACGGCCACAGCGTCCAGGTCCTGTCCGGTCTGAAGGACCTGACGGTGCTGAACTCCACCGGCTCCGAGTTCTGGGGCTTTCTCAGGGACGAGTACACCACCCTGGAGGAGGACCGTGACCGCATCCTCGCCACCACCGTCTCCACCTGGTGGCGGCACACCTGGGACGGCACCGGCGCACCCGCCCCCGACTGGGACCGCTCCTACCGAAGGGTGCGCACTCACGCGCTGCGGGCGTTCGCCGAGACCTATTCGTACTCGCTGCAGCAGACCCTCTTCGCGATGGGCGTTCGGGTGCTGGAGTCCTGCGACGGGATCGACGAGATCCGTTTCTCGATGCCCAACCAGCACCACTTCCGCTCGGACCTGTCGCCCTTCGGCCTCACCAACGACGCCGCCGACGGCGCCGTGTACCACGCCGCCGACCGGCCCTACGGCCTCATCGAGGCCACCGTGCTGCGCGACGGCGCCGACCAGCTCATCCCGGCCGATCTGACCAACCTCTGACGCGGACCGCCCGCCCGGCCGGTCCGACCGAAGCACGCACCGTGGCACGGCCCGTGCGGACACGTCCTGTCCCCGGCCGCCACCGGACCGACCCAGGGAGCGCCATGGCAGCACCGGAGATCCAGCGCATCGTCATCGACAACTGCGCGATCGCGACCGTGGACGCCGACGACACCGAGCACGCCGTCGGCCATCTCGTCCTCGCCGGCCACCGGATCGAGTCCGTCGGCGCCGGCCCGGCACCCGCGGACCTCGACCATGTCGTCCGGCGGATCGACGCCCGCGGCCATCTGGCCACACCCGGCCTGGTCAACACCCATCACCACTTCTACCAGTGGCTCACCCGGGGCCTGGCCACCGACCACAACCTGTTCGACTGGCTGGTCGCGCTGTATCCGCTGTGGGCGCGCCTCGACGAGCGGATGTGCCACCGCGCGGCGCAGGGATCACTGGCGGTGCTGGCCAAGGGCGGCGTCACCACCACGATGGATCACCACTACGTCTATCCGCGCGGCTGCGGCGACCTGTCCGGCGCGATCGTCCGGGCCGCCCGGGAGACGGGCCTGCGCTTCACGCTCGCCCGCGGCTCGATGGACCGGGGCGAGAAGGACGGCGGCCTGCCTCCCGACTTCGCCGTGGAGAGCCTGGACGGTGCCCTCGCCGCCACCGAGGAGACCGTCACCGCCCACCACGACGCCTCCTTCGACGCCATGACCCAGGTGGCCGTCGCCCCCTGCTCCCCGTTCTCCGTCTCCACCGACCTGCTGCGCGAGAGCGCCGAGCTGGCCCGCCGGCTCGGTGTGCGGCTGCACACCCACGGCTCGGAGACCGCGGAGGAGGAGCAGTACTGCCGGGAGAAGTTCGGGATGCGCCCCACCGACTACTTCGCGTCCACCGGGTGGCTCGGCGAGGACGTCTGGATGGCGCACTGCGTGCACATGTCCGACGCCGACATCGCGGCGTTCGCCCGCACCGGCACCGGGGTCGCGCACTGCCCGTCCTCCAACGCCCGGCTGGCCGCGGGCATCGCACGGGTCCCCGACCTGCTGAGCGCGGGTGTCCCGGTCGGCCTCGGCGTGGACGGCACCGCCTCGAACGAGTCCGGCGAACTGCACACCGAGCTGCGCAACGCCTTGCTCGTCAACCGCCTCGGCGCCCACCGCGAGAAAGCGCTGAACGCCCGTCAGGTGCTGCGCATGGCCACCCACGGCGGCGCCCGGGTCCTCGGGCGGGCCGGGCAGATCGGCTCGCTGGAGCCGGGCAAGCTGGCCGATGTCGTGCTGTGGCGGATGGACACCCTCGCCCACGCCTCCATCGCCGACCCGGTGACCGCACTGGTCTTCGGGGCCCCGGCCCCGGTCACCGCCTCCTTCGTGGGCGGCCGTCAGATCGTTGAAGACGGCCGGCTGCTCACCGTCGACGAGGACGCCGTCGCCCGCGCCACCCGCGAGGAGGCCCGGCGTCTGGCCCGGATCGCCGCCGGGGACTGACCTGTCGTCGCCGCCGGGGGCCGACCCGCTCGCCCCGCTCTCCGGCCACCTCGCCGGACAGCGGGGCGCCATGTGACGTCACCCGCCCGGGATCCCCAACAGGGCCGGATCGGCGGCGAGTTCCTTCAGCCGCCCCTGCGGGTCGGGCAGCAGCTTCCGGGCCTTCAGGTCCATCAGACCGCACACCGCGGTGAGGTCGGCGGCCACGGTGCCGTCGGCCTTGCGCATCGTCTGCGCGATCCGGAACGTCTTGCCGTCGCCCCATGTGAAGGCGCAGCTGACGTCCACCTCGTCCCCCGCGAGCAGCTCCCGCCGGTAGCGGATGGTGGTCTCCAGGACGACCGGGCCCACCTGATGCTCGCGCAGGTCGGCCTGGCCGATCCCGGCCGCCTGCATCAGCGACCAGCGGGCGTGCTCCGCGTAGCTGAGGTACACGGCCTGGTTGAGATGGCCCTGGACGTCGGTCTCGTATCCGCGGACGGTCACCCGCACCGAGAACGGCTCGCTCATGCCTCTCCCTTCAACGTCCTCGCACTGCCCACCGATCCTGGCACGCACCTCGCGCACGCTCACACACGCCGTGGGGACGCCAGCACATACCTGATGCGGGTCCTGGGCTCGGTGTACTCCCCGGCCTGCCATCCGGCCCGCTCCAGCGTGTCCGCCCACGCCCGCAGCGCCGCCCGCGGCCCGTACACCGCGACCGCCTCCGGCTGCGCGGTTGCCCGCACCCGGTAGCCGTCGGCGTCCGGCCCGGCCGGACGGTGCCCGGCCGCCTCCAGGGCCAGCGCCGCGGCCTGCACCAGATGCGACCGCTCCCAGCCGCAGGGCCGCTCGGCCGCCCCGTCCGGGTTGGTCATCCGGCGCAGCTCCAGCAGCCCCTGCCAGGCGCTGCGCACCTCCCGCGCCCGCACCGCCTCGTCCTGCACCGGCTCTGCCGCGTCGCCGGTGCGCGCGGTGAACACGCCGGGCTCCGGTTGCGCGGGAGCCGGATCCGGCGGCGCCGCGGGCTCCTGCTCGCGTATCCGGTGCCCGGCCGGGGTGAGGAAGTGGTCGTGCGGCGGCCGCGGATGCCGGAACGCCAGGCCCCGCTTCACCAGCGCGGCGAGCTGCGCCGGCGTTCCGCGCAGCCGCCCGGTCACCGGGTCGGCGGCGTCGATGAGACGTCGTTGTGCGGCGGTCGGCGGTCGGGTCACGGCGTGCTCCTTCCGACGGCTGCCGGCGGCGCCGGCACCCGGAACGTGTCCGCGTGCGTCCCGTCCGCCGCCTCGGACGACACGACGTCACGGACATGGCCTGCTGAGGAGCAGGCTAGGCCGGGGGTCTGACATTCCACTCGGCGATCACCGGCCGGCCGTGCTCGGTGCCCAGCCGGCACAGCGTCCCGGTGCCCAGCTGGAACAGCGCGCCGGAGGACGCCGGCAGCCCGAGCCGGCGGGCGGTGAGCACCCGCAGGAAGTGCCCGTGCGACACCAGCACCACCACCTCCTCCGCGCCGGCGCCCGCCGCCTCGGCCTCGACCTTGGCCAGCATCCGGTCGGCGCGCGCCCCGACCTGCTCCGGGCTCTCCCCGGGACGGTCCGCCGGCCCCGGCACCACCCCGTCGGTGAAGAGGAACCAGTGCGGCCGCTCCCGCAGGATCCGCGCGGTGGTCACGCCTTCGTAGCCGCCGTAGTCCCACTCCTGCAGGTCCGGGTCGGTCCGCACGCCGGTCAGCCCGATCAGCTCGGCGGTCTCCTGCGCCCGCTGCAGGGGACTGGCGAACGCCGCCGCCACCCGCAGCTGCCGCAGCGCGGGCGCGAGGCGCCGCGCCTGATCGCGCCCGCGCTCGGTCAGCGGAACGTCCGTCCGGCCGGTGTGCCGCCCGGACCGCGACCACTCGGTCTCCCCGTGCCGGACGAGAATGAGATCAGCCATGCCGCTCAGGCTAGGGCCTGTCGTTCGGATCATCCCGGCGTCGCGGGGTCCGGCACGCTCATCTGCCGCGTCGCCGTCACTCGCCGACGCTCCGCGTCGACCCCCTCCTCCGCCGTGCGGCTGCACGCACCGGACCCCGCTCGGGTCGTCCGAGAGGCACCGCGCCGCGCGGCCGGGCCGATCCAGGCGAAAAGCCCTGTGGCCGGCCTCGGCCGCCCCGCGGGATTCCGTACGCGAGCGCCGTGCCGGGCCGGTCCGTACCCGGCGGCGGACCCACCGGTTGCCGTCGGCTACTGCCGGTACCCGCTCAGGAACCGCCCGATCCGGCCGATCGCCGCCTCCAGCACGTCCGCGTGCGGCAGGGTGAGGATGCGGAAGTGATCGGGTTCCGGCCAGTTGAAGCCGGTGCCCTGGACGACCTGGATCTTCTCGCGCAGCAGCAGGTCCAGCACGAACTTCTCGTCGTCGTGGATCCGGTGGACCTTCGGGTCCAGGCGGGCGAAGGCGTACAGGGCGCCCTGGGGTTTGACGCAGGACACGCCGGGGATCTCGTTCAGCTTCCGCCAGGCGGTGTCGCGCTGCTCGCGCAGCCGGCCGCCGGGCGCGGTCAGCTCACGGATGGACTGGCGGCCGCCGAGCGCGGCCTGGACGGCGTACTGCGCGGGCGCGTTGGGGCACAGGCGCATGGAGGCCAGCATGGTCAGGCCCTCCAGGTAGTCGCGCGCGTGCTGCTTCGGACCGGTCACCACCAACCAGCCGGAGCGGAATCCGGCCACGCGGTACGTCTTCGACAGGCCGCAGAAGGTGAGGACGACCAGGTCCGGGGCGAGCGCGGCGGCCGAGTGGTGCACGGCGTCGTCGTAGACGATCTGGTCGTAGATCTCGTCGGCGAACACCATCAGGTGGTGCCGGCGGGCGAGGTCGAGGATGCCCTCCAGGACCTCCTTGGGGTAGACGGCGCCGGTCGGGTTGTTCGGGTTGATGATCACGACGGCCTTGGTGCGGTCGGTGATCTTCGCGGCCATGTCGGCCAGGTCCGGGGTCCAGTCGGCCTGCTCGTCGCACCGGTAGTGGACCGCCTTGCCGCCCGCGAGGGTGGTCACCGCCGTCCACAGCGGGTAGTCGGGGGCGGGGATCAGGATCTCGTCGCCGTCCTCCACCAGGGCCTGCACCGCCATCGACACCAGCTCCGAGACACCGTTGCCCAGGTAGACGTCGTCGACGCCGACGTCCAGGCCGAGGGTCTGGTAGCGCTGGGCGACCGCACGACGGGCGGGGAGGATGCCGCGCGCGTCGGTGTAGCCGTGGGCCTGCCGCAGCATCCGGATCATGTCCTGCACGATCTCCTCGGGCGCCTCGAAGCCGAACAGCGCCGGGTTGCCCGTGTTCAGGCGGAGCACGCTGTGGCCCGCCTCCTCCAGCGCATTGGCCTGCTCGATCACCGGGCCGCGGATCTCGTAACAGACCCCGTTGAGCTTGTTCGACTGCCGGAACTCCATGCGCCCCTCCCGGAGAGTTGTGTTGCTTGGTTTTACCAAGTAGGCGCTTGGAAAGTCCAACAACGTGTCTAGACTGCGTCGCATGTCACCTCGCCGAAGCTACGACCAGTACTGCTCCGCCGCCCGCGCGCTCGACCTGGTGGGCGACCGCTGGACCCTGCTGATCGTCCGTGAACTGCTGGCCGGGCCCCGCCGTTACACCGACCTGCACGCCGACCTGCCGGGGGTGAGCACCGACGTCCTCGCCTCCCGGCTGAGGGACATGGAACGGGACGGACTGGCCGGCCGGCGCAGGCTGCCGCCGCCCGGTGCCGCCTACGTCTACGAACTGACCGCGCGCGGAAGGTCGTTGCTGCCGGTGCTGCAGGCGCTGGGGGAGTGGGGACAGGCGGAGCTGGGCGAGCCGCGGCCCACGGACGCGGTGCGGGCGCACTGGTTCGCGCTGCCGCTGCTGCGTGCCCTGCGCGGGGTGGAGGGCACGGGCGTGGTCGAAGTGTGCGTCGAGGAAGGCGTGTTCCACGTGTACGTCGGTGCCGGCGAGGACGCACCCGTGTACGGCGACGGGCCGGCGCCCGCCGAACCCGACGCCCGGCTGGTGCTCGACGCCGCCGCCCGCACGGCACTGGCCCGCGGGGAGACGGATCTGGCGGCGGTGCTGCGGCAGGGCGGTGCCACCGTCAGCGGGGACGGCAGCCTGGCCAAGGCCCTGCGGGACGCCGGATGACACAAGGCCCGCACCCCGGCGGGGTACGGGCCTCGCGTTCCTCCTGCTGCGGTTCGCGCCGGCGTCAGACGCCCGGCGGCACGTGCGAGGGTCGCCCCGAGCCGCGGGTCAGCGCATAGCCGCCGATGCCCGCGAGTGCGGCCAGGATCGCGCCGATCCCCGTCCACACCCACCGGTCCGACCACCAGCCCGACGCCCAGCCGCCGTCCGGTTCGATGTCCGACAGCACGGCGCCGCGGTCGTCGTCGTCCTTCTTCGCGGTGACGGCGATCCCCGGCACCAGGGGCTCGGCCAGCGAACCGTCCACGGCCGCCGCACCGCCGATGTCCTTGGAGTCCACCTGCACCGCGGCGTCGACCGGCAGACCCAGGTCGGCGTTGCTGAGCGAGACGACGGTGAGCCGGATGTAGTACGTGCCGGGCAGCGGATCGTTCGCCCACGGCTCCGACCAGGCACGGACCGTGCGCAGTACACACGTCAGGTCCACGGAGGCCGCCTCCGCGCCCACGGTGCGTGTCTGGGCGCCCCACTGGCAGGCCTGGCGGCGCCGCAGGCCGTCGTAGACGTCCACCTGCCAGGTCTGCGTGGTGTGCTGCTCGGGCAGCTTCACCGTCGCGTGCACGGTGGGACGCTGCCCGGCGTCGGCCGGGAACGACCAGTAGAGGTAGTCGCCGGTGGAGCCGTTCGCGGTGGCCCGCTGCCCCTGTTCGATCTCCGTGGCGGTCCGGAACGACGTGCCCGCCTGGGTCGGTGCCGAGCTGTCACCGGACGGGCTCGCGGTGGGGGTGTCCGCGGCCGCGGGTGCGGCCGAGAGCCCCAGCATCAGCAGGGCCGCGCCCAACGCTCGTATCGCACGCATCAGTTCGTCCTCCACACAGCGATCCGCCAGCGCGACAGCCAGCCCCACACCAGTCCGGCCAGGAAGCCGACCACCACGAGCACGCCGAGCAGCCACCAGCCCCGGCCCAGCCCGAAGGCCGCCACGTCCGAGGCCCGGTCCGGCCCGTCCACCACGTCGACGGTCAGCTCCAACGGCAGACCCGGCGTGGTCTTCACCCCGGGGGCCGCCGTGAAGGAGTTGGTGACCTGCAGGCACACCGTCTCCGCAGACGCGTTGTCGTCGTCGCTCTCCGGCCGCGGGTAACGCAGACCCGTGGAGATCATGTCGGTGCGGCCGGTGCCGGCCGCCTCACCGCGCACGATCTCCCGGCCGTGCACGGTCACCGCCCGCAGCAGCACGCCGTAGTCCGGCCGCACCGCCCGGTCGTCGGCCACGCTCACCGAGGCGCGCAGCTCCTGCCCCGGCTCGACCTGCACCCGGTACCAGCGCTGCTGCCCGAACTCCTGACGGTCGGTGTACAGGCCGGAGGTCAGCTCGGGGGCCTTGGAGCACTCGGTGGCGCCCTGCGTGGCCACCGGCGTCACCACCGGGTCGGCGGCCCGGTCGACCAACTGGCCGACTCGGTCGGTCAGTTCCTTCTTGTGCCGCACGGAGGTGTAGGTGCCGCCGGTCGCGTCCGCGATGCAGCTGAGCTGGTCGCGGGTCTTCGCGTCCGGCACCAGGCCGAGGGTGTCGATGGTCAGGCCGATGCCCTGGGCCGCGATCTCGCGGGCCACCTCGCACGGGTCCAGGGGCTGACAGGTGTCCTCGCCGTCGCTGATCAGCACGATACGGCGGGTGCCGTCGCCGCCCTTCAGGTCGGCGGCCGCCTTCTGCAGCGCCGGGCCGATCGGGGTCCAGCCGGTCGGCACCAGCGTGGCCACCGCCGTCTTGGCCTCGGTGCGGTCCAAGGGACCCACGGGGTACAGCAGTTCGGTGTCCTTGCAGCCGGTGAGCCGGTCGTCGCCCGGGTAGTTGGCGCCGAGGGTGCGGATGCCGAGCTGGACCTCCTTCGGCGTGGCGTCCAGCACCTCGTTGAACGCCTGCTTGGCCGCGGCCATCCGCGACCCGCCGTCGATGTCCCGTGTGCGCATGGATCCGCTGACGTCCAGGACCAGCTCGACCTTCGGAGCGGGCTTGCCGTCCGGTTCCTCGTCGGCGACCGCACCGGCAGGGAAGGCCAACCCGGCCGTCAGGGCGGCGAGCAGAGCACAGACTCCCGCCGCCAGCCGTTTTCTTGTGATCATCGGCGGATCTTATTGATCGGCGGGGTCCGGCATCAAAACGAGCTGATCGTCGGTCAGCGGATGTGCCAGGGACGTCCATTGATCACCCGGCCTGTCCGGTGACAGTCGCATCAGCGTCAGTGCCTTGGCGGGGAGCGGGGCATGACGCAGAGCCGAGCCGTCGCCGTCGTCCGGAAGGTCTCGCAGAACCGGTTCCAGCGCAGCGGCCAGGGCGGGCGCCGAACCGGCCGTGCTCGCCAGGGCGCCCGCCACCAGTGAACCGAACAGTTTCCGCCGCAAGGCCACCGGGTCGTCCGTCAGGTTGCGGGCCGGCAGGTCCGGCACCGGGATGCCGTGCCGGGCCAGCCGGGCGGGGCTGACCCGGACGTCGGCGACGTCCCGGTACACCAGCCGCCTCGGCGTCCCCGTCTCGGACAGCACGACCAGCAGGTTCTGCCCGTGCGCCTCCAGGGCCACCCCCAGCTGCAGCATCCGCAGCCCGGCCGTCAGCGCGAGCCGGGTGAACGCCGTGAGCCAGCCGGGCGAGCGGGGCAGCCCCGTCCGGGCGAGGGCGGCCACCGGCACGACCTGCTCGCCGGGCCCCGCGTACACCTGCGGCGACTCCCGCCACACCGCGGCCAGATCGGGGGAGTGGGCCGTGACCGCGCCGAGGGTGCGGGTGATGTGCAGCAGCCCGTCGGTGCGGGCCGCCAGCTCGGCCGTGAACGCCGACAGGGTCTGCGCCGCCGCCACCGAACCGACCGAGATGTCCCGCACCGACGACGTCAACCGGGCCGACAGCGCCGTCTTGACATGCGGGCCGCCGTCCGGCAGGGCCAGCGTGCGCAGCGACATCAGCGGATGCGCGGGCAGCACACCGGCGGTCGCGGGACGCGCCAGCACATGCTGGGCCTGCCACGGATGCACCGGCACCAGCAGCCGCTCCCCGTCACGCAGGTGCTCCGGCCACTCCCCGGTCACCAGGCACTCCCGGGCCGGCACCGGCAGCAGGCCCAGCCGGACCACGGGCCGGTGCTCCGGGCCGTACGCCAGCTGCTCGGCCACCGAGAACCCGGGCCGGGAACGGCAGGCGGGGTGGTAGGGGTGCCCGTCGACCACCCGCTGCTCCCACTCCCAGTCGGCCGCCGGCTCCTCCCCGGCGTCCCCGTCCGGCTGGTCCGCCCGCGACAGCGCGAGGGACGCGACACAGTGCTCCAGTTCCGCGGCGAACGCGTCGCCGTGCGGCACGGACAGCACGGTGATCAGCCGCGCCGGGTCGTCGTACGCCGTGCCGTCGAGCCGCACCTCGGTGACCGCTGCCGACGTCGCGTACGGGTCCGAGGGCGGCCCCGACAGGGTGCGGCCGTCGCCGAGCCGCAGCACCAGGCCGTCGCGGACCCGCTCCCGGGCCGTGATCCACGGCAGCGGCTCATGGACCAGCCCCCGCCACAACCGGGTCAGCACCGACGCCCGCGCACCGGGCAGCTCGGCTGCGTAGCGTGGGAGAAGACCAGGACGCACGGCCGCCAGCTCCTCGCCGACGGCCGCCTCGGCGGTCCGGGGACGGTGCACGGTCGGCCTCCTTGCTGCCACGCGGGCGTCATGGCGACGCCCCCCGGGTAGACATACTGGTCGCTCTTCCACCGCGGGCGCACCCCGGTGCAGCGGTGCGGATCCGAGGCCGACGAAGGGGAACGCGTGGACCTGATGCCGCCCGGCCACGACGTCGCGGAGCGCGCCGACGCGTACGCCGCCGCGCCCTTGCTCAACTGCCTGATCCGCGAGGTCGCGGAGGCCCTGCCGGACCCGGAGGGCCACCGTATCTACCGGCTGCCCGGACTCGGCCGGCTGCTGCGCGTGCACGGCGGGCGACGCCCGGAGCGGCCCGAGGTGCTCACGGCGGGCCGCTGGCGGCGCATCGACCACACGGAACTGGTCAAACTCGTGGCCGAGGAGATGCGCCGGCACACCGGCCTGTCCAACGACGAACTGCCCGCCGAGATGCTCGACAGCCGCGACGCGGTGGCCGCGCTGCTCACCGCCCGCGAGAGGGCGGCACCCCCGGACGACATTTATCTGCGTTCCGAGCAGTCGCTGCTCACCGGCCACCCCTGCCACCCGGCCCCCAAGGCACGCGGTGGCGGACCCGTCGCCTCCTGGCTGCCCTACGCCCCCGAGGCGCACGCCCGGTTCAAGCTGGTGCTGCTCGGGGTGCGCGCGGACCTGGTGGTGGAGGAGGGCGACACCTCCGCGCTCGACGCGCTCGGCCAGGCACCGCCCGGCTACCGGCTGCTGCCCGCCCACCCCTGGCAGCTGGACCTGGTCGGCCGCGACCTGGCCGGCCCCTTCTCCGACGGCCGTCTGCTGCGCCTGGGCACCACCTCCTTCGAGGTGTGGCCCACCGCCGCGATCCGCACCGTGCACGCGCCCGGCCACGACCTGTTCCTCAAGTTCAGCCTGGACGTGCGCATCACCAACGACATCCGGCGGCTGTGGCGGCACGACCTGCTCCGGCTGCGCCGCACCGACGCGGCCGTGACCCGGGCCTTCGCCGCGCTCGGCGGCCCGGCGGCCTGGCTCAGCGACCGCGGCTACCGCACGGCGTCCTTCGCCTTCGAGGAACTCGCCGTCGTCGTCCGCGACGGGCTCGCCCGGCACCTGCTGCCCGGCGCGACCCCGCTGCTGGCCGCCGCCCTGGCCGAGACGGGCGACGGCCACCCGCTGGACCGCGTCCCCGATGCCGCTCGCTGGTGGGCGGCCTATCTGCGGCACGTGGTGCCGCCGGTGCTGGGAGTCTTCGCCCGCCACGGCGTCGTCCTGGAGGCCCATCTGCAGAACTCGCTGGTCGCGGTGGACGCCTCGGGCCGGCCCGTGCAGGCGCTGTTCCGGGACGCCGAGGGCGTGAAACTCCTCTCCGACGTGCCCCGTGCGGCCGGCTGGGAACGGCTGGTGTACTGCCTGATCGTCAACCACCTCGGCGAGATCGCCGCCGCCCTGACCGAACGCCGCCCCGGACTCGACCCGTGGCCCGCCGTCCGCCGCGAACTCGCCCGCCACGACCTGCCGGAGATCCCCGCCCTGCTCACCGCGCCGACCCTGCCCGGCAAGACCAACCTGCTGCTGCGCTGGACCGGCGCGGACGGCGCCGACGCCCGCTACCGCCCGCTGCCGAACCCGCTGGCGAGAAGCTGAGGGGACGTGCCGGGCGGACCGGCACGAGCTTCCGGAAGCGCTGCGCGCGACCCGCTCGGCGAGCGCCCCCGAGCCGCGCACCCGGGGCTCCGTCCGGCAGGAGGATCCCGCCCGGCGACGGTGAGGGACACACGCGCGACCGTGCACGACGAGGCAGATGCGCACACCACCGGCGGATGACGAGCCGCACACGCGGCGAAGACAGGCCGCACACGCGGCGGACAACGGGCACACGCCATGGCCGGCCGTCGGCACACTCCTCCGCCGACGCACACCTCGGACGTCACACCCACCGCTTCGGGCACACGGCGTCGGACACTCGGCGGCGTACACAGGCCCGCGGACCGCAAGGGCGTACACGGGTCAGCGGACCGCAAGGGCGTACACGGGTCAGCGGACCGCAAGGGCGTACACGGGTCAGCGGACCGCACAGGCAAAGAACGTACAAGACCTGCCGTCCCGGCGTGGCACACCATCTTCCCCACGACCCGAAAGCCGTGGCGCGGCCCGACGCGGCCGTCGCTGGTCCTCTGAGGACGCCCCGCACCCGCACAAGCCTCGCCCGCCGAGGAGACATACCGGCCACGTGCCGCCCGGGTGCCCGGACGCACCCCGGGGACACGATCGACGGCCCCGTCCGGTGACCCGCCCCCGTCCGACGAGGATCTTCCAGCCATGACACCGTCCAGCGGTGCGCCGCAGGCCCCGGCCCGGCCGCACCTGATCCACGCCCACTTCCATCTGCTGGTGACGATGGTCCTGTTCGGAACCGCTTTCACCGGTTCCAAAGCGGTCGTCGGGCAGATGCCGCACCAGACGGCGGCGGCCTTCCGGTTCGGTGGTGGAGCGCTCGTCCTGCTCGTGGTCCTCGCGGTCACACGTCGCGCGTCGCGCGAGCGCCCGGCCTTCTCGTGGCGCGAGGCCGTCCGTGCGGGCCTCGTCGGCCTGGTGGGCGTGTTCGGCTACAACGTGTTCTTCTTCTGGGGGCTGGCGCTCGCACCGTCGGTCGACGGAACGATCCTGGTCCCCGTGCTCAGCCCGGTGCTCACCACGGCCGTCCTGCTGGTGACACGTCAGGAGCGCGCGTCCGCCGCACGGGTCGCCGGACTGGGCCTCGGCCTGGCCGGTGCGGCAATCTTCCTCCTCGGTGCCGACGACGGCACGGGCCTCGACGGGAGCCGGCTGACCGGAGACCTGGTCTTCCTCGCCGGGTCGGCCTGCTGGGCGGTGTACAGCATCGCCTCGAAGAAGCTGCTCGGCGGGATGGACCATGTGCGCGCGACCGCCTACGGCACCTGCGCCGGAGCCGTGGCGCTGATCCTGCTCGCCGTTCCGTCCATGGCGTCGCTGAGGTGGAGCGACGTCCCCACGGGCACCTGGCTGACCCTCGCCTGCCTGGCCGTGGGACCGACCGCCGTCGCCTACGTCTTCTACTACCGGGGCCTGGGCAGTGTCGGTCCGTCGACGGCCACGATGCTGATGTTCACGGTGCCCGTGTTCGGAGTGGCCTCGTCCGTCCTCGTCCTGGGCGAGTCCTTCACTCCCCTCCAGGACATCGGCACGGTCGTCCTGCTGGCCGGGGCGGTGGTCGCTGTGACGGACGGACGCGTGCCGTGGGCGCGCCGCCGGTCCGCCACCGTTCCGGTCCCGGTGGACGACCGCTGACCGCTCGCCGGGCCGGCCGGGAGGGCGCGCCGCCGGCCCGGGACGTTCGTCAGGACGACCGGGCGCCGACCGGAACCCGGTCGTCCGCCGGGACGCCGAGCAGATCCAGAGCGCCGTGGATCGCCCGGTCGAAGGGCTCGGTGGACTGCTCCGCCCGGGCCAGCGCATAACCGCCCTGGATGACAGCGGCCAGGGCGGCGGCGGTCTCCTCCGGGCGCAGCCGCGCATCCAGCTCGCCCGCCGCCTGCGCCTCGGCGACGGCCTCGGACAGGCAGCGGTTCAGGACTGCGAAGGTCTCCCGGACCGGTGCGCGCAGCTCGTCGTCGGCGACGATCTCCGGGTCGCCCGCCAGCCGGCCGACGCTGCATCCGCGCAGCACGTCGCGCTGCAGCAGCAGGTAGGCGACGATCCGCTGCAGTCCGGTGCCCTCACCCGAGAACACCTCGCGCACCTGCGCCTGCATCAGCTCCGCGCTGCGACGCTCGGCGGCCAGCACCAGATCGGACTTGCCGCGGAAGTGGTGGTACATGCTGCCCTGGCCCACACCCGAGCGGCGCAGGATGGCCGTGGGGCTGGTGCCCACATAGCCGCGGTCCCACAGCAGCTGCCGGGTGCCTTCGATCAGGCGGTCCTTGGTGTCGGAGGAGCGTTCCACACCCCCGACCATACATACGTGTATGTTGGTCGGCAACGACCGCGCATACATACATGTATGTATGGTGGTCCGGTGCCGGTGCGAAACCGGCCGTATCCGAGCAGAGAGGACGACATGCCGTACAACAACTCCGTCGAGATCGTGGAGGCGTTCTGGGACCAGGTGTGGAACGCGCACGACCCGGACAAGGCCGACGACTTCGTCGTCGAGGACTTCGTCATCACCAACGCCGGTGAGCGCGTCGAGGGCCGGGAGAACTTCAAGGCCTGGATCAGGGCCTTCCTGGACCAGGTGCACGACTTCAGGCTGGAGCCGATCGAGACCTTCCAGAACGAGGACGGCAGCCGGGTCTGCTCCCGCTGGCTGGTGCACGGCCGGAACAACGGCGTGATGGGCACCGAGCCCGACGGGCGGCCGATCTCCTTCACCGGCACCGCCGTCTGGGCGGTGCGCGAGGACGGCAAGCTGCTGCACAACTGGGTGGAACGCGCGAGCTTCGAGCTGTACCGGCGCCTGACCGGCACGACGGCCGCGACGGACTGACCCGGCCGCCCCGCCCGCAGCGGCCCGCGCCGTTGCCGGAGCCGTGCGGCCGGACGCGGAGTGCCGCCGCGGCGGCGGGTGCGAGCCCGGCGGTCCGGTCCGGCCCGGACTCGTGGCGCGGCGGACTACTATGGTCACTTCGTGTTCCGCAGGCCGGACGCCGTGGCCGCCCCGCCCTCCGGTCCGCGGGAAAGGCAGGGAGACACACATGGCAGCCGGAACCGCCGGATGGGTCCCACGGTGCGCCGGGGGCGTCGGCCCGGACGGCCTCGCGCGGGCAGGGGCCCCGGTACGTACGGCGCGACGGAGCACAAGGCGATGCTGAGAGAGGTCACCGCGACCCGCTATCTGGCCCCGCTGCACTCCGGCGGCTCCGTCCCCGGCGTCGTCGAGGCCGACGACCTGGGCACCTATGTCGTCAAGTTCACCGGGTCCGCGCAGGGACGCAAGGCGCTGGTCGCCGAGGTGGTCGTGGGCGAGCTGGCCCGCGCCCTCGGCCTGCGCTTCCCGGAGCTGGTGCTGGTGCACTTCGACCCGGAGCTGGGCGCGAGCGAACCCCACCAGGAGGTGCGGGACCTGCTGAACGCCAGCCGCGGGGTGAACCTCGGCATGGACTTCCTGCCGGGCGCACGGGACTTCACCCCGGTCACCGCCCGGGACCTGGTGGTGGATCCGCTGGAGGCCGGCCGGATCGTCTGGCTGGACGCGCTGACCGCGAACGTGGACCGCACGGTGCACAGCTCCAACCTGATGATCTGGCCCACCTTCGGCACCGTGCCGCCGCGGCTGTGGCTGATCGACCACGGTGCCGCGCTCGTCTTCCACCACCGCTGGGACACCTCCGATCCGGAGAAGGCCTACGACCTCAGGCACCACGCCCTGGGGCACTACGGGCCCGATGTGCGGGCGGCCGACGCGGAGCTGGCGCCCAAGGTGACCAGGGAGCTGCTCGGCGAGGTGCTGGCCGAGGTCCCGGACGCCTGGCTGGCGGGCGAGCCCGGCTTCGACGGCCCGCAGCAGGTCCGCGAGGCCTACGTCGACTACCTGGCCGCGCGGGTGCGGGCGTCCGCGGCCTGGCTGCCCACCTGTTTCCCCAGCCGGGAGGAGCTGGCCGCCGAGGAGGCCCGCCGCGCGGCCCGCATCCAGCAGGGCCGGCCGGACTGGCTCAAACACGTCCCCGACCTGCACGGCAGGCCGTCCGCACAGCAGGACTGGTCGGCCCACCTCGGCTGACCGGAGCCGGGAGAGGCCGCCCGGGCTTCGCGGACCGGTCAGCCCCTCAGCAGCTGATACGCGGGCAGGGTGAGGAAGTCGGCGAAGTGCTCGTCGAGGGCGACCCGCAGCAGCAGGTCGTGCGCCTGCTGCCAGTGGCCGGCGGCGAAGGCCTCGGCGCCGGTCTCGTCGCGGATGGTCTCCAGTTCCTGGGCGGCGATCGCGCGGACGAGATCGGCGGTGACGCGCTCACCGGTGTCGAGGACCACTCCGGCGTCGATCCACTGCCAGATCTGGGAGCGGGAGATCTCCGCGGTGGCCGCGTCCTCCATCAGATGGAAGACGGCCGCCGCGCCCTGGCCCCGCAGCCAGGACTCGATGTAGCGGATGCCGACCTGGACGGCGTTGACCAGGCCGGCGCGGGTGGGCTTCGCGTCCAGGCTGTCCACGGCGAGCAGGTCCTCGGCCGTGACCTTCACGTCCTCGCGCAGCCGGTCCTTCTGGTGCGGCCTGTCGCCGAGCACCCTGTCGAAGGACTCCAGGGCGACCGGCACCAGGTCGGGGTGGGCGACCCAGGAGCCGTCGAAACCGTCCCTCGCCTCGCGGTCCTTGTCGGCGCGGACCTTCTCGAGGGCGACCCGGTTGACCTCGGGATCCCTGCGGGAGGGGATGAACGCCGCCATGCCGCCGATCGCGTGCGCCCCGCGCTTGTGACAGGTCCGCACCAGCAGTTCGGTGTACGCCCGCATGAACGGGGCCGTCATGGTCACCGCGTTGCGGTCCGGCAGGACGTACTTCTCCCCGCAGTCACGGAAGGTCTTCACCAGGGAGAACAGATAGTCCCAGCGACCGGCGTTCAGGCCGGAGGCGTGGTCGCGCAGCTCCCAGAGGATCTCCTCCATCTCGAACGCGGCCGTGATCGTCTCGATCAGGACGGTGGCGCGGACGGAGCCCTGCGGGATGCCGAGGCGGTCCTGGGCGAAGACGAAGATCTCGTTCCACAGCCGCGCCTCCAGGTGGGACTCCGTCTTCGGCAGATAGAAGTACGGTCCCTGGCCGCGGTCGAGCAGGCGCCGGGCGTTGTGGAAGAAGTACAGGCCGAAGTCGACCAGGGCGCCGGGCACCGGACGGCCGTCGGCGTCGACGAGGTGACGTTCGTCCAGATGCCAGCCGCGGGGCCGTACCACCACCGTGGCCAGCTCCTCCGGAGGGCGCAGCGCGTACGCCTTGCCGGACAGCGGGTCGGTGAAGTCGATGGTCCGCTCGAAGGCGTCGATCAGGTTCAGCTGGCCGAGGACGACGTTCTCCCAGGTGGGCGAGAGGGCGTCCTCGAAGTCGGCGAGCCAGACCTTGGCACCCGAGTTGAGGGCGTTGACGGTCATCTTGCGGTCGACGGGACCGGTGATCTCCACCCGGCGGTCGTTCAGGGCGGCGGGCGCGGGGGCCACCTGCCAGGAGTCGTCCGCGCGGATCGCGGCCGTCTCGGGCAGGAAACCGATCGTCGCGGTGCGGGCGATCTCGGCGCGGCGCTCGGCCCGACGGGCCAGCAGCGCGTCGCGGCGCGGGGTGAACCGCCGGTGCAGCTCCGCCACGAACGCGAGTGCCGCGTCGGTGAGGACCTCCTCCTGCCGGGGCAGCGGCCGGGCGTCGACGACGGTCAGCGGGGACGACGCGGATGCGGACATCAGCTGTCACTTCCTTCGGCGGTGGCACCGGGTGCCCGGGGCGAACGGATGGGAGCAGCGCACCCCGCGAGGACGGCGCACCTCGCGAGGACGGCGACCCCGCGAGGGACGGCACGGGACCGGCCGCCGGTGCGGGACCGGCCGTCCGGGGGCAGCGCGGACAGGAAGGCCGGTGTTCCGGTGGGTGGATCGTAGTTTTCCCATGCCGGAACATCAACGGTCGCTCGCCGGTCCTCAACGGTTGCCGACCCCGGACATCGCCGGCCTCAACGGTCGCCGGGGCCCGGCGCCGCCGGGTCCCCGAGGTGCCGCAGGTCCTCCTCGGTGTCGATGTCGTACGCCTGCGCCACGTCTGCGCACTCGACCAGTGTGAGCGCATCCTGGTGCGCTTTCAGGTAGGCGCGCGCCCCGCGGTCGCCCGTCGCGCTCGCCGCGACGCCCGCCCAGTGCGCGGCGCCGAACAGCACGGGATGCCCGCGCACGCCGTCGTACGCCGCCGCCACCAGCGACGACGCGTCCCGGTACGCCGCCAGCACCCGGGCCGTCGCCTCGGCCCCGATGCCCGGCTGGTCCACCAGCGACACCAGCGCCGCCCGCGCGCCGGTGCCGGACAGCGAGTCCAGCCCCGCCCGCAGCGAGGACCCCATGCCCTGCTCCCAGCCGGGGTTGTCCACCAGGACGCATCCCCCCAGCCGGGCCCGCCGCCGCACCTGGTCGGCCCCCGCGCCGAGCACCACGTGCACCCGGGTGCACCCGGCCGCCCGCAGGATCTCCACCGCGTGCTCCACCAGTAGCCGGCCCCGGTGGACGAGCAGGGCCTTGGGCCGTCCGCCGAGCCGCCGCCCGCCGCCGGCCGCCAGGACCAGGCCGGCGACCTCCCGACGCGGCCGATGTGTGGGTGTCATGGCTCCTGCATACCTGACGTTTCGTCGCGGCGGGTGTCCTCGACGGACTGAATTTCCGCCCGGATGCTGGCGCGCCCGGCCCGGGTTGTCGTTTACTGGCCCGCATCCGGCAACTGCGCACGATGCTGTGCGAGGGGGAGGGCTGTGTTGCGGAGCGTGGAACAAGCGCCGGTGACCGGCAGCGACGAGGATCCCAGGGTGACGGGACTGCGCACCGCGGTGTCCCGGCTGCGCAGGGAACTCGCCCTGCATCCGCTGGAGTTTCCCGATCGTGCCATAGCCGAGGACGAGCTGGCCGCCCTCGCCGCGATGGCGGACGACGGCACGCCCGAGATCCGGCGGCTGCGCCGCTCCCTGCTGCTGATCGCCGGGTCCATAGGGTCGGTCAGCGCCCTCGCCCCCGGCCTGGCACAGGTGCGGGCCGCGGTGGACCTGTTCGGCGAGCCGCCGCGCCCGTAGCCCCGGCCCGTGTTCCGTGACGGTCGCCGCTCAGGCTGTGGTGCCCGAGCCGTCCAGGGCCCGGGAGAGTTCCTTCGCCACCTGCTGCAGCACCGGCACGATGTGTGCCGTCGCCGCCTCCGTGACCCGGCCCGCCGGCCCGGAGATGGAGATCGCGGCGGCCGTGGGGGAGTCGGGGATGGTCACCGCCAGGCAGCGCACCCCTATCTCCTGCTCGTTGTCGTCCATGGCGAAGCCCTGCCGGCGCACCTGGGCCAGTGCCGCGAGGAAGACGTCCGGAGAGGTGATGGTCTTCTCCGTGACCGGGGGCATGCCGGTCCGGGCCAGCAGGGCACGCACCTCGTCGTCGGGAAAACGGGCCAGCAGCGCCTTGCCCACACCCGTGGAGTGCGGCAGCACCCGCCGGCCCACCTCGGTGAACATCCGCATCGAGTGCCGCGAGGGCACCTGGGCGACATACACGACGTCGTCGCCGTCGAGCAGCGCCATGTTCGCCGTCTCGCCGGTCTCGTCGACCAGCCGGGCCAGATACGGGCGGGCCCAGGTGCCCAGCAGCCGGGAGGCGGACTCGCCCAACCGGATCAGCCGGGGGCCGAGCGCATACCGCCGGTTGGGCTGCTGACGGGCGTACCCGCAGGCCACGAGCGTGCGCATCAGACGGTGGATGGTGGGCAGCGGCAGCCCGCTCGCCGAGGCCAGCTCGCTCAGACCGACCTCACCGCCCGCGTCCGCCATCCGCTCGAGCAGAGCGAAGGCGCGCTCCAGTGACTGCACTCCGCCGCTGGAGGAGGGCCTGGCGGAGTCATGGGTCCTGGCGCTGGACGTCGGCACGGCGCGTTCCTTTCGGGGCTGGCAGGGAGCCAACTCTAGCGGGGAGGCGGCCGAAACCCGTCCGGTAGAAAGCACGTTCTGTCTGCCGAAATCACGACTCCGTTCAGCGGAAGATTCCAGGCATCGGGGCCCGGTCGCCACGCCACCGCGGAGTTGTCTTGACGGGCCTCGGGGCGCGGTGAAGACTCCTTCGACGAAACGTTGAAGTCCGGTCCACGGGTGTGTGCCCGCCGGGCGGTGTGCATGTGCCCCTGCGTCCGAGACCCGTCCGGTGGGTGTGCGCGGGGCAGGTGCTCCGCTCGCCGCGGGCGGCGGAAGGCGAGGTCCGGGTGTCCGGCGCACCACTGATGCTGCGCTCCACACGTGTCGTCACGCCCGAGGGGACACGCGCCGCCTCGGTCGCGGTCGCCCACGGCACCATCACGGCCGTCCTGCCGCACGACGCCCCGGTACCGGCCGGTGCACGCCTGGTCGACCTCGGCGACGACGCCCTGCTGCCCGGACTCGTCGACACCCATGTGCACATCGACGAGCCGGGCCGCACGACGTGGGAGGGTTTCGGCACCGCCACGCGCGCGGCGGCGGCCGGCGGCATCACCACGCTGATCGACATGCCGCTCAACTCGCTGCCGCCCACCACCACGGTGGAGCACCTGCGGACCAAGCAGGACGCGGCCCGCGGCACGGTGCACGTCGACGTCGGTTTCTGGGGCGGCGCCGTGCCCGGCAACCTCGCACAGCTGCGGCCGCTGCACGACGCCGGCGTCTTCGGTTTCAAGGCGTTCCTGTCGCCCTCGGGCGTGGCCGAGTTCCCCCACCTGACCCGGGACCGTCTCGCGGCCGCGCTCGCGGAGGCGGCCGGCTTCGGCGCCCTGCTGATCGTGCACGCCGAGGACCCGCACCGCCTGGCCGCCGCCCCGCACCCGGACGGCGCGGCCTACGCCGGCTTCCTCGCCTCGCGGCCGCCCGAGGCCGAGGACGCCGCCGTCGCCGCCCTGATCGCCGAGGCGGGACGGCTGGACGCGCGCGTGCATGTGCTGCATCTGTCCTCCGCCGGCGCGCTGCCGCTGCTCGCCGCGGCCCGCGCCGCAGGAGTGCGGATCACCGCCGAGACCTGCCCGCACTATCTGACGCTGAGCGCCGAAGAGGTCCCGGACGGCGCCACCGCGTTCAAGTGCTGCCCGCCCGTCCGCGAGGCCGCGAACCAGGACGCGCTCTGGCAGGCCCTCGCCGACGGCACCCTCGACTGCGTGGTCACCGACCACTCGCCCTGCCCCGCCGAGCTGAAGACCGCCGACTTCGGCACCGCCTGGGGCGGCATCTCCTCCCTCCAGCTGAGCCTGCCCGCCGTGTGGACCGCCGCCCGCGCCCGCGGGTTCGCCCTGCACGACGTGGCCCGCTGGATGTCCCGGCACACCGCGGCCCTCGTCTCGCTGGACCGCAAGGGCGCCGTCGAGCCCGGACGCGACGCCGACTTCGCCGTGCTCGCCCCGGAGCAGACCTTCACCGTCGACCCGGCCCGCCTCCAGCACCGCCACCCCGTGACCCCGTACGCGGGCCGGACCCTGTACGGCGTGGTGAAGTCCACCTGGCTGCGCGGCGAGCCCGTCTACGCCGACGGCGCCTTCACCGGGCCGAAGGGCCGCCTGCTCACCCGGCCCCACCGGGCCGCCCCCGCCGTACCCGGCGAGCCGTCCCGCGCACCGCGGCCGACCGCGGACAGGAAGGGCTGATCACCGTGACGGCACCTGCCCGGTTCACCGGCGACGCGCACCCCTACACCGGCGGCGACCCGTACGCGGACTACCGCACCGCCGACTTCCCCTTCACCCGGTACGCCGACCTCGCCGACCGGCGGCTCGGAGCCACGGTGATGGCCGCCGCCGACGAGTTCTTCGCCGCGCGCGAGAATCTGCTGCTGCCCGGCCCCGCCCGCTTCGACCCCGACACCTTCGGGCCCAAGGGCAAGATCATGGACGGCTGGGAGACCCGCCGCCGGCGCGGGGTGTCCGCCGAGCATCCCTGGCCCGCCGAGGACGACCACGACTGGGCGCTGATCCGCCTGGGCGCCCCGGGCGTCGTGCACGGCGTCGTCGTCGACACCGCGCACTTCCGCGGCAACCATCCGCAGGCCGTCCGCGTCGAGGGCACCTGCGTCGACGGCGCGCCCTCCCCAAAGGACCTCCTCGCCGACGACGTGACGTGGACGACCCTCGTCCCCCGCACCCCGGTGGGCGGCCACGCGGCCAACGGCTTCGCCGTGGACGTGCAGCAGCGCGTGACCCATGTGCGGCTCACGCAGTACCCCGACGGAGGCATCGCCCGGCTGCGGGTGCACGGCGAGGTCGTGCCGGACCCGGCGTGGCTGGCGGTGCTGGGCACCTTCGACCTGGTCGCCCTGGAGAACGGCGGCGTCGTCGAGGACGCCTCCGACGTCTTCTACGCGCCGGCCGTCCACACCATCCTGCCGGGCCGCTCCCGCACCATGGACGAGGGCTGGGAGACCCGACGCCGCCGCGACCGGGGCCACGACTGGATCCGGTACCGGCTGGCCGCCCAGTCCGAGATCCGTGCCGTCTGCATCGACACCGCCTGCCTGCGGGGCAACAGCGCGGGCTGGGCGTCGGTGTCGGTCAAGGACGGCGCGGACGGCGCGTGGCGCGAGATCCTGCCGCCGACCCGCCTGCAACCCGACACCGACCACCGCTTCGTACTGCCGTCGCCCGCCGTCGCCACCCACGCCCGCCTGGACGTCCTCCCCGACGGCGGCATCTCCCGGCTGCGCCTGTACGGGTCGCCGACCGAGGCGGGCGCGGCACGCCTGGCGGCCCGCCACCGGGAGTCGAGCGGCTGACCACCCGCACCCCCCAAAGCCTCGCGGGCACCGGCCCCGCGCCGGAACTTCCCGGACCGGTCCGGCGTTGTTTCCGGGCGTGCCCCTTCACCAGAACATCGTCGGCAACGCCATGCGGATGGCGGTCGTCCAGCTGCAGGTCGGCCAGACCGTCTACTGCGAGGCCGGCGAGTTTCTGTTCAGGAGGCGCGAACGTGACCATGGAGACCCGGCTGTCCGGGCCGTCCGGCAGTGACCGGCAGACCTCGGGCGAGGGCGGCCAGGGCGGCGTGGGCGGACTGCTGTGCCAGGCCATGGGCACGGCCATGCAGGTCGGCCGGCGCGTCCCTACGGGCGAGTCGCCGGCGTTCCCGTACTTCACCGCCCAGGGCGGCAAGGGCACCGTGGGCTTCGCGGGCGTGCTGCCCGGCGAGATGCGCGCCCTGGAGCTGGACGGCACCCGCGCCTGGTTCGCGGAGAAGGACGCCTTCGTGGCGGCCGAGTCCACCGTCGACTTCGGCATCGCCTTCACCGGCGGCCGCACCGGCACGAGCGGCGGCGAGGGCTTCGTCCTGGAGACGTTCACCGGCCACGGCACGGTGATCATCGCGGGCGCCGGCACCTTCATCGACCTCAACCCGGCCGACTTCGGCGGCCGCATCGAGGTCGACACCGGCTGCGTGGTCGCCTTCGAGGAGGGCATCCGCTACGGCGTCCAGCGCGTCGGCGGGCTCGACCGCCAGGGCATCATGAACGCCGTCTTCGGCGGCGAGGGACTGTCCCTGGCCACCCTGGAGGGCGACGGCCGGGTCGTCCTGCAGTCCCTCACCCTCGAAAGCCTGGCCAACGCCCTGAAGAAGGACCAGGGCGGCGACAAGCAGGGGCCGACGGGAGGGCTGTTCTCCACGCGCGTCGGCTGACCCTCGCGGGGCCGTCCGGGGCGCGCGACGGACGATCGTCATCGCCGTCGCTTCACCGCTTGTCCCGGAAAACTCCACGAAGTTGTCGTTGACATGCCATGCTCTACGCGCGTCATCATGGGTCCATGCGATTCCCCCCACAGCTCACGCGTCTCGGCGCCGCGGGCGCCCTGCTGTCCGCCCTCCTCGTGGGCGGCACCGTCACCGCCGGTCCGGCCAACGCCGCCGTGGCCTCGGTCGGTCACATCTGCTACAGCGACCTTCCTGCTGAGGCGTACGACACCCTCGATCTGATCGAACAGGGCGGCCCGTTCCCCTTCGAGCAGGACGGCACGGTCTTCCAGAACCGCGAGGGCGTGCTGCCGCAGCAGCAGACCGGCTACTACCACGAGTACACGGTCATCACCCCCGGCTCGCAGACCCGCGGTGCCCGGCGCATCGTCACCGGCGAGAAGTACCAGGAGGACTACTACACCGCGGATCACTACGAGACGTTCGACCTGATCGACTTCGGCTGCTGATCCGCACGGACGGCGCCTGACGGTTCCCCGGCCGGCGCCGCACAGGCCGCTCGCCCCGCGGACCCCCCACCCGCCGTACACGCGGCCGCGGGGCGAGCAGCGGCAGCACGCGTCCCGGCCGCGGTCAGGGCAGCAGGACGATCCGGCGTCCGTGCAGCTCGCCGCGCTCCATGCGGTGGTGCGCCTCGGCCGCCGCGCTCATCGGCGCGTACTCCACCGCGCGCGGACGCAGACCGCCCTCGGCGAGCAGCCGGTTGATCCGCTGCGCCGCCTCGGCCAGTTCACCGGCCGTCGCATGCGAGAGGGCGAAGCCGCGCACCGAACCCTCCTTCACATACAGCGGGCCCACCGGCAGCACCGGCTCGTCCGCGAACGCGGCCAGCAGCACGATGCGGCCCCGGCGGGCCAGCAGCGCCACCGCGGTGCGCAGATCGTTGTGCCCGGAGGTGTCGACGTGGACGTCGATCCCGTCGGGAGCCAGGGCCGCCAGGCGCTCGGCGAGATGCTCGGCGCGGTAGTCCACGACCTCGGCCGCGCCCAGCGACCGCACATGGTCGTGGTCCCGGGGCGCCGCAGTGCCCAGCACGCGGGCCCCCGCGCGCACGGCGAACTCCACCAGAGCGCTGCCCACATTGCCCGCCGCACCACCGACCAGCACCGTCTCGCCCGGCCGCAGGCCGCCGTGCCGGAACAGCGCAAGACAAGCCGTGGCGGCCGGATGCAGCACGGCCACCGCCTCCTCGGGGCCCACCCCGTCCGGAAGCCGGTAGAGCCGGTCGGCGGGCACCACCGCCCGCTCGGCGGTCGCCCCCTGCCGGCCCTCGTGGCCCAGGCTGTTGCACCACACCGTCTCGCCCGCCGCGAACCCCGACCCGGCCGAGGCCACCGTGCCGACCAGGTCGCGTCCGACGACGAACGGGAACGGCAGCGGCGTCGGGAACCGGCCGGAGCGGACCAGCGTGTCCACCGGGTTCACCGCGACCGCCAGCACGTCCACCAGGACCTCACCGGGTCCGGGCACCGGATCGGGCAGCTCGCCCCAGCGGATCACATCGGCCGGGCCCGGCTCCTCGATGTACGCGGCACGCATGACCGTTGATTGTCCCAGCGGACGGGGACGGGCGCAGCGGGGCACGCGTCCCCCCCCGGCGGGCAGCAGGACACCCCGCGCCGTCCGGGTGCCGCGGCTCCTCACCGTGTCCCGGCCGCGAAACCGCCCGGGATCTCCGCCAGGGCCACCGGCCGGTGCTCACGGCGGGAGATCTCGCAGGCCTCGGCGATGCGCAGGGCCTGCAGGGCCTCGCGGCCGTCGCACGGGTTGGGCCGCTCCCCGCGCACGACCTCGACGAACGCGGACAGCTCCGCCTCGTAGGCCGGGCCGAAGCGCTCCAGGAACCCCGGCCACGGCTTGTCCGCCGCCGGCGGGCCGGTCGGTTCCACGGAGGCGATCGGGGTGCGGTCGTCGAGGCCGACCACCACGGTGTCCCGCTCGCCGGCGAGTTCCATGCGCACGTCGTAACCGGCGCCGTTGACCCGGGTCGCGGTGGCCGTGGCGAGCGTGCCGTCGTCGAGGGTGAGCAGGGCCGCGCCGGTGTCGACGTCGCCGGCGTCGCGGAACATCGCCGGACCCGCCGCGGAGCCGGCCGCGTAGACGTGCACCACCTCGCGGCCGGTCACCCAGCGCAGGATGTCGAAGTCGTGGATCAGCGTGTCCCGGAACAGCCCGCCCGACAGCGGCAGCCACTCCGCGGGGGGCGGCGCCTGGTCGCAGGTCAGCGCGCGGACCGTGTGCAGCCGGCCGAGGCGTCCCGAGCGCACGGCCTGCCGGGCGCCGGCGTACCCGGCGTCGAACCGGCGCTGGAATCCCATCTGCAGGATCGTGCCCGCCGCCTCCACCTCGGCGAGCGCGGCCAGGGTGCCCGGCAGGTCGAGCGCGATGGGCTTCTCGCAGAAGACGGGCAGCCCGAACCGGGCCGCCCGGGCGATGAGATCGGCGTGCGCCGAGGTCGCCGCGGTGATCACCACCGCGTCCACGCCCCAGGTGAAGACCTCGTCCACCCCGGGTGCCGCGGTCTCGCCGAGCCGGTGGGCCAGCTGTCGCGCTCGCTCCGGGTCGGCGTCGGTGAGGATGAGCGAGCCGACCCCGCTGTGACGGCTGAGCGTTCTCGCGTGCAGGGTGCCGATGCGGCCCGTACCGATGACCCCAATGCGCATGTCAACAAAGTGCGTGCGGAGCCCGTCCATGTCAAACGGCATGTCCGGACAATCGGACGTTACGACTTCCCGTCAACCGGTCACCCGGCTAGGCTCACACCGTGCCCAAAGCAGAAGCGGACCCCATGGTGTCTCTGGAGTTGCGAGTGGACCGGAACTCGCCGGTGCCACTCTACTTCCAGCTGGCGCAGCAGCTCGAGGCCGCGATCGAACGCGGAGCCCTCACCCCGGGCAGCCTGCTGGGCAACGAGATCGAGCTGGCCGCGCGGCTGGGACTGTCCCGGCCCACCGTCCGCCAGGCCATCCAGTCGCTCGTCGACAAGGGGCTGCTGGTGCGCCGGCGCGGCGTGGGCACCCAGGTCGTGCACAGCAGGGTCAAGCGCCCGCTGGAACTGAGCAGCCTCTACGACGACCTGGAGGCGGCCGGGCAGCGTCCGGCCACCACCGTCCTGGTCAACACGCTCGTCGCGGCCTCCGCCGAGGTCGCCGCCGCCCTCGGGGTGGGCGAGGGCGCCGACGTCCACCGCATCGAACGGCTGCGGCTGGCGCACGGCGAGCCCATCGCATACCTGGTCAACCACCTGCCGCTCGGCCTGCTCGACCTGGAGACCGGCAAGCTGCAGGCCACCGGCCTGTACCGGCTGATGCGGTCGGCGGGGATCACCCTGCACAGCGCCCGCCAGTCCATCGGTGCCCGCGCCGCCACCGACGCCGAGGCGGACCGGCTGGACGAGAAGGAAGGCGCCCCCCTGCTCACCATGGAGCGCGTCACCTTCGACGACACCGGACGCGCGGTGGAGTTCGGCAGCCACATCTACCGGCCGTCCCGCTACTCCTTCGAGTTCCAGCTGCTGGTACGGAGCTGATTTCGGGCTGACCCGGGACGGGCCCGGACGGAGCGCTCCTGGCCCGCTGCCGGTGGCCGGAGCGCGCGCCGCCACGACGCGCTCGGACCGGCGGCTCGGACCGACGCTCCGACCGTCCCGGCAGCGTCCCCCGCGCCGGTCCTCACCCGCCCCGCGCCGGGCCTCGGCCGGCCCCGCGCCGGTCCTCACCCGCCGCCCTCCGCGCCCGCGCCGCACGCTCCGGGCTGGTCACGATGTCCGGACAAGCCGTCGCGCGGCCCTCCCCGGCGGGCCGCCGTCCTGTGCTGGTGTTCGATAATGAGACGTTCGGGGCTGATGAGGTGGTCATCGGCCCCGTCTGTACGTCCGAAGCACGCAGCAAGAACGGCAAGAAGGGCACGGCCTCGTGGCACGGTTTCCAACCTGGGTAGGCATCGCGCTGGCGGGGGCACTGTCGTTGTCCCTCGCGGGGTGCAGCAGCACCGGCGGCAAACGGGCGGAGGACGCCCGCAAGGCCGCGACGGCCCAGGGCGGGGCGGCGGTGAACACGCCCCGCTGGACCTTTGCGATGATCACGCACTCCGGTGACGGCGACACCTTCTGGGACATCGTCCAGAACGGTGCCCGGCAGGCCGCGCGCAAGGACAACATCAACTTCCTGTACTCGCACGACGACGAGGCCCAGCAGCAGGCCCAGCTCGTCGACGCCGCGGTGGACAAGAAGGTCGACGGCATCATCGTCAGCCTCGCCAAGCCCGACGCGCTCAAGGCCGCCGTCCTCCGCGCCGAGAAGGCCGGCATCCCGGTGATCACGGTCAACTCCGGGTCGGCCGAGTCCAAGGCCTTCGGTGCGCTCACCCACATCGGCCAGGACGAGACCGTGGCCGGCGAGGCCGTGGGGGAGGAGCTGAGCAAGCGCGGCAGGAAGAAGGCCCTGTGCGTGCTGCACGAACAGGGCAACGTCGGCCACGAGCAGCGCTGCGCCGGTGTGGCCAAGACTTTCACCGGCACGGTCGAGAACCTCTACGTCAACGGCACCAACATGCCCGACGTGCAGTCCGCGATCGAGGCCAAGCTGCAGGCCGACCGGTCCGTGGACGCCGTGGTCACCCTCGGCGCGCCCTACGCGGACACGGCCGTGAAGGCGAAGAAGGACGCGGGCAGCAAGGCCGAGATCGACACCTTCGACCTCAACGCGTCGGTCGCCGCCGGGCTGAAGAACGGCACCCTCGGCTTCGCCGTCGACCAGCAGCCGTATCTGCAGGGCTACGAGGCCGTCGACCTGCTGTGGCTGTACAAGTACAACGCCGACGCCCTCGGCGGCGGCAAGCCCGTGCTCACCGGCCCGCAGATCGTCACCAAGGACCAGGCGGCCGCACTGGAGGAGTACACGAAGCGGGGCACCCGATGACCGCGACCACCGCCGAGACGCCGGACACCTCGTCCGGGAGCACCACCGACGAAAGGATTCTGCCGAGGTCGCCGCTGCGGAAACTGCTCGCGCGGCCCGAGCTGGGCTCGGTCGTCGGCGCGATCGCCGTCTTCGTCTTCTTCGCCTTCGTCGCCGACGGCTTCCTGCGCCCCACCAGCCTGAGCACCGTCCTGTACGCGTCCTCGACCATCGGCATCATGGCCGTCCCGGTCGCCCTGCTGATGATCGGCGGCGAGTTCGACCTGTCCGCGGGCGTGCTGGTGACCTCCTCCGCGCTGATCTCGTCGATGTTCAGCTACCAGATGACCGCCAACGTCTGGGTCGGCGTCGGCGTGTCCCTGCTGGTCACCCTCGCCATCGGCGCCTTCAACGGCTTCATGCTCACCCGCACCAAGCTGCCCAGCTTCATCATCACGCTGGGCACCTTCCTGATGCTCACCGGCATGAACCTCGGCTTCACCAAGCTGATCGACGGCACCGTCTCCACCAAGACCATCGGCGACATGGAGGGCTTCCCCTCCGCGCACGCCGTCTTCGCCTCCACCCTCACCGTCGGCGGCGTCGACTTCAAGATCACCATCCTGTGGTGGCTGGCGCTGGTCGTCCTCGCCTCCTGGATCCTGCTGCGCACCCGCCCCGGCAACTGGATCTTCGCCGTCGGCGGCAACCAGGACGCCGCACGGGCCGTCGGCGTGCCGGTCACCCGGACCAAGATCGGCCTGTACATGGGCGTGGCCCTGGGCGCCTGGATCTCCGGCCAGCACCTGCTGTTCTCCTTCGACGCGGTGCAGTCCGGCGAGGGCGTCGGCAACGAGCTGATCTACATCATCGCCGCCGTCATCGGCGGCTGCCTGATCACCGGCGGCTACGGCAGCGCCGTCGGCTCGGCGATCGGCGCCCTGCTGTTCGGCATGACCAGCAAGGGCATCGTCTTCGCCGAGTGGAACCCGGACTGGTTCAAGTTCTTCCTCGGGGCGATGCTGCTCCTCGCGACCCTGCTCAACACCTGGGTCCGCCGACGTGCGGAGGCGAGCACCAAGTGACAGGCGAGCAGAAAGTGACACAGACCTCGGCCGGCGCCGAACAGGCCGCAGCCGGCACCCGGCAGGCCGACGAGGCCGCTGCGCGCACACCGCTCGTGGAGCTGCGCGACGTCAGCAAGCACTACGGCACCGTCCGCGCCCTTCAGGGTGTCTCCCTCGAGGTGCACGCCGGTGAGATCACCTGTGTCCTGGGCGACAACGGCGCCGGCAAGTCCACCCTGATCAAGATGATCGCCGGACTGCACCAGCACGACGGCGGGACGCTGCGCATCGAGGGCGAGGAGACCCGGCTGACCTCCCCGCGCGACGCCCTGGACCGGGGCATCGCCACCGTCTACCAGGACCTGGCCGTCGTCGGTCTGATGCCGGTGTGGCGGAACTTCTTCCTCGGCTCCGAGCCCCGCAGGGGCCGCGGCCCCTTCAAGCGCCTGGACGTCGACCTGATGCGCCGCACCACGCGCGAGCAGCTGCTGCGCATGGGCATCGACCTGCGCGACGTCGACCAGCCCATCGGCACCCTCTCCGGCGGTGAACGCCAGTGCGTGGCCATCGCCCGGGCCGTGTACTTCGGCGCCAAGGTGCTGGTCCTGGACGAGCCCACCGCCGCGCTCGGCGTCAAGCAGTCGGGCATGGTGCTCAAGTACGTCGCGGCCGCCCGCGACCAGGGCCTCGGTGTGGTGCTCATCACGCACAACCCGCACCACGCCCACCTCGTCGGCGACCGGTTCGTGCTGCTCAAGCGAGGCACGATGGTCGGCCACCACACCCGCGACGAGATCACCCTGGAGGAGCTGACCCGGCAGATGGCCGGCGGCAGCGAGCTCGACGACCTGCGGCACGAGCTGGAGAAGTCCACCTCCTGACCCCGTGCACCGTCCGCGCCGTCCACGCCCGGTCACCGGGCGCGGACGGCGCACGCACGCTGACCGGGCGTGGACGGCGCACGCACGCCTCGCTGTGCAGGCGTGCGTGCGCCGCGCAGGGGGAGCCGCAAGAGAAGCGCCCCACCGTACGCCGGCGCGCCCCGTGCGGAGGCGCGCCCGTACGGCGCCCTCGTGTACCCGTGCGCTCCCTCACACGAACCCCGGCCGTCCCCGGCTGCACCGGTGGCCCATACGGCACGCTCACCGGACGTGCGGCAGAATCGGGGCCGATGAGCACCTACCGCGACTTCACCGCCCCCATCGGCTCCCGGCGCGCCCCCGTGCTGCGCACGGTCGGCACCCGTGAACGCCGCTCCCACCTGACCGCACCCAGAGTGCCGACGGTGGGCATCGACATCGGCGGCACCAAGGTGATGGCGGGCGTCGTCGACGCCGACGGCAACATCCTGGAAAAGCTGCGCACCGAGACCCCGGACAAGTCCAAGAGCCCCAAGGTCGTCGAGGACACCATCGTGGAGCTGGTCCTGGACCTGTCCGACCGGCACGACGTGCACGCCGTCGGCATCGGCGCAGCCGGCTGGGTCGACGCCGACCGCAACCGCGTGCTGTTCGCCCCCCACCTGTCCTGGCGCAACGAGCCGCTGCGCGACCGCCTCTCCGAGCGGTTGTCGGTGCCCGTGCTGGTCGACAACGACGCCAACGCCGCCGCCTGGGCCGAGTGGCGCTTCGGCGCCGGTCGCGGCGAGGACCACCTCGTCATGATCACCCTGGGCACCGGCATCGGCGGGGCCATCCTGGAGGACGGGCAGGTCAAGCGCGGCAAGTACGGGGTGGCCGGCGAGTTCGGGCACATGCAGGTCGTGCCCGGCGGGCACCGCTGCCCGTGCGGCAACCGCGGCTGCTGGGAGCAGTACAGCTCCGGCAACGCCCTGGTGCGCGAGGCCCGCGAGCTGGCGGCCGCCGAGTCCCCGGTCGCCTACGGCATCATCGAGCACGTCAAGGGCAGCGTCTCCGACATCACCGGCCCGATGATCACCGAGCTGGCCCGCGAGGGCGACGCCATGTGCGTCGAGCTGCTCCAGGACATCGGCCAGTGGCTCGGCGTCGGCATCGCCAATCTGGCCGCCGCCCTCGACCCGTCCTGCTTCGTCATCGGCGGCGGGGTCTCCGCGGCCGACGACCTGCTCATCGGTCCCGCACGGGACGCCTTCAAACGCCAGCTGACCGGCCGGGGCTACCGCCCCGAGGCGCGCATCGTGCGCGCCCAGCTCGGTCCGGAGGCCGGCATGGTCGGCGCCGCCGACCTCGCCCGGCTGGTCGCCCGCCGCTTCCGGCGCGCCAAGCGACGCCGGGTGGAGCGCTACGAGCGCTACGAGCGGTACGCCGAGGCACGGCGGGCGGCCCGGGAGGCACTGTGACGATGTCGCTGCCCCGCCAGGCGGCGCCTCCCGACGATCCGCCACCACAGCCGGCCGAGGACCGACGGCACCGCATCCGCCGCCGCGCGCTCACACTGCTGATCATCGTGCTGCTGATCGGTGTCCCGGCCGGCTACCTGGTGATCTCCGCCGACCAGAGCCGCGACAGCGGCAAGGACAAGGAGCAGAAGTACGCGGCGACCGGCCTCACCCCGACCTACCCGGCCAAGGTCCAGCAGCGCCTGTACCAGGTGCCGATACCGCACCCGGCCGACCGCGTCGCCTCCTACGAGACGAACAACTGGAAGACCAGCCGTCTCTACGTGCAGTTCCGCACCACCCAGGCAGGCCTCGACACCTTCCTCGACGCCCTCGGCATGGGCCGCGCGGACCTGAAGAAGGGTGCCGTCACCATCGACGCCCGCGACCGGCAGGTGTCCGGCTGGACGTTCGGGGACTCCGGCGACTGGTGGGGCCTCACCCACCGCCAGAAGAACCCCGCGCCCACCCAGGACGTCATGGTCGACCTCTCCGACCCGGTCCTGCCCATGGTGTACGTCGTCTCCCGCACCGTGCCCTGAGCGGAGCCGAGCCCTGACGCGGCGGCGGTCCCACGACGCTAGCGGGGCCGAGCCCTGACGCGGCTGCGGTCCCACGACGCTGCCGGAGCAGGGCCGCGGCGGCCGCGCCCCGGCGCCGGACGGCCGATTGTCAGACCCCGCCCGTACAGTCGGGGACGGCTGATGCGAACGGCGATCGGAGGTGACAGGCGCATGAGCGAGCCGACCGCGACCGAGGCGGACCGGACCGGGCACGCCGTGTCCGTGCGGCTGGCCGCCGTCTTCCTCCCCGCCTCGCTGCCCCGCCGCGGCCGCATCGCCCTGTGGGACCCCGACACCGGGGTGTGGCCCGAGGACGGCCCGCCCGCACCCCCCGGCACCGGCACGGCCGACCCGGACGACGCACCGCGGCGCACGGACCTCACCGTCGTCCGCCCGCACGGCCGGAGCGTCCGCCGCCGCACCGTCCCCGCCCTGACCCTGCCGCTGCAGCAGGCCCTGCCCCACCTCGTGCGCGCCCGGCACGATCCGGCGGCCCACCCCGCCACCGCCGCCTGGGGCGCGGCCGCCCTGCACGCCCTCCAGCTCGTCGCCCGCGGCAAGCTGCTGCCCGGCCTGACCCCCGGCGGTCACGACGCCTGGCGCGCCGGCCCCCTCGACCCCGACGACGTCGCCCACCTCAGAGCGATCGCCGCCGCCCTCCCGCCGGAAGGCCACGCGGTGCCCCTGCCGGGCCCCGGCCCGCTCCTGCTGCCCGAACCGGTGGCGCTGCTGCGGGCCTTCCTCGACGCCGTCGCCGACACCCTGCCCCGCACCCCCGCCGCGCCGCACGCCTGCGGCGCCCCCTTCGCCGGCCGGCACCCCCAGCACCTGCCCGCCGCCCGTGACTGGGCCGCCGAGATCGCCGCCGGCACCGACGCCGGCGTGCGCATCTCCCTCCGGCTCGACCTCGCGCCCCACGACCTGTTCGACGCCGACCCCGGCCCCGATGCCGGCACCCGCCCGGCGGGCGCGGCGATCGTGCAGGTGCACAGTCTCGCCGACCCCACGCTCGTGACCGACGCAGCCGACCTGTGGGCGGGGACGGCCGACCCGGCGTTCGGCCCCCGCGCCCGGGTGGACACCGCCCTGGCGGTGCGGCGCGCCGCCCGCGTCTGGCCGCCCCTGGACCGCCTCGCCGACCAGGAGACACCCGATGTGCTCGCCCTGTCCGAGGACGAGGTGAGCGACTTGCTCGGACCCGCCGCCACCGGACTGGCGGCCGCCGGCATCGCCGTGCACTGGCCGCGCGAACTGGCCCATGACCTCACCGCCACCGCCGTGGTCCGGCCCGCCCCCGGCTCCGCCGCCGACGGCACCGGCTTCCTGCAGAGCGAGGAACTGCTGCAGTTCCGCTGGCAGCTCGCGCTCGGCGACGACCCGCTCACCGAGGCCGAGATGGACGCGCTCGCCGAGGCCCACCGGCCGGTCGTCCGGCTGCGGGACCGCTGGGTGCTCGTCGACCCGGCCCTGGTGCGCAAGGCCCGCGCACGTCACCTCGGTCTGCTCGACCCGGTGCAGGCCCTCTCCGTCGCTCTCACCGGCACTGCCGAGGTCGACGGCGAGACCGTCGAAGCGGTCCCGGCCGGTGCCCTCGCGGCCCTGCGGGACCGCATCACCGCAGGCGTCCGGCCCGCCGAACCGCCCCCGGGCCTGAACGCCACCTTGCGCGACTACCAGCTGCGCGGCCTGGCCTGGCTCGACCTCATGACCTCCCTCGGCCTCGGCGGCTGCCTCGCCGACGACATGGGCCTCGGCAAGACCGTCACCGTCATCGCCCTGCACCTGAAACGGGCCCGCCCCGAACCCACCCTCGTCGTCTGCCCGGCCTCCCTGCTCGGCAACTGGCAACGGGAGATCCACCGCTTCGCGCCCGGCGTCCCCGTCCGCCGCTTCCACGGCCCCGCCCGCACCCTGGACGGTCTCGACGGCGGTTTCGTCCTCACCACCTACGGCACCCTGCGCTCCGCCGCCGGCGACCTCGCCGCGCAGCCCTGGGGCATGGTCGTCGCGGACGAGGCCCAGCACGTCAAGAACCCCGCCTCGGCCACCGCGAAAGCCCTGCGCACCATCCCCACCCCGGCCCGCGTGGCCCTCACCGGCACCCCCGTGGAGAACAACCTCTCCGAACTGTGGGCCCTGCTCGACTGGACCACCCCCGGCCTGCTGGGCCCGCTGAAGTCCTTCCGCGCCCGGCACGCCCGCGCCGTCGAACAGGGCGAGGACCAGGAGGCCACCGAGCGCCTCGCCCGCCTGGTGCGCCCCTTCCTGCTGCGCCGCCGGAAGTCCGACCCCGGCATCGCCCCCGAGCTGCCGCCCAAGACCGTCACCGACCACCCGGTCCCGCTCACCCGGGAGCAGGCCGCGCTGTACGAGGCGGTGGTGCGCGAGTCGATGCGCGCCATCGCAGCGGCCGGGGGCATGGCCCGCCGCGGCCTGGTGCTCAAACTCCTGACCAGCCTCAAACAGATCTGCGACCACCCGGCCCTCTACCTCAAGGAAGACCCGCAGAACCCGCCTGCCGGCCACGCCGCCCGCACCGGCGGCCGTCTCGCGGCCCGCTCCGGCAAGCTCGCCCTGCTGGACGAGCTGCTCGACACCGTGCTCGCCGAGGAGAACTCGGCCCTGGTCTTCACCCAGTACGTCGGCATGGCCCGCCTGATCACCGCCCACCTCGCCGCCCGCGCCGTCCCCGCCGGCCTCCTCCACGGCGGCACCCCCGTCCCGGAGCGCGAACGCCTGGTGGACCGCTTCCAGAGCGGGGCCACCCCGGTGCTGGTGCTGTCCCTGAAGGCCGCCGGCACCGGACTCAACCTCACCCGCGCCGGCCATGTGGTCCACATCGACCGCTGGTGGAACCCGGCGGTCGAGGAGCAGGCCACCGACCGCGCCTACCGCATCGGCCAGACCCAGCCCGTCCAGGTGCACCGCCTGATCACCGAGGGCACCGTCGAGGACCGCATCGCCGAGATGCTGGACGCCAAACGGGCCCTGGCCGACGCGATCCTCGGCACCGGCGAGTCGGCCCTCACCGAACTTACCGACCGCGAGCTGGCCGACCTGGTCGCACTGCGAAGGGAGGCCTGATGGAGTCCCGCCCCGCCGACGCCGCCCGGCGCGCCCTGCGTGCCGCCCGGCGGCAGCAGACCCGCGCCACGGCGACCGAGGACACCCCCCGGCCGGCGCCCCGCACGCCCGGCCCGGACCAGCCGGCATCCACCGGCCACCGCCCGGCCGACGCCGCCCGTGCCGCCCTCCGCGAAGCACTGGCGGCCCGACGCGCGGCCGCCCGCCCGACCGAGGAGGACACCGGCCCCGACACGCCGGCCCCGTCGACGTCCACCCGAGGCACCTTCCCGGAGGAGACCGCCTCCGAGGAACAGGAACACCCCGAGCGCCCGCACGGACCTCGGGACACCGGCGATGTCGCACACTCCGGCGACCTCACGTCCTCCCGCGCAGCCGCGCACAGCGTTGACGATGCCGCTCCGTCCCCGGACGAGCCTGCGCATCCCGCCACGCCCACCTCTTCCGGTGAGCCCACGCCGTGTGGCACCTCCACCCCTTCCGACGCCCCCGCACGACCCGCCACCGCCACTCCTTCCGGCAACCCCGCGCGACCTGCCACCGCCACTTCGTCCGACGAGCCGTCGGCGGCCGACCCGGCCCCGCCCGCCGACGACCACGCCCTCCCGGACCGGTCCGCCCCGCCCCGTCCCGCCGACGCGGCCCGAGCGGCCCTGCGCGCCGCCCTGGCCCGCCGTGCGGCACTGGAGGACCCGCCCCGCACCCGTGCCGCCGGGCCGCACACCTCCGAGCACCTCTCCACCCCGCCGCCGGTCACCGCCTCCCGCACGGCCACCACCGCAGCCTCCGCCGCCCCGGAGACAGGCGCCCCCGCGGAGCACCCCGCACCTGCCCGGCACGCCCCGGCCCAGCACGCCGCCTCCCGCGCCGACGAGGTGAGGCAGCTGCTCGCCGGCACCTTCGCGCCACCCACCGACGCCGAAGCCGAGCACCCCTCTCCCGGCAACACGCCCTCCGCCGCCCATCCGGACCACGGCACCACCCCGCACCAGCCACCGGACGCACCCGGCCCCCGGCCCGTGTCCGCGCCCGCCCCGGCCGGCCCGTCCCCCGGGGCCGCCGCGCCCCGGCTTCCCCGCACCATGGCCACCCCGCACCGGGACAACGAACACCGGCGCACCTTCCCGGCCCTGCCGCCCGCCGGACCGGACCGCGCCTCCTTCGCCGAGACCTGGTGGGGCCAGGCGTGGCTCACCGCATTGGAGAAGGGCGCCCTCGACACGGCGCGCCTGGCCCGCGGGCGCGGCTACGCGGAACAGGGCCGGGTCGACGCGATCACCGTCACCCCCGGGTCGGTCCTGGCCTACGTCCAGGGCAGCCGCCCGCGCCCCTACCGGGCCGAGGTGCGCCTGCCCACTCTGGACGACGAGGACTGGGACCGCTTTCTGCGCAGCGCCGCCGAGCGCCCCGCGCATATCGCCGCGCTGCTCGACAAGGAGCTGCCGCGCTTTCTCGCCGACTGCGGCGTACCGCTGCTGCCCGGACCCGGCGACCTGGACGCCCACTGCAGCTGCCCCGACCGCGGCCGACCGTGCAAGCACGCCGCCGCCCTGTGCTACCAGACCGCACGCGTGCTCGACACCGACCCGTTCGCCCTGCTGCTGCTCCGCGGCCGGGGCGAGCGAGAACTGCTGGACGCGCTGTCCCGGCTGAACGCCACCCGCGCGGCCCGCGCCGACGAGCGAGGGCCGGATTTGCTGCCGGGCGTGCGCGCCTCCCAGGTCCTCGCACACCGCCGCCCGCTCCCGCCCCTGCCCGCACCCCTGCCCCCGCCCACGCACCCCGGGCCGCCCCCGGCCTACCCGGCGGCTCCGGGCGGCCCCGACCCGCTCGCCCTGGACCAGCTGGCGACCGACGCCGCCGCCCGCGCCCACGCTCTGCTCACCACCGGCCGGGACCCGGTGGGCGGACTGACGCTGTGGCAGGACGCGGTGCGCCTCGCGGCGGCCAGGCCCGGCTCCGGGCTGACCGCCGCCACCCGCTCCCTGTACGCCGCGCTCGCCTCCGCCACCGGACGCGACACCGCCGAGCTGGCCCGCGCGGTGGCCGCCTGGCGGCAGGGCGGCGCGGACGCACTCGCCGTCCTCGAGGAACCCTGGGACCCGCCGGCCGGCCGTTTCGACCGGGCCCGCCCGCTGCTGCTGGCCGCCGGCCTGCCCGCCTTCCGGCCCTGGCGCAACCGGCTCACCCACCCCCTGGGCCACCGTCAGCTCCGCCTGGGCCGCACCGGCCTGTGGTACGCCTACGACTCCGAACCGGGCCGCGAGGACTGGTGGCCCCGCGGCACCCCGGACACCGATCCGGTCGGCGCGCTGACGGGTGTGCCGGCAACCGAGCACTCCTGACAGGAGAGGGCGTTCCCTGGTGCACGGACCTCCGGCAGCGCAGGGCTCGCGGACAGGCGCACCGACGGAATCGGACGTGTTATGCGCCTTTCCATCGGCGACACGACAAAGGGAAATGGCGTGTCACGGGGTCTGGTGTGCATTACCGAGCCACGGTACGGTTGCGGCATGATCACCAGTGATCGAAAGCCGCCGAGGGTCCGAATCATCAACACCGCGGCACTGAGCGGTCGGCAGGAGCCATTGGTTCCGATTCACGATGACGAGAAAGCCGGTCAGGCCGCTCGAATGCTGCCGGTCGATTCGGCGGCACTTCGCCGCTGTATCGGTGACGAAAAGGAATTCACGGCCGACATCTGGGGAAAGCGGGTGCATGTCACCCGTGGTGGTGTACCGGCCAGCGATCTCATCAGTGTGCAGGACATCGACCGACTGCTCACCGATCAGCCCCTGCTGCGTTCCGACATGATACGTCTCGTGCGGCACGGCGAGATTCTCCCGCGGCAGGCCTATCTCAGATCGATGCGGGAGATCTATCCGCGGCCCGTCGACCACGAGATGACGGAGAACGAGCTTCTTCTGGAGATGCTGACCCGGGGCGTCGCGAGTGCCGCGGAGGTCACGGCCGCCGTGCGTGGCGGAGCCACTCTCATCCTCCAGTCGGCGCACTGGTACCACCCGCCGCTGACCGAGTTCTGCCGGTCTCTCGAACTCGCCCTGGGCCGCCGCTGCCGGGCGAACATCTATCTCACGCCGGTCTCGTCTCAGGGATTCGGGCTGCACACCGATCCGCACGATGTCTTCGTGCTTCAGGCGTTCGGTGAGAAACAGTGGCACGTGGGAGCGACGCCGTGGGAGCGGCACAACGGCCACGCGAGCGACGACCCCGATGAGACCCGTGAACTGCTGCTGCGCCCCGGCGACGTGCTGTATCTCCCGAAGGGGACTCCGCATCGCGCGAACACCCTGAGCGCCCGGTCGGGGCACGTCACCATCAGCATCGAGTCCAACTCCTGGCGCGAGGTGCTGCGGACGACGCTGTCCCGGCTCGTCGAGGACAGCCTTCCTGCGGAACTCCTGGACGCCGAGCTGCCCGTGGGCTGGCTGCACGACGGCAGCGTGCTGCACGAGGCGGCCGAACGCTTCCTGACAGAAGCCCGGGCGGCGTTCGCCCGCCAGGAGCCCGAACAAGTGCGCTCCGCACATCTGCAGACCTTCCTGGCGCAGCTCACGGACAGAATTCCCGGAGCTTTCGAGACGGATTCCGCGCTCGGTGTTCTCGGTGTCCTGGACACGACGCGGCTGCGGCGGCGGAAAACTGTGCCGTGCGCGCTCTTCGCACAGCCCGCGACCCGGCGCATCTACGCGGTTCTGGGGCGCCGCTCGGTGAGTATGCCCGATTCCTACGAGAAAGTGATGCGGTTCGTCGCGGGGCGCTCGGAGTTCACGCCCGAGGAGCTTTCCTTCGCGTTGGACGAACCGGAGCGGCTGGAGCTGTGCCAAGCGCTGGTCGATGCGCATCTGCTGCACGCGCTAGAGTGACCGAGTGATTGTTTCTCCTGAGGTACTGTCCGACGGTGTCCGGTTGCGGCTCGTTACGCCCGAGGATGCAGAAGCATTGCATTCCGCATATGTGGCGAACCGGGAGTATCTGGCTCCGTGGGAACCGCGCCGCCCGGACAGTTTTTTCACCGTCGAGGGTCAGGCCGAGCGCATCGGCGAGCAATTGCGGCAGCTCTCGGAACGGCGTGCGGTGCCCTGGGTGCTCGACAGCGACGGCACCATCGTCGGCACGATCACGCTCTCCGGAATGGCCTTCGGCCCCTTCTGCAGTGCCTACCTGGGGTACTGGGTGGCCGCCGACCGGCAGAACCGCGGACTGGCCAGCGCGGCTGTGGCGAGTGTGTGCCGCGCGGCCCGCGACACCATCGGCCTGCACCGCATCGAGGCCACCACGCTTCTCGACAACGCCCCGTCACAGCGCGTCTTGCGGAAGAACGGTTTCGAACCGATCGGCATGGCTCCGCGCTATCTGCACATCAACGGGGAATGGCGGGATCATCGTCTGTTCCAGCGGGTTCTGCACGACGGTCCGCCGGCGAGCTGACCTCTGCGGTGGCGCCCACGGGCGCAGCGTACGCGGCGGTCCGCGGCACCGCTCGACGGGCCACGGACCGGGCGCCCAGACCGGCGGCCAGGAAGAGCAGAGCCAGAGCCGCCCAGCCGACGGAACCCGCGGCCACCACTCCGCCGGCGATCAGCGACGGTCCGACCATTCCCTCCGCGGTAGGCCCCAGGCTGTAGGCGGCGGCGTAGTTGCCGCGCTCCGCATCGGGGGACAGCGCGAACTGGAGCCCCCAGCCACCGGAGGAGTGCCAGATCTCGCCCAGCGTGTGCAGGACGACGGACATCACCATCAGCGCCGCGGCCAGAGCGGACGGAGCCCAGGAGGCGGCAATCAGCGTTCCGCACATCAGGGCGAAGGACAGTGCCGCCCGGAGCATGTGGCGGCCGGCACCCGGAACGGTCTCGGCTCCCGCGCTGAGCGGTACCTGCAGCAAGATGGCGATCACGGTGTTGATCGCGATCAGCAGGGGGGCGACGGCCGCAGGCGCCTCGGTGGCTCGGGACACCCACAGCGGCATACCGATCACCAGCACCGACAGATTCAGCTGAAGTATGCCGTTGCAGCAGGTCAGCAGAGCGAACTTGGCGTTCCTCAACGGACCGAGCGCTGAACGCCGCACGCTCCTGCCGCGGACGGCCGAGACGTTGCGTACGGTCGTCATCAGCACGGAGGCCACGAAGAACGACACCCCGTCGCCCAGCAGCAGTGCCCGGTACCCGGCGTCCGTGCCGCTTCCCACGGCGACCGCCGCCAGCAGGGCGCCCACCAGGAAACCGGCGTTCTTCAGCACCTGCACACGGGCCATGACACCGACGCGTTCGGCGTCACCGAACGCGGAACCCACGTACGCCTGAAGAGCCGGCATTCCGGCGTGCTCCGCCAGCCCCAGCAGCACCAGCACCGTCACGAACTGCCAGAACGAGTGCACGAAGGCCAGAGCACAGCACCACACCCCGCGCCACACATGCAGCACGACGAGCGCATGCCGGGGACCGATCCGGTCGACCAGGAGGCCGTTGGGAACGGTCGCGGCGAGGGCGACGATGCCCAGCACGGACAGTCCGATGCCGATCTGCGCGTCGGACAGCCCGGCCACACGCGAGTAGAACAGTGTCGCGCCGGCCAGGAACAGGCCACCGCCCGTCGCATCGATCGCGACGGTCGTCAGCAGCCTCCGCTCGGCCGGCCCGGTGGTGCGCAGCCCGAGCCGGCGGGCCATCGACGTCAGCATTCCTGGTGGTTCCCTTCATGGCCTTCGTACCGGACCGCCGTGCCGCGGGTGATCCTCACAGGCAGGTCTCGTGCGCCTCGGAGACGCAGACGGAACAGAACAGCATTCCTGCCGTCAGCGGTTCCTGGCAGGCCGGACAGCGGCGTGTGTCCGTGGCCCCGTCGCCGAGCCAGTCGCCGGCCAGGACAGCGCGCAGGCAGGTCTCCGCATCGCGCACCTTGGGGTGCAGCCGGGGTTCCCTCCCGAGACGTAGAAGCGAGGAGAGCACCGTGGGGGCGACTCCCAGCTCGCTCCACACCGCCCGGCACGCCGTCCAGGACCGCTGGGACCAGTGGATGCCCTCGGCGGCACGGGCGAGCCGGGACCGCTGGGCGGGAGCGATGAGACCCGCCTCGACGGCGGCCGCGAGCACGGCCCGGACATGCACCGTGCACACGGTCACTTCCCGATGGCCGTCGTCCGGGTCCAGGGCGACGGCGACGTCCGCGTCGGAGGTCAGCGTGCCCAGCCGGTACAGCGTGAAGATGTCACCGATGCCGATCGCCCCGAGCGGCCACAGGTCGGCGGCGCGCAGGGCGCCCATGCTGGAGCAGCCGACCACCGTCCAGCCGGCGTCGAGCAGCTGACGGCACTCCGTCGGGGTCACGGCCATCGTGCCGCCGAACAGTCCGTCGACGAGGACCACGGTGCCGGGACCGCCGTCCAGCAACGGAAGCAGGTCCCCGCGCCGGACCGGAGGCCGCAGGTCGACCGCCGCCAGCAGCGCGGGGTCGAGGGGACGCACCGACGCCGCGCCGAAGACGATGGGCCTAGGCCTGGACGTGCTGATGGGCCACACGATGGCTCCTGAGGGGTTCCACGACGGAGTCGACCATGCCCGGCACCGCCACATGGGCGACGGGCAGACCGAGTTCCGGGACGGTCAGATCGGTGTGCACGACCCGGTCGTAGCCGCCTTCTTCCAGCAGCGCGGCCACGTGCCGCAGTGTGTCGCGCGTCGACCGCGGCGGCAGGGCGGGGAGCGTGCTCATGTCGGTGACGCCTTCCGCCTTCGCCTGCAGGGCGCGGTGCAGGAACGCAGCTCGCTGCTCGGCGGGGTCGGCGCGGTAGATCTCGGCGACGCGGTCGAGGTCCTCCCGGCTGCCCTGGATGGCGGTGGCACGGGCCTGCGCGGCCTCCGTCAGGGCGCGGCGCAGGGCGACGCCCGCGTCGGGGTGCGTACCGAAACCGGACACCGCCAGGTGGGCCTGGGCGGCGCCCGGGTCGGAGAGGAACACCGCGAACGTGGGCAGCACAGTGGTGTGGGTGAGGTCGATGACGACCGTGTCGATCTCGGCCCTGGCGTACTTGCGCAGCAGTTCCGTCTCGGCGGATCCGGTCACCGTGTCGAGAGCGACCAGCCGGCCCGGCCCGCCGTGCAGGTACCGCGAGGTGGCGTCGCGTTCGACGACCTCGTACAGCGCATGCAGCACCGCCTCGCTCAGCGTGGCGCCGGAGGCCAGGCCCGTGGTGCTCGGGCGTACCGGTCGCAGACAGCCGGGCGGCGCGGTGTACGGGAAGATCACCTCGGCGGCGGGCAGCAGAACGGTGCTGCCGGTCCTGCTGTCCCGGCCCTGGATCCACTCGATCGGCTGATCGGGCACAGGATCGGTCAGGCCCAGGTCCGCCGCGGTCAGGTGGGTGCGGCCGGCGGCCCTCAGCTCGGTCGGCCGGGCCGTCAGTGTGGGGCGGGCCAGGGAACCGCAGTGCCGCTCCACCGCCTCGAACAGCGCGGAGGCGAGGGCTTCCACAGGTGTGTTGCCCTTTCCCTGGCAGAGAGTGATCTGCCCGGTGCGGGCCTGAGGCCGGGTCACACTGAAGACAGGGATGCCCACGACGTCGAGCGGGGTGAGGTCCGTGACGCGGCTGATGCCGAGGCGGTGGCGCAGCGGCCACACCGTGGCGACGGCATCGGCCGCAGGCACCGACCGGTGCGAGGTGCCGCACGGCAGCATGGTGGTGTCGTCGGTCGTGTTCTCCAGCCACGCCAGAGCGTGCATGCGCGGCGTGTCGTCCAGGTCGGTCATACGGTCGTCCAGGTCAGTCATGTACTGCCTCCCGGGTGACCACCAGCAGGCAGCGGGCACGGAGCGCGGTCAGGAAGGCCAGCGCCGTGTCGGTGCCGACCCGTGCGGAGACCAGGCAGTCCGGCAGGTAGTCGCCGAGGGCACGGTCGGGCTCGGCCCGGGACAGGGTGTCGAACGCCCACCTCGGCAGCTCGAGTCCGGCCGGTTCGGCGCCGCCGGTGATCCACAGACGGCTGCCCGCGCAGTCCTGCTCCCACCGCAGCCGCACGCCGGGGGCGAGGACGAGCCGGGAGCGCAGGGTGAGCGGTGCCTCGTTCTCCGGGGCGCGACGGACCACACGGTCGCCCAGCACCAGGGCGCTCAGCCGCGTGCCCAACAGCATGTCGAGTGCCTGGCCGGGCGTTTCGATCATGGGCTCGCCACGGCGGTTGAGCGAGGTGTTCACCAGGACGGGGAAACCGGTGCGTGCGCCGACGAGATGGAGCAGTTCGTGGATGCGCGGGTTCATGTCGCGCGAGACGGTCTGCACCCGGGCGGTGCCGTCGACGTGGGTTATGGCAGCGAGCTGCTCACGGTACTTCTCGCGGACCGGGACCACCCGCAGCATGTGCGGAGAGGGCTCGTCGAGGTCGAAGTACTCGGCGGCGACCTCCTCGGGCACGATGGGCGCCAGTGGGCGGAAGTCCTCCCGGAACTTGATGTGCGCGTTGATGAAGTCCCAGGTGTCACGGCTCCTTGCGTCGGCGAGGACCGACCGGTGGCCCAGGGCGCGTGGCCCGAACTCCGATCCGCCCTGGAACCAGCCGACGACGTCGCCCGCGGCGATCCGGTCCGCCACGGCCTCCAGCTCCAGCGGTTCGGTGACCACCCGGTCGCTGACCAGCCCGATGGCCGCGTCGTGGTCGTCCTGGGTGTACGGGTGTCCCAGGTAGTCGTCGTAGGGTGCCTGCCGGCGCCGGGTCGAGCCGGTGAGCCGGTAGTGCGCGGCTGCGGCGGCGCCCAGGGAGACCCCGGCGTCGCTCGCCGCCGGGAACACGAAGAAGCGGTCGGCTCCGCTGTCTCGGGCGATGCGGTCGTTGGCCACGGAGTTGAGCGCGACGCCGCCCGCGTAGGCGAGGTCGCGGCAGCCGGGCACCAGAGACATGGCGTACCGCATGCGAGCCACCAGTGCCTCTTCGAGGTCGGCCTGGATCCGGGCCGCGAGATCGGCGTGGTCCATCGGGCCGCCGGAGCCGGGGGCGCGGTAGGCGTCCTTCCAGTCGCTGCGGAAGCGGGGCAGGCCGTTCGGGCCGGGCTCCAGCAGGCTGGGGCCGGCGTTGCGGGCCTTCCCCCAGGGGGCGAGGCCCATCAGCTTGCCGCTGCCCTCCTGCCAGTCGCCGAAGACGTACTGGCTCACGGCCGCATAGGTCTCGCCGATCGAGGAGGAGCCGACGCGGACGTTGAAGGAGTCGGCGCACTCGCGGAACAGCAGCCGGTAGCCGTCCCGGTCGAAGTGGTAGACGGAGAAGACGTGGATGCGCGGCAGCCGGTCCTCGGGCCCCCGCGCGAGGTACTCCCGCAGTCCGGGACCATCCACCAGCAGGTCGTCCGTGCCGAGCACCGAGCCTCCGGAGCCGTCGCAGACGACGACCACGGCCTCCTCGAAGGGCGAGCCCCAGAACGCGGAGAAGGCGTGGGCGAGGTGGTGCGAGACGTAGACGGTGCGCGCGTCGAACGGGTCGAACAGGTCGAACGACTGCGCCGCGGACGGCACCGACAGCCCCACGTAACCAGGCAGCAGCGGTTGTGCGTTGAAGGCGAAGACGTCCACGTCGTCGGCGGTCAGGCCGGCCGAGGTGAGACAGTAGTCGGCGGCCGCACGGGAGGAGAGGTGGCCGACTCCGTCGTGTTTCCGGCGGGTGACCCGCTCCTGCTGCACGGCGACCTGCGGGCTGCCGTCGCGCAGCAGGCAGGCGGAGGCGTCATGGCTGGCCGACAGGCCGAGGACGACGGGTCGGCCGCTGCCGGCCCGCCCCGCCGGAGCGGTCACGCCGGGCTCGCCGGTCTTCTCGAGGCGAGGGTCGATCCGGTCCACGGCCTCGGCGCCGCCGACGGCGACATAGGCGGTGACCGGATCCGGGCACTCCAGGGTGATCACCGTGTCGCGCCCGGCGCCGGGCGCGACATCGAGCACCAGCCACCCGGCGCCGTTGGTCCGCCGGATCGTGCCGTCCGCCGCCCATGTCACGGAGAGTCCGGCGGCGCGCGGAAGCCACAACGGGGTGGTGTCCCCGCTGACGACCTCGTCCGCGCCCGCGGCGACGGCTGCGATCCGAACGGTGTCCGCGCCGGCTCGCAGGCGCAGCCGCAGCCGGGCGGCTGCGCCGGGCAGCTCGAAGCAGAACGGTTCTGCGGCACCGGTCCCCGGCTGCCGCAGAAGCGGCGTGCCCACCAGCATCCCGTCCGGCCCGGCGGAGGCCAGCAGCGCGGCACGCAGCAGCGGCGAGGGAACCCGGCGTCCGTCGCTCCCCAGCCGCTTCGCGAGTCCGGCGGCGAGTCCGGCGACGATGCCGACGGCGGCGGAGGTGCCGCGCATGGGAGCGGGGCCGGCCGCGCAGCGGGTGGCGTAGCGGGCGTCCGGGACCAGCAGCTGAGGCTTGCGGCCCAGGCCGTCCGTGCCGCAGTAGGCCGCCGGTCCGCCGTCGTCGGAGCCGACCCCGACGGCGAGCACGGAGGGACAGGAGGCGGGGAACCTGAGCCGTCCCGGTCCGTCGTGCCCGGCAGCGGCGACGAACAGCGGCATGTCCGGGTTTCGGGCCACCTCCTCGAAGGCCCGCCGCACCTTGAGCCGTTCGGCGTCGCGCTCGGGCGACGACCACGGCATGGCCACGATGTCCCAGCCGCCGTCCGCCGTGACCATCGCCCGCAGGTCGGCGGCGAGGCTGCGGGCCCTCAGCCGTGCGGCCGAGGCGTAACCGATCTCCGCCCGGCCGGCCAGCTGCCGGCACAGTCCGGCGACCCGCTCCGTGTGCGCGTCGGGCATCCCGCCGCCGTCGGGCGCGGGAGTGCCGTCCGAGACGACCAGGACACGTACGCCTTCCCCGAGCCCGGCGCCGCGGTCGGGTTCCGGGCTCAGTACGGACCACGGCGGCGAGGCGGGCTGCTGTGCGTGTGTCATGCGGTACCTGCCGTGGCCAGGCCGGACGGACGGGAGATGGACGGCGTCCACCCGACCTCCGCCAGCAGGTTCTCGATGCGCTCGAAGTCGCTGTCCAGCTCGTCGGCCCCGAGGCCCACCCCGATCTCGTAGGTGACGGCGCGCAGCCGCGGCGCGTGGGCGACCGCCTCCTGGAGCAGGTCGATGACGGCGGGGGTCACGGCGTGGCTGTGTGTGTCCAGGTACCGGTTGTCGAAGGTGGGGTCGATGTAACCCCCCGCCACATGGATCTCCACCACCCGGTCCAGCGGAAGCGAGCGGAGCACGTCCTCGTAGGGCTGTCGCACGGCGACGGCGTACGAGAAGACATGCGCGACGTCCAGCAGCAGGTCGCAGTCGGCGCCGTCGGTGACGCGATGGAAGAACTCGCCGAGGCTCATACGGCCCACGGCGAGGGTGCAGGACGGGATCTCCGGCACGAAGGGGTAACGGCTGACCTCCTGCATGCGGCGTATGCCGTCCACGACATGGTCGGCGACCTCGCGCTCGAAGAGCGGAGGGGTGAAGTACGGCAGCGGGTACGGGCCGATCGACCACAGGCCGATGTCCTCACAGGTCCACACGGCACCCAGCACGTCACTGACCGCCTCGAGGCGGGTGAACAGCTCCATGTTGGGGCCGCCGGGCGCTGCGGGTGCCACGCCCGGCAGGTGGTGCACCACGGGCAGGTCGCCGGCGCACTCGTCCATGAAGGTCTGTGCGTCGGCGGCGCTGGGCAGCGAGACACAGGACAGATGGCTGAGCCGGCCGGCGTACCGGGCGCACAGGTCCGGCATCTTCTGCGGGTAGCTGTCGCGGTACTGCCAGTCGAGTCCGAAGCCGAGCAGGCCGACGGGGGCCTTGTTTTCTTTCGTCATGCGCACCTGCCTGAGAGCGGAAGGGCCGCGGCGGACACCTTGCGGCCGGGGAAGGCGGCGACAACGATCTGGTAGTCACCGGGGTCACCGAGGGCGTCGGGCTCGAGGGAGCGCGGCAGCCGCCCGCGCTCGTCCACGAGGCGCCAGGCAGAGCGGAACGACTCGGTCTGGAGGGCGTCCGGGACATGCGGGGGGACCAGTCCACCGTCGTCCCAGGGGGAGAAAGCGGCCTTCGCCAGATCCATGCCCTCACCCGGAATACCGGTCGTGCAGGCACACACGTCCTCGGGAGGCGCGATCAACTCGGGGGCGGAGAAGCGGCTCACGAGGCCGAACAGCTGAAAGACGTCCGCGAGCAGCTGGGACTGCCCGGCGACGGTCCTGTGGGCGAACAGACAGAAATTCTCGAACAGGGTGCGACCGGCGCTCTGCCAGAAGGCATCGGAGTCCGCGTAGGCCTCGACGAGCGGAGTGATCTTTTCCGCTTCGACGCATTCCCACAGAGGCGGGCACGTGCGTTGCAGATGACGGCACAGATTGCGCAGACGGGCGCTTCGCTCGACCTCCAGGGCGTGGAAATCGATGGTGGAAAGAACGGACGCCGTTGCTTCGCATATCGTGTCGGAGGGATCTTTCAGCGCATCGGCGACCACGTCCGCGGAGCTCTTGGAGTACAGCAGGCGGAGCAGCAACTCCGTGCGGGCCTCTGTGTCGTCGCGCAACAGGAGTGCCTGCGTCACGCCGGAAGAAAGGGTGCGCAAGAACCTACCGCCGTTCGGTCGAGGGATGTCCTGTCGGAAGAACCGGCCGGATCCCTGACGAGACCCGGCCGGACCAGGTGTTACTCCTGCCACTCCTTGTTGGAGTTGACCGACGCCAGGGCGATGTCGTCGTTGCCGCGGAACTCGGCGCGCAGCGGGCCGACGAATTCGTGGGCGTGGGTCGTGGCGAGGTGCCGGATGACCGCCGAACGCAGCGCCTTGTCGCTGTCGATGGCGGACAGCACCGCAGCGGTGTTGTCGGACATGAACCTCTCCCTTTCGCAGAAATGACCGACGGTATTTCCGTCGGTCGACCAGCTCCGGGATGCCGACCGCGAGTGTCCGTTCCACGGCACTCGAGTCGGCGCGGATCAGGTGATCACACATCCAGCAATCTGCACAGGAGAGCTGCACGTGACGTATGTCACCTGCTGTTGGGGTTTGAGAATTCTCTTTTCCGGCGCTGCCCCTGTTTGCTGCCTTGTACGCAGAATGGCTCGCATCTCGGTGCGCGGCTGTTTCAAACCAGCTGTTTCACGCCATCCTTGCTGCGGGCGCGCGCACGCCGCCAGCCTGAGGTGAAGGGCGGCTCGCCCTGCCCCCGAGTGTCAGGCGCAGTGGGTCGCGAGCAGGGAGGCGGGGCAACCAGGCCCGTCCGACGTGCCGTGTCAGGGTGGAACCGCTGGAGGTGGCAGACGATGTGCCGGTCGCATCGCCGGCATGGACGAAAGCCGGGGAGCGTCTGGGGGAGTCAGGCCGCAGCGGATTCCGCGGCGGCACCGAACCGGAAGCTCGCCACCAGCGGGGCCCAGCGGTCGTCGAACGAGGCGATCCGGAGGAGTTTCGACAGCTCGGCCCGGCAGCGGGCCTCGGCCTGCTCGCCGCGTTCGGCGCCCTCGGGTGTGAGCATGCAGTAGACGCCGCGGCGGTCGTGCTGGCAGGTGGCCCGGGCCGCGAGGCCCTTGTGTTCCAGCCGGGTGACGAGCCGGCTCATGGACGACTGGTCCAGTCCGACGCGGGCGGCCAACTCCTGCAACCGTGCCGCGTGTTCAGGGCTGTGCCGCAGCTCGGCCAGCACCAGTGTCTCGGGCAGGGAGACCCGGTACTCGCGTGCGAGCGTCTTCTCCAGCGCCTGGTTGAGCTGCCCGACCATCAGTGTGAGCCGACGCCACTGGTCGAACTCGTCGAAGGCTTCGGCGTGGTCGTCGGTCGACATGTCGGTCTCCCCTCGGTGCGCTGCTCACCATAACCGCGTGCAGGCGCAAGAAATGCCCGTCCCTGTGCGAGTGCGGATGTTCGTGACCGGTGAGGCGCGGAGGTCGCGTGGGTCGGCACGGCACTGCTCCTTCCCCGCCGCTGCCGGGGTACGCACACCGCCGCACCGCCGCACCGCCGCACCGCCGCACCGCACGGGCCGCTTCGGGCCGTGCGCCCGCGTCGCGGTCGCGCAGGTGTGCGCCGTCGTGTGTGTGGCCGTGTGTGCGGCCGGGTGCGTGTGCCTCGTCCGGCGGCTCGTCGGGCGCCGGCCCCTTTCCGCCGCCCCTGTATCCCGTCGACCCCGTCTCACGACGGCTCCTCTCCCGTCGTCACCCGATCCGCCCGGCAGCTTCAGGAAGCGCGGGTGCCGCCCTTGCGGGTCCTGGGCGGAAAGTCCGGGTCGGCGGGGGTCCAGGCGGCCACGAGGTCCAGCAGCCCGGGGAAGCGGGCGTCGAGGTCGTCGGTGCGCACGTGACTGCGTCGTTCCAGGCCGTACTGGCGTTGCCGGATGACGCCGGCCTCGCGCAGGGCCTTGAAGTGGTGGGTGAGGGAGGACTTGGGGCGGTCGATGCCGAACCAGCCGCACGGGTGGTCGAAGGCCTCACGCTCCAGCAGGAGTTTGCGGACGATGAACAGCCGCAGCGGGTCGCTCAGCGCGCCGAGCACGGTCTCCAGGCGCAGGTCCTCCCGTGCCGGTTCGGGCAGCGGGTCGGGCAGGCCGGCGGGTTCCGGCGGCTGCGGGCGCGTCGAGGTGTGCGCGGTCGGGGTCATGGGTCCTACTCCGTCGTCCGGATCCTGTACGAGTTCTATCGTACCGTGCGCTAAGTTCGAGTAAAGTCGTACTGCTCGCCGGACGAACCGGAGGAACAGCCATGCCCGAAAGCGGAACCACCCCCACGACGGCACCCCCGCAGCCCGATCAGCAGGCCCGGAGCGCGGCCCCGGCGGCACCCGCCTGGTGGGTGTGGCCGGCCGCCTGGCCGGTGACCGCGGTGTTCGTGCTGTCCAACGCGGCGACCCCGCTGTATGTGCTGTGGCAGCGAGACATCGGCTTCTCCAAGGGCACGCTGACCGTGATCTTCGCCGCCTACATCGCCGGCCTGCTCGGCTCCCTGCTCGTCTCGGGTGTCGTCTCCGACCGGAAGGGACGCAAACCCGTTCTGCTGCCCGCCCTCGTCCTCGCCCTGGCCGCCTGCGCCATCTTCGCCACCGCCACCAGCGTCGCCGCGCTGATCGTGGCCCGCCTGTTCACCGGCATCGCCGTGGGTGCCGTCGTCTCCGCCGGCATGGCCGCCGTCACCGACGTCGCCGGCCCCGACCGCAAACGCCTCGCCGCGCTCCTCGCCTCCTGCGCCATGGTGTTCGGCGCCGGCCTCGGCCCGCTGCTGGCCGGAATCCTCTCCGAGACCCTGCCCGGCCCCACCGTCACCGTCTTCGTCGTCGAGGCCGCCCTGCTGCTCACGGCCGTGCTCGCCGTGGTGCGCATGCCCCTGCGCCGCCCGGAGACCCCCGCCCGGTCCGGCGCCTGGATCCGGGTGCCGCGCGTCCCCCGCGGCAACGGCCTGCATCTCGCCCTCGGCATCGCCGTCTTCGCGCCCGGCATCACCGCCACCTCGTTCGTGCTGTCGCTCGGCCCCTCGCTGCTGTCCGGCCTGCTCGACACCACCAGCCGCATCGTCTCCGGCGCCATGGCGTTCGTGATGTTCCTGGCCGCCACCGGCGTGCAGTTCGCGGTGCAGAAGCTGCGGCGCCGCACCATCCTGCTCACCGGTGCGGGCGCGACCACCCTGGCGATGGCCGCGCTGATCACCGCCGTGCACACCTCGTCCGTGCCCGTCCTCGTCGCCGCCGCCCTGCTGGCCGGCGCCGGCCAGGGCATGGGCCAGCTCGGTGGCCTGTCCCTGCTCAACTCCACGGTGCCGCCCCAGCGTCTCGCCGAGGCCAACGCGGCCCTGAACGTGGGCGGTTACGTCCCCGCCGGGCTGCTGCCCGTCTGCGCCGGCTACCTCAGCGACGCCATCGGCCTGACCTCCGGGGCCACCGTCTTCGGCGCCACCCTGCTCACCCTCGCCGTGCTCGGCGGCGTCGTCGTCCTCGCCACGCGCCGCCGGGTGCCCGAACCCGCCTGACCCGCCGCACACCCGGCGTCCGGTGCGCCGCCGCCCGTTCGCGGGCCGCGGCGCACCGGCGCGTCGTGCGGCGAAGGTCAGGACCGCGCGGCCGGTGTCCGCGCGGCGGTGCGGCTCACCGGGCGCGGATGGCGTGGTACAGCAGCCCGCCGACCTCCGCCCAGCGCTCGACGACGTCCGTCCTGCCGTGCAGCACGTCCGAGATGTGCTGCGCGCCGAAGAAGGCGGCGACCAGCGACCGGGCCGCGGCCTCAGGCGTCACCTCCCGGCGCAGTTCGCCCGCCTCGTGAGCGGAGGTCAGCAGCGACGTCAGCAGGTCCGTCCAGTCCACGTACGGCGTGGGCAGTTCGGCGTCGATCTGCGGGCGCTCTATCTGCAGGCGCGCGCCCGCCTGCACGACGCTGTCGTCCCGGAAGGCGCGCGCCGCGCGGGCCAGCAGGTGCACCACGGTGTCCATGGGGCCGAAACCCTCCGCCGATACCTCCTCCAGCAGGCGGGGCCAGCGTGCGTAGTGCTCCTCCACCACGGCCACCGCGAGCGCCTCCTTGCTGGGGTAGTGGAAGTAGACCGCTCCCTTGGTCATCCGCACCCGGTCCGCCACCGCCTGGATGGACGTGCGACGGAATCCCTGACGGGCGAACAGCTCGGCCGCCGCCGCCAGGACCAGCTGCCTGGTGCGTGCGGAGCGGTCCTGCTTGGGGTGCGGACCTCTTCTGGTCACGATCTTCTTCTGGGTGAACACGGGGATGGCGGGGCGTGCTTCCGGCATGGTCTGCTCCCTGCGGACGGCGGTGTCTCACGGGTGAGGGAGGCGGCTCGTCGAGACCGTGTGGCGTGTCCTCGGTCGTGATGGCGAAAAAATACCCCTCGGCAATAAACCTTCCCGAAGGTATATTCCTCGCTGTCGACGCGTCCCTTCGCGCACGGACACTAGCGGGTGCCGTTGGACCGAAGCGACGAGCTGGAGGGGGAAACGTGCACGTCGGATCGTCGTTGACCAAGATTCTGCCGGGGTCGGCCGAGTCCTGCCGCACCGGGCGGAGGGCGGCGTCCGGCTCGCCTGTGCCTCGTGCATCGGTGCACAAGGCTTCCGGCGACGAAGTCCTGCTGTCCGCCGTGGACCGCGTGGGCGACGACCGCTTCCGTGTCACCCCGCTGTGGCGCCGGGATCATTACCTCGGTCATCTGGGCGGCGGGGTCTGCGATCCCGTCCTGCTGGCCGAGACGGTGCGGCAGGCGGCCATCCATGTGTCCCACCGCTTCTACGGCGTGCCGTACGGTCATCCGTTCGTGATGCACGAGCTCACCGTGGACCTCGGCGCGCCGCTGCCGGGGCTGTCCGCGGAACTGCCGCCCGTCGCCGTGGAGGCGCAGGTACGCAGGCGAGAGGGACGAAAAGTTGACATGTGCATGCAATCCGTGGTGGAGATGGCGGGCCGTCGGCTGGGTCGGGCCCGGGTGCGCTGGGCCGTTCTCGACCCTGACCGCTACGCGCGGTTGAGGAACCGGACCTCGACCGCGGTGGGCGCGGAGACGGTGCACGGTGACGCCGTGCCCCTGGTGCCGTCCCGCGTCGGCCACCGGCTCGACCGCGACGTGTTGCTCGCCGCCGCACCGGCTCACCCCGGCCAGTGGTGGCTGCGGCTGGATCCCGGGCATCCCGTGCTGTTCGACCATCCCTCGGACCACATACCGGGCATGGCCCTCGTCGAGGCCTTCCGGCAGATGTCCACCGTCCTCGCGCACGGCACACCCGCGGCGCACGGGTCCGTGCCGCGGCACCCGTCGCTGCTGTCCGTGGCGTTCACGTCGTTCGGCGAGCTGGACGCTCCGGTGCTCCTGACCGCGCAGCCCGCCGACGGCGAGGACGACACGCCCGGAACCGTCCTTCTGAGGGCGCTGCAGGACGGCCGCGAACTGGCGCACGCCCGGGTGCGGCACCCGGCGCTCGGCGACACCGGGCGCGACGGGAAGGAGGCGACATGCTGACGGCACAGCGCGCACCGCGCACGCTCGATCCCGCCGACGGGGACCTGCTCGCCGCCGCGCGCCGCGACGCGTCGGCCGCCGAGCAGGCGGGCCGGCTCACCCCCGAGGTCGCCGCGGCGCTCACCCGGGCCGGCTTCCCGCGACACTTCGTCCCCCGCGAACAGGGCGGTGCAGCGGGCGAGTTCGGCCCCTTGGTGACGGCCACGGCGACGGTGGCGGAAGCATGTGCGTCGACGGCCTGGTGCGCCGCGCTGTTCGCCGCGCACGGCCGGCTCGCCGCCTATCTCCCGCCGGACGGGCGGCGCGAGATCTGGGCCGGCGGACCCGACCGGCGGATCGCGGCCGCCGTCGTCCCGCCGCAGGGGCGGGCGGTGAAGGAGCGCGACGGATGGCGGCTGGACGGCACCTGGCGGCCCGCCAGCGGCGTCGACCACGCCGACTGGGTCCTGCTCGCCTCCTGGGTGCCGGCCCCCTCGGGCAGAGAGCACCGGATCTTCGCCGTGCCGCGCTCGGAGCTGACCGTCGAGGACACCTGGGACGCCTGCGGGCTGCGGGGCACCGGGAGCAACACGGTCAGGGCCGAGGGTGTACGGGTGCCGGAGCATCGCTCGGTGCCGCTGCAGACGCTGCTGCGTCCGCAGCCCGGCGCGGCACGCTGCCACACCGTCCCGTTCCCCATGGTCGCCGCCCTGATCTTCGCCGCGCCCGCGCTCGGCATCGCCCGCGGCGCCCTGCGCGCCTGGACGGCCGAACGGGCCGGCGCCCCGGCCCGTCACCCGGCGACGCACACGGTGCTGGCCGAGGCCTCGGCCCGGATCCACGCCGCCGGGCTGCTGCTGGACGGCGCGGCCGCCCGCGCGGACCGTGGCGAGATCACGGCGCTCACCGTGGCCGAGAATCGCCGGGACGCGGCGACGGCGGCGACCCTGTGCCGGGAGGCGGTGGACTCGCTCTTCCGCGCCTCCGGCCTGCGGGCGCACACGCCGGGCAGTGTGCTGCAGCGGGCCTGGCGGGACGCGACGACCCTCGCCTCGCACGGCACCCTCGACACCGACGCGGCGGCCCGGGCCTACGCCGAGGCCGTCCTGACCCCGGAGGTGTGACCCATGGGTGTGCGGCCGGACCACCGGCCCGTGGCGTTCTTCGACGTCGACGAGACGCTGCTCGCTGACAAGAGCATGGTGAGCTTCTGGCGCCACTGGCGCACGGTGTGGCAGGGCGCCGGTGCCACCGGCGACCGGGACGGCGAGCTGCGCACGGCCGGCGCCGACCGGTGCGCGCTCAACCGCGCGTACTACCGGCGTTTCGCGGGAGTGCCGGCCCACGTGGTCCGGGCGGCGACCCATCGCTGGTACGACACGTACCGCCGGCGGCCGGACGCCTTCGTCGCCGCGGGACTCGAGGCCGTGCGCCGGCATCGGCGTGCGGGGCACGAGGTGGTGCTGGTCTCCGGCTCGCTGCGTCCCGTGGTGGAGCGTGTGGCCGAGGACGTCGGCGCCGACGAGGTGTGCTGCACACGGCAGCTCGTGTCCGAGGACGGAGTGCTGACGGGGGAGGTGGACCGCCCCATGATCGGCCGTTTCAAGGCCGAGGCCGTCGCCGCCGTGCTGGCCGGGCGGGGCGTGCCCGCCGCACGGTGTTACGCCTACGGCGACCACGACAGCGATCTGCAGATGCTCCGGTCGGTCGGGAACGCGGTGGTGGTGGGCGGCTCGCCCGCGCTGCGCCGGGAGGCCCGGCGGTGCGGATGGCCCGTCCTGAGCGCCCGGCCCGGACCGCTGATGGCCACCGGTGACCACCACGTTCCAGCCGGGGTGAACCAGTGATGTCGGGCCGATTTCCCTCTCGTCACAGGAAACCTACGCGTGGGTATGTTTGTGCCCTCTCAAGATCGGAGGGCATCCGCATGGTCAAGCAGGAGCGTGCCCGGCGCACCAGGGACAAGGTCCTCGACGCCGCCGCCGAGGAGTTCGCCGTCCGAGGCTACGACAAGGCCACACTCGACGCGGTGGCCCGGCGGACCGGCATGACGAAGGGAGCACTCTACGGCCACTTCTCGTCCAAGGCCGCCCTCGCCGCCGCCCTGTTGAGGCAGTGCCAGGGAGTCTGGCAGGAACTGGTGCCGGCCGGGGGTGCGCAGGTCGTCAGGGCCCGGGCGGCACTGGAGTCCCTGGGCGTGGGGCTGTTCGAGCGGGTGCGCGAGGACGTGCGGCTGCGGGCGGCCCTGCGGCTGTCCAGCGACTGCCCGGACCTGACGCGCAGCGCGCCGGACCTGCTGCGGGACGTGCACCGCATCCTGGAGGACCTCGTCCGGCGCGCCCAGCAGGAGGGCGACCTGCCGCAGCATCGGCCCGAGCTCGTCGCCGGGCTGCTGCTGGCGGTGATGAACGGGGTGCTGCATCTTCCGCCCGATCAGCAGGGCCGCGGGGAAGCGCTCGCCTGGCCGGCCGAGTGGCGCCTGCTCCTCGACGCGCTCTCCGGCGCACCGGCGCGGCCGCACACGTTCAGTGCCACAGGCCATCCATGAAACATTCCTTCTCGGAGGTATCGTCATGCTGACACCGCCCCGGTCGCTGAAGGGATCCGCTCCGCCCGACGGTGAGGCCGGATCGGGGTCGCCGCGGCGCTCTCGGGGAGACGCCCGGGACAGCGCCCTCCGGGAGCCGGAGAGGCCACCGGCCCGCAGACGCACGGACCGCGGTGAGGCCGTGCGCGACACGGAGGACCATGACGATCTGAGATCCGCCGCCGTACACGCCGAACACGTCGACGACTTCGACATGCGGCACCTGCGGTATTTCCTCACCGTGGTCCGGGCCGGCACGGTCTCCGCGGCCGCCCAGGAATTGCGGATATCGCAACCGAGCCTCAGTCAGCAGATCAGACGCCTGGAACGGCGTATCGGCGCACCGCTGTTCATCCGGAGTTCCCGCGGGGTCCAGCTCACGTCGAGCGGCCGTGCATTCCTCCGGGAAGTCCAGGGAATTCCCGGGCAACTGCGCTCCGCCATCGCGGCGGCCGCACCCACACCGCGCACCTGGCCGGTCGGTGTCTGCGGGGGAGTACCGGCCGAGGTGCTCACGGAGGTGCAGACCGGTCTGGCCGGACAGTTCACCGAGCAGGACGCCGCACAGCCCGGACCGCGGCTGCCCATGAGCGCGGTCGACGCGGCCGACCAGCGGGACCTGCTCCAGTACGGAGAGATCGCCTTCGGCATCGTCCGGCTGCCGATGCCCACCACCGGCCTGGTGCGGGCGGTGGTGTGGGACGAGCCGCTCGGCATCGTCCTGCACGCCGGACATCCCCTGGCCGGCCGGGACCGCCTGGACTGGGACGACCTCGCCGGTCAGCGGCTGCTGTGGTACGACGACGGCTGCGCGCCCGGATACGCCGACTCCGTCCCCGCCCAGCTCGCCGCCCTCGGCTGGCGTGCGGAGCTGTTCCCCATGGATCAGGACCAGCACGCCCTGTTCGTCCACGCCCTGCAGACGACCGCCGACCTGGTGGGCCTCAGGCCCCGGCGCGCGGTACAGGGAGCGGCGCAGCTGCGGTGGCAGCCGCTGCCCACGCGCCGGCCGCCGCGGGAACGACTCGCCGTGACCGCACTCGCCGGCAGCCGCCCGGCCCGTGCCCTGCGTCGCGCCGCCGCGCAGCGCGACTGGCCGTGGTCGGGCTGATCCGCTCGGCGTCGCGCATCTGTCGTTCGTATCCGATCCCCAGCGGGCGTACGTCTTCGATCCCACAGCGGTCGTTCGCATTCGGTCCCTCGAACGCCTTTCCCAGCGGCCCGGAATCACGAATTCCGGGCCGCTTCTTCATGTGCGTCGCCTGCCATAGGTTCCGCCGTATGGCACCTACGCGTTTTACGTCTTGGACGCCGTCGTCCGGCCGAACCTAGTCTCGTGAACCGGACAACGCGGGGACCGCATCGCCGGATGAAACCCCCTGTCCGTCTCACCGATTCCGTCCTGGGTCCTGGGTCGCCCCTGCCGAGAACCGTCATGGGGCCGCCCGTGCCGAAAACCGAAACCGCCCGTGCCGAAAACCGAAGGAGAAATGTGATCTCGACCAAGCTCACAGAGCTGCTGGGAATCGACCACCCGGTGATCTGCGCACCGATGGGCTCGGTGGCCGGAGCCCGGCTCGCGACCGCCGTCACCCGGGCGGGCGGCCTGGGCCTCGTCGGCGTGAGCTACGGCGACGCGGCCTTCATCGACGAACACATGGCCCGGGCCGCGCAGGACGGCGGCGTCTGGGGCGCCGGCTGCGTCATGTTCACCTTCGACCAGCGCCCCGGACTGTGGGACAAGGTCCTCGGCTACGCGCCGCCGGTCGTCGCCCTGTCCTTCGGCGACTTCGACCAGATCCGGCGCTATGTGTCGTCCGCGGCGGCGAGCGGCGCCCATGTGGTGGTGCAGGTGCACGACACCGAGCAGGCCGTGGTCGCCGTCGAGGCCGGGGCCTCCGTGCTGGTGGCCCAGGGCGCCGAGGCCGGCGGTCACCACAAGACGCTGGCCACGCTGCCGCTCGTGCCGGCCGTGCTGGACGCCGTCGAGGGCGCCGTACCGGTGGTCGCCGCGGGCGGATTCGCCGACGGGCGGGGCCTGGCGGCCGCGCTCGCCCTGGGCGCCGACGGGGTGATGATGGGCACCCGCTTCGCCCTCACCGAGGAGTCCCTGGCCACCGAAGGTTTCAAGAAGACCCTCGTGTCCGCGTCGGCCACCGACACCGTCAACACCCGTGCCTTCGACGTGGTGCGCGGCATCCCCTGGGACGAGGTGTACCAGGCGCGTTCGGTGAGCAACGACTTCACCCGCGAGTGGACCGGACGCGACGCGGAACTGGCGGCGCGCCGCGCCGAGATCGAGCCCCGGTGGACCGCCGCGGTGGCCCGTGACGACACCTCCCAGCGGGCCCTGTTCGCGGGAGAGGTTCTCGACCTCGTCAGGGACGTGCGCCCGGCCGCCGACGTGGTGCACCGGACGGTCACCGAGGCCGAGGACGTCCTGCGCCGTCTCGCCACCCGCGTCACACCCTGAACCGGCCGTCGTGCCAACACCCGATCCAGCCCCTGCCCGGCCCGATCCGGCCCCAGCTCAGCACCCCACCGGCCCTGTGCCCACGCCCCCACCGGAGAGCCCGTGATCCACGTTCTGCTGCTCACCTACCTCAAGCCCCGCGACATCGTCAGCGCCCACATGGCCGAGCACAAGGCCTGGCTGCGCGACCACGCCGACCGCGGCCGCATCCTGCTCGCCGGCCCCCGGGCGGACGGCGGGGCCGTCGTCGTCACCGCCGACCTCGACGAGGCCACCGTGCGCGAACTGATCGAGACGGACCCGTGGCACCGGCTGGGCATCGCCTCCTACGAATGCATCCCCTTCGAGGCGCGCACCGCCAGCCCCGGTGTCATCACCGCGGCGGAACCGGACGACAGCGTGGTCCTGATCAACGTGGCCACCACCGAGGACGCACCGGCCACCGTCGACGCCCTGGCCGAGGCGGTGCGGCACGTCGCCGCCACGGCGGACGGCTTCCGCGGCTCACGCCTGCTCAGCTCCGTCGACGGCGACGCCGTGGTGAACTTCGCGGCCTGGGCGGACGAGAAACGTTTCCGGGCCATCTTCGACGACCCCGGTTTCGTCCGGCGCTACGAGCACTTCGCCCGCACCACGACCGGCGCCAAGTACCGCCTGTACCGCACCAGTCGGGTCATCACGCCCGACCGCTGACCCGCACCCGACCCACGAGGAGAGCCCCATGACCACTCCACCCGCGCCGGCCCCGTACGACCTCGTCGTCGTCGGATTCGGGGCAGCCGGCCTGTCGGCCGCTCTGTCCTTCGCCGAGGCCACACAGGACTGGCAGCGCCCCGCCCGGATCGCGATCCTCGAACGCTCCACCCGCGAGGAACGCGGCGGCGCCACCCGCTGGACCGGCGCCTTTTTGCGCATCGACCGGAACCGGGAACTGGACTCCGACTGGCCCGAGCACGTCAGCCGGGTCTCCGGCGGCCTGGCCGACGTCGACTACTGCCGCACCGTGCAGCAGGACACACCGCAGACCCTGGCGTTCGTCGAACGGCACGGCGTCGAGATCGCCTTCGACGACTTCCCGCTGCCGCACACCTTCATCGAGGGCACCCCGTCCATGACACCGCCCGCGAGCCCCCGCGGCGGCGGCGCGTCCATCGTCGAACGCCTCGGCACCGCCCTGGAGAACGACCCCCGCGTCGACATCCGCTACCGGACCGAGGCGCTGCACCTGACCACGACCGAGGACGGAGTCGTCGACGGCCTCGTGGTGCGCGGCGCCGACGGCCGCACCGAGCGGATCGCCGGCCGTGCGGTGGTCCTCGCCTGCGGCGGCTTCGAGGGGAACCCCGAGATGCTCACCCGCTACCTCGGCGACCGGGCCTGCGACCTGCCGCTCATCGCCCCCGGCGTGGCCCACAACCGCGGCGACGCCCTGCGCATGGCCCTGGAGCTCGGCGCGGACACGGCCGGTCAGTTCGACGGCATCCACGCCGAGCCGGTCGACCGCCGCACCCGGAAGGCCGACGCGGTGCTCTACGGCTTCGCCGGCGGCATCTTCGTCAACGGCCGCATGGAGCGCTTCTTCGACGAGGGCCGGGACACCTGGGACAACACCTTCGAGCACATCGGCTACGAGATCTGGAAGAACCAGGACCAGGAGGCGTACTGGATCGCCGACGCCAAGACCCTCGCCATCCCCGGCATCATGAACTCCCTGCTCAGCGACGTCCCGCCGGAGCAGGCCGACACCCTGGAGGAGCTCGCCGGGAAACTCGGCGTCGACCCCGAGGGCCTGCAGAAGACCGTCGCCGAGTTCAACGCGGCCGTCGGCCCCGGCCCGTTCGACCCGACCCGCTTCGACGGCAAGAGCACCGTGGGCCTGACCCCGCCGAAGTCCAACTGGGCGACCCCCCTGGACACCCCGCCGTTCATCGGTGTGCCGGTGACCGCCGCCATCTGCTTCACCTACGGCGGCATACGCACCGACTTGGACGCCCGCGTCGTCACCCCCTCCGGCACCGCCATCCCCGGCCTGTACGCCGCAGGTGAGGCCACCGGGCTCTTCTACCACGCGTACCCGCCGGCCACATCCGTACTGCGCTCGCTGATCTTCGGCCGGCGCGCCGCCCACCACGCGGCCGCCACCCTGCGGCCGGCCTGATCCCACCCCACGTCAGTTCTGCAGGAGGACGCATGAGCATCGTCAACATCGACGTCACCCTCCGCGACGGCGGCTACCGCAACGGATTCGCCTTCCCGCTGGACTACGCCCGCAAGCACGCGAAGCTGAGCGTCGCGGCCGGCTTCGACTGGGTCGAGATCGCCTACCGGAAGGGGTCGTTCGCCCCGATACCCGACCTGGGGCTGACCGGCCGCGGCGACGACGACTACATCGCGGCCATGGCCCGACAGATCGGCCCGGAGCATGTCGCGATGATTCTCCACCCGAAGAACATCACGCGCGACGACCTGCCCGCCATGTACGCGGCCGGAGCCCGTCTCGTCCGCATCATCCTGCCCGCCAAGGGCTACGAGACCGGACTGGAGTACGTCCGCCAGGCCAAGGACCTCGGTTTCACGGTCGGGGTGAACTTCGCCCGGATCACCCAGTGGCCGGGCAGGGACATCGTCGAGGTGGCCACCGCCGCCACCGACGCCGGAGCCGAGTTCGTATACCTGGCCGACTCCAACGGCAGCCTCTCCCCGGTGGACACCACCGACCTGACGACCCTGACCCGGTCGGTCACCGGGGGCGCGGTGGGCCTGCACGCGCACAACAACCTCGGGCTCGCCCTGGCGAACGCCATCAGCGCCGTCGAGGCCGGCGCGACATGGATGGACTCCTCGATCCAGGGCATGGGCAAGGGCCCGGGCAACCTCATCGCCGAACAGTGGCTGGCCCACCTGGACCGGACGGATCCCGAGGTCTCCGCCCGTCTCGACCTGGCCCCCCTGCTGGAGCTGGCCGACCTGCTGCTGGCCGAGATACCGGAGGGCAGGCCCTCGCTGCCGCTGCCCGACCTGGTGCTGGGCCGCTACGACCTGTCCGTGGAACACCGCAAGGACCTGCTCGGCGGCCACGACGAGGCCCTCGCCACCGCCCGTGTTCTCGCCGGCGTCCGGTGACCGACACCCGCCCGGCCGTGCCGACGGCGGTGTACCCACCGTCCACCGCCGTCGGCACGGCCCGCGCCCTGGTCTTCGCACCGGTCACCCCCCACTGGGACGAAGGAGCGTTCTTCACCCCGGTCGTGCGGAGCCTGAACCGGGCCGGAGTGCGGGTGACCGTGGTCGACACGCTGGCCCTGTGCGACGCGACGACACCCACGCTGGCCCGGCTCGCCGCCCGCTGGCGCGACCTGCTGCCCGCCTTCGGGCCGGTGGACGTGCTGTGCGGGAACGCGCTGGGCGGCGCGGTCGCCCAGGCACTGCTGCCCCACGTCGACCCGGCCACCGCCGTCCTGCTCGTCTCCGGCCCGGCCCGGACCGACGCCGTCCTGGAGCGGCGGCTCACCGAGATCGCCGACCTGGCCGCCGCGGGCCGCACCGAGGCGGCCCTCGGCCTGCTGCACCGGCGGGTGCAGCCCGCGGGCACCCCCACTCCCGGCCCGGCCGCCGCCCCGGCACCCGCCGGTGACGGCCCGCAGGCCGCCCGCCGCCTGTCCCGGGGACTGCGGCTGCTGTGCGGGATCGACGTCTCCGCGGCCGTCCGGGCCCATCCCGGCCCGCTGCTCCAGGTCGTCGGTGGCCGCTCCCAGCTGGTCGCCCTGCGGCACACCGCCGCCGCGCCGCACCACCGGGTGCACGTCGTCGCCGGGGCCGGCATGCGCCCCCACGCCGAACAGCCGGCAGCGGTGTCCGCGCTCGTCGCGGCCCTGCTGCGGCAGAAGGGACTGATATGAAGCCGACCGAGACCAAGAGCGTCGCCGTCCTCCCGGGCGACGGCATCGGGCCCGAGGTCGTGTCCGCCGCGCTAGACGTCGTCGACCAGCTCGGCCTCCCCCTGGACTTCCGGTTCGGGGAGATCGGCTGGGAGTGCTGGCGGCAGGAGGGCGACCCGGTGCCGCAGCGCACCTGGAAACTCCTGGCGGAGACCGACACCTGTCTGCTCGGCGCCGTCACCAGCAAGCCGCTGCGCGAGGCGGAGGCCGAACTCGCGCCGTCCCTGCGGGGCACCGGCCTGACCTACGTGTCCCCCGTCGTCCAGCTCCGTCAGCGCCTCGGCCTGTACGCCAACATCCGGCCCGTCACCGACCTGAAGGACGGCCGCTTCGACTTCACCGTCATCCGGGAGAACACCGAAGGCCTGTACGCCGGCATCGACGTCCACGGCCTTCAGGGCGCGCTGTGGGACGCGGTACGCCACCATCCCAACGCCCAGGCCTCGGGCCCCGACGCCACCAGCGTCACCCTCCGACTGCAGACCCGGTTCGGCATCGACCGGCTGCTGCGCTTCGGGTTCGCCTACGCCGAGAAGCACGGCCACCACCGGCTCACCCTCGTGGACAAACCCATGGTGCTGCGCCACAGCGGCAACCACCTCAGGGAACGCCTGGAACTCATCGCCCGGGACCACCCGGACATCGAGACCGAGATCCTCAACGTCGACGCCGTGGCCCTGTGGATGGTGCGCAGGCCGGAACGGTTCGGCGTGCTCGTCGCCGAGAACATGTTCGGCGACATCCTCTCCGACCTCGGTGCCGGTGTGATGGGCGGACTGGGGCTCGCACCCAGCGGCAACATCGGCGACCGCGGAAGCTACTTCGAGCCGGTGCACGGCAGTGCCCCCGGCATGGCGGGACAGGACAAGGCCAACCCCATGGCGATGCTGCTCACCGTCGCCCAGATGCTGGACCATCTCGGGCTGGCCGTACCGGGCGAGGACCTGCGCTCCGCCGTGCGCACGGTCGTCCGGGCCCGCACCGCCGTCACCTACGACCTGGGCGGCACCGCCGGCACCCGGCAGGCGGCCCGCGCGGTGGCCCGCGCACTGTCCGGCGGCACCCAGGCGGCGACGACCGCCCCCGCCGGGCAAGGGACGGCCGGTGCCGCGGCGGACACGGCCGAGGTGCCCCTGGACGTGGTGGACCGTCTGGCGGCCCTGGACACCGCGTCGATCTCCGACGCCCTGGACAGCCTCGGCATCCCCGGCGTCCTCACCGGCATCACCGCCCGTGTGCCGGGCGCCCGGGCGGCCGGCCGGGCCTTCACGGTCGGGTACCGGCCGGTGCAGGGCGGCACGCGGCGGTTCCGCAACGCCGCCGACTACCTGGACGAGGTGCCCGCCGGCTCGTTCGTCGTCATCGACAACGGCGGCAGCACCACCTGCACCAACTGGGGGTCGCTGCTGACCGCCGTGGCGCAGCGCCGGGGAGTGCGCGGCACCGCGCTGCACGGATCGGCCCGCGACATCGCCGAGATCCGCGCGGCGGGATACCCGCTGTTCAGCACCGGCACGACGATGGTCAGCGGCAAGAACCGGGTGGAACTGGCCGCCACCGGGCAGCCGATCACCATCGGCGGCGTCACCGTGCGGCCCGGCGACATCGTGGTCGCCGACGACAACGGCGTTCTCGTGGTGCCCGCCGAGCGCGCCGCCGAGGTCGCCGAACGCGCCGAACGCGTCGAGGGGACCGAGGCGGCCATCGCCGAGGCCGTGGCCGGCGGCATGCGTCTGGACGAGGCCCGCCGCACCTACGGCTACGCCCGGCCGTGGGAGGGCCCGGCACGGGCCGCCGGCCGTGCGTGACCTCGCCCGGCAGGTGGTGGACGTGCACTACCACGCGGGCCCCGACCTGTACCGGCGCCGTCTGACCGTCGGCGGCGCCGGCCGGGCCTACGCCGGCCTCGACGGCTGGGCGGTCGTCAAGAGCCACTTGGCGTCCACCGCGGCGAGCGCCTGGGAGGCCCGTCAGGAGGGGCTGCCCGTCTCCGGTGCCGTCGTCCTCAACGAGGTGGCGGGCGGCGTGCACCCCCGGGTCGTGGAGCAGGCGGTCTACGCCCACGGCCCGGACAGCCCGGCCCGGCTGCTCGTCCACCTGCCGACCATGGTCGCCTCCGGGCACCGGTCCGCGCTGCGCCGGGAGCCGTTCCACCCCATGCTGGAGGTGGACCGCTGGCGCACCGCACGGGTCCTGGAGGCTCCCGGCCGGCTGCGCCGCGCGGTCCGGGAGGTGCTCGTGGCCGCCAAGGACCTGCCGGTCGCCGTGGCGACCGGGCACTGCGACCGGGAGGAGACGCTGCGCCTGGTCGACGAGGCCGTGCGCCTCGGCCTGCCCCGGCTCCTGCTGACCCATGCCACGCACCCGATGTCCGGCCTCACCGTCGAGGACGTCTCCCAGCTGGCCGACGTGCCCGGCCTGTACGTCGAGTTCACGGCACTGACGCTGCTGCTGGGCCACCGCGACGCCCGCCACCTCGGTGCACTGGTCCGTGCGCACCCCCGCACGGTGTTCAGCTCGGACCTCGGCCAGCCGGACCAGCCGGAGCCGGGGGAGTGGCTGCGGCTCAGCCGGGACTGGTTCGAGCACGCCGGGCTGACCGCGCATCAGGTGCGTGCCGTCACCGGACTCAACCCCGCGGGGCTGTTGTCGCCCTGAAACCGCTGTCCCAGGGAGGACGCGTGAACGTCCCGATCGAGAACGACGCTCTGCGCGCCGACATCCGCCGGCTGGGGGACCTCCTCGGGGAGACCCTGGTCCGGCAGGAAGGTCCCGAACTCCTCGACCTGGTGGAGAAGGTCCGCCGACTCACCCGGGAGGACGGCGAAGCCGCCGCCGAACTGCTGCGCGGCACCGAACTGGAGACCGCGGCCAAGCTGGTGCGCGCCTTCTCCACCTACTTCCACCTGGCCAACGTCACCGAACAGGTCCACCGCGGCCGCGAGCTGCGCGCCCGCCGCGCCGCCGAGGGCGGCCAGCTCGCCCGCACCGTGGACCGGCTGAAGGACGCCGACCCCGAGCACCTCCGCCAGACCGTGCGGAACCTGAACGTCCGCCCGGTGTTCACCGCCCACCCCACCGAGGCCGCCCGCCGCTCGGTGCTGAACAAGCTGCGCCGGATCGCGGCGCTGCTGGAGACCCCGGTCGTCGCCTCCGACCGGCGTCGCCTGGACCGTCGCCTGGCGGAGAACATCGACCTGGTCTGGCAGACCGACGAGCTGCGCGTGGTCCGTCCGGAACCCACCGACGAGGCCCGCAACGCCGTCTACTACCTGGACGAACTCCACGCCGAGGCGGTCGGCGACGTCCTGGAGGACCTCACCGCCGAACTCGAACGCATCGGCATCACCCTCCCGGACGACACCCGCCCGCTCACCTTCGGCACCTGGATCGGCGGCGACCGCGACGGCAACCCCAACGTGACCCCCGAGGTCACCTGGGACGTGCTGATCCTCCAGCACGAACACGGCATCAACGACGCGCTCGACATGATCGACGAGCTGCGCGGATTCCTGTCCAACTCCATCCGCTACACCGGCGCCACCGAGGAACTCCCCGCCTCCCTCCAAGGCGAGCGCGAACTCCTCGACCACCAGCCGGTGCTGAAGCAGACCTTCGCCATCCGCGACGCCTACCTGGACCCGATCTCCTACCTCCAGGTCGCCCTGCTCAAGCGACAGCGCGACGCCGCAGCCGCCGGCCAGGACCCCGACCCGCTGCTCTCCCGCGCCCTGCTGCTCACCGTCAACGGCGTCGCCGCCGGCCTCCGCAACACCGGCTGACCACCACCCCCCTGCACACCCGCGCCCCCGGGGCCACCCGCCCCGGCAGGTACCGACACGGAGCCCCATGACCGACCGAACCGATCACCCGAAGCTCTCACGCCGCGCCACACTGCGCGCGGCCCTGGCCACCGCCACGGCGACCACCGGAGTGCTCGCCGCCGCGGCCTCGGCCCACGGCCGGGCCGACGACCCGCACCCGCCCGGACCGACGCACCGTCGGCCCCGCACCGGGGCCCTCAACGTCCAGTCGGCCGTCCGCACCCTGACCGTGGGGGACGTACGGCTCACCTACGTCGTCGACGCGGCCATGGAACTGGACCCCGCCGGTTTCCTCCCGGCCGTACCGGCCGACCACTGGCGCGAGCACCCCGGAGACCTGACACCGTCGGGACGCATCGCCGCATCCGCCGGGGGGCTGCTCGTCGAACGCGGCAGACGCCGCCTGCTCATCGACGTCGGCCTCGGCGGCAACGTCCTGGACCCCTCGCTCGGCATCGCGCGCGGTGGCGCCCTGCTGCGCACCCTGCGGGCACTGAAGGTGCCGGAGCGGTCCATCGACACGGTGGCCTTCACCCACCTGCACACCGACCACACCGGTATCGGCTTTCTCCGCGACGACCACCAGGCCACGCGTCCCGCCTTCCCGCGCGCCGACTACCTCGTCGCCGACCGGGAATGGGGGCCGTTCTGGCGCCGCGAGGTCACCGTCGGGGCCCCGTCCTGGGACGAGTTCATGGTGCCGCTGTCCCGTGTGGTGCACCGGTTCGACGACGGCGACGAGATCTGGCCCGGCGTCCGGGCGCTGATCACGCCGGGCCACAGCCCGGGACACACCACCTACGTCATCTCGGCCACCGGCGGACGGCGCATCCTGGTCTTCGGCGACGCCTTCCACACCCCGGCCCAGATCACCCGCCCCGACTGGCCCTCCGGGCCCGACACCGACGTCGACGTCGTCCTGCAGGCACGCCGCACCCTCCTCGCCTCGCTGACCGCACCCCGGACACTCGCGTTCGCCTTTCACTTCGGCGACCAGGCCTTCGGCCGCGTCGCACGGGACGCGACCGGCACCGCCCGCTGGCATCCGGTTCCGGCCCGCGCCCTGCTGCCCCACCCGGTCCGTCTCACCTGACGCCGGCCGGGCACCCGCACGTCCGCTCCACCGCCCCCGGGCACGCACTGCCGCGCACCCGCCGGGCCGCCCGCCGGGCCACGGTCTCCAGCTCCGCGGCCGTGTCCTCGTCCACGTCCACGGCGGCCAGCGCCCGGTGCCAGATCCGCCGTCCGTCGTGGTCCCGGCCGACGAGGGCACCGGCGAGTGCGCACATGGCCGCGGCGGGGTTGATGCGGCATCGCCGCTGGTGAGCCGGTGGCGGGCGGCGCCGGGCGCCTGCGACATGTGTGCCACGGTGCGCCCGAGGCACACGTGTGCCGGGGCGCGCACACGGTGTGCGCCGACCGCACACCCTCGGTGCGGCGCGGCTGCCCGCACCGCACAGCACAGCACCGCACCGCACCGGAGGTGTGGCCTCCGCGTCGTCAGGCGGCGCCCAGACGCGGTCGGTTGCGCACCAGCAGTGCGGAGGCCGGCGCCGCGCACAGGAGCACGACCGCGATGACGGCCATGCCCGTGTGCACTCCAAAGGTGAAGGCGTCGCCGACCGCGGCCGTCACGTTCGGCGGGGCCGCGCCGTCGCTCCTGCCGGAGAAGACGGCGTGCTCGACCGCGGGCCAGGCCGCCCTGGGCACGCCGTGGGCCTCGAGCCGGTCCGGCAGTTGCGACGGGAGCCGGCCGGCGAGGAGGGCGCCGAGCAGGGACGAGCCGGTGACGGTGCCGACCTGGCGGAAGGCGTTGACCGCTCCCGAGGCCATGCCGGCGCGTTCATGGGAGACGCTGACCAGGGCCGCCGTGGCCACCATCCTGCTCGCGGCGCCGAAGAGGGCGTACAGCCACCACACGTGGGAGTACGGCGTGCCGGGTCCCATGGTGGCGAGTCCGGCGGTGGCGGCAGCCCCGAGGACGAAGCCCAGCGTCAGCGGGAGTATGAAGCCGGTGCGGCGGATCAGCCGTCCGGCCGCGTAGGCGACGACGACGTACGTGCCGAACAGGGCCAGCAGGCGCCCTCCCACGTCCAGGGCGGACAGACGCTGGACCCGTTCGTGGAAGAGCACCGACAGGATGGACACGCCGGTGAAGCCGAACAGGGAGACGGCCGCGACGAACATCACGGCGCTGAACGACGCCGACCCGCTGCCATCGGTCGAGGCACGTCAGGTGGGAGCGGGAGGACGGCGGCGATGAGCGATCTGCGGGCGGAGCGGGACACCTGGTCCATGGCCGACTGCTCCATCGCCCGGACCCTGGAGATCGTCGGCACCAGAACGGCGATGCTGATCCTGCGCGAGGCGTTCCCGGGCACCCGCCGCTTCGACGACTTCGCCCGGCGCGTCGGCATCGGCGAACCCGCCACCGCCGCGCGGCTGAAGGAACTCACCGCCGCCGGACTGCTGGAGCGCGTCCCCTACCGCGAGCCCGGCCAGCGGACGCGGTACGCCTATCAGCTGACCGACAAGGGGCGGGACTTCCTGCCCGTGCTCACGGCACTGCGGCAGTGGGGCGACACCTGGGTCGCCGGCGAGCAGGGGCGGCCGGTCGTCGCCCGGTACAAGCGGTGCGGTGGCGAGGTGCGCGCCGTGCTGCGGTGCGAGGAGGGGCACGAGGTGCCGTTCGGGGAGTCGTACCTCGACGCCGGTCCCGGACTGCTGCGTCTCGAGCCGGACGCCTCCTGATCGCGCAAGGCGGCCGGCGGCGCGGGGCGGGACCGCTCGCGGTGACCCAGGGCGCCTCCCCCGCCGCACCGCTCAGGACGCGGTCTCGGGGGCGGCTGTCGGGAAGCCGGCTGAGGCCGCGGCTGGGACGGTTGCCGGGGCTGGATGCGTGTGTGTCGGGCGTGTGGTCGGCTTCTTCTGGCGTCTGGGGGCTGTGGCTCTCGGGCTCTCGGGGGTATGTGCTCTGCTGTCGCCTCCGGAGATGGGGTCTTGAGCGGGCGGGCCGCGCGCGGTGGTGTGTTTTCCGGCCGGGTCGGGGCCGGGCCGGGGTACTTGGAACGCGGGCCGGTTGGCGGACCTGCACGGGCGTGGGCGCAGGGGTGGTCCCGGATCGCCTGGGACATGCACGGTGTGCTGGCGTGTGCGGTGAGCCGGGTGGGGTGTGTGCGGTGAGCCGGGTGGGGTGAGGGGGTGCCTGGTGCCGGGGCTCGGGGTGAGGGGGTGCCTGGTGCCGGGGCTCGGGGTGAGGGGTGGCTGTGGGGTCTCGGGGTGCTCGCGGCGTGCGGTCCGGCGGTGTTTATCATGGCCGGATGGCCGCGCTCGGTGCGTAAGGGTGCGGGTGTGACAGGTCGGGTTGCGGCTGGTAGGAGCACAGTGGCGATGGCAGTGCCGGGGCGCCGATCGGAGAGTGCGCGACAGGGCGGCGGGGCGTTCCGCATCGAGCCGGTGTCCCGGGTTGCGGACCGGGTCGCGGAGCAGATCCGCTCCTACATCGTGGATGAGGGTCTGGCTGAGGGGGAGCGGCTGCCCAGTGAGCGGCGGCTGGCGGAGCTGGTGGGCAGTTCCCGTCCGACGGTCAGCCAGGCGTTGCGGTCGCTGGCGGTGCAGGGGCTGGTGACGATCCGGCCGGGTTCCGGCGCGTACGTGCTGCGCCGACCGGCGAGCATGGTGGACGCGAGCATTGAGCTGATGCTGCGTCTGGAGCCGGATTCGACCGGGGAGGCGGCGCATCTGCGGTTCCTGCTGGAGCTGGCGGCGGGGCGGCAGGCGATCGCGCACCGGGCCGGGGACCTTGAGCCGCTGGAGCGGGCACTGGAGGGGCTGCGGCGGGCGCGGGGGAGTGCGGCGGAGTGGATCGCGGCCGAGTCCGTGTTCCATGTCGAGGTCGTGCGCCTGGCCGGCAACAGGTTCCTGACGAGCCTGTTCTCCAGCATGCACACCGCGCTGGTGGAGAAGGCGTACGAGCGGTGGGTGGCCGAGGAGCAGGCGCCGAGCTGGCTGACGGGCGAAGGGTTCGAGGAGCAGATCGCTTTGCACGAGCCGATGGCGCAGGCGCTGGCGCAGGGCCGGCGCCGGGAGTTCGAGCGTGCCGCGATCGCCCACCAGCGTGCGCTGCTGGAGCACATGGACCTGCACCTGCCCGGCTGGGATCGCGGCCTGTAACCCGCCGTGCGCCCGCATGTGCGCGGGCCGGCGCCGCCGTATCCCTCGCCGGCAGGGGAGAGGGGACGGTTCCCCGCTGCCGGGCAGCGCGGGCTCACACGTCCGCAGCAGCCGGTGACAGCGTCCTCGCTGCCCGCCCCCTTTTCCGGGTACGCCCGATCCCCTGACAGGCGGAAGCGGCAGAACGTCTCACCGCGGTCCCGGTCCGCCCCGCCCGTGCCCCGGCTGCGCCCTGGCCGTGCCTCGGACGGACGGATGCCGCCTCAGCCGCCCACGGCGCCCGGACACTCCTCTGCTCGCCGGCTGTCCCGCTCCTCGTACGGCAGAACGGGCGACGGCAGGGGGTCGTGCGCGAGGGGGAGATGCCCTCAGGTTCCAGGGCGCGGACCTCTCGGGCCGTCCCCGCCAGGAGGCGTGGAACCGCCGGAACGGCCCAAGGGGGCGTGCTGGCGGACGCGGTCCGGGAGTTGGGTGCGGACGCAGCGGAGAAACACGGACGAGGGGGCGCGACACGGGCCGGCGCCGTCCCGCGCCGGGCGGGAACGAAACCGTCACAGCACGCACCGCAGCCCTGGCACGGGTGTGTGTCCCCGGCGGAGCGGTGCGCTCGGCTCTCGACCGCCCCGCCCACCTGCCCTTGTCTGTGCGCGCCCCGCCCGTCTGCCCGTGACCCTCTTCCCCGGGCCGGGGGCCGCGGTCCCCGGCCCCTCGTGCTCCCGCTGCACTGATCGCTGCTGTCCGCCCGCCGTACAGCCGCCTCCCTGCAGGGCCTTCCCGCCTCCCCTGCACTCGTGACGCGGATCACACAAAAGCAAGGGGGTGGGCGGAATACCTGCGGCCCGGAATTGGCTATGCCACTTGTCCGATAAATTGGCTAAGCCGCTTAGCCGGATGGAGGAGGGGGCGGCGGCCCGGCACAGGGCCGCCACCCCCTGGAGACGCGAAGGCCGGAACATGACCTGGATCACCAACGGCACACCAGCCCGGGCGCACCCCGACCGGACCGCTGACGGCCGGACCGCTGACGGCCGGACCGCTGACGGCCGGACCGCTGACGGCCGGACCGCCGGCAGACCGCCGCCCCACCGGGCAGCGCACGCCCCACCGCCCAGGCCCCGGGACCGCTCCCACCGCAGAGGAAGGGGCAGAGGCCCCGGGAGAAGGAGTCCTCAGGTGTCCGTGAGAAAGGCCGCAGGAGCACTGACCGCGACTCGGCCGGCTTCCGGTCACCCCGGCGCCCCAGGCACACCCGGTTCGGCTCCCGCACCGTCGCGCGGCGGGAACCCGGCACCGCGCCGTCGGCCGGCAGCCGCCCACGTGTGCACACACAGGGCACCCGTGACGGCCGCCACGCCCGGCGGGCCGTGACCGCCCCACACCAGGGCGGGCACCTCCCCGCTCGCCCCCAGGGGACGGCGCGGCGTCCGGGCAGCCCCTGGGCGAGGCGGTCATCCGGTTCAGGACACGATCCCGGCCTGGAAGAACCAGCGGGAGAACCTGCCGACCAGCACCCCAGGCCGGTGCGCACACCCGGCGCAACCAGCCCCCGCACCCCCGCCCGGCACACCGCGATGGGTGCCTTGGCATCCCGCGCCGGGCCGCCGGCACCCCTCCCGCCCCCGGCCACAGCGGCACACCCGCCTAACCCGACCCCCGACCCGAACTCACCACCCAACCCCCACCCCCAGATCACACCCTCCCCTTCTTCTCCTTCACACCCGAGCACACGACCACCCACCCCCTCGCCCGTCCCTGCGGAGCGAACCCGCCCCCGGGGGAAGCGGGAGGGACGAACCCGCGAAAGAAGCACGACCATGCCGTCTGCACCCATGACCGTCGAAGCAGCCGTCGTCGAGGCGAAAGGCGACCCCTTCCGCATCAGGACGGTCCCCCTCGAAGAGCCCCGCGCCGACGAGGTCCTGGTCCGCGTCGTGGCGACCGGCGTCTGCCAGACCGACGCCCACAGCCGCAACCAGGACTACCCCATCCCGATGCCCGTGATCCTCGGCCACGAAGGCGCCGGCATCGTCGAACAGGTCGGCTCAGCCGTGAAGGACCTGGCACCCGGCGACCACGTCGCGATGACCTTCCCCTCCTGCGGACGCTGCGACGCCTGCCGCGCCGGGTTCCCCGCCAACTGCACCCACGGCTTCGAACTGGCCTTCGGCGCCTCCCGTCAGGACGGCAGCAACGCCTACGGCGACGGCGTCCACGGCCACTTCTTCGGCCAGTCCTCCTTCGCCCGCTACGCCCTGGCCACCGAACGCAACACCGTGCGCCTCCCCGACGACATGCCGCTGGAACTGGCCGGCCCGCTCGGCTGCGGCATGCAGACCGGTGCCGGCGCCGTGATGAACTCCCTCGAGGTCGGCGCCGGCGAGTCCCTGGTCGTCCTGGGCACCGGAGCGGTCGGCCTGGCCGCCGTGATGGCCGCCAAGGCCGTGGGCGCCACCACCATCGTCGCGGTCGACATCAACCCCTCCCGCCTGGCCCTGGCCGAGGAACTCGGCGCCACCCACACCGTCAACGCGTCCACCGAGGACACCGACACGCGGCTGCGGCAGATCCGCCCCGACGGATACCACTACATCCTCGAGATCACCGCCCAGCCCCGTATGCTCGCCCTCGCCGTCGACCACCTGCGCCCCATGGGAACGGCCGCCCTCATCGGCGGAGCCCCGGCCGGCACCACCGCCCCCATCGACATGAACCGCCTCCTCAACGGCGGCCGTCGGCTGCGCGGCATCGCCCAGGGCGACTCCGTCCCGCAGATCTTCATCCCGCAGCTGGTCGACCTCTACCGCGCGGGCAAGTTCCCCGTGGACCGCCTGGTGCGCACCTACGACTTCGCCGACATCAACCAGGCCTTCGCCGACGCCGCCGGCGGTGAGGTCATCAAGCCCGTCCTCCTCATGAACTGACCCCGCCCCCGGCCCGGGGGACCGGAACCACCGGACCCCGAGACCCCGAGACCGGAACCGGAACTCTGGGCCCGGCCCCCGGCCCGCACCCTCGGCGCTTCCGGCCCCCTCCGGGACACCGCTGCGCCCAGGCACCCGCCCGCGGCCACGGCACCCCCGGCCCTCGGCCGGCCGACAGGCCGCCGGCCGCAGCCCCGGCCCCCCGGGGCCCGCCCCCTCGGAGGGCAGCCCCGGACAACGGGCCCCCAAGACCCCGGCCGCCTTGAGCGGTCGGCAACCACCAACCCAACCCCAACACACCAAGAAAGACCACACAGATGACGGACAACACCAAGCCCGCCTGGCTCGTGGACGACCTCGGTCCCAAGGGCGCCAGCTTCGTCAAGCTCACCGACTTCGCACCCCCGCCCGAGCGCTCCCACGGCATCCTCTTCACCCGTGACCGCCTCGAGAAGGGCTACCACGTCTCCGAGATCCGCGACGGCGTCTACTGGGTCTCCGTCGGCTGGTACGACTGCATGTTCGTCGTCACCGGATCCGGCGTCGTCGTCCTCGACGCACCGCCCGCCATCGGCGAACGCCTCCTGGCGGCCATCGAATCCGTCACCAGCGAGCCGGTCACCCACCTCATCTACAGCCACTGGCACGCGGACCACATCGGCGCCGCCTCCATGTTCGGCCCCGACATCACCATCGTCGCGCACGAGCGCACCCGCGAGCTGCTCGCCCGCTTCCCCGACCCCTACCGGCCCCTGCCCACGGAGACCTTCGCCACCGACGCCACCCTCGAGGTCGGCGGCGTCCCCATCGAGCTGTCCTACAAGGGTCAGAACCACACCGAGGGCAACATCTTCACCTACCTGCCCCGCCAGAAGGTCCTCGGCGCCATCGACATCGCCAGCCCCGCCTGGGTCACCTTCCGCGACTGCGACTCCTCCGAGAACCTCGCCGGCTGGGAACAGGCCCACCACCAGGTCCTCGAGTACGACTTCGACACCGTCGTCAGCGGCCACGTCTCCCGCCTGGGCAACCGCGCCGACGTCGAGGAAGGCGTCGAGTACATCGACGACCTGGTCCGCTACTCCCGCGAAGCCCTCGAGACCATCCCCATGGAGTACTTCCACGCCGGCATGGACGGCCCCTACAAGGCCGCCTTCCGCGCCGTGGAGGAGAACTACTTCGCGGCCCTGGTCAACTACGTCACCAAGAAGGTCCTGGAGCGCACCACCTCCAACGGCCAGCGCTGGGAGGAGCGCCTCAACGGCGCCGACGTCCTGACCAAGCACAACGCCTACGCGATGCTCGAGAAGACCCGCCTGGAACGGACCCACAACGGCTACATGCGGCGCGACGGCACCCCCAGCAGCGACAAGTTCTTCATCTGACCCGCCCGCACACCGAACGACACCCGAGCACCATCATGACCACCACCACAACCACCCCGGCCGGCGGCACCGATGCCGACACCGCCGCCATCCGCGCCCTGATCGACAACTGGATCCTGTGGCGCGACGCCGGCGACTGGGACCGCTTCCGCACCGTCTTCCACCCCGGTGCCCGCGTCCTGGCCACCTGGCAGCAGGGCAGCGCCGACGACTTCATCGCCGCCTCGAAGGACGGCTGGGAGCGCGGCGTGAGCATCCTGCACTCCCACGGCGGCACCACCATCGACGTCGCCGGCGACCGAGCCGTCGCCCAGACGAAGATGACCATCGCCCAACGCGCCGACGTCGACGGCGTCACGTGCGACGTCGTCTGCACGGGCCGGTTCTACGACTTCTTCGCCAAGCGCGACGGCCGCTGGGGCATGGTCCTGCGCCAGCCCATCTACGAACGCGACCGCCTCGACCCCGTCACCCCCGGCATCTGGCCCGACCTGGACCCGGAGCTGCTCGCCCGCTTCCCGGTCGGCTACCGCCACCTGGCCTACCTGCAGACCCGGCTCGGCTACGCCGTCAAGACCGACATGCCCGGCACCACCGGCCCGCGCACCGACGCCCTCTACGCCCTCGGCCGGGCCTGGCTCGACGGCACCGCCGACAGCCTCGACCACTGGACATAATCCACCCCCATCCCCACACGCACCGGCCGGGGCCGTGCCCCGCACGGCCCCGGCCCCCACCCCCACCCCCACGGAAAGGCACCCACCATGCGCGCGGTCCGCATCACCGCCCACGGAGGACCCGACGCCCTCACCGTCCAGGACATCCCCACCCCCCGCCGCACCCCCGGCACCGTCCTGGTCCAGGTGCGCGCCGCCACCGTCAACCCCGTCGACCTCGCCAACCTGGCCGGCAAGGTCACCTCGGCCGTCCACCGCCCCGCAAGCCCCCTGCCCCGCACGGCAGGCCGCGACTACGCCGGCGTCGTCACCGACGGTCCCGACCACCTGCGCGGCCTGGAGGTCTGGGGCACCAGCGGAGGACTGGCCGTCACCCACGACGGCGCCCAGGCCGACTACCTCCTCGTCCCCGAGGACACCGTCCGCCCCAAACCCGCCTCTCTCACCTTCGCCGAGGCAGCCGCCGTCGGACTCACCCACACCGTGGCCTGGCTCGCCCTCGTCGACCGCATCGACCTCCACGCCGGCGAGACCCTCCTGGTCACCGGCGCCTCCGGAGCCGTCGCCCGTGCCGCCACCGACATCGCCCACTGGCACGGCGCCACCGTCATCGCCGCCGACCGGCGCCCGGCCGACGACCTCACCGCCGACGTCACCATCGACACCACCACTCACGACCTGACCCAGGCCGTCCTGCGCGCCACCGACGGCACCGGCGTCGACGCCGTCCTCGACACCGTCGGCGGCCCCCTGCTCGACCCCGCCCTCACCACGCTGCGCCCCGGCGGCCGCGCCGCCGTCATCGCCAGCGCCCTCACCCCCACCGCCACCGTCGACGTCCTCGACTTCTACCGCAACGACCGCACCCTCCACGGCGTCAACACCCTGAACCTGCCCCTGGCGAAGGCCGCCGACATCCTGGACATCCTGCGCCGCGGCTTCGACACCGGCGCCCTGACACCTCCCAGGACCACCACCTTCCCCCTGGATGAGGCCTCCGCCGCCTACCAGGCCGTCGTCGACGGCACCCCCGGCACCAAGATCGTCCTCACCCCCTGACCCCCGCCCCGGGGCCCGGTACCCCACCCCGCGCCCCGGCGCGACCCCACCCATCACCCACTCACCCTGTACGGAACACACCATGCCCCACCCCACCACCCACGCCCAGAACTGGATCGACGGCACCTGGACGGACTCTCCCATCCACGACGACAGCTACGACCCCGCCACCGGCACCCACATCGGCACCTACGCCAAGGCCACCCGCGGCCAGGTCGAACAGGCCATCGCCGCCGCTCACCGCGCCTTCCGCACCACCTCCTGGCGCCACGACCGCAGGCTGCGCGCCGCCGTCCTCAACGCCATGGCCGACCGCATCGAGGAACGCCGCGACGACCTCATCGACCTCCTCGCCCTCGACAACGGCAAGATCAAGGCCGAAGCCGCTCTCGAGATCGACATGGTCGCCCCCAAACTGCGTTACAACGCCGCCCTCGCCCTCAGCGACCACGGCCGCGCCGCCGAAGTACGCCCCGGCAGCTACTCCATGGTCGTCCGCGAACCCCTCGGCGTCGCCGGCGTCATCACTCCCTGGAACTCCCCGGTCATCCTGACCATCCGCTCCCTGGCCCCTGCCCTCGCGGCCGGCTGCACCGCCGTGGTCAAGCTCCCCGAACAGACCGCCCAGATCAACCACCTGTTCACCGAGATCATCACCCAGACCGACGGTCTGGCACCCGGCGTCCTGAACATGCTCACCGCCGACCGTGACGCCGCAGCCGCCCTGATCGACTCACCCGACGTCCCCGCCATCAGCTTCACCGGCAGCACCGCCACCGGAAAGGCCATCTCCGCCGCCGGCGCCGCCCACCTCAAGCGGTTCGGCCTCGAACTCGGCGGCAAGACCCCCGTCATCCTCTTCGAGTCCGCCGACCTCACCCAGGCGCTCCCCGTCGTGGAGAAGGCCCTGACCACCTTCGCCGGCCAGTTCTGCATGACCGGAAGCCGCCTGCTCGTACACCGCTCCCTCGCCGACCAGGTCCGCGACCAGCTCGCCCAGCGCCTGCGCGCCGTCAAGCCCGGCCCCGCCGCCGATCCCACCAGCGACATGGGCCCCCTCATCGACCGGGCCAACGTCACCCGGGTCGACACCCTCGTCGAGAAGGCGATCGCCGCCGGCGCCCGCCCCATCGTCCGCGGCGGCCCCGTCACCGACGGCCCCCTCGCCGACGGCGCCTTCTACCGCCCCACCCTCCTCGAAGTCACCGACCCCACGCTCGACATCGTCCAGGAGGAAGTCTTCGGCCCCGTCCTGACCCTGCAGGTCTTCGACACCGAGACCGAAGCCGTCACCCTCGCCAACGACAGCGTCTACGGCCTGGCCGCCAGCGTCTGGAGCCGCGACGTCGACCAGCCCCTGCGCGTCGCCCGCGAACTCGAAGCCGGCACCGTCTGGATCAACGACTGGGCCACCATCTACGACGAGTTCGAAGAAGGCGGCTACAAGCACAGCGGCCAGGGCCGCCTCAACGGCTTCGCCGCCCTGGAGGACTTCACCGAGTACAAGCACATCGCCCTGCGCCCCGGCACCATCGAGCGCTGACCGCCGCCCGGCCCGGCGGCACACCCCGCCGGGCCGTGGCCCGCACAGCACACCTCGCCCCCGCGCCGCTCAGCCCTGACCCGGCCGGGGTACCGCCCGGCACCGCCACGGGGCGCCACCACCCCCCTGCACGCACAGCGCAGCACACACAACCGTCAGGAAGAACATGACACACCTGAAGATCATCGTCGCCAGCACCCGGCCGGGACGCGTCGGCCTGCCCGTCGCCCGATGGGTCGAGTCGGAAGCCCGCGCACACAACGGCTTCGACGACATCGAACTCGTCGACCTGGCAGAGCTCGACCTGCCCTTCATGAACGAACCCCACCACCCACGACTGGGCCAGTACGTCCACCAGCACACCCGTGACTGGAGCAAGAAGGTCGCCGAGGCCGACGCCTTCGTCTTCGTCATGCCCGAATACAACTACGGCTACAACGCCGAGCTGAAGAACGCCCTCGACTACCTGTACAACGAATGGCAGTACAAGCCCGTCGGCCTGGCCAGCTACGGTGGCGTCTCCGCCGGCACCCGCGCCGCCCAGATGATCAAACAGGTGGTCACCGCCCTCAAGATGGTGCCCGTCAACGAGGCGATCTCCATCCCCTTCGTCCACACCTTCCTCGACGACGGCAAGACCATCGTTCCCAACGACGTCATGCGCGAGGCAGCCACCCTCATGCTCGACGAACTCACCCGCGTCGAGGCGGTCCTCCGCCCCCTGCGCACACCACGGCCGGAGACACACTGACCGTCCACCCGCACCTGTCGGCGTACACACCGCCGCCTGGCGGTGGCCTGATCACCGGCAGGTGATCGACGCGATCGCCTTCGAGGACCGCACCGGCACACCGTGGACGGACCTGCCCGAGCGCTACGGCTCGTGGAACGGCGTCCACAACCGGCTGCGGAAGCGGGCCGCCGACGGCACCCGGGAGAAGGCCCCGACCGCTCTGCTCTCCCAGGCCGACACGGAAGGAGACCTCGACCGGGTCGTCGCGGTGGACTCCACCCTCGTCCGTGCCGTCAGCACGCCGCCGGGGCCCCGTCACCGGGGCCCCGGCCGCCGGACCGGACGACCATGCCCTCGGACGTTCCCGCGGCGGACTGACCACCGAGAACCACCGCGCAGCCGACACCGCTGCCGCCCGCCCGCCAAGCGGGCCGGTCGGACCTCGGGGGCGCCGGTCGGACTCGGGGGCGGGCCGAGGGGCCGGGGCGGGTGCGGGCCTGCTGCGGGGTCAGCGGTCCATGGTCCTCGTCGCACACGATCACCGCACGCAGGGACCCGCCGCCGGCGTGACGGACCTCCAGCGGCGGGCCCCCGGGGTCCGCGGTGCAGCGGTCACCCCGCTGCTTGAGCGCGATCATGGCGGGCCGCAGGTCCCAACCCTCGGGCGTGGGCCGGTACTCGTGCCGGGGCCGGCTGCCCGGCTCCCGGTAGGCGACGGTCTCCAGGATCCCCGCGGCCACCAGCGTGCGCAGCCGGTCCGCCAGGACGGCCTCGGAGAGCCCGATGTGCCGACGGAAGTCGTCGAAGCTCCGGACGCCGTTCATGGCGTCCCGGACGAGCAGCAGCGACCACTTCTCGCCGACCAGGTTCGGCGTCCGCTGGACCGTGCGGTTCTCGGTGCTCGTCTCCAGCCAGCCCATGCCCTCATCCTAGGCTGGTCGCTCTTGACAGCCAGATGCCGGCGGACCTGGCTCCGCATGATGTAGTCAGACCTGCAGGGGGCGGGTATGCGCAGGTCACGGACTTTCGACAGGGAAGACCCCGCGGTCCTGGCCGACGCCGTCCCCGGCACAGCGAACTGGACCTCGTCCGCGGGATGCTGACCGGACGGCTGCCCGTCCCGCCCATCGCCGCCGCCCTCGGCTTCACCCTGGAGGAGGCCGAGCCCGGCCGGGTGGCCGTCGCGCTGGTTCCGGGCGCGGAGCACTACAAGGCCATCGGCAGCGTCCACGGAGGCGTCCACGCCACGCTCCTGGACGCGGCGGCCGGCTGTGCCGTGCGGTCCCTGCTCCCGCAGGGCACGGGGTACACCTCGCTCGACCTGACGGTGAAGTTCCTGCGGCCGGTCGCCGCCGACACCGGCGAGGTCCGCGCGGTCGGCACCGTCCTCGACTCCGGGCGCCGCACCGCCCTCGCGCAGGCGGACCTGCTCGACTCAGCGGACCGCCTGCTCGCCCACGCCACCAGCAGCTGCATGCTCTTCCCGGTCCCGCAGCACCGACCGGATCCCGCCGGGCGCCGCGGTCCGCGCCCGCCCGAGGGGCCGCCCGGACCACAACGGTTCCGGACGGCCCCTCGTCCGTGCGTGCGCCACGCCGCACACAGCCGGGCCGACCGTCCGTCAACTGCGCCGCACGCCTTCAAGATCACGCACGCCGACGGCCTCGTGGAGTCCGTCTGTACGATGCTCGGGCGTCTTGCCTCACGTACCTCGCCATCAGGGGGTGCCGACCGCCCGCTCAACGGGGCCGGGCACACGAACGTGAAGACGACGAAGAAGTGGTACGTGAAGCCGGATGTGGCGGGCCTGCTTCCGGCCGGAGGCATGGGGAGGTCTCGCAGGGGGCGTTGACAGACCGTGACAGATGAAGGTGTATACCCGTGAGCGAAGCCAAGATCGAAACGCTGCAGTACCGCTTTGACGGGCCTGAAGACGCTCCGGTCGTGATCCTCGGTCCCTCACTGGGCACCACCTGGCACAGGTTGTAGAGACCGTCCGCGGGCGTCCAGGCCAGTCCAAGATAAGCGCGTAATGCCAGGTCAGGGCATTCTGGTCCGGAGGAGTCGACGCAGTCGGTGATAAGCGTGTGAGAGCGGAGTGCGACGAGAAGCCCCGCAGGTGCGGCCCGGCGGGCTTCTGAGTAGGTGGGTTTCAGTGTCCGCCGTGAGCGCCGTTGCGTTCGGGTCTCCTCTCTCGAGCACCCGAGGCTAGGACGCGGCGACGGCACGCGTCTTACGGCCGACGCACAGCATCCGATCCGGAAACTCTTCACGACCAACCAGGTCGTCGCCTTCACCTCTGCAAAGCCCAACGCCTCTGGAGGCTTCTGCGGCACTGCCACTCTCCGATGTTGCACGGACTGCGGGCCCGGCGCTGGACGGCAGCCAGGCGAGTGGTCTAGGGGTGTCCGTCAGGCGGCGCGGGCGTGTTCGGTCAGGCCGTACAGGCGGTGCCAGAGGGCGGCTCTCAGCGGCGCGCTCGGCGATGCCCTGCGCCAGCCGCTGCCCTGGGCGATCATCACCGGTCTCCTCTTGGGCAAAGGCCATGGCATCGGTGGGCTGGCCCATTTCGTGCGTCGGCTGGGCTGGGTCGTTCCGTCGACGGACATGCACGACCGTGCCGCTCTCGGAGTCTTGGGTTCACCATTCGCTTTTCATGACCGACCCGGCCTTCGCCGAGCTGCTCGCCTGGCTGGGGATCGAAGCGTTGCTGCGGACGTTCTGCCTCGGGTCCTGGCCGGACGACCGCTGTCGCTATCACTGGTCTTCCTGCTGTGCGGCATCGGCGTGTATCCGCTGCTTCTGCCGCTGCCGTGATCGATCCGGTGAATGACCGCGTGGTGGCCGAGCATGTCCCCGAGGTCGTGGTGATCATCTCGTTGATGGGCGCGATCTGAAGATCGCTGGAGACACCATGCCGCTGCCGTTCCTGATCACCGCGCTGGTGGCCTGGTGATCGCTGGAATGGCCGTCGGCCGCTTCGCTGCTGTTGCGAGCTGTCCTGGCGCCGACCGATCCAGCGCTCGTTGCGGAAGTGCAGGTGGGCGAGCCCACGGATGACGAACACGATGAGGACGAGGTGCGGTTCGCTCTCAGGGGCCGACGCAACCGCCCCGGGCGGTTCCCTTGGCCTCCCTGGCCCTCGGCATCGCGCTTTCTCATGGTCTGTTCATCCCCACTGGCCTGGTCCTGGCGGTGCGTGGTGCGGCCCTTCTGCTGTCGTATGGGACGGCGGGTCGGCAGGTGCTCCGACCCGCCTTATTGAAAATCGTTTTCGCTTTCTGTTAGCTTGCGCATGTCGATGTGAGCATCCTGCTCTCAAGTAGGGCCGCATCACCCAGCCCGCCCACAAGACCTGCTCGCAAGCCACTGCCGGGAGCTACGCCCGCATGCGAAGGGCCCGAGCGGCGGGCCCGACGCCGGCAGCCAAGGACGGCCGCGGCACGCACGGAGGGCGAGGAAGGAACGCACGCATGGATCCCACCGCACGCGACCCCGAGAACAGTCCCTTCACCCTGGTTGTTTGTGCCGCTTGCCGTGAGGCCGCCGACGGTCACGTCATGGACGTGCTGCGCCGGGCTGTCCGTGCCTGCTCCCACGGCGTCATGATCTCCACCGGGTGCTTGGACCGGTTTCTGAACTGCCGTGCCGGCCGCGGACTGTACGCCGCTGTGCAGCCGTGTGCGGCGGACCGCCGTCCCCTCGGGGTGGTGGTGCGTCTCGGCCCGATCGCGACCCGGGCCGACGCGGAGGCGGTCGCCGCGTGGCTGCAAGCCGGAATGCCGGACGACGGCAGTCTTGCCGAGTCTCTGCTTGCTGCTCCGGCGCCGCGGCAGGTCGCCCACCTCAACTGACGGAAGATCACATGTCCAAGGGTCTGTTGAGTGTGGTCACCGGCAATACCCCGGGTGTTCGGGGCGCTGTGATCGACGAGTTGCTGCGTGTCTCCCCGCAAGCCACGGTGCTGGCCGTGTCGGTGGAGGGCCGGGGTGACGAGGGGTACCCGGTCGTCCAGCGCTTCCTGTCCGGGGCCGGCCCGCACGTGCGGGAGTGGGGTCCACTGGGTGTCACCGGGGACCCGGTGGTCGTTCTGCGTCAGGACCTCTTGGCGCTGCGGCGAGCGGAGGGCTCTGAGCGGCCACACGTAGTCCTGGCCCTCCCCGCCAATCTCGATGTCCTCTCCCTCTTGGTGGAGTTGTGGCGTGCGCGGGTCGCGAGCGGCCCTCTGACGGATTTGACGATCGGGCAGGGCGCTTGCGGGGACCACGGCGGTCGGCTGCGCTGGGTCCGGACCGACCTGCGAACCCCCGACTGGGTCACCGCCCTCGACGAGGACGGCAAGCCGGGCACCTTCGACGCGGTCCTGTCCAGCACCGCGCTGCACTGGCTGGGCCCGCCGGAGCTGGTCGCGGTGTACCGCGCCGCCGCGACCCTGCTCAAGCCCGGTGGCGTGCTGATCAACGCCGACTACCTCCCGGCCGGCCCGCGGAACAAGCGGATCAAGGCGGCCTCCGTCGCCGTCAACGCCCGCCGCCAGTCCGCCGCGCTGGCCCGCGGCGCCGAGGACTGGGAGACCTGGTGGAAGAGCGCGGAGTCCGTGCCCGCCTTGAGCGAGGCCGTCGACGCCCGACGCGGGATCTGGGCGGAGGGCGCCAAGAACGAGTGGGCCTCCCCGGGCATCGGCTATCACGAGGCCGCGCTCCGCGAGGCGGGCTTCGCCGAGGTCGACGTCGTGTGGCAGGACCTCGAGGAGCGGGTGCTGATCGCCCTGATGCCGTGACAGCCGGGCCGCTCGCCCCGGCGATGTTGGAGAGTTGTGGCCGAGCACGTCGCCAGAGGGTGCCACACGCTTACGGATCAGCTTGCGGCGGGCTGATCGGCTCAAGGTGACGGGTGCGACCGCGGTCGCGACGTCGTACCGGCAGCAGAAGGCCAGCACGGAGACGACTGTCGAGGACGACGCGATCCGCACGTCGTGACGAGTACGGCGGTCATGTTCGCCGGCCCGCGTAGGGGTTTCTGATGCGTTGGCGGGCGAGTCGGATGAGGACCTGGGTGCGGGTCTGGCCGAGGGCGCGTTGCTTGTCGTATGCAGGCGCGGGAGGCCGGGTCGGCGTTCATACAGGCGAAGGCGGACAGAAATATCGCCCGTTTGAGCTGCCGGTTTCCGCCTCGGGGTGCGTGTTCACCGCGGATCGAGGTGCCCGACGGCTTCGTGGCCGGGGCGATTCCGGCGTAGGAGGTGAGATGGGCGGCGGGGAAAGGCTTTCCGCGCCCTTGCTGGCCGCCTCGCAGGTGTAGTCGAAACCAGAGCCGCTGAGCGGACACTGGCGGCAAACGCTCCGCCGCCTACCCGGTGTCGGCATTCACCTCTTTAGCGGGTGCTGGGAGGGCTCGACGGTCGCGCGCGGGCGGTCGGGGCAGTCCTGTGGTGCGGTGCCGCGGTAGGAGACCGCGAGGTTGCCGAGGCAGTCGAGGCCGATGTCGGCGTCGACCTCGAAGACGTCGGCCAGCCGGGCCGGGGTCAGTACGTCCGCGGGCGGTCCTGCGGCGATCAGCTGTCCTTGGTGCATGAGGAGCAGCCGGTCGCAGTAGCGGGCGGCCAGGGACAGGTCGTGCAGGGCGACCAGCACCGTCTGGTCGGTGCCGGCCAGCAGGGCCATCAGCTCCAGTTGGTGCTTGATGTCGAGGTGGTTGGTCGGCTCGTCGAGCAGGATGCACCAGGGTCGCTGGGCGAGCGCGCGGGCGATGTGGGTGCGCTGGCGTTCCCCGCCGGAGAGTGACTTCCAGTGCCGGCTGGCGAGTTCGGTGAGCCCGAGCCGGGCCAGGGCGGCTGCGATGACGGCCCGGTCGGTGGCGTCGGGGCCGCGCCAGCGGTCCCGGAAGGGGGTGCGGCCGAGGCCGACGACATCGGCGACGCGCAGGTCGCTGTCGGTGTCGGTGGCCTGTTCGACGAAGGCGACGTGCCGGGCGATCCGGCGTGTGTCCCAGTCGTGGATCGGCTCGCCGTCGTACAGCACTGTCCCTGCCGTCGGGGCACGCAGGCCGGCCAGGCAGCGCAGCAGGGAGGACTTGCCGGAGCCGTTGGGGCCGATCAGGCCGACCGTCTCCCCGGGGGTGATGTCCAAAGTGACGTCGTCGACGATCGTCCGGCCGGGTACCGACCAGCTCAGCTGTTCGGCGGCGATCCTCACAGTTCACCTCGCTTGCGCATGACCAGCAGGAAGAGCGGTACGCCGAGCAGGGCGGTGAACACTCCGACCGGGACCTCCTGGGGTGAGAAGGCGACACGGGCCAGCGCGTCCGTCCACACGAGGAAGATCGCGCCCACGAGCGCGGAGAACGGCAGCAGGGAACGGTGCAATGGTCCGACGACGAAGCGGACCCCGTGCGGCACGATGAGGCCGACGAAACCGATCGCGCCGACGGAGGCGACCGCCACGGCGGTCATCACCGCGGTCACGACCAGCAGCACGCGCCGTACGGCCCGGACGTCGATGCCCAACGATGCGGCCGTGTCGGTGCCGAAGGCGAAGGCGTCGAGAGCGGTGGAGTGCAGCCGGAACACCACGAGTCCCACCGCGCTGACCACCGCGCAGATGACCACCGAGTCCCAGCGGGTCGAGGCCATCGAGCCCAGCAGCCAGTGGGTGATCGCACGGATGGAGTCCGCGTCCCCGGACGCGGTGAGGACCAGAGCGGTCAGGGCCATGAAGAGCTCCGCCACGATCACGCCCGTCAGCACGATCCGTGCCGAGTCGAGACCGGTGCGCCGCAACAGAAGCAGCAGCAGACCGAACGACAGCAGCGCGCCCGCGAACGCCCCGCCGGTCACCCCGATCGCGCCCGCGCCCACGCCGAGCACGACCACGGCAACGGCCCCGGTGGACGCCCCTGACGATATGCCCAGCAGATAGGGGTCGGCCAGCGCGTTGCGGGTGACGGCCTGCAGCACGGCCCCGCACGCCGCGAGCGAGGCACCGACCAGTGCCGCCATCAGCACGCGCGGGACGCGCAGGTCCCAGATGAGAGAGTCGACCAGGCGGGGCAGCGGTTCGATGTCGAGGCCGAGCCGGGGGCCCACCACACGTGCCAGATCGGTGTAGCCGACGTCGGCCACACCGATCCGTACCGACACCGCCAGCGACCCGGCCAGCAGCACCGTCCCGATCAGGAGCAGCGCCGCCTGCGACAGTCCGGAGGGGCTCAAGGCCGGCGGCGCGGGCGGCGGTTCCGCGGAGGGGGCCGCGTGCCCGCGGTCTCGGGCCGCTGGATGCAGCAGGTCCACCGGGCGTGGCACGCTGGACGGAGCGTTCGCGCTAGCGGGCATATCCGAGGTCTTTCATGCCCTCGATCAGCAGCCTCAGCGTGTGCGTGGTGCGCACCGAGGGGTCCATCTCGATGCCGGGCACCTCGATGATCCGGTTCTTCTGGACGGCGGTCAGCTTGGACACCACCGCGTCCTCGCGCATCATCTTGAGCTTCTCCTCGGCGCTGTCGCCGGGAGCTCCGCGCTCGGACAGGTCGCCGATCACGATGAAATCGGGGTCGCGGTCGGCGATCTGCTCCCAGGAGACCTCCGGCCATTCCTCATCGACATCGTCGAACGCGTTCTTCGCGCCTACGAGCCTGCTCATCTCGCTGGGCAGTCCGCCCTTGCCGGCGACGTACGGCAGTCCGTTGTAGACGGAGTAGAACCAGACGACGGTCGGTTCGCCCTCGACCTGCTCGGCGGTCTCGGCCGCCTTGTCGACCACGGCCCGCTGCTCGTCGACCAGTTTCTCCGCTCTGTCCTCGGCGTCGAAGATCTTGCCGTAGTTCGTGTAGTCGTCGAAGAGGAGGTCGAACGGGGTCTTGTCCGGGGCGTTCTGTTTCGGGCACTCCACGGCGCTCACGTAGGAGGGCAGGTCGAGCTCGGCGAGTTCTTCGCGGGTGCCGACCCGGTCCTTGGCGTAGAGGTCGTCGAAGGAGGCCACGACGAGGTCGGGGGTGGCGGCGCGGAGTTGTTCGCCCGTGAGGATCTTGGGGCTGAGGACCGGCACCTTTGCGTAGGCGTCCTGGTACTCCTTGGCGATCTTCGTCTTCAGGTTGGCGGTTCCGGCCATGTGGTCCGCGAGTCCGAGTTCCAGCAGCGTCTCCGTGGCGGACTGGTCCAGGGTGACGGCGCGCTTCGGCGGTTCGTCGAAGGACAGCTTCCGGCCGCAGCTCGTCACGGTCGTCGTCCGGGAGGCCGCCTTCTCCGCGGAGCGGTCACCGGAGGACTCCCTCGACGAGGAGCAGCTGACTGCTGTGAGAGCGAGTGCGGCCAGAGCGACGCCGAGGCGTGCGGGGTGGCGCATGAATCCTCCGGTCTGGAAGGGCGTGGGATTTCGGTCATGTGCAGAGCGCGGGTGAGCCGAGGGCTACTCTACCGATAATGGTTTTCATTAATCTAGACCTCGGAGTCGACGCGGCAGTGGGCTCCGGCAGTCCCCCATGCGCTGTCGGCTGCCAACAGCCCGGAACACGCGGATGGTTGGCAGTCGGCCCAGCCGGCCCAGCCGGCCCAGCCGGCCCAGCCGGCCCAGCGGGACCGCGGTCCGCCCTCGCGGCCGGTTCGGCCTGGACCACGAACGAACCGACCAGCCTCACGAACGACAGGAGCGTCACGACGTGCCGACCCCACCCGCACCGACCACAGACTCCGAGTCGCTTTCCGGAAAACAGCGGCCGATCCTTCTCGACATCGCCTTCCTGCGGCTCTGGTCGGGCGCCACGGCGTCGGGGCTGGCCACCTGGGCCCTGCCGTTCGTGCTCGGGCTCGCGGTACTCGACCGCACGCTCACGGCCACCGACCTCGGCCTCCTGCTTGCCGCCCGCACCGCGGGCTTCCTCGCCGCGGTGCCCGTCGCAGGAGTACTGGCCGACCGGCACTCCCGCCGGGGTGTCGTGCTGTGGGCGGGACTGGCCGCCGGGGTCGCGGCCCCGGTGATCGCCGCCGGGCTGGGCCGTTCGGTCCTGCTCATGGCGGTGGCCGCCGCCGTGGCCGGTGCGGGGCAGGGCGCCTGCCGGCCCGCGTTCCAGGCCCTGACCGCCGAGGTCGTCGACCCCGAGCGCAGGCAGCAGGCCAACGCCGCCATGACGTTGGCGGTCCGGGTCAACACCCTCGTGGGGCCTTCGCTGGCCGCCCTGCTCGCCGTGTTCCTCGATATCCGGGCGCTGCTGCTGGGCATCGGGTTGCTGTGGCTCGTCGCCGCACTCGTACCCGGACCGGGTGCACGTGCCGGCACGGGCGCCAAGGACGCTCCCTCCGTCGAACGCCCCGGATGGGTCGCCTTTTTGACCGAGTTCGCCGACGGCATCCGCGAAGCCCGCAGGCACCCGTGGTTCCTCGCCGGCCTGGGCGCGCTGACGGCCGTCATAGCCACCGGCTACTCCGCGACCGGTGTCGCCCTGCCCCTGGTCAGCCGCGATGAGTACGGCACCGAAGTGGTGCTCGCGGGCGCGATGACCGCCTACACCGCCGGAGCACTGGCCGCGGCCCTGCTCATCGCCCGCTGGCGCCCCCGCTCGGCGGGCTGGACCGCCCTGACGGGCCTCGCCGCTTACGGATTCGCCCCGCTCAGCCTGATGTTCCCTGTCCACCCGATCGTGGTGATGGCCGCCTACGCCGTCGCCGGGATCGGTATCGAGCTGTTCAACGTGCCCTGGTTCACCGCCACCCAGCGCGAGGTCGCACCGGACAAGCTGGCCCGGGTCTCCTCCCTGGACTTCCTGCTCTCCTACGGACTCGCCCCGGTCGGGCTCGCCCTCATCGCCCCCGCCATCGACGCTTTCGGTACCCAGGCTGTCCTCGCGGTCTGCGCTCTGACCTGCTTCGCAGCGCCGGCCGTCGCCGCGCTCGTACCCAGCGCCCGCCATTTCTCCCGCCGGCCCGAGGGGGCGCCGGGAGCTGAGCGGAAGACCGAGAGCGCCACCTGATGCGACAGTCTCGGGCCATGCATTCACTCAGCCACACCGGCCGTCCGCCGACTTCCCTCACGTCCCCGGGCGTTGTCCCCGCCCGGGTCCCCGGCGGACGAGAGCAGGAGGCCCGTGCACTCCTGGCGCGGGACGGAGCTGTCGTCCTCACCGGCTACGAGAACACCGCCGACGCCATCGTCGTCGCCGCGGCCCACACCCTCGGGAGCCGCCTGCGCCGGCTGTACCCACACCGCGTGCGCACCTCGCGCGACGCCGGTCCCGTCCACCTGCACGCCGACAGCTTCGACCTCGTCGTCGACATCGGCGGCGTCCCCGAAAGGCGGCGTGACCCCGACGAGGACCACGTCCTGATCCAGTGCGTTCGGCCCGCTCCCTGCGGAGGCGACTCCTTCGCGGTCGACGCGTACGGCTTCGTCGACGGCCTCGCGGCAACCGACCCTGCCCTGCTGGACTTCCTCACCGGCACCGATGTCGACCTGTACGGCGAGTGGGCGGGTCTGCGCGGGCTGCCCGCCACCCCGCGTGTCGGCCGGCACGTCGAGTACACCCGCACCGGCCGGCGCATTGTCCGCCGTACCGACGGTGCCGCACCACTGCACCGCGACCCGGACACCGAGCACGTACGCGCCATGCTGGCCCGCTTCCACGAAGCCGTCCACGGCCTCGAACCGTCACTGCCACGCTTCCGGCTCGCCGAGGGCGACATCCTCGTCCTCGACAACTACCGCTGCTGGCACGGCCGGGATGCGCACAGCGGCGAGCGCACCGTCCGCATCCTGACCCTGCGCACGGCCGACGCCTACTGAAAGCCGATGCTGCGTGACGTACGTCACGGGAACGTGCGGGAACCCACTCCGTACCGACCCCGACTCCTTTAGCCGGTACGGCGCGAGGAGGCCGGCGGGAGGACCGCTCTCCGGGACGTCCGACGCGTGTCAGGAGGCCGGTCATGAAAGAACCCCGCAAGCCTTCCCCAGGGGCGGGCGCTGGGCTGCGCAGACTCGTGCCGCCGCCCGCCCTGTGTGGCTTTCTGCTGCTGCTCGCCCTGGTCTTCACGGTGTCGTACGCCGTCGGCGCCGCCGCCGGACCGGTCGCACCCGGCATGCACCGCTCCGGCACGGGCGGCGACGCCGGCCGGGACGGAGACACGGACCGGGGCGATACGCACGACATGGGCGACATGGGCGGCATGGACCACGGGAGCGGCGGCTGATGACCACGGACCCCGCGCCCCCGGTGCTCACCACCGACCTGACCGTGGGCGGCATGACCTGCGCGGCCTGCGTGCGGCGGGTGGAGAAGAAGCTGGCCAAGCTGGAGGGCGTGAGCGCGACGGTCAACCTGACCACCGGGCGCGCCCGCGTGAGCCATCCACCGCACGTCAGCCCGGAGGAACTCGTCGCGTCGGTCGAACAGGCCGGGTACACCGCAGCCCTGCCCGAGCCGGCCGAGCCGTCCAGGTCGCGCGGGCGTGCGGACGAAGCCGAGGAGAAGCCGGAGGGAACCCGCCAGGAGCGGGAACGGCTGCTCATCACGGCGCTGCTCTCGGTTCCGGTGCTCGTGCTGTCCATGGTGCCCGCGTGGCAGTTCCGTAACTGGCAGTGGTTGTGTTTAGTGCTCGCCGCGCCGGTCGCCGTGTGGAGCGCGTGGCCGTTCCACGTCCGGGCGGCGCGCGGACTGCGGCACTCCACGGCGACCATGGACACCCTGGTATCGCTGGGTGTGGCGGCGTCCTTCTCCTGGTCGGCGTACGCCCTCTTCCTCGGAGGTGCGGGCGAGCCCGGGATGCGGATGCCCTTCAGCCTGCTGCCCTCCGCCTCGGACGGCATGGCGCATGTCTATCTGGAAGCGGCCGTCGGCGTGCCGCTGTTCGTGCTGACGGGGCGGTATCTGGAGGCGCGGGCCCGGCACGGGACCGGGGCGGCCCTGCGCTCGCTCGCCAACCTCGCCGCCAAGGAGGTGGCAGTACGCGAGGGCGGTAGAGAACGGCGCATTCCCATAGAGGAGCTGACGGTCGGGCAGGTGTTCGTCGTCCGCCCGGGCGAGCGCGTCGCCACCGACGGCCAGGTGACCGAGGGCAGTTCGGCCGTGGATCTCTCCCTGATCACCGGGGAGAGCGAGCCGGTCGAGGTCGGGCCCGGATCGGCGGTGGCGGGCGGGGCCGTGAACTCCGGCGGGCTGCTGCTCGTCCGGGCCACCGCCGTCGGCGCCGACACCCAGCTCGCCCGCATCACGCGGCTGGTGACCGAGGCGCAGGCCGGCAAGGCGAAGGCGCAGCGGCTGGCCGACTCCGTGGCCGGGGTGTTCGTGCCGGTGGTGCTGACGCTCGCGGTGACCGTGCTGGGCTTCTGGCTCGGCGCCGGGGCCGACCCCCAGGCGGCGATCACCGCGTGCGTGGCCGTGCTGGTCGTGGCCTGCCCCTGCGCGCTGGGCCTGGCCACCCCGACCGCACTCATGGCAGCCACCGGCCGGGGCGCCCAGCTCGGTGTCCTGGTCAAGGGACCGCAGGCGCTGGAGGCACTCCAGCACCTCGACACCGTCGTCCTCGACAAGACGGGCACTCTCACCTCCGGGCACATGACCGTCGCCCGGGTCACGGCAGTGCCGGGCGGTCTCGGCGGTGAGGAGGCGCTGCGGCTGGCCGCAGCGGTGGAGCGGGGCTCGGAGCATCCGCTCGGCCGGGCGATCGTCGCGTATGCCGCCCGGAACCTGCCCGGGAAGGACCCGCTGCCGGAGGTGGGCGACTTCACCGCCACGGCGGGCCGTGGCGTGCACGGCCGGGTCGAGGGCCGACTGGTCGAGGTCGTCGCACCGGACGACGAGCTGCCCGCCGCGCTGGCGGACGCGCTCCCCGCCGCGGAGGCCGCCGCGCACACGTCCGTCCTGGTCCGCGTGGACGGCGTGCCACAGGCGCTGATCGAGGTCGGTGACGTCGTACGCCCCGGCAGCTACCGGGCCGTGGACCGGCTGCGGCGCCTCGGCATCGAACCGGTGCTCGCCACCGGCGACCGGGAGGCACCGGCCCGCGCCGTCGCCGCCTCGCTGCGCATCGAGGAGGTGCACGCCCGCCGCACACCCGAGGACAAGGCCGACCTCGTACGGCGGCTGCGGGAGGAGGGCCGCCGGGTCGCGGTCGTCGGCGACGGCGTCAACGACGCTGCGGCCCTCGCCGGCGCCGACCTCGGCATCGCCATGGGAAGCGGCACCGACGCGGCCATCGGGGCCGCCGACGTGACCCTCGTACGCGGCGACATCGAAGCGCTCGGGGACGCGGTCCTCCTCGCCCGGCGCACCCTGGGCACGATCCGCGCCAACCTCGTGTGGGCCTTCGGCTACAACGCCGTCACCGTGCCGCTCGCCATGGTGGGCCTGCTCAACCCGATGCTGGCCGCGGCGGCGATGTCGGTGAGTTCGCTGCTCGTGGTCGGCAACAGCCTGCGGCTGCGCGCCTGGCGGCCCTCGCCCGACCGGAGACGTACGCGATGACCGCACAGACCGCACAGACCACCCAGGCAGGGCAGAACAAGCAGACGGAGCAGGCCGCACCGACCGGGCAGCACTCCTGGCGCCCGACCCGCCGCCGGCTCACCGACGGCCTCCTTGCCGCGCTCGCCCCCGTCGCCGCCTGCTGCGTCGCCCTGGGTGCCCTGACCACGTGGACCTCTACCGGCAACGCGGGCAGCCCGGCGCGGATCGCGGTCACCAGTGGACGCGTCTTCCTGCCGTACGGCGACACCCGGGACACCGCCGCGTTCTTCCGGATCACCAACTCCGGGGGCGCGAACGACCGGTTGCTGAAGGTGACGTCCCCCGCCATCACGGGCGAGGCCGTGCTCAGCCGGCACCGCATGACGGGCGGCGCGTCCGCGTACGGGCAGACGGTGGAGTCGGCCGCCGTTCCGGCCGGCGACACGCTCGACATGTCCCCGACCGGCCTCGACGTGACCGTGCGGGCGAAGGACAGGTGGCGCGAGTTCGACCTCGTACCGTTCACGCTGCACTTCGAACGCAGCGGACCGATCAAGACGTCGGTGGTGGTGATCCGCCCCGGCGCGGAGTGGCGGTGACCGTGCGCACTCAGGGCTGCGCTACGACCGTACGGCCGTCAGCACCTCGGGGCAGACCGCGACGCCCTGACCCGGTCGAATCGGCGCAGATCTGGAAGTGCCTGCGGGGTGCGGCGTGCTGTGCGCACAGGCCGTGACCCAGCGGGCAGGCGGAGAGGCATCACCCTGAGGACGAAGGAGCGAGCGGTGCGCCGTCGGCGCCAGTACCCGGTGCGCCCGGCAGGAAGGGCCCAGAGCTCAGAGCGAGGGCAACGGCATCGGGTTCAAGCGGCGGGGACCAGAAGCGAGTTCCCTCCGACCACTGGAGCAGGTGGCGTACGTCCGCCCTAGTACCGCGTGGAGATCGTCTTCATCCCACCGAGTCCCGGCAGGCGTGACGGGCAGTAAACGGACGTGGAGGACGCGAGCTCACCGCCGAGAGGAATCCACTCATGAGTCGGCCCGGGAGACCCCGCGGTGGGGCCACCAACTCCCTGGGAATCACACAGCACGAAAGGTCGTGAACGATGAACGACATCGACGGCCTGACCTCGGTGGCGGCCTTCTGCGGGAACTACAACTGCGGCTGCCCGCAACTGTTCATCGACCCCACCGCCTCCGCCGAGCGTCGCGTGGTCCTCACCGACGACTTCGGACAGCGCGTGCAGATGAGTGCCGACCAGTTCTCGTCGCTGGTCGAAAACGCCAAGTCCGGGAAGCTGGACGGCGTAGCCACCGCCTGACAGAGTCGCGGCGACGACCACGGCCCGACTCTCGTTCCGGTCCGGTCCGTGCCGGCACGGCGGCCGGTTCCGGCGCGCGGACTCGGGGGAAGGACTCCTCCGAGGCCCGTGTCGGCACGGGTGGACGGCGTATCGGTGCGGACCGAAGCGGGGGAGAGGGACGGTCACATGACGGGTGGTACGCGCGGTCCCAGGAGCGGAGGGCACCCGGTGCGGCCCTGGGAACCGGGCGCGTCGAGGACCGCGAGGACGGTACCCGCCCGCATGCGGTTCGGCGGAGCGTCGCCTCTTACCGCAGCCACCCTTGCCGTGCTGGCCGGCGGATACGGCTGGCTCGGTTTTGTCGTCGGCGGTGCCCCCGGCGCCCTGGCCGGTGCCGCTGCGGGGCTGGCGCTGAGCGGGCTGCTGTACCTACTGGTGGAGAGGGCGGTGTCCGGCCCGAGACCGGTGCACCGACCGGGCCGTGCCGGAGCGTGGGCGAGACGTTCCGCTCACCGACCCGCCCCCTACCCGGAGTAGCTGCGGAAATCTCCGAGTCGCCCGGCCGGTGGAAGCCCGCCGGGAGGTCATCTCCACACGGTGTTGTGAATGTGCCGGCCGGCCGGGAACTCAATGCCCTCCCGCTCCGACTCCTCTTGGGGAGCGAGCAGGAGGTGGGATGGACGGTCTGGATGTGCGGATGCGTGAAGTCGCCTGCCGACACGGCCGCGTCGAGGCCGTACGCGGTGTGGACCTCGACATCGAGGCGGGCGAGCGGGTCGCGCTGACCGGCACGAACGGGTCGGGCAAGACCACGCTGATCCGCGCGGTGCTGGGCCTGCACCGCCAGGCAGGCGGGCGGATCCTGGTCGGCGGTCGGGGCACGGGTACGGCGGCCGAGTGGGCGTGGCGGCGCCGGGCGTGTGCCTGGATTCCGCAGAAGCCGGCGGTGGGCCGTTTCCCGCTGCTGGCGGATGAGTTGCTGGCCAGCAGCGGGGCACAGGCGGAAGCCTTGGAGGCGGCGGAGAAGCTGGGTGTCGGGGCGTTGACCGAACGGCCGCTGCACACGCTGTCCGGGGGGCAGTTGCAGCGCATGTATCTGGCCCGTGCGGTGGGTTGTGTGGCCGCTGGGGCGGGGGTGCTGCTGGCGGACGAGCCCACCGCGGCCCTCGACTTCGCCGGGCAGGAGGAGGCGGCCGATGTCCTGTTGTCCCTGCCGGTGACGGTTGTGGTCGTTACGCACGACCGGGCGCTGGCCGACCGCTGCGACCGGGTGCTGGAGATGGCCGCCGGCCGGCTGAGGGAGGTCCGGTGAACAGCCTTGCCGCCGCCGATCTCGGACAGCTCCTCCAGCTCATGCCCGTCCAACGAGCTGGTGCCGCCTTGCTGTTGGCGGCGATCGGCCTGCCCGTGATCGGCGTCGTGATCGTCGGGCTGGACATCATGCCGGTGCGGTTCGCGATGATGCACGTCGCGCTGCTGGGCATCGCGATCGGGCTGCTGACCGGGCTGGATCCGATGCTGTGCGCGTTGGTCGCCTGCGCCCTCGCCGGGGCCGGGGTCGCGCCCCTCGCGCGTACACCGGACGGGCTGTCCGGGGCGATGGGCCTGTTGATGAGTCTGGCGATCGCCGCCGCGCTGCTGGTCCTGGCGGTGTCCGGGGTCAACGCGCAGGGTGCGTTCGCGTTGCTGTGGGGTTCGATCCTGTCCGTGGGCACGGCCGATCTGTGGCTGCTGGGCGCGCTCGCCGTCGTCGTACCGGCTCTGTTCTGGTGGCGCCGCCGTGACCTCGCCCTCCTGCTCTACGACCGGGAACTCGCCCTCTCTTCCGGGGTGCGCGTCGACCTGCTGACCCTTCTGCTGCTCGTCCTGGTCGCGGTGTCTGTGGCCGGGGCTCTCAAACTGACCGGTGCGCTGCTCGTCGACGCGCTGACTCTGCTGCCGGCGCTGGCCGCGAGGCGGCTGGGCACGTCCCTGAAGTCCATCACCGCCTGGGCGGTCGGCATCGGTGTCGTCGTGAACCTCACCGGGTTCCTCGTCGCGCTGAAGCTCGACTGGCCGCCCGGGCCCGTGCTCGTCCTGACGGCCGGCGTTGTGGTCCTGGCCGTCCATCTCATTCCCGAACGGAGAATCAGCTCATGGCGCGCATCCGCGTCCGCATCGCCCGTGTCCCTTCCGTCCTCGCACTGAGCCTGAGCACGGCGCTCGTCCTGACCGCCACCGCCTGCGGCTCCGACAAGGCCGACTCCGCCGGCAGCGCGGACACGAGCAGGAGTGGAAAGAAGAACGGTGACGCCCCTGTAGTCGTGGCCACCACCACCTGGGAGGGCGCCTTCGCCAAGGCCGCCGGCGCCGAGGACGTGAAGGTCATCGTCCCGTCGTCCGCGCAGCACGCCCCGGACTACGACCCCAAGCCGTCCGACCTCGCGGCGGTCGCGGACGCGGACTTCGTGCTCTACGCCCCGTTCGAGCCGTATGCGGCGCAGATCAAGGAGGCCGTTGGGTCGGACGCGAAGTTGGTCGAGGTCAACCTCGACAACGACGCCGACAAGGCGAGCGCCGAAGTCACCCGGCTGGGCAAGATGTTCGGCACGGAGGATGCCGCCGCGAGGTGGAACACGTCCTTCAAGAGCGAGTACGGCACGTTGCAGAAGGAGCTGAAGGACGCGTGGCCGGACGGCAAGGCCCCGTCCGTCGTCGCGCAGGTCTTCTCCGTGTGGTCGGCGAAGATGACGGGCGTGCGGGTGGCCGGCTCGTACGGTCCTGAGGCCGTGACGGCCAAGCAGCTGTCCGACCTGGCTAAGAAGAAGCCTGCGTATGTCTTCGACAACGTGCACATGACGACCGGCGAGGTGCTGCCGGACTCGGGGGCGAAGCAGGTGGAGATCGTCAACTATCCGGGCAAGGACCTGGACCTGCTGGCGGTCTACAAGAACGCGGCGGAGACGATCAAGAAGGCGATGGCCTCGTAAGCAAGGGGCTCTTACTGATACGAGTGCGGGGCGCCCGGGAGATTCCCGGGCGCCCCTCCCACGTCTGGTACGGGTCAGCCGGCCTGCGCCAGAGACTCCGACACCTGCGCGGAGCACCGCTCCCGCAGCAGTGCCCGGTCCGGCTTGCCCGCCGGGGTCAGCGGCAACTGATCGACGATCAGCAGCCGTTCGGGGTGCTTGCGTCGCTCCAGGCCCCGCGCGTCCAGATGAGCGGACAGCTCCTCCAGCGTGGGCGCCTCGCCCCGCGGTACGACGCAGGCCGCCAGCCGCTCACCCATCAGCGGATCCGGCACACCGACGCACACCACGTCCCGGACGAGCGGGTGCGTGGCGAGTTCGATCTCCACCTCGGCCGGGCTGATGTTGGCGCCGCCCCGGATGACTACGTCCTTCAGACGGCCCACGATCCGCAGGTTCCCGTCCTCCTCGATGAGGCCGAGGTCGCCGGTGCGTACCCAGCCGTCGGCGGTGCGGTAGCGGGCGTCGAGGGCGGGGGCGGCGACGTAGCACAGCGGGGTCATCGGGCCGCGGGCGACGATCTCCCCGACGGAGCCCTTCGGCGCCTCCTGCAGGTCGGGTGTGCCGGGGACGGCTATGCGTATGTCGGCGACGCGCGGGTCCGGGTGACCCGCGAGGATGCCCGGCCCTTCCCCGCGCAGGGGCTGGTCGCCCAGTCCGGTGTGGCAGTTGACGCCGTCGGCGGAGCCGTAGAGGTTCACGACCGGGCAGCCGAAGACGCGCCGGGCTTCCTCTGCCGTGGCCTCGTCCAGCGGTGAGCCGCCGACGATGACGGCTGTCGGGGGAGTGAACGCCGGCTGGTGTCCCTCCGCGATCCGGTCCAGCATCATCCGGATCATGGTCGGCACGCCCAGGACGTGGGTCGGCTCATGCTCGGCGAGCGCGTCCAGGGCCGCTTCGGGGGTGAAGTGGTCGAGCAGGATGAGCGTGCCGCCGTGCCGGGCGAGGGCGACGGAGGTGCCGTTGCTACCGAAGGCGGAGGCGAGCGGGACGAGGAAGAGGCAACGTGGCGGTTGGTGGTCAGGGATGAGGGAGGCGAGGAAGTTGCCGCGTCCCCCGGCGAGGGCGTTGTGCGAGTACGCCACCATCTTCGGCTCCGCCTCGGAGCCGGAGGAGACCAGGATGCGCGCGGCGGAGTCGGGGTCGGGGCGGGCCGCGGTGAAGGACTTCGGGTCGGTGCGCAGCAGGGCGGAGAAGGCGACGGTGCCGTCCGGGGCTGTACCGGGTCCGGCGGCGATCACGGTGCGCAGGGCGGGCAGCTCACTGGTCAGCGGGAGCAGGTCGGCGGCGTGGTGGTTGCCGCGGTGCTCGGTGGGGGCGATGACGGCGACCGCCTCGGCTCTGCGCAGCAGCGAGGCCGCCTCGCGCTCGCCGCGGCCGACCGGGAAGGGCAGGGCGATGGCGCCCAAGGCGGCGAGGGCGAGGTCGGCGATGACGGCGTTGCGGCCGTTGGGGAGTTGTATGCCGACCACGTCACCGGGGCGTATGCCGAGCCCGGACAGCCCGGCGGCCAGACATCGCACCTTGCGGTCCAGGGCCGTGTAACAGAGCTTGCCCTTGGCGTCGAGGACCGCGGTGCGGTGCAGGTCGGCGATCTGGCGGGCACGGTAGAGGCTGTACAGGTCGAGGTCGGGGCAGGTGCCGTCGAGGGCCCAGGCGCGGCGCAGCTCGGCGGGCAGCAGGTCGTGCAGGTCCACGGTCATGCGAAGCTCCAGGGGGTCGGGACGGCGGGCGCGCCGTGTGCGTCACAGCTGATCGAACCGGAGGCGAGGAGATCGGCGAGGTCGGTGACGACCGGGACGGCGGCCAGGCCGCGGTCGCGCAGCCGCTCCAGCGCCTGATCTGTGGGCAGTTCGCTCACGTCGTACGGGATCGCGGAGTGGTCGGCGAGGGCGATCCAGCCGTCGGCGGTGCGCAACGGGCGGCGGAACCCCGCCGGCCGGCGCGGGTCGAGTCCTTGCGCGGCCCGGGCCCGAGCGGGAGCGGTGAGCACGTCGGCGGCACCGAGCAGGGATGAATCCACGCACACGCCGTGCGTCGTGCGCTCGCGCAGCAGCAGGCCCGCGAGGACCGCCTCGGCCCCGAGGAGTCCGCCGAGGACGTCCAGCAGCGTCATCAGGGACGGCGCGGGAGCCTCGTCGGCGGGCCGTACGGCCTCGCCAACCCCGGTGCGGGCCTGGACCATGAAGTCGGTGCCCATGGGGGCGTCGGCCAGTCGGCCTGCCCAGCCGCTGGTGTACGCGTAGACGAGCGCGGGGTTGGCCGCGGCCAGGTCCTCGTGGTCGAGGCCGAGCTGGGCGGCCTTGCCCGGCGCCCAGTTGTGCAGGAACACATCCGCACCGGCGGCCATCTCGCGCAGCCGCTCCCGGTCGGAGGGGGACTTGATGTCCACCTCGACGGCCTTTTTGCCCCGGTTCAGCGCGAGCCACCGCGCCGAGACGCCTGAACAGGCGGGCGGCATGCCGCGCAAGGGGTCGCCGCCCGGCGGCTCGATCCGGATCACCTCCGCGCCCAGCAGGCCCAGGACGTGGGCGGCGAGCGGGGCCTGGATGCGGCGGCCGGCTTCCAGGACGGTGAATCCGGCGAGGGGCAGGTCGCCGGTGGTGGCCCTTGCGGGGGAGTACGTGGCGTCGTACGGGGTCAGCTTCCAGGGCGCCGCCCCGTCGTACTCGGCCGCCCGCTCGGCGAGCGAGTGCAGCGGGCACACATCAGCGCCGGATGATTCGGCGGAGTGCCGGATCCGCTCCCAGGTGCTCGCCCGCACAGCCTCGTGCAGCACCTGGGGGAAGGGCGCGCAGGCGGTGGCGTACCGGAACTGGAAGGGCCGCCACCCCCGGCGTATCGCCTTCTCGGGAGCGTCGAGGGCGCGCCAGAACGCCGCCCACACCCCCGGGTCGAGCGTCTCCAACTCGAAGACGGTTCCGTCGGCCGAGGTGAACGGCGGCCCACCTGGCGCGAGTTCGGCTGCCTCGCCCTCCTCGGCCCCGGCGGCGGCCAGGTACTGGGAGACGGTGAGCAGACCGGCCCGCTCGGCGCTCACCTCGACCTGCGTGATGTGCCTGCCCCCGCGCGCCCGCGCCAGCAGTCCGGCCAGCATGCCCTGCACGGCGAGGACACCGGTGGCGGTGGCGGCGTAGTCGACGGCGAGACCGCGCGGGGTGCCGTCGCGACGGCCGTGCACCGCCATGATGCCGATGGCCGCTTGGGCGGTGGCTTCGTCGGTTGCCGTCTCACCCCAGGTGGTGCCGGCGCTGACCTCGCCCATGTCGCGCCCGGTGATGGTGAACCGTCCTCCCGAGCCGCCGTCGGTCCGGGCGCCGAGCAGTCGTAGATGCTCCGCGACCAGGGCGTCCGCCGCGCCCGGCGGACCCGAACCCTCAAAGCGGAGTCCGTCGAGCGGTCCGGCCGTCCGCGCGATGGCCGGTGTGGCTGGAGTTGCCATGCCTCTCCTTTCCTGACGCGCGGGAACCCGGGGGCGATCGCCTCCGACCAGTTCCACGGAGAGGGAGTCGGACGGTCGGCGTCCGGGGTTCCCGCGGCTGTCGAGAAATTGAGGAGAAATCCGTATGCAGGACATCACCGGGGCGCCGCAATGCCCGGCGGACACAGTGGAGTTGAGAGATCTCGTCGCTGCCTTCGTACGCGACCGGGTGGTGCCCCACGAGCCAGTGCTGGACGCCGGCGGCCCCGAAGCCGCCGCCACCCTGCGGCAACTACAGGAAGAGGCCAGGACCGAGGGGCTGTGGGCGCTCCCGCTTCCCACGGAACTCGGCGGCCAGGGGCTGCCACTGCGCTCGTACGCCCATGTCGCCGAGGCCGAGGGAGCCAGCAACCACGGACCGGCCGCCCTCGGCTCGGCACCCCTGCTCGACACACTGATGCTGTGGCGCCACGGCAGCTCCGGCGTCCGTGACCGATACGCCGAGCGCCTGGTCGCCGGGGACATGCGGGCCTGCTATGCGATGACCGAGCCGGACACACCGGGTACGGATCCCTTCCTCACGGCCACTCGCGCCGTGCCCGGAGAGGACGGGACCTGGCGGGTGAGCGGGCGGAAGTGGTTCACCAGTGGGGCGGCCGACGCCCACCTGGTCACGGTGCTCGCCCGCACCGACGGTGAACCGGTGGACCGTGACGGGCTGTCGCTGCTTCTCGTCCCGTCCGGCTCGCCCGGCTTCCGCGTGGTGCGGGCACTGCCGGTGTTCGGGGCGAGCGGGCAGTGGGAGATCGCCCTGGACCAGGTCGTGGTCGACGGCGACCACCTCATCGGCGAGCGCGGCAAGGCCCTGGCCGTCGCGGGCGAACGGCTCCAACTCGGCCGGACCCTGCGCTGCCTGCGCTGGCTTGGGCAGGCAGCGCGGGCCTTCGACCTGATGCGCGAGCGCGCGATGACCCGTACCCGCTCGAGAGGCCCGCTCGGCGACCTCCAGCTCGTTCAGCGCCACGTTTTCGAGTCGCTGCTCGCCCTGCGGACGACCCGTCCACTCGTGTACGAGGCCGTGGCCCGCCTGGACGCGGGACTCGACGCCCACGTGGAGGTGGGTCTGGCCAAGGTGGCAGCCGCCCGCACCCTTCAGCAGGTGGCCGACGCTGCGATCCAGGTGCACGGAGCCGCGGGCCTCGGCCCGGACACCGCGCTGCCTGCCCTGTTCCGCACCGGCAGGGCGGCCCGGATCCTCGACGGCCCGGACGAACTGCACATCACGTCAGTCGCACGGCGGGTCCTGCGCACCACCTAAGGTGTGCCGTCAGGACGTTCTCCCTGTCGACCACGGCAGCCCGCGGTCGCTGCTCGTGGGCTGCCGTGGTCGACAGGTGAGAGTCGTCCGGCCCGCGTGGCCTTCGGAACCGAGGTACGGCTGGTGAACCGCCCGCGTACCAGTGGTCGTTCGGGGCAACGACCGAGTTCCACCGCTTTGGCGGACGTGGCTTGGCGTGGACCTACGCGTCGTGCGCGTCGACGAGACCCGTGAGCGCGGCGAGCGCGTACGCGAGGAAGAAGTCACCCCAGACCAGTTCGTGTCGTGTCGCCGTTCCGGCAGCGAGGTCGTATCAGCCGTTCAGGAGACGGCCGTCCGCCGTGACATGGGTGCTGACCAGTTCGTGCAGCAGTGCGAGGGCCTGCTCGCGGTGGCCGAGCTTGAGCAGGGCCACCGCGGTGACGGCGGCGGAGGAGGTGTCGGGAGGGCTGTCGAGGTGTGCCTCATCGGCCGGCGGCACAACTGGCGCGGGGAGCAACCGCCTTGCGGCCTCCGCGAGATCGTCGCCGTCGAGACGGTGCGCGGCCTCGGCGACTGCCAGCAGCAGCCAGGCGCGGCCTCGGCTCCAGCCGGGCGGCGGAGCGTCGCAGGGTGCCCAGCCGACAGGCGGCTCGTACTGCCAGGTCCAGCAGAACGGGCCCTTGCTCAGACAGAGTTCGAGGTGACAGTACAGATGGGATCGGGCCGCCTGAGGGTCGACCGAGGCCAGCAGCGGGACCGTGCCGGGCACGCCGTCCACCCGGGCCAGGAGACGGGGCCCGCCGAACGCAGCGCCCCAAGGAACGAGTCCGAGTTCGGGATCGTAGGCGTCCCGGCAGGCGTGGGCCGCGCGCACGCGTAGAGCGGCGGCCTCAGGGGTGTCGGCGAGGGCAGTGCCGTACCAGAAGATCAGTCCACGGGTGGCCGTGTCGGCGTCAACCCATTCCGTGAGCCGGTCTGTGGAGCGTGCCGCGGCCTCGCGATCGGACACTCTCCGCGTGTAGCGGGCGTGGAGCCACAACAGCCCCGCCCAGAAGCCGCCCGTCCACGAGCCCCTCCCGGTCGTCGTCCACCGGCCTGTGTCAGGGTCCGCGAACAGCGGGAAGCGGTCGCCGACTTCCGTCCGGGTGACAGCCACCCGGCCGAGGACGGACTCCAGCGCGGGGCCGGCCCAGTCGGGGATGCTGGCGGTCGTGCCCGTTCGGCCCTTGGCCGCATCGGCCGCGCTCATCGCCGTACGGCCGATCGCCGCTCCCGCACCGCCCAAACCAGCGCCACCACGCCCGCGCCCGCGAACTCACCGGCGACCAGCAGCCACCCCGTCGCGTAGTGCCCGGCGGCGGCCAGCAGGCCGAACAGTGGTGGACCGATCGCGAACCCGGCGAAGAAGCCGGCCGAGACCAGCGCCGAGTCCTGACCGGCCCGGCCGGGCGCCGCACGCTGCATCACCAGCACCATCGAGACCGCGTTCGCGGCCACGGCGAAGACGCCCACAGCCACCGCAGCGACCCACGCCAGCGGATGCGCGTACGCAGAAGCCGCGAGCAGCAGCGCAGCCCCCACCGCTCCGGCCGCCAGTCCGCCCGGCAGCCACAGCGCGCGCCCGGGCTGCCCGGCGACCTTGGACCAGCCCACCCGTCCGGCGATCCCCGCGACGCCCAGCACCGCCACCAGGGCGGCGGCCGCCGTCGGGCCGAGGTCCAGCCTGCGCACGCCGTACAGGGCGAGGTAGGTGTTCACGGAGGCGATGCCGCAGCCCAGCAGCAGCGAGAAGACGGCCAGCCAGGCGATGGTCCCCCGGGGGATCCAGGAGGCGGGCGCGTACTTCGGGGGCGGGTCGGCGGGCAGCGCACGCGCCGCCCACACCGCGGCCACCACGGCCGTCGCGGCGGCCGTCCACACCGCGCCCCGCCAGCCGACGGCCCCGGCCAGCGCGGCCAGCGGCAGCCCGGCGGCGAACGCGCCCAGCTGTACGCCCGACTGCTTCGTCCCGGTCACCGAGCCCCGGCGGTCGGCGGGAACGGCCGCGAGGATCGTCTTGTTCGTGGCGGGGTTGGCCAGTGCCTGCGGCAGGCCGCCCAGCGCGACCGCCGCCATCAAGAACCCCGTCCCCGGGGCGGACCCGATGAGTGCCAGGGCCAGCGCGGACACCAGCAGCAGCGCGACCAGGCAGCGGCGCGGGCCGACCCGGTCCACCACGCGCCCTCCGACCGGCGAGAGCACGGCGGCGGCGCCGAAGCCGACGGTCGTGGTCAGGCCCAGCACGGTCGGCGACACATCCAGGTCGTCCACGAGCCGCGGGCCCAGGGCACCGAGCAGGAACAACTGCATCATCGAGAAGGCCATGGCACACGTCAGCAGCGCGGTCATGGCCGTGGTCCCCCGCTCGGGGCCGCTTTCCGCCGGCGTCCGGATCTCACTCTGCTCCGCCGCCACCGGCGCCCCTCCCCAACCCCTGCTCCATCCCGGCGGTATTTCCCGGGTCCTCGGCAGGAGTCGGGAGGAACGACCCACGAGTTCCCGCCGCCTGATGTGGCGTGGATCACAGCGGCTGGATTGAGTCGGACACCAGGGACGTTTCCGTACCCTCCCGAGACGCGTGAAACCCGGACTGCGAGGATGAGGCCGCCATGACTGCTGGGTGGTGTTGTCGCACGCTGAGGGCCGCTGTGTTCGCGGCCGTCTGCGTGCTGCTCACCTCCCTGGGCCACGTCATGATGTCGGAGACTGCGGTGCCCTGGTGGGCCCTGGCCGCGGGAGCGGCTGCGACCGGCGGCATGGCCTTGCGGCTGGCCGACCGGGAACGCGGACCGGTCCTCGTCGGCGCCGTCACGGTCGCCGCCCAGGCCGCACTCCACGCGTCGTTCTCGCTCGCCCAGGCGCTCGTACACCCACAGACGTCCGACAGCACGTCCCTCGGCCGGCAGTGGCTGGGCTACCTGCTGTGCGATGCGCCGCCGGGACCGGGAGCGGCGCATGACGCCATGTCGGCGTCCATGGGCTCCATGGACCACGGGATGGGTGCCATGCACTCCATGGGGTCGATGGACCACATGGGTGCCGCCCACTCCCTGCACCAGGGGATGGGCGGCATGTCCTCGACCGGCATGCTCGCCGCCCACCTGCTGGCCGCGCTGCTGTGCGGCCTGTGGCTCGCCCACGGCGAACGCGCCGCCTTCCGCATCCTGCGGGCGCTCGCCGGCTGGCTCGTCGCACCACTGCGCCTGATCCTCCGGCCGCCCGCGCCGCCGCACCGGCCACGCGTCCGGGTCCGCAGGGGACGTCCGGAACGCGTACTGCGGCAGCTCCTTCTCACCCACGCGATCAGCTATCGGGGACCGCCCACGGGGACCGCTGTCGCCTGACGACAGCTGGTTTCCCGAGGCAATTCGGTGACGTCCGTCGGTGTATGGCGGAGCCGTCACCTCGCGGCCTCGGGCATCGGCCGCGCACTCCCGTGCCCGGCTCCATCCCTTCACGGTGTGCGCCGTGCCGCCCGCTGATCCGCGCGCGCAGGCCCGTACACCGGTTTTCCTGGATCCCCGAGAAGGAGAGACACCAGGTGATCACCCCTGCGTTGTCTTCAGCACACGACAAATCGAGAGAGGAGTCCAAGGACGAGTCGATCACGGCCTTGGCACTCGCCGCCCGCGGCGGCGACCCCGACGCCGTCGACCTCTTCGTCCGCGCCCTGCAGCGGGACGTCCGCCGCTACGTGACGTTCCTCGGCGCCGACCCCCAGAGCGCCGACGACCTGACCCAGGACACCTTTCTGCGGGCACTGGGCAGCCTGCACCGGTTCGAGGGACGCTCCTCGGCCCGTACCTGGCTGCTGTCCATCGCCCGCCGCGCGGTGATCGACAGCGTCCGCTACACCACCTCCCGTCCCCGCCTGTCGGACACCGACGACTGGCAGTCGGCCGCCGAGCGGGTCCAGCCGCGCGGTCTGCCCGGCTTCGACGACGGCATCGCCCTCGCCGAGCTGCTGGACGCGCTTCCGGACGACCGCCGCGAGGCATTCGTCCTCACCCAGCTGGTCGGGCTGCCCTACGCGGAGGCGGCCGGGGTCAGTGACTGCCCCGTCGGCACGGTGCGCTCACGGGTCGCCCGTGCGCGCACCTCGTTGATCGAGTGGCTCGACGACGCCGAGCGCGGCACACCGGCGGCCGCCGCGGCCTGACCGGCCCCACATTGCTGCCGTCCGGACCATGCTCCGGGCGGCAGCAACCCGGCTCGTTCCACCGCCTCGTGGACGGGCCAGACCTGCACGATCAACACGGCAACACGACAAATACGGCAAACAGAAGAGCAGGAGCACCCTCCATGGCTGAGCAGACCTACACCGTGTCCGGCATGAGCTGCGGCCACTGCGCGGCGAGCATCACCGAAGAAGTGGTGGAAGTACCCGGCGTCACCGACGTCGATGTCGACGTCCCGGCGGGCCTGGTGACCGTACGCGGGGAGTCGGTCGACGCCGACGCCGTGCGAGCGGCGATCGTCGAGGCGGGCTACGAGGTGACGGAATCCATGCGAAGCACTGTGGCCTGAGCCGTCGGCCGACGGCATCGCCCTGGCCGCAGGGCCTGCCCTGCGCTTGAATGCAGCCCCCACACCACAAGAACGAGGGAGTTCCCCGTGCATCGCCCGACCTTGGTACGTAGCCTGCGCCGGCTCGGCGCCCTCACCGCGGTCACGCTCGCGGTCACTGTCGCCACCGCGGGACCGGCCGCAGCCCACGCCGAGGTCGAGGCGGAGGGCGCCCGGGCTCTCGACCAGAACGTCGCGCTGACCTTCTCCGCCGCCTCGGAGTCGAGCTCCGCGGGCATCACCAAGCTGGAGGTGGTCCTCCCCGACGGCATCACCGCGGACGACATCACCTACAAGGAAGGCCCCGAGGACTGGAAGCTCGCTCCCACCAGCCCGGGTTACACCGTCTCGGGGCCGAAGCTCGCTGTGGGTGAGGACGCCGAGTACGTCGTCGTCGTGCGGCAGTTGCCCGATGCGAAGGAGCTTGTCTTCAAGACCCTGCAGAGCTACAGCGACGGCCGGGTGGACCGCTGGATCGAACTGGAGGACAACGCCGAGGACGACCACGGCCACGGTCACGGGAACCCCGCGCCCGTTCTGCAGCTGAAGCCTGCCGCACCGGGTGCGAAGCCCGTCAGTCCCAGCCCCACGCAGGAGCCCACCACGGCCGCCCCCTCGCCCGACACCGCCTCGGGTGAGCCGTCGGCCGGGACGTCCGAGGAGTCGGGGGAGGCCGTCGCGGACGACACGGACGGAGACGGCGGCGTGCCGCTTGCCGTGCTCCTCGGCATCGGAGCGGCCGTCATCGTCCTCGGCGGCGGAACATGGTGGCTTCGGAGCCGCCGGAGCGGGACTGCCTGAGACCGGAGCGAGACAGAGGGTTGCGCCGGCCCCTGCGGCACCCGAAGGGACCGGCGCGGCCTGCTCTCCGGCGGGCGGCGCCTACGCCGCGGCCCCCCGGTGCCGGGATGCGGTCCCAGCTCATGCGGGAGCAGGGCAACGCGAGCCGGGCCGCGGCCTGGCCAGGGGAGGTCCTCTGTGCGGGGCGCCTTGTGATGGCGGTGACGAAGCTCCGAGTGGGCGGTAGGCGTCAGCGCTCCGGCGCCGCGCCTGCTCCTGCGGCGCTCTCGGCTTTTCCCGGGCGGTGGGGCAGCAGTGCCACCGCCAGGGCGGGTACAGCGGCGAGGATCAGCCATGGGACGGCGGCCGGGAGGCCGAGGTCGAGGAGGGAGCCGGTGGCGGAGCTGCCGAGGAGGACGATCAGGCCGGAGACGGAGGACAGGGCGCCGGTGTAGAGGCCGAGTCGGCCGTCCTCGGCGAGGTCGGGGACCCAGGCGCGGGCGGCCGGGACGACCAGCATCTGGCCGAGGGTGAGCAGGACGACGTACCCGGCGGCGGGCAGCAGCCCCGCGATGCCCGTCCACTCGGCGGGCCGGGCCGCGGCGACGACGGCGAAGCCGGCCGCGATGAGCAGCAGCCCCCATGCCATGGAGCGGCGCAGGTCGAGCCGGTCGCCGGCCCAACGCGTGACGGGCATTTGGGCGCAGACGACCAGCAGGGAGGACAGGGCGAAGAGCCAGGACAGGGCCGCCTGGGAGCCGGTCGCGCGCTGTACCTCGTCGGGGAGGGCGAGGTAGAGCTGGTTGTAGGCGAGCAGGTAGGTGCCGTAGGCGCAGCACAGGGCGAGGAAGGGGCGGTTGCGTAGCAGCGCGCGGGCCCCGCCCCGCTGCCGGGTGCGGATCCGGCCGGGGATGTGCTGTGGCATCAGCCGGATGTGCCCGGCCAGGACGAGGACGAAGACGGCGGCCCCGGCGAGGCAGGCGGTGCGGAAGTCCACGGCGAGGAGCAGGGCGCCGAGCAGCGGGCCGACGAAGGCACCGGCCTGTCCGGCCGCGCTGAGCAGGGCCAGCACCCGGGTGCGTGAACCGTGGCCCTCTTCTTCCCAGATCACCGCCTGCCGGGCCACTTCGGACTCCACCGCCGGTGAGAACAGCGCGGCGGCGAACCCGATCAGCAGCACCGCGCCGATCACCGCCCAGGTCTGCTCCGCGTACCCGAGCCAGGCGAACCCGGCGATGCGCAGCACGCACCCGACCAGGACTATGGGGCGTACGCCGTAGCGGTCGACGAGCGAGCCGCCGACGACGAAGAGGCCCTGCTGGCTGAAGGTTCTGAGGCCGAGGACGAAGCCGACCATCCAGCCGGCCATGCCGATGGCGGTGCCGAGGTGTGCGGCGAGGAACGGCAGGACGGCGTAGAAGCCGATGTTGAAAGCGAGTTGGGTGAGGATCAGCAGCCGCAGCAGCGGGGACAGGTGCTTCCATGTCCGCTCGCGGGGGGACTTCGCGGCCGATCGGCGGGGGCGTATGCGGGAGAGCAGGTCGGTCATGGGGTTTCTGCGGGGGAGGCGGATACGGCGGTGAGAGTGGCGTCAGCGCGCGGCGGCTGCGTGCCCGGCGTCACCCGCGTGGCGGGAGGGCCGGGCCGTGTGCTCGGCGGACGTTGCGGCTTCAGCCGGGGCAGACGCACTCCGCCCGCTGAGGTCACAGCGAGCGCGCCGAGGAGGGCGAGGACGGCGGCGGGGGCGAGGACGGCCCAGGGGGCGCGTTCGACGTACGGCTGGTTCTCGGCCAGCAGCAGGCCCCACTCGGGAGAGGGGGGCTGGGAGCCGAGGCCGAGGAAGCCCAGGGCGGCGAGGCTCAGGGCGATGCCGGGCAGCCGGAGGAGGGCGTGGCGGACGACGGGTGGCAGGACGGCGGGGAGCAGTTCGTGCCAGATCAGGTACCAGCGGTCGGCGCCGAGGGCGCGGGTCGCGGTCAGGTGAAGGGTGGCGCGCTCCTGCCGCAGGAGGGAGGAGGTGTGGGTGGCCAGCGGGGACCAGGCGACGACGGCGACCGCGAGGGCGGGGGTCCAGGGGCCGCTGCCCGCGATGCCGGTGACGAGGAGGGCGGCCAGGACGGGTGGGACCGCGTTGACGGTGTCGACCAGGGGTCCGGACAGGCGGGGCAACAGGCCCAGCAGGACGCCGGTCAGCAGGGCTGCGGCGCTCACCGCGAGGGCGATGCCGAGGGTGTCGAGCGCGCCGTGCGCGACGCGGGCGAGGACGTCACGGCCGAGCGCGTCGGTGCCGAAGGGGTGTGCGGCGGAGGGGACTTGGAGTTTGGCGGTGGTGTCCAGGGCAAGCGGGTCGCGGGGCAGGCCGAGGCCGATGACCGTGGCGAGCACCAGCGCGTAGACGAGAGGTACGACGCGCGGGGCGGGCGGGGTCGGCCGGTGCAGGGAGTGCAGGGCGCCGTCGCGCAGAGCGGGCCCGATCAGCCACCGCACTCCCAGCCGGGCCAGCAGAGCGGCTGCTGCCGCGAGCGCGACGAGCGCGAGCGTGCCGGTCTGCAGGACGGGCAGGTCCTGGGCGAGCGCGGCACGCAGGGTGAGCCGGCCCAAGCCCGGGATGTCGAAGATCTGCTCGATGGCAACGGCGCCGCCGGTCAGGCCGACCACGAACAGTCCCAGATTGGGCAGCAGTCCGGGCACGCAGCGGCGCAGCGTCTGCCGGGCCACGGAACCGGGCGGTATTCCGCGCGCGGCGGCGGCCAGCGCCCAGGGCTCGGCGAACGCGGCGGGCAGCAGGTCGTCCAGCATCCGCCCGAGGAGGGCTCCGGCGGGCAGGCCGAGGGCGAGGGCGGGAAGGATCATCCACTGGGGGCCGTACCAGCCCAGGGCGGGCAGCCAGCCCAGCTGCACGCCGACGACGGAGGCCAGTACGGAGGCGATGAGGAACTCCGGCAGCGCGGCCAGCACCGCCGACCCGGTACCGCCCGGGCCGCCTGTGCCGAGGCGGCGCCGCGAGCCGAGCCACAGGGTGCGGGCGCACACCACCGCGACCGTGGCCAGGGCGACCAGGACGGCCCCCGCCATCAGCAGCAGGGACACACCGAGGGCCTGGACTGTGGCGGGCAGCACCTCGGTGTCCGACACCCAGGACCGGCCCGCGTCCCCCCGCAGCAGACCGCCCAGCCAGCGGCCGAGCAGCGCCAACGGGCCGTCACCCAGGCCGAGTTCGTCGCGGATGGCCCGCAGCGTCTCGGGAGTGGGGTCGCGCTCCGCCGAGCGGGCCTTGAGCACGGTCAGCGCCGGGTCGGTGCGCGACAGCCACGGCAGCAGGCCGATCGCGCACACCAGCCCACCCGTCAGCAGGGCCCGCCACAGCAGCGTGAGGCCGCCGCCCCGCGCGAGCGCGCGCAGGGCGGCGGAAAGGGGCCTGGCCATGGGGTTCAGCGCCGGGTCCCGGTGCCGACGAGCTGCCGCTCGTACGGGTCGAGTACGCCGCCCTCGACGGACGTACCGATACCCACGATGGCCTTCAGGTGCGCCAGGGGGACCACCGCGTCGGTGCCGAGGATCGCGGCCTCCGCCTTCATCGCGGCGTCCTGACGCTTGCCCGGGTCGGACTCGGCCTGGGCGTCGGCGACCAGCTTGTCGACCTTCTTGTCGCACAGGAACGACAGGTTGTAGCTGCCGTCGCAGGTGTAGTCGCTGGCCAGGACGGTGACCGGGTCGCCGGTGTCGAGCATCATGTTGCGGGTGGAGATGGCGGCGTCGAACTTCTTGGCCAGCAGGTCGCTTTCGAGGCGCGCGTAGGTGCGCACTTCCAGCTTCACCTTGAACCCGGCCTTCTGGAGCTGCTGTTGGAGCACCTGGGCGGTCTCGGGCAGTTCGGGCCGGTCGTCGTAGGTGGCGATGGTGATGCTCTTGCCCTTGGGGTCGGTGGCCTTGGCTCGCCCGGTCGGCTCGGACCGTTTGCCGGCCGCCCAGGTCAGCGCGGGGCCGAACAGCCCCTTGGCGGGCTCGGCGTACCCGTCGTACACGCCCTTGGCGACGGCGGAGGTGTCGATCGCCTCGCGCGCGGCGGCCCGCAGCCCCGCGTCGGTGAAGACGCCCTTTTGGGTGTTGAGGAACAGGCTGCTGTTCCGCGCGGTGTTGATCTCGTGGACGGTGTCTTTGTCCAGGGAGGCGACCTGCGCGACGGGCAGAGCCTCGGCGATGTCCACGTCCCCGGTGCGCAGGGCGTTGGCGCGGGCGGTGCCGTCCGAGACGAACTTCACGTCGATGCCGGAAGCCTGGGCGCGCCCGCCCCAGTAGTCGTCGTAGCGGTCCAAGGCGGCCGCCGTGTCCCCGGTGGTCTTGGTGAGTTCGAAGGGGCCGGTGGCAGTGCCGACCGGGTTCACCTTGCCGTCCTTGCCATACGCCTTGGGGGAGAACACCGCGAGGCTGGGGTTGGTCAGCCGCAGCGGCAGCATCGGGTCGGCCTCGCCTGCGCCGACCTTCACCTGGTCGTCGCCCACGGCCTCGGCGGTCAGCTTCACATCGGAGATCGCGGGCGGCGCCGGGTCGGCCGCGGCGGCGTGGGTGAGCGCGGCGGCGACGGCCTTCGCGGTGACCTTACTGCCGTCCTGGAACTTGGCATCCCGCAGCGTGAACACCCAGCTCTTGCCGCCCTGTTCGCTGCTCCACGACTCGGCGAGCGCGGGGACCGCGGTGCCGTTGGCGTCCAGCCGGGCCAGCCCCTCGCTCACACCCAGCCGGGACAGGATGAAGGAGTCCTGGCCGCCGTACGGTGAGTAGTTCTCCGTCGGCTGGAAGGCGAGCGCCACACGCAGGCGCCCGCCCTCACCCGAGCCGGAGGAGTCCGAGGACGAGTCGTCGTCGCTGGCGGCGAAGCAGCCGGAGAGCAAGGGGGCGAGCAGCAGGCCGGCTATCAGCCGACGGCGGGAAGATCTCATGGTCTTCGTTCTGTCTTTCCAGGGCCGGACGTTCCCGTACGGGTGTTTCGGCCTACATCGACCGGCATCTTACGAAAATGGTTTTCGTTTAAACAAGAGGGATCTCAAAGTGGACGACGCCACTGCCGCCGCCGGGCGCGTCCTCCCTCTCGTCGCAGACGACCTTGCCGAGCGTCTGCCACAGACCCATCGCGCCGGGCGAGTGCGGGTACGTGTGCAAGTACACCGACCGGTAGCCGCCGTCCGCCCGCGCGAAGTCCAGCAGCCTGTCCACCAGTTGCCGGGCCAGCCCGCGCCGCCGGTGCTCCGGGCGCGTGTACACCCGCCTGAGCTGCGCGGTCTCACCCGACGGGTACCGCTCGGCCAGCCACCGCGGGTTCGGCGGATGCGCCGGTCCCCGCCCGTCGAGCGCGGCCGTGGCGGCCACCGTCCCGTCCTGCTCGTCCACCGCGACCAGCAGGGTGTGCCGGGGTGGGACGACGTAGAACGACTGCAGATCGATGATGTCCGCGTGCCAGCGTGGCACGTAGCCGGTCCCGAAGTCGCGGTAGACGGTGTCGAGCATCACGGCCCGCGCCTCCTCGAGGTCGGCGGCCGTGGCTGTCCTGATGCGGTATTCCTGCATCTGCGAATGATATGCCATCCGGCGGGTCTTCGGTGGCCGCCGCCAGGAGTCCGGCGGCGAGGCCGGTGCCCTGTGACTCGGGCCGTGCGTAACCACCCCTGGGTTCCGCCCTGATGACGCGCGGTGTCTCAGATGCGATAATGCTCGGCGACAAGGCGACGGCGGAACGAGGAAGCCGGTGTGAATCCGGCGCGGTCCCGCCACTGTGATCGGCGAGCGGATCCCGAACAGGCCACTGCCCCAGGACGGGTGGGAAGGCCGGGACGAGCTTCGACCCGAGAGCCAGGAGACTCACGCGGTCGCCTCCTCGACGTACCCGGGGCGGATTTCCCCGGAGGAGGGTGGTTCGGCATGCCCGTGAGGCCGGCCGAGGGGGCGTACGAGACCCCGGTGGGCAGAGGTTCGGTTGGCACAGGATCAGCCGATCCGGTGCCGTGCCGGATCGTCGTGTGCCGGGACTGCTGCTGCGGCAGCCCCAAGGTGACCGGGGTGGATCACACAGTGCAAACCGCGCGCCTGCGTGAGGCCGCTCCCGTACGCGTCTCCGCCTGTCTCGACGTGTGCGACCAGGCCAACGTCATCGTCGTGCAGCCTTCCGCCGCCGGACGGGCCGCCGGGGCGCGGCCGGTCTGGCTGGGCCTGGTCAACGACCCGGCCGCGACCGAGGACATCGCCGCCTGGGTGAGCGCGGGCGGCCCCGGCATCGCTCCCCGGCCCGAGATTCTCGACCTCTACGCCTTCACCCCGCCTCGGCGCCGCGCGGCCTCCTGAGACCGGCAGCCTGCGCGCCGATCACCAGCGACACCCGTACGAGCCGTAACACCTGTACGAGCCGTAACACCCGTAGGAGAGGAACATTCCCATGACGGGCAAACGCCCACTGTCCCCCCTGCTGGCCATGGCCACAGCTCTGCTGATCTCCGGTTGCGGCACAAGCGCCCAGGACCAAGCCGGTGGTACCGAGGGCCCGGCCCCGAAGGGCTTCCCGGTCACCGTGTCCAACTGCGGGGTGAAGACGACGTTTCACCGCCCGCCGCAGCGCGCGGTGTCGCTGAACCAGCACGCGACGGAGGTGATGCTGGCGCTCGGCCTGGAGAAGTCGATGGTCGGCACCGGCTACCTCGACGACGAGATCCTCCCCGAGTACCGGGCCGCCTACGGCAAGGTCAAGGTGCTGTCGAAGGAGTACCCGTCGTACGAGACGCTGTTGGCGGCCGAGCCCGACTTCGTCTACGGCGGCTGGTCCTCCGCCTTCGACGAGAAGGAGGGCCGCTCCCGTGACGCCTTCATCAAGGCCGGTATCAACACCCGCCTCAACATCGAGGAGTGCCCGTCCGGGCCGGTGACGATGCCCTTGATGGACCGGGAGATCCGCGAGGTCGCCAAGGTCTTCGGCGTCCCGGAGCGGGCCGAGCGGCAGATCGGGCGGCTGCACGCCACCTTGGACGAGGTGGACGAGAAACTCGACGGCGTTGAGCCGGTGAAGCTGTTCGTCTACGACAGCGGCGACAAGACCGCCTTCACCGCGGGCGGCGCGGGCATCGGCAACGACATGATCGAGCGGGCCGGAGGGGTCAACCTCTTCGCCGACCTCGACAAGCCGTTCGGCGACGTGTCGTTCGAGCAGGTGGCCGAGCGGGCGCCCGAAGTCGTCGTCATCTACGACTACGGCGACCAGACCGTGGCGCAGAAGAAGGAGTTCCTGCTCGCCAACCCGGCGCTGAAGGACGTACCCGCCATCAAGAACCGCCGGTTCGCGGTGCTGCCGCTGTCCTCCACCGTCGTGGGAGTACGGGTGCCCGCGGCCGTGCAGTCGCTGGCCCGTCAGCTCCACCCGGACCGCTTCCGGTGACCGGCGTGACCGAGCCGACCGCCGCTGGCCGAGACGCCGTCGCCGGGAAGGCCGGGGCGGGCAAGGTGCCGGCACCCGCCGAGGCCGTCGGCAAGAACTCCCCCGGAGCCGGGCCCAAGCCCGCGCAGGCCGTGGTGCCCGGCCGCCGCAGGCTCCCCTACGCCCTGGTGCTGGCCGGTCTCGCCGCCCTGGTGGCGGTGGCGGCGACCTTCGGGATCGCGGCCGGTTCGGTCACGATCCCGGCCGGGGAGGTGTGGGGCATCCTGCTCCACCACCTCCACCCGGCCCTGGCCGATGCGACGTGGCCCCCGGTGCGGGAGACGATCGTCACCGACGTCCGGCTGCCCCGGGTGCTGCTGTGCGCGGTGGTGGGAGCCGGACTGTCGGTGGCGGGAATGGCGTTGCAGGCCCTGGTCCGCAACCCGCTCGCCGACCCGATGCTGCTGGGAGTGTCGTCGGGCGCGAGCGTCGGCGCCGTGCTGGTCCTGGTCCTCAACGTGACGCTGTTCGGAGCCTTCTCGCTGCCGCTGGCGGCGTTCTGCGGCGCTCTGGCGGCCCTGGTCGCGGTGTACTTCCTGGCTCGCTCCGGCGGACGGATGACCACCGTGCGGCTGGTCCTGGCGGGCGTGGCGATGGCCGAGGTGCTGTCGGCGGTGGCGAGTTTCCTCGTGGTCACTTCCAACGACCCCCACAAGACGCAGTCGGCGCTGCGCTGGATGCTCGGCGGACTGGCCGGCACCACTTGGACGGTGGTGTGGATCCCGGCCGCGGCGGTCCTGCTCGGCACGGCCGTCCTGCTTGGCGTGAGCCGTCCGCTGAACCTGCTGCTCGCCGGGGAGGAGGCCGCAGCAGCCCTCGGCCTGGACGTCCACCGCTTCCGTGCCGCACTGTTCACCCTGGTCGCGCTGATGATCGGCACGATCGTCGCGGTCAGCGGCCAGATCGGCTTCGTCGGTCTGATCCTGCCGCACGTCGTACGGCTCCTGGTCGGCGCCGACCACCGCCGAGCACTCCCGGCCGCTGCGCTGCTCGGCGCGGCCTTCCTGATCGCCGCCGACCTGGCCGCGCGCACCCTCATGAGCCCCGAGGAGATCCCCGTCGGCATCCTCACCGCCCTGGTCGGCGGCCCGTTCTTCCTCTGGCTGATGCGCAGGAGGGCACGATGACCGGACACGCGGAAGCGGCACCCGGAACCTTGGACATCGACGACGTGTCGGTGCTCGTCGACGGCAGACCGCTGGTCGACCAGGTCTCCCTGACGGTGTCCGCCGGAGAGGTCGTCGGGCTCGTCGGCCCGAACGGCGCCGGCAAGTCAACCCTCCTGCGCACCGTCTACCGGGCACTGCGCCCCACGTCGGGCCGCGTGCTGCTGGACGGGACGGACGTCTGGCGGATGCCCGGCAAGCGCCTGGCCCGGCACCTGGCGGCCGTCCTGCAGGAGCACGCCGGGGACTTCGACCTCACCGTGTACGAGGTGGTGGCCATGGGCCGCACCCCGCACAAGCGCCCCTTCGCGGGCGACGACGCCGATGACCGCGCCATCGTCACGGCCGCCCTGACGGAACTGGACGTCGCCGACCTGGCCGGCGCACCCTTCGACCGGTTGTCCGGCGGGGAGAAGCAGCGCGTCCTGATCGCCCGCGCACTCGCTCAGCGGGCCGGAACGATGGTGCTGGACGAGCCGACCAACCACCTCGACCTGCGCCACCAGCTCGACGCACTCCGTCTCGTCCGCCGCCTCGGAGTCACGGCCGTCGTCGCGTTGCACGACCTCAACCTCGCCGCGTCGTTCTGCGACCGCCTCAGCGTGATGCAGGCCGGACGTGTGGTCGCCCACGGCGCACCACGGGACGTCCTCACCCCCGCCCTGCTGGCCGACGTCTACCGCGTCGAGGCGGACGTCACCGAGCATCCCCGCACCGGCCTGCCCCAGGTGACGCTGCTCACCGGCCACGACCTGACCGGACAGCGACAGGGAGTGGCGCAGACATGACCGCACCCGCTCGCGCGCCCGCCGAGGCAGTCACCGCAGCCCTGGAGGACGTGGCGGCTCTCGGAGGATTCTTCACCCTCGCCGTGGGCGGACCGGACCAGGGCTGGCATCCGGTCACCGACACCTACGCCCGAGGCTTCACCGACCTCGCAGAGGCCGTCGCCGACCGGTACGGCACCCGCGAGACGCGCATCGGCGTCTCCATCGCGCAGCTCGGACACGCCGCACGCCTGTGGTCCCCGGTCCTCGCCTGCACGCTCTTCCACGGCATCGTCCCCGACCTGGCCCGGCTGCACCGGGCCGACGAGGGACCCGCGCTGCGGCTGCCCGCCCCCACCGGCTGGTACGCCGACCGAATCCCGCACCTCCCCAAGGTGTTGTACGAGTTGGTGGTCGAGCAGCACCTGGACGCGATGGCCGCCGGGCTCCGCGTCAAGATCTCCCCCCGCCTCCTGGACGGAAACGCCGCCTCCGCACTGGCCGGGACAGCCCAGGTGCTCCTGGCGGCACGCCCGGACTTGCGCCACCCGCTCACCGAACTCACCACCGACCTCCTGGCCACCGGATGCCTGGATGGCACCGGCCACTTCACCGCGCCCGACCTCAGCTTCCGCCGCCGCAGCTGCTACCTCTTCTACCGCACTCCGGTGGGCACGAAATGCGGAGACTGCTGCCTGGCCCGATGACTCAGCCGACGGCCGGGCACCAGAGGGAGGCGGCCGGCTAAGGCGCCGCGCCTTAGAGGCTGGTGCTGATCACGCTGTTGGCCGCCAGGCGCTGGTCTTCGAGGAGCAAAGGGGCGAAGAGTGCGTGCTTTCCGGCCTTGCCCCAGGCGTGCAGCAGCGAGGAGGCGCCCAGGAGCCCGACATACACGGCCGGGGTGAGCAGCCCCGCCATGTGTGCGAACGGGACCGCCCCCAGCAGTACGGCCCGTAGCGTGGAGTCGGTAACCAGGAGCCGTCGCGCGGACAGCCGGCGCATCCACCTGCCCAGAACCAGGGCGCCCAGCGCGCCGGGCAGGACATAGGCGGCGACAGCGATGCCCGCCAGCGCGCCTTGGCCGCCGTCCGGGACCAGTTCGAGCGCAAGCCACGCCACCGCGACGACGGTCATGCCGTCGCCCAGGTCGGACAACGCGAAGACCGGCATCAGCCGCCGAAAGGTGCGGTCGGCCAACAGTGAACGGTAGGGGCCGGGCAGCAGGCGTCACGGTGCGGCGGCACTGCGCTATTGGGAGGAGCACGGTCTGCTGCCCGGCGCGCGTCGCGGAGGCGGGCGTCGGGTATGGCCCGCGACCACCATCCGCCGGGTCGCCCTGATAAAGATGGCGCAGCGGGCGGGCTTCACCCTCGCCGAGATCACGCAACTGCTGGCCGAAGACACCACGCCATCCGCAACCCGTCAGTGGCGGGACATGGCTACACGCAAGTTGCCCGAACTCGAGCAAGGGACAAGCCCGCTGGACCATGCGCTGGAAGACCGCGCTGAACGCCTTCGACATCACCTTCGACGGCCGCCTCTCCGCAGCCCGTCAGTAACTCGAACAACCCCAGTTACACCGGCTCGTTTGACAGTCCCCAACTGTCCGCCTTCGACTCGCAGTGAAGTACGACGGCGGCATGGTGCCAGTTCTGTTGACAGGCGATCGGTGCTTCGAGTCCATTCGCTCGAACGAGCGGGCTGACGTGGCTGCAAGCCGGTTGGGCGGAGAACAGTAGGTGGGTGCCTGTCCTGCGGTGGGGTCTGACTCCTGAGATCTCTGACCGAGGTGTCCTGATCACACTGTGTCGACCGCCGGCCAGGGGACAGCGCGCTGTTGGTCTCGGGCTGATGGACGTGTCTCGATAGGGGCTTGCCGGAAAGGCGTCATCACGATTCTGACCGTCCACACAGCCCGTTGCCAGCTACGGGACAAGTCGTCGGCCTGAAAGGGAACGAGCATGACCGGCACGTCCTCCGCTTCGCGTCCTCGTCGGCGTCGGCCGGCGGGAGAGGTGATCCTGGGAGTGGACACGCACCGCGATGCCCATGTGGCCGCTGTGCTCTCCCTGGTGGGGGAAGTCATCGGCACCGAGGAGTTCCCGGCCACCGCGGCTGGATACCGAGACCTGCTGGGGTGGGCCAGGGGGTCCGGTACGGTGCGCCGGGCGGGAGTGGAAGGAACCGGTTCCTTCGGGGCGGCCCTGTCCCGCTACCTGCTGGCCCAGGGCGTGGACGTTTTCGATGTGAACCGGTTCGACCGGGCTGACCGCCGTCGGCGCGGCAAGTCGGACCCGCTTGATGCCGAGAACGCGGCCCGGGCGGTGCTGAGCGGGCGGGCGCGCGCCCAGGCCAAGACGGGCGACGGGCCAGTGGAGATCGCCCGGATGTACAAACTGGCCAAGGACTCGGCGGTCAAGGCCCGCACGCAGGCGATCAACCAACTCAAGGCCGTCCTCATCCGCGCCGATCCGCAGCTGAGGGAGGAACTGGCGGGGCTGGGCAACGCAGAGCTGTTCCGCACCTGCGCAAGGCTTGTCGACGACAGCCTGAACCACGAGGCCGGCGAGGGGGCGGTGCTTCAGGCCACCCACGTCACCCTGGGTCTCCTGGCCCGGCGCATCAGGCAGCTCAGCGAAGAGATCCAGGACCTGGAAGGCCGCCTGACCCGGCTGGTGGAGCGCCACAATCCGCAGCTGCTCGAGGTGGTGGGCATTGGTCCGGACACGGCCGTCACTTTGCTGATCACGGTGGGAGACAACCCGGAACGCCTGGGCAGTGAGGCGTCGTTCGCGGCGCTGTGCGGGGTCAGCCCAGTCGAGCGTTCCTCGGGCTGCCGGCAGTACCGTCGCCTCAACCGCGGCGGCGACCGCCAAGCGAACGCGGCCCTGCACCGGATCGTGCAGACCCGCCTGCGCGTCGACCCGCGCACCCAGGACTATTACGAACGCCGCAGCAAGGAGGGCAAGACCCGACGCGAGATAGTCCGAAGCCTCAAGCGCTACGCGGCCCGGGAGGTCTTCCACCTGGTCAGACCTGTGCAGTCGCAACCCTCGTTATAGGGGCAGTCGTGTGATAGGCGAGTGATACGGCGAGGCCCCGCTGGGGTCCGTCCTGACGGGACTTTGAGTCGAGCCGTGAGACGACGAAGTCATCGGAGCGCTCCGGTGCGGCTTCGTCTGAGATCGGCTGCGCTGGCGCGCACGATGCGGCTGGCGCTTCATGCGGTCCGTGTTCCTGTGACGCTTCCAGGGTGCGCATACTTTGCGATTGCACTCGTTGGGAGAGGAGTTCATGTATTCCTGGCGTGCGTTGTCAGTGCCTCCTTGCTTGCCCGGACCTCGGATGCACAAGCATTCCGTCCCGTGGCGGACTGGTAGACGAGCCGGGGCCATCCGAGCATGCCAAGGCACGCTGCGTCCCGGCCGCCCGTGGGTGATGACCACAGGCACCCTCCGCCCTGCATGAACCATCGGCACGCTCCTCCCGGGCGATGGAGGTAGCTCTCCCAGCCTTCTTAGGTGCGTTTCACTCGCCTTGGCTCCACGTGGTGACACCTTTCCTGCTGGGTGTAACCGCCAGGGACGTCCGCGCCGACGGAGATCCAGAAGGGTTCGGAATCGCGGAAGTGCCCGCCGCCCGTGTGCCACTCCAGTCCGGGGTATTGGTGGCGTAGAGATCGAAGCGCGGCTGAGGCGAGTCCGAACCGCTTGTAGCCAGGATAGGAGACCGTGAGACGTGAGAGGGTCTGGGGCGTGAGTGAGACACCCCCGAACACCCTGCAATACCGCTTTGACGGGCCAGAAGACGCTCCGGTCCTGATCCTGGGTCCCTCACTGGGTACCACATGGCACATGTGGGACCGTCAGGTCCCCGAACTCGCCCAGCAGTGGCGGGTCCTGCGGTTCGACCTGCCGGGCCACGGCGGTGCCCCCGCCTATCCGGCCTCCTCGGTCGCCGAGCTGACCGCCCGGCTGCTCGCCACGCTCGACGCTCTGGGCGTGCAGCGCTTCGCCTACGCCGGCTGCGCGCTCGGCGGTGCGGTCGGCATCGAGCTGGCCCTGCGTCACCCCGAGCGCCTGGCCTCCCTGGCCCTGATCGCCGCCTCGCCCCGCTTCGGCACGGCGGACGAGTGGCGCCAGCGCGGCGTGGTCGTCCGGACGAACGGCCTCGACCCCCTCGCCCGCACCTCCCCGGACCGCTGGTTCACCCCCGCGTTCGCCGCCGCCCAGCCCGCGATCACCGACTGGGCCGTGCAGATGGTGCGCACCACGGACCCCGGCTGCTACATCGCCGCCTGCGAAGCGCTGGCCGCCTTCGACGTGCGGGCCGAACTGGGCCGCGTCGGCGTGCCCACGCTCGTCCTGGTCGGCTCCGACGACCAGGTCACCGGCCCCGCCGAGGCCCGCACCCTGGTCGCCGGCATCCCCGACGCCCGTCTCGCCGTGGTGCCCACCGCGTCCCATCTGGTCCCGGTGGAGCAGCCCGCCGCCGTCACCGACCTGCTGGTGCGGCACTTCTCCACCGCCTGGCAGCCCGTCTTCGACCCCGGCACCGGCCAGGTGGCGGTGGTCGCCGCCGCGCCGGCCAAGCCCGCCCCGGTCAAGCCCGCCCCGGCCGTCACCGCGGCGGCCATGCCCGCCGCACCGGTCGCCGAAATAGCGCCCGCCCAGGCGCAGCCCTACGCCGTCGAGCAGCCGGACGTCTACGACACCGGCCTCAAGATCCGCCGGGAGGTGCTGGGCGACGCGCACGTCGACCGGGAGCTGGAGCAGGCCGACGCCTTCTCGCAGGACTTCCAGCACCTGCTCACCCGCACCACCTGGGGCGAGATCTGGCAGCGGCCCGCCCTGGACCGGCGCACCCGCAGCTGCGTGGCCCTGACCGCACTGGCCGCGGGCGGCCACCTGGAGGAGCTGGCCGCCCACACCCGGGCCGCCCTGCGGATCGGGCTGACCCCGGACGAGATCAAGGAAGTGCTGATGCAGACGGCCGTCTACTGCGGCATGCCGGTCGCGGGCCGTGCCTTCCGGGTGGCCCAGAAGGTCATCGAGGAGGAGACGACCCCGTCGGAGTGAACGCGGAGGACCGACCGGCGGGCGCGCGGCCCTCGGCCCCGCCGGTCACGCCCGCCGCCCACGATCCGTGGCCACGTCGTGCGGCCGGGCATCCGGCGCCGTCCCTCCCGTCGCCGAGCCCGGCCCCGGACGGGCCGCAACGCCCCACGAGACAGGCACCCCAGCGCCCGCGCCCGCCGGGGAAGATCACACCGACTGCCCCGCAGGGCAAGATGGGCCCATGAAGCTCACGAAGATGTCCCACGCCTGCGTCCGCCTGGAGAAGGAGGGCCGCACCCTCGTCATCGACCCGGGCGGCCTCAGCGAGGAGGACGCGGCCGTCGGCGCGGACGCCATTCTGATCACGCACGAGCACTTCGACCACTTCCACGAGGGCCGGCTGCGGGCCGCCATGGAGGCCAACGCGGCGGCCCAGATCTGGACCCTGAGGTCGGTCGCGGAACAGATCTCGGCCGCGTTCCCGGGGCGGGTGCACACCGTCGGGCACGGCGACACCTTCACGGCCGCCGGGTTCGACGTGCAGGTGCACGGCGAGCTGCACGCGGTGATCCACCCGGACATCCCGCGCATCACCAACGTCGGCTACCTCGTCGACGGCGGCAGGCTCTTCCACCCCGGCGACGCGTTCACCGTCCCGGACCAGCCGGTCGAGACGCTGATGCTGCCCGTCATGGCCCCCTGGAGCAAGGTCGCCGAGGTCATCGACTACGTCCGCGAGGTCGGGCCGCAGCGGGCGTACGACGTGCACGACGCGCTGCTCGCCGATCTGGCGCGCCCGGTCTACGACACCCACATCGGCAACCTGGGCGGCGCCGAGCACCTGCGGCTCGCGCCGGGCGCCTCGGACGAGATCTGACGACCGGCAGCCGGCCACGGGCGGGTGCCGCGGGCCGCGCGGGAGGCGTTGTCGGTCCCGCCCGGTGGGTCGGGGAACACCCGGTAGGTTGGGAAACATGCGCATCGCGACCTGGAACGTGAACTCGATCACCGCCCGCCTGCCGAGGCTGCTGGCCTGGCTGGAGAGCAGCGGGCCCGACGTGCTGTGCCTGCAGGAGGCCAAGGTCGCCGAGGAGCAGTTCCCGTTCGACCAGCTGCGCGAGGCCGGCTACGAGGCGGCGGTGCACGCCACCGGCCGGTGGAACGGCGTGGCCGTGCTCTCCCGCGTGGGCCTGCAGGACGTGGTCAAGGGCCTGCCCGGCGACCCCGGCTACGAGGGCGTGACCGAACCGCGAGCCATCTCCGCCACCTGCGGTCCGGTGCGCGTCTGGTCGGTGTACGTGCCCAACGGGCGTGAGGTGGAGCACCCGCACTACGCCTACAAGCTGCAGTGGTTCGAGGCACTCAAGGCCGCCGTGGCGGGCGACGCCGCCGGCAGCCGCCCGTTCGCCGTCCTGGGCGACTACAACGTCGCGCCCACCGACGACGACGTCTACGACCCGGCGGCTTTCGAGGGGGCCACGCATGTCACACCGGCCGAGCGGGCCGCGCTGGCGTCCCTGCGCGAGACCGGCCTGACCGACGTCGTGCCGCGCCCCCTGAAGTACGACAAGCCGTTCACGTACTGGGACTACCGGCAGCTGTGCTTCCCCAAGAACCGCGGCATGCGCATCGACCTGGTGTACGGCAACGAGCCCTTCGCCAAGGCGGTCACCGACGCCTACGTCGACCGTGAGGAGCGCAAGGGCAAGGGCGCCTCGGACCACGCCCCCGTGGTGGTCGACCTGGACGTCTGAGCCGCTCGCGCCGGGCCCGTGGGCTTCCCCGCGTGGGCAGGCGCCGCACGGGGCCGGGGCTTGCCGGCACCTCCCCGCCGGGGTGCCCGAACTGTCCCAGCCGTACGCCGAGATCGCGCGGATCCGAGCGGCCGGCGCCCAACGGCCGCCCGGTGCACGGGGCTTGGGGCCGGGGCGCGGCCCGGCGGTCTTTCCCCTCCATGCCCTCGACTACGATGGGCAGTTCGCGACCGCGGCAGGGGCAGCGGTCCACAGAGCCATACCCGGCCGGCGGCAGCCGAAGATCACTGCTCGCGCGGCGGAAGCGGCCCGGGACACCGGGGACTTCCGCGGCCGAGGAGAAGGTCAGCTGCGCGCCGGGCGGGATGTGCTCGCTTCCGTGCACGTCCACGGCGGTCCGCGTCCGGCGGGCGCTCCTGGCGGGGCCCGTCCGCGACGAGTGCGGCCGCATCCGCCCCGGTTGCGGTCCCGTCCGACCCGGTGTCCGGCGCGTTCACCCCGCGCGGCGGAGCGCACGAGCCGCCGGTGCGGTGGCAGGCCCGGCCGGCCGGGGCGACGGTCCGACGCCGGCGTCCGCCCGGCCGCGAGCGTCCGCCGGACGCGGACCGGAAGCCCCCTGTGCCGCGGGCGGCCGCGGAGGCGCGCCGATCCCGCCGGGCGTGTCCCGGCCGGTCGCCATCACCCGAGTGGCGCAAAGGAGTTGGGCGCACACCCTCACCCGAACAGGCGCGTTCGCCGTGCCCATGACGGGGCCATGGCGATGAATTAAGCTGCGCGGACGGTCAGCCGACCGAGCAGACTCGACCGTGGAGGTGCGGATGCGTCCCCCTGTCGCGCGGAAACTGGCGTTCCTGGCGGTCACGGCCGCCGTGGTGTCGGTGGGGGCGGCCGCGCCGCCGACCGCGCACGCCCGCGGCGGAACGGGAACGCCCCCGAAGACGCCCGTGGCCGTCGGCTACGGCGGCGCCGTGGCCAGCGTCGACGCCGACGCCTCGGCGGCCGGCATAGAGGTGCTGAAGCAGGGTGGCAATGCCGTGGACGCGGCCGTCGCCACCGCCGCCGCGCTCGGCGTCACCGAGCCGTACTCGGCCGGCATCGGCGGAGGCGGCTACTTCGTCTACTACGACGCCCGCACCCGCACCGTCCACACCATCGACGGCCGCGAGACGGCGCCCCTGACCGCGGACAAGGACCTGTTCACGGAGAACGGCGAGCCGCTCTCCTTCGACGAGGCGGTCAGCAGCGGCCTGAGCGTCGGCACCCCCGGCACCCCGGCCACCTGGCAGAAGGCCCTGGACGAGTGGGGGACCAAGCGTCTGGCCACGGTGCTGAGGCCGGCCGAGCGACTCGCCCGCGACGGTTTCACCGTCGACGAGACCTTCCGGCAGCAGACCGCCGACAACGAGACCCGCTTCCGGTACTTCCCGGACACCGCCAAGCTGTTCCTGCCGAACGGCAAACTGCCCGTCGTCGGCTCCACCTTCAGAAACCCCGACCTGGCCCGCACCTACCAGGAGCTGGCCCGCAAAGGCGTGAACGCCATCTACCACGGCGAACTCGGCCGGGAGATCGTCAAGACGGTGAACCACCCGCCGGTCGACCCGGCCTCCGGCTGGAAGGCCCGCCCCGGCGACCTGACCGAGAAGGACCTCGCGGCCTACCGCGCGAAGCTCCAGGCACCCACCCGGACCACCTACCGCGGTCTGAACGTCTACTCCATCGCACCGTCCTCCTCCGGCGGCACCACGGTCGGCGAGGCGCTCAACATCCTGGAGAAGACCGACCTGTCCAAGGCGAGCGAGGTGCAGTACCTGCACCGCTTCATCGAGGCGAGCCGTATCGCGTTCGCCGACCGCGGCCGCTGGGTGGGCGACCCCGCCTTCGAGGACGTGCCCACGAAGGGACTGCTGTCGCAGAAGTTCGCCGACTCCCGCGCCTGCCTGATCAAGGACGACGCGGTGCTCACCAGCCCGCTCCCGCCCGGTGACCCGCGCCGTCCGGCCGCGTGCGGACAGGGCGGCACGGCGGCACCCACCACCTACGAGGGCCAGAGCACCACCCATCTGACGGTCGCCGACCGCTGGGGCAACGTCGTCGCCTACACGCTGACGATCGAGCAGACCGGCGGCAGCGGCATCACCGTCCCCGGCCGCGGCTTCCTGCTCAACAACGAGCTGACCGACTTCTCCTTCGCCCCGGCCGACCCGGCCGTGCACGACCCCAACCTGCCCGGCCCCGGCAAGCGGCCCCGCTCGTCGATCGCCCCGACGATCGTGCTCGACCGGCACCAGCGCCCGGTGGTGGCCCTGGGCTCGCCCGGCGGCGCCACCATCATCACCACGGTGCTGCAGACCCTCACCGAGTTCGTCGACCGGCATCAGCCGCTGGTCGACGCGATCGCCGCACCCCGCGCCAGCCAGCGCAACGCGGCCCAGACCGAACTCGAACCCGCCCTGTACGACAGCAAGCCGGCGAAGCAGCTGGAGGCCCTCGGCCACTCCTTCAAGCTCAACCCGGAGATCGGCGCCGCGACCGGCGTCCAGCGCCTGCCCGACGGCCGCTGGCTGGCGGCAGCCGAGAAGGTGCGGCGCGGCGGCGGTTCGGCCATGGTGGTCCGCTCGTCCCGGTGAGCGGACGAGCAAGCCCGCGACGACGCCCGACGGGGCCCGCCTTCCCGAGGCCACAGGCGAGGGAAGGCGGGCCCCGTCGCCGTGACGTCACTCCACCGGTGCCGCCGTGGGCTCCCGGTCGTCGGTGCCGCCGAACACCAGCCGGCCGTCGGCCACATCGACCGTGACCCGGCTGCCCGCGCCGATCCGGCCGTCCAGCAGCAGCCGTGACAGCTGGTTGTCGACCTCCCGCTGGATGGTGCGGCGCAGCGGCCGGGCACCGTACTCGGGTTCGTACCCGCGCCGCGCCAGCCAGTCCACGGCGGCGTCGGTGAACTCCACCGTCACGTTCTGCGCGTGCAGCAGTCGTCGGGTGCGTTCGAGCAGCAGGTCGGTGACGCGCCGCAGCTCCTCGCCGCTGAGCTGCCGGAAGACGACGATCTCGTCGATGCGGTTGAGGAACTCGGGTCGGAAGTGCTCCCGCAGCGGGCGCAGGATCCGCTCGCGCCGCGCCTGGTCGTCCGCCTCCGCATCGCCCGGACCGAAACCGATGCCCGCCCCGCGCCGGGTGACGGCCTCCGAACCGAGGTTGCTGGTCATCACGATGACGGTGTTGGTGAAGTCCACGGTGCGGCCCTGGGAGTCGGTCAGCCGCCCGTCGTCGAGCACCTGCAGCAGCACGTTGAAGACGTCCGGGTGCGCCTTCTCCACCTCGTCGAGCAGCAGCAGCGAGTACGGGTGCCGGCGCACGACCTCGGTGAGCTGACCGGCCTCCTCGTGGCCGACGTAGCCGGGCGGGGCGCCCACCAGCCGGCTGACGGTGTGCCGTTCCTGGTACTCGCTCATGTCCAGGCGGACCATGCGGTCGTCGCTGCCGAACAACGCCTCGGCCAGCGCCCGGGCCAGCTCCGTCTTGCCCACGCCGGTCGGCCCGAGGAACAGGAAACTGCCGATCGGCTTGTCCGGGCTGGCCAGTCCCGCGCGGGAGCGCAGCACCGCGTCGGAGACCACGGCGATGGCCTCCTCCTGGCCCACCACCCGCTGGTGCAGATGCTCCTCCAGCCTCAGCAGGCGTTCCTTCTCCTCCTGGGTGAGGCTGCTGACGGGGATGCCGGTCCGGCGGGACACCACCTCGGCGATGTCCTCCGCGATGACCTCCAGATGCCGGCCCTCGTCCGCCTCGCTGTCCCGGTCGGCCTCGGCGATGCGCTGCTTCAGCTCGGTGATGCGGTCGCGCAGCCGGGTCGCCTGCTCGTACTGCTCGTCCGCGACCGCCTGGTCCTTGTCCAGGGTGAGCTGTTCGACCTCGCGCTCCATGGCCCGTACATCGGTGCCCTTGGTGCGCGCCCGCAGCTTGACCCGGGCGCCCGCCTGGTCGATCAGGTCGATGGCCTTGTCGGGCAGGCGCCGGTCGGTGAGATACCGGTCGGACAGCTCGACCGCGGCCACCAGCGCCTCGTCGCTGTAGCGGACCTGGTGGTGCGCCTCGTACCGGTCGCGCAGTCCGCGCAGGATCTCCAGGGTGTCCGGCACGGACGGCTCGGGCACCAGGATCGGCTGGAACCGCCGGGCCAGCGCCGCGTCCTTCTCGATCCGCCGGAACTCCTCCAGCGTGGTGGCGCCCACGATGTGCAGCTCGCCGCGGGCCAGGGCGGGTTTGAGGATGTTGCCGGCGTCCATCGCCCCGCCTTCGCCGCCCCCGCCGGCCCCGACCACGGTGTGCAGTTCGTCGATGAACACGATCAGCTGGTCGGAGTGGGTGCGGACCTCGGTGACGATGGTGTTGAGCCGTTCCTCGAAGTCGCCCCGGTAGCGGGTGCCCGCGACCACCCCGGTCAGGTCGAGGGCGACGACCCGGCGGCCGTGCAGCACGTCGGGCACGTCGCCGTCGGCGATGCGCTGGGCGAGGCCCTCGACGACGGCGGTCTTGCCCACACCCGCGTCGCCGATGAGCACCGGGTTGTTCTTGCCGCGCCGGGAGAGCACCTCGATGGTCTGCTCGATCTCCTCGTCGCGCCCGATCACCGGGTCGATGCGTCCCTGCCGGGCCAGGTCGGTCAGATCGCGCCCGTATGTGTCGAGGGTGGGTGTGCCGGTGGACCGCTGCCGCTCGGGCCGGGTCTGCGTGGTGCTCTCCGTGGGCTCCGGCGGCAGGGTGGAGGCGGCGAACCGGGCCGCGTGCAGGATGTGCCCGGCGGCCGAGTCGGGGTTGGCGGCCAGCGCGCTGAGCACGTGTTCCGGGCCGATGTAACCGGCCCCGCTGGCCCGCGCCATGTCGTGCGCGTCGAGCAGCGCACGTTTGACCGCCGGGGTCAGCGACAGCGAGGTCGGCGGCGGGCCCTGGCCGGGCGGGTGCTGGGCGGGGCCGGAGCGTTCGTCGATCTGCGCAGCGAGGGAGTCGGGGTCCGCGCCCGCGCGGCTGAGCAGGCTGCGGGTCGGCTCGGCGGCGAGCGCGGCCCGCAGCAGGTGCTCGGTGTCCAGGTCCCGGCTGCCGTGGTCGGCGGCGTACTGCGCCGCGCCCCGGACCAGTTCCCGGGCGGGCTGGCTGAGCAGCCTGCCGATGTCGACGTGCCGGGGACCGGGACGCGATCCGCCGAAGAAGCGGGCGAAGAAGTCGCCGAAGGGGTCACCCTCCGGTCCGATGAAGCCGCTGGTCATCGCTGTCCGTTCCTTCGCTGACGACTGGCTTTCGACGGGTAACCGGTCGAGCCGCGCTCATGCCACGATGACACGGACGGCTGCCCGGGGCACCCGGGGCGCGTACGGCCAGGGAAGGCGGTCGTGCGGCGACGGCGTCGGGCCGATGCAGGGGGGTGGCGGAAGCGGAGGTGTGTGCGGTGGGGCGGCGGCCCGCGCACTCCCGGTGGGCTACCGCTGGGTGAGGACGCGCGGCCCTGCTTCCGTGATCGCCACGGTGTGTTCCACGTGGGCCGCGCGCGAGCCGTCATCGGTGCGCAGGGTCCAGCCGTCCCCGGCGGCGTGGTAGCCGTCGGTGCCGCCGGCGATCACCATGGGTTCGATCGCCAGGACCATGCCGGCCCGCAGCCGCATCCCGCGTCCGGGGCGGCCCTCGTTCGGCACGGACGGGTCCTCGTGCATGCGGCGGCCCACGCCGTGCCCTCCGAAGCCGTCCGGGATGCCGTAGCCCGCCTCCCGGCACACGGTGCCGACGGCGTGGGCGATGTCCCCGATGCGGTTGCCGACGACGGCCGCCTCGATGCCCGCGGCCAGCGCCCGCTCGGCGGTCTCGATCAGCCGCACGTCCGCCGGGCGCGGCCGGCCGACGATCATGCTGAGCGCCGAGTCCCCGACCCAGCCGTTCAGCTCGGCACCGAAGTCCAGGGAGAGCAGATCGCCGTCGCGCAGCCGGTAGCGGGTGGGGATGCCGTGGACGATCGCGTCGTTCACCGAGGTGATCAGCACGGCGGGGAACGGGGTCGGGGCGAAGGACGGACGGTAGCCGAGGAAGGGCGAGGTCGCGCCCTCCTCGCGGAGCAGGTCGCGGGCGAGCCCGTCCAGCTCCAGCAGGGAGACGCCCACGTCCGCCGCCTTGCTCAGCGCGGTGAGCACCCGGGCGACGACCTGTCCGGCCTCGTGCATGGCGTCGATCGCGGTATCGGTCTTCAGTTCCACCATGCCAATTACTATACCGGCATGAGAATAACGGTAGGCGGCTAGACTGGCAGACGTGGTACGCAATCCCCTCACCCCGGAAGAGCGCGAACGCGGCGAGCGGCTCGGGCGGCTGCTGCGCGCGGCGCGCGGCGAGCGCAGCATGACCCGGATCGCCGCCGAGGCCGGCATCTCGGTGGAGACCCTGCGGAAGATCGAGACCGGGCGCGCCCCGACCCCCGCGTTCTTCACCGTCGCCGCCCTGGCCCACGTCCTCGAACTGTCCCTCGACGAGCTGGCGGGACTCTGCGAACCCGCGCAGGTCTGAGCACACCGGCCGGCGCTCGCCCGTCGGAGTGCGAAACATGATCGACCCAGCGGCTTTACGACGATGGTCTTGGCAAGCCTGTCGTGCGGGCTTACGTTCGTTGCCTCCGGGCCCTGAAGGAGACAGCTGTCTGAGGCACGTCGAAGGAGCAGCTGGTGAGCGATCTGTACGACCGGCACCGTGCCGTCCTGCCCGACTGGCTGGCGCTCTACTACGAGGACCCGCTGGAGATCACCCACGGCGAGGGCCGCTACGTCTGGGACGCCCACGGCCGGCGCTACCTGGACTTCTTCGGTGGCATCCTCACCACCATGACCGCGCACGCGCTGCCCGAGGTCACCAAGGCGGTCAGCGAGCAGGCCGGGCGGATCATCCACTCCTCCACCCTCTACCTCAACCGGCCGATGGTGGAGCTGGCCGAGCGGATCGCCCGGCTCAGCGGCATCCCCGACGCCCGGGTGTTCTTCACCACCTCCGGGACCGAGGCCAACGACACCGCGCTGCTGCTGGCCACCACCTACCGGCGCAGCAACACCGTCCTGGCCATGCGCAACAGCTACCACGGCCGGTCCTTCAGCACGGTCGGCATCACCGGCAACCGCGGCTGGTCCCCGACCTCGTTGTCCCCGCTGCAGACCCTGTACGTGCACGGCGGTGTGCGCACCCGTGGCCCCTTCGCCCACCTCGACGACGACCGCTTCGTCGAGGCATGCGTCGCCGACCTGAAGGACCTGCTCGGCCACACCCGCCCGCCCGCCGCGCTGATCGCCGAACCCATCCAGGGCGTCGGCGGCTTCACCTCCCCGCCCGACGGCCTGTACGCCGCCTTCCGCGAGGTGCTCGCCGAGCACGGCATCCTGTGGATCAGCGACGAGGTGCAGACCGGCTGGGGACGCACCGGCGACCACTTCTGGGGCTGGCAGGCCCACGGGCGCAACGGACCACCGGACATCCTCACCTTCGCCAAGGGCCTCGGCAACGGCATGTCCGTCGGCGGTGTCGTCGCCCGCGCGGAGATCATGAACTGCCTGGACGCCAACAGCATCTCCACCTTCGGCGGCACCCAGGTCACCATGGCCGCCGGCCTGGCCAACCTCACCTACCTGCTCGAACACGACCTGCAGGGCAACGCCCGGCGGGTGGGCGGGCTGCTCATCGAACGACTGAGGGCCGTCGCCGCGAAGGTGCCCGCCGTGCGGGAGGTCCGCGGACGCGGCCTGATGATCGGCGTCGAACTGGCCAGGCCGGGTACCGACGAGGCCGACCCGCAGGCCGCGAACGCGGTGCTGGAGGCGGCCCGGGACGGCGGCCTGCTCATCGGCAAGGGCGGCGGCCACGACACCAGCGCCCTGCGCATCGCCCCTCCGCTGTCGCTGACCGTGGCGGAGGCGGAGGAAGGCGCCGCGATCCTCGAACGCGCGCTGCACGCCGTCAGCTGAGGAGCGCGGCCGAGCACCAACAGCCCGATCAAGGGGGCGTCGCACATGACCACCGCCTCGGACCGACACCTCACCCACCGCGATCCCCTCCGGCCCCCGACCGGTCCGAAACCCCTGCGGGCAGCCGCCTGGTCCGCACCGGGCTCCCCGTCCCGGCCGCCGTGGCAGCCGTCCGCGGTGCCCCGCCTGGACCCGGCAGACCGGCCCTCGCCCGAGCAGCCGCTGTCCGTCCGGCAGGTGCTCGCCCTGGAACGGGTGCTCGCCGGGGAACCGGAGGTGGTGGCCGCAGCCGCCCAGCTGGACCGGCCGGTGCGCTGGGTGCACGTCGCCGAGGCGGCGGACGTCGGCGTGATGCTCAGCGGCGGCGAGATGGTCCTCACCACCGGGGTGCTGCTCGCCGGCGACGAGGAGAAACAGGCCGAGTACATCCGCTCCCTGCACCGCGCCGAGGCCGCGGCCGTCGTCCTCGGTCTGGGGCGCGCCTTTCCCCGGCCGCCGGAGGCGATGCGCCGGGCCGCCGAACGGTGCGGGCTGCCGCTGGTCGTGCTGCACCGGCCGTTCCCGTTCGCCGAGCTGACCGAGGAGGTCCAGGCCCGGCTGGTGAAACGCAAGTACGCCTCGGTCAGCCTCTCCGAGTCCGTCCGCACCACGCTGACCGCGCTGATCACCGCCGGGGCGCCGCTGCAGGCCCTGCTGGACGAGATCGCCCAGCACGCCGGATGCCCCGTCGTGCTCACCAACCTCGCCCACCGGGTGCTGGCCACGGCGGGGGAGCGGTCCGCGGTGGACGACGTGCTGCGCGACTGGGAACGCATCGCCCGGCAGGCCTGGGGACACCACCCGGGCCCCACCGGCACGGGGACGGGCGGCGAGACGGACGGCTGGATCCGTGCCGAACTGGGCGGACGAGGGCAGCGGTGGGGCCGGCTGGTGCTGTGCGGGTACCGCGGGGACACCGCCACCGGACGGCTGCTGGCCGACCGGGGCGCCGAGGCCCTGGTCCTGCACCGCCTGCTCGACGACGCCGCCGGCTCCTGGGAGGAACAGTCCGCGCAGAGCCTGCTCGCCGACCTCGTCGGCGGTGTCGTCCCCGCCCGGCAGCTGCTGCCCCGGGCCCGGGCGGCCGGGCTGCCGGTGGGCCGCCGCACCTATGTGCCCCTGGCCGTCCGCGGCGGCGACGCCTCCCGGCTGGACCGGCTGCTCAGGCTGCTGGGTCTGCCCGGACTGGTCGCCGACCTCGGCGACGGACACGCCGCGGTGCTGCTCAGCCTCGCCTGCGACCAGGACGCCGACACCCTCACCTGCCATCTCGCGACCCGGCTGCGTGCCGAGCCCGGGCAGCAGGACGCCGTCGTGGCCGCCTCCGCACCGCTCACCTGCTGGGACGACGTGCCCGACGGGCTGCGCGAGGCCCGGCACGTCGCCGACGCCGTGGCCGGCTCCGCCCGCGCGCTCGACCTCCCGGCCGTCGTCCGGCTGAAGGACGTCCATCTGCGCGGCCTGGTCCGGCTGCTGCGCGACGACCCGCAGCTGCAGGCCTTCGCCGAGCGGGAGCTCGACGGGCTGCTGTGCGGCACCGACACCGAGCTGCTGGACGTGCTGCGCACCTACCTGGCCACCGGCCGCAACAAGTCCCGCACCGCCCAGCTCCACCACGTCTCCCGCCCGGCGCTCTACCGCCGCCTGGAAGCCATACAGACCCGCCTCGGCGTCGACCTCGACGACTTCGAACAGGCCGCCTCCGTCCACATCGCCCTGCTCGCGCACGACGCACAGCAGCAGTGACACCGTGACACGCCGCACCCCGCGAATGTGACACGGTGCATCTCAAACCCGCTCGCCCGCCTTCCTACGCTCACCGACACACCCCAAGCACCGCTTCGCACCCTCGACGAGCGGAGGTCCCCATGAGCCGAGTGATCCGCGCCGCGCTCTTCCAGACGGCCTGGACCGGCGACAAGGAATCCATGATCCAGGTCCATGAACAGGCAGTACGGGACGCGGCCGCCCAGGGCGCCCAGGTCCTGTGCTTCCAGGAGCTGTTCTACGGACCGTACTTCTGCCAGGTGCAGGACCCCGCGTTCTACGAGTACGCCGAGCAGATCCCCGAAGGTCCCACCGTCCGCCGCTTCCAGGACCTCGCCCGGGAACTGGGCATCGTCCTGGTGCTGCCGATGTACGAGGAGGAACAGCCCGGCGTCCTGTACAACACCGCGGCCGTCGTCGACGCCGACGGCACCTACCTCGGCAAGTACCGCAAGACCCACATCCCGCAGGTGAAGGGATTCTGGGAGAAGTTCTACTTCCGCCCCGGCAACAGCGGCTGGCCCGTCTTCGACACCGCCGTCGGCAAGATCGGCGTCTACATCTGCTACGACCGCCACTTCCCCGAGGGCTGGCGCGCCCTGGGCCTGGCCGGTGCCGAGCTGGTGTTCAACCCCTCGGCCACCTCCCGCGGCCTGTCGGGCTACCTGTGGCAGCTGGAGCAGCCCGCCGCGGCCGTCGCCAACGAGTACTTCGTCGGCGCCATCAACCGGGTCGGCGTCGAGGAACACGGTGACAACGAGTTCTACGGCACCTCCTACTTCGTCGACCCCGAGGCGCAGTTCGTCGGCGAACCGGCCAGCGACAAGGAGACCGAACTCGTCGTCCGCGACCTGGACATGTCCAAGCTGCGCACGGTCCGCGACCGCTGGCAGTTCTACCGCGACCGCGCCCCCGGTGCCTACACGCCGCTGACCGCGCCGTGACCGGATCCGCGACCGCCGACACCGGATCCGTGACCAGGCAGGAGGGACCATGAGCAGTCGCACCGTCATCCGCGGCGGTCTCGTCATCACCGCCGCGGAGGAGATGTACGCCGACATCCTCATCGAGGACGGCCGGATCGCCGCACTCGCCGCCTCCCACACCCCGGCCGCCGAGGCGTTCACGGCCGAACGGACCGTCGACGCCACCGGGAAGTACGTCATCCCGGGCGGCGTCGACGGACACACCCACATGGAGATGCCCTTCGGCGGCACCTACGCCTCCGACACCTTCACCACCGGAACCCGGGCCGCCGCATGGGGCGGCACCACCACCATCGTCGACTTCGCCATCCAGAGCGTCGGCCGGAGTCTGCGCGAGGGCCTGGACGCCTGGCATGCGAAGGCCGAGGGCAACTGCGCCATCGACTACGCCTTCCACATGATCGTCTCGGATGTGAACGACGAGACGCTGAAGGAGATGGACCTGCTGGTGGAGGAGGGGGTGACCTCCTTCAAACAGTTCATGGCCTACCCCGGGGTGTTCTACAGCGACGACGGCCAGCTCCTGCGCGCCATGCAGCGCGCCGCCGACAACGGCGGACTGATCATGATGCACGCCGAGAACGGCATCGCGATCGACGTCCTGGTCGAACAGGCCCTCGCCCGCGGCGAGACCGACCCCCGCTACCACGGCGAGGTGCGCAAGGCCCTGCTGGAGGCGGAGGCCACCCACCGCGCCATCCGGCTCGCCCAGGTCGCCGGCGCACCCCTGTACATCGTGCACGTCTCGGCCCGCGAGGCGGTCGCCGAGCTGACCCGGGCCCGCGACGAGGGGGTGAACGTCTTCGGCGAGACCTGCCCGCAGTACCTGTTCCTGTCCACCGACAACCTCGCCGAGCCGGACTTCGAGGGCGCGAAATACGTGTGCAGCACACCTCTGCGCCCCCGGGACCACCAGGAGGCCCTGTGGCGGGGGCTGCGCTCCGACGACCTCCAGGTGGTCTCCACCGACCACTGTCCCTTCTGCTTCACCGGGCAGAAGGAGCTGGGCCGCGGCGACTTCTCCAAGATCCCCAACGGGATGCCGGGCGTGGAGAACCGCATGGACCTGCTCCACCAGGCCGTCGTGGACGGGCACATCTCACGCCGCCGCTGGATCGAGATCGCCTGCGCCGCCCCGGCGCGGATGTTCGGCCTGTACCCGAAGAAGGGCACCATCGCGCCGGGCGCCGACGCCGACGTGGTGATCTACGACCCGCACGCCGAGCAGGTCATGTCCGCGGCCACCCACCACATGAACGTCGACTACTCGGCCTACGAGGGCCGGCGTGTCACCGGCCGCGTCGAGACCGTGCTCTCGCGCGGCGAGTTCGTCATCACCGAGCGGGAGTACACCGGACGCGCCGGCCACGGTGTCTACACCCCGCGCTCGACCTGCCAGTACCTCTCCTAGGAGCGGCGCCCATGGACTTCGGACTCGTCCTGCAGACCGACCCTCCGGCCTCGCGCGTCGTCGAGCTGATGCGGCGCGCCGAACGCAACGGCTTCCGCTACGGCTGGACCTTCGACTCCGCCGTGCTGTGGCAGGAACCGTTCGTCATCTACAGTCAGATCCTCGCGCAGACCGAACACCTCACCGTCGGCCCGATGGTGACCAACCCCAGCACCCGCACCTGGGAGGTGACCGCCTCCACCTTCGCCACCCTCAACGACATGTTCGGCAACCGGACCGTGTGCGGCATCGGCCGCGGCGACTCCGCGATGCGCGTGGCCGGACGCAAACCGAACACCCTCGCCCGGATCAGCGAGGCCATGAAGGTCATCCGGGCGCTGGCCTCCGGCCAGGAGGCCGACCTCGGCGGCGGCACCGTGGTGAAGTTCCCCTGGGTCCGACCCGGCGCACACCTGCCGGTGTGGATGGCCGCCTACGGACCCAAGGCACTGAAGATGGCCGGCGAGGAGGCCGACGGCTTCATCCTCCAGCTCGCCGACCTGTACCTGACCGAGTACATGGTCAAGGCGGTCCGGGACGCGGCCGCGGCGGCCGGACGCGACCCGGCCGAGGTGACCGTGTGCGTCGCCGCCCCCGCCTACGTCACCGCCGACGACTCGCCCGAGGCCCTCGCCCACGCCCGCGAGCAGTGCCGCTGGTTCGGCGGCATGGTCGGCAACCACGTCGCCGACCTGGTCGCCCGCTACGGCGACGATTCCGACGCGGTCCCCACCGCCCTGACCGACTACATCAAGGCCCGCCAGGGCTACGACTACGCCCACCACGGACGCGCCGGCAACCCGGACACGGCGTTCGTGCCCGACGAGATCGTCGACCGGTTCTGCCTGATCGGGCCGGTCGAGAAGCACATCGAGAAGCTGAACGCGCTGCGCGAGCTGGGCGTGGACCAGTTCGCCGTGTACGACATGCACGACGCGCAGGAAGCCGTGATCGACGCGTACGGCCGCGAGGTCATTCCCGTCGTCAACGCCAGATGACTGGCGCCATCCGATTGGGCTGCCCATGACCGACACCGCTCCCTGGGGCATAGCACCCCCATCCCAGGTGACCCTCCCCGACGGGCGCGTGGAGATCGCCCCCGGATCTCCACCGCCCAGCGGCCCCTACGCCAACGCGGACCTGCTGCCGGTCCCCGTCGAACGGCGTACCTGGACCACCTACAACTTCTGCGCCCTGTGGGTCGGCATGGCCCACAACACGGCCTCCTGGACCCTCGCCTCCGGCCTGATCGCCGTCGGCATGGACTGGAAACAGGCGGTGTTCACCATCGCCCTGGCCAATGTGATCGTGCTGGTGCCGATGCTGCTCACCGGGCACGCGGGACCCAAGTACGGCATCCCCTTCCCCGTGTTCGCCCGCGCCTCCTTCGGGGTGCGCGGCGCCAACCTGCCCGCCGTGGTGCGGGCACTGGTGGCCTGCGGCTGGTTCGGCATCCAGACCTGGATCGGCGGCGAGGCCATCTATTTCCTCGCCGGGAAACTGATCGGCGACGGCTGGTCCGACGCCACGAAGATCGGTGGCCACGCGTGGACCATGTGGCTGTCGTTCGCGATCTTCTGGCTGCTCCAGGTCGCCATCATCTACCGCGGCATGGAGACCATCCGCCGGTTCGAGAACTGGGCGGCCCCGTTCGTGCTCATCGGCGCGTTCGTGATGCTGTGGTGGATGAGCAGCAAGGCCGGCGGCCTCGGCCCGCTGTTCGACCAGCCGTCCAGACTGGGCTGGGGAACCCACTTCTGGACGCTGTTCGCCCCCTCGCTGATGGGGATGATCGGCTTCTGGTCCACGCTGTCGCTGAACATCCCCGACTTCACCCGCTACGGCCGCAGTCAGCGCGCCCAGCGGCGGGGCCAGGCCCTCGGCCTGCCCACCACCATGACCCTGTTCGCCTTCCTGTCCGTACTGGTCACTTCCGGCTCCCAGGCCGTGTACGGCACCCCCGTGTGGGACCCGGTGCAGCTCGCCGCCCGCACCGACAACGTCGTCGGTCTGCTGTACGCGCTGGTGACCGTGCTGGTGGCCACCTTGTCGGTGAACATCGCCGCCAACCTGGTCTCCCCGGCGTTCGACTTCTCCAACGTCGCACCGCGCAAGGTCGGCTTCCGCGCGGGCGCGCTGATCACCGCCGTGCTCGCGGTGGTGATCTGCCCGTGGAAGCTGTACGCCGACCCGCAGGGCTACATCTTCACCTGGCTCGGTCTGGTCGGCGGGCTGCTCGGCACGGTCGCCGGCATCCTCGTCGCCGACTACTGGATCGTGCGCCGCACCCGGCTGGTCCTCGGCGACCTCTACCGCCGCGGCGGACGCTACTGGTACTCGGGCGGCTGGAACGCGAGCGCGGTGGTGGCCTTCGTGGTGGGAGGCGTGCTCGCCGTCGGCGGCGCGGACTTCCATCCGATCATCGACGGCCGGCCCGTCCCGGCGCTCGAACCGCTCGCCGACTACGGCTGGGCGGTCGGCCTGGCCACCTCGCTGGTGGTGTACCTGCTGCTGACGGCGGTCGCACCGCACAAGCGGGAGCAGGAAATGGAGCAGGCCCCCGCGACCTGACGCATGGGCGGCCCGCCCGGGGCAGCCGGTCAGCTCGGCCGGCTGCCCTCCAGCGTGGTCACCGCGGCCCGCGCCGCCTGGATGGCCCCCTTGTTGATCTCGTCGGTCGCCGGTGCCTTGCCCGAATCGAAGTCGCTGCCGCTGTAGTTGACGACCACCAGCGCGTTGGCGACCCGCACCAGGACCATGCCCTCCCGGGACTGCTGCTTGTCCTCGGTGCTCAACCCGACGTGGGAGTACGCGGCGTCCCCGAGCCCGGGCACCGCGCCTCCGCCGTCCTTCTCCTCGGTGCGCTGCTGGTACGAGGTGCGCGCCGCCTGTTCGGACCGCATGATCTCGAACGACACGTCGAGCCATCGGTAGTCGTAGCCGTCGAGCGCGTTCCAGGAGCAGGTGCGGCGCAGTTCGCTGTCGGTCGACGGGATCTCCTTGCCCGCCGTCTTCGCCTTCGGCACCAGCGACGTGATCGTCTTCTCCGGGATCGCCGTGCACGGCGCCGGGGCGGAGGTGTACGTCATCGCCGGCGCGGTCTTTGACGGGGCGGACGACGACGAGGACGGCGCGGACCCGGAGGAGGACTTGGTACCGGTGTGGCCGGCCTGCTGCCCGGCGGCATGGTGCTCCGTGGAGGGCGCGGCGAACGGTCCGGACGTGAGCGCCCAGCCCGCACAGGCGATGACGAGGACCGGGCTGAGCCGCGCGGTCAGCGCGAGCGGCAAGGGAAGATCACGCACGGCGTACTTCTCGTGTGGGGACGGACAAGGTCCAGGGCCGTGTCCGGACACGGCCCGCCGTCCGCGCGCTGCGGACGGGACGACAGTCTCACACGAGTATCCGTGCTGCGAAAGAGCCGACTCCTCGACCACCGGCGCGGTGCCGGGGTGAACCGTACCCGGCTGCCCCGTCCGTCCGCTTGTGCCGCCTCCGCGCGTGTCCCGGCCGGCTGTCCCGGATGTCCGCGCCGCCCGTCACGGCACGCGCGCCGTCCACTCCTCGCTGCTGTACTTGGTGGCCGCCAGCTCCTCGGCCCGGGCCAGCTCCTGCGGGGTGATCCGGCCGGTGGTCAGGCCGTACCGGGCCCGGAACGACTCGATCATGTTCTCGATCACACGCTCGCGCGGCAGGCCGGTCTGGCGCCGCAGCGGGTCCACGCGCTTGCGGGCGGACCGCGTGCCCTTGTCGGACATCTTCTCCCGGCCGATGCGCAGCACCTCGAGCATCTTGTCGGCGTCGATGTCGTAGGACATCGTCACATGGTGCAGGACCGCACCGGGACCGCCGTCCGTGCCGACCATGCGCTTCTGCGCCGCACCGGCGATCTTGCCGGCCTCGGTGGCGATGTCGTTCAGCGGCTGGTACCAGGCCTTGATGCCCATGTCGCCCAGCGCGGACAGCACCCAGTCGTCCAGGTAACGGTAGGAGTCGGCGAACGACAGCCCGGTCACCAGCGGCGCGGGCACCGACAGCGAATAGGTGATGGTGTTCCCGGCCTCGACGAACATGGCGCCGCCGCCGGAGATGCGCCGGACCACGGTGATCCCGTGCCGGGCGGCCGCGTCGAGATCCACCTCGTTGCGCAGCGACTGGAAACTGCCGATCACCACGGCGGGCGCGGCCCACTCCCACACCCGCAGCGTCGGCGGCCGCCGGCCCGCCGCCACCTCGGCGGTCAGCACCTCGTCCAGCGCCATGTGCAGCGCGGGCGGCTGCGGAGCCTCGTGGATCAGCTGCCAGTCGTAGTCCGTCCAGTCGGTGGCCTGAGCCAGCGCACGCCGCACCGCCGTGCCCACGCCCTGCGAGGTCAGCCCGTACATCACCGTGCCCGGCGGGAGCGCCGCGTCGATCCGCGCGGCCAGCCCCGCGGCGTCGGTGTCCGCCGGGGCGCCCTCCAAGGCGCTGTTCACCGCGTCCAGCGCCTCGTCCGGCTCGAGGAAGAAGTCCCCGGCCACCCGGACGTGCCGCAGCACGCCGTCCTCGACCTCCACGTCCACGACGACCAGTTTGCCGCCGGGCACCTTGTACTCACCGTGCACTGTTGTGGGCCTTTCGTCGCTGCCGTCAGGGATCAACACCGCCCGGGCCCGTGCTGTTTCCGCTCGGGCTGTGACCCCGTGCACGCCGCGGGAGACCGGGGGCTCACCCGCCGGCGAGGGCGTGCCCGCGGCGTTCCAGGAGCGCGGTGAGGACGGCCCGGGCGTGCGTCCACAGCAGCGCCCCGCCCGCGTCGGGCACCACGTGCCGGCGCGCCGTGCCGATCCGCCGGGCCAGCGACGCACCGAGATCGGGGGAGTGCACGGGACTGGTGTCCCGCGCGCCGTACCACAGATCGACCGGCACCGTGATCTCCGCCGGATCGAACGGCCAGCGGCTCATCGTCAGCACGACGTCGTGCGCGTAGCCGCCCGGCCCCTGGGCGAACCCCTCCCGCACCGCCCGGCGGAACGGTCGCGCGAACCCCGGCGCGGTGTAGAACCGGCGGTCCGTCTCCCCGCTCAGCCGCACCACCAGGTCGCACAGGACGTCCGGATCGGCCCTGTCCGCGATGTCGGCCTCGGCGCCCCGCGGGTCGGTGGCCACCGCCTCGACCATGGCCCGCACGTCCGCAGCGAGCATGCCCGCGAGGCCCGGGTGGGCCAGCTCGTCGCTGCCGGACACCACGGCGGCCGCCCGTACCGCTCCCGCCCACGCACAGGCCAGCGCGAACGGCGCACCCTGCGAGAACCCGATCACCGCGGGATCCCGCAGTCGGCGCTCGGCCACCAGATGCCGCACGTCCTGAGCGAAGTCGGTCAGCGTGCCCTCGGGTGCGGGATCGGACACCCCCAGTCCCGGGCGGTCCAGGCAGATCAGCCGGATGCCGAGCCCGGCGACCGGGTCGTCGCCGAGCCCGCCGTCCCGGCCGGGCCTGCCCACGCCCAGCCCCAGCCGCCGGCTGGTGGCCGCGCCCGGGCACAGCAGCACCGGGACCCCGTCCTCGGGACCCCACTCCGCCCACCCCAGCGCCCGCCCGCCGGGCAGCACCGTCCGGCCGAGACGCTCCGGCTCCTGGATCTGATGATCATTCATATCCGCATGCTAGGCCGGTCGACCTGACCGGAGCGGAGGTTTTCGACGCACGTGACCGGGGGCCCGACCCCTGCCGGTTGCCGCCTTCTGCCGCCTGCTTTCCGCCCGGCTCCCGCCCCGTTCCCCCTGATCCGGCACAGCTTCGGCCTCATCCGCCTTCGTCCGGCAGCGTCCCGGTCCCCGATCCGCGCGAACCACCTTCGAGCCCCCACGGACACGCCCGGCCGGATCCGCCGACCCGCCTCGCGCTCTACGACGATCCCCGGCGGGCCGGTAGCCTGCTCGCCGGACAGGGCACCAGACCGACCGGACGGTCAAGGAGCGGACGACGCGGTGGCGCGACGGCGCGGTGGCGCGACGGCGCGGAGGAAGGGAGAGCGGGACGCCACGCACCGCTCCGACGGCCCGTGGACGACAGGACGTCAGCCGGACGCCGGTGGTCGCACAACCTGCCCGCCACCCGGCCGATGCGCGCCACCGGCGTGCGCGAACAGTGAGGTGAGAGCCGTATGTTCACCACCCGTCCGACCTTGCAGGGCACCTTCGGCATGGTCTCCTCCACCCACTGGCTGGCCTCGCAGACGGCGATGGCCGTGCTCGAGGACGGCGGCAACGCCTACGACGCGGCCGTGGCCGGGGCCTTCGTGCTGCACGTCGTCGAACCCCATCTGAACGGCCCCGCCGGCGAGGTGCCCATCCTGCTCGCCCCGGCCGGCGGCGAGGTGCGGGTGCTGTGCGGGCAGGGCGTGGCCCCGGCCGGTGCGAGCGTCGCGCACTACCGGGGGCTCGGACTGGACCTGGTCCCGGGCACCGGACCGCTCGCCGCCGCCGTCCCCGGCGCCTTCGACGCCTGGATGCTCCTGCTGCGCGACCACGGCACCAAGGACCTCGCCGACGTGCTGAAGTACGCCATCGGCTACGCCGAGCACGGGCACGCGCCCGTCGAGCGGGTCGGGCAGACCGTCGAGACGGTCAGGGAGCTGTTCGAGACCGAGTGGACCTCCTCGGCCGAGGTCTATCTGCCCGGCGGCCGTCCGCCGCGCCCCGGCGAGCTGTTCCGCAACCCGCGGCTGGCCGCCACCTGGAAGCGGCTGCTCGCCCAGACCGAGGGCGCCGGCGACCGGGAGGCACGGATCGAGGCGGCCCGCGAGGTGTGGCGCCGCGGCTTCATCGCCGAGGCCCTCGTCCGGCAGGCGCAGCGACCCACCCTGGACACCAGCGGCGAGCACCACACCGGCACGCTCACCGCCGACGACCTCGCCGGCTGGTCCGCCACCTACGAGACACCGGTCACCTACGACTGGAACGGCTGGACCGTGTGCAAGGCCGGCCCCTGGAGCCAGGGCCCGGTGTTCCTGCAGCAGCTCGCCCTGCTGCCGCCCGAGCTGCCGCCGTACGGGTCCGCCGACTACGTCCACCTGCTCGTCGAGGGCTGCAAACTCGCCATGGCCGACCGCGAGGCCTGGTACGGGGACGCCGCCGAGGTCCCGCTGGCCGACCTGCTGTCCGAGCCGTACAACGCCGAGCGGCGCACCCTGATCGGGGACAAGGCCTCCTACGAGCTGCGCCCCGGCAGCCCCGGCGGACGCAGCCCCCGGCTGAGCGCGCACGCACACCGCAGCGCCGCCGACCCGGGCGCCTACGACGCCCTCGGCGTCGGCGAGCCCACCGTCGCCACGTCCCCGGCCTCCCCGGTGCCGGGCGAGCCCGAGGTCGGCGCGGACGGCGCCACCTGCGGCGACACCTGCCACATCGACGTCGTCGACCGTTGGGGCAACATGATCGCCGCCACGCCCAGCGGTGGTTGGCTGCAGTCCAACCCGGTCGTGCCCGAACTGGGGTTCCCGCTGGGCACCCGGCTGCAGATGACCTGGCTGGAGGAGGGCCTGCCCAACGCGCTCACCCCCGGCCGCCGCCCGCGCACCACCCTCACCCCGTCGATCGCCCTGCGCGACGGCGAGCCCGTGATGGCCTTCGGCACCCCCGGCGGCGACCAGCAGGACCAGTGGCAGGTGCACTTCTTCCTCGCCGTCGCGCTGCGCGAGTCCGTCCGCGGCGGCCTCGACCTGCAGGGCGCCATCGACGCCCCCAACTGGCACAACGACGCCTTCCCGGGCTCGTTCTACCCGCGCGGCATGCGTCCGGGCAGCGTCACCGTCGAGTCCCGCTTCGCCCCGGCCGTCGTGGCCGAGCTGCGCCGCCGCGGCCACGACGTCACCGTCGGCGAACCGTGGTCGGAGGGCCGGCTGTGCGCGGTCGCCCGCGACCCGCGCACCGGCGTGCTGTCGGCCGCCGCCAACCCGCGCGGCATGCAGGGCTACGCCGTCGGACGGTGAACACTCCGCCCGCGGCACGCAGGGCTACGCCGCCGGACGATGGTCCGCCGTCGCGCGGGCGGCGGACCACCGTCCGGCGGGACGGCGATCCCTCGCTCGGCCGGACGGCGAGCGATCATCCGTCCGGGCGGTGAACCCTCGCCCGGTCGAACCGTCGACGCTCGCCCGCCGGGCCACGGCCGCCGCGCATATCCTGACCCCGAAGCCGTGTCCGTGACGTCACGTCGTCCGACGTCACGCCGTCCGCCGGGAGGACGGCAGACGGAACGCCGGGGGACACGGCCCGGTGACCATCGGCTGAGAAGGGGTCCGCAGGTGCCGTCGATGCTCGATGCGGTCGTGGTGGGGGCGGGGCCGAACGGGCTGACCGCCGCCGTGGAACTGGCCCGCCGCGGCTTCACCGTGGCCCTGTTCGAGGCACGCGGCACGGTCGGCGGCGGGGCCCGCACCGAGGAGCTGACCCTGCCCGGCTTCCGCCACGACCCGTGCGCGGCGGCCCACCCGCTCGCGGTCAGCTCGCCCGCGTTCCGCGCCCTGCCCCTGGACCGCTACGGCCTTCAGTGGCTGCACCCCGAGCTGCCCATGGCGCACCCCTTCCCGGACGGCACCGCGGCCGTGCTGGCCCGGTCCGTGGCCGAGACCGCCGCGTCCTTCGGGCCGCGCGACGCCGGTGCCTACCGCAGACTGGTCGAGCCGTTCCTGCCCCGCTGGGACACGCTGGTACGGGACTTCATGTCGCTGCCGCTGACCGCGCTGCCCCGCGACCCGGTCACCCTCGCCCGGTTCGGTCTGACGGGCCTGCCCCCGTCCACCTGGCTGATGCGCCGCTTCACCGGGGAACGGGCCCGGACCCTCTTCGCCGGCCTCGTCGCGCATGTCATGGCACCCCTCGGCGGCTTCGCCACGGGCGCCGTCGGCCTGGTCTTCGCGCTGGCCGCACACGCCCGCGGCTGGCCCCTGGCCCGCGGCGGCTCCCAGTCCCTCTCCGACGCGCTCGCCGCCTACCTGAAGGACCTCGGCGGCGCCGTGCACACCGACTTCGAGGTCAAACGCCTCGACGACCTGCCGCCCGCCCGGGCCTACGTCTTCGACACCTCGCCCACCGCCCTCGCCCGCATCGCCGGCCTCGGCCGCCACTACGACGGCTACCGGTACGGCCCCGGCGTCTTCAAGATCGACTACGCGCTGGACGGACCGGTCCCCTGGACGGCCGAGGCACCGCGGCGCGCCGGCACCGTGCAGATCGGTGCCGACAGCCACGAGATCGGCGCCGCCCTCCGCGCCGCCTCCCGCGAGGGCCGTGCCCCCGACCGCCCCTTCCTCATCACCGTCCAGCCCAGCGTCGTCGACCCCACCCGCGCCCCCGAGGGCAAACACGTCTTCTGGGTCTACGGCCACGTCCCCCACGGCTGGGACGGCGACCTCACCGAGGCCATCGAACGCCAACTGGAGCGCTACGCCCCCGGATTCCACGACCGCGTCCTGGCCCGCGCCACCGCGGGCCCGGCCCAGCTCGCCGCCCGCAACGCCAACTACGTCGGCGGCGACATCGCCACCGGCGCGGTCAGCGGCCTCCAGGCCCTGCTGCGGCCCCGGCTGTCGCTGTTCCCGTACCGCACCCCGCACCCCGCCGTCTTCCTCTGCTCGTCCGCCACCCCGCCCGGACCCGGCGTGCACGGCATGTCCGGGCACAACGCCGCGAAGGCCGTCTGGAGGAGGCTCCGCCGGACATGACCGCGACCATCCGACTCGTCCAGGGCGACATCACCCGGCAGCGCGCCGACGCGATCGTCAACGCCGCCAACTCCTCGCTGCTCGGCGGCGGGGGAGTGGACGGCGCCATCCACCGCCGCGGCGGACCCGCGATCCTCGAGGAATGCCGCGCCCTGCGCGCCACCCGGTACGTCAAGGGACTGCCCACCGGGCAGGCCGTCGTCACCACGGCGGGAGACCTGGACGCCCGCTGGGTGATCCACACCGTGGGACCCGTGTGGTCCGCCACCGAGGACCGCTCACACCTGCTCGCCTCCTGCTACCGGGAATCCCTCCGCGTCGCCGACGAGCTGGGCGCCCGCACCGTCGCCTTCCCGGCGATCTCCACCGGCGTCTACCGCTGGCCGCTGCCGGACGCCGCCCGGATCGCGATGTCGACGGCGCGGGCCACCGACACCCGGGTCGAGGAGATCCGCTTCGTCCTCTTCGACGCCGCCGCTCACGCCGCGTTCGCCGCGTTCGCCGCCGGGACCGGGGAGGGGCTCACCGACGCCCGCTGACCGCACTGCCTCACCCCGGGGCGCCCTGCCTCACCCCGGGGCCGAGGCGATCCACCCTGGAGGTTCAAGGCGAGCCCCCGTGCCCGCACAGCACCCCGCACGATCCGCGACCTCCCAGCACCCGCCGGCACTCGCCACGTCCCTGTCGGATTCCCGCCAGACGCGCAGCCCCCGGCGGACCACGCTGGACACATGCACCACGGGATGCACACCGACCGGGAGCGCTGCCTGCGCGCCGTGGGGTCCAAGGACGCCCGCTTCGACGGCTGGTTCTTCACCGCCGTCCTCATCACAGGCACCTACTGCCGGCCCAGCTGCCCCACGGTCCCTCCCCAGCCGCAGCACCTGCTCTTCCACCCCAGCGCCGCAGCCTGCCGACAGGCCGGCTTCCGGGCGTGCACGCGCTGCCGCCCCGACACCACCCCCGGCTCCCCGCAGTGGAACCACCGCGACGACCTCGTCGCCCGCGCCGTGCGACTGATCGCCGACGGCGTCGTGGACCGCGAGGGCGTGCCCGGCCTGGCCGCCCGCCTCGGCCGCACCCCCCACCAGATCGAGCGGCGGCTGTCGGCCGAACTCGGCGCCGGTCCGCTCGCCCTCGCCCGCGCCCGGCGCACCCGGACCGCCCGGCTGCTGATCGAGACCACCACCCTGCCGCTGGCCGACATCGCCGTCGCCGCCGGCTTCACCTCCGTCCGCGCTCTCACCGACACCGTCCGCGACGTCTCCGCCCTCCCCCCGACCGCCCTGCGCACCTCCCGCACCCCATCGCCACGGCACCCCGCCACCTCACCCACGCCACCCCAGACCCTCACCCTCCGCCTCCCCTTCCGCGCCCCGCTCACCCCCGACAACCTCTTCGGCCACCTCGCCGCGACCGCCGTGCCCGGCGTCGAGGAATGGCGGGACGGCGCCTACCGCCGCACCCTGCGCCTGCCCCACGGCCACGGCATCGTCGCGCTCACCCCGCACCCCGACCACATCGCCTGCCGCCTCACCCTCGGCGACCTGCGCGACCTGCCCGTCGCTCTCGCCCGCTGCCGGCGCCTGCTCGACCTGGACGCCGACCCGGTCGCCGTCGACGACCGGCTGCGCGCCGACCCGGTCCTCGCACCCCTGGTGGACGAGGCACCCGGCCGGCGCGTGCCCCGCACGGTCGACGAGACCGAGTTCGCACTGCGCGCGGTGCTGGGCCAACAGGTGTCCACGGCCGCCGCCCGCACCCACACCGCCCGCCTGGTCACCGCCCACGGCGACCGGATCGACGACCCCGAGGGCGGCCTCACCCACCTGTTCCCCACCGTCGAGGCCCTGGCCGCCCTCGACCCTGCCTCCCTGGCCATGCCCCGCACCCGCCGCACCACCTTCACCACCCTGGTCCGCCACCTCGCCGACGGCACCCTCCGCCTGGGCGTCGACAGCGACTGGCAGGACACCCGCGCCCGCCTCCTGAAGCTGCCCGGCCTCGGCACCTGGACCGCCGACGTCATCGCCCTGCGCGCCCTCGGCGACCCCGACGCCTTCCCCGCCACCGACCTCGGTGTCCGCCGCGCCGCCCGCACCTGCGGCCTCCCCACCACCCCGGCCGCACTCACCGCCCGCGCCGAGGCCTGGCGCCCGTGGCGGGCCTATGCGGTCCAGTACCTGTGGGCCACCAGCAGCCACCCCGTCAACCACCTCCCCGCACAGCCTCGTTCGTGAGGCAGCGCACTGCCGCCGACGCCCCTGCGGCCCGCTCACCCTCGTCGCTGACAACGGCGTCCTGCGCGGCCCGTACCTGACCGACCCACGCCACCGCCCCGCACAGGACACCGTGGCGCCCGCGACGACACCCCGTTCGGGCAGGTGAAGCAGCTCGCCGCCCATTCCTCCGACGAGCTGACGGAGCCCACCCTCCAACTGCGGCTGCACGCAAGCCCGGTCCGACGCCGTGTCCGGGACCTGCTGCGCACCCCCCTACGGCGAGACCCGCACCACGGCCACCTCGGCGCTGATCTCGGCGCCCCCACCGCCTCCCGCGCGGTCGGCCTGCCGGCGGACGCAACCTCTTCGGCATCATCGTTCCCAGCCACCGCGTCGTCGGCTCCGACGGCAGCCTCACCGACTACGGCGGTGGACCAAACCGCGAGCAGCAACTGCTTGACTTCGAGCGGGGGACGGTCGTCGGTGCAACCTCCCGTCGTCCAGCGCACCACCGCGATCCCTGGAGCAACCGTGTCGGCGCCACCCAGCACCAGCGCATGACCCGGCGCACCGAGGGCAGCACCCGGAGCGCCGTCGCAGCGCCGGCCGCCCCGATGGTGAGCAGGCACGACGCATCGATGCCGGTGTACGCCTCGACGTCCCGGCCCGCCCGGCCAGAGGGCCAGCGCGGGACAGCAGAAGCACGCCGCAAGGAGGGTGAGCAGGACGAGCGGTATGGTGAGCGCCACGCGGAGGCAGCCGCGGTCGTCCCCCATGTGGGGAGAGCTGGTCATCGGTGTGATGCTTTCCTCGAGGCGTCGGCCATGTCGGTCATGAGGCTTCGACCTTGGGCCGGACACCCGACGGCGGGCGGACCGCAGCCCTGCTAGCCTGCCCGGCCGTCAAATTCTCATGCCACCCGGTGCTGGTCCTCCAGGACGAACAGGGTGGACAGGCTGTGCCTGCCTCAAGCCATCTGCGCGTAGACACGGTGGAGTCTCAGACGCCGTGGGGGCGGCGCCTGCGCCAGAAGCGTTATCTGGTTCGGGCAGCGGCGGCCTGAACCCGTGCGAGGTTGTTGCGGCTGGTGAGGGTGTCGGGGTGGTCGGGGCCGAGGATGCGTTCGCGGTCGGTGAGGTTGCGTTGGTGGAGGTCGGCGGCCGCCTGGTGTCGGCCCATGTCATGCAGGGCGAGGGCGAGGTTGTTGCGGCTGGTGAGGGTGTCGGGGTGGTCGGGGCCGAGGATGCGTTCGCGGTCGGTGAGGTTGCGCTGGTGGAGGTCGGCGGCCTCCTGGTGTCGGCCCATGTCATGCAGGGCGTTGGCGAGGTTGTTGCGGCTGGTGAGGGTGTCGGGGTGGTCGGGGCCGAGGATGCGTTCGTAGTCGGTGAGGTTGCGCTGGTGGAGGTCGGCGGCCTCCTGGTGTCGGCCCATGTCATGCAGGGCGTTGGCGAGGTTGTCGCGGCTGGCGAGGGTGTCGGGGTGATCAGAGCCCAAGGACCGCTCACGGTCGGCCAGTACCTGCTCCAGCCGGGGGATGGACGACTGCGTCAGCCCCGCCCGCCGGCCTCCATCGGTGAGGTCGGTTTCATCGTCCTGTTCCGCAGGCTCACCACGCTTGTCCTGCTGGCCCGCGCCAACGACATCCTCCAGTGCCTCCTGCTGCCCCGGCTCGTCCGGACGGAACGCATGGGCTTCCGAGGCCTTGGCAAGAAGCGAGCGGAACAGTCGGGCCAAAGTGGCATAGACCTCAGAGGCTTGGGTGTCCCGCATTTCGGCGGCCGTGGAGGCAGTGCTGCGCTGTGGCGTCGGCGAGGTCTCTGCCGATGGGGTCGTGAGGTCGGTAGAGGACCCTCGTCTGGTCGTGGGCATGGTCTCCGGTCCTCGGCATCGGGCGAGTAGAACACCACCGGGATCCCGTGCGGGACTTGAAGGTGGGCGGCGAGGTGGTCGCTGAGCGCGAAATGCGTTTCCCAGAGTTGGTCTCGGGTGAGCAGGTTGGTCAGGTAGTCGGCTGCCGCGGGATGGAAGCGGTAGAGCGTGTCGGCGGACGGGCGGGGGGTGGCGGTGAGGAACTCGGCGGTGTCCGCCAGCGTGGCTTCGGGGACCAAGCGTTCGCGGAGCACGTCAAGGACCGGCAGGGTGAAGGAACCGAGCGGGGCGGCCGCGACAGCGAGGCGCACGGCGTTGGACTCACGGTCGTCGGCGAAAGCCTCCGCGCGAGCCCGTACCTGCTCATCGACGGGTGTGGGGTTCTGCCGGGCCGGCCCTCGGTGGAGGCGACGCACAGGCGGTCGTCCGGTGGCCGGGACGAGGACGGCCTCGCAGCCGTTCGGGTCTGTGCGCATCAGTGTGCGTGCCCACGCGAGGACCTGGTCCGGGGCCAGTTCCAGGACCGGCAGGGCCAGCCACGGTTTCGTCCCCACGCTCTCACGGAGAAGACGTGGGCGGCGGTACGCGAGCAGACGGCCGGGTGAGGCAGGCTTGGGCGCGGTCGCGATGGTGCGCGGAAGATCGAGGCCGGAGCGCTGCCACAGCCGCTTGGGCAGGGGATTGATCAGTGCCACCGGGGCGGTGCGGCTCCAGGTGTGCAGGGTGCGCCACAGGGCCTCCTGCCGCCAGGCCGGCGCCGCACAATCGGAGACGACGAGAAGAAGACGGCGCGCCGGCGGGGGCTGGGCGGCGTCCGGGTCCATGGGCACACAACGCCCGTGATGGTCGCGGAGAATGGACCCGTCGGACGCATGCTCGAGGTGCCAGACACGGACGTCGCGGAAGGCTGCCAGGGCACGCAGCAGCTTGACAAAGGCGCGAACTGTTTCGTCCCACACCGCCATGGCGGTGCCGCGGTCGAGGACGACGATCGCCTCCAGCCATGGTTCCGGCGCCGGAGCGAGTTGGGGGATGAGCATCCCGGTCAGGGTGTAGTGCTCGACGGTGGCGTCGACGTCGAGGCGACGACGAACACCGGAGAGCCACGGCCGGCGAAACGGCCTCAGCGCACGGCCGATGTCCTGGGCATGAGGCAGGGCAGTGGCACGGCCCATGCTCACTTGCTTTCCCGGGACACGGTCGGTGCCTTGTTCCTTCAACCATACCGAGGCGGCCGGCTCACGGGAGGAGCCGATCGCCCGCGTACCGTCCAGCCGCCGGTCGCCGTGTGCGGACGCGGCTGTGTCCTTCTGGTGCTGCGCCGTGTCGTCCGTGCCCCCGGCGGAGGCGGAACCGTCCGCGTCCTGTTCCGCGGGCGGCCGCACCGCGGCGAGGAGCACCGCGTCGAGGAGTCCCTCGAGGTCGATGTCGTCGGCGGCGGCCCGAGCGAGCTTCGCCAGAAGGGCGGCGGAGTCCTCAGCCACGTCCCAGCCCCTGCAGCAGCATTGCCTTCAGATGTCGCCGCTGGTCGCTGTCTGTCACCTGGTCGCCACGCAGCAGGTAGACGGCGTTGAGGAGTTGATCGATGGCGACGTGATCGTTGTCGTTCAGCCTCTCGAGAAACGCCTTCAGGAGGGAATCGGTGGTTTCGTCCGAGATGTCGCCGAGGTGAGCGGCGACGATCTCCTTGAGATTCTCTTCGGAGAGGGGTGGCATGTCGAAGCGGACGCAGCGGCGAAGGAAAGGAGCGGGGAAATCGCGTTCGCCGTTGCTCGTCAGGACGATGACCGGGAATTCCGTGCACTGCACCCAGCCATCCTTGATGGTGTGCTTGCCGTCCTTGTCGGCGGTGCGCACCTCGATCTCGCGTTTGGGATGCCGGGCCAGTTCGGGAATCTCGAAACTGCCCCGTTCCAGAACGTCGAGGAGGTCGCTTGGCAGGTCGAGATCACTCTTGTCGATCTCGTCGATCAACAGCGCACGGGGACGCGTGCCCGGGAGAAGCGCCGTACCCAAGGGGCCGAGCTGCACGAAATCACCGATGTCGTCCTCGTACTCCGTGTCGCTGGCCGGCGTCTGGCCGTTGGCCGCGCGCAGGTTGTGCGCGTGGATACGGCCCAGAGCGTCGTAGCGGTAGAGCGCGTCGGCGAGGGTGCTGCGCGAGGTGATGTGCCAATGCAGCACCTCACCGAGTTCCAGTTCGGCGGCGATCTGTCGGATGACGGTGGACTTCCCGGAACCGGCGCGGCCCGTCAGCAGCAGGGGGCGGCGCAGGTGCAGGGCCGCGTTCACAGCGTCGACGAGTCCAGGGGCCGGGCGATAGGTGCGGGCAGGGTCCCTGCTCGGGTCGGTCGTCCGCCGGCCCGTGGAGGAACGCCATGGGGGAGGAAGCGGCAGCACGGACCGGTCGTCACGGTTCTCCGGGGGAACTCCCGTGCCGCGGTAGTACGGGGTCCAGCTCATGCTCACTCCTTGTACGTGACCTCTTCAGGTGCGCTCAGAACCCTGTGCGCCCGGCGCCGACAGAACGCCTGCCAGTCCCTGTCATGCCAAGCGGCTCTCACGGCGGCGAGGGGTGCCAGGTCGTCGTCATGGCTCAAGGACCCCTTCCTGTTCTGCCGGTAGGCCTCCGCGACTTGCTGGGGCAGGGACCGCCAGTACCTGGCAACGGACCTCTTGGCTCTCTGTTCGTCGCTGAGCCCCTTGCCCCGCGGCCAGATCAAAGCAGGGGTGTGCTCGAGCAGTTCCTGCGCGATGACAACCCAGTCCGACTCCGGAAGAGAGGGAACGGCCCATACCTGTTGCCCCAAACCGTGGTTGCTCAGGTGCTCCTGTACGTGCTCGACGGTCCTCAACTGGTCCGGGCTGAGCCAGTGGGGGCCGGAGCAGCCGTCGGTGTCGTTCAAGTGAGCCAACAAGTGTTCGCCGACCTGGAGCATGTCGTCGACCGTGGTTCCGTAAGGGGGTGTGAGCAGCCCCGACCAACGTGTGGTGACCGTGTACTGGACACCCAGTGCCGTCTTCTTGCGGAAGGCTTGCTCCTCGGGTGGGTTCTCCAGCAGTGTGAGGGTTGGCTCGGCCACGTCGATGCTGGTCAACGGCCTTTTCGCGATGTTGGCCCGAGGGCGCGACCACGCCACGGCATCGGCCAGAGCCGTCGTGAACCCGCGCTCCCCGGAGCCGCAGGGGAAGCGCCGACTGGTGATGACCGCACGACCGTACAGCAGCCATGCGTCCACGCGGACGATGCTTTCGCCTCCGTCGTCCTCCAGCACCAGGATCAGTCGCGGGGTTCTGTCGGCGTGAGGATGCTGATTCAGTTCGTGCAATCGGCTGTTGAACGCCGGGTTGAGACGCAGATTATGTGCCCACGCCGCTAGGTCCTCCGGCGGCGTGTCGAACTGTCGCGTCACGTGGGTCAGTGCTGCGGCCAAGTGGGCCAGTGCCCGGTATTCTCCCGTGGCAGATCTTCCGTAATGGGTGCAGTACTCGACCAGCAGCCGCAAGTCGACCGGGTTGTCGCCGCTCAGTAGATCCAGTGGCAGACCCGAGAGCATTCCGGCAAGCCGCAGGTCGTCTTCGGTGAGCGATGGACCGAAGATCCTGTCCATGACGTTCAGTGTCTTGCGGCCGACCTCAAGTTCGTCCCTCACCTCCAGCAACCGGCGAGCGGTGTACGGAAGGGCGGCAGGTGTCGTGTCGAGATGCTCCTCCGTCCATGCGACGAATTCTTCCTCCGTTTGGAACCGCAGGCCGCTTTCGTGGCGCCTGGCGGCGTCATTGATCACCTTGATCGAGATCGGTCCGAGATCGTGCACGGCTGAGACAGCACGGTTGCGAGCCAGCCAGATCTCCTCACCGTACCGGGCGGCACCGTCGAATTCATAGCGTCCCGGCAGCTGGCCGCTGATCTGTTCACGGAGCCGTTTCATCAAGTGGTCGTCCACCTTCAAGAATTTCCCGGCGTCCGGCACACCGTCTCGGATCAGCCGGATGAGATGTCTGCTCAGTTGCAGGTCGTACGCCGGTTCTTTCGCCGAGGCTCCGAAGAGCAAGGAGAGCCGCACATTGCCTGCCCGTACTCCCGCGGTGAGGTGCGACGTCGACGGAATCGCTCCTCCCGCGAGGCAGGTGTCGACGATGACGATCAGCCCTGCGAGGCCAGGGTGATTACAGAGGTCACCCAGCAGGGACGGGACGTTGACGTTGGTCAGCGGCTCCGAGTTCCTCGTCCCGGATGTGACGAAGTGCAGTGGCGCACCCTCGGCGCCCTGACCATGACCAAGCAGGGCAAGCACGAGAACGCCGCCGTCGCGCCGTGCGGCGTCGGCGGCGCGCTCCACAGCCTCGTGAACCCGGCTCTTGCCCAGATCGTCGCCGATCAGCAAGGAGTGCTCCCCCCGGTCCAGGCAGGCTCCCAGGTCCGGGTCCACGAGGACCTCATGCAGGGCTCGCGCTGTGTCCTCCAGGCCTACCAGCCTGGCATCCCCACACTGGGCAGCCACAACCAGGACGTGGCGGGGCGGGGTTGTCGCCATCGTCATGACCGAAGGGCCTCGACCACGGGGCGGGCGACAGCGCCGTGTTCCAAGTACTTCGTGGCGGTGTGCGTCCAGGGTCCGCGTGAGTCGACGCGCTCTGTCACGACCTTGACACCACTCGTGCTGGGACGGAACCAGTCCGCCAGATGCGGCCGGCCGACGACGATGTCGTCGCGGTCCCAGAAGTTGCGCCAGGCGGCCACGTTCTCCGGGCACCGTCCGGGGCGCGGGACCAGACGGTCCAGCACCACCGCTCCCAGAGCCAGGGGTGAACCCAACGTCACCCAGAGGGGCACCGTTCCCTCGTACTCGTGAAGCGCCTCGTAGGCGACCACCGTGCCCAGGCTGTGCGACACCACCACGAGCGGCCGACCAGGATCCAGGCCGTGGAGTACACGGCTGCGGATCGCGGCTCCCAGTTCCGCTTTGGAGCCTGTGCGGTTGAGGTAGCGGCCGACCTGGGACAGCTCGGACAGCAGCTCCAAGCCGGTCAGCCACTGCGCAGCCCGGCAGATGCCGGGCAGTCGCAACAGGGTCGTCGTCACGCCGATCAGCCGCCGTCCGAAGTTTCCCGGCCCTTGGGCCTGCCGGCCCTCGATCGCGGCGTCGAGTTGGAAGCGTGCGTCACGGATGATGCGGGCGTCGTGAGGGCTGCTCTCCACCGACAGCTGCTCCGCCAGCCCGTCCAGCACCGAGTCGAGGAGATCCGCCAGGAAGCGAGTGTCGTGTTCGTCGTCCAGGTCCAAAGACGCGGAGCCTTGGACTCCCCGGCGGTTGAACAGGTCGCTGTAGTTGGCGAACGTGACGTCGGCCAACCATCCCTGTGTCAGGGCGGAGATGTGGTCGCTCAGGTCGGCGTCCCGTAGGCCCCTCGCGAGCGCCCGTAGCCAGTCGCGTCTCTCAGCAGTACTGTCCCGGAGCCCGCCGATGCCGTGGATGAACAGCAGCTGCGGCTTCTCCTTTGTCATGATGCCCCTCCTCCATCCTGACAAAGAGCATTGTGCCTGCCTGAGTGCCTGTGGACAGGCACGGTGGCAGAACTCAGGGGTGCGGTGGCACCGCGCGGCAGACTCCCGCCCATGCCCGGCCCACTGTCGACCGTGGACAGGAGTGCCGCTGCCGCACAGGACTCGTGCCTCGTCGATCGGGTGTTGCGCCGCGTGTCCGAAGCGTCCCCGCACTGTCGCGACGGGCGCTGTCTTCGTGACCCTGACAGCACCGCACCGCCGGTGGCGACACCCCCCCTCACCCGCCCGCCCCCGGCGTCACCCCACCCGGCGCCCGTCCTCCAGCTCGGCCGTGCCCGTGCCGGCGTCCAGCATCTCCAGGGCGGCCAGGACGCGGTGGCCCACGGGGTCCGGCAGGTGGGCGAGGAGGTCCTCGCGGGGGACCAGGCGCCAGGACAGGAGCTCCTCCTCCTGCAGGCGGATCGCCTTCAGGTCGTCCTCGGTGAGCACGCCGCCGTCGTAGAGGTAGGCCACCAGCGGCGGGCGGCCGGTGCCGTGGACCCAGTCGACGGCCAGCAGACGGCCCGGTTCGCGGTCCAGGCCGATCTCCTCGAGGGTCTCGCGGCGCGCGCCCTGGCGCGGGGTCTCGCCGTCGTCCGACTCGACGGTGCCGCCGGGCAGTGTCCAGCCGTCCCGGTAGTTGGGATCGACGAGCAGCACCCGTCCCCGGGCGTCCCGGAAGAGCATGGCGGCGCCGGCCAGGACGCGGGGCAGGCCGGCGATGTAGGTGGCGTAGTCCTGGGGCTCTGCAGTGGTCATCCTGGAAGGGTAGCCAGTTCCAGGGTGCGCTCGGCGAGCTCGCTGATGCGGGCGCCGTCGAAGCCGAAGACCGCGCTGCGCACCGTGTCCCGCAGGGGTTCGGTCCACTGGGCGGGGATGGCCCCGGCGCCGGTGAGCACCCCGGCCACCGAGCCGGCGGTGGCGCCGTTGGAGTCGGTGTCCAGGCCGCCGCGGACGGTCAGGGTGATCGTCCGGGTGAAGTCGCCGTCGCCGTGGAGCACGCCGGCGGTGAGGACGGCGGCGTTCGGGACGATGTGCAGCCAGCCGAGGCCGGCGGTCTCCTGCGCGAGCGTGGTGAGGGTGTCCTCCCAGGCCACGCCCGCCTCGTGCAGGGTGACCACCCGGCGCACGGTGCGGGCCAGGCGGCTGCTCGCCGGGACGACGGTGAGCGCCGTCTCGATCGCGGTGCGCACGTCGGGTGCGGTGAACGCGGCGGCGATCAGGGCCGCCGCCCACATCGCGCCGTACACGCCGTTGCCGGTGTGGGACAGCACGGCGTCGCGGCGGGCCAGGGCTGCGGCGCGGCTCGGGTCGCCGGGGCTGGTCCAGCCGTGGATGTCGGCGCGGATCAGGGCGCCGATCCACTCCTGGTAGGGGTTGTCGTAGGTGGCCGTCAGGGGCGGTTTGAGGCCGTTGGCCAGATTGCGGTAGGCGGCGCGTTCGGCGGTGAACGTCTGCAGGTAGGGCAGGTGCAGCAGCCACAGGGTGCCGACCTGCTCGGTGGTGAACGCGAAGCCGTGGGTCCGCAGCAGGTGCAGGCCGAGGATCGTGTAGTCGATGTCGTCGTCGCGGCAGCTGCCGTGGATCCGGCCGCGCACGCACCGAGGCCACTCGGGGCGCAGGTCGGGCAGGTCGGGGCCGGTGCCGGACGCGCCCGGCGCGGGCAGGTAGTCGGTGAGCGGCAGGGCGTTTGAGCGCCGCAGATAGCGGTCGATGCGCTCGCGGGTCCACCGGTCGCCCTGCTCGACCGGCTTGCCGAGCATGTTGCCCGCGATCCGGCCCAGCCAGCCGCCGAGCACCCGGTCGGCGAGGTCCGTCCGGCTGAGCACGGGCTGGGGCCGTGTCCCGACAGCGTCCATAGCAGCGGTGTACCCGGTTTTCCTGCGCTGTCCCGCGTGTGCGGCGCCCGGACCTCGCGGTGCCTATAGCGGCGGGCGGCCTCGGTTCCGGGGCGGGCGGGGCACGGCAGCGGCGCGAAGGAGGCAGGGTGCTGGGGCTGGTCGGGGCATGGCGGTGGGGGCGGCCGCGGGCTAGGGTCGCCGGCGGCGCGATGGCTGCCCCTGATGCGCGGGGCCCGGAGAGCAAGGGGATGGCGAGGTGGCGGACGCTGCGGTGGATGCTGGGCACGGGGTGCTGGTGGCCGCGGACAAGTTCAAGGGGTCGCTGACGGCGGTCGAGGTCGCCGAGCACGTCACGGCGGGCCTGCGCCGCGTCGTCCCCGAGGTGCGTGTCGAGGCGCTGCCCGTGGCCGACGGCGGCGACGGGACGGTGGACGCGGCGGTCGCGGCCGGGTTCGAGCGGCGCGAGGTGCGGGTCGCCGGTCCGCTCGGCGAGCAGGTGACGGCCGCGTTCGCACTGCGCGGCAGCACGGCGGTCGTGGAGATGGCGCAGGCCAGCGGACTGCGGCGGCTGCCCGCGGGGGTCCTCGCGCCGTTGACGGCGTCCACGTACGGCTCCGGCGAGCTGCTGCGGGCCGCGCTGGACGCGGGCGCGACCACGATCGTCTTCGGGGTCGGCGGCAGCGCGACCACCGACGGCGGGGCGGGCATGCTCGCGGCGCTGGGCGCACGGTTCCTCACCGCGGACGGCACACCGGTGCCGCCCGGCGGCGGGGGACTGGGCGGTCTCGCGCACGCCGACCTGTCCGGCCTCGATGCCCGGCTGGACTCGGTGGAGCTGATCCTCGCCGGTGACGTCGACAACCCGCTGACCGGGCCGAAGGGCGCCCCGGCGGTGTACGGCCCGCAGAAAGGCGCCTCGCCGGACGACGTGGGACGCCTGGACACGGCGCTCACGCACTATGTGACGGTGCTGGAGGAGGCGGTGGGGCCCCGGGCGGCCCGGTACGCGGTCTCGCCGGGTGCCGGGGCGGCCGGGGGGATCGGGTACGGGGCGCTGCTGCTGGGGGCCCGGTTCCGGGCGGGGATCGAGATCATGCTGGAGGTGCTGGGTTTCGCGTCGGCGCTGCAGCGGTGCTCGTTGGTGATCACCGGTGAGGGGTCGCTGGACGAGCAGACGCTGCACGGCAAGGCGCCGGCCGGGGTCGCCGCGGCGGCGCGGGCCGCGGGCCGGGACGTCGTCGCGGTGTGCGGGCGGCTGGCGCTGACGCCGCAGGCCCTGCGCGGGGCCGGGATCCGGCGGGCGTACGCGCTGACGGAGGAGGAGCCGGACGTGGCGCGGTGCATCGCCGAGGCCGGGCCGATCCTGGAGCGGGTGGCCGAGCGGATCGCGCGCGACTTTCTGCGGCCGGAGGCTTCCTGAGGCCGGCAGGCGGGCGCAGGCCCGCGTGGACGCGGAAGGGGCCCGGAACCGTCGTGGTTCCGGGCCCCTGTCGTCCGTCGTCGAAGAGGCCGGCGGACGCCGTCAGGTGTGTGCGCGGGTCACGGCAGCTGGGCCGCGCGGGCCTCGCGCCGGTTGTCGCGGAAGTTGTTCACCCGGCGGGCCGTGGCGAACAGCGGGATCACCGCGCCCATGACCAGCTGCAGCGCGCAGCCGGTCTGCAGCAGCAGCTGGCCGCTCGGGGCGTCGAAGGCCCAGGCGGCGAGCAGCCCCATGGACAGCACGATCCAGGAGAGCATCGCCCCCGCGAGCCGGCCCCGCGGCTTGGGGTACTCGACCCGGCTGACCATCAGCCAGGCCGTGCCCAGGATCGCCAGCAGCGTGGCCACGAAGGGCAGTTCGAGCAGCACGATCGACACGACCGTGAGCGCTCCGAACGGCGAGGGCATGCCCTGGAACATGCCGTCCTTCATCGTCACGCAGGAGAACCTGGCGAGCCGGAGCACCACCGCCAGCAGCACCACGACCGCGCCGAGCGCGGCCACCCGCTGATGGGCGTCGTCGGCGACCATGCCGTACACCAGCACGAAGTACGCCGGGGCCAGGCCGAAGCTGATCAGGTCGGAGAGGTTGTCCAGCTCCGCGCCCATGGGGGAGGAGCGCAGCTTGCGGGCGACCAGGCCGTCGAACAGGTCGAACACGGCCGCGCACAGCATCAGGATGACCGCCGTCGCGGCGCTGTGCCGGGCCATGCCGCCGGTGTCGTGGCCGGCCAGATGCGGGATCAGGATGCCGGTGGTGGTGAAGTACACCGCCATGAAGCCGCACGTGGCGTTGCCGAGGGTGAGGGTGTCCGCTATCGACAGGCGCAGCGACAGGGGCATCTCCTCCTCGTCGTCCGCCTCGTCGGCCTCGGGCACCCAGCCGGTCTGGGTGTCGGGGTCAATCACGGTCAAGGCGCGTCACCCCAGCCACGGTCTTCTGGCCGACCTCGACGGCCACGTCCACACCTTCCGGCAGGTACAGGTCGACCCGCGAGCCGAAGCGGATCAGGCCGATGCGCTCGCCCTGCTCGACCTTGGTGCCCGACGGGACGTAGGGAACGATCCGGCGGGCCACCGCGCCGGCGATCTGGACCATCTCGATGTCACCGAGTTCGGTGTCGAAGTGCCAGACGACGCGCTCGTTGTTCTCGCTCTCCTTGTTGAAAGCAGGAACGAATCCGCCGGGGATGTGCTCGACCGAGGTGACCGTGCCGGCCAGCGGGGCCCGGTTGACGTGGACGTTCAGCGGGCTCATGAAGATCGCGACACGGGTGCGGCCGTCCTTCCACGGCATGATGCTCTGCACCACGCCGTCGGCGGGCGAGATGACCCGGCCTTGGCCGATCTCGCGCTCGGGGTCGCGGAAGAACCACAGCATCCCCGCGGCGAGCGCGGTGGCGGGGACGGCGAGCGCCTTGGCCGCGCCCGAGCGGCGGGCGCGTACCAGGCTCACGGCTGCGGTGGCGACGGTCGGCAGAAGCCACGGCGATGCTCCGCGCGCGAGGCGTACGCCGGCCAGGCTGTCGCGAGGTGCAGAGGTTTGGCTGTGGGGCATGGATGACCTTCGTAGCGGATGAATGCCGCGCTTTCGACGGGGGACGGCGGCTTTCCGCGATCGTAGCGGTTCGGCGCCGCAACTGGGTAAGCCGGGAAGTCGAGTCGGCCGCCTGAAACCGCTGACGGGGTGTGATCTTCTTCTCGAAGAAAACACCCCGTACACGGACAATCAGCCCTGGATCCGGTATTCCTCGAGGAGGCGGCGACCGATGATCATTTTCTGGATCTCGGCGGTGCCTTCACCGATGAGCAGCATCGGCGCCTCCCGGTAGAGGCGCTCGATCTCGTACTCCTTGGAGAAGCCGTAGCCGCCGTGGATGCGGAACGCGTCCTCCACGACCTCCTTGCAGTACTCGGCGGCCAGGTACTTCGCCATGCCGGCCTCCAGGTCGTTGCGCTGGCCGGAATCCTTCTTCCGGGCGGCGTTGACCATCATGGAGTGCGCGGCCTCCACCTTGGTGGCCATCTCCGCCAGTTTGAACTGGATGGCCTGGTGCTGGGCGATGGGCTTGCCGAAGGTGTGCCGCTGCTGGGCGTACTGCACACCCAGTTCGAAGGCGCGCAGGGCGACGCCGCAGCCGCGGGCCGCCACGTTCACCCGGCCCACCTCGACGCCGTCCATCATGTGGTAGAAGCCGCGGCCGGTGGTGCCGCCGAGCACGCGGTCGGCCGGCACCCGCAGCCCGTCCATGATCAGCTCGGTGGTGTCGACCCCCTTGTAGCCCATCTTGTCGATCTTGCCGGGGATGGTCAGGCCGGGGCGCACCTCGCCGAACCCGGGCTCCTTCTCCACCAGGAAGGTCGTCATGGACCTGTGGGGCGGTGTGCCCTCGGGGTGCCCCTCGTCGGTGCGGACGAGCACGGCCACCAGGGAGGAGGTGCCGCCGTTGGTCAGCCACATCTTCTGGCCGGTCAGGACGTACTCGTCGCCGTCCTTCACCGCCTTGGAGGTGATCGCGGACACGTCCGAGCCCAGCGACGGCTCCGACATCGAGAACGCGCCGCGGATCTCACCGGCCGCCATCTTCGGCAGGAAGTAGTCCTTCTGTTCCTGCGTGCCGTGCTGCTTGAGCATGTAGGCAACGATGAAGTGGGTGTTGATGATGCCGGACACCGACATCCAGCCGCGGGCGATCTCCTCCACGCACAGCGCGTAGGTCAGCAGGGACTCGCCCAGACCCCCGTACTCCTCGGGGATCATCAGACCGAACAGGCCCAGCTCCTTCAGGCCGTCCACGATCTGCTGCGGGTACTCGTCGCGGTGCTCCAGCTCGGTCGCGACCGGGATGATCTCCTTGTCGACAAAGTCACGGACGGTGGAGACGATCTCCTGCTGGACGTCCGTCAGACCGGGCGTCTGGGCGAGACGGGCCATGGCTCACTTCTCCTGCTGCTTCGGCTCCGGGCGGGCCGGCTGCTCCCCGCCCCGCTCCTTGATGTACGTCTGGGTCGGCACCATGACCTTGCGGCGGAAGACGCACACCAGGGTGCCGTCCTGCTTGTAGCCCCGGGTCTCCACGTGGACGATGCCGCGGTCGTTCTTCGACTTCGACGGCCACTTGTCCAGCACGGTCGTCTCGCCGTAGATGGTGTCGCCGTGGAAGGTGGGCGCCACGTGCTTGAGCGACTCGATCTCCAGGTTCGCGATCGCCTTGCCGGACACGTCCGGCACGCTCATGCCGAGCAGCAGCGAGTACACGTAGTTCCCCACCACCACGTTCTTGCCGAAGTCCGTGGTCTCCCCGGCGTAGTGGGCGTCCAGGTGGAGCGGGTGGTGGTTCATGGTCAGCAGACAGAACAGATGGTCGTCGTACTCCGTGACCGTCTTGCCCGGCCAGTGCTTGTACGTCGCGCCGACCTCGAACTCCTCGTAGGTGCGTCCGAACTGCATGCCGCTTCAGTCCTCCGGGATCTCGAACGTGCTGGTGCGCTTCATGCCGGCGGCGCGTCCCTTGCCCGCGATGACCAGGGCCATCTTGCGGCTGGCCTCGTCGATCATCTCGTCGCCGAGCATGGCCGACCCCTTCTTGCCGCCCGCCTCGGACGTGTAGTACGCGTACGCGTCCAGGATCAGCTCGGCGTGGTCGTAGTCCTCCTGGGACGGCGAGAACACCTCGTTGGCGGCCTCGACCTGACCCGGGTGGAGCACCCACTTGCCGTCGAACCCGAGCGCGGCGGAGCGCTGCGCGACCTCACGGAAGCCGTCCACGTTGCGGATCTGCAGGTAGGGGCCGTCGATGGCCTGCAGGTCGTTGGCCCGGGCGGCCATGAGGATCTTCATCAGGATGTAGTGGTAGGCGTCCGCCGGGTAACCGGGCGGCTGTTCGCCCACCACGAGGGACTTCATGTTGATCGACGCCATGAAGTCGGCCGGGCCGAAGATGATCGTCTCCAGGCGCGGGCTGGCCGCGGCGATCTCGTTGACGTTGTTCAGGCCCCGGGCGTTCTCGATCTGCGCCTCGATGCCGATACGGCCCACCTCGAAGCCCATGGTCTTCTCGATCTGCGTCAGCAGCATGTCGAGCGCGACGACCTGGTGGGCGTCCTGCACCTTCGGCAGCATGATGCAGTCCAGGTTCTGGCCGGCGCCCTCGACGACGGTGACGACGTCCCGGTAGGTCCACTCGGTCGTCCAGTCGTTGACCCGGACCACCCTGGTCTTGCCCGTCCAGTCGCCCTCGTTGAGGAACTTCACGATGGTGTGCCGCGCCTCCGGCTTGGCCAGCGGGGCACACGCGTCCTCCAGGTCCAGGAACACCTGGTCGGCGGGCAGGCCCTGGGCCTTCTCCAGGAAGCGGGGGTTGCTCCCGGGGACCGCGAGGCAGGAGCGCCGCGGACGCAGCCGGGTGGCGTCGCGCTGCGGGGACGTCGTCCCGGGCTGCGGGCAGCCGGACGGACGGTCGGCGGAGAGGGTCATGCGGCAACCTCCAGGGGGTCGAGCTTGTTCGCGGTCCTGATCTCGTCGACGATGCGGCCGATGATGCCGGTGATGTCGAAGTCCTTCGGGGTGAAGACGGCGGCCACTCCGGCCTCGCGCAGCGCGTCGGCGTCACCGCTGGGGATGATGCCACCGGCGATCACCGGTATATCTGTGGCACCGGCCACACGGAGGCGCTGCAGCACCTCCGGCACCAGCCGGGCGTGCGAGCCGGAGAGGACGGACAGGCCGACCGCGTGCACGTCCTCGGCGAGGGCGGCGTCCACGATCTGTTCCGGTGTCAGCCGGATGCCCTGGTAGACCACCTCGAACCCGGCGTCGCGGGCGCGCACCGCGATCTGCTCGGCGCCGTTGGAGTGCCCGTCCAGGCCGGGCTTGCCCACCAGGAAGCGCAGCTTGCCCACACCCAGGTCACGGGCGGTCAGCTCCACCTTGCGGCGCACATCGGCCAGGCGTGTGCCCTCCTCGGCGGTGACGGCCACGGGCGCGGACGACACACCTGTCGGCGCGCGGTACTCGCCGAACACCTCGCGCAGCGCCCCCGCCCACTCGCCGGTGGTGACGCCGGCCCGGGCGCACTCCAGGGTGGCCTCCATGAGGTTCTCCGTGCCCTGCGCGGCCTCCTTCAGCCGCTCCAGCGCCTTGCTCGCCCGCGGGTGGTTGTACGGCGGCTGGTAGCGGGTGTCGCGCCACTGCCGCAGGCACCGCACCACCCGGGCCTCCACGTCGGGGTCGACGGTCTGGATCGCGGTGTCCAGGTCGGCGGTGAGGGGGCTGGGCTCGGTCTCCTGGAAGACGTTCACCCCGACGATCTTGTCCTGGCCGGACTCGATCCGGGCCCGGCGCTCGGCGTGCGAGGCGACCAGCTGGGACTTGAGATACCCGGACTCCACGGCGGCCAGCGCACCGCCCATCCGCTGGATGTGGTCGATCTCGGCGAGCGCCGCCTCCACCAGCTCGTCCACCTTGGCCTCGATCACCTTCGAGCCCTCGAAGATGTCGTCGTACTCCAGCAGGTCGGACTCGTAGGCGAGGACCTGCTGGATGCGCAGCGACCACTGCTGGTCCCAGGGCCGGGGCAGACCGAGGGCCTCGTTCCAGGCGGGCAGCTGCACGGCGCGGGCGCGGGCGTCCTTGGACAGGGTGACGGCCAGCATCTCCAGCACGATCCGCTGGACGTTGTTCTCCGGCTGAGCCTCCGTCAGGCCGAGCGAGTTGACCTGGACGCCGTAGCGGAAGCGGCGGTGCCGGGGGTTCTCGATGCCGTACCGCTCGCGGGTGATGCGGTCCCAGATGCGGCCGAAGGCGCGCATCTTGCACATCTCCTCGATGAACCGGACCCCGGCGTTGACGAAGAAGGAGATCCGGCCGACGACGTCGCCCATGCGCTCCTGCGGCACCTGGCCGGAGTCGCGCACCGCGTCCAGCACGGCGATCGCCGTGGACATCGCGTAGGCGATCTCCTGCACCGGCGTGGCACCGGCCTCCTGCAGGTGGTAGCTGCAGATGTTGATCGGGTTCCACTTCGGCATGTGCGTGACCGTGTACGCGATCAGATCGGTGGTCAGGCGCATCGACGGACCGGGCGGGAACACATGGGTGCCCCGGGACAGGTACTCCTTGACGATGTCGTTCTGGGTGGTCCCCTGCAGCGCGCTGATGTCGGCGCCCTGCTCCTCGGCGACGACCTGGTACAGCGCCAGCAGCCACATGGCCGTGGCGTTGATGGTCATCGAGGTGTTCATCCGCTCCAACGGGATGTCCTGGAACAGCTTGCGCATGTCGCCCAGGTGTGCGACCGGCACCCCGACCCGGCCGACCTCGCCGCGCGCGAGGACGTGGTCGGGGTCGTAGCCGGTCTGGGTGGGCAGGTCGAAGGCCACCGACAGACCGGTCTGCCCCTTGGCGAGGTTGCGCCGGTACAGCGCGTTGGACGCCTCGGCCGTGGAGTGGCCGGCATAGGTCCGCATGAGCCACGGCCGGTCCTTGCCCCGCCCCTGCGCGGCGGTGTCACGCTCGCTCATGTGCGCCTCTCAGATGTTCCGGAAGCGGTTGATGGCGTCGAGGTGCTGGGCGCGCATCTCGGGGTCGCGCACGCCCAGGCCCTCCTCGGGGGCGAGGCAGAGGACGCCGACCTTGCCCTGGTGCAGGTTGCGGTGGACGTCGTACGCGGCCTGTCCGGTGTCCTGCAGGGGGTACACCTTCGACAGCGTCGGGTGGATCTTCCCCTTGGCGATGAGCCGGTTGGCCTCCCAGGCCTCGCGGTAGTTGGCGAAGTGGGAGCCGATGATCCGCTTGAGCGACATCCACAGGTAGCGGTTGTCGTACTCGTGCTGGTAGCCGGAGGTGGAGGCGCAGGTGACGATGGTGCCGCCCTTGCGGGTGACGTAGACGGAGGCGCCGAAGGTCTCGCGTCCGGGGTGCTCGAAGACGATGTCGACGTCCTCGCCGCCGGTCAGTTCGCGGATCCGCTTGCCGAAGCGCTTCCACTCCTTGGGGTCCTGGGTGTGCTCGTCCTTCCAGAACCGGTAGTCCTCGGCGCGGCGGTCGATGATGAGTTCGGCGCCCATGCTCCGGCAGATCTCGGCCTTCTGCTCGCTGGAGACCACGCAGATCGGGGTGGCGCCGCCGGCGAGGGCGAGCTGGGTGGCGTACGAGCCGAGGCCGCCGCTGGCACCCCAGATCAGGACGTTGTCGCCCTGCTTCATGCCGGCGCCGTTGCGGGAGACCAGCTGGCGGTAGGCGGTGGAGTTGACCAGGCCCGGGGCGGCGGCCTCCTCCCAGGTCAGGTGGCGCGGCTTGGGCATCAGCTGGTTGGACTTGACCAGCGCTATCTCCGCCAGGCCGCCGAAGTTGGTCTCGAAGCCCCAGATGCGCTGCTCGGGGTCGAGCAGGGTGTCGTTGTGGCCGTCGGAGGACTCCAGTTCCACGGACAGGCAGTGCGCGACCACCTCGTCGCCGGGCTTCCAGGCGTTGACGCCGGGGCCGGTGCGCAGGACGACGCCGGCGAGGTCGGAGCCGACGATGTGGTACGGCAGGTCGTGCCGCCGGGCCAGCTCGCTGGTGCGGCCGTAGCGCTCCAGGAAGGAGAAGGTCGGCATCGGCTCGAAGATGGACGACCAGACGGTGTTGTAGTTGACCGAGGAGGCCATGACGGCCACGAGGGCCTCGCCCGGGCCCAGTTCGGGCAGCGGGACCTCCTCCAGGTGCAGCGACTTGCGCGGGTCCTTCTCGCGGGTCGCCATGCCCGCGAACATCTCCGTCTCGTCCTTGTGCACGGTGATCGCGCGGTACGACTCGGGGAGCGGCAGGGCGGCGAAGTCGGCGGACGTGGCGTCCGGCGACTGGATCGCGTCCAGGATGTCCTTCACGGTCACGGTGGTGCCTCCGGCGTCGAGCGCCCCGAGGAGGGGCGCGGGGGATACGTCGGTGCTGCTGGGGTCGGGAAGCCGTCGGTGCGGCCGGTGGTACGTGGCAGCGCTTTGTGGCGCGAGAAGTGCCTGTGACGCAGGCGTCCGGGCGTGCGGGACCGACGGCCCCGCCGGGACAGCCGGCACACGGCTGGTCACCGCTGCCGGTCCGCCCGGACACCCCCAACGTATGACACCGCGTGTCAGCTGACAAGGCACTCAGTGCCAGAAATTGCGCTCATACGAAATCTTTACGTAACAGATGAGCGATGATCGATCGATGGCGGGGTGCGCTGCGGGGCAGAACCACCCGAAGGGGGTCGAACAGAGCCGCCCGGACATGCGGAAGCGGCCGCCCCGGTCGGCGGGGCGGCCGCTTCCTGTGCTGGTGTCGTCCTGTGGTGCCGTATCGGCGCCTGGGCCGGCCGTACTCGTCGGCCCGGCTGCCGCGGCGCTCAGCGCTCCTTGCCGAGTGCCTCCTCGATGGTCCGCATGACCTCCTCCAGCGGGGCGTCGGTGCGGGCCACCGCGACCAGCACCTCCCCCTTCCGGGAGGCCGTCACGGCGGGCGCGTCCGAGGAGCCGTCGGAGGGGGCGGACGCGTCCGACGCGCCGGACGAGGCGCTGGACGGCGTGTCGGACGAGGTGTCGGACGTCCCCGACGACCGGGACGCCGCCTCGCCCTTGCGGCCGGCGCTGATCCCGGTGCCGAACGTCTTGCGCACGATGGCGAAGGCGTGGTCCAGCTGCGCCTCCAGATCGCCCTGGCCGCCCGCGCGCAGCCAGCGGCGCAGCACATGGTTGTGCGCGGTGACCACCGCCGAGGCGGCGACCTCCGCCAGCAGCGGGTCGTCGTTGGCGTCGTCGGCGTGGGCGTGCTCGTCGAAGTGGCCCAGCAGATAGCGCGTGAACAGCCGCTCGTAGCGGGACACCGAGGCGATCTCCGCCTCCCGCAGCGTGGGCACCTCGCGGGTGAGCTTGTACCGGGCGACCGAGATGTCCGGCCGCGCCGCGTACATCTTCATCACTTCCTTGATGCCGCGGCACACCGTGTCCAGCGGGTGCTCGTGCGCGGCGGCCGCGTTCAGCACCGCCTCGACGCGGACCAGGGTGTCGTCGTGATCGGGGAAGATCGCCTCTTCCTTGCTGCGGAAGTGACGGAAGAAGGTGCGGCGGGCGACCCCGGCCGCCGCGGCGATCTCGTCCACCGTGGTCGCCTCGTAGCCCTTCGTCGCGAACAGCTCCATCGCGGCGGCGGCCAGCTCCCGGCGCATCTTCAGCCGCTGGGCGGCCGCTCGGGAGCCTGCGGTGCTCTCCGGTGCGTCGGGCGAGGCGGGGGTGCGTGAGGACATGGCGGGCTGGGGCATGCCCCGAACGTACTCCATGCGGGCGGCCTTTTGTGCGGGTCCGGCTCCGCTTGCGCCGCTGACGGGCGGGGCGGCCGGTGCCGGATCCAGCAGGCCGCCCCACTCCCGTGCCGGTCCGCCCCACTCCCGTGCCGGTCCGTGCCGCGCCCGGGCCCGCTCCTCACCCCGGTCAGCGCCGGGCATATTCGCGGAAGCCGCGGCCCGTCTTGCGGCCGAGGCAGCCCGCGGCCACCAGATGCTCCAGCAGCGGCGCCGGGGCCAGCCCGGGGTCGCGGAACTCCTGGTGGAGCACCTTCTCGATGGCCAGCGACACGTCCAGGCCGACCACGTCCAGCAACTCGAAGGGCCCCATCGGGTAGCCGCCGCCGAGCTTCATCGCCGCGTCGATGTCGTCCAGCGACGCGTAGTGCTCCTGGACCATCTTCACCGCGTTGTTCAGGTACGGGAACAGCAGCGCGTTGACGATGAAACCGGCCCGGTCGCCGCAGTCCACCGGATGCTTCTTGATCTTCGCGCAGACCTCGCGCACCGTGGCGTGGACGTCGTCCGCGGTGAGCACCGTGCGCACCACCTCGACCAGCTTCATCGCGGGCGCCGGGTTGAAGAAGTGCATGCCGATCACGTCCTGCGGCCGCGTGGTGGCACGGGCGCAGGCGACCACGGACAGCGAGGAGGTCGTGGTGGCCAGCACCGCGCCCGGCTTGCACACCTTGTCCAGCACCCCGAACAGGTGCTGCTTGACCGCCAGGTCCTCGGCGACGGCCTCCACGACGAGGTCCACGTCGGCGAAGTCGTCGTAACTGCCGGTCGCCGTGATCCTGTCCAGCGCCTGCGCGGCGGCCTCGGCGGTCAGCCGCCCCTTGTCCACCGAGCGCGACAGCGACCTGCCGACACGCCCCTTCGCGGCCTCGGCCTTCTCCGGGCTGCGCGCGGCCAGCACCACCTCGAACCCGGCCTTGGCGAACACCTCCGCGATGCCGCAGGCCATGGTGCCCGAGCCGGCCACACCGACCGAGCGGACCGGGCGACCCGCACCCAGGCTGCCGCCGTCGCGCGGGGTCAGCGCGTCGGGCACCACGGTGCCGCTGCCGGGCGCCTCGTAGGTGTAGAAGCCGCAGCCCGCCTTCCGGCCGGTCAGACCCGCCTCGCTCAGCTGCCGCAGGATCGGCGCCGGCGCGTGCAGCCGGTCGCGCGAGGCCTCGTACATCGCCTCCAGGACGGTGCGCGCGGTGTCGATGCCGATCAGGTCCAGCAGCGCCAGCGGGCCCATCGGCAGACCGCAGCCCAGCCGCATCGCGGCGTCGATGTCCTCCCGGGAGGCGTACTTCGCCTCGTACATCGCGGCGGCTTGGTTGAGGTAGCCGAACAGCAGCCCGTCGGCGACGAACCCCGGCCGGTCGCCGACCGAGACCGGCTCCTTGCCCAGCTCCACGGCCAGGTCCGTGACCGCGGCGACGGCCTGCGGGGCGGTGAGCACCGAGGAGACGATCTCGACGAGCTTCATCGCGGGCGCGGGGTTGAAGAAGTGCATGCCCAGGACGCGTTCGGGCCGGGCGGAGTCGGCGGCGAGCCGGGTCACGGACAGCGCGTTGGTGCCGGTCGCCAGGATCGTCTCCGGCCGCACGATGCCGTCCAGCTCCCGGAAGATCTGCTGCTTGAGCTCGTACGACTCCGGCGCCACCTCGATCACCAGGTCGGCGTCGGCCGCGTCGGCCAGCGAGGTGGAGGTACGCACCCGGGCCAGGGCCTCGGCGCGCTCGGACTCGGTCAGCCGGCCGCGCTCGACCGCCCGGGCGGTCGAGGACTCCAGCGCGGCGACGCACCGGGCGGCCGCCGTCTCGCTGACGTCGATGCCAACGACCGTGCGGCCGGCCTTGGCCAGGACCTCGGCGATGCCGGTGCCCATGGTGCCCAGGCCGACCACGGCGACGGTCTTCAGGGGGGACAGAGAGGTGTCGGTAGGGGGAGTGGCCATCGCGGGACTCCAGGAATGAGGGTGACGACGACGAGCACGCCCCGGTACGCCCGGCGGCATACCGGTGCGGCGGAAAAGATGTGCGAAGAGATCCGAATGTGTCCGGGCCGCGCAGGCGGCCACACACCCGGTGCCGAAGCCCGCGGGCGAGCACACGCCACGGGCACGGCGGGAAACCGACCGGCTCTGTCCCGAAGCCGGGTCGTACTCACGGCCCCTGCGGCATCCGAGCATGCCCGGATGCGCAGGGCCGACGTGCTCGCGGCGGCTGCGTCACCAAACCGCCACGAGCGATACGAGCGGGGTAGCTCGCTCGTATGAGCTTAACTGGCGAGTAATGAGCGCGCCACCCCCCTGCCGGAATCGTCCCCGAGGCCGCCGTCACATCCCTAGGCTGGCGTCGTGGACGAGGAGTTGCGACTACTCACGGAACGCGCACACCGGGAGTCGGGCGGGTCGGCCGCCTGCGAACGCCTGGCGGCCACCGACGACCCGGACGAGCTGGCCGACGTGCTCACGGCCCCCGGGCAGCCGCTGTGGGCCAGGGAACTGGCCGCCGTCCGGCTGGGGGTGGCGGGCGACCGCCGGGCCTTCGAGTCACTGGTGCTGCTGCTCAACCATCGCGACGCCCAGCGCTGTGCCTCGGCCGCCTACGCCCTGGCCCGCCTGGCCGACCCGCGCACCGCCCGCGCGGCCGCCGCCCTGGCCACCAACGAACTCCGCGTCGCCTACGCGCTGGAGCCGGTACGGCTGCTGGTCCGACTCCGCGCCCCCGAGTCCGTGCCCGCCCTGATCACCACGCTCCGACGCCGGCTGCGCCCCCACGACCCCTACCACCGGGTGGCGTTGGCCTGCGTGGAGGGCCTGGGCACCCTGGGCGACGCACGGGCCCGCCCGGTGCTGCACGATGCTCTGGCCCACCCCGCCCTCGCGGAGGCGGCGGCCCGGGCACTGGCGCGCATTCCGCGGCAGCGGTGACGAGCGTCGCGAACAGATACATGACGCGGCAATTCGTCGTAAAACAGGGGGGGGCGCCACGTGCGTCCCCCCGCCTACGCAAAGATGGGAACATGCAGAAAACGCGGGTCACACATCTGAGGGCGAGCTTCGGGGTTCTTGTCGCCGCCGCACTTGCGTTGAGCGCAGGATGCAGCAAGGGGGACGACCCCGACAAGCGATCGGCGCGGCAGGTGTGTGGGGGGATCTCGGAGCAGTCGGCGCAAGCTCTGGAGAGTGTCGCCGACACCAAGGATTTCACGAGTACGGTGAACACCAGCAGGTTCGAACTGCCGGCCACTTTGTCGGACGAACTCGACGGCAAGGCATCTGCGAAACGGCACCTGCTGTGCCGCATAGAACCTCACAACGTCATCAACGCGCAGAGGATCGGCATAACCTTCGAAGTCCTGCAGGAGATGCCGCCGCCCAAGGACAGGAGGCTGAAGGGTAACTCGCACTACAAGGCGGGATTGCGTGCGGAGGCATCCGATCTCGGGGCGGATATATTCTTCAAGTGTGTCCGGGATGGTGAGGTGGAAGGAAAGGCTCCGATCATTAAAACCAGCTACTCTTATTGGCCGCCTCGTGGGCTCATTTATCAAGAGGGAAACATGCGGCTGGTCAATGACATAGCCTACAGGCTGGCTCAACAGCTCTCCTGTCTGAAGAGTTCGGGTCTGACCCCCGCAATGCCGCCCGAAGAATAGGACTGCCGGCATGTGCTGAAAAGTCACTGATGAAGCAGCGCATGGCGTGGGATGCGACAGTGGTGCTGTGTGCAGCGGCAGTGTCGTTCTTGACCGGCTGCAGCAAGGGCAGGCCTGCATTGCCTGCTGGATTGATGACCTCGTCCCAGGATGGAGGCGGCATTCGAACAAGGTCATACGCCTCTGCAGTCACGGCCGGGAGCCGTCCGTGTCTTGAAGGTAGACGGAAAAACCGTCATCGGTATGAACCTTTCGTCGTGATGAAGCGCCTGAGGGGCTGGGCGACGCAGATCCGCACTATGAGAACGCGATGAAGCGAGACGTCGGGTTCCCGGGTGAGGCCATTATCGGTAATGATCGCGCCTTGGTGAAGGTGGCATGCAGTGAACGCACTGGATACATGCCGTTCGACGTGTACTTCTACGGTGATCGTGTTGAGCATTCCGCGGCGGCCACCGCAAGCTTCAGCAATGGCTCAACGATTTTGTGTCTCGGCAGACGAAACGGTTCGATTGCACCGAGTAGTCATTGCGCGGGGATCCAGGGTTCGAAGCCAGCCAGACTACCGTTGCCGCGACACTGCTGTGTAGGGGCACGCCGGTACGACAAGCCGCGCCGGACGCGCCCGCGCAGTGCGTCCGGCGGTGTCGGCATCGCGCGGCCCGACTCCCCTGCCAGCCGCGCTGTCAGCCGCGGAAGCCGACCAACCGGTGCAGCAGCGACCCCCGCGAGGTGCCGTTGGCGCGGGGGTCCCCGGGTGAACCGGCGGCAGCGGCGCCCTTCTTGTCGTCCGCCTTCTCCGGCTTCGGTTCCGGTGTCCGCTCGCACACCGCGTCCGCCGCCCCGGCGCGGCCGCGCGGTACCGTGCCGTCGGTCAGATAGGCGCTCAAGTGCTTGTCCAGGCAGGAGTTGCCGCTGAGCGTCACACCGTGGTTGCCGCCGCCCTGCTCGACGACCAGGCTGGAGTGGGCCAACAGCCGGTGCAGGGTCACGGCGCCCTCGTAGGGAGTAGCCGCGTCGCCGGTCGCCTGGAACAGCAGCACCGGGGGCAGCTCGGTGTTGGCGACGTTCAGCGGGCGGTGCTTGGGGGAGGACGGCCAGAAGGCGCACGGTGCGTTGTACCAGGTGTTGTTCCAGGCCATGAACGGTGCCTTGCGGTACACCGCCCAGGTGTCCCGGCGCCAGCGCTGCCAGTCGCGCGGCCAGGCGATGTCGCCGCACTGCACCGAGGTGTAGATGCTGTAGCCGTTGCCGCTGGAGGAGTCGGCCGCCCCGAGGTCCTGGAACGCCTCGACCAGAGGCTCGGCTCGGCCGTCGTTGGCGTAGGCCGCGAACGCCTCGGCCAGGCGGGGCCAGTAGCCGTCGTAGTAGCCGGCCGGGATGAAGGTGTCCTCGAGTTCGGCGGCGCCGACCGTGCCGCCCGCGGGCTTGCGGGCCAGTGCTTCCCGCATCGCGAGCCACTTCGCCTCGACCCGCGCCGGGTCGGTCCCGAGCCGGTAGACCGCGTCGTGTCTGGCGATCCACGCCATGAAGGCGCGGTGCCGGTCGTCGAAGGAGAGGTCCTGGCGCAGGTTGTCGTGGTACCAGACGCCGGTCGGGTCGACGACGGAGTCCAGCACCATCCGGCGCACCCGCTTAGGGAACAGCTTGGCGTACACCGCGCCGAGGTAGGTGCCGTAGGAGTAGCCGAAGTAGGACAGGCGCGGGGCACCGAGGGCGCGCCGGACGACGTCGAGGTCCCGGGCGGCGTCGACGGTGGTGAGGTGCGGCAGCAGATCGGCGTACTTGCGGCCGCAGGAGGTGGCGAAGGACCGGGCGCGCGCGAGGTTGGCCTGCTCCACCGCGGGGGTCGCGGGCACGGAGGCCGGGCGCACCGGTGCGAAGTGGTCCGGCACGCAGTCCAGCGCGGGCTCGCTCTGGCCCACACCCCGAGGGTCGAACCCGATCACGTCGTACTGGGCGGCGACGGACTCGGGCAGCGAGGAGGCGACGAACCCGGCGAGCATGCGCCCGCTGCCCCCGGGGCCGCCGGGGTTGACCAGCAGTGGCCCCTGGAACGTGCGCGCGGTGTGCGGGACGCGGGTGAGCGCCAGGGTGATCTGCTTCCCGGAGGGACGCGCGTGGTCGAGCGGCACCCGCACGGTCCCGCACTGCAGGGTGGGATGCTGCTTGGTGCCGCACTTCTGCCACGTGACCGGAGCGACCGGGGCGACGGGTGCGACGGGTGCGGAGGCCGCGGTCCGCGGCGAGGTGGCGTCGGCGGGTGCGGCGGTGACGCAGCCGGCCACGACGACGGCGCCGCACAGCGCGGCAGCGCGTCTTCTCATGGAGCCCTCCAGGACGGGGAGGCGACGAAATGCGTGATCTGCGATCTTCGCCGCTTCGTTCCGGAAAGGGCGGGTGCGTCGGTGCGTGGTGGCGATGGTTGACCCGATCGGGGTGTCGGATGCCTCCGAACGAGGCGGGCGTCACCGGCAGCGTGCTCCGGGGCCGTGCGTGAGGGGGGCGGTCAAGGGCGTGCCAGAGACACCCGTGGACGGGCGGTGCCCAGCGGGCCCGGGCGATGCGGGCCCGGGCGGTGCGGGCCCGGGCGGTGCGGTCCGGTCCGGTGTGGCCTGGTCCGGTGTGGCCTGGGTCCGGTACGGCCGGCCGGATGCCGCGAAGGCCCTCTGCGCCCGCAGCGCGATGTCACAACAGGGGCAATGTGGCCGCACTGCTTGCATCGCGATGTGCTCGCCCTGTCGGCGGGGCGAGGCCAGCTGGCGGCGCAGCACCTCCGGCGCGTTCACCTTGACCACGATCTGGGTGCCGAAACCGATGCCGATGGCGAGGTCCAGGTAGCTGTGCGTCTTGCGGCGCGAAGCAGTAGACGCAGGCGGGGGTGCAGCCCCGGTAGGGGTTGACCGTCCACTCGAACGGCATACGGGAGGCGCCCGGCACCCGGTTGAGGACCGCGCGGGCCTGGATCTTGTGGAAGGTGATCCCGCAGGTTGTCCCAGTGCATGACGCCTCCTCGGGAGGAATGGAGCCGGAATAGAACGAACGTTCCCATGATGGGGCGGGTGGCCGTCCGCGGCCGGGGACGGCCGGGTCCGGTGCGCCGTCGGTCGGTCGCCGGACGCCGATTTGGAGGTCGCGCGGCGGGGTGGTTGGCTGGAGCGCACCCCGAGATCGGATGTCCTGGGAGGAACCATGGCGCAGGTCGAGGCCGTCACCGAGCGCATCGTGGCGGCGGACGCGGAGACGGTGTTCGACGCGGTCGCCGACTATCGCGGCACCCGTGAGCGGGTGCTGCCCGAGCAGTTCAGCGAGTACGAGGTGCGCGAGGGCGGGGACGGCGAGGGCACCGTCGTGCACTGGAAGCTCCAGGCCACCAGCAAGCGGGTCCGCGACTGCCTGATGGAGGTCAGCGAGCCCATCGACGGGGAGCTGGTCGAGAAGGACCGCAACTCCTCCCTGGTCACCACCTGGCGCGTCACCCCGGCCGGTGAGGGACGGTCCCGGGTCACGGTCACCACCACCTGGAAGGGCGCCGGCGGCATCGGCGGCTTCTTCGAAAGGACATTCGCCCCCAAGGGGCTGTCCCGGATCTACGACGCGATGCTGGCCAAGCTCGCCGCCGAGGTCGAGAAGTAGGCGCCGTCCTCCCCTGGCGGCCCAACTCGCTTCGTTCTCACCCGGGTTGAGGGCTCACCGATTCGAGTGATCTCCCCGTGGCTCTGCCCTGTGCCGTAACTCCGCGTGCCCACTCGTAGTTGTCGCAGTACGCGCGAAGCCGCGCGGCACAGGCACGACGAGGGAGAGGTGTGCAGGTGGGCGGTATCGGTCTGGTGCAGGACGAACCGGTCGCGGCGCCGTCGCGGACGGACGGCGCACCGGCCTCGGCCGACGCCGCCCCGCAGTCCGTTCCGCCGCTCAGCCCCCGGCGGGTGCGGCTGGTCTTCTTCGGGCTGATGCTCGCCCTGCTCCTGGCCGCCCTGGACCAGATGATCGTCGCCACCGCGCTGCCCAAGGTGGTCGGCGAGCTGCACGGCCTGGACAAGATGTCCTGGGCGATCACCTCCTACCTGCTCACCTCCACCGTGCTGCTGCCCGTCTACGGCAAGCTCGGCGACCAGATCGGCCGCAAGGGCGTCTTCCAGTTCTCCATCCTCGTCTTCATCGTCGGCTCCCTGCTGGCCGGACGGGCGCGGACGATGGACCAGATGATCGCCTTCCGGGCCGTGCAGGGCATCGGCGCGGGCGGGCTGATGATCGGCGTCCAGGCGATCATCGCGGACATCGTGCCGCCCCGGGAGCGGGGCCGCTTCATGGGGCTGATCGGCGCCGCCTTCGGCCTCGCCTCCGTCGCCGGTCCCCTGCTCGGCGGCTACTTCACCGACCACCTGTCCTGGCGCTGGTGCTTCTACATCAACGTGCCCTTCGGACTGGTCACCCTCGTCGTCGTCGCTCTGGTGCTGAAACTGCCCCCCGTGCGGGCCCGGGGGCGCTTCGACGTCCTGGGCGCCACGCTGCTGGCCGCCGCCTCCACCTGCCTGGTGCTGCTGACCAGCTGGGGCGGCACCGAGTACGCCTGGAGCTCCGGCGTCGTCCTCGGGCTCGGTGCCGGAGCGGTCGTGGCGATCGCGTTGTTCCTCCTCGCCGAACGCTTCGCCGCCGAACCGATCATCCCGTTGCACCTGTTCCGGGACTCGGTGTTCACCATCAGCGGCCTGGTCGGCCTGGTCGTCGGCGTGGCGCTGTTCGGCGCGGCCAGCTATCTGCCCACCTTTCTGCAGATGGTGGACGGCGCCTCGGCCACCGAGTCCGGGCTGCTGATGCTGCCCATGACGGGCGGCGTGGTCGGCGCGTCGATCCTCTCCGGCCAGCTCATCAGCCACACCGGCCGCTACCGGATCTATCCGGTGCTGGGCAGCGCCGTCTCCGCCGTCGGCATGTGGCTGCTCTCCCGTCTCGAGGCCGACACCTCGCGGCTGGCGTACAGCGTGTGGATGGCCGTGCTCGGCGCCGGCATCGGCCTGGTCATGCCGGTGCTGGTGCTCGCCGTGCAGAACTCGGTGCGCCCCGCCGACCTCGGCACGGCCACCAGCGCCAACAACTACTTCCGGCAGATCGGAGGCAGCGTCGGAGCCGCCGTCTTCGGCACCCTGTTCGCCGACCGGCTCACCGACGCCCTGCACGACCGCCTCCCTGCGCGCGCGGGAGCCGGCCTGCCCGACCCCGAGTCGATCACCCCGCAGGTGGTGTACGCCCTGCCCCCGGCCGTGCGCGACGCCTACATCCAGGCGTACGCCGACGCCATGCCGCGCATCTTCCTCTACCTGGTGCCGGTGCTCGTCCTCGGCCTGCTCATCGCCTTCTTCCTCAAGGAGAAACCTCTGGTGTCCCACAACACCCCCGCCGCAGCACCCGCCCACGACACGGAGACCGCCCCGATCGACGCGGCCGTACCGCAGGCCCGTTCGCCCTACCCGGCCGGCGTGCCCGTGTGCGGCACGGTGCGGCATGCGGACGGGAGCGTCGTCCCGCGCGCGGCGCTCACCCTCATCGACGTCGCCGGGCAGCAGATCGGGCGCGGCGCGAGCGGCGACGACGGCCGGTACGCGCTGTCCACGCCGGGCTCCGGCTCCTACGTCCTGATCGCGGCGGCCGGCGGGCACCAACCGCAGGCGGTGTCCGTGACCGTCGGGGAACGCCCCGTGGAACTCGACGTCGTCCTCGGCGGCGCCGGACGCCTCGCCGGCACCGTGTGCACCGCCGACGGGACCCCCGTGCGGGACGCCACCGTCACCCTGACCAACGTCCACGGCGAGGTCGTGGCCACCACCCGCAGCGGCCGCGAGGGCGGCTACGTCATCACCGAGCTGGTCGCCGGCGAGTACACGCTCGCCGCCAGCGCGCCCGCCTTCCGCCCGGCCGCGCTCCCGGTCACCGTGCAGGCCTCGCGGGAGACCCGGCAGGACATCGAGCTGGCGGGCGGCGCCGTGCTGCGCGGCACCGTGCGGGCGAGCGGCGGACGGCCCGTCGAGGACGCCCGGGTGACGCTGCTCGACGCGGCCGGCAACGTCGTCGACACCCTCACCACCGGCCCCGACGGAACGTTCCGGTTCGTGGACCTGTCCTCCGGCGAGTACACCGTGATCGCGGCCGGCTACCCGCCGGTCGCCACGGTGCTCCAGGTGGCGGGCGGCGGCCGCACGGAACGGGACCTCCAGCTCGGCCACGAGGACTGACCGCCTCCGGCGGGGCGGGCGGCCGTGCCCCGCCGGACGGCCGCGCGGACCGGTGGTGCAGGATGCCGGGGGAGGACGGCCGCCCGCGGGTACCGGACCGGCCCGCACCGTCCTGCACACCCCGGCCCGCCCCCCGCGCCCGAACCGCGGCGGGCGAGGCGCCATGCGTGTCACGGCGCGGCTTATTGTCACATTGACGTAGTTTGGGTGGGGTTCAGGGACGGCGGCCGACCCTACAACCTGTAGGGTTACGCCCAGCCCGCCGCACCCACGGACTGAGACGAGAGGTTGCCGTGTCGAGCGTCCCGCCCGAACCGGACGTCAGTGTCGTCGTCATCGTCTACAACGACGAGGACAGACTCCCGACGGCGGTCGGTTCCGTGCTCGGACAAAGTCTCCGCAACGTCGAGGTGATCATCGCCGACGACTGCTCCACGGACCGCTCCTACGAGGTCGCCCAGACGCTCGCCGCGCAGCACCCCGGCAAGGTCCGCGCCATCCGCCTGCCGGAGAACAGCGGCGGCTGCGGGGAACCCCGCAACCAGGGCGTCAAGGTCGCCCGCGGCCGGTACGTGATGTTCCTCGACAGCGATGACACCCTGGAGGCGAACGCCTGCCGCAACATGGTCGAGGCCGCCGACCGCACCGGCGCCGACCTCGTCTCCGGCCTGTGCGTCCGCGTCCACACCGACAGCCGGCACGGCAAACGGGTCCCGTGGTACCCCTGGCTGTACCGCTCCACCCGCACCCTGGACTCCGTCGCCGAGCTGCCGGACCTGTTCGTCTTCGACACCCTGTCGACCAACAAGTGCTACCGGCGCTCGTTCCTCCTCGACAACGAGCTGACCTTCCCCCGGGGCATCCACTACGAGGACCTGCTCTTCTCCGCCCAGGCCTACCTGGCCGCCGAGCGCATCACCCTCATCCCGCACACCGTCTACTTCTGGAACGTCGTCCAGAAGACCGCGAACAAGTCGATCAGCAACCGGCGCGGTGAGATCCGCAACTTCGCCGACCGGGTGGAGATCCACCGCCGGATCGACGCCCTGCTGAAGGAGCGCGGCGAGGACGAGCTGAAGCTGCGCAAGGACATCAAGTTCCTCAAGCACGACCTCGTGCTCTACCTGCGGGAACTGCCGTTCCTCGACGACGACTACCGGCACCGCTTCGCCGGGCTGGCACGGCCCTACGTCCAGACCTTCTCCGACGCCGCCTACGCCGAGCTGGACCGCGTCCACGCCATCTGCGCCCAGCTGCTGCTGCGCGAGGACTGGGACGGTTTGATGCCGGCCGTCGACACCCTGATCAACCGGAACAAGATCTCCGCGCCGCTGGCCGAGCGGGACGGCCGGATCTACTGGACCGACCGCCACCTCGACGACCCGGAGATGCGCGCCGTCCTCGACGTCACCTCCCTCGGCTACCACGCCAAGCAGCTGCACCAGATGTTCCTGCGCAACCGGCTCACCGCGTACACGGTGCGCGGCGCCGACGTGGTCCTCGCCGGGGAGGTCGTCAATCCGCTGGGCGTCATCGCCCCGGACGCGAAGCTCACCGCCGAGCTGGAGTTCCGCGCCCGCCGGCGCAGCCTGCAGACCTTCCGCTTCCCCGTGCCCGCCCCGCGCCACCGGGGCGACCACATCGCCTGGCGGGCCGAGGTGCCGCTGGGCCGCAGGCTCCGCCCGCTCGGCATCGTGGACGACGTGTGGGACGTCCGGCTGCACCTGACGGCCGACGGCAAGCGCACCACCAGCCGTCTCACCGTCGGCGACGTCACCCTCGAAGGCGTCGCGGACGTGCCCGTGCGGCCGCGGCTGACCCGGCTCATGGCCGACCGGCTGCACGCCGAGGTGTCCGCCAAGGGGCACCTCGCCTTCCGGCTCGCCCAGCACGGGCAGCTCGCCCGCGCCGGCCGCGCCGCCGTGGAACGCAATCTGCACAGCCGTCCCGCCCGTGCCGCCAAGAGCGCCTACCGCAGCCTGCGCTCCCTGCGCCGCGAGCTGAACTCCGGCACCCGCAAGCTCCAGGTCTACGAGCACCTGCTGACCCGGCTGCCCGTCCGCAAGGGCACCGTCGTCTTCGAGAGCCACCTCGGCAAGCAGTACAGCGACAGCCCCCGCGCCATCTACGAGGAACTGCGCCGCCGCGGCACACCCGTCACCGCGATCTGGTCCTACGCCGGTGACCGTCCCGAGGGTTTCCCCGAGGACGTGCAGCTGGTGCGCCGCTGGTCCTGGAGCTACCTCAGGGCGCTGGCGCAGGCCGAGTTCTGGATCGACAACCAGGGTTTCCCGCTGCGTCTGAGCAAGCGCCCGGAGACCACGTACATCCAGACCTGGCACGGCTCCGCGCTGAAGCGGATGGGCTTCGACGAGCCCGGCACCCGGATGCTGTCCGAGGCCGAACAGCGCACCTACCAGCGGGCGTTGGACCGCTTCGACCACTTCGTGGTGCGCAGCGAGCACGACGTGCGCACCCTCGCCCGCGCCTACCGCATCCCCGAGGACAAGCTGCTGCGCACCGGCTACCCGCGCAACGACGCCCTGGTCCGCGCCGCGCAGGGCACCGACGACCCCGAGGTGCGGCGGCTGGCCGAACGTCTCGGCCTGGAGCCCGGCCGGCAGGTGCTGCTGTACGCGCCCACCTTCCGCACCGGCCGTGACGGCCGCGTCAGCGACTTCGTGTTCCCCTTCGACATCGAGGAGTTCGCCGAACGCTTCGGCGACCGGTACACGCTCCTGGTCCGCGCCCACTACCTGAACCGGCTCACCCTGCCCCCGTCGGTGGCCGGACGGGTGCTCGACGTCAGCCGCGAGCCGGACATCACCCCGCTCATGCTGCTCGCGGACGCCCTGATCACCGACTATTCCTCGGTGATGTTCGACTACGCCCTGCTGCACCGCCCGATCGTGTTCTTCGCGCACGACTGGGAGGACTACGCCCAGGACAGCCGGGGCACCTACTTCGACCTGCTCGCCGAGGCGCCGGGCCCCGTCCCGCGCACCCCGGAGGAGTTCTACGCGGCCGTGGAGGACCTCGGGGCGCTGCGCACGACCTACGAGGCACGGCTGAAGGAGTTCGTGGACAAGTACGGCGAGTACGACCGCGGCGACGCCGCCGCGCGGATCGTGGACCGCTTCTTCTCCGCCGCGGGAGGGGCCCGATGACCCAGCGCGACATCTTCCTCGTGGCCAACGAGGTCAACGAACTCGGCGGCGTGGGCCGCTGGCAGATCCAGCTGGCCACCCTGCTGGCCGAGCGCGGCCACCGGGTCACCGTCGTCGGCATCGCCCCGCCCCACCACCCCATGGACCTCGGGGAGCGGCCCCCCTTCCGCACCGAGACCCTCTACGCCCGCCGTCCGCCGAGCCGGCCCCGGCCGCGCCGTCTGCTGGGCTCCGCCGACCCCGCCGTGCGCCGCCACGAGGCCCATATGCGCAAGGCCGCCGCCCGGCTCACCGAGCTCTTCCGCGCCGCCCGGCCCGGCGCCATGATCATCGTGCCGCAGGTGTGGGCGATGGAGTGGGTGGCGCTCGCGGACACCGCCGGACACCCGGTCATCGGCATGACCCACGAGTCCTTCGACACCTGCCGCAAGTCTTCCCGTTTCCAGCGGGTGAAGAAGTACTTCGCTCCCGTCGACCGGTTGCTGGCCCTCACCCAGGAGGACGCCGACCACTGGGTGGGCGAAGGCCTGACCAACGTGGACTTCTTGCCCAACCCGCTGCCGTTCCTGCCCGACACCCCCTCGCCGCGCTCGGAGAAGGTGGTGGCGAGCATCGGGCGGCTCTCCCACGAGAAGGGCGTCGACATGCTGCTGGACGCCTGGGCCGAGGTGGCGCCCCGGCAGCCCGGCTGGACCCTGCGCATCCACGGCAGCGGACCGGCCGAGCAGCAGCTGCAGCAGCAGTGCGCCGACCTGGGCCTTCAGGACTCGGTGGACTTCGCCGGGCAGACCGACGACGTCCCCGGCGCGCTGCGCGCCAGTTCCCTCTTCGTCCAGTCCTCCCGCGGCGAGGGCTTCCCGCTGTCCCTGCTCGAGGCCATGGCCTGCGGGGTGCCGTGCGTGGCGTTCGACTGCGCGCCCGGCGTCCGGGAGATCATCACCCACGAGGAGGACGGGCTGCTGGCCCGGCCCGGCAACACCATGGAACTCGCCCGTCACCTGGTCCGGCTGATGTCGGACCAGCACCTGCGGGACACCTTCGGCGAACGGGCGCTGCACACCGTGCGCCGCTTCGACCCGGAGACCATCACCCGCCGCTGGGAGGAGCTGTTCGACTTCCTGGAACGCTGAGCGGACCGGGGAGGGGGCGGGCGCCCGCGCCGGGCGCCCGCAGGGCGCGTCGGCCGCCCGCCGGGGGGACCCACGTACGGACGTGACACCGATCCCCGACCCGCGACGACACGCCGGAGGCGGTACGCATGACGGTCAGGCACCCTCGCGAACGGCACGGCCACAGCCGGGACCTGCAGATCAACCCGATCTTCAGCCGGGAGCCCCTGACGGTGCCCCGGTACGCGCTGCCCGAGCGGCAGATGGAGCCGGACACCGCCTACCAGATCGTCCACGACGAGCTGATGCTCGACGGCAACGCCCGGCAGAACCTCGCCACCTTCGTCTCCACCTGGGCCGAACCCCAGGCCCGGCGGCTGATGGACGAGTGCGCCGAGAAGAACATGATCGACAAGGACGAGTATCCGCAGACCGCGGAACTCGAGTCCCGCTGCGTCCACATGCTCGCCCGGCTGTGGCACGCCGAGGACCCGCGGCACGTGATCGGCTGCTCGACCACCGGATCCAGCGAGGCGGCGATGCTCGGTGGACTGGCCCTCAAACGGCGCTGGCAGCACCGCCGCCGCGCCGAGGGCGCGTCCACCGCCCGGCCCAATCTGGTCATGGGCGTCAATGTGCAGATCTGCTGGGAGAAGTTCGCCGACTACTTCGAGGTCGAGCCGCGCTATGTGCCGATGGAGGGCGACCGGTACCACCTCACCCCCGACAAGGCCGTCGAGCTGTGCGACGAGAACACCATCGGGGTGGTCGCGGTGCTCGGCTCCACCTTCGACGGCAGCTACGAGCCCGTCGCCGGCATCGCCGCGGCCCTGGACGACCTCCAGGCCCGCACCGGCCTGGACATCCCCGTCCACGTCGACGCCGCCTCCGGCGGAATGATCGCCCCCTTCCTCGACCCGGACCTCGTCTGGGACTTCCGCCTGCCGCGGGTCGCCTCCATCAACACCTCGGGGCACAAGTACGGGCTCGTCATGCCCGGGGTGGGCTGGGCCCTGTGGCGCGACCAGGACGCCCTCCCCGAGGATCTGGTCTTCCACGTCAACTACCTCGGCGGCGACATGCCGACCTTCGCGCTGAACTTCTCCCGCCCCGGCGCCCAGGTCGTCGCCCAGTACTACACGTTCCTGCGCCTGGGCTTCGAGGGCTACCGGCGGGTGCAGCAGACCTGCCGTGACGTCGCCACCCGGCTGGCCGCGAAGATCGCGGAGCTGGGCCCGTTCGAGCTGATCACCGACGGCAGCGAGCTGCCGGTGTTCGCCTTCCGGGTGCGGCAGGACATCGACCGCTTCAGCGTCTTCGACGTCTCCGCCGCGCTGCGCGAACGCGGCTGGCTGGTGCCCGCGTACACCTTCCCGGAGAACCGCACCGACCTGGCCGTGCTGCGCATCGTGGTCCGCAACGGGTTCAGCCACGACCTGGCCGACCTGCTCCTCGACGACCTGCGCCGCGTCCTGCCCCGGCTCGAGGACCAGCGCGCACCGCGCCACAGCGCCGCCGACTGCGCCGGTTTCTCCCACGGCACGGAGCCGAAGAAGGTGCGCCGCGGCGTGCACGCCTGAGCGAAGTGCGCGAAAGCAGTCGCGGCAGATCATGGCGGAGCGCCCGCCCGGCGCGTAACGTGGCGCAGCATGAAGATCCTCATCAGCGCCGACATGGAGGGCGCCACCGGGGTCACCTGGCCGGCGGACGTGCTGCCCGGGACGCCGCAGTGGGAGCGGTGCCGGTCGATGTTCACCTCGGACGTCAACGCCGCCGTGCTGGGTTTCTTCGACGGCGGTGCCGACGAGGTCCTCATCAACGAGGCCCACTGGACCATGCGCAACCTGCTGCTGGAGGAGCTGGACGAGCGGGCGCAGATGCTCACCGGGCGGCACAAGGCGCTGTCCATGGTCGAGGGGGTGCAGCACGGCGACGTCGACGGCGTCGCGTTCATCGGCTACCACGCGGGCGCGGGCATGGAGGGCGTCCTGGCGCACACCTATCTCGCCAACTCCATCACCGGGGTGTGGCTGAACGGTGTACGGGCCAGCGAGGGACTGCTCAACGCCCATGTGGTGGCCGAGTTCGGCGTGCCCGTGGTGCTGGTCACCGGTGACGACGTGGCCTGCGAGGACGCGCTCGGGTATGCGCCCGAGGCGCTGAAGGTGGCGGTGAAGGACCATGTGTCGCGGTACGCGGCCGTGTGCCGCACCCCGGCGCGCACCGCCGCCGACATCCGTGCCGCCGCCGCGAAGGCGGCCTCGCTGGCGGTGCGGCACGAACCCGCCGAGAGCGGTCCGTTCACCGTCGCCGTGGAGTTCGACGCCGAACACCTGGCGATGGCCGCCACCGTGGTGCCGGGTGTGGCCCGCACCGGGGAGCGGAAGGTGTCCTACACCAGCCCCACCATGTACGAGGGCATCCGTACCTTCAAGGCGGTCACCACGATCGCCTCCGCCGCTGTGGAGGAGCAGTATGGCTGACGCGCAGGCGCTGGAGGAGGTCGTGACCTTCACCTCCGACCTGATCCGGATCGACACCACCAACCGGGGCGGAGGCGACTGCCGCGAACGCCCGGCCGCCGAGTACGCCGCCGAGCAGCTGTCCGGCGCCGGTCTGGAGCCGCTGCTGCTGGAACGCACCCCGGGCCGGACCAACGTCGTCGCCCGGGTGGAGGGCCGCGAGCCGCGTGCGCCCGCCCTGCTGGTCCACGGTCATCTGGACGTGGTGCCCGCGCAGGCGGAGGACTGGAGCGTGCACCCGTTCTCCGGGGAGGTCCGCGACGGCGTGGTGTGGGGCCGGGGCGCGGTCGACATGAAGAACATGGACGCGATGATCCTCGCCGTGGTCCGTGGCTGGGCCCGGCAGGGACTCCGGCCGCGCCGGGACGTGGTGATCGCGTTCACCGCGGACGAGGAGGCCAGCGCCGAGGACGGCTCCGGGTTCCTCGCCGACCGGCACGCGGAGCTGTTCGAGGGCTGCACCGAGGCCATCGGCGAGTCCGGCGCGTACACCTTCCACGACGGCCTCGGACGCCAGATCTATCCCGTCGCCGCCGGTGAACGCGGCACCGCCTGGCTGAAGCTGACCGCGCGCGGCCGCGCCGGCCACGGCTCGCGCGTCAACAAGGACAATGCGGTCACCCGTCTCGCCGCCGCCGTCGCCCGGATCGGCGCCCACGACTGGCCGCTGCGGCTCACCCCCACCGTCCGCGCCGCCCTGACCGAACTGGCCGGCCTCTACGGCATCGAACCCGACCTGGAGAACGTGGACGCCCTGCTGGACAAGCTGGGCCCGGCCGCGTCCCTGGTCGAGGCCACCGTGCGCAACAGCGCCAACCCGACCATGTTCGACGCCGGTTACAAGGTCAACGTCATTCCGGGGGAGGCCGTCGCCTGCGTCGACGGACGCTATCTGCCCGGTGGCGAGGAGGAGTTCCGCACCACCCTGGACCGGCTCACCGGCCCCGGGGTGGACTGGGAGTTCGAGCACCACGAGGTGGCGCTGTCCGCGCCCGTGGACTCGCCGACCTTCGCCGCGATGCGGGCCGCGGTGCGGGAGTTCGCGCCGGAGGGACATGTGGTGCCGTACTGCATGGCGGGCGGCACCGACGCCAAGCAGTTCTCCCGGCTCGGCATCACCGGCTACGGTTTCTCGCCGCTGAAGCTGCCCGAGGGATTCGACTACCACCACCTGTTCCACGGCGTGGACGAGCGCGTCCCCGTGGAGGGGCTGCAGTTCGGTGTCCGTGTCCTCGACCGCTTCCTGCGGTCGGCCTGAGCAATCCGGGAGAGCGTGAGCACATGTCGGACGTACAGACCCTGCCGTACGGTTCCTGGCCCTCGCCGATCGACGCGGCGCTCGCGGCCGCGCACGACGGCCGGCCGGAGTACGCCGGTTTCGTCGGCGACGAGGTGTGGTGGACCGAACCACGGCCCGCCGAGGGCGGCCGACGGGCCCTGGTGCGACGCCGCACCGACGGCACCGAGGAGTCCGTGCTGCCGGCGCCGTGGAACGTGCGCAGCCGCGTCATCGAGTACGGCGGCCGCCCCTGGGCCGGCACCCTCCAGGACGGCGCGCCGCTGCTGGTCTTCGTGAACTTCGCCGACCAGCGGCTGTACCGCTGGCAGCCCGGCGGCGACCCCCGTCCCCTCACCCCCGTCTCCGCGGTGGGCGGCGGACTGCGCTGGGCCGAGCCGCAGATCCTGCCCGACCGCGGCGAAGTGTGGTGCGTGCTGGAGGAGTTCACCGGCCCCGGCCCCTCGGACGTGCGCCGCGTCGCGGCCGCCGTGCCGTTGGACGGCTCGGCCGCCGAGGACCGCACGGCCGTCCGCGAACTGACCGCCGAACGGCACCGGTTCGTCACCGGGCCCCGCCTGTCGCCCGACGGACGGCGCGCCGCCTGGCTGGCCTGGGACCACCCGCGGATGTCCTGGGACGGCACCGAGCTGGTGGTCGCCGACGTCGACGACCAGGGTCGCCTCGTCGCGCCCCGCACCGTCGCCGGCGGCCCCGAGGAGTCCGTCGCCCAGGCCGACTGGGCGGCCGACGGCGCCCTGCTGTACGCGAGCGACCGCGACGGCTGGTGGCACCTGTACCGCGACGGCGAGCGACTGTGCGGCGGCGAGGAGGAGTTCGCCGGGCCGCTGTGGAAACTCGGCCAGCGCTGGTTCGCCCCGCTGGAGTGCGGCCTGATCGCCGTGCTGCACGGTCACGGCTCCCTGCGCCTGGGCATACTCGACCCGCTCACCGGCCAGGTGGCCGACGCGGCGGGCCCGTGGACCGAGTTCGACGCCACGCTCACCGCGCACGGCGACCGCGTCGTGTCGGTCGGCGCGAGCCCCCGCAGTTCCTGGGAGGTCGTCGAGCTCGACACCCGCACCGGCCACGCCCGGGTGATCGGCTGCGCCCACCGCGACCCGGTCGACCCCGCCTACTACCCCGAACCGCAGGTGCGCACCTTCACCGGCCCCGGCGGACGCGAGGTGCACGCCCACATCCATCCGCCGCGCAACCCGGACTGCACCGCACCCGAGGACGAACGGCCCCCGTACGTGGTGTGGGCGCACGGAGGCCCCACCGGCCGCTCCCCGCTGGTGCTGGACACCGAGATCGCCTACTTCACCTCCCGCGGCATCGGGGTCGCCGAGGTGAACTACGGCGGGTCCACCGGATACGGCCGGCAGTACCGCAACCGGCTGCGCGAACAGTGGGGCGTCGTCGACGTCGAGGACTGCGCGGCCGTCGCTCTCGCGCTCGCCGAGGAGGGCACCGCCGACCGGAACCGGCTGGCCATCCGCGGCGGCAGCGCCGGCGGCTGGACCACCGCCGCCTCCCTGACCCGCACCGACGTCTACGCCTGCGGCACCATCCTGTACCCGATCCTCGACCTGACCTCCTGGGCCACCGGCGAGACCCACGACTTCGAGTCCCGGTACCTGGAGTCGCTGGTCGGGCCGCTCGCCGAGGTCCCCGAACGGTACGCCGAACGCTCGCCCGCCGAGCACGCCGACCGCATCACCGCGCCGTTCCTGCTGCTGCAGGGCCTGGACGACGTGATCTGCCCGCCGGTGCAGTGCGAGCGGTTCCTGCGACGCATCGAGCAACGCGAGGTGCCGCACGCCTACCTCACCTTCGAGGGCGAGGGCCACGGATTCCGCCGCGCCGACACCCTGGTGCGTGCCCTGGAGGCGGAACTCTCCCTGTACGCCCAGGTGTTCGGCCTGGACGTCGCCGGCGTCCCGACCCTGGAGCTGCACACGTGAAGGAACTCCTGCGCCCCGCCCGGCTGGCCCCCGGCGCCCGCGTGGCCGTCGTCGCCCCCAGCGGACCCGTCCCCGAGGAGCGGCTCCAGGCCGGCCTGGACGTGCTGCGCGGCTGGGACCTGGACCCGGTGGTCGCCCCGCACGTCCTCGACCGGCACCCCACGTTCGACTATCTGGCCGGGACCGACGCCGACCGGGCCGCCGATCTGCAGCAAGCCTGGTGCGACCCCACGGTGGACGCCGTGCTGTGCGCCCGCGGCGGCTACGGCGTCCAGCGCATGGTGGACCTGCTCGACTGGGAGGCCATGCGGGCGGCCGGGCCGAAGGTGTTCGTCGGCTTCAGCGACATCACCGCACTCCACGAGGCGTTCGCCGTCCGCCTGGGCCTGGTCACCCTGCACGGCCCGATGGCCGCGGGCGTCGACTTCGTGAAGAACGCCCGAGCACAGGACCACCTCAGAGCCACCCTGTTCGCACCCGAGACGGTCACCACCATCGCCTCCGGGAGCACCGCCCTGGTCCCGGGCCGGGCCCGCGGCGTCACCCTCGGCGGTTGCCTGGCCCTGCTGGCCGCCGACCTCGGCACCCCGCACGGCCGGCCCTCCGCGGCCGGCGGGCTGCTGTGCCTGGAGGACGTGGGGGAGGACACCTACCGTCTGGACCGGTATCTCACCCAGCTGCTGCGGGCCGGCTGGCTCACCGAGGTGCGCGGCATCCTGCTCGGCTCCTGGGAGGACTGCGGCAGCGGCTACGACGAGGTCCGCGCGCTGCTCGCCGACCGGATCGGCGGGCTCGGCGTGCCGGTGGCCGAGCAGTTCGGCTTCGGGCACTGCCCGGGCGCACTGACCATCCCCTTCGGCGTCGCCGCCGAACTCGACGCGGACGAGGGCGTCCTGACGCTGGACCGTCCGGCGCTGCGCTGAACGTGCCCGTCCGGGCGCGGCGGGCCACCGGCTCCGCCGCGCCCGGACGCGCTGCACCGGCCGTCCTCACTGAACGTCCGTCAAACAACCTCCTGCACGCCGATTGACCCCGCCCCGCACCTGCCACAGCATGAAGCGGCCGGTACCTACCAGTCGGTAGGTCGGATGGTCCTCGGTGTGGAGGTGCTGTGTCCCGTCGTGCGTTCAGATCCCGTGCCGCAACCTCGCTCGCCCTCGGTGCACTGCTCACCGCACCCCTCGTGCTCGCCCAGCCCGCGGCCGCCACCGGCCAGTACGACGTCACCGCCCTGAGGTTCACCGTCCCCGCCGGCGACCGGACCTGCACCGTCGACGCCGACCTGTACCGGCCCGCCGGTGCCGACCGCGACCACCGCGCGCCCGCGGTCCTGGCCACCAACGGCTTCGGCGGCAGCAAGGACGACGGCTCCACCAGCGCCATCGGCAGGGCCTTCGCCCAGCGGGGCTACGTCACCCTCGTCTACTCCGGCCTCGGCTTCGGCAAGTCCGGCTGCCTGGTCTCCCTCGACGACCCGCGCATCGACGGCCAGGCGGCCTCCGCACTCGTCGACTTCCTGGCCGGCACCCGCACCGCCGACGACGGCACCCGCGCCGACTACGTCACCCTCGACGCCGCCGGCGACCCGCGCGTCGGCATGATCGGCGGCTCCTACGGCGGCGCCATCCAGCTCGCCACGGCCTCCGTGGACCACCGGGTCGACGCGCTCGTCCCGATGATCACCTGGCACGACCTGGCGTACTCCCTCGACCCGAACAACGCCGTCGGCGCCGGCGACGTGCCCGGCGTGTTCAAGTGGCAGTGGACCAACGGCTTCTACCTCATCGGCGAGAGCCAGCCGCTGACCCAGCCCGCCCTGGACCCCTCCCGCTTCAACTCGCTGACCTGTCTGCACTTCACCACGCAGGCCTGCGAGACCGTCCGCACCCTCAACTCCGGCCGCTACCCGGCCGACGCCACCCGGCGGCTGCTGTCCTACGCCCACAGCGTCTCCCCGGTGTCGTACCTGGACAAGGTGAAGGCCCCGACCCTGCTGATCCAGGGCCAGGCCGACAGCCTGTTCAACCTCAACGAGGCCACCGCCACCTACCGCACGCTCAAGGCCCAGGGCACCGAGACCAAGATGATCTGGCAGTCCTGGGGGCACAGCGGCGGCCTCACCGACCCCGCGTCGGGCGAGCTGAACATGAGCGAGGGCAACCTCGAGACCAGCTACGTCGGCCGCCGCATCCTCGCCTGGTTCGACCGCTACCTGCACGGCCGGACCACCACCGACACCGGCCCGGACTTCGCCTACTACCGCGACTGGATCGACGACCCCGACCACACCTACGCCACCGCCGACCAGGTGCCCGCCCTCAACCGGACGCTGTACCTCTCCGGCGACGCCGAACTCGTCGACGACCGCAGCAAGGTCGCCCGCGGCAGCCGCAGCTACACCAACTGGCTGATCCCCACCAGCCATTCGGAAAGCTCGCTGGCCGGCGTCATCGGCCTGCCCGACCCCGCGCCGCGCGACACCAAGGGCACGTATCTCGCCTGGACCAGCGAACCGCTCGAACAGTCGATGGACGTCGTCGGCGCGCCCCAGGCCACGCTGAAGGTGGTGTCGCCGAAGGCCGAGCGCACCCAGCGGTCCTCCGACGCCGCCGACAAGCTGGTCCTGTTCGCCAAGCTGTACGACGTGGCACCGGACGGCACCCAGACCCTGGTGCACCGTCTGGTCGCCCCGGTCCGCGTGCCCGACGTCACCCGACGCTTCACGGTGAGCCTGCCGGGCATCGTGCACCGCTGGGAGCAGGGCCACCGGCTGCGGTTCGTGATCGCGGCCAGTGACGACGCCTACGCCGGCAACCGCGGGATCAAGCAGGTCACGGTCGTCAGCGCACCGGGCGACACCGGAGTGCTGCGCCTGCCCGTGGTGCCCGACGCGCACGACTGAACGGGGCGCCCACCGGGACCGGGGCATCGCCGGGACGTCGCGTCGTCCGCCCGGTCGGCCTCCGTCCGTCGGCCGAGCGGGCGGGACGTCCCGGAACCGGCCCCGGGGCCGCGGACGGATCTACAGTCGGGACATGGCGCACACCACAGCTCGCTGGCTGGCCGAAGGTCCCCGCGTGGGCATCCGCCCCTTCACGCTGGAGGACGGGGAGGAGTTCACCGCACGGGTGCGGGAGAGCAAGGGCCTGCACCAGCCCTGGCTGTTCCCGCCGGACACCGCCGAGGCGTACGCCGCCTATGCGGGACGGCTGATCGACGACCCGGCCAAGGCCGGATTCCTGGTCTGTGAGAAGACCGGCGGGGACATCGCCGGATTCATCAACATCAACAACATCGTCCACGGCGCCTTCCAGTGCGGCGCCCTCGGCTACGGCGCCTTCGCGCACGCCGCCGGGCGCGGCCTGATGAAAGAGGGCCTGAACCTGGTCGTCGATCACGCCTTCGGCCCCATGGGACTGCACCGGCTGGAGATCAACGTCCAGCCGGGCAACGCCGCCTCCATCGGACTCGCCCGCTCCTGCGGCTTCCGGCTGGAGGGCTACTCGCCGCAGATGCTGTACGTCGCCGGCGCCTGGCGCGACCACGAACGCTGGGCCCTCACCGCCGAGATGCGCCGATCCGGCCGTCCCGGCCCACCGCGCACGGGCGGCACCGATGGCCGCTAGGTCGTGTCCGCGAAGCGATGGGCCCGTCGGGTCGTCCGTGGTGCCGGCATCCCGGCCGGACGGCCGGCACCGACGGAGGCGCTTGTGGTGGGCATCGAACAGCTCGACGTCGCCGGCGACCTCCACGCCGTACTCGTCGTGACACACCATGTGCCGACGCGGGGCCGGCTCATGGCTCCGGGGGCCATGGCTTCCCGTGGGCTGTCGCAGAACGGATGCCTGTGGCGGCCGGCAACACTGCCGTCAAGGCCCACGCAGGGACACTGTCCGACGGGTACAGGGGAACCGCCCACCAGGCATGGCTTCCTGCCGGGCCCCGCCCCGCGACGACGCCGGCGATCAGCAGCATCATGCCGGCGCTGCTACCTGATGCGGTGTTGCTCACCTGGGCGATCAGCAGACCGATGCAGGTCAGCAGCATCGTGTTGCGGGCGGTGTCGAAACCCGTGATGCAGCCCGCTGCCAGACACAGAGTGAAGACGGACGTCATGCATGCCGTGTCGAGGACGGCGACAGCAACCACAGCGGTCCGTTCGATGTGTTCGGCGCGTCGGCCGAGGCAGTACAGGACCGTGGAAGACACCAGCAGGGGAGTGAAGTAGGCCAAGGGGGCCACGCCGCTGCCGTTGAGAGCGGGCAGCTCGCTCCTGCTCCTTCCCGACAGCTGGCACACCACCGCCATCAGGACGATCGCTCCCGCTGCGGTCCACCACTTCCGCACGGCCGCCACATGGAGTCTCACTGCGCCCCCCGCACCGTGCAGGCGTGTTCGAGGACCTGCCGGGGTGAACCAGGCGGACTGCTGCTGCACCGGCTTGTCGAGGACAGGACCCACCGGTTCCCATAGCCGGGATCGGTCGCCTGGCGTACCTCGTCCTTGTCGCCTGCGACCGCCGTGGCCCACACGTGCTCGGGAGCGGACGGGCCTGTGCAGGCCTGCTTTCCGTGCTGCGCCGCGGTTCCCTCGACAGCCGACATCGCCATGACATCGGCGGCCGTGTGGTACCGGGCTTGCTGGTGCAGGGCGGGGAGCGCCCAGTGCGGCCGCCAGACACCCGGGGTGAGTTTCACTGAGGGCGACAGGATTTCCATACGCTCGGGCGGGGTGACTCCGGCAGCGATCAGGGCGTCGAGCGGCTCCTGGGTGCTGCGGCGGATCCGAGGGATGTAGGACCGGTACTCCGGTGGCACGCAGATCTGCGGGGCGGTGCCGGAACACACCGGATCAATCGCACGGACGGTTGACGGGGTGCCGTAGCCCCATCCGCTGACTGCGGCGTGTGCGCGGGTCCACCATCACCGATGTCCACCGGCCCGTACATCGTGGCGACGGTCGCATGTGTGCATGGCGGAGCGGGATCGACGACGCCATCGACACGATCCACCGCAACCCTGGCTGCCTCACCCGCGGCCTGGCCACCGCCTCGATGTCGCACCTGAACGCCCACCGGTCACCGCTCGGCCCGCACCGTGCCGGCGACGGGACGGTCCGCACACGAGCCGCACCTTACTCGCATCCGCGCCGGCGGCCGGTGGTTCCCCGCGACGTGCTCGCCGCGTGCCGCACCGGCACCGGTGATGCCCGCACCGACCCGGAACCCGCCCTCGGGCGTCACCGCGACGGCCGCGGCAGGTTTGGCAGGGGCGGCGCGGGGGACGCGGAAGCATCGCACCAGGTACGCGAACGTGTCGGAGGCGCCCCGTGAGTGGACCGCGCATCGTGATCGTCGGTGCCGGGTTCGCCGGCTACCGCACGGCCCGGACGCTGGCCCGGATGAGCCGGAACAAGGCCGACATCACGCTGCTCAACCCGACCGACTACTTCCTGTACCTGCCGCTGCTGCCCCAGGTCGCCGTCGGCATCCTGGAACCGCGCCGGGTCGCCGTCTCCCTCACCGGCACCCTGCCCGGGGTGCGGCTCGTCCTCGGCGAGGCCCACGGCCTCGACATGGACGCGCGGACCGTGCACTTCACCGACCCGGAAGGCGACGAGGGCACCCTCGCCTACGACCGGCTGGTGCTGGCCGTCGGCAGCGTCAACAAACTGCTGCCGATCCCCGGGGTCGCCGAGCACGCGCACGGCTTCCGCGGGCTGCCCGAGGCGCTGTACCTGCGCGATCACGTCACCCGCCAGATGGAGCTGGCCACCGCCGAGGAGGACCCCGACCGGTGTGCCGCACGCTGCACGTTCGTCGTGGTGGGCGCCGGATACACCGGCACCGAGGTGGCCGCGCACGGCAAGATGTACACCGACGCCCAGGTGCGCGGCCATCCGCTGCGCCGGGGCATGCGGCCGCGCTGGCTGCTGCTGGACATCGCCGGCCGGGTGCTGCCCGAGATGGACGAGCGGCTGTCGCGCACCGCCGACCGGGCGCTGCGGCAGCGCGGCGTGGAGGTGCGCATGGGCACCTCCGTGAAGGAGGCCCTGCACGACGGCGTGCTGCTGACGGACGGCGAGTTCCTGCCGACCCGGACGCTGGTGTGGTGCGTGGGTGTGCGGCCCGACCCGCTGGTGGAGAGCACCGGGCACCCCCTGGAGCGCGGACGCCTCGTCGTCGACCCGTATCTGCAGGTGCCGGGGCGGCCGGAGGTGTTCGCCTGCGGTGACGCGGCCGCCGTGCCCGACCTGAACCGTCCGGGGCAGTACACCCCGATGACCGCCCAGCACGCCTGGCGGCAGGGCCGGACCGCTGCGGTCAACGTGGCTGCCTCGCTGGGCGTCGGCGAACGCCGCCCCTACCGGCACCGGGACCTGGGGTTCGTGGTCGACCTCGGCGGGGCACTGGCCGCCGCCAACCCCTTCGGTGTGCCGCTGTCCGGCCCGGTCGCCGGAGCGGTCACCCGCGGTTACCACCTGGCGGCCATGCCCGGCAACCGTGTGCGGGTCGCCGCCGACTGGCTGCTGGACAGCGTCCTGCCGCGCCAGGCCGTGCAGTTGGGGCTCGTCCGGTCCGCCTCGGTGCCGCTGGACACGGCGTCCCCGGAGCTGGCGCGCACCCCGGGCCGCCCCTCCGGTGCCTCGCCCGGGCCTGCCTCGCACCGGCCGGCACACCCGCCGACGGAGGAACCGGGCCGGGGCCCGCGCGCGGCCCACCCGGCGCCGGGTCCGGTCCGGCGTGCGGACATCCCCGCGGAAGGAGACCCATGAACACCGCCGAACTCCACGAACTCGGCCAGCAGTTGCGCGTGGACAGCGTACGGGCCGCCGCGGCGGCCGGCTCCGGTCACCCGACGTCCTCCATGTCCGCCGCCGACCTGATGGCCGTGCTGCTCGCCCGTCATCTGCGCTACGACTTCGACCGGCCCGACCACCCCGGCAACGACCGCTTCGTGCTGTCCAAGGGACACGCCTCCCCTCTGCTGTACGCGGCGTACAAGGCGGCCGGCGCCATCGACGACGAGGAGCTGCTGAGCTTCCGCACCCTCGGCAGCCGGCTGGAGGGGCACCCCACGCCGCAGCGGCTGCCCTGGGTGGAGACCGCCACCGGGTCGCTCGGTCAAGGGCTGCCCGTCGGTGTCGGCATCGCCCTGGCCGGCAAACGCCTGGAGCACACCGGCTACCGGGTGTGGGTGCTGTGCGGCGACAGCGAGATGGCCGAAGGGTCCGTCTGGGAGGCCGCCGAGCACGCCGGGTACGAACACCTGGACAACCTGATCGTGCTCGTGGACGTGAACCGGCTCGGGCAGCGCGGTCCCACCCGGCACGGCCACGACCTGGACGCCTACGCCCGTCGCTTCCGCGCCTTCGACTGGCACACCGTGGAGATCGACGGGCACGACACGGACGCGATCGACCGGGCCATGAGCGAGGCCGTCTCCACCGTCGGACAGCCCACCGCGATCATCGCCCGCACCCTGAAGGGCAAAGGCGTGCACGACACCGAGGACCGCGAGGGGCTGCACGGCAAGCCGCTGAAGAACGCCGACGAGGCGATCGAGGAACTCGGCGGCGTGCGGGACCTCCGCGTGCGGGTGCACGAGCCGCCGCCCGCCCGCCCCGCGCACCCCGCCGGCACGGGCACCGTGACCCTGCCCCGCTGGGACACCGGCGAGCAGGTCGCCACCCGCGACGCCTACGGCCGGGCGCTGGCCGCACTGGGCACCGCACGCGGTGACGTGGTGGTCCTGGACGGCGAGGTGGGCGACTCCACCCGCTCCGAGCTGTTCGCCAAGGAACACCCGGACCGCTTCTTCGAGTGCTACATCGCCGAACAGCAGATGATCGCCGCAGCGGTCGGGTTCGCGGCGCGCGGCTGGGTGCCGTACGCCTCCACGTTCGCCGCGTTCCTCACCCGCGCCCACGACTTCATCCGCATGGCGTCCGTCAGCGGCTCCGGCCTCAACCTCAACGGCTCCCACGCGGGCGTGGCGATCGGCCAGGACGGCCCGAGTCAGATGGGGCTGGAGGATCTGGCGATGCTGCGGGCCGTGCACGGCAGCACGGTCCTCTACCCCTGCGACGCCAACCAGACCGCCCGGCTGGTCGCCACGACGGCCGAGCTCGACGGCATCTGCTATCTGCGCACCTCGCGCGGCGCCACACCGGTGATCTACGGCCCGGACGAGGAGTTCCCGGTCGGCGGCAGCAAGGTGCTCCGTGCCGGCGACCACGACCGGCTGACCGTCGTCGCCGCGGGCATCACCCTGCACGAGGCGCTGGTTGCCGCCGACGCCCTGAGCGCCGAGGGCATCCCCGTCCGTGTCGTCGACCTGTACTCGGTCCAACCCGTGGACCGGGCCACGCTGCACCGGGCCGCCGAGGACACCGGCTGCCTGCTCACGGTGGAGGACCACCGGGCGGAGGGCGGTCTCGGGGACGCGGTCTCCCAGGCCTTCGGCGACGGGCGGCCGGTGCCGCGTCTGGTGCGGCTCGCCGTCCGGACGATGCCCGGTTCGGCCACGCCCGCCGAACAGCTGCACGCCGCGGGCATCGACGCCGAGTCGATCGCCGCGACCGCACGGCTGCTGGTGGAACAGGCCGTGGTGCCGTGACCGTGCCCGGGGCTGCCGCACGACGGGCCACCGGCCGGCGCGCCGCCCGGCCGGTGGCGCGCCGGATCGGCGTGGCCGCAGGTGCAAGCGGCCGACGGGGCAAAAGGGATATATCCGGCAAGACATCGGTAGACTGCGTGCTATGAGCGGGGTCCCGCCCATCCGTCGTCGTGCCGACGATCTGGATCCGGCCGAGTCGTTGCGAGCCGGTCTCGCACAGGTCGTCGGCGATCTGCGCGGGGTGGCAGGGCTGGTGTACGTACAGGCCGGCAGCCCGGACGGCCTGCACCTGGTGTCCAGCACCGGGCTGTCCCCGGACCACGCCCGGTCGCTGCGGTACCTCACCAACAACGAGATCTGCCCGCACGGCCGCACCGTGTTCGAAGGAGCCCAGGGCGCCCGCGCCTGGCTGCCCGCCCCGGCCGCCGCGGACGGTGCCGCCGACGGCATCTGGCCCGCCGTGGGGGTGGCGGTCGTCCCGCTCCCCGGCACCGCCGAGCCGGACGGGCCCAAGGGCGCCCTCGCCGTGCTCCTGCAGGGCGCCCGGCAGCCCGGTGCCGAGCAGTGGGCGCTCCTGGAGTCGGCAGCCGCCCGGGCGGCCGTCGACGTACGCCGGGCCTTCACCGCGACGACCCCGCTGTCGCAGACCCGCCGGGCGGCCGGGTCGACCACCCCGGAGGCGCTGCAGGCCGTCGGGGTCGGCTGCTGGGAATGCACCCCCGCGACCAACCGGCTCGTCCTGGACGAACAGGCCCTGGCCGTCCTCGGTATCGACGACGACTGCTTCGACGGCCGGCTGGAGACCTGGACGCGCCTGATCCATGTCGACGACCGGTCGACGCTGGCCTCCGAGGGCGCGCGGGCCATCCGCACCGGTTCGCTGTTCATCCACGAGCACCGGCTGTGCCGGCCGGACGGCGCCTGCCGCTGGGTCCGGGTCCGCGGCCGGGTGAAACCCGGGGCACCGGAGGAACCGGTGACGTTCGTCGGCACCCTCTGCGACGTCACCGAATCCCGGAGCGCACGCGAGCGGATCAGCCACGCCATGCGCCACATGAGCGACGGGTTCCTCGTGGTCGACCGCGGGTGGCGGATCACCTTCGTCAACACGGCGGCGGACGCCATGCTGGGTGCGGCGAAGGACATCGTCGGCCGCGTCCTGTGGGATCTGCCCGCCACCGGACGGCTGCCGCTCCCGGTCGGCCTGCGCGAGATGTGCCGGCGGGTGGCCGACACCGCCACACCGGCCGACGTGGACGTCAAGGGGCCCGTGGACGGCCGCTGGTACCGGCTGCGGCTGGTGCCGCTCTCCGACGGCATGGCCTTCTTCTTCACCGACGTCCACGACAAACGGGAACGCAAGGCGGCCGAACGCGCCGAAGCCCTGCGGGCCGCCCGCACCTCGGAGCTGACGGCGGCGCTCGCCGAGGCCATCGGCACCCAGGGCGTGGTGGACGCCGTCGCCCGGCATGTGCTGCCCATGTTCGGCGCGGCCGGACTCGTCATGCAGGTCATCGAGGACGACCAGGTCCGTATCGTCGGCAGCGCGGGCTACACGCAGGACTTCCTCGACCTGGTCGCCACCATCCCCCTGTCGGCGACCAACGCGACCGCCAACGTCCTGCGCAGCCGGACACCGCAGTTCTTCTCCACCCCGGAGGAATACCTCTCCCGCTACCCGCAGTCCGCCTATCTCGGAAACCTGGGTGACAAGGAGGCCTGGGCGTTCCTCCCGCTGATCGCCTCCGACCAGCCGGTCGGGGTGTGTGCGCTCGCCTTCGCCCGCCCGCGCCGTTTCACCCGGGAGGAGCGCACCCTCATGGTGGCGCTCAGCGGTCTGATCGCCCAGGCGCTGGAGCGGGCCAGGCTCTTCGACGCGGAGCACCTGCGGGCCCAGGAACTGCAACGCGGCCTGCTTCCTCAGGAACTGCCGACGGTGCCGTACTGCTCCACCGCGGTCTGCTACCAGCCCGCCGGACAGGGCATGGACGTGGGCGGGGACTGGTACGACCTGATCCCGCTCTCCAGCCACCGGATCGCGCTCGTCATCGGTGACGTCATGGGGCACGGCCTGGCCCAGGCCGCGGCCATGGGGCGGCTGCGCACCGCGGTGCACACCCTCGCCGGCCTGGAACTGGCCCCCGACGAGGTCCTGGAACACCTCAACGAGGTCGTGGCGGGCCTCGGCGACGACTCGTACGCGACCATGCTGTACGCGGTGTACGACCCGGTCACCGGCCGGTGCGTGTTCGCCTGCGCGGGACACCCGCCGCCGGCCGTGGTCGGCCCGGACGGCACCGTCCGCTTCCCCGACCTGCCGTCCGACCCGCCGCTCGGCGCCGCCGACCCGCCCTTCGAGACCACCGAGGTGACCGTCCCCGACGGCAGTCTGCTGGTGCTGTACACCGACGGACTGGTCGAGTCGAGCCGGTGCGACATCGACACCGGGATGAGCCGCCTGGCGCAGCTGCTCGGCGAGGGCGGCCACCTCGGCGACCTCGACACCCTGTGCGAGAAGGTGGTCGCCGGTCTGCTGCCGGCCCGGCAGCAGACGTCCGACGACGCGGCGGTGCTGCTCGCCCGGGTCCACCGGGTGCCCGCCGACGCCATCGCCGCATGGCCGCTGCGCGCGGAACCGCAGGCGGCGGGCGAGGCCCGCCGACTGGTCGGCGAACAGCTGGAGAGGTGGGGCCTGAGCGACCTGGTCACCACGACCGAACTGCTGGTCAGCGAACTCGTCGGCAATGTCGCCCGGCATGCGAAGGGCCCGGTCGGCCTGCGGCTGCTGCGCGACAGCACCTTGATCTGCGAGGTGTCCGACGGCAGCCTGACCACACCCCGGATCCGCCGGGCGTCCGCACTGGACGAGGGCGGCCGGGGCCTGCAGCTGGTCGCCGCCCTCTCCCGGCGCTGGGGCACGCGGTACACCGCGACCGGGAAGTGCATCTGGACGGAGCAGGCCATCGGGGACCGGGCGGGCGTGTCGGCCGACACATTGCTGTCCGCCCTGGCCGACGGTCCGTTCGCCTGATCGCCCGTGCACACGTCCCGGGCGGTGTCCGGGCGTCGCCCGGGACCGGCACGGGAACGGAACACGGCGGAGGTTTGACGTGGCGACCCGGTGGCCACCCGAAGGGCAAGAGGTGGCCATGTCGCACACACCGAACAACCACACGTCCGAGCCGGAAGCTCCCCACGGGACACGTTCCTCCCGCAGGCCGCGGGAGGCGCACGACGACGGCCGGGACAGGACGTCGCAGCCCCGGACGAGCCCCGCGCAGGTGTTGCGCGAGGCCCGGGAGCAGCTGGCCGAACTGACCGGCATGCCCGTGGAGACCGTCAGCTCCTTCGAGCGGACGCCGGACGGCTGGTCCCTGCAGGCCGAGGTCCTCGAACTCGCCCGGGTTCCCGACACCATGAGCCTGATGGCGAGCTACGAGGTCGAACTCGACGCCGAGGGCCTGCTCACCGGATACCGGCGCGTGCGCCGCTACGAACGCGGCCGAGCCGACGCCCGCCGCTAGGCGGGCACCAGGCACCCCGTCCACAGGAAACGACCCGCACACGCAACACCCACCGGGCGCGGCACGGAAGAGACCCGCACGACGCGCGAGCCAGTGACCCGTCTGCACACCGGACCGAGACAGTAAGGAGGCGCGGTCGGATGAGCGTGGTCCCGGCCCAGACGTCCGGCGGCACAGGCGGCAGCAGCGGCCTGTACGACGTCCTGGAACTCGTTCTCGACAGGGGACTGGTGATCGACGCCTTCGTGCGGGTGTCGCTGGTCGGCATCGAGATCCTGAAGATCGACATACGGGTCGTCGTCGCCAGCGTCGACACGTATCTGCGCTTCGCCGAAGCCTGCAACCGGCTGGATCTGGAGGCCGGCCCCCGCAAGGCCCCCGGCCTGCCCGACCTGGTCGGTGAGATCACCGAGTCCGGTGCGCGCGGCAAGTCCAAGGGTGCGCTCTCCGGAGCCGCCCAGACCGTGTCGGACGCGTTCAAGCAGGCACGTGCCGAGAGCGCGGAGGAGACCGAGCCTCGGCAACGGCCGCGCAGGGCCACTTCGGCGCGGCGGAAGGAGGAGCCGGAGTGAGCACGTACGTCTACGGCATCATGGCCGCCTCGCACCCCGCGCCGCCCGAGGGCATGACCGGGGTGGGCAACCCGTCGCGGCCCGTCCGTGTGCTGCGGGCCGACGACCTCGCGGCCGTGGTCAGCGACGCACCCGAGGGACTGCGCCCCAAGCGCAGGGACCTGCTCGCCCACCAGAACGTGCTCAGCGAGATCGGGGCCGCGGGGTGTGTGCTCCCGCTGCGTTTCGGCAGCGTCGCGCCCGACGACGACACCGTCGTCGGGGTGCTCACCGAACGAGCCGCGCACTACCGGGAGCGCCTGGGAGCCCTGGACGGCATGGTCGAGTACAACGTGAAGGCCCACCACGTGGAGGATGCCGTGCTCCATCGCGTGATGGCCGAGAACTCCGATGTCCGCGCCCTGGCCCTGGCCCAGCGGCAGGCGGGCGGGGCCGGCTACGAGGCCAAGATCCGGCTCGGTGAGATGGTCGCGGCCGCCGTCAAGGCCCACGAGGCCGAGGACGCGAAGCTGGTGGTGAGCGCTCTGGAGGGCGGGGCGGCCGCGGTGAGCACCGGCCCGGAGTCGACCGGCTGGCTCGCCAACGTCTCGTTCCTGGTGCCCCGGGACGAGGCGGCACGGTTCCTGGAGTCCGTCGAGCAGGCCCGCAAGGACCTGCCCCATCTGGAATTGCGCGTCAACGGGCCGCTGCCGCCCTACAGCTTCGTCGAGCCCGGCCCGGCCGAGCCGGCGGGCACGGCGGCGGGGGCCGACGCGGGAGCGGGGTGAGCCATGGGACTGATCTCGGAAGTGCTGCTGCTGCCGCTCGCCCCGGTGCGCGGCAGCGCCTGGGCGATCCGCCAGGTCCTGCGCGAGGCGGAGCGCATCTACTACGACCCGGCCGCCGTACGCAAGGAACTCGCGCAGCTGGAGCAGCGCCTGGAGGCGGGAGAGATCACCGAGGAGGAGTTCGACCGCCAGGAGGACGAGCTGCTGGACCGGCTGGAGGTCGGCATGCACGGCGGCGCGGGGACAGGTGAGGGGACGGCACGATGAACCGGACGGCACTGGGCCTCGCGGTCGGGGCCGGCTACCTGCTGGGACGCACCCGGAAACTGAAGCTGGCCGTCGCGGTGGGCAGCATGATCGCGGGCAGGAAACTGAATCTGAGCCCGCGCACGGTCGCGGACCTCACCCGGCAGCTGAAAGACAACCCGCAGGTCGCCCAGATCGGCGATCAACTCCGCCAGGATCTGGGCGGTGCAGGGAAGGCGGCCACCGGCGCCCTGGTCGAGCGGCGTGTCACCGCATTCGCCGACCGGCTGCACGAGCGCACCGCGCGGCTGCGTGAGCAGACATCGGGCACGGCGCCCGGCAAGGGCGGTGAGGGCGCCGAGGACCAGGACCGCGACGAGGAGCGCGGCACGGCGCACGAGGACGAGTACGAGGACGAGTACGAGGACCGGGAGGGCCGCGAGGCCGAGGACGAGAGCACGGCCGGGGGCAAGCCCGAGCGGCAGGAGCCGGAGCAGTCCCGGCGTCCCGAGCGCTCCGCGGCACCGAAAGCTCGCCGCGCTCCGCGGCAGGCGGCCGAGAAGACTCCGTCGGGACGGCGGACCGAGAAGTCCGCGAAGCAGGCGGCGTCCCGGGCCGCCCGCGGGACATCGGCCCGCAGGACGCCGTCGGCGAAGGCCACGGCCCGGAGCACCGACACGGCCGCGAAGAAGACCACCGCGGCGGGCGGCGCGGCCGCCCGGGACCGGCTGTCGAAGGGTGGCGGTGAGCGATGACCGAGACCTTCAAGTCGGCGGCTTCCGCGGCAGGCCGGACGGCGGGTTCCGCGACCGACGCCGCCAAGGACAACCCGCTGACCGCACTGGCGCACAGCGAGGCCACCGACCGGCTCAAGACCGAGGCGCAGGACTACCTCGCCGCCCAGGCCGAGCGCCTGCTGGCGGGCTTCGGCCGCAAGCTCGGCACGGCCACCGGAAAGCTCACCGACATAGCCGAGGGCAACAGCCCCGGCTTCGGCAAGCTCGCCCTCGACGCCGGCCGCAAACTGGCCGAGGGCAAGTCCCCGGTGCGCTCCGTGCTGGAGCTGGGTGCCTCGCGGGCGAAGGACAGTGTCATGGGCGCGTTCAAGAACATCGGTGGCGGCAAAGGCGGGGGCAAGAGCAAGGGCGCCGCCGGCAGCAAACCCGTCGTCATCATCGAGTCCATCGACGTCGGCGTGCCCGTGCGCACCGCCTACGACCAGTGGACCAGGTTCCAGGACTTCAGCACCTTCGCCCACGGCGTGAAGAGCGCCAGCCGCGCCGACGACACACACTCCGACTGGCAGGCGAAGATCTTCCTGTCCAGCCGCAGCTGGAAGGCCACCACCACCGAGCAGATCCCCGACTACCGCATCCAGTGGACGTCGGAAGGTGCCAAGGGCACCACCAAAGGTGTCGTGTCCTTCCACTCGCTGGAGAAGAACCTCACCCGGGTGCTCCTCGTCATGGAGTACTACCCGAGCGGTTTCTTCGAGAAGACCGGCAACATCTGGCGGGCCCAGGGCCGCCGCGTCCGGCTGGACCTGAAGCACTTCGCCCGCTTCATCACTCTCAAGGGAGAGGTGGAGGACGGCTGGCGCGGCGAGATCCGCGACAGCGAGGTGGTCCGCAGCCACGAGGACGCCGTCGCCGAGGAGGAACGCGCCGAGCAGTCCGAGGAGGAAGGCGAGGACGAGGCCGCCCACGACGAGGACGAGCAGGAACCCGCCGGCGAGGACGAGGAGGAACAGCAGGCGGCGGACGAGGAAGAGCCCGAGGGCGAGGAGGAATCCTACGAGGACGACGAGGAAGAGCCCGAGGGAGAAGAGGAACCCTACGAGGACGACGGCGAAGAGCCCTACGAGGACGAGGACGAGGAGGAGCCGTACGAGGACGACGAGGACGACTACGACGAGGAGCAGGGGGAGGAGGACGCGGGCGGCGAGCCGCGGGTCCGGCGCGGAGAGTCCTTCGAGGAGTACCCCGAGGACGAGGGCGACGAGGACGCCGAGGACTACGAGCAGACCCGGGGCGGGGGCCGCCGATGACGACGCCGAGCAGGCTGCCCGAACCGTACGGCCCCAGCAGCGGCGCCAGCCTCGCCGACATCCTGGAGCGCGTCCTGGACAAGGGACTGGTGATCGCCGGCGACATCCGGATCAACCTGCTCGACATCGAACTGCTCACCATCAAGCTCCGGCTCGTCATCGCCTCGGTCGACAAGGCCAAGGAGATGGGCATCGACTGGTGGGAGAGCGACCCCGCGCTCTCCTCCCGTGCCCGCCGTGACGAACTCGCCCGGGAGAACGCCGAGTTGCGGGAGCGGCTGGCACGCCTGGAGGAACTGGAGCAGGGCACGCTGGACCAGGGCACGACCCGTGGCGGCCGTACGTCCCCGAAGGAGGGACCATGACGGGACTGCGCTACGTCTACGCCGTGTGCCGTCCTCTCGGCGCACCCCTGCAGGCGCAGCTGACGGGGGTGGCAGGCGCGCCGGTCAAGCAACTGGCCCACCACGGACTGATCGCCGTCGTCAGCGAGGTGCCCGCCCGCGACTTCGCCGAGGAGCCGCTGCGCGCCCACCTGGAGGACCTGGACTGGCTCGCGGCGACCGCACGCGCCCACCACGGGGTGATCGACGCGCTCACCATGGTCACCACGCCGATGCCGTTGCGCCTGGCCACCGTCTTCCGCGACGACAGCGCCGTCCGCTGCATGATCCAGGCGTGGGAGGACCACATCCGTCGCACCCTGGAGCGGCTGCAGGGACGTGTGGAGTGGGGAGTGAAGGTGTACCTGGGGGCCGAACCCGCGCACGCGGCCGCCGCGGCGGCACCCGCCCCGAAACCCACGTCCGGCCGGGACTATCTGCGGCAGCGGCGGCAGCAGACCCGGGCGCACGAGGACCTGTGGCAGCAGGCCGAGGCCTTCGCCGGCCGGCTGCACGACAAACTCTCCGCGCTCGCCGAGGAGTCCCGGCTGCACGCGCCGCAGTCCGCCGCGCTGTCCGGGGCCGCCGGCCACAACGTGCTCAACGCCGCCTACCTGGTGCCCCGGGCACGGTCCGAGGAGTTCGTGGAGGTCGTGGACCGGATGCGGGACGACGCCGCGGGGCTGCGCGTGGAGCTCACCGGGCCCTGGGCGGCGTACTCGTTCGTGGGGGATCTTCCGGGTGAGGAGGCATGACGATCGTCGAACGCCGTGAGGTCGCCCTGGTGGACCTGCTGGACCGGCTGCTGGCCGGAGGAGTCGTCATCACCGGGGACATCACCCTGCGGATCGCGGACGTCGACCTCGTGCGCATCGACCTCAACGCCCTGATCAGCTCGGTCAACGAACAGGTGCCGTCCCCCTTCGAGATCCCCCGGACCGTCCCCCGGGCCGCCCCCGGGACCGCCGCGGCCCCGGACGACCCCCGGACCGAGGAGCCGCCGTGACCCCCCGCCCCCGCAAACACCTGGAACTCGAGCCCGACACGGTCGAACGCGACCTGGTCAAACTCGTGCTGACCGTCGTCGAGCTGCTGCGTCAGCTGATGGAACGGCAGGCGCTGCGCCGGTTCGACGTGGGAGACCTCACCGAGGAGCAGGAGGAGCGGATCGGCCTGACCCTGATGCTGCTGGAGGACCGCATGGCCGAGCTGCGCGACCGCTACGGACTGCGGCCCGAGGACCTCAACCTGGACCTCGGACCGCTGGGGCCTTTGCTGCCCAGGGAATGACTGCTTCGGGAACGACACCCCGGAACGACTGCCCCGGGTACGACCACCGGGCGACCGGTCCGCCGGCGGGCGGGGCGGGGCGGATGCCGAGCCGGACGAGCCGGGGTCAGGACGGCTTGCGGCACAGGATCTCGCCGCTCAGCACCGCGAACCAGCCGTCCGGCTGCGCTCCCCACTCCCGCCAGGCCCGTGACACGGCGTGCAGCTGCTCCTCGGTGGCGTGCCCACCGCCGACCGCCCGCTCGGCGTACGCCGGCGCCAGGGTTCGCTCGGCCCACAGCTCGCTCCACCACGTCCGTTCGGCTTCGGTGGCGTAGGTCCACGTACTGGACGTCGCGGTGATGTCCCGGAAACCCGCCGCCCGCGCCCAGGACAGCAGCCGGCGACCCGCGTCCGGTTCCCCGCCGTTGGCGCGCGCCACCCGGCGGTACAGATCCCGCCAGTCGTCCAGCCCCTCGACCTCGGGGTACCAGGTCATCGCCGCGTAGTCGGCGTCCCGGACGGCGACGATCCCACCCGGCCGGGTCACCCGCATCATCTCCTCGAGCGCGCCCACCGGGTCGCCCACGTGCTGGAGCACCTGGTGGGCGTGCACGACGTCGAACGTGTCGTCCGGGTGGTCCAGCGCGTGCACGTCCGCCACCGCGAAGTCCACGTTCGTCAGCCCTCGCGCATCGGCCGTCGCCCGCGCCCGCTCCAGGACGCCGGGAGCGCGGTCCACGCCGGTGACGTGCCCGTCGGGCACCAGTTCCGCGAGGTCGGCGGTGATCGTGCCCGGGCCGCAGCCGACGTCCAGGATGCTCATGCGGGGTTCGAGTGCGCCGATGAGGTAGGCCGCCGAGTTCGCCGCGGTGCGCCAGGTGTGCGAGCGCAGTACCGACGCGTGGTGTCCGTGGGTGTAGACGGCGGTCTCCCGCGCTTTCGGCATGGCTTACCCCTTCTCGTCGCCCCTCGTCCTCTCGTCCGGCGGGAACGGCGCCCCGGGACGCAGGCATCACCGTAGCCGGGACAACCGCATCATGAGATCCCCCGTCTCGCCCAGTGGACCCTGGGGTGGGCTCGTGGAGGTGTCAGCCGGACAGCGGCCGGTACACCCGCAGGGCCCGGGGCAGCTTCTCCAGCAGCACCTCGCGGCCCGCCTGCGCGACCTCACCGTCGTAGGCCAGCAGCGTGTCGGGCGTCAGGCCGGTCAGGCGCAGCCGGGTCACATGCACCGCGGTGTGGACGGGGGAGCGGGTCAGCGGGCCGGCGACCGCCGCGGACAGCAGCCGCAGGGCCGGCAGGCGTCCCCCGGGCACCACCCGCACGTCCAGCATCCCGTCGGACAGATCGATCCGCCGGCCCGGTGCGAGCCCCATCCGGTGGTAGGTGCCGTTGCCCGCGAACAGCATCCACAGCGGCCGACGCCTCCCCCGGAACTCCGCCTGCAGCGGATGACGGTCCGCGCGCAGCACCCGCACCGCCGCCAGCACTCCGGCCGGCCAGCCGCCGATGCGGTGCGCCCAGCGCTCGCGCTCGCGCACCAGCTCGGGATACACCCCCAGGCTGAAGGTGTTGAGGAACACCCCTCGACGGTCGCCGGAGAGGAACCGGCCGACGTCCACCCTGACGCCCTCGCCCCGTTCCAGGGCCTCGCTCAGGTCCCGTTCGTCCTCCACGCCCAGGTCGTAGGCGAAGTGGTTCAGCGTGCCGCCCGGCAGCACCGCGAGCGGCAGGTCGTGGCGGAGCGCGGTCTCCGCGGCGGTGTTCACCGTGCCGTCGCCCCCGCACACCCCCAGCACCCGGGCCCGGCCGGCCGCCTTCTCCAGCTCGGCCGCCACGTCCTGCGGTTCGCACTCGACGACCTCGGCCTGCGGCAACGCGTCCCGCAGTGCCCGGACGCGCTCGGAGGTGCCCGAGCCGTAGTTGGCCACCAGCACCAGGCCCTCGCCCCCGGGCAGCGCCGGCAGCTGGGCCCGCGGCCGCGCGGGCGGGGTCAGCTGGGCACGCGTGGGCACCAGGCTCCGCAGGACGAGGGCGGCGCCGGCACCGAGGGCCGCGCCGGCCAGCACATCGCTCGGGAAGTGCACGCCGGTGTACACCCGCGAGACCGCCACGGACAGCGCGAGCGGCGCCACCGCCGCTCCCCAGGCCGGGGACTCCAGGGCGACGCCGGTGGCGAAGGCCGCCGCGGAGGCGGCGTGACCGGACGGGAACGACGTGGTGACGGGCTGCCGGCCCAGCCGTCGCACGACCGGCACCCCGTCCAGGGCCGGCCGTGGGCGGCGCACCGACCGTTTGCCGAGCGTGTTGACGGTCAGCGAGGCCAGCGCCAGGGAGGCCAGGCCGCGCACCGCGGCTCGGCGGGCCCGCGGGGTGCGCGTGGCCGCGATCGCGGCCGCCGCGGCACCCCACAGCACACCGTGGTCGGCGGCGCGGCTCAGCCGGGGCAGCACCGGCCCGGCGGCCGGCCAGTGGCGCCCGGCCGCGGTGGCGAACAGGCGGTGGTCCAGCGCCGGCAGCCCGCGCAGCAAGCTGCGCAGGCCGGCCCGCGGTGCGGTGAGATCGATGTCCGGGTTCATACAGCACCGTTACCCTGAAGTGGCCGTTTCCTGCGTGCGGATCGCCGGTGGCGCCCGACGTGGCGCGCGGCCGGGCACACGCAGCGGCCCTGAGCTGTCCCCGCACGGAAGGGCCCGCCCGTGCGCCTCGTCCTGATCCGCGAAGGCGAGACACCGCCCAACGTGCTCTCCCGCCTTGACACCACCGCCCCGGACCGGCCCCGACCCCCCTGGGGGAGCGGCAGGCCGCGGCCCTGCCCGAGGCGCTCGCCGACGAGGACATCGAGGCGGTCCACGCCTCCACCCTGCTGCGCGCCCGGCTCACCGCCGCCCCGCTCGCCGCCGCCCGCGGACTCGACGTGATCGTCCGCGACGGCATCCGCGAGACACGTGCAGGCGACCTGGAGGGCGAGCCGGGCGACTCCCGAGCGCGGCCGCCGGTACTTGCGCACCGTCCTGGCCTATGCGGCCTGCGACCTTCCGGCTGCGGATGCCCGGAGCCGACGGCGAGAGCGGCCGCCAGGTGCTCGCCCGCTTCGACACGGTCGTCGCCGAGGCCGCCCGCAGCGGCGCCGGGACCGTCGCCATGGTCAGCCACGGGCCGGCGGTCCGGCTGTGGGCCACCGTGCGCGCACACGACCTCGATGCGCACTTCGCCGCCGCCCACCCGCTGCGCAACACCGGAGTGGTCGTGCTCGACGGCTCACCCGACGACGGCTTCACGGCCCTGTCCTGGGCCGGTGCGGTCGTGGCACCCGCACGGGAGGGCGGCCCGGCCGGGCAGGCCGCTACGACGCGGACCGCTGAAGCCGGCGATGCGGACCGCTGAGAGCCGATGACCGCTGAGAGCCGACGACGGGGACCCGCTGAACCCGGAGCGGCCCCGCGGCGCCCGGCACCCGGGGGACGGTCCACGGCGCCCTCCCGGAAGGCGGCCGGTGGTTCTGCCCGCGAGGCGGGTACCCGTGGGCCATGACCGAACACGACGAGCGGGGCACCACCATGAGCGGAGTCGACCCGTCCCGGCTGGACGACCAGCAGCTGATGCGAGAGCTGGAGACCATCCACCGCACGCGCCACGACACCCTGCTGTACGGCTCGAACGACGCGCTGCGGGTCCACAACGAGCGCATGGCGCAGCTCGAAGGCGAGTATCTGCGCCGCAATCCGCGCCGGCCGGTGGCCGCGGGCCGCACCCGTGAGGGAGCCCGGGAACGCAGCTGCGGGGAGTCGGCGACTCCCCGCGGCTGAGGTGCGCCGCGCCGCCCGGATGCGGCGCGGCGCGCGGCGGCTCAGTCCGCCTGCCCCACGGCCTCGAGCAACGTCGCGCAGAACGCGCCCAGGTCGGCCGGTTTCCGGCTGGTGATCAGGGTGTTGGGGCCCGAGTCGCAGACGTGCACCTGCTCGTCGACCCAGGTGCCGCCCGCGTTGCGGACGTCGGTCCGCAGACTCGGCCATGACGTCAGCACCCGGTCCCGTACCACGTCCGCCTCCACCAGCGTCCATGCCGCGTGACAGATCGCGGCCACGGGACGGCCCTGGTCGAAGAAGTCGCGGACGAAACCCACGGCCTTCTCGTCCAGTCGCAAAAAGTCCGGGTTGGCCACGCCGCCGGGCAGCACCAGCGCTCCGAAGGAGTCAGCGGAGGTGTCGGAGACGACCTCGTCCACCGGGAAGGTGTCGGCCTTGTCCAGGTGGTCGAACGCCTGGATCTCGCCGGGCTCGGTCGACACCAGCACCGGCTCGTGCCCGGCGTCCTGCACGGCCTTCCACGGCTCGGTCAGCTCGACCTGCTCCACGCCTTCGGGGGCGGCCAGGAATGCGATACGCATGGATTCACGTCCCTCGTGTGTGCTCGTTGTGTCCCACCCGTGCTGCGTCCCCCCCCGTGCCGGGTGCACCGCCCGTTCACGGCCGCTCGCCCGCTTCCTGCCGGGCGACCGGCCGTCCGCCGCGGGTCAGCTCGCGGGCCAGCTCCTGGACATTGGCGTACCGCGCCGTGCGGGGCAGCCGTTCCAGCGCCTCCACCAGCGCGTCCGGAGCGTTCCTGCGGCGCAGCAGCCGCACCAGTGGGCCGGGCTGGGCGGGGAAGGCGCTGCGGCCCAGATACCTCGCGAGTTCCAGGCGCACCGTCTCCAGGGAGGCCCGGGAGGTGCCCGGCATCACCGGCCCGGACCAGATCTCCGGGTCGTCCTCGGCGGACGGCTCGGGGTCGTGCCACTCCTCGGTCCGGGTGGGATGCCCGGACCTGAGCAGCCCCTGCAGTTCGTGCTTCATCACCTCGTCACGGTGGACACTCAGCCGGTCACTGCCTCGCTGCATGTCTCCTCCAGATCTCCGGGGTGGCCCCCGCGTACCCGTGCAGACCGAGCCGACACCGGCTCCGCACCGCCGGGTGCGGAACGCGGGGCGCACGCCGCCGTCACCCGACAGGCCGCCGGGGTACCGCGAATGGGGCCCGGCCACGCGCGGCCGGCCGGGCCGCGGGCTGTGATGGGCTCTGGAGCCCTTCGCCGGGGCCGGCCGGCCATGTCCGGCGGTGGGCCCCGGGGCACCGGCACGACCGCCGTGCCGTCCGCAAGCCGTTCGCCGGCCCGAGGAGAGTGCAGCCATGCGCCCTGCCGTCCACCGCGCCCTGTCCGTCGCCGTCCTCGCCCTCGCCATAGGAGGGCCCGCCGGGTCGGCGTGGGCCGCCCAGCCGGCCCCCGGACGGCCGCAGTCCGGGGCGCTGCCGCAGGAGTACGCGGCCGGTCCCGCCTCTTACGCCGGTCCGGCCTCTTACGCGGATCCTGCCGGTCTCGCCGGTCTCGCCGGTTCCGCCGGTTCCGCCGGTTCCGACGGGACCGGCGCGTTCGGCGCGGAACATCGGCGGACGCTGCCCGCCCCCGGGCCGGCGCAGGGAGCGGCCGACCCGGCCTGGGGCACGACGGGCGCGGACCACGGCCGGCCGTACGCCTGGGAGCCGTACGCCTCCGCCTACGACAGGAGCTCCGCCACGGGACTCCCGCTCGGATACGTGCCCGCGTACGCCCCGGGGTACAACCCCGGCTACGCGCCGGGGTGGGCTCCGGCGCTCGACCCGATGCTCGGAGAGATGCTGCCCCCGGTGCCGCCCGGCCAGGACACCGGCGCCCCCTACGGCCCGGTGCGCACACCGTCCGGCAACCAGGATTCCGGGCTGCCCTACCGCGACCCGCTCACCCGGCTCCCGGGCGGCGGCACCAGCACCCCGGCCCCGCTGCCGCCGCGCACCCCCGACGACCCGGGCCGCGGCACCGTCGGCAAGGAGCGCGATCCGGCGGGCAGCTCGGTGAGTGGGCACTCGGCGGACGGGGGCCCGGTCGACGGGCACTCCGCGCTGCAGCACGGGGTGGCGGCCGGCGCGGGCGGCGCCTTCGCACCGTCCTGGGCCGCACTCGCCTGCGGCGGTGCGCTGATCACCGCCGCGGCCGGCGCGGCGATCCACCGGGCCTGGCCGCGCAGGCGGGCGGAGAGCTGACGGCGGGAAGCGACCCGGCGATGGTCCCGTCGCCCCGTGTGGTCTTCGCGACCCGGCCGGACAGCCATGCCGGCCGTCCCGGCTGGGTACTTGCTGGGCCAGGACACGGCCGGCGCCGTACCGGCACCGAGGACTGCGCGGAGGACACCATGCGGCCTGTGGACCCGGAGGACCGCGGCGAGGGCCGCGGCCCGGTCCGCTACGGGCCCTCGGCGCTGCCCGACGAGGGGCTCCCCGTGCTGCCGGAGCTGTCCGCGGCGCTCACCGCGGCGGCGGGCCGGACCCGCCGGGCACCGGCGGGCGCCGTCCTCGGTGCGGACCCCGCCCTGCGGGACGCGGCCTGCGGCTACTGGCGGCGGCGCGGGCTGCCCTCCTCGCCCGGCCGGGTGGCTGCCGCCCCCGGCGCCCCGATGCTGCTGCTCGCCGTGGCCGCCGCACTCGGCGGCGACGTGCTCGTGCCCCGCCCCTGCGCCGCCTGGTGGCTGCCCTCCGCGCGCCTGCTGGGCCGGCCCGCCTTCACGGTGCCCACGCCCGCCGAGTGCGGAGGCGTCCCCGATCCGTACGCCCTGCTGGAGACCGTCCGCCGGGTGCGCGCGGAGGGCGGCGACCCGCGGCTGCTGATGGTGTCCGTCGCCGACGACCCCACCGGCACCGTCGCCCCGCCGGAGGTGCTGCACGAGACCGTCGAGGCCGCCGCGGGCGAGGGCCTGCACCTGCTCAGCGACGAGACCTGGCGGGACACCGTGCACGCGCCGCACGAGACGGTCGTCGTCTCCCCGGCCGAGATGCTGCCCGAGCGGGTCACCGTCGTCACCGACCTCGCCGGCGCCTACCTGCCCGCCGGCTGGCCCGCCGCGATCGCCCGGTTCCCGGCCGGCGCGGCCGGCGGCGTGCTGCACGCCCGGGTGCTGGACGTGCTCACCGCACTGGACGCCCGCATCGCCGACCCGGTGGCCGCGGCCGCGGTGCGTGCCCTGGACGAACCCGACCCCGTCACCGCACGGGTGGCCGCCGCAGTGCGCCTGCATGCGCGCCTGGCGCGCGCCGTGCACGCCGTGGTGACCGGCGCGGGCGCCCTGGCCCGGCCGCCGCGGGCCGGCCGTCACCTCTACGCCGACCTCGGCCCGTTCCGCGCGGCCCTCGCCACCCGAGGCGTCAGCGACGCCCAGGAACTCGAGGACTTCCTCGGTGCCCGGATGGGCGTGCCCGTGCCCGGCGGCCACCGCTTCGGCGACGACCTCGGGGCGCTGCGCGTGCGGCTGTCCACGGCGGACCTGCTCGGCGGCACGGACCAGGAGCGCGCGGAAGCCCTCCGCTGCCCACAGCCGCTGGAACTGCCGCCCGTACGGCGCGCGTTGATCTCCTTGAGGTCCGTCTTCGGCGATCTCCGTGACGACGCTCAGCGATGGGAGCCTCCTCGATGACGCAGCAGTCCGAGCCGACCACGACGTCCCCGACCCCCAGCCGGTCCACCGGCCGCCCGGCGGCCTCCGTCACGCTCGCCCCGCCGTCCGCGTACGCGCCGCCGCCGGCCGCGCCCCGGCCGCTGGGAGAGCGGCGGGTGTGGCCGCGCAGCTTCCACGACCGGCTCACCGCCCCGCTGCCCGGCCTGAAGGCCTTCGCCCGGTTCGCCCGCGAGGGCGCGGTCCGCCCCGACAAGGCGGGCCTGGCGGACATCCCCCTGCTGCCCTACGAGCCCGGCCCGCTGCCCGAGGTGGACGCGCGGACCGTCGCCGTCACCTGGGCCGGGCACGCCAGCTGGGTGGTGCGCATCGGCGGGCTGACGGTGCTCACCGACCCGGTGTGGTCCCGGCGCATCCTCGGCACCCCGGCCCGGATGACCCCGGTCGGCGTCGCCTGGGAGGCGTTGCCGCCCGTCGACGCGGTCGTCATCAGCCACAACCACTACGACCACCTGGACGCCCCCACACTGCGCCGGCTGCCGCGCGACACCCCGGTGTTCGTGCCGGCCGGACTCGGACGCTGGTTCCACCGCCGGCACTTCACCTGCGTCACGGAGCTGGACTGGTGGGAGGCGGCCGAGCTGTCCGGGGTCCGCATCGACTTCGTCCCCGCCCACCACTGGTCCAAGCGCACCCTCACCGACACCTGCCGCAGCCTGTGGGGCGGCTGGGTGTTCACCGCGCCCGACGGGCAGCGGGTGTACTTCGCCGGCGACACCGGCTACGGCCACTGGTTCTCCCGCATCGGCAGCCGCTACCCCGGCATCGACCTCGCGCTGCTGCCGATCGGCGCCTACGACCCGCGCTGGTGGCTGCGGGACGTCCACTGCGACCCGGAGGAGGCCGTACAGGCCGCCCAGGACCTCGGCGCCCGCCGCATGGCCCCCATGCACTGGGGCACGTTCATCCTCTCCGCGGAACCGGTGCTGGAGCCGCTCACCCGGGTCCGCGCCGCCTGGGAGAAGGCGGGCCTGCCCCGCGAGGACCTGTGGGACCTGCCGGTGGGCGGCTCCCGCGTCCTGCGGTGACCGCGCCCGCCCGTTCACGCCGGTGCGACCGGTCGCACCGGAACGACCGGTCGCGCCCGCTCCGAGCGGAGGCGGCCGGCGCCGTCCGCTCCCGGCGCGGCGGACGGCGCCGGCCCGGTCAGCGGGAGCGCTGGGCCGGCACCGAGCGGCGCAGCCGCCGCCAGAGCGAGGGCACCGCGCTCACCAGCACGGTCAGCAGCACCGCAGCGGCCACGCCCTCCCACGGTTCGGGGAACAGCGCCCCGCCGAGCAGTCCGATCAGCTGATAGGTCAGCGCCCAGGCCAGGCAGGCGGGCAGATCGCCCCGGCAGAACCGGCGCAGCGGCCACCGTGCCAGCAGGCAGGCCAGCATCACCGGGATCCGGCCGGCCGGGACGAGCCGGGACAGCACCAGCACGGCCACGCCGTGCTCGGCCAGCTTCTGCTGGGCCTGGGCCAGCCGGTCCTCCGGGGCCCGCGAACGGATCGCCTCCAGCCAGCGTGAGCCGTTCTTCGACCCGATGCCCCGCCGCCCCAGCCAGTACAGTGCGGCGTCCCCGCAGAACGCGGCCAGCGACGCGGTGACGAACACCAGGGCCGAAGCGAACGGCGCCGTCTGGTGCGCCGCCACCACCGCGGCCGAGCTGACCAGCGCCCCCGTGGGCACCACCGGCACCAGCGCCCCGATCAGCACCAGCAGGAACAGCGACGGATACCCCACCGCCTGCTGGGTGGACTCCGGCGGGACCACCGTCGTCACGGCGGCGGTGAGCCGTATCACCGGGCGACCTCCAGCCGCAGGCTCTCCCCGTGCCCGAGCCGGTGCACCGCCACCCCGGGCGCGCGCAGCGCCGCCTGGCGCACGAACTCCTCGCCCGGCGCATGGAACTCGTGGGGGCGCACCGCGTCCATCCCGATCGGCCAGAACGTGCCGTAGTGCACCGGAACCGCGATGCGCGGCGCCAGACGCGCCAGGGCCTGCGCGGCCCGGCCCGCGTCCATGTGGCCCTCGCCCAGATACGGTCCCCAGCCGCCCACCGGCAGCAGCGCCGCGTCGACCGGCCCGACCTCCTCAGCCATCGTGTCGAACAGCCCCGTGTCCCCGGCGAAGTACGTACGGGCCCGGCCCTCGACCACATAGCCCAGCGCGGGGGAGCGGTGCGGGCCGAGCGGCAGCCGTCGCCCGTCGTGCCGGGCGGGCACCACCCGCACCGCGATCTCCCCGATCCGCACCCGGTCCCCGGGCACCACCTCGGTGACGTCCAGCCCGAGCCGGCGCAGCCCCGGCACCGCCCGCAGCGCACCGCGCGGCACCAGCAGCCGGCCGCCCGTCTCGAGCCGCGCCAGCGACGGGACGTGCAGATGGTCCGCGTGCAGGTGGGAGACGAGCGTGACGTCCGCCCGCCAGGCGGCCGGCGGCGGCACGGCCCCCCGACGGCGCCGCAGATGCGCCAGCCGGCGGACGAACAGCGGGTCGGTCAGCACACGGACGTCCGAATCCACGATCGTGCACGTGGCGTGACCCCACCAGGTGATCTCCACCGGCACCTTCTTCGCCTCCTTCGCGCGACTCCCCCTGAGCCTACGGGCAGCGGTAGGGTCTGCGGCCGGGCCGTGTCCGTGACGCCGCGCCGTCCGCCCGGAGGGCGGGCCGTGCGACGGGCGGGACACCGCGGAGACGGCCGCGGACCCGGAGGTGAGGGGAACGCCATGGGAGAAGTGCGCCAGGCCCGGGGCGGTGCCGCCGGGACGGCGGTGCGCGTCACCGCCATCGCCACCCTGACCCCGCTGGAGAAGCTGCACGAGGACCCGTTCCTGGTGGACTCCCGAGGCCAGCACGCGATGTGCGCCCGCTGGGCCGCCGAGCGGGGTTATGTCGTCGCCCGCGAGCTGCTGCTGCACGGGCTGCCCTGCGACCACGGTGCGCTGTGGGACGGTGTGCGGCCCGGCGTCGACGTGTTCGTCGCGCCCAGCAGACGGGTCCTGGAGCGGGCCGTGGCCTCCGTGGAGGACTTCACCGCCGAGTGCGCCCGGCGCGGGGTCCGGGTCGAGACCGTCGGCGCGGACGAACCGTCCTACGACGCGCAGATGAAGGCCCGCGTCCACCGCCGCCTGTCCCTGCCGACCGCCGGCTACGACGGGCGGTAGCCGTCGGCCCGCACGGCGACGGCGGCCACGGACCGGGCCCCGCTTTTCGTCGATATGACAAGCTGGAGCAGGCCCGTGCGACGGTCCGGGCCGGGACGTGAGGTGTACTGGAGTGCGGGACGGAAGGTGGCGGCGGGCCGCCGGTCAGATCGGTCGGAGCGTCGCGGTGTGGGCCGTCTCCACCCTCACCATGCTCGTGCTCGCAGGGATCCTCCCGGACTTCCGGCTGCAGTCCGCCGACGGCGACAGCGCCACCACCGTCGCGATCACCGCCGCGCTCGGCGCGGGCGCCTTCGGTGTGCTCTCGGTCGTGGTGTGGCCGCTGCTGGTGCGGCTGCTGCTGCTCGTGCCGGCGCTGGTCCTCGGACTGCTGGTGTTCTTCCTCAACGGCTCCCTGCTGCTGCTCGCCCTGCGCATCAGCCCCTCGGGCGAGCCGCAGGCCGCCCCGCAGACCGCGATGATCGTGGCCGCGGCGATGTCCGCGGTCGCCTCCGCCACCGGCGGTGCCCTCGCGGTGCGCGACGACGAGGCGTACCGGCGGCGGCTGCACCGGCTCGCCGTCCGCCGCCGCGGCCGGCGTCCGGCCTGTCCCACCACGCCCGGCACCGTCGTCGTCCAGCTCGACGGCGTCGGACACGACGTGCTGCGGGACGCCGTCGGACGGGGGCTGATGCCGACCGTGGCGCGCTGGCTGGGCAGCGGCCAGGGGGAGCCGGCCGCACCGGCCACGCACCGGCTCACCGCCTGGCGCACCGACTGGTCCAGCCAGACCGGCGCCAGCCAGCTCGGCATCCTGCACGGCACCAACCACGACGTGCCCGCCTTCCGCTGGTACGAGAAGGACACCGGCGAGGTGATGGTCTGCAACCGGCCCGCCAGCGCCGTGCAGCTGCAGCGCCGCGCCGTCGCCCGCACCGGCCACGAGGGACTGCTCGCCGTGGACGGCGCCAGCCGCGGCAACCTGTTCAGCGGCGGCGCCGCCGAGTCCGCGCTGGTGCTGTCGGTGTCCGCCCGGCGCGGCCCGGGCACCCGCTCCCGGGCCGGCTACTTCGCGTACTTCTGCGACCCGGCCAACGCGGTGCGCACCGCCCTGTCGTTCGTCGCCGAGGTCGTCCGCGAGATCGGACAGTCCCTGCGCGCCCGCATCCGCAAGCAGCGCCCGCGGGTCTCCCGCGGCGGCCTGTACCCCCTGGTGCGCGCCTTCGCCACGGTCGTCGAACGGGACGTGGTGGTGGCCGCCGTGATGGGCGACCTGCTCGCCGGGCGCACCGTCGTCTACGCCGACCTCGTCGCCTACGACGAGGTGGCCCACCACTCCGGGCCGCACAGCCGGGACGCGGCCAAGGTGCTGCAGCGCCTGGACCGGGCGCTGGCGCTGATCGAGAAGGTCGCCGAGCACGCCCCCCGCCCGTACCGGATCGTGGTGCTCTCCGACCACGGCCAGAGCCCCGGCGAGACCTTCCACGCCCGCTACGGCCTCACCCTCGGCGACCTGGTCCGGGCCGGCTGCGGGCTGCATGTGCCGCGCCGGGCCGGACGGACCCGCAGCGGCGCCGAGGCCCGCGCCGCCGTCCGTGCCGCGCTGCGCCGGCCGGTGGAGGAGCACGGCACGCCCCCGCGGCACTCCCGCCGCAGCGAGCCCGTCGTGCTGGCCAGTGGCAACCTGGGCCTGGTGTCCTTCCCGGACGTGCCGTACCGCATGACCCGCGAGGAGATCGACGCCCGCTACCCGGCGCTGCTGCCCACGCTCGCCAACCACCCCGGCATCGGCTTCCTGCTGGTGCGCAGCGAACGGCACGGCGGCGTGGTGCTCGGCGCGCACGGGGTGGAGATCCCCCTGGACCGGCTGGACGACGACCCCGGTCCGCTCGCCGTGTTCGGACCCGGCGCCGCCGACGCCGTGCGCCGCACCCACTCCTTCCCGCACACCGCCGACATCATGGTCAACTCCTTCTACGACCCGGCGGACGGCGAGGTGCTGGCCTTCGAGGATCAGATCGGCTCCCACGGCGGCCTCGGCGGCGCGCAGTCCCGTCCGTTCCTGCTGGCCCCGCTGGCCTTCTCCCCGCCGACCGAGGACGGCACCGAACTCGTCGGCGCCGAACAGATCCACCGGGTGCTGCGCCGCTGGCTGCGCGAGGCCGCCGGCCCGCAGGTGCCCGTGCCCGCGCAGCCCGTGCGGGACGTCCGCCCGGCCGCACCGGGGCACGGGCCTCAGGCGGAGGAGGAGCAGGCGGCCTGACGACCGGTGCCGCACGCGGCATCCGCCACCTGTGTCCCGGCATCCGCCCTCTCCCGGTCCCCGTGTCCGCCTTTCCGGTCCCCGTGCGGCGGCCCGCCCCGGACGTTCGGGAACCGACCGCCGGGATGTGATCGGATGTGCCCCACAAGCCCGGGCATCGGGCCCCTAGGCGAAAGGCAGGAAACACACCGTGGCAACCACGCGCACCGCGCACACCGTCTGGGAAGGCAACCTGCTCCAGGGCAGCGGCGTCGTCACCTTCGACTCCTCCGGTATCGGTGAGCAGCCGGTGTCGTGGCCGTCGCGCGCCGAGCAGGCGAACGGCAGGACCAGCCCCGAGGAGCTGATCGCCGCCGCCCACTCCAGCTGCTTCTCCATGGCGCTGTCGAACGGCCTGACCACCGCCGGCACGCCGCCCACCAGGCTGCAGACGAAGGCCGACGTCACCTTTCAGCCCGGCGAGGGCATCACCGGCATCCACCTCACCGTGGAGGGCACCGTCCCCGGCCTCGACAACGACGCGTTCGTCGCCGCTGCCGAGGAGGCCAAGAAGAACTGCCCGGTCAGCCAGGCCCTGGCCGGCACCAGGATCACCCTGGACGCCAAGCTCGCCTGAGACGGCCCGCCCGGCCGCACGCAGGGCCCGCCGGCCGCCGACGGCTCCCCGATGCCGCGCCGCGCCCCGTGCCCGGCGCGGCATCATCCTTCCCGGCCGGCGGGGTACCCGGCCCTGCGACGACCCCCGCCCGTCCGATCCGGCGTGCGGGGCAAGGCGTCGGAGGCGGAAAGGGGACGACGATGGCACGCGCGGTCGGGATCGATCTGGGCACCACGAACTCGGTGGTCGCCGTGCTGGAGGGCGGGGAGCCCACCGTCATCGCCAACGCCGAGGGCGCGCGGACCACCCCGTCGGTGGTGGCCTTCGCCAAGAGCGGCGAGGTCCTGGTCGGCGAGGTCGCCAAACGGCAGGCCGTGACGAACGTCGAGCGCACCGCCCGCTCCGTCAAACGCCACATGGGCGACCCGAACTGGCGCTTCCCCGAGCAGGGCGACATCGACGGCACCCGCTACCGGGCGCAGGAACTGTCGGCCCGGGTGCTGCAGAAGCTGAAGCGGGACGCGGAGGCCTATCTCGGTGAGGACGTCACCGACGCCGTGATCACCGTGCCCGCGTACTTCGACGACACCCAGCGGCAGGCGACCAAGGAGGCCGGCGAGATCGCGGGCCTGAAGGTGCTGCGGATCATCAACGAGCCCACGGCCGCCGCGCTCGCCTACGGTCTGGACAAGGAGAACGACCAGACCGTCCTGGTCTTCGACCTCGGCGGCGGCACCTTCGATGTGTCCCTGCTGGAGATGGGCGAGGGCGTCATCGAGGTCAAGGCCACCAACGGCGACACCCACCTCGGCGGCGACGACTGGGACCAGCACCTCGTCGACCACCTGGTCAAGCGGTTCCAGGGCCAGTACGGCGTGGACCTGTCCAAGGACAAGATGGCGCTGCAACGCCTGCGCGAGGCCGCCGAGAAGGCCAAGATCGAGCTGTCCTCGGCCACCGAGACCTCGATCAACCTGCCGTACATCACCGCCTCCCCCGAAGGCCCGCTGCACCTGGACGAGAAGCTCACCCGCGCCCAGTTCCAGCAGCTGACCGCGGATCTGCTGGAGCGCTGCAAGAAGCCGTTCCACCAGGCCGTCAAGGACGCCGGGGTCGAGCTGAAGGACATCGACCATGTGATCCTCGTCGGCGGCTCGACCCGGATGCCCGCGGTCACCGACCTGGTGCGCGAGCTGACCGGCAAGGACCCGCACAAGGGCGTCAACCCCGACGAGGTGGTCGCCGTCGGCGCCGCCCTGCAGGCCGGGGTGCTGCGCGGCGACGTCAAGGACGTGCTGCTGCTGGACGTCACCCCGCTGTCCCTGGGCATCGAGACCAAGGGCGGCATCATGACCAAGCTGATCGAGCGCAACACCACGATCCCGACGAAACGCTCGGAGATCTTCACCACCGCCGAGGACAACCAGCCCTCCGTCGGCATCCAGGTCTACCAGGGCGAACGCGAGATCGCCGCGTACAACAAGAAGCTCGGCGTCTTCGACCTCACCGGCCTGCCGCCCGCGCCGCGCGGCGTGCCGCAGATCGAGGTCACCTTCGACATCGACGCCAACGGCATCATGCACGTCTCCGCCAAGGACCTCGGCACCGGCAAGGAACAGAAGATGACGGTCACCGGCGGCTCGGCACTGCCCAAGGAGGACATCGACCGCATGATGCGGGAGGCCGAGCAGTACGCCGAGGAGGACCGCAGGCGCCGCGAGGCCGCCGAGACCCGCAACCAGGCCGAACAGCTCGTCTACACCACCGAGCACTTCCTGCGGGACAACACCGACCGCATCCCGCAGGACACCAGGAACGAGGTGGAGGCGGCCGCCGCCGAGGTCAAGCGGCTGCTGGAGCAGAAGGGCGACACCGACGTCACCGCCCTGCGCACCGCCGTCGACCGGCTCGCCGCCGTCAGCCAGAAGATGGGCCAGGCGATCTACGCCCAGGCCCAGCAGGAACGGCCGGCCGGGGACACCCAGGGGCGAGCGGAGGACGGCACGCGCACCGACGCACCGGAGGACGAAGGCGTGGTCGACGCGGAGATCGTCGACGACGACCGGCAGGGCGGCCAGGGCGGCCAGGGCGGCGCCGCCTGACACCACGGGCCGCTTCGGCACCGGCTCCGCCTCGGGTGCGGTGTCAGTACTGTTCGCGGATCTCGCGCAGCAGCTTGCGGGTCCGCTCGGCGGACGCCGCACGCGCCGTCATGTGGTCGAGGACCTCCAGATGCGCGGAGACCTCCTTGCGGGAGTCCAGATACAGCGCACCCGTCAGATACTCGGTGTAGACCAGGTCCGGCAGCTCCGGCTCGGCGAACCGGAACAGCGAGAACGGCGCATACGTGCCCGGGTGCGGCCCGGCGGCGAACTCGGCGACCTGCACCGTCACCCGGTCCCGCTCGGTGTACTCCAGCAGCTTGTCCAGCTGATCGCGCATCACCCCGGCGCGGTCGCTCACCGGCCGCCGCAGCACCGTCTCCTCGATGATCACCCACAGGTGCGGGGCGTCCTCGCGCTCCAGCAGCCGCTGCCGGTCCATGCGCAGTGCCACATGCCGCTCGATGGCCTCCCGGCCGGTCTGCCCCACCGTCCCCGTCTCCAGCACGGCCCGCGCGTAGTCCTCGGTCTGCAGCAGTCCGGGCACGAAGTGCGGCTCGTAGGAGCGGATCATCCGCGCCGCGCCCTCCAGGCTCACGTACAGGCTGAACCACTCCGGCAGCACGTCGTGGTAACGCTGCCACCAGCCGGGCTCGTTGGCCTCCTCGGCGAGCCGGACGAACGCCTCGGCCTCCTTCTCGTCCACGTTGTACGTGGCCAGCAGCACCTGGACGTACGGTATTTTCAGCGCCACCTCGGCCAGCTCCATGCGCCGCACCGTCGCCGCGGCCACCCGCAGCGCCCGCGCGGCCTGCTCACGGGTCAGGCCTGCCGCCTCCCGCAGTTCCTGCAGCCGTCTGCCGAGCACCACCTGGCCCACGGTCGGCGCGGGCCGCCGCTCACTCACGTCACGCCCCTTCCCGCACGTGGCTTCGGACAACGCGGAGCAGTGTGACACGCCGGCCGCCGTCGCGACAGCCGCGCGCACGACAATGGCGCGGCACCGTCCGGTCCGTGGGGCCGGTGGACGACGACGCCGTCCCGGCCGCGAGAATGGTCCACGACCGAGATCCCGGCACTTGAGGAGGGCGCATGAACGAGCCGTGGAGGCCGTCCTGGGAGGCGACGGCGGTGTATCGCGCGAGAGTGCGCGGCTGCCTGCTGGGCGGGGCCGTCGGGGACGCCCTCGGCTATCCGGTCGAGTTCAGCGCCCTGGACGGCATCCGGGCCGCGCACGGCGCGCGCGGCGTCACCGGTCTGGTGCCCACCACCACCGGCGCCGTCGGCCTGATCAGCGACGACACGCAGATGACCCTGTTCACCGCGGAGGGCGTCCGGCAGGCCCACGAACAGCAGCCGGGCAAGCGCCTCGGCGTGGACGGCTTCCGGCTGATCCGCTGGGCCTACGAACGCTGGCTCGCCACCCAGGACCACCGCGGCCCGGAGGTCGTGGAGATCGGCCCCGCCAACGGCTCGTACACCGGCCCCCGCGGCGGCCTGGTCGACGAGGCCTGGCTGTACGCGCGGCGCGCCCCGGGCAACGCCTGCATGTCCGGGCTGGGCCTGGACTTCGTGCCCGACCCGGCGGCCGCCTTCGGCCCGCCCGGCCCCATCAACCCCGACTCCAAGGGCTGCGGGGCGGTGATGCGGTCGGCGCCGTTCGGCCTCACCGGCGCCGGATGCGAGGACGCCTTCGACGCCGCCGCCCGCTGCGCCCAGATGACCCACGGTCACCCCACCGGCTACTACGCCGCCGGCGCCCTGGCCGCGATCATCGCGTGCCTGCTGGAGGGGGAGTCGGTCGAGGGCGCGGTGCTGCGCTCCCTGCGCCTGCTGGCCCGCCACCCGAACCACGAGGAGACCACCGCCGCACTGCACCAGGCGCTGGATCTGGCCGACCAGGGCAGCCCGAGCGCGGAGCGGCTGCAGCAGCTCGGCGCCGGCTGGGTCGCCGAGGAGGCCCTGGCCATCGGCGTCTACGCCGCCCTCGTCGAGGACAGTGTCGAGCGTGCCCTGCTGCTGTCGGTCAACCACTCGGGCGACAGCGACTCCACCGGGTCCATCTGCGGCAACATCCTCGGTGCCCGCCACGGCGACCACGGCCTGCCGCACGCCTGGGTGCAGCGCGTCGAGGGCCGTACCACCATCGCCGCCGTCGCCGACGACCTGGCCGCGGTCTGCGGACCCCGCTGACCCGCGGTGGTCCGGATCATGTCGCCCGCCGCCCGCGCCGCGTGTCGCGGGCGGCGACGCACCGGCTCTCCTGTGGCAGTCTGAACGTCGCACCGGAGCCGGCGAAGGGAGTGCGGATGGCCGTCGAACCGCTGTCGCGGGAGGAGATCGAGACCCGGCTGGCCGATCTGCCCGGCTGGTCCCTGGCGGACGACCGGCTCACCCGCACCTTCCGGCTCGGCTCGCACCTCGCGGCGACCGCGATGGTGGTGCACATCGCGCAGGTCCAGGAGGAACTGAACCACCACTCCGACCTGACGCTCGGTTACACCACCGTCTCGGTGAGCGTGCACACCCACAGCGTGGGCGGCGCCGTCACCGACAAGGACTTCCAGCTGGCCCGACGCATCCAGGATCTGGCAGCAAGTCACCAGGCGACCTGAGACGACCTGGCGAGGGGGGAGACGCCACGTGCTGGACTACGACCAGGAAGCCGAACAGTACGACGCGTTACGCGGCGGCGAGCCACGGGCCGCCGCGGCGGCAGCGGCCGTCCTCGGTCTGCTGCCCGGAGGGTGCCGCCGGCTGGCGGACGTCGGCTGCGGCACCGGCATCGTCACCCGTCGGCTCGCCGAGGCCCGGCCGGACGTCCGGGTGACCGGGGTGGACCGCTCGGCCGCGATGGTCCGCCGGGCCGCGGCCCGGCTCCCCGGCGCCGTGGTCCGCGCCGACGGCCGCCGACTGCCCTTCGCGGACGAACGGTTCGACGCCGTCGTCAGCGTCTGGCTGCTGCATCTGGCGCCCACCGATGCCGACGCCCGGGCCGTCGTCGCCGAATGCGCCCGGGTGCTCCGCCCCGGCGGCGTCTATGTCACGACCGTCGACAAGGCCGCCTCCCACAACGTCGGCAGCGACATCGACGCCGTCCTCGCCGACCGGCCGCCCAGCCCCGCCCGGGACGCCGCGGACCTCGTCGCCGCGCACGCCGCAGCGCACGGTCTGCTCCCGGCAGGACAGGCCCGCTTCCGGGGCGTCGGCCAGGGCCGCAGCCCCCGCCGCACCATCACCGACCTGCGCCGCGGCTGGTTCGTCACGCTGCCCCCGGGCAGCGCCGCCGCCGAGACCTTCGCCGCCCGGCTCGCGGCCCTGCCCGACCAGGAACGCCCCCGCCCCGACCCGGTGTTCGCGCTGCGGGCGTTCCGCAAGCCGCCCCGGGACTGAGCCCGGGCACGCCGAACGGGCGGACCCGGGACCGAACCGGGTCCGCCCGTCGCGCGACGCGGAGCAGCGGGGGCCTATTCGAGAAGCTCCGCGTACGATCCCATGGCCAGGGCGATGTCCGCCTGGGCCCAGAACCGGTGGTAGGTGAAGACGGGCGCCGCCCCGCCCTCGAGGTAGGACTCCACCGTCGACCACGCCGGGTCGTCCTGGTAGAACGACCGGATGGACAGGAAGGTCGACGAGGAGTCGATCCGGTCGCCGTTCGGCATGGTGCCGGTCCAGCCGCTGGGCACGTACACGGGGTCGGCGAAGCGGCTGTAGTCGGCCCGGGTCTCCGGCACCGCGATGCCCAGGGCGTCCTGGTCGTTGTCCCACATGCCGTCCAGCAGCGCCTTGGCCGTGGCCTTGGCCTGCTCGTCGCCCGACCGGGCGGCGTAGTAGGTCAGCGTCCTGGCGTACGCGGCGGCCACGCCGACGTCGTCGGTGTAGTCGGCGACGGTGACGTGCAGCGAGCTGTTGTCACCGGGCGAGGACGAGTTCCAGGTGTCCGGCTGTCCGGACCAGGTGAGCGTGGAGGGGATCAGGAAGCTGCCGTCCGGGTTGAGCGTGGTCTCGGACAGCGCCCACTCGACCCACTTGTCCAGCACCTCCTTCGCCTGGGTGTCCCCGGTCTGCTGGTAGTACTCGGCGACGCGCTCCATCGACCAGGCCTGGAAGCCGAACCACTGGTTGGACGGCGGGTCGTGGTAGACCGGCGCCTCGTCGTAGTACATGCCGTAGAAGGTGGACGTGCCGGACGGCGGGGAGGCGTAGCGGCCCTGCCAGCTGTTGGTGGCGCCGCCCGCGATGGCGCCCTCGGCGGACTGCAGCCACCGGTAGAACTCCAGCTGCCGCTTCAGCGACGTGGCCCAGTCCTCGGCGCCCGTCGCCGACTTCGGCTTCAGGTCGGGGTAGGAGCTGAGCGCGTAGGCCGCCAGCGGGTTCTGGTAGCCGCCGTGGACGTGGCTGGAGCCGATGCGCCAGGCCCAGCCGGCGTTCGGGTCCGTGGCGCCGCCCCAGGCGTAGTACCAGGAGAGCAGGTAGTGCGAGGCGTCCTTGCCGGTGCCGGCCGGGCAGGAGGAGGCACCGGTGCAGTTGCCGATCTTCTTGAAGTACTTGTCGTACATCGCGTAGCGCAGGTAGTCGCCCATCTTCGCCGCCTTGGCGACGGTGTCGGCGACCTCGCTGCCCTTGCCCTGCTCCTTGGCCCACACGTCGGCCCAGTACGCGGCCTGCACGGCCCGCGCGTCGGCGTCCGGGGCGTCGGTGTACTTCCACTGCTTGGCGTAGGAGGAGTCGCCGGTGAACAGGTCGAGGTAGCCGTTCTTCCCGCCGTAGGTGAAGTTGTCGCAGGTCGGCTGGGGCACGGTCTCCCACACGGACTCCTGCGGGCCGCGCTGGAAGGTGTTCAGGTACGACGGTCCCTGCTGCGTCGGTCCGCCCTCGCAGGTGCCGCCCGGGGTGTTGCCGTAGCCGTAGACGTTGTCCACGTCCTCGATCCAGTGCATGCCGTAGACGTCGTCCGTGCCGTAGGCGGACTTCAGCTCGGCCGCGATCGGGTCGGAGCCCACCGGGACCGACCCGTCCATCTGGGCCGGGTACTGGTCCGGGGTGTCCAGCTCGGGGGCGTAGGTGGCCGGTTTCGAGGCGTCGTAGAAGGAGTTGGTCGGCTGGTCGGCGTGGGTGGGGATCATGTACTTCTCCATGAGCGCCCACGCGTCGTTGAACTGCGACCAGTCACCCGTGACCTTGCCGTACATCGCCTGCAGCCACAGCAGGTAGCTCCAGGCCTCCGAGGTCGTCTCGTGCCCGTGGTCGGGTGCCTCCACGATCAGGGTCTCCACCGCGTGGTAGGGGATGCCCTCGGGCGAGAAGTAGCCGTTGGCCGGGTCGGTGATCTTGTTGTACAGCTCCAGGAAACGGGCGTCGTACTCCTTGGACGCGGCCAGTTCGGTCACGGTCACCGTGGCCTTCGCGTAACCGGGAGCCGAGGCGGTGAAGGTGGCCGTGCCGGTCCCGGAGTCGTCCGCGGTGACGGTGACCTTCTGCGGGGTGTCCCAGTCGTCGGAGGTGAAGGTGAGCGTGGAGCCGTCGGTCACGGACAGGCCCTCGTTGCCCTCGGTGCGGGTGACGGTCACCGTCACGTCCTCGCTCGGCTGCTTCGACAGCGTCACCTCGAACGTGCCCGAGGTTCCCTGCCGGATGCCGAGCCGGGCCGGCGAGGCGACCACCGCGGGACCCTCGGCGACGGTGATGCCGACCGGCGCGGACTCCGCGGAGGCGCCGAGGCTGTCGTACGCCTTCGCCGTCAGGGAGTGGCTGCCCACCGCCAGGGAGGAGGCGGACAGGGTGTACGGCGCGGTGGTGTCGGTGCCGAGCAGGGTGGTGTCGTCGTAGAACTCGACCTTGGTGATGGTCGCGTCGTCGGCCGCCGCCGCGGTCGCCTCCAGCGGCACCGTTTCGCCCTGGGTGTAGGTGGCGCCCGGGGCGGGACTGGTGAGCACGGCGATCGGCGGCTGGTGGGCGCCGATGCAGGCGGTGCCGTTGACGGCGAAGTCGGTGGGATCGGTGTTGGTGCCGCTGTAGGTGAACTGCGCGCCGAGCGTCACCGCGGCGCCCGCGCCGATCACGGCGTTGTACGAGGCGTTCTGCACCGTGATCGTGCGCCCCGACTGCGACCAGACGCCGTTCCAGCCGTTGGTCAGTTTCTGGTCGCCGTCGTAGGAGTAGGTCAGGGTCCAGCCGTCGATGGGGTCGGTGCCGCGGTTGGTCAAGGTCAGCTCCGCGGTGAAGCCGGAGCCCCAGTCGTCCGTCCGGTAGTCCACGCTGCACTGCGGCGCCGCCGCGTGGGCGGTGGTCGCGCCCGCCGCCAGCATCGTCGCGGGCAGGGCCAGGGCCGTCAGGGCGGTGCACAGCCTGCGCACGAGACGGCGTCTGTGTCGGTGAAGGGGGTGCACTGCTGGTCCCTCCTTGCGGCTCGGAGTGGAGGAAGCGGGGGAAGCGGTGCGAACAACGAGCAACGACAAGCCATGACCGGTGGGAGCGCTCCCATAGTGCGTACCTGTCAGGGCACCGTCAAGTAGATGAAGGAAGCGAAAACATTCGCCCCCGCGCTGACGCGCCGCGTTGACGGAAAGTGAACCCGAACTTTGCCGACCCTCTGTTCTTCTCCGTGACTTGACGCTACCTTCACTCGCACCGGTGGGAGCGATTCCAACAGTGGGCGCATCCGTGGCGGTGTGCCCGGCCCACGAGGAGTCCCCCCATGCGACACCCCCCACGTTCACGGCTTTGATCCGCCGGCCGGCGCGGCCCGCCCGCGCGGCCGACGGTCTGTCACGCACGGCCCTTCGGCGGCCCGGAACCGTCCCGCCCGAGCCGCCCCGGAGCACCCGGGACCGCTCCGCCGGCCCTGCGCCGGTCGTGCGGCCGTGCCGTTCCACCTCACACGTATGACGCCGGGGTGCCCGAGCGCCTGCGCGCCCTCGGCCGCGTACGTGCCCACCCGAAGTCACCCATGGAGGTACACCCCACTCATGAGCCGCAGCAGAACAGCGATGCTCGCCGCCCTGACCCTGGCGGCCGGCAGCATGACCCTGGCGCTCGCCGCCGGGCCCGCCAGCGCCGGCCCCGCCGCTCCCACGGCCCGGGTCGACAACCCCTACGTCGGCGCCACGATGTACGTCAACCCCGAGTGGTCCGCGCTGGCGGCGTCCGAACCGGGCGGCGACCGCGTCGCCGACCAGCCCACCGCGGTCTGGCTCGACCGCATCGCCACCATCGAGGGCGTCGACGGCAAGATGGGCCTGCGCGAGCACCTCGACGAGGCCCTGCAGCAGAAGGGCTCCGGCGAACTGGTCGTCCAGCTGGTCATCTACGACCTGCCCGGCCGCGACTGCGCCGCCCTGGCCTCCAACGGCGAGCTGGGCCCGGACGAGCTCGACCGGTACAAGAGCGAGTACATCGACCCCATCGCGGACATCCTGTCCGACTCCAAGTACGAGGGCCTGCGCATCGTCACGGTCATCGAGCCCGACTCACTGCCCAACCTGGTCACCAACGCGGGCGGTACCGACACCACCACCGAGGCCTGCACCACCATGAAGGCCAACGGCAACTACGAGAAGGGCGTCAGCTACGCCCTGAGCAAGCTCGGTGCCATCCCGAACGTCTACAACTACATCGACGCCGCCCACCACGGCTGGCTCGGCTGGGACACCAACCTCGGCCCCTCCGTGCAGGAGTTCTACAAGGTCGCCACCAGCAACGGCGCCAGCGTCGACGACGTGGCCGGCTTCGCCGTCAACACCGCCAACTACAGCCCCACCGTGGAGCCGTACTTCACGGTCTCCGACACGGTGAACGGCCAGACGGTGCGCCAGTCGAAGTGGGTCGACTGGAACCAGTACGTGGACGAGCAGTCCTACGCCCAGGCGCTGCGCAACGAGGCCGTCGCGGCCGGGTTCAACTCGGACATCGGCGTCATCATCGACACCTCCCGCAATGGCTGGGGCGGCTCCGACCGGCCGTCCGGTCCCGGCCCGCAGACCAGCGTCGACGCCTATGTCGACGGCAGCCGCATCGACCGGCGCGTCCACGTCGGCAACTGGTGCAACCAGAGCGGCGCCGGCCTCGGCGAACGGCCCACCGCCGCACCCGCGTCCGGGATCGACGCCTACACCTGGATCAAGCCGCCGGGGGAGTCCGACGGCAACAGCGCCCCCGTCGACAACGACGAGGGCAAGGGCTTCGACCAGATGTGCGACCCCTCGTACCAGGGCAACGCCCGCAACGGGTACAACCCCTCGGGTGCGCTGCCCGACGCACCGCTGTCCGGGCAATGGTTCTCCGCCCAGTTCCGGGAGCTGATGCAGAACGCCTACCCGCCGCTGTCCTGACCCGGTGAGGCGTCCTTCGAGGTGATCCGCCGGGGCGGGCGGCCCGGAGCGTCCTGCCCCCGTCACTCACCGGGCCGGCCCCGGCGGACCGCGTGCCGCGCCGGGCACCCGCCCGGCCGCCGCACGCACACCCGCCGCCGGGCACAGCCGTCGCTGTGCCCGGCGGCGCCGTGCCCCACCGCGTCCCCCGGCGGGCACGGCCGACGTCGTCGAAGGCCGCGCACACGACGCCGCCCTCCGGCCTCTCGCCGTCCCCGCGGCACGACTGGCCACACCGCGGTGCGCCGTCGCATGCTGAACGCACCGACAGGAGGTCGCACACCATGACGCCGGAACACCCAGGGCCCATGACGCCGGATCACCCAGAGCACCGCCCGAGCCCGCACGACCACCCTTCCCGTACCGCCGCCGCGGCGGAAGGCCACGACGGTCACGCACACCACGACGGAACCGACGTCGACTGGGCCGTGATGGGCCCGCTGCTGGAGTCCGAGGCCGAGGTGTTCACACCTCTGTATCGGCAGGTGACGGCGTGGCTGGCGGAACAGGCGGGCAACCCGGGCCTGATCGTCGACGCCGGCAGCGGTCCGGGTGTGATCACGTGCCTGTTCGCCGAGCGCTTCCCCGGAGCCCGCGTCGTGGCGGTGGACGGCTCGGCCCCGCTGCTGGAACGCGCCCGCGAGCGCGCCGCCCGGTTCGGCCACGCCGACCGCTTGACCACGGTGACCGGTCTGCTCCCGGACGCGCTGTCCGCACTGGACCGCCCGGCCGGTCTGCTGTGGTGCGGCAACAGCCTGCACCACCTGGGCGACCAGCGCGCCGCCCTGACCGCGTTCGCCCGGCACCTGGCACCGGGCGGCACCCTGGCCCTGCTGGAGGGCGGCCTGCCCGCTCGTTTCCTGCCGCGGGACATCGGCATCGGCCGCCCCGGTCTGCAGGCACGGCTCGACGCGCTGCACGAGCAGTGGTTCACCCGGATGCGCGCGGACCTGCCGGGCTCCGTCGCCGAGGCCGAGGACTGGCCGGCGCTGCTGGCGGCCGCCGGACTCCGGCCGACGGGCACCCGCAGTTTCCTGCTGGACCTGCCCGCACCGGTCTCCGCCGACACCCGCGCCTTCGTCGCGGCCCGTCTCGCCCGGCTGCGCGAGGGACTGGCCGACGACCTGCTGCCGGAGGACCGGGCCGTCCTGGACCGGTTGCTGGACCCGGACGACGAGGCGGGTGTGCACCGCAGACGGGACGTCTTCGTCCTGAAGGCGCACACGGTGTACACGGCCGTCCGGGTCCGGGACACTGCCGAGTCGTGAGGCGCACGCCGACGTGCCGAGTGCTCCCCGCCGAACCGGCCGGAGGGGAGCACCCGGCGGCGTCTCAGTCGCCGTCGACGAACCGCCGGGCGAGCCTCTCACCCAGCGCGACCGCGGCGCTGTGGCTCTCGATGGGGGAGACCTGGCTGTTCTTGAACAGGACGTACGTCACGCCCGACTCCGCCCCGCCGGTCGCCGGATCGGGGTCGATGCCGAGGGCCTGGGCGGTGGCGCAGGAGGCCTCGCCGATGATCGAGGTGGGCCCGGTGTCGCCGACGACGGCGTACTCGACCTGGCCGTGGTGGATGACGGCGACCACGCCGCCGCCCTTGATGCCGGCGGACGTGTGGTCCCAGATGCCGCTGGCGCTCGGCACGACGACATAGGGCAGGGTCTCGGCGTTCAGCGGCCTGCCGTCCGACTGGTGGAAGGCGGTGTCGTCCTGGTACCAGGGGTCGCGGTTCTCGTTGCAGGCGGCGGTGCGCTGCCCGTCGCAGTCGATGTCCATGTCGGCCTTCCGGAACACCACGTCGTCCGTGCCGCACACGGGGACGGTGGCCGTGGCCTCCTCGTCCGTCCTGTACAGACCCGAGGAGATCTGCCGGCACGAGGAGACCTTGGCGAGGAGTTCGGCGGCGTCGACCGAACCCTCGCGGACGGAGGCGGAGGCGGTCGTGGGGAGGGGACCGGCGGCGAGCAGGGCGGCGCCGGCGGCTGCGGTGAGGGGCAGAGTCCGTCTGCGCACGGTGGGGGCCCTTCTGTCAGGAAAGTTTCCTTCCTGAAGGCCGTACGATGGCGAGCATGTCATGTTCGCGTCAAGGAGTAGGTGCGGGCCGGTCCGTGCGGACCGGCCCACGACCGGCGGACGTCACTCCCCGTCGAACACCGCGGGGTCCGGGCCCAGGCGCCGGTCCTCGTTCAGTGCCGCGATGGCCGCGAGGTCCTCGTCGTCCAGGCTGAAGTCGAACACCTCGATGTTCTCCTTGATGCGGGACGGCGTCACGGACTTCGGGATCACGATGTTGCCCAGCTGGAGGTGCCAGCGCAGCACCACCTGGGCCGGGGTCCGGCCGTGCTTCTGCGCGATCGCCACGATCGCCGGGACCTCCAGCAGGCCCTTGCCCTGGCCCAGCGGCGACCAGGCCTCGGTGGCGATGCCCCGCTCGGCGTGGGCCTTGCGGGCGGCCTCCTGCTGCAGGTGCGGGTGCAGCTCGATCTGGTTGACGGCCGGCACCACCGACGTCTCGGAGATCAGCCGCTGCAGGTGCTCGGGAAGGAAGTTGGACACACCGATGGCCTTGATGCGGCCGTCGGCGTACAGCTTCTCGAACGCCTTGTAGGTGTCGATGTAACGGTCCTTGGCCGGCAGCGGCCAGTGGATCAGGTACAGGTCCACGTAGTCCAGGCCGAGCTTGGCCAGCGAGGCGTCGAAGGCACGCAGCGTGGAGTCGTAGCCCTGCTCGGAGTTCCAGAGCTTGGTGGTGACGAAGATGTCCTCGCGGGGCAGGCCGGAGGCGGCGATGGCCCGGCCGGTGCCGGCCTCGTTGCCGTAGATGGCGGCCGTGTCGATGCTGCGGTAGCCGGCCTCCAGCGCGGTGACCACGGTGCGCTCCGCCTCGTCGTCCGGCACCTGCCAGACACCGAAGCCCAGCTGGGGCATCTCGACGCCGTTGTTGAGTGTGATCGTGGGGACCTGATGGGTCACGAGTGGTCGATCCTTCGGTTGTCGTGCGTGATACTCGCACGGTGCGCGATCACGAAGCTGTCGCTGTCCTGGTCGTCGACCGTGCTCTGTCGATCTTCGCACTTCCGCACAGGATCTTTCGACCCCCGTCGAATCACGTGCGGTACAGCGCCTCCACCTCCCGGGCGTAGGCCTGCTCGATCGCCTTGCGCTTCAGCTTCAGCGACGGGGTCAGCAGGCCGTGCTCCTCGGTGAACGGCTGGGCGAGGATACGGAAGGTACGGATCGACTCGGCCTGCGAGACCAGCGTGTTGGCGGCGACCACCGCGCGCCGCACCTCGGTCTCCAGATCCGGGTCGCGCACCAGCCGGGCCGGGTCCATCTTCGGTTTGCCCCGCATCGTCAGCCAGTGCTCGACGGCCTCGTGGTCCAGGGTGACCAGCGCCGCGATGTACGGGCGGTCGTTGCCGACGACGATGCACTGCGCGACGAGCGGATGCTCGCGGACCCGCTCCTCCAGCACGCCCGGCGACACGCTCTTGCCGCCGGAGGTCACCAGGATCTCCTTCTTGCGGCCGGTGATGGTCAGGTAGCCGTCCTCGTCCAGGGTGCCGAGGTCGCCGGTGGCCAGCCAGCCGTCGTGCACGGTCTCGTCGGTGGCCTTGGGGTTGTTCAGATATCCCTGGAAGACGTTGCCGCCGCGCAGCCACACCTCGCCGTCGTCGGCGATGCGCACGGTGACCCCGGGGATGGGCCGGCCCACCGTGCCGTAACGGGTGCGTTCGGGCGGGTTGGCGGTGGCCGCCGCGGTGGACTCGGTCAGCCCGTATCCCTCGTAGATCTGCACCCCGGCACCCGCGAAGAACAGGCCGAGCCTGCGGTCCATCGCCGAACCGCCGGACATGGCGTTGCGGATCCGGCCGCCCATGGCCGCGCGCACCTTGGAGTAGACGAGCTTGTCGAACAGCTGGTGCTGCATGCGCAGACCGGCCGAGGGGCCCGGGCCGATGCCCCACGCCTTGGCCTCCACCGCGTCCGCGTACCGCACCGCGACGTCGACGGCCTTCTCGAACGGTCCCTGTCTGCCCTCCCGCTCGGCCTTGCGGCGGGCGGCGTTGAACACCTTCTCGAAGATGTACGGCACCGCCAGGATGAACGTCGGCTTGAAGGCCTGCAGGTCGGGCAGCAGCGCCGAGGCACTGAGCTGCGGCTGGTGACCGAAGCGGACCTTGCCGCGGATCGCGGCGACCTCCACCATCCGGCCGAAGACATGGGCGAGCGGCAGGAACAGCAGGGTCGACGCCTCCTCGCCCTTCTTGGAGCGGAACACCGGCTCCCAGCGTGCGATGACCGTGTCCGCCTCGTACATGAAGTTGCCGTGCGTCAGGACACAGCCCTTGGGGCGGCCGGTGGTGCCGGAGGTGTAGATGACGGTGGCGACCGCATCCGGGGTGACCGCCTGCCGGTGCCGGTGCACCACCTCGTCGTCCACCGTCGCACCCGCCTCGTACAGCTCCTGCACGCAGCCTGCGTCCAGCTGCCACAGCCGGCGCAGCTTCGGGAGCCGGTCGATGACCGTGGCGATGGTCATCGCATGGTCCTCGTGCTCCACGACCGCCGCCGACACCTCGGCGTCGTGCAGCATCCAGAAGCACTGCTCGGCCGAGGAGGTGGGGTAGACCGGAACCACCTGGGCGCCGATGGTCCACAGCGCGAAGTCGAACAGGGTCCACTCGTAGCGGGTACGGGACATGATCGCGACGCGGTCGCCGTACCGGACGCCCTGGGCGAGCAGACCCTTGGCGAGGGCGAGGACCTCGTCACGGAACTCGGCGGCGGTCACATCGCGCCACGTCCCGTCCGCGTCCTTGCGGCCGAGCGCGACGCGCCGGGGGTCCTCGTGGGCATGCTGGAAGACGACATCGGCCAGACCGCCCACCGGCGGTGCCAGAGCCAACGGAGGGCTGGTGAACTCCCGCAAACCCCGCTCCCTTGTGATGTTCCGCACAGCGCCGTGAAAGCTACCTCACAGCAGGCCGGGCCGGGAGGGGGGCCGGAATCGGACAGTCCTCGGCCGCACAGGTCAGCGTCGGGGAAAAACGCCCAGAAAGGGAAGGGCCGGACAGAAATCCTCACGGTTCGGTAGGTTTCGGTGTCGTAATCTCCACCGAATCTGTACGACGTGCTGACACAGGGTGGTGTCCGACCGGACCGTCACCGCCCCGCGGTGCCGCGGTCAGACGGTGCGCCCGGCGGTTTCCGGCCAGCGTCGAGCCGTGGCCTGCCCCCGATGCAGCCGTTCGCCGCCCGCCAGGATCGCCGCGGCCAGCGCGTCGGCCGCCGGCTGCGCGGAGGGCCGGTGCCGACCGTGCACCAGGACGAAGTCCACGTGCCCCAGCTCCGGCAGTCCGGCCCGCTCCGGCACCCGCACCAGGCCCGGCGGGATCATCCCGCGCGAGTGCGCCATCACCCCCAGCCCGGCGCGCGCGGCGGCGACCAGGCCGTTGAGGCTGCCGCTGGTGCACACGATGCGCCACGGCCGCCCCTGCCGCTCCAGCGCCTGCAGCGCGAGCGCCCGCGTGATCCCGGGCGGCGGATAGACGATCAGCGGCACCGGCCGGTCGGGGTCCAGACGGAGCCGTTCCGTGCCGATCCACACCAGCCGGTCGCGCCACACCGGCTCACCGCGCGGGTCCTGCGGCCGCCGCTTGGCCAGCACCAGGTCCAGCTTCCCGGCGGCCAGCTGTTCGTGCAGCGTGCCCGACAGCTCCACCGTCAGCTCCAGATCGACCTCGGGATGCTCGGAGCGGAAGCCCTCCAGGATCTCCGGCAGCCGGGTCAGTACGAAGTCCTCCGAGGCGCCGAAGCGCAGTCGTCCGCGCACCCGGGTGCCGGTGAAGAACGCCGCCGCCTGCTCGTGCACCTCGAGGATGCGGCGGGCGAACCCCAGCATGGCCTCCCCGTCCTCGGTCAGCTCCACCGAGTGGGTGTCGCGGGTGAACAGCAGCCGCCCGGTGGCCCTCTCCAGGCGGCGCACATGCTGGCTCACGGTCGACTGGCGCAGCCCGAGCCGCCGCGCGGCCTGGGTGAAGCTGAGCGTCTGCGCCACGGCCAGGAAGGTGCGCAGCTGCGCGGGGTCGTACATACCGGCCAGCCTACCCGTGCTCATCACGGGACATGATGACAGTGAGAGCGGTATGCCGGATTCCCGATCACCGCCCCGGGAGGCACCATGGAGCGGGGACCCGTGGGCTCGCGACAGGGCTGTGACATGCGTTCCCTTCCGTGCAAGCCGAGCAAGTGGAGCACCGTGAAACGCCTGGCCTGGCCGAGCTGGATGCCGATCGACCCGTACATCGTGCTGCTGCTCGCGACGGTGGGTCTCGCGGCGCTGCTGCCGGCCCGCGACACGGCCGCCGACGCCGTCTCCTGGGCGTCCACCGCGGCGATCGCCTTCCTGTTCTTCCTCTACGGCGCCCGGCTGTCCACCCGGGAGGCACTGGACGGGCTGCGGCACTGGCGGCTGCACGTCACCGTGCTCGCCTGCACCTTCGTGATCTTCCCGCTGCTGGGCACCGCCGCCCGCGGTCTGGTCCCCGTCCTGCTGGACCAGCCGCTCTACCAGGGCCTGCTCTTCCTCACCCTGGTCCCCTCCACCATCCAGTCCTCGATCGCCTTCACCTCCATCGCCCGCGGCAACGTGCCCGCCGCGATCTGCGCCGGCTCCTTCTCCTCCCTCGTCGGCATCGTCGTCACCCCGCTGCTGGCCGCCACCCTGCTCGGCAGCGGCGGCGGCGGCTTCTCCGCGCACTCGCTCACCGAGATCGTGCTGCAGCTGCTCGTGCCGTTCCTCGCCGGCCAGGTGCTGCGCCGCTGGCTGGGCGGCTTCATCATCCGGCACAAGAAGGTCCTCGGCCTGGTCGACCGCTGCTCGATCCTGCTCGTGGTCTACACCGCGTTCAGCGAGGGCGTCGTGCGCGGCATCTGGCACCAGGTCAGCCCGCTGCGTCTGGGCGGGCTGCTGGTGGTGGAGGCCGTCCTGCTCGCGGTGATGCTGCTGCTGACCTGGTACGGAGCCAAGGCGCTGGGCTTCGGCCGGGAGGACCGCATCGCCATCCAGTTCGCCGGCTCCAAGAAGTCCCTGGCCTCCGGCCTGCCCATGGCCGGCGTGCTGTTCGGCGTGCACGCCTCGCTGGCCGTGCTGCCGCTGATGCTCTTCCACCAGATGCAGCTCATGGTGTGCGCGGTGATCGCCAAGCGCCGCGCCCGCGACCCCGAGGTCCGCGAGGAGACCGGTGCCCCCGCCGCCCGCCCGCCGGCGGCCGCGGCGAGTCGCGACCGCTGACGGCACCCGGCGGACGGCGCCGACGCCCCGGTCAGGGGCGCAGCACCACCTTGCCGCGGTTGCTCCGCGACACGATCGCCTCGTGCGCCGCCGTCGCGTCCTCGAGCGCGAACTCCCCGTGCACCACGGGCCGCACCGCGCCCTGTTCGAACAGCCGCCACAGCTCCTGCCGCCACCGCTCGTACAGCCCGGGCCGTTCCCGCGCGATCCGCGCCATCTGGAAGCCGATCACCGACCTGCCGCCCACCAGCAGGGTCGTACGCCCGGATCGTCCCGCCGCCCGAGCTGAACGCCACCAGCCGCCCGCCCGGTGCGAGCGCGGCGACCGCCGGGGTGAGCAGGTCGCCGCCGACCCCGTCCAGGACGCAGTCGACCGGGTCCCCCCAGCCGTCGTCGCCGTAGCGGACGACGGCGTCCGCGCCCAGCGCGCGCACGAAGTCCGCCTTGGCCGCATCCGACACCGCGCCCACCACCCGACCCGCGCCCCGCGCCCGGGCGAGCTGCACCGCCAGGTGGCCCACGCCGCTCGCGGCCGCCGTCACCAGCACCGCCTCGCCCTTCTCCGGCCGCGCGGCCTGAAGCACACCGAGGGCGACCAGACCGCTGCGCACCAGGGCGACCGCGTCGACCGCCGAGGCGCCGGCGGGTATGGGCGAGGCCATGGCCTGCTGCAGCACCGCGTAGTCCGCGTACCCGTGCCCGAAGCACAGCCCGGTCACCCGGTCACCGGCCCGGAAGCCCCGCAGGTCCGCGCCGACGCGCACCACCTCACCGGCCACCTCCCCGCCGAGCGGTATCGGCTCGGCGGCCTCGGTCACCTTGCGCACCACGGGTCACGTGACCCCGACGGCCTCGCAGCGCACCAACAGCTCGCCGGGACCCGGCTCGGGCACGGGTGCCTCCTCCAGGAACAGCGGGCCGCCGGTCGTGCCGTATCGCACGCGTCGCATCGCGCCTCCCGTTCGGTCGCGGACATCGGAACGTGTCGGATCGCGGGATGTCCCCCGACGATCAGCGGATCGCGGGGGCGTCCCCGCCGATTCCGTGCGCCGGAACCTGGCCCGGCACGGAGGGGGAGGGCGAACGCTTTTCCGCGGCTGCGCCGAAACCCTGGCTCAGCTGTGCGCGGCGGCCTCCGTCAGCACGCGCTCGTGGCCCGTGTACACGTTCATCGAGTTGCCCCGCAGGAAGCCCACCAGGGTCAGACCCGTCTCCGCGGCCAGGTCCACGGCCAGCGACGACGGCGCCGACACCGCGGCCAGCATCGGGATGCCGGCCATCACGGCCTTCTGGGCCAGTTCGAAGGAGGCCCGGCCGGACACCAGCAGGATCGTCCGGGACAGCGGCAGCCGCCCGTTCTGCAGGGCCCGGCCGATCAGCTTGTCGACCGCGTTGTGCCGGCCCACGTCCTCGCGGATGTCCAGCAGCTCCCCGTCCTCACCGAACAGGGCCGCCGCGTGCAGGCCGCCGGTGCGGTCGAAGACCCGCTGGGCGGCGCGCAGCCGGTCGGGCAGGCGCGCGAGCAGACCGGGGTCGACCCGCAGCTGCGGGGTGTCCGCGATCGGCCAGCGGGCCGTGGTGCGCACCGCGTCCAGCGACGCCTTGCCGCACAGCCCGCAGGAGGAGGTGGTGTAGACGTTGCGTTCGAGGGTGAAGTCGGGCAGGCGCACACCCGGCGCGGTCGTCACGTCGACCACGTTGTAGGTGTTGGAACCGTCCACCGTCGCGCCCGCGCAGTAGACGATGTTCACCAGATCGGCGGCGGAGCCCAGCACGCCCTCGCTGACCAGGAACCCCGCGGCCAGCGCGAAGTCGTCCCCCGGGGTGCGCATGGTGATGGCGAGCGGCTTGCCGTTCAGCCGTATCTCCAGCGGTTCCTCGGCCACCAGGGTGTCCGGCCGGGACGAGACGGCCCCGTCGCGGATGCGGATCACCTTGCGTCGTTCCGTGACTCGTCCCATGGTCTGATCAGTCCCGGTTCTGTAGGTGCTGGTAGCCGAAACGGCCCTTGATACAGAGGTTGCCATGGGTCACCGGGTTGTCGTGCGGCGAGGTGACCTTGACGATCTCATTGTCCTGCACGTGCAGGGTGAGCGTGCGGCCGAACCCGCAGGAGAGGCACACCGTGGTCGTCCGCGTCTGCCGGGAGTGGTCCCAGATGCCCGCCGCCCGCATGTCGAACCAAAGCGCCCCGACAAGGGTCCGTGCACAGCCCGGAACACGCCGTGACGGGAGTGTCGAGAGGGTTCTCAGACGACAGTCCCGGTCCCTATCTTTCGCCCATGAGTCCTCCTGTGGCACCCGCGGGATGGAGCCGCTGGCTGGTCCCGCCGGCTGCTCTGTCCGTCCATCTCTCCATCGGCCAGGCCTACGCCTGGAGCGTGTTCAAACCCCCGCTGGAGTCCGCCCTGCACCTCAGCGGCACCCAGAGCGCGCTGCCCTTCCAGCTCGCCATCGTGATGCTGGGCCTGTCCGCCGCGTTCGGCGGCACCCTCGTGGAGCGCAACGGACCCCGCTGGGCCATGACCGTCGCGCTGATCTGCTTCTCCTCCGGCTTCCTGCTCTCCGCGCTCGGCGCGGTGACCGAGCAGTACTGGCTGATCGTCCTCGGCTACGGCTTCGTCGGCGGCACCGGCCTCGGCATCGGCTACATCTCGCCGGTCTCCACCCTGATCAAGTGGTTCCCCGACCGGCCCGGCATGGCCACCGGGATCGCCATCATGGGCTTCGGCGGCGGCGCGCTGATCGCCTCCCCCTGGTCCGCCCAGATGCTCGACAGCTTCGGCACCGGCTCCTCCGGCATCGCGCTCGCCTTCCTCGTGCACGGACTCACCTACGCCGTCTTCATGACGCTGGGCGTGCTCCTCGTCCGTGTGCCACGCACCGCAGCGCCCCGAGGGGACCGGCCGGCCGTCCCGGAGGGCGTGCAGGTCTCCGCCCGCAGCGCCGTACGCACCCCGCAGTTCTGGCTGCTGTGGCTCGTGCTCTGCATGAACGTCACCGCCGGCATCGGCATTCTGGAGAAGGCCGCACCGATGATCACGGACTTCTTCGCGCACACCTCGGCCCCGGTGTCGGCCTCCGCCGCCGCGGGCTTCGTCGCCCTGCTGTCGGCGGCCAACATGGCGGGCCGCCTGGGCTGGTCCTCGGCCTCCGACCTGATCGGACGCAAGAACGTCTACCGCCTCTACCTCGGCGTCGGCGCCCTGATGTACCTGCTGATCGCCCTGTTCGGCGACGACTCCAAGGCGCTGTTCGTCCTGTGCGCGCTGGTGATCCTCTCCTTCTACGGCGGCGGCTTCGCGACCATCCCCGCCTACCTGAAGGATCTCTTCGGCACCTACCAGGTCGGCGCCATCCACGGCCGCCTGCTCACCGCCTGGTCCACCGCGGGCGTCCTCGGACCGCTGATCGTCAACTGGATCGCCGACCACCAGGAGAAGGCGGGATCGCAGGGTGCGTCCCTGTACGGCCTGTCGTTCGACATCATGATCGGCCTGCTCGTCGTCGGCTTCATCGCCAACGAACTGGTCCGGCCCGTCCACCCCCGCCACCACGTCACCGCAGCGAAGGAGGTGGCCGATGGCCGCCGCGAACAACCCGCCTGACCGCAAGGGCCTGATCGTCCTGTCCTGGGTGTGGGTCGGGGCACCGCTGGCCTATGGGGTGTACGAACTGGTGCTGAAGGCACGGCAGTTGTTCACCGGATGACTGCTGTGGGCATCGACCTCACGACCCGAGACGCCCACCTGGCCCTGACATCTTCCGCCGCCGTCGGACGCTGTCCGCGGCAGGCTCCCGTCGCGGTCGGCCCCGGGATACCCCGGCCGACCGCGACGCTCATCCGTGCGGTGGTGAGGTGGCTGCAGCAGCCGTCGGCGGGGCCGTGCGCCGTAGACTGCGGACGAAGAACAGTCGACACTGGAGCGACCGCGACCTGACGTGCTGCACCGGACCGCGCCGGGGTGCGGGACCGTGTGGGGCGGCGTCGGCTCCGGTGACCGCTGAGCGTCTTCCGGCCTCCGTCTCCACTGTGCACGGCCCCGGCCGAGAAGGGACCGCGATGTCGTCGACAGGACTGCCGCAGGGGCGGTGCCCCGGCTCGAACGCCCGGGGCCGCTGAGGGAACGCGTCTACCAGACGCTTCTGGAACTCGTCATCACGCGTGCGCTGCGGCCGGGTCAGCACCTCGTGGAGAGCGAACTCGCCGGTCACCTCGGCGTCTCCCGGCAGCCGGTGCGGGAGGCGCTGCAGCGGCTCAACACCGAGGGCCGGGTCGATCTGTGGCCCGCCCAGGGTGCGTTCGCGCACGAGCCCACGGAGGAGGAGGCCGACCAGCTGCTGACGGTCCGAACCCTGCTGGAGGCCGAGGCCGCGCGGCTGGCCGCCGTTCATGCGGACGCCGACGGTGTCGCCGCGCTGGAAGAGCTGTGCGCCGAGGGGAAGCGGGCCGTCGCCTCCGACGACGTGGACGCCGCCGTCGCGCTGAACGCCCGCTTCCACGCCACGATCATGGAGCTGGCCGGCAACACCGTCCTGGCGGGACTCGCCGCGCAGGTCGACCGCCGGGTGCGCTGGTACCACACACCCGTGGCCCGCCGGCGTGGTGCCCAGTCCTGGATCGAACACCGTGCGTTGATCGCCGCCATCGCCGACCACGACGAGGAACGCGCCACCCGACTGATGCGCGAACACCTGGAGCACACGCGCACCTCGTATCACGAGCGGGCGGCATCGTCCTGAACCTCGGCGTTCGCTGGTTCGTCCCCGCGTGCACGGGTCGCAGACACCGGGAAGCACTCACCGGACAGTGGAAGAGGGTCCGTCCTGAGGGCCACCGCCGAACGTGGGAGTCACAGCCACCCGAGCCATGACTTCAGGCCTGGCCCGCGCACGCGTCGATGACGGCGGCGATCAGGCCCCGCGGGTCGTACAGCGAGCGCGCTCCGTCGGAGACGACCCGCCGGGTGCCCGGGTCCACGGGGGAGGTGCCGGCCCAGTCCCGGTGTCCGACGCAGAGCTCGACCTCCAGCCCGGACTCCCTGACGAACCGCCACTCCGTGACGGGGCCCCAGCGACGGGTGGTGACGAAGGTTCCGAGGACCCGTTCGCCCGCCAGGGCTTGCGCGTCGTACAGTGACGGGTCGTCGGTGAGCAGCACCAGATCGACGTCGGAGTCCTCGCGTGCGGCGTCTGCGGCCCAGGAGCCGACGAGCAACAGTCCCGCCACATCGGGCCGGGCACTTGCCCATGCCACGGCCCGGTCGAGCAGCGCGGCGACCTCTTGGTGCCTTCGGGCGCTCATGCTCTCCTCTTCTCTCCAGACCGGCGGTGGGACATCGGTTGTCGCCGGGCCCGCCCGGCTGCGGTCAGGCTCTGGATGGAGCGGCCGGGAAGTTCCGTGTCCGTCGAGGCGGGCACCGTCACGGCTTCCACCATGCCCTTGCCGGCGGGCGAGCCGCAGACTCACGCCCAGCACGGGCGGACAGCAGTCGGCGGAGAGGAACGGCTGATCGTCCTGCACCACGCCCCGGGCCAAGCGCCCGTCGAGGTCGGTCACCCCCCCACCCCACCCTTTGTCCTCTGAGTGGAAAAAGTCGGCGCCAATTGCTGCACAGCTTCTTCTCAGCTTCGGCGGTCGCTGCTACGTTCCTCTCAAAAGCCCGGAACGGACGGCCGATTCGAGGCGGGGAGGGGCACGTGAGACGCATGACCGCACGACCCGCCAACGCGCATCAGGCCCGACTGCTGAAGCTGCTGCGTGACTCGGGGCCCAGCTCCCGCGCACAGCTCGGCGACCGGGTGGACCTGTCGCGGTCGAAACTGGCCGTGGAGGTCGACCGGCTCCTGGAGACGGGGCTGGTCGTCGCCGACGGGCTCGCCGCCTCGCGCGGCGGGCGCCGCTCCCACAACGTGCGGCTCGCGCCCACCTTGCGTTTCCTGGGCGTGGACATCGGCGCGACCTCCGTCGACGTCGCCGTCACCAACGCCGAACTGGAGGTGCTGGGTCACCTCAGCCAGCCCATGGACGTCCGCGAGGGACCGGTCGCGGTCTTCGAGCAGGTGCTGTCCATGGCCGCGAAGCTGCGGGCCTCCGGGCTCGCGGAGGGGTTCGACGGCGCCGGCATCGGCGTCCCCGGACCCGTCCGCTTCCCCGAGGGCGTCCCGGTGGCGCCGCCGATCATGCCGGGCTGGGACGGGTTCCCGGTCCGGGAGGCCCTCAGCCAGGAACTGGGCTGCCCGGTCATGGTCGACAACGACGTGAACCTGATGGCGATGGGGGAGATGCACGCGGGCGTCGCCCGCTCCGTGGGCGACTTCCTGTGCGTCAAGATCGGTACCGGCATCGGCTGCGGCATCGTCGTCGGCGGTGAGGTGCACCGCGGGACGACGGGCAGCGCGGGCGACATCGGGCACATCCAGGCCGTGCCCGGGGGACGTCCGTGCGCCTGCGGCAACCGGGGCTGTCTGGAGGCCCACTTCAGCGGCGCGGCGCTCGCCCGCGACGCGCTGGAGGCGGCCGAGGAGGGCCGGTCCGCCGAACTCGCCTCCCGGCTGGCGACGAACGGCACCCTCACCTCCGTCGACGTCGCCGCCGCGGCCGCCGCGGGCGACGCCACCGCGATCGACCTGATACGGGAGGGCGGCACCCGCACCGGTCAGGTCATCGCCGGCCTGGTGTCGTTCTTCAACCCCGGCCTGGTGGTGATCGGTGGCGGGGTCACCGGACTCGGGCACACCCTGCTCGCCGCGATCCGCACCCAGGTCTACCGCCAGTCGCTGCCGTTGGCGACCGGGAATCTGCCCATCGTCCTGGGTGAGTTGGGCCCCAACGCCGGCGTGATCGGCGCGGCCCGGCTCATCAGCGACCACCTGTTCTCACCCGCGTAGCACCGCACCGTGTCACCCGTGGAGCACGACACCGTGTCACCCATGCAGCACCGCACCGTGTCACTCGCGTAACACCGCACCGTCCCACCGCACAGCAGCACCCCGTCCGTGACCGGGCGCCGCCGTCCGAGGGCACCCGGCCCGGCCACCCGAGTCCGGCTCCGCTCAGCACAGCTCAGCTCAGCACAGCACCGCCAGGCTCCACCCGTTCGGTCCCGCTCAGTCCAGCACCGCCAGGCTCCACCCCGTCCGGTCCCGTCCGGTCCCGCACGCCGGCACCGTGACCGCTCGCACCGCACCGAGCCCCGCCCTGCCTGAAAACGGCCGTACGCCTCCAAGGGAACCGCATGGCACCCGAACCACCGCTGCTCAGCATGTCCGGCATCACCAAGTCCTTTCCCGGCGTCCGGGCGCTCGACGGCGTCGACCTCGACGTCCAGGCCGGTGAGGTGCACTGCCTGCTCGGCCAGAACGGGGCCGGCAAGTCCACCCTCATCAAGATCCTCGCCGGCGCCCACCAGCCCGACACCGGCACCGTGCGCTGGCGCGGCGACCCCGTCACCCTGCGCTCGCCGATCGCCGCGATGCGCCTGGGCATCGCCACCATCTACCAGGAACTCGACCTGGTGGAGCATCTGTCGGTGGCCGAGAACGTGCACCTGGGCCACGAACCCACCGCGGCAGGGTTCGTCGTCCGCCGCCGGGCCGCCCGCGCTGCCACCGCGGAGCTGCTGGCCCGGCTCGGGCATCCGGAGATCGACCCGGCGCGACCGGTGGGCCGGCTGTCCGCGGCGCAGCAGCAGATCGTGTCCATGGCCCGCGCGCTCTCCCACGACGTGCGGCTCATCGTCATGGACGAGCCGTCCGCCGCGCTCGACCCGGAGGAGGTCGACAACCTCTTCCGTATCGTCGCCTCGCTCACCGCCGACGGTGTCGCCGTCGTCTACATCTCCCACCGGCTGGAGGAGATCCGCCGCATCGGCGACCGGGTCACCGTGCTCAAGGACGGCCGGGCGGTCGCGCGCGGCCTGCCGGCGAAGACCACCCCCACGCGGGATCTGGTGGCGTTGATGACGGGGCGCACCGTCGAGTACGTGTTCCCCGAGCGGCCCGCCGCCTCCCCTGCCGCCGAGCGGCCCCCGGTGCTCGAGGTGCGCGGGCTGACCCGCGCGGGCGAGTTCGCGCCACTGGACCTCGAGGTGCGGGCCGGGGAGATCGTCGGGCTCGCCGGGCTCGTCGGCTCCGGGCGGTCCGAGATCCTGGAGACCGTCTACGGGGCGCGGCGGCCGACGGCCGGTGAGGTCCTCGTCGATGGGCGGCCGGTGCGCCCCGGGAGCGTGCGGGCGGCGGTGCGGGCCGGGCTCGGGCTCGCCCCGGAGGAACGCAAGGCGCAGGCCCTGCTGATGCTGGAGTCCGTCACCCGCAACGTCTCCGTCTCCTCCCTGTCCCGGTTCGCGCGGGCGGGCTGGATCGACCGGAACGCCGAACGCCGCGCGGCACGGGCCGCCGTGCGGGAGTTGTCCCTGCGGCCCGACGACCCCTCGGTGCCGGTGCGCACCCTGTCCGGCGGCAACCAGCAGAAGGCCGTCCTGGCCCGCTGGCTGCTGCGCGGCTGCAAGGTGCTGCTGCTGGACGAACCCACCCGAGGTGTCGACGTGGGCGCGCGCGCCGAACTGTACGCGGTCGTCCGCCGGCTGGCCGACGAGGGCCTCGCGGTGCTGCTGGTCTCCAGCGAGGTGCCCGAGGTGCTGGGCCTGGCCGACCGGGTGCTGGTGCTGCGCGAGGGGCACGTCGTGCACACCGCGCCCGCCACCGACCTCGACGAGCACCGGGTGCTCGACCTCGTGATGAACGCACACCCCGTGGCCAGTGAAGGGAGCCCGGCGTCATGACACAGCCCGTGTCGCCGCCTCGGGGCGGCACCGACAAGACCGCGACCGCCGGCCGGCCGCCCGCCTGGCGCTCGCTGGCCGCCCGCGCCGATGTGCGCACCCTCTCCCTGCTCGGGGTGCTCGCCGCGCTGATCGTCATCGGCGGCGTGACGAAACCCGACGAGTTCCTCGACACCCGCAACCTGCAACTGGTGCTCACCCAGGCGTCCGTCATCGGGGTCGTCACCGTCGGCATGACCTTCGTGATCACCGCCGGCGGCATCGATCTGTCCGTCGGCGCGATCGTCGCCCTGGCCTCGGTGTGGGCGACCACGGTGGCCACCCAGGAGTACGGCTTCGGCGGCATCCTGTTCACCTCGGTGCTCGTCGGACTCGGCTGCGGCCTGGTCAACGGGGTGCTCATCGCCTACGGCGGCATGGTGCCGTTCATCGCCACCCTCGCCATGCTGGCCTCGGCGCGCGGCCTGGCCCTGCGGATCACCGGCGGCCGCACCCAGGTCGTCACCGTCGACTCCGTCCTCCGCCTCGGCGAACGCGACGCCTACGTGCTCGGCATCCCGCCGCTGGTGCTGGTGTTCGCGGTCGTCACGGTCATCGGCTGGCTGGTGCTGAACCGGACCACCTTCGGCCGCCGCACCGTCGCCGTCGGCGGCAACCCGGAGGCCGCCCGCCTCGCCGGGATCGACGTGCGCCGCCAACGTCTGTACCTGTACCTGCTGTCCGGGCTGTGCTGCGGCATCGCGGCCTTCCTGCTGATCGTCCTGTCCGGCTCCGGCCAGAACACCAACGGCAACCTGTACGAACTCGACGCCATCGCGGCCGCGATCATCGGCGGCACGCTCCTCAGCGGCGGACGCGGCACCATCACCGGCTCCGTGCTGGGCGTGCTGATCTTCACCACGATCACCGACATCTTCGCCCTGAACAACCTGCCGACCGACGCCCAGCAGATCGCCAAGGGCGCCATCATCGTCGCCGCCGTGCTGGTCCAGCGCCGTACCGCGAGCACCACCTGAGGAAGGGGTCCACCACCATGTCACCACTGACCAGCCGCAGAGGGCTGCTGTTCGGGACGGCCGCCGTCTCCGCCGGTGCCCTCCTCGCCGGGTGCACCAGCAACGAACCGTCGGACGGCAAGCAGGCCGGCAGTGCCCAGCCGGCCGCGTCCGACACACCCGGCAAACACGTCACCATCGGCTTCGCCGGCCCCCAGGCCGACCACGGCTGGCTCAACGCCATCAACGACAACGCCAAGAGCCGCGCCGAGAAGTACTCCGACGTCACCCTGGAGATCACCGAGGGCTCCAACGACACCGCCACCCAGATCGGCCAGATCGAAACCCTGATCAACAAGAAGGTCGACGTGCTGGTGGTGCTGCCCGCCGACGGCAAGGCGCTCACCCAGGTCGGCCTGAAGGCGATGCGCGCCGGCATCCCCGTGGTCAACCTCGACCGGGTGTTCAACACCCCGCAGGCCTACCGCTGCTGGATCGGCGGCGACAACTACGGCATGGGTCTGAACGCCGGGCACTACATCGGCGAGAAACTCAAGGACAAGCCGAACGCCCGCGTCGTCGAACTCGCCGGACTGGACAACCTGGAACTCACCCGGCAGCGCACCCAGGGGTTCGACGACGCCCTGAAGAACTACCCCAACATCAAGAAGGTGGCCCGCCAGGCCGCCGACTTCACCGTCGAGTCCGGCCAGGCCAAGATGGCCCAACTGCTCCAGGCACAGCCCGAGTTCGACGCGCTGTGGAACCACGACGACGACCAGGGCGTGGGCGCGCTGCGTGCCATCGAACAGGCCGGCCGCGACGACTTCCTGATGGTCGGCGGTGCCGGCGCGCTGTCCGCGTTCCAGGCCATCGAACGCGACGACAGCGTGCTGAAGGCGACCGTGCTGTACCCGCCGACCATGGCGGCCTCCGCCATCGACCTGGCCCGCGCGCTCGGCCAGGGCAAAGGCATCGGCGGCCTCGCCGAGTTCGAGATCCCCGCCTCGATCACCCTGTACTCGGCCGTCGTCGACAAGACCAACGTCGACACCTACATGCCCACCGGTTTCCGCTGACCCGCATCCGCCCCGCACCCCTCACGGCGCCACCATCCGAGAAACCCGCACCCTGCACGGCGCCACCATCCGAGGACGAGGAGACACCTGTATGGAACAGCCGCAGCACCCGGACCCGGCCGAGGCCGACACGCCGCCGCTGCGCATCGGCATGGTCGGATACGCCTTCATGGGTGCCGCCCACTCCCAGGGCTGGCGCACCGTGGGCCGCGTCTTCGACCTGCCCCTTCGCCCGGAGCTCACCGCGATCTGCGGCCGGGACGCGGACGCGGTGCGCACCGCCGCGGACCGGCTGGGCTGGGCCGGTGCCGAGACCGACTGGCGCGCCCTGGTCGCCCGGGACGACATCGACCTGGTGGACATCTGCACCCCCGGCGACAGTCATGCCGAGATCGCGCTGGCCGCGCTCGCCGCCGGCAAACACGTGCTGTGCGAGAAACCTCTGGCGAACACCGTCGCCGAGGCCGAGGCGATGGCCCGGGCCGCGGAGGAGGCCGCCGAGCGCGGGCAGGTCGCGATGGTCGGGTTCAACTACCGCAGGGTGCCCGCCACCGCGCTGGCCCGGCGCATGATCGCCGAGGGCCGGCTCGGCACCCTGCGGCACGTGCGGGTGTCGTATCTGCAGGACTGGCTGGTCGACCCGGCGTTCCCGCTGACCTGGCGGCTGCGCAAGGAACGCGCCGGGTCCGGCTCGCTCGGCGACCTCGGCGCGCACATCGTGGACCTCGCCCAGTACCTCGCGGGTGAACGCCTGGCCGGGGTGTCCGCGCTCACCGAGACCTTCGTACGGCAGCGGCCCCTGCCGGCCGGCGCCACCAGCGGCCTGTCCGCGCAGCCCGCGGGATCCGCGCCCGCCACCGGGGAGGTCACCGTCGACGACGCCGCGCTGTTCACCGGCCGTTTCACCTCCGGCGCGCTGGCCTCCTTCGAGGCCACCCGCTACGCCACCGGCCGCAAGAACGCGCTGCGCATCGAACTCAACGGCGACCGCGGCTCGCTCGCCTTCGACCTGGAACGTCTCAACGAGCTGTGGTTCCACGACGGCACCGAGCCGGCCGGCGGCGCCGGGTTCCGCCGCATCCTGGTCACCGAACCCGACCACCCCTACCTGCACGCCTGGTGGCCGCCCGGCCACGGCCTCGGCTACGAGCACACCTTCGTCCACCAGGCCCGCGACCTCGTCCACGCCGTGGCCGAGGGCACCCGGCCCGAACCGTCCTTCGCGGACGGTCTGCAGGTGCAGCGGGTGCTCGCGGCCGTGGAGGAGAGCGCCGCGAAGAACTCCCTGTACACCCCTGTCGCCGCCTGAAGGAGGCACCCACCCATGCCGCGCCCGTTCACGCTGTTCACCGGCCAGTGGGCCGATCTGCCGCTGGAAGAGGTGTGCCGGCTGGCCCGCGACTTCGGCTACGACGGCCTCGAACTCGCCTGCTGGGGCGACCACTTCGAGGTGGACAAGGCCCTCGCGGACCCTGCCTACCTCACCTCCCGCCACGAACTGCTGGACAAGTACGGCCTGAAGTGCTGGGCCGTCTCCAACCACCTGGTCGGTCAGGCCGTCTGCGACGCCGTGATCGACGAACGCCACCAGGGGATCCTGCCCGCCGACGTGTGGGGCGACGGCGACCCCGAGGGTGTGCGGCAGCGGGCCGCCGCCCGGATGAAGGACACCGCACGGGCCGCCGCCGCGTTCGGCGTCGACACCGTCATCGGTTTCACCGGCTCGGCGATCTGGCACCTCGTCGCCATGTTCCCGCCGGTCCCCGAGCGGATGATCGACCGCGGCTACGAGGACTTCGCCGCCCGCTGGAACCCCATCCTCGACGTCTTCGACGCCGAAGGCGTGCGCTTCGCCCACGAGGTCCACCCCAGCGAGATCGCCTACGACTACTGGACCACCCAGCGCGCCCTGGACGCGGTGGACCGCCGTCCCGCGTTCGGGCTGAACTTCGACCCCTCCCACTTCGTGTGGCAGGACCTCGACCCGGTCGGTTTCCTGTGGGACTTCCGCGACCGGATCTACCACGTGGACTGCAAGGAGGCCCGCAAACGGCTGGACGGCCGCAACGGCCGGCTCGGCTCCCACCTGCCCTGGGGAGACCCCCGCCGCGGATGGGACTTCGTCTCCGCCGGGCACGGCGACGTCCCCTGGGAGGACGTGTTCCGCATGCTGCGCTCCATCGACTACCGGGGCCCGGTGTCCGTGGAGTGGGAGGACGCGGGCATGGACCGGCTGCAGGGCGCCCCCGAGGCACTGCGGCGCCTGAAGGCCTACGACTTCGACCCGCCGTCGGCCTCGTTCGACGCGGCCTTCGGCAACTGACCATCCCCATGTCTCCGGGATGACGGCGCATCCCGGCCACCGTCTCCGGGATGACGGCGCATCCCGGCGCAAGCACCCGCCCGTACGACAACCCCCGCCTGGGAGGCACACGTGCACGGGACAGACCGCACCATGAGAACCGGCAGAACCGGCATACCCGGCGGCCGCCGGCGCCGCACGCCCCTGCGTACCGCGCTCGCCCTGGCCAGTGCCGCACTGCTGGCCGGCACCACCCTGACGCTGACCGCCCCGCAGGCCGGCGCCTCCGGCACTCCCGGCACCGCGGCGACCGCGGCCGCCGAGGACTTCCAGCAGGTCACCCTCGCCAAGGGGGCCGCGGAGGTCGGCGAACCCATGTCGCTGGCCGTGCTGCCGGACCGCTCGGTCCTGCACACCTCGCGCGACGGCACCCTGCGCCTGACCGACGCCGCCGGCAACACCGAGGTCGCCGGCAAGCTCGACGTCTACTCCCACGACGAGGAAGGCCTGCAGGGCGTCGGCGTCGACCCGGACTTCGCCACCAACCGGTACATCTACCTGTACTACGCACCGCCGCTGGACACCCCCGCCGGGGACGCCCCCGAGACCGGCACCGCCGAGGACTTCGCCCCCTTCGACGGCGTCAACCGCCTGTCCCGCTTCGTGCTGAAGACGGACGGCACCTTGGACCTGGCCAGCGAGACGAAGATCCTCGACGTCCCGACCTCCCGCGGCATCTGCTGCCACGTCGGCGGCGACATCGACTTCGACGCGGACGGCAACCTGTACCTGTCGACCGGCGACGACTCCAACCCGTTCCAGTCGGACGGCTTCACCCCCATCGACGAGCGCAGCGACCGCAACCCGGCCTTCGACGCCCAGCGCACCGCCGGCAACACCAACGACCTGCGCGGCAAGATCCTGCGGATCAAGGTCAACGAGGACGGCTCCTACTCCATCCCGGACGGCAACCTGTTCCCGCCCGGCACCCCGAAGACCCGTCCCGAGATCTACGCGATGGGCTTCCGCAACCCGTTCCGGTTCAGCGTCGACAAGGAGACCGGCATCCTCTACGTCGGCGACTACGGCCCCGACGCCGGCGCGGCCGACCCGAAGCGCGGCCCGGCCGGACAGGTCGAGTTCGCCCGCGTCACCGGTCCCGGCAACTTCGGCTGGCCGTACTGCGTCGGCGCCAACGAGGCCTACGTCGACTACGACTTCGCGACCGGAACCAGCGGGGAGCCCTTCGACTGCGACGCCCCGAAGAACGACTCCCCGCACAACACCGGCCTGACCGACCTGCCGCCCGCCCAGCCCGCCTGGATCCCCTACGACGGCCCGTCCGTGCCCGAGTTCGGCGACGGCTCCGAGTCCCCCATGGGCGGCCCGGTCTACCACTACGACCCGGAGCTGGACTCGCCGGTGAAGTTCCCCGAGTCCTACGACGGTGACTTCTTCGCCGGGGAGTTCGGACGCCAGTGGATCAAGCGGATCGTCACCGACGACGACGGCACCGTGCAGTCCATCAACCCCTTCCCCTGGTCCGGCACCCAGGTGATGGACATGGCGTTCGGCCCGGACGGCGCCCTGTACGTCCTCGACTACGGCCTGAGCTGGTTCGGCGGTGACGAGAACTCCGCCCTGTACCGGATCGAGAACGCCACCGACGGCCACTCCCCGGTCGCGCAGGCCGCCGCCGACCGCACCAGCGGCAAGGCCCCGCTGAAGGTCTCCTTCTCCTCGGCCGGCACCAGCGACCAGGACGGCGACGCCCTCACCTACCACTGGGACTTCGGTGACGGAACCACCTCCACGGCCGCGAACCCCAAGCACACCTACCGCAGCAACGGCACCTACACCGCGACCCTGACCGTCACCGATCCCTCCGGGCGCACCGGCAGCGCCGGCGTCCAGGTCGTCGTCGGCAACACCGCTCCCACGGTCACCCTGCAACTCCCGGAGGACGGGCAGCTGTTCGACTTCGGTGACGCCGTGCCGTTCAAGGTGAAGGTCACCGACCCCGAGGATGGGAAGAACATCGACTGCTCCAAGGTCACCGTCACCTTCGTCCTCGGCCACGACAGCCACGGCCACCCGCTGACCTCCGCCCAGGGCTGCTCCGGCACCATCCAGACCAGCAACGACGGCGGACACGACGAGAACGCCAACATCTTCGGCGTGTTCGACGCCCAGTACACCGACAACGGAGGCGGCGGCCAGGCACCGCTGACCACGCACACCACCCATGTCACCCAGCCCCGGCACCGCCAGGCCGAGCACTTCGGCGACTCCTCGGGTGTGACCGTGCTGGACCAGAGCGCCGCGCACGGCGGCAAGACCGTCGGTGACATCTCCGACGGCGACTGGATCTCCTTCACGCCCTACGTCCTGAAGAACGCCACGACGATCACCGCACGGGTCTCCTCCGCCGGCCAGGGCGGCACGCTCGAGGTCCGCGCCGGCTCGGCGAAGGGCACCCTGCTGGGCAAGGCGACCGTCCCGGCGACCGGCGGCTGGGACACCTACCAGGACGTCACCGCCTCCCTGTCCCGTGCCCCGAAGGGCACCACCACGCTGTACCTGGTGTTCAAGGGCGGCAGCGGTGACACCTTGTTCCACCTGGACGACTTCACCTTCACCACCGGCTGAGAGGAGGCGAACCGTGAACCGCCCGATCCGACGCACGGCCACCCTGGCCGCCGCGGCGGCCCTGCTGCTCGGCGGTGCCGCACTCCCGGCCTCCGCGCACCCGGCGGACGGCAAGCGGGTGCTGGTGTTCTCCAAGACCGCCGGCTTCCGGCACGACTCGATCCCCGACGGCATCGCCGCGGTGAAAGAACTCGGTGACGCGGGCGGCTTCGCCGTCGACGCCACCGAGGACGCGAAGGCCTTCACCCCGGCGAACCTGCGCCGCTACCGGGCGGTGGTGTTCCTGTCCACCACGGGCGACGTCCTCGATGCCGCCCAACAGCGGGCCTTCGAGCAGTACATCCGGCACGGCGGCGGCTACGTCGGCGTCCACGCCGCCGCCGACACCGAGTACGACTGGGCGTTCTACGGCGGCCTCGTCGGCGCCTACTTCCAGTCCCACCCGCAGATCCAGCAGGCCCGCGTCGACATCGAGGACCGCGCCCACCCGGCCACCGCACACCTGGCGCCCACCTGGGACCGCACGGACGAGTGGTACGACTACCGCTCGAACCCGCGCACCCGCGCGCATGTGCTGGCCTCGCTGGACGAGTCCTCGTACACCGGCGGCACCATGAACGGCGACCACCCGATCGCCTGGTGCCAGGACTACCAGGGCGGCCGCTCCTTCTACACCGGGCTCGGCCACACCAAGGAGTCCTACGCCGACCCCGCCTTCCGGGCACACCTGCTCGGCGGCATCCGGTACGCCATCGGCGACGCGCAGGCGGACTGCCGCCCGGAGAACGGCTACCGCGCCCTCTTCGACGGCACCGCCGCCTCGCTGGCCGGCTGGCAGCAGGCGGGTCCCGGCTCCTTCACCCTCTCCGAGGACGGCACCCTCACCTCCGAGGGCGGCATGGGCCTGCTCTGGTACGCCGCCTCCGGATTCTCCTCCTACTCGCTCAAACTCGACTGGAAGACGGCCGGCGACGACAACTCGGGGGTGTTCGTGGGCTTCCCGCCCTCCGACGACCCGTGGTCGGCCGTCGACAACGGCTACGAGATCCAGATCGACGCCACCGACGTGCCCGAGAAGACCACGGGCTCCGTCTACGGTTTCCAGTCCGCCGACCTGCGCGAGCGCGACCGCGCGCTGAACCCGCCGGGGGAGTGGAACACCTTTGAGATCCGCGTGGAGGGCGAACGCCTGCGCGTGTGGCTCAACGGCGTCCTGATCAACGATTTCACCAACACCGATCCGGCCCGGAGCCTGACCGACGGCCACATCGGCATCCAGAACCACTCGGCCGACGACCAGGTCTCCTTCCGCAACGTCCGGATCAAGGAACTGCCCGCGACCGGCGCGTCGCAGGGCCGCTGAGCGACGGCGGGCGGGGGACGCCGGACCCCCGCCCGCCGTCACCCCTTCCCCTCCGACTTCCTCCGGTTTGCTCCGGGGCCCTCCGGCTCCTTCCGGGGGCTCTGCTCCGGCTCCGCGTCTGACAGGAGGCTGCCCATGTCCGCGTCCCTCCCACCCCGCGCTCCCGTCGGCGTCTGGCTGATCGGCGCACGCGGCTCCGTGGCCACGACCGTCGTCGCCGGGTGCGCCGCCCTCGCCGCCGGGCTGCACCCGCCCACGGGCATGCTCACCGAGACGTCCGCCTTCTCCGGCAGCGGGCTGCCCGCGCTGTCCTCGCTCGTCTTCGGCGGGCACGACACCGCACACTGTCCGCTGCCCAAACGCGCCGAGGAACTGACCGCCGCCGGTGTGCTCCCGCACGGTCTGACCACCGCCGTCGCCGCCGAACTCGCCGCCGCCGACCGGGAGATCAGGCCCGGCGGCCCCGTCGCCGGCGACCGCAGGGAACCCGAGGAGCTGATCGCCGCCTTCGCTGCCGACATCCAGGACTTCACCCGCCGCACCGGCGCCGCCCGCACCGTGGTGGTCAACGTCGCCTCCACGGAACCCGCACCCCAGGGCACCGACCTGCCCCCCAGCTCGCTGTACGCGGCGGCCGCCCTGCGCGCCGGCTGCCCCTACGTCAACTTCACCCCGTCCACCGGCCTGCACCACCCGGCGCTTGCCCCGCTCGCCACCGAGAGCGGCCTGCCGTACGCCGGCCGCGACGGCAAGACCGGGCAGACCCTGCTGCGCTCGGTGCTCGGCCCGATGTTCCGGCAGCGCGCCCTCGCCGTCCGTGCCTGGTCGGGCACCAACCTGCTGGGCGGCGGCGACGGAGCCGCCCTCGCCGACCCGGCCGCGGCCGCCGCCAAGAACGCCGGCAAGGAACGCGTGCTCACCGAGACCCTCGGCCACACCCCCGAGGGCGAGGTGCACATCGACGACGTCCCCGCGCTCGGCGAGTTCAAGACCGCCTGGGACCACATCGCCTTCGACGGCTTCCTCGGCACCCGCATGGTGCTGCAGACCATCTGGCAGGGCGTCGACTCCGCGCTCGCCGCACCCCTGGTGCTGGATCTGGTGCGGCTCACCGCCCGCGCCCACGAGGCCGGCCTGTCCGGCCCCCTCGGCGACCTGGGCTTCTACTTCAAGGACCCGATGGGCGACGGACCGGCGGACCTGACGGACCAGTACGCCGCGCTGCTCCGCCTCGCGGCCCGGCTGCGCACCGACGACGCACCGGCGGGGGAGGAGCGGTGATGCCGGCCGGCACACCGCACACCCGGCCCGCCGGCCCGCCCACCCACAGGCCGGCCGGACTCGGCGGCACCCTGCGCGCCTGGGCCGAACTGCTGCGACTGCCCGCGCTGTTCACCGTCCCCGGCGACGCCCTGTCCGGTGCCGCGGCCGCCCACGGCCGCCTCACCTCCCGCACCCTGCTCGCCGTGTGCTCCTCCGCCTGCCTGTACGAGGCGGGCATGGTCCTCAACGACTGGGCCGACCGCGCCGTGGACGCCGAGGAGCGCCCGCACCGCCCGCTGCCCTCCGGCCGTGTCCGTCCCGCCGCGGCCCTCACCGCGGCCGGTGCGCTCACCGCGACCGGTGTGGCCCTGGCCGGCCGCGCGGGCTGCCCCGCCGCGGCGGTCGCCGCCTCGCTCGCCGCCACCGTGTGGGCGTACGACCTGGCCCTGAAACACACGGCGGCCGGCCCCCTCGCCATGGCGGCGGCCCGCGGCCTCGACCTGCTGCTGGGCGCGGCCGCCACCACCGGCCGCGCCCGCACCGCCCTGCCCTCGGCCGCCCTCCTCGGCGCCCACACCCTGGCCGTCACGGCGGTCTCCCGCCACGAGACCACGGGCGGCTCCCCGGCCGCGCCCCTGGCGGCGCTGGCGGCCACCGGCGCCCTCGGCGGCCTGCTCACCCGCCACCCGCGCCCCGCACACCGCCGACCACCGGCCGCGCGGCGCGCCCTGCCGACCCTGCTGGCCGCCGCCTACACCGCCGCCTGGGCCCGGCCCTGCCTGCACGCCGCCCTCAACCCCTCCCCGCCGCTCACCCAGCGGGCCGTGGGCGGCGGCATCCGCGCCACCATCCCGTTGCAGGCCGCGCTGGCCGCCCGCGCCGGAGCCCCGGCCACCGCGGCGTTCACCGCGGCCCTGGCCCCGCTCGCCCGCCGGTTCGCGAGGAAGGTGAGTGTCACATGACCCCACCCGAGACGGGCGGCACGCCCCTGCGGTTCGGCTACGGCACCAACGGCCTGGCCGACCTCCGCCTGGACGACGCCCTCGCCCTGCTGGCCGACCTGGGCTACGACGGCGTGGGCCTGACGCTCGACCACATGCACCTGGACCCGCTCGCACCCCTCCTGGCGGCCCGGACCCGCCGGGTGGCGCACCGCCTCCAGGCCCTCGGACTCCAGGTGACGGTGGAGACAGGCGCCCGTTACGTGCTCGACCCGCGCCGCAAACACGGCCCCACCCTCCTGGACGCCGACCCCGACGACCGCGCCCGCCGCATCGACCTGCTGCTGCGGGCCGTGCAGGTGGCCGCCGACCTCGGAGCCCACGCCGTGCACTGCTTCAGCGGCGTCCTTGTGCCCGGCACCGACGAGGACACCGCCTGGAAGCGGCTGGCCGAGTCCCTGACCCCGGTCCTGGACGCCGCCGCGGCCGCGGGGGTGCCGTTGGCCGTGGAGCCCGAACCCGGGCACCTGCTGGCCACCCTGGACGACTTCGACCGGCTGCGCCGCACCCTGGGCGACCCGGACCACCTGGGCCTGACCCTGGACATCGGGCACTGCCAGTGCCTGGAGCCGCTCCCGCCCGCCGACTGCGTGCGCCGGGCCGCGCCCTGGCTGAAACATGTGCAGATCGAGGACATGCGCCGCGGCGTCCACGAGCACCTTCCGTTCGGGGAGGGCGAGATCGACTTCCCGCCCGTGCTGGAGGCCCTGGCCGAGGCCGGCTACCAGGGCCTGACCGTCGTGGAACTGCCCCGCCACTCCCACGCCGGCCCACGGTACGCGGCCGACTCCCTGCCCTTCCTGCGCGCCGCCGCACCGGGCACACCCACCCGCTCCGGCACCCCCGCACACCCGGCAGCCCCCGCACCCACCGGCCGCGCGGCGCCCCCGGCCGCGCCCGCACCCCCCACCGCGTCCGCCATCCGCGAACCCCGCGAAGGGAGCACGCGATGACCCACCCCCCGCACACCACCCCCGCCCCCTCCGGCACCGTCCCGCCGACCACCACGCCGGACGCGCTCGACGCGATCCGCACCCGACTGGAGGCGGACCTGGACGGCGCCGCCCGCGCCTGGCTGCACCAGGCCCTGCAGGAGGCCGCCGGCGACGACGGAACGGACCGGCCGATCCCGGTGTGGGAGCTGCGCCTGGCCGAGGCCGGCCGCCGCGTGGGCAGCCACCACGCCGACGCCGCCCGCGTCCTGATCCTGCACGCGGCCCGCGCCGGAACCGACGCCCTCACCCGCGTCTACCACCACGGCACCGCCGACGAACGCCGCGCCGTGCTGCACGCCCTGCCCCACCTGGTGACCGGCCCCGACGCCCTGCCGCTCGTCGAGGACGCCCTGCGCACCAACGACACCCGGCTGCTCGCCGCCGCCGTCGGCCCGTACGCCGCCCGGCACCTGCCCGCCCACGCCTGGCGGCATGCCGTGCTCAAGTGCCTGTTCACCGGGGTGCCCGTGGACACCGTGGCCGGCCTGGAGCACCGCGCCGCCGAAGACGCGGAACTCGCCCGCATGCTCGCCGACTACGCCGCCGAACGCACCGCGGCCGGCCGCAGTGTCCCGGAGGGCCTGCACCGCGTCCTGGCCCTGGCCACCGCCACCCCGCCGCACGGCACCGACCCCGTCCCCGGCACCGACCGCGCCCACGGCACCGACCCCGTCCCCGGCACCGACCGCGCCCACGGCACCCGTCCCCACGGCAAGGAGGCCTGATGCGCATCTTCGACCCCCACATCCACATGACGTCGCGGACCACCGACGACTACGAGGCCATGTACGCCGCCGGAGTGCGCGCCCTGGTCGAACCGGCGTTCTGGCTCGGCCAGCCCCGGACCTCGCCCGCCTCCTTCTACGACTACTTCGACTCCCTGCTGGGCTGGGAACCCTTCCGCGCCGCCCAGTACGGCATCGCCCACCACTGCACCCTCGCACTCAACCCCAAGGAGGCCAACGACCCGCGCTGCCGGCCCGTCCTCGACGAACTGCCCCGCTACCTGCTCAAGGACCGGGTCGTCGCGGTCGGCGAGATCGGCTACGACGCGATGACCCCCGCCGAGGACACGGCGCTCGCCGCCCAGCTGCAGCTCGCCGCCGACCACGGCCTGCCCGCGCTGGTGCACACCCCGCACCGCGACAAGCTCGCCGGACTGCGCCGCACCCTGGACGTGGTCCGCGAGTCCGCGCTGCCCGAGGACCGCGTCCTGGTCGACCACCTCAACGAGACCACCGTCAAGGAGGCCAAGGAGTTTGGCTGCTGGCTCGGTTTCTCCGTCTACCCCGACACCAAGATGGACGAGGCCCGCATGGTCGCCCTGCTGCGCACCTACGGGCCCGAGCGGGTGCTGGTGAACTCGGCCGCCGACTGGGGAAGGAGCGACCCGCTCAAGACCCGCAAGGTGGCCGACCTGATGCTGGCCGAGGGTTTCGACGAGGACACCGTCGACCTGGTGCTGTGGCGCAACCCGGTCGCCTTCTACGGCCTGAGCGGACGCCTGGACCTGAACGTCACCCCGCCGGGCGGCACGCACGAGGGCAACTCCGTGCTGCGCGGCGGGGAGTGAGCCATGCGGTTCAAACACCCCGACGGCTCGATCGTCCACCTCGCCTACTGCACCAACGTCCACCCCGCGGAGACCCTCGACGGCGTCCTCGCCCAGCTGCGCGACCACTGCGAGCCGGTCCGCCGCCGCCTGGGCCGCGACCGGCTCGGCATCGGCCTGTGGCTCGCCCGTGACGCCGCCCGCACCCTGGCCGCCGACCCGGCCGCGCTGCGCACTTTGCGCGCCGCACTCGACCGGCGCGGCCTGGAGGTCGTCACCCTCAACGGCTTCCCCTACCAGGGCTTCGGCGCCGGCGAGGTCAAGTACCGCGTCTACCGGCCCGACTGGGCCGACCCCGAACGCCTGGAACACACCACCTCCCTCGCCCGCGTCCTGGCCGGCCTGCTGCCCGACGACGTCAGCGACGGCACCGTCTCCACCCTGCCGCTGGCCTGGCGCACCGCGTACGACGACGACCGCGCCCGCACCGCGCACGCCGCGCTGCGCACCCTCGGCGAACGCCTCGACGCGCTGCAGGACCTCACCGGCCGCTCGGTGCGCATCGCCCTGGAACCCGAACCCGGCTGCGTGGTGGAGACCACCGGCGACGCCGTCGCCCCGCTCACCGCGATCGGCCACGACCGCATCGGGGTGTGCGTGGACACCTGCCACCTGGCGACCTCCTTCGAGGACCCGGACGCCGCGCTGGACACCCTCACCGACGCCGGGATCCCCGTCGTCAAGGCCCAGCTGTCGGCCGCCCTGCACGCCGAGCACCCCGACCGTCCCGAGGTCCGCGCGGCCCTCGCCGCCTTCGACGAACCCCGCTTCCTGCACCAGACCCGCACCCTCACCCCGGACGGCCTCGCCGGCACCGACGACCTCGGTCAGGCCCTCGCCGGCACCCGCCTGCCGGACACCGCACCGTGGCGCGCCCACTTCCACGTCCCCCTGCACGCCGACCCCGCCCAGCCTCTCACCTCCACCTTGCCCGTGCTGCGGGCCGCGCTGACCCGGCTGGTCGGCGGCGAACATCCGCTCACGCACCACCTGGAGGTGGAGACCTACACCTGGCAGGCCCTCCCGCCCGCGCTGCGGCCCCGCGGCCGCACCCAGCTCACCGAGGGCATCGCCGCCGAACTCATCCTTGCCCGCGACCTGTTGACCGGACTCGGCCTGAAGGAACTGCCATGAGCCCCACCCCGCTGCTCGTCCTCGACGTCGTCGGTCTCACCCCGCGGCTGCTGCGGCACATGCCCCACCTGTCCGCGCTCGCCGCGTCCGGCTCGCAGGCCCCGCTGGACCCCGTGCTCCCCGCGGTGACCTGCTCGGTGCAGTCCACCTTCCTCACCGGCACCACCCCCGCCGAACACGGCATCGTGGGCAACGGCTGGTACTTCCGCGACCTCGGCGAGGTGCTGCTGTGGCGGCAGCACAACCGGCTCGTCGCCGGCGACAAGATCTGGGACGCCGCCCGCCGCGCCCACCCCGGCTACACGGTCGCCAACATCTGCTGGTGGTACGCCATGGGCGCCGACACCGACTGGACCGTCACCCCCCGGCCCGTCTACCACGCCGACGGCCGCAAGGAACCCGACTGCTACACCCGGCCCCCCGCCCTGCACGACGAACTCACCTCGAAATTCGGGACGTTCCCGCTGTTCAGCTACTGGGGCCCGGGCGCCGGGATCGCCTCCTCGCAGTGGATCACCGACGCCACCCGCCATGTGCTCGCCACCCGCAACCCGGACCTCACCCTGGCCTACCTGCCCCACCTCGACTACGACCTGCAGCGCTACGGCCCCGACGACCCCCGCTCGCACCGCGCCGCCGCCGAACTGGACGCCGTCCTCGCCCCGCTGCTGGACGACGCCCGCGCCGAAGGCCGCACCGTCGTCGCCCTGTCGGAGTACGGCATCACCCGCGCCGAGCGGCCCGTCGACATCAACCGCGCCCTGCGCCGCGCCGGCCTGCTCCAGGTGCACACCCAGGACGGCATGGAATACCTGGACCCCACCACCTCGCGTGCCTTCGCCGTCGCCGACCACCAGATCGCCCACGTGTACGTGCGCCGCCCGCAGGACCTGGACGCCGCCCGGGACGCCCTCGACGGCCTGCCCGGCATCGACCGGCTCCTCGACGACACCGGCAAGAAGGCCCACCACCTCGACCACCCGCGCGCGGGCGACCTCGTGGCCGTCGCCGAACCCGATGCCTGGTTCACCTACTACTACTGGCTCGACGACGCCCGCGCCCCCGACTTCGCCCGCATGGTGGAGATCCACCGCAAACCCGGCTACGACCCGGCCGAGCTGTTCATGGACCCGCTCGACCCCTACGTCAAACTCCGCGCGGCCTCCGCCCTGGCCCGCAAGAAGCTCGGGCTGCGCTACCGCATGGCGGTCGTCCCGCTGGACCCGTCCCCCGTGCGCGGCAGCCACGGCCGGCTGCCCGCGAGCGACGACGACGGCCCGCTCCTCCTCAGCTCCACCCCCCACGCCGTCGGTGACCGGATCGCGGCCACCGATGTGAAGTCCCTGCTGCTCCGTCTCGCCGGTCTCGGCACACCCGACGCCACAACAGGAGAGAGGACACCGTGAACGACTTCCACGGCACCGACCACGACGAGCGGCTGCGCCGCAGCCTCGGCATCGACCGCCGCCGTTTCCTGAGCACCTGCACCGCGGCCGCCGCCGGTGCGATCGCCGCCCCTGTCTTCGGCGCGAGCCCCGTGCAGGCCGCACCCTCCTCCACCGGCCACGGCAAGGGGCAGACCCTCGTCCCCGCCGACAAACGCGGCATCATCCTCTACACCGTCCGCGACGCCACCGGACGCGACCCGCTGTCCACCCCTCTGCCCTCCGGTTTCCGCGCCGTGTTCGAGCAGCTGGCCCGGTTCGGCTACCGGCAGGTGGAGTTCGCCGGCTACGCCCAGCACCCCAACGCCCCCGGCGGCGCCGACCTGGAGAACGTCAAGGGAGCCAGGCTGCTGCGCCGCTGGCTGGACGACAACGGGCTGCGCGCCCAGGGCAACCACGGCTTCATCCCGCCGTCCTGGCCACTGTCCAGAGAGGACCTCGACACCTACAAGAGGCATCTGGAGATCGCGAACATCCTCGGCATGGACCACATGGGCACCGGCGCCGACCCCACCGACAGCCCCTACCGCAGCGACTGGGACGTGGCCGCCGACAAGTGGAACACCCTCGGTGAGATCGCCCGCCGTGCCGGCATCAAGCTGTACACCCACAACCACGACGCCGCGTACAGCTTCCTGCTCGACGGCGGCCCGCTGGACGACCAGGGGCGGCCCACCCGCAGCTCCGGCATCCGCCGACTGGAGTACTTCCTGACCGTCACCGACCCTCACCTGGTGTGGCTGGAGATGGACATCTACTGGGCGCACGTGGCCCAGTACAAGTTCCGCACCTACACCGCCCACGACGGCTCCGTGCGGGAGAACATCTTCGACCCGGCGGGCCTGGTCGCCCGCCACACCAAGCGCTACCCGCTCTTCCACGCCAAGGACGGCGTGGTCGACACCACCAACGGGCAGGGCTACGAGATGGTCCCGTTCGGCACCGGCGTGATCGACTACACCACGTTCTTCACCCGCGTCGGCCACCGCACCTACCACAATCCGATGGTCGAGCAGGACAACGCGCCCAGCAGCACCGACCCGGGCCAGTCACTGGAGTACGCGCGGATCGGCTACCGCAACCTGGCCGCCCTGCGCCGCCGCAAGTAGCGCAGGCAGCGCGCGCGTGAGGGGGCCCTGTCCGCACCCGCGGACAGGGCCCCCTCACATGGCACCGGTCGTCTCAGCCGGCCGTCGGCACACGCGCCGTGCTCGCGGGCACCTTCGCGTCGATCACATCCCGCGGTATCTCCAGGCACGAGGGCCCCGGCGCCCCGTGGTGGCACGCACGGAACGCCATCGACACCATGTCGGCCACCCGGGAGGTGACCGGAACCGTCGCCGCGAACTCGGTGATCGGCGTCATCATGTCCACGTGAGGCAGGTCCTGCAGCGACCCCATCTTGTGCCGGGTGTGCGCTCGACCGCCGATCAGCAGCATCGGCGACTCCGCCCGGAACGCGTTGGCCACACCGGCGACCGCGTCCGTGAACCCGGGACCGGCGGTGACCACCGCGCACCCGGACTTGCCGGTGATGCGCGCGTTTCCGTCGGCGGCATGCGCGGCGACCTGCTCGTGACGGACGTCGACCACCTCGATGTCCTCGTCGACGCAGCCGTCGTGGATGTCGACGATGTGGCCGCCGCACGACGTGTAGATGCGGTCGACCCCCTCGGCCTGGAGTGCCGTGGCCACCAGGTGGCCACCGGAGATCAGGTCCTCAGGTCCTGGGCGTCCTGGGCGTCGTCGGGCATGGCGAAGTCCCGTCCCTTCGTGATCGGTTCGCCGTGCGAGGGGTGGTGCCTGAGGCAGAACGCGGATGCATACAGTCGACGAACTGTATGGCGCCTGTGATCCCGCATCGCGTGAGTGGTGTCCAGGAGGCGTGTGGAATCTTCTACGTGCCCGTGGCCCGGGTTGGTGATGGCGCACGGATCCGGCCGAGCGCCTGTCGCGGAGACGACGTCGCGCCTGGGGGAGGCGTGACGGGGCCGGAGGAGGTCGCCCTCGCCGCGTACACCACGTGCCGACATGTGCGCCGAGCGTGACACCGCCCAGGGGGCGCCGCCGGTCGGCCGCCACCCCCCGGCGGAGACGGATACGCAGGTGAAAGGCACTGCGAAAGCTTGGTATGGTTGTCCCTGTCGCCGCGGGGAGCGCCCCGAAAGGCGACAGACCCAAGTCCGGGTGGCGGAATGGCAGACGCGCTAGCTTGAGGTGCTAGTGCCCGTATAGGGCGTGGGGGTTCAAGTCCCCCCTCGGACACTCGCCAGAACGACAAGCAATGAGGGCCTCGACCTGACGGTCGCGGTCCTCGTCGCGTTCTTGCGGCTGATGGTGATCCCCTGGGCTCAGCTGATAGTGATCCCCCGGGTCGCGGGGCCACGACACCGGCCACGGTGGAGGGCCTGCCGCACGCACTGCTCGCCGAGCATCCCCGACATCGTCCCGTCACCGCGGCGAAGGGGTACGCGGCTTGCGCCCCGTACCTGCCGGCACCTGATCATGCGCTCGCAACGCGCAGAAACGGCCGCCGCAGGACCCCGGCCGCCCTTCCTCGTGATGCGTTGCTTCCGACGTGCCGTACGGAGAGCGTCGCCGCCGTGACCAGGATTGTCGAAGTTCCGCGAAAGGGCTCGTGCGGCGACACGCACAGTGATAGGACTGCTACATGACGTCTAGTTATCGTACGAAGGACGGGCACACCGTGGGCGTCGGCAGCACCGTCTGGGGGGTCAACGGCGACGGTCCCTTCCTGCTCACGCAGCCCGGTTCCGCCCCGCCCGGATGGGTCTGCCTGGTGACCCTGGACGGCACGGACACGCGCCTGCACGCCCCGGAGGACATCACCCTCTACTACACACGGGACCCCCGGTAGCGGACCGGGAGACGTTCCGCCGGCGGACCGCGTGACGGCAGCGGCCCGCCGGCAGAACGTCCAGTACCTCTCGTCGCCGTCCAGGCGACGTACGACGGCCGCGCGTGCGGGGACCAGGGGGCGGACCGGACGCGCACCGGGGCGACCGGCTCGGTCCTTCCCCGGAACCGGCATCGCGTGCCGCCGCGCGGACGCCGGACACCGTCCGCGGACGTCCCGCCCGTAGGACGCACGCCTCGTCAGCAACGCCCACGCGTCCCGCCCCGCCCCGCTACCGAAAGGGCAGTCGACATGCCGGCCTCGTGCCCGGAACGTTCGCCCGGCAGGAACCAGGAACCACCACGGAGGCTGCCGTGACACCGTACGACGTCACCATGACGGTCTCGGAGCCGGCCGAGATCGGACCCCTGTCCCGCCACCTCGGCAGGCTCCCGGACCTCACCGTCCGCAGGCAGCGCTCCGCCGCGGCCGAGGGCCGCCTCGGTGTCGTCGAGACACTGCAGCTGTTCGTGCCCTCCGCCGCCGTGCTCACCGTGGCGATCCGGACGCTGCCGACGTTCGTCCGGTCCCGGCGGTCGTCCCTGAGCATCGAACTCACCCGCGGCGACCGGTCCGTGAAGATCGACCTGAACAATCACCCGGATCCGGAAAGGATCGCCGAGCTCGCGGAACGGCTGCTCGGCGATGACTGACCTGGCGAGCCGCGACTACTCCCGGTCGCGTGCGGTCCTCATGGGCACCTGGGAGTGCGAGGGATTCTCCAAGGCCCCCGCGGTCGAACGCAGCTTCACACGGATGCGGGACCTGCTCCTGGACCCGGTGTGCGGGCCGTGGCCCCGGGAGTCCGTCGTGGAGATCGCCAACCGTCCCACCCTCGGCACGACCTGCGTCGAGGTCACCGACGCACTGATGGCGGCCACGGACGTCGCGTTCTTCTACTACGTCGGACACGGCATCTACGACCACCGCGAGCGGCTCTGCCTCACCGTGGGCGACACCAAGATCGAGGCACCGTACCCCGCCATCACCGGGCTGCTGTTCGAGACGGTACGCGAGGCGTTCCACCACAGCCCGGCCACGGTCAAGATCGCGGTGCTCGACTGCTGCTACTCGGGCCTCGCCGCGAAGGAGTTCGGCCACCTCTCCGCCACCCGCCTGCCCCCGATCTCCGGTACGTACCTGCTGATGAGCAGCAGCGCCTTCGAGATGTCCTGGTACGAGCTGGAGGACACGGCCGCCGACGCGCAGACCTGCTTCACCAAGGCGTTCGTGGAGACCGTGCGCGAAGGGGTCGGCGGCGCACCGCCCGGCCTCACCCTCGACCACATCTACGGCGTGGTCGCCGACCGCCTCGTGGAGGACGGAAAACCGGAACCGCACCGCCGCATCGCGGATGACGCGGCGGCCTGGGTGTTCGCGCACAACAACGCCCCGGCCTCCCCGCCCGAACCCGGCACCGACCCCGACGCCATGTTCCGCGAGGCGTACCGGTGGGAGACCGAGGAGGGCATCGAGCGGCTGCATCTGATCGAGGCGAGGTACCGGGCGGCGGCCGAGGCAGGGCACACGCAGGCGATGAACCGGCTCGGGCAGATCGCCGAGGGCCGGGTCCAGGCGCGGATGCAGGGCATCGAGCCGGGGCCCGTCGACGGCCGGGCGCTCCTGCAGGCGACGTACTGGTACACGAAGGCCGCCGAGGCCGGGGATCCGGTCGGCCCGATGCATCTCGGGCAGCTCTACGAGGAGCAGTACAAGGACCTGGACAGGGCCCTGTACTGGTACGGCCTCGCCGCACAACGGAACAACTCCGCGGCGCACGAACGGCTGGCGGGGCTGGAACAGCGCATCCGCCTCGGCCTCGTCACGGACGGACGGCCCGGGGAGGACGAGCAGAAAGACGACCCTGGGGAGGAGGAGCCGCCCGACGCCGGGCAGCCCGTCGGCGGGCCGCAGCAGCCCGGACCGCGGCCCCCGGCCGGCTTCACCGTCGCCGATCTCACGGCCAGGCTGCTGTTCCACCAGTGGCTGGACCGGGAGTGGAACGGTGACCAGCAACTGGCCATCGCCCAGTGCCACAACGTCCTGATCACCGCCACCGGCGGCGACTACGGCGAGTGGTCGACCCTCAAGGAGGCCGACCAGCACGTCCTCATCACCGACTTCATGTACCGCAGGCCCCCCAGGGCATCCGTCACACTCGAGGCACGCCGCTACTACCAGGAGATCGGCCCGGGGAATCTCCGCGCCCACGCCGAGAAACTCCGCCGGGGCAAGCAGTGAACCGAACCGCAGCATCCGACAGCGTTAGGGGCAATGTGGAGATCCCGAAAGTCGGCAAGAGAATCCGTACATCCCTCGAGCGGCACGGCTACTCGCTCCAGGGGCAGCCCGACCCGCGCACCGGCGAGGCGACCGTGCACGTCGTCCGCGAGAACGGCCAACAGACCTCCTACGTCGGCCACGTCGACCACTACCTGGGGGTGTGGCACGCCTTCGCCGTCGTGCGGCCCGCCGCGGTCTACCCGGAGGACGCCTTCGGCCAGTTCGACTCGTTCGAGGAGGCCCTGCTCTCCGTCCTCGTGAACTTCACCCACGTCGCGTAGGAGGCACCCCCATGTCCGTGGAACCACGGTTCATCGACCAGGTCAGGTGCCTGATCCTCAAGGATCCCCGGGCCAAGGCACTGAACGAGGCCCTGTCACCGAGCGACAGGAAGTTCTTCAACGGCTTCCTCATGACGGTGGTCGCCGTGCTCGTCACTCCGCGCCTCGGCGCGGAGTGCACGGCCGAGGAACTCGCGGCGTTCAGCGACGAGGTCGCCGCCTCGCAGCGGAAGGAGCGGCGGCCGGTCAACGAGTTCGTCATCGAGGAGATCGTCCGCTACATCTACGGAAAACCGCAGCTGTTCGCCACCGTCCCCGTGCCTCCCGCCGCCGTGTCGACGGCGGGCGCGGCGATCGTACGGCACATCAGAGACAGGGAGCCGTACGTCGTCGACAACGTCGACAGCGTCCTCGCCGCGGCCGAGCAGCTCCACAAGAAGCTCAACCAGGGGTGACGCGGTGCCCGGCCGGGGCGGGCGGAGCCCCGGCCGCCCCGGACGCGGGTGCCGTCGAGCGCATGTCTCCTCGCGCTCCGTCGGCATCGAACAGCTCGAGGTGCAGCGGTTCGGTGCGCCCACCGCCGGATCGACGCCGCGCCCGCAACCGGGAGCCGCCGACACCGGCGCTCGCACCGGCGGTCCGGCGGCCGGCTCGACCGGATCCGTACCGGCCGGGACCCTGCCCGGCGGTACGGATCCCCGTCGCACGGCTCCCGGCCGTACGGCTCATCCAGCCGGACGGCTGCTGTCGCGGACCTCGAGCCGGTGCGGCACCACGATGTCCGAGGGCGGCACCGATGCGGCGGGGCTGTAGATGCGGTCCGCCAGGCACTGCAGGGCGCGTGCGGCGATCTGCTTCTTGTCGGGCACGACGGTGGTCAGCGGCGGATACGCGTAACGGCCGTCCTCGATGCCGTCGAAGCCGACCACGGCCAGGTCCTCGGGGACGCGCAGGCCGCGTGCGTGGGCCACATGGAGCGCGCCGAGGGCGAGTTCGTCGGTGAAGGCGAAGACCGCGTCGGGCCGCGCGCCGGAGTCCAGCAGCTCGGTCATCGCCCGGGCGCCGTCCTCGCGGTGCAGCGCCCGCACCGGGCGTTGCAGTGCCTCGTCGGGCGTCAGCCCGGCGCGCCGCAGCGCGCGGTGGTACCCCTCCAGCCGCTGGCGGGCGGTGTCGTTGTGCAGATGGGGTTGCAGACCGATCGCGGCGATGCGCCGTCGTCCGGTGTCGAGCAGGTGAGTGGTGGCCTCGTCGGCCGCGAGAACGTTGTCGACGGCCACGCGGTCCGCCAGTCCGGGCGCGCGCTGCTCGCCCAGGAGGACCACCGGGATGTCGCGGGCGCGGGCGGTCAGCTCGTCCGGGCGCAGCGACCACGGGCTGATGATGAGCCCGTCGACCACCCGCCCGCCCGTGCCCTCCAGCAGTCGCCGCTCGGCCTCGCCGTCGCCGAAGGTCTGGTCGATGACGACCGTCCACGAGCGTTGCTGCGCGGCCTCGACGAGCAGGCCGGCGAGTTCGCCGAAGTACGGCGAGTGCAGCTCGGGGATGACCAGACCGATCAGGCCGGTGCGGCCGGCCCGCAGATTGCGGGCGGCCAGGTTGGGGCGGTAGCCGAGCTCGTCCAGGGCCGCCTGGACGCGGGCCCGTGTCTCCTCGGCGACGGACCCGGAACCGCTGACGACGTTGGAGACGGTGCGTATCGACACCCCGGCCAGGGCTGCGACATCTTTCAGGCGACTACTCACGGTGGCCATCCTGGCACGTCACCAGGCGGCGGACAAAGACCGGAGGAATGTTCTGCGCGGGTCTTGCAACGCTGAATGCAACGTTGCAACATGGCCGCCGACAGCCAACGGCGCAAGGAGGCGCACATGACCACGCACGCCTATCCCGGTGTCTCGCCGGCCCAGCTGGACGTCGACGTGACCGCAGACGTGGAGGCCCTGTACACCGACGGCATCACGGCCCGGAAGGGGGCCTTCACACCCGAGTGGGCCGACCGGCTCCGCGAGGACATCGAGAAGGCCTTCGCCGAGGCCATGGCCCGTCCCGACGGCGCCGTGGGGCGCGGCCCGAACCGCTACTACGTCGAGATCCATCCCGAACAGCTCAGGGGCTTCGTGGATCTGGTGGACCACCCCTGGGTGCGCTCGCTGTGCACCGCGGTGCTCGGGCCGGACTACCGCATCGTGGAACTGGGTTTCGACGTCCCCCTGGAAGGCGCGGTCAACCAGCCCTGGCACCGTGACTTCCCCATGCCCGAGGAGACCCGGCGCGAGCGCCGCCTGACGTCGCTGGCGTTCAACGTGACCGGTGTGGACACTGAGGAGGACATGGGGCCCTTCGAGATCGCGCCGGGCACCCAGTGGGACGACAGCCCGGAGTTCGCGCACGACATGTTCCCGCCGAAGTCGCACTACGCCCGCTACGAGAAGCTCGCCGTGCGTAAATACCCGCAGCGCGGCGACATATCCTGCCGCACCGCACTGGCCATCCACCGCGGCACGAAGAACGAGTCCACCAAGTCCCGCCCCGTGCTCGTCCTCGGCGTCGACGGCCCGGAGGCGAACAACGCCGACCGGCACGACACGGCCGTCACCCGCGCCTTCTGGGAGTCCCTGCCCGAGCGCGTGCGCAGGCACCTGGACTGCCCGGTGGTGGACGAGCTGAAGCCCGTCACGCAGAAGCACACCATCGAGGGTCTGGTCATGGGCGATGCCTGAGGGCACCGCGGTCGCCCCGGCCCGGGAGCGCGGCCGCGTCCGCACGCCGGCCCAGGTGTACGCGGTGGCCGCCGTGTCCGCCCTGGGCGGCCTGCTCTTCGGCTACGACACCGGCATCATCTCCGGCGCACTGCTGTACCTCCGCCAGGACCTGCACCTGTCCTCGCGAGGGCAGGAGATCGTCGTCAGCGTCATCCTCGTCGGAGCGATGATCGGCGCCCTGGTCTCCGGGCGGCTCGCCGGGCGCCTCGGCAGGCGCCGGGTGGTGCTCTGGGTCGCTGTGATCTTCGCCGTGGGCGCACTGGGCGCCGCCGCGGCCCCCGACACCGGCACGCTGATCGCGGCACGCCTCGTGCTCGGTCTGGCCGTGGGCGGGGCCTCGAACATGGTGCCGGTGTACATCGCCGAGGTCGCGCCGCCCGCCATCCGCGGCCGGCTCATGGTGCTGTTCCAGCTGATGGTCGCCATCGGCCAGCTGATCGCCTACCTGGCGGGCTGGCTGCTGGCCGGCAGCGGCGGATGGCGGGTGATGTTCGGCCTGGCCGTCGTCCCGGCCGTCGTCCTGGCGATCGGCATGACCAGACTGCCGGAGAGCCCACGCTGGCTGGTCGAGCGCGGCGAGACCGGCGAGGCCCACGCGGTACTGCGCCGGCTGCGCCCCCAGGGCACCGACATCGCCGGCGAGATCGCCGCCATCCGCGACGTCGCCGCGTCGACACCCCGGCAGGACAGCCGCGCTCTGCTGCAGCCCTGGCTGCGCCCCGCCCTGGTCGTCGCGCTCGGGGTGGCCGCGTTCTCCCAGCTGACCGGCATCAACGCGATCGTCTACTACGCCCCGACGATCCTGTCCGACGCCGGCTTCGGGGAGTCGGTCGCGCTGGTCACCGGCATCGGCATCGGAGCCATGCTCGTCGTCGCGGGCATCACCGGGGCCATCGCGGTGGACGCCATCGGCCGCCGCAGGACCATGCTGTGGTTCATGCCGCTGTCGGGGCTGGCCATGGCCGTCCTGGGGCTCGCCTTCCTCATGGACGGCTCACCCGCACAGCACTGGACCGTGATCATCGCGCTGTTCGTGTACATCCTGTGCAACGGCATCGGCATGCAGTCCGTGGTGTGGCTGATCGCCCCGGAGATCCTCCCCCTCGGCGTACGCGGGCCTGCGACCAGCCTCGCGACCCTGTGCGTCTGGGGGTTCGACCTCCTGATCGCCGTCACCGCACTCAGCACGATCAACGCGGTCGGCCGGGCGGGCACCTTCTTCCTCTACGCCGCCCTGAACGTGCTCTGCATCGTCTTCGTGGCGCTGAAGGTACCCGAGACCCGCAACCGGCCGTTGGAGGACATCGAACGCGCACTGCGGGCACCGGGCTCACTGCGCCGCAACCTCGCTGCGACGCCCTGACCCCTCACCCGGTCCCACGGGCCGGCCCCCGTCTCTCGCGAGAGCGGAGGCCGGCCCGCACGCGTCCCGGTTCCGGCGCAGGCCGGACCGCTCAGGGGCCGCGCCCCGGTCGTGTCGCGACTGAGGTCGGGCGACAAGCGGGACCGGGACGGGTGCGGCACGTCGCCGTCGGCTCACGGAGCCCTGACCCCCGCGGTGGCCGGTCGCCTCGACGCACGGGTCGGCCAGGTGGTCGAGGCCCGTGACCACCGGAGACGTACCGTGATCACCGAAGACGTACCGGGGGAGCGACCGTCATCCCTCCTCCAGTCGGATCGCGGCGGCCGGGCAGACCGCGGCGGCTTCCCGGACCCCGTCGTGGTGCTCGGGGCCGGGACGGTCGGAGAGCAGCTCGACGATGCCGTCGTCGTCCTGGTCGAATACCTCCGGGGCCATCAGGACGCACTGGCCGGAGGCGACACACTTCGGCTGGTCGATGTGCACGTGCATGAGGTGCCTCGTTTTCCGCTGTGAGTGGGGAAGATGCCGGTGGAGTTGCTGGTGGGGGATCACCGGTGGGGAAGTCACCAGGTGACGGGAAGCTCGTAGACGCCGTAGACGAGACCGTCGTGCTTGAACTGCAGCTCGTCGACGTCCGTCGCCAGGGCCAGGGTGGGGATGCGGCGGTACAGGGTGCTGTAGACGACCTGCAGTTCGACGCGGGCCAGAGGCTGGCCGAGGCACTGGTGCACGCCGTAGCCGAAGGCGACGTGGCGGCGCGCGTCGCGGGTGATGTCGAGCCGGTCGGGGTCGGGGAAAGGTTCCGGATCCCGGTTGGCGATGTCGGTCGCCAGGATGATCCCCTCGCCGGCACGGATGGTCCGGCCGTCGATCTCGATGTCCGCCGTGGCCACGCGGCGCCGCCCGGAGTGCGTGATGGTGAGGTAGCGCAGCAGCTCCTCGACGGCCCGCGCGGCGACGGCGGGGTCCTGGGACTCGCGGAGCAGCGCGAGCTGCTCGGGGTGCTGCAGCAGAGCGACGGTGCCCAGCGTGATCATGTTCGCGGTGGTCTCATGACCGGCGCCGAGCAGCAGCACACCCATGCGGGCGGCCTCGCGCTGTGTCATCTCGCCCGTCTCCACGCGTTCGGTGGCGAGCTTGGACAGCAGGTCGTCCTCGGGCTTCTTCCGCTTGACCGTGAGCAGTTCGTCGAGGTAGTCGGTGAGCGTCCGGGTGGCTTCCGCCACCTCGTCCGGGGTGGACGTGCGGCGGACGATCACCTGAGTGTTGCGCTGGAACAGGTCGTGGTCCCGGTAGGGCACCCCGAGCAGCCGGCAGATGACCAGGCTCGGCACGGGGAGCGCGAACGCCGTGACCAGGTCGGTGGGGTTCGGGCCGGCGAGCATCTCGTCGATCAGGTCGTCGACGATCTGCTGGACGTCGGGCCGCAGCTGCTCCATCTTCCTGATGGCGAACGGTCCGGTCACCATCCGGCGCAGCCGGGCGTGCTCCGGGTCGTCCATCGTGAGGAACGTGCGCTGGTCCTGCTCCCGCGCCAGCATCGCGGCGTTCCGGTGCGGATAGCCGCTGCGGGTCGCGTCGGCGCTCACCCGCGGGTCGCCGAGCAGGGCGCGCACATGGTCGTAGCGCGTGATCAGCCACGGGGTGGTGCCGTCCCAGATGCGCACTCGGGAGATCGGGCGGCTGGACTGCAGCTCCCGCAGCGCCGGCGGCGGATCGAACGGGCAGCCGGCTGCCCTGGGCATCGGGTGTTCCGGGAGTCGAGCTGAGGTGTCCGGCAGTGTCTCGGTCATGCCTGCCTCCGTGGGGGGAGTCGCCGTCGGCTCTTTCCTCACACCGTTAGGTGCCTAGGGCAACGATGTCAGTGGAGAGCGGCGGACGGTCCTACCGCTTCCGGCCAGTTTTCGATCACCTGGCCGGGGCGAGACCGAGCGGATCCTCCGCCCTCTCCTCCAGCCGCTGCGGGTCGGCCGCGAACGGCACCGTCACCGACGTCGCCACCATGCCGTACACCGACGACCACAGCAGCCGCGCCATCCGATCGGCTCCCGCCCCGGCGGCGGCGTCCAGGATCTCGTCCCGCAGCGCGGCCCCTTCGCCCCACCGGCTCTGCTTGCGGCGCTCGAAGCCGTCCGTCACCCCAGCTCCTCCCGATGGCGAAAACCGGCCGATCCATCATCATGCACGGCGACGGAGGCACGGTCGGGAAGGCAGGTGTGCGGGGTGACGAGATGGCCCCATCGATTCCAGTGAGTTCGCCTTCGTCAGCTGCTCCCCAGAGCACCGCACGAGGCGGTGTTCGTCCACCATTGCAAGCGGGGCAAGCCACTGGCGGTGGCCGTGCGCTCACGCCAGCACGCCAAGCTGGCGGTCGCCGACCGTCGCACCCTCTTTCTCGGCAGTGCCGACCTGACCGAGTCCGCGGTCCGGCGCACCATCGAGGCCGGAGTCCTGGTGACGGGGGGGAGAAGCACCGCGACGCGCGGCCGAGCACATCGTGGAACTGCAACGCCTGGGCGTATTGCGGCGCTTTCGGTCAAACGAGGGCCTCGCTGGTAAGCGGGCGGTGCCGATGCGTCGGCCGACGGCCGGGTCCGACCGGCTGTCCCCGCTCCACCCTCCCCGGCACGCACACCCAGGCCAGCCCCGACGTGGTGGGGTAGGCGAGGGCGAAAGCGGCCATGGCGGTGCGCAGGACGGTGCCGTAGGCGGTTGCTGCGGCGAGCAGGCTGCCGCCGAGGGCGACGCCCGTGGCTCTGTTGATCTGCCAGGTGGTGTCGGAGAAGGCGGAGACCTCCGCTGAGCGGCCCGCGTGTGCCGAACCCATCCCCGTGGCGGTCGAACCGGTCAGCGCGTAGGACGTGCCAAAGCCCGCCGCCAGCAGCGGATACGGGAGTCGCCCTGGAAGGCCAGGAGCAGGCCGGAGACCACCAGTGGCCGGTCCCCGGTGCGCCGGCTCAGCCGATCGGACAGGGCCGAGGCGATGAACATTGTCGTCGCCAGTGCCGGGAACAGCGCAAGGCCGGTGGTCAACGGGCTTCCGCTGATGCTGGAGGTCCAGGCTCGCGGCGAACACCATGCCATGGGAACCGAGGTTGAGCAGAGAGCCGAAGACGGCTCAGCCGTTCAGCGCGCGAGATCAGCAGGCTCAGCGGGACGACGGGGGAGCGGACGAATCGCTCAAGCACTGCGAACGCCGCGTCCGCAAGTCCCAGGCCGGCGTCAGGACAGCCGGGTCGGCCCAGCCGCGGCGTCCGGCCTCGTTGAGCGTCGAGATCAGCAGCGCGACCGCTGACGATGCCAGCCGTCGAGCCCCACAGTCCGAGGGCCTACGAACCCGGCACGATCAGCGCGGCGCCGAGGCCCTCCAGCAGGGGGCCACCAGCAGGACGGCGGCGTTCGGCGCGAGTGCGCACGCGGCCGACGACACCGTGAACACCGCAACGCCCATGCAGAAGACCCGCCGGTTGTGCCACTGGTCGCCCGGTGCACCCCCGGGTGAGCAGCACCTCGGCGAACACCAGGGCGCGCCCGTCGGTCATCCACTGGATGCCGGTGAGCGAGGTCGACCGCTTCCTGCCGATGACCGGCACGGCGACGTTGATGATGTGGCCATCGTGGACAACGGCCGCTCGCCCCGTCCAGTGAGCCCGCCACACTTCGTCACCAGCGCACCATAGGGGTCGAGTTGATGGTGCCCGCCCCAGCACGCCGCCCGCACTGTGGCGACGATCACGATGACGTCGGAAGCTCCTTGCGTAGGCTGGCGGCGCCCAACCGCGATGGGGGCGCCCTAAGGCCTGTCCCAGCTGCGCGTGCCCCGGGAAGAGGGCCGACGCGCGACTCGTCGTAGGGTGCAAGCACAGCCCTTGACCTGCAGCCGCAGGCAGGGAGCCTACTTGCAGGAGTGTGCTCCGATGTTGCGAACCATGTTCAAGTCGAAGATCCACCGCGCCACCGTCACCCAGGCCGACCTGCACTACGTCGGGTCCGTCACCATCGACGCGGATCTGATGGACGCGGCCGACCTGTTGCCCGGGGAGCTGGTGCACATCGTCGACATCACCAACGGTGCCCGGCTGGAGACGTACGTCATCGAGGGCGAGCGAGGATCGGGGGTCATCGGCATCAACGGAGCCGCCGCCCACCTCGTGCACCCCGGGGACCTGGTCATCGTCATCAGCTACGCCCAGGTCACCGATGCCGAGGCGCGAGCGCTGAAGCCGCGGGTCGTGCACGTGGATGCCGCCAACCGGATCGTCGCCCTGGGGGACGATGCGTCCGCACCGGTGCCGGGCAGTGACCAGGAGCGCAGCCCGCAGGCTGTCTCGGCCTGACCCGTCCGTACCGGTCGGTAGACGCGTCATGCCAGTTCGGGTAGACGCGTCATGCCAGTTCGGGTAGACGCGTCATCCGGGAACCGACGCCATCCCCCAGTCCGCCGACATGTCCCGTTCAGCGTCAGGGAAAGCAAGCGCGGACGCCGTGCGCAGGGCCCTCAGCCGGGTGGAGTCCTGGCTGGGGGCCACGCGGAACATGCGGCGGTACTCGCAGCTGAACTGGGAAGGGCTGTGGTACCCCTCCGCATGGCCGGCGCCCGTGTTGTCGGAGGGGCGGCCGGCGAGCAGCAGCCGTGCCTCCTGCAGGCGCACGTGCTTCTGGAACTGGATGGGGCTCCGGTCACGGTCGCGAAGTCGCGGCGAAAGGTGGAGGCGCTCATGCCGGCTGGCCGGGCGAGATCCTCGACGCGGAAGCTGTCCGCATGGTGCTCTCGAGCTGTCCGCATGGTGCTCCCGGATCCACTGGGCGGCGCGGCTGATGTGGGCGAGCGTGCTGTCGGCGGGGCCGAGCTGCCGGATCATGGCTCCTTGCACGCCGCGCAGCAGGAGCCCCAGGATCTCCTTCTTGACCAGCGGGGCGAGGATCTTGCGGCCGGAGGGGCGGTCCAGCAGACGCAGCAGGCGGACGATGGCGTAGTACCTGCGCACGCTGGAGCATCTGCGCACCCGTGCGGAACCCGCCCTGGTCGGAGGTTCTGGCCGCCGGAGACCTCGATGTCCTGTCCGGTGATCCACCTGTCCCTCGTCGGAGACGAGCATGGCGACGACGGCGCCGACGTCGTCCGGTTCGCCGACCCGTCCGAGCGTGAACGTCTTCGCCGGTTCCGGAATGATCTCCGGGTGCTTGTGGAAGGCGTCGTCGGTGAACCGGGTGCGGTCAAGACAGAAGACCCCGAGGCCGGATAGACCTCGGGGTCGGCGAGTTTCGTTCGTCCGTGCGTCGTGACGCTCGCGTCCGCAGGCGATGGGGCCCTAACGCCCCGCCCCCTCCGGCACCTCCTCACCCGTCTCCCGCCCGGCCGCCTCAAGCCCCTGGGGCACCCGCTGGAGGGCCGGGTCGTTGCGCAGCCGGAGGAACGTGACGAGCAGGGCCACCGCCTGCAGCACGGCGCAGGCTCGCAGGGCGTCGGTGAGGTGGTCGGCCGGGGTGACGGCGAGGACGATGCCGGCCAGGGGGTAGGGCAGCAGGAGCAGCAGGATGGTCAGGGACAGGGTCGTGCCGAAGGCCGCGGGCGGGATGACCTGGGAGCGCACGGTGCGCAGGACGATGGTCAGGCCTCCGTCGGCGGCCACGAACAGGGACACCAGGGCCGTGTAGCCCGAGTAGGACGGGGCCTCGGACACGGCGAGGCAGGCCGCTGCCGCGACGGTGGAGCTGATGATGCCGACCCCCCACAGGCCGAGCCGGTCGAGGGCGGCCCGGCAACAGGCGACCGCGACGAGGGTGGCGGCCGCGGTCACCGACCACAGGACGCCGGCGGCGGCCGGGGACCGCCCGAAACGGTGCTCGACGAGGACGGGGCTGGCCGACTGCAGCAGCCCCAGCATGAGGTTGGAGCAGGCGAGGCCGGCCACCAGCCGCCGCAGGGGTGGCAGGGACCGCAGGGTCTGCCAGCCTTCCCGCAGGCCGCCGCCCGGACGCGAGGCCCCCTGGCGGGTGCCGCGCAGGGGAGTCGACGGGGTCTGCAGGGCCAGTCCGGCGGACAGGAAGGACAGCAGGCTCAGGCATGCCAGCATCCATGTCGGGCCGATGAGCAGCAGGACACCGCCCAGGGCCGGGCCGATGAGGGTGGCCGTCTGGTCGATGCCGATCAGCACCGACTGCACCTTGTGGGTGGGCCCGTCGCTGTGGCGGCTGGCGATGGCGCCGACGGCTTCGTTGGCGATGAAGCTGAACTGCGTCAGCGCCCCGGTCACGGCCGCCAGCACCATGACGAGAACGGTCGCGAGGGTGCCCGGCGGTACCAGGACGAGCGCCACCGCCGCGCCGGCCACCAGCACGGCCCGCGTCAGCGAGGCGAGGAAGCACACGATGGCCGCGCCGCTGCGGTCGACCAGGGCGCCGGCGACGCCGAACGCGGCCACCCGGGGTATCCACTCCAGCGCGAAGGCCAGCCCCGTCAGGGACGCCGAGCCGGTGGAGGCCAGCACGACGAGCGGCATGGCGTAGGTCGCCATGGAGTAGGCGAGCGCGTCACAGGCACGGGGTGCGTAGACCCGCCGCAGCAGCCCGCCCTCCGGGGCGGCGGCGTGCCGCCCGGCCGGCTGGGCCTCGTACAAGGAAACGGTCATGACACGGGGGCTTTCACGGGGCGGGGCAGGGACGGACGGTGAAGGCGTAGCCCGCCGCTGACACGGAGGAGACCGCCGTCCGCATTCCAGTTGCGGGCATGACAGACCTGCACAGGGACTCCGGTTCGAACTGCGTGGTGCACAGGTCGCGGGCTCGCCGTGGGCGTGCACGGACCCGCCCCCTGTCTTCAGGGCGCCGCCCGCGACCCCCTTCAGCACACGGAGGCACGCCTCCCCCGCCCGGGGACGCCGTGTCCAGCGCCTTCCAGGCCCAGCCTCATCGCGGGTGGCGGCTCATCCTACAAGATCATAAAGCGGGCCGGTCAGGTGCTCGAGAGTGCCGGTGTTCAGTGGACGGCATTTCAGAAACCGCGGAAAAGCGCGGTGTTCGTCGGAGTGTCGCCTGTGGCCGCGGTGATTGTCGATGATCGGCAACATGAAGTATGTGCATGATCAAAGCACCTGATTGACCGGGGCACGTCATTTTGGTTTTCCGGAGGTCGTCGGACGAAGCGTCGAAACGATCTTCACCGCCGGGGGAGCCACTCGGAATGCGTCCGCGCGGCGGCGGCCGGTGCCGCGGGGGCACGGTGTCGCCGCACGCGGCAGGTGATGGCCCACAAGGCGCCACGAGGCGGTACAGGTATCACGCGGCCGTACAAGGCCCCACCTGCGGTGAACCGAACTGGCCGCCCGCCGCCCGCCCGGCGCCACCGCTGCGGTGCTCAGGCTGAACGGCGCAAAGGGTCGCAGGCGGTCATGGTCCGCCCGTGACACGGCACTCTTCCATCCAGCTGGCGAATCTGGACCTGAACCTGCTGGTGGCTCTGCGGGAGCTGCTGCCGGAGCGGAACGTGACGCGAGCGGCGGCACGGATCGGGGTGACGCAGCCCGTGGCCAGCGTCGCGCTCGCCCGGCTGCGGCGGCACTTCGGGGACGATCTGTTCGTCCGCGGCCAGAATGGGTACGTCCTGTCGCCGCCGGCGATGCAGCTGGCCGATCAGGTGGAGACGGTGTGCGCGGCGGTGGAGCGCCTGTTCGCCACCGACCCCCGGTTCGGTCCGGCGACCTCCCGTCGGCAGTTCACACTGCTGATGGCGGACTACACCTGATGGCGGACTGCACCGTCTTGGTGCTCGGGGTGTCCCTGTCGAAGGCGCTGGCGCGGCAGGCGCCACGGGGCGAGACGCCCATACGTCTGGTGCGGGAGGCTTTCACCACGGAGACCGCGGAGACCGTGCGGTTCATCGACGGGATGATCGCGCCGCCCGTGAGCCGGTTCGAGGTGCCGGGGCTGAGATCGGTGGATCTGTTCACCGAGCGCTGGGTGTGCGTGCTGGACGCGACCCGCCCGTACACGATCCGGGGCTCGCTGAGCCAGTCCGACATGGCGCACATGGACTGGGTGGCATCTTTCCATCCTGATCCGGGGCCCATGACGGCGGCCCCGACGACGCGGCAACTCGCCCTGTTCGGAAGAGAGCCGGACATCAGAGTGAGGGCGAAAAGCTGTCAGGCAGTGCCGCATCTCATGGCCGGCACCGACCGTGTCGCCCTGCCGCAAGAACGCCTCGCCCGGCGTGTCGCGGGGCCGATGGAACGTGCCGTACTTCCCCGCCCGGGCAGTCCGGAGCCCATCACCGAAAAGCTGTGGAGCCGCACCGCGCGGACCGTGACCGGGATCCGGCCCGCCAATGGCTGCGCGAGACTCCGCTGGAAGCGGCGGCCACGCTGTGAACCCCCTTCCCGTGAGCCCGCTGTGACCTGCGGACATCAATCGCATTGATGTCCGGCCAGCTGGATTGTCCATCCGCCGACGCCTTCCGGGAGATACTTCCCTCTTTACATTGACCCGCATTCCCATGCATTGACAGGCCTCAAAGTCCGTACCGTCACCAAGCCTGCGTCCTCGGCCGCTCATGAACGCGACGCGGATGTCTGTGCGGTCGGTGCGGAAGAGGCGGACTTTCCGCGACCATCGAATCGGCGTGGCTCGGCAGTCCCGGCAGTTGGTGTTCCGCGGCCGTGGCATCGTACCGGGCCGCGTCGAGGGCGAGGCCCTGGTCTCCCGCGAGACCAATTCCGGCTGGGGCGGCATCGACCCGGCCACCGGCGCCATCATCGAGCGCCGGCACGAACTCTGCGGTGTCTGCTTCACCGGCAAGGTGCTGGTCTTCCCGGGGGCGAAGGGCTCCTCCGGCCGGTCCGGTTTCTTCCAGGCGACCCGCCTGATGGGCACCGCGCCGCTGGCGATGGTCTTCACCCACCTGACCACCAAGGCCGCCCTCGGCGCGATCGTCACCCGCGTCCCCACGGTAACCCACTTCGACGACGACCCGGTGGCCGGCATCGAGACCGGTGACCGGGTGGAGGCCGACGGCGACACCGGGCTGGTGATCGTGCACGGACGTGTCGCGGACCTGACCGTCGCACGCCGGACGACATGACCACGTGGTGAGGAGTCCGGTTCGCCGGGCCCCTCACCACGTGGTGTGCTGTGTGTGATGTGCCGTTCGCGTGCGGTGCGGGGCACGGCCTCGACGCTCGAGGACCGGATGTCCGAAGGGGCATCCCCGGCGCCGCACGGCCGCGCGAGGAGAAGCGCCCGCGCCGACCGGGCACGCCGCCCGCGCGTCCCCACGGCTGCCCGAGCACCCGGGCGGGCGCCCACGGCATGGCGCACCGCCGCGCCGTTCCGCTCACGAGGCCCGGAGCCGGGCGTCCTCCGTGCGGCGTGCCACGAGCCGGGCCGGAGCGATCCGGCCGCCTTCCTCCGTGACGAAGGCGAGTTCCGCCACGGTGCCGTCGTCGGCGCGACTGAACGTGGGAGAGGTGCCGTCGCTCTGCGGCCGGTACGTGCGCCCCCAGTCCGCCAGCGCCGCGATCACCACGTTCAGCCCGCGGCCGGCATCGCTGAGCACGTACTCGTACCGGCTCCGCTCGCCCGGCTCGCGATAGGCGCGGCGTTCGAAGATGCCCTGCTCCACCAGGGTTTCCAGCCGCCGGGACAGGATGTTCGGAGCGATGCCGAGGGCGTCGCGGAACTCCTGGAAGCGTGTCGAACCGGCGATCAGCGCCTCTCGGATGATCAACACGGTCCAGGTGTCGCCGAGCACTTCGAGGGCTCGGGCGATGGAACAGGTCGCATCCTTGCCCAGCGTCTTGGCCATGCAGCCGAGTCTACCGGATGGGTTGCGCGATGAAACCCAGCGGTCTAGATTGCAATTAAGTACTCAGCTGGGTCCGGGTGTCGGTTGCCGTGCCGCGCCGGTTCCTCGGACACCACCCGACCTGACCACCCGAACCGGACCGGACCCGTCCCGGAAACCTGTCGCCTGGCACGGGCGACGCGTCGGTGCGACTGTGCGTCGCTCCTGTTCCCACCCCTGCCCCTGCTGCCGTCCACCGGCCCGACACGATCAAGGAACGTGACCCATGCCTGTATCCGCCGCGCAGCGGCGTGTGGCCTTCAAAGGCCTGCTCGCCTCCTCGAAGCCGCTGCTGCTCCCCGGGGCGTACGACGCGCTCAGCGCCCACCTGGTGGAGCGCGCCGGTTTCCCCGCGACCTACCTCGGCAGCTTCGCCGCGGCAGCCGGCCTTCAAGGGCTGCCCGACGTCGGCCTGATCACCCTCACCGAACTGACCGACGCCGCCCGCCGCATCGTCGACGCCACCAGCCTGCCCGTCCTGGCGGACGCCGAGAAAGGTTTCTACGAGGACGCCAACATCTGGCGCACCGTGAGGGCCTTCGAGGCCGCCGGCACGACCGGCATCCACATCGAGGACAACCTCGGCGGCAAGCACACCTCACGGCCCGCCGGACTGCTGGACGCCGACCGGATGGCCAACCGCATCCGCGCGGCACTGGACGCCCGTGACGACCCGAACTTCCTGATCATCGCCCGCACGGACGCCGCGTGGATCTACGGGGACCTGGAGGAGGCGGTGGCCCGGCTGCGCCGCTACGTCGCCGCCGGGGCCGACCTGGTGTTCGCGCCGAAGATCCCCGCCGCCGACCTGAAGAAGGTGCGGTCGCGCATCGAAGCGCCGGTCGTCGTCGCGGCCGACCTGTACGACGCACCGGACGGCAGCAGGCCGGGCAGCACCCTGGCCGAGTACGCCGACGCGGGCGCGGACGTGCTGCTGCTGTGGTACAGCCTGGTCGGCGCCGCCGCCAAGGGCGTCGCCGACACCCTGGACGCGCTCGCGTCCGGCGCCGAGATCGAGGGCCTCGGCGACCTCGTCCTCGACCAGCGCACCTTCGAGTCGTTCATGGGCTATGCCGAGTACGAGGCCCGCGCCTCCCGGTACGCCTGAGCCCTGTCCCTCGTCCACCCCGCCTCCCTCCGCCCCCACCTCGCTCAGGAGCATGCCGTGTCCCCCGACCGCACCACACCTGTCCCGTCCGGCCGCACAGCGGACGACGTCACCACCTACGTCGGCGCCCGCGTGATCACCGGCGACGGACACACCGTCCTGGAGAACGCGATCCTCACCGTCCGGGACGGCCGGATCGCGCACATCGCACCGGCCCGCGAAGCAGGCGAGTCCGAGACCGGTGCGCCCGAGGGCGCCGGAACCGTCGTCCCGGTCCACGGGAAGACGATCATGCCGGCCCTCGTCAACCCGCACGGGCACCTCGGCTACATGCGCGGCACCGTCAGCGACCCGCGCCACTACTCCCGCGACAACGTCGTCGACCACCTCCGCCGCTCCCTGTACTTCGGCGTCAGCACCTTCCAGTCGCTGGGCACCGATCTGCGGGACATCGAGATCGGCCTGCGCGACGATCAGCGTGCCGGCCGTCTCGACGACCCCGACCTGGCCACGCTCCTCACCGCCGGGGCCGGCATCGTCGCGGCACCCACCGCGGACGCCGGCAGCGGCGCCCCCTTCTTCGCCGTGGACGCCGTGCACCCGGCGACCGGACCGGAGGACGCCCGCGCGCACGTCGCCGCCCTCGCCGCCCGGCACGTGGACGCGGTGAAGTTCTGGATCGACGACCGCGGCGGTACCGCCGCCAAGCTGAGCCCGCGGACCGCCGCGGCGATCGTGGACGAGGCGCACCGCCACGGACTGAAGGCCGCGGCACACATCTACACCGCCGACGACGCCAGGACCGCCCTGGACGCCGGCGCGGACATCCTCGCGCACATGCCGCGCGACCCCGAACCCGACGACGAGCTGATCCGGCGTCTGCTCGACCGTGACGTCGCCGTGTTCACCTCGATGAGCGTGCAGGGCCCGGCCACCACGGACTGGCTCGACGAGCCGATCCTGCACGAGGTGCTGCCCGAGAAGACCATCGCCGCCTTCCGTGCCCGCCTCGACGAACGGGAGCACGAGCCGCTGTTCGACACGAGCCGGACGTATGCCCGGTTGCAGCGCACCGTGGCCACCCTGCACGCCGCCGGCGTACGGCTGGTCTTCTCTCCCGACACCGGTGTCTTCGCACAGCTGCCCGGCATGGCCGAGCACCGCGAACTGCAGGCCCTGGTGGAGGCCGGCATCCCCGCGCTGCAGGCCATCGAGTTCGCCACCCGGCGCTCCGCGCACCTGCTGGGCCTCGACGACCGCGGGCTCCTGGAACCGGGACGCCGCGCGGACCTTGTGATCCTGGACGCCGACCCCCGGGACGACATCCGCAACACCCGCAGGATCTCGTCGCTGGTGATCGCCGGCCGCACCGTCGACCGCGACCGGCTGCGCGACAGGATCACGGAGGCGACGGCCTGACCGGACCACCGGCCTCCCGCATCCGTGCAGCAACCTCCCCGACGCAGTCCGGTCCGCCGGCGGTGTCGCTGCGGCATCCGCCGGAACGCCCCTGACTCGTCATCCACCGAAGCCCACCCGGCTCGTGCCGCCGGACCGCACGCAGCGCGGCGGTGCGGTCCGGCGGCACGAGCCGGCACCGCCCCTCGGAGGGGGCAGGCACATCCACCTGTCCGCCGAGACCGGCATCGTCACCGGGGCGAGCCGGGGCATCGGACTGGCGACCGTCACCGCCTTGACCGCCGAGGGCGCCCGTGTCGCGGGTATCTCCCGCACCGTCACACCCGAGGTGCACGAGACGGGCGCGGTCGCCGTCACCACGGACCTCGGCGTCCCGCACGAGGCTACCGCGGCCGTCAGGTCGGCCGTCGGGTCCATCTGCTCTCCGACCAGGCCGCCAACATCACCGTCGCCGACCTCGTCACCGACGGCGGCACGACGAAGACGGTGTAGTGCTCCGGGGGAGCACCGTGGCCGGTGAGGGGGTGTGACACGGGCGGGCGGCGCGGTCAGTCGGCCGAACACCCGCACGGTCGGCCGGTCCCATCAAGTGCCCGCCGAGCCAGGGCCACCGCTCCCGCGAGGCCGTCCGGCATCGGCACCGGGCGCAGGTCCCGCGGGGCGAGCCGTCGGGTCAGCGGGCCGAGCAGTGCCCCGCCGGGACCGAGCAGACCCCCGGTGGTCACCAGGGTCTCCCCGGGACGGGGCTGGAGCGCGTCCAGCGTGCCGACCAGGTGCTCGGCCGCGTCCGACAGCAGTCGCCGGGCGACCGGGTCGCCGTTGTCCGCCGTCCGCGCCACCAACGGCGCCAGGTGGGCCAGGTCCGGAACAGGCCGTTCGTGCACCGCCTGCACCAGCCGGTCGCGCATGCGCTGCGCTGCGGTCGGTGTCGCCGGCTCGTCCTGTGCGGCGGTCTCGCCGAGGTAGTGCGCGAGGACGGCCGGGGTCAGGGCCGTGGGGGCGCCGCGCCCGTCGAGGGAGGCGAGCGCGCTGCGCACCGCCTCGCGCCCGAGCCAGAAGCCGCTCCCGCTGTCGCCGAGCAGCCAGCCGTTGCCGTCGGCGGTGGCCGCGGTGATCCCGCCGGTGATCCGGGCGGCCACGGCGCCGGTTCCCGCGATCAGCACCAGGCCGTCGCCGGGACTGCCCGGGGCGCCCGCGAGAGCGATCTCGGTGTCGCTGGACACCGCGACGACCTCGGGCCGTATGCCCAGCTCGGCGAGGGCCGCCCGCAGCGCCGAACGCGCGTGCGCGGCACCGGCGTTGCCGGGCAGTGCGGAACAGCCGGCCAGCCCCGCGGCCACCGCGCGGACGCGGGGCCGCAGCGAGGGCGGCGTCGCGGCGGCGACCGCCTGCCGCAGGTGGGAGGTCAGCACGTCGAACGGGACGGACAGGGCGTTGCCCGGCCCGGACACGCCGGTGCGCAGCGGCGGCCCGCCGTCCGCCGCCGCCCGGGCCACCGCGGCGCGGGTACGGGTGCCGCCCGCGTCGATGCCGACGACAACGGCCCGAGCCGTCGCCTCCGCCGCTCGCCGATACCCGCTCGTCGCCACGGTGTCTCCCTCCCGGAAAGGGCGCCGGACGCCCCGGACCGCCCGAACACACCGCGTGGTCCGAGGTCATGATGTTTCTCCCCTCCACCGTCTGCCCGCCGCAGGTCCGGTCCATTGACGTACCCCGCCCGCCCTGCGCAGAGTCGAGCGACGAAGAGGCGAAGAAGGGACAGGCCTTCCTCGGATGAGGGGACAGGGCCTTCTGCAGCGAGCCGAAGGAGTGGGCGTGCCGGACAGTCAGGGGTTCCTCGCCGCGGCCAAGGACGTCGTCGACCGCGTGGTCACCACACAGACGGGTGCCGTGCGCGCGGCGGCCCGGCTGATCGCGGCCGCGCTCGCCGACGACGGTGTGGTGCAGGCGTTCGGCACCGGGCACTCGGAGTCGCTGGCCACCGAGTTCGCCGGGCGCGCCGGCGGACTCGTGCCCACCAACAAGGTCGCCATCAGGGACCTCGTCCTGTACGGCGACGCACCCGCCGACACGCTCGACGACCCCCTGCTGGAGCGCGACCCCGAGATCGCGCACCGGCTGTACGCACTCGCCGCACCGCACCCGCAGGACGTGTTCGTGATCGCGTCCAACTCCGGCATCAACGGGTGCGTCGTCGAAATGGCCCGGCTGGTCAAGGAGCACGGGCACCCGCTGATCGCCGTCACCAGCCTCCAGCACACCGCCCGTGCCACCCCGCGTCATCCCTCGGGTCGGCGCCTGAGCGATGTCGCGGACGTCGTCCTCGACAACGGCGCACCCTTCGGTGACGCGCTGCTGCCGCTGCCCTCCGGCGGTTCGGTCTGTGCCGTCTCCACGATCACCGCAGCCCTGCTGGCCCAGATGGTCACCGCGGAGACGGTCCGTCTGCTGATCGAGGACGGCATCACCCCGCCCGTGTATCTCTCGGCCAACGTGCCCGGCGGCGACGAGCACAACAAGGCGCTGGAGGCGCGTTACGCCGGCCGGATCCGGCGCGGTTCCTGACATCTTGGCGGGCAGCGCCCGTCGTGGTCGCCGTGGGCCGGGAGATCAGCCGAGCCCGCGATGGGCGGTCCACAACTCTCCGGCACGGGTGGCGGCTTGCGCCACCAGGGCGGCCAGTTCGGGGGTGTCGGGGACAGGGAACGAGACGTAGGCGCCCCGGCCGCCTGCCACCGGCTTGCCGTAGGCCTTCACGGCGAGGTGGCCGTCCGGAAGAAGCCGGACGTTGAGTGTGGTCAGCGTGAAGGCCTCGCCGCGCCGGGTGTCGTTCCAGCGCAGTGCCTCCGGAATCGTGACATTGATGGCCAGAGCGCTTACGTCCACGTCGTCCACGTCGTCCACGTCGCTCACATCACTGCTCATGCAGGGATGATGTCACCCGTGCGATCTCACCCGGGTCGTCGCAGGTGGCCGACGTCGGCTGGGGACGACCGGCGGCGCCCGCTCAGGACGACCGGTGGCGCGACGGTGCGGGGCGACTGCGCCGGGCTTGCGGCCGTGCGCCGGGCTTGTGGCCGGCCGCGCGACTACGCCGGGCTTGCGGCCCCCTGCCCGCTGCCCGCCGCCCCGGTCGTGGTGGGCTCCGGTGCGGCAGGGGAGACCTCGGCGGCCGTGGGCGAGCCCGCTTCGAGACCGGTGAGGTAGGCGGTCAGGACCCGGCGCAGGCGGGGCTCCAGCTCCACGACGGCGTGGGCGAGGCGCGGATCGCTCCGGTACAGCTCCCGCAGCCGCGGACCGGGGGTGGCCATCTGCCACAGCGCCCCGGCCAGGCTCGTCGCCGTGGCGATCAGGTCGACCGTCTGCGTCTCGGACAGTCCCAGCAGCCGACGCAGCTCGGTGCCGATCAGAGCGATCTCGTCGAGGGTGACGAGTTTGAACGAGCGGACCGTCTCGGCCGACACATTGCGTTCGAGGTTCATGGGGGCCTGTGCCAGCAGATCGCAGAACAGCGGTCGCGCCGCCAGGCCGGCGGCGATCAGCGCGGCGACCTCCTGGGCGGTGGTGTGGCTGCGCGTCTCCAGCTCGGCGCGCAGGTGCGCCGACCATTCCTGCCAGCCTTCCGCGGTCAGCTTCAGGAAGATCTGCTCCCTGGTCTCGAAATAGCGCAGCAGGGCGGACTTGTGCATGCCCACGGCCGCGGCGATGTCCGTGAGGGTGACGTCCCGGACCCCGCGACTGCGGCCGAGCGTGCGGGCCGCGTCCAGGATCGCCGCTTCTCGAGCCTGTTTGGCCTCGGCGCTGCGCGCACGCTGGAAGGCAGGCGAAGTCATGGGCCACATCATAGGAAGGCTTTAAGGGAACGGTGTTGCGTAAATAAGAGAACGGTGTTGCACTAGGGGTATGAGTCAACAGGTCTGGTTCATCACCGGTTCGTCGCGCGGCCTCGGCCGTGCGCTGGTCGTCGCCGCGCTGGAGGCCGGGGATCGCGTCGTCGCCACCGCCCGCCGCCCGGAAGCCCTCGCCGATGTACAGGAGAAGTACGGCGACCGCGTGCATCCGCTCGCGCTGGACGTCACCCGCCCCGAGGCGGCCCGGCGGGCCGTCGAGGCGGCCGTCGGCCGCTACGGACGCATCGACGTGCTCGTGAACAACGCGGGATACGCCAATGTGTCGCCCATCGAGACCGCGGACGACGACGACGTCCGCACCCAGTTCGAGACGAACTTCTGGGGTGTCCACCACGTCACCAAGGCGGCGCTGCCCGTCCTGCGCCGCCAGGGCGGCGGCACGGTCGTGCAGATCTCCTCGGTCGGCGGGCGCGTCGGCGGATCCCCGGGCATCGCGTCCTACCAGGCGGCCAAGTTCGCCGTCGACGGCTTCAGCCGGGTGCTCGCCGCGGAGACCGCACCGTTCGGTGTGCGGGTCATGGTCGTCGAACCGAGCGGCTTCGCCACGGACTGGGCCGGTGCCTCCATGACGGTCCACACGATCCCCGACGCGTACGAGGAGACCGTCGGTGAGTTGAACCGCCGGGTGCGACAGAGTTCGGACGGGGCGGCCGGCGACCCCGAGCGCGCCGCCGAGATCATCGTGCGGACCGTCCGGCGCGGCCGGGTGCCGTCCCATCTGCTGCTGGGGGTGAACGCGGTGACCATGGCCCTGGAGTACTCCCGCCGACAGCTCGCCGAGGCCACCGCCTGGGAGAAGGTCAGCCGGTCGGCCGACTTCGGCGAGCCCTACCCCGTCGACCTCCCGCCCGAGCACGGCGACAGCTGACCCGGCACCCGCACCAGCGCCCGCCGCGCCGGTTCCGCGGCCCCGCCGGTCGCCGGTGACGCCCGGACACCGGCGGGCGACGGGGCCGGAGCAGGACGTGCATCACGCGCAGGCGGGGTACCCGGCAGTGCGAGCGCCCGTCGGCAGCAGACCAGCAGGGGGTGCCATGGTGCAGGGACAGCTCAGGGGCACACCCGACGATCCTTCGCGACGCAGCCCCCTCATCCCGCCCCTGGGGGAAAGGGACCTCGACCAGATCCAGGCCGGGCTCCGGCAGCTCGCGCACGCGCACAGCCGGATGCGCCAGCTGCTCGACGCCGTCGTCAGCATCAGCAGCGCCCTGGACGTGGACGTCGTGCTGCACACCATCGTCGACACGGCCCGGCAGCTCGGCCGGGCACGCTACGCCGCCCTCGGTGTCCTGGACGAGACGGGGGCGTTCGTCCAGCTCATCGCCTCCGGTTTCGGTGACGGCGACGTACGGGACAAGGGCAAGCTGCCGCACGGGGCCGGGCTGCTGGGCGAGCTGATCCGCCACCCCGAACCCCTCCGGGTGGACAACCTGGCGGCCCACCCGCGGGCGAGCGGCTTCCCGGAGGGACATCCCCGGATGAGCACCCTGCTCGGGGTGCCCATCCGCGTCCGGGACACCGTGTACGGCAACCTCTACCTGGCGGACAAGGAGGGCGACGAGGCCTTCACCGACGAGGACCAGGAATACCTCGTCGCGCTGGCCAGCGCCGCCGGCGTCGCCATCGAGAACGCCCGTCTCGTCCAACGGCTGCGGCAGGCGACGGAGGACTTCCAGCGCCGTCTGCTGCCCGATCTGGCCTCGCTGCCGGGTCTGGCGTTCCAGGCCCGCTACCAGCCCTCCACCGAGGCCCCCCGGGTCGGCGGCGACTGGTACGACGTGATCTGCCTGCCGGACAAGGTGCCGTGCGTGATGGTCGGCGACGTCATGGGCCACGGCATCGAGGCCGCCACCGTCATGAGCCGGATCAGCAACATGATCCGCGTCATCGCCTACGCCGAGGGGCAGCCGCCCAGCCGCGTCCTGCACCGGCTGGACGCGCTCCTGCACCACCTCCACGACGCACCGATGGCCACCGCCCTGGTCGCCCGCATCGAACCCGCCGACAGCGGCGAAGGCAGATTCCTGCACTGGTGCAGCGCGGGACACCTGCCTCCCCTGCTGATCACCCCGGACAACCGGGCCCGCTACCTGACGGCCGAGGCCGGGCCGCCCCTCGGCGTCAGCCCCGAACTCACCCGCCCGGACCACCGCCACCCCCTGCCCTGCGGCGCCACCGTGCTGCTGCACACCGACGGACTCATCGAGGAACGCGGCCACAGCTACGACGACGGCATGAGACAGGTGGCCGACACCGCGGCCCGCTGTGCGACCGCGCCCCTGGAAGGACTCTGCGATGCCCTCCTCGCCCAGCGTCAGGGAACCTTCCACGACGACGTCGCCCTGCTCGCCGTCCGCGTGGCGCACTGAGCCGACCCGGAGACGGCCGGGACGGGGGAGCGGGGACCCTCGGAACCCGCATGCGGGGCTGTCCGGCCCCACCGGATCCGGTGTGCGCGCGGTGCACTGGGGTGTGCCGGTGCACCGGGTGTGCCGGCGGAGGCCGTGACGCCCACGCCGCCGCCCGCGCGTCACCACCCCGTACGTGACATGTGAACACCCACAGGAGGAGAGAACGATGGGCACACTCGCACGACGCCAGAGGTTCTCCTTCCCGGAGATCCCCGAGTGGTTCGAGGCCTTCCCCGCCCGGTTCGGCATGCCCTCCCTGGGCGACCTGTACTCGGTGCGGATGGAGGAGTACACGGAGGACGGCCGGTACGTCGTACGGGCGGAGCTGCCGGGTGTCTCGCCCGACGACATCGACGTCGTCCTCAGCGAGGGCACCCTGACCATCAGGGCCGAACGCACCGAACGCGACGTGGACAAGCACCGCAGCGAGATCCGCTACGGCTCCATGAGCCGCACCGTGACCCTGCCACCGGGAGCCGACGAGGACGACGTCACCGCCGACTACACCGACGGCATGCTCACCGTCAGCGTGGGCATGGGACGTGAGCGGACCGAGGAGAAGCACATCGAGGTCCGGCACGGTGGATGACATCCGTCACCGCGGTGCACCGCCGGCCGTCCCCCGGCCGCCGGGTGCACCGTACGCGGCGGCAGCGCGGCGCGCCGGGCGGCGGCCCCGCCCCCTGGCGCGCCCGCCCGGCCGACGCACCGGTGACGGGCAACCGGGAAAGGCGTTGGGGCGATGAGGCAGCGCAGCGTGGGCGATCTGATGACACCCACCGCCGTGAGTGTGCGGCCGGGCACCCCGTTCAAGGAGATCGCCCGCATCCTCGACGAGTACCAGATCACGGCCGTTCCCGTGATCGACGACGAGGAACGTCCGGTCGGCGTGGTGTCCGAGGCGGACCTGCTGCGCAAACAGACGGGAAGCGGCACCGGAAGCAGCGCCCAGGACCTGATGACGAGCCCCGCCGTCGTCGCCGAGCCCGGCTGGCATGCCGTGCGGGCCGCGCGGACGATGGAACACCACAAGGTCAAGCGGCTTCCCGTGGTGGACGGCGACGGTCGGCTCATCGGGGTGATCAGCCGCAGCGACCTGGTGCAGCTGTTCCTGCGCAGGGACCGCGCGATCCAGGAGGAGATCCTGGAGGACGTCATCGTACGGACGCTGGGCCTGCCGCCGTCCGCGCTGACCGTCGAGGTCGCCGACGGACGGGTCACCCTCAGCGGCACCGTCCCGCGCAAGAGCCTGATCCCGATCCTGGTGCGGCTGTGCGACTGCGTCGACGGCGTGGTGGAGGTGGTCACCCGGCTCGGCTTCGACCGGGACGACACCACGGACCACGACGGCGGCACACCGGCATCGCCGCACGCGTCGCGGAACGGACGCCGGTGAACGAGCCCCGCGGCGCACGTTCAGAAGAACACAGACCCGCAACGGCACGTCCGCGAAAGGCGCCGGACCGCGCAGGCACGGCCCACACGAGGGAAAGCGCCGGCGCGGCGCACACGAGGGAAGCGCAGGCGCGTGCACGAGGCGCAGCGTCGGCGCGGCGCACGAAGGAAGGAGCAGCCGTGTGGCCCAGCAAGGCGGAGCACAGGACGGCACCCACGCCGCACGACGCGGCCGGGCTCGGCGCCCCGATCCGGGTCTTCCTCCTCGACGACCACGAGGTGGTGCGGCGGGGCGTGCACGACCTGCTGGACGACGAACCGGACATCGAGGTGGTCGGCGAGGCCGCCACCGCCGAGCAGGCGCTGGCCCGGGTGCCCGCGCTGCGTCCCGACGTGGCGGTGCTGGACGTGCGCCTGCCCGACGGGGACGGGGTGAGCGTGTGCCGGGAACTGCGCTCCCGCCTGCCGGACCTGGCCTGTCTGATGCTGACCTCGTTCGACGACGAGGACGCCCTGCTGGACTCGATCATGGCCGGTGCGGCCGGCTATGTGCTCAAACAGATCCGCGGTTCCGATCTGGTCGCGGCGGTGCGCACCGTCGCCGGCGGGCAGTCGCTGCTGGACCCCAGCGCCACCACGAAACTGATGGCCCGGCTGCGCGGCGGCGGACCCCAGGAGCCGCCGGACGCGTTGCCCGGCCTCACCGACCGTGAGCGGGAGATCCTCGCCCTGATCGGCGAGGGCCTCACCAACCGCCAGATCGGCCAGCGCCTGTACCTGGCGGAGAAGACGGTCAAGAACCACATCTCCCGGCTGCTGGCCAAACTCGGGGTGGAACGGCGCATCCAGGCCGCCGTCATCGCCACCGAGGCCCGCGACCGGCTGAAGGGCGACACCCGTTGACGGACCGGCTCTTCCCGGGGCCGGTGCCTCGTTCGTGCGCGATCCCGCGGTGCGCGCGGCCGGTCCCTGCGTCACCGCGGGTGCCCCGGCGCCGACCGGTCCCTGCGTCACCGCGGGTGCCCCGGCGCCGACCGGTCCCTGCGTCACCGTGGGCGCCCGGCGCCGTGAGGCCCGGGCCGGGTGCCCGTGCCGTCCGGTGCCGCACCCCTTACGGTGGCAGAAGAACGCCACATCGGGGGCTGGGAGGCACACCGGTGGGAGGTTCCGAGGAGTTCGGCGAGGCCGGGACGGCCCGGGTGCAGCTGCCCCAGCTGCGGCTGGACGAGCTGCTGGAGCAACTCCAGGCACGCCTGGACGCCGCCCGCTGCACCCGGGACCGGGTGCACCATCTGCTGGAGGCGGTGCTCTCCGTCGGCCGCGAGTTGCAGCTGCCGCAGGTGCTGCGGCGGATCGTGGAGGCCGCCGCCGTCCTGGTGGACGCCGAGTACGCTGCCCTGGGTGTGATCGGCCCCGACGGCCGACGGCTGTCGGCGTTCCACACGGTCGGGGTGTCCGAGGAGACCATCGCGCAGATCGGCCGGTACCCGGAGGGCCACGGCATCCTGGGGCTGCTGATCCGCCACCCCGAGCCGCTGCGCATCCCGAACCTGGCCGAGCACCCGTCGTCGTACGGCTTCCCGCCGCACCATCCCCCGATGCACAGCTTCCTCGGCGTCCCGATCCGGGTGCGCAACGAGGTGTTCGGCAACCTCTACCTGACGGAGAAACGGGGCGGGGGCGAGTTCGACGAGGAGGACGAGTCGATCCTGTCCACGCTGGCGGTCGCGGCGGGCGTGGCGATCGACAACGCCCGCCTGTACGAGGAGTCCCGGCTGCGGGAGCGCTGGCTGCAGGCCAACGCGGAGATCACCCACAGCCTCATGTCGGGCGCCGCCGAGGCGGAGGTCCTCGCACTGATCGCGCAACGCGCACGGGAGATCACCGGCGCGGCCCTGGCGGTGATGTCGACACCCGTGCCGAACACGGACACGCTCAGCGTGGACGTCGCCATGGGCCGGCACGCGGAAGCCCACCGCGGCCTGGTCCTGCCCATGGGCGGCACCCTGACCGGGCATGCCTTCGCCGAGGGCGCACCCGTGATCAGCCCGGACATCGAGCACGATCCTCGGGTGACCGCCCGTCCGGCGCGGTTCGCCGGCCTCGGCCCGGCGGTGGCGCTCCCCATCGGATCCGGTGCCCACATCCGAGGAGTCGTCCTGCTGGCCCGGCAGACCGGCGCCGACGACTTCTCCGCCCGTGAACTGGACCGGCTCAAGAGTTTCGCCGCACAGGCCGCACTCGCCATGGAGCTGGCCGAGCGCCGCCAGGACACCGAACGGGTCGCGGTGTGGGAGGACCGCGACCGCATCGCCCGGGACCTGCACGACCTGGCCATCCAACGGCTGTTCGCCACCGGGATGACCCTGCAGAGCGCCGGCCGCCTCGTCGAGCACCCGGAAGCCAAGGAACGGGTGCTGCGGGCCGTGGACGACCTGGACGAAACCATCAAGATCATCAGGTCGACCATCCTGGGCCTGCGCACGCACGACGAGGCGGCCCCGGGACTCAGGGCGCGCGCGGTCCGGGCGATCGGCGAGGCCACACCCGTGCTCGGCTTCGCACCTGCCGTGCGCATGGAGGGCCTGCTGGACACACATGTGCCGAAAGAGGTCGCCGACCATGTGATCGCCGTGCTGTGCGAAGCCCTGACCAACATCGCCCGGCACGCCCGCGCACAGCACGCCGAGGTCGTGCTGGAGACCGACGGCGAGCAGGTGTGCCTCACGGTCACCGACGACGGCGTCGGCATCCCGCCCCGGGGCCGCCGCAGCGGCCTGGCCAACATGGCCGAACGGGCCCGCGGTCTCGGCGGCTCCCTGGAGATCGGCACACCCGCAGGCGGAGGGACGGTCCTGGTGTGGCGTGCACCCCTCGGCGCCGCCGCCCACCGCCCGCCCGCCGGCCGTACGGCCGCCCCGTGACCTGGTGTGCCGTTCCGGGACCTCGCCAGGTGTGCCGTCAGGGACCTCGGGCCCATTGGTGTCGGTGCCGGATCGGGGCGATGCTGAGAACACGTCCCGGAGGGAGGGCATGCCATGCACGCTCAGCTAGGGGACCGACTGGTCGTGGAGAGCCCGGCCACCGGGGTGACCCGGCGTGACGGCGAGATCGTCGGTCTGCACCACGACGACGGCACACCCCCGTACGACGTGCGCTGGTCGGACACGGGCGAGGTCACCCTCGTCTTCCCCGGACCGGACGCACATGTCCAGCACCTGGTGCACGAACGGCCCCCGTCACCCGAACCGGCACCGTCCGCACCCGCCGCCGCGCGGACGGGGCACCCGGGCGACTTCGGACGACGTGTGGCCGAAGCCCGTCGGCGCAGAGGTCTCAGCCTGGAGGAGGCGGCCGCGCGTGCCCGGATGTCGCCGCAGTATCTCGCCTATCTCGAACAGCGGCCTTCCGAGCCGGGCATCGCCACCGTGCTGCGCCTGGCCGACGCGCTGGACACCAGCCTCAACACCCTGCGCGGCTGCGACGAGGACCTGCCTCCCGGACAGGGAACGGCCCTGCTGCACCCCCGTCTGACCGACCTCGGCGAGGACGAGTGCCGGGCGCTGCTGTCCACGCACGGCGTGGGACGCATCGCCTTCACCGGACCGGACGGGCCGGCCGCGTTCCCGGTCAACTACGAGATGGTGGACGGCGACGTCTGCTTCCGCACCGCGCCCGATGCGGCACCCGCTGCGGCCGCGGGCCGCGAGGTCGCCTTCGAGGTCGACCGCGTCGACGAGGTGATGAGCCGGGGCTGGAGCGTGCTCGTGGTGGGGCGTGCCGAGGGCGTCGACGACCCGGAGACGGCCGACCGGCTGCACCGGCAGGCCCACTCCGGACCGTGGGCGGGCGGCACCCGAGAGCTCTGGGTGCGGGTGCGGCCCACGCGGCTGACCGGACGGCGCATCACACCTGCCGACGGATGACCACCCGCCGGAACACCTGCCGACGGACGCACACCCGCCGACATACGAACACGCGTCGACGTATGCGCGGCCACCGGCACGGCACCGGTGCAGCGCGGTCGCGGGACGCGAGTCAGTGGGCCGGATCGTGCTCCTGGCGGACCACGACCACCGGGCACGCCGCGTGCTGGGCGCACCGCTGACTGACCGAGCCCAGCATCGCCCGGGCGAAACCGCCCCGCCCCCGGCTGCCCACCACGAGGACGTCCGCCCGTTGCGAGGCCCGGATCAGCACCTCGGACGGGTCGCCCTCCACGAGATGCTCCCGCAGACCGGCCGGCCGCTGCCCCTCGGCGAACACGGTGTTCAGCGCCTCCGTGAAGCGCTCCCGGGCCTGCTCGAGATCGAAGTCCGGATCGACCGCCGGTCCGGCCCAGCCGACGTCCGACGGGGTGTCCCAGGCGGACACCGCCTCGATCACCCCGCCCACCAGCTCCGCGTACCGCACCGCCCAGCGCAGCGCGGCATACGACGACGGCGAACCGTCCACACCCACGACCACCCGCGGCTCGGCTCCACTGGTCTGCATGCCCACCTCGCTTCGGCGTCGCTGTTCCTCACTCCACGCTGCCGCTCCCGACCCGACCCTGCCAGCCGGGCCCCACGCCCGGGAGGAAGGAGACGGCAGCTGACGCACACCGTCCGCGAGATGCGTCCCTGCCTCAGCCTCCGGCGATCGTCAGGCGTTCGCCGTGATCGGACTGTTCCTGAGCCTGGTGCCTCCCCGGCGGCATGCCTGCGGCCCGGTCCCCGTCACCAGGAAGACCCGCCTGCTGGACGCCCTGGTGCCGGCCCGCGCCGCGAGGGCGTCGCAACGACCCGGGCGGGGCCCTGAGGCCGATACGGAGCTGCCGCCACCCCCGCGGGCGCAGGGCGTTCGAGGGATACAGGGCCGACCGGCCCCCGCCGCGCCCCGGACAGCCCATGGGTTTCCGGGGCGCGCCGCGGGATGCTCGAACTGCGAAGGGGGCGGCGGATCCGGACAGCTGCCCCTGGTGCCGGCCGGGGTGAGGAGCGAGCGGACATGAAGCACAACAAGATCGGTTCGGTGATGACGCAGGACGTCGTCCGGGCCGAGTACGGCACCCCGTTCAAAGAGGTGGCGCGCATGCTCGCCGACCACCGGATCAGCGGCCTGCCGGTGGTGGACGAGGACGACCACGTCATCGGCGTCGTCTCGGAAGCCGACCTGATGACCCGCCAGGTGCTTGCGGCGGAGCCCCGGGAGCCGGGCCGGCACTTCCGTGCCCTGCTGACGATGACCGCCCGGCGCCAGGCCGTCAAGGCCAAGGCCCGCACCGCCGGACAGCTCATGTCGCAGCCACCCGTCACCGTGCACGCCGACGACACCATCGTCGAAGCCGCCCGGACCATGGCCGAGCGACAGGTCGAGCGACTGCCGGTGATCGACGAGGAGGACCGGCTCGTCGGCATCGTCACCCGGTGGGATCTGCTGCGGGTGTTCCTCCGGCCCGACGACGAGATCCGCGAGGAGGTCATCCGCGAGGTGTGCGTGAACGCCCTGCGTGTGCCGCCGGGCAGTGTCACGGTCTCGGTGGCCGGGGGTGTGGTCACCCTGGAGGGCAGCCTGGAGCGGAGGAGCGACGCCGAGATCGCGGTGTCGATGGCCCGGCAGATCGACGGCGTGGTCGACGTCGTCGACAACCTCAGCCACCGGATCGACGACACCGACCCACGGTTCGACGACGGCGCCCGGCAGAGCGTGCTGGACGACTGGCTGCACCGCGCCTGAACCGCATCTCGCGCGAACCACTTGTCGTGGGACCGGCCGCGGAGAGGTCAGCGCGGTCCGGGCGCGTCGCTCGGGGTGTCGGCGCGGACGGTGACGTCCGAGGTGACCGAGACGACGCCGTCCACCCCGAGGCACAGGCGCTCGATCACCGGCACCAGACTCTCGTCCTCCACGGTCCCGGCGAGGGCGACCCGGCCGTCCGTCACCGAGACCGTGAGGTCGGCCGGCGCCAGGCCCAGGGTGCCCACCAGGACGTCCCGGGTGATCTCCTCACGGATCGCCTCGTCCCGGCGCAGGAAGATCCGCAGCAGGTCGCCGCGGCTGACGACGCCGGTCAGGACCCCGGTCTCGTCGATCACGCACAGACGCTTCACCTTGGCCTCGTCCATGGTGCGCGCGGCCTCGACGACACTCCACTCCGGCCGGGCGCACACCGGCGGAACCGTCATGAGTTCCCTGGCCGTGGCCCGCTCCAGTCCCGCCTCCAGCTCGTCGGGCGGCAGCTGGGGGAGGAGCCCGGCCGGGTCGGGACGGCCGGCCACCGTGCGCAGCAGGTCCGCCTCCGAGACGACGCCGACGGGGTGACCGAGATCGTCGACGACCGGGACGGCGGTCACGTCGTGGTCGGCCAGGGTGCGGACGATCTGCTTGAAAGGGGTGTCCCGCCGGACGCGGACGACACCGTGGGTCATGAGGTCTCCGACCGTTCGGTGCTGCAGCATGGTCTCCTCCTGCGGTCCCGCGGCCGGTCCGGTGTGCCGTCCGGCTCGGCACACCGGACACCCGGCCACTCCTCCAGCGTGACCGTCGCACGCACCCGGCGCCTGGGGGCGGCCGTGCCGCCGAGGCCGCCGTTCGTCCCCGCCGTACGGGACGTAGGGCCCAACCCGGGCCGTGCCCGCGACGTCCCGGGCATCGCTCGGCGCGATGTCCGACCCGCTGTGCGTGCGCACCCGTAAACGTTCCGCCGCATGTGGGCCGCGTCATGGCCGCCGGGAGGCCCAGGTGGCACAATCGAGCCTTTCCGGACATCGGAGGAACGGTTTCATGGGTGCACATGTGCATGTACGGCTCAGCAAGGGGCTGAGCGTCTCCGAGGACGGCGAACTCGTCGAGTACTCCCGCTGCCGGTGCGGAGCCACGTGGACCAGGACCTACCGGGTCGACGGCGACGAGCCGGACCACCCCACGTCGTGACCCCGAGCCCCGCGGAGCCGTGGGACGCCGGACCGTCCCCCGCCGTCCGGCGAAGGTGAGCAGGTGACCGAGCCGCGGATGGCCCCGGTCGGCGGGCTCCCGGGGCCGAAGGGCCCATGTCCGTCCGCGGACAGCCGGGCACGCTGAGTCTGTGAGGCGGGGCGGCGGACCGGCCGCCCACCGGGCATCACGGCCGGAAGGCCGGCGCGGCAGAAGGACGACCGGCTGATGTATCGCAACGACGGTTTTCGCGAACTCGAACGACGCGAGTGCCTGGAGCTGCTGGCCACGGCTCCGGTGGGCCGCATCGTCCACACGCGCCACGCCCTGCCCGCGGTGCTCCCGGTGAACTTCGCCCTGGACGACGACGCCGCCGTGCTCGTCCGCACCTCGGCCGCCTCCGAGCTGGCCCGGGCCGTCGACGGTGCGGTCGTCGCCCTGGAGGCCGACGAGGTCGACGCGGCCGCGCACTCCGGATGGAGCGTCGTGGTCACCGGCACCGCTTCCGTGATCACCGACCTCGCGCACCGGCGTCGTCTGGCCGGCAAGGTGCCGTGCTCCTGGGTGCCGTGGCCCGAAGAGGTCGTCATCCGCATCGAGCCGGAACTGATCACCGGCCGCGCACTGGCCGGCGGACGCAGCCTGTACGGCCTGTAGGGGCGTGCAGGCCCGGAAGGCTTCCCCGCGCGCCACAGACCCGAGGGATCCCGAGGGCCTCCCCGCACGGGCGGCTGCCACAGGCCGCGCAGGCGCGTCCCCCAGGCCGTACGGCAGCAGCCGCTACAGACCTTCCCCGCAGCCGCTCCCGTACGGGGCGTACAGGTCGAGGAGGCGGACCCGGGCCGCGTGGAGCCGCTGGGCGACCACCTGGCCCACCCAGACGGCGACGGCACGGCCGAACAGCGGATCCTCGTCGCACAGCGTCCGCACGGTCACCGCGTCGAACTCGTGGGCCCGCACCGGGCTGGCGGCCTCGGCGCCCAGATGCCACAGATGCGGCGGGAAGTGCCAGGACCAGCCGAGCAGGTCGCCGTGGCCCAGACACTCGATCACGGCGGCGCGGCGGCCGGGGACATGCAGGTCGAGGGCGACCGTGCCGGTCTTGATGATCCAGAAGCGGTCGGCGTGCCGACCCTCGTCGAACAGGCGTGTGCCCGCCTCGAAGGCGACGTCGTGGGCGAGGGACATCAGCCGGGCACGGTGCTGGGGCGACAGGGCCGCCGTCAGGGTGGGGGAGGAGGTCGTCATCGTCGTGCGCTCCTTCGTCGTCGGTGCCGTCGAGGCCGGGATGCCGTCGGCCGCGCCGCCCGTGCGCTCGGCTGGCGACCCCACGAACCGTGGGGCGGACTGTTTCCAGACTGTGCCCGAGCGCGCCGGACCACCACCGGCCGCCCGGCCTCGGACCAGGACCCTTCGGCCCTCGGTCCGCGCTCAGCGCAGGCGCCGCAGATACGGGTCGCAGGGCCGACGCGGTTCGAGGCGCACCCGGACGTCGAGCGCCATCACACCGTCGGGGCCGGCGAGCAGCGGGTTGAGGTCGGCCTCGGCGAGCTGCGGCAGGTCGCAGGCCATCCGGGAGATCCGGTGCAGCAGCTGTTCCAGGGCGTCGAGATCCGCGGCCGGGGCGCCCGCGTGACCGAAGAGCAGCGGGGAGCAGCGGGGAGCGGTGAGCAGTTCGCGCGCGGTGCGGTCGGTGAGCGGGGCGAGCCGGCCGGCGTGGTCGGCGAGGACGTCGGTGGCGGTGCCGCCGAGGCCGAAGAGCACCAGCGGGCCGAACACTTCGTCCTGGACGACGCCGGCGAACAGCTCGGTGCCGCGTTCGGCGAGCGGCTGCAGCACCACACCGGTCAGACGGTCCCCGAACCGCGCCACCAGATCCCGGTGGGCCTCTCTGACCTGGTCCGCGCCCTGCAGGCCGAGGTGGAGGGCGTGCTGCTCGCTCTTGTGCACCAGCCCCGGCCAGTACGCCTTCATCACCACCCGGCCGCCGGGACCGGCCAGCCGTTCGGCGGCGGCGACCGCCTCGTCCTCGCCGCGGGCCCAGGCCCAGGGGATCTGCGGGACGGCGTAGCAGCCGAGGAGGTCGGAGACGGTGTGCGGGTCGAGCCAGGCACCCTCCGAACGGCCGTCGAGGAACCGGGTGACGATCCGCCGCGCCCGCGCCGTGTCCACCCCCGTCAGCCGCGGCACGCTGCCGGGCGGCTCGGCCAGCCACCGGGCCCGGGTGGCGGCGTGCGCCAGGGCACGCGCGGCGTCCTGCGCGTCACCGTAGGCGGGCACCCGGCCGTCGGCCTCGGTGCCGAGCAGCTCCACGCGGGCCGCCTGTGCGGGCAGCACCACGACCGTGGGCCGCAGCTGCGGCCGGGGGATGCCGGTCACCGCCCGCACCAGGTCCTCACCGGTCGCCGCGGCCACTGCGGTCGGGACCAGGGTCACCAGGACGGCGTCGACGGCTCCGTACTGCACCAGCAGCTCCACGCAGGCCCGCAGACGGTCCTCGCCGACCGCCGCGGTCGCATCCACGGGGTTGGCGGCGGTCGCGCCCTCGGGCAGCAGCGCGGTCAGCCCGTGCACCAGGTCGGCGGGCAGCACCGGCACGCTCAGCCCCGCCTCCGCGCACGCGTCGGCGGCCAGGACGCCCGCACCGCCGGCGTTGCTGACGACCGCCACCTTCGGCCCGGCCGGCAGCGGCTGGCAGTGCATCAGGGCGGCCGCATCGAGGAGTTCGCCGATCGTGCGGGTCGCGGTGACGCCGGCCTGCGTGAACAGCGCCTGCCGGGTCATGGTGGGGGTCGCGGCCGCCGCCGTGTGGGAGGCCGCGGCCCGGCGTCCCGCCTCGGACCGTCCGGCGTCCACGGTCAGGACCGGCAGGGTGCGCGCCACCCGGCGGGCGGTGCGGGAGAAGGCACGCGGGTTGCCGAAGGACTCCAGGTGCAGCAGCACCAGTCCGGTGTGTCCGTCCGCCTCCCACCAGCGCAGCATGTCGTTGCCGCTGACGTCGTACTTGTCGCCGAGCGAGACGAAGCTGGACACGCCGATGCCGAGGCGGGCCAGCCCGTCCAGCAGCGCGATCCCCACCCCGCCGGACTGCACCGCCACACCCGCGGTGCCCGGCCCCGGATGCCGGGCGGCGAAGGTGGCGTCCAGGCGGACTGCGTCCTCGGTGTTGGCCAGGCCCAGGCAGTTCGGGCCGACCAGCCGCATGTCGTGCCGGCGGCACGCGTCCAGCAGGGCCGCCCCCTGGCGGGCGTCGAGTCCGGAGGAGACGACGAGCAGACCGCGCACACCGGCCGCCCCGCACTCCTCGGCCACCCGCGCGACCGCCGCCGCGGGCACGGCGACCACCGCCAGATCCGGTACCTGCGGCAGCGCGGCCACGGACGGGCAGGCCCGCACCCCGGCGATCACACCGGCCGACGGATGCACGACGAAGACCCGCCCGGCGAAGGAGCCGGTGACGATGTTGCGCAGGATCGCCCGCCCGACCGAGCCCGGGCTGCGGCCGGCCCCGATCACCACCACGGCCTGGGGCCGCAGCAGCGGCTTCAGGCTCGCGATGGCCGCGAGCCGGTCCCGGGTGTCCACCGCACGCACATACGTCTCGTCCTCGGTCAGCTCCACCACGCAGTGCACCTCGGGTCCGTCGAAGCGGCGCCTGATCCGCAGGCCCAGATCTCGGAAGACCCGCAGCACCTCGACGTTCTCCGCCAGGGCGTCGGCGGTGAACGCGGTGATGCCCGCTCGGCGGGCGATGTCCGCGAGGTGCTCCAGCAGCAGCGTGGCCACGCCCCGGTGGTGCCAGTCGTCGGCCACCGCCAGCGCGACCTCCGCCGTCCCCTGGTCCGGGCCCGCCTCGTACTCGGCGACACCGATCAGACGGCCGCCGTGCTCGGCCACCAGTGCTCCGCAGCCGGGACGCGGCGGTCCGGCCACCCGCTCGGCGGCCTGCCGTGCGGAAGAACGGCTGAGCGAGAAGAACCGCAGCCGCAGGTTCTCGTCCGACATCTCCTCGTACAGCCGCCGCACCGCCGCACGGTCGCCCGTGACCGGGCACCGGATGCGGATCGTGGTGCCGTCGGCCAGCAGGGCGTGCACGCACGCCGGCCCGGTCGTGGTCATCGCTCGGTCTCCCTCCCGGTCGTCCTCTCCACCCTCCGGTGGACCGGGGTGCCGTCCCAGAGGCCGAGTGGGCCGCGGACCGGGCCGAACGTCCCGGACCGGGGCCGGCGCGCCCTCGCGCCGGGACACGTGTGATGCGACGGTGAGATGGACGGACGTCCTGCCGCGCCGGGGCCCGGTCCGGACGACAGGTCCTGCCGCGCGGCAGCGCTCGAAGAAGGTGGCGGTGGACATGCAGCTGCCTGTCGTGGTGGGTGTGGACGGATCGGGTCCCGCCCTGACCGCGGTCGACTGGGCGGTGGACGAGGCCGCCCGGCGCGGCCTGCCGCTGCGGCTGGTGCACGCCTCCCTGTGGGAGCGCTACGAGGGCGCCGTGCCCCGGGCGGGCACCGAGCCGCCCGCCGAACGGCTGATGGCCCAGCAGGTGCTCGGCACGGCGACGGAACGGGCCCGGCGGCGCGACGCGGACGTGAAGGTGTGCACGAGCCTCCTCCCCGAGGACCCGGTGTCGGCCCTGGTGCACGCGAGTGCCGGCGCCTGTGTCCTCGTCACGGGCAGCCGCGGGCGCGGTGGACCGAGACACCTGCTCGTCGGCTCGGTGAGCCGGGCCCTGGCGGCCCGGGCGAGGTGCCCGGTGATCGTGGTCCGCGGCGACCCCGCGGGCCTCGCCGGCCGCCACGAACGGATCCTGCTCGGCGCCGGCGGCCCCGCGACCTGCGGTGAGGCGGTGCGTTTCGCGCTGTGCGAGGCCGAGCTGCGCGACTGCGTCCTCGACGTCGTCCGCGCCGGGCACCGCACCGCCGGATCCCCCGGCACACACGGGACGCCGCCGCGCGCGGGACCACACGCAGACGCCGCCGTGCTCGACGAGCTGCTGCACGAGGCCCAGTCCGAGCACCCCTCGGTGCGGGTGCGGGCCACGACCGTCGAGGGCCCGGCGCACCGGGTGCTCGTGGACCGTTCGGCCGCCGCCGATCTGGTGATCGTGCCGGCCCGCCGTGCGACCGGACACCCCGGCCTCCAGCTGGGCCGCACCGTCCGCGCACTGCTCCACCACGCGCAGTGCCCGGTCGCCGTCGTGCCGCACCGGGTGGTATGACAGCTCCGATGACGTCGATCACGGCCGGGACATGGGAGTACGACGGGTACGACCCCGCGCAGGAGCGGCTGCGGGAGGCGCTGTGCACCCTCGGCAACGGCCGCTTCGCCACCCGCGGTGCGCTGCCCGAGTGCGCCGCGGACGACGTGCACTACCCCGGCACCTACGTCGCCGGCTGCTACAACCGGCTCGTCTCCCGCGTCGCAGACCGCCAGGTGGAGAACGAGGACCTGGTCAACCTGCCCAACTGGCTGCCGGTGCGCTTCCGCCGGCCCGGCGGCTCCTGGCTCACCCCCGACACCTCCACCGTGCTCGGCCACCGGCAGACCCTGCACCTGGAGGCGGGGGTGCTGGAACGCCGCACCGGCTACGACCTCGGCGACGGACACACCCTCATGGTCCGCCAGCTGCGCATCGTGCACATGGCCGACCCGTACCTGGCCGCCCTGCGCACCGAACTCACCGTTCGGGGCGGCCCGGTGGACCTCGAGGTGGAGGCGGCGATCGACGGCGGTGTGACCAACGCCGGCGTGCCCCGGTACCGGGACCTGGACGGCCGGCACCTCACCGACGTGGACACCGGCACCCTCGCCCCCGGCACGGTCTGGCTGCACTGCCGCACCCGCACCTCCGAGATCGGCATCGGCGTGGCCTCCCGGCTGACCGCCCACGGCGACGCCCTCGTCCACACCCGGCACGAGCAGCAGCAGGCGATCCAGACGGTGCACCTGCGTCTCCTGGCCGACCGCCCCGTCACCCTCGACAAGATCGTGGCCCTGCACACCTCCCACGACCCGGCCATCAGCGACCCGCTGCGCGCCGCGACCGACCGGGTGCTGGTCGCGCCGCACTTCGACGACCTGCTGACGGCCCACCGGGCGGCCTGGGACGGGCTGTGGCGCCGGGCCCGCATCGACGTCCCCGGGGAACCCGGCCGCATCCTGCACCTGCACCTGTTCCACGTCCTGCAGACCCTGTCGCCCAACACCGCCGACCTGGACGTCGGGGTCCCGGCCCGCGGCCTGCACGGGGAGGCCTACCGCGGGCACGTGTTCTGGGACGAGCTGTTCGTCCTGCCGTATCTGAACCTGCATCTGCCCGAGGTGTCCCGCGCCCTGCTGCAGTACCGGCACCGGCGTCTGGGCGCGGCCTGCGCCGCGGCCCGCGCGCTGGGGCGGCGCGGCGCGATGTACCCGTGGCAGAGCGGCAGCGACGGCCGCGAGGAGACCCAGCGCCTGCACCTCAACCCGCGCTCCGGGCGCTGGCTTCCGGACCACACCCACCTGCAGCGGCATGTCGGCTCGGCCATCGCCTACAACATCTGGCAGTACTGCGAGGCGAGCGGCGACACCGAGTTCCTGCAGACCCAGGGCGCCGAGATGCTCGTGCAGATCGCCCGTTTCTGGGCCGACTCCGCCACCTGGGACCCCCACCTGGGGCGGTACCGCATCCGGGGCGTCGTCGGCCCCGACGAGTACCACGACGCCTACCCCGGTGCCGAGCGGCCCGGCCTGGACGACAACACCTACACCAACGTCACCGCCGCCTGGGTGCTGGCCCGGACCCTGGACACCCTCCGCGCCCTGCCCGAGCCCCGCAGAAGCGAACTCGTGGAACGGCTGGAGATGGACGACGACGAGCCGCTGCGGTGGGAGGAGGTGTCCCGCACCCTGTACGTGCCCACCCACGACGGCGTCATCAGCCAGTTCGACGGCTACGGCGAGCTGGAGGAACTCGACTGGGCGGGATACCGCACACGCTACGGCGACATCCGCCGGCTGGACCGCATCCTGGAGGCGGAGGGCGACACCCCCAACCGCTACAAGGCGTCCAAGCAGGCGGACCTGCTGATGCTCGGCTATCTGTTCTCCCCGGCCGAACTCCAGGCGCTGTTCCGCCGCCTGGGCCGGCCGGTCGACGAGGAGCTCTGGCAGCGCTGCGTCGACTACTACCTGGCCCGCACCAGCCACGGCTCCACGCTCAGCGGCCTGGTGCACGGCTGGATCCTGACCCGCGCCCGCCGCGCGGAGGCCTGGTCGTTCGTGCAGGAGGCCCTGCGCGGCGACATCGCCGACCTGCAGGGCGGAACCACCGGCGAAGGCATCCACCTGGGCGCCATGGCGGGCACCCTCGACCTGGTGCAGCGCGGTCTGACCGGCCTGGAGACCCGCGACGGCGCGATCTGGCTCGACCCCGTACCGCTGCCGGAGCTGTCCTCCTACGGCTTCCGCCTGCGCTACCGGGGCCACTGGGGGGTCGGGCTGCGGCTGGAGCACGGCCGGCTGGAGATCGCGGTGCCGCCCTCCGGCCGCGCGCCGATCGAGGTCCGGCTGCCGGACGGCACCGTGCACGTCCAGCCGGGCGAGAAGTGCAGCCTGGTGCTGCCCGACTGAGCCGGCACGCACCCGGCACGCCGTATCGGGTCCGCACAGGGCGGCGGGCCGGGGACGGCGACCGCCCCCGGCCCGCCGAGAGGCTCAGACGGTCGCCACGCGCCCGGCGTACCGCTGCGTCCAGCCGGCACCGGAGCCGTCGGTGAGCACCACGTCGTAGTAGCCGTGCTCGGTCGGCCAGTCCACGACCGCCGACGTGCCGCCGGGCACCGTGTACCGGCGGGTGCCGCCGGCGTAGTCGTTCGCCGTGAGGGTGTAGTGGACGGGCCGCCGGCCGGCGTTGCGCAGGATGAAGCGCACCGTGGGGCGGCGTCCGGTGACGAGGTCGACGTCGACGACCGGGATCGCCGTGTCGGTCTCGCCGGCCGGGGTGAGCCGCCCGGCGAAGGAACGCAGGAAACCGTCGGGCCCGTAGATGGAGAAGGCGTACCTGCCGTCGGTCTCCGTGGTGTCCCAGGTGTACCGGCGCGGCCGGGACGCGGAGACGGTGAACGGGGTGTTGGAGAACTCCCGGTACTTGTCCGGGAACACCTGAAGGCTCACCGCCTTGCCCTCCGGCCCGCCGGTCAGCGTCATCGACGCGGTCACCGTGCCGGCGGTGCGGTCCTCGACGAGCGTGGCGTGCGGGTGGAACGACAGCCCGCGCGGCGTCAGCCCGCCCGGCGGGAACGTCGGCGGGGTGCCGTCGACCGGGTCGGCGATCTCCACGCGGCCCGGACGCGGGTGGGCGAAGTCGAGCGCGCTGGTCAGGTCACCGGCGATGGAGCGGCGCCAGTCGGTGATGTTCGGGCAGGTGAACGGCTTGCCGAGATAGGCGGCCCAGGTCTCCAGGAACCGCACGATGGAGGTGTGGTCGAACACCTCCGACACGACATGGCCGCCGCGCGTCCACGGCGACACCAGCAGCATCGGCACCCGCGGGCCGAAACCGAGGGGCGTGCTGCCGGAGAACTCGCCGGGTGTGCCCGGCTCGGGGCGCGGCGGCAGCACATGGTCGAACTTCCCGTCGTTCTCGTCGTAGGTGATGATCACCAGGGTGTGGTTCCAGATCTCCTCGTTGCTCTGCAGGATCCGGAGCACCTTGTCCATGTAGCGTTCGCCGTGGACGGTGTCGAAGTTCGGGTGTTCACTCCATGCCGCGGGCATGACAACCCAGGACACCTCCGGCAGCGGGTGCTCGGCACCCGGCGCGCAGGCCGCGATCAGGTCCCGCAGCACCGCGTCGAGGTTCTCCTCGGAGTCGTCGTTCGGGGTGGTCGCGCCCGAGTAGATGAAGGAGTTGGCCTTCCAGATCCTGCCGGTGCCCGGGGCGAGGTCCTCCTCGCTCGCGATCCGCGGGTCGAACGCCTTGAAGCTGTTGGTGACATTGCAGCCGTACTCGCCGATGAAGCCGCTCTGCAGGCTGCCGCCGACGCCGTTGCCGCTGTTGTCGCAGTACACGCGCCAGTTGATGCCGGCCTGCTCCAGCTGCTCGGGCACGGTCGGCCAGGTCCGCGAGTAGTCGTTCTGACCGGCGTTGGAGGTCTCGCCGTTCGCGGTGCCGGTCATCAGGTAGTAGCGGTTCGGGATGGTCGGCCCGTGCAGCGAGCAGAAGTTCATGTCGCACACGGTGTACTGGGCGGCGAGCGAGTACATCCACGGCATGTGATCGGGTGTGTAGTACCACATGCACTTCTCGCCCTTGTCCTTCACCCAGGTGTTCCAGCGGCCCTCGTTGGCGCCGTAGAAGCTGTGGTCGTCGCTCCAGGTGTCGGTGGACGCCGCGGGGGTCACGATGGTGCCGTCGGCGGCGCGCTGCTGGAAGACGTCGGTGCCGTCCTGGAACCGGAGCACCTGCTTGTCGTGGTGGCCGCGTGCGCCGGGCAGCTGGCCGAGATAGTGGTCGAAGGAGCGGTTCTCCTGCATCAGGACGACCACGTGCTTCAGGTCGGACATGTTCCCGCGATACCCCTCGGGCAGCGCCTGCTCTGCGGCCTGCGCCTCGCCGGCTCCGCCCACCTCGGCGAGGGAGCCCACGGCCAGCGCGCCGAGGGCGCCCGCGGCGGTCCGCAGCGCTCTTCGCCGGGTGACGCCGCGTTCCGTGCGCGGGGCCTCGGCGGACGGGGTGTCGGTGTCGGTGGACGTCATCGCTGTACCTCTCTGTGCGACAGGTGGGTGATGACTCGTCGGAGCGGGGACGCGGCCGGGCGACGACGGCGGGTGCACACGTCGGCGAGGACCGCCCCCACCGCATGACCGTGCGACGACCGGCCACGACGCAGCCGATGCGCCGGCCACCGGACGCGGCCGGCCGGCGGGCCGCGCCCGCGACGAGCGGACATACACCACGGACGCCGCCTTCGAGGAAGGACAGGACACCCACGGCGCATGCCGCGAACCAGTAAGAACGGCAGGGGTGAACGGCGCGTGACCACCAGCGGAAACGTGTGCGCCGACCAGTGGTCCGGGACATCCCGGCGACACCGCGGCCGCGGTGTCCACGGCCGCACCACCACCCACCCGCCCCGCACCCGGTGACACCACACCCCGGCACGGCCGGCGCGGACGCACCACCGGCCGTGGTGTCGACGCAAGCCGAGCCGCCGCGCCGAAGCCGTTCCCGCCGTGCGCGTGTGCCCGGGCACGACGAGGCCGCGAGGTCTTCCCCCGCCCGGGGCCGGGCAGGATCCGTCGTCCGGTGACGAAGCACCGGACGACGCGGTCACCGGAGGCAGGGCCGGCCCCGGACGCACCGGAGGTGTCGTCGGCCCCGGACGCACCGGAGATGCCGTCGGACCCGGACGGTCGCTACCACCGCACCGGCAGCCGGTGCGGGCCTCGGATGAGCATGCCGGTGCGCCAGGTCAGCGCGGCCGGATGGGCGTCGAGCGCGAGATCCGGGAAGCGCTCCAGCAGGGAGCGGATCGCGATCCGTGCCTCCAGACGGGCCAGCGGCGCGCCCAAGCAGTAGTGGATGCCGTGGCCGAAGGCGAGGTGGCCGCCGGTGGCCCGCCGGATGTCGAAACGGTCGGGGTCGTCGAACCGCGCCGGATCGTGGTTGCCGTCCGCCAGCGCGACCAGCACCAGCTCACCCCCGCCGGGGATCACCGTGTCACCGATCTCGATCGGCTCCGTGGTGAACCGGAACGTCGGCGTCTCCACCGGTCCGTCCCACCGCAGCATCTCCTCCACCGCGTTGTCGATGAGGCTCATGTCCGCACGCAGCGCGGCGAGCTGGTCGGGGTGCGTCAGCAGGGCCAGCACCCCGTTGGAGATCAGATTGACCGTGGTCTCGTGCCCCGCGACCAGCAGCAGCCAGGCGGTGCCGCGCAGTTCGTCCGGGGACAGCCGGTCGCCGTCCTCGTCACTGGTGCGGATCAGCGCGCTCATCAGGTCCGGGCCGGGGGAGTGCCGTTTGTCCTCCAGCAGATCGGACAGATAGGCGGCCGTCTTCTCCGTCGCCGCGTACCGCGCCTGCGGATCGGGATCGGTGAGGATGGTGGCCGTCCAGGCCCGGAAGGCGGCACGATCCAGCATCGGCACGCCGAGCAGCTCGCAGATCACCGAGATCGGCAACGGGAACGAGAACGCGTCGACGAGATCCGTCCGCGGTTCCGGCAGGGCCGCCATGGCGTCCAGCAGCTCGTCGGTGATCTCCTGCACCCGGGGCCCGAGCTGCTCGACCCGGCGCGCCGTGAACTCACGGGCCACCAGCTTCCGCAGCCGCCCGTGGTCCGGCGGGTCGGTGTTGAGCATGTGCGGCCCCGCGGCCGGACTGGAGATGGGCATGGTCTCCGAGGCGTTCTTCCACTGCTTCGACAGCCTCGGGTCGGTCAGCATGGCCCGCCCGGCCTCGTACCCGACGACGAGCCAGGCCTCCGTGCCCTCCGGGATCCGCACCTTGTGCACGGGACCGCGCTCGCGCAGCGCGGCGTACACCGGGTAGGGATTGCGGACGAAGTCCTCGCCCAACGCAACCAGATCGATCACTTCGGCTGCCGCCATCGCCTGCTCCTCGTCTCCCGACCAGCTCGACGCTAGCAGCGGGAGGAGGCCGGACGAAGAAAGCATTCGGCCGAACCTCGTGGCCGGTACGGACCGGCGTGCGCTCCTTCACGGGCCGCCGGCCTGCGGTCCGTGCCCGCACCACGTCGATGGTGCCGTCCGGATCCGGACACCGACGGCGGGGCGGCGGACACCGATCGACTCGTGGAGTCCCTGTCGCACGATGCGGCTTCTTCCATGGAACTGGTGCACCGTCAGCTGCCCGCTGCCAGCATGCCGAGCGCCTTCATTCGATGTTTCACGAACAATGAGTAAAGGCGGTCCACCGAGTCAGGAGCCGGCCGATGAGCCCTCACCCCCCGTACGCGTCGCCCCGGGAACAGGCGCCGCGCCCCCACGCCCACCGGCACACAGCCGGCCGCACGAGCTCCCGACGGACCGCCCGTGTGCAGCCGGGTGGTGATGCGCGGTGACCAGCCTCAGCCCGGCGTCCACAGCCGCCACGCCGTCGGCCGGGAACCGTCCCGCCCCCTCGGCGCGGACCGTCTCCCTCCTCGACTTCGCCACGATGTTCGTCATCGGCACCGACACCTTCCTGGTCGCGCCGCTGCTGCCGGCCCTGGCCCGCACCTTCGACGCTCTCCTCCGAGGCCTCGGGCTGGATGGTCAGTGCCTACGCGCTCGGCTATGCGCTGTTCACGCTCGTCGCCGGCCCGCTGTCCGACGGGCGTGACCGGCGCGGCGTGCTGCTCGCCGGGCTGAGCGAATTCATCGTGACGACCGTGCTCCGCGGCTTCGCCCAGGGCCTGTGGACGATGATTCTGTACCGGTTCCTGGCCGGTGTGAGCGCCGCGTTCGTCTCCCCGCAGATCTGGGCGTCCATCCCGGTCCTGGTGCGGCCGGAGCAGATCGTGCGGACCATGGGCTTCGCCACGGCGGGCCTGTCCATCGCGCAGTGCGCGGGCATGTCGCCGGCCCGTGGCGCACACCGCACGACGGTCCGGTGCCCGGGAGACGGCGGAGGTCCGGCCGCCGGGCACCCTCACCATGTTCTAACGTTGTGACCATGGACAATGTCCCGGGCACGCCCACCGGGGAACGGGGCACGGACCGACACCGACGAGGAGGTCGCGCATGCGCACCGCGCTCTACCACCCGGACCGGGACGAGATCTCTCTGGACAAGGTGCTGCACGCCCTGAGCGACCCGATCCGCCGTGACATCGCCCGGGTCATGCACGAACAGGGGCCACGGGTCTGCGGCCAGCTCGACTACCCCATCGCGAAGTCGACCCTCTCGCACCACCTCAAGGTGTTGCGCGAGTCCGGCATCATGCACACCGAGGTCCGCGGCACGACGCGGGTGATCACCCTGCGCCGTGAGGACCTGGAGGCCAGATTCCCGGGCCTGCTGGACGCCGTGCAGGTCACCGCGCCCGCCCCGGAGCGCACCCTCTCCACGGTCTGAGGACGCCCGGACACGGGTGCTCCTGGAACCCAGGCCTCCGTGCCCCGTGGACACCCCTGCTCGGCACGGTGACGAGACATGCCGACGGCCCCGGACCCGTCCGCACCGGACAGGTCCGGGGCCGTCTGTTCGTTCTGCGCGTGCCGTCTACTCCGGCGGCGTGGGGGTCTCCGGGGTGCGGTACATCGCCTGCACGTCCAGCTCCAGCTGCACGGTCGGTCCGACCACCGCGATGCCGCGGGCCAGCATGGAGCGCCAGTTGAGGGTGAAGTCCTCACGGTGCAGCTCGGTCTTCGCCAGCGCGGCGCAGCGCAGCTCCTCCCCGTAGCCGCCGTTGACCGTGCCGAGATACGTCGTGTCCAGACCCACGGAACGGCTCACGCCGTGCATGGTGAGCGTCCCGTGCAGCGTCCACTTCTGACCGCCGTGGTACACGAACCGGGTGCTGGAGAAGTCGATGTACGGGTAGCGCTCGACGTCGAGGAAGTCCGCGGAACGCAGATGGTTGTCGCGGGTCTTGTTGCCCGTGTCGATGCTGGCGGCGTCGATGCGCACCGACACCTGCGAGTCCGCCATGTCCGGTGCGATGCGGATGCCGCCGTCGAACCGGGTGAACCGGCCGTGGACGTGTGCCATGCCCACGTGCTTGGCGATGAACCGGATCGCGGTGTGCGGCGGGTCGAACAACCAGGTACCCGGCGTGGGCAGCTCCAGCTGACGGGCCGGCAGCAGCGACAGACGCGTCGGCGGCAGGGCGACCCCGGCCGTGATGTCGACGTTCTGGCGGGTCGGCGTCAGCCCCTCGGCCGAGGCCCGCACGCTGTAGGAGCCGGGCGGCAGCGTCACCGTGAACAGACCGAACGGGTCGGTGGTGCCGCGGGCCACGACACGCTGGTTGGCCAGCGCGGTCACGGTGATCTCGGCGCTGCCCATGGGCTGCCCCATGGGATCGACGACCTCGCAGGAGAAAGCGCCGGCGCCGGCCGGCAGCGGCACCGCCAGGCCTGAGCCGGCAGTGGATGAACTGCGGGAACGTCGACGTCGGAGCAGTCCTAGGGCCATGCTCTTCACCCTTCTTGTGCACGTACCAGTACCGCGAGGCCCGCACGGTCGTCGGCGCGGGCGATCGCCAGAGGCCCATCCGCCACTGGTTGCAAGTGCGATGAGATCAACTTTTGATGATCATAAAACAAGTGTGTGGCTGCCACTCGTCACGGGATGCGGCATGCGGTGGTATCCGGACACCGGCTCGGTCGCCCTGCAAGCCCGTGCTCACATGCCACGACGCGGTCTCGGGACTGCGTCGCGATGCCGGGCTCCGGCGACACAGGGCAGTCGGCGGTGTTCACACACCTTTCTCCTTCCCGTCACGCCGTCCACACGGGAGGGTGTCGTGCTGGGCCTTTCGCAGCCGGGACGGCAGCCCCGGGTAGGACCCAGCTGGTCTGTGTACGGCCAGGTGTGTCAGGCCGCGGACGGGTTCACAGGGCCCTTGTCACACACCCGCCTCCACCAGAAACGGGCTCGGCTTGCCCGCATACGAGACATACAGGCTGTCGCGTGCCCGGGTGCATGCGACGAAGAGCAGGCAGCGTTCGGCCATCATGTCGGTCTCGTGCTGCTTCGCGTCCAGCTCGGCCGATGTCACCGCCTTCGGGAACGGCAGGGCGCCGTCGTTCACGCCGACGACGGCGACGCAGCGGAACTCCAGACCTTTGAACGAGTGCATCGTGCCGACCCGGACCGCCGCCGTGTCCGCGGCGGCGTCGGCGGATCGCAGCGGAGCAGCGGGGATGCCCGCCGCCGTGAGCCGGGACACCGCCTTGGCGCAGGTTTTGTTGAACCGGGCGCTCACGCCGATCTCCCCGGTGCCGACACCCGCGTCCATCCAGGCCCGCACCTGGGACACCAGAGCGTCCAGCTCCGCTTCCTCGTTCGCCGCGGCATGCACCGTGGGTCCCTCCCCGCGCAGCGCCGAGCGATAGCCGAGAAGCGTGTCGTTGCGGTTCTCGTCCTCCAGCTGGGCTATGGGACGGCCGAGGAGCAGTGCCGTGGACCAGCGCAGTATCTCCTGCGTGCTGCGGTAGTTCTTGCGCAGTTTCACCGAGCGCCCGGTCACCTTGATGCCGAGCGACTTCAGCGACACCTTCGAGTCGTAGATCCGCTGATGCGGATCACCGGCGATGAAAAGGTCGTCCGGGCGGGCGGGAACGGCGGCGCGCAGCAGACGCCACTGCGCCGGGTGCAGGTCCTGCGCCTCGTCCACCACGACATGCCGGTACCGCGGCCCCTTCTCCTCCAGCAGACGCGCCGCCTCCACACACGTCTGCAGCCAGGTGCGGGCACCCTCCGCGGCCAGATCGGCGGTGAACTGCTCCACCGTCCGCCACACCAGGGGCCGCTCGCTCGCGGACAGCCGACTGCCGCGACCACGCCGCTCCGCCGCCGCGTACTCGGCCTGCGTCCTGATGTCCTGCGCCAGGACCACGTGCCGGTACTCCTGTGCGAGGAACTGCGGGCTGCCGGTGAAACCCGTCCTCTGCGCCGCCTTCGCCCAGCGGCTCTCCTCCTCGCTCTGTGTCAGCGGCCGCAGACCCTTTGCACCCGGGATCTCGGAGATCACGCGACTGGCGAAGCCGTCCACCGTCGAGATGTCCACCCGAGCACGCAGATCGGGATCGTCCACCAGCATGTCGAGGCCCGCCCGGAGAGCGTCGACGAGTGCATTGGTGTAGGTCGTGAGCAGGATGCGGTCCCCGTCGCGCAGATACCCCAGCAGGTGCTTGACCCGGTGCAGCGCGACGACGGTCTTTCCGGTGCCCGGCCCTCCCGTGACCTGGGCCGGCCCCGCGTAGGACGGCCGGTAGGCCACCTTGCGCTGGGAGGGATGCAGGAAGATACGCCAGGCCGCGAACGGCTTCTCCAGGATGTCCTGCAGCTCCTCCGACGCGGTGACCACGGCGATCCGCGCCCGGGAGTGCTGGATCGCCGTGTCGTAGTCCTGCGGATCCACCGGCTGCGGGGAGGAGTGCAGGGCGGGCGCGACGATCTCCTGCCACACCTCCTCGACCGAGTAGCCCTCCGCGAGGAACTCCAGCACCTCACGCTGGTCCTGCGGCAGCAGCGGCGCGAAGACCTCGAGTTGCTCCTTGTCCACGAGCGACCGGGCCTGCCGCAGCGTCTCGTCGTCGATGCCGAGCGCCTTGAGGTCTCCGTCGGAGAACTTCGCGAACAGCCGCTCCCTCGGCGAGGCCTCGGCCGCCCTTTCGTAGGCCGGCGTGATCTCCTCCAGGGTGGCGGCGTCCCGGATCTCGACGGTGCGCGTCACCTGGTTGACGCTGGACTTCTGCTTCTTCGCCCAAGCGATGGCCTTGTCGTGCTGCATCACCCGGAGCAGCACGAAGGTGTCACCGGACGGCGGAGCGAGCACCACTCCGCGCCAGAACCGGTCGACGCGGATGGTCCGGATCTGCTTGTCCCGCGCGTTCTCCAGGCTCTCCAGCTTCAGTCCCGGATCCTTGAAGAGCTGATCGAGCGTGAGCCGGTCGAACTTGTCCCAGGCGTCTAGCACGCCCTTCCTGACCGGAGGCTGGAGTTTGGGCAGCTCGGTGAAGAAGCCGATGTCGAAGGCCAGCTTCGGCATGAGGTGGTTCCTTTTCCGACGGAGTGGAGCCGAGGTGTGTCGAGTGTCTTCTGCGGAGCAGCTCGCGATCGGGTACTGCGCCTCAGCTGACGGGTTCCTCCTCGGCGGACTCCTCCAGTTCGTTGAGAACACGCCATGCCAGCTCCGCGAGGGTCTCGCCGGTGGCGACCGCCCACCGGGCCGTCCCCTGGTTCGCCACAGGGCGCCTCTCCCACTCCGCCAGCTCCCACATGCGGCTGATCAGGCCCGAGGGCGAGTACTGACGGCCATCGGCCGCCCACAGAAGCGGTTTGGTGCGATGGTTGACCCAGGTGGCCCGGGCACGGCGTTCGTCCTCGGCCAGCCAGTCCCGCAGCGCCTCCTCCTCCAGCGGGTAGCCGGCCTTGAGGGTGAGCGGCTCTCCGTCGCCGAGGACCTGCTTGTCGACGAGTACCGTGACCGCGTTGGGGCGACGACGCTTGCGTTGCAGCTGCGCACGCCGGTACTTGTCCTGGGTCTTGGCGGATCTGCCGTCCCTGATGATGCCGAGGACATGCTCGGACAGCTCGCGGCATCGTGTGACGTCCGCGCACACGGCGCGGATCTGGGAACGCTCGGTGAACAGCTCGTCGATCGACGCGGCGACGACGGGCAGCAGCTGCTTGACGAGGTCGCCGGTCTTCCGGGTGGCCTCCTTGCACCACCTCAGGTCGGGATCCGGCTCGTCGATCGCCTCGGTGTCCAGCAGCCGGAACACAAGGTGGGTGATCAGATAGCCCCCGTGCTCGGTCAGAGCCGCGCCGCGCCCTTCGTAGCGGCTGCGCAGCTTGTACAGGGAACGGCGGACCTCACGCAGGACCTGCACCGCGTTCCACAGCAGGTACACGCCGGGCTGGGGACGGAACAGGACATCGTAGATGCCCTGAGAACCCCTCTCCCACAGCACATCGAGGGTGACGCCCATGCGCGCCGCGTACTGGACGTCGTTGTGGGCGCAGGCAAGCGCACAGGCCGCCTCGACCACGGAACAACCGGTCTCCTCGGGCGGCTCCAGCTCGCTGCGCCGCACGCTGTATTCCAGTCCGAGTTCGGCGCGCATCTCCTCGACGATCGCCGCCTGGACCGGGTCGAGTGCGATGAAATCGCGGGCGACCACGCTGTTCTGACGGTTCGTGGCCTGCGTCGTTTTCCTGGCGAAGTCCTCGGCCGCACCCGTCACGATGATGCGCACGCCGATCTGAGCCTGCGCCGCCCCGTCGTCCGACGCGAGCGCCTCGGCCACGGACCGAACGGTCTGGGCACCGTTCACCACGCTGGCGTTGTGCAGGGTGAGCGTCAGCGGATAGTGCTGCGGGGCGCGCCTGTTCTGCTGCGCCTTCTCGACCGAGTCGCACAGCACGGTGATGCCGTTGTTGAAGTACCAGAAGTACGACGGCTCCTCGGTGAGCGTCTCGATGAGCGCGTTGTTGATCGGGGTCCGGCCGAGCGGGTTGCGGATGTTCAGATTGAACAGGTCAGAGCCGCTCGCGGCCCATTCGGCCACTTCCTCGGCGGACACGACACCCTGGTAGGACTCGTACGGGGAACTGATCGCGAACCAAGGGAACAGCGTGGTGGTGAGCTCGACCGGTTTCGGGTTGAGGTCCTGCCGGACGGAAGCCCACACCTCGGGCGCGAGAATGATCCGGTGATCGAGGACATCGCCGTAGCGGTTGAACTCCTTCTCACCGTTGACCAGGGCGTCCATGAAACCGGGCCCCGGCTCCTCCGGTCGCATCAGCACGATGACCTGAGTCACCGGCACGGGACCTCGGTCCATGACGGTCTTGGCGTACTCGGCCAGCTGACGCCCTCGCGGGTTGAACGGCGCGAAGTCCTCGTCGTCGATGAGACGCAGACCGGCGAAGAGTTCCAGGACCGCCTTGCGGTCGGCCGCCGCTTTCCCCTCGGGGCTCCACTTCGCCTGCACCAGGTAGATGTGCGGGTCGGGGCCGTCCACCACGGCGATGGCGTCGATCCCTTGGTCGGCATGGCCGTCGATGACGGTACGAGCCGCATCCTGAGGACTGAACCCTGTCACGATCCGCACCGCCTGTGCGGTGAGCGCCCGGGACAGCAGTCGAGGCTCCTGCTGGTGGGGAGGCAGACCCTCCAGATCCCCGGTCTCCAGCAGATTGCCGTACACCTTCGTCAGCGCTCCGCTGACCTGCCGGACCTGCGTGGTCACACTCGGCACCGCATCCCCGGCCCTTTTCGCGCTCATGCTCCTGTCCCCTCCACCTGCGCAGTGCAGCATGTGGGCGCAACAACGCCGCCCCACCCTGCGTGATCATTCCACGATTTCTCCGAGCAGCGAGCGTGTTGTCCTCACTGGTGCCGGGGAGCGGTGGAATCAGGTCGCGTGCCGTCGAGATCCAGCCGAATCATGGCCAGGGTCTCGGCCACCTCGGCCGCCAGTTCGTCGTCCGGGCCGAACACCATGCACAGATCCGCATGCAGCGGTTCCAGGACGTCGAACGCATCCACGGACCGCCCCTGTGCCAGGAGCAGCATGCCGATGTCGCGGCGCAATTCGACGGCGTTCTCGCTGACATCGCCGTCGACCGCACGCACCACCTCGAGAACACCGCGCAGCCCGGCGAGCGCCTCCGTCACCTGGCCCAGCTCGCCACGGCAGCGGGCCGCCTGGGCCCGGCTGTCCAGGGCCTCCTGGCTGCCCGGGCCGTTGACGCGCGCGTACGCGTCCGCGAGCGCCTCGAACTCGGGCAGCGCGGCCCTGTGGTCCCCGGCCAGCTGACGGCTGACCGCCCGGCGCATGCGCAGACCCAGAACCACCTTGTTGTCCGATCCCAGGGCACGCGCCGCGGGCTCGACCATCTCGCCCGCCACCTCCGCGGCCTGCGCGTACCGTTCCTCCTCCATCAGCGCGCGATAGTGCGCATGGACCTCGCGGATCCGTTCGCGCAGCTCCTCCCGCTCGGCCTCCGGGAGGGCGACAGGCACGGCGGGGGCAGGAGCAACCGTTGCGGGACGTCCGCCCGTGGCACCGGCGCGTGAGCGCGGCGCGTAGGGCCGGCGGAAGACACCCGTGGGGTCGGGTGCTCCGGCGGGCCCCGCTGCCCCGGGCACGGACGCGTCGCCGGGCCCCGGCAGAAACGGCAGCAACCGCTCGTACACCTCCTGCACGTCCGCAGGACGCGCCTCGGGTGCCTTCCGCAGCAGATGCAGGACGAGTGCCTCCAGCTGCTCCGGCACATCGGCACGCAGCTGCCGCAGAGGTGGAGGCGCGGCGTTGACGTGCTGCATCATCAGCTGGAACTCGCTGTCGCCGCTGAACAGCGGCTGTCCGCAGAGCAGTTCGTGCAGAATGCAGCCGAGGGCGTACAGGTCCGTGCGGGGCGTCACACGACTGCCGCGTACCTGTTCCGGGGCCATGTACTGGTGGGTGCCGATCGGACTTCCGGTCGCCGTCAGTTTCGTCACGTCCGTCCGCAGGATGGCCGCGATCCCGAAGTCCAGCACCTTCACCGTGCCGTCCCGGGCGACCAGGATGTTGCTCGGCTTCAGATCACGGTGCACGACCGGCACGTCGTGGGCGTACGACAGCACGGTCGCGATCTGCGCCGCCACCGCCACCGCCCAGCCGACCGGCAGGGGCCGCTCCGGGTGCACATACGCGGTCAGCGGCATGCCGTCGACCAGCTCCATCACCAGGAACAGCTGCTCGTACGACTCGTCCAGCACCGCGTCGTACACCTGGGGCACACCCGGGTGCTGGATGCGCGCGGTGATCCGCGCCTCGCGCCGGAACCGCTTCTCGAACTCCTCCGCCAGGACCGGGGACGTCACGGCCTGCGGACGGATCAGCTTCACGGCCACCGGCCGGTCCAGTACGGCGTCGTACCCCCGCCACACTTCTCCCATGCCGCCGTGGTTCACCTGCTCCAGCAGCTCGTAGCGTCCCGCGATCCGTCGAACGTCCGGCACCTGCTTCCCCGCCCCGCCCGTCACATGACCGAAGTGGTCCTGGTCTTTCGTTGTACCGGGAATCAGTTTCGCGGGTGCCGGATTCCCGCGTCCAGCAAGGCAGGGCAGGGCAGCAACGACCGCCACGGGACACCTGGCAAGGCCTTCGCCCTGACCGCCTGCGCCGCCGAGCGCGCAGGTCGGCTGATACAGGTGATCACCAGAAGGACCCCCTGGCCCGCAACAGCCGAACCTGTGAATGATCCGGTAATGGTCCAGACCTATTGACGCTTGCAGACTGACAATGATTCACTCCTCGGCCGAGAGCGCTCTCCCGCGGTTGAGGACCAGCCGCGGTCCTGTATGCCCCACCATGCTCAGGGAGAGCCGTGTCCGTGAACCCCTCTCGTCGTGCCCTGCTCCGCGGGGCGGCGGCCGCTGCCGCTGTGGCGTCGCTGGTCGGTGCCACCGCAGGCTCCGCCGTCGCGTCGCCCCACACCAGCCGTGGCACCGCAGCGCTCGGCGCGGCCGACCTGGGACCCAACGTCCTGGTCTTCGACCCGTCCATGGGCGACGCGGCGATCCAGAAGCAGATCGACGACGTGTTCGCCGTCCAGCAGTCCAACCAGTTCGGCACCGAGCGCTACGCCCTGGCGTTCCGGCCCGGCACGTACAACGTCGACGTCAACGTCGGCTTCTACACCCATGTGCTCGGACTCGGCGCGAGCCCCGAGGACGTCGTCATCCACGGTCATGTGACCGTCGACGCTCAGTGGTTCGACGGCAACGCCACCCAGAACTTCTGGCGGGCCGCCGAGAACCTGACCATCGTGCCGCCGGACGGGCTGGAGCGCTGGGCCGTCGCCCAGGCCGGACCGATGCGCCGCGTCCATGTGAAGGGCGACATGATCCTCATGCCGAGCCCGCCCGGCAACGGCTGGTCGAGCGGCGGCTACCTGGCCGACAGCGTGGTGGACGGCCAGATCGACTCCGGCTCGCAGCAGCAGTGGATCTCCCGCAACGACACCATCGGCCGCTGGGCCGGCTCCAACTGGAACATGGTCTTCGTCGGCGTCCAGGGCGCCCCCGCCACGTCCTTCCCGAACCCGCCCTACACGGCCGTCGATTGCACCCCCGTCATCCGGGAGAAGCCGTTCCTGACCGTCGACGGCCAAGGCGCCTACCAGGTGTTCGTGCCCGCACTGCGCCGCGACACCACCGGCACCACCTGGGCCGGCGGACCGGCCGCCGGGCAGAGCATCCCGCTGACCGAGTTCCACGTGGCGCAGCCGGGCGACTCCGCCGCGACCCTCAACGCCGCGCTCGCCGACGGCAAGCACCTCCTCCTCACCCCGGGCATCTACCCGCTGTCCGAACCGCTGCGGGTGTCCCGGCCCGGCACCGTCGTGCTCGGCCTCGGCCTGGCCACCCTCCAGGCCGTGCAGGGCACCTCCCTGATCGAGGTCGACGACATCGACGACGTCACCGTGGCCGGTGTGATCCTCGAAGCAGCCTCCGCCCACTCTCCCGTCCTGCTGCGGGTCGGCGACGGCAGGACCGGCACCAGCCACGCGGAGCGGCCCACGGTGCTCTTCGACATCTTCCCGCGCATCGGCGGCGCCCTGCCCGGCGGCACCGACGTCAGCATCCAGATCGACAGCAACGACGTGATCGCCGACCACGTGTGGGCCTGGCGCGCCGACCACGGCCTCGACGGCACGGTCGGCTGGTCCGTCAACCCCGCAGGCACCGGCTTCCTCGTCAACGGCGACCGGGTCACCGCCTACGGCCTGTTCGTCGAGCACCACCAGAACTACGAGGTGCTCTGGAACGGCAACCAGGGCCGCACCTACTTCTTCCAGAACGAGCACCCCTACGACGTGCCGACGCAGTCGGCCTGGAGGCACGGCGACACCAACGGCTTCGCCGCCTACAAGGTCGCCGACGAGGTCACCGAGCACCACGCCTGGGGCCTGGGCAGCTACGCCTTCTTCAACCTCCACGCGAACATCTACACCGACCGCGCCTACGAGGTCCCCGACACCCCGGGTGTCGTCTTCACCTCGCTGATGACCGTCTGCCTCAACGACGCGGGCGGCGGCGGCATCCTGCACTGCATCAACAACGCGGGCGACCCTGTCGCGAACGGCTTCGGCACCTACACCATGAAGTCGTACGCGAACGGCGTGGCCATGGTCTGAGGCCTGCCGTACCTGGCGCCGCCGTTCACACCACGCACTCCGCCCATACCGTCTTGCCGGGCCCGCTGTCGGCCCTGGGGCCGAAGCCCCAGCGGTCGGCCAGGGCCTCGACGAGCAGAAGACCCCGCCCGCCGTCGCGCACCTCGCCCGCCGAGGTGCCGGCGGCGGACGGGCAGGGGAGGCGTTCACCGCGGGTGTCGGTGACCTCGATCCGGACGGTGCGGGCGGCCGGGGCAAGGGTGAGCAGGACATGGAAGTCCCGCCCTGCCACTCGTCCGTGGCGGACGGCGTTGGCGCACAGCTCGGCGACGACGAGGACGACGGATTCGTGCGCGTCGGTGCCGTACGGGACACCCCACACGTCCAGCCGGTGAGCGCACAGGTGCCGCGCGAGGCGGGCACCGCGCGGAGTGGAACTGAAGCGCATCGCGAACCGGTGCACCGTCAGGGGTGATGGAGTTGCGGTCATGCACTCACAGTGGCGGTTCGTGGCGTACCGTGACCAGCGGTGACGCGCTGACGCAGCGGCTTCGTCCGCGGGCGTGTGCGCGCTGTACGTAGCGGTACGCGTGGGGAGAGGCGCGAGCGATGACCGTGCGGGACGACGAGGTGGGGAACCAGCCGAGGCGGCGACCGGACGACGATCCGGGGACCGGAGTCGTGGTCGCCTTCGGACGGCAGTTGAAGCTGCTGCGGATCAGGGCAGGCCTGGACCGCGCCGAGTTCGGCAGGAGGATGGGGTACTCGGCGGAGACGGTGGCCTCCATCGAGCAGGGCAGACGCATCCCGCAACCTCGGTTCATCGAGCGGGCGGACGAGGTGCTGAACGCCGGGGGTGTGCTGATCGCGCTGAAGGATGAGGTAGGGCGGGCGCAGTACCCGGCCTTCTTCCGCGACATGGCACGCCTGGAAGCCGAGGCGGTCACTCTTCACGTGTACGGAGCACTGGCTGTGCCAGGGCTGCTGCAGACCGAGGACTACGCGAGGGCCGTGTTCACGATGCGGCGTCCGCTCCTCGACGAGGAGACGGTGGAGCAGCGGGTGAACGCGCGGCTGGCGAGGCAGGAGATCTTCTCCCGGCGCCCACTGCCCACGCTGAGCTTCGTCATCGAGGAGTCGGTGCTGCGGAGGCCGATCGGGGGCCGGCTGGTGCTCAAGGGACAGCTGGAAGCAATCCTGCTGCACGGCCAGCGGAGGAACGTAGAGATCCAGATCATGCCTACCGACGTGACGGAGCATTGCGGATTGGCTGGACCGTTCACCTTGATCGAGAAGCGGGACGGGCGGAGGATGGCGTATGTGGAGGTGCAACGGACCAGTCGCCTCTACACCGAACGTGCGGGGGTTCGGGACGCTGAGGAACAGTACGGCATTTTGAGGGCTCAGGCCCTGACCCCGTGTGCGTCGCTGACCTTCGTCGAAGGACTCCTGGGAGAGACATGACCCACAGCGTGAGCGAGCCGACCATCCCTGAGTCGGCCTGGTTCAAGAGCAGCTACAGCAGCGGCGAGGGCGGCGAGTGCATCGAGGTCGCCGAGACGGGCGGAGCCGTATGGGTCCGTGATTCCAAGCGACCCACGGAAGCCAGGCTGTCCTTCGGGCCCGCAGCCTGGACCGGCTTCGTGCGGATGGCCGCAGGACGCTGAGTCCTCACTATGTGTCGAGACATTCTCGGGGAGACCATGAGCGTCCGCGTCGCGCATGGCGTGCCAGAAGCCGCCTGGTTCAAGAGCAGCTACAGCACCGGTGGCGGTGGTGAATGCGTGGAAGTAGCTGCCGTAGCGGACGTTGTCCACGTCCGGGATTCGAAACGGCCGGCAGAGGCCGAGTTGTCCTTCGGCTACGCAGCGTGGGCCGGCTTCGTGCGGATGGCCGCAGGACGATGAGCTGATCCGCTGGGAGGTGCCGGGGCCCGGTGCGCGCACGTCTTACCGGGCCCCGACCGGCTCAGATGTCCTCCAGTCCCTCCTCCCGGCGGATCATCCGCCAGGCCGCGCGGCGGGCGCTGCGGTCGAGACTGGACTTGAAGTCGCGGTCCGTGCCGAAGTACCGCTTGCCGAGCGTCGCGATCGTGGAGACATGGTCCATCATGTTCTCCTCGAACTTCTTGTCCCAGACGATGCCGAAGTTTGTCTCGTCGTTGACGAGTGCGGCGGCCCGGACCTTCGGGTCCTCCTTCGTGGCGTTGAAGGCCGGGAGGACGTCCTCGTCCCTGAAGTCCGTGCCGAACTTGGCGTTGAACTGCTCGATCAGTTTCGACAGCAGTGACTTCTCGGCGTCCTTGGCGCCGCCCACCCCGTCACCGAAGCCCTTCAGCTCGGCGGAGCCCTCGGGCCGGAGAGACACATCGTGCTCGCCGGTCTTCTCGAGGCGCAGGTGACTGAGGTCGATCTCTCCTATGTCGACGCCACCGTCCGCGCGGCGCGGCAGCCGGTTGAGGAGGTAGCGCCCGTAGAGGTACAGCCGTTCCAGCTCGGGGTCGTGGTACGGGACGATCTGCGCGAGGAAGCCGTACTTGCGGACGTAGTCGTGGAGATTGGCCCGGAAGTCCTCGGCGGTCTCCACGTCGTCCTCGTCCTCGCTTTCCAGCAGGTGAGTGAAGCGGGTGACGGCGGGGGACAGGAGCCGGTACAGCTCGGCGTGCAGCTTCTCCCACTTGGACTGGGAGCCGCCGGCCTTCTCCTCTGCTTCGAAGTACGCGGCGACGAACTCGTCCATGTCCTGCTCGGAGATGACCGGGGCGGACATGACGCGGCTCTGGGCCGTGTAGAGGAGGTTGGGGTCGGAGGGCAGGGTGTGCGCCTCCTCGAAGTACGGGCGGAAGGCGTCCTGGATGTCCTCGGCCTCGTTGACGAAGTCCAGCACAGCCAGGTCGGCCTGAGACTTGCGTTCCGCGGTGCGGTTGAGCCGGGAGAGCGTCTGCACGGCGGAGATACCGGTCAACTTCTTGTTGACGTACATCGTCGTCAGAAGCGGCTGATCGAACCCGGTCTGGTACTTCACGGCGACGACCAGGATCCGGTACTCCTGCTGCCCCTTGCCGCCGGCCTTGACGGCTTTGTCGTCGGCACGGGTGTAGGCGAAGGCCTTGGGCAGTGCGCTCTCGGGAAGACCGCCGTTCTCCTTGCTCTCGGTGGTCTCCTCGCCGTCGATGGTGAGGGGCCCGGAGAAGGCGACGAGCACACCCAGGTCCGGGTACTTGATGTGGTAGTCGCGGTCCTTGATGTAACTGCGGATGGCGCGGGCCATCTGCACCGCCGAGAGGCGGGAGGCCGTGACCACCATAGCCTTGGCGCGACCGCCCAGCCGGCCGCGGGTGTGAGTGACGAAGTGCTCGACGATCACCTGGGCGTGCTGGGAGACGGTGTGCTCGTGGGTGAGCGCGAACCGGGCGAGGAGAGAGTTCGCCCTGGAGGGGTCGACCTCCTTCTCGTCCGGGTTCTGGTTCACCAGCTTCCAGTAGGTCTTGTAGGTGACGTAGTTGCGCAGCGGGTCGAGGATGAAGCCTTCCTCGATGGCCTGGCGCATCGAGTAGGTGTGGAAGGGACGGTAAACGGTCTTGCCGTTCTCCGTGCATTCCGTGCCGAAGAGTTCGAGCGTCTTCGCCTTGGGTGTGGCGGTGAAGGCGAAGTAGGAGAGGTTCGCGGCGCGCGAGCGCTCGATGGCCTTCGCCTTCAGCTTGTCGTCCACGGTGACCGTGGTCGCGCCTTCGTCGTCGGAGTCCGCGTCCAGACCGAGATCGCGCAGCGCGGACTTCACGGCGGTGGCGGCGTCCCCGGACTGGGAGGAGTGCGCCTCGTCCACGATGATGGCGAAGCGGCTGCCCTGGATCTCGGTGGGGTTGCGCTTCATGTAGTCGAGCAGCGCAGGGAACGAGTGCAGGGTGACCGTGACGATCTTCCCGGTGTCCCGGGAGAGGGCACGGGCGAGCTGCTCGCTCTTGGCGCCGTGCTTCTCGTCGACCTTGACCACCAGGCCGTCCGTCTGCGAGAAGCTGCCGACGGTCTCCCGGAGCTGAGCGTCCAGGTTGCGGCGGTCGGTGATGACGATGACCTTGTCGAAGACCGGCTCGCCAGGGGTGATGCGGCGGTCGGCGACGGCTTCCGGGTCGAGGGCGCTCGGGTTGGTGTCGGCGTGCAGGTCGCTCAGGCGGTGGCTGAGCCAGCCGATGGTGTTCGACTTGCCGGAGCCCGCGGACGCCATGATCAGGTAGTTGTGGCCGGCGCCGTGCGTGGCCGCGTGCGCGGTCAGCTTGCGCACCACATCCCACTGGTGGAAGCGGGGGAAGATCGTCGACTTGGTGGTGCCGCCGCCGGGCGTCTTGCGCTTCTGCTGGTGCACGAAACGCTGAAGGAGATCCAGCCAGTTGTCCCGCTGCCAGACCTCCTCCCAGAGGTAGGAAGTGGCGTAGGCGCCGGGGGTGGCCGGCGGGTTGCCGGCTCCGCCGAGCTGGCCGGGTCCATTCGACCCGGTGTTGAAGGGCAGGAACTGGGTTCTTTTCCCGCGCAGTTGCGTGGCGACGAAGACGAGGTCCGGGTCGACGGCAAAGTTCGCGATGACACGACGCGTGAAGATCAGCTCGGTCGGGTCGCGGTCGGTCCGGTACTGCTCCTTGGCCTGCTCGACACCCTGCCCGGTGAGCGGATTCTTCAGCTCGGCCGTGGCGACCGGGATGCCGTTGAGGAACAGGGTGAGGTCGAGACGGTGGCCCCGGTCGGTCTGCTTGGTGGCGTAGGGGAGTTCGCGGACGACGGTGAGGCGGTTGGCGCGGTAGCCGTCGAGGACCGAGTCGGCCGAGATCAGGTTCGGCTTGAAGTAGGCGACGTGGATACGGACCCCGCGGTCCTTCACGCCGTTCCGGAGCACCGCGAGTAACCCGTCCTCGGCGATGGCCCGGTCGAGGCGCCGCGCGAAACCGCGCTGAGCTTCGTTGGGGTCGCCGCCGTAAACGGTGAGCAGTTCGTTCCACTCGTCGGGCTGGGTCTCGCGGATAAAGTCGTAGAGCTCGTTGGTGTCGAGCCCGAGTTCGGGCTGGTAGTCCTCGGGATTCGCCTCCCGCCAGCCCCGCTCGCAGAGGGCGGCAACGATGTGAGACCCGAAAGCGGACTCGTCGTGCACGGGGCTCATACGGCGACTCCTTCGGTTACGTTGCGGCCACTGGCGGTGGTGACGTCGAACTGACCGGTTACGGCGGCGGTGATGAGGGACTGGCGGCGTTCAGTGAGTAGTTGAGCCTGCTGTTTGATCTTGGAGCGAAGACCATCCACGACCGAACGTTGCCGGTCGACGCGCCGGACCAGATCGTGCTGCGCGTCGAGGGGCGCGTCTGGGAGGGGCCAGGCTTTGACCTCATCAAAACGGATGTTGGCCATGGACTGAGAGGCTCCGTTCGAGGATGCGGCGCACAGGTCACGAATCCTGCTTCCACGTGCCACCGTCGCTACGAATGCTGCGGTGACGCGCTGGTCGAGGCGCACCCGGAAAATCTTGTCCGAGAGGAGGAGCTTTCCCCGAGTCCGGGGTACGACCGCGGCCGAACCGACGAGCTGCGGTGTGTTCGCTCGGGTGATCAGAAGGTCCCCTTCCCGTACCTCGTGCCTGACGTCGGGTTCCAGGTCGAGAGGAAGACGCTTGTTCTCGCCCGGGAAGAACCGCCCCGGGCGTAGACAGCTGACCTTAAGGACACCCCATTCATGGGGGTCAGCAGGAGAGGCTTCGGCTTGGGGACTTGTTCCCTGATCGACACCGCGAAGGAATCGTCTAAGAGGGACGGTCCCCCACTGCCCCACGAGGTCGTCGATCATTGAGTCTAGTTGTGCTCTTTCCCGTTCGTCGAGCTTGTCCATCACAAGGCCCTGTAGACGGGTCAACTCATCAATTCGGGCGGTCTCGGCATCGAGGAAGTCGGCGATGCGGCGCTGCTCCTCCAAGGGGGGAAGCTCGATAGGCAATGCCCGGACGCGCTCAGCGCTGATGTGATAGATGTTTGCGCCCGTCGCAATAGAAGCAAAGAGTCCACTCGCGAAAGCTGATCGGGTCCACCATGCGAGGAAACGTCCGTCAGTGGTGCCCGCGCGAGGTCGCATCCTCAGGAGGGTGTTTTGGAAACAAACGACTCCGTCGATTTCTCCCTGCCATACCGCCGAGGCACCTACGGATCTTAGGCTGCCGCTTCCTTCGGTGACAAGGACGTCGCCAGCGCGGAGGGAGAAAAGTTGCTGTTCCGCGGGGGTGAAGTTCATTGACTTGACATCCGTCAGGTCAAGAACCCCATCTTTCACGTTGGCGGCTCGCAAATAGGGAACCATGTGAGATCCGAAGTCGTGCTGCGGTGTGCGCTGACGCCCTAGAGTGACGTCAGCGGCGCTACGCACAGTTGTTGTGCGCCTCATTCCGTAACCTCCCCCAACAGCCCCTGAATCTCCGCCTCCAACGCCTTCAACTCCGCGTCGATCTCCGCGAGTGGCCGCGGCGGCTTGTACACATAAAAGTGCCGCGTGAACGGAATCTCGTACCCGATCTTCGTCTTGCTGTGATCGATCCACGCGTCCGGCACGTGCGGGTGGACCTCCCGCTTCAGGTACTCCTCGACGTCCTCGTCCAGCGGCACGTTCTCGTAGTCCCGGAGCTCCGGGTCCGGCTCCGGCTCGCCCTTGACGAGTTGCACCTCGCCCTCCGGGTCGCGGACGCCGACGACCTCTCGCAGCGCCTTGTTGAACGACGCCCCCGTGGGCCAGGTCCCGCCGGCCTGGACCACCGCGTCCTTCAGTGCGAGCCAGGCCTCCTGCTTGGTGCTCCAGCTTGTACCCGTCAGGGACTTGAAGGCGTCCGCCAGAAGCGGGGCCTGCGGCAGCTTCTGGATCGCCTTGGACTTTTCCAGCGCCGCCAGCGTCTCCTCCGTGATCTCGAACCGCAGCTTCAGCGGGCGCTCGACCGTGATCCGCTGGTAGCCGAAGTCCTCGTTCCGGAAGACCTTCACCTTGCTGTGCAGCGGGTGCTCGGGGTCACCCGCTACGGCCAGGGCCTCGCCGTAGAGCTTGACCACCGTGGCGATGTGCTCCTGGCCCAGCTCTTTACGCTTGTCGCCCAGCGACTTGCGCATCTTCTGCCACTGGTCGCGCGCGTCCAGCAGCACGACCTTGCCCTTGTGGTCCGGGCTCTTCCTGTTCGTCAGGATCCAGAAGTACGTCGAGATGCCGGTGTTGTAGAAGAGCTGGTCCGGCAGGGCGACGATGCCCTCCAGCCAGTCGTTCTCCAGGATCCAGCGGCGGATCTCCGATTCGCCGGAGCCGGCGGCGCCGGTGAAGAGCGGCGAGCCGTTGAAGACGATGGCGATGCGCGAGCCGCCCCCGCCGTTGACGTCGACCGGCTTCATCTTCGAGATCATGTGCTGGAGGAACAGCAGGGAACCGTCGTTGATGCGCGGCAGGCCCGCGCCGAAACGGCCGGCGTCGCCGAGCGTCTTGTGCTCGTGCTCGACCTCGTCCTTGACCTTCTTCCAGTCCACGCCGAACGGCGGGTTGGCCAGCATGTAGTCGAAGGTCTTGCGGGCGTGTCCGTCGTCGGAGAAGGAGTTGCCGAAGGCGATGTTCTCCGGGTTCTGCCCCTTGATCATGAGGTCGGACCGGCAGATCGCCCAGGACTCCGGGTTCAGCTCCTGCCCGAACACCTCCACGGTGGCGTCCGGGTTCAGCTCCTTGATGAGGTCGTCCATCGCCGAGAGCATGCCGCCGGTGCCGCAGGCCGGGTCGAGGACCGTGCGCACCACACCCGGGAGGTGCAGCGCGTCGCCGTCCGGGGCGACCAGGAGCTGCACCATCAGCCGGATGACCTCGCGCGGTGTGAAGTGCTCACCGGCCGTCTCGTTCGACTGCTCCGCGAAGCGGCGGATCAGCTCCTCGAAGATGTAGCCCATGTTGTGGTTGGGCACGACCTCGGGGCGCAGGTCCAGGTCGGTGAACTTGCCGATGACCTGGTAGAGCAGTCCCGCGCCGTCCAGCCGTCTGACCTGCTGGGCGAACTCGAAGCGGTCCAGCACGGCCCGCGCGTTGTCCGAGAACGCCCCCACGTACCTCTGGAGGTTTTTCGCCGCGTTCTGCGGGTCCGCGGCGATCTTCTTCAGGGTGAGACGGGACCGGTTGTAGAAGGAGTGGCCCGAGGCCCGGCGCAGGAAGCGGTCCGGGTCGATGTCGCCGTCCTTGTACTGGTCCGCGATCTCGGCGACCTTCTCGCGGGTCGGTTCCAGCACGCATTCCAGGCGCCGCAGCACCGTGAACGGCAGGATGACCTTGCCGTACTCGGACTGCTTGTAGTCCCCCCGCAGGAGATCGGCGACGGACCACGCGTGGTTCGCCAACTCCGTGTGCTTACTGCTGTCCAATGGGATCCCCGGATCCTTCCTGAATGTCCCAAACCCCACCGTCCCGGTCAGTGCGCCGACGGGGACGGTCTGCCGATTGTGGTCTATGTGCGGAGGCCGTGTGTCTAGCGGGGTGAAACGTCACCCTCGGTGTCACCTGCTGCCGGCTCCCCCGTCGGGAGCAGCTGGCCGCCGGTGAGGCCGCCGGCCAGCAGCCGGGCCGTCTGCTCCGCCAGCCGTGTCGCGCGCTGCGCTTCCGCGCGCAGTGCGTGCACCCGCCGGAACGCCTCCCCGTACCGCCGCTGCTCCTGCAGCGGCAGCAGGGGGACGCGCAGTCGGCCGGGGTTCACCGTGCGCACCGTGCTGCCCGTCGATGCGCCCGCGATGTTCTCCTCCGCGCCGAGGAACCCGGCGAGGAACCATGCGTCCAGGCGCGCCGGGTCCGGGCGGAAGAGGTGGATGTGGAGGCCGAGCAGCGCCCCGCTTTCCTCCTCGCCGGCGACCCGGGCCATCGGGCCGTGGCCGCCGGGCACCGCCCGCACGAGCACGTCGCCGGCCGCGATCACGGGCGCGGCCTCCGCATGCAGGTCGGCCTCGCTCCCGGTCGCTGCCACCCCGTCGGCGATATCCGACGCGGTGAGGACCGGCCGGCCGGCGACCGGCGCCGCCTCGCCGGCACGGTCGTCCGTGCGCCCGCGCCCGCTCTCGGGTCCGGTGCGCAGCACGCTGAGCGCACCTCCGCGGGCCAGGTCCGCCACCGTGGCCGTACGCCACTGGCGCGCGGAGTCGCCGGCCGCGCTCCAGTCGTCGTAGCCGGCGGCGCGGCCGAGGGCCTTCGCGGTGGTCACCAGGTCCTGCCGTGCCGCCTCGGCCTTCGCGGCGAGCGCCGCCGGGTCCACCTCGGCCCGCGACGCCCGTACGAGACGGGCCGGGGCGAGGTCCACCACGTCGTCCAGCAGATCGACCACTGTGACCGCGCGTGCCACCCCGGGCTCGCCCTCGAAAGTTTCCGGGTCCTTCGTGAATGCCTGCCATGCCCTCAGCGCCCGCCGGCTGATCACGGCCCAGTCCACCGAGGCGGAACGGCTGCTGCCGCGCGTCCGTGTCGTGGCGGCCGTACCGGCAGGGCCCGTCGGCTCGGACGCCGACGCCGCCGTGTCCACGAACAGCACGGACCGGCGTTCCGGGCCGCCGGGTTCCGGGCGCTGCAGAATCCAGATCTGCAGCCCGATGTGGAGTGGCACCGAGGCCCCGGTCGGGAGGGCGATCACCGCGCGCAGCGCACCGCTGCGGACCAGCTCGGTGCGGATGCGCCGGCCCGAGGAGCGGCTCGCCGTGGCCGGCGGCAACAGCAGGACCGCATGACCGCCCGGTGTGACATGGGAGAGAGCGTGCTGCACCCAGGCCAGCTCGGACTCGGCGCGGGCGGGGACGCCGTACGCCCACCGCGGGTCGTAGGCCAGCTCGTCGTGGCCCCAGTCCCGCACGCCGTACGGCGGGTTGCACAGCACCGCGTCCGCGAACAGATCAGGAAACGCGTCCGCGCGGAGGCTGTCGGCGGCGCGCACGGTGACCGTGGCCTCCGGCGCCGTGAGCATCAGCTCCACCGCACTGCGGCGGACCTGTACCGGCAGCATGTCCTGCCCGTACAACTCTCCGGCGCCCCGGCGGGCTGCGGCCGCCAGCAGGGTGCCGCTGCCGCAGGCCGGGTCCAGGACACGTGACGGGGTGCCCGGGAGCAGCTGGGCCAGCAGGTCGGCGAGAGGTGCCGGCGTGCGGTAGGTACCGCTCGCGGCACTGTCCTCCAGGTCCCGCTCCGCCAGGACGTCGGCCGCGGCACGGCCCCCCGCGTCCCGGACACAGGCGTACAGCGCGCGGAGCACGGGCGCGTCGGCCGGCCGGAAGTGGACGTCGTGCGCGCCGGGTACGGCGTCGGGCAAGGCGGCGACGTCGCGCTCCGCCCGGGCCGCCAGGTCGGTGTCCGGCAGCTGTTCCGTGATGGTGAGCTCCTCGGCCGGCCGGCGTGCGGCGGCCAGGGTGAGCAGCAGCAGATCCGCGGTGCCGGTGCCGGAGGTGCCGCCCGGCGCGTGGAGACGGAGGGTCGTCCTGAGTTCCTCCGGCGGGCTGGCCGCCGATGCGTGTCCGCGGGACGCGAGCCAGGCACGGACGGCCTGGAGGTCGTACAGCGGGCTGCTGTCCGTGCCGCCGGACGGCGCCGGGAAGTCGGGGTGCCGACGACGCCAGTTGCTGACCGTTGCACGAGTGACTCCGGCGATACGGGAGATCTCGGCAGCGGTCACCTGCGCGGATGGCTGTGGCATGGGCACGGTCCTGGTGTCTTGGAAGTGAACGTCAACAACCTACAGCGCCTGTCAAGCGCCTCAACGTGATTGACGACGCTTTCACGGCTGTGCTTATCTGTTTCCGTTTCCAGTCGCAGTGCCTGCCGACAAGGCCTTCGTGCGGTGTCGGCTGCTGCCGCCCTGGCGTGCCGCCGTGACACCCAAAGCTCCTCGTCCCGGCGGGCATCGAACCCGCCTGCTCGCAGAACTGCTGCTCACACAACTCCTGCTCACAGAACTCCGGGGGGAGACCATGCGCCTCACCATGCCGACCGGCGTCGTCGAAGGAACCCAGCTCACCGTCATGCCGTTCCGCGACGACGCCGTGATCGGGACGATGTCCGTTCCCACACTCGTCCAGCTCGTGCCGTCGCCTCGCACGGAGGAGGATCCGCGGCGGCTCAAGACGGCCTCCGGGCTCGTGCGCCGGCACGCCGAGCTGCGGGCGACCGTGCAGCGGACGTTGAAGTCGTCGCAGAAGGGGAAGAACGTCGGGCCGTACGCCGAGTACATCGCGGCCGGGCTGAAGGGCGAGCTGGGCGCGGCCTGGTCCACGCCGCCCATCACTCTGTGGCACGCCGGCCCGCTGAGCGCGATCGGCGACGAACTCGTGCCGGGCACCGGCCTGCGCACGCTGACGATCACGCCCGGCACCCTGGTGATCGCCATAGACGGCGAGACCCAGACCACCGCCTGGCACGACCTGTACGACGACCCGGAGCCCTACGGGCTGACGTATCCGGAACTCGCCCGGGTGCGCGTGCCGTTCGAGCTCTACATCGACCTGGCCCCGTCGGACGCCCGGCAGATCTTCTACGACCGCAACGTGCAGGGCGTGGCCGTCGCGAAGAACCTCGCCATGTCCATGGACCAGCGGGACTTCGGAACCCGCCTCGCACACCTGGTCGCGGACTCCGTCAAGGTGGACGTCGACGGCCGGTGCGTGCCGTTCGCCCGGCTGGTCAACTCCAGCAAGCGACAGGTGTCCGCATCGGACCGCGAGGTGGTCACCCTGTCCGCGCTGCGCTCCCTCGTGGTGACCGCCCTCTTCGGTCGCAGCGGACTCGCACGGTCGGCGGAGTCGGTGTACGAGGACGAACTGCCCGCCGGCGTCCGGCCGGAGGAGGCCGAGACCCTGGTCGTCCCGGTCCTGGCCCGGCTCGTCTCCGAGCACTTCCCCCACTTCGCGCGCCGCAGCGCCATCACGGCCCCCGCGGTCCTCGCCGGCCTCGGCATCGCCGTCCATCACACCCTGCCGTGGAGCGACCCGGCGTCCCGCATCAGCACCGAGGAACTGGACCAGATGCTCGCGGGCATCCGCTGGGAGCGGCAGGCGGCCTACTGGGACGGCGTCGCCGCCAAGACCGGCTCTTCGGGGCGGCTCAACTTCAGCGGTGGGGTGAAGGACTCCGGAGGCCGTGTGGCCGACGCGATCCTCTACCCGGCCACCGAGAACGGCCGCCGCATCCGGGGGCTGTGACCGGCCCGCGGACCCACCGCACCGCGAAGGCGCCACCCGTGCCGCCCCCAGGCGTCCCCGCACGACGACGGGTCGGCCCGTCACTCCGGGCACCACGTATCCCGCACTCCACACCACTGAAACGGAGCACGTTCATGACCATGCGCACACCCCGACCGCAGTCCGGCCACGGACCGAACGGCCCCCTCGGGCCCGGCACACCCACCGGCCCCGGCCGGCCTCCGCGCAGTCGCAAGCGGTGGCTGCAGTACGGAGCGGTCGCCCTGATCTCCCTGGCCCTCGGCGTCGGCATCGGCAGCAACGGCAGCTCGGCCGACGCCGGAACGAAAGCGACGGACGACACCGAGGCCGGGCCCCGGCCGACGGTGACCGTCACCGAGACGACAGGCGACAGCACCGGCAAGGACAAGAAGGAGGGCCCGGCGGACCACTTCTCGGGCGAGGGGGAGTACGTCGTCGGCGAGGACATCGAGGCCGGGACCTACCGGACGGCCGGGCCCGAGGGCGGATTCGGCTGCTACTGGGAGCGCGCCAAGGACGCCAGCGGCGAGTTCGGCTCCATCATCGCCAACAACAACCTCCAGGGACCTGGGCGCGTGACCCTGCACCAGGGCGAGTACTTCAAGACCAACCGGTGCCAGGAGTGGAAGAAGGTGGGCTGAGCCGCCGGGGCTCGCGAGAAGTGTGGCCCTTCCCTCCGGGGGAAGGGCCACCCCTCACGGATACGACACCACGGTCGACGGCACCGTGTCCGTGCCCGAGGTCGGGGCGCCGGTGTCGTTGATGACGTGGGCGAACTGGCCGTTGCCGCTGAGGGAGACCACGAGCAGGTCGTGGAACGTCACGCCCGGGCGGTTCGGGGCGGCGAAGCCGTGGTCCTGGACGATGGTCGGGTCGACGTTGTAGTAGCAGTAGCTGCCCAGGCCCCAGCCCTCGTGCTCGGTGACGGCGTCGCCGACCTTGTAGGCCGCGTAGCCGCGGACCGAGCCGTCCTGGACGGCCGCCTGGTTCGGGGCGTCGTAGGCCTTCTCGTTCTGGAAGAAGATCGTGCGGCCGCGTTCGCCGTTCCACTGCACGTCGTACTTGTTGAAGTGCTCGACGAACAGGCCGGTGCACAGCACGTCGTCGCCGTTGACGACGACGCCGTAGTCGGCGCGGTTGGTGTCCCAGCCGACGCCCGTGCCGTGGTCGGCGCGCCACACCCAGGTGTGGTCGACGATGGTGTGCCGGCTGTTGATCACCATGCTGGTGGTGGCCTTGCCGGCGCCCGCGCCGCCGATGCGGACGAAGACGTCCTGCACCGTGATCGGGTCGGCCGAGTGGTCCTGGGAGGCGCCCTGGGGGCCGACCTCCAGCAGCGTCTCGGAGTTGACCGGGCCGGCGTCGATGAGGAAGCCGGCGAGGCGGACGCCGTCCACGTCGGCGACCCGGACCGCGGTGGTGCCGTTGTCCGGGACGATGGTGGCATAGCCCAGGCCGAGCACGACGGTGCCCGCGCGGTCGATCCGGATGGGCTCGTCCACGTGGTAGACGCCCGGGGTGAGCAGCAGGTGCAGGCCCTGCTCCAGTGCCTGGTTGAGGGTCGCGGCCGTCACGCCGGGCTGGGCGACGTAGAACTGCGTGAGCGGCAGCGAGGTGCCGCGCGGGGTTCCGTTGCCCCAGGACACACCCCGGGCGTCGGTCCGCTTCTCCGGCAGGAACACGCGGAACTCGTCGCCGTCGAGGTGGAGGAACGGCTTCTCACGGGAGACGGGGGTGGTGTCGAGCGTGGTGTACGGCGGGTCGGGGAAGCCCTGCGCGGGGGCGCCCTCGACGCCGGAGAACACCATGTTCCACACGCCGTTGCTCCAGCCGCCGACCGCGCTGTCGCGGGTGTACCACTGCTGCTGGGAGTACGGGGTGACCTGGCCGTCGATGCGGCTGTCGGCGACGTAGCCGCCGCTGGCCCAGCCGTAGCCGGAGGGGGCGAGATTCAGGTCGCCGCGCACATGCATGCGGCGGAACGGGGCGGCCTGGGCGACGGCCCAGCGGTTGCTGCCGCTGACCGGGACCAGGGCCAGGTTCTCCGCCGAACGCCAGAAGTTCTGGGTGGCGTTGCCGTCGAACCAGCCCGCGTCCACCGTGACGTCGCCGTTGATGGTGGTGTCGTCGGGGGACAGGCCGAGGCCGGCGATGGAGGTGTAGAAGCCGATCTGGGCGTTCAGCCCCTGGTAGGTGCCGGGTTTGAACAGCAGGGCGTAACGGCCGGTGCCGAACTGGTCCGACTCCTGGCGGCGGAAGATGTCGTCCAGTGTGGCCTGGATGTCGGGCGTGGACGGGTCGAAGACGTACACGTTGGGGCCGAGGTCGCCGCCGCCCTGCAGGGCGCGGGTGCCGGTGCGGGCGGTGGTGCGCGCGGTGCCGCGGGCGGCGTCGTCCTGCGCGGATGCCGGTGCGGCCGTCAGGCCCGCCAGCAGGGGAGCGGCCGCGGCGGAGGCCAGGACGGCCCGTCGGCCGAGGGCGCCGGGCGGCATGGGGCGGCCGGCGGAGCCGTCGGTGCGGCCGGGTGTGGGGGAGTCGGAGGACATGGCGGCTCTCCTGGTCTTCAGGAAGTGAACGATGGGGGGATCCGAGAGCGCTCTCTCGCGGGTGAATGCTTCACGTGGGTGAACGGAGCGTCAAGGGGTGCGACGCAGTCGGTGTCTGGTGCGCGGGGTGACGGGGGGTTCGTCAACTGGCCGGACAGGCACGCTTCTTCGGGCGTGACGGTGCCCAGGGGGCCGTCGGGCGGCGTCGATATCCAACCGTTGCAATGTGCGGAGCTGGGGCGTTTGCCGCTGGTCAAGGGGTGGATGCGGGGGCCGTGGGGCGGGGCGCGGCGTCCCGTCGGGCCGCCCCGGTGCGCGGATGTCGTTGCCGGATCCCTTGACGGACCCATCCGGCCGGGTTTAACTCACGTCCTAAATTAAGCCATGAGGCGGCTTAGGAAGTCGAACGGGGAGCGAAGTCGCGTCGACGCCGGTCGCCCCTCAGGGTTCTCGACTCCCGGAAAGGGACACCAGGAGCCATGCGCAGCATCCGAGCCGCGGCCGTAGGCGCCGTCACCCTGTCTCTCGCCCTGACGGTTTCGGCCTGCGGGGGCGGGACGCCGACGGGCGGCGGGTCGAACGACTCGCCCAAGACCCTGACGTACTGGGCCTCCAACCAGGGCGCCGGCATCGAGATCGACAAGAAGGTCCTGCAGCCCGAACTCGACAAGTTCGAGAAGCAGACCGGGATCAAGGTGAAGCTGGAGGTGGTGCCCTGGAACGACCTGCTGAACCGGATCCTCACCGCCACCACCTCCGGCCAGGGACCGGACGTGCTCAACATCGGCAACACCTGGAGCGCCTCGCTGCAGGCCACCGGCGCGCTGCTGCCGTGGGACGAGAAGAACTTCGCCGCGATCGGCGGCAAGGACCGCTTCGTCGACTCCGCGCTCGGCTCCACCGGCGCCCCGGGCAAGGACCCGGCCGCCGTCCCGCTGTACTCCATGGCGTACGGGCTCTACTACAACAAGAAGATCTTCGCCGAGGCGGGCATCTCCGAGCCGCCGGCCACCTGGGCCGAGCTGATCGCCGACGGCAAGAAGATCCAGGCCCAGGGCAAGCAGGCGCTCGGCGCCGAGGGCGCCAGCCTCAACGAGAACGTCCACCACGTCTTCGTCTTCGCCAAGCAGCACGGCGCCGACTTCTTCACCGCCGACGGCAAGCCCGACTTCACCTCCGACAAGGTGGTCGCGGCGGTCAAGCAGTACGTCGACCTGATGGCCGAGGACAAGGTCGTCCCGCCGGGCAACGCCGAGTACGCGCAGAACCAGTCGGTGAGCGACTTCGCCAAGGGCCGCACCGCCATGCTGCTGTGGCAGACGGCCTCCGCCAACCTCAAGTCCCAGGGCATGAACCCGGACGACTACGGGGTCGCGCCGGTGCCCGTGCAGTCCGGCACCCCGGGATCCGGCACCCGGATCAACTCCATGGTCGCCGGCGTCAACGTCGCCGTCTTCAACAACACCCACAACCTGGACGGCGCCAAGCAGTTCGTGAAGTTCCTGACCAGCGACGAGGAGCAGAAGATCCTCAACAAGGCGTTCAGCTCCATTCCGCCGGTCAAGAGCGCGCAGGCGGACCCCGCGTTCAACACCCCGGAGACCGCCGTGCTGAAGAACACCCTGGCGACCAGCGCCGCCGCGCTGCCCCAGGTGCCGTCCGAGTCGCAGTTCGAGACGACCGTCGGAACGGCCGTGAAGGAGCTGTTCGCCGACGCCGCCGCCGGCCGCGCGGTGACCACCGAGTCGGTCAAGGCGAAGCTCCTCAAGGCTCAGCAGCAGATGCCGGCGAAGTGAACACCATGACGACCACCGTGGACGCCGGCCTGCCGGCCATACAGAAGTCCTCCGGGGCGGCCGGCCCGCGCCGTGGGCGGCCCGGCCGCCCCGGGCGGGCCGGGCGCGCCTGGCTGCCGTATCTGCTGCTCCTGCCCGCGCTCGTCCTGGAACTGCTGGTCCACCTGGTGCCGATGGTGATCGGCGCGGTGATGAGCCTGAAGGAGATCACGCAGTTCTACATCCGCAACTGGACCGCCGCACCCTGGTCGGGCTTCGACAACTACCGCATCGCGGTGGACTTCGACGCCCCGGTCGGCGAGGCCCTCCTGCACTCCTTCGTCGTCACCGTCGGCTTCACCCTGCTGTCGGTCGCCCTGTGCTGGCTGATCGGCACCGCCGCCGCGATCTGCCTGCAGGACGGCTTCCGCGGCCGCGGCCTGCTGCGCACCCTGTTCCTGGTGCCCTACGCGCTGCCGGTCTACGCGGCCGTCATCACCTGGGTGTTCATGTTCCAGCACGACAACGGCCTGGTGAACCACGTCCTGCACGACCAGCTGCACCTGACCGACGAGCCGTCGTTCTGGCTGATCGGCGACAACAGCTTCTGGGCGCTGCTGACGGTGTCGGTGTGGAAGGGCTGGCCGTTCGCCTTCCTCATCGTCATGGCCGGCCTGCAGAACATCCCCCGCGAGCTGTACGAGGCGGCCGCCCTGGACGGCGCCGGGATGTGGCAGCAGATCCGCCAGATCACCCTGCCGTCGCTGCGCCCGGTCAACCAGGTCCTCGTCCTGGTGCTGTTCCTGTGGACGTTCAACGACTTCAACACCCCGTACGTGATGTTCGGCAAGGCCGCGCCGCAGGCCGCGGACCTGATCTCGGTCCACATCTACCAGGCGTCCTTCGTCAGCTGGGACTTCGGCACCGGCTCGGCGATGTCCGTGCTGTTGCTGCTGTTCCTGCTGGTCGTCACGGGCGTGTACCTGGCCGTCACCTCACGCGGACGCAGGAGTGCCGATGTCTGACACCTACCGCTCGCCGATGGCGCCGCCACGTTCCTTCCTGTGGACCCGGCGGATCTTCCTCACTCTGCTCTCCGGCTTCGTCCTGGTGCCGGTGTACGTGATGGTGTCCAGCTCGCTCAAACCCCTGCAGGACGTGTCGGGCACGTTCCGCTGGCTGCCCAGCGGGCTGACGATCCGCCCGTACATCGACATCTGGTCCACGGTCCCGCTCGCCCAGTACTTCGTGAACTCGCTGATCGTGGCGGGCGCGGCCACGGCCGGCTCGGTGGTCGTCGCGGTGTTCGCCTCCTACGCGGTCAGCCGCTACTCCTTCCGCGGCAAACGGGTGTTCACCGTCACCGTGCTGTCCACCCAGATGTTCCCGGGCATCCTCTTCCTGCTGCCCCTGTTCCTGCTGTACGTCAACATCGGCAACGCCACCGGCATCGCCCTGTTCGGCTCCCGCGGCGGGCTCATCCTGACGTATCTCACCTTCACCCTGCCGTTCTCCATCTGGATGCTGATCGGCTACTTCGACTCGGTGCCGCGCGACCTGGACGAGGCCGCCCTCGTGGACGGCTGCGGACCGCTCGGCGCCCTGTTCCGGGTGGTCGTGCCGGCCGCGATCCCCGGCATCGTCGCCGTCGCCGTCTACGCGTTCATGACCGCCTGGGGCGAGGTGCTCTTCGCCTCCGTCATGACCAACGACACCACCCGGACGCTCGCCGTCGGCCTGCAGGGCTACTCCACCCTCAACGACGTCTACTGGAACCAGATCATGGCCGCCTCGCTGGTCGTCAGCGTGCCCGTGGTCGCCGGCTTCCTGCTGCTGCAGCGCTACCTCGTCGCCGGACTGACGGCGGGAGCCGTGAAGTGACCGGCGAGGGGCCCGCCTCCGCCACGACATGTGAAGGGACCTTCGTGACCATCGACCTCGCCGCGTTCCCGCACGACTTCCTGTGGGGCACGGCAACCTCCGCCTACCAGATCGAGGGTGCCGTCGCCGAGGACGGCCGCTCGCCGTCCATCTGGGACACCTTCTCCCACACCCCCGGCAAGACCGACAACGGCGACACCGGCGACGTCGCCTGCGACCACTACCACCGCTGGCGCGAGGACGTCGACCTGATGCGCCGCCTCGGCACCAACGCCTACCGGCTGTCCGTCGCCTGGCCGCGGGTCCTGCCCGACGGCGACGGCCAGGTCAACGCCAAGGGGCTGGACTTCTACGACCGGCTGATCGACGCCCTGCTGGACGCCGGCATCACCCCGTTCGTCACCCTCTACCACTGGGACCTGCCGCAGGTGCTGCAGGACCGGGGCGGCTGGCCGGAACGCGCCACCGCGGAGGCGTTCGCGCACTACGCCTCGGTCGTCGCCGAGCGCCTCGGCGACCGGGTGACCCACTGGGCCACCCTCAACGAGCCGCTGTGCTCGGCCTGGATCGGCCACCTGGAGGGCAAGATGGCCCCCGGTCTGACCGACCTGACCGCCGCCGTCCGCGCCTCCTACCACCTGCTGCTCGGGCACGGCCTGGGCGTCCAGGCGATCCGCGCCGCCGTCCCCGACGCCGAGGTGGGGCTCGTCGTCAACCTCTCCCCGGTCCGTCCCGCCACCGACCGTCCCGAGGACGTGGCGGCGGCCCGCCGGCAGGACGGGCACGTCAACCGCTGGTGGCTGGACCCGGTGCACGGCCGGGGCTTCCCCGCCGACATGCGCGAGGTGTACGGCGTCGACCTGCCCGAGCGGCCCGGCGACCTGGACACCATCGCCGCACCCCTGGACTGGCTCGGCCTCAACTACTACTTCCCGGCCTGCATCGCCGACGACCCCGACGGCCCCGCTCCCCGCGCCCGCGCCGTGCGCCGCGAGGGCGTGCCCCGCACCGCGATGGACTGGGAGATCGACGCCACCGGCATCGAGACCCTGCTGCTGCGCCTGGCCCGCGAGTACGGCGCCCGCAAGCTGTACGTCACCGAGAACGGCTCGGCGTTCACGGACACCGTCCGCCCCGACGGCACGATCGACGACCCCGAACGCCGGCACTACCTGGAGCAGCACGTCGCCGCCTGCGCCTCGGCCGTCCGCCAGGGCGCTCCGCTGGCCGGCTACTTCGCCTGGTCCCTGCTGGACAACTTCGAGTGGGCGTACGGCTACGACAAGCGGTTCGGCCTGGTCCACGTCGACTACGCCACCCAGACCCGCACCGTCAAGGGCAGCGGTCACCGGTACGCGGAGATCGTGCGCGCACACCGGGAGGCGACCGCACCGGCCGCCTGAGGACTCCCCGGTGGGCGCGGCGGCGGGAACTCCCGCGCCCACCGGGGCACCAGCCGGCCGGCCTCAGCCGGCCTTGCGGGCCACCCCGCCGTACATCCCGATCGCCGGGGCGTCGGGCCGCAGCGGCACCTCGGGCCGCCAGTGGGTCACCGGGACCAGGCCCGGGTCCACCAGCGTGAAGTCACCGAAGAACTGTGTGATCCGCTCGTGGGAGCGGAGGACCAAGGGGGCGGTCGCCTCGTTGTAGACGGCGGCCGCGTCCGCGCGTCCGTCCTCGTGGACATCACCCGTGCCGTGCGACAGCACCAGGCAGGACCCGGCGGGCAGGGCGTCGCGCAGCGTGGCGACGATGCCGTCCGGGTCGTCGGAGTCGGCGAGGAAGTGCACCACCGCGACCAGCAGCAGCGCCACCGGTCGGTCGAAGTCGATGAGCCGGCGCACCTCCGGATGAGCGAGCAGCTCCTGTGGCTGCCGCAGATCCGCCAGGACCACGGAGGTGTGGTCCGTGCCGTCCAGCAGCGCCATCGAGTGCGTGCTGACGATCGGGTCGTTGTCGACGTAGACGACCCGGGTCTCGGGGGCGATCGCGTGCGCGACCTGGTGGACGTTGGGCTCCGTCGGCAGGCCCGTGCCCACGTCGAGGATCTGCCGGATGCCGTACTCGCCGACCACATGCCGCACCGCGCGGAGCAGGAAGTCCCGGTTGGCCCGCACCCCCTCCCGCACCTCGGGGGCCTTGGCGATGACCTTCTCGGCCGCCACCTGGTCGACCTCGTAGTTGTCCTTCCCACCGAGGAAGTAGTCGTACATACGGGCCGGGTGCGGCCTGGTCGTGTCGATGCCGTCGGGGCGGATGCGGCTGCCGCCGCTGCCGGGGGAGGTCATGGATGCCTGGCTCCGTCCTGTGTCCACTGTGGTGAGAGCGTGACAGGCTGCCGAGCCGCGGGCGGCCCGCCCGGAGCGGCGCACGGCCCGGCCCGGGGCACCGGTGGCCCGGGGCTCGGCGGGGGCGCTCGGCACGGGACCTCCTCGGGGCGCTGTGGGCGCCGGACGCGACGGCTGGGCAGCGGCACATGGGCCGGAGATCACCGTAATGGACGTCGGCCGTCGAGAGCGACAGCCTTGTGTTTTCCGGGAGTTGAACCGTCGGGGCACGCGGCCCCGGCGATCCTGGGCGGCCGGTCGGAGAGGGCGCCGCGGACCGGGGACGGGCCGGGAATGGGCGCGCACGGCGTTCCGGTTGACGACGGTATGACCCAGGACACATCTTCGGCCTCCGCGTCCGACGACGCCCTGCTCGCCCTCCTCGCCCAGGGGCACGACGGCGTGCTGGTCACCCTCAAGAAGGACGGCCGGCCCCAGCTGTCGAACGTCGTCCACGTCTTCGACCCTCAGCGGCGCGTCATCCGGATCTCCGTCACCGACGACCGCGCCAAGACCCGCAATGTGCGCCGCGACCCCCGCGCCTCCTACCACGTCACCTCCGCCGACCGGCGCGCCTACACGGTCGCCGAGGGCACCGCCGAGCTGACCCCGGTCGCGGCGGACCCGCACGACGCGACGGTGGAGGAACTGATCGGCCTCTACCGAGCCGCGCTCGGCGAGCACCCGGACTGGGACGACTTCCGCGCCGCCCAGGTCCGCGAACGGCGCCTCGTGCTGCGGCTGCACGTCGACCGGGTGTACGGCATCACGCACGTGCCCGGCGAGCACAGCTGACCCCGTCCGCTCCGGCCGTGGCCGGCCGCCGCACGGCGACGCGGCACCGGCACGCCGCGGCCCGGACCACCGCCGTGGTGATCCGGGCCGCGGGAACCGGTCGGGAACAGGGCTACGGACGGGTGTTCCACTCCGCGATCACCGGCCGGTCGTGCTCCGTGGACAGCCGGCTGACCGTGCCCGTCTCCAGCCGGAACAGCCGCCCCTCGACCGGGGGCAGGCCCAGCCAGCGGGCGGTGAGCACCCGCAGGAAGTGGGCGTGGGCCACCAGGACCACATCGCCGTCGCCCCGGGCGAGATCCGCGCGGACCCGGGCGAGCACCCGGTCGGCGCGCCGCCCGACCTGCTCGGCCGACTCGCCCGGATGCCCCTCGGGCCCGGGCGGCACCCCGTCGGTCCACAGGTCCCAGCCGGGCCGGTCCCGGTGGATGTCGGCCGTGCTCACACCTTCGTAGCCGCCGTAGTCCCACTCGTGCAGATCCTCGTCCGGCACCGCGCCGGACAGACCCGCCAGCTCCGCGGTGCGCACCGCCCGCGCGAGCGGACTGGTGCGCACCGCGGCGAAGGTGCGCCGCGACAGCAGGGGAGCGAGCGACTTGGCCTGTTCCTCGCCGTGCGGGGTCAACGGAAGGTCGGTGTAGCTGGTGTGCTGGCCCGACAGGCTCCACCGCGTCTCGCCGTGGCGGACCAGCAGCACGTCCCCCATGGCCGGTCAGCCCTTCTTCTCGACCGCGTGGCCGCCGAACTGGTTGCGCAGGGCCGCGACCATCTTCATCTGCGGCGAGTCCTCCTGGCGGGAGGAGAAGCGCGCGAACAGCGAGGCGGTGATCGCGGGCAGCGGCACGGCGTTCTCGATGGCGGCCTCCACGGTCCACCGGCCCTCGCCGGAGTCCTCCGCGTAACCGCGCAGCTTCTCCAGGTGCTCGTCCTCGTCGAGGGCGTTGACCGCGAGGTCGAGCAGCCAGGAGCGGATGACGGTGCCGCGCTGCCAGGAGCGGAAGATCTCCCGGACGTTGTCGACGCTGTCGACCTTCTCCAGCAGCTCCCAGCCCTCGGCGTAGGCCTGCATCATCGCGTACTCGATGCCGTTGTGGACCATCTTCGCGAAGTGGCCCGCGCCGACCTTGCCGGCGTGGACGAAGCCGTAGGGGCCCTCCGGCTTGAGCGCGTCGAAGATGGGCTGGAGCCGCTCGACGTGCTCCTTGTCGCCGCCCACCATGAGCGCGTAGCCGTTCTCCAGGCCCCACACGCCGCCGGAGACACCCGCGTCGACGAAGCCGATGCCGCGGGCGTGCAGCTGCTTGGCGTGCTTGACGTCGTCGGTCCAGCGGGAGTTGCCGCCGTCCACGACGAGGTCGCCGGGCTTGAGCAGGGTGGACAGCTGGTCGATGACGTGCTGGGTGGGGCCGCCGGCCGGGACCATGACCCACACCACGCGGGGCTGGTCGAGCTGGTCGACCAGGTCCACCATGCTGGGCACGTCGCTCAGTTCGGGATTGCGGTCGTAGCCGATGACGGTGTGGCCGGCGTTGCGCAGACGGGTGCGCATGTTGCCGCCCATCTTGCCCAGGCCGATCAGGCCCATCTGCATCGCTGCCATGTCAGCTCACTTCCTCAGGGTGCGGTAGGCGGCCACGAGGGCGGCGGTGGAGGGATCCAGGCCGGGCACCTCGGCGCCCTCGGTGAGGGCGGGCTCGACGCGCTTGGCCAGGACCTTGCCCAGTTCGACACCCCACTGGTCGAAGGAGTCGATGTTCCAGACGGCGCCCTGGACGAACACCTTGTGCTCGTACAGCGCGATCAGCTGGCCGAGCACCGACGGGGTCAGCTCGGTCGCCAGGATCGTGGTGGTGGGGTGGTTGCCGTGGAAGGTGCGGTGCGTCACCTGCTCCTCGGCGACCCCCTCGGCCCGCACCTCCTCGGCGGACTTGCCGAAGGCGAGCGCCTGCGTCTGGGCGAAGAAGTTCGCCATGAGCAGGTCGTGCTGCGCTTTGAGGGTGTCGCTCAGCTCGGCCACGGGGCGCGCGAACCCGATGAAGTCCGCCGGGATCAGCTTGGTGCCCTGGTGGATGAGCTGGTAGTAGGCGTGCTGGCCGTTGGTGCCCGGCGTGCCCCACACGACCGGACCGGTCTGCCACTGAACCGGGTCGCCCTCGCGCTGCACGGACTTGCCGTTGGACTCCATGTCCAGCTGCTGCAGATAGGCGGTGAACCGCGACAGGTAGTGGCTGTAGGGGAGCACCGCGTGGGTCTGGGCGTCGTGGAAGTTGCCGTACCAGATGCCCAGCAGACCCAGGATCAGCGGTGCGTTGGCCTCGGCGGGAGCGGTGCGGAAGTGCTCGTCGACCAGACGGAAGCCGTCGAGCATCTCCCGGAAACGGTCCGGACCGATGGCGATCATCAGGGACAGGCCGATGGCGGAGTCGTACGAGTAGCGGCCGCCGACCCAGTCCCAGAACTCGAACATGTTCGCGGTGTCGATGCCGAACTCGGTGACCTTCTCCGCGTTCGTCGACAGGGCCACGAAGTGCTTCGCCACGGCCGCCTCGTCGCCGCCGAGCCCGGCCAGCAGCCAGGACCGCGCCGAGGTGGCGTTGGTGATCGTCTCGATCGTGGTGAAGGTCTTCGACGCCACGATGAACAGCGTCTCGGCCGGGTCCAGGTCACGGGTGGCCTCGTGCAGGTCGGCGCCGTCGACGTTGGAGACGAACCGCACCGTCAGATCCCGGTCGGTGAAGGCCCGCAGCGCCTCGTAGGCCATGGCCGGTCCCAGGTCGGAGCCGCCGATGCCGATGTTGACGACGTTCTTGATGCGCTTGCCGGTGTGGCCGGTCCACTCGCCGGACCGCACCCGCTGCGCGAAGTCGCTCATCTTGTCCAGCACGGCGTGCACCTTGGGCACGACGTTCTCGCCGTCGACCTCGATCACCGCGTCCCGCGGGGCGCGCAGCGCGGTGTGCAGCACGGCCCGGTTCTCGGTGATGTTGATCTTCTCGCCGCGGAACATCGCGTCCCGCAGGCCGAACACGTCGGTCGCCGCGGCCAGATCGCGCAGCAGCCGCAGGGTCTCGTCGGTGACCAGGTTCTTGGAGTAGTCGATGTACAGGTCGCCGACGCGCACCGTGTAGCGCTCGGCGCGGGAGGGGTCCGCCGCGAACAGCTCACGCAGGTGCGGCTGCGGCCGGGAGCGGTGCTCCTCCAGCGCGATCCACTCCGGCCGCTGGGTGAGCTTGGGGGTGTCGGACATGTCAGACGGTCTCCTTGACGGGCTCGCCGCGCAGGGCGACGGCATACATCTCGTCGGCGTCGAGGCGGCGCAGCTCCTCGGCGATGAGTTCGGAGGTGGGGCGCACCTTCAGCGCGAGCGTACGCGAGGGCTGCCCCGGCAGGGTCAGGGTCGCCAGCGGGCCGGCGGGCCGGTCGACGACGATCTCGCCGGCCGCGGTGCCCAGGCGCACGGCGGTCACGAACGGGCCCGGGCTGGGCCGCCGGTCGACCGAGACGTGCAGGCGCGCCTCCAGCCAGCGGGCCAGCAGTTCCGCACTGGGGTTGTCCGGCTCGGCCTCCACGGCCGCGGAGGTCACCTCCATCCGGGCCTGGTCGAGCGCGGCGGCCAGGGTGGACCGCCACAGCGTCAGCCGGGTCCAGGCCAGGTCGGTGTCGCCGGGGGCGTAGGTGCGGGCCCGGGTCTGCAGGACCTGAAGCGGGTGCTCGTAGGCGTACAGGTCGGTGATGCGGCGCTGGGCCAGGGCGCCCAGCGGGTCCTCGGACGGGTTGTCGGGGGCGTCCACCGGCCACCAGACGACGACCGGCGCGTCCGGCAGCAGCAGCGGCAGCACCACCGAGTCGGCGTGCTCGGAGACGTCGCCGTAGGTGCGCAGCACGACCGTCTCGCCGGTGCCGGCCTCCGATCCGACCAGCACCTCCGCGTCCAGCCGCGAGTGGGTGCGGTCCCGCAGGGTGCGCGCCTGCCGCTTGATCACCACCAGGGTGCGGGAGGGGTGCTCGTGCGAGGCGTCCTGGGCCGCCTTGATCGAGTCGTAGGCGTTCTCCTCGTCGGTGACGATGACGAGGGTCAGGACCATGCCCACGGCGGGGGTGCCGATGGCGCGGCGGCCCTCGACCAGCGCCTTGTTGATCTTGCTTGCCGTGGTGTCGGTGAGGTCGATCTTCATGGCCTGCGCCAGCTCCGTCCGTCTCGTGCGAGCATCTCGTCGGCTTCCCGCGGACCCCACGTCCCGGCCGCGTACCGGGCGGGACGGCCGTTGGCGTCCCAGAACCGCTCGATCGGGTCGAGGATCTTCCAGGACTCTTCCACTTCCTGGTGACGCGGGAACAGGTTGGCGTCACCCAGCAGGACGTCCAGGATCAGGCGCTCGTACGCCTCCGGGCTGGACTCGGTGAAGGACTCGCCGTAGGCGAAGTCCATCGTCACGTCCCGGATCTCCATCGAGGTGCCCGGCACCTTGGAGCCGAAGCGGACCGTCATGCCCTCGTCCGGCTGGACGCGGATGACGACCGCGTTCTCGCCCAGCTCCTCGGTGGAGGTGGAGTCGAACGGGGAGTGCGGTGCCCGCTTGAACACCACCGCGATCTCGGTGACCCGGCGGCCGAGCCGCTTGCCGGTGCGCAGGTAGAACGGCACACCCGCCCAGCGGCGGTTGTCGATCTCCAGCTTGATCGCCGCGTAGGTGTCGGTCCGGGACGCCGGGTCGATCCCCGTCTCCTGCAGATAGCCGGGGACCTTCTCGCCGCCCTGCCAGCCCTCGGCGTACTGGGCGCGCACCGTGTGGGCGCCCAGGTCCTGCGGCAGCCGCACCGACTTGAGCACCTTCAGCTTCTCGGTCAGCAGCGCCTCGGCGTCGAAGGCGATGGGCTCCTCCATCGCGGTGAGCGCCATCAGCTGCAGCAGGTGGTTCTGGATCACGTCCCGGGCGGCGCCGATGCCGTCGTAGTAGCCGGCCCGGCCGCCGATGCCGATGTCCTCGGCCATGGTGATCTGCACATGGTCGACGTACGACCGGTTCCACACCGGCTCGAACATCTGGTTGGCGAAGCGCAGCGCCAGGATGTTCTGGACGGTCTCCTTGCCCAGGTAGTGGTCGATGCGGAAGACCTGCTCCGGGTCGAACACCTCGTGCACGATCCGGTTCAGCTCGCGGGCGCTGGCCAGGTCGTGACCGAACGGCTTCTCGATGACCGCGCGCCGCCAGGAGCCCTCCGGGGCCTGCGCCAGGCCGTGCTTCTTCAGCTGCTGCACGACCTTGGGGAAGAAGCGCGGCGGCACCGACAGGTAGAAGGCGAAGTTGCCGCCCGTGCCGCGGGAGGCGTCCAGCTCCTCGACAGCGTCCTTGAGCTGCTTGAACGCGGTGTCGTCGTCGAAGTCGCCGGGCACGAACCGCATGCCCTCGCTCAGCTGCTGCCAGACCTCCTCGCGGAACGGCGTACGGGCGTGCTCCTTGACCGCCTCGTACACCACCTGGGCGAAGTCCTGGTTCTCCCAGTCGCGGCGCGCGAAGCCGACCAGGGAGAAGCCCGGCGGCAGCAGACCCCGGTTCGCCAGGTCGTACACGGCCGGCATCAGCTTCTTGCGGGACAGGTCACCGGTGACACCGAAGATCACCAGGCCCGACGGCCCCGCGATGCGCGGCAGCCGGCGGTCGGAGGGGTCGCGCAGCGGATTCACCCAGCCGGCGGCCGGAGCCACCGGCACCCGGACCTCGGCGGACGCGGCAGCGGCCTCGGCCTTCTTGTGCGCCTGCGTCGAGGCCTGCATGGCCTTGGGGCTCGGCTCCTCGGAGCCCACGGCGGCGTCCGGGGACGGGCCGGCGGCCGCGTCCTGCGCCGCCCGTTCGGGCTTGTTGCTCATTCCGCGTCAACTCCCTTGCTGTCCATGGCCTTCGTGACCGCGTCCAGCAGGTCCTGCCAGGCCTTGTCGAACTTGGCGAGGCCTTCGTCCTCCAGCTGCTGGACGACCTCGTCGTAGGAGATCCCCAGCCGCTCGAGAGCCGCCAGGTCGGTGCGGGCCTGCTCGTAGCCGCCGGTCACCGTGTCCCCGGTGATCTCACCGTGGTCGGCGGTGGCGTTCAGCGTGGCTTCCGGCATGGTGTTCACCGTGCCGGGCGCGACCAGCCCGTCCACGTACAGGGTGTCCTTGTAGGCGGGATCCTTCACGCCGGTCGACGCCCACAGCGGGCGCTGCGGACGGGCGCCGGCCGCCGCGAGCCGCGCGAACCGCTCACCGGGCGCCGTCCCACCGTTCACAGAACCGAACACCTGCTCGTACGCCTCGTAGGCCAGCCGGGCGTTCGCCAGCGCCGCCCGGCCCTTGATCGCCAGGGCCTCCTCGGTGCCGAGCGCGGTCAGCCGCTTGTCGATCTCGGTGTCGACCCGGGAGACGAAGAACGAGGCCACGGAGTGGATGCCGGACAGGTCCAGGCCGGCCGCGCGCGCCTTCTCCAGGCCGGCGAGGTAGGCGTCCATCACCTCGCGGTAGCGCTCCAGGGAGAAGATCAGCGTCACGTTGACACTGATACCCGCCGCCAGCACCTCGGTGATGGCCGGCAGGCCCGCCCGGGTGGCCGGGATCTTGATCATGACGTTGGGGCGGTCCACCAGCCAGGCCAGCTGCTTGGCCTCGGCGATCGTGGCCACGGTGTCGTGCGCCAGACGCGGGTCCACCTCGATGGACACCCGGCCGTCCGTGCCGCCGCTCGCCTCGTACACCGGGCGCAGCACGTCCGCGGCGGCGCGCACATCGGCGGTGGTCATCATGCGGACGGCCTCGTCGACCGTGACCCCGCGCACCGCCAGGTCGGCGAGCTGCTCCTCGTAGCCCTCGCCGGAGCCGATGGCGGCCTGGAAGATCGACGGGTTGGTGGTCACACCCACGACGTGCTTCGTCTCGACCAGCTCGGCGAGGTTGCCCGAGTCGATGCGGCGGCGGGAGAGGTCGTCCAGCCAGATCGACACGCCCTGGTCGGCCAGGCGCCCCAGCGCTCCGGCGGTCGTGGTTGCTTCGGTCACAGTGATCATCTTTCTTGTGTGTGCGGAATCAGGCGCGCGCGGCGGCCAGGGATGCGCGGGCCGCGGCGGCGACGTTCTCGGGGGTGAAGCCGAACTCGGTGAAGAGAGTCTTGGCGTCGGCCGAGGCACCGAAGTGCTCCAGGGACACGATCCGGCCGGCGTCGCCCACGTAGCGGTACCAGGGCAGCCCGATGCCGGCCTCCACGGCGACCCGGGCCCGCACCGACGGCGGCAGCACCTTCTCGCGGTACTCCCGCGGCTGCTCCTCGAACCACTCCACGGACGGCATGGACACCACCCGGGTGCCGACGCCCTCGGCCTCCAGCAGGTCCCGGGCGGCCACGGCGAGCTGCACCTCGGAACCGGTGGCGATGAGGATCACGTCCGGCTCCGGCGTGGAGGACTCCCGCAGCACGTACCCGCCCCGGGCCGCGTCCGGGTTCGGCGCGTACGTCGGCACACCCTGCCGGGTCAGTGCCAGGCCGTGCGGGGCCGGGTGGGTGGAGTGCCGCTTGAGGATCTCGATCCAGGCGATCGCGGTCTCGTTGGCGTCGGCCGGGCGGACGACGTTCAGGCCCGGGATGGCGCGCAGCGAGGCCAGGTGCTCCACCGGCTGGTGGGTGGGGCCGTCCTCGCCCAGGCCGATGGAGTCGTGCGTCCACACGTACGTCACCGGCAGCTGCATCAGGGCCGACAGCCGCACCGCGTTGCGCATGTAGTCGGAGAACACCAGGAAGGTGCCGCCGTAGATGCGGGTGTTGCCGTGCAGCGCGATGCCGTTCATCTCCGCGGCCATGGAGAACTCGCGGATGCCGAAGTGGACGGTGCGCCCGTAGGGGTCGGCGCCGGGCAGCGGGTTGCCCTTCGGCAGGAAGGAGGAGTTCTTGTCGATGGTGGTGTTGTTCGAGCCGGCCAGGTCGGCGGAGCCGCCCCACAGCTCGGGGATCACCGCGCCGAGGGCCTGCAGCACCTTGCCGGAGGCGGCACGGGTGGCGACCGACTTGCCCTCCTCGAACACCGGGACGGCGTCCTCCCAGCCGTCGGGCAGCTTCCCGGCCAGGATGCGGTCCAGCAGGGCGGCGCGCTCGGGCTGGGCGTCGCGCCACTCGGCGAGCCGCTTGTCCCAGGCGGCGTGTGCCTCGGCACCGCGGTCCAGGGCCTTGCGGGTGTGGGCGAGGACCTCGTCCTCCACCTGGAAGGTCCGCTCGGGGTCGAAGCCGAGGACGCGCTTGGTGGCGGCGACCTCCTCCTCGCCGAGCGCGGAGCCGTGGGCGGCCTCGGTGTTCTGCGCGTTGGGGGCGGGCCAGGCGATGATCGTGCGCATCGCGATGATCGACGGCCGTTCCGTCTCGGCCTTCGCGGCCTGCAGCGCCCGGTACAGGGCGTGCACGTCGATGTCGCCGTTCTCGGCCGGCTCGATGCGCTGGGTGTGCCAGCCGTAGGCCGCGTAGCGGGCCAGGACGTCCTCGGAGAAGGCGGTGGCGGTGTCGCCCTCGATGGAGATGTGGTTGTCGTCGTACAGGAAGACCAGGTTGCCGAGCTTCTGGTGCCCGGCCAGCGAGGACGCCTCCGCGGAGACGCCCTCCTCCAGGTCGCCGTCGGAGACGATCGCCCAGATCGTGTGGTCGAACGGCGAGGTGCCCGCCGGGGCGTCCGGGTCGAACAGGCCGCGCTCGTAGCGGGCGGCCATGGCCATGCCCACCGCCATCGCCACGCCCTGGCCCAGCGGCCCGGTCGTGGTCTCCACGCCCGCGGTGTGCCCGTACTCGGGGTGACCGGGGGTCTTCGAACCCCAGGTGCGGAACGCCTTGAGGTCGTCCAGCTCCAGTTCGTAGCCGGCCAGGTACAGCTGGGTGTACAGGGTCAGCGAGGTGTGGCCCGGGGAGAGGACGAAGCGGTCGCGGCCGGTCCACTCCGGGTCCGCCGGGTCGTGCCGCATCACCTTCTGGAACAGCGTGTACGCGGCCGGGGCCAGGCTCATCGCCGTGCCGGGGTGGCCGTTGCCCACCTTCTGCACGGCGTCGGCCGCCAGCAGACGGGCGGTGTCCACGGCACGCCGGTCGAGGTCCGTCCACTCGAAGCGCTCGGTTGTGTGCTCGCTCATCTTCAAGAAGTCCTCGCAGGAAGGAGGGAATGCTGCCGTTCGTCTTCGAACCTAAAAGTCTGACTTTTGAACCGGTAGGTCTCCGCGTGTCAGCCTGTTGTGAAAGTGGGACAGCCTGCGACGGATACACCCACCCGTTGGGTGGACGAGACGGTGCGAGAGGGACATGACGGACGTAATCACCCAGGGTAGGGCGGACGCCGAGAGCGAGGACGACGCAGGCGACCAGATCAGAACGTTCCGCTTCCCGGTCGACCTGAGCCTCGCCGGCGTAGGACTGCAGGTGGGTCCCATGGGAAGGGACCACACCTGGCACGCCGAGGCACCGCTGCACCGAGTCCACCGCATCGACTTCCACGTGGTCATGCTGTTCAGCGAGGGCCCCGTGCGGCACATGATCGACTTCGCCGAGTACGAGGCCGCGGCGGGCGATGTGCTGTGGATCCGCCCCGGACAGGTCCATCGCTTCTCCCGCCCCGACGAGTACCGCGGAACCGTCCTGACCATGCAGCCCGGCTTCCTGCCCCGGGCCACGGTCGAGGCCACCGGCCTGTACCGCTACGACCTGCCGCCCCTGCTCCACCCCGACCCGGCCCAGCGCTCCGCCCTGCAGGCCGCCCTGGACCAGCTGCGCCGCGAGTACGAGGACACCGAGACGCTCCCGCTGAACCTGCACACCACGGTGCTGCGCCACTCGCTCACCGCGTTCCTGGTCCGGCTGTCCCACCTGGCCACCAGCTCCGCCCAGGAGGAACGGCGGCACCAGGACACCACCTTCACCCTGTTCCGCGACGCGGTGGAGAAGGGCTTCACCACCAACCACAGCGTCAGCGCCTACGCCGAAGCGCTCGGCTACTCCCGCCGCACCCTGGTCCGCGCGGTGCGCGCCGCCACCGGCGAGACCCCCAAGGCGTTCATCGACAAACGGGTCGTGCTGGAGGCCAAGCGCCTGCTCGCGCACACCGATCTGCCCATCGGCCGGGTCGGTGCCGCCGTCGGCTTCCCCGACGCTGCCAACTTCTCCAAGTTCTTCCAGCTGCGCACCGGCCAGACCCCGGTGGCCTTCCGCGCCGAGATGCGCTGAGCGCCCGGCACGCCGTCCGCCGGGCGCGACGGGCGCGACGGGCACGACGAAGGGCCCCGCCCGAAGGCGGGGCCCGGTGCGCGAGGCGCCTCGGTGGCCGCGGCGGAAGCGGTCGCGGTGAGGCGGCGGCCGGAGCGGAACCGGTCGCGGCGGCTCAGTCGCTGCCGCGGAACCGCTTCCCGGTGGCTTCGCGGTGGCTCAGTGGTCGAAGCGGAACCAGTTGACGTTCACGAAGTCGGACGGCTGGCCGCTGGTGAAGGTGAGATACACGTCGTGGGTGCCGGTCACCGGGGAGATGTTCGCCGGGATCGTCTGCCAGGACTGCCAGCCGCCGGTGTTGCCCACCGCGAAGCTGCCGATGGGCGGATTGTTCCGGTCGTCCAGGCGGACCTCGACCAGTCCGCTGACCCCGGTCGGGGCGCCGCTCGCGACCCGGGCGACGAACTGGGTGGCCGCCGTCGACCCGAAGGTCACGCCCTTGTACAGGGCCCAGTCGCCGTTCGCCAGGGAACCGAGGTTCTGGCCGCCGTCGGTGTCCGTGGTGGCCTCGGTCAGCACCCCGCTCTGGGCGTCGTAGGACTCGGCCTGGATCGGGCTGTAGGCGTCACGGTTCCCGGTGGGCGGGGGAGTGGTGTCGCCCCCGCCGCCGCCGGACTGCAGCACCCGCACATAGTCCACGACCATCGGATGGCCGGGCTCGGTGCCGCCGTCCGGGCCGCCGCCGAAGGCGTCCGGGAAGCCGCCGCCCATGGCGACGTTCAGGATGAGGAAGTAGCCGTGCTGGGTGGCGTTCGCCCAGGTCGTCGCGTCCATCTGGTCGGCCCTGACGGTGTGGTAGGTGACACCGTCGACCGAGAAGCGCATCTGCTCCGGGCTGGTGGACCGGTCCCACTCCAGCGCGTAGGTGTGGAAGCCGGACTGGCAGGTGGAACCGGGGCAGGCGGTCGAACCGCCGATGCCCTCCGTCTCCTTGCACGGGCCGCCGGGGTTGGTGCCGCAGTGCATCGTGGCCCAGACCGTGTTCAGGCCCTGGACGTTCTCCATGATGTCCAGCTCGCCGATGCCCGGCCAGTTCCAGTAGTTGCCGCGGAAGGGCGAGCCCAGCATCCAGAACGCGGGCCAGTAGCCCTTGGCGGCCGCACCGGTGACGTTCGGCATCTGGATCCGCGCCTCGACGCGCAGCGTGCCGCCGGACGGGGGCTGGAAGTCGGAACGGACGGTCTCGATGCGCCCCGACGTCCAGTTGCCGGAGGCGTCCCGGCGGGGCGTGATGAGCAGATTGCCGTTGCCGTCCAGGGAGACGTTCTCGGTGGACGACGTCATCGTCTCGATCTCACCGGTACCCCAGTTGGCGGCGCCGCCCGGGTAGGAGGTACCGATGTCGTACTGCCAGACCGACGTGTCGACGCCGGAGCCGGCCGGGCCGTCGAAGTCGTCCAGGAAGACCTGGCTCCAGCCCGACGGCGGGGTCGGCGCCGAGGCGACGGCGGACGGTGCGGTGACGGCGGTGGCTCCGGTCGCGAGACCGAGCGCGGCGACGACCGCGAGCAGTCCCCGTCTGAGGGAGCGACGTCTGTGGCCGGCGCGTGCGCCGCGAGGAACACTCATGGCTGGGTGCCTCTCAGAGGGTGGGGGTGGAAGACGGGGGCGTCTGAGAGCGCTCTCACACAGTGTGCCTGGCCAATGTGCTCTCCGGCGCCCGCGGCGTCAAGAGGTGAAGCGAGGAAACTCCGCCGCCCGCCGGGGAGTTCATCCGGTGAAGGCGGAGATCTCCCGGATGTCCCCGGCGTGTTGCCGCCCCGGCCCGGCCGTGAGGACCACGGCACCCTCGTCCCTCGGCCGGTGCGGCGAGGGACGAGAGCGCTGCCGCCGGTATGCGACCTACCGCTGCTGGTACGAGTAGACGGTCGTCGCGATCTTGCACACGCCCGGCGGGACGACCTCGACCCGCAGTGTGCCGGTCGTGGTGTCGTAGTCCACGCCCTCCGCCTCGTACGTCCCGCTGCACGCGCTGCGCTGCGGCAGGGCGAACAGACTGGTGACGTGCCCGGTGACCGGCGTGCCGTCCAGCCGGTGCGTCAGGTCCACCTGCAACAGCGGCCGGTCCTCGGGGAACAGCTCCTTCGAGCCGTCGTCGGAGGCGCACAGCAGCCGGGTGTCGGTGACGAAGTCGCAGCCCTGGACGTCCCGCACGGGCCTGTCCAGGGTGATCTGCGGGGCCTGCGGCAGGTCGCCGCCGGTCCTCGGGGTGGCCGGGTTGAGCAGGGGAGCGGGGAAGACCTGGAGCCGGTCCTGGTCGCCCCACTCGCCCGACACCAGCCACTGGCCGTCCGGCGAGACGGCGGCGAAGGAGTTGTTCACCTTCTCGCCCGCGTCGAGCTGGTGGACGTACTCGTACCGCTTCCCGTCCGGAGTGGTGACCGCGAACATCTTGGACGTCGCCGAGTCCGCGCCCTGGTAGGCGTCGAAGACATGGTCCTCGGCGATGTCCGGGTCGCCGATGTGGTTCCAGCCCTTGAGGCGCAGGTCCAGGGGGATGGAGGCGGGTCCCCGGTGCAGCAGCGAGCCGTCCGCCCGGCTGGCCAGCCCCTGGCCGCCGCCCAGTGAGTCGACGTATGCCGTGCCGGTCTCCTGCCACACCGGTTCGGCGGCCACCGCGGAGGTGGCGGTGCCCAGAGCGACGGCGGCCGACAGCGCGGCGATGGCGAGCAGTTGACGTCTCATCGGGTTCCTGTCGTCGTGGAGGTCATGGGGGTTCGCATCGAATCACGGCGCGGGCGGTCGGGTCACCGGGTGACGCGTCGTGCGAGACGGGACGGCCGGATTCTTTCGGCCGCCGGTGACGAGCGGCGGAACGCGGGACGGCACGAACGTGACGGAGTGTCAGAGTGCGACGGCCTGTCCGCGGCGAGCGACTCGACGACGGGGCCGGGAGGAGAACGGCGGCACGGCCCGCCGGAGAAGGAACCGGCACGACGTCCGTGCGAAGGCGGCGAGGTCCGAGCAGGCGACCGACCGCGGCGGATCGGTAGGGTGCGGAGGGTGCCGGTGCGGACCGGGCGAGGGCCGTGAGGGCGCCCGGCCGGACGGACGCGGCGGGAACTCGGAAAGGTGCGAGGGTGAGGCTGACGATTCTGGGCGGCGGCGGTTTCCGGGTGCCGCTGGTGTACGGGGCGTTGCTGGCGGACCGTTCCGAGGGACGCGTCACCGAGGTCGTCCTGCACGACCTGGACGCCGGCCGGCTGGCCGCGATCGGCCGGGTGCTGAGCGAGCAGGCCGCCGGGGTGCCCGACGCACCCGCCGTACGGAGCGTCACCGACCTCGACGAGGCGCTGCGCGGCGCCGACTTCGTGTTCTCCGCGATCCGCGTGGGCGGCCTGGAGGGCCGGGCCGCCGACGAGCGGGTCGCGCTCGCCGAGGGCGTGCTGGGCCAGGAGACGGTCGGCGCGGGCGGCATCGCCTACGGTCTGCGCACCGTCCCGGTCGCCGTCGACATCGCCCGCCGCGTGGCCCGTCTCGCCCCCGACGCCTGGGTCATCAACTTCACCAACCCGGCCGGACTGGTCACCGAGGCGATGTCCCGTCACCTCGGCGAGCGCGTGATCGGCATCTGCGACTCACCGGTCGGCCTCGGCCGCCGCATCGCCCGAGTCCTCGGCGTGGATCCGAAGCGGGCCTGGATCGACTACGTCGGGCTGAACCACCTCGGCTGGGTGCGCGGGTTGCGCGTCGCCGGACGGGACCTGCTGCCGCGCCTGCTCGCCGACCCTGACCTGCTCGGCTCCTTCGAGGAGGGCAGGCTGTTCGGCGTCGAGTGGCTCCAGTCGCTGGGTGCCGTCCCCAACGAGTACCTGCACTACTACTACTTCAACCGCGAGACCGTCCGCGCCTACCAGCAGGCCGAGAAGACCCGCGGTGCCTTCCTGCGCGACCAGCAGGCCCGGTTCTACGCGGAGGCGAGCAGGCCGGACGTCTCCGCGCTGGACGCCTGGAACCGCACCCGCGCCGAACGCGAGGTTACCTACATGGCCGAGAACCGTGAGACGGCCGGCGCGGGGGAGCGGGAGGCCGACGACCTCTCCGGCGGCTACGAGAAGGTGGCGCTCGCGCTGATGCGGGCCATCGCCCGCGACGAGCGGACCACGCTCATCCTCAACGTCCGCAACCGCACCACCCTGTCCGAGCTGGACGCCGACGCCGTGATCGAGGTGCCCTGCATGGTCGACGCCGACGGGGCGCACCCGGTGGCGGCCGACCCGCTGCCCGGTCACGCCGCCGGACTGGTCCGCGCGGTCAAGGCGGTCGAGCGCGAGGTGCTGACCGCCGCGGAGACGGGCTCCCGCGCGGCAGCGGTGAAGGCCTTCGCCCTGCACCCGCTGGTCGACTCGGTGAGCGTGGCCCGGAGGCTGATGGCGGGATACCTCGAGGTGCATCCGGGGCTGGCGTATCTGCGCCAGGCGTGATGCCCTGAACGGTTCGGGGCCCTGCCCCGCCCGCGCGCCGTGCGAGCCGGCGGTGCTGCGGGCCAGGCTCCGGGGACCTGCTGGAGCGAGGCCGTGCGGTGCGTGCCGTGCGGCGGCGCGCCGGGGCGTTCGGCCGCCGCAGCGCGAAGCGGCCGAACGCCCCGCCCCCCGTGCTCCCCCGTGCTCCCCCGTGTTCCCCCGTGTTCCCCCGTGTTCCCCCGTGTTCCCCCCCGGTCGGCACCCCCGTTGTGCGCTTCCCCACGCATGAGAGCCGCGAGACCTGTGCCTGATACACCCTCGGGAGAAAAAAATCTCCACCGACGGCCGTGGACGTCCGACACGGATGTGCGCGAATTCGTACAGATCGCCACGTATCGATGTGGGTGTGACACGCATGAAGGTGGGCCACCCCCGACGCCCCCGGAACGGTTGCCTCCCGTCGTCCCCGTGTGGTCTCGTGGCGACAGTGGTACGGACGTGATGTGAGCGACCACAGCGGCACCCCACGCACCGGGACAGCGCACACGGACACGGACACGCACAAGGACACGACCAGGTACACGGCCAGGTACACGACCACGGACACGGACAAGGAGCGCAGGGTGACGGGAACGGCCGGCGGGACCGGGCGGCTGCTGGCCGTCAGCGACCTGCATGTCGGCTACGACGACAACCGCGCGCTGGTCGAGCGGATGATGCCCGCCACGGACGACGACTGGCTGATCGTGGCCGGGGACGTCGCCGAGACCGTGGCCGACATCCGCTGGGCCCTGCAGTTGCTGGCCGGGCGCTTCCGCAAGGTGCTGTGGGTGCCGGGCAACCACGAACTGTGGACCCACCCGCGGGACACCGTCACCCTCCGGGGCGTCGCCCGTTACGAGTACCTGGTGGCGCTGTGCCGGGACCTGGGGGTGGTCACCCCCGAGGACCCGTACCCGGTGTGGGAGGGACCCGGCGGGCCGGTGGCCGTGGCCCCGCTGTTCCTGCTGTACGACTACACCTTCCTGCCCGAGGGCTGCGCCACCGAGGAGGAGGGCCTGGCCCACGCGCACCGCACCGGTGTCGTCTGCACCGACGAGTTCCTGCTGCATCCCGACCCGTACCCGAGCCGGGCGGCATGGTGCCGGGCCCGGGTCGCCGAGACGGAACGCCGGCTTGCCGCCCTGCCCGACGGCCTGCCCACGGTGCTCGTCAACCACTATCCGCTGCACCGGCACCCCACCGACATCCTGCGCTACCCGCAGTTCGCCCTGTGGTGCGGGACCCGGCTGACCGACGACTGGCACCGCCGGTTCCGGGTGGCGGCCATGGTCTACGGTCATCTGCACATCCCGCGCAGCACCCGCCAGGACGGAGTCCGCTTCGAGGAGGTCTCCCTGGGCTACCCCCGCGAGTGGCGCAAGCGGCCCCAGCCGCCGGGCGGACCGCGCCGCATCCTGCCGGCCGAGGACGGTGACCGTGCTGCCTGAACTGCTTCCCGACACGGTGGTGGCCGTGGAGACGTACGGGGACGACACGGCCGCCGAGGCGGCGTTGTACCCGCAGGAGGAGGCGGTCGTGGCGCGGGCCGTCGCCAAACGGCGGCGCGAGTTCGCCGCGGTGCGGGCCTGCGCCCGGCGCGCCATGGAGAAGCTCGGGGTGCCGCCGCAGCCGGTGCTGCCGGGGGAGCGGGGTGCGCCCGGCTGGCCCGAGGGGCTGACCGGCAGCATGACCCACTGCGACGGCTACCGCGCCGCCGCCCTGGTCCGCACCACGGACCTGGCCTCGCTCGGCATCGACGCCGAACCCCACGGTCCGCTGCCGGAGGGGGTGCTCGACGCCATCGCCCTGCCCGAGGAGGCCCGCCGGCTGTCCCGGCTCGTCGAGCGGCGGCCCGCCGTCCACTGGGACCGGCTGCTGTTCAGTGCGAAGGAGTCCGTCTACAAGGCGTGGTTCCCGCTGACCGGGGCATGGCTCGACTTCTCCGGAGCGGACATCGACCTCGTCCCCGCTCCCGGCACCTGGCGCACCGGCACGCTCCGGGCCCGGCTGACGGTCCCCGGACCGGTGCTGGGCGGCCGCAGGCAGGGCTGGTTCGAGGGCCGCTGGGCCGTCGGCGAGGGCCACGTGGTGACCGCGGTGACGGTCCCGCATCCGTGATTCCGTGCACCCGCAGCCCGTTGTGCAGCCGGCCCGGGCCTACGTCACGCCTCACCGCACCAGTCACGGACCAGCCGGAAGAACTCCGCCTCGGTGCCGTTCAACCCGGCGCGCCGCAGGGCTCGTTCGGCATCGGCGAGGACGGACGGCGGGAGGAGAGCAGGCGGGCCGTCGGCGGCCGGGGGAGCACCGAGGCGGGCCTGGACGGTGCGCAGCAGCCGGACGTAGGCCTGGACGGCGGCGCGTTCGTGGTAGGTCAGGACGGCGGTCGGCATCGGACTCTCTCCCCGGAAGTCGGCTCACTGCGGTCGGCCCGCCCGGTCCCGGCCGTTCGCGGAACCGTGCGTGCCCACCAGCTTGCCGTCCGGCACTGACAACGCCCCGGCGCCGAGCCGGTGTCGCCCGTTCAGTCCGACGGGCGCGGCCCGGGACGCTCCCCGTCCACCTCCATGCGGCGGCCCAGATAGCCCAGCGACGCCTCGATCCGGCCCACGAGGCGGTCCCGCCGCACCGGGCGGCGCAGTGAGGAAGAGGCCAGCCAGGGACGGCACTTGCTGGCCAGCAGCAGGCCGAAGTGCTCGGCCTCCTCTTCCTCCGTGCGCTCGAAACCGCTGCGCGCGGCCACCTTCTGCACCGTCGCCGGGAGATCGGCGCCCTCGTCGAGCAGGCGGGCGGCGACGGCGGCGCCCTCGACATGGCGGCCGCCGTGACCGGCCTGCATGTGCCACAGTTCGTGCCCGAGAATCACCAACTGGTGGTCGGGGGCCGTGCGTTGCTCGACCAGGACGAGGTCCTGCTCCTCCATGTCGAGCCACAGTCCGCTGGCGGTGCCGGGCGGAAAGGCGGCCGTGCGGAAGGTCACCGGTCGTCCGCGGCGTCTGCTCATGGCCGTGCACAGCGCGGCGTACAGGTCGTCCGGCGGGGCCGGCTTCGGCAGCGTCAGCTCGGCGACCAGTTCGCCGCACAGCCGCCGCATCCGCCTGTCGATGCCCACGGTCCTCCCCAGCTTCACGGCGTCACGACTCGGGCCGCTTCACGCTCTCCAGAAGCATGTCCAGCCACTCGGCCACCTTGTCCCGGTGCCGATCGGTGGGCAGCTGCGCGGCACGCCAGGCGATCGACCGCACCCCGTGGTTCTGCAGCAGCCGCTCCAGCGGGTCGTCGGCGGCCGCGGCCGCCTCGCGCTCGGCCAGTCGCTGCAGCAGCTCCTGCTCGGTCTGCTGCAGGGCGCCCGCCAGCGCCTCGGGGTCCTCGGCGGTCAGGAAACCGGCGTGCACACGGAAGAAGCGCTGGATGGCGTCGCAGTGCTCCATGGTGGGGCGCCGGTCGCCGTTGATGAGCGCGCCCGCCTGCTGCCGCGACATGCCGGCGCCGTCGGCGATCTCCTGCTGGGTGTAGCGCCGTCCGTTGGGCTTGAGCCGGGTGCGGCGCAGCAGGTCCAGGCGTTGCAGGAAGCGTGCCTGCACGTCCGGCTCGCCCGCGGGCCGGCCGCTGAGCAGGGCCCGCACCACGGGCTCGGGCACGCCGCTGGCCACGGACAGGCGGCCGACGTCGAAGACCTCCGCGTGGGGCACGCCGAGCCGGTCGGCGAGCGCGGTGACGCGTGCGACGACCGCCGTCAGCACAGGCGACACCGAGGTGCCCGGATCTTCGATGCCATCGGTCACCGACAGATCTCCTATGTCTCTCACAGGCTTCTCACAGGGCGGGGCGCCGTGAACCTCCCGGAGAGTAGCCCGTTGCTCGAACCCACATCCAGGTCTCGCCACAACTGTGGCCCATTCCGGCCGTCAACCGTCCTGGAATGCCACGATAGTTGACACAACTCGTCTCCGGCCAGCAGGATCGGGGCGCCGCGTGAAGGCCGCAGAGGCAAGAGGGGTGACCTCCCGATGGCATTTCAGTCAGGAGGGCAGCGGCCGGCGCCGCGGTCCGTTCCCGTCCGATCCGAGGCGCAGGCCTATCTGCAGGACTACGCCGCACTGCTGGAGGCCGTCTCCTTTCCCTCCTTCGTCGTCGACCACAGCTGGGACGTGGTCCTGAGCAACAGCGCCTTCACCGCGCTCTTCCGGCACCTGGGCCCGCACCCGACGGCCATGCCGGACGACAACTTCCTGCGGTTCGTCCTCTTCCACCCCGAGGCGGCCACCGTCCTCGGCCCCGACCACGAGACACGCTGGTGCCTGCCGATGCTCGCCCAGTTCGCGGCCGCCCTCGACCGCTGCGGTCCCGACCACGCGCTGCAGGCCCTGCGCCGGGACATCGCCCAGGACCCGATCATGGACGCCGCCTACCGGCAGGGCGTGCCGCACTGGCTGCGGGTGGCCGGTGCCCGGGCCGCCGTGTCCGACGGCGCCGTCCGGCCGCTGGTCCACCCCGATCCGCGGCGCGGCGTCACCGACTGCCGGGTCGTCGAGGAGACACCGCAGACGCTGCGGGACCTCGGCTACACCCGGATCACCCTCGTCCCGCGTGCCGCGCGGCGCACCGACACGCCCGCGCGCGGGCCCCGGCGGGTACGCCGGAGTGCGGGGCACCTTCGCGTGGTGCCCGCACCCGAGGCCTGAGCCGGCACCGTCGGCGTTCAGGTCGCCGACGGCGTCGTGCTCGTCCCGTGCCCTGCGCGGGGGTGCCGTTCGTCCAGCACGAGCACCAGCGGCAGCCCCGCGCAGGGCACCAGCGTCAGGCCTGCCCAGGTGGCCGTCCGGGCCGTGCGCAGCACCGCCGCGAAGTCGGGACCGCGGGTGAGGGACCCGGTCAGGTGCGCCGGGTCGGCGGAGGCGGCGACCCGGGCCCGGGCGCTGAACCAGATGCGCGGGGGCGGGCAGCGCCCGCGGCAGCGGCAGCGCGAGGGGGCCTCGACGTCGCGCAGGCACACCCCGGCCGCGGCCACCCCGGCGAAGCGGCCCGCGCACCGGACGGGTTCCGACAGCGTGAGGCTGTAGGTGTCGGAGCACAGACAGCCGACGTACGGGCCCGACAGGGCGCGCCGCCCCGTGGCGCGGGGCTCGGCGAACCAGTCCAGTGCGTGTCGTCCGGGTACGCCGACCGCCCCGGATCCAGCCACGCGAACACCATCGTGCGCGCCCCGGTCAAGCCTCGACCGACCCCTGTCGCCCCGGCGGCCGTCCCGGACGTGTCACCGCCCCCGTCCGTGCCCACGCCGCCCGGCGCACGGCCGTCCGCGTCGCGCTGCCTCACGGCCACCACCTCGGCCGCCGACTCGAGCTGTCCCCGGAGGCGGTCTTGAGCTGTGACATCTGACTTCATATGTTTCCGTCCGACGTCCATGAGCGCCAGAAGGGTTCCCGCATGGAGGGAATGGCGGTCCGGCTTCAGGGCCTGCGCAAGACGTTCGGGGAGACGGTCGCCGTCGACGGTGTCGACCTGGCCGTGCGCGACGGCGAGTTCTTCTCCATGCTCGGCCCCTCCGGCTCGGGCAAGACCACGGTGCTGCGGCTGATCGCCGGTTTCGAGACGCCCACCGAGGGACGGATCGAACTCGCCGGGCAGGACGTCACCCGCCTCGCCCCCTTCGAACGCGACGTCCACACCGTCTTCCAGGACTACGCCCTCTTCCCGCACATGACGGTGGAGCAGAACGTCGCCTACGCCCTGAAGATCCGCAAGGTGCCCAAGACCGAGCGGCTGCGGCAGGCCCGCGCGGCGCTCGCCCGGGTCCGCCTGGAGGGCTACGGCACCAGACGTCCCGCACAGCTCTCCGGCGGCCAGCGTCAAAGGGTCGCCCTCGCCCGGGCTCTGGTCGGCCGCCCCCGGGTGCTGCTGCTCGACGAACCCCTCGGTGCCCTGGACGCACAGCTGCGCGAGCAGATGCAGCTGGAACTCAAGGCCCTGCAGCGCGAGGTCGGCATCACCTTCGTCTTCGTCACCCACGACCAGCAGGAGGCGCTGGCGATGAGCGACCGGATCGCCGTCTTCCGGCAGGGCCGCCTCGAACAGGTGGGCACACCCGCCGAGATCTACGAACGCCCCGCCACCTCCTTCGTCGCCTCCTTCGTCGGCACCTCCAACCTGCTGCGCGGCGAGGCCGCCCGGCGCATCCTGGGCGAAGACGGCGTCCACAGCGTCCGCCCGGAGAAGATCCGGGTGCTGCACGAGTCCGCCGCCGACGAGCCCGGGCAGGTCACCGCCACCGGCACCGTCGCCGAGGTGGTCTATCTCGGCGACGCCACCCGTTTCCTCGTCGACCTCGACGCCGGCGGACGCCTCACCGCCCTCCAGCAGAACCTCACCACCTCCGCCGAGGACGTCGCCGCCTTCCGGGGTGCCCGGGTACGCCTCGCCTGGCACCGCCGCCACACCGTCCAGGTACCCGACGCCCGCTGAACCGCTTTCGTTGTCAGGGAGTCCTGCCGTGCGCCTCGTCCGAACCGTTCAGGCGGCCCTCGCCGCCACCCTGTTCCTCGCCGTCACCGCCTGCGGGTCCTCCGGCGGTGACGGCGAGTCCTCGGCCACCGGCCTCAACCCGCCCGACCTGAAGGCCCCGTCCCACCTCGGCAAGCCCGAGGGCGAGGTCGATCTGATCGCCTGGGCCGGCTACGTCGAGGACGGCTCCAACGACCCCGACGCCGACTGGGTCAGCGACTTCGAGAAGCAGACCGGCTGCCAGGTCCGCTCCAAGGTCGCGGCCAGCTCCGACGAGATGGTCAAACTGATGAAGACCGGCGAGTACGACGCCGTGTCCGCCTCCGGCGACGCCTCCCTGCGCCTGATCGCCTCCGGCGACGCCGCCCCGGTCAACACCGACCTGGTGCCCAACTACCAGGACATCTTCCCCGATCTGAAGATGCAGCCGTGGAACAGCGTCGACGGCAAGGCCTACGGCATCCCGCACGGCCGCGGCGCCAACCTGCTGATGTACGACACCGAGAAGGTGACACCCGCTCCCACCTCCTGGTCGGCGGTCTTCGACGGCGCCTCCGCCTACAAGGGCCATGTGACCGCGTACGACTCGCCCATCTACATCGCCGACGCCGCCCTGTACCTCAAGGCGCACCGTCCCGAGCTGAAGATCAAGGACCCCTACGCGCTGGACCAGAAGCAGTTCGACGCCGCCGTGGATCTGCTCAAGGAGCAGAACAAGAACGTGGGGGAGTACTGGAGCGACTACCTCAAGGAGGTCTCCGCCTTCAAGAGCGGCGACTCCGTGATCGGCACGACCTGGCAGGTCATCGCCAACCTCGCCGCCTCCGAGGGCGCCGAGGTCAAGGCGTTCGTGCCCGAGGAGGGCTCCACCGGCTGGTCGGACACCTGGATGGTCTCGTCCAAGGCCAAGCACCCCACCTGCGCCTACAAGTGGCTGAACTGGATCGTCTCCCCGAAGGTCAACGCGCAGGTCGCCGAGTACTTCGGCGAGGCACCCGCCAACGCCAAGGCCTGCGAGCAGACCAGCGACAAGGACTTCTGCACCACCTATCACGCCGCCGACACCGCCTACTGGAAGCGGATCGCCTTCTGGAACACACCGGTCGAGCAGTGCCTGGACGGACGCACCGACGTCACGTGCGTCCCGTACGCGAAGTGGGTGCAGGCCTGGACCGAGATCAAGGGCTGAGCCGTGACCGCCGCCGCCCCGGCACCGCCTGCCGCGCCGGCCGCCCGGAAGCGCCCGCAGGGCACCCTCGGGCGGCTGGCCGGCGCGCTGCACCGCCGCCCGCGCCTGCGGCTGGCGCTGCTGCTGACCGCACCGCTGCTGTGGCTGGCCGTGCTCTACCTCGGCTCGCTCGCCATGCTGTTCGTCTCCGCGTTCTGGACGACGAACTCCTTCACCTCGCAGGTCGTCAGGGTGTGGTCCACCGACAACCTCCGTGCGGTGCTGACCACTCCGGTCTACCGCGAGGTGATCGTGCGCAGCGTCGGCGTCGCGCTCGCCGTCACCGTGCTGTGCGCGGTGATCGGCTTCCCGCTGGCGTTCTTCACCGCCCGGGTGGCACCGCGCCGGTGGCGCCCGCTGCTGGTGGTGGCCGTCCTCACCCCGCTGTGGGCGAGCTATCTGGTCAAGGTGTACGCCTGGCGGCTGATCCTGTCCGAGGGCGGCCTCGCGGACTGGATGCTGCGGCCCTTCGGGCTGGACGGCCCCGGGTTCGGGCTGCCGGCGGCGGTGCTGACGCTGACGTACCTGTGGCTGCCGTACATGATCCTGCCGGTCCACACCGCGCTGGCGCAGCTGCCGGCGGGCCTGCTGGAGGCCTCCGCCGATCTCGGTGCGCGGCCCGCGCGCACGTTCCGGTCCGTCGTGCTGCCCCTGGTGCTGCCGTCCGTCGCGGCGGGTTCCGTCTTCACCTTCTCGCTCAGCCTCGGCGACTACATCACGGTGCAGATCGTCGGCGGCAAGACCCAGCTCATCGGCAACCTCGTGTACTCCAACATCGAGCTGAACCTGCCCATGGCCGCCGCCCTCGGCCTGGTCCCCGTCGTCGTCATCGTGCTCTATCTGCTGGCGCTGCGCCGCACCGGTGCGCTCAGCGGCCTGTGACCGCCCTCGCCGTTCCCCGTCCCAAGGAGGGTCGTGAGTCATGCAGCTCTCCCGCGGCACGCGCATCGCCCTCGGCGTCGCCGCCCTCGTCGGCTTCGCGGTGATCTACATCCCGCTGCTGCTGGTCCTCGTCAACTCGTTCAACCCCGACCGCAGCGCCGGCTGGCCGCCGCCCGGCCTGACCGGGCACTGGTGGCAGCAGGCCTGGCACAACTCCGGTGCCCGCGGCGCGTTGTGGACCTCGGTGAAGGCCGGCCTGGGCGCCACCGCGATCGCCCTGGTGCTGGGCACGCTCATCGCCTTCGCGGTCGCCCGGTACCGCTTCTTCGGGCGCGACACCGTCTCCTTCGTGGTGGTCCTGCCCATCGCGCTGCCCGGCATCGTCACCGGCATCGCCCTCAACTCCGCCTTCGCCACGGTGCTCCAGCCGCTCGGGGTGGGCCTCGGTCTGTTCACCGTGGTCGTCGGCCACGCCACCTTCTGCATCGTGGTGGTGTTCAACAACGTCGTCGCGCGGCTGCGCCGGACCTCCGGCTCCTACGAGGAGGCGGCGATGGACCTGGGCGCGCACACCTTCCGCGCCTTCGTCGACGTCACCTTCCCGCTGGTGCGCTCGGCGCTGTTCGCGGGCGGGCTGCTGGCGTTCGCGCTGTCCTTCGACGAGATCGTGGTGACCACCTTCACCGCCGGGCCGGGCGTGGAGACCCTGCCGATCTGGATCTTCGAGAACATGACCCGGCCGCAGCAGGCGCCCGTGGTCAGCGTGGTCGCGGTCGTGCTGGTGCTGCTGTCGGTGCTGCCGGTCCATCTGGCCCAGCGGTTGTCGGCGGACACGGCGTCCGGCAGCCGTGTCCGATGACAGCGCACGCCGACCGGCTCCGCAAGAATTTGCGTAGCTTGCGCTAGCCTTGCGGGCATGACGCGAAGACTTGCGGACGTGGCGAAGAAGGTCGGGGTCAGCGAGGCCACGGTCAGCCGGGTGCTCAACAACAAGCCCGGGGTCTCCGAGACCACCCGGCAGGCGGTGCTCTCCGCGCTGGACGTCCTCGGCTACGAGCGGCCCACGCAGCTGCGCGGGGAACGCGCCCGCCTGGTCGGCCTGGTCCTGCCCGAGCTGCAGAACCCGATCTTCCCGGCCTTCGCCGAGGTCATCGGCGGCGCCCTGGCCCAGCTCGGCCTGACCCCGGTGCTGTGCACCCAGACCAAGGGCGGCGTCTCCGAGGCGGACTACGTGGAACTGCTGCTCCAGCAGCAGGTCTCCGGGGTCGTCTTCGCCGGCGGGCTGTACGCGCAGGCGGACGCCCCGCACGACCACTACCGGCTGCTGGCCGACCGCAACATCCCCGTCGTGCTGATCAACGCCGGCATCGCCCGCCTGGGCTTCCCGTGCGTCTCCTGCGACGACGCGGTCGCCGTCGAGCAGGCCTGGCGCCACCTCGTCTCCCTCGGGCACGAGCGGATCGGCCTGGTCCTCGGCCCCGGCGACCACGTGCCCTCGGCCCGCAAGCTGGCCGCCGCGCGCGCCCTGGCCGGGGACGCCCTGCCCGACGACTTCGTCGCGCGGGCCATCTTCTCCATCGAGGGCGGTCACGCCGCCGCGACCCGGCTGATCGACCGGGGGGTCACCGGCTTCATCTGCGCCAGCGACCCGCTCGCGCTCGGGGTGGTGCGTGCCGCCCGGCGGCGCGGGCTGGACGTGCCGGCGCAGATCTCGGTCGTCGGCTACGACGACTCGGCGCTGATGAACTGCACGGAGCCGCCGCTGACCACGGTCCGCCAGCCGATCGAGTCGATGGGCAAGGCGGCCGTGGAGCTGTTGCACGCTCAGATCGGCGGCAGTCCCGTCCCCGCCGACGAGCTGCTGTTCGAGCCCGAGCTGGTGGTCCGGGGATCCACGGCGCAAGCACCTCGCGCCTGAGGTACGCGCTGCCGTCCTGAAGATCCAACATCTTGTCAATTTCTTTCGTGTTCCGCGCGATATCTTGCGCAGCCCGGCTCCCGGTGCTTGAGTGTGCGGCGCCCACCGCTGTTGTCCAGAGGGGTCCACCGATGAGAAGCACCGGGTTTCGTCATGCCGTCGCCGTGATCGGCGTCTGTTCCCTCGCCCTCACCCTGACGTCCTGCGCGTCCGGCGACGACGACTCCGCGAGCGGCAAGACCCGCATCACGGTCAACTGCGAACCGCCCAGGAGCGCCAAGCTCGACCGCCGGTTCTTCGAGGAGGACCTGGCCTCCTTCGCCCGGCAGAACCCGGACATCCAGGTGGAGGCCCACGACGCCTTCCCGTGCCAGGACCCCAAGACGTTCGACGCCAAACTCGCCGGCGGCCAGATGGAGAACGTCTTCTACACCTACTTCACCGACGTGCGGCACGTCGTCGACACCGGCCAGGCCGCCGACCTCACCCCCTACATCAAGGAACTGAAGAGCTACCCCACCATCCAGAAGCAGCTGCGCGACATCTACACCGTCGACGGCAAGATCTACGGCATCCCGCGCACCGGCTACTCGATGGGGCTCATCTACAACAAGAAGCTGTTCGCCCAGGCCGGACTCGACCCCGACAAGCCGCCGACGACCTGGGAGGAGGTCCGGGCCGACGCGAAGAAGATCGCCGCGCTCGGCAACGGCGTCGTCGGCTACGCCGACTACAGCGCCCAGAATCAGGGCGGCTGGCACTTCACCGCCGAGCTGTACTCCCAGGGCGGCGACGTGGTCAGCCCCGACGGCAAGAAGGCCACCATCGACACCCCCCAGGGCCGCGCCGTCCTGCAGAACCTGTACGACATGCGCTGGAAGGACGACTCCATGGGCAGCAAGCAGCTGCTCGTCATCAACGACGTGCAGCTGATGATGGGCTCGGGCAAGCTCGGCATGTATCTCGCCGCCCCCGACAACATCCCCATCCTGGTCAAGGAGAAGGGCGGCAACTACAAGGACCTCGCCCTCGCCCCGATGCCCGGCGGCAAGGCCACCCTCATCGGCGGTGACGGCTACATGTTCAACAAGAAGAACACACCCGCCCAGATCCGCGCCGGACTGAAGTGGCTCGACCACATGTTCCTCACCCCCGGCCAGGGTTTCCTCGGCGACTACGCACGCGCCAAGAAGCACGACGCACCCGTGGGCCTGCCCGAGCCCCGCCTGTTCACCGGCGCCGCCGACGCGAAGGACCAGCAGATCAAGAAGGCCAACGCCAACGTCCCGGTGGAGAACTACCGGGCCTTCCTGGAGGGCAACGGCACGCTGCGGCTGAAGGTGGAGCCGCCGCACGCCCAGCAGATCTACTCCGTCCTCGACGGCGTGGTCTCCGCCGTGCTGACCAAGAAGGACGCGGACATCGACAAGCTCCTCAAGGACGCGTCCGGCAAGATCGACGGCATCCTGGCCCGGAGCTGACGGCCATGACGACGAAGACGGCCGAGCGGCGCCCCACCCGGGCGGCCGCCGGCCACCCGCACCCGGCGCCGCCCCCGGCCGGGGCCGCGCGCCGCCGTCTCGCCGAGCAGGCCCGCGCCTGGGCCTTCCTGCTGGGCGGCCTGATCTGCTTCGCCCTGTTCTCCTGGTACCCGGCGATCCGCGCCATTGTGATCGCCTTCCAGAAGTACACCCCCGGCAACCCGCCCCAGTGGGTCGGCACCGCCAACTTCACCCGCGTCCTGCACGACCCCGAGTTCGGCGCCGCCTGGCGCAACACCCTCACCTTCACCGTGCTGGCGCTGCTCATCGGCTTCGCCATCCCGTTCCTGCTCGCGCTGGTCCTGAACGAACTGCGGCACGCCAAGGCCTTCTTCCGGGTCGTGGTCTACCTGCCGGTGATGATCCCGCCCGTGGTCAGCGCCCTGCTGTGGAAGTGGTTCTACGACCCGGGCGCCGGCCTCGCCAACGAGGTGCTGCGCGCCCTGCACCTGCCCACCTCCCAGTGGACCAACGGCACCGACACCGCCCTGGTCTCCCTGGTGCTCGTCGCCACCTGGGCCAACATGGGCGGCACCGTCCTGATCTACCTGGCCGCCCTGCAGTCCATCCCCGGCGAGCTGTACGAGGCAGCCGAACTGGACGGCGCGAACCTGCTGCAGCGCATCCGGCACGTCACGGTCCCGCAGACCCGGTTCGTGATCCTGATGCTGATGCTGCTGCAGATCATCGCCACCATGCAGGTGTTCACCGAACCGTTCGTCATCACCGGCGGCGGCCCGGAGAACGCCACCGTCACCGTGCTCTACCTCATCTACAAATACGCCTTCCTCTACAACGACTTCGGCGGTGCCTGCGCGCTGAGCGTGATGCTGCTCGTGCTGCTCGCGCTGTTCTCCGCCCTGTATCTGCGGCTGACCCGGTCCGGCTCCGGCCAGGAGGACGCATGAGCACCCGCACCCTGATCTCCCCGGCGGCCCTGGCCCGCCCCCGCGGCAAGGCGGTGTACTGGACCGTCTTCACCGTCACGGTGCTGCTGTTCGCCCTCGCCTTCCTCTTCCCCGTCTACTGGATGGTCACCGGCGCGCTGAAGTCGCCCAGCGAGGTGGCCGAGACCCCGCCGACCCTGGTGCCCCGTCACTGGCACACCAGCGCCTACACCGACGCCTGGGACCTGATGCAGCTGCCGCAGCACCTGTGGAACACCGCGGTGCAGGCGGCCGGTGCCTGGGCCTGCCAGCTGGTGCTGTGCACGGCCGCCGCCTACGCCCTGTCCAAGCTGAGACCTCTCTTCGGCAGGGTGGTCCTCGGCGGCATCCTCGCCACCCTGATGGTCCCCGCCCAGGCCCTGGTCGTCCCGACATACCTGACCGTCGCCGACCTGCCGCTGATCCACACCAGCCTGCTCAACGACCCGCTGGCGATCTGGCTGCCCGCCGCCGCCAACGCCTTCAACCTGTACCTGCTCAAGCGGTTCTTCGACCAGATCCCGCGGGACGTGCTGGAGGCCGCCGAGATCGACGGCGCGGGAAAACTGCGCATCCTGTGGTCGATCGTGCTGCCGATGTCCCGGCCCGTGCTCGGCGTGGTGTCGATCTTCGCGCTGGTCGGTGTCTGGCAGGACTTCCTGTGGCCGCTGATGGTCTTCTCCGACACCGACAAGCAGCCCATCAGCGTGGCCCTGGTCCAGCTGTCGCAGAACATCCCGCTGACCGTGCTCGTCGCCGCCATGGTGATCGCCAGCATTCCGGTGGTGGCGCTGTTCCTCGTCTTCCAGCGGCACATCATCGCCGGGATCGGCGCGGGCAGCGTCAAAGGCTGACCCGCGGCCCGCCCGGCCGGCGGCGGCCGCAGGCACTTCGGACCCGAGACAGAAAGGCAACCGCAACCGTGGGACAGCCCACCCAAGCACCGAGCGGCCGGACGGACGACGCCTGGTGGCGCTCCGCCGTCATCTACCAGGTGTACGTCCGCAGCTTCGCCGACGGCGACGGGGACGGCACCGGCGACCTGGCGGGTGTCCGCTCCCGGTTGCCGTACCTCGCCGAACTCGGCGTGGACGCCCTGTGGTTCAACCCGTGGTACGTCTCCCCGATGAAGGACGGCGGCTACGACGTCGCCGACTACCGCGCCGTCCACCCCGCCTTCGGCACCCTCGCCGAGGCGGAGAAACTCATCGCCGAGGCACGCGAGATGGGCATCCGCACCATCGTCGACATCGTCCCCAACCACGTCTCCGACCAGCACCCCTGGTTCCGCGCCGCCCGCGCCGGAGGCCCCGAGCGGGAGCTGTTCCACTTCCGGCCCGGACGCGGCGCCCACGGCGAACTCCCCCCGAACAACTGGACGTCGGAGTTCGGCGGCCCGGCCTGGACGCGCCTGGAGGACGGCAGCTGGTACCTGCACCTGTTCGCACCCGAGCAGCCCGACCTGAACTGGGACCACCCGGCCGTGCGGCAGGAGCACGAGGACATCCTGCGGTTCTGGTTCGAGCGCGGCGTCGCCGGCGTCCGCATCGACTCCGCCGCCCTGCTCGCCAAGGACCCCCGTCTGCCCGACGTCACCGAGGGCCAGGGCCCGCACCCGTACCTCGACCGCGACGAACTCCACGACATCTACCGCTCCTGGCGCCGCGTCGCCGACGAGTACGGCGCGGTGTTCGTCGGCGAGGTGTGGCTGCCCGACAGCGAGCGCTTCGCCCGCTATCTGCGCCCCGACGAACTGCACACCGCGTTCAACTTCGCCTTCATGACCTGTCCCTGGGACGCACGGCGACTGCGGGCTGTCATCGACAGCACCCTCGCCGAACACGCCCCCGTCGGCGCCCCCGCCACCTGGGTGCTGTGCAACCACGACATCACCCGCACCGTCACCCGCTACGGTCGCGCCGACACCGGCTTCGACTTCGCCGCCAAATCCTTCGGCACCCCCACCGACCTGGACCTGGGCACCCGGCGGGCCCGCGCGGCCGCCCTGCTGTCGCTGGCCCTGCCCGGCGCGGTCTACGTCTACCAGGGAGAGGAACTCGGGCTGCCGGAGGCCGACATCCCCCTCGACCGCATCGAGGACCCCATGCACTTCCGCTCCGGCGGCACCGACCCCGGCCGGGATGGCTGCCGGGTGCCGCTGCCGTGGAACGGCGACGCCCCGTACGCCGGTTTCGGCTCCCGCGAGGAACCCTGGCTGCCGCAGCCGGAGGGCTGGGCGGCCTACGCCGTCGACCGGCAGACGGACGACCCGGACTCCATGCTCACCCTCTACCGCCGGGCCGTCCGCCTGCGCCGCGGCGTCGGCGACGCCCCGCTCGCCTGGCTGCCGGCGCCCGAGGGCGTCCTGGCGTTCACCCGCGGCACCGAGGTCACCTGTGTGGTGAACCTCGCGGCCGAGCCCGCCGAGCTGCCCGACCACTCAGGACTCCTGCTGGCCAGCGGCCCCCTCGACGACCACGGCCGCCTCCCGCAGGACACGGCGGTCTGGCTGCGCCCCTGAGGGAACGCCGCCCGACCGCGCCTCCTTTCACACCGCTGTCCCCGCAACCCCCACACGAAGGGATCGGCACATGCACGGCACCACCGGAACCCTCGCCGCCCGCCGCCGGCTGTCCGCCATCGGTGCGGCCGTCGCGCTCGCGGCGGGCACGCTCGTCGCGCTGGGCGCGCCGGCCGCCCAGGCCGTGACCGCGGGCGCGGACCTGCCGTTCACCTCGGTCGAGGCCGAGTCCGCCACCACCACCGGCACCACGATCGGACCCGACTACACCCAGGGCACCCTCGCCTCGGAGGCCTCCGGGCGCCAGGCGGTCCGGCTGGAGGCCGGACAGCGGGTGGAGTTCACCGTGCCCCGCGCCGCCAACGCCCTCACCGTCGCCTACAGCGTCCCCGACGGCCAGTCGGGCACCCTCGACGTCTACGTCAACGGCACGAAGCTCGACCGCAGCCTGACCGTCACCTCCACGTACTCCTACATCGACACCGGCTGGATCCCCGGCTCCACGACCCACCACTTCTACGACAACGCCCGGCTGCTGCTGGGCCGTGACGTCCAGGCCGGTGACACCGTCACCCTGCAGGCGACCGACGTGCAGGTCACCGTGGACGTCGCCGACTTCGAGCAGGTGGCGGCCGCGGCCGGGCAGCCCGCCGGCTCGGTTTCCGTCACCGACAAGGGCGCCGACCCCACCGGCCAGGGCGACTCCACCCAGGCCTTCCGCGACGCCATCGCCGCCGCCCAGGGCGGCACGGTGTGGATCCCGCCGGGCGACTACCGGGTCACCGGGCCCCTCGGCGGCGTGCAGAACGTCACCCTGCAGGGCGCGGGCAGCTGGTACTCGGTCGTGCACAGCTCCCACTTCATCGACCAGACCGACTCCGCCGGCCACGTCCACCTCAAGGACTTCGCGGTCATCGGCGAGGTGACCGAACGCGTCGACTCCAGCCCGGACAACTTCGTCAACGGCTCGCTCGGCCCGGACTCCTCGGTGTCCGGCATGTGGATCCAGCACGTCAAGGTCGGTCTGTGGCTGACCGGCACCAACGACAACCTCGTCGTGGAGAACAACCGCATCCTCGACACCACCGCCGACGGCCTCAACCTCAACGGCACCGCCAAGAACGTCACGGTCCGCAACAACTTCCTGCGCAACCAGGGCGACGACGCCCTCGCCATGTGGTCCCTGTACGCCCCGGACACCGACTGCACCTTCGAGAACAACACGATCACCCAGCCCAACCTCGCCAACGGCATCGCGATCTACGGCGGCACCGACATCACCGTCAAGGGCAACCTGATCTCCGACACCAACGCGCTGGGCAGCGGCATCGCGATCTCCAACCAGAAGTTCGCCGAGCCCTTCCACCCGCTGTCCGGCACCATCACCGTCGACGGCAACACCCTGGTGCGCACCGGCGCGCTCAACCCCAACTGGGGTCACCCGATGGGTGCGCTGCGCGTCGACTCCTACGACAGCGCCATCGAGGCCCAGGTCCGCATCACCGACACCACGATCACCGACAGCCCGTACAGCGCCTTCGAGTTCGTCTCCGGCGGCGGTCAGGGCCACGCCGTGAAGAACGTCACCGTCGACGGCGCCACCGTGCGGAACACCGGCACCGTCGTCGTCCAGGCCGAGGTACCCGGCGAGGCCACCTTCCGCAACGTCACCGCCACCGGCACCGGCGCGGCCGGCATCTACAACTGCCCGTTCCCGACCGGCTCGGGCAGCTTCACCGTCACCGACGGCGGCGGCAACTCCGGCTGGGACACCACCTGGTCGGACTGCTCCAGCTGGCCGCAGCCCGGCCAGGGCGACGTGGAACCCGACCCGAACCGCAACCTCGCCCAGGGAAGGCCGGCCACCGCCACCGGCTCCCAGGACGTCTACACCCCGGACAAGGCGGTCGACGGCGATGCCACCACCTACTGGGAGTCCGCCAACAACGCCTTCCCGCAGTCGCTGACGGTCGACCTCGGCGCGCCGCAGACGGTGCGCCGGCTGGTGCTGAAGCTGCCGCCGTCGCCCGACTGGGGTGCCCGCACCCAGACCATCGCCGTCCTCGCCAGCACCGACGGGTCCTCCTTCTCCACCGTGGTCGGCCCGCAGGACCACCGGTTCGACCCGGCCACGGGCAACACCGTCACGGTGAACCTGCCGGGTGACACCAGCCTGCGCCTGCTGCGGCTGACCGTGAGCGCCAACACCGGCTGGCCGGCCGGCCAGCTCGGCGAGGTGGAGGTGTACGCGACGGCCTGACCCGCAGCCGTACCCGCACGGCCGTCCCACCGGGGCCGCGCCCGCGCGTCGTCAGCGGGCCAGCTCCCGGTGGGCGGTCTCCGGCAGCCGCAGATACACCAGCGACGACAGCAGGCACAGCACGGCGACGTACCACGGGAACAGCCCTGCGTGCCCCCACTGCTTGAACAGCGTGCCCACGTACGGCGCCGTCCCGCCGAACAGGGCGACGGCCAGGGAGTAGGGGAAGCCGATGCCGGCCGCGCGCACCCGGGGCGGGAACACCTCGGCGTTGACGGCCGCGCTGATCGAGGTGAACCCGGTCAGCAGGACCATGCCCGCCAGCTGCACCAGCAGCAGCACCCCGAAGGAGCCGTCGAGCGCGTGCAGCAGCGGCACGCACAGCAGCGCGAAGCCCAGGCCGAAGAAGAGCAGCAGCGGACGGCGCCCGAGACGGTCCGAGATCAGCCCGCCGACCGGCTGCAGCAGCCCGAAGAACGCCAGCGACACCGTGCCCGCCAGCAGCGCGTCCGACCTGCTGACGTCCGCGTTCAGCTCCGCGTACGTCGGCAGGTACGAGGTCCAGGTGTAGTAGGCGATGGTGCCGCCCGCGGTGATGCCCACGATCAGCGCCGAGGCACGCGGGTGCCGGCGCAGCGCCTCCAGCAGGCCGGGGCGCGGTGCCTGCCGCTGCTCCTCGCTGCGGGTCTCCTCGGCGCCGCGCCGGATCCAGAAGCCGACCAGGCTGAGCAGCCCGCCGAACCAGAACGGCACCCGCCAGCCCCAGCCGTCCATGGTGCGCTCGTCGAGGGTGTCGACGAGCAGCGTCGCGATCCCCGACGCCACCAGCTGTCCCGCGGTCGTGGACACGTACTGGAAGCTGGAGAACAGCCCGCGCCGGCCCGGCCCCGCCGACTCCACCAGGAAGGTGGTGGAGGCCGCGAACTCGCCGCCCACCGACAGACCCTGCAGCAGCCGCGCCAGGACCAGCACCACGGGCGCGACCACCCCCGCCGAGGCGTAGGTGGGGGTCAGGCCCACCAGCAGGCTGCTGGCGCTCATCAGCAGGATGGTGACCGTCAGCGCGGCCCGGCGGCCGCGCCGGTCGGCGACCGCGCCCATGACCAGCCCGCCCAGGGGTCGCATGAAGAAGCCCACGGCGAACACGGCGAACGTCGACAGCAGCGGTACCAGGGAGTCGCCGGTGCCTTTGGGGAAGACGGCGTCGGCGATGTAGGCGGCCAGGAAGGTGTACGCGTACCAGTCGTACCATTCGACGGCATTGCCCACCGATGCCGCCAACAGCTGCCGCACGGGACGTCTGGTCCCCGGGCGTGTCGTCGTCCGTGTCTGTGCCATGCACGCGAGCTTCCCCACCTGGCCGGATCCGCACACCTCACGTGACCAGGTGTTCACATGCGCGCCATCGAGCCCTTCTCGTCCGTTGCCTCCGCTTGGAACACTCGCCTCGCCCAGCAACGAGTCGTCCAGCGGCCGGATGCCGCTGCCGTACGGAAGGTCCGCCGCCCATGCCCGACGTCGACCGGCGCCGCTTTCTGCAGAACGCCGGCGCCACCACGGCCTTCACCGCGCTGTCCGCCAGTGTCCACAGGGCCGCCGCACTGCCCGCCCACCATCGCACCGGGTCGATCGAGGACGTGGAGCACATCGTCGTCCTCATGCAGGAGAACCGCTCCTTCGACCACTACTTCGGCACCCTGCGCGGCGTCCGCGGCTTCGGCGACCCGCGCCCGGTCACCCTGCCCGGCGGCAAGCCGGTCTGGCACCAGAAGGACGAGGCGGGCAGGGAGATCCTGCCGTTCCGTCCGGACGCCGACGATCTCGGCCTGGCGTTCGTCCAGGACCTGCCGCACGGCTGGAACGACACCCAGGCCGCTCTGAACGGCGGCCGGCACGACCGGTGGGTGCCCGCCAAGGGCACCACGACCATGGCCTACCTGACCCGCGACGACATACCGTTCCACCACGCCCTGGCGGACGCCTTCACCGTCTGCGACGCCTACCACTGCTCGTTCCCGGGCTCCACCGACCCCAACCGCTACTACCTGTGGTCCGGCTGCGTCGGCAACGACGGCATGGGCGGCGGTCCGGTCCTCGGCAACGACGAGAAGGGGTACAGCTGGACGACGTATCCCGAGCGCCTGGAGCGAGCCGGGGTGACGTGGAAGATCTACCAGGACGTCGGCGACGGCCTCGACGCGGCCGGCGGCTGGGGCTGGATCGAGGACGCCTACCGCGGCACCTACGGAGACAACTCCCTGCTCTACTTCGACCAGTACCGCACCGCCCGGCCCGGCGACGCACTGTACGACAAGGCCCGCACCGGCACCGACGCCCGCACCGGCGAGGGCCTCTTCGACCGCCTCCGCGCCGACGTGAAGAACGGCGAGCTGCCGCAGGTGGCCTGGATCGTCGCCCCCGAGGCCTTCACCGAGCACCCCAACTGGCCCGCGAACTACGGTGCCTGGTACGTCTCCCAGGTCCTCGACGCGCTGACCGCTGTGCCCGAGGTGTGGGCCAGGACGGTCCTGTTCCTCACCCACGACGAGAACGACGGCTTCTTCGACCACGTCGTGCCGCCGTTCCCGCCCGCCTCCGCCGCGCAGGGCGCGTCCACGGCCGAGGTCGGAGCGGACGTGTTCCCGGGCGACGGCACGCATGTCGCCGGGCCCTACGGGCTCGGGCCGCGGGTGCCGATGCTGGTCGTCTCCCCGTGGAGCAAGGGCGGCTACGTCTGCTCCGAGACCTTCGACCACACCTCGGTCATCCGGTTCATGGAGCGCCGTTTCGGGGTGCACGAGCCGAACATCTCGCCGTGGCGGCGTGCCGTCTGCGGCGATCTGACCTCCGCCTTCGACTTCTCCCGGCCGGACGTCCGGCCGGTGCCGCTGCCCGACACCGCCGGATACCGGCCGCCGGACCGCGACCGCCACCCCGATTACGTGCCCGCCCCGCCCGCCCGCGGCGTGCTGCCCCGGCAGGAGCGCGGACAGCGTCCCACCCGCCCGCTGAAGTACGCACCCTTCGTGGACGCCTGGGCGGACCCGGCGGCCGGAACGCTCACGCTGACCTTCTCCTCCGGACCGCACGCCGGGGCGGCCTTCCTGGTCACCTCCGGCAACCGTGACGACGGGCCGTGGACCTACACCACCGCGGCCGGCACCACCGTCTCCGGCACCTGGGACGCGGCGGACTCCGGCGGCGCGCACGACCTGACCGTGCACGGCCCGGACGGCTTTCTGCGCGCCTTCCGGGGCCGGGCGGGGGATGCGGGATGGGAGGTCACCGCGCGCCACACCGGCGCGGACGTCGAGCTGACCTTCACCAACCCGGGCACGAAAGCGGTGTCGTTGACCGTGTCCGACGGCTACCACAAGGGGCGGAGGTACGTGGTGCGGGTGCGGCCGGGCGACACCGTGCGACGCCGCTTCGACCTCGCCGCGAGCCGGCGCTGGTACGACCTGTCCGTGACCGCGCCGTCGGACACCGGTTTCCTGCGGCGGTTCGCCGGACATGTGCAGAACGGGCAGCCGGGCGTGAGCGATCCGGCCATCGCCGTGGAGTGAGGCCACCGCCGGGAAGCGGTTGCTTCCCGGCCGGCTCGCGGTAGTGTGCCCCGGTGACCACGCATTCGAACACACCTGCAGGCTGGTACCCCGATCCGCACGGAGCGGCCGGGACGCTGCGGTACTGGGACGGCACCCAGTGGACCGGGCACACCCATGCCGACCCTCGGGCCCACCTGGCGCAGCAGGCGCAGCAACAGCCGCCCGCCGCGCAGGCACCGCAGCAGGCGCAGCAACAGCCGCCGGCCGCGCAGGCACCGCAGCAGGCGCAGCAACAGCCGCCGGCCGCGCAGGTGCCGCCGCAGGTGCAGCAACCGTCCGCCCCGCAGATGCCGTCGCAGCCTCCTGCCCAGCCCGCCGCCGTGGACCCGCGGGTGCAGCACCAGGTGCGGCAGCAGGCGGGGGTCACCGCCGGCGGCCCCGGCGGCGGCACCCTGTTCACCGAGCCGGTGCTCGTGGTGAACCAGAAGGCCAAGCTGATCGAGCTGACCAACGAGTACAGCGTCTTCGACCAGAACGGCCGGCAGATCGGCTCGGTCACCGAGGTCGGGCAGAGCGCGATGAAGAAGGCGTTGCGGTTCGTCTCCAGCCTGGACCAGTTCATGACGCACCGGCTGGAGATCCGCGACGCCCACGGGCAGCCGCAGCTGGTGCTCACCCGGCCGGCGAAGCTGCTGAAGTCGCGGGTGATCGTCTCCCGCCCGGACGGCTCGCAGGTCGGCGAGATCGTCCAGCAGAACGTCTTCGGCAAGATCAACTTCGCGATGGTCGCGGGCGGCACGCAGGTCGGCGCGATCAAGGCGGAGAACTGGCGCGCCTGGAACTTCGCCGTCGTCGACCACGCCGACCACGAGGTCGCCCGGATCACCAAGACCTGGGAGGGCCTGGCCAAGACGCTGTTCACCACCGCCGACAACTACGTCCTGCAGATCCACTACCAGCTGCCCGAGCCGCTGCTGAGCCTGGTGGTGGCGACGGCACTGACCGTCGACACCGCACTGAAGCAGGACTCGCGCGGCCTGGGCTGAGCGGACCGGCGGGCCCGCCGCCAGGTCCGCGGGTGCGCACAGCGAGGCCCGCGGCCAGCTCCGCGGGCGCGCGCAGGACGCGGCCCGGATGGTGCTCAGGTGGTCCGGGCCGGACAGGATCCGGACGGGCCGGGCAGGCCGGCGGCCGCTGCGGCCGGGCCCCCGGGCGGGCGCAGGCCCGGCCCCCGTGGCGCCGGTGGTGCGGCCTGCTCCTGCCGGGGCCGCCACGTGGTCACGGGACGCCCGGTGCCGCCGCCTCGCGTCCCGGTGTCCGGGCCGCCGTCCCGGCCGTCGGACTCGACGGTGCCGGGTGCGGTCGGACGGCTCGGTTCGGGCCGGGTGGGACCCGAGGGCGCGCCGGGCCGGGGTGCCCGGGACAGGTCCACGACGCCCCAGGAGGCGAGTGCCGCGCCCGCCAGGGCGAGCACCACGCCGAGCGCTCCGCCCTGCAGGCCCTGGCCGAGCAGGGTGATCCCTATCACCGCCGCTGCCACCGGGTTGGCGAGCGTCACCACCGCCAGCGGCGCGCCCAGCCCTCCTCGGTAGGCGGTCTGCGACAGCAGCAGCCCGCCCGCCGCGAACACCGCCACCAGCAGCGTGACGACGATCACCCGGGCGCTCAGCAGCGGCCCGGTGTGGTCCGTCGCGGCCACGGTCACGGTCTGGGTGAGGGCGGAGGCCACCCCCGAGGCGACCCCCGACGCGGTGGCGTGCCGCAGACCCGGGCGCGCCCCGGGCCGGGACAGCACCCCGATGAGGGCGGCCGTGGCACCCGCGACGGCCAGCGCCTGACCGGGACCCAGCACCTGCCGGGGCGCCGGTCCGGCCGCCGCGACCAGCAGGGCGGCCAGCCCGGCGAGCGTGCACACCGTGCCCCGCCACTCGACCGCGGCCACCCGCCGTCCCGCCGTGAGCGCGCCCAGGGGCACCGCCGCCACCAGGGTGAGCGCTCCCAGCGGCTGCACCACGGTGAGCGGACCGTACTTGAGGGCCACCACGTGCAGCAGGGCCCCCGAGCCGTTCAGCACCACGGACCACCACCAGGCGCCCGAGCGCAGCAGCCGCAGCGTGCCGGTCCCTCCGGCCCGTGCGGCGAGCCGTTCCTGGCAGACGGCGGCGGCCGCGTAGGCCACGGCCGAGACCAGGGACAGCACGACGGCGATCAGCACGGCGCTCACCGCGAGGCCCCCACCAGACCGGCCGTCTCGCCGTCCACGGCGGTCTCGCGGCGCGGGCCCGGGATCGCCGGCCGCGGGTGCGGCCGCGGGACCACGGCCAGACCGAGGGCGAGCAGCGCGGCGGCGGCGAAGGCGTCGAGCCAGTAGTGATTGGCGGTGCCGACGATCACCAGCAGGGTGATCAGGGGGTGCAGCAGCCACAGCCACCGCCATCGCGAACGGGTGGCGACGACCAGCGCGACGGCCACCATCACCGCCCAGCCGAAGTGCAGCGACGGCATGGCCGCGTACTGGTTGGACAGATGGTCGGTGGCCGGCGGCCCGTACACCGACGGCCCGTAGACGTGCCCGGTGTCGATCAGGTGCGCCTCGCCGAGCATGCGCGGCGGGGCGAGCGGAAAGGTCAGGTGCAGCACCAGCGCCGCGCCGGTCAGCGTGGCCAGGACACGGCGGGTCCACACGTAGTGCGCGGGGCGCTTGACGTACAGCCAGATCAGCAGGCCCGCGGTGGCCGGGAAATGCACCGTCGCGTAGTAGGTGTTGGCCGCACGTATGAGGGTGTCGCCGTGCAGCAGCAGGGACTGCACCGCGGCCTCGTCCAGCAGATGGACGGCTCGCTCGGCGTGCCACACCCGGTGGGCGTTGCGGAACGCCTCCGCCGTGTGGTCCGCGGCCAGCTGGCGCGCGGCCTTGTAGAGGAGGAACAGCCCCGCGACGAGCAGCAGCTCGCGTACGACCCGGGGCCGTGCCGGCCTGCTGGGCTCGGCCTCGGCCCCCTCGGTTGTCGACGTCATGCCCGGTCCCCTCGCTGGCGGTGTGCGGGTGCGTGGTGCCGCGGTGCGGGGCAGGGCGGTGTGTCCGTCCCCACGGCATCGATACGGCAGCGTACCGATACGGAAGTGTACCGATACGGTCGAGTACCGGTACACTGACGTATCGATCCACGGATCTCCCGGTACGCGTCGCCCAGGACGGCGCCGGCGTGGGGACGGAGACCCTCGAGCGAGGAGCAGAGCGATGGCGTCGCAGGCCGCGGACGGACCGGAGACGGCTGTCGCCTCGCGTCGCTCCAAGATCACCCCCGAGCGCGAGCGGGAGTTCTTCGACGCCGTGCTCGACCAGATCCGCGAGAGCGGATACGAGGCCGTGACCATGGAAGGGGTCGCCGCCAGCACCCGGTGCAGCAAGTCGACGCTGTACCGGCAGTGGCGGAGCAAACCGCAGTTCGTGGTGGCCGCGCTGCGGGCCAGCCGCCGCACCCGGTTCGCCGGGATCGACACCGGCTCGCTCGCCGGGGACCTGCGGCAGGTCGCGCGGGCCGCGGGCGAGTGGTCCGGCAAGGACACCCGGCTGCTGCAGGCTCTGGGCAACGCCATCCTGCAGGACGCGGAGCTGAAGAAGGCGCTGCGCGAGGCGCTGGTGGAGCCGGAGGTCGACGCGTTGCGGGAGATGCTGCGCCGCGCAGTCGAGCGCGGCGAGGTCGCCCCCGACAATCCGGCGCTGGAGCATGTGCCGGCGCAGATCTTCGGCGTTCTGCGCATCCGGCCGCTGCTGGAGGGGGAGTACGCCGACCCGGACTACATGGTCCGGTTCGTGGAGGCCTGCGTGCTGCCCGCGCTCGGGCTCGCACCATGACCCAGGTCGCCGTCCACGGGATGACTGGACGGTGACCTGCTCGCGCCGCACCGTGGGGACGGGGGCGGCGCGCACCCCGGCCGGGTGGGGTTCCTCTGGAGCGGAGGGGCACCCCACCCGGCCGGCACGTGTCCGCCGGCCGGTCAGACGCTCTTGCCGGAGCCGCCGCCCGAGGACCTCTTGATGCCTGCGGTGATCTCGTCGATCACGGACGTCCCCTGGTCCACGTCGACACCGAAGCGGACGACGACCATCCGTCCGGTGCCGGGTGCCCGGAAGGCCAGCGATTCGACGTACCCGTCCGAGCCCTTCCTGGTGTTCGCCTTCCAACGCACCATGTAGCCCTGCTCCCCGGCCACCGAGACCGGCTCGGAGGCCAGCACCTGGTGCGAGGCGATCCCGCCGTAGGCCTTGCCGTAGGACTGCTCGGCGTTCGTCTCGATGTCGGCCTTGGCGACCTCCTCGGGGGTGTCGCCCGGCGTGTCCAGCAGCACCGCGGGAGCGGAGGTGGCGCCCCCCTTGACGCAGTTGAGGGAGGCGTCACCGGGGCACGCGTAGGACTCCTCGGAGTTGACCGTCGCCCCCGACAGAGGAATCTGCTGGCCGTACCACCCCTCCGGGATGGGCAGGCTGATGCCGCTGAGCGGGTCGGAGACCGAACCACTGCGTATCTTGGGCGGTTCGGCGCTCCCGCCGGGACCCCCGTCGTCGTCCCCGCCGCCGTCCCGGTGCGGGCCGCCGAACGGCCCGTCCGGTCCGCCGGAGCCCTCCCGGTCCCCGGAGCCGCCGGAACTGCGGTGCGCCCCCGCCCGGTTGCTGCTGCCGCCGTCGTCCTGGCTGAGCACGTACACCCCCACACCTATGCTCGCCAGCACCGCGGCGGCCGCCGCGACGGCCACCCCGGTGCGCAGCCCGCGCCGCGGACCGCGCACTGCCGGGGCGGGCTGCGCACCGTACGGCGGGTAGCCCGGGTACGCCGGGGACGCGGGCTGCCCCATGTGCCCCGGCTGCCCGGGCTGTCCGTAGCCGGAGGGCTGGGCGTAGGGGTTGGGCTGGGCGTACGGTCCCGGCTGCCCGTAGGGGGCGGGCCCGCCGTACGGCCCCGGCCCACCGTACGGCCCGGGTGATCCGTAGGGGCCGGGGGTGGCCGGAGGGCTCTGGGGCGCCGGCGGGGTGGGGTGAGGTGCCGGAGGCTGCCCCGGCGCGGGGGAGGAGGCCTCGCCGGCGCCTTCGCCGGCCCGGTCCGGGGCCGCGGGCGCGCCCTGCGTCGCGGCGCCGTCGCCGACCTGCGCGGCGGTCTTCTCGGCCGGAGCCTCGGTGGTCTTCTCGGTCGGATCCCCGGCGGCCTCCTCGGCCGGATCCTGGGCTTCGCCGGACTGCCGGGCCGCCTGCCCGGCTTCGTCGCGCCGCCCGCCCTGCGGCTGCCCGGCCGCGTCCGCTTCCCCGTCGCCGCCCCGGGCCCCGGTGTCCGCCGGACCGTCCTGCGGCTGCGCCTGCGGACCCCCTGCCGAGGCCGCCCCGGCCGGGCGGATCCGCTCCGTCCACGCCTTGCCGTCCCACCAGCGCTCGGTGGCGGGACCGTCACTTGTCTGCCCGGGGTCGGGGTACCACCCGGGAGGAGTCACCTGCGTCATGACCCCACCGTATGAGGCGTCGGTGAAAGACCGATGAGAGGACCCCTGACCGGCGTCAACTGCCGTACGGAAAAGTCCCGTTGACTGCCTCTGCGGGCCCGGCCCAGGTCACCGGGCCGCCCTGTCGCCGTCCTTACCCGAACGTCACCCGTCACGGCAAGCGGTACCGCGACCTTCCTGCGTCCCGGCCGGCGGGAGACTACGCTCGGCACCCGTACGTCGTCCGGGCGACTAGGGGAGGTAGCGGGATGACGCGGGAACGGCCGGACGCGGCCGCCTCGGCTTCCCTGTGGGAGCGCGACGAGGAGATCACCGCCGTCCTGCACGCGGTGGACTCGCTGTGCGCCGACCGGTCCTCCTCCGGGGGACTGCTGATGTTCGAGGGCGAGGCGGGACTGGGCAAGACCGCCCTGCTGGCCGAGGCCCGGCGCATCGCCGAACGGCGCGGCTGCACCGTCTGGTCGGCCCGTGGCGGCGAGTTCCTGCGCTCCGTGCCCTTCCACGTCGTCCGGCAGCTGCTCCAGCCCGCGCTCGTCCGTCTGCACCCGGAGGAGATCCGCGACTATCTCGGCGACTGGTACGGCATCGCCGGCCCCGCCCTCGGCATAGCCGAGCCCTCCGCCCGGCACCCGGATCCGCAGGGCGTGTGCGACGGCCTGGTCGCCGCCGTGAGCCGGCTCGCCGGACGCGAGTGGCCGCTGGTGCTGCTGATCGACGACGCCCACTGGGCCGACGAGGAGACGCTGCGCTGGCTCGCCGCGCTCTCCGGACGCCTGGCGGAGCTGTCCGCGCTGATGGTGGTGACCCGGCGGCCCGGCGAGGCGGAGGGCACCGGTGCCGTCCTGCTCGACCGGGTCGCCGCCGCCGCGGGTGTGCGCACCCTGACCGCCCTGTCGCCCGAGGCCACCGCCGGCCTCACCCGCGCCGCGCTCGGGGCGCACGCCGACGCGCCGTTCTGCCGCGAGGTGTGGGCGGTCACCGGCGGCAACCCGTACGACACCGTCGAACTGCTCGCCAAGGTCCGCGACAGCGACCTGCAGCCCGTGGAGGCCCGGGCCGGCGATCTGCGCGCGCTGGGCGGCTCCGCCCGGGGCGGCGGCGTCATCGCCCGCCTGGAGGATCTCGGCGTCGACGCCACCCGGTTCGCCTGGGCCGTCGCCGTCCTCGGCCCCGGCATGGGGGTGGACCTCGCCGCCCGGCTGGCCACCATGCCCCGCGAGGACGCGCTGCGCAGCATCCAGCAGCTGCGCGAGGCCCGCATCCTGCGCGAGACCGACCCGGTCACCGCGTGCGGCGGGGACGAGCTGGAGTTCGTCCACCCGCTGATCGCCACCGCCGTCTACGACTCCATCCCCGACGCGCTGCGCACCGCCATGCACGGCATCGCCGCCCAGCTCGTCACCGACGCCGGGCTCGGCGCCGCCGCGGCCTCCCGCCACCTGCTGAAGGTGCACCCGGAGGCCGACGGGGAACTCGTCGAGCAGCTGCGCCGGGCCGCCCGCGAACACCTCGCCGTGGGCGCCCCCGACGCGGCCCGCCGTTGCCTCGAACGCGCCCTCGAAGAGCCGCCTCCGCCCGAGGTGCACGCACAGGTGCTGTACGAACTGGGCTGCGCCACCCTGCTGACCGCCCCCGCCACCACCGTCGAGCACCTCAAGGCCGCCCTCAGCATGCCCGGACTCGACGACGACACCCGCGTGGACGCCGTCCGGCGGCTGTCCCAGGCGCTGCTGCACAACAACCAGCTCCGCGAGGCCGTCCGCACCGTCCAGCTCGAGGCCGCCCGGCACGAACCCGGCCCCACCCGCCTCAGGCTGCACGCCGTGCAGTACATGTGGGAGGGCCTGCACGCCGGCGAGGCGGTCACCCGCGACCGCCGCGAGCGGCTCGCCGCGCTCGCGGCGGCCTGCACCGGCCGGGACAACTCCGAACGCGCCCTGCTGATCCTGCGCGGCTTCGACGCCATGACCCGCGGCGAGAACGCCGAAGAGGTCGTCGAACTGTGCGACCGCGCCCTGGTCGACGGCCGCCTCGCCCCCGGACTCGGCTGGACCGACACCGAGTGGGGCATCGAACTGCTGCTGATGCTCGCCGGCACCTACACCTACTGCGACCGCCTCGACCGTGCGGAGGCCCTCTACCAGGAGGGCGTGCACGCCTACGAACGGGCCGGCTGGAGCGGCGGCCACCTCGCCCTCGCCCACGCCTACGTCGGGCTCGCCCACCGCAGACGGGGCCGGCTGGCGCAGGCCGAGGAATCCCTGCGCCGGTCGCTGCGGATCGCCGAACGCGTCGGCCGCGGCCTGCCGCTGTACTGGACCGCCACCTGCAGCCTGGTCGACACGCTGCTGGCCCGCGGCCAGGTGGACGAGGCCTGGGAGACCGCCGAACGCCACGACTTCGTCCCGCCCTACCCGTCCACCATCGTCATGCCCGACCCGCGCTGCATCCGCGGTCGGCTGCTGCTCGCCGCGGGCCGCACCGAGGAGGGCGTGGCGGAACTCGAGGCCGCCGGGCAGGCCGCCGCCGTCCGCGGCCACCACAACCCGGTCCTGGTGCCGTGGGCGGCCGACCTCGCCCGGGCCCTGGCCGGCGTGGACCCGGACCGCGCCGCCGCGCTGGCCGCCCGGGTCCGCCGCCACGCCGAACGCTTCGGCACCGACACCGCCGTCGGGGAGGCGCTGCGGTGCGCCGCCGCCCTGGAGACGGGGGAGCGCGCCGTCCGCCTGGCCGCCCGGGCCGCGGCCCGTCTGGAGACCTCCCCGTGCCGGTACGAACACGCCGCTGCCCGCGTGGAGTTGGGCATCCTCTCCGGCTCGGTGGAGGAACTCGACCGAGGCCGGGAACTGGCGCGCTCCTGCGGCGCGGACGGGCTCGTGGCCCAGGCGGACCGCATGCTGCAGACCGTGCGCGGCTGAGCCGCGGCGACACCCGCGGCACCCCCCCGGGCCACCCGCCGGACCGCCGGCGTGCCGGCGTCGCCGGCCGGAGCGGTCACCCCTGCCCGGGCTCCTCCGCGAGCACCCGCTGCGCCACCGCGAACGCCGCATTCGCGGCCGGAACCCCGCAGTACACGGCGCTCTGCAGCAGCACCGCGCCGATCTCCTCGTGCGTCAGCCCGTTGCGGCGGGCCGCCCGCACATGCATCGCCAGCTCGTCCAGGTGGCCGTGCGCCACCAGCGCCGTCAGCGTGATCATGCTGCGCTCGCGCCGGGTCAGCGTGTCGTCGGTCCAGATCTCCCCCCAGGCGTACCGGGAGATGAAGTCCTGGAACCGGGCCGTGAACGGGGTCTGCCGGGCCTGGGCGCGGTCCACGTGCGCATCGCCCAGCACCTCGCGCCGCACCCGCATCCCGCGCCGGGGCGCGCCGTCCAGATGGGTGCGCAGGGCCGCCAGCACCGCCTCCGGGCACTGCGCGGGCGCCAGGTGCGAGGCGCCGGGGATCTCCACGAGGGTCGAGTCCGGGACCGCGTCGGCGATCCGCCGCAGGTGCGCGGGCGGGGTCGCCGGGTCCTCGCGGCCCGCGACCAGCAGGGTGGGGGCCGTGATGTCGGTGAGCCGGTCGGTCAGGTCGAAGGCGGCCAGCGCGTCGCAGCACGCGGCGTACGCCTCCGGGTCGGCCTTTCGGTGGTCGTCCACCAGCCGGGGCACGGTGACATCACCGGCGAACCAGCGGTCGTTCGCGCTCTCCACCAGCCACTCGAGGCCCTCGCGGCGCACCCGCGCGGCCCGGTCCTGCCAGGCCCGGGCGCCGCCGAAGTCGGCCGAGGAGCACAGCACCGCCAGCGAGGTCACCCGCTCGGGATGGTGCACGGCCAGGTGCAGGCCCACCGCGCCGCCCAGCGACACGCCCGCGTACGCGAACCGCTCGATGCCGAGGCAGTCGGCGAGGTCCAGGACGAGCCCCGCCAGGTCGGCGACGGTCGCGCCGGCGGTGACCAGGTCCGCCGCCGAGGCGCCGTGCCCGGGCAGGTCCCAGCGCACGACCCGGTGGGAGACGGCCAGTTCGGGCGCGACCTCGTCCCACAGGGCGAGCGAGGTGCCCAGCGACGGCCCGAGCAGCAGCGGGGGAGCCGAGGCGGAGCCTTCTTCGAGGTGGTGCAGTGTCAACGTCGCTCCAGAGCACGGTCGGTGAGGGGCCCGGCGGATCCGGTGTAGCGGGCGGGGTCGGTCAGCTCGGCCAGGTCCACGTCGTCGCGGTCCGCCAGCTCCGGCTGCTCGGCGAGCAGCTCGCCGAGGCTGCGGCCCTCGCGGTGGCTGCGGCGGGCCAGGTCGGTGAGCAGCTGTGTGGCACGGGCCCGCCCGAGCAACGGCGCCAGCTCGGCCGAGAGCCGCTCGGAGACGATCAGCCCGTGGGTGAGGTCCAGGTGGGCGCGCATCGCGTCCGCGTCCACCCGCAGCCCCTCGGCCAGCTCGGCCGCGTCTCGGGCGGCGCCGCCGACGAGCCGCAGCAGATCGCGCAGCGGCTCCCACTCGGCGTGCCAGGCGCCCGCCGGACGCTCGTCCTCCGCCGGCATCGACGCGTACAGCGTGGCCGCGAGCTGCGGGGCACGCCGGGCCGCCGCCGCGATCAGCGTGGCGCGCACCGGGTTCGCCTTGTGCGGCATCGCCGAGGAGCCGCCGCCGCTGCCCTCCGCCAGCTCGGCGATCTCCGTGCGGGCCAGGGTGAGCACGTCCACCGCCGTGCGGCCCAGCGCGCCGGCGGTGAAGGCCAGGCAGCCGGCGAGGTCGGCGACGGGGGTGCGCAGGGTGTGCCAGGGCAGCAGGGGGGCGGCCAGGCCCAGTTCGCGGGCGTAGGCCTCGGGAAGCGCGGTCGCGTCCTGAGTGCCGTAGGCGGAGAACGCCGCCAGGGTGCCGGCGGCCCCGCCGAGCTGCGCGGGCAGCGACCGGCGGACGCGCTCGACGCGGTCCCGGGCGTCCAGGACCAGGGAGCGCCATCCGGCCGCCTTCAGACCGAACGTGGTCGGCACGGCGTGCTGGGTGAGCGTCCGGCCGGGCATCACCGTGTCGCGGTGGGCGGCGGCCAGCCGGGCCAGGGCGGCCTCCGTGCGCGCCAGGTCGGCCAGGATCACGTCCAGGGTGCGCGCGGCCATCAGCATCAGCGCCGTGTCCAGGATGTCCTGGCTGGTGGCGCCTCGGTGCACATACGGACCGTGCTCCGGGCCGGCCGCCTGCGTCAGGTCCGCGACCAGCGGGATCACCGGGTTGCCGCCGGCACGGGCCCGTTCGGCGAGCGCGGCCGCGTCGAACCGGTCCGCTGCGGCCGCCCGGGTCACCGCCTCGGCGGCCTGTCGCGGGGCGAGACCGAGCGCGGCCTGCGCCCGGGTCAGGGCGGCCTCGGCGTCCAGCAGCGCGGCCAGGAAGGCGTGGTCGCTCGTGGCGGCCGCGGCGGCCGAGCCGGCCCAGCCGGGGCCCAGCAGGCCGGCCCCGGCGGTCGAGGATGCGGGGTGTGTCACCGGAACTCCAGGAAGACCGTCTCGCCCTCGCCCTGAAGGCGGATGTCGAAACGGTACGTGCCGACGCTCTCCTCGGCGGCGATCAGCGTGGCGCGTCGCTCGTCCTCCAGCCGGCTCAGCAGCGGGTCGCCGGCCAGGGCGGCGTCGTCGCCCGGGACGTAGATCCGGGTGAACAGGTGGTGCAACAGACCGCGCGCGAACACGCACACGCTCAGGTAGGGGGCGTTGCCGCCGCGGGCGCCGGGGCGCAGGGTGCGCACGTACCAGTGGCCGTCGGCGTCGGTCTGGACGCGCCCGAAACCGGTGAACTCCACGCCGTTGCGGCCCAGGACGGCCCCGGTGGCCGGATCGCGTCGCATCGAGCCGTCGACGGCGGGGAGCGTGCCGTCCGGGGCGGGACCCCACACCTCCAGCAGGGCGTCCGGCAGCGGTCTGCCCTCGCCGTCGGTGACGTACCCGTGCACGGTCACGGTGTCCGGGTGGCCGAGCGGGGCGACGTCCTCACCGCCGCGGAACGGCAGCGCGTAGCCGTAGAAGGGGCCCACCGTCTGCGACGGGGTGGGCGGCACGGTGCCCGGGCGGCTCGTGTCGGTGGTCGTCATGGCGGGTCAGCGTCCTTCTTCCATCCAGGTGGCGTTCGGGCCGTCCAGCACGATGTCCCAGCGGTAGCCGAGGGAGAACTCCGGCACCGACAGGCTGTGGTCGTAGGTGGCGACCAGCCGCTGCCGGGCGGCGTCGTCCGTGACGGACTGCAGGATCGGGTCGTACGGAAAGAGCGGGTCGTTGGGGAAGTACATCTGCGTCACGAGCCGCTGGGTGAAGGCCGTGCCGAAGACGGAGAAGTGGATGTGCGCGGGCCGCCAGGCGTTGAGGTGGTTGCGCCACGGGTAGGGGCCGGGCTGGATGGTGGTGAAGTGGTAGCGGCCCTCGTCGTCGGTCAGGGTGCGGCCGACCCCGGTGAAGTTCGGGTCCAGCGGGGCGTCGTGCTGTTCCCGCTGGTGGGCGTAGCGGCCCGCGGCGTTGGCCTGCCAGATCTCGATGAGCTGGCCGCGCACCGGCCGCCCGTCACGGTCGAGCAGCCGCCCGGAGACGGTGATCCGTTCGCCGATCGGCTCCCCGGTGTGCTGCCGTGTCAGGTCGTTGTCGATCTCGGTGATGTCCCGCTCGCCGAAGGCCGGCGAGGACAGCTCGACCAGTTCCGGGTCCTCGCGGACGTCGATGGCGACCAGCGGCTGCTTCGGGTGGCGCAGGACGGAGGAGCGGTAGGGGGCGTAGTCGCGCCGCGGGTGGTGCTCCACCGGTGCGCCCTGGGCGACACGCTCGGCGTAGGCGGCGCGCTCGGCCGCGATCTCCTGGTCGATGTCGTGCTGGGTGAGAGTCATGACGGATACCTGACGCTTCCTTAGCGTTCCAGGACCAGGGCGAGGCCCTGGCCGACGCCGATGCAGAGGGTGGCGACACCGGTGCCGGACCCCTTGCGGGCCAGCTGGTGGGCGACGGTGCCGGCGAGGCGAGCACCGGAGGCGCCCAGCGGGTGGCCGAGGGCGATGGCGCCGCCCTGCGGGTTGAGGATCGCCGGGTCGAACTCGGGCCACTCGGCCAGGCAGCCGAGCACCTGCGCGGCGAACGCCTCGTTCAGCTCCAGCACGTCCAGGTCCGCGAAGGTCCGGCCGGCCTTGGCCAGGGCCCGCTCGACGGCCTCGACGGGGGCGAGACCGAAGTACTGCGGGTCGGTGGCGGACACACCGGTCGCCGCGATGCGGGCCAGCGGCTCCCGGCCGGTGGCCTTCAGCCCCTCCTCGTCGGTGAGGAGCAGGGCGGCGGCGCCGTCGTTGAGCGGGGAGGCGTTGCCCGCGGTGACCGTGCCGTTCTCGGTGCGGAAGGACGGCTTGAGCCGGGCCAGAGCCTCCAGGGAGGTGTCGGGACGGACGCACTCGTCGGCGGCGAAGGAGACCGTCTCGCCCTTGCGTCGCGACACCGTCACCGGGGCCAGCTCCACGTCGAACAGGCCCGCCTCCCGGGCCGCGACCGCCTTGCGGTGGCTGTCCAGGGCGAACTCGTCCTGCTGCTCCCGGCCGATGCCGTGCTTCTCGGCGATCAGCTCGGCCGACTCGCCGAGCGGGATCGTCCACTCCGGGTTCATCCGCGGGTTGACCATGCGCCAGCCGAGCGTGGTGGAGTACAGCTCGGCGTGACCGGCCGGGAAGGCCTTGTCGCTCTTGGGCAGGACGTAGGGGGCGCGGGTCATGGACTCCACGCCGCCGGCCAGCGCGATCGAGGCGTCGCCGACGGCGATGGCACGGGCCGCCTGGACCACGGCCTCCAGGCCGGAGGCGCACAGCCGGTTCACGGTCACGCCCGGCACGGAGGTGGGCAGGCCGGCGAGCAGCGCGGCCATCCGGGCGACGTTGCGGTTCTCCTCCCCGGCGCCGTTGGCGTTGCCGACGTAGACGTCGTCGATGCGGGCCGGGTCCAGCGCGGGCGTGCGCTCCAGCAGCGCGCCGATGGTGTGGGCGGCCAGGTCGTCGGGGCGTACGCCCGCCAGGGCACCGTTGTACCTGCCGAACGGGGTGCGGACGGCGTCGACCAGGTAGACGTCCTTCATGCCTGCTCCTTGTGCGGGACGCGGACCGGGGCGTCGGTCCGGGCGGTGATCTCCTCGGCCGTGACGCCCGGTGCGGTCTCCACCAGTTCCAGCCCGTCGGCGGTGACGTCCAGGACACCGAGGTCGGTGACGATCCGGTTCACGCAACGCTTCCCGGTCAGCGGCAGCGTGCACTCCTTCAGGATCTTGGGGGAGCCGTCCTTGGCGGTGTGCGTCATGACCACGATGACGGTGCGGGCGCCGTGCACCAGGTCCATCGCACCGCCGATCCCGGTGATCATCTTGCCGGGGACCGCCCAGTTGGCCAGGTCGCCGGAGGCGGAGACCTGCATCGCGCCGAGCACGGCGACGTCGATGTGGCCGCCGCGGATCATGGCGAAGGACAGCGCCGAGTCGAAGAAGGAGGCGCCCGGCAGGACCGTGACGGTCTCCTTGCCCGCGTTGATCAGGTCCGGGTCGACGGCGTCCTCGGTGGGGTAGGGGCCGGTGCCCAGGATGCCGTTCTCCGACTCGAGGACGACCTCCACCCCGGGCGGCAGATGGTTCGGGATCAGCGTCGGCAGACCGATGCCGAGGTTGACGTACTGGCCGTCCCGCAGCTCGCGAGCCGCTCGGGCGGCCATCTCCTCACGCGTCCAGGCCATCAGTGGCTCTCCGTCCTGTGCGCGGCGGGGGTGGACACCGTCCGCTTCTCGATCTTCTTGTCCGCCGCCTGCTCGGGCGTCAGCGCGACCACGCGCTGCACGAAGACGCCCGGCAGGTGCACCGCGTCCGGGTCGATCTCGCCGGGCTCGACCAGCTCCTCCACCTCGGCGATGGTCACCGTGCCGGCCATCGCCGCCAGCGGGTTGAAGTTGCGGGAGGACTTGTTGAAGACCAGATTGCCGTGCCGGTCGCCCTTGGCCGCGCGCACCAGCGCGAAGTCGGTGCGGATGGCGCGCTCCAGCACGTACTCCACGCCGTCGAACACGCGGACCTCCTTGGGCGGCGAGGCCACGGCGACGCCGCCGTTGCCGTCGTAGCGCCAGGGCAGCCCGCCCTCGGCGACCTGGGTGCCCACACCGGCCGGGGTGTAGAAGGCGGGGATGCCCGCACCGCCGGCGCGCAGCCGCTCGGCCAGCGTGCCCTGCGGGATCAGCTCCACCTCCAGCTCACCGGCCAGGTACTGGCGGGCGAACTCCTTGTTCGCCCCGATGTAGGAGCCGGTCACCCGGGCGATCCGCCCCGCCGCCAGCAGCACCGCCAGCCCGGACTCCATCGCACCGCAGTTGTTCGACACCACCGACAGGCCGCCGACCCCGCGCTCGTACAGCGCCTGGATCAGCACGTTCGGTACGCCGCTCAGCCCGAAACCGCCCACCGCCAGCGAGGCGCCGTCCGGGACGTCGGCCACCGCCTCCGCCGCCGTGGGGACCACCTTGTCCATCGACACAAGCCTCATCTCCACCGAGCGTCCCAGCGCCAGATAGTCAGGGCACTGAGTATTTTCGTGAGGTGCCCACACGCTGCCACCGGGCGGCCGACCAGTCAATAGGTGCCGCAGATACAGGAAGTCTCCTTGTGCTGTGAGGCGGATGGCGAAACGCTCGGGCCTGTATTGTTCAGTGCACGTACGAAAACGCCCTGACGTCACGGCGCAGCGACCCACTCACGCGAGGAGCGCACATGGCCGCGGTGGACCTCACGACCCACCCCGGGCACCTGGCCCGGCGGCTGCAGCAGGCCCACTACCTGCTGTGGACCACGATGGTCTCCGAGGAGATCACCTCACCGCAGTTCGCGGTCCTCAACGTGCTGGTCGCCGAGCCCGGGCTCGACCAGCGCACGGTGGGGGAGCGGGTCGGCCTCGACCGGTCCACCACCGCGGAGGTGATCGGCCGCCTGGACCGCCGCGGCCTGCTGGACAAGGTCCGCGACCCGCAGGACGGCCGCCGCTTCCTGCTGCGGGTCACCGACGAGGGCGAGCGCACCCACCGCCGGCTCACCGTCCGCACCGCCCGGATGAACCAGGTGTTCCTCAGCCCGCTCAGCGCCGAGGAACGCACCCAGTTCATCGAGCTGATCCGCCGGGTCGCGGACGCCGCCGAGCATCTGCGCCACCCGGCCGAGCCCGGCACCGCTGCTGGCTGACCGGCGGGCGCCGCGCGCCGGCCCGCCGCGGTTCGCCGGCGGGCGCCCGGGTACCCGGCCGCCTGCGAAGGACGGAGCGCGAGCGAAGGGGCGCGAGACGATGAAGGCAGTCACCTGGCAAGGCAAGCGGGACGTACGGGTCGAGGACGTCCCCGATCCGAAGATCCAGGAGCCCACGGACGCCGTCATCCGGATCACCTCCACCGGCCTGTGCGGTTCCGACCTGCACCTGTACGAGGTCCTCACCCCGTTCATGACGCCCGGCGACATCCTCGGCCACGAACCGATGGGCATCGTGGAGGAGGTCGGCTCGGAGGTGCCGGACCTCAAGCCCGGCGACCGGGTGGTCGTCCCGTTCCAGATCGCCTGCGGCCGCTGCTTCATGTGCGCGGCCGGGCTGCCGACCCAGTGCGAGACCACCCAGGTCACCAGCGAGGGCATGGGCGCCGCCCTGTTCGGCTACACCCGGCTGTACGGCGCCGTCCCCGGCGCCCAGGCCGAGTACCTGAGGGTGCCGCAGGCCCACTACGGCCCGATCAAGGTGCCCCACGGCCCGGCCGACGACCGTTTCGTCTACCTCTCCGACGTGCTGCCCACCGCCTGGCAGGCCGTCGCCTACGCCGACGTGCCGCGTGGCGGCACCGTCGCCGTGCTGGGGCTCGGCCCGATCGGCGCCATGGCCTGCCGGGTCGCCCTCGCCCGCGGCGCCGAGCGGGTCTTCGGCGTCGACCTGGTCCCCGAACGGCTGGCCCGCGCCCGCCGCGACGGCGTGCACACCTTCGACCTGCGCGGCTTCGACCACGAGAAGGACCTCGTCGCCGCGATCCGCGACGAGACCGACGGACGCGGCCCCGACGCCGTGATCGACGCGGTCGGCACCGAGGCCCACGGCAGTGCCGTCGCCCGCCTGGTGCAGCAGGCCGCGGCCGTGTTGCCGCGCACGCTCAGCGGCCCGCTCGCCGAACGCTTCACCGTCGACCGGCTCGCCGCCTTCCACCTGGCCATCGAGCTGGTCCGCCGCGGCGGCACCATCTCCCTGTCCGGCGTCTACGGCGGCTCGGCCGACCCGCTGCCGATGCTCACCATGTTCGACAAGCAGCTGCAGATCCGGATGGGCCAGGCCAACGTCCGCCGCTGGACCGACGAGATCCTGCCCTACCTGACGGACGCCGACCCGCTCGGCGTGGACGAGTTCGCCACCCACCACGTGCCGCTGGCCGACGCCCCGCACGCCTACGAGATGTTCCAGCGCAAGCAGGACGGCGCGATCAAGGTGCTCTTCACCCCCTGAGACCCTGCCCCGGCCCTCACGGCGCCGGGGAGCCGAGGATCTCCGCGAGGTCGTAGTGGACCGGCTCCTGCAGCTGGGCGTAGGTGCAGCTGTCCGCGGTACGGTCCGGACGCCAGCGGCGGAAGCGTGCCGTGTGCCGGAACCGTTGCCCCTTCTCCATGTGGTCGTAGGCCACCTCGGCCACCCGCTCGGGCCTGAGCGGCACCCACGACAGATCCTTGCCGCCCGACCAGCGGCTCGGTGCGCCCGGCAGCCGCGCCGAGGCGTGCGCGGCCTCGTCGGACCACGCCGCCCACGGATGCCCGGCCACGTCCTCCATCACCAGCGGCCGCAGCTCCTCGATCAGCTCGGCCCGCTTCTTCGTCGAGAAGGCGGCGGACACCCCCACGTGCTGCAGCCGGCCGTCCTCGTCGTACAGGCCGAGCAGCAGCGAGCCGACCACCGGGCCGCTCTTGTGCAGCCGGTACCCGGCGACCACCACGTCCGCCGTGCGCTCGTGCTTGATCTTGAACATGGCCCGCTGGTCCGGCAGGTAGCGCACGGTCGGCGGTTTGGCGATCACCCCGTCCAGCCCCGCGCCCTCGTACTGCTCGAACCACCGCCGGGCCACCTCGATGTCCGTCGTCGCCGGCGCCACGTGCACCGGGGCCGTCACATCGCGCAGCGCCCGCTCCAGCAGCATCCGCCGGTCGGTGAGCGGCACCTCGAGCAGTGCCTCGTCCTCGAGCGCCAGCAGGTCGAACGCCACGAACGAGGCCGGGGTCCGCGCCGCCAGCGTCCGCACCCGGGAGTCCGCGGGATGGATCCGCTCGGTCAGCGCGTCGAAGTCCAGCCGGCCCTCCCGGGCGATCACGATCTCCCCGTCCAGCACGCACCGCGGCGGCACCCGCTCCTTCAGCGCCGCCACCAGCTCCGGGAAGTACCGGGTCAGCGGCTTGCCGGTACGGCTGCCCAGCTCCACCTCGTCGCCGTCACGGAACACGATCGACCGGAACCCGTCCCACTTCGCCTCGTACTGCATGCCGGGCGGGATGCGCGCCACCGCCTTGGCGAGCATCGGCTTCACGGGCGGCATCACCGGCAGGTCCATGCTGCGATTGTGCGCGCACACCCGGCGGGGCGCCCGGTGTGCGAGGTGTGCGGGGGACGCCTACCGTGGCACGCATGGGCGATGCGGTGGAACTTCAGGTGGGCGGCCGGACGGTCCGGCTGTCCAGCCCGGACAAGGTGTTCTTCCCCGAGCGCGGCTACACCAAGCTGGACGTCGCCCGCTACTACCAGGCCGTCGCCCCCGGCATCCTGCGGGCCCTGCGCGACCGCCCCACCACCCTGGAACGCTACCCGGACGGCATCACCGGCGAGTGGTTCTTCCAGAAACGCGCCCCCAAGGGCATGCCCGACTGGATCCCCACCGCCCACATCACCTTCCCCAGCGGCCGCAGCGCCGACGAGATGTGCCCCACCGAGGAGGCCGCCGTGGTGTGGGCCGCCCAGTACGGCACCCTCACCTTCCACCCCTGGCCGGTGCGGCGCGACGACGTCGACCACCCCGACGAGCTGCGCATCGACCTCGACCCGCAGCCCGGCACCGACTACCGGGACGCCGCCCGGGCCGCCCACGAACTGCGGGCTGTCCTCGACGAGTTCGGGGGACTGCGGGGCTGGCCCAAGACCTCCGGCGGGCGCGGCCTGCACGTGTTCGTGCCCATCGAACCGCGCTGGACCTTCACCCAGGTGCGGCGCGCCGCCATCGCGCTCGGCCGGGAGCTGGAGCGCCGGATGCCGGACCAGGTGACGATCAAGTGGTGGAAGGAGGAACGCGGCGCCCGGATCTTCCTCGACTACAACCAGACCGCCCGGGACCGCACCATCGCCTCCGCCTACTCGGTGCGCCCCCGCCCGCACGCACCCGTCTCGGCGCCCCTGCGCTGGGAGGAGGTCGGCGTGGCCCGCCCCGAGGACTTCGACCTCGCCACCATGCCGGTCCGGTTCGCCGAACTCGGCGACGTGCACGCCGGCATGGACGACCACGCCTATTCGCTGGAGCCCCTGCTGGAACTGGCCGCGCGGGACGAACGCGACCACGGCCTGAGCGACCTGCCCTACCCGCCGGAGTACCCGAAGATGCCCGGCGAGCCCAAGCGGGTGCAGCCCAGCCGGGCCAAGGCGGGCAAGAAGGAGGGTCCGGCCGCCTGACGACGACCGGACCCCGCCGTGCCCGCGAGCGGTGTCACAGCTCCTTGATCCGGATGTTCCGGAAGGAGACCACATCGCTCGTGCTGTGCACCTGCAGTCCGATGTAACCGGCGGCGTAGCGTCGCCCGTCCGTCCCCGGGTCGTCCTCACGGGGCGGGTAGAACTCCTGGCCGCCGATGTTGTCGAACTCGTTGATCAGCGCGCCGTTGCGGTACACCTCGTAGTGCTGGCCCACCACACGGATCTCGTAGTCGTTCCACGTGCCCTTCGGGGTGACCCCGGCCCCGGCCAGACCCACCCGGTCGAAACCGTAGATCGAGCCGGTCTTGTACAGGTCCCCGTCGGGTTGGTCGAACACCTGCACCTCGTGCCCGTACTCGATGGCCACCCACTCCGGACGGGACTCCAGCGGGTGGTCGTGGACCCACGGGAACCGCACGAGCACCCCGGAGTTGGCGTTGCCGTCACCCGGCGCGTCGTCCCGCCACTGCAGGCGCAGCGAGAAATCGCCCCACGTGCGCTGCGGGAACCACAGCATGCCCAGGCCGTCCTTCTCCGTCCCGCTGGTGATCGACCCGTCGGGGCCGAGGGAGAAGGAACCGCCGCCGACGTGTTCCCAGCGGGCGAAGGACTCCTCGGTGCCGTCGAAGATCGTGCGGTAGCCGGTGTTCTGCCCCGGCTTGCCGATGCCCGACCGGCGGGCCGCGTCGGTGATGGCCCGCGCCTCACGCCGGTCGACGACGCCCTCGGCGAGCAGCCCGTCCAGGACCGTGTCCACGTGCTTGAGGAACAGCGCCTGGGACGTCCACTCCTTCTCGTCCTCGATCAGCTCGTTGATCCGGCACCGGTTGTTCGTGACCCGGTTGGGCACACCCGAGTCGACCGTGCCCACGACCACCGTGAGCCGCTCGTCCCACTCGGGGCAGTTCGGCGCCGGGACCCCGCCGCCCGCCACCACGGTGAAGCTCACCGTCAGCGGCTCGGAGGTGTTGCCCGCCTTGTCGGTGGCCCGGTAGGCGAGGGTGTGCGCCCCCACCCGGTCGACGACCACGGGCGCGGTGTAGGCCAGATACGGGCCGCCGTCCAGGGAGTACTCGATGCGCTCCACACCCGAGCCGCCCTCGTCGTCGGTGGCGGTCACCGTGACCGTGGCGCGGCCGATGTAGGCGCGATCGGAGTTCCGGGTGCCCTCGACGCTCACCCCGGTCACCGGCGGGGTGGTGTCCTGCACGGGCGGCGCGACGACGGTGAACTCCACCTGCTTCTCCGCCGAGACATTGCCGGCCTTGTCGGTGGCGCGGTACCGCACGATGTGCGCGCCCTCCTGGTGCACCATCACCGGCGCGGTGTACGGCTGCCAGGCGCCGTCGTCGAGTGCGTACTCGATGCTGTTGACGCCCGAGCCGGTGTCCGAGGCCGAGACGGTCACCGTCGCCATGCCGAGGTAGGCGCCGTCGTCGTCCTGCTCGCCGGTGACGGTCGCCGAGGTCTCGGGCGGGGTGGTGTCGTCGGACGGCGGCGCGACGACGGTGAACTCCACCTGCTTCTCCTGAGACACGTTGCCCGCCGCGTCCCAGGCCCGGTAGAGCAGGGTGTGCGCGCCGACCCGGTCGACGACCACGGGCGCGGTGTACGGCTGCCAGACGTCGTCGTCGAGCGCGTACTCGATCCGGTCCACCCCCGAGCCGCCCTCGTCGGTGGCGGTGAGGGTCACACGCGCCGACCCCACGTACGCGCCCTGGTCGTCGGTGGTGCCCGACACCTCGGCCGACACCTCGGGCGCCGTGGTGTCGGAGCCGCCGGGCTCGGTGACGACCAGCACGCCCTGCATCTGTGTGTGGCCGGGGATCGTGCAGTGGTACAGGTAGCGGCCCGGGGTGAGGGTCACCTGCGCGGTGTGCCGGCCGCCCTGGTCGTCATAGGGGTTGGCGAGGATGTTGAGCTGGACGTCGTTGTTGTACTCCGGGTCGGAGGTGACGAAGGTCAGCGTGTGCGGCATGCCGGTGGTGTTGCCGGTGGCCTCGCTGTTCTCGAAGACGATCGTCGCCTCCCCGGCCACCGCGGTCGCCGGAGCCGAGGTGTACTGCGTGATGTCGTCCCCGGCCGTCCAGGTCAGCACCTGGGCGGCCCGGGTCTGCGGGCGGGGCTGCCCCGCGGCGGGTGCGGTCTGCAGCCCGAGCGCCAGGAGCAGCACGGCCACCAGGGCCGTGAGCAGTCTGCGCCGAGGTCTCACGTCGTCCCCCTCGCCAGCTGGTCGGCGGGCGGTGTCGGTCCGCCGCCGGTGTAGGTGACGCGCCACAGCGCCGACTTGTCGTCGGAGGTGAAGAAGCCGCGGCCGTAGTCGAGCACGTACAGCGCGCCGTCCGGACCGAACTTCCAGTCCATGAGGTTCTTGATGCCGTCGTCGCCGACCGGCACGATCCGCTTCAGCGACTCGGCGTGCACCGGAAGTCCGCCGTCCCCTTGGGTCTTCGGGTCCATGAGCACCGCGTCGCGGGGCTGGTCGCCGTCGTAGAAGTCGCCGACGAACCACTTGCCGTCCCAGTACGACGGCCACCTCACCGCGCTGCTGCTGGCCGCGTCGTACCGGTAGACCGGCCCGTTCATCGCGGCCTGCCCGCCGCCCTTGAGCCACGGCAGCCGGTAGGTGGCCTCCTCCTGCCGGTAGGAGGGGACGCCGTCGGCGTCGCGCGGATAGTCCGGGCCGCCGCCCTGCGGGGAGTACCAGATGTTGTTGCCGGTGACCGGCGGCAGGTCGACCAGGCCGTCGTTGTTCGGGGACTCGTTCTTCGGGTGGTCGCAGTCGTACCAGCCCAGCGGCTGGGACGGATCGGGCAGGTTGCGGTCCCGGTAGGGCTGCTTGTCGCCCATGCAGTACGGCCAGCCCCGGTTGCTCGCCTTGGTGATCACGGCGAACGTGTCGTACTTGGCGGGCCCCCACACCGGGGACGGCTCGGTGGCGTCCGGACCGACCCAGCCGGCGTAGAGGATGTCGGTGGTCCTGTCGACGAAGATGCGCGCGGGGTTGCGCACCCCCATCACATAGATCTCGCCCCGGGTCTTGCCGCCGCCCTCGTCGGTCTCCTTGCCCGTGAACAGATTGCCCTCGGGGATGGTGTACGTCCCGTCGGGCTCGGGGTGGATGCGCAGGATCTTGCCGTTGAGGTTGTTGGTGTTGCCGGCGGTGCGACGGGCGTCGGCGAAGGACACGCCCTTGTAGTTCGGCTCCGGGTTGTTGCCGGAGTAACCGTCGCTGAAGCCGCTGGAGTTGTTGTCACCGGTGGCGATGTACAGGTTGTCCTGCGAGTCCCAGGCCATCCCGCCGCCGGCGTGGCAGCAGCTGTGCACCTGCACCGGCCACTTCAGCAGCACCTTCTCGCTGCTCAGGTCCAGCTTGTTCGTGGCGAGGTCGAGGGTGAAGCGGGAGACGCGGCGCTCGGCCATGTGCGTGTCCCGGTTCAGGCCGGAGTGCGGGGTGTAGTGCAGATACACCCAGCCGTTCTCCTCGAAGCGCGGGTCCAGTTCGATGCCGAGCAGGCCCTCCTCGACCTTGGTCAGCTCGTCGCCGCCGCCCTTGTTGCCGAAGACCGTCAGCTCCCCGGCCAGGGTCACCTTCCCGGTCTTCGGGTCCCAGACGTGGATCTGGCCCTTGCCCTTGCCGACGTCCGGGTCGTTCCAGTCGGTGACGACCGGCCGGGAGGCGTCGGCGCCGCCGCGCCCGATGTACAGCACCCGCCCGTCGGGCGCGACGACCAGGCCGTGCGGTTCGCCGATCTGGTCGTTCTGCCCGGGCTGGTTGGGCTCGGTGAGCCGCTCGGCCTTGTAGTTCGCGGCGATCGTGGCCTTGCAGTCGGCCTGCACCAGCCGGGTGGTCCACAGCAGTGCCCCGCGCAGATGGGCGCGGAAGTCCGTCTCGTCGTACGAGGAGACCGTGCCGCCCATGCCGGTGTAGAAGGACCGTCCGCCGTCGTAGTCCCGGCACCAGCTGATCGGGTGGTCCCAGCCGTTGGCGCTCGCCCCGGGCCGGTAGGTCGACTCGCGCACCCGGGCCACGGTGTGCACGTCGCCGGAGGGGTTCTTCACCCAGTTCGGCCACTGGTCCAGGCGCTTCCACTCCAGCGGGAGTTCGCGGGTCGCCGGGTGCTGCCGGTCACCGACCTCGACGGTCGCGCGCTGCACCGCCGTCGGGCTGTCCGGGGCGGGGCGGGCGCCGATCAGCCCGGTGAACCAGTCCGAGTAGGGCTCGGCGCGGGCCGCGTCGTGGATGCCGACGAAACCGCCGCCCGCCTCCATGTACGCCTCCAGGCCCGCCTCCTGTTCCGGGGTCAGCACATCGCCGCCGCCGGTGAGGAAGACCACCGTGTTGTAGCGGCCGAGCTTGGTGGCGTCGGTGAACACGGAGGCGTCGTCGGTCGCCTCGACCTCGAAGCGTTGCCCGGCCGGACCCGAGCGGCCGATCTGCTCGATCGCCGCGATGCCGGCGTCGACCACCGGGGACTCCTCCCCGGCCGCGGCCGAACCGTAGAAGATCAGCACCCGGACGGTGGAGCCGCCCGGCGGCGAGGCGATCGACATCGTTGTCGGCGCCGTGCCCGGATCCGGGCGGGCGCTGGCGGCGGGGGCCGCGAGCAGCCCGGCCGCGACCGCTCCGGCCGCCACGACGGCCGCCCAGCGGCGTCTGTGTGTGCTTCGTGCGCTCAACCCTCGTAAGTGCATGGGCACCTCCTCGGTGACGGCGACAGCGCCAAGAAAGCTAGGCCCCTTTGCGTGGACCGCCAATACCTATGACCGCAATGCGACGAACTTTGTCCTGGGTGTGGATAAACGCGGGCCGGGCGGCTACCGTCGCACAGGATCCTCACAGGCACGTCCCGGCACACGTCCCACCGGTCCCGTCCCCGCCGAGGAGTTCCGTATGGACAGACGCGCGTTCCACCGGAGGGTTCTGGGCGGCGCGGTCGCCGCGACCTCACTGTCCCTGGCGCCGGACGCCGTCGCCCGCGCGGCGAGCACGGCACCCGCTGCCGCGACCTCACTGCGCACCGCACCGGCCGGCGGCGAGGTCAGACATCTCACGCTCTACGCGGAGCAACTCGCCGACGGCCGCATGGGGTACGGCCTCGCCCGGGGCAAGGCCACGGTCCCGGGCCCGCTGATCGAGCTGAACGAGGGCGACACGCTGCACATCGAACTCGTCAACACCATGGACGTCGCCGTGAGTCTGCATGTGCACGGCCTGGACTACGAGATCACCAGCGACGGCACCCGGATGAGCAGCAGTCATGTGGAGCCGGGCGGCACCCGCACCTACACCTGGCGCACCCACGCTCCCGGTCGCCGCGCGGACGGCACCTGGCGCCCCGGCAGCGCGGGCTACTGGCACTACCACGACCACGTGGTCGGCACCGATCACGGCACCGGAGGCATCCGCAAGGGCCTGTACGGGCCGGTGATCGTGCGCCGCAAGGGCGACATCCTGCCGGACGCCACGCACACGATCGTCTTCAACGACATGACGGTCAACAACCAGGAACCGCACACCGGCCCCGACTTCGAGGCCACGGTGGGCGACCGCGTCGAGTTCGTGATGATCACGCACGGCGAGTACTACCACACGTTCCATCTGCACGGTCACCGCTGGGCCGACAACCGCACCGGGCTCCTCACCGGCCCCGACGACCCCAGCCGCATCATCGACACCAAGATCGTCGGCCCCGCGGACTCCTTCGGTTTCCAGGTGCTCGCGGGGGAGGGCGTCGGAGCGGGCGCATGGATGTACCACTGCCATGTGCAGAGCCACGCCGACATGGGCATGGCGGGACTGTTCCTGGTGAAGAAGCCGGACGGCACGATCCCGGGGTACCGGCCGGACCCGGACTGACCTGCGCGACGCGCCCGCGGGCGCATCCGAACAGACGCCCGGACCGGTTTATCCTGACCTGCGTCGTCGCAGGTGAGGAGTGCTGGAGTGACCGAGATGGCGCCACGTCCCACCCTGGAGGCCGTGGCCGCCCGGGCGGGGGTGTCGAGGGCCACGGTGTCCCGGGTGGTCAACGGGGCGCAGGGGGTGAGGGAATCCCTTGCCGCCCGGGTCCGCCAGGCCGTGGAGGAACTCGGGTACGTGCCCAATCAGGCGGCCCGTTCCCTGGTGACCCGGCGGCACGACGCCGTCGCCGTGGTCATCGCCGAACCGGAGACCCGGATCTTCGCCGACCCCTTCTTCGCGCTGCAGCTGCGCGGCATCGGCAAGGAGCTGACCGCCCACGACTGCCAGCTGGTGCTGCTGCTGACGGAGGGCCGGGGCGACCACGCCCGCGTCGCCCGCTATCTCGCCGGCAACCATGTCGACGGCGCCCTCGTCTTCTCCCTGCACCTGGACGACCCGCTGCCCGGACTGATCCGCAACGCCGGGGTGCCGACGGTGTTCGGCGGACGCCCCGGCTGGGGCGAGGACGACGAGGGCGCCCTGTACGTCGACAGCGACAACCGCGGTGGCGCCCGCACGGCGGTGGAGCACCTGGTCTCCCTCGGCCGCCGCAGGATCGCCCACATCACCGGGCCGCTCGACCAGACCTCGGCGGTCGACCGCCTGGAGGGCTACAAGGACGTCCTGCCGAAGGCCGACCCCGCGCTGATCGAGCCGGGCGACTTCACCCCGGCCGGCGGCGAGCGCGCCATGCGCGCTCTGCTGGACCGCTGCCCCGACCTGGACGCGGTGTTCGCCGCGAACGACCTGTCCGCCTCCGGCGCCCTGCGGGTCCTGCGCGAACGCGGACTGCGGGTGCCCGAGGACGTCGCCGTGGCCGGCTTCGACGACATGCTGCCCGTCGCCGAGCAGACGGACCCGCCGCTGACGACCGTGCGTCAGGACATCGAGCACATGGGCCTGCTGATGGCCCGCCTGCTGCTGCGCCGCCTCGACCGCAACCGTCCGGACCCGGACACCGAGGACGGCGCGCCGCGCAGCATCGTCACGACCACGACGCTGGTACGGCGGGCGTCGGCGTAGCCCCGGGCTGCACCGGCTGCGCCCGCGGTGTGCAGGACGGCGGCAACCGCAGCGCGGCGAGGGCGGGTCCGACGACGTGACCACACGGTTCGTGCACTCCCACGTGGAATTGACGCCGACTCGACCAGACGGTTCGGCGCCACTGGCTGCATGCGGAGCCCGAGGCGGGTCGCTGAGCGGAACGGGAGCCCGACACTGCGCGAGCTGGAGGCGCGGGCGTACGTCTGCCGGTCCTCCGTCACGCGTGACAAGGCGAGGACACGGCCGGCGCAGCAGCACAAGCACTTCGTGGGTTCGCTGAGGGAGGCCGGCGCACGCGTATGCTGCGTCGAGCCGTCGGCCGCCCCGGATACTCCCCGCTGCTCGACCCTCGAGGAGCGGCAGCAGTCCGGGGCGGCCGAGCGGCGGTACGGTCGGGGCGGGCCCGCCGGGCGTGCGGCCGCGAGGACGGCGGGGCGGCCGCGACGACGGCGGGGCGGCCACGTTGATCGGGCGTTCATCGTTTGTCGTGCGCCGCCCGGCACGCTCTTGTGCATGCAGACCACGACAGTCACCCCGCCGACCGTGCCCACCTGGCAGGCCCAGGCCCTGTGCGCGCAGACCGGAGCCGACTTCTTCTTCCCCGAGCCGGGCAGCTCCGTGCGCGAGGCGAAGCGCATCTGCGGCATGTGCGAGGCCCGTCCGGCCTGTCTGGAGTACGCGCTCACCCACGACGAGCGCTTCGGCGTCTGGGGTGGGCTGTCCGAGAAGGAACGCCTCGCCCTGCGGCGCCTGAGGACGCGCTGATCGCGCGCCGCGGCGGCCGCGGGCGGACGGACGGTGCGGGCCGGGCCGTCGCACGGCTGCACCGGGCCGGCGACGGCTTTGCCGCTGGTCACCCTCACCGTCCCGTCCTCCGGCAGCAGCCGGCGGGAAGCGCTCCCCGCCGGACAGGGGCGCCGCCGTCCGGTCGGCGCGGGCGCCCCGGAACGCCGCCTCGCCCGCCAGCGGGGGCAGTTCACCGGCGACGGTGCGCAGCAGCGTCGTCGTGCCGGTGCCGCAGGCGACCCCTCGGGCCGGGGCAGCGGGAACGCGGGCGGTCGTCGCGCCCGGCGCGATCGAGACGTGCGCGCCTGTCGGCCGTCATCAGGAGGTTCGTTCCGCCGGCCGTCGTCAGGAGGTGTGGTCCTGCTGCCCGTCGTCGCCCATCAGCCGGGCCAGATCCTCGTCCAGGTCGAGCCGCAGATGCTCCCGGCCGGCGGGCACCAGCGCGTTCGTGGCCCGCAGGAACAGGCGCAGCTCGCCCGTGTCGACGTGCACCACGGCGGTGCCCTCGGGAGCGCGGAACTCCATGACGGTGCGACCGTAGCCGTACGGGCGCACCCGTACGTCGCCGTCGCCCTCGGGCTGGTCCAGACCCGCGGTCAGCAGCTCCCGGGCGAAGGTCCAGCAGACCTCCACCCCGTCGAGCGTGGCCGGTGCCGGGAAGGTCATGCGGACGGCGAACGGGTCGCACGGGTCGTAGCGCAGGGTGGCGGTGATGCGGGACATCTGCGGCGCGGCGGCGACCAGGCGGGTCTGAACGGGCTGCTCTATCACGGTGGACAACGCCTTGCTCCCTTGCGACGGATGGCGGGCGTGCGACGGACGACACCGATGTGCGTGCTGTGGACGGCGCACGACGGCGGGGCGTCCGGGCGGACGAGGCCGGGCATGGGGGAAGACGCCGGAACCGATCCGTCCGTGCACCCGGGAAGCGGGTGACCTGTGTCACCGCCTTCATGCCGGGCGCTGTCGGAGCGACCGGCTCCGCAGGGAGGCGCGGGTGGCGGAGGAGGCGAAGTGTTCCGGGATGCGGGTATCCGGTTCTCGACGGAGAGGAAGTGAACGGTAGGCCACGCGGGTCCAGCCCCGAACGGGAGCGTCAGCACGAGCACATCCAGCGCAGCGCGCGGGATTGGGGGAGAGCACCGAGCGCGCCAAGGAGATCGCGGCCCGCCCGGTGAACAAGGAGCGCGCCCGCTCGGGCGAGTCGAAGACCGCGAGCCGCTTCTCGGCCCGCGAGCCGTCCCCCGCTCAGCGGGGCGGGCAGCGGTCCGGCCGGAGCGCGGAGGGGCAGACCTGCCACCAGCTCCACGAGGAGGCCAGGCGGCGGGACATCCACGGCCGTTCGGAGATGAACGAGGAGCAGCTGCGGCAGGCCCTGGGCAAGGGCTGACCGCCGGTGCCGGCCGGCGGGCGGGGGCGCGCGCGGCACCCGCGCGTCCCGCTGCGTGTGAGCGGATCGGTGCGCACGGGGCGGCGGGGTGCGGCACCGGGTTTCCGCCGGCCGCGGGGGCGTCATAGGCTCGGGGCACCATGACGACGATCGCAGGCGTTCCGGCGGGCTGGCCCACGACCGAGGAGGAGGCGCGCGCCGTGCAGGACGCGCTGCGCGCCCGGGTGGTGCTGGACGAGACGGGGCCGAAGCCGGGCACCGGCCACGTCACCGGGGTGGACGTCGCCTACGACGACGAGCGCGACCTCGTCGCGGCGGCGGCCGTGGTGCTGGACGCGGCGACCCTGCGCGTCGTGGCCGAGTCCACCGCCGTCGGCCGGATCGCCTTCCCGTACGTGCCGGGTCTGCTGGCCTTCCGGGAGCTGCCGGCCGTGTGCGCCGCGCTGGACGCCCTGGATCGTCCGCCCGGCCTGGTCGTCTGCGACGGCTACGGGCTGGCGCATCCGCGCCGGTTCGGACTCGCCAGCCATCTGGGGGTGCTGACCGGACTGCCGACGATCGGCGTCGCCAAGAACCCGTTCACCTTCTCCTGCACGGATCCCGCACCGACGCGCGGCAGTTCCACGCCGCTGCGGGCGGGCACCGACGAGGTCGGTCGCGCGCTGCGCACCCGGGACGGGGTCAAGCCGGTGTTCGTCTCCGTCGGCCACCGGGTGTCGCTGGACAACGCCTGCGCCCACGTCCTCGCCCTGACCCCGTCCTACCGTCTGCCGGAGACCACCCGCAGGGCCGACGCGCTGTGCCGGCGGGCCCTGCGCGAGGCCACGGCGGCGGGGCGCCCCGCCGACTGAGCCGCCGTGGTCCTCGGCGGTGCGTCCCGCGCAGCAGCCGCCGGCCGGTCGGTCCGGGGCACCCGGCGTGCCCCGCGCCCGCCGTCGGCCGGTCCGGGATGCTCGGTGTCCCGCACTCCGCGCGCGTGCCTCGCTCCGACGGACCGCACTGCGCGCCGCCGCGTCGGGCCGCGGCTAGCGTGAGGGGGCGGGCCGGTCCGCCGGGTGCGCGGTACGACACCGGCCGAGCAGGGAACGACCCAGCAGGGAACGACCGAGACGACCAGGAACGGAAGCTGGCTAAGCGCTTGCTCGCTCAGGGCTTGTGCGGAGTCGGCCGCATTCCTAGCATCAGCAGTGTGACAGCGATGGTGTCACAGTGATCCGGTGCCGCTCCGGAGCAGCGGACACCGGGCACGGCGGCGCCGCGGCCACGGCCGCCCGCGCCGAGCAGGGCGGCCGGGACGGTCACGACCGGCCACGGCGACCGCGCGGGCCGCAGCGGTCACCGTCACGGCGAGCAAGGGGGCTCCATGGCAACGGCACCGACGCAGGGGCGGCACGGTCCGCTCACCGGTGTGCGCGTGGTCGAGCTGGCCGGCATCGGCCCCGGCCCGTTCGCCGCGATGCTCCTCGCCGACCTGGGCGCCGACGTGGTCCGCGTCGACCGCCCCGGCGGCACCCCGCTGGGCATCGACCCCGCCCGCGACCTGACCAACCGCAACAAACGGTCGGTGATCGTCGATCTGAAGGCGGCCGACGGCCCCGCCCGCGTCCTCGATCTCGCCGCCCGCGCCGACATCCTCGTCGAGGGCTACCGGCCCGGTGTCGCCGAACGGCTCGGCGTCGGACCCGAGGCCTGCCACGCACGCAACCCCCGCCTGGTCTACGGCCGGATGACCGGCTGGGGTCAACACGGGCCGCTCGCCCCGCGCGCCGGACACGACATCGCCTACATCGCCGTCACCGGCACCCTCGGCATGATCGGCGCCCCGGACCAGCCCCCGGCGGTGCCCGCCAACCTCCTCGGCGACTACGCGGGCGGCGCCCTCTACCTCGTCGTCGGGGTCCTCGCCGCACTGCACCACGCACGCGAGACCGGCACCGGCCAGGTGGTGGACGCCGCCATCGTCGACGGCACCGCCCACCTGTCCACGATGATCCACGCCATGCTCGCGGCCGGCGCCTGGCAGGACCGCCGCGGCGTCAATCTGCTGGACGGCGGCTGTCCCTACTACGGCACCTACCGGACCTCGGACGGGGCGTACATGGCGGTCGGCGCGCTGGAGCCGCGGTTCCACGACGAGTTCCTGCGCCTGCTCGGCCTGTCCGAGCACGCCGGGGCCCACACCGACCCGGCCCGCTGGGACGACCTGCGCGAGGCGGTCGCCGCCCGCTTCGCCACCCGTACCCAGAAGGAGTGGACGGAGGTGTTCGAGTCCTCCGACGCCTGCGTCGCGCCGGTGCTGTCGCTGCGCCAGGCCCCGCACCACCCCCACCTCGCGGCCCGCGGCACCTTCACCGACCACGCCGGCCTCACCCAGCCGGCCCCCGCACCCCGCTTCTCCGCCACCCCCACCGCGGTGCGCAGTGCACCCGCCCGCCCGGGCGACGGCACCGCGGCGGTGGCCCGCGACTGGGACCTGCCCGCCCTGCTGCAGGACGACGCCTGACCCGGCCGGCACCGCCCCGTTGTGCACCTCCCGTCCGCCCGGTCCGCCCGGGACCGTCCAACCCGATGTCGAAAGGCCCACTGACGTGAGCACCGAAGCGTATGTGTACGACGCCATCCGCACCCCGCGCGGGCGCGGCAAGGCCAACGGCTCCCTGCACGGCACCAAACCCGTCGACCTGGTCGTCGGCCTCATCCACGAGATCCGGCGCCGCCTGCCCGGCCTGGACCCGGCCGCCGTCGACGACATCGTCCTCGGCGTCGTCAGCCCGGTCGGCGACCAGGGCTCCGACATCGCCCGCATCGCCGCGATCGCCGCGGGCCTGCCCGACACGGTGGCCGGCGTGCAGGAGAACCGCTTCTGCGCCTCGGGTCTCGAAGCCGTGAACCTGGCCGCCGCCAAGATCCGCTCCGGCTGGGAGGACCTGGTGCTGGCCGGCGGGGTCGAGTCGATGTCCCGGGTGCCGATGGCCTCCGACGGCGGCGCCTGGTTCAACGACCCGATGACCAACCTCGCCGTCGGCTTCGTCCCCCAGGGCATCGGCGCCGACCTGATCGCCACGATCGAGGGCTTCTCCCGCCGGGACGTCGACGAGTACGCGGCCCTGTCCCAGGAGCGTGCCGCCGCCGCCTGGAAGGAGGGCCGCTTCGACCGCTCCGTGATCCCGGTCAGGGACCGCAACGGCCTGGTCGTCCTCGACCGCGACGAGCACCTGCGGCCCGGCACCACCGCCGACACGCTGGCCAAGCTCAAGCCGTCCTTCGCGGACATCGGCGAACTGGGCGGCTTCGACGCCGTCGCGCTGCAGAAGTACCACTGGGTGGAGAAGATCGACCACGTCCACCACGCGGGCAACTCCTCCGGCATCGTCGACGGCGCCGCCCTCGTCGCCATCGGCTCCAAGGAGGCCGGCGAACGCCACGGGCTGACCCCGCGCGCCCGGATCGTCTCCGCCGCCGTCTCCGGCTCCGAGCCGACCATCATGCTCACCGGCCCCGCCCCCGCCAGCCGCAAGGCGCTCGCCAAGGCCGGCCTGACCATCGACGACATCGACCTGGTCGAGATCAACGAGGCGTTCGCCGCGGTCGTGCTGCGCTTCGTCAAGGAGATGGGCCTGAGCCTGGACAAGGTCAACGTCAACGGCGGCGCCATCGCGCTCGGCCACCCGCTCGGCGCCACCGGGGCGATGCTGCTGGGCACCCTGGTCGACGAACTCGAACGCCAGGACAAGCACTACGGCCTCGTCACGCTGTGCGTCGGCGGCGGCATGGGCATCGCCACCGTCGTCGAACGCCTCTGACACCTCTCCCGACGGATCACCCCCGGACCATCACGGAGCACCTTCCATGAGCACTGAGCCCACCACCATCCGCTGGGAGCAGGACGACACCGGCGTCGTCACCCTCGTCCTGGACGACCCGAACCAGTCCGCCAACACCATGAACCAGGCGTTCCGGGACTCGCTCGCCGCGGTCGCCGACCGTCTGGAGGCCGAGAAGGACACCATCCGCGGCGTCATCGTCACCTCCGCCAAGAAGACGTTCTTCGCCGGCGGCGACCTGCGTGAACTCGTCCGGGTCACCCCCGACGACGCGCAGGACCTCCTCGACGGCGGCCTGGCCCTGAAGCGGAACCTGCGCCGCATCGAGACCCTCGGCAAGCCCGTCGTCGCCGCGATCAACGGCGCCGCCCTCGGCGGCGGCTACGAGATCGCGCTCGCCTGCCACCACCGCATCGCCCTGGACGCCCCCGGCTCCAGGATCGGCTGCCCGGAGGTCACCCTCGGCCTGCTGCCCGGAGGCGGCGGCGTGGTGCGTACCGTCCGGCTGCTCGGCATCACCGACGCCCTGCTGAAGGTGCTGCTCCAGGGCACCCGGTACAGCCCGCGCCGAGCCCTGGACAACGGCCTGGTCGACGAGGTGGCGGACACCCCCGAGGACATGATCGCCCGGGCCCGCGCCTTCATCGACGCCCACCCCACGTCGCAGCAGCCCTGGGACCGCCCCGGGTACAAGATCCCCGGCGGCACCCCGTCGCACCCGAAGCTCGCCGCCGACCTGCCCGCCTTCCCGGCCAATCTGCGCAAGCAGACGAACGGCGCCCCCTACCCGGCACCCCGCGCCATCCTGGCCGCCGCCGTCGAGGGCGCCCAGGTCGACTTCGAGACCGCACAGGTCGTCGAGTCCCGCTACTTCGTGGAGCTGGCCACCGGTCAGACCGCGAAGAACATGATCCAGGCGTTCTTCTTCGACCTGCAGGCCGTGAACTCCGGGGCCGGCCGGCCGCAGGGCGTCGAACCCCGCCGGGTCCGCAAGGTCGCCGTCCTCGGCGCCGGGATGATGGGCGCCGGCATCGCCTACGCCTGCGCCCGCGCCGGCATCGAGGTGGTCCTCAAGGACGTCTCGCTCGAGGCCGCGGTCAAGGGCAAGCAGTACTCCGAGAAGCTGTGCGCCAAGGCCGTCGCCAAGGGCCGCACCACCCGGGAGAAGGCGGACGCGCTGCTGGCCCGGATCACGCCCACCGCCGAGATCGCCGACCTCGCCGGCTGCGACGCGGTGATCGAGGCGGTCTTCGAGGACCCCGGGCTCAAGCGGAAGGTCTTCCAGGAGGCCGAGCAGGCCGTGGCGCCCGACGCCCTGCTGTGCTCCAACACCTCCACCTTGCCCATCACCGCCCTGGCCGAGGGCGTGCAGCGCCAGGACGACTTCATCGGGCTGCACTTCTTCTCGCCCGTCGACAAGATGCCGCTGGTCGAGATCGTCAAGGGCGAGCGCACCGGCGAGGAGGCCCTGGCCCGCGCCTTCGACCTGGTCCGGCAGATCGACAAGACCCCGATCGTGGTCAACGACTCCCGCGGCTTCTTCACCTCCCGGGTCATCGGCCACTTCCTCAACGAGGGCGTCGCCATGGTCGGCGAGGGCATCGAGCCGGCCTCCGTCGAGCAGGCGGCCGCCCAGGCCGGCTACCCGGCCAAGGTGCTCGCCCTGATGGACGACCTCACCCTCACCCTGCCCCGGAAGATCCGCGACGAGACCCGGCAGGCCGTCGAGGAGGCCGACGGCACCTGGAGGCCGCACCCGGCCGAGGCGGTCCTCGACCGCATGGTCGACGAGTTCGGCCGCACCGGCCGCAGCGGCGGCGCCGGCTTCTACGACTACGACGAGAACGGCACGCGCCTGCGCCTGTGGCCGGGCCTGCGCGAGCACTTCACCGAGCCGGACCACCGGATCCCGTTCGAGGACATGCAGGAGCGCATGCTGTTCTCCGAGGCGCTGGACACCGTCCGGCTCCTGCAGGAAGGCGTGCTCACCTCCGTCGCGGACGCCAACGTCGGCTCGATCCTCGGCATCGGCTTCCCCGGCTGGACCGGCGGCGTGCTGCAGTACATCAACGGCTACCCGGGCGGCCCGCGCGGCTTCGTCGCCCGCGCCCGGCAGCTCGCCGAGCGCTACGGCGAGCGGTTCACGCCCCCCGCGCTGCTGGTGGAGAAGGCGGAACGAGGGGAGACGTTCACCGACGCCCGCTGAGGTGCCCCGGCGCTCCCGGGCGCCGGGTCATCCGCCGGCGCTGTGCAGCCACGCCCGCAGTTCCTGCCGCAGGGACCGCTGGAACGTGGTGAGCAGCGCCTGCACCACCAGCGGGTGCATATGGGCGGACAGCGACCGGACGTCCTCGGTGCCGCGGCCGGCGACCGCGGTGCGCAGCAGCTCGGACAGTTCGTGTGCGGCCGCCCGGGAGTGCTCGGTGAGCACCGACCGGGCGGCCAGCACCGTCTGCTGCGACAGCGGCACGTCGAGCAGCTCGACACCGAGCCGCAGCAGCCCGGTGTCGACCCGGTAGCGCTCCTCGGGGGCGCCACCGGTGCGATCGGCCTGCTCACCCGGGTCCGCGGCGTCCTCGTCCCGGTCCTCCCGGTCGCCGTCCGCCACCCGTGCCAGCACGCCCATCGCCGCCAGCCGCCTCAGGTCCTCGTCGCTCAGCGGGCGCCCGGCCCGCCGCCGCAGCTCCCGGCGGTCGAGCGTCTCCTCGGTCTCCGGCGCCCAGGAGGCGACCACCGCCCGCTGCACGGCCAGCTCGCGCGGGCTCAGGTCGGGCGGGAGCTGCCGCAGATGCCGCTCGATCGCGGCGAGCGTCATGCCCTGCCGCTGCATCTGCCCGATCAGATCCAGCCGGGCCAGGTGCTCCTCCCCGTAGCGGCCCACCCGGCGGGGGCCCAGCACGGGCGGCGGCAGCAGGCCCCGGCTGCTGTAGAAGCGCACGGTGCGCACGGTGACGCCGGCCCGGGCGGCCAGCTCGTCGACCGTATAAGCCGGCTCGGCGGCGTCGGGCGTCGTCATGTGCAGCAGTATCGCTGTCTCACCGGGAGTGTGAAAGCCGGTGGCCGAGATGCGCTGATCATGTGAGAAGTTCCGCTGTGTGAGATGCACCATCGCATGAAAGGTGATCTCTCTGGGAAGTTGCTGCTCTGGTCTGTACCGCGTGAGCTGGTGCGGGCCGGAACCGTACGGCACCCGGGCTCATCCGCTCGGCGCACCAGAGAGTAGATCCACCCGTGAGCAAGGAATCCGTGCACACGGCACAGGTCGTCGAACAAGCACCGACGACCGCCGCACCCGCAGACGCGGGCGACGCCGGGTACAGCAAGGACCTCAAGCACCGCCACATCAACATGATCGCGATCGGCGGCGCGATCGGCACCGGCCTCTTCCTGGGCGCCGGCGGCCGGCTGCACAACGCGGGCCCGGCGCTGGCGCTGGCCTACCTCATCTGCGGCGTGTTCGCGTTCTTCGTGGTCCGCGCGCTCGGTGAGCTCGTCCTGTACCGCCCGTCGTCCGGGTCCTTCGTGTCGTACGCGCGCGAGTTCCTCGGCGAGAAGGGCGCCTACGTCGCCGGCTGGATGTACTTCCTGAACTGGTCCACGACCGGCATCGCCGACATCACCGCGGTCGCGCTGTACGCGCACTACTGGAGCTTCTTCTCGCCGCTCCCGCAGTGGCTGCTGGCACTGATCGCCCTGGCGATCGTGCTCACCGTGAACCTGATCTCGGTGAAGATCTTCGGCGAGATGGAGTTCTGGTTCTCCATCGTCAAGGTCGTCACGCTCGTCGCGTTCATGCTGATCAGCATCTTCCTGCTGGTCACGCGGCACGAGGTGGACGGCTACACCCCCGGCCTGAGCGTGATCGCCGACCACGGCGGCTTCCTGCCGCACGGTGTGATGCCGGTCATCCTCGTCATGCAGGGCGTGATCTTCGCCTACGCCGCCCTGGAGCTGGTCGGTGTCGCCGCCGGCGAGACCGCCGAGCCGGAGAAGGTCGTCCCGCGCGCCGTGAACTCGATCATGTGGCGGGTGGGCCTGTTCTACGTCGGCTCCGTCGTGCTGCTGGCCCTGCTGCTGCCCGGCTCGGTGTACTCGGCCGACGAGAGCCCGTTCGTCACCGTCCTGTCCAAGATCGGTGTCCCGGCGGCCGGCGACGTGATGAACCTCGTCGTCCTCACCGCCGCGATGTCCTCGCTGAACTCCGGCCTGTACTCCACCGGCCGCATCCTGCGCTCCATGGCGATGGCCGGCTCGGCGCCGAAGTTCACCCGCGTGATGAGCCGCAGCCAGGTCCCCTACGGCGGCATCCTGCTGACCTGCGGGATCTGCGTGCTCGGCGTCGGGCTGAACTACCTGGTGCCCAGCGAGGCCTTCGAGATCGTGCTGAACGTCGCCTCCCTCGGCATCGTCAGCACCTGGGTGATCATCATGATCTGCCACATGATCTTCGTCCGCCGCGCCAGGGCGGGTCTGGTCACCCGTCCGCACTTCCGCCTGCCCGGCAGCCCGTTCACGGAGATCGTCACGATCGCGTTCCTGCTGGCCTGCGTCGGCCTGATGTGGAACGACCCCGAGGTCGGCCGCAAGACCGTGATGCTGATCCCGCTGATCGCGGTGCTGCTGGTGGCCGGCTGGTTCGGTGTCCGCCGCCGGGTCCTGCAGGGGGAGCAGACCACCGACGAGCCGGTGAAGTAGCCGCCGCTCGCACATCATCCGGGGGGATTGTCACGGTTCCGGGCCGCGCGGCCGGAGGCGCTCAGGGCGCCCCGGCCGCGCGGTCGTGTGGTCACCGGCCGTGCACGTCGTTCGTGGCCTCGATCTTCTTCCAGGACCGCGGCTGCTCGACGCCGGCCGGCGAGGCGGCGAAGGACGCCGCACGGGCCGCCGGGGCGGCCGGCTTGACCGGCTGGAACAGCCAGGTGTCGAACAGCGCGGCCAGCGGCTTGCCCGAGACCTGCTCGGCGTACGTTACGAAGTCGGCCACGGAGGCGTTGCCGTAGGCGTGCTGCTGCGGCCAGCCCTTCAGCAGCCGGAAGAACGCCGTGTCGCCGATCTCGTTGCGCAGCGCCTGGATCGCCAGGGCACCCCGGTCGTAGACCGCGGCTTCGAACTGGTGGTCGGCGCCGGGGTCGCCCGGCTTCACCGTCCAGAAGGGGTCGTCGGCGGGGTGCGAGGCGTAGACGTAGTCCGCCAGCTGCTGCGTCGTGCCCTCGCCCTCGTGCTCCGACCACAGCCACTGCGCGTAGCGGGCGAAGCCCTCGTTGATCCAGATGTCCTTCCAGCCCTTGACGGAGACGCTGTCCCCGTACCACTGGTGGGCCAGCTCGTGCACCACCACCGAGGTGTTCGAGCCGTTGGCGAACTGCGCCGGGCTGTAGTACACCCGGGTCTGGGTCTCCAGCGCGTACCCCGTGGTCGTGTTCGGCACATAGCCGCCGGCCGAGTCGAACGGGTACGGCCCGAAGTAGCCGCTGAGCCAGTCCACCAGCTCCCCGGTGCGCTCCACGCTCGCCCGCGCCGCACCGTCGTTGTCGCCGAGGTCCTTGCTGTAGGCGTTGATCACCGGCACGCCGCCCTCGGAGGTGCCGGTCGTGATGTCGAACCGGCCCAGCGCGAGCGTGGTCAGATAGGTCGCCTGCGGCTTGTTCTGCCGCCAGTTGTAGCGGGTCCAGCCCAGCTGCGAGCTGGTCGACACCAGGGTGCCGTTGGAGATGGCCTGGGTGCCGTCCGGGACCGCCACCGACACGTCGAAGGTGGCCTTGTCGCCCGGGTGGTCGTTGCTCGGGAACCACCACCAGGCGGACTCCGGCTCGTCCGCCGCGACCGCGCCGTCCGGGGTGCGGTGCCAGGTGGTGAAGCCGTACGCGCTCTTGGTGGACGGCACCCCGTGGTAGCGGACGACCACCGTGACCGGCGTGTCCTCGGCCAGCGGCTGCCGGGGCGTGACCACCAGTTCGTGCTCCCCGGAGGTGGTGAAGCGCGCCGTCACTCCGTTGACCCGCACCTCGTCGACGTCCAGCAGGAAGTCCAGGTCGAAGCTGGACAGGTCCTGCGTGGTGCGCGCCGAGATCGTCGCCGTGCCCGACAGCTCGTCGGTGGCGGGCTGGTACGTCAGGCGCAGGTCGTAGTGGGAGACGTCGTAGCCGCCGTTGCCGTAGTACGGGTAGTACGGGTCGCCGATGCCCGGTGCGCCGGGGGAGAAGCTCGCGGCCGATGCCGGGATCGCCAGCAGCAGCGAGGCCGCGGCCACGGCGCCCGGCACGGTGAATCTGCGGTGCACGTCAGCTCCAAGTCGTCGGGTGCGTTGCCGAGAGCCTAGGAAAGATCCGCCGGCGTGGTCGTGTCCATGCCCGCATTTGTCATGTGATCGCCATCCGGCCGTCATGAACGAGACGTCCGGCGCCTCATGGGGCGTCGCACGTCCGACGACACGTCAGCCGCACCCTTCTGCGCGGCAGTCGGGCCCGGTACCGTCTTCGCCCATGCCGACTAGCATGCGCATGACCATCTCACGGTCGTCCGTCGTGGCGGTCGCCGCCGCTCTGGCCGCCGCTGTGCTCGGTCCCGCGGCCCACGCCGCCCCGTCCGCCGGTTCCTCCCCGCGCGAGAGCCGGCCCGTCTACTCCTATGCGGACGCCGTACGCGAGACCGTCTGGGTCGACACCGGACTCGACGGTGACGGCGACGGCAGGACCGACCGCGTCGCCGCCGACATCGTCCGGCCCCGCGAGCCCGCCCGACAGGGCCGGACAGTGCCGGTGATCCTGGAAGCCAGCCCGTACTACTCCTGCTGCGGGCGCGGCAACGAGAACCAGACCAAGACCTACGACGCGGACGGCCACGTCGTGGGGATGCCGCTGTACTACGACAACTACTTCGTGCCCCGCGGCTACGCCTTCGTCGCCGTGGACCTGGCCGGCACCAACCGGTCCGACGGCTGCGTCGACGTCGGCGGACGCTACGACATCCGGTCGGCGAAAGCGGTCGTCGACTGGCTGGGCGGCCGCGCCCGCGCCTACACCGCCCGCACCGGCGGCACCCCCGTCCGGGCCACCTGGACCGACGGCACCACCGGCATGATCGGCAAGAGCTGGGACGGAACCATCGCCAACGGCGTCGCCGCCACCGGCGTCGAGGGCCTGAAGACCATCGTCCCGATCAGTGCGATCTCCTCCTGGTACGACTACTACTTCCAGCAGGGCGCACCCCTCTACGGCTCCGGCCCCGACCGGCTGGCCGACGCCGTGGAGAGCGACACCGCCCGCGCCCACTGCGCGGCCGTCCAGCAGCAGCTCGTCGACGGCGCACCCCGCACCGGCGACTGGACGGCGCTGTGGACCGCCCGCGACTACGTCCGCGACGCCGCCAAGGTCCGCGCGAGCGTCTTCCTCGTGCACGGCATGCAGGACCTCAACGTGCGCACCAAGCACCTCGGGCAGTGGTGGGACGCCCTGGCGAAACACCAGGTGCGGCGCAAGATCTGGCTGTCCCAGACCGGCCACGTCGACCCCTTCGACTACCGGCGCGGCGCCTGGGTGGACACCCTGCACCGCTGGTTCGACCACGAACTGCTCGGCTACGACAACGGCATCGACCGCGAACCGATGGCCGACATCGAACGCCATCCCGGCCAGTGGGTCACCTCCCGCGTCTGGCCGCCGCGCGACACCTCGGCGGTCACGCTGCACCCCGCCCCCGGTCCGCAGGCCGGTGTCGGCGCCCTCGGCCCGAAGGCCTCCCGCGGCACCGAGACCTTCACCGACGACCCGGCGCTGAGCGAGACCGACTGGGCGGCGCGGGCCACCACACCGTCGCCGGAGAAGGTCTCCTTCGTCACCCCGCGCCTCACCCGGGACCTGCGGCTGTCCGGCTCGTCCCAGGTCACCGTCACCGCGACGCCCAGCACCACGACGGCCCACCTGTCCGCCGTCCTCGTGGACCTCGGCCCGGACACCATCCGCGACTACGCCGACGCCGCGGAGGGCATCACCACCCTCACCGACCGCACCTGCTGGGGCGCGAGCACGGCGGGCGACAGCGCCTGCTACCTGGAGACCGAGGCGAAGACGACCCGGGTGGACGCCACCGTCGTCAGCCGCGGCTGGGCCGACCTCGGCCACCACGCCTCCCCGACCCACGGCGTCCCGCTCACCCCGGGCCGGGCCTACCGCCTCACCGTGGACCTGGCGGCCACCGACCATGTCGTGCCCGCGGGACACCGGCTGGCGCTGATCGTGGCCGGCACCGACAAGGGCCTGATCGATCCGCCGTCCACCACCCCGACGCTCACCCTGGACCTCGCCCGCACCTCGGCCCGGCTCCCGCTGGTGGGCGGTCCGGCGGCCTTCGTACGGGCCACGTCCTGAACGGCGGCGCACACCGGTCCGGCACCAGGCCGTGTCCGCGACGTCGCGCGGCGGACGGGACGTTCCGGACACGGTCCGCGGTCCGCGTCGGCACGGCGCCGGCGCGGACCGTGCCGGGGGAGTGCCTCGGGCGAGGGGCGAGGGCGTACCTCAGCACCTGAGGTGACCGGTCGTCAAGAGGCGTACCCCCTCATGGGTGTACCGGCCACCGAAGCGGGGGAGCGCGGGTCCTAGACTCGGCAACCGTTGCTCCGAGGAGCCAGACCCCCCGACCGAAAGGCCTGGTAGTCCATGTTCAAAGACGCCCCCATCTACCACCAGCTCGTGGCCGAACGAGGCGATGTGCCCGCCCGGGTCCGGGACGCCGCCTCGACCATACGCAGGGAGCTGGACCAGGTGATGCGCACCGGGCAGCCGTCGAGCGCCCTCCAGGCCGAGGCCCCGGCCGCCGGTCAGGGCCAGCGGTCCGCCTCGGCGCTGCCGCCCGGCCCGCACCCGCGCTGACCGACGGCCACGCTGGTGCCGCGGGGGCGCCGAACGGCCGCCGCGTGCGGGCCGTTCCCCGGTGCACGCCACCCTGCGCACCGCTTCGTCACGACGTCAGGACGCCACGACGTGGAGCGCCACGACGTCCTGACGTCACGACACGTCGGCCGCCCGGCCGTGCCGCCCGGTGCACCCCCGCCGGGGAGACGGGCTCGGGCCGCCGGCATGTCCGCCGCACGGCCCGGCGCGGGGCCGTCGCCCGTGCCGGGCCGCGGGCCGTGCGGCACGCTCAGCGCCGGCCGGAGTCCGAGCCGAGCAGGCCCGCGCGCCGCAGCGCGTCCGCCATCGCGCTGTTGACCGGGGCGGACGCCTGACGCGTCCCGCCGCCCCGGCCCTGGCGCTGCTGCGGCGGACGGCCGCCGCGCCGCCGCTGCTCGCCGCCGCCCTGCCGGGCCTGCGGGCCCGCCTCGTCGTCCAGACGCAGCGTCAGCGAGATCCGCTTGCGCGGGATGTCGACGTCGAGCACCTTCACCTTCACGATGTCGCCCGGCTTGACCACGTCCCGCGGGTCCTTCACGAACGTCCGCGACATCGCCGACACATGGACCAGACCGTCCTGGTGGACACCGACGTCCACGAACGCGCCGAAGGCCGCCACGTTCGTCACCACGCCCTCCAGGATCATCCCCGCCGACAGGTCGGAGATCGTCTCCACGCCCTCCTTGAACGCCGCCGTCCGGAAGGCCGGCCGCGGGTCGCGTCCCGGCTTCTCCAGCTCCTTGAGGATGTCGGTGACCGTCGGCAGACCGAAGGTGTCGTCCACGAAGTCGGCCGGCCTCAGCGACCGCAGCACCGCCGTGTTGCCGATCAGCGACGCCACGTCCTGGCCGGTGGTCTTCACCATGCGCCGCACCACCGGGTACGCCTCCGGGTGGACGCTGGAGGCGTCCAGCGGGTCGTCGCCGCCGCGGATCCGCAGGAAGCCCGCGCACTGCTCGAACGCCTTCGGGCCCAGCCGGGGCACCTTCCTCAGCTGCGCACGGGAGGTGAACGGCCCGTTGGCGTCCCGGTGCGCCACGATGTTCTCGGCGAGCGAGGGCGTGATGCCGGAGACCCGGGCGAGCAGCGGCACCGACGCCGTGTTGACGTCCACGCCGACGCCGTTCACACAGTCCTCGACCACCGCGTCCAGCGAACGGGACAGCTTCACCTCGGACAGGTCGTGCTGGTACTGGCCGACCCCGATCGACTTCGGGTCGATCTTCACCAGTTCCGCCAGCGGGTCCTGCAGCCGGCGGGCGATGGAGACGGCGCCGCGCAGCGAGACGTCCAGATCGGGCAGCTCCCGCGAGGCGTACTCGGAGGCCGAGTACACCGAGGCGCCGGCCTCCGACACCATCACCTTGGTCAATTTCAGCTCCGGGTGCCGGGCGATCAGTTCGCCGACCAGCTTGTCGGTCTCCCGGGACGCGGTGCCGTTGCCGATCGCGACCAGCTCGACCGCGTGCTGTTTCGCGAGCCCGGCCAGCTTGGCGATCGCCTCGTCCCAGCGGTTGGCGGGGACGTGCGGATGGATGACGTCCGTGGCCACCACCTTGCCGGTGGCGTCCACCACGGCCACCTTCACGCCCGTACGGAACCCCGGGTCCAGGCCGAGCGTGGCGCGGGTGCCGGCCGGGGCGGCCAGCAGAAGATCGCGCAGGTTCGCCGCGAACACCTTCACCGCCTCGTCCTCGGCGGCCGTGCGCAGCCGCAGCCGCAGATCGATGCCGAGGTGGACGAGGATGCGGGTGCGCCAGGCCCAGCGGACCGTGTCCAGCAGCCAGGCGTCCGCGGGCCGGCCGCGGTCGGCGATCCCGAACCGGCGGGCCACGAGGGACTCGTACGACGACGGACCGTCGCCCGGCTCCTCCGGCTCCAGGACGAGGTCCAGCACCTCCTCCTTCTCCCCGCGCAGCATCGCCAGGATCCGGTGCGAGGGCAGCTCGGTGAACGGCTCGGCGAAGTCGAAGTAGTCGGCGAACTTGGCGCCGGACTCCTCCTTGCCCTCCCGTACCTTCGCAACCAGCCGGCCCCGCACCCACATGCGTTCGCGCAGCTCGCCGATCAGGTCGGCGTCCTCGGAGAACCGCTCGGTGAGGATCGCCCGCGCCCCGTCCAGCGCCGCCTGCGCATCCGCCACGCCCTTGTCCGGGTCGGCGAACGCGGCCGCGGTCTCCTTCGGCTCCAGCCCCGGGTCGGCGAGCAGCCGGTCGGCCAGCGGCTCCAGACCGGCCTCCCTGGCGATCTGCGCCTTGGTGCGCCGCTTGGGCTTGTACGGCAGGTAGATGTCCTCCAGCCGTGCCTTGGTCTCGGCGCCCCGGATCCGCGCCTCCAGCTCCTCGGTGAGCTTGCCCTGCTCGCGCACCGACTCCAGGATCGCCGTCCGGCGGTCCTCCAGCTCCCGCAGATAGCGCAGCCGCTCCTCGATCGTGCGCAGCTGCGCGTCGTCGAGCATCTCCGTGGCTTCCTTGCGGTAGCGGGCGATGAAGGGCACCGTCGAACCGCCGTCCAGCAGCTCCACGGCGGCCCTGACCTGCCGCTCCCGCACGCCGAGCTCCTCGGCGATCCTGCTCTCGATGGACCCTGCAGCAAGGGACTCGGGTGTCGTCACGTTGCCGTACCGCCTTCTCCGCTTCGGGTTGCGCGGCAATTGTGGCAGGAGCGACCGCCGATCCGGGGACAGGGCGGGCCCCGGCGGGGCGGAGCGTGTCCCCGGCCGCCCGCCGCGGGCCCCGGCGCGTTCGGCGGGCGGCCGGGCCCGCCGCGGCACGGCTCAGCGCAGTTCGGGCGCCGCGACCCCGTACGGCTCCAGCGGCATCTCGGTCGTACGGCTCCAGCGGGATCTCGGTCACCGGTGCCCCGCCGCCGACGGGTGCGGGGTGCCCTCGGCGACAGGACGGACCGTGACCGGCCCGGGGTTCTGCCCGACCAGCCGCACGATGCGGTGGCCGTCGGCGTGCACCACCAGGTCCGCGGACATCCGCGGGTCGGGGACCGTCACCGGGCGCCGCACCCGGGCGAACGCGGCGAGTTCCACCGTGGGGCGTCAGTCGGGCAGAGCCTGTCCGCGGGTCTCCGGGGCCAGGCGGACCAGGCCGATGCCGACGACGAAGACGACGGTGGTCAGGGTCAGGGGCAGGGTGAGCGAACCGGCGGCGTGGATGCCGTAACCGATGAGGAAGGTGCCCGCGGCCGCGACCCAGCGGGAGAACGTGGTGGTGAAGGCGAACGCGGTGGCCCGCATCCGCGTCGGGTACTGCTCGGGCAGCCAGATGGTGAAGACCGCGAAGGTGGCCCCGCCGAACCCGAGCAGGGGCAGGAAGACGAAGGTCAGGCCGATGGAGGACAGCGGGTAGGCCACCCCGTACGCACCGACCGTCCCGACGATCATGAAGCCGTAGAGCAGGGCGAGCGCGCCCCGGCGGCCCAGGCGTGCGACCAGGCGGGGCACCGCGAAGCAGCCCAGGATCGTGAACAGCGCCACCGTCATCGACGACAGGCCGGCCAGGCGGACCGTGGCGTCGTGGCTCTCGCCGGCCCGCTCGGCCAGTTCGGTCATGGCGGTCGGGACATAGGTCGACCCGGCCCACAGGCCGATCACGCACACCACGAGGAGCAGCAGATTGCCCAGGGTGCGGCCGCGGTAGGGCGGCGTGAGGATCTCCACGACCGGCTGCCAGAAGGACCGTTGCGCGGCCAGCTGCGCGGTGTCCTTCCATCGGTCGGGTTCCGGGGTGCTGCGGCGCAACACGAAGACGGCGAGCGCGGGCAGACCGCCGATGAGGAACAGGCCGCGCCAGCCGAGTTCGGGCCCGAACGCGAGATAGATGATCGAGACGGCCAGCACCCCGACGTAGGCGGCCGAGTGCATCAGGCCGCCGAACCGTTCGCGCACCCGCTCGGGCATGACCTCCGACAGCAGGGTGCCCGCCATGGCCCACTCGCCGCCCACGCCGATGGCGGCCAGGAAGCGGAAGGCGTTCCACTGCCACAGGTCGGTGGCGACGCCGGCCAGGGCGGTGAAGACGCCGTACATCAGGATCGAGGCCATCATGGTGGGTTTGCGGCCGAAGCGGTCGGCGAGCGGGCCCCAGACGGCGGAGCAGCCCCAGCCCAGCAGGAAGAGTGCCGCGCTGATCTGCCCGTACCAGCCGATGTTGTCGGCCGTGGCGGCGATGCCGGCGCGGGGCAGCAGCTCGGTCATGGTGGGGGCCAGGACCAGTCCGAAGACGGTCCAGTTGAAGCCGTCCATGGCCCAGCCGCTGAAGGACCCCCAGAAGGCCCGGCGCTGGGCCGGGGTGAGGCGTGGGGGTGCGTCGGCGTCGGCGGCTTCCGTCGGGGGACGGTCGATCGTCACGGTGACCTCGATTCGGCTCTGTCGACCTGGGGGTGACGACGGATGACGGGGGCGGGGGAGAACCGGGTGGAGGAGAACGGGGTGGAAGGAACGGGGTGGGAGAACCGGGACGTGGGCCGGCGGATCAGCCGGCGCGGGTGACCCCGGAGAGGAACGCGGCGAGTCCTTCCTGCATGCTCGCGTAGTCCGCGGCAGGTCCGGCAGGAGCCGCGGCGAGGCGCTCGCGGACCGGGGCGAGCAGCGCGTCCACCGAGCGTTTGGCCGCACGGATCGCCGCCGGCGGATGGGCCGTGATCGCGGCGACGAGAGCGGCGACGGCGTCGTCCAGGTCGGCCGCGGGGACATGACTGCTCGCCAGGCCGAGCCGCACCGCCTCGCGGCCGTCCACCAGCCGTCCCGTGAACAGCAGGTCGCGGGCCACGGCGGGGCCGGTGAGCAGGGCGATCCGTGCGGCGAAGGCGGGCGGCACGAGGATGCCCCAACGGGCCACGGGCATGCCGAGCGTGGCGTCGTCGGCGACGACGCGCAGGTCGCAGGCGCAGGCGAGTTGGCAGCCCGCCCCGGCCGCGGTGCCGCGGACCCGGGCGACGACGGGGACGGGGACGCGTTCGATCGCGGTGAGGGCGCTCTCCATCGCGGCGAACGAGGCGTCGATCTCGGCGGGCTCGGCGCACAGCCACTCGCGCATGTCGGAGCCCGCGCTGAAGAAGGTGTCGCCCGCCCCGGTGAGAATCACCGCGCCGAGCCCTCGATCGCGGGCCAGCTCCTCGAACACGGTGGCCACGGCGATCCAGTCACGGCGCGTCAGGGCGTTGGCGCGGCGCCCGGTCCCGACCCGCACCGTCGCGACGGCACCGTCGCGCGTCACGCCGACCGCGCCCGTCGTGCCGGTCACCGGACGGCTCCGATCGCGTGCAGTTCCTCGATCTCGCGGGCGCTGTAGCCGGCTTCGGCCAGGACGTCGTCGGTGTGCTGGCCGAGCAGCGGGGGAGCGGTGCGGATCCGGGGCGGGGTGGCGCTGAGTTTGAGCGGCGAGCCGAGCGTGCGCAGCTCGCCGGCCGTGGGATGGGGCAGGGTGGTCACCATGCCGCGGGCGCGTGCCTGCGGGCTGTCCAGCGCCTCGTCCACGGTGCTGATCGGCGCGCACGGCACCCCGGCGGCCTCGAGCGCCTCGGCCCACTCGGCGCTGGAGCGCCGGGCGAGGGCCGCCTCCAGCAGCGGGATCAGGGCGTCGCGGTGGCGGACCCGGTCGGGGTTGGTGACGAACCGCGGGTCGTCGGCGAGGGCGGGCTGCCCGAGCACCTCGGCGAAGCGCCGCCACAGCCTGTCGTTGCCGGCGGCGACCAGCAGATGGCCGTCCGCGGTGGTCAGAGCCTGGTAGGGGACGATCGTCGGGTGGGCCGAGCCGTGCGGCCCGGGGACGGTGCCGGTGGCGAAGTATCCGCCGGCCACATACGTCAGCCAGGCGAGCTGCCCGTCCAGCAGCGAGACGTCCACGTGCTGGCCGCGGCCGGTGACCTCGCGGGCGTGCAGCGCGGCGAGGATGCCGATGACCGCCCACATCCCGGCGCCGATGTCGGCGGTGGCCACCCCGGGGCGCACCGGTGCGCCACCGGCTTCGCCGGTGATGCTCATCATGCCGCTGAGGGCCTGGGCGATCGCGTCGTACCCGGGGCGCGAGGCCCAGGGGCCGGTCTGGCCGTAGCCGGAGATCGATGCGTACACCAGGCGGGGATTGCGGGCGGAGAGCTCCTCGTAGCCGAGGCCCAGGCGGGCGGCGGTGCCGGGCCGGAAGTTCTCCACCAGCACATCGGCGCGGTCGGCGAGACGGAGCACGAACTCGCGTCCCCGCGCCGATTTGAGGTCGACGCTCACCCCGCGTTTGTTGCGGTTGGCGGCGAGGAAGTAGGCGGCCTCGCCGCCCTGGAACGGCGGCCCCCACTGGCGGGTGTCGTCGCCGTCCTTGGTGTCCTCCACCTTGACGACGTCGGCGCCGAGGTCCGCGAGCACCATGGTCGCGAGGGGGCCGGAGAGGATGCGAGTCAGGTCGAGGACGCGGATTCCGCAGAGGGCGCCGGGGGCGGGGGTGCCCCCGGGAACCGGTGTGTCGGGCGAAGTCATGCCTGCGGGGTCCCTTCTGGAGCGGGCGCCAGGTGACCGAGTGGATGGACCACTGGACCATTGGACCGTGAGCTAGAGTGTTCGACGGGTTCGAACCGATGTCAAGGCCGGCGTCGGGGTGGGATCGGCCGGGGAAAGGAACTGCGTCGTGACGGAGTCGCTGCGTCCGCTCACCCGCCCGCGTCTGTACGAGCAGGTGGTCGACAGGCTGCGGGAGTACGTGCAGCACGAGCATCTGCACGCGGGGGACCGGCTGCCCCCGGAGCGTGATCTCGCGGACCGGCTGGGCGTCAGCCGCACCTCCGTCCGGCAGGCGATCGTCGCGCTGGAGGTGCAGGGTCTGGTCGAGGTACGGCACGGCGGCGGCACCTATCTGCTGCGGGACCGGCTGGAGACCGAACCGCTGGAGACCATGATCGACCGGCGGCGCCGGCTCCCCGACGTGCTGGACGCCCGGGACGCGCTGGAGACCAAGCTCGCCTTCCTCGCCGCGACCCGCCGCACCGAGGAGGACCTCGCGGAGATCGACGCCGCGCTGGCCGCCATGGCCGAGGCCGTCGATCGCGGCGAACTCGGCGTCTCCCAGGACAAACGCTTCCACGCCGCGGTCACCGCAGCCGGACACAGCCCCCTGCTCGCGGCGTTCATGGCCGAGATCGCCCTGCCCATCGCCGAGAGCCGCGAGGAATCGCTGCGTCAGCCCGGCCGGCCGGCCCGGTCCCTCGACCAGCACCGGGCCATCGCGGAGGCCATCCGTTCCCGCGACCCCGAGGCCGCGGCCCGCGCCATGCACCACCACGTGGTGACCGTCGGACACGTCAAGCTGCTGGACTGGCAGGCCGAGGCGCTGGGCTGACCGCGGCCCCGCACGGCGGGCCGTGCCCGTCACGCCGTGCGGACGCAGGGCGGTTCCCATACGCCGGTCAGGAGGTCGGCATGGGGTGCGTACAGGCGCAGGGTGACGCCGAGCGGGCGAGCGGGCAGTCAGGGGCCGGAGGCCAGTTCGTGTCGGGGCCGGTGGCGGGCCGGGTGCGGGCGAGGACGATGTCGAGGGAGCCGTCGGTGTTGCGCCGCGGCCGGTCGCGGTCGCCGAGGCAGCAGCGGTCCAGCTCGTTCGGGACCGGGAACCCGTCCTCGTCGTACAGGGTGACCGACCGGAAGGCGCCCACCGGCGGCAGCGCACCGGCGTCGAAGTGGAGCACGTGGTCGTGCGCACCGGTCGGCACAGCCCCGTCCGCGTCCGCCACGAGCACCGGGTACACCGCGTCCTCGGGCACGTCGGCGCCCAGCCCGATCATGGTGACGACCGCCCGCCGGAGGCAGTCGTCGCCGTACACGCCGATGCCCTCGGTCACCATGGACCAGCCGTTGACGCGCCGCCCCAGGCGGCTGCGGGCGGCGAGCATCCGCTGCTGCGCCTCGACGACGTCCGAGGACTCAACAGTGCAACGAAGGAAATTGCCGCGAAGCAACTGAGGGAGTCATTGACGGTCGGAAGGTAGCAATCCTGGATATTCACGACACGAAGACCGTCCTTACAGAAGAGCTTCCACAGCGCATATATTCTCGCGCTGAGCTGACCGAAGCCACCCTCGTGCTGAGGTTCGAGGGTGGCTTCATCACAATCCCAGCTGACGGCCGAATGCACCCGTAAGGAGGTATTGCATGTCTATGTTGATGCGTGCACCACGAGAGTGCGCTTCCTGGTTCTGGGACTTGGATGAATACGCCCCGCCAGGACTGCAATCAGCACTCAAGGCAGCTGCACATATGGTCACGGTCCTACGAAAGTATGACCTGCTTGAGCCGCAGAATCTGCAATGGCCATGGTTCATCCCTGGAACAGGAGGCGCTCCAGCGGGGACTCGCCTGCAACTCCTGACGCCGATTGACGATGATCAGGTTCTTAAGCGTATCCAGGAGATGCGTCCGGTTAGTTTCCCTGATGCCGTAGCGGGTGACGTCCTAGTGGCAGGTACCGGAATCTGGCTCGATGAGGACGGTACGCGACGTCGCGAATACCGACTCGTGGAACTGACGGTTTCCCCTGAGCCTTTCGGTCTCTCGGCTGAGATTGCCCTTCATCATGACATTTGGGGCCCCTATGACTTTCGAGGAAATCCGCATCCTGGCGTTCAGCGTCGGAATGCTCCCCGTCTCGCAGCGGCCCTCAAAGAGCTCGACGATATGCTGGGAGTCGCCGCAGAGCCGGGGGAGGCAACGTACTTCGGAAGAGCGGAGGGGTACGGAGTAGCTGATCCTGAGGTTACCGACGGGCGTGGTCCCGACCTGACCAGCCAGTTGTAACCTACGTCAAATCTAGGAGGGGAACTCGGGCCGTAGATTATATGTAAAGCTCCAACCATTTCACCTCTATGGCTTACGCCAACTTCTTCCTGTCGACATCGACCCGCATCCCGGCCCCAACACCTGCTGGTTCAGTCCGGGGAGATGAGCCCGACAGCTGAACGTTTATGAGCTCCCAATACTGCTGCCGCAGTTGAAGTTTCCGCATGTCGAGCATCGCCAGGGCGCACCACGGCACGGAAGTCCGCCGCAGGGAACGCGCGCAGGTGGTGGAACCGGTTCGGCGGCCCGGCTCCCGGCGCGGAACCGGCCGGTCTGCTCACCCGCATCTCACGCGTGACGTCCATCGTCACCAGCGGATACAGGTACACGTATGCCTCGTGAGCCAGGGTCCGCAGGTCGTCGGCCGGTGTCGTCATGAGGTGCTCCCTGTGTCGTGCCCGCAGCGGGAGCCGGTGTGCGTCGTGCTCGGAGTGTCACGTGTGCGCATGTTTCCGTGATGTCGCGCGTGCGTACGTTCTCGGGGTGTCACGCATGTACGTCTTCAGCGTGTCCATGTACGTCTTCAGCGTGTCACGGCGCGACGGCACCGGCGATGTGAGTGACGGCACCGGCGATGTGAGGCACCGCGAGGAACCGCGGGGAACATCGCGCACCCTGTGCGGCACGGAGCGCCCGAAGACCCCGCGCCTGTGCCGCACGGCCGCGTCCGCGGCCCGGCAGCACGGCGGCTTCAGTCCCTCACCGGTGCTCCTCGGTCTGGAGCAGCAGCAGGGCGATGTCGTCGCTGTTGGCGCCCGGCTCGTGCGGCCCGCCCGCCGAGCGCAGCAGCCGGGTGGGCAGCAGGTGCAGCGGGTCGGACGCCGCCTCGGCGATGCGCTCGGCGAGGTCGCCGACGGCCTTGTCCAGATCGATCCCGGGCCGTTCCACCAGGCCGTCGGTGTACAGGGCGAGCAGGCTGCCGGGCGGCAGCGCGATCTCGGTGGTGTGGAACCGTGCGTCCGGCTCGACGCCCAGCAGCAGACCGGGTGGCAGCCGCAGCACCGTCGTCCGGCCGTCGGGGTGGCGCAGGATCGGTGGCGGATGACCGGCCAGGGCCAGCCGTGCGTGCCGGTGCCGCAGGTCGATGTGCGCGTAGACGCAGCTGGCGAACAGATCGGTGTCCAGGTCGTCCAGCAGCCGGTTGACGTGGGCGAGGACCACGTGGGGGGAGGCGCCGCCCTGGGCGTGGCTGTGCAGGGCGGTGCGCAGCTGTCCCATCAGCGCGGCCGCCGGCACGCTGTGCCCCTGCACGTCGCCGATCACGGCGGCCGCCGTGGACTCGTCGAGCCGGATCACGTCGTAGAAGTCGCCGCCCACGTCGAGCACGGTGAGTGCCGGCTGGTAGTGGGCCTCGACGCGCAGGCCGTCCAGCCGCGGCAGGGTCCGCGGCAGCAGCCCGGCCTGCAGGTCGCGTGCCGCCCGGGCGTTGGCGTCGTAGAGGCGTGCGCGTTCCAGCGCCTGGGCGACCACCCCGGCGAGGGAGGTGAGTTCGGCGCGTTCCTCGGGTGCGAAGGGGCGTTGCCGGTCGTAGCCGAGGACGCAGCAGCCGATCGTGCGGCCGGAGACCGTGAGCGGCAGGTAGGCGAGCGCGGCGACGTCCCCGTACCGCTCCACGTCGGGATAGGCGCGCCGCAGCTCGGCGCTGTCGGAGTGGAACGAGGCGGTGCCGGTCTCGATGGTGCGCACCCCCTCGGTGCGGGTGGCCATCGGCAGGTTCTCGAAGTACGCGGGCATCTCGGGGGGAAAGCCGCGCGAGCCCAGCACGTGGAGCCGGCCCTCCTCGGCGGTCAGCAGCGCGAACCCCTGGGCGCCGAGGACGGGCATCATCTGCTCGGAGAGGGAGTCGGTGACCTCCTTGAGGCTGAGTGCTTCGGTCAGTGCCGAGGTCATGTGCAGCAGATGGAACAGCGTGCCGGCCCGGACGGGCGCCCCGGCGGGGGAGGCCTGCGCGACCTCCACCTCCCGCTCCTTGCGCGGCAGGTCCTCGGGCAGGATGCGCAGCGTGATGCCCCGGCCGTCGGCGTACAGGACGAAGGTCAGCCACCGGCCGTCCGGACTGCGGGCGCTGAAACGTGCGGGAAGACGGCTGAAGAGCGCGGACAGGTACGCGTTCTCGTTCGCGGGGTCGTCCAGCCAGGGCAGCACCTCCCAGGGGCGCCGCCCCAGCAGTTCCTCGCGGCCGATGCACAGCGGCGCGCAGGTGCCGGCGTCGACGAAGGTCACACGTCCGTCGAGATCGAGGCCGCACACCGCGCCGGGCAGGCGCTCGACGACGTCGACCGCCGGATCCGCGCCCGGTGACGGCAGCGGATCGAGGGCCAGTGGTTCGGGCCGCGGCCGTACCGGTTCACCCCGGGCGGCACAGGCTCTCAGCACCCGTGCCATGCGTCGGCAGGCGGAGACGATGACGCTTTCCTCGTCCGGGCCGAGCACGGGCGGGCGGGTGCCGGGCCACAGCAACAGCACCACCCCCCAGCAGGTGCCGCCGTCGACCATGGGCGACACGTACAGGGCAGCCGGGTAGCGGAAGGCCAGCGCTGTGCGGGGAAAGCGGTCCGCCAGTTCCTGATGCGAGCCCACCCACACCGGGCGGCGGGTGCGCACGGCCTCCGCCACCGGGACCGGTGCCGCCCGCGCCACCCGCGACCAGGGCCGCGCGATCCTGGTGGGCACTCCGGTCACGGTGGTCATCCCGATGACCCGCTGCTCCGGGACGTCCAGGTAGGCAGCGACCACATGCGCGGTCACGGCCCGGGCCAGTCGGCCCACCTCGCGGTCCAGGGCATGTGCACCGTCCCGTGGCGCGGTCTCCGCGTCCAGCGGTGCGGTCTCTTGTTGATCCCCGGCCACGACATGCCCGCCTCTCGCACCGCCTGGTGATGCCGCGGCAGGAGGGGTACGACCGGTCCGGTGACCGGTGCTCCCGGGGCATCAGCCCTGATTGACCCAAATAGTACCTTTTGTGCATGTCGCGGGTGCGGTCGTCGGAGTGCGGCCGCTCCGGCGCACGGGCCCGGTGCACGGCGCGGTGCACGGCTCGGCGTGCGGTCCGGCGCGGGGCGTTCGCCGCCGTCGGCGGCCGGCCGTCCGGGCGGGCGGGCGAGTGCGTGGAGCCGACGCCGCCGCACGGCGACCCCGGGCGGGGATGCGGCCGCGCGGCGGCGTCCGGCGCCTCAGCGCGTGGTCGGGCGCGACAGGTAGCGGCCCTGCGGCTCGCCGACCACCTTGCCGTCCGCGAAGACCGGCCGGCCGCGCAGGAACGTCGACTCCACCCGGGCGCCGATCTCCAGGCCCTGCAACGGCGAGTACTCCTGCGCCGACTCCGAGTCCGCGGCCTCCACCGTCCAGGACCGCGACGGGTCGACGAGCGCCAGGTCCGCGTCGTAGCCCTCCGCGATGGCGCCCTTGGTGGGCAGGCCGAAGCGCCGGGCCGGGGCCCAGGCGGTCAGCTCCGCGACCTTCTGCAGCGGCAGCCCGTGCGCGGGCGCGGCGCCCACCAGGCCCGGCAGCAGATACTCGGTGCCGCCGAAGCCCGACTTGGCCTGGAACACGTCGTCGGCGGGGTCGCCGAACTTCGTCTCCTGCTTGCAGCACGCGTGGTCGCTGACCACCCAGCTGACGTTCCCGGCCACCAGGTGTTCCCACAGCGCGTCCACGTCGTCCTGGGGACGCAGCGGCGGGTTGACCTTGCCGCCGATGCCGGACGCGGTCTCGATGTTCGCCAGCAGGTGGCCGATGGTGACCTCGCGTCGGAAGTCGACCTGCGGAAACGTTTTTGCCATGAGCATGGCCGCCTCGACGGCCTTGCGCGAGGACAGGTGCAGCAGGTTGATGTTGGGCAGCTGCGTCTCCGCGGCGAGGTAGCTGGCGATGGTGACGGCCAGACCCTCCGAGTGGGGCGGGCGGGAGGCGCTGTACGCGGCGAGGCCGTCGAGCTTGCCCTCCTCCTCCACCAGCCGGGTGTAGGCCGTCATGATCTCCGCGGTCTCGCAGTGCAGCGACAGCGAGATGGAGTCCGCCAGCTCCGGGTACGCCTCGCGCGCCGCCTGCACGCCGCGCATCACGAACTCGAAGTGCGCCAGGTCGTACCGCTCGCCCGGCGGGATCATCAGGAAGGAGTTCTGGTCCGCCGACCGGCCGTGCAGGCCGTGGCTGCCGTAGAACATGAACACCTTGAACGAGGTGACGCCGAAGCGCGCGATCAGCTCGGGTATCTCGGCGATGTGCGACTTCTGCATCGGCGCGAGATGGAAGGCGTAGTCGACGTGGGAGCGCCCCTCGGCGTTCTCGAGGACCAGCGGGAACACCTCGTCGTAGCTGCCGCCCCGGTTCATGTAGTACTGGCCGGTGCGCATGTATGTCAGCGCCGTGGTCACGCCGCCCTGGGCGCAGGCACGGCTCTCCGTCGCGGTGTCGTCGGACAGCGGGTTGTAGATGCCCCAGTGCTGGTGGGCGTCGACCACGCCGGGGAAGGCCAGCAGTCCCTTGCCGTCGACGACCTCACGGGCCTGCTCGGCCGGGATGTCCCAGGCGATGCGGTGGAACACGCCGTCCTTGATGCCGATGTCCGTGGTGGGGATGTCGGGTGCGTCGTGCTTGACCAGCCGCACGTTCTTGATCAGCAGGTCCAGTTCGGTCATGAGTGCTCGTGCCTCTCTGCGTGGGTGTGAGTATGGGACAGGGCCGTCGCCGCCTGCCAGGCCAGTCCGAGTGCTGGAAGCAGGCCGTTGCCCGCGAGGTAGCCGCCGGCCCCGTGTCCCGAGATGCCGTGTGCCGCGCCGCCCGACGCGAAGAGCCCGGGGACCGGTGATCCGTCCTCGGTCAGGACGCGGGCGTCGCCGTCCACCGCGAGGCCGCCCTGGGTGTGGAACAGCGCGGGGATCACCTCGACCGCCGCGTACGGGGCGCGCAGCGGCTCCTCGAAGAAGGTCCGGCCGAAGGCGTCCCGGTCCGCGGACCCGCCGGCCTGCGCCGCTTGCCCGGCGATCGACTCCTTCAGCGCCGCCGGGTCGCAGCCGGTCCGCCGGGCGAGGGTGTCGAGGTCGTCGGCCCACACCAGGGCCCCGGCGTCCACGGTCTGGCGGAAGTCGGTGAACGGCAGGCACAGGTCGTGGATGCGCCGGTCCAGGACGATCCAGCCGCGGGCCTCCGGACGGGCCGCGAGAGCCGCGGCGTACTCGGAGTAGCCGGTGGTCTCGTCGCCGAAGCGCCGCCCGTCGCGGTCGACCATGATCGCGCCGTGCATGATCGTGGCCCAGCCGACGAGGGTGCGCGACCGCCGGGCCAGCGCCGCGTGCCCCTGGTAGGCGTCCAGGTAGGCGGCGCGCGCGCCGTGCCGCAGGCCGATCCGCAGTCCGTCGCCGCGGGAGAACTGGCCGCCGTGGTAGTCGGCGGCGGCGATCTCGGGCAGATGCCGGGCCACCAGCTCGCGGTCGGCGCCGTAGCCGTTGGTGGCCAGCAGCACGGCCCGGGTGGGGATCGTCTCCCGGTGGCCGCCCGGGTCCTCGACGACCGCGCCCGTCACCTCGCCGCCGGCGCCCCGTTCGACGTCGATGAGCCGGGCGGGCACCAGGAGGTCGATCCCGGGCGCGGAGCGCACCCGGTCGTACAGGTGGCGCAGCAGCGTGGACCCGTGCCGCCCCTCCACGGTGTGCAGCCGGTGCACCGAGTGGCCCGGGTAGGCGAAGTCGGTGACGAGGCTCAGCGGCAGGCCCGCCTCGTCGGCCAGCCACTCCACCAGCGGCGCGCTGATCCGTGCCAGGGCCGCGGCGAGCGCGGGGTCCGCGGTGCCGTGGGTCTTGGCGGCGATGTCGGCGACGAAGCGTTCGGGGCTGTCCTCGATTCCCGCCTCCCGCTGCCAGCGCGACCCCGCGCCGGGCACCATCGCGGTGGACATGGAGGTGTTGTTGCCGCGCAGGAACTGCTCGTCCGGGTCCACCACGAGGACGCTCAGCCCGGCCTGCGCCGCCCGGAGCGCGCCCGCCAGGCCGCCGCCGGCACCCGCCACGACCAGGTCGACCGCCGCCTCCTGCGCGTCGCCGCTCACGACCGCGCTCCCGCCGCCAGCAGCCGCAGGGCACAGGCGGCCGGGTCGACGAGCTCCACGGGGTGCGGCGCGTCGGTGTCCACGGCCGAACAGCCGTTGATCACCGCGGTCACGCCGCGGGCCGCGAAGTCGTCGAGGGCGTCGCGGACGGCCCGGTTCCAGCGCCGGGTGTCGGCGATGGCCTCGAAGTCCAGGTCCAGCACGGTGACACCCGCGAACCAGGCTGTGAGTCCGTAGCCCTCGATGCGTCCGGCCAGCGCGTCGGCGATGGCGCGGTTGCGGGTGACGGCGCCGAAGCGGCGTCCGGTGGCCGCGAGGTGGGCCGCGGTCAGGCGGAGCATGCCGACGGTCGGGACGGCGGCACCGTCCGGCGTCACGGGGACCCCGGGGTCCAGCACGCAGTCCGGCAGGTACGCCGCGAAGCCCTCGTCGGCTGCCCGGGCCAGCGCGGCGACCACACCGGCGGTGGAGACGTCCACGTCCTGCCGGGTCCGCAGCTGCGCGGGCACCTGCGGGCCGCCGTCCTCCAGGACGACGTCCACCCCTGGCGGGGCCAGCCGCCGGTAGCGGGCGCGGCGCCGGGCCAGCTCCTCCGCGTCGACGTGGACCGGGGTGACGGAAAAGATCTTCATCGGGTGCCTCCACGGCTCGCCGCCGGGGCGGCGGTCAGGGCGGCGAGGCCCCGCAGCAGCGGTCCCGCGCCGTCGGTGTCGGGCAGACGGTCCGCGGCCCGCCGCAGCTGGTCGGTCAGGGTGTCGTCGCCGAGCAGGCCGGTGAGGACGGCCTGCAGCGTGCGGGTCGTGAACGGATGGTGGCTGCTGTCGCCCACGGGGTGCGGCGCGGACAGCTCCACGCGCTCGCCGCCGGCGAGGACGGCGGTGAGCCGGGTGGCGCGTTCGTGCGGCAGCCGTGCGGTCAGCGCCGGGTCCTCCGCGACGGAGACCTTCGCGGCCAGGGCGAACAGCTCGGGCCGCTCGGCCTCGGTGGCCTCGGCGGTGGCGGGGGTGACGGCCCCGTCCAGCAACGCGGCGGCCACCGCGTAGGGGACGGAGAACATCGCGCCCAGCGATCCGTCCCAGCGCCGGCGGTCGAGCGGCGCGGCCAGGGCGTGCGTGTCCACCCGGATCTCGCGCACCGCGTCGGTCACCTCGGCGGGCCGCAGCCGGTCCAGGTGGCGGGCGGTGCGCAGGTCGAGGGCCAGGTCGGCGGCGGGGTGGGTGTACGAGCACGAGGCGTGCCGTTTGAAGTAGTTGTGGGTGATCTGCCAGTCCTCGCCCAGCCCGTCGACGAGCGCGGCGGCGTCGAAGCGGCCGAGCAGGGTGCCCAGCGACAGGGCGGCCGTGCCGGTGGTGCGGACGGCGCCCGCGGCCGCCAGCCGGGCCGCGGCGAGGCCGGACAGGGCGGCGGCGCCCACCCAGGCGTCGCGCACCCGGTGTCCGTCGAGCGCCGAGTCGAAGTGCCCGGCCACCGCGAGGCCCGCGGCGGTGTCGACGGCCGCCGCCACCTGGTGGGCGTCCAGGCCGAGCAGCAGCGCGCAGCCGGCGGCGGCGCCGGTCGCGCCCCAGGTGCCGTGCGGATGGACGCCGGGGGCGAGCGCGGTGGCGCGGCCGAAGCGCGCGGCCACCTCGTAGCCGGCGAGCAGGGCGCGCGCCGTGGCGGCGCCCGTGCTGTTCAGCGTGGCGGCCAGGGCCAGGATCGCCGGGAAGGCGTGGGCCGCCGGGTGGCCCCTGGCGTATGCGCAGCCCTCGTCGAGTTCGCAGCACACCAGGGCCGTCGCGTTGAGGTAGGCGGCGGCGTCGGGCTGGGTGCGCAGGGTCGTGCCGAGGACCGGCGCGTCGCCCGGCGGGACGGGCCAGGCGGCACGGATGCGCCGCTGTCCTTCGGTGCGGGCACCGGCCACGGTGACGGCGAGGGTGTCGAACAGGACGAGCGAGAGGCGCTCGCGAACGGCGCCGGGGACCTCGGGCCAGGACGACGTCCAGGCCCAGTGGGCGAGTTCTTCGGTGCGTCGCGCGGCCTCGCGCTGAGGGTCGAAGGCTGGGTCGGGTCGTGTACGGGACCGGCCGGGGGGCACGTGTCCACCTCCCTCCGAGTGTTCCACTCAGCGGAACACTGTGACGCAAACATGCTTTCAGTGCCGAGCAGAACCCGTCAATACCTTCCGTGTAAACGCCAAGAAACCTAGAAATCACTGGGGAAGGGACCTTGACCTGGCTGAGGAGCGATGCTTCTCTGTTGTTCCATTGAGCGGTACGGAAGATGTGATCGCTCGCGGAGAGGCCCCCGGCCGCCAGGCAACGGGCAGGTGAGAATGGGCCCATGACGACTCAACCCGGAACCGAGACCGCAGGCCGCGTCATCGACGTCCTGCTGCTGTTCACCGACGGACCCGACGAACTCGGCGTCTCGCAGATCGCCCGTGAACTCGGCCTGAGCAAGGCCGTGGTGCACCGCATCCTGCAGACCCTCGTCGCCCGCGGCATGGTGGCGCTGGACCAGGAGACCCGGCTGTACCGTCTCGGCCCCACCGCCGCGGCCCTCGGCGCCCGCGCCCTGCGTGAGCTGGACCTGCGGGCCGTGGCCGCGGACACCCTCCGCCGGCTGCACGAGCAGACCCGGGAGACGGTGACCCTCACCGCGCTCGTGCCCGGCGGACGCGCCTACATCGACCAGATCGTCAGCACCCACGAGGTGAAGATGACCGTGGATCTCGGGCGCAGGTTCCCGCTGCACGCGGGCTCCTCGGGCAAGTGCATCCTCGCGTTCCTGCCCGAGGAGCGGCGCGAGCAGATCCTCACCGCCGGCCTGACCGCACTGACCGACAGCACGCGCACCGACCCCGACGCGCTCCGCGCCGAACTGAAGGAGATCAGGGAACTCGGCTACGCCAGCTCGCAGGGCGAGCGCCAGGCGGACGCCGGCTCCGTCGCCTCCCCGGTGTTCGGGCTGGACGGCGACGTCCTCGGCTCGGTGTCCGTGTGCGGCCCGCGCTCCCGCTTCACCCCGCAGTTCGTCAGCTCCTGCGCACCCGGCGTGGTCGCGGCGGCGCGGGAGATCTCCGCCGCCCTCGGCTGGACCGGCGACGGCCCCGGCACGGGCGCGTCCGCCGCCCAGGCCTCCCCGCACGCGCCAACGGAAGGATCCCCATGACCGACACCCCACCCGCTGTCCCGGACACCCCCGGCGCGGCGCTCGCCGGCATCAAGGTGCTGGACATCGCCACTCTCTTCGCCGGGCCCCTCGCGGCCACCCTGCTCGCCGACTTCGGCGCCGACGTCACCAAGATCGAGCACCCCAAGGGCGATCCGGTGCGCAGCCACGGGGCGAGCAAGGACGGCGTCGGCCTGTGGTGGAAGATGCTCTCCCGCAACAAGAAGGCCGTCACCCTCTACCTGGGCAGCCCCGAGGGCCAGGACATCTTCCGCCGCATGGTCGCGGACGCGGACGTCGTCATCGAGAACTTCCGCCCGGGCACCCTGGAACGCTGGGGCCTGGGCTACGACACGCTCTCCGAGATCAACCCCCGTCTCGTCCTCGCCCGCGTCACCGGATTCGGCCAGAGGGGCCCGTACGCCCAGCGGCCCGGATTCGGCACCCTGGCCGAGGCCATGAGCGGCTTCGCCGCCATCACCGGCCAGCCCGACGGACCGCCCACCCTGCCGCCCTTCGGGCTCGCGGACGGCATCTCCGCGCTCACCGCCGCCTTCGGCATCATGACCGCACTGCACGCCCGCGAGCGCACCGGCCGCGGACAGGTGCTCGACCTGGCCATCATCGAGCCGATGATCACGCTGCTCGGTCCGCAGGCCATCGCCTACGACCAGCTCGGCGAGCTCCAGCCGCGCACCGGCAACCGGTCCGTGAACAACGCCCCGCGCAACATCTACCGCACCAAGGACGGCAGTTGGGTGGCCGTCTCCACCAGCGCCCAGTCCATCGCGGAACGCGTCATGCGCCTGGTCGGGCACCCCGAGTACGTGGACGAACCCTGGTTCGCCTCCGGCGCCGAACGCGCCCGTCACGCGGACGAACTGGACGAGGCGGTCGGCTCCTGGATCGCCGAACGCACCCGCAGCGAGGTCGTCGCCGCCTTCGAGGAGGCCCAGGCCGCCGTCGCGCCCATCTACGACATGCGCGACATCTTCGAGGACCCGCAGTTCCAGGCCCTGGAGACCATCACCACGGTGGAGGACGAGGAACTCGGCACCATCCGGTTCCAGAACGTGCCCTTCCGTCTCAGCGACACCCCCGGAGCCGTCCGCTGGCCCGGCCCGCGCAAGGGCCGCGACACCGCGGAGGTGCTCGGCCGCTACGGCGTGAGCGCCGACGAGCTGGCCGCCCTGGCCGAACGGGGCATCGTATGACCACCCCGCGGGCGGCCGGCGCCGCACGGTCCTGGCTGTACGTGCCCGCGACCCGTCCCGACCTGCTCGCCAAGGCGATGGCGGGCGACGCCGACGCCGTCGTCCTCGACCTGGAGGACTCCGTCCCCGCCGGCCGCAAGGACGAGGCCCGCGCCCACGCCGTCGAGGCCGTGACCGCCACCTGGCCCAAACCCCTGTGGATACGTGTCAACCAGGTCCGCACCCCGGAAGGCCGCGCCGACCTCGACGCCCTCGCCGGCACCCCCGTGCAGGGACTGCGGCTGCCCAAGTGCGAGAGCCCCGAGGAGATCCGGTCGGTGCTCGACCACGTCGACGCCCCGCTGCACCTGCTTCTCGAGACGGCCCTCGGAGTGGAACACGCCTTCACTCTGGCCACCGCCGCACCCCAGGTCGCCCTGCTCTCGCTGGGCGAGGCCGACCTCGCCGCCGACCTGCGGGTGAACGACCCCGGCGCCCTCGACTGGGCCCGCGCCCGCATCGTCAACGCCTCCCGGGCCGCCGGCCTCCCCGGCCCCGTGCAGAGCGTGTGGACCGACGTCGCCGACGTCGACGGCCTCACCGCCGACACCCGGCACGGACAGGCGTACGGCTTCTTCGGCCGGTCCGTCGTCCACCCCCGGCAGATCCCCCCGGTCAACGCCGCCTTCACCCCGGGCCCCGCACAGGTCGAGGACGCCCGCCGGCTCCTCGACTCGCTGCGCCGCGCCGAGGACACGGGCAGCGCCGCCTGGCTCGACGACCGCGGCCGGTTCGTCGACCCCGCGGTCGTGGCCCGCGCCCGCTGGGTGCTCGACCTCGCTGGCTGACACCACCGGTTTCCCGCCCACACCCCCACCACATCCAGGCAAGGCAGGTCATGACGTCCGTCCCGCACACCTCCGACCCGCTGCTCGCCGCACTGCCGAGCGACCCCCGCATCATCGAACTCGGCCAGCCGCTGTTCACCGGCATGCCGTGCTCGCCCAACCACCCCGGCTTCCGCATGACCCTGGCCCGTCGGCACGGCGACATGGTCCGCCCCGACGGCGGATCCGCCGCCAACGAGGTGATCATCACCGGCGGCCACGTCGGCACCCACATCGACGCCCTGTCCCACGTCAGCCACAACGGCCTGCTGCACGGCGGCGTCGACGCGGCCGAGGCACAGGCCGGCGGTTCCTTCTCCGCGCACGGCGCCGAACACACCCCCGCGATGGTGACCCGCGGCGTGCTGCTCGACGTGGCCGCGGCCCGGGGCACCGACACCCTTCCCGGCGGCTACGGGGTGACCGCGGCCGACCTCGAGAAGGCGGCCGAACTGGGCGGCGCCGAGCCGCGCCGGGGCGACGTCGCCGTGGTCCGCACCGGCTGGGCCCGCCACTTCGACGACCCGGTCGCCTACCTGGGCAAGGAGTCCGGTGTCCCCGGCATCACCGAGGACGCGGGTGCCTGGCTCGCCGAACGCGGGGTGCGCGCCGTCGGCTGCGACACCACCGCCTGCGAACAGATACCTCCGGGCGCCGGGCACAGCGTGCTGCCGGTGCACCGGCTGCTCCTGGTCGACCACGGCATCTACATCATGGAACACCTGGCGCTCGAGGACCTCGCCGCCGCCGGTGTGCACGAGTTCCTGTTCGTCGTCGCCCCCTTGCGGATCGTCGGCGGCACCGGCTCCCCGATCCGCCCGATCGCGGTGGTGGCGTGATGACCGCCGCCTCCACTCCCCAGCCGACCGCAGCCCGGCAGCTCGCCGCGTTCGCCGTGTCCGTCCGGGACACCGGCCTGCCCGACGAGCTGCGCGAGAAGGTCACCGGCCATCTGCTGGACCTGATCGGCAACAGCCTCGCCGCCCTGTCCCAGCGGCCCGGCGCCGCCGTGCGGGACCTGACCGAGGAATGGGGCGGCACACCCGCCGCCACCGTCATCGGGTCCGCCACCCGGCTGCCCGCCCCGTCGGCGGCCCTGGTCAACGGCACCCTCGCGCACAGCCTGGACTTCGACGACACCCACCTGCCGTCCGTCCTGCACCCGTCGGCGTCCGTACTGCCCGCCGCGCTCGCCACCGCCGAGGCCGTCGGCGCGAGCGGCGCGCAGCTGCTGGCCGCCGGCGCCGTCGGCATCGAGGTCACCTGCCGGCTCGGCATGGCCCAGTACGACGCGGACCTCGGCAACTCGGTGTTCTTCGAGCGCGGTCTGCACGCCACCGCGATCTGCGGGGCGATCGGCGCGGCCGTCGCCGCGGCCATGCTGCGCGGCCTGGACGCCGACGGCATCTGCTCCGCCATCGGCATCGCCGCGAGCATGGGGTCCGGCATCATCGAGGCCAACCGCACCGGAGGCACCGTCAAACGTGTGCACTGCGGCTGGGCCGCCCACGCCGGTGTCGTCGCCGCGGACATGGCCCGGCTCGGGCTGACCGGCCCGCCCACCGTCCTGGAGGGCCGCTTCGGTTTCTTCCAGGCGTTCTGCGGCGACCGCTTCGACGCGGACACCGTCGTCGCCGAGACGACGCAGCAGCTCGGCGAACGCTGGGAGCTGTCCCGGCTGTTCATCAAGCCCTATCCCTGCAACCACTTCACCCACGCGGGCGTGGACGCGGCCATGCGGCTGCGCGCCCGCGGGGTCGACCCCGAGCGCATCGCGCGGCTGACCCTGGGCGTCCCGGCACCCGTGCTGCGCACCATCGCGGAGCCGCCGGCCGAGAAGGCCCGCCCGCGCTCGGGCTACCACGCGGCGTTCAGCGGCCCCTACACGGTGGCCGCCGGACTGCTGGCCCGGCCGGGGGAGCCGGGCCACGGACTCGGTGTGTTCCACGAGGACTTCACCGACGAGGCGGCGGCCGACCCCGCCCGCCTGGCCCTCGCCGCACGCGTGACCTGCGTCGCGGACGAGGAGTGCACCGCCGTCTTCCCGCACCAGTTCCCGGCCGTCCTCACCGCGGAACTGGACGACGGCACCACCGTGACCGAACGGGTCATGGTGAACAGGGGAAGCCCCGAAAACCCTCTGGACGCCACGGAACTCACCGCGAAGTTCTACGCCAACACCCTCGGCACGGGTGACGAGCGGGCTGTCAGAGCACTGGCCGACACGGTATGGCACATCGCAACGGCCCCGGACACCGCGGAGCTGACCCGCGCCCTGTCCGCGGTGGCGGACGGCACCTGAGCCGTCGCCGACTCCCCATCCCCTTCCCGAGGTGAACCCATGAGATCCTCGCGTTCCCACGTCCGGTGGCTGACACTCGGACTGATCGTCGCCCTCATCGTCATCAACTACATCGACCGCAGCGCGGTCAGCTACGCCGTGGACCCGCTCTCCGAGGCCTTCGGCATCAGCAAGTCCCAGTACGGTTTGATCAGCAGCGCGTTCTCCGTCGGCTACATGGTGTTCGCGTTCTGCGCGGGACCGCTGGTGGACCGCTACGGCGCGCGGCGCATCCTGCTGGTGGGTGTGGCCCTCTGGTCGGTGGTCACCGCGGTGACCCCGGTCTCCGGCTCGTTCATCGGGCTGTTCGTGACCCGGGTGATCCTCGGCGCCGGTGAGGGCCCGGGTTTCCCGGCGGCGACCCGCACCGTCAGCCGCTGGCTGCCGCAGAAGGAACGCGGGGTCGCGCTCGCCATGGTCGGCGGGGTCGCCGTGGCCGGCTCGCTGCTGATCGGCGGTCCGCTGGTGACACAGCTGATCGCGGGTGTGGGCTGGCGCGGCATGTTCTGGGTGCTGGCCGTGCTCGGCGCGCTGTGGTTCGCCGCCGCCTGGGTGCTGCTGCGGAACACACCCGAGGAACACAGCCGGGTGTCGGAGTGGGAACGCGCGCACATCGCTGCGGGCCAGCTGGAAGAGGAACGTTCCTCCAAGGGGCGGGTGCACTGGCGTCCCGTGCTCACCAACCGCAATCTGTGGATCATCGCGGTCGGCTACTTCGCCTGGGGCTTCATGTTCTGGGGCTTCATGTACTGGCTGCCCGACTACCTGTCCTCGGAGTACGACCTGAGCATCACCGCCGTCGGCCTGTTCACCGTGGCACCGTGGGCGGCCGGCGTGGTGGGCGCGCTCCTCGGCGGTGTGATCACCGACCGGGTCTTCGCCCGCACCGCCAGTCCCCGCTCCCGGCTGACCATCATGGGCGTGGCCCTGCTGCTCTCCGGCGCCTCCCTCGTCCCGATCGTGGTGGCGCCGTCGCTGACGGTCTCGGTCACGTTCATCTCGGTCGGGGTCGGCCTGGGCTTCATCACCGGCGGCATCTGGTGGGTCGCGGCCATCGACGCGGTGCCCGCGCAGCCCGGTGTCGCGGCCGGGTTCGCCGACGCGGCGTTCGCCCTGTCCGGCATCGTCGCGCCGTCCGTCATGGGCTTCATCGTCTCCTCCACCGGCAGCTTCTCCAGCGGCTTCGTCGTGATGAGCGCCCTGGCGGTGATCGGCGCCGGGTCGATGCTGGTCCTGCCCAAGCGGGACCGGCGCCCGCTGGACACCGCGGCGGGCGGCAGGCCCGACCTGGTGGCGAGCTGAGACCGAGCGATCCGCCGCCCGCCCGGGCGCCCCGTCGCACGCGGGCCTCCCGGGCGGGCTCCGCCGTCTCACCCCCCGCGCCCTGCGTCCTGCCGGCACACGCCCGCACGGCTTTCCGTCCTGCGCGGCGGCCCGGCCGGGTGGCGCGGCACGCCGCCGGGCCACACCGTGGACAGGGGGAGCGCACGTCCCGGCGCTTCCCACGGGCCCAGGGAGAGCACGGGCGTCATGAGCGAGACCATCGCGGGAGTGGACCTCCCGGACACCGCGGCCGCGACACAGGCCGCCTGCTTCCTGCAGGAGACGGGCGACACGCTGCTGTACCACCACTCCCGACGCGTCTTCCTGTTCGCGTCTCTGCACGCGCGAGCCCTCGGCCTCACGCCGGATGCCGAGCTGCTCTACGTGGCGGCGATGTTCCACGACACGGGACTTTCCGCTCCCTTCTCCGCCACTGCCCAGCGCTTCGAGCTCGACGGCGCCGACCACGCACGATCTTTCCTGCTCGAACACGGCTTCCCGGAGAAGGCCGCCGAGGTGGTCTGGTCGGCCGTTGCGCTGCACACCACGCCGGGGATCCCCGCCCGCCTGGGCCCGGAGACGGCGGCGTTGAACGCCGGCGTCCTCACCGACGCGGTCGGCCTGCGCCTGGACGAGCTGGACCGCGACCGGGTGGACGAGATCGTCGCGGCCCACCCGCGCGGCGACGACTTCAAACAGCGGTTCCTGCGCCTGTTCGTCGAGGGGCTCCGGCACCGCCCCGACACCACCTATGGCACGGTCGATGCGGACGTGCTGGAGCACTACGTCCCCGGATTCCGCCGCACCAGCATGGTCGAGCGGGTCCTGAACGCCCCCTGGCCCACCTGACCCGGCACGGCGTCCCGAGCGTCGTGGTGCTGCTGCCGTCGTCCCGGCCGCCGGCCGTCACGCCCCGTCGCCGCACCGGCTCCTTCCGTCGTCGTCGCCGGGGTGGGCGGCCGAGGAGAGCGAGGACGCTGCGTGGTGCCCAAGCGGTGCGGACCGGGCAGCAACGGTCACACCCGGGTGCCGGATGCACAGCAACGATCGGCACGTGCAGGAAACCCGTGCACTTGTGGTCAGTCCTGGGAACCGAGCGCTGCGGTACCAAGACTCGACGTGTGGCGACTACCGAGCGCGAGGACGGCGACTGGAGCATGGACGACCACGGGTGCCACGGCGGCCCGCGTCCGCCGGGAGGCACGGCGACCCCACCCGGTGCCCGGCCTCCCGAGGCGGCACCCTACGAGGGGGTGTGGCGCTTCACCGCGCCCGCCGTCGACGCCTCCGTCCCGCAGGCCCGGCACGCCGTGCGCGACCTGCTGCGGCGCCAGGGCGTGCCCGTCTGCGAGGACCTGGTCCACGGACTGCTACTGATCGTCTCCGAGCTGGTCACCAACGCCGTACGGCACGCGGCGCTGCTGTCGCCGATGCTCGCCGTGGAGGTCGCCGTCGGCCCCGAGTGGCTGCGGGTCTCGGTGGAGGACGACCACCCCTACCGGCCCAGTGCCCTGCACACCGACCACGGGCGCACCGGGGGCCGCGGCCTGCTGCTGGTCCAGGAGATCGCCCGGGAGGCGGGCGGAGTGTGCGGTGTCGAGCACACGGCGAGCGGCGGCAAGGTGATCTGGGCGGCTGTGCCGATCGAGCCCGGCCGCTAGCGGGCGCGGGCCCGTCCGTGTGCCGGGCGCTGCGTCCGTCGCGGCACGGGGGCGCCCGTCCCGGTCGCGCGCACCGGCGGCCCGGGACGGCAGCCGGCCGGGGCTCACCAGCCCGCGGCGGTGCCCGTCAGCTCACGGATCGTCGGCCGGGCGGCGTCCAGCACGGTCATGAACCACGACGAGAACGCGTCCCGGGCGTGCCGCTCGGCCAGCTCCTCGGGGGTCACGAAGGCGGTGTCGCCGACCTCGTCCGGGTCCGGGCGCAGCGGGGCGCGCACCAGACCGACGAACAGGTGGTTGTACTCCTGCTCCACCAGGCCCGACAGCGGATCGGGGTGGTTGTAGCGCACCGTGCCGGCCTCGCGCAGCAGCGCCGGCGAGATCCCCAGCTCCTCGTAGGTGCGCCGGGCCGCTGCCGCGAACGGCGCCTCACCGGGGTAGGGGTGGCCGCAGCAGGTGTTGGACCACACACCGGGGGAGTGGTACTTGCCGAGCGCGCGCTGTTGCAGCAGCAGCCGTCCCTGGTCGTCGAAGAGGAACACCGAGAAGGCCCGGTGCAGGCGGCCCGGCGGCTGATGGGCGGCGAGCTTCTCCGCGGTGCCGATCGTCACGCCGTCCTCGTCGACGAGTTCGAGCAAAATCGCGTCCGCGGTCCCGTTCGACGAGCTGTGCGTCGCGGTGGCAGGTGTGATCGGCATACCCATCCTTCGCATCGGTCCTCGAGCCCCCAAGTCTGCCGTACGAATCCGGCACTCCTGGCGCTTGTCGGCGCACCGCATGTCCCCCACAACCGTGGGCGGCGGCCGTCGCCGGCCGGGTGCCGCGTGAAGGGACCCGGTAGCCGATCGTGCCCGATGCGGTTGCGGAGGAACCCTCCGGGTCCCCTTCCGGGGCGCCGGCGGGCTCGGCCGGGTGTGCGCCTCAGTGGCACAGACCCGCCTCGTGCTCGGCATGCCCGCCGGGCTCCAGCTGGAACGTGCAGTGCTCCACGTCGAAGTGGCCGCGCAGGCAGTCCTGCAGCTCGTGCAGCAGCTTCTCGTGGCCGACGGCGCTGAGCACCTCCGAGCTGACGACGACGTGGGCGGACAGTACCGGAAGCCCCGAGGTGATGGTCCACACGTGCAGGTCGTGCACGTCCTCTACCCCGTCCAGGGCCAGCATGTGCGCCCGGACCGCGGCCATGTCGACGTTCTTCGGGGCCGCCTCCAGCAGCACGTCCAGGGTCTCACGCAGCAGCTTGACCGTGCGCGGGACGATCAGCAGGGCGATCGCGAGCGAGGCGGCCGGGTCGGCGGCCTGCCAGCCGGTGAGCAGGATCACCGCCGCCGAGACCATCACCGCCAGCGAACCGAGGGCGTCCGAGGCCACCTCCAGAAAGGCCCCGCGCACATTCAGGCTCTCCCGCTGGCCGCGCATCAGCAGCGACAGCGACACCGAGTTCGCCACCAGGCCGGCCAGACCGAACCAGATCATCAGCGCACCGTCGGTGCCGGCCGGGGAGAGGAACCGCTCGACGGCCTCGAACAGGACGTACCCGCCGACACCGAGCAGCAGCAGACAGTTGGCCAGCGCGGCCAGGATCTCGGCCCGGGCGTAGCCGAAGGTGCGGTTGCGGGTCGCCGGACGGTTCGCGAAGTGGATGGCCAGCAGCGCCATGCCGAGGCCGAGAGCGTCCGTGGCCATGTGGGCGGCGTCCGCGACCAGAGCGAGCGAGTCCGCGAGCACACCGCCCGCGATCTCCGCCGCCATCACGCAGAGGGTGATCACCAGCGCGGCACGCAGCGTGCCGCGGTGTGCCGCCGCAGCGGTGCCGTGCAGACCGTGCGCGTGCCCGTGGTCGTGACCGGCCCCCATGTGTCCGACCGCCCTCCTGTGCTTTCGCCGGAGTCACAGTGAACTACGGGGGCACGGGATCGGGCAACGCGGCACTGAACACCGTTGTCATATCTTCTGACCTGCGGAAACGAAGCGCAGGTCAGGGCCGTGCGGGACAGGAGAGGCGCACGCCGCGCCCACCGCCCGTGGCGTGGCCGGCCGGACTCCGGCGGACCGTCGGCGCCCGGACCGCCCGGCACGGCCGGAACGGTCGTATGCGGGGAATGTTCGGATCTGATCCGTAGTTTGTGGCCCGGCGCTCCGATCACCCATGATGATCGCGGCGCAGGCTGCGGCGGGGGCGGCCGGCTCGCGGACGGGCGGTGAACGCGGACGTCCCGGCATCCGATAGCCTCTGCCGACATGCCGCCGGGCGCTCGTGGCAGGCGGCAGCCCACCATGCACATGACCGACGCGTCAGGCGTCGTCACCAGGGAGTGAGTACGGTTGTCGACCGCCATCCTCACCGGCCAGCCGGTCCCCGGATCGTCGATCGAGGACGATCTGCGGTCCCTGGGCTTCGACGTGCGCCGGGCCGCGGACGCCGCCGAGGCCGAGACCCTGCTCGCCCAGGTGCCCGGTGACCAGCGCGTCGCCGTCGTCGACGCCGCATTCGTCGGTCACCTGCACGCCCTGCGGCTGGGCCTGACCGACCCCCGTTTCCCGCTGGCCGCCGTGCCCGGCGCGGTGACCGCGCAGAAGGCCGGCCGGCAGGTGCTCACCCGGGCGATGGCCCGCGAGACCTCCGCCGGCACCGGGACCTCACCCGGCCTCGCGGCCGGGCAGGGCGGTGCCACCACCACGGCCGGCTGCCTGGCCGACCGCATCGCCGCCGAGCTGGAGGCGGACGGCGCCGAGGTGCACCGCCCCGAGCTGGGCAGCCTGGTCGCCGTCGTCCCCACCGACCCGCAGGAGCGCAACGAGGCACGGCAGGCCGTGGCCGCCGTCGACGACGAGGCGATCCGGCTGAAGTCGGCGGTCAAGGCCCGCGACGGCTTCTTCACCACGTTCTGCATCAGCCCCTACTCGCGCTACATCGCCCGCTGGTGCGCCCGCCGCGGCCTGACCCCCAACCAGGTCACCACGGCCTCCCTGCTCACCGCGCTCGTGGCGGCCGCCTGCGCCGCCACCGGCACCCGCGGCGGTTTCGTCGCCGCCGGCGTGCTGCTGATCGCCTCGTTCGTCCTCGACTGCACCGACGGGCAGCTCGCCCGCTACTCGCTGCAGTACTCCACGCTCGGCGCCTGGCTGGACGCCACCTTCGACCGCGCCAAGGAGTACGCCTACTACGCCGGCCTCGCCCTCGGCGCCGCCCGGGGCGGCGACGACGTGTGGGCCCTCGCCCTGGGCGCCATGGTCCTGCAGACCTGCCGGCACGTGGTCGACTTCTCCTTCAACGAGTCCAACCACGACGCCACCGCCAACACCAGCCCCACCGCCGCCCTGTCCGACCGGCTCGACAGCGTCGGCTGGACCGTGTGGGCGCGCCGGATGATCGTCCTGCCCATCGGTGAGCGCTGGGCGCTGATCGCCGTGTTCACCGCGGCCACCACCCCGCGCATCACCTTCTGCGTGCTGCTCGTCGGCTGCGCCATAGCCGCCGCCTACACCACGGCGGGCCGGCTGCTGCGCTCGGTCACCCGCAAGGCCACCCGCACCGACCGCGCCGCACGGGCGCTGGCCGACCTCGCCGACCGGGGACCGCTCGCCGAGGTCCTGGCGCGGATCGTGCGCGGGCCCGCCCGCCGCCTGCCCGGCATCGCCGCCCCCGCCCTCGCCCTGCTCGGCGGCCTCGCCGTCGTCGTGCCCGCCGCGCTGGCCGGCTTCGGCAGCCGCTGGGTCGTCGCCGGCGCGCTGGTCCACGTCGTCACCTCGGCGCTCGCCGTCGCCCGCCCGCTCAAGGGCGCACTGGACTGGCTGGTCCCGCCGTTCTTCCGCGCCGCCGAGTACGGCACGATCCTGGCGCTCGCCGCCCACGCCGGCGTGCACGGTGCGCTTCCGGCGGCCTACGGGCTGGTGGCGGCCGTCGCCTACCATCACTACGACACGGTGTACCGCATCCGGGGCAGCGCCGGGGCACCGCCTGCCGGCCTGGTGCGCGCGATCGGCGGTCAGGAGGGCCGGACGCTGCTCGTGGCGGTGCTCGCCGCACTGCTCACCGCTGTTCAGTTCAAGGTCGCGCTCACGGCGCTCGCCGTGCTCGTGGCCGTGCTGGTGCTCGCCGAGAGCATCCGCTTCTGGGTGGTCTCTCACCTGAGGGGCGAGCCCGCCGTACACGACGAAGGAGAACCCGCATGATCGGCCTCGTGCTGGCGGCTGGTGCCGGACGGCGCCTGCGCCCCTACACCGACACCCTGCCCAAGGCGCTGGTGCCGGTGGGGCCCGAGGGCGCGGAGGACGGCCTCACCGTCCTCGACCTGACCCTCGGCAACTTCGCCGAGGTCGGCCTGACCGAGGCCGCGATCATCGTGGGCTACCGCAAGGAGGCCGTGTACGAGCGCAAGGACGCGCTGGAGAAGAAGTACGGCCTGAAGCTCACGCTGATCGACAACGACAAGGCCGAGGAGTGGAACAACGCCTACTCCCTGTGGTGCGGCCGCGACGTGCTGAAGGAGGGCGTCCTCCTCGCCAACGGCGACACCGTCCACCCGGTCTCCGTCGAGAAGACCCTGCTGGCCGCCCGCGGCGACGGCAAGAAGATCATCCTCGCGCTGGACACCGTCAAGCAGCTCGCCGACGAGGAGATGAAGGTCGTCGCCGAGCCCGGCAAGGGCGTCCGGAGGATCACCAAGCTGATGGACCCGGCACAGGCCACCGGCGAGTACATCGGCGTCACCCTGATCGAGGGCGAGGCGGCCGCGGATCTGGCCGACGCGCTGAAGGCCACCTTCGAGCGCGACCCGCAGCTGTACTACGAGGACGGCTACCAGGAGCTGGTCGACCGCGGCTTCACGATCGACGTGGCGCCGATCGGCGACGTCGAGTGGGTGGAGATCGACAACCACGACGACCTCGCCAAAGGCCGGGAGATCGCGTGCCGGTACTGACCCGCCTCATCCCCTCCCCGGTCGCCGTCGACATCCGCGCGGGCGCTCTGAACGACCTCGCGAGCGTCCTCGCCGACGAACGCGTGTCGCAGTCCGGGCGGCTGGCCGTCGCGGTCAGCGGCGGCTCCGGGGCCCGGCTGCGGGAGCGGATCGCTCCCTCGCTGCCGGGCGCGAGCTGGTACGAGGTGGGCGGCGGCACCCTCGACGACGCGGTGCGGCTGGCCGGGCAGATCAAGTCCGGCCGTTACGACGCCGTCGTCGGCCTGGGCGGTGGCAAGATCATCGACTGTGCCAAGTTCGCCGCAGCGCGGGTCGGGCTCCCCTTGGTGGCCGTGCCCACCAACCTGGCCCACGACGGCCTGTGCTCCCCGGTGGCCACCCTGGACAACGACGCGGGGCGCGGCTCCTACGGGGTGCCGAACCCGATCGCGGTGGTCATCGACCTGGACGTGATCCGTCAGGCCCCGGCGCGCTTCGTGCGCTCGGGCATCGGCGACGTGGTGTCGAACATCTCCGCGATCGCCGACTGGGAGCTGTCCCAGCGCGTCAACGGAGAGAAGGTCGACGGCCTGGCCGCGGCCATGGCCCGCCAGGCCGGCGAGGCCGTGCTGCGACACCCCGGTGGCATCGCCGACCAGGACTTCCTGCAGGTGCTCGCCGAGGCGCTGGTCCTCACCGGCATCGCGATGTCCATCTCCGGCGACTCCCGCCCCTCCTCCGGTGCCTGCCACGAGATCAGCCACTCCTTCGACCTGCTGTACCCGCAGCGGGCCGCGAGCCATGGCGAGCAGGTGGGCCTCGGCGCGGCCTTCGCCATGCACCTGCGCGGGGCCCACGAGCAGTCGGCCCTGATCGCCGGGGTACTGCGCCGGCACGGGCTGCCGGTGCTGCCGGAGGAGATCGGCTTCAGCGCCGAGGAGTTCGTCCGGGTCGTGGAGTTCGCTCCCGAGACCCGGCCCGGCCGCTACACGATTCTCGAACACCTCGACCTCACGACCGAGCAGATCAAGGACATCTACGCCGACTATGTCAAGGCCATCGGTAGCTGAACTGAGACCGGTCGTCCACCCCGCCGGGGTCAAGGACCGGCGCAGCGGGGAGCACTGGGCGGGACGCCTGTACATGCGCGAGGTGTCCTTGCGCGTCAGCCGCCTTCTGGTGGGCACCAGGGTCACGCCCAACCAGCTCACCTACCTGATGACCCTGTTCGGCGTGCTGGCCGCCCCGGCCCTGCTCGTGCCCGGGATCCCCGGCGCGGTGCTCGGCGTGGTCGCTGTCCAGCTGTACCTGCTGCTGGACTGCGTCGACGGGGAAGTGGCCCGCTGGAAGCAGCAGTTCTCCCTCAACGGGGTCTACCTCGACCGGGTCGGGGCCTATCTGACGGACGCCGCCGTGCTGGTCGGCCTCGGCCTGCGCGCCGCCGACCTGTGGGGGCCCGGACGGACCCACTGGGTGTGGGCCTTCCTCGGCACGCTGGCCGCGCTCGGCGCGATCCTGATCAAGGCCGAGACCGATCTGGTCGGCGTCGCCCGCCACCAGGCCGGGCTGCCGCCGGTGAAGGAGGCCGCCGCCGAGCCGCGCTCGTCCAAGGTGGCCCTGGCCCGGCGCGCCGCCGCCGCGCTGAAGTTCCACCGGCTGATCCTCGGCATCGAGGCCTCGCTGCTGATCCTGGTCCTCGCCGTCGTCGACCAGGTCCGGGGCGATCTGTTCTTCACCAGGCTCGGCACCGCGGTGCTCGCCGCGATCGCGCTGCTGCAGACGCTGCTGCACCTGGTGTCCGTCCTCGCCTCCAGCAGGCTGCGGTGAGCGGGGCCATGAAGGTCGGCGCGGTCGTCATCACCATGGGCAACCGTCCCGACGAGCTGCGTGCCCTGCTGAAGTCGGTGGCCGAGCAGGAGGGCGACCCGATCGAGGTGGTCGTCGTCGGCAACGGCGCGCCCGTGCCGGAGGTCCCCGAGGGCGTCCGCACCATCGAGCTGCCCGAGAACCTGGGCATCCCCGGCGGCCGCAACGTCGGCATCGAGGCCTTCGGACCGGCCGGCCGGGACGTCGACGTCCTGCTGTTCCTCGACGACGACGGCCTGCTCGCCCGCACCGACACCGCCGAGCTGTGCCGGAAGGCCTTCGCCGAGGACGACCGGCTCGGGATCATCAGCTTCCGCATCGCCGACCCGGACACCGGCCTCACCCAGCGCCGTCACGTGCCGCGGCTGCGCGCCTCGGATCCGATGCGCTCCTCGCGGGTCACCACCTTCCTCGGTGGCGCGAACGCCGTGCGCACGAAGGTCTTCGCCGAGGTCGGCACCCTGCCCGGCGACTTCTTCTACGCGCACGAGGAGACCGACCTCGCCTGGCGCGCCCTGGACGCGGGCTGGATGATCGACTACCGGGCCGACATGGTGCTGCACCATCCCACGACCGCGCCCTCGCGGCACGCGGTCTACCACCGCATGGTCGCCCGCAACCGGGTCTGGCTGGCCCGGCGCAACCTGCCGGCCGTGCTCGTCCCCGTCTACCTGGGGGTCTGGCTGCTGCTCACACTGCTCCGCCGGCCCTCGCGTCCCGCCCTGAAGGCCTGGTTCGGCGGTTTCAAGGAGGGCTGGACGACACCCTGCGGGCCACGCCGCCCCATGAAGTGGCGTACGGTGTGGCGGCTCACCCGGCTGGGCCGACCGCCGGTGATCTGACAAGCTCGTTCCCGGAGCGCCCGGCCGCCCGGCCGGCGCTCGTGGCATGCCCGTACAGTCGCACAGGCTTGCGCATCAAGACGAAAGTATCCACTTGTGAGTGAGACAAGGCATGACGGCGGCGTCGCCCTCGGCGCGGCACCGCCGCCCGACGAGGGGCTCGACGCGGCCCGGCTCGCCGCCAAGTACGGGCTGGCCGTCAGCGGTGCCCGGCCCCCGCTCAAGGAGTACGTACGTCAGCTGTGGGGGCGGCGCCACTTCATCCTGGCCTTCTCCCAGGCGAAACTGACCGCCCAGTACAGCCAGGCCAAGCTGGGCCAGCTCTGGCAGGTGGTCACGCCCCTGCTCAACGCGGCGGTGTACTACTTCATCTTCGGCGTCATCCTCAAGGCCGACCGAGGACTGGACCGCAGCACCTACGTCCCGTTCCTGGTGACGGGTGTGTTCGTGTTCACCTTCACCCAGAGCTCCGTCATGGCCGGTGTGCGCGCCATCTCGGGCAACCTCGGCCTGGTGCGGGCGCTGCACTTCCCCCGGGCCTCCCTGCCGATCTCGTTCGCGCTGCAGCAGCTCCAGCAGCTGCTGTTCTCGATGATCGTGGTGTTCGTCGTCGCGGTCGGCTTCGGCAGCTTCCCGCGCCTGTCGTGGGTGCTGATCGTCCCGGCGCTGGTGCTGCAGTTCCTGTTCAACTCCGGCCTGGCGCTGATCATGGCCCGGCTGGGCGCCAGGACCCCGGACCTGGCCCAGCTGATGCCCTTCGTGATGCGTACCTGGATGTACGCCTCCGGGGTGATGTTCTCCATCAACGAGATGCTCGCCGACAAGCCGGAGTGGCTGGTCCGCCTGCTGCAGGTGAACCCCGCCGCGGTCTACATGGACCTGGTGCGGTTCGCCCTGCTGGACGGCTACGGCCGCGAGCATCTGCCCCCGCACGTGTGGGCCGTGGCCCTGGGCTGGGCCCTGGTGATCTTCGTCGGCGGCTTCGTGTACTTCTGGAAGGCGGAGGAGAGGTACGGCCGTGGATGAGAACGACTCCCGCCAGGGCGGCGGCGGGGAGCGGACCCCCACCGTCATCGCCGACGATCTGCACATCGTCTACCGCGTCAACGGCGCCGCCGGCGGCAAGGGCAGCGCCACCGCCGCCCTCAGCCGGATCCTCCGGCGGGGCTCGAGTGACGCGGCGCGCGGGGTGCGCAAGGTCCACGCCGTGCGCGGGGTGTCCTTCGTGGCCTACCGCGGCGAGGCGATCGGCCTGATCGGCTCCAACGGCTCCGGCAAGTCGACCCTGCTGCGGGCCATCGCGGGCCTGCTGCCGGCCGAGAAGGGCAAGGTGTACACGGACGGGCAGCCTTCCCTGCTCGGGGTGAACGCCGCGCTGATGAACGACCTGACCGGCGAGCGGAACGTCATCCTCGGCGGTCTGGCCATGGGCATGTCCCGCGAGGAGATCAAGGCCCGCTACCAGGAGATCGTCGACTTCTCCGGCATCAACGACAAGGGCGACTTCATCTCCCTGCCGATGCGGACCTACTCCTCCGGCATGGCCGCCCGGCTGCGGTTCTCCATCGCCGCCGCCAAGGACCACGACGTGCTGATGATCGACGAGGCGCTGGCAACCGGCGACCGCGCCTTCCAGAAGCGCTCCGAGGCCCGCATCCGCGAGCTGCGCAAGCAGGCGGGCACCGTGTTCCTCGTCAGCCACAACAACAAGTCGATCCGCGACACCTGCAACCGTGTGCTGTGGCTGGAGCGCGGGGAGCTGCGCATGGACGGCCCCACCGACGAGGTCCTCAAGGAGTACGAGAAGTTCACCAACAGGTAGCCGCAGGCAGCGGCCCGCCTCGCCGCCCGGGGCCCCACCGGACACGTGTACCGGTGGGGCCCCGCGTCTTCGTAACGGATAGGTCACCATAGGCAAACGTGTCGGGAAGTCAAGGAATCTTGAAAGGGGGCAGTGTGTTGTTGTGATGTGCAGGACACCCCCCGGAAAACGGCTGCGTTGTACAGCGTAAGCTGGTCCGGTCCCGGAAAACGGCAAGTGGGGAGATAATGCGCGACACTCTGCGCCAGGGCGCCCCGCGGACCGCTGGGCGGCGTGTCCGAAACAGTGTGTATCGGGTCGGCAGTGTAGAACGGGAGATGTGACGGCAATGGCTACGGAAACTCCCCAGCTCAACGCAGCATGTGCCGTCCTCGCCCCGGGCAGCGGACGATGACCCCGACTGCGACGGCGCGCGATGCGGAACGCGCCACCCTCGACAAGGCCGCGGGCGAGAACTTCCCCGTGGCGCCGTTCTTCCTGCCCCGCGCCTGGCGTGACGATCTCATGGCCGTCTACGGCTACGCGCGCCTCGTCGACGACATCGGCGACGGCGACCTGGCCCCCGGCGGCACCGACGCCCGGCTGCTCGGGGTCCCGTCCGACCGGGCCGGCGACCGGCTGGTGATGCTCGACGCCCTCGAGGCCGATCTGCGCCGGGTCTTCGACGGCACCCCGCGCCACCCGCTGCTGCGCCGGCTGCAGCCGACCGTGCGGCGGTGCGGGCTGACCCCTCAGCCGTTCCTCGGCCTGATCGCCGCCAACCGGCAGGACCAGCTCGTCAGCCGGTACGAGACCTGGGACGACCTCCTCGCCTACTGCGAGCTGTCCGCCAACCCGGTCGGCCGCCTCGTCCTCGCCGTCACCGGAACCTCGACCCCCGAACGGATCCGCCGGTCCGACGCGATCTGCACCGCGCTGCAGATCGTCGAACACCTGCAGGACGTCGCGGAAGACCTCGGCCGCGACCGCATCTATCTGCCCGCCGAGGACATGAAACGCTTCCACGTCCAGGAGACGGATCTCGCCACGCCCACCGCGAGCGCGTCGGTGCGCGCACTGGTTGCGTTCGAAGCGCAACGCGCCCGCGACCTGCTGAATGAAGGCGCCCCCCTGGTGGGTAGCGTCCACGGCAGACTGAAGCTGCTGCTCGCAGGGTTCGTGGCGGGGGGAAGGGCGGCCATCGACGCGATCGCCGCCGCCGAATACGACGTACTTCCCGGCCCGCCCAAGCCAGGCAAGGTCCAGTTGCTGCGCGAGGTGGGCGTGACTCTGCGAGGAGAGGGGTGATCCGGGCCGTGGAGTCGGAACAGCACGTGTCCGCACCGGTACTCGCCGCCTACAGCTACTGCGAGGCCGTCACCGGGCAGCAGGCCCGCAACTTCGCGTACGGCATCCGGCTGCTGCCGACGCCCAAGCGCCGTGCGATGTCGGCGCTGTACGCGTTCTCCCGGCGGGTCGACGACATCGGCGACGGCTCGCTGGCGGACGAGGTGAAGATCGCCAAGCTCCAGGACACCCGGGCGCTGCTCGCCCGCATCCGTGAGGGCGCGGTGGAGGAGGACGACACCGACCCCGTGGCCGTCGCCCTCGCGCACGCCGCCCGGCACTTCCCCATCCCGCTCGGCGGTCTGGACGAGCTGATCGACGGCGTGCTGATGGACGTGCGCGGCGAGACCTACGAGACCTGGGACGACCTGAAGGTCTACTGCCGCTGCGTGGCCGGGGCCATCGGACGGCTCTCCCTCGGCGTGTTCGGCACCGAGCCCGGCGCACGTGACGCCGAACGCGCCCCTGAGTACGCGGACACCCTGGGGCTCGCCCTGCAGCTGACCAACATCCTGCGCGACGTCCGCGAGGACGCCCTGGGCGGCCGTACCTACCTGCCCTCCGAGGATCTGGCCAAGTTCGGCTGCTCCGCCGGCTTCCAGGGGCCCCGGCCCCCGGAGGGATCCGACTTCGCCGGGCTGGTCCAGTTCGAGGTGCGGCGGGCCCGGGCGCTGTTCGCCGAGGGCTACCAGCTGCTGCCCATGCTCGACCGGCGCAGCGGCGCCTGCGTGGCCGCGATGGCCGGCATCTACCGCCGTCTGCTGGACCGCATCGCCCGCGATCCCGAGGCCGTGCTGCGCGGCCGGGTCTCGCTGCCCGGCCCGGAGAAGGCCTACGTCGCCGTGCGCGGCCTGTCCGGCCTGGACGCCCGGAACGTGAGCCGACAGCAGGCCGTCAGGAGGCGCGTGTGACGGTTGATCCGACGACGACACCGCCCGCGGGCGGCCGCGGGCGGACAACCCCGCGGCGGCACAGCGCGTCCCTCACGATGGCGGTCGGCCGGGGCAGTCCCGCCCACCGCGGCGGACGCACAGGGGAGGGCGCACGATGACCGACGGCATCCGACCGGACGGGGTGCCCACCGCGGAGGCGGACCGCCCGGCACGACACGCGGTCGTGGTCGGCGGCGGACTGGCCGGCCTGACCGCCGCGCTCTCGCTCGCGGACGCCGGAGTACGCGTGACCCTGCTGGAGGGACGGCCCCGCCTGGGCGGCCTCGCCTTCTCCTTCCGGCGCGGCGACCTCACCGTCGACAACGGACAACACGTCTACCTGCGCTGCTGCACCGCCTACCGGTGGTTCCTCGACCGCATCGGCGGCACGGACCTGGCCCCGCTGCAGGACCGGCTCGACGTGCCCGTGCTCGACGCCGCCCGTCCCGAGGGACGCAGACTCGGCAGGATCCGGCGCGACGCCCTGCCGGTACCCCTGCATCTCGGGCGCAGCCTGGCCACCTACCCGCACCTCTCCCTCGCCGACCGCGCACGCGTGGGCCGGGCCGCACTCGCGCTCCAGGCCCTCGACCCCGCCGACCCCGCCCTGGACGAGCGGAACTTCGGCGAATGGCTGGCCGCGCACGGCCAGTCGGCGCGTGCCGTCGAGGCACTGTGGGACCTCGTGGGGGTCGCCACCCTCAACGCGACCGCCTCCGACGTCTCACTGGGGCTGGCCGCGATGGTGTTCAAGACCGGTCTGCTGTCCGACCCGGGCGCGGCCGACATCGGCTGGGCCCGCGTCCCGCTGGGCGAACTGCACGACCGTCTGGCCCGCAAGGCGCTCGACTCCGCGGGTGTGAGCATCGAGGTCCGTACACGTGTCACCTCCGTCTCCAAGAAGGAGAACGGGCGGTGGAGCGTCCAGGTTCCCGGACGGAGCCTGGAGGCCGACGCGGTCGTCCTCGCCGTGCCCCAGCGCGAGGCCCACGCCCTGCTGCCGGCGGGCGCCCTGGAGGCCCCGGAGCGGCTGCTGGACATCGACACCGCGCCCATCCTGAACGTCCACGTCGTCCTCGACCGCACAGTGCTGTCCCGGCCCTTCGTGGCCGCCATCGGCACCCCGGTACAATGGATCTTCGACCGTACTCATGCCTCGGGGCTGAAGGACGGTCAGTACCTGGCGCTGTCCCAGTCGGCGGCGCACCAGGAGATCGACACGCCTGTCGCCGAACTGCGCGAGCGCTACCTTCCCGAGCTGCGGCGGCTGCTGCCCCTGGCGCGTGACGCCCGGGTCCGGGACTTCTTCGTCACCCGGGAGCGTACGGCGACGTTCGCCCCGTCCCCCGGCGTGGGGCGGCTGCGGCCCGGCGCCCGCACCAAGGTCCCCGGCCTGTACCTGGCCGGAGCGTGGACCGCCACCGGGTGGCCCGCGACCATGGAGGGTGCCGTCCGCAGCGGTGTCAGCGCGGCGGACGCCGCGCTCAGCGCCCTGGGCCGACCCCGTCCGAGCCGCCTCTTCGCCTTCGACGAGGCGTCACCGGGCCCCGCGACGGGGGACCTTCCCCGGCTCCCCGGCCGTCGGCCGGGCGTGACCGGAGCATTCGTGCGAGGAGGGACCCGGTGATGTCCGACCAGCAGCCCGTGACGGGTTCCCGCACCCCCGGCACCGCGACAAGAGGAGAGACTGTGCCCACTGTGCCCCCGGCCTCGGCGCCCGCTCGAAGGACCGCGGTGGACGTGACCGCGCTGTTGGAGCGCGGCCGGACCCTGGCCACGCCCGTCCTCAGGGCGGCCGTCGACCGGCTGGCCCCGCCCATGGACACCGTCGCCGCCTACCACTTCGGCTGGATCGACGCGGCCGGCAACCCGGCGCACGGGGACGGCGGCAAGGCCGTCCGGCCGGCCCTGGCCGTGCTCTCCGCCGAGGTCACCGGCGCCGACCCCGCCACCGGCGTGCCCGGAGCGGTGGCCGTCGAACTCGTGCACAACTTCTCGCTGCTGCACGACGACCTCATGGACGGCGACGAGCAGCGCCGGCACCGCGACACGGTGTGGAAGGTGCACGGACCCGCCCAGGCCATCCTGGTCGGCGACGCCCTGTTCGCCCTCGCCAACGAGGTCCTGCTGGAACTCGGCACGGTCGAGGCCGGCCGCGCCACCCGCCGGCTCACCCGCGCCACCCGCGCCCTGATCGACGGTCAGGCGCAGGACATCTCCTACGAGCACCGCGACCGGGTCAGCGTCGAGGAGTGCCTGGAGATGGAGGGCAACAAGACCGGTGCCCTGCTCGCCTGCGCCAGCTCCATCGGCGCCGTGCTCGGCGGCGCGGACGACGCCACCGCCGATGCGCTGGAGACGTACGGCCACCACCTCGGCCTGGCCTTCCAGGCCGTCGACGACCTGCTGGGCATCTGGGGCGACCCGGACGCCACCGGCAAGCAGACCTGGAGCGATCTGCGCCAGCGCAAGAAGTCCCTGCCGGTCGTGGCCGCCCTGGCGGCCGGCGGCCCCGCCTCCGAACGTCTCGGCGAGATGCTGGCCGCCGACGCCAAGAGCAGCGACTTCGACAACTTCTCCGAGGAGGAGTTCGCGGCCCGCGCCGCCCTCATCGAGGAGGCCGGCGGCCGCGAGTGGACGGCCGAGGAGGCACGCCGCCAGCACACCATCGCCATCGAAGCACTCGACGCCGTGACGATGCCCGACGAGGTACGGGACGCGTTCACGGCGCTCGCCGACTTCGTCGTCGTACGAAAGAGATGATCACTATCCATTGACAGCCTCGCGCAGTCGCCGGCCGGATCCGGACCATGCCGGACCACGGCCGACGGCGGACCCACAGCAGCACGACGTGTACGACTGCACGAAGGGGAAGCCATGACAGCGACGACCGACGCAAGCACCGGGACGGCCCTGCCGTCCGACGCTGCCTCGGCCAGCGAAACCGAACCCTCCACCCCCGAGGCGGCGGGGGTACGCCGAGCCGCCGCCCAGGCCGTCCGACGCGCCACCGAGTATCTGCTGTCCAAGCAGGACAGCGAGGGCTGGTGGAAGGGCGACCTCGAGACCAACGTGACGATGGACGCCGAGGACCTGCTGCTGCGTCAGTTCCTCGGCATCCTGGACGAGAAGACCACGCACGCCGCCGCCCTGTTCATCCGCGGTGAGCAGCGCGAGGACGGCACCTGGGCCACGTTCTGGGGCGGCCCCGGCGACCTGTCCACCACCGTCGAGGCCTATGTGGCGCTGCGCCTGGCCGGCGACGAGCCCGACGCCCCGCACATGGCCAAGGCCTCCGCGTGGATCCGCGAGCAGGGCGGCATCGCCGCCACCCGCGTCTTCACCCGGATCTGGCTGGCCCTGTTCGGCTGGTGGAAGTGGGAGGACCTGCCCGAACTGCCGCCCGAGCTCATCTACTTCCCGACGTGGATGCCGCTGAACATCTACGACTTCGGGTGCTGGGCCCGGCAGACCATCGTGCCGCTGACCATCGTGTCGGCGAAGCGTCCGGTGCGTCCCGCCCCGTTCCCGCTGGACGAGCTGCACACCGACCCGGCCGTGCCCAACCCGCCCCGGCCCTTCGCGCCGGCCCTCAGCTGGGACGGCGCCTTCCAGCGCATCGACAAGGCCCTGCACGCCTTCCGCAAGGTGGCGCCGAAGCGGCTGCGCCGCGCCGCGATCAACTCCGCGGCCCGCTGGATCATCGAGCGGCAGGAGAACGACGGCTGCTGGGGCGGCATCCAGCCGCCCGCGGTGTACTCGATCATCGCGCTGCACCTGCTGGGCTACGACCTGGACCACCCGGTGATGCGCGCCGGCCTGGAGTCGCTGGACCGCTTCGCCGTCTGGCGCGAGGACGGTGCCCGCATGATCGAGGCCTGCCAGTCGCCGGTGTGGGACACCTGCCTGGCCACCATCGCGCTGGCCGATGCCGGTGTGCCCGCCGACCACCCGCAATTGGTCAAGGCCGCCGACTGGATGCTCGGCGAGCAGGTCGTGCGTCCCGGCGACTGGGCGGTGCGCCGGCCCACGCTGCCCCCGGGCGGCTGGGCGTTCGAGTTCCACAACGACAACTACCCCGACATCGACGACACCGCCGAGGTCATCCTGGCGCTGCGCCGGGTCAGGCACCCCGACCCGGAGCGGGTGGACAAGGCCGTCGGGCGCGGTGTGCGCTGGAACCTCGGCATGCAGTCGAAGAACGGGGCCTGGGGCGCCTTCGACGTCGACAACACCAGCCCGTTCCCCAACCGGCTGCCGTTCTGCGACTTCGGCGAGGTCATCGACCCGCCGTCCGCGGACGTCACCGCCCACGTGGTGGAAATGCTCGCCTACGAGGGCCTCGCCCACGACCCGCGCACCCGCCGCGGCATCGACTGGCTGCTGTCCGAGCAGGAGCCGAGCGGTGCGTGGTTCGGACGCTGGGGCGTGAACTACATCTACGGCACCGGCTCGGTGGTGCCCGCCCTGATCGCCGCCGGTCTGCCCGGCTCCCACCCGGCGATCCGCCGTGCGGTGGCCTGGCTGGAGTCCGTCCAGAACGACGACGGCGGCTGGGGCGAGGACCTGCGCTCCTACAAGTACTCCAAGGAGTGGGCCGGCAAGGGCGCCTCGACCGCCTCGCAGACCGCGTGGGCCCTGATGGCGCTGCTGGCGGCCGGGGAGAAGGACTCGAAGGCCGTCGAGCGCGGCATCGAGTGGCTGGCGTCCACCCAGCGGGAGGACGGCTCCTGGGACGAGCCGTACTTCACCGGCACCGGCTTCCCGTGGGACTTCTCCATCAACTACCACCTGTACCGCCAGGTCTTCCCGCTGACCGCGCTCGGCCGTTACGTCAACGGCGAGCCCGTCGTGGGCAAGGCCGTCACCGCCGAGCGCTCCCCGGCCGAGGTCGAGGGGAACTGATGAGCACACAGCCCGCTCAGGCACCGCTGCTGATCGCCTGTGCGCTCGGCATCGAGCACGTCGCCCTGCGCACCGGCGACCGGAGCGGTGCCGGCGGGCCGGTGGCCGTCCTGCGCACGGGAATGGGGCCCAGGGCGGCGGAGCGCTCCGTCACCCGGGCCCTGGCCGACCCGGCGCTGGCCGGTGCCGCGGTGCTGGCCACGGGGTTCTGCGCGGGACTCGCGCCCGGCATGCACCCCGGCGACCTGGTGGTCGCCGAGGAGACCCGGGACCCGCGCGGAACCGTGGCGTGCACCGGCACCGACCTGCTCGTCAAGGAGCTGGCCCGCGCCCTGCCCGGGCGCACGGTCCACACCGGGCCGCTGACCGGCTCCGACCATGTCGTGCGCGGCGAGGAGAGGGCCGACCTGCGTGCCACCGGCGCGATCGCGGTGGACATGGAGTCGGCGGCCACGCTGCTGAGCGCCGTGCGGGAGCAGCCGCGCCCGGTCGCGGCCGTACGGGTCGTGGTGGACGCTCCGGAACACGAGCTCGTCCGCATCGGCACACTGCGCGGTGGAATATCGGCTTTCCGCGTTCTTCGTTCTGTACTACCGACTTTTTTCGAATGGCACCGTAATGTGCTGCTCCCCAGGAGGTGAGCCAGATGGCCATGCCACTGCGCCAGTCCATCAAGGTCGCGACGTATATGGCCGAGCAGAAGCTCCGCAAGCGGGACAAGTTCCCGCTCATCGTGGAGCTGGAGCCGCTCTTCGCCTGCAACCTGAAGTGTGAGGGCTGCGGCAAGATCCAGCATCCCGCCGGGGTGCTCAAGCAGCGCATGCCGGTCGCCCAGGCCGTCGGCGCGGTGCTGGAGTCCGGTGCGCCCATGGTGTCCATCGCCGGCGGCGAGCCGCTGATGCACCCTCAGATCGACGAGATCGTGCGCCAGCTGGTGGCCAAGCGGAAGTACGTCTTCCTGTGCACCAACGCGATGCTGCTGCGCAAGAAGATGGACAAGTTCAAGCCCTCGCCCTACTTCGCCTTCACCGTGCACATCGACGGCCTGCGCGAGCGGCACGACAAGTCCGTCGCCAAGGAAGGCGTGTTCGACGAGGCCGTGGCGGCCATCAAGGAGGCCAAGCGGCGCGGCTTCCGGGTCACCACCAACTCCACCTTCTTCAACACCGACACCCCGCAGACCGTCATCGACGTCCTGAACTTCCTCAACGACGAGCTGAAGGTGGACGAGATGATGATCTCGCCGGCCTACGCCTACGAGAAGGCTCCCGACCAGGACCACTTCCTCGGGGTCAGCCAGACCCGGGAGCTGTTCCGGAAGGCCTTCGCAGGTGGCAACCGCAAGCGCTGGCGGCTCAACCACTCGCCGCTGTTCCTCGACTTCCTCGAGGGGAAGCTGGACTTCCCGTGCACCGCGTGGGCGATCCCGAACTACTCGCTCTTCGGCTGGCAGCGTCCCTGCTACCTGATGAGCGACGGCTACGTCCCCACCTACCGGGAACTCATCGAGAAGACCGACTGGGACAAGTACGGCCGCGGCAAGGACCCGCGCTGCGACAACTGCATGGCCCACTGCGGCTACGAGCCCACCGCCGTGATGGCGACCATGGGATCGCTGAAGGAGTCCCTGCGCGCCATGCGCGAGACCGTCTCCGGGAACCGGAGCTGAGGCCATGACCGCCATTCCTCTGGGCGTCCCCGAGGTACCGGCCCGGCCGATCGCCGAGCGGCGCAAGAGCCGGCAGATCCATGTCGGGCCGGTCGCGGTGGGCGGGGATGCGCCGGTGTCGGTGCAGTCGATGACGACGACGCGGACGTCGGACGTGGGTGCGACGTTGCAGCAGATCGCGGAGCTGACGGCGGCCGGGTGCCAGATCGTGCGGGTGGCGTGCCCGACGCAGGACGACGCCGAGGCGCTGCCGGTGATCGCGAAGAAGTCGCAGATCCCGGTGATCGCGGACATCCATTTCCAGCCGAAGTACGTGTTCGCGGCGATCGAGGCGGGGTGTGCCGCGGTCCGGGTGAATCCGGGGAACATCAAGAAGTTCGACGATCAGGTCAAGGAGATCGCGAAGGCGGCGAAGGACCACGGGACGCCGATCCGGATCGGGGTGAACGCGGGGTCGCTGGACAAGCGGCTGCTGCAGAAGTACGGCAAGGCGACGCCGGAGGCGCTGGTGGAGTCCGCGCTGTGGGAGGCGTCGCTGTTCGAGGAGCACGGCTTCCGGGACATCAAGATCTCGGTCAAGCACAACGATCCGGTGGTGATGATCGAGGCGTACCGGCAGCTGGCGGAGGCGTGTGACTATCCGCTGCACCTTGGGGTGACGGAGGCGGGTCCGGCGTTCCAGGGGACGATCAAGTCGGCGGTGGCGTTCGGTGCGCTGCTGTCGCAGGGGATCGGGGACACGATCCGGGTGTCGCTGTCGGCTCCTCCGGTGGAGGAGGTGAAGGTGGGTCTGCAGATCCTGCAGTCGCTGGGGCTGCGGCAGCGGGGTCTGGAGATCGTGTCGTGTCCGTCGTGCGGGCGTGCGCAGGTGGATGTGTACAAGCTGGCCGAGGAGGTCACCGCGGGTCTGACGGGCATGGAGGTGCCGCTGCGGGTCGCGGTGATGGGCTGTGTGGTCAACGGTCCGGGTGAGGCACGTGAGGCGGACCTGGGTGTGGCCTCGGGCAACGGCAAGGGGCAGATCTTCGTGAAGGGCGAGGTCATCAAGACCGTGCCGGAGTCGAAGATCGTGGAGACCCTGATCGAGGAGGCCATGAAGATCGCCGCGGAACAGGAGGGTGGGACGGCAGGTGCCCCCGGCGTCACCGGGACACCGACAGTGACCGTGCACTGAGACGCAGAACGATCCGAGAGGGGGCCCAGCGTGACCATTCTGGAGAGCATCCGGGGACCGCGCGACCTGAAGGCGCTGTCCGAGACGGAACTCGGTGAACTGTCCGACGAGATACGTCACTTCCTGGTGCACGCGGTCGCCAGGACAGGCGGACACCTCGGGCCCAATCTGGGGGTGGTGGAACTCACCATCGCACTGCACCGGGTCTTCGAGTCGCCGGCGGACCGGATCCTGTGGGACACCGGCCATCAGAGTTACGTCCACAAACTCCTGACCGGTCGTCAGGACTTCTCCAAACTGCGCGGCAAGGGCGGCCTGTCCGGCTACCCGTCGCGGGAGGAGTCCGAGCACGACATCATCGAGAACAGCCACGCCTCCACCGCGCTGGGCTGGGCCGACGGGCTCGCCAAGGCGCGTGACGTGACGGGCGGGACGGGGCACGTCGTCGCCGTCATCGGCGACGGCGCGCTCACCGGCGGCATGGCCTGGGAGGCGCTGAACAACATCGCGGCCGCCAAGGACCGGCCGCTGATCATCGTCGTCAACGACAACGAGCGCTCCTACGCGCCCACCATCGGCGGCCTCGCCAACCACCTGGCCACGCTGCGCACCACCGACGGCTACGAGAAGTTCCTCGCCCGCACCAAGGAACTCCTCGAGCGCACCCCGGTCGTCGGCCAGGCCCTCTACGACACCCTGCACGGCGCGAAGAAGGGGCTGAAGGACTTCATCGCCCCGCAGGGCATGTTCGAGGACCTGGGCCTGAAGTACGTCGGCCCGATCGACGGACACGACATCGGCGCCCTGGAGTCGGCGCTGCGCCGCGCCAAGCGCTTCCACGGCCCGGTCCTGGTGCACTGCCTGACCGAGAAGGGCCGCGGCTACGAGCCCGCCCTCGCCCACGAGGAGGACCACTTCCACACCGTCGGTGCGATGGACCCCCGCACCTGCGAGCCGTTGTCCCCGGCCCCGGGTCCGTCGTGGACCAGCGTGTTCGGCGACGAGATGGTGCGCATCGGCGAGGAACGCGAGGACGTGGTGGCGATCACCGCCGCCATGCTGCACCCGGTGGGCCTCGGCGCGTTCGCCGAGCGCTTCCCGGAGCGGGTGTGGGACGTCGGCATCGCCGAGCAGCATGCCGCGGTCTCCGCGGCCGGTCTGGCCACCGGCGGCCTGCACCCGGTGGTCGCCGTCTACGCCACCTTCCTCAACCGCGCCTTCGACCAGGTGCTCATGGACGTGGCCCTGCACCGCTGCGGGGTCACCTTCGTGCTCGACCGCGCGGGCGTGACCGGCACCGACGGGCCGTCCCACAACGGCATGTGGGACATGTCCGTGCTGCAGGTCGTGCCGGGCCTGCGGATCGCCGCGCCGCGCGACGCGAGCCAGCTGCGCGCCCAGCTGCGCGAGGCGGTCGCGGTGGACGACGCCCCCACCCTGGTGCGTTTCCCGAAGGAGACCGTCGGCCCGGACGTCCCGGCCGTCGGCCGCGTCGGCGGCATGGACGTGCTGCACCGCGCAAAGCGGCCCGAGGTGCTGCTGGTGGCCGTCGGCGTGATGGCGCCGGTGTGCCTGCAGGCCGCCGAACTGCTCGAGGCCAGGGGACTGGGCTGCACGGTCGTCGACCCGCGCTGGGTCAAGCCCGTCGACCCGGCGCTGCCGGGTCTGGCCGCCGAGCACCGCCTGGTGGCCGTCGTGGAGGACAACAGCCGCTCCGCCGGTGTGGGTTCCGCGGTGGCCCTGGCGCTCGGCGACGCCGACGTGGACGTCCCCGTGCGGCGGTTCGGCATCCCCGAGCAGTTCCTGCCGCACGCCAAGCGGTCCGAGGTGCTGGCCGACATCGGCCTGACCCCCGTGGACATCGCCGGCCGGATCAGCGCCGCCCTGGCCGTCAGGGACGCGGCCGACGTCAAGCAGGCCGGTACGGTTCCGGCGCAGCAGGCCGCCCGGACCGTCACGGCAGTCAAGGAGAAAACTGAATGACCACGGAGTTCGACCTCGGTGCCCTGCTGGCCGAACGGGGCGCCGAGCGGTACGAGCTGCACGCCCGGCATCTGAACCACCAGCTGCCCCGCATGCTGCACACCATCGGCTTCGACAAGGTGTACGAGCGGGGCGAGGGCGCCTACTTCTGGGACGCCGACGGCAACGACTACCTGGACATGCTCGCCGGGTTCGGCGTCATGGGCCTCGGCCGGCACCACCCGGTCGTCCGCAAGGCGCTGCACGACGTGCTGGACGCCCAGCTGCCGGACCTGACCCGCTTCGACTGCGCGCCGCTGCCCGGCCTGCTGGCCGAGCGGCTGCTGACCCACAGCCCGCACCTGGACCGGGTGTTCTTCGGCAACAGCGGCACCGAGGCGGTGGAGACCGCGCTGAAGTTCGCCCGCCGCGCCACCGGCAAGCCGCGCGTGCTGTACTGCGAGCACTCCTTCCACGGCCTGACCACCGGCTCGCTGTCGGTCCTCGGCGAGCAGGGCTTCCGCGACGGCTTCGGCCCGCTGCTGCCCGACACCGCCGTCCCGCTCGGCGACCTGGACGCGCTCGAACGCGAGCTGAAGAAGGGCGACGTCGCCGCCCTGATCGTCGAGCCGATCCAGGGCAAGGGCGTGCACGAGGCACCGCCCGGTTACCTGCGCTCCGCCCAGGAGCTGCTCCACCGGCACAAGGCGCTGCTCATCGCGGACGAGGTGCAGACCGGCCTCGGCCGCACCGGCGACTTCTACGCCTACCAGCACGAGGACGGCGTCGAGCCCGACCTGGTGTGCGTCGCCAAGGCGCTGTCCGGCGGATATGTGCCGGTCAGCGCCACCCTCGGCAAGGACTGGATCTTCAAGAAGGTCTACTCCTCCATGGACCGGGTGCTGGTGCACTCGGCGAGCTTCGGCTCCAACGCGCAGGCGATGGCGGCCGGACTCGCGGTGCTGTCCGTCATGGAGAACGAGCAGATCGTGGCCAACGCCCGGGCGACCGGCGAGATGCTCAAGTCCCGGCTCACGGCACTGATCGACAGGTACGAGCTGCTCGCCGACGTCCGCGGCCGCGGCCTGATGATCGGCATCGAGTTCGGGCGCCCGAAGTCGCTGAAGCTGCGCAGCCGCTGGATCATGCTGCAGGCCGCCCGCAAGGGCCTGTTCGCCCAGATGGTGGTCGTGCCCCTGCTGCAGCGGCACCGGATCCTCACCCAGGTCTCCGGCGACCACCTGGAAGTGATCAAGCTGATCCCGCCGCTGATCATCGGCGAGCGCGAGGTGGACCGCTTCGTGGACGCCTTCACCGCCGTGATGGACGACGCGCACAACGGCGGCCTGATGTGGGACTTCGGCAAGACGCTGGTCAAGCAGGCGGTCGCCGACCGGTAGGGCCTGCCGTCCGGCGGAACCGGCCGGGGTTTGCCCTGAGGGCAAAAAATTTGCCCTCAGGGCAAGCTCCCTGCTGAATGGACGTATGAGCTCCCCCGAGTCCGACGCCTCGGCGGGGACGGCCGCCGGCCTGCCCGCCATGGCGTCCCAGCTGCGCGCGCTGCGCCGCCGTGCCTCTCTCACCCTGGAGGCCGCGGCCCGCGCCGCCGGGCTGTCGCCCGCTCACCTCTCCCGCCTGGAGACCGGGCACCGCCAGCCCTCGCTGCCGGTGCTGCTCGCGCTCGCCCGTACCTACGGTACGACCGTCTCCGAGCTGCTGGGCGAGCGGGCGCCCGACCGTGACGCCGTGGTCCGCGCCACGAAGATGGAGGCCACCCGGGCCGGCGGCTGGACGTACTGGCAGGCGGGTTCCCCCGGGCGTGGCATGCAGGCGCTGCGCGTCCACGTGCCGCACGGCTCCCAGGGCGACATCGTCCGCGTGCACCCCGGCGAGGAGTGGCTGTACGTGCTGCGCGGCCGGCTGCGGCTGAGTCTCGGCGACACCACGCACCTGCTCGGGCCCGGCGACAGCGCGCACTTCGACTCGCTGACCCCGCACCGCATCGCGGCCGAGGATCCGGACGGGCTGGAGCTCCTTTTCGTCCACACCCTGCTGCAGAGCCCGACGGCCACGCTCTGCCTGGGCCCGCACACCGGAGGCACGCCATGAGCAACCTGGAGGACAAGTTCCCGCGCGGGCTGTGGGTCCGGCTCATCATCTACATCGCCGTCGGCCACCTCTTCGCCGCCTTCATCTGGCTGCTGTTCGAGGTCGGCGCCAAGTAGCCGAACTCCCAGGGAGCCTCGCCGATCAGTCCAGCAGCCGCTCGCGCAGCCGCTGCCGGGTCGCGGGGGCGAGCCGCAGCCCCCGCTCCAGATACGCGTCCACGCCGCCCCAGGTCTCCTCGATGATCTCGAACGCGGCCGTCAGATACTCGGCCCGGGCGTCGAACAGCGGATCCAGCAGTTCCATCACCTCGGGCGAGTACGCCGAGGCGTCGGTGCGGCTGCGCCGCACCCGGTAGCGGCGGTGCCGGGCGCCGGAGGCCAGATAGTCGGCGACGATCGCGTCCCGCTCCACGCCCAGCGCGAGCAGGGTCACCGCGATCGCCAGGCCGGCGCGGTCCTTGCCCGCGGCGCAGTGCAGCAGGGCAGGGACGCTGTCGTCGGCGAGCGCGTGCAGCACCTGGGAGTGCTCCGCGGTGCGCTCGGTGACCATCGCGCGGTAGGAGGCGACCATGCGGGCCACGCCCTTGCCGTCGTCCAGGATCGACCGCAGCTGGTCCAGGTCGCCGTCGCGGACCAGCCGCCAGAACTCCGCTCCGTCCGCCGGATCGCTCAGCGGCAGGTTCACATGGCGCACCCCGGGCAGCTCCACGTCGAGTCCGTCCAGCTTCCGGTCCGCCGCGTTGCGGAAGTCGAAGACGGTGTGCAGGCCGAGGGAGGACAGGAACGCCACGTCCTCGGGCGTGGCATGGGCCAGGTGGCCGCTGCGGAACAGCACGCCGTGGCGCACCTGTCGTCCGTCCTCGGTCGGCAGCCCGCCCACGTCCCGGAAGTTGCGCACTCCGGCCAGCTTCGGCTCGGTCGACGGGATCTGCTGCGTCACGAGGACTCCTTCCTCTCCGCCCCGCCACCGCGGCTCGCCGGCGGGCGCGCCCTCGACCATACGGCATGCCCGCGACGGCCACGAGGATGCGGAACCCTCTGACGTATTCCCGCGGACACCGTCGTCCGACGTGGCTTATCTCACCGCCCGTCAACCCCTTCCTACGGTCGCGTAGGTCACATTCGAGGGTGAATCATGGGCGGACGTGGCAGACGATTCGAAGAATGACAGCGGATCAGTGATCGGGTCGTACGTGGCGGTGGGCGACAGCTTCACCGAGGGGGTCGGTGACCCCGGCCCCGACGGAGCGTTCGTCGGCTGGGCCGACCGCCTGGCCGTCCTGCTCGCCGACCTCAGGCCCGAGGGCGACTTCCAGTACACCAACCTCGCCGTGCGGGGCAAGCTGCTCGATCAGATCGTGGCGGACCAGGTGCCGCGGGCCGTCGAACTCGCCCCCGATCTGGTGTCGTTCTGCGCGGGCGGCAACGACATCCTCCGCCCGGGCAGCGACCCGGACGACGTGGCCGAACGCTTCGAGAAGGCCGTCGCCCGCCTGGCCTCCGCGGCCGGCACGGTGATGGTCACCACCGGCTTCGACACCCGAGGCGTGCCCGTGCTCAAGCACCTGCGCGGCAAGATCGCCACCTACAACGGGCATGTGCGGGCCGTCGCCGACCGCTACGGCTGCCCGGTGCTCGACCTGTGGTCGCTGAAGTCCGTCCAGGACCGACGGGCCTGGAGCGAGGACCGTCTGCATCTCTCGCCCGAGGGGCACACCCGGGTGGCGCTGCGGGCCGGCCAGGTCCTCGGTCTGGACGTGCCGGCCGACCCGGAGCAGCCGTGGCCGCCGCTGCCGCCGCGCGGCACCCTGGCGGTCCGCCGCGACGACGTCCAGTGGGCCCGCGAACACCTGGTCCCGTGGATCGGCCGCCGGCTGCGCGGCGAGTCCTCCGGCGACCATGTGCGGCCCAAGGGCACCCTCTCCCCGGAGGAGATCAAGAGCCGGATCGCCTCGGTGGCCTGATCCCCGCGCGACGACCGCGGCCCGCCCCGGCGACGGACGCCCGAGCCGGGGCGGGGCCCGCCGTCCGGTGCCGACGCCGCCCGCCATAATGATCTCTTCGACCGACTTCAACGGGAGGTACTGTGGCGGGAGTTGACTTCCTCGGCCCGGGTCTCGGCACGCTGAGGATCGAGGCCATGGGCGCACAGCCGCGCGGGGAGCGCGCGGCACGCATCCGCCGGTCGCCTCACTTCGCCGACGGTGCCTTCCGCAACCCCGACGGCCCGTCGAGGACCACGCCGCCGCGACGGGAGCTGGCCCGGGCCTACCTCGACGGCGAACAGCGGCGCCGCCGCCGACCCCGGGGGACCGTGCCCGTGCACGCCACCACGGTCGCCGATCTGGCCCGTCCCGCCCCCACCGGACTGAGGCTGACCTGGCTGGGACACTCCAGCGTCCTCGCCGAGATCGACGGCCGGCGGGTGCTGTTCGACCCGGTGTGGGGCGAACGCTGCTCCCCGGTGCCGTTCGCCGGCCCGCGCCGCATGCACCCGGTGCCCCTGCCGCTCGCCGCCCTCGGCCCGGTCGACGTGGTCGTGATCTCCCACGATCACTACGACCACCTGGACACGCCCACCATCAAGGCGCTGGCCGGCACCGACACCCTCTTCGCGGTCCCGCTCGGTGTCGGCGCCCACCTGGAACACTGGGGCGTGCCCACCGACCGCCTGCGCGAACTGGACTGGCACGAGGACACCCGGGTCGGTCCGCTCACCCTCACCGCCACCCCGGCCCGCCACTTCTGCGGCCGCGGCCTGCGCAACCCCCAGCACACCCTGTGGGCGTCCTGGGTCGTCACCGGCGAGCGGCACCGCGTCTACCACAGCGGCGACACCGGCTACTTCGAGGGCTTCAGGGACATCGGCGCCGCCCACGGCCCGTTCGACGCGACGATGATCCAGATCGGTGCGTACTCCGAGTTCTGGCCCGACATCCACATGACACCCCAGGAGGGCCTGCGCGCCCATCTCGACCTGCAGGGCGGCCGGCCGCACGGCGTGCTGCTGCCCATCCACTGGGGCACCTTCGACCTCGCCCCGCACCCCTGGGCCGAGCCGGGGGAGTGGACGAAGGACGCGGCCGAGCAGGCGGGCCAGGCAGCGGCGTTCCCCCGGCCCGGCGAGCCGTTCGAGCCCGCGGGGAAGCTGCCTGCCGAGCCGTGGTGGCGGGCGGTGTCCGCTCCGCTCGCCCGTCCGTGGCGCCGCCCCGGGCAGACCGGGGCCGCGTCCACGACGAGCGGCGGCGGCCCGGGCCTCGCGGGGGAGCGGTGACCCGGCCCGGAGCACCCCGGTGAACCCCTCCCTCGCCCGCCTCACCCGGCTGCTGCCGCCGCCCCCGGACGTGACCGGGAAGGACGGGGCCGCCGTGGAGAAGGCACCGGGGACCGAACTCCCCGAGGACCCGGCGCCCCGGTCCGGGTGCACGGCCCGCCCAACACCGTCGCCTTCGCCCCCTCGCCCCGCTCTCTGTTCCTCGCGGGCGGCATCGGCATCACCCCGCTGATCCCCATGCTCGCCGAGGCCGAACGGCAGGGCGCCCGACTGGGAACTGGTCCACGGCGGGCGCAGCCCGGCCGCCATGGCCTTCCACGCCGAGCTGCGCTCCGTCTACGGCGAGCGGGTCCGGCTGGTGCCGCAGGACACCCACGGACTGCCGGACCTGGACGCCCTGCTCGGCAGCCCGCGCCCGGACACCCTGGTCTACAGCTGCGGGCCGGAAGGGATGCTCGAGGCGGTCGAGGAGCGCTGTGCCGCCTGGCCGGCCGGCGCCCTGCGCACCGAGCGGTTCGCGCCCAAGGAGCGTCAGGACACCGGCGCGGACCAGGAGTCGTGGCATGCCCGCCGGCGGTCAGTCGCGCGGGAAGGGATGCAGCAGCTCGCGGCCGTCCGCGAACCGGCGGACCTGCTCGACGATCAGCCGCTCCGCCCGCGGACGGAACGCAGCGGACCCGCCGGCCACATGCGGGGTGATCAGCACCCCCGGGCAGCGGCGCAGGGGATGGTCGGCGGGCAGGGGTTCGGGGTCGGTGACGTCCAGGGCCGCGCGCAGCCGGCCCGTGGAGGTGTGCGCGAGCAGGGCCTCGGTGTCCAGCGTGCGGCCGCGCCCGACGTTGACGACCAGCGCCCCGTCCGGCAGCGCGGCCAGTTCCGCGGCGCCGAACAGGCCGGCCGTGCTCGCGTTCTCGGGCAGCACGAGCACCACGATGTCGGTGTCCGGCAGCAGCCCGGGCAGGTCGCTCACCGCGTGGACGTCCTGCTCGGGCCGGGCCCGCCGGGCGACGCGGACCACCTGCGCCTCGCAGGCGAGCAGGCGGCGCTCCAGCGCGGCTCCGATGGAGCCGTAGCCGACGATCGTCACCCGGCAGTCGGCGAGGGAGCGGGTGAAGTGCGGCTCCCACCGCCCGTCCGCCTGGTCGGCCACCCACTGCGGCAGATCGCGCTGCGCGGCGAGGATCAGGCCGAGCGCGTGCTCGGCGGTGGAGGCGTCGTGCAGACCCCGCCCGTTGTGCAGCGCCACCCCCGCGGGCAGCAGCGGCAGCAGCTTCTCGACACCGGCGCTCAGCGACTGCACCGCCCGCAGCCGGGGCAGGCGCGGCAGAAGGCGAGCGGCGTCCGGCACCGCGTAGGGCATGACCCACAGGCCGACCTGGGCCAGGACCTCGTCGGCGGGTTCGCCGTCCGGGGTCGTACCGTCCCAGACGTGCACCTGGACACCCTCCGGCCAGGGGCCGTACCGCCGGTCCAGACCGTCCCAGGGCAGCAGGACACCGGTTGCAGTGTGATGAACGGCACTGCTCAACGGACTCTCCTTCTCGTACCGTGCTTTCCGTCCAGTGAAACACTTTCCATCACACGGAAAACAGGGGGTCTGGGATGACAGTGACGTCACCCGCCACCGCAGCCGCCGCGCCGGAGCGGGCCGGGCTCTTCACGTCCGTGCGTGCCCGCTACCTGATGCCGGTCGCGTTCGTCACGTACTCGCTCGCCTACCTCGACAAGTCCAACTACGCGATCGCCTCCGCCGGCGGCATGGCCGACGACCTGGGGCTGTCCACGAGCGCCGATTCGCTGATCGCCGCGTCGTTCTTCCTCGGCTACTTCTTCTTCCAGATCCCCGGCACCCTGTACGCCGAGCAGCGCAGCGCCCGCAGGCTCGTCGCCTGGTCCACCGTCGCCTGGGGACTGCTCGCCGTCGCCCAGGGCCTGCTCAGCAGCCCCGGCCAGCTGATCGCGGTGCGCTTCGCGCTCGGCGTCGTCGAGGGCGCCGTGCTGCCCTCGATGGTCATGCTGCTCGGCCGCTGGTTCACCCGCGGCGAGCGCGGACGCGCCAACACCCTGCTCATCCTCGGCAACCCGGTCACCGTGATGTGGCTGTCGGCCGTCTCCGGCTGGCTGGTGTCGGTCTCCGACTGGCGCGTGATGTTCGTCGCCGAGGGCATCCCCTCCGTCCTGTGGGGCCTGGCCTGCCTGTGGCTGATCAAGGACCGCCCCGAGCAGTACGGCCGCCTTCCCGAGCACGAACTCGCCCGCCTGCGCGCCGACCTGGCCGCGGAGAAGGCCGCCGCACCGCCGGTGACCGGCACCCTGCGCGAACGGTACGGGCGTGTGCTGCGCTCCCCGGCGGTGCTCACCATGGCCGCCCAGTACTTCTTCTGGTCCTTCGGCATGTACGGGTTCGTCTTCTGGCTGCCCGCCATCATCAAGAAGGGCTCCGGCGAGGGCATCGGCGCCACGGGACTGCTCACCGCCGTCCCGTACGCCTGCGCCGCCGCGGCCATGCTGCTCAACTCCCGACTGTCCGACCGCAGCGGACGGCGCCGCAGGGCCGTGTGGCCGTGGCTCGCCTGCGGCGGCCTCGCCCTGGCCGCCTCCTACGCCGCCGGCGACCACTTCCCCCTCGCCCTCGCCCTGCTCACGGTCGCCGGTCTGTGCCTGTACGCGCCCTACGGCCCGTACTTCGCCTTCGTCACCAGCCTCGCCCCGCCCGGCATCGCCGGTGCCGCGATCGCCCTCGTCAACTCCCTCGGCGCGCTCGGCTCGTTCGCCGGCACCTACCTGGTCGGCTGGGTGCGCGGCACCCCGCTGGGCGACGCGGGCGCCTTCGGCTTCATGGCCGCGTGCGCCCTGCTCTCGGCCGGACTGACCCTGGCCGTCCCCGAACCGGCGGCCGCCCGTCCCGCCCGGGTACCGTGATCGTCGGCGCGGCGGCGACCGCACGGCCGCGGACGGCGCCCGCCGCGCCTCTCCGCACCGTCCGGCACCGCGCCGGACGGTCCGCGGCGACACCCCGAGGACCCGACGCTCGGGAGCAGGACGCTCGAGGACAGGACGAAAGGCGCACACGGTGACCACACCATCCGGCGACGACATGCTGGGCCGGGGACTGCGGCTGCTGACCGTGCTGGCCGAGCACCCCGCCGGCCTCGGCGTGAGCGCCGCCGCCCGCGCCGCCCGCCTGCCCGTCAGCAGCGCCCACCGCCTGCTCGGCCGCCTGGTCGAGGAGCGGTTCGCCACCTACGACGAGGACACCCGCCGCTACGCCCTCGGCGCCCGCGTCCTCGAACTCGCCCGCGGATTCCAGCGCTCCCCGGCCGGCTACTCGGCCGCCGCCGAGCCGATGCGCCGGCTGGCCGCCCGCACCGGACTGCCGGTCATCGCGGGCATCCTCAGCGGCTCCGACGTGCTCCTCGTGCTCTCCGTGCAAGGCACCCAGCACCTGCAGCTGCGCAGCGCCGAGGGCACCCGCAACCCCTGGCACGCGACCTCCCTCGGCAAGGCCCTGGTCGCCGGACTGCCCGAGGAGGAACGCGAGGCGCTGCTGTCCGGGCCGCTCCCCGCGGTCACCTCCCGCACGATCACCGACCCGGACCGGCTGCGCGCCGAACTCGACGAGGTGCGCGCCCGCGGCTGGGCCGAGGTCGACGAGGAGAACGAGATAGGGGTCCGGTCCATCGCCGCGGCCCTGCCGCCCGGCCCCGCCGGCACCCCGCCCCTGGCCATCTCGCTGGCGGCCACCGTCATCCTCACCGACGCCGCCCAACTGCGCGCCCACGTGCCCGCACTGCGCGCCTGCGTGGACGACACAGCCGCACACCGGGCGCCCTGACACCCACGGGGCGGCCGGACACCCCGCACCGCGCTCCCGTGTCCGGGTCAGCTCAGCGACAGCACCTGCACCGTGGTGTGTCCGCCCGGGGCGTCGTAGCCGATCAGGTCGCCGACACGATGGCCGAGCAGGGCGCGGCCCAGCGGGCTCGCGGCGGTGACCAGCGTCGTCCCGTCCAGTTCGGCGACCTCGCCCAGCTGCACCGTCTGCACGGTGCCGTCGTCGAAGCGCACCGTGGCCGTGGTGCCGATGCCGATGACGTCGGTGGGCGGCGGACCCGCGTCGCCCGCCTGACGCAGCCGGGCGTCGATGTCTCCGATGCGCCGGTCCAGACGTTGCAGATCGGCGACGCGCTGCAGCTCGTCGGCCTGGTCGGCGGTGTCTCCCTGGGCGTCCTCGTCACGCAGGGTCGCCGCCACCGCGTCGCGCTCGGCGCGCAGCTCGGCGAGTTCCCGTTCGAGGGCCTTGCGGGCCTCGGCGCTGATCGGGGCGGGTTCACCGGTCATGCGTGCTCTCCCCGGACGATCGGGTGGACGGCCGGGCGACGGCGGTCACCCGGGCGGGCCCCCGCTTACAGGGTAGTGGCCGCAGTGCGGCGCCACGACCGCGCGCTGCGCCACGACCGGGCGACGCCGCGGCCGCCGTGCGGGCGCCGGGCGGTGTGGACGAGGCGGGATAGCGCGCCCGGGCGCCTTGTGGAAGGATGCGGACAAGACGCGAGCGAACCCGAACACCGTGACGACACCGCTCTCAACGGCGCCCGAACAACGGGAGGTTCTCATGTCGTCGAAGCGACGCCGCAAGAAGAAGGGCCGCCGCAACCACCCCGCGAACCACGGCAAGCGCCCCCAGTGCTGATTCCCGACGGAGTGTGAGGACGTCCCCATGGTGCGGCTCCACCGCAAGGATCTCGGACTGCTGGCCCTGCGGGTCGGCACCGGCGGTGTGCTCTTCGCGCACGGCGCGCAGAAACTCTTCGGCTGGTTCGGCGGCTCGGGCATCAAGGGCACCGCGCAGGCGATGGAGGCCATGGGCTTCCGTCCCGGCCGGCCCAGTGCCGTCGCGGCGGGCCTCGGGGAGGCGGGCGGCGGACTGCTGCTCGCGCTCGGAGCCGCCACACCGGCCGCGGGCGCCGCGGCCGCGGGCGCCATGGCCGGGGCGGTGGCGGTCCACCGGCCCGCCGGATTCTTCGCGACCCAGGGCGGCTACGAGTACCCCGCCTACCTCGGGCTCGTGGCCGCCGCGCTCGGTCTGTCCGGCGCGGGCCGGTACTCGGTGGACCACCTCACCCGCAACCGCCTGGACAGCCCCGCCATGGTCGCGCTCGCGTTCGCGGCGAGCGCGGCGGCCGCGGTCGCCGTCGTGGGCCGCCGGGAGCGCACCCTGGCCGCCAAGGCGGAGACCGCCGCCCAGACGCAGACCGAGGACACGGGCGAGGTGTGAGCCCTCGGCGCCCGGACGGCCCGTGAGTCCGCGGCGCCCGGACGGCCCGTGAGTCCGCGGTGAGCGGACGGCCGGCGCGGCCGCCGGTCAGCGCCGGGCCAGGCGCCGCTCACCTCCGACACCGGGCCGGTACTCCAGCTCGTAGTGGGCGAAGACGGCAGGCTCCTGCGCGGCGGCCAGCACACCGTCGGTGTCGATCCACGGCGCCTGCTTGATCACCTTCTTCGTGTGGGCCACCCGCAGGTAACCCGGGCCGACGGTGGCACCGGCGAGCGGGACGAACACCAGACGGCGCCGGGTGGGCAGGCCCATCGTGACCGTCGCGAAGCTGGGCTCGTCCGTCGTGGTGTCGACATAGACGGACTCCAGGGTGCCGATCTTGTTGCCGTCCGCGTCGACGACATCGTGTCCGCGCCATTCCCGGATGTCGTCCGCCTCGAACATCGCTGACCTCCTGTGCAAGGGACTCTTCACCCGTGTTCCCCGGCACCCCGGAGTTCATCGTGCGGCGCGCCTCGTGCCCCCCGGACGGCCGTGCGGTCGGACACCCGGCCGGACACCCGGCCGGACGCGCCCCGACCCCGCGTCGCTCAGCCGTGCGACCCCTCATACCAGAGCAGGACGATCCGCGGGGGATTTTTCCAACTGCCCGTCGCACCGGGCGCGCACGTGACTACGGTGAGTGGCCGTCGGGCGACACTGTGCCGCATCAGCGGCCCGTCGGCCGGCACAGCGATGGCGCCTGCCCGCTCACGCCCCGCCGCGTGGGCCACAGGCCCGACGGACCCGTACGAGGAGCAGATGCCACACCTCCGCGCACCGGCCTTGCGCGCAGACCGCCGTGAGGGCGGACGGCACGGCCGACCGGCCGCCCGGCCCGCCCCGTCGCAGCCCCCGGCCCGCATACGGCCCCGGCTGCTCCCGCTGGCCGTGCTGCCGGCCGCCGTGATCGCCCTCGGCGCCGGCGCCGCCGTGCTGTACACGCTGGACACCCTGCGCTCCACCGGCCAGCGCCCCCCGGCCGTGCTGTGGGCGGTGCTCGCCGGGGCCGCGGCGATGACGCTCGCCGCCCTGCTGACCGCCGCCCTCGCCGCCCGCCGCGCCACCCGCTCCGTGCGTGAACGGCTCGCCGCCCTGCGCGCGGACACGGCACGCCGCCAGGCCGAACTGACCGCCGTGCTGGAGGCGTTGCGGCACGGCGAGGAGCCGCCCCCGACCCCGCGGCGCGGCGAGCCGCCCGCTCGCACCGACGCCTTCCACCTGCTCGCCGACGACCTCGCCCGCGCCCACGACGGCGCCGTCGCCGCCGTGGTCGAGGCCGGCCGGCTCTCCGGCCGGGCGGGCAGCGAACAGAAGCTGGAGGTCTTCGTCGATCTCGCCCGGCGCCTGCAGTCCCTGGTGCACCGCGAGATCTCCCTCCTCGACGAGCTGGAGAACGAGATCGAGGACCCCGAGCTGCTCAAGGGCCTCTTCCACGTCGACCACCTCGCCACCCGGATCCGCCGCCACGCGGAGAACCTCGCCGTCCTGGGCGGTGCCGTCTCCCGCCGCCAGTGGAGCAACCCCGTCCCCATGACCGAGGTGCTGCGTTCCGCCATCGCCGAGGTCGAGCAGTACTCCCGGGTCCGGCTCGTCCCGCCGGTCGACGGCCGGCTGCGCGGTCACGCCGTCGCCGACGTCATCCACCTGCTGGCCGAACTCGTCGAGAACGCCACGGTGTTCTCCGCCCCGCACACCGAGGTCCTGCTGCGGGCGAACCACGTCACCGCCGGGCTCGCCGTGGAGGTCGAGGACCGGGGCCTGGGCATGCCGGTCGCCGAGCAGGTGCGGATGAACGAGCTGCTGGCCGACCCCGACCAGGTCGACGTCGCCGGCCTGCTCGCGGACGGCCGGATCGGCCTGTACGTGGTGTCCCAGCTGGCCCGGCGGCACGGCATCACCGTGCGCCTGCAGACCAACATCTACGGCGGCGTGCAGGCCGTCCTCGTGCTGCCACGGACCCTGCTCGGCGCGGATCCGGACGTAACGGAGCCGTACGGTGCGGACGTACCGGAGTCCTACGGGGCGGGGGCGGAAGCATCGGAGCCGTACGGTGCGGGCGTACCGCAGCCGTACGGGGCGGAGTCGGACACCGCCGCACCCGCGGCGGACGTCCCGCCGACGGCGTCGGCCGGGCACGGCCGGGCAGCCGAGGCCGCCCCGGCCACCGCGGCCGCCACCGGTCAGGGCGGCCCCGGCGGGCCCGGTGCGCCGGGAACGGCCGTCGGCACACCCGCCGCATCCGCCGGCACTCCCGCAGGACCCGTCGACGCTCCGGCCGCTGCCACGGCACCGTCGCCGTCCGTCGCCCCCGCGCCCCCGTCCCGGCGCGACTCCGGCAGCCGACGGCCCGCCCCGGCACGGGAGGTGCCCGGCCCCCGCCCCGGGGACCCGGCGGGCGCGGCCGGACGCGAAGGCGTCCTGCCCGCCCCGCGCGACGGCAGCGTGCCCGGTACCGAGGTGAAACCCCCGCTGCCCCGGCGCCGCGCCCGGCACCACCTGGCGCCGCAGCTGCGGAGCGGCCCGGCACCCCGCCGGCACGGCGACGACACGCCCTCGCACGACCCCGGTCTGATGGCCGAGTTCCGGCGCGGCGTCGGACTCGCCGAGGCCCGGCAGCACCAGGACGGCCCGGGCACGGACCAGGGGCCGTACGACCAGCGGCCGTACGACCTGGGACCGTCCGCGCCCGGGCCGGTGGACACGCCGGCCGGGAACGGCCCCGCGACGCTCGTCCCGGTGCCCGGGCCCGGGCGCGCCGCCGCCACGGGAACACCGGGCACGCCGGCAGGCGTCCTGCCCGCCCCGCCCGCCGGGGCCGGCGGCACCCGGGCCGCTGCACCGCCTGCCGTGCCGGGCGTGCGCGGCGGTGCGCCGGACGCCCCCGCCGACGGCGCCCGCGGCCCGCACGACGACACCACGCCCGGCGTGCACGCTCCCAGCCCGCACGACGCCACGCCCGGCGCATACGCCCCCGGTGCGCCCGGGGCGTACGACCACGGCGCGGCCCGCGGACGCGACGACGTGCCGGACATCGCGCCCGCCCCCGCCGGACCGGCCGGCCACGACGGACACACCCCGGCCGGATGACCCGGCCGGGCGATGCGAGAACCGGGCCGGCGACCACAGAACCCGACCGGACGACCACGAAACCGGAACCCCCGTACCCCAAGGAGTCGATGCAGCATGCCGACCGACGCGCCGACCAGCCGCGGTGACCTCGACTGGCTGATGAGCGGCCTCGTGCAGCGTGTCCCGCACACCACCAGCGCGGTCCTGCTGTCCTGCGACGGGCTGGTGAAAGCCGTCCACGGGCTCGCCCCCGACAGCGCCGACCACATGGCCGCCCTGGCCTCCGGTCTGTACTCCCTCGGCCGCAGCGCCGGCGTCCGCTTCGGGAACGGCGGCGACGTCCGGCAGGTCGTCGTCGAACTCGACACGAACCTGCTGTTCGTCACCACCGCCGGGTCCGGCACCTGCCTGGCCGTGCTCGCCGGACGCGAGGCCGACGCGGCGGTCCTGGGGTACGAGATGGCGATGCTCGTCAAGAGCGTGCGCCCCTACCTGGTGACCGCGCCCCGCCAGCAGACCGCCGAACCCCCGGCGCTGCGGCCTTGAGCGCCGCGGCAGCCGGCGACGCACCCTGGCTCGACGACGCGGCCGGACGGCTGGTGCGTCCCTTCACGGTCAGCAACGGCCGCACCGAACCGAGCGTCGCCCTGGACCTGATGTCGCAGGTGATGACCACCGGCAGGACCCCTCTGGGCTACCTCGGTCCCGAGCACGGGCAGGCGCTCGACCTGTGCCGCGCCCCGGTGACGGTGGCCGAGGTGGCCGCCCACCTCAGGCTGCCCGTGGCGGTGACCAAGGTCCTGCTCGCCGACCTCCTCGACTGCGGGGCGCTGACCACGAAACCTGTCGCCCACGACCACCACTCCACCGACCGGGCTCTCCTGGAGGCAGTGCTCGATGGACTACGACGACAGCTCTGACCGCGCCGGCGGCCCCACCGGCCGCGGCGCCCCCTTCCCGACCGCGCTGAAGATCCTGGTCTCGGGCGGGTTCGGCGTGGGCAAGACGACGTTCGTCGGTGCCGTCAGCGAGATCGCCCCGCTCAGCACCGAGGAGCTGCTGACCACCGTCAGCGAGGGCACGGACAGCCTCGACGGCGTCGAGAGCAAGAGCGCGACCACGGTCGCCATGGACTTCGGCCGCATCACCCTCGACACCCGGCATGTGCTCTACCTGTTCGGCACCCCCGGGCAGGAGCGGTTCTGGTTCCTGTGGGACGAGCTGTCCGAGGGCGCGCTCGGCGCGGTGCTCCTCGCCGACACCCGCCGCCTGGAGGACTGCTTCGCGGCCGTCGACTACTTCGAACAGCGCGGTCTGCCCTTCGTCGTCGCCCTCAACGAGTTCGACGGCGCCCACCGCTACGACCCCGAGGAGGTGCGGGACGCCCTCGACCTCGCCCCGGAGATCCCCGTGATCAGCTGCGACGCGCGCCGGGCCGCCTCCGGCGTCCAGGCCCTGCTGGCCCTCGTCCGGCACCTCATCGCCCACGCCCCCGAGCCCGCCGCCGTATCCGGCCGCGGCGCCTGACGCTGTCCCCGATCCCCGACGGAGTCCCTCCATGTCCCATCCGAAGCCGTCCCACCCGAAGCGGCGCCGCAGGCCGCTGCCCGTCCCCGGGCGGCACGGCACCGGAGCCCGGTGATGAGCTACGACCCGCCGCGCCCGGTCGGCCGGCTGCTGCTCACCCCGCAGGACCGGGAGGCACCCGCCCGCATCGAGCGGCTGCGCGCACTCGGCCTGGGGGAGCGCCCCGAGCCCGCCCTCGACGCGTTCGCCGACCGGCTCGCCGCCCGCACCCGCGCCCCGTACGCGATGGTCAACCTCCCCGGCCCGCACGAGCAGTTCTACGCCGGACTGCACCGCCCGGACCGGGACGTGCTCGACGTCGACACGCCCGCCCCCACCACCCCGGCCGAGGACCGGGACCCCTCGGTGACCCGGCGCGAGCTGGGCCGGCGCCTCGCCCGCGACCACGGCTTCTGCCCCCACGTGGTGGCCCGGCGCAAGGCGCTGGTGCTGGAGGACGTCCGCGACTACCCGCGGTTCGCGGGCAACGCGATCGTCGACGCGTTCGGCATCCGCTCCTACCTCGGCGCCCCGCTCATCGACGGCACCGGGACGGTGCTGGGCACCGTGTGCGTCGTCGATGTCACGCCACGGCCCTGGGGCCGGGAAGGGCTCCGGATCATCAAGGCCGCGGCCGCCGACCTGACCCGACGGCTCGAACACTGGCCGGGCCCGTGAACCCACGGCCGCGCACGGCGTGTCGCGGCGGGTGCGGCAGCGCGTGAAGCAAAGCTGTGCCCGTGTTTAAGAAAACCTCGATGGACCTGGGCGCCTGCCGTGCGGCAGATTGCTGTGCGATTCCACTCCTCACCCCGGACACGGGTCCCTTCGGCATGCCCGGACACCGCGCCGGGGCCGAACCACAGGAGCCGTAGCGTTGAAGGCGCTGGTCAAGCAGAAGGCGGAGCCCGGGCTGTGGCTGGCCGACGTGCCCGAGCCCACCATCGGACCCGGTGACGTCCTCATCAAGGTCCTGCGGACCGGTATCTGCGGCACCGACCTGCACATCCGGGCCTGGGACGGCTGGGCCCAGCAGGCGATCCGCACCCCGCTGGTGGTCGGGCACGAGTTCGTCGGCGAGGTCGTCGAGGTCGGCCGCGACGTCACCGACGTCACGACCGGCGACCTGGTCAGCGGCGAGGGCCACCTGGTGTGCGGCAAGTGCCGCAACTGCCTGGCCGGACGCCGCCACCTGTGCCGGGCCACCGTCGGCCTCGGCGTGGGCCGCGACGGCGCGTTCGCCGAGTACGTCGCCCTGCCCGCCGGCAACGTCTGGGTGCACCGTGTCCCCGTCGACCTCGACATCGCCGCGATCTTCGACCCGTTCGGCAACGCCGTGCACACCGCGCTGTCCTTCCCGCTGGTCGGCGAGGACGTCCTGATCACCGGCGCCGGGCCGATCGGCCTGATGGCCGCGGCCGTCGCCCGGCACGCGGGCGCCCGCCACGTCGTCATCACCGACGTCAGCGAGGAACGCCTGGAGCTGGCCCGCAAGATCGGCGTCAGCCTCGCCCTGAACGTCGCCGGGGCGACCATCGCCGACGGTCAGCGCGAACTCGGCTTGCGGGAGGGCTTCGACATCGGCCTGGAGATGTCCGGCCGGCCCGAGGCCCTGCGCGACATGATCGCGAACATGACGAACGGCGGCCGGATCGCCATGCTCGGCCTGCCCTCCGAGGAGTTCCCGGTCGACTGGGCCCGCATCGTCACCTCGATGATCACCCTCAAGGGCATCTACGGCCGCGAGATGTTCGAGACCTGGTACGCGATGTCGGTGCTGCTGGAGGGCGGCCTCGACCTCGCCCCGGTGATCACCGGCCGGTACGGCTACCGCGACTTCGAGGCGGCGTTCGCGGACGCCGCGAGCGGCAAGGGCGGCAAGGTCGTCCTCGACTGGACCGCCTGACCCGGATCTGCCCACCGCCAGCCCCCGCCAGCACCTCAAGGAGCCCAGCGATGTTCGACTCCGTGCGCGACGACCTGCGCGCCACCCTCGACGAGATCCGCGCCGCCGGCCTGCACAAGCCCGAGCGCGTCATCGGCACCCCGCAGTCCGCGACCGTCAACGTGACCTCGGGCGGCCGCCCCGGTGAGGTCCTCAACTTCTGCGCCAACAACTACCTCGGCCTCGCCGACCACCCGGAGGTCGTCGCCGCCGCCCACGAGGCCCTGGACCGCTGGGGCTACGGCATGGCCTCCGTGCGCTTCATCTGCGGCACCCAGGAGGTCCACAAGAAGCTGGAGGCGCGCCTGTCGGCGTTCCTCGGCCAGGAGGACACCATCCTGTACTCCTCCTGCTTCGACGCCAACGGCGGCGTGTTCGAGACGCTGCTCGACGACCGGGACGCGGTCATCTCCGACGCCCTCAACCACGCCTCCATCATCGACGGCATCCGCCTGTCCAAGGCCCGCCGCTACCGCTACGCCAACCGCGACCTCGCGGACCTGGAGGCCAAGCTGAAGGAGGCCTCCGACGCCCGGCGCCGGCTGATCGTCACCGACGGTGTGTTCTCCATGGACGGCTATGTCGCACCGCTGCGCGAGATCTGCGACCTCGCCGACCGCTACGACGCCATGGTCATGGTCGACGACTCCCATGCCGTCGGCTTCGTCGGCCCCGGCGGCCGCGGCACCCCCGAGCTGCACGGCGTCATGGACCGCGTCGACATCGTCACCGGCACCCTCGGCAAGGCGCTCGGCGGCGCCTCCGGCGGCTACGTCGCCGCCCGCGCCGAGATCGTCGCCCTGCTGCGCCAGCGCTCCCGCCCCTACCTGTTCTCCAACACCCTCGCCCCGGTGATCGCCGCGGCCTCCCTGCGGGTGCTCGACCTGCTGGAGTCGGCCGGCGACCTGCGGGACAAGCTCGCCGCCAACACCGCCCTGTTCCGCCGCCGCATGACCGAGGAGGGCTTCGACATCCTCCCCGGCGACCACCCCATCACCCCGGTGATGATCGGCGACGCGGCCCGCGCCGGCCGCATGGCCGAGCTGCTGCTGGAGCGCGGCGTGTACGTGATCGGCTTCTCCTACCCGGTGGTGCCGCAGGGTCAGGCCCGCATCCGCGTGCAGCTGTCGGCCGCGCACTCCACGGACGACGTCAACCGCGCGGTGGACGCCTTCGTCGCCGCCCGCGCCGCCCTGGACGCCTGACCGAAAACCGTTGCCCGCCCGGGAGCACGCGTCGGGCCGCGCTCCCGGACGGGCGTCGGAGCAGGAGTCTGACCAGCACCGACGCCCTGTGATAATGGGGGCATGATCGAAGCGCGGCGGTTGCACATCCTCCGTGCGGTGGCCGATCACCGTACGGTCACCGCAGCGGCCGCCGCGCTCTACCTCACCCCGTCCGCCGTCTCCCAGCAGCTGGCGGCCCTGGAGCAGGAGACCGGCCACCGCCTGTTCGAACGCAGCGCCAAGGGCGTACGGCTCACCCCGGCCGGGGAGATCCTGCTCAACCACACCAACGCCGTCCTGGCCCAGCTGGAGCGGGCCGAGGCCGAACTCGCGGCCTACGGCGCGGGACAGGCGGGCACGGTGACGGTGGCCGCGTTCGCCACCGGCATCGCCGAGGTCGTCGCGCCCGCGGTGGCCCGCCTGGCCCGCACGGCACCGGGCATCCGCATCCGCGTCCAGGACGCCGAGGGAGATGCCAGCCTGCCGATGGTGCTCGACCGGCAGGTCGACGTCGCGGTGGCCGTCGAGTACCGGGGTGCGCCGCCCGCGGACGACCCCCGCCTGACCCACGTCCCGCTGTACGCCGAGCCCTTCGACGCGGTGGTGCCGGTCACCCACCGCATGGCGGACGCCGCCGAGGTGCCGCTCGCCGAACTGGCCAAGGACTGCTGGATCGGCCCCTACCCCGGCAACCCCTGCCACGACGTGGTCGTCCTGGCCTGCGAGATCGCCGGCTTCCAGCCCCGCCTCGAGCATTCCTCGGACGACTTCCGTGCGGTGGTGGCCCTCGCCGCCGCCGACGCCGGGGTGGCGCTGGTGCCGCGTTCCGCGCTGCGCGGCATGGACCTCGCGGGCGTGGTGGTGCGCCCCGTCGACGGTGTGGCGCCCACGCGCCGGGTCTTCGCCGCGGTGCGCCGGGGCGCCGAGGAGCACCCGCTGATCAAACCCGTGCTGGAGGCCCTCGGGGAGGCGGCCCCGGGGACCTAGCGGCACGGCGCGTCCTCCCCGCAGGCCGCCGTCGCCGCGCACCCCGTCCCGTCACCCCCCGGCCACGGCAGGCCGTGCACGCCCGGGGGCGTTGTCGGTGGGCCGTGGCATGATCCGATGACGTGGGCGCAGCCGGCGTACAGCCGTGCCGGCCGCCCCGCGCACGGCGGACAGCGGGGGATCGGTCCGGCAGGGGAGGGGGCGGGGAGATGGCCGACAGGCCGGCGCAACCGGCACCGGGCGATGCGGCGCGGGGACCGCACAGCGGCACGCCCACGAACGCCGGGCGCACCGTGGCGGCGGACACGACACGGCCCGCGTCCCTGTGGTCGCGGAATGTGGCCCTGTTCCTCGCCGCCCGCGCGATCGCCCGGCTCGGCGACACCATGCTGCCCGTCGCGCTCGCCGCGGGCCTGCTGCAGCACGGCTACGGCGCGGGCGCGGTCGGCCTCGCCATGGCGTCCGCGGCCGCCTCCTTCGCCGGGCTCGTCGTCCTCGGCGGGGTCGTCGCCGACCGCTTCTCCACCCGCACCCTGATGATCGGCGCCGATCTGGCCCGGCTGGGCACCCAGTCCGTGGCCGCGGTGCTGTTCTTCTCCGGGCACGTGGTGCTGTGGCAGATCTGCGCGATCGGTTTCACCAACGGCGTGGCGAGCGCGGTGTTCCAGCCCGGAGTGGCCGGCACGGTGCCCCGGCTCGCCGCCGACGTCCAGGCGGCCAACGGGGCGATACGCATCGCGGAGTCCTCGGCCCAGCTCGTGGGACCCGCCGTCGCCGGTGTGCTCGTCGGGCTCGTCTCGCCCGGCGGTGTCTTCGCTGCCCACGCCGCCACCTACGGGCTCAGCGCCCTGTGCCTGCTGCTGCTCCGGCTGCCCCCGGCACGACCCGGTGGCTCCCCGGTCGCGCCGGGCGCGAGCACATTCCGGGGGGATCTCGCCGAGGGCTGGCGGGAGTTTTGGTCGCGGACCTGGCTGTGGGCCGTCATCGCCGTGTGGTGCCTGTACATGGTCGCCGCGTGGGGGCCCACCGTCCCGCTGGTGGCCACGGAGGTGGTCCGGCAGCACGGCCCGCGCGCCTACGGACTGGTCAACTCCGCGCTCGGCGCCGGAACCGTCGTCGGCGGCTTCCTCGCCCTGAGGCTGCGGCCCCGCCGGATGCTCCGGGCCGGCGCGTTCGCCCTGTTCGCCTTCGCCTGCTTCCCGGCCGGTGTCGGGGCCGGTACCGGCGTCTGGGTGATGGCCGCGGGTGCCGCCGTGGCCGGGGCGGGACAGGCCTTCTGGGGCGTGATGTGGGCGACCAGCGTGCAGACCCAGGTCCCGCCGGACGTCCTCAACCGCATCCACGCCTACGACGTCGCGGGCTCCCTGGCCATGATGCCCGTCGGCCAGGCCCTCGCCGGACCCTCCGCGGCGCTGCTCGGCGCGGACCGCACGCTGCTGGCGGCCGCGGCGATCAGCCTGGTGGTGCCGACCGCGCTGCTGTCGGTGCCCGCGATACGCGGCCTGGTGCGGGCGGACGCACCAGGCAGGCCCCGCTCACGACCCGGCGGCGCCCTGCTGGAAGAAGCCTGAGATCCGCTGCCGCAGCGAGGCGGCGTCCAGGCCGTGCGCGGCGGTGTGCTGCTCCACGGTCCCGTACCGCCGCAGCTCCGCGCGGCCCACCCCGAGACCGAGCACCCGGTGCGGCACGTCCGCCAGCGCGTCGTTCGCCGCCGCCGTCGACGTGCCGGCCAGGTACGGCTCGACCAGGACGACGTCGGTCCCGCCCGCCCGGGTGGCCCGGCGCAGCGCCTCGCCGTCGAAGGGCCGTACCGTCGTCGCGTACAGCACGGTGGCGTCGAGGCCCTCGGTGGCCTCGAGCACCGCGTCGAGCAGGGGACCCACGGCGACCACGACCCCGCTCCGGCCCTCCCGCACGGTCAGGAAACGCTCCCCGTCCACCTGCCGTGCCTGGGCGTTGGACTGCAGGGACAGCCGCACGTACACCGTGTCGTCGCCCGCGGCCACCGCGTGCCGCAGCAGGGTCTCGGCCTCGTCCGGGTGCCCGGGCACGTGCACGGTCCAGCCGTCCAGGGTGTCCAGCAGCGCCACGTCCCCCGGCGCCATGTGGGTGTAGCCGCCCGCCGGCCAGTCGTAGGAGGCGGCGGCGCTCACCAGCACCGCACCCACGCCCTGATGCCCGAAGTCGAGTTTGACCTGCTCGAAGGGGCGCTCGACGAGGAAACTGGCGAAGGTGTGCACCACGGGCCGCAGCCCGGTCAGCGCCATCCCCGCGGCGGCGCCGACCAGCAGCTGTTCCCGGATGCCGACGTTGATCACCCGGTCGGGGTACTGACGCAGGGCGTCGGCGAAGCCGTCCTTGCCGATCTCGGCGAGGACGACCGCGACCCGTGGATCCTCCTGGAGCAGCCGGGTGAGGGTGGGGGCGAGGCGGTCACGCATGGTGTCCATCGACTGACTCTTTCCGTCGTGAGCGGGCTGTGTGTCGTGAGCGGGAGAACAGGGGGACGTGAGCGGGAGAACGGGGGAGAGGCGGCGGGTGTTCAGGCGTCCTTCGGTTCGACCCGGGCCACCACCACGTGCGGCCTGCCCGGATGCGCGGCGGTGAAGGCGGCGTGGAGGGCCTCGTGGTCACGGCCGTCGACGGTCGTCGTCGACCAGCCGGCCGCCTCGAAGCGGGCCGCGATGCCGCCGGGCCGGGCATGGCTGGCGGAGGCGTTGTCGACCACGACGGTGTGCAGCCGCTCCAGCCCGGCGGGCCCGGCGAACGCGATCGCCTCGTGGTTGCTGCCCTCGTCCAGCTCGGCGTCCCCGATCAGCACCCACACCCGGGGCCGGTGCAGCCCCTGGGCGCGCAGCCCGAGCGCGGTGCCCACGGCGATGGGCAGCCCGTGCCCCAGGGACCCGCTGCTGATCTCGACGCCCGGGATCAGCGTGCGGTCGGGATGGTGACCGAGCGGCGAGTCGTAGGAGCCGAAGCCCGGCAGCCAGTCGACCGGCAGGAAACCCTTCGCGGCGAGCACCGCGTAGTACGCCATCGGCCCGTGTCCCTTGGACAGCAGGAACCGGTCCCGCTCCGGGTCGTCCGGCCGCCCGGGATCGATCCGCAGCACGCGGTCGTAGAGCACCCAGAGCACGTCCAGGGTGGAGGTGGCGGCCGGGCCGTGCTTCTCGTCGCCGGTCATCAGGCCCATCAGCCGGGGCAGGTCGGCGTATCCGCAGGACCCGTTGGTACGTCCCAGTGTGTCGGTGGTCGTCATGCCGACACTCTGCGACCTCAAGTGGACTTGAGGTCAAATGCGCCTCCCGCGCACACCGGGAGGAGGCCTCCCGGTCACACCGGGAGGAGGAGGCGAGATGCGCGAGCACCGAGCCGAGTGCGGTATGGTGTTCCTGCACGTGGGAGCGGGGAAACCCCAGGTCACACGGGCAACGGGACGTGGCGCAGCTTGGTAGCGCACTTGACTGGGGGTCAAGGGGTCGCAGGTTCAAATCCTGTCGTCCCGACTGGTGACAGTCGCAGGTCAGGGCCGGTTCCGGAGATGTCCGGGACCGGCCCTCGGCCATGTCCGGGGCCGGTCGCCCGCTCCTGCGGTTCGAGCACTCGGCTGCTTCGCCCGGCGGAACCCGGGACACGCCCCACCCGCGCCCTCGCGGAAGGCGCCCCGCACCGAAGAGCGCGCCCTCTCTTGACCCAGCCATGACACCACTGCATCCTTCCGGCATCCGGCCGGTGCCTGCCGAGCGGTGGACCCGGCCATGGCGGCCCGTACCCGGAGTGCCCGCATGAGACGACGCGTCACCGTGCGCCGAGACCGTGGCGCCGTGCGCCGCCCGCAGGCCGGGCGCCGGACGGTCCGGCGCCGCGGCGGCGGGGACCGGCGAGGTGCCCCGGCTGCTGCCTCCGGCCAGCGGCCGCCGCCCGGCTGTCGCACCACTGTCGGACCGCACAGGTACCCCGCGCCCGGGTCCCGTCCCGGCACCGGCCCCGCCCTGCCGCAGGCGGCGACCACCTGGTCGTCCGGCGACCCGCTGCCGTGCCGTCGGCCCCGTGCCGGGGCGCGCCCGCCCGACGGCCGGGCCGGGCGACCCCAGGACCGCCGAACCGGGGTGACGTGACCGATGCTGGCCGCCGCCCGCCCGGCGGCGGAGAAGGGGGCCCGCCGCCCACGCCCCAGCACACGGCCTCGCGCTGCCTGCCACGGCATGAGGATGCGGCCCTCGCCCGACGTCCCCGGCGCCGCCGTCGCGCACGCCGTCCGACCGGCCACCACCGTTGCACACCAGGGCGCCGCCCGGTGCGGCCGGTGCCGCAGGGAAAGGCTGCATCATGATCCTGGCCAGCCATCAGCAGGACCCCAGTCCGGTGGCCGACTCGCTCTGGCTGTCGTCCGCCGTCGCGATCCTTCCGCTGCTCACCCTTTTCGTGCTGCTCGGCGTGGTGCGCATGAAAGCGTGGCTCGCCTCGCTGATCGCCTTCGCCGTCGCCGTGGTGGTCGCGGTCGCCGCGTACCGGATGCCGGTCGGCGACGCGCTCAACAGCGGGCTGCTGGGCGCCGCGTTCGGCTTCTTCCCGATCATGTGGATCGTCATCAACGCGATCTGGGTGTACAACCTCACCGTCGCCACCGGGCACTTCGACGTGCTGCGCCGGTCGTTCGCCTCGATCAGCGACGACCAGCGGGTGCAGGCCATCATCATCGCCTTCTGCTTCGGTGCGCTCATGGAGGCGCTGGCCGGTTTCGGCACGCCCGTCGCGATGAGTTCGGTCATGCTGATCGCTCTGGGCTTCAGGCCGCTCAAGGCCGCCGCCGTCGCGCTGGTCGCCAACACCGCGCCCGTGGCGTTCGGTGCCATCGCGGTGCCGATCACCACCCTCGCGGGCGTCACCGGCCTGTCCGTGGAGGACCTCGGCGCGATGGTCGGCCGCCAGACGCCCGTCCTGGCGGTGTTCGTGCCGCTGGCCCTGGTGTTCATCGTCGACGGCCGCCGCGGCCTGCGGCAGACCTGGCCACCGGCCCTGGTGTGCGGGGTGTCCTTCGCCGTCTTCCAGTACCTGTCCTCGAACTTCTGGTCGGTGCCGCTCGCCGACATCGTCGCCGCGCTCGCCTCCGCGCTGGCGGTCCTGGCGTTCACCCGGGTCTGGCACGCCGCGGAGCCCTACCAGGAGGGCGACGCGGGCCAGGCCCGGCCCGACGCCGGTGTCGAGCCCGGTGCCGGATCGGCCGGCCGGCCGGGGGTGTCCGGCGGCTCGGGATCCGAGGACGCAGGAGAACCGGCCCCCGCACGAGCCGTCGCCGTCGCCGCCCGCCCCCTGCGCGACGCACCGCTGGACGTCTTCCGTGCGTACGCGCCCTACCTGGCCGTCATCGTGGTCTTCGTGCTGGCCACCCGGGTCCCGGCGATCACCGGGAAGGCCCCGGCCGGGCCCGGCGAGAGCGGCACCGGCCTGGAGGCGGTCACGCAGATCGTCACCTGGCCTGGACTGCACATCACCACCGCGAACGGCGACCCGGTGGCCACCACCTTCAGGCTCAACTACCTGTCGGCGGCCGGCACCCTGCTGCTGGTGGCCGGGCTGATCAGCACGGTCCTGCTCGGCATCGGCCCGCGCCGGGCCCTGCGCGCCTACGGACACACCCTGAACCAGCTGAAGTTCACGGTGCTCACCGTGATGCTGGTGCTGGGTCTCGGCTACCTCATGAACGAGTCCGGTCAGACCGCCACGCTGGGCCTGTGGGTGGCCGGCGCCGGAGGTGCCTTCGCCTTCCTCTCGCCGATCCTCGGCTGGCTGGGGGTCGCCGTCACCGGATCCGACACCTCGTCCAACTCGCTGTTCGGCGCCCTGCAGATCACCGCCGCCCATCAGGCGGGCCTGTCACCCGTCCTGATGGCCGCGGCGAACTCCTCCGGGGGCGTGCTCGGCAAGATGATCTCCCCGCAGAACCTGGCCATCGCCGCGGCCGCCGTCGGCTACGAGGGCCGCGAGGGCATCCTGTTCCGCCGGGTCGTCGTGTGGAGCGTGGTCTTCATGCTCTTCATGTGCGCACTGGTGTACCTGCAGAGCACTCCGGTCCTGGACTGGATGGTCGTGGACACCCCGGCCGGCGGGCGCTGACCCGGGGCCGCGGCGGCGCCGGGACACGACCCGGGCTCCGGCACCGCGCCGGAGCCCGGTCCCGGCCGTCGCGCCTTCAGTACACGTGCCCCACGTGGGCCATCGCCTGCTTGAGCAGCACCCCGTGCCCGCCGGGCATCTCGCTCTGCACCGCCGGGGAGAGCGCCTCCTGCGGGCTGAACCAGACCAGATCCAGGGCGTCCTGGCGGGGCCGGCAGTCGCCGGCGACCGGGACGATGTAGGCGAGCGACACGGCGTGCTGACGCGGGTCGTGGAACGGGGTGATCCCGGCCGTCGGGAAGTACTCGGCGACGGTGAACGGCTGCAGCGAGGTCGGCACCCGGGGCAGTGCGACCGGCCCGAGGTCCTTCTCCAGGTGACGCAGCAGGGCGTCCCGGACCCGCTCGTGGTGCAGCACCCGGCCGGAGACCAGGGTCCGGCTGACCGTACCGTCCGGCCCGATGCGCAGCAGCAGACCGATGCTGGTCACTTCGCCGTTGTCGTCGACACGCACCGGCACGGCCTCGACGTACAGGATCGGCATGCGGGCGCGTGCCGCCTCCAGCTCGTCGACGGTCAGCCAGCCGGGTGTGGTCTCGGTCATGTCAGACATCGCTTGATCATACTTTCAGGGTCGGGCGTCGGGGGAGGTCTCCCGACGAGATCGTCACCGCTCTCCGGGGAGGTCGCCGGGGTCGTCCGGGTCGGGCAGTCGGTACACCCGCAGGGCGTTGTCACGGCCCGTCCAGCGGGCGATCCGCAACGCGTCCGGCAGGCTCAGGTCGTCGGCGTCCACGCGCTGCTGCAGCAGATCCGCCAGGCCCCGGCGGAAGGCGACCGCGCCCAGATGGTGGAACTCGGCCAGCCCGAACGCGTCGGAGCTGTACAGCAGTTTGCGGAACGGGGTGATCTCCAGGGCCTCGGCGAGGACGGCGCCGGCGCGGGCCGGACCGACGTGGTGCAGGGCCAGCCCGACGTCCAGGTACACCTGCTCGAAGACGGCCGCGAGATACGCGGCCTGCCGCTGGTGGGGCCAGCAGTGCAGCAGCATCACCGGGACGGTGCCGGCCGTCCGGTGCAGCCAGTCGGTCAGCAGGGCGGGGTCGGTGCGGTGCAGCCGCAGATCGGTGTCGCCGAAGCCGGTGTGCAGCTGCAGCGGCAGGCCCACTTCGACGGCCGTCCACAGCAGATGCCGGACCAGCACCGGATCGGCCAGACGACGGCCGTCGTCCGTGCCGGCCCCGGCGAGCCAGGCGGCCGCCGCCCGGGTCACCTCCTCCTCGGCCGGGCGCGCCGGGTCCAGAGCGAAGCCGGTGCGGTAGGCGGCCACGGACTTCACCGCGACCACCCCGGGCCGGTCCACGGCCTGCCGTACCGCCGTCTCCACCGCGGCGGCGTACTCGTCCGGCTCCACGCCCCGCGCCACGACGGCCTCGGCGACACTCTCCAGCCGGACCACCTCGTACGCCGCCGAGCGCACCCCCGGCCGGGCGGCCAGCTCGGCCAGCTCGGCCGGCCCGGTCAGCCGATCGGCCGCGTAGCCGGTGTCCACGCAGACGGCCGAGACGCCGGCGGCGGCCAGCAGACGCCGGCTCGCCTCCCGACCTCCCAGCTCCGCGCGCCGCGCCAGATACTCCTCGGGCGGAGCGTGCCGGGGCAGGCCCAGGACCGGGGCGCAGTACCGTCGCACGGCCACCCCGGCCGGGGTGTCGAACAGCGAGATGTCGCTGCCCGGCCATGCCTCGCCCTCGGTGAGCAGGGACTCGCAACCCTGCCGGTCCAGTCCGCTGGTGACGATCCCGTGGCAGTGGTGGTCCACCAGGCCGAGCGCGTCGAGTGCGTCCCGGACGGGCCCGGCTGCATCGCCCATCAGTACCTCCAGCGGTAGGCGGCCGCCACCTGGGCGTCGTCCAGCCCGCCGACGGCCGCGATCTCCCCCTCGCGCACGGCGGTCACCGCGTCGGCCAGCACCGGGCCGAGGGCGTCGCGCAGTACACCGTCCGCGCGGAACGCGGACACCGCTTCGGCCAGGCTCGCCGGCAGACGCCGCACGCCCCGGGCGTCGGCCACGGCCGGGTCGAGGTGCGCCGGGTCCCCGGTGGTCTCCTCCGGCAGCCGTGCCGCGGACTCCACACCGTCCAGGCCGGCGGCGATGACACAGCCCAGCGCCAGATACGGGTTGGCGGCCAGGTCGACCGGTTTGACCTCCAGGTTGGCGGCGCGGTCGCGCTCGCCCAGGGTTCCGGTGACCACCCGCAGCGCCGCCTCCCGGGTCTCGCGCCCCCACGCGGTGAACACGCCCGCCCAGCGGGACGGCCGCATCCGCAGCCGGCTCGCCGGACTCGGCGCGGTCACCGCCGTCAGCGCGGGCAGATGGGCCAGCACCCCCGCGGCGAAGGACTCGGCCTCCGGGGTCATCCCGTACCGGCCGGTGCCGCCGGAGTGCAGATTGGTGCCGTCGCGCCAGGCCGACAGATGCAGATGACCGCCGTTGCCGACCGAGTCGGCGACGACGGCCGGGGCGAAGGACACCCGCAGGCCGTGCCGCCGGGCCACGGCCCGCACGGTCTGGCGTACCAGCACGCTCCGGTCGGCCGCCGCCACCGGATCGAGGGCGCCGACGGAGATCTCGAACTGCCCGGGCGCGTACTCGGGGTGGATCTGGTCGACGTCCACGCCCTGCGCGGCCAGGGCCGCCAGCAGATCGGCGGTGCAGTCGCTCAGTTCCACCTGCCGGACGGCACCGTAGGCCGGGCCCGCGACCGCCGGCTCGAAGGAGCCGTCCGGGGTGTCCCGGCCGACCGTCCACTCGATCTCGACGGCCGCCTTGAAGGTGATGCGGTGGCGCCGTTCGGCGCCGGTGACGACCCGGCGCAGGAAGGTGCGGGTGCAGCCGGGGTGCGGCTCGCCGTCCTGGGTGATCCGGTCCACCGGCGCCCAGGCCCAGCCGGGCTGCCCGGCCAGCACGGTCAGCTCGTCGAGGTCCGGGTAGAGCCTGAGGTCGCCGTCGGGGGAGCCGAGCACATCGGTGGTGACGACCGAGTCGTCGGAGAGGAAGGTGTCGAACACGGGGGACATGCCCACGCCCCAGGCCGCCGCCGCGGACAGTTTCGCCACGGGAACGGCCTTGACCCGGCTGATCCCGGCGGTGTCGACAGAGGACAGCACGATCCCGTGCACGCCGTGCTCGGCCAGCTCGGCAGCGAGCGCACCGGCCCGCTCCACCTCGCCGGGACGGCCGCCGGGCACGGGATCCACGAGAGTCGCCATAGGTCTCTCCTGCTGGTCGGACAGGCCGCCGCCCGTGGGCGGGCTCGGGACCTGGGCCGACGCGCCGGAGTCCTCGGCCGGTCCGCCCGGATCCGGTCGCCGCACCCGTCGGGGCCGTGCCGCCCCGGTCAGGGTCGCACGGGCGGTCAGGGTTTCACGGCCACCGCGCCGTACTGCGGCACCGCGGCGGGCGTGCCCGCGTCGGGGCGCCACTGCGAACACGGCACCAGGCCGGGCTCGACCAGGTCCAGGCCGTCGAGGAACGACGCGATCTCGGCGCGCGACCGGGCGGTGATCGGGGGCACGGCATGCTCGTTCCAGAAGGCCATGGCCGCGGCATTGCCCTCGCCGCCGACGTCGGCGTCGAACGTCGGGTGGGTCAGCGTCAGAAAGCTGCCCGAGGGCACCGCGGCCATGATCCGGCGCACGATGTCCCGGGCCGTGCCGGTGTCCAGCACGAAGTTCAGGATGCCCAGCATCATCACGGCCACCGGGCGGCCGAAGTCCAGCGTCTCCGCGGCACGTTCGAGGATGCGTTCCGGGTCGTGCACATCGGCGTCGACGTAGGCGGTGGCGCCCTGCGGCGTGCCGGTCAGCAGGGCGCGGGCGTGGGCGAGGACGATCGGGTCGTTGTCGACGTACACGATCCGTGCCTCGGGGGCGATCCGCTGGGCCGTCTCATGGGTGTTGTCCGCGGTGGGCAGCCCGGTGCCGATGTCGAGGAACTGCCGCACCCCGCGCTCACCGGCCAGGTGGCGCACCGCCCGCCCGAGGAACGCGCGGTCGGCCCGGGCGACGTCGCGGATCACCGGGAACATCCCGGCGACCTGGTCGCCGACCTGCCGGTCGACGTCGTAGGCGTCCTTGCCGCCCAGCCAGTGGTTCCACACACGCGCGTTGTGCGCCACACCGGTGTCGATCTCCGGCGGGGCGTCCGACGTCGGGGCGTGGCTGTCGCGCACGAGTGCACTCCTGGTCTGTCGGGGCCGTGGGCGGTCTGTCGGGGCCGTGGGCGCCTTCCCGGTACTCCGGTGGCCTGCCCGGTACTCCGCGGGCCATTGTGCCGCGCGGTGATCACCCTGTCCGGAGAATCGGCCGATCCGGTGCCGGAGCAGGCGTGCACGCGCCCCTCCACAGGCACGCGCGCGCCCCCGCCGCAGGCGTGCACGCGCCCCGCCGCGGGGACGCACGCGGACGAAGGGCGCCTTGGGGGCGCGTTTGCTCCCATCGGGTGCGCCGTGTTTGGCTCGAAGGCCGGTGCCGGGCCGCTCGCGGCCCGGCACCGCACCGTCCACCGGGCGCGCCCGTCGCGCCCCGCACCGAGAGCAGTACCGAGAACCACGCATGCCCAGCACCTGCGCATCTTCGCCCGCCACCGAGGACGACCGTCCCGCCCTGCCGACCGGGCCCGTCGACATACGCCTGATCGTGACCGACATGGACGGCACCCTGCTCGACGACGCCAAGCGGATGCCCGAGGGGCTGTGGCCCGTCCTCGCGCAGCTGCGCGAGCGCGGGGTGGTGTTCAGCCCGGCGAGCGGCCGGCAGTACGCCACGCTCGCCGAACAGTTCGCCGGCGCGGAGAAGGGCATGGTGTTCATCGCCGAGAACGGCGCGTACGTCGTCCGGGACGGCGCGGAACTGAGCGCGGACCCGCTGCCCGCGGCGGACGTGGTGCGGCTGGTGACCTCGGTGCGGCAGCTGGCCGCGCGCGGTCAGGACGTGGGCGTCGTCGTCTGCGGCAAGCGCTCCGCCTACATCGAGCGGAGCGACGAGCCGTTCCTGGCCGAGGTGCGCAAGTTCTACGTGCGGCACCGCCTCGTCGAGGACGTCGCCGCCGTCGACGACGACGTCATCAAGGTCGCCGTGTTCGACTTCGGTTCCGTCGAGGCGGCCACCGCACCCGCGCTCGCTCCCTTCACCGCCACCCACCGGGTCGTCGTCTCCGGCGAGCACTGGGTGGACGTGATGAACAGCACCGCCGACAAGGGTGCGGCGGTGCGCCGGCTCCAGCAGGCGCTGGGCATCACCCCCGCCCAGACCCTCGTGTTCGGCGACTATCTCAACGACCTCGGGATGCTGGACGCCGCCGAGTGGTCGTTCGCCATGGCCAACGCGCACCCGGAGGTCGCCCGCCGGGCCCGTCACCGCGCCCCGTCGAACAACGACAACGGGGTTCTGCGGACCATCGCCCGGCTGCTGCGTCTGCCGCCGCCGCGCGGCTGACCCGGTCAGCCCTCGCCGGAGACGTTCTCCGCGGCGAACATCCAGCGCTGCTTCTCCAGCTCCGCGGTGATCGTGATCAGCAGGTCCTGGGTGACCGGGTCCGGCTTCTCGGTGGCCTCGATGCGCTCGCGCAGCCGTGTGATGGCGGACCCCAGGGCGTCCACCATGATCTGGACGACGTCCGCGTCGCGCACCCAGCCGTCCTTCGGGCCGGGCAGGGTGAACCGCGAGGCGATCGTCTCAGGGCGGCCGTCGGGAGGCAGACCGAGCGCGGCGGAACGTTCCGCGACCGTGTCGGCGAAGGAGCGGGCCGTCGACACCAGCTCGTCGAGCTGCAGGTGGATGGAGCGGAACCGTGGTCCGACGATGTTCCAGTGCGCCTGCTTGCCGATCAGCGACAGTCCCAGAAGCTCCACCAGGGTGCTCTGCAACGCGTCTCCGGTGACGTGGAGCGCCGAGTCGGGAATCGTGCTCTTCACGACAGACATACGGTGGTTCTCCTTCTGCGGTCGTCCGGGGCCGTGATGCACCCGTCCGGGCGCCTTCACGCACCGGCCCCGTGCAGGCGCGGGTGCCCCGGCCTCGGCACCGCAAACAACGGGCCGAGGTCGGCGGGAGCCGCGAGGAGGCCGTCGGACCGCCGGCGGTGGCCCATCGGATCACGAGCGGAAGCCCGCCGAATGACGAGCGGAAGCCCGCCGGATCACGAGAGGAAGCCCGCCGGACGACGCGCGGAGACCGGCCGGATCACGAGCGGAAGCCCGCCGGACGACGCGCGGAGACCGGCCGGATCACGAGAGGAAGCCCGCCGGACGACGCGCCGGAGGCACCACTGGTGCGGCGGCCGACGCCGTCGGTCGCCGCCGATGCGGGCCTAGGGCAGCCGCGGGGTGTCACCGGCGACCGGTGCCACCGGAGTCTCAGTGCGGCACCACCCGGTCCAGGAACGCCGTCAGGTCCGCGAACACCTCGTCCCGGTCGGTTTCCGCGAACACCTCGTGGCGGGCGCCCGGGTAGATCCGCACGGTCAGGTCACCGTCCGCGCCGCCGGTGAGCCGTTCGACACCGGTCCGGCTGCCGGGCAGCGGCACCAGTCGGTCGTCGTCGCCGTGCAGCCACAGCACGGGCAGTGCCCCCACGTCGCCGCCCTCGTCGACGGTCCGCAGGGTCCGCGCGAACGCCTCGACCGTCGGCCGCTTCATCGGGCCGTGCCACACCAGCGGGTCCGCCGCGTAGGCCGCGCCCACCTCCGGGTCGCGGGACAGCGCCGCCGGGCTGATCGGCGTGTCGGGGATCTCCGGCAGGGAGAGCAGTCGGCCCGGCAGCTCCCACTCCCCGATGACCGGTCCGGACAGCACCAGCGCGGTCAGCTCGGAGCCGTATCGCTGGGCGTAGCGGGCGGCGATCAGCCCGCCCATGGAGTGCCCGATCATGACGAGCGGCAGCCCGGGGTGCGCGGCGCGGGCGAGGTCCGCCGCCGCGTGCACGTCGCTCACCACGTCCTCGAAGTCCTCGACGACCACCCGTTCGCCCGCCGAGCGGCCGTGGCCGACGTGGTCCGGCGCGAACACGGCGGCGCCGTGCGCCCCGAGCACGCCGGCCACCTGGGCGTACCGCCCGGCGTGCTCGCCGTAGCCGTGCACCAGCAGCGCGAGGTACCGGGGCTCGTCGCGCGGCCACTCGTGGACGCAGAGGGCACCCCGGGTGCCGGTCAGGGTGTGTTCGCGGGTCTCGGCCATCTCCACCTCCGGCGTCGGCAGTGCTCGGCACGGGGATCTTCCCAGGGGAGTGATCCCCGGTCTATAGTCCAAAACTAGCAGTGGTAGTTAATGTCGGTGCCGGCCTCGCGCGGGCCCTGTCCCGGAGGAGTCTCGTCGTGCGTCCCGTCCACTTCGCGGCCGCCCGCCGCACCCCCATCGGCAAGCTGCGCGGAGCCCTGTCCGGCGTGCGCCCCGACGACCTGGCCGCGGCCGTCGTCCGGGCCCTGGTCGCCGACGTGCCCGCGCTGGACCCCGCCCGCATCGACGACATCTACTGGGGCGCCGCCAACCAGGCCGGCGAGGACAACCGCAACGTCGCCCGGATGGCCGCCCTGCTCGCCGGTCTGCCGGAGACCGTGCCCGGCGCCACCGTGAACCGGCTGTGCGCCTCCGGCCTGGAGGCCGTCACCACCGCCGCCCGCACCATCGCCGCCGGCGAGGCGGACATCGTGCTCGCGGGCGGATCGGAGTCGATGAGCCGCGCCCCGTTCGTCCTGCCCCGCCCCGACGAGGCCCTGCCGCGCGGCATGCAGACCTTCGACACCCGGCTCGGCTGGCGCCTGGTCAACCCGGCCATGAAGGAGCTGCACGGCCTGCTGTCCATGGGTGAGACCGCCGAGGAGGTCGCCGCCCGGTACGGCATCGCCCGCGAACGCCAGGACGCGTTCGCGCTGCGCAGCCACCGCCTGGCCGCCCGGGCCGCCAAGGACGGCCTCTTCGACGCCGAACTGCTGCCCGTCGAGCGGCCCGACGGCGTGGTCGTCGACCGCGACGAGTGCATCCGCGAGGACACCTCCCTCGACAAACTCGCCCGCCTCAAGCCGGTCTTCCGGGACGGCGGCACGGTCACCGCGGGGAACGCCTCGCCGATGAACGACGGCGCCGCCGGCCTCCTCCTGGTCAGCGAGGACGCCCTGCACGAGCTGGGCCTCGAGTCCCTGGGCCGCTATGTCGCCGGTGCCTCCGCGGGCGTCCACCCCGACGTGATGGGCATCGGGCCGGTCCCCGCGACCCGCAAGGCGCTCGCCCGTGCCGGCTGGGACATCGACGACATCGAGGAGGCCGAGCTCAACGAGGCCTTCGCCGCCCAGACGCTCGCCTGCGTCGACCAGCTCGGCCTCGACGAGGAGCTGGTCAACCCCACCGGCGGCGCCATCGCCCTCGGTCATCCGCTCGGCTGCTCCGGCGCCCGCATCCTCACCACCCTGCTGCACCGCATGCGCCGCACCGGCGCGGCCCGGGGCCTGGCCACCATGTGCGTGGGCGTCGGGCAGGGCAGCACCGTCCTGGTCGAGCGGGCCTGAGGACCGCGCGGGCCGCCGCCCGGGGCGCGCGGCCCGCAGCGCAGACCCGCTTGCCCGGCGCACACCGCTCCCGGCGCAGACCACTTCCGTCACCGCAGCAACGAAGCCGCACCCGAAGGAAATCTCCGCATGGCCACCCTCTCCGTCGCCGCCGTCCTCGCCGAGAACGCCCGTCGCCGCCCGCACAAGACCGCCCTCGTCGAGGGCGCTGTGCGGCTCAGCTTCGCCGAGGTCTGGCAGCGGGCCCGCGCCCGGGCCGGCGCGCTGGTCGAGCGCGGGGTGCGGCCCGGAGACCGGGTCGCGCTGATGGCCCCCAACACCGCCGAGTTCCCGGTGGCGTACTACGCGATCGCCGCCGCCGGCGCGGTCGTCGTCCCCGTCCACCTGCTGCTGTCGGAGCCCGAGGTGGAGCACGTCCTGAAGGACAGCGGTGCCCGACTGCTGCTGTGCCACCCGGCGCAGGCCGACACGGGCACCGCCGCCGCCCGGGCGGTGGGCGTCGACGTCGTCACCCTCGGCGAGGAGTTCGACAGGCTCGCCGCCGACGCCGAACCGCTGCCGTCCTACGTCACCCGCGACGCCGACGACCCGGCCGTCGTCTTCTACACCAGCGGCACCACCGGCGTCCCCAAGGGTGCCGTGCTCAGCCACTTCAACCTGGTGATGAACGCGACCGTCAGCGCCTTCGACGCCAACGACGTCCGCCCCGACGACATCGCGCTCGGCGCGCTGCCGCTCTTCCACGCCTTCGGGCAGACGGTCTCGCTGAACTCCACCTGGCGGGCCGGGGCGACCCTCGTGCTGCTGCCCCGCTTCGACGCCGCCCGTGCCATCGAGCTGATGGTGAAGGAGGGCGTGAACACCTTCCACGGCGTGCCGACGATGTTCGTGGCGCTGGCCGCCGCCGCACAGGAGGCCGAGGTGCTGCCCGAGCTGCGGGTGTGCGTCTCCGGCGGCGCCTCCCTGCCGGTGGCCGTGCTGGAACGTTTCGAGGCGGCCTTCGGCGCGAAGATCCACGAGGGGTACGGCCTGTCGGAGACGTCCCCCGCGGCGGCCGTGAACCAGCCGGTGTTCGGCGTCAAACCCGGCACCGTCGGCCACCCGCTGTGGGGCGTGGACGTGGAGATCGCCCGCGCCGAGACCGAGGACCGGATCGAACTGCTGGCCCCCGGCGAGCTCGGCGAGGTGGTCGTGCGCGGCCACAACGTCTTCTCCGGCTACCTCGGCCGCCCCGAGGCCACCGCCGAGGCCCTGGTCGACGGCTGGTTCCGCACCGGCGACCTGGGCACCAAGGACGACGAGGGCTTCATCCGGATCGTCGACCGCAAGAAGGACGTCGTCATCCGCGGCGGCTACAACGTCTACCCGCGCGAGGTCGAGGAGGTGCTGCTGCGCCACCCCGCCATCGCCCAGGTCGCCGTCATCGGCGTGCCCGACGATCTGCACGGCGAGGAGGTGTGCGCGGTCGTCGTCCCCGCACCCGGCACCGACGTGGCCCCGGACGAGATCGTCGCCTGGTCCAAGGAGCGGCTGGGCCGGCACAAGTACCCGCGCCGCGTGGAGATCACCGACGCGCTGCCGCTCGGCCCCAGCATGAAGGTGCTCAAGCGGGAACTGCGGGCCCGGTACGCGGGCGCCTGAGACGCGGCCCCGCCCGCGTGAGGCCGCAGTCGGGCGCGGCGACGGCTGCCGCGTGCCGTCCGGTGACCGCCCGTCCCCGGCGAGCGGTCACCGGACGAGACGGCCCTGCCGCCGCGGGCCCGTCCGCATCTGGCATCGGTGTCCGCATGGACACGATCACCCAAGGCACCTCAGCGGATGGGCTTCGCCGTGCTCGCCCGTGCGGCCCTGCTGGTCGGCTTCTCCAAGACCGCGGTCAGCGGGGCCGACACGGTCAGCCTCGCGATCTTCGCCGCCGTCCTGCCCGCCCGCGCCTCCACCGGCGTGCTGCTGCCGGTGCTCATCGCCGGTGACGTGCCGGCCGTCCTCACCTGCCGGCGGCACGCCCACTGGCCCACGTTGTGGCGGTTGTTCCCGGCGGTCGCGGTCTGCGTGGTGGCCGGGATTCTGTTCTCGACCTGGGCCGACGAACGCCGTGATGCGGTCCGCCACCGGTGTGATCCTGCTGCTGATTCCGGCTGTCACCGTGATACGGCGGCGGACGGCCGGACGCGGGAACGACAAGAGCGACGACCGGCGCGGCAGAACGACACGAGCAACGGGAACGACGAGCGCGGCAAGCGACAGAGGCAACGGGAACGACGAGCGCGGCAAGAACGACACGAGCGACAGGAACGACGACGACGACCAGGACACGGTCGCCACCCGTGCCGGCCGCTTCAAGGCCCGCTCCCACGGCGTCCACGGCGGCTTCACCACCATGGTCACCAACGCGGGCGGTCCGGTGACGTTGTGATGCAACTGCTGTCGGCAGGCTTCCGGAAGCTCGGCTTCCTGGGCACCTCGGCCTTCTTCTTCCTGGTCGTCGAAGAAGAACGTCTCCAAGGTGCCGTTCAGCGCGGGACTCGGCCTGATCGACGGCCGCTCGCTCCTGCTGAGCGCGGCCCTGGTGGTGGTCGTCCCCGGCGCGCTGATCGGCGGATGGGCGGTGCCGCATCAGCCGGCGGCTGTTCGAGCACCTGGTGGCGGCGGCGACGGTCGTGGGCGGCCCGCAGCTGCTGCTGGGCCAGCGCCGTGACCACCAGCGAGGTTCGCCGGATGTCGGCCGGGGCGGCCGGTGCTTCAGGGTTCGACAAGGGGGGGGCGGGTCGCTCGGGCCCCGCCTGATCGGATCGGTTCTCCACGGTCGGGTGGCAGCGGGCCGCCCTGTGCCAGGCTCGGACGCGGAAGGAGGCCTGTGTGATCGCGGCACTGAACCGGCTGGTCGGCCTCGTCGACGAGCACCTCGACGAGGAACCCGACGTACGGGCCCTGGCCGCGGCGAGCGGTACGACCGAGTACCACCTGCGCCGCATGTTCTCGTCGCTGGCCGGCATGCCGCTGTCGGAGTACGTCCGTCGGCGCCGTATGACGGTCGCCGCGGCGGACGTCGTCCGGGGCGAGCGCGATCTGCTGAGCATCGCCGTCCGGTACGGCTACGGCTCCACCGAGGCGTTCGGGCGGGCGTTCCGTGCCGTGCACGGCGCGGCCCCGCGCGACGTGCGCCGCGACGGAGGCCCCCTGCGCACACAACCGCAGCTCAGATTCCGCCTGACCGTGGAAGGGAGCACCGCCATGGACGCCCGTATCGCCGACCGTCCCGCGTTCCGTCTCATCGGACACGCCGCCCGGGTCCCGCTCGTCCACCGGGGCGTCAACCCGCACATTCAGCGGCACATCGAAGCCCTGCCGCCCGAGGAGCACACCCGGCTCAAAGCCCTCGGCGACACCGAACCGGCCGGCCTGCTGCAGGTCAGCCACGATGTCGACCCCGAGGCCGAGGAGGGCACCGAACTGACCTACCTGCACGGTGTCGCCGTCAGCCGTGACGCGCCCGTCCCCGACGATCTCGACGTCATCGAGGTCCCGCCCGGCAGGTGGGCGGTCTTCCGTACCTCCGGACCGCATCCGCAGGCTCTCCAGACGGCCTGGGCGGCGACCGCGACCGACTGGTTCCCCTCCAACCCCTGGCGCCTGCGGCCCGGCCCGTCGATCGTCTCGGTCCTCGACCGTGCTGCCGATTTCCGTACCGCGACCTGCGAGCTGTGGCTGCCCGTCGAACCGGTCTGAGCCCGGCGAGCCCGCCCTGCGGCGGGTGATCTTTCTCACGCGGGCCACATCGGAGTGCCGGTCCCTCAGCGGTACGGACTGCTGCGTACCGCTGTTGTCCCGGTGGCTCGACGGACGACCGGGGCCGGAGAGACGCACGGTGCGCCGGACCGTGCCACTGCCACTGGTTCCGCCCCGTGGATCAGGCCGGACGTGCGGTGCCAGGGGTGCGGGTGCGTGTGCTCCCGGTCCGGCCCGGTCGGTCCGGCCTGATCCACCTGATCGGAACGAAAGGCCCTCGCCGGGGCGAGGAACCCCTCAGAGGCTGTCTGCGCCGTCTACGCCGTCGGCGCCGCGACCGAGGCGACCGCGCGGCCCAGAGCCTCGCGGACCTGGTCGTAGCGCTGGACGTCCGACCAGACGTCGGCGCGTCGTGTCCTGCCGGAACAGCAGTTCCACAGGCTCGCCACGAGTCCGGTCAGCAGCGGGATGAACAGCCAGCTCAGTGGGTCCAAGATCGTCCTTCCTCTCCCGTGTGATCAGTGGGTAGGGCGACCATGACATACGTGATCAGTTCTACATATTGGTACGAAGACCGACCTTCTGCTTTTCACTCGTAAGGATCCCGAGCCGCCTCCGGGTGCGTTCGGAAGGCCGGGCCGGGACGGCGGGCGCAGCGCCGGACAGTGGTCGGTGACACGCCAAGTGATCGTTAAGATGGGCGCGCTGTGAGGGTGGGACTCTTCTGGGATTGAGGCGGTCTACGGGTGCTGGTGGCGGATCGGTACCGGCTGCACACGGTCATCGGGCGGGGCGGGATGGGCGAGGTCTGGCGGGCCCAGGACGAAGTCCTCGGCCGGCCGGTCGCGGTCAAGCTGCTGCTGAGCGATGTGGCCGACGCCTCGGCGGAGGCCCGCTTCCGGATGGAGGCGCAGACCTCCGCACGGCTGAACCACCCGAACGTGGTGGGCACCCTCGACTTCGGCACCTGGCAGGGCCGCTGCTTTTTGGTCATGGAACTGGTCGACGGCGGCAGCCTCGCCGGTGAACTGGCCGCCGGCGGACCACTGACGCCGGAACGCCTGGCCCAGGTCGCCCAGCAGGCCGGCGAGGGCCTGGCGGCGGCGCACGCGCAGGGCATCGTGCACCGGGACATCAAACCCGGGAATCTGCTCAGCGACCACGACGGCACCGTGCGCATAGGCGACTTCGGCATCGCGCGCTTCGTCGACGACCCCTCCGCCGGACTCACCACCACCGGGCAGATCGTCGGCACCGGGCTCTACCTCGCGCCCGAACGGGCCATCGGCACGCCCGCCACCCCCGCCTCCGACATCTACTCCCTGGGCTGCGTGCTCTACCAACTGGCCGTCGGCAGACCCCCGTTCGAGTCGGACACCGCCACCGCCCTGCTGTACCAGCACGTCGACTCCGCGCCCGTGCCGCCCAACCAGCGCGGCGCCGCCCTGCCGCCGGCCTTCGAGAACTACCTGCTGAGCATGCTCGCCAAGCGGCCCGAGGAGCGTCCCACGGCCCGTCAGGTCGCCGACTGGTTCCGCGGCGGCGCCTGGCGCGGCACCGCGGAACCCCTGCCCCCGGAGCAGCCCGGCCAGGTGCTGGAACCCTACGCGGCCGCCCGGCCGGCCCTGCACCACGGCGCGGCGGCCGCACCGCTCGCGGGCGCCGCGGCCGGTGTCGTCGACCCGCCGGCGCCGCCCGTCCTGGACACCGGCTGGAACACCACCGTGCACCGCGTCCCGGCGCGCCGTCCCGCCCTGGCCGGACCGCTGCGCCGCCACCGCCGTCTCCTCGCCGTCCTGGCCGGCGCGCTGCTGTTCGTCGGCGCCCTGCTGGTCGGCATGAACCTGTTCTGATCCCCCGTCCCCGTCCACCGTCCGGCCCCACCCGGGTGCCCGACGTGGGTCGTCCACAGGGGGTGCGACCGACCGGCCCCGCTGACGTACCCTGCGGGCATGCGGATCTCCGTCTCCTCCGACATGGACGAACCCGTGGCGCGCGCCCTGGTCGCCCGACTGCGCGAACGCGGGCACGAGGTGGTCACCCACGGCGCGCTGCGGCCCGGGGACGACCCGCAGTGGGCGGCGTGCTCCGAGGCCGCCGCCCGCGACGTCGCCGAGGGCCGCAGCGACCAGGCCGTGGTGTGCTGCTGGACCGGCACGGGCGCCTCCATCGCCGCGAACAAGGTGCCCGGCGTCCGGGCGGCCCTGTGCACCGACGCGTACACCGCCGAGGGCGCACGTCGCTGGAACGACGCCAACGTCCTCGCCCTCGGGCTGCGTCTGACCTCCGAGCCGCTGCTGACCGAGATCCTCGACGCCTGGTTCGCCGCCGGCCCGAGCACGGACCCCGAGGACCGGGAGAACGTCGAACGGCTCCGACGCCTCGACACCGCCGGCCGCACGGCACCCGTGACGGCGGCCGACGGCGACCGCTGAGACCAGGGCCGGGCCGCCGCGTCACCGGCGCCGTCGGCGCACCGCTCACGTCCGGGGTACCGCCTCGGCCCGCACCAGACGTGCCAGCGCATCCGCACGGAACAGCGCACGCCCCGCCGCGATCCGGCGCTCCCGCTCCGGACCCGGCCGGGTGAGCCGGTCCAGCGCGTCCAGCAGCGCGGCCTCGTCCGCGGCGAACTCGGACACCCCGAGCGCCGCCATACGGCGGACACCCTCCGCGCCGTGGCCCGGCAGCGGCCGATGGGCCACCACCGGCAGCCCGGCGGCCAGCGCCTGGACCGCGGTCTGCCCGGCCGCGTTGTCCACCAGGGCGGCGCACGCGTGCAGCAGCCCCGGCATGTCCGTCACCCAGCCGGGCGTGAGCACCCCCGGAACACCGGACAGCGCGCGCCGCAGCCGCTCGTTGCGCCCGCACAGCACCACCGGCGCATAGCCGTGCGCGGCCAGCAGCCGCGCGGTGCGGGGCAGCCGCTCCCCGGCACCCCAGGCGCCCGCGGAGACCAGCACCGCCGGCCGTCCCGGCGCCGCCTGCTCCAGGCGGCGCCGCCACTCGGGCGTCGTCGGTCCGTCGGTGAAGAACTCCGGCGCGACCACCGGGCCCGTCGCCTCCGCCGGACGGCCCAGATCCCGCGCGACCCGACGGGCCGTCTCCTCCGTCAGACACAGATGCAGGTCGTTGCCCGGATGCAGCCACTGGCGGTGCACCGCGAAGTCCACGATCACCACCGCACCGGGCACCCGAAGCACCCCGCGCTCGCGCAGATGCCCGGTGAGCTGCGCGGCCAGATGGAAGACGGACACCACCACATCGGCCCGCGTACGGCGCACCAGCTCCATCAGCGGCCCCGCCGCCAGCCGCGCCAGCGGAGTACCGCTCGGACGGGGGGAGGGGCCGGGCCGCAGGAAGAAGTCGTAGATCCCGGCGTACACCCAGGGGCAGTGGCGTACGGCGCCCTGGTAGAAGCCGCGCAGTCCGCTCCCCAGGCCCCAGGGCAGCAACCGGAGCACATCGACGACGTGCGCCTGTCCGCCCGCCGCGCGCGCCCGGCGCGCCAGCTCCGCCGCCACCGTGTCGTGGCCGGCGCCCATGCTCGCACTCAGCACGAGCAGCCGTTCGGCCTCGGCGGCACCCGGCCCGGCCCCGGCAGCGGGCGCACGCGCCGTGGACGGCGCCGGGTGCTCCGGCGCGCGCGCACCGTGTGCTCCGGGTGCGTCGGAGGCGGGGGCGTGCGACCGCGCCCGCGGGTCGGGCACGGGTGTGTTCACACCCACGCGAGCGGAAGGCAGGGGTGGCGGTGACAGCGATTCGGACGACACTGGTAGTGAGTAACCCTCACCCACCGCAGTCAAACGGACGGGCACGCCCCGGCCCCTCCCGCGTTTCGGGCCCGGCCGCCGGGATACTTCACCCCCCGGCACAAAGTTCCCGGACCGCCGGGGCCGCAGCGGCAGCCCCCGTATCCGTCGAGACAGAGGTGCTTCCCGATGACTCAAGCCCCCTCCAGCGTCCGGTCCGGCCCCGGGACGCCGCTCGAGGCACCCGCGACGCCGAGCACGGCGCGCCACCGCGCGGCCGACGGCACGGTGACCGGCGGGGGTGCCCTGGTGACCGGCGCCTCCTCCGGGATCGGCGCCGCCGTCGCCCGACGGCTCGCCGCGGAGGGCGGCTGGCGGCTCGTCCTCAACGGCCGGGACCGCGCCCGCCTGGAGGAAGTCGCCCACCAGACCTCGGCCGTCGTCTATCCGGCGGACCTGTGCGGCCCGGGAGCCGAGCGGCGCCTGGCCGAGTTCGCCCTGGACAGCGTCGGGCAGGTCGACCTGCTGGTGGCCGGCGCGGGCATCGGCTGGGCGGGGCCGTTCAGCACGATGCCGCACCCCGCGATCGACGAGGTGCTCGACGTCAATGTGCGCGCCACCGTCCACCTGGTGCGGCAGCTGCTGCCCCACATGGTCCGACAGGGATCCGGACGGGTCGTCATCATCGGCTCCCTGGCGGGCACGGTCGGCGTGCGCGACGAGGCGGTCTACTCGGCCGCGAAGGCCGCCCTGGCCACCTTCGCCGACGCCGTGCGCTACGAGCTGCGCGGCACCGGCGTCGGCATCAGCCATGTGGTGCCCGGCGTGGTGGACACACCGTTCTTCGAACGCCGCGGGGTGCCCTACCGGCGGTCCCGGCCGAAACCCGTGCCGGCCGGCCGGGTCGCGGACGCGGTGTGGGAGGCGGTCGCCCACGGCCGCGACGAGGTGTACGTTCCCGGCTGGACCCGGGTGCCGGGCCGGGTCAGAGCCCTCGCCCCCGCGCTGTACCGCCGCCTGGCCGCCCGCTTCGGCTGACCCGGCCCGGACGGTGCACGGGCCACGCACCGTCCACCGGACACGGACCGTCCCCGTCCACCGGACACCGAGTGCCCCGTCCGTCGCGACCCCCGAACGGCGGACGGCCGGACGCGGGACCGTCCACTCGTCCGGCGGTCGGCCACCGCCCTTGTGCCGTCACCCCCGCAGGGACACCCGACCCGGCGAGGGCTCGGCCCGGTGCCGCCCGGGGAACACCTGCCCACGACGTGCCGCATGCTCCCCGGCCGGCGCCCCACCGCACACGGACGACACGGAACCGTCCCGCCCGGCGCGGTCCCGGACCCAGGAGCGCAGACCGGCGGTCGCCGACGCGCCGCCCCCGCGCGGTACCTGGGGCGCACCGCCGCGACCGCGTCGGCAGCCGACCGACGGCCCCAGCCGAGAAGGAGGGACCCAGTGGGACAACAGGGCAAGGGCAGGGCAGTGATGCCTCCTGTGGCGGCGGCGCTCGCGCCGGCCGCCGCCGTCGCCGCGGCCCACATCGCGCCGGCCGCCACCTGGCTGCCGCGGCTGCGCGCGCTGTGCTTCCCGCGCCTGGCCGGGCTGGGCCGCCCCGACCATGTGGCGCTCACCTTCGACGACGGCCCCGACCCGCGCTCCACGCCGTACTTCCTGGACGCACTCGACCGGCTGGGCGTCCGCGCCACCTTCTTCGTCCTGGGGGAGCATGCCGCCCGGTTCCCCGAGCTGACCGGTGACATCGCCCGGCGCGGACACGAACTCGCCGTGCACGGCTGGACCCACAGCCGCCCCTGGCTCCCGGCACCCGCCCGCGACCTGGCGGAGATCGCGCGCGCCGCCCGCGCGGTGCGGGACATCACGGGCCGTCGACCGCTGTGGTACCGCCCGCCCTACGGCATCCTGACCGGCGGCCGCTGGGCGGCGGGACGGCGCCTGGGCCTGCGTCCGGTGCTGTGGACGGCCTGGGGGCGGGACTGGACCGCGGACGCCACCCCCGCCACCGTGCGGGCCACCGTGAGCGTGGACCTCAGAGGCGGCGGCACGATCCTCCTGCACGACTCGGACCGCGCTTCGGCCCCCGGCTGCTGGCGTGCCGCCCTCGGCGCCCTGCCCGCCCTGGTCGTCGGCTGCCGGGACGCGGGGTGGGAGGTCGGCACCCTGGCGGACCACGCGGTCGGCGGGCACGACACGGGACACCCCGAGGGCGCACGGGCGGACTGCGCGCGACACACCGCCCGCCGGACCGCACCGCGAGCCCCCCGACGGCCCGCCGCAGGCCGGCACTGACCCCGCCCCCTCCCCGTCACCGACCGGCGCCGCCCCTGCCTCTCCCCGTCACCGACCGGCGCCGCCCCTGCCTCCCCCCGTCACCGATCAGCGCCGCCCCTGCCCCTCCCCGCCGCCGGACCTCCGCCACTGCCCCGTAGGCTCGGCGGCATGCCTGCGCACGTCCTGGTCCTCGGCGGCACCACCGAGGCACGCGAACTGGCCGCGGCACTCGCGGCGCACCCCGGCGTCCGGGTGACCAGCTCGCTGGCCGGCCGGGTGAGCCGGCCGGGCGCCCTCGCGGGTCGGGTGCGCATCGGCGGCTTCGGCGGAGCGGACGGCATGGCGGCCTGGATACGGGACCACCACGTCACCGCCGTCGTCGACGCCACCCATCCCTTCGCCCGCTCGGTCACCCGCAACGCGGCCGAGGCCACCCGGGCCACCGGGATCCCTCTGGTGGTGCTGCGCCGCCCCGGCTGGCAGCCGGGCCCCGGCGACCGCTGGCACCTGGTGGCCTCCCAGACCGCCGCGGCCGGCCTGCTGCCGGAACTGGGCCGCCGGGTGTTCCTCACCACCGGACGGCTGGGCCTCGCCGCCTACGCCCACCTGACGGACCTGCACTTCGTGCTGCGCTCCGTGGAACCGCCCCAACCGCCGATGCCGCCCCGCCTGACGGCGCTGCTGGCCCGCGGACCGTTCACCGTGCCCGAGGAGACGGCCCTGCTGCGGGAACACCGCATCGACGTGCTGGTCACCAAGGACAGCGGCGGCACCGCGACGGCCGCCAAACTCACCGCCGCGCGCCACCTCGGCCTGCCGGTCGTCGTCGTACGCCGGCCACCGCTGCCGGACGGCGTGAGCGCGGTCCCGGACGTGCCGTCGGCCCTGGCGCTGCTGGACCTGCCCGCACAGTGAGGACTCCGCTCCGCCCGGGCGGACCCGGCACCGCCCGGCAGGGCGCGACACAGCCCCGCCTCCCCGCCCCGTCAGCCCTGCGGCCTGCAGTCCCTCACTGCTCCGGCCGCCGCCGGCGCAGCAGGTAGGTGTCCATGATCCAGCCCTTGCGCGCCCGGGCCTCGGCGCGCAGCCGCTCGATGCGCGGACCGGCCTCGGCGAGAGGACCGGAGTCCAGGATCTCGTCCGGGGTGCCGAGGTACGCACCCCAGTAGATGTCGATGTCCTGGTCGGCGTACGCCCGGAAGGCCTGGTGGGCGTCCAGCATCACCACCACGTCGTCCACGCCCTCCGGGAACCCCTCCGCGAGCCTGCGGCCGGTGGTGATCTGCACCGGACGGGCCACCCGGTTCAGCCCCGTACGGTGCCGGGCGGCCAGAGCCGAGACGCTGCTGATGCCCGGTATGACGTCGTGGTCGAAGGCGACCGCCCCCCGCGCCAGCACCTCCTCCAGGATCCCGAGCGTGCTGTCGTACAACGCCGGATCGCCCCACACCAGGAACGCGCCGCGCTCGTCCTCGCCCAGCTCCTCGGCGATCAGCCGCTCGTAGATGTCCGCGCGGGCGCTGCGCCAGTCACCGACGGCGGGGGAGTAGGCGGCGCCGCCCGCCGACCGGTCCCGTTCCGGGTCCCGCGCCTCCACCACCCGGTACGTCCCCTCCGGCACGTGCGTCCGCAGGATGTCCCGGCGCAGCTGCACGAGGTCCGCCTTCACCTCGCCTTTGTCCAGGACGAAGAACACGTCCGTCTCGCGCAGCGCCCTGACCGCCTGCAGGGTCAGCTGCTCGGGGTCGCCCGCACCGATGCCGATGACATGGATCTTTCGCACACCCCGAGTCTGCCGTACCGCACCGACACCGCCGCCACCGGTCGCCACCGCCGCCACCGGCGCCGCTTCGACCGGGACGGCCGGGCCCGCGCACCGACCCCGACGGTACGGTGCATGCCCCGTCCGCAGGCCCGGCGGACCTCAGGCACTCCCCGGAGCCGCCGCCTCGCCCCGCAGCCGGGGCGCGTGCTCCGCCGCGTCCACCGGTCGCGCCGCGCCACGGCTCTCCACCAGCTCCGCCAGGTCCCGGGCCCACGCCACCAGGCCGGCCGTGTCCATGCCGTGCGGGCGCCGCACCCCGGTCTCCGCCACCCACTCCCGCACCGCGCCCGCGCCGCGCCTCAGCAGCCGGGCGCCTCCGGTGGCGTTGCCGCGCGCCGCGTGCGTCAGCCCGACCGCGAGCTGGGCCAGCCCGCGCCACAGGATCCGCTCCGATCCGGGCCCGGACTTCCAGGCGTCCTCGAAGACCTCGTGGGCGTGGAACGGCCGGCCGGCGTCCAGCAGAGCCTGCGCCTCGGCGACGGTCTCGTCCGGGGTGCGCACGACACCCTCCGGCTGCCGGGGCACGCCCTCGGCGCCGTAGGGCAGCGGGCGCCCCAGCCCGTCGCGCGGCCGGGCGTTGCGCGCCCGCCCTTCATGGTCCCGGTCCCGGTCCCGGTCCTGGGCTCGGTCCCGGTCCCGGTCCCGGTCCCGGTCGCGGTCCGTCCGGCTCAGTCCCTCCCGGCCCGTGCCCGGGTCGTCCCGGTGGTCCTCGTTCCGCTCGTCGGCCGGACGGCCGGAGGATGTGCTGCTCATACGCCGATTGTCCCCCGGTCTCCCGCGCCCCCTTCGGCCCAGCCCGCCGAGTGCGGTAAAGTGACCTTCGCGCGTTCGGGCGGGTGACCGCCGGTGAGCGCATCGGGACGTGGCGCAGCTTGGTAGCGCACTTGACTGGGGGTCAAGGGGTCGCAGGTTCAAATCCTGTCGTCCCGACAGCACGAAGGGTCTTCGTGGACAGCGGTCCGCGAAGACCCTTCTCGTGTTGCGGGCTGGGCGAGCGCACCCCGCTGCCGGTCGGGAACCGCCGCCGCGGCCGCGCTCGCCACCGTCGGGCACGGCCGGCAGATGCGTGTCCGGCCGGCCCGTCTGCCCGAGGACCTGCTGAACGCCCCGCGGCAGTGACCGACCGGAGGCCGGCACCGCGCCTCGGTACGGGGGCACGGCAGCGTGGTGCCGTGCGCGGACGCCGGGCGGCCGCCGCGCCGATGCTGCTCCGCCACGGCGGACCGGCCCCCCGACGAAACGCACCCTCACAGATGCCGCCGCCGCGCCGCCGCCTCGCGCACATAGGTCTCGCGGGCCCGGATCGCCGCCTCGCGGGTGGAGGTGCCGGCCACCGGGACGTCCCACCAGGCCTCGGCCGGGGGAGCGGTCGGCGTGGGGTCCGTCTCGACGTACACGCACGTCGGCCGGTCGGCCCCGCGGGCCGTGCGCAGCGCCGCGCGCAGCTCGCCCACGGTCTTGGCGCGCAGCACGTCCATGCCGAGGCTGGCCGCGTTGGCGGTGAGGTCGACCGGGAGCGGGTCACCGGTGAAGCTGCCGTCGGCGGCGCGGTAGCGGTAGGCGGTGCCGAAGCGTTCGGCGCCGACCGACTCCGACAGGCCGCCGATGGAGGCGTACCCGTGGTTCTGCAGCAGGACCACGGTGATCGGCAGGCCCTCCTGCACGGCGGTGACGATCTCCGTCGGCATCATCAGGTAGGTGCCGTCGCCGACCAGGGCCCACACCGGGGTGCCGGGGGCGGCCTGCTGGACGCCGATGGCGGCGGGGATCTCGTAGCCCATGCAGGAGTAGCCGTACTCCAGGTGGTACTGGCGCGGGGAGCGGGCCCGCCACAGTTTGTGCAGGTCGCCGGGGAGGGAGCCGGCCGCGTTGATCACCACGTCCTCGTCGCCGACCACCTCGTCCAGGGCGCCGATCACCTGGGTCTGGGTCGGCTGGGCGCTGTCGTCCGGCGCGCGCAGGGCGGCCTCGACGACCTCCTCCCAGCGCTGCTTGCCGTCGCGGTACTCGGCGGCGTAGGCGTCCGCCACGCGGTGTCCGGCCAGGGCCTCGCGCAGTGCGGTCAGGCCGGTGCGGGCGTCGCAGACGACCGTGGCGGCGGCCAGTTTGTGCGCGTCGAACGCGGTGATGTTGAGATTGACGAAGCGGACGTGAGGGTGCTGGAACAGGGTGCCGGAGGCCGTGGTGAAGTCGGTGTAACGGGTGCCCACGCCGATGATCAGGTCGGCGGTGCGGGCCAGGTGGTCGGCGACCGCGGTGCCGGTGTGGCCGATGCCGCCGACGTCGGCCGGGTGGTCGTGGCGCAGCGAGCCCTTGCCGGCCTGGGTGGAGGCGACCGGGATGCCGGTGGCGTCCGCCAGGGCCGCCAGGGCCTCCTCGGCCGCGCTGTGGTGGACGCCGCCGCCCGCCACGATCAGCGGACGCCGTGCCGCCCGGATCGCGTCGGCGGCCGTGGCGAGCTCGGCCGGGTCGGGGGCGGGGCGCCGGATGTGCCACACCCGTTCGGCGAAGAACTCCTCCGGCCAGTCGAACGCCTCCGCCTGCACGTCCTGCGGCAGGGCGAGGGTGACCGCGCCGGTCTCCGCCGGGTCGGTCAGCACCCGCATCGCCTGCAGCGCGGCGGGGATCAGGGCCTCGGGGCGGGTGATCCGGTCGAACCAGCGGGAGACCGGGCGCAGCGCGTCGTTGACCGACACGTCCGCCTGCGTCGGGTGCTCCAGCTGCTGCAGCAACGGGTCGGCGGTGTGCGCGGCGAAGTAGTCGCCGGGCAGCAGCAGCACCGGCAGGCGGTTGATGGTGGCGAGCGCGGCGCCGGTGACCAGGTTGGTGGCGCCCGGGCCGATGGAGGTGGTCACCGCTTGTGTGGCCAGCCGGCCGCGCTGCCGGGCGAAGCCGACGGCCGCGTGCACCATCGCCTGCTCGTTGCGGCCCTGGTGGAAGGGCATGACGTCGGCGTACTCGACCAGTGCCTGACCGAGGCCGGCGACGTTGCCGTGACCGAAGACGCCCCAGGTGCCGGCGATCAGCCGCTGCCGTTCCCCGTCCCGTTCGGTGTACTGGGCGGCGAGAAACCGCACGAGGGCCTGGGCGACGGTCAGCCGGATCGTCGCCGTGTTCTGAGTCGTGCTCGGCTCGCTCATCGCTACCTCACGAGGACGGGGCGGTGTACAGGGGCAGGCGGGCGTCGACGGGCCGGGCGGGCCAGGTGCCGCGGATCCAGGCATGGTCGGGATGGTCGCTGATCAGCCAGGCCCGCTCGGGGTCCGGGCCCGCCATGACGTTCAGGTAGTACATGTGGTGGCCGGGCACCGCCATCGACGGGCCGTGCCAGCCGTCGGGGACGAGAACGACGTCGCCGTCGCGCACCTCGGCCAGCACGTCGGTGTTCCGGCCCTGCCCGGACGGCGACACCCGCTGGTAGCCGAGGCCGGGGACGCCGTCGTGGGCGGCGAACTCGAAGTAGTAGATCTCCTCCAGGACCGACTCCTCGCCCGCCCGGTGCTCGTCGTGCTTGTGCGGCGGGAACGACGACCAGTTGCCGCCCGGAGTGATCACCTCGACGGCGATCAGCCTGTCGCACTCGAACACGTCGGCCGCGGCGAAGTTGTTCACCTGGCGGGAGCAGCTGCCGGTGCCGCGCAGCTCCACGGGCACCCCGGAGGCCGGCCCGTAGCGGGCGGGCAGGCGTCGGGTGCAGCGGGCGCCGGTGAGGGCGAACCGGCCGCCGGCGGCGGACGACACGGTCGCCCGGGCGTCCCGGGGGACGTACGCGAAGTCGCTGACCGCGTCGAACACACCGGTGCGGCCGGCGAGGTCGAAGGTGTGAGCGCCGGAGTCGTCGTCGACGGTCGCCGTGCAGGCACCGGCGAGCGGCAGCACGATCCACTCGCTGTCCCGGGTGTCGAAGGTGTGCGAGCCGCCGGCCGGCAGGTCGAGGACGCGCAGGTGGGAGTGGCCCCACCCGGCTGTCTCCGGGCTGACGTGCACGGTGTAGGGGCCGTCGGCTGCCTTGCCGGCGGGGAGGTGGTACGGGCTGGTCATCGCGAAGCCTCCAGATCGGCGGGCTCGGTCACGGGGGAGTGCTCCTCACCGGGTACGGTCCGGCGGGCCCGGCTGCCGCTCACAGCAGGCTCACGGCGGTGTCGACCGCCTGCTCGACACTGCCCTCGGCCGGATAGAGCAGGGAACGGCCCACCACCAGGCCCTGCACGGTGGGCAGCCGCAGCGCCGAACGCCAGCGCGCGTAGGCCGCCTTCTGGTCGCCGCCGACCTCGCCGCCGAGCAGCACGGTCGGCAGCGTGGAGGTCCGCAGGACGTCGGCCATGTCGTCCGGGTCCGCGGTGACCGGAAGCTTCAGCCAGGTGTAGGCGGAGGTGCCGCCCAGGCCCGAGGCGATCGCGATGGCCCGGGTGACCGCCTCGGCGGACAGGTCGTTGACCACCCTCCCGCCCAGGCGGCGGCAGATGAACGGCTCCACGAACACCGGCAGGCCCGCCTCGGCCATCTCGTCGACGGCGCGGGCCGACGCCTCCAGGGTGGCCAGCGAGCCCGGGTCGTCGTAGTCGATGCGCAGCAGCAGCTTGCCGGCGTCGAAACGGAGCCGGGCCAGGTCGCGGGCGCGGTGCCCGGTGAACCGGTCGTCCATCTCGAACGACGCCCCGGCCAGGCCGCCGCGGTTCATGGAGCCCATGACCACCTTGCCGTCGAGCACCCCGAGCAGCAGCAGGTCCTCCAATATGTCGGCGGTGGCCAGCACCCCGTCCACGCCGGGCCGGGACAGGGCCACGCACAACCGGTTCAGCAGGTCCGCGCGGTCGGCCATGGCCAGCTCCCGGTCGCCCACGCGCAGGGCACCGCGTGCGGGATGATCGGCGGCGACGATCATCAGGCGGCCGCTGTCGCCGAGCAGCGGGCGGCGTATCCGGCGGGCGGCGGCCTCGGCGACCGCCTCGGGGTGCCGGGCGCGGATCGCGGTGAGATCGCGGATGCTGACGCTCACAGGAGGGCTCCGTTCAGCGGGACGGCTGCGGTGGTGGCGGGACGGGTCCCGTCAGGCGACGGCACGGGCCAGCAGGTCCTCGACCTCCGCCGGGGTGGGCATGGCGGAGGAGCAGGCCAGACGGGAGGCGACCAGGGCACCGGCGGCGTTGGCGTACCGCATCGTCGCCGCCAGGCCCCACCCGGCGAGCAGGCCGTGGCACAGCGCGCCGCCGAAGGCGTCGCCCGCGCCGAGACCGTTGACCACCTCGACCGGCACCGGCGGCACCTCGGCCCGGGTGCCGTCGCGGTGCACCGCCAGGACGCCCTTGGGCCCCTGCTTGACCACGGCCAGCTCGACACCGGCCGCCAACAGCGCCTCGGCGCAGGCGGCGGGCTCGCGCACACCGGTGGCGATCTCGCACTCGGCGAGGTTGCCGACGGCCACGGTGGCGTGCCGCAGCGCCTCGGTGTAGTGCGGGCGGGCGGCCTCCGGGGCGGACCAGAACATCGGGCGCCAGTCCAGGTCGAAGACGGTGATGCCGGCCTTGGCGCGGGCCTCGAGCGCGGCGAGCGTGGCCGACCTGCTGGGCTCCTCGCTCAGTCCGGTGCCGGTCATCCAGAAGATGCGGGCGGAGCGGATCGCGGCCAGGTCGAGTTCGTCCGCGCGGATCTCCAGATCGGGGGCCTTGGGCCGCCGGTAGAAGTACAAGGGGAAGTCGTCCGGCGGGAAGATCTCGCAGAAGGTGATCGGGGTGGGGTGGGCGTCCACCGGTGTCACCCAGCGGTCGTCCACACCGAACTCGCGCAGCGCCCGGTGCAGATACGTGCCGAAGGGATCCGCCCCGGTGCGGGTGACGACGGCGCTGCGCCGGCCGAGCCGTGCGGCGGCCACCGCCACATTGGCGGCCGAACCCCCGAGGAACTTGCCGAAGGACTCCACCTGCTCCAGGGGTACACCGGACTGGAGGGGGTAGAGATCGACTCCGATACGGCCCATCGTGATCAGGTCGAAGGACGGGACGGACTCGGGCATGGACGCTCCTCGCTGGGCTCGGGTGCACGACCCCGGGAGCCCTGCCACGGTGGAGACGCGAGCCCCGGTGCCTGCCGCCTCCCAGGTGTAGGACGCCGCACGGCACACTGTCAATGTTTTGTACTGACATTCGGACCTGCGGCCCGGGAAGGGCATGAAGAGATGTCAGGACAAAGTATTGACAGCGGGCTCGGGCAAGGGTTTGGATCCCGGAGACCTCCCCTCGTCGCACAGTGAGGTGCCGGAACGATGGACCGCACTTTTCGCTCCCGCCGACTCGCCCCCGCCGTCGCTCTGGCCGCCGCCGTGGCCCTGACCCTCGCCGGCTGCTCCAGCAGCTCCGGCGGCAAGAAGGCCGAGGAGAGCGCCTCCGCCGCCTCCGCCGGCAGGGCGAACACCCCCCGGATGACGGTGGCGCTGGTCACCCACCAGGCACCCGGCGACACCTTCTGGGACATCGTCCGCAAGGGCGCCGAGGCCGCCGCCGCCAAGGACAACATCAAACTCGTCTACTCCGCCGACCCCAACGCCGCCAACCAGGCCAATTTCGTGCAGAACGCCATCGACCAGAAGGTCGACGGCATCGCCGTCACCCTCGCCAAACCCGACGCCCTCAAGGCCGTGGTCGGCAAGGCGGTCGCCGCCGGCATACCCGTCGTGGGCCTGAACTCCGGCCTCGCCGACTGGAAGGAACTCGGGCTGCTGGAGTTCTTCGGGCAGGACGAGAGCGTGGCGGGTGAGGCGCTCGGGAACCGACTGAACGACGTCGGCGCCGAGAAGGCCGTCTGCGTCATCCACGAACAGGGCAACGTCGGCCTGACCCAGCGCTGCGACGGGGTGAGGAAGACGTTCAAGGGCACCACCGAGATCCTCTACGTCAACGGCACCGACATGCCGTCGGTGAAGTCGACCATCACCGCCAAGCTCAAGCAGGACGGCGGCATCGACCACGTGGTCACCCTCGGCGCGCCGTTCGCGCTGACCGCGGTGCAGTCGGTGGCGGACGCCGGCAGCGAGGCGAAGGTCGCCACCTTCGACCTGAACAAGGACCTGACGGGAGCCATTCAGAAGGGCGACATCGAGTTCGCCGTCGACCAGCAGCCCTACCTGCAGGGCTACCTGGCCGTCGACTCCCTGTGGCTGTACAAGAACAACGGCAACTACAGCGGCGGCGGTGTCGAGCCGGTGCTCACCGGCCCCGCCTTCGTCGACAGGTCCAACGTCGACAAGGTCGCCTCGTTCGCCGCGAAGGGCACCCGGTGATCGACATGACCCACCAGGCCGCGCCCGCGGCGGGTACCGGACCGGCCCCCGGAGAGAGGCAGCAGGCGGGCCGCACCGTACGGCGCTCCCCGCTGCGCCGGCTCCTCGCCCGCCCGGAGGTCGGGGTGTTCCTCGGCGCCCTCGCCGTGCTGGTCTTCTTCCTGGCCGTCGCGCCCACGGTCCGCCAGGGCGGTTCCATGGCGACGGTCCTCTACCAGTCGTCCACCATCGGCATCATGGCCCTGCCGGTGGCCCTGCTGATGATCGGCGGCGAGTTCGACCTGTCCGCCGGTGTCGCGGTCATCACCTCCGCACTGACCGCCGCCATGCTCAGCTACCAGCTCACCCTGAACGTGTGGACCGGCGTGATCGTCTCCCTGGCGGTGTCGCTCGCCATCGGCGCGTTCAACGGCTGGATGCTGGTCAGGACCGGGCTGCCGAGCTTCCTCGTCACCCTCGGCACCTTCCTCATCCTGCAAGGTGTCAACCTGGCCGTCACCAAGCTGGTCACCGGCAACGTCGCCACCGACGACATCAGCGACATGGACGGCTTCGACCAGGCCAAGGCCCTCTTCGCCTCCTCGTTCGACATCGGCGGGGTCCAGGTGAAGATCACCGTGGTGTGGTGGCTGGTGTTCGCCGCCCTGGCCACCTGGGTGCTGCTGCGCACCAAGTACGGCAACTGGATCTTCGCGGTCGGCGGCGACAAGGACAGCGCCCGCGCCGTGGGTGTGCCCGTCACCTTCACCAAGATCTCCCTGTTCATGCTGGTCGGCTTCGGGGCCTGGTTCGTCGGCATGCACCAGCTGTTCTCCTTCAACACCGTCCAGTCCGGCGAGGGTGTGGGCAACGAACTCATCTACATCGCCGCCGCCGTCATCGGCGGCTGCCTGCTCACCGGCGGCTACGGCTCCGCCATCGGACCCGTCTTCGGCGCCTTCATGTTCGGCATGGTCAACCAGGGCATCGTCTACGCCGGCTGGAACCCCGACTGGTTCAAGGCGTTCCTCGGCGTGATGCTGCTCGGCGCCGTCCTGATCAATCTGTGGGTCCACCGCACGGCGACCCGGAGGTGACACCCCCATGACCACCGACAACGCGGCACCCCACGGCGCCGTCCTCACCGACACCCCGGCCGGGGACGAACGGCCACTGGTCGAGCTGCGCGGCGCCGGCAAGTCCTACGGCACCGTCCGCGCCCTGCACGGCGTCGACCTCGCCGTGCACGCCGGCCGGGTCACCTGCGTGCTCGGCGACAACGGCGCCGGCAAATCCACCCTCATCAAGATCATCTCCGGGCTGCATCAGCACACCGAGGGCGAGTTCCTGGTCGACGGCACACCCGTACGGTTCGCCGGCCCGCGCGAGGCCCTGGACCGGGGCATCGCCGCCGTCTACCAGGACCTGGCGACCGTGCCGCTGATGCCGGTGTGGCGCAACTTCTTCCTCGGCTCGGAACTCACCAAGGGGCCCTGGCCCTTCCGCCGTCTGGACATCGCCCGGATGAAGAAGACCGCGGACGAGGAACTGCGCGCCATGGGCATCGTCCTGGACGACCTCGAACAGCCCGTGGGCACCCTCTCCGGCGGTCAGCGCCAGTGCGTGGCCATCGCCCGCGCCGTGCACTTCGGCGCCCGCGTGCTCATCCTGGACGAGCCCACCGCCGCGCTCGGCGTCAAACAGTCCGGGGTGGTGCTGAAGTACATCGCCGCCGCACGCGACCGCGGCCTCGGCGTCATCTTCATCACCCACAACCCCCACCACGCCTACATGGTCGGCGACCACTTCACCGTGCTGCGCCTGGGCACCGTGGAGCTGTCCGCCGCACGCAGCGAGGTCACCCTGGAAGAGCTGACCGACCACATGGCGGGCGGCGCCGAACTCGCCGCGCTCAAGCACGAACTGGCCCAGGTCCGCGGCGTCGACGTCGAGGAGCTGCCCGACGCACCGGCCCCCGGCTCCCGGCCGGACCCCTCGGAAGGGAACGGATGACATGACTGAGGTGCTGGACCGCATCCGGGTCGGCTCGGCCCCCGACTCCTGGGGTGTGTGGTTCCCCGACGACCCGCAGCAGGTGCCCTGGCACCGCTTCCTCGACGAGGTCGCCGAGGCCGGCTACTCCTGGATCGAACTCGGCCCCTACGGCTACCTGCCCACCGACCCCGCCCGCCTCACCGGCGAACTGGACAAGCGCAATCTGCGGGTCTCCGCCGGCACCGTCTTCACCGCACTGCACCGCGGCCCCGACGTGTGGGACTCCACCTGGGACCATGTGCGTCAGGTCGCCGCTCTCACCCAGGCCATGGGCGCCCGGCATCTCGTCGTCATCCCCTCCTTCTGGCGCGACGACAAGACCGCCGAGATCCTGGAACCCCCGGAGCTGACGAGCGAGCAGTGGACCCACCTGACCCGGGGCATGGAACGCCTGGGCCGCCAGGTGAAGGACACCTACGGCCTTGACATCGTCGTCCACCCGCACGCCGACACCCACCTCGACACCCGGGCCCACGTCGAACGCTTCCTGGACGCCACCGACCCCGCCCTGGTCGGTCTCTGCCTGGACACCGGGCACTACGCCTACTGCGGCGGCGACAGCGTCGAACTCATCGAGACCTACGGCGAACGCATCGGCTACCTGCACCTGAAGCAGGTCGACCCGGACATCCTCGCCGACGTGGTGGCGAACCAGGTGGCGTTCGGGCCGGCGGTGCGGCGCGGCGTGATGTGCGAGCCGCCCACGGGTGTGCCGGCGCTGGAACCGGTGCTGCAGGCGGCGCAGAAGCTGGGTGTGGACCTGTTCGCGATCGTCGAGCAGGACATGTATCCCTGCCCGCCGGACAAACCTCTGCCGATCGCCGTCCGCACCCGCAGGTTCCTGCGGTCCTGCGGGGTGTGAGGACGACGCGGCGCGGCAGGGGCCGTGTCTTTGTGCCGTGTCCTGCCGTCCCGCCGCTCGGCAAGGGGGCTGCATCCGCGCCCTGCCGTCGTACAGCAAGGGGGCCGGTCCCGCCGTGACGGGCGGGACCGGCCCCTCGCCGCGATTCAGACCGTCCGTACGTCCTCCACCCGCACCGGCCGGTGCTCGTGCAGCGACCGGGTGCACGCCTCGGCGATCCAACCCGCCTCCAGGGCGTCCTCGACGGTGCAGGGCGAGGGCCTGCCGCCCGCCACCACCTCGGTGAACGCGACGAGTTCGGCCCGGTAGGCGTCGGCGAACCGGTCCATGAAGAACGTGTGCGGCGTGCCCGCGGGGAAGGACACCCCGGGCTCGGCCGAGCGCAGCGGCAGCTGGTCGTCCAGGCCCACCGCGAGCGAGTCGGTGAAGCCGTGCAGCTCCATCCGGACGTCGTAACCCCGGCCGTTGTGCCGGGAGTTGGACACCACCGCGATCGTGCCGTCGTCCAGGGTGAGCACCGCACCGGTGGTGTCGGCGTCCCCGGCGTCCTCGATGTAGGCAGCGCCACGGTTGCCGCCGGTCGCATACACCTCGGTGACCTCACGGCCCGTCACCCAGCGGATGATGTCGAAGTCGTGCACCGCGCAGTCCCGGAAGATGCCGCCGGAGGCCGCGATGTACGCCGCGGGCGGCGGTTCCGGATCCAGGGTGGTGGAGCGCACGGTGTGCAGGGTGCCCAGCGCGCCGGAGCGCACCGCGGCCCGCGCGGCGGCGAAACCCGCGTCGAAACGGCGTTGGTAGCCGATCTGCACCGGCACACCCCGGTCCTGGACGGCGTGGAACACCTTCACCCCTTGCTCCATCGTGCGGGCCACCGGTTTCTCGCAGAACACCGGGATGCCCGCCTCGACGGCGGCGAGGATCAGCTCCGGGTGGGCGTCGGTCGCGGCGGCCACCACGATCCCGTCCACCCCGGCGGCGAACACGGCCTCGGGAGAGGCCGCGACCTCGGCTCCGAACCGCTCGGCGGCGGCCGCGGCGGCGCGCCCGGAGGGGTCGGAGACCAGCAGTGACTCGACGGTGTCCAGACGGGACAGGGTCTCGGCGTGGAAGGCGCCGATACGGCCGAGGCCGAGAATCGCGATACGCATGAACGGCAGCTCCGATGTGCGTTGGCCGACAGGACGTGCGAGGGGAACGGTCCGGGGCGTGCGGCGTCGGTGTGCGGTCACGGGTGTGCCGTCGGGGTGTGCCGACGGTCACCGGCGCAAGGACACGGGAACGGCCGAGGGACGCCGGCCACACACGAGGGCGGTGCGACGGGCGTCGGGGTCGCCGTCCTGCCCGGACAGTCGGACGTCACGGTGGGAGAAGACGACGGACATCGGCGTCCTTTCGGTCGGTCACGAACGCCACACGCTGCCGCCATTCTTGTCCTGACAAACCCTCTCGGACAACCGGCGAAGGCACCTGAAAAACGCTTCAGCACAAATCCTTCAGCCGATCCGCGCCGGTCTCCCGACAGGTATGGACAGGTATGGGGTCCCGGACCGGCCCGTGCGCCATGCCCGCCCGCCCGGCCGACGCCGGCACCGGCGAGCCGAGCGGACCTCGGGTGTCCGGCCACGGCCCCACCCCGCGAACGCTCCCCGCCCGAGCCGTGCCGTTCCGGCGGCCGGCGCACGGAACGGGGCGGGGTGCCCTCGGTGCCCGGTCACCGATCTGCCCGCCCCGCCTGCTCGGCGTGCGCATGCCGCTCGCGCGACCTTCCTGCTCGTCCTCCTCACCGGCGTGTTCCGCAACAGCGCCCGGACCCTGATCTGCGCGACCGTCTCCATCCCCTCCGCCCCGGTCATCCGTGCCACCGCCGTCGGCTTCACCTCCGGCATGGGCCGCTGCGGAGCCGTCTTCGGCCCGTGGCCGGGCGGACAGCTGCTCGCCGCGGACCACGGCGAGCGGGGCTTCAGCGCCTTCGCCCTGGCCGGTGTCGTCTCGGCCGTCTTCATCGGCCTCGTCGCGCTGCGCACACCGCGGGGGCGGCCCGCGACGACACCGCCCGTCGGCCGACTTGCCCGCACGCACCCTCCGCACGCCCGGCGGCGGCGCGCCCACGATTGGCGTCCGCATCTGCCGGGTACCCGGGGCGCCGACGAGCGGGGCACGAGGGGACCCGAGGGGCACGATGAAGCTGTCGTTCCTGGAACCCGTCACCGGCGCACCCGGTCCCTGGGCCGGCGTCCTGATGGACACCTCCAGGGACGGCGAGGACCCGGACCGGGCGATCGCACGGCGCTGGCGGCACCTGCGGACGACGCTGCGCACCCAGGGGGCGGACGAGGCCACGCTCAAAGCCCTGGACGCGGCGGTCGGCACGGACCGCGACATCCCCGGACGTCATGGGCAGGCACTCTTCGCCACGCACGGACACCTCGCCCTCACCGTCGGACTCCCCGACCCGCCCGAGCACGACACCGCCCGGTTCGGCGCGCTGGCCGACCTGCTGCCGGTCGCCCTCGCCCACGCACCCGACATCCCCTACCTGGCCGTCGTCCTCACCCGCGGCGACCCCGCCGCCGCGGCCGGCACCGACGGCCGCCCGGACGGCGCCGGGGAGGTGCACGTGGCAGGCGAGGCCGGGCGGTGGCCCGCCGGCCGTCTCGCTCCGGGGCAGCGGCTGACCCGCCGGTTGCCGGTGCGGGACTGGCCGCACGAGGCCGCACAGGTCGCCTGCGATCTGGTGGACCTGGCCGACGGCCGGCACGCCGAGGTCGTCGTGGTGTGCCGGGACGACGGCGCGCCCCGCCTGGCGGACGCCCTGATCGACCGTCTGCCGATCCACCTCCGCAACAGCCTCACCCTCATCGACTGCGACGAACACGGCCCCGACGTCCCCCATGTGATGGACGCCGGTGATGCCACCGGGACCCACGCGTGCGGTGGGACGGACACCGGTGACGGTGTCGCCGCGCACGGCTGCCCCGCCCGGCGTGCCCTCGCCGAGTCCCACCTCGCCCAGGTGCTCGACGGGGGATTGAGCAGGGAGGACGAGCGGTTCGTGGACGTCTTCTTCACCCAGCGCGCCCGGCACCGGAGCCGGTCGGAGGGCACCGCCGCCGTCGTACGGGCCCTGCGACGCCGCCAGGCCCAGGCCGTCCTGCTCAGCACACCCCTGAAGCTTCCCGAACACCTGTGGTTCGACCAGCGGTCGGGGCGGATCGCCCTGACCGGCGACGAGGCGGCGTCCCTGGGCATGACCGACGCCCAGCCGCAGCCGGCCGCCTCCGCCCTGCTGTACGCCACCGTGCGCACCGGAGCGGAACTGGTCGTCCTCCCGCCCGACGAGACGCTGCTGACGGACGGTGTCGGGGTGGTGCTCCGCTACCGCGACGTCACGGACATGAACCTGCTGTAGGCGCAGAACACCGGGACTTCAGGCGCGAACGCGGGGCAGAGAGGGAGGGGCGGGCGACCGTCGGCCGGAGTGCCCGCCCGGCGCCGGGTGCGCTGCTGGGGCCGCGGCGCCGAGGTGCTTCGGCAGAGCGGGCTTCAGGTGCCTTCCTCCGGTGAGCGGGCGGTGCCGGCGGCCGGGGTGAGGCAGCGGCGCACGAGTGCGAGGGTGCGCTGTGTGACCGCGTCGAGGGGGGTGCCGTTCTCGACGGCGGTCAAGGCGGTGTGCAGCATTCCGGCGATCAGGTCGGCCGTGAGCGCGGGCTCGGGGACGCCGAGCTCCCGGACGGCGGCGCGGAACGGCTCGACCTGTTCCAGGTGGAGTTCCGTCAGCCGCTGCCGGCAGGCCGGAGGAAGGCCGGCGTCCATGAGGGCGACGGCGGGCCGGTGTGCGCCTTCGGCGCCCAGGCGGAGGCTTTCCGCGAAGAACGCCTCGACGCGTTCCAGTGGGCCGTTCGCCGCGGCCACGGCGCGGGCGAGTGCCTCGTTGGAGCGCCGGAAGGCTTCCTCCGTGATGGTGGCCAGGAGGGCTGCGGAGGAGTCGAAGTACTGGTAGACGCTGGAGCGGGCCAGGCCCACGCGGGCGCCGACCGCCGCGGGTGTGACGGCGGCGGCGCCCTCGTCGACCAGGATGTCGATCGCCGCCGCGATCAGCGCCTCGCGTTGCTGGGCACGGTGCTCGGCGACGGTGGAGGCGTTGATCTTCGGCATGCGGGGCGGACTCCTGGAGGGGTGGACGGGGCCGGGAATGCGGTGTCGGCCGACGGCCCGGTCAGGACAGGCGGCCGTCGACCATCTCGTACACCCGGTCGGCGGCGTCCATTATCGCCGTGTCGTGAGTGACCATGACCGTGGCCGTTCCACGCTCATGGGTCTGCTCGGCGATCAGCCGCACCGCCTCGGCCGAGCGCACCCGGTCCAGCGCCGAGGTGGGCTCGTCCACCAGCAGGACGTCGGGGGAGGTCATCAGGGCGCGGGCGAGGCCCGCGCGCTGGCGCTCGCCGCCCGACAGCTGGTGCGGACGGGAGCCCGCGCGGTGGGTCAGCCCGACTGCCTCGATGAGTTCGTCCGCGCGGGTGCGCGCCGCGGCGTCGAGGCGTCCGTCGATGTGCAGGGGCAGCAGCAGCTGTTCCCTGACGGTGAGGGAGGCCAGCAGGTTCGACTGCTGGAAGACGAAGCCGATGTGGCGACGGCGGGCGGCGGTGCGTTCCTTGTCCGACAGGGCGGTCAGCTCCGTGCCGGCGATGCGCACGGTGCCCGAGGTGGGCCGCTGCAGGCCGCCGGCGACGGCGAGCAGGCTGGACTTGCCGGACCCGGAGGGGCCGACGACGGCGACGAACTCACCGGGGGCGACGGTCAGGCCGACGTGGTCGAGGGCGGTGACGGCGGTGTCGCCGTCACCGATGACGAGGGTGACGTCGTCCAGGCGCAGCCCGCCGGAGCGTTCGGTGTCCGCGGCGGCCTGGTGGTCGGTGGCGGATGTGGTCATCGGGCAGCTCCCAGAGCGGTCAGGGGGTCGACGGCAGTGATGCGGCGGACGGCTACGACGGCGCCCACGGTCCCGAGGACGACGAGGAGGCCGGAGGAGGTGGCGACGGCCGGGGCGGAGAGGGAGAAGGGTGCCTTGCCGATCATCGCGCTGCCCAGGGCCAGGCCGACGGCGGTGCCGACGGCCGTGGCGACGACCAGCACGGCGACGACCTGGGCGAGCGCGTCGCGCAGGATGTACCCGGTGGGGGCGCCCAGTGCCTTCAGCAGGGCGATCTCGGGTTTGCGCTGCACGGTCCAGACGGTGAAGAACGCGCCGACGACCAGGGCGGAGATGACGTAGAGGAAGCCCTTGATCAGAGCCATGGTGCTCGACTCGGCCTCGTAGCCGGGGGAGGCGTCGAACGTGGCCTCCTTGGTCTCGGCCCGGGTCCCGGTCGCCTTCTCCACCGCGGTGACATCGGCGTCCGGCTTCAGGGTCAGGGCCACGGCCGTGGCCTGCCGGCTCGCGGCCTCGGGCAGGTCGCCGGGCAGGCCGTAGTGCAGATGCCGCCACGTGTCGAGGTTCGCGTAGACGACGCCGATGTGTCCGTAGGAGACGGTCTCGTCGACCAGTCCCACGACCTTCAGCCGCACCTCGCTCTTGTCCGCGGTGAGCACATCGCCGATCTCCACACCCAGGTCGGCGATCTCCCGGGTGATCACGATGCCCGCACTGCCGTCCTTCAGGCCCTCACCCTTGCTGGGGCTGGGTGCCAGAGGGGAGTCCGGTGCCATGCCGAAGACGGCGAGGTTGACCTGCTCCCCCTTCTTGGCGCCCTGCGTCACCTGGGCATTGACCAGGGTGTTCCCGAACGGCTCCGCGCGCTCCACTCCCGGGGCCTGGGCCCAGGCCTGCCAGTCCTCCTGCTCCACGGTCGAGCGGGAGAACTGCTCGCTGGTCGCCTTCTCGTCGAAGGCCATGTGGGTGATGGGCAGCGCGCGCAGCCCGGATATGCCGGCGTCCGCCAGACCGGAGGCGAGCCCGGACAGGAGGACACCGAGGACGCCGATGAGCGCGACCACCGCGCCCATCAGGGCGAAGCGACCGCGGGCGAAGCGCAGATCGCGTAGGGCAAGGAACACGGAGCTCTCCGAGCGAGGAAGGAAGTGGGGACACGACGGACAGGCCACGCCGCCTCTTTGCCGTAACTTGACGACGTGGGCGTCGGCATCTTATCGGAAGTTGCCGACGCGCCTGTCGGCACCCTTGTCGCGCCAGTCGGCCGGATCCCCACGCCGGTCGGTCCATGCGCGGGCGCGGCCCGGCTTCGCCGGAGGCCGGTACCGTCTCCGCCGACCGGCCGGACCGCTCAGGGAGGACTGGTCACCGAGCTGGTGCTCACGGCTTCAAAGCGGGCCGAGAGATCTGCTGTCCCGGCGCGGGCATCGGCGAGCGCGCCGTTGCACGCAGCTCCTTCTCGCGGGACCGTGGCGTCGGGAGAGCACGGGTCTCGTGGAGCATCGGCCACAAGGATCCTGCCCGCACGTGGATGCGGACCGGTGTCGTGCCGGGGTGTTCGTGGTGTTCAGCCGGTCGCGGGCGCTCCGGCACGTCCTCCGGGGCGCCCACGGGACGGCACACCCGGCCGGTCAGCTCGCCCAGTCCAGCAGGCGTTCGCCGCGTTCCGGTGCCCGCAGGTGGGCCAGCGACTGCTTCTCCAGCTGGCGCACGCGTTCCCGGGTCAGGCCGACCTGGTCGGCCACCTGTTGCAGGGTGCGGGGCTGTCCGTCGTGCAGCCCGTAGCGCAGGCTGAGGATCATGGCCTCGCGGGGGCCGAGGGTGCCCAGGGCGTCGCGCAGCTCCTCGGCGAGGGCCCGGTACTCGGCGATCTCGGGCGCCTGCAGCACATCGGTGGCCGGAATGAGATCCCCGACGACGGTCTCGCCGGTGTCGTCGACGGGTGTGTCGAGGCTGACCGCGTGCCGGCCCACCCGGCGCAGCCAGGCGACCCGCTCGGGTTTCAGCCCGCTCTCCCGGGCGACCTCCTCGTCGCTGGGCTCGTGGTCGAGGCGCAGCTGCAGCCGGCGTTCCACCTTCGCGAGTTTCTGCAACTGCTCCACGACATGGCTGGGCAGCCGCACCGTGCGGGCGTGCTGGGCCAGGCCCCGCTCGATGGCCTGGCGGATCCACCAGGTCGCATACGTGGAGAACTTGAAGCCCTTGGTGTAGTCGAACTTCTCGATGGCCCGGATCAGCCCGCAGTTGCCCTCCTGGATCACATCGAGCAGGGGCAGACCGCGATGGGCGTGGCGTTTGGCGATCGACACCACGAGCCGCAGGTTGGCCCGGATCATGTGGTCCTTGGCGTGCTCGCCGTCGTGCACGGCGGCCTCCAGGTCCCGGCGGTGCCGCTCGTCGAGCCGGCGGCCCTCGGCCTCGGCCCGCTCCAGCTCCTCGGCGGCGCGCACCCCGGCCTCGATGCGCTGGGCCAGCCGCACCTCGTCCTGGGCGTCCAGCAGCGGCGTCGCGGAGATCTGCCGCAGATACTGGCCGAGCAGATCCGCCTCGTCGCCGGGCTCCGGGGCGCGGCTGCGGGGGCGTGCGGAGCGTTCGGCGGCACGACGGGTCTCCCGCACATCCGTCGCGTCGCGTGCGCGTGCACGTGCGCACATCGGCCGTCCTCCGTCCCGTTGCACTACTCCGCTGTCCTTGCGAGCTGCAACGGGTACCCGGGCCCCTCGGCGTCATGCCGGACGTGCCGCCGTCGTCCGGGCGCGGCGGCTGTCCCGGACGACGACGGCGGCACGGTCACGGTCTGCGGGCGGCGATCACCTGCGGGCGTCGGTCGCGGCCGGGCTGTCGGCGGCCCCGGGTGCCGGAGCGGACTCGTCCTCGGCGGTTCCCGCCTCGGCGCGGGCGAGCAGCCGGTGGCCGCTGGCGAGCACGGGGATGGCGAGGAGGAAGGTGGCGGCACCCAGGTAGAACGGCACGCTCAGGTCGGTGGCGTCGGCCAGTTCGCCCGCCACGTACGGGGCGAGGCCGCCGCCGATGAACCGCAGGAAGCCGTAGGCGGAGGAGGCCACCGGGCGCTCGACCGGGGAGACGAGCATGACGGCCTGGGTGGTGAGGGTGTTGTTGATGCCGATGAAGGCGCCGCTGACGATGACCGCCACGATGACCACGGTGGGCGTGGTGACCCCGGCGGCGATGACCGCCATGACGATGCTCAGGCCCAGCAGGTTGGCGTACAGGACCTTCGCCGTGCCGAAACGGTCCTGCAGCCGCGGGGCGAACACGACGCTGAAGGCGGCCACCAGCAGGCCCCAGCCGGTGAAGACCAGGCCGAGCTGGTGCGCGTCCAGCTCCATCGGGTAGGGGGCGTAGCCGAGCATCGTGAAGAAGCCCCAGTTGTACAGCAGGGCCATGATGCCCATGGTCAGCAGGCCGCGGTGGCGCAGCGCCCGCAGCGGCGCCAGCGGCGAGGTGCGGCGCTCCGGTCTGGGCAGCGGCGGCACGAAGGCGAGGGTGGCGACCAGCGCGACGGCCATGAGCACGGCGACACCGAAGAACGGGCCGCGCCAGCTGATGGCGCCCAGCTCACCGCCCAGCAGGGGGCCGACGGCGATGCCCAGGCCGAGGGCGGTCTCGTAGAGGACGATCGCGCCGCCGAAGCCGCCGCTGGCGGAGGCGACGATCACCGCCAGGGAGGTGGCGATGAACAGGGCGTTGCCCAGGCCCCAGCCGGCGCGGAAGCCGACGATGCCGTCGATGGAGCCGGTGGACCCCGCCAGCGCGGAGAACACGACGATGACGGTCAGGCCGATGGCCAGGGTGCGTTTGGCCCCGAACCGGCTGGAGAACCAGCCGACGATCAGCATCGCGACCGCGGTGACTATCAGATAGCTGCTGAACAGCAGGGAGACCTGGCTGGGCGAGGCGTGCAGGTTCTCCGCGAGCGCCGGCAGGATCGGGTCGACCAAACCGATGCCCATGAACGAGATCACGCAGGCGAAGGCCACGGCCCACACGGCCTTCGGCTGCCGGAACGGACTGGAACTCTTACCGTGCGGTGTGCTCATGACCGCTTCTCTCCACTCGGGTAGCGGCACACGTGCGGCGACTCGCGCCCGGCACATGTGCGGCGACGGGGACGGCGAGGGTGTGTCTGCGGGCTCGAGGACGCGCCCGGCGGCGTGTGCGGCGGGCTCAGGGACGCTCCCGGTGCTCCCGGATCACGCGGGCCAGTGCCGGCAGGGCGATGCGCACCGCGCGCTGTTCCGGCTCGGACAGCTCCGCGATGAGGCGTTCCAGTGCCTCGGCGCGCTCGGCACGCCGCTGCAGGAACAGTTCCAGGCCGGTGTCGGTGACCTCCACCAGCACTCCGCGGCCGTCGGTGCGGTCGGCTACCCGCCGGACCAGACCGGCCCGCTCCATCCGCGTGACCAGCTGCGTCATGTTGGGCTGGGAGACGTTCTCCGCCCGGGCCAGCTCGGTCAGCCGCTGAGGGCCCTCCCGGCTCAGCCGTCCGAGGGCCGCGTTGGCCGCGATGCTCAGTCCGCCGGTCGTCGCGCTCTGCCGGACGTACCGGACCATCTGCTCCACGGCGATGATCAGGTCCTCGCCGGAGGTCTCCGGGGAGCCGGTGTCCATAACCCGCTTATGCATAAGTGCATGATGCACCTGGTGCGGTGCGGAACCAAGACCCGGCCGGTCACGAAACGAGCACACCCGCCCGCACCCGCGCAGGACACCGATGCCGGGGCCGCAATCTCAAAGACCTCTGATCCGCGGCCGTTAACGTCCGCCCCATGGTGCGCGACTACCTCATCATCGGAGCCGGACCGGCCGGACTGCAGCTCGCCGCTCTCCTCGAGCGCGACGGACGCGACTACCTCGTCCTGGAGCGGGGGAGCGGACCGGGAACGTTCTTCACCCGCTTCCCCCGGCACCGGCGGCTGATATCGATCAACAAGGTCAACACCGGGTACAAGGACCCGGAGCTGGCCCTCCGCATGGACTGGAACTCCCTGCTCACCGACGACCCCGACCTGCTCTTCACCCGCTACAGCGAGCGGTACTTCCCCCACGCCGACGACCTGGTGCGCTACCTCGGCGACTTCGCCCGGCGCAGCGGTGTGCGCGCCGAGTACGGCGTCCGGGTCACCCGCGTCCGCCGCGACGGCGACGGTTTCTCGGTGCACGACGACACGGACCGGACCTGGCGCGCCCGGCGTCTCGTCGTCGCCACCGGCCTCGGTCTGCCGAACATCCCCGCCATCCCCGGCATCGAACACACCGAGCAGTACGCCGACTTCGACACCGACCCCGCCTCCTTCACCAACCAGCGGGTGCTCGTCCTCGGCAAGGGCAACTCCGCGTTCGAGACCGCGGACTCCCTCATGGAGAAGGCCGCCGTCATCCACGTCGCCGGACCGCACTCGGTGAAGATGGCCTGGACGACCCACTTCGTGGGCCATCTGCGCGCGGTGAACAACAACTTCCTCGACAGCTACCAGCTCAAATCGCAGAACGCCGTCCTGGACGGCACCGTCGAGCGCATCGAACGGCGGGCCGGCGGCGGCTACCGGGTGCTGTTCCGCTACGCCCGCACCACCGAGCGGCTCCGCGAACTCCACTACGACCGGGTCGTGGTGTGCACCGGATTCCGCTTCGACGCCTCGCTGTTCGACGCCGACTGCCGGCCCGACCTCGTCATCGACGACCGGTTCCCCGCCCAGACCTCCGCCTACGAGTCGGTGAACGTCCCCGGCCTGTACTTCGCCGGCACCCTCACCCAGCAACGCGACTTCAAACGTTCCACCAACGGCTTCATCCACGGCTTCCGCTACGGCGCCCGCGCCCTGCACCGCATCCTGGGCGCCCGCCACCACGCCACGCCCTGGCCGTCCCGCACCCTGCCCGCCGATCCCGAGGCCGTCGCCGATGCCCTCGTCGAGCGCGTCAACCGCTCCTCCGGCCTGTGGCAGCAGTTCGGCTACCTCGGCGACGTCGTCACCGTCCACGACGACCACGCCCTGTACCAGGAGGAGGTCCCCCTGGACTACGTCACCGACGGCGGACTCGGCCCCGCCGCCCACCGGTTCGTCATCGACCTGGAGTACGGCCCCGGCCACGACCACGCCGACCCGTTCGACGTCACCGTGCCCCGCGTCCGCGAGAACGACGCCGAACACGCCGAGGACTCCGTCTACCTCCACCCCGTGGTGCGCCACTACCGCGACGGCGCCCTCGCCGGCACCCACCATCTGGCGGAGAACCTGGAGAACGACTGGGACATCCCGTCCGTCCACCGCCGGCCGCTCGCCGCGTTCGTGAGGGCCTGCCTTGGCTGAGCAGTTCCCCGGCGCCGTGCTCGACCTGCTCGAGGCGGCGGGCGACCGCCCCGTCTTCGAGCACGGCGACCGGGTCGTCACCGGAGCCCACCTGCTCGCGCAGGTCCGGCGGGTGACCAGCGGCCTGCGCCGCCACGGCGTGCGCCCCGGCGACGGGGTCGCGCTGCTGCTCGGCGTCCACCCCGAGGCGTTCGCCGCCGTCCTCGCCGCCCACGCGGTGGGTGCCCGTGTCGTCGGGCTGCGGCCGGGACTCACGGAGGGCCAGCGCCGGCATCTGCTCGCCGGCACCGCCTTCCGTGTCACCGACCGGCCCGACGGCACGGCCACCGGCGCACCCGGCGGCACGGTCCTGGCCCTCGACGGCCTGCTCGCCGCCGAGGACGACGGCCGCCGCCCGCAGATCTCGGGCCGCCCGCAGGACGTCGCCCGGCTCATCCACACCAGCGGCAGCACCGGACGGCCCAAGGCGTGCGCCCAGACCTACGCGGCGATGACCGCGGCCTGGACGCTCCACCCCGACCGCTGGCCGCCCGCCGTCCGCGAACTCGCCCCGCGCCTGGAGCGGTTCCTCGTCTTCGGCACCCTGGCCAGCCAGGTCGTGATGGAGTACGGACTGCTCGCCCTCGCCGCCGGCGGCACCCTCGTCACCGCCGAGAACCCGGCCTTCCCCGACAGCCTGGTGCGTCACCGGGCCACCGGCAGCGTCATCACCGTGGCCCGCCTGAACAAGCTCGTCGCACGCGTGCGGGAGCGTCCCGTGGACCTGGGCTCGCTGCGCGCTCTGATGGTCTCCGGTTCGCCGATCGGCCCCGCCCGGCTGCGCGAGGCCGCCGAGGTCCTCGGGCCGGTCGTCTTCCACGGGTACGGTCAGACGGAGACCGGCATGATCTCCATGGCCACCCCGTACGACGAACCCGGCTCGCTGGGCGTCCCCCCGGTCGACGTGGAGGTCCGCGACGCGGAGGGGCGGCCGGTGCCGCCGGGCACGGACGGCGAGCTCTTCGTCCGCACCCCCTCCCAGGGCTGCGGCTACTGGAACGAACCCGCCCTGAGCGCCGAGGTGTTCACCGACGGCTGGGTCCGCACCCGGGACATCGGCCACCTCGACGACCAGGGCCGGCTCTGGCTGACCGGGCGGGCCCGCGACGTCGTCATCGTCAACGCCCAGGTGCACTACGCCGGCCCCGTCGAGCGGGTGCTGGCCGCCCACCCCGCGGTGGCGGAGGCGTACGTCGTCGCCGTCCCCGACGACACGACCGGCGAGGCCGTCCACGCCTACGTGGTGCCCCGGCCGGGCCGCACCCCGCGTCTGCAGGAGCTGCGCGCCCTGGTGGCGGCCGAGCTGGGCGAGGCCACCGCCCCGGCCCGGCTCACCCTGATCGACGAGGTGCCGCTCACCCCCGCGGGGAAACCCGACAAACGGGCCCTGGCGGCCAGGGGGTAGCCGCTCGCCGCACACGTGTCACGGGCTCCGCCGGCACACACCTGGTGCGCCGGCGGAGCCCGCCGGTGTTCCGGCGGCTGTTCACCCGGCCGGGGACGGCACCGCCGCCGGCCGGGGCGGGCGGCTGCCCCGTGCCCGCTCCCGCCGGTCCAGCCACGCCAGCAGCGGCGCGGTCATCACGGTGGTGACGACGGCGACCACGACCAGGGCGCTGAACAGCGCCTGCGTCACGATGCCCGCCGCCAGGCCCAGATTCAGCGCGATGAGCTGCATCAGCCCCCGCGCGTTCATCAGCGCCCCCACCCGCAGCGCCACCGCCGACGGCTCCCCGGTCAGCCGCGCGGCCAGCCAGCACGCGCCGAACTTCCCCACCACGGCCACCAGCACGCAGCCCAGGGTGAGCAGCAGCACCGGCCCGGAGCCCAGCAGGGCGAAGTCGGTGTTCAGTCCCGAGTAGGTGAAGAACAGCGGCAGGAACACCGTGCCGACCGGCCTGAGCGTCTCCACCGCGTGGTCCAGCCGCTGCGACCGCGGGAAGACCAGCCCGAGACTGAACGCGCCGAACACCGCGTACAGCCCGATCTCGTCGGTGTACCAGGCCACCAGGAACAGCGCACCGAGCAGCACCGGCAGCAGGCTCTCGGGCGCCACGCGGTCGGTGAGCCGCACGGTGCGGCCGCGCAGACGTGTCACCACCGCCAGCACCGCGACGAGCCCCAGGGCGCCGGCCACGGCCAGCGTCACCAGATCCGCGCTGCCCCCGGAGATGCTGAACACCCCCGCGAGCAGGATCCACGCCGCCGCGTCGTCCACCGCGCCCGCACCGAGCGCCAGCGACCCGAACCGGGTCCCGGTCAGGCCCCGTTCGGCGATGATCCGGGCGAGCATCGGGAACGCCGTCACCGCCAGCGCCACGCCCACGAACAGCGCCGACACCAGCAGCGACACACCCGGCGCCAGGGTGCCGGTCCGCGGCCCGACGGCGGCGATCAGCGCCGCCCCCAGCGCCACCGGCACCAGCATCCCGGCCAGGGACACCAGCCCGGCCGGCCGGGCCACACCCCGCAGCCGGTCCACCCGGAACTCCCAGCCCACGTGGAACATGAACACCACGAGGCCGATCTGCCCGACCACGTACAGGACTGGCCGCACCTCCTGGGGGAACAGACCCGCCTCCACGTCCGGCAGCAGGGCGCCGAGCACCGACGGCCCCAGCACCACACCCGCGAGCATCTCCCCGACCACGGGCGGCTGCCCCAGCCGCCGGACCAGCATCACCACCAGCCGGCAGACGGCCAGGACCACCACCACGGCGAGGAAGAACCTGGGGGACAGTTCCGCGGGCGTCATCCATGGCCTCCTGCGGTGTGGGCGACCGGGCACCGGTCGGGCGGGAACTGGGCGAAGTACCGTGTGGCGAGTCGCTGCCGGCGGGCGTGCAGCACCATCACCGTGCCGAGCACCAGCTGCCGCACCCCCCGGGTGACGTCCTCCACACCGTCGCGCACCCGCAGAAAGGTGCGCAGCGGCGCCAGACGCGCTCCGGGCTCCAGACGGCGCGGGATCAGCAGACACGGTGCCCGGTGCGGGATGGACCGGGTGTGCGAGACCGTCGAGTCCAGCCGGAAGCGCCGCAGCACCTCCCGCACGGCGGCCCGCAGCACCAGCGGCGACAGCCGCCACGCCGGGCACGGGCGGTTGGCCGCCACCCCGAACGGGATGTGCGGGACGTCCCGGGCGGACAGCGACTCCCAGCGGTCCGGGTCGAACACCTCCGGTCGCTCGTAGCCGCCGGCGTGGTAGTCCGGGTAGCTGAAACACACCACCGATCCGGCCGGCAGCGTGGTGGTCTCGTCGAGCGGGATGTCGTCCGTGGTGATGCGGTGCGCGATCCCGAACAGCGGGTACAGACGCATCGTCTCGTCCAGCACGTGGCTCAGATACCGGTCGTCGTCCGGGTGCTGGGCGACCCGCCGCTGCACCTCCGGGTGGCGGGCCAGGGCCAGCAGCAGGTGCGCGGTGGCCTCGGAGAGCTGCACGACGGCCGTGTTGAAGAACGTGCCCTGCAGATAGAACACCTGCTCCTGCACCGACAGCGACGCCGGCAGCCGGTGCGGCACGTCCCCGGCCGTCACCCGCTCGCGCAGATAGGCCGTCAGCCGCGCCCTGCGCCGCGGATGACGCAGCGAGGTGCACTTCAGGGCGTCGATGACGTCCCTGGCATGCGCGACGATCAGCCTCCGCACGTGCGGCGGGCACGGCTCGCGGAACACCAGCCCGTAGCAGAACTCCGCCCAGGCCGGCATCACCAGGTCGCGCAGCCGCACCAGGCTGATCCGGTCCGCGGGCAGCGCGTCCAGGACGCCCGCGACCGCGCGGGTCGCCGCCGCCGCGAGACCGGCCGAACTCCCGGCGAGGATCCGCCGGGTCGTCGCGGCCACCTCGTCGTAGCGCGGGCCGGCCTCCAGATGCTCCTGGTGCACCTCCGGTCCCGGCGACAGCCAGTACCAGAACAGATCGGACAGCCCCGCCCCGGCGCTGCGGCCGCCGGCGGCCGGATGGGCGTACACCCGCTCGAACACCTCCCGCCCCCACATCGCGTTGGGCAGCGTCAGCGCCCGGTCGCCGTTCACCTTCTCGAAGATGCGCATCCGCAGCGCCACCACGGCGCGCGGCAGCCACCACGTGTCCGCTTCCCGTGCGCCGCTCACCATGTTCCGCTCCTTCGGACCACCATGTCCCGTGTCAGATCGGCGTTACGGGCACCCCCGCACAGCGTCAGCGTGTGCGCGTAGTCGTCGCGCAGCTCCGCCAGGACCCGGCGCACCCCGGCCTCGCCGTCGGCGGCCAACCCCCACAGCACGGGACGGCCCACCCCGACCGCGGCCGCGCCCAGCGCGAGCGCCACGGCCACGTCGCCGCCGCGGCGCACCCCGCCGTCGAGCAGCACCGGCACCCGGCCCGCCACCGCCTCGGCGATGGCCGGCAGGCAGTCCACGGCGGCCGGCACGGTGTCGCACTGGCGGCCGCCGTGGTTGGAGACGACGACACCGGCCGCCCCGTGCGCGACGGCCAGCGACGCGTCCGCCGGGTACAGCACCCCTTTCACCAGCACGGGCAGCGCGGTCACCGCCCGCAGCGCGTCGAAGTCCTGCCAGGAGATCGCCGGGGACATGGGGATGTCGGTGAGGCCGCCCGGCGGGGCACCGGGCAGGTCCCGCATGTTCTCCGCGGCGTAGCCCGGCGGCAGATCCGTGAACCCGTTGCGCAGATCCCGGGGACGCCGCCCGAACACCGGTGCGTCCACAGTCACCACCAGCGCCGTGCACCCGGCGTCCTCCGCGCGTCGCACCAGCGCCTCGGTGACCTCCCGGCGCGGATGCAGGGTCAGCTGGAACCACACCGCCGCACCGGCCGCAATCTCACGGGCCGCCGCGACCACCTCGCCGACCGGGACGGTCGCGGCGGTCCCCGTCACCAGGACGGCGCCCTCCGCCGCCGCGGCCCGCGCCGTGGCCCGCTCTCCGTCCGGATGCATCAGCCGGTGGAACGCGGTCGGCGCGACCAGCACCGGACCCGCCGCGGGCGCACCCGGCAGGTCGACACGTATGTCCCGCCGCGCGGCGCCGCGCAGCACCCGCGGCAGCAGCGCGTACCGGTCGAAGGCGCGCTCGTTGTCGGCCAGGACCCGTTCCTCGCCGGCGCCGCCCGCCACGAAGTCCCAGTACACCGGGTCCACGGTCCGGCGTGCCGTCTCCCGCAGGGTGTGCAGCGCCGTCACGACGCCACCGCGGCCGTCGGGCCGCACCGGTCGGCGAGGAACGCGCGCAGCGGAGCCCGGTGGACGTCCTCGCTGTCCCACTGGTTCTCCAGGTTCTCCCGCAGGTGGTGCTCGCCGGTCTCCCGGCCGTCGCGGTACCAGCGCACCACCGGATGCAGATAGCGGCTGTCCAGCCCCGAGGCGTCCTGCTGCGCGGGACGGGCCGCCGCCACGTCGAACGGGTCCACCCGGTCGTGGTCGGCCCCGTACTCCAGGGTGATCACCGCATGCGCGGCCACCGGGCCGAAATGCCCGGCGCGGACCGCCTTCGGCACCTGGGCGACCGGGACCTCCTCGGCATAGCGCATCGTGCCGTCCGGGGCGAGCAGCAGCACGTCCCCGAGGACGGCGAACTGCTGCCACAGCGCCGAGGACCGGTTGACCCGCGTGATGACGCGATCGACCGCCGCCTCGAGGTCCCCGCCCAGCTCCACCACCGGCCACGGCTCGCCGTGGTGACGCCGGCGCAGCTCCCGGTGCAGGGCGCGGACCGTGTAACGGAACCCGTGCACGAAACCCGTGGTGGACTTCTTGAAGTCACGGCCCTGCGTCAAGGTTCCGGCGAAGTACAGCTCCGGCACGTTCACCGACTCCCCGACGGGAGTCACGGCGGGGAACCGGCCGTCGACCACGGTCTCGGGCGTGCAGCTGCCGTCGAACACCGACGCGTCGAACCGGAACCCGGTCGCGACGATCACCCGGTCGTAGCGCAGGTCCTTCACCACCTCGTCGGCCCGTTCGAAGGCCACCGGCACACGGAAGCCGTCCCCGTCCCGCCGGATCTCCAGCACCCGCCCGTCCAGCAGCGCGTTCTGCGACTTGAGCTGATAGGTGTCCAGGAAGTTGTTGTTCACCGCCCGCAGATGCCCCACGTAGTGCGTCTGCCAGGCCAGGCGCAGCGAACCGGAGCCGACGAGATGGATGACGGCCGCGTGTTCCATCAGACTGTCGGCGGTCTCGAACGCGGAGTTGCCCCGCCCGATCACCAGCACCCGCTGGTCGGTGAAGGACTCCGGGTCGGTGTCGAACGTGTCGTAGCGTTCGGCCAGTTCGATGCCGGGGATGTCCGGCAGGTTCGGCAGCGGCACCCCCGTCGCCACCACCACGCGCCGTGCCCGCCAGGTCCCCCCGGAGGCGTCGGTCACGGTGAACCCGCCCTCGTCGCGCGAGACACGTGTCACCTCCGTGCCGTACCGCACCCGCACCCCGGTGCGTTCGGCGAAGTCCCGCAGATACCGGACCATGTCGTCGGCCGGCGGGAAGTAGCGCCGGCTGTACCGGGTGAACAGCAGCTCCGGATCGTCGCTCAGCAGCGAGTTCCAGTCCATCCGCAGCCGCAGCTCCGGATCGTCGTACCCCGTGTGCACCTTGTTGATCGAGATGAGGGTGCGGTGCCGGGGGAACCGGGTGAAGAACGTGCCCGGAGTGCTGCCGCGTTCCAGCACCACATAGTCCGCACCGTCGCGTTCCAGGAAGGCGGCGAGCTGAAGGCCCGCCGGCCCCGCTCCGATGATCACGTAGTCGTAGGCCATGGCCCGGAACCTAGCCAGCACATCTCAAAGCGCTCTGAGATTGCACGCCTACCGTGAGACACGTGCTGACCACGGACACCGTCTCGCTCTCCGACCCCCTCGACCCCGCCGTCCTGCGCCGCGCGGCCGGCCTGCTGACCGTCACCGTGGACGACGCCTCCCGCGCCCGGCTGGCGCAAGGGCACCGCGTCTTCCGCACCCTGCGCGACGGCGACGGCACCGGCCCGCAGCGGCCCATCTACGGCGCCACCACCGGTTTCGGCGCCCTCGTCGGCTACGCCGGGCGGGCCGACGAGGCCGACCAGTGCGACAACACCCTCGCCCACCTCGGCGCCGGCCAGGGCCCCGACCTGCCGCCCGGCGTCGTGCGCGCCGCCCTGCTGATACGTGCCCGGTCCCTCGCCCAGGGTGTGTCCGGGGTCCGTGCCGACGTCGTCGAACGGCTCGCGGAGATGTTCGCCACCACGTTCACCCCCGCCGTCCCCCGCTACGGCTCCGTCGGCGCCAGCGGCGACCTCATCCCGCTCGCCTACGCCACCCAGGCGCTGCGCGGCCGCGGCCACGCCTACGCCGACGGCCGCCGCATGCCCGCGGCCGAGGCCCTCGCCGCCACCGGACTGCGCCCCCTCGCCCTGGACGGCCGCGACGCCCTCGCCCTCGTCAACGGCACCTCCGTCACCACCGCGGCCCTCGCCCTCGCCCACGACGCCGTCCGCACCGCCCACCGCTCCCTGACCGCCCTGACCTGCCTGCTCGCCGACCTCCTCGGCTGCGACACCGGCTTCCTCGACGCCGACCTGATGCGTGCCTACGCCCACCCCGGCGCCGGCGGCACCGCCGCCCGCATGCGGCAGTGGCTGGAGGGCACCGAGCCGTCCGGGACACGCCCGCTGCAGGAGCCGTACAGCATCCGCTGCTCCCCGCAGCTGCTCGGCGCCGCCGAGGACGCGTTGCGGTACGTCGACACGGTGGTCGCCGCCGACCTGGCCCAGATCAGCGACAACCCGCTGTTCTTCCCCGGCACGGCGGGCGAGGGGAAGGTGGTGCACGGCGGCAACTTCTTCGGGCAGCCCGCGGCGTTCGCCGCCGACCTGCTCGCCTGTGTCACCGCCCAGCTCGGCAACCTCGCCGAACGCCAGCTCGACCTGCTGGTCGACCCGCACCGCAACGGTGGCCTGCCGCCCCTGCTCGCCACCCGGCCCGGCGTCCAGCACGGCCTGCAGGGCGTGCAGCTGGCGACCACCGCCTTCGTCGCCGAGATCCGCCGCAACGCGACCCCCGCCGCCATGCAGAGCCTGCCGACCAACCTGCACAACCAGGACGTCGTCCCCTTCGGCACCCAGGCCGCCCTGCGCGCCCACGACATGGCCGAGCTGCTCGGCCTGCTGTGCGGGTCCCTCGCCCTCGGCCTGCGCCAGGCCGTCCACGTCGGCGCCCGCCGGCCCACCGCACCCCGCTGCGCGGACCTCCTCGACGCCCTCAGCGCCGCCATCGACCCGGTCGACCCGGACCGGCCGCTGGACGCAGACGTCCGGACAGCGGCACGACTGCTCGCCGACCGCGCACTGCCCTGAACGCACCGTTCGCGGCCTGCTCCGACGGCGGGCTCAGCGGCAGCCGCAGGGTGAACCGTGCCCCGTGCCCCGGCCGCCCGTCCGCCGTCACCGTGCCGCCATGGTCGGTGACGACCTCCCGCAGCAGCGCCAGCCCCAGCCCGAACCGGCCGTCACCGCCCCGGTGGAAGCGGCGGAACAGCCCCTCGGCCTCCCCGCGGGCGAAGCCGCTTCCGGTGTCCGCGACCGTCAGCACCGCCGAGCCGTCCGCACGGGACAGCACCAGGTCGATCCGCCCGCCGCGCGGGGTGTGCGCGATGGCGTTCGCCAGCAGTTCCCCGACCGCCCGGCGCAAGGCGGACGCGACCCCGTCGACCCACAGCGGGAACGGCGGGCCGTCCACCCGGACGGTCAGCCCGCGCTCCCGGACCCGCTCCTCCTCCTCGGCCGCCGCCGACCGCACCAGGTCCACCAGGTCCACCCGTCGTCTCGCCCGCCACGCCGGACCCGCCGCGAGCACCGCCGACGACAGCAGATCGTCCAGCACCTCGCCGAGCCGGCCCAGGGAGGTCACCAGCAGGCGCAGACCGTCGCGGTGCGCCGCCGGCAGCCCGTCGGCCGCCGCCCGGCGCGCCAGCACCTGCGCCCGGGTGTGCAGCTGGGTGATCGGCGTGCGCAGCTCGTGGCTGGCGTCGGCGACGAACCGCCGCTGCCGGGCCAGCGCCTCGGCCAGCGGAGCCACCGCCCGGTACCCGAGCACCAGACCGGTGACGGCGGTGGCGACCAGCCCCACCGCCTCGGCCAGCACCAGCGCCGACAGCAGGTGACCGCGGTCGGCGAGCTGGAACCGCAGATCGAACACGGCCTGCACCACGTCCCCGTTGTCGCGCACCTGCGTGCGCACCAGATAGGTGGTGTCCCCGCGGCGCACCGAACGCTCCACCGGCTCACCGGTCGACCGCACCCGCCGCAGATCGCCCTCCAACGGGAACCCGACGGGCGCGTTCGGCAGCACGGGCGCACCCGGCCCGTACAGCCACATGCACCCGGGCGGCCGCGACAGGTCCGCGTGCGCGGCACCGAACCGCACCTCGCGGCGCACCTGCTCGTCCTGCGCCCGTGCCGTCACCAGGTAGGCGACGGCGCCGACGAGCACGATCAGCAGGGTGATGACGGCACCGGTGGTCCACACGATCCGCCACCGGGCCCGGCGCACCACCAGCTCCTCCTCGCTGCGGCGCGGCCCTCTCACAGCGACCCCAGCCGGTAGCCGACCCCGCGCACCGTCCGCACCGCCTTGCGGCCGAGCTTGCGGCGCAGGTAGTACACATACGTGTCGACGATCGACGGGGCGTGCGCCTCGTCGAAGACCGTACGGCGCAGCTCCGCCCGCGAGTACACCGCGTCGGGCCGGGTGGCCAGCGCCCACAGCAGCTCGAACTCCCGCGCGGCCAGGGAGACACGCTCGCCGTCCTCGAGCACCACCTCCCGGCGCGATACGTCCAGCCGGCCGGAACCGATCCGCAGCACCTCGCTGACGTCCAGCGAGCGTCGGCACAACGCCCGGAGCCGGGCGGTGAGTTCGTCCAGGTCGAAGGGTTTGGCCAGATAGTCGTCGGCACCCGCGTCCAGCCCGTCCACCCGGTCCGGCACGCTGCCCATGCCGGTCAGCAACAGCACGGGTGAGCGCACCGGACGGGACCGCAGCCGGCGCAGCAGATCCAGACCGTCCAGCACGGGCAGCCGCCGGTCGATGACGAGCACGTCGTACGTGCGGGTGAGCCCGAGGTGCAGTCCCCGCTGCCCGTCGGTCGCGACGTCCACCGCGTACCCCTCGTCCCGCAGGACCTCGCTGAGCATCCCGACCAGCTCCCGGTCGTCCTCCACCAGCAGTAACCGCCAGGGATCCCGCATGTGCTCCTGCGTCACTGTGCCTCCCTCGCCGCGTTTCTCGCGCCTGTCAACGCCTCTGCGGCATGCGGGAGTTCCGGAACCGGAGCCGCTCAGGGCAGGGGCTGTGCCGAGACGGCCGCGGACCGACGGGATCAGGCCAGGGCACACCTGTCCGTGAGGAGCCGCCGACCCCGAGTGCGCCTCGTGACGTGATGCTGCCGAGGCACACCCGGGGCCGGGGAGCGGGGTCAGGAGCCCAGTGAGTCCAGGGCGTCGGCGATCGGACGGCCGCCGCCGGTCACCTCGAAGGCGCGGCGGACGGTGGCCGGATGCCGCAGTGAGGAGACCAGCACGGTCGCCAGGTCCTCACGGCTCAGCGACCCCTCCTCGACCTCGTCGCCCACGGTGACGCGGCCCGCGGGGGCACTGTCGTTCAGCCAGGGCGGCCGGACGATCGTCCACTCCAGCTCCGACTTCTCCAGATGCGTGTCCGCGGCGAGCTTGGCGTGGCCGGTGGCGCGCAGGTACCCGGGCAGCCGGCTGGGGTCGGCGGTGCCCCACATCGACAGCTGCACCCAGCGCCGCACCCCGGCGGCCACCGCCGCGTCGACGGCGGCGACGATGCCCTGGTGGTCGATGAGCTCGGCCTGCCTCCGGTCCATGCTGCGGGTGGCCGCCGTGTTGATCACGGCATCCGTGCCGGCGAACGCGTCGCCCAGGGCGGCGCCGGGCGCCGCGAGGTCCACGGCGGCGATCGCGACGCCCTCGCCCAGCAGCTTCTCCGCCCGCGCGGCATCACGCACCGCCGCGCGGACCGTGTGCCCCTCCTCCAGCAGCTGCCTGACGACACGCCGGCCGGTGTTGCCGGTGGCTCCCAAAACGGTGATGTGCATGTGCCTCTCCTGGTTGTGGGTTGTCAGATGCCGACGGTGGCCATACGGGGCGGGTCGTACCGTTCACCCGCCACGACCGCGGCCGGTACGGCCGCCTCGATCACGGCCAGCTGATCGGCCGTCAGGCCCACCGTCAGCGCGCCGAGGTTCTCGTCGAGGTAGGTGCGCCGCTTGGTGCCGGGGATCGGGACGATGTCGCTGCCTCGGGCCAGCAGCCACGCCAGAGCCAGCTGGGCGGCCGTCACCCCGAGGCCGGCGGCCAGCCCGCGCAGTGCGTCCACGAGCCGGAGATTTCTGTCCAGGTTCTTGCGGCTGAACCGCGGGGACAGGTGCCGTACGTCATGGGACGGCAGCGCTGTGGTGTCCGTGATGCGGCCGGTGAGCAGACCCCGGCCCATCGGGCTGTAGGCCACCAGCCCGATGCCGAGTTCCCGCAGGGTGGGCAGCAGCGAGTCCTCGATGTCGCGGGTGAACAGCGAGTACTCGTACTGTCCCGCGGTGACCGGGTGGACGGTGTGCGCCCGGCGCACTGTGCCGGGCGCCGCCTCGGAGATACCGAGATGCCGCACCTTGCCGGCCGCGACCAGTTCGGACAGAGCGCCCCAGGTCTCCTCCACGGGCACCGTCGGGTCGACCCGGTGCTGGTAGTACAGGTCGATGTGGTCGACGCCCAGCCGGAGCAGCGAGGCGTCACAGGCGGCCCGCACGTACTCGGGGCGGCCGTTGACGCCCTTGACCGTGCCGTCCGGCAGTCGTTCGATACCGAACTTGGTGGCGATGACGACCTCGTGCCGGCGGCCGGCCACGGCCTTCCCGACGAGGCGTTCGTTGGTGAACGGGCCGTACATGTCGGCGGTGTCCAGCAACGTCACGCCGCTGTCCAGGGCACGCCGGATCGTGGCCAGGGACTCCCGGTCGTCAGGCACACCGTAGTGGTCGCTCATGCCCATGCAGCCGAGGCCGAGTGCGGACACCTCCAGACCGGCGAGGAATCGGCGTTCCATGTGCTCTCCCGTGTTCCTGTGCGGATGATCCCGTGTTGTTGCGCGGAAGTTCCTGCCGCGGACAGATGCCCGCGCTCAGTAGCGGCGCAGCACGAAGCCGTCCCGGGTCTGCGCGCCGCCGCTTCCGAACAGGACGTTGAGGTTGCTGCTGAGCACGTAGTCGCCGGACGGGGTGACGGCCACCGTGGTGGGTGCCGCCTCCGGCGACTCCTGGACGCTCACGGTGCGGCCGGTGTTCCACCCGTCGTCCGAGGCGAGCCGGAAGACCCCGTCGATGCCGTCGGAGCGGATGGTGTTCGTCGCCGCCCACAGGGTGCCGTCCGAGGCGAGGGCCATGCCGTCCGCGCCGGGGATGCGCTGCTCCAGGTCGACCTCACGGACGTCGTCCGGCCTGTCCAGCGGGACACGGAAGAGCGCCCCCGTGTCGTAGCGCACCACGAGCAGGTAGCCGTCGGGGTGGTACACGATGCCGTTGACACCGACGTTGGGCAGGCCGTTCTCGTCCGCTCCGGCGTCCAGCGCCGGGTCGTAGAGGAACGTCGACGCCCGGCCCTCGGGGGTGACCTTGAAGATGTGGCCGGAGAAGGAGTCCGTGACGTAGGCGTTGCCACGCGGGTCCAGGGCGATGTCGTTGGCGAGATGCAGACCGGGCGCCGCGCCGAGGTCGATACGTCGCTTCAGCTTCCCGGTCCGCAGGTCGTAGACGGCCAGTCCGGCGTGACGTCCACGGGTCTCGGGCGTGGAGCCGACGCTGAGCAGGGCGTCGGGGCCCGCGTAGACGTCGTCGTAGGTGACGAGAAGACGGTTGCGCGGAACGTCGACGCGGATCCCGCCGGTCGCTATCAGCTCGGGGTCGTCGATCAGGGTGCGGGGTGTGCCGTCGCCGCCGACCACCGACACGGTGCCGTACCGGATGGAGCCGATCAGGAAGGCCGAGCGCGTCGGGTCCCAGACGACGCCCTCGGGGTGGATGGCCTGTCCGGATCCGGTGATCAGATCCGGCAGCGCCGCGTGGGCCGTCGCTGCCCCGGCGCCGGCCGTGTGAGGCGTCACGGGGCCGGCGACTGCCGTGGAGGGCATCAGGAGCGTGGCGAGGGCGAGGGCGGCGGGCACGAGTGCGCGGTGCAGGCGTCGGATTCGTCTGGTCATGGCAGTGCCTTTTCGGTGTAGGAGCCGGGGAAAGGGGCCGGGGCCCCGGGACGATGGCCGCATGCGCCGTTCTGACGAGAATCGGCCGCCGCGGGCGGGCAGAGGGAGCAGGAATTCATCCGGGCGGGGAAATCCGCCGACGGAGGTCAGGACGCGCGATCGACGGGTCCGGAGAACAGCCGGTTCACGGGGGCGGCCGGGGATTCCACGAAACTGTGGTTCCCTGCTTTGTCCGACAGGATCGCCTGATACAGGTTCTGGAGTTCCGTCGAGGGGTCGAGCCCGAGTTCTTCCCTGAGCAGATTCCGCATGTCGTGATAAGCATGCAGAGCGTCGGCCCGCCGTCCGCTGCGGTACAAAGCGGTGATGAGCTGTCCATGCAGCCATTCATTGAGCGGATGACAGGCCACCAGTCTTTTCAATTCGGCTGCGATCTGACAGTGCAGGCCCATGCGCATATCGGCGTCTATGCGCAACTGGAGGGTGCGCATGTGCAGCTCCTCGAGATGCCGCACGTGCTGGGTGAGCACCGGACCGCGGGTCACATCGGTCAGTGGGTCTCCGCGCCACAGCGCGAGGGCCTGCCGGATCAGCCGCGCACCCTCCACCAGCTCGCCACGGTTGAGCAGAGCCTCTCCCTGGCGGGCGAGCTGCTGGAAGACCTCGGTGTCCACCTGTTCCGGCAGCGCGCGCAGCACATACCCGGTCGACCAGGTCTCGATCGGATCGTGCGCCGTTCTCTCGCCGAGCGCCTCGCGCAGCGATTTGCGCAGGTGGTACACGTGTGTTCGTACCGTTGAGAGCGCTGTTTTCGGTGGCTCCTTCCCCCATAGTTCGTCCACCAGTGTTCCGTGCGACACCACCGATCCGGGCCGGAGCGTCAGAAGGGTCAGCAACTGGCGGACTTTCGGGCCTCGTGGCACGGTGATCGTCTCGGAATTCCAGGTGAGATTCAGCGGCCCGATGATGTTGAACCGTAGCATTGTGATCCTTGAGTTCGCGCTTACTCCGGCATCGTGTGTTCGAGGCTCACACATGCGCCGGGCGCTATCAAGGGATTACAACGAAGGTTGATTCGCGAGGGGATTCTTCACTGTGTCGACTTCGTGATTCTGTGTGTTCTTTCCGTCTGCTGTACGGTGCGGATGTATCGCTGGGCACGGGAAGCGAGAGCGAAATCCACGGGAGCGGGCGGGTCCGACGTCCGGCCGCCGTGCACCGGACGGCGGACCCGTGAGGAAGGAGCCGGCCCCGCCGTCGGCACCGGCCCTCGGTCAGGGGCGAAGGCCGCTGCAGCGACGGGTCCTGGCCGCCGTACCGCAGGCGTCCGCCCCGGTACGGCCCCGGACCGCGCTACCCCGCCGTTGCGGGGGCCTCGGTGCGCTCGCCCTCCTTCGTGTCCGGGTCGGCGTCGCCCGGACGGTCGGTGAGGATGCGGTGCAGGACCACGGCGCTGACTACGCAGATGGCAGCGGCGCACCACAGGACGATGCGGAAGCCCTCGGTGTACCCGGTGCGGAGGAAGTCCGCGAACTCGGCGCGCAGGCCGGCGGCCGCTTGCCGGACCGGGCCGTCGACGTCGCCGCTGGTGACGCTGTCGGCGACCTCACGGGTGCGCAGAGCGGTCCCGGCGGTGAAGCGGGACAGCCCGTCCCCGATCCGGCTCTGGACGAGGGAGACCAGGGCGGCCACCATGCCCGCCACGGCGACGGCCTCGCTGGCGAGCCGGATGGTGTTGAACATGCCGCTGGCCATGCCGACCTTGGCGGGCGGGACGGTGCTCACCGCGGCGCCGTCCATCAGGCCGTAGATCAGGCCGATGCCGGTGCCGACCACGATCAGTGGTCCGGCCAGGCCGAGCAGGCCGATGCCCGGGTGAACCACCGTCAGCCAGGCGCAGCCGGCGGCCACCAGCATCAGGCTGGAGCTGAGGACGACGCGCATGCCGACCCCGGCCTGCACCAGACGCCCGGCGACGAGCGGGAAGAGCAGGACCGGAACGGTCAGCAGCAGCATGGTCAGGCCCGCCGTGCCGTCGCTCTGCCCGTTGGCGCCGACGAGGTAGGACGGCAGCAGGACCATCAGGCCGACGAAGCCGAAGGAGACCGCGGTGGCCAGCAGGTTGACGGCCAGGAAGCGGGGCTCCCGGAACAGGCTCAGGTCGAACATCGGCATGCGCTGGCGCCGCTCCACCGCGACGAAGGCGGCCAGGAACACCACGCAGCCGAGGAAGAGCCCCAGCACCTGCGGGCTGGCCCAGCCCCACTGGGGCCCTTCGATGACGCCGAGGGTGAACAGGAACAGGCCGACGGTGAAGGTGACCGTGCCGGGCCAGTCGACGGAGTTGGCGTCCGGGTCCTTCGACTCTTGCACGAGACGGAAGCCGGCCAGGGACAGCGCGGTGATGACGACGTGGATCCAGAACACCGAACGCCAGCCGAGCGCGGACGACAGCAGGCCGGAGGTCGTCGGACCCAGCGCGAGACCCGCGCCGATGGTGACCCCGACGAAGGCGAACGCCTTGGTCCGGGCGGCGCCTTCGTACATGTTGGCCATGACCGACACACCGGCGGTCATGATGCAGGCAGCGGCCACACCCGAGACACCGCGCGCCACGTCGAGAACGACGACGTGCGGGGCGAGCGCGCCGATCAGCGACGAGACGCCGTACAGGGCGACACCGAAGGCGAAGACCCGCTTGCGGCCGATGCGGTCGGCGATGGAGCCGGCGGCCATCATGCAGCTGGCGGCCATCACGTTGTAGGAGTTGACCACCCACTGGAGGGGAACGACGCCGGCGTCCAGGTCGCGGCCGATCGCCGGCAGGGCGACCGGAGGGCTGCTCAGGCCGTAGGGAACGATGAAGACGGCCAGGCACAGGGCGAAGAGGGTGAGGCCGGCCCGTGGAGGTGCTTCACGGGCGGTGACGGCAGTCATCGGACTGCTGCTCCTTCCGAGGTGAGACGGGGAGGGGGACGGCCGGGCGGCGAAACCGCCGGGACGGGTTCCGCCGCCCGGGCACACGGACCGGTCAGCGGTCGCGAGCCGGGAGAGTGCGCAGCCACTGCGACAGGGTCTGCAGGAAGCGGTTGTCCTCCCAGCGGGCGTACACCACGTCCTGGTGGGTCAGCGCCGTGTCGGAGTACAGCGCCAGTTCGGGGATCCGGCTGCCGGCGGCGACCGAGGCGGCCGCCTGTCCGGTGGTGCCGTTGGTCAGGCCCGACTGGAAGGCGTACAGCGGGACGTCGATGCCGCTGGTGTGGGCCAGCCGGAGGCCGAGCCGGCGGGTGACGTCGGTCTCGGTGAAGGGCAGCGCCGCGACGTAGTCGAGCAGCACACGGTTGAGCGTGTACCACAGCCAGGCGCCGGGCTGCGGTCCGGCGAACGCCTCGGCGATGGTGGCCAGGCTGGTGGGGCCGCCGTCCTTCCAGGCGCCGCTGTCCTCCAGCGTGCCGGCCCGCACCGAGAACGAAGGGTGGGCGCGCTCGGCGTCGACCAGCCAGCCCAGCAGGCCCGCGTTGGTCAGCTTGCGGTCGGTGCGGACCGCCTCGGGCAGCCGGTCGGCGAGCACAGCCGGGGCGTCAGGGTCCGCCAGGGCGTGCTGAGCCGCCAGCTGGAACCAGACAGCGGCGTCCTCGGGCCGGGTGCCCAGACCGACCGTGGTGCTGGTGTAGTCCTCGAAGACCGCTCCCTGCTCGATCTGCGCGAGCCAGCCCTCGGCGGCGGCCAGCGGCAGGTCGAACTTCAGACCGGCGCCCTCGAAGGCGTTGTGCACCCCGCCGTCGACGACGGCCAGGCCCGCCAGGTCGCGGTGGCCGGGAGTGCCGTCGAAGTCCCAGGCGGCGTAGGACAGCGCGGCGGTCGCGCCCACGGACACACCGCCGAGAACGACCTCGCGGCGCCCGCCGTCACAGGCCGCCAGGATCACGCGCCGCAGGTCCTCCACGAGCACGGCGAGACCCCACTGCGCCGCGTACAGGTGGTCCTTGGAGTCACTGGCCCGGTACCGGCCGCCCAAGTAGTACTCGGTGGCCTCCTCGGGGCTGCGGGAGAAGCCGGAGAGATCCGCGAGGTTCTGCTCGCGGCGGTCGACCGCCCACACCTGGAGGTCGTCGGCGGCCTTGGCCAGGCAGCGCGCGGTGTGCCGGAAGACCGCGGCGCCGCCCTCGCGGCCGCCCACCCACACCAGCACGCGCCGGGCGTCGGGCCGGCCGATCTTCAGGACGCCGACCTTCTGCAGCTCAGCGGGGCCGCTCGCGGTGACCCCGTCGTGGAACTCGTACGTCTCCATCCAGTCCTGCTGGCCCTGTGTCACGAGACGACACTCCTTGCTGGTTGCAACTCCATCAGTAGTCGGTACATGACTGTAGCCGAGATCGACGAAGATGCAACATCATGTTGCAAGTAGGCCAGTACTTGCTACTCGGATGTGCGTTGATAAAGTCGGTAGACGCCGAGAGCCGGGCAGAAAGGCGGGAACCGTGCCGGACACCACAAGTCAGCGGCCACTGCGTGCGGACTCCGAACGCACGGTCCGGCTGATTCTGGAGACCGCGGAGCGCGTGCTGAGCGACGACCCCGCTGCGAGCCTGGCCCAGATCGCGGCCGCCGCGGGCGTGGCCCGCACCACCGTGCACCGGCGGTTCGTCTCCCGCGAGGCCCTGCTCGACGCGCTGGCCTCGCACGCCTTCCGGCAGGTCGAGGAGGCCATCGACGCGGGACGGCCGGAGACCGCACCGCCCATGGTGGCGCTCCACCAGGTCACCGCGAACGTCATCGAGGTCAAGAGCAGCTGGCGGTTCGCCGTCCACCAGCCCCAGCTGCGCGACCCCGAGGCCATCGCCGCGCACGAGCGCATCTTCGCCAAGGGCATGAGGCTGCTCGAACGCGCCCGCGACGCCGAGCTGCTGCGGCCCGGCGCGGACCTGCCGTGGGCGCAGCGCGTGTACCACGCGCTGATCGAGCAGGCGATCCAGGAACGTGCGGCCAGCGGCCTCGACCCGGACACGCTCGCCGCGGCCGTCGTGGACACACTCCTGAGAGGTGTGGGTCCGCTGAAGCGGTGAGCGGACCGGGCCGTCGCCCACCGGGAATTCCCGGGTTGCCGCGCACTGCCTGCGCGGATCCGCGGACCGGGCACGCCCTTGGTCGGCGTGCGGCAACGCCGTGTGGGCGGCACCGGAGCGGTACCGCCCACACGTGTGAGGGGAAGACGCGACGGGGACGCCGGATCAGGCGCGCGGCGCGGGCTTGGGCGCGCCCTCCAACGGCTTGTCCCAGGCGCCGAGCTGACGCATCAGCTCCAGGTCGTCCCGGACCGCCCAGTGCTCGACGACCTTGCCGTCGGCGATCCGGTAGAGGTGGATGTGCTGGACCCGGACCCGCTTGCCGGTCGCGGGGATCCCCATGAAGTCCTTGACCTGCCGGCCCGTGAAGATCACCCGCAGGGCCGCCTTGTCGCCCTTGGCGAAGGAGTCGACGATCTCCCAGCGTGCGTCCTCCCAGACACCGCGCATCCAACGGGCGGTGTTGGCGTAGGCCTCCGGCCCGCGGGGCGAGCCCTCCGGGGCCTCCCAGTCGATGAAGTCCTCGGCGACGAGCCGGTGCGCGGCCTCCTCGTCCCCGTCGTTGAAGATCAGCCCCATGTCCACGGCGATCTTGCGGACGTCCTCGTCGGTCAGGGCGTGGGTCGTCACGAGTTGCTCCTTGTCGTTCGTCGCTGTTCGGCGTTCTTCGCCGTTGTTCGTCGTTGTTCGTCGTTGTTCGTCGGTCAGGGGTGCGGTGGTGCGGTACGTGGGGCGCGCGGTGTGCTGCGGCGGACCGCTGCGCTACTGGCCCATGGCGAGGCCGCCTCCGACGGGAACGACGGCCCCGGTGACGTACGAGGCGCCGTCGCTCGCCAAGAACCGGACGACCTCGGCGACCTCCTCAGGGGTGCCGGTCCGGCGCAGCGGCGTCTGGCCGAGCAGCTGCTCCCGCCGCTTGTCGGTGACGTGGCGGATCATGTCGGTCTCGATGAGGCCGGGGGTGACCATGTTGACGGTGATGCCGCGCGACCCCAGCTCCCAGGCGAGCGAGCGGGTCAGCCCCAGCAGTCCGGACTTCGACGCGGCGTAGTTGGTCTGGCCGGGTGAGCCGAGAAAGCCCATGACGGACGACATGAAGACGATCCGGCCCCGCCGCGCGCTGATCATCGACCGGGCGACCAGGCGGGCCATGCGGAACGCTCCCACCAGGTTGGTCTGCAGCACATCCTCGAAGTCGTCGTCACGCATCACCGGGGCCAGTCCGTCCCGGGTGATGCCGGCATTCGCGACGAGCACCTCGACGGGGCCGTACTGCGCCTCCACCTCGGACACGGCGCGCTCGGCGGAGCCGGGGTCGGTGACGTCGCAGCGCACGCCGAAGAGCCCCTCGGGCGGTTCCCCGGTGCGGTGGGTGACGGCGACCTTGTCGCCGCCCGCGCTGAACGCGCGCGCGACGGCGAGCCCGATCCCCCGGTTGCCGCCGGTGATCAGAACGGTTTTCGACACGGTGGTCTCCTGTGGTCGGGACAGCTGAGGCAAGGCGGTCCGGTCGAGCGGCGAACCGGTCTAGGCATCGGACGGCGCGGTCAGCAGCGGACGCAGCCGCGCCGCCGCCTGCTCGGCGCCGGTGAAGTGGACGGCCTGCCAGCCGGCTTCCTCGGCGCCCGCGCAGTTGGCCGCGGAGTCGTCGATCAGCACGCAGGCCTCTGCCGGTACCCCTGCGGCCTCCGCGGCGATCTCGAAGATCCGCCGCTCGGGTTTGCGGCAGCCGACCTCGAAGGACAGGACCAGCGCATCGAAGAGGCCCGCAGGGTCGATCATGCGGCGCCATTGCCGGTCCCAGGCCGGGGGCATGTTGGACAGCATGCCGACGAACACACCCGCGTCGTGCAGCTCGCGCAGGAAACGCAGCCACGCGTCGTTGGTCTGCCGACCCCGGAACCATCGCTCGCCGAAGCCGGACAGGTCGGCCTTCACCCCGGCGTCCCGGGCCAGGACGTCCGCCATGCGCCGGGCCCACTCCTCCTCGCTGAGCAGCGGAGTGTCCAGCGGGGCCATCACGTCCGCGCCGAAGGGCCGGGCCACCTCGGCCATCGCTGCCCGGAACGCGGCGGCGGGCAGTCCCTCACGGTCGCAGAAGGCCTGCAGGTCACGATCGATGGGTGGGGTCAGTACGCCTCCGAAGTCGCTCCACACCGCTCGGACGACGGGCGTCGCGGTCATGCCTCCTCCTCGCCGGCCGCGGGGCCGAACCGCAGATCCGTCTCGGCCACCGTCGCCCCGTTCTGCCAGAACTCCACGAGCAGGCCGTCCGGTGCCGGCCCGGCGGCGCCGGGCCGGGCCGTCCTGGTCGTCACCGTGACGGAACTGTCCAGTTCGACGAAGCGCGTGAAGCGCGCCGTGCACGCGGTCACGGGCGCGGCAACGGGCACGCCCGCCAGATGGGTCAGCTGCCGCGCCGCCTCCACCAGCACCATGGCCGGGATGTGGTCGTAGGTGTGGTCGAACAGGCTGCGGTTCTCCCACCGCGGCTCGACCGGTGCGGACAAGGTGCCGCCCGCTGCGTGCTCCGGTTCGCCCAGCACGACGTTGAGCGGATTGGCCCGCCCCACGGCGGCGGGGTCCGCGGGCCGTCCGGTCGCGGTGGTGTCCAGGTCCTCGGTGACCGGGGGAGCGGACCGGCGCTGGAAGAAGCGGAGTCTGCGGTAGTCCTCGTCCACCACGGTGCTGGTGTCGATGCCGATCCGGGCGGCCTGCCGTCCGGCCAGGCTCGCGGTCACGTCGAAGCGCAGCCCGCGCAGCCGTGCGTCCGTGCCCTCGTCGCGCACGGCGCTGCCCGCCAGGACCAGTTCGCCGGGCCGGGTCCCGGCCTCGAGGGCGTCCTGGTCCGTGATGCGGACCGAGAGACCGTTGACGAGATGGACGGTGTCGCGGGACACCCCGTAGTACAGGTGTCCGGCGGCCGTGCACGCCTGCCGGGCGGCCTCCAGCAGGAGCAGGAAATCGAACGTGGCCGGCCGGCGCAGATGGTCGCCGAAGTAGCCGTGCGAGAGCGGAAGCTGAGCCCCGGCCAGAAACGCGTCGCCGTCGCGCCGCAGGTCGGTGACGAGTACCTCGCTCACCGCGGCGCGGTGCACCAGCCGTCGGTCGACGGTGCGCGCGAACTCCAGCCCGGCATCGCCCGCTGCGGGCGGCGGTGGAGGATCCGGTGTCACCGCGTTCTCGGCGACTTCGGTGGCTGCCGTCATGTCGGAACTCCTTGTGTTTCGGTGCCGGCACGATGCTCCGGGGCGCGCATGAAAGGCGTATAAAGAAGGCGTGAAAAGCCGGTTCGGGGTCGTCTGCTGCCCGTGGCACCGGCGGTGTGCGGCCGCTTTCCCGGTACCTGCTTTTTCCTTCACCCGTCGCACGGGCGCAGCGTCCCGCGGATCAGCACGGAGAATTCTGAAAAAGGACCGGGAAGGGACGTCCGTCCACGACACCGGTGGAAATGAACAAACGGCAGGCGGCCCGCCGACGGGACCACCGTGACAGCAGCGGTGGATCCCCTCGGCGTGCTCGTCGTGTCCCACGAGGCACGCCGAGAGGCCCGCCCGGAAACCCGGGCGGGCCTCTCTCGGCCCTCGCTCGCCGCCACGCGGTCCGCGCGGCCGTCGCTCAGCGACGTGTGGCCTCCACGACCGCGCACGTCCAGGTGAAGCCCGCGCCGGCGTTCAGCAGCACGGCGATCTCGCCGGGCCGCAGGACCTCCCCGTGCAGCACGTCGTGCAGACCGGCCGCCAGGTCCCCGGTGCCCAGATGACCGGTGTCCGTCCCCCAGTCGGCCATGGGGACGGGCAGCAGCGCGCTCAGGACCGGAATCCAGTCGGCGTTCAGCACCTTGGCGCCGAGCCGGGGCAGCACGGCCAGGCGGATGCGCGGATCGTCCGGGCGCACCCCGGCGTCCTGCAACGCCCGCCGCAGGACGTGCCGGATCATGTCGCGGTTGATCTTCTGGAAGTCGTCCGTCCCGTGTTCCCTGAGGTAGGTCCGCTTGGTGCGGCGCATGTCGACGACCGGGGAGACGTCCCTGGGCAGCCGCGCGAAGGGGTCGTTCCCCCGGTGCATGCCCTCCAGCTGCGGTGCCGCCGCGCTGTGCAGGGAGCGCAGCAGGAGCGCATCCGAGGCGGCGGCGGGCTGCCGCAGCAGGACCGCCGTGCCCGCGTCCCCGTAGGCGGCGCCGTAGTCGCTGCGCCAGCGGTCGAAGCCCGGCGGGACGAACCGGTCCGCGGTGGTCACCAGGGCGTACCGCACGCCGGTCTCCAGGGACATCCGCCCCACGGCCAGTTCCAGGGCGGCCGCTCCGCCGTTGCAGATCTGCCGCACACCGACCGGCAGGGCGGCGTGCGCGCCCAGCTGGTCGGCGATGTAGTGAGGCGGGGACCACAGGTCGTGCCCCTGGTAGTACATCCACGCGTGGCACAACAGGGCGAGGTCGCCGGCGACCGCCTCCGACCGGCCCAGGGCCTCGGACGCGGCGCGCACCGCCATGTCGGGAGCGGACACGTCCTCGGCCACGGGCAGGTGACGGTGTCCCAGGTCGCGTGCCACCCGTGCCTCCAGCCGGCCCTCGGCCACCGCGTCGGCGGCCGTGTCGCGTCCGTGGGGAAGCCACAGAGCGGCCGAGACGATACCCACGGGTGTGTGCGGTCTCATCGGTGCAAGCCCCTTCACCTCGACAGCCGGACGCCACCGTCCCGACGTCCCGCATTCTCCGGAGGGGACGTCGACGGCGCATCAAACCTGGATGGAAATGGACGCCGCATAAAACCGGAATGGAATACGGATCGCAGCGGCCGGACTTCTGTAGGCGGGCTGTCGTCGTCGTGGCAGCATGCTCGGCGAGGGCGACGGAAATGAACGGAACCGTTTCCGGGTCGTCGTCGCGCTCCTATGTCCGCATCGCGCTTGCGTCCGCAGATATCCGCGGTTCCGCCGATCTGCAGATAGATCCGCGGATCCGCAGATTCGCAGAGAAGGGAAAGCACTGCCATGTCCGACCTCACGCCCGCCCTGCGCACCCAGGTCCGGCAGATCGTCGCCGACGTCCTGGAGGTCCCGGCCGACGAGATCGCCGAGGACAAGAGCCTGGAGGACCTCGGAGCCGACTCCCTGATGGTCATCGAGATCGTCTCCCGCTTCGAGCGCCGGCTCGGCATCCGGATAGCGCAGGAAGAGATGACCGAGCTGGTGGACCTGAGGACCGCCTACGACCTGGTCGCCCGTCACCTGCCGTCCTCGGAGGCCGCGGGTGTCTGACGCGACGGCGCACCGCGTCGTGGTGACCGGACTCGGCGCGGTGAGCAGCCTGGGCATCGGTGCCCGGGGGTTCATCGACTCGCTGCGGGCTGCCCGCAGCGGCATCTCGCCGATCCGGTCCTTCGACGCCTCGGGGTTCGACCACACGCAGGCTGGTGAGGTCCACGACTTCGTGCCGGAGGACCATCTGGAACGCCTCGACCCGCGGCAGTGGGGGCGCAGCAGCCAGTTCGCCGCCGCGGCCGCCCGTCTGGCGGTGCGGGACGCCGGATGGGACACGGCCGAGCTGTCCGCCCGCCGGGCGGGCAGTGCCATGGGCACCACCAACGGTGAGGCCCGGGTCTTCCAGGACCTGACCGAGCAGTGGCTCGAGCGCGGCCTGGCCGACCTCGACCCCGGCCTGATCGCACAGGCCCCGGCCGACCGGATCGCGGCGGCCGTCAACACCGAGCTGCGGCTGCGGGGCGAGGCGCAGACGTTCGGCACGGCGTGTGCGGCGAGCAACTACGCCCTCGGCTACGGCTTCGACCAGATCCGCAGCGGCTGCGCCGATGTGATGGTGGTGGGCGGCGCCGACGCGGTGAACCGTGTCACCCACGCCGGTTTCCACCGTCTGGGCGCCGTCGCCCCCGACGCCTGCCGCCCGTTCGACGAGGCACGGGCCGGCATCCTCACCGGCGAGGGCGGTGTCGCCCTGGTCCTGGAGTCCTGGGACAGCGCCCGGGCACGCGGAGCCCGCGTCTACGCCGAGGTGCTGGGATACGCCCTCACCTGCGACGCCAGACACCCGACGCAGCCGGACCGCGCAGGCATCGCCGAGTGCATCCGTCGCGCTCAGAAGAACGCCGGGGTCACACCCGACGAGATCGACTACATCTGTGCGCACGGCACCGGCACACGGGCCAACGACACGACCGAAGTGGCCGCGGTCCGCGAGGTGTTCGGCGACCGCATCCCTCCGATCAGCAGCATCAAATCGATGCTGGGACACACCATGGGGGCGGCCAGCGGTTTCGGGGCCATCGCCTGTTGCGCCGCTCTCCACGAGGGCTTCCTCCCGCCCACCGCGACGGTCCGGACCCCGGACCCCGCGCTCGGACCCGGCGTCGACTGCGTCGCCCGCGAGGCCCGGGAGGCGCAGCCCCGCATCGTGGAGAATCACGGCTTCGCCTTCGGCGGCAACAACGCCATCGTCATCCTGGGGAGTGCGCAATGACGGACGCCGCAGTCACGGATACCGTGACCACGGACACCGCGCCGGCGACGCACCGGACCGCGTCCACCGCCGTGATCATCACCGGCTACGGGGTGCTGAGCCCGGCCGGCATCGGAGGGAAGGTGCTGGGCGAGGCCTTGCGCACCGGGACACTCCCGTCCGGGGAGAGCGGGACCACCGAGCCCGGCGGAGCGCCGCCCGGCGAGGCGCTGCCGCCGCTGCGCCGGCTGCCCGTGCCGGACTTCGACCCGCGAGAGCATCTCGGACACAAGGGCCTGAGCAGTCTCAGCCGCACGGCCGTGCTGGGCATGACCGCCTGCGAGCTGGCCCTGCGCAGCCTGCCGGAGCCGGTGCCCGAGGAGCAGCGGTCCACCACCGGGGTGGTCCTGGGCACCAGCACCGGCAGCGCCCGCGCGATCGGTGAGTTCTTCCGCGACACCTACGAGCAGGAGCGGCCCTACCTGGTCAGCCCGGCGCTGTTCCCGGGCATCCTGCTCAACCATGCCGCCGGCCAGGTCGCGATGCGCCACGGTTTCACCGGGGTCAACGCCTCCCTGGCCGGCGGCCGGATCTCCGGTCTGTCGGCCCTGCGGTACGCGCGCAACGCCGTGCTCACCGGGCAGGCCGGCCGTGTGCTGGCCGGGTCCATGGAGGAGCTGAGCCCGCAGGGAGCCTGGGCGTGGCACCGGGCCGGACTGCCCGCCGGGCACCCGGTCGGCGAGGGCGGCGCCGTGTTCGTCCTGGAACGCGGCACCACCGCCGCCCACCGGACGGTGGCGGAACTGCACGCCTGCGAGACCGGCTTCGCCCCGCCCGAGGACGGACCCGCCGCGGTCGCCGAGGCGTTGGCCCGCTGTGTGACCGATGCCCTGGCCGCCGGCGGCGTCACACCGGACCAGGTGGAGGTCGTGTCGGCCGGCGCCACCGCGCTGCGGGGCTGGTCGGCCGTCGAGGCGCGCGGCCGCGGTCGGGCCCTGGACGGCTGCCGTCCCGTGGTGCTGCGGGCGCAGGACGTGCTGGGGGAGACGCACAGCGCGGGCGCGGCCCTTCAGCTGGCCGCTCTCCTGGGTTTCTGGGAACAGGAGGCGGTGCCCGGTCGGGCCCGCTGGGGTCTGGTGACCGCCGTCGGCGCCGACGGCTCGGTGGCGGCGGCGCTGCTGCGCAGACCGCCGGCGGTCAGCTGAGCGCCGGTCCCGGCCCGGCCGGCCGTACCGCCGCGGCGAGGACCGTGGCCGTACGGCCGGCCTCCGCTGGGGGCAGCGGCGGCCGGACCGGGATCAGGCAGGCCGCGACCGCCTTGTTGACGGCGTCGACCCGGGAGACGGCACCGAGCTTGCGGTAGGCGTTGTGCAGGTGCCGTTTCACCGTGCCTTCGGTGACGCCGAGGGCCGCGGCGATCTGACGGTTGCTCATCGCCAGGGCCACGCAGCCGAGCACTTCGCGCTCCCGTAACGAGAAGTCCGAGGTTGACAGCGGCGGGGACGGCGACCCGGCCGGACGCGGGCCGTCCGGACACGGTGCTGCGGCGGCAGGCCGGCCGGTGCGCAAGGCGTCGATCGTGCGCAGCAGCTCGCCCCGGCCGACGTCCTGGTGCAGGCACGCACCGGCCCCGGACGCCAGCAGTTTCTCGATCTCGTGGGGACAGCGGACCGACAGCACCAGTACCTGCGTGGCGGGGCCCGCCTGCCGGATCCTCCGGATCGTCTCGCTGCCGTACCGTCCCGTCATACGCAGGCTGAGCAGGACGAAGTCCGGCTGCAGCGCACGCACGGCCCGGACTGCCTCGGCACAGGAGGCCGCATGCCCGACGACCGTCAACCTCGCCTGCTTGATGAGGAGTTCACCGAGTGCGTCACGGACCAGACTGTGGTCGTCCGCTATGACGACACGCATCGTTGGCGGTGCCATACAAGATCCCCCGTTGGTTGCGGTCCGACGTCTCAGGAGGAGCGGACGCCCACACGGCAGCCATGATCCGGCCGCTCACCCCCCGTAAGTGGCAGATCATCGTTGCCCCGCTCCGCCGTGGGAGACGGATCGGCGCCCGCGGGGCGGGCAGCCATGTCGTGGGGGGCTCGACGATGCGGCCGACACCCTTGTCAGCATCGTGCGAGGCCGGCCCGGGAAGGCCGGATCCGGGCCGTGCCGTCGGGAGTCGTCCGAGTGTGGAAGAGCGTGAGGGTGCGATGCCGTCCCGCCGCTCGTGACGGTCCGGCGCCCGCTCGGTGCCAGGCGGTCAGCGCTCGGCCGGACATGCATGAGACTCCTTGGAGTTCAGGCAGTCCGGCACCGGGACCGACCCTCATGACAAGACCCTCGGAAGGTAGCGAATGCGCCACCTGGTCTGTCAATGTGAGGTGACATAGATCACCTTGCCTCATGCCTCGGGCGGGCGTCTGCGGGTGCGGTCCGACCGGCTGCGCCGCACGTCGGCAGGGGCGGGGCCAGGGCGGCCACGCCCGGCTCCGCTGGCGCGGGCCGTGACGCGGCGGTCGTACCCACCGGTGTCCTGTCGGCCAATCGCAGGCCCGCCGGGCAGCCGTGCTACGGGGCGTGTCTCCGTGTCCGCTTCCATGAGGGCGGCGGGTGCACCCACCCGGCTCCCCGCCGTCCTGCCGTCGGGTGACTGGCGGCGCGGGCTCCGGGTAGGCGGGGCAGTAGTCCCACGCCGTTGCCGACCGACTGGCCGGAGGACGCCATGACCGATCCGTATCCCGACCCGGTGTCGCCGTCGCCCACGCCGGGACCGGACCCCGAGCATCCGCCGCCGCGCCCGCATCCGGTGCCGCCGCCGGAGCCGCCCCCCGCCCCGGAACCGCCTCCGCCGCCCGCACCGCCTCCGGCGCCCCCGCATCCCGGGCCGCCGCCCGAGCCGTCGCCGTCGCCGATCCCGCCGGGGCCGGAACCGGTGCCCGACCCCGAGCCGGGGCCGCCGCTGACGTGAGGCGGGGAGAAGCACAGGGAGCGGGCCGGAACGGCCCTGCGCAGCTGTTGTCCGACGTCCGTCGGGCGGGGCGGCCGGGAGACACGGCCTACGCCGTGACCTCCGACCGGTCCCCGCCCCACAGCGTGTGGAAGGACCCCTCTCGGTCCACCCGTCGGTAGGTGTGCGCGCCGAAGAAGTCCCGCTGGCCCTGGGTGAGCGCGGCCGGCAGGCGCTCGGCGCGCAGTGCGTCGTAGTAGGCGAGGGCCGCGGCGAAGCCGGGCGCGGGCACGCCCTGGCGGGTCGCGGCGACGAGGACCTCCCGCCAGTCGTCCTGGGCCGCCGCGATCTCCTGGGCGAAGGTGTCGTCGGACAACAGGCTGGGCAGGTCCGGCCGGGCGTCGTAGGCGGCACGGATACGGTCCAGGAAGGCCGCGCGGATGATGCAGCCGGCCCGCCAGATCGCGGAGACCGCACCGAGGTCGATGTCCCAGCCGTACTCGGCGCTGCCCGCCGCGATCTCGTGGAAGCCCTGGGTGTACGACACGATCTTCGACGCGTACAGCGCCTGCTCCACCCGGTCCGCGAAGGCCCCTGCCTCGGACTCCGGCAGCGGCGACGCCTTCGGTCCCGCCAGGCCCCGGGAGGCCCGGCGCAGGTCAGCGTGGCCGGACAGCGAGCGCGCGAACACCGCCTCCGCGATGCCGGACACAGGCACCCCCAGGTCGAGGGCGATCTGCACGGTCCAGCGACCGGTGCCCTTCTGCTCGGCCTGGTCCGCCACCACGTCCACGAACGGCCGGCCCGTCGCGGCGTCCACATGGGAGAGCACCTCGGCGGTGATCTCGATGAGGTACGAGTCGAGCCGGCCGGTGTTCCAGGTGCGGAAGATCTCCGCGATCTGCGCGGGGGAGCAGCCGCCCACCTCGCGCAGCAGCTGGTAGGCCTCGCCGATCAGTTGCATGTCGGCGTACTCGATGCCGTTGTGCACCATCTTCACGAAGTGCCCCGCGCCGTCCGGGCCGACGTGGGTGACGCAGGGCGATCCGTCCTTCGCCTTCGCCGAGATCTTCTCCAGCATCGGGCCGAGCGAGGCGTACGACTCCGCCGAGCCGCCCGGCATGATGCTCGGGCCGTGCAGCGCGCCCTCCTCGCCGCCGGAGATGCCGGTGCCGACGAAGTGGATGCCCCGCTCGCGCAGCTTCCGCTCGCGGCGCCGGGTGTCGGCGAAGTGGGCATTGCCGCCGTCGATGATCATGTCACCCGGTTCCAGCAGCGGGGCGAACTCCTCGATCACCGCGTCGGTCGGCTCCCCCGCCTTCACCATGATCATCAGACGGCGCGGACGCTCCAGCGCCGCCACGAAGTCCTCGGGCTTCTCCGTGGGCACGAAGTCGCCCTCGTGACCGAACTGCTCCACCAGGTCGTGCGTGCGCTGCGCGGTGCGGTTGTGCAGGGCCACGGTGTAGCCGTTGCGTGCGAAGTTGCGGGCCAGATTGCGGCCCATGACCGCGAGCCCCGTGACGCCGATCTGGGCTGTCGTGCTCATACCGCTCGCTCCTCAGTCGTCCGTGCCGGTCTTCGCCGGCCGTCCCGGCTGCTGCCGCCCTCCGGCTGCCCCCCTCCGGTCGTCGTCCGTGGCGGCCGTCCGCCCTCGCAGCCGGCGGGGCAGCCGGCCGCTTTCGGGCCTGCCGAGCCTGCCGGGCAGTCGGCTGTCCTCCTTCCGGAGCCCTCCGGTGGCTCCTGCCTTCGGAGATCTCCGGTGGTTCCGGTCTCCGGATGCCTCCGGCGTTCCCCGGTCGTCGTCCGTGCCAGCCCGCGGTCACCCATGGTCCGTCGCGAGACCGGCTGCGACCATCGTGACGCGCCGATGCGGTCGCCGCACATCCGTCGCGGTCGGCTCCCCGGCGCGTGCTCCGGCTCCGCGGCTCCGTGCCTCCGGACGCGGCCCGCGGCCGGGTGGGTGCGTCGGCCTCCCCGGTGCGCCGGTCCGTGCAACAAGCCGTCGACGGCGGCCGCTTGATGCGGTGAAGCGACCTGGTGCGCTCTTGTCACGGCCTTTTCACGGCGAATAGCTTTTGGCCTCTCCTGACACACGGCAAGGGGGGCTCGACGACATGGCCGCACGCGGCCGGCACCGCCGGTACCAGCCGAACAGGATCAACCGCGTCTCGCTCACCGTCACCGCCGGCGGCGCCGGGATCGCGCTGCCGCTCGTCGGCGCGGACGTCGCCCACGCGGCCGACGCCGCCACCTGGAACAAGGTCGCCGCCTGTGAATCGGGCGGGAACTGGCACATCAACACCGGCAACGGGTATTACGGCGGTCTGCAGTTCAGCCTGTCCACCTGGAAGGCGTTCGGCGGCACCAAGTACGCATCGCGGGCGGACCTGGCCACCCGCGAGCAGCAGATCGCCGTCGCGGAGAAGGTGCTCGACGCGCAGGGACCCGGTGCCTGGCCGGTGTGCTCGCGGCGCGCCGGCCTGACCCGAGGCGGCCCGGCACCCGACGTGCACCCCGACGGCGGGACCGCCAGGGTCGTACGACAGGAGAAGCCCACCGCCTCCGGGTCCGAGGCGGCGACCGTGCGTGACACGCACGACGTCAAGCCGCAGACCACGCCGCAGTCGCGGGCCGGCCGGACCGAGATGTACACGGTGGTCCGCGGCGACACGCTCTCCGGGATCGCCGAGGAGCAGCGGGTGCGCGGCGGCTGGCAGCGACTGTACGAGGCCAACCGTGCCACGGTCGGCGACGACCCGGATCTCATCCTGCCCGGCCAGCGGCTGTCGCTGGAGACCACGCGGACCACGGGAGGCAAGCGGGCGTCCGGGACCACGAAGGGAACCGAGCGGTCGTCGGGCGCCGGGCACAGCACCAAGGGCACCTCCGGCACGAGCACGTCCGGCACCACCGCCGAGCGCGCGACGGACACCCGCAAGGCGACGTCCTCGTCGCGCAGCTCCCGCTCCACCACCGCGCACCGGCTCGCCGCGCCCGTGCGGGCCACGATCGGCACGGGGTACCGGGCCGCCGGCGCCCACTGGTCCAAGGGCTACCACACCGGTGTGGACTTCGAGGTGCCCACCGGCACCCCCGTGCAGGCCGTCGCCGCCGGGCGCGTGGTCAGCGCGGGCTGGGGCGGTGCCTACGGCTACCAGGTGGTGATCCGGCACGAGGACGGCCGGTACAGCCAGTACGGGCATCTGTCGGCGATCTCGGTGAAGGCCGGGCAGACGGTCGGTGCCGGCCGGCGCATCGGCCGCTCGGGTGCCACCGGCAACGTGACCGGCCCGCATCTGCACTTCGAGGTGCGCACCGGGCCCGGGTTCGGCACGGACATCGACCCGGTGGCCTACCTCCGGGCCGGCGGCGTCAGGCTCTGACGCGGCTGCGCGGACCCAGCGGGCGGCGGTCGGGGGCCGGCACCCTCGTGGACCGGCCCCCGGCGCACGAGGGTGCGGACAGCGGGTCGGACCGGTGACCGAGGGCCGGGCCGACCACCGTCAGCGTCGCCGGCGGGGCCGTCGGCGGGGCCGTCGGCCCGACGCTGCGGTATGCGGCCTGCGACAGCAGCATGCCCGCGAACACCGCTCACCGCTCACTGTTCCGCCGGGCGGCCGGCTGCCGGTCGGCCGCCCGGCCCGGCGGAGGCAGGTGCCGGTGCTGTTCGCCGGCGTCCAGGCCGTCCCGGTGGGCACCCGGGCCACACCCGATCCGATGACGCCCCGACCAGAGAGGAGCCTGCCATGTCCGCCGAGCCGTTCCAGGTCAGCATCACCGAAGCCGAGATCGCGGACCTGCGCGAACGATTGCGACGGACACGGTGGCCCGAGCGCGAGCCGGTGGACGACTGGTCACAGGGTGTGCCGCTGGCGTACGCGCAGGAGCTGTGCCGCAGCTGGGCCGAGGACTACGACTTCGGGTTCGCCGATCGGCTGAACGCGTTCCCGCAGTATCGCGACACGATCGACGGGCTGGGCATCCACTTCCTGCACGTACGCTCGCCGGAGCCGGACGCGTTCCCACTCGTGATCACGCATGGATGGCCGGGCTCGGTGCTCGAGTTCCTGGAGATCCTCGGACCGCTGACCGACCCGCGCGCACACGGCGGCGACCCGGCGGACGCGTTCCACGTGGTCGCGCCGTCGCTGCCCGGATACGGCTGGAGCGACAAGCCGTCGACGACCGGGTGGGGCGTCAGGCGCATCGCGCGCGCCTGGGACACGCTGATGGTGTCGCTGGGGTACGAGCGGTACGGCGCGCAGGGCGGCGACTGGGGTTCGGCGGTGTCCGCGGCGCTGGGCGAGGTGGCGCCCGAGCGGGTCGCCGGCGTGCACGTGAACATGGGCTCCGTGGCGGCGGGCGCGTTCGACGACCCGACGCCGGCGGAGCTGGCGAACCGCCAGGCCGAGAAGGAGATGCAGCGCACCGGCCGGGGCTATTCGGCGATCCAGGCGACCCGGCCGCAGACGCTCGGTTACGGCCTCACCGACTCCCCGGCGGGGCAGGCCGCCTGGATCGCCGAGAAGTTCTGGGCGTGGACGGACAACGACGGCCATCCCGAGGACGCGTTGTCGCGGCAGACGATCCTCGACCAGATCTCGGTCTACTGGTTCACCGCGTCGGCCACGTCGTCGGCGCGCCTGTACTGGGAGAGCTTCGCCGGTTTCCGGGACAAGGTGACCGCGCCGTCCGGGCTGTCGGTCTACCCGCGCGACATCACCCGCCCGTCCAGGCGGGAGGCCGAGCTGCGGTTCACCGACCTGCGCTGGTACGAGCAGTTGCCGCGGGGCGGCCACTTCGCCGCGCTGGAGCAGCCGGAGTCGCTGGTCGAACAGGTGCGCGGGTTCTTCCGCCTGTTCCGTTGACTGTCCGGCCCCGCTGACTGTCCGGTGTCCGGTGACTGTCCGGGCTGCGCCCCGCAGGCCGGGTGCCGAGCGTCGAGTGCGGTCGAGTGCGTGGGGGAGCGTGCGCCGAAGCGGCGGATGCGCTCGGTCCGTTGCCCTGGACTTCCCACCCCGCCCGAGCGCGGTCGGCGCACGCGCCTCGCCCGCGCCCCGCCCGGCGCACGACCGTCGCCCGCACCCCACCCGGCGCACAGTCGCCGCACGGAACCCCGCCTGCCGCAGGGCCACCGCACCCCGCCCGGTGCCCGCCTGATACCACTGCTCCCGTGGATCTCGACGACGACCGGCCCTCCGCCCCCGCTGCCTCCGCACTCGACCCCGGGCTCGCCGCGCTGCGTTTCCTCGGCGGGTTCTTCGTGCTGCGCACGGGTGCCCCGCCCGGCGCACCGCTGCCCACGCTCGCCGAGGCGTACGCCGTCCCGCCGGCCGGGTCCCGGGACGCCCTCGCCGACCGGGTCCGCCGGGTGGCCGACGCTCTGGCCGCCCCCGAGGTGCGGGTGGCCGCATCGGTGGCGCAGCAGGCGCTCGCGGCCCGGCTGTGGTCGGTCGCGCTGGGCTGCGCGGTCCGGTACGGGCGGCTGCCCGACCTCGATCCGCGGCTGCTGCGCTGGGACCCGGCCGGCAGCGCCCCCGGCGACCTGTGGCTCACCGTGGTGCGCCCCGGAGCGGACGGGAACGCGGAGGCCGTGGCCGAGGCGGTCCTGCACGGCCACCTGGAACCGCTGAACGCGGCCGTGCGCGCCCGGTACCGGCCGGCGTCCGGCCTGCTGTGGGGCAACGCCGCCTCGGCCCTGGTGGGAGCGGCGCGGCAGCTCGTCGGCCGGGCGAGCGAGCAAGGGCGCCCGGACACCGCCGAGCGCGTCCGCGTGCTGGCGGCAGAGATCCTCGCCCACCCGTTGCTCGCCGGTACCGGCACCTTCGCCGCGCCCGGCTCCCTCACCGGGTTCCGGCGGCGCAGCTGCTGCCTGTACTACCGGATCCCCGCAGGCGGGTACTGCGGGGACTGCTGCCTCCCCCGCCCCGCGCGCACGCCGGCTCCCTGACGCCCGGCTCCCTCACGCCCGGCTCCCTCACGCCTCGCAGCGGCACGCGGCGCGGGCCGACGTGTCCCCAGGGGTGCGCGGCACGCCCGCCTCAGGCATCCCGGTCCGTATCACCGGCCACCCCGCAACCCCCCGCTTTCGTCAGTTCCCTGGACGCGCGCCCGAATCCGTGCTGTCATCCCTGTGCTGCCCATGACAACGTTGTTTCACACCGGAACGAACAAACCCGCAACCGGGCAGGCACACAAGCCGCCAGTTTCCTTCCCTCCAGGAGGATGCGTGCGCACGACTCGTCTCAGAGACCGGCTGGCGCTGCTGCTCGCCGGAGCGCTCGGTCTCGCCGCCTTCACCTCGGCACCCGCCGCCGGTGCCGACCTCGCCGACGACCCCGTGGAGGTGCACGGGCTGAAGGGCGAGTACTACACCCAGTCCGCCCCCGGCGCCTTCGACTTCCACGAGCTGAAGGCCACGGCCTTCGACCCCTCCCTCGACTTCGACGACCTCGAACCGCGCCTGGCCGCCACCACCGGGCAGTCCGACGACGTCAGCGTCCGCTGGACCGGCCGGCTCGTGCCCGAGAAGACCGGCGCCCACACCTTCTCCGTCTCCGCCGACAACGGCTTCCGCCTCTGGGTGGGCGGCTCGCTGGTCATCGACCACTGGGTCGACGACTGGGACGTGGAGCAGACCTCCGCCCCGGTGGAGCTGACCGCCGGCCGGGCCTACGACATCAAGGTCGAGTACTTCGAGCACTACGGGGGCTCGAACCTGCACGTGCGCTGGACCGAGCCGGGCGGCACCAAGGAACCCGTCCCGCAGTCGGCGTTCCTGCTGCCCGAGGGCTACGCCTACGACGGTGCCATCGCGGCCACCGTCCTCGGCGACGGCCGTACCCTGAAGCTCGACTTCGCGCAGAAGCTCGCCGCCCCGCCCGCCTCCCTCACCGACCACCTGAACGCGGTGATCGGCGGCGCCACCTGGCCGCTGGGCGACGCACGCCCGGACGCCGGCGACCCGCGTGCCGTGCTGGTGGAGCTGAAGGAGCCGGTGGTCGGCAACAAGACCGGCACCGCCCGCGGCACCGCCGACGTGCGCTACGACGGCCAGGGCGGTCTCGCCTCCGCCGACGGTCACCCGGTCGGCGCCTTCTTCAGCAGCGGCCCCAACCGCTCCACCTACGAGCTGCGCACCCGGTGGGCCGACCAGGTGGGCCCGGACAACGCCCTGCCGGAGTACCCGCGCCCGCAGCTGACCCGCACCCAGTGGCAGAACCTCAACGGCCGCTGGCAGTTCGCCGCCGCCGAGGCCGGTGAGCAGCCGCCGGTGGGCAGGAACCTGCCCGAGCGGATCCTGGTCCCGTACCCGGTGGAGTCCCAGCTCTCCGGGATCGAACGGCACGAGGACCGCATGTGGTACCGGCGCACCTTCACCGTCCCGGCCGACTGGAGGATCGGCCACGGCAAGCGGCTGCAGCTGAACTTCGGCGCGGTGGACTGGAAGGCCGAGGTCTACGTCAACGGCACCAAGGTGGCCGAACACCAGGGCGGCTACGACAAGTTCAGCGCCGACATCACCGACGCGCTCGTGCCCGGCCGCACCCAGGAGCTGATCGTCGGTGTCCACGACCCGACCGACGCCGCGGACGGCGAGAACCCGCCGCTGGGCAAACAGCGCCTGGACCCGAGCGGCATCTGGTACACGCCCACCTCGGGCATCTGGCAGACGGTGTGGATGGAGCCGGTCGCCCCCGACCACGTGGGCTCCCTCGAGCTCGTCCCGGACGTCGCGCACGGCACGCTGAGCATCGAGGTCCAGGGCGTCCGCGACGGCCTCCCGGTCACGGCGACGGCGTACGACGGCAAGCGGAAGGCGGCCACGGTCCGCGGCCGCACCGGTGGCCCGCTGACCCTGACGATCCGCGATCCGCACCTGTGGTCGCCGGACGACCCCTTCCTGTACACCCTGAAGGTCCGTGTGGGCGCCGACGAGGTCGGCAGCTACTTCGGCATGCGCTCCGTCGCCGTGGAGAACGTGAACGGCGTGCCGCGCACCCTCCTCAACGGCGAGCCCGTCTTCATGATGGCCACCCTGGACCAGGGCTTCTGGCCCGACGGCCTGTACACCGCGCCCACGGACGAGGCGCTGGCCTACGACCTGAAGGTGCACAAGCAGCTCGGCTTCAACGCCGTGCGCAAGCACATCAAGATCGAGCCGGACCGCTGGTTCTACTGGGCCGACCGGCTGGGCCTGCTGGTCTGGCAGGACATCCCGTCGACGACCGCGGGCGTCACCCCGTCCGCCGCGGCCCGGGCCGAGTTCGAGCGGGAGATGAAGGAGATCATCGACGAGCACATCAGCAGCCCGTCGGTCGTCATGTGGGTCACCTTCAACGAGGGCTGGGGCCAGTACGACGAGGCCCGCATCGCCCAGCAGGCCAAGAGCTGGGACCCGAGTCGGCTGATCAACGGCATGTCCGGCATCAACCTGGGCAACGACGGCGGCGCCGGCGACATCCTCGACGAGCACGGCTACCCCTCGCCCGCCCTGCCGCCGCACCCGGACGGCAAGCGCGCCCTGGTCAGCGGCGAGTACGGCGGACTGGGCCTGGCGGTGCCCGGACACGCCTGGTCGGTGCAGCAGAGCTACGTCGACGTCGACCCGGCGACCTACACCGACGACTACCTGGCCAAGCTGGACGAGGTGCGGGCACTGGTGTGCCGCGGCAGCAACGGCGCGGTCTACACCCAGATCAGCGACGTGGAGGGCGAGCTGAACGGTCTGCTCACCTACGACCGTGCGGTGCTCAAGCCGGACGTCGACCGGGTACGGGCCGCCCAGCAGGCGCTGATCCGCGACGCCTCGCGCGCCACACCCGCCGGCTGCCCGGCCGTCTGACCCGTCGCATCCGCGTCCGGCGGGCGACGCCCGGTGAGCCCGGCGCCCGCACGGGCGGACCCCGGCGCTCCGGCGGGGCGCCCGCCTGCCGCCCGGCGGGGCGGTGACCGGCATCCGCAGTCACCGCCCCGCCGGCGCATCCACGGCGTACGGCACCACGCACCGGCCGGAGAGGCGCGCCGGCCGGTGCGTCCGTACGCAGGGGGCCGGTGCGTCCCTTCACGGGGGCTGGACGTGGTGCGGCAGAGACCCGGGGACGGCCGCCCGGCCGCGGGCGGTGCGCCACCGGTGCCGAAGTGACCTCGGCTCCCGCTCCCTGCCCGGTCCGGCACTTAATCTGTAGCTAACTGAGCGTAGCCTGATCGTACTTGAACGTAATCCGGTGCGCGCGGTTGACTTCAGGTTCATCCCCGTCGATGCGAGGCAAGCCCTTGACCGCTGACCTGCTCGCTCCCCTCGATCTGGCGTTCTGGAACATCGAGTCCGCCGACCACCCCATGCACCTCGGCGCGCTCGGCGTCTTCGAGGGCCGGTCGCCCACCGCCGGGGCGCATGCGGCCGACCTGCTCGCCGCCCGGGCAGCGGCCGTGCCCGGGCTGCGCATGCGCATCCGCGACGTGTGGCGCCCCCTGGACCTGCGGCGGCCGCTCGTGCACGGCCTGCGCCGACCGCTCCCGTTCGGCGGCGCGACCCGTGAACCGGACCCGCGCTTCGACCCGCTCGACCATGTCCGGCTGCACGCCCCCGTCACCGACTTCCACGCCGTGGCCGGCCGCCTCATGCAGCGGCCCCTGGAGCGCAACCGCCCGCCGTGGGAAGCCCATGTGCTGCCCGGCGAGGACGGCGTCCGCTTCGCGGTGCTGTTCAAGTTCCACCACGCCCTCGCCGACGGTCTGCATGCCCTCACCCTCGCCGCCGCCGTCCTGGACCCCGTCGACCTGCCCGAACGCCGACCCCGGCCCGCCGAGCCGTCCCGCGGGCTGCTGCCCGACGTGCGCAAGCTGCCGGGGAAGCTGCGCGGCGCCCTGTCCGACGTCGGACGCGCCCTCGACATCGGCGCCTGCGTCGCCCGCTCCACCCTGGCCACCCGGCCCACCCCCGCGCTCACCGCGGAACCCACCGGGACCCGCCGCACCGCCGGCGTCGTCCTCGATCTCGACGACGTGCACCTGATCCGCAAGGCCGTCGGCGGCACCGTCAACGACGTCCTGATCGCCCTGGTCGCCGGCGCCCTGCGCCGCTGGCTGGAGGAGCGCGGCGAACGCATCGACAAGGTCGCGCCGCGTGCCCTGATCCCGGTCGCCCGGCGCCGTCCGCGCACCGCCCACCCGCAGAGCAACCGGCTCTCCGGCTACCTGATGGAACTGCCCGTCGGCGTCGCCGACCCGGTGCGCCGCCTGACCGCCGTGCGCACCGCCATGGACCGCAACAAGGACGCCGGCCCCCACCGCGGCGCCGGCGCGGTCGCCCTGCTCGCCGACCACGTGCCCGCCCTGGGCTACCGGCTGGGCGGACCCCTCGTCGGCCAGGCCGCCCGCCTGTGGTTCGACATCCTGGTCACCAGCGTGCCGCTGCCCGGCTTCGGCCTGAGGCTCGGCGGTCACCCCCTCACCGAGGTCTACCCCTTCGCCCCGCTGGCCCGCGGCCAGTCCCTGGCCGTCGCCGTCTCCACCTACCGCGGCCGGGTCCACTACGGGCTCGTCGTCGACGGCAAGGCCGTCCCCGACCTGGCCCGGCTCGCCCACGCCTTCCACGAGGAGACCGAGACACTGATCACCGTCTGCGGCCCCTGAGCAGCCGGCGGGCACGGGCCCCGGGCCCACGCGCGTTTGGCGCGACGCCGTGGCGCTGCCGTAAAATTCCCCGCTCGACAGCGTGCGCGAAGGGAGCGCCGCGGCGACGAGCAGGGGAAACGGCAGCGCGATGACGGTGACAGACGACGGTTCGGCGGCCACGGACGAGGTGGCGTACGGGCCCGGCATCGATCCCGAGCGCCTCGCCGTGTGCCTGGACGTCATCAAGGAACTGGACCGGCTGGAGATCGACCACCCCGACGCCATCACCGTGCGCCGGGCGACCTCGCACCTGTACCGGATGGTCAAGCAGCGCCGCCGCCAGGAACGCCGCGCCGCCAAGACCGCGCACGACCGGGCGGTCACCGAGGCCACCGCGACCGGCTCCGCCCGGCGCATCGACGACGAGACCGCGGGGCTCCTGCCGTCCTCCCGGGTCGAGCCGGGGAAGATCGCGGGGATACTCCAGCGTCCCCGCTCCTGCTACATCTGCAAGACCCGCTACGTCGAGGTCGACTACTTCTACCACCAGCTGTGCCCGACGTGCGCCGCCGAGAACCACGCCAAGCGGGACGCCCGCACCGACCTGACCGGCCGGCGTGCCCTGCTCACCGGCGGCCGCGCCAAGATCGGCATGTACATCGCGCTCCGGCTGCTGCGCGACGGCGCCCACACCACGATCACCACGCGGTTCCCCAACGACGCCGTCCGCCGCTTCAAGGCCCAGCCCGACAGCGACGAGTGGATCCACCGGCTGAAGATCGTCGGCATCGATCTGCGCGACCCCGCCCAGGTGGTCGCCCTCGCCGACTCCGTCGCCGCCGAGGGCCCGCTCGACATCCTGATCAACAATGCCGCCCAGACCGTGCGGCGCTCCCCGCAGGCCTACAGCGAACTGGTCGCCGCCGAGTCGGCGCCGCTGCCCGCCGGTGAGCTGCCCGCGTCCGAGGTCATCGGCACCTTCAACTCCGGTGCGATCGCCGCGCTGCCGGGTGCCGCCTCCGGCGCGCTCAGCGCCCAGGACGTCACCGAGCTGGCCCTGGTGTCCGGTTCCGCCGCCCTGGAGCGGATCGAGGCCGGCACCGCCGTCGACGCCGGCGGCCTGGTGCCCGACCTGCACGACACGAACAGCTGGGTGCAGACGGTGGAGGAGGTCACGCCCGTGGAGCTGCTGGAGGTGCAGCTGTGCAACTCCACGGCGCCGTTCATCCTCATCAGCCGGCTGCGCGCGGCGATGGCCGCCTCCCCGGCCCGCCGCAAGTACATCGTGAACGTCTCCGCCATGGAGGGTGTCTTCGGGCGAGGCTACAAGGGCGCCGGCCATCCGCACACGAACATGGCCAAGGCCGCCCTGAACATGCTGACGCGCACCAGCGCCCAGGAGATGTTCGACAAGGACCGCATCCTGATGACGGCGGTCGACACCGGCTGGATCACCGACGAGCGTCCGCACCCGGACAAGGTGCGCCTCGCCGAGGCCGGGTTCCACGCACCGCTGGACCTGGTCGACGGCGCGGCCCGGGTGTACGACCCGATCGTGCGCGGCGAGGCCGGTGAGGACCTGTACGGCGTCTTCCTGAAGGACTACGCGCCCGGCAAGTGGTGACCGCCCGGCAGGGGACCGCACGCGTCGGCGCGGCTACAAAGGCGCCGGGTGCCCGCACACGAACATGGCCGCGGCGGGCCCGGGCGCGTGAGTCTGTGTGAGGTTCCGGGCCGCCCGGCAGCGGGTCGACCGTGCGGTCTGCGGCCCGGAACCGAGGCCGTGTCCGCCGAACGGGTGAAAGCGTGCCGCAACTGCGGTGACATTCAGGGTGGATCGACCCTTCTGTGCTGTTCCGACTCCAGATAGTTACCTACTCTTCGCAGCGCTATCGAGCGCGGCCGCGCTCATTTGGTTAATCTGGGGAGGACGGACAGCAGCGCAGGGTTCCCATCCACACCCGTGGTCCGTCCCGGGGAGAGCCGGTGCACAACGGCCTGTTCGCCCCAGTCGCCGGCGCCACCGCGTCCGACCAGCAGCCGATCCGACCCCCAACGGACGCCAGGCGCCGCGAAGACGACTGGCGGCGAGCGCCCCGAGGGTGACCGACACATGAGGAGTGCGCGGTGACACCGGAGAAGACGAAGCACGACCAGCGTCCCAAGGAGACCACTGAGCGCCCGGGCCGTCGGCCCGGTGAACTCGGCAGCCTCGACGTGTGGGCCCGCTCCGCCCCCATCCGTCTGGCAGGCTACGAGGACGATCTCGCCGAACCGCACATCCTGCAGAGCGTCGACTGACCCTGCGGAGGCACCCTCCGCAACCGGTGACGGCATGGGCGTGCCACACTCGCGCCCATGCCGAACGTGCTGATCAGACAGGCCACCGACGAGGACTGGCCGCGCATCTGGCCCATCTGGCACCGCATCGTGGCCGCCGCAGAGACCTACACCTGGGACCCGGACACCTCCGAGGAGGACGCCCGGGTTCTGTGGACGGGGCCCGGCAAGCGGGTCTTCGTCGCCGAGGACGACACCGGAGCGGTCCTCGGCACCGCGTATCTGAAGCCCAACTACGGTGGCCCCGCGGCCCGCATCGCCAACGCGGGCTTCATGGTGGACCCCGACCGCAGCGGCCGGGGCGTCGGCCGTGCCCTCGCCGAGCACGTCCTCGACACCGCGCGGGCCGACGGCTACCGCGCGATGGTCTTCAACGCCGTCGTGGAGACCAACCCGGCCGTGGCGCTGTGGACTTCGCTCGGTTTCCGGATCCTCGGCACGGTGCCGCGCGCCTACGACCATCCCCGTCACGGCCCGGTCGGCCTGCACATCATGTACAAGGACCTCGCATAGCCCCCTCGGCGCGGCGTCCGGGGCGGGCGCCGTCGCCACGTCAGGACAGGGACAGCAGGCCCGTCACCACGGCCGCCGCGGAGGCGAGGGCCAGCCAGGCCGGGGGGACCGCGGCCCGCACCGGGTCCCCGGCGCGGCGGTGGGCGACGACGGCGCCGACGAGCAGCGCCACCAGCCCGACGGCCGCCGCGATGCCGAGCGGCGCCCACAGCAGACCCGCCAACAGGCCCACCACGGCGGCCATCTCCAGGGCGCCGATGACGCGGAAGGCGTTCACCGAGTAGCCGAGACGGCGTGCGGCGGCCAGCGTCCACGGGGCGCGCAGAAGCTTGGCCGAGCCGGTGATGACGAAGAGCGCCGCCAGTCCGATGGACAGGCCGACGAAGGTGTAGTGCACGGCAACCGCCTCCTTCACGGAACGACGAAGATCACGGCGCGGAGGCGGTCGGGCCGCCGTCCACGGCGAGCACGGCCCCGACGGCGCGGATACGGCAGTTCGGGACCAGGGGCGTGCAGGTGTCGGCGGTCTCACGGGAAAGCCGCGGCCCGGCGGGACGCCGGCGCCGAGTGCGCCGAACGGCCCGCAGCGCCCGAGATCGGGCGACACCGGTGACGGAGCGCGCCGTCCGGTGAGCTGCGGTTTCCCCCGATGCACCCGGCGGGCCGGCCGGGCGTCACGGGCCACGACGGGCCCGGAGATCGCATTACAGAAGTGTCGATTTCCGTTATAAGGCTCCGTATGGCGGAAATCAAGGTTTCCGTTAAGATTCCCCGCATGGGAGACACGGAGGCTGCGACGAAACCCCGCGGACGCCCCTTCGATCCCGCCGTCGGCGAGGCCGCCCTGCGCGCCACCCGCACCCTGCTGGAGGAGCGGGGCTATGCGGGACTCCGGGTCGCCGATGTGGCGCGACGCGCCGGCGTCGGCCTGGGCGCCCTCTACCGTCGCTGGCCCGACAAGAACACGCTGGTGCTGGAGGCGCTGCGCGGCGCCGTCACGGACCTGGACGTGCCGCGGACCGACGACCCCATGGCCGATCTTCTGGCCGGGCTCGACGCGCTGGCCGAGGCCCTGGCGGAACGCGGCAAGCCGCTCCTGGCGTCCGTGCTCACCGACAGCGACCCCCAGCTGGCCGAGGCCGTACGGGAGGCGAAGCTGGTCCCGCTGCGTCAGGGGCACCGCGACCGGCTGCGCCGCGTCGTGGGGGACGTACCGGATTTGGAGCAACGCGCCGACGTCGGCCCCGCGCTGATCATCCTGCATCTGCTGCTGCACGCCCGCCCGCCCACCGCCCAGGAGATCCGCGACCGGATCGTTCCTCTCATGCTCGGCGAGCAGGCGGGGCAGCCCTCCCGCAGCGGCAGCTGACGCCGCGTCCGCGGCGGTCCCGCCGCATCTCCGGCGGGGCGTCACTCCGCCACAAGCACTCCGGGGCCGTCACGCCGGCCGGGCCGGACCCGTGCTCTCCCGTTCGGTCAGCCGCGGCACCGGCACCCGTACCGTGCGGGCCGGGCCGCCGTCCAGCAGGGCCGTCAGCTCGCGGGCGGCGGTGCGGCCGAACTCCGCACTGTCCCGGGACAGCGCCGACAGCCACGGCTTCACCATCCGGCACAGCGCCGAGTCCTCCCAGGACACCACCGACACATCCGCCGGCACGGAGAAACCCAGCTCCGTGGCGGCGGCGACACCGGCGAGGGCCATCACGTCGTTGTCGTAGATCAGGGCCGTCGGGGGAGCGGGGGAGGACAGCACCCGGCGGGTGACGGCGGCGCCCTCCGCGTCGGAGTAGTCGGTGGTCACCGATTCCACTCCGGTCAGCCCGCGCCGCTCGGCCTCGGCCCGCAGGGTGCGGATGCGGCGCTGGGTGTGGGCGAGACCGGCCAGGCCCGCGATGTGCGTGATGCGCCGGTGGCCGAGCCCGTACAGCCGCTCCACCACCGAGGCCATCGCGCCCGCGTCGTCCGCCCACACCGTGGACAGGTGCGGATGCCGCTCGTCGGGCGCGCCGCCGATCACCACGGCGGGCAGGTCCAGCTCGTCCAGCAGCGCCGGACGCGGGTCCTCGGTCCTCGGGTCCACCACGAGCACGCCGTCCACCCGGTGTTCGGCCCACCATCTGCGGTAGACCGCGCACTCGTCGGCGATGTCCTCCACCACCTGGAACAGCAGACCCAGGTGACGTTCCGCCAGCACCTCCTGGATGCCGGAGATGAGCTGGAGGAGGAACGAGTCCACCCCGAGGGTGTGCGCCGGCCGGGCCAGGACGAAACCGATCGTGGCCGCGCCCTCACCCGACAGCGCGCGAGCGGCCGTGCTGGGCCGCCAGCCCAGCTGCTCGGCGACCCGGCGCACCCGCTCGCGGGTGACCTCCGAGACGCCCGGCCGGCCGTTGAGGGCGAAGGAGACAGCGCTCTCGGAGACACCGGCGCGGCGCGCGATGTCCTTCATGGTCGGCCGGCGTGCCGGTGAGCGCTTGGCCGGCATGATCCCCCTTTCTCGGTGGCGATCGCTAAAGCGCTTGAGTGTCCCAACCCTAAAGCGCATTAGTCAGCTTGACAAGTGTTCCGGCTTACCGGTCTGACCTGCGTAGATGTGGATCCGCGGCCTTTCCTCCCGCGAATGCATTGACTTTTCTCTCGCACGGCGTGCATGGTCCTTTCCGACACCCCGCCGCCGACACCGCAAGGGAGCCGTGTCACCGTGCCCATGTCCCGCAGAACCCTCACCGCCCTCGCCCTCACCGCCTTCGTCCTGCCGCTGAGCGCCTGCGGTTCCGGGGGCGACGGCGGCGGCTCGGCAGACGCCTCCGGCAGGATCGAGGGCGACATCACCTTCCAGACCTGGAATCTGCGTGCCAACTACAAGGACTACTTCGAGGGCCTGATCGCGGACTTCGAGAAGAAGTACCCGGGCACCCATGTGAAGTGGGTGGACCAGCCGGCCGAGGGGTACGCCGACAAGATCAGCGCGGACGCGGCCGCCGGCACCCTGCCCGACGTGGTCAACGTCTCCCCGGACCTGCTCGCCCCGCTCGCCAAGGCGGGCCTGGCGACGGACCTGGACAAGACGGCGGCGCAGTACAAGAAGGAGTACCTGCCCGGCGCCTGGGACGGCCAGCGGATACCCGGCCTGCCCGGCACCTACGCCTTCCCCTGGTACCTGAACACCGGGCCGATGTTCTACAACAAGGCGCTGTTCGAAGAGGCCGGTCTCGACCCGGACGAGCCGCCGACGACCTACGACGAACTCTTCGCCGACGCCCTGCGGATGGCGAAGCAGAGCAACGGCAGGGTCGCCACCCTCGGCAACGTCCCCACCATCGAGGACTTCGGCCGCTACGGCGCCTCGCTGATGAACGAGGACGGCACGGCCTTCACCTTCAACGACGCCAAGGGTGTCGAACTGCTCACCAAGTACAAGCAGCTGTACGACGCCAAGGCCCTCGACCCGCAGGCCCTGACCGCCACCCCGGAGTCCACCGGCAAGAAGTTCCTCACCGGCGCCGTCGCCATGAATCCCGGCAGCGCGCTCGACCTGGAGAACTTCAAGAAGCAGGCGCCGAGCCTGTACAAGAACATCGGCATCACCGACCAGATCAGCAACACCGGCCACGTCAACATGTACGTGATGGGCCTGATGGTGAACGCCACCACCCGGCACACCCCGGCCGCGATCGCCTTCGCGCACTTCGTCACCGACGCCGAGAACCAGATGGCGTTCGCCAAGAAGGTCGCCATCTTCCCCTCCACCGCCGGCTCGCTCGACGACCCGTACTTCACGAAGGAGGACGGCACCGACGTCACCCGCGTCCGGGTCGCCGCCGCCAAGTCCTTGAAGACGGCCGTCAACTACACACCCGTCCTGTTCAGCGACCAGATGAAGACCGTCCTGCGCAACGAGGTCGCCAAGGCGCTGCAGGGCAAGGAGAGCCCCAAGGCGGCGCTCGACAACGCTGTCAAGGCCTGTGACCGGCTTCTGAAGCAGCAGGGATGACCCACCATGGCCCTCTCGACCGTCTCGCGGACGCACCCGCCGCGTCCGGCCGGGCGGCACACCGCACGCCCGGCCCGCCGGGTCCGCCGCCACCTGCCCACCAGCCCCTGGCTGTTCGCCGCCCCCGGACTGCTGGTCACCGCCGTCTTCGTGCTGTACCCGTTCGTCTCCACGGTGATCGACGCCTTCACCGACCGCCGCACCCTGGTGCCGGGACACTTCGTCGGGCTCGCCAACTTCCGTGAGCTGCTGCACGACGACATGTTCTGGACCGGCCTGCGCAACAGCGTCCTCTACGTCGCCGGCACCGTCCCGGCCCTCGTCGTGCTGCCGCTGCTGCTCGCCCTGCTGGTGCAGAAGAACATCCCCGGCATCACCTTCTTCCGGTCCGCCTTCTACACCCCGGTCGTCGCCTCGATCGTCGTGGTCGGACTGATCTGGGTGTGGCTGCTGGACGACCGCGGCCTGGTGAACTCGCTGCTCCAGACCGTCGGCGTGGGACGGATCGGCTTCCTCAGCGACCAGTGGCTGCTCCTGCTGAGCGCCATGGCCGTGACGGTCTGGAAGGGCCTGGGCTACTACATGATCATCTATCTCGCCGCCCTCGCCAACGTGCCGCGCGAGCTGCACGAGGCCGCCGCCGTGGACGGCGCGGGCCCCGTGCGCCGCTTCCTCACCGTCACCGTGCCCGCCGTCCGCTCCACCATGGTCCTGGTCGCCGCGTTGTCCTCGGTCGCCGCCTTCAAGGTGTTCTCCGAGGTGTACCTGCTGGCCGGACCCGACGGCGGACCGGCCGGTGAGGACACCACCCTGGTGATGCTGGTGCAGCGCACCGGCACCGGACTGACCGGCCGGGTCGGCTACGCCTCCGCCGTCTCCCTCGTCGTCTTCGCCGTCACCGTGGTCCTCATGCTGCTCGTCCTGCGTGCCGACCGCCGGGAGGACGTGTGAGCCGCACCGAGAACACCCCGCGCACCCCGGCGACGCCCGCGCGCCGGCCCCGCCTCACCGACGAGCACGGCCGCCGCATCCGTACCTGGGAACTCCTGCTGCGCTATGTGCTGCTGCTGGCCGTCCTCGCGCTGACCGTCGGCCCCTTCCTGTGGCAGCTGTCCACCTCGCTCAAGGGCCCCACCGAGGACATCTTCAGCTCCCCGCCGAGGTTCCTCCCGAGCCACCCCACCCTGCACAACTACGCACGGGTCGCCGACACCATCCCCGTGTGGGACTACGCCCTGAACTCGCTGAAGGTGGCCGCCGCCAACGTCGTCACCAACTGCGTCGGTTCCGCTCTCGCCGGCTACGCCCTGGCCCGGCCGCGCTACCGCGGACGGCGGGCCGCCACCCTGGTCTTCGTCCTGGCGATGCTGGTGCCCGCCGAGTCGATCATCATCGCCCAGTTCACCACCATGCGCGAACTCGGCCTGAACAACACGCTCGTCGGGGTCGTCCTGCCCGGCAGCGTCGCCGCCATGAACGTGCTGCTGATGCGCAACGCCTTCCGCAACCTGCCCTACGAGATCGAGGAGGCCGCCTGGGTCGACGGCGCCAACGTCTGGCAGCGCTTCCTCAGGATCGCCCTGCCGTCGGTCAAGGGCACCCTCGCCGTCGTCGCGATCTTCGCCTTCATGGGCGCCTGGGACGACTTCCTGTGGCCGCTCATCGTGCTCAGCGACCCGTCCGAGTTCACCCTGACCATCGGCCTGAACTACCTCCACGGCACCTTCGCGAACGACGAACGCCTCGTCGCCGCCGGAACGATCATCGCCGTCGCGCCGCTCATCGTCCTGTTCGCCTGCCTGCAGCGGTACTTCTTCCGCGGCGTGGGCGAAGGCGCCGTCAAGGGCTGACCCCCACCACCCGACACCGAGGACCTCGCCCATGCCTTCCACCGTGCGCTTCGGCGCCAACTACACCCCGAGCCACGGGTGGTTCCACCACTGGCTCGACTTCGACCTCGACGCCGTGCGCGCCGACCTCGACTCCATCGCCGCGCTCGGCCTGGACCACGTCCGGGTCTTCGCGCTGTGGCCGTACTTCCAGCCCGACCGCGCCCTGATCCGCCCCCGCGCCGTCGACCAGCTCGTGCAGCTCGTCGACGCCGCCGCCGAACGCGGCCTCGACGTCAACGTCGACGGCCTGCAAGGACACCTGTCCAGCTTCGACTACCTGCCCGCCTGGACCCGCACCTGGCACCGGCGCAACCTGTTCACCGACCCGGAGATCCTCGACGGGCAGGCCGCCTATCTGCACACCCTCGCCGCCGCCCTCGCCGACCGGCCCAACTTCCTCGGCATGACCCTCGGCAACGAGATCAACCAGTTCTCCGCCGGCCCCCACCCCGACCCCGACCGGGCCACCTCCGACCAGATCGACGCCTGGCTGGAGCGCATGCTCGCCGCCTGCGAGCAGGGCGCACCCGGCCGGACACACCTGCACGCCGAGTACGACGCCACCTGGTACCAGGACGACATGCCGTTCACCCCCGCCCAGGCCGCCCGCCACGGCGCCCTGACCGCCGTGCACTCCTGGGTGTTCAACGGCACCGCCCAGCGCCACGGACGCGCCTCCGTGCCCACCGAGCACCACGCCGCCTACCTGATCGAGCTGAGCAAGGCCTGGGCGGACGACCCGCACCGCCCCGTCTGGCTGCAGGAGGTCGGCGCCCCCGCACCCCTGATCCCCGCCGAGCACGCCCCCGCGTTCGCCTCGGCCACCGTCGCGGCCGCCCTGGACTGCCCGGACCTGTGGGGCATCACCTGGTGGTGTTCCCACGACGTCTCCCGCGACCTGGCCGACTTCCCCGAGCTGGAGTACACCCTCGGCCTGCTCACCAACGACCGCCGCCCCAAGGACATCGCGCACACCCTGGCCGCCCTGGCCCGCGACCACACCTACGACCCGGCCCCGCGCACCACGGCCCTCGTCGTCCCCGCCGACCCGGCATCCCGTTCCCGCTGTGCGCCCGGCGGCGACGTCTTCGAGGCGTTCTTCCGGCTGACCGCCGACGGCGCCCGCCCCACCACCGTCCTCGACACCCGGGCCGACGACCCCGGCCACCTCGCCGCCCGCGGCCTCACCGACGTCGTCACCCCCGACCAGGTACTCGGCACACCGTCAGGAGGCACCCGCGCGTGAAACCCACCCGCCGCACCGTCCTGCGCGCCGGCACCGCGGCCGCGCTGCTGCCCGCCCTGACCACCCGCCCGGCCACCGCCGCCCCGAGAGCGACGGCCGCCCTCCAGCCGTACGCCTCCTACTGGTTCCCCGACTCCCTGCCCGACGGCGATCCCGCACCCGGCGTCACCTGGCGGTCGCTGGCGTCCTGGAGCCCGGACACCGACCCCGACCTCCCCTTCAACGCCGCCACGGTCCCCCTCGCCCGCCGCTTCACCCCCACCCCGGTCAACCCCACCGCCCGCGCCGGACAGGCCCGCATCCAGGCCCTGGTCTCCTTCGCCCCCACCTCCGGCAACCCCTCCCAGGGCGCCCCCACCGCCGACTTCTACGCCCTGACCCACTGGGCCTACCTCGACGAGCTGGTGTTCTGGGGCGGCTCCTCGGGCGAGGGCCTCGTCCTCGCCCCGAACGCGCCCGTCGTGGACGCCGCGCACCGGCACGGCGTCCCCGTCCTCGGCACCGTCTTCCTGCCGCCCGCCGCCTACGGCGGACAGCTGCGGTGGACGTGGGACCTGGTGCGGCAGGACGCCTCCGGGCACCACCCGCTCGCCGCGCAACTGGTCGCCGTGGCGACCGCGTACGGCTTCGACGGCTGGTTCGTCAACGCCGAGACCGGCGGCGGCGACAGCGCCCTCGGCGCCGCCATGCTGAGCTTCGTGCGCGAGCTGCGCCGGCTCGCCGCCGCCCGCGGACAGCGGGTGACCTGGTACGACGCGATGACCGTGAACGGAACGGTCGGCTGGCAGGGCGCCCTGGACGAGCACAACCAGGCGCTGTTCGAGGCCGCCGACGACATGTTCGTCGACTTCCGCTGGACCGCGGACACGCTCGCCTCCTCCGGGGACCTGGCCGAACGCCTGGGCCGCAGCCGCTACGAGCTGTGGGCCGGCGTCGACGTGGAGTCCGGCGGCTGGAACACCCCCGTGGACTGGGACGCGATCGTGCCCGCCGACCGTCCGCACACCACCTCCATCGGCCTGTACCGGCCCGAGTGGACCCGCAGTCATCTGCCCGACGGCCACACCCCCGAGGAGTTCCACGCCGCCGACGACCGGTTCTGGACCGGCCGCTCCCTCGACCCCTCCCGCCCGGACACGAGCGACGGCTGGCGGGCGCCCGCGGTGTCGGTGGCGGACCGGTCCACGGTCACCGCACTGCCGTTCGCCACCGTGTTCAACACCGGGCACGGCCTGCGCTGGTACGAGCAAGGCGAGGTCACCTCCGACAGCCCGTGGCACCACCTCGGCCTGCAGGACCGGATGCCCTCGCGCCGCTGGACGGTTCGCACCGACGGTGCGCGGCCCGCGGTCGGTTTCGACTTCGCCGACGCCTGGCACGGCGGCAGCAGCCTCCTCGTGGCCGGCGCCCTCGACCGGCCGGCCGAGGTGGACCTGTACGCGCCCCGGCTGCCGGTCGGCCCGGACACCGTGGTCGAACTGACCCACCGCACGGACGCGGGCGCCGTCCGCGTCGAGCTGGCCGTGGCCACCGCCGAGCCCGCGGCGGCCGGGGCGGCACCGCCCTACACGTATCTGCCGGTGCCGGCCGTCACCGGGGACGGCTGGCACACCTCCACCGTCCGCCTCGCGGACCTGGCGGGAGCGACCGTGCACGCCCTCGGGATCCGGCTCACCGCCACCGGCGACGGCACACCGGTGCGCTGGCGGCTCGGGGGCCTCGCCGTCCACGACCGCCCCACCCGCCCGGCCGCCCCCACCGGGCTGCGGGTCACCGCCGCCGACGGCGGTGATCTGCGGCTCGCCTGGAACCGGGCACCGGGCGCCGTACGCCACTACACCCTGCACCGGGTGCTGCCCGACGGCACCCGCCGCTTCCTCGGCGGCACCTGCCAGCGCGCGTTCTTCGTCACCGGCCTGACACCCGCACCGGGCGAGCGGGGCGTACGGTTCGAAGTCCGCGCGGTGGGGGAGTCGTACACCTCGTCGGCCCCCGCGGCCGTCACCCACCCCTGGTGACCGACCACCGACCTGAACCACCGTCCCGACCTGCTGACGCACCACCTACGGAGCACCCCGCATGCATGACGACCGCCGCCTGGTCGAAGCCCGCCTCAAGCGCGTCCTCGACGAGCGCATCCGTCCCGCCGTATATCCCGCATCCGTCCCGCTCGAGGTCGCGGTGTGGCACGCGCCCGGCGAACCCGTGCCGGTGGCCGAAGGGCTGGCCGCCGCACCGGAACCGATCGAGGTGGGAGCCCGCTGGGGCGCCCCCTGGGGCACCAGCTGGTTCCGGGTGACCGGCACCGTGCCGAAGGAGTGGGCCGGCAGGACCGTGGAGGCCCTGCTCGACCTCGGTTTCGACGAGAACATGCCCGGCTTCCAGTGCGAGGGCCTCGTCTACCGCCCCGACGGCACACCCGTGAAGGGCCTCAACCCGCGCAACCAGTGGGTGCGGATCGGGTCGCCCGTCGCCGGCGGGGAGGAGGTGCGCCTGCACATCGAGGCCGCCTCCAACCCCGTCATCCTCGACTACCACCCCTTCCTGCCCACCCGGCTCGGCGACAAGGAGACCGCCGGCAGCGAGCCCCAGTACACGCTCACCCGCATGGATCTCGCGGTGTTCGACGAGACCGTGTGGCAGCTGGTGATGGACCTGGAGGTGCTCGGCGAGCTGATGGCCGAGCTGCCCGCCGACTCCCCGCGCCGCCACGAGATCCTGCGCGCGGTGGACCGGGCCCTGGACGCCGTGGACCTGCAGGACGTGAACGGCACCGCCGCGCGGGCGCGTTCCTGCCTCACCCGGGTGCTGGCCGCACCCGCCGAGCCCTCCGCCCACCGCATCAGCGCCGTCGGACACGCGCACATCGACTCCGCCTGGCTGTGGCCGCTGCGGGAGACGGTGCGCAAGGTGGCCAGGACCGCCTCGAACATGACCGCGCTGCTGGAGGACGAACCGGAGTTCGTCTTCGCCATGTCGCAGGCGCAGCAGTGGGCATGGATCAAGGAGCACCGGCCCGAGGTGTGGACGAAGGTGAAGAAGGCCGTCGCGGACGGTCGGTTCGTCCCGGCCGGCGGGATGTGGGTGGAGTCCGACACCAACATGCCCGGCTCGGAGGCGATGGCCCGGCAGTTCGTGCACGGCAAACGCTTCTTCCTCGACGAGTTCGGCATCGAGAACGACGAGGCCTGGCTGCCGGACACCTTCGGTTTCGCCGCCGGCCTGCCGCAGATCATCAAAGCGGCCGGCTCCAAGCGGCTGCTCACCCAGAAGATCTCCTGGTCGCAGACCAACACCTTCCCCCACCACACATTCCTGTGGGAAGGCATCGACGGCACCCGGATCTTCACGCACTTCCCGCCCGTCGACACCTACAACTGCTCCATGAAGGGCAGCGAGATCGCCCACGCGGTCCGCAACTTCAAGGACAAGGGCGTCGCCCGGCACTCCCTGGCACCCACCGGCTGGGGCGACGGCGGCGGCGGCACCACCCGCGAGATGGTCGCCAAGGCCGCCCGGCTGCGCGACCTGGAGGGCTCCGCACGGGTGGCGTGGGAGACCCCGGCCGCGTTCTTCGACAAGGCCGAGGCGGAATACCCCGAGCCGTCGGTGTGGGTGGGCGAGCTGTACCTGGAGCTGCACCGCGCCACCCTGACCAGCCAGGCCCAGACCAAGCAGGGCAACCGGCGCAGCGAACACCTGCTGCGCGAGGCCGAACTGTGGGCGGCCACGGCCGCCGTGCGCACCGGCTTCCCCTACCCGTACCAGGAACTGGACCGCATCTGGAAGACCGTGCTGCTGCACCAGTTCCACGACATCCTGCCCGGCTCCTCCATCGCCTGGGTGCACCGCGAGGCCAGGGCGACCTACCGGCGCATCGCCGAGGAGCTGAACGGGATCATCGAGGCCGCCCAGCGGGCGCTCGCCGGCGAGGGCACCACACCGCTGCTGTTCAACGCGGCCCCGCACCAGCGGTCGGGTGTGCCGGCCGGCGGCGCGGCCACCCCGCGCACCGAGGGCACCACGACGCTGACCGCGCGCGAGGGCGGCGGGCACGTCCTCGACAACGGCCTGCTGCGCGTCGAGATCGACGACCGCGGCCTGGTGGTCTCCGCCTACGACCTGAAGGCCGACCGCGAGACCATCGCCCCCGGCCGGGCCGCCAACCTCCTCCAGCTGCACCAGGACTTCCCCAACCAGTGGGACGCCTGGGACGTCGACGCGTTCTACCGTCACACGGTCACCGACCTCACCGACGCCGAGTCCGTCACCCCCGGCGAGGACGGCGCCTCGGTGCGGGTCGTCAGGGCCTTCGGCGCCTCCCGGGTCACCCAGGTGCTCACCCTGCCGGCGGGCGAGCGGCGGCTGGTGCTGGACACCGAGGTCGACTGGCACGAGACGGAGAAGTTCCTCAAGCTGGCCTTCCCGCTGGACGTGCACGCCGAACGATACGCCTCCGAAACCCAGTTCGGGCACGTGTTCCGGCCCACCCACACCAACACCTCCTGGGAGGCGGCCAAGTTCGAGGCGTGCAACCACCGCTTCGTGCACCTGGAGGAGCCCGGCTGGGGCGTGGCCGTGGTCAACGACTCCACCTACGGCCACGACGTGACACGGACCGTCCGCACCGACGGCGACCGCGGCACCACCACGACCGTGCGGGTGTCCCTGCTGCGCGCCCCGCGGTTCCCCGACCCCGAGACCGACCAGGGCGTCCACCGCTTCCGGCACGCCCTGGTGCCGGGCGCGGGCATCGGCGACGCGGTGCGCGAGGGATGGCGGATCAACCTGCCCGAGCGGCACACCACCGGCGCGGGCGAGGTGGCGCCGCTGGTCGCCGTCGACCACGACGCCGTCGTCGTCACCGCCGTCAAACTCGCCGACGACGGCAGCGGCGACGTGGTGGTCCGCTTCCACGAGGCCCACGGCGGGCGGGTCCGCGCGACACTGACCGCCGGCTTCGACGTCGCCGACGTCACGGTGACCGATCTGCTGGAGCGTCCCCTCGCCGACGCGCCGGCACCGTCCCGCGACGGCGACCGGATCGCTCTCGCCCTGCGGCCGTTCGAGCTGACGACCCTGCGGCTGCGGCGCGCCTGACAGGCGCCCTGCGGCACGGGTGCGGCCGTTCGGCGCCGGGGACGGACGGCAGGCGGCGGCACGCCGCCCCTGCCGACCGGTGCCGCGGCCGTACCCCGCCGGGCCCTGCGACGGCCGGCGTGCCCCCGGTTGGGCCGTATGGGGGAGTACCGCGCAGGTTTACCGGCGTGTCCTACTTCGGGAGGAGGCGCCGTCCGGCGGAGATTACCTACCTTTTAAGTGTTCATGACCGCGCCGTACGTCGCCGGGGGGCGGCGGACGGTCTGCAGACCACAGGGGGAACCACATGAGACGTACGCGCTGGACGTCCGCGTCCGTCGTCGCCGCGAGCGCCGCCGCGCTGTTCGCCACCGGGATGGTGATGGCGCCGACCGCCTCCGCGGACGCCTTCCGCTGCGGATCCTTCGGCAGCGACCCGCAGGCCTGGTGCGCCTACGTGCAGAAGGCACCCAGCGGGCTGAAGGTCCACACCAAGCCCAGCACCAGCTCCACCACCCTGTACGTCCTGCCCAACGGGACGAAGGTGGAGGTGGACTGCTGGACGACCGGCACCTCCGTCAACGGCTACAACATCTGGGCCGGCCTCTACACGGCGTCGGGCCCCCGCTACGTCAGCGACTACTACCTGAGCACCGGGCGCGTCCAGAACTACGTGCCCCGCTGCTGACCCGCGCCGGCCGGGCCACGAGACGCGCCGTGGCCCGGCCTCCCGCAGCGTCCGACCGGGCTGCGCACCGGCCCGGTCAGACGCTGCGGGAGGCCTCCTCCAGCCGGACCGGCGGCAGAAAGTCCCGTACGTAGGTGCGATGCCAGCAGGCGCCGGTCCGCCGCAGCTCCCGCCAGGTGGTGTAGCGGTAGCGGAACAGACGGGCGCGCACCCAGCGCGGTGGCCGCTCCGGCGGGAACGGGGAGCGCCGCAGCAGCCGCAACGTGGCACGATCACCCTCCAACAGGCGTTCGATCAGCACGCCGAACCAGGCACCCGCGTACGCCGGGGACAGCGCGACGAACCACATCAGCCAGTCCAGCCGCAGATGGTAGGGCGCGAACTGGCGAGGCCAGCGCCGGGGATCACCCGGCTTGCCGCGGAACTCGTACGCCCGCCAGTCGGCGTCCTCACCCGGGCTGTCGTCCCAGGTGCCCTCGACGACCACCTCGTAGCGCACCCGGCTGACGCTGCCGAAGGCACCGTAGGTGTTCACCAGGTGCAGCGGGTCGAAGGAGCGGTTCATCACCTGGCGGCGGGAGACCAGGTTCAGCACCGGCCGACAGCTGAGGACTACGATCAGCAGCGCGACCGCCGACACCACCACCACGTACCACAGCGGTGCCGGAGCCGCGGACGACGCGGGCCCGGGGAAGCGCACCGCCGACAGCGCGAGCACGACGGTGAGCCAGTTCAGCCAGGCGAAGTTCCCCGACAGCACCAGCCACAGCTGGGTGAGGATCATCAGTGAGGCCGCGGCCGTGGCGACGGGCTGCGGCGTGAACAGCAGGAACGGCACGACGAGCTGGGTGACGTGGTTGGCGGCCACCTCGACCTTGTGCAGCGGGCCCGGCAGACGGTGGAAGAACCAGCTCAGCGGCCCCGGCATCGGCTGGGTCTCGTGGTGGTGGTGCAGGCAGGTCAGCTTCCGCCAGCACGCGTCCCCGCGGATCTTGATCAGGCCCGCGCCGAACTCCACCCGGAACAGGATCCAGCGCAGCGGGAACAGCACCAGCACCGGCGGCGCCACCTCGTCGTTGCCGAGGAACACGGCGAGAAACCCGGTCTCCAGCAGCAGCGACTCCCAGCCGAAGCCGTACCAGGTCTGCCCGACGTTGACGATCGACAGGTACAGCGCCCAGGGCACCAGCCACAGCAGCAGGGAGCCCCACAGCGGCAGCAGGTCGTGCAGCCCGGCCAGCAGCGCCGCCGACACCGCGCACCCGCCCCAGGCGACCGCCGCGAAGAAACGGTCCGAGCAGTGCAGGTGGAACAGGCTCGGCGCCCGCCGGAACGGCACCCGCCGCACGAACCGGGCGGCCGGCAGCATCCCCCGCTCTCCCAGCAGCGCCCGGAACTGCAGGGCCGCCGTCAGGAACGCCACCAGATACAGTGCGGCCAGCCCCCGCTGGAAGACCAGCCGGCTCATCGCGTAATCGGGCACGGTGAACCAGTCCACGGACCTCCGGCTACCCGGCTGTCCACTCGAAGAATCGGGCAAACCCTGGCAAGGTGGCCCCATGGCCGAACAGGGGGCGGCACGCGCTCGGGCACTCCCGGAGGGCCGGCCCGCCCACCCCGATCCGATCCTCGCGCTCAACGGCATGGGCAGCTTCGACTGGGACCTGGACACCGGTCTGCTCACCATGGACGCCCAGGCCCACCGGATCTTCGACCTCACCCCGCAGGAGTACGACGGCCGCCCCGAGAGCCTGGCCGCCCGCGTCCCCGGCAGCGAGAGCACCCGCCTGGACGCCCTGGTCGCCCAGGCCGTGAAGGGCACCAGCGAGCACTACGGCACCTACCTGCGCATACGCCGCCGTGACGGCTCCCTGACCTGGATCCGTGCCCAGGGACACATCGCCCGTGACGCCGACGGCCGCCCCCGCAGGATCCTCGGCATCGTCCGCGACGCCACCGACGAACTCGACGACAGCGCGAGTCTGCGCGAGCGGGCCGTGCGCCGCGAACAGACCAACGTCGTGCAGTCGACCACCGCCGCCCTCGCCCACGCGCGCACCGTGCAGGACGTCATCGACATCGTCCGCGACACCCACGGCCTGACCCGCTTCGGCTCCACCAGCCTGATCCTCGGACTGGTGGAGGCCGGCCGCATCCGGCTGGTCGCCGAGGGCCCCGAGGGCGCCTCGGTGCCCGGCACCCGCCTCACCCGCATCGACGAGCCGTACCCGATGAGCGAGGCGGTGCGCACCCTCAGCCCGTGCTTCATCGAGTCACCGGAGGAGTTCGCCGCACGCTACCCCGTGCTGTGGCCGCACCTCGCGGACCTGGACATCACCTCGGCCGCCTATCTGCCGCTGATCGCCCAGGCCCGCCCGATCGGTGCCATGGGCCTGCTCTACAGCGACCGACGCGGCTTCCCCCCCGAGGAACGCGACATCCTCGTCGCCCTGGGCAGCAGCATCGCGCAGAGCCTGCAGCGGGCCGTGCTCTACGAGCAGGACAAGGACCTCGCGCGGAGCCTGCAGCGGGCCATGCTGCCGCGCACCATCCCCGGCCTGCCCGGCGCCGACGTCGCCGTGCGCTACCGCTCCGGATACGACGGCGGCACATCCGGCCGGGACGTCGGCGGCGACTGGTACGACCTGGTGCCGTTGCCCGGCGGCGGATCCGGCACCCGGGTCGGCGCCGTCATCGGCGACGTCCAGGGCCACGACACGCACGCCGCCACCGTCATGGGCCAGCTGCGCATCGTGCTGCGCGCCTACGCCGCAGAGGGCCACACCCCGGCCACCGTGATGGCCCGCGCCTCCGTCTTCCTGCACGAACTCGACACCGACCGCTTCGCGACCTGCCTGTACGCCGAGGCCGACCTGTCCACCGGCGTCGTGCAGATGGTCCGCGCCGGGCACATCGACCCGCTGGTGCGCGACGACGCCGGCTGCCGCCGTGTCGCCGTCGACGGCGGCCTGCCGCTCGGGCTGTCCGCGGAGTTCGGCGGCCTGAACTATCCGGTGTGCACCATGGAGCTGGACCCCGGGCAGACGCTGATCCTGTGCACCGACGGCCTGGTCGAGCGGCCCGGCGCCGATCTCGACGACGGCGTGTCCTCGGTGTGCGCGTCCGTGGCGTCCGGCCCCGACGACGTCGAGGCGCTCGCGGACGAGCTGATCGGCATGTCCGAGCTGCGCGGCGGGGACGACGACGTGGCCCTGCTGATCCTGCGCCGCCGCGCCCTGGCCGAGCGGCAGCCCGTGGCACTGGTCCGGCAGCACGTGCCCCCGAACGACCCCGAGGCGCTGGTCCTGGCCCGTCACGCGATCCGCGCCGGGGCCCGTTCCCTGGGCGCCGGCATGCGCGCCGACGACATCGAACTCGTCGCCGATGAACTGATCACCAACGCTCTCCAGCACACCGAGGGACCCGCCGTGGTCACCCTGCGGATGCTCAGCGGGCCCGGCCGGCGGCTGCGGGTGGAGGTCGAGGACCCCTCCAGCGCCCTGCCGCGCCGCCGTGCGGACCGACCGGCGGGGGAGCAGGGCGTGTCCGGGCGCGGCCTGCTGCTGGTGGACCACCTCGCCGACGGCTGGGGCGTGCAGGCGCGGGGCAGCGGCAAGTGCCTGTGGAGCGAGTTCGTGGTGCCCGAGCCCGGGTGAGGCGCCCGGAGCCCGAGCAGCCGCGTCGGACCGCAGGTGCCCGGCCCGCCGCGCGGTCCCCGGAGCGCGAGGGACCGCTCGGAGTGCGAGGGACCGCTCGGGGTGCGAGGGACCGCTCGGAGCGCGAGGGAGCGCCGCCCGCGCGCCGCCCGGCACTGCCGGTGCCCGGTGGCACCCTGGAGGCATGCCGGAGCTGCCCGAGGTGGAAGCGCTCAAGGACTTCCTGAGCGAGAACCTGACCGGACAGGAGATCGTGCGGGTGCTGCCCGTCGCGGTCAGCGTCCTGAAGACCTACGACCCGCCCGTCACCGCGCTCGAGGGCCGCGGCGTGAGCGCGGTGCACCGGTACGGCAAGTTCCTGGACCTGGCCACCGACGGCGGCCCCCGTCTGGTGGTCCACCTCGCCCGGGCGGGCTGGCTGCAGTGGCGGGACCGGCTGCCCGACGGCGTGCCCCGCCCGGGCCGGGGCCCGCTGGCGCTGCGCGTCGCCCTGGCGACCGGCGCGGGGTTCGACCTGACCGAGGCCGGCACCCAGAGGCGTCTGGCGGTGTACGTCGTGCACGACCCGCAGGAGGTCCCGGGCGTGGCCCGCCTCGGCCCCGACCCGCTGGCCGCCGACTTCGACGCCGAGCGCCTGGCCGGCCTGCTGTCCGGGCAGCGCCGGCAGCTCAAGGGGGCGCTGCGCGACCAGAGCCTGATCGCGGGCGTGGGCAACGCCTACAGCGACGAGATCCTGCACGCGGCGCGCATGTCCCCGTTCAAGCCGACGGCCTCCCTGACGCGCGACGAGGTCGAACGGCTGTACACGGCGCTGCGCGGCACGCTCACCGAGGCGGTCGAACGGGCCCGCGGGGTGGCGGCGGGCCGGCTGAAGGCGGAGAAGAAGAGCGGTCTGAGGGTGCACGGCCGCACCGGCGAGCCCTGCCCGGTGTGCGGCGACACCATCCGTGAGGTGTCGTTCAGCGACTCCTCGCTGCAGTACTGCCCGACCTGCCAGACGGGCGGCAGACCGCTGGCGGACCGCAGACTGTCACGCCTGCTGAAGTGACGGTGGGGCCCGGGCGGCGGCCGTGACGCGGGACCGTCCGCCCGGACCGTCACTCCGTCCCGCCCAGGAGCCGTCCAGGCGGGGCGCCTCGTCGTACCGGCGCGGTCCGCGGCACGACGCGCTGCGGGACGCGACCGGCAGGAACCGCACGTCGCCGATCACCGCGAAGGCCGACGCGAGCCGCCGCAGCACGGTCGGGTTCCCGCCCCGCAGCGCAGCCCCGATCCGGTCCGTCCGCCGGTCAGGTCATGGCTCCGGAGCGCGTCCGGGCGCGGTCACGACCGGCTCCCGGCCGCCGCGAGGCCGGCCCCCGGCAGGGCCCGGCAGCCGTCCGTCCGCGGCGATCGCGGGCGGCGCTCAGCGCGGGACGAGTGCGAGCAGGCGTCGGCCGGCGGCGGTGCGCACCTCGAAGCGGGCGATCTGGGCGGGGTGCAGGGCCGTGGCACCCGTGACGCCGAGGGGCCGGGTGCCGTGCGCGGGCACCCGCCAGCCGGCCACCGTCTGCCGGGAGCCGTCGCGGCCCACCGCGACCAGTCGGCACGTGTACGGTCCCGCCGTGTCGCGCAGCCGCAGGCGCACCTCGCTGCCCCAGCGTGCGGGGGCGGCCCGGACCTCGGCCCGCAGGCCCCCTCCGGCACCGTGCGCCGTGACGACCACGGCCCGGCTGTGGTGCCCGGCGACGGCGCCCGCGGGTGCGCCCACGGCGAGCACCACGGCTGCGCCCAGGCCGTACAGCGCCCGGCGCCGCCCGGCCTTCCGGTGCCGCGTCACCTCCGCCGCCAGGCGCTCCAGCAGCGGGGGACCGGGCCGGGTCACCGGGTCGACCCCGTGCGGTGTGGCCCGGCGGTAGAGCAGCAGCTGCCGGGTGGTGGGCCGGAACCCGGTCACGGCGGCCGCGCAGCGGGGACAACGCCCGAGGTGGTCCTCGAAGCGGAAGGTGTCCGCCGCGTCCAGCAGGCCGAGTGCGTACGCGCCGGCGTCGTGATGCCGTTCCAGGGACCTCATGCCGCGTCCTCGTCAGGGGTGGGGGTGCCTTCTGCACCCACCGGTACGCAGTGCGGGATCGGATCACTCAGGGCGGCGCCCAGGACAGACGGCGCCCACGAGGAGACGGTGACCGCAAGGAGGTGACCGCGAAGAGGAGCCTGTGGAACAGAGGGACGGCTAGAACAGGTGGATGGCGAGATGCCCCAGCGGAAGCCCCAGCTGCCAGGCCGGCGTCCAGACCTTCGGGCCGTCGTCCTCGTCCGCCGTGCCGGCGTGGCCCGGCACCGCGTCCAGGTCGGCCGCCAGCAGCTCGGTCTCCTCCAGCCACCGCCAGGCGGCCCGGGCGAGCGCCAGATCCGGCGAGCGGACGCCGCTCGCCTCCGCGTCGGCCGTGAGGCTGTCCAGCCGCTCGCGCACCCAGTCCTGCCACCCCTGGTCGTACGCGGTCAGGGAGAGCCAGGTCGGCAACCGGGAGACCATCTGAAGACCCGACAGCTCCTCGCCGGTGCCGGACAGGAAGACGGTCAGTGCCAGCGCGTCCCGGCCCGCGCGGTACTCCACGGACGACGGCGGCATCAGATCGCCGGTGCGCAGCAGCTCGTCGGCGATGTACTCGGCGCAGAACCAGGCCATGGGAACGGCCGGTTCGCCACCGTCCCCGTCGCCGGTGCTCTCGTGACCTCTGTGCAGCATCCCTTTCTGCCTTCCTCCGGTGCGTGCGCGCGCACCCGGTCCCGGCTCCCGGGACGGGTCCCCCCGGCACACGGACGAGAACAGCCGATTACTCGACGGCCCTTCGCGGCAAGGCGCTTTGCCAGGACTTTGCCGTGCGGCTGGTTTCATCGCACGTCGGGCGCGTAGCCCGGGAGCACGCGGCGCAGCGCGCGCAGCGCGTAGTACGCGCGGGACTTCACGGTACCGGGCGGAATGCCCAGGGTTTCGGCGGCTTCCGCCACACTGGCACCGTGGAAGTACACCAGCACCAGGACGTCACGGTGCTGCGGTGTGAGGGTCTGCACAGCGCGGCGCACATCGAGCGTCGCGGCGGACCGCTCGGCGTGGTCGGCGATCACCCGGGCGCTCTCCAGGGCCGCGTCGCCGACCTCCGGCGGGCGGGCCTGCCGGGCCCGGCGCGCGTCGATGGCGAGCCGGCGCGCCACCGTCAGCAGCCAGGGTCTGACGGAGGAGAAGGAGTCGGCGCGCAGAGCCTCGGGATGCTGCCAGGCCCGCACGAGGGTCTCCTGGAGCAGATCCTCGGCGCGCTGCCGGTCGCCGTCGCACAGGCGGAGCAGCAGGGCGAACAGCGGGCGGCCGTGCTCGCGCTGCAGGGCGGCGAGTTCGTCTTCCGCGGTGGTGGTCGAGCTGGGCAGTACGGTTCCGGCCGTCATGGCTGTATGGCAGCGCAGCGGGCCGCCGCAGGGACAGGGTGCGCACGCCGCTGTGCGACGGACGGTCGATGGTGAACGGTGAACGGTGCGACGAACGGTTCCGGACCCGCTGCGGACCCGGTGCCTCACCCGGCCGGGTCAACGGCGGCGCCGGGTCCGTTTGCGACGGCGGCCGACTTCGTACCCATGCATCTGACGGATCTTGTCTGTCGATATGACCGCTCGGGCGCTCGATCGCAGTGGGGTGAACCGATGTTCGCACGCAGACACCTGGTGTCCCTGGTCCTCACCGGCCTGCTCGCCGCGGCCGCCGCCTGCCAGGCCGCGCACCGTGAACAGCAGCACACCGCCCCCGCACCGTCGTCGCCGGCCACGGTCCGGCCGGGAGCGGCACCGGCAGGTGTGCACCGGGAGGCGGAGCCTCCGGCACCGCAGCGGGCGGCAGCGGACCCGGCACCGCGGCGGGTGGACACCGGTCTCTCCGGCGCAGCCTGACGCCCCGCCGGGTCAGTCGCCCTTCCGCTCCTGCCGGGCCAGCACCGACCGCTTGTACGAGTAGCCGAAGTAGATCACGCACCCGATGAGGAACCACACGGCGAACCGCACCCATGTCTGCCACCGCAGGAACGTGATCAGCCACAGGGAGAAGACCACGCCCAGCGCGGGCACGAACGGCATCAACGGCGTGCGGAAACTCCGCGGCAGGTCCGGCTGCCGGTAGCGCAGCACGATCACCGCCGTGCACACCACCACGAAAGCCAGCAGAATGCCGATGTTGGTCAGCTCGGCCGCCTCCCCGATCGGCAGGAACCCCGCGATGAGCGCCGAGGCCACCCCGACGATCGAGGTGACCCGCGTCGGCACGTGCCGCGTGGGATGCGTCTTGGCGAACCACCTCGGCAGCAGCCCGTCCCGCGACATGGCGAACCACACCCGGGTCACGCCCAGCATGAAGGTGAACATCACGGTGAGGATGCCGATGATCGCACCCACCGCGATCACGTCCGCCAGCCGGTCCAGCCCCACCGACTTGAACGCGGTCGAGAACCCGCTCTCCTTGTCGATGTCCTGGTACTTCTGCATCCCGGTCAGCACCAGGCAGGCCGCCGCGTAGAGCACCATCGCGATCGCCAGCGAGTACACGATCGCCTTCGGCATGTGCCGCTGTGCGTCCTTGGACTCCTCGGCCGCCGTCGACATCGCGTCGTAGCCGAAGACGGCGAAGAACACGGTGGCCGCGCCGGTGAACGCCCCGCCCACCCCGTAGGGGAAGAACGGGTGGTAGTGGGCGGTGTCGATGTGGAACACACCCACCCCGATCACCACCAGCACCAGCAGGACCTTCAGGGCCACCACCGCCGTCTCGAACCGGGCCGCGTTGCGGATGCCCAAATTCAGCAGCCAGGCGATCAGCAGACAGAGCAGCGCCGCGAACAGATCCACCGTGTGCCCGGACCCGGTCCCCGGCGCGCCCAGCATCCAAGCGGGCAGGTGCGCGCCCATGTCCTCGATCAGGAAGCCGAAGTACCCGGAGATGCCGATCGCCACCACCGCGACGATCGCCGTGTACTCCAGCAGCAGGTCCCAGCCGATGAACCAGCCCGCGAACTCGCCGAGCACCGCATAGCCGTAGGTGTAGGCCGAACCCGCCTTCGGGATCAGCCCCGCGAACTCCGCGTACGACAGCGCGGCGGCGGCACTGGCCACCCCCGCGATCAGGAACGACACGAGCACGGCCGGGCCCGCGGTGCCGTTGGCCACCGTGCCGGCGAGCGTGAAGATGCCCGCGCCGATGATGCCGCCCACACCGATCGCCGTGAGTTGCCACAACCCGAGCGACCGCTCCAGCCGTGGCCCCTCGGCGGCTTCCGTCTCCTCGATGTGCTCGATGGGCTTCCGGCGGAGAATGCCCTCACCCATGCGGAGCCCGGCCATGCGCCTCACCTCTTCGCCGACGGCAACGGCTGACGGCGGATCATCATGACCCACCGTCACCGGGGACGGAAGACACCACGCACGCCCGGCTCCGCACCGGCCGCCACGAACCCACGGCCGCCCGGCCCCGGCGGCAGCGGCTACGGCACCACCGTCACCGGCCAGCGCCCCGACTTCACCAGGCGGACCGCCACCGAGCCGATGATCCGGTGGCCGGCCCGCTCCGAGGCACCCACCACCACCGCGTCCGCCGTCAGCTCGCAGGCGGCCTGCACCAACCCGTTGTACGGGTCGCCCTGGAAGGTGTGGAACTCCCAGCGGACGTCGAAGATGCCCTTCACCCGCTCGGCGGCCTGCCGGACGTACCGCACCAGCTCCTCGGCGATCTCGTCGGTCGTCCCGGCCACCGGGGCACCGAGCGCCGCGCCCGCCGCCATGACCGGCTGGACGTACACCAGCGCCAGCAGAGCACCCTGCCGCCGTGCCAGGCCGGCCGCGTAGGCGGCGGCCCGCATGGAGGAGTCCGAGCCGTCCACACCGGCCACGATGACCTTCGGCCCGTCGGTTCCCCGCTCGAACCGGTGCTCCTGCCGCTCGTGCTCCTGGTGCTGTTCCGTCACACTCGCGAGGCTATCGAAACACCGGCGCGGCGCCACCCCCCGGACCGGCCCTGACCGGCCCTGACCGGCCCGGACCGGCGGTCCGGGCGCCGGACGCCCGCCGGCTGCCGGTCGGATCACCGCACATCGGTCAGACGGGCGAAGACCACCACGTTGCTCTCGTACCCGGACTGCTCGGTGTACCGGCCGCCGCAGGTGATGACCCGCAGCTCGGGGCTGCCCGTGGCACCGTAGACCCGTTCGCCGGGGAAGTTCTTCTTGGCGACCACCTGCACGTCGTACACCTCGAAGACGGCCGTGCGGCCGTCCTCGCGGCGGATCTCGACGTGGTTGCCCGGCTCGAGCGCGCCGAGTGCGTAGAACACCGCCGGCCCGCGGGAGTTGTCCACGTGGCCGACGACCACCGCGGTGCCCTGTTCCCCGGGGGTGACCGCGCGCTCGAACCAGCCGGCGAGGTTCGCGTCCTGCGGCGGCGGTGCCGCCACCGCGCCGTCCTCGTCCACCCCGACGGGGATCACGGGCGCGTCCACCAGGATCGCGGGGATCGTCACCCGCACGGGCACCGAACGCGGCAGCGGCCCCTGCCGTGCGGCCGGTGCGCTCGGTGTGCTGCCGTGCGCGGCTCCCGGCGCGGCCGCCCGCGCGGGCTGCGGCGGGCCGGTGTCGTACTGCCCCGAGCCGCCTCGGACGAGGGCGAGCCCGGCCAGCAGGACCAGCGCGATCACGCCCCACGGGGTGCGCCTGCCGCTTCGCCCCCCTGCCTCCTGCCCGGCACGGCCGGTCCGCTCGCTCGCAGCCATCCGCCATCCCCTCTCGCGGCGGGACCCCGCCCCGCCGACGTGCACACGGTTCACGCTAGGGTCCGCGGACCGCACCGGCGACGGGGCGGCGGACGAACGGGTGGCGGTGTCCTGCCCGGTGGGCGACGGGCTCACCGGGCAGGACGAGCCCCGAACGGCGAGGTCCGGCATGCGCCGGCGGGCGGGACGTCCGAGGGTGTGTCCGGGAGGTGCTTTCTCGCCGACCGACCGGGGACGGGGCCCCGGGGCACCTTCCACGGAGGCACACGCATGCGTACTGCACCCACTCCCGCGGCGGTCCTGATCGCCGTCGTCGCCGTGCTCGGCCCGGCCGCCCCGGCGGCCGCCGCACAGGTCACCGGCTCCTCGCCCGTCCACCGGCCCGTGCTCGCGCCGGCCCTCGCGGCCGACGGCGCGAGAACCGGTGGCGCCACCGACGCGGACCTGGCCATCGGCGGCGGGTTGCTCGCGGCGGGCGTCGTCTCGGGCGGCCTGCTCTGGTGGCGGGGCCGTTCCGGCCGGCGCACCTGACGGCCGGGGAGGTCACACGTGCCGGGGCACGGACGCGCGCGGTCGGGAGGATGCGTGCCGCCGGAGGGGAGACCGCCGGAGGCGGAGACACATGCGCCGCCGGGGAAGCCCCGGGCACCGGCGGGCGGACACACGTGGCGCTGTCGGACTCACGGTCACCGGACCCACACGTCGCCCCGGACACACGCGTCGCCCCGGACCGGGAAAGCCCGGGGCGACGCGTGTGCCTGTCCGCCGGCCGGGCCGCTCAGGCGACGCCCTCCTCGCCGGGGCGGCGGCGTGCGAGGCGGTAGGCGGCACCGAGCGAGCCCGCGATGAGCGCGCTGCCCAGGCCGACCTCCTTCAGATCGAAGCCGCCCACGGTGCCGCCCCCGCCCGCGTGGACGCCGTGCCGGTAGTGCTCCGGCCGGCCCGAGCCGTGACCGCCCCGGCCCCCTTCGTCGTCTCCGTAGCCTCCGCCGCCGTGGGAGCGGCCGCCCCCGCCGTCGTATCCGCCGCCGTAATGATCTCCGCCGCCGTAGGCCTGGACCGCGCCCCCGCTCGCGACGGCGGTGGGTGCGGAGAGGGTGAGGGCGCCGATGCTCAGCAGTGCGGCGGAAACGACGTGTATGACGCGCATGACGAATATCCTCCGGGTCCCCGAGGCGCAGCTGCGGACTTCTTCCGCGTGCGCCGGACATGCACCTCGATGATCGAAACGCTAGGAAGGCGCGCCGGATCACGCGATCGCTGCCGGGCGAACGGGGCAACGGTGTGGGCCGCACAGGGGACGCGTGCGTGCGGGCGGGGGACGGACCTGAGCAGGTGTCGGCTTCCTGCACCGGATCCGGCGGGACGTCAGCTCTTCAGGTGCGGGAAGAGGTCCAGGAAGGGACCCGTCGGCTCCGACATCCCCCTGGCGTAGGGCACGTCGAAGTCCCAGATGAGGAAGAGCAGGAACGCGATCAGCGCCGAGAACAGGCCGGCCAGCACCAGTTCCCGTGTCGTGCGCCTGATCTGCAGGGCGAACACCATCCCGATGGTGACGACGGCTCCGGTGATCAGGCCGAACCACACCACGCCCGGCATGGTCGGCCCGGTGGAGTCCGCACGCGCCGCGCGGGCCTGGTCCGCCGCGGTCACCTGATCGAGCAGCGGCTGGTAGGCCTGGGCCTCGAAGTCGGACGCCGGCTGGTAGTCGGTGACGTCGGCGCGGACACGCCGCAGGAGCCGGTCGCCCTCCTCGGTGACCCGGCCGTGCTCCGTCATCGTTCTCCACTCGGTGCCGACGACGTGTCCGGCATAGGCGTCGACATCGGCCCGGACACGGTCGCGGACGGCGGGCGGGTAGACCCGGACGCGTTCGGAGATCTCGTGCAGGGCCTGCGCCTCCGCCTGGACATGGTCCTGGGCGGCGACGCGGGCCTCCCAGACGCCCGCGATGGCCAGGCCGAGCACGATGGCGTACACCACCCCGATCCACATCGTCATGTACTCGATGACATCGGGGGTTTCACTGGGGTCGTCGTTCGCGGAGGCCGTGCGGTGCCGTACCAGGGTGATGACCACCACCACGGCACAGGCGGCGACCATCGCAAGGACGAGAACCAGCCATTCGGGCACGAATTCCTCCGAAGGATCAGCGCGGGCGCAGCGCGGCCACGGCGGCCAGCGCGGGCACCGCGACCAGCAGGACGTAGGTGACCGGGGACAGCGCCCGGTGCGGTGCGCGGCGGTGCGGCGCCGCATGGTGACGCGGGTAGGCCACCGGCCGCACCGAGGGACCAGGGCGCGGCGTGGGGGACGGCGCCGGTTCGGCGGGCGGCTCCGGAGCGGGTGGGGCAGCGGCGGTCACCCGGGCCGGCGGGGCCGGCCTCGGCCGCACGGGCGTGGGCGTGGGCCTCGGCTCCGGCGGCTCGGGCCGCGCGGTGGGCCGGGGCGACGGAGACGGCGGAGGCGGAGGCGGCGCGGGAGGCTCCGGCGTGGGCGTGGGGGTCGGGACGGGAGGCGGCGTCGGTGCCGGAGTGGGGGTCGGACTCGGCGGTCGAGACGTCGGCGTCGCCTCCCCGCACGGCGGGAGGGACGGCCACCGGCCGCTGCCGGCCACCGACACCGCCGCCGCGCCGTCCGGCCCCGTCCGGGCCCAGGCGCAGGCGTCCGCCGCGGCCGGTGCCGCCCCGGCACCTGCGCAGGCCCACGCCAGGGCCGTGGGGGCGGCCACCCGCAGCAGAAGGCGTCGCCGGGTGAGTTTCGGTCGTTGCACGAGCGAGATCCTCGGCAGGGCCCCGTTTCCGCACGCCGCGCCGGACGGCGATTGGCCCGAAGGAGCGAAACACCGGCCGCGCAGGTTTGCCCGGCGGCCGGGAGGCCGGACGGTGACCCGTGCGCGCGTGCCCGCGTCCCGGCCGGGTGGTGCAGGCCGGTGGCCGCGGGCGGCGCGCGCGGGAGCGGAGACGGGCGCCTCGAGGACGCCGTGGCGGGAGGGTCGGATCCGGGTGCGGCCCGCGGCCTTCACGGGCGCGCCCGCGGGCCGCACATCGGCGCAATCCGCCGCGATGCGGACGGCGTCCACGGCGCGTGCTCGCAGGTGGCAACCGATAACGGATGGTCAATTTCCGGTTTGGTCTCGCCCGTTGAGCACTCGGTCAGTAGCCTCGGCTCGAACACCGAATCGCCTACGTTGTGGAGAGCAGATGGAGCGTCCCGCCTGGGCGCCGCGCAGCATCGACATCTCGGTGCCGAGCGTCGCTCGGATCTACGACTACTATCTGGGCGGTTCGCACAACTTCGAGGTCGACCGGCAAGCCGCCCGCAGGGCCATGGAGTTCCTGCCGGGACTGCCGAAGATCATGCAGGCGAACAGGGCGTTCATGCGGCGTGCCGTGCGCTTCGCCCTGGCCGAGGGCATCACCCAGTTCCTGGACATCGGCTCCGGCATCCCCACCTTCGGCAACGTCCACGAGGTCGCGCAGGGGGCCCGCCCCGGCAGCCGCGTCGTCTACGTCGACCACGATCCGGTGGCGGTCACCCACAGCCAGGCCGTCCTGGCCGGCAACGAGGACGCGGACGTCGTCGCAGCCGATCTGCGCGAGCCCCGTGAAATCCTCGCGAGCCCCCAGGTGCAACGGCTGCTCGACCTGAATCGCCCAGTGGCGCTGCTTCTGGTTGCCATACTGCACTTCGTGGACGACTCGGACGACCCCCAGGGTGCGGTGGCCGAGCTGCGCGACGCGCTCGCGCCCGGCAGCCTGCTGATCCTCACGCACGCCTCCTACGAGGGGATCCCGCTGCCGCAGGAGCGCAGCCTGGGCGCGGTCGACGTCTACCACGACATCCGCAACCCGCTGATCATGCGTACGCGCGAGGAGATCGCGCGGTTCTTCGAGGGGTACGACATGGTGGAACCCGGACTGGTGCCGATGGCGCTGTGGCGCCCGGAGACCGCGCCGGAGGACGAGGATCCGTACGCCTTCGCGGGGTTCGCCGGCGTGGGGCGCCTCGGCGCCCGCGCGACGGCCGGCCGGCGGCACGCGGCGGGGGCGGCCGGGACACCGATGCCCCGCACCCGGCGGAACGGGCGCACAGCGTGACGGCACAGCCTCAGGGGGCGGAGGACAGGCTGCGCCGGCTGGCGACGATCTGGAGCCGTGCGGTGTTCCCGGTGACCTCCACGTCGCTGACCCGCGCCGAGTTCGAGGAGCAACTCCTGCCGCTGGCACGCCGGCTGAGCGAGGCCCTGCGGGCCGGGAGGTTCGACGCGACCGAGGGCGAGGCGGTCGGTGCCGCACTGGTCGAGGCCCACTGCACCGCGCCCGAGGTGCTCAGCCGTTCCCTGGACTGCCTCGACGCCTACCTGGTGCTCTACTGCGGCGAGGGCGGTGACCAGGAGACCCTGCGCGCCCGCTGCGCGCGGCTGCAGCACGCCATGGCCGCCGGGTTCGCGCGGGCGCTGCGCCGGCGCACCCTCGCCGAGCAGGAGGCCATCGCGCAGGCCGCGCTGCGCGCCCAGGGCGTGGTCGCCCAGGCCCTGCACGCCAGCGAGGCCCGGTTCCGTGCGGTGTTCGAGGGCGCGGCCATAGGCATCGGCATCGCCGACCTGGACGGCAACGTCCTGCAGTACAACGGGGCGCTGCTGCGCATGTTCGGCAGCGAGCAGAACCTGCGCGGACGCAACGTCAGGGAGTGGGTGCACCCCGAGGACGCCCCGCACATCTGGCGGCTGTACGAGGAGCTGGTGCGCGGCGAACGCGACCACTACCGCGTGGAGAAGGCCTTCTCCCGGCCCGACGGCACCGTGCTGTGGACCAACCTCACCGTCTCGCTGCTGCGCGACGCCGACGGCACCCCCCAGTACCAGCTGGCGCTGATGGAGGACACCACCGAGCGGCGGCTGCTGAACCTGCGGCTGCGCTACGAGGCCACCCACGACGCGCTGACCGGGCTGCCCAACCGCACCCTGTTCTTCGAACGCCTGGACAAGGCGCTGAACGCCGGCGAGGGCCATCGCTTCGGCCTGTGCTATCTGGACCTGGACGGCTTCAAGACCATCAACGACAGCCTCGGCCACGCGGCCGGCGACCGGCTGCTGGTGGAGGTCGCCGACCGGCTGCAGTCCTGTGTGACCGCGCCCGGCGAGATGGTCGCCCGGCTCGGCGGCGACGAGTTCGTGGCGCTGACCACCGCCGCCGACAGCCGGCGCCAGGTCGAGGACCTCGCCCTGCGCATCATGAACGCGCTCGGCACACCCGTCCGCATCGACGGGCGGGAGCTGACCGTGCGGGGCAGCATCGGCGTGGTCGAGGGCAAGGTCGGCGAGCGCAGCGCGGCGGAGGTGCTGCGCAGCGCGGACATCACCATGTACCGGGCCAAGTCGGCCGGCGGCAACCGGTTCGAGCGGGCCGACCCGGAGGCCGACGCCCGCGTCATCACCCGGCACGGCCTGACCACGGCGCTGCCGGCCGCCCTGGACCGAGGCGAGTTCTTCATCGAGTACCAGCCGCTGGTCCACCTCGGCGACGGCAGCGTGCGCGGCGCGGAGGCGCTGGTGCGCTGGCTGCACCCGCAGCACGGGGTGCTCGGACCCGACCGGTTCATCCCGCTCGCCGAGCACACCGGGCTGATCGTGCCGCTGGGACGCTGGGTGCTGGAGCAGTCGGTGCGGCAGGCCCGCGAGTGGCGGGAGAGGCACGGCGGGGACACGGCGACGCCGCTGCGCATCAACGTCAACCTCTCGCCCTGCCAGCTGCGCCACCCCGGCCTGGTGCAGGACACCGTCGAGATCCTGGAGCACGCGGGCGTGGCGCCGGACGCGCTGTGCCTGGAGGTCACCGAGTCGGCGCTGATCGGCGCGGAGGACGAGGTGCTCGAACCCCTGCACCGGCTGGCCGAGATGGGTGTGGACATCGCCCTGGACGACTTCGGCACCGGCTACTCCAACCTGGCCAATCTGCGCAGGCTGCCGGTGAGCGCGCTCAAGCTGGACCGCTCCTTCACCCAGAGCATGCAGCGCTTTCCCGCCGACCCGGTGGATCTGAAGATCGTCGAGGGGATCGTCGCGCTCGCCCACAGCCTGGATCTCGCGGTCACCGTCGAGGGCGTGGAGACCGGCGCCCAGGCAGAACAGCTGCGCCTGCTCGGTTGCGACACCGCCCAGGGCTGGTACTACGCCCGCCCCGGCCCGCCGGACCGCCTGCACGAACTGGCCCTCGCGGACACCAGGCGCTGACCGCCCGGCCGCGCCCCGCCCGGCTCACCGCTCCAGCAGCATCCGCTGCAGCTCCCGGGCGGCGCGTGGCGGGTCCACGTCGCTGCGGTGGGCGAGCGCGATCGTCCGGTGCAGACCCGGGCGGGCCAACGGGGTGACCCGCAGCCCGGCCCCGGAGCGGGTGGCCACCATGCGCGGCACGACCGCCACGCCCAGCCCCGCCCGGACGAACCCCAGCACGGCGTCCATCTCGCCGCCCTCCACCGCGAACTCCGGTTCGAAGCCCTCGGCGCGGCACGCGGCCACCGTCAGCTCCCGCAGGTCGTAGCCGTGCCGGAACATCACCAGCCGCTCGCCCTTCAGATCGGCGATGCGCACCGAGCGCCGCCCCGGCCCGCCGGGTACGGGAGCCTCCGGCGAGGAGACCACCACCAGGTCCTCGCGCAGCAGCTCCACCGTGGTCAGCGCGGGGGAGGGGCTGGGCAGCGGCAGCACCACCAGGGCCAGGTCCAGGGCACCGCGGGCCAGCTCCCGCACCAGGTCGTGCGAGCCGCCCTCCTCGACGAGCAGCCGGATGCCGGGATAGCGGTCGTGGAAGGCGCGCAGCACGTCCGGCAGCAGACCGGTGCACAGGCTCGGGGTGGCACCCAGCCGCACCCGGCCCCGGCGCAGCTGCACCAGCTCCTGCACCTCGTGCCGGGCGGTGTCCGCGTCGGCCAGGATCCGCCGGGCCAGCGGCAGCAGCGCCTCCCCGGCGTCGGTGAGCGTGATGTTGCCCCGGGCACGCAGGAACAGGTCCGCGCCCAGCTCCCGCTCCAGCGCCTTGATCTGCTGCGACAGCGACGGCTGCGCGACATGGACCCGTTCCGCGGCCCGGGTGAAGTGCCGGGTCTCGGCCACCGCCACGAAGTACTGGAGCTGCTGGAACTGCACACCGCCACGGTACCTCCTCGCATAGGCGATGCCTATCGAATCGAGCTGCACCATGTCTTGGACCGATGAGCGGTGGCGGTCCTAACGTCATGCCATGGCTCTGGCAACGCGGACGGACCGACGGCCGTCCATGGCACGGACCGTGTGGCATTCGACCGTCGGCAAGAAGACCGTGATGGCGGTCAGTGGACTGATCATGCTGCTGTACCTGATCGTCCACATGTACGGGAACCTGAAGATCTTCTTCGGGGCCGGCGACTTCAACCACTACGCCCACTGGCTGCGCACCATCGGCGAGCCGTTCATGCACTACGAGTGGACGCTGTGGGTCATCCGCGTGGTGCTGGTCGTCGCCGTGGTCGCCCACGCCGTCTCCGCCTACCAGCTCAGCCGCCGCGACATCAAGGCCCGCCCGGCCAAGTACGTGCACTCCCGGCCGCGTGCCAGCTACGCCACCCGCACCATGCGGTGGGGCGGGGTCATCCTCGGGCTGTTCATCGTCTGGCACATTCTCGACCTGACCACCGGCACCGTGCACTCCGGCGGTTTCCAGGAGGGCCACCCGTACCAGAACGTCGTGGACACCTTCTCCACCTGGTACGGCAACGTCATCTACATCGTCGCCATGCTGGCGCTCGGCCTGCACATCCGGCACGGCTTCTGGAGCGCCGCCCAGACCCTCGGCGTCGGCAGCCGCAGGCGCGACGTCGCCCTGAAGACCGTCGCCAACGTCCTCGCACTGCTGCTCACGGTCGGTTTCATCGCCGTCCCCGTGGGCGTGATGACCGGAGTGGTGAGCTGACATGACCTCCTACGCCGACTACACGACCGGCGAGCCGATCGCCGACACCAAGGCGCCCTCCGGGCCCATCCACGAGCGCTGGGACAAGCGCCGCTTCGAGGCCAAGCTGGTCAACCCCGCCAACCGGCGCAAGAAGACCGTGATCATCGTCGGCACCGGTCTGGCCGGCGGCTCCGCCGGAGCCACCCTGGCCGAGCAGGGCTACCACGTCATCCAGTTCTGCTACCAGGACTCCCCGCGCCGTGCCCACTCCATCGCCGCGCAGGGCGGCATCAACGCCGCCAAGAACTACCGCAACGACGGCGACTCGATCCACCGGCTGTTCTACGACACCGTCAAGGGCGGCGACTTCCGCTCCCGGGAGTCCAACGTCCACCGCCTCGCCCAGATCTCCGTGGAGATCATCGACCAGTGCGTGGCCCAGGGCGTGCCCTTCGCCCGCGAGTACGGCGGCCTGCTCGACACCCGTTCCTTCGGCGGCGTCCAGGTCTCCCGTACCTTCTACGCCCGCGGCCAGACGGGCCAGCAGCTCCTGCTCGGCGCCTACCAGGCGCTGTCCCGGCAGATCGCCGCCGGCAACGTCGAGATGCACCCGCGCACCGAGATGCTCGACCTGATCGTCGTCGACGGGCGGGCCCGCGGCATCGTCGCCCGTGACCTGATCACCGGGAAGATCTCCACGTACTTCGCGGACGCCGTGGTCCTCGCCTCCGGCGGCTACGGCAACGTCTTCTACCTGTCGACCAACGCGATGAACTCCAACGCGACCGCCATCTGGCGGGCGCACCGGCGCGGCGCGTACTTCGCCAACCCCTGCTTCACACAGATCCACCCGACCTGCATCCCGCGCACCGGCGACCACCAGTCCAAGCTGACGCTGATGAGCGAGTCGCTGCGCAACGACGGCCGGATCTGGGTGCCCAAGGCCAAGGGCGACACCCGCCCGCCGAACGAGATCCCCGAGGACGAGCGCGACTACTACCTCGAACGCATCTACCCGTCCTTCGGCAACCTGGTGCCCCGCGACATCGCCTCCCGCGCCGCGAAGAACGTGTGCGACGAGGGCCGCGGCGTCGGACCCGGCGGCCAGGGCGTGTACCTGGACTTCGCGGACGCCATCAAGCGCATGGGCCGCAAGAAGGTCGAGGAGAAGTACGGCAACCTCTTCGACATGTACGAGCGGATCACCGCGGAGAACCCCTACGAGGTTCCCATGCGGATCTACCCGGCCGTGCACTACACGATGGGCGGTCTGTGGGTCGACTACGACCTGCAGACCACCATCCCCGGCCTGTTCGCGATCGGCGAGGCCAACTTCTCCGATCACGGCGCCAACCGGCTCGGCGCCTCCGCGCTGATGCAGGGCCTGGCCGACGGCTACTTCGTCCTGCCGGCCACCATCAACGACTACCTCGCCCGCCACCCGCACAACGAGGAGGTCCGCCCCGACCACCCGGTGGTGCGGGAGGTGCTCGCCGAGACCGAGGACCGGCTCGCCCGGCTGCTGGCGGCCGACGGCGACCGCACACCCGACTCCTTCCACCGCGAACTCGGCGAACTGATGTGGGAGTACTGCGGCATGGCCCGCAACGAACAGGGCCTGCGCAAGGCCCTGGAGCGCATCCCGCAGATCCGCGAGGAGTTCTGGCAGCGCATCAAGGTGCCCGGCAGCGGCGAGGAGCTGAACCAGTCCCTGGAGAAGGCCAACCGCATCGTCGACTACCTGGAACTGGCCGAGCTGATGTGCCTGGACGCCCTGCACCGCACCGAGTCCTGCGGCGGTCACTTCCGCGAGGAGTCCCAGACCCCCGACGGCGAGGCCGCCCGCAAGGACGACGAGTTCTCCTACGCGGCGGCCTGGGAGTTCACCGGCACCGGCCGGGCCCCCGTCCTGCACAAGGAAGACCTGGTCTTCGAGTACGTCCACCCCACCCAGCGGAGCTACGCATGAAGCTCACCCTGCGCGTCTGGCGCCAGAAGAACGCCGACGCCGACGGCGCCATGTCCACCTACGAGGTGGACGGCATCTCGCCCGACATGTCCTTCCTGGAGATGCTGGACGTCCTCAACGAACAGCTCATCCTCTCCGGCGAGGAACCCGTCGCCTTCGACCACGACTGCCGCGAGGGCATCTGCGGCGCGTGCTCGCTCGTCATCAACGGCGAGCCGCACGGCCCGGAGCGCACCACCACCTGCCAGTTGCACATGCGCTCCTTCAAGGACGGCGACACCATCGACATCGAACCGTGGCGCGCCGCGGCGTTCCCGGTGGTGAAGGACCTGGTGGTGGACCGCTCGGCCTTCGACCGGATCATCCAGGCCGGCGGCTACATCACCGCCCCCACCGGATCCGCGCCCGAGGCGCACGCCACGCCCGTGCCCAAGGCGGACGCCGACTACGCCTTCGAGCACGCCGAGTGCATCGGCTGCGGCGCCTGCGTCGCCGCCTGCCCCAACGGCGCGGCGATGCTGTTCACCTCCGCCAAGATCAACCACCTCAACGTCCTGCCGCAGGGCGCGCCCGAGCGCGAGACCCGCGTGCTGGACATGGTGGCCCAGATGGACGCCGAGGGCTTCGGCGGCTGCACCCTGACCGGAGAGTGCGCCACCGCCTGCCCCAAGGGCATTCCGCTCACCTCCATCACCCAGATGAACAAGGAGTGGCTGCGCGCGACCCGGAAGGTCGCCAAGCGGTAGGCGCGGCCGACAAGTCGTTCGCCGAGGGGGCGGACGGGCGGGACCGGGATGTGGTGCTCATGACCCGGTCCCGCTTCGCTTGTCCGCGGCAGGATCGCCGCCGTACCCCGGTGCGTGCGGATGCGGACACGCCGCACACCGTCCCGGCGTTCTTCGTGCTCCCGGTTGCCGCCGCAATACTGCAACGACTCTCGCAGGCAAGGGAGGTGGACTCCGTGCGCGATTCCTGCCTCCGGGTCGACAGGGCGGCGATGGGCGTCCACCGACGGGTTGGCCTAGACCAAGCCTGACATGTACGCTCCCGGGCATCGCCCTGTGCTGCAGTGCGGCAGGGCACGGCTGCACCGAGGAAGGTCCCTGCCGTGATGTCCCGTCCCACGCATGTCCCCCGTCGTCGCGTCCTGTTCAGACTGCTCGCCCTGGTGGCCGTGGTCCTGGGTGTCGCCGGGGTCGTCCCCGCCCAGTCGGCCCGGGCCGCCGCGCCGTTCAAGGTGATCGCCTTCTACAACGGCACCTACGACGCGGCGCACATCAGCTTCGACCACGAGGCCAACGCGTGGTTCCCGCAGGCGGGCGCCGAGAACGGCTTCACCTACACCGCCACCACCGACTGGAACAAGCTCAACGCGGCGGACCTGGCCGACTACCAGGTCGTGATGTTCCTCGACGACTACCCGCACACCGCCGCCCAGCAGTCCGCCTTCCGGACGTACATGGACAACGGCGGAGGCTTCGTCGGCTTCCACGTCTCGGCCTTCAACGACGACTCGAGCGACTGGCCCTGGTACCACAACACCTTCCTCGGCACCGGCACGTTCAAGAGCAACACCTGGGGGCCGACCGCCGAGACCCTGCGCGTCGAGGACGCCGGCCACCCGGCGACCGCCGACCTGCCCGCCACTTTCACGTCCTCGGTCAGCGAGTGGTACAGCTGGCAGAACGACCTGCGGCAGAACCCGGACATCGACATCCTGGCCTCGCTCGACCCGTCCACCTTCCCGGTCGGCACCGATCCGTACCAGACGTGGTACGGCGGCTACTACCCGATCGTGTGGTCCAACCGGAACTACCGGATGGTCTACAACAACTTCGGGCACAACGCGATGGACTACTCCACGAACACCGCCCTGTCCTCCACCTTCGCCGGCGCCGAGCAGAACAGGCTGCTGCTGCAGGAGATCAAGTGGGCCGCCGGGCAGCCCGGCTCGGTCACCCCGCCCGAGACCCGCACCGGTCCCATCCGCGGCTACGGCGGCAAGTGCGTCGACGTCGCCGGCGCCGGCACCGCCGACGGCACGGCCGTCCAGCTGTACGACTGCAACGGCACCGATGCGCAGAACTGGACCGTGGGCAGCACCGGAACCCTCACCGCGCTCGGCAAGTGCATGGACGTGACGGGCGCCGGCACCGCCGACGGCACCGAGGTGCAGCTCTACACCTGCAACGGCACCGGCTCGCAGGTCTGGCAGCCCGGACCGAACGGCTCACTGGTCAACCCGCAGTCGGGCAAGTGCCTGGACGCCACCGGCCCGAGCTCGGCCAACGGCACCCGTCTGCAGATCTGGTCCTGCACCGGAGCCGCCAACCAGAGCTGGACGCTGCCGTCCTGAACGTGTCCCGTCCGGCCGGGTGCTGTGGTGACAGTTGCCCTGGGAAGGACCGCTGTCACCGGGCACGGGTCGTTTCGCGGCACCTGAGGGGGCTCACCGCCGTACGCGGTGAGCCCCCTCAGGTGCTCAGGACTGCTGCCCGCTGGTGGCGAAGTCGGGCAGGTCGGTGGAGATCAGATCGTCGGCGGCGCCGTCGAGGCGGAGGGCCAGTTCGGTCGAGCGGGGCAGCATGGTGTCCTCGTAGGCGCGGACGGCCTTGTCGACGCCGTCGTGGCGGGCGAGGGCGAGAGCGAGGTCGCAGGCGTCGAGCAGGGCGAGGTTGACGCCGACGCCGAGCGGGGGCATGAGGTGGGCGGCGTCGCCGAGCAGGGTGACGCTGGGGCTGTGCTGCCAGGTGTGACCGGCGGGCAGGGCGAAGATCGGACGGTCGTGGTAGGGGCCGTCGTTGTCGGTGATCAGCTGCCGCAGACGGGGTGACCAGTCGCGGTAGCGCTCCAGCAGAAGGGCGCGGATCCGGTCGGTGTCCTCAGGGGCGAGGCCCGCCGCCGTGATCCAGTCGGCGGGGGCGCGCTGGATGAGGTAGACGCGGATGTGGTCGCCGCCGTTGCGCTGGGCGAACATGCCGCGTCGGCCGTCGGCCGCGGCGGCGCTGCCCTGGCCGACGAGGTCGGCGACCTCGGGGTGGCGGGCGGTGACGTCGTGGAACCAGGCCTCCAGAAACGTGATGCCGGTGTAGCGGGGTGCGGTGTCGGTCAGGGCGCGGCGGACCCGGGACCAGGCGCCGTCGGCACCGATGACGAGGTCGCACTCGACGCTGGTGCCGTCGGAGAAGTGCAGCCGACGAGGACCTTCGGACGGGCCGGTCACGGCCGTGAGGGTGTGTCCCCAGCGGACGGTTCCCGGTTTCAGCGAGCCGAGCAGCAGATCGCGCAGCCGGCCGCGGTCGATCTCCGGCTTGAACTGCTCGCCGGGCTCGGGAACGTGGTGGAACAGCACGGCGCCGGACGCGTTCAGCTGGCGCATCTCCTGCCCCTCGGGGCGGGCCAGTTCGAAGAACTCCTCGAGGAGCCCGGCCTCGCGCAGCGCGATCTGGCCGTTGTCGGCGTGCAGGTCGAGGGTGCCGCCCTGGTTGCGGGTGTGGGGGCCGGCGTCGCGGTCGTAGACGGTGGCGGCGATGCCGTGCCGCTGGAGGATGCGGGCACAGGTCAGACCGCCGGGACCGGCGCCGACGATCGCGATACGGGGCGAAGAAGAGAGGGGCATGACAGGGCTCCGTCCGTGCGGTGTCAGGGGTCGATGGCGTGGGCGTCGAAACCGGCGGCGGTGACAGGAACCGGCCGGAAGAGACGAGAAGGAAACAACCTCACGGCGGCCGACCGGGCGGGAGTGCCCGGGCCGCGGCCCCAGAAAAGCACACCGACTCAATAAGTGCAACAGCTCAACTTTTTTAGTCGGTCAACCTGGGCTTAGAGTGAGGGGCATGACCGCAACGACCCCCGGCACCTCGCCGGACTCCGCTGCCGCGCCGGTGGGGCGCCGCGAACGCAAGAAGGCCGCCACCCGCCGTGCCATCGCCGACGCCGCCCTGCGTCTGTTCCTGGAGCGCGGCTACGACGCCGTCGGCATCCGGGAGATCGCCGATGCCGCCGACGTGTCCACCACCACGTTGTTCAAGCACTTCCCGGTCAAGGAGGCCCTCGTCTTCGACGAGGACGCCGACCAGGAGCAGCGTCTGCTGGACGCCGTCCGCAACCGCCCGGCGGGGCAGTCCGTCCCGGCCGCGCTGCGCGACCACGCCCTGTCCAGCCGTCTGGTCGCTGCCGGCGGGGACGACCGCTTCGCCGCCTTCGCCGAGCTGGTGGCCACCACGCCCGCGTTGCGGGACTACGGCCAGAAGATGTGGCTGCGCCACACCGACGCCCTCGCCGAGGTGATCGCCGAGGTGAGCGGCCTGCCCGCGGACGACCCCGCCTGCCGGGCCCTGGCGCACTTCGCCCTGGAGGCCCCTCGTGCCGTGCACGGGCACGACAACCCCCGCGAGGCCGTGACCCGGGCCTTCGACCTGCTGGAACAGGGGTGGGAGGCGCTCACGGGGAAGAACACCTGAGTGCCGGCGAGGGCACCGGGTCCGGTCGGCGCCATGGAGCAGGCCGTCATGGACGCGAGGTGCCCCGGCTCAAGTCGTCGAACTGCCGGACGCCGCGGACATCCTGCGGGGGGAGTGGCGCCGGAGCTGTCAGGTGCCGAGGTGCCGGAGGCGGCTCACGGCCCGGTGTCCTCCGGCTCGGGTCCCCAGTACTCCGGCCCGACCCCGCGCCAGTCGATGAGCGGGGAGACCGCCACCTCCGTGCTGTCCACCTCCAGTCCGGCCCGGCGCAGGAACTCGGCGACGTCCGCGAGGCTGTAGGCCAGCCCCAGGATCTCGCCGTTGACCCGCACGCGTCGGCCGCCCGTCGGAGACGGCGGATGCACGGTCACCGGCAGTGTTCCGGACATGTACCCAGCATCGGGCGCCAGGGCCGCATACGCATCCGGACACCGCACGAGCAAGCGAAGGACTCCGGGGCCTGTGGTCCGGGCACCGCACCTCGCGGCCGGGCCGATCCGGGCGGAAGGCCCTAGGGTGGGCGCCGTGAACGACACCGACCGGCGGCCCCTGGCCGTGTTCGACCTGGACAACACCCTCGCCGACACCGCCCACCGGCAGCACTTCCTGCAGCGGCGGCCCCGGGACTGGGACGGCTTCTTCGCCGCCGCACCCGCGGACCCGCCGGTGCCCGAGGGGGTGCGGCTGGCCCGGGACAGCGCGCGCGAGTGCGCGATCGTCTACCTCACCGGGCGCCCCGAACGCTGCCGCCGCGACACCCTCGACTGGCTCGCCGCCCACGGCCTGCCCGATGGTGCCCTGCACATGCGTCCCGACCACGACCGCAGGCCCGCCCGTCGCACCAAGCTGGACATCCTGCGCCGACTGGCCCGCACCCGGGAGATACGTGTTCTGGTGGACGACGACGAGCTGGTGTGCGACGACGCCGAACGCGCGGGGTTCCGTGTGCTGCGCGCCCGGTGGGTCACCGCGTCCTCGGAACTGCGGGACGCCCAGGAGCGGCGGGGCCGGACCTGAGGCGGGCGCGGCAGCGGATCGCTCCGGGTGCCGGTCCGGCCCGCGGGTGCGTGGAGCCCGAGGCCCTCGCTCAGCCGGCGTCCTCGATCCGGAAACCGACCTTCAGGCCCACCTGGTAGTGCTCGATCTGCCCGTTCTCGATCTGGCCTCTGACCTGGGTCACCTCGAACCAGTCCAGGTTGCGCAACGTCTGCGAGGCGCGGGCGATGGCGTTGCGGATGGCGTCGTCGACACCCTGGTGCGAACTGCCGACGATCTCGGTGACCCGGTACACATGGTTGCTCATGGGTGCTCCTCTCGCGGACGACACATCGAACACATGCGGGGCGCACGCGGGTGTGGCCCACGTCACTCCACCGTGCCGCACGACGGGCCGGAGCGCGAGATGTGCGCACCGTGAGCGGAGTTCCGCCCTGGTCGGGTGTGCCCCGGCGCGGGCCGTGGTTCCGGCCGCCGGTGGCGGCCCGCGCCGGACGGTTCACCGCACCACGCTCAGCGACACCGCGAAGCGTCCCGCCGCGTCCGTCCACCACCCCACCGGCGCGAAACCGGCCGCGGTCAGCTCGCCGGTGACCTTCTCCCGCCGGAACTTCGCGGACACCTCGGTGCGCAGCTCCTCGCCGGCGGCGAAGTCCACCGTCAGGTCCAGGGCGGGCACCTTCACCGTCTGTGTGGTGCGCGAGCGCAGCCGCATCTCGATCCGTTCCTCGTCGGCGTCCCACAGCGCCACATGGTCGAAGGCGTCCGGGTCGAAGTCGGCGCCCAGCTCGCGGTCGATGACGGTCAGGACGTTCTTGTCGAACGCGGCGGTCACCCCCGCCGCGTCGTCGTAGGCGCGCACCAGTACCTCCGGGTCCTTGACCAGGTCGGTGCCGAGCAGCAGCGCGTCCCCGGCGGTGAGCAGGGAGCGCATGGCGGTGAGGAACCGGGCTCGCTCGTCGGGCAGCAGGTTGCCGATGGTGCCGCCGAGGAACGCCAGCAACCGCGGGCCGGGGGTGTCCGGCAGCACCAGACCGGCGGTGAAGTCGGCGATCAGTGCGTGCACCCGCAGGGAGGGCCGCTCGACGGCGAGTGCCTGCCCGGCCTGGCGCAGCGCGCTCTCGCTGACGTCGACGGGGACATACGTGTGCAGGCCGGTCAGCGCGTCCAGCAGCAGGCGGGTCTTCTCCGAGGACCCCGAGCCCAGTTCCACCAGGGTGCGGGCGGGCAGAAGTGTGGCGATCTCACCGGCACGGTCCTGAAGGATCTCGCGTTCGGCACGGGTCGGGTAGTACTCGGGCAGCTCGGTGATCCGCTCGAACAGCTCGCTGCCGTGGGCGTCGTAGAACCACTTGGGCGGGAGCGTCTTGGGGGTGCGGGTCAGGCCGTCGCGGACGTCGGAGCGGAGGGCGGCGGCCACGGCGTCCTCGGGCAGGGTGCGGGTGATGCGGAACGGGCTCAACTGCGGGGCTCCTCTGACGTGCGGGGGGCCAGGTCCTCGGTGAGGTCCTTCAAAGGGGTGAGCAGGACGTCCGCGCGGTTCGCCACGACCAGGGTGCCGTCGGGGACCTGACGCCACAGCGGATCGTCGTCGTACGGTTCGGAGGCCACGGTCACACGGCCCGGTGCGGCGTGGTACCACAGACTGTCGCCCCAGGCGGTCGCCGTGATGGTGTCGCCGTCGGTGAGCAGCAGATTGAGCCGGGCACCCGGGGCGGCCGCGGCCACCTCCAGCACGGTGTCGGCGAGGGCCTGCGCACCGGTGTCGCCGCCGCGCAGCCGGGCCAGCACCAGTGCCCACACCAGCGCCGAGTCGGTCGTGGCCTGCAGGGACAGCACATCCTCGGGCGGCAGGGTGCGGGCCGGGCCGGCCAGCGAGGCGGGCCAGCCGGGGACGGCGCCGTTGTGGCTGAACAGCCACCGGTCCGCGGCGAACGGTGCCGCCGCGGCCTCGGCGTCCGCCCCGGCCATGGTGGCGTCGCGCACCGCGGCGAGCAGCGCCGTGGTGCGCACCACCCGTGCCAGGTCGGCGAACGACAGGTCGGCCCAGATCGGCCCGGCCCGGCAGTAGCGGGCCGGCACCGGGTCGCCGGCGGCGTACCAGCCGATTCCGAAGCCGTCGGCGTTGACCGTCCCGTACCGCTGGTGGCGGGGCGCCCAGGACTGCCGGTACAGGCTGTGCGGCGGGTCCACCAGCAGCCGGCCGAGCGGCGCCTCGGGCCCTAGGTGAGCGAGGTGACGGCACATCGGACCATCCTGCCTCTCATGACACGGGTACCACCCGCCGCGGGCGGCGGCAGCGCCCGGGGCGCAGGCGCGCCGCCGGGCGGGACGTGCGGTGACGCCGCCGACCGCGGCCCGCCGGGGGCGTCGGCATCAGGAGTCCTCCGCCGTGCGGGCGGTGCGGAATCCGCAGAAGATCTGCCGCCGGACGGGGTAGTCCCAGTTGCGGAAGGTGCCTCGGCAGGCCACCGGGTCCACGGCGAAGGAACCACCGCGCAGCACCTTGTATTCCGGGCCGAAGAACACCTCGGAGTACTCCCTGTAGGGGTAGGCCCGGAAGCCGGGGTAGGGCAGGAAGTCGCTGGCGGTCCACTCCCATACGTCGCCGATGAGCTGGTGGATGCCGAGAGGGGACTGGCCGGCGGGGTGGCTGCCGGCGGGGGCGGGGCGCAGATGCCGCTGGCCGAGGTTGGCGTGGGCGGGTGTGGGGTCGGCGTCACCCCAGGGGTAGCGGCGGGAGCGGCCGGTCGAGGGGTCGTGGCGGGCGGCCTTCTCCCATTCGGCTTCGGTGGGCAGTCGGCGTCCGGCCCAGCGGGCGTAGGCGTCGGCTTCGTACCAGCACACGTGCAGGACGGGTTCGTCGGGGGGCACGGGTTCGGTGACGCCGAAGCGGCGGCGCAGCCACTGCCGGCCCTCGCGGTGCCAGAAGAGCGGGGCGGTGATGGCGTGGCGCTGGATGTGGGCCCAGCCTTCGGGGGTCCACCAGCGGGGGTCCCGGTAGCCGCCGTCGTCGATGAAGGCCTGGTAGGCGGCGTTGGTGACGGGCGTGGTGTCGAGGAAGAAGGCGGGGACGTGGCGGGTGTGGGCGGGGCGTTCGTTGTCCAGGGCCCAGGGTTCGGTGGACGTGCCCATGGTGAACTCCCCGCCGGGGACGAGGACTTCGGCGGGCCCGCGGTACGGGGGTGCGGGGGCGGGGTCGGGTGCGGACAGGGCGGGCGGGCCGCTGCGCAGCTGGTGGGTGACGAGCATGGTCTCGTCGTGCTGCTGTTCGTGCTGGGCGATCATGCCGAAGGCGAAGGCGGCGCGGGTCAGACGGGGGCCGGTCAGGTCGGCGGTCTCCAGGACGCCGGTGGCGCGGGCGCGGACCTCGGCGGTGTAGCGGCGGGCCTCGACGGGCGACAGGAGCGGGAGTTTCGGGCGTTCGGCCCGGGGGTGTTCGAAGGCGTCGTAGAGGCTGTCGATCTCCGGACGGAGGGGGTCCTGGCCGCCGGCCGCACGCAGCAGCCACTGCTCCTCCTGGTTGCCGATGTGGGCCAGGTCCCACACCAGCGGGGACATCAACGGCGAGTGCTGCGCGACCAGGTCCGGCTCGTCCACGCAGGTGGTCAGCAGCGTGGTCCGGGCACGAGCCGCGGTCAGCGCACTCCACGCCCTCTCACGCAGCGCTTCGGCGTCGGTCAGGGTGTCGGGTGCGGTCTCGGTCATGCCGTCTCGTCCTTCCCGTGCACGGTGGGTGTCCGCCCGGCGGACGTCAGGGGTGTGCGGAGCCGGCGACCGCCCGGCCGGGCGGGGCCGGGTGCGATGCGGGCCGGTTCCGTGCCGCCGTGGATCCGGTCGAGCAGGTCGTGGGCGGGAGAGCGGCCGCGCCGCACATAGCGGTCCTGGAAGCCGGCGACGGCGTCCGTCACCTCGGTGTCCGCCCCCAGGCGGGGCAGCGCCCGAAGGGCGGCGGCGAAGCAGGTGACGGCCGCCTCCCGCAGCCCGGGGTCGGCGAGCCCGGAGCGGGCGGCCGCCGTCCACAGCGGATTGTGCGGGGCGGGCAGGCCCAGGCTGCGCTCGGTGAGCGGCGCGACGGCCCGGTACGCGGTCTCCGCCGCCTGCGGGTCGTCGAACAGGGCCGTCGTCACCGCGAGCGGCACCATCCACCCGTCGTCACCGGGCTGCGCGTCGATCATCCGCAGCTCCAGGTGGCCGCGCGGCCTGACCGGCGGGAACAGCGTGGTGAGGTGGTAGTCGAGGTCCTCCCGGGTGGGCGGCCGCGGCAGGCCGGAGCGGACCCAGTGCCGGAAGTGCAGGGCCTCGGGCACCTCCCACGGCCCGTCGTCGCGTCGTACGCACATCACCGGGGCGTCCAGCACATGCCGGGCCCAGGCGGCGCGGGGGTCGTCGCCGAGCGGGGGAGCGCCCGCCCGGCCGGGGCCTATCTGTGCCCACAGCAGCTGCCGCGTGGACAGCCAGCCGGTGGGCCGGTGCCCGAGCAGCGGGGAGTTGGCGAACGCGGCCACCAGGACCGGGCCGAGCTGGTGCGCGAGCCACCAACGCCGCACATGTCCCAGCGGGCCGGGTTCCTCGTGGCCGGCGTCCAGGCACACCTGCACCGAGGCGGAGGTGCACATCATGTGCCGGCCGGCCGGTCCGCTGCGGTCCAGGCAGGCCTCCAGGGCGTTGTACCGGCGCTCCCTGAGAAACCGGCGCGGGGTGTGCCAGGGATCGTGCCCCAGGCCGACGAGGCACAGATCCTGGCCGGCCAGGACGGCGCGGACCGCGGCGAGATCGGCACGGACGACGGAGAGACACTCCATCAGGCTGCCGGCGGGCGGCGAACTCAGCTCCAGCTGCCCGCCCGGTTCGACGGTGAGCGCCGACGCCAGCGGCACGCATCGCAGGGCGGCGTAGGCCGCCTCGAGACGTTCCCGGGTGACCGGGAGCCACGGGGTGTGCGCCTCGTGGACCAGCCACTCCACTTCGACCCCGACGGTGCGCGGCGGGCCGGTCTTGAAGCAGATGCCCCGGACCAGCGCCTCGACCTCGGGCTCGGTCAGGGCGGTGAAGGGCGGGCTGCACCCGCCCGCCCCCACGTCTCGCGCATCGGACATGTCGGGATCCTTTCGGTATTCCCCATGTCGCCGGCCCCGCGGGGAGCGGGCAGCGACGGGCGCTCCGTCCCACCCAAACCCCTGGGGTCGATTCGCACAAGGGTGCGCAACGGGAACATCGTGCCCCGAAATTCGCGGATGCGCGATGTGTGCCGAGATCGCACGGCTCTCACCTGCGGCTTCGCCGGTGCGGTCGGGACCGGAAAAAGGTTGCACGAAGTGTGCGGCGTGACTCACGATGCGTGCACGGCCGTGGGCGGGTGCGCGTCCGGGTGCACGACTCCGGCCGGTCCTGTCACGTGCACGGCGCCCCACGGGGGAGGCGCCGTGCACCCGCATGCAGGAGTCAGGTCCAGCCGTAGCGTTCCCGCAGCCGGTGGACCACCGAGTTGAACCGCATCCGGTCCAGCGCGCACGCCTCGCTCCGCATGCCCTCCTCGTGCAGCCGCAGCACCCGGTCGACGTTCACCCACGAGTCGCGGCCCGACCGGTCCCACGGGCCGCTGCCGAGCGGCACCCACGCACGGTCCCCGTTGTGGGCCTTGCTGGACAGCTGGACGGCCAGCAGCGTCCCCTCGGCCTCCCGGGCCACCACCAGCACGGGGCGGTCCTTGCCCCGCCCGTCGTTCTCCTCGAACGGCACCCACGTCCAGACGATCTCCCCGGGGTCGGGGTCGCCGTCGTGCGCGGGCGCGTACTCGGTGCGCACGCGGCCCACCTGACGGGGGTCGGCCTCGGTGGTGGCGGTGGGGCCGTAACGGCCCGGTATCGCGTCGTCGTCGAAGGCAGTCACGGGGGACACCCTACGGTGTGCGATCTTCCGCGCGGACGCCGGGCGTGGCGTCAACTGGCGCTTAACGCACGGTGGTTCACAGCAGGGTGCGTCGCAGGTCAGGGGGTGACGCCCCGCGGGCGGATCTGCATGCCGGGCCGGCGCCGGTGCACCGTCAGACACGTCAGTCCGTCCTCGCCCGCGCTGATGCTGCGCGTGGAGCCGTGCGGCAGCCACACCGTCGCGCCCTCGGTGAGCCGGTGCGGCTCGCCCTGCGTGCCGGCGCCGAGGACGCCACCGCCCGCGACGACGTACAGCAGCACGTCGAGGTCCGGCTCGCAGTGCGTCGCGATGCGCCCGCCCGGTGCGATCCGCACGAGGTTGGCGTCGAGCTGACGCCCCTCCTCCTGGAGTTTCCACAGCACACCGGCCGGCACCGGCGGGTCGCCGGCGAGCGCGTGGGCGTCGCACAGGACGCGCGGTCGTGCCGGCCCGGACCCGGCCTGCCCGGTGCCGCCTGCGGCGGGCGACGTCATGGGGCACACCTCGTCTTCTCGTCCCTGAAGGGTCTTCGCGGTCTTTATGCTTCTGGGCGATTGTTCCATGCGCGAGGTGCGCACCGTCACCGCAGGCGGGAAGGGGTGAAGGGGCGTGGTCCCCATGCGAGGCAGGGCTCGTCGGCACTCGGTGCGGTCGCAGGTGCCCGTCCTGTGCGGCCGGCTCGCCGCACACGGTCCTGAGGCGTCCGGTGGCGAGGCGGTGCGGCGATGAGCGCCGCGGCGGCCGCGACGGCGGGCGCGGTCACCTTCGTCTGGCTCGGCATGGTCCTGGGCATCTCCTTCCTGGAGGCCCCGCTGAAGTTCCGCGCCCCGGGGGTGACCGTGCCGATCGGCCTGGGCATCGGCCGCCTGGTCTTCCGGGCGCTGAACGCGGTGGAGGCGGTCCTGGCCTGCGTGGTGGTCGTCGCGGTCGCGGTCGGCGACGCACCGGCCCGCGTGCTCGGCCCGACGGCGGGCGCGGTCGCCGTGCTGCTGGCCCAGCTCGCCGCGGTCCGTCCCTGGCTCAACCGGCGCTCCGACCGCGTCCTGACCGGTCAGGACGGCGGCGAGGGCCCGCGCTCGCGGGCGCATCTGGTGTACGTGGCCCTGGAGGTGGCCAAGGCGGCCGTGCTCATCGCCCTGGGGGTCTGCCTGCTCACGGTCTGACCCGGCGCCGCGCGGGGGGTGCGCGGCCCGCTCGTCCGGGTGGCCGCCGTGCACGTCTCTCCGGCCGCCGGACAGCGGCAGGGGCCGGAGCCGTACGTCGACGGCTCCGGCCCCTGGCCGGTCGCTCCAAGGGCCCGGCCGGACCGGGCGGCAGGAGCGGCTCAGGCGGCCGCGGCCCCGGTGGCGTAGCCCTGCAGACAGGCGACGACCTCGGTCAGCTGGGCGGCGACCTCGGCGTCGTCGGCCGGGTGGGTCTCGGCGAAGCGGGTCACGGAGCCCGGGATGGCCAGCTTGACGTCCTCGATCACCTTGCCGCCGGCGATGCCCGCGGCCTTGCGGGTGTCGTCCTGCGCCCACACGCCGCCGTACTGGCCGGCCGCGGTGCCGATGACGGCGACGGGCTTGCCCGCGATGGCACCCGCGCCGTACGGGCGGGACAGCCAGTCGATGGCGTTCTTCAGCACGGCCGGGATGGTGCCGTTGTACTCCGGGGAGAACAGCAGCAGGGCGTCGGCCCGGCCGGCGTGGTCACGCAGCTGGGCGGCGGCGGCCGGCACGCTGCCCTCGACGTCGATGTCCTCGTTGTAGAAGGGAACCTCGCCCAGGCCCTCGTACACGTCCACCTCGACACCCTCGGGGGCGAGCTTGCCGGCGGCCTCGGCCAGCTGGCGGTTGTGCGAGCCGGAGCGCAGGCTGCCGACGAGCGCAAGAATGCGAACAGACATGAGGAACTCCCAGAGGCTGAAACAGTGCCGTTACGATCCGGACCGAGGTCCGTTTAATTTTCTACCAGATGAAGCGGACCACGGTCCAGTTCGGCCCGGGATGCTTTACGCTGTGGACATGTCCACAGCGCTGCCGCCTGGCCCCCAGCCCGAGGAACCGCTGGACGGAACGCAGGTGCTGGTCCCGTTCGGCGCCGGAGCCGACGGGCCCTGCCTGCGTGCGGACGCCGCTCGCAATCGTGCCCGATTGCTCGAGGCGGCCGCCCGCCTGGTCGCGGAGCACGGTGCGGCCGGGGTCACCATGGAGGCCGTCGCGGCGGCCGCGAAGGTGGGCAAGGGCACCGTCTTCCGCCGGTTCGGCGACCGCACCGGCCTGCTGATGGCACTGCTGGATCACGAGGAGAAGAAGTTCCAGGCCGCCTTCCTGAGCGGTCCCCCACCGCTCGGGCCCGGCGCCCCGCCGGTGGAGCGGCTGCGGGCCTTCGGCTGTGCCGCGCTGCGCCGGGCCGCCGACGACCTCGACCTGCAGCTCGCGGCCGAGCCGTATCCCGACCGCCGCTTCCTCATCCCCCCTCGCCGGGTCCGCTACGGCCATGTGCTCATGCTGCTGCGCCAGGCGGTCCCGGACGCGGACTGCGAACTCCTCGCCCAGACGCTGATGAGCTATCTGGACCCCGCGCTCATCCACCACTTGACCCGGCAGCGCAAGATGCCGATGCAACGGATCCAGGACGGGTGGTACGACCTGGTCGCCCGCGTGACCGCCGCTCGGCAGCCCGCCTGACGACGACCCGGGCGGCTCAGGCCCGCCCGAGGCGCCCGGCGAGCGACAGGCCGGTCCGTCCGTGCGACGCAGCCGTCCCGTCCCTGCGCCGTACGTCCCGGCGTCTCCCCGCCGCTCGCCCGCCGTGGGAGCGGCTGCCGCCCGCACGGGCCCGAGCGCGTGCCCGGACGCACGACGGGCCCCCTCCGTGGGACGAAAGGGGCCCCTGCGCCGTACGGCCGGTGCGCGGCGGCTTCGCGCGGCGAAGACGCGCCGGAGGAGACGGCCCTACCGGTCCTGACCCTGCTGCTCGGCCTGCGCCTGCTGCTCGGCGACCGCCTTGCGCACCTCGTCCATGTCCAAGTTGCGTGCCTGCGCGATCACATCGGCGAGCGCGGCCTCGGGCAGCGCGCCCGGCTGCGCGAACACGGCCACCCGGTCACGGACGATCATCAGCGTGGGGATGGACTGGATGCCGAAGGCGGCCGCCAGTTCCGGCTGTGCCTCGGTGTCCACCTTGCCGAACACCAGATCCGGGTTGTCCTGAGCCGCCTTCTCGTACACCGGGGCGAAGGAACGGCACGGACCGCACCAGGACGCCCAGAAGTCGATGAGCACGAAGTCGTTCTCCGTGACCGTCCGGTCGAAGTTCTCCTTCGTGAGCTCCACGGTGCTGGTCATGGCGCGTTCCCTCATTTCTGTCCGGGGCCATCCGGGGCCTGTCGGAATGACGAAGCCGTGGGCGGCAACACGGCCGGCGGCACGGCTATTCCGTGCGCGTGCCCCGTGTGGCCACCGCGCACACCTCGCACCAGACTGACCCCATGACGGAATCGGAAACCATCGCGTACGACGTCGTGGTGCTGGGCGCCGGACCCGTGGGGGAGAACGTGGCGGACCGCACCCGCGCGGCCGGGCTGTCCACCGCGCTCGTGGAGAGCGAGCGGGTCGGGGGCGAGTGCTCCTACTGGGCGTGCATGCCCAGCAAGGCGCTGCTGCGCCCCGTCGTCGCACGTGCCGAGGCGCGTCGCGTGCCCGGGCTGGGCCAGGCGGTGCGCGGACCGCTGGACGCCGCCGCGGTCCTCGCCCGCCGTGACGAGTACGCCTCCCACTGGCACGACGACGGCCAGGTCGCCTGGGTGGAGAGCATCGGCGCCGACCTGTACCGCGGTCACGGACGGCTGGCCGGCGAGCGCTCGGTCACGGTCACCGCGGCGGACGGCACGGTCACCACCCTGACCGCACGGCACGCGGTCGCCGTGTGCACCGGCACCCGGGCCCGGCTGCCCGAGCTGCCCGGCCTGGACGACGTTGGGCCGTGGACCAGCCGCGAGGCCACCAGCGCCCAGGAGGTGCCCGGCCGGCTGCTCGTGGTCGGCGGAGGCGTGGTCGCCGCCGAGATGGCCACCGTCTTCCAGGCCCTCGGCTCCCGGGTCACCGTCCTGGTGCGCGGCACCGGACTGCTGCCTCGCATGGAACCCTTCGCCGGGGAACTGGTCGCCGAGGCGCTCACCGAGGCGGGCGCCGACATCCGCACCGGCACCTCGGTGACGTCGGTCGGCCGGGAGAACGGCACCGTCGTGGCCGTCACCGATGCGGGCGACCGCCTGGAGGCCGACGAGATCCTCTTCGCCACCGGGCGCGCCCCGCGCACCGACGACATCGGCCTGGAGACCGTCGGACTGGAACCGGGCTCCTGGCTGACGGTGGACGACACCCTGCGGGTCGACGGCACCGACTGGCTGTACGCCTGTGGTGACGTCAACCACCGTGCCCTGCTCACCCACCAGGGCAAGTACCAGGCCCGGATCGCCGGCGACGTCATCGGGGCGCGCGCGGCGGGCCGCGCCCTGCCGCCGTCCGACCCCTGGGGGCCGCACACGGCCACCGCCGACCACCACGCCGTCCCGCAGGTCGTCTTCACCGACCCGGAGGCCGCGTCCGTCGGCCTGTCCCTCGCGGAGGCCGAACGCGCCGGCCACCGGGTGCGTGCCGTCGACGTGGATCTGACCTCGGTCGCCGGTGCCCAGCTGTACGGCGACGGCTACCGCGGCCGGGCCCGCATGGTCGTCGATCTGGACGAGGGCATCCTGCGCGGCGTCACCTTCGTCGGACCGGGGGTGGGCGAGCTGCTGCACTCGGCGACCGTCGCCGTGGCCGGCCGGGTTCCCGTGGACCGGCTGTGGCACGCGGTCCCGTCGTTCCCGACGATCAGCGAGGTGTGGCTGCGGCTGCTGGAGGCGTACCGGGGGTGACGGGCCGGGCGGGCCGACGGGCCGGCGGGCCGGCGGGTGAGTGTGCGGAGCGACGGGAGCAGCGGCCGTCGTCTTGTGCGGCCGTACGGGGGTGTGCGGAAGCGGCACGCGGAGGTGCGGAGTGTGTGCGCAGGGTGTGCGGGGAGAGGGTGTCCTGCCGCGCCGTGGGAGGCGGCCGTCGGGTCCGTGCTCGCGCGGTGCAGGGGGCGGTCGACCCCGGGCCGGTGCCCGGGCGCCTCGGGGTGAGAATAGTTGCCTGAGAAAACTAGATCCCCGAAAGGTTTCTCATGCCGCACCTCACCATCGACTACTCCGCGCAGCTGGCCGATGCTTTCGACCGGGATGCCCTGATCAAAGAACTTCACCCGCTGGTGCTGTCGGAGACCGGTTCGACGGGAGTGTGCAAGACCTTCTTCCGGCCGGCCGAGACCTACATCGGCAACGATCCCGACGAGGCGGCCGTGTTCGTGCATGCGGAGATCGGCCTCATGCCGGGCCGGTCCGAGGCGTTGAAGGCCCGCCTGTCCGACGGGGTCATGGCGCTGATCCGCAGACACCTGCCGGCCGACCGGGCCGAGAGGGCGTTCGTCTCCGTGGAGGTACGGGATCTGGCCGACTCCTACCGGCTGACCCCGACGGCACGGTCCTTGCTGCCCGACGGGCGGCCGCGCGCCGGGCAGGACGGCGGCCGCACCAGGTGTGCCGGGTCGGATCAGAGGCCGACGCCGGTCTGCGGGAGCTGACCGACGTTCACACCGGCGTACGCGCCGGCGCCCGCCTGGATGTGGATGCCGGTGCGGTCGATCTCGATGTCGGCGATCACGTTGACGCCGATGCCGGCCTGCACGTCCAGGCCGCCGGCGACGTTGTCCAGCTCGGCGTCCGAGAGCTCGGCGGTCTCGATCCGGGAGGCGGAGTTCATGAGGAGACTTCCCTTCACATCGTGGATCACAGAAGGCGGACCCGTGGTGGGGCGGTGACCCGTCACCGGTCGCACCGGGCGGACCCGTCGGGCGCAGACCTGCGGGACCGCGGCCGCCGCAGGCGTGACCGGGCCCTTGCGGGCCGGTCGGATGCTCGGGCGGTGCCTGTGATCAAAACACGGTGCGCCACGGGCTTCCAACCACGGGACGACTGCCGCACGGTGGCCGAGTGGTCACCGTGTGCGCATCCGTGCGGAAACGATCACGCGTCGGTGGCAGCTTCTTCATAACCCGGCCGCCGTCGACCCGGGTGTGCGGCCCGACGCCCGCCGGATGTGCCGCCGCGGGCGCTGTTCGGTGGTGAACTCGCGTATGCAGAGCACCGAATGCGTATGCGTTGTGCAGATATCCCACAGGCGCCTGCCGGGGATGCAGGTCACAGCCGCGCGGCCGTCCCGCAGCTGCCCGCCGCCTGAGGTGCCCCGCCCGACGTACCGGCTCACGGCCGCCCGACGTGCCCGCCGGCCGGCGGCCCCGCACCGCCCGGGGCGCGGGGCCGCCGGGCCGGTCATTCGCCCGGTGCCAGGACGTCGGCGACGACACGTGCCGCGTCGGCGAGCAGCGCCTCGTCCACCGGCGCGTCGGCGGTCTCCTTGGACGACAGCACCACCAGGACGACAGGCGTGCTCCGGGTGGTCCAGGCGACGCCCACGTCGTGGGCGCTGGCGTAGGAGCCGGTGCCGGTCTTGTCCGCGACGGTCCAGCCCTCCGGCACTCCGGCCCGGATCCGCCCGTCGCCGGTCGTGTTGCCCTTCATCCAGTCCACCAGCCGGGCACGGTCCGCGGCGGCCAGCGCGTCACCGAGGGTCAGCCGCTCCAGCAGACGGCCCAGGGCCTGCGGGGTGGTGGTGTCGCGCGGGTCGCCGGGCACGGCGGTGTTCAGGTCGGGCTCCCAGCGGTCGAGCCGGCTCACCCGGTCGCCGAGCGAACGGAAGAACCGCGTCAGCCCCGCCGGGCCGCCGATCTGACGCAGCAGCAGATTGCCGGCGGTGTTGTCGCTGTATCGGATGGCCGCCGCGCACAGGTCGTCCACCGTCATCCCGGTGTCGACGTGCTCCTCGGTGCGCGGCGAGTTCGGCAGCAGATCCGCCGGCGGGTAGGCGACGAGCCGGTCCAGCGGGGTGCAGCGGTCCTGGTCGGCCAGGACGGCCGCGGCGGCGAACGTCTTGAAGACCGAGCACATCGCGAACACCTCGTCGGCCCGGTGCGCGACGACCTGCCCGGTGCGGACGTTGCGGGCGTGCACACCGAGCCGGGCGCCGTAGCGGTCCTCCAGGGCGCCGAGCCGGTCCGCGGCCTCCTGCCGCCGGCCGGGCGCCCCCGACGCCGCGGAGGAGGAGACGACCGGGGCGAGCACGGCGGCCGAGGCGACGAGGCCCGCCTTGAGCAGGCGGCGCCGGGCCGGGGAAACAGGGCTGGTCATGACAGAGGGCTCCCAGGGTCCGTGGGACGGGAATCGGTCGTGTCGGGCCGGCTGCGACGGCAGACAGAGAACCAGCCCCGGCGCCCCGATGTCCAAGAGGAAACATTGACCGTCCCATAACACATTGATATGAGTGCGGGATGGACCTGCTGGCACACCTGGAGGCCTACGTCGCGGTCGTCGACGAGGCGAACTTCTCCCGCGCGGCCGACCGGCTCGGCATCGCCCAGCCGCTGCTCAGCCGGCGCATCAAGACGCTCGAACACCATCTCGGTGGCCAGCTCTTCGACCGCTCCCGCCGACAGGTGACCACCACCGCGTTCGGTCTGTCCCTGCTGCCGTACGCACAGGACGTGCTGGACGGCGTCCAGCGGCTGCGGCGGGCCGCGGGTGCCGCACAGCGCTCGGCGGCGCGGACCGTCGGCGTCCCCGCGGACTGCGACCCCGCGGCGCTGGCCCGGGCCATCCGGACCGGCGCCGAGCACGGCATCACCCTCGCCGTGCGCGAACTGCCGCCCCGGGAGCGGGCGGCCGGCCTGGACGACGGCTCGCTCGCCTGCGCACTGGTGCGGTGCGAACCGGAGAACGCCCCGCTGCGCACCCCGCTCGGCCTGGCCGGTGCACCACCCGCGCCACCGGACACCCCCACCCCGGCCGGCGTCCCGGTCCACCTGGAGGACCTGCGCCCCCGCCGCGGCAGCCGCGCCCCGCGGCACGCCCGGCCCGTGCTCACCCTGCCCGAGGACCAACTCCCCGCCACCCAGGACCGCCTGGCCCGAACGGCGGCACGGGCCGGACTCCCCGAGAGCCTGTTCCGCCCGGCCGCCTCGACGGCCCAGGCCCTCGCGGAGACCCTCGCCGGGCGGACCCTGCTGCTGTGCACCGAACCGTTCGCCGCACGCCACGGAGCCGTCTGGGCGCCGCTGTTCGACGAGACGCTGCACCGCGGCTACGCCGTCCGCGCGGCCCGCGGGCAGGCCGCCGTCGCGCCCGTTCCCGGCTGGCTGTCCGGCGCGCTGGCCGCGTCCGTCGGGGCCGTGCCGCACACCCCAGGGGCGGCGAACCCGCCCGAGGACCCCCGCGCACGGCTGGCGGCCCTGGGATGACCGCACAGCACACCGGCCGACCCGAGGCCCCGCGCCCCCGCCTCGTCGCCGGTGACGGCACCCTGCTGCGCACCGCCGAGGCCATCGCCGCCGACTGGGCGGCGCTCGGCATGCGCGGCTCCTTCCTCGCCCGCCGCCTCGACACCGGCGAACAGCTCGGCTTCGACATCGACGACCCGGTGCCCCTGGCCTCGGTGGTCAAGGTTCCGTTCGCCCTCGTCGTCCTCGACCGGATCGCGGCCGGCCTGCTCGACGCGGCACAGCCGGTGACCGTCGACCCCGCCACCAGCAGCGTCGGCTCCACCGGGCTCGCGGCGTTCCGGCACCCGGCGACCGTGGCCGTCGGCGACCTGCTCGCCCTGATGCTCGCGGTGAGCGACAACGCCGCCGCCGACGCGCTGTTCGACCTCGTCCCGCCCGAGGAGACCGACGCCCGGCTGCGGGAATGGGGCTGCACGGACATCCGGGTGCGGCACCGGATGCAGCGCATGTACGAGTGCGCCGCCGGCGTGTCCGGCGACGACTTCACCCTCGCCCTCGAACTCGCCGTCCGCGACGAGGCGTCGGGCCGGCACACCGTGGAGACCCTGGACCCCGCCCACGCCAACGCGGGAACCGCCCGGGGCCTCGTCGACCTGCTGCAGCGGGTGTGGCAGGACGAGATCGCCCGGCCCGCCGCGACCGCCGAGCTGCGCCGGCTGATGGCCGCACAGGTCTTCACCCACCGCCTGGCCGGCGACCTGCGCACGGACACGATCCGGGTGAGCGGCAAGACCGGCACGTTCCTGCATCTGCGGCACGACATCGGCGTCGTCGAGGCCGACTCCGGCCACCGGGTGGCCATGGCCGCGCTCACCCGCTCCGACCGCCGCGCCGCGCTCGCCCCGGACATCGACGCCGCCATCGCGGCCGCCGCCCGGCAGGCGTTCACGGTGCTGCGCGGCCGGTGACGGCCGGCCGCGGCACCGGGGGCGCGTCGCGCACCGGCGCGCCACGGTCCTGGCCGGCCGCTCACGCACGGGCACACGCCGGAGCGGACAGACGGCGCGGCCCCCCGCACGAGCCGGCATGCGCCCTCCATGCGCCCCCCGGTGTGCGAGCAGAATGCGCCGTGCCGGCGGGCAGACGGCGCACCACGCCCTGCCCACCGCCCGGACTTCCTGCGAGGAAAGGTCGGTTGCCGTGCTGCTGCGTCTGCCCACGTCCGTGTCCGAAGCCCGGCAGTGCCTCCTCGAGGGAGCCGTCCCGGTCGGCGGCGCCACCCTGGTGTGGGGCACCTGGCTGCGGGACGGCTTCCCCGACCAGGCGATGTCGCTGCGCCATGTGCCCGAGGCCAACGTCCTGGGCCCGCAGGAACTGGGCGCGGCCGTCGTGCTGCACCGGGTCGACGAGCGGGTGCCGCAGGTGCTGCGCCTCGCCGCGGCCGGCGTCGGCACCGGGGCGGTGCGCCGGGCCGCGACCGTCGGCGGCAACCTCGTCGGCAGCGCCCTGCGCTGCCTGCTGCCCGCGGCACTCGTCCTCGACGCCCGTGCGACCGTCCTCGGCACGGACGGCGTGCACGCAACCGACCTGGCCGAGGTCGTGGCCAAGGGGCCGCTGCTGCTCTCCCTGCGCTGGCCCGCCCCCGTCGCCAGCGCCTACCGCAAACTGCCCGGCGACCCGGGCGGCCCGCCGCCGCTGGTCGTCGCCTCCGCCCTGCACGCCGAGGACGAGGGGCGGCTGCGGCTGCGCATCGCCGTCCGCGACGGCTACGACGTCATCAGCACGAGCGTCCGGTGCGGCCCCGACGTCCTCCACACCCTCGACGCGCTGCGGGCCACCGAACTCCGCGACGCCCCCGTCGAGGCCTGGCGGATCGCCGGAGACCAGATCGCCGGGCTGCTCGGCCGCCCCGGCGACCGCTGACCCGCACGGGCCGGCCGGGCGCAGTGCGGGTCACCGGGCCAGGCGCGCCGCGGTCACCCGGAGGAACCGCCGCCGCCGTCGCTGGACGGCGCGGATCGGCTCCGGACCCTACGGTGGTCCCATGGCAGTGATCAGCGGTTCGCGGCGCGCGGCGCGGGCACGGGCCGGCCGCCGGGACGTGCTGAGTTCGCTCGTGCTCTTCGTCCTGTCCGTCCTGGCCGCCTCGGTGGTCCCGCACGAGCACCGCTTCGAGGTGCGGTGGGCCGCGGTCGTCGTCGCCGGGATCGGCTGCGCGTCCCTGCTGTGGCGCCGCCGGCACCCGTGCGGCGTCCTGCTGGTCGCCGTCGGCTGCGGGGTGATGTTCCAGGCGCTCGGAGTCCGCGAGAGCCCCCTGGTGACCAGCCCCGTCATCGTGTCCGTCTACACCGTGGCCGCGGCGACCGACCGGCGCACCGCCTGGACCGCGGCCGCCGGATCGGCCGCCGTGCTCGTCGGGGCCGCCGTGGCCTTCGACTCCGGCTCCTGGCTGTCCCCGGACAACGCGGCGATGCTCGCCTGGACGGCACTGCCCGCCGCCGTCGGCGACGGCGTGCGCTCCCGCCGGGCCTATGTGGCCGCCGTCGAGGAACGCGCGGAGCACGCCGAACGCACCCGGGAGGAGGAGGCCCGGCAGCGGGTCGCCGCCGAACGGGTGCGCATCGCCCGCGAACTGCACGACGTGGTCGCCCACCACATCGCCCTGATCAACGCTCAGGCCGGGGTCGCCGTCCACCTGGTGGACCAGCGGCCCGAGCAGATCCTCGCCGCGCTGAAGGACATCCGGGAGACGAGCCGGTCGGCGCTGGACGAACTCCGGGTCACCGTCGGGCTGTTGCGGCAGTCCGACGACCCGGAGGCGCCCCGGGACCCCATCCCGGGGCTGGCCCAGGTACCGGCCCTGCTGACCTCGTTCGAACGGGTCGGACTGGTCGTGACCCACACGGTGCACGGAACCGAACGGACACCGACCCCGGCCGTGGGCCTGGCCGCGTACCGCATCATCCAGGAGGCCCTGACCAACGTGCGCAAACACGCCGGCGCGGACCACGCCCGGCTGACCCTGCACTATCGCCCCGAGTGGCTGACGATCACCGTGGAGGACGACGGGCGGGCCGAGCGGCACGAGCCGCAGCCGGGCACCGGGCACGGGCTGATCGGCATGCGCGAGCGGGCCGCCAGCGTCGGCGGACGGCTCACCACGCGGGCCCGCCCCGGCGGCGGTTTCACGGTGACCGCCGAGCTGCCGCTGCGGCCCGGCACCGGCCCGGACGAGCCGCAGTGGCACGGCCCCGAGTCCCGCACATCGCCGAAAGAGGACGACCATGACCGTGCGCGTGCTGCTCGCCGATGACCAGGCCCTGCTCCGGGGCACGTTCAAGATGCTGTTCGACTCCACCGAGGGCATGGAGACCGTGGGCGAGGCGTCCGACGGCCGCGAGGCGGTGGAACTGGCGAAGGAACGCCACCCGGACGTCATCCTGATGGACATCCGGATGCCGGAGCTGGACGGGCTCGCCGCCACCCGGATGATCAGCGAGGACGAGGACCTCGCCGGGGTGAAGGTGCTCATCCTGACCACCTTCGAGGACGACGAGTACGTCGCCGAGGCGCTGCGGGCCGGGGCGAGCGGCTTCCTCGGCAAGGGCGCCAGCCCCGGGGAGCTGCTGGACGCGGTGCGGACGGTCGCCGAGGGCGAGGCGCTGCTGTCCCCGCGCGCCACCCGGGCGCTGATCACCCGCTTCCTCGCCCAGCCCGAGCCGTGCACGGCCGCCGTGCACGAACGGCTCGAGTGCCTGACCCCGAGGGAACGCGACGTGATGCGCCTGGTCGCGCTGGGCCTGTCCAACGACGAGATCGCCGAACGGCTCTTCGTCAGTCCGCTGACCGCGAAGACCCACGTCAACCGCGCCATGGCCAAACTCGGCGCCCGGGACAGGGCCCAGCTCGTGGTCATCGCCTACCAGTGCGGCCTGGTCAGCGCGGCGCAGGAACCGGTCACACCGTCCCGCACACCCTGACCGCACACCTCGACCGGAACACCCTGACGTGCGCACCTCGACCCGAACACCCTGAGCGATCAGCCGTCGGTCGGTCCGACGGCCGCCGGTGTGCCGGGACACGGCAGGTCGCCGCCCGTTCGTGCGCACGCGCGCGGTCATCCGTCCGTGTGCACGTGCGGTCCCGCCCGTCTGCGCGGACGCGCGGCCCCCGTCCAGCCGCACGCGCGGTCCTGTCCGGGTGTACCCGGCGGGGCCCGTCCCGGTCGTAGCGCACGGCGCCGGGTACCACGACCGCAGTAGCCCGGGAACGCTGCGCGGGGACGACGCGCGACGCCCCCGTCCTGGGCCAAGCTGGGAGCACGGTCGGAGCCTCGCACCGGATCCGGTGCCGGGCCCCGCCCGCACAGACCGGTCCACGGCTGCGGACGACGCGGCGTGGCACACGTGCGTCGCCGGCTCTCGCCCGCTCCGGGCGGTGGCCCCGCGCAGAAGGGACGCCGACATGACCACCTCCGTCACCCCCCTGCAGACCACCACGGAGTGCCGCACGGTCCACGACCTGCTGGCGGGACACGCGCTGAACGTGCTCGCGCCGGAGGAGGCCGCCCCGGTCAGCGCCCACCTCGCCCTGTGCGCCGCCTGCCGCGACGAGCACGACTGCCTCGCCGCCGTGGCGGCCCACCTGTCCACGCTGCGCGCCGCGCTGGCCGGCGAGACGAACGGACGGCACTCCGGCCCGGTCGCACGCCCCCGCATCCCCCGTCGGCGACACTGCGGGAACGGTGCGGGCCGGGGCGGCAGCCTGGTCTCCTCCCTCACGCTCTCCCAGTGGGTCAGCAGGCTCGCGTACGTCCGGTGACCACACCGCCCCACAGCGCGGAGTGCAGCAGCGCCCGGCCCGGTACCGCGGTGTGCGGTGGCATCCACCGCCCCGCACGCACCGCCCACCACCGCACACCGCGCCCGCCGTACCGCCCGCCGAAGTCGCTCCCGACGCAACGGCGGGCGGTCACGCGGCGTCGCCGTCGGCACAGGCGTGGGGAGCGTCGGCGCGCGGCCCGGAACGGCTCACGGCCGGGGGTCGACCCGGTGCCATCGCGGGCGCGCGTCCGCTCCGCGTCGCCCGGCCACAACGGCACAACGCCGGCACACCCGGCGCACACGGTCGGCCGCGCCACCGGACTCCGGGAGCACGTCGGGCCAGCCGACGTGCGGGAACCGTCCGAGCTGCGAGCGGCTGAGCGACAGCCCGCACACGGTCTCGTTCCGGCCGGGTTCCCAGGCATGGACCTCACCGGCCGGCAGCCGCCGCCGACCGTCCTCCTCGTCGGTCCACTGCCCGGAGGAGGCCACCGCGTACCGCTTGCCGCGCGTCATGGCGCGGCACCAGCCGTACCGGTCACCGTCGGTTCCCCCTTCCCTCCGCCTGGGAGCGGGGCAGGGAGCGGCATCGGCGTGACGGCCGGGGCGGACGGCGGCGTGCCGCTGCCCGGGGCCGAAACCGCCGCGGGCCGCCAACGCGTCGGCCACCGCACCGGTGGTGAAGGCGTACACGCTCTTGTGCAGCAGATCCACGACGAGGTCCCGACGCGGCCAGGTGCCGGGCGGGGCACCGACGCCGGTCGCGTTCTCCAGGATCTGGTCGTTGGTGACGCGGACGACGGTGAACGCGGCCGAGGCGATCGGTCCGCGCAGCCCGGAGTGGGCCATCACGGACCGCAGGACGCCGAGCAGGGCGCCCTGGCCGTAGTGCATGGCCCAGTTGACCGCCGTCGGCTGGGCACCGGGGTGCTCGGGCAGGCCGGTCAGCCGCTGGAGCACCCGCGCGGGCACATGCGAATCGGGCCGGCCGGTGACGGCCTGCTCGATCTTCTCGCTGAGCACCATCACGACTCCTCCGGCAATCCCGGCGAGCAGTCCCTGCCACAGTGCACGTGTGAACATGGTGCGTCGGGTACCCGCCACGGCCGACACTCACCCGCACCCCACGGCCGGCACGCACACGTGTGCCGGCGGTGGCACGGTGCGCGGGCCGTACGGTCGCACGCCCTCCACGCGCGCCCTTCGGCACCTCGCGGACACCGGCAGGGACCTCTGCGGATCCCCGTGCCCGGCCTTCGCCGCTTCCCGCTCACGGACGGCCGTGGCCGGACCTCGCCGCGGGCCGCGCGTGTCGGCCGTGCGACGCCTGCCCGTTGCTGTGCGGCCGGCGCAGACGTATCTCGACCTGCCCGTCGTCGGTGACTCGGGTGTCGAAGGCCGGCTGGGGTGCGGTGGCCGGGCCGCGGACGTTCCAGCCGTCGGAGAGCCGGAAGACACTGCCGTGCCAGGGGCACCGGACACATCCGTCGCTCACCGTGCCTTCGGCGAGGGGGCCGGCGAGGTGGCTGCATCGCTCGGCGAGGGCGTGCACGGCCCCGCCGGACTCCCGGACGATCAGGACCGGGAGGTCGTTCACGCTGCGCCGCACGGGCTCGCCGACCGGGAAGTCCGCCATGGGTCCGACCCGGTGCCAGCCCTCGGTGACGACGTGCGGGACCTCCTCGGCGTGGTTCGCCCCGGACGCCTGGCGGTAGGCCAGATGACCGCCCAGCAACCCGCCGGCCGCGACCGCCGTCAGCCCGAGGAAACCGTAGGCGCGTCCCGCCGCACGCCGTCCCCGGACACGGCAGGTCAGCGAGGCGGCGTACAGGCCGACGGCGGCCGAGTTGGCCAGGGCGTGCACCAGTCCGACCCGCTGCTGTTCCCGGTGCAGGTCCGCCCAGTCGACCCAGCCCGTGAGCGCGGCCGGAGCGGCGGAGGCCAGGCCGACGCCGACCAGCACACCCGCGCCACGGGAACGCCCCGGGTACAGGTCCAGTACCGCTGCCGACAGCCAGCTGCCGACCGGCACCTGCACCATCAGCGGATGCACCGGGTGTCCCAGCCACCTGCCGTGCAACAGGTCCCGCCTGTCGCCCAGCGGCAGGCGCCGGATCCCCTTGCGGAGCGCCTCGATCACCGCGTCGGCCCGCGGCTCGCGCTCCAGACGGTCCAGCAGCCACACGATGCGGTTCTGCCGCACGAGGGGGCGGCTCGGTGTGGTCCTCATGGTCGGCTGAGTCCCCAGCCGGGCGCACGGCAAACGGACAGACGGCCTCGCACATGGAACAGACGGCGCACACGGAACAGACGGCCCCGCACACGGAACAGACGGCCCCGCACACGGAACCAAAACCCCCGCGCAGCACCGGCCGACGAGCCGTGCGCGGCACCTGCCGCCGCACCGTGCGGCCGTCCGCAGTGCTTGCCCCCGGCCTCGACGGGAACCTGCCCCGGTGAGCGACCCGGGCGGCCGGCATCACACCCGCCCAGCCGACCCGCCGACCCCGTTGATCCCACCGGTCCCGGAAGGTGCAGCGACCATGTCCACGAAGGTTTCCGACCATGTCCTCGAACGGCTGCGCACCTGGGGGGTGGAGCATGTCTTCGGCTACCCCGGCGACGGCATCAACGGGTTGCTCGCCGCCTGGGGACGGGCCGGCGACGACCCCCGGTTCGTCCAGGCGCGGCACGAGGAGATGGCCGCCTTCGAAGCGGTCGGCTACGCCAAGTTCTCCGGCCGGGTGGGTGTGTGCACCGCGACCTCCGGGCCCGGCGCCATCCACCTGCTCAACGGGCTGTACGACGCCAAGCTCGACCATGTGCCGGTCGTCGCGATCGTCGGGCAGACCGACCGCAGCGCCATGGGCGGCTCCTACCAGCAGGAGGTCGACCTGCTGAGCCTGTACAAGGACGTCGCCTCCGACTTCGTCGAGATGGTCACCGTCCCCGAACAGCTCCCCAATGTGCTGGACCGCGCCCTGCGCACCGCCCTGGCCCGCCGCACGGTGTGCGCCGTGATCATCCCCGCCGATGTGCAGGAACTCGACTACACGCCGCCCGGGCACGCCTTCAAGATGGTTCCCTCCAGCCTGGGCATGCCGCACTACGCGCCGGTGCCCGCCGACGAGGAACTCGCCCGCGCCGCCGAGGTGCTCAATGCCGGAGAGAAGGTCGCGATCCTCGTCGGACAGGGTGCCCGCGGGGCCCGCGAGGAGGTCATGGAGGTCGCCGAACGGCTCGGCGCGGGTGTCGCCAAGGCACTGCTCGGCAAGGACGCCCTCGACGACGACCTGCCCTATGTCACGGGTGCCATCGGCCTGCTCGGCACCCGGCCCTCCTACGAGCTGATGACCGGCTGCGACACCCTCCTCGTCGTCGGCTCCTCCTTCCCGTACACGCAGTTCCTGCCGGAGTTCGGCAGCGCACGGGCGGTGCAGATCGACATCGACCCGCACATGGTCGGCCTGCGGTATCCGTTCGAGGTCAATCTCGTCGGCGACGCCCGCGAGACCCTCCGGCGGCTGCTGCCGCTGCTGACACCGGTCACGGACCGCGGCTGGCGGCAGAAGATCGAGCAGGGTGTCTCGCGCTGGTGGGAGGTCATGGAACGGCGCGCCGCCGTCGACGCCGACCCGGTCAACCCCGAGCACGTGGTGCACGCCCTGAACGACCTGCTGCCCGAGAACGTCGTCATCGCCGCCGACTCCGGCTCCGCGGCCAACTGGTACGCCCGCCACCTGAGACTGCGCGGCGCCATGCGGGGCTCGCTGTCCGGCACCCTCGCCACCATGGGACCCGGTGTCCCGTACGTGATCGGCGCCAAGTTCGCCCACCCCGGCCGGCCGGTGATCGCACTGGTCGGCGACGGCGCGATGCAGATGAACGGCCTGGCCGAGCTGATCACCGTCCACAAGTACTGGCGTGAGTGGCAGGACCCGCGGATGGTCGTGGCCGTCCTGAACAACCGGGACCTCAACCAGGTCACCTGGGAGATGCGCGCCATGACCGGTGCCCCGCAGTTCCTGCCCTCCCAGTCCCTCCCCGACGTCGACTACGCCGGCTTCGCCCGCTCCCTCGGTCTGAACGGCCTGAGGATCGACGATCCGCAGGACGTGCGCGGAGCCTGGGAGACGGCGCTGAGCAGCGACACACCCTGCGTGCTGGATTTCGTCACCGACCCGGCGGTGCCGCCCGTCCCGCCGCACGCCACCCTCGGCCAGATCGAGGCCGCGGCCACATCCGTCCTCAAGGGCGACAGCGACCGGGCCGCCATGGTCCGCCAGGGATTCAAGGCCAAGGTGCAGGAATTCCTGCCCGGCAGCCGCCACCGCGCGGACCACCGCCGAGAGGCAGGCGGCCGGTGAACCACCCGCTGCCGCAGGCGAGCGCCGTCCTCCTCGTCAGTCCGGACCCGGTGGCCGGCGCCACCGAGTGAGGAGCCCACCGTCATGGCCGAGACCGTCGTCATCACCGGCGCCAGCGCCGGCATCGGCCGCGCGACCGCCCGCCTGTACGGCGGACGCGGCGCGGACGTCGTCCTGCTCGCCCGAGGCCGGGCCGGACTGGAGGCCGCCGCGCAGGAGGTCCGGGCCCTCGGCGGACGCCCCCTGGTCCGGATCACCGACACCGCCGACGCCGGGCAGGTCGAGGCCGCCGCGGACGCTGCCGAGCAGGTCTTCGGACCGATCGACGTGTGGATCAACTGCGCCTTCAGCAGCGTTTTCGCACCCTTCGACGAGATCACCGCCGAGGAGTACGACCGGGTCACACAGGTGACGTATCTCGGCTTCGTCAACGGCACCCGGGCGGCGCTGCGGCGGATGCTGCCGCGCGACCGGGGCACCGTCGTCCAGGTGGGTTCGGCGCTCGGCGAGCGGTCCGTCCCCTTGCAATCGGCGTACTGCGGTGCCAAGCACGCCATCAACGGCTTCACCTCCGCGCTGCGCACCGAGTTGCTGCACCGCGGCAGCCATGTGCGGGTGACGGTGGTCCAGATGCCCGCCGTCAACACGCCGCAGTTCTCCTGGGTACGCTCGCGCCTGCCCCGGCACCCGCAGCCCGTGCCGCCGGTCTACCAGCCGGAGGTCGCCGCTCGCGGCGTCGTGCACGCCGCCGACCACCCCCGGCGCAAGCAGTACTACCTCGGCGGTAGCACGGCGGCCACCATCTGGGCCAACCGGTTCTTCCCGGCCCTGCTCGACCGCTACCTGGCCCGTAGCGGCTACGACTCCCAGCAGACCGATCTCAGGCCGCCCAGCGGGGTCAGCAACCTGTTCGAACCGGCGGACCGGGCGGAGGGCGCCGATCACGGGGCCCACGGGATCTTCGACGACCGGGCACACGACCGTTCCCTGGAGGCGGCCCTGGCCCGCCACCCCCTGGGTGTGTCCTCCGCGCTCGCCGCGGCCGCAGGCGCCGCCGCGACGGCCAAGGCCGTCCTGGGCCGGCGCAGCCGCACGTCCGGCGCCTGAGGGACACACCCGACCGGCGCCGGGACGCCGCTGGGCACCACCGGCGGCCGCGCGACCCGCACCGTGGTCGCCCGCACACAAAGTCCCGCGGCGAGTGGACCCGGACCCCCACCGGCGCGCCGGGGCCCGGCGCGCGCAGCGCCGGCGGTCCGGCAGCCCGGTTCCCGGCACGGTGGGGCACCTCGTCGTACGTCCGGCCCGCCTGGATCCGGCCCGTGGGGATCGGGCCGACCGGTGCCCGGCCTCCGGCCCGTGCGGATCGGCCGGCCGGGCGTCCGAGGCCGGCTCCTGCCAGCCGTGCACACCGGCCGAAGCGACACGCCCGAATGGCCGCCGCAGGTACCCGGGGAGACCATGAAGGAGCGGGGCCAGGCCCCCGCCGCTTCGCGTGCCACCCGCCCGCAGACGGAGACCCGGTCCCGGCCGCAGCCATCACGGCCGGAAGGAGAACACCGTCATGCTGGAAGTCAAGACGGTCGACAAGCCGGACGAGCGGCGCGACTTCCCCCGCGGCCACCTCGAAGCGGTGCACCTGAGCGGACTGGACTTCGCGATCGGCACGTTCGAACCGGGCTGGCGCTGGTCGGAGTCGGTCGCGTCGATCGCCGGCACCCCGAACTGCCGGGTCCACCACACCGGGTTCGTCGTCCAGGGGCGGATGCGCCTCGCCATGGAGGACGGCGCGGAGGCGGAGATCGGCCCCGGCGACGTCTTCGTCTGCTCGCCCGGACACGACGCCTGGGTCGTGGGCGACGAACAGGTCGTCGTGTACGACTTCGCCGGGACCATGGCCAACGAGTACGCACGACCCCGTGAGTGAGGAGCGGAGCACGGCACGGACGCGCGCACTTCGGCCGGGGACACCGCGGTGCTGGACCTCGGGCAGAACAGGGTGGGTGTGCCGCGCTCCACCCTGCGCGGCCCGGCCGGAGTGACGTCACCTTCCGTTTTCGCGGGTCAGCCGGTGCCGTCCTCGGCCAGCACGACCTCGAGGGTGCGCGGCCCGTGGACGCCCTCCACGCGGTCCAGCTCGATGTCGCTGGTCGCGGACGGGCCGGAGATCCAGGTCAGCGGACGGGTCGGGATCAGGCGTTCCAGGGCCTCCGGCACGGAGGACACCACCTGGTCCGGTACGCGCACCACGCAGACGTGGTGGTCGGGGATCAGGGTGATGCGACGGCGGCCCTGGTCGGGGGAACCGTCCAGGACGATCGTGCCGGTCTCGGCGATCGCCACCGCGCAGCCGGTGACCACGCTGTCGACACGGTCGAGTTCGCCCGGCGTGCTCTCCGCCCGGTCCTCCACCCGTGTGATGCCCGGGTCCGTGTCCGCCAGCCACGCCGGGTCGAGCCCGGTCGGGACGAGCACGCTCGCCGACCCCCGATGCGCCAGCAGACGGGCGATCAGCGCGGGCAGCCCGGCGGTGTCGCTGCGGTGCACGACGGCACGGTAGTCCGCCAGGTTGGCCGCCAGCAGGTCCACCGTCGCGGCGACGTCGCGGTCCCCGTGCCGCCGCAGATAGGGGCGGGGCACGGCCTCCTCGTACGGGGTGTCGTCCGGCGGCACGTCCGCCAGCGCGCGCCGCACCCGGCCCAGGATCCGCTCCCTGCTGCTCACTTCGCCTCGTCCTTTCCGCCGCGGGTGCGCTGCCACCAGTCACGGAACGACTCCGCGGGCACCGCGGGCAGATCCCGGCCCGCGCTCCAGGCCCGGCCGGGACCCGGCAGGGCACGGGGATGGAACCGCCGGGTGCGCGAGGCGAGCCGCTGCCCGGCGGCCAGCGCACCCGGATGGGCGAACGCCCAGCGCGCCGCCCGCATCGCCGCCCGCTCGGCCACATGGCCCTTCGCGGGGCGCAGCACCACCTTGTTGCCGCCGCGGGTCGCCGTTCCGCCCTCGGCGACCCGCTCCCGCAGATGCACCAGCACCTCGGGGATGTCGATGGCGACCGGGCACACCTCGTAGCACGCGCCGCACAGCGACGACGCGTACGGCAGCGAGGCGTCGATGGCCGAGGCCGTGCCCCGCAGCTGCGGGCTGAGGATCGCGCCGATCGGGCCGGGATACACCGAGCCGTAGGCGTGCCCGCCGGCCCGCTCGTACACCGGGCACACGTTCAGACAGGCCGAGCAGCGGATGCAGCGCAGCGCCTGACGGCCCACCTGGTCGGCGAGGGTGTCGGTGCGGCCGTTGTCCAGGAGCACCAGGTGGAAGGTGCGGGGGCCGTCGTCGTCGGCGGTGCCCGTCCACATCGAGGTGTACGGGTTCATCCGCTCGGCCGTGGAGGAACGGGGCAGGGTCTGCAGGAACACCTCGAGGTCCCGCCAGGTCGGCACGATCTTCTCGATGCCGACCACCGAGATCAGCGTCTCCGGCAGGGTCAGGCACATGCGCCCGTTGCCCTCGGACTCCACGACCACCAGCGTGCCGGTCTCGGCGACCACGAAGTTGGCACCCGAGATGCCGACCTTGGCGCGCAGGAACTTCTCCCGCAGATGCAGCCGGGCCGCCTCGGCGAGTTCCGCGGGTGTGTCGGTCAGCCCCTCGGGGGCAGGGCGGCCCCACGCACCCATCTCGGAGCGGAAGATGTCCCGGATCTCCCCGCGGTTGCGGTGGATCGCCGGGACCAGGATGTGCGAGGGCCGGTCCTTGCCCAACTGCACGATCAGCTCGGCCAGATCGGTCTCGTACGCCCGGATGCCCTCGGCCTCGAGCGCCTCGTTCAGCCCGATCTCCTGCGTGGCCATCGACTTGACCTTGACGACCTCCCGCTCGCCGGTCGCCTTCACCAGGTCGGCCACGATCCGGTTGGCCTCGGCGGCGTCCGCCGCCCAGTGCACGGTGCCGCCCGCCGCCGTCACCGCCTCCTCCACCCGCACCAGATAGCGGTCCAGATGGCGCAACGTGTGATCCTTGATCCGCCGTCCCGCCTCGCGCAGCTCCGCCCAGTCGGACACCTCCGTGACCGCCTTGGCCCGCTTGGCGCGGATGGTGTGCGTGGCGTACCGCAGGTTGCCGCGCAGCGTCGTGTCGCGCACCGCCGCGTGCGCCGCTCGAGGGAACGACGGGAACGCCGGGTCGCCGGGCCGCGGCAGTGCGGGCATGCCCAGATCGGTGGTGCTCATGCGGCCGGGTCCTCCTCGGTGCTCGCCAGGATCTCCGCGATGTGCACCGGCCGCATGCCGGTGCCCAGCCGGGTCATCGTTCCGCCGATGTGCATCAGACAGGAGTTGTCGGCCGCGCACAGCACCTCGGCACCGGTCGACGCCGCGTTGCGCACCTTGTCCACACCCATCGCCGTCGAGACGTCCGGGTTCTTCACCGAGAAGGTGCCGCCGAACCCGCAGCACTCCTCCGCACCCGGAAGCTCCACCAGCTCCAGCCCCTTCACCGCCTCGAGCAGCCGCCGCGGCCGGTCCCCGAGGCCCAGCGAGCGCAACCCGTGGCAGGTGGGGTGATAGGTCACCCGGTGCGGGTAGTACGCCCCGACGTCCGTCACCCCCAGCACATCGATCAGGAACTCCGTCAGCTCGTACGTCTTCGGCACCACCGGCGCCAGCGTCCGCGTCAGGGTGTCGCCCCGGCCCTCGGAGCGCGCCCGTTCACCCATGCGGGGATACAACTCCCGCACCATCGCCCCGCACGACCCGGACGGCGTCACGATCGCCTCGTAGTCCCGGAACACCTCGGCGAACCGCCGGGCCAGCGGCTCGGCCTCGTGCCGGTACCCGGTGTTGTAGTGCGCCTGCCCGCAGCACGTCTGGCCCAGCGGGAAGTCCACCTCCACACCCAGCCTGGTCAGCAACTTCACCACGGCGCGCCCGGTGTCCGGGTACAGCGTGTCGTTGACGCACGTCAGAAAAAGCGCGACACGCATCGCGGCTCCTTGTTCTCGCTCGTCGAATACGGGAAGCCTAGCCAGGCACGGAAGGCACCGGCAGAATGCGCGGCACGGCGTGGCGGGCGCTCACCCACCCCTGCCGGGCGGCGAGCCGGTCCTCGGCCGCCGCCACACGGCGGTGTCCCCGCGCGGCGCGTACCGCTCGAACGGCCGTGGACGGGACCCGGCTGCTGGAGGAGACCGAGGCGCCCACGGGCACCGCGGGCCGGCACGAGCACCGCCGCGTGGTGCTCCAGCCGGAGCCGGTGGTGCGCGGTTCCACCCTGCCGGGCGCTGCCCCGAGGGTGCGCGGGCCGCTGACCCGAGGGCGCACGGGAAGAAGGCGGCCCCCTTCGGTCCGTCGCCGCAGGAATGTGTGCTGAACTGGGTCGCGGCCGTAGAACCTGCGCCCCGGGGAGATCCCTTGACTGTCACCTACCGCCAGCCCGGCGTCGTCCTCACCGATCACACCTTCACCGTGCCGCTCGACCACGACGACCCGGCGGGGGAGACCATCGAGCTGTACGCCCGGGAGGTCGTCGCGAGCGACAAGGCGGACCAGGACCTGCCGTGGCTGCTGTACCTGCAGGGCGGGCCCGGCTTCGGGGCGAACCGTTTCATCGGCAGACAGGCCTGGCTCGGCCGGGCCCTGCAGGAGTTCCGGGTGCTGCTGCTGGACCAGCGCGGCACCGGCCGCTCCACCCCCGCCAACCGCCAGACCCTCCCGCTGCGCGGAGGACCGGCCGAACAGGCCGACTACCTCACGCACTTCCGCGCCGATTCCATCGTCCGCGACTGCGAGGCCATCCGCCCCCGCCTGACCGGCGGCGCCCCCTGGACGGTCCTCGGCCAGAGCTTCGGCGGCTTCTGCACGGTGCACTACCTCTCCGTCCACCCCGAGGGACTCGCCGCCGCGCTGATCACCGGCGGGCTGCCCTCCCTCGACGCCCACGCCGACGACGTCTACCGCGCCGCCTACCCGCGCATCGAACGCAAGGTCGCCGCCCACTACGCCCGCTACCCGCAGGACGTCGAACGCGTCCGCCGCATCGCCGACCACCTGCTCACCCATGACGTCGTCCTGCCCAACGGCTACCGCCTGACCGTCGAGGCCTTCCAGTCCCTCGGCATCATGCTGGGCACCGGCGACGGCAGCCACCGCCTGCACTTCCTGCTGGAGAACGCCTTCGTGCACACCCCGGCGGGCCCCGCCCTGTCCGACGCCTTCCAGGAACAGGTCCTCGGCCAGCTGTCGTACGCCGCCCACCCCCTGTACGCCCTGGTCCACGAGGCCATCTACGCCCAGGACGCCCGGCCCACCGCCTGGTCGGCCGAACGGGTGCGCGCGGAGTTCCCCCGGTTCGACGCCGCGAAGGCGCTGGCGGGCGACGAGCCGGTGCTGTTCACCGGCGAGTCGGTGCACCCGTGGATGTTCGACTGCGACCCGGCGCTGCGCCCGCTGCGCGAGACGGCCGAGCTGCTCGCCGCCCGCACCGACTGGCGGCCCCTGTACGACCGGGACCGGCTCGCCGCCAACGAGGTCCCGGCCGCCGCGGCCGTCTACCACGACGACATGTACGTCGACACCGCCCACGCGCTGCGGACCGCCCGCGCGATCCGCGGCCTGCGCACCTGGGTCACCGACGAGTTCGAGCACGACGGCGTCCGGGCCGGCGGTCCCCGTGTGCTGGACCGACTGCTCGCCCTGGTGCGCGACGAGGTCTGACTCCGTCCGCCGGGGTCGACTGCCGGGCCGGGATCCGACCCTGCTCCGGGACCTGGCCCCTGGGACGGGGCACGACCCCTGCTCCGGGACCTGGCCCCTGTCCGGTCCGGGGCCGCTTTCCGGTCGCGACGAGACCTGACCGTCACGGATCGCCGTCCGCCCGCCGTCCCGCCGGCCGGTGCCCTGGGACCGGGGCGCGGCCCGGTCCACCGCGGCGCGCCCCGGCGGCCCGTGTGCGGGGCCGTGCCCCGGGCCGCGAGACAGGCGGTGCCCCGTGCGCCCGTGCTCTGCCGACGTGCCGGACTCGAGCGACGGTGCCGCGCACCGCGGTCCGGCCCGCCCGCCCGCATCCGTACGCCCCCGGTATGCCCCCGGACGACGGCCCCCGCCGGTTGGCGCCCGCCGCGATCCCGGGTAGCTTAGGCAAGCCTTACCTTAGAGGAGGTTCCGGGATGGATGACAGCCAGTCGTGGGCCGCGATGCCGTCCGTGGCACAGCAGGCGCGATCGGTGCTCGCCACCGCCTTCTCCTGTGCCGTGACCGCCGCCGGCGGCCGGGAGGACGTCGTCGGAGCGCACACCGTGGCCGAGGACGGACGGGTGCTCCTGCGGGTGCCCGAGGACGGCCGGCTGAACGCCACCGTGACCTGCGCGCCACGGGGCGAGCTGCCCGCCGTGCTGGAGTTCGCCGACGTGGCACCCGTCCCCGTGCGCCGACGCATCCGCGCCCGGTTGTGGCTCGCCGGACGGTTCGCGCCGGGGGAGGACCATCTCGTCTTCCGGCCGCTGCGCGTCGTGCTGCGCCGGCCCTCGGGCACGGTCGTGGTCGACCCCGACGAGTTCGCCGGCGCCGCACCCGACCCGCTGGCCGGTGCGGAGGCCCGGCTGCTCACCCACCTCGCCGACTGCCACCAGGACGCGGTGGACCGCCTCACCCGGCTCGTCCGCGCCGACAGCCTGCACGGCGCGGTCCGTGTCCGTCCCCTCGCGGTGGACCGGCACGGCCTGACCCTGCGCATCGAGCGGCCCCGCACCGACGGCGACGTACGCCTCCCCTTCCACGCACCCGCCGACGACGTCTCCGCACTCGCCGAACGCATGCACGTGCTGCTGTCCCAGGCGAGCGCCGAGACCTGCCCGCGCGCCCTGCGGCGGCAGCAGCCGGACGGCGAGGGGTGACGACGGTGCCGCCCCGCCGTGCACCGGCTCCGGTGCACGGCGGGGCGGCCCACCGCACGGCGCGTCTCACCGGGGGCCGCGCGCCGGCACCCCCAGCCGTTCCGCGATCCGGGCCAGGCGCGGCATCCGCTCGCGGCGCTGCCGGGTGAGCCGGTCCAGCTCCTCCAGCAGCCGGTTGGACCGGTGCTCGATGTCCATCTCGTCCAGAATGCGGTTCACCTCGGTCAGCACCGCCCCCAGCAGCTGCCAGTGGCCGGTGTCCTGCTGCGCCTCCTGCCACAGCAGCCGGGCCAGCTTGTCCCGGGTGGCCGAGGCCTGCCGCAGCTCGGCGGCCAGCCGCTCCTCGGCCGACTCGGCGCTCAGCCGTACGTCGGTGGTCACCAGCACCGCGTAGCTGACCACGGCGTCGGAGATCTCCGACAGCAACTGCCGGACCAGCGGCGCGGTCTGCGGGGAGAACAGCGGCTGCGGCGCGCGCTGCTTGGCCAGATCGGTGAAGGTGCGCGACAGCACCCGCAGCACGACCGTGCAGATCTCCAGGGTGTCCAGCCCGGTGCGCAGCACCACCCGGGTCAGCAGCCCCTCGCGCACCCGCGGGTTCAGCCGCAGGCTGTCCTCGGCCTGCCGCAGGGCCGCGTCCACGTCGGCGATGGCGTGGTCCAGCCGGCGTGCCTCGTGCAGCCGGGCCGCCGCGCGCGCCACCGAGACGCCCTCGGCGGCCTCCTCGCCCATGTGCAGCATCAGCCGGCGCATCCGGCGCGCCAGCCCCTCGATCGACTCACCGGCCTCCTCGGTCCACACCGGGGGAGCCAGCAGCAGATTGCAGCCCATGCCGACCACCGCGCCGATCACCGTCTCCACGATGCGCGCCCAGGCCGTGCTGCCGACGCTGGTGACCCCCAGCACCAGCATGGCGCTGATCGCCACCTCCGCCACGAACTCGTCCACCCGCACCAGATGCCCGACGCCGAGTCCGGCCAGGATCACCAGGGCCAGGCTCCACCACGTCAGACCCACCAGTTGCGAGAAGGCGATCGCCACGAGCACGCCCGCCAGCACCGAGTTCACCCGGCGGATGCTCGTCTTCAGCGTGGCGAAGAGAGTGACCTGGACGACCAGCAGCGCCGTCAGCGGCGCGGTCAGCGGTGCCGGCTCCGGGCTGAGCCGCTTGGCGATCACATACGCCACCGTCGCCGCGACCGTCGACCGCAGTGCCTGGACGACGACGGGATCGCGGTGGCGGCGCAGCAGTCGTACCAACGACGCCGGCCACTGCCGTAGATCTCGCATTGGTGCGATCTTCCCCGTTCGAGGAGGAGCCGAACGTCCTGTCGCCCTTCAGGCCGGACTCTGGGCCGTGCCGCCGTGGCGAGGCCGGCCGGGCCCGGGTGGCCGGCGGGCTGCCGTCACGCGGACAGCTTGTCGAGGAATGCCGCCAGGTTGCCGCGCGTCCGGTCGATCTGCTCCTGCAGGGTCAGGCTCTCCTGCAGGCGGCCGCCCCCCACGGGCAGCTTCCGGCCGCGGACGTACAGCGAACAGGCCAGGTCGGCGCAGAGGTACGCGCCGACCGAATGGCCCTCGCGTCCGGCCGCGCCCGCCTTGCGGGCGGTCATCAGCGCGACGCCGTCGCCGCGGTGGGTGGTCAGGCACACCGAGCACATGCTGCTGTGCAGCACACCGCGCTGGGAGGACGGCAGCCGCAGGGCCACGCCCACCAGGCGGCCGTCCCGCTCGGTGACCACATAGCTGCGGTCCGGGGCGCCCGGGTCCCGCCAGCCGAGGAAGTCCAGGTCGTCCCACGGGCGCTCGGACAGGTCCCGGGGGACGAACAGCCGCTTGGCCTCGCCCTTGGAACAGTTGACGAACGAGCTGCGGATCTCCGCCTCGGCGAGTGGCCTCATGGGTGGCTCCCGACGTCGTGGCCCGTGCGCACGGCACGATGCCTAAAGGTTTTAGGTGCTTCCCTAGGATAGGCAGGGCAGGAGGTGCGGTCTCCACCGGATTTCCGTGACCGGCGCGGGCCCGGTGTCGAGCGCGGTGCCGGGCCGCGGTGCCGGGCCGCGGTGCCGGGCCGCGGTGCGCCGGGCTCCGGTGCGCAGGGGCGGGGCGGAAACGGGAGGAGAGGCGAGGAGAGAAAGAGACTTAATTCATTACGTTGAATAAGAGGAAGAGAAAGTCGCGTCGCGGTGTCTCGTGGCGGTATGTTGCAGCTCGGGCCGAGTTCTGGACAAAGGGGGCCACATGGCGGGGCGGAACGGGCGCACGGTGCGCGATCTCAGGCGGGGCAACCGGACGGCCGTGCTGCAACGGCTGTACTTCGACGGACCCCTCAGCCGCTTCGAGCTCGGCCCGGCGACCGGCCTCAGCTCCGGCTCGGTCAGCAATGTCGTGGCCGAACTGATCGCCGACGGGCTGGTCGAGGAGGCCGGCAGCGTCGGCTCGGACGGCGGCCGGCCGCGCACCCTGCTGCGGGTCGCCCCGGGAAGCGGGCACATGATCGGCGTGGACGTCGGCGAGACACGGGTCCGTGTCGAACTGTTCGACCTCACGCTGACCGAGCTGGCCCGTGCCGACCGTCCGCTGGCGCCTCAGCGGCCGGGGCACGCCGCCCAGCGCTACGACGTCGAGGTGATCGCCGGGCACATCCGGGACGGCATCGCCGAGGTGCTGTCCGAGGCAGGCCTGGAGCCCGAGCGGCTGCTCGGCGTCGGCATCGGCGTCCCCGGCATCGTCGAGTGCACCGAGGACCGGGGTGCGGTCGTGCACGGGCAGACCATCGGCTGGGACGCGGTACCCCTGGAGAGCCTGCTGCGCGAGGCGTCCCCGCTGCCCGGCAGCGTGCCGTACTTCATCGACAACGGCGCCCGGACGCTGGGCCAGGCCGAGATGTGGTTCGGTGCCGGGCGCGGGGCGGGCAACGCGGTCGTGGTGCTCCTCGGCTCCGGTGTCGGCGCCTGCGTGGTCACCCCGGAGGTGGACCGCGGCCGGGCCGTGGAGTGGGGACACCTGACGGTACGGGTCCGCGGGCGCCGCTGCCGGTGCGGAGCCCTCGGCTGCCTGGAGGCCTACGCAGGAGCGGAGTCGCTGCTGGCCCGCTGGCGGGAGGCGGGCGGACGGCCGCCGGCGGACGCCGACGAGGAGACCGCGCTGTCCGCCCTGCTGTCCGCGGCCTGCCCGCCGGACGGCACCCCGGCCGACCCGGTGGCCCTCGGGGTGCTGGAGGAGACCGCCGAGTACCTGGGGGCCGGGCTGTCCGACCTGATCAATCTCTTCCAGCCGGAGCGGATCCTCATCGGCGGCTGGGCCGGCCTGCAGCTCGGAGCCCGCTTCCTGCCCGCGGTCCGCCGGCACACCGCCGCGTACGCGCTGCGCCACCCCGTGCGCAAGGTGACCGTGGACCTCGGCCGGCTCGGCCCGGACGCCGTCACCGTGGGCGCCGCGATCCTGCCGCTGGCCGACTTCTTCGCCCGCGGCGGCCGCCGGCCCGAACCGGAACCGCCCGCGCGCCGCCCGGCCTGGCAGGAGGCGCTGGCCGAACGCCGGGCATAGCCACGGGGTGGGGGCCGGTCACCGCTTGAGGGCCACACCGCCGTGGATGTGGGTGGGCTCGGGCGTGGTGCCGGGCTCCGGGCGCCACAGCGGGCAGGAGACGATGCCCGGCTCGACCAGCTCCAGACCTTCGTAGAAGGCGGCCAGCTGCTCGGGGCTGCGCAGCACGTACGGCACGGCGCCGGTGTCGTCGTAGCCCTGCTGGGCCTGCTTGAGCGCCTCGTCGGTGTCCGTGCCGTCGTAGTGGACGAAGCAGCTGCCCGGCGGCAGGGCGGCCCGGAGGCGGCGGACGATCGACCTCGCCTCCTCGTAGTCCTGGATGTGCCCGAGGATGCCCATGAGCATCAGCGCCACCGGCCGGCCGAAGTCCAGCGTCGCGGAGGCCTGCTCCAGGATGCGTTCGGGCTCGTGCAGGTCCGCGTCGATGTACTCGGTGACGCCCTCGGGCGTGCTGGTCAGCAGCGCCTGGGCGTGACGGAGCACCAGCGGATCGTTGTCGACGTAGACGATGCGGGACTCGGGGGCGATGCGCTGGGCGACCTGGTGGGTGTTGTCGTAGGTGGGCAGCCCGGTGCCGATGTCGAGGAACTGGCGGATGCCGAGATCGCGGGCGACGAAGGTCACGGCACGGATCAGGTACTGGCGGGAGGTGCGGGCCATCGTCTCGATGGCGGGGGCGTGCGCGCGGTAGGCGTCGCCCGCGATCCGGTCGACCTCGTAGTTGTCCTTGCCGCCCATCCAGTAGTTCCAGATGCGGGCCGAGTGCGGCACCGTTGTGTCGATCTTGGACAGCGCTTCCTGGTGTGGGGTGAGCTGGCCTTCTGCCATGGTGGACCTCTCTGCCGTGCATCACGCGGTCGGAAGGCAACTTACCGTCAACGCGTGGCTGCGAAAGGTGAGTTGACGACGGCGGGCGGAGCGGCGGTGTCCGGCGGCCGGGACGGGGGGCGGGACCGTCCGCGCGGCGGGAGGTGCGCGCGGACGGTCCCGCGGGGTCGGGCCGGTCCGCGGCCCGGGCACGGTTCGGTCGCGGCCCGGAAGCGGTCCGGCCCTGGTCGGTGCGGGCGACGGCCCGGCCGTCCCCGGCGGCGTGCGCCGCGGGCGCCCGGCCCGCCGGACGGGCACCCGGTGTTCCTGCGGCGGTCAGTCGACCAGGAAGTCCGCCAGACCCGCCTTGGCGCCCCTGAGGAACGTCGCCATCTCCTCACGGGTGAAGATCAGCGCCGGGCCGTCCGGGTCCGTGGACTGACGCACCGCCACCCTGCCGTCGGGCAGCCGCTTCGCCTCCACGCAGGAGCCGCCGTTGGTCCCGCTCCAGGGCTTGTGCCAGCCCTCGGTGCCGAGTCCACCGGCCGGCATGCCGTTGCGGACGGTGTCGTCGAAGGACGCAGTGGCCATGGATCACAACTCCTTACGCAGCTCGTCCAGGATGTCCTTGGTCCGGCTGACCGGCTCCGCCTGCACGGACATCCGGTCCAGGACCTCCAGGTAGGTGACGACGTCCTCGGGCCGGTCGTAGTAGACCGAGCCCGCCAGGTTCTCCGTGTAGACGATGTCGGGCAGTTCGGAGAAGCCGAACCGGAAATGGTGGAAGGGGCCGTACGCTCCCGGGTGGGCACCCGCGGAGAACCGCATGACCTGGATCCGCACCGTCGGTATCTCCAGCGCCTCGATCATGCGGTCCATCTGCGCCCGCATCACCTCGGCGCCGCCGACGGGACGGCGCAGCACCGTCTCGTCCACGATGGCCCACATCACCGGGGCGTTCGGTTTGCTCAGCAGGTCCTGACGCCGCATCCGCAGATCCACGCGGCGGGCGATCTCCTCCTCGGACTCGTTGGGGAAACCGATCCGGAACAGCGCGGCGGCGTACTCCCGGGTCTGCAACAGGCCGGGCACATAATGCGGTTCGTACAGGCGGATGACGCTGGCCTCGCTCTCCAGGCTCACGTACGCCTTGAACCACTCGGGCAGCACATCCCGGTACGAGTACCACCAGCCGGGCTTGTTGGCCTCGCGGGCCATGTCGACGAAGTCGTCGATCTCCTCGGCCGCCGCTCCGTAGGTGCGCAGCAGTTCCTTCACATACGCGATGCGCAGGCCGACCTCGGCCTTCTCCATGCGGCGGACGGTCAGCGACGTCACGCCCAGGGCCCGCGCCGCTTCCTCGAACGACAGTCCGGCCTGTTCCCGCAGCTGCCGCAGGCGTTTGCCGAGGACCATCCGCAGGACGGTGGGCGCGGTGCCGCCAGAGCGGTTCTCGCTCACTCCTGACCTCCCGGAACGGCTGCCACAGCGGCAGTGTGCCATGCTCCCGGCGACAACGGCAGGGTGATGTGAGTCTTCCTGAAATTATCAGAACGCCAGTTGCGAGCTGAGTGTGTATCACATCATAGTGATCCGGGGGGCCGCCGCACGGGCCCTGTCTCCGGGCTCACCGCGGGCACCGGCGGGGAACCGACGGCCCGCCGCTTGCGGTGTTCCCACCGCATGCACGGGACTGCGAGGCGATATCTGGATGACCACCGTGACCGCTGGACAGCCGAACGCCGAGGGCGGCCCGGCCGGCCGAGCGCCGGCCGTTCTGATCGGGCCGCCCGAGCCCCACGGATACGACACGGTCGTCGGTACGGCCAGAGCGACGCCCGAGCCGGTGCGTCTTCGGATCACGGTGCCTGCGGACCCCTCCTGGGCGTCGGCCCTCAGGCGGCTCGTCACCGCGCAGCTGGTCCGGCTGCCGTTGTCGGCGGACCGGTGCGACACCGCGGTGCTGGCCATGGACGAACTGTTCGCCAACGCTGTCACCCACGCCAGTGACGGTCCGCGCGACAGCATCACCCTCACGGTGGAATGGAGCGACGGCACCCTGAGGGTGACGGTGGCGGACTCCTCGCCCGTCCTGCCGCAGCGCCGCACCGCCGGCACCGCCGCGGAGAGCGGACGGGGACTGGCCATCGTGGACGCGCTCGCCGACGACTGGGGCATGTCCCCGCCCGAGGCCGGCTGCCGCGGGAAGAGGGTGTGGTTCGTGCTGCGGGAAGGGAGGACGCGATGACCGCGCTCCCCGGACCGGCCCTGGCCTGCCCGAACCCAGCAACCGGAACCCGGGCCGCCGCACAGGGCACGCTCACCGGGCGGCGGCCGACGACGGCCTCCGCGGCCGCCCCGGCACCCCGGAGCCGTGCCACGGAGGCCGAGCAGTCGGACACCGGCGACCGGCCGACCGGTGCCGTGCGCCCGGACGACGACGAGGAGTCCCCTGGACAGGTGTGGTCCCCCGGACCGGCACAGGCCGCCGGCCCCGGCGAGAGGTCCGGCCCCGCCGTGGCGGACGAGCTGATGCGCCGGGCCCGGCTGGACCGGCAGGCGACGCGCGCGGCCGGCACCCGCCCCACCCCCGCATTCCGCCGCCGCCTCGCCGAGTGCCGCCGGGACAACGCCGCGGCCCTGGAGGCGATCGTGCGGCGGTACGGCTGGCCCGCCGTCGACGTCGTGGGTCCGGCCGCGTCGACCGCGGCGCTGATGATCCTGCTGCACGCCCCCGACCTGACGTTCCGGCTGCACTGCCGGGATCTGATCGAACAGGCCACCGCGGACGGCCGCGTCCCCGCCGTCCACTTCGCCTACATCGCCGACCACTGCGCCGTGGACCTGGGCGAACCGCAGTACTACGGGACCCGCGTCGACCCCGTCACCCTGCGCCCCTACCCGATCCGATGCCCGGAGACGGTCGACGAGCGGCGCCAGGACGTGGGACTCGGCCCGCTCGAGGAGCAGATGCGGGCGCTGCGGCTGCACCGCTGAGCACCCGGCCCGGCCGGGCGCGGCCGGACGGCTGGTTTCGCCGGTCACCGGGGCGGTACCCGCGCCTCGTCGCCGGTCACCGGGGCGGTACCCGCGCCTCGGCCCAGCACGCCGTGCGGCGGGAAGGGAGCAGGCCATGCCCGAGCACCCCCGGGACACACCCGGAACGAGGCGCGCGCCCGTCCCCCGGGACATGCCCGACCAGCAGGCCCGCCCGGACGAGGACCCCTGGGACGCCGCCGAGGCGCGCACGCGCCGAGCGGGCGGCACCGAAGCCACGTCAGGCCGCCCGGGCGACCGGGGCGGACCCGTCCCGGACGAGTCGCTGCCCGACACGGACGAGGCGGGCGCCGGGCGCCGCGGCGCACCGCGGGCCGCCACGGTCAACCCCGACCACCCGGCACCGGACGAGTCGCCCGGCTGACGACGGCGGCACCGAGCGACGGCGGCCCGGTGCCTCGGAGCATCGAGCAACGGGCGGGTGTCGTCGTGCTCCCGCACCCGGTCCGGACGGCCGCCCCGGGGCGGGCGGTGCTTCCGGGCGGCTCCCCGGTGGCCGCCGCGATCCGGGTCAACCGACCTTGCGGCCGCGCAGCGGCTCGGTGGCCGCACCGTCGCCGTGGTGCAGACCGTCGAGGAGTTCCTGAACGGCTTCGATCGCCGTGTGCCGTGGTTGCCAGCCCAGCTCCGTGTGCGCCCGGGTGCAGTCCAGCAGCGGGAGGCGCAGCAGCGCGTCGAACAGATGCGGCGACGCGGGCAGCAGATGCAGCCCCCATGCGGCGGCGATCGCCCCGCGCGCGGCACCGCGCGGCAGGTGGACCCGGCGCTGGACGCCCAGCAGCTCGCCGAGCACCCGGGCGTCCAGCGGCGGGTCGGCGGCCAGGTTGAAGGCACCGTGCACCTCGTGCCGCAGCGCCAGCTGAACGGCCCGGGCCCCGTCGTCGGTGTGCAGGGCCTGCACCCGCAGTCCGGGGATGTCGGGCAGGAACGGCAGCAGCTCGGGCCGCGCCAGCGGCCCCGGCAGGAGGCGGCCGCCGAAGATGCGCCGCTGCTCGCTCGCGGCCTCCCGTTTGAACAGGAACCCGGGACGCAACCGCACCACCCTGATGTCCGGGTGGTCCCGCTCGAAGATGTCCAGGGCCCGCTCCAGGTAGGCCTTCTCCCGGGTGTAGGCGGCGTCCGGCCAGCCGTGGGTCGGCCAGGACTCGTCCACCGGACGGTCCTTCGGTCCCGGCGAGTAGGCACCGATGGACGAGGCGTGCACCAACGTCGGCACCCGGGCGGCGGCCACCGCCTCGAACACCCGGATGCTGCCGAGGACATTGGTGCGCCAGGTCGCCGCCGGATCGTGCGTGGGCTGGAAGGCCCAGGCCAGATGGATCACGGCGTCGGCGCCCGCGAACTGACCGGCGAGCGAGGTCTCCTCCGAGGCGATGTCGACCGCGGACCACTCCGTCTTGGGCGGCGACCAGTCGGGGACCCGGCGGGCCAGGCCCCGGACGGTGCCGATGTCCGGGTCCTCGGACAGGAGGCGGACGACACTGGTCCCGACGTTGCCGGTGGCACCCGTGACGACGACCCTGTTGCCCGGTGCACTGCTCACCTTGGGTCTCCTCTCGGCAGGGCGGACGGACGCACCCCCGAGTACCCCCGCACCGCCGGATCCACCCGGCCGCATGACCGCCGCACCCCGCGGACGCTTCCGCCCGCGCCACCGAGGGATGCGGCGGCGCGGACCGCGACCGGAGCCCTGTGGGCGAAGCCGCCGTCGGCGAGCGCGGCCGCGTACCGAAGGGTGTCCCCGGCCGCGTACCGCGCAGAGGGGCGACGGCCCTGTTCAGGCGAGCGCGCTGTCCGCCAGCTCGGCCAGCAGGTGCGCGGGATCGTCGTACACCTCTTCCGCGCCCGCCGCCGTCAGATCGGCCCGCGGGATGCCGCCGCACAGCAGCCCCACACAGCGCACGCCGGCCGCGGCGCCGGCCCGCATGTCCCACACCGTGTCGCCCACGAACACCGCACGCGCGGCAGGCACCCCGGCCAACTCCAGGGCGCGTTCCACCGGTTCCGGCGCCGGCTTGCCCTGCCGCACGTCGTCGGAGGAGGCGGTGGCGTCCACGGCGTCGTCGGCGTCGAGGGCGCGGCGCAGCGCGCGCAGCTCCGGACCGCTCGCCGAGGTGGCCAGGACCACCGTCCAGCCCTCCTGGTGCAGACGGCGCAGCAGCCGCCCCGCGCCGGCGAAGGCGGGCAGCCGGTCGAAGTACTGCGCGTACAGCGTGGTGTGGGCCGCACCGATCCGGGCGTCCTCACCGGTGTCGCGGTCCTCGCCGAGCAGACGGGCGATCAGATCGGCCGAGCCCAGGCCGACGGCCCGGTGGATGGCGTGCATCGGCACCCGGTGGCCCGCCTGCCGGAAGGCCTCCCACCAGGTGACCACGTGGAGGTGGTTGGTGTCGACGAGGGTTCCGTCGACGTCGAACACGGCGGCACGGTCCATCGGCGTCGTCCTCTCTGCTGCCCGGCGACCCACACGTAGGGTTCCTGCTGCCCGGCGACCCGCACGCCGGGTTCCTGCTGTCCGGCACGCTGCGAGCCCGGCGACACCGTCCGCACCCGCGAGCCCGGCGAACTGTCCGGCGACACTGCGCGGACCTGCACGTCCGGCGACTCCGTCCGCACAGCCCGTCACCCGCCGCCGTTCGCCCGGGGGTGTGCGGCCGGGTACCACGTCAGGTGCCGGCCACGCCGGCCGGCAGACGGCGCTCGGCGGCCCAGGCCAGCAGGTCGTCCACGGACCACGTGGTCACCACCCGGGCGGGCGGCACCCCGCACTCCTCGGCGCGGGCGCAACCGCCCATCTGCCAGTCCAGCTGGCCGGGTGCGTGCGCGTCGGTGTCCACGGCCAACAGCACCCCCGCCTCCACGGCGCGCCGCAGCAGCCGCCGGGGCGGGTCGAGGCGCTCGGGACGACTGTTGATCTCCAAGGCGGTGCCGGTCTCGGCGCACGCGGCGAACACCTCGTCCGCGTCGAAGACGGACTCCGGCCGTCCCCGCCCGGTCAGCAGCCGACCGGTGCAGTGGCCCAGCACGTCCGCGTGCGGGTTGCGCACGGCGGCCACCATGCGACGGGTCATCGACCGGGCGTCCATGCGGAGCTGGGAGTGCACCGACACCACGACGACGTCGAGGCGCTCCAGCAGCTCCGGTTCCTGGTCGAGGGAACCGTCGGGAAGGATGTCGCACTCGATGCCGGTCAGCAGCCGGAACGGCGCCCAGGTCTCGTTCAGCTCCGCCACCGTCCGCAGCTGCTCGCGCAGCCGGTCGGGGGACAGCCCGTGGGCCACGGTCAGCCGGGGCGAGTGGTCGGTCAGCACCGCCCACTCGTGGCCGAGGTCCGCGGCGGCCCGGCCCATCTCCTCGATCGGGCTGCCGCCGTCGGACCAGTCGGAGTGCAGATGACAGTCGCCGCGCAGCAGCGCCCGCAGCCGTGCCCCGGCGCCGGTCGCCGGGCCGCCCGCCTCGTCCTGGAGCCTGCGCAGGTACCCCGGCACCTGTCCGGCCACCGCCTCCCGCACCACCTCGGCGGTCCGCGGTCCGACACCCTTCAGGGACTGAAGGGTCCCGGCCGCGGCACGCTCGGCGACCTCGCCGGCGGGCAGCGCGGACAGCACCCGCGAGGCCGTGCGGAAGGCCCGCACGCGATACGTCGGCGCCTGGCACCGCTCCAGCAGGAACGCGATCCGGTCCAGTGCCTCGACGGGGTCCATGGCCACCTCCACCACCAGGGTGGCCCCGGTCCGGGCGGGGCGCACCGCACGGCGGCACGGGTTTGTCCGGCACACCCCCGGGTACTGCGGTGCCCCGTCCGGAGCACCGCCCGCTGTGAGGAGGCGACCAGCATGTCCGGCACCTCACCCCCGGCCGTCACCATGGCCGTCGTCACCGGCTCCGACGCCGGCATCGGCCGCGCCACCGCCGTCCGGCCGGCCGCGGCGGGCACGGACGTCGGCGCCCTTCCTCGACCTCGGCCTCGCCGAGGTGCGCCGGGCGCCGGACGTGGACCTGACCGGCGACGAGTGGCGGCGTCCGTGAACACACTCGCCCGGTCCCCGGTGGCGAGGGCCCGGCCGGGCCTGCCGCCGCCCGCCGCTCCCGTCGGTGCCGGCGCGGTACCCCGGACCGGCGCCGGCACCGCACCTCGGACCGGAGGTATCGGACAAAACGTCCTAGGGTGGAAGACATGACCGAAAGCGCCAGCCCTCGCATCTCCCGGCCGCGGATCAAGGTGTCCGGGGTGTATCCGGGCGATCCGCCGTTCCGCATCGTGGAGATCGACGGTCAGGTGGTGGGGGAGGCCAGGACCGTCACCGACGTTCTGGAGGTCGCCGCCGCGTTCGGTGTCCCGGTGCACGACCTGGACGACCCGGACACCGTGCGCTGGGTGGGCGGCGACAAGTTCACCTGGACGCCTCGCCGGTAGGTGCGCCGTCGCTCGCGCGTGTGCGCAGCGCCTGCGTCCGTGGCCGGCACGCCGAGGCGGTGTCGCGGCGGGAGGGCCGGACGCCGCCGGGCGGCGCATGCACGAGCACGGCCTCGGGAACCGTGAGCGCCGGGTCCCCGAGGCCGTGCCGTGTCCCGGACGGAAGGCTCAGCCGACCGTCCACTTCTGGTTGGCGTTGCCGCTGCAGCTCCAGATCTGCAGCGGAGTGCCGTTGGCGGAGTCGTTGTCCTTCACGTCGAGGCACTTGTCCGCCTGCGGGTTGACGATGTCGTGCGCGTCGGTGACGACCCACTTCTGGTTCGGGCCGCCGGTGCAGTCCCACAGCTGGACGGGGGTGCCGTCCGCGGTGCCGTTGTCCTCCACGTCCAGGCACTTGCCCAGGGCGCGGATGGTGCCGTCGGAGCCGACCGTCCACTGCTGGGCGGCGGTGCCGTTGCAGTCGTAGAGCTGGACCTGGGTGCCGTTGGCGGAGTTCGCCGCGGCCACGTCCACACACTTGCCGGCCAGGCCGCGGATCGCCGTGCCGGTGGCCGTGTTGCTCGTGGTGACGGAGACCGAGTCGACCACCAGCTGCTGCGGGAAGGAGGTGGAGCCGTCCGGGTCGCCGGGCCAGTCGCCGCCCACCGCGAGGTTCAGGATGAGGAAGAACGGCTTGTTGAACACCCAGGTCTTGCCGCCCAGGTCGGCCGGGGTGCGGCGCTGGTAGACGTTGCCGTCCACCGACCAGGTGATGGAGTCCGGGGCCCAGTCGACGGCGAAGGTGTGGAAGTCGTCGGCGAACGCCTGACCGCCCGGCAGGGAGTAGGGGGCGCCGATGCCGCCGGAGCCGGAGTAGCCCGGGCCGTGGATGGTGCCGTGCACCGTGGACGGCTCGTAGCCGACGTTCTCCATGATGTCGATCTCGCCGGAGTTCGGCCAGCCGACGTCACCGATGTCGGTGCCCAGCATCCAGAACGCCGGCCACATGCCCTGGCCCCGCGGAACCTTCATCCGGGCCTCGACGTGGCCGTACTGCGCGGCGAACTTCCCGGAGGTGTTCAGCCGGGCCGAGGTGTACTGGCACGTGCCGTACCAGCACTGGTAGTTGCCGGGGTTCTCGCGCTTGGCGGTGATGACCAGGTGCCCCTGGCCGTCCAGGGCCGCGTTGTTCGTGCCCGAGGTGTAGTACTGCCGCTCGTGGTTGTTGACGTTGTCCCCGGTCTCCATCTGCCACTTGGAGCTGTCGACGGGCGAGCCCGCGGGCCCGTCGAAGGTGTCGGAGAACGTTGTCACCTCCGCGGCGGCGGAGGAGGTGCTGCTCGTCGGTGCCGCCGCCTGGGCGGGTGCGGCCAGAGCCGACCCGGCGAGGACGGCGGACAGGGCGGTGAGCAGACATCTGCGGAGAAGGCGTGGGCCGGCCACGGCGTTCCCTTCCGTACGGCGGCCCTGACAGGGGCACGCCAAACCATGATGGGGGGTGGATGTGACGGTTCTTGATTTAAGAAGTGAAGTAAGGGCCCGTCAAGTCCTTGGTCCAGACCGCAGCGGGAGAAGCGGCTGTGCGGAACGGCGATCGGCGCCGCTCGTGCCGACGGGCGTGAGCGGCGCCCACCCGGGAGCCGCCGGGACGGCGGGGCGGGGGAGGTGCTGCCCGGTGCGCAGGGGGCGACCGGCGGGACAATCCGCCGGTGACACATCCTGCGAGGTCACCCGGGGTCGGTACCCGTGCCGGGCTGGGACAGTGCGGCCTGAAGCGTCGGCTGCACAGGGGTCAGCCGAGCCAGACCGGTGGCCTTCAGGATGCGCAGCGTCAGCGGGTCCGTGCACACCAGGCGCAGCTCGCCGCCCCGCTCCAGCAGCCGGCCGCGGGCCCGGTAGAGCAGGCGCAGTCCGGAGCAGTCGAAGAAGTCGACCTCGCTCAGGTCGATCACCACCCGTGCCCCGGACCGGTCGGTCGCGCGGTCCAGGCACGGACCGATCTCCTCCGCCGCGGCGATGTCGATCTCGCCGCTCAGCGTCAGTACGGTGCAGCCGCGGTCCCGGTGGACCCGTACGTGCCGGGTGAGCGGCGCGGAATCCTGCGGCACGACGGCATCGCCTCCCACCGGGTCGGGTCGGGGAGGGCGGAGGACCCCGGTGAGCGCCCCCTGCCCTTGCCCGGCAACCTACCCCCGTTGGAGTGAATTGCAGCATCTTCGATTGACATATGTCATCGGGTTGCTGTCAGTTCCGGTCACTCCATCGGACACCCCGCCGGTCACTCCACCGGTCAGTCCATGACGAGCACCAGTTTGCCGGTGGTACGGCCGGTCTCGCCCAGTTCGTGCGCCTTGGCGGCCTCGGCCAGCGGGAACGTTCCGGCGATCGTGGGCCGCAGCTTGCCCGACTCCACCAGCTCGGCGATCGCCCGCATCCCGTACTGATCGGCGTCGACGAGCATCCGCACCACCCGGACCCCCAGCCGGTCGGCCTCCTCGTCCAGCGTCCTGTCACCCACCGGCAGGATCGACACCAGCACGCCGCCCGGCCGCAGCGTGCGCAGCGAACGCACCGAGGTGTCGCCGCCCAGGGTGTCCAGCACCACGTCCACGTCCCGCACGGCCTCGGTGACATCGGTCGTGCGGTAGTCGACGGGCTCGTCCACACCGATGCCGCGCAGGAAGTCGTGCTTGCCGGCGCTCGCGGTGCCGATGACGTACGCACCGCGCGCCGTGGCGATCTGCACGGCCGCATGGCCCACCCCGCCGGCCGCCGCGTGGATGAGCACCCGCTGCCCGGCGCGCAGGTCCGCGTGCTCGACCAGGGCCTGCCAGGCGGTCAGCGAGACCAGCGGCAGCGCGCCCGCCTGGACATGGTCGAGCGCGGCCGGCTTGGGCACCAGGGCTCGCGCCGGTGCGATCACGTACTCGGCGTGCGAGCCGTGGCCGAACGGATACGGCAGCATGCCGAAGACCTCGTCGCCGGGCTGGAACAGGGCCACACCGAGCCCGGTCTCCTCGACCACGCCGGAGACGTCCCAGCCCAGCACGAACGGCGGCTCGCCGAGGAAGGCTCCGGTGGCGCGGTGCTTCCAGTCGGTGGGGTTGACCCCGGCCGCCCGCACCCGCACCAGCACCTCGTTGGGCCGCGGCACCGGCCGCTCCACCTCGATCAGCCGGAGCACCTCGGGACCGCCGAGCACGTCCTGCCCGACGGCCCGCATCGTCGTGATCTCACTCATGTGATCAAGCCTGCCTGCCTGCACTCACGGCGACAACGGCGGCCCGCCCGTCCGGTGTCCCCTGGGGTGACCGCCGGGGCGACCGGCAGGAAGGACCGGCCGACCGGGCAGGACGGTGCCGTGCCGCAGCCCGGTCGGCTGCGGCACGGATCGCCCCGCATGTTCGGGGCCCCGGCCGTTCAGGCACGGCCGCCTCGTGCCTTGGCCGGCCACACCCCGGTCGTCCGCTCGACGGCCCGGGCGCCCGCCCGGTCCACGGCACTGCGCACCACGGCGAAGATCGCCCCCTGCACCGCCGAGGCCAGCAGGATCTCACCCCAGCGGCGGTCCCGGTCCAGGGCGTCCGGCGCGTCGTCCTCGTGCCTGAGGACCTTCCACGTGGTCCGGAACGCCTTCCCGGCCAGTGTTCCGCCGGCCCAGCCCAGCGCATAGCCGATCGGCTGGTAGGCGACGGGGAACTTGCGCTTCTTCTTGGCCACCTGTGTCTCCTTGCGCGTCACGCGTCGGGCGCGTCAGCGGGCCGGGACGAGCCAGGAGCGCCGTCGGATCAGGGCCTGCCCTGCGGCGTCCGGTTTCTCAGGGCCTGCCCTGCGGCGGCACCTCCTCCTCGGGACGCACCGGGCCCGGAGGTGTCCCGTCGCCGAAGGGACGGCCGCCCAGCTCCTCCCGGTGGTGCGGCGCCAGCCAGCCGGTCAGGTCGGGGCCCAGCGGCACGATGCCGGTCGGGTTGATGCCGGTGTGCACCTGGTAGTAGTGGCGCTTGATGTGGTCGAAGTCGACCGTGTCGCCGAAACCGGGTGTCTGGTACAGATCCCGGGCGTACGCCCACAGCACCGGGTGCTCCGCGAGTTTCCACTTGTTGCACTTGAAGTGTCCGTGATACACGGCGTCGAAACGGACCAGTGTCGTGAACAGCCGGATGTCCGCCTCGGTGATGGTGTCGCCGACCAGGTAGCGCTGCCGGGCGAGCCGGTCCGCCAGCAGCTCCAGCCGCCGGAACACGCCCTCGCACGCCTCCTCGTACTCCTTCTGACCGGTGGCGAACCCCGCCCGGTACACCCCGTTGTTGACGTCCTCGTACACCTCGGCCATCACCGTGTCGATCTCGTCGCGGCGCTGCTGCGGGTAGAGGTCGGGGGCGCCGGGCCGGTGCAGGGCCGTCCACTCGGTGGCGAAGTCCAGCGTGATCTGCTGGTAGTCGTTGGTCACCAGGGCACCGCTGGGGATGTCCACGATCGCCGGCACGCTCACTCCGCCGGGGTAGCCCGTCTCCCGCCGGTCGTAGGCCTCGCTGAGGTAGCGGATCCCGAGCACCGGGTCGCGTCCGCCGGGGTCCAGGGTGAAACGCCAGCTGCGGTCGTCCTGGATCGGGTCGGCCACGGCCAGCGACAGGGCGTCCTCCAGCCCGAGCAGCCGCCGCGAGATCAGCGACCGGCTCGCCCACGGACAGGCACGGCTCACCACCAGCCGGTACCGGCCGGGTTCCACCGGCCAGCCGTCCCGGCCGTCGGCGGTGATCCGGTCCGCGAAGTGGCTGCGGGACCGCTTGAACGGTGTGTGCCCCAGGGAGCGGTTGCCGTCGGCGCCGTCGCTCATGCCTCGTCCTTCCGCCGTAGGGTCCTGCGGGGACACGTTCCCCGAATCCCGCCGTCCGCACGGCGTACCGACACGGTCACAGGCCCGGCCGGCCGCGGACGCGGTGGCAGCCGCGGCCCGGACGGCGCCGGCAACCCGGGCGGCAGGGTGAAGCCCCGCCGCGACGGGGGAGCGCGGCGGGGCCTGACCTGTGCGTGCCCCGACTGCGGGCATCCCATGCCTGTCCGGCCCGGATCGTCCCCGGACGGAGGTCGCGAAGGACCCGGACGGATGCGCCGGGGGACCGGTGCGGCCGGGCCGCCGGGCCGGGGGCGGCCGGGGCGGACGCCGTCACGGTGGCGGACCGTCGCCCGGCGGACCGTCGCCCGCCGACGGCCGTCAGCGCCCTGCCGCTGACGGCCGCACGGCCGCTTCAGTGCCCCTCCGGCACCGGGTCCAGCACCAGCACCGGGATCTCCCGCGACGTCTTCTGCTGGTACTCGGCGTACGGCGGGTAGGCGGCCACCGCCCGCTCCCACCACTCGGCCTTCTCCTCGCCGGTCACCTCACGGGCCCGCACGTCCTGCTTGACCGGACCGTCCTGCAGCTCGGCCCGGGGGTCGGCCTTGAGGTTGAAATACCACAGCGGGTGCTGGGGCGCACCGCCCAGGGACGCCACCACCGCGTACCGCCCGTCGTGCTCCACGCGCATCACCGGCGTCTTGCGCAGCTTCCCGCTGCGCGCACCCCGCGTGGTCAGCACGACGACCGGATAGTCGGTGTCCGGCAGCGTGGTGCCCTTGGTGCCGCCCGAACCCTCGTACACCTCCACGTGCTTGCGGACCCATTCCTGCGGGCTGGGTTCGTACTCGCCTTCGAGGGGCATGGCGTCCGTCCTCTCGTCGTGGTGCCTCACCGACGGTGCGCCGGCGACAACAGCGGTGCCCTGTCGATTTCACCTCTGCCCTCGCTCGGAGCGCCACCGGTGCGCCCCGTGGACCGCCGTCCGTCGCACGGCGAGTGCCGCCCGGGCGAGCGCCGCACAGCGGCGGGCGGAACGGCGCCGACCGCCTGCCGTGCCGGGGACCTGGCCGGATCCCGTCGTCCCGAGCCGCGCCGGAGCAGCCGGACTACGATGCGGAAGAGTCGATTCCTAGCCATATCTCCTCCAGCGCCGGTTCTGGCCGGATGCCGCGTCGCACGATGGATGCCCCGGGGCATCTCATGAACACCGGCTCGACGCACCCTGACGTCTGCGAGGTCTGACATGCCGGACTCCACCACCGCACCGCCCACCAGCGCATCCTCGCCGGCCGGCGCACCCTCCGGCGCGGCACCGGTGGAGCCGGTCGCGTTCCCGCAGGACCGCACCTGTCCGTACCACCCGCCCACCGGCTACGACCCCCTGCGCACCGCCCGCCCGCTCACCCGTGTCACCCTCTACGACGGCCGGCCGGTCTGGATGGTCACCGGGCACACCGCCGCCCGCGCCCTGCTCGCCGACCCGCGCCTGTCCACCGACCGCACCCGCGAGGGCTTCCCGATGACCACGCCGCGATTCGCGGCCGTACGGGACCGCACCACCGCCCTGCTCGGCGTCGACGACCCGCAGCACCGCACCCAGCGGCGCATGCTGGTCCCCAGCTTCACCCTCAAACGCGCCGTCGCGCTCCGGCCCGACATCCAGCGCATCGTCGACGGCCTGCTGGACCGGATGACCGACCGCGGTGCCCCCGCGGACCTCGTCCCAGCGTTCGCGCTGCCCGTGCCCTCCATGGTGATCTGCGCGCTGCTCGGCGTCCCCTACGCCGACCACGAGTTCTTCGAGGCACAGTCCCGGATGCTGCTGCGCGGCCCGACCGCCGCCGACACCCAGGCCGCCCGCGAACACCTGGAGGCCTACCTGGGCGACCTGATCGACCGCAAGCAGAACGGGGAGAGCGGCGACGGCGTCCTGGACGAGCTGGTGCGCAACCAGCTGCGCGCCGGCGAACTCGACCGCAAGGAGCTGATCGGGCTCGCCCTCATCCTGCTCGTCGCCGGGCACGAGACGACCGCCAACATGATCTCGCTGGGCACCTTCACCCTGCTGCAGCATCCCGACCGGCTGGCCGAGCTGCGCGCCGACCCCGCGCTGTGGCCGGCGGCCGTGGAGGAGCTGATGCGCATGCTGTCCATCGCGGACGGGCTGCTGCGGGTGGCCACCGAGGACATCGAGGTGGACGGGACGGTCATCCGGGCCGGCGAGGGCGTGCTCGTCTCCACCTCGGTCGTCAACCGCGACGAGACGGTCTACGAGGACCCCGACTCCCTCGACTTCCACCGTCCTGCCCGCCACCATCTCGCCTTCGGTTTCGGCATCCACCAGTGCCTGGGCCAGAACCTCGCCCGCACCGAGCTGGAGATCGCCCTGAGCACCCTCTTCCGCCGGCTGCCCGCGCTCCGGCTCGCCGCCGAGCCCGAGACGATCCCCTTCAAACCCGGAGACACCATCCAGGGGATGCTGGAACTCCCCGTGACCTGGTGAGAGGCACGCCGCCATGCCCATCGACATCGACAAGGACCGCTGCATCGGCGCCGGCCAGTGCGCGCTGACCGCCCCGCAGGTGTTCACCCAGGACGACGACGGCCTCAGCACCCTGCTGCCCGGACACGGGAACGACGACGGGCCCCTGGTCCGCGAGGCCGCGCGGGCCTGCCCCGTCGGCGCGATCACGGTGACCCCGGCGGACCGGTGAGGTCCGCGCCAGTGCCTCAGGCGCCCGCCGGAAGGTCGAGCACCGCCAGGTGCAGGCCCCGCAGCCGCTTGGGATCCGCGACCACCTCGTAGGACTGCACCCGGCCGTCGTGCACGGCGATCCGCAGCACGCACAGCAGCCGGCCGGCCGGCGCCACCACGGCCCCGACACCCCCGTCGACCAGCGCGGGCGCGGCGAACCGCGCCCGCTCTCGCAGGGCGACCGTGCCGCGGGCCACGTCCCGGGCACCGCGCAGCTCCGCCGGCACCCCGGGCGGCAGCACCACCGGATCGGCCCGGCGCACCACATCGGGGGCCAGGACGTCCAGCAGCGCGGACAGGTCGCCACCGCGCGCGGCGGTCAGGAACGCCTCGACCACCGCACGCTGCCGCCCCAGCTCGGCGCCCGGCACCGCGGGCGCCCCGCGCACCTTGCCCCGGGCCCGGCTGGCCAGCTTCTTCGCGGCCGGCAGCGAGCGGTCCAGGACGGCGGCGATCCGGTCGAAGGGCACCGCGAACAGGTCGTGCAGCACGAAGGCCACCCGCTCCGGCGGGCTGAGCCGGTCCAGGACGACCAGCAGCGCCACCCCCACCGAGTCGGCGAGCAGCACCTCCTCCTCGGGCACGGCCCCCGCACCCTCGTCCGCCCGCTGCGGCACGTCGTGTCCGTAGGTCTCCTCCCGGCGCGCGGCACGTGCCCGCAGCATGTCCAGGCAGACCCGGGAGACCACCGTGGTCAGCCAGCCGTCGAGACGGCCGATGCCGTCGCCCCCGGTGCGGCCGAGCCGCAGCCAGGTCTCCTGCACCGCGTCCTCGGCCTCGCCCGCCGAGCCCAGCATCCGGTACGCGATCGCCCGCAGCCGGCCGCGCCGCTCCTCGAACCGCCGGGCCAGCTCCTCCTCGTCCGTCACCGCACCCATCGGTCACCTTTCCGTTCCGTGCTCCGTCACCCTTTCGTCGGAATTCGTACGAGCGAGGTGACCCGTGATGATGCTGCTGCACATCGACTCCAGTGCCGACCCGGTGGCCGACTCGGTGAGCCGCCGGCTCACCCGGCGTTTCGTCACCGCCTGGCGCGCCGTGCACGACGGCACGGCCGTCTGCCGCCACCGCGACCTCGCCGCCGACCCGGTGCCGCCGCTGACGGCGGCCTACACCGCTCTGGGACGCCGCGTGGAACGCGAAGGACTCGTGCCCCCGGAGAAGGTCCCCGCTCTCCTGGACGGTCCCGCCGAGCGGCGCGAATGGGAGCTGACGCTGCCGCTGATCGAGGAGCTGCGCTCCGCCCACACCGTGCTGCTCGGCGTGCCGATGTACAACTTCTCGGTGCCCGCCGCGCTGAAGGCGTGGATCGACCGGGTGACGTTCCCCGGGGCGTTCACCGACCCGGACACCGGTCAGAGCGTGCTGCGCGCGACCCGCGTCGTCCTGGTCATGGCCCGCGGCGGGGCCTACGGGCCCGGCACCCCGCGCGCGTCCTTCGACTTCCAGACGCCGTACCTGAAGGCGTACTTCGGCAACCTGGGGGTGGCACCGGAGCGCCTGCACGTCGTCGCCGCCGAACTGACCCGCGCCGACGTCCTGCCGCACCTCGCCGGGCTCGAGGAGCGAGCGGCCCGCTCGCTCGACCGGGCCCGCGCCCAGGTGACCGCCCTGGCCGCCGCCGAGTGACCCGGCCTGCCGGCGGTGCGGCGCACGCATCCGGCACCGTTGCGGCCGTCCATGACGATCCGTGAGGGAATACGCTCGGCCGGGCAACCACTTCGAGGCAGGAGCACCATCGATGCAGTATGTGAAACTCGGTTCGACCGGCCTGGACGTGTCGCGGATCTGCCTGGGCTGCATGACCTACGGCGTCCCCGACCGCGGCGCGCACGAGTGGACCTTGGACGAGGATGCCTCCCGGCCGCTGATCCGGCAGGCGTTGGAGGCCGGGATCAACTTCTTCGACACGGCCAACGTCTACTCCGACGGCACCAGCGAGGAGATCGTCGGCCGGGCGCTGCGCGACTTCGCCCGCCGCGACGAGATCGTTCTCGCCACCAAGGTGCACGGCCGGATGCGGCCCGGGCCCAACGGCGGCGGCCTGTCCCGCAAGGCGATCATGACCGAGATCGACAACAGCCTGCGCCGCCTCGGCACCGACTACGTCGACCTGTACCAGATCCACCGCTGGGACCCGCACACGCCGATCGAGGAGACGATGGAGGCGCTGCACGACGTCGTCAAGGCGGGCAAGGCGCGCTACATCGGGGCCAGCTCCATGTACGCCTGGCAGTTCTCCAAGGCGCAGTACACCGCGGAGCTGGGCGGCTGGACCCGGTTCGTGTCCATGCAGAACCACTACAACCTGCTCTACCGCGAGGAGGAGCGGGAGATGCTCCCGCTGTGCGAGGACCAGGGGGTCGGTGTGCTGCCCTGGAGCCCGCTGGCGCGTGGCCGCCTCACCCGTGACTGGGGGACCGAGACCGGCCGCAGCACCACGGACGAGTTCGGCAGCCGGCTCTACCAGGACAGCGACCGTGTCATCGTCGAGGCGGTCTCCCGTATCGCCCAGGAGCGCGGCGTCCCGCGGGCCCAGGTGGCCCTGGCCTGGCTGCTGCACCAGGACACGGTGACCGCCCCGATCGTCGGCGCGTCCAAGCCCGGCCATCTCGAGGACGCGGTGGCGGCGCTGGAGCTGCGGCTCACCGACGAGGAGATCGAGCAGCTGGAGGAGCCCTACGTGCCGCACGCGGTCAGCGGCCACTGATGACGCCCGCCCGGACCGCCGGCACCGCGCGGGCCGGCTCGTGAACCGCCGGCGGCCCCGGCGCGCGGGCCGTCTCACCGCCGTCCCGGAGGCGGCGGGGGCGGGCCCGGCGGCCGGGGCCCGCCGAACGGCGGCCCGACCGGAGGCGGTCCGTCCGGCGGCGGCCCCTCCGGCGGGGGCGGGGGCAGCGTCGTCAGGCCGGGGGCCGTCGCCGGCCACACCAGCAGTACCGGGCACGGCGCATGGTCGACGACGAAACGCGCCGCCGGCCCGAGACTGCGCGGCCCCAGCCGGGCGCGGTCCCCGTCGCGGGCCAGCACCAGCAGACCGGCGCCCTCGGCGGCCGCCACCACCTCCCGCTCGGGCCGCCCGGTTTGCTCCACCCGGGTGCACGGGCGCCCCAGCCGGGCGGCGGCCGCCTCCAGCAGCTCGCCCGCCGAGGCACCGCCCAGGGCCGCCACCTGCTCACCCGGGTCGCAGCCCCAGTCCCCGGGCGGGCGCGGCCGGCGGGGATGCCCGCGGCCGAGCAGCCCGGCGAACGCCCCGTGCGCCAGCGCCGGCATCTCCTCCTCGCTGACGTGCAGCAGCACCACCTCCGCGGACCGCGGGGCATGGGCGCGCACGGCGTCCACACAGGCCGGCCAGGTGCCCTCGACGAGCCAGGCGATCACCCGCATACGGCGGCTCCCTTCACGACCCTCACCGCGCACACCCGTGGGCGGCGCGGCCGCGGCGAGACCGCGTCCGTGACGTCCCGTCGTCCGCCCCGAGCGTGTGCCGGGGCGCCGGGCCGGCTCTCCGGTGTCGTACGACCTCGCGGGGAACGCTTGCGGCTCCGACCGGTGCGCGGTCCCGTGCACCACGGTTCTCGTGCGGCGGGCGATCTCCGCGCGGACCGCGGCATCCGGGCATCGCTGAGGACGTCCTGCCGTGCGGTGACGGCTGCTTCATCATGCAGCAGCTGCTGAGCGACCCGCCCATGTCCACCCGCCATGTCCACCCGGTCGTGTGCGTGGCCGATCCGTGCCGGCCCGCGTTCGGTGGCTGATGTGCGAGGGCTGCGGGACCGCGCCAGGGTGGAGGCAGGGGGGAGAAGGCATCTGCCGTGTCACGAGGAGACGTCATGAAGCAGCAGGAGATCACCGATGCCCTAAGGCGAGCCTTCGAAGCGAACGAGGCCGACTTCAGCTCGATCGAGGACCAGGTTCGCACCCGGCAGGCCACGGCTCGGGAACGGCTGACCAGGAGCGGATGGAACGATCAGGGAGATTTCCACTGCCTGGCGTGCCCGTGCCCCCACTTCCTGCAAGGGGGCCACGAAGGGAGGTGTCGGCGCGGATCCTGCGGTCACTCGCTCCTGAGCCACGACCTGCCGCGCTGACCACCGCTCACACAGACGCGCGCACCGAAACGGGGCACCCCCCATCGGCAAGATCACGATCCGCGGCAGGAGCACCGAAGAACAGCACGATCAGAAAATGTGCAGCGACCCCCACAGGGCCAACACCGCGGGCACGAGCGCCGCCGGCACGGCCAGCAGACCCAGACGGGTGAACTCCCTCAGGTCCACCCGGTGCTCGTGCTGGTGGACGATCCTGCGCCACAGCAGGGTCGCCAACGACCCGGCGTAGGTCAGGTTCGGGCCGATGTTGACGCCCAGCAGCACCGCGAGCACGGCGCCCGGACCGGCCGGGGCGGCCAGCGGCAGCAGGACCAGCACCGCGGGCAGGTTGTTGATCAGGTTGGCCAGGACGGCGGCGATCGCGGCGGTCGCCAGCAGCGCCGCGGGCGACGTGCCGCCGGGCAGGACGTGGCCGAGGGCGTCGCCGAGCCCGTGGTCGACCACCGCGCGCACCACGATCCCGAGCGCCAGGACGAACACCAGGAACGCGGGCGCCGCCGCCCGCACCACCGTCAGCGGCGTGGCCCGCCGACGCACCAGCGCCCGCCCCGCCAGCGCCAGGGCCCCGGCCAGCGCCGCCCACGCCGGGTCCACCCCCACCAGCGAGGCGACCACGAACCCGGCCAGTGTGCACACCACCGTGACCAGCGCGAACAGCGGCAGCGCGGGCGGCTCGCCGGTGGCCGGAGCGGGCGCCGCCACCGCGAGATCGTGCGCGAAGAAACGCCGGAAGACCAGGTACTCCGCGCCGATCGCCACCAGCCAGGGCAGCGCCATCAGCGCCGCGAACCGGGTGAAGCTCAGGCCGCTCGCCGTGAACGCCAGCAGATTCGTCAGATTGGACACGGGCAGCAGCAGCGACGCGGTGTTCGACAGGTGGGTGCAGGCGTACACATGTGGCTTGGGGCGCACGCCGGAGTGTGCGGCAGTGGCGAACACCACCGGCGTGAGCAGCACGACCGTGGCGTCCAGGCTGAGCACCGCCGTGATCACCGAGGCGAGCGCGAACACCGCGGTCAGCAGCCGTGACGGCCGCCCGCGCGCCCACCGGGCCGTCCACGCCCCGCAGGCCCGGAACAGCCCTTCCTCGGCGCAGAAGTGCGCGATGACCAGCACGGCGGCCAGAAACCCGACCACCGGCCCGAGCCGTTCGGCCTCGGCTCGTGCGTGCTCCGGCGAGACCACCCCGGTCGCCACGGCCACGGCGGCCGCCGGAACCGCCATGACGGCCTCCGGCAGGCCGAAGGGCCGCACCACGGCCCACACCAGGACCGCGACGAGCAGGACGACGGACAGAGTCTGCGGGTAAGGGCTGTTCAGGGCTCGGATCCTTCGGACACGGTCGACGGTGCCCGATCATCAAAGCAGACGGACGTACCAGGTCCGCGCCGGTGGCCGGGCACCGGGGTCCGTCACGGACCGGTGCCGGGGCGCAGGACCGTCACATACACCGAGGAGGCGTTGCCGCCGACCGGGACCGGCCCGGCCGTCCAGCGCACCCGCAGCGGGTCCCGCTCGTCCGGCGGGGTCACCACCAGCGTGGCCGGGGTCGCCGCCCGCGCCTCGCTGACCTCGGGGTTGGCGAAGGTCAGGCCCGCCCAGGCGCTCTCGTGCGGTTGCAGCGTCACGGTCGAGGGCGACCCCGGGGAACGCTTCGGGTCCGGCCCGAGCTGCTTGCCGGAGGCGTCCACGAACGCGGCACCCGGGTAGCCGCGCACCGTGCAGGTGCGGCTGGAGACGTTGGTGAGGACCAGCGGGAAGTTCTCCTGCCCGGCGCCCGGGTCGTTCCGGCCGACCGTGGCCCGCAGCTCGGAGGTGTGGCAGCGGGTGCTGCCCGCGGACGTGCCCTGGGGGGCGGCCCTGGTGCCGGAGGAGTGCGCGGACGGGGCGGAGCCGGTGCTCCCGCTGCTCCCGTCCGGGCGCGCGGCGCTGTCGTCGGCCGGGGTGCTCGCCCCGGAGGCCGCGCCGGGCGGGGTGTCGCCGTTCGTCGCGTCACCGGTCGCGGGCGCGGCGGCGCCCGGCACCTTCTGCGGCGAGCTGACGGTGTCGCTGCCGGTGCCGCAGGCCGACAGCAGGCCCAGCACGGTCAGTGCGCCCGCGCTCGCCAGCGCGAGGGTGCGGTGACGGGACGGGAAGGTGTATGCCATGTTCCACGCTCCTGCAGAGTTCGTCGCACGCGGTGCGTGCGTCCGGCGCCCGGTGGCGCCGTCACCGGGTTCTGATGCGCGCACCGGGCGGGAAGTTCGCGGCTCGCGCGGGATTTTTTCTCGCCCGCTCCGTCCGCGGCCTGTCACGGGCATCTCTTCCCGTTTCCGGGCCCGACGCAGGTCACCCGTACGGGGTCAGCTCACCCGCAGGGCGGCGAGCACACGGTCGGTCGCGTCGGCACCGCCGTGCCTGCGGATCTGCACGTACACCTGGTCCCGGCTCGCCGAGGCGGCCGCCGGGACCAGCGCGGACTCGGTGATCCTGCCGCCGCCGGTGCAGCGGCTCCAGGACCGGACGACGCCCCTGAACCGCTCGCCGGTCCAGGAACGCTCGCCGTCGTAGTGGCAGCCGGTGTGGGAGACGGCGTCCACCCGCGCCCTGACGTCGCCCCTCGCGCTCAGCCCGACGAAGACCCCGTCCACGTCGGACGAGGGATCCTGCCAGCGGGACAGGTCGTCGGCGACGGCGAGCGCCGGCTCGTGCCCGGCGGGCAGGCCCAGCACCCCCGGGTCCCAGCCGGAGTCCCGCAGCTGCCGCGCCCAGTCGGCCGGGACGTGCACCGTGATCCGCCCGCTGGCGTCCGCGACCCGCACCTGCGGAGCCGGACCGGGCCGCAGCGCCAGCGCCAGCCCCGTCCCACCGACGCCGAGCACCGTCACCGCGGCCGCCGCGGCGAGCAGCCGGACCCGGCCGCGGCGCCGCGGCCGGCCCGAATCGGCCCCGGCCAGCTGCTCCAGTGCGTCCGCGAACGCCCCGGCGTCCGGCCAGCGTTTCGCCCGGTCGGCCTCGAGCGCGCGCAGCAGCGCCCGCTCCACGGCGGCGTCCAGGCCGGGCCGCAGCCGCCGGGGCGGCACCACGTCGCCCGGCTCGGCCGGCACCACACCGGTGATCAGCTCGTACCCGACCGCGCCCAGGCTGTAGACGTCGGCCCGGGCGTCGATGCCGCTGCCCGGGCTCGCCTGCTCCGGCGGCCGGTACCCGGCCGATCCCGCCGCCAGGGTCAGCCCGGAGGCCTCGGCCAGGCTCTTGGCGAGCCCCAGGTCGGCGAGCAGCACCCGCCGGGTGCCGTCCGGCGCGGTGCTCAGCAGGACGTTGCTCGGCTTGACGTCGCGGTGCACGATGCCCGCCTCGTGCAGGGCGTGGGCGCCGCGCGCCGCCAGCGCGGTCAGCCGCAGCGCCTCCGGCACCGGCAGCGGACCGTCGGCGACCAGGTCGGCGAGGGTGCCGGCGTCGGCGTACTCCATGACGAAGTACGGCCGGCCGTCGGGCAGCTCCCCGATGTCGTACACCTGCACCACCCGGGGGGAGCCGGCCCTGCGCAGCATCCGCGCCTCGGACAGGAACCGTTCCCGCACGTCCAGGCGGTGCGCCCAGTTCTCGGCGAGGACCTTCACGGCCACCTGGGCGTCGAGGTCGTCGTCCCGGGCCAGCCAGACCGTGCCGAAGGCACCGGTGCCGAGGCACCGCTCGATCCGGTAGCGGCCGATCCGCTGGGCTGAGTGCATGGGACTATCATGCCTGCTCAGAGATCTACTCCCGAGGGGGCCTGCCGTGCCGGATGCGGTGCTGACCGAGGACCTGGCCCGGCGGTCCGCCGCCGGTGACGGTGCCGCGCTGGCGGAACTGCTCACCCTGATCCGCCCCGAGGTGGTGCGGCGCTGCGGACGTTTCCTGCCGTGCCGGGAGGACGCCGAGGAGGCCGCGCAGGACGTGCTGCTGGCGCTCTCCCGGAACATCACCGGCTTCCAGGGCCGCAGCCGCTTCTCCACCTGGCTGTACACGGTCGTCGCCAACTGCTGCCGGCAGAAGTACCGGGAGCTGCGCCGGCGCGCCGCCGAGCAGCCCGCCACGATCGAGCCCGCCCAGCACATCGACCCGCGCACCACCAGTGTCATCGCGGGCTCCCGGGTGGATCTGCTGGAGGCGCTGGAGCGGCTGGAGCGGGAGCATCCGCATCTGGTGGCGCCGCTGGTGTACCGGGACATCTGCCAGCTGGAGTACGCCGAGGCCGCCGAACGGGCGGGGGTCCCGCTGGGCACCTTCAAGTCGCGGCTGCACCAGGCCCGGCGTCAGGTCAGGCCCTGGCTGGCGGGTGCCTGAGGGCGGGGTCAGTCTCCCTCCCACAGGTTCAGCTCCGCCCAGATGGTCTTGCCGTCCGCGGTGTGCCGGCTGCCCCAGCGCTGGGTGAGCTGGGCGACCAGCAGCAGCCCGCGGCCGCCCTCGTCCCAGGTCTTGGCCCGCCGCAGGTGCGGGGCGGTGCTGCTGGTGTCGGACACCTCGCAGATCAGGTGGGTGTCGTCGTGGATGAGGCGCAGCCGGATCGGCGGGGTGCCGTAGCGGATGGCGTTGGTGACCAGCTCGCTGACCACCAGTTCGGCGGTGGACGCCACCGAGCTGAGCCCCCAGGCGTCCAGCTGGTCCAGGGCCTGGCCGCGGACCGGGGCGACCAGCGCGGGGTCGGAGGGGATGTCCCAGGTCGCCACCTGGGAGGCGGCCAGGCCCCGGGTGCGGGCCAGCAGCAGGGCGGCGTCGTCGCTGGAGCCGACCGCCGGCAGCAGGGTCTGCAGCACCCGGTCGCAGGTCTCTTCCAGCCCCGACGTCGGTTCGGCCAGCGCCGTGCACAGCAGCCGGCGTCCGGTCTCGGCGGTGCGGCCGCGGTTCTCGATCAGGCCGTCGGTGTAGAAGGACAGCACGCTGCCCTCCGGCAGGTGCATCTCCACCGCCTCGAACGGCAGCCCGCCCAGGCCCAGCGGGGGACCGGCGGGCAGGTCGATCACGCGCGGGGGGCCGTCGGGCGGGACGAGCACGGGGGAGGGGTGGCCGGCGCGGGCGAGCGAGCAGCGGCGCGAGACCGGGTCGTACACCGCGTACAGGCAGGTCGCGCCGACCTCGCCGGGCCGGCCCTCGCCGCCCGCCTCCGCCGACATCCGCATGACCACGTCGTCGAGGTGGGTGAGCAGTTCCTCCGGGGCGAGGTCGATGTCGGCGAGGGTGCGCACGGCGGTGCGCAGCCGGCCCATGGTCGCCGAGGCCTGCACTCCGTGGCCGAGGACGTCGCCGACGACGAGGGCGACCCGCATCCCGGACAGCGGGATCACGTCGAACCAGTCGCCGCCCATCCGGGAACGGGCGGCCGGCAGGTACCGGGAGGCCGCCTCCACGGCGGCCGTGCGCGGCAGGGTGCGCGGCAGCAGGCTGCGCTGCAGGGCGAGGGCGGTCTCCCGCTCGCGGGAGTAGCGGCGGGCGTTGTCGATGCAGACGGCGGCGCGGGCCGTGACGTCCTCGGCGAGCAGCACGTCGTCGGCGGTGAAGGCGGCGGCCTGCTCGTACCGGGTGAAGACGGCCACGCCGAGCACGACACCGCGGGCCCGGATCGGCACCGACATCGTGGAGTGGATGCCCAGCTGCCGGATCCGCTCCAGGCGTTCCGGGTCCCAGGCGTACCACTTCTCCATCTCGTCGGACGTTCTGGCCACCACGATCGCCTGACCGGTCAGCAGGGCCACCGCCTGCGGCGAGGCGGCCGGGTAGACCTCGCTGTCGCCGATGTCGACCAGGGTCTCGGGTGCGTAGGGCCGGACCGAGCGGTGGGCGACCCGGCGCAGCGTGACCGGCGTGTGCGGCGGTCCGATGGGCAGCTCGCCACCGGGCTCGGGCGGGTCCACCAGCTGCACGCTGACGAAGTCGGCGAGGGCGGGCACGCAGACGTCGGCGAGTTCCTGGGCCGTGCGGGTCACGTCCAGCGTGGTGCCGATGCGCACGCTGGCCTCGTTGACCAGTTGCAGCCGCTGCCGGGCCCGGTACTGGTCGGTGAAGTCGTGGACGGCGACGCACACCCCGCGCACCCGTCCGGCGTCGTCGGTGACCGGGGACAGGCGGACCAGCCAGGAGACCGTCCTGCCGTCGGCGCCCCGCCGGTCGGTGTGCACGTCCGTGCCGCGGCCGGTGTGCAGCACCTGGAGCATGTGCCGCTCGATGTCGTCGGTGGCGTCCGGCCGTCCGCCGATCTCGGGCAGGCGCAGACCGCGCAGCTGTTCGCCCGGGGCGCCGAGGATCCGGGCCATGGCGTCGTTGACGGTGTGCAGACGCAGGCGGTCGTCGCAGATCGCGATCGCGCACGGGGCCTGCACCAGCTCGGCCCGGGCGAGCGGGTCGTCGTCGGTGCGGGTGTCGTCCTCGCGCAGCGGGGAGACGACGAACCAGTCACCGGCCCGGTCCCCGGCGTCCTGCCGGTGGGCCAGCAGCCACACCGGCACGGCGTGTCCGTCGCGGTGGCGCAGGGGGAGTGTGCCGGACCAGCGCCGCCCGCCGGGCGGCTCCGCCCGGGTCCCGTCCGCCAGGAGCTGTGCGGCGGGCCGGGAGACGACCTCCTCCGGCGCCCAGCCGAGCAGCCGACGGGCGCCCTCGTTCCACTCGACGAGGACTCCGTGCTCGTCGACGACCGCACGCGCCGTGGCCCCCTCGTCGAACGGATACGCCGGTCTCATGTGGCCGCTCCATCGTGCACACTCACCGTGATCACGGCGATCAGGTGGGTCACCCGTCCTCCAGCGTAGTGGCTGGAGGCGTGGTGCGGCGCCGGACCCGTGCGGTCCCGGATCCCGGCCGGCCGCCGTCGTGGCCCGGCGTTCCAGGGGGAACACCGCGCGGCACTCTTGACGATTTCCGGCGTGCACACGTCAGACTCTGTCCGGTCTCGATGCATTCTGATCGTTTCCGATCCCCTGGGGGGAACGAAGGAGCACCGGCATGGCGATCACGCGCAGATCGGTCCTGATCGCGGGTACGGCGACCCCGGCGGCGGGCGTGCTGCTCGGCGGTCCCTCGGCCCTGGCCGCCGAGGCCGCCGACACCACGGGCCGCCTCCCCGGCCGCCGCACGGTCCCGCTGCGCGACGGCTGGCGCTTCGCGCTGGTCGACCCCGGCGGCATCTCCGACCCCGCCGGTGCGTACTCCGACGCCGCCGACCCCGCCCTTGACGACTCCGGATGGCGGCAGGTGGCCGTCCCGCACGACTGGAGCATCGAGCAGACCCCCACCACCGAGCACGGCACCAGTGGCGGCACGGGCTTCCTGCCCGGCGGTCTCGGCTGGTACCGGCTCTCCTTCACCCTGCCGCCCTCCTGCGCCGGCAAGCGGATCTCGGTGGAGTTCGACGGCGTCTACATGGACTGCCGCGTCCACTGCAACGGCACCGAGGCGGGCCGCCACCCCTACGGCTACACCGGCTTCGCCGTCGACCTGACCGACCTGGTGCACACCGACGGCTCCACCGAGAACGTGCTCGCCATCGAGGTCCGCAACCAGCTGCCCAGCAGCCGCTGGTACTCGGGCAGCGGCATCCACCGCGAGGCCCGCCTGATCGTCACCGACCCGGTGCACGTGGCCCGCTGGGGCACGTACGTCACCACCCCGCAGGTCACCGAGGAGCGGGCCGTGGTCCGCGTGCGCACCGAGGTCGCCAACGACTCCGGCACCCCGGCCCGGGTCGAGGTCGCCTCCACCGTGCTCGGCCCGGACGGTCGTACGGTCGCCCGGACCACGTCCACCGTCACGGTCGGCGCCCACGGCCAGGCCGCTGAGGAGCACGAGGTGACCGTCCCCCGCCCCCGCCGGTGGGACACCGACGCCCCGCACCGCTACACCCTCCGCACCGACCTGCGCGCCGACGGCCGCACCACCGACACCGTGGACACCGTCTTCGGCATCCGCACCGTCCGCTTCGACCCGGACGAGGGCTTCTTCCTCAACGGCGTGCCCACCAAGATCAAGGGTGTCAACCTCCACCACGACCAGGGGCCGCTCGGCGCCGCCGTCCACACCGACGCGCTGCGCCGGCAGCTGACCCTGATGAAGTCCATGGGCGTCAACGCCCTGCGCACCGCCCACAACCCGCCCGCCCCGCAGCTCGTCGAGCTGTGCGAGGAACTCGGCATCGTGATGATGGTCGAGGCCTTCGACTGCTGGCGCACCGGCAAGAACCCCTACGACTACGGCCGTTTCTTCGACGAGTGGTGCGAGCGGGACGCCACCGAGATGGTCCGCGCGGCCCGCAACTCGCCCGCCGTCGTGCTGTGGTCCATCGGCAACGAGATACCCGACTCCACCAGCACCGAGGGCCTGGCCATGGCCGACCGGATCATCGCGGCCGTCAGGGCGGCGGACGACACCCGGCCGGTCGTCATCGGCTCCGACAAGTACCGCAGTCTGCCGGCCAAGGGCTCCCCGGCCGACCTGATGCTCGCCAAGCTCGACGGACTGGGATTGAACTACAACACCGCCGCCTCGGTCGACGCCCTGCACGCCGCCTACCCGCACCTGTTCCTCTTCGAGTCCGAGTCGTCCTCGGCGACCTCCACCCGCGGCACCTACCAGGAGCCGGAGCACCTCAACACCGGCGAGAACCACACCCCGGGCCGGCGGGCCACCTCCTCCTACGACAACAACCTCGCCTCCTGGACCATGAGCGGCGAGTACAGCCTGAAGAAGGACCGCGACCGCAGGTGGTTCGCCGGGCAGTTCCTGTGGTCCGGCATCGACTACATCGGCGAACCCACCCCGTACGACGTGTTCCCGGTCAAGGCGTCCTTCTTCGGCGCCGTCGACACGGCCGGCTTCCCCAAGGACACCTACTACCTGTTCCGGAGCCAGTGGACCAGCGAGCCCATGGTCCATCTGGTCCCCATGACCTGGAACCACACCGAGGGCGACGTCGTCGAGGTCCGGGCGTACTCCAACGTCGAGTCCGTGGAGCTTTTCCTCGACGGCCGCTCCCTCGGCACCAGGACGTTCGACGTCAAGCGGACTCTCGACGGCCGCACCTACCTGGAGACCACCGAGGCCACCGGCGACGACAAGACCGTCACCGGCGGCCCCTGGCCCGGCAGCTACACCAGCCCCAACGGCAGCGCCGGCCGGCTCCACCTGACCTGGAAGGTTCCGTACCGGCCGGGCGAACTGAAGGCGGTGGCACGGCGCGACGGGAAGATCGTGGCCACCGACGTGCTGCGCACCGCGGGCGAGCCGCACGCCGTACGGCTCACCGCCGACCGGACCTCGCTGCCCGCGGACGGCCACTCGCTGCTGTTCGTCACCGCCGAGGTGGTCGACGACCGCGGCACGGTCGTCCCGGACGCCGACCACCTGCTCCGCTTCGACGTCACCGGTGGTTCCCTGGCCGGCGTCGACAACGGCCGCCAGGAGAGCGCCGAACGCTACCAGGCGAGCACCCGCACCGCCTTCCACGGCAAGGCGCTCGCCGTCGTCCGCGCCGGCACCCGGGCGGGCACCTTGAAGGTGACCGCGCGGAGCGCCGGGCTGCGCACCGGCACGGTCACCGTGCACACCACCGACGCCCCCACGCTCGTGAGCACCCCCGCCCCGACGTTCCGGCCGGACCACCCCGAGCCGCCCGCCTACCCCCGCGCGGACGCCGGCTACTCCGGCCGCCCCGACACCCTGCCCGCCGCCATGATCGACGGCGACCCGGCCACCGGCTGGTCCAACGCCTTCGTCAAGGCGGCCACCGCCCTGCTGCCGGCCTTCGACGGAGCCCGGGCCGAGGACTGGGTCTCGCTCGACTTCGGCCGGACGCGCACCCTGGACCGGGTGGCCGTCTCCTTCACCGTCGACGCCACGCACACGCGGCCCGCCGCCGTCGAGGTCACGGTGTGGAACGGCCACCGCTGGACACCGGTCACGGGGGCGAGAACGGACTGGGCCACCGCCTCCGACGACCCGACCGTGATCACCTTTCACCCGGTGCGCGGCTCCCGGATCCGCCTCACCCTCACCAGCAGCGCCCCGGGCCGGCCCGAGGGAGCGGTGCGCATCAGCAGACTGGAGGTCTGAGGGCCGCCACTGCGCCGTCCGCCGTCCGGGCGGCCGCATCCTCCCGGACGGCGACCGCCCCGTGCCTGTGCCGTGCTGGGGCATGGCTCGTGCCGCCGCCGTGCCAGGTGGGGACACGGGCTTTGCCCGCCCCGGTCGGTACCGCCGCACGCCCCCGCTGACCTGCGGGCATTTACGGGCGAGTACCGCAGGCGCTACGGTGTGCCGCATGCCGGCGCTCAATGTGGAGTTCAGTGACCGCGAACTGGAGGATCTGCGGCAGATCGCCAAGGAGCGCGGTACGTCGATGAAGGCGCTCGTGCGGGAGGCGGCCGCGGCGGACATAGCCCGGCACCGCGCGCTGCAGGAGGGGGCGGAGGTCTTCCGCCGGTTCTTCCGGGCGCACGCCGACGAATTCGCCGCAGCGTTCCCCGACGACGAGCCGCCCACCCGGGGCGAGGGACGAGCCGCCTGACCGATGACCGCCGTCATCCACATCGACGTGCCCTGGCTGCTCCAGCGCCACGAGGAGGTTCTGCCGGAGCAGCCCGCGATCGACGACTTCTCCGCGCTGGTGGCCGCCGTCGCGCGGCACCGCGTGGACCCGCCGCGCCTGGGCGTGGACTCCGACCCCGCCTGGCGCGCCGCCGCCCTGCTGCACACCCTGGTCGCGCTGCGACCGTTGCCCTTCGCCAACGCCCGGTTCGCCTGCGCCACGGCCGTGGCGTACATGTTCATCAGCGACGCCGGGATCGACCCGCCCTACGGCGCCCTGGTCGACCTGGCCCGCGATCTGATGAACGGCAAGATCGACGTCTACGGCGCCGCCGACCGGCTGCGGTCCTGGCAGATCTGACCCGCGCCGTCCGCCGCCGGTACGCACCGGCGCGCCCTGCCGCGCCGGTGTCCGCGTCCGCTGGACCGCCGGGACCGACCGCCGGGTCGGGCCGCCGCGACCCGCTCGCCGTGCGGTGCGCGCACGGGACGGGCCGCGGCAGGCGTGGTATCGGTCAGGCCGGGTCCTCGACGAGATCGCCGGGGCTCGGCGTGGCCGGGGTGGCGTGACCGGCGAGCGCCATGGTCAGGTCGAACTCCGCCAGCAGACAGCGGATGACGTGCTCGACACCCGCCTGCCCGTCCAGGGCGAGCCCGTAGGCGTACGGCCGGCCCAGCAGCACCGCCCGCGCGCCCAGGGCCAGCGCCTTGAACACGTCGTCGCCGGTGCGCACCCCGCTGTCGAACAGCACGGTCAGCCGGTCACCGACCGCCTCCACCACCCCCGGCAGGGCGTCGGCGGCGCCGACGGCCCCGGCGACCTGGCGGCCGCCGTGGTTGGACACCACCACGCCGTCCACCCCGGCGTCGGCGGCCAGGCGGGCGTCGTCCGGGTGCAGCACGCCCTTCAGCACGATCGGGCCGTCCCACTGCTCGCGCAGGAACGCCAGGTCCGGCCACGTCTTGCCGGGATCGGCGAACATGCCGACGAAGTGCAGCACGGCCGCGTTCAGGTCCTCGTGCACCGGCTTGGCCAGGCCCGCCCGGAAGGCCGGGTCGGTGAAGTAGTTGGCGGTGCCCACTCCGTGCAGGAACGGCAGATACGCCTGGTCCAGATCGCGCGGCCGCCACGCCAGCAGCGGCGTGTCCAGGGTGACCACGAGGACGGAGAACCCGGCCGCCTTCGCCCGCTGCAGAAAACTGCGGGTCACCTCGCGGTCCTTCGCCCAGTACAGCTGGAACCAGCGTTCGGCGTCGCCCATGGCCTCGGCCACCTGCTCCATCGGCGTGCTGGACGCCGAGGACAGCACGTACGGCACCCCCTGCGCCGCCGCGGCCCGTGCGGCGGCGCACTCCGCGTCCGGGTGCAGGATCGACAGCACACCGACCGGCGCGAGCGCCAGCGGCGCGGGCAGCGCACGGCCCAGCACCGTGACCGACAGATCGCGGTCGTGCACGTCCCGGAGCATGCGCGGCACGATGCGACGGCGGTCCAGGGCCGCCCGGTTGGCACGCGCCGTGCTGCCGTCGCCGGCGCTGCCCGCGACGTATCCCACCGGACCGGGGCCGAGCCGCCGCTCGGTCAGTTCCTCCAGCCGGGACAGGTCCGTGGGCAGCCGCGGCACCGCACCCGTCATGCCGTTCAGGTAGATCTCGTACTGGAAGTCCGCCCAGTGCTTGCCCATGCAGGTGTCTCCCGACGCTCGCCGTTGCAGTGCCGCCCCGAACCATACTGGCCAGTAGGGGGAGAGCGGCCCGCCGGGAAGCGGAATGTTTCAGGCCGATTGCCGAGCGGGGAGAACGCATACATCCGGCCGGATCCGGCGCCCCGCAGGTTCAAGATCCGGTGATGACGGCGCCCGCCCGATGTGACATCACGCCACTGGTTCAATACGCAAGGTTACTGAAACCTGTGGGTGCGACGTGAGTTTCCGCGGCGGAGTCGGCAGACTCCCGCTCGCCCCTCCGGCACCACCTCTGCCGGAGCCGGCCGTTTCCGTCACGACCTGCGGAAGGAAGCACACCCGATGCGGACCAGCACGCGCCGGGCGGCAGCTCTCGGCCTGACGGCCACCGCCGTCTGCGGACCTCTCGCCGGGCCCGCACTCGCCGCCCCCGCCTCTCTGTACGCGCCCTCGGCGCTGGTGCTCACCGTCGGCCACGGCGAGCGCGCGGCCACCACCGCTCCCGAGCGCGCCGTCACCCTGGTCTGCGCACCGAAGCCCTTCGGCACCCACCCCGACGCGGCGCGGGCGTGCCGGGAACTGCGCGCCGTCGACGGCGACCTGACGGCTCTGGCCACAGGGCGCGACGTGGTGTGCGCCAAGGACTACCGCCCGGTGGTGGTCACCGCGCAGGGTGTCTGGCAGGGCGAACGCGTCGCCCAGGAGCGCACCTTCGCCAACGCATGCCTGAAGAACGCGGCCGCACACGGCGTCCTCGCGTTCTGACGAGCCGGGATCGTGCGCCGTCCCGGCGTGCCCCGTGCCACCGCGGCACGGGCACGGCAGGGACCCGCGGCTGGGGAGCGCGGGGTCCGGTCCGGGAACGGGTGACGATCCCTCACCAGGGGCGAGCCGGGCGGAGTGGGGCCGCCCGGCGCCCCTGGTCCACCACCTGGAGGTGTCCGTCACACGGGCGCGCCGCGCACACGCGTGCACCTCGGGGACACCTGTGCATGTCGGAACATGCGTGCATCCAGGGACACCTATGCATCCCGGGACACGTGTGCCCTCACGGCGAAGGGTCCCGGACCCGCTCGCGGTGGCTGGTGTCGCACCAGGGGTAGCGCCGGCTGCGCCGGCACGTGCACAGCGCGACCCGGAACCGGTCGGAGCGGACGGTGGTGCCGTCCTCCAGCTCCACCTCGACGGGGCCGTCGACGAGCAGCGGCCCGCGGCGCTGCACCCGCAGCCGGCAGGGCGGGCCGGCACGGGTGTGACACGGCGGGTCAGCAGGGACGTTCGGCACGGACGACCACCAGCTCTTCCTTGTCGTCGGACGCATCCAGCAGGCCCCGCTCGCGCAACCACTCCTGCCGGGCGCGCAGCACCGGACCGAAACCGATCCACCGGCGCCGCACCACGCTCGCCTTCGCACCCGAGGCGCGCAGCAGCTCCAGGGTGCGGTCCGGGCCGCTGAGCACGGAGTGCACCAGGAGCAGCACACCCCCGGGGCGCAGCAGCCCCGGTGCCTGCCGGCAGATCCGGTCCAGCACGTGTCTGCCGTCGCACCCGGCGTCCCAGGCGCGGGAGCGGCCGTGCCCGGAGCCGGTGCCGGGCGCCGGGACGTACGGCGGATTGGCCAGGATCAGCTCGAAGGACAGGTCCCGCACCGGGTCGAACAGGTTCCCGCGCACGGCGTGCACGGGCACCCGCTCCCGCCAGGCGTTCAGCCGGGTGGTCCACACCGCCCGGCGGGAGACGTCGACGGCCGTCACCTGGGCACCGCGCCGCGCGGCGGCCAGCGCCAGGGCTCCGCTGCCGGTGCCCACGTCGAGCACCCGCGCACCGGGCCGCAGCGTCTCGCCCGCCAGCACCTGCGCCAGCAGCGCGGTGTCGTCCTGCGGTGCGTACACACCGGGAAGCAACAGTTGGCTCACCCCCTCGCGAGTACCCCCGATCCGGCGCACTACCCGGGACGGCGACGACGGCACTCAGGACACCGCCGCCGGTGCCGGCGCGGGCGGGCCGTACGGTGTGCGCAACGACGAGCGGCCCGCGCGCCAGGCCTCGAGCAGCCGTTCGCCGAACCGGTCCTCCAGATGCCCCGTCGCGTCGATGCCGAACGTCACGTCCGCCGCCAGGTGCGGCTCCTGCTGCAGCAGCCCGGCGATCACCTCGTGGCGCACCACCTGCTCGTGCACCGCGTCGGCCTCCACGTGCTCGTCGTAGAAGAACTCCGCGGCCGCGCCCGCGCCCGTGCGGCGCATCGCCTCCGCCAGCCGACGCGAGCCGGGGGAGGAGGTGATCTCCACCGCGGCGAAATGGCCCACCAGCGCGCCGCGCAGGGCCCGGTGCAGCCCGAACAGCGACATCATGTTCACCACCGCCAGCGCCTCGGCGCAGGCCGCGTCCAGATAGCGGCCGTAGGTGGTGTCCAGGCCGAGGTCGGCCATCAGGTCGGCGAACAGCCGGGCGTGGACCCGGTCGCCGCGCCCGCCGCCGAACTCGTCGAACTCCACCGCCGCCATCGCCGCCTTCGCCCGGCCCCACAACCGGGGCAGCACCCAGGCGTGCGGGTCGGCCTCCTTCAGGTGGTACAGGGAGCGCTGGGCGGCGTACTCGCGCAGATGCCACAGCTCGCCCTCGTCCCGCAGCCAGTGCGACACACCGGTGCCGTGCACCGGCTCCACCAGCAGCGCGGCGAGCGCGTCGTCCAGGCTGCCGTGCACGGGTGCGTCGGCGCGCAGGGCGGCGAGGAAACGCTGCTCCAGCGCGGCCCGCAGCCGCAGCAGCCCGGGGTCCCACTCCCGGTCGGCGGGGACACCGGCGAAGCCGCGGTAGTGCAGCTCGTAGCACAGGTAGAGGGCGAGCTGCAGGTCGTCGCCGTACGGCGGGGCCTGGGCGGCGGCCTCGGCGGGCGGCAGCGCACCGCCGTCGCGCAGATACGCCAGGACGGCGGCGGACAGCGGCCCCCGGGCCGCGGGCAGTTCGGGTCCTCGGCACTCGTCGGTCATGGCCTGCGGGTACCCGCACACCGCCGCCCCGATCCTCCGGCGTGCCGCCACCGGGCCGCCCGGGGCGTGCTCAGGCCATCTGGCGGCGGACCAGCTCGTGCAGCCTGCCGCCGGTGTCCGCCAGCAGCTCGGCCGGGGTGCCCTGCTCGGTGATCCGCCCCTCCTCCATCACGATCACCCGGTCGGCGTCCAGCACCGTCGACAGACGGTGCGCGATGACGATGCGGGTGGCGTTCAGCTTGCGGGTGCTGTCGATGACCGTGCGCTGGGTGTCGTTGTCCAGGGCGCTGGTCGCCTCGTCCAGGAACAGGATGCGTGGCCGGCGCACCAGCGCCTGCGCGATCATCAGCCGCTGACGCTGACCGCCGGAGATCGACGACCCGCCGGAGACGATGGTGTGCAGGCCCATCGGCATGCGCCGGATGTCCTCCGCGAGCCCCGCCATCTCGGCCGCGGCCATCGCCTCCTCCGGCGAGCACGGCTCGGTGCCGCGGATGACGTCCAGGATCGACCCGTTCAGCGGCTGGGCGTGCTGCAGCACCACCCCGCACTGCCGGCGCACCGCCGACTGGTCCAGCGCCGCCAGGTCCTGGCCGTCGTACAGCACGCTCCCCGACAACGGCCGGTCGAACCCGATCAGCAGACGCAGCAGCGTCGACTTGCCGCAGCCGCTGGGCCCGACGATCGCCACGAACTCGCCCGGCTTCACCTGGAACGACACGTCGTCGAGGACCAGCGGTCCGTCGTCGGTGTACCGGAACGACAGCCGCCGCGCCTCGATCGCCCCGGACAGCGGACCCGGCAGGGTGCTGCCCGTGCGCACCTCCGGTCTGGCGTCGAGCACCGGCCGGATCTGCTCGAACAGCGGCAGCGCCGCCACCGCCGAGACGAACGCACCGGTCAGCTGCGTCACCGAGGTCAGCAGCATCGTCACCGACGTGTTGAAGGTCAGGAACGCCGCCGCCGACATCGTGCCGCGGGCCGGCCCGGCCAGCAGCATGAACATCACCAGCGTGCACACCGGCAGGTACACCGCGCCGAGCACCGCGGTCAGGTTCTTGATCCGGCCCACCTTCTGCTGCAGTTCACGGCTGCGGGCGAACTGCTCGGCCCACGCCGCGTACGCGTAGTTCTCGGCGGCCGCCACCCGCAGCTTCGGCAGCCCGCGCAGCGTCTGGAACGCCTGGTTGTTCAGCTTGTTGGTGAGCACCACCAGACGGCGCTGCCAGCGCACCTGCCACAGCCCGAGCGCCAGGAACACCGCCGCGATCACCGTCAGCATGCCGAGCGCCGCCAGCGCCATGGAGGCGCTGTACCAGAACAGCAGCACCAGGTTCACCACGCCCACGGTCACCGACTGCGCGACCGTCGGGGCCAGCCCCGCCAGCAGCCGGCGGATTGCGCTGATGCCCATGGCGGCGCTCGCCAGCTCACCGGTGGACCGCCGGGCGAAGAACGCCGTCGGCAGCCGCAGCAACCTGTCCCATACGGCCGGTTGCAGCGCCGCCTCGATCCGTCCCTCGACCCGCAGCACCGTCAGGTTCTGCAACAGCATGAACGCCGCCGCCACCACGCCGCCGGCCATCACCGCCACACACACCTGGGTGATCGGCCCGGTCTGCGCCCGCTGCACGTACTGGCCGAGCACCTTGCCCGTCGCGACCGGCACCAGCGCCCCGACCACCACCGTCACCAGCCCGGCGATCAGCAGGTTCACCAGGTCGCTGGTGCTGCCGCGCAGCGAGAAACGCAACAGCCCCAGGCGGGACAGGGGCCGGTCGGGCAGCGGGCGGTAGAACATCACCGCCCGGTCCTCGAACTCCCCGGCGTTCCCCTTGCCCACCGGGGTCTCCCGCCCGGTCGCCGGATGGACGGCGATGTAGCCGCCGCGCCGCCACAGCAGCGCCACCGGCGCCCCCGACAGCGCCCTCCGACCCACCAGCGGGCCGGCGTTCTCCCGCCACCAGCGGCCCCGCAGCCGCACGGCCCGGGTGCGCACCCGGGAGGCCAGGGCGATGCGCTCCACCGGGTCCAGCCGGTCGCTCACCGTGCCCGTCTGCGGCGGGTCCGCCAGGGTGATCCCGGCGGCCCGGGCCACCCGGACGCAGGCCGCGTACGTGGCGTCGGCGTCCGCGGCCGTGATCCGCCGGCCGGAGGACCGCCCGATGGAGGCCAGCAGCGTCCGGTCGGCCTCGGCGCGGACCGCCTCACCGGCCTTGACACCGGCCGCCGCCCGGGTCTCGTGGGCCCGCTCCAGCTCCTCGATCCACCGGTCCAGCGCGGTCAGCAGCCGGTACTGCTGGTCGACCATGCCCTGCCAGACACCCGGGTCCATCAGCAGGTCCCCGGCCGTGTCGGCGCCGTACAGCGCCCCGTACTGCACACTGCCGGGCGGCACCTGCATCCAGAACACGTCGTCGTCGCCGGGCGGGGTGGTGCGGTCCTGCGCGGTGGGCGCCTGGAACAGCACGGACATGCTGCGGCCCACGCCCAGCGCCAGCGCGTGCTCCAGCGGACTGCTCGCGGGCGGCACGTACTGCGGGTTGCCCCACTCGTCGTACGACCAGGTCTGCGTGGTCGCCGGCTGGTACAGCTCCCGCAGCCCGATCCGGTGCACCACGCTGTCGCGCAGCGGACGCGCCACCAGGGTGTGCCGGGGGCCGGAGACCGGGCCGAGCAGCAACGAGCCCGCCTGCAGGCGGCCCAGGTGGTGCCAGTGCCCCTGCTCGGCCGCGTCCACCGCGAACAGGTCCACCGCGCCCGCCGCGACCAGCCACAGCACCTGCGGGCCCTCCAGGTCCAGCCGGTTCAGGCCGGCGCAGTCCACCGGGGTGCCCACCGACGCGAGCGCACCGAGAACCAGGTCGCCGTCTTCCACGGTCGTCATCTCACCGCTCCCTGACCAGCGCCGCGTAGGCGCCGCCGAGCGCCAGCAGCTCCTCGTGCCGTCCGCGTTCGACGACCGTGCCGTGCTGCAGCACCACGATCTCGTCGCTGTCGCGTACCGTGGACAGCCGGTGTGCGATCACCACACAGGCGCAGCCCCGCCGCCGCAGGTTGTCCATGACGACCTGCTCCGTCTCCGCGTCCAGCGCGCTGGTCACCTCGTCCAGGACGAGCACGCTCGGCCGGCGCACCAGCGCCCGCGCGATCTCCAGCCGCTGCCGCTGCCCGCCGGAGAAGTTCCGGCCGTCCTGCTCGACCCGGCTGTGGATGCCGCCGGGACGGCGCATCACCACGTCGTACAGGGCGGCGTCGCGCAGCGCCTCCACCACGGCGTCGTCCGGGATCGACGGATCCCACAGCGCCACGTTGTCGCGGACCGTGCCCTCGAAGAGGAACACCTCCTGGTCCACGAAGGACACCGAGGCGGCCAGCGTGCCCCGCGGGATGTCCTCCAGCCGCTGACCGTCGATGCGGATCACACCGTCCCACGGGGTGTACAGCCCGGAGATCAGCCGCGACACCGTCGACTTGCCGCTGCCCGAGCCGCCCACCAGCGCCACCTGCTGCCCCGGACCCACCCGCAGGTCGAACCCGCTCAGCAGCGGTTTGTCCAGGGGGCTGTAGCCGAAGCTGATGTTCCGCAGCTCCACATGGCCGTGCAGCCGCCGGGTGGACTCGCCGGTGGCGGGCCGGGTGTACAGCGGGTCGGCACCGAAGTTCTCCACGTCCTTCAGCCGGGCCACGTCCGCCGCGAAGTCCTGGATGCGGCCCGCGACACCGTTGAGCCGGGTCAGCGGCGCGGTGAACCGGGCCACCAGCGCCTGGAAGGCCACCAGCAGGCCCACCGAGATGTGTCCTTCCACCGCCCGCATCCCGCCGATCCACAGGATCAGCGCGTTGTTGACCGTGGCCAGCGTCGGCGCGACCACGCCCAGCCAGGCGCCGGGCACCCCGAGCCGCTGCTGCTCCTCCAGGGTGATGGCGTGCTGCCCGGCCCAGGTGCGGAAGTAGCCGTCCTCGCCGCCGGTGGCCTTCAGCGTCTCGATCGACTGCAGCCCGGTGTAGGCGGTGTTGGTCAGCCGCGCGGTGTCCGCCCGCAGCTTCGCCGTCCGGTTCGCCCGCAGCCGCACCACGACTCGCATCGCCACCACGTTCAGCAGCGCGACACCGATGCCGACGAACGTCAGCTGAGGGTCGTAGGCGTACAGCAGCACCGCGTACAGCACCACGACCACCGCGTCCACCCCGGCCGCCGCCACGTCGCGGGCCAGCGTCTCCGCCACCTGGTCGTTGGACTGCAGTCGCTGCACCAGGTCGGCCGGGCTGCGCTGGGCGAAGAACGTCACCGGCAGCCGCAGCAGATGCCGCAGGAAACGGGCGCTGCCCAAGGTGGAGGACACGATCCGGCCGTGCAGCAGATTCGCCTGCTGAAGCCAGGTCAGCACGACCGTCAGCACCACACACGCGGCCATGGACGCGAACAGCACACCCAGCAGCGAGGTCTGCCCGCCGATGAGATATGTGTCGATCCAGGTGCGGCTCAGCGCCGGCACCGCCGCGCCCACCGCCACCAGCAGCAGGCTCGCCAGCACCGCGGCCGGCAACGCCCCGGCGGTGCCGCGCAGCCGGGCCGGCAGGGCACCGAGGACGCCCGGCCTGCGCCCGCCCCGGGTGAAGTTCTCGCCCGGTTCCATCACCAGCACCACACCGGTGAACGAGGTGTCGAACTCCTCCATGGGCACGAAACGGCGGCCCTTGCCCGGGTCGTTGACGTACACCCCGCGCCGGCCCAGCCGGCGGCCCATGCCGTCGTAGACGACGTAGTGGTTGAACTCCCAGAACAGGATGGCCGGCGCCCGCACCTCGGCGAGGGCGGCGGTGTCCATCTGCATGCCCTTGGCGGTCAGCCCGTAACTGCGGGCCGCCTTCAGCAGGTTGCTCGCGCGCGAGCCGTCCCGGGAGACGCCGCAGGCGATGCGCAGCTCCTCCAGCGGGACGTGCCGGCCGTAGTGGCCGAGGACCATCGCGAGCGAGGCGGCGCCGCATTCCACGGCCTCCATCTGCAGCACCGTGGGGGTGCGCACGGTGCGGCGGCGGCCCGGGAGGCCCTTGGCCGGGCGCACCGGGCGCCGGGACCGGGCGGCGCGGCGGCCGCGGGTGTCCTCAGTGGTGGTCATGCGGGTGTGTTCTGCTCCGTGCTCAGGGCAGCAGCCAGTCGACGGGATGCTGGTCGGCCAGGCGGATCGAGGCCGTGGCCAGGGTCATGGACTGAAGCCGGAACGGCGGGCCGCCGTCGGTGGACCAGCGGTAGCCGCTCTCGGTGTCGCGCGCGGTGTCCAGCCGGACGAGGACGGCCACCGGGCGGCCCCGTCGGGTGAACTGCTCACCCAGCTGGCTGTCCCCGAGGAAGGCGGCGATCTGCTGGGCCGACTGGGCGGACCGGTCGACCGACTTCACATGGCCGCGCAGCACGCCGTACCGGTCGGCCGGCACCGAGGAGACGGTCAGGTCCACGGCGCTGCCCTCGGTGATGCCGGCGGCCTGCTGCGCGGGGACGTACACGGTCGCGTACAGCGGGTCGGAGGTGTGGGCGACCTTCTCCACCGCGGCCACGTTCGCACCGACGGAGACGATCTGCCCGATGGTGGCGGCGAGCGCGGTGATCCGGCCCGCGGCCACGGTCCTGACGACCGACTCGCCCTGTGCGGTGCGCACCGTGATGACGGGTGCGTCCGCGGGCAGCCGCCGGCCCGTTTCGGCGTGGACGGCGGTGACCTGACCGGCCACCGGGCTCTGCAGCACATAGCTGCCCTGCCTGTGGGTGAGGACGGCCTGCGCGGTGACGGTGGAGGTGACCGAGCCGGCCACGGCCCACACACAGGCGGCGGCCACGGCGACCAGCGTCACACACAGCACCAGCCAGCCCTGCGGCCGGGCGAGCCGCACCGGAAGGTCCAGCTCCTCGGGTGCGTTCAGCTTGGCGAGGGCCTGCTGACGGAACTGCACGGAACTTGTCTCACCTGCGGAAGAAGGGGTGCGCGGCCGCGGGTGCGGCCACGGCATGTCGGGGGTGTGTCACGGCACCGGTGAGTCCCGGAACCGGCGAGCGGCTCCGGGACTCACGCGTACGTGGTGCCGTCAGAGACCGGCGACCAGGTTGGTGACCGGGGCGGTGTTCAGGCCGGTCACGCCCTCGACGGTGTCGACGACGCCGTCGACCAGGCCGGTGACCGGGGCGACGCCGTCCACCAGCTGGGTGACGGTGCCCAGGGCGTCCACGGTCAGGCCGCCGGCCACGTTGTCGAGCTCGGCGTCGGAGATCTCAGCGGTCTCGACCTGGGGGGTGGAGTTCATGGCAGAACTTCCCTTCCTATTGGACTGACAACAAGAGGGAACGGCCCTCGCCCGAAAGGCGGGTACGGCCGTGACCCACGGGCCCGGACACCCGTTGGACCGGATGGCCGGCGGGCCCCGCGGTGCGATGGATGTAAGCACGCAACGGCCCGTCACTTCCACCCAACGACGCCTCCTGCCAGGGAACTTGCAGACACTGCAGCGTTGTGCGTGCACACCTGGGCACGACTCGTCGGCCACTTCTTCACATGCGTCACCGCATGTGCGCGCCCGCACTCTTGCCGGGGCGTGTGCCGGTCGAAGTGACGCGCCGGTAACATGCGTGAGCCGCTTCGGATGTGCAGATCCCCCGACGGAGGTGGGTCGGTTGGGTGGCCGCTGTGCAGATTCACTGGAGCCGGATTTCCGCTTCGTGAAACCCGGGGAAGAGGAGCGATCGGTATCTGGACGATCACCGTCCGTGTCCGTTCGGTGGTGTTCCGGGGCGGGGCTCTCGGTGCCCGGCTCGTGCGGGGCGTGCCGGCCCGTGCGGCGCGGCACGGCATCCGTGCCGGGTGTGCGCGATCTGCACACGACGGGCACAGGAACGGTGTCTCGTGCCCACCCAGGGGCGCGGGGTGCTGGCCACGGCGGTCGCTGTCGGTTGGGCCGGGCCCGTCGCCGCGGCCGGAGGTGGCGGGCCCGCCTGCACACGGCCCCCGTCGCACTGCCCCACACGGGTGTGTGCCGGGCGGCGGTCACGGCAGGTCGCGGAGGCCGTGCGTGCCGCGGTGCTTAGGGTCCTTGGCTGTGTCACACACCTTCGAAGAGCTGGTGGCGTTGCAACGAGCGGCGGACGAGGCGCACACCCGGGTCGAGCAGCTCCGGCGTACCTACGGTCCGCCCGCGCAGGAGCGGTGGACCGGGCTGCAGAGCGAGACGTACGAGACGGCCTGGCGGGCCTGGCGCGACCTCGCCCGCGATCTCCAGGCGGCGCTCGGCGAGTACGCGAGCGCCGAGCGACGGCCCCGCACCGAGGTCGAGGAGGAGGTGGCACGGGCCGCCCGGTCCGCCGGTCCCGGCGAGGGTGCGGACGGTGGTGCGGGCACGGAGGGCGGTGCTGCCGCGGACCGGGCAGGAGACTGAACGGCACCGCCGGTGCGAGGAACCGGACCGGCCCGGCCCGCCGGCCGTCCCGTCCCGCGGGCCGGAGACCGGAGGAGACCGGGTGGCATCCGTGGCCGCCCGGCGGGTACCCGGCGCGCATGGACACCACCGGATATCAGACAGTCGCCGCCGGATCGGGCGCCGGGATCGCTCTGGTCGTGATCGGCGGCCTCGTCGTCGTCGGTCTGCTGATCTGGGCCTTCCGCTTCGGCATCACCGTGATGCAGCGCGAATCGGTCACCCCGCGGCACAGCGGGCAGCCGAAGACGCCCCCCTCCGGTCCGGTCCGTGAGACCCGGCAGCAGCGCGAACCGAACGAGGTGCCCGACGCCGAGGAGACCGGCCGGCGTCTGACGCCGCACGAACTCTCCTCCGGCACCCGGCGCAGCGACGACCAGAGCCGCCCGCGCTGGGACTCCGGCTCCAGCGGCTCCTTCGGCAGCGGCGGCTCCGGCGGCGGGTGACCGCCCGTCGCACGTCTCGATGTCCAAGGACCGGGGCGAACGACACCCGGACGACGTGCACGGAGGGCGTGCACGCCAAGGCGTGCACGGACGGGACGGGCCCGGAAGGCGGTGACCGGGCGGCCGTCCTCGGAGTCGGATCGGACGGGCACCGTCGAGGACGACGGAACGACCGGGGCCCGGCGCAGAGCGCGCCGGGCCCCGGCTCGTCGTGTGTCCGCCGGTCAGCCGTGGGTCTTGGCCAGCAGCTGCAGGATCTCCTGGGTGGTGCCGGTCTCGCCCAGGCGCGGGAAGATCCACGTCAGGCTGTTGGCGTGCGCGTCCCCGTCCAGGTCGGTCATGGCGTCGGTGGCCAGCGTGACGTGGTAGCCGTGCTCGTACGCCGCCCGGGCGGTGGACTCCACACCGATGCTGGTGGCGATGCCGGTCAGCACGATCTGCGTCACCCCGCGCCGGCGCAGCTGCACATCGAGGTCGGTGCCGTGGAAGGCACCCCAGTTGTGCTTGGTGACGACGATGTCCTCCGGGTGCCCGGCCAGCTCGGGCACGATGACGTCCCAGCCCTCGGGGCGGCTGCCGCCGGAGGTGGCCGCCTCGGTGCGGCCCGGTGGCACGTCCGAGAAGTCGGGGGAGAAGGACACCCGGACCAGCACCACGGGCAGGTCGCGGGCGCGGAAGGCGTCGGCCAGCTCCACCGTGCGGGCGACCACGTCCGACCCCGGGTAGGGGGCGGTGGGGGCGCCGACGATGCCCGCCTGCAGGTCGATCACGACGAGAGCGGTACGCGGGTCGAGGGTGGTCAGTGCCATGGACGTTCGGGCCTTTCGAAGATGTGCGGGTGCGGACGCGGAAGGTGCCTCGGGTGTCAGGGCCGCGTGAGCCGTTCGAGCAGGGCGAACGCCTCCAGCAGGGTGCGCCGCTCCGCCTCGGTGTACCGGTCCTGCAGGGTGCGGGCCAGCCACTCCTCACGGACCTGCCGGTCGCCCTCCAGACGCCGGCGGCCGCTGTCGGTGAGCGTCACCAGCTGACGCCGTCCGTCGCTCGGGTCGGGGCTCCGCCGGACGAGTCCCTGCTGTTCCAGGGCCGCGAGCGTGGCGGCCATCGACTGCGGGCGGACCCCCTCCGCCGAGGCCAGGGCGCTGGCCGTGGCCGCTCCGTGCTTGCCGACCAGGGTGAGCGCCGACACCTGCGGCGGGGTGAGGTCGTCATCGCGGGCGACCTCACGGATCCGGCGGCGCAGCCGGCTGACGGTCACCCGCAGGTCGCGGGCGGCCTGCGCGGCGGAGACGGAGATGTCTCCGGACACCTCCTCGGGCTTCCGGTCCATGCCCGCCACCCTAGGGATGTGAAGAGAGACTGTCCAGGTGCGACTGAACAGTTTGCCTGTTCTTTTCCCGGTGGCCGATGCACGTGTCCAGGTGGTTACGCTGGGCCCGCACGAAGGAGGAGTGTGCGTCGGGATGGACAACGGTCACACGTCCGGGCCGCCCGGGCCGTCGGGGCAGCAGGACAGGCTCGGGGCCGGGTGGGAGACCTACCGCCCGGCGGTCTTCGGTGCGGCCTACCGGCTGCTGGGCAGCGTGGCGGACGCCGAGGACGTCACCCAGGACGTGTGGCTGCGCGCGGCCGGCGCGGATCTGCGACAGATCGATGATCTGCGGGCCTGGCTCACGGTGGCGGCGCGGCGGTGCTACGACATCCTCCGCAGCGCCCGTGTCCGCCGGGAGGCCTACGTCGGGCCGTGGCTGCCGGAGCCGCTGCTGACGGGCCCGGACGCCGCCGAGCCGGTGCTCGTGGACGAGTCCGTCACCTCGGCCATGCTGCTGATCATGGAGGAGCTGAGCCCGCCGGAGCGGGTGGCCTTCGTGCTGCACGACGTCTTCGGCCTGCAGTTCGCGCGGATCGCGCAGGTGCTGGGCGTGTCGGCGCCGGCGGCCCGGCAGCTCGCCTCCCGGGCGCGGCGGCGGGTGGCCCGGGCGAAGCAGTCCGCACCGCAGGCACCCAAGGCCGAGCGCGAACGGGTGCTGGCCGCCTTCCGCGCCGCCTACGAGGCCGGCGACCTGGCCGGCCTGGTCCGGCTGCTGCATCCGGACGTCGTCTATGTCACCGACGGCGGCGGCCGGATCCCCGCGGCCCGCAAGCTCATCCACGGCGGCGAGCGGGTCGCCGAGGTCATGGTGCGCGTGGGACGCCAGTGGCGCCCGGACCGGATCGACCTCGCCGAGGTCGGCGGCGAACTCGCCCTCGTCTTCCACCGGGAGGGCCGGGTCTACTCCGTCGACACGGTGCAGATCACCGAGGGTCTGATCACCGCGTACCGCAGGGTCGTCAACCCGGAGAAACTTCAGCACCTCTGAGCTGTCACACCTGCCGGGGCTGCCTCGTCTCCCTGGTGAGAACCCGAAGGAGGGCGGCGGGGGAACGCGTGCCGGCAGGTGGGACCGGTCATGCCCGGACGGCATACCTCACTTGCTGTGTGCTCCCGGTCACGCAACGCTGTATCTGCGGCGGTGCGCGGGATGAGCGTACGTCGCCGCCGCCTGCTCAGTGAGGAGCTGTCATGCAAGCCATCACGGTGCACGACCGTGACGCCGGCACGGCCGGACTGTCCCTGACCGACCTGCCCTACCCCCACGCGGCCGAGAACGACGTCGTCGTGCGGGTGCACGCCGCGGGCTTCACCCCGGGCGAGCTGGACTGGCCCGGTACCTGGACCGACCGGGCCGGCCGTGACCGGACGCCGAGCGTGCCCGGCCACGAAGTGTCGGGTGTCGTCGTCGGGCTGGGCTACGGGACCACCGGCCTGAGCATCGGACAGCGGGTGTTCGGCCTGACCGACTGGGCCCGCAACGGCACACTCGCCGAATACGTCGCGGTGGAGGCCCGCAACCTCGCGCCGCTCCCGGCGGACATCGACCACACCGTGGCCGCCGCACTGCCGATCTCCGGGCTGACCGCCTGGCAGGGGCTGTTCGACCACGGTCGTCTCACCGCCGGCCAGACCGTCCTGATCCACGGTGCCGCCGGCGGCGTCGGCTCGCTCGCGGTCCAGCTCGCCCGTGAGGCCGGCGCCCGCGTCATCGGCACCGGCCGGGCCAAGGACCGGGAGCGGGCGCTCGCCCTCGGTGTGCACACCTTCCTCGACCTGGAGACCGAGAAGCTCCAGGACACCGGCGAGGTCGACCTCGTGTTCGACGTGATCGGCGGGGAGATCCTCGACCGTTCCGCGGCCCTGGTACGGGCCGGCGGCACCCTCGTCACCATCGCCGAGCCGCCCAGGGTCCGGCCCGAGGACGGCCGGGCCGTCTTCTTCGTCGTGGAACCCGACCGCGCCCGGCTCGCCGACCTCGCCCAGCGGGTCAGGGACGGTCGGCTCACACCCGTCGTCGGTGCCGTCCGGCCGCTCGCCGAGGCGCCCGTCGCCTTCACCGAGCGCACCCCCGGCAAGACGATCATCCGCATCGCGGAAGACCGAACCGGAGACCGATCGTGATCGGAGTGCGGATCGCCGGCGGCCTGCTGGCCGTCGCCGCTCTGAGCGCGGCCACGACCGGCTGCTCCGCCCCTGAGCAGCCGGCCCACGCCCAGACGCTCACCGCGGCCGAGGCGACGCAGCAGCCCAGCGAAACCCTCGAGCCCCTGCTCCAGCAGGCCCTGCCGAACGTGGAGGGCAAGACGTTCACCTCGGCGGTCGTCGACTTCCCGCCCGGGGCGCGTGCGAAGCCGCACCGCCACGGCACGGCGTTCGTCTACGCCTACGTCCTGCACGGCACCGTGCGCAGCGGGCTCGAGGGCGAGTCCGTGCGCACGTACCACCAGGGGCAGAACTGGGTCGAGAAACCGGGCGCCCACCACGTCCTGACGGAGAACACCAGCCGGACCGAGCCGGCCAGGCTCCTGGTCGTCTTCGTCTCCGACACCGGTGCCCCGCTCAAGACCGACGACCCGCAGCCCTGACGACGCCTCGCAGCCGGCGGCCGCGGTCCGGCACGATCCCCGTGCGCGGTCCGGCGGACGCCGGCCGGGTGCGGCGACGGGTGTGCCGGGCGCGCGGGCGGTCGGCGGGACGTCCCGGGCCCGCACCCCTAGCGTGAAGCCATGGGTATCTCGCTGCTGCTGATGTCCGACACCCATCTGCCCAAGCGTGCCCAGCAGCTGCCCGCGCAGCTGCTGGCCGAACTGCCGCGGGCCGATGTCGTCGTCCACGCCGGCGACTGGGTGGACGTGGCCACGCTCGATCTGCTCGAGCAGCGCAGCCGCAGACTGATCGGCGTCCACGGCAACAACGACGGTCCCGAGCTGCGCGCCCGGCTGCCCGAGGTCGCCCGCGCGGAACTCGGCGGGCTGCACTTCGGGGTCGTCCACGAGACCGGGCCCGCCCGGGGCCGCGAGGCGCGCTGCGGGACCCGCTTCCCGGACCTGGACGTCCTGGTGTTCGGGCACAGCCACATCCCGTGGGACAGCGTCGCTCCCGGCGGGCTGCGACTGCTCAACCCCGGCTCGCCCACCGACCGCCGCCGCCAGCCGTACTGCACCTACATGACCGCAACCGTCGCCGACGGCCGTCTCACCGAGGTCGAACTGCACCGGCTGCCGCCACGATCCGCGCGCTGACGGCCCCCGTCACCCCTCTGCGGGCCGAGGCCCGCCGCGAGAACCGGTGCGGCACACATACGGGGGGGGCGGCCCGCTCTCTCAGGGCCGCCCCGGGGTCACTCTTCCCTTTCTCGTGTGCGACTTCTCGGCGAGAACCGGGCCGCTCCGTCAGCGGAATCGGCCCGGTGACTGCGACTGTGCGCTGTCACGGACCTCCTTCCGCTCAGGAATGTGCCGCACATGTGCGGGCTGAGGCGTACGTGCCGCCTCGTCCGTCGCTGCTCGCTTACCCCTGATGCACGACCTTATGCACCTGAATCGCCCGAATTCCGGATGAGCCGAATGTGCGGGCCATGGTCCGCCTCACCTGCGCCGAAGCCGACGCACCCACACCACCAGCAGCGCCACCGCCACGACGGCCCCGGCCGCCACCGCGGCACGTTTGGCCACCGGGACGCCGGCGGCACCGAGAAGATCCAGCGGTTCGGTCTCCTCGTACGTCCCTCCGGTGCCCGCCGGGGTGCGCGCGGCGGCGTCCGCGCCCGACGCCGGCTGCCCGGCGGGCTTCTCCGGGCGGTCGGCCACGGGCTCCGGCGCGTGACCGGGCTCTTCGCGACCTGGCTCCTCGGGGCCGGTCTCCTCGCCACCGGTCTGCTGCGGGGCCTGCGCGGGCGGACCGGCCAGCCGCCGGGCCAGGCAGTCGGCGAACTGCCCCACCAGCCGGTCGCCGACCTCGGCCAGCACACCCCGCCCGAACTGCGCGGGACGGCCGGTGACGGTCAGATCCGTCACGACCGTCACCGCGGTGCCCGTCCCGCGCTCCGTCAGCGTGCCGGTGACCGTGGCCCGTGCCGTGCCCTGACCGCGGGTCTCCCGGCCGCCGGCCGTCAGCACCAGCCGGTGCGCCGCCTCGTCCAGCTCCTCGAAGACCGCCGTGCCCTTGTAGGAGACGGTGACCGGGCCCAGTTTCACCTTCACCGAACCGGTCACGGTCTTGCCGTCGTACTCCTCCACGGTGGCACCCGGCAGACATGGCGCGATGCCCTCGATGTCGAGCAGGGCCCGCCAGGCCTCGTCGACCGGGACGGGAACGGTGAACTCGTGGCGCAGCTCCATGACTTCCTCCTGGCACTCGGGCGGAACCGGTGGTGGCGGAATGCTCAGGCCGAACCGCCTGCGTGGATGGTCCCGGTGGTCGCGGTCAGGGGCGCCCCGGTGCCGCCCCAGCGCAGCGCGATGATCTCCGCCGCGATGGACACGGCCACCTCCTGAGGGGTCCGGGCCCCCAGATCGAGGCCGATCGGGGACCGCAGCCGGGCCAGCTCCTCCTCGGGCACCCCGGCCTCCCGCAGCCGCTCCAGCCTCTCGTGGTGGGTGCGCCGGCTGCCCATCGCCCCGATGTAGGCGGCCGGCCGGCCGAGCGCCTCCTGCAGCAGCGGTACGTCGAACTTCGGATCGTGGGTGAGCACGCAGATCACGGTGCGTTCGTCGGTGTCCGTGCCGTGCAGATAGCGGTGCGGCCAGTCGACCACCACCTCCACCCCGTCCGGAAACCGCTTCGGGGTGGCGAACACCCCACGGGCGTCGCACACCGTGACCCGGTAGCCGAGGAACGACCCGATCCGCGCCACCGCGGCGGCGTAGTCGATCGCGCCGAAGACCAGCATGCGCGGCGGCGGGGCGAAGGACTGCACGAACACGGTGACGGAGTCCTCGCGGCGCTCACCGCGCGGCCCGTAGTGCCGCAGCCCCGTCGAGCCGAGCGCCAGCTCGCCGCGGGCGTCCGCGGTGACCGCCGCGTCCAGCCCGGTGGTGCCGAGGCTGCCCGCCACCGTCCGCGGCCACACCGCCAGCACCGCCCCGCGCGGTGCGGGCCCGTCGACGACGGTGGCCACGGTCACCGGCTCCCCGGAGGCCACCGACGCCGCCACCGCACCGAGGGCGGGATCCGACTCCGGTGTCACCGGCCGTACCAGCACAGAGATCTCGCCGCCGCAGGTCAGCCCCACCGCGAACGCGTCCTCGTCGCTGTAGCCGAAGGTCTCCACCCGTGCCTCGCCGTCGGCCACCACCTGCCGGGCCAGCTCGAACACGGCTCCTTCCACGCATCCCCCGGAGACACTGCCCACCACCTCGTCGTCCGGGCCGACCGCCATCGCCGCACCGGGATCGCGCGGGGCGCTGCGGCTCACCGAGACGACGGTGGCCAGACCGAACGGCACACGCGCGGCGTACCAGCGCTCCAGCACCGGGAGGATGTCACGCACACTCCGCTCCTTTCCCGTCGGCCGTGCGGGCCGGGGGCGGCCCGGCGTCCGCGCCCCGCACCACCGCCGCCAGACGCTCCAGCGCCGCCAGACTGTGACCCTCGACGAAGGCGTCCACGCTCGGCAGCGCCGCCGCCATGCCCGCGACCAGCGGCGCGTAACCGGGCCGCGCCTTGCGCGGGTTGGCCCACACCACCCGGTGCGCCAGCCGGTGCAGGCGGCGCATCTGCTCGGCCAGCAGCGCCGGGTCGCCCCGCTCCCAGCCGTCCGACAGCAGCACCACCACCGCGCCCCGCGCCATGCCGCGCTGCCCGAACCGGTCGAGGAACGCGCGCAGCAGCTCGCCCAACCGGGTGCCGCCCCGCCAGTCCGGCACCGCCTCGGCGACGGCGGCCATCGCCAGGTCCGGGTCCCGGTGGGACAGCTCCCGGGTCACCCGGGTCAGCCGGGTGCCGATGGTGAACACCTCGGTGCGCCGCCCCCTGACCGCCGCGTGCGCGAACCGCAGCAGCGCGTCCGCGTACGGCCCCATGGAGCCGCTGACGTCGACGAGGAGCACCACCCGCCGGGGCCGGTCCACCCGGGCGTGCCGCCGCAGCAGGGCCGACTCGCCGCCGTGGCGCAGCATCTCCCGTACCGTGCGGTGCGGATCGACGGCGCCGCGCCGGGCCGGCCGCCGGCGTGCGCTGCGCCGTGAGCAGCCGCGCAGGGAGAACGCCGCCAGCAGCCGGTTCAGCCGCGCACGTTCGGCGGCGTCCAGCGTCGCCACGTCGCGGTGCCGCAGCACCTCCGCGGAGCTGGCGAGCGAGGCGACGGGCGGCCCCTGCCGCTCACGGTCCGCCTCGCCCGGACGCGCCCCGGCGGGCACCTCGCGCACCACGGGCCGCAGCCGGGCCGGGGGAGCGGGCCGGCGCGGCGGGCGGCGCGGCGGGGCGGCGGCGTCGAAGTACGCGGCGAACACCCGCTCGTAGCGGTCCAGATCGTCCCGGTCCCCGCACAGCGTCAGCCGTCCCGCCCAGTACACGTCGCCGCGCACGCCGGGCCGCAGCGCGTCCACCGCCCGCAGGAACGCCTGCGTCCGCTCGGCTCCGGCGTCCACCCCGGCCGCGCGCAGCGCCCGCGCGAACCCGAGCAGCACCGCATCGGCACGGAGCTGTCCGTCCGCGCCCGCCGTACCACCGGGGGCCGCCGCGCCGCTCATGTCGCCCGCCCCGCGAGGACGGCCGCGAAATCGAGCGCCCGTGCCCGGTCGGTGTCCTCCCGGTACTTCAGCACCGCGCCCAGCGTGGCCACCGCCAGCTCGGCGTCCACCTCGCTCGCGCCCAGCGCGTCGAGGGCACGGGCCCAGTCGAGGGTCTCGGCCACGCCCGGCGGCTTGAGCAGGCCCTGGCCGCGCAGCGCCTGCACCAGCGTGGTGACCTGCTCGGCCAGCCGTGCCGACACCTCGGGCAGTCGGCGCCGCACGATGGCCAGCTCCCGGGCGAAGTCCGGATGGTCGAACCAGTGGTACAGGCAGCGCCGCTTCAGCGCGTCGTGCACCTCCCGGGTGCGGTTGGAGGTGAGCACCACCACCGGCGGCTCCTCGGCCCGCAGCGTGCCCAGCTCGGGCACGGTCACCTGGAACTCCGACAGCACCTCCAGCAGGAACGCCTCGAACTCGTCGTCGGCACGGTCGATCTCGTCCACCAGCAGCACCGACGGCCAGGTCTGCAGCGCCCGCAGCAGCGGCCGGGCGAGCAGGAACCTGCGGTCGTACAGTTCCTGCTCCAGGCGGTCGGCGTCCCGCACCCCGGCCGCCTCGGCGGCCCGCAGATGCAGCAGCTGCCGCGGGAAGTCCCACTCGTACAGGGCCTGGGAGGCGTCGATGCCCTCGTGGCACTGCAGCCGGATCAGCGGGGCGCCGAGCGCCTCGGCGAGGGCGGAGGCGAGCGCGGTCTTGCCCACGCCCGCGTCGCCCTCGCAGAACACCGGCCGGTGCAGCTTCAGCGCCAGGAAGCACGCCACCGCCAGCCCGTCGTCGACGAGGTAACCGGTCTCCTCCAGGCGGGCCCGCATCTGTGCGGGGCTGTCCACACCGATGATCGGCGCTCACCCCATTCCGGCGGCGGCGAGCACCGCCCGCTCGGTCAGCACCCGCGCCAGATGCGCCCGGTACTCGGGCGAGGCGGAGGCGTCCTGCGACGGCCGGGTCCCCTCGGCCGCGAGCCGGGCCGCACGCGCCACCGCCTCCGCGTCCCCGGCGCCGCCGAGCGCCTCCTGCGCGGCCGTGGCCCGCAGCGGTGTCGCGCCCATGTTGGTCAGCCCGATCCGCGCCTCGGCGACCTGCCCGTTCTCCCGCCGCACCAGCGCCGCCACCCCGACCATCGCCCAGGACTGGGCGACCCGGTGGAACTTCTCGTACCGGAAGCCCCAGCCCTCCCGTTTCGGCACCCGGATCTCCACCAGCAGCTCGTCCGGGGCGAGGGTGGACTGCAGATAGTCCGCGAAGAACGCGTCGGCCGGGACGGTGCGCCGTCCGCCCGGCCCCACGGCCACCATCTGAGCGTCCAGCGCCAGGGCCACCGCGGGCAGGTCGCCGGCCGGGTCGGCGTGCACCAGGGAGCCGCCGAGGGTGCCCCGGTGCCGGACGGCGGGGTCCGCGACGGTGGCGGTGGCCTGCGCCAGCAGACCGGCGTGCCGCCGCACCAGCGGGTCGCGCATCACCTCGTGATGGGTGGTCAGCGCGCCGATGACGAGGCAGTCGTCCTCCTCGCGCACCCCGCGCAGCCCGGGGATCCGGCCGATGTCCACCACCACGTCCGGGAAGGCCAGCCGCAGCCTGAGCAGCGGCAGCAGGCTCTGCCCGCCGGCCAGCACCTTGGCGTCCTCCCCGGCGTCGGCGAGGGCGCGCACGGCCTCGTCCAGGCCGGCTGGACGTACGTAGTCGAACGCGGGGGGAATCATGCCGCGGCCTCCTTCCGCGCGGCGCGGATCGCCTGCCAGACCCGTTCCGGTGTGCACGGCATCCGCACGTCGTGCACCCCGAGCGGGCGCAGCGCGTCGACGATCGCGTTGACGACCGCCGGGGTGGAGGCGATGGTGCCGGCCTCCCCGACGCCCTTGACGCCCAGCGGGTTGGACGTCGCGGGGGTCTCCGTGCGGTCGGTGACGAACTCGGGCAGGTCGGCGGCCGACGGCACCAGATAGTCCGCCATCGTGCCGGACACCAGGTTGCCCTCGGCGTCGTACACCGCCTCCTCGTACAGGGCCTGCGCGATGCCCTGGGCGAGTCCGCCGTGCACCTGCCCCTCCACGATCATCGGGTTGACCACCCGGCCCACGTCGTCGACGCACACATAGGAACGGATCCGGGTGTGACCGGTCTCGGTGTCCACCTCCACCGCGCACAGATGGGTGCCGTGCGGGTAGGAGAAGTTCTCCGGGTCCAGCACGTGTTCGGCGTTCAGGGTGGGTTCCATGCCGTCGGGCACGTCGTGCGAGGTGAAGGTGGCGAAGGCGACCTCCTGGATGGTCTTGCGGGCCTCCGGGGAGCCCTTCACCGAGAACACGCCGCCCTTGAACTCCAGGTCGTCCTCGCTCGCCTCCAGCAGATGGGCGGCGACCTTGCGCGCCTTGTCCACCACCTTCTGCGCCGCCCGGTGCACCGCCGCGCCGCCGACGACCAGCGACCGCGAACCGTAGGTGTCCATGCCCTGCGGGGCCGCCTGGGTGTCGCCGTGCACCACCTCGACGTCCTCGAACGGCACCCCGAGCACATCCGCGGCGATCTGGCTCCAGCAGGTCACATGCCCCTGCCCGTGCGGGCTGGTGCCGGTGACCACCTCGACCTTCCCGGTGGGCAGCATGCGGATGCTCGCCGCCTCCCAGCCGCCGGCCGAGTACCGCAGGTCCCGCAGCACCCGGCTCGGGGCGAGTCCGCACATCTCGGTGTACGTCGACACGCCGATGCCGAGCAGCACCCGGTCGCCGCGCTCGATCCGCTTGTGTTGCTCGGCGCGCAGCTCGTCGTAGTTGAACAGGGCGAGCGCCTTGTCGGTGGCCGCCTCGTAGTTGCCGCTGTCGTAGGTCAGGCCCGCGATCGAGGTGTAGGGGAACTCCTCGTGCCGGATCCAGTTGCGGCGCCGCAGCTCCACCGGGTCGAGCCCGAGTTCCGCGGCCAGCTCGTCCATGATCCGCTCGATGGCGTAGGTGGCCTCCGGGCGCCCGGCGCCGCGGTAGGCGTCGGTGGGGGTCTTCGTGGTGAACACGCCGGTGCAGGTGAAGGCGTAGGAGTCCATCTTGTAGATCGCCGGGTACATGAACGCCCCCAGGATCGGCACACCCGGCGTGACCAGCATCAGATAGGCGCCCATGTCGGCGAGCAGGTCCACCTTCAGGCCGAGCAGCCTTCCCTCGCGGGTCGCGGCGATCTCGATGTCCTGGATCATGCCGCGGCCGTGGTGGGTGGCCAGATACCCCTCGGAGCGGGACTCGGTCCACTTCACCGGGCGGCCCAGCTTCCGCGCCACGGCCAGGGCGACGGCCTCCTCGCCGTACACCTGGAGCTTGGAGCCGAAACCGCCGCCCACGTCCGGGGCCACCACCCGCAGCTTGTGCTCGGGCACACCGGTGACCGTCGACAGCATCACCCGCAGGATGTGCGGGATCTGCGTCGCCGAGTACACCGTGTACTCCCCGGAGGCGGCCAGCGGGGTGACGACGACCGCGCGGGGCTCCATCGCGTTCGGGATGAGCCGCTGCTGCTCGTAGCGGCGGGTGAGGACGACGTCCGCCCGCTGCCGGACCGTCTCGTAGTCCTCGCCGGCCGTGAACGGCCACACATAGGCGCGGTTGGTGCCCTCGGCGGCGTGGACGAGCGGGGCGTCCTCGGCGAGGGCCGCCTCGAGGTCCATCACCGGCGGCAGCGGCTCGTAGTCGACCTCGATCGCCTCCAGCGCGTCCGCGGCGGCGTAGCGGTCGCGGGCCACCACGACCGCCACCGGGTCGCCCGCGTGCCGCACCTCGTCGACGGCGAGCGGCGGGTGGTCGGGCAGCACCATGTCCTCGGTGACCGGCCAGGCGCACGGCAGCGAGCCGAGTCCGTCGGCGAGGTCGCGGCCGCTGAACGCGGCGACCACGCCGGGCCGCCTCAGGGCGGGGGAGACGTCGATGCGCTCGATGCGGGCGTGCGCCATGGGGCTGCGCAGGAACGCCAGGTGCAGCAGTCCGGGGACGGTGATGTTGTCCGTCCACAGCGTCTGGCCGGTGACCAGCCGGGCGTCCTCCTTGCGCAGCCGGGCCCGGCCGACCTCGCGCTCGACGGCCTGGTCGGTCATGCCGTCACCTCCCGGGCCGGTGCGGCCGGAGCCGGGGCCGCGGACTCCTCCGCGGCGGCGAGGACGGCCCGGACGATGTTCTGGTAGCCCGTGCAGCGGCACAGGTTGCCCTCCAGTCCGGCGCGCACCTCCTCGGCGGTGGGGTGCGGGTTCTCCCGCAGCAGGTCACGGGCGGCCATGATCATCCCGGGGGTGCAGTAGCCGCACTGCAGCGCGTGGTGCTCGTGGAAGGCCCGCTGCAACGGTGTCCACACGCCGTCGCGTGCCAGCCCCTGCACCGTGGTCACCTCGCTCCCGTCGGCCTGGACGGCCAGCACCGTGCAGCTCTTGACGCTCGCGCCGTCCATCTCGACCGTGCACGCCCCGCAGTTGGAGGTGTCGCAGCCGACCGGGGTGCCGGTCAGGCCGAGCCGATCCCGCAGGTAGTGGACCAGCAGCAGGCGTGGTTCCACGTCGTCCTCGTACGTCGTGCCGTCCACCGTGACCGAGATATGGGTCATGTGCCCTCCAGGGACCGTATCGGCATGTGTGAGGGAGTTCAGCGACCAGCGTGGTGTACGTCACTCTATGGCCGGGCCCCGGGCAGGGCGAGTGGTGCGACGGGAACTGTCCGGGATTCCTCCGTGGTGCGTAGGGCGGTCCGGACGGGGCGCCGGTGACGGTCCGTCGGAGGCGGCGCCGCGTCCAGCAGCGTGACCGGCGCGGTGGCCTTCCGAAAGTTTCGGTGTCGGTGTCGACGGGGGGCGGGTGTGTTCGCGCCCTGGTGCGACTCGGCGTCTTCCTGGGTGCGCACCCCTTGACCCTGGTGAGCGCGCGCCCTTAGATTCCCACGCATCATTCGTATTTCTGATGCATGTTCATGTATGTGATCACCTTGGGGGTGCGGTCGTCGCGCTCGGCGGATCACGGAATCGAAACTTTCGGTCTGGCCGGCGGATCTGTCGACTCGCCTCCCCGCTCCGCGAGAAGAAGGTCCCCCATGCACTGGCTCGACTGGGCCGCCGTCGGCGCCTACTTCCTGATCATGCTGCTCATCGGCCTGTGGTCGCACCGGCGCGTCGCCGACGTCTCCGACTACTTCACCGGCGGCGGCACGATGCCCTGGTGGCTGACCGGCATCTCGCACCACATGTCCGGCTACAGCGCCGCCGTCTTCGTCGCCTACGCCGCGGTCGCCTACACCTACGGCATCACCGTCTACGTCTGGGCGTTCCTGCCGCTCGCCCTGGGCACCGCTGTCGGCGCCTGGCTGTTCGCGCCCCGCTGGAACCGGTTGCGCCGGCGCTTCGAGGTCGCCTCCCCGCTGGAGTACCTCGCCCGCCGCTACAACGTCCCCACCCAGCAGGCCCTCGCGTGGAGCGGCGCCCTGCTGAAGGTGTTCGACGTCGCCGCGAAGTGGGCCTCGGTGGCCGTGCTGCTGAAGGTCTTCACCGGCATGTCGATGACCCACGGCATCCTGCTGACCGGCATCGTCACCCTGCTGTACTGCACGGTCGGCGGCCTGTGGGCGGACGCCCTGACGGAGTTCGGCCAGTTCGTCATCCAGGGCCTGGCGGCGCTGTCCATGATGTGGGTCGTCCTCGACCGGCTCGGCGGGATCTCCTCCCTCGGCACCCTGTGGCACCGGCTGCCCTCCGGGCACACCGACCCGCTCGTCGGCCCCTACACGGCAGGCTTTCTCACCGCGTACATCGTGGCGAAGCTCTTCGAGTACAACGGCGGCATGTGGAACCTGGCCCAGCGCTACATGGCCACGGACTCCCCGCGCGCCGCCCGCCGCTCGGCGGCGCTGTCGGCCGGGCTGTACCTGGTCTGGCCGGCCGTGCTGCTGCTGCCCGCGGTCGCCGCGCCCGTGCTCATGCCGCACATCGCCGATCCGGAGCAGACCTATGCGCTGATGGCGCAGTCCTATCTGCCCGCCGGTCTGGTCGGCCTCACCCTGGCCGGCATGTTCTCCCACACCATGGCCATGGCCTCCTCGGACGCCAACGCCATCTCGGCCGTGGTCACCCGGGACATCCTGCCCGCGGTGCTGCCCTCCTTCCGTGACGCCGGCACCGAGCGCGGCCTGCGGGCGGCCCGCGTGTTCACGGTCCTGTTCATCACCGTGTCCATGATCGTCGCCATCGAGGCCGACCACTTCGGCGGCGTCCTCGGGATCATCGTCGGCATGGTCGCGGCCGTGATGGGTCCGATCTCCATCCCCATGCTGCTCGGGCTGCTGCCCGCCTTCCGGCGCTGCGGGCCCCGGGCCGCCCTCACGTCCTGGGCGCTCGGCCTCGCCGGGTACTTCCTCGTCACGTACGGCATCGACGGCGCCTCCCAGACCGCCGTCGTCGTCACCCCGCTGGTCACCTCGCTCGTGGTCTACGCCGGCCTCGGCCTGCTGTGGCCGGAGGCGGACGAGCGCGCCGACGCGGTGGTCCGGGCCGTCTCCCGCCCGGACCCGGCGCCCGGCACGGCGGCACTCCCGGTGACCGAACGGCCCGCCTAGGACGCCGGCGGCACGGGCCGCGCAGAGCGCCGACGGCGCAGGCCGCATGGAGAACCACCGGCACGAGAGCGACCAGCGACCCTGTGCGGGCGCCGCACGGTGACGGCCGGCGGGCCCGGGCCCGGCGGGCTCAGCGCCGGGCGCGCCCCCGGACCGCACGGACCACCCCGGCCCGCCGCCCGCCGCGGAACCCCGCGACCGGGACACGTCGGTGCGGCAGGGCCGCCCGCAGCAGCGCGCGCACCACGGCCGCGGCCGACGGACGGAGCACGGCACCGGCGGCCTGTGCGCGGCGCGGCCCGGCCGAGTGCGCCCCGCCCACCCCGGCACGCGCGGAGAAGGTCCAGGTGAGCCGGGAGCTGACCTGGAACCGCGCGCCCCGTCTGCCTACGCGTGCCATGCCCGGACCGTGATCGTCCCGGCGCGGTCCCGGCGGGCTCCACAAGCCCGTGCCGACGGCGGCGACGGCGGTGGCAGGGCGGACGCCGCGCGCTCCCCGGCACCCCGCAGCGGGGCGCGCGTGCCGGGGCCGGCGACGAAACCCGTCGCGGTTCCCATGGGCGCCTCCTCACCGGCCGGCGGCCCGGCCGAGCGGACCCGCCGGCGGAACGTGCCTCACCAGCTCCTCCGAGCGTGCGGCGCCGCGGCGGCCCCGGCAAACGCAGCAGCCGGACGCCCCCGCACCGGTCGCCGGCACGGGGTGTCAGGGATGGGGGCGTCCGGCTGCGGGCGTCACCACGAAGGGCGGACGGGCACCGCGAGGGGAGCGGCGGACCTGCCGGTCAGGCGGTGGGCCGCAGCGGCGGCACCGCGGGCACCTCGGTGGCCGCGGCGATGTCCTCCGCGGTCATCCGGAAACCGGCAGGGTAGGCGTCGCGGTCGGTGCGCCGGGCGGGCTCGCTGGTGCGCCACATGTACAGGCAGCGCCCGCACTGCAGCACCTCCCACACACCGGGCACGGGCGAGGAGTGCACGTGCTCGATGCCGTCGTGGGCGCAGCGCGGGCAGACGGTCGGGGCAGCGGACATGGTGATCTCCTTGAAGCGTGGCTCGTCGGGGCGTCGGCGGTCAGCGGCGCGCGGCCAGGGCCTGCAGCCGGGCGAGCCACTCGGCCGTCTCCGGCAGGTCGTGCACCGGGGTGCCGTAGTTGCCGCGTCGGTCGGCTCCGACCGGGGTCGTCGCGTCGATGACCAGCTTGTCGACCACACCGGGGGTCTGGGCCTGCGGAGCCAGCTCGACCACGGGCAGGTTCGGGATCCGGATCAGGTCGCCGGCCGGGTTCATCTTGGTGGACAGCGCCCACATCACCTGCGGCAGGTTGAACGGGTCCACGTCCTCGTCCACCACGATCACCGTGGTGGCGTAGCCCAGTCCGTGCGGCGTGGTCAGCACCCGCAGCCCGACCGCCTTGGCGAAGCCGCCGTACCGCTTCTTCGTGGACACGATGACCACCAGGCCGTGGGTGTAGGAGGCGTTGACCGCCTGCACCTCCGGGAAGTCGGCCTTGAGCTGCTTGTACAGCGGCACCGCGGTGTTCGCGGCGATCAGGTAGTCGCACTCCGTCCACGGCATGCCGAGGTAGAGGTGCTCGAAGACGGGGTCGGTGCGGTAGGAGATCCGGTCGATGCGGATCACCGGCATGCTGCGGCCGCCGGAGTAATGGCCGGTGAACTCGCCGAAGGGACCCTCGATCTCCCGTTTGCGGCCCTCGATCACACCCTCGATCACGACCTCCGCACCCCACGGCACCGGCAGGCCGGTCAGCGGGGCCCGGCTGATCGGGGCGGGCGCGCCGCGCAGCGCACCGGCCAGTTCGTACTCGTTCTCCTCGTACTTCATCGGCGTGGACGCGGCGATGCTGATCACCGGGTCGTTGCCGAGCGTGATCGCGACCGGCAGGTCCTCGCCGCGCTCCTCGGCGGTGCGCAGATGCAGGGCGATGTCGTGCATGGGCACCGGCTGCAGGGCGAGCTTGCGCTTGCCCTTGACCTCGATGCGGTAGACGCCGACGTTCTGCTTGCCGGAGTTCTCCGGGTCGTCGGGGTCCTTGGAGACGACCGCGGCCTTGTCGATGTAGAAGCCGCCGTCTCCGTCGTTGAGCCGGATCAGCGGCAGCACCTCGAAGATGTCGACGTCGTCGCCCTCCAGGGTGTTCTGTGCCCACGGCGGGTCCTCGCGCCACTCGGGGGCGACCGGGAAGTCGTCCCAGCGGCGGATGAACTCGGCCACCTGCTCCTTGGCCGGCGTCTCCTTGGGCAGACCGAGGGCCAGGGCGTGGTTGGCCCAGGAACCGTGCACGTTCATGGCGATACGGGCGCTGGTGAAGCCGCGCACGTTGTCGAAGTACAGCGCGGGCGCCGCGTCCCCGAGTCGCGGCGCGGCGTTCGCGGCGGCCGCGATGTCCGGCTCGGGCTGCACCTCGTCGGTGATGCGCAGCAGTTGACCGGCGTCCTCGAGCGCGGTGAGGAAGCCGCGCAGATCGTCGTACGGCATGGGGTCTGCCTTTCGGTGCCGAGTGATGTCTCGTGGTACGGGCCGGGGGAAGGGCGGTGGGCGACCGCCCGATCCCGGTGGTCGGCGGTGCGGCGGGGGCGGGGATCAGCCCGCGGGCCGCAGCGTGCGGGCGGCGCGCATGCCCTCCCAGCGGCGGGCCGCCGGGGCCGGCAGGTCGAACTGGTCCAGGATCCGGGTCACGATGTGGTCGACGAGGTCGTCCACCGACTGCGGGTGGTTGTAGAACGCGGGCATCGGCGGCACCACCTGCACGCCCATGCGGGTCAGGGACAGCATGTTCTCCAGGTGGATCTCGCTCAGCGGTGTCTCGCGCGGCACCAGGACCAGCCGGCGCCGCTCCTTGAGCACCACGTCGGCGGCCCGTCCCACCAGCCCGTCGGCGTACCCGGCGCGGATGCCCGCCAGGGTCTTCATCGAGCAGGGCACGATCACCATGCCGTCCGTGCGGAACGAACCCGAGGAGATGGCCGCCCCCTGGTCCTCGGGGGCGTAGGAGACATCGGCGAGCGCGGTGACGTCCGCGACCGACAGGCCGGTCTCCAGCTCGATCGTGGCGCGCGCCCACCGGCTGAGCACCAGGTGGGTCTCCACCTCCGGCAGCTCGGCCAGCATCTGCAGCAGCCGGACACCGAACACGGCGCCTGTCGCGCCGGTCATGCCCACGATGAGTCGCACGGTTGGTCATCCTTCCGCCGGAAGCGGCACGTGCCGACCGTTTCGGTCACCCGTGCCCTTACCCATCCGACGTTAGGAGCGAATCCGGAGCGCAACGGCGTATCGTGGAGACACGCCATGGACAGAAACGGACACCGGGGCCGTGCGGAGCGGGCCGACGTCACCCGGATCCCCTACCGTGCCGCCGCCGGAGCCCCGCCCGGGGCCGAGGTGCTCGACCTGCCCGGACTGCAGGCACGGGCCCGCAGCCACGGACTCGATGTGTACGCGGCCAAACGGCCCGCCTTCCACGAGCTGATCGCCGTCCGCCGCGGCACCCTGCGCTGCTCGCTCGACTTCAGCGCCCACGAACTGCGGGCGGGCGACTGGCTGTGGGTGCGCCCCGGACAGGTCCACCAGTACGACTCCGACCTGAACGCCGCCGAGGCCACCGTCGTGCTGTTCACCCCCGGCTTCCTCACCCCCGCCACCGCCGAGGCGGCACGGGTCGACCAGCCGGTGTGGCGGGCTCCGCTGACCCCCACCGGGCCGGACGCGCAGGCCCTGCGCAGGGCGCTGGACCTGCTGGAGGCCGAGTACCGGCAGCTGACCGGCCTGCCGCTGACCGTGCACATCGACGTCGTACGGCACCTGCTGTCCGTCCTGGTGCTGCGCCTGACCCACGCCCGGGGCGCGGAGCGCGCCGCCGGCAGCGGAAGCGAGGCGTTCCGCCGTTTCCAGCGCGCCGTGGAGCGGGACTTCACCCGCACCCACCGCGTCGAGGACTACGCCCGCGCCCTCGGCTACAGCGTGCGCACCCTCACCCGGGCCACCCGCGCGGCCGTCGGCACCGGCGCCAAGAGCTTCATCGACGACCGCGTCCTGCTGGAGGCCCGCAGGCTGCTGTGGCACACCGACCTGCCCGCCGCGGCCGTCGGCGACCGGCTCGGCTTCCCGGACGCCACCGTGTTCGCACGCTTCTTCCGCCGCCGCACCGGCGAGACCCCGGCGGCGTTCCGGGCCCGGGCCCGCGGCACGACCCGCTGAGACCGGCCGCCGCGCTCCTTCCGCGATCTTTGCGTGCCGATCCGTCCCCTTACCGATCAGTTGCGGCGTAGTGTCGGGAACGGACAACGGCCGAGGGAAAGGACCTCCTCATGGCGCAGAACGTGCGCGGCGTGATCGCACCCGGCAAGAACGAGCCCGTGCGGGTCGAGACGATCGTGGTGCCGGACCCCGGGCCGGGAGAAGCCGTGGTGCGGGTCCAGGCCTGCGGGGTCTGCCACACCGACCTGCACTACAAACAGGGCGGCATCACCGACGAGTTCCCCTTCCTGCTGGGCCATGAGGCCGCCGGCGTGGTGGAGTCGGTCGGGGACGGGGTCACCGACGTCGCCCCCGGCGACTTCGTGATCCTCAACTGGCGTGCGGTGTGCGGCCAGTGCCGCGCCTGTCTGCGGGGCCGGCCCTGGTACTGCTTCGACACCCACAACGCCCGGCAGAAGATGACCCTCACCGACGGCACCGAACTGTCGGCCGCCCTCGGTATCGGCGCGTTCGCCGAGAAGACCCTGGTCGCCGCCGGGCAGTGCACCAAGGTCGACCCGTCCGTCTCCCCGGCCGTGGCCGGGCTGCTGGGATGCGGCGTGATGGCCGGCATCGGCGCCGCCATCAACACCGGCAACGTCACCCGCGGCGACTCGGTCGCCGTGATCGGCTGCGGCGGCGTCGGGGACGCGGCGATCGCCGGTGCCCGCCTGGCCGGCGCCGCCAAGATCATCGCGGTCGACGTCGACGACCGGAAACTCGACATCGCCCGCACCATGGGCGCCACCCACACCGTCAACTCCCGCACCACCGACCCGGTCGAGGCCGTCCGCGAACTGACCGGCGGTTTCGGCGCCGACGTGGTCATCGAGGCCGTGGGCCGCCCCGAGACCTACAAGCAGGCCTTCTACGCCCGCGACCTGGCCGGCACCGTCGTCCTGGTGGGCGTGCCGACCCCGGAGATGACACTGGAGCTGCCCCTGCTGGACGTCTTCGGACGCGGCGGCGCGCTCAAGTCCTCCTGGTACGGCGACTGCCTGCCCTCCCGCGACTTCCCGATGCTCATCGACCTGCACCGGCAGGGACGGCTGCCGCTGGAGAAGTTCGTCACCGAGACCATCCAGCTGGACGAGGTGGAAAAGGCGTTCGAGCGGATGCACCGCGGCGACGTGCTGCGCTCGGTGGTGGTGCTGTGATGACCGCCCGCATCGAACGCCTCGTCACCTCCGGGCAGTTCACCCTCGACGGCGGCACCTGGGACGTGGACAACAACGTGTGGCTCGTCGGCGACGACCACGAGGTGATCGTCATCGACGCCGCCCATGACGCCGACGCGATCGCCGCCGCGGTCGGCGACCGCCGGCTCACCGCGATCGTGTGCACCCACGCCCACAACGACCACGTCAACGCCGCACCCGCGCTCGCCGACCGGACCGGTGCGCGCATCTGGCTGCACCCCGACGACCTGCCGCTGTGGAAGATGACCCACCCGCACCGGGATCCGGACGAGCATCTGACCGACGGTCAGGTCATCGAGGCGGCGGGTGCCGACCTGCGGGTGATCCACACCCCGGGGCACGCCCCGGGCGCGGTGTGCCTGTACGACCCCGCTCTCGGCGCCGTCTTCACCGGCGACACCCTCTTCCAGGGCGGCCCCGGCGCCACCGGCCGCTCCTACTCCCACTTCCCGACGATCATCGAGTCCGTGCGCGAGCGCCTGCTGACGCTGCCGCCCGAGACACGGGTGCTCACCGGCCACGGCGACTCCACCACCATCGGTGACGAGGCACCCCACCTCGACGAGTGGATCGCCCGCGGGCACTGAGCGGAACGCCCGCGACCACCGCAGGCGGGCGGCGCGGCGCTGCCCGCCCGCGGTGGTCGGTGCCCTTCGGTTCGGCGGCCGAGGGCCGGCCCGTGGCGGCACCAGGGGTGGCGAGGGCCCAGGGCGGTTCGTGGCCCCGGTGGAGGGCGGCCCTGGCGCACGGTGACGCTGGTGGACGGGGTGCGGCCTCGTGGGCGACCGGTCCACGGGCACAGCTGCCGCCGCCGGCTGTCGGCCGCCGTGCGCCGGCCGTAGCGGGCCGGGACGGCCCGCTGCCGCCACCGGGCCGTCCCACGTGATGCTTGTCACCGCACTGCCCTCCTCCGCCCCGCCCCCGTGGTCGGTCGCCAACTGCCCGTAGGCGGCGCGGCGTTGACGTGATGAGCACCACGGTCCGATATGCCCGAATCACTCCTACTTACTCACGCCGTCTTCACGCCGACCGGCATATGCTTCACAGCATGTCCATCACTGTTGAACCCGCCTCCGAGCGATCGGCCGCGGAGGTCAACGAGGAGATCCGCGCCCTGTGGCGCCGGGCGGGCGGAAGGCTCACCACCGAGCAGCGTGAGCAGTACCAGCGCCTGGTCATGGAGTGGGCCGCGGCCGCATGGCACTCGGGCCGGGCCGCGTAGGTCCCGCCGAGGGGCCCGTCGCGTCTCCGTCGTGCACGCGGCCGGCCCGCACCGGTCTCAGGTCGGCTCGCACCGGGCCCCTGGCCTGCCCGTGCTCCGACACACCGGCCCGGCCCGCGCGACGGCCCGGCCGGGCCCCGTAGCGGACGCGGTCCACGTCGTCCGCCCGCACCACCCCCGGGCGAGGCCCGCTCCTGCGGCCTGGCGGGGGCTGTTGCCGTTCTCGCACGGCATCCGCCGCTCGTTCCGTTCGTCGCGTCGTCCGTCCATGGCCGGACCGTCGCCCGGTCGCCCGCCGCGGCGCAGGCGTCCGCCTCTCCGGGGCGCCACTTCTCCCGCGGGTGTGCGCCTCTCCGGGGCGCCACTTCTCCCGCGGGCGTCCGCCTCTCGCGACGGCACTCCCCACACGCGATGGCACGTCCACCGTGCGCCGTCTCGGGTCCCGCCGCCCGTTTCCGTCAAGGCCCGGCTCTTCTGTATCGCCCGTTCGACGGACCCCGGGGCCGCGTCCGGCGGGCTAGGCTGCGGGCGCGTGAGGGCGGAGGGAGCGGGCGCCGCGGACGAGCGCCGACGAGTCGAGCAAGGGACCGGTGCCGCGAGTGGGGCCGATCCGGTCGGAGCGGCCCTGGATCGAGGGCGCCGGTGCGTCGCGTGGCTCACCGGGCACGCCGGCTGGGTCTTCGCCGGCTCTCTGGCGCTGCACGTCCTCGTCCTCGCCGTCCACCCGCCGACGCCCCTGGACCTGCGGGTCTACCGTGAGGGCGCACCGCATGTGCTCACCGGCGGACTGTACGACTACGCGCTCCACACCAAGCCGCCGATCCCCGTCCTGCCGTTCACCTATCCGCCGTTCGCGGCCCTGCTGTTCCTGCCGCTGTCCCCGCTGCCCTGGACGGTGCTGCTCGCCCTGTGGCAGATGCTGTCGATCGCCGCCCTGGTCGTCCTCGCGGCGGGCGCCCTCGGGCTGCTCACCCCGCGCCCCGGCGGGCGCACCCGGGACCTGGCCCTGCTGTGGGCCGCCGCCGGGCTGTGGACGGCGCCCGTGCGCCACACCCTCGACCAGGGGCAGGTCAATCTGCTGCTGGGCGCGGCCGTCCTGGGCGGTCTCGCGCTGTGCCGCGGCGCGGCGGCGCGGGGTACGGCGGTGGGACTGGCGTCCTCGGTCAAACTGACCCCGGCCGTCGCCGGTCTGTATCTGCTGGTCACCCGGCAGTGGCGGGCGGCGGTGTGGGCCGTCGGCACGGGGATCGCGACCGTGGTGCTGGCCTGGTGCGTCGCCCCGCACGAGTCGGTGCGCTACTGGACGGAGCTGGTCGTCGACACGCACCGCGTGGGTCCGGTCTGGACGATGCGCAACCAGTCCCTGCGCGGGGCCCTGACCCGGCTGCTCGGCCCGGACGTCATCGCCTCACCGCTGTGGTGGGCGGCGCTCGCCGGGGTGACGCTCGCCGCTGCCTGGGCGTTGTGCTCCTGTGTACGTCGGAGCGATGCGCTCGGTGCCCTGGTCGCCGTGGAGCTGTACGGGCTGCTGATGTGCCCCATCTCCTGGGGGCACCACTGGATCTGGTGTGTGCCCGCCATGATCTGGCTGGCCCACGGGCCGGGTCGGGGGTACACGCTCAGCCGTGTCACCCTCGCCCTGTGGGCCCTGGTCACCGTGACCCGCCTGGTGCCGCGGCTGACCGGGGTCGAGGACGGCTTGTCGCGGCACGATCCCTATCCGGCGCTGCTCGCCTGGCCCGGCACGGTCTACGCCGTCTGCGCCGTGCTCACCCTCCTGGCGCTGGCCCGCGCCGCCGGCGGCCGGCGACGCCTCGCCGTCCCCGCCGCCTGACGCCCGCACCGTGCACCGGACCGTTCGCCGCTGCCCTGACCCGCGCCGGCCGGGCAGGGCGGCCCGGGTCAGTTCCGGGCCGGGGACGGGTCGTCGACGAGCTGGAAGACCGGCTCGCCCCGCACCGGGTCCTTCGCCGTGGTCAGCCGCACCCGGTCACCGCCGTGGATGCCGATGGGCGGGCCCATGACCCGGCCGCGGACCACGAAGCCCTCGTTCATCTCGATCAGGGACACATTGCGCGCGGCCGGGGAGTTGCGGTGCACCACGGTGGAGTGGCGGACCGTGCCGAGGCCCTCGCTGCGCTCGGTACGCAGGTCGCTGCCCCGGCACACCGGACACAGCAGCCGGTGGTACATGGCCGTACCGCACCAGGTGCAGCGCTGGAAGTACAAGGCCTCCGTGTCGCGGGCCTCGGACTCCAGCAGGCCGGTCGCGGAGCCGGCCGCCGGACGAGCGACATTTCCTGACAGGTGGTACACGCTGGTCAACTCCCTGCGCTGAGCCGGAGATCCCGCACGCGGCGGAGCACCCGCGTACGGGTGTGCGCGGTACGACGGCGCCACCGTGCACACCATCAGATTATGGCACTGAGTGCCGCCGGTAAAGGCACTGCGTACCCTCCGGCGTGCCCGGCCCGGGGGCGCCCCCGGGCCGGGCACGGCCGTCGAGCGGGCATGGGGCGGCCCCGGCCCGCACGGCCGTCGAGCAGGAAGGGGACGGGCGACCGGGGGGCCGCCCGTCGCGTGCACCTCACCGGCAGCGCACCGGGAGGGAGGTGGGCACGGGGCGGGGGAGCGGTGGCAGGGATGTGGGTGGCGGGCAGGTGATCGGGCGATGCGGTGTGCGACGGCAGGGGCTATGGGCGCGGCACCCACAGGGCGGGCAGGTGTGCAGGGCTCCCGATCGGGTGACGAACCGGCTGTCGGACGCGGGTGTCGGACCGCGCTGTGGAGGCATGGCGGTGATCGTTCGAGGGGGGGCGGCGCGGCTGAGCCGGAAGAGCACACGTTCACGCGACGGCCTCGCTCACCTGAGCCGCCGACCTGGTCGTCGGCCCACCGGTGTCGCGACGGGCCGACGCGGCTGGGCGCGGGTGCCCTCAGGGGGACCCGGGCGGGTAGATGCTGCGGTCCTGCGCGGGGTCCCGCGGGTCGCCGTCGAAGATGACGTGCCGGGCCGGGGAGGCGCCGGGCAGGGCCCAGATGCCGACGCCGCACGCGATGACGACCATGACCAGCACGATCGCCGCGGTGAGGGCGCGGCGCCGCAGGTCCCGGCGGCGCCACTGCCGGCGCGCCCGTTGGTAGGCGTCCGGTGACTCCTGGACCGTGTCCGCGAGCCTGGCGAGAGCCGACCGCAACCGTTCTTCCGTACCCCCGTTCATGTCTCGGCTCCCTTCAGGATGCTGCTGAGTTTCGCCATGCCTCTGGATGCGTGGGATTTCACGGCACCTTGGGAGATGCCCATGGTCCGGGCGATCTCCGCTTCGCTGAGATCCAGCCAGTATCGCAGCACGAGCACCTGGTGCTGCCGGGTCGGCAGAGTACGCAACGCGCTGACCACGTGCCGGTGTTCGTCGCGCAGTAAGGCGTGTTGTTCGGCCGAGTCCTCGGCGAACTCCACGTTCTGCTGGGCGTGCCGGCGCACCACGCGCAGATGGCGGAAACGCATCCGGGTCAGGTTGAGGATCACCCCGCGCAGGTAGCCGACGGCGGCGTCCTTGTCCCGTATCCGTCCCCAGCGGCGCTGGAGCTGGTAGAAGGCCTCGGCCACCACATCCTCCGCGTCGGGCCCGGCGCCGAGCAGGACGGCCACGCGGAGCAGACCGGCGTGGTGGGTCTCGAACAGGGCGGCGACCGCGGTGTCCCGGTCGGTGTCCGGCGCGACCGCGGCGGTGTGCGCGGACACCGCCTCCTCCTCCGCTTCCCCGCGGTGATCGGCTCGGGTGAGTGGTCCGGTGGGGTTCATCCGCTACTCCTCCTGATTCACCGCGGCTCGAAGGGTCAGTCGATGCGAAAGGCGAAGCGGGAGCCGCGCCGCGCCACGGGGTCGCCGGGTGCGAGCGCGTCGGGGCCGCGGACCACGCCCAGGCGGTCCAGGACCGGGGTGAGGAGCACGGCCACGGCCAGGTTGAGGGCGAGTGCGACCAGGGCGGTGTAGAGCGAGAGCCGCCCGGTTCCGGAACCGAGGGTCACCACGGAGTCGAAGCCGTCCACGACGGTCAGCAGGGTGCCACTGGCTGGCCGCCCGGTGGCGTGCGAGGACGCGGAGCACCGCGTTGCCGAAGCCGTAGCCGAAGGAGAGACGGGCGGTGGTCAGCAGCGTGTCGTCGGGGCGCAGTCCCAGGACGCCGCCGAAGCCGTCGACCATGGCCAGCAGACCGGCCGCCGAGTGCCGTACGCCCTTGGGGGTGCCGGTGCTGCCGGAGGTGTACTGCACGAGGGCCTCGGCGTCGGCGGGCCCGGTGTGCGGCGGCGGAACGTCGTCGGCGGGCGCGCGGCCTTCCGACATCCTGCGGCGGGTGTCCTCGCCGTCGAGGCGCATGAGGTGCGCGAGCGTTCCATGCAGGGCGGCGCGCTTGGCGTCGGAGCCGTCGACGTGCACCACGCGGGCCCCGCAGTCCTCGACCGCGAAGGCGATGTCCGCGTCGTCGAGGAGCGGGCTCACCACGACCGGCACGGAACCGAGCCACCAGTGACCGAGGACCGCCGCCACCGTGGCCACGGAGTCCCCGGCGATCACCACGCCGCGCTCCCCGGGCCGGACGCCCGTCGCACGCAGCGCGGCGGCGTAGTCACGGGTCGCCGCGTACAGCCCGGTGTAGGACACCCGGCCCACGTCAGGGTCGATGTAGGCCGTCCGGTCACCCTCTCCGGCGTCGATCCGGTTCCGCACCAGACGCCCGGCCAGGTCGACCTGCCCGGCCGCGGGGTCCGCCGGGGCGAGGACGGCGAGCGCGTCGGCCACCGAGCCGATCGCCGCCGCCTGCTGCGGTGTCAGGGGGGGTACCGAAGGCCTCCTGGATGCGCGTGATGGCCTCGAGCTTTTCCAGGGACGTCATGCCGAGTTCATCCACCCAGGGGTCGGACTCGCCCACTTCGGACGGTTCCAGTTCCAGAACTGTCGCCACGATCTCGCGTAGCTTTTCGCTTGCGAGGTTCCTCTGCGCGGTCACTGGCACATTCCCTTCTGCCGATGTCCGAGAAGCTAGCCCGGCATGTGGTGCCCGCACACCGCGCGAACGAGTAGGCAGCCCGTCGACTCACCTGCTCGTTCGAGTAGTTACGTCCGTCACGTGTCGGCGTCTACCGTCGTCACCGACGTGGCGCGCCCCCTCGCCGCGCGTATCCCTGCACCCGACCAAGGTCAGGTGAACATGCCGCTCACGACGCGATCCATGCTCGATCAGGACGCCCGCCGGCGTACTTACGAAGACACGTCCGTGGGCGGCGGGAATGCGTGGAGAAAGGCGCTCGAATTCAGTCCGCATCCGGATCTGACCTGCCTTGTGGCCGATCGCCCGGTCATGAATGTCGACGGTGTGGCGCAGTCGGAATTCAATCTGCGGCAGCTCGACGAACTGGCCGAGTCCCGGGCGTCGTTCTCCTGGGACCGCGGAGTGCGGCGCAGCGACCGGGTCGCGGTCTGCATCGAGGACTCCTTCGACGACCAGGTCCATCTGGCGGCGCTGGCCCGGATCGGCGCGATACCGCTGCTCGTCAACGGGCGCCGCCGACGGCGAGGTCGGCCTGTTCGGGCTGCGCAGCAAGTCCGTCATCCCTGGGTACTGGAACGACGCCGACACGTACTACCGCAGCAAGCTGGCCGGTTACTGGCTGTCGGGCGATCTCGCCTATCGGAAGGGCGAGGACTTCTTCCATGTGGACCGCGCGGTGGACACGATCCACACCCCCGAGGGCCCCGGCTACTCGGTGCTGATGGAGGAGATCCTGCTGCTCGCCCTGCCGGAGGCGGCGGACTGCGCGGTGGCCGCGGGAGGGCGTGCGGGGGTCCAGGTGCCGGTGGCGGTGGTCCGGGCGCCTGCCGACGCGGACCCGGCGGAGCTGCTGGCACGGGCCAACGCGGCGCTGCGCGAAGCCGGCCAGCCGCCGCTGGCGCTGCTGGAGACGGCCCTCGACGAGGCCGCCATCCCGACCGGACCTACCGGCAAGGTGCTCAAGCGGAAGCTGCGGGAGAGGTACGCGGACCTCGACGCGTACACGGCCGAGGCCACCGGCCGGTTCGCCACCGAGACGAAGGCAGCGGCGGCCCGATGACCCGGTCCTTTGCCGCCGGGCCGGACGAGAGCGCCGACCTGTCGGCGTGGATCACCCGGCCCGGCGGCCCCGAGACCCTCGCCGCGCGCATGGGCATCGAGCTGATCGAGGCGTCGCCCGAACGGCTCGTCGCCACCATGCCGGTGAACGGCAACAAGCAGTTGTACGGCATGCTGCACGGGGGCGCGTCCGTGGTGCTCGCCGAGACCCTCGGGTCCATCGGCGCGGCCATGCACGCGGGCGGTGGCCACATCGCCCTCGGGGGCGACGTCAACGCCACGCACCACCGGCCGGTGCGCAGCGGTGTGGTGACCGCGGTGGCGACCGCTTTGGCCCTCGGGCCGACCCTTGCCTCGTACGATCTGGTGATCACCGATGAGGCGGGCCGGCGTACGTGCACCGCGCGGATCACCGTCGCCCCCAACACCGCTCAGCGCAGGCAACGAGGGAAAAGATGACCGAAGCGGCTCCATCCACCCGCGCGCACACCCACTCGGGCGACGGGACGTCACCGCGCAGGGCCTCCACCGCGGCCATGCTCACCGTTCTGCTGGCAGGCACCTTCGTCACCCAGTTCGACTTCTTCGTCGTGAACGTGGCGGCACCGTCGTTACGGAGCGACCTCGGGGCCGGTGCCACGGCCCTGGAACTCATCGTAGGCGGATATGCGTTCGCCCTCGCCAGCGGCATGGTCACCGGCGGCCGGCTCGGTGACCTGTACGGCCACCGGCGGCTGTTCACGATCGGTATGGCCGGGTTCGGCCTCGCCTCGCTGCTGTGCGGCATCGCCGTGAGCCCGGGGCAGCTCATCGCGGCCCGGCTGCTCCAGGGGCTGACCGCGGCGCTGATGGCGCCCCAGGTGCTGGCGACCATCACGGCGACGTTCGCCCCGGCGGAGCGGCCCCGGGCCATCGCCGCCTACGGCGTGACGGCGGGCATCGGCTCGATCGCCGGGCAGCTCTTCGGCGGGCTGCTGCTCGACGCCGACATCGCGGGACTGGGCTGGCGCGTCATCTTTCTGGTGAACGTGCCGGTGTGCACGCTGGTCGCGCTGTGCGCCCCGCGGGTGCTGCCCCCGGCGCACTCCGGCCGGGGCGCCGGCCTCGACCCGGTGGGCGCGGTCGGCCTCAGTGCCGCCCTCGCCCTGCTCCTGGTGCCGCTGGCGCTCGGTCACTCCTCAAGCTGGCCGGTGTGGACCTGGCTGTCCATGGCGGGTGGTGTGCTGTTCGGCGCGCTGACCCTGTGGTGGGAACGGGCGCTGGGGACGCGCGGCGGCTCCCCCGTGCTCGACCTGACGCTGTTCCACGGTTCGTCGTTCCGGGCCGGCATCATCGCGAGCGCGGCCTTCTACATCTACTTCGGCAGCTTCATCTTCACGCTGACGCTGCTGCTCCAGGGCGGCCTTTCGCTCGGCCCCGTCGGAGCCGGTCTGACGTTCACGCCGATGGGGGCGAGCTACATGGTGTCGTCGATGGTGGGCAAGCGCCTGACGGCCCGTTACGGCATGAACGCTCTGATCGGGGGCTCGGCGGTGATCGCCCTGGGGCTGCTGGCGCTGCTGCTGCGGGTGCAGGCGGCCGGCGCGGACACCGAGGTCGCCTGGATCTGTGGCTGCCTGTGCCTGGTCGGCCTCGGCAACGGTGTCGTCCTGCCCTCGCTGATCGGCGCGGCCCTGCTGCGCGTGCCGCCGCAGAAGGCGGGCATGGCGTCGGGTGCGCTGACCACGGCGCAGCAGTTCGCGAGTTCGGCCGGAGTCGCGGCCGTCGGCGCGGTGTTCTTCGCCGTCGCGGGGGACGAGCGGCCGGGTACCGGCTACCCGGCCGCGATGGTGGCGGCCACCTCCGTGTGCCTGGCGATGGTGCTGGTCGTGATGGGCATGATGGGGGTCTTCCGGCGGATCGCCGCTCAGGAGAAGACCGCCGAGGCGTGAGACGGGATTCTCCGTCCGTTCGTTCGCCTGTTCGTATATGAACCCGCCGGGCCACCGTGTCGTTCTCCCCGTGCTGCCGGCACCGGGTGATCACGGTGGCCCGTGCGCGGTGACGATCGCGTATCCGCCGTGTATCACAGGCAAGCCGTCTCCCGCGGCACCCGGATGTCCAGCACGCACACGTCGTCACGGCGTTCGCCGCGCAGCATGGCGGTGAGCAGGGGGTCGAGGGAGCCGGCCGCGTCCGTGCGGTGGTGCTCGGCCACGGTCTCGGCCAGCCGTGCCAGGCCCGTCTCGATGCCCTCGCCGGGCCGTTCCACCAGCCCGTCGGTGAACAGCAGCAGCCGGTCACCGGGCTCCAGCCGGCACTCCGCCTCCTCGTACAGCGGCTCCTCGGTCGCGCCCAGCAGCATGCCCAGCGGACGCTTCAGATAGCGGGGACGGCCTTCTCTCAGCAACAGCGGCGGCAGGTGTCCCGCCTGCGCCCAGACCAGCCGCCGTTCGGCGGGCTGGTGATGAGCCAGGACGAGGGTGGCCGTGCCCCTGGTGTCCAGGGAGTGCAGCAGCAGCGTGTTCAGCCGGTCCAGCGCGTCGGTCAGCGAGGAACCGGTGAGGATCATGCCCTTGGCGGTGAACCGGAGCTGGGCCATCGTGGCCACCGCGTCCAGACCGTGCCCGGCGACGTCGCCGACCACGAACAGGGCGTCGCCGTTCGGCAGGTCGATCGCGCTGAACCAGTCACCGCCGACGTGGACGCCCGACTGGGCGGGCAGGTAGGCGAGGTCGACCCGCAGCCCGGCCAGCCGCAACGGCCGGCGCGGCATCGGCAGCAGCGCGTGCTGCAGCCGTCCCGCCAGCATCCGCTCGACGTGCAGGACGCCCTGCTGCGCCGCGATCGCCCGCTCGCTCTCCCGCAGGGCCAGTTCCGCGTTGCGCTGCGCGGTCAGGTCCTGCACGAAGCCGTGGACCTGCACCGGGGTGCCGTCGGCGTCGCGGACGGCTTCCGCGACGATGCGCAGATGCCGCAGGCCGGAGGCGGACTTCTTGCGGAACAGCACGCTGAAGGGCTCGCCGTGGTCGAGCAGTGCGCGCACCGCGCGGGCCAGCGCCGGCGCGTCGTCGGACACGGGGAGGCGGGCCAGCTCCTCGACACGCATCGGGCCCTGCTCGGGGGAGCGGTCGCACAGCTCGTACACCTGCGAGGACCAGGCGGCCTCATGGGTGACCAGGTTCCAGGTGGCCCAGCCGAGGCGCCCGAGGCGCTGCACGTCCGCCAGACGCTGCACCTGGCGGTCCGAGGACTCCTGGCGCAGCCAGGTCACCAGCAGCCCCTCGCCGGCTCGCGAGGCCCGCACCGAGTACAGGGACAGCTCCCGGCCGCCGGCGGCGACCTCCTGCTGCGCGTACGGCTCGCTCTCGAACGGAACGCCCTCGTCGAGGGTGCCCTGCAGGCCCTGCCACAGCGGCTCCTCCGCCAGCGTGGGCCAGCATTCCAGGGCGCGCCGCCCGACCAGGTCGGGGCCGCTGCGCCCCAGCACGTCGACGGTCTGCGGGGTGGCGGCGTCGACGCGGTAGTCGTCCACCTCGCCCGCGGGGGAGCGCAGCGGGGTCAGTAGCGCGGTGGGCACGGGCAGACCGGAGAACAGCGTACGGACCTCCTCCGGCGCGCCCGTGACCCGCTCGGGACGCGTGTCCAGGGCGCGCAGCCGGCCGGCGCACAAGCGTGCGGCGCCGCGCAGCAGTGCGCGGGAGCGCCGGTCGAACGGCCCGCCGCGGGTGCGCAGCACCCCCATGGCCACGTCGCTCCGGCCGTCGCCGAGCATGGGCAGCCAGGCCCGGGACGACCAGTGCCGTCCGGGGGAGTTCATCAGCAGGTACCGCTTGCCGTCCCGGACGAGACCCTCCAGCCAGCGCGGCTCGTGGGACTCCAGGGCCTCGAACGCGGCGACATCGCTGAGCGGCGGTATGTGATGCCACTGGTGCGCGAGTGTCTCGTCGATGCCGGCATGGCCGATCAGGTCCAGTCCTCCGCCCGGCAGCAGCTGGTACAGCAGCACCGCGTCCGCTCCGACAGGTCCCGCCAGGTGCTCCTGCACACAGCGGGCCAGATCCTGAGGGCTGCCGACATGGACCAGTGCCCGCCCGAGCAGGGCCAGGGCGGCCGCATCGCCGTTGTCGTCCCCGTCGGACGCCGGTGCCGGTGCCGCGCCGGGAGCCGGCCGGTGACCGACCGTACCGGTGCCGTCCGGGCCGGAGGCCGGTGCGGCGGTCGCCGGGGAGGGGGACCGCTCCGGCGGCGGGACCAGGTTGCCGAGGGTGATCCAGCACTCCTCCACCAGGGTGTGACGCGCGGTCTTGGCCCGCTGGACCAGTTCCTCGTGGGCGGCCTCGGGGGTGCAGCCGGTGAGCGCCATCAGAGCGCCCTTGGCGCGTTCCACCACGGTGGAGGTGGCCGCCTGCTCCTGCAGCCGGTCCATCTCGGCCCGCTGTCTGGCCACCACCCCGGCCAGCTCCGCCAGATCGGGGACCGTGTCGCCCGACGCCGAGGAGGAACTCCGTTCGCTCGTCACGGGACGAGCATCGCACACACGGGCGGTCAGATCACACCAATGGCGGAGCGAATATGCGAAACGGGGACGCGCCGGGGTCCGGTGCGCGGTGGGTCTCAGCGGGTGGTGCCGTGCTCCACCAGGGCCCGGGTGACCGCCCGCACGCTGCGGGCGATGTGCTGCAGCTGAGCCAGTTCCGCCGCGTACAGCTTGATCGTGTGCTCGATGACGGACTCGGGCATGCCCAGGCCGGGCAGGTCCGTGCGCGCGGTCTGCAGAGCCGTGCGGGCCACACGGATCTCCTGCTGGACCTGCAGCTGGGCGTGGCGGGCCAGCAGCACGGGGTGGCGCACCAGTGCGGGGTAGCCGCCGTAGCGTGCGGGCACCAGTTCGCGCAGCCACCTGGTCGCCGAACGCTGCCAGTCGTAGCTGCCCGGCGGCTTGACCTGGCAGGGCCAGTCCGGGCTGAGGCGCGGGGTGGTCACAGGCATGATCGTCGCTTCCGGTGTGCGTCCTGGCGTGGCCGTCCGGCCAGGCGGCGGCCCCGGCCCAGGGGGCGGCCGGGTCCGCCGGGGAGCGTCGGCGCGGGTGCTGCCCGGCCGGAACGCCCCGTGGAGCCGGCCCTGAGGGGTCGGGGCCGAGATCCGAGAGCAGTATTTATATATGCCGTTCACTTGGCAAGGTGCATGAAAACTTTCATGTGCGGATCCGGTGAGAGGTGGGGCACGTCGGTCGCGCTCCGGCCCGGTCCGATCCGGGTGCGCAGGGTGCGTGCAGGGTGTACCACCGTGCCGAGCGGTGCGCTGGGACGCCCTGCCCGGCGGGACGACGGAAGGCGTTCGACGACGGAAACCGTCGCGGTGCCCGCTCAGTCCTTCAGGAAGAACTGGTGCCGTTCGGCGAGCTGCTCGTACTCCTCCAGCCGGGCCTGGGTCCGCTCCGGGTCGGCGTCGGTCATGGCCTGCAGCAGGGCGGCGCACACCACGCCGGGTGCGGCGTAGGAGTCGAAGACCAGGCGGGACCCGGTGCCGGTCGCGAAGGTCACCTCGGCCTCGTCGGCCACGGGGCCCAGGGCCAGATCGGTGATCAGCGCGACCTTGAGCCCGGCACTGCGGGCGACCCGGAGGGCGGACAGCGTCTCCTGAGCGTGCCGGGGCATGGAGAAGGCCAGCACCCAGGTGCCGCCGGCCTCGCGGGCCTGCAGCAGCGCGTCGTAGGCGACACTGCCGCCGCGGGTCACCAGCCGCACGTCCGGGTGGATGCGCCGCGCCGCGTAGGCGAAGTACTCGGCCAGCGACACCGAGATGCGCAGCCCGAGCACGGTGAGCGGCGCCGAGCGGGACAGCTCGCGCCCGACGGTGATCACCCGCTGCGGGTCGGCGAAGTCGCGGCGCAGGTTCTCCAGGTTCTCGATCTCGGCGTCGACCGCCGCCTGCAGCTCGTTGACCCGCTCCGCCTCGGCCGCCTCGGTGTCGCCCGCGAGGGTGCGCAGGGCGATGGACTGCAACTTCTCCCGCAGGGCGGGGTAGCCGCTGAAGCCGACCGCGCCGGCGAACCGGGTCACCGACGGCTGGCTGACCCCGACCCGGTCGGCCAGCTCGGTGATCGACAAAAAGGCCGCCTCGGTGATGTTCTCGATCAGGTACTGGGCGATGCGGCGGTGCCCGGGAGACAGCCGGGGCCGGTCGAAGAGCGCTCTCAGCTGGGACGCGGGGGCGGGCTCGGCCGGTGCGGCAGGCCGGTGCGCGGTGATGGCGGACGCCTGCGCGCGAGCCTGCTGCGGCGAGGGCACCGAGGCGCCTGACTTGTCTCCCACAGCGTTTCAACATAGCTCACCGGCCGTCGCCGCCAGGGCGCATGCGACGTCTTCCAGCCGGTCGCAGGCCCCGGCCGGCGCCGGTGGCACCCCCTCGCCCGACCGGCCGCACGTTCCCGGCGCAGGTCTCAGCCCGCGCCGGCGGGGTGGCCCGAGGCGGGGCGGTTCGAGGCGAGGTGCTCCTCGGTGGGGCGGGACGGCAACGCCGAGGCGGGGACGACCAGGTCGGCGCGGCCGCGGGTCGCCGCCACCAGCTCCGCGTTGCGCTGGTCGGGCCCCAGGACCCAGGCGACGGCCGCCTCGTGGTCCTTGCCGAACCGCTCGTGCCGGGCGATCAGCCGGCGGATCCGCTCGTCCTCGTCCAGCTCGCAGAACCACACCTCGTCCAGCTGCGGGCGCACCCGGGCCCAGGCGCCGGTGCCGAGCAGCAGGTAGTTGCCCTCCGTCACCACCAGCCGGATCGCCGGCGGCACGGGCACGGCGCCCGCCAGCGGCTGTTCCAGCACGCGCTCGAACCCGGGCGCGTAGACGGTCTCGCCGCTGCCGTCCGCCCGGTACTCCTCGTGCAGACGCCGCAGCAGCGCCGCGTAGCCCGCCGCGTCGAAGGTGTCCGGCGCCCCCTTGCGGTCCAGTCGCCCCAGGCGGGCCAGTTCGGCGTCGGCCAGGTGGAAGCCGTCCATCGGGACATGGGCGGCCCACGGCTCCCCGTCGCCGTTCAGGGCCCGTACGAGCTGTTCGGCCAGGGTGGACTTGCCCGCGCCGGGGCTGCCCGCGACGCCGAGCACGGCGCGGTGGCCGTCGCGGACGAGGGACCGGGCACGGCGGAGAAGATCGTCGAAGGTCAGCGGCACGCGCCCCAGTGTGTCACCCTCGGTCACCCGGCCGAACCGGTTCCGCGGCGACGGAAGCGGTGGAGGGGCCGGGAGGACGCCGGGAGGAACGCCGGGAGGACGCCGGGAGGACGCCGGGAGGACGCCCGGAGACGCCGACGATCCCGGGGAACTCCGTCACGATGCCGGTGAACTCCGCGATCCGGGAAACGCGGCCTGTATGACACGACTCGGTCTGCCCGGCAAGATCCTCGCCTGCCTCTTCGACCTCGACGGGGTGGTCACCAAGACGGCCGCCGTGCACGCGGCCGCCTGGAAGGAGACCTTCGACGCCTTCCTGCGGGAGCGGGAAGGCCCGGGATACCGCCCCTTCGACCAGGTCGCGGACTACGACCGGTACGTCGACGGCCGGCCCCGCGCCGACGGGGTGCGCACCTTCCTCGCCTCCCGCGGCATCGAGCTGCCCGAGGGCACCCCCGACGACCCGCCGGACGCCGCGACGGTGGCCGGGGTGGGCAACCGGAAGAACGAGCTGGTCCTGCGGAAGATCCGCGCCGGCGGCGTGGAGGCCTACGAGGGCACCCTGCGCTTCATCGACGCGGTGCGCGCGGCGGGGCTGAGGACGGCGATCGTCTCCTCCAGCGCCAACACCGTCGAGGTGCTCCGCTCGATCGGCGCCGAGCACCTCTTCGACGTCCGCGTCGACGGTGTCGTCGCCCGCGAGCGCGGGCTGCCCGGCAAGCCGCACCCGGACACGTTCCTGGCCGCCGCGCACGACCTCGGCGTCGACGCGGACCGGGCGGCGGTGTTCGAGGACGCGCTGGCCGGGATGGAGGCCGGCCGCTCGGGCCGGTTCGGATACGTCGTCGGAGTGGACCGCACCGGGCAGCGCGACGCCCTGTACCGGCACGGCGCCGACATCGTCGTCGACGACCTCGCAGAACTCCTCGGCGACCAGGGAGGCACAGCATGATCACCCACCGCTCGTACGCCGTCGATCCGTGGAGCGTGCGCGAGACCGAGCTGAGCCTGGACGTGCTCGCCCAGAGCGAGTCGGTGTTCGCGCTGTCCAACGGCCACGTGGGCTGGCGCGGCAACCTCGACGAGGGTGAACCGCACGGCCTGCCGGGCTCCTACCTCAACGGGGTGTACGAGCTGCACCCCCTGCCGTACGCCGAGGCCGGCTACGGCTACCCGGAGTCCGGGCAGACCGTCATCAACGTCACCAACGGCAAGGTGCTGCGGCTGCTGGTCGACGACGAGCCGTTCGACCTGCGCTACGGGCGGCTGCTGTCCCACGAGCGCGTCCTCGACCTGCGCCGCGGGGTGCTGGAGCGGACCTGCGAGTGGTGCTCGCCCGCAGGGACCCGGGTCAAGGTCCGCTCCACCCGGATGATCTCCCTCACCCAGCGGTCCATCGGCGCGGTGGCCTACGAGGTGGAGCCCGTCGGCTGCCACGTCCGCATCGTCGTGCAGTCCGAACTCGTCGCCAACGAGCAGCTGCCCGAGTCCGGCGGCGACCCGCGCGCCGCGCTCGCCCTGCAGTCCCCGCTGGAGCCGGAGGAGAACTTCGCCTCAGGTCACCGGCTGCGTCTGGTGCACCGCACCCGCCGCAGCGGCCTGCGGGTCGCGGTCGCCGCCGACCATGTCGTCACCGGCCCGCAGCACATCACCACCGCGAGCGAGAGCCACCCCGACCTGGCCCGGCTGACCGTCGCCTCCGTGCTGCGGTCGGGACAGGTGCTGCGGGTGGAGAAGCTCGTCGCGCACGGCTGGTCCGGCACCCGCTCGCTGCCGGCGATGAGCGACCAGGTGGACGCCGCCCTGGCGGCCGCCGCGCTGGACGGCTGGGAGGGCCTGGCGCAGGAACAGCGCGCGTGCCTGGACGACTTCTGGGCGCGCGCGGACGTCGAGGTGGACGGCGACGAGGAGATCCAGCAGGCCGTCCGGTTCGGCCTGTTCCATGTGCTGCAGGCCGGCGCCCGCGCCGAGGAACGGGCGATCCCGGCCAAGGGACTGACCGGCTCCGGCTACGACGGGCACGCCTTCTGGGACACCGAGATGTTCGTGCTGCCCGTCCTGACCTATACGGCGCCCGAGGCCGTGGCCGAGGCGCTGCGCTGGCGGCAGAACACGCTGCCCGCGGCCCGGGAACGCGCCGCCCAGCTGGGGCTGCGCGGCGCCGCCTTCCCCTGGCGCACCATCGACGGCCGGGAGGGCTCGGCGTACTGGCCCGCCGGCACGGCGGCCTTCCACGTCGACGCCGACATCGCGCACGCCCTGGTGCGCTATGTCGCCGCCACCGGGGACGAGGAGTTCGCCCGCGACACCGGGCTCGAGGTGCTGGTGGAGACGGCCCGGCTGTGGCGCTCGCTCGGCCACCACGACCACCGCGGCACCTTCCACATCGACGGTGTCACCGGCCCCGACGAGTACAGCGCCATCGCGGACGACAACGTGTACACCAACCTGATGGCCCGCGGGAACCTGCTGGCCGCCGCCGAGGCCGTCGAGCGGTACCCGGAGGAGGCGAAGCGATTCGGCGCCGACGACGAGGAGAGCGCCTCCTGGCGGGACGCCGCAGAGGCCATGAACATCCCGTACAACCCCGAACTGAAGGTGCACGAGCAGAGCGAGGGCTTCACCCGCTACCAGCGCTGGGACTTCGCCCGCACCCGCGCCGACCAGTACCCGCTGCTGCTGCACTTCCCCTACTTCGACCTGTACCGCAAACAGGTGGTCAAACAGGCCGACCTGGTGCTGGCCCTGTACACCTGCGGTCACGAGTTCGACGAGGAGCAGATCGCCCGGAACTTCGCCTACTACGAGGCGCTGACGGTGCGGGACTCCTCCCTGTCGGCGTGCATCCAGGCGGTGATCGCCGCGCAGACCGGCCATCTGCGGCTCGCCTACGACTACACGGCCGAGGCGGCCCTGATGGACCTGGAGGACCTGGAGCACAACACCCGCGACGGGCTGCACATCGCCTCGCTGGCCGGGACCTGGCTGGCACTGGTGGCCGGGTTCGGCGGTGCCCGGCGCTCGGGGACCGTGCTGGAGTTCTCCCCGCGGCTGCCGGAGCGGTTCAGCCGCCTCGCCTTCCGTCTGCTGTTCCGCGGACGCCGGCTGGCCGTGGAGATCACCCAGGAACAGGCCTCCTACACGCTGCTGTCCGGGGCGCCGATGACGGTCCGTCACCACGGCGAGGAGGCCGAGCTGAAACCCGGTGCACCCGTGTCCCGCCCGGTGCCGTCGCAGCCGCATCTGCCGCCCCTGGAACAGCCGCTGCACCGCCGCCCCCAGGCCGACCGCGGCCGGAAACGCTGACCGGCCGGGCCGCCCCCGCACGCGTGGACGTGCCGCCTCCTCTGCCTGCCCTCAGGCACCGGCGTGCCGTGCCGCCGTCACCCACCGGCGCCGCGCTCGCCGACACGCACCGGTACCGTGCCGGGCGGCGCGGTGCACGCACCGGCGCCGCGCTCGCCGTCACGCCGCGTCGCCGGTGAGCAGGTCGCGCAGCACGCGTTCCTGTTCGGGGGTCAGGCGGACGACGAACTGCCGCAGCGCGGCCACCGGATCGGGACCGCGTCCCAGGGCGTCGTGCATGGCCTGGGCGGTCACCTCGGCCGCGTTCTTCGCGGGGCGGTACGCGCCGCGCCGCCCGTCCGCCTCGCGCAGCACCAGCCCCTTGCCGCACAGCCGGCCGAGAACGGTGTGCACGGTGTTGTAGGCCAGTCCGCCGCCGAGCCGCACCTGGACCTCGGCCGGGGTCAGCGGCCGCCGGGCCGCCCACAGCGTCGCGAGGATGTCGTTCTCCAGCTCACCCGGGCCGCGCCGTCCCGGTCTGTCATGTGGCTCTCCACCAGCCATGCCCTCACCCTTTGCCGTGCGTGAACAGTCCGGCGTCCGGCGCAGCCCACTCGGCACCGCACCCCGACGCGGGGTACGTTGTGCCTGGTTCGTCCCGGGGCGAGCACCGGCAGGCCCTGCCCGGATGCCCTCCCGGCGACCCGCTGGTGCCGTGCCCGGCTCCTGTGCCGGTCCGCGGACCGAGCAGCCGGATACCCTACAGTGCGTAGGGGAGGGGTGGAGATGGCCGACGGTGCGCACGCCGTACTCGCCGGGAGCCGGCGGCCCGGACCCGTGCCGCGAGCCGGCCGTGTGCTCCGGCGACGCGACGACATCCCCCTCGCGGCGGTGGCCGCCGCCTTCACCCTCGCCCAACTGCTGCTCGTCCGCCCCGGGATGGGCCTCGGCTGGGACGAGACCGTCTACGTCAGCCAGGTCTCCGCCCACGCACCCGCCGCCTACTTCAGCGCCCCCCGCGCCCGCGGCATCTCGCTGCTGGTGGCCCCCGTCGCCTCCTGGTCCTCCTCGACCGCCCTGCTGCGCGTCTACCTCGCGGTGCTCTCCGGCCTCGCCCTGTACCTGGCGCTGCGCGTGTGGCGGGCCTTCTTCCCCGTCCGCGTCCTCGCCTTCGCCGGCGTCCTGTTCGCCACTTTGTGGGTGACGCTGTTCTACGGCCCTCAGGCCATGCCCAACTACTGGGTCGCCGTCGGCGCCCTGGCCTGCGCCGGCTGCTTCCTGCGCGCCCGCGCGGACCGGCACGACCGGGCCGCACGGTACGGCCTGGCCGGCACGGCCGCCTTCATGGCCCTGATGCGGCCCATGGACGCGGTGTGGGTGGTGCTGCCGCTGCTCGTGCTCGCCCTGCCGCGCCGTCGGCACCCGCTCCTCGTCGCCCTCCTCGCCGGCCTGGCCGCCGGCAGTGCCGAGTGGGTGATCGAGGCCTATGTCGGCTACGGCGGGCTGCTGCGCCGGCTGTCCGACGGCTCGGCCGTCCAGGGCGGACTGGGCTGGAACCTCGCCGTGGCGGACCAGCTGCGCAGCCTCGGCGGCCGGACCCTGTGCCGGCCCTGCACCGGCGCCCCGCCCCACCCCGCGGTCACCGTCTGGTGGTTCGCGCTGCCGCTGCTCGCCCTGCTGGGCCTCGTCGTCGCCCGGCGCGAGCGGCGCACCACGCCCAGCGCGCTCGCGGCGGCCTGCGCCGTCACCGCTGCCTTCCCCTACCTGTTCCTCATCGGCTACGCCGCGCCCCGCTTCCTGCTGCCCGCCTACGCGCTGCTGGTCCTCCCGGTCGCCGACGCGCTGCTGCACCTGGTGCGCACGCCCCGCGGACGGTGGCGCCCCGTCGTGCCGAGCCTGGTCGTCCTCGCCGTCGCCGCCCACCTCGTGGTCCAGTACGCGGTCCTCGCGCACACCGTCTCCCGCACCACCGCCGCCCACCGGGAATGGGATCGCACCGCGGATCGGCTGCACCGGCTCGGGGTACGCCCGCCCTGCCTGCTCACCGGTGACAACGCCCTGCCGATCGCGTTCTACGCCGGCTGCCGTTCCGCCGCCACCGCCGGCCCCAACACCAACGCCACCGCGGCGGGCATCGCGCAGGCCGCCCGGCGCATGCCGACCGCGGCCCTCGTCGCCGGCCACGGCTCGCCGCCGGCGTACGCCCGCACCTGGGCCGTCCACCGGTTCGGCGATCTGCGCCTGTACGTCGCCCCCTCGGCCGCACCGGGCGCCGCGTCCGCCTCCGCGGAGCGTCCGGGCACCCCGGTCACCGGCGCCGCCGGAGCCGTCCCGGTGCCGAAGGACCGTGACACATGACCTCGCCGCTGGCGGCCGCCGCCACCGTCCTGCGCCGCCGGAACCGGTGGCAGACCGCGGCCCTGTGCGTGGTGCTGCTGTGTGCCGCCTGGCTCGGCCGGCGGCACTGGCCGGTGCTGCAGGACGGCGCCGGCCAGCTCGCCGGCGCCGATCAGAGGTGGCTGCTGGCCGGGGCCGCGGCCGCCGTCGCCACCTGGATGTGCGCGGCGCTCGCCCAGCAGGGTGCGGTGGCCGAGCGGCTGCCCCGTGGCCGGCTGATCGCGGCCCAGTTCGCCGCCTCGGCCGCCAACCATGTCCTGCCCGCGGGTCTCGGTGCGGGCGCGGTCAACCTCCGGTTCCTGATGCGGTGCGGACTGTCCGCGGCCCGTTCGGCGAGCGCACTGGCGGTCAAGGCCGCCGCCGGCGCCCTCACCCGCACCATCCTGATCGCCGCGCTCGCCGTCGCCTGCCCCGGCCTGCTCCGCCTCCCGCCCGTGTCCACACCGGCCCTGGCCGCCCTGGCCGCGCTGCCGGTCCTCGTCCTGCTCGCGACGGTGCTGCTGCGCGGACCGCTGCGGGCACGGTGCGGGCGTGCGCTGGGCTCGGTGCTCGCCGACATCCGGGCCGTGCACACCCGGCCGTGCCGCGCGGCCGCTCTGTGGGGCGGGTCGCTGGCCTTCGCCACGGCGCACGCGCTGGTGGTGGTCGCCGTCGGGCAGGCGGTCGGGCTGCCGGTGCCCCCGCTGCGGGTGGCGCTCCTCTACCTCGCCGCGAGCAGTGCCGCCGCCCTGCTGCCCACCCCCGGCGGTCTCGGCTCCCTGGACGCCGCGCTCGCCTTCGCCCTCACCACCGCGGGCGCCCCCGGCTCGGCCGCCGCCTCGGCCGTCCTGGGCTACCGTCTGCTGACCGTGTGGGCCCCGCTCCTGCCCGGCCTCGTCGTCCTCGGCTTCCTGATCCGCCGCAGAGCGGTGTGAGACGGCCGGCCCCGCACGGATCCGCGCCCGGCCGGCCCGCACGGATCCGCGCCCGCCCGTCGGCCGGACCGCATGCGGCGGCCGGCGGGGAAGCCGGATCCCGGCGGGGGGATCGGGCGGCGGGGGGATTGGGGCGGTCCCTGCGGGAAACGCGGATCACGACCCGCACGCACGCCGCCGAGAGGGAGGCACCCGTGAGCACCGATCCGATGGCGGACGACGCCTACCAGCCCACCGGGAGCAACGAGGAGCAGGAGGACGCATCGCCGCTGGACCTGCAGGACGCGGTGGACGAGCCGACCCTGGACGACATCCTCGACGAGGGGTACTCCCCGCCGGAGAGACCGCTCGGCGTCGACGACTACGGCACCACCGCCGCCGAACAGCACACGGGCGAGAGCCTGGACCGGCGCCTGGCCCGGGAACAGCCCGAGGTGACGGAACCGGAGGGCGACGCGGTCGGCGACCTGCCCGGCGGCGAGGGCGAGCCGGTCGACCCCCAGGCCGGCGGACCGCGGGCCGGTCGGCTGGTCGCACCGGACGAGGGCACGCATGCCGACATCACCGCCGAGGAGGTGGCGTCGGACGCCGGCATCGACGCGGGGGCGGCCGGAGCGGAGGAGGCCGCCGTGCACATCGTGGAGGACGACGGCACGCTCCCGGAGGAACCGGGCGAGATGCCGGAGGAACCGGGCGAGCGGTGACGGCGCAGGACGACCCCGCCAGAACGCAGGACGGACAGAGCCCCGGCAGAAGAACACAGGCGCGACAGGAGGGGAAAGACACGGCGGACGAGCAGGAGGGGCGGGTGCCGGTCGACGACCCGGGCCCGCCCCTAGGGCGTTCGGCGCCCGCAGGTGTGCGGGCCTGATCTACGGCAGCAGCTTGTCCAGGGCAGCCGGACCCTCTTTCTCGATCTTGCGCTTGGCCCACTCCAGGTTCTGCGGCGTGACGTCCCGGCCCGCGGCCAGCACGACGTCCTCGGGTGAGACGTCGTCGCCGGTGCGGGCGTGGAGCACCTCGTCCGGGGTGCACCCCCCGGACCTGCGGGATGCTTCGGGTCGTGATGTCGACATGTGTCCTCCTCGCTCCGGGGCCGGGTCCCCGCCCGGTTCCGGACTGCGCCGACCGTGTCGCGGGACCGGAACCTTCTCCCACCATTGCCCGCCGCGCCGCCGACTGCATCCGGAACGGCCGGCAAAGCCCCCACCGGCCGCCCGCACCCCGCGTCGCCGCGGGCTTTCGAGCCTGCCCCCGCAGGCCCGCGCGACCACGGCCGCGTGGATGCCCGGCGTCATAAGCTGGAGGAACCCGACGCACAGGGAGGCCACGATGGCCGGATCCCCGACCCCGCCGCCCTTCCACGGCGGCCGGCATGTGCCGATCGCCGAACACGGCCTCATCGGCGACCTGCGCACCGTCGCCCTGGTCGGCAGCGACGGCACGATCGACTGGTACTGCCCCCCGGCCTTCGACGCCCCGAGCGTCTTCGCGTCCATCCTGGACGCCGACCACGGAGGCTGCTTCGAACTCGCCGCGACCGACACATTGCGCACCAAGCAGTTCTACTTCCCCGACACCAATGTGCTGATCACCCGGTTCTACACCGAGGAAGGCGCCGGGGAGGTGCAGGACTTCATGCCGGTGGCCGGCGCCACGGGCATCCCGGGGGAGGCCGACCGGCACCGGCTCATCCGCCGGGTGCTGTGCGTGCGCGGCACCCTGTCCTTCCGGGCGAGGATCGCCCCCCGGTTCCACTACGCCGCCGATGCGCACACCGTCCGCGGCGACGGCTGCGGGGTCCTGTTCGAGTCGCCCTCGCTGTCCCTCGCTCTCACGTCCACCGTCCCCCTGGAGATCGAAGGGCCGGACGTGCGCACGGACTTCAAACTGTCCGAGGGGGACTCGGCCGTCTTCGCCCTGGACCAGGTCGGCGGCGACGTGGCGCCGCGCCGGTGCCCCCACCTGGAGGCCGAGGCCCAGTTCAACGCCACCGTGGCCTACTGGCGGCGGTGGCTCGCACAGTCCCGTTACCGGGGCCGGTGGCGGGAGATGGTGCACCGATCCGCGCTGACCCTGAAGCTGCTGACCTACGCACCCACCGGCGCCATCGTCGCCGCCCCCACCACCAGCCTGCCGGAACGCATCGGCGGCGAGCGCAACTGGGACTACCGCTACGTGTGGGTGCGGGACGCCGCGTTCGCCGTCTACGCGCTGCTGCGGCTCGGCTTCAGCGGAGAGGCCGAGGCGTTCATGCGTTTCGTCACCGAGCACATCAGCCCGGGCGACGGCAAGGCCGACGGCCCCTTGCAGATCATGTACGGCATCGACGGCCGCACCGACCTGCCCGAGCGGGAACTGACCCACCTGACCGGCCACCACGGTTCGGCCCCCGTCCGCGTCGGCAACGCCGCCGCCGACCAGCTCCAGCTCGACATCTACGGCGCCCTCATCGACTCCATCTACCTCTACGACAAGTGGGCGCACCCGATCTCCAGCGACGAGTGGAACGACGTGTCCCGGCTGGTGCGCTGGGTGTGCGAGAACTGGGACCAGCCCGACGAAGGGGTGTGGGAGACCCGAGGCGGCCGGAAGAACTTTCTGTACTCACGGCTGATGTGCTGGGTCGCCATCGAACGTGCCATCCGGCTCGCCAACCACCGGGGACTGCCCGCCGACCTGCCGTACTGGCGACAGACCCGGGACGCGATCTACTGCCGCATCATGGAACGCGGCTGGTCGGAGCGGCGGCAGGCGTTCGTGCAGTACGAGGGCGGGGAGGTGCTGGACGCCGCCGTGCTGATGATGCCGCTGGCGAAGTTCATCGCCCCCACCGACCCCAAGTGGCTGTCCACCCTCGACGCGCTCACCGAGGACCTGGTCTCCGACTCCCTCGTCTACCGCTACGACCCGAGCGCCAGCCCCGACGGGCTGCACGGCGACGAGGGGACGTTCTCCATCTGCTCGTTCTGGTACGTGGAGGCCCTCACCCGGGCCGGCCGTCTCGACGAGGCGCGGCTCGCCTTCGAGAAGATGCTCACCTACGCCAACCATCTCGGCCTGTACGCCGAGGAGATCGGCCGCACCGGCGAACAGCAGGGCAACTTCCCGCAGGCCTTCACCCACCTGTCCCTGATCAGCGCCGCCTACAACCTCGACCGCGCCCTGGGCTGAGGCGGCGTGTGCCGACGCGGGCCCGGGGTACCCGGCGGGCGGTCCACGACGCAGGCCCACAGCGAGCAGGAGGCCCGTATGACGATCAGTGCCGAGACCGGTGACGTCACCGGCACACGGGACAAGGACTACAACCTCATCTGGTACGTGGAGTCCTGTCTGAGCAACGCGCTCCGCCTCGAGCAGTACATCCAGGACGCGGAACGGGACGGCGACAACGAACTGACGGAGCTGTTCCTCAAGGCCCAGGCCGACAGCCGCAAGGGTGCCGAACTCGGCAAGGCGCTGCTGAGCACCCGGCTGGGCGCAGCCTGACGGCTCACCCGCACACCTGACAGCCGCAGTCCGAGGCCCGGGACCCGCCACAGAGCACAGGTCCCGGGCCTTCTCCCGCCCGGCCGCCCGTACGCGGACACGTGTCGCTGCCCGCGCACGGGTCACGCGGATACCGGCCGCCCGCACACGTGCCATGTACGTGCCGGCCGCCCGCTTGCATGTCACGGCAGGGGAAGCTCCGTCTCGGTGGGCCGCCCAGCAGCCGGTCGCCGACCAGATGGACCTCGTCCGTCGCGATGCGTCCCGAGACCGGCAGACCGGCGATCTCCGGATCCAGTCCGAGGGCGGACACCCGGCGCCGTTCGGCGTCCTGGGGCAGGCCGAGCAGGCGGTGCGCCTCGTCGTCGGCGAGGACGGGTTCGCCGTCGGCGCCGACGATGATCACACCTCCCGCACCGAGTGCTGCACCGCGTCGTGGTGCTCGTCCCTGCGGGTCATCTCGCCCGGCCCAGCCCGTGGGTCCGGCGCATCAGCCGTCTGCCGACCAGCGCGGTGCCCGCCGTGGCCGGCGCCGGTCCGGCGCCGTCCGCCGTCAGGACGACGGGCAGCTGCCGCTCGGCCAGGCCGCCCTGTCCGCCCCGCCCGGGTCGGTACGGCGAGGGCGGCCGCATCCGCCCGGCGGCACGGCCGCGGGTCCCAGCGGGTCGCCCCGGGCGGCCGGCGGTCAGCGCAGGGCGGTGCGGGCCGCCGCGAGCGCCTGCTCGGCGTACCCGCGTCCGAACAGCACCGCGTGCACCAGCAGCGGGAACAGCTGGTGCAGTCCGATCCGCTCCTGCCAGCCGTCGGCCAGGGGCGAGACCTCCCGGTAGCCGTCCAGCACCCGCTGGAGATGCGGGCAGCCGAAGAGACGGAGCATGGCCAGGTCGGTCTCCCGGTGACCGCCGTGCGCGGCCGGATCGATCAAGTGGACCTGCCCGTCCGCACCCCACAGGACGTTGCCGTTCCACAGGTCGCCGTGCAGCCGCGCGGGCGGTTCGGCGGGCCCGGCCAGCTCGGGCAGCCGCTCCAGGACGTCCTCGATCACGGCCGCCTCGCCGGGGCGCAGCACACCGTCGTCGACGGCGCGGCGCAGATAGGGCAGCACCCGGTGCTCCGCGTACCAGCGGGGCCAGTCGTCGCCGGTGGCGTTGCGCATCGGGGCGAGCCCGATGTACGCGTCCTCGCATCCGCCCGGAGGCGGAGAACCGAAGGCGGGCGCCCCGGACAGGTGCAGCGCGGCGAGGTCACGGCCGAACCGCAGCGCGGCCCGCTCGCCCGGACGGCCGTCCGGGACGCGGTCGGTCACCAGCCAGCGCCCGTCGTGCCCGTGGACCCGGGGGACGCGCACCGTTCCGGCGTCGGCCAGCCAGCGCAGGCCCGCGGCCTCCGCGCGCAGGGCGTCCGGCCGGTCGCCGCGCTTGACCACGACCACGCGGCCGTCGTCCAGGGACACCTCGGTGAGCGTCCCGGTCAGCGGGCGCGACGCGGTCACGGTCCGCCCGGTGAAGCGGGAGGCCGCGGCCTGCGGGGTGGACGGGACGGCCGGGGCGTCGCCGGACCGGCCCGCGCTCACGACGGCAGCTGCTCGCGGACCCAGGCGAGCAGGCCGGGCACCGCGGCCTCGATCATGCCCAGTACCTCCTCGAACCCCTCGGGACCGCCGTAGTAAGGGTCGGGCACGTCCAGGTCGCCGGTGGCCTCCGGGTCGAAGGAGCGCAGCATCCGCACCCGGGACGGGTCGTCGACGAGGCGGCGCAGGGCCTTCTCGTGACCGCGGTCCATGGCCAGGAGCAGGTCGGCGTCCAGATGGTCGTCGCCCACCTGCGCGGCGACGTGCTCGACGGGGTAGCCGTGCCGGGCCAGCACCTCGGCGGCCCGCTCGTCGATGGGCTCCCCGACGTGCCAGGGGCCGATCCCGGCGCTGGTGACCCGTACCTCCTCCGCCAGCCCCGCCCGGCGCAGATGCGCGCCGAAGACCAGGGCCGCGGACGGCGACCGGCAGATGTTCCCGCTGCAGACGAAACAGATGTGCACGGCCCCAGGGTAGGGGGTGCGCCACCGCCCGGACACCGGACCCCGAGCGGCCGACGGCTCCTCGACGGCGAGCCGGATCCACGGCGGGGAGTTCGGCTCGGCGGCGGCGAGCCGGCTTCCCGGGCAGCGCGTCGGCCGCGGTCGCGTTCGCGTCGGCGCACACGACGGCCACGCGCCCCCGCGGACCCCGTACGAGAGCGACGACACCCCCGGGTTCCGCCCGCATCGGTACCGGCACCGCGGGGCACTCGGCGCCGAGAGCCGCCCCGACCGGCCCCGCGCACGTGCCCATGGAGCACGCCCGGCCGCGGGCCGGACGGCGGGCGGCGGACGGAACACGACCGCAACCGGACAGCACGAGGCCGTGGCGCGGCGCACCGCACGCGGCCATCAGCCGAGGAGCAGCAGCGATGAGCGACACCGACCGCATCGAGCAGGCAGCCCAGCGAGCCGACGGCGCGCCGCACGGCGGCAACGGGCCGGAGGACGGCATCCCGGGCAAGCCGGGGTCCCGCTCGCCGTCCGTCGCCGAGCCGACGGAGCCCACGCAGCCGTGGCCGCCGAAGCCGGACCAGTCCGGCCCGGCCACCGTCTCGCCCACCGGGCAGGAAACGGGAGCGGACCGGGCGGCGGTGGCCCAGGGCGGGGAGTACCTGACCACCGCGCAGGGGACACGGCTGTACGACACCGACCACTCCCTCAAGGCAGGCCCTCGTGGACCCGTCCTGCTGCAGGACCACCACCTGCGCGAGAAGGTCATGCACTTCGACCACGAGCGCATCCCCGAGCGCGTGGTCCACGCCCGCGGCGCCGCGGCGCACGGCGTCTTCACGAGCTACGGCACGGCGGCCTCGATCACCAAGGCGGCCTTCCTCGCCAAGGACGTCGAGACACCGGTCTTCGTGCGGTTCTCCACGGTGCTGGGATCGCGCGGCTCGGCCGACACCGTGCGCGACACCCGGGGGTTCGCGACGAAGTTCTACACCAGCGAGGGCGTCTTCGACCTGGTCGGCAACAACATCCCGGTCTTCTTCATCCAGGACGCCATCAAGTTCCCCGACGTGATCCACGCGGGCAAACCCCATCCCGACCGGGAGATCCCGCAGGCGCAGAGCGCCCACGACACGTTCTGGGACTTCGTCACCCTGCACACCGAGGCCACCCACCACACCCTGTGGAACATGTCCGACCGGGGCATCCCGCGCTCCTTCCGGACCATGGAGGGCTTCGGCGTGCACACCTTCCGGCTGGTCGACGCCGAGGGCGGCACCACCCTGGTGAAGTTCCACTGGAAGCCGAAGCTGGGCGTGCACTCCCTGGTGTGGGAGGAGGCACAGATCCTCAGCGGCGTCGACCCCGACTTCCACCGCCGGGACCTGGCCGACGCCATCGAGGCCGGCGCGTATCCCGAGTGGGAGCTGGGCATCCAGACCTTCCCCGACACCCCCGAGCAGACCTTCGAGGGCATCGACCTGCTGGACCCGACCAACATCGTCCCCGAGGAACTGGCCCCCGTGCAGCCCGTCGGGCGCCTCGTCCTCGACCGCAACCCGTCGAACTTCTTCGCCGAGACCGAGCAGGTCGCCTTCCACGTCGGCCATCTCGTCCCCGGCATCGACATCACCGACGACCCGCTGCTCGCCGGGCGCCTGTTCTCCTACCTGGACACCCAGATCACCCGCCTGGGCGGCCCCAACTTCCCGCAGATCCCCATCAACCGCCCGCACGCGCCGGTCAACGACATGCTGCGGGACAGCTTCCATCAGACCGCGGTGCACCGCGGGGTGGCGCCCTACCGTCCCAACTCCCTGGACGGCGGCTGCCCGTTCACCGCGGACGGGGCGCACGGCGCCTTCGTCGAGACGCCGGTACGGGTGCCGGAGGCCACCAAGGTCCGCGCGGCCCCGGAGTCCTTCCAGGACCACTTCAGCCAGCCCCGCCGGTTCTGGCTCAGCATGAGCCCGGTGGAGCGCGAGCACATCATCGGCGCCTACACCTTCGAACTCGGCAAGTGCTACGAGCAGGCCGTCAAGGAACGCGCCCTGCAGGTGCTCGCCAACATCGACGGCGAGCTGTGCGCGCGGGTCGCCGAGGGCCTCGGCCTGCCGGCGCCCGATCCCACTGTGCCGCTCGCCGACGTCCAGCCCAGTCCGGCCCTGTCGCAGGTCGGCCGGACCTGGCCCACCGACGGGCGGGTCATCGGCATCGTCACCGGGCCGGACGGCGACCTGGACGGGGTGCGGGCGGTCCGGGAGGCGGTGCTCGCGGGCGGCATGGTGCCCCTCGTCGTCTCGCCCGCCGGCGGCACCCTCGGCGACGGCGCCGACGCACTGACCGTGCAGCGCACCTACGCCACCGCGCGGTCGGTGGAGTTCGACGCCGTCCTGCTCGCCGGCGCACCGGGCGTGGGCGCCGACGCCTACGGTGCCCGGGACGCGAAGTCGCCGCTGCCGTCCGTCGGGCAGGCGAGCCAGGACCCGAGGGTGAGCCTGCTGCTGTCGGAGGCCTTCCGGCACGGCAAGGCCATCGGCGCCTGGAAGGGTGCCGAGGCCGCGCTGGAGGCGGCCGGTGTCCCCGTCGACGCCCCCGGAGTGATCGTCGGGGACAGCGGCACCGCCACCCTGGAGCAGGTCGTGGGGCTGCTGGCGGCCCACCGCGTCTGGGACCGCTTCCCCGCCGGGGTCTGACCGGCGCCCCGCCCCTCCTCCCGGACCTCTCGCCGACGCCCCCCGAAGCGACCTTCGGGGCGCATGTGGCAAAAGCCACCTTCCGGAAGAGGTCCGGGCCACACTGCCGAGCCCGGGGTGCGGACTACCGTGGCGGACGTCCTTGTGAATCCGTCGCCCCGCACCCGGGTGTCCGCACCGCCGCGGACCGGGGAACGCGGGGACCGTCCGAACGGCTCGGCAGTGCTCGAAGACCTCTCTCCCCTGATCGCCGCGACCACCCGATGGCTGACCGGCGCGTACCCCGCCACCGGCGGGGCGCTCGCGTCCGCGCTGTGCGAGGTCCAGGCCCGCCAGGCGGTGACGGCCGCGGCCTGGCTGCGCTACCCGACGGCCATGGACGCCGCCCTGGTCGGCATGGCGGGCGCCGGCGGATCCGCCCGGCTCGACTGGATCACCGGCGCCGACGGCATCGAGCAGGACCCTCAGGCGTACGCCTGGCGCACCTGGGTGGACGAGACCGTCGCCAGCTGGGCGGTCTGCCTGCTCACCGAGCCCGACCTGGCCGAGCGGGCGGTGGCCGCGCTCACCGACAGCGGCCACCCGGCCGCCCGGTTCGTCGAGTTCCGGCGTCTGCTCGGCCCGGACGAGCGCGAGGCCCGTGCCGCAGCCCTGCTGCGCCACCCCGACCTGACGGCGCCCGTCGCCTCCCTGCACCGCGCCGAGCTGCTCGAGCACCTCACCCCGGGCACCTCCCTGGCGGCCTGAGCGCGAGGCCGGGACACCGGCACCCCCGGCCGGCACGAGGACACACCTCCGTGGCCCTCCGTGGCGCCCGGGTGCCCCGGGCCGCAGGGGAGCGCCGGAGCGGTCACCGTACGGAACACCGCACGGTCCGATCTTCCCGCGATCTTGTGGTGAACCGCTCTCGTCTGCGACAGTGCAACGGCCGTGCGGCCAGGGCGCGTCCTCTTCGTGCACCCAGCCTGCGCCCGCCCGGCCTACCGCTGCCCGCCCACGTCCGTGCCGCCCGGGAGACGCGCCGTTGCGACAGTTCACCGCCATCGTCAATCCCACGGCGGGCGCGGCCACGGGGGCCGGCGCGCTGCAGCGGGTGGGCCGCCTGCTGCGGCAGGCGGGCGCCGCGCTGGAGACCGTGCACAGCCGCAGCCTCGCCCACGCCCAGGACCTCGCCCGCCGGGCCGGCGACCGCGGCCGCATCGTCCTGGCCGTGGGCGGGGACGGCATCGCCGGCGGGATCGGCGGGGCGCTCAGCGGCACCGGCACCGTCCTCGGGCTCGTCCCCGCCGGGCGCGGCAACGACCTCGCCCGCGCCCTGGGACTGCCCGCCGAGCCGTCCGCGCTGGCCCGCATCCTGCTGCGGCACGAGCCGAAAGCGGTGGACACCATCGAGGTGCGGCGCGACGGCACGCCCCGGACCGTGGTCCTGGGCAGCGTCTACGCGGGCGTCGACGCGCTCGCCAACCGGTACGCCAACCGCGCCCGGCTGCTGCGCGGCGCGGCCTCGTACTACGCGGGCGGGCTGCGGGCGGTGGCCGGCTGGCGGCACGCCGCCTACCGGATCACCGTCGACGGCACCGTGCACCGTCACCGCGGATACACCGTCGTGGCCGCCAACTCCGCCTACTACGGATCCGGCCGGATGATCGCCCCCGGCGCCCGCGTCGACGACGGGATGCTCGACGTGGTGCTGATCGCCGCCGCGCCGCGCCGGCTGTTCTTCGCGCTGATGAACGAGCTGAAGACCGGCCGGCACCTGGCGCGGCCCGAGGTGCGGGTGCTGCGCGGCCGCACGGTCCGGATCGAGGCCGACCGGGCCGTGCCCTGGGGCGCCGACGGCGAGGTCGACGCCGTCCTGCCGGTCACGGCCCGGGTGCTGCCGGGTGCGCTGCGGATGCTCTACTGACGTCCGTCCGCGGCGACCTGGCCGGCCGTCAGGCGCAGGCCCAGGCGGACATGCCCTGGATGCGGGCCAGGTTGCGGGCGATGGCGATCTGCTGCCGTCGGGTGGCCAGGTCCGCGCGCGCCGCGTACTTCAGGCCGCCGGCCAGGACCCAGCTGGACTGACGGAACTGCAGCCCGCCGTAGTAGCCGTTGCCGGTGTTCGCGTGCCAGTTGCCGCTGGACTCGCAGGCGGCGATGGCGTCCCAGTCGGGTTCATGGGCGGCGGACGGCTGCGCGGCCGCGGCCGTGGGCCCGCCGGCCAGCACGGCGGTGGTCGCCGCGGCCAGCAGGGCTCCCCGCAGGCCACGACGGCGCAGGTGGTGGTCCGATGCCCCGTCACGACCGACGGAGGCGCTGTCGATGCTCTGCTGCTGAATCATGAGCAGACTGTTACATCATATGAACGCAAAGTGAGGCTGCGGCGCGCCGTGCGCCGCACACCGGGTACAGCTCGTGCATGACGTTCAAGAGCCCCGCACACCGCGGCGGCCCCCGACGCGGCCGGTTCGAGCAGTTCGCCGAGTACGCCTCGAACTTCACCAGCTCCCCGGTGTTCTTCCTGCTGTGCCTGCTGGTCGTCGGCTTCTTCGTCGCCGCCCACGTGGCACACCTGGGCGTGGAGCTGGGGCTGGCGGCAGGAGGGTCCATGAGCGCCGTGACCCTGCTGCTGCTCGCGCTGCTGAAGAACTCCGAGATGCGCGCCGAGCATGCCGTCCAGCGCAAACTCGACGCCCTCGCCCGGGCGCTGGCGGAGATGAACAAGGACGACCACAGCCCCGCCTTCGAGGACCTGCGCCGTTCGATCCGGATGGAGGAGGAGACCTGACACCGGCGGGCGACCCCCGGCCGGGCGTCCTTCGCCTGTCCCGGGAAGCGGGACAGCATGCCGCGTCATGGACATCCTGCTCGTCGCGAGCGCGTTCAACAGCCCCACCCGGCGTGGGTACGCCGAACTCCCCGACCGCGGGCACCGGGTGGACGTCGCCCGCGCCCCGCACGGCACCGACGTCACCGCCGCCTCGCTGGCCGTCGAGCGGCACGCCGCGGGAGACTTCACACCCCGGCCGCAGAGCGTCGAGGCCGTGCCGCGCACCACCGAGGCCCTGCCGGTCGGTGCCGCCACCGCGCAGACCCTCGGCCTGGTGGACCGTCTCCTGCCGGTCCGCGCCCGGTCGTTCACCGCCGAGACCTTGCGCCGGTCGGCCGGTCTCTCCGGCAGCTGCGGTCCGGCCCGCCCCCCGGCCCCCGCCCCGCTCGCCGGGAGCACCCGGTGACCGCCCGGCTGCTGGTCGCGGGCGTCGGCAACATCTTCCTCGGCGACGACGCCTTCGGCCCCGAAGTGCTCAAGGCCCTGGCCGCCCGCCCGCTGCCGCCCGAGGTGCGCACGGAGGACTTCGGCATCCGCGGCCTCGACCTCGCCTACACCCTGCTGGACGGCTACGACACCGCCGTCCTCGTCGACGCCGCCCCGCGCGGCCACCGGCCCGGCACCCTGTCCCTGATCGAGGCCGAACCCCCCGACGACACCCACGCGGTGCCGCCCGAGGCCCACGGCATGGACCCGGCCCGGGTGCTCGCCCTGGCCGCCCACCTCGGTGACGGCCCGCTGCCCCGGGTTCTCGTCCTCGCCTGCGAACCCCACACCCTGCCGCGCGGCGACGAGGACATCGCGCCCGAACTGAGCGCCCCGGTCCGCCGGGCCGTCGGCCACGCCGTCGAGGCGCTGCACACCCTGGTCCCCGTCCTGCTCGCCGACCCCGCCGCCACCCCGTCGTTGGGCCGCCCGGACGAATCCGGGCCGCCCGGCACGGCTGCGCTGCCGCCCCCGGTCGCGGGCCGGGCGCAGGATCGACGGGACACCCCGCCCGCAGCACATCCCCCGGCGGGCCGTGCCCGCCCGCCGCGCTCCAGCGTGCCGAACCCGCCCTGAGGAGAGCCATGTGCCGGTCCGCCGACGTCAAGCAGGCGGTGCTCGCCCACAACGACGATCTCGCCCGCGCCCTGCGCGCCGAACTCGACGGCCGCGGCGTGGCCGTGGTCAACCTGCTGTCCAGCCCGGGCAGCGGCAAGACCGAACTCCTCGGCCGCGTCCTGGCCCGCGCGGTCGAACGGGGTGTGCCGGTGGCCGCGCTCACCGCCGACCTGGCCACCGAGAACGACGCGACCCGGCTGGCCCGCTCCGGCGCACCCGTGCGCCAGGTGCTCACCGACGGACTGTGCCACCTGGAGGCCCGCCAGCTGCGCGGCCACCTCACCGGATGGCTGCCCGAGGACACCGCCGTGCTGTTCGTGGAGAACGTCGGCAACCTGGTCTGCCCCGCCTCCTACGACCTCGGCGAAACCCTGCGCATCGTGCTCATGGCGGTCACCGAGGGCGAGGACAAACCTCTGAAGTACCCCACCGCCTTCGGCTCGGCCCACCTCGTCGTCGCCACCAAGACCGACCTCGCCGCCGCGGCCGGCTTCGACGAGGACACGTTCCGGGCCAACGTGCAGCGGGTCAATCCGGGGGTGGAGACCGTCCGCACCTGCGCCCGCACCGGCGACGGCGTCGACACCCTCCTGGACCGCGTCCTCGCCGCCCGCGCGTCGGGCCCGGCCCACCGCCCGCCCCTCGCCCCGCACCCCCACAGCCACAACCACGGCCATGCCCCCGAGCCGTCGGCCGCCGACGCCCCGGCCGGCACACCCGACCACGCCCCGCACACCCGTCCGCAGCCGGCCTCCGCCCCGTGACCGCCCCCGCCACCGGACGTGTGCGCCGCCGGCTCACCGTGCGCGGCACGGTGCAGGGTGTCGGCTTCCGGCCGTACGTGCACCGGCTCGCCGCCGACCTCGCCCTGGCCGGTTTCGTCGGCAACACCGCCGACGGCGTGCTCATCGAGGTCGAGGGACCGGCGGACGACGTCGACCGGTTCTGCGAGCTGCTGGCCCGGCAGCCGCCGCCGCTGGCCACCCTCACCGCGATCGGCACCGAGGACCTGCCCCCCACCGGCACCCCGGAGCCGTTCACCATCCGGCCCAGCACCTCCTCCGCCGGCCGCACCCAGCTGCCGCCGGACACCGCGACCTGCGCCGACTGCCTGCGCGAGCTGGCCGATCCCGGCAACCGCCGCCACCGGCACCCCTTCATCACCTGCACCCACTGCGGGCCCCGGTTCACCATCGCCACCGCCCTGCCCTACGACCGCGCGGCCACCACCATGGCCGGCTTCCCCCTCTGCCCGGCCTGCGCCCGCGAGTACACCGACCCCGCCGACCGCCGCTTCCACGCCCAGCCCGTCGCCTGCCCCGACTGCGGGCCCCGGCTGCGCCTGGTCCCCGCCCCCGGCAGCGACGTCCGCCCCGCCCGGGACGCGGACGCCCTCGCGGCGGCCCGTGCCCTGCTGGCCGCCGGACGGATCGTCGCCGTCAAGGGCCTGGGCGGCTACCACCTGGCCTGCGACGCCACCGACGACCGCGCCGTCACCAGGCTGCGCGCCCGCAAGGAACGCGGTGGCAAGGCCTTCGCCGTGATGTGCCCGGACCTGGCCACCGTCGAGTCGATCGCCCACCTCACCGCGCACGAACGCGCCGCCCTCACCTCACCGGTGCGGCCCATCGTCCTGCTGAGCCCGCGCACCCCGGGCGCCGGCCCCCGCCCCGCCGACGCGGTGTGCCCCGGCAGCCCGCACGTGGGCGTCCTGCTGCCCTACACCCCCGTGCACACCTTGCTGTTCGGGCTGCCCGGCGACCCGCCCGGCCCCCGGCTGCTCGTGATGACCAGCGGCAACCGCTCCGGCGAACCCATCGTCACCGACGACGAGGAGGCCCTGACCCGGCTGTCCGGCATCGCCGACGCCTTCCTCGCCCACGACCGGCCCATCGCCTGCCCCTGCGACGACTCGGTGCTCCGTGTCCGCCCCGACGGCACCACCCAGGTGCTGCGCCGCTCCCGCGGCTTCGTGCCCCGCCCGCTCACCCTGCCCGTGCCGGTGCGGCCGACTCTCGCGGTCGGCGGCGACCTGAAGCACGCCCTGTGCGCCGCCGACGGCGACCGGGCCTGGTTCGGCCCGCACATCGGCGACCTGGCCGACCTCGGCGGCCTGGACGCCGCCCGACGGGCCGAACAGCACCTGCTGACCCTCACCCGTGTGGCCCCCGAGACCGTCGCCGCCGACCGGCACCCCGGCTACCACTCGGCCCGCTGGGCGCGCCGCCGCGCGGCCGGCCTGCCCGCGCGGACCCCCGTGCTGGTCCAGCACCACCACGCACACATCGCCTCCGCGATGGCCGAACACGGCCTGGACGGCACCGCACCGGTCATCGGTGTCGCCTTCGACGGCACCGGATACGGCGACGACGGCACCGTCTGGGGCGGCGAGGTGCTCATCGCCGACTACACCGGCCACCGGCGCTTCGCCCGCCTCGCCCCGGCCCCGCTGCCCGGCGGCGACGCCGGCGTGGCCAACCCCTGCCGCCTCGCCCTGGCCCGGCTGTGGGCCGCACACCTGCCCTGGGCGGAGGACCTGCCCAGCGTCGCCGCCTGCACGACAGGCGAACTGTCCCTGCTGAGGCGCCAGCTGGAACGCGACGTGGCCTGCGTGCCCACCTCCAGCATGGGCAGGCTCTTCGACGCCGTGGCCTCCCTCGCCGGGGTGTGCCACCGGGCGGGCTACGAGGCGCAGGCCGCGCTGGAACTCCAGGCGGCGGCCGCACAGGCGTGGCAGGCGGACTCGGCGGCGTACCCCTTCGCCATCACCGACCGGGCGGGCCTGCTGGACTGCGACCCCGCACCCGTGCTGTGCGCCCTGCAGACCGACCTGCGGCGCGGCGTCCCCGCGCCCGTCCTCGCCGCCCGCTTCCACCGGGGCGTGGCCCGGGCCGTCGCCGAGATCTGCCGGCGTGCCCGCACCGCGACCGGCCTGACCACGGTCGCCCTCACCGGCGGGGTCTTCGCCAACGGCCTGCTGGAACAGGAGTGCACCGCCCTGCTGGCCCGGGACGGCTTCGTCGTCCTGTGCCACGGCGAGGTGCCGCCGAACGACGGCGGACTGGCGCTGGGACAGCTCATGGTGGCGGCCCACCGGTTCGCCCCCGACCGGCCCCGCGGCCCGAGGACGGTTCCCGACAGCGACGCAACGGAGTGACCCATGTGCTTGGCAGTGCCCGGCAAGGTCGTGTCCATCGACCACCGTGCCGACCCGCTCACCGGCCTGATCGACTTCGGCGGGGTGCGCAAACAGGCGTGCCTGGAATACCTGCCCGACGTCCGGGTGGGCGAGTACGTCATCGTCCACGTCGGCTTCGCCCTGCAGCGCCTGGACGAGGCCTCGGCGCGGGCGTCCCTGGAACTGTTCGAGCAACTCGGTCTGCTCCAGGAGGAGTTCGGCGACGCATGGCAGCAGGCGGCTCGGCAGGAGAGCGGAAGTGAGGCCCGGTGAAGTACATCGACGAGTTCAACGACCCGAAGCTGGCCCGTCGGCTGCTCGACGAGATCCGCGCCACCGTCACCCGGCCCTGGGCGCTGATGGAGGTGTGCGGCGGCCAGACCCACTCCATCATCCGCCACGGCATCGACCAACTCCTTCCCGACGAGGTGGAGTTGATCCACGGCCCGGGGTGCCCGGTGTGCGTGACACCGCTGGAGGTCATCGACAAGGCCCTGGAGATCGCCTCCCGCCCCGAGGTGATCTTCTGCTCCTTCGGCGACATGCTGCGGGTGCCCGGCACGGGCCGCGACCTGTTCCGGGTCAAGAGCGAGGGCGGCGACGTCCGCGTGGTGTACTCGCCGCTCGACGCCCTCGACCTCGCCCGCAGACACCCGGACCGTCAGGTGGTGTTCTTCGCCATCGGCTTCGAGACCACCGCCCCGGCCAACGCCATGGCCGTGCACCAGGCCCGCCGCCTGGGCCTGACCAACTTCAGCCTGCTGGTGTCCCATGTGCGGGTGCCTCCGGCGATCGAGGCCATCATGACCGCCCCCGGCTGCCGGGTGCAGGGGTTCCTCGCCGCAGGCCACGTGTGCAGCGTGATGGGCACCGCCGAGTACCCGGAGCTGGCCGAGCGGCACCGGGTGCCCATCGTCGTCACCGGTTTCGAACCGCTCGACGTCCTGGAGGGCATCCGCCGCGCCGTGCACCAGCTGGAACGCGGCGAGCACCGGGTGGAGAACGCCTACGCCCGGGCCGTGCGCGAGCAGGGCAACCCCGCCGCCCGCCGCATGATCGAGGAGGTCTTCGAGGTCGCCGACCGCACCTGGCGCGGCATCGGCCCCATCCCCGCCAGCGGCTGGCGACTGACCGAGGAGTACCGGGCGTTCGACGCCGCGCACCGCTTCGACGTCGACGGCATCCGCACCGAGGAACCCGCCGTCTGCCGGGCCGGCGAGGTGCTCCAAGGCATGATCAAACCCACCGAGTGCGCCGCGTTCGGCACCACCTGCACCCCGCGCACCCCGCTCGGCGCCACCATGGTCTCCAGCGAGGGAGCCTGCGCGGCCTACTACCTGTACCGCCGGATGAACGGCCGGCCCCCGCAGGGCGCCCCGGCGCCCGCGGACACCCCCGTCCCGCAGGGCGCGCGCACCGCGCAGGAGGAGATGAACCCCGTTGGCTGATCTCGCATCTCCGCAGACCGGCACCCCCGTCGACCCGGCGAACTGGACCTGCCCCGCCCCGATCCGCGACCAGCCGGTCGTGGTCATGGGACACGGCGGAGGCGGCGCCCTGTCCGCCGAGCTGGTCCACGACGTGTTCGCGGCGGCCTACGGCAACCCCGTCCTGGCCGGCATGGGCGACTCGGCGGTGCTCCACCTCGGCGGTGCCCGCCTGGCCTTCTCCACCGACTCCCACGTCGTGCGGCCGCTGTTCTTCCCCGGCGGCAGCCTCGGCGACCTCGCGGTCAACGGCACCGTCAACGACCTCGCCATGAGCGGCGCGCGGCCCGCCTTCCTGTCGGCCGCCTTCGTCCTGGAGGAGGGCACCGAACTGGCCGTGGTGGACCGCGTCGCCCAGGCCATGGGCGCCGCCGCCGAGGCCGCCGGGGTCACCGTCGTCACCGGCGACACCAAGGTCGTGGAGTCCGGGCACGGCGACGGCGTGTACGTCACCACCGCCGGCATCGGCCTCGTCCCCGAGGGCGTCGACATCCGCCCGCAGCGGGCCCGCCCCGGCGACGCCGTCATCGTCAGCGGACCCATCGGACTGCACGGCATCGCCGTGCTGAGCGTGCGCGAGGGCCTGGAGTTCGGCGCCGAGGTCACCAGCGACACCGCGCCGCTGGCCGACCTGGTGGCCGCCATGCTCGCCGTCACCCGGGACATCCATGTGCTGCGCGACCCGACCCGGGGCGGGCTCGCCGCCTCCCTGAACGAGATCGCCCGCGCCTCCGGCACCGGGGTCAAGCTGTGGGAGCGGTCGCTGCCCGTCCCGGAGGCCGTCGCGAGCGCCTGCGGATTCCTGGGCCTCGACCCGCTGTACGTGGCCAACGAGGGCCGGCTCGTCGCCTTCGTGCCGCCCGCCCACGCCGACGCCGTGCTCGCGGCGATGCGGGCCCACCCGCAGGGCAGCGGCGCCGCGATCGTCGGCGAGTGCGTCGCCGAGCACCCCGGCATGGTGGTCGTGGCCACCGGCCTGGGCGGCACCCGGGTGGTGGACCTGCCGCTCGGGGAGCAGCTGCCGCGCATCTGCTGACCCGCCTCGACGGCCCCGCGCGGCACACGCCTCCCGCGGGGCCGCCGGCGCACTCGCGGCAGGGCTCAGCCAGGCGCCCCCGCTTCGACCGCGACGATCTCCAACTCCCGCCCGCAGCGCAGCTCCTGCGAGGGCCGGTCGCAGCGCGGGCACCAGAAGAACGGCGGCATGCCCACCGGGAACGTCTCCCCGCACGGCCCGCACCACGCCCGAGCGGTCACGTGCTCGACCACGAGCCGGGCCCTGTCCAGGACGGTGCCCTGCCGGGCCACCTCGAAGGCGAAGTCCAGCGCCTCGGGCACGACCCCGGACAGCTCGCCCACCCGGACCCGCACCTCCCCGACGGCGTCCGTGCCCTGGGCCCGGGCGAGTTCCCCGGCCCGCTCCACGATCGCGGTCGCGACCGACAACTCGTGCACCTGCGGCCCGTCCTCTCCTCGGATCGTCAGCTGCGTTCGGTGAGGCCGGCGAAGAACTCCTCCACGGCCGGCCACACCCGGCCGCCGCCGGACAGCCCGCGCCACTCCCGCCGGACCAGCGCCACCAGCCGGAAGCAGTCGTCCACGGGGACGATCCAGTGGTGGTCCATGCCCCGTACGGTGTTCACCAGCAGCGCCTCCACCTCCGGTTGCAGCGTGGCCAGTTCCGGACACCGCTCGGCCGCTTGCCGCCAGACCCGCGCGTCCACCTCCCAGCGCATGGCCCCGGCCGGGCTCGGCCCCTGAGCGGTGACCGTGCCGTCGGTGTGCGGCACGAAGAACGCCAGACCGACCGGCACCCCGAGCGGTGCGGTGTCCACCCGGCCGAGCCGCACCCGGCGCCGGGGCACCAGCCGGAACGCCCCGCCGCCCGCACCGTCACCGGCGAACAGCACCGCGCAGGCATCACAGGCGCACCGCACCTGGCGCTCGCTCAGCTCGTACAGGTGCCGGTGCTCCTCGGGCACCGGGGCCGCGCACAGCTCGCACACCTCCCGCGCGGCCGGCGCCGACCGGGCGGCCGAGGAACGGATCAGCCGGGCCAGCGCCCCCTGCGCGCTCACCCCGCCTCCCGCACACCCAAAACGTCCGGGCCGCGCCGCGCCAGGGCCTCCAGCGGCACGAAGGCGGGCGCCGCCCGCCCGGCCGGCTGCTCGGGCACCGTCTCGACGTCCGCCAGCTCGGGCGCGGCGGCCAGCACGGCCTCGCGCACCGCGCCCGCCACATCCGCCCCACCGCCGCCGCAGCCGGCCCCGCACCCGCCGCCCGAGCGCACCCGCACCCGCGCCACCTCGCCGTCCACGGCGGCGAGCTCCACGTCGCCGCCGCTCGCCCGCACCGCGGGACGCAGCCGTTCGACCGCGCGGGCCGCCCGCACCTCGACCGGGTCCGGGTGCACGGCGTGCAGCACCAGCAGATGCTCCAGCAGCTCGTCCTCCGCCATACGCCGCCGCATCGGCGCGTCCGCGTACTCGAGCACCCGGGCCAGCGCCTCGCCGTAGACCTCGGTCAGCAGCCGCACCGCCTCCACGGCGCCGCGCACCGTCGGGCCCGGCGCCGACTCGAGCGTCTCCAGCAGGTCGTCGATGCGGGCGAGCCGCGCCTCCACGTCGGCGTCCGCCAGCCGCACCGGGGCCGGCGCGGTCTCAGCCGCCATGGCCCGCTCCGTAGGTGGGGGAGTGGGTGGTGGTGAGCGTCCGGCCGTTGCCCATGTACATGTGCACGCCGCACGGCAGACAGGGGTCGAAGCTGCGGACGGTGCGCATGATGTCGACGCCCTTGAAGTCGTCGGGCCCGTTCTCCTCGAAGATCGGCTGGCCCTGGACGGCGTCCTCGTAGGGACCGGGGGTGCCGTAGTGGTCGCGGGGGCTGGCGTTCCACGGGGTCGGCGGGTACGGGTGGTAGTTGGCGATCTTCTTGTCCTTGATCACCAGGTGGTGCGAGAGCACCCCGCGGACGGCCTCGTGGAAGCCGCAGCCGATCGCCTCCTCCGGCACCTCGAAGTTCTCGAACACCCGGGTGTCCCCGGCCCGCACCAGCTGCATGGCCTCCTCGAGGAACTGGAAGGCCATCGCCGCCGCGTAGGCGACGAAGTACGGCCGGGCCCGGTCGCGTTCGAGGGTGTTGGACCACCGGGGGATGTGCCACTCCAGGGTCATCTCCGGCAGCTTCTCGCTCTTGGGCAGCATGATGCGCACACTGCGGCCGGTGGCCTTGACGTACGGGGTGTCGACCAGGTTGCTCAGCGCGGTGGTCCACAGCCGGGCGAGGGGGCCGCCGCCGGTGTCCAGGGCGAGGTGGTCGCCGGTGCGCGCGTCGTACCAGCGGGGGCTCATCACCCAGCTGTAGTTGCCCTCGAAGTCGCGTTTCTGCGGCACCGGCAGGGTGGTCTGGTTCCACGGGTGCCGCATGTCGACCGGGTTGCCCAGCGGGTCGTGGGTGACGAACGGCTCCTCGTTCACCCAGTCCTCGTAGAAGGACGAGCCCAGCAGGATCCGCAGCCCGAGGTTGATGTCGACCAGGTTGTTGGTGACCAGTTCGCCGTCGACGACGATGCCGGGGGTGACATACATGTCCTTGCCCCACTCGTTCATCGTCTCGTACCGGTAGTCGCAGGTGTTCTGGTTCTGGAAGGAGCCCCAGCAGCCCAGCAGGATCCGGCGGCGGCCGACCTCCTCGTACCCGGGCAGCGCCTCGTAGAAGAAATCGAAGACGTCGTCGTTGAGCGCCACGGCCTGCTTGATGAAGTCCAGCACGCGCAGCATGCGGGAGAGGTAGTCGGTGAACGTGGTGGGCTGCGGCATGGTGCCCACGCCGCCCGGATACAGCGTGGAGGGATGCACATGGCGGCCCTCCATCAGGCAGAACATCTCCCGGGTCACCCGCGAGACCTTCAGCGCCTGCTTGTAGACCTCGCCCTCGAACGGGTTGAAGGCGCGCATGATGTCGGCGATCGTCCGATAGCCGTGGATGTGGCCGCGGGAGGCCTCGGTGCGCTCGGCGCGGGCCAGCACCCCCGGGTTGGTGGCCTTGACCATGGCCTCGCAGAAGTCCACGAACACCAGGTTGTCCTGGAAGATCGTGTGGTCGAACATGTACTCCGCGGCCTCGCCGAGGTTGGTGATCAGCTCGGCCAGCGGCGGGGGTTTGATGCCGTACGCCATCTGCTGGGCGTAGTGCGAGCACGTGGTGTGGTTGTCGCCGCAGATCCCGCAGATCCGGGAGGTGATGAACCCGGCGTCCCGCGGGTCCTTGCCCTTCATGAACACCGAGTAGCCGCGGAAGAGGGACGACGTGGAACGGCAGTCGATCACTTCCCGGTTGGCGAAGTCGATCTTGGTGTAGATGCCCAGGTTGCCGATGATCCGCGTGATCGGGTCCCAGGACATGTCCACGATCTGCGGAGGTTTGCGTGCGGCCGGGCGTGCTTCGGTGGCGGTCATGGTCGGTACTGCCTCACTGTCCGTGGTCCGGGAATGGGGTCGGGGGAGTCGTCGTGCGGGTGGGTGCGTCGCCGTCCGGGGTCGGGGCCGGCGACGGAGACGGCTCGGCGGGCTCCAGCTCGTCCGGGCGGAAGTAGTGGAACCGGCCGTACCAGGTGTGCAGCTCCGCCGCCGGGTCGTCGTCCACCGTGACGGCCACCTGCACGCCGTCGTCCACGTCGCGGAACACTCCGGCGACGTGGGCGGTGCGGCCGGCCAGGAACATGTCCTGGGCGTCCGCGCCCCGCCGGGGACGCAGCCGGACCCGGCTGCCGCGGCCCACCCGCACCCCGTCGACGAGCACGGTGTCCGTCGCGGGGGACGGCCCGGCGGCGTCCTCCTGCCACCAGGCGGGCCGCTCGGGTGGGCCGGCAGGGGCGGCATCGCGCGAGGTGCCGGGGGTCTCGCCCGCGGCGGGTGCGAGCGAGCGGATGGCACCGTGCAGCCGGGCCAGGACCTCGGCGGGCATGGTGTCCACCCGGTCCAGGATCTCGGCGGCCCGCGGGTCCGTGGCCCGGGCCTCGGCCTTCTCCTCGTCGGTCAGCAGCATGGTGCGCAGAGTCAGGATCTCGTCGATCTCCGCGGCGTCGTGCAGATCGCCGGGGCTCTCCGGCGCCACCTGCGGATGGTCCGGCAGCAGGATCGGCGCGGACAGCACGGCCGGAGCGGCCTGCCCGTCACCGCCCGGGCCCACGTCCGGGTCGCCGCCCAGGACCGGGAAGGTGAACTCGTTGCGGCAGCCGGCCGCCGCCTTCGCCAGCCCGGCCGGCGGGTCGATCAGCGACACGAACCGCACAGCGCTGCCGGTGATCAGGGTGTGCGTGGCGATCAGCGCCTGCCGCAGCGCCCGGTCGCGCGGAACCGACGGATCGGGGCACCGCCCGGTGTTCTCGGTCCGCACCCGCAGCCGGACCAGGTCCGTGCCGAGCCGCTGTGCCGTCAGCGTGACACGGGCGTGGACCTGCAGGCGGCTGCGCACCACACGCCCGGCGCCCGCCGGCAGGTCCTCGGTCTCCTCCCCGGCCGCCGCGCCCGCCTCCGCCGTCAGCTCCCGGCGCAGCAGGTCGCCCAACGCGACGGTGAGCCGGGTCTCGCGCGGCACCGCCTCGTCGAAGGTGAGATGACGGACCCCGTCCGCGGTGTGCAGCGAGTCGACCGGGCGGAAGCCGCCGGGCAGGGCCTGCTCCACCTGCTTGTGCTGCATCTGCAGGTAGCGCACCCGGACCGTCACGACGGCGTCGTCCCGGCCGGCCCGCAGCAGGCACTCGGTGCGCTGGTACCAGGAGTCCGCGGAGCCGGACACACCCGGTGCGACGGGACCGTCGCGTTCCACCCAGGCCCGGGGCAGCAGCACCCCGAACTGCCACCGCACCCGGTTCTTCGGCGAGGAGCGGCGATAGGGATAGAGCAGATAGCCCTCGTACAGGACGGCGTCCGCCACCGCGCTCAGCCGGTCGGCGAGCGGCCCGGGGGACGGGCCGTCGGCGGGCGGCTCGGGGGCGTCCACGGCGACGGCGCGGGCAGCGCTCCGCGCGGCCACGGCATCGGGCATCCGGCCTCCTCGGTTGGGTGTGCGCCATCCCTTCCACCCCGGCGTGTCTTCCACGCGCCGCCGCCCCCGAGCGGCGCGCAGTTGTCGACCGTCCGGGGCACGTTCCGCACGCGCGGGATGCCGGCCGGCGGCAGACTGAGGTAAGAACACCCGGACCGGCGCCGCGGACACGGCGGCCGGCCCGGCACACCTGCGAGCAGGCCGGCGGCACACGCGCCCGGCCCGCCCCGGCGAACGCGCGGACGGTGTCATGCAGACCTTCCTGCCCTACCCCGGCTTCACCGAGTGCGCGCAGGTGCTCGACCGCCGCAGACTCGGCAAACAGCGGGTCGAGGCGTTGCAGGTGCTGCGCGGTCTGACGGTGCCCGGCTACGGCTGGCGCCGGCACCCGGCGGTCCGCATGTGGATCGGCTACGAGGAGGCGCTGGTGCGCTACGGGCTGGAGGTGTGCCGGGTGTGGCGGGACCAGGGCCACCAGGACACCTGCGCGGCCTCGCTCGTCGCCGGTCTCGCCGCGCACCGCCCCGGCCACCCCGTCCGCGACCAGCAGCAGCTGGCCGCCGCCGGAGAGCTGCCGCCCTGGCTGGGCGACGACGCCGTGCACCTCAGCCACCGCTCGGCGCTGGTGCGCAAGGACCCCGAGCGGTACCGCCCGCTGTTCCCGGACGTGCCGGACGACCTGCCCTACGTCTGGCCCCGGTCCGACCGCGACCCGGAGCCGCCCCCGGAGGGCGCATGACCCCCACCGGCCCGTGACACCTCCCGCGTCGCATGCATGCCCCCGGTCAGGGCACCTGGAAAAGGGTGACGGCGGGTGCGGGCCGCGTCACCGCCGATGGTGTGGGAGAGCGCATGGACGTGCTGGCCCGGCTGGACACGTACCAGCGACGGCACCGCTGGGCCGGGCTCCCGCTGGCCGTGGCCTACAAGTTCTACGACGACCAGGCCGCCTACCTGGCCGCCCTGCTGACCTACTACGGCTTCCTCGCACTGTTCCCGTTGCTGCTCTTCCTGGTCGCGGTGCTCAGCTCGGTGCTCAACGGCAACCCCGAGGTGCAGCAGGCGCTGCTGAACTCGGCGTTGCGGGAGTTCCCGGTGATCGGCGACCAGATCGTGCACAACATCCGTTCCTTCCACGGCAGCCCCTTCGCCGTGGCGGTGGGTGTGGCCGGCAGCCTGTACGGTGCGCTGAACGTCGCCCAGGCAGCCCAGCACGCGCTGAACAAGATCTTCGCCGTGCCCCGGCACGCCCGCCCGGACCCGCTGCGCTCACGTGTCAAGGGACTGAAGTTCCTTTCGCTGCTGGCGCTGGGCCTGTGCGTCACCACGGTGCTGTCCACGGCGGCGGAGTCGGCGGTCGGGCTGTTCGGCGCCCGGCTGGCCGTCGGGGTGCGCGTGGCCGCAGTGATCGGGGCCGTGCTGATCAACGCCGCCCTGCTGATGGCCAGCTACCGGGTGCTGATCCGCCGCAGGCTGCCGCTGCGCACGACGTACGGGGCGGCCCTGGCCGGGGCGTGCGCCTGGCAGCTGGTGCTGTGGGGCGGCACGTACTACGTCGGCCATGTGCTGCGCGGTGCCACGGCCACCTACGGCCTGTTCGGCATCGTGCTCGGCCTGCTGGCCTGGCTGTACCTCGGCGCGCTGATCTACCTGGTCACCGCGGAGATCACCGCGGTGCGCTGGATGAGGCTGTGGCCGCGCAGCCTGCTCAGCCCGTTCACGGACCGGGTCCACCTCAGCGCGGGCGACCAGCGGGCCTACCGGTCGTACGCGACCACGGAGTCCTTCAAGGGCTTCGAGAAGATCACCGTCCACTTCGACCCGCCGCCGCACGCCGACACCCGGGAGCACCCGCACGCCGACACCCGGGAGCACCCGCACGCCGACGCCGGCGAGCACCCGCACGAGGACACCGGGGAACACCCCGACGGGGACGGCAGAGCCTAGGGTGATCATGCACGGGGCGCCGAAGGAGCCCGGCGCCGGCGAGCGAGGAGGCCGAGCCGGTCGTCGCGTCGGGCGGTCCCGGGCAGCGGCGTGCTCAGGTGAGCGTGGCCAGCAGGCGCAGCCGCTCGGCGGACGGGGTGCCCTCATCGGCACCGCTGAAGATGATGCGCACCCCGGGGGAGTCGGTCAGGCGCACCACCTCCTCGTTCAGGACCATGGTGCCGACGCGGGGATGGCGGTACTCGCGCTGTGAGGACAGGCAGTCGCTCACCGGGTGATCGGACCAGATCGTCGCGAACTCGGGGCTGTGCACGCTCAGCTCACCGATCAGTGCGTGCAGTTCCTGGTCGTCGGGGTGATGGGCGGCGGCATGGCGCAGGTAGGCGGAGATGTCCCTGGCCTGTGACTCCCAGTCCGGGAAGAGGTCCCGAGCCGACGGATCGAGGAACGTGATGAGGGCGATGTTCGGCCGGGGCTCGTCCGAGGCGGAATCCGGCGCCCGCAGACCCCACAGGGCGAAGCCGAGCCGGTTGCCGCCCAGGACGTCCGCACGCCGGCCGACGACGATCGCCGCCTGGCCGCCGGCGGAGTCGATGAGTGCCTGTACCGCGGGCCGCAGCTGTTCCGGCTCGCCCTCGCGGCTGCCTGTCCGGGTCGGCCGGGCCAGCCGGACCAGGTAGGCCCGCTCGTCCGGGGTCAGTTTGAAGACGCTCGCCAGCGAGTCGAGGACCGAGTCGGACACCTGGTGGCTCTCGCCACGCTCCAGGCGCGTGTAGTAGGTGACGCTGATACCGGCGAGAAAAGCCAGTTCCTCTCGTCTCAGGCCGGGTACTCTGCGCTGCCCGCAGGAGGACATGCCTGTCTCCTCGGGGCTGAGCGCTGCGCGTCGGCTGCGCAGGAACGCCCCGAGTTCCGTCGATGACGACCAGGTGCTCTTCACACCTCGAGTGTTCCAGCTCCTGTGCCGCGGTGCCTGTCCACGGCATGGCCCCCCAGGCGTCACCGGACCAGCGGCCTGCCGAGGCGGTCCGAGCACCGCCGGCCGCCGTCGGGTGTCCACGGCATGGTCTGGTCGGCCGACGGGTCCTGTCCGACCGTGGGGGTATGCACACCAGATACTCGTCCCGCGACACCTCCGCTCGGCCCGTCGGGGCCGGCTCGGACCTCTTCGTCGTCACCGCGGCCACCAGCGACACCGGCTCCGCCGTGGTCCGGGCCCTGCTGGAGAGCGGATCGGCGGTCGTGGCCGTCGGGCGCGACCGCGAGCGGCTCCGGCCCTGGGCCGACCTCGGCGCCCGCACGCACGTCAGCCCCCTCGACGACGCGGAGGGGCTCACCGAGGCCATGGAAGGGGCCACCGGCGCGTTCGTCATGATGGCGCCGGGCGTCATGCCGGGCAGCACGGACTTCCCCGCCTACCAGCGGGCCGTGAGCGCCGCGCAGGCGCGGGCGGTGCGGGCCGCCCACCGGCAGGGCTCGCTGCGCCGTGTGGTGACCCTCAGCGGCTGGGGAGCCAACTACTCCGGTGCTCGAGGGCCGGTGTGGGGGCTGAGGAGGCTGGAGGAGACCATCGACTCCACCGGCGTCCCGGCGGTCCATCTGCGGGCGGGATCGTTCATGGAGAACCTGCGCCCCGACATCGCGTCCATCAAGGCCACCGGCACCACCGGCGGCCTCGTTCCCCCCGATCTTCCGCTGCCGATGATCGCCACCGCGGACATCGGGCGGGTCGCGGCGGAATTCCTGCGCGGTGACCGTGAGTTCACCCCCGGCCCGGTGGAGGTGGCCGGGCCCGCACACCGGACCCTGCAGGAGGCCACCCGGTTGATCGGGGCCGCGGTCGGAGTCGACGACGCCCGGTACGTTCTCCGCTCTCCCGAGGCCGTGCGGGCCTCGTTGCTCGAGGCGGGCTTCAGCCACCACATGGCCGACGGGATCGTCGACATGACGCTGGACGTGGCGCAGGGGCGCATCAGGCTGCTGGACGCCGACCGGGCGATCACCACCTCGACCACCCTCGAGGAGTTCCTCGACACCGCCACCGCCTGATCGTCCACCCGCTGTCGAGAGCGGACGGACGGCACATGCCCTCGGCGTCACCGCGTCGGCGGACGTGACCGCGTCACGCACCGTCCTCGCCCGTCCGACCCGATCTCATCCGTACCCCACGCTCATCCGTACCCCACGAAGGGAAACGATCCATTTTGTCCGGCACGTCACCCGGTCAGGCTCCCGGTTTCCAGAGGTTCCGCCTCGGAGGCCTCCTGATCACCGCCCTGTACGACGGATTCGTCCCCGTCCTCGCCGAGGACCTGCACGGTGCACCGCAGAGCGAGATCCGCCGCCGCCTGGCCGACGCCTGCCTCCCGGAGGAGGGCGACCTCCATACGGCCGTCATCGCCTTCCTCGTCGAGGACGGCGGTCGGCGCGTCCTCGTCGACGCCGGCAGCGGCAGCACGCTCGGCCCCCACACCGGTCACCTGCCCGAGGCGCTGTCCGCCGCCGGGGTCGCGGCGGAGGACAGCGAGCACATCCTGATCACCCATCTCCACCCCGACCACAGCGGCGGTCTGGTCACCGACGACGGCGAGCCCGTCTACCCCCGGGCCACCGTCCACGTCGCACGTGCCGAAGTCGACCACTGGCTCGACGAGAAGCTGACGGCGCAGGCGGAAGGCGTGCAGAAGCAGATCCACGAGGCCGCGGCGGCCGCTGTGAAGCCCTACCGGACCTCGGGCCGGCTCGACGCGTTCGACACCCTCGACGCGGTGCCGGGCGTGCGCGCCCTCGATCAGCAGGGTCACACCGCCGGTCACAGCGGTTACCTCTTCACCGGGGACGGCCGGCCGGTCCTGTTCTGGGGGGACACCGTCCACAGTCACACCGTCCAACTGCCGTGCCCGCACGTGTCGATCGCCATCGACAGCGACGAGCCTCGCGCGGTGGAGGCACGTGCCAGGCTTCTCCGTGATGCCGCCGCCGGCGGATGGTGGGTCGCCGCTTCCCATCTGCCCTTCCCCGGTCTGGGCCGCCTGCGGCGCACCGGGGAGGGCTACGGATGGGCACCCGTCCACTTCAAGCCCCTTAACCTGCCCGACTGAGCTCGAACGGACCGGGCCCCGTCGTGTGCGAGACCGAGCCGGGGTGCGCCGCCCCGGTCCGTCGGCCGTCCCGGCCGATCAGGGTGTCCTGCCGGCACCGGGGGTGCCCGGGACGCGCAGCGCCAGCAGGACGACGTCGTCGTCGTACGTCTGCTGCCGGGGCATCAGCGCGTCGCACAGCTCCTCCAACGGGGCCGTGGCGAGCGGGGCGGCGCACGCGGCCAGCTTCTCCAGCCCGGCGTCGATGTCCTGGCCGCGGCGCTCGATCAGGCCGTCGGTGAACAGCAGCAGGGTGCTCGCCGGGGGCAGCGGGTGGGTGTGGTCGGGGCGGGAGAAAGCGGGGTCCACGCCGACCGGGATGCCGTGCGGGGCGACGGAGAGGCTGCGGGCGGTGCCGTCCTCGGTGAGAAGCAGCGGAGGAGGGTGCCCGGCGTTCGTCCAGCACAGGCCGTACCCGCCGTCCGGGCTCCGCTCGATGCGGCCCGCCACCAGCGTGGCCGCCATGGTGACGTCTGACGGCGTCAGGGCCCGGTCCAGCCGGTCCACGAGCCGGCCGGGCGGCCCGCACCGGTCGATGGCCAGGGCCCGCAGCATGTTGCGGATCTGCCCCATCAACGGGGCCGCCTCCACGTCGTGGCCGGTGACGTCGCCGACGACCACGAAGACGGCCCCGTCCGGCAGCGGCACCACGTCGTACCAGTCCCCGCCGAGCCGGGGCAGCTCCGAGGCCGGCTGGTAGCGGGCCTGCACCTCGAGCGGCCTCAGGTCGGGCAGCGCGGGGAGCAGTCGGCGCTGGAACTGCTCGGTGGCCCGTGTGAGCCGTTCGTACAGCCGGGAGTTCTCGATGCTCACACCGGCCGCGCTGGCCAGGGCGGCCAGCAGGGTCTCGTCGTCGGAGGTGAACGGCGTTCCGTCCTCCTTGTCGGCGACGTACAGCGTGCCGTACACGGTGCCGCGCACCGTCAGGGGCACCCCGAGCAGCGTGGTCATCACCGGATGTTCGTCCGGGAAACCGACCGAGCGCGGGTCGGAGAGGATGTCGGGGATCCGTACCGGCCCGGTGGCAGCCAGCAGGGCGGCCAGCAGCCCGTGCCGCTGGGGCAGCCCGGTGGCGGCCAGCAGCCGCTCCTCGTCCACGCCCACCGTGTGCAGGTCGGTGATCTGTCCGTCCTCCCCGAGCACCGCGAGGGCGCTGTAGCGGGTGGCCAGCAGATCGTGCGCCGCGTTCACGATGTGCCGCAGCACGGTCGGGGTGTCCATGTCCGCGGTGATGGCCAGCACCGCGTCCAGCAGGCGGTGCAGCCTGCGCTGCCCCCGGGCCAGATGCTCGACCTGGGCGCTGAGCTGCTCCAGGGACACGTTCGGTGGGGGTGTGCCGTGCGTGTCCCTCGTCGTCTCGTGCCGGTCCGTCGCCGTCTCGTGCGGCCCCGGCCCCCGCGGTTCGTCCGACATGCCAGGCACCTCCCGCCGGCTCGGAAAACCCGGCGTACCGCCGCACCCCCCACAGGGTCACCCTAAGCGGTCCGGACGGGGCCGGCTCCCCGCCGGACAACACGATCGGCCGCTTGCGGCAGCGGGGCGAGGCGGCCAAGACTGATCATGGCCGGTTCCGTTCCGCACTGGTCCCTGGCGGAACCGGCTCCGAGCCGTCCGGCCGGGGCGCACCGATGCCTGCCCCGGCCGGTGTCAGGGCCCGGTCGCGAGGGGACCGGGCAGGCGCCTCAGCAGGCGCCCTCGTCCTCCCACGGACCCCACTGCGAGGCACCGGGGGTCTCGTTCTGGGTCCACCACTTGGCCTTCCAGTTGTGCCCGTCGTAGGACACCTCGCTGCCGCCGGTGCAGGCGGTGGCCGGGTCCCAGGCCGGCTTGCACTCGGTGCCGGCGGGCGGTGTGGGGTCGGTGGGCGTCGTGCTGGGCGGGGTGGCCCCGGCGAAGGTCACCGAGAACGTCGCGAAGTCCCAGGAGTCCTGCGGAACGCTGGAGCAGGTGCCGGAGGTGCGGCCGCCGTTGTCCGGCGGGGAGCACTGGCGGTCGCGGTTGAGCGACCAGAAGGTGAAGCGGTCCATGTGGTGGCCGGTGGCGAAGTCCAGCACGGTGCGGAAGTCGTCCTGGGTGAAGTACTCCCCGGTGTCGCTGCGACCGTTCATCCCGGAGAAGCCCTCGTGGGCCCAGGCGGTGGCCTCGTCCCAGCCGAAGGTGGACTGCAGGATCTGGTGGAAGTCGGTCAGCGCGTCGATCTGGGAGGCCGCACCGCCGTCGAAGCCGCCGTCGAACGGCATGATGGAGAAGTTGTCCGGGGTGAAGCCCTGGGACTTCGCCTCCAGCAGCATCTGCTTGTCGAACCAGCCGGTGCCGTCGGCCGTGCCGGCCGTGGTGACCGACACGTACAGGTCCGGGTTGTTCTGCTGCAGGATCTTCGCGGCGCCGATCTCGTTGTGGACGGCCGCCGCGTCCTCGTACTCCGGCTCCTCCAGGTCGAAGTCGATGGCGTGCAGGTCGTACTTGGTGATGACCTGCTGGTAGGCGGCGGCCGTGGCGGCCGGGTCGGCGCAGGCCTGGCCGAGCTTGGTGCCGCCGTAGCCGCCGATGGAGACCGAGACGTCGCCGCCCTTGGCACGGACGGTGTCGATGACGGACGCGACGGCCGTGTCGGAGGAGACGGGGTTCTTGCCGCCCCAGGTCGGGGTGCAGCCCCCGCCGTCGGGTGCCAGCACGAAGGCGAGCTGGAAGGATTTCAGGCCGGTGGCGTCCATGAGGGCGGCGGCGTCCGGCGGGTCGTTGTCCAGCGGCATCAGATACGGGGCGGCGGCGTACCAGCGGTCGCTCAGCCGGGCGGTGGCGCCCGAGGCGCTCGGGGCGGTCAGGGCGGTGGTCGCGGCGGCGGTCAGTCCGACGGCGGCGGCCGCGCCCAGCCAGGCGCGAAGACGTCTCACTGCGTGCCTCCAGTGGGGTCGGGGAGAGACCCAGCCTCCCGATCGTGATGAGTGCACGTCAATAGAGTGGTCTGGACCAGAGGCGTCTTTTTGGACTGGACCATACGAGTTCTTCACCCGGTGGGTCCGTGCCCGGCGGACACGGCGGCGTCGCGTCCCAGGCGGCGGCGTGGCGTTGCCCGCCCCGGACGGACGGTGCGGCGAGGATGTCGCCGGGTCCGTTTGACACTGCGAGCCGACTCGGAGACGGATGTGACGGTGCGCCGTATCGGCCTGGTCGTGCACGAGGGACGGAGCGCGGCCGTGGCCGCCGCGGACGTGGTGCGTGCATGGGCCGCCGGGCACGACGTGCCCTGCGCCGACATCGACGTGTGGCGGGACGGTCGCCGCCACGCCCACGCGGAGGTCGAGGCCGCCGGCGACCCCGACCTCATCGTCACCCTCGGCGGCGACGGAACCTTCCTGCGCGGCGCCCGGCTGGCCGCCGAACACGACGCCCTGGTCCTCGGCGTCGACCTGGGCCGGGTCGGGTTCCTCACCGAGGTGCCCGCCGCCGCGGTGCGCACCGCGCTGGACGCCGTCGCCGAGGACCGGATGCACATCGAGAGCCGCATGCTGCTCACCCTGCGCGCCTCCCGCCGCCTGGACGTGCCCCCCGACGTCGGGGAACTCATGCGCTACGGCCGCCGGCCCATGCTGCCCCCGCCCCGGGTGCGCACCGACTGCACCGCCGGCGGGGACTGGGGCGTCGCCCTGAACGTCACCGCCCTCAACGACGTCGTCGTGGAGAAACTCGCCCGCGACCGGCAGGTGTCGGCCGCGGTCTACATCGCCGGACGGCTGCTGGCCTCCTACTCCGCCGACGCGCTGCTGGTCGCCACCCCGACAGGCTCGACCGCCTACAGCTTCGCCGCCGGCGGCCCCGTGGTCTCCCCGCGCGCCGACGCCCTTGTCTTCACCCCCGTCGCCCCGCACATGACCTTCGACCGCTCGGTCGTGACCGCCCCCGACGAACCCGTCGCCCTGCGCGTCCTGCAGCACTCCGGACAGGCCGCCGTCAGCATCGACGGCCAGCTGCGCGGCGTGCTCGACCCGGGCGACTGGATCGGCGTGTACGCCGCGCCGCGCCGGCTGCGCGCCGTCCGGCTCGGCCCGATGGACTTCTACGGCCGTCTGCGCGACCGCATGAACCTCACCGACGCCCCGGCCGCGGTCGCCGACGGCACCCAGGCACCCCTGTGGCCGGTGTCCACCCCGCCGCCGCACGACCTCGCCCACCTCGCCCTGCCGCCGATGCCGACCGCCCCGCCGCAGTCCCGCACGGACCAGAGCCCCTGACCCGCCCCACGCCCACCCGCCGGCGGGACGGCGTGCCGGGCGTGCACGGTTGGCGGGGTGCCGGGCGGGGCACTCGGCGACGGCACACGTCGGCAGCGACCCCGCGGAGGCACGAGTGGCAGTCCGGCACCGCCTGATCAAGGCCTCTCCCGAGACGGTGTGGAACGTCCTCGCGGACGGCACCCGCTACGGGGAGTGGGTCGTGGGCACCTCCTCCACCACACCGGTGCGCGGACAGTGGCCCGCCGTGGGCGCGACACTCGAGTTCCAGGTGCGCCTGGGCCCGGTGAGCCTGACCGACCGGACCGTCGTCCGCCGCTGCGTGGCGGGCTCCGTGCTCGAACTGGAGGCCAAGGCGGGTTTCCTCGGCACGGCACGGATCGCGCTGGAACTGCGCTCGTGGGGCGAGCACTGCCTGGTGCTCGTCGACGAACACCCGCTGCAGGGTGCCGGCGGCCTGCTGCACAACGCGGGCGTCGAGGCACTGATCCAGCTCCGGCACCGCGCCATGCTCGCCCGGCTCGCCCGCTGCTGCGAGCGGGACGCCGGAGCCCAGGACCCGGCGGCCGGCTCCGGATCCGCACCGCCCACCGGGCCGGGGGCGGCGCATGCCTGACGCGGTGGTCGTCGGGGCCGGCCCCAACGGCCTGGTCGCCGCGAACCTGCTGGCCGACGCGGGCTGGACCGTGGAGGTCCTGGAGGAGCAGCCCGAGCCGGGCGGCGCGGTCCGCCACGACCGCGGCGTGGATCCCGCCTTCGTCAACGACCTGTTCAGCTCCTTCTACCCGTTCGCGGCCGCCTCCCCGGTCATCGCCCGCCTGAACCTGGCGGAGCACGGCCTGCGCTGGACCCACGCCCCGCACGTGCTGGCGCACCCGCTGACCGACGGCCGGTGCGCCGTCCTCGACCGGAGCGTCGACGTCACCGCCGCCTCGCTGGACGCCTTCGCCGCCGGCGACGGCGACGCCTGGCGGCGCCTGCACCGGATGTGGCAGCACGTGGGCACCGAGCTGACCGACGCGCTGCTCGGCCCGTTCCCGCCGGTGGGGCCCGCCCTGCGGCTCGCCGCCCGTGTGCGCGCCGCGGGCGGGCTGCGGCTGGCCCGCACCCTGCTGCTGCCGGTGCGCCGGCTGGGCGAGGAGGAGTTCCGCGGCGAGGGCGGCAGGCTGCTGCTGGCCGGCAACGCGCTCCACGCCGACCTGGCCCCGGAGTCCGCGATCAGCGGCGGATTCGGCTGGCTGATGTCCATGCTCGGCCAGACCTGCGGTTTCCCCGTCCCGGTCGGCGGGGCCGGCGCCCTCACCGCCGCCCTCGCCGCACGGCTGCGGGCCCGCGGCGGTGTGCTGCGCTGCCGACGGCCCGTGACACGCATCCTCGTCCGCTCCGGCCGCGCCGTGGGCGTGCTGACCGCCGACGGCGAGGAGGTCCCCGCGCGGCACGCCGTCCTCGCCGACGTCGCCGTGCCGGTGCTGTACGGCCGGCTCGTCGGCGCCGAGCACCTGCCCGCCCGGCTGCTTTCCGACCTGCACCGCTTCCAGTGGGACTTCGCCACCTTCAAGGTGGACTGGGCGCTGGACGGGCCGGTCCCCTGGGCCGCCGAGAGCGTCGTGGGCGCGGGCACCGTCCACCTGGCCGACGGTGTGGACGAGCTGACCCGGTTCGCCGCCCAGATCGCGATGCGGCAGGTGCCCGACCGGCCGTTCGCGCTGTTCGGCCAGATGACCACCACCGACGCCACCCGCTCCCCGCTCGGCACCGAGTCCGCCTGGGCCTACACTCACGTACCGCGCGAGGTCACCGACGACGCGGGCGGGCAAGGGCTGACCGGCGTCTGGGACACCCGGGAACAGGAGATCATGGCGGACCGGGTGGAACGCCAGGTCGAGCGGTTCGCCCCCGGCTTCCGCGCCGTCGTCCGCGCCCGCCGGGTCCTCGCCCCGCCCACGCTGCAGTCGCTCGACCGCAACCTGGACGCCGGTGCCGTCAACGGCGGCACCACCGCCCTGCACCAGCAGGCCGTGTTCCGCCCGATGCCCGGCACCGGGCGCCCCGCGACGCCCGTGGCCGGCCTGTTCCTGGCGTCCGCCGGGGCGCACCCGGGCGGCGGCGTGCACGGCGCGCCGGGCGCCAACGCCGCCCGCGCCGCCCTGCGGCACCGGATGCGCCGGACCTGGACCGGCGCGGGGTGCGCGCGCAGCCGCGACCGCCGGGACGGACGGCAGGCCGGCTGATCACGCCGAGCCGGGGGAGGACGGCGGAGCACGGGCCTCAGACGTGGCCCGGCCCGGGCAGCCGGTGGGCGACGAGCGCCGCGATGTCGTCGTCGAGCCGCCCGGCGCTGTAGGCGACGAGGTCCTCGTGCAGACGGTCCAGCAGCTGCCGGGGCGGCAGCCCGGCCCACGGCGCGACCCGCTCGGCCAGCGGGTAGAAGCAGCCGTCGGCGTCACGGGTCTCGGTGACCCCGTCGGTGTACAGCAGCAGCTGGTCGCCCGGGTGGAAGGGCTCGACCTGCAGCTCGTAGCCGTCGCCGGTCAGGGAGCCCAGATTGATGGGCGGTGCCGGGTCGCCGTGCAGCGGCTCGGTCGCCCCGCCCTTGCGGATCAGCAGCGGCGGAGGATGCCCGCAGTTGACCAGGCGCACCACCGGCTCCTGGTCGGGGATCTCGGCGAAGACCGCGGTGACGAAGCGTTCGGCCGCCTCGTCGCTGGGCAGCTGGGCGGCGTGGCGGCTCATGCTGCGCTCCATGCGCCGGGCCAGGGCGATCAGGTCGGGCTCCTCGTACGCCGCCTCCCGGAAGGAGCCCAGCATCGCCGCGGCGGTCTCCACGGCGACCAGGCCCTTGCCGCGCACGTCCCCGACGAGCAGCCGCACGCCGTACTCCGTGGACATCACCTCGTACAGGTCGCCGCCGATGCGGGCCTCGGCCGCCGCGGACACGTACAGCGTCTCCACGGACACCTGCCGCAGCCGGCGCGGCACCGGACGCAGCAGCACCCGCTGCGCGGTCTCGGCGACGCTGCGGACCGTGGCGAGGGTGCGCTCCCGGCGCAGCCGGTGCACGGCCAGGAGACCGCCGAGCACACCCACGAGCCCGGTGCACAGGTAGTTGGCCACATAGTGCCGGTCCCACAGATACGCCACCGGACGCCCCGCGCAGCACGGCGTCCCCGCCAGCACCCCCTCGAAGACGATCGCCAGCGCCGTCAGGACGGCGACGCCGAGCGGACCGTAGGCGTAGGCGGCGACCAGCGGCAGGGCGATCAGCAGAAAGCTCACCGGCCAGTCCACCGGGGTGAGCGGTTCCAGGGCGAGCACCGCGACCAGATACGCGAACGGCAGCCAGCGCAGCCGGGCCGGAGGTGCGGGCATCGCATGCCGGTCGTCGCGCGCCCGTGCCCGGCCGGCGCCGCCCCGCCCGGGCAGCCTCACCGCACGCTCCGGCACGGTCCGGGCCGCAGGCGTCGCGGCCGGGCGGCGGGCACGGGCGGTCCCGGCCGGACCCCGGGTGTACGGCCCGGGCCCGGTCGGGCGTCGTCACGGAAGGACTCGGGCGGGAAAGACTCAGGCGGCCTGTTCACAACAGCTCCCGACGGCTTGGTCAAGACCACCAGCCTGCGGCGCCCGGCCGCGTGCAGTGCCCCATTGCTCCAGGCAACGGCATGTCAGCCCGCACGGCGAGGCGGTGGGGCCGAACGGGTGACACACGTCCGGTCACGGCCGACGGGCCCGGGCGCCCGTGTCGCCGGCCGCCCCGACCCCGGCGCGGCGCGCGGCCCGCCCCGCTCACCGCCGGCCGTCCGCCACCTTTGCCGTGGCCCGCAGCGCGTGGCCGATGAACCTGCGGGACGCCGGCGGCAGGGCACGCCCGGTCAGCCAGGCGATCCCGATGTCCCGGGCGCCGCGCACATCGGTCAGCTCCAGATAGCGGATCGGGAAGTCCGGGGTGGCGGCCGTGTCCGGCGACGAGGGGATCAGCGACACGCCCAGCCCCGCCGCGACCAGGCCGCGCAGGGTCTGCACCTCCTCGCCCTCGAAGGCGACCCGCGGCCCGAATCCCGCCTCACGGCACAGCGACTCGGTGATGCTGCGCAGCCCGTAGCCCGATTTGAGCAGGATGAACGGCTCGTCGGCGACCTCGGCCAGACGGACCCGGTCGCGCCGGGCCAGACGGTGCCGGACCGGCACGGCCAGCCACAGCGGTTCGACCAGCAGCCGCCGCCAGGTGATCAGCGGGTGCTCCGGGTCACCGCTGGTGATCATCAGTTCCGCGGTGCCGTCCAGCAGATGCCGGACCAGGCCCTGCTCGCCGTGCTGGTACAGCTCGAAACGGACGCCGGGGAACTCCTCGCGGAACCCGGTCACCAGCCGGGGCACCAGCCAGGTGCCCAGGGTGTGCAGAAAGGCCAGGGACACCAGGCCCGTGTCCGGGTGGACGGCCTCGGCCACCGCCCGACGCCCCCGGTCGTAGCTGTCCAGGGCGGCGTCGACGTACTCCTTGAACACCCGCCCCGCCGGGGTCAGGCACAGCACCCGGCCGACGCGCTGCAGCAGTTCCGCGCCGACCTCCTGCTCCAGCCGGCGCAGCGCCCGGGACAGAGCGGGCTGGGTGACACGGGCCTCGGCGGCGGCCTCGGTGACCGTCAGGCCCTCGGCCACCGCCTGGAAGGAACGCAGCACCTGAAGATCCATCGCCGGATCATCCTGCCACCGGCCCGAACGGCGCGCACCGGGGGACCGGGTGAGGGCGGACGACGGGCCGGGCCGCGACGGTGCGGGCGCTGACGGCGTCGCACAGCCGTTCCGCCGTGGTCACGGCCTCCGCCAGCTCCTGCAGCGACGGAAGGTCGCGTCCGCGGCGGCCCGGTTCGCCCCGGGCGTGGTCCACCGCCCGCCGTGCCTCGGCGAGCAGGTGGTAGGCGGTGCGGCGCAGCGCGTGCCGCTGGGCCGGCGGAACCTCGTCGGCCAGCCGGCCGTAGCGCTGCGCGGCGCCCACCGCGGCCTCGGTGAGCGCGACGGCCCGCTGCGCCGCGGACCGGGGCCACAGCACGAGATGCGCCACCAGGACGATCGCACAGGCCAGCGCGGTGTCCAGGATCCGCGGCCCGTACAGCTGCCGGTGGTCGCCGAGCAGATCCACCAGGACCAGCACGATCGCGGTCAGGCCGGTCGTGGCCAGCGCGTAGTGCCGGCGGACGCCGACGGCCATCAGCGCGGCGAAGGCGGCCACCGCGCCGATCAGCGCGTAGGTGTTCTGGGTCAGCAGGGCCACCGTGCCCAGAGCGGCCACCCCGACGACCGTGCCGACCACGCGGTGCAGCGCCCGCCGGGCCACGGGCCCGAAGTCCGGCTGGTAGACGAAGGCCACCGTCATCGGCAGCCAGTAGCCGCGCGGCTCGTGCAGCACCTCGGCGCACACCTGGGCGAGCAGGACGCACAGCGCGAGCAGCAGGGAGTAGCGCACCCGGGCGGCGCGGCCGTGCCGGGGAGCCGTCGGCAGCCGGGCGGGCAGCGCGGGCGACGGTGCCCGGTCGGCCCGGGCCGCCAGGGCGGCGAGCGCCCGCAGGCCCGGGGTGTCCGGTTCGGGGCCCGGCACCGCCCGCGCGTCGGCCGGCGCGGGCAGGCCGGCGTCGGCGCGTCCGGCCCGGCGTCCCGCGGCCGGCAGCAGCCGCGCGGCCAGCAGCGCGGGCACCTCAATCGCGCGCGCCGGCAGCGGCCGGCCCTCCCACAGCAGGGCCGAGGTCACCTCGCCCAGCCGGACGGCCGTGTCGAAGGCCTCGCGCAGGGCCGCCCGCTCCGGCTGCTCCCGGCCGTCGTGGGTCAGATGCCGGTCCATCACGTGGTGGGCGTGGTCGAGCGCCGCGGTCAGGCGGCGCCGGGCGTCCTCGGCCGCCGGGGTTCCGGCCGCCGACAGGGCCGCGGCGGCCGCCCGGTACACGGCGAGCACGGCGGCCCGCTCGACGTCGTGGCGCCGCCACAGCCACGGGGCCGCGGACAGCACGACGACCAGGAGCACTCCGGCGAGCAGCGCGAGCGGGGCGTGCCACCACGGGCCCGGCATCGGGATGCCGCCGCCGACGGTGACGCCGAGCAGCAGATGCATGCCGCACACGGCGCCGATGCGGCCGCGCAGGCCGACGGCCCCGGCCACCAGGGCGGCGGCGACCAGACAGACGGTCACGGCCGCCGGGTGCCCGCTGCGCAGTGCCAGCTCACCGGCGAGCAGACCGGCCGCGGCGCACAGACCCATGCCGCCCAGCCGCCGCACCCGGTGGTGGTAGGGATCGAAGCCGTCCTGGCCGACGCCCCACAGGGCACCGATGCCCGCGACCACGGAGGGCACCACGGCCCCGGTCCACACACCGAGCAGGAGAGGGACGGCCAGGGCGACGGCTCCCCGCGCGGCAGCGGCGCACGACGCCGGGCTCGGCGCGATGCCGCTCACTGCCGCCAGAGGACCACGCGATGCCTTCATCGACGGATCGGACTCCTTGGGTGAGGGAACGGGGAAGTTGCGTTCCCTTCCAGGGTTGATCAATCCGACGCATGCGTCCAATGCCGGATGGGGAACGTTTCCATGCATACGGTGCATGAGTGGGCCCTGACCTGCTGCTTCGCGCGCTCCACCGGATGCGGCGGAGCGCACGGGATGGCCGGAACGCGGTGATTCGCCCGGTGCGGTGCATCGGGAACGGCACACCTGTTCGTCAACCGGATGCACGTCAGTCCCCCGTCCGTGGGGGTCGTGGACGACCTGCGGATGCCCGGACGCCGGATCTGTCAGCCTCCCTGTGCCGGGCACGACCGCCCGGTGCGACGCGACAGGGAGGTGGACGTTTGTCCGGTCATGTGGGACGTATCGGCGGGCGGCAGGTGGTGGCCGTGCTGGCCCTGGGCGGAGGTCTGCTGCTCGGCCCGCTGCAGCCGTCCCGGGCGGCGGAGGACGGCGGCACGGCGGCGGGGGACAACAACCCGGCGACCACCGCCACCGGCCCGGCCCACGACGACGCCGCACCCACCGTGGTCCCCCCGCACGGCCTGTCCCGCGGCCGAGGCTGAGCAGGAGCGATACGGCGACCGGGGGCGCGCACGGCTCGGCCCCTGCCCGACGCCCCCACGCACACGCGGTGCCCGGCGCCCGCAAGGCAACGGGACACCGGGCACCGCGTGTCGTCCGGGGAAATGGCGCTGCCGCTCCAGGCGCACCGTGTCGTGACGCGGTGCTACGACCGCAGTCTCACCGCTCCCCGAGGCGGTGCTGCGGCCACAGGAGCACGGCTCCGCACGGCGGCCCTACGGCCGCAGGCGCACCGGCAGCTCGTACAGGTCGTTCTGGGTGACCACCGGCTTGTTGCGCAGCTCGCTCGCGGGCACCGCCAGGTCGAGCTGCGGGAAGCGGGCGTACAGCGCGGGCAGCGCGACACCGGCCTCCAGACGGGACAGCGCGGCGCCCGGGCAGACGTGCGGCCCGTGGCCGAAGGAGATGTGACGGTTCTTCGTCTCCCGGGTGATGTCGAAGACGCCCGCGGACGGTCCGTGCGCCTGCTCGTCGCGGCCGATCGCCCCGTAGGAGACGATCAGCGCGTCGCCCTTCGGGATGACGCGGTCGCCGACCGGGACGTCCTCGGTCGCGAACCGGAACAGCACGTGCGAGGTGGGCGCGGACCACCGCAGCGTCTCCTCGATCACCGCGGACCACTCGGCCTGTCCGGAGAGCACCAGCGCACGCTGCTCGGGGTGCGTGGAGAGATTGACCACCGCGTTGACGATCAGCGAGATGGTCGTCTCGTGGCCGGCCGCGACCAGCAGCTGCAGCGTGGAGACGATCTCCTCGTCGGTGAGCTGGTCGCCGTTCTCGGAGGCCGCGATCAGTGCGCTGGTAAGATCGTCACCAGGCGACCGCCGCTTCGCGGCGACCGTGTCGCTCATCAGCTGTGCCAGCTCCTCCAGCGTCGCGCCGACCTCCTCCGGCGGCGTCTGGGTGGAGAAGAACTTGTCGAACAGCACCTTCAGCCGGGGCAGCAGCGACGTGTCGATGCCCATCAGATCCGCGATGACGTACATCGGCAGCGGATAGGCGAACTCCGCCTTCAGATCGACCACGTCCTGATCCAGCGGCAGGGCGTCCAGCAGCTCGGCGGTGAGCTGCTCGATCCGTCCGCGCATGTGCTCGACCCGGCGCGGGGTGAGCGCCTGCGCGACCAGTGTGCGCAGCCGACGGTGCTCGGCGCCGTCCACGGTGAGCATCGACGGGCCCGGGTTGGCCAGACCGATCAGCGGCCAGTCGCCCGGTATCTCGCCGCGCTGCCACGCCGTCCAGACGTTGATGTCCTTCACGAGCCGGGGGTCGGTCAGCAGCGCCTTGGCCTCGGCGTGATGGGTGACCGCCCACACCGGGACACCGCCCGGCAGTTCGACCGCGGCGAGCGGACCGGCCGCGCGCAGCCGGGCGCTCTCGCCGTTCAGATCGGTCACGAAGGGATCGAGGACGATGCGGGAGGTGTCGTCGCTGATGGTCGTGCCGGTGGTGCCTGTGGTGCCGGTTGTCATCGTCAGCCGCCTTTCAGGGCAGGGGTCGCGGTGAACCGTACGGGCAACTCGGTCAGCCCTCGCAGCCAGGGCGAGGGACGGCGGGTGAGGGCTTCGGCGGGCACCGCCAGATCGATGTCCGGCAGCCGGTCCAGCACCACCTCGATGCCCTTCCGCGCGATCACCTCGGCGATCTCCTGAGCGGGGAAGGGGCAGCGGTGCTCGCCGTGGCCGAAGGAGAAGTGGGCGCTGTTGCCACCGGTCAGCGCCGAACCGTGGGTGCGCACCTGCGGGTCGGAATTGGCGCCCTGCAGGCCGAGCACCAGCATGTCGCCGGCGTGGATGTGCCGGCCGCCGAGCTGGGTGTCCCGGGACGCCCAGCGCCCGGCGACGTTCTGCGTGGGGGTGTCCTCCCACAGCACCTCGTTCATGGCCTCGGCGATGCTGTTGCGGCCGCCGAACATGGACGCGGCGAAACGGTCGTCGGTGAGCATCAGGCGCAGCGAGTTGCCGATCCAGTCCGCGGTGGGCTGATGGCCGGCCGCCATCATCACCATCAGGTCCTCGGCCAGCTCCCGGTCGGTGAACCCGCGGTTGCCGGCGACCAGCCGCGAGGCCACGTCGTCCTCCGGCTGCGCCGTGCGCGCGGCGATCAGCTCCGCCATGGATCTGGCCAGGTACGCCTGGCCGTCCAGCGCCCGTTCACGGCCGTCGATCATGTCGTTCAGGGCGGTGACCAGAGCCGGGCCCTCCTCGTCGGAGAACCCGTACAGCCGGGCCAGCACCCGCACCGGCAGCAGCATCGCGTACTCGCCGATCAGGTCGGCCTCGCCCCGGGAGCACACCGCGTCGATCAGCTCGTCGGCGAACCGCTCGGCGTGCCACCGCAGTTCGGTCGGGTCCACCGCCTCCAGCGCCTCGGAGAGCATCGCCGCGCGCTCCCGGTGCCGCTCGCCGACCGTGTACAGGATGGACGGCTGCTTGTGGCCGATCATCGGCAGCAGCGGCCAGTCCTCGGGGATGTTCTCCCATTGGTTCCACAGGTCGGAATCGCGGCTGAACAGCACCGGGTCACCGGAGACCTGGTGCAGTTCGCGGTAGCCCAGCACCAGCCAGGCCGGGATGCCGCCGTCGAGCAGCACCGGGACGACCGGGCCGTGCGTACGCCGCATCTCGCGGTACACGCGGCCGGGATCGCTCTGGAACTCCGGGCCGCTGAGCGGAACGGCGTCAGGGATCACACCAACTCCTGTGGGGGCAGGGCCGACTGCGCGGCCTGACCGGTGTACTGGTTCTTCAGGTGCTCGACGAGCGTGATGAGGACCTGCTTGCAGGACTCGCGTGAGCGTGCGTCGCAGTCCACCAGCGGCACCCGGGGGTCGAGATCGAGGGCCTCGCGGACCTCGTCGTGGCTGTACCGGGGGCCGCCGAAGTCGTTGCAGGCCACGATGAACGGCGTGCCGTGGTGCTCCAGGCGGTCGATGGCGTACCACGAGTCGTCGATGCGACGCGTGTCCACCAGCACGACCGCGCCGAGCGTGCCGGAGAACAGCCGGTCCCACAGGAACCAGAACCGTTCCTGGCCGGGCGCGCCGAACAGATACAGCACATTGTGCGCGTCCAGCGTGATACGGCCGAAGTCGAAGGCCACGGTCGTGGCGGTCTTGCCGCGGACACCGGTGAGGTCGTCCACATGCTCGCCCGCCTGCGTCATCGTCTCCTCGGTGTTGAGGGGACGGATCTCGCTGACCGAGCGGACCATCGTGGTCTTGCCGACGCCGAAGCCGCCCACGACCACGATCTTCAGGCCGTTGTCTGCCTGGGCACCCAGTGGGGTGCGCGTCTCAGAGATTGCGGAGTCCAACGAGCACCTGCTCCAGGATGTCGGGGTCGTAAACGGCTGCCGCACGCGGATGCCGGGCACTGACCCGGCCCGCCGCCAGCAGGTCGCACAGCAGCACCTTGGTGATGCTCACCGGCAGACGCAGCTCGGCGGAGATCTCCACCACGGCCGTGGGGAAACGGGTCATGCGCAGGATCGCGGCGTGCTCGGACTGCATGCCCGGCACCGGGTCCGACTCCGCGACGACCAGGGTCACCAGGTCGAAGGGGTCGTCGGGGCCCGTGCTGGTACGCCCGCCGGTGATCGTGTACAGACGATCCGGGGCGTCGTCCCTGCCCGGCCGGCTCATGACGTCCGGGGCTGAGCGGTCAGGTGCTCGCCCAGCTGCTCGACCAACTCGCTCATGTTGTGCCCCACGAGTCCGGCGTCCGCGTCCTCGTCGGTGATCACGGCGAGGTGCGCGCCCTCACCGGCCTCCACGATGAACAGCACGCCGCCGTAGAACTCGGTCATCGCCGAGCGCACGCCGCCGCTGCCGTCGCCGAACTCGGCGGAGGCGCCGTGGGACAGCGACTGGATGCCGGCGGCGATCGCGGCGAGCTGGTCGGCCTGGTCGACCGTCAGCTCGGGGGTGCGGCACAGCTTCAGTCCGTCGCGGGACAGCACGAGCGCGTGCCGGGTCCCCGGGGTCCGCTCCAACAGGCCCTGCAGGAGCCAGGTGAGCTTGTCGTCGGCGGTGGTCTGGCCGGTCATGAAGTGGTGTCGCCTTCCGGATGCGCGTTGGGGTGGGAGGTGGTGGGGGCCGCGTCGGCCGGGGGAGCGGCGTCGCTCTCGGGCGCCGACCGTCCGTCGGGCGCGCCGGGCGGTGCCGGCTGCTCGGGGTCGCTCGCGCGCACGGCCTTGCGGAAGCTGCTGAAGCGCGCGACGCGGGTCTTCGCGTCCTGGGGGCCGGACGCCGGGCGCGGCGCGGAGGAGCGGGCGGCGGCGCGGGCGCGTTCGGCCTCGGCCAGCGTGCGGCCGCGGCGCCGCCGCGGCAGGCCCGCCACGCGCTCGGTCGTGTCGGCGTCGGAGTCGTCCGGCGGGCTCTCGTGCACCGGCTCCGGAGCGGGAGCGGGAGCCGACCGTTCCTGCCGCGGAGCCTCGGCGGCGCGGGTGTCCCGCTGCTCCTCCTTGGGGGTCGTACGGGACGGCTGCGCCGGCACGGAGGAGGGGGAGGCGGGCGAGGTGAGAATCTCCTGCGGGAGCAGGACCAGCACCCCGGTGCCGCCCCGTGCGGACGGCCGGAAGGACACCTTCAGGCCGTACCTGCGGGCCAGACGGCCCACGACGGCGAGTCCGAGCCGGGTGCCGGTCAGACCGCCGATGCTGTCGATCTCGCCGGAGACGGCCCGTTCGGCACGGCGCAGCTGGACCTCGCCCATGACCAGGCCGCTGTCCTCCACGGACACGATGACGCCGGCGGGGACCTCCTCGACGTAGACGTGCACCTCGGAGGTCGGCGGCGAGAAGTTCGTGGCGTTGTCGAGGATCTCGGCCAGCGCGTGCATCACGCCCTCGGCGGCGTGCCCGGCCACGGCGGCCTCGCTGGTGGCGTGCACCCGCACCCGGCGGTAGGCGCCGATCCGGCCCATGGCGCCGCGCAGGATCGACTCCATCGGGATCGGCCGCGCCCAGCGGCGGCCCGAACGGGCGCCGGTGAGCACCGCGATGGAGTCGGCCAGCCGGCCGGCCTGCGCGGTGCGGTGGTCCAGGTGCAGCAGGTCCGCCAGGACCTGCTCGTCGGAGTGGCGCTCCTCCATGGCCCGCAGGTCGGCGAGCATGGCGGTGGTCAGCGCCTGCATCCGGCCGGCCACGCTGGCGGTCGCGGAGACCGCGGCGTCACGGGCCCGCCGGGCCTGCTTCAGCTCCTCGGTCAGACGGGCGTTCTCCTCGGTGAGGTGGCGCAGCTCGCGGGCGCTCTCCTCCTCCAGCCGGGCCTTGTCCTGGGCCAGCGACTGGGCGTACTCGGCGCGCTGCCGGGCGAGTTCGTCCGTCAGCTGCTGCCGCTCGCGGTGCGTCTGGGTGGTCAGCCGCGCGTTCTCCTGGCGCAGGCGGTCGGTCTCCTGACGCGTCGACTCCAGCCGCTGCCGGGCGATCCGCGCGGTCCGTGCCGCCCGTACCGCCGCGAACACGGCGATCACCAGCACCACGGCTCCGCAGCCGGTGCCCCAGGCGAGCCGGGTGCGGGCGGCTTCCGGTGCCGTGGTGACCAGCACCGCGGCCGCGGCGAAGGCCACGACGGCCGTCAGGAAGGGCAGGGGGAGCAGCGTACGGAGGGCTGGGCGCTCGCCGCGAGGCGTGGGGGCGGTCATCAATCGGGTCCTCGGGCGGGCCGCCGCTCGCGGGAGGGCGGCCCTCGGTCTGTCCGTGGGCAGGTCCTGGCTGGGGTGTGCGATAGGTGTGGCTATGGATGCGTAGGTGGTGGTCAACTGTCGGTCACTATACGAGCCTTGGCGATCTTATTGGTAAAGATCTGTTCGCAATCTGTCGATCTCGGCGGTCGACGGGCGTCGTCCTCAGCGGTCGACAGGCCCCGTTCCGACGGCCGGTGGTCCCCGCCTGCCCGGCTTCGGCGGGGTCCGCGGTCTCTCGGTTCGCTCATCTCTGTCCACGGGCAGGGCTGTTGCCTACCATGTCGTGATCATCGGTGCCCTACCGGGGGAGGAATCCGCATGCAGTCGACCGGCCGGGGGCTGCGCTCGCCGAGGGGGCGGGCCGTGCTCGCGCTGGCGGTGGTCCTGGTCCTGGCCGGGGCACTGGCACTGGGGCTCGCCCACGGCCGCACCGCGCGCACCCCGGGGACGGCGGACGTGGGCGCCGACGGGCTGCCGCACACCACCGTCGAGGTCTCGCCGGGCCGGTGCGGCCGCGGCTGGGACGCGCCCGAGCCCGGCCTGCAGGTCTTCGACCTGCACAACACCTTCCACCGGGCCGCCGAGGTGTTCCTGGAGGACGCCGCGAGCGGCGCGGTCTACGGCGAGGTGGAGGACATCGGCCCCGGCACCACCCGCCCGCTCACCGTCCGCCTGGGCAAGGGCACCTACCGCTTCCGCTGCCTGCCGGAGGACGTCGACGCGGCCACCGGCCCCACGGTCCGCATCGACCGCGGCCGGAGCGGGCCGGCCGCCCCGCCCGTCACCGCCCACGACCTGATCCCGCCCGCCCTCGACTACCAGCGCTGGGTGGCCGACGGACTCGACGAGGCGGTGGCACGGGCCGTCCGGCTCCAGCAGGCCGTCGACCGCGGCGACGCGGACGCGGCCCGTGCCGCCTGGCTGCCGGCCCACCTGCAGTACGAGCGGCTGGGAGCGGCCTACGACGCCTTCGGCGACGCGGACGGCGTGATCAACGGCACCGACGCCGGACTGCCCGGCGGCGTGCACGATCCGGACTTCACCGGCTTCCACCGCATCGAGTACGGGCTGTGGCACGGCGAGAGCACCCGGAGCCTGAAGGCCCCGGCCGCCGCGCTCGTCACCGCCCTGACCACCCTGCGCGACGACTGGGCCCAGGCCCGGATGGACCCGGCCCAACTGGGCCTGCGCGCCCACGAGATCCTGGAGAACACCGTGCAGTTCGAGCTGACCGGACGCACCGACTACGGCAGCGGCACCAGTCTCGCCACCGCCCGCGCCAACCTCGACGGCACCCGTGCCGTGCTGTCCCGGCTGCGCCCGCTGCTCACCACCCGCTACGCCGGTCACGCGGACCTGCAGCGGCAACTGGACCGGGCCGAGCACGTCGTGGACGGCTTCCACCACGGTGACCGGTGGACCCCGCTCGGCCGGCTGACCCGTGCCCAGCGCGAGAAGGTCGACGCCGTCTTCGGGGACCTGGTGGAACGCCTGGCCTCCGTGGCCACGCTGTGCGACCCGAGGAGGGTGGCGTGAAGGCGCCGGGACGGGAACCGGAGGACACCGGGCGACCGAACGGGCGGCGGCGGACACCCGGCGGCACGCGGCAGGATGCGGCGGCACTGGGACGGCGGCGCTTCCTGCGCGGCGCCGCCCTCGCGGGAGCCTCCGTCGCCGCGGGCGGGGCCGCCGCCCCCGCCGACGGGGCCACCGCACGGGCCGCGGGCACCTTCGGCGCGGCCGGCGCGCCTCTGCCTCCCTTCCACGGCCCCCACCAGTGGTCGATCACCGCGCTCCCGCGCCGCACCTGCGCGTTCGTCGCCCTGGACGTCACCGTGGACACCCGGGCCGAACTGACCGACCTGATGCGCACGCTCACCGACCGGGCACGCTTCCTCACCTCGGGAGGCACGCCCGAACCGGTCGGCATCACCGGGCCGCCCCCCGACTCCGGCCTGCTCGGCGGCCGGCTGCCCTCCGGGGCGCTGGCCGTGACGGTGGGCGTCGGCGCCTCCCTGTTCGACGAGCGGTACGGGCTGGCTCCACGCCGGCCGCGCCGCCTGACGACCATGCCGTCCTTCCCCGACGACGATCTGCGGCCCGAGTGGTGCCACGGCGACCTCAGCCTGCAGCTGCACGCCGACGAGCAGGACACGGTGCTGCACGCGCTGCGCGACATCGCCCGGCACACCCGCGGTGCCGCCCAGGTCCGCTGGCGCCTGGACGGCTTCACCAGCCCGCCGAGGCCCTCGGGCACCCCGCGCAACCTGCTCGGCTTCAAGGACGGCACCGCCAACCCGGACCCGGGAAACGTCCGCGAGATGAACCGCCTGGTGTGGGTGGGCGCCGGCGCGGACGAGCCGCAGTGGACGGCCGGCGGCAGCTACCAGGTCGTCCGGGTGATCCGCATGCTGGTGGAGTTCTGGGACCGGGTCTCGCTCACCGAGCAGGAACGGATGATCGGCCGCGCCCGGGAGTCCGGCGCCCCGCTGGACGGGAACCTCGAGGAGGACACCCCGCACTACGCCGCCGACCCCAAGGGCGACGTGATCCCGCTGGACGCGCACATCCGCCTGGCCAACCCGCGCACCGCCGCCACCGACGACCAGCGCATCCTGCGCCGCGCCTACAACTACGACCGGGGGCTGGACGCCAACGGCAACCTCGACATGGGGCTGCTGTTCTGCTGCTATCAGCAGGACCTCGCGCGCCAGTTCGAGACCGTGCAGCGGCGGCTGGAGGGCGAGCCGCTCACCGACTACATCTCGCCGTTCGGCGGCGGCTACTTCTTCGCCCTGCCCGGAGTCCGGGACGAGACCGACTGGTACGGGCGCGCGCTGCTGAGCTGACCGAGACGGGCACGGAGGTGACCCATGTGGTCACTACAAGATCGGACTTTGTCGCGCGTCCTCTTTCCCCGGCGTTCACCCGCACGTCATCATGGCTCAGCCGTCGCACCGCCGAACCGGCGGAGCGTCCCGGTCCGTTCGCAACGATCCTGCCCGGAGGGTGACAGACATGGCCAGCAGGAGAAGACGAGCAACGATACGGAGTCTCGGGGCGCTGGCCGGCGCCGCGGCACTCGCCGTGCTGGGCGGCAGCGCGCCCGGCTGGGCCGCCGCGTCCGCCGGAGAGGGACAGCCGCGCACGGCCACACCGATCGAGCACCTCGTCGTCCTGTTCGACGAGAACATCTCCTTCGACCACTACTTCGCCACCTACCCGAAGGCCGCGAACACCGACGGCACACCCTTCACCGCGGCGAAGAACACTCCGAAGGACATCGACACCCTCGCCAACGCCGGGCTGCTGGAGAACAACCCGAACCAGTACCCGCCCAAGCGCCTCGGCCCGGACCAGGCCGTCACCTGCGACCAGAACCACTCCTACGGCCCCGAGCAGTACGCCTACAACGGGGGCAAGGCCGACCGGTTCGTGCAGAACACCGAGGTCGACAAGTGCAGCGGCGGCCTGTTCGGCGAGCCGGGCCTGGTGATGGACTACTACGACGGCAACACCGTCACCGCCATGTGGAACTACGCTCAGCACTACGCGATGAGCGACCGTTCCTTCAGCTCCAACTACGGCCCGTCCACCCCCGGTGCCATCAACCTGATCTCCGGTCAGACGCACGGCATCATCTCCGTCGACCCGGACTCCGGCACCGAGAACCCGAAGCAGACCGCGACCCCCGACCCGTACGTGGTCCAGTCCCCCGACGAGCACGGTGTGGGGACGATGATCAACGACCCGGACCCGGCCTTCGACGACTGCTCCGGCAACAACCACACCAGCGGCAGCGCGCTGGCCGTGATGACCGGCCGCAACATCGGTGACCTGCTCAACGCCAAGCACGTCAGCTGGGGCTGGTTCCAGGGCGGCTTCCGGCCCTCCACCGCGTGGAGCGGCAAGAAGGGCGAGTACGCCAAGTGCGAGACCGCCCACGCCAATGTCGGCGGCGCCGAGGTCGTCGACTACAGCCCGCACCACAACCCGTTCGCCTACTACAAGTCGACGGCCAACCCGCACCACCTGCCGCCGAAGAGCGTCGACGAGATCGGCCACGACGGGCAGGCCAACCACAACTACGACCTGACCGACTTCCACGCGGCGCTCAAGGCGGGCAAGCTCCCGGCCGTCAGCTTCGTCAAGGCGCCCGCCTACCAGGACGGCCACGCCGGCTACTCCGACCCGATCGACGAACAGCACTTCCTGGTCGAGCAGATCAACGCGATCCAGAGCTCGCCGCAGTGGAAGTCCACCGCGATCGTCATCGCCTACGACGACTCCGACGGCTGGTACGACCACGCCTACGCGAAGGTGCGCAACGGCTCGACCGACACCTCGATCGGCTCCAACGGCAAGGCCACCGACAGCCCGGCCTGCCGGCAGGGACCGAAGCCGGCCGGCGGCTACCTGGACCGCTGCGGACCCGGCACCCGCCAGCCGCTGCTGGTCATCTCCCCGTACAGCAAGGTCAACAAGGTCGACCACACGCAGACCGACCAGGCCTCGATCCTGCGTTTCATCGAGGACAACTGGCACACCGGCCGCATCGGCGACCACTCCTTCGACGCCACCGCGGGACCGCTGACCGGGCTGTTCGACTTCCGGCACCCCAACAACAAGCAGGTGCTGCTCAACATGGACGGATCGGTCAAGTCCGTGGGCCCGATCCGGCCGGTGCGCCCGGTGGCCACCAGCATCACCCCGGGCCCGGACATGCGGAACACGGCCGCCGTCACCGAGTCCTCCGCCTTCCCGGCCGTGCCGGTCGGACTCGCCGTGGGCGGAGTGCTGGCCGTCGGGGCCACCGGCACGTACCTGACCCTGCGGCGCCGCGCCCGGGGCACCGCCTGAGTTCCCATCACACGGCTCGCTCCTCCTGACGCGCTGTCCGGTCCCGGCCGGCGGACGCCGGGGGAGGAGAGGGAGGACACAAGGGGCCGTCCCGCCCGGAGCGGGGCGGCCCCTCGTCGTGCGGGGGCGCCGTCAGGGCCGCGACGGCAGCGTCGCGCAGGTGGAGGCGGCCGGCTTGCCGGCCAGGCGGTCGGTGAGCCAGTCGACGGCCGCGCCCTGGTCGGTCAGCAGCGGCCCGAAGTGGTTGAGCAGCGGGCTGATCACGTCCGGCAGGACGACGGGTTCGTAGACCACGTCGGCCCCCTGGGCGCACCAGTCGACGGCGAGCTGCCGGGCCTGCCCGTGCGGTACGAGGTCGTCCTGGGTACCGGTGGCGACCCGGACCGGACCGGCCGGGCGGAGCCGGCCGATGCGCTGGGTGTCCAGGAACTCCTGCAGCTGCGGGGTGGAGCCGATGATCTCGCTCAGGGTCTGCCCGTCGGTCGTCCACTTGCTGCTCTTGGCGTAGCCGTAGCGCAGGATCGCGTCGCCCACGCACATGGTCGACAGGTCGGCCAGGGCGTCCTTCCCGGCGGCGTTCAGGTGGGCCTCGGCGATGGGCCGCAGCTCCGGGTCGCTCTGCAGGAAGCCGTTGAGCGACCAGCCCAGCGCACCCGTCAGCTCGGTGCCGTCGATGCCCTCGGTGACCTTCGTGAGGTCGGCGGGCGGTGCGCCCGCGTAGGTGCCGGCGAGGCGGACGTCCGGGGCGTACTGGGGCTGCAGTTCGGCGGCCGCCGCGGTGGCGCCGCCGCCCTGGCTGTAGCCGAACAGCCCCACCGGCGAGTCGGCGGTGACCGAGGCACCCTCGACGGAGCGGGCGGCGCGGGCCGCGTCGAGGACGGCATGGGCCTCGTCGACGCGGTTGACGTAGGTGTGCAGCCGGTCCGTGGCGCCCAGGCCCACGTAGTCGGTGACCACGACCGCGGTGCCCCGGGCCAGCAGCCGGTAGATCGACAGGTCCTCGTACCCCACCGACACCGTCTTCCCGTTGAGGGTGATCGGATGTTCCAGGCCCAGGGAGGCCGCGCACTGGTCGCCCTGGCCCATGGTGCCCGGTGCCACGACGACCAGGGGACGCGGCCCGGATCCCTTCCAGCGGGCGGTCGGCTCGATGTAGGCGCCGGTGACCGCGACGGGTTCGCCGTTCGCGTCGGTCGACTTGTACATCAGCCGGGTGGCGCGGCCCGGCAGCGGGCCGTGGAGCGAGGGCAGCCACAGCGCGAGCCGCAGCGGCTCACTGCGGATCAGGGTGCCGTCGGCGGCGGGGAGTTCGGCGGGCGGATCGTAGAACTCCGGGATGGTGACGCCTCGGGAGACCACGGACGCGGAGGCGGTGGACGCCTCGGCGGCGGTCGCCGCGAGCGCCTGGACGCCGAGACACGACAGGGCGGTGAGCGCTGCGGCGAGCAGACGTCTGCGCACGGGCATGGCGGGACCTCCTGGATCGGCGGGACAGGAGTGACGAAGCCCTCGTCGCCCTCGGGCGGCGTTCGGGCCGGTCCGGGCACGAGGACAGGACAGAAGGGCACGGGGCGGCAGGTGCGTCCACCGGCTGCCTCGTGCCGGTGGGCCATGACGGAAGAGACCGTACCCAGCCCCTGTTACCGCCGGTAAGTATCCAGGAGGTTACGATTCGGTAATATGAGTGTGCGTCAGGTGGGGGATGTGGTCCAGCCCCTGCGCCCCGGACCGGGGTGCCTTCGGGAGGCGCGGCTCACCAGGCCAGCTGGTCCAGCAGCGCCGTCGGATCGGGCTCCGTGACCCCGCCAGGGTTCAGCTCCGCCCAGATCACCTTGTCGTGGGCCGCGTACCGGGTGCCCCACCGTTCGGCGAACTGCGACACCAGGAACAGGCCGCGCCCGCCCTCGTCGGTGGTCGTCGCCTGCCGTGGCCGCGGCGAGGTGTTGCTGCCGTCGGACACCTCGCACACCAGGGTGCGGCCCAGCAGCAGCCGCACCCGCACCGGCGGCGCGCCGTAGCGGATGGCGTTGGTCAGCAGCTCGCTGAGGATCAGTTCGGCGGCGAACAGGGAGTCCTGCAGCTGCCATTGCTCCAGCCGCCGGTTCACCTCCGCGCGCACCCGGGAGACCGCCGCCGCGTCGAACGGCACGTCCCACGACGCGACATGGTCCGCCGCCAGCAGCCGGGTCCGCGCGACCAGCAGGGCCACGTCGTCGCTGGGCCGGCCCGGCAGCAACGTCTCCATCAGCGCCCGGCAGGTCTCCTCCGGCGTGCGGTCGGAGCCCGCCACCGCGTCGGCGAGCATCCGCAGTCCCTCGTCGATGTCCCGTCTGCGGTCCTCGACCAGGCCGTCGGTGAACAGCACCAGCCGGCTGCCCTCCTGAAGGGTCAGCTCGCCCGCCTCGAACGGCTGCCCGCCCACGCCGAGCGGCGGCGACAGCGGAAGATCGGGGAGGGCCACCTGGCCCTCGGGATCCACCACCACCGGCGCCACATGCCCGGCCCGCGCCACGGTGCAGCAGCCGCTCACCGGGTCGTAGATCGCGTACAGGCAGGTCGCCCCCGTCACCAGGGAGCCCTCGACGTCCCCGCCGCCGAGGACGTCCATGCGCCCCACCATCTCGTCCAGGTGCCCCAGCAGCTCCTCCGGCGGCAGGTCCAGCGAGGAGAAGTTCAGCACGGCCGTGCGCAGCCGGCCCATGGTGACCGCGGCGTGCAGCCCGTGCCCCACCACGTCGCCCACGACCAGCGCCACCCGGAACCCGGGCAGCGGGATCACGTCGAACCAGTCCCCGCCCACCCCCGACTGGGCCGGCAGATACCGCCAGGCCACCTCAAGCGCGTCCTGCTCCGGGAGGTCCTGCGGCAGCAGACTGCGCTGCAGCGTCACCGCCATCTCGTGCTCCCGGGCGTACCGGCGCGCGTTGTCGATCGCGACGGCCGCCCGCGCCCCCAGTTCCTCGGCGACCGCGACGTCCTCCTCCTCGAACCGCGGCGTGCCGCCGCCCCGCCAGAAGCTGACCATGCCGAGCACCACGCCGCGCGCCCGCAGCGGCACCGTGATCAGCGAATGGATCCCCGACCGAAGCACCCGGCGCGCCCCTTCGGGGTCGTGCGCCCGCCAGTCCTCCGCCCGGTGCAGATCCGGCACCAGCACGGCCTTGCCGCGCCGCAGCGCCGCCGCCATCGGCGTGTCGGCCACCACGAACCGGATCTGTTCGCCGACCGGCTGCAGCGGGGTGTCCGGCAGGGCTCCGCGCACGGCCGTGCGCCGCATCCGGTGCACGGCCCCCGTGGGCTCCTCGCCCTCCAGCACGGCCTCCAGCAACTCCACGGTCACCACGTCCGCCAGCCGGGGCACCGCCACCTCGGCGAGCTCCTCGGCGGTGTGCCGCACGTCCAGCGAGGTGCCGATGCGCACCCCGGCCTCGTACAGCAGGGTCAGCCGGCCCCGGGCCACCTCCGCCCGGCCGGAGAGCCGCTGCAGCTCGGTGGTGTCCCGGAAGCTGGCCACCAGGCCCGGCGCGCCCCGGTACGGCGCGGTCCGCCGGGTGTTGACCGCCAGCAGCCGGTCCTTGGCCGGGCACACCTGGTCGGAGGCGATCTCGCCGGCCACCAGCAGCCGGGTCAGCCGGGGCCCCAGGTCGAGTTCGGTGACGTGCCGCCGGTCGGCGTCCGGCGGCAGATCCAGCAGCCGGCGCGCCTCGTCGTTGGCGAGCAGCAGCCGCCCGTCGGCGCCGACGATCAGCACGCCCTCGCGGACCGCGTGCAGCACCGCGTCGTGGTGCTCGTACATCCGGGTCATCTCGGCCGGGTCCAGGCCGTGGGTCTGACGCCGCAGCCGCCGGCTGACCAGGGCGGTGCCGCCGGTCGCCAGCGCCAGAGCGAGTGTCGCCCCGCCCACCATCATGGGCACCTGCCGGTCCAGCAGATGCCCGAGGGTGCCCACCCGGATGCCGGCCTGGACGACGCCGACCACCCGCCCGTTCCGGTCCGTGACGGGCACCACCGCACGCACCGCCTCGGTCGGCTCGCCGCGGTGGAGGTCGGTGAAGGTCTCGCCCGCCAGGGCCCGGCCGACGTCCCGGGCCCGGGTGCCGACGCGGTCCGGCGCGCTGTCGGCCACCCGTGTCCCCGCGGTGTTCAGCACGGCGACGAAGTCGAGGTCCGCGCCGTCCTTGGCGCGCACCGTCGCCGCCTGCAGCAGCGGTGTCGGATCGGACGAGCGCAGGGCCGCCGCCGTACCGGGGGCGTGCGCGAGCGTCTGCGCGGTGGCCAGGGACCGCTGCCGCGCGTTGGTCTCGGCGTCGTGCCGGGCCTGCAGCACCAGAGCGCTGGTCGCCGCGGCCACCAGCAGCAGGATCACGACCACCTGCAGCAGGAACACCTGTGCGGCCAGCGTGCCGGGGCCCGGGAGCGTGCGGCGGCGGTGTCCGGCGTGCCGCCGTGTCCGCGCGGCGGTGGACGGACCGGCCGACCGCCGGTCTCCGGGCGGCGGCGCCGCCTGGGACCGGGATCCGCGGAATCGTCCGAGCATGCTCCCAGTTCTGCACACGGCCCGCCGAGGACGGGCGACCGATGGGACCGACTGCACGGCTCGGGTACCCGCCCGGCTGCGCCGCTATCCGGCGCCGGCGTGCCGCACCGGCCGTGGCGGCGCCGGACAGCGGCGCAGCCCGAAGCCGGGCGGCAGCGGCTTGCTCCGCGCGGGCCGCGGCGGGCCGGTGTCCCGGGGTGCGTCCGGGCAGCACGCCGAACGGCCGGCTCCGCCCGTCGCGGAACCGGCCGTCCAGGGCGCTGCGGTCAGGCCGCCGGTGCCGGGAACGTCGGGTACTCCACCCCCGAGACGTACTGGACGACACGGATGACCTGGCACGAGTAGCCGAACTCGTTGTCGTACCACAGGTAGAGGATCGCGTTGTCGCCGTCCACCTTGGTGGCCCCGGCGTCCACGATCGAGGCGTGGCGCGAGCCGATGAAGTCGCTGGAGACCGCGTCGGGCGCGCTGATGAAGTCGATCTGCCGCTTCAGCGGCGAGGTCAGCGAGACCTGGCGGAGGTGGTCGAGCACCTCTTCGCGGGTGGTCTCCCGTGCCAGCTGCAGATTGAGGATCGCGATCGACACGTCCGGCACGGGCACGCGGATCGAGCTGCCGGTGATCCGCGCCTTCAGGCCGGGCAGCGCCTTGGCGACCGCGGAGGCCGCACCGGTCTCGGTGATGACCATGTTCAGCGGCGCGCTGCGGCCGCGGCGGTCGGACTTGTGGTAGTTGTCCAGCAGGTTCTGGTCGTTGGTGAACGAGTGGACGGTCTCCACATGGCCGCGCCGGACGCCGAACTCGTCGTCCATCGCCTTCAGCGGCGGGACGATGGCGTTGGTGGTGCACGAGGCGCAGGACAGGATCCGCTCCTCCGGCTTGATCGTGTCGTGGTTGACGCCGTGCACGATGTTCGGCACGTCGCCCTTGCCCGGCGCGGTCAGCACCACCTTGTCGATGCCGGGGCGCAGGTGCTGCGACAGGCCCGCGCGGTCCCGCCACTTGCCGGTGTTGTCGATGAGGATGGCGTCCTCGATGCCGTACGCCGTGTAGTCGACCTGGGACGGGTCGTCGGCGTAGATCACCTTGATCGCGTTGCCGTTGGCGACGATCGTGCTGTTCGCCTCGTCGACGGTGATCGTGCCCTGGAACTGGCCGTGGATGGAGTCGCGGCGCAGCAGCGAGGCGCGCTTGACGAGGTCTGCGCCGGCCCGGTCGCCGCCGCCGCGGACGACGATGGCGCGCAGCCGCAGGCCGTTGCCCGAGCCGGCCTTCTCGATGAGCAGGCGGGCCAGGAGCCGGCCGATGCGGCCGAAACCGTACAGGACGACGTCGCGCCCCTGACGGCCCTCGATCTTGTTGGCGCCGGTGGCTCCCGCGACGGCCTCGGCGGTGAAGTCCGCCACGGACAGGCCGCGGTCGTCGGTCTTGTACATCGCCGCCAGCATGCCGATGTCGATCTGGGACGGGCCCAGATCGAGGGTGGTGAGGGCCTGGAGGAAGGGCAGGGTCTCGGTGACCGACAGCTCCTCGCCCGCGATCTGCCGGGCGAAGCGATGGGTCTTGAGGATGCTCACCACCGACTTGTTCACCAGGGAGCGGCTGTGCAGCAGGACGGTCACGTCCCGCTCCCGGTGCAGCTTCCCGATCATCGGGATCATCGACTCCGCGATCTCCTCGCGGTGCTTCCAGTTGGTGAACGAGTCGTCGTTGACAGTCACGGATCCATCTTTCGAGCTAGGGGGCGCTCATATGATAAGCACGCGCCCTGTCGATCGATCCGGACTGTGTCGAAGATCGCCCCGGACACGACGGCGGGCCGTCACCGCGCGGCTTGCGCGGTGACGGCCCGCCGTCGGCCGGCGCCGCGCTCAAGCCGGCGCCGGGGACGCCGCCTGTGTGCGGCGGCCTGCCTGCTCAGTGGCGCGGGCGCCGGGCGACCGTCAGCCCCATGGCGGCGAGTCCCATCGCGGTCACGATCAGGCCGAGCACGACGTTGTTCCAGATGATCCCCGCGCGCGCCGAGTGCGTGACGGTCACGACCCAGGGCGAGATGATCAGCCAGATGCCGAGCGGCACGAGCAGCCAGCCCAAGCGCATCATCCGCTGCGGTGCCAGGGCCATGCCGAGCCCGAGCAGGCCGATGGTGACCCCGATGATCAGGTTGTTCACCGTGATGTTCGGCTGTCCGGAGAAGTGCACGACCCAGGGTGAGATCGCGGCGTAGAGGCCGGTCAGCGCGGTCAGGCCTTCCAGTGCTATTCCCTGTCCGCTGGACCCCGCGCGTTCCAGACGCTCGCGCATCTCGTGCATCTCGGGATGGGTGCCCATGTCGGTGGAGTGCTGCGAATACGACATCGCCGCCGTCTCCTCTCGGTCGAAAAGTGTGGTGTCCACTGCGCCGGTCTCGCGCCCGCGGTTCTTCCGGGGGCGCGTCCCGGGTTCCCCGCTGTGACCCGGTGTCCCGCATCGCCTGTGCGGTGGTCCCTCGCCCGTGGTGTCGTTCGCGTCCCCGTCGGTGCCGACGTTCCCGCCGGGCGGGCGGCCGGGGCGCGCCGCCGAACCGGGTGCCACCGCGGGGGAGCGGCAAACGCGGCAGGGCCGCCGCGGACGACGCCCGGCATGTCCGTCGCGCCCGCCACCGGGCCGTTCACCCCACTGTCCCGCTCGGCGCGCGCTCCCCGGCGGGCGGTGCCAGCCTGGTGCGGGGGCGGACCCACCCTCCTCGAGGAAAGGTGCGATGGACGCCATCGAGCTGTTGCAGCACGACCACCGGATGGTGGAGCAACTGTTCCGCGACTACCACGCCGCGGCCAGCGACACACAGCGTCGCGGTGTGGTCGAGCTGATGATCCGCGAGCTGTCCCGGCACGCCGCGCTCGAGGAGATGATGTTCTACCCGATGGTCCGCAAGGCCCTTCCGGACGGCGCCCGGCGGGCCGACGAGCATCTCGCCGGGCACACGGCCGTCAAGAAGCTGCTGCACGACCTCGACAAGCTGCCCGCCGGCGCGACCCGCGAGGCCGACCTCGTCCGCCGGCTCAGGGGCGCCGTCGAGCAGCACATCCGCAGGGACGAGGACGAGCTGGTGCCCGAGGTGCGCGACCACGTCCGCCAGGAGGACCTGGACCGGCTCGGGCGGCTGCTGACACAGGCGAAGCAGTCGGCACCGACCCGGCCGCACCCGGGAGCCCCGGACCGTCCCCCCGGGCTGACCCTGCTCGGCCCGGTGGCCGCCGCCTACGACCGACTCCGCGACCGTCTCCAGGGGAGGCCGAGCACATGAGCGTGGACAGCACCCTCGAAGCGACCCAGGAGGCCTCGGCGGCCGAGGACAGAGCCGGCTTCGACGAGATCCACATCCTCTGGATCTCCGAGGGCATGAGCTGCGACGGCGACACGGTGTCCATGACGGCCTCGGGCCAGCCGGCCATCGAGGACGTCGTGCAGGGGCTGGTCCCCGGACTGCCCAAGGTGCACCTGTACAACAAGGTGCTCTCGCCCAGCCTGGGCGGCGAGGACTACCTCGTCCCCTTCCGGGCGGCGGCCCGCGGCGAGCTGTCCCCGTTCGTCCTCGTCATCGAGGGTTCCGTGCCCAACCAGAACATCATCGAGGACGGCGGCTACTGGACCTCGTTCGGCAACGACCCGGACACCGGCGAACCGCTCACCCTCAACTGGTGGATCGATCGTCTCGCGCCGAAGGCGTGGGCGGTGGTCGCGGTCGGCACCTGCGCCACCTACGGCGGCATCCACGCGATGGCCGGCAACCCCACCGGCTGCATGGGCCTGGCCGACTACCTCGGCTGGGACTTCCGGTCCCAGGCCGCCCTGCCGGTGATCAACGTGCCCGGCTGCCCGATCCAGCCCGAGAACTTCATGGAGACCCTCACCTGGCTGCTGTACCACGCCGCGGGTTCGGCGCCCCCGCCGCCGCTGGACGACATGCTGCGCCCGCAGTGGCTGTTCGGGAAGACGGTGCACGAGGGGTGCGACCGGGCCGCCTACTACGAGCAGGCCGACTTCGCCAAGGACTACAACTCTCCGAAGTGCCTGGTGAAGGTGGGCTGCTGGGGGCCGGTGGTCAACTGCAACGTGCCCAAGCGCGGCTGGATGGCCGGTATCGGCGGCTGCCCGAACGTCGGCGGGATCTGCATCGGCTGCACCATGCCGAGCTTCCCCGACGCCTTCATGCCGTTCATGGACGAGCCGACGGGCGGCAGCGTGTCGACCACGCTCATCAAGCCGTACGGCGCCGTCATCCGGCGCCTGCGCGGCATCACCAGCATGGCCGTCAACAAGGAACCCAAGTGGCACCACAACGGGCCGGAGCTGACCACCGGCTACGACCCGCACTGGCGTCCCTGACCCAGCGGCCGGTCCCGGGCCGTGCCCGCCGACACGCCCCGGGGCCCGCCACGGCAAGGAGCGGATCATGAGCAGGATCAGAGTCGGCAGGGCGCACGTCAGGCCCGACACCCCGAGCCACGTCCCCGGACAGACCCAGGGCAACGCCGGTCCCCGCACGGCCCAGCCGGGACACCACCCGGACGGCACGGCCGACGCCCGCAGGTCCACGGGCATCCACTGGAAGAAGCACGACGCGATCTCGAAGATCATGCCGAACATCTCCCCGGGGTGACCGACCCGCCGGGGCACCGGCGGCGACGGCAACGACCGTGACGGCGCCGACGGCGACGAACGCCACGGCGCCGACGGCGACGAACGCGACGGCGGTGACGGCGGCGACCGTGGCGACGGTGATGACCGTGGCGACGGCGACAGCAACGACCGCGACCGCGGCGAACACGACGACGAGCACGAGCGGCACGAGTCCGAGACCACGAGCAGCGGCACGAGCGGGTGGAGCGAGCGATGAGGGCGACGAGACGCAGGAAGAGGGAAGGAACGGGTGTCACGGCCCGGCGTGTGCTGGCGGCACAGCTCGCCGTGACCGGCGGGGCGGTGCTCGCCCTGCTGGCGAAGGAGATCCCCGGGATCGTGCGCGAGGTGCGCATCTGGCGGATGGTCGGCCTGGGCCCCGGTCCCCGCCGCCGGACCTGAGGACCGTCGTCACGGCACGGCCGTCGTCACGACACGGCCTTCACCGCACGACCGCATCCGTGGCGGCGAGGCCCCCGCCGTGCCGTCCGCCTCCGAGCCGTGGTGCGGACGGCACGGCACCGGCCGCCCAGGGGGAGGGCCGAGCGCAGGACCGAGCGCAGGGAGAGAACATGGCCCCGAGCGGGGAGCAAGCGGACGCCCGCATACGCATGACCCGGACCGGTACGTGGTCGGTGCTGGCGGTGAGTTTCGCGGCGACGCTGGGCATGCTGATCTGCGTCGCCGTCACCCTGCCGCCCCTGTGGGCGCTGCAGGGCCTGCTGCACAAGGAACTCTGGCCGTCCCCGGAGTGGGTGCCGCCGCTGGCGACCTGCGCGGTCGTCGCCGTCCCGGTGGCCGCGACGCTGTGCGCCGCCCTGTTCAACCTCACCTCCCGGTGCAGCGGCGGACTCGTCCTGACCCTGACCGGGGACACCGCTACCCCGGCACCTTTCGTGGATCAGGACGCCGGCGACCGGGCCCCGGCACCAGCCGCGGACCAGGACGCCGACGACCGCACCACGCCGGACGCCGACCCCGACACCGACGGGGCCTCGGATGCCGACGGGACCGCGGATTTCTGGGGCCCGGCCGCCCTCGATCCGGTGCACCCCGTTCCCGCGCATCCTCCCGGTCCGTCCCGTGACCGGGACCCGGACCACCGGGACACCGGAACGGCGGCCGCGGGCACCTCGCCCGGCGACTGACGGCCCGCCGAGGCCCGGCAGGCGCCGAGGCCGCAGCGATCAGGACCGCTGCGAGGCGGAGCGCTCGGCCCCGGGTCCCGAACCGCCGCGCCGCCCCGGGGCGCTGTCCCAGGAGCCGTCGGCGCTCGTGGCCGCCGCCAGACCGATGCTGCCGGCACCGATGAGGGCCACGCCGATCGCCTCGGGCAGCAGCCGTACGCCCAGCCCGATGTACTCCTGGTACAGCACCCAGCCCAGCGCCACGCTGGTGAGCGCGTCGCCCAGGGTCAGGGCCGGCTGCGAGGCGGTCAGGCTGCCCGCGAGCAGCGCCAGCTGCAGCAGCAGGAACGCCAGCCCCCCGGCCGCCAGGGTCGCGTACAGCGGCCAGTCGGACAGCAGCACGGTGACGCCCTGCTCCAGGCGTCCCACGCTCTCCTTCATCAGCGCCGCCGTCGCGGCGAACGACACCGCGGACGCCAGCCCCAGCAGCCCCGCCCGCGGAGCGCCCCGCACCAGCCGGGACGCCATCAGCACCGCCGTCACCAGCACCAGCAGCGCCACACCCACTGCGAGCCACACCTCCGGCTCGGCGGTGTCCGTGCCCTCGGACGGAGCGGCCGCGCCCAGGAAGAGGGACAGACCCACGGCGAGGGAGGCGAACGCCGCCCAGGTACGGCCGTCCGGGCGGCGCCGGAAGACCAGGCTGCCCACCGCCAGGGTGAACAGCAGCTCGCTGGCCATCAGCGGCTGCACCAGCGCCAGGCTGCCCACCGCCAGTGCGGCCGCCTGCAGCACGGTGGACAGTGCCAGCATCGCCGCACCGGCCAGCCAGTAGGGCCGCCGCAGCACATGGACCAGCCACCGCACCGCCTGCCGCACCCGGGTGCCCTCCTCACCACCGGTCTCGTCGGCGGCGGCCCGCCGCTGCAGCACGGAGGCCGCGGCGTTGCTCAGCGCCGCGAGCAGGGCCAGGACGACGGTCGGGGCGTTCACCTGGGCACGCCCCGGCACGAGGCCGCGCTGCCGGCGGACGGCGTCGCGGCCGGTCGTGCGTCGAGGGAGCAGAAGCCGGAGCGCGCAGTTGACACGGTCGGTGACCTCGGCGGCGACGGGGAACCCCGGGGCGAGGCGGCCGGCGGCGCGGCCGGTCCCCGGGTCCGGACGGACGGGACGTTTCGGAGTATCCCCGCTGCACTGCCGCCACACGCCCACGCCGCACCGTGTGCGCCGGTGTCAGCGCCGATGAGGTACGTGATGAGGTACATGGGGGATCCAGTGATGCTCGCAGAACCAGCGTCCGAACATCGCGCCTCCGTAGACGACGAAACCGACCCCGGTGAGCCAGGACTCCACCACGAGCACGATCCCGACCGCCCCGTAGCTCAGCGCGTTGTCCACGATGAGCGGGGTGAACACCAGGGTGGAGAACACCCGCAGGCCGCCCAGCCCGACCATGGTGGCGATCGCACCCGGCAGCAGATGACGCCAGCGGATCTGCCCGCCCAGCAGGAAGTGCTGACCCCACCAGAAGAACAGCACACCGGTGCCCGCGGACACCGTGACCCGTTCCCAGCCGTCGAACTGGTAGCGGCTGATCACCTCCTGGTACAGGTAGGCCGTCAGCCCGGCCAGCCAGGTCGCCTGCCGCCACACCCGGTGCCACGGACCGGGCGGCAGTCCCCAGATCCGCTCGTAGCCGTTCTGGACGCTGCCCGCGAAGGACACCCCGAACACGGCGACCAGGACACCGCCCCATGCGCTGGTGGTGCTGACCACCCGCACCGGGGGACTGATGATGTCGGTGAGCACCTGGGCGGACCGTCCCGACAACCCCATGCCGTCCACCAGCCAGTAGGCGAAGCCGCCCTCGCCGAGCGGGGCGACGGCGGCCACCACGATCAGCAGCGGCGCAAGGGTGACCAGGGACAGCGTGGCGAACCCCAAGGCCCGGTGCATCAGCTCCAGGTCACGGCCGCGCCGGACGAGGACGAGCGCGGCCAGTCGGCGCTCCAGGCGGCGCATCCGCTGTCCGAGGCGCGGCAGGTGCCGTCTCACGTCCGCCGTCCCGCACCCGGGCGCCCGACACGGCCCGCGGGAGGCATCCTGGTGGCCTCACCGGTCATCCCGCCGCTCCTCGGATCCTGGTGCTCGGCGACCCGCCCGGCCGTTCGCTCTTCCGCAATCCAGCTTGCGCCGACTCCGGCGCCGCCGCACGCCCCGCGATCACCGCACGGCCGGCGGCGTCGCGGCACGCACGCTGCTCCGGGCCGTGGGAGAGGAGACGGGCACGGTGCACAGGATCTGGCGCGGTGCACAGGACGTGCCGGGCGGGACGGCGGAGGCCGCCGGCCGTGGGCCGCGCGGCGCCGCTACGGACGCCACCGGCCGCAGGACAGAGGCGGACCCGGTCGCCGGCGGCGCCGGGACCGGGTCGCGGAAGGAATCACGACCTCCTCGGGAGAACACCTGAACGGGGGCACCGGGCGGCGGACACCGGGACAGGTGCGCGGTGTGCCGCCGGGGTGCTCAGCGGGGGACGCCGCGACGGGTCACCGCCGCTGGCCCTTGTGCGACCTGCCGATGGTCATACCCATGGCCGCCAGGCCCAGCAGCGCGGTCACTGCACCCACCCAGCAGTTGTTCCAGACGATGCCTGCCCGTGCGCTGTGCGTCGCGGTCACCACCCACGGCGAGATGAACAGCCAGATGCCGAGGGGGACGAGCATCCATGCCAGCCGGAACATGCGCTCCGGAGCCAGGGCGAGACCGAGGCCGATCAGGCCGACGGTGATACCGACGATCAGGTTGTTGACGGTGATGAAGGGCTGGCCCGCGAAGTGCACCACCCAGGGGGAGATCGCGGCGTAGAGGCCGGTCAGCAGGATCAGGCCCTCGAGGACGACCGCCGGCCCGCTGGAGGCGGTCCGCTCGAGACGGTCCCGCATCTCCGTCATCTCGGGGTGCGAACCCATCATGTCCGGATGCTGGGTGCCAGTGCCCACGTCGTTGGAGCGATGTGGATACGACATTGCTGTCGTCTCCTCTCCGCAAGGGGTTGCTTTGCACCTCCAGGATTCCCCCACGTGGGTGACTTATGCGCTCTTTATGTGGGTTCTTCCGAGTTCCTTCCGGTATGCACTCCTTGCGGAACGGATCCAGGCCCCCGGCGTCCAGCGCCTCCGTGCCGAGGGACAGGTACCGCAGCCCCAGCAGCGTCCACCGCGCGAAACCTCGGTGTGACGCAGCAGCACATCCGCACGGGTCTGCGGGTTGTGCCGCCTGCGCCCCCGGCGGCGTTCCAGCCCGGCGGCGACGGCGTCACCGTGCTCCGGCCGGAAGCGCGACGTCGTCGACGATGTCGACGATGCAGACGTCCGGTTCGGCGGTGCCGGCCGGTTCGTCGGCCGTCGCCTGCGGACTCGCCGTGCGGCAGCCGCACCCGCGGAACGTCCGGGCCGAGCGGAACGAGCAGTCCCCGGGGCGGCCGCGGGCTCGCGTCCCGCTTCATGCCGGCTTCCCGGCTGGTGCGCACGGTCCGTCTCACGGGTGACCCGGCCCGCATGCCGGCGCCGGACCGGACCCGCCGGCCCGCCCGGCGGGGGAGTGCGTACGGAGCGGCCCGGCGGCCAGGTGCACCGGCATCGCGGGCGACCGCGCACGCGCCGGCCCGGATCGGCCGGATCACGTCCCCGACGTGCTGTGGAGATCGCCAACTGTGCTTACTGGAACGGCAGATGATGTGCGAGACTGCAGAGATCGATTTGCCTTGCTCGATCCACTCGATGCACTCGTACGTTGGAGTACGCCATGGCGACCGGCACACCCGACCTTTCGTCCACGCCCATCGACACCAGCCGTGCCCATCCGGCTCGCGTCTACGACTGGCTGCTCGGGGGCAAGGACAACTATCCCGTGGACGAGGCGGTCGGCCGCAAACTGCCGCCCGAGGCGCGCGACGGCGCACGGCAGAACCGCGACTTCATGCACCGTGCGGTGGCCTGGCTCGCCTCCCAGGGCATCGACCAGTTCCTGGACATCGGCACCGGCATCCCGACCGAGCCGAACCTGCACCAGATCGTCCAGCGCATCGTGCCCACGGCCCGGGTGGTCTACACGGACAACGACCCGATCGTGCTGCGCCACGCCGAGGCGCTGCTGGTGAGCCACCCCGAGGGCGCCACGGACTACATCCAGGCCGATGTGCGGCGCCCGGAGGAGATCGTCGAGCACGCCCGGAAGGTGCTCGACTTCTCCCGTCCCGTCGCGCTGTCCCTGATCGCGCTGATGCACTTCATCACCGACGAGCAGAACGCCCACGGCATCGTCCGCGAGCTGGTGAGTGTGCTGCCGTCGGGCAGCCACCTGGTGCTGTCGCACGCCTCCAGCGACCTGTACCCGGAGCTGTCGCAGCAGGTCGCCGACGAATACGCCAAGGGCGGCATCCCGCTGGCCTTCCGGTCCCGCGAGGAGGTCGCGCGGTTCTTCGAGGGACTGGAACTGGTCGAACCCGGCCTGGTCACGGCCACCGAGTGGGCCAAGTCCGAGCCCGCGCCGCGCAGCGAGGACTGCGGCGTCTACGCCGGCGTCGCCCGCGTTCCCTGACGCGTGCCCCGGGGCGCGTCGGACCATGTGCGACACGTGCCCCTGATGCGCCACCGCGGCCCGTGGTGCGTGCCGGGGACCGGTTGCGGCCCGCGGAACGTGCCGCGGGCCGCGCCGTCACCGCGGGGGCTGGTCGGGTCCGCGGTCCTGGTCGCGCAGCTCCTGACGCATGCGCTCCTGGCCCTTGTCGACCTGGCTGCCGTACTTGCCCTGGGTGCGGTCGTCGATGTAGTCACCGCCCTTGTCGACGGCCTTGTCGGTCTGTTGCTCGTGCCCCCGCAGCATGCTCTTGAGCCTGTCCATCATGCTCATCGCGCACTCCTTCGCGGCGTGGTTCCCTCTCAGCATCTCCGACCCTCGCGGGCGCCGCATCCGCAGCCCGTCCGGCCCCGTCGGGGCAGGGCCGGCGCGGGCCCGACCGGTCAGCCGGCGTCCGTCGGACCGGGCGCCCGCGGCGCCAGGCAGGCCGTGACCCGCTTGCCGGACGAGGGCAGAGCCGTCACCGTGACCGCCCGGCAGACCGCCCCGACGATCTCCATGCCGTGACCGCCGACCCGCCGGCCGTCGGGCGGCCGCCGGGTCGGCGGCACCGGCGAGGTGTCCCACACGCTGATCTCCACCTGGCCGCTGTCCGGCCGCACCTCCACCCCCAGGCCGCACAGGCCGGGGGCGTGCTGCACCACGTTCGTGATCAGTTCGCCGACCACCAGCTGCGCGTCCTGCGCCAGGCGCTCGGGCACGGCGACGCGGCCGGTGGCGCGGACCCGTTCCAGGAAGCGGCCGACCGCCGCGCGGGCCTCGGCGGCACTGATCCCGCCACTGCGCCAGCGGGCGTCCCAGCGCAGCGCGGCGGGCGTCCTGCCGTGCCGGTCCCACCCGTCCGGCCCCGGACACCTGAGCGGGACGGACATGTGATCGCCTCGATGAGTCACGGTGCCTCATGTGTCTTCCGTTGCTGCGGCTACCCGTCCCGGAGAACAGCAGGCACCGCGGGCGCCCGTACGGAGCACACCGGGTCGGCACACGGGCGAGCCCCGCGCACCACGAGGGTGCACGGGGCTCGGTGCCGTCGGGCCTCACGGCCCGGTATCGGGTGCCGACCGGCCGCCGAAGCAGCCGGTCACCAGAAGTGCCGGTGGCCGGCCACCGCATGTCCCGTGGCGCCCAGCAGCCACAGGATGGCGCCGATCACCGCCAGGATGATGCCGATCGTCCACAGAATGGAGATGCCGGTGACGAGACCGACGACGAGAAGGATGACGCCAAGGAGGATCATGACCGCCTCCGGTTCGGGATGGTGCACCCTCCGGGTCACCTGATCGGCCCCGGTGAAACCCCCGGCGCCGCGCCGGTCACGCTCAGCGCACCACGGGGAAACCGAACGTGTACCCCTGCTGCTTCAGCCAGGGCAGGACCTGGCGCAGCGCCTCGACGGTCTGCGAGCGGTCGCCCCCCGCGTCGTGGAACAGGATCGTCGGCCCGTTGGCCACCTCCTGCTTCACCGTGGCGACGATGGCGGCCGTGCCCGGACGTTCGAAATCCTTGGAGTCCACGTTCCAGCCCAGCGGCCGCATGCCGTGGGAGGCGGCCACCTCGCGGCTGTACGGGGTGAACGCGCCGCCCGGCGCCCGGTAGTACACGGGGCGCACACCCCCGGACGCTTCGATGATCATCTGCTCGGCGTCCAGGATCTGCTGCCGCTGATACGACTCCGCCTTGTGGTCCATGCCCGTGTCGTGCGCGACGCTGTGGTCGCACAGCCGGTGCCCGTCCGCCACGACCGCCTTCACCAGGTCCGGGTGCGCCTGCGCCTGCGGGCCCACCATGCAGAACGTGGCCTTGACGCCGTTGTCCCGCAGCACCTGCAGCACCTGCGGGGTCCACACCGGGTCCGGCCCGTCGTCGATGGTGATGTTGACACCGCGGGCGCCCTGGTCGGAGGCGTGCACGATGCTCCTCGGCACGGCGGCGGGCGCCGCCCCCGGCGCCCCCGCTGCCGTCGAGGAAGGCCGGGCTGTCGGCTCCGCGTGCACTTGACGCCCCGGATGCGCCTGTGCGGTCCACACCGAGGCCGTGGTCGCCAGCACCGCCACCCCCAGGGTCGCCGCGAGCACCCGGCCGCGCCAGCCGCGTCCGCCCCCATGCCGCACCATGTCCGCACTGCTCCTCGTCGTTCGTGTGGATCTTGCACAGAGCAAGACGATCGAACAGCCGTCCGGGATCCGGCTGTTACCAATCAGGGACATTTCGAGGGGACGGACGACCACGCGGCAGCGGGGCTCGCCGGTGGTCACCGGGACGAGTGGCCCGGTTCACCTGGCCACGGGCGGCCGGGACACGGCCGGACGGGCGGCGCGCTCACCTGGCGTCGCGTCGGCGACGCCGACACCATGGTCTTCCGTCACCGGGCAGGCCGAAGGGATCCACGATGTTCCGCAAGGTACTGGTCGCCAACCGCGGCGAGATCGCGATCCGCGCATTCCGTGCCGGCTACGAACTGGGCGCGCGCACCGTTGCCGTCTTCCCCTACGAGGACCGCAACTCCCTGCACAGGCTCAAGGCCGACGAGGCCTACGAGATCGGCGAGCCCGGGCATCCGGTACGGGCCTATCTGTCCGTGGACGAGATCGTCCGCGCCGCGCTCAGAGCCGGTGCCGACGCCGTCTACCCGGGCTACGGCTTTCTGTCGGAGAACCCTCGGCTGGCGCGCGCCTGCGCCCGGGAGGGCATCACCTTCGTCGGCCCGGACGCCTCCGTGCTGGAACTGACGGGCAACAAGGCCCGCGCGGTGGCGGCCGCCAGGGAGGCGGGGGTGCCGGTGCTGGGCTCCTCGGCGCCCTCCACCGACGTCGCGGAACTGGTGCGGGCCGCCGAGGAGATCGGCTTCCCGGTGTTCGTCAAGGCCGTGGCCGGGGGAGGCGGCCGCGGCATGCGGCGGGTGGAGGACCCCGCCCAGCTGCCGGAGGCCGTCGAGGCCGCCTCCCGGGAAGCGGCCTCCGCCTTCGGCGACCCCACCGTCTTCCTGGAGAAGGCGGTGGTCGAGCCGCGCCACATCGAGGTGCAGATCCTCGCCGACCACCACGGCGACGTCATCCACCTGTTCGAACGGGACTGCTCGGTGCAGCGCCGCCATCAGAAGGTCGTCGAGATGGCCCCGGCGCCCCACCTCGACCCGGCGCTGCGGGAGCGGATCTGCGCGGACGCGGTGCGCTTCGCCCGCGCCATCGGCTACCGCAACGCCGGCACGGTGGAGTTCCTGGTCGACCGCGACGGCCACCACGTCTTCATCGAGATGAACCCGCGCATCCAGGTCGAGCACACCGTGACCGAGGAGGTCACCGACGTCGACCTGGTGCAGGCTCAGCTCCGCATCGCCGCCGGGGAGTCACTGGCCGACCTCGGACTGTCCCAGGACACGGTACGGCTGCGCGGCGCGGCCCTGCAGTGCCGTATCACCACCGAGGACCCCGCCAACGGCTTCCGCCCCGACACCGGCCGGATCAGCGCCTACCGCTCACCGGGCGGCTCCGGCATCCGCCTGGACGGCGGCACCACCCACGCGGGCACCGAGATCAGCGCGCACTTCGACTCCCTGCTCGTCAAACTCACCTGCCGCGGCCGGGACTTCCCGACCGTGATCCGCCGGGCCCGCCGCGCGGTCGCCGAGTTCCGCATCCGGGGCGTGGCCACCAACATCCCGTTCCTGCAGGCCGTCCTCGACGACCCCGACTTCCAGGCCGGGCGGGTGACGACGTCGTTCATCGAGCAGCGCCCGCACCTGCTGACCGCCCGCTCCTCCGCCGACCGCGGCACCAAGCTGCTCACCTACCTGGCCGACGTCACCGTCAACAAGCCGTACGGCGAACGCCCCACGACCGCCGACCCCGTCACCAAGCTGCCCCCGCTGCCCGACGGGGAGATCCCCGCCGGCTCCCGCACCCGCCTGCTCGCCGACGGCCCCGAGGCCTTCGCGCGCCACCTGCGGGAGTCGACCTCGCTGGCCGTGACCGACACCACCTTCCGCGACGCCCACCAGTCGCTGCTGGCCACCCGGGTGCGCACCAAGGACCTGCTGACCGTCGCCCCGCTCGTCGCCCGTACCCTGCCCCAGCTGCTGTCCCTGGAGTGCTGGGGCGGCGCCACCTACGACGTCGCCCTGCGCTTCCTCGCCGAGGACCCCTGGGAACGGCTCGCCGCGCTGCGCGAGGCGGTGCCCAACATCTGCCTGCAGATGCTGCTGCGCGGCCGCAACACCGTCGGCTACACCCCGTACCCCACCGAGGTCACCGACGCCTTCGTGCAGGAGGCCGCGGCCACCGGCATCGACATCTTCCGCATCTTCGACGCGCTCAACGACGTCGAGCAGATGCGCCCCGCCATCGACGCCGTGCTCGCCACCGGCACCGCGGTCGCCGAGGTCGCCCTGTGCTACACCGGCGACCTGTCCGACCCCGGCGAACGCCTCTACACCCTGGACTACTACCTGCGCCTGGCCGAACGGATCGTCACCGCCGGCGCCCACGTCCTGGCCGTCAAGGACATGGCGGGCCTGCTGCGCGCCCCCGCCGCGGTCCGACTGGTCTCCGCGCTGCGCCGCGAGTTCGACCTGCCCGTCCACCTGCACACCCACGACACCGCGGGCGGCCAGCTCGCCACCTGCCTCGCCGCCGCCCAGGCGGGCGTGGACGCCGTGGACGGCGCGGTCGCCTCCATGGCCGGAACCACCTCCCAGCCGTCCCTGTCCGCGCTGGTCGCCGCCACCGACCACGGCGAGCGGCCCACCGGCCTGGACCTGACGGCCGTCGGCGACCTGGAACCGTACTGGGAGGCCGTCCGCAAGATCTACGCCCCGTTCGAGGCCGGCCTGGCCTCGCCCACCGGACGCGTCTACCACCACGAGATCCCCGGCGGCCAGCTGTCCAATCTGCGCACCCAGGCCGTCGCCCTCGGCCTCGGCGACCGGTTCGAGGAGATCGAGGCGATGTACGCCGCCGCCGACCGCATCCTCGGCCGGCTGATCAAGGTCACCCCGACCTCCAAGGTGGTCGGCGACCTGGCGCTGCACCTGGTCGGCGCCGGCGTGGACCCCGCGGAGTTCGAACAGGACCCCGGCCGGTTCGACATCCCCGACTCCGTCGTCGGCTTCCTGCGCGGCGAGCTGGGCACCCCGCCCGGCGGCTGGCCCGAACCGTTCCGCACCAAGGCGCTCGAGGGCCGCGCCCCCGCCAAGCCGGTGCGGCAGCTGAGCGAGGAGGACCGCAGGGGACTGGAGAAGTCCCGCCGCGCCACCCTGAACCGGCTGCTGTTCCCCGGGCCGACCCGCGAGTTCGAGGAACACCGCCGCACCTTCGGCGACACCGGCGTGCTGGACACGAAGTCCTTCTTCTACGGGCTGCGCCCGGCCACGGAGTACGCCGTCGACCTGGAACCGGGCGTGCGGCTGCTGATCGAGCTGCAGGCCGTCGGCGAGGCCGACGAGCGCGGCATGCGCACCGTGATGGCCACCCTGAACGGGCAGCTGCGCCCGATCCAGGTGCGGGACCGGGCCGCCGCCCGCGACGTCCCTGTCACCGAGAAGGCCGACCGGTCCGACCCGAGGCATGTGGCGGCGCCCTTCTCGGGCGTGGTGACGCTCGCCGTCGCCGAGGGCGACGAGGTGGAGGCCGGGGCGACCGTGGCCACCATCGAGGCGATGAAGATGGAGGCCGCCATCACCGCCCCCAGGGCCGGCCGGGTGACCCGGCTCGCCATCGGCCCCGTCCAGCAGGTGGAGGGCGGCGATCTGCTCGTCGAGGTGTCCTGACCCGGTCGCCCGGGGACGGTGCCGGCGCGGGCGGCCGGATTGCGGGACGCGGCGCGGCGGAGACGATGGATGAAGGCCCGGTCGGGCGCGGACGTGCCCGCCGGTGCGCGGTGTCCGCCGCCGTGCCGCAGGGCCGGACGGGTGACTTCCCCGGCTGGACGAGAGGTGACGACCATGCCCGTGTGCACCACCCGCGACGGAGTGGAGATCTTCTACAAGGACTGGGGGCGGGGCAGGCCCGTCGTGTTCTCCCACGGCTGGCCCCTCAACGGCGACGCCTGGCAGGACCAGCTCAAGGCGGTGGCGGACGCCGGACACCGGGCCATCGCCCACGACCGGCGCGGGCACGGCCGCTCCGCCCCGGTCTGGGACGGCTACGACTTCGACACCTTCGCCGACGATCTCGCCGACCTGCTCGACCACCTCGACCTGCGGGACGTCACCCTGGTGGCGCACTCCATGGGCGGTGGCGAGGTCGCCCGGTACATCGGCCGGCACGGCACCGGACGGGTCCGCTCGGTCGTGCTGCTGTCCGCCATCACCCCGCTGATGCTGCAGGGCCCGGACAACCCCGAAGGGGTGCCGCAGAGCGTCTTCGACGACATCAAGGCGGGCATCCTGCGGGAGCGCTCGCAGTTCTGGAAGGACATCGCCGAGACCTTCTTCTCCGCCGGCCGCCCCGGCAGCCCGGTCACCCAGGGCAACAAGGACGCCTTCTGGGCCATGGCCATGCAGGAGACCATCGAGGGCGGCGTCGCCTGCGTGGACGCCTTCGCCGCCACCCGCTTCCACGACGACCTGAGCAAGTTCGACGTGCCCACCCTGATCGTGCACGGCGACGACGACCAGGTGGTGCCGATCGACGCCACCGCCCGCAAGGCCGTGGAGCTGATCGCCGGCGCGGAGCTGACGGTGTACGAGGGCGGCAGCCACGGCCTCGCCCTGGTCGACGGCCACAAGCAGCGCTTCACCGCCGACCTGCTGGAGTTCCTCCGCCGGTGACCCGCGGAGCCGCCGACGGGGCCGCTCAGTCGCCGGCCGGGGCCGACGCCCGCTTCCGGGCCGCCATCACCGCGTACACCAGCACACCCGCGAACAGGAACAGCACACCCTGGTACACCGCCGCATAACCGGCGCCCGCGACCAGCCACAGCGAGAACGCGGCGGCGATCACCGCGACCACGGCGTCGCGGACCAGCCGCCGCCCGTCCACCCGGTCACGGCGCCCGGAGACCAGGTGGAAGATCTGCGCGGCGGTGGCCAGCAGATACGGCACGGTCGCGGTGAACGTGGTGATCAGCACCAGCACCTCGAAGACCTTCCCCGAGCCGGAGGCGTAGTTGTACACGGTCAGCAGGGAGGCCAGGACGACGGTGACGGCGACCCCGACGGTCGGCACACCGCGCCTCTTGCGGGCGAACACCGCCGGGAACAGACCGTCCTGCGCGGCCGCGTAGGGGGTCTGCGCGCTCAGCAGGGTCCAGCCGTTGAGGCACCCGGTCATCGAGATCAGCGCGGCCAGCGCGACGGCCCAGCCGCCCCAGCTGCCGCCGAACATGGCGTTCACGGCGTCGGAGAACGGCGCGGTCGACTCCACCAGCCGGTCGTGGGCCACCGTACCGAACACCGACACCGTGCCCAGCAGGTACACCAGGGCCGCACCGGCGGTGCCGATCACGGTGGCGCGGCCGACGTTGCGGCGCGGGTTCTTCACCTCTCCGGCGCTGACCGCGGCGGACTCCACGCCCAGGTAGGAGAAGAGCAGGATGGCGGCGGAGGCGGACACCGCGCCGACGGGACTGCCGCCGCCGGGGTTGAACGGGCCCAGGTTGCGCGCGTCGAAGAAGAACAGCCCGCCGACGGCGACCAGCAGCAGCGGCAGGAACTTCAGCACCGTGGACACCAGCTGCACGGCGCCGACGTACCGGGTGCCGGCGAAGTTGGCGAGCGCGGGCAGCCACCCCAGGACCAGCGCGGCCAGGCACGCCGTCCACCAGTGCTGGTTCACCGGGATCAGCACGTCCAGATATCCGACGGCGGCGACGGCCAGCGCGGCGTTGGACACCCAGGTGGTGATCCAGTACGCCCAGGCGGCGAGGAAGCCCGCGAAGTCGCCGAAGGCCTCACGCGCGTACACGTACGGGCCGCCGGTGAGCGGGGTGCGCTCGGCGAGCCGGCCGAACACCAGGGCGAGGGCGATGGCGCCGACGGTCAGCACACCGAAGGCGAGCAGGCTGACCGTGCCGTACGGTGCGACGGAGGCCGGAAGCAGGAAGATGCCGCCGCCGATGATGTTGCCCATGACCAGCGCGGTCGCGACGGGCAGCCCGAAACGGCGGGCGTGCCGACTGTCGGGGGCGGCCGGGGCGGGGTGGTCCGGGGAAGCGGCCGGGGAGCCGGAGGGGGAGGTCTCCTGCGGGGCCGGAGCCGACTGCGGGGCGGTTCCGGGGACGTGCATGGGGGTGGTGCTGCCTCTCTTCGAACTGATGCCCGGGATCGCCGGACCGTGCCCCATGGTCCGGCATCGCCGAAGGGCGCGGCAACTCGCCTGGAATCGTCCGCCGGGGGGTGCGGCGATCCGTAAAAAGTGCGCCGCCGCACGGTCCCGGCCGGGAATTCTGCGGAGCCGCCGTGCGGGGTGCCGCCGGGGGAGTTTCGCCCGGGGAAAGGCCCGCCGGATGATCTAGCGTGAGCGACATGTCCGACATGCCGACCGGGAAGCCGGTGCCGTCCGCGAAGGAACGCCGTCGCCCGCGCACCCTCTCCACGTGCTGGAACGCCTTCCGGCAGTCGCCCTTCCTGCCGGCGGCCGTGCTGCTGCTGATCATCTCCGCCGCGGCCGGAGTCTTCGCCGGCTCCTACACCTACGCCATGGCCGACCCCACCCCGCGCTCCGTCCCCACCGCGGTCGTCGGCGCCTGGGACCGCGAGCCGGCGCGGCGCTTCGTCGCCGGCATGGAGAAGGCGCTGGACGCCTCCCTCAAGCTGCACCCCTACGACAGTCTCCGCGCGGCCGAGGCCGCCGTGGACGAGCAGCGGATCTTCGCCGTCCTGGACGTGGAGGCCACGGGGAACACGATCACGCTCCACCTCTCCAGTGCCTCGGGCGCTTCCGTCGCGCAGGTGCTCCAGGAAGCGGCGCAGCAGGTCGGCCCGGCTGCCGGGGTGCGCGTCACCGTCCGCGATCTCAAGCCGCTGCAGCGTGGCGACCCCCGCGGACTGGCGATCTTCTACATCTCGCTCGCCGCGGTGGTCGTCGGATTCGTCGGCGCCATCCAGCTCAGCGTGCACGCCCGGGACCTGAACCCGGCCGAACGCATCGCCTTCACCCTCGCCTACTCCCTGCTCGGCGGCTTCGTGATCGCGGCGGTGGTGGACTGGCTGCTGGGCGCGCTCCGGCTGCCGTTCGTGGAGTCCTGGCTGATCCTGGCGCTGACCATGTTCACCTCCGGCATGGTCTTCACCATGTTCAACACCCTCATCGGGCGCTGGGCCATGCTGCCCACGTGGGGCCTGATGGTGCTGCTCGGCAACCCCTCCTCCGGCGGTGCCGTCTCCTGGCCGCTGCTGCCCTCCCCCCTCGGCACGATCGGCCGCTGGCTGCCGCCGGGCGCCTCGGTGAACGCCCAGCACACCGCCGTGTACTTCGCCGGCCATCAGCATGCCTTCCCGTTCCTGGTCCTGGCGGGCTGGACGGTCGTCTCCTGCGCCGTCTTCTGGATCTGGCGGCACCGCCACCCCGGCGGCCGCACCGAATCGGCGCCGCAGTCCCCGGCGTGACCACCGCACCCTCCGGGCCGGCGGACCGCACCCTCCGGGCCGGCGGACCGCGCCCGCCGACAGCACCGCACGGCGGTCCAAGACGGCGGCCGGGTGACGGACACCGGCGGGACCGGACGTACCGTCGGCCCCGCCGACGCTCACGACGCCCGACGGGCCGCCGGCAGCGCGGGCGCCGCACGGCCCGATCCGGCACCCGGCACCGCGGCCGTCTTCCGAGGCACTCCACCGGGCCCGTCGGCCGGAACCGCCGCCGGCACCGCCGCGGGGCCCGCACGGCGGACGGCCTGACGCAGGGGGCCGGATCCCCGGGCCGCCCCCGCGCGGCCGGCTCTCCGCAGCGCCCCGTCCTCCGGGACCGGGCCGGCCTCGTCCGCCCGGGCACCGTCCCGCTCCCGTTCCGGGTCCGGTTCCGTCCGCCGGTCCTCGAGCCACTGCTGGTAGACCGGGGACTGGCGGGCCACTTCCCAGTAGGCCTCCTCCAACGGGCCGAAGGCGCGGTCGAGTTCGACCTCCGTGCGGGCCGCGAGCAGCAGCCGCACCCCGATCGGATCGCCGTGCAGCGGCCGGACGGCCAGATCGGGCCGCGGCTGCGCGGTGGGTTGGCTGACCGTCACCACCTCACCCATCGCGGCCAGCGAATACGCGGTCAGATAGTCGCCGTGCAGCATCTCCGGCTCCACCCCCGCCGACCGCAGTGCCCGGGACAGCGCGTCCCATTCGCCGTCGACCGTGGAGTCGATCATCCACCGCTCACCGGCCAGGTCGGCCAGCCGTATCTCGCGCCGCGCGGCGGCCGGATGGTCCGCGGCGAGCGTGACGAACTGCGGTTCCCGCTCGACGAGCACCCGCAGGCGCAGGCCGGGCGGCACCCGCAGCGGACTGCCCTCGACCTCGTGCACGAACGCCAGGTCGATCCGGCCCTCGGCGACCATGCGCAGCAGGGCGTTGGCGGAGACGTCCATCTGGAGCGTGGGTTCGCTGCCGGGCGCCGCGGCCCGCAGCCGGCGCAGCCAGCCCGGGATGGCCCGGCTCGCGGTGGCACCGATGCGCGGATGACAGCCGCCGGCGGCACGTGCGGCGGCCGCCCGGGTCTCGGAGACGATCGCGGCGAACTCCGTGACCAGCGGCCGGGCGCGACTGAGGACCGCGTGACCCAGCGGGGTGGGACGGCAGCCGGTGCGCGAACGCACGAACAGCTCGGCGCCGAGCAGATGCTCGATGCGCCGCAGCTGCGCGCTCAACGACGGCTGCGCCAGGCCCAGCTGGCGAGCCGCCCGGTGCAGGCTGCCGGAGTCGGCGATTGCGCACAGCACCCGAAGGTGTCTGACCTCCAGCTCCATGGTGGGGAGGGTAGGCGGCGCCCGGTGCGGTGCACCAGATGCTCATTCTCACCATGAGCCCCACCGGTTGACGGGTGATAGCACGATGCTGTCCCCAGGTGCCATCATCCGCCGGGGGCTGCACCTGATCCAGACTCGTCCCTGACCGATCGTTCGACCCCCACTGGGGTTCTTCGTGCGGACCGGCCGGAGCGGCACGCGGTGCCCGAGTGCCCGCGCGCCCGGCACGACCCGGACGACAGGCCCTAGGACGAGTAGGAGAATCCATGCAGTCCTCCCGCACGAGCGCCAAGAGACTTCTCGCCCTTGCGCTCGGTCTCGGTCTGGCGAGTGCCGCACTGGGCACCGCGACCCCGGCAGCCGCCGCCCCCGACACCACCCGTGCCGCCTACGCCCCCCACGCCGGCACCGGTGAGAGCGTCACCGGGAACAACGCCTTCTTCGAGGCCGTGCTGAAGTCGGTCGCCGAGAAGCAGGCCGCGAACCCGAGCCTGAAGTCGGTGACCGTCTACTACAACGCCTCCCAGGCGCCGAGCTTCGCCTCGCAGATAGCGAGCGCCGCCTCCATCTGGAACAGCTCCGTCTCCAACGTCAAGCTCCAGGCCACCTCGGGCACCGGGGACTTCGCCTACTACGAGGGCAGCGACTCGCGCGGCTCCTACGCGTCGACCGACGGCCACGGCCGCGGCTACATCTTCCTGGACTACGCGCAGAACCAGCAGTACGACTCCATCCGCGTCGTCGCCCACGAGACCGGTCACGTGCTCGGCCTGCCCGACCACTACGAGGGTCCGTGCAGCGAGCTGATGTCGGGCGGCGGCCCCGGCCCGTCCTGCACCAACCGCTACCCGAACGCCACCGAGCGGGCCAAGGTCGAGCAGCTGTGGGCCAACGGCTTCGCCAAGGCCCTGCAGAAGGTCAACCACGTGCGCTGACCGAGCCGGGTGAACGCATGCCGCTGAAGCCGCACGGGCGGGGCTCGACCCCTCCGTGACGGCTGCGGCGGCACGCGGACGCGGGCATGCGGCCTGGCCGGCGGACCGGGCCGCGCCCGTGGCAGGACCGCGACGGGAGCCGGCATCGCCCGGCCGTCCCGCCGCACCGCACTCCGGCGGACACGCCCGGAGCGGATCACCGTGGCGCCGCTGTCACGCGGGGAGCACCGGCCGCCACGGTGATCCGCGGGGGATCACATGCTGACGGCGAACCGCATCAGGGCCCGTTCGTCGCCCTGCTTGACCTTCCCCGTCTCGTTGATCACCTGAAGCTTCCAACTGTCGCCCACCCGCACGGCCTTGGCCACGGCGCAGGCGTTGTCCTGGGTGAGCATGCTGGGCCAGATCTCGGCGACCTGCTCGGCCTCGCCCCCCGTCGCGTCGTACACCTTGAAGCTGATGTTGCGTGCCTTCTGGAAGGAACTTCCCTTCTTGAAGGCGGCGGCGATGAACACGATCGAGGTGATCTGCGGCGGGATGCGGGCGAATTCGACCGTCACGGTCTCGTCGTCGCCGTCGCCCCGGCCCGTCTGGTTGTCACCGCTGTGCACCAGCGAGCCGTTGCCCATCGGGTCCAGCGAGTCCAGGCCGGCCAGCCGCACCGGCTCCGAGTCCCGCAGGGCGATCGCGATGAGGTCGAGGTCCGTACCGGCCTTCCGGCGGAGCAGCCCCATCACTCCGCCGCTGGCCCCGGAGGTGGGGTCCCAGGCGACCCCGATCGACATGTGGGTGACACCGTCCAGGTCGGCGGGGCCGTCTTCCTTCGTGAGCACAATCATGGCTCGATCATCGGGGTGAGCGGCCCCGGTAGGCAAAGTGCGCCGCGATGCGGGCGACTTCGCCGCGGGCCGGGAGCCGTGCGGGAACCCGCCCGGCGACAGGGACCTCGACGACGGGTGCCGGCGGTCGGCGGTGCCCTCACCGCGCCGCCGCCCGCGCAACGGCCCGGCACGCGGGCGCGCCCGAGCGGCTCCGGGTGCACACCGCCCGGTGCTGTTGCACTCGTCACAATCCCGGCGGACACGAGCTTTCCATGACGGACGTCACATCGCGCTGCGCATGGTTTGTCTACGTTCATCTCCACTGCCCGTGACGTCTCCCCCCCCCCGCGAGGGCTGTCCGCCATGCCGTATCCGTCCACCCCGGCGCCCGTGCAGTCCGTGGCGCGGCGCCCCGCCGCCTGCGCCGGCGTACTGCTGACCGCCGCCCTCGTCCTCCTCGGCGCGCTGCAGGCCCCGCCGGCGGCCGCCGACCCGGGCACACCCCGGGCCGCCGCCGCGACCGCGCACCCGCACGGCACACCCCGGGTCACCGCGGCCGTCCTCGATCTCGACGGCGACACGCGGGAACCCCTCGTCCGTGGCGACGACACCCCCTACGACACCGCCAGCATCGTCAAGCTCGACATCCTCGCGGCGTTGCTGCTGCGCGCCCAGGACGCCGGACGCCCGCTCACCGCGCGGGAACGGTCCCTGGCCGAGCCCATGATCGAGCACAGCGACAACGCCGCCGCGAACGTCCTGTGGCGCCGCATCGGCGGTGCCCCGGGCCTGGAGGCGGCCAACCGGCGTCTGGGCCTGCGCGCCACCGAGGGCGGACCCGGGCGCAGGTGGGGGCTGACGCACCACGGCGTCCGACCAGATCCGCCTGCTGCGCGCCGTCTTCGACGACCGGGCGCCGGGCGGCGGCGCCCCCGCCCTGCACCCCGGCTCCCGCCGCTACATCCGGACCCTGATGAGCCGGGTCGCACCGGAGCAGACCTGGGGCGTCTCGGCGGCGTCGGGCTCGGCGACGGCGCTGCCGGGCTCCGCGACGGCGCTGCCGGGCTCCGCGACGGCCTTGAAGAACGGCTGGCTGCGACGCAGCACCACCGGTCTGTGGGACGTCAACAGCGTCGGACGCGTCACCGCGGGCGGGCACCGCTACCTGGTCGCCGTCCTGTCGGACGGCAGCGCCACGATGGACGAGGGCGTCGCGGCGGTGGAGCGGACGGCGCGGGCGGCCGTCGCCTCGGCCGCCCGCGCATGACCGGGCGGTGCTCACCGCCCGCGGCGCGAGAACGGGCCGGGCGGCGCCGACGGCAGACAGCCGTACGACGCCGCCCGGCCCGTCCGGGAGAGGGCCGACCCTAGACCGGCCGGCGGTGCAGCACCCGTGCGGCCGCCTCGTGCTCGGCCGCGGGCGGGGACAGTTCGCTGAGCACGTCCAGGTCGATGTCCTCCCGCAGCTCCGCTTCCCACGCCTCGGCGAGCCCTTGCTGCTCGGCGTGCGGCAGCTTCCGGATGCGTTCCCGGTCGGGCGGGGGGAGGGCCGCCAGGAACCGTTCGACGGTGTCGATGGGCATCTTCGCCTCCTCGGTCGCACGGCGACGACGGTCCCCGACGGGTACCCTCCCTGCCGCGCGCCGACCGTCCCGGGTCAGCGCAGCGCCGGGGGAGCGGCCTGCGGGCCGGTGCCCCAGTCGGACGGCTCGGTGCCGACGGTGAACGCCAGCGTCCGCGTCCGGCGCAGATCGTCCGTGGTCAGATAGGTGCGGCCGTACGCGGTGCCGTCGACCGACGCCGACTGGATGTAGCGGCGGGCGTCCGAGGTGCCGGGCGCCGTGATCGTCAGCGAGCCGCGCGGGTAGTGGCGCCGGTCGAGCCGGAGGTCGACCCGGTCGAAGACCGGGGTGGACAGACCCCAGGTGGCGTAGCCGGGCTGCACCGGGAAGATCCCGATCGACGACAGCACGTTCCAGGCGGACATCGTGCCCAGGTCGTCGTTGCCGGTCATGCCGGTCGGGGTGTCCGTGAACAGGGTGAGCGCGGCGTGCACCACGTCCGTGGTCTTCCACGGCTGCCCGGTGGACAGATAGGTGTACGGGGCGATCAGGTCCGGTTCGTTCTGCGGGTTGTACTTGTCGGCGTTGTAGTAGTCGTACGGGCCGTTCACCCACACCTCGCGGGCCGTCCTCGCCGGGTCCCGCAGCAGCTGGTCGTAGGCGAAGAAGGAGTCCAGGCGGTCGTTGGCCGCCTGTGTGCCGCCGATCAGGGAGATCATGCCGGGCAGGTCCTGCGGCACCAGCCACTGGTACTGCCAGGCCGTGCCCTCGTGGAAGCCCTCGCTCTGCGCCGGGTCGGCCGGTCCGGTGAAGGCGCCCGAGGCGTCACGTGCCCGGAAGAAGCCGGTGGAGGCGTCGAAGACGCTGCGGTAGTTCTGCGCGCGGGCCGCGTAGCGTGCCGCGTCCTCGTCGTGGCCCAGGTCGCGGGCCATCTGGGCCAGCATGGCGTCCGCCAGGGCGTACTCCAGGGTCGCGGAGGCGCCGTGGTCGTAGTCGGAGTCGCCGGGCTTGGCGTGCGGACGGCCCTTGATGTAGGGCGCGTAGCCGTTCGCGAGGTACTCCTTGTTGGCCTCGCGGCCCACGGCCGGGGAGTCGGCGGGCGGCACACCGTCGGCGTTCTTCTTCAGGGCCCGGTAGGCCCGCTCCTCCCAGCCCTTGAGCAGCCCCTGCTGGTAGGCGTTGGTCAGGAACGGGGTGACCGGGTCACCGGTCATGATGTTCGTCTCGACCGTGCCGTAGCCCCACTTGGGCAGCCAGCCGCTCTCCTCGGAGATCTTGACGACCGAGATGGCCATGTCGCGGGCCTCGCGCGGCGCGAGCAGCGACAGCAACTGCGACTGGGTGCGGTAGGTGTCCCACAGCGACCAGTTCTGGTAGTACGTGAAGCCCTGGGCGTGGTGGATCTTCTGGTCCCAGCCGGTGTAGCGGCCGTCGGCGTCGCTGCCGATGTTCGGCGCCAGGAACGAGCGGTACAGCGAGGAGTAGAAGGTGCGGCGCAGGGTCTCGCTGCCGCCCTGCACCCGGACGTCGTCGAGACGGTCCTCCCAGGCGCGCCGGGCCGCCTCGCGCACCGCGTCGAAGGAACGGCCGCCCTCCGCACGCAGGTTGACGGCCGCGCCGTGCGCGTCCACGTACGACAGGGCCGTCGTCGCCTCGACGGTACGGTCCTCGGTGGTTTCGAAGCGGAGGTAGGCGCCGCCCGTGCCGGTCTTCGCGCCCGGCGTGACGGTGGAGCCGCTCCAGGTGCCGTAGGCGGTGAACGGCCGGTCGAACCGGGTGATCGTGTACACGGTGTACGGCTCGGTGTCCTGGCAGAAACCGCGGCCGGTGACGGCGGTGCGCACCGTGCGGTCGTCGAGCACCTCCACCTCGGAGGACACCGTCCGGTGCAGTGACTGCGCGGCGTTCAGCAGCACGTTGGCCTTGTCGGTGGCGGGGAAGGTGTAGCGCTGCACACCGGTGCGGGCGGTCGCGGTCAGCTCGGCCTTGATGCCGCTGTCGAGTCCCACCGCGTAGTAGCCGGGGCTCGCCTGCTCGTCGTCGTGGCTGAAGGCGGCGGCGTACCGGGCGTAGTCCGTCTCCGTGACGTCGCCGGTGGTCGGCAGGACGGGCAGGTCGCCGCCCAGTCCGCAGCCCACACCGGACAGATGGACGAGGGAGAAACCACGGATGTGGTCCTGGGAGTAGTCGTACCCGGTGTTGTGCCCGGTGTCCGGGGAGAACTGCACCATGCCGAACGGCACCGCCGCACCGGGGTAGGTGTTGCCTTCGTTCTGCGTGCCGATGAACGGATTGACGAGATCGGTGAGCCTGTCCTCCCGGGCGTCGGCCGCGTGGGCGGCGGGCGCGGCGAGAGCGGCGGCGAGCAGGGCGACGGCCGCGGCGACCGTCCCTCCGCTCCGCAGGCGTGGGGTCCATCTCATGGGCGTCAGCCCCTCCCCGAGGACAGATGCGATTCGGACAACGTTGTCAGAAAGCGGCCGCGGGCCATTCTTCGAGCCTGAGCGTGTACTCGTCAAGACCGGGGACGCGGGCGGTCCTCCGGTGCGGGCGAGGCGCCCGATCGGGCTACGCCCGGGGGACGTCACCCGACAGGGGCACGTAGCGTCACCAGTGAGTGACTCGTCTCGCTGCGACACCGCCGGAGGTGGAATGTGCGCCGGATCCCCTCGCGCAAGGCGCGGCCGTCCCGCATACGTCCGGGCACCCGGGTGGTGCGCCCGGGAGCACGTGTGGCCACGGCGGTGGCCGCCGGACTGGCCACCGGTTCCCTGGTTCTGGTGACGAGCGTCCCCGCGCTCGCGGCGGCGCCGGATCGCGCCGACTCCTCACCGCCGTCCGTCCCGCCGCTCGTGGAACCGCCGGCCGCCCCCAGCGGCCCGGTGCCCCCGCTGGTGCAACCGCCCTACCCTCCGGTCACCTCCGTCCTCCCGCCGTCTTCGCACGCCACGCCCACGGCATCCGCCTCGTCCGCCGCGCCGGTCGCACCACCCGCTCCGCAGTCGAGCGAACCGCCGTCGACCGGCTCACCGGTGCCCCCGCTGGTGCAGCCGCCGGCCGAGCCCCCGCAGGAGCGGGCGTGCGACAGCCGGGTCGCGGCGGGGGACACCCTCTGGGACCTCGCCGACCGGCTGCTGGGCGACGGCGGCCGGTGGCGCGAGCTGTACGAGGCGAACCGTGCGGCGATCGAGGCGGCGGCCCGCGCCCACGGTCTCGCCGCGAGCGACGGCGGACAGCTGGTGTTCCCGGACGTGCGCCTGCGGATCCCCGGCGCCTGCACCTGACGGCGGCGGACCCGGATCCGCCCCGGCGCAGGCCGTCCGCCGGGCCTGGCGGAGGTGCCACCGGAGGCGCAACCGGCGGCGGGACGAACCGGCAACCGTGCGAACGGGCAGCGGCAGGCCAGAGACAAGGACGGCCGGCCCGGCGGGGCGGGGAGTGCGGAACGGTCCGCGCGGCGGCCACAGGCGCCGGCGGTCCGTGCCGGCGGGCACACCGCACCGGCGGACCCGCCGCACCGGCACCGCGCGCGCCGGCCGGACCGCGGTCGCGGCCGCCGCGGCCGCGGTCCCGTGGCCTCGCCTCCCCGGCGGGCGGAAACACCGCAGCATCGGGTACCCGGTGTCCCGCCCCGGCCCCGGGCCGGCACACCTGCCGGTGTTCCGCGGGCGCACCACGGGGCGGCCGCCGCTCCGGCAGCAGGACGTATGTCCGCTCCGGCGGCGACATCGTACAAGTCGGACACGCGAGACAGGGTGGCGCTCGTGGACGTGACACCTGAGGGTCCGGCCGGCTCCGGCGCGGAACGGCTGCGGGACGCATTGGCCCGCATGCCGCGACAGGTCCGCGAGGAGCTGACCCTGCGCCTGCGGCGCCGCAAGAGCGTCCTGCGCACGGAGGACGTGCATGTCGTCGAGCCCCCGCTGCTCAAGCGCGCGGTCGGCGCCTCGGCGCTGGGCAACTGCATGGAGTGGTTCGACTTCGGCGTCTACAGCTACCTCGCCGCCGTCATCGGCAAGGTGTTCTTCCCCGGTGCCTCCCCCGGTGTGCAGGTGATCTCCTCCTTCGCCACCTTCGCCGCGGCGTTCGTGGTGCGGCCCCTGGGCGGGCTGGTCTTCGGCCCGCTCGGCGACCGCATCGGCCGGCAGAAGGTGCTCGCCACCACGATGATCATGATGGCCCTGGGCACCTTCGCCATCGGCGTCATCCCCGGCTATGGCACCATCGGCATCGCCGCGCCGCTTCTGCTGCTGCTGGCCCGCATGGTGCAGGGCTTCTCCACCGGCGGTGAGTACGGGGGTGCCACCACCTTCGTCGCCGAGTACTCGCCCGACCGCCGCCGCGGCTTTCTGTCCAGCTGGCTGGACTTCGGCACGTTCGTCGGCTACGCGCTGGGCTCCGCCCTGGTCACACTGCTCCATGTGCTGCTCGGCGACGACCAGATGCTCGCCTGGGGCTGGCGTGTGCCGTTCCTGATCGCCGGCCCCCTCGGCGTCATCGGCCTGTACATGCGCCTGAAACTGGAGGAGTCGCCCGCCTTCCAGCAGCAGCTCGACGAGCACGAGAAGAGCCTGGCCCAGAAGTCCGTGGGCAGCGAGTTCCGGACCATCGTCCGGGGCCACTGGCCGGAGCTGCTCATCTGCATGGGCATCGTGCTGCTGTACAACGTCACCAACTACATGGTCACCGGCTACCTGCCCACGTACCAGACGGAGACCCTGCACCGCTCCAGCGACTTCGCCGACCTGCTGGTGCTGCTGGGCATGGTGTGGATCGTGCTGCTGATCACGTTCATCGGCCGCCTCAGCGACCGCGTCGGCCGACGCTCCGTCTACGGGGTCGCGGCGGCCGCGATGATCGTGCTGTCCGTGCCGGCGTTCGAACTGATCAAGACGCCCGGCTTCTGGGCGCCGGTGGCCGGTGTGCTGCTCCTGTCCACGCTGCTGGCCTGCTTCGCGGCCCCCAGCGCCGCCACCCTGCCCGCGCTCTTCCCCACCGCCGTGCGGTACGCCGCCATGGGGATCGGCTTCAACATCTCGGTCGCCGCCTTCGGCGGCACCACCCCGCTGGCCACCGCCGCACTGGTGGAGGCGACCGGCAACGACCTGATGCCCGCCTTCTACCTCATGGCGGCCGGGCTGATCGGGCTGGTGACCGTGAAGTTCCTGCCGGAGAGCGCACAGGTGCCGCTGCGCGGCTCCCGGCCGATGGTGGGGTCCGCGGAGGAACGGCGCGAGTTCCTGACGACCGCCGAGGCGCTGTACCGGGCCACCGTCAAGACGGGCCGGACGGGGTAGCCGGACAGGTGTGCCATGCCGTCACGGGGGGCGCGTCCCTCGGGATGCGACGCCCCGACTCCCAGGCGCGGAATGGCGCGCAACCACCGATTCCATGCGGCCGAAAGCAATATTGCAGCCGACTGCAAGATTGCTTACGGTGGCAAGCAGGGACGACGAACACGGACGAAACATGATGATCCGGGTGGCAGCCGGTCACTCCGGGTCGATCGGCGCGACGGCCCTGAGAGCAGATGGTTCCCCCACGAGAGGCAGCCCCTCATGACCATCACCGACCCTCACCCCTTCCCGTTCAGCGAGCCCGACGAACTGCGCATCGATCCGCGGCTCGAGCAGGTCCGGGAGAAGGAGCCGCTGTGCCCGGTCAAGCTGCCGCACGGCGAGCCGGGCTGGCTGGTCACCCGGTACGAGGACGTCAAGACCGTGCTCGGCGACCCCCGGTTCAGCCGGGCCGAGGCCGTGCGCCGGGACGAGCCGCGCACCCGGTACCACCGGGGACTTCCGGGCAACATCATGGAGTTCGACCCGCCCGAGCACACCCGGCTGCGCCGCGTGGTCGCCAAGGCGTTCACCGCCCGCCGCGTGGAGCAGCTCAGGGTCCGCGCCCAGGAGATCGCCGACCGGCTCGTCGACGAGATGATCGCCCAGGGGCCGCCCGCGGACCTGGTGAGCGCCTTCGCCCTGCCGCTGCCGGTGACGGTGATCTGCGAGCTGCTCGGGGTGCCGTTCGAGGACCGGGCGCGCTTCCGCCACTGGTCGGACGCGCTGCTGTCGACCACCCGCTTCAGCCCCGAGGAGATCGACCGCTGCGCCGACGAGCTGTCCCGCTACATGGCGGGCCTCGTCGCCGAACGCCGCAAGCACCCGCAGGACGACCTGCTCGGCGTGATGGTCGCCGCGCGCGACGAACAGGACCGGCTCACCGAGGACGAACTGGTGGCCATGGGCGTCGGCGTGCTGGTCGCCGGCCACGAGACCACCGCCAGCCAGATCCCCAACTTCGTCCACACGCTGCTGGAGCACCCCGAGGAACTCGCCCGGCTCCGCGCCGACCTGGGACTCGTCCCGCAGGCCGTGGAGGAACTCATGCGGTTCGTGCCGCTGGGCAGCGCCTCCACCGCCCGCTACGCCGTCGAGGACGTCGAGCTGAGCGGCGGAGTGGTGCACGCCGGCGAACCGGTCGTCGTCTCCACCGCCGCGGCCAACCGCGACACCGCCGTGTTCACCTGCCCCGAGCGGCTGGACCTGACCCGCAAGGAGGCCGCGCACGTCGGATTCGGGCACGGCCCGCACCACTGCCTGGGCGCCCAGCTCGCCCGGATGGAACTGCAGGTGGCGCTGAGCACCCTGCTGCGCCGCCTGCCCGGACTGCGTCTGGCGGGCACCGAGGAGGACCTGGTGTGGAAGGCGGGCTCCGGTGTGCGGGGCCTGGAGAAGATGCTCATCACCTGGGAGGCGGCGGCATGAGCGGCGCGGACCGGGAGACTGCCGGGGCCGTGCCCGCCCCCGGCACGCGGACGGAGATCTGGCGGGTGCGGGTCGACACCGGGACCTGCATGGGAACCGGCATCTGCGCCGGCGTCGCGCCCGACCGCTTCCAGGTCCGCGACGGCGTCTCGCACCCCACGGCCGAGTACGTCCCGCCCGAGGACCGTGTGGTGGACGCCGCCGAGTCCTGCCCCCTGGAAGCCATCCGGGTCACCCACCGCGACACCGGCGCCCTGATCGCTCCCGAGGCATGACGGCGTGACGCGCGGCACGGACCGTGCGAGGGGAGACGCTCCGCCCTCCCCTCGCCGGTCCGGCACCGTGGGTCCCGCCCGCGGCGGCCCCCACTACGCTACGGCCATGACCGGCCAGACGACGAGCACGAGCCACCGCGAACGCAGCAAGGCCAGACGCCGGGAGGCCATCCGACGGGCCGGCATGCGGCTGTTCGCCGAACGCGGCTACGACGGCACCACCATCGCCGACATCGCCGCCGCGGCCGATGTCGCCCCCCGGACCGTCTCGCTGTACTTCCCGTCCAAGCACGACATCGCGCTGTCCGTGCCCGACGAGATCGCCTCCCGGCTCACCGCCGTCTTCCGCAGCCGTCCCGGGGCCGGGTTCCTCGACTGCGTCGACACCTGGCTGCGCGGCGAGGCCGAGGCCCTGGACCCGGAACTGCTCGCGCTGCTCACCGCCATGTACGACGCCAACCCCGCGCTGAAGGCGCACGGCAGCAGCCAGATCGAGGAGTCCGTGCGGGTCACCGGCCCCGCCCTCGCCGCGGCCACCGGCCTGCCCGCCGGCCACCCGCTCAACGCCGTGGTCGGCGCCGCCGTCGGCGCCGCGCTCAGCCAGTACTTCGCGGCCGTCCTGTGCCAGGAGAACGCCGCCGCCCTGCACGCCCCGTTCATGGACTGCCTGCGCGCCCTGGTCGACGCCGCCCGGCACCGCACCTCGCGCTGACACCGCGTCAGGGTCAGCGCAGCCCCAGACACGGCAGCCAGGTGCGCGGCCCGCCGTGCACGGCGGTCAGCAGCGCGGCGAACACCCCCGGCAGTCCCGTCAGCAGATCCGCCGTCCAGCCCTCCTCGTCCTCCGGCCGGGGCAGTCGGGCCGTCAGATACCTGACCAGGCGCCGTTTCAGCGCCGCGGCGGCCGGCAGATGCGCATGCCGGTCGAAGGCGTCGGCGACGGCCAGCACCCCCGCGGCACCGTGACACAGGCCGAGCCGGTCGGCGGGGGAGTCGCCGTACAGATGGAAGTCCACGTCGTAGTGCTCGGCGAGCGTGGTGAAGGCGGACGCGGCCCAGCGCGCACCGGCCGCGTCACCGAGGGCGTCGGCGGCGTCCCACAGCGCCCAGGCCACGCCCGGGGTGCCGTAGCACCAGGCCTGACGGGGATGGGCCTGCGGCGGCGGCGCACCGTCCAGGCAGGCGCCGGGCCAGGTGCGGATGCCCCGTGCGTCGTCGTAGGCCTGGCGCACCAGCCAGTACCGGGCACGGTCCAGCGCGGCGGCCAGCTCGCCGGCGAGTTCCGGGTCCGCGCCGCAACGGCGCACGGCGGCGGTGAGCGCGGCGACGACACCGGCCACGCCGTGTCCCATCCCGGTGTTGACGCGCCCGTGCACCCACGCCAGATAGGGGTGGTCCTGGTAGTGCCCCGTCCGCAGCCGGGGCAGCTCGTCCTCGTCGCACAGCAGCGCCAGATGCGCGGCCAGCGGGCGCAGCCGGGCGGCCACCGACCGGTCCGCAGGCTCTCCGGTGCACAAAGCGAGCAGCGTCCCGGCAGGACCGCAGATCAGGTCGTAGTCGGGAAAGGTGACGGCCCGTGTGCGGTACCGAGGGGCGCGTCCGGCCAGAAGGGCCCGGAGCCGGTCCGCCACCGGCCGCAGCGCGGGGTGGACGCGGGTGCCGAGGCGCAGGCCGACCAGGGTGCCGGCCAGACCCCCGTCGTACAGGGCGGGACGGGACGGTCCGCGGCCTGCGGTGCGGGCCCACGCGGCCACGGCGGCGGGCGCCGCCCGGTCGTCGGCCACCACGTGGGCCAGGACGGGGATCCCCGGGTCGCACAGGTGCCCCCGGTCCGCGGGGGACACCGTCCACTGACGCAAGTACCGTACGGCGAGGCCGTGCACGCCGGCGAGCGGGGAGGCCGGTGCGGCCGGTTCCTGGACCATGGGGGTTCCTCACGAAGAGCGTGACGGGAGGCGGCGGAGCCGCCCGCGGGCGCGGGCGGCTCCTGAGCGGCGGTCAGCAGACGATGACCGTGTTGCAGATGATGATCGTGCACAGGCCGCTGCAGCCCTCGCTGTAGGCGGAGGCCGACGGCAGGTCCTCGTCCGTGATCCGCTCCTCCAGGTCGCTGATCAGGGTGTCCAGTTCGGTCAGTTCGTTGGTGGGCATCTCGTCTCCCTTTCCCTTCCGGTCATCGGGTGTGGGCCGCCCCGGCGGGCCGCCCCGCGGGCGGGCCGGGGACGTCGATCCGGCCGTCCCGCATCAGGGCGTCGGCGGCGGCCGCGGCGAGACGGTCCGCGCCGACGTCGTGCGGGAGCCGGAGCAGCAGTTGGGCGGCGACCGCCGCGCCGCCGTGCAGCGGGTCGCGCACCAGCAGGTCCTCGGGGGCCGGCAGCATCTCCTCCACCAGCAGCGCCCCGCCCGCCTCCCGGGCGCACAGCCGCTCGATCAGGGGGATCGCGGTCACCGAGGCCAGGTCCACCGGAACCGGTTTGCCGCCGGGCGCGGTCCGGGCGAAGACGTACCGGGGCAGGTCGGTCGCGCGGCGCAGCACGGCCAGGGTGCGCACCTTGGCGAGCAGGTCGTCGTCCGGCCGCCACAGCCGGTCGCGGCCGATGCGCCAGGTGGCCGGGGCGAGGACCAGCTCGCCGCCCGCGGTCAGCCGCGGCAGCCGGTCCCGCTCGGGCAGCGCCCCGTCCAGCGCGTCCAGCCGGACGACCCAGGAGGCCGCCGGATGGCTCGCGGCGAGCAGCAGCCGGACCAGGGTGTCGTAGGGCGGGACGGGGGAGCGGGTGGCGTGATGGACGGGCACGATGCGCCGGCCGTCGGCCTCCGCGACGATCCGGCCGTTGCCGCGCCGCAGCGTGATGCGGTCCAGCGGCAGATGACGCGCCTGCCGGCCGGAACTGCCGTAGTACGGCGTCGGATCCGGGTCACCGGTCCACCAGCCGGTGGTCACCGGACGGCGCACCGCGTTGGCGGACCGCTCGGTCAGCGGCGGCACCAGCAGGTCGACGAAGCGGACCCCGGTGCGGCGCTCGACGGCGGCGAGGAAGGCGCGGTAGGCGTCGCTGTTGCCGTACCCGCCGTACAGCGTGCGCAGCCCGTCGGCGAACCGTGCGTCGAGCACCCCGGCCGGCGAGGCGGTCTCCAGCACCGCCACCGGGCCGCGTCCGCCGGGGCAGGGCAGCGGGCGCAGCAGGCAGTCGAGCGGCCAGGGCGGCAGCACACCGGCGCGCGGTGCGCCCAGCGCGTCCAGCAGATCGTCGTCGAGATCGACGCTCGCCGCGCCGGCCCGGGCGGCCGCGTCCAGATGGTCCAGCAGCCGCGCGTATCCCCCGGCAGGGTCCCGGGCGGGCGCCCAGCCGGTGTAGCGGCGCCGCGCGGGCGGCGGGGCACCGGCGGCGAGCCGGGCGGCGAGGATCTCCCCGACGGGACGGGGACGGTCCGTCACCTCCGCGAACTCCGGTTGCGTCCACGGGGATCCGGTCACGTCGTCGGTGGCGCGCAGGGCGGCGACGCGGGCCGCGATCCGCAGTCCGCGGGCGACCCGGTCGACGGCCCGCCCGGACACGGCCGCGTCGCGGCCGGCACGGCGGTAGGAGTCCAGGAACCACAGGCCCGCCCCGGCGTCCTCGGGCTCCCGCGGCAGTGGGCCGGTGCGGGCGACCGCGTCGGCCGGGAGCCAGCCGCTGCGGTGCTGCCGGGGCGCCCGGCAGATCTGCACCACGCCCAGCGAGTGCAGGTGCTGCAGGAACCCCCGCACCACGGCGGGCGTCGGCACGGGCCGACCGGTCCGCGCGGTGCGGGCCGGCAGCGCCTGTTCCAGGTCACCGAGGGAGCGCGGGCCGTCCGCGAGCTCGGCCAGCACCGCCTCCAGCACGGCGGTGCGGCGCAGGACCACCTGCCGGAGCCGGTTGGGGACCCGGGGGTCGACGGCATAGCAGCGCAGCTGCCCGGGTGCGTCGCCGGTCCGCTCCCCGGGGGGTTCGGTGAAGTGCAGGGGCGCCGGCGCCAGCACGGTCTCCGGGGCGGCGGTGCGCAGGTCGGGCAGGGCCGTCCGCGCCCTGACCAGGTGCACGTTCTCCACCGTCAGGGCGGCGAGCGCCCCCAGGGCCGTGCCGGGTGCGAGCAGCGACGGACACCCGCCCGGCTCGCAGACCACCGGGACCGCGGCGATCTGGCCCGCCCAGCCGCGCGGTGTCGTCTTCGCCGCGGCCCGGCCCACGATCCGCCACAGGAACGCGGCCCGTTTGCGCAGGCTCTTGTCCGACCAGGACGCGCCCGAGGCGAGCCGCCGCGCGACGTCCTCGGCCAGACCGGGAGCGGCGCTGTCCAGGAACGCGCGCAGCACGGGGCTGGAGCGGGCCGTGCGCCACACCTGCTCGGCCACCCGGTGCCGTTCGGCGGCGAGCGCCTCCCGCAGGTCGTCCTCGGCGGCCCGCACCGCCCCGGCCTCCCGCCGCAGGGCATGGGCCTGCGCCACGAGATCCCGGGGCACGGCGGCAGAGTTCCGCAGCAGCGCACAGTCCGCGTCCCGGGGCGGAGCGCCCGCGTGCAGCCGGCGCCGCAGGGCGAGCACGGCGCCGCGGCCGGCGGCGTCCAGCCGCGGGTCCGGCACCACCTCGGTGCCCAGCCGGGCGGCCAGTGCCCGCGCCCGCGCGGCCAGCCGTCCGGTGTCGTCGGCGAGCCGGGCGGCGGCGTCGAACAGCTGGACGGCGCCGCCGGCGGTCCAGGCCGTCGCGGGCAGCCCGCCGACCCGCAGCAGTGCCGTGGCACCCAGCGCCGTCTCCGACCAGACACGTGTCTGTGCCGGCAGGTGCGCCATGCTCAGCCCACCTCCTGGTGACCGTCGGCGGCGAGCGCCTCGGTGAGCAGGCACTGGCGTGCCGTGGACAGCCCGCCCCGGTTCCAGTGGAAGACCGCATGGCGGGCGGCGGCCCGGCGCGGGCCCAACGTGGCCTCGCCGGAGGCGAAGCAGCCGGTGTGCCACTGCCGGGCGGCCGACTCCACCGCCCGCAGGTGCTCCTCCATGACGTCCCGCCAGGCCTTCGGCAGCGCGTCGAGCCGGTCCTCGCGGCCGGACTCCCAGTAGCGGCGGATGCCGGCGGCGGCCCGCCGCAGGTCCGGTGAGTGCAGTCCGCGCGACAGCCCGCGTCCGGTCTCCTCCCGTACCGCCTGCCAGACACCGCGGTGCTCCCAGCCGACGACGCCCAGCGCGTCGCACACCGCGCGCAGCAGCATCAGCGACACCCGCCAGGCGGGCGGCGCCGGTTCACCGGCCGCGGCGGTGTGCACCCGCAGCCAGGCGAGGGAGTCGGCGGTGAACAGCGTGTGCACGAAAGACATCGCGCGCGGGCCGCCGAACAGATACGTCTCCGGCTCGTACACCCGCGGCACGGGCCGCTCCCAGGCGGGCCCGTGCCGCGGGGGAGCCAGCCGGCCGAGCAGCACCTCGCACAGCTCCGGAACACGGGAGCGATCCGCCGCGCGGAAGCGGATGCGCAGCCCCGGGGGCTTGTGCATGAAGAAGAAGTCACCGGCCCGCCCGGACGCCAGCAACTCCTCCGCCGTGCCGAGGAGTCGCTCGTAGAGTCGGCGTTCCGGGCGGGGGGCCGGGCAGGGCACGTCGAGCTGGACCCAGCCGTCCTGCCGGGCGTGGGCGCGCAGCGCCTCCAGACCGGCCGCCAGGAAGAGCCGGCGAGCCGCCGGGTAGCCGTCGTCCTGTGCCGTCAGGGGGACACTGCCGAGCGGCTCGGTGCGTGCGTCGTCCAGACAGTCGGCCAGTAAGCGCTCGACCCGCATCAGGGGGCCTCCTCGCCGGGGACATGGGGGAACACCCCTGTGATGTCCTCGGCGCGCGGCTCCCAAAGCGCCCGACGCAATGGTCATATGATCGGCAGGTGTGCGCGGACGGTATGCCGCGCCGGGCGCACCGCCGGTCCACGCGCCGGTCCTTTGACGGTACGCCGGTGGCACCCGCGTGCCGCCTGTCGCCGGGGCCGTCCGGACGGGCACGTGCACACCCCCGCCGCACACGACCGGCCCGGGCGGAACGCACGCACGCCCCCGCCGCACACGACCGTTCCGGACGGAGCACGCGCGACAGGGACGGCGCGCATGCGAAAGGGGCGGTGCCGTCGCACCGCCCCTTCGCCGGGGAACCGTCGTCCCGCTCCTCCGGTCAGCCCGTCGGAGCGGGCGGAGCCGCGTCGGCCTCCTGGGCCAGCCGCTCCATGCCGCTGGTGGTCTTCAGCGGCTTCTCCTTGATGAACACCACCGCCACGAGGGCGAGCAGTGCGAAGGGCGTGGCGATGAGGAACAGGTCGGCCGTGGCGATGCCGTAGGCGTGCTCCACGATCGCCCGGAGCGGCGCGGGCAGCGACTTGACGTCGGGCACACCGCCCCCGTCGCCCGAGCCCGCCTGGGTGGACGTGGGGATGCCCGCCGCCTTCAGGCCCTTGGTCATCTCGGTGGTGACCCGGTGGGCGAGGATGGCGCCCAGGACGCTGGTGCCGATGGTGCCGCCCATGCTGCGGAAGAAGGACAGCACGGAGGTGGCGGCACCCAGCTCGGCGGCGGGGACGTCGTTCTGCGCCGCCAGGACCAGGTTCTGCATCAGCATGCCGACGCCGACGCCGAGCACCGCCATGAACACGCTCAGCAGGCCGAAGGAGGTGTCGGCGTCGATGGTGGACAGCAGCGCCAGACCCGCGGTCATGACGACGGCGCCCGCCACCAGGTAGACCTTCCACGTGCCGGTCCTGCTGATCACCTGGCCGACGACGGTGGAGGACACCAGCAGGCCGAGGATCATCGGCAGGCTCATCAGACCCGCCACGGTCGGCGACTTGCCCAGCGAGATCTGGAAGTACTGGGAGAGGAACACCGTGCCGCCGAACATGGCCACACCGACCAGGAGGCTGGCGACGGTGGTCAGGGTGACGGTCCGGTTGCGGAAGATGTCCAGCGGGATGACCGGTTCGGGGGTGCGGGACTCCACGACCACGGCGGCGGCGAGCAGCAGCACACCGGCCACGGTGAGCGCGGCGGTCTGCCAGGACGCCCAGTCGAACTGGTTGCCGGCCAGCGACACCCAGATCAGCAGCGCGCACACGCCCGCCACGATGAGGAAGGCACCGAGGAAGTCGATGTGCACCTCGCGCCGGACGGTGGGCAGCCGCAGCGTGCGCTGCAGCAGCACGATGGCCAGCAGCGCGAACGGCACGCCGATGAAGAAGCACCAGCGCCAGCCCAGCCAGGAGGTGTCGACGAGGACACCGCCGACCAGCGGACCGGCCACCGTGCCGACCGCGAAGACGGCACCGAACATGCCGGCGTACTTGCCCAGCCGGCGCGGCGGGATGACCGCGGCCATGACGACCTGGGCGAGCGCGGTCAGACCGCCCGCGCCGATGCCCTGCACGACCCGGCTGAAGATCAGCAGCCCGACGCCGTGCGAAAAGCCCGCCAGCAGCGAGCCGACGACGAACATGCTGAGCGACAGCTGCAGCAGCAGCTTCTTGTTGTACAGGTCCGACAGCTTGCCCCACAGCGGCACCGTCGCCGTCATGGCGAGCAGCTCCGCGGTGACCACCCAGGTGTAGGCGGACTGGCTGGCACCCAGGTCGGCGATGATCGTGGGCAGGGCGTTGGACACCACGGTGCCCGCGAGGATCGCCACGAACATGCCGGCCATCAGACCGGACATCGCCTGGATGATCTGGCGGTCGGACATGGAGGTGGGCGCCTGCTCGGACGCCGGCGGTATGGAGGAGGGCGCCTGCTCGGGCGCAGGTGGTGAGGTCACGGCAGCTCTCTCGGCCAAGTCACGGAAGGTCGACAGGTCAGGAAGGTCGGTGGGCCGCCCGTGACACGGGCGGCCTGGTCGGCAGGGCAGGAGGGGCGGACGGGCATCAGACGTGCGCCGGAGCCGGCAGCCCCGCAGCGAGGAGGTCGAACACCCGCCGGAAGACGTCGGCGAAGGATCCCTCTTCGGGACGGGAGGACCAGTGCTCGACGCTGACCCGCACCGCGGTGGTCGCGACCGCGGCCACCAGACGGGGGTAGAGGTCCAGTGCCTTGCGCCGTTCCTCGGCGTCCTTCGGGCCCGCCCCGGTCCCCGCGGCCGCCTCGGGGCCGCCGGATCCGGGGGACAGCCGCCGGGCGACGGCCTCGGCGAGCCGGGTCTCGTCCGCGACATGGGCCGCGAGACTGCGCACCAGCAGGTCCGGGGCGGTACGCAGCACCTTGGCGTGCAGCGCCCACAGCTCGTGCTGCTGCTCGGCCTCCGCCAGCTCGTCGGCGAGGGCGTCCCGCACGGCGTGGAGCGGAGTGAGTTCGGCGGGTGCGTCGAGCACCGCGAGCCTGATCCGCTCGGCCGCGTCCGCGTCCAGGATCAGGAACGCGTCGTCCCGCGACGCGAAGTAGTTGAAGAAGGTTCGGGGCGACACGCCCGCCTCGGCGCTGATGGCCTCGACGGTCACCTTCTCCACTCCGTGCTTGGCGGCCAGCCGCACCGCGGCCTCGGCCAGAGCGGCACGGGTCGCCTGCTTCTTCCGCTCACGCAGCCCACCCCGAGCGGATTCCCTCTCCGACATGACGCGCATCTTATGCAAACATGCACGGTGTGCAAAAATCGGGGTCTTCGTCCGGTGCCGGGGGCGGCCCCGGCCGGTGCCCGCAAGCGCGCGGTACCGTCCCCGCACAGCGCACCGCCCCGCCGGAGAGCGACCGGCGGGGCGGTGCGGGGGTGCGGTGCGGCGGTGGTCAGCCGGCGACGGTCGCGGCCGGCTGCGGCTCGCTGCGGACGGTCTCGTCCTCCTCGACGGGGGAGGCCGTGACGGTGTCGTACTTCGTGCGGTCCAGGATCTTCTCCCGGGCGGAGACGATGACCGGGACGAGGGCCTGGCCCGCCACGTTGGTGGCGGTGCGCATCATGTCCAGGATCGGGTCGATCGCCAGCAGCAGACCCACGCCCTCCATGGGCAGGCCCAGCGTGGACAGGGTCAGCGTCAGCATCACGGTCGCGCCGGTCAGGCCGGCGGTGGCGGCCGAGCCGATGACCGAGACGAAGGCGATGAGCACGTACTCCTTCACGCCGAGAGGCACGTCGAAGATCTGGCTGACGAAGATCGCGGAGATGGCCGGGTAGATCGCGGCGCAGCCGTCCATCTTCGTGGTCGCGCCGAACGGCACCGCGAAGGAGGCGTAGTCGAGCGGGACGCCCAGGCGGATCGCGGACTGCTGGGTGACCGGCATGGTGCCCACCGAGGAGCGGGAGACGAAGGCCAGCTGGATCGCCGGCCAGGCGCCCTTGAAGAACTGCAGCGGGTTCAGCTTGCCGACGGTGGCCAGCAGCAGCGGGTAGACGCCGAACAGGACCAGCAGGCAGCCGACGTAGATGTCGACGGTGAACGTGGCGTAGTTGCCGAGCAGGTCCCAGCCGTACTGCACGATGGCCCGGCCGATCAGGCCCGCCGAGCCGATCGGCGCGAGCAGGATCACCCACCACAGGGCCTTCTGCAGCAGCTCCAGGACGGTCTCGGACAGGGACAGCAGCGGCTGGGCCTTCGGGCCGATCTTCAGCACGGCGACGCCGGCGACGACGGCCATGAAGACGATCTGCAGCACGTTCAGCTCGGTGAACGGCGTGACGACGTCGGTCGGGATGATCCCGGTGAGGAAGTCCAGCCAGCTGCCGGCGTGCTCCGGCTTGGCGCCGTCGGCCGGGGTGAGGTCGGAGCCCGAACCCGGGTTCGACACCAGGCCGATGACGAGGCCGATGACCACCGCGATCAGCGAGGTGATCATGAACCACATCAGGGTGCGGCCGGCCAGGCGCGCCGCGTTGTTGACCTTCCGCAGATTGGTGATGGACACCATGATCGCGAAGAAGACCAGCGGGGCCACGGCCAGCTTCAGCAGCTGGACGAAGATGCCGCCGACCTTGTCGAGCGTGGTGGCGAGCCAGGAGACGTCGTAGGTGCGGGCGACGAAGCCGAGCACCAGGCCGACGACGAGGCCCAGCAGGACCTGGGCCCAAAAGGGCACGGGTATCCGGCGTCTTGCCGTGGCGGGCTTGGACTCAGTGGTGTTCGAGGACACGGACGCAACTCCAGTGGGAAGCGCGGGAAGAGGTGAGGCGGGACATACCAGAGCGGCGACCGTGAGGAGTCAACGGCGCCGCTGCATCGAGGAATGCGCACTCAGACGTGACAAGCCGCGGACATGCAGCGGCAGAGATCGACATGCAGGCGTGCCACGAGCTGCACACCCGTGGCGTCGCGGCGGGCGCGACACAGCGCGCCGACGCGGTTCGCATCTGCTGTCTTCATGGCGGAAACGTTAACACTTGTACTTTGAGAACATCAAAGCGAAGGTTTGGCCTTTCTCCGGCCGCCCGCCGGACGCCGCTCCGGCCGTGCACCGGAGTCCGCGTGCCCACGGGTGCGGCCGTCCGGCGGGCCGGTGAGCTGCGGGCGCCGCTCGGGCGTGCACGGTGGGGCGCATGTGCGACGTGCGCCGATGCGGGACGGTGCGGCGTCGTGAACCGGGCTCCGGGTGCGCCGGGATGCGATGCGACGGCGGCCCGATCGCTTCGGTCGTGCCCGCCGGAGTGCGCCGCAGGGATGGCCGAAAACATTCGGTCGCGGACCCTGAGGGTCGGGGTGCCGCGTGCCCTGCCCGGCCCGGTCTTGACGTGCTTGGTTCAGACCTTTAAGTTCACGGATCGCCGACGGGTCCAAGTGGATGTCTATCGTTCAGCATGCTGAACACGGGGGCATGCGGTCCGGCGGTCCGAGTCATGCTCATGTTCTCAGTGGAAGGACCTCCCCATGACGCCTGTCCAGCGATTCCGGACGTCCGCGACCGCGGCCCTGGCGCTCGCCGGCACGCTGGCCCTCTTCGGTGCGGGCACCGCACAGGCGGCGGACCCGCACGTCGCCCCGGGCGGCAACTTCGACCTGTCCGTCTGGGAGCTGCAGGAGCCGGTCGGCTCTCCCGGCCACCCGACCACCATCCCGTCGTCCCGTCTGCAGGGCCCCAACGGCTACCAGGACGACTACTTCTACACCGACACCCGGGACGGTGCGATGACGTTCTGGGCGCCGGAGAAGGGCGTGACCACCCCCAACTCCAAGTACGCGCGCTCGGAGCTGCGGGAGATGAACCGCGACGGCAGTGCCGCCGACTGGTCGCTGTCCGGCAACCACCGGCTCAGCGCCACCCTGCGGGTGGTCTCCGTGACCTCCAACGTGTGCGTGGGGCAGATCCACCTCGGCTCCGGCGGCACCTCCACCAAGCCGCTGGTGGAGCTGTACTACCACGCCAACGGCGACATCGTCGTCGGCACCGAGAACTCCCCGGCGGGCGGCCAGACGCTGCACACGGTCGGACATGTCTCCAAGGGCAAGACCTGGAGCTACACCATCGCCGTCTCGAACGGCAACACCCTGGACATCACCGTCAACGGCAGCACCACGCACTACCCGATCGCCGACTCCTTCAAGCAGTACAAGCAGTACTTCAAGGCCGGTTCCTACAACCAGTCCTCCTCGGACAGCACCACCAACGGTGCCCGGGTGGCCTTCTACGGCCTGACCGTCTCGCACTCCTCCTGACGGGACGCCGCCCGCGCCGGCCGGACGAGCCGGAGTCGGCGGGGCGGCGCCCGGCGTGGGCGCACCTCCGGTGCCGGGCGGCCGGACGGCCCGTGCGGCGGTCGCGCGGCGCAGTGCCCCGCGGTGCGCCCGCCTGGACGAGACACGGCGAGCAGGTCCGACGGTGTATCCCCTGCGGGGTGCCGCCCGGCCTGCTCGCCGTCTCGTGTGTCCGGCGTGCGCCCGACCGTGCGCTCGCCTCTCCGCGCAGCTCGCCCCCCGGCGTCATGACGACCCCCGCCTCTCCGTGTGCCCCGACGGACCCGTCGTTCCCGCCCGCCCTCGGACCATACTTGACAAGAGGGCACTCAAGTTTTATTCAGGCTTGTAGGCAACCTGGTCGAAAACCGCAGCTCGGCCGGTGAGACGCGGTGGAGAAGACGAGGAGGAGCCCAGATGGCGCGTGCGGTCGGCATCGATCTCGGTACGACGAACTCGGTGGTATCGGTACTCGAAGGCGGAGAACCCACCGTCATCACCAACACGGAGGGCGCGCGGACCACCCCGTCGGTGGTGGCCTTCTCCAAGAACGGCGAGGTGCTGGTCGGCGAGGTCGCCAAACGGCAGGCCGTGACGAACGTCGAGCGCACCGCCCGCTCCGTCAAACGCCACATGGGCGACCACGACTGGCGCTTCCCCGAGCACGGCGACATCGACGGCAAGCGGTACCGGCCCCAGGAGATCTCCGCCCGGGTGCTGCAGAAGCTGAAGCGGGACGCGGAGGCCTATCTCGGCGAGGACGTCACCGACGCCGTGATCACCGTGCCCGCGTACTTCGACGACACCCAGCGGCAGGCGACCAAGGAGGCCGGCGAGATCGCGGGCCTGAACGTGCTGCGGATCATCAACGAGCCCACGGCCGCCGCGCTCGCCTACGGCCTGGACAAGGAGAACGACCAGACCGTCCTCGTCTTCGACCTCGGCGGCGGCACCTTCGATGTGTCCCTGCTGGAGATGGGCGAGGGCGTCATCGAGGTCAAGGCCACCAACGGCGACACCCACCTCGGCGGCGACGACTGGGACCAGCGGATCGTCGACCACCTCGTGAAGCAGTTCAAGAACCACTACGGGGTGGACCTGTCGAAGGACAAGATGGCCGTGCAGCGTCTGCGCGAGGCCGCGGAGAAGGCCAAGATCGAGCTGTCCTCGGCCACCGAGACCTCGATCAACCTGCCGTACATCACCGCCTCCAGCGAGGGACCGCTGCACCTGGACGAGAAGCTCACCCGGGCCCAGTTCCAGCAGCTGACCGCGGATCTGCTGGAGCGGTGCAAGAAGCCGTTCCACCAGGCGGTCGAGGACGCCGGGGTCGAGCTGAAGGACATCGACCATGTGATCCTCGTCGGCGGCTCGACCCGGATGCCCGCGGTCACCGACCTGGTGCGCGAGCTGACCGGCAAGGACCCGCACAAGGGCGTCAACCCCGACGAGGTGGTCGCCGTCGGCGCCGCCCTGCAGGCCGGTGTCCTCAAGGGCGAGGTCAAGGACGTGCTGCTGCTGGACGTCACCCCGCTGTCCCTGGGCATCGAGACCAAGGGCGGCATCATGACCAAGCTGATCGAGCGCAACACCACGATCCCGACGAAACGCTCGGAGATCTTCAGCACCGCGGCCGACAACCAGCCGTCCGTGACCGTGCAGGTCTACCAGGGCGAACGCGAGATCGCGGCGTACAACAAGAAGCTCGGCAGCTTCGAGTTGACGGGTATTCCGCCCGCGCCGCGCGGGGTGCCGCAGATCGAGGTCACCTTCGACATCGACGCCAACGGCATCATGCACGTCTCCGCCAAGGACCTCGGCACCGGCAAGGAACAGAAGATGACGGTCACCGGCGGCTCGGCACTGCCCAAGGAGGACATCGACCGGATGATCCGGGAGGCCGAGCAGCACGCCGAGGAGGACCGCAGGCGCCGCGAGGCTGCCGAGACCCGCAACCAGGCCGAACAGCTCGTCTACCAGACGGAGAAGCTCATCCAGGACAACGCCGACAAGATCCCGGCCGACGCCAAGAACGAGACCGAGAGCGCGCTGGCCGAACTGAAGGAGAAGCTCAAGGGCGAGGACACCGCCGCCGTCCAGCAGGCCATGACCCGGGCGGCGCAGGCGGCGCAGAAGATCGGCACCGCCCTGTACGACCGGGCACGCGCCGAGCAGCAGCCCGCGGGCGGCACGGCCGGGTCCTCGACGGGCGGCGGCAAGACCGGCGGCGCGGGCGACGACGAGGTGGTGGACGCGGAGATCGTCGACGACGACAAGCCGGAGGCGGGCTGATCATGGACGACGACCGGCAGCGGACGACGGACCCGGCCCGGCTGGAGCGGCTGCTGAAGGAGCGCACGGCCGATCTGCAGCGGGTGAAGGCCGAGTACGACAACTACCGCAAACGTGTGCGCCGCGACCGTCTGGCCGTGCGCGAGATCGCGGTGGCCAACGTCCTGCGCACGCTGCTGCCCGTCCTCGACGCCGTCGACCGCACCTGCGCACACGAGCCCCTGACGCCGGGTCTGAAGGACATCAAAGACACTCTGCACACCCAGCTCGGCGCCCTGGGGCTGCAACCGGTGGGCGAGCAGGGCGAACCCTTCGACCCGGCCCGCCACGACGCGGTCACCCAGCACATCAGCCCGGACGCCGGCCGGCTGGTGTGCACGCGGATCCTGCGCCGCGGCTACCGGCTCGGCGACCAGCTGCTGCGCCCGGCCCACGTCGAGGTCACCGGGCCGCCGCCGGAGGAGGGCAGCCCGCCCGGGGTGTCGGACGACGGCCGTCCCCAGACCGCGGACGACGGCCGCCCGCCGGCCCCGGTGGAGGAGCCCACCGGGCTGGTGGGCGGCGGCGACGACCGCCGGATGCTGCCGTAGCCGCACCTCGGACGCGGGCGGCCCACGGGCCGACCGTGCGCCTGCGGGTCGCCCGGCGCACCGGCGGCCGTGGTCCCGCCGGACGAGCCCGGACCCGGCGTGGCGACGACGGCCTCGCCGGTGCGCTCCGACCGCCCCCGGGGGTGCCGTGGGCATCGGACCGTGCCCACGGGCCGCCCCGGTGTCGTTCGACGTCCCGGACACCCTGCACGGTCCGGGCACCGTGCACGAGAGATCATCGGGCTCGTCGACGCCGTGACGAAGGATCCCGACGTCCCCACGGATCCGTCCGCCGCCCTCGGCCCATGGTGTCGGCTGGTCCACAGCGCGCACGGTGACGTGGTCGAGGTGCTGGACGTCGGGTGCGCGCGGTGACACCCACCCGCCCGGGTCCGACGTCCCGGGCCCGGCACCGGGACGGCCCGGTTCAGGCCGTGCCCGGCTCCCACCGTGCGAGAGATGCAGACCGTGCCAGGCTGCGTCGGCCCACGACGCGGCGCACAGCGCCCGGGCCGCCCGGGAGCGACCGGGCCGCCGTCGTCCGTGTGCCGGTGTGGCGATCCGTCAGGGCGCGTCCGGCGACGGCGGCCCCTCCGAGCCCTGCGGTTCCACCGGCTGCTCGGACTCCTCCGGCACGGGCAGCGGTTGCCGGCACGGTGTGGAGGTGTCGAGCCTCGGGGCGGCCCGGCGCAGCGCGGCGGCCACGCCCTCGGCCCGGCGGACGTCACGGGCGGAGACGGCGAGGAGCAGGAACGCCGAGCCCTGCCACAGTTCGGCGCACACCACGGGCCGGCCCGGCCGCACTGCCACGAAGTCCCGCCCGGCCTGGTGCCTCCGCTCGCCGGCACACGCCACACCGGGGATCTCCACCCCGCCCGCACGGCACCCGCGCAGGGCGCGCCACCAGTCCGGTTCCACCACCACCCGGCGCACCGCGCTCAGCGGCACACTCACCCGCCACCGCCGTGCGGCAGCCTTCTCCCACCAGCTCAGGCGGACGACGAGCCGGTCCGCGGTGATACGCATACGTGCCATGGGACCCTCAGACGGCTGCGGCGTACGGGGGGAGCGAGGTGTCTCCTCCAGCACACCCCCGCCCGGCGGGCCGCGCACACCCGTCACTGCCGTTCAGGTGACCGGCCGCCCCTCGACACCCTGTCAGGACTGACGGGGTGTCGGCCCCGCGGCCCGCCGGAGCCACGCGTCGGAGGAACCGCACGGCCCGACGGCCCGCCCCGAGGCACCTTCTCGGTGTCAAAGCGCCCGCAACACGCATCACTTGGCGTGCCGCCAGGTCCGGGCTCTGCGGTGGACCGCCCGGCTCGCGGGCCGCGCCGCCGGGGTGCCGGACCTGCCGTCGCCCACACCCGCCGGCGACGCCCGGCGTCTTTAGCACACCGCCGGATCGCTCCCCGGCATCCGGTCGCGCGCCACGCCCTCGGTGTCCCCCGCCCGGAGGTACGAAAACGGCGTCAGTTCATCCGTTTGCGACGCTCCGATGGTGCGGGCCCCGCAACGCGCTGATGGTGATCACGTCGGCCCCGTGTCCTCGGACACCGGGACGCGGTGTCGGCTCTCGTAGTCGCGACGGAAGGAACACCCATGCGTTTCACCCGTACTCTCTTCACGTCCGCGGCGGTGGCGGCCGCCGTGGCGTTCGCCGCACCCGCTGCCGGTGCCGCGGACCTGACCTCACCCTGGACGTCCCAGGCGGCCCCGCAGGCCGCCGCCTCCCACGGCGACCACTCGGACGACTACGGCGGCCACGGCGACCACGGCGGTCGCGGTGGCTACGGCCGTGGTGACGACGAGGGCGGCCGCGGTGGTCGCGGTGGCGACGACTACGGCGATCGTGACGACGACGGCGGTCGCGGCGGCTACGGCGGTGGCCGTCACGGCGACCACGGCCACGGCGGCCGTCACGGCGGCAAGCCGCACGGCGGCGTCCACGCCGGCGGCGGATTCCTCGCGCTGAAGGCCACGAGCTACGGCGACGAGGACGGCGGCCGGGGCGGCCGCGGCGGCCACGGCGACAGCGACCGGGGCGGCCGAGGCGGCCACGACGACGGCGGCTGGTCGAAGGGCGACGACGACCACGGCGGTGGGCGTCACGGCGGCAAGCCGCACGGCGGCGTCCACGCCGGCGGCGGCGGACTCGCCCAGTCCCGCGACACCATGGCGCTGGGCGCCGCGCTGGTGGCCGGCGGTCTCGGCACCGGGGCCTGGATGCTGCGGCGCCGCCGGGCGTCGGGCGCCCCTGCCGCCTGAGCCGGTCTCAGCAGCCGTCGCCTCGCTGCCGCGGTGTGCGCCCCGCGCCGGGACGGTCCGCCCCGAGCGGACCCGTGCCGGGCGGTCGGCCGGCCGCGGCAGCGGCGCTCCGGCCCCCGCCGAGCGGGGGCACGCACCACCTCTCACGAAAGGCACCGTCCATGGCCTCCCACCGTCCGCCCCAGACGGAACAGCGCGGGACCGTGTCCGGCCGGCGTCGCGGCAGGCTGCGCCTGCTGTTCCCCGCGGCCGCGGTCGGACTGGGGATCGTCCTCATCCACAACTCGCTGGACAGCAGCCCGGTGACCCAGGTGCACCCGTCGGGCAGGCCGGCGTCCCTCGCCTCCCGGCAGGCGCCGACGCCCACCGAGCAGGCCACCGCACCGTCCGCACCATCCGCGCCGTCCGCGGCTCCGTCCGCCACCGCCGGCCCCGGCCGGCCCGCGCCGGCCACCGGCGCCGCACCCGACGACGATGCGCTGCCCCGGTCCGAGCCGACACGCATCTCGATCCCGAAGATCGGCGTGGACGCGCCGTTCACCAAGCTCTCCCTCGACACCACCGGCCGGCTGAACCCGCCGCCGGAGAACGACAAGAACCTGGTCGGCTGGTACCAGGGCGGGCCCGCACCCGGCGAGCGCGGCGCCTCCGTCGTCGTGGGCCACATCGACACCAAGACCGGCCCCGCGGTGTTCGTCGAACTGCCCACGCTCAAACCGGGCGACGAGGTGGACATCGCCCGCGCCGACGGTGTCGTGGCCCGGTTCGAGGTCGACGCCGTGGAAGTGTTCAGCAAGTCCGACTTCCCCGACGACCTCGTCTACGGCGACACACCGTCGCCCGAGCTGCGCCTGATCACCTGCGGCGGCACCTTCGACAAGGCCCGCCAGGACTACCGGGACAACATCGTCGTCTTCGCACACCTGGACTCGACCGCCCGGGCCTGAGACCGCCCCCGTCCCGGGCGGCGCCGCGGCGCCGCCCCGGGCGGTCGGCCGGCTCTCCCCGCGGCCGGGCGGGTGGTGTCACCCGGCCCGGTGGCGCAGCCGCAGGTCGGCCACGACCGGACGGTGGTCCGAGGCGGTGACGTCGGCCACGCGGGCCGAGGCGACGCGCACATCGGGGGAGACGGCGACGACGTCGATCCGTGTGACCGGGGCGGACGCCGGATAGGTCGGACCGGCCTTCGGGGCGGCGTCGGCGAGCGGCCCCCACAGTTTCGCCAGCTCCGGGGCGCCCGGCTCGGCGTTGAAGTCCCCGAGCAGCACCTTCGGGCCCCGGTCGGCGGCCAGGACGCCCAGCATGTCGTCGACCTGCGCCCGCCGCACGGACGGATCGGAGCGGTAGTCCAGGTGGGTCGAGTAGACGTGCACCACCGTCCCCCGGGCCCTGACCGTCACCTCGGCGAAACCCGGCGCCGGCGCGGGCACCGGGTCGGGCTCCTGGGTGGACAGCCGGGTGATCTCATGGTTCTCGGCGCCGAGCACCGGCAGACGGCTGAGCACCGCCACCCCGAACTGCCGCCGCTCGGTGTGCCCCGCATCCGGCGGCAGATCGTAGATCGGCGCGAAGAAGTACCGCATGTGCAGGCGCGCGGCCAGCTCGCGGGCCTCGTCGGCGAAGCCGCTGCGCTCCGCCCAGTGCGCATCGACCTCCTGCAGGCCGACCACATCGGCGTCCAGGCTCCGGATGGCCCGCGCGGTGCGGTCCAGGTCGAACACGCCGTCCTCGCCGGCTCCGGCACGGATGTTGTAGGTGGCCACCCGCAGCGGCACCGCGGGTGCCCCCGCCGGGCCACCGGCCGGGGAGCCGTCCTGGGCGACGGCGGGCCTCACGGCACCGAGCGCGGCCGCCGCGGCCAGCACGCCGGCGGCCACGGCCCGGAACACAGACCTGCTTGTCCTGCGTGTCACACGGTCCTCCTCACAACGGGGCGGTGCGGTCCGGGCAGGACAGGTGAGGCGGGCCCGGACCGGTCGGGCGGGACGTGCGGTGTGCCGGGCCGGTGGACGGTCAGCCCTGCCCGGAGGCGATGCGCAGCCGTGCCGGGGCGACGGCCGCCGGCTCCGGCAGCCGCAGCGGGCCGGCGCCGGGCGTGATGCTGCCCAGCACTGCGGCACGGCGCGCCCCGGTGCACGACGGCACCGTCGCGGGCAGCCCGTGCACCGTCAGGAAGCCCAGCACGGCGAACGCCAGGGCCTCCTTCGCCGCGGACAACAGACCCAGGCGGTCGCTCGGCACGACACGGACGCCCGGCAGTTCCTCGCCGATCATCCGCATCATCACCGGATTGCGGGTGCCGCCGCCGGAGGCGACCAGCTCGGTCACGCCGTACGCCCGGCAGGCGTCGGCGACGGTCACGGCGGTCAACCGGGTCAGTGTGGCCAGCACGTCGTCGGGGTCGGGCACCGGCACCACGGCCAGTGCGTCCAGCACGTGGTCCAGGCGGAACAGCTCCTTGCCGGTGGTCTTCGGCGCCGGCCGCGCGTAGTACGGCTCGGCCAGGAGCCGGTCCAGCAGGCCCTGGTGGACGCGTCCGCGGGCCGCTGCGCGCCCGTCCTCGTCGAAGTGGCGGGCGCCCCCGCTGAAGTGCCGTACCGCGGCGTCGACGAGCGCGTTGGCGGGGCCGGTGTCGAAGGCGACGGGATCGCCGCCGGGCGGGACGACGGTGACGTTGGCGATGCCGCCGAGGTTCAGCGCGGCGCTCACCCCCGGCCGCCCGTGCAGCAGCAGCGTGTCCACGATGCTGACCAGCGGGGCGCCCTGGCCGCCCGCGGCCACGTCACGGCTGCGCAGGTCGCTCACCACGGGCAGGCCGGTCGCCTCGGCGATCCAGGCCGGCTGCCCGATCTGCAGGGTGCCGTGGACCTGCCCGTCCTCCGCCCAGTGGTGCACGGTCTGCCCGTGCGAGACCACCAGGTCGGCGGTGCCGCCGCCCAGCTCCTCGACGGCCCGTACCGCGGCGTCGGCGAAGGCCTGGCCGATGCGGGTGTCCAGCCGGCACAGCGCCTCGGTGGTCGTGGCGGCGGGCGGCAGGACCGCACCGATGGCCCCGCGCAGCTCCTCGGACCAGGGCAGGCTGCGGGCACCGAGCGGGGTCATCACCAGCTCCTCGCCGTCCAGGACCAGGTCGGCTGCCGCGGCTTCGATGGCGTCGTAGGACGTGCCGGACATCAGGCCGATCACACGCATGCTCGCTCCCCGAGGGCGGACGGAGTGGAGGACGGACGGCGACGAAGGGGCCGGGGTGCGATCCCGGCCCCCGCGGGCTCACAGGGACGGAGCACTGGGCGTCGCCGCCTTCTCGACCGCGTCCCGCACACCGTCGCCGTCCCGCTGCGGCGGCCGGTGGAACAGGCTCATCACACCGCCCACCACCAGGGTGAGGACCACCCCGATCGGCACCAGCCACTGCGCGGCGATGCCGGCCTGCACCGTCGAGCCCGCGACCACCGTGTCGATCTTCACCCCGCGGACGATGTACGTCATCACCGCCACGGTCACCACGAAGGACACCAGCGCGTCCGTCTCGTTGGCCCGCTTGACGACACGGCCCAGCAGGAACGCGCCGAGCAGGGCGCCGTAGGTGTAGCCGGCGATCGCCAGACCGGTGAGGTACACATTGCCGGTGCTGCTGCTGAAGGCACAGGCGAAGACCGCCATCAGCACCGCCCACACCAGCGTCGTCGCCCGGGCCAGTTTCAGCATGGTCTCCTCGCCGGGAGTGCGCTTGAAGAAGCTGCGCATCAGGTCGGAGACGGTGGAGTTGGACATGGAGTTCAGCGCCGAGGACAGCGAGCCCATCGCGGCGCCGAGGATGCCGGCCACCAGCAGGCCGGAGATGCCGACGGGCAGGCCGTGCAGGATGAAGTCCGGGTAGAGGTCGTCGCTGCTGTGCAGCCCCAGGTCGCTGAAGGACCGGCCGTTGTTGTACGCCCACAGCAGCACACCCACCAGCGAGAAGGCGGCGAACTGCACGGTGATGAAGACGCCCGAGCCGATCATCGCCTTCTGGCTGTCGCGCAGGCTGCGGGTGGACAGGATCCGCTGGACGATCAGCTGGTCGGAGCCGTGGCTGGCCATCGCGAAGACCGCGCCGCCGAGGATCGCGGTGGGCATCGCGAAGGAGCTGGTCAGCACGTGGCTGAGGGAGAAGTCGGTGTCGAAGACCTTGAAGTGGCCGCTGTGCAGGGCGTCGCTGAAGCCCTGGGTGCCCACGTGTCCGGACAGCACCGCGATGGCCAGCACCGCGCCGCCGAGGTAGAGCAGCATCTGCAGGGCGTCGGTCCAGATGACCGCCTTGATGCCGCCGAGGTAGGTGTACAGCACCGTCACGGCGGTGATCACCACGATGATCGTGCGGTAGCTCGCGTCCACGCCCAGCTCGTCCAGCAGCAGCTTGATCGGGATGGCGGAGGCGAACAGCCGCACACCCTCGGCGAGCAGCCGGGTGACGACGAACGTGACGGACGCCAGGCCCTGCAGCCGCAGCCCGAACCGGTCGCCGAGGTACTCGTAGGCGCTGACGAACCCGCCGCGCTTGTACAACGGGATGAGCAGCGCGGCCACCACCACACGGCCGATCACATAGCCCAGCGCCAGCTCGACGTTGCCGAACGCCTGCGAACCGTAGGCGCCGCCGGGCACGCTGATCACGGTGAGCACGCTGGTCTCGGTGGCCACGACCGAGAAGCACACCGTCCACCAGGGCATCTGCCCTTCGCCGACGAAGTACTCCTTGGCCGATCTCTGCCGTCCGGACAGGCGCAGGCCGAGCCAGGCCGTCCCGATCAGATAGAGGAGGATCACTACGAGGTCGAGATGGCGCACGGGGGCTTGCTCCTAGACGGACGGCTGCGACGACGAGGACGCCGGGGCAGGTGACACGGACACCACGGGAGAGGACCGCGACGCCGCAGAAGGAAGCGGTGTCGCGGTGAACGGTGGTTCAGGTGCGGGTCGAGTATCGAAACAGCCGACCGGGGATGTCAATAAGTAACGGACCACCATTGTTGTGCGTTATTTTTTGACGCGTCGTCGTGGGCGCGACGCACGACCGCCCGTCGCACCACCCGGACCGCACATCACCCCGCCCCGCACGGAGGACCCGCCATGGCCCGCACGAGCACCTCCCCCGACCCGGCGGAGCCGGCCGACGCCCCCGCACCGGCCGACCTCCTGGGGGACATCCGTACCGCGCTGCCCTCCCTGGCGCCCGCCGAGCGGCGCGTGGCCGAGGCCGTGCTGGGCGACCCCGCGCAGGCCGCGCTGCTGTCCATCAGCGCGCTGGCCGCCCGCGCCCGTACGTCGGTGACCACCGTGATGCGGTTCTGCCGCACCGTCGGACTGACCAACTACCCGCAGCTCAGGCTGGCCCTGGCCGGAGCCGCCGCCCGCGAGCACGCCCTGCGCGGCGACCGGCCCCCGATCAGCACCGACATCAGCGCCACCGATTCGCTGGAGCAGGTGGTCGAGAAGATCGTCTACAACGAGACCCGGTCGCTGCAGGACACCGGCGCCGGGCTCGACGTCGCCACCCTGCGCCGTGCCGTGGACGCGGTGGCCGGGGCCCGCAGGATCGACATCTTCGGCATGGGCGCGAGCGGTTTCGTCGGCCAGGACCTGCACCAGAAACTGCACCGCATCGGCCTGATGGCGTTCATCTGGACCGATGTGCACGCCGCGCTCACCGCCGCCGCGCTGCTCGGTTCCGCGGACGTGGCGATAGGCATCTCCCACTCGGGTGCCACCGCCGACACCGTCGAGCCCCTCCAGGTCGCCGCCGGGCGCGGCGCGACGACGATCGCCCTGACCAACTTCGCGCGGTCCCCGATCGCCGAGTGCGCCGATCTGCTGCTGACCACCGCCGCGCACGAAACCCCCTACCGCTCCGGCGCCACCGCCAGCCGCATCGCCCAACTCGCCGTCGTGGACTGCCTGTTCGTCGGGGTGGCGCAGCGTTCCTACGACCACGCCACCGAGGCCATCAACGGCACCTGGGGCGCGATCCACGGCCGGGGCACCCGCCGCCTGCCCTCGGCGCCCCCCACGGGCACCTGAGCACCGGTCGTCCGCGCCGGGACGGACACCTGTCACACACCCGGGACACGGGGCGGGGCTTCGAGTGCGCCGGCCGGACACGGCGCGGGCCCGGGCCGCGCGGCAGGCGCACACCGGTGACATGCGGCGTACGTCCACGCGGACCCGGGCCCGGCAGGAGGGTGCCGTGACGCAGGCAGGACGTCAGCGGGCGGCGAAGTCCTGCGTCCAGTAGTCGCCGGGCTGCGCGTGCCCGACACCGATCTCCTGGTAGTCGCAGTCGAGAATGTTCGCCCGGTGGCCGGGGCTGTTCATCCAGCCGTCCATGACCTGCTCGGGCGTGGCGTAGCCGTAGGCGACGTTCTCGCCGTAGGCCCGCCAGTCGTAGCCGGCCCGGGTGATCCGGTCGCCCGGGGAGGAGCCGTCGGAGCCGGTGTGCGACATGTTCTGATGGGCCGCCATGTCCTCGCTGTGCGCCTGCGCCGCCCGGGTCAGCCGCGCCTCCAGGGTCACCGGCGAGCACCCGGCCTTGGCGCGCTCGGCGTTGACCAGGTCCACGACCTGGGCGATCGCGTCGTCCTCCGGGGGCGCGGGAGTCGTCGTGGCGGCGGGGGCGGCGGAGGTGTCCGCGGCGGGTGCGGCGCCGCCGGAGCCGTCCCGGGTGCGGGCGTCGTCCGCCCACATGTGTGCCGCCGCACGGTGCTTCGCAGATGTGCCGCCGTCCGGCCCGTCGACACAGGCCATGGCGGCGGAGGGTATGCCCACGCCGGCCATCGCGAGTACCGCGATGGCCACCCGCCGGTGCTGCCGGTTCTTTCGGTGCGTTGCCATGTACAAGACCTCACTAGGTGGCCGCCGAGCGCCCGTCGCACGGGCGTCCTTCACGCACACATCGCCCCTGAGCTGCGGAAATGTGATGCGGTGCCTCATTGTGTGAAGGCCCTGCCACACCTGGCAACACACCTTCGTACTACCCGCGGCCGTAGGCCTGCCGGGCCCGGGCCGTCGGCACGTCGTCACCCCGGAGCGGCCGGTGCGGAACCCGCCGCTGCTGTTGTCCCGTCAGCACCCGGCCGTACAGGGACAATGCGGGACCGCGGCGGGACGGGCGATGCCCGACGACATCGGGCATCCCGGATCCCCGTGTCAAGCCGGACAAAATCGCGTATGTCAGCGGAGCGGCGCCTACTACCCGCACTCGTAGACGTACGCCAGGTGTGACGGATGTCACGCAGCCCGGAAGTCGCCCGGCTGGGCACGTTCCGCCTCGGCGGCCCCGAGCGGACGCCGCCGGGCGACGTCGGCGCGTACTACGGTGACACCATGACCGGTGACGAGGTCACCCTGTTCCTGTGCGGCGACGTGATGCTCGGGCGCGGCGTGGACCAGATCCTCGGCCACCCCGGTGACCCGGCGCTGCGGGAGGGCTGGGTGCGCGACGCACGTCGGTACGTCGCGCTCGCGGAGGCGGCGAGCGGCCCGATACCGGCACCCGTACCGCCGTCGTATCCCTGGGGAGACGCTCTGCGCGTCCTGGACGACGTCGCCCCGCAGACGCGCATCGTGAACCTGGAGACCTCCGTGACCCGGTGCGACACCTTCGCCCCGGGCAAGGGGATCCACTACCGGATGCACCCGGACAACCTGCCCGCCCTCACCGCCGTCCGGCCCGACGTGTGCGTCCTCGCCAACAACCATGTGCTGGACTTCGGCCGCCCCGGGCTGCTGGAGACGCTCGACGTGCTGCACGCCGCCGGTCTGCGCACCGCGGGGGCGGGCCGCACCGCCGACGAGGCCCACGCCCCCGCGGTGTGCCCGCTGCCGGACGGCGCCCGCCTGCTGGTGTTCGCCGTCGGTACGGCCTCCAGCGGCATACCGCCGAGCTGGGCGGCGACGCCGGACCGGCCCGGTGTCGCGCGTGTCCCCGCACTCACCCCCGAGGCGGCTGCCGCACTCCTCGAGCGCGTACGACGGACCCGACGCCCCGGAGACCTGGTGGCCGTGTCCGTCCACTGGGGCACCAACTGGGGCTTCGGCGTGCCCGCCGAGCAGACCCGGTTCGCCCGCCGGCTCGTCGACGGCGGCGTCGACCTCGTCCACGGGCACTCCTCGCACCACCCCCGCCCCGTCGAGGTGTACCGGGACCGCCTGATCCTGTACGGCTGCGGCGACTTCGTCGACGACTACGAGGGCATCTCGGGCTACGAGGAGTTCCGCGACGACCTGCGCCCGGCCTGGTTCCCCACGCTTCGGGCCGGCACCGGGCGGCTGCTGCGGCTGCGGGTGGAGACACTGCGGGCCCGCCGCATGCGGCTGGAGCCGGCCGGCGGGGCGGACCGTGCCTGGCTCGGTGCGCTGCTCGACCGGACCGGCAAGGGCCTGACCCTGACGACCGGGCCCGACGGTGAGATGCTCGCCGTGCCCGCGGCCCGTGAGCCGGGCGACCCGCAGCACGACCGGGACCGGCGCCCCGGGCGGCGGGCGGACCAGCGGGCCACGGCCGCACCGCGCCGCAGCCCGCGCTGAGCGCACCATGAGCGGGAAAACGACGGGTGGGCCGACGGGCTGCCCGGCGCAGGACCTCACCGTGGACGAGCGGACCCGCCGCCGCGCCGGATCACCAGGTCACCGGCAGCTGAAGAGGGAAGCGCCGGATGGTCTTCGTGTCCCAGCGGATGTCCTGCGCCGGCACGGCCAGCCGCAGGCCGGGGAACCGCTCCACCAGTCGTCCGATGGCCACTTCCAGCTCCGCCATCGCCAACGGCATCGCGATGCACCGATGACCGCCCCAGCCGAACGTCATGTGCGGGCTGACGGGCCGCTCCAGGTCGACGGCGTGCGGGTTCGGGTAGCGTTCCGGGTCCCGGTTGGCCGCCAGGTAGGACACGTGCACGAAGTCGCCCTTCCGGATGTGCACGCCGTCCAGTTCCAGGTCTTCGAGCGCCAGCCGGGGGATGCCGACGCCCTTGCGGAACGGGATCCAGCGCAGCAGCTCGTGCAGCACCTCGGTCAGCGACTCCGGCCGGCTGCGCACGTGCTCCAGCAGCTCCGGCCGGGTCAGCAGCAGATAGGCGATGTTGCTGATCTGGCAGGTGGCGGTGTCCTGGCCGCTGAGCGCCACCGTCAGCGCCATGACCGCGAGTTCCCTGTCGTCGAGCTGCTCCTTGCCGTCGCGGGCCGCGGCCATCGTGCTGATCAGGTCGTCGCCGGGGGAGTGCCGGCGCTGCTCGACCAGCTTGCCGAAGTACGCCGTCAGATCGGCCTTCGCCGTCGCCGCGGTCTGCTGGTGACCGGGGTCGACGACCAGCAGCTGCCGCACCGACTCCTGGATGCGGGGCCACTCCTGCCGCTCGATGCCGAGCAGGTCGAGGACGGTGTGCTGGGGCAGCGGGTCCGACAGATGCCGCACGAGGTCGGCGGGCGGGCCCTGCTGGTCCATCTCGTCCAGCAACCGGTCCGCGAGACGGACGATGCGCGGCCGCAGGGCGTCGACATGCTGCTGGGTGAAGGCCTGCGAGGCCAGGTGCCGCACCCGGGTGCTGTGCGGCGGGTCCATCACATTGATCGACTCGCGGGAGACGATGGGCTCCGCCGTCATCCGCGGGTAGTCGTGACCCACGATGGCCGCCCGGCTCAGCCGCTGGTCGGTGGTGACCTGCTTGACGGCGTCGAAACCGGTGAACAGCCAGGCATCGGCGTCACCGTAGGGCAGACGGATGCGGACGGGCCCGTCGCGCTCCATCAGATCCGCGAGCACGGGATCGAACTCCAGGGCATCGCTGAAGTCGAACGGACAGGTGATCGCCTCGTCGTTCCCGGTCATCAGCCGACTCCTCGGGCCATCGCTACGGCATGGGTGGCGTCCGGAGCCCGGCGGAAGGCTCCGCGCCGGCCCGACGACAGCGCCGACGGCCCGGCAGTGGACGAAGAACACGGCGCGAGCGCCCACCACGGACGTGGCGGGCGGCACACGCCGCCGGGAGGCGTTGCGCGGAGCGCACGAGTCGTCGCGGCTCCGCCCGGTCCTTCCCGCCTCCTGCCGCGATGGAAGCACGGACGGCCGCGCGAACCGGTGAGCGGCACCGTCACCGCCAGCCGACTGGGCTACAAGCTGCGGACGAACGGGGAGCCCGGCCGACGGCCGGCGCCGGATGTGCGGCCCCGGCCGCACCGGGGCCCGGGGTCACCGTCCTGCGACGGTGCCCGACGGGGCGGCCGGGCGCCGTGCCATCCACGCGGCGACGAGCGCACCGGAGATGTTGTGCCACACGGAGAACACGGCGGCGGGCAGGGCGGCCATCGGGCTGAAGTGCGCGGTGGCGAGCGAGGCGGCCAGCCCCGAGTTCTGCATGCCGACCTCGAAGGCCATCGCGCGGGAGGCGGGCCGCCCCAGCCGGCTGAGCCGGCCGCAGCCGTAGCCGAGGGCCAGCCCGCAGCCGTTGTGCAGCACCACCGCCGCCAGCACGGTGAGCGCGGCGGACTTCAGGGCGTCCGCGCTGCCCGCGACGACCACGGCGACGATCGCGGCGATCGCCAGCGACGACAGCCACGGCATCGCGCCCAGCACCCGGGACACCCAGCGTCCCGCGACCAGGCGCACCACGAGCCCCGCGGCGACCGGCAGCAGCACGGTCTTGAGGATGTCGGTCACCATCGAACCGGCGTCGACGGGCAGATACTCGCCCGCCAGCAGCAGCGTCAGCGGCGGGGTCAGCAGCGGAGCGAGGACGGTGGAGACGGTGGCGACGGACACGCTCAGCGCGACGTCACCGCGCGCGAGGTAGGTGACGACGTTGGACGCCGTACCGCTCGGCGCGCAGCCCACCAGGATGACACCGGCCGCGAGCGCGGGGGACAGGTGCAGCACATGGGCGATCAGCCACCCGAGCCCCGGCATGATCACATAGTGTGCCGCCAGGCCGAGCAGCACCACCCAGGGCCGGCGGGCCACGCCCCTGAAGTCCTCCAGGGACATGGTGAGCCCCATGCAGAACATGACCACCCCCAGCAGGTAGGGGACGTCGGGGCCGTACCCGGAGAAGGTGGTGGGGGAGAGCAGCCCGATGAGGCCGGCGGCGATGACGAGGACGGGGAAGACCGTGACCGCGCGGCGGGCGGCACGGTCCGCGGGGGTGGGGCCGCCGGCGGGCGCGGTCGTGCCGCCGGTCCGGGTCGGGGTGTCGGAGTTCTGCATGAGCAGCATGTAAATAACAGGTAAGTGGCCGGGGCAAAACCGTCTCGCGATCCGGTCCGCGACTCACCTGGGGGTTTCCCGCTTCTTCCGCATATGTGAGTGATTCGGGCATTCGATGGGAAAGGTCGCCGGACGACGCCCTCGGGCAGCCACCCGCACCGCCGACACCTCCCGTCCGCGGCCGGTGGCGCGCCGCCCTGCGCCCGGGTGTCAGGACGGCGCGCTGCCACGCCGTGTCAGCGCACGCCACACCGCCGACCGCCGCGGTGCACGGTCCTCACCGGTCCTCGGACAGGGAGAGCAGCTCCGCGAACAGACCGCCGGCGGCGGCCAGTTCCTCGTACGTGCCCTGCTCGGCCACCCGGCCGTTGCGCAGGACGACGATCCGGTCGGCCAGCCTGGTGTTCTGCAGCTGGTGGGTGATCACGATCGTCATGCGCTCGGCGGCGATGCGTTTGATCTCCAACAGGATCCGGTGCTCGCCCCGCGGGTCCATCTGCGAGGTCGGCTCGTCGAGGACGAGCAGCGGAGTGCGACGGTACAGTGCGCGGGCGCACGCCAGGCGCTGCCACTGGCCGCCGGACAGCTCGGCACCGCCCCACCACTCCTTGGCCAGCAGGGTGTCGAGCTGCTTCGGCAGCCCCTCGATCGTCTCCCGCAGACCGACCGCGTCCACGGCCTGCCACACCGGTGCGTCGTCGAACGTCCTCGGCTGTCCCAGGGTGACGTTCTCCCGGGCGCGCAGCGGCCAGCGGGCGTAGTTCTGCGGCACCAGCGCGGTGCGTTTCCACACCGCGTCGGGATCGGCGCCGGCCAGATCGATCCCGTCCCACAGCACCCGGCCCCGGTCCGCGAGCAGGATCCCCGTGATCAGCTTGACCAGGGTCGACTTGCCCGAGCCGTTCTCCCCGACGACGGCCAGGATCTCGCCGCGGCGCAGGGTCAGCGAGACCCCGTCGACCGCCGGCTGCTCCCTGCCCGGGTACCGGTAGACCACGTCCTCGAGCCGGATCTCGTCGACCCGTTCCGGCACGGTCGCGGGGCCCCGCCGGGGTGCGCGCTCGGCGGCCTGGTCGAGGAAGGACCGCATGTCCGCCAGATACAGCGAGGTGTGGAACAGGGCGGCGCCGTGCAGGACGAACTGCCCCAGCGCCGCCAGCGTGGTCTGCACGGCGACCACGGCGGTCGCCGCCACCGGCAGCGCGACCCGGCCCGTGGCGGCCAGCCACGCCAGCAGCCCCCAGGTGCCCAGCAGGAACAGCCCGCCCAGGGCGCTGGTGGCCAGGGAGATGCGCAGCACCCGTGGTGCGGCGCTCAGCGCACGCCGGTCGATGCGGTCGGACAGGGCGCGGTACCAGTAGACGAGGTACCCGGTCATGCCGTTGGCGCGCACCTCGTCCCCGAACCGTGAGTACGTCGCCCACCAGCGCATCATGGAGCGGACGTTGCGGTCGGCGATGGTCAGGTAGTGGGTCTCGTAGTCGACGCGCGCGCTCAGCACCGCGCCCACGCCGGCCGGGAGCACCGCCAGCAGGAGCAGCGGCAGCATCGTCCAGTGCAGTGCCGTGATCACACCGCCGGCGGTGACCATCCGGATCGCGGCGGCCAGGAACCGCTGCGCGTCCTGCACCATGAACCGGGTCCGGGTGGCACCGACCTCCGCCGCCTCCTGCCGGTCGGCGAACCCGGCCTCGCCGTACGCGGCGGACTCCACCCGGCACACCGCGGTCACCAGCGCGATGTCGGCCTCGGTCATCAGCCGTGGCGTGATCCGGCCGTCGGCGTACGCGGCCAGGGCGCCGCCGACCCGGCCCGTGCCGGCCGCGACCGCCACCACGACCAGCGCCGGCAAGGCGCCGTGCAGGCGTTCGGTCACGCTCCCCGTGCCGAGCACGTGGTGCAGGGCGCGTGCGGTGAAGGCGAGCACGACGGCGGCCGCGGCGCCGGTCAGCAGCTGGCAGACCAGCAGCAGGACCACAGCGGTCCGGTCCACCGCCCAGGCCATCCGCAGGGTGTGCCCGAGCACGCCCGGCAGCCGTCGGCACATCGCGCCGAAACCGGCCTCGGCCAGCGGGTTCCTGCCGAACTCGCCCTCGTAGGAGATGGTGGCGGGCGGTGGAGGGGGTGGCGTGGCGCCGTGTGTGGACGGGGTGTCGGTGACGGTCATCCGGGTTCCTCCCTGGGGTCGGGCCGTGCCGGAACGGCTCGGCGGTGCACGGCTCAACGACCCGGCCGGGGAATCGAACGCGCTCGATTCCGGACGTGCCGGAAGCCCGCGGTTCCAAGGGGTCCGGCGAGACGAGCCCGTGCTCAGGCCCCGGTGACGGAACGGCCGGTGTCCGAAACGCCGCTGGTCGATGCGGAGGTGGCGGAGGAGGTGGGGCGAACGGCGCGGTGCGGTGCGCGCCTCGGCGCACACCGAAGGCGCGTGCGAAATCCGCCCGCAACCGCCGGTGTCAAGAGGCGGCCGCGACACGATGCACGGTCAGCGCCCTTGTGGTGTGGGGGACTTCGTTCGATGCTGACGGTTCTTGATGCCTTACGTTCGGAGCCGCGTATGAGTGCAGAGAGAACCCTTCCTCACCGACCGCGCCGTCGTACGGTGCTGACCGCCGGCGCACTGGCCGGCTGGGCTGCCTTCTGCGCCCGGAAGCGGGCGTTCGCGGCCGCGCAGGGCGAGCCCTGGGACGCCGCTCCGCGCGTCTTCCAGGTGGGGCGCGAGCCGGCCCGGGCCCGGCTGGTGCCCTACGGAAACCGGGAACAGGCTCTGCGGCACCGGTTCCAGGACTCGCCCTACTACCGCAGTCTCGACGGCAGCTGGCGCTTCCACTGGTCCCGCAACGCCGACCAGCGGCCCGTCGGCTTCGAGCGACCGGACTACGACGACAGCGGATGGGACCGCATCCCGGTGCCGTCCAACTGGGAGATCGAGGGCTACCCGGAGCCGATCTACCTGAACATCTCCTATCCGTGGATCGGCTACGAGACACCCGATCCGCCCGAGGTGCCGCACGACTTCAATCCCGTCGGCAGCTACCGCCGCACCTTCACCGTGCCCGCCGGCTGGGCGGGACGGCGCACGCTGCTGTCGTTCCAGGGCGTGAAGTCGGCGTTCTTCGTCTGGGTCAACGGCGAGCAGGTCGGCTACAGCGAGGACAGCTACACCCCCGCCGAGTTCGACATCACGCCCCACCTGCGGCCGGGCACCAACACCCTGGCCGTGGAGGTGCACCGCTGGTCCGACGGCAGCTGGCTGGAGGACCAGGACATGATCGACCTGTCCGGGATCTTCCGGGACGTCTATCTGTACTCCGTGCCGCAGGTGCATGTGCACGACCTGTTCGTGCACACCGAGCTGGACGACGCCTACCGCGACGCCGTCCTCGCCGTCGACGTCACCCTGCGGGACCGGGCCGGCGCGGGCACCGCCGGTCACCGTGTCACCGCGGAGCTGTTCGACGCCCGCGGCCACCGGGTGCTGCACCTGTCGGACGACGCCGGCGACGGTTCGGTGACGCTCCGCGGCGCTGTGCGCCGCCCCGCCCTGTGGTCCGCCGAGGACCCCGCTCTGTACACCCTTGTGCTGGCCCTCACCGACGCACACGGCCGGACCACCGATCTGCACAGCACACGGGTCGGCTTCCGTCAGGTCGAGTACGGGCCGGGGAAGTTCACCGTCAACGGCCGGCCGGTGATGTTCCGCGGCACCAACCGCCACGAGACCGACCCCGAACGCGGCCAGGCCCTCGACGAGCAGCGGATGATCCAGGACATCCGCCTGATGAAGCAGCACAACATCAACGCCGTGCGCACCTCGCACTACCCCAACCACCCGCGCTGGCTGGAGCTGTGCGACGAGTACGGGCTGTACGTCATCGACGAGACCAACCTGGAGACGCACGGCGTCCGCGACACCGTGCCCGGGTCGCTGCCGGAGTGGACCGACGCCTGTGTGGACCGGCTGCGCTCGATGGTCGAGCGGGACAAGAACCACCCGTGCGTCGTCGTCTGGTCGCTGGGCAACGAGGCGGGCCAGGGCAGCAACTTCCAGGCCATGGCGGACTGGGTGCACGCCCGTGACGCCTCCCGGCCCGTGCACTACGAGGGCATGAACGCCGTCGCCGACCTGCACAGCGAGATGTACACCAGCCCGGCCGGTGTGGAGGCCTACGGCAGGTCGGGCGCACCGACCCCGTTCATGCTGTGCGAGTACAACCACTCCATGGGCAACAGCGGCGGCAACCTCAAGGAGTACTGGGACGTCTTCGAGAAGTACCCCAACCTGCACGGCGCCTTCGTCTGGGACTGGGCCGACCAGGCCGTCCGGCTGCCGGTGCCGGGCGACGCGCGGCACACGTATCTCTCCTACGGCGGCGACTGGCACGACGGCTACCCCACCGACGGCAACTTCTGCTGCAACGGCCTGGTCGCCGCGGACCGCTCGGTCCACCCCGGACTGATCGAGGTCAAGAAGTGCTACCAGCCGGTGGGTGTCACGGCCGGCGACCTCACCGGCGCCTCGGGCGGCACCGTCACGGTCCGCAACAAGCACATGTTCAGCGGCCTGGACGCCTACACGGTCCACTGGACGCTGACCCGGGACGGCGAGGAGATCCAGCACGGCACCCTGCCGTCCCCGTCGGTGGCACCCGGCGAGGACGGCACGCTGCGCATCCCCTACCGCCGGCCCGCGTCCCTCGAGCCCGGTGCCGAGTACTTCCTGAATCTGTCCTTCCGGCTGCGCGAGGACACCTCCTGGGCGGACGCCGGACACGAGGTCGCCGCCGAGCAACTGCCGCTCGACTGGCACACCCCGGCACCCGTGGACACCCCCGTCCGCGGCAGCCTGCACCTGACCGAGACGGACACCGAGGTACAGGTGAGCGGCCGGGACGTGGAGGTGGTGCTGTCCAAGACCACCGGCACGCTCACCACCTACACCGTCAAGGGACAGCAGGTGCTCGCCGAGGGGCCGGTGCCGAACTTCTGGCGCGGACCCACCGACAACGACATCGGCCGCGATGTCCTAAAGACGGCCGCCACCTGGCGCGACGCGGGATCCCGGCGGACGGTGACGTCCGTGCGCACCGCACAGCCGGCGGCCGGCGAGGTGGTGATCGAGGTCGCCTGCACCCTGCCCACCGCGCCGGCGACCGCCACGTGGCACACGGTGTTCCGGGTCCGGGCCGACGGCGAGATACGGGTACGGCACACCCTCGACGCCCCGGCCGGGCTGCCCGATCTGCCGATGGTCGGCGCACTGCTGACCGTGCCGTCGGGACACGAACGGCTCGACTGGTTCGGCCGCGGCCCGCACGAGAACTACCAGGACCGCAAGGCCTCCGCCTTCGTGGGACGCTGGCGCTCCACCGTCGACCAGCAGGTCGCGCCCTATGTGCGTCCCCAGCAGACCGGCAACCAGACGGACGTGCGGCGCCTGTCGGTGACGGACCGGTCCGGACAGGGCCTGACGGTGATCGCCGATCCCGCCGACGGCGAGGAGCTGCTGGAGACCAGCGTCCTGCACTACACGCCGTTCGACCTGGACGGCCCCCGGCACCCGCACCAGCTCACCCGGCGCGACGAGACGATCCTGCTGGTCAACCACCGTCAGACGGGGGTCGGCGGGATCAACTCCTGGGGAGCGGCCCCGCTGGAGCCGTACCTGCTGCACTCCGGCCGGACCTACACCTACGCCTACCGGCTGCGCCCGGCGTCCGCCTGACCGGGAGCCACGGGAAGCCGTCCGGTCCCGGGGAAGGCGTCCGGGGCCGGACGGCTCAGGTCAGCGGTTCGCTCAGCTCCATGCAGCGCAGTGCCGCCGCCGGCGCCTGCCCGTCGCCGACGTCGAGGGCGGTGTCGGTGAACTTCTGGACGTGCTCGGCGCCGTGGCGCAGGGCCCGTGCGAAGACCTCGTCGGCGGACAGGCCGACCGGTGCGCGGCAGGCGACCGGGGCATCGGGCGCGTACGTCGCGGTCACCGCGGCGGACGCCGTCCACGCGGCCCGCAGGCTCGGCATCCACAGGGTCCGGGGGAGCGCGGGCAGGGTGCGCAGCACGGCGTTGGGCGTGGTGGCCGCGTGGACCAGCGTGATCGCCTCGCCGTGGCCGCCACCCGGCGCTCGTCCCCCAGCACCTCGCGCCAGTCGGCGGCCGTGACCGGCCGCGTGCCGGACGGGAACTCCTCCAGTTCGGGGGCGCACCGGTCGATCCAGCGGTGGACGGAGCGCGCGTGCCCATGGGTGACGAGGGCTTCCACGGCCGTCGGGGCGTGGTTGCTCAGCCGGCCGAGCCGCTCGGGGCCGCAGCGGTGGAGTCGCTGGAGCGCCTCGTCGAGGGTGCCTGTCGTATCCACGACGGGCACGGCAGAGAGGCCGCCCCAGCGACGCAACGGGCGAAGGACGTAGGACCGGCCGGACTCGTCCAGGGCCTCGGCCCTGGTCCTCGGTCCTCAGTCCCGGTCCACGTGTTCCCTGAGGATCTTCCGGTTGGTGGCGTCGATGTCGTACGTGGTCTTGTTCCAGTTGTCGGTCGTGACCACGTCGACGGACCACTTGGGTGAGCCCTGGTCGGTGTCGCCGAGTTCGACGGCCGTGACGGTGCCCTTGGTCCTGTCGGTGGCGGTCTGCACCGCCTGCTGCGGGGTGACGGTGGCCTTCTTCAGCAGGTCGGCCAGCTCCCGCTTGTCGTCGGGGTCCTGGTCGCTGTCGGTGCGGGCCTCGTCGGCCGTGCCGGTGACCGCGTCGACCCGGACGGTGCGGGCGGTGCCGTCGGCGTCCGCCACCTCGACCTTCCAGGCGGGCTTGTCGGCCGGCCCGTCCAGTTCGACGGCGACCGGCTTGGCGTCGGGCACCTTCTGCACGGTGGTGTCCAGGGCCTTGTCCCAGCCGACCTTGACCTTGGGCACGATCTCCTTGCGCTCGGCCTGGTCCTCGGTGAGCCGGCTCTCGCTCGGCGAGGGCGAGGCGGCCGTGGGGGAGGCGGGCGAGGCATCGGTCGGCGACGGGGAGGTCGCCTGGGCCTGCGCGGGCTCGGCCGAGGGGGACGCCGTGGTGGAGTCGCCCGTGTCGTTTCCGCCGCAGCCGGTGAGCAGTCCGCCCGCCGCGGCCACGGCGCACAACGCGCCGAGGGCTCGGGAGACCGACGGACGGCTGCGCCACCTGACGGATTGGTGTCTCCTTGTGGTCATGCGCATACAGTAAGTCACCGCAATGCCCGCAGCCCGTCGCGGCGGGCCGGTGTCTTCGGCCATGTGAGGAGTGCGCCGAGACCGGCGGCGGTTCCGGGGCGGCCGTGGTCGGCACGCGGTCGCGCCGTCCGCCGGGCCGGTGAGCCGCCGGGTACGGTGCCGGGCGTGCACGAACGGGAGGGGCGCCGGCCGGATTACGGCGGGCCGGGGCATGTCTCCACGGGGTGCGCGGTCGGCGCGCGGTGCGTGGTGGTTCGCGGGTCGTGGCGGTCACGGGGTGCGGCGGTCAGAGGTCGTCGTCGCCCCGGTCCGTGCCGTCGTGGTGGTAGTCGTAGGCGTCGTACTCGTCGTCGACGACGCGGAAGCTGCCCGCGATGCCGTCCTTGACGTAGATGCCGTCGGTGGGCCCGGGGACGATGCCGTTGGTGGAGCTGCGGGGGCCGACGGTGGCGATCGGGGCGCCGCCGTCGCAGGTCACGCCGCGGTAGATCTCGACGGTGCGGCGGCTGTCGTTGGTGATGTTCAGGCTCGTGGCCCCCAGGCCGCTGATCACGGTGATGCAGCCGGCGGGGTGGGCGTAGTAGGACCGCTCGTTGATGTGGACCCAGCCCTCGTCGTGGTCGTCGTGCCGGTCCCGCCGGCCGTCCCCGCCGTGGTGGGCGTCGCCGTCGCCGTCCCGGCCGCCGTCCTCGCCGGGGTCGTTCCTCGAGGCGGAGTCTCCGCCCTGGGGTGCCTGCGCGGGAGCCCGGCGGACGGCGGTCGGGGTCATCCGGGCGTCGTGGGCGGGGGTGGTCGCGGCGAAGGTGATGCCGGCCGCGGTCAGGGCCGCCGCCGTCGCGACGCTCGTGTTGAACACATAGGAACGGTTCGTGAACATGGCGCTGCCTTACCTGCTCCCGGAGTCGGTGCGGTGCCGGCGGTGACGGCCGGCGTGTGACCGAACGTACTCAGACCCCCCACACCTGTCATTCCGGGCGGATCTGGACGGGCTGCCCCGGCGGGCCGATCGGGGCACTCTGCGCCGTACGGCACCCATGAAATCGCTGATGAGACATCAGGTGTGCGCCGCGCACGCAAACCTGAGGGTGTTTTGGTTCGGCAGGGTGACGGCGGACGGCCGCTCGGCTCGTCCGCTCGCGGATGTGTTCTCGCATCCGTGCGGCGGCTGATGCGCTGTCAGCGCGCAGACGCGGCCGGGCCGCGCACACGTCCTCGGCTGCGTGTGTGCGCGGCCCGGCGGAGCAGGACCTCAGCCCTGGGCGAGGCTGTCCGTGTGTGTCCTCACCGCCTGGACGCGGACGCCCGAGCGTACCGCCCAGAAGTAGACCGCGATCCCGAAGACCGCCACCGTCAGGGAGTCCCAGGGCGCCGGGAGCCGTCCCGAGCCGCCGAAGGAGCCGAGCCAGGACAGCAGCGTGAGCACCGCGAGGAACACCACCAGCCATGCGCCCGTGGCCAGTTCCGCGGTGAGCGGCCGGCCCGTCCCGGTGCTGCGGTGCATGGCGAGGAACACCAGCAGGCCCGCCAGGACCAGCGGCAGCGCCAGCCGCAGGTCGCGCCACCCCGACCAGTACACGAACTCGGCGGACACCACGAACGCCACGGGAGCCGTCCAGCGCAGGCCCGGCACCCACCCGGCGGTGCGGCCGCCCGGGGCCGTCAGGAACACCGCGGCCGCAACCGCGCAGGCCGCGTAGGTGAGCAGATACATGTCCCCCATGACACTCACGATGTCCTGCCAGCCGCCGAAGGGCAGCAGGAACACCAGGATCACCGCGAGGTTCAGCACCAGGGCCCGGCGCGGAATGCCCGAGCGCTGCTCCACCGCCATGAAGAAGCGCGGCAGCGTGCCGTTCTTCGCCAGCGCGTAGGTGTGCCGGGCGTCCAGCGCGACCCCGACGTAGGCCGAGCCGCCCGGCGAGACGACGGCGTCCGCGTACAGCAGCGTCGACAGCCAGTGCAGGTTGAGCACCAGGGCCAGCTGCCCGAACGGCGAGTCGAAGTTCACGCCCTGCCAGCCGTGCGTCAGTGCACTGTCGGGCACCGCGAACAGGAACGCCACCTGCAGCGCCAGGTACATCAAGACGGCCAGACCGATCCCGACCAGCACCGCGGCGGGCACGGTGCGCCGCGGGTTCCTCGTCTCGCCGGAGAAGTCCAGCGGTGCCTGGAACCCGTTCACCGAGTACACGATGCCGCCGCCGGCCAGCGCCGACAGGCAGGCCGCGTATCCGTAGGGGGCGAACCCGCCGTGGTCGGTCAGCCGGCTGCTGTCCCACCCGGACACCAGCAGCGCCACCACCGTGAGCAGCGGCACCGCGATCTTGAACACGGTCAGCAGGTTGTTCAGCCGCGCGAACAGCCGTACCGCGAACCAGTTCAGCGCCGTCAGCACGATGCTCAGCGTCGCCGCCACCCCCAGGCCGCTGATCGTCAGCGAGCCGTCCCGGTACAGGCCGGGCAGGTAGTGCGCGGCATACTGCATGATCGCGCTGATCTCCGCCGCGGTGCCGCCCACCGACAGCAGCACCGACCAGCCGATCACCGTGCCGACCAGGCGTCCCGAGGCGTACAGCGGCCAGCGCACCGTGCCGCCGCCCTCCGGCCGGGACGCACCCAGCTCGATCATCACCAGGGCCACCAGCATGCACAGCAGCCCCGCGCCCACCCAGGACAGCAGCGAGGCCGGGCCCGCCGTTCGAGCGGCGTACATCGCGGCGAACAGCCATCCCGAGCCGACGATGTTGGAGAAGGCGATCGCCGTCAGTCCCCAGAAGCCCAGGTCGCGGCGGAGCCGGCGTTCCTGTGTCCGTGCCGACGGAATCATCTCCGGGTCGGCTGTCTGCCCCTGCGGCACCGTGCCGCCTCCTCGTACTCGTGCTCGGGCTCGGGCGCGCGCCCACCGTCCGGCGGACCGTGTCGAACGCGCGCCCGAAGAGGGTAGCGAGGAGCGATGAGAGGACGGCGTGTGCGCCGAAGTGTGGGACGGCGAGGGTCGCAGGATGAACCCGCGGCCCCCCGAAAGGCGGACCGGCCGGCGCCGGCGGCGGTCAGTGCGCCAGCTGCGGATACAGCGCCTCCACACCCGCGGACAGGTCGCCGAGCACCCGTCGGCTGCCGGCGTCGGCGACGATCTCGTACAGCCCCTGGTCGAGGCCCTCCAGGGCGATCCGGGCGATGTCGGCGGGGTCCGACTTCGGCTGGTCGAGCTCGGCGGTCATGTCGGTGTCCATGTAGCCGACATGGAGCGCGCTGACCTGGGTGCCCTGATCGGCCAGGCGCAGGCGCAGCGCATTGGTGACGGACCATGCGGCGGACTTGGCCGCGCAGTACGCGGCGGCGTGAGGCAGCGTCAACCAGGACAGCACGGAGAGCACATTGAGGATCGCGCCGCCGCCGTTGCGGGCGAGCACGGGTGCGAAGGCGCGGCTGACGGCGAGGGTGCCGAGCACATGGGTCTCGAAGTCGGTGCGGAAGGCGTCGAGGTCCCCGTCGAGCACCGGGCCGCCGGAGAACGAGCCCGCGTTGTTGACGAGCAGGGTGACGTCCGGGGCCTGCTCGGCCGCGGAGCGCACGGCGGCCGGATCGGTGATGTCCAGTGCGATCGGCACCACTCCTTCTGCCCGGACGCGGATGCGGCGGGGGTCACGGGCCGCCGCGTAGACCTTGCGCGCACCCGCCTGGAGCAGGGCGCGGACGAACCGGTCGCCGAGACCTCGGTTGGCGCCGGTGACCAGGGCGACGGAGCCGTTGATGTTCATGAGTTGCCTTCTTCCGTGGAACGGGCGGGAATCGCGCCGCAGCGCCGGTCCGGCGTGCGGCACCGGCCCGGGAGCGGCATGAGGGCATGCCGCACAGGATGGAAACCGATCGGTTTCCTCGTGCTGCGAGCGTAAACCGATCGGTTTCCCGTGTCGAGTCGGCGCGCTATGCTCCACCCATGACGACAGTGAAGGCCGTGTCCGGCAGCGCATCCGAGGTGGCGTCCGCCAAGGCGTCGCCACGCGAACGGCTGCTCGACGCGGCGGCCGAGCTGTTCGAGCGGGAAGGCGTCGGGGTCGGCACGGACGCCCTCTGCCGGGCGGCCGGTGTCTCGAAGCGGTCCATGTACCAGCTGTTCGACAGCAAGGACGCGATCATCGCCGCCGCGCTGGAACGCCGGGCACGGGCGGTGAGCGCGTTCCTGCTCCCGCCGCCGGACGCCCCCGGCTCGCCGCGCGAGCGGATGCTGTACGTGTTCCGGCGCCTCGAGGAGGCCGCCCAGGACCCCGGGTACTGCGGCTGCCCCCATGTGTCGACGCTCGTGGAGCTCAAGGACCTCGGGCATCCGGCCAGTGTCGTGGCGTTGCGGTACAAGGCCGAGACGCTGGCGTTCCTCCGCGCCGAGGCGGAACGCGCCGGTGCCGCGGACCCGGAGCTTCTCGCCCGTCGGCTCGCCCTGGTCTTCGACGGCGCCGCGACCCGGGCCGGCACGGGCGTCGACCGCCTGGACGGGCTGGCCCTCAGCACCGCGGCCGCGCTCATCGACGCGGCCTGCGCGGGCCGGTAGCCGGCCGGCCGGCACCGGGCGGCGGTTGCCGTGCCGAGCGTTCCGCCGCGGTCCGGTCACCGCCGGCAGGACGGCCGTGCCGCACCGGCCGTCGTCATGGTCATGTACACAGCGGTCATCGCCGTGTTGTGATGCTCACGCTCAACTCACCACGCTGCACAGGGTCCTGTCCCCGCCGGCGCGACCGGACCGCGTCGGCAGACCCGGAACGGAGTTGGTCGTGAGACGCACTTCCAGACGACGGTGGCGGCTCCTGCGGCGGTGGTCGGTCACTGCCGCCCTGGGCATGGCCGTCACCGCCGTGTCGCCCGGCGCGCCGCCCGCATCGGCCCACGACGAGGGCCGACACCCCCGCATCCCTGTTGTCACCTCCGGTGACGCCCGCTTCCAGATCCTCTCCCCGACCCTCGTCCGCACCGAGTACGCGGGCGACCGCGCCTTCACCGACGCCCCTACCTTCAACGCGATCGGCCGCGACGACTTCGCCCCGACCCCCTACACCGCCCGCACCAGCGGGGGCTGGCTCACCATCACGACGAGCGCGATGACCCTGCGCTACCGGGTCGGCTCCGGACCGTTCGACGCCGGCAACCTCTCGGTGAAGCTCACCGCGGGCGACGCCCCGGTCACCGCCGCGCCCTGGCACCGGCTGATCTGCCGGCCCGGCACCCTGTGCGAGGCGGAGAAGCTCCGGCTCGACGGCGTGTCCGCGGCCGCCGACCACACCGGCCACACCGGCACCGGATTCGCCGCCGGCTTCACGGGCACCGGCAGCTCCGTCTCCGCTGACATCGATGTCACCCACGACGGCGCCTACGACGTCGCCGTGCGGTACGCCAATGCCCTCGGCGGGGACGGCAGGAACGAGACCCGCACCCTGACCCTGACGGTCGACGGTGCGGAGCCCACGACGCTGACCCTGCCGGCCACGGGAAGCTGGGACACCTGGAAACTCGCCACCGCACCCGTCCGGCTCGGCGCGGGCCCCCACACGCTCACGCTCACCCGCACCGCCTCGGACAGCGGCAACGTCAACCTCGACAGCCTCGCCCTGGTGCACCCCGGCGACCCGTACCCGCCGGCCGACACCGCCGCGATCACCGGCTGTGCCGTCGGCACGAGCTGCGAGGCGGAGGACGGACGGATCACCGGCACCGCGAGCAGCGCCACCGACCACACCGGCTACGCCGGTGACGGCTTCGTCGCCGAGCTGAACCAGGGATCGAGCGTGACCACCCACCTGGTCGGGGTGCCGGCCGACGGCGTCTACACCCTGCGGGTGCGCTACGCCAACGGCACCGGCGGCGACGGCCTGCACCGGACCCGCACCGCCTCGGTGTCCACCGGTGCCGGCACCACGACCCTCACCCTGCCGGCGACCGAGAACTGGGACGACTGGCGGACCGCCGCCGTGCCGGTGACGCTGACCGCAGGAGACGACGACATCACCCTCGGCTGCCCCGAGGAGACGAGCTGCCACGTCAACCTCGACACCGTGTCCGTCACCGCCACCGGAGCCCCGGCCCCGCAGCCGCACCTCGCCCTCGGCGGCTACCGCCGCGGCCTGGACGGCGTCACCGGCACCGGACCCGCCCCGGTGACCACCCCCGGCCTGCTCCACAAGGACGGCTGGTATCTGCTGGACGACACCCCGTCCGCGCTCTACGACCCCGCGACGCAGCAGGTGACACCGCGCCCCGCGCACGGCGGCGAGCCCTACCAGGACGGCTATGTCTTCGCCTACGGACACGACTACGAACAGGCCCTCGCCGACCTGGCCACCCTCACCGGGCCCCCGGCGCTGCTGCCGCCCTGGGCGTACGGCGTGTGGTACTCGGAGTACATCGACCGCACCGCGGCCGACTACCGCGACACCGTCCTCCCGGCCTTCCGCGCCGAAGGCGTCCCGCTGGACGTGCTGGTGACCGACACCGACTACAAGGCCGTCAACAACTGGAGCGGCTGGGAGATCGACCGGAACCGGTTCCCCGACCCGAAGGGCTTCTTCGACTGGTCGGCCGCTCAGGGACTGCACAACACGCTCAACGTGCACCCCAGCATCCTCGCCTCCGACCCCCAGTTCCCCCGGGCCCAGGCCACGGCCAAGGGCAAGCTCACCAAGGGCGGGTGCGCGCCCGGCGCCTCGGTGGAGGACAACTGCCACACCTTCGACTTCGGCGACCCCGACCAGCTCAGGGCCTACCTGGACCTGCACCGGACCATGGACGACCAGGGCAACGACTTCTGGTGGCTGGACTGGTGCTGCGACTCCTCGCAGTCGTCCCTGCCCGGGGTCACCCCGGACGCGTGGATCAACCAGCAGTACGCCACGATGACCGGCCGGCGCCTCGGCCGCGGCTTCGTCCTCTCCCGCGCCTACGGCTCGCTCCAGGCGGGCGGCTACAGCGGCCAGCAGGCGGTGCCGACCGGGCCGTGGGCGGACAAACGCACCACCGTGCACTTCACCGGCGACACCTCCTCCACCTGGGGCACCCTGAAGCTGGAGGTCGGCTACACGCCGGGTGAGTCCGCGGCGACCGGGATGGTCGCCGTCACGCACGACATCGGCGGCCACAACGACACGACGGGACTGCCCGGTTCGGAGACCTGGACCGACGGCGGACAGACCCGCACCACGTACAAGCTGCCCGACGACCTGTACGCCCGCTGGGTGCAGTTCGGCACCTTCCAGCCGATCGACCGCCTGCACAGCAACCACAGCGACCGGCTGCCCTGGCAGTACGGCACCGAGGCCCGAGCCTCGGCGGACCGCTTCCTCAACCTCCGCGAGAACCTGGTGCCCTACACCTACACCCTGGCCGAGGAGGCGCACCGCACCGGTGTGCCGATCGTCCGTGCCACCTACCTGGAGTACCCGGAGGAGGAGCAGGCCTACGCCACCGCCGACAGCGAGTACCTGTACGGGCCCGACGTCCTGGTCGCCCCGGTCACCTCACCGGGGACGACCGCGACCACCACGGTGTGGTTCCCGCCCGGCCGGTGGACCGACTGGTTCACCGGCACGACCTACCAGGGCGGCACCACCCGGGAAGTCACCACCGGACTGGACACCATGCCCGTGTTCGTCAAGGACGGCGGCATCCTGCCCACCCGCACCCATGACGTCGCGGCCCACGACAAGGCGCCGCTGACCGACGTCACCCTGACCGTGGCCACCGGGGCGTCCGGCTCGTACCGGCTCTACGAGGACGACGGCACCGGCACGGGGCCGGGCCACAGCGCCACGACGACCGTCCGCCACACCCGCGACGGCTCCCGCCACACGGTGACCGTCGACGCGGTGCACGGCTCCTTCCCCGGCCAGGTGAAGGACCGCCGGTGGACGTTGTCCCTGCTGGGCACGGACCACGCCCCGACCGAGGTGTCCGCCACCGGCGTCCGGCTCACCCGGGCCGACTGGCACTGGGACCGGGCGAGCAGAACCCTCACGATCAGCCTGCCCCGGCACACCGTGCACCGGCCGGTCACCGTCACCTGGCGGTAGGCGGGTGCAGCGGCCGCACCTCGGGCGGCCGTCCGCGCACCGGCGTGTCGGACGCCCGGCGCGCGGACGGCCGCTGCCGTGCCGTGGCACAGGGCGCGGCGGCAGCGTGCGGCCGTCATCGGATGCGTCGCGGACGCGGCCGGAGAGCCGGCCGGGGGAGGGGCCGGCGCGGTGCCGCGGAGGGGTGCCGGGGGATTCACCGAGCGGGCAGAGCCAGTCGCAGCACGATCTCCCCGTCCCAGATCTGCCCGGTGGCCTCGAAGCCGAGCGCACGGTAGAACGGCAACGGCTCGCCGTCACCGGGCTCGTAACTGGTCAGCAGCTCCGTGGCGCCGTCCGCCCGCACCAGGTCGGCGACCCGGGTGAGGGCCTGACGGCCGATCCCGCGTCTCTGGTACCGCCGGTCGATCAGGAAGCGCCACAAGAAATGCCGTTCCCGGAACGGGCCGTCGGGGGGACGCCACATCAGCATCACGAAGCCGACCGGCTCCTCGCCCTGATACACGGCGCGGTACCAGGGACGGGCCTGGGGCTGCTCGGCGGCGTCCTCGAGCGACTCGGACACGGAGGCGACGAACCGCCGCTGGTCGCGCCGGACACGGAGGGCGCGCACGGCGTCCCGGTTGCCGGCCGTGACCTCGCGCAGGTGCACGCCTGGAGAACTCATGCCACACCTCCTCCTCCGCCGGGCGCCGTGCGGACGCCGGCCCGTGCGGGTGCGGGCGCATGCGTCCGCGGACGCCGGAGCGGACGGTGCCTCAGCGTATCCGCCGGGGTGCGGCGACCGCCGGATTGCGGGCTCGTCCGGGGCGTCGCCGCCCGCCGGGCACCGTGCGGAAGGGTGCACACCGCCGTTGCGTGTCCCGCGGTCACGTGGGTGTGCCGGCGCGGGACACGCGTCAGCACGTGTGCCCACGGCCTCCTCCCGCCGTGGGCACACGTGGTACCGGATGCCGAGAGACCTCAGCAGTACAGGTTGTCGCCCGGGGCCACCCCGAGGATGGAGGTGAAGCGCTGGTAGGCGTCGACGCGGCTCTGCACCTGCGCCGGGTTCCGGCCGTCGCACTCCAGGGAACCGTTGATGGAGCGGATGGTCTGGCCGAAACCGGCGTGGTTCACCATGGCGTCGTGGGGCGTCATGGTGCCCGGGCCGGACTGGGTGTTCCAGTACCACAGGCCGGTCTTCCAGGCGATCGCCGGGTCGTTCTCGACCAGCCAGGGGTTGTTCAGCAGGTCCACGCCGATCGCGTCACCCGCGGCCTTGTAGTTGAAGTTCCAGCTCAGCTGGATGGGGCCGCGGCCGTAGTAGGCGTCCTGGCCGGCCGGGCAGCCGTACGGCTGGCTCCAGTCGCAGTACGCCGGGTAGTTGGCGGTGTTCTGCTCGACCACGTACTGCAGGCCGCCGGTCTCGTGGTTGACGTTGGCCAGGAAGGCGGCGGCCTCCTGCTTCTTCGTCGTGTCGTCACCGGTGTTGGCGAAGCCCGGGAAGGCGCTGAGCGCGTCGACCAGACCCTGGTAGGTGTAGAACGGGTTCCGGTTCGGGAACATCTGGTTGAACTGGGCTTCGGAGACCACGAAGTTGGCCTGGATCGTGTCGCTGCCGGCGGCCGACGCGCTCACGTGCGTGCTGCCGGCGACGGGGCCGGTGGCGGCCTGGGCCGGCGCGGCGGTGAACATGGCGGCGACAAGACCGGCCGTCGCGACACCGAGCGTCGCCCGGCGCAGACCGAGGCGTCGGGCGGAGATCCGCTGACGGGTGGTGGAAGCAGTCACGATCGCTCCTTGATGAGAGGAAGAGCAGGCCGGAGGACATCACCGGCCTGGTGCCTGGGTCGGCCCAACTCCGGCGCGGCCACGGCGTCGTGGCCGTCGTCCGGATCGATGTCGGTCCGGGACTACACAGAAGTGCCGTCGGCACTGGTGATCCCCGTGATGCCGGGGCACTCCTCGGCGAGGCCGGTGATGCCGCCACGGACGCCCTGAACGGGGGAGGCGGTCGTCAGGGTCGCGGGTATGGCGAGCACGGTCGCTGCTAAACCACTCGTCACGGTGGCCGAGCGGGTCGAAGAGTGTCCTGCCATGGTGGGGGGTTCACACTCTTTCAGTGGGGGGTGGGGGGCAAGGACGACGGCGCGCCCACCGGACGACGGCGACGAAGCCGCGACTGAGGCAGGTGGCGCTGTCGGTTGGGAACCTAAAGGTCTGCACCACTGGCGTCAAGGGATGAATTCAGCCCGGGATTTGACGCGGCATCCGGTGCACTGGATGAAGGGGCGGTGCCGGCCGTCGATCACCGGGAAGCGGCACACATGTGCGCTTCCTCACGTTTACGGCGGGCCGATGGGTGACGAGAGATGAGGGCGCGGTGCATGTCCGCGTTCAGTTGTTGACGGCTGCGGGCGGTGGCGGTAGAACAACGTGAGAGCGCTCTCAGCCGTTGTGCACCCTGTCCCCCACAGGCCCTTCCGGTACTGGAGACCTCATGCCGACCTCCCCCCACAGGCCGGCGCCGGAACCCTTGTCCGGCGTCGCTCGCACCAGGGCGGCTGTCCGCGCGAGGGGACACAGCCCGGTGATGCGTCCCCGGCGCCGGCGACGGAAACAGCACGTGCGCCCACGGCGTTGTCCGCCATGGGCACACGCGGTGTCGCTGTTCAGAAGCGGATCAGCAGTACAGGTTGCCGCCCGGGCTCACCCCGAGGATGGAGGTGAAGCGCTGGTAGGCGTCGACGCGGCTCTGCACCTGTGCCTGGTTCCGGCCGTTGCACTCCAGCGAGCCGTTGATGGAGCGGATGGTCTCGCCGAAGCCGACGTGGTTCACCATGGCGTTGTGCGGGGTCATGGTGCCGGCGCCGGACTGGGTGTTCCAGAACCACAGGCCGGTCTTCCAGGCGATCGCCGGGTCGTTCTCGACCAGCCAGGGGTTGTTCAGCAGGTCCACGCCGATCGCGTCACCCGCGGCCTTGTAGTTGTAGTTCCAGCTCAGCTGGATGGGGCCGCGGCCGTAGTAGGCGGCCTGACCCGCCGGGCAGCCGTACGACTGACCCCAGTCGCAGTAGGTCGGGTAGTTGGCGGTGTTCAGCTCGACCACGTACTGCAGGCCGCCGGTCTCGTGGTTGACGTTGGCCAGGAAGGCGGCGGCCTCCTGCTTCTTCGTCGTGTCGTCGCCGGTGTTGGCGAAGCCCGGGAACGCGCTCAGCGCCTGGACCAGACCCTGGTAGGTGTAGAACGGGTTCCGGTTCGGGAACATCTGGTTGAACTGGGCCTCGGAGACCACGAAGCCCGAGGGTGCCGGAGTGCTGCCGCCGCCGGTGGCCGGTGCGTTCCACTTCTGGTTGGAGCCGCCGGTGCAGGTCCAGATCTGCACGCGGGTGCCGTTGGCGCTGTTGCGGTCGGTGACGTCGAGGCACTTGTCGGCGGCGGGGTTGACGATGTCGTGGGCCGCGGTGACGACCCACTTCTGGTTGGCGCCGCCGGTGCAGTCCCACAATTGCACCTTGGCGCCGTCGGCGGTGGAGCGGTCGACGATGTCGAGGCACTTGCCGAGGGCGCGGATGGTGCCGTCGGAGCCGACGGTCCACTGCTGGGCGTTGGTGCCGTTGCAGTCGTAGATCTGCACGGGGGTGCCGTTGGCGGAGTCGGCGCCCGCGACATCGAGGCACTTGCCGTCCAGGCCGGTGATGGAGCCGGTGGCGGCCTGAGCCGGAGCGGCGGTCATCAGGGCCGCCGACAGGGCGAGCACGGTCGCCGCCAGACCGCTCTTCACGAGGGTCGAGCGGTGCGGAGAGTGTCCGACCATGGCTGGAGGTTCACACTCTTTCAGGTATGGAAAAGGGTTGACGGGATGACGGCGCGCCCGCGCGACAACGGCGACCAGGTCGCTGGCTGGGGGAGGGCGCGCTGCCGTCCCGGAACCAAAAGGTCTGGACCAGCAGCGTCAAGACGTAAAAGATCAAAGCTTTCTGACGTCCCGCCCCGTGCAGGAGCCGAAGGGGTGCACCGACCGTGAACCGCCGGATGTGGCACGACATGTGCCGCATGTCCCGTACGTGGCGGGAAGCGAGGCGACGAAAGGCGTGCAACTCCCTTGAGAATGTGTTCAGTTGTTGACGGGTGCGTGAGGTGGCGGTACAAACGTCCTGAGAGCGCTCTCCGACCCCCGGTTTTCCCGCCTTTCCGCGTCCCTCACGGGCCTTTCGTACTGGAGACCGCATGGCGACCACCCCCCACATGTCGGCGCCTGCACACCCGACCGGCACCGTCCGCACCCGCACCGCTCTCGCCCTGGTGCTCGCACTCGCCGCCTGCCTCTTCACCCTGACGCAGGCACCCGCACGGGCCGACGGCCCGGCGGCGAGCGGCGGACTCATCACCGACGACTTCTGGGGCGACACCTCCGACATCCCGCCCGCGCAGAACGTGCTGCAGGTGAAGGTGCTCAACCGCACGAACGGTGCGTACCCCGACGACCAGGTGTACTGGACGTTCAACGGGGAGACGCACTCCATCGCGGAGCAGCCCTACCTCGACATGCCGGTGAACTCCTCGGGCCGCATGTACTTCCACCTCGGGTCCCCCGACGGCCCGTACTACGACTTCATCGAGTTCACCGTCGGCGACAACCGGTTCAACGGGAACACCACGCGGGTGGACGCCTACGGCCTGCCGCTCGCGATGCGTCTGCACACCAGGGACGGCTACGACGTGGAGGTGGGCGACAGCCGTCAGCTGTTCACCGAGGACCGCGCCACCACCTTCCAGCGTTTCGTCGACTCCGTGCCGGAGCCGTTCAAGGTGCTGGCCCAGTCGCAGGCGCCCTACCGGATCATCGCGCCGGCCGCTGACCCGAGCTTCCGCCCCGGCGGTGCCAACGCCGACTACTTCACGGCCTACGCCCAGTCCGTCGGCGTGAACGCGTCGACCGCCGACATCTTCAGCTGCGCCGGCTCGCTGGCCGGTGACGCCGAGCGGTGCGCGGCCCTGAACCGGCACGTGGCGACGCTGCCGGCGGACCAGCAGCACGACCCGGCGCAGTTCTACTCGGCCGAGCCGGCGAACCACTACGCCAAGTTCTGGCACGACAACGCCCTGAACGGCCTCGCCTACGGCTTCCCCTACGACGACGTGGCGGACCAGTCCTCCTACGTGTCGCACGACAACCCGGAGTGGCTGCTGGTCGCTGTCGGCTTCTGATGCCTTCCGGCCGTGCCCGGCTGCCGGTGCACGGCCATGGCGACGAGCGGGGCGAGCCCGGACGCATCCGTCCGGGCTCGCCCCGCTGCCGTGTGCCGGGAGACGCCCGGCGACGGCGGCCGGTCAGGTGTGCACACGCCCCGCCGGAGCCGGCCGTGCGCCGGTCACCACGTGTGTCACATGAGCGGCCTGCCGTCCCCCGCTGTGGTGCGGGAGGTGCACACGTGCGCCGCGTCGGCCGGGTGTCCAGTGCACACCTGGCCGCCAGGTGTGCCGAACGGTGAGCGGAGCACCGGGTACGCGCCCGGGCCGGGAAGCGGCTCTGCCGGAACACGCCGGTGACCAGGGCCGGCGCTTCCGCTCAGGGCGATGGCGCGGGGGCGGCGGCGACGGTGTGCCGGTCGCCGCAGGTGTGTCCGCGCACCCTGGGCGGCGCCGCATCCCGGGGCGCCGTCACCTGGACAAGAGTGCACCGGACGAAAGCGTGCCGCCGGCCCGCACCCGGGTGGTGCTTACCGACGGGCACGGGAAGCTCACACGGCCGGTGCCGTGGACCTGCGCTCCGTGAGCCAGCCCAGCAGGCCCAGGACGGGCAGCGCGGCACCGAGCACGGACAGGGCCGTCCAGCCGCCCGCGTGATAGGCGAAGGAGCCGAGCTGGGAGCCGAGGGCGCCGCCGATGAAGAAGACCGCGATGTAGGCGCTGTTGAGCCGGGAGCGGGCGGCGGCGTCGAGCCGGTAGATGGTGTGCTGGCCGACGATCATGCTGGTCTGCACGGCCATGTCCAGCAGTACGGCCGCCGCACCGAGCAGCAGCACGCTGTGCCGGCCGAATCCCCCCACCGCGAACGCGGCGGCGCCCACGGCGAACGCGGCCCCCGTGGCCGCCCGGCCCCAGCCGTGGTCGGCCCAGCGCCCGGCGAGCGGTGCGACGGCCGCGCCGGCCGCCCCGACCAGCGCGAACAGACCGATGCCCAGCTCCGAGTAGTGGTAGCCGGGGCCGGTCAGCAGATACGACACCGTGGTCCAGAAGGCGCTGAACGCGCCGAACATCGCCGCCTGGTACAGCGCCCGGCGGCGCAGCGCGGCGTGTTCCCGCAGCAGCCGCGCGGTGGAGGCCAGCAGTCTGCCGTAGGGGATGTCGGTGGTGGGGGCGCGCTCGGGCAGGGCGAGACGCAGCACCACGGCCAGAACGGCCATGAGCGCCGCGGAGGCCAGATACACCACCCGCCAGCCGGCGGCCTCGGCGACCAGGCTGCCCACGGTCCGCGACAGCAGGATGCCGACCAGCAGTCCGCTCATCACCCGCCCGACGATCCGGCCCCGCGCCTGCTCGGGTGCGAGGTCGGCCGCGAGCGGCACGAGTATCTGCGCCACCACCGAGGTCAGCCCGACCACCAGCGCCGCCCCCAGCAGCACGGGGAAGACCGGGGCGGTGGCGGACACCGCCAGCGCCGCCGTGGTCACGGCCAGCAGGACGGCGACCAGCCGGCGTTTGCCCATCCGGTCGCCGAGCGGGACCAGCAGCACCATGCCGGCCGCGTACCCCAGCTGGGTGATGGTGATCAGGGCTCCCGCGGTGACCGCGTCGATGCCGAAGGAGCCGCGCAGCGAGGACAGCAGGGGCTGCGCGTAGTACAGATTGGCGACGGTGAGGCCGCAGGCGGCCGCGAGCAGGCCGACCAGCCGGCCCGACGGGCCCCCACCGGGCGCCGTGTCGGCGCTGTCCAGCGCCGAGGAAGAGGTATCGGTGTCCTGGAAGTGCGTCACACCTGTCTATAAGCGCCCCGGACCCGTCACTCTTCCGGGTGTACGCAGTCCGTCCGCGATACGGACGGTTCCAGGCAGGCTCGCCGCGTCGGGTGTCCGGTTCTACCATGGCAACGCAGGCGCACGGGCGCTGCGGCCCGTGGCCGGACGCGAGCCCCCCGGCAGGGGCGCCGCCGGCCGGGGTCAGCACAGAAGCCCGGCCCGATTACGGCGGGCCGGGATTCCGTGTTCTGCGTCTGTCCGCGGTGCCCCGGCCCGATTACGGCGGGCCGGGGACACCGTGTCTCTCGTAGTGCGACGGCGAACTCGGCTGCTGCGATCAGTGGTCGTCCTTGCCGTGGTGGTGGTGGACGACGCGGAAGCTGGCGATGACGCCGTCCTTGACCTTGACGGAGTGGGACTTGCCGGGCTCGACGCCGTTGCTGGTGCTGTGCGGGCCGACGGTGGCGATGGGGGCGCCGTTGTCGCAGGTGGCGCCGCGGAACACCTCGACGGTCCTGCGGCTGTCGTTGCGGATGTTGAAGGTCTTCGACCCCAGTCCGCTGATGACGGTGACGCAGCCGCTCGGGTGAGCGGAGTAGGACCGCTCGTTGATGTGGATCCAGCCCTCGTCGTGGTGCTTGCGGTGCTTCTTGTGACCCTTGTCGTGGTCGTCGTGGTCCCTGCCCTCGTTGCCCTTGCTGTTGTTGTTGCTGTTGCCGTTGTCACCACCCAGGGGGGCCTGGACGGGCGCCTGCTGGGCGGCGGCAGCCGGGGCCGACTGGGGCGAGGGGGCGGCCGTCGCGTAGGTGATGCCGGTCGCGGTCAGTGCCGCGGCGGCCGCGATGCCCGCGGTGATCGCGTGGGAACGGGTCATGATCATGGCACTGTGTCTCCTGTCTCGAGTCGGAGAGCTCGGCTGTCGCAGCCGACGCGTGATGAACGTACTCACACCGCTTCGAAGCTGTCATTTCGGGCGAATCGGAAGGGCTGTCGGCGGGGGCCGATCGGGGGATGTGTGGGCCGGAACTGCCGTCGAGCGCTGATCTGATGAACCGTCAAAAATGTCTGTTCGCCGTGTGATTGACCGACAATTAGCCTGACAAGGTGATCTCCTGACATGCGTTCACCCCATGCACCGTCAGCTGGTGCAGAACCGACGGCGCGTCGCTGCTTGACATTCGTCGATCAAGGGGTCACGAGGCGGGTGGTCGAAGGGGATCGAGACGGGTGCGTGTGTGCCGGTGGCCGGGGCGGGCGGGGCGGTGCGCGCGTCCGCCGAGGGCGTGGGAGAGCTGCGGCGGGAGAAGTGCGGAGGAGATGGGCGCGGGCCCCCGGGGCGCCCGGGAGTCCCTCCTCAGGGGCCGGCCGGTGCGTCGGTCCGCGCGGCGGGGGACCGGCCGGGGGACCGGCGCAGGTCCGCGGTGGTGGCGCCCACCAGCGCCACCGCGCCGAGGCAGAGCAGGCCACCGGTCACCAGGGCCACGGCCGTGGAGGTGGTGTCGGCGACGAGCCCGGCGCGCAGGTTGCCGAGGTCGGGACCGGCCCGCCCGACGATCTGGTCGGCGGCGCCGACCCGGCCCAGCAGGTCGTCGGGGGTGTGCGTCTGGACGAGGGCGCCGCGGGAGACGACCGAGACGGTGTCCGCGGCGCCGGCGAGGACGAGGCAGGCCAGCGACGTCCACCGGCCGGAGGTCAGGCCGAACAGCACCATGGCGGCGCCCCAGACGGCGGCCCCCGTGAGCATGGCCGTGCCCGGGCGGGCGCGTCGCGTGAAGGTGCCCGACAGTGCCGACGCGGCCACACCGCCGACGGCGAGGGAGGTGAGGAACAGGCCGAGCGTGCGCGGATCGCCGCCGAACCGCTCCGCGTTGACCACGGGGAACAGGCCGACCGGCATGGTCAGGACGGTGGCGGCCAGGTCGGTCAGCAGCGCTCCGCGGATCACCGGTGTCCGCACCAGGAACGCAAGGCCGTCGCGCACTCCGCGCAGGCCGGGGCGTGCGGGCTCCTGCCCGGGCTGCATACGCGGCAGGCCGCGCAGGCCGTACAGGGCCGCGGCGAACGTGACGGCGTCGATCAGGTAGCAACCGCCGGCCCCCAGCCACCCGCAGATCAGCCCGCCGAGGGCGGGTCCGGCCAGCATCGAGCCCTGGAAGGAGACTTGTTGCAGGGCGAGTCCGGCCGCCCGCTGATCCGGGGGCAACAGGCGCGGGACGAGGGTGCGCAGGACCGGCCCGCCGGCGGCGACGAAGCAGGACTGGACGAAGACCAGCACGAGCACTCCGGCGGCGGGCAGCGGCAGCACCGACGCCTGCACGGCGAGCAGCAGCACGCACCCGGCCTGCCCGGCGGTGGTGACGAGCGCGAGTCGCCGCCGCTCCGCACGGTCCGCGAGCACCCCGGCGAACAGCCCGAGCACGACGAGCGGCACCGCCTGCGCCAGGCCGACCGCGCCGGCCCACACGGGGCTTCCGGTGCTCTCCCACACCTGGAACGTCACGGCCACCAGGGTCAGCCGGCCGCCCACCCCCGACAGGGACGTCCCGATCCACAGCCGCCGGAACACCGGCGACGACCGCAGCGGTGTCACGTCGAGCAGGGCGTTGCGCAGCCGGACGCCCTTCGGCCAGGTGCTTTCCGGCTCCGTCCGTCGTGCGTCCTTCGGCCGGGCGCTCTCCGGCCGGGTGTCCGTCGGCCGTACGCCTTCCGGCCGGGTGCCCGTCGGTTGGGCGTCCGTGCGCTCGCCTCCGTCCGGGGCGCCGGGCCCGGTCTGCCCGTTCACTGCCATGTCTGATCGTGCGCCAGCTTCTCGGCGATCCGGTCGTGGAAGCTCTTGCGTGCGAGTGCCTGCTCGATGTCGGCGACGACCCGGGTCAGCGGGTAGGGGAGTTCCGCCTCGAGGTCGGCCAGGGCCGCCTCGGTCGCCCGCCACTCCGCCGCCAGCCGTCCGGCCACCCGGCGGGCCTTGTCGGTGAGCCGCACCTGCTTGGTGCGTGCGTCGTCACCGGGGACGGTCTCCACCCAGCCGGCCGCGCGTATCGCCGCCACCTTCTGACTGAGGGCCGAGTGCGTGCGCTGGACCGACTCGGCCAGTTCCCGGATGGTCATGGGGCCGCGGGCGTGCAAGCGCAGCAGCTCCATGACCCAGCTGGGTTTGAGGCCCTCGATCTGCCGCTCGGCGTACAAGCCGGGCGATGTCGGCGTCCATGGCCGCCTGGAGCAGCCGCAGCGGCCGCCAGAGGCTCTCCTGCGTGGGGTCGGCGGCTCCGGTGCGATCGGGTCGATCCGGTTGATCGATGAGATCGGGGTGATCCTGGCGATCGGTCATCCCGAAATCGTAACAGCACTTGTACAAGTGCTTGTACAAGCACTGTCACGAATGCCCGGGTTCGGCAGGCGCGGGGCGTTCAGCGGCGGCGGTGTGCGGTCCTGCTCCGCAGAGCGGGGTCCGCGACGGTCAGCAGGATCAGGCCCACGCCCAGTACGGCGGTGACGGCGGCCAGGCGGTGCAGGCCGGCGGCGGTGATGGCGCCGAGATACTGCGAGGTCCGCTGCAGGCCGGCCGCGGCGCCCATGCCGCCGTGGGGCGCCTGGGCGTAGACGGCGGCCTGGTTGCCGGTGGACGCCAGTCCCTGCGGCAGCCCGAACAGCACGGCGGCCGGCAGCAGCACGGCCATCGGGGTGCGGTGACCGGTGAGCAGCAGCAGCCCGCTGCCCGCGGCGAGCAGCACGGCGGCCACGGTCAGCGGCGCCCGTACGCCCTTCGTCCGCGCCCCCAGCAGCGAGCAGACGGCCGCCGCCACCGACATCGGCAGCATCACGAGTCCCGCGGTGAAGGACGACAGGCCGTGCGCGTCCTCCAGCCACTGCGCATAGCCGTACATCACGCAGTAGATGACCAGGTAGGTCATGCCGTGCCGGAGATACGTGGTCGCGAGCGCGCGGTTGCGCATCAGCATGCGCACGTCGATGAAGGGGGCTCGGCGGTGCCGTTCCCACCACACCAGTGCCCCGCCCAGGACGGCGGCCGGCGGCAGCAGCCACCACTCGGGCCGGTCCAGGTGCATCAGGAACAGCATCAGCGTCACCAGGGTCGCGGTGAACAGCACGAGGCCCAGCGGGTCGAGCGACGCGGCCCGGCTCGTCCGGTGTTCCCCGTGCCCGTCCGTGCTCCTCGCCGTCTCCCGGTGCGCGTCGTCGCCGTCGTGCCTCCGGTCGTCGGCCGGCAGCCACCGCACCGCCAGGACCAGCGCGGCCGACGCCAGGGGGACGTTCACCGCGAAGATGGCCCGCCAGCCCAGGGTGGACGACAGCAGTCCGCCGAGCACCGGCCCGACCGCCGCGCTGGACAGCCCGGCCAGCGACAGCAGGCCGAGCACGGGACGCGGAGTCTCCCGTCCCAGACGCCGGGACTCCGCCCGCAGCAGCGCCATCGCCGCCGGATACGCGGCCGAGGTGCCGAGGCCCAGCAGCACCCGGGAGACGATCAGCCAGCCCAGGGACGGCAGGAGCGTGCCGACCAGGCCCGCCGCGCAGACCAGCACCAGCCCGGCCAGGAAGACCCGTCGCGGCCCGAACAGATCGACCATCCGTCCCATGGCGGGCTGGCCGACGGCGCTCGCCAGATACAGACAGGCCACCAGCCACGCCGTCTGCGCCGCGCCGACGTGCAGATCGGCACCGATGGACGCCAGCGCGGTGGCGATCATCGTGGAGTTGACCGGATTGAGGACCGAACCGAGCAGCAACGGGGTGATCAGTCGCGGCCCGAACCCGTCCTCGCGCGCGGCACCGGCCGGCGCCCGCCCGCGCCGCGGCGCCCCGGCGGGTGTGACGGAGGAGGCGGAACCGGTCCGGGTCACGACTGCACCAGCCGCTTCATCAGCTCGACCGCCTGCGCCAGAACACGCTGCTCGTCGGTGTCCAGCCGGGTCGCGATGGCGTCCGCCAGCCAGGTCTCCTTGGCCTGCCGCAGCTCCGTCAGCCGCCGTCGCCCGGACTCGGTGAGCGAGAAGACGACCTGACGGCCGTCGGTCGGATGCGGGCTGCGCTCGACCAGGCCGGACTCCTCCAGCGCGGCCAGGGTCACCCGCATCGACTGCGGGCGCACCTGCTCGGCGCGGGCGAGCGCCGCGGTCGTGGCGGGACCGTCGTGCAGACGGCCCAGCACGATGCGCTGCGACGGAGACAGGGAGCCCTGCGGGGAGGCGGCCCGCATCCGGCGGTTGAGCTGGGACACCACGGCCATCAGCTCCTCCGCCGACCGTGAACGATCGGGTGTGTCCATGCCTCCAGCCTAGGAGTTCGACAGGAAAACTGCCAAGTTTGCCTGTCGATTCTGCCTCGGCAAGGACAGTCGGCCGAGACGGCCGGACCGGCCGGTGTGCCGGTCGTGCCCGCCGGTGTGCCGGTCGTCCCGGCCCGGAGAGCCGGTGAGCCGGTCGGGTCGATCGGTGACCCCGCCGTGCCGACCGGTGCCCTCGTCGGGCCGGCCGCCGGGACCGGGCCCCGTCCGCCCGGAGAACGCGCACGGCCCGCGGTGTCCGTGTCCGCCGAACGGGGAACCAACGGGGCGTCAGCTCAGTACAGTGGGGCCGGTCGGCACGGGGGGCTCGGGGTATGAGCGATCGGGACGCGGGCGGTGCGCAGCCGTCCATCAGCAACACCGTCGTCAACAGCACGGCGGATCATCTGATCCAGGTCGGGGTGCTGCACGGCGACCTGAACCTGACGCTGCGTGCGCCGGAGCCGGAGGACCCGCAGGCGGCCGCCGAACGGCGGCTGGCGCTCAGCCTGCTCGGCCAGTGGCGGGCCGAGGCGGACGCCTGGCGGATGGCCCGTCCGGCGCCGCTGCCGGTGCGGTGGACGCCGAGCGCTCGGGTGCCCTCGACGGGGCAGTCCCTGTGGGCGGACACCGGCAGCTCCCTGGCGGACACCTTCCTCGGCCTGCCGCATCGCCGGCTCGTGGTCCTCGGCAGCGGCGGCTCCGGCAAGACGGTCCTCGCCGTGCTGCTCACCCTGGACCTCCTCGCCCGCAAACTCGGCATCGCGTCACGGCAGGGCCACGGCACCGAGCCGCGGAACCCGGCGCAGCCGGACACGCCCGTTCCGCTGCTGCTGTCCTTGGAGTCCTGGGACACCCGGCGGCTGTCGCTGGCCGCCTGGCTGGAGGAGAGGCTGCGGCTCGACCACCCCGGGCTGCCGTTCGTCGACGGAGAACACCCGGCCGGGCTGCTGGTGCGGCGGCGTCGGGTGCTGCCGGTCCTGGACGGACTGGACGAACTGCCCGCACCACGCCGCGCGGAGGTCCTCGACGCCCTGGCCGAGGGGCTCGGCACGGACGGCGACGCCGTGCTCGTCTCCCGCACCGACGCCTACGAGGCACTGAGCGCGTCCGGCCACGCCCTGGAGAACGCCACGGTGATCGAGTCGCTGCCGCTGCGGCCCCGGGACGTGGCCCGCTACCTGGATCAGGTGGCCCGGCACACGGGCCGCGCGGACGCCTGGGCACCGCTGGTCCGTGCGCTGACCGACGAGCCGTCCGGGCCCCTGGCCCAGGCGCTGAGCAGCCCACTGATGGTGTGGCTGGTCCGGCAGACGTACGCCGCCGCCCCCGCCGACCCGCGCGAACTGGTGGACGGCCGTTTCCCCGACCGCAGATCCGTCGAGACGCATCTGCTGGACCGGATCGTGCCCGCGGCGTTCCCCCGCCTGCCTCCCGACGACGGCCGGCTGCACCCGCCGCGCCCCTGGGACCCGCAGCGGGCCAGGGTCTGGCTGGCCTTCCTGGCCCGGCAGCTGAGCCGCCGAGGCGAGTCCGAACTGGCCTGGTGGCGCCTGTCGCAGGCGCCGCTGCCGCGCCTGCTGGCGCTGCCCGCGCTGATCGCCGCCGGCATCGTCGTGTCCCTGCTGATCGACCTGGTGTCGGCCGGATACGCGGCCGACAGCCTTCTCGGGGAGATGAGCGTGCGGTCGACGGTGCTGGGCGGGGTCGTCTACGCGACCGTGGCCCGATGGGCGGCCGAACACTACTTCGGCCACCGGCTCGCCCAGCCGCGCCGCACCGCCAACCCGCTGCTGTTCATCGCGGCGCTGCGCGCCGCCGAACGGCACTCCCGCGTCGGCCCGCTGGCCCGTCTGGCCGTGCTCAACGGCGTCCCGGCGGTGGCCGTGCTGCTGCTGGCGCTGTACGCGTTCGGCGGCCACGATGCCGTGCTGGTGCTGCTGGCGGTGGGCATGCTGCTGCCCGCCGTCATGATGGTGGTGGTCGCCGCTCCCGCCGACGCCCTGGACGCGGCCACCCCCACGGAGCTGCTGCGCGGCGAACGGTCGGCGCTGCTGGCCACCGTCACCCTGGTGGCCCCGCTCATCGGCCTGGGGACCGCGGCGTTCTACGAGCTGAGCGGCGGGGACGGCCTGTGGCCGGGTTTCATCGCCTGGCTGGGGGCGTCGGCGGCCCTGTTCCTGGTCAGCCCGTCGAGCCGCTGGCTGCTGGCCAAGGCGACGCTCGCGACGACCGGACGGGTGCCGTGGTCGCTGATGACGTTCCTGGAGGACGCCCGCACGGCCGGTCTGCTGCAGCGCTCCGGCGGCACCTACCGGTTCCGCAACCGCCGGCTCCAGGACCACCTCGCGGGCCGCTCGCCCTCTGCCGTGGACGAGGGCCGTCCGCCGCAGCCGGCTCCGGCCGCCGCCCGTGCGCAGACCTCCGGCGGGCGAGGGCGGCCACAGAGCGCGGACGGCACGGACCGCAGAAGCGGTGAGACGGTCCTGAGCACCCGTCAGGAGCCCTCGGTCTTCCGCGGCATGCACGTCGAGCGCACCGCCGACCGCTTCCTGGTGCGGGGCCGCTCACGGCGGGTGCCCATGGCCCACTGGCCGGTGATCGCCAGCCTGACCGTGATGACCGCCGTCCGGTTCTCCGTGACCGGGCAGTGGCGCGAAGCCACCGGCTGGGTCTCCCTGCTGTTCTTCCCCGTCCTCGGGATCCTGCTCTGCCTGCTGGGCCTGGCGATGCCGAGCCGGCGGTGGGAGCTCGAACTCACCCGTCAGGCCGTGCGCGGCCGCTTCGGACGGTTGCACGCCCACTACGCCTGGACGGACGTGACACAGATCGCGGTACGCCGGGTCTCCCTGCACGGCCTGCAGACCCCCACCTACTCCCTGCAGGTGCGCCTGCGCGACGGGGCGCCGGTGCCCGGCCGCCGTCTCCGGCTGGGCGGCGGCTGGTACCACGTGCTGGCGCTGGGGCTGACGGACGACGTGGACCCGCAGCTCGCCGCCGCCCTCGCCGACTTCGCCCAAGAGCGCTGGCGGCCCGCCGGCACCGGCTGAGCCCCCGCCGCACCCCGTCCCCGCGGCGGCCGGCTCAGCACAGCGACTGCGTCCGGCCGGCCCCGTCGACCAGTCCCAGACAGCGGGCGGTGACCGTGTGCCCGTCCTCGCTGGCGGCGACCGCGTAGGCCACCGGAACACGTCCGGTGGACGGCACCCCGGTCAGACGCCAGCGGATCACCGTCGAGCTCCGCGCCGGCAGGACGCGGGGCGGAGGATCCACCAGGCCGGCGCGCACGCCCTCGGGGAGCGTGAGCGGCTGGACGTCGAGGGCGAGGTCGCGGCCGGTGGTGTTCTCGACGCGCAGCCGGCCCCGGTCCTCCGGGTGCAGCCGCAGCGCGTCGGAGGTGGTCCACCGGACGTGGACCTCGCGCAGCCGCAACTGCTCCTCGTAGGCCGTGTCCGTGGCAAAACCGCCCAGGCCGATCCGGAGGGCGTCGAGCGGGCCGGCGCTGTCGGGGATGGGGACGTCCCAGCCGTACGCCTCGGGGAAGAAGCCGTCGCCGACGCGCCGTGTGCGCTCCTCCGGGGAGACGGGAGGGTGGTAGACACGGCTGCCGCGCTGCGCGGTGAGAGAGCCGGGCGACCACAGCAGCGACCCGTGCGGCGCCGGCACACTGTCCGGCACGAAGTCGTAGGAGACCTCGCTCAGGGGCAGCGGAAGGCCGAGATCGATGCGCAGCCAGTTGTCCGGACCGGGCGCGCCCTCGACGGACCAGTACCCGTCGTGTCCGGGCAGGACCGACGACGGCGGATGTCCGGGAGCGGAATGACTGGCCATCAGCCGGGGCCAGTCCCGCGTGGTGGTGGCGAGGATGTCCACCTGGTGCACGGTGGCGGTCAACGGGTGACGCCAGGCGTCGTAGGCGCCGGCGGCGCCGAACAGCGCGTGCGGCGGCAGCACGCGTGCCTCCAGCGCCACCAGGAGCATCGGCAGCACCAGTGCGCCGCCGGCGTGCACGCTCAGCAGCACCCCGCGGCCGAGCCGGTGCCGCCACCCGGCAGGCCGGCCGGGCTCACGGGCGGGCACGGGAGCGGTCAGATGCCCGTCCGGCGCCGGCCCCCGGTCGGCCCCGGCCAGCCACCGCACCGTGCCGGCCAGGCCCGCCGCGTCGTCCGCACCGCCGACGCACCGCACCCGGGCACCGCTCGCCTCGACGGCCCGCAGCAGATGGCCGCCCCCGTCCTGCGCGAGCCGTCGGCGCACGGCGCTGTCCTCGCCGGGCGGCGCCGACGGGTACAGCAGGGCCGCACGCCGCGGTCGGCGGCGGGCGGGCAGGGCCGCCAGCGCGTTCAGGACCCGCTGCACGGCCCGGACGTCGGCGTGGTGGACGGCTGGATCCCCCACCACGAGCAGCAGCCCGTCGGCATGGCGCAGCACGTCCAGACGGCCCACGGCCTCCTGGCTGTCGTAGGCGTCGTGCGGCGGGGCGAAGAGCAGCAGGGGCCGGTCCGTGCCCCGCACCAGCGGCGGCTGGGCGTCGTCCGGCGCGCCCAGGGCGGTCAGCACCCGCCGGTGCACCGCCTCCCGTACGCCGTCCGCACCACCGGCCACGACCACCACCCGCGCCCTGTCGTACCCGGCGGGCACGGCGCGCGAGCAGGACGGGCAGCACACCGTCCCGTGCCTCGGCCGGCCCACGGCCGGCAGGCGCGCGCCGCACCGGCAGCGGTGGACGAGGGCGCCGTGGCGGCCGGGCAGCAGACGGCGGTGCCGGGCGCCACAGGACGGGCAGAGCACCACCGGACGGCGGACGGTACGGCCGCAGTCGGGATACGGGCACGGCGCCGGCCGCCGGAACAGGGCCTGCTCCACCCGTGCCACGGTCGCCCACAGCGCCCACCACGGCACCCACACCGCGCAGCCCAGCCCCCACACCAGCAGCGCGGACAGCACCGGGACCAGGCACAGCGCCGCCGTGACCAGGATGACGACGACCAGGGAGGCGACCAGCACCGGATACAGCACCACGCCCGCCGGGCCGAGGCCGTCGCGCCTGTCCGTGGCACCGTTCGCCCGGCGCAGCCGGCCGATCAGGAACCGCTCCGGCTCCTCCAGCAGCCGGCTCTGCTCGGCCAGCGTCTCGCGCCAGGCGGAGGCGAGGTCACGCGGCGCGGTGACCACCGCGTACACGGGACGGGCCGGTTCGCCGCCCGGGGCCCGGGCGGCCGGTGCCGCACCGAAGACCCGCCACACCCCTCGCGCACCGGCCGCCAGCATGCGGGGCAGGGTGACCGCCAGGCTGTACCCGGCGACCGTCACCGACAACAGGGCGGCCTGCAGGAGCGCAACGACGGGGTTGCCCACGGCCTCACTCCTTCCCGCGTGCCCCGCCGCGCCGCCACGGCAGGCGCGAGGCCCGCTGCGGCACGTCGGCGCACGCCAGTTCGCGCACCGCGTCGTACGTCTCGGTCTCCGTCAGCAGGCCCGCCCGGTACAGGCGCAGGACGCGCCGGGCGGCGCGGGCGGGGTCCGGTCCGGCGGCACGGCGCAGCACGTGCAGGGCCGTGCGCGGGGCGGCCGCGAGCGGGTCCGCCTCCCGCCGCGTGTCGCCGTCCTCGCGCAACGGATCGAGCCCCTCGTCCGCGAGGAAGGCGCACAGCTGCGCGTCGAGCGCGGCGGCCCGCAGGTCCGGCGAGTCCTCCAGGGCGGCCAGCAGACCGGCGACAACAGCCCCCCGGTACGGCTCGGGCAGCGCGTCGAGCGCGGCCCGCACGTCACCGAGGGGAGCCGGTGCCCCGTGGCCGGCGGGCCGGAGCAGGTGCCGGGCCGCAGCGTCCCGCACCGCCTCGGGACGCACCCGCACGTCCGGCAGCCGCAAGCCCGTCAACGCCCGGACGAACCCGGTCAGCCGTCCGTCCTTCCCGCCCGGCTCGCCGTCGCCGGGCGCGGCGGACGTGACGGCTCCGTCCGCCAGGGCCGCCTCGACCTCCTGCCGCACCTGCTCCCGCACCGCCGGGGCGAGCGAGGCGAGCCGCACGGCGACCGGCAGACCGAACGGGACGGCGCGGCCGGCCAGCCGTCGCTGCGCGGACTCCGGCAGCGTGCGGCCCGCCGCCGCGAAACGGTCCAGCCAGGACGGCACCTCACCACCGGCACGGCAGTCGGCATCGTCTGCGGTGCCGTCCGGGCCGGCCGGACGGTCCTCCGGTTCCCGCGCAGGGCCGGCGTCGAGCAGCGCGCAGGCGGCCCGCAGCCCGCGCACCCCCTCCGCGGCGGCCTCGGCCGAGGTCCCGTCGCGGGGCGCCGCCTCCCACAGGTCGGCGGCCGTGTCCAGCGCGTCGAGGTCGCCGTCCGCCCAGGCCCGGGCGAGGAAGCGGGCAGCGGGACACGCCGGCGCGACGGCGGCAGGCGGGAGACCGCCGGCCCGGGCGGTGCCACAGGCCGGGCCGAGGGGCAGGACGGGGCCGCGGGCACGGCCGGCGGTCTGCGGCAGGGTGCCGGCCAGGTGCCGCCGCTCGTCCTGGGGGCGGGCCGTGTACGTCGTGAACGTCAGACGGGCGGCGAGCCCGGCGGGCAGGGCGTAGCAGACGGCGGTGATCCAGTCGAGGACCCGCGACGGGTCCTCGGAGACCAGGGTGACGCCGGGGCCCTCCCCGGCCAGCGCCCGCAGCGTCTCGGCCAGCAGCCGCTCCAGCAGCCGTGCGCCGGGCTCGCCCGAGACCTGCAGCAGGCGGCTCACCCGGTCCGGTCCGACGGTCCGGCCGGGCTCGAGCCGGGCGAGGTCGGGCAGGTCGTGGCCGTCGTCGGCGGCGGGCACGGCGGCCCAGTGGGGACTGTCCCACAGGTCGACGGGGCGCAGCCCGGTCAGCTCGGCGGGGGCGGCGACCAGGACATGGCAGAAGCGGTTGCCGGAACGGCCGCTGTAGTCCCGCCCGGTGAACCGGGTCAGGGTCCACACCGCCCGGTCCTCGGTGGGCCGGTCGTAGGCGAGGACGGCGGGGAAGTCGCCGGGCCCCTCGGCGCCGGGCGGTGCGGTGCCGGCGGTCAGCGGGCGCAGCATCTCCAGGGCGGGCCGGGCCGCCGGGGAGACGGCAGTGAACCGGAACCCGCCGTACCGGCCGCTGACGCCCGGCGGGGCCGAGGTGTAGTGGGCCTGTCCGGCCATACCGCTGCGTCCTTTCTCCTCTGTGCCGTCTCTTCTGTGCCGTCTCCTCCGGGCCGTGGACCGGGCCTGTGCCGTGGGGCGGGCCTGTGCCGTGGGCTCGGGCCGTCCGGCCGCGGTGCCGTCCGCAGCAGGGGCGTCGGGCGCCGGTCGCCGCGGCAGCGGACCGACATGCAGTGTGTCCGGGCGGCCTTCACCCCCGGTCCAAGGCCCCGAACCGGTGCAGCAGCCACAGCAGCGGGTCCTCCACGCGGTGCGGTCGCACCAGACCGCCGTGGCCGAGGGCGCCGCCCGCCTGCGGCGCGGTGCCGAGCGTGGACACCGCGAACAACTGGTGATCGGCGCACAGCTGCTCCAGCCGCAGGGCGAGCTGGTCCTCCTGCCAACGCCGCAACAGCGCCCGCAGCTCGGTGTGGACCGCGAGACGGTCCTCCGCGTCGAACACCGGACCGGGCCGCCGGGTGCGGTGCAGCGCCGAGGTGTCCGGCAGGTGCGGCCACAGCAGATCGGCCTTGGTCACCGCGACCGCCACCGGAAGACGCAGCCGGTCCGCGCCGCCGATGCCGTGGACGCTGCGCAGATGGTTCAGGACCCGGACCAGCACCTCGCCCGAGCGGCCGGGGGCACCGCCCGGGCCGTGCACCGGGGCGCCCGGCAGGTCCAGCGGATCCACCAGGACGATCACCGCATCGGCGGCGGCGAGATAGCGCAGCTCGGTCTCCAGCCGCTCCTGGGAGGCGAAGTGCTCGCCCGCGGTGTCGAGGAACACCAGCGTCAGCACCTCGTCCCGGCGCCGCCCCCAGCGGCCGCGCCGGGTCCGGGACAGCCGGTGGACCAGGGGCCGCCCGCCGTCGTGCTCGGCGGTCTTGGGCACGGTGCGCTGCGCCCCGTACAGATGCCGCTCGTAGCGTTCGTGGTAGTCCGCCATGGTGTCGTCGTCGCAGGGCACCAGGGCGGCGCCCAGCTCGGCGCCCAGGGTGTGCAGCAACTCGTGCACCAGGACCCCGATGTAGGTGCTCTTGCCCGACCCGACCGGTCCGGCCAGCGCGACGAACCGGCCCGGCGTGCGCAGATACCCCTCGGGCAGGCGGTCGCCGCACACGGTGCAGCACACCCGGGTCGTGGCGCGGCCGCAGCCGGCGCACACCGCGGTGGCGGCGAGCGGGTCGGCCCGGGACAGGCCGCGGCCGTCGCAGCCCGGAGTCGGGCATCGAAAGGCGAGCCGGTCACGGCCGATGCGCCGGAAACAGTGCGGGCACACCCAGGTGCGCCGCCCGGGCCGTCTCACCGCATCGCCCTCCCTTCCCCGTCGTCCAGCGTCGATGTGCCGCCCCGGTGACCCGCCGATCTCAGCGGGCCAGGAGCGTCGAGTGCGGCGGGTCGCGCAGCACCAGGCCGTCGCCCTCGGCGAAACACCGCAGCCACCGGCCCGGTCCGCGTCCCAGCCGTACGGACAGCCGCACGTCGTGGCCGGGTCCGAGGGTGACGTCGGCGGCCTGCGCGAGGATCTCCCCGTCGCCCGGTTCCAGCGGCCACACCGGTCCGTGCGAGCGCACCAGCAGCAGCCGCCGGGCGTGCGTGTCCGCGGGCGCGGTGAACACGGCGGTGACCGTGCGCCGGCCGGGCAGCCCGCTCCGGACGATCCGGTAGGCGGCCTCGGCACGGGCGGGCAGCGCGGCACGTGCCACCGGGCCGTGGGCGCGCAGCCCGCCCACCGTCACCACCGGCCGTACCTCCGCCTCGACCGCGGCGCCGTCCGGCACCGGCAGCCGCACCCCTCCCTCGGCGCGGTAGCCCGCCCGGGTGATCACGCGGCGCCCGGTGCCGTCGGTGCCGGGAACACGCCAGACCACCTCGGCCTCCTCCCCGGCACCCGACGGCCAGTCGAACACGGCGGTCGCCCCGGGCCCGCCGTGCCGGGAGAGCACCAGCGGCCCCAGGGGGTGCGGACAGGCGAGCGCGTGTGCGCCGACCACGCAGTGCTCTCCGGCCTGGGTGACGGCGAGCACCACCGTGGGCCGGGACAGCGGGCCCACCCGCCGGCCGTCGGGTTCCCGGCGGGTCGGCAGCGGCCGCGCGGGCAGCTCGGCGAGGCGCAGCCGGGTGCCGGCCGGCCACGGAGGCGGGCCGTCGAAGCCGTACAGCCGCACCACCCCCAAGGCCGGCTCGGGGCAGCGGGCGCGCAGGGTGCCCGGTGCCCCGGGCACCGGTTCGAGCTCCAGCCGCGCCACGGGTTCCGGCGCGGTCAGCGGCGTGACGGTGTGCCACACGCCCGCGGTGCGCACCGGGCCGTCGCCGCCGGTGCCGGCCACGGCGTCGTACACGGCGCGGATGCGGTACCGGTAGGCCGTGCCGTTGTCGAGCCCGCGCTCGGTGAACCCGTCGCGGCGGGCCGGGACCGGGGTCTCGGTGCCGTCGGGCCCCACCCGGTGGACCTCCACCGTGCGGGCCGGCGCGGGACAGGTCCAGCCGGCCCGGACCTCGCCGTCCCCGGCGGTCACGCGCACCGCGGACACCTCCGGCAGGTGCACGACGGGTCCGCACACCGCCGGCGGGGAGTACGGACTGCCGGGTTCCGCGGCCCGGCGGACCACGACGGCGTAGTACAGCGGGACGCACGGCGGCGGCGTCGGATCCGTGCACGAGGTGGCGTGCGCCGACGGCAGCGCGATCCGGGTCGCGGCGGCGTCGCCGGCGTCGCGCGGCGGACGTGACGCGGTGCGCAGCAGGATGTGCTCGGGGCTGCCCGTGGTGGCCGGGGAGGGCTGCCAGCGGACGGTGACGCCGGTGCCGTCCGCGTCGGCGGTGACGCCGGTGGCGGGCGGCACGGGCAGCGCGCGGCGCACCGCGTCCGCCTCCGGCAGGTCGCGGACCGTCTCCTCGGCCCGCTCCAGCAGCTCCCACGCCCGGTCGGAGGCCGCCGACGGCAGCCGACGGGCCTGCTCCACCAGCGCACGGGCCTCGGCCAGCCGGGCGCGGACATGCCCGGCCAGCTCGCGTGCCTCCTCGGGCAGCATGTCCTCGGGCACCCGGTCCGCGACGGACGCCGCCTCCGCCAGCCGGCCGTCCGCGGCCAGCTGCCGCAGCCGCCGCACCGCCGGGTCCTCGTCCGTCTCGTGCAGCACCGCGAACACCAGCCGGCGGGCGTCCTCCTCGGCCACCGACAGCTCCCTGAGCGCATGGTCGAGCAGCGTGGCGGGCGTGGCGCGGGCGGCGCGGCGGCGCCGCAACGGCTCGGCCAGGTCGTACAGCAGCGCCTGGGCGAGCCCCGCCTCACCCTGCTCGGACAGCACGACACGGACGGCGGCGACCACGGCCTGCGCGGCGGTGTGCGCGGCACCGTGCGGCAGCCGGGCCCAGCGGCGGGCGGCCGCCTGGACGCCGGCCTCGTCCGCCGGGGCGGCAGGACCGCCGCCGGGGCCGCCGAAAACCCGGACCGGCCCGTCGGCACGGCCGCCGGGCGTGCCGGTGGCGAGGAAGTCGGCGAGGTGGCGCAGCCGCAGCACCTGGAGATGGCCGGCGCAGCGGCCGTAGGCGGGATGCGGCGGGGTGCGCGGCAGCCGGTCGGGGTCGGCGATGCGCAGCCCGAGGTCCGGCAGCATCCGCCGCACCTGCTCCGGGCCGACCCCGTGGGCGGTGGCCAGGTCCCAGGCGGTGGTCTCGGCGAGCAGACCGAGTCCGCCCGCCGCCTCCAGCAGCGCGTCGTGCAGCCGTTCCCGCTCCGCGCGGGAGCGCTGCTCCTGGGTGCCGAGGGCCTCCCGCAGCGGTGCGGTGTCGCCGTCGGCGGCGGCCCTGAGCAGGGGGGCGTGCAGCAGGTACCCGGCCTCGAGTTCCTCGACGACCGGGCGGTACTTCAGCCGGGTACGGTGGCGGCGCCAGCAGGCGCGCACCGCCGTCACGACGTCGGCGATCCCGTCCGGGTCCAGGTCCGGCGGCAGCTGGTAGCGGATGCGGAGGTCCTCCGGCACGGGCAGGCCGGCGTCGAGCACCTCGCGTCGGTAGCGCGCCTCGTCGAACGCCACGGCCCGCTCACCCCCGTTCCCTGTCCGTCGTCCGTCGGTCGCCCGTGTCCCCCGTGCCCGCCGGTGCCCCGGTCAGCTGATGCGCTGGCGTGTCATGGCGACCCGTGCCTCGTCGACCGCCTCCTGGGTGAGACCGCCGATCTGCACGGAGATCTCGATCTGCTCGCCGGTCTCCCGTTCGGTGGCCACGACCGTGAGCAGCCCGGAGGTGTCGAGGGTGAACACGCACTGGAACGGCCAGCGGGCCGGCTTGTCCGGCGGGATCCGCAGCGTGCCGTGGGCCACGACCGTGTTGTGCTCCACCTCCTCCGACTCCACCGCGCCCGCCTGCTCCATCACCTCGATCAGCACCCGCCGCTGCCCGGCGCGCAGCGTGTGGAAGTCGTCGGTCACGGAGGCGGGCAGCACGTCGTTGGCGTGCACGAGATGGGTGACGTACATCCGCTCGGTGTCCGGGTCGGTGACCTTGATGCCGTAGCCGCGGGAGGCGACCGTGGTGATCTCGTAGGGCCGGTGGGTCAGACCGTCGGGCAGCTGAGGGACCTGATCGGCGGGCAGTTCGCCGTCGGCGACGAGCCGGGCGGCCCGGTCCCGGGCGTACAGCGCGGCACCGCGGGCCACCGCCAGGTCCGGGTTGTGCAGCCGCGGCGCGAACCCGAACTCGCTGCGCAGGGCCTCCGCGACGGCCGGCATCTTGGTCGCGCCGCCCACCAGCAGCACGTCGTCGAAACGGGTCACGCCGCGTTCCGCCGCGAGGTCGAGGGTGCGGCGGGTGATGTCCAGGGTGCGGTCGAGCAGATCGCGGGAGAGGTCCGTCAGCAGCGAGCGGGTCAGCTCCACCGGCTCCACCAGGCCCTGGTGCATGACCCGCACCGTGTAGCGCTCCCGGAAGGACAGCGCCTTCTTCGCCTCCTCGGCGTCCTTGCGCAGCTGGGTCTCCGACTGCGGGTCGGACAGCGGGTCACCGGCGTCGGGAAAACGCTGCCGGAACCGCTCCACCAGGTGGAGCACCACCCGGTCGTCGATGTCGCTGCCGCCCAGCTCCTTGGCGCCGTCGGTGCACAGCACGCTCAGGTCGCGCCCGCGCAGGGTCAGCACGGTGGTGTCGAAGGTGCCGCCTCCCAGGTCGTAGACGAGCAGCGCCCGGTCGGGACGGTCCTCTCCGCCGTCCAGGGCCCCGTAGTCCAGGGCCGCCGCGATGGGCTCGGCCACCACGTCCAGCACGCGCAGTCCGGCGATCTCCCCGGCCTTCCTGGTGGCGTCGCGTTCGGCCAGCCCGAAGTACGCGGGTACCGTGATCACCACGTCCCGCACGGGCTCGCCGCCGGTGATCTGCGCGTCGTCGGCCAGCTTGCGCAGGATCCGGGCGGAGATCTCCTCCGGGGTGTAGCTGCGCCCGTGGAAGTCCCGCGGCACCGACTCGCCCATGTCCCGTTTGATCAGCTGCACCACGTGGTCGGGATCGAGGACGGTGGCGTCCTTGGCGCTCTGCCCGACGACGACGCTGTCGGCGCTCTCGAAGTAGACGACCGACGGCGTGGTGTCCTCCCCTTCGAGATTGCGCAGCACCGTCGGCCGCCCCACCTCGTCGAGCCGTGCGATGCACGAGTAGGTGGTCCCGAGATCGATTCCGTACACGGCCATGCGGCCTCACCCCCGTCCGTCGTCGTCCGCTCGCCCCGCGCCGTCCGCGGGCGCGCGCCGAGGCCTCAGCCCGCCTCCGCGTCCCACCGGGCGACCACCACCTCGGCCTTGCGCACCACCCGGTCCCCCTGCACGAACCCGGCCGCCACCACCTGGGCCACCGTCAGGTCCTCCTCCGGCGCCGCGGCACGGACCCGGCCCACCGGACGGTGCCGCTCCCGGTCGAACCGCTCGCCCGGCTCCGGCACCTCCCGCTCCACGCCCGTCCCGGCCACGGCGTCCGCCGCCTCGTCGGCCAGCGCGGTCAGCAGCTCCCGCACCTGCTCGGCCTCCAACGGCCCGTTCACCTGCTCGGCCTGACGCAGGATCCGGTCGTGCAGCCGGATCAGCGAGTGGCGCACGAGGTCCAGCGCCGTCTGCGTCTCGCCCCGCCGCAGCCGCTCGACCTCCTCGTGCAGCCGGGTGACGATCTCCTCGCGGCGCAGGGCGAGCTCCTGCTGGCGGGCGAGGGCCGCCGTGAACTCGTTGGCCAGCGCGCAGGCTTCGGCACGATCCGTCACGAGAATCACACTAGCCCAGTCGGGTGCTCCGCGTCAGCGAAGCGTTACTCTCGGGTTCCGACGCATGCGCCGACACACGGGGGTGGCCGTGGACCCGATCGCACCCGAACTGCTCATGACGCTGGCCGGCGGTGCCGCGAGCGCCGCGGGCCAGCAGCTGTGGACGTCCCTGCGGGACCTGGTGCGCCGCCGCTCCCGGGCTGCCGCCGCGGACGGCGAGGACCTCACGCCCGAGGGCGAGGAGCAGTGGCGGGCGCTGGACGAGGCGAGCGACGACGCGCGGCGGGCCCGTGAGCTGGCCGAGGTGCTGGCCCGGCGTGCCCGGCAGGACCCGGCGTTCGCCGAGGCCCTCCAGCTGTGGCGCCGGCAGGCGGAGGCCGCCCGCGAGGAGACCACCGGCCGGGGCGACGTGCACAACACCGTCTCCGGCGGCACCCAGACGAACGTCGTCCAGGCACGGGACATCCACGGCTCCCTCAACTTCGGCGGCTAGCAGGCGGAAAGGCCGAGAGGCCGAAAGCGCGGGACGCGGCCGCGCCGCGCCCGGTGGGGCACGGCGTCGCGCACCGTGCTCTCCGCCCGGACGGGCCTCGTGGCAGCCCCGCCGTACCTCAGCGCAGCGGGAGGGGACGGCCCCGTTCGCCGGCGGGGCGCGGGCCGTGGATGCGGCGCTCGTGCTCGGCGATGGGCACGTCGTTGATGCTCGCCTCGCGCCGCGTCATCAGGCCGTGGCGGTCGAACTCCCACAGCTCGTTGCCGTACGACCGCCACCACTGCCCGTCGGTGTCGTGCCACTCGTACTGGAACCGCACCGCGATGCGGTCGTCGTCGAAGGCCCACAGCTCCTTGCGCAGCGCGTAGTCCAGCTCGCGCCGCCACTTGTCGGTGAGGAAGGCGACGATCTCGGCGCGGCCGGTGAGGAACAGGTCACGGTTGCGCCAGACGGAGTCCTCCGAGTAGGCGAGCGCGACCTTCTCGGGATCCCGTGTGTTCCAGGCGTCCTCGGCGGCCTGGACCTTCTGCGCGGCGGTGTCACGGGTGAACGGGGGCAGGGGCGGCCGGTCGGTCACGGTGGCCTCCTCGACAGGAGAAGAACGGAAGAACAGAAGAAGAGACGTGAGGGGACGGCGGTGCCGTGGGCCACGGTAGGCGACGGCATCCCCCGGCGCACCCGAGCGGGACGCGGCGGCGACGGCGCCGGCTCACCCGCGGCCCGGGGCCTCGCCCCGGGCCGGGGCCGCGGACCGTCTCGATGCCCCGGGCCGAGGGCGGACACGGCCTGCCGGGCCGGAGGAGCGTGACCGGTTCCCGCCGGTGCGCGGGCCGCCGCGGAGCGCCACCGGGAGTACCGGCCGGGGCCCCGGGAACAGAACGGCCGTGGAGAACGTTGGCTGGCTCGCAGAGAAGGTGAGGCAGATGACCAACGACGTACGCAAGGCCCTGCTGGCGGGCGGATGCTTCTGGGGAATGCAGGAGCTGATCAGGAAGCTGCCCGGCGTGGTGTCCACCCGCGTCGGCTACAGCGGTGGGGAGATCTCCCACCCCACCTACCTGCGGCACGACGGGCACGCCGAGTCGGTCGAGATCGTCTACGACCCCGCCGTGACCGACTACCGCACCATCCTGGAGTTCTTCTTCCAGATCCACGACCCCACGACGAAGAACCGTCAGGGCAACGACATCGGCTCCAGCTACCGCTCGGCGATCTTCTACCTCGACGAGGAGCAGCGGCGCATCGCCGAGGACACCATCGCCGACGTGAACGCGTCGGGCCTGTGGCCGGGACCGGTGGTCACCGAGGTCGTGCCGGCCGGACCGTTCTGGGAGGCCGAGCCCGAGCACCAGGACTACCTGCAGCGTTACCCGGACGGGTACACCTGCCACTTCCCGCGTCCGAACTGGGTGCTGCCCAAGCGCGCGGCGTCCTGACCCCGGCAGCGGCGGCGTCCGCCGCGGAAGTGCACATCACTTCCGTGGTGCGGCGCCGCTCCTGTATGGGTATCCCCATCGAGCGCGGCAGGTTCGATCCGGCGGATGCCACGGGGGGCGGAGCGGATGGGCAGACAGGTGTGGACCGGAAGCGCCGGGCTGGAGGCGGCGGACACGGTCTTCGATCTGATGAGGCGGCTCATCGACGGATTCCGCCGCAATCCGCCGGTGACCCCGCTGGTGGTGCTCCAGGCCGAGGAGCAGGACCCCTCGGGCGTGCTGGACAGCCATGTGGCCAGGGTGGTGGACTTCGTCCGCCAGAGCCAGCTGCCCCGCGGACTGCTCGCCATGCGGCTCGACGGCGGCGACGGACCGGACGCCTACTCCTCGGCGATCGGCATGGTGCGCCAGCTGTGCGAGCACCCCTGGGACAACCACCGGCAGTCGCAGTACAAGCCCTTCTCCTTCCCGTGCTCGCGGCTGCTGCGGGCCATCGAGCAGGCCGCCCCGGAGGTCGGGCCGGAGGAGCCGACGGTCTGGACGGCCCCGCAGCGCCGGGAGCGGCTGATGCGCCGGCTGGCCGAACTGCGCTGGCGGCCCGCCGGCGGCACGGACGGCACCGGCGGCCGGCGCACCTCGGCCCTGCTGGACACGGCAGGGGCCGTGATGAACCCCTCCGGTTTCGCCGGGGCGGTGTTCATCGCCTGCCTGAGCGTGCTGCTGGGCGAGGGCGGCTGGCGCACGGCCGTGTGGGGAGGCGTCCTCGCCCTGGTGGCGTTCGGTGTGGGGCATCTGCTGGCGCGGAGCGCGCCGCCGCTGCTGTGGCTGCGCCGGGCCAGCCGGTGGTTCGCCACCACGACCTTCCTGGCTCCGCTCAGCGAGCGCCCGGAGGCCGCGGACTGGTCCCGCTGGCGGCCGGCGAAGTCCTGGGAGACCATCCGCGGCCGGGCCTTCGCGGTGGCCCAGCAGGTGGCCGCCGCACAGGCGGGCGACCCGACGGCCCGCCAGTTCCACGTGGAACTGCGGGTGCTGGCGCTCCTGGAGGACCTGCGGCAGAACTTCCGGCCGCACACCCTCGACATGCGCCGGCGCAAACGCACCGTGCCGCCCGTGGTGTACCTGCCGCGCGCCACCGAGGACAACGGCGGCCTGCTGCTGCTCCGCGCCATCAGCGACGTGCGCAGCCGGCGCAGCGAGGTCGACCCGCTGCTGGTCCTGGCCGCCGTCCCGGCCCATGAGCGCCTGCGCCCCCGGGGAACCGGGACGGATCCGGGCATCGCCCCCGGTGACGAGGAGCAGAACCCCAACGCGGACGCCCGGTACCAGCGCTGGGTGACCGGCCTGAACATCGGCCAGTCCCCGGGCCGGGCCGCCTCCTCGCCGTGGATCCTGCGCATACCGCTGTCCACCGAGGAACTGCTGCACCGTCACTCCGTGCAGCACACCACCACCCGGATCCGCCGCACGGCCGCCTGGCTGCTGTGGTCCCGGCCCTGCCTGATCGTGATCCTGGCCCTCGTCCTGGGCGCCGGCTTCCTCGGCAACCACCGGCTGGCCCAGGAGTACTGCCAGGGCCGGCTGCTGGGCGTCAACACCGACTCCGAGCGCCTGGACGGCGAGTGCATCGGGGTGGCCACCGGCGACGTCCGGCTGGCGAAGGGCAACCGGCTGAGCCTGTTCGGCATCGGCAAGGACGTCACCTTCGAGACCGTCGAGGAGGCCATCAGGGCGGAGAACGCGGCGATCGGACCGCAGGACCCGCACGTCACGATCGTCTACGCCGGCCCCGTCACCGCGGCCGACCCGGCCGGCACCCGCAAGGGGCTGGAGGAGATCACGGGCGTGTATCTCTACCAGCACTACACCAACGTGATCACCGACCAGCCCACCAAGATAAAAGTGGTGATCGCGAACGCCGGTGAGAACATGCTGCACGTGCTGCCCATGGCCCGGCACATCGCCGACCTGGCCCGGCACGACCGGTCGGTGGTGGGGGTGGTCGGCATGGGCCGGGACACCACGGAGACCGAGCAGGCGGCCCGGATCCTCAAGAGGGCCGGTCTGCCCGTGGTGAGCACCACGAACTCCGGCAGCCATCTGGCGCGCCGGCTGTCGAACTGGTTCGGCCTGGCCGCCACCGACGAGGAGGAGGCGGACGCGCTGCTGGTCCTGGCCCGGCAGCTGGCCGCCCGCGAGCCCGGTGCGCACGCGGTGGTGCTGTCCCGGTCCGTCGGCAGCGAGAAGGACCTGTACACCACCGAGCAGGCCAGGGTCGGTCGGCGCATGCTCGCCGAGGCGGGCTTCACCCTCGCCCCGGCCCGCAGCTACCGGCTCAGCGCACAGGGGGAACCGGAACTCACCGAGCCCGTCGGCACCATCTGCTCCAGCGAGCCGGTGCCCCGGGCGGTGTACTTCGCGGGCCGGGTCGACGACGTGCCCAACCTCATGGCCCAGCTCGGCTCCACGCCCGGCTGCTCCGGCCGTCCCATCACGGTGTTCACCGGCGACGACCTCACCAAGGGCGCCTACGACGAGGGGGAGACCCTGCGGATCCCCGAGCAGCTGACCCTCTATCACTTCTCGCTCGCACCGATGGACCTCGCCGCGACCCGCGGCTTCTACGAGGACGCGCAGCGCACGCTCACCGCTCTGCTGCCCGTCGGCTCACCGACCCCGGCGTTCACCGACCCGGCCCGCCCCTGGAGCGACCCGATGTTCTCCAGCGGGCAGACGGCGATGTCCTACAGCGCCACGGCGGTGCTCTACCGCGCCGCGAAGAACGGGGACCGGCCGCAGTCCGCCGCGGAGACCTGGGCCGACCTGCGCTGGCGCCCCAACCCCAACCTGCCGGTCGGGACGGTCAGCTTCGCCGGCAGCCGCCCGTACGCCGACCAGCGCGGCCACGGCTACGAGATCACGCGGGTGACCTACCGGGACGGCACGGTGCGGTCGGAGAGCGTGTGCGGCCGTCCGGCCGGCAGCGAGGAACGGCTCACCGCACCGCCCGGGCCGAAGGGGGCCGACCCGCACACGGTGTGCCGCCTGGACTGAGGTGTCCGCCCGCCGGTTCCCGGCCGCGGGCGCGGGCGGGCGGACGCTGCGTCAGCCGACCGGGACAGGCCCCTCGGGCACGGGCCCGGCGTCCAGATGCGCGGCGATCCGGGCGATCGTGGCGGCGTTGTCCCGGAACAGATGCGCCTGCATGCCCAGTGCCCGGGCGGCCTCCACGTTGGGGGCGGCGTCGTCGATGAACAGACAGTCCTCAGGGGCCGCGCCCAGCGCGTCGCACGCCGCCCGGAACGCGCGCGGGTCCGGTTTGCCGACCCCGATCTCGTGCGAGTAGACGATGTGGTCGACATGATCGACCAGCTGGTCGAAGCCGTACGCCGCCGCCTCCCGCTCCCGCGCACCGACGAAGCTGTTGCTGAGGATGCCCAGCCCGCACCGTCCCCGCAGGCCGCGCACGTAGGCGATGAGCTCCTCGTTCGCCGTACCCAGGTACTCGGTCCACAGATCGTCCAGGAACGCCTCGGCCTGGGGTGCGTCCAGCCCCAGGCGGGCGGCCACCTGCTCGCGGACCTCCTGCTCGCCCATGCGGCCGACGGCGCCGGCGCGCCACACGTCGTCCAGCCGCTCGTCCACGGTGCCCGGCGGCAGGCCGAGCCGCTTCTCCCAGCGTGCCTCCCACCCCGTCGGCGCCGTGATCTCCAGCACGCCTCCGACGTCCAGTACGACGCAGGCCTCGCCCACGTGCCCTCCGGTGCTCGTCCGCTCCCATGTGTCGGCGCACAGTACACCGGACCCCGGCCCGCTGGTACAGGGCCGGGGTCCGGTGCCTTGCCTCGGGGTGGAGCCCCGGCCCGATTACGGCTGGCCGGGGTCCTGCGTCACCCGGGGCGGTGCCCAGGTGTCGTGGACGGCTCAGTAGTCGCCCTTGCCACCCCCGTGGTCGTGACGGTGGACGATCCGGAAGCTGGCCACCACGCCGTCCTTGACCTTGACGCCCTTGAAGCAGCCGGGGTCGACGCCGTTGCTGGTGCTGTGCGGGCCGACGGTGGCGATGGGGGCACCGTTGTCGCAGGTGGCGCCGCGGAACACCTCGACGGTCTTGCGGCTGTCGTTGCGGATGTTGAAGGTCTTCGACCCCAGTCCGCTCACGACGGTGACGCAGCCGGTCGGGTGCGCCGAGTACGACCGCTCGTTGATGTGGATCCACCCCTCGTCGTGCTTCTTGTCGCGGTGGTGGCCACCCTTGTCGTGGTCGTAGTCGTCGTGGTCGTTGCCCTCGTTGCCCTTGCTGTTGTTGCCGTTGTCACCGCCCATGGGGGCCTGCGCGGGCGCGGGGGCCTGGGCGGGCGCGGGGGCCGGGGCCGCCTGCACGGCCGGGGCCGCCTCGGGGACGGGGGCGGCCGTGGCGTAGGTGATGCCGGTCGCGGTCAGCGCCGCGGCGGCCGCGATACCCGCGGTGATCGCGTGGGAACGCTTCATGATCATGGTCGCTTCTGCTCCTGTCTCGGACTCAGAGAGTGATCGGCTGTGTCGGCCGACGCATGATCGAACGTACTGATCACCGCAATTGCTGTCATATCGAGCGGAAACGGTCAGAAGGTGTACGGGGCCGAACGGGGTACAGAAGGGTGCCGTTCGCGGCCCGTCGGCCGACCTGATGACACGTCAAGTGAGGCAACAGTCAGGATGATTGAATGACTATTAGTCCGGAATAGTGATCTTTTCGTGTCGCGTCACTCTTCGCGGTCGTGAGGGTCCGCCCGAATTCGGCGTGTCGGTGCTTGCTGAATGGCTCGCCATGTGCTTCGTTGCCACCTTGGTGCGCCTCGGCCGTACAGGTCGGCGCCTGCCTGTGGTCGAGCCCCTTTCGTCCGGAGAAATCCATCGATGCAATCATTGATATAGAACATTCAGCTAACAGTGCTAATGTGTCGATGTGGTGCGAGCTGTACGCACGCGGGAGCGCGTCCTGGACGCCGCGGCGGAGCTGCTGAACCGCGAGGGACGTACGGCGCTGTCCACGCGGGCCGTCAGCGCTGCCGCAGGAATCCAGCCGCCGACGCTCTACCGCCTGTTCGGCGACAAGGCCGGTCTGCTCGACGCACTCGCCGCCCACGGCTTCGCGCAGTACCTCGCCGGCAAACAGGCGCTCGAGGAGACCGACGACCCCGTCGCCGACCTGCGCCGCTCCTGGGATCTCCACGTCGGCTTCGGCCTGTCCCGTCCGGCCTGCTACATCCTGATGTTCGGGGAGGGCCGGCGCCGCGGGTTCGCCGAGGCAGGGGCGGAGACCATGGGCATGCTGCGCCGGAACGTCGCCCGCATCGCGGCCGCCGGCCGACTGCGGATGAGCGTGGACCGCGCGACATGGCTGCTGCACGCCAACGGCGTCGGAGCCGTGCTGTCGCTGATCGCCCTGCCGCCGCACGAGCGGGATCCGGACCTGCCGGCGGCGGCCTTCGAGCATGTGCTGCGCACCCTCACCCTCACCGTCGACGGCGACGACGCGGCCGACGCACGATCCGGCGTGGCGGGCCGGGCCGCGGCCCTGCGCGAGGCCCTGCGCATCAGCGGCACCACGGTGCTGACCCGGTCGGAGAGCACGCTGCTGACCGACTGGCTCGATCGCCTCGCCGACGCGGACGACGCCGACTCGGCCGGCACGGCGGCCGCGACGGACCGCAGAACGGACCATCCGGTGGAAAGGGACGGCCGTGATGACGCATGACGACAGGACGACGCCCGGTGCGGCGGTCGCGGACGACGACGGAGCGGGCCGGTCGGCCGGTGCGGCCGTCGCCGTCCTCGACGACGAGGGCACGGTGATCGGCTGGACCGGCGCCGCCCAGAGCCTCACAGGATTCACCGCCCAGGACGTGGTCGGCAGGGGAGCCGTGGAGATGCTGGTGCCGGCGCAGGCGGGCCGGCGGGCGGCGGCACAGGCCCGGCGCTGCCGCACCGAGAACGGCTGGTCGGGCGTCGCGGGGGTCCGCCGCCGTGACCGTGACCCGGTGGACCTGACCCTGTGCGTACGGCCGCTGGCCCGTGCCGACGGAAAGCGACAGTGGCTCGTCTGCGCGGCCCCCGCAGGAGCCCGGCCCTCACCGGTGGGCGGCCTGGACGTGGAGTCGCTGCTGTCGGGCGCCCCCATCGGCATCTGTCTTCGCGACGCGCAGCTGCGCTGCATCTGGGCGAACGACGCCCTGGCCGTGCACGACGGCATCTCCCGGGAGCAGCGGCTCGGCCGCCGCGTCTCCGAGGTGCTGCCCGGTGAGCAGGGCGAGCGGGTCGAGGCCGCGCAGCGGCAGGTCCTCGCCCACGGTGTCCCGGTGGTCGACCACGAGTTCCGGCGCAGCGACCCGGGTCACCCGCACCGGGAACGCACCTACTCGATCTCGTTCTTCCGCCTCGACGACGGCGAGGGCCGTCCCTCGGGCGTGTGCACCATGAGTCTGGACGTGACGGACCGTGAACGGGCGCGGGAGCGGCTGGCCGTCCTCACCGAGTCCAGCACGAGGATCGGCAGCACCCTGGACGTGATGCGGACCGGGCAGGAACTGGCCGACTTCGCCGTGCCGTCGCTCGCGGACTACGTCACCGTCGACCTGGCCGAGGAGATACGGCTCGGCGAGGAACTCCCGGTGCCCTTCGGCGCGGCGGGCGGGAGCACACCGGCCTTCCGGCGCGCCGGTCTCGCGTCGGTCCACGACGGTGCACCGGAGTCCCTGTGGGCCCGCGGGGAACATGTCTTCGTCCGTGAGTCCTCACCGTTCAGCGCTGTCCTCACCACCGGCACCCCCTATCTGGAACCCGTGCTGGACACCTCGCCCGGGGGATGGCTCGCCCAGGACGCGAAGCGGGCGGAGAAGGTCCGCCGCCACGGGATGCACTCCCTGATGGTCGTGCCGATCCACGCCCGCGGCGCCGTCCTGGGCGTGGCCGTCTTCGTGCGCAGCGCCGACCCCACGCCGTTCGAGGCGGACGATCTGCTCTTCGCCCAGGAACTCGTCTCCCGCGCCGCGCTGGCCCTGGACAACGCCCGCCAGTACGTCCGGGAACGTGCCACGGCCCTGGCGCTCCAGCGCGATCTGCTGCCGCATCGTCTCCAGGGCGGAGCCGCCGTCGACGTGGCGTGCCGATATCTGCCGGCGGACCGGGAGGACGGGGTCGGCGGTGACTGGTACGACGTCGTCCCGCTGTCGGCCGCCCGGGTCGCCCTGGTCGTCGGCGACGTGGTCGGACACGGCATCCACGCGGCGGCGGCGATGGGCAGACTCCGTACCGCGGTGCACACGCTCGCCACCATGGACCTGCCCCCCGACGAGCTGCTGACCAGGCTCGACGAGACGATCTCCCGCCTCAGCGACGAGGACCTCGAGGCGAACGCCCTGACCGGAAGCGTCCTCGGCGCCACCTGCCTGTACGCCGTCTACGACCCGGTGAACCGGAGCTGCACCATGGCGACGGCCGGGCATCCTCCGCCCGTGATCGTCTCACCGGACGGCGACGTCACCATCCCCCGGCTGCCCACCGGCCTGCCGCTCGGCGTGGGCATGGCCAGCTACGAGGCCGTGCAGCTGGAACTGCCCGAGGGCAGCGTCCTCGCCCTGTACACCGACGGGCTCGTCGAGGAACGCGGCGCGGACATCGAGGAAGGGATGCGCCGCCTGGGAGATGCGGTGGCGCAGCCGGGCTGCTCCGTGGACGCGCTGTGCGCCTCCGTGTTCGACACCGTGCCGGCCCCGGCGCCGTCCGACGACGCCACGCTGCTGCTGGCCCGGACGCACGCCCTCGACCCGGGCGAGGTCGCCACCTGGAGTCTGGCCCGGGACCCGGCCGTCGTCGGCCAAGCCCGGGCGCTCACCCAGAGCCTGCTGGCCGGCTGGGGTCTGGAGCACCTGGCGCCCACCACCGAACTCATCGTCAGCGAACTGGTCACCAACGCCGTCCGGCACGGTGCGGGACCGATCACCCTGCGGCTGATCCGTCACCGTGTCCTGGCCTGCGAGGTCTTCGACGCCAGCGACAGCATCCCGCGTCTGCGGCACGCCCGTGCCACCGACGAGGGCGGCCGGGGACTGTTCCTCGTCGCCCGGCTGTCGCGCCGTCACGGCACCCGCACCACGGCCGAGGGCAAGGTCGTCTGGGCCGAGCAGGAGCTGACCCCTGCACAGGCCTGAGGCCCGCGCCGCCCGGCCCGCCGGCGGCCCGGGCCCTTGGGCCCTGCCTCAGTGCCCGGGCGTCTCCTCGGGACGTGCGTGGCGCGGCAGGAGGAACGCCAGCAGGAAGGTCACCACGAGCATGCCGTCGACGATCCACAGCACCGTCTTCATCACGGACCCGAAACCGCCGCGGAAGGCGGATGACACGGTGGCCTCCAGCGCACCGGGTATCCGCGCGGCGGCCTCAGGGGACGTCACGGCGGACCGCGTGTCCCGCTGCAGGCGCGCGCAGGACGGCACGGTCGCCGCGGGGTCCTTGGCCGTCGCCCGGTCCGAGGCGCAGGCACGCAGATCGGCGATCACACGGTCCTGGACGGCCGGGGCCACGTGCGCGGCGGACAGCTGGGCCCGCAGATCGTCCGCACGGTGGTCGACGGCGGTGGCGATGCCGCCGCCCAGCAGACCGAAGAACACGGTGCCGAGCAGGGCCACGCCGAACGCGCCGCCGAGCTGCTGGATCGCCGTCATGGTGCCGGACGCCGACCCGGTCTCGTGCGGATCGACGGCGGCGAGCACGATGTCGAAGAACGGGGCCATGAGCAGGCCCATCCCGATGCCGGCGACGAGCAGCGACGGCACGAAGTGCCACGGGCCGACGCCGCTGCCGGCCGTCTGGAGGGTCAGCCACACCCCGAACACGCCGAGCGCCATGACGAGCGTGCCCGCCTGCAGCACGGCCCGTCCGAACCGGGCCACGCCCTGCGCGATCCCGAAGCCGACGATCATGCCGCCCGACCAGGGCACCATGACCAGCCCCGCCTTCAGCGGCGCGTAGCCGAGGCCGATCTGGGTGTAGAGGGTGAAGACCAGCATGAAGCCCTGCATGGTCGAGAAGAAGACCAGCCCGAGGACCAGACCGCCGACGAAGCCGCGCTTGCGGAACAGGCTCGGCACGACCAGCGGGTCGTGGCCGGCCGCACTGCGGCGCGACTCGTACCGGCCGAAGAGCACGAAGACGACGAGCGAGGCGGCCATCATCGCGAACGTCCACCAGGGCCAGTCGTACTCGCGGCCCTGGACCAGCGGGAAGATGACGAGCAGCGCGGCCAGCGAGACCAGCAGCATGCCGGGGATGTCCAGGCGGGGAGCGCTGCCGGAACGGGTCCTCGGCAGGAAGCGCAGCGCACCGAGCACGGCCGCGGCGCCCAGCGGCAGGTTGATCAGGAAGATCATGCGCCAGCCGGTGCCGAAGAAGTCGGCGTCGACGAGCCAGCCGGCCAGGACCGGGCCGCACACCGCGGACAGCCCCATGACCGGGCCGAACATGCCGAAGGCCTTCTGCGACTCCTGCGGCGGGAACATCTCCTTGATCATGCCGAGGCCCTGAGGCAGCATCACCGCGCCGAACACTCCCTGCAGGACGCGGGCGGTGATCAGCATCCCGGGCGTGACGGACACCGCGCACAGCAGCGAACCGACGGTGAAGCCCGCGGCGCCGACCAGGAACATGGTGCGGCGGCCGTGGATGTCCCCGAGCCGGCCGCCGGTGACCAGTCCGACGGCCATGGACAGGGTGTACGCGGCGGTGAGCCACTGCAGAGTGGCGGCGCCGCCGCCGAGGTCGGCCCGCATGGACGGGCCGGCGATGGTCGTGACCATCGCGTCGAGCAGATCCATCACCTCGGCGGCGAGGATCACGAAGAGCGCGGGCCAGCGCCAGCGATACGGCGCCGGGGCGTCGGTGGGCGCCTCGACGGACGCGACACCGGTGGTGGACATCGGCAACTCCTGATGCGTCGAAGGTCGCGTCGCCGCGGTCGTGAACCGCGGGCACGACGGGACGGACGGGCCTGGTGACGCGCCCGCTCCCCGGTTGCGGACACGGCGATCCGATGGGCACGGGTGGCCCACGACACCGGGAGAACGGTGTTCACCGTAACAGAACGCTGCTCAGCTGGAGAACGCTGTTCATCAAGATATAGCGTAAGGGTGGGGGTCGCATCAAGCTATATCGCGTATCGCGTTCCCGTCGGCTCCCCGGCCAGCGGTGAACACTGTTCTCCCGCGCCCTAGACTGAGCCCATGACCGATGCGGCCGCCGACCCCGACACCCCGCCCGTCCCTCCGCCGTCCCCCTGGAACCGCACCCGCCCGGCGCGTACCTCCGGCGCTGCTGCGCGGCCGGCGCTGACCCGGGACCGGATCGTCGACGCCGCCTTCACCGTGCTGGACCGGGAGGGCTACGACGGGCTGACGATGCGCCGGGTCGCGTCCGTTCTGCAGGTCACCGTCTCCGCCCTGTACGCCCACGTCAGTTCCAAGGACGAACTGGTGGAGCTGATGTACACGCGGCTCTTCGACGGCTTCACGATGCCGGCACCCGACCCGGAGCGCTGGCAGGAGCAGGTCCGGGAGTACGCGCACTTCGGGCGCCGGCGCCTGAGGGAGCACCGGGACATGGCCAGGATCTCCATGGCCCACGCCCCGTTCACCGCCGAACTGCTGCCGCACGTGGAGGGCGTCCTCGCCATTTTCCGCGCCGCCGGACTTCCCGACCGCATCGCGGCCGAGGCCGGCGACATCATCTGCACCTACATCGACGGGTTCGTCCTGGAGGAGAGCCTGTGGCAGGACCGGATGACCGCCCACGGCGGCGACGGTTCCGCCGGGGGCGCGTCCGGCGACGGGCGCGACATGGCCGAACGGATGCGGAACTACCTGGCGTCCCTGCCCGCCGAGGACTTCCCCCATCTGCGCTCCCTGGCCGGGCTGATGATCACCGACTCCTCCGACGAGAGATTCGACATCGGCCTGGAGATCATCCTGCGCGGCCTGGCGAGCTATCTGCCGGACGAGCGCAGCAAGGGCGGAAAGGGCATCAAGGGCGGAGAGAACGGCAGGGGAGAGGACGACCGGAACGACACGGCCTGACGGGCCCGCACGCATCTCGTCCGCGGGCCCGCCGAGGCCGAGGGAAGAACCCGTACGCGACGACGGGCGCCCCGCGCCCCGGGGCAGGGTGTCCGAAGGGAGCCGAGGGCCTTTCTGCGACCGGTACCCCGTCCGCGAGGTGCCGGAGCCCCCGGCTCGCCCGATCTCAGAGCGCCGACGAGCCCGTCGGCTCCGCCCGGTGCCGCAGCTCCCGCACGGCGGGCCGACGACGCCGGCGCAGCATCCGCGGGTGGGTCACGGCCCAGGCGGCGCTCTTGCAGATCAGCTCCTTGTAGCCGGCGGCGAGCCGTCCGGTCAGCACCGCCGGAACGGCACGGTCGTCGGCGGTGACGAACTGGATCAGACCGTCCGTGCGGCCCAGCGAGACGCACTGCTGGACATAGCGCAGCGGCACCTTCGGGGGCGTCGCACCGGTCAGGCGGGCCGCGATGGCCTCGGCGGCCTGCCACGCGGTGGGCAGACCGGAGGCGCAGGACATGCGCAGCGGCTTGTCGCCGGGCCCCGGCGCCCAGGCCGCGTCGCCGACCGCGTACACCTCCGGGTGCGACACCGAGCGCATGGTCCGGTCGACGACGATCTGCCCGGTGTCGGCGACCTCGAGGGGGGTGGCCTTCGCGATCGGGTGGACGGCGAAGCCGGTGGCCCACACGGTGACCGCGGCCGCGATGGACGTGCCGTCGGCGGTGAGGACGCGGTCGGCCTCGACGCCGGTGACATCGGTGTGCTCGTGCACGGTGACGCCGAGCCGGTCGAAGACCTGCCGCAGATGCCTGCGGCCCTTGTCCGACAGCCAGTGGCCGAGACCCCCGCGGGTGGCGAGAGCCACCCGCAGATCGGGGCGGGCCTCGGCGATCTCGGCCGCGCACTCCAGGCCGGAGAGGCCGGCGCCGACCACGACCACGGGAAGGCCCGCCTCCGCACGGGCCAGGCGGTCGCGAAGCCGGAGCGCGCCGGCACGGTCGGCGATCTGATGGGCGTGCTCGGCGACTCCGGGCACGCCCTGGTCGTCCCAGCCGCTGCCGAGCGCGTACACCAGGGTGTCGTACCCCAGTTCCTCGGTTCCGTCGGCCGTGTCGACGGTGACGCTCCTGCGGTCCACGTCCACGCCGGTGACCCGGGCGGTGCGCAGATCGACGCCCGTGCCCGCGAACATCTCCTGATACGGCCGCGGCCGGAGCGGCCGGCCCGCCGCCACCTCGTGCAGCCGGATCCGCTCGACGAAGTCCGGTTCGGCGTCGACGAGGGTGACGGACACGTCCTCGGGGCGCAGACGCCCGGCCAGATGTCCGGCAGCGAGGGCCCCGGCGTATCCGGCACCGAGAACGACGATGCGGTGCTGCATGTGCTGACTCCCGTCTCGCACGGTGTGACTGCTCTGCGAACTGGTTCGCCCCTTGAACCGGATGACGGACCGTTTCCTGACAGCAGTGGAGTGTGCATCAGGTCACATTGCGGCAGTGGACGGGTGGGGCACATCGGGTCGGGGTCGCTAGAGGGTGAGCAGTGGCTCGCCGTGGCCGGTGACCGCCCACTGCCGGGACGCACGCCCGAGCTTGTCGGGGTTGAACTGAGTGCGGAGCCCGGCGATGCCGTCGGCGGTGACCTCCAGGCAGAGCACCCCCACGACCCGCCCGTCGAGGACCGCCACCACCGCCGGGCCGCCGTTCGCGATCGCGGCGTGGATCCGCGGCGACCCGCCGGCCAGGGCACGCTTGGCGGCGCTGGGCCTGAACAGGCCCCGCAGGAACTTCGCGACCGCCAGGGCCCCCTCGACCGCCTTGGCGCGCGCCGGGACCTTCCCGCCTCCGTCAGCCACGGACACCGCGTCCTGGGTGAGCAACCGCACCAACGGCTCGGTCCGGCCGCCGGCGGCGGCCTCGAGGAACTCCTCGACGATCCGCCGGGCGGCGGCCTCGTCGACCTCCACGCGGGCCCTGCCGTCGGCGACGTGCTTCTTGGCCCGGTGAAAGATCTGCTGGCAGGCGGCCTCGGTGATGCCGAGGATCTCGGCGATCTCGCGGTGCGGACAGCCGAAGGCCTCCCGCAGCACATACACCGCCCGCTCGTTGGGGGACAGCCGCTCCAGCAGGGCGAGCACCGCGTACGAGACCGATTCGCGCTGCTCGGCGGTCTCGGCCGGGCCGAGCAGCGGGTCACCGGCGAGCAGCGGTTCCGGCAGCCACTGGCCCACATACGTCTCGCGTCGTGCCCGGGCCGAGGCGAGCTGGTTGAGACACAGGTTGGTGAGCACCTTGGTCAGCCACGCCTCGGGTTTCTCGATCCGCTCGACGTCGGCGCCCTGCCAGCGCAGAAACGTCTCCTGCACGGCGTCCTCGGCCTCGCTCGCCGAACCCAGCAGACGGTAGGCGATGGCCTCCAGGCGCGGCCTGGCGGCCTGGAACAGCTGTACGGCACTCGCGCTCAGGGCCATGCCAGGATCGTACGGGCCGGGGGCGGTCCCCGCCCTGCCCTTCGCGGCACACTCCGGTGCCTGCGGCTGCGTGGTCCGCCCCGGCGCCCGTTGTGAAGGTGCGGCACACACCGGCGGCCCCCACCGGCCAAGGACGCGACGGCCCGGCACCTGCCGCGCCGTCAGCCGCCGGACGACGTCGGATGCCGTCCGGTGCCGTCAGACACGGAACAGCGACCCGATGAACTCGGTCAGCATCCGCTCCTTCAGCCGGGGCGGCAGGGCGTCCAGCAGGGCGAGGACCGGAGCGGTCCTGGACGGCAGGCCCCGCGCGGCGTCCAGCCCGGCGAACGCCAGCAGCCGGGCCGCCTCCTCGCCGGTGAGCGTGTCGGGATCGAGCCCGGCGGCCAGCTCCGCCGACGCCGGGTCCACGGTCACCGGCTCGCTCGCCCGGGCCGCCGCGACCGACGCCGCCAGATCCGTCAGCAGCCCATCCACCTGGTCGCCGGTGGCGGGGGTGAGGGTCAGATGCAGGTTCGGGGGCAGATCCGCACAGGACAGCTGCGGCTGCAGGTACCAGCCGCGCTCACGCATCTCGTCCGCCGTGTGCAGCACCAGCGACAGGTCCGGTGCACCGCCCGCCCCGGTCAGCGTGAACGCGACCAGTCCGCCGACCGGCTCGCCGAGCACCCGGACGCCGTCCATGGCCCGCAGCCCCTCCAGCAGCGTGTCCGCGGCCGCCGCGACCCGGCGGGCCAGCGCGGTGTACCCGTCCGCGCCCAGGTGGTGCAGCACCGCCCAGGCCTGGGCGAGCAGCCCGGCGGACTTCGTGCCCTGCACCGTGGGGTTGACCACCGGATAGCCCGGCCAGCCCGCGTGGGCGAAGTACTGGTGGCGCCGCAGCTCCGCGTCCCGGTACAGGACGACCGACGCGCCCTTGTCGGCGTACCCGTACTTGTGCAGGTCCACGGAGAGCGACGTCACCCCGGGCACCGTGAGCCCGAACGGCTCGACAGGCCGTCCTGCCCGCGCCAGGAACGGCAGGAGCCAGCCGCCGATGCACGCGTCGACATGGCACAGCACACCCCGCTGCGCGGCGGCGGCCGCGATCTCGGCCACCGGGTCCATCACGCCGTGCGCGTACGACGGCGCCGACGCCACCACCAGCGCCGTCCGCTCACCGATCGCCTCCGCGACGGCCTGGGGGACGGCACGGAAGGTGACCGGGTCGACCGGCACGACCACGGTGTCCAGGCCCAGGTAGTGCGCCGCCTTGTGGAACGCCGCGTGCGCGGTCGACGGCAGCACCAGCTGCGGCTGCATCACCCCGCGCACGGCCCGCGCGTGGTCGCGGCCCGCCTTGACCGCCAGCAGGATCGACTCCGTGCCGCCGCTGGTGAAACTGCCCTGCGCGCCGGGCGCGCCGAGCACGGAGGACACCATCGCGACGATGTCGTTCTCCAGGCGGGCCACGCTCGGGAAGACCGTGGGATCCAGCCCGTTGACGGTGGCGAAGACGCCGTAGGCGGCGGTGGCCAGCTCGTCGAGCCGCGGCACCCCGGAGTCGTAGACGTAGGCGAAGGTCCGGCCGCCCCGGGTCGGGGCGTCACCGGCGCGCAGTGTGCGCAGCTCGGCCAGCAGCTCCTCGACCGGACGGCCCGCGGGCAGCGAGGCCGGTGTGTTCGTCTGCGTCATGCGCGTCCCGAGGACTGGAAGGGGCAGGCGGCACGGTGCGGCACCAGGTGCAGGTGCCGCACAGCATGGTGCAGCCGCCGGCACTCCGGCAAGGGGCCGTGCACCGGCAAGGGCCGTGCGCAGCCGCCCGGTCCGGCGGGCCGGGCCCGTGGACCGGCGGGAGAGAGGCGGCGTCCGCACGACGGTGCGGATTCAGTCAGCCCCGCTGCCGTAGGGCCTGGTGAGGATCTCCAGACGGTGGCCGTTCGGATCGTCGAAGTATGCTCCGCGGCCGCCGTCGTTGTGGTTGATCTCGCCGGGTCGGTGGTGATGCGGGTCCGCCCAGTAGGCCAGGCCGGCCTGCCGGATCCGGGCGAAGATCGTGTCGAAGTCGTCCTCGGAGACGAGGAACGCGTAGTGCTGCGGCGTGATCGGGCCGCTCGTCTCCATGAAGTCGAGGGTCACGCCGTTCGGTATCCGCACCGGCGCGAACGGGCCGTACTCCGGTGACACCTCCAGGCCCAGCAGGTCCGCGAGGAACCGGGCGGACGCCCACTTGTCGTGCGCGGCGACGATGGTGTGGTTGAGCTCGACGGTCATGCTCGGCCTCCTTGCCTGGCTGCCGGGGCCACGATCCGGGTCGGCGGTGCGGGTGCCGGCGGCCGTCCCGTACGCCGGACGCCGGGCGCGCGGGCCGGGCCGTCTCACGGGAGGATCCGCCTCACGCGTGGGTGCTCTGGGCGAGCGAGACGACGAACAGCACCGTGACGAGCAGCAGCACCGCGGTGAGCACGGCGCCCACCGGCCACCGCGGCTCCGCGCCGCCGCGCGGAGCGGGAAGGTCGCCGTCCCGGCCCGCCGACGCGTCGGCGGTGGCCACGTACCGCCAGCCCCGGCAGACGGGGCAGGGCCGGGGCGGGAACGGCACGCGCACGCTGCGGCTGCTCAGCCCGTCGGTGGGGAAGACGGCCTCCACACCCGGCGAGGTGGGGGTGAAACCGTGCAGGTAGATGGCGGTGCGTCGGCGGTCCAGGATCGCCGAGCGGGCGTCGTCGGGATGCGCCAGCGCGGTCACCACCTGAGCGGTCGCCAGGGCGATCAGCTGGATGTCCACCCGGGCGCCACGCGCCGCCTGGGTGTCGGACGCCGCCCGCCGGAAGGTCGCGGCGCACTCGTAGCAGGGCGTGCGCCTGCCGGGCAGCGTCCACAGGATCTCGCCGACCTCCGCGTCACGGATCCTCGGATCCACCCACACCGCGGGGAAGACCGCCGGCCTGCCGGCCACGAGCGCGGCCTTGTTGACCGCACGCTGGCACGCGGCCGAGTCCGTCGCCGCCACCAGCACGTCGGCCTCCCGCACCAGCGACCACCGCTCCTCGTCGGGCAGCGCCATGAAGTCGGCGCAGTGGCCCACGGCGGCACAGGACGGGAAGTCACGGCGGATCCGGGCGGCCAGCGCCGTCGCCTTCGGTTGCCCCAGCTCGGGCGCACCGAGCGGGTGGCGCACGATGTTCTCCAGCGCCAGCGTGTCCGGGTCGACCAGATGCAGCGGGCCGAAGCCGATCCGCGCGAGTTCCTCGGCGACGAAACCGCCGACCGCCCCCGCACCGACGATCAGGACCGAGCCGGTGCGCCGAGGATGCCGCGCCCAGACACGGTTCTCGGGGAGCGGCTCGGCCGGGCGCTCGGTCAATCGAAGGTCCAGCGTGCGGCCCGGACCGGGCGCGGCCGCGTCCTCGGGTCGTCGCCGGGACGCTCGTCCGGCTTGATCTCTCCGGTCTCGGCGTCGAGGAACCACTCGCGCTCCTTCTCGCGCGCCTGTTCCTCGGTCAGTTCCGCCTGCTGCAGGCTGTTCGGTGCTGCACCCACGCGAACCACTCCTCCCGGTCCCTGGGGCGACGGCGTGTGCGCGGTGTTCCACTCCGTGCGCGGGTCGGCTCTGTCCCGCCCGACCCGCCTGTCGGCGGCATGCGCGGAGCGGACCGCGGAACCGGACGGGGCACACCTGCTGCGGGTGACCCATCCGCTCTTCCCACGCTACTCCCCGGTACGCACCTCGCATCCCGGCACGACGGGGCCGCCGGCACGGCACACAGGCGTCGGCCCGGCAGCCCGAGGGACCGCACCGCCGGAGGACGACCGGACGACGGCCAAACGGAACCTGGCCGGTGCGGTCGCCGGCCGGGAAGGCGTTGCCCAGCACGGCCGGCGGCCGACGACGGCCCATCGTCGCTCAGGACGGCAGGCTGAGCGCCTTGAAGGCCTCGGTCTGCCGGCGGATGCCCGTCTCCGTGGGCAGCCGCTCGATCGAACTGGCGCCGAAGAACCCGACGACGCCGCGTGTGCGCGACAGCACGTACTGCGCGTCCTCGGGTTCGGCGATCGGCCCGCCGTGGCACAGGACCATGATGTCGGGGTTGACCTCCACCGCCGCGTCGCGCATCGCCTGGATCCGCTCGACGCACTCGTCGAGGCTCGGCGCGGTGGTCGCGCCGATGGTGCCCTTGGTGGTCAGGCCGAGGTGGGGCACCAGGATGTCGGCGCCGGCCTCGGCCATGGCGGCCGCCTGGGCGGGGTCGAAGACGTACGGGGCGGTCAGCAGGTCCCGCTCGTGCGCGGCGGCGATCATCTCGACCTCCAGCCCGAACCCCATGCCGGTCTCCTCCAGGTTCTGCCGGAAGACACCGTCGATGAGCCCGACCGTCGGGAAGTTCTGCACCCCGGCGAAGCCCATGTCCTTCAGCTGGTCCAGGAACCGGCCCATCACCCGGAACGGGTCGGTGCCGTTGACCCCGGCGAGCACCGGGGTGTCCCGTACCACCGGCAGCACCTCGCCGGCCATCTCCATCACGATCGCGTTCGCGTCGCCGTAGGCCAGCAGGCCCGCCAGGGAGCCCCGGCCGGCCATGCGATAGCGCCCGGAGTTGTAGATGATCAGCAGATCGATGCCGCCCGCCTCCGCGGACTTGGCGGAGATGCCCGTGCCGGCACCGCCGCCGATGACCGGGCGGCCGGACGCCACCGTCGCCCGCAGCCGCCGCAGGGCCGTGTCCCGGTCCATGTTGTCCTGCCTTTCTGCTCTCGTGTTCTGCCTCTCGTGCCCCAGGCAACCGGTCACGTCACAGGGTCGTTCCGGTCGGTCGTGGAACCGGTGCGCCCCGGGCACCCCCTGCGCGCGCCGCCGTGCCCCGGGCACGCCCAGGCGCGCGGCTGCCGTGGTGCCGCCGCGCACGGCGACCGGGGTCCACCGCACCGGTCCCGGGTCACCGCGTCGCGCCGATCAGCTCGTGCAGCCGGTGCGCGGCCCGCCGGCCGAACCCCGGGTCGTTGAGGTGCGCGTCGACCTCCACCAGCTCCACCGCCGACCCGGCCAGCTCCGCACGCAGCGCGGCGAACAGCGCCGCGTCGGCTTCCTCGTCCCGGAACGGGCCGCCGTCCCGGTCGATCCCGCTCAGCCCGCGCAGCGGCACGAACACCGTGACCGGCCCGCGGGCGGCGGCCAGCCGGGCGCCGATCCGGCGTCCCAGCTCGGCCATCTCCGCGGGCGTGGTGCGCATCAGGGTCACGGTCGGGTTGTGGACCACGAACCTGCGGCCCTCGAACGCCGCCGGCACCGTCTCGCGCGGCCCGAAGTTGACCATGTCCAGCGCGCCCAGCGAGACGACCTGGGGGACACCGCGCGCGCCCGCCGCCGTCAGACGGTCCGGTCCCGCGCTGAGCACACCGCCGACCAGATCGTCGGCCAGCTCCGTCGTCGTCAGGTCCAGCACGCCCGCGAACCGCCCGTCGCCGGCGAGTTTCTCCAGGGTGCGGCCGCCGGCGCCGGTGGCGTGGAACACCAGCGGCTCGTAGCCGAGCCGCTCCAGCTCCGCGCGGGCCTCGTCCACCGCGGGCGTGGTCAGACCGAACATCGTCAGCCCCACCAGCGGACGGTGCTCGGTGGCGGGAGCCGCGCGGCGGGCCGCGTGCTCCCGTGCCATGGCGGCGACCGCCGCGGCCGCGTTGCCGAGCACCTGCGCGGAGACGGAGTTGATCCCGGCCACGTCCACCACCGCGTACATCAGCGTGACGTCCACCGCGCCGACGTACGGGGCGACGTCGCCCGAGGCCATCGTGGACACCAGCAGTTTGGGCACGCCGACCGGCAGTTCCTGCACCGCGCGGGCGGCCACCGACGTGCCGCCGGACCCGCCCACCGCGAGCACCCCGTCGAGCCGCCCGGCGGCGTGCAGGTCCACCACGACCCGGGCCGCGCCCGCCGCCATCGTCTCCATCGCCGCGCCGCGGTCGCCCGCCGTCCGCAGGGCCGCGGGATCGGCGCCGGCCGCCCGTGCCACCTCGGCCGCGGTGACGTCCGCGGCGGCGTCCGACAGCGGACCGACGTCGACGGTCACCACGTCCACCCCGTGCCCCCGCAACCGTTGCGCGAGCCACGCGTACTCGGCGCCCTTGGTGTCCAGCGTGCCGACCAGTACCACCGTAGCCATTCAGCCACCTCCGCTCACCGTCGAGCCGACCCGCCCATTCTCCCGGCGCACCGCCGGACCGCCAGATTCCGCTTCAGGCCGTGCGGCCGCGCGGCCCGCGGTGCGCCGGGGCGGACGGCGGCCACGGAGAACCGCCGCCCGCCGACTCCTCAACGGAAGATCACTCCTTGACAGCGACGGCGGCGACCGCGTGGTCCTCCTCCGGATCGATCCGCAGGGCCTCCTCGTCCGGACGCCACTGCGCGGTCCTGACCAGACCCGGCTCGACCAGGCGCAGACCGTCGAGGAAGGACTCGATCTGCTCCGGCGGCCGCAGATGGTAGGAGTTCGCGGACCGGCTGTTGTAGGCGGCGATCGCGTTCTTGAGGCCCTCGCTGGTGTCGGTGCCGTCGCTGAGCGCCACATAGCTGCCCGGCGGCAGCGCGTCGACGAACCGCTTCACCACGCCCGCCGGATCGTCGCTGTCCGGCAGCTGCCCCATGATGCCCAGCATGATGAGCCCGACGGGCCGGGAGAAGTCGAGGGTGTCCGCGGCGCGGGCGAGGATGCGGCCGGTGTCGCGGGCGTCCGCGTCGATGTACGCGCACGCCCCCTCGGGCGTGCTGCGCAGCAGCGCCTCGGCGTGGACCAGCACGATCGGGTCGTTGTCGACGTAGACGACGCGGGACTGAGGCGCGATGCCCTGGGCGACCTCATGGGTGTTGTCCGCCGTGGGCAGTCCGGTGCCGATGTCCAGGAACTGGCGGATGCCCGCCTCGGCGGCCAGGAACCGCACCGCCCGCTTCAAAAAGGCCCGCTGCTGACGGGCGATCGCGGCGATCTGCGGGAAGTTCTGCAGGATCATCTCGCCGGCCGCGCTGTCCACCGGATAGTGGTCCTTGCCGCCCAGCAGGTAGTTCCACACCCGCGCCGAGTGGGGCCGGTCGGTCCGCAGGCGCGCGCGCCAGGTTTCGTCGGAGTGCATCATGGCGGAAGCATCACACACGCGCGGCGCACTTTCATGATCGGATGCAGCCAACTCCCGCGCCCGACCCGCGATTTCCGTCGTCGGCCCGCGCACCGGGGGCGCTCGCCCTCCTGCCGCGGCCCGCACGCCACGCCACGGGGCCGGCCCCGCTCGGGACCGGCCCCGTGGCACGGCCGGACGGCGGACACGTCGCCGTCCGGGATGCAGCGCGTCAGGCGGTCGCCACCGCGAAGACGTGCAGAACGCCGCCGTCCGTCGAGGCGGGCAGCGTCACACTCGCCAGCTGCTTGCCCGCCTGCAGCGTGATCGGTGCGCTGGCGAACACCTCGGTGCCCACCGGGTCCCTGCCGCCGCCCTGGATGTCCCGGTACTCGGTGTGGACCGCGACGATGTTGCCGAACGACGGCTGCTGCGTGCCGCCGCCCAGCGTCCAGTCGCTGAAGCCGAGGGTGGCCTGCTGGGTGGTGCCGTCGGTGTAGGTGAGCGTCACCGTCCCGCTCGCCGCGCCCTGGGCGGCGCTGCCGAGGAAGCTCAGCTTCGTCGCACCGTCGACAGGCTGCACGGCCAGCACCTGACCGCCCCCGACGACCTCGATGTTGTCGGGCTCCCCGGCGGCGGCCTTCGGCCAGGTGAACTCGAACCCACCCGCGGAGACGGTTCCGCCCGGCTCCACACCGGCCGCGGCGAGTGCGGCGGCCGAGTAGCTCCAGCCCTCTCCGTCGAAGTTGGCCCGCGGGTCGGAGTCGTCCGCCGAGATGCCGTTGTTGTTGGCGTTCCACAGCATGCTGTTCTTCTCGGCGACCGTCACCGACGCGGACGTCTTCGGCAGCCGGGTGCCGGACGCCGTGGTCAGCGTCACCGGGATCGTGTGGAAACCCTCGTCCGTCCCGGCCGCCGCGGAGACGGTGAGGTGTGCCTCGGCGGCACCGCCGGCGGGCACGGTGATGTCCCCTTCGGACGGGGTCACCGTGATGCCCTCCGGTGCGGTCGCCCGCCAGTGCACCTCGGTGGTCTCGTCCTGCAGCGACTGCACCTTGACGGTCGCGGCGGCCGCGTCACCGCCGGGCTCCGTCTTCAGCGACGAGGGGGTGATGCCGGTGAAGTACGTCGCGGTGCCGCTCGGGAACGACGGTGGCCGGTCGGCCTTCGCGCTGCCCCAGGAGGTGTCGGGCCGCGAGCCGAGCGTGTACCGCAGGGTGCCGCCGCGGGTGACGAACGACGCGGGCACCCACGGCTTGCCGGACGTACGGCCGTCGACCTTCAGACCGTGGATGTAGATGTTGGCCGCCGACGCCCCGGGTGCGTCGATGGTGATCGTCCGGTGGTTGCCGGTGTGGATCACGGCGTGCGGGAACAGCGGCGCCGTCAGCACCATGTCGGCCCGGCCGGGAACCGCCGGGTACATGCCCAGCGCCGAGAAGACGTACCAGGACGACATCGTGCCCGCGTCGTCGTTGCCGGGAATGCCGCCCGGGCCGGCCGTCCACAGCTGGTCCATCTCGGCCCGGACCGTCTCCTGCGTCTTGTACGGCGCGCCCAGGTAGTCGTACAGGTACGGGACGTGGATGTCGGGCTCGTTCGTCGGGTCGTAGCGGGTGCCGTCCTTCGCGGAGAAGTCGAAGGCGCCGTCCGGGGTGCGGAAGAACGCGTCCAGACGGGCCACGGCCGCCTCGTCACCGCCCATCGCCCGGGCCAGACCGGCCACGTCGGAGTACACCATCCACGTGTAGCGGGCGCTGGTGCCCTCCACGAACCCGCTGCCGGTGTCCGGGGTGAACGTGCCCGCCCAGGTCCCGTCGGACCTGCGGTCGCGGATGTAGCCGCCCTGCGGGGTGGCGTTCGGGTCGAACACCTTCGTCCAGGCCCCGCTGCGCTCCAGGAACGTCTTCGCCGTGGCGTGGTCGCCGATCTGCTCGGCGAGCGAGGCGATGCCGAAGTCGGCGATCGCGTCCTCCAGCGTCTCGGCGGCACCGCCCCAGCAGTGGCAGCCGTCGGCCGGTACGTAACCCAGCTTCAGATACTGGTCCAGGGCCGGGCGCTGGCCCACACACTCCACGTTGCAGCCGGCGCTGCTCAGGTCGTTCTCCGTCGGCACGGTCGCAGCCGTCACCAGCGACTTCAGCGCACCTTTGACGTCGAAGTCACGCCCGCCGAAGGCGTAGATGCTCGCCAGTGCCGGGTCCGACGGGTCACCGGACATCACGCTGGTCTTGCCGTTCTCCAGCAGCCAGCGGTCCCATTCGCCGTCGCGCTGCTGCGCATAGTTGAACAGGGACTGCGCGTAGTCGCTGCCCGCCCTCGGGTTCAGCAGCGTCATCAGCTGCACCTGGGCGCGGTACTGGTCCCAGCCGGAGAAGGTGCCGTACTGCGCCTTCTGCCCCTTGGCGAGCCGGTGCGGCTTGCGGTCGGCGCCCAGATAGCGTCCGTCGACGTCGCTGGTGAGGGTCGGCTCCAGCATCGAGTGGTACAGCGCCGTGTAGAACGTGGTGCGCTGGGCGTCGGTGCCGCCGCTCACCTCGATCGCGCTCAGCGCGCGCTTCCAGGCGGCGTGGGACGCGGACCGCACGGCGTCGAAGGTCTTGCCGGGCGGGTTCTCCGCGCGCAGGTTCGCCTCCGCGTTCTGCGGGCTGACGTAGGAGATCGCCACCTTCACCTGCACCTGGGTGGTGCCCGACGGGAAGGTGACGTACGCCCCCGAGCCCTTGCCGGCCTGTGCGTTGCCCGAGGAGCTGAAGCCCGTGCCGCCCGAGGCGGTGGTGGCGCCGGGATGCAGGGTGCCGTCGGTCCAGGTGCCGACCTTCGCGAACGGCGTGTCGAAGTGCGCCGTGAAGTACAGCGTGTACAGGTCCTTGCGGTTGTTGGCGCTCTGCGGTCCGCAGAAGTTGCCCGCGCTGACCGAACCGGTCACCGTCCGTCTGGCGGCGTCCACCGTCACCTCGGCGTCGGTGGAGCCGGTCTCCGAGTTGGAGGTGCGCAGCAGCATGCTCGCCGGCTTGTCCGCCGGGAAGCCGAACCGCCCCGAGCCGGTGCGCTCGGTCGTCGTCAGCTCGACAAGGGCGCCGCTGTCCAGGCGCACCTTGTAGTAGCCCGCCGCCGCGGACTCGTTGTCGTGCGAGAAGGTGTCGGCGTAGCGGGAGTCGGTGGTGTCGGCGGTGGGCGAGGAGTCGACGTCGCCCACGATCGGCATGATCGGGATGTCGCCGTTGGCACCCGAGCAGCCGACGCCGCTGAGATGGGTGAGGCTGAAGCCACGGATCTTCGTGGCGTCGTACTGGTACCCGCCCGGAGCGGGCGTGGAGACCTGGTTGCCGCGGGTGTTCTGGGGGCTCCAGGCCAGCATGCCGAACGGCCGCACGGCGCCCGGGTAGGTGTTGCCCGCGTTGGACGAGCCGATCAACGGGTCGACATAGGCGGCCGGGTCCCCGACCGCGCCGTGGCCCGCCGCCGCGGCCGAGGCGGGGGTGACGGTCACGGCCGTCGCCGCGATCGCCAGGGCACCCGCGGCGACCACACCGAGCACGCGCCGTCGGTGACGCGGTCTGCCTTTCGCCTGCGTGAGAAGTATCGATGGACCTGACACCGCGCTCCTGCCCTTCACGTCCGACAGAAGGTCAGAGCACGCCGTTCGACGGCGTGTTGGCGCTCCCGCGCGGACTGTAGACAACGTTGTCAAAACACCGCGAGGATGCTCTCCCGCGCCGGGAACGATGTCAAGAGTCGCGGAAGCAGGCGTTCACGTTCGGCCGAGGGGCGGGCAGGACTGTGGCAGGCGGTCGGCTGCGGGCGCTCCGGCGGCGGTCGAGGCAGTGCCGGTCGGGGAGGTGCCGGTCGAGGCAGTGTCGGTCGGGGAGGGGTCGGTCGGGCGGTGGCGTCGCGGAGGGAGCGGCCGAGGCCGCGGCACGGCGGCAGGCGTCCACGGACCCTGCGGGCCCGGGTCCGTCCGGCCCGGTATGCCGTCGGCCCCCGGTCCGCAGCGGAGTACGGACCGGGGGCCGAGGGACGCCGGCGCCGCCGGGGGCGACACCGGGCCGGGCAGCTGTTACTTGACGGCCATCTCGCCCAGCTCCGACCAGTCGTCCTGGTCGATCGTCGTGTTCACGATTTTCGGCGTGGCGACCAGGTAGCGCGGCAGCTTCTCCTGCGCCGCGCGGAAGTGGTCGGACTGCACGTGCGCGGCGCCCGCCTCGTCGTCACGGAACGCCTCGACGAGCACGTACTCCGAGGGGTCGTCCAGGCTGCGGGACCAGTCGAACCAGAGGCACCCGGGCTCCGAGCGGGTGGCGCGGGTGAACTCCTCGGTGATCTGCGGCCACTGGTCCGCGTGCTCCGGGAGCACCTGGAACTTCGCCGTGATGAAAATCAAGGGACTCTCCTTCCGTGCCGGCCGGACCGGGCCCGGCTGCGGGCCTCGGTGGCCATGGGTTCGCGGACCCGACCGGCGTCCAGGCCGGCCGTCCCGGCGCCGGCCGAGCGGGTACGCGGTCGGGTGCGGCCGCACCTGCTCCCGGGCTGCGGGCCCTACCGGCCCGCACAGGACGATGCGGCTGCTCACGAGGGTACCCGTGAAGTCGATCTTCACCGAAGGCGGTGCCGGACGCGTGGCCGCCGGCCCTCCGCCGACCCGCTCGAACGGTCGCCTGTTCCGCTGCCGCGGCGGCCGTCGCGGGGTCACAGCCCCAGGCTGAGAGCGGCACCCGCACCACCCAGTGCCAGAGCCACGGCGGCAGCCGTCCAGCCGCCGTCGCGCCACCGGAAGAACCGGTCGACGGCGAGCCGGCCGGGACCGACGGCGGCGATCGCCAGGGCGACGACCGCGATGCCGACGTTGTACTCCGCACCGCCGTCCATCACCCACAGACCGCGGGGCCCGGTCACCGTCACCACGGCGTTGATCATGACGCCGATCAGCGCGGCGGCCGCCAGCGGAGTGAGGAACCCCAGCGCCAGGCCGAGGCCGCCGAGCATCTCGGACAGGCCGGCGATCACCGCGAAGACCTCTCCCGGGCGGTAGCCCAGGGCCTCGAACCCTCGGCCGGTCGCCGCCGGGCCCCCGCCTCCGAACCAGCCGAACACCTTCTGCGCCCCATGGCCGGCCATCAGCAGTCCGAACGTCAGCCTGATCAGCACAAGTCCCCATGCGGCGGCCGACGACCCGGCCGTCGCGGCGGGATGCGCCGCCGGTTCCGCGGACACCGGCGGCCTAAGGATGCTGCGCTTGACGATCATGGGAATCTCCCGGGAAGCCACCGAGTTCGGCCCTCGCTCGACGGAGGCGGCGCGTCACCGGGCGGCGACCGGCCGCGCGTGCCGCCGCGCACACAGTGGGTTTGTCCCCTTGCCCACGCTTCCGCACCGGCCGGGTTCACGCATCCGGAGCACACGGACCACTCGCGCCCGGGCGTCAGGCACCAGCACGGTGCGCCGTGTGCACGGCCGGGCGACCGGCCCGTCGCCGGTCCTTCCGACTGCCCGGGCTCGGCGCCGGGCAGTCGGGACAAGGACGATAAGGTGGTGGGTGGCTGCGGTCCGCGACCGCGGCGCGGCGGTGGGGCTCGCCGTATCCGAACCGCGGCACGGGTGCCGCCAACAGTCCCTGCTTGCGATGACGTGTGGCCCGTGCCGTCGGGCCCCGGCGAGTAGGAGACGTACGTTCATGACAGCCCCGCGATCCGGCACCACCGGCACGTCCGCCCGCGCGGACGCCCTTCCCCGCACGCCCGCGGGCCGTCGTCCCCGATGGGACCAGGCGCCGACGGTCGTGGCGGTGGCGCTCGGCGGTGCTGTCGGAGCCTCCGCCCGGTACGGGGCGTCGCTGTTGTGGCCCACGGCCGCAGGCACCCTCCCGTGGACGACGCTGTGGGTCAACGTCGTCGGCTGCGCGGTCATGGGGGTGTTCATGGTGCTGATCACGGAGGTCCGCCCGGTCCATCCGCTGCTGCGGCCCTTCTTCGGCACCGGGGTGCTGGGCGGGTTCACGACGTTCTCGACCTACGCCGTGGACGCGCACACGCTCCTGGACGGCGGCCGGCCGCGGACCGGATTCGCCTACCTCGCCCTGACGCTGTGCGCGGCGCTGGCGGCGGTGTGGCTGGCGGCGACGGTGACGCGCCGCCTGGTGGCATGGAGGCAGCGGTGACCGGAACGGCGGGTGGTGCCCTGCGCCTGACGATCTTCGTCGGGGAAAAGGACGTCTGGCGGCACAAGCCTCTCTAGTGCGAGATCGTGCACCGCGCACACCGGGCCGGGCTCGCCGGCGCGTCCGTCTTCCGGGGGATGGAGGGGTTCGGTGCCTCCTCGCTGATCCACACCTCGCGGCTTCTGTCGCTGAGCGAGGATCTGCCCGTGGCGATCGTGATCGTGGACATCGAGGAGAAGGTGCGGGCCTTCCTGCCCGAGCTGGACGAGCTGGTGACGCAGGGACTGGTCGTACTGGACGAGTGCGAGGTCGTCCTCAGCCGGCCCCCGCTGCGCCCGCGCGGGGAGACATCCGGCCCGGACTGCGAGGAGGACGCGTGAACTGGGTGCTCGTGATCGTCGGCGCCATGGTCGGCGCACCCCTGCGGTATCTGACCGACCGGGCGGTACAGAGGCGGCACGACACCGTCTTCCCGTGGGGCACCTTCACGGTCAACGTGGCCGGCAGCCTCGTCCTCGGCCTGCTGACGGGCGCCGTGGCGGCCGGGGTGGCCTCGCCGCAGGTGCAGCTGCTGATCGGCACCGGGCTGTGCGGGGCGCTGACGACCTACTCGACGTTCTCCTACGAGACGCTCAAGCTGGCCGAGACCGGGGCACGCCTGTTCGCCGTGGCCAACGCCGTCGCCAGTGTGGTGGCGGGGCTCGGTGCGGCGCTTCTCGGGGCGTCGCTCGCCGGCGCCCTGTGGGCGTGACGTGTGCGGGCGCGGAGGAGGACGTGCCCCGGCGACGACCGTGCCGAGCCGGTCAGGACCGCGGCGGTGACGCGACCCGCAGGACCGCCACCCCGGTGACGCGGTCCGCGGCCAGGTCGTCCAGGGCCCGGGGCGCCTGCTCGAAGTCGTAGAGAGCGGCCTCGACGCGCAGCGGCCGCTCGGCCGCCAGGGCGAGCAGGTCCCGTCCGTCCGCGCGGGTGTTGGCTGTGACGCTGCGCACCGTCCGCTCGCGGAACAGATGCCGCTGGTAGTCCAGGGCCGGGATGTCGCTGAGGTGGATCCCGGCGATGCTGAGCGTACCGCCGCTGTCCAGTGCCTCCAGGGCCACGGGGACCAGCTCACCGGCCGGGGCGAACAGGATCGCGGCGTCCAGCGGGCGCGGCGGAGGGTCCGTGGCGCCGGCCGCCGAGGCGGCACCCAGGCGCAGCGCCAGCTCCTGCGCGGCCGGGGACCGGGTGAACACATGTACGGTGGCGCCCTGGGCGAGAGCGATCTGCGCGGTGAGATGGGCGGAGGCGCCGAAGCCGTAGATCCCCAGGCGACCGCCGGCGGGCAGCTCGGCGCGCCGCAGCGCCCGGTAGCCGATGATCCCCGCGCACAGCAGCGGGGCCGACTCCTCCGCGGGGCGCCCGGGCGGCAGCCGGTAGGCGTAGGGGGCGGGGACGGTGGTGTACTCGGCGTAGCCGCCGTCGGCGTCCCAGCCGGTGTAACGGGACGACGGGCACAGGTTCTCCTGCCCGTGCACGCAGTACGTGCACGTCCCGCAGGTATGGCGCAGCCAGGCGACTCCGACCCGGGTACCGGGCTCCCACCCGACGGCGTCCGGGCCCGCCGCGACGACCTCGCCGACCACCTCGTGTCCCGGCACCACCCGCTCCCGGTGCGCGGGCAGGTCGCCGTCCCGCACATGCAGATCGGTACGGCACACCCCGCACGCCGTCACCCGCACCAGCAGCTCGTCGCCCGAGGGGACCGGAACCGGCAGCTCGGCGGGCTCGACCGTGCCCGGGCGCTGCGCGGAGACCACCCAGGCCCGCATCACCGACGGAATCGTCGTACCCATGCGCGGCACCTCCCTGTCCCACCGTGCGACCGTGTTCGCCCGGCCATGTGACCGTGTCCCGCCTCGCTGTGCCACCGCGTCCCCGTCCGTCCGGGCGACCGCGTCCGCCCCCATGTCCCATGAGACCGCGGTCCGCTCCGGTGGGCGAGGCCAGGCCGGACCTTCCTGCGTCCTGCCGCTGCCGCCGTCGCGGCGGCGACAAGCCTCCGGCAGGTCGGTCACCGTGCGCGGGGCGCCGGGCCGTCGCGGCCGTCCTCGAGCGGCGGCGCCGTCACGAAGCCGTGGGTGCGGCACTGCGGCCGCCGGCAGCCGGGGGTCGGGCGGCGGACCGTGGCGAAGGCGAGGCCCGCGGCCGCCACCAGCAGCGCCGCGCAGACCGGCATGGCCCGCCGGAACGCCGCGTCGAAGGCCTCGGCCGAACGGTAGGACTGCGGGCCCATCCCGGACACCAGCGGCAGTGCCGCCACCGCGAGCAGACCGGCGGCGCGGGCCGCCGCGTTGTTGATGCCGCTGGCCAGACCCGCGCGGGAGCTGTCCACCGAGGCGAGGACCGAGGCGGTCAGCGGAGCCACCAGGGTGACCATGCCGGCACCCATGACCACCACAGCCGGCAGCACCTCGGTGAGATAGTGCGCGTGCGGGCCGACCCGCAGCATCAGCAGCATCGCCGCCGCGCACAGCACCGGACCGACGGTCAGCGGCAGACGCGGCCCGATCCGGTCGGACAGCGCGCCGGAGCGGGCCGAGAACAGCAGCATGAGCACCGTCGTGGGCAGCAGGGCGATGCCCGCGCGCAGCGGCGAGTAGCCGGAGACCACCTGCAGCTGGAGGGCGACCAGGAAGAAGAAACCGCCGAACGCCGCGTAGACGCCCAGTGTGACCGCGTTGACCGCGCTGAACTGCCGGGAGGAGAAGACCTCCAGCGGCATCATCGGGTCGGACACGCGGCCCTCGACCAGGACGAAGGCGACGGCGGCGACGACTCCGGCGGCCGCGGTGGACGCGACGACCACGGCACCGCTGTGGGCCTGGATCAGGGCGTAGGTCACCAGGGCGAGGGCCGCCGCGCCGAGGGCGGCGCCGAGCACGTCGAACCGGCCGTGCCCGCGCTCACCGGAGGACTCCGGCACGTGCCGCAGCGCGACCGGCGCACACACCAGCGCCGCCGGAACGTTGATCAGGAACACCCAGCGCCAGCCCGGACCGTCCACCAGCCAGCCGCCGAGGAACGGTCCGATCGCCGCGCCGATGCCCCCGAACCCGGACCACAGACCCACGGCCCGGCCCCGGTCGTCGGGATGGAAGGACGCCTGGATCAGGGCCAGGGAGCCGGGGGTGAGCAGGGCGCCGCCGATCCCCTGCAGGGCGCGGGCGACCACCAGCACGGTCGCGTTCGGGGCCAGCCCGCACAGGGCGGAGGCCGCGGCGAACCAGCAGACCCCGAGCACGAAGATCCTCCGCCGGCCGTAGCGGTCGCCCAGCGAGCCGCCGAGCAGGATCAGCCCGGCCAGGGTGACGAGATAGGCGTTGACCGTCCACTGCAGCACGGCGAGGTCGGCGTGCAGGTCCCGGCCGATGCGCGGCAGGGCGACATTGACGACGGTGGAGTCCAGCAGCGCCATGCTCGAACCGAGGACCGTGGTCACCAGGATCCAGCGGCCGGTGCGGCTGGAGACCCGCACCCGAGCCGGGACAGCCGGGACAGGGGAGTGGTCCACGATCGTCGGCCTTCCGCCGCCGGGAGCGCCGGGGGAGGGAGACGGCGCTGCAGACCGGTCTACCGCGAAAGCGGCCCGGCCGCCACAGCGGCCCGAGACCCCGCGGGGCCCGGGAGCCCCGGGCTGCCCGCTGCCGGTGCGGGCGGATTCACGGGACACCCCGTGCACCGGCCGGTCCGGGACCGCACCCCGGCCGGCCGGTCTCCGCGCCCGGCACGGCGCGCGGCGGTCCGGGCCCGCACGGGCCCGCACGACCACACGCACCGCACGCACACCGCGCCGCCCGGCACCCCGGTGGTACACCGGCGGCGCTCCGGCGCCGCCCGGCGCACCACCGGGTTGTCCGGTCAGGCCACCGGACGCATGTCCCGCTGGGCCGGCGGAGAGCTGAGCGGGGCCGTCGCAGCCGGGGTGCGGGCCTCGAGCACCTTGCGGTACACGGCCTCGTAGCCGGCCGCCATGGTCTCCGGCTGGAAGTGGTCGATCACATGGTCCCGACAGGCCCGCGGATCGATGGCAGACACCTGTTCGATCGCGTCGGGCAGGTCGGCGGCGTCCTCGCGGACCAGGCCGGTCACCCCGTCCACCACGACCTCCGGCACCGAGCCCCGGCGCAGCGTCACCACAGGAGTGCCGCACACCATGGCCTCGATCATCACCATGCCGAACGGTTCCTCCCACTGCAGCGGGAACACCAGGCAGCGCGCCCGCGCCAGCAGGCGCTTCTTGCGGTCACCGGTGACCTCACCCAGCCATTCCACGCCCGGGCCCAGCCGCGGTTCGATCTCGGCCTCGAAGTAGGCGCGCTCGGCCGGCTCGTTGCACTTGGCGGCCAGCTTGATCGTCCGGCCGGCGGCGACGGCCGCGTCGATCGCCAGGTGCATGCCCTTGTCGGGGGTGCAGCGGCCCAGGAAGAAGACCCAGTCCTCCTTGTCGCGGCGGTAGGGGAAGTCGGAGGCGCGCAGCGCGTTGTGCACGGTGCCCGCCCAGTTCAGGTCGGGTGCCTGGGACCGCTGCGACTGCGAGATCGCCACCAGGTGCACGCTGTCGCCCAGGTGCCGGTAGTAGTCGCCGGGCTCGCCGTCCAGCGGCCCGTGGGTGGTGACGACCGTGGGCACCCGGTGACCGCGGGCCAGCAGCGGACCGGCGAGCGTGTGGTCGTGCACGACGTCCACGTCGAGGTCCTCCAGCAGCCGGGCGGTGGCCGCGGCGTGCAGCACCTCCGGCAGCGGTTCACCCAGCCGCGAACCCTGCGGCAGGTCGTAGGTGCGCAGCATCCGGTGCGCCCGGGTGCCGTTGCGGCCGGCGGCGATCAGGGTGACGTCGTGGCCGCGGTCGACCAGGGCGCCGGTGAGGTCGGCACACATCGCCTCGATGCCTCCGTAGCCGCGCGGCGGAAGCTCGAACCACGGCGGCGCGACCATGGCGATACGAAGCGGCCGGTTGCTCACGGAAAGACTCCTTTCGTCCTCGGCCCGCCGGCCGGGTCGCTCCGGGGCGTCGTCGGAGCCGCCGGAGCGCCACGAGTCGGCGGACGCGCGCCCGCCGACCGCGGGCAGGGCACGGTTCCGCCGCGCCACGGCGTGCCGTGGCCTGTCCGCGAGCAGGGGCGAGTGGATGGTGAGTAGGCGGGCCGCGGACGGCGTCGGCCGCGGCGCGGGGTCGCACACGGCCGGTCGGCGCCGGCACACGGATGCGACAGCGACAGAAGGTCTTCGGGCGAGGGCCGTCAGGCGGCGGGCGGTGGGTCGACGGCCGTGCACGGGCAGGCCTCGTCGGTCGGCCGCAGCCCGGACGGCAGGCCGTCGATCTCCACCCGGCCGCCGCGGCGCACGGTGAGGTTCGCGCGGGCCACACCGAGCGGGACGTCCGTGATGCGCAGGGGCAGGAAGGCGTCGGGCAGATTCGGGCGCACCCGCAGCACCCCGTGGGGCAGGCACACCTCGGCACCCAGCAGCACCCGCAGCAGATGCAGCGGGGTCGCCGAGGCCCAGGCCTGCGGCGAGCACGCCGCGGGGTAGGGCACCGGGCGGGCGTACTCGGCCCGGTCGAAGCCGCACAGCAGCTCCGGCAGCCGCCCGCCGAAGGCCGCCGCAGCGTCCAGCACGGCCTCGGCGATCCGGCGGGCGTGCGCGGTGAAGCCGTAGCGCATCAGCCCGGCGGCGACGATGCCGCTGTCGTGCGGCCACACCGAGCCGTTGTGGTAGCTCATCGGGTTGTAGGCGGCCATCGTGGTGGCGATGGTGCGCACACCCCAGCCGCTGAACATCTCCGGCGACAGCAGCCTCTCGGCCACGGTCCGCGCGCGCCCCGAATCGACGATGCCGGTCCACAGACAGTGCCCCATGTTGGACGCGAGCGCGTCGATTGGACGTTTGGCACCGTCCAGCGCCTCGGCGTACCAGCCGCGGTCGGGCAGCCAGAACGCGGCGTCGAAACGTTCCCTGAGCTGCCGCGCCCGCTCCCGCCAGCGGGCCGCACCCGCGGTGTCGTGCTCCAGGTGCTCGGCGAGCAGGGCCCGCGCACGGTAGGCGGCGTGCACATACCCCTGTACCTCGCACAGGGCGACCGGCGGTTCGGCGATCCTGCCGTCGGCGCCGTTGACGCCGTCCCAGGAGTCCTTCCAGCCCTGGTTGGCCAGGCCCCGGTCGGTGGACCTGCGGTACTCCACGAACCCGTCGCCGTCGCGGTCGCCGTACTTCTCGATCCAGGCCAGCGCCCGGTCCGCGTGCGCCAGCAACTCCCGTACCGCGTCCGCGTCGACGCCCCACCGGAACAGCTCGCCGAGCAGCATCACGAACAGCGGGGTGGCGTCGACGGTGCCGTAGTACACCGTGCCGCCGAGCGCGAGGGACGCCTCCACCCCGAACCGCAGCTCGTGCGGGATCTTCCCGGGTTCCTCCTCGGTGACCGGGTCGGTGGCGGTGCCCTGATGACGGGCGAGGACACGTGCCGTGCCGAGGGCCAGCTGGGGATCCAGCGGCAGTGCCATCAGCGCGGTGAGAACGGAGTCACGGCCGAACAACGCCATGAACCAGGGGGCTCCGGCCGCCACCACGGGGGTGTCCGGGCGCTCCGGGTCGAAGATCCGCAGCGCCCCGAGGTCCTGGCAGCTGCGGCGCAGGGTGTTCGACAGCGACTCGTCGCGGGTGTGGACACGGGGACCGGACTGACGCCAGGCACTGGTCCGCACGGACGGCGCGGCCTGCTCCAGCGGACGCTCCAGCGGGAACGAGGTCGGCGTCTCCACACCGTCGACGACGGGCGTGACCAGCACGGACGCCCGCCAGGTGCCGCGCGGCGGCACCACCGGACGGAAGGTGAGCTGCCCGGGGGAGCACACGGCGTCCTTGGCCACGATGCGCACCCCGCGGCTCTGCCCGTGATGGTGACGGGTCATCGCCAGCACGCCGTCGCCGTAATCGACACCGTACTGGCCGCGCGACTCGACCCGGCCCTCCTTCACCTCGAACAGGTCGGCGAAGTCGGCCTCGACACGCAGCGTCAGATGACAGGCGGCGGCCTCGTTGCCGAGATTGCGCAGCACCAGGTCCTCCCGCATGCCGGCCCCGACGAACCGGTGACGCTCCACCAGCACGGTGGCCTCGCTGCGTCCCGGGCGGGGCCGGGCCCGGCCGAGGAACAGTGCCTCGTAGGGCTCCTGCGCGATGACGGTGAGGGGATCGACCTCCGCGTCGTCCAGGCGCAGGTGCCAGGCGGACAGGATGCGGGTGTCCCGGTGGAAGAGCCCCTGAGGGGTGCCCGCCACGAGATCCCCGCCCCGCTCGGACAGGCAGAACGACGACCCTTCGAGCAATGTCACCAGGTCGCTGCTGCCTGACGCCTCGCCGGCGAACGTCCAGCCCTCGCCCATCGATCACCTTCCTCAGGAGAAAGACGATTCGACCGGGATTTCTTATACGACGCAGCTCAACTTTCCTGCAAGCCAGCCTGGGACAATGCGGAGTCGCCCCGACTGATGTCGCGTCCCGTGGGCCTCCCGTGCCCCTCGGAACGCCGCCTGGCCTGCGACGACCGCCGGGTGCACCCACGCCCCTGAGGGCGTCTCGTGTGCCGCGGCGGACCGGCCCGGCCGGAAGGGAACACCGGGAAGCCGGTCCCACACCGGTAGCGCACCGCTTCCGCGCCGGGACGCCCGGCCTGCCGGACCGGCTCCCCCGCCGCACCACCTGTCGTGCCGGAGGCACGACGTACACCGCACGCACCGATCGGGCGGGGCGCGTTGCGCCGGGGGAGGGACCACACGGGTACGACCGGTCAGATGTACGCCATCTGTTCCACCGCCACCCGGCCCGAGGATGGGGCGCGGTTCTGGTCCGGCGTCCTGGGCCGGCTGCCCGCCGACGACCCGGACGACGGCATCGCGATCCGTCCCCCCGGACGCCGCCGGGTTCCGTCTCCGCTTCCCGCCGAGCCAGGAGCCGAAGACCGGCCGGAACCGGGCACACGTCGATCCGACGAGCACGTCCTGGGAGGACCGGCGGCAGACGGTGGCCAGGGCGCTCGAGCTGGGCGCCCGCCACATCGGCATCGGACAGCTCCCGGAGGAACCGCATGGGGTGCTCGCCGATCCGGACGGCAACGAGTTCGCCGTCCGCAGACGCCGCTGAGAGAACCGCATGACCCTGCCGGCCCACGGCACCCTGGACCATCTCGAACTGTGGGTGCCCGACCTCGACCGCGCCGTGGCCTCGATCGGCCGGCTGCCGGAAACACTGGGCCACACCCTCGTCCAGCGCTGGGACCACGGCCGCAGCCGGCGCCTCGGACCGACCTGTGTGGTGGTCGAGGAGTCCCCGGCACCCCCCGCGCCGGCGGCGCCCGGCACCACGCCGCCCACCTGGAGAACGTCGACGGCTTCGAGGTCGGACCCGTGGCGATCCAGGCACCCGACGCAGTCCGGGACCGCGGCGACCACGTGTGACGCGGCGCGCCTCGCACACGAAGCTCCCTGGCCGGCAAGGGTGTGCGCGAAACTCCCTGGCCGCCAAGGGTGTGCGCGTGTCATCGTCCTCGCATGACCGTTGTGGACGACATAGTGATCACCTCGCTGGCCGAGCGCCCGTCGCTGGTGCCCCGGATCTACGACATCACGCACACCTGGCCGGAGTTCATCGCGCACGACCAGGTCGGGGCGGCGCTGCTGCACCAGGTGCCCGGGGAGTTCCCGGACCACTGTGTGGTCGCGACGGACGGTGAGCGTGTGGTGGCCCGCGGCCTGAGCGTGCCGTTCGACGCCCACGGCGACGGGCGTGTTCCGACGCCGGACACGGGCTGGGACCAGGTGCTGGTGTGGGCGTTCCGCGATCGGCGCCGCGGATGCCCGACGACCGCGGCCGGCGCACTGGAGATCACCATCGACACGGAGTACCTCGGTCGCGGACTGTCCTACCGCATGCTGGCCGCGATGAAGGACGCCGTCGCCCGGCAGGGACACGACGTCCTGATGGCTCCGGTGCGTCCCAACGCCAAACATCGCGAACCGCGCGTCGCCCTGCCCGACTACGTCGGCCGCCGGCGCGACGACGGCCTGCCGGCCGACCCGTGGCTCCGGGTCCACGTCAAGGCGGGCGGCAGCATCGTGAGGATCGCGCCGGCGTCGATGACGGTCGGCGGATCGCTGGCCCAGTGGCGGGAGTGGACCGGCCTGCCCTTCACCGAGGACGGTCCCGTCGAGGTGCCGGGCGCCCTCGTCCCGGTGCACTGCGACACCGCACACGACCGGGCGGTCTACGTCGAGCCGAACGTGTGGGTCCGGCACGAGGTGGAACCGACGACCGCGTGACATCGGGCGGGCCGACCGCGTGACGACACCTGCCGCCCGGTGCACACCCACCGGGCGACGGACGCCCGTTCACACCTCGTCGGTGCCGAGAAGCCGTGCGACGAGGCGGCGCGCGAAGGCGCTGTCCAGTCCGTCGGGGCGGAACAGGATGCGATACATCAGCGGGGCGACGACGGCGTCCATGACCGTCTCGACGTCCGGGGCCTCCTCCCCGCGGTCGGCCGCACGGGTGACGATGACGCGGATCTGGTCGGCGGCGTACGCGGAGCAGCGGCCCGCGTTGCCACCGTCGGGGTCGCCGAGCAGGGCGTCCCGGATGTAGGAGCGGCCGGTGGGGGAGCCCATCTCGTCGAGGAACTGCTCGGCCCAGGCGGTCAGGTCACGCCGGAGAGACCCGTGGTCCTCCGGGGTCCCTTCGGGGCGCAGGCGCTCGACGGCGACGTCCGACAGCAGCTCCCGCAGATCCCCCCACCGGCGGTAGATCGTCGACGGTGTCACCCCCGCACGCTGGGCGACCAGCGGGACCGTCAGGGCGTCACGGCCGACCTCCGCGGACAGGTCCCGCACGGCGGCGTGCACGGCCGCCTGGACCCGGGCGCTGCGCCCGCCGGGACGCACCATCTGCCTGCTCATGGGGCTCATCTTAAAAGCCACGTCTGTGCGTCTGCTGGTGACGGTGTGACCGCCTCAGGTGCCGCACGACCCGGCCGTACTGCGGTCTCCAACGACCGGCGCGAGCGCCCCTGCCGGTGCCGGCTGCGTCTGCTGGTAGGCGTGGCCGGCCCGCAGCAGCACCCTCTCGCCGAGGGGCCGGGCGAGAAGCTGCATGCCGATGGGGAGCCCGGCCTCGTCGTGGCCGACGGGGACGGACAGGGAGGGGAACCCGGTGATGTTGGCGGGGCAGCACAGGCGCACATAGGCCTCGGCGACTCCTTCGACGGTGCCGTCGGCCCAGGTGATCGTCTCCTGGCCGGCCTTCACCGCGGTCACCGGGACGGTGGGGGCGGCCACCAGGTCGACCTCGTCCAGGACACGTGTCCACTCCCGGCGCATGAGGGCGCGTGAGCGCTGGGCCCGCAGATGGTCGGCGGCGGACATCAGCGCACCGGCCTCCAGCAGGACGCGGACGTCGGACCGGTAGAGGCCGGGGACGGTGCGCAGGGTGTCCTCGTGGCAGGCGGTGGCCTCGGGCACCATCAGGCCCCAGTGGGTGGCCTGGATGTAGCGGGACAGAGGGATCTCGATCTCGACGAGACGGGCACCGAGGTCCTCCAGCCGGCCGAGGGCGGCACGGACGGCGGCTTCGACCTCGCCGTCGACGCGGTCGAAGAAGTACGAGCGCGGCACCCCCACCCGCAGGCCGGTCAGGTCGGTGTCCTCCCCGGGCCGGTAGTTCTCGGCGGGCCCGGGCAGGCAGGCCGGATCGCGCGGGTCGTGCCCCGCCAGGGCGGTCAGCACCAGGGCGGCGTCCTCCACGGTGCGGGTGAGCGGACCGACGTGGTCCAGCGACCACGACAGAGGGGTGACGCCGTGCCGGGAGACCAGGCCGTAGGTGGGCTTGAGACCGACGACGCCGTTGAGCGCGGCGGGCACCCGGATCGAGCCGCCCGTGTCGGTGCCCAGGGCGAAGGTCGCCGTGCCCGCGGCGACGGCGACGGCGGATCCGCCGCTGGAGCCGCCGGCCACCCGGTCGCCCCGGTGGGCGTTGCGGGTCTGCGGGGTGATCAGGCCGTAGGCGAACTCGTGGGTGTGGGTCTTGCCGATCAGTACGGCTCCGGCCGCCGCCAGCCGTGCGGCGACCGTGCTGTCGGTCCGCGCGCGGTGTCCGGCCCTGACCCGGGAACCGGCCGATGTCGGCAGGCCGGCGACGTCGATCAGGTCCTTCAGCCCCATCGGTATGCCGTGCAGCGGACCGCGGTGACGGCCGGCCGCGATCTCCTTCTCGGCCGCACGTGCCGCCCGGCGGGCGCGGTCGGCGGTGACGGTGGCGTAGGCCTGCAGGTGCGGCTCCACCTGTTCCATGCGCTGCAGGACGGAGTCCAGCAGCTCGACGGGGGACAGCCGCCGGGCCCGCAGCGCTTCGGCGGCCTGCACCAGGGTCAGTTCATACGGCTGCACCGGGCGCCTCCTGTTCCGCGCGGTAGACGGAGGCCGGCGGGACGTCCGCGACGTCCAGCTCGCGCAGGACCGCGACGACGCGGTGGATGTGACGAGCGGCGGCCGCGACCGCGTCATGGCGGTCGGGCGGCAGCGGCAGCCCGGCGCGGTCGGCCCAGCGGGCCGCCTCCGGCGGGGTGAGGTCGGGTGAGGACATGAGGTTCAGCAGTTCCCTTCTCGGACGCTGCAAGGGAGCGATCCAGCCGCAAAAGCTCAATGTTTGCGTTAGTGGACTGTAGAGCCTACGGTGTCCTAACGCAAACCAATTGCTTTTAGTGCCTGTGAGGACACCACCGCCATGACCGCTCGACCGGCTCCCGACCCGTCCGTCGTCCCCTCCTGGACCGTGGGAGACATCACCGTCCACCGCGTCGACGAGATCCTGCTGCCGCCTGCCACCGGAGCGTGGCTGCTGCCCGGCGCGACCCCGGACGTCGTCGCGGGGCAGGACTGGCTGCGCCCCGATTTCGCCGACGACCGGGGCGTCCTCCGCCTCGCCAGCCAGAGCTTCGCGCTCACCGTCGCCGGGCGGCGCATCCTGGTGGACACCGGCATCGGCAACGGAAAGAAGCGCGCCGCCCCCGCCTGGCACGACCTCGACACCGACTACCTCCGGCGCCTGACCGCCGCCGGATTTTCCCCGGACTCGGTCGACCTGGTGATCCTCACCCACCTGCACACCGATCATGTCGGCTGGAACACCCGCCGGTTGGAGGGCGCCTGGGTCCCCACCTTCCCCGCCGCCCGCTACCTCACCGCCCGCGCCGAGCGGGAGTTCTGGGCCGGACACGCCATGGACGAGGCGCGCGAGCAGATGTTCCGCGACTCGGTGTTGCCCGTCGAGGAGGCGGGGCTGCTGGACCTCGTCGACGTCCCCGGCGACGGCCTGGAGGTCGTTCCCGGCGTGCGTCTGGTCCCCACCCCGGGACACACCCCCGGTCACCTCGCCGTCGAACTGAGCAGCCGGGGCAGGAGAGCGCTGATCACCGGCGACTGCATCCATCACCCCGTCCAGCTCGCCCACCCCGGCATCGGCGCCTGCGTCGACATCGACCCCGAGCGGTCCGAAGCCACCCGCCGGGAACTGCTCCGGTCGCTCGCCGACACCGACACCCTCCTCCTGGGCACCCACTTCGCACCGCCCACCGCCGGCCGCGTCCTCACCCACGAGGGCACCTACCGGCTCCTGCCGGCGCCTGCCGGCCGGCGCTGACCCTCGTCGCTTCGCGCGCCGGGGGCGTGTCCCCAGCCGGCGGAAAACCATACCGAGTTCATTCATGAACCGAGTATGGTTATTGTGTCCGCATGACAGGGCTGCGTGAGCGCAAGAAGCAACAGACCAGACAGCGGATCGCCGAGGTGGCGGCGCGCATGTTCGCCGAGCGCGGGTTCGACGCCGTGACCGTGAACGAGATCGCCGAGGCCGCCGACGTGGCCAAGGCGACCCTCTTCAGCTACTTCCCGACCAAGGAAGCACTCGCCCTGGACGGCGTGGGCGGCGACGACCTGGCCGGGATCGTCGCCCGGCGCCCGGCCGGCAGGACACCGCTGGAGGCGCTCCGCGCCCACTACCGCGCGTTCGCCGCCGAGCAGGGACCGGACACGGACCTCGACGCACTGCTCGCCCGGGTGCGGGTGATCCAGGACAGCCCGGTCCTGCGCGACGCCGCCAACAGCCTGCTCTACCGGCAGCGTCAGGCTCTGGCGCAGGTCCTGACCGACGAGTACGGCCCGAGGGCGGCCGCGTTGACGGCCGCTCAGATCGCCGCATGTCTGACCACTCTGCAGGAGAGCTACTTCGGGCACCTGCTGTCCGGTGCCGGTGCCCAGGACGCCGGCCGTGCCCTGGCCCGGGACGTCGAGCTGGCCTTCGACCTGCTGGAACGCGGCATCAGCCATCTGGAAGGGCGATGACCGTGCGCGCACGCGGCATCACCTACGACACCGGAACCTTCCCGGGTCGTCTGCTCACCCGGAAGACCTTCAGCTCCGAGCAGGTCCGGCACGAGATGACCGTGATCGCCGACGAGCTGCACTGCGACGCCGTGCGTGTCTCCGGCGGCGACGCCGACCGGCTGGGCATCGCGGCCCGGCATGCCGCCGACGCCGGACTCGAGGTGTGGTTCTCCCCCTTCCCCGTCGATCTTCCCCCCGAGGACGTCCTGCCGTTCTTCGCCGACTGCGCGCAGCGCGCCGAGGCCCTCCGGCGGGACGGTGCCCCGGTGGTGTTCGTCGCCGGCTGCGAACTCAGCGCCTTCGCCGACGGTTTCCTCCCCGGCGCCACCCACCGCGACCGCCTCCACGCCATGGCCACCGCCGACCTCGCATGGTGGACGTCCCTCGGGCCGGTCCCCGAACGCCTCAACAGCTTCCTCGACGAGGCGGCGACGACGGTTCGCGCCCGCTTCGCCGGGCCGGTCACCTACGCCTCCGGCTCCTGGGAGCCCGTCGACTGGACCCCGTTCGACCTGGTCGGCATCGACGCCTACCGCAGCGCGCAGAACGCCGCCACCTTCCGTGAACTCCTGCGCGAGGGCCGCGGCCACGGCAAACCCGTCGCCGTCACCGAGTACGGCACCTGCGCCTACCGCGGCGCGGGCGACCTGGGCGGCCTGGCCTGGCAGCCACCGCACGGGGCGGTCCCGGACGAGGACGAGCAGGTCCGCTACTTCGAGGAACTCCTCGGCATCTTCGAAGAGGAAGGTGTGGACACCGCGCTGTGGTTCTCGTTCGCCGACTACGACAAACCCGGTGACCGCGACCTCGCCTCCTACGGTGTCGTCCGCATGCTCGACGAGACCACCTGGGAACCGAAGAAGGTGTTCCAGGCCATGAGCACCGCCTACGGACGGCCGAGGCGGAACCCCGCCTGACGCCGTCCTGGGCCACGGCATCGACCCGCACCCCCGCACCGGGTCGCAAGCCGAGCCCCGCCTGCGGACATGTGCCGACGGCCCGGTGCCGGCCGACTGCTGCCGGCCGGCACCGGACCCCTCCCCCCTCGGACCGGTCCGCATGTGCGGACACCGAAGCCCGCCGGTCAGTCGATCCGGTAGGCGTCGTAGACGTAGCCGCTGTTCACCAGGTGCCACCACAGATTGCCGGCCGCGCTGACGCAGGCCTCGTTCACCAGGTACGAGCCGGCGTCGAGGTAGAACATCACATCGGAGCTGCCCGCCAGGTACTCGTGCACGGGAGTGCCTGACTTGAAGGCCATGGGCTGGGACACGATGGACCTGCACGACGAACCGGCCGGAGCGCGCTCGGCCCCGGCGACGGAGGTCGCCGCGTGGGCGGGGCCGGCGACCATGGCCGCACAGGCGGCGGTGGCCGCCAGGACGGTGACCAGACGACGTGGGGCGGACATCGATCCTCCGTTCGTGGGCTGCCGGTGGTGATGGTGGCGCACCGCTGTCGCACGCCCACACCCGGGCCGATGAGCCCGGTGCGATGCGGCGCCCGATCAGAATGCCGCCCCGGACACGGCCCGCTCTTGACTATCCCTGCTCATCACTTGTCGCGTTCTGCGCACGGTGTGCGTGCAGGCACTGCTGGCGGTACTCCCTCGGAGACGTGCCGTAGGCCGTGCGGAAGGCCCGGCTGAAGTGCGCCGGATCGGCGAAACCCCAGCGGGCGGCGATCTCCCGGACGGGACGGGAGGACTGGAGAGGGTCGGCGAGGTCGCGGCGGCAGCGCTCCAGACGGCGTTGCCGTATCCAGGCCGCCACGGTGACGCCCTGGTCGTCGAAGAGCGTGTACAGATGCCGGACGGAGATGTGGTGGGCGGCGGCGACGGACTCAGGGGTGAGACCGGGGTCGGCCAGCCGCTGCCGTATGTGGTCCAGGACGCGTATCCGCAGGGCGCGCCTGCGGGCCTGAGGGTCCAGCGTGTCCTCCGTGTCCAGGCACCGGCCGAGCAGGGAGGCCAGAAGATCCAGAGTGACCGAGGCCAGGGTGGGGACGTCGGCGGGAGTGAACTGGTCGGCGCGGGCGGCGATGTCGGTCAGCCAACGGGCGAACACGGCACCCATGCCACGGCTCGTGTCGATGGGAACGGCGAGCAGATCGCGCACCGTTCTGTCCGGCAGCGACAGCAGGCCGCGAGGAATCTGCACCGTCAGATGCGACGGTCTGTCCGGAACGGCACGGACGTCGCCCAGATACGGCCGGCTGCTGTCCATCACCACCAGGTCACCGGCGTGCAGGGCCGTGTCGTGCCCGGCCAGTGAGATGGTCCCCTCCCCGCCGGCGAAGTAGTTGATCTGATACACGTCCGGATCGGACTGCCGGATCAGCTTCGTCGTCCGCGCGATCTGCAGATGCGGATAGGACAGCGCGGACACCTGGACCTCGCCCAGATCGACGATGCGCATCCGGGACCGGAAGTCGCCCTGGTCGTCGCTGCGCAGCCGGTTGCGCATGTGCGACTGCGCTGCCACCTCCTCGAACAGGGCGAACCTCTCCGGTGCCGCCACGACGTCCGTGCTGAAGTCGGTCACCAGCATGCCCCCACCCCCGATGTCTCACGTCACCCCTGCGCGGCGTCGAACCTGACACAGGCATGCCGGTCCAGTCCAGCGGCACGTCGGTCACTTCCCGTTCCCGCGGGAACGGACGGGGCGCGCTCCGCTCCCGGCCCCGTACCGGCTCCGTGCTGCTCAAACCCGCCCTCCTGCCGCGATCACCGTGCTGCCGCTGCTCGGCCGGTTCCGTCTCCGCGCTCCCCGGGCGGAGGCATCGGGGCCAGGAGCAGCGGCAGGAACGACTGCGCGATTCATTGATAACGCGACTGTGTTGTCATCGCTTCGTCGCGGTGTTATCGTCGATTACACAACGGCGGATATCGATGATCTGCCTCGTGCCTTTCAGGAGCTTCCCCATGACTGTCGAGAACACCACCCCCCGTGTCGCCCTGGTCACCGGTGGCAGCGGAGGTATCGGCCGGACCGTCGTCGAGCGGCTGGCCTCCGACGGCCTCGCCGTCGCCGTCCACTACGCAGGGAACAAGGCCGCCGCCGAGGAGCTGGCCGCGAAGATCAACGCGGCCGGAGGCCGGGCCGTCACCGTGGGCGGCGACGTGGCGGACGAGGGAGACATGACCGCGGCCTTCGAGGCGGTCGAGGCCGCCTTCGGCGGAGTCGACGTCGTGGTGCACGCCGCCGGGATCATGATCCTGTCGCCGGTCGCCGAGCTGAACCTCGACGATCTGGACCGCATGCACCGCACCAACATCCGCGGCGCCTTCGTCGTGGCCCAGCAGGCCGCACGCCGGCTGCGCAGCGGCGGCGCGCTCATCAACTTCTCCACCTCGCAGACCCGCCTTTCCAGCCCCGGCTACGCGCCGTACGCCGCGTCCAAGGCCGCCGTCGAAGCGATCAACCTGGTGCTGGCCAGGGAGCTGCGCGGCCGTGACATCACCGTCAACGCGGTCGCACCCGGCCCGGTGGCCACCGCCCTGTTCTTCGAGGGCAAGGACGAGGCGACGATCGAGCGGTTCACCAAGATGACCCCGCTGGAGCGCCTCGGCACCCCGCAGGACGTCGCCGAGGTCGTCTCCCTCCTGGCCGGTCCCGGGCGCTGGATCAACGGTCAGACGCTCTTCGCCAACGGCGGCGCCGCATGACAGGTGCACCGGCGCTGCCATCCGCCGTCCGCCGCTCCGCAACCCCGACGATCCGTCATACGGTCCCTGCCTCACCGGGCGTCCTCCTGCGGGCCGGGTCGCCTCCTCACACCTCGTTCACGTCGCTCACCGCAAGGAGTACGTCATGACCAGCACAGGCACCGTCGTCCTCATCACCGGGGCCTCCAGCGGCTTCGGCGCCCTGACGGCACGCGCCCTCGCGGACGCGGGCCACACGGTCTGGGCCGGCATGCGGCACACCGAGGGCCGCAACGCCCCGCGGGTGCAGCAGGCCCTGGACTACGCGAAGGACCACGGGGTGGACCTGCGCCCCGTCGAACTCGACGTGACCTCCCAGGCCTCCGTCGACGCGGCCGTCTCACGGGTCGAGGGGGAGCACGGACGCATCGACGTCCTGATCCACAACGCCGGCCACATGGTCACCGGCCCCGCCGAGGCCTTCACTCCCGAGCAGCTGGCCGAGCTGTACGACGTCAACGTCCTCAGCACCCAGCGCGTCAACCGGGCCGCGCTGCCGGGGATGCGGCGCCGGGGACGAGGGCTCGTGGTGTGGGTGTCCAGCTCCAGCGTCAAGGGCGGTACCCCGCCGTACCTCGCCCCGTACTTCGCGGCCAAGGCCGGCATGGACTCACTGGCCGTCAGCTACGCCGGTGAGCTGGCCCGCTGGGGCGTGGAGACCTCCATCGTCGTGCCCGGTGCCTTCACCTCCGGCACCAACCACTTCGTCAACTCCGGCCGCCCCGCCGACACCGCGGTGGAGACCGAGTACGAGACCCACTACCCGGGGCTGGTCGAGCAGGTCGCGGAGAAGCTGGCCGAGCTGGAGCCGGAGGACGCCGACGTCTCGATGGTCGCCGAGGAGATCGCCCGGATCGTCGCACTGCCCCACGGCGAGCGTCCCTACCGCGTGCACATCGACCCGTCGAACGACGGCTCGGAAGAGGTGTCCCAGGTCTCCGACCGCGTCCGCCGCACCCTGCTCACCCGGGTGGGGTTGGCCGACCTGCTCACCGTCCGGAAGTGACCCCGCCCGGTACCTGCGTCGCGGCGCTTCCCATCGGCTGAGGGGAGCGGGCCCTTCCGGGCCCGTTCCCCGCGTCGGCGTCCGCCCAGGATGCCGACTTCGCGAACCCGACAGGCCGTTCACCTCGCTTGATAGCGTTGACACCATGGACAACAGGTCGAAGATCATCGAAGCGGCGGCCGAGCTGCTCGAGGCCTCTCCCACCGGTCAGGTGGCCACGCGCAGCGTCGCGGAGAAGGCCGGCGTGCAGCAGCCGGTCATCTACCGCCTCTTCGGTGACAAGGACCGCCTGCTGGCCGCGGTCGTCGACCACGGCTTCGAGCAGTACCTCGGCGCCAAGCGCGCCGCCGAGGAGAGCGCGGACCCTGTGGCCGACCTCCGTCGCGGCTGGGACCAGCACACCCAGTTCGCCCTCGAACACCCCAACCTCTACCACCTGATGACCGCGCCCGGCCCGACCGTGGCGCCCCGGGCCATCGGCGAGATGCGTACGCTGCTGCGCGGCGTCCTGGAACGGGTGGCCCAGGCCGGACGGCTGGCCGTCGAACCCGGCCGGGCCGTCGAGATCGTGATGTCCGCCAACACCGGCGTCGCCCTCGCGCTGCTCGCCCGCCCCGACGAGCAGCGCGACATCGGACTGTCGCGACAGGTGCGAGAGATCGTCCTGGCGGGCGTCCTCACTCCCGGACCCGCCCACCGGACTCCGGCCGAGTCCGTGACCGTCCCTCGGGCCGCCACCACTCTCGCGGCCCTGCTGCGCTCCGACCCGCCGGAGTCCTTCACCGCGGCCGAGCGCGCCCTGCTGGCCGAATGGCTCACCCGGCTCGCCCAGGACACCACCACGTCGCAGGACACCGTCACGTCCTGATCCGACAAGACCCGCCGTGACGGCAAGGGGAATTCGCGTGCCCGCCCGTCGCCGAGGGCGCCCTCAGGCCGGCGACCCGCCGCCGCTGCTCTTGCTGCGGGCGTAGTGACGTGCGGCCTTGGCCCGATTGCCGCACGCGGCCATGGAGCACCAGCGGCGGGTGTTGTTCTTGCTGGTGTCGTGGAAGTGCAGAATGCACTGCGGATGTGCGGCGCATCGCTTGATCCGGCGGGGATCGGCGGCGACGAGCCGGAGATAGTCGCTCGCGGCGAGCCACGCGGGCAGCCAGGCCGCGTCGTCGACCTCCGGGCAGGTCAGTGGTCCTTCCGGCCCGAGGCTCTGACGCAGCACACCATGAGAGAGGACACGGTTGAGGGCGTCGCGCGCCGTGCCGGAACCGTCGTCCACCACGGCGAGAAGCGCGTCGCGGGTCTCCCGCAGAGCGGCGAGCGTCACCTCGTCGGCCGTGGCCCGGTCGGCCAGTCCCGCCGACCGCAGCCAGACGGCCAGCCCGTCGACGGAGTCCAGGAGATCCTTCTCGCCCGCGCCGCCGACCCATCGGGTGTTGAGCAGGTCCAGGCACAGCGGCTCCCCGGTCAGCGGACGAGGGTCCGCGCACACCTGCGGCGACGACGTCGGCACTGCGTCTCCTCCAGCTCTCTCCTGAGTCCAGCGACACCGCCATTCTACCCCCCAATCGTGCTTTTGCCGGTTGACTGTGTGGTGCTCACCGCCTACGGTCGTTTCAGTGGTTAGAAAAGGTACTGCGTGGAGGTGGACCATGACCACAACCGCCGACGGCATCCTGCAGACCGGGCACATCGGGTTGAACGTCACCGACCTGGACCGTTCGGTGCCCTTCTATACACGTGTCTTCGGACTCCGCGTGCAGACCGAGGGGGAGGACCAGGGGCGGCGCTGGGCGTTCCTGGAACGTGACGGGCGGCTCGTGCTGACCTTGTGGCAGCGAAGTCACACGTCCTTCGCCGCCACCTCGGCCGGCCTGCACCACCTGTCCTTCCAGGCGGCCTCCTTGGACGAGGTACGGGCGGCCGAGGCGGTCCTGCGCGATCTCGGCGCCGAGATCCTGCACGGCGGCGTCGTCCCGCACGGCGAGAACACGGCCTCCGGAGGGATCTTCTTCACCGACCCGGACGGCATCCGCCTGGAGATCTACGCACCGGACGGCGCCGACACCGCCGCCGCCCCCTACGGCGCCGCACCCACCTGCGGCTTCTTCTGACACACCCGACACACCTGACGAACCCCGGACACCTGCCGGAGGGAAGGAGCCGCGATGGCGGTCGACGTCTACCACGAGGGCGAGCGCACCGTCCAGCTTCGCGCGGGCCTGCACCGCCAGGGCGAGTCCGTCTCCCGGATCGTGCGCTCGGCGATCCCCGCCGTGGCCCGGGACTTCCTCGCCGGGCAGATGATGCTCGTGCTGGGCGCCGCGGACGCACAGGGCAGGATGTGGGCCTCCCCGGTCTCCGGGAGACCCGGGTTCCTGCGGGCGGAGAGCGACACGGTGCTCGCCGTCTCGGGGCTTCCCGCCCCCGGGGACCCGCTGCGGGCCCGGCTGGGCACACCCGCACCGGTCGGAACGGTCGCCGTCGACTTCGCGACCCGCAGACGGATGCGCCTGAACGGCCGCAGCGTGCCCGACGGCGACGGTGCGCGGATCACCCTCGACCAGGTGTACGCCAACTGCCCGAAACACATGCAGCAGCGGCAGCCGTGCTGGCGACCTGCCACCCCCGCGCCCGAGGAGACCTGGGCGCAGCTGCCGGCCCACCTTCAGTCCCTCGTCGCCGGCGCCGACACCTTCTTCATCGCGACCACGGACCGGGACGGCCATGCCGACGCCTCGCACCGCGGCGGCAACCCCGGCTTCGTCCAGGTGCTGTCACCCACCCGGCTGCGCTGGCCGGACTACACCGGCAACGCCATGTTCAACACCCTGGGGAACCTGGAGGTCGACGCGCGAGCCGGCCTGCTCTTCCTGGACTGGGACACCGGCACCACCGTGCAGCTGACGGGAACGGCACGCACCGACTGGGACCCCGCGGCCGCCGCGATCCTTCCCGGTGCGCAGCGGGTCGTGGAGTTCACCGTCACCTCCGTGGTGGAGATCGCCCACGCCAGTCCGCTGCGCTGGAGCGCACCGCAGCTCTCCCGTTCCAACCCGCCCGTAGCCCTGACCTGTTGAGACGCGTCGCGTCGGGCCGGCCACCGGACACCGGACCCTCTGCCTCCCGGTGCAGGCCCCCCACACGCAGGCCGGACCCCACGGGACCCGCTCCCGCCCGCACGGTGCCCGCCGCACGACACCTGGACACGTCCCACGGCGGGCGGACGCGGACTCAGCCGACGGGGACCCGGACGTCGGGAGACTCAGCCGGCGGCGGTGCGCGGGCCGCCGGCGCAGTCCAGCGCCGTCAGGTCCACCGCGTCCGCCATCGCCTGCATACCCTTGTCCCCGGGGTGCAGATGGTCGCCGCTGTCGAAGGACGGCAGCATGCGCGCCGGGTCGTCGGGGCTGCGCAGCACGCGGTCGAAGTCGACCACCGCGTCGAACTCCCCGCTGTCCCGGATGAAGTCGTTGACCTGCTGCCGTACCTCCTCGGCCGCCTCGTCCCAGTCGGACCAGCCCTTGAACGGCGCCACGGTGGCGCCGACGACACACTTCCCGGCGGCGTGCGCCCGCGCGACGATCTCCCGGTACCCGGCGATCATGTCGGCGGCCGTCACTCCGGTGTGGGCCTTGATGTCGTTGACGCCCTCGAAGAGGAACACCGTCCGCACACCCGGCAGGGACAGCACGTCCCGGTCGAGCCGGTTCAGCGCGCTCTGACCCGCGCCGTCCGCCAGCACCTTGTTGCCGGAGATCCCCTCGTTCGCCACGCCCTTGACGGCGGTACGGGCCTGCTGGAGCCGTCGGGCGAGATGGTCGGGCCAGCGGCGGTTGGCGTCGGCGGTGGACGCCCAGCCGTCCGTGATGGAGTCGCCGAGCGCGGCCACCGCGCCGGTGCGGGCATCGGTGCGCACCACGACGGCGTCCAGGTAGAACCACGAGCTGGTGGTCCGCGTCCAGGAGGCCGCGCTCTCCTCGGCGGTGTGGTCGCCCTGGGCGAGGTAGGACGTCTGCAGGGCCATGGTGTGGCCGGTCGCGGGACCGGCCGCGTCCGGGCTGTGCAGGCTGACCACCAGGTCGGTGGCGGCGGGCAGCCGCCCGGGCAGCGGATCGCTGAACACGGTCCGTCCGGCCGGCACGGTGACGGATGTCCGCCCGCCGAAGGTCAGCCGTCGGTTGCTGCCGGGGCGCAGTTCGGCCCCCGTCTTCCGCACTCCGGCCCAGACGCTGTCGAAGGTCACCGGCCGGTCGCCGAAGGCGTTGGACAGCCGGATCCGCAGGTCGTTTCCGGCGGCGCTGGTGTGCACCACCAGGCGGTACGCCAGATCGGGTGTGCCGTCGCCGAGGCGGTCGGCGCTCGCCGCCCAGGTGACCACCTCGTGCCGGGAAGGCGCCGCGGCCGCCCGGTCGGGGACGGCGACATGCACCGCGGTGGCCGTCAGCGCGGCGGCCAGCAGACCCGCCCATCTCATCGTTCCAGCCCTCATCGCGTGAACTCCTTCAACGTGACGGACGCGCCGGGTTCCAGAACCACCTTGCGGGACAGACCGCCGTACGTCACCGTCGTCGTTCGGCCACCTGTGCTGTGCAGGCGCACCGGTGAGGGTCTGTCGTCCCGCCAACGCAGGTCCACGGCGAAGCCGCCGCGGACGGGAGCGCCCGTGGGCGCGCCGGAGGCGGCCCAGGCGTCGGGCAGGGCGGGCAGCAGCTCGACGTGACCCGGCCGGGCGTACAGCAGCACCTCGATCACCGCCGCCGGGGCGCCGAAGGCGGCGTCGATCCGGAAAGGGCCCCGGACGGGCTCGGTCCGGTAGATGTCGAACAGATCGAAGGCCGTGCCGTTGCTCCCTCCGGTGGAGGGCCGCGGATTGTTCACGACGAGCCGGTGGGCCTTGTCGGCGTTCCTCGGCCGGGCCCAGCACAGGGCGCGCCAGGCGTTCGCCCAGCCGTGGCCGTCCATGCCGCCGGCGGTGAGCAGCGCCGTGGCCCCGTCGCTGATCTCCTGCGGGGGGGGAGCCGTCGGGCCGGATCCGGTCGCCGGGGAAGAGACCCACACGCGGGGAGAGATGACGGTGCGTGGTCGCACCGAGGTCGTCCGGCGACATCCACTCCTCCAGCCGGCCCGTCGTGGGGCTGACCCGGGGCGGATACGGCTTCTCACGCGGGGCCGCGATCCGCTCAGTAGCGGCTGCTGCCGGAAAGATGCACCGCGGCCCGCACACCCGGCTGCGTCGGCCGCGACGCCCCGGGCGTCTGCTACAATCGCCGCCACTGTCATCCAAGCGTCAAGGAGACCGGACATGGTGGTGGACGACGACATCTCCGGGTGATACCCGGACCCGACCGGTCACCGGCCCGCGCCGAGAAGACCGTCAGCGCCCGCAGCCCCACCGCGAGGCACCGGCCGGCGCAGCCGGCTGCCGATCCGGGTGTCCGGTACAGCGCGTCGCACGCCGCACCCGTGCCGACGCCGTACCGCTTCTTCACCGCGTCACCGGACGTCTTCAGCGCGCCGCCTTGCCATGGCACCGGTCGCCCGAACCATGGGACGGGTGGTCATCGAACGGCGTACGGCCTCACCGGCCATGCAGCCACATGCTTCGGCGACGACGGACACGGATCCGGAGCCGAAGCCACTACCACCTTCTTCCTTCTGCCCGGCGTCGTCACGGCGCCGGCCCTGCCCATCACCCCACCGAGACCGAGGAGTCGAGACGTGAACCGTTCTGATCAGCCGTCCGGCAGCCGTGCCGCAGCGGGTCGCAGTGTTCTGGTGTCCGGAGCCGGTATCGCCGGCCTCACCCTGGCGTACTGGCTGAACCGCTGCGGACATGCCGTCACAGTGGTGGAGAAGGCGGCCGGACTCCGCGCCAGCGGGTACCCCATCGATGTGCGCGGCACCGCCCTGGACGTCGTGGACAGGATGGGGATCCTGCCGCAGGTGCGGGAGGCACAGGTCGGCATACGCCGGAACATCTTCCTCGACGCGGACGGCAGCGAGGTCGCCTCGGTCCCCGCGCACACGGTCACCGGCAGCGTCGCGGGGCGGGACGTGGAGATCGCACGCGGGGATCTGACCCGCATCCTGTACGAGGCGGTCCGCGACGATGTGGAGATCGTGTTCCACGACTCCGTCGAGACACTGGAGCAGTCCGGCGACGGAGTCGACGTCACGTTCCGCAGCGGTGCCACCCGCACGTACGACCTGGTGTTTGGGGCGGACGGCGTGCATTCGCGCACCCGGCGGTTCCTGTTCGGCCCCGAGAAGCAGTACCACCGCTACCTCGGCTACTGCTTCGCCGTGTTCGGCATGCGCAACACGCTCGGGCTGTCCGGCGAGAACGTCATATGGAACAGCCCGGGCAGGGCCGCGGTCCTCTGCGCCGTCGAGAACAGCGAGGAGCTGCACGCCTTTTTGGTCTTCGCGCGGCCGGAGCCGCCGACCGACGTCCTGGACGACCGGAAAGCCGGACAGAAGCTGTTCGAGGGTGTCTTCGCCGACGCCGGATGGGAGGTACCCGGCATGCTGGCCGCCCTGCGCGATTCCGACGACGCGTTCTTCGACACCGTCGGCCAGATCCACCTGCCCCGCTGGTCCAGCGGCAGGGTCGCCCTGGTGGGCGACGCCGCCTGCGCACCGTCGTTCCTCACCGGCCAGGGCACCAGCATCGCGCTCGTCGGCGCCTACATGCTCGCGGCGTCCCTGGCCGAGGGGGACCACGTCAAGGGCTTCGCGGCCTACGAGCGCGACACCCGTGACTTCGTGACCCAGAACCAGGCGCTGGTCGGCAAGGGCGATGCCGCCCTCTTCCCGGTCACCCGCCAGGACCTGGAGCGCCGCAACAGCAGACTGCGCTCCCTCAGCAGCCTCCCCTCCGACCAGGGGCGGCCGGCCCATACGGCGCTCACCCTGCCACCCGTCCGCCTCGGCTGAGGCAGCGGCGGCCGGGGCGGCACTGAACGGTACAGCGGCAGGTGGCGTCCCGTGCAGGCCTCGGCCGGCCGGCCCGCCCGGTGCCGGATCGGGCATCCGACACCGGGCACCCTCGGCGGGGAGACGGAGCGGCACCGACGGGCAGGTGTCACCGCAGACGACCCGCGGGGCGCACGGCGCCGACCGGCTTGCCGTGGCCCAGCACCGGAGCCGTGGACATGCTGTCCAGCGTCTCGTCGGCCTTCGTGTCGATGCCCAGCCGCCGCAGCGCGGCCATCATCACGACCGGGCGCGCACGCTGGGAACCATCGGCGATCTTCAGCACGGCGGCCGACCCGTCGGGGAGCGCCACCGCGTACACACCCTCCGCACCGTCCTTGGCCACCGACCCGGGCAGGGCGCGCATGAGCCGGGTCACATCCCGCCCGGTACCGCCCACGTACTCGGGGTGGCTGTTCATCGCGCGGGCGACCCGGTGCTCCAGCGAACCGGCCTCACCGGTCGCGAGCGTGGCGAACGCCTTCGCCAGACCACGGCAGGAGACGGCGAACAGCGGCGCACCGCAGCCGTCCACACCGGTCGAGGCGACCTTCTCGCCGGCCAGATCCTCCAGCGTCGCCCGCAGCGAGCGCTGCAGCGGGTGCTCCGGATCCAGATACGTCTCGGTGTCCCAGCCGTTGACGACGCAGGTGGCGAGCATCGCGGCATGCTTGCCCGAGCAGTTCATCGTCAGCGGGGTCGGAACACCGCCGTCGGCGAGGTAGGAGCGCAGCGCGTCCTCACCGATGGGCAGGGCGGCCGTGCAGCGGAGCGCCTCCGTGGTGAGTCCGGCACCCTCGAGGATGCGGCGCACACCGTCGAGGTGGAAGCTCTCGCCGGAGTGGCTCGCGCACGCCAGTGCGAGCAGCTCGCCGTCCAGATCGAGTCCGGCTCGCAGCATGCCGAGTGCCTGTATCGGCTTGTTGGACGACCGCGGATACATCGGGCGGTCCACGTCGCCGATGCTGAGCACGGTCTCGCCGCCCGGGCGGGCCGCGTACACCGTTCCGTGGTGCAGGGACTCCAGGAAATCTCCGCGCCAGACCTCTGCCACGACCTCGTGCACAGTGTGCTCCCATCTCTTCGGCCGGATCCCGGCCGGGCGGCTCGAACTGTCAACAGTTATCACTTCGCCCGGCCTGGCGTCGACAGCCGGCAAGGTATTGACAGATCCGGGATCCGCCCTGTCGACTGTCATCTGTCGACACTTCGTGCGGTCGTCGACACCGGACATCAGCTCGCCGGCCTGAGGCGGTCGGCTCGACAGGACGGGAGGCACCCTTGCCCGACACGCTCCCGCGCGGCCTTGCCGTCCCGATCGCCGAAACCCTCCGCGAACGCATCCTCAGCGGCCAGATCGCCCCCGGCACCCGCATCAACGAGGTCGCGATCGCCCGTGAGCTGGACATCAGCAGGGGACCCCTGCGCGAGGCGATCCGGTATCTCGTCAGCGAGGGCCTCCTGGTGCACCGCCCCAACAAGGGCGCCGTCGTGTTCGAGGCCGATCAGGACGAGGTCACGGCGCTCTTCGAGCTGCGTTCCGCCCTGGAGACCGCGGCCGCACGCCTGGCCGCCGAACGGCGCACCCGCAAGGACATCACCGCACTGCGCCGCGCCTGCGAACGGGCGAGGACAACCCTCGCCACGGGCCGCAAGCAGGTCCACCGCAGCGATCTCGACTTCCACGGCGCCCTGCTCGAGGCCGCACGCAGCCCCCGCATCGCCGAACAGGTACGGCGGGTGCAGCAACAGATCATCGTGGTGCGCAGTCGGCACCAGGTGTCCCCCGCGTACACCGCTGCCTCGGGTGCCGACCACGAGGAGCTGGCCGATGCCGTCGCCGACGGCAAGGCCGACCACGCCGCAGAACTGATGGAGCGTCACCTCCAGCGCGTCCTTCGGCAGATGATCACCACCATGGCCGGTACCGCCGACGCCTGACCCGTCCCGGCCGGCGCCTTGTGTGTCGCGGTGCCGCACGTCCGGCGCCGCCGTTCCCCCCTCCCTCGTCCGTTCAGCGCGCCCCCCTTCCCCGCGCTGTCGTCCCCCGTAGGCCCGTGTGCCCGGCCCCGAGGAGTACCCCCTCATGTCCGCAACACCCGCCATGGGCGCCGCCGAGGCGCCGCCACACCGTCCACGCCGCACGCCGACGCTCTTCCAGGCGGCCCTGCCAGTGGTGATCATGCTGGGGCTCGTCATACCCGGCTCGATCTGGCTCCGGCTCAACCCGGTCGTCCTGCTGATCGCCGCCGGTACGTGTGCCGGGATCATCGCCCGCTGGCTGGGTGTGACCTGGGACGAGATGCTCCGGGCCATCCGGGAGAAGATCGACTCGGCGATGCCGGCGCTGCTCATCCTCGTCGCCATCGGCATGCTGATCGGCACCTGGACGCTGTGCGGCACCATCCCGATGATCGTGGACTTCGGCCTGCGGGTCATCCAGCCGTCCTGGATCATCCTGGTGGCGTTCCTGATCACCATGGTGGTCTCCACCATGACCGGCACCTCGTGGGGCTCGGTCGGTACCGTCGGTGTCGCGCTCATGGGCGTCGCCGGAGGACTCGGGGCCTCACTGCCGATGACCGCGGGAGCGGTCGTCAGCGGCGCCTACTTCGGCGACAAGATGTCCCCGCTGTCCGACACCACCAACCTCGCGCCGGCGGTGGCGGGATCGACACTCTTCGAGCACATCCGCCACCTCCTCTACACGACGGTCCCGGCAGCCGTCGTCTCGGCGGCCGTGTATCTCGTCCTCGGTCTGGCCCAGGACACCGACGCGCACGCCGCCGCTCGCTCGGACGCCCTGAGGACCGTGCTCGACCACGCCTTCGACTTCAACGTCCTGCTCCTGCTGCCACCCGTGGTCGTGCTGGCGGGCGCGATCATGAAGAAGCCCCCGGTGCCGACGATCGTGCTCTCCTCGGTGGTCGCGGCCGTCCTCGGCATGGTCTTCCAGGGCTTCACGATCCACGACGTCAGCGACGCCGCCGCGACCGGCTTCGACGTGACGATGCTGGCCGGGCACGGTGTCGACCCCGCGCAGCTGCCCGAGGCGGCCCAGGTGCTGCTCAACCGCGGCGGCATGACCTCCATGGCGCAGACCATCCTCATCGGTCTGGTCGGTTTCGCGCTCGCGGGCATCCTCACCGAGGCCGGCTGCATGGACGTGCTGATGCACCACCTGCTGCGCCGGGTGCGCCGCACCGGAGGGATCATCCTGGCCACCTCGATCTCCTCGCTGGGCACCGCGCTGGCCATGGGCGTGTCCTACCTGGCGATCCTGATCCCCGGCCAGGCGTTCAAGGAGGTCTATCGGGAGCGCGGCCTCGCCGCCAAGAACCTCTCGCGGACCCTGGAGGACTCCGGCACGGTCTTCGTGCCGCTGGTGCCGTGGACCGAGGCAGGCATGTATATGTCGACGACGCTCGGGGTGGCGACGCTGGCCTACGCCCCGTACGCGTTCCTCAACTACCTCGGCGCGGTGTTCGCGATCATCTGCGGCTTCACCGGGTTCGGCATCGCCCGGATCAAGAAGTCGTCCGCCACGGCCCAACAGCCGTCGCCGGCCTCCGCCTGACCGGCGCGACGTCCGCAACGGCACCACGGCCGCCGGGCACCTCGGCCCCGGCGGCCGTGGCCGTCACCGACGTCGGAACGGAAGCGGGCAGCTCACCGTCCGTCACCTGTTAGGTTACCGGCGTAACACGACGCAGCTACAGGAACGGGTGGTGTTGTGCGCACAGCGCGATGGACGGCGGTCGCGACGCTCGCCGCGGTGATGCTGGCCGCCGGGTGCGGCAGCGAGAAGGCGGACGACAAGGCCGCGGACGGCTCGAAAGGCTCCGCGACACAGGTGGCCGACAAGCCGGCCCGCACGGCTCCGGCTCAGGGCACGCTCGTCGAGCGAGCCGCCGGCACCTGGAAGAGCACCGCCTCTCCCAGCGACACCTCGCTGGACACGCTCGTCGTCCAGGACGGCACGGTGACCGCCGAGGGCACGAAGCTGTCGTGCACCGGCACCCTGAAGCCGGAGACGAAGGACGGCAAGGAGACCGCGACCATCACCTACACCTGCGAGGGCGGCCAGGACGGCAACCGCGGCCTGGGGCACGTGAAGCTGAACGACGACGCATCGAAGCTCGCCATCGAGTTCGACGGACCCTCCGGCGGCTGGGGCGGCCCGGTCGACAGCTACCGCCGCGCCTGAATCCGCCGTGCTCGACACGGCCGCACACGTATGAGTACGGCGGGACACGTGTGAGTACGGCGGGACACGTGTGAGTACTGCGGGACACGTACGAGTGCTGCGGGACACGTACGAGTGCTGCGGGCGCGCGCATCCGCAGCCGACGGGCGGTGCGCCCGCAGGACGACAGAACCTCGTCCGTGTCTTCGTGTCGTCGCGCAGCGGCACCCGCCCGCGATCGCTCCTTCCGGGTGGCGCGTCCCGGCACCCGCCCCTGACCCGACACGATGCCGAGGCGCGCCATCGTCGTCTCCCCAACCCCTGTCGTCCCCCGTGGGGACGACCCCGGACCGCCCGGCAGCCCGGCATCCACCGCTCCCGGCTGCTCGCCGCGCCACCGGCACACCCGGCAGCGGCACCGGCGGACCATGCCACCCCTCCGGCGACAACCTGTCCGGTGTTGCGGACCTCACAGCACACGCCCGAACGGGCACGGACCAAACGGGCACGAAGGAGGCCCGCTCGGGCCCGGATGCGGGCACCCCTGCGCCCGGAACAGGGCAACACAAGCCTCTGACCTGCGTAAATGTCAGTCCCTCGGCTCACGCAAACGGTCATGATCAAGGTCTTGCTCAGGCTGGCCAGCAGGTGAACGGGCGTGTTCAATCGAGTGACAAGCCCGAACGGGCATCGGTCTCGGCCGGAGGGGAGACGAGCCGAGGGACGCGTGAGTCCTCACGCTTGTGCGCACGCTGCTCGTGCGCGTCCCTGTCTCCCGCTCCTGCCCAAACCCACAAGGAAGTGAGTAACACCCGATGCGCGCAGTCGTTGTCACGGCGCCCGGCAGTGCGGTCCTGACCGACCTCCCCGACCCGCAAGCGGGACCCGGCGAGGTGGTCGTCAGGGTGACCTCGTGCGGCCTGTGCGGTACCGACATGCACATCCTCGCCGGCGAACTGCCGTCGGCACGGTATCCCGGTGTGCCGGGCCACGAGCTGGCCGGCGAGATCGTCGCCGTGGGGGAGGGGGTCACCGGACTCGAGGCCGGCACCCGGGTGGCCGTCGACCCGAACATGCCGTGCGGCACGTGCGACTACTGCCGGATCGGCCGCGGCAACCTCTGCGACGACTACAGCGCGATCGGGGTCACCCAGGACGGCGGCTTCGCCGAACTGGTCGCGGTGCCCGCACGCTGTTGCTACGTGCTGCCCGACTCGCTGTCCCCGGCGGCCGCCGCCCTGGTGGAGCCCCTGTCCTGCGCGGTGCACGGCCTGAACAGGCTGCCGCGCCGCCCCGGCTCGCACTACCTGATCTACGGCGCCGGCACGATGGGCCTGATGATGGCCGCCGTCGTGCGCCAGGCGGGCGCCGCGTCCGTCTCCATGGTCGACCCGAACGAGGACCGGCTCGCCTTCGCCGCGTCCTTCGGCGCCGACGCGGTCGCGCCCCGGGCCGAGGAGCTCGGCCGGCCGCAGGGCTTCGAGGTCGTCATCGACGCCACCGGTGTGATCGCCGCCATCGAGGACGGCCTGGGCCGCGTCCGCAAGGGCGGAACGTTCCTGCAGTTCGGGGTCACCGACGCCGCCGCCACCGCGACGTTCTCCCCGTTCCGCGTCTACAACCGCGAGATCGACATCATCGGCTCCATGGCGGTGCACAACAGCTTCCAGCCCGCCATCGATCTGCTCTCCTCCGGCCTCGACCTCGACCCGCTGGTCAGCGACGTCTTCCCGCTCGACGCGTTCGACGACGCCGTGGCCGCCTTCCGGGCCGGCAAGGGCCGCAAGATCCAGATCGCGCCGGCCCGGTCCTGAGGGGAGGAAGCACGGTGAACACCCGCCTGAAGAACGCCATGATCTGGGTGTTCGGCGCCCTCGGCGGCATCCTCTGGGGCTACGACACCGGCGTGATCTCCGGTGCCATGCTCTTCATCCGCAAGGACATCGAACTCACCCCCCTCCTCGAAGGCATGGTGGTCAGCGGACTGCTGGTCGGTGCCATGCTCGGCGCCGGCCTGTCCGGCAAGCTCTCCGACGCCTGGGGCCGCCGCAAGCTGATCCTCGCGGCGTCCGGCACGTTCATCCTCGGCACCCTCGCCGCGGCCCTGGCCACCCAGGCATGGATGCTGATCGTCTTCCGCTTCGTCCTGGGTGTCGGCGTCGGCATCGCCTCGGTCGTCGTACCGCTGTACCTCACCGAGCTGGCGCCCAAGCGCATCCGCGGCGGGCTGGCCTCCCTGATGCAGCTGCTGGTCACCGTCGGCATCTTCCTCGCCTACGTCGCCGACTACCTGCTGCACGACTCCGGCGCCTGGCGCTGGATGATCGGCCTCGGCGTGATTCCCGCCGCGGTCCTCGCGATCGGCATCACCGTCCAGCCGGAGAGCCCCCGCTGGCTCGTCGGCAAGGGACGCAGCGACGAGGCACGCCGCGTGCTGACCAACCTGCGGGGCGACGCGTCGGCCGCCGACGCCGAACTCGCGGAGATCGAGGAGACCGTGCGCGGCGAACGCGCCCTCAACGAGTCCCTCACCCTGTCCCACCTGCTGTCGCCCGGACTGCGCCGCGTCTTCCTGGTGGGGATGCTGCTGGTCTTCTTCCAGAACTTCGTCGGCATCAACACGATCATCTACTACGCCCCCACCCTCCTGTCCGACATCGGCTTCGGCGACAGCGGCGCCATCATGGCGACCATGGGGGTCGGCGCGCTGAACATGCTGATGACGCTGCCCGCCATGCGGCTCATCGACCGCTCCGGACGCAAGCCGCTGCTGCTGTGGGGCGCGCTCGGCATGTGCGCCGCCATGGTGCTGCTCGCCGTCACCAACCTCGCGGGCCTCGGCTACGGCGCCTTGCTGTCCACCCTCACCCTGCTCGGCATCGGCCTGTACATCGCCTCGTTCGCGGTCTCCTGGGGCCCCGTGCAGTGGGTGATGCTGCCCGAGCTGTTCCCGCTGCGCATCCGGGCCGCCGCGGTCAGCCTGTGCGTGGTGTTCAACTGGTTGTTCAACATGATCGTGGCGCTCCTGTTCCCGTCGCTGCTGCAGGCCGTCGGCGCGGGCCTGAACTTCCTGTTCTTCGCGGTGACGACGGCGCTCGCCTTCCTCTTCGTCCGGTCGCTGCTGCCGGAGACCAAGGGCCGCAGCCTGGAGGAGATCGAGCAGTCCCTGCTGCGGGGCGGCACGTCCCCGGCGGCCGTCGAGGACAGCGAACCGGCCTCGGTGGGAGCCGCCAGGTGAACGCCCCCGGCACCGTGCCGTCCCGGCGGATCGTCGTCGTGGGGGAGGCGCTGGTCGACCTCGTCGCCGGCGCCGACCGGCGGATCCACGTCGCCCACCCCGGCGGCAGTCCTCTGAACGTGGCGTACGGGCTGGCCCGGCTGGGCCGGCCCACCTCGCTGCTCACCCGCATCGGGGACGACACGTTCGGCGCGCTGGTCCGCGACCACCTTCACCGGGCCGGTGTCGACCTCCTCGCTCCGCCGGAGCCCGGCCTCGCCACCAGCCTGGCCACGGTCACGCTCGACGCCGAGGGCGCTGCCAGGTACGACTTCCGCATCGACTGGGACCTGCCCGCCCACGGCCCGCTTCCCCGTGACACGGCGGCCGTGCACACCGGCTCGATCGCGGCGGCGCTGGAACCGGGCGCCTCCGAGGTCCGCGCGCTGCTCGTAACGGAGCGGGACCGCGGCCGGGCGACCATCTCCTTCGACCCGAACTGCCGGCCCGCCCTGATGGGCGATCCCCGCACCGCCCGTGCGCGGACCGAACAGCTCGTCGCCCTGTCGGACGTCGTCAAGGCGAGCGACGAGGACCTGCGCGCGCTCTACGGCGAGCGCCCCGTCGAGGACGTCGCGGCCGCATGGCTGGACCTCGGCGCCTCGCTCGTCGTCGTCACCCGCGGCGCCCACGGCTCGTACGCCGCCGGACGGGCCGCCACGGTCACCCGACCCGCGGCGCCCGCCGACGTGGTCGACACCGTCGGCGCCGGCGACTCCTTCATGTCGGCCCTGCTGGACTCCCTGGCCCGGGAACAGTGCCTCGGCGGCGACCGGCGGCCCGCCCTGGCCGCACTGTCCGCCGACGCGCTCACCCGCATCGTGGACCGCGCCGCCCGGGCGGCCGCGGTGACGGTCGGCCGGACCGGAGCGATGCCGCCCGACCTGGCGGAACTGGACGCCACGGCCCCGGCGGGCCAGGGCACGCAGCCGGACCCGCTGCCCGCCCGGTAGCCGGGCGTCACACTCCGCCGACGGCCCGATGCCCCGGACAGGGGGCGAGCAGACGGCGGAACTCCGGGGACGCGAGCAGACGGCGGAACCCCGGGGACGGGGACAGCCCGAGCTCCCGGTGGAGCCGACGCCGGTAGGCGCTGAAATGCCGCAACGCCTGCGCGGTGTCGCCCTCCGCGAGGTGGATCGCGGCGATCTCCCGGTGGGCGCTCTCCCGCAGCGGCTCCGCCGTCCAGCGTGCGCGAGGCACGCGCCGCACGCTCCGACGCAGCGTTTCGCACCCCGGTATCGTCCCGGACGGCCTTGTTACGGAATCCGGACACAACCGAGCGAACCGACGCCCGCACCGGCGGCATCTCCACGGGTGCAAGAGTCACACAGAGGTGCACCGCACCACAGCCGAGGCCGGCCGTCCCGTCGACGAGGGGGATCCGCCGCGCCCGGATCGACCAGGGGGAACGTATTCATGACCACCCATCACGTCCGTCGCACCGTCCGCGCCGCGGCTCTGGCCGCCGTCACCGCCGCTCTGGCGCTGGGTCTGACCGCCTGCGGCGGCTTTGACAACACCGCAGCTGCGGCGGGCGGCGACCACGACAGCGGCGGCGCCCACAGCCGGTCCGCCTCCGGCACGAACGCCCGACCGGCGAACGTCCCGGGCGGGAAGGACGAGGTCGAAGCGGTCGCCTCCACGACCGGCGTGCAGCCGTGCCGGGGGGACGAGCTGCTGGTCACCGCCGTCCACCGGTTCGCCGGACAGCAGGGCGACCACCTGCTGCTCACCGCGGTGAACCAGGGAACCGATCCGTGCTGGGTCACCTCGTACCCGGCCGTGGTCCTCGACTGGAACGTCGACAACGTCCCCCTGCCGCACGCGAAGAAGGACGCCCCGGGCGGCGACACACACATGCCGCTCCAGCCGGGAGACACCGTCTACAGCGCGGTGAACCTCTACAACTACGGCAATGCGAGCCACTCGGCGCGGGCGCTCGCCTTCGCGCTGCGCGGCACGGACGGCCGCGTCGGCCCCTACTACTCCGTCGTCGTCAAGGGCGACCAGCAGGAGTTCAGCTGGGACCACGCCGACGTGCTGAACTGGAGCACGCGCAAGCCGTACGACTTCTGACGGGACGTCCACCCACCGGGCCCGGCCTCGGGACGCGTCAGCGGTTCGCCGACGCGTCCCGAGGCCGGCTGCTGTCCGGCAACGTCCCGGGGCGGTCACACGGGCACGCAGTCGGTCAGCGGCACCCTGCCGTACGGCTCCCCGGTCAGCGCCCGAAGGGCCTGGCCCGTCGGCCGAGGACGGCGAGCACCGTCGCACCGGAGGCGAGCAGACCGGCTGCCAGCGCACCGAGCGCGACGGTCCGCGCCTTCGGGAGCCCGGTTCCGCTGCTCGCCAGCTCCGGCACCGATCCGCCGCCCCGGACCGTGTCCGCCGCCTCGAGGACGAGGTCGGCCACGGCGTCGGGCCGGGCGATGAGGGCCGTGTGGCAGGAGTCGATCTCCTCGGTGCGGGAGTGGGCCCGGCGGGCCTGGAAGCGTTCCTGTTCGGGACTGATGGTCCTGTCCTGCCGTCCCACCAGGGCCCAGGACGGGATCTCCTTCCACGCCGCGACCTTGGCCGTCTCGCCGAGCGCCGCCGTGGCGGCCGGGCGCTGGGTGACGCCCAGCAGGTCCGCCTGCTCCTTTGACAGGCAGTTGGCGAACACCGGGTGCACCTTGTCCCGCTTGAGGTAGACGTCGGTGCCGCTGCCGGTGGTGGTCCGGTAGGGCACGGAGGTCGTGGCGGTGCCCAGGTCGCTGGGGAAGCGGGCGGACAGCGACATGGCGCTCTCCCCGACGTCGGGCATCAGCGCGGTGATGTACACCAAGGCCTTCACCTGCTCGTTCCCGGCCGCCGCGGTGCTGATCACCGCACCGCCGTAGGAATGCCCGACCAGCACGATCGGGCCCTCGACCGTCTTCAGGACGGAGGCGATGTACGCGGCGTCGCTGTACAGGCCGCGCAGCGGATTGGCCGGCGCCATCACCCTGTAGCCACGGCTCTCCAACCGCTCGATCACACCGTTCCAGCTGGAGCCGTCGGCGAAGGCCCCGTGCACCAGCACGACGGTCGGGGCACCGGAAGCGGCGGCACCGGGGGCGCTGTCCGCTGCCACCGGCGCCGTGGTCAGGGCGCACAGGGCGGCCGCCGCGCTCCCCGCCGCCGCTGCACGCCGCACGCTGCCGCGCATCCGTCGGGCATGTATCGCAGGTTCCGTCATGTCGGCCTCGCTCCGGGTAGGGTCCACGGAACCCCCAGCGTTCACGCGACCGGGCCCCTGCGGCCCGCCGGTGACGCCCGGTCGGGTGAATCCGCTACGGCGTCGGAGTGGCAGTCGGCATACCGGTGAGCGAGTGTCCGATCGGAGCGCGACACCGGCCGCGATCCTCGGTGGTCGGCGCCGACCGGCCAGTGCGCCTGTGCTCACCCCGGAGCGGTCTCGGTGATCGCCCTGGAACCAGGTCGGGCGGGGCCTGCCTGATCCGGGGGAGGGAGGTACCGCCGATGCCGGAGGCCGGGGCCCGGCCGGCACCCCGGTCGCGGCTCAGGGGCGTGCCTCCACCGGTTCGAGGTGCGGTGGAAACGCCGGTGGACCGTGCCCACGGGGCCCGTCAGACGCCTCCCCCGGTGCTCTCCCGCACGGTCAACCGGTGGTCGACGATGTGGTCGGAGGGTTCCTTGGTGCCCGGATTGTCGATCCGGTCCAGCAGCAGGGACACCGCGACGTCCGCGATGGCCTCCTTGTCGGGAGCGATCGTGGTGAGGCTGGGCACGCTGAAACGTGCCGCCTCGATGTCGTCGAAGCCGACGACGTCGAGATCGTCCGGGGCACGCAGTCCGGCCTCGTGCAGGGCGCGCAGAGCACCGAGGGCGAGATGGTCGTTCAGACACAGCAGGGCGTCCGGCCGTGGCTGCCGGGCCAGCAGGGCCGCCGCGGCCCGGGCGCCGTCCTGCCAGTGGTAGTGCTCCACGGGAACGACCAGGTCCTGCCGGAACGGGACGTGGGCGGCGCGCAGCGCCGACTGGTAGCCGCGGGTACGCAGCCTGTCGGTGCCCTGCCGCCCCCGCAGGGCACCGCCGATCACGGCGATGGTGCGCCGCCCGCGGGCGAGCAGGTGCTCGGTGGCCTCACGGGCGGCGGCGACGTTGTCGATGCCGACATGGTCCACCGCCCCCGGTGCCTGACGTTCTCCGAGGAGCACGAGCGGCAGCCGGGCGTCCCGCGTGGCCAGGTCGCGCGGCGTGAGCGACAGCGGACTGAGGATGATCCCGTCGGTGAACTGGGCGTCGAACCCGTGCAGAGCGGACAGCTCGCGCTCCCGCACGGCACCGGTCTGGTGCAGCAGAACGGTGCGGCCGCGCCGGTCGGCCGCCGCCATGACATGCTTGGCCAGTTCCGAGAAGTACGCGACGTCCAGTTCCGGGACCGCCAGCGTGATCATGCCGGTGCGCCCCTGACGCAGTTGCCGGCCCGCCAGGTTGACCCGGTACCCCAGGGCTTCTATGGCCTCCCGGACCGCGGCCCGCGTGTGCTCCGAGACATGCTCGAAGTTGTTGATCACGTTGGAGACCGTCTTGGGGGAGACGCCGGCGTACTCCGCGACGTCCTTGATCCTGGGCCTGGTCGCCACGCTCCACTTCCTTCCGCTCCGGTGGGATCTTAGAGCCTCGCGTCCGGATCGCGCCGGGCTCCCGGGCACGATCCGGACGCGAGGCTGCGTGGCGGTCAGGAGGCGGACCCGGACTCCTTCTCCTCGTGGGCCGGCTGCGCGCCGGTGACGATGCGGCGGACGGTCTCCAGCGGCAGTTTCGGCGAACCGTCCGCGGACAGCAGGCCGTTGGTCTCCTGCGCGGTGTCCATGAACTGCGTGTAGCAGAAGCCGGCCACGACCGGGCTGGCGTGCAGCGCACCGAACAGCTCGCCCAGCAGATCCGCGTACTGCGCCGCGGAGTCGGTCCGGGTGTAGGTGAAGGCGTCGTCGTCGGCGTTCACCGACAGACCGCCGAACTCGGTGATCATCAACGGGACGTCGCCGGCGGCGTACCGCTGCTTCTGCGTCTCGCCCACCGACAGCACACGTCCCTGCGGACCGGGACCGTCGAGCAGCCGGCCGACCGCGGCGGCGTCGCCGTAGCGGGCCGTGAGCACGGCCGGGTCGGAGGAGTAGTCGTGCACGCCGAGAATGTCGCTGTCGGTGTGCTCCCAGCCCTCGTTGGACATCACCGGCCGGGTCGGGTCCAGCGCCCGGGTCAGGTTCGCCAGGGCGAGGGAGTAGTGCCGCTGCGCGGAGTCGCGGGGGATGTCCGAGGCACCCCAGCTCTCGTTGATCGGCACCCAGGTGACGACCGACGGGTGGCTGCGGTCCCGGCGCACCAGCTCAAGCCACTCACGGGTGAGCAGCTCCACGGCCTCGGTGCCGAACTCGTACGCGGCCCCGGTCTCGCCCCACACCAGCAGACCCAGCCGGTCCGCCCAGTACAGGAAACGCGGATCCTCCGCCTTCTGGTGGACGCGGACGGCGTTGAAACCCATCGCCTTGATCAGCTCCACCTCGCGGCGCAGCTCCTGCGTGCCCGAGTTGGCGATCAGGGTGTCGGGACGGTAGCCCTGGTTGAGCACCGAACGGACGTAGTAGGGGCGGCCGTTGAGGAGGAAGGCACCGCGGCCGACACCCGCGCTGCGCAGACCCACGTAGCTGTCCACCGTGTCGACCACCGCGGAGGTGACGGCGTCGCGCACCGTCACCCGGGCGTCCAGCAGGGTCGGCCGCTCCGGGCTCCACAGCAGCTGCTCACGGTCGATGCCGTTGCGCAGAGCGGGGATCACGAGGTCGATCCGGCTGCGCGGAGTGCGCACGGTGGTGGTGCTCTCGGCCAGCACCTTCCCGTCCAGGCTCAGCTCGATCTCCACCCGCAGCGGGGCGTCCGGCACCCGGGCCAGGGTGACCTCGGCCTCCACACCGCGTGCCGGATCGGGGATCCAGGCCAGGTCGGTGACGTGCTGGGCGGGCACCGTCTCCACCCACACCGTCTGCCAGATGCCGGTGGTCCGCTCGTACCAGACCTCGTGCGGCCGGTCCTGCCAGTCCTGCTTGCCGCGCGGCTGTGCCAGGTCGGCCGGCTGGTCCTCGGCCCGCACCACGAGCAGGTGCTCGTCGGCACCGGACCGCAGAGCATGGGTGACATCCGCGGTGAACGGGGTCTGGCCGCCGACGTGTTCGGCCACCAGCCGGCCGTCCAGCCACACCTTCGCCCGGTGGTCGACGGCACCGAAGTGCACGAGCGTCCGCCGGCCGTCGCCGGCCGCGAGGACGTCGTGGGGTATGCGGCGGCGGTACCAGACCACCGGGTGCGGTGCGGTCTCGCCGATGCCGGAGGCGGGGGACTCGGGCGGGTACGGAACGGTGATCTCCCGGTCGAAGGCGCCCGTCACCCCCTCGGCGAACCACTCGGCGCCCTCGCCCTCGTCGGTGTCGTCGTAGCCGAACTCCCAGACGCCGTCGAGGCTGTGCCACTGCTCCCGCTGCAGGATCGGCCTCGGATACGTCCCGTCCTGCTGGCTCAACTCCACAGATCCTCCTTATGCCGCCCGGCGAACCCGGCGTCGGCGTGCCACGGTCGAAGTGCTGACATCATGGGTGATCGTTTACATCGATGCAAGAGCGGTCCGGACGGAGAACCGTGGTGGTCGGCCAGGTAGCCCCGCAGTGTCGTTTTCGATGCGCATCCGAGACCTGACTTCTTGCGGGCGATCTATTGCATCGATGTAAAGGTGTGTGCCAGGGTCTGCGCCATCGACGCCACTTCCGACACAACGAGGTGCACACTTTCATGAGTGGAGCGATGGCGCGCCGGCGGCTCCTCGCCCTCGGCGGCGGGCTTGCCCTGACCGGGGGGCTCGTGGCATGTTCCTCCCCGCTCGCATCCGGCCTGACCGGCTCCCAGCCCAACACCGCGGACGTCATCTTCTGGAACCTGTTCACCGGCGGAGACGGCGCCAACATGGTGGCGATGGAGGACCGGTTCCGGAAGGACCACCCGGGCACGTCCGTGGAGGCCACCGTCCTCGGCTGGGGCAACCCGTACTACACGAAACTCGCCCTGGCCACCGCGAGCGGGACGCCGCCGGACGTCGGCGTCGCGCACCTGTCACGGCTCCCGCTGCTGGCCGCGTCCGGCCTGCTCGAGCCCATCGAACGGACCGGGCTGAGCGAACTGGGTGTCACCGCCGACAAGTTCACCCCCGCGGCCTGGCGCAAGGCCACGGTCGACGGGACCGTGTACGCGGTCCCCCTGGACACCCACCCCTTCGTCCTCTACTACAACGTCGACCTGGCCCGCAGGGCGGGGCTGCTCGACTCCGGCGGCAGCCTCGTCCGGCTCCAGGGCGCCGACGACTTCGTCGCCGCGGTCAGGGCCATGAAGACCGCGGGCGGAGCCCAGTACGGGGCAGTGATGTCGATCACCGCCGACCCGTCGACGGCATGGCGCTGCTTCAGCATGATCTACTCCGGTCTCGCCGGCCCGGTCGTCACCGACTCCGGCACCACGATCGCCCTCGACGACGAGGCGGTCCAGGAGACCGTCGCCTTCCTGCAGCGCCTCACCGGCGGCGGACTGATGCCGGGCAACCTCAACGGTTCCGGTGCCAACGCCCTGTTCAGCACCGGCAAGGCCGGCTTCCTGTTCGACGGCGAATGGCAGATACCGTCGTACCGGCAGGTCAAGGGCCTGCGCTTCGACGTCGTGCCGTTCCCGGCGCTGCTGGGCCCGGAACCGGTGGCCTACGCCGACTCGCACGCCCTGGTCGTCCCGCGCAACACGGCACGCTCGGACACCCGCACCCGCGACGCGGCACTGTTCATCAAGGGCCTGCTCGACAACAGCGCCGTGTGGGCCGAGGGCGGACACATCCCCGCCTGGCTGCCCACCCAGCGCAGCAAGGCCTTCCTCGACCTCTCTCCCCAGCGCCACTACGTGCAGGCCGCGTTCGACGCCCAGTACGACCCGGAGGCCTGGTACACCGGCGCCGGATCGGACTTCCAGAACGTCGTGGGCGGAACGATCATCGAGGCCCTCGCCGGGCGGATCACCCCCCGGGGCACGGTGTCGGCCCTGCGCGCCGATCTCGAGCGGTTCACCACGGCCCGACCGCCGGTCACGATGAAGTAGGAGGCAGTCACCCATGACGACCGTCGCCGCGACGCGACCGGCACCCACGGCACACACCGGGACACACCCGGCCGGCCGGCCGCACCGCTCCGAACGCCGGGCCGGTGCACTGCTCACCGCACCCTTCTTCGTGATCCACCTCGTGTTCTTGATCGGCCCACTCCTCGTGGGCGTGGTGCTCAGCTTCTTCAACACCACCACCGTCAAGGACGGCCTGGGCGAGTTCGTCGGCCTGTCCAACTACTCCGAGGTGATCGGCGATCCCCAGTTCTGGGACGCCATGTGGCACTCGGTGCTCTTCACCCTGCTGACCACACCCCCGCTGGTGATCCTGACCATGGCCGCCGCCATCCTCGCCTCCCGCGTGCGCCGCGGCCGCGTCTTCTACCGCCTGGCGTTCTTCGCCCCCTACGTGGTGCCGTCCTCCATCGTCGCGCTGATCTTCCTGTGGATGTACACCCCGCAGATCGGCCTCATCCCCAAGATCTTCGACGCGGTCGGACTGCCGGTGCCCGACTTCATCGGCTCCACCTCCGGCGGCTGGACGGCCGTGACGCTGATGACCCTGTGGTGGACCTTCGGTTTCAACTTCGTCCTCTACACCGCCGCGATCCAGGACGTGCCGTCCGACGTGTACGAGGCGGCGGCCATCGACGGCGCGAGTCCCTGGCAGCAGATCCGTCACATCACGGTGCCGATGCTGGGCCGGACCACCAGCCTGGTGCTGATCCTGCAGATCCTCGCCTCGCTGAAGGTCTTCGACCAGATCTACCTGCTGCTGGGCGGCGGCCCCGACCAGTCCACCCGCCCGGTCATCGAGTACATCTACGACACCGGCTTCACCTCGTACCGGGGCGGCTACGGTGCCGCCGCCACCCTGGTCTATTTCGTCGTCATCGTCGTGATCTCGGCGGCCTGGTACGGGCTGCGCCACCGCCGTGCGACCCGCACCGCGGCCTGAGCGGAGGAATCATGACCACCATCACCCAGCCGCGGCCGGCCACGGCGAAAAACGCGCCGCCGACCCACGGCGCCACGCTCTTCAACCGCCTGTGCGCCGTGTGCCTGACCCTGTTCGCCCTGATATGGCTGGTGCCCTTCTTCTGGGCGATCGCCACCTCCCTGCGCTCGGACGCGTCGATCACCCAGAAACCGACCTCACCGTTCGCCGGCGGATGGTCCCTGCACGCCTACTCCTACGCCTGGGACACGTATCCGATCGGCACCTGGTACCTCAACAGCCTGGTCATCTCGGTCCTCGCGGTGATCTTCACCGTGGCCTTCTGCTCCATGGCCGGCTTCGCCCTGGCGTTCCTGCGCTTCCGCGGCCGGAACGTCGTACTGGCCCTGGTCGCGGCCGGGCTGATGCTGCCCAGCGAAGCCCTGGTGCTGCCGCAGTTCATCGAGTACCGCTCGCTGCACCTGCTCGGCACCTTCTGGGCCCTGGTTCTGCCGTCCATCGCCGCGCCGATCTCGGTGTTCGTCTTCCGGTCGTTCTTCGCCGGCATCCCCGTCGCCCTGATCGAGGCGGCCCGCATCGACGGAGCGGGCTGGTGGCGGATCTACGCCAGGGTCTGCATGCCCCTGTGCCGTCCCGCCCTGTCCACGGTCGCCATCCTGACGTTCATCACCACCTGGAACTCCTTCCTCTGGCCGCTGCTCGTGCTCAGCCAGACCAAGTCCCAGACCGTTCCGGTGGGTCTGGCCTCCCTGCTCAGCAACACCAACATCCAGTACGCCGAGGTGATGGCGTCCTCGGTCCTCGGGTTCCTCCCGCTGATCGCGGTGTTCCTGATCTTCCAGCGGCAGATCGTGGAGGGTGTGACCACGACCGGCATCAAGTGATGTCGCTGCATCGGCAGGACGGGCGGCGCCGCGCGGGACACCCGGACGGTGCCCGCAGACGGTACAGAGACGGCACACCTGCCGCGCCGTCAAGCGGTGTGTCCGGGAGCAACGTCATGTGCTCCCGGACCCGGCCCGGCCTGCCGGCCTCAATGGCCCGCGCCACCTGGCGGGCGACATGTCCGCGAGCGAGCTGTGCCGTTCCGTCCGGGGGTCGCAGGCCGCCGATTCGAGACTGTCGTGGAAGAGGTCGACCCAGCGCTGTGGCGGTCCGACCGGGGTGACAGCGTGGATGCGTGTTCCGGGCAGCGCTCGGCCGGGAGTTGCCTCAGCGGCCGGCGAGGCGGGAATCCACCGGCCAGCGGCCTGGCGACCATCTCCACGAAGACCTGGTGATTGTCAGCGGTGAACTCCCGCGGCACAGCGGCACCAACCTCTTCCACCATCGCCACTGCTGCGCGGGCTGCAGACGTCGCAGTTCGGTGGTGCAGGCGTCGAACGATCGTCGGCTTCTGTCTGCTGTCGCATCGGCCGATGGTACGGCCTGGAGGAATGGCGCGCCCTGTCGGCCGGCGCGGCGATGTGCTCGGCGGGCCGATCGTCGTCCGGGGCGGCTCGGGCCGTCAGGGTGGGACGAGTCGGCATTCGACGGTGTGAGCGCTGGTGCGGTCATCGCGGCGCGGAGCGCGTACGACGTGGAGACAGAAAGGGCTCCGAAACGGTCACCGAGCCACCACGTACTGTTCGGCCAGGTGCGATGGCTTGGTGCTCCTTCTCGTCGACGTCGTCGTCGGCTGTGCCGTCGGGACGGGTGCACGGACGTCCTTGTCACCGGCAGACGCGGTGACCTGGGCGCGGATGTCACCGGCTGTCTGGCCGACGGTCGTAAGCTGGTCGTCCAGTGCAAGAAGTACGCGCCGCACCGGAGCGTGTCCTCGCAGGACATGCACAAGTCCGTCGGCACCGCCCGTCCCGAACACGGCGCCGACGTGCGGTGTTCGTAACCACGGCCGCGCGTTCACGAAGGACGCGCTGGGCCCGGCACACCGCCAGGACACCGTCGCCGCGCACCGCGACCTGCTGGGCGCCGTGGTCAAAGGCGCTTACCTGGAGTCCCTGCTCCCGCTGAGCGGGCGCGGCGACGGCAGCAGGCGACGCCCTCGGCCTGACCGGCAGGCTTTCTGCTCTCAGGCACCTCGAGAACTCTCAGGCACCCAAAGCACCGCGCCGGTCGTTGTCGGACCCGCGTGAGCCCGCCCGCCGGCCCGGCTCTAACGGGTCGCGTAACCCCGGATGGTCTCGATCATCGTGTCCAGGGCGGCCTCCAGGGCGGTGGTGTCCTGGTGGGTCTGGGTCATGAGCAGGCCGCCCTGCAGCGCGGTCAGCAGGGCGAGGGCGAGCCGGTCGGTGTCGGCCTCCGCGTCCAGCTCGCCCCGCTGTTGCATGGCGCGCAGGCCGTCGCGGATGGCGCTCTCCCACTGGGCGTAGCCGGCGACGAGCTGGGCGCGGGCCTCGGGATCGTGGTCGGACAGTTCGGCGGCCAAGGAGCCCATCGGACAGCCTCCCCGGCAGTCGCGGGCGTGCTGTGCCTGGACGACCGCATCGCGCCAGGCCTGCAGTGCCTCGATGCTGTCCAGCCGGCTCAGCAGCGGCCGCTGGAAGTCGAGCACCCGCTCGGTCTGGTGGCGGACGACGGCCTGCACCAGCGCCCGCTTGTCGGCGAAGTAGTGGTACAGCTGCGACGGGCTGGTCACCCGGGCGGCCTTGAGGATGTCCTCCGTGCTGGTGCCCGCCACGCCGCGCTCGTACATCAACGTGGCCGCCGCCGCCACGATGCGGTCGCGTGTCGCACGCCCGCGGGCGGTCAGGCGACGTTCCTCGGTGCTGCTGCTCATCACTCGATCACGCTAACAGAGCCGGAGCCTTTCTGGAGTTGACACTCTAATTCCGCGGACTAGAGTGGGCGCTCCAAAATCAAGGGTGCGGCCGCCGTCCGCCCCGCACTCGTCGTGCGCCGGCCCTTGAGGAGAGGACGCAAGGATGAGCACCACCCCCATTGCCGACCAGGTCACCACGCTCGCCGAAGGCATGGCCGCACAGGCACCGGCCGAGGCCCTGGAGGCGTTCAGCGCCGAGCAGGCCGAACTGGACGCCGCCGGCATTCCGGCCGATGTCGCGGAGCCCGGCACCGCGATGCCCGACGCGTCGCTGCTCGACGCCCACGGTGAACCCACCACCCTGAAGCAGGCACGCGACGGCCGGCCGGCGGTCGTGGTGTTCTACCGCGGTGCCTGGTGCCCCTACTGCAACGTCGCCCTGCGCACCTACCAGCGGGAGCTGAAGCCCGAACTGGACCGCCACGGTGTCGCACTGATCGCGGTCAGCCCGCAGAAGCCCGACGGGTCGCTGACCATGGCGGAGACCAACGACCTCGAGTACACGGTGCTGTCCGACCCCGGCAACCGGATCGGCCGGGCGCTCGGCATCCTCACCCGTCCCAGCGACCAGGCCCGGCAGGTGCAGGCCTCCCTCGGACTGGACCTGGCCGAGGTGAACGCCGACGGCACGTACGACATCGTCATGCCGACCGTGGCGATCGTCGACGCCTCGGGCGTCCTGCGCTGGATCGACGTCCACCCGAACTACACCACCCGCACCGAACCCGCCGAGATCCTCGCGGCCCTCACCGAGGCACTGCACTGACCTGGTTCCGGCTTCAGGCCGCGCGTGACGCGCGTGCGGCGAACCCTCGCTCGATCGGAGAGGACACATGTTTCTGAACAGCAAGGTCGCCCTGGTGACGGGTGCGGGCCGGGGCATCGGACGGGCCATCGCCCTCGCCCTCGCGGACGAGGGCGCGCGGGTCGCGCTGGTGGCCCGCAGCGAGGACGCGCTCGCCGAGACCGCCGCACTGGTGGAGAAGCGCGGCGGCACCGCCCTCGCGGTCCCCGCCGATCTCACCGACCCGGCGTCGGCGACCCCTGTGGCCGAACGCGCGGTCGCCGGGCTCGGACCGGTCGACGTTCTGATCAACAACGCCGCCACCGTCGAACCGCTCGGACCGGTCACCGGCATGGACGCCGACGCCTGGACCACCGCCTTCCGGCTCAACGTGATCACACCCGCCGCGCTGGCCGGCGCGCTCGCGCCCCGGATGACCAAGGCAGGGTGGGGACGGATCGTCAACGTGTCCAGCGGCATCGTCGCCCGCCCGACGACCATGATCGGCGGCAGCGCCTACGCCGCCACCAAGGCCGCTCTCGAGGCCCACACCGTCAACCTCGCCGCCGAACTCGACGGCACGGGAGTCACCGTCAACGTCTACCGCCCGGGCTCGGTGGACACGGCGATGCAGGAGTTGATCCGCCGCGAAGGCGAGGGCCGGCTGGACGAGGCCACCCACCAGCGCTTCGTCCGCCACCACACCGAGGGCACACTGATCACACCCGAACACTCCGCCCGCGCGCTGGTCCACCGGCTCGCCGGAGACGCCACGGGACGGATCTGGGACGTCGCCGACCCCGCCTGACCCCGCCCCGCACACGTCCCGCGGGCCGTGCCACGCCCCCCTGGCCCGCCGCCGCACGACCCGCGGGACTCATCTCCGGGCCCTGGCGACAGCACGTGCCCCACCCGCACCCGTCACGCTCTCCGCAGGAGGCACATCGCCATGTTCGACATGAAGAACCTGCGCCACCTCGAGGACCTCGGCAAGCACGCGCCGGAAGCCATGCAGGCCTTCCAGGCGTTCGACAAGGCCGTCTTCACCGACGGAGCCCTGACCGCCCAGCAGAAGCAGCTGATCGCGGACGCGGTGGCGCTGACGACCCAGTGCCCGTACTGCATCGAACTGCACACCAAGGCCGCACGCGACGCAGGCGCAGACGACGCCCAGCTCGCGGAAGCCGCGCTGGTGGCCGCAGCGATCCGGGCCGGCGGCGCCGTGACCCACGCCACGCACCTGTTCCGGCACGAAACCTCGTCCTGACCCGACCCACCGGCCGAAGGAACCGCCCGTCATGACCCGCGTACTGGCCTTTGACGTCAATGAGACCCTGCTGGACCTGAAAGCACTGGACACGGCGTTCGAAGACCTCTTCGGCAGCGCGGCCCCCAGAGGGCCGTGGTTCGCCCAGGTGCTGCAACTGTCCTTCGTCGGCGGCATCACCGGCTTCTACGTCGACTTCACCACGGCCCAGCGAGCCGCGCTGCAGATGATCGCCGAGCGTCAAGGCGTCTCGTTGAGCGAGCAGCAGATCGACGCCACCGTCGCGCTGATGACGTCGCTGCCACCCCACCCCGACGTGCCCGAGGCCCTCGGGAGGCTGGCCGCCACCGACCTGCATCTGGTGGCCCTGACCAACTCCGTCCAGGACGTGGCGGAACAGCAACTGCGCAACGCCGGCGTCCGGGACCTGTTCGCGAAGGTGATGTCGGCCGACGCCGTCCGCCGGCTCAAGCCCGCGCCCGAGCCCTACCTCGCCGTCGCCGCCGCGTTCGACGTCCACCCCGGAGACGTGCGGTTGATCGCCGCCCACTCCTGGGACGTGACAGGCGCCCTGCACGCCGGCTGCAAGGCGGCGTTCCTGCGACGCCCCGGCGCTGTGCTCAGCCCCGTCGGCCCGCAGCCCGACCTCGTCGCCGGCACCCTGACAGACCTGGCCGACCTGATCGTCCGGCGTGACTGCCGCTGAACGGACAGGCGGCCACCGGGCGGCCTCTGCCGGCCCTGCCGGTCGCCGGCCGGCACACTTCGTGACGATGGAGAGCCGTGTACTCATCCAGCACAGTCCGCTGATGAGCTGGCTGTGCGACTTCCTCAGTCTCGACGCGCTCGCGGCAGCTCTCGGCACGACGGAGATCGTGGCGGCGGTCCTCCTCGCCCTTCACCCGCGTTGGCCGCGCCTGTCCAGAGCGGACACCCACGGCTTCCCCGTGCTCTCCGCGAAGCCCGGCCAGTTCCTGCTGAAGGATTTGGTCCTGCTCGGGGTGTCCCTCACCACGCTCGGCGAATCCCTCGAGGCCGGTCGAACGCGTGCCCCTGAGCGGACGCAACAGCGTGAGAGCGCTCACGCGTAGGCGGCGGCCGGCTGCGCCGACGGCTTCCCGGCGCGGCCGGCCGCGGACGACCGCAGAGGCGACGCGCACGCCGACGGCGCCGGCCGATGGACCGGCGCCGTCCGCCTGCCCGGAGGCTCAGGAGAAGGTGACGTCACTGCACAGGAAGTAGGTCTGGTCCATGTGCGACGCCTGCCAGATCGTGTACACCACGTGCCGGCCGGTCAGGCCCGAGGTGTGCACGTCGATCTCGTAGTTGTTGCTCGGCGCGTACTTGCCCGTCTGGGCCACCAGCTCCAGGTCGCTCCACCGCAGGGGCTGGGTCGTGGGGTCGAAGCCCTGACGGGTGACGTACACCAGGAAGTAGTCCGCACCGTGGCTGGCCTGGTCGTACAGGCGCACGGTGAAGTCGGACGAGACGTTCGTGGTCTTCCAGGGGCCCACCGCGTCCAGGGAGTTGTAGCGGCCGCCTTCGGTCTGGCCGCCGCTGCAGAGCTGGCCGTCGGGAATCACGGCCTGGAAGTTGCCGGCGGAGCCGTTGCGGTAGAGACCGTTCCAGTTCCACATGGCGTTCGGGTCGTCCTGCCAGGCCTGCCAGCACATGGGGTCCTGCTGCGCCATGTCGGGGTTCTGGAAGTCGTCAGCCCAGCGCTCCCAGCAGCCGTAGTTCCGGGACGCCGGATCCACCACCGAACCGTGGGCCGATGCGGTCCCGCCTCCGGGGATCAGGGCGATCAGCAGGGCGGCGAGAGCGCTCAGCAGGAGCGCCGGACGGGCCCCGACGCGTCTCGTGGCGCGTTCATGACATGCGTGCTGCAACATCGTCTCCCTCTTTCCGCTGTGGGGGATGCGGTACGCAGGGGTGGGGGCGCGGCCTCCCGTGCGTTGGGAGCGCTCCCACACCGTCACGATGACGTGATGGAAACATGATGGCAACACTGGTTTTCGCCACGTCCGCACCGCGCCTCGGCCTCCTGTCGTGGCCCGGTGACCCATGGTGCTTCGACGGCGGTGCTGCAGGTGAGGCGCAACGAGATGTGGTCACCGGTGCCGATGTGCCGTACGGCTCGCCGTGGCCGAGGAATGTGTCGACTGCCCTGTCACCAGCGACGGATGCGGCCAGCGCCGAGTTGGCCGGGTGCTTTCGGTGAGGCCCGTGGCGCGCGCTGTCGTAGGCGACGGTGCCGGTCGCGGTCGTTGCGGTCGGCGTGGCGGGCCGCTGCGACGGACAGCCTGCCCCGCCGGTGTGGACGACTGCCGCGACGGACGGTCGGCTCCGCTCGCTTGCTCGTATCGCACGGATCCGTCCTGGAACACCGTTCCGGCCCCGACTGGCAGCACTACAAGGTCGACGGCAAGGTACTCGTGCTCATGGCAGACGGTGCCGTCGTGATCCTGAGCGTCCGTCCGTCGGCCGGGACAGGAATCCGCACCCCGCCCCGCGCGCCAGGCCCATGCCCCGCGCATGTACCGAAGCCCGTGACTCATCGGCAGGCCGCCCCCATCTCAGAAGTCGGCCGGCCGCCTCGCCCCGGCGGCCGGCTCGCACAGCACCGTTCGTGACCACGTCACCGACGCATCCGACGCATCCGACGCATGCAAGAGAAGGACACTCCCCGATGAAAGCCATTGTGGTATCCGACCAGACCGCCGGAACGGCCGGAACGACCCTGACCGAACGGCCCGCCCCGCAGCCGGCGATCAACGACGTCGTCGTGGAGATCCATGCGTCGGGGTTCGTCCCGACCGAGATGGAGTGGCCGTCGACCTGGACCGATCGAGCAGGTCGTGACAGGGCACCGTCGATCCCCGGTCACGAGCTGGCCGGAGTGGTCACCGCCCTCGGCTACGGCACCACGGGACTGTCGGTCGGACAGCGGGTGTTCGGCCTCGCCGACTCTCTGGTGTCGGTCGTGGGCCCGGTCGAGGCCCGCCCCGCCGAGGGTCTGGCGATCGACTTCGTGGTCGAGGCCGACCGCGCCCAGCTGGGGGAGATCGTGCAGCGTGTCCGGGACGGGCGACTGCGGACGAACATCGGAACCGTCGTCTCCCTCGACGACGCGGTCGCGGCCATCAATGCGACCGAGCGACGCAAGGGCAAGACAGTCGTCCGCGTACGCCCGTGACGAGGGGCGGCCACACCCGGAGCGAGGACCCGGAGTCCCGCCCCGGGCGGCGACGTGAGAGGTCAGCCCAGGGCGGGACGGCCGCCGGCATGACGACTGCTGTGACGCGGGGTCGCGGGACAAGAACCGGCGTTCCAGGTGGCGCAGGTGTTCCACAGTGCGGCCACCCGGACCACGGCGACCGTAGGCTCTCAAAGCGGACCACCTCACTGATCAGCACACACCTCCGCGCTGCGCGGAACGAACCCCGGACGAACGCCGGCGACTCGTCGCTGGACCTCGCGCCCCCGCCTCCGCACCCACACATCCACGAGACACCCGACCGGCGACACGCGTACGGTGGAAACAGGAGCCGCCTCCCGCGGACGACAGCGGGAACGACCTGGTGGGCGGTACGAACCGAGCGTGCAGCCACGTCGGCGGACAGCCGGCCGGTGGATGCCATGGCGGCGCCCGCCGATGCATGCGCAAGGAACACAGACAAGGAACAGCGAGCATGGCGATCATCTCGCGGGGGTTCCACGGCCGACGGCCACCCGAAGGCTCCAAGCTGCCGCCGGGCCAGTACGAGACCACCGGATTCCCGGTGCTGTCCGCCGGGCCGACGCCTCGTGTGCCGCGCCAGAACTGGGAGTTGTCCGTGACCACGGAAACGGGTCAGCGGCACACCTGGGACTGGGACGCCCTGATGGCGCTCCCGGCGGAGTCCCCGACCGTCGACCTGCACTGCGTGACCAAGTGGTCCAAGTTCGGCACCCGTTGGAAGGGCGTCAGCCTGGACGTCCTGCTGGCGGACGTCGAAACCGCCGCCGAGCACGCTCTGATCACGTCCTACGGCGGTTACACCACCAACATCCCGCTCGCCGATCTGCTCGACGGCAAGGCGTGGATCGCCTACGGCTACGACGGCGCCGACCTGGCGCCCGAGCACGGCGGACCGGCGCGGCTTCTCGTCCCGCACCTGTACCTGTGGAAATCGGCCAAGTGGGTGCGGGGCATCGAGCTGCGACGAAGCGACGTGCCCGGCTTCTGGGAGAGCGCCGGTTACCACAACTACGGAGACCCATGGCGAGAGCAGCGGTACCAGGGCGACTAGGAGAACGGCTTCGGTGGCGGGTCGCCGAGGTGACGGGCCGGAGACCGGAAACCTCAACGGCTGTCACCTTGGAGATGGACGTGCCGGGCTGGCCCGGACACCTGGCCGGCCAGCACGTGGACGTGAAACTGACAGCGGAGGACGGATACAGCACCCAGCGCAGCTACTCGATCGCCTCCGCACCCGAGCTGGGGCGACTGGAGCTGACCGTGCAACGCCTCGCAGGCGGGGAAGTGTCACCCTACCTGGTGGACGTACTTGCCCCAGGCGACCGGCTGGAACTGCGAGGCCCCGTCGGCGGCTGGTTCGTCTGGGACCCGACGCAGACGGAGCCCGTCCTGCTCGTGGCGGGCGGCTCGGGCCTCGTACCGCTGATGTGCATGATCCGCGCCCGCGAGGCGGCCGGCAGCAGGGTCCCGTTCCGGCTCCTGTACTCGGTGCGGAGCCCCGACGACCTGCTGTACCGCGCCGAGCTGCGGAAGGGGTCACCGGGGCTCGACACGGCCTACCTCTACACCCGTGAAACACCTGGGGGCACACCGCGGCCTCCGGGACGGGTCACACCCGACGATCTCGTCCGCAACGGCTGGCCCCCCGACTTCGAGCCCACCTGCTACGTCTGCGGGCCCACGGGATTCGTCGAAAAGGTGGCCGCCTATCTGGTGCTGCTCGGGCACGCACCGGAACGCGTCCGCACCGAACGGTTCGGTGACGATGGAGGCTGAGATGACGCTCGCGAAAGCCGACGAACCGAAGGTGGATAGTGCTCTGGACGGGCACCTCGACGGCAACGTCCTGGCCGGCCCGCTCTCCGAGATCTTCGCCGCCGACGTCACGATCGCGACAAGCCGGTGCGCACACTGCGGGTACACAGGACTGCTCGCTCGTCTGCACGTCTACGCCAACGCTCCGGGCCTTGTGGCGCGCTGCCAGGAGTGCGGCGGCGTCGTCCTGCGCGTGGTGCGGACCACCAGCACCGCATGCCTCGACCTGACCGGCACCGCCCTGCTGTCCATCCCACTGGAGGACGCGGACGCCTGAGAGGGCTCGGACGCCGAGAACGCGCGAGCGCCGGCCGACGACCGACAGATGTGTAGCGCAGACACATCGGGAAACCTCTCCATAGCTGGTTGCACGGCCGCCGCCGGGAGCCCCGGCACCGGCGACACACCCGGTAAGAGTGCGGCCGCCTCAGGCAGAGCGTGCTGCTCGCGCCGACGGCCGCAAGCCCCCTACTCAGTCGAGTTTTCGCTGTTGTCGGCGTCCACTGTGCTGAGATAGGCACCCAGTGGTTGGAGAGCAGCCCACAGCTGATCGAAGTACGTGGCGAAGTAGGTCATGAACGTCGGATCTTCGACGCTGAACCCGTTCAACTTTTGCCGAGGCCCTCCGGAGAACGCCAAGAACACCACGCTATCGTCGATCAGTGCCATGTTCAGAGCATCAGCTGCCGCCGTCCACCGCATCACGGTCGCTTCGTAGGTGAGGATGTTCTTGCTCTCCTCGTAGTGCTGGCGTGCCCAGGAGAGCATGTCGCTGTCGGGCACACCGTTCCGTTCGGGGATGCCGATGATGCGTCGGACGCTTCGTTCGTCGTCACTTTTTTCGCCGGCCCACTCCATGATGGTCTCGAAATATCTGGCGGAGGCCGGAGTCGTGTATTGAGTGGGCGGGTAGCGGCGGGTGTACGTGACCCGGATCTCCGAGCGTGCCTGCTGCACACGCGCTGAAGCCGCCTCGTAGAATTCACGGTTGTTCCGGTACCAGTGCACGGCCAGCATGGCGTCCGCCTCGGCCTCGGGTCCGCCTAGGAACGGCAGGGGTGTGACGGGCACAGCCTGGCCCTTGGCTGCTTCCTCGATCTCCCTGTTCACCTGCAGCCACCGCTCACGCCACTTCGACGGATCCGCCCCGCAGGCCTCCACGAACGCCGCTGTGTGCTCCCAGGTAGGAAAGCGCCGACCGTTCAGGATCGCCGAGACGGTACTGCGGGCGCACCCCATCTTCCGGGCGAACGCTTCTTCGGTCGGTTTCCTGTAGGTACGCCGCCGAAGTTCGCGCAGCTCAGCTGCGAAGGCGAGCTGTGCGTCCGGCGGCTTCGGCGAATGTCGCCGGCCAGGCATGAGTCCACCCCCTGTATGGCACGAAACGGCGCCGTTGGTTCGTCATTGTTCGTCATTGCTACAGCGCGGCGCCAGTGGTTGGCGGTGTTCTCCTTCGTCCGGGCTGTTCTACGCGCGTCTCCCAGCGGTTGTTCTCAGCAGGGCGGCAGCTCAGACTGCTGGACAGCGGCCGTCGTCGACATCCCGCGTGAACAAGAGGAAGGAATTCTTCCGTGTGACCTCCGACCCGATCTTCCGATCGGCTGCTCAAACGACTGAGTCGCGAAGCCTCACGGCACACTTCAAGGCCGTCTCCAGAAGCCTCTCGGTGAAAGCAGGAACGGCCTGTAGTGGGAAATGTCGGAACACGAGGAAAAATAAGGAGAAACTCGTGCGCGTCGACTTCAGGATAGACCTGCCGAGCAGGATCGCTGCCTTTGTGGCCGTGCTCGTGCTGGGCATCGTGCTGGTGCTGTCCCCTTCGACACAGTCGGCAGCTGGCTCGGCGGAAGAGGGACTGCTGACGGCAGTCACCTGCCTTCTGCTGGCCGGACGGTTCGGTGAGAGGGGGTGGCGATGACGTTCGACGGCCGCGCGGCAGCATGCCTCCGGTGCGGAAAGGACGCTCCGCGCTTGATCCGCACTGAGCTGGTCCACAGCTGCAATCAGGACCTGCAAGTCGTTGAGTGGTCGGAGTGCGCACGATGTTGCCAGTGGCTGGCCTTGCGCGTCTGGGAGCGCGGAGAGAGGCGCGTCGACTAGCCACTGCCGACCGTGACCCCGCGGAAGCCGAGTCAGGTGCGGCGTCGGCAGGGCGTAGGCCCTTCGCGGACCGCCGGCGCCGCACACCGGGGCGTTCCTCGTCTCCGGGCGGGGATGCATGCGGCCGCAGCGCTCGAAAGACCGGGACAGTATGCTTTCGGCCACGCTGTGAGCGGGGTGCGTCTGCTCGTCGCCCCGGAGTCACAGCCCGGCCGATGGTCACGGAACCGCACGTTCTGCACGGCGACGGGAAGCGGGACGCCGGCGGCCGCCGCGCCAGCGGCCCGGGCAGGGATCCGCGCCTGCGACCGGGGACGTGGCGCGATTTCGCCGCCGGGGAAACTCGGCAGGCACGTCGTTGCTATAGTCGATCTTGAGCGCGCTGCCGGAAACCGGCAGGGGCGATTGCGTCGGTGGTCCAAGGCAAGACACCCCGCTTCCTGCGGGGAGATGCAGGTGCAAGGCCTGCCCGGCGCTCGAGACGAACCCCGTCCTGGCATCTCAGGACGGGGTTCTTCGTGCCCGCCGCAGACGACGGCGAGGACGAGCTTGCGCGCTGTCCGCGGACCGTCTGCGGAACGAACAGCGGACGGCGCAACGACAGCCAACCCGGACGCGGCGGAGCGCTTCCTGTGCGCCCCCGCCGATCCGCGCCAACGCTCAGTGAGCGCCGGGAAGGTGCTCCGCGGTGAGACGCACCGGGGGAGGCAGAGGCGCGTTGTGCGGACAGTGGGCGAGGGCCTGGATCACGAAGCCGGCGAAGCGCCGCGAGGCGGCCACCCGCGCAGCGGGTGAGGCCGTCTGGAGGCCCTTGTTGGCCAGGAGCATGAGCACGAGGTCGTCGAGCACGAAGTCCGGACGCAGATGTCCCGAGCGCTTCGCCCGGGTGGCCAGGTCGGCGATCTTCTTCAGGACGCGGCCGCGGCCGGTGCTCACCGGGAAGGCCCGGGGATAGGCCGACAGAAATGCCTCGGTGAAGCCTCGGTCACGCGCGTGCAGCTCACAGATGCCCTCGATGACCCGACACAGCCCGGACCAAGGGTCGGGGTCCGCGCTCGCCCGGTCGACGATGTCCTCACACGCACGCAACTGTCCGGCGAACGCCTCGGCGAGGAGTGCCTCCTTGGTCGGGAAGTGCCGGTACAGCGTGGCCGGCCCGACCCCGGCGCGCCGCGCCACCTCCCGCATCGGCACGGCGAGACCTTCCAGCGAGAACAGCGCTCTCGCGGCTTCGAGCAGCCGGTCGCGGTTGTCGCGCGCGTCGGACCGCAGGTTGTGAGACATCCTCCCGCTCATCCTCTCACTTCAGGCCGGACGGACGGCGGCGTCCGTTAGCGTCCGAGGAGCCCGCCGGGCCACGTCCAGCAGACCGGCGGGCGCCACGTCCCGGGACACACCTGCGTCCCGGAGGTCCGAGCTTAGGAGGTGTCCGCCCGTGAAAGCCGTACAGATCCGCGCCTTCGGAGACCCGGGGGAACTGATTGCCGTCGACCTGCCGACTCCGTCCCCGGCCGGCAACGAGCTGCTGATCGCCGTCGAGGCGGTGGGGGTCTCCGGTGCCGACGCATTGATCCGCCGCGGCGCGCTCGCCGCCTACGGTTTCACCGAGGGATTCGTCCCGGGCAACGAGGTGGCGGGCACGGTCCTGGCGGTCGGCGACGAAGTCGACGCCTCCTGGGAGGGGCGCCGGGTGTGGGCCTTCACCGGTGGGGGCGGGGGCTACGCGACACATGTGTGCGTGCCGCTCGAGCAGGTTCTGCCCCTGCCCCCGGCGCTGTCGCCCGCCGACGCGGTCACGGTCGGCGGCTCGGGTTCCGTGGCCCATTTCGCCTTGCGGCACGCCCACTTCGCCCCGGGTGAGGCGGTGCTGGTGCGCGGTGCGGCCGGCGGTATCGGGGTGATGGCGGTCCAGCTGGCGGCCCGTGCGGGCGCCGGTGCGGTAGCGGTGACCACGTCGTCGGCGGAGCGCGGTGAACGCCTGCGCCGCCTGGGGGCGACACACGTGCTCGACCGTTTCGGCAACGGCGACGCCGACGCCCCCACGGGCTTCGACGTGATCCTCGACCTCGTCGCAGGCGAGGACCTGCCGAGGTTCTTCGACCGGCTCAACGCCAACGGGCGTCTGGTCGCCGTCGGCGCCGTGGGAGGTCAGCCGCCGGCCGACTTCGGCCTGACGCTGATGGCCCAGTTCCAGAGGTCGCTGTCGTTCGCGACGTTCAGCGCGGCCACCGTCCCCACGGCACATCTGCAGGCCGTGCGCCGCGACCAGCTGGACGCCACGGCACGAGGCGAACTGACCGCGGTCGTGCACGACGTCCTCACCCTGGACCAGGCCGGCCTGGCGCACCGCAAGCTGGACGCCGGCGAGGTCTTCGGCCGCCTCGTGCTCACACCCTGACGCGTCACGGTTTCCCCTGCCGCTCCACCCGATGCGTAAACAGCGTCCGCAAGTCGCCCGCTGTCGCCCGCTCGACGACCTGCGGGTGCACGGCGCGACGACCGACGACGTCACGCGGAACCGCGTGTCGCTCGACGAAAGGCCACCCGCAGGCGGTTCCCGCGACGCACACCGCAGCCGTCGTCGCCATCCAGCACAGGGAGAAGGAAGTGAGCGGCACCTTGGTCCACGGTTTCCGTTCCTGTTCCTCGATGTCGGCCGCCACCTTCTTGGCGACCGGCACCAGCATGATGACGAACATCAGCGAAATGCTGCTGCAGAGGTGGAGGGTGAGGTCGACGGAGTTGCCCTCGGCCGCGGCGTTGGCCACTGTAAGGAGCCCGCCGGCCAGCGGGAGGAGAAGCATGCGTCGCCTCGTCTTCGGCGTCGGCATGCACCGATACGTCCCGGCCATGTGGACGATCGTGATGACGCCGGCGATCCAGAGTCAGCCGCTCGTGGTCGGATGGGGAGACATGATCGCCGCCTCCCCGGGCAGAACACGACGTCGTATCCACAGGCACGCCAACCCGCCCCAGGGCATCATCTGGGGGTTGCTGCGGCGGTGGCTCCGGTCGGTCGCCGGAGCCCGGCGCAGCCGGCCGACAGCTGTCGCTAGGGTATGAGGCCACCAGCGGCGGGCTCGAGGAGGCGAGGGGGAAAGAGATGAAGATGCTGCGGCGGATCGCCGTGTTCGTGGTGCTGCCCCTGGCGGTCGCTGTCGTCGCGGGCTACATCTGGTACCGGACGAGCGAGACGGGCAAGCGCTGGCGGTACGAGGACAAGCTTGCGTCGTACTGCGCCGGCCTGATCCCGGTCGCAGAGTCCGCCGTCTTCACCGGCTACAGCACCGACCCAGGACTTCCGCACGACGGCAGACGCGGCTACGGAGACGAGACCTACTACAGCTGCGGCGTCGCCGACCTGGACATCTCCATCGGCCGGGTGCCCGTGGACGCCGGCACGACTCCCGCGGACGAGGACAGTTTCCTGGCCCGACTGCGTCCCACCTCACAGGACTTCGTGTCCACTCCCCTGGGAGGCGGCTGGTACGGCTACACGGACCTGAACAGCACCGGTCTCGTCCTGGCGTGCTCGGACAAGCCCTTCTCGGTCGTCGTCGCCGTCGACGGCGACTCCTCGCACGCCGACCGTCGGGATGTCCGCCAGGTGGCGGAACTCGCCGTCGGTATCGGACGCAAGGCCGCCGACCGATGGTCGTGCTCCTTCGAGGATGCAGGGCCTGTTCCTCCCGTGGCCGCGCAGAAGCAGGAGGCGTCTCCGTACGCGGCCACCGGAACCTGCGCGGGCCTGGGCATCCCCGAAGGCGACCGGTACGTCCACTGGGCCAAGGAGGCCCCGGCCTCCGCCAACACGCCGGTCGAGGAGTGCGTGCTGCTGAGGGAGACCTGGGCAGGGCACGAGCAACTCTACGCCCTGACGGCGTACTTCGGTCCGTACGCGCAGGCCAGGCGGGCGCTCGGCGGCTACCCGAATCTGCTGGACAGGCCTTCGGGGCTCACCTCTCACAGGGCGTGGGCCACGGCCTCCTGTCCCGGTGCCCCTCAGGCGGTCGTGGAGATCAGCGCGACGGCGTATGCGCAAAGGCCGAACGCCGTGCGTTTCCTCGTCGACACGCTGAGCGCGTTCGCCGAACGCGCGGTCAAGAGGCACGGCTGCACGGACCTGCGGCTGCCGTCCGTGGGGTGACCGTCGCTGTGCGGCCGGCCGGCCCGCCTCACTCGAAGGGAACGGTCAGCCACGGGCTTCTCGAAGGACAGCCGGTTACGCGCCAGCACGTCGAAGCAGGCCGCCCAGTCGTTGCGCGCCTTGGCCTCCCACAACGCCGACTCCACGTCCGTGGGCGCGACCCAGGCGGGAGGAACCGGCCGGGACAGGAGGCGGAACAGGCCGCGGCGGCCCGAACGACATGCTGACTTCCTTCACGACAGGGGATCGGACAGGTCGGGGAACGTCGTGGACGACCGGACGCGGCCGAGACGCACGAAGCGGCGTCCCGCTCGACCACGGGCGACAGCCGGTCAGGAGCCGCCGCGCCGAGGGCCGTCGCCGCCGGCCCTCACCACGCCGTCGCGCTGGGCGTCGCGGCACTGCCGTCCCCGGTACCCGGCTGGGTGGCCGCCACCGGGCCCGTGCCCGAGGCCGGCGAGAGGGGCACGGAAGGACACACCCACCCCATGCTCCGTGCGGGTGCCCTCCGGTGATGCTTCGTCACACCGCGAGCACCACACGTAGCACACTGGGAACCCCGCCCCGTGGCCGCCGGCGCATCGGCAGGGCGACGCGGGCCGCGTGCCAGTGATGTCGGGAGAGGAGAGCCGTGGGTGACGGCGTCGGCCGGTGCGGTGGTCATCGGGATCGGCAACGTGTTCCGGCGGGACGACGGTGCCGGTCCGGCCGTGCTCGCGTTGCTGCGGCAGCGTGCCCGCCGACGGCCGCTGTCCGACGGCACCACCCTCCACGAGTGCGACGGGGATCCGGGACGGCTGATGGAGCTGTGGACGGACGCCCCTGTCGCCGTGGTCGTCGATGCGTTCTTCCCGCCGTCGCCGCACCCGGGCAGGGTGCACCGATGGTGCCCGGCCCCGGACGCGCTGCCCGATCTTCCGCAGGCCGGGCGGCACAGCACCCACGGTCTCGGTCTGCTGGAGACCCTGCGCCTGGCCCGCATGCTCGGACGGTGCCCCGCACATCTCGTCGTCTACGCCTGCGAAGGAGCCGAACACGGCATCGGCACCGGCCTGACACCGCCGGTCGCCCGAGCGGTGCGGCCGCTCGCGGAACGCATCGAGCAGGATCTGCAGCGGCACGCCGAAACCACAGGCCTCGACCGGCAGCCGCACGCGGACATCCGCGGCACACGGCGGAACGCGTCCACCATCAGTCACGACACCCCCTGACACCCCGCCGGTGATCGTCGGCGAACAGCCGTGGCATCCGCGCCAGGACCCGAGCACGTCGCCCTGCTCGAAAAAGGGGCACGCACGGAAGGGGAGACCCGACATGACCGACCCCGGCGGCACCCCGGCCGCATCCGGTGCGCATACCGAGGCCGTCCTCGACCGCGACGGACTCGCCGCACTGGTGCAGGTCCTCAAACGACAGGGGCGCACCGTGATCGGCCCCACGGTCCGCGACCGTGCCGTCGTCCTCGCCGAACTCGACTCGGCCGACCAGCTGCCCCACGGGTGGGGCGTGGAGCTGGAGGCCGGACGGTACCGTGTGCGCCGCCGGACGGACGGGGCCGTGTTCGCCCACAGCGCGGGACCGCAGTCGTGGAAGGCGTTCCTGCACCCGCCGCGGGTGCGCCAGTGGACCGCGGACCGTGACGCCGCCGGCGGGATGACCGTACGTGCGGAGAAGCCGCCGGACGTGGCCTACGCGTTCCTCGGAGTGCACGCTTGCGATCTGCACGCCATCCGCATCCTCGACCGGGTGATGACCGGCGGAAGGCACCCCGACCCCGTCTACGCCTCGCGCCGCCGGAACGTCTTCCTCGTCGCGGCCGAGTGCACCGAGCCGGGCGCCACCTGCTTCTGCGTCTCCATGGGCACCGGCCCGGCCGTGGACGCCGGTTACGACCTGGCCCTCACCGAGGTGATCGACGACGACGGCCACCGTTTCGTGTGCCGCAGCGGAAGCGACGAGGGCGCCGCCGTCCTCGCCGAACTGCCCCGGCGTGCACCGGACGACGCCACCCGCGCCGCGGCCGCCGCTGCCGTACGGCGGGCCGCACAGACCATGGGCCGTTCCATGCCACCCGTCGACCTGCACGCCCTGATGCGCGACACCCTGGAGGCCGACCGCTGGGACGACGTCACCGCCCGCTGCCTGAGCTGCGGCAACTGCACCATGGTCTGCCCCACCTGCTTCTGCACCACCACCGAGGACGTCACCGACCTGACCGGCGATCACGCCGAACGCTGGCGCCGCTGGGACTCCTGCTACGACCTCGACTTCACCCTGCTGCACGGCGGCCCGGTCCGGAAGAGCAGACGCAGCCGCTACCGCCAGTGGCTCACCCACAAGATCGGCACCTGGCACGACCAGTTCGGCAGCACCGGCTGCACCGGCTGCGGCCGCTGCATCGTCTGGTGCCCCACCGGCATCGACCTCACCGAGGAGGCCCACGCCCTGCACCAGGAGGCCACACGGAAGAGACCACCCCGATGACCAGCGAGAACCCCATCACGCCGGCCGGCCTGACCGACGCCTTGCCGGCCGGGCACCGCGCACGGCTGCTCGACCTCGCCCACGAGACCGCCCACCCCGATGCCACACGGCTGTTCGAGGAAGGCGAGCGGGCCGACCGCTTCTGGATCGTCCGCACCGGCACCGTCGCGCTCGACATCCACATCCCCGGCCGCGGCCCGGCCGTCGTGGAGACGATCGGCACCGGCGGCCTCGTCGGCTGGTCCTGGCTGTGCCCGCCGCACCGGTGGCATCTGGGGGCCGAGACCCTGGGCCCTGTGGAGACCTGGGAGTTCGACGCCGCCGTCGTGAGAGACACCTGCGCCGCCCACCCGGACTTCGGGCTGGCGCTGGTCACCCTGGTCGCCGGCACCATCGGGCAGCGCCTGCGGGCCACCCGGACCCGTCTTCTCGACCTGTACGGGCCGCAGCAGGAGGCACCGCGGCCATGACACTCCTGCCCGCCCCCTACCGCCTGGCCGTCCGCCGTCACGAGACCGCCGACACGGTCACTCTCGACCTGGAGCCGACCGGCCCCCGACTCGCTCCCTTCACCCCGGGTCAGTACGCCATGCTGTACGCGTTCGGCGTCGGCGAGATCCCCGTCTCGGTGTGCCGCCTGCCCGGGGACGGCCGCCTCACCCACACCGTCCGCGCGGTCGGAGCCGTCTCCCGCAGGCTGTGCGCACTGCCCCGCGGCGCACACGTCGGCGTACGCGGCCCCTTCGGAACCGGCTGGGACCTGACCGGTGCCCGAGGACACGACCTGCTCGTCGTCGCCGGCGGCATCGGCCTCGCCCCGCTGCGCCCCCTGATCCACGCCGTCCTCACCGAACCCGCGGCCTACGGCAGACTGAACGTGCTCATCGGCGCCCGCACCCCCGACGACCTGCTCTACCGCACCGAACTGCCGTCCTGGCAGCGGCCGTTCGCCGCCGCCACCGTCGACCGGCCCACCGGTGGCTGGCAGGGCCGCGTCGGAGTCGTCACCACACTCCTCGACGAAGCCCGGTTCACCCCCGAGACCACCACCGCGTTCGTCTGCGGACCGGAGGTCATGATGCGTGCCACCGCCCGCGAACTGATCCACCGCGGCGTACCCGCACACCGCATCCAGCTCTCCCTGGAACGGAACATGCGCTGCGCCACCGGCCACTGCGGCCACTGCCAGCTCGGCCCCCTGCTGCTGTGCCGCGACGGCCCCGTCGTCCTCTACGACACGGCCGAACCGCTGCTCACCGTACGGGAACTGTGATGACCACCCCGCCCACCGCCTCCGCCGCACGCCCGGACGGCACCCGCCCCCGGCTGGGCGTGTTCAAGTTCGCCTCGTGCGACGGCTGCCAGCTCACCCTGCTCGACTGCGAGGACGAACTGCCGGCCCTCGCCGGCGAGGTGGAGATCGCCCACTTCCTCGAGGCCTCCAGCGACATCGCACCGGGCCCGTACGACCTGGCGCTCGTCGAAGGGTCGGTCTCCACCCCCGAACACCTCGAACGCATCCGCCGCATCCGCGCCGCCTCCCGCCACCTGGTCACCATCGGCGCCTGCGCCACGGCCGGAGGCGTGCAGGCCCTGCGCAACCACGCCGACACCACCGGTTTCCTCGCAGCCGTCTACGCCCGCCCCGACTACATCGCGGCCCTCTCCACCTCCACCCCCATCGCCGCCCATGTGCCCGTCGACTTCGAACTGCGCGGCTGCCCCATCGACCGCGGCCAGCTGCTGGAAGTGATCACTGCCTTCCTCGCCGGCCGCACACCCGGCATCCCCGACCACAGTGTGTGCTTCACCTGCAAGCAACGTGGGAACGTGTGCGTCCTCGTCGCCCACGGGACCCCGTGCCTCGGCCCCGTCACCCACACCGGATGCGGAGCCCTGTGCCCGACCTACGGGCGCGGCTGCTACGGCTGCTTCGGACCCGCCGCCACCACCCACCTTCCCGCCCTGGTCCCCCTGCTGCGCCGCGACGGCATGAGCGACGAGGACATCGGCGACTTCCTGCACTCCTTCAACGTCACCGCGTTCACCGCCGCGGAGGAGAAGGACCTGCCGTGAGCGAACCCGCCGACGCACCCGTCAGCGCGACCCGCACCGTCCGCATCCCGGAACTCACCCGCGTCGAGGGCGAGGCCGCGCTGCACCTGCGCATCCACGACGGCACCGTCACCGAGGCACGGCTGAAGATCTACGAACCACCGCGATTCTTCGAGGCGTTCCTGCGCGGCCGGGCCCACACCGAACCGGTCGACCTCACCTCACGCATCTGCGGCATCTGCCCCGTCGCCTACCAGCTGAGCGCCTGCCGCGCCGTCGAGGACGCCTGCCACGTCGTGGTCGACGGCCGGCTCGACGCCCTGCGCCGGCTGCTGTACTGCGGTGAATGGATCGAGAGCCAGACGCTGCACATCTACCTGCTGCACGCACCCGACTTCCTCGGCTGCACCGACCTGCTCGCCATGGCCGACAGTCACCGCGCACACGTCGAACGCGGACTCAGACTCAAACAGGCCGGCAACGCCGTCGTCGAACTGCTCGGCGGACGCGCCATCCACCCCGTCAGCGTCCGCGTCGGCGGCTTCCACCGCACCCCCACCCGCGCCGAGCTGCGCCCCCTGGCCGAACGCCTGCGCCGCGCCCTGGACGACGCCTGGGACACCGTGCGCTGGGTCGCCGGTTTCGACTTCCCCGACGCCGTCTGCGAAGCCGACCTGCTCGCCCTTGCCGAGCCCGGCACCTACGCCATCCAGTCGGGCATCCCCACCGTCCTGCCGGCCGACCCCGCACAGCCGCCCTACAGCTTCCCCGTCCAGGACTTCTGCGCCCACGTCACCGAGGAGCAGGTGCCCCACTCCACCGCGCTGCACTCCCACCTGGACGGCAGGCTCCACCTCACCGGCAGCCTCGCCCGCTACGCCGTCAGCGGTCACCTGCTCTCCCCGCTGGCCCGCCAGGCCGCCCGCGAGGCAGGGCTGGGCGATCCCCCGCTCACCCCGGGCAGGCCGCGCGGCGAGGTGTGCCGCAACCCCTACCGGAGCATCCTCGTGCGCGCCGTGGAGGTCCTCTACGCGGTGGAGGAGGCCCTGCGGATCATCGACGCCTACGAGCCGCCGCCGCGCCCGTACGTGGACGTCCCCGCCCGGGCCGGTGTGGGCCACGGCGCCACCGAGGCGCCGCGCGGACTGCTGTACCACCGGTACGCCCTCGACGCCGACGGCCGGATCACCGACGCCTGCCTCGTCCCGCCCACGGCCCAGAACCAGGCCGCGATCGAGAAGGACGTGCACACCCAGGTGCGTGCCGCCCTGGCGCGCGGCACCGTCTCCGACACCGACCTCGCCCACCTGTGCGAACGGGCCGTGCGCAACCACGACCCGTGCATCTCGTGCTCGGCCCACTTCTTGGACGTGGACATCCGCCGGGAGGCGAGCCGCGTGTGAAGCGGGCACCGCCGGGCCGGTCGCCGTCCGACGACGGCCGGGCGGTCGTCCGCCCCGCCCATGCCGTCGATGCCGGCCCGGCCGTCGCGGTGGGCGGTGTCGCACCGCCGACTCCGTGATCCCGTCGGGCACGGTGAGGTGCGGTGTCACAGCCGGGCCGGTTGCGGAACGTGCCGGATGGTCCTGCCTCGGGCCCACAGACGGTGTCGCACCGGGAACTCGCCTGTGCCGTGCGGTACCGGACCACAGCAGGTACTGCGGGGACCGCCAGGACAACAGTCCTCGGCAGATGTTCTCCGGCGCTTCTGGACAAGAGGAGTGTGACTCCGAAGCCGGCAGCGGCCATGATGATCAGCCTCACCGCGTCCCTGGTCACCCCCGGTCTTGCGGTCCAGGGCACTTCTCCTACGGCGGTGCGACCGGCTGCCGCACACAACAGGCGGCAGAAGTCGGCAAGGCCACATCCCACCTGTTGCCCTGCGCCCCGCGGATCACGTGGCTCACGGCATCGAGCCGGAGAGCCGCCGCATGCAGACTTACGGCCGGTAGCGGGCTGGGGAAGCCGGTGGAGGAGATGCCGCCTGGCGTTGGCGACCGCACTGCCGGTCAGCGGAGGGCGAGGCCGATACAGACCGTCTTTCGGCAAGCCCAGGCGCGTGCGCGCGCCATTCGGTTGGGCTGGTCGAGGGAGCGCGGGCTTCGGGGACGCCGGGACGAGCGGCTGCCGCGCCGGGATGCGGGGGAGCCGTCCGTCCCGGCCGGGGAACACCGCTGTCGCCAGGGACAGGCCGGCCGCGGCGGCGTGGACGCCGCCGCGGCCCGGGCACCCGGTGCGCGGTGTGCCTGGTGACTACTGCGCCGGTGCGTGGGCCCCGGTCATGAGGGCGGCGAGGTCCTCGGGGGCGAGGAAGGAGGGCGGCGGGGGCGGGCCCCAGGAGTACAGGGCCTTGGCGTTGTCCTCGAAGACGCTCGGCTTCCACAGGGCGTCGTCGACGATGCAGTCGATGTCGGAGTAGTACTCGGAGAAGTTGCCGGCCGGGTCCTTCAGGTACCAGAAGAAGTTGGAGCCGATGTGGTGGCGGCCCAGGCCCCAGGTGTGCCGGTCGGGGTCGGCCGCCAGCATGGCCGTGGCGCCGCGGCCGATCTCGTCGATGTCGTCGACCTGCCAGGAGCTGTGGTGCAGGAAGGCCACGGGCGCCTTGTGCACGAGCACGTTGTGGTGGTCGGGGGAGCAGCGCATGAAGGCGGCCGTGTCCCTGACCGTGTCGCTCACCTTGAAGCCGATGCCTTCCTGGAAGAAGCGCTGGGAGGCCTCGTGGTCGGTCGAGCCCAGGGCCACGTGGCCGAGCCTGCGGGGGCGCACCGGATCCGTGCGCAGGACGCCGGGGGCACGCTCGTGCAGGCGGGGGGTGGACCCGGGAGTGTTGTACGGGGCAGCCGGGGCGGGGTTCTGCACCAGGCGCGGGGCGAGTTCCACACGGACCCGTACCTCGGTGCCCGGATCGACGGCGGTCACCGTGCTGGAGGTGCGCTGCACGGGGACGTCCAGCCGGGCGAGATTGGCGGCGATGCGGTCGAGGTCGTCGGGGTCGTCGGCGCCCACACCGAGTTCGACGAGGCGACGGCGCGGGGTGTGCACGAGGCGCAGCTGCTCTCCGCCGTCGGTGGTGGAGAACGTGTGGGCGGCGGGGTGCTGCTGTGCGGTGGAGTCGTTCGCGTTCGCCGGGGTGAGGCCGAAGTCGGTGTAGTAGGCGGCCGTCTGCTCGACGTTCGGCACACCCAGGACGAGGTGGGTCAGGCGGTGCAGTGGCATGGCTCGTTGCTCCTTGGAATGTCGGCGAGGCGGTGCCGCGCAACACCTCGGGCGGCGGCGGGCACCGCGCCTCGCGGCCGGATCAGCGGTCGATCAGGGTGGTGCGCAGCGTGCCGATGCCCTCGACCCAGGTGACCAGGACGTCTCCCGGGGCGAGGAACTTCTGCGGGGTGCGGGCGAGGCCGACCCCGGCCGGGGTCCCGGTGAAGATCACATCGCCGGGCAGCAGGGGGCACACCGCCGACAGGCGGGTGATGAGTTCCGGGATGTCGAAGATCATGGCTGAGGTGCGGCCCTTCTGCAGGATCTCGCCGCCCTCGAGCCGGCAGCCCAGTTCGAGGTCGTCCGGGTCGGCCAGCTCGTCGGGGGTGACGAGTTCCGGACCGATGGGGGAGAAGCCCGGGTAGGACTTGCCGAGGGAGAACTGCGGTGCGGGCCCGGTCAGTTGCAGGCGTCGCTCGGACAGGTCCTGCCCGACGGTCAGCCCGGCGACGTGGTCCCACGCCGTCTCGCGTGTCGCACGGTGGCAGTGCCGTCCGATGACGACGACGAGTTCGGCCTCCCAGTCGACCTGGCCCTCGGGCAGGGTGACGGCCGCCTCGTGACCGGTCAGGGACGTGCGGAACTTGGTGAACACCGTCGGCTCGTCCGGCACGGCGAAGTCGGACTCGGCGGCGTGGTCCCGGTAGTTCAGGCCGATCGCGAAGATCTGCGCCGGTTGGGAGACCACCGGCCCCCACACCGTGCCCGGACCCGTGCCGACCACGGGGGAATCGGCGGCCTGCGGTGACTCCAGGAAGTCCCGGGCCCAGGAGGAGAACTCGTCCCAGGCGTCCAGCGCGGACTGCGTGTCCGGTCCGAAGCGGCCTCCGCTGGCCCGGGCCACGTCGATGTAACCCGCCGGTCCCTTGAGCACCAGTCGTCGGTCGATGTCTGCCAGGCGCATGAGGCCTCCCTCTCGTGAAGCGGCGTCGGCAATGAAGTTTAGCCTTCAATCTCGTTCGCGCAACAGATTAACGATAATTTTTGGGCGTGTCGTTTTGGTGCTACAGTGTTCGGTCATGGCTGGTGGGAAGTCGACGAGAGGCAGCGCCGTCTACGCGCAGATCCGCGAGGACATCTTCCAAGGCGTGCTCAGGCCCGGGCAGCGACTGCGCCTGGTGGAGCTGGCCCAGCGCTTCGCGGTGAGCCAGTCGGTGGTGCGCGAGGCCCTCACCCGTCTGTCCGAGCAAGGCCTCGTCCACGCCGCACCCCAGCAGGGTTTCAGCGTCGTCACCATCTCCCCGGACGACCTGGACGAGCTCACCGAGGCCCGTATCGAACTGGAAACCCTCGTCCTGCGCCGGGCCATCGAACGTGGGGACATCAAATGGGAGGCGGCCGTGGTCGCCGCGCACCACCACCTGGCCGGCCTGGATGCCGTACGGCCGGACGGCACCGCGAACAGCGACTGGTTCGCCGTGCACGAACAGTTCCACCAGACCCTGCTTCAGGCATGCGGCAACAGCCGACTGCTGGCCGCGGCACTGAGCCTGCGGGACGCCGCCACCCTGTACCGGCGCTGGTCCCGACCGGTGGCCGGGGACGTCGACCGGGACGTGGCCGGCGAACACCAGCAGCTCGTCGACGCCGTCCTGCGCCGGGACGCCGACGCGGCCACCGAGCTGCTCGCCCGCCACATCGGCCGTACCTCCTCGGCCATGCGCACGGTGATCGCCGACGATCCCGCCGCGGTGGCCTAGCGGCGCCGGACCGGGCCGGGGACGACTGACAGGGGAAGGGCTCGCGAGCCGTGGACGTCTGCAGGTGACGCCTGTACACATGCGCCCGCGCGATGGCTGATGGCACGGTGACAGCCACGTCGACCTGCTGGTCGTCGAACCGGACTCCCGGATGTCGCTCACGGACCGACAGAGGTCGCGGTGCTGCGGGGGATCCCGAACACCTGCGAACGGGACGAGTGAGCCAGGACTACGGGTCGGTTCTGGACGCACCGGGCGCCCTGCGGGAGTATCTGCAGGTGACGTTCGTGGGCGCACCACGCACCTACGGATCACCAGGGGCAACGGGCCGGCGCAGAACAGTGATACGGGACGCACGCAAGGTGTTCGACGCCGGGCATCGAACCGGGGCGCCGGCGACGGTCGAATGCGGGGAGGGCCGGCTGCCGGGTGCGGTCACCGCCCCCTCAGGTGTGCCTCGCGGACAGGGACAGGGGCCCGGTGGGAGCCCCCGTGCCCTGCCCGCTGCAGAAAAGCTGTCAGGCAGCAGACACCTGCGGCTGCCTGACCGGTGGTGAGCATGCGTGCCCCAGGCGTGCGGTGGTCCCGCGCCGATGGCTGCGGGATGTGTGACGTCCAGGCTCGTGCCGACAGCCTTTCGTGCGGCTGCCGCGGCCTGGGGCCGGTGTGGGCGTGAAGCGCGGTCAGCCGGTGAACGTGTAGGAGGCGAGCCCCTGGAAGTGCTTGCCGTCGTCGAGCTTGCCGAGTTCGAACTCGTATGTTGCCCTGGCGACGTTCTGGAACGTCGCGGTCTGCCCAGCACTGCACTTGATGGTGCGGGTGGCGATGTCGTGGTTGAAGCCGCTGGTGCGCCGCAGCAGGACCGTCATCTTCTGGCCCGCCCGGTTGCACGTCTCGACCTTGAACGTGATGCGGCCCGTGGCGGTGGTCTTGAACTCGGGTGTCTTCCACAGGTGTGCGTAGTCGAACCGTACCTTGACGGTCTTCGCATGGGCGGGCACCGCCTGCGTGATGGCCAGCCCGGCCGCGCAACAGGCGGTGACTGCGGCACGCGCCAGGCGCCGTTTCATGAGGGAACGGGTCACGATCTCTCTGTTCGGCTCGTTCCAGTGTTCCTCCACACATCGTCATGGACGCCTGTGCACAGGGGTATCGCCCGCCCAGGTGACGTCCTCGTACCACCTTGTTGATCAGCCTCCCCGGCGGCAGGACGGCGCCATCGGACGGAACGCCTCGGCCGTGACCCGGTCTGCGCGGCTGCTGCGGTGGGCACACCGGTGACGTGCCTGCCCATGCATGCACACAGCTGATGCACGGTAGAAGCACCGACGACTGCACACCCGCGCGTCAGCGGACCGTACACGCCGTGAAGGTGCACAGGATGCACGAGCGATCCGCCGCGTGGGACGGACCCGAGCCGCGGACAGGCAGCAGCCGACCACGCACGGGAACTCGCGGCGCGCGTGCTGCGAGGGTGTTGGAACCTTTGCCCTTCTCAGGGGGTACGGACCGGTGCCGTGGCAGCTGTTCCTGACAACCTTTCACAGCAGCTGTTCATGCCCCGGACCGCCGCCGCGCCGGTCACCTGGTGCGCAGGGTGCGCAGGGTGCGAAGGGTGCGCCGGTCGGTCACCTGGCGCGCCGCTGGGTGCGCTGGTCGTACTCCTCGCGGGCGGTGATGACCTCCTCGATGTGCCGCACGGACCACTCCGTGAGCGCCCTCAGCGGCTCCCGCAGCGTCTGACCGAGCGGAGTCAGCTCGTACTCCACACGTGGCGGCACCTCCGGGTGGACGGTCCGGCTGACCAGCCCGTCGCGTTCGAGGGTGCGCAGGGTCTGGGTGAGCATCTTCTCGCTCACGCCCGCCAGGGCCTGCCGCAGTCGACCGAACCGGCACGTGCCGTTCCGGCCGAGTTCGCCCAGCACGAGGACCGCCCACTTGCTGCCGATGTGGTCCAGCAGATCCCGCGACGGGCAGCCACGCTCGTACGGATCGAAGGACGGCATGGGCTCGGTCACATCTCCAACAGCAGCCATTCGGCTCACCTCGACACTTTCACTCCGGTAAGTACCGTACCAACAAGTGGCTACTCCCCAATAGAGAGTTTCCAGGTCAGTCTGTGTTCCATCCCGCTGCGGACGGACCGCGGCAGGCGTGCCGTGCACGCCCGGAAGGAAGGAACGATCACCATGCCGATCGCCGTCACCGGAGCCACCGGCCAGCTGGGCAGGCTCACCGTCGAGGCACTGCTTCGGCGCGGGATCCCGGCCGCGGACATCATCGCGACCGGCCGGGACCTCGCCAGGATCAAGGACCTGGCCGACCGGGGCGTCACGGTACGCCGCGCCGACTTCGCGGATCCCGACAGTCTGGCCGAGGCCTTCGCGGGAGCGGACAGGCTGCTGCTGGTCTCGGCCTCGGTCCCCGTGGGCGAGCGGGTCGCCCACCACCGCCGCGCCATCGACGCCGCCGTGTCCGCGGGCGTGTCGCTGGTGGCGTACACGAGCATGTCGCACGCGGAGTCGGCCACCACCGTCCTCGCCTCCACCCACCGTGCCACGGAGGAGTACCTGCGCGAACGCGCCGTCCCCAGCGTGCTGCTGCGCAACAGCTGGTACCTGGAGAACTACACCGACCAGCTTCCGCTGATCCTGCGCAACGGAGCCGTCGTCGGGTCGGCCGGCCAGGGCCGGATCAGCGCCGCGGCCCGCGCCGACTACGCCGAGGCCGCCGCGGTCGTGCTGGCCGGCGAGGGTCACGTCGGCCAGGTGTACGAGCTGGGCGGCGACGAGGCGTTCACCCTGGCCGAGCTCGCTGCGGCGATCTCGGCCGCCACCGGGAAGCGGATCACGTACACCGACCTCCCGGCCGACCGGCTCACCCAGGTGCTCACCGACGCCGGCCTGCCCACCGAGCTGGCACACGTCCTCGCCGACGCCGACCTCGGCATGAGCCGCGGAGAGCTGTTCACCGACTCCGGCGACCTGCGGCGCCTGATCGGCCGGCCGGCCACCGCACTGACCGAAGCGATCGCCGACGCACTGCGCTGACAGCGCGCACCACCGCCGGCCCGCCTCACTTGCCCTGCCTGCCTCCTACCCACTGACAGGGGAAAGAGCTGCACGATGCCCACCCGCACCACCTGGCGTGCACGCTCCACACACTCACCGCGGCCTCCGTCGTCGTGGCGGCCCTCGCCGCTCCCGCCGCCGCTGCCGCGCCCGCCCACGACCGGACCGGAAGGACACCACCCGCACGATCACGGTCGACGACAGTCGGGCCTTCCCCGAGAGCGTGGCGGCCGACCGCCCATACGTGCACACGGCGAACATCGCCGACGGCACCGTTTACCGCGGCGCCTCGGGGCGAAGCCGATCGAGGCCTTCCTGCCGGGCGGCCGGGACGGCCGTACCCGGGCCACCGGGGACCACCAGCCACCGCCTGCTGGTCACCGGCGCCTTCACCGGCCGCTTCGTCGTCTACACGGACACCGGGAACGTCGTCGCCTCCTACACTGTCCCCGACACGGGCGAGCCCACCCTCGTCAACGACGAGACCGTCACCCCCGACGGGGACGTCTACACCACCGACTCCTTCCGAGCCGTCGTCCACCGCAACACGGCTGCCGAGGTGAACGCCCCCGCCACCGGCATCCACCGGACCCTCGAGGTGGCCTGCCGCCTGCCGGACTACGTGACCGACTTCGGGCAGGTGCGCTCGGACGTGGGGCGTGCACGGTCCGCGCGGACGGGCTCTTGATGTGTGCCTTCCCGGCGGCGGCGATCCGTCCGGTGACGAAGGTCGGCGCTGTTGGTGAGGACGGCCCGGGAGTGTCGGGTGGCTGGGGCGGGCGACTTCAGTGTGTCCCGAGGGGGGTGATGGAGGCGGGCAGGCGTCGGCGCTGGCGCAGGGCGCCGGTGAGCGCGGCCGGCCGGCGGTCGTTGTCCGGGTGGGTGCCTTCTTCGGCGCGTTTGTGCAGAAGACGGGCGCGGCCGTCCTCGACGGCGCTGCCCTCGGTGAGGATTCTGCTGAAGGTCTTCATCACCGTGTCGGGTCCGTGAGTCTGGTGCGGCCTGGCGGGCGGGAGTGTGCTGGGCAGGCGGGGAGTGGGAGGGTGTCGGGGTGGGGCGGGTTCGCGAATCAGGGGGTTGCTGCGGGCGGCTTCGCGGCGGGCGTCGTCCAGGAGCTGGGTGAAGTGGTCGACATCCCCGCCCAGCAGGAGCACCAAGTTCTGCAGCAGGTCGCGGGGCGGCAGGATGGTGCATTCGAGGAGTGAGGCGACGGTGCCGGCGGTGAACAACCAGCGGCTGGCGACGGCGATGTCGCTGGGTGCGGGACGCCCGGCTCGCACGTGCAGGGTGTGTATGGCCGCGCGCAGCCGTTCGGCGGCCGGCAAGGGCGGCGCGCCGGGGTCGGGGTCGGGGTCGGGGTGGGGCCCAGGAGTGCGGCAACGGAGTTTTTCGGATTCCCAGACAGTGCGCAGGACGTCGGGGTCGGCCCCGCATGCGTGTGCGAACTTGCGGGTCAGTTCCCAGGTGGGGACGCGCTCGCCGGACAGGATCCGGGACAGGTAGGAGGCCGAACAGCCGATGCGGCGGCTGACTTCCTTGTTGGTGAGCTGGGCGGTGCGGATCAGCATGGACAGGATCGGCGCCAGCCGGTTGTAGGCGGCGGGAGTCCGTTCGTGCTGACCGCATAGCTGTGTGTCGGCGCCGGTGCTGCGCTCGCCGCCGGCGGTGCCGGGATCGCCGCTGCTGCCGGCGTCACCTGCGGTGTCCGTGCGCCTGGTGGGTGCGGTGGCGCTGAACAGGCCGGCCAGACTGGTGAGGGGGGTTTCGGAGCGGTTGAAGCGGGCGAGGCGGCGTAGGATGGTGCGGTCGGTGTAGCGGTGACGGGCGGTGTCCTCGCTGATGCCGAGTGCGGAACTGACAACCGCCCAGGTGACGCGACGGAAGCGGGCCCTGCCGACCGCCGCCGCGGTGAGCCCGTCGAGTTGTTCCTGCAACTGGGTGATGCGGTGCAGCGGTTCCTCTCCGTCGAGTGACGGCAGCAGCCGCGCGAGGTCACGGGCACCGTCCTGGATGTCACGGGCGAGTTCGCAGATGAGTTCGTCGCCGGCCGTGCGGGGCGGCACCACGCTGTGCCGGGCGGAAGGCGCCGTCGGGAGGGGCCTGGCCTGCACGGGTGCGGACCGCGGTGCTGAGGCGCGGTCCGCGGCACCGGCGCTCGTACGCCGGTGACGGAAGGCGGCCTGGCGGCAGGGATCACCGCAGTACTTGCGGGGGCGCCCCTTCCCCGGGCCTCCGCCAAGAAGGGAGCCGCAGTACTCACATCGGTCACTCACGGTAGCTTCCGTTCCGTAACGAAAAGGGTTCATCCCGGGGTGGACTCCGGGTTGCCTGAGGCTGTTGCGCCTGAGATTTCCGGGTTTCGTCACGCGCCGCTCCGCCGGAGCGGCCGAGCGGGCTCCTGCACGGGGCCGGTCGCCTGGGAGGCGGGCGGGGAGTCCCGGTCTTTCGAGCCTCTCCCGCCCGCGGATTTTCCTCAGTGCCGGTGGCGGCGGGTGCGGAGCTGCCCGAACACCGCAGCCGACAGCACGCCGCCCAGGGCGGAGACGGCCTCCGGAGAGAGCGTCACATGCACAGGCGGCCGGCAGACGAGCAGGTAGCCGGTGAACGGAACGATGAGAAAGGCAGTGCCGACGGCACGCTTGCCGAATCGGTTCACGTAACGGAACTTTTCGTTACGGCCCTTACGCTTGCTCTGAGCGGAGCAGCCGGAAGGCTGTTTCGCCCGGCCATGCCGGGGGGTAGAAAGCCCCACAGGGCAACACCTCCTAGGAGTTGTCGGAATGAGGCGTGCGGGACTTCGGACAAGGTTGGACGCCGATGTTCACGAGGTCCCGCACGCATCCGAGGGTGAACATACCGATACACAGTGCGATAATCGAATCCCCGCAAACGCTGCATCCGGGGGCGATTTGATCGTTTCCCCAGGACAGTCGATTTTCGTTGTCACCGGTTCTGAAAACTCCTCAGGTTCCGTAGCGTCACGCGCTGGCCACGGCTCACCTCTCCTTGCGAACCCAAACGCTCAAATTCGTTCGAAAAACGCGCTTGAAACGACCCTCGGTGGGCGGTTGTCGCGAGTGTCAGAACAAACAACGACGTGAACCGGGTGCGACCGGCCGCTAGCACATGCTGGAACGTGCAAGTGCATGATCGCGGGGCGCAGGCACGCACACGGCGCCCACCGCCTGGCGGCGTGCCGCACACCGGGCGGCGCACTCGACGAGCAAGCTCAGGTGCCCAGCCAGCCGTCACGATGTGGTGCAGCGTCAGCGTGTCGCGGCGGCGCACCGGCTCGCTCAGTGCTCAGCCGAACGAGTCCCGAGGTGGCGCCCATGTCGGGTGCGGCGCGGGCCGCCGCTGCTGCGCTGCGCACCGCCGGTCGACGGTGCTTCCACGGCGGCGCCCAGGACGTCATCACGGCGGCAGGGGACTAAGTACGCCACCCGGACACCGGGAGCGCTGGTCGGCACCAACCGCCCGCGGCCCGACGCGGCCACCCGTCCCTGAGCAACGGAGGAGCCGGGAGGCGTCGCTGCCGCTGGAGCAGGTCGGTCACGCAGGGGCGGGCAGGGTGCCGAGAGACGACACCCGCCTCAAGTACGACTGCCGCTCTCCGAACCTGCCGCGCCGTCTGCCGGGAACCGGCCACGGTGCGGGACGGGCACGTGACTGTCGGCCATCCCGGCCCCGAACGCGCGCTGCCGCCCGGGCCGTGTGCTCGGGCGGCAGTGGCTTTTCGCAGGTGGAGCCGGCAGGCCCCACGCTGTCATGGCTCTCGTCCGTGTGTGTCAGTCCATGGGCAGCTGGCTGGCCCAGGCTGCGAACGCGGCCCGGGTCTTCGATCCGGCGACGCCGTCGATGGCACCGGAGTAGAACCCCTCGCTCTTCAGGAGCTGCTGCAGAGCCTTGATCGTTCCGCTGCCGACGATGCCGTCGATCTTCCCGGTGTAGCCGTAGGCCCGGAGCATCCGCTGCATGCCCTTCCAGCTCTCGGTCCCCAGGCGACCGTCGATCGCGCCCGAGTAGTAGCCGAGGTAGTAGCGGAGGTAGAACTGGACCTGCTTCGCCTGGGACGTGGTCAGGCCGAGGTTGTTGACCTCGGTGATCGCGACGGGCCCGGAGACCACGTTGTGGTGCCTCTCCGGCGTTGCCGCGGCAGCGGTCCCGGACACCGCCAGGGGACCGGTGGTGATCCCGAGCAGAGCGACGATACTCGCGAAAGTCCTCACTGTGTTCGATCGCATGCAGTGCCCTTTCGAGGTGGAACCCGACAAGTGGGTGCGGACGTCGACCACAACGACACGACAACTGTCATACTTTGCCCGCGAACATAACAGACAGTCGCACATAGGCGTCCGAGGCGCGCCCGGGCGAGAAGAGCCCGCCCGAAGTCACGCCCGCTGCCAAGCCCCCGTCTCGCCGTGAGGTGGTCGGTGATGGCCTGGCTGGCTTTGCGGGGATCGGGGGAACCAGGGGTGGGGGGGGCGGCAGGGCCGGGACCGTTCGGCATCTTCCGCCGGGGCGGCCGGCGGGACGGCTCTGCGGTCGGCAACAGCGCTCACGCGGTCGTCCGGGGCGATGGGTGTCTGCGGGAGGCCGGGTGGGGGAGTGTCCGGTCATGTGTGAGTCATCGGTGGCGCGGTTCTACGACGACCTGGCCGACGACTACCACTTGATCTGCTCGGACTGGGAGGCCGGCATCCGCCGGCAGGGGACGCCCTCGACGCCCTCATCGGTCAGGACCGTGCCGAGGTGCTCGACTGCTCCTGCGGTATCGGCACGCAGGCCATCGGCCTGGCGCTGCGCGGGCACCGCGTCACCGGCACCGATCTCAGCTTTCGCGCTGCCGCCCGTGCCAGCGTGAGGTCGCCCGTCGGGGCCTGATCCTGGGCACGGCAGTCGCCGACATGTGAGGCCTGCCGTTTCCCGACGGCCGGTTCGACGTCGCCGTCTGCGCAGACAACTCCCTGCCTCACCTGTTGACGGAGCAGGATGTGCGTGCCGCGCTGGCTGAGTTCGGCGGGCGGGCAAGTGGCGCGTCAAGGTCCGCCGGACCGTCTATCGGGCCCTCGGCCAGAACCGGTTGGCCGATCTTGTGACCGAGGCCGGATTCGCTGGTGTTCGGTGGTGCGCGCCGCGGGAGACGGGGGTTATTTCAGCCGTTGATGGTGGCTCGTGCTGGTGGATAGGTGTGTGGTGTGTGTGGCTGGGGCCGGGTTGTGAGGGCCGGGGGGGCTGGGTGGAGGTCGGGTACTGCAGGCTGTGGTGTGCGGGCCCGTTCTCGTGGTCGTAGGGCGGGTGGTGGCTGGCGGCAGGCGGCCACTGGCGGTGGGATGGTTGTCGGCGCCCGCGTTCGCATCGGTTGTACCGCACCCGTCGGCACTACCGGCGACGCCCGCTTCCGCTACCTCGCCGTCGTTTTCCCGCCTCGCTGTGCCGCCCGTCTGCTGAGCCCGGCAGGCCGGGGCGGGGGAGCGGCAGGTGCGGTGGATCGCCGACCGAGGTCTGCGTCCAGGGCGACGGCCGCCGTGTCGGCGGCCTGGAGGCGGTCTGTTCCACTGGAGTCGAGCGCGCCGAGTTCGGGCTGCCGTGTCGGCGCAGCGCTCATCTGTGATGGCGTGCTGTCGAGAATTGCCTTCCAGGCCTCGGGTGGCAACGCGGCTCACTCTCGTCGGTCTTGATGGACTTCGCCGCTGTCGGCGCACGGGCACGTTCCTCTTGCGGTCTGGCACACACCCATCACCTGAACTCTGCGTATTGGCGTGATTGCGGAGGGAGGTGTTGTTGGTGCCTGCATCTGCTGGCTGGCGGTACGCCGCCCGCACACACACTGGGAGACATCATGGCGGTCACCAACCTGACCGTCCTGGAGAATGTCCAGCCCACTCTCTCGGGCTGGACCGAGATCCCCGTTTTCTGAACGAGGGGGCCGGTGGCGAATACGTCTACTTCGCGTACGAAGGGACGGTGCTGATCGCCCCGTCGCCGGCATCTGCTTCCTTCTCGGCCAGGAGCAGCCGACGCCTCCCGGCTACGAGAAGATCCCGGTCGACCTGGACAAGGGCGCGGGCGGGGAGTACATCTACACCGCGTTCGCCCGCAGGCCCGGCGACCCTTTCGAGGACCTCGCCGTCATCTCCTCCAGCGACCTGGAGCCAACCCGCCCAGCGGGTTCCAACGGATCGACGTGGACCTCAACAAGGGCGCCGGAGGAAGGTACATTTACTTCTGCTACCGCACCTGACGGACGCTACCGGGCCCGGGACAGGGTCGGGGCGTCAAAAAGGCTCCTCGACGTGTCTCCGCCGAGGGGCCGGCGGGCGGCTGGTTCCGCCTGACCCAGTACGTCCAGTGCCGGTCCGCTCGCGCGCCCTTGGTTCGGCGGGCCGGGACGAACCCGGACCCGGCCAGTACCGTTCTGGACGCACCACCCGCAGGTGCGGCTACGAGTCCCTTGCCGGACAGTCGGAACCACGGCCTTTCGCTGTCGCACGCAAGTTTTGGATCACGGCGTCCTGGTCTCCGGCGGTCGCCGCGGAGCCGTACTGCACGTCGTCGGTGTTCCGGTGGTATGCCCAGTGCGTGCCGATGGCGGAAAGTCGTTGATTCGCTCCGGTGCCAGGGCGACGGCCCGGCTGCGCCGGTTGCTGATCCATGCCCCGAGCCGGATCTCCCGCTCCTCGCTGTTGCCGACGACGATACGGTCGATGTGCTTCCTCGGCACCCGGAGGTGTCCTTCGCGTTCGTCGTACTGCTGAGCGACGGCGTCGCTCATCGCGCACCTGTCGGCATGTGTGCGGCGAGGTCCGGGTCTTCCGTCTTGGCCTGCGGGGTGATGCCGAGGATGTGCCGGCACATCCACTGCTGCACACTGGTGCGTTCGTCCCAGTTGTGTCGGGCGGAGCGTACCCGCCGTCCGAGGTCTTCGCCATGGTTCACGACCTCGCCTGGCACAGGCCGTCGCCGATGCGGCGAGATTCGACGCCTGTCCCGCCCGCGACGTCCTGGACCACCCCGCCGCCCGGTACACCACCCTTGACCGCCGGCTTCCCGTGCGGTATGCGCCGTCGGGCGGACCGATGCGGCGATGCGGGCGATCGCAGGCGGGGCCGAGCTCGGCTACCGGCGGCTGCGCACCGGGCGACCTCACCGAGGACGAACATCAGGCCGCGGCCCAGGACCAGGCCCGTCCGGCCTGGTCACCGTGCCCGTCCATGTCGCTTCCGCGGCTGAGGACCACAGTGTCCACTTCCATCAGGACCATCTGGCCGACATGGGACGGGTCTGCTGCAAGGAGATCTGCGAGCTGGAGGACCGCGAGGCCTCTCAGGGGGAGATCGGCAAGGGCTACCAGGTCAGCCGCGATCGCATCATCCCGATCAGCGACAGCGAGCTGCGCAACCTGCCTCTGCCCACGGCCGAGGGGATCGAGATCGATGCGTTCCTGCCTCCGGCGTCGATTGACCCGATCCGGACCGGTGAGAGCTGCTACATGCTCTCCAGCCTTTCTCGTGCAGCGAGAACTGGCCATTTCCCTGTCCGGTGCCTGAATCCTGCCGAACGCGGCAGCGCGGGTTTTTCCGGTCCGCGGTCCGCGGATTTTTCTGCACGGTGTCACTGCCGACCACTACCGTCCTGGTGCAGGACCTGACGAGGCAGGGGGTGGCATGGCAACGGCCGGGTACCGGGGCGGTGCAGGCGCGAGCGCAAGACGGATGGCAGACGTTGCGCGGGCCGCCGAGCGGGCGGCGCAGCATCGGCGGGCCAAGGTGGTGCTGCCGCTCCTCACGGCGGCCGCCGCGGTGGCCGGCTGGGCTGTGGCCGCTGTGGGGTCCTGGCAGCTCGGCTTGGTCGCCGGGCTCGTCGTAGCCGGGCTGGGCGTGTGGCGGTTGTACCGGCGGGCCCGCAACAGCTGGGCGGTGGGCGCCGCCGGCGAGGCTCGGACGGCGCGGCTTCTGGCCCCGCTCGTCCGCCGGGGCCACGCCGTGATACTTCACGACCGGGCCGTTCCGGGGAGCCGCGCGAACCTGGACCATCTGGTCTTCACGGCCGCCGGCGCGTTCTACATCGACACGAAGAACTGGACGTCGAAAAGGTCCCGGCTGACGGTGCGGGGCGGCACCCTGTGGTACGGCCGGTATGCCCAGTCCCGGGCCCTGCAGACGGTGGTGTGGGAGGCCGGTCAGGCGGCCCGTGCGCTGGGCGTCCCGGTCCGGCCGGTCGTCGCCGTGCACGGGGCGAAGGTCCCGGCGCCGCACGGCCGGCTCGAACTGCAGGGCGTGACCGTGGTGGAGGCGAAGCGGCTGCGCGGCCTGCTGCAAAGCCTTCCACCCCGACCTGGGTGGGACACGGCGCGGATGGCCGCGGTACGGCAGCTGGCGGAACGGACACTGCCCCCGGCTTCCTGACGACGGACGGCAGGGAGGGCCCGGCTGCCTGCGGTCCGCCCCGGTCATTCCGAACGAAGCTGCCTGTGTCAGCCGCACGCGCGGGCGGGACGGAGGGCTGCCGGTACTGGTGCAGCATCAGGCACCGTTCGCCCCGCCGGCACGGGAGCGTTGCTGCCGGGTGGCGATCTCCTGCCGGCGCATGGGGCGATGCATGAACCAGCAGGTGAACCTGGTGACACTGGGCGTCGAGGACGAGGAGCAGGGCAGCATGATCTGCCGCTGCATCATCCGGCGGAACAGCACGCCGCCGACGAACGGCTGCGCAAGGCGGCCAACAGGGCGAACGGTGCCTGACGCGGCTCCAGCGGGCACGCGGGCCCTGGGCCTCCTGCAGGACTGCGCAGCGGCGGCGTGCGTATCAGCACGAGGGGGCCGCATCCGAAACCGCTCGGTACGACACCGGCGCCACCCGGTCCACGGCACGACCACACTGGTGTCCGGCCTCGCTCAACAGCTTCGGGCCGCCGGCCTCCACCATGCCGACCAGCCGTGCACGGGCCCGCCCCGGCCGGAACACCGTTCTGCTCCCGCTGCCTGCGGACCTGCCCGCGTCGGTGCTGAGCGACACCCTGGGCATCAGCATCAGTGCAGCCCTGCGGTGGTCCCGCGAAGCGGCCCGCGACTGGACCAGCCACTCAGCGGCTCGTTCCACGCGAGAGCGGCGCTGAGCGCCGCTGCACGGGACGGCGCACGGCTCGGTTCTGACCAGACCGGATCCGTGCAGCGCTTTCATGCGGCCGGAGCGTCCGCGAGACGGCTCACCCCAGCCGTCGCGGGTCGTCGTGGGAAGCGTTCGCGACCGAAGAGCGGCAGAGGCGATTCGTCCTTGTGGGCAGACCGGGTGACGAGAGCGGTCAGGGACCGGGTTCACGCGTCCTTCACAGGGGGGACGTGGCGGTGCAGGAACTCGATCTGGTCCGTGACAACGGTGCTGAACAAGGGTTCGATGTAGGGGTCGAAGTGGCCGCCTTCGTAGACGCGGACGGTGGAGTGCCGCATCTTGCCCGCTGCCCGTTCGGCGACGCGCATGGGAGTGATCGCGTCCTGCGCGACGATCTGGACCAGGGCCGGGCACGTGATGTTCCCGGCCCAGCGCCGGGGCGAGTAGAAGCCGATCTTCAACGCGATGCGGGCCGCCACGGTGCGGGGGTAGGTGTCCTCCTGCAGCCCCGACTCACGGAAGAGAGCGTGCATGCCCGGATAGGCGTCCGGCGAGGTCATCATGCCGGTGCGGCCGGGAAGGCCGACGCTGGGCACATACACGGGTGCACGGCCGAGCCTGGAGGCGATCGCGTCCCGGATCCCCGGCAGGCCGACCCGGAGAGCGGCCCGCAGGCCCGTCGACCTCACCGCCGCCGGGCCGCTGACGTGCGGGACCTGAGCGATGACGGCGGCGAGAGGCTCTCCCTGGCCGGCGATGGTGATGACGTGACCGCCCGAGAACGAGGTGCCCCACGCCACGACCCGGGTGCGGTCGATCCCTTCGAGCGACCTGGCGTAGCGGAGGGCGGCGCGCCAGTCCTCGTGCTGCATCGCGATGTCCAGGACCTGGCGCGGCTCACCCTCGCTCTCCCCGAAGGAGCGGTAGTCGAAGACCACGACGGCGTATCCGGCGGCGGCGAAGCGCTCGGCGTAGGCGTAGAGCCGCAGCGCACGCACCGCACCGAAGCCGTGTGCCATCACGATGACGGGCGACGGCTGATCCGTGGCGGCGGGCCGGTAGACGCGCGCGGCGCACCTGGTGCCGCCGGAGTCGAACCACTCCTCCGACGTCGTGAACGTGCCGTCGTGCGTCTCGGCCATGGTGCACTCCTCATCTCGCTGTGTGTCCTCACCACTGTCCAGGATGATGGAGGACGTTCGGGCGGTGGGCGCCGGCGCATGCCGCGCGTGCGCGGCATTTCGGCGGCCGCCGCGCCACCGCGGCGTCAGGGACGTGGCGACGATCGCCCCGGAAGAGCCGGAAGCCCTGCGAAGCCCGCCCGTGTGCTGGTGATCCCGCGGTGGGGACGGCGTGATCTCCATCGGGGCGAGGCGCCCAGACTCGCTCGTGCGGACGAAGAAGTCGTCGGCCGGGCAGAACAAAATGAGCGGCTCGTGCCGTCGTCGTGGACCAACCCTTTTGGCCTGTACGGGGATTCGGCCGAGATCACGCAGATCGGGAGAGCACGGCAGGTCCGAGCCAGCGGCATGCGGCCAGCGCGAGCTCGAGATCCAGCCGGTCCTCCTCGATCGGCCGCCCCCGCAACCGCACTGCTTTGTCCACCCGGTACTTGACCGTGTTCTTGTGCAGATGGACCTTCGCCGCGGTCGCGACGAAGCTCTGGTTCTGCTGAAGGAAGACGGTAAGGGTCTCCCGCAGCCGTGCGACACCTTCGTCGTCCTGTGCCAGCCCTCCGAGCATCGATGTGACCAGGTCACGGGCGAGGTCGAGGTCGCCCGCGAGAGCGGCGGCCGCCCTGACCCCGGGCGCGGTGAACGACGTGATCCGCTGGGCCCGCTCGGCCCCGAGGACCGCGACCCGGTGAGCCCGCAAGGCCTGGCGGTGTGTCGCACGGAAACCCGCGAGTCCTGTCCCGACCGCGCCGACCGCGGCCTTCACCTCACCACCCGCCTCACCAAGGATGCGGGCCAAACCGTCGAGGTCGACAGGTGCCCCTGCCCGCAGCGGTATCCAGCCCCAGCCGAGCGAGCGGTCCTGCGGGACGAAAAGCGGCGAGGAGTCCGCACCGACCTCCTGGGCCACGGCACCGGTCAGCTGCCCGAGCAACTCCAGCGGGTCCGTCGACGTCATGCGTTCGTCCGACCACAGGACGAGTCCGAGGTGCTCCCGGCGGAGCCGGTAGCCGAGGACCTGCTCCGCCGCGGCCACGTCCACCTCCTCCCCGGCGAGCAGCGCGCTCAGCGTGGCCGTGCGGATCGTGTTCCGATGCGCCAGCCACCGCTCCCGCTCGGTCTCGTATTCCGCGACGACCTGCTCGGAAACCCGGTCGATGTAGGCGAAAGCGGCGTCCTGGAGCATCTGCAGCGCCGCGAAGGAGACCCTGCCGTCCGGCTCGACGCCGGCCAGCTCACCGGCCACCCACTCAAGGGCGCGCCGGTGGCCGAGGCGGTAGGCGCGCAGCAGGGCGTTCGAGGAGATCTCGCGCTGCGCAAGGCGTCGCGCGTACTCGACGGCCGGCCATGGTGCCTCCACCGTGTCGACCGGGACCCCGTACCGCACGATGTGGAAGAACGTCTTCACGTTGCTCTCCACACTCGCGTGGAGGAGGCCGAGCATCAGCTGGTCTCCGCGAAGCTCCGGGATCGACTCGGCGAGCTCGGCCTGGAGCAGGCGCGCCACCTCGTCGAGCTGCGCGCTCGAGGCCGCGGCGATGTCGGCGACACGGGCGGCCGCACGACGGGCGATCTCCTTGCGGTCCACCCGGGGACCCATGGCTGACCCTTCCTCCTGTCTCGGTTCCCGGGCACAGGTGTGTGATGAGCCCTTGGACCGTCGCACCGCAACGGTAGCCGGAAGCGGGAAGCGAAGACCGATCCGCACCCGCTTTTTCGGTTCGCGCGCACAGTGTCCCAGGTCTTCCCACCCTCCTGAAGTCCGTGCGTCCAGATCGCGTGACGCGGCCCTCGGAAGCAGGCGGCGTGCCCCTTACGGGCGGTCACCGATGCGTGCCGTCCGGGCCACCACCGACAGGAGCACCCTTGGGATTCGTCAAACCGTCTCCGCAGCCGGTCGAGCCGACGGTCTTCTTGAAGCTTCCCCTGCGCGAACGCGTGCGCATCCTCAGCACCCACTGGGCCGACGACGGCTTCGGCACACCGCGGGCGCTGCACATCATGTACATCGTCAAGATGCTCGGCCTCTGCTTCGGCGTCGGCATCCGGATCGCGTCGGCGACGTCCGGGACCGAGTTCACCGACATCGGCAGCTGGTACCACGACATCGTCGTGCACCACAAGCTCGCCGTGTGGCTGATGCTGCTGGAGGTGACCGGACTCGGTGGTGCCTTCGGGCCCTTGTGCGGCCACTTCCGCCCGATGATCGGCAACATCCGGTACTGGATCCGTCCCGGCACGGTCCGCATGGCGCCCTGGGGCAGCCGCGTGCCGTTCACCGGCGGCGACGAGCGCACCTGGTTCGACGTGGCGCTCTTCGCCGGCGTGCTCGCCGCCCTCGTCTACCCGCCGCCCTCGTCTACCCGCTGGCCGCGCAGGCCGAGCCTGTGCCGGGCGAGTTCCTCCCGGCGGGCACCGGCCCGCAGGAGCTCGTCCCACCGCACTGCTTCCTCCCGGTCCTCGTCCTCATGCCCCTGATGGGCTTGCGGGACAAGGTCATCTTCCTGGCCGGCCGGTCCGAGCAGTACCTGCCGGTCATGCTGTTCTCCGCGCTGATGGGGAGCATCGGCGGCGCCGCGGACTTCGTCGACCTCGTCGTGGTGTTCAAGATCGTGACGTGCGTCGTGTGGACAGGTGCCGGTGTGTCCAAGATCGGTGCCCACTTCGAGCACGTCGTGCCGCCGACGGTCTCCAACAGCCCGGCCATGCCCGGACGAGTCAAGCGTCTGCACTACCGGGACGTCCCGAACGACCTGCGCCCCTCCCGTGTCGCCTGGTCCATGGCTCACATCGGCGGCACCGCCGTCGAGATCATCATCCCGATCACCCTGCTGCTCACGACGAACGCGACCGTGGCACTGATCGGCGCGCTGTGCATGCTGGCCTTCCACCTCTTCATCGCCTCGACATTCCCGATCGCCGTCCCCCTGGAGTGGAACGTCTTCTTCGGGTTCACCGCGATCGTCCTGTGGGTCGGGTTCGATCCCGGCACATACACCATCGTCAACTTCTCACAGCCGGTCCTGCTCGTCCCGGTCCTGGCGCTGCTGGCGTTCGGGCCGGTCCTGGGCAACCTGCGCCCCGACCTCGTCTCCTTCCTGCCCTCCATGCGCCAGTACGCCGGGAACTGGGCCTCGTCCGTGTGGGCGATGAAGCCCGGCGTGGAGGAGCGGCTCAACGAGCTGCCCGGGGTGGAGAACCAGATCGACCAGCTGCAGCGCATGATCCCGACTCCGTACGAACGTGACGACGCCGAGATGACGTTGCAGAAGGCACTCGCCTGGCGCTCGATGCACAGCCAGGGGCGCGGCCTGTTCTCCCTCCTGTATGCACACCTCGCCGACATCGAGACACGCACCGTCCGCGAGGGGGAGTTCGTGTGCAACACCATCCTCGGTTTCAACGTCGGCGACGGCCACATGCATGACGCCCGCCTCGTCGCAGCCGTGCAGAAACGCCTCAGCCTCCAGCCCGGCGACCTGGTCGTGGTCTGGGCCGAGTCCCAGCCCGTCCACCGGCGCACCCAGCGGTATGAGGTGATCGACGCCGCCCTGGGCGTGGTCGAGCGGGGCACCTGGAAGGTCGCCGACTGCGTAGCGGAGCAGCCGTGGCTGCCCAACGGTCCCGTCCCGCTGAACGTCACCTGGACCGCCACCGGCTACCACCGTCGGCAGACCCTGGGAGCGGACCCGAACCGATGCGACGCAACCTCCGACTGACCCCTCCCCGCCGCCCCCTGTCCTCCCGGAGGCCATCACATGCACGTCGCCTCTCTCCCCTCCGAACGCGCCGGCACCAGGCCCGACAAACCGTGCCTCTCCGACGAGACGGTCGGCACGCTCACCAACCAGGCATGCGCGGCACGCCTCGAAACAGCGTCCCGTGCGTTGGCGACCCACGAAGCGGCTCGCGGCACGGTGGCCGCGGTCCGACTGCCCAACCGCGTGAACACCGTGGTCACGCTGTTCACCGCCTGGCGCCCCGGCGCCGCCGTTACACCGGTGAACCCCGCCCCGGCCCACGGTGAGACCGAATACCAGATCACCGACTCCACAGCACGCGTGCCGGTCACCCACGACGGCCTGTCGCCGGAGGGCGTCACAACGCTCGCGCCCGAGCACCTCGCAGCGCCCTGTGCGGGAGCCGACGCGGACCCGGCCGAACCGGACCTCGACGACCTGGCCCCGCTCGTTGGCACAAGCGGCACCACCGCACCTCCCAAGGGCGTGAACTCACCGACGCCGGCCTTGACGCGATGACGGGAACCATGGTCGAGGCACTGTCGCTCGGCGAGCGCGACCACAGCCTGCTGATCCTGCCGCTGTTCCACGTGAACGGCATCGTGGTCAGCATCCTGCCGCCCCTGCGAGCGGGCGGACAGGCAACCATCGCCGGACGCTTCGACCCCCACACCTTCTTCGCGACCCTCGAAACAGTGCGTCCCGCCTACTTACCCGGCATCCCGGCGATCTGCGCGATGCTCGCGAACCTGCCCGCAGAGGTCGAGCCGGACACCGGCTCACTGCGCTTCGTCGCCTGCGCAGCGGCCCCGACACCGGCCGCACTCATCCGCCGGGCCGAGGAACGCTTCGGCGTGGTGCTCATCGCCGGCCACGGGCTCTCCGAGGGCACCTGCGCTTCGACGAGCAACCCGCTCGACGGTGTCCGCAAGCCCGGCACGGTCGGCGTGGCCCTCCTCGGCCAGACGGTCGCCGTCATGGCCCCCGACGACACCCTCGTGCCGACGGGCGAGCGCGGCGAGATCGAACACACCATCCACGCGCACCCCGCCGTCCTCGAGGCCGCGGTGGTCGGCCGTCCCCACCCGGTCATGGGCGAGGAGCCCGTCGCGTTCGTTGCCCTGAGGGAAGGCGCGTTGCCCGACGAGGACGAACTCGTCGCGTTCCTGACGCAGCGGATCGCGAAGGACGAACTGCCGACCTCGGTGACCTTCGTCGACGAGGTGCCGAACAATCCCCCCGGCAAGTTCGACAAGGCGCCACTGCGCGCCGCCGTCGCTGCGACACACACAGCAGCCGCAGGCCCGGACGAGGAGACACCGTGACGACCGCAGTCGTCGTCGGCAGCGGCCCCAACGGACTCGCGGCCGCGCTCGTGCTGGCCGACGCCGGGATCCGGGTGCGCGTCATCGAGGCCGCCGACACCCTGGGAGGCGGCACCCGCTCGGCGGAACTGACCCTTCCGGGACTCGTGCACGACGTGTGCGCGGCGATCCACCCAATGGCGGTCGCCACACGGTTCTCCCAGGCCTTCGACCTCGCCGAACACGGCCTGCAGTGGGCGGAACCGCCGGTGCAGTACTCCCACCCGCTCGACCATGGACGCGGCGCCGCCGCCTACCGCTCCGCCGAGAAGACCGGCCGCCACCTCGGAGGACGCGACGGCCGCACCTGGACCCGCGTGTTCGGCTCGCTGACCGACCGCTTCGACACGATCGCCGACGAGTTCCTGCGACCGGTGCTCCACATCCCGCGGCATCCGTTCCACCTCGGCCGGTTCGGCCTGTACGCCGGGCTGCCCGCCTCACTCCTGGCCCGACGCTGGCACCAGGACGAGGCCCGCGCTCTGCTCGCCGGGCTCGCCGCACACGCCTTCCGCCCGCTCGACGCCCTCGCCTCCTCCGCCATCGGCGTGGCGCTCGGCACCGCCGCGCACCGGTACGGCTGGTGTGCCGCCGTCGGCGGCTCGGCCGCCATCTCCACGGCGATGATCGCTGCTGCGAAACAGCGGGGCGTGCTGTTCGAGACCGGACGCACCGTCACCAGCCTCGACGACCTCGGATCCGTCGACCTGGTCATGCTCGACACCGCCCCTGCCGCCGCGGCCGACATCACCGGCGACCGACTTCCGCGACACGTCGCACGCGCCTACCGCGCCTACCGCCACGGCCCGGGCGCCTTCAAAGTCGACTTCGCCGTCGAGGGCGGTGTGCCCTGGACACACGAACCGAGCCGGCACGCCGGCACGGTGCACGTCGGCGGGACGTTCGAGGAGATCGCGTCAGCCGAGGCCGCCGTTGCCCGCGGCCGCATGCCGGACCGGCCGTTCGTCCTGGCAGCACAGCAGTACGTCGCCGACCCGTCGCGATCCGCCGATGGTGTGCACCCGTTCTGCACCTACGCCCACGTACCGGCCGGCTGCACCGGGGACGCGACAGAGGCGATCACCGCCCAGATCGAGCGCTTCGCACCCGGCTTCCGCGACCGCATCCGCGGCACTGCCGTGTGCAGCACCACCGAGATGTCCCGCAAGAACCCCAACTACGTCGGCGGCGACATCGTGTCGGGCTCCAACGACCCACTGCAACTCCTGTTCCGCCCCCGCATCACGCTGCACCCCTACGCCACCGGAGCCGACGGGGTCTTCATCTGCTCGGCTGCCACGCCCCCCAAAGCCGGCGCACACGGCATGTCGGGATACTGGGCAGCACGAGCTGCCCTCCGCAAGGTCGAAACCGCAACGTAACCCCCCGCGCCAGGCCGCTGGGTGACACTGAACCCGTCAACGACAGACACAGCCACCAGGCGGCCGAGCCACGTCACGGTGCCGGCCGTTGCCGCCCTTCGCGGCGCGCAACCCTGGCCAAGAACGAACTGCCCGCAGACGTAGGACTACCGCAGCCCCGGAGCGGGCCGGGCGGCGGCGACCGAGATGAGCCCGACCAGCCCCAGCACCTCGTCGGCACGGGCAAGCGGCAGACCGGCCCCTCTCACGAGCACTCCCGCGAGCATCCGCAGATGACCGACGGCCCTTCGAGCCGGGTGGAACGAGCGTGCGTCGAGCATCACCCCGACACGGCGCGCCCCGGGCCAGAGCACGGCGGAAAACGCCGCCGAAGCGCATTCCGCCCTCGCCGAGCCCGAGCATCAGACGCATCGTGGCCGACTTCCCGGCGCCGTTGGGACCGAAAAAACCGGTCACCTTCCCTGGATCCACGCAGAACGACAGGTCCTCGACGACCGTCTCGCCGAGTCTCCTCGTCAGACGGCGGACCTCGATCAGTGCCATGACTGTCCAGGAACCGGGGTTCCGCTCAGGACGTACTCGTCCGTCACGGCCAAAGCGGCGGGCGCCGTATGGCTGATGAGGACGACGAGACGGTCAGTGCTCCACAGCGAGAGCTCCTCGGCGATCTTCTCCTCGCCCTCCTGGTCGATGCCGTTGAACGGCTCGTCCAGGACGGCGAGGCCGAAGGCACCGAGTGTGCAGACGACGTACCAGAGCTTGCGGGTGTTGCCGGTGGACAACGTCCTGGCCGCGTGGTCCAGCCAGGGCCCCAGCCCCAGCCCCACCGCGCGGTCCAGGCCGCCCTCGGGACCCACGCCGCGGCACCGCGAGGCGAACACCAGGTGGTCCCGGACCGTCATGTCGGGGTAAAGCGCAGGCTGGGTACGGCAGATCCGGCGTCCGGCCCGGGCCGCCGGGCTGCTCGCGTCCATGCCGCCGACCCGTACGCTGCCCTGCCAGGGCAACAGGTACCCCGAGCACAGCTCCACGAAGGTGGACTTGCCCGTGCCGTTGCCGCCCCGCAGATGCACCAGCCCCGGCGCACTGAAGGAGAGGGACAGCCCCGTGAACACGGGAGCGCCCTCGACATAGCCCGCTGTCACCTCGCGGATCTCGAGGGCAGGGTTCTGATCCGACGACCGATGCACGTGATCGCTCCTGTGAAAAGACAGACGCTGTAGAACGCGGCCAGCAGCCGCAGGAACAGCAAGTGCGCGGTGCTGCCCGCAAGAGCCGGCAGGGCCAGCCCGATGGAGACGCAGGCCACGAACACGCCCGGCGCGCTGGTGCCGTCCACCAGCCGCTTGGGCACCGAGGCCAGGGATTCCGCGATCAGTGAGGCGGACATGACCCCCAGCCCCAGGAACGGCAGGTGCCACGGCACCGTGCCGTTCAGCAGGCCCGCAACCGCCGCCACGCCCGCGGCCAGGACTACCGCGTGGGCATTGCAGTAGAGCGCGGCGCTCACCGCGATGTGACGATGGGACAGCAGGTTCTCCCAGGCGAAACGGAACTGAGGGCCGAGCGCGGTCGGGCCGCTGGTGGCCAGCACCAGCTCCACGGAGCCCAGCAGCAGCACGAAGCCGAGGGCGACCGCGGTCCGCGTCACCGGCCGTTCCGCCCCGCCCGGCAGGGGCAGCACCTCACTGCCGGACACGCGCACTCCCGCCAAGAGCAGCACGGCCATGAGCAGGACCGCGTAGGTCCGCTTGATCATGACAGCGGTGCGGCTGGACACGAAGTGCCGGTGCAGGACCGCAAGCAGCGGCAGCCGCCCCGGCCGGAAGACCATGGCAGGCAGGGCGGCAGACCGCACGGAGGGCCGGATGGCGAACGCGTCGCGGTCCAGGCGGCGGACGTCGCGGGCGAAGCAGCGCAGGGCCGCGACTGTCAGACCCGCACAGGCCACCGTCACCGCGAGGGCCAGCGGCCCCACCACACCCGTACCGCAGCTCACGCCCACACCCGACGCGCCTGCGTCCGGCAGCATTCCCGCTGCCAGCCCCGTGACGAACACCACCAGACCCAGCGCCGCGAACACACCCGGACCCACGGTCACGGCAGTACCGGCACGCACGGCGAGCCGGGCCGACACGGCCAGCGTGACCGCGCACAGCGCGAGCGGCACGCAGATCAGCCCGAGCGTGACGGAACCGGCCAGCACATCCCGGAAGACGAACAGAAAGGCCGCGTCCACGGTGAGCAGGGCGGAATGGAAGGACAGGATCCGGGCGGCGCAGTACACCAGGAAGACATCACGAGCCCTGATGTCCAAGGCCCGGTAGAAACCCTCGTTCGGACTGCCACTGACCGTGTGCCGTCGCCGCGAGAACGCCTCGCGCAGCAGATACACCCCGCCCCCGTACAGATTGAGGACGAGGAAACCGCCGGCCAGGACGGCGCCCGGCAGCTCGGTCGTCCGGCGCAGCAGATGCGCCCCGAGGAGAGCCACGGTCAGCAGCACCGGGACCATGGCGGCACTGCCCGCCAAACACAGCAACCGGAAGACCGGCAGGGGCACGTTCCAGCCCAGCGCGTTCAACCGTTCATAGAGCAGGAAGTCGGCGGTGGCGCGCAGCCCGGACGCGGATGTGCGAGATCGCGGCATCTCAGAAGCGATTCCTCGGCCGGTTCTCCGACGCCTCCGCCCGCAGCACGGTCACCCGTACGCAGACCAGGAAGGACACACCTACGGACAGCCCCAGAAGGATCTTCAACGACAGGTCACCCCCCGAGGCACCAAGGGCTGCCGCATGGCAGGCGGCAGCCGCCCCGAACGCCACCAGGGCGGCCCGGTGCGAGGTCTTGCACAGCACCAACACCGTGAACGACGGTACGACGGCGCCGAGCACGGCGAGAACCGGCAGCAGCCACGCGGGCGTACCCGTGGCCTGGGTGCCCTCGGCGAGCAGGAGGACGGCGGACACCGCACCGGCCAAGGACACGACGGCCGCAGCGGCCCGTTCCACTGCCGACTGGGAGCTGATGGGAGGCATGACTCTCTTCCACTCGGCCCCGCCGTCAGACCGCGAAGGAGACCCCCGCCAGCCCGACGGCGAAAGCACGACCAAGGACGATCTTGCGCCGACTCCAGTACTTGCGGAAGAGGAGCAGCGCGATCACGGCAACCAGCAAGACGTACAAGTACTACCAACCAGCCGTCTTGCGGGACGAGACACCGAACGCGGAACACACCAGGTGCACGGGAAAAGCGCACAGCAGGGCATGCCCGTCGAGACCCGCGCCCGGTTCGGATTCACCGCAGCCCCGGCACCACCGACGACCCCCGGCCGCGCCGACCGACCGTCAGCCAGCCCGGCCCCGATGCCGCCCGCCTCATCCACGCCCGCCTCTTCCACGCCCGCCAGGACAGCGCCGGCGACCAGGAGCCGCGCCGAAGACCCCGGCCAGGCGTAATCCCGCGACAGCGGCCGCCCCGCCCACAGGCTGGAGGTGAAGATCACCGACAAGACGGAATCGCACTCCCGGGTGTCGACCCCCTCACCCACAACCTGCACCGAATGAGGGAGCTCTTCTCCACGATCGTGCCATCCGCAGCGGCCCCGGACGCGAACTGCCCCAGAACCCGCCGCCGGTGGCCCGGCCTGTGCTCCCCGCACAGCCACCCGGCCCAAATCCTGCACGGATACAGAGCCGGACCATCCGCATACAGCCGCTCGGCGACACGGGGCAGGCCGACGGCGAAGGTCTCAGCCTCCTCGACCACGTGATGGAGGACCAACGCCCTGCGGAAGCCTTCCTCGGCCGACGCCTTCAGCAACGCGCTCTGGAGGGCAGCCAGCCGAGCCCCGCGGACCTCAGCCGAGCGCCCCTCGGCGCCCAGAAGCTGCGCCGCCTGAAGCTGCCTGTCGGCGATGTCCAAGCACACCACCTGGTACGGGGCGCGGATCCCCCGGTCGATCGCCTCCGAAAGCGTCAGCGTGTAACAGCGGGCGCCGAACGGCCCCTCCGCATCGTCCTCCATCGACGCCACCGGCTCACCCGACGCACCCTGGCCGGCAACCTCGTCCACCTGCCACACACGCGGCGTAGCCGTCATGGAGAGACGCCGCAGCCCAGGAATACGGGTGTTGTCGTGCACGACCGCCCACGGCTTGCCGATCCGACCCGACGTACGATGCGCCTCGTCCACCACGATCAGATCCCAGCCCGGCAGCCCGGCCCGGTGCGCCCGCTCCAGGGTGCCGAGCCCGAGGAGGCGTACGTGGCGAACACGGTGACCTTCTCGAACGGCCGCACCCAGTCGACCAGCTCGCCCACGGCCGTGGTGTCGGGGAAAGCCGCTTCCGCACCGCGCAGGGACGACACCCCCACCACCGGCCCGGTACGGCCCGCCGCGCGCCACGCGGCCTCGGTCTGGGCGAGCAGATCCAGCGACGGCACGAGCACCAGCACCCGGCCCGCACGAACGCCTCTCCGCACTGCGGGCCGCTACCCGGGTCTTCCCCGACCCGTCGTCATGACCACCTGAGTCCGCAGCCCCCGCTCGGGCACCAGCGCTCTTGCGGGCAACTCCAGCGCACGAACAACCGCGTCAACGGCCTCACGCTGCGCGGCCTCCCGCTGATCCGTACGCACAGTCTGTCCTTCTGGTGCATGATTCAAGAAATCTTGAAATACAGTCCGGGAGGCTCTACCGTGGCGCCGGTGACCGACCAGAAGCCTCATCAAGCCTCGCCGCTGGACACGTTGAAGTCCTTCACGCATCCCCTGCGGCTGCGGCTGTTCTACGCGCTCGGGCTGTATGGGTCGGCCACCGCCACCACCCTTGCCAAGGAAGTCGGCACGACTGCGCAGCTGGCGTACTACCACCTCACGCGCCTGGCGGAACTAGGGGCGGTGGTGGAAGATCACGACCACCCCACGAAGGGCCGCGAACGGTACTGGCGCCATGCCTCCCGTGGCTTCTCCTTCAACACCGACGACGTCGCGGAACTACCCCAAGGTGTTGAGCAGATGGAACTTCTGCACCGTGCGCAGGCGACGGTGCACTTCGAGTACTTCTCCAAGTTCCTGCAGGGTTACAGCGGGCCACCTCAGTTTCGCGCGGCAGCCTTCGGCACCGATGACGTGCTGCAGCTGACTTATCAACAGATGCTCGACCTCGAGGCAGAGATCAACGCTGTCCTCAAGCGTTTTCGTGACCTCACCGCAGCTAACCCGGCCCTCGCCCAAGGACAGCAGGAGGATGACGATGAGCCGACCGCGAAGGTTATGGCATTCGTCCACGGCTTCCCGATCGGTTGAGCCGACCGCTGGTCTTTCTCGCAACCGTCAGATCCTCTGGCTCACAGCGGAAGGCCTATCGATCGCCGGAGACCACGTCTTCTACCTCGCCCTGGGCTGGATTGCGGTGAGCCGCTACGGCCCAAGCGGCCTCGGCTGGATTCTTGCTGCCGGAGCCCTGCCCCGTGGCATCCTGATGCTGATCGGAGGCGCCTTCGCGGACCGGGTCGGCCCCCTCCGCCTAACCATCCTCAGCGATATCAGCCGAGCTGCCACCCTTGCCACACTCTGCGCGCTGATCTGGGCTAATGGGCCATCTTTCCCACTGCTGATCGTCTTGGCTGTGATCTTCGGGTTGGCCGATGCCATCTACTACCCGGCCAGCGGTTCCCTGCCCTCCCTCTTCGTGCCGTCCGACCAGGTCGTGAGAATCCAGAACGTCCGGAACCTGCTCAACCGACTCGCTCTAGTAACCGGCGCCCCATTGGGCGGCGTACTTGTCGCCTGGGCCGGCCCAACGCTGCCGTTCCTCCTCGACGCAGCCACCTTTCTACTTTGCGCCATCGCCCTACTCGCTTGCCGCAGCCACGCCCTTCGCGTCGCCCCCTCGGTTGACAAGCACGTTGAATCCCGCGGCAGCGGAGTACTCGCTGACCTGCGTAGCGGCTTGTCCTATGTGCGCCGCCGCCCAGCCCTAGTGATGCCACTCGTAGCGGCCGGCCTGTTCGAGTTCGCGACCGGCGGTGTCATCAACGTGGGGCTGCCCTCCATCGCCTCCGCCCGTACCTGGGGTTCGTCTGGCCTGGGCATGCTGGAAGCGGGCCTCGGCGCCGGAGCATGCACCGTCGCTCTCACCTTGTCTCTCGTACCAGGGCTTGCCGAGCCTAAGAGGATTTACATCGCCGCGGGGGTGACTATCGCCAGTGCCCTACTAACCCTTGCTGGTGCCACCGGACTTGCTCTCGCCATTGCCGCGACGGCTGTCCTCGGCTGCGGCGCCGGGGCCATAGCCGGAGCTGTGCTCCCCCAGCTCCAGAACAACACTCCAGCCAGCCACATCGGCCGCGTCATGAGCATGTTCTACTTTCTCACTGCCGGACTCGCCCCTATCTCCCTCGCGGCCATGGCAGCCCTCATCGATACCACCACAATCGTCACCGGTCTAACCGCCGCCGCTGTCACAGCCGCCTGTGCCGCCGCCACCGGATACCTCGGCACTCGCGCCGCGAACCCCACCACTGACGCTGTGCCGGAGGGGGCAACGGCAGTACAACCCGCACACGAGCAACGCCTCGCGGCCAGCGACACACCTAAGTGCGTGTTTCTCATCTGTGAGCTCGTCAGCCGGTGATCGTTGAGGTTAGGGTTACGTCCTGTTACGAGAGCTTGGGGACGGATGGGTCGGAGACGTTCACTGCGCGTGCCGGCATGTGCGGCACTGGCCGGAGCTGTCGTCGCGGCGACGGGATGCACGAGCGATGCGCAGGACTCGGCGGGCGGTGACATGGCTCCCTCGGCACGGACGTACTTGTCGAAGGCGCTGAGCGTCATGGAAGAGCACTCTTTGCTCCGTCACCGGATCGACTGGGACAACCTTCGAAGCAAGGCGTTCTCGCGCACCGCCCGCCTGCTCGACGCCCGGAGGCATGTACGTAACCGTGCACCTCGTCGGCTGATCAGCCGACGGACTCCAGCGTGCGAGGCTCCGGCGCTCCGGCACCGGGCGCTTCCTTGCCGGACGGGCGGCCCGGTCGTCGGCGGCCCCACAGCGCACGGGCGAGGAGGCACAGGGCGACCATCCCGGCGTGGGCGAAGACGCCCCAACCCACGAACAGCACGAAGACGTTCGTGCCGCCGCGCGCGGAGCTGTAGGCGGCGCCCCCAGCCCGTGCCGATCAACCAGTGGCTGGACGCTTGGTGCGACTGGGGAAGGGCCAGGATCAAAGCACGAGTGATCCCTTCACCAACTGGAGACGCAGCATGAAGTTGAGCACCGCTGGCGACCCCGTCATGACGCAGGAGGACACCAAGGTCGAGGTCGGTCTCGACCTCAAGGCGGGCACGCTCGTTCTCATCCAGGATGGCAAGGGCTTAACGCCCCACCACGCTGTGGTGCAGTTCGCCGCGCCCGACGGACGGCCCTGGATGGCACAGCAGGTCACGTTCACGGGCGCAGGGCCGGACGGGACCTCCGGTTCGCTGGTTGTGGATCTCCTCAACGATGCCTGCGACGGGCCCAGGGACGGCATCCCCGATGCGATCTGGCGGGTGGTCACTTTCGCCGCGACGTCCGCTGGCGACGTCGGCATCACGTACGCGCCTCCCGCACCTTGACTCCTGATGCCCGTCAAGGAAGAGGCCCGGTTCGACACCGCGGGACGGTGGCTCTCTCCCGTCTCTCAGGCCTCCGCGCGCAGGCGAACCTGCTGCGGCCACACCGCTATCACGGGCGTAGCCCACCGACGAACTCGAAGCTCAGGCACACGCCGGCGTACCGGTGAGCGCCACGCTCGGGACCCCTCGTGTGACTCCGTGCCCACCGCGGTGCCCAGGACGACCGGCGGCCGCACCGATCGGCGGCCGTCTGCCTGACCGGTCACGGCGCCGACACCGGCGGCCCGCAGGTCGTCACGGATCAGCACCGCCTGCGGCATCTCCCGCTCCGCCTGGGGCGGCGGAGGAGACGGCGGAGGAGATTCGAGACGCTGGTAGCGAGGCAGCTGGTAGCGCGCGTCAATCTGCGTAGGTCCATTCGCGTATGCCGAAGCTGTGCGCGTGGAGCGGTCGTGCGCCCGCCCCCGTATACGGGTCCGCGCGACCAGTTCCCAGAGACCCTCCTGGCGGGCCATCTCTCGTGCCGGATCTGTCGCTGGACCAGCTCCATGCCGGCGGCCGCTCCCTCGCCCGCCCGCTGATCGGGCATCTGAGAAGGCTGTACGGGAGCCGCACAGCCCTGGGACCGGTCCGGCTGCGCTGACCGACGTGTTCGCCGCGCGGGCGGTGAGGATCTCGCTGTAGGCCAGGCGGGAGTGGTCGTCGACGGCGGTGTGGATGTACTGGTAGCCGACGCCGGTCCTGGTCTTGCGGCCGGCCTGGCGGCCCAGCACTCTGTGGCCGCCGCCGTCGGGGATGTTCCCGAGCTTCTTGATGTCCACGTGGACCAGCTCGCCGGGCCGTTCACGCTCGTAGCGGCGTATGACACGGCCGGTCGCCCTGTCCAGATGTCTCAGGCGGGCCAGGCCGAAGCGCGTCAGGACCCGGTGCACGGTCGAGGGGGCCAGGTCGAGCAGGTGGGCGATGCGGGCCGGGCCCCACCGGCGCAGGACGCGGACCTTGATGATCCGGCGTTCGGTGCGGGTCGGGGTGCGGCGCGGGCTGTGATGCGGTCGGGACGAGCGGTCCCGGCCTCGCCCAGCTCGCGGTAGCGGCCCACCGCTGGGCGGTGGTGGGTGAGACCTGGAAGCGTTCGGCGGCCCGTCGCAAGGGCCAGCCGTCCTCGACCACGCAGCGGGCCAGGCGCAGGCGTCCGGTCTCGGTCAGGGGTGCATTACGGCGGGGCACGAGGGCCTTTCTGGTCGCCGGTACAGATGTCGCAATCCACACCAGGCCACAAGGCCCTCACCCATTTCAAGATCCCTCAGCCGAGACCTGCATCACCCGTCCACAACCCCCGGGACAGAACAACCAGGGCCTCGGCACAGAACCGAGGGCAGGACACCGTCGCACGAGCTCAAGGCGGCGTAAGCGCACGGTGAAGAAGACGGCACCGCAGCGCCCTCGTTCCATGGCACGACCACCGCTGGTCTCCCTCGTTCGGCTGGACATGCCGCCGGCCCCGGGCGCACCGCCAGCACGTGCCGTTACGAAGATCCCGAATCTGCTGGATCTTCGAAGGGACCCGCTGTATGCGTCTGGCCCGCACCGCGGCTGCCGCGGCAGCCGCAGTCGCCGCCTTGTTCCTGCCCGCCGTCGCTCAGCCGGCCGCGGCAGCCCCCGTAACCGCCCGCACAGCCTCGGTCGCCGTGCCGGGCGGGACGCTCACGCTGCCGGTCCGTGACGCGCTTGCGCGGCTGTCGATCGCTCAGAGGACCGGACGGGCTACAGCCGTGATGCGTTCCGGCACTGGGTCGATGCCGACCACGACGGCTGCCACACCCGCGCCGAAGTCCTCCAAGAAGAAGCCGTGGTGGCGCCGGTTCAGGGCGCGCGGTGCGCGCTGAGCGGGGGCCGCTGCGTCCACGCAACACCTTCCCCCGTGACCACCCTCTGCGTACTCGCCACCGCACCCCTCCGTCACCGCTGTCAACGGCATCTTGCCGCTGCACCGGACAACGCATCGCTCACAGACAGGACACGGTCAGCAACACGCCTGTCACCGACATCAGCGGCACCACAGACCGAGTGCGGATAACACCTGGTGCCGCTGGCGGAGGCGTGGGACTCCGGCGCCTCCTCCTGGTCGGCCGCCGAGCGGGAAGCCTACGCCAACGACCTCGGCGACCCCGCGCGCTGATCGCTGTGTCCGCGTCCTCGAACCGGTCGAAGGCGGACCAGGACCCGACCACGTGGCTGCCGCCGGCCGCCGGCTACCGCTGCCCGTACGTCACCGACTGGGTGGCGGACAAACGGCGCTGGCGCCTGAGCATCGACCCCAGCGAGGAAGCCGCCCTGCCGGAGAACCTCAGCCGCTGCCCGAACACCCCGGTCACCGTCACCCTCGCCCGGTAACAACCAGCCGGCTCAAGGGATGCCCCGGCAGCCGCGAGCGGGCGCTCCACCAGCCCGGGCACCGATCCATCCCCGGCCGGAGACGCCCCGAGCCGGTACCACCGGCTGCGCCGCACACAACAGGGGGGGGTCCTCCAGCCCGGCGTCCGCGCCGCCCGGCCGGCCCCAGCGATGCGCGCGCCCTGCAACCCGCGGCCGTTGAGTGACTTCCTTCATTCTGCGGGTGCGTCCCGCCTGGGGAGCGTGGGTGGTGCCAGCGGTCATTCGAGGCGCCGGCCAACAGGCCGGTTCGCGGACGGCTTGGGCGCCGTGGTGCGCAAGGCCGTCTGGTGCCGAAGAGTGCCCCGGCGCGGATGCGCTTCCTGGTCAGGCAGCTTACGGGCCCCCGGGCTGCCGCCGAACTGAGCTGTGTGCGCGTGCCCCGCCTCACAACGCCACCCCCCGGACGCTGGCGGTCCCAGCTCGCTGGAAAGCGCTCCGACGACGGATGGGGTGTGGGGGTGTCAGGGCGTCTCGGCGGTCCCGGAAAGTCACCGTGCACCGCCACGGCCAGGACCAGATCCTCGGCACCGCCTACAGCGACCACGTCCTGGTCGTGTTCCTTGAAGACGCCGACGTCGCCGACCCGGAGGCCGTCCTGGACGACCCGCGGTGGGCCCTGCACGACCCGCAACCGGGCGAGCCTCGCCCTGCGGGCCCGGCCGGTCGCTTCGCTGTAAGACGTAGGTGCCGTCGTACGTGAAAGGGCTGGCGGGAGCACCGCTGCTGGTGACGGAGAAGGTCAACGTCTGGCGGCGATGAGACGCCAAGCCGAGCTGTAGCCGCCTGCCCTTCGACATGCCGCCGGCCCCGGGCCTGGACTGCCTCGGTTCGGGCCCGCCCGTGTTCCCGCCGGGTGCGGGGGGTTGGACCGCGTGTTGTGTTCAACGCCGTTCGGCGCTCACCGGTTACGGACCGCCGGGACCATGCTGCTCCTGTCCTGGCTTTCCCTGGCGGTCAGGCCCAGTCGATGCCGAGCTTGTGCAGTGCGTCGCGCTGCTGCGGGGTGAGTTTGGCGCGCCGGGTTTTGGTGTTGGAGATCCACACGCCGAGTTTCACGGCCACGGTTTCGCCGTGGATGGTGATCTGTTCGATGTGTCCTCGTGGTACGGGCCGGCCGGGGCCTTCCCGTTCGATCCACTGCGTGAGGGCTGCCAGGCCGCGTTGGAAGGCCTGCTGTGCCTTGCTCGGGCCTTTGGCCGAGCGCGTGGCCGGGGGTGCGCCGGACGGCGCCTCGGCGGGCTGGATGCCCAGGGCGCGCAGCCGTTGCTGCTGCTCGGGCATGAGCCGGGCCCAGGTATCCGGCCGGCACTGTTGCTCGAGCCATCGGCTGATGTCGTCGCCGTCGATGAGGGTGCCGGGCAGGATGCCGCCCGGCACGCCCGGCACGCCCGGCACGCCCGGCTCACCCAGCTGGCACGGCCCGCCGGGCCCGTCCGGCCTGCCCGGCTGGCTGAGCCCGTCCGGCTTGTCCGGCTCGCCTGGCCGGCCGGGCCCGTCCGGCCTGCCGGGCTGTCGGGTGGTGAGCTGGGCCAGGTGGCGGTAGTGGCGTTGCCAGTGAAGGGGCCAGGGGCAGTCCCAGTCGGGGTCGATCGCGGCCAGCTGCGCGGCCCGCCGCGCCGCCCGCTCAGGATCTTTGCCGAGCCCGTTCTTCGCACCCTTGCGCCGCAGGTTGGCCATGTACTGCCCGACCGGCACCAGGGCCCCGTCAGCAGGGTCGGCCCAGACAGCGTCCTGCCGGGGAGCGAGGTGCCCGGTGGCCCGCCGGTAGGACCTGAGTACGGCGAGTCTGCGTTCCCAGGCCTCCTCACCCGGCTCCCACACCATCCCCGCCTCGTCCAGCAGCTCCCGCCGATGCGCATCGAGCTCGCCGGCCCGCAGCGCCTTGCGCTGCTGGTGCACCCACCGCCCCAGCGGAAACACCGACACCCCTGCCTTTACCTCGGTGTCGTACGGCACGGCACACAGCCCGCTGACGCCGTTCTCCCTCCTCCACTGCAGGAGGGCTTGGTAGCCGGCCAGCCAGGCCAGGGATTCCGGCCGGTACACCCGCGTGCGCAGGAACGCCGCGATCGTCGCCGGATCCCGCGGACTGGAGAAACGCAGCAGCACGGACCCCGCCCCGCCACCGTGCTCCTCGCCAGCTTCGCCGTCATGCTCCTGGCCCTCACCGCCGACGCCGATAATCCGGCCCTCGGCATCACGCCGCACGTGCACCTTCCGCGTGCCGCGGGTCAGTCCCCGGGAGGCGAGCTGTTCGACCAGGCGTTCATCGTGCGCGCGCAATCCCTGGAGCACGGCCACGAGCGGCCGGTAGGAGGCGGAGGCGATCATGCCAGCCGGGTCCTCACCCGGCTCGAGGAACACCGGCACGATGATCCGCGCGACCTTCGCACTCCCATTCGGACTGGGCCGCAGTGCGCGGCCGATG